>NZ_JARBUT010000001.1 GCF_028882275.1 Nocardiopsis sp. N85
CCTGTGGTGGGGTGGGAGAGTAGGTTGCCGCCACGGTTTTTTTTCGGGTTGAGAGCCTTCCGTCCTCTTTTTTTTGGGGGTGGGGGGCTTTCCCTGTGTGTGGGGTTGGTGTGTGGGGGGGGTCGCCGTGGGCGGCCCCCCTCTTTTTTTGTGTGTGGGGTGGTGTGGGGTGGGGGTGGCTGGGGGCGGCCCCCTTTTTTTTGTGTGTGGGGTGGTGTGGGGTGGGGGTGCTTTTTTTCGTGTTCGGCTGGGTCGTGGTGGTCGGGCGGGGGTTCGCGCCCGTCCCTACCACCGGGCCCCAGCCACAAGGCCCCGAGAGAACAACAACCCCCAAGGCCCCAGCCGAAAGCCCACGCCCCGGCCCGGAGCGAGGGAAAAGAGCAACCCCAGAGACCACGCCCCGCTGCCGAGCCCCACGTCCAAGGGAGAACGGACACTCCCTGACCCTGCGTGGAGGGCGGCCCAGCGGTCCTTCCCCTGGTGGGTGGTGGAATGATTCACCCATGACGATTCCCATCCCCGCCGACCTGGCGGCCGTGGCCGAGGCGGCCAAAGGGTTCATGCCCACGGACGAAGGCACCGCGCTCTACGAGACCGCTCTCCGGTACGCCCATGTGGGGCCCATCGTCGAGATCGGTACCTACTGCGGCAAGTCCACGATCTTCCTGGGAGCCGCCGCCCGGGTCGCCGGTGTGAAGGTCCTCACCGTCGATCACCACCGTGGTTCCGAGGAGCACCAAGAGGGCTGGGAGTACCACGACAGGACGCTCGTCGACGAGGTGACCGGGAGGTTCGACACCTTGCCGCACTTCCGGCGGACCATCACCGAGGCCGGGCTCGACGACGAGGTCATCGCGATCGTCGGTCGTTCCGCCGATGTGGCCTCGGTGTGGGGCACCCCTCTGGGAATGGTGTTCATCGACGGGGGCCACAGTGAGGAGGCCGCCCAGAACGACTACTCCGGATGGAGCCCGCACGTGGCGCCGGGTGGGGCGCTGGTCATCCACGATGTCTTCCCGAATCCGGAGGACGGTGGCCGACCGCCCTACAACATCTACCTGCGCGCACTGGAGTCGGGGGCGTTCAAGGAGGTCGGTGTGGTGGGTTCCATGCGGATCCTGGAACGGGTCGGCTGACGTTCGCGTTCGTCACGGGCTCCGGGCCATCCGGGGCCCGTCGTGCTTTCCGGGAGAGGGTGACGGTGAGCGATATAACAGACTCCCGGATACACACCTACGCAGGGTAAGCCTTGGGTAAGAAGTCATCACCCGGTTATGGATTCGACCTTGACATGGTTACGGGCCGGTATCGTGTCGGAGAGGGGCGGAGCGGGGGCAGCGCCATTCCCCGAAATACCGCTTCGGTCCCGACTTGAACTGAACCGATCCGGGGCGGTCGCGCGTCAAACACCAGGACGGCACGGTGCCGGACGTGATTTGCCATGGGGGCGGGGAGCTGAGCGAGAGCACGAACGGCGCGAACGGGGCGGATGGACAGCGTCCCGAGCATAACGAGGACATCGCGCCGGATACGAAAAAGACCTCTGCCGAGGACATGTCCAACGAGTCCGTGGCGGATGACAGCGCGACCGGTGGTGCCCCGTCCACCGACGAAGACGCGACGGGGCCGGAGTTCGAGACCGGTCCGATCACTTTCAAGACCAGCGGCACCTTCTTCCGCGAGCGTGTCGCTCAGGTACTCGCGGAGCAGGGTTTCGACGACGCCGAGGAAGCGGGGAAGGGCGACCCTGAGAAGTCGTCCGCCCCCGATGAGCCTTCGGTGACCGGAACCTCGGTCAAGGGAGGGACCGAAAATGGTTCCGCTGTGACTGAGCAGGGCGGTTCGGAGACCGTACAGGACGCTCCGGATCTTCCTTCCGAGCCCGAGGCCGTTCCGAGAGACGCCGAGAGCGGACCTGGGTCCGAGGAGCCCGCAGACGGTTGGACGACCGTGCCCTTGGTGAGGCCCGAGACCCCTGCGGAGGCGCCGCCCGCCTCCCAGGCACCACCCGCTCCCCAGACGCCGCCTGTTTCCGAGGCGCCCGCCGGGGGTTCGGCGACCGTGCCTTTCACGAGGCCCGAGACCCCGTCCGAGACCCCTGCGGAGGCGCCGCCCGCCTCCCAGGCACCACCCGCTCCCCAGGCCGCTCCGCGCTTCGACGTTCCGCCTCCGGTTCCGGTGGCGGGTTCCTGGCCGGCCGAGGCTCCGGGAGGTGGGCCGACCGCGCCCATCAGCGAAGAGTCGGCCGCCGAGGCGGCCGCGATGTGGCCTCAGCCGCGAAGATTGTCCGAGCACGTCGGCCGGAGCGCTTCCGGTGGCGCGCAGCCCCCCCAGGGGCCTCCTCCCGGTCCCTCCGGGCCGGCCGGCAGCGGGCCGCAGCGGCCCCCGGGCCAGAAGAAGACCAAGCGCAAGAAGCCGCTCTGGTGGCGGCTGCTGCGCACCTTCCTCATCGTCACCGGGCTGATGATCGTGGCCGCCTGCGGTGCCTTCGCGTACTTCTACGCCACCGTCGAGGTGCCCGACGCCGCCAAGGCCGACGCCCTCGAACAGGGCTCCACCTTCTACTTCGGGGACGGCGAGACCCAGTTCGCCTACCGGGGCACCGACCGCGACCCCATCACCTACGACGAGATGACCGAGGGCGGCGACCACATCGTCGAGGCGGTCATCTCCGCCGAGGACCGTGGTTTCTGGACCGAGCCCGGTGTCTCCGTTCGGGGCACCACCCGGGCGGTGTGGTCCACCGTGACCGGCAAGCAGGTCCAGGGCGGGTCCACCATCACCCAGCAGATGGTCCGCAACTACTACGAGGGCGTCTCCTTAGACCAGACGGTCGCGCGGAAGATCCAGGAGATCATCATCTCCATCAAGATCGACCAGAGCGAGTCCAAGGAGTGGGTGATGGAGCAGTACCTCAACACCATCTACTTCGGTCGCAACGCCTACGGCATCCAGGCCGCCTCGCAGGCGTACTACCACAAGGACGTCGACGAGCTCACGCCGGAGGAGGCCGCCTTCCTGGCCGCCGCCATCCAGCAGCCGACGCCGTTCGGCGAGGCCGACGTCAACACCACCCCGGAGATGGAGCAGCGTTGGCGCTACGTCGTCAACGGTCTGGTCACCACCGAGGCGATCGGCCAGGGCCAGGCCGACGCGATGGAGTTCCCGGCGCCGGTGGAGTACAACCCCGGTGAGAACAACGACCTGAGCGGTTACCGGGGCTACATGTACGAGGCCGCGGTGCGCGAGCTGACGGACCTCGGGTACACCGAGGACCAGATCAACCGGCAGGGCTACACCGTCGTCACCACGTTCGACGAGGGGATGATGGACGCCGCCTACGAGGTGGTGGAGGCCGCCATCCCGCAGGAGGCCATCCCCGACGGCGTCAACATCGGTCTGGCGACGGTCGACCCCGCCACCGGTGAGGTCCTGGCCTTCTACGGTGGCCACGACTACCGCGAGAACCAGTACGACAGCGCCCTGCTGGGCGGTGCCCAGGCCGGGTCCGCGTTCAAGCCGTACGTGCTGGCCACCGCGCTGGAGGAGGGGTACAGCCTCAACAGTTTCGTGGACGGCAGGGGTCCCAGGGAGATCCAGGGCTCGCGCATCCAGAACGCGGGCAACGCGCCCGGCGGTCCGATGGACCTCATCCAGGCCACCCGGGTCTCCAACAACCTCGGCTTCGTCGAGCTGAACATGGAGGTCGGCTACGAGAACGTCCGCGACACCGCGTACGGCATCGGGCTGCGCGATGGCAGCATCGAGGACCACCAGTTGGTGCCCACCCTGGCGTTGGGCGTCTCCACGGTGACCCCGCTCGACCAGGCCGGCGGGTACGCGACCTTCGCCAACGGCGGGGAGCACGTCGAGACGCACGTGATCAAGTCGATCCTCAACGTCGAGGGCGAGGAGGTGCGCCCCGAGGTGGAGAGCGAGCGTGCGCTCAAGGAGTCCACCGCCTCCGACGTCACCTACGCGTTGCAGCAGGTCGTGCAGGGCGGTACCGGTACCTCCGCCAACATCTGGACGCATCCGGTGGCCGGTAAGACCGGTACCACCTCCGACAGCGTCGCCGCCTGGTTCGTCGGGTACACCCCGCAGCTGTCCACGGCCGTGGGTGTGTACAACGAGAACAACCAGGGCTTCAGCATCCCCGGGTACGACATCTCCGGTGGCGGTGTGGCCGCGCCGATCTGGCGTGACTACATGGCCAAGGCGATGGAGGGGTACGAGCGCGAGGAGTTCCCCTCGCCCGCGTTCGCCGGGTCCACCCAGTACTGGGCCCCGGACCCGTCCACACAGGAGCCCGATCCGCCGGTGGACGACACCCCCGTGGACCCCGGCACCCCGGAGGAGCCGATCTCACCGGAGGTCCCGGAGGTTCCGGAGGTGCCCGAGATTCCCGAGGTTCCGGAGGTGCCCGAGATCCCCGGTCCCGGTGACGGTGACACGGGCGGTGGCGACGTGCCACCGGGACGCGGCGAGGAGGGCCGGTTCTTCCCGGAGTCGGAGTAGTCCTCGTCGTGACGGAAGGGGGCCGCGGACATCACGTCCGCGGCCCCCTTCCGTGTGTCTCAGGCGTCCCAGGTGTGCAGGAAGACCTGGGAGCCCGGGGTCGTTCCGGTGAGGGTGTCCACGGCCAGGATCACGGCGGCGGAGGTCCAGGTGCTGCGTTCCACCGGCCAGCGCACCTGTTCGGCGAACTGGTAACCGGTCCAGTAGATTCCGTCGTCTCCGTCGCGCAGGTGCTGTACCTCGCGCAGGATCCGTACGCCGTCGTCGATCCGGCCCACGGCGGCCAGGCTCATGACCAGCTCCGCGGTCTCGGCGGCGGTCACCCACGGCTGGTCGCTGACGCAGCGCACCCCGAGTCCCGGGACGACGAACCGTTCCCAGCGGTCGGCGAGGCGCTCCTGTGCGGCGGTCCCCACGACCGCGCCGCCCAGGACCGGGTAGAACCAGTCCATGGAGAAACGGGCGCGGTCGGCGAACAGGTCCTCGTCGTCGTTGATGAGGTCGGCCAACCGGTCGGCGGCCTTCGTCCATTCCGGGCGCGGGCGGCCCAGGCGTTCGCCCAGAGCGGCTCCGCAGCGCAGCGCGTGGTGCACGCTGGCGCACACGGTGAGCAGCGCGTGGTCGCCGGGTGAGCCGTCCTCCGAGCGGGCCCAGAGGATCTCCCCGCGTTCGCCGCGCAGGTCGAGGACGAACTCCAGGCCCTCCTCCACCACGGGCCACAGCTCCTCGGCGAAGGCGGTGTCGCCGGTGACGAGCAGGTGGTGGAACAGCCCCACGGCCGGGTAGGCGGAGTGGTTGGCCTCCCGCAACTCCGTCACGGGCGTGCCCTGGCGGAACTTGGCGGGCCAGCCGCCCTCGGGGTGGCGGGAGACCGCCAGCCACCGGTAGGCGCGTCGGGCCGCCGCGGCGTGCTCGGGTTCCCACAGTCCGGTCACGGTCAGCGCCATGGCGGACTCCACGTGGTCCCACACGTCGGTGTGGCCTCCGGGGAACCAGGGGACGGCCCCGTTCGCCTCCTGGCTGTGGACCAGGTAGTCCGCGGAGCGCAGCAGCTGTCCGGCGTCGAGGACGCCGGGAAGGCGCAGGGGCTCGGTGACGTCGGTGACGACGGACATCACGCGGTGGTGCGCGGCTTGCGCACGTACACGATGACGCTCTTGCCGATGACCGGGTTGAGCAGGCGTTCGGCCACCCGGGTCACCGTGGGGGCCTGCAACATGTCCCAGACGAGCAGCTCGTGGTAGGCCTTGGCGAGCGGGTGGTCGTTGTTGTCGGTGCCCACCGCGCACTTGATCCACCAGTAGGGCGCGTGCAGGGCGTGCGCGTGGTGGTGCGGGCCGATCTCGAACCCGGTGGCCTTGAGTTTGGCCTCCAGTTCGGCGCGCGTGTAGATGCGGATGTGGCCGCCCTCGTTGGTGTGGTACTCCTCCGACAGGGCCCAGCAGATCCGCTCGGGGAGGAAGCTCGGCACGGTGACCGCGGCGATGCCGCCGGGCTTGAGGACCCGGTACAGCTCTTTCATCGCCGCGGTGTCGTGCGGGAGGTGCTCGAAGATCTCCGCGGCGATGACGCGGTCGAAGGACCCGTCGTCGAAGGGCATGTCGAGGGCGTCGCCCTTGACGGTCTCGGCGGTGGCCTCGGCGGGAGCCTCGCCCTCCTCCTTCATGGCGGCGAACATGGTCTCGACGGAGGCCAGGTCCTCGACGTTCTGGTCGAAGGCGACGACGTCGGCGCCGCGACGGTAGACCTCGAAGGCGTGGCGGCCGCCGCCGCAGCCCAGGTCGAGCACGCGGTCTCCCGGGCCGACGGGGAACAGGGTGAAGTCGACGGTGATCAGTGGAGGCTCCCTAGGATTCTGCGGATGCGGGGGTGCGGCGCGCTCAGGCGCCGTTGGCCCGCACGGGGGCGGGTCGGCTGTCGCCGTCGGTGGGGTGGCCGCCCGTGACGGACGCGATGGTGGACGCGTAGCGACGGGCGGTCAACTCGGCCACCGCGCGCCAGGTGAAGCGTTCTTGGACGCGGTGCCAGGCGGCTGCGCCCATGCGTTCGCGTTCGGTGTCGTCGTCGAGGAGGGCGGTGAGTTCGGCGGCGAGCAGCTCGGGGTCGCCCGGGGGGATGAGGCGGCCGGCGTCGCCGTCGGTGCCGACGACCTCGGGCAGGGCCCCGGCGTGGCTGGCGATGAGCGGGGTGCCGCAGGCCATGGCCTCCACGGCGGGCAGGGAGAAGCCCTCGTAGAAGGACGGTACGACGGCGATCTGCGCGGCGGCGACGAGTTCGGCCAGGGCGGTGTCGTCGATTCCGCTGACGAACTCGACGCGGTCGCGCAGGCCGAGTTCGTCCACGAGGAGGTCGGTGGGGCCGCCGGGGCGGGGCTTGCTGACGATGGTCAGGGTGACGTCGCGTTCGGTCGCCAGTTTCGCGGCGGCGCGCAGCAGCGTGGCGACGCCCTTGAGGGGGCTGTCGGCGCTGGCGGTGCACACGATGCGTCCGGGGATCCGCTCGATCTCGGGGCGGGGGTGGAAGTAGCGGGTGTCCACGCCGAGCGGGGTGACCTCCATGGCGGCGGGGTCGACGCCGAACTCGCGGGCGATGTCGTCGGCGGAGGACCGGGAGGGGACCAGGATCGGGTCGAGGCGGCGGGCCACCCTGGCCTGCATCTTGACGAACCCGTACCAGCGGCGTTTGGAGAGCCTCTGCCACCCCCGCGCCTCGTCGAGTTCGATGCGGCGGTCGACGCTGATGGGGTGGTGGATGGTGGTGACCAGGGGGATCCCGGCGGACGTGATGCCGAGGAGGCCCCAGCCGAGGGTCTGGTTGTCGTGGACGACGTCGAACTCGCCCAGGCGGCGGCGCAGTTCCCGGTTGGCGCGCAGGGAGAAGGTGAGGGGTTCGGGGAATCCGGCGGTCCACATGGTGGCGACCTCCAGGACGTCGATCCAGTCGCGCCATTCGCGTAGGGGCGGGGCGACGAAGGGGTTCGCGTCGTTGTAGAGGTCCAGGGAGGGGATCTTCTCCAGGGTGACGCCCTCGTCCAGGACGGGGTAGGGCTGTCCGGAGAGGACGGTGACCTCGTGGCCGAGCGCGGCGAGTTCCCGGGAGAGGTGGCGGACGTACACGCCTTGGCCGCCGACGTGCTGTTTGCTTCGGTAGGAGAGCAGGGCGACGCGCAGGGGGCGTTCGGGGTGCGGTCCCGTGTTCATGCCCGACTGGGTCAAGAGTCCACCTCTTCGTTGGGTCGCGGGGCCCGTTCGCCGCCGTCGACCGGCGGGGTGGTCGCCGTCGGGCGTCGTGCGCGCGTCGTCCGGCGGCGGGTGTGGGCGCCCCATATGTTACTCGTCAGTTGTCCTCGGGTCGGCCCCGGGCCGGTTGGTAGGGAATCCTATGCCGGGTCGTTCGGGCCGGTGACGGCGGCCCAACGGGGTCGGTCGGCCCCTGCGATCCGCGTGGTCAGGCGGCGCTCCTCCGACAGGCGCAGGTGTGCGGAGGTCTCGGCGGCGGCCATGTGTCGGGCCCTCACGCTCATGTCGGCCCAGGGGCGGCGCCAGGTGAGGTCGGAGGTGATCTCCCAGAGGGTGGCGGCGGTGCCGTCGGGCAGCAGGTCGAGGATCTCGCGGAGGCGGTCCTCGTGGTGTCCCATGATCTCTTCGGCGCGGGTGCGCAGGCCGGTGAAGCGGCGCTCGTGTGAGGGAAGGCACACCAGGGTCTCGGCGTCCGCGAGGTCGGCGATCGCGCGTTGGGAGGCGAGGAAGTCGCCGAGCGGGTCGCCGTCGTCGGTGGTCAGGGGGAACTGGCCCACGTGGGGGGTGATGCGGGGCAGGACGTGGTCGCCGGTGAAGAGGCGGCCGCCGTCGGCGAGGAGCAGGCACAGGTGGCCGGGGGTGTGGCCGGGGGTCCATACCGCGCGCAGGTCGCGTCCGGGCAGGTCGACGCGTTCTCCGTCGGCCAGGGGGAGGTCGGGGACGACGGGGGGAGGGGAGTAGCGGGGGCCGGCCAGGAGTTCGGCGGTGTCGGTCTCGGGGAAGCCGGCGGAGCGCATCTGGTCGGCCAGGTCGCTCCGTTGTTCGTTCTCGTCGCGGGCGCGCAGGCGTTCGGTGACGGTGATGTCGGCGGGGTGCATGGCGATCCAGGCGTCGGAGGCGGCGCGCAGTCGGCCGGTGAGCCCGGTGTGGTCGGGGTGGAAGTGGGTGAGGACGGCGCCGCGGACCTCGTCGATGCCGTGGCCGATCCGGGCCAGGCCCTTGACGAGGGCCTCCCAGGAGTCGTCGTGGTCCCAGCCGGTGTCGATGAGCACGGGGCCGTCGGACCCGGTCAGGACGTAGACGTAGGTGAAGCCGAGGGGGTTGCCGGGGATGGGGACCGGCAGGCTCCACACGCCTGCTCCGAGGTCCTCGACGGGGGGTGTCTCGGGCATGGGCCACCTCTCACTGGAAACCGAATCGGGTTCGATTCTAGGATGGTCGAGGTCGCCGGGGTCGGGCGGGCGGTGGTCAGGCCCTCGGACGAGCACCCAGAGTCACCGATCGGGGGAGAGGGACGCGCGCCGATCGAAATAGAACATATTCTACAAATCTTGTACCGGTGTTCCTAAAAACCCTGGATCGATTCCGCCATGCCGCTACTTCGCCGGTCAATGAGGCGTGGATCATGGATGAGAACCGCTGCGCGAACGGGAAGCGGTTGGATAACGTGTTCTCATCAGGTCGGTGCTCCCGGTGGGCTTCGGCCAATGACACCTGGTAGCCCCTCCCAGTGCCGCGGCGCATGCTCGACACGCGGAACTGACGACGAATGGGAGAGATCCTGTGGCGGTGCAGGCGCCGATCGGAACCATGTCGCGAAGCCAGACCCAGCGCCGTAAGCGCATCGTGCAGACCGCCGCGGCCCTGGCCGTGCGCGGCGGCGTCGAGGCCATGCAGATGCGCTCGGTGGCCGAACGCGCGGGGGTGGCCCTGGGCACCCTCTACCGGTACTTCCCCTCCAAGATGGACCTCGTCGTGGCCGTGGTCACCGAGGAGCTGGACCTGTTGGAGGGCGGCATCGTCCGTCGTCCGCCCACCGCCGACACCCCGGCGGGGCGTGCCGTGGACGTGCTGCTGCGCGCCACCCGGGGGTTGATGCGCGAGCCGGAGCTGGCCGACGCCCTGGTGCGCTCGCTCATCATGGCCGAGGTCAAGATCGAGCTCGACAGTCGGATCACCGACCTGGTGTGGCGGGTGGCCACCGGTTCCCTGGCCGCGGAGAACGGCGAGGGCGACGACATCGACCGCGACGACGTCGGCTACGTGCTGGCCGGATCGCTCACGAGCGTGTGGATCTTCGAGCTGGTGGAGATCCTCAAGGGCCGCCGGGACGTCGACGAGGTCGAACGGCGACTGCACATCGCCGCCGAACGCCTCCTCGTCTCCTTCTGACCTTCCAGGCCCCTCGCCGGAGCGGGGCCGCCGTGGGCGTCAGCCACCGCCCAGAAGCAGCCCCAGCAGACCGCTGAGCAGACCGCCTCCGCGATCGGACCCGTTGTCGGGTTCCTCGTCGGGGGCGTCGTCGTTTCCGGAGGGCTCCACCGAGGGCTGCTGCGGTGGGGCCTCGCCCTCGGGCGGGTCCTCCCGGTCGGGCGGGGTGGTGTTCTCACCGGGTGCCTCGGGGCCGGGGGAGGTCCGTGCTCCGTCGCCGGGGGCCTCGGTGGGCTCCCCCTCCTCGGGGGAGGCGGGGGTGTCGGAGACGCCGGTGGTGGCGTCCGCCTCGGGGCGGGTGTCGGCGGCGGTGGAGGCGGTCTCCACCTGGACGAGGGCGGGGGGGTCGTCCCCCGTCTCCTCGGGGCCGGTGCCGATGACGGTGGCGGGGCCCTCCATGGCGCCCGCCCACGACCACAGCGCCACCGCCAGGGTGGCGGTGGCCAGGCCCGCGACCACGGGCAGCGTCCGGCGCGAGCGCCGGCGGGGGAGGTCCTCGTCCTCGGCGGTGCCCTCGGGGCCGGGCAGCGGTGCCCGCGGTTCCTCCCGGACCGGGTGGTCGGCCGTGTGCAGCCGGTCTCCGGGCAGGAATCGGGTGGGGCGCGGGGCGCCCTTCTCGTCGTCGGCCGGTCCGGTCTCGACGGCGGTGTCGGTGGTCTCGGCGGCACGGGAGCGGTGCAGCGGGTAACCCTCGGAGGTGAGCGGGTGCATCTCCCGGGCGACGCGGCGCCGCTCGTCGGCCAGTTCGGGGTCGGTGCAGCTCTTCACGATGCGCTCCCTCAGGCCCGGGGGTGGACCCGGGGGGCGCAGCAGGGCCAGGGCGGTGGAGACCTCCTCCATCCGGGCCCGCCACCCGGTCGGAGAGATCGGTCCCTCGTCCTCGGGGATCCGGGCGCGGGCGCGGGCGGCGCGTTCGGGGTCGCGGGCCTCGGCCAGGCCGTCGGCGGCGCGGCGCACGGCCGAGCGGGCCAGTTCGACGCACAGTTCCGGGTCCAGCCCCAGGATGCGGGCGATCGCCGACGCGGGCAGGGCGTGGCGCAGGTGGAGTTCGACGAGTTCGCGGTGGCTGGCCGGCAGTCGGGAGAACATGCGCGCGACCGGCTGCTCGGCGGGCACGGTGGCCAGGCGGGTGTAGGGGCATGCGTGGGCGAACCCGCGACGGCGGGCGGCGGCCCGGACCAGGGCGTACAGCCAGGGGCCGCGTTCGGCCGGGTCGGCGGGGCGTTCGCCCAGGGTGCGCGCGGCGACGAGGCCGTCGTGCACGGCGTCGGCCACCTCCGGGCCCTCGCCCAGCAGTGACCAGGCGTACCGGTACAGGACCGGTGCGAAGGCGTCGTAGAGCGCCTCGACCGTCTCCTGAGCCGGTTCGTCTCTTTCGTTGCCTCTGGTCACGATTCTCCCCCCACTCACCGCAGACGGTAGTGGGGGGAGAAGGGGGGTGTGGGGGAATCGGCCGACTGTGGCTCGAAGGTAAGAGTTCTGTTACCTCTCGCCTTGTCGCCGACCCGTCCCACCGGGTCACTCACCGCCGCGCGAAGGCGATCCGATCGAGATCATGCGTTCGACGGAGCGGCGGGCGAGAGCCGAGGTCTCGGCGTCGACGGTGATCTCCGTGGTGCCGTACCGCAGCGAGTTCAGCAGCTTGTCGGCGTTGATCATCTTCATGTAGTGGCACTCGGCGCGCGAGTTGACCGCCTCGAACTCGGTGTTCGGGTTGGCGTTGCGCAGTTGGTGCAGCATGCCCGTCTCGGTCGCGATGAGGACCTTCTTGGCGGTGGTCTTCTCGGCGGCCGTGAGCATGCCGCCGGTGGACAGGACCTTCACGCGTTCCTGCGGCACGGCGCCGCTGCCGACCAGGTACAGGGCGGAGGTCGCGCAGCCGCACTCGGGGTGCACGTAGACCTCGGCGTCGGGCTCGGACTCCACTCGCCGCCGCAGGGTGTGGCCGTCGATGCCGGCGTGCACGTGGCACTCGCCCATCCAGATGTGGATGTTCTCGCGGCCGGTGACCCGCTTGACGTGGGCGCCCAGGAACTGGTCGGGCAGGAAGAGGATCTCGCGATCCTCGGGGATGGACCTGATGACGTCGGCGGCGTTGGAGGAGGTGCAGCAGATGTCGGTCTCGGCCTTGACCGCGGCCGTGGTGTTGACGTAGGCCACGACGACGGCACCGGGGTGTTCGGCCTTCCACTCCCGCACCTGCTCGGCGGTGATGGTGTCGGCCAGGGAGCAGCCCGCGTCGGGGTCGGGCAGCAGGATGGTCTTCTCGGGTGCCAGGATCTTGGCGGTCTCGGCCATGAAGTGCACGCCGCAGAAGACGATGGTGCTCGCGTCGACGGTGGCGGCCAGACGGGACAGGGCCAGGGAGTCGCCGGTGTGGTGGGCGACGTCCTGGATTTCCGGGCGCTGGTAGTTGTGCGCGAGGATGACCGCGTCGCGCTCCTCCGCCAGGCGGCGGACCTCGGTGGCCCATTCCCGCCTGGTCATGGTGTCCGCCGCGGTGGTGACCGGTGCCATGTCCGTACTACTTCCTTGAGGCTGTGGGCAGGGCGCGGACGCCGTGCCGTGGCTGGTCGGTGCGGGCCGGCAGGTTTTTGTCTGCCAGGCACAAACCTCATGCAGCTTAACATGTCGGGGAACGGAAGGGACAGGGTGGATATCCCGGAAGCAAACGGACAGGCGGTGGGCGTCGTGGCGCAGGACGCGGGCCTGTCGGCGCACGAGGCGCTCGCCGTCGTCCTCCAGATCCGCCGAGGTGAGCTGTGCGTGCTGCTGTGGCGGCGCGCCCTGCCGCCCTGCGAGGGGGAGTGGGCGCTGCCCGGCGGGCGGTTGCGGCCCGAGGAGAGCCTGGGCGCCTCGATCCGCCGCCAGCTCGCCCAGAAGGTCGACGTGCGCGACCTCTCGCACCTGGAACAGCTGGAGACCCGCAGCGACCCCGATCGCAACCCCCAACGGCGCACCCTGGCCACGGCGTACCTGGGGCTGGTACCCGCCGACATCGACCCGGTCGTGCCCGACGACACCCGGTGGCATCCGGCCGCGGACCTGCCCCCGATGGCCTTCGACCACGCCTCCATCGTCCGCGCCGGCCGGCGGCGGCTGCGCGCCAAACTCAGTTACACCAACGTGGGGTTCGCCCTGGCCCCGCCGGAGTTCACCATGTCCGAACTGTCGGGGTACTACCGGGCCGCGTTGGGGCACGACGTGGCCGCCACCAACCTGCGCCGGGTCCTGCTGCGCCGCGGTCAGATCGAGGAGACCGGGCGCTCGGTGCCGTCGGGGCGGTCGGGCGGTCGGCCGGCCGCGCTCTTCCGGTTCCGTTCGCTGAGTCTCCAGATCACCGACGCGTTCGCGGTCCTCCGTCCCCCCGGTGCCGGTTCGGGTGGCTTGTAGACTCCCTCGACGTGGCTATTCGTACTGTGGTGTTCGATGTCGGAGAGACCCTGGTCGACGAGACGCGGATCTTCGCGCGCTGGGCGGACCGGTTCGAGATCCCGCACATGGCGTTCTTCGGCACCATCGGTGGCGTCCTGTCCGACGGGGGGACGCTCACCGACGGGTTCCGACTGCTGGTGCCCGGGTTCGACCTGGCGGCCGAGAGCGCACGCTGGCACGCGGAGGACCCGGACGGCGAGCGCGAGCACTTCGGTGAGAAGGATCTCTACCCCGACGTGCGGCCCGCGTTCGAGACCATGCGCGGGGCCGGCCTGTCGCTGGTCATCGCCGGCAACCAGCCGCCCGAGGCCGGGCCCGCCCTGGAGGCGATGGGGCTGGGCGTGGACGGGATCGGGATCTCCGACACCTGGGGTGTGAAGAAACCGCAGGAGGAGTTCTTCGACCGGGTGCTGGAGCTGTCCGCGGTCGCCCGTCCGGGGATCGCGGCCGAGGAGATCCTCTACGTGGGCGACCGGGTCGACAACGACGTCCTGCCGGCGCGGCGGGCGGGCATGGCCGCGGCCCTGCTGCGCCGGGGGATCTACGGGTACCGGCACGCCGCCTCCGCCGAGGCCGGGGCGGCCGACGTCATCGCCGACGACCTGCACGCGGTCGCGGAGTGGGCCCTGGGCCGGGCCTGAGGGCTCCGGCCGCCGGCCGCCCGCGCGTCGGACACGTGCCCCCATACCAGGTCGAGAAAGGTGATGGTGGCGCGATTCGGCCACGGTGCGCGCCACTCCCGTTTGGCGGACTCGAACAGGGGTACCGTGCGAACGGTCCGCCCCCGGGGTCCCCCCTCCCGTCAGGGCTCGCATCCGTACCGCCATCACCCCGCCCCGGACTGGAGACGACGATGATCACCTTCGAGGGCGCCGCCAAGCACTACCCCGACGGGACCGTGGCCGTCGCCGACCTGGACCTGACCGTGGAGACGGGCCGTACCACCGTCTTCGTCGGGCCCTCCGGCAGCGGCAAGACCACCTCCCTGCGGATGATCAACCGCATGGTCGAACCGACCCGGGGCATCGTGCGCGTCGACGGTGTCGACATCCGCGACCGCGACCCCGCCCTGCTGCGCCGCGGCATCGGCTACGTCATCCAGCAGGCCGGACTGTTCCCCCACCGCACCGTGCTGGACAACATCGCGACCGTGCCGCTGCTCCTCGGGGTCCGCAAGAGGACCGCCCGCGCCCGGGCCGCCGAACTCATGGAACTCGTCGGCCTCGAACCCTCCATGGGCCGACGCTGGCCCCACCAGCTCTCCGGCGGCCAACAACAACGCGTCGGGGTCGCCCGCGCCCTGGCCGCCGATCCGCCGATCCTGCTCATGGACGAACCCTTCAGCGCCGTCGACCCCGTCGTGCGCACCGGTCTCCAGGACGAACTCCTGCGCCTCCAGCGGGAACTGCGCAAGACCATCGTGTTCGTCACCCACGACATCGACGAGGCCGTGCGCCTGGGCGACCGCATCGCGGTCTTTCGGCCCGGCGGCGAGCTCGCCCAGTACGACACCCCCGAACGGCTGCTCACCGAGCCCGCCGACGCCTTCGTCGAATCCTTCGTCGGTCACGACCGGGGCGTACGCCGGCTGTCGTTCTTCCCCGCCCGGAGCCTGTCCCTGCGCGAGGACGTCGTCTGCGGCGACGACCTCAAGGTCGAGGACGTGCTGCACATCGCCGAGGGACACCCCTGGATCCTCGTCATCGACGCGGCCCGCGCCCCTCTGGGCTGGATCGCCGCCCGCGCCCTTCGGGACTCGCCCACCGGGATCCGACTCGGCGAGATGGAGACCGTCCCCTACGGGCACACCTTCTCGGTGGAGACCGACTCCCTGCGCGCCGCTCTGGACGCCGCCGTGCTCTCGCCCGCCGGTCGCGCCGTCGGAGTGGACGAGGACGGGTGCGTCATCGGCGTGGTCGGTCAGGACGACCTCGGCACCGCACTGTGGTCGGTGACCGATTGAACGACGTCATGAGCACGACGCTGGACTGGGCCGAGGGCGTGCTGGGCTGGGCCGTGGCCAACTGGAGCCACCCCGGCGAGCCCGACCGGGGCGTCCTGCCGCGCCTGCTGGAGCACATCCGGTTGGCCTACTCCTCCATCGCCATCGGCCTGGCCCTGGCGATCCCGCTGGGGCTGGCGTGCGTGCGCTGGAGGATCCTGTACCCGCCGCTGTTGACCGGGGTGAACGTGCTCTACGCCGTCCCCTCCATCGCCCTGTTCTTCCTGATGCTGCCCTACACCGGGTTCAGCGACTGGACGGCGATCGTCCCGCTGGCCCTGTACACCCTGGTCATCCTGCTGCCCAACGTGGTCGACGGGCTGCGCCAGGTCCCCGACCACGTGCGCCAGGCGGCGGTGGCCATGGGGTTCGGGCCGCTGCGACGCCTGATCTCGGTGGAGACGCCGGTGGCGCTGCCGATCATCATCGCCGGGCTGCGGGTGGCGTCGGTGGCCACCATCAGCATGGTCAGCGTCGCCTCCCTCGTGGGCCTGGGCGGACTGGGCCGGCTCATCCTCAGCGACGGGTTCCGCCGCCAGTTCGACGCGCCCATCATCGTCGGCATCGTCCTCGTGGTGGCGCTCGCCCTGGTCACCGACGCCCTCCTGGTGCTGGCCCAACGCCTGCTCACCCCGTGGGCGCGACGGGACCGGCGACCGCGCACCGGGCGCGCCCTCCGGCGGGCCGCCGCCGCGGCGCCGACGGGCGCGGAGACGATCGGGTCGACGGCGGGCGCACCGCCCGGGAAGGGATGACCGTGGAGATCCTCGACGGACTCGTCGCCTGGTTCAACGACCCCGCCCAATGGGCCGGGCCCGCGGGCATCCCCGCCCGGTTGGGCGAGCACGTGTACTACTCGCTGCTGGCCCTGGTGCTGTCGGCGCTCATCGCCGTGCCGATCGGCCTGCTCACCGGGCACACCGGGGTGGGCGGTTTCCTCACCGCGAGCCTGGCCAACCTCGCCCGCGCCCTGCCGACCATCGGTGTGCTGTTCCTCATCGTGCTGGCCGCGGGGATCGGCCTGGTGCCGGTGATCACCGCACTGGTCGCCCTGGCCGTGCCGCCGATCCTGGTCAACACCCACGAGGGGGTGCGCTCCGTCGAGCCGGGGCTGCGCGACGCCGCCGCCGGCATGGGCATGCGCGGTCGGGAGGTCCTGCTGCGCCTGGAGGTGCCGGTGGCGATGCCGCTCATCCTCATCGGGATGCGCACCGCCGCCGTCCAGGTCGTGGCGACCGCGACCATCGCCGCCTACGTCGGTGTCGGCGGTCTGGGCCGTTACATCGTCGACGGTCAGGCCCGTCAGGACCTGTCCATGATCCTGGGCGGTTCCGCCCTGGTGGTGCTGCTCGCGGTGGCCACCACCCTGGTGTTCGCCGGGTTGCGACGCGTGCTCGTCGCACCCGGGTTGCGCGCGGAGGCCGCGCCCGCGCGTTGAGGGGCCCGCCGCCGGCGGGCCGATGAGAGAGAAGGTTGCGAACGATGAAGACACGGATCGCCCTCGCCGGGCTCCCCCTGGTGCTCCTGCTGAGCGCCTGCGGCGGCAGCGACCCCTTCGAGGAGGAGGACGGGGGCGACGCCGCGGGAGGCGGCGGCTCCGGCGCCATCGTCGTGGGCTCGGCCGACTTCCCCGAGAGCACGCTGCTCGCCGAGATCTACGGGCGCGCCCTGGCCGCCGAGGACTTCGAGGTGGAGTACCGGCTCAACATCGGCAGCCGCGAGGTGTACTACTCCCAGATCGAATCGGGCCGCCTGTCGGTGTTCCCCGAGTACAACGGCGGCATCCTGGCCTACCTGGACAACGAGGCGCCCTTGGGCACCTCGGAGGAGACCAACGCCGCGATCACCGAGGCGCTCCCCGAAGGCCTGGAGATCCTGGAGTCCTCCGACGCCGAGAACAAGGACTCGGTGACGGTGACCCCGGAGACCGCGGAGGAGTACGGGCTGGGCACCATCGCCGACCTGGCGGAGGTGGCCGACGACCTCACCCTGGGCGCGCCGCCCGAGTTCGAGACGCGGCCGCAGGGCGTTCCCGGCCTCGCCGACGCCTACGGCGTGGAGTTCGGCGGGTTCCGCGCCCTGGAACCGGCGCTGATCCCGCAGGCGCTGCTGGACGACGACATCCAGGCCGCGAACCTGTTCACCACCGACCCGCAGATCGCGGTGGAGGGCTTCGTCGTCCTGGAGGACCCGGAGAACCTGTTCGGCGCCCAGAACATCACCCCGCTCATCAACGCCGACCAGGTGGACGAGGACGCCCGCGCCGTGCTGAACGCCGTCTCGGCGGCCCTGACCACCGAGGCGCTGACCACGCTCAACGAGCGGGTCATCGTCGACAAGGAGGAGGCGGCCGACGTCGCCCGGGAGTGGCTGGAGGTGGAGGGCCTGGTTTAGGCCGTGTTCTCGTGAACCTCCGTGTTCCTTCGCCCCCGGGCTCCGCTTCGGTCCGTGCCCGGCGGGTCCGGGAACGGGGGCCTTCGGCCCCGCGCTCACGTCCTCGTTCCTCGGACGTTCGCTCCGGGCCTTCGGAACCCCGGGGGCGACGCCCGAGGGCGCGGAGGACCATGCGAAGAACAGGCGTCGACCGGGGCCTCTCGGAGTCCCGTTCCGCGCACGACCGCGCCCGGCCCCTCACGGGGTCGGGCGCGGTCGTGCGCTCCGGGTCAGTCGACGGTGCGGTACCGGCCCGCCCGGCGGACCAGGGCCGCCCCGGTGCCCGTCGTGCCGGGCAGGGAGACGACCTCGGCGAAGAAGACGGTGTGGTCGCCGACCACCACCTGTCGGCGCACCGCGCACTCGAACGCCGCCAGCGCCTCGTCCAGTACGATCGCCCGGGTGCGGGCGCCCCGGTGGTGCGCCTGGCCCGACACCAGCAGCCGGGCGCTGGGCCGGCCCTCGGCGGAGAAGCGGCCCGCCAACGCCAGTTGGTCGCCGCCGAGCACGCTCACCGCGAACGCGCCGACCTCCTCGATCACCTCGGCCATGTACCCCTCGGAGCCCACGCTCACCGAGATCACGGGCGGGTCGGCGGAGACCGACCCGAAGGCGCTCACCGTCGCCCCGATGTCGTCCCTGCCGTCGGCGACGGTCACCACCGTGACCCCGGCGGGCAGTGCCCCCATCGCCTCCAGGTACGGTCCGGTCGCCACCGGGTCGTCCACCTCGTCGTCCCCTCGTTCGGTGTCGGCGGCCATCGCGGCCGCCGACGTCGATCATCCCGCACACCCGATCCCGGGGCGTGTCACCCGGGCGCGCGCTCCCGTCGTCTTCGGAGGGCCCGCGGCGCCCTCCCGTCCCGGGTGCGACCCGCTGTCGACGGCGTCCCTCCCACGGCGGGCGGGGCCGCGGACCGCGCCCTACCGGAGGCGACCGGGGTCGGGCATGGTGAGCGGGCCCCCCTCGGGCAGTCCCAGGACGGCGGCGACGTGCCGCAGCGGCCCCCAGGCGCTCAGCGAACTCTGCGGCTGGGCGGCCGCCGGGTCCTCGCTGGACTCGTGCTGGCGCAGTCGGTCCAGCGGGTGCTGACGGGGGAAGGGGCGCAGCGGCAGGGCCCGGCCGCCGACCTTCTCCCGGGCGATGCGCACCGCCGTCTCCAGCCCGCCCAGGGCGTCCACCAGTCCGCGTTCGCGGGCGTCCCGGCCGGTCCACACACGCCCCCGGGCCACCTCGTGGACCTGGTCGCGGGTCATGTTCCGGGCGGCGCCGACCTTGGCGGTGAAGTCGTCGTAGACCTGGTCCAGCAGCGCGTTGACCCTCTCCCACTCCGACTCGGTGAAGGCCCGGTCGGAACCGAACATCCCGGCGTGCTCGCCGGTGCCCACCGTTTCGCTGGTGATGCCGTACCGCTCCAGCAGCGGTCCCAGGACCGGTTTGCCGACGATGACGCCGATCGATCCGGTCAGGGTGCCCGGCTGGGCCACGATCGCGTCCGACCCCAGTGTCACGTAGTAGCCGCCGGAACCGGCGAAGTCGCCCATCGTCGTCACCACCGGGATGCCGGCCTCGCGGGTCAACTGGGACTCGCGGCGGATCGCGTCGGACGCGGTGGGGGAACCGCCCCGGCTGTCCACCCGGAACACCACGGCCTTGACGTGCGGGTCGCGGCGGGCGGCCCGGAACGCCGCCGCCACCGTGTCCGAACCCATGACCGTGCCGCCGCCCAGCGGAGAGCGCCGGGTGCGGCCCAGGCTGATGGTCCCGGTGGCGGTGATCAGCGCGATGTGGTCGGCGGCGCCGACCGGGCGCGGGCGCTGTGCCGGTGTGTGCTTCCGGTGGTAGCGGGTGACGAACTGGAGGCGCGGTTCGGTGTCGGCGTCCCCCCGGGCCCGTGCCAGCAGGTCGGAGTAGATCTCGTCGCGGTAGGCCAGCCGGTCCACCAGTCCGTGTTCGAGGGCCTCCGCGGCGAGGAACGGCCCTTGGGAGACGAGGGCGCGCACCCGCTCCTCCGAGAGGGTGCGGGCCTCGGCGATCCCCTCGACGATCTGGTCGCCGAGGGAGGTGACGATCCGGTCGGTGGCCTCGCGGTGGGCGTCGGTGAACCCGGTCTCGGTGACCCCGTTGAGCGCGTTCTTGTACTCGTGCCGTTTGCCGACCTCGTAGTCCAGGCCGAGCCGGTCCAGGGCGCCCTTGACGAAGGTGCTCTTGATCATGAGGCCGGTCAGCCCCAACAGCCCCGTGGGGGCCATGACGATCTCGGAGAACGCGCACGCCAGGTAGTAGGGCAGGTTTCCGTCGCCCGTCTCACCGAAGGAATCGGCCCAGGCCACGGCCGGTCGTCCGGTGGATCGGAAGTCGGCGACGCACGTGCGCAGTTCCTGGATCTTGGCGAAGCCCAGGGACCGGGTGTCGACCCGGACCAGGAGGGCGGCGACCTCGGGGTCGCGGGCGCCGCGGCGGATCCCCTCCACCACGTCGAGGTAGTGCTGTCGGCGACGGTTGAAGAGTTGACCGATGGGGTCCCCGGGGGCCTCGTCGGCGACCCCCTCGGTCAGGTCCAGTTCCAGTACGAGGGGACCGGTCCGGCGGGGCCCGAACCGGTCGAGGGACAAGGGTTGCGTGATCTTCGCGAGGTCCACCATGGCCCCAGGGTAGTCGCCGGGGGCCGACCGGGTCGGGTGTCGCGGGCCGCCTGTGGACGATGTCGGGAACGTGCGGCTCGTACCCGTGCGGACCGGGTTGTCGGGGCTCCCTTCCGGTGGCGCTAAGGTCGACTGTGTTCTGACCATCGGGACGCACGGTCGAGAGGGACGAGGCATGGCGGGCATCCACGGGCGAGGTCATCGGGCACGCGGTGCGCGCGCCACGGGAGCGGCGATCGCGGCCGCCTCCCTCCTGCTGCTGACGGCCTGCGCCGGGGAGCCCGAGGACGAGGGCGACGACGCCGGCCTTCGGATGGGGGCCGACGGTGTGGTGCCCGGTGTGGAGCCGCCCGGTCCGGAGGGGTTCACCACCGAGAAGGTCGACGGCGTCGCGATCGACGTCCCCGAAGGGTGGGCGGTGCAGAACCAGGACGGCACCCTGTGCGCCAGTCCGCCCGGACAGGACCCCTGTGCCTACGGGTCGATCCAGCTCACCCCCAAGGCCGCGGAGAAGAACCCGAACGACTGGCCCAAGAAGGGCGACGCCCACTCCAAGGACGACGGCTGGGCCGCCGACACGGGCAGCTGCCGCAGCCTCAACTCCGCCGCCTCGGGCGGTATCGGCGTCTCCGGGGCGGAGTTGAAGGTCTCCGACTTCACCGAGCACGCCGACACCCTGAAGTCCCACCACTCCGTGTGGCAGGTGACCTGCGCCAACGACGAGGCCTTCGAGGTGCGCATGTGGTTCCTGCCGGTCAGCGACGTGCTGTTGTACGTGTGGTCGGCCGACTCCCAGTACAGCGCGGTCTACGACGAGGTCGCCCGCTCGATGGACACCACCGAGTACCGCGGCTGAGCCGAACTGCTCGACGTGTCGGCCCGTTCGGGTGTCCACACGGTGGCCTGAGGCCGTAGGGTCGTAGTCGTCATCGTCGCGATGCGGTGACGGTGGTTTCAGGCGACGCGTGAATCGGGGTGCAGCACTGGTGACCGGCATCGGAGCGGCGGGACAGTTGGTTCAGTACACGCTGGAGAACGGGATGCGTCTGGTGACCGCGCCCGCCTCCACCGGTCAGGTGGCCGCCGTGAACCTGTGGTACGGGGTCGGTTCCCGCCATGAGGTGCCCGGCCGTACCGGGTTCGCGCACCTCTTCGAGCACCTGATGTTCCAGGGCAGCGGCAACGTGGCCAAGGGCGAGCACTTCGAGGAGATCGAGCGGCTGGGCGGTGACATCAACGCCTCCACTTCGAGCGACCGCACCAACTACTACGAGACGGTGCCCGTCCACGCCCTCGACCGGATCCTGTGGTTGGAGGCCGACCGGCTGGCCACCCTGCGCGAGGGCATGACCCAGGAGGTGCTGGACAACCAGCGCGACGTGGTCAAGAACGAGCGCCGCCAGCGGTACGACAACCAGCCCTACGGGACCGCGCTGGAGCGCATCCTGCGCCTGGCCTACCCCGAGGGGCACCCCTACCATCACCCCACCATCGGCTCCATGGCCGATCTGGACGCCGCCGACCTGGACTACGTCAAGTCGTTCCACAAGGTCCACTACGGCCCGGACAACTGCGTGATCACCGTGGTCAGCGACCTCGACCCGGAGGACGTCCGCAACCGGGTGGAGAAGTTCTTCGGCCACATCCCGGCGCGCGGGGAGGTCCCCGAGGCCCCCGACGCCACCCTGTACGCGCCGCTGGGCGGACCGCTCCGCGACCGGGTCGTCGAGACCGTCCCGGCCGCCGGGGTGTTCCTGTGCTACCGGGCGCCGTCCTACGGCGAGCGCGGGTTCGACGTCGCCCACCTGCTCTCGGCCGTGCTGGGGCAGGGGCAGGGCAGCCGCCTGTACCGGTCGCTGGTCGTGGACCGGCCGATCGCCGCCGACGACGGCGGGGCCGCCGCCGACGTCCTGCCGTTCCGGTACACCGACAGCCTGCTGCTGGTGAACATGCTCGCCCGCGAGAACGTCGACGGCGACACCCTGGAGGCGGAGATCCTCGCGGAGGTCGCCCGGGTGGCCGAGGGCGTCACCGAGGACGAACTCGACCGGGCGCGCGCCGTCCTGGAGCGGGACCACCTGCAATCCATCTCCGGGCCCGCGGGGCTGGCCGACTCCATCAGCTCCTGCACCCAGCTGTTCGACGATCCCGAGCTGGCGCTGACCTGGCCGACCCGTTGGGCGGACATCACGGCCGAGGAGGTGCGCGCCGCCGCCGAACGGCTGCTCGTCGACGAGAACATGCTCGTCGTCCGATTCGACCCGCGCGGTGAGGACGCCGCCGAGACGCCGGAGGTCGAGGCCCGGGCCGCCGCCTCCGACGACGCCTGAGTCCCGAGCAACCACAGAAAGAGTCGCAGAGCATGTCGCAGAACCGCCCGGACCTCGGTACTCCGGCGTCCTACACCTTTCCCCGGCCTCAGCGGATCACCGTCGGCGGCGGCACGGTCGTCGCGATCGACGTCCCCGGCCAGTACCTGGTCTCCGTTCGCCTGGTGCACCCCTACGGCGGCGCGGTGGAACCGCTCGACGCCATGGGCGTCGGCGCCCTGACCAGCGAGGTGCTGGAGGACGGCCCCGACGGCAACAGCTCCCTGGCGCCCGCGCTGGAACGGCACGGGGCCGAATGGGTGTCCCGGGTCAACTGGGACGGGTTCATCACCGGCCTCGACGTCCCGGTGGGCCGTCTGGGCGAGGCCGTTCGGCTCTTCGCCGACGCGGTGCGCCGGCCCGCGCTGAACCCCGACGACATCGTCCGCCGCCGCGAGCAGCTGCTGGAGCGCTTCTGGTTGGAGGCCGCCACCGCCGGCACCCTGGCCATGCGCAGTCTCGGCGGGCAGCTGTTCACCGGCCGTTACGCCACGCCGCTGGCCGGCGGCCCGGTCCTGTTGGCCGACATCTCCCCCGAGACCGTCGCGTCCTTCCACTCCGACACCCTGGCCTCCGTCGCCGGCACCCTCGTCGTGGTCGGCGACCTGAGCGGGGTCGACCTGATGGACCTGGGCAAGACCGTGTTCGGGGACACCGCGCCCACGCCCGAGCGCGTCATCACCGCACCGGCCCCGCCGCCCGGGCCCCTGCCCCGCGTCCTCATCGTGGACCGCCCCGGTTCGGTGCAGTCGGCCCTGGTCATCGCGCACCGGGCGCCGTCGCGTTCGCAGGTCGACCTGCCGCGTGCCGAGGGCATCGGCGAGGTGCTGGGCGGCATGTTCGGCTCCCGGCTCAACCTGGAGCTGCGCGAGCGCCTGGGGTACACCTACGGTGCCGGCGCGCGGTTCGACCTGCGCCGCGACAGCGGGGTGTTCTTCATGTCCACGCAGGTCGAGGCGGACACCACCGCCCACTCCATCACCTCCTCCCTGGAGCAGGTGGCGAAGCTGCGCGAGTCGGGGGTCACCGAGGAGGAGCTCATCGCGGTCCGCGAGTCCAACACGATCGGGCTGCCGGTGTCCTACTCCACCGCCCGCGCGATGGCCGGGTCGCTGGTCGACATGGTCGTCCACGACCTGCCCGACGATCACGTCGACCGGGTCCGGGCCGGGTACGAGCGGCTCACCAAGGAGGCGTTGGACTCGGCCGCGGTGGAGTACCTGCGCCCGGAGGAGGCCGTGGTCATCGTCGTCGGCGACGCCGAGCGGTTGAGTTCTCCGCTCACCGACATCGGGGTCGGCCCGGTCGAGGTGCGCACCCCCGATGAACTCTGGGTGTGAAACCCGGGACCACCGTGAACCGATGTGCGCGCGGAGGCGTCTCATCCGCACGTGGACCCCTCCTTGTCGAGAACGGGTCGAGGAGGGGTCATCGGCGCATGTGTTCGCTCTCGTTGGACATAACGAAAGCGAACCTATGTGTCGGTGTTATGGCAACGGCCGGTAGGGCGCCCGTGTCCTGCTGGTATAACGATTGATCCGTGCACCTACGTGGTGACAGCGACCGCAATGCTCCGCAGGAGGCCACCATGGCCGGTGAATGGACCCGTGGATAACCGTGTCCTCCCTAGACAACCCCCACACGCAGCGTCCCGAGCCGGCGCCGGATCCCGCGCGCCCGGAGGAGGCCGCCGTGGCCGCCCCCGCGCCTGAGGGGCGTCTGCTGAAGGGGCGCTACCAGTTGCTCGCGGAGATCGCCAGGGGCGGCGTGGGCACCATCTGGCGCGCCGTCGACCTGGTGATCGACCGTGAGGTCGCGGTCAAGGAACTGCGTCTGCCCGAGTCCCTGAGCCGGTCCGACCGCGAGTCCCTGCTCCAGCGGACCACCCGCGAGGCCCGTGTGGCCGGACGGCTGAGCCACCCCAGCCTCATCACGGTGCTCGACGTCGTGGACGAGGACGGGCGACCGTGGATCGTCATGGAGCTGCTGGAGGCCTCCACCCTGGAGGAGATCATCGATGTGGGCGGCCCGCTGCCCTACCAGCGGGTGGCCGAGATCGGGCTCCAGCTCATCGACGCGCTCAAGGTCGCGCACAGCGAGGGCATCGTCCACCGCGACGTCAAGCCGGGCAACGTGATGATCACCAGGAGCGGTCGCGTGGTGCTCACCGACTTCGGTCTGGCGGCCTGGAACGGCGAGTCGGCGCTCAGCGAATCCGGCCGGATCGTCGGTTCCCCCGCGTACCTGTCGCCGGAGCGGGCCAAGGCCGGTCCGGTCGGCCCGGAGTCGGACCTGTGGTCCCTGGGCGCGACCCTGTACGCGGCGGTGGAGGGGTACCCGCCCTACGACCGCAAGGGCTACATCAAGATCCTGCGCCAGGAGCCGTTGGACGAGCCCGCGATGGCCGGTAAGGCCGGCCCGTTGGCGCCGGCGCTGGCCGGGCTGCTCAAAGTGGAGCCCGGGGAGCGGCTGACCGCGGAGAACGCCACCAAGATGCTGCGCATCGCGGCGCTGGCCCCGTGGAGCGGCGAGGACGCCCGCAAGGGCGGGGAGCCCGCCGAGGGGACCGCGGAGGAGGACGGGGAGGAGCCGACCGCGGTGCCGGAGCCGCGCGAGTCGGCCAAGGAGCACTTCAAGGCGGGCGGCCGGATGCTGGCCGAGAACATCAGCGACCGGTTGCGCAACAGCCCGGAGGCGATGAGCGCGTTCGTGGCCTCGCTGCGCGAGTCCACCGACACCCTGGGGCTCACCAACCCCGGTCGACACGCCGGGAAGAACGGCGCGGGCGCGCCCGCCCGCGTCCTCGCGGTCGCGTTGGGCGTGCTGGTGCTGCTGGCGATCGTCCTGTGGGCCCTGCTGGGCCGCTGACCGGTCCTCGAAGGGCGGGAGAGGCGCGCGGGCCCCGGGGCCGCCGCGATGGCCGGATCGAGCGGGTCGGATCACTCGTGGCCGGGGGTTCGGGGGTGGTCTCCCGGGTGGCGAGGCGATCCGGTGGGGCGGCCGCGGGCCGCCGAACAGGATCGCCCCGTCGCCGAGTGGGGCCGGCGGGACTCGAACCCGCACTGTACAGCACCTAAAGCTGGCGTCTCCTGCCAATTGGACTACGGCCCCCGGGCGTGCCCGTGGGGACAACTGTACCGGGATCGGGAGGGCGTCGTCCGCCGGGCCGGGGGGCTCGGACGGTGCTCCTCCTCGATCCCGGTGGGCGGATCAGACGCCCAGTTCCTTCTTGATCCGGTCGACGTGTCCGGTGGCCTTCACGTTGTAGAAGGCCTTGACGACCTTGCCGTCGGCGCCGACGATGACCGTGGAGCGGATGACGCCCTGGACGAGCCGGCCGTAGTTCTTCTTCTCGCCGAAGGCGCCGTAGGCGCGCAGGGTCTCCTTGTCGGGGTCGCCGACCAGGGTGAAGGTCAGCCCCTCCTTGTCGCGGAACTTCGCGAGCTTGTCGGTGGTGTCGGGGGACACGCCGATGACGGTGAAGCCCGCGGAGTCGAACTCGCGGATGTTGTCGCGGAAGTCGCAGGCCTGGGTGGTGCAGCCGGGGGTCATCGCGGCGGGGTAGAAGTACAGCACCACGCTCTGGTCGGTCCGCGTCAGGACCTCTCCGAGGGTGACGGGCTTGCCGTCGGCGTCCTCCAGGGTGAAGTCGGGGGCCTGGTCGCCGGGTTCGAGCCGGATCGGGTCGCTCACGTGGGATTCCTCTCTGTGCCGGGATGCCGGGACGGGCCCGGTCGCTCTCGTCTCCACACTAACGACCCCGTGGGCGAGGGGCGGTGGTGTCCCGTGGTTCGGTTGCGATTCCGGTTCGGTTCATCCGCTTCGGGATCGACCGCCGGTTCGATCACCTATTGTTGACCGCACTTCATGATTGGTCGGTTGGGAGTCTCGGCACCGATGCCTGCATTCACGCTCGACGAGGTCAAGGCCCGTACGCTCAAGGAGCGCGACTCCTGGTGGACGGTCTATCTCGTGGACCCGATCGCGGTCCGTCTCGTGGGACCGGTCGCCAACCGGACGTCGATCACCCCGAACCAGTTGACGGTGGTGGCCCTCTTCCTGGGGTTGGGCGCGGCCGTGTGCTTCGCCCTGGGCTACCGGCAGTTCCTGCTGCTCGGCGCGGTGTTGTACTTCCTGTCCTTCCTGGTCGACTGCATGGACGGCAAGCTGGCCCGGCTGACCGGTACGGAGACGGTGTTCGGCGCCTGGGTGGACTACGTGTCCGACCGGTTCCGGGTGCTGGTCGCGGTGGTGGCCCTCATGGGCGGCCAGTACGTGGTGGCCGAGGAGGCCGACCCGGGCGCCGACCCGGTGTGGTTCGTGTGGTTGGCGCTGGCCGTGGTGTTCCTGGACATGCTGCGCTATCTCAACGCGCTCCAGGTGTACAAGGTGCGCCGGGAGATGCGTTCGCACCTGGCGGCCGCGTTGGAGCGGGCGCGGGCGACCCTGTCGATGCTCGGCCCGGAGGGGGACGACACCGCGGCGGCGACCGGTGCGGGTGGCCGGACCATGAGCGATGGCGGCGAGCAGGCGGTGCTGAGGCACGGCATCGCGGTCCTCGAAGGGATACTGCGCACCCAGACCGAACGGGAGAACCGCAACCGGCGCACGGCCGGCAAGCAGCCGGACCTGACCCTGCCCAAGGTGGACCTGCATCAGGAGTTCCGCACCCGCTTCCCCTGGTACCAGCGGTTCTGGTCGGCGCTCAACGCGCGCCGTGTGCGTACGCACCTGGTCGGCGGCATCGAGTTCCAGATGGCGGTCTTCGTGGTGGCGCCGGTGGCGGTGGCGGTGGCGGGGCTTCCGTCCCTTATCGGCTGGATCACCGCCGTGGCGGGTGTTTTGCTCCTCGCCTTCGAACTCGCCATCATCTATAAACTGTGGTTGTCCACGCGGGACTTCTTCCGCGTGGTCGACGGAATCGACGGCGCGCTGAGATTCTCCGGTCCGTCCGACGGCGCGGAGGACGAGGGTCGGGACACCGGCTCGGACACGGGATCTCATACGACTCTGCGTTAGTGAGAGAGGCAGCCCAGATGGCGGCAGGCGACACCGAACCGCGCCGGACTCCGGCCGATATCGAGGCCGAGATCAACCGCGAGCAGCGACGGCTCGCCGAGACCATCGACGAGTTGGTGGTGCAGGCCAAGCCCGCGAACATCGCACGGCGACAGATCAACCGGGTCAAGGAGAAGGGCGGACGGCTGGTCGACGAGGCCCGCGCCCTGGTCGTCGGTGGTGGCGCGGTACGGGTGGAGAGCCACCTCGTCGAGCCTCGGGAGGGCAGCATCCTCCTCAAGGGCGACGACGAGGTCGTGACCACCTACCAGTCCCGCGGACAGCTCCCCCCCGAAGCGATGATCCTCGCGGTGGGTGTGGGCGCGGTCATCGCGGTGGGCGTGGTGGCCCTGATCGTGCGCCGCAGGCGCGCATAGTCCCATGTCGAAGGGCCCGTGCTCGCGCACGGGCCCTTCGGTCGTGTCCGGGGGTCAGAGGAAGGTCCTGCCCTCACCCCGGTAGGTGGGGACGGCGCGTACGTAGGTGCCGGTGTCGGAGTCGATGAGGTGCAGGGTGTCGAAGCGTTCGCACAGTTCGCCCGCCTTGGTGTGACGCATCCACACCCGGTCGCCGATCTCCAGGGTGTCGGCGACGGCGCCCAGCAGTGGGGTCTGGACCTCGCCGGCGCCCTCCTTGGCGCTGTAGGCCAGGCCGGCGGGCAGGTGGGGGAGGGGCAGGCGGAGCGCGTCGGCGGGCCCCGAGGCGAGGTAGCCGCCGCCCAGGGCGGTGACCGCGCCGCGGGCGGGACGGCGCACGACGGGCAGCGCGAACAGCGCGGCCGGGCGGCCCTCGAACGACCGGTAGTGGTCGAACAGGTGGGGGTGGTAGAGCCCCGAGCCGGCGCCGAGTTCGGTGACGGCCTTCTCCCGGCCGGTGGTGTGCAGGCTGCCGGTGCCTCCGCCGTTGACGAAGCGCACCGGGGCGACCTCGCGCACGGCGCGCACGATGGCGGCCCGGCGTTTGGCGAGTTCGACGGCGGAGCGGTGCTGGACGGTGCGCAGCAGGCGACCGTAGAGGGGGCGGCCGGCGGGGGCGTCGCCGACTCCGGCGATCTGGGCCTCGTAGGCCATGATCCCGTCGAGTCGCAGTTCGGGGCGGCGGACGACGGCGCGGGCCAGGTCGGCGGCCTGGGCGGGGGTGCGCACGGGGGAGCGCAGGCTGCCCACGCGCATCCGGGGGCCGAAGGGCTGCCAGCTCGTGTCGATGTCCAGGCACACCCGGACGGGGGGCGCGTCGGAGGGGCGGGCCCCCTCGTGTTCGGCGGCGGTGACGGCCCGGGAGATCAGGTCGAGGTGGGCGGTGTCGTCCACCATGAGGGTGATGACGCGGGCCGCCGCGGGGTCGGCGGCCAGGCGGACCAGGGCGTCGAGGTCGGCGGTGGGGTAGGCGACGAGGATGTCGCGGCCGAGGGGACCGCCGGGGTCGTCCTGGGCGAGCCAGAGCGCCTCGGGCAGGGTGAAGGCCATGACGCCTTCGTAGCCGGGCGTTTCCAGCGCGGTGCGCAACAGTGCGCGGCAGCGCACGGACTTGCTGGCGACCCGGATGGGTCGGCCGTGCGCGCGGCGGGTGAGGGCGGCCGCGTTGGCGCGGAAGGCGGCCAGGTCGACCATGGCGAAGGGGGCTTGGAGTTCGCGCGTCGCGGCCTCGTACTTCTCACGCAGGCTTGTCATGACTCCGAGCATGCCAGAACATGAATACTTTTCATATTCCCTGGCCGGAATCGGATGATCGCCGACGGGTTCCCGGAACCCGCGGTGCGCACGGAACGGGTGTGAACTGCGACCGGTCTCGGTCGGAGCCGCCCACGACCGACACCCGGTGGATATCCTGGGACGTCACGGCCGCACGGCCGGTCCGACCCCAGAAACGGTTGTCTTCCCATGAGCGAGCGCGAGTACATCCTGACGCTGTCGTGCCCCGACAGCCGCGGCATCGTCGCGGCGGTGGCCAATCTGCTGTCCGACCACGGTTGCAACATCACCGAGAGCCAGCAGTACGGAGACCACTACACCGGCCGCTTCTTCCTGCGCATGCAGTTCGTGGCCGAGCAGGGCGGGCACGGGGTCGTCGGGGAGGACGCCCTGCGCGGTGCCTTCGCCGCGCTGGCCGGGGACTTCGGCCATGGCGACGCGTTCGTGGAGTGGACGCTCAGCGCGCGCGACGTGCGCCCGCGCATGCTCGTGATGGTGTCCAAGTTCGGACACTGCCTCAACGACCTGCTCTACCGTCACCGCAGCGGCCTGCTCGACATCGACATCGCCGCGGTCGTCTCCAACCACCCCGACCTGGAGTTCCTGGCCGACTCCTACGGGGTGGACTTCCACCACCTGCCGGTGACCCCGCAGAGCAAGGGGGAGCAGGAGGCCCGGCTGCTCGAACTGGTCGGCTCCTACGACGTGGACCTGGTGGTGCTGGCCCGCTACATGCAGGTGCTGTCCGAGAAGCTGTGCGCCAAGATGTCGGGCCGGATCATCAACATCCACCACTCCTTCCTGCCGAGCTTCAAGGGCGCCCGGCCCTACCACCAGGCGCACTCGCGGGGCGTGAAGCTCATCGGGGCCACCGCCCACTACGTCACCGCCGACCTCGACGAGGGGCCCATCATCGAGCAGGAGGTGTCCCGGGTCGACCACACGCACAGCCCCGAGCAGCTCACGGCGATCGGTCGGGACCTGGAGTCGGTGGCGCTGGCGCGCGCGGTCAACTGGCACGCGCAGCGTCGGGTCCTCCTCAACGGGGACAAGACCGTCGTCTTCGGGTGAGTCGACCCGCGTCGATTTTCGGACGAACCAGGGGCGCCTTCGGGCGCCCCTTCGTTTTCTGTCCGGGGCAGGGTTTTCGGAGCGGGCTTGGGGCAGGGATGGGGATGTCATTACCTATTCTGACCTGCAACACCTTACTCCAAGTGCCTTGTCGACTACTCACAGTGTGTATATGGTGTGAACTAGTTCGAAACCCGTTCGGTCGCTCAGCGGAGTGATCCACGGGTTTCGGTCCGTAATCCCCGGGGTGGGATCCCCCGGGCGGGGAGGCGTGTACGCACATGGGCAAGAACTTCGACGACGTCGCCGGCAAGGCCAAGGAGGCCTACGGCAAGGCGACCGGTGACCGCTCCGTCCAGGCCGAGGGCAAGATCGACCAGGCCAAGGCCGGCGCCAAGGACACCGCCGACAAGGCCAAGGACAAGGCCGAGGGGTTCAAGGAGAAGGCCGAAGAGGTCATCGAGAACGCCGGCGAGAAGATCAAGGACGTCTTCAAGCGCTGACGTCGCTCACACGACCGGAGCCCGGGACACGGGCTCATCTGCACACTGCGTAGGGGGACCAGTGTCGGACACCAGGACCGAGACCAGGGTGCCGGGGGCCCGTGAGGCGAACCGGACCGGGGACGCCTCGAACGAGGGCGGCCACACCCAGATCGCCGACGGGGTCGTCGCCAAGATCGCCGGCATGGCCGCGCGTGAGATCGGCGGCGTGTACGCGATGGGCGGCGGGGCGGCCCGTGCCATGGGCGTGGTGAGGGACGCCATGACCGGCGGCGGGGACGCCTCGTCGGCGGCGCGCGGAGTCTCCGTGGAGGTCGGTGAACGGCAGGCCGCCGTCGACATCGACCTCGTCGTGGAGTACGGGACCGCCATCCAGGACCTCGCCGCGGCCGTGCGCCGCAACGTCACCAACGCCATCGAGAGGATGGCCGGTCTCGAAGTCACCGAGATCAACATCAGGGTGGGCGACATCCACCTGCCCGATGACGACGACGGCCAAGACGCAGAGGCCGACTCCGGACCTCGGGTCCAGTAGTGATGAACGGCGTCGACGACCCCGGAACGATCGCCCGGCGGGTGGCCGAGGCGGCTCTGCTCTCACCGGACGTGGTGAGGCTGTCCAGCGGGGGCTTCGGGACGTTGTCCACCTCCGTGCCCGGGGGGCGGATCCGAGGGGTGGCGGTGCGCTCCGACACCGTCGAGGTCGGCGTCGTGGTCCACTTCGGGCGCCCGCTGCCGGAGATCGCGACCGAGCTCCGGCGAGGGCTCGCACCGCTGGCCGGCGGCCGCGTCGTCCACATCTCAGTGGAGGACGTGGTCGTCGGCGCCGCGGGCACCCGGCCGCATACGAGATGAGCGCTGGACACAAGGAAGGGGGAGGCCATGTGGCCCATAGTCGGACTGTCCTACGGGACGGTACTGGGGTTGGCCGGCGCGTTCGGCGGATTCACGGCGTTCGCACTCGTACTGGTCCTCGGCCTGGCCGGATTCGTCGGTGGCCGGGCGATGGAGGGTGACATCGACCTGAGCGAGATGTTCTCGCGCCGTTCGGCCTGAAAGGGGTGAGCGTGCCCGGAACACGCACCCAGGACGTTCCCCGACAACGGGAACGGTCGGAGGGCCCCGGGAGGCACGTCCGTTCCGAGGTCGCGCACGGCCCCGGGGGGCGCACGGACATCGCGAACGCGGTCATAGAGAAGACCGCCGCCCGGGCCGTGGGCGAGGTCGAGGGGGCCCGCGCGACGCGCGGGCGGTCGGTGCGCGCCCGCGTGAGCGGGGACATTGTCCTGCTGCGCCTGCGGATCGCCGTGGACTACCCCGAACCCGTCCGAAGGATCGCCGCGCTCGTCCGTTCCCGGGTCCGGGACCGGGTCGAGCACACCACTGGCAAACAGGTCCACCACATCGACATCGAGATCGCCGAAACGGTGCGCTGATCGCGCCGTTCCACCGCTCCACGACCACGGGTCGGGAAGGTCCGCCCTTTCCGACCCGGTCGGGGGCCGCCGCGCTAGGAGTTGTGATGACCACCGTGGAAGAGGTGCTCGGCCGTCCCGACCAGGGGGTCGACCGGGCGGCCAGAAGAGTGGCCGTCCACACGTTCCGGCCCCGTCGTTCATGGCCCGCGGTGATCACGGGGTTCGTGATCCTCGTCGTCGCCGTCGTCGCGGCCGCCGAGGTCATCGCGGCGTTGGCGGGCAGCCCGCTGGGGCTCTTCCCGGTCGACCGCGCGACCGGGTACGCGCAGACCACCACCTGGTCGCAGCCGTCCGTGCAGATCGCCTCGGCGCTGGTGGCCGTGATCGGGCTCGTCCTGATCGTCGCCGCTCTCGCCCCGGGACGCGGTCACTGGACGGCGCTGCGCACCGACGACCCCGCGCTGGTGGTGGGGATGACCCGCAGCGCGCTGCGCCGCGCGGTGACCGCCGCCGCCCACGACGTCAGCGGGGTCGACCACGTCGGGGTGCACGTGCGCGGCAGCCGCATCCGGGTGCACGTGCGCACCGGGCTGCGGGAGTCGCCGGGGCTGCCGGCGGAGGTGACCGCCGCCGTGGAACGGCGGCTGGAGGAATTGGCGCCCCTGCGAAGCATGCGGATCGCCACCCACGTCCGTTACGCGGAGGGATGACCATGGCACGGGACAGGGCGCGCCGATCGGCCCGGGGCAACCGGCAGGGACTGCTGCTGGTGGGGATCGTGCTGTTGGCCGGAGGCGCCGTGGCGTTCGCCGCCGGACGGGGACTGTTCGGGTCGCGGGTGGCGGAGGGGAGCCTGCTCGACGACGCGGCCATGGCGGTCCTGGGGAGTCCGTGGGCTCCTTACGCGGCGGTGGCGGTCGCCTTCGTGGTCGCGTTCCTGGCACTGCGCTGGCTGATGGTGCAGGGCCTCAACGACACGGTCGGCCGGCTGGTCCTGGAACGGGGCGAGGAGGGGCGCGTCGAGATGTCCGAGAGCGTGGCGCGCGGAGCCCTGGAGCAGGAGGTCGCCGACTACCCCGGGGTGCGCCGGGCGCGGGCCCGCCTCACCGAGTCGGCCGACGAGCCGCACCTGCGTCTGTCCCTGACCCTGGAGGACGACGCCGACGTCACCGGGGTGTGGCGCCGGGTGCGCTCCGATGCGCTGGCCAACCTGCGCCGCTCCCTGGAGCTGGAACGGATCCCGGCGGTGGTGCGGATGTCCATGACCGCACCGGCCAAGAACCCCCGGCGCAGTCTCGCCTGACCTGACCTGACCTGACTTGACCTGCGCCCGCCCTCCCCGAGGGCGGGGCGGGCACGGGTCAGGGGTCAGGGGTCACCGATCCCGCCGGTCCGAGGCGCATCGCCCGCGAGGACCGGGGTGCGGGTCGTCGGTCCCGTCCCGGGGCGCCGCGCCGGGTCGGAGTGCTCGGCGGGCCTTGAGGGGACGGGGGGACGGAGGTCCGTGCTTCCGTGGGATCGCCGGGGTCGGGGCGGGTCGTACCGGGGAACGTCGGGGGCGTTCGTTACCTTCGTCACATGACGAAACAGCTGATCGTGAACCTCCCCGTGGCCTCCCTGGAGGCCTCCCGCGCCTTCTTCGGCGGGCTCGGGTTCGAGTTCGACCCGGACTTCTCCGACGAGAACGGCACCTCGATGCTCGTCAACGGGGACGCCTTCGTGCTGCTGCTCGCCAGGCCCTTCTTCGCCGGATTCTCACCCGGCGGGGTGGCCGACCCCGCCGGGGGCGCGGAGACGATTTGTACTTGTCGTGCATGTCGCGGCCGGTGTCCCTCATGGTCTTGATGACCTTGTCCAGCGATACGGATCCACAACGTCTCCCGGCGTTTGGGCATCCTCGGGTATCCTGGCGGCGGGTCGTACCTTGAAAGGGGGCGAGCATGTCGGTACTCGGTATCGAGTTCACGGAGGCGGAGGCGGAGCAGATCCGTCAGACCGCCGCCGCTGAGAAGCGGCCACCGCAGGAACTGGTCCAGGAGATGCGGGAGAGCATGCTCGCCGAGATCCGCCGCCGTCGTTTCCTGGCAGCGGCACGGCGCGTCACCACCCTCTCCGCCGAACTCAACGAGAGGCTCGCCAAGTAGGTGGAGGACGTCTTCTACCTGGACTCGGCGATGGTCACCGACATCACCACCATGGCTCTGGCCCAGGAGCAGCAGGGCGCTGCCGTGGTCCGTGACCACGGGCTTCTGGAGAGCGCCGTCCACCGCCCGAAGGGGTCTTCGTTCGGGGACGAGCACTATCCGGACATCTTCGAGAAGGCCGCCGCGTTGATGCACTCCCTGGCCAGGAACCACGTGTTCCTGGACGGCAACAAGCGAGCCGCGTGGAACTCCACGGCCGTCTTCCTCGAAGTGAACGGAAAGCCCCTGGCGGACCCTGTCGACGTGGACCGCGCCGAGCGCTTCGTCCTCGACGTCGCCACGGGAGGGCTCGACGACATCGAGGACATCGCGGCGGCTCTGCGCACGTTCCACGCGGCGTCCTGAACCGCCGGGTGCGTCAGCACTCGATGACGTTGACGGCGAGGCCGCCGCGCGAGGTCTCCTTGTACTTGTCGTGCATGTCGCGGCCGGTGTCCCTCATGGTCTTGATGACCTTGTCCAGCGACACGAAGTGGCTGCCGTCGCCGCGCAGGGCGATGCGGGCCGCGCTGATGGCCTTGACCGACGCCAGGGCGTTGCGCTCGATGCACGGCACCTGCACCAGACCGCCGATGGGGTCGCAGGTCAGCCCCAGGTTGTGCTCCATGGCGATCTCCGCGGCGTTCTCCACCTGGGCCGGGGTGCCGCCCAGCACCTCCGCCAGACCGGCCGCCGCCATGGACGACGCCGAGCCGACCTCGCCCTGACAGCCCACCTCGGCGCCGGAGATCGACGCGTTCTGCTTGAACAGGATGCCGATCGCCGCCGCGGTCAGCAGGAAGCGGACCACGCCCTCGTCCCCCGCGCCCGGACTGAAGTGCGTGTAGTAGTGCAGCACCGACGGGACGATCCCGGCCGCGCCGTTGGTGGGTGCGGTCACCACCCGGCCGCCCGCGGCGTTCTCCTCGTTGACCGCCAGCGCGTAGAGGGTGATCCAGTCGCTGCCGCGCATCGGGTCCGGGTCGGCGGTGGTCGGGGCGAGCAGCCCCGAGGCGTCGCAGTTCCCGCCGAGCTGCCGGTACAGCCGGTGTGCCCGGCGCGGTACCCGAAGGCCGCCGGGCAGCGTGCCCTCGGTCGTCACCCCGCGCCGCACGCACTGGCGCATGACCGACCAGATCTCCAGGAGTTCGTCGGTGATCTGCGCGTTCGTGCGGCCGAAGGCGCGTTCGTTGGCGAGCATGATCGCGCTGATCGACATGCCCGTCTCCGCGCACAGCCCCAGGAGCTCCTCGGCGCTGTCGAACGGGTGCGGGAGCACGGTGTCGTCGGGTTTGATCCGGTCGGAACCGGCGGCCCGTTCGTCCACGACGAACCCGCCGCCCACGGAGTAGTACACCTTGGTGGCCAGGTCGGCGCCGGTGGAGTCCCGGGCGATGAACCGCATCCCGTTGGGGTGGTCGGGCAGGCTCTCCTTGCGGCGGAAGTCCACGTCCACGGCCGGGTCGAAGCCCACTCGGGGCCCGTCCGGGCCGCCCAGGGCCATGGAGCGTTCCCCGCGGACCCTCTCGACGAGCGCGGGCACCGCCTCCACGTCCACCCCCTCGGGGGTGTGGCCGAGCAGGCCGAGGATCACGGCGGTGTCGCTGCCGTGGCCCTTGCCGGTCAGGGCGAGCGATCCGTACAGTTCCGCGCGCACGTGCGCCACGTCGCCCAGGAGTCCGTCCTCGCGCAGTCGGGTGACGAACGTGCGCGCGGCCTTCATCGGGCCGACGGTGTGCGAACTGGACGGTCCGATACCGATCTTGAACAGGTCGAACACGCTGATGGCCAAGGGTCTGTCCTCCTCGTTGAGCACAGGGACCGTACCTGCCGGACGAACGCCGTGCGGGGCCGGCGGCCCCGCACGGCGGGGCCCTACAGGTTGGGGTAGAGCGGGTACTTCTCGGTCAGCGCCCGCACCCGGGCGCGCAGCGACGCGGCGTCGAACTCCGGCTTGAGCGCCTCGGCGATGACGTCGGCGACCTCGGCGAAGTCCTCGTCACCGAAACCGCGCGTGGCCAGCGCCGGGGTGCCGATCCGCAGACCCGAGGTGACCATCGGCGGTCGCGGGTCGTTGGGCACCGCGTTGCGGTTGACCGTGATGCCGATGGAGTGCAGCCGGTCCTCGGCCTCCTGGCCGTTGAGCTCGGAGTTCACCAGGTCCACCAGCACCAGGTGCACATCCGTCCCCCCGGAGGCCACCTTGACGCCGACCTCGGCGGCGTCCGGGCGGGTCAGACGCTCGGCGAGCAGCCTGGCGCCGGACACGGTGCGACGCTGACGGTCGGCGAACTCCTCGCCCGCCGCCACCTTCAGCGCCACGGCCTTGGCCGCGATCACGTGCTCCAGCGGGCCGCCCTGCATGCCGGGGAACACCGCGGAGTTGATCTTCTTGGCCAGCTCGGCCTTGGTGAGGATCAGACCGCCGCGCGGACCGCCCAGGGTCTTGTGCGTGGTGGTGGTGACCACGTCGGCGAACGGCACCGGGTTGGGGTGCAGGCCCGCGGCGACCAGACCGGCGAAGTGCGCCATGTCGACCATGAGCAGCGCCCCGATGGAGTCGGCGATCTCCCGGAACCGGGCGAAGTCCAACCGGCGCGGGTACGCCGACCAGCCGGCGATGATCATCTTCGGCTGGTGCTCCTTGGCCAGGGCGGCGACCTCGTCGTAGTCGACGGTGCCGTCCTCGTCGCGCACGTGGTAGGCCACGGCGTTGAGGACCTTGCCGGAGTAGTTGATCCGCATCCCGTGGGTCAGGTGGCCGCCGTGGGCCAGGTCCAGACCGAGGATGGTGTCGCCCGGCTTGAGCAGGGCGAAGTACACGGCCGTGTTGGCCTGGGCGCCCGAGTGCGGCTGCACGTTGGCGTGCTCGGCGCCGAACAGGTCCTTGGCCCGGTCGATGGCGAGCTGCTCGATCACGTCGACGTGCTCGCAGCCGCCGTAGTAGCGGCGGCCCGGGTAGCCCTCGGCGTACTTGTTGGTCAGGACGGTGCCCTGCGCTTCGAGGACGGCCTGCGGAGCGAAGTTCTCCGAGGCGATCATCTCAAGGGTGTCGCGCTGGCGGGCCAGTTCCGCGTCGACCGCGGCCGATACTTCCGGGTCGAGTTCGCTCAGGCTCTTGTTGAGCGTGTTGTCGGTGGCCATCGGGGGTCAGTCCTCGCCTTCGGTCAGCTTGGTGTACTCCTCCGCGGACAGCAGGGCGGCGGGTTCCCCGGACAGGCGCACCTTGAACAGCCACGCGCCGTAGGGGTCGGAGTTGATGGACTCGGGCTCGCCCTCCAGGTCCGCGTTGACCTCGACGACCTCGCCATCGACGGGGGAGTAGACGTCGCTGACGGACTTGGTGGACTCCACCTCGCCGCAGGTCTGGCCCGCGCTCACCGCGGTCCCCGTGGCGGGGGCCTCGACGTAGACGATGTCGCCGAGGGACTCGGCGGCGAACGCCGTGATGCCGACCGTGGCGACCCCGTCCTCGATCGAGACCCACTCGTGTTCGGCGGTGTAACCCAGCTCCGTGGGAACGCTCACTTCAACTCTCCTTGGAGGTTCTCTTCATTCCTGCCGCGCCGCCGGATGACGGCCGCCCGGCCCGGCCTACGCCTGATCGCGCTCCGCCCGTGCCGACCCCGGTCCGGGGTTCCGCCGTGCGAGGCGCCGAGGTCCCGTTGGTGCGGGACCCACGTCTACGCCTGCCGCTGGTAGAACGGCAGCTCGACCACGTCGACGTCCTCGCCCCGACCGCGCACGTCCACGGTGAACGCTCCGGTCGTGGTGTCGAGTTCGCCGTCCACGTAGGCCATGGCGATGGGGCGGCCCAGGGTGGGAGAGGGCGCGCCACTGGTGATGGAGCCGACGACCGCGCCGTCGCGCAGGACGTCCTGGCCTCGGCGCAGCGGACGGCGTCCGCGCGCTACGAGACCGATGAGGCGGCGGGGGCGCGCGGTGCGGGCGGCCTCCTCCAAGGCGGCCCGGCCGACGAAGTCGCCCTCCTTGTCGAACTTGACCACGCGGCCGAGCCCGGCGTCGAAGGGGGTGAGGTCGGAGGTGAGCTCCTGCCCGTACAGCGGCATGCCCGCCTCCAACCGCAGGGTGTCGCGGGCGGACAGCCCGGCGGGGACCAGGCCCTTGTCGGCGCCGGCGGCCGCGAGGGCCTCCCACACCTCGACGGCGCGGTCGGCGGGCCGGACGAAGATCTCGAAGCCGTCCTCGCCGGTGTAACCGGTGCGGGCCAGCAGGGCGGGCACTCCGGCGACGGTGTGCTCGTACCCGGCGTAGTAGCGGATCGAGTCCAGGTCGGCGTCGGTGAGCGGCGCGAGGATCTCCACGGCGCGCGGGCCCTGGACGGCGATGAGCGAGTACTCGGCGGACTCGTCGGTGACCTTCACGTCGAACCCGGCGGCGCGTTCGAGGAGGGCCTCGGCGACGACGTCGGCGTTGGCGGCGTTGGCCACGACGAGGTACTCCTCCTCGTCGAGCCGGTAGACGATGAGGTCGTCCATGACGCCGCCGTCGGCGTTGGTGATCATCGTGTACCGGGCCTTGCCCGGCTTGACCTGCGACAGGTGTCCGACCAGGGCGTGGTCCAGGGCTCGGGCGGCGTCCGGGCCCGTGAGTCGGATCTCGCCCATGTGAGAGAGGTCGAAGAGGCCCGCGGCCTCGCGGACGGCCTTGTGCTCGGCGGTCTCGCTGTCATAGCGCAGGGGCATGAGCCAACCGGCGAAGTCGACGAGCGCGGCACCGGCCTTCTCGTGGATCGCGCGCAGCGCGGTCGGCCGCGGCGCGGAGGTGGGCTCTGACATGGGCACTCCCGAGAGGATGGGCGTCGTGTCGTGCATAGGCGTTGCCATCCTCCCCCTCTGTCATCTGTGCCTGAGAGCTTCACCACGCGCTCGGCGTGGCTTGCACCTTCGGCGAGGGACGTGTGGGTCCCTGCTTTCCAGAGTGGTCTCGCCCGTACGGTCCACTGTGCCTGAGAGGTTGTTTCGGGGAGGGATTGCTCCTTCGGCGGCCCGAGCCGGATGCGCGGGCACTCTCCCGTACGGGGTCAGCAACACGTTCAGCCTAGCAGCGGCCGTCGCCGCCGCCCAAGGGTGGCACCGCCGGGACCGGACCGGGCGAATCCCGGGCGGAAGGGGCGGGAAAGGGACTACGGTGTGCCCTGTAATGGGACGCGCACCGAGGGGGACGAGTGCTGTTCGACACGCGGAGAACGAGACGGATCGGATGCGCGTCGGTGGTCGGCGCGACGGTCGTGACGCTGCTGGGGTGCTCCGCTCCCCGGGAGGAGGACCCCCCGGACTCCGGGGAGGGGAGGGCCGCCGTCGTCGGCGGCGATGTGGCCGCCTCGGAGCGGGCGGACCTGGTCGACGTGTTCGCGGCCGCCGAGGTGACGGGCACGTTCGTGCTCTATGACACACAGGAACGTCGTTCGGTGCTGGTGGAACCGGAGCGGGCGCGCGAACGCGCCGTTCCGGGGGACACCTTCGACCTGGTGATCGCGCTGACGGCGTTGCAGACGGGCGCGATCGCCGACGCCGGGGAGGTGGTGGACGCCGGGGGTTCGGCCCCCCGGGACGCGGTCGACCGGGTGGGGCACGGCCCGATGGCCACGTGGGTGGACCGTTTCGAGTACGGCGGTCGCGACATCGGCGCGGACGAGGACGCGGAGACGTTCTGGTCGCGGGGCCCGCTCGGGATCTCCGCCGTGGAGCAGACGGAGTTCCTGGCCGGGTTGGCCCGGGGGGAGCTGCCGGTGGACGCGGAGCACCAGAGCGCGCTGCGCGAGGAGGTCCTCGTGGAGCGGGGCCGGGGGTACGCGCTGTACGGCCGCTCGTCCTGTGACGACGGCACCGACGCGCCGGGATGGTGGGTCGGCTGGGTGACGGGCGATGCGGGCGTGCACACGTTCGCGTTGCGTCTGGAGGCGGACGAGGGGTTCGAACCCGACTCGTGCGAGACCCTGGGGCGCGGGCTGCTGACGGCCCTGGAGGTCCTCCCGGAGGGCGCCGGACCCCGCTGAGCCGCGAGCGCCCCGCCCCCGGTCGAGGGGACGGGGCGCTCGCGCGTGCCGTGGGTTCAGAGGGTCTTGCGGCGCGTGCGGACCGCTTCGGCGAGGGTGGACAGCACCTCGGTGGTGGTGTCCCAGCCCATGCACTTGTCGGTGATGGACTGCCCGTAGACGAGCGCGGTCGGGTCGCCCAGCTTCTGGGCGCCGGGGACGATGAAGCTCTCCAGCATGACCCCGATGACGCCGCGCTGGCCGTCGGCGACCTGGGCGGCGATCTCGGCGGCCACACCCGCCTGGCGCACGTGGTCCTTGCCGCTGTTGGCGTGGCTGGCGTCGATCATCAGTCGGCGGGGCAGCCCCGCCTTGCCGATGACGTCGAGGGCGGAGGCCACCGAGGCGGCGTCGTGGTTGGGGCCGGTGCGGCCGCCGCGCAGGATCACGTGGCAGTCGGGGTTGCCCTCGGTGACGACCACCGAACCGGCGCCTGCCGTGTCCACACCGAAGAAGGTGTGGGAGGCGGCGGCCGCGCCCACCGCGTCCACGGCCACCTGCACGTCGCCGTCGGTGCCGTTCTTGAAGCCCACCGGGGTGCTCAGGCCGCTGCTCAGCTGGCGGTGCACCTGGCTCTCGGTGGTGCGGGCGCCGATCGCGCCCCAGGAGACGGCGTCGGCGATGTACTGCGGGGTGATGGGGTCGAGGAACTCGGTGCCCGCGGGCAGCCCCAGGGAGTTGATGTCCAGCAGGAGTTCGCGGGCCAGGCGCAGACCGCGGTGGACGTCGTAGGTGTCGTTGAGGTCGGGGTCGTTGATGAGACCCTTCCACCCGACGGTGGTGCGCGGCTTCTCGAAGTAGACGCGCATGACCACGCACAGTTCCTCGCTCAGCGAGGGGGCCAGTTCGGCCAGCCGGTGGGCGTAGTCCATGGCCGATTCCCGGTCGTGCACCGAGCAGGGGCCGACGACGACCAGCAGGCGGTCGTCCTCGCCGTCCAGGACCCGCTTGACCTCGGCGCGGGAACGCTCGACCAGGGCGGTGCGCTCCGGGCCCAAGGGCAGTTCCGAGAGCAGGTCCCCGGGAGCGATGAGCGGCTTGTAGTCGACCACCCGTGTGTCGTTGGTGCTGGGCATGCTGCTCCCCTTGTCCTGTGCTCTCGTGTGCGCTGCCGCCACTGTGCACACTAGCGCGACCGCGGAGGTGCGGCGCGGTTACACCGGTATTTCGGACGAGGGTCACATGACGGCCCGCGGTGCCGCGGACAATGGAGAAAAACGCGTCTCGCGATTCGAGACGGAAATTCACCCGCGGTGACGTGCCCGGGTCAATCGTCCGGCTCGGACAGGTCCTCCTCCCAGAACTCGTTCGGATTGCGCGAACCGTCCGCGATCGTGCCGCGCTCGGCCTCCTCCCGGCGCAGCTGCACCCGACGGATCTTGCCCGAGACGGTCTTGGGCAGATCGGCGAACTCCAGGCGGCGGACCCTCTTGTAGGGCGAGAGGCGGGCCCGGGTGTGGGCCAGGATCGCTCGGGCGGTCTCGGCGGTGGGAGCCACTCCCGGGGCCGGTGTCACGAACGCCTTGGCCACCGCCAGCCGTAACGGATCGGGGGAGGGAACGACGGCGGCCTCGGCCACGTATTCGTGTTCCACGAGGACGCTTTCGAGTTCGAATGGTGAGATGCGGTAATCCGACGCCTTGAACACATCGTCCCCGCGGCCGATATAGGTAATGTTCCCGTTCGCGTCCCGGGCGGCGAGGTCGCCGGTGTGGAAGAGGCCCCGACGGGTCACCTGGCGGGTCAGCTCCGGGCTGTCGGCGTACCCCTTCATCACCCCCGGCGGCGCGTTGGTCATGTCCACGCAGATCTCGCCGGTGTCGGCGGGTTTGTCGGTGGCCGGGTCGACCAGCACGACGCGGTAGCCGGGCATCTCGCGGCCCATCGAGCCGGGGATCACGGGCTGCCCGGGGGAGTTGCCGATGAGCAGGGTCGTCTCGGTCTGGCCGAACCCGTCCCGGACGGTGATCCCCCACGCCTCACGCACCCGGTCCACCACCTCGGCGTTCAGCGGTTCCCCCGCGGCCAGTGCCTCGCGCAGGCCCACCTTCCACGACGCCAGGTCGGTCTGCACCAGCATCCGCCACACCGTCGGCGGGGCGCAGAAGGTGTCGACCCCGCGACGCACGATCTCATCGAGCAGTCGCTCGGGGGAGAAGTCGTTCTGGCGGACCGTCAACACCGTCGCCTCGGCGTTCCACGGTCCGAACACGCTGCTGTAGGCGTGCTTGCCCCACCCGGGGACGGACACGTTGAGGTGCACGTCGCCCGGTCGCAGGCCCAGCCAGTACATGGTGGACAGGTGCCCGACCGGGTAGGAGCGCTGGGTGTGCACCACGAGCTTGGGCTTGGCGGTCGTCCCCGACGTGAAGTAGATGAGCAGGGGGTCGTCCGGGCCGACCCGGGAGGGCGGGTGGAACTCCAGTCCGGCGTGTTCGGAGTCCGGGTAACCGAGCCAGCCGTCCATGTACCCCACGCAGATCCGGGTCCAGTGCCCGTGCAGGCCGATGAACTTCTCGGTGTCCACCGGCGAACAGACCACGTGCTTGATCTCGCCGCGGTCCAACCGGTCCAACAGGTCGCCCTCGGTGAGGTTGGTGGCGGTGGGCACCACCACCGCGCCGAGCTTGATCGCGGCCAGGGTGATCTCCCAGAGCTCCACCTGCGCGCCCAGCATCACCAGGATGCGGTCGCCCGGGTGCACGCCCTGACCGTACAACCAGTTGGCGACCTGCGAGGAGCGCTCCGACATGTGCCGGTAGGTGTACTTCTCCTCCTCGCCGTCCTCGTTCACGATCCACAGCGCGGTGCGGTCGGGTCTGCGCTCGGCCACCTCGTCGAAGTGGTCCAGCGCCCAGTTGAACACCGCGGGTCGCGGCCAGATGAACTCCCGGTGAGCGGCCTCGCGGTCATCCCGCAGCCGCAGGAGCAGATCGCGCGCCGCGCGGAACTCCGCGGCCCCTTCGGCCGCCGCCTCTTTGGACATCGCTTCGACCTTTCGGATCTTCGCCCGCCTCGGTCCAGGGCCGGTGTTCTGCGGTTTCTACCCGCGATGGGCGCGGGTGACGCCTGGCGCCCCTGTTCCGGCCCCGCGCGTCCTAGGATGGTGAAGCATGGAGGAACTGCGGGGCTACCACGGCATCTGGAGAATCGACGACGAGGCGATACGGATCCGCTTCGATTCCGGACGCAGGGTGCCCACGCTGTTCAAGGCGTTGGGCGGCTGCACGGTGCCGCTGGCGGCGGTGCGCGACGTCGACTTCGACAGGGGCGACCGCAAGCGCGGATGGCGGCTGCGGCTGGAGTTGGCCCGCGGTACTGACCCGTACGTGATGTTGGGCGTGTCCGCCCGCGACGAGCTCACCCCTCTGGTCCTGGCCGGCCCGCACGACCGCGAACTCGTCGCCGAGTACGTCGCCGACCGGATCAGGGCCGGCGCCCACTACGTCCGTGAGACCCTGGCGACCCCGCCCGACCGGGGCGAGATCGCCCGAGCCCTGGTGGCCCGTCCCCCGTTGCAGGTGCGCACGGCCGAGGGGTCGGCCTCCTTCGACGGCGACAAGGTGCGCCTGCAATGGGACGGGTGGCTGGCCAGTTCCGCCAAGGAGAAGGAGAAGTCCCGCGAGTACCGGCTGGCGGAGATCGAATCGGTGCTCTGGCACCCGCCGGCCGACGTCACCGAGGGGTGCATGCGCATCGTGCTGCGCGGGGTCACCCTGCCCGAGGCGACCGCGCTGGACAACGACTTCTTCACCCTCGCCTCGCACGGTTCCAAGGGCGCGGAGGAGACCTTCCTGATGGCGGCGACCTTGAACGCCCACATCGAGGGGGCCGCCCCGGCCGCCGTCGAGAGCGGTGCAGACGACACGGGCGGCGCCGAGGACATCTTCGCCAAGATCCGCGAACTGGGGCGGTTGCACGCCGAAGGGCTGCTCACCGACGAGGAGTTCTCGACCAAGAAGGCCGAACTCCTCGACCGCCTCTGAGATCTCCGGAAGAACCCGGACACCCCCCCTGACCCGCCCCGGGATCGTCCGGGGCGTACGACGACCTTCAGGAAGGGCCACGCTGTGCGCACCCTGTACCCGCCCATCGAACCGTACGACTCGGGCATGCTCGATGTCGGCGACGGACACCGCGTCTACTGGGAGCTGTGCGGCAACCCCGCGGGCAAGCCCGTGGTGTTCCTGCACGGTGGACCCGGCGGCGGCTGCGTCCCCGACCACCGTCGGCTGTTCGACCCGGAGCGGTACCGGATCCTGCTGTTCGACCAGCGCAACTGCGGGCGCTCCACTCCGCACGCCGGGCAGATGGACGCCGACCTGTCCACCAACACCACCTGGACGCTGGTGGAGGACATGGAGCGGCTGCGCGAGATGATCGGCGTGGACGCCTGGCAGGTGTTCGGCGGGTCGTGGGGGAGCTGTCTGGCCCTGGCCTACGCGCAGACCCACCCGGGCCGGGTCACCGAGCTGATCGTGCGGGGCGTCTTCACGCTGCGCGACGAGGAGCTGCGCTGGTTCTACCAGGAGGGGGCGTCGATGATGTTCCCCGACCTGTGGGAGTCCTATCTGGCGCCCATCCCGGAGGAGGAGCGCGACGACCTCATCGCCGCCTACGCCCGCCGACTGGGGTCGCCGGAGCGGGAGGTCCGGCTGGCGGCGGCCCGGGCGTGGAGCGTGTGGGAGGGCTCCACCGTGACGCTGCTGCCCAACGAGCGACTGCGCGAGCACCACGCGGACGAGGAGTACGCGCTGGCGTTCGCCCGGATCGAGAACCACTTCTTCGTCAACAAGGGGTTCTTCACGCCCGAACAGCTGATCGAGGGCGCCGAGCGCATCCGGCACATCCCCGGGGTGATCGTGCAGGGCCGCTACGACGTGTGCACCCCGGTGCGCACCGCCTACGACCTGCACCGTGCGTGGCCGGAAGCGGAGTTCCACATCGTCGACGACGCGGGGCACGCGTTCAGCGAGCCCGGCATCCTGGACCGGCTGATCGAGGCGACGGACCGGTTCGCGAAGTGACCGCGGCCCGGGCGCGCCGCGGCGCGCCCGGGGCCCGCGCCGGTCGAGGCCGACCCGTGTGAGAGCGACGCCCCGCGCGCGGGTGCCGTCCCCCGGGAGGTGGGACGACGGCCTCCCGTGCGGCTCGACCGCGGGTCCCCGACCGACGGGTACGGGAGGGTCCGTCGGGCCGACCGGGGCGCGCCGTCACCTTGAGGTGCCGGCCGCCGCCAGGGCCTCGTCCCAGGTGGTCGCCCGCTCCAGCAGTCCCCGATAGCGCATGGTGCGCGGGGTGGAGCGCAGCCCGAGCACGCCGGTGAGCACGCCGCCCCGGCCGAGGAACGCCACGAATTTCCGGTCCTCCACGGAGCCGTGCACGACGGCGACCTGATCCGCCGGGGCGCCCTGCCCCAGAAGCTGGATCTTCATCTTGTATTGGTCCGACCAGAAGTAGGGCACCGGGGTGAAGGGTTCGCGCTCCTCCGGGGAGACGAGCAGGTTGTGCGCGACCGCCGCGGCCTGCTCGCCGGCGTTGGTCCAGTGCTCCAGCCGGACGCGCCCGCCGTAACGGGGGTGCGGCCAGTTCGCCAGGTCGCCGACCGCGTACACGTCGGGCGCGGTGGTCGCCGAGTACACGTCGCACGCCACCGACCCGTCGGCCAGCAGTTCGACGGACGATCCCCGCAGCCACCCGGTGTTGAGGTCCACTCCGATGCCGGCCACGACGAGGGGCGTCCCGATGACGGTCCCGTCGGTGAGCCTGACCCGTTCGATCGTGCCGTCGCCCTCGTAGGCCGCCACCCCGGAACCCAGGCGCACGTCCACGCCGTTCTCGCGATGCAGCTCGGTCAGCACCGACCCCAGACGCGGGTCGATCACCCGGGTGAGCGGTGTCGGGGCCGCCTCCACCAGGGTCACGTCGACCCCGAGGGCGCGTGCGCTCGCCGTCACCTCGGCGCCGACGAACCCCGCCCCCACGACCACCAGCCGACCGTGGTGGGTCAGCAGGGGGCGCAGTGCCTCGGCGTCGTCCAGGGTGCGCAGCACGTGCACGCCGGCCAGGTCGGTGTCGGGCCGGCGGGCCCGTGCCCCCGTCGCGATGACCAGTCCGTCGTAGGCGATGTCACCATCGTCGAGCTTCACCGAGCGGGCGTCGGTGTCCAGCCCGATCGCCCTGGTGCCCGGACGGAAGTCCAGGTCCAGGGCGTCGATCTCCGCGTCCTCCATGAGCCGCAGCGCCCGGTTCCCGGCCAGCGGGCCCGGGGCCAGGCCCAACCCGGTCAGCGCCTCCTTGGAGAGCGGCGGGCGGGAGTAGGGGCGGTGCGCCTCCTCCCCGAGGAGCGTGATCCGTCCCTCGAAGCCGCGTTCGCGCAGGCCGGCCGCCGTGTACAGGCCCGCCGTGCCGGCACCGACGATGACGATGTTTCGCACTGTGTCTCCGTTCAGAGCGGGCGGACCTCCCCCACCGCCGCTTCGCCACCGTGGACGGGGACCCGCAGTCGGTCCTCGACGGGGGTGACGTCCACGCCCAGGGTGCGCAGGGCGTCGAGTGCGACCAGGGTACGCGCCCGCTCGGCGGCGTCCCCGTCACTGATCTTCACGGCGACGGTCTCCCCGGTGGCCGCCCCCAGGATCAGCACCCCGTCGGCGCCGATCTTGGAGACCAGGCCGGGCATGCGCGTCATCAGGTCGGTGTCCACCCGGCCTGTGCCGGACACGTACTCGGGGTGGGCGCTCATGGCCGCCAGGACCGCGTGCTCGGGGGACCCCTCGGGGGCGGTGCGCATCCGCCACAGCCCTCGGGCCAGGCCGGCCAGGGAGACGGCCAGCTGGGGCGCCCCGCAGCCGTCGACGGCGGTGTGCGCGACCGGTTCGCCGCACAGGTCCTCGATGGCCTCGCGGACGAGCGTTTGGAGGGGGTGTCCCGGGTCGAGGTAGTCCTCGGTGTCCCATCCCCGGGCGACGCACGCGGAGAGCATCCCGGCGTGTTTGCCGGAACAGTTCATCAGCAGGCGGTCGGGTTCGCGGCCGGCCCGCACGAACTCCTGCCGGGCCGCCGATCCACCGGGGACGGCGGGCGGGCAGCGCAGCGCGTCGGGGGTGAGTCCGGCCTCCGCGAGGATGAGCCGTGCGCGTTCCTCGTGGATCGGTTCGCCGCCGTGGCTGCCGGCCGCGATGGCCAGGGACGGGCCGCTCAGCGGCGCGCCGGCGCGCAGCATCGCCAGGGCCTGGAAGGGCTTGGCGGACGAGCGGGGGAACATCGGCTGGTGCACGGGTCCGCGCGCGTGGGCGATCCGCCCGTCGGCGGCCAGCCCCACGACCGCGCCGTAGTGCACGCTCTCACGCATCCCCGAACGGGTCACCTCGGCGAGGGGGACGTATTCGGGCAGCAGGGCTCGGGTCATACGGGGCTCCTCATCGTTGAAGAGTGCGTGGAGTGTCCGTGGATGTACGGACATGCGTCAGAACGTTACCGCCAGGCTCTTTCTTCCTTTTGCCCGGGACGAGGGGTGGCCCCGTACGTCGGAAGCCGGGAGTAAGGTCGTGGCGGTGGAACCACGGGTCACGACGAAGGGAACGGGCACACGATGGGAACGCTGCGGATGGGCGTGCTGACCCGGCGCAGGGTCGGCCTCCGGGCGGCGGACCTGGAGTACGCGGTGCTCGACACGGAGACGACCGGCCTGGACCCGCGCACGGGCGCCCGCATCGTGGAGATCGCGGTGGTCCGGGTGCGCGGTGACGGCACCCTCCTGGAGGAGTTCACCACCCTGGTCGACCCCCGGGCCGACGTGACCGGCCGCGAGTTCCACGGCATCGGGGAGGGCGATGTCATCGGTGCCCCGACCGCCGACGAGGTGGTACCGGAGGTGGTCCGGTTGCTCTCGGGTGCCGTGGTGGTCGGCCACAACCTCGACTTCGAGCAGCGTTTCCTCACCTCGGAACTGGTGCCCTTCGGGCTCCCCGAGAGCCTGCCGGGGCTGTGCACGCTGCGCGCCCTGCGCGCACAGGTGGACCTGGAGCGCTATTCGCTTCCCAAGGCGTCGTACGCGCTGAGCGGCGTGTGGCCGACCGGTCAGCACACCGCCCTGGGTGACGCCCGTGCCTGTGCGCGACTTCTGGTGGAGATGATCGCCAACGCCCCGGGGGAACTGCGCTACCGGGGCGCGCCGCCGCTCCCGGTCGCGATCCCGGCGCCGCGCCGGGTCCCGGTGGCCGCGGGCGCCCCCGCGGAGGGGGTCCGCTGGAAGCCGCGCACGGCCGCGCCGCCCGGGGACCTGCTCACCCCGCGCCCGTGGGCCGACATCCGTTGGCGTTCCCTGGAACTGGACCCGCTGCTGTGCGGCGGCGCCTTCGGGGCGACCGACCGGGCCATCGCGGAGATGGCGGCGCACCGGGACGCGCGCACGCGTCGCCGGGTCGCGGCGGCGGTCGCGGTCGCCGGAGGATTGGCGGCCGGTGGCCTGTTGGCGGGGCTGAGGCACCGCCTCCGGGTGCGTCAGTAACCGGACAGGACGAGGAAGAACGCGACGATCAGCGCGCTGCCGCCCAGGGTGGTGAGCAGGGCGCGGCCCTGTTCGGTCAACCGGGCGGAGGCCAGCCGCAACCGCGGTGGGGCCGTCACGGTCCGGACGGCCGTCGGACGGCCGCCGGGTCGGTCGGGGACGTAAGAGGGCACCTTGTTGAACATCGCGATCAGCACCAGCACGGCGCCGATCGTCAGGAGTGCGAGCGACACGGAGGGGAGAACCTTCACGACTCGGGTCCGGGATCATGATTCCTACCGGATCCGGGGTGCGGTTCTCGACTCGGTATCGCCCGATGGCCACGCCGATGCCCGTTACGGGCGGACCCTTATGACCCGCAGCTCACGAGTGGTCGCCGAACGTATCGTTCCTGGGGCGCTCAAGGACGATGGTCTCCACGGTTTCGGACGCCACCCCCAGGGCGCGCAGCACGAACCGGGTGACGAGGGCGTGCGTCTCCTCCAGGTCGATATCCCCGCTGACCAGGGGGAGGCGCTGGGAGCCGACCATCGACAGGGTGAGCCGGGCGACCGCCTCGGCGGGCATCGCGTCGAACTCGCCGCCGGCGATCCCCTCCTCCAGGATCTCCGTCAGCAGACTCTGCATCGGGGCCACGTGGGCGGCCAGCGCCCGGTAGGCCTGCGGACCGAGGCTGGCGCCGAGTTCGGCGGCGGGCGGGTGCGGGTGCGCCATGATGCCCTGGAGTTGAAGGCGGACGAACGCCGAGAGCCGTCGTGCCGCGGACACGCCCGAGGGGAGTTCGCGCCGGTAACTCTCCACGAAGCGGTTGTTGACCTCTTCGGTGAAGGCCAACAGCAGGGTGGGCTTGTCCGGGAAGTAGTTGTAGAGCGCGGTGCGGGTGATGCCGGCGGCGTTGGCGACGTCGGTCATGGAGACGCGATCGATCCCCTGTGACCTGATCAGCTCGTCGACGGCCTCCATGATGCGCTCCCGTGTGCGGGCACGGTGGGCGGCGATGGTGGGCGCCGTGATCTTGGGCATTCCTCTATGGTGGCACGCCGAAGGGGCCGGACCGCACCGGTCCGGCCTCGCCGCCGTCCTTCTCCACGGCTTCCGCCCGGGTGGGGTCGGATGTCCGAACCCGGCCGCCCGGGGTCAGGCCCCGGTGACGTGCAGCCGTCCCAGGTCGGCGAACACCTCGGTGTTGAACCGGTAGGCGAGGCGGGTCTCGTCGATGAGCCGGTCGGCGGTCGCGGCGTCCGGCTCCAGGGAGTCGAGCCGCTCGCGGTAGCCGGCGCGGAACCTCGGCAGACTGCCCAGTCCGTCGAACACGTAGAAGGAGACCCCCTCCTCGGTGAGCCCGTAGGCCTTGGCGGCGGTGCGGCGGATGAACTGCCCGCCGGAGACGTCGCCCATGTACCGGGTGTAGTGGTGGGCCACGAACCCTTCGGGGCGGTCGATCATCTGCTCGATGCGGGCGACGTAGGTGCGGGTGGCGGGGGTGGGGGAGACGAGCCCGCGCCAGTCGGCGCCGAGCAGGTGCTCCAGGTCGCGGACCAGGGAGGGGACCCGCTCCAGTTCGGGGTAGTGGAACCGGCCGGCCACGGGGTCCTCGATCAGCGCCCGGCCGACCCGCTCCAGGGCGACGTAGGCGAAGTAGTGCTGGGCGACCATCGCGATGTACCCGGGCAGGGGGAGGGTGCCGGACATGAGGGCCTGCGTGAAGCCGTGGTCCTCGGCGGCCTGGTGGTCGCTCCACGTGGCGGCCTTGAGCCGCTCGGAGAACAGCTCCGAGTCGGGGGCCGTGGTGGGGGCTTCGGCCGTGACGCTCATCCGCGTTCTCCCTCTTCCTAGGTCGGTGCCTTTGATGACATCATGTCATTTAGGTGAGCCTTCCTTCAAGATGGATACGACAGGTCGTCGTTAAAAAAACGGCCGAAGAGCGCTTGGCATGTGTCGGGCGTCACAATGTGGTGTCCCATGCGTTGCACATGCCCCTGCACGCGCACCCTTCCATGGCCGAAGGCACCCCGGATTCCCTTGTCCGGAGCCACTTCCCGGCTCCCGATCCCTCGTCGGAAGCCCGGTTCCCCCGTCCGGCGTTGTATGTGTCTCCCCCACGCCTGCTGGTCAACAGGTCCTCGGGGCGTTTATCTTTTGGGAAGCCATGCGGTCCGAACCACCCCGGGGTGTCCGTCTCGGACCACGGGCGGCGTGACGGCGAGCAGCCGCGGACCGTCAGACCGAAGGCGATGAGTGGATACCAGGAGAACAGGGCACGATCCCACAGCGGTGATCGGTGCGGGGGCGGCGCACGCCGTTCCCGCCGATGGTGTTGCCGCCAACGGCCGCGCCACGCCGGGCGAGGCCGCCCTGAACGAACGGGTGGAGGCTGCCGTCGAATCGGTTGACGTCCTGCTGATCGAAGACGATGCGGGTGACGCCTTCCTCGCCGAGGAACTGCTCGCCGAAACGGCGCTCACCACCCGCATCACCTGGGTCTCCACCCTCAAGGACGCCCGCGAGCACCTCAAGGGCTTCCGCGGCTGCGTCCTGCTCGACCTCAACCTGCCCGACGCGCACGGCCTGGACCTGCTCCGGGAGGTCCTCCAGAGCGCCCCCGCCGCGGCCGTCGTCGTCTTCACCGGACTCGACGACGAGCACGAGGGCATCGCCGCCGTCGCCGCCGGCGCCCAGGACTACCTCGTCAAGGGCCAGGTCGACGGCTCCCTCCTCGGCCGCAGCCTGCGCTACTCCCTGGAACGCCGCCGCGCCGACGAGAACGCCCACCAGCTCCGCGAGGCCCGTCTGCGAGCCCGCGAGAACATGCGCCTCGAACGCGGCCTGCTGCCCCAGGTGCTCCTCCAGCGCTCACCGCTCAGCCATCGCGCCTACTACCGGCCCGGCCGCAAGCGCGCCATCGTCGGCGGCGACTTCTACGACGCGGTCGAGAAGGACGGCACCACCCACATCATCATCGGTGACGTCAGCGGCCACGGCCCCGACGAGGCCGCCCTCGGCGTCAGCCTGCGCATCGCCTGGCGCACCCTCATCATGGCCGGCGTCGCCGAACCCACGGTGCTGCCCAACCTGGAGGCCATCCTCGTCAGCGAGCGGGCCCAGGAGGAGATGTACGCGACGCTGTGCATGGCCAGCATGGACACCGGCGACGACCGGGTCCGGCTGCGCGTCCTCGGTCACCCGCCGCCCATGATCGTCCGGGACGCCTCCGTGGAGGAGACCCCTGTCGCCCCCCAGCCTCCCCTCGGGGTCTTCCCCGTGGAGGACGCGGACGTCGACGAGGTCGTGCTCCCGCGCGGGTCCAGCCTGTTGATGTACACCGACGGCCTCGTCGACGCCTACGACGGGACCCCGCCCGCGCGCCTGGAGGTCGCGGGCCTGCGCCGGCTGGTCACCGGTGTCCTGGAACAGGGCGTGTCCCTCGCCCGCCTGCCCGAACGGGTGGTGGACGAGGCCGAACGGAGCAACGGCGGACCGCTCCAGGACGACGTGGCGATGCTCCTCATCAGCCACGACGACCACCAGGGGAACGGAGAGCGGGAGTGACTCCTGCCGGGGAGGGGGCGGCCATGGCGACCGATACCGACGGAGCCGGAACCCCTTCGGGCTCCCACGTGGCCCCGGTCCCCTCCATCGGCGGCACCCACTTCGTCAACGGGGACAAGGGCCGCCCGGCGGCCCCCCACCAGTCGTGGAGCCTGCGCCGTCGGGTGACCAGCCTGTTGACCGTGGTCGCGGTCGTCCTGGTCGTCGCGGTCTCGATCATCACCCTGGCCGCCTTCAGCGCCCGCGACTCCCTGGTGCTCCAGGTCGACTCGCTCACCCCGGCGGTCGGTTCCGTCGAACAGACCCGCGCGGCCTACCTGACCCAGGATCACGCCCTGCGCGGCTACATCCTCACCGAGGAGCGCGAGTTCCTCCAGCCCTACATCGACGCGCGGTTCAGGCTCACCGAGGAGCGGGCGGTCCTGCGCGAGCTGGCCGAGTCCAGCAGGGAGACCGACCCGCTCCTCGCGGACAACATCGACGCCCTGCTCGCGGCCGGCGACATCTGGACCGAGGAGTTCGCCGAACCCACCCTGGAGCAGGTCGGCAACGGCCAGGAGCCCTCCCAGGACGACCTGCGCCGCGGTCGGGTCCTCTACCTGGAGCTCACCCGCGCCAGCGAGGCCACCGTCCAGCAGCTGGGGACCGAGATCGACGAGGCCCGCAGCGGCCTGACCCTGGCCACCCAGCAGGTCGTCGCCCTGCTGGTGCTGGTCGGGCTGGTCGTGGTGTTCCTCTCGGTGTTCCTGTGGGTGATGCTCCAGCAGTGGGTGCTGCGTCCCCTCGACGAGCTCGCCGGGCACATGCGCCAGGTGTCGGAGGGCTACTACGCCCACCGCATCTCCCTGCACGGACCGCCCGAGATCGTCCGGCTCGGACGGGACGTGGACGCCATGCGCGAACGCATCGTCCAGGACCTGGACGAGGTCGCGTCGGCCCGGCGCAAACTCCAGGAGCAGTCCGGGCTGCTGGAGCACCAGGCCGAGGAGCTGCGCCGGTCCAACCTGGAACTGGAGCAGTTCGCCTACGTCGCCTCCCACGACCTCCAGGAGCCGTTGCGCAAGGTCGCCAGCTTCTGCCAGCTGCTCCAGCGCCGGTACCAAGGGCAGCTCGACGAGCGCGCCGACTCCTACATCGACTTCGCGGTCGAGGGCGCCAAGCGCATGCAGACCCTCATCAACGACCTGTTGGCCTTCTCCCGGGTCGGCCGCACCAAGGACTCCTCCCCGGTGGACCTCGAACGGGCCCTCGACGACGCCCTGAGCAGTCTGTCCACCCGCCTGGAGGAGACACGGGCCGAGGTCACCTGGGCCGAGCTGCCCACCGTCCGGGGCGACCGCACCCTCCTCACCCAGGTGTTCTTCAACCTGGTGGGCAACGCCGTGAAGTTCCGCGGCGAGGACGACCCGAGGGTCCACATCGGCGTCGAACGCGAGGACGACGAGTGGATCTTCAGCTGCCAGGACAACGGAATCGGGATCGAACCGCAGTACGCCGAGCGCATCTTCGTGATCTTCCAGCGGTTGCATACGAGGGAGAAGTACACGGGAACCGGTATCGGTCTGGCGATGTGCAAGAAGATCGTCGAATTCCACGGCGGTCGCGTCTGGCTCGACACCGCACACGGATCCGAAACCACCGGTGAGGGGGAGTCCCCCCGTACCGGAACGCGCATATGCTGGTCTCTGCCCGTCGACTCCGGGCTGGAAGCGACTTCGGAACCGGGTGGGACCCGGACCGCCGAGATCGCCGACGACGGAGTCCGAGAGGTCGAGCCCGCCCCCGCGGACCCGGCACCGGCGGCCGCACGATGGTCCAGGGGTGGGGACGACCCGGAGACGGACGCTCCCGAGGGCGATGCCCCCGGGACACCCTCCGGTGCGCCCGCACCCGATGGCGGTACGGTTCCCCCCGACAACGGGGCGGAACCTGACAGGGGTTCTGAAGGTTGAGCGAGGTCATGTTGGTGCATCCGATCGAGGTGCTGCTGGTCGAGGACGACCCGGGCGACGTCCTCATGACCAAGGAGGCGTTCGAGGAACACAAGCTGGGCAACCGCCTGCACGTGGTCTCCGACGGCGTCGAGGCGCTCCGTTTCCTGCGCCGGGAGGGCGAGTACGCCGAGGCCCCACGTCCGCACCTGATCCTCCTCGACCTCAACCTGCCCCGGAAGGACGGGCGGGAGGTCCTCCAGGAGGTCAAGAACGACGAGGAACTGGCGCACATCCCCGTCGTCGTGCTCACCACCTCCGAGGCGGAGGAGGACGTGTTGCGCAGCTACCGCCTGCACGCCAACGCCTACGTTCCCAAGCCGGTCGACTTCGACCAGTTCATCAAGGTCGTTCGGCAGATAGACGACTTCTTCGTCACCGTGGTGCGGCTGCCCAAGGGCTGAACCGGAGCCGGAGCGGGATCCGACGAACGCGCGTGTTCGCGAAACGGGTGGACGCGCCTGTTTTTCGTTACGGTAAGGGGTATGAGCTTGCCGGAACCCCGCGACCCCGCCGGCCCCTACCGCGTCGGCGTGGTGTGCCTGGGCAACATCTGTCGCTCGCCCATGGCCGCCAAGGTGCTGACGGCCGACCTGGAACGGGCCGGACTGGAGGACCTCGTCGAGGTGGACAGCTCCGGTACCGGCGACTGGCATGTGGGCGGCGCGATGGATCCACGGGCCGCCTCCACGCTCCGCGTGCACGGATACCTCGTCGATCACACCGCCCGACAGTTCGATCCGTCCGATCTGGCCGGCCTCGACCTGCTCCTGGCCATGGACCTGGACAACCTCGACGACCTGCGCCGCGTCATCGACCGCCACGGGCCCGAACACGGCTTCGCCCCCTCCCGGCTGAGGCTGTTCCGCTCCTTCGCCCCCGGGGCGGGGCCCAACGCCGAGGTACCCGACCCCTACTACGGCGGTGACGACGGGTTCACCGCGGTGCTCAACATGGTGGAGGCCGCCGCCAAGGGCCTGACCGGTGAACTCACCGCCCTTCTGAAGCAGCGGTAGACGGGGCCCGGTGGTGGAGGGGGGATCCGTGTGCGCCGCAGGCGGTGACGAGGGGCGACGTCGGGACCCGGTCAAGGGGACCATGGCGGAACGGCTGACCGCCCTGCTCGGTCACCGGGTGCGCCGGGCGGTCCGGGCCGAACACGGCCACGACTGGGACATCTCCTACGCCGAGGTCGAGGACGGCACCCGCCTGTTCGTCAAGTCCCTGCCGCGCACCGCCGCACCCAGCGCCGTGCTCACCTCCGAGGCCCGGGGACTGACCTGGCTGGGGCGCGCCTTCGGCTCGCCCGCCCTGGAACCGGTGGCCTGGGACGACCGCATCCTGGTGCTCCCCTGGGTGGAGGAACGCGAACCCTCCCCGTCCGCCGCCGAACGCCTGGGCCGTCGGCTCGCCGGGATGCACCTGACCGGTGCCGACCACTTCGGCGCCCCGTGGCCCGGCTACATCGGCCCGTTGCCCATGGACAACACGCCGTCCGGGAAGTGGCCGACCTTCTACGCCGAACAGCGACTGCGCCCCTACCTGCGCCGGGCCGCCGACCAGGGCGGATTGACCCCCTCCGACGTGCGGATCGTGGAGAAGGTGGTGGACCGCGTCGCCGACCTGGCCGGAGAGCCCGAACCGCCCGCCCGGATCCACGGGGACCTGTGGAGCGGGAACGTGCTCTGGCGCGGCCGGGACGCGGTGCTCGTCGACCCGGCCGCCCACGGCGGGCACCGGGAGGCCGACCTGGCGATGCTCACCCTGTTCGGTCTCCCGCATCTGGAGCGGGTCCGCGACGCCTACAACGAGGTGGCGCCGCTGGCCGCCGGATGGCGTTCACGGGTGGCGCTGCACCAGCTGCACCCGCTCCTGGTGCACGTGTGCCTGTTCGGCGCCGCCTATCGGACCACCGTCCTGGAGGCCGCCCGCGCCGCCCTCAAGGGCTGAGGCGTGTTCCCTGGACGCTCTTCCGCGCTCTTGGGGTCGCGAGGGCGCCTTCGGGGTTCCGGGGGTCTGGAGCGAACCTCCGGGGAACGAGGAGGTGGGCGCGGGGCCGAAGCGCCCCGGTTCTCCCGGCGTGCCGAGCACGGACCGGAGCGGAGCGCGGGTTCGGCCCGTCCCGGGGACGTTCGACGGTCGCGAGGTGTCGAGCGACGCGAGGCCCGCGGACCCGCCTCCCGCCCCCACCAGGACCCCGCCGAGGCCCCGCGGCCGGAGCCCGCGGGGCCTCGGCGGCGGTCAGCCCTTGACGCTTCCGGCGAGGAGGCCGCGGACGAAGTAGCGCTGGAGGAGGAAGAACACCGCCAGCGGCACGATCATCGATACGAACGCGCCCGCGGTCAGTCGGTGCCAGGCCTCGCCCCGGGTACCGGCGAGTTCCGCCAGGCGCACGGTGAGCGGTGCGGTGGCGGTGTCGCCGCCGGTGAAGATCAGCGCCACCAACAGGTCGTTCCACACCCACAGGAACTGGAAGATGCCCAGTGAGACCAGGGCCGGGGCGATGAGCGGCAGCACGATCCGCACGAAGATGCGGCCGTGCCCGGCGCCGTCCACCCGGGCCGCCTCGAACAGCGTCCTCGGCAGTTGCGAGATGAAGTTGTGCAGCAGGAACACGCCCAGCGGCAGGCCGAAGATCGTGTGCGCCACCCACACGTTGGTGAACGCCATCGCCCCGCTCAGCTCCCAGGCGGGCAGCACCTGGAGCCCGCCGACGGACACGCCCTGGGAGAAGAAGCGCAGCAGCGGCACCAGCGACATCTGCAACGGCACGATCTGCAACGCGAAGATGCCCAGGAACAGCCAGTCGCGCCCCCGGAAGTCGATCCAGGCCAGCGCGTAGGCCGCCAGCGCGGCCACCCCGAGCACGAACACCGTCGCGGGCAGCGTGATCACGAACGAGTTCACGAAGTGGGTGGCCAGCCGCCCGTCGCTGGCGGTGCCGAACAGCACGTCCCGGTAGTTGTCGAGGGTGACCTCGGGGGAGGCGAAGAACGTCCACCACCCCGTGGTGCGGATCTGGTCGGCGGGCCGGAACGAGGAGATGAACAGTCCGGCCGTGGGCAACGTCCACAGCACGGCGATGACGAGCGCGGCCAGGCTCGCCGCCGTCCCGCTCAGCCGGCGCCGCACCCGGGCGGCCGGTCCCGGTCTCCGGGCGTCGACGAGCCCGGGGTCGGGGACGACGGTGGGGGTGGAGGTCATGACAGCTCCCTCGCCTTGCGGGTACGGCGGATCTGTAGCACCACCAGTGGAACGACCAGCACGAACAGGAACACCGCCAGGGCCGACCCCTGACCGATCTGGCCCTGGGAGAACGCCTGACTGTACATCTCGTTGGCGATCACGCTGGTGCCGTAGTTGCCGCCGGTCATCGTGCGGACGATGTCGAACACCTTCAGGGTCTGCACCGTGATGGTGATGAGCACGACCAGGACGGTCGGCCACACCGACGGCAGGGTGATGCGCCAGAACAGCTGTATCGGGCCGGCGCCGTCGATACGGGCGGCCTCGTTGATCTCGGCGGGGATGGCCTTGATCGCCGCCGACAGCACGACCATCGCGAACCCGGCCTGCACCCAGATGAGCACCATGATCAGCAGGAACGTGTTCAGTGGCTGTTCGAGCAGCCACAACCGGGGTTCGCCGCCGAACCACACGACGATCTGGTTGAACAGGCCGTACTGCTCCTGGTCGGCGGGCCGGTAGGCGAACACGAACCGCCAGATGATGCTCGCGCCGACGAACGAGATCGCCATGGGCATGAACACCAGCGACTTGGCCACGGGCTCGAACCGGGAGCGGTCCACCAGCACCGCGTAGACCAGGCCGATCGCGGTGGACAGGACCGGCGCGAACAGCACCCACAGCAGGGTGTTGCGCAGCACCAGCAGGATCTCCGGCCGCTGGAACATCCACAGGTAGTTGGCCAGCCCGACGAACTCGTCACCGGAGCGGTCGTGGAAGGACAGGTAGGTGGTGCGCAGGGCCGGGTAGACGAGCCCGCCCACGAGGAGGATCAGGGCGGGCGCGAGGAAGAGGAACGCCTGCCACCGGTCGCGTCGGGTGCGGGGCACATCGATGACGACCAGCAGCAGACCGATGACGCCGAGGAAGGCGACGATCCCGATGAGCATCCACACGATCTTGGGAAGCTCGTTCAGGAACGAGAACTCCATGGGTGGTCCCCTTGTCGGTGACAGATGAGAAGGGAGCCGGGCGGGGCGCGCCCCGCCCGGCGGAGGGGACCTTTACGGCCAGGCGGACTCGATGGTCTCCAGGACGTCGTCCGTGGAGGAACCGGTGACCCAGTCGACCATGCCGTTCCAGAACACGTTGGTGCCGACGGAGGAGGGCATCGCGTCACTGCCGTCGAAGTGGAAGACCGTGTCGGGGGACAGCAGCACCTCGGCGGCGAACTGCGAGGCCGGGTCCTCGATCACGGACGGGTCCATGTTCTGGTTGGCCGACACCCAGGCGCCCTGGGAGGCGCGGCTGTTGGCGTACTCCGGGGTGGACAGGTACTCGTGGACGGCGGCGACCTCGGGTCGGTCGGCGAAGGGCACGGCGAACTCGCCGCCGCCCATGACCGGGACCTCGGCGCCCGCCTCCAGCGGCGGCAGGACGAACCCGTACACGTCGCCGTCCTCGGCGACGGTGACGCCCTCCTCGAACTGCGCGGAGTAGAACGAGCCCATCAGGTACATGGCGCAGCCGCCGTCGAGCAGGGGCAGACCGGCCTCCTGGAAGGAGGTGACGGCGATGCTCTCCACGTCACCGAAGGTGCCGTTGACGTAGTCGGGGTTGCGGATGATGCCGTCGGCCAGGTCGAAGGCCTCGGCGACCTGCGGGTCGTCGAAGGGGATCTCGTGGGAGACCCACTGGTTGTAGACGTCGGTGCCCGCGGTGCGCAGCAGCGCGTTCTCGATCCAGTCGGTGCCGGGCCAGCCGGTGGCGTCGCCGGACTCGAAGCCCACGCACCACGGCTTGACGCCCGAGTCGGCGATCTCGTCGCTGAGGGCGAGCATGTCGTCCCAGCTCTGCGGGATCTCGTGGCCGTTCTCGTCGAAGAAGGACGGCGAGTACCAGACCATCGACTTCATGTTGGCGCCGTAGGGGGTGCCGTACAGTTCGCCGTCGAAGGTGGCGTAGCCGCGCCAGTCCTCGCCCCAACCCTCTTCGGCGTTGGCCTTGACGCCGTCGGCGACGGGCACCGCGTAGCCGTCCGAGACGACCCGCTCCAGCAGGCCGGGCTGGGGGATGAGGGCCAGATCGGGAGCGTTCCCACCCTCCAGACGGATGGGCAACTGGGCTTCGAACTCTCCGCTGCCCTCGTGCTGGATGTCGATGCCGGTGCAGGCCTCGAAGTCGGCCCAGGAGCGGTCCATCCGCTCCGCCTCCTCGTCACGGATGGACGAGTAGACGCTGACGGTCCCCTCGACGTCCGACCACTGTTCGAAGGGGGCGCAGTCGACGCCGGAGGCGTCGCCGCCGCCACCGCCGCCGCCTTCACCACTGAGGTAGGCGCAACCCGAGGACAGGAGCACGACGCTTCCTGCCGCGGCGGCCAGTGCCAGGTGTCGACGGTTCCCGAGGTCTGATCTCGGCATGACTCTCCCTAGTGCGATCGGGGACGGGCACCACCGGGGCTCTGTGACCCACGGCACGCTGGAACACGATCGAAGCCGCATCTCATGAAAATGTCTACAAAATTCGCAAATCCTTTCGTAACGATGCTGAAACGCGCTGTTCGGAGCCCATGAGCCGACACTTCTCCCCGTGGCGACGCACCGTGCCCGAACGCTCTCGCACGGGGCGGTCCGCGCCGTAGATTGGACGACATGTCCAACGCATCGCAGGTTCCCGAGCACGACGGCCCCGAACTGCACGTCGCCCTCATCGGTTACGGCAAGGGGGGTGAGGTCTTCCACGCGCCGATCATCGAGGCGGTCCCCGGACTGTGCCTGTCCGCCGTGGTGACCGGGAACCCCGAACGCGTCCGCGCCGTACGCGAACGCCACCCGAACGCCACCGTGTACCCGACCGTCGCCGACCTGTGGGCCGACGCCGGCCGCTACGAGATCGCCGTCGTCACCACGCCCAACGACACCCACGCGCCGTTGGCCCATGCCGCCCTGGAGGCGGGCATGTCCGTGGTGGTGGACAAGCCGTTCGCGCTCACCGCCGCCCAGGCGAGCGAGCTCACCGACCTGGCCGAGAAGCTGGGGCGGGTGCTCACCGTCTATCAGAACCGCCGCTGGGACGCCGACTTCCTCACCCTGTGGCGGTTGGTCGAGGAGGGCGCCCTGGGACGGGTCCACCGGTTCGAGTCCCGGTTCGAGCGCTGGCGGCCCGAGCCCAAGGGGACCTGGCGCGAGAGCGGAGCGGTGGAGGCGGGTGCCGGGCTGCTCTACGACCTGGGGCCGCACCTCATCGACCAGGCGATCAACCTCTTCGGCCCCGTCGCCTCGGTCTACGCCGAGATCGACACCCTCCGCGAAGGGGTGCAGGCCGACGACGACGTCTTCCTGTCGCTGGGGCACTCCCGGGGCACCCGCTCCCACCTGTGGATGAGCGCGCTCACCGCGCAGGGCGGCCCGCGTTTCCGGGTCCTGGGGGACGCGGCCGCCTTCACCAGCCACGGGATGGACGGGCAGGAGGCCCGGCTCCTGGCCGGGGAGAGCCCCACCGCCGAGGACTGGGGTGTGCTCCCCGAGGCCGAGCTGGGGCTGGTGGGCGTGGACGGGGCCACCCGCCGGGTGCCCTCCGCTCGCGGCGCCTACCCCGAGTTCTACGCGGGGGTCCGTGACGCGGTGGGGGAGGGCGAACCCCTGCCGGTGGACCCGCACGAGGTGATCCACGGGCTGGAGGTCATCGAGGCCGCCCGGCGCAGCGCCCGCACCGGGACGGTCGTCACCCTTCCCGGCCGTTAGCCTCCGCGGTCTCGGTCACGGCGCCCGGACGGACCCGGTGGGGAACTCCCCGAGCCCCTCCCGGGTGTCCGCGCGCACCTCTCCCGTGGTCGGTCGTGTTCGGCCCCGGGCACCCCCGGGCGGGCCTATGTTGGAGGGAGGTTACCCGAGCGTTTCGTCGAAGGAGACTGTCGTGGCCCAGGTCCTCGTGGTCGCAGACGACCTCACCGGTGCCAACGCGACCGGGGCCCGGTTCGCCCGTACCGGTATGCGGGTGGCCACCGTGACCCCCGAACACGTCAGCCGCGTCGCCGGCGACTACGACGTCGTGGTGGCCAACCTCGACAGTCGGCACGTCCCCGCCGAACAGGCCGTCGACCTCATCGCCGACGTCGTGGAGGCGGTCTGGCCGGTGGGCCTGGTGGTCAAGCGCACCGACTCCACCCTGCGCGGCAACATCGGGGCCGAACTGGAGGCCGCCTACCGGGAGGTCCGCGACCGGGTGCCCGCCGGGACCCGGGTCCGGGTGCTGTTCACCCCGGCCTTCCCCGGGAGCGGGCGCACCACGGAGAACGGCGTCCAACTCCTCAACGGAGTCCCCCTCCAGGACACCGAACTCGTCGACGACCCCCTGTGCCCCATGACCACGGGGGTGGTCGCCGACATCGTCGCGGCCCAGACCGGGCTCCCCGTTCGCCACGTCCCGGTCCGCCAGGTCACCCAGAGCATGCTCACCGCCGAACTCCTGGCCGGTGACGAGCCCGTGGTGCTGTGCGACGCCACCACCGAACGGCACCTCACCGACATCGCCGAGGCCGCCGCGGCCGCCCACCACGAGGACGGCACGGTGTGGGTGTCGGTGGACCCCGGACCGACCGGGGCGCTGCTCGCCTACGCCCTGCGCCTGCGCGGCCAGGCCGGCACGCGCGGCCCCCTCCTGGGGGTCGCCGCCAGCACCACCGACCTGACCCGACGCCAGCTGGCCACGGTGGCGCGCACCGGCGCGGTCCGCTTCGTCGACCTGGACGCGGTCGCCTTCACCGACCCCGAGAGCGACCACGCCGACGAGGTCGCCGTCGAACTCACGGAGAAACTCCTCGCCGCCGGGTTCCCCGACCTGTGCGTACTGCGGGTCATCACGACCTCCGACCGGGTGCGCGCGCTGCCCGTCCGGGCCCGGGCCGAGCTGCCCGGCCGCATCGCCCGCCTGGTCTCCGACGCCGTCCACGAGATCGCCGACAGCACCGGTGTCCACGCCCTTCCCAGCGGCCTCTACCTCACCGGCGGCGACCTGGTGTCGGGCCTGTTCGACGAGCTGGGCGTACACGCCTTCGACGTCGGCGGCGAGGTCGTGCCGCTGGCGGTCCACGGCCACATCAGCGGCGGCCCGCTCGACGGCACCCCGGTCGTGGCCAAGGGCGGTCTGGTCGGCGACGACATCACCCTGGTCGAGTGCCTGGCCAAACTGCGCCGCGCGGTCCAGGCCCGACTGCACCAGGTCCATTCCGAGGTCTCCGAGCACGTCGTGCCCACCCTGATCCGCGACCCGGCCTGACGCACGACGACGCCCCCGGTTCGTTCTCTCCGGGGGCGTTCGTCCGTGTGCGGACCGGCGCGGGTCAGCCTGCCAGGGTGGCGCCCAGGTGGTTGGCGGCCAGCTTCTCGATCCGGCCGGCCAGCACCTCGGGGAACTCCAGCGGCCCCATGTGCCCGGCGTCGGGCACCTCCACGACCTCCTCGCAGTTCCGCAGGAGGGAGGCCACGTGGTGGGCGTGCCAGGGCGGCGTCATCCGGTCGGCGGTGCCCGCCACGATCACGGTCGGGGCCGTGATGGCGCGGACCGTCTCGTCCAGGTCCAGGCGGGTCATCATGTCGCCCCAACGGCCGCGCGCCACGCCGTTGCACTCGTGCACCATGCGTGCGCACAGGCGCACCATGCGCGGGTCGGCGTCCGGGCTCATCGCGATGAACTTCAGCGCGGCGGTGGTCAGCGCGTTGCGCGGACCCAGCGGAAGCGGGGCGCGCAACGTGAGGGCGGTCGCGGCGGCCCGTCCCAGGGCCTTGGGCAGCGGGATCGACGTGGTCCGCTCGGTCAGCTGCGCGCACCCGGTGTTGGTGAGCAGCACCGCCGCGGCCTTCTCCCGGAAGACCTCGCGGGCGCCGGTGGCCATGATGGTCATCCCGCCCATGCTGTGCCCGGCGACCACGGCGCGCTCGCCCTCGGGGACGGTCGCCTCCAGCACCGCGCACAGGTCGTCGGCCAGCTTCTCCTCGGCGTACCCGGCGGGGGTGAGGGGGACGGGGGTGCGCCCGTGACCGCGCTGGTCGTAGAGCACCACCCGCAGGTTCTGGTCGAGCAACCGGACCACGGGACCCCAGGAGGCCAGCGACGTCGCCCAGCAGTGGCAGAAGACCACGGTCGGCCCGTCCTCGGGGCCGCGCACCTCGACGTGCAGCGGGGTGCCGTCGTCGGAGCGCACCTGTGTCTCCCGGGCCGGGCCCAGGTGTCGGATCGCCATCGGGGGTACCTCTCACTCAGGGGGAACGGCGCGGCGGGCCGTGCCGCCGTGCCATGGGGGGCGGGCCGACGCGCGGCCCGGGGAGGTGACGGTGGGGGTCAGTCGAGGAGATCGCTCAGGTCGATCCGCGGGACCGGGTAGGGAGGGGTGCCCGAGCCGTTGATCGGGTGGCCGCCCCACAGGTTGGCCTCGGCCAGGGTCCCGGTGCCCTCGTGACCGTCGGGGGTCCGGACCAGGACCGCGCGCACACCGCTCTCGTAGGCCGCGGTGACCTCGGGGGAGGGCGACAGCCGTCCCGACCACCGGTAGTCGCCGGTCAACGGGGAGAAGTGCCCGGCCACGTGGCACCGTGCGCCGATCGGCTCGGCGGAGGGCCTCCCCTCGCCGTCGAGGGGGGTGAGGGTCACCTCGCCCCGGTACTCCTCTTCGTCGTCGTCGAATCCGCTCATGTCGTCCTCCTTCGCCTCGGGGGTCGGGCCGCACCGCGGACCCGGTCGCGCCCGGACCTGCGGGCGCGGTCGACCCGCAGGTCGTAGTTGTGCGGGTCGAACCAACGGGTGCGCAGGGCGAAGTTCCAGGTGAAGGTGGGCCACAGGGTGGTGTTGCGGCCCTGCTCGTTGAGGTACCAGCTGTCGCAGCCGCCGGTCACCCACACGGTGCCCTCCATGCTCTCGGCGACCATGGCGTTGTAGGAGCGTTGGGCCTCCGGGCGTACGTCGAGGCGGTCCAGTCCCTGCCTGCACAGGTACTTGAGCGCCTCCATCGTGTACCGGATCTGGGCCTCGATCATGAAGACCTGGGAGGTGTGCCCCAGCCCGGTGTTGGGCCCGGCGAGGATGAAGGCGTTGGGGAACCCGGCGACGGTGGTGCCGCGGAAGGCCTGCGCGTCGGTGCCCCAGTGGTCGGCCAGGGAACGGCCGTCGGAGTCGAAGACACGGCGGGCGACGGGCGGGTCGCTCACGTGGAAGCCGGTGCCGAGGATGATCGTGTCGACCTCGTGCTCGGTCTCCTTCCCGGAGGCGTCCCGGGTGATGATCGAGTTCGGGCGGATCTCGACGATGCCGTCGGTGACCACGTCCACGTTGGGCCGCGCCAGCGCCGGATAGTAGTCGTTGGACATCAGGATGCGCTTGCACCCGGCACGGAAGTCCGGGGTGACCTTGGCGCGCAGCCCGGGGTCCTTGATGCCGCGGGCGATGTTGGCCCGGCCGAGCCGCTCCACGATCGACAGCAGTCTCGGGTTCTTGGCGAAACCGAAGACGTAGGTCTCCCGGCCCCAGTAGATGCTCTTGCGGGCGATCTGCCGGGCGATCGGGAGGTTCCGGTACAGCAGGCTCTCGACCTTGGTGATGTCGCGGTCGTGGCGGAACATCACCCAGGGGGCGGTGCGCTGGAACAGCGTCATCCGGCCGACCTTCGGCTGGATCCGCGGCACGAACTGGATGGCGGAGGCGCCGGTGCCGATCACCGCGACCCGGCGACCGGTGAGATCGTGGTCGTGGTCCCAGTCCGCCGAGTGGAACATCGTGCCCTCGAACGTGTCGATCCCCTTGATGTCGGGGCGGGAGGGATCGGCGAGCGGACCGGCACCGCTGACCAGGAACTGGGCGGTGATCGTGCCCTGGGAGGTCTCGATCCGCCAGCGGTTGTCCCCGGGCTCCCAGTGGGCGGAGAGCACCTCGTGCCCGTAACGCACGTGCTTCGGGATGCCGTACTCCCCGGCGACCCGCTTCATGTAGGCGAGGATCTCGGGCTGGGGGGAGAAGGTCCGGCTCCAGCCGGGGTTGAGCGCGAAGGAGAACGAGTACAGGTGTGAGGGGACGTCGCAGGCCGCACCCGGGTAGGAGTTGTCGCGCCAGGTGCCGCCGATGTCGTCGGCGCGTTCCAGGATCACGAAGTCCCCGGGGTCCCGAAGCCCGGCCTGCCTGAGCCGGACGGCCATGCCGAGCCCGGCGAAACCGGACCCGATGATGGCCACCCGGAAATGCGGTGGTGCGTCGGTCACTGTCCATCCCTTCGTGCGACCGGACCGCGGGTGGGATCCTTCGCGGGCCGGGTGATGTGGTCCCCCGGGGGCGTGGCGCGTTTCGCCCCCGGGGGAGTGCCGCCCCGGAGGGGGTGGCGCGTTCCACCCTCCGGGGAGCCGACTCTCGGGGACGTGGCGCGTTCGCCCCCGAGAGGTCGGGTCCACCGTCGGAGGACGTGGCGCGTTTCGCCTTCCGACGGTGGGGTTCGTGGGGTGCCCCGAGGAGGGGCACCGGTGGGATCACCGGCCCAGGAGGCCGGCCTTCTTCCAGAAGTGGCGGCCCAGACCGCTGATCGCGTCGGCGGTCTCCAGCGTGCCGACGACCTTGCGGGCGGCCCAGGTCTTGGTGTCGATCCAGTGGGGGTTGGACCGCGCGGCCTCGTACGCCTCGCGCGGGTCCAGGCCGACCTGCTCGTAGACCTTCGGGTTGATCAGGCGCGTCGCCGAGTAATACGTGACCAGGCCCAGGACGAGCTTGCTGTAGGCCCTGTTGAGGGGGCCGCGCCGGACCCAGTCCCGCTGGAACTCCTCGCGGGCGTAGCGCATGTGGCGCGCCTCCTCGGTCACGTGGATGCGCGCGACCGAGCGGACCAGGGGCAGGATCTGCTCGTCGGGAACGGCCTCGCGCTGGAGCTGGTCCAGGACCTCTTCGACGAACAGGGCGCCGGCGAAGATCAGCGGCCCGTGCGCGATGGCCTTGAAGAGTCGGCCCAGGTGGTAGGCGACGGGGTCGAGCCGGTGGGTGTGCCAGCCGAGCTTCTCCACCATCTTCGCGAACATCACCGTGTGGCGGCACTCGTCGGCGATCTCGGTGTAGGCGTACTGGACGTGCAACGTGGTGGGGTCGTTGCGGTAGGCGTGGCGCACCAGCATCTGCATGAGGATGGTCTCGAACCAGATGCCGATGGTCGCGACGCTGGCGACCTCCAGCCGGCTCAGCTCCTTGCGCTTCTCCTCACTGAGGGAGTCCCACAGCGGGGTGCCGTAGATGGAGATCCGCTCGGGACGGATGGCCCACATGTCGGGGTCGACGGGGGCCTCCCAGTCGATCTCGACGAGCGGGTCGAAGGAGGCCTTGGCCGAGCCGCGCAGGAGGCGCTTGGCGATGTCCTCCCGGTCGGTGATCTTGGGCTTGGCGGTGATCTCTGCGGTCATTGTCGTCCTCCTCAGGACGCCGTCGGCTGGGGTGCGGGGCTGCCGTGACGTGCGTGGAGTCCCTGGGCGATCTCCGCGTCCGCGAAGGCGCCGTCGGCGAGGAGCAGACCGATCTGGAAGGAGGCGATCTGCTCGGTCGTGCCGGGGAAGTGCCGGAACAGGTGGAGTCCGGCGGTTCCGAGCGCGGTCGAGGCCACGTCGCGCGGTGCGCGCCCGGCTCCGGCGGCCCGGACCACGGCCATGACGGTGTCGCGTTCCGTTTCGGCGGGGACGAGGCCGTCGAGCGCGACGCCGGTGGCGCGGGAACTGTTGTGGATCGGGGTGTCCACGTAACCGGGGTAGACGGTGGTGACCCCGATGTGACTGCCGTACTCGGCGCGCAGGCAGTCCGCGTAGGCGGTGACCGCGCGCTTGGACACCGTGTAGGCGCCGGCGAACGGCAGTTGGAGGTGGGAGAGCAGGGAGGCGGTGATGACGACGCGCCCCCGGCTCCGGAGGAGGGCCGGCATGGCGGCGGCGGTGACCCGCCAGGTGCCCAGCAGGTTGACCTCCAGGGCCTGGTGGACGTGGACGTCCGGGGCCCGGCCGATGTCCACCGCCGGGCCGACGCCCGCGTAGTGGACGAGCAGGTCCAGGTGGCCGCCGAGCCGTTCGACGGCCTCGGCGACGCCCTGGCGTACCTGCTCGTCGTCGGTGATGTCGCATCCGATGACACCCGGAGCGGGCTTGAGGTCGATGCCGATGACGTTCACGCCGAGGTGACGCAGGACGGCCACGGTGGAAACGCCGAACGCCCCGGAGGCGCCGGTGACGATGGCGTTCTGCCCGGTCAACCTGCGCAGGTGGCGCGGCAAGGGGGTCGTCATGTGATCTCCTCCACAGTCATTGCCGGAACGTTACAACGAGTATTGTCACAATGCAATGGGGTGTCGTCGGAAATTTACTCGTGGGTAAGTTCCGGGGCCGGGGAGGGGCGCGCGCCGTGGTCGTGGGTGAAAGGGGCGGCGGGAGGGCCTGGCGGGGCCGCCCCCGAGGGCTCTCTCGCGAGCGGTTCCGTGGGAGCGTCCGAGGGGTGATGATGGTGTCACCCGTCGATCTCGTGGATTGCGGACGATCCTGAAGTGAATTTCGAGAAGTCCCCGCGCGATCGAAGGGACGTGGTCCACTATGGGATCGAGTCCCGATCGCCCGTAGGGATGTTCCTCCCTGGGGTGGATGTGCGGGTTCTTGCGTTCCTGTCGCAAACGTGACAACGTCTGTTGTCATGGTCTAAAACGTCCAGGGCGGGAAGATACTGACAAGTAAGGTTCCAGGGTGTCTCTAGGCTGGTCCCATGGCCGAATACCGCATTGACGAACTCGCCCGGCTGGCCGATACGACGGTGCGCAACGTCCGGGTGTACCAGGATCGAGGGCTGCTCGCCCCTCCCCGCAGGGAGGGCCGCGTGGGCATCTACTCCGAGGCGCACCTGGCACGTCTGCGGCTGATCGGCCAACTGCTCCGACGCGGCTACACCTTCGCCAACATCGGCGAGATGTTCCAGGTGTGGGAGCGTGGCGGCGACCTCTCCGAGATCCTCGGTTTCGAATCGGCGATCGGCGACGCCTGGAGCGACGAGATCGCCGACTACCTCACCCTCGGGGACCTGCGCGACCTCTTCGGCAAGGGCGTGACGCCCAAGACGATAAAGCGCGCCCTGGACCTCGGCGTGATCGAACGCGACGGCCTGCGGTTCCGTGTGCCCAGCCCCCGGCTCCTGCACGCCGGCGTCGAACTGGTGCGCATGGGCATGACCGTGGCCTCCGTGCTGGACATCGCCGAGAACCTGCGTGACAAGATCGGTCACGTCGCCGAGCACATGACCCGCCTGGTCGCCGACCACATCATCGCCGAGTACGCCCCCGGCACGGTGCTGCGCACCGAGGACCCCGCCGAGGTCGCCGAGGCGATCCGCAAGGTCCGCCCGCTCGCCCAGCAGGCCGTCGACGCGGTCCTGGCCCAGGAGATGGCCGAGCAGTTGACCAACGTCATGGGCGAGCACTTCGCCGACGCGATGGAACTCCTCAACCGCGAACGCGACGGCCTCCCCGCCGCCTCCCCCGAGCCCGGAACACGGGCCTGAGACCCCCTCCACCGACTTCACGGGCCCGGACGTCCCCCGTCCGGGCCCGTTCGCGTCCCCCGGGGGCGGGCCCGCCCGCCCCCGGGGACCGTTGTCCCGCTCAGGAAGCGGGGTCCTGCGCCCTGTCCTTGTTCGTCCCGGCCTCGGGCGGGATGACCGACAGCGGCAACGAGGTGGTGTAGCGCAGCTCGGCGAAGGCGCCGCCGGGCACCGCCGGGTCGCGCGGGAACACCGGCTTCACCCGGCGGTAGGCCTCGCCCTGGGCCGGGCGGGTGTCCTCCTCGCCCCTGTTGGGCCACATCGACATCGCCCGCTCGGCCTGCGCGGTGATGGTCAGCGACGGGTTCACGCCCAGGTTGGCGCTGATCGCCGACCCGTCCACCACGTGCAGGTCCGGGTATCCGTACAGGCGGTGGTAAGGGTCGATGACACCGTTCTCCGGGCTGTCGCCGATCGGGCAGCCGCCCAGGAAGTGCGCCGTCATCGGGATGTCGAACACGTCGCCGATGGTGCCGCCCGGATGACCGTCGATGCGCTCGGCCAACCGGGTCGCCACGTCCTGGCCCGCGGGGATCCACGTGGGGTTGGGTTCGCCGTGCCCCTGTCGTGAGGTGAGCTTCTCGCGTCCGCCGAACAGGCCTCTCTCGACCGAGGTGGTCAGGGAGTTGTCCAGCGACTGCATCACCAGGCCGATGATGGTCCGCTCCGACCAGCGTCGGTTGGAGAAGCTGCGGGCGAACACCACCGGATGGCGGACCGCCCGGCCCAGGAAGCGCAGCCAGCGGGGGGTCCGGCCGTCGCCCGGCACCTGGATGGCGGTGAGCAGCCCCATCGCGTTGGAGCCCTTGCCGTAGCGGACCGGCTCGATGTGGGTGTTCTCGTCGGGGTGGATGGAGGACGTGATGGCCACACCCCGGGTCAGGTCCTCGTGCCAGGGCACCTGCCGGCTCATCGCGCCGACCAGCGCCTCGGAGTTGGTCCGGGTGAGCGTGCCCAGCCGGTCCGACAGACGGGGCAGCAGACCCCCGTTCCTCATCCGGTGCAGCAGGGTCTGGGTGTTGTAGGTGCCGGCCGCGACGACGACCTGGCGGGCGGTGAACGTGCGGGCGTTCTCCCGGCGCCGGGGTGCGTCGGTGCGGAGGACGTCGATCGCGTACCCGCCCTCGGCGAGGGGGCGGATCCGTTCGACGGTGGTCAACGGGTGCACATCGGCGCCGCCACGCTCCGCGAAGTACAGGTAGTTCTCGGTCAGCATGTTCTTGGCGCCGTGCCGGCAGCCGGTCATGCAGTCGCCGCATTCGACGCAGGCCGTGCGATCCGGTCCGGCGCCGCCGAAGTAGGGGTCGCCGACGGACGCGCCGGGGGAGGCCTTGGCGCCCGAACCGTCCTCACCGTCGCCGAAGCAGACGCCGACGGGCGTGAGCCGGAAGGTGTCCCCCACGCCGATCTCCTCGGCGACGGCCTTGAGGTGGCGGTCGGACGGGGTGACGGTGGGGTTGGTGCGCACGCCCAGCATGCGCCGGGCCTGGTCGTAGAAGGGTGCCAGCTCACGCTTCCAGTCGGTGATGTGCCGCCACTGCGGATCCTCGAAGAACGGGTCCATCGGGTGGTAGAGCGTGTTGGCGTAGTTCAGCGAACCACCGCCGACCCCGGCGCCGGCCAGGATCATCACGTCCCGCAGCAGGTGGATGCGCTGGATGCCGTACAGCCCGGCCCCGGGGGCCCAGAGGAAGTTCTTCAGGTCCCAGGAGGATGACGGCAGGGTTTCGGCTGTGAAACGACGCCCGGCCTCCAGGACGCCGACGCGGTAACCCTTCTCTGTGAGGCGGAGGGCGCTGACCGATCCGCCGAATCCGGACCCGATGACCACCACGTCGTAGTCGAATCGGTCGTTTCCGTCGGTATCGGTCGTCTTGTCGGGGTTGGCGGGGGAATCCGCATTGCTCTCTCGGGGCACGTCCAGGTCTCGCTATCCCTCGGTTGCGGATGGTCCGTAGTGCGCCGGATACGGGTCCGCAACATTCTTTGCGCCATCTAGAATTGTGACAATAACTATTGTAATGTTCGTCACTACCGCCGAGTAAGGTGTGTTCCATGTAACACGCGAGGCGTGCATCGGCGCAAGTTTCTCTCCCCCGCACCGCCCCCCGGGGCGGTGGATCACTGGAGGTTCTCATGCCCCACGCTTCCGAGACGCCAGAGGTGTCCCAGGATGCGCCTGAGCAGGACGAAGGTGTGCGCGGTACCCGTTGGCGCCGTTTCGCCCTGGTCGCGGTGCCCGGTTTCGTGGCCGCCGCGGTCCTCGGCGGTATGACCACCCAAGGCCTGCTCGCCGCCTCGTTCGCCGTCTCCGGCGACAGCTTCAAGATGTCCGCCGACAGCCTCGTCGGGAACGGCTTCACCCAGTACGGTGACGTCGCCACGTCCGTGGACGGCACCGGCCGCGCGGTGGGCCTGTCCACGGTCAACACCGCCGAACTCGAAAACCTCTGCATGTCCTCGCTCTGGGACATGCCGATCGGCCAGGCCACCCTCGTCATCACCGCGGGCGCGAGCACACCGGTGGAGGGGACCAACCTCGTCATCGACATCGAGCAGCTCCGCGGCAACGCCGAGTTCAGCGAGATCGAGATCGGCCGCGACGCCAGCACCCTGGACAAGGCCGATGGCGGTCAGGGACCCGCCGGTGGTTTCGGTCTCCAGGCCGACAAGATCACCGTCTCGGACATGAAGATGACCACCTGGGCGGTCACCTCCGGCTCACTGCGGCTGTCCGGTCTGGGACTGTCGATCAAGCCCGGCGCCCACGAGTGCTTCTGATCCCATGACCCGTGCACTGACCCTCCTGCGCTCGGGGTGGGGACGGTTCCGCCACTGGCGGCGCGACCGCCCGTTCTGGGGCGGCGTCATCCTCATCGCGGCCGGGATCGAGCTGCTGGTCGCCCCGGCCGCGCAGACCCTCGTCCTCCCGATCGACCTGATCATCTACGCCGGCATCGCCGGCGTGTCCGGCACCCTCATCGCGGTGCTGATGATCGTGCTCGGTGTGCTGAGCTGGCTCCAACCGGCCCAGCACACGTTCTTCGGCGTCGTCGGGGTCCTGCTCGCCCTGGTGACCTTCGTGACCTCCAACTTCGGTGGATTCGTCATCGGCATGCTGCTCGGTATCGTCGGTGGGTCGCTCGTGTTCGCGTGGGGTCCCAAGGTCCGTCGGCGCCCGCGCGGGCGCCGACGGGCGGGGGCCCCCGAGGGCGCCGTCGCGGACGGCGACCCCTCCGACGGGGACGACCCCGGCACCCGCGCCGATCAACTGCCCACGGGCGAGGGCGGCACCCGGCCTCTGGCCGCGCTCGCCCTCCCCATGGCGGCCGCCCTCCTCCTGACCGCCGCGCCCGCGCCCACCCTGGGGTGGCCGTGGGACTGGTTCCTCCCCGACGGCGGAGGCCAGGACGGACGACCGGACGACGAGCCCTCCCCCTCCCCCTCCCCTTCGCCTTCCCCGTCACCGTCGCCCGGAGAACCCGGGAACGGAACGGAGGGGGGCGGCACCGACCCCGGATCCGAGGAACCCGGGGAGGAGGAACCGGAGGAGGAGACCGATGAGGAGGGGACCGAGGAGAACGGGGAGGCCGACCCCGCCGACTGCGAACTCCGCATCGGCGACGGTGCCCTGACCGAGAGCGAACAGGAGTTCCTCGACACGGTCCTGGCCTGCCAGGCGGCCCTGGACGCGGACGAGCTCCCCGAGATCACGGTCGACGAGGGCTACGACTGCTTTCGCGGTTCGGTCAACCCCTCCGGCCTGACCGCCGACAGCCTGACCATGAGCGGCGCCCGCTACCGGGGCGTCGTGGAATGCCCGACCGCCGACGGCCCGCAGCGCTACCTCCGGCTCACCATGGGCCGGGCCGACCTGCGGGGCGGGGAACTGTGGTTCGAGGAGGCCGGGGCCCGGATGAGCCTGGGACTGCCGACCATGGTCATGGACGGCGACGTCACCATGCACGTCACCCGGATGAAGGTGCGCATCCTGGGCATCCCGCTCACCTTCACGCCGGACTTCCCCCCGCCGTTGCTGCTGCCGTACATGTACGTCACCGACGTGGACGTCTCCCAGCCCACGGCGGGGACCGATCGGATGAACATCCCGAACCTGAACGGGCTGTACAGCGGCTGACCGCCCTGGAGAACCGGCGGGGGCGCCGCGCGACCCGCGCGACGCCCCCGCCTTCTCCGTCCGTCCCCTCACCGGGACCGGACGCTCACCGGACCTCGGTGATCAGCCGACTCGGCCGGCCCACGTGCGACACGTACAGGGCGTCGCGGGCCCGCGTGCAGGCGGTGAACAGCAGCGTCCGCTCCTGCTGGAAGGCGTGCTCCAGGGCGACCTGGTCGCCGTCGGCGGACTCGATGGCGGCCTTGGGGGGCAACAGGTGGTCGCTGACGCCCACCAGAGCCACGCACCGGAACTCCTGACCCTTGAGCCGGTGCATCGTGCCCACGCGCACCGCCTCCGCGTCACCGGACTCCTCCAGCGGAGCGGTCGGGATGCCCCGGGCCGTCAGCTCCTTGGCGATGCCGCGCACCACCCAGTGGTTGCGCCCGGCCACCGCGATCTCGGTCGGATCGACCCCGGCCTCCAGCCAGACCCGCACCCAGTCGCCCAGGGCGGTGAGCTCCTCGGCGCGGTCGGCGCAGCCGCGCACCACCGGTGCCGGACCGCGCAGCAGCGAGCGGTAACCGGCGAGGGTGTCGGCGTCGTCGTCCATGCCCAGGGCCGCCCGCCGTCCCAGGATCGGCATGCTCCAGTCGAGGATCTCCTGGGTGACCCGGTAGCTCACCCGGAGCCGGTGGCCGCGTCCGCGCACGTTGATGCCGAGCGAGGCCAGCGAGACCCGGTTGTCGGACACCCGCTGGTGCGGGTCGCCGACGATGAACAGGTCGTCGGGGCCCTCGGGGACGGCGGCGCGCACCATCCGCCACTGGGCCGGGTGCAGGTCCTGGGCCTCGTCGACCACCGCGTGCCGGAACAGCGGGCCGCTCCGGCCCAGGACGCGGGCGGCCTCGGCGGCCAGCTGCGGGTAGGACCACAGACCCTCCACCCGCATGGCACCGACATAGCGCCTGATGGTCTCCCACACCTGGCGTCGGTGTTCGGGCGCCAGGTGCTGGACCCGTCCGCTGCGCTCGCAGCGGATGTACTCGGGCAGCAGGTCGAGCCCCTTGGCGAGGATGACCTGCTCCCACTCGTCGACCAGGAAGCGGCCGGAGAAGGGCAGACCGTCGGCCATGGCCACCGCGCGCCAGCGACGGGCCAGTTCGTCCTTGCCGATGAGGCGCGGCGGAACGCCGTGGGCCTGCACCACGGACCGGGCGAGGCCGTCGATGGTGGCCACCCGGACCCGGGCGCGTACGTCGGGGTCGGGCAGCAACTGGTCGAGGCGGTCGGCCAGGGACTGGGCCAGGGCCCGGTTGTAGGTGGTGAGCAGGACCGACTCGCGGTGGTCCTCGGGGTGGGCGGCGGCATCGCGTTCGGCCAGGTGGGCGGCGCGGTGCAGGGCGATGACGGTCTTGCCGGTGCCGGGGCCGCCGGTGATCTGGACGGCGCCGTTGTAGTGGGCCTCGGTGATGCGGTGCTGATCGGGGTGGAGCGTGACCTGCCACTGCCGGAAGGGCGCGCGCAGGGCGCCGGCGAGTTCGGGCGGCCCGCTGGGGCGCGGATCGATCGGACCCGCCGGACCGAGCGGGACGATCTCCGGGCCCATCGGGAGCAGCCGGCGGGCGAAGCGGAGCGCCTCCTCGTGCGGGAGCACCGTGAGCAGGCGGTACCGGGTCTCCGGGTGCGTTCCGGGGTCCTCGTCCTCGCCCTCGCGGTCGTCGTCGGCCGGGGCCGGGACGACGACGCCGGACCAGTCGGGGGCGATGCCGACGATCCGGACCCGGGGGTCGGCGGCGTCCGTCACGGATTCCAGGTCGGGGCGTTCCCCGGCCTGGTAGGCGCGCATCACGGCCAGGGTGCTGAGCTGGACGTCGGGCGTGAGGTGGGTGAAGTCGCTGAGGAAGGTCGGGGCGATCGCAAAGGCGGACACGTCGTGGGTCTCCTCCGGTCTTCGACCAGGTGATGGTCCGGGGTCCGAGGTGTTCGGAGCGGGCGGGCGGTGTCGGGGCGAAGGGCGGGTCGGCCGCCGCTCTCACCAGAGAACATGCTCGGCGCGGAATTCCGGCAAACGCCGCTCAGGGTCGGATTCCCGTCAGGTTCCCGGAGGTTTTCACCCACGCCATGAGCGCAGGTCAGAGCGGGTTCTACGAACCCCTGTTCGAGAGTGATCGAGGGCTTTTCCGGGGGTCGGCGGAGGGGGATCCCTGACCTGCGGTTCTCCGCGATCTACTGGTGTCCTCAAAGGTGTTTATCGACTGTCCGAAATTCGATCACGCGCCGCGACAATGCCTGATCCGGGCGGTGAGGGTGGGGGCGTTGGGACACGTAGTGCCTCTGCGCACAGGTGGACCGAAAACCGTGAGAGGGGAACGGGCTCCGGAACACCCGGATTCGGGCTCTCGTCGGAGCGGTGTTTCACGTACTGGCCGGTTTCGGACACGCTCTGTGCAGATCCGTTCCGGGCGCGAGATCGTGTAACGCACAGGGGAGACGGCCATGTGCCCACCACGTGGTCCAGGACTCTGCCGGGGTCCGTCCTACCCCGGCAGAGTCCCGGGTCACCCTCCAGAAGCGTTACCCCGTCCCGGCGCGCGTCAAAGCGTCGGGGGGTGGGGACCTTCCCCTTTTTCCCGCTTCGAGGACCGTGCTCTACCGTGGCAGTGGGAAACGACGGAAGGGAACGGTGGGGACGTGGTCTCCGAGGAGAGAGGTCGTCTGCGGGTCTCCGACGCCGAACGCCACCAAGTGGCCGAGGTGCTCCGGGAGGCCGCGGCCGAAGGACGCATCACCCTCGACGAACTCGACGAACGTCTTGAGGCGGCCTTCAACGCCAAGACCTACGCTGACCTGGAGCCCATCACCTCGGACCTACCCGGCTCACCCGGCGCCCCCACCGGACCCGTCCCCGTGGTCCTGGACAACCGCCCCGTCGACCGGGTCCACCCCGAGGACGTGATGATCGTCCGCTCCGACGGCGACAGCATCGTCCGCAAGGGGCGCTGGCAGGTGCCCCGCCGCGTCGAGGTCCGCAACAAGTACGGCTCCACCAGGCTCGACTTCCGCGAGGCCGACATCCCCCACGGTCGGATCGAGGTCCACCTGGAGATCTCCTGGGGCGGCGCCGACGTCATCCTGCCCGAACGGGCCACCGCCGAGGTCGACGTCGACACCTCCTGGTTCGGCGGAATGAAGGTCGACGCCGACGCGATCCCGAGACCGCCCGCGCCCCACTTCGTCATCACCGGCACCTGCCACGGCGGCAACCTCCGGGTGGGCCATCGCCGCCCCTTCTCCTGGAGCGACCTGTTCGGTTGAGGGTCCGGACCCTGGGAACATGAGGGGATGCCCGCCACGACGGCGCGCACGGAGAAGAAGTCCGTCGGCCGCAGGCCGTCCGCGAGTGGGACATCCCATGGCCGCAGGCCACCCGTCCAGGGTGGCGGCCGAGGGACGGGCGGTGTCGGGGACGGGTGGGAGAGGAGCGACCGGTGACGCTGTGGATCGTGGTGGCCGGAGCGTGCGCCGCCGCCCTGACGCCCTATGTCTGGCTCATGACGGCCTCGGCCGGTCGCCGTCGCACCACCGACACGGTCCCGCGCCGGCCGGTCGCCGTCGTCCTGGGCGCCGCCGCCTGGACCGACGGGCCCTCGCCTCTGCTCGCCCGCCGCCTGGACCTGGCCGTACGCCTGTACCTGGACGACCGGGTGGAACGCGTCATCGTCTCGGGGGACAACCGCGAGGTGTCGTGCCGGGAGACCGACACCATGACCGACTACCTCCTGGCCCACGGGGTGCCGGCCGACCGTGTCGACGCGGACCCCCACGGCTACCGGACCTGGGACACCTGCGTGCGGGTGCGCGATCTGTTCGGGGTGCGCGCCGCCACCATGGTCACCCAGTCCTTCCACCTGCCCCGCACCATCGCCCTGGCGCGGGCGGCCGGGATCGACGCCGTCGGTGTCGGCGATCCCAGCATGGGCGCCCGCCGACGCTCCACCGTCATCGGTTACGCGCGTGAGGCCGCGGCCGCCGTCAAGGCCCTGCGCGACGCCGTCCTGCGCCCCGCCCCCGCCCGCAGCGGTCCCTGACACCGGCCGGACCGGGATACTTGGGGACATGAACGCGACCACGGGAAACGACGCACACGACGACGCTGAGAGCGTGGACTGGGCGGCCCTGGCCCCGGAGGGCGGCGACCGCATCGCGCCCCTCCTGGCCGAGGTCACCCGGAGCGACACCGCCCTCTCCGAACTGCACGACATCATCGCCTTCCCCGCCCCCGGCCACACGGCCGCCCCCAAGGCGGTCGACCACCTCGTCGACGCGGCCTGCTCCCCGCGAACACCCGCCACCGACCGCTGGCGCCCCTTGAGCCTGCTGCTCGAACTGGTCTCGCCGCACGCGGAGGACCTCTTCCCCGAGCCGCGCGACCTCGGGCAGTGGCGCGACGAGGTGGCCTGGATCGCCACCACCGACATCGCCAAGGTCCACGAGCAGTACCGGGCCTGGGTGGAGGAGGCCCCCGACGAGCAGCAGCGGTGGCGCATGCGCAACCGGCTCGACGTCCTGGAACTGCCCGAGGGCCCGGCCCTGCTCCAAGCCGAACTCGACACCTTCGAGGCGGTTCGCGCCCGGGTCCCCGACCTGCTCGAACTCCTCAAGGGCACGAGCAACCGCGGCGGCCTGGACCGGGCGGGGGAGTGGGTCTCCTACGTACTGGCCTTCCTGACCCCCGACGCCGATCGGATCGTCGCGGGTATCACCGGTTCGTCCCAGATGCTGCTCGCCAGGGACCTGCGCCCGACCCGCCAGAGCGCCTCCGGTCTGCGCGGCATCATGGACCAGGCGCTGGAGGGCGGCTCCGAACCCCTGCCCGCCGAACTGTTCGCCCTCGGCCTGCTCGCCGGGCCGGACGACATCGACCTCACCGTCGCCCTCACCCACCAGATGGCGGGCGGCAACCTGTACAACTCGTTCGCCGCGTCGGTGGCCCTGGTGCTCATCCACGGTCCCAACACCCCGCGCGAGGCGCTGCGCCGCGTCGGGCGGGGCGGCGGCACCACCAGCGGCTACGAGGGCCTGTTCAACGAATCGTGGCCGCACTGCGGCCCCCGCTCGCCGCAGGTCCTGGGCTTCCTGGCCCTGGGGCGGGCCGGCGACCGCGCCCGTCGTCTCCGGCTGGACATCCTGCTCGGTCTCATCAAGGGTGAGGACGATTCGCGCGCCCTGGTCACCGGGGTGGGGCTGGAACTCGTCCTCGGTCCCCGCGCCAAGGGGTTCACCGCGGAGGAGCACGTCCAGGCCGAGTACGACGAGGAGACCCTCAAGGTCCTGTGGGCGATCGCCGAACTGCCCGCCGGCGCCTGGGAGGACGAGGGGTTCCGGGAGACCCTGGCGGCCTGGGCGCTGCCGGAGGACCCGGAGGAGTTCCGCGCCCTGGTGGGCGTGGAGGCCGAACCCGAGGTCGTGGAGGAGTCGGCCCCGACCGGACGGCCCGAGCCGACCGGCCCGCCTCAGGGCGGGATCCTCGGTCGCCTGTTCGGCGGCGGTCGCTGAGCCGATGGAACGGGTGTCCCCGGGAACGGCGGCGATCGTTCCCGGGGACACCGGAACCGCACGACGACGCTCCGGTCAGCCGCGTTCGAGGGCGGTTCCGATGAGTCCCAGGGGCGGGGAGCCCAGGTCCAGCAGGGCCTTGTGGAACCGGCCCGGGGAGAACCCCGAGCCCCACGTCTCACGGGCCTCCTCGCGCAGCCGCAGGATCTCCAGCTTGCCCCACGTGTACCGGCCGTAGGTGGGGTCGAACGTGGCCCGCCGCGCCTCCGACAGCGCCGCCGGGCCCTGCAACGGGGTGTCCTCGGAGAACAGCGACGCCGCCTCCTCCACGGTCATGGTCCCGGTGTGCATGCCGAGCGCCACCGACAGGCGGGTCACCCGGATGAGGGCCTCCACCCACACACCGGCCTCGTAGTGGTCGGCGGTCCACCCCTCGACGCCCGACCGTTCGGCGGCGTACGCGCCGAAGCCCTCCTCCAGGACCATCTCCTCGGCGTAGTGCGCCCACCCCTCGGCGAACGTCATCGAGTGCAGCGCCCGACGGACCGGCCCGGACGCCCGACGCAGCGCCCGACCGTGGGAGAAGTGCCCCGGCGCCACCTCGTGCACGCTCACGGCGGGCAGCGTGGTGTCGCTGAACATCTCCAGCCACTCCCTCGTCTCCGCCTCGCCCCAGGAGGGGTCGGGCGGAGTGATGTAGTAGAAGGACGGGGTGTCCGTCTCCCACGGCCCCGACCAGGACATCATCGCGGTGGCCCACCGATGGGCGGGAGGGGACAGGTCCACCCGGCACTCGCCGTCGTCGTAGGGCACCAGTCCGCGCTCGGCGGTGAACTCCAGCGACAGTTCCGTCCACCGACGGGCGCTGTCGAGCACCCGCTCGCCGTTCGGTCCCCGCGCGGTCAGTTCCCGGACCACCGTCATGACGTCGCGGCCCGGGGCGATCCGGCCGACGACCTCGGCCAGGCGGGCGCGCAGCCGGTCGCGTTCGGCCCGCGCGCGGTCGGCCAGTTCGGCCGGGTCGACCTCCATGGCCTCGCCCACGCCCATGAGCCGGGCCAGTCCCTCGGCGCCCAGGGCGGCGTCCTCGGGCCCCTCCACGGCGGCCCGTTCCACGTGGGCGACCAGGCGGGCGTGCGCGGCCAGGGCGATCTCCCGCACGTCGGCGGGCACGTCCTCGGCCAGCCCTTCGGCCAGCCCTCGGACGGCGCCGACGAGGGAGCGCGCCACCGGCGCGGGGATCCGGTCCAAGGCGGCGATGGCGTTGTCCACCCCCTGCGTCCACTGCGTCAGGTGGGCGTCGCGGGCCCGTGCGCGCTCGGCCTCGGGGGCGTAGTCCCGGTCGTAGCCGGAGACGTCGAGTTCGGCCAGGTGGTACAGGGGGTTGGCGCGGTACAGCAGCGCCTCGCCCAGCGCGTAGCGCGCGCCGGCCTCGAAAGCGGCCAGGTGTGCCTCGTCGTGCGGATCGTCCAGCCGCGCGCCGCCCAGGTTCGCCAGGGCGGCCTCGACACCGGTGGGGGACAGGTCGGCGACGCGGCCGTCGTACTCGTGCATGCCGGCGCCCTCGCGCATCGCCCCGGGCATGAGGTCGGCCAAGGCCCGCAGACGGAGGGGGAGTTCGTCGTTCTCAGGGTGTGGAGACATGGGACGACCCTACGGGCGTGCCCCGTCCGTGCATACCCTGTCGCGCGCCGCCCCGGCGCCCGCGAAGGGCCCCCCGCAGGCGAAGACCTCCCCTTCCTCCGGATCCTCACCGATCCAGGGGGACACCGTCCCGGCCCCCTCTCCGGCCCCGCGACGACCGCGCCGGTAGGCCGCTCGCGACGCATGGTGTCCACGGGACAGGCCCTGAGCGTTCGGACCGATGGGCCGACCGATGTGGCGGCTCGCGGAACCGTACGCCGTCGCCGGTCGTCTCCCGAGTGTGCTGACTTCTGACGACGCCGCCATCGGGCGTCCCCGCCACCGTGGCCGCCTCCTGCTCCTGTCGCTCGTCCTCGCCCTGGTGGCGGGGTGCGCGCCGTTCGCGTGGATGCTCGCCGGAACGTCCGGACAGCGCCACGACACCGTCGACGCCGTCCCCGAACGGCCGGTCGCCCTGGTCCTGGGCGCCGGGGTGCGCGCCGACGGGCAGCCCACCCGGTTGCTCGCCCGCCGCCTGGAACTGGCCGCCGACCTGTACTTCGCGGGCAAGGTCGAGGTCCTCCTGGTCACCGGCGACAACAGCGTCGAGCACTACAACGAGACCGACACGATGCGCGAGCACCTCGTGGCCTCCGGTGTCCCCGACGACCGGATCGTCGGCGACTACGCCGGGTTCTCCACCTGGGAGTCCTGCGTGCGCGCCCGGGAGGTGTTCGGCGTGAACGAGGCGACCGTGGTCACCCAGGACTTCCACCTGCCCCGCGCGGTCCGCCTGTGCCGGGCGGCGGGCATCGACGCGGTCGGTGTCGCCGACGCCGCCGCCGACGAGCGCGCCACGGCCACCACCTACGGCTGGCTGCGGGAGGTCCCCGCGGCGGTGGCCGCCCTGGGCACCGTCATCGTCCGACCCGACCCCACCTTCCTGGGCCGCTACGAGACCGCCGTCGACGACGCACTCGCCGCGGCCGCGGAGGATTAGGGCCTGTTTCTCGAACGCTCTTCCGAGCCCGTGGGCGCGAGGCCGCCCACGGGGTTCTGGAGGCCGGCGGAGGAGACGTCCGAGGGACGAGGGCGTCGACGCAGCGGTCGAAGGTCCGCGTTCCTCGGGTGCTCTCGCACGGACCGGAGGTTCACGGGACCACGGCCGGGGCGCCTCAGGCGAGGGCGGCCAAGGCGTCGCGGACACGGCCGCGTGCGGTCGACAGCGCCTGGCGGGCCTGGGACGCCGGCACCCGAGCCAGCAGCGACACCAGCGCCGTCCGGGTGTCGCCGTCGGCGTCGGTCAACGCGGCCGCGCAGCTCTCCACGTCGGACCCGGTGGCCTCGGCCAGGATCGTCACCACCCGGCCGCGCAGTTTCCCGTTGGTCGCGTCGACGCCCACCATGAGGTTGGAGTAGGTGCGCCCCATGCGGACCATGACGGCCGTGGAGAAGGCGTTCAACGCCAGCTTCTGCGCCGTCCCCGCCTTCATCCGGGTCGACCCGGCGATCACCTCGGGGCCGGTGTCCATGCCCACGTGCACGTCCACCCGACCCGCCAGCGGGGCCTCGGGGTTGGCGCTGATCAGCACGGTCGCCGCGGATCGTTCCCGGGCGGCCTCCAAGGCGCCGCCCACGTAGGGCGTGCGTCCGCTGGCGGCCAATCCGATCGCCAGCGAACCGGGGGCGATGCCGACGGCGTCGGCGCGGCCGGCCTCCCAATCGTCCTCGATGCCCTCCACCGCGCGGGCCAGCGCCTCGCCACCGCCGGCGTGGTGGGCCACCACCCAGTCCGCCGGCACCCCGTAGGTGGGCGGTAGCTCGGCGGCGTCCTGGGCGGCGATGCGTCCCGAGGTGCCCGCACCGAAGTAGTGGATGGCCGCCCCGCTCTCCAGGGCGGCCACCCCCAACTCCACGGCCCGGGCCAATCGGGGCAGGGCCGCCTCCACCGCGGCGGGCACGGTGGCGTCCTCGGTGTTGATCCGGCGCAGGATCTCCAGGGCGGGCAGCAGGTCGATGTCGTGGGTGCCGGGGTTGCGGGCCTCGGTGGGAGCACGCACGATCACGGCCTCTCCGGAGGGGGCCTCCGGGGGATCGGCCCGCCCGGGGCCCTCGTCCCCGCCGTAGTGCTCCACAGTGCTCTCCTGTTCGGTCCGCACCCGCTGCCGTTCCTTTCCCTCCGGTGCCGCCCGTCCCCTCGCCCGGGTCTCCGGACGAGGGGACGAACCCCGGCTCAGTCGTCGCTGGTCTTGTCGTCGGAGCGGTCCCGACGACGTTTGCGGTCGTCGTTGATCCGCAGTCCCCGCACCGCCTCGGCGGTGGTCTCCAAGGCCGTCCTGCTGTCGGTGTACCGGCTCTGCGCCAGGCCCACGAACAGGCAGTCCACCACGGTCAGCTGGGCGAGCCGACTGGCGGTCGCCCCGGACCGGAAGGTGGTCTCCCGGGCCGCGGTGGTCAGCACGTGGTCGGCGAATCCGATGGGGGAGCGCGGGAAGTTGGTGATGGCCACCGTCCGCGCGCCCCGGCGCCCGGCCTCGGACAGCGCCTGCACCGTGTCGATGGTGCTGCCGCTGTGCGAGATGCCGATCGCCACGTCTCGTTCGTCCAGCAGGGCCGCGCTGGTGAGCATCACGTGCGCGTCCGACCAGGCGAACGAGGTGAGTCCGATCCGGTGCAGTTTCTGTTGCAGGTCGGCGCCGACGAACGCGCTCGCGCCCACTCCGTACACGTCGATGCGCCGGGCGGCGCCCATCGTGTCGATGACGGTGCGCAGCACGTCGACGTTCAGGGCCGCCCCGGTCTCCTCGACCGCGCGGGCGTCGGTGTAGGCGATCTTCTGGACCACCGTCACCAGGGTGTCGTCGGGGTTGATGTCCCCGTCGGGCTCGGGCCCGCCCGTGGTCCGGGCGCCGCGGGCCTGGCCGGCCTCGGTGGCCAGGGCCAGTCGCAGTTCCCGGTACCCGCTGAAGTCGATGGTCCGGCAGAAGCGGATCACGGTGGCCTCGGAGGTGGCGCAGTCCTTCGCCAACTGGGTGATGGAGGACGCGGCGGCCCGTTCGGGGTCGTCGATGATGCGTTGGGCGACCCGGCGTTCGGCCGGTGCCAGCGAGGGCAGCAGCGAACGGATGCGGAGCACGGTGGTGGGGACCTGTGGAATCCCGGATTCCACGCGGCCTTCCGTGGGCTTCGGAATGTGCGCCATGGAGGAAAGTTTCTTTCGGTGTTGGTGCAGAGTCAACGCGCGGAAGGGAAAAAGCGGGAGAATCCAGGATTCCAAGTGGGCGGCGCGGCGGCAAGTACCTCGGCCGTGGCGGTGACCGGTTTCGTCGCGGACCCGGGGCGGAACGGTCGGGCCGGTTCCTGCCGGTGGGGGCGGACCCGGCACACGGTCCCCGTGCGGTGTCGATGGCCGCGCGGCCGCGCGCCGGGTCCGGAGGAGGGCCGTCTCGGCCGCGGGGAAGTACCGGTCGTTCGGGCCCGCCGGCAACGAGTCTGGTCGGAGGCCCTTACGTTCGCCTTTCACAGGGGTGACGGTCGCGCGTCCTTGTGATATCGCCCGAATCCGTTCTCAGGGGTGCGGTCGGGTCACAGGAGTCGCTAGTGTCGACCTCATGACACAGAACAACGATCCCAACCTGGACCCGGCGGGGAGCACTCAGCACTTCCGCCGTTTCGTCGATGAGAACCCCGTGGCGGCGGCGCCCGAGCGTCGGCCGATCCTGCCGATCGTCCTCGCGGGCGTCGGTGCGGTCGCCGCGATCGCGGTCATCGTCGCGCTGGTGCTGGCCTTCGCCTGAGCCTCGCGGTGGCCGTTCAAACGGTTCGCGACCACTCCGTGAGTCCTGCTAGAGTTAACGACGTCGCCGGGGAGCACGGCCCATGGGGCGGACTTCCCACCACGAGCGGCAGGCGTCATTAGCTCAATTGGCAGAGCAGCTGACTCTTAATCAGCGGGTTCGGGGTTCGAGTCCCTGATGACGCACGGCGAACGACCCCGGCAGAAGGTCAGACCTTCCACCGGGGTCGATCCTGTCGAATGCCCCCGGTCGCGCCGGGTGGCACGGACCACACCGAGGGCGGCGATGTTCTCTCGGTGGCTCCGATAGAATCGACGATGTCGCCGCACCGCGACGAGCGTCATTAGCTCAATTGGCAGAGCAGCTGACTCTTAATCAGCGGGTTCGGGGTTCGAGTCCCTGATGACGCACACGGGAGGGTCTCCGGCCATCGGCCGGGGGCCCTCGTCGCGTTCTCAGGGGCGGATTCACGAATGTCGTCGCCGTGTGCTGTGCTGTACCGCGATCCCCTGAACCGGGAGGAAAACGAGTCCGCCACTCTTCGTGGTGCTCCATTTCCAGAATGTAGTTATCCATAAATGGATTGACGCCGCCCCTCACCTGGTGAAACGGTGTCCTGCCGCCCATTCGGGTCGGCTTCCCCTGACTCCTCCGGAGAATTCCCCATGCCCTCTTCCTCCACCATTCCCCGTGCCCTCGCCGTTTCCGCCCTGGCCTGCGGCGCCGTCGTGGCCCTCAGCGGTTGCGGCGTCCTCGACAGCGTGCTCGGCACGCAGGGCAACGTCTTCGATCTCGGCGTCGGCGACTGCTTCACCGAGGAGGAGATGAACTCCGTCCTCGGCAGCGAAGAGGTCAGCGACATCCCCCTGGTCGACTGCTCGGAGGAGCACGACTCGGAGATCTACCACGTCGAGACGCTGCCCGAGGGTGACTACCCCGGCGACTCCGTGGTGAACACGACGGCGGACGAGACCTGCGGCACCCGGCTCGCCGAGTTCGTCGGCGTCGCCTACGACGACGAGATCCTCTCGTACGGTGTGCCCGCCGGCGACTCGACGATCTACTACGGCGCCCTGCTGCCGATCGAGAGCAGCTGGGACTTCGAGAACGGCCGCGACATCACCTGCTACGCCGTCATCGTCGGCGAGACGGTCACCGGCACCCTCTCCGGCTACGCCGGCTGACGACCGCCCATCGACCGTCGGTGACCCGGCCGGATCCGGATTTCCGGATCCGGCCGGGAACCACCACCGCCTCCGGCGCATCTTGATAAGTGCCGACGGGTCATGTCCCGACCGGCACGAATCACAGAATCCAGTGGAGTCGCCATGTTGTCCGAAAAGCGCCGTTCGCCCTACGGCCGTCTCGTGATCGGCCCCTTGGTCATCGGCGCCGCCCTGTCGCTGACGGCCTGCGGCCCGCTGGAACTGCTCCCGCCCGCGCTGCGGACCGACGCGCAGCCCTCTCCCACCCCGGAGGAGGCCGACCCGGTCGAGACGGAGACCCCCTACGAGGAGCCCGTCGAGACGGAGACCCCGGCCGGTCCCGAGGACACCGACGTCTTCGACATCTTCCTCGGCGACTGCCTGACCGAGTTCGGTGAGGGCGAGATCTCCTCGGTGCCCCGGGTGGACTGCGCGGAGCCGCACCTCTACGAGGTCTACCACGTGGGCGACCTCTCCGAGAGCGGCGCCTATCCCGGTCAGGACGAGATCGGTCAGATGGCCTTCGACTTCTGCGTCGAGCCCTTCGAGACGTTCACCGGCGAGGCCCACGGTTCCTCCTCGTTGGACATCGAGCCGCTCTTCCCGGTCGAGAACGGGTGGAACGAGGGCGACCGCGAGGTCCTGTGCCTGATCTACGACCGCAACGGCGACACCGTCGGGAGCCTGGGGGGCACCGCCCTGTGACGGTCGTCCGGTGACGGACGCGCACGGCCCGCGCCGCCGCTCGGCGGTGCGGGCCGTCGTCGTTCCCCGGGTCAGCCGATCCCGGGCCGCCACATCGGCGACATCGCCCGCAGCGGGTCCTCCCGGAGCCCCATCACCTCGGCGATCCCCTCGCCGACCGCGTTCTCCGCGCCGACCGGGAGGGGGGCCTCGGCCCGGGGCAGCCCCTGACAGGTCAGGTCGCCCGGATCCGCGCCGTCCACCAGGTAGGCGTCCACGGCGTCCGTCACACAGTCCATGCCCGGGACCGGGTAGAACCCGTGGCCGCCCTCGTCCGCGACGGTGATGAGCGCGTTGTCGAGCCGGTCCGCCATGAGCGGTCCGCCCTCGTAGACGGTGTTCGCGTCGTACTCGGCCGCGATGATCAACCCGGTCGGGTATCCGTCGCGTTCGAGCTCCACCAGCGGTTCGGCCGGCCCCTCGGACGCGAACGTGCAGGGCTGCGGCGAGTGCCAGATCGCCCCGATCCCGTACGGGTTCCACTCGCGGATCTCACGCATGTCGGCGTGGTAGCCCGACAGTCGGGAGGGCCATTCGGCCTCACACGACACGGCCATGAGCAGGGATTCGTTGCCGAGTTCGATACCGGGGTCCCCGGGCTCGGGGAACTCGTACTCGGGGAAGGGCACGTCGTGGACGAAGTGCCCCAGTTCCATGGAGGCCAGGTCCCACAGGTGCTGGGGGCGGACCATCATGCCGACGTAGAAGTCGAAGTCGTCCCCGGTGAAGGGCACCCCCTCGGGCATCCCCGGGATGTCGTACCCGGGTTCGTCCTCCAGACGTTCGCGCACGGCCTCGATGGAGGCCAGGACGTCCTCGGGTGTCGACCCGAAGCCGAGCACGTCGTCGTGCCCGGCCGCCCACGCGGTGTACCGCTCCATGTTGGCGTGGTAGCCCTCGCTCTGACGGGTGAACACGCCCCGCCACATCCCGTCGGGGGTGACGGAGGAGTCCAGGACGCTTCGGTCCAACCGCTCGGGGAACAGGCTCCCGTACACCGCTCCCAGGTAGGTGCCGTAGGACACGCCGTAGTAGGAGGTCCGGTCCTCGCCCAGCGCGGCCCGGATGACGTCCATGTCCCGGGCGGTGTTCGCCGTGGTCATGTGCGGGATGAGGTCGCCGTGGGCGCTCTCGCAGGCACGCTGCGTGGCGATGGCGGTCCGGGTGATGGTCGAGAACTCGTCATCGTCGGGGCGTGGCGGGGGAAGCGGCATCCCCCTGCCGCAGTCCAGCCGCGGCCTGGAGGCACCGCTGCCGCGCGGGTCCATGCCGATGACGTCGTACACCTCGGTGACGCGCTGGTCGCCCAGCGTGGAAGGGAGTCGAAGGTCGGGGCGCGGCTCGATCGGCAGATGGCGGCCGGTCCCACCGGGGCCGCCGGGGTTGGTCAACAGGATGCCGCGTCGTCGTTCGGGATCGGTCGCGGAGCGTCGGCTGACGGCGACGGTGGCCCGCTCGCCGCCGGGATCGGCGTAGTCGAGGGGGACCTCGATCTCGGCGCACTCCAGTTCGGCGAGGAGGTCCTCCTCGCAGGGGGCCCACACGACCTCCTGGTCGTGGAACGCGTTCAGGGGATCGTCGGCCGCGGCCGGTGCGGCCGCGATGACGGACGTGGTCAGGGCGAGCACCAGGGTGCCCGCCGTGGTGAGGACGAGTGCTCTGCGCACGGGGTCGTTCCTTTGCCTCTCCGGCCCGGGTCGCGGGGGCGACGCCGGGGGCGTGCATCGGCTCGGTAACCGTACGTATCGCCCAGGGGTGGGCAACACCCACAAAAGTCATGGATCCGCGCGCGTGGCCGGATACGGCCATGGCACACGAATGGATATCTATGTGTTTGTGAGCTTTTGCGGCTTTTGCCATGCCGATCACGTCGCGCGAAGGACGCCGTTTGGTCACGAAGGTGGTGCTCGCCACACTCCTCGGGTTACCTTGTCGTTCTATTAGGAAAGTTTCCTAATAGAAGTGGCCGTGTCTCTGCGGCCCTTCTCCCGTGCCCCACGAGCGGAGCCCCCGCACCCCCCGAGAAGCCCCCTCCCCGCTAGGAGCCCCGTGGCCATCGACATCACGGCCTCTCCACCGCCGCCGGAAACCGGGACCACGGCGTCGACCGACGTTCCCGTCCCCCTGCCCCTCCGGATCTGGCGTCATTACGTCCTGGTCAAGGTCCGCAAGGCGGTCGTGGTCGTCTTCGTCGTGGCCAACGTGACCTTCTTCCTCGGTCGCGCCATGCCCGGCGACCCGATCGACGTCATGGCCGGACGGCTCACCCAGGGCGGGATGAGCATGGAGGAGGCGCGCGTCATCGCGGCCAACTCGTTGGCCTACGATCCCGAGGCGCCCCTCTACCGGCAGTGGTGGGACTTCTTCGTCGGCCTGCTCACCTTCGACATGGGCATGACCATCAACCGGCCCGGCTTCAGCGTCACCGAATCCATCGCCGCCTACCTGCCCTGGACCCTGTTCAGCATCGGCGTCGGCACCGTCATCGCCGTCGTCCTGGGTCTGACGCTCGGCATGATCATGGCCTACCGCCGCAACCGCCTCCTCGACCACGCCCTCAGCGTCGTCGCCTCGGTCCTGGGGGCGATCCCCAACTACCTCATCGCGATGGTCCTGGTCGTCGGCGGCGGCATGTACCTGAGCTGGTTCAACCCCATCGCGCTGCGCGGCACCCTCAGCCCCGGCGTCGAGATCGGGTTCAACGTCGAGTTCGTCGGCGACGCCCTCTATCACGCCGGGCTGCCGATCTTCACCTACGTCCTGGCCATCATCGGCACGTGGATGCTCGTCATGAAGGCCTCCACCACCGAGGTCCTCGGTGAGGACTACGTGACCGTCGCCCGGGCCCGGGGACTGCGCGACCGGCGCATCGCGGTCGCCTACGTGGGGCGCAACGCCATCCTGCCGCTGGTGGCCCAGATCGCCATCTCCTTCGGCACGCTCGTCGGCGGCGCGATCTTCGTCGAGCAGGTGCTGGTCTACAAGGGCATCGGCGGACTCCTCCTGGACGCGGTCAAGTACCGCGACTACCCGCTCCTCCAAGGCCTCCTCGTCGTCCTCACCACCTGCGTGGTGGCCGCCAACCTCATCGCCGACCTGCTCTACACCAGGCTCGACCCGCGGATCCGGAAGTAGGAGACCATGGCAGTCACCACCGTCGCCTCCGGCGGAGCCGGGGTCTGGGGCGCGATCTGGCAGGGCGTCACCCGCAGCACCAGTGGGTTCCTCGGCCTGTGCATCGTCCTGGGCGTCCTGCTCTTCGCCTTCGTCGGGCCTCTGCTCATCGACACCCACAACCCCACCGACGTCACCAAGATCTGGGGACCGATCACCTCCGAGCACTGGCTCGGCACCAACCACGAGGGCAAGGACACCTTCGTCCAGTTGGTCCTGGGCGGCCGCGAACCCATCTGGGTCGGCATCGTCGCCGCCGTGATCACCGTCGCCATCGCCGTCGTCCTCGGCGGGATCGCCGGCTACGTGCGCGGCCGGATCGACCACTTCCTGCTCCAGCTCACCGACATCACGATGACCATCCCGTTCATCGTGCTGATGCTGGTCGTGGCGTCCTTCTACCGCACCACGTCACCGATGGTCGTCGCCTTCATCATCGGCCTGGTCACCTGGCCCTACCTCATGCGGTCGATCCGGGCGCAGGTCCTCACGCTCCGCGAACGCGAGTTCGTCGAGGCCGCCCGCATCCAGGACCTGGGCACCGCCCGCATCCTCTTCGCCGAGGTGCTGCCCAACATGGCCGGCTACATCTTCATCAACTTCATCATCGCGATCACCAACGCGATCTACGCCGTCGTCGGCATGTACCTGCTGGGCCTGCTGCCCAGCACCGCCGCCAACTGGGGGCTGATGATCCAGCAGGCCTGGGACAACAACGCCTTCCTGGTGCCCGCCGCCGTACCGTTCCTGCTCGCCCCCATGGCGATGATCATGCTCTTCCAGATCGGCCTGGTCACCATGACCCGCTCCCTGGAGCAGACCCTCGACCCACGACTCCGGGACAGGTGATCCCCGTGACCGCATCCCGTACCGCACCCGTTCCGCACGAGGGGCCCCTGCTCTCGGTCCGCAACGTCGACATCGGCTACCGCACCGGCCGCCGCACCCTGCTCACCACGGTCCACGACGTGTCCTTCGACCTCCACCCCGGCCAGTCCATGGCCCTGGTGGGGGAGTCCGGCTGCGGGAAGACCACCCTGGGCCTGGGCCTGCTGCGACTCCTGCCCCGTACCGGCCTGGTCTCGGCCGGCGAGATCCGCTTCCGTCGCAAGGACGGAGACACCGTCGACATCCGCTCCATGGCCAAGGAGGACCTGCGCCGCTTCCGCTGGAGCGAGGCCGCCATGGTCTTCCAGGGGGCGATGAACGCCTTCAACCCGGTGCTCCGGATCGAGGACCACTTCGTCGACACCTTCCGCGCCCACGAGACGGGACGGCCCCGCCGGCGCAAGGAGATCCTCGAAGAGTCCGCCGCCCTGCTGGAGATGGTCCGCCTCGACCCCGCACGGGTGCTGGGCTCCTTCCCCCACGAACTCTCCGGCGGCATGCGCCAGAGGTCCCTCATCGCCCTGGCCCTGGCCCTCGAACCGCAGCTGCTCATCCTGGACGAGCCCACCACCGCCCTGGACCTGCTCACCCAGCGCGCCATCGTCGAACGCCTCTGCGAGCTGCGCGAGGCGCTGCGGTTCTCGATGGTCTTCATCACCCACGACCTGGGGCTGGCCGCCGAACTCGCCGACCGCGTCGGCACGATGTACGCGGGACGGCTCATCGAGACCGGCACCACCCGGGACATCTTCCACCGGTCCCGCCACCCCTACACCTCCGCGCTGATCGGCTCCGTGCCCCCGGTCAGCGGGGACCTGATCGTCCCCGAGTCCCTGCCCGGCTCCCCACCCGGACCGTCCTCCCCGCTCCCGGGCTGCTCCTTCGCCCCACGCTGCGGGCACGCCGTCGACCTGTGCCGCGAGCGCCGCCCCGAGCCGGAGGTCCTGCACTCCCGAGGCGACGGCCTCAGCCACACCGTCGCCTGTCTGCGTTCCCGTGAACTCGCCGCCGAGGGGGCCACCCGTGATTGACCGCTCCGTGCCACCGACCGCCGACCCCGCCCCCGGGACCGCGACGAACGCCGCGTCGAACCCCGCCCTGCTGAGCCTGCACGGTGTCCACCAGGTCTTCCCCGGCCCGCGCGGCGACGTCCCCGCCGTCGCCGGCGTCGACCTGGAGGTGCGTCCCGGCAAGGCCCTGTGTCTGGTGGGGGAGTCCGGCTGCGGCAAGACCACCACCGCCCGGATGGCCGCCGGGCTGGCCGCCCCGACCCGGGGTTCGGTGCTGTTCCGCGGCCGGAACATCGACGCCATGGACAAGAAGGAGCGGTCCGGGTTCCGACGCGCGGTCCAGTACATCCATCAGGACCCCTACGCCTCCCTCAACCCGGTGCGCACCGTCCACTCCACGGTCTCGGCCGGGCTGCGCAGGCACCGCATGGTCGCCGACCGGAGGGAGGCCCGTCGGGTCACCGCCGAACTGCTGGAACGGGTCGATCTCACCCCGGCGGAGGACTTCCTCGACAAGTACCCGCACCAGATGTCCGGCGGTCAGCGTCAGCGCGTCGCCATCGCCCGCGCACTGGCGATGAACCCGGAGGTGATCATCGCCGACGAGTCCACCTCCATGCTCGACGTCTCCATCCGGGTCAGCCTGCTCAACACGCTGGGCCGCCTGCGGGACGAACTGGGCGTCGGCTTCCTGTTCATCACCCACGATCTGGCGGTGGCCAAGTACTTCGCCTGGGACGGCGAGATCGCCGTCATGTACCTGGGCAAGGTCGTCGAGCGCGGGCCCACGCCCCGGGTGGTCAACGACCCCCGGCACCCCTACACCAAGGCGCTCATCTCCGCGGTCTGCGAGCCCGACCCCGACCTCGCGCGCACCAGGGAACGCGTCCGGTTGCGCGACGCGGACATCCCCGACCTGACCGATCTGCCGCCCGGCTGCGACTTCCACCCGCGCTGCCCGGTGTACGCCCAGGGCGTGTGCGACACCCACCGGCCGCCACTGGTGCGCGACCACGACCGCCTGCTCGCCTGCCACGTGGCCGGCCAGGGGTGAGCGGATGCTCCTCATCGGCCGTTTCGGCCTGCTCGTCGGAGCCTTCCTCACCCTGACCGCCGGCCTCACGGCCCTGCTGAATCCCCCCGGCACAGCCGAGTTCGTGATCAGTGTCCTCACCGTCGTGATCGGCCTGACCGTGCTCTCCCTCGGACTGCTCGCCGTCCTCATCGAAAGGAAGCGCCAGGAATGACCCTCACCCCCAACCGCGACACCCTCCTCCGGGACCTCAGCCGCAGACGCCTTCTCAAGGCCGTCGGATTCGGCGCGGTCGGCGTCGCGGGCGCGAACGTCCTGACCGCCTGCGCCGGTGGCGACAACGCCGCGAACGCCACGGTCGGCCAGTTCACCGGTGTCTACGACTTCGACCTGGACGCCCAGACCCGGAACGTCGCCGTGGAGGACGGGGCGCTGCTGACCAACTCGGTCTACGTCGACCTGTTCCTGACGTCGAGCGCGTTCTACAACTGGGCGACCCACGAATGGGACTACCTGCTCGTGGAGAGCAGCACGTGGGAGGGCGACGACCTCATCGTCAGTCTGCGACCGGGCCTGAAGTGGAGCGACGGCACCGACCTGAACGCCGACGACCTCCACCAGAACTACGCCATCCGCGCCCTGGAGGCCCCGTCCTGGTCCGTCGGCTTCCCGCAGATCACCGAGCTGGAGAAGCTGGACGACCTCAGCGTCCGGGCCCGCTTCGACGCTCCGTTCCCCGGCATCGAACTGCGGATCCTCAAGCACCGCATCTTCTCCAAGTCCACCTACGGGGACTTCGGCGAACGCGCCATCGAGATGTTCGGCGGCGGGGTCCGCCAGGGCGATGACGAGCACAACGAGTTCAACGCCGAGTTCATCGCGTTCGACCCCGACGAGATCATCTGTAGCGGTCCGTACAAGTTCGACCCGGGCCAGCTCGCCGACGCGCGCATCACCCTGGTCCGCAACGAGGAGGGCTACCAGGGCACGGAGGTCGGCTTCGACGAGATCGTCGTCCACAAGGGCGACAACCGTCAGGCCTCCCTGCTCATCCAGCAGGGCGAGGTCGACTACTCCACCCTGGCCACCTCCGCCGCCGACCAGCAGGCGTTCCAGAACGTGGAAGGGCTGCGCTCGGTCGAGCACCCCGGTTACGACGGCTGCGGTCTGATGTTCAACTACAAGAAGAAGCCCGAGCTGAAGGACGTGCGCGTCCGCAAGGCGCTGGCCCACCTGCTCGACAGTGACCAGATCGGCCAGGTCGCGCGCGGCGACGCCTACGGCCGCGTCGATCACTACGCGGGTCTGGTCGACCTCCAGGCCGAGCAGATCTTCAGCGCGGACGAGCTGGCCGGGTTCGAGACCTACGACCTGGACCACGACAAGGCGACCGAGCTGCTGGAGGACGCCGGATGGACCAAGGAGGACGGGGTCTGGCTCCTGCCCGACGGTGAGGAGGCGGCCTTCGAGGTCATCGGCGTGGTCGGCTGGGGTGACTTCGAGCTCACCGCCACCCAGGTCGAGGAGGCCTGGAACGGCTTCGGCATCAAGACCACCGCGTCCAACGTCCCCTCCGACAACCCGTGGGGCATCTGGGCCGCCGGCGACTTCGAGGTCGCCGTCCGCCACTGGGGCAACCCGGAGATCCCGGGTTACTGGGGCGCCTTCCAGATGAACTACCTGGTGGAGAACGCGCGCACCGAGGAGAACCCGGGCCAGGACTTCGACCTGAAGGTCGACAGCCCGAGCCAGGGCGAGGTGGACCTGGAGAAGCTGGTCGAGGTCGCCAAGACCGCTCCCAGTGAAGAGGAGCAGATCGAGGCCCTGAAGACGATGTCGATCGTCTTCAACGAGCTGCTGCCGCGCATCCCGATCTGGACGTACAAGTACCTGGCCCCCGCACTGGAGGGGGTCCGTGTGGAGAGGTTCGACGACGGCCACCCGGCCGCGCAGAACCAGATCTACCGGGACAACCACGTCATCCTGTCGCTGATCCAGGGTGACCTGAAGCCGGTGGAGTGACGGGGCGCCCACACCCGGCGGGAGGGCGGGAGTGACCCTCGCGCCGTTCGACCGCCGTCACGGGGCGGGCCCACGCGGGGCCCGCCCCGTTCCCGAGGTCCGCGGGGCCGGGACCAAAGTCCCGAGCTTGATCACGAAAGTGGACGAGTGGAACCCGGTGGGGGTTTTCTGGCGATAGTCTCCTGGAATGCCGGGAGCGTTCCACCACCCCGGCCCTCCCTCCCCGCGCCCGTACCGGATGTGGAAGGCCCCCCTCCCATGGCCGCAGACCTGTACGACCTCGGCGACATGCCCCCCTTGGGACATGTGCCCGCCCGTATGCACGCCATGACGATCCGCGCCGAGCGCTACGGGCCCCCGCGCGGGGCGTTCGCCCGTGAGATCGTTCCCGTGCCGCGGGTCGAGGCCGGATACGTGCTCGTCTACACGATGACCGCGGGGATCAACTACAACAACGTCTGGGCCTCGCTGGGGAGTCCCGCCGACGTCATCGCGGCCCGGCGAAGGGCCGGCGCGACCGAGGACCACCACATCGGCGGCTCCGACGGAGCGGGCATCGTCTGGGCGGTGGGCGACGGGGTGCGCGGGGTCGAGGTGGGCGACCACGTGATCCTTTCCCCGGGTGACTGGGACGAACGCTCCGAGGACATCCGGCTCGGCCGGGACCCGGCCGCCTCGCGGAGCATGCGGGCCTGGGGGTACGAGTCCAACCACGGCTCCTTCGGTCAGTTCTGCCTGGTGCGCGATGTGCAGTGCCACCCCCGGCCCGAGGGCATGTCCTGGGAGGTGGCCGGGGGGTTCCTGGCCGCCGCGGCCACGGCCCACCGGCAGCTCTTCGGGTGGCACCCCCACGTGGTCCGCCCCGGCGACCCGGTGCTGATCTGGGGCGGGGCCGGGGGCCTGGGCTCCTTCGCCGTCCAGCTGGTCCGCAACGCGGGCGGCCGGGCGGTGGCGGTGGTCTCCACCGAGGAGAAGGCGCGGGTGTGCCGGGAACTGGGCGCGGTCGGGGTCCTGCTGCGCACGGAGTTCGACCACTGGGGGCGGATGCCGGAGGAGGGCGACGCCGAGGCCCACGCCGCCTGGTCCGCGGGCGTTCGCGCCTTCGGCCGTCGGTTCTGGGAGGTCCTGGGGGAGCGGCGCGGCCCGCGGATCGTCTTCGAGCACAGCGGGGCGGACACCTTACCGACCTCCCTCTACGTGTGCGACAACGAGGGCATGGTGGTGACCTGCGGGGCCACGTCGGGGTATCGGGCCGATATCGATCTGCGCTTCCTGTGGATGCGTCTCAAACGCCTCCAGGGCTCGCACTTCGCCACCACCGCCGACTGCCGGGCCGTTGTCGACCTGGTGGACCGGGGACTGCTGGACCCCTGCGTGACCTCGGTGGTGGAGTTCGACGAGATCGGTGAGGCGCATCAGGAGGTCTATGAGAACGTTCACCCCTGGGGGAACAGGGTGGCCCTGGTCAACGCCCGGCGTGGGGAAGGCTCCGAAAGGGCGCGGCCCCGAGACGGCGTGTGAACCATGGGTCCGCTGACCGAAAAACGACTAAAGTCCCTAGCTGGACAAAACATAATAAAATATATCAACCATCCATTGATCCGCCTCTCTGCCCGCTCTCGTCCTCCCTGGTCAAGAGTGATGTTCGCGCCCCTTTTCCGGTGCTTCTCCGATTCTTCTGCCAAGCCGGTCCACCTTTGTTAGTCTGGCGAACCGAACGACGATTACCGGTGGAAGTGCAGGAATTGTGCGGGCCGTGGATGCTTGTCTCCGGAATGGGTTCCCATCCCCGTCCCGTGCGAGTGGGGGCGATCCGCCGACCCGAGCCAAGGAGACGAGACAGTGGCAGAGGCGCCACCGCCGGCAGACGGCTCCGCCCCCCGGTCCCCCGGGGACGGGCCGAAGGCGTCGACGGAGGAGGAGCCCACAGTCAGGCGAGAGGGGCGTTTCCGTAGGGCCATCTACCGTATGGTCAGGATCCAGGAAACCCGCTCCATGGAGACCGAGCAAGGAAATCCCGTGCATCAGCCCGTGCATCCGCACTCGCAGGAACCCGGCCGCACCGCGGACCGGGACGGCGGTCGGTACACCGCCGGGTCCTCTCCCGTGACGGGGGAGACTAAGGCGGGTGGCGCCCAGAGCGGCCCGCCCGGGGACCTCCCCTCGGTGGAACGGCCCGTCGGCCCCTTCTCCGGCTCCGCCGAGAACGGCTACCGACCCGCCACCCGGCCCGGTGTCCCCAACCCCTACACCACGGTCCGGCGCGTCGAGATCGACGACGTCGCGCCCGATGTCACCCCCGTCGGTCAATGGCGCGGTGTCGGTCTCGACGAGCCCGAACCGCGCACTCCCGAAGTCACCGCTCCGACGGAGCACACCGCGTCCGAGGAGGAGGCCCCGGTGCAACAGACCCCGTTCGCGTTCGAGGGGCCGGTCCCCTCGGCGACCGGTCCCGCGTCCGAGCCCCCTCACACGGAGCAATTCGAGGCCCCTGTGTCACACACCCCCGCGTCCTCCGTACCGGAGTCCCCGCTGCCCGAGCCCACCCGCCGGGAGTCGCCCCAGGGCGACGACCACCGCGGTCGCCTTCCGGAAGGGGGTTCCGGGCACCACGAGCCCCGCGCCGCGGCGGCCGAACCGGGCCCCGACCCCGACAGACGGCACCGCCAGGAGTCCTGGCGCGCCCGCCGCGGCCCGGCCGAGTCCGACCGCTACGCCTCCGAGGCGCCGCCACGCGGAGAGCCCTCCTACGACCCCGGGTACGGTGAGCGGGCGCCCCGCGCGGAGTATCCCTCCCGCGGCGAGGAACCCCGCTACGACCGCGCCCCCCGGGGCAACCCCTACCGGGAGCCCTACGCGGCGCGCGAGCCCCGCGCGGATCACCGTGACCCCTACGGTCCCGACCACGGCGCCCGCCGCGACGCCTACGGTCCCGACCACGGCCCCTACGGGCAGGATCCGCGGGCCCCCCGGCCGGAGGCCTACCGGCCCCCGCCGCAGCCGCCGCACCCCCAGGGCGAGTACCCCTACCCCCAGGCGCCGATGGCCTACCCCTACCCGGTGTACCCGCCGCCCTTCCAGCACCCGATGGCCTACCCCAACGTCTACCCGCCGCCCTTCCAGCCCCCTGGTTACGTGGTCCAGGGCCAGCCGGTGTTCTACCCCGGGCAGGCCAACCCCTACGGCCAACCGGTCCAGCACGTCATCGTGTTCACCGCCGGTCAGCCGCCGCAGGTCATCACCGCCGACTCCGCGGCCACCCTGTTCGCCGAACAGACCCAGGCCACCGAGATCCGCGGCGACCGCGAGGACAAGGCGCTCACCCGGGCCGAGCCGGTCGAGGAGACGGAGCCGGCCCCCGACGAGGAACCCGCGGTGGACGACACGACCGCCGCGGTCGTCGAGGAGGCCGCCCCGGCGGCCCTCACCGAGGCCGGGGCCGGCGAGGAGACGCCCCGAGAGCCGGTCGGCGACGCCCCCTCGCCCGTCCCCCCGGCGGTGGCGGGCGGCAAGGGGCTGCTCAACGAGGCCCTCGCGGGTCTGGCCATGCGCGACCTGTCCCTCGTCGACGCGCTCCTGGAGATGGTCGAGGAACTGGAGGCCGACGCCCAGGACCCCGACCTGCTCGACAAGCTCTTCCAGATCGACAACTTCGCGACCCGGATGCGGCGCAACGGGGAGAACTTCCTGGTGCTCACCGGACACGACGGCGGCGAGTCCGACGCCCACGACGAGATCGTCCCCCTGCTCGACGTGGCCCGCGCCGCCATGTCCGAGATCAAGGACTATCCCCGGGTCATGCTGGGCAAGCTGCCGCAGACCTCCATCACCGGTATGGCGGCCGACGACATCAGCCACCTGCTGGCCGAACTCCTCGACAACGCCACCGCCAACTCGCCCGAGCACTCCCAGGTCGTCATCAGCGGCCAGGAGATGGACGACGGCCGTCTGATGATCGTCGTCGAGGACGAGGGCGTGGGCATCCCGGACCGGCAGCTCGCCGAACTCAACGAGCGTCTGTCCGGCGACCCCGTGCTCGACGAGGAGGTGCCCCGGCACATGGGCCTCTACGTGGCCAGCCGCATCGCCAAGAAGCACGGCCTTGAGGCCAAGCTGGAGTCCCGTGCCTTCCGAGGGGTCAGCGCCTACGCGATCGTCCCCAAGGAGCTGTTGCGCGTGGCCACGCCGCGTACCCCGGGCCAGTCGCGCACCTCGACGATCCCCACGAGCACCGCCTCCGCCACGCGGTCGGCGTCCGCGGCGCCGACCACCGCGCCCCCCAACGGCAAGCCGACCGGTGGGTCCGCCCCTTCCGGTGCCGCCTCCTCCATCACCTCGGCCGGGTTGCCCCGGCGCAGCGCCACCCCGCACGGTTCGCCGCTGCGGATGATGCCGCGCCCCGAACCCGGCGGTGCCGCCTCCAAGGCGCGCGAGAACACACCGCCCAAGCTCACCGGAGAGGCCCGGGCCGAACAGATCCGGGACGAGCTGGGCGACTTCCTCGAAGGCGAGCGTGCGGCCTTGGAGGGCGAGGATCTCGACGGCACCACGGACGACGCGGGTGGGAAGGCCGAGGAATGAGCGGCCGTACCCCCCGGCGCGCGCACCCGGAGTGCGCGCGCACATTCCCCCGAACCCCTATGACACTCGGCCGAGGCAGGTAGAGCATGACTGAATCCGTGAACGACAGTGTTGAGAACTTCTCGTGGCTCATCGACCGGTTCGTGCGGGACGTGCGCGGTGTCGAGCATGCCGTCGTGGTCTCCTCCGACGGCCTGGTGCTGACCCACTCCAGCGACTTCCCCGAGGAGCACGCCGAGCAGCTCGCCGCCATCGCCAGTGGCCTGCACAGCCTGGCCGTGGGCGGGGCGAGCCTGTTCCAGCGCGGTGAGTGCGAGCAACTGCTCGTCCGCTTCAACCACGGACACCTGTTCATCATGGCGATCAGCGACGGTTCCTGCATGGCGGTGCTCACCGCCCCCGGGAGCGAGCTGAAGCTCGTGGGCTTCCAGATGGCCAAGCTCGTCGAGAACGTCGCCCATGTGCTCACGCCGCAGTTGCGCTCGCAGCTGCGCGAAGTCATCCAGAACTGACGACGGTGACCCGTTACGGTTCGGCAGGAATGAGGTTGCCACGTCAATGAGCTTCCGTAGGCGAAGGAGCAACCGCGTTCGCCCGTTCACCTTCACCGGTGGGCGGACGCGGTCACGGCATCCGCTGATGGTGCAGACCCTGGTCTCGACGTCCGAGCCCGGGCAGGAACCTCCTGGCACCCTCATGCCGGAGTCGATCAGTATTTACAAGCTGTGCCGGGAGACCCGGTCGTTGGCCGAGGTCTCGGCCGAGTTGAACATCCCCCTGGGCGTCACCCAGGTCCTGGTCAGTGACCTGGCGGAACAGGACCTGGTGTACATCCACCCGACCATCACCGGCAGCAGTCCATCGGAAAACCAGGTTCTGGAGAGGGCTCTTCGTGGTCTCGAACGACTTTTCCAGTGACAAGCGGTCCAATCGCAAGAAGATGTCGAGCAAGATCGTCATCGCCGGCGGCTTCGGTGCCGGCAAGACGACGTTGGTGCGCTCGGTCTCGGAGATCCCGCCCGTCACCACCGAGGCGATCATGACCGAGGCGAGCATCGGTCACGACGACACCTCGATCACCCCCGACAAGACGACGACCACCGTCGCGATGGATTTCGGCCGGATCACCATCGACGACGAACTCGTCATGTACATGTTCGGTACACCGGGCCAGGCGAGGTTCTGGTTCATGTGGGACGATCTCGTCAGGGGTGCCGTGGGCGCCGTCGTCGTGGTCGACTGCCGTCGTCTGGCGGACTCCTTCGACGCCGTCGACTACTTCGAGACGAACAAGCGCATTCCCTACATCGTGGCGCTGAACCGGTTCGAAGGGCAGTTGGACTACACGGCCGAACAGGTACGCGAGGCCTTGGAGGTCAGCCCGGAGGTCCCCATCATCGACTTCGACGCCCGCCAGCGGCTCTCCGGGGGAGAGGTCCTCAAGACCCTCCTCAGGTACGCCCTGGAGCACAACCGCGCCAGCGAGCCCGTCGCCTGACGGGCGGGGAGGTCGCCCCCGGCACGCTCCCCCCGGTCGTCCCGTAGATTCCCCAGGAAAGTAAGCCACACATGCGCAAGATCCTCATCGTCGGCGCGGGCCACGCCGGGCTGCACCTGGCCCACGGGCTCCTGACCCAAGGCTACGACGTCACGGTGATCACGGGGCAGTCCTCGCTGGAGATCCGGACCGGCCGGCCCTCGATCTCCCAGTTCACCTTTCCCACCGCCCTGGAGTACGAGCGCAAGTTCGACCTCGACTTCTGGAGCGCGCTCTCCCCGCAGATCCGCGAACAGAAGCTGGCCGTCTTCCGCGAAGGGAAGCCGGTCACGGCCATCAGGGGCCGCTCCCACCCCGGGAACGGTTACACGGTGGCGGTCGACCGTCGGGTGAAGATGGCCGACTGGCTGGAGTTCTTCGAGGATCGTGGCGGGAAGGTGGTGATCCACGGGGTCACCGTGACCGACCTCGACTACTTCTCCCGCATGTTCGAGCTGATCATCGTCGCGGTCGGCCACGGAGAGCTGGGCCAGCTCTTCGACCACGACACCAGCCGGTTCAGCGGGACCCGCCCCCGGGCCCTGGCCCAGGCCTACGTCTACGACCTGTGGCCGCCCAGTCCGGGCGAATCGGAGAACATCGGCTGGTTCGGGGTGACGGAGGAGGCGGGCAACATCATGCTCGTTCCGATCCTCACCCAGGAGGGGCCCGCCCACAACCTGCTCCTGGTGGACAAGAAGGGCGGCCCGATGGACGCCTGGCCGGACCGCCCGGGGCCGGAGGAGCAGCTGCGTCGAATGAAGGACCTGATGCGCAAGTACGCGCCGGAGTTCTTCGAACGGTCCAAGGACGCGGTACTGGTGGACGGGCGCAGCACCATCGTCGAGGATCTGACGCCGCAGGTGCGCAACCCGGTGGGCCGGCTCCCCTCCGGCGGGCTCGCCATCGGCATGGCCGACGTGGTGGTCACCATGGACCCGTTCGTGGGACAGAGCTGGAACAACTCCACCCGCTGCGCCCAGGCCTACCTGGAGGGAATCGTCGAGCACGGGGACAAGCCGTTCGATGAGGACTTCATGGTCCGAGTGTTCGACCGTTTTTGGGAATTCGGACAGGACAATCAGGCCTGGGCGGAGTTCGCCTCCACCATGGTCGAGCAGTCGCTGCCCGACCACATCATGAACATGCTCGGCGCGGCGGTGCAGTACGAAGAGGTGGCCGACCGCTGGATCCAGGGCTGGGACTCCCCGTCCGACTACAAGACCTGGATGTTCGACCCCGAGATCGCCCAGCGCTACATCTCCGAGGTGCAGGCCCGAAACGGCGGTTGATCGGAACCGGGAAGAGCCCGGCGCCCGGAGGGCACCGGGCTCTTCTCTTGCCCGAAAACCCCACCTTTTCGGTTTCTCTTACGTCCGTAAACTGTTGCGCTCCCATTAACTGCGTACGGACCAGGATCAATCCTCTGTCCGAAAAAGACCCCACTGTTGTCAGCGCTTGCGAGCAAGCGTTACCCTCCTTCAGGTTGGTTCCTGTTTGACCCCGAATGCCGTTCCGTGGGTTAGTTGCCGTGAATCTCTGAGATTGTGGGTTCCGGAGTTGCCCAGTGTCCGAATTTCATCACGCCCGAAACGGCGTTCTCGTGCACCTGCACGGGCAGCGTCCCGGAACGGGAGCGTGCTCGGGTCAGGCGAGGGCAGTCGAAAGGGAAGGGCAACGATGAACGGCGGACCGACCGGAGACCCTGCCCCCGGCACCTGGGACCCCATCGCCATCGTCGGCGTCTCCTGCCGGCTACCGGGGGCCGGCACCCCCGAGGCCTTCTGGCGTCTGCTCGGCGAGGGGCGCGAGGCCATCGCCGCCCCGCCCGAACGCCTCGGCGGCGGATCGCCCGAGCGCGGCCCCCACTGGGGCGGCTACCTCCACGACGCCGAGTACTTCGACGCCGACTTCTTCGGGATCTCCCCGCGCGAGGCGCTGGCCATGGACCCGCAACAGCGGCTCATGCTCGAACTGGGCCGCGAGGCGATCGAGAACTCCCGCACGGCCCCCGGCTCCCTGCGCGACGCCCGCGTCGGCGTGTTCGTCGCGGCCATCGGCTCCGACTACGCGCTCCTGCACGACCGGGGCGGCCCCGGGGCGATCACCCACCACACCCTCACCGGCACCCACCGCGGCATGATCGCGAACCGGATGTCCCATTTCCTCGGAGTGCGCGGCCCCAGCCTCACCGTGGACTCCGGCCAGTCCTCCGCCCTGGTCGGCGTGCACCTGGCGATGGAGAGCCTGCGCCGGGGCGAGAGCGAGATCGCCCTGGCCGGCGGCGTCAACCTCATCCTCGTCCCCGAGAGCACCGAACAGATCGTCCGCTTCGGCGGACTGTCCCCCGACGCCCGGATCCGCCCCCTCGACGCCGGGGCCAACGGGTACGTGCGCGGCGAGGGCGGTGCCGTCGTCGTCCTCAAACCGCTCGGCCGTGCCCTGGCCGACGGGGACCGGATCCACGCCGTCGTGCACGGCGGCGCGGTCAACCACGTCGGCGGCGACTCCTTCCTCACCAGGCCCACCGTGCGGGGGCAGGCCGAGGTCATCCGTGCCGCCCACGCCGACGCGGGCAAGGGCTCGGACCGCATCGGCTACGTCGAGCTGCACGGCACCGGCACCCCCACCGGCGACCCGGTGGAGGCCGCCGCGCTCGGCGAGGTCTTCTCGGCCGGCCGGGGGGAACCGCTGCGGGTCGGGTCGGTCAAGACCAACGTGGGGCACCTGGAGGGCGCCGCGGGGATCGTCGGCCTGGTCAAGACCGTGCTCGCCCTGGAACACCAACAGATCCCGCCCACCCTGAACTTCACCGAGCCCGCGCCCGGCATCGACCTGGACGTCCTGGGGCTGACCGTGCAGACCCGACGCGAGCCCTGGCCCGGCCACGCGCCGATGGCCGGGGTGTCCTCCTTCGGCATGGGCGGCACCAACTGCCACCTCGTCCTGGGGCCCGCTCCCGCCGACCGGTCCGCCGGCGAGGGGCCGATCACCCGCACCCTGGACCCCGTGCCGTGGGTGCTGTCGGCCCGCTCGGAGCAGGCACTGCGCGCCCAGGCCTCCGCCCTGCACGCGCACGTGTCCGCCCATCCCGGTCTCAAGGCCCACGACATCGGCTTCTCCCTGGCCACCACCCGCGACGTGTTCGAACACCGCGCGGTGGTCTTCGCCCCCGGCGACGGCGGCACCCGGGAACTGGAGTCGGTGCGCCCCGAGGGCGTCGCCTCCGTCGGCGACCCCGGGCCGGTCCTGGTCTTCCCCGGGCAGGGCGGACAGTGGATCGGCATGGGCCGCGACCTGCTGAACGCCGACGGCGTCCTGGCCGAGGCGTTCGCCGCCCGGGTCCGCGAGTGCGAACGCGCCCTGGGACCCTACGTCGACTGGTCCCTGTCCTCGGTGCTGCGCGGCGAACCGCAGGCGCCCCCGGTGACCGGCTCCCAGGCCCGGGTCGACGTGATCCAACCGGTCCTGTGGGCGGTCATGGTCTCCCTCGCCAGGGTGTGGGAGACCCTGGGGGTGCGCCCCGCCGCCGTCATCGGCCACTCCCAGGGCGAACTGGCCGCGGCGTGCGTGGCCGGCGCCCTGCCGTTGGAGGAGGCCGCCCGGATCGTGGCGCTGCGCAGCCAGGCGCTGACCGGGCTCGCCGGCAGCGGCGGCATGGCCTCGCTGGGCCTTCCGGTGGAGGAGGCCGAGGAACTCGCCCGTACCCTGCCCGACCTGCACGTCGCCGTGATCAACGGACCCGCCTCCGTGGTGGTGTCGGGTGCCCCGCGCGCGGTGCGCGAAGCGGTCGAACACTGCGTGGAGCGGGGCGTGCACGCCGCCCTCGTCGACGTGGACTACGCCTCGCACTCCCCGCACGTGGAACTCATCCGCGACCGCGTCGCCGAGTACCTGGGCCGGGTGCGGTGGTGCGCCCCCGAGGTCCCCTTCTACTCCACCCTGACCGGCGCGGAACTCGGCGACCTGCCGTTGGACGCCGACTACTGGTACGCGGGTCTGCGCAACCCGGTGCGGTTCTCCGACGCCGTCGACGCCCTGGTCGGCGACGGTCACCGGGTGTTCCTGGAGGTCGGTCCGCACCCGGTGCTCGCACACGGCCTACGGGGTTCGCTGGACCGGGCCGGGGTGTCCGGGCACGTCCTCAAGACCCTGCGACGGGGCGAGGGCGACCAGACGCAGTTGCTGAACTCGGCGGCCCGCGCCTTCACCGCCGGGGTGGACGTCGACTGGCCGCGACTGTTCGAGGGCACCGGGGCGCGCCGCACCGACCTGCCCTCCTACCGGTTCCAGCGTCGCCGGTTCTGGCCCGGGAACGCCACCGGCGCGCGCACCGGGACGACCGTCGACTGGTCGGCCGTCCCCGAGGAGGCGGAGGCGATGCCCGGGCGCACCGCCTCGGTACTGGAGCTGGTGTGCGAGAAGGCCGCCCGGGTGCTGTCCCGGGGGTCCCTGGCGCCCGGCGAGGAACAGCGCGCCTTCCGCGACCTGGGCTTCGACTCGATCATGATGCTGGAGCTGCGCGACGCCCTGGAGCGCGCCACGGGGGTCCGCCTCGGCGACACCGCACTGTTCGAGCGGCCCACACCCGCGGATCTGGCCCGGTTCCTCGCCGAGGAGCTGGGCGACGACGAGGTCACCCTGGGCGGGGGCGCCACGGCGGCCGCCGTCCCCCGGGCCACCCCGGAACCGGTCGCGGCCCCACCGGCGGCCCCCGCGGCCGCGGCCGAGGACGATCCGATCGCCATCACCGCGATGGCCTGCCGGCTGCCCGGTGGGGCGACCTCCCCCGAGGAGCTGTGGCGCCTGGTCGAGGAGGGCGCGGACGCCATCGGCGACTTCCCCGACAACCGCTTCTGGGACACGGACGCGCTCTATCACCCCGAACCCGGTACGCCCGGCCGCACCTACACCCGGCGAGGCGGGTTCCTCTACGACGCCGACCTGTTCGACGCGGACTTCTTCGGGATCTCCCGTCGCGAGGCCGACGCGATGGACCCCCAACAGCGACTGTTGCTGGAGACCTCCTGGGAGGCGGTCCACCGGGCCGGCCTCACCGTCGACGAGCTGCGCGGCTCCTCCGTGGGCGTGTTCGTCGGCGCGATGGCCTCCGACTACGGGCCCAGGCTCGCCGACCCGGCCCGCGTCGGCGACGGCGGGTACCGTCTCACCGGTTCCACCGCCGGTGTCGCCTCGGGCCGGATCGCCTACGTGCTGGGCCTGCACGGGCCGGCGCTGACCGTGGACACCGCCTGCTCCTCCTCCCTGGTGGCGATCCACCAGGCCGCCGGGGCGCTGCGTCGGAACGAGTGCGCGATGGCGTTGGCCGGCGGTGTCACCGTGATGTCCACCCCGGGCATGTTCCTGGAGTTCTCCGCCCAGCGCGGGCTGGCCGCCGACGGCCGCTGCCGCGCCTTCGGCGCCGACGCCGACGGCACCGCCTGGTCCGAGGGCGTCGGCGTGATCGTCCTGGAACGCCTGTCCTCCGCCCGCCGCGCCGGGCGTCCCGTCCTGGCACTGATCCGGGGCGGCGCGATCAACTCCGACGGTGCCTCCAACGGCCTCACCGCCCCCAACCCCGTCGCCCAGGAAGGGGTCCTCCGGCAGGCCCTGGCCACGGCCGGACTCGAACCGGGCGAGGTGGACGTCGTGGAGGCGCACGGCACCGGCACCCGTCTGGGCGATCCGATCGAGGCGAACGCGCTCATCTCCGTCTACGGCGCCGACCGGGACGAACCGCTGCGCCTGGGATCGCTCAAGTCCAACATCGGTCACGCCCAGGCCGCCGCCGGCGTGGCCGGTGTGATCAAGACCGTCCAGGCGCTGCGCCACGGCCGGCTGCCCCGCACCCTGCACGTGGACGAACCCACCCCGCGCGTGGAGTGGGAGGGGAGCGGGGTGCGGCTGCTCACCGACAACGAACCCTGGCCCGACACCGGACGGCCCCGCCGCGCCGCGGTGTCCTCGTTCGGTATCAGCGGTACCAACGCCCACCTGATCCTGGAGGGCGTCGCCGACGAGGGCGCCCCGGTGCACCTGCCGGACCTGCCCTTCCAACGGCGCCGCCACTGGGTGGAACCGGCCGCCGCGCCCGCCTCGGCCGCGTCCCCGCTCCTGGGCGAAGGGCTGGAGCTGGTCGGCGGCGACACCGTGTTCACCGGCACCGTCGGTCTCGACGCCCCGGCCTGGACCGCCGACCACCGGCTGCTCGGCCGCGCGCTGCTGCCCGGCACCGCCCTGGTGGAGGCGGCCCTGCACGCCGGCGCCCGCAGCGGCGTCCCCCGGGTCGCCGACCTCACCCTGGAGAGCCCGGTCCTGCTCTCGCGCGGCGGTGCGGTGGACCTCCAGGTCACGGTCCGGGCCCCGGACGCCGACGGCCACCGGTCTCTCACGATCCACGCCCGGCCCGCCGGGGGCGTCTGGGTCCGTCACGCCTCAGGGGTCCTCACCGCGGACTCCCCCGATACGTCCATCGCCCCCCCGGGGGTTCCCGGTTCACCGGAGGAGGAGATTTCCCGGACGGTGCCGACGGACTGGCCGGGGGAGGGCGTCGTGGACGCCGGATTCGAGGAACGGGAGGCCTACGCCGGACTGCTGCGTCGCGGGTACGCCTACGGGCCGGTCTTCCGGGGTCTGCGCCGGGTGTGGCGCAGGGTCGACGGGTCGCTGCTCGCCGAGACCGCCCTGCCCGAAGGGAGTGCCCCCGGGCCCTTCACCGGCCCGCATCCCGCCCTGCTCGACGCCGCCCTGCACGCGGTGCTGCTCCACGGCTCCCACGGCGGAGCCCCCCTGGTCCCGTTCGCGTGGAGCGGGGTCCGCTCCGCCGCGCCCGCCCGGCCGCCCCGCGTACTGCGCACCCTCCTGGAACACGTCGACGGCGACCGTTACCGGCTCACGGCCGCCGACGACACCGGAGCCCCGGTACTGGCCGTCGACGAACTGGTCCTGCGCCCCGTCGACCCCGCGGCCCTGCCGTCCGCGCCCGACGAGGAACCGGACCTGTACCGGGTGCGCTGGCAGGAGATCGACGGCCCCGGCATGGACGGCGCGGTCCCCACGGACCTGCCGTCCCTGGACGGGCCGGCCGTCGACGGCCCGGTGCCCGACGTCGTCTACGCCGAACTCCCCGCCCGCGCCGTCTACGCGGATCACGGGTCGGTGCCCGCCGCCGTGCGCGCCGGCCTCGACTCGGCCCTGACCTCGATCCGCACCTGGCTGTCGGACGAGCGGACCGCCCGCGCCCGCCTGGTCCTGGTCACCTGGCGGTCGGTGGTCACCCACCCCGCCGACCGCCTCGGCGGACTGGCCGCCTCCTCCGTGTGGGGCCTGTTGCGCTCGGCCCAGCGCGAGCACCCGGACCGGCTCGTGATCGTGGACTCCGACGGGTCGGAGGACTCCCACCGGGTACTGTCCCGCGTCGCCGAACTGGGCGAACCCCAGGTGGCGCTGCGATCGGGCCGGGTCCTGGTGCCCCGCCTGGTACCCGCCGTCGACGAGGGCGCCCTCGTTCCGCCCGGCCCGCTGTGGCGGCTCTCCGTGACCGCCCCGGGCTCCCTGGACGCGCTGACCCCTCTGCCCGCACCCGAGGCCGCCTCACCGCTGGGCGAGCACCAGGTCCGGATCGCCGTCCGCGCCGCCGGGGTCAACTTCCGCGACGTGGTGGTCACCCTCGGCATGATCCCCGACGAGCACGGCATCGGTCTGGAGGGCGCCGGGACCGTCCTCGACGTCGGCCCCGGGGTCACCGACCTGGTCCCCGGAGACCGGGTCGCCGGCATGTTCGGGTCGGCCTTCGGCCCCGTGGCCGTCGCCGACCGCAGACGTGTCGCCCGCATCCCCGAGGGGTGGACCTTCGAGGAGGCGGCCGCCGTCCCCGTCGTCTTCCTCACCGCCTATCACGCCCTGGTGGACGTGGCGGCGGTCCGGCCGGGGGAGAGCGTCCTGATCCACGCCGCCGCCGGCGGCGTGGGGCTGGCCGCCGTCCAGCTCGCCCGCCACATGGGCGCCAAGGTGTTCGGTACCGCCAGCCCGCACAAGTGGAAGGTCGCCGTCGAGTACGGGGTCCCCGGAGAGCACCTGTCCTCCTCCCGCGACCTGGACTTCGAGACGTCCCTGCGCGCCGCCAACGGCGGCCGCGGCTTCGACGTCGTCCTCAACTCCCTGAGCGGCGAGTTCGTCGACGCCTCGCTGCGCCTGCTGCGCGCCCCCGGCGGCGGTGCGGGCGTGGGCGGTCGGTTCGTGGAGATGGGCCGCACGGACGTCCGTGACGAGGCGGACGTCGCCGCCGCCCACCCCGGCCGCGGCTACCAGTCGTTCGTCCTGCCCGAGGTGGCCCCCGAACGGATCGGGCAGATGCTCGAACGGATCATGGAGCTGTTCGCCTCCGGGTCCCTGCGGCCCCTGCCGATCACCGCGCACGACATCCGCGACGTCCGCGACGCGTTCCGCTCCCTTCAGCGCGGTGAGACCATCGGCAAGACCGTGCTGCGCGTGCCCGCCCCCTTCCCCGAGGGCGCCGCGGTCCTCATCACCGGCGGCACCGGCACCCTCGGCCATCGGGTGGCCCGCCACCTGGCCACCTGGTACGGGGTCCGCGACCTGGTCCTGGTCAGCCGTGGCGGCGCCGGATCCGAGGGCCAGGACGGCCGCACCGAGGAACTGCGGGCCCTGGGCGCCCGGGTCGAGGTCCACGCCTGCGACGTCGCCGACCGCGCCTCCCTGGCCCGGCTGCTCGGATCGTTGGACCGGCCGCTCGGCGCCGTCGTGCACACCGCCGGCGTCCTGGACGACGCGACCGTGCTCTCCCTGGACGCCGACAAGATCGAGACGGTCCTGCGGCCCAAGGTCGACGCCGCCTGGAACCTGCACGAGCTCACCGTCGGCCTCGACCTGGGCGCGTTCCTGTTGTTCTCGTCGATCACCGGGACCCTGGGCTCCCCGGGGCAGGCCAACTACGCGGCGGCCAACGTGTTCTGCGACGCGCTCGCCCACCACCGCCACCAGCGAGGCCTGCCCGCCCTGTCCCTGGCCTGGGGGCTGTGGGGCGAGGCCAGCGGGATGACCGGCCACCTCGGCGACGGCGACCTGGACGCCCTGGGGCGGGGAGGTCTGCTGCCCATGGCCACCGACCGCGCCCTGGCCCGGATGGACGCCGCCCTCTACCTGGACCGGGCCGCGCTCGCCCCGGCCCTGCTCAACCTCGCCCACGCTCCCGACCTGCCGATCCTGAGCGAACTGATCGGCCCCCGTGAGGAGGGGGCGCCCGAGGAGGAGACCACCGCCCCGCCGCTGTCGGCGACCCGCCTGGCCGGGCTCCCCGACGCCGAACGCGAACGGGCGCTCGTCTCGGCGGTGCGCGAGCACACCGCCGTCGTCCTGGGCCGGGAGGTCGAGGACGCGGCCGAGGTGCCCGCCGACCGGCCCTTCAAGGAACTGGGCCTGGACTCCCTGACCGGGGTGGAGCTGCGCAACCGTCTGGGGGCCGCCTGCGGTCTGCGGTTGCCCGCCACCGTCGTGTTCGACCACCCCACCCCCCGAGCCCTGGCCCGGTACGTCGCCGACGCGCTCTTCCCCGAGACACCGGCCGACCCCGCGCAGGATCCCGTGCCCGACACCGACGAACCCCTTGAGGACAGCCGCATCGACGACATGGACGTGGAAGGGCTCTTGGACCTCGCCTTGGGCGAGGACGACGACTCCCTCATCGAAGGCGAACAGGAGACCGTTGATGGCCACCGATAGCGACCAGACCGCCAAACTCGTCACGGCCCTTCGCTCGGCGCTGAAGAAGAACGAACGCCTCCAGGAACGGCTCGACCGGGCGCCCGAACCCATCGCCGTCGTCGGACTGGGCTGCCGGCTGCCCGGCGGCATCGACACCCCCGGCGCCCTGTGGGGGTTGCTCGAACGCGGTGACGAGGTGACGGGCCCCCTGCCCGCCGACCGCGGCTGGGACCTGGACGCCCTGCTCGGCGGGGACACCGACGGGCCCCGGTCGGCCATGTCCCGGGGCGCGTTCCTGACGGACGCCGCCGCCTTCGACCCGGCCTTCTTCGGGATCTCCCCTCGTGAGGCCGAGGCGATGGAACCGCAGCAGCGCCTGCTGCTCGAAGTGGCGTGGGAGTCCCTGGAGCGCTCCGGGATCCCCCCGACCTCCCTCGCCGGTACGGACACGGGCGTCTACGTCGGCGCCATCGCCCAGGAGTACGGACCCTCCCTGTCCGAGGCCCCCGGCGACGGGTTCGCGGTCAGCGGCACCACCGCCAGCGTCGCCTCCGGGCGGTTGTCCTACACCCTCGGCCTGACCGGCCCGGCGATCACGATCGACACCGCCTGCTCCTCGTCCCTGGTGGCCGTGCACCTGGCGGTGAAGGCGCTGCGTGCGGGCGAGTGCTCCCTCGCGCTCGCGGGAGGGGCCACCGTCATGGCCCGGCCCGGCATCCTCACCGAGTTCACCCACCTGCGCGGGCTGGCCCCCGACGGTCGCTGCAAGGCGTTCGGTGCCGGGGCCGACGGCGCCGGTTTCTCCGAGGGGGCCGGGATGGTCGTCCTGGAACGGCTCTCCGACGCACGCCGGTCCGGTCACCCCGTGCTCGCGGTGATCCGGGGCAGCGCCGTCAACCAGGACGGCGCCTCCAACGGTCTCACCGCCCCCAACGGCCCCTCCCAGGAGCGCGTCATCCGCGCCGCCCTGGCCGACGCCCGCCTCACCCCCGCCGACGTCGACCTCGTCGAGGCGCACGGCACCGGCACCACTCTCGGCGATCCCATCGAAGCGCAGGCCCTCATCTCCGCCTACGGCCGCGCGCGCACCCCCGACCGGCCTCTGTGGCTCGGCTCCCTCAAGTCCAATCTCGGTCACGCCCAGGCCGCCGCCGGCATCTCCGGCCTGATCAAACTGGTCCTGACCCTGAAGCACGGGGTGCTGCCGCGCACCCTGCACGCGGACGAGCCCACCCCGCACGTCGACTGGTCCGAGGGCACCGTCCGCCTGGTGGACTGGGCCCGGTCCTGGCCCGCCACCGGGGCTCCGCGTCGCGCCGCCGTGTCCTCGTTCGGCATGAGCGGCACCAACGCCCACCTCGTCGTCGAGCAGGCCCCGGAGACGGAGGACGCGCCGGCCCCGGGCCGGGACGCCGATCCCGGTCCGATCCTGTGGCCGCTGTCGGCCCGTGGCCCCGCCGCACTCGCCGCACAGGCCGCCCGGTTGCGCGACCGGGTCGCCGACGACCCCGCCCCGGACCCGGTCGACGTCGGCTGGAGCCTGGCGACCTCGCGCACCGCCTTCGACCACCGCGCCGTCGTCGTCGGCCCCGACCGCGACGCCCTGACGGCGTCGCTGTCCGCCCTGGCGGAGCGCCGACCCGACCCCGGCGTCGTGACCGGTCGGGCCCGCGCCGACCGCCGTGTCGTCTGGGTGTTCCCCGGTCAGGGCGGGCAATGGGCCGACATGGCCGTGGACCTGCTCACCGGATCCCCGGTGTTCGCCGGGACCATCGCCGACTGCGAACGCGCCCTGGCGCCCCACACCGACTGGTCGCTGACCGCCGTGCTGCGCCGCGACCCCGGCGCGCCCTCCCTGGAACGGGTCGACGTCGTCCAACCGGTGCTGTGGGCGGTCATGGTCGCCCTGGCCGAGATGTGGCGCGCCCACGGCGTCCGCCCCGACGCCGTCGTCGGCCACTCCCAGGGCGAGGTCGCCGCCGCCTGCGCGGCCGGCCTGCTGTCCTTGGAGGACGCCGCCGCCGTGGTGGCGCTGCGCAGCCGCGCCGTCCTGGAGCTGTCGGGGACCGGGGCGATGGGCTCGGTGGCCCTGCCGGAGGAGCGGGTCCGCGCCGACCTGGCCGGACGCGACGCCGACCTGCACATCGCCGTGGTCAACGGTCCCACCTCCACCGTCGTCGCCGGCGAACCCGAGGACGTCGCCCGCCTGCTCAAGGAGTACGACGAGGGGGGCGTGCGGGTCCGTCGCATCGCCGTGGACTACGCCTCGCACACCCCCCACGTGGCCCGCCTGCGCGAGCGCGTCCACGCGGATCTGGCCGGGATCGTCTCCCGCGCCGGTGAGATCCCCTTCCACTCCTGCCTCACGGGCGCCCCGGTGGGGGAGGGGGAGCTGGACGCCCGCTACTGGTACCGCAACCTCGCCGAACCCGTCCGCTTCCACGACACCGCCAAGGCCCTCGTCGCCACCGGACACGACCTGTTCATCGAGATCGGACCGCACCCGCTGCTCGGTCCCGCCCTGGTGGAGACGGCCGAGGCCGAGGGGGTCCGCGACGCCGCCGTCGTGTCCACCCTGCGCCGGGACGAGGGCGGTCCCGACCGGTTCCGGATCGCCCTGGCCGAAGCGTTCGCGCACGGTGTCGCACCCGATTGGGCCACCGTGTTCGGCGAGGGCGCGCGCCTCGTGGACCTGCCCACCTACGCCTTCCAGCGCCGCCGTTACTGGCGTGACCCGGCCGCCGCGACCACCGCCGCGCCCGTGTCGGTGGCGGGCCCCGGACCGGAGGCCGCCGAGGGGACCTGGACCCCGCCCGAGGGGACGACCCCGGCCGAACGCACCCGCGCCGTCCTGGACCTGGTCCGGGTGGAGACCGCCGCGATCCTGGGCCACGAGGGGCCCGACGCGGTCGAACCGCTGCGCGGTTTCCTCGACGCGGGCGGCACCTCCCTGGGCGCGGTCCGCCTGCGCGACAGGCTCATCGAGCGCACCGGACTGAACCTGCCGGTGACGGTGGTCCTGGACCGGTCCACCCCCGCCGCCCTGGCCGATCACCTGGCCGGACTGCTCGACGATCGGGACGCCCCGACTCCGCTCCTGGGCGAACTGGCCCGGCTGGAGAGCGCGGTGTCCGCCGCCGAGACCGACGGGTCGGTCCCCGACGACGTCCGTCGGGAGCTGTCCGACCGACTGCGCGGCCTGCTGCGCCGCGTCGACGCCGTACCCGACCCGGACGGCCCCGACCTGGACGGGGTCGGTGATGACCAACTCCTGGCCCTCATCGACCAGGAGTTCGGGATCTCCTGAACCCGGATGCCCGACGATCACGGTGGTGAGAGCACACGCATGACGCGTACGACGAACGAGGACAAGTTCCGCGAACTGGTCAAGAAGATGGCCGTCGATCTGCGCCAGGCCAGATCACGGGTCACCGAGCTGGAGGAACGCGACCACGAACCGATCGCGATCGTCGGCATCGGCTGCCGCTTCCCCGGGATCACCGACCCCGAAGGCCTGTGGGACCTGGTCATCGAGGGGCGCGAGACCCTCGGTCCCTTCCCCGAGGACCGCGGCTGGGACCTGGACCGGTTGCTGTCCCCGGACCCGGACGACCCCGGGTCCACCTACGTGCGCTCCGCCTCCTTCATCGCCGACGCCGGCGACTTCGACCCGGCCTTCTTCGGGATCAACCCCCGCGAGGCACTGGCCATGGACCCCCAGCACCGCCTGGTCCTGGAGACCGCCTGGGAGGCCCTCGAACACGCCGGCATCGTCCCCGCGTCCCTGCGCGCCACCCCCGCAGGGGTGTTCGTCGGCACGGTCGGGCAGACCTACGGACCGCCCGTCCAGGAGTCGCCGCCCGAACTCGTCGGCTACCGGATGCTCGGCGCCATGCCCGCCGTCGCCGCCGGTCGGGTGTCCTACACCCTGGGCCTGGAGGGCCCCGCCGTCACCGTCGACACCGCCTGCTCCTCCTCCCTGACCGCCGTCTCCCTGGCCGTGCGCTCCCTGCGCGCCGGTGAGTCGTCCCTGGCCCTGGCCGGCGGCGTCGGCGTCTACACCGACGTGTCCCCCTGGGTGTCCTTCGGCGGGCACGGGGTCCTGGCCCCGGACGGCCGCTGCAAGGCGTTCTCCGCCGACGCCGACGGCACCGGCTGGGGAGAGGCGGCGGGCATGATCGTCCTGGAACGCCTCTCCGACGCCCGACGCAACGGCCGCCACGTCCTGGCGCTCCTCCGGGGCGTCGCCGTCAACCAGGACGGCGCCTCCAGCGGACTCACCGCCCCCAGTGGTCCCGCCCAGGAGCGCGTCATCCGCGCCGCCCTGGCCGACGCCCGCCTCACCCCCGCCGACGTCGACGCCGTCGAGGCGCACGGCACCGGCACCCGCCTGGGAGACCCCATCGAGGCCGGCGCGCTCTCCGCGGTCTACGGTCGCGACCGCGTCGGTGATCCCCTGTGGCTGGGCTCGCTCAAGTCCAACGTCGGCCACACCGGCGCGGCCGCCGGGGTGGCCGGGGTCATCAAGACCGTCCAGGCGCTGCGCCACGGGACGCTGCCGCCCACCCTCCACGTGTCCGCGCCCACCCCGCACGTGGAGTGGGCGTCGGGAGGGGTGGCACCGATCCTCCAGGCCCGCCCCTGGCCCGAGACCGGGCGGGCGCGCCGCGCCGGCGTCTCCGCGTTCGGAGCCAGCGGCACCAACGCCCACGTCGTCCTCGAACAGGCCCCCGAAGCCGAGCCGGCCCCCGCCCGGGAACGCACCGCGCTCACCCCCGCCGGCCCGCCCGTCCCCGTGCCGTGGGTACTGTCCGGACACGGTCCCGACGCCCTGGCCGACCAGATCCGGCGCCTGCGCGACCGGGTCGCCGCCGATCCCGACCTCGACCCGGTCGACGTCGGCGCGACCCTGGCCACGGCCCGCACCCCGTTCACCCACCGGGCGGCCGTCGTCGGCGCCGACCGCGCCACCCTGCTGGCCCGCCTGGACGCCCTCGCCGCCGGTGCCGTCCGAGAGCCCGGCATCGCGCGCGGTCGCGCCCACGAGGGCCGGACCGTGTTCGTCTACCCTGGTCAGGGCTCCCAGTGGGAGGGCATGGCCCGCACCCTGCTCACCGAGTCCCCCGTGTTCGCCGCGCGCATCGCCGACTGCGAACGCGCCCTGGCCCCGCACAACGACTGGCGGCTCACCGACGTCCTCCTCGGCCGCTCCGGCGCACCCTCACCCGACCGCGCCGACGTCGTCCCCCAACTGCTGTGGGCGGTCATGATCGGCCTCACCGCCCTGTGGCGCGCCCACGGCGTCCACCCCGACGCCGTCGTCGGCCACTCCCAGGGCGAGGTCGCCGCCGCGCACATCGCGGGAGCCCTCACCCTCGAACAGTCCGCCGAGGTCATCGCCGTGCGCAGCCGAGTGCTGGGACGGCTCAACGGCGACGTCGCCATGGCGGTGATCTCCCAGGGCGCCGCCGACCTCGAACCGCGCCTGGCCGACGCCGGCGACCTGCACATCGCCGTGGCCAACAGCCCCGGCACCACCGTCGTGGGCGGCGACCGCACCGCGGTCCTCCGGCTCATCGAGGCCTCCGCCGCCCGGGGCGTGCGCGCCCGCCTCTTCGCCGACTCCCTCATCTCCCACACCCCCCACACCGCGGCGGTCCGCGACGAACTCCTCGGCGGACTGGCGCACCTCGCCCCCTCCGAGCCCGACGTCCCCCTGTACACCCCGGTCACCGGCGGCCTCCTGGACCGGCCCGCCGACGCCGACCACTGGTACGCCGGGCTCAGCCGCCCCGTGCTCTTCCAGAAGGCCACCGAGGCCCTCCTGGCGGCCGGACACACCCGGTTCATCGAGGTCAGCGCCCACCCCGTGCTCACCGTCCCCGTCACCGAGACGATCGCCGAGACCGGCGCGAACGCCGCCGCCATCGCCACCCTGCGCCGCGACGAGGGCGGCACCGAACGCCTGCGCACCGCCCTGGCCGAGGCCTTCGCCCACGGCGCCGCGCCCGACTGGTCCACGGTGTTCGGCGACGGCGCCCGTTTCGTGGACCTGCCCACCTACGCCTTCCAGCGCCGCCGCCTGTGGCTCACCGCCGACGGCGGCCGGAGCGACGTCACCTCCGCCGGTCTGGAGAGGGAGGAGCACCCGCTGCTCGGCGCGGCCCTGCCGCTCGCCGACACCGGAACCGTCCTTTTCACCGGCCGCCTCTCCCGTGGCTCCCACCCCTGGCTGTCGGACCACGCCGCCCTTGACACCGTGCTGCTGCCCGGCACCGCCTTCCTCGACCTGGCCCTCGCGGCCGGTGAACGGCTCGGCGTCCCCCACGTCGCCGAACTCATCGTTCAGGTCCCCCTGGTCCTGCCGGACAGGGGCGGCGTCCAGCTCCAGGTCGTCGTCGAGGCCGCCGACGACCACGGGCACCGCGCGATCACCGTGCACGCCCGCCCCGCCGGCGACCCCGGAGCCCCCGACCTGGGCGAACGACCCTGGACACGGCACGCCTGCGGCACCCTCGCCCTCGAACCCGCCACGCGACCCCGCGATCTCGTCGTATGGCCGCCCGCCGGCGCCGAACCCGTCGACACCGGCGACCTCTACGCCGGGCTGGAGGCCCTCGGCTACTCCTACGGGCCCGCCTTCCGGGGCCTGACCGCGGCCTGGACGCGCGGCGACGAGGTGTGGGCCGAGATCGACCTGCCCGCCGCCCGGCACGCCGAGGCCGCCCGGTTCGGACTGCACCCCGCCCTCGCCGACGCCGCCCAGCACGCCATCGGCTGCGCCCCCTGGATGCCCCGCGACGGGGTGCGCCTGCCCTTCGGCTGGAGCGGCGTCACCCTGCACGCCGTCGGCGCCACCCGCCTGCGCGTCCACGTGCGACCCACCGGCACCGACGAGGTGACGATGCTGCTCGCCGACTCCGAGGGCGCCCCCGTGGCCGAGGTCGAGTCCCTCGTCCTGCGGGCCCCCGCGGCGGACCTCGTCGCGAAGGCCCCCTCCGACGACCTGTTCCACATCGAATGGTCGCCCGCCGCCGCCCCGGTCGCCCCCGGCCGCCAAGGGTGGGCCGTGGTCGGCGAGGACCTCCTCGACGTCGCCTCCGCGCTCACCGCCGCCGGGCACACCGTCCGCGCCCACCCCGACGTCGACGCCCTCCTCACCGCCCTCGACCACGGGGCGCCCGTACCCGACCACGTCCTCCTGCCCCGCCTGGTCGCCCCGGTCGTTCCCGACCCGGCCGACGTGCGCGCCGCCGTCAAGGACGCCGTCGCCGCGATGCAGCGGCTGCTCGCCGACCCCCGCACCGGGGACGCCCGCCAGGTCGTCCTCACCCACCGGGCGGTCGCCGCCACGGCCGACGAGGACGTCCCCGACCTGGTCCACGCCCCCCTGTGGGGGCTGGTGCGCGCCGCCGCCCAGGAACACCCCGGCCGGTTCGCCATCGTGGACACCGACGACCCCGGGCGCTGCGCCCCCGTCCTGGTCGCCGCGCTGACCGGTGACGGCGAACAGACGGCGATCCGCGCCGGCGTCGACCTGTCGCCCCGCCTGGTCCGCACCGAACGGATCGACACGCCCCTCTCCTTCGGGGACGGCACCGTCCTGGTCACCGGGGCCACCGGCACCCTGGGCGGGGAGATCGCCCGCCACCTCGTGGACCGCCACGGCGTGCGCGACCTGCTCCTGGTCAGCCGCAGCGGGCACGACGCCAAGGGCGCAGCCGAACTCGAAGCCGACCTGACCGGGCGCGGCGCCCACGTCGCCGTGGCCGCCTGCGACATCGCCGACCGCGACCGCGCGGCCGCCCTTCTGTCCGGCCACCGCGTCACCGGGGTCGTGCACGTCGCCGCCGACCTGGACGACGCCCTGTTCACCTCCATCACCCCCGACGCCGTCGACCGTGTGCTGCGACCCAAGGTCGACGCCGTGCGCCATCTGCACGACCTGCTCCCCGGAGCGTCCGCGTTCGTGCTGTTCTCCTCCGCGGCCGGCACCCTGGGCAGCCCCGGACAGGCCCACTACAGCGCCGCCAACGCCTACACCGACATGCTCGCCCACCACCGGCGCGCCACGGGCCTGCACGCGGTGTCCCTGTCCTGGGGCATGTGGGCCCGGCGCGGCGGCGGCACCGCCCGCCTCGACGACAGCGACATCGGCCGCTACGCCCGCCTCGGCCTGGCCGCCCCGATGACCACCGATCACGGGCTGACCCTGTTCGACGACGCCCTGAACACGGGCCGCCCCCACCTGTTGCCGGTACCGATGGACCTGGCCGGGGCGCGGGCCCGGGCCGCCCGCACCGGCGCGGTCTCCACCATGCTCTCCGGGCTGGTGCGCCCGCCGCGCCGCCGCGCGGGCACCTCCGGGCCCACCGCCGACGACCTGCGCGGCACCCTGGCGCGCACCCCCCTCGACCGGCGCGCGGAGATCACCCTGGCCCACGTGCTGTCGGCCACCGCCGAGGTGCTCGGTCACACCGGCGCGACCGAGATCGGCGCTGACGACCCCTTCCTGGAGATGGGCTTCGACTCGCTCACCGCGGTCGAACTGCGCAACCGGCTCGCCACGTCCACCGGTCTGCGGCTGCCCGCCGGGCTGGCGTTCGCCCACCCGACCCCGCGCGCGCTCGCCGCCCACCTGGCCGCCGAGACGATCGTCGAGGAACGACCGGCGGAGACGTCCCGGGGATCGGCGGCCTCCGACGGGCTGGTCGACCTGTTCGTGGACGCCTGCCGTCGGCGGCGCATCGCGGACGGCCTCGACCTGCTGTGGTCGGCCTCCCGGATGCGTCCCACCTTCACCGGGACCGCCGACATCGGCCCGCCCCGCGTCCCGGTCCGGCTGTCACGCGAGGGGGAGGCGACCCGGCTCATCTGCCTGCCGTCGATCCTCATGGTCTCCGGGGTCCAGGAGTTCGCCCGGTTCGCCGGGCGCATCCGGGGTCACCGCAAGGTCGACGTCATCGCCCAACCCGGGTTCGGTGACGGCGAACCGCTCCCTGAGGACATCGACGCCGTCGCCGAGGTCCTGGCCGACGCGGTCGCCGCCTGTGCCGGAGAGGACCCCTACGTCCTGGTCAGCCGGTCCTCCGGCGGATGGGTGGCGCACGAGGTCCTGCGGCGTCTGGAGGACCTCCAACGGCGGGGGAGCGCCCGGGCCCCGGTCATCACGGCGCTGATGGACACACCCGACCCCGCCGACCTGGACGTCTCGGGTCTGCCCACCATCGAGACGGGCGTGGTCGAACGCGCCGAGATGATCGGCATCATGGACGGCGTCCGACTCACCGCGATGGGCGCCTACCTGCGCCTGTTCCGCGACTGGCGACCCGGCCCCGTGGAGACGCCGGTGCTCCAGGTGCGTCCCGAACAGGCCACCGTCGACCGCGACGGCCGGCGGCTCGCGCCGTTCACCTGGACGGTCGGACACGAGGTGCTGCGCGTCCCCGGCGACCACTTCACCATGCTGGAGGGCCACGTGGACGTGGTCGGCGTCCTCTTCCACGACTGGCTCACCGCCCGCGGTCTGTGACCCCGTCGGCCCCGCCGTCGTCGACGGCGGGGCCGGTCAGACCTCCGTGACGTGGTAGACCTTGCGCAGGGTCTCGTGCACCGTCCACCGGGTGTGGTCGCCGGCGCGCAACAGGCACACGTCCCCGGCCCCGACCTCCAGGGTCGGTCCACCGGTCACCTCGATGGTGGCGCGTCCGCTCAGCACGACGAACACCTCGTCCGCCTCGGTGTCGGTGACCACCCCCGGGGTGATCTGCCAGACGCCCCGGCTCTGGGAGCCGTCGGCGGACTCCCACAGGACGCGCGAGGCGACCACGGGGTCGCCCGCGACGATCCGCGCCGGGTCCAGCGGCTCGGGTTCGAGGTCCACGTCGGCGACGCGCGCGACGAAGGGTGCGAGGGCTGAGAGCGTGTTCATGTCCTCCATCATGAACGCGACGGCCCCCGCGGGGAACCGACACGGTGTTCCCATCGGGGGCCGATGAATGACAGATCGACCGGTCCGCCGCGCCCCTAACGGGGGGAGCGCAACAGGCCGAGGAGATCGTCCACGACGACGTCCGGGTCGCCGGCCGAGGCCGGATGCCCCGCCAGCCTCAACTGGACGGCGCCGTGCGCGGCGGCCAACAGCAGGCAGGTGCACCGTTCGGGGTCGTGCCCGGCCAGCTCACCGCCGCGCTGACAACGGCGCACCACGTCCGTCAACGTCTCGGAGGTGCGCCCGAGGGCCTCCTCCAGTTCGCGGCGGGGGCGCGTCCACGGGCCGCAGTAGATCAGCCGGAAGCGCACCGGATGCTCCAGGGCCCACGAGACATAGGAGTGCAGGACCGAATGGAGCGTTCCGCCGAGATCGTTGGGGGCGTCGGCGGCGCGGTCGATCATGCGGCCCAACCGCTCCACCTCCCGGGTGGCGATGACCGCCAGCAAGGATTCCTTGTCGTGGAAGTGTTTGTAGGGGGCCATGTGGGACACACCGCTCATACGGCCGACCTCACGGAGGGTCACCGCTTCGACTCCGCCCTCGTCCAGGAGGGCGGTGGCCGAGGCCAACAGCACATTGCGCGTGTCGTGAGGCATTCACCCATGTTAGACCCGCTGCCGGTACAGACCGGGGGCATCGTGTGCCGCTCGGTATCCGGTCCCGGAACAAAGGACGTCGTGGTGACGTTGAGTGGATGTGCCCAGGGCCCCCCGCCCGAAGCCTCGGCCCGTGCGGCACCGTGGGAAAAACCGGTTGCCGTCCCTCCTACCCTTGACTACTGATGAGCACCACCACGCCCGCACCCACCGCGGACCATCTCCGCTCCCGGCTCCGCGACCTCATGCCCGTGGACCGCCACCGGCTCCGTCGGCGTATCGACGGCCTGGCCAAGATGCGCGACGAACGCCGACGCGCCTCCGTCCTCACCCAGCTCGCCCGGGACGTCGACGAGGCGCGGCTGCGCGTGGAACTGCGCCGCGAGGCCGTTCCCGAGCTGACCTACCCCGAGTCGCTGCCGGTCAGCGGCCGCCGTGAGGAGATCGCCGAGGCCATCCGCGACAACCAGGTCGTCATCGTCGCCGGTGAGACCGGTTCGGGCAAGACCACCCAGCTCCCCAAGATCTGTCTGGAACTGGGCCGCGGCGTCATGGGCACCATCGGGCACACGCAGCCGCGCCGGCTGGCCGCCCGCACCGTGGCCGAGCGCATCGCCGAGGAGATCGGCACGCCCCTGGGCGGCACCGTCGGTTACAAGGTGCGCTTCACCGACTCCTCCGGTGACGACACCCTCGTCAAGCTGATGACCGACGGCATCCTGCTCGCCGAGATCCAGCACGACCGGATGCTGCGCGCCTACGACACGCTCATCATCGACGAGGCCCACGAGCGCAGCCTCAACGTCGACTTCCTGCTGGGCTACCTCAAGCAGCTGCTGCCCAAGCGCCCCGACCTCAAGGTCGTCATCACCTCGGCGACCATCGACCCCGAGCGGTTCTCCCGCCACTTCGACGACGCGCCCATCGTCGAGGTGTCCGGCCGCACCTACCCGGTCGAGGTCCGCTACCGGCCCATCTCCGAGGACGTCCTCGACCCCGAGGAGAACAGCGGCCGAAGGCCGTCCGCCGAGGGTGGTGGGTCGGCGGGTTGGGAGAGGAACCCGGGAGGCGGTACCGACCGCGATCAGACCCAGGCCATCCTCGACGCCGTCGACGAGCTCTCCCACGAGGACCCCGGCGACGTCCTGGTCTTCCTCAGCGGTGAGCGGGAGATCCGCGACACCGCCGAGGCGCTGGAGAAGCGCAGGCTCCGCGACACCGAGATCCTGCCGCTCTACGCCCGCCTGTCGGTCGCCGAGCAGAAGCGGGTGTGGTCCTCCCACTCCGGACGCCGCGTCGTCCTGGCCACCAACGTCGCCGAGACCTCCCTGACGGTCCCGGGCATCAAGTACGTCATCGACCCGGGCACCGCGCGCATCTCCCGCTACTCCCACCGCACCAAGGTGCAGCGCCTGCCCATCGAGGCGGTCTCCCAGGCCTCCGCCAACCAGCGCAAGGGCCGCTGCGGTCGCGTCTCCGAGGGCATCTGCATCCGGCTGTACTCCGAAGAGGACTTCCTGTCCCGCCCCGAGTACACCGACCCCGAGATCCTGCGCACGAACCTGGCCTCGGTCATCCTCCAGATGGCCGCCCTGGGACTGGGCGACGTCGCCGCGTTCCCGTTCGTGGACGGCCCCGACCACCGTCAGATCAAGGACGGCGTCAACCTCCTCAACGAGCTCGGCGCCCTGCACCCGGACCCCTCCGGCGCCAAGCGCCGGCTCACCCCGATGGGCCGTCGCCTGGCCCAGCTGCCCGTCGACCCCCGCCTGGGCCGCATGGTCCTGGAGGCCGAGCAGCGCGACTGCCTGGCAGAGGTCCTCGTCATCACCTCGGCGCTGTCCATCCAGGACCCGCGCGAACGGCCCACCGACAAACAGCAGCAGGCCCAGCAGTCGCACGCCCGGTTCGCCGACAAGGAATCGGACTTCCTGGCCTTCCTCAACCTGTGGAACCACCTGCGCGACCAGCAGAAGGAGCTGTCGGGCAACCGGTTCCGCCGCATGTGCCGCGACGAGTTCCTCAACTACCTGCGCGTGCGCGAGTGGCAGGACATCCACGGCCAGCTCAAGCAGGTGCTGCGGCAGATGGACATCGAGGTGCCGCCGCTGCGCCCCGAGGCCGCCGACCCGCGCGCCGTCCACATGTCCCTGCTGGCCGGGCTGCTGTCCCACGTCGGCCTCAAGGACCCCGAGAAGCACGAGTACCTCGGTGGCCGCGGGGCCCGGTTCGCGATCTTCCCCGGTTCGGCGCTGTTCAAGAAGCAGCCCCGCTTCGTGATGGCCGCCGAACTCGTGGAGACCTCCAAGCTCTGGGGGCGCATGGTCGCCCGCATCGAGCCGGAGTGGGCCGAGGAACTGGCCGACGACATCGTCAAGCGCAGCTACAGCGAACCGCACTGGGAGCGCAAGCGCGGGGCCGTCATGGCCTTCGAACGGGTCACCCTCTACGGGGTGCCCATCGTCGCGCAGCGCAAGGTGTCCTACGGGCGGGTCGACCCGGAGCTGTCCCGGGAGCTGTTCATCCGCCGCGCCCTGGTGGAGGGCGACTGGGAGACCCGCCACCACTTCTTCCGCGACAACCGCGCCCTGCTGGACGAGGTCGAGGACCTGGAGCACCGGGCCCGCCGCCGCGACATCGTCGTCGACGACGAGACCCTGTTCCGGTTCTACGACGCGCGCGTCCCCGAGGACGTCGTCTCCGCCGCCCACTTCGACGCCTGGTGGAAGCAGGCCCGTCGCGACGAGCCGAAACTCCTCGACTTCACCCGCGAGGACCTCATCAACGACGGCGTCGACGTGGTCAGCGAGGAGGACTACCCCGACACCTGGCGTCAGGGGACGCTGGTCTTCCCGCTCACCTACCAGTTCGAGCCGGGCAGCGACTCCGACGGCGTCACCGCGCACATCCCGCTCAAGGTCCTCAACCAGGTGGAGGCCGACGGGTTCGACTGGCAGATCCCGGGGCTGCGCGCCGACCTGGTCACCGCGCTCATCCGGGCCCTGCCCAAGCCGCTGCGCCGCAACTTCGTCCCCGTGCCGGACAACGCCGACCGCGCCCTGGCCGGGCTGGCCCCCTACGAGGGGACGCTCACCTCGGCGCTGGCCGCCGAGCTCACCCGCATGGCGGGAGAGCGCGTCCCGGCCGACGCCTTCGACCTGACCAGGGTGCCCGACCACCTGCGGATCACCTTCCGCGCGGTGGACGACCGGCAGCGCGCCCTGGCCGAGGACAAGGACCTCGAACGGCTGCGCGCCAAGCTCAAACCGCGTCTGCGCGAGGCCATCTCCGCCGAGGCCAAGGGCGTGGAGAAGAAGGGGCTCACCTCCTGGGACTTCGGCCCGCTGGAGCGCACCCTGGAGCGCAAGGCGCTGGGCCCCAAGGTCAAGGGGTACCCGGCCCTGGTGGACGAGGGCGACAGCGTCGCCGTGCGCATCTTCGACACCGAACCCGAACAGCGCGCCGCCATGTGGACCGGCACCCGCAGGTTGCTGCTGCTCAACCTGCCCTCGCCGGCGGCCGTGGTGAGCAAGGGTCTCAACAACCCCGACAAGCTCGCCCTCGCGGACAACCCGTACGGGTCCACGAAGAAGCTGCTCGTCGACGCCGAGACGGCGGCCGTCGACCACCTGCTCGCCCGCGCGGGCGGACCGGTGTGGAACGGCGACGACTTCGCCGCGCTGGCCGAGCGCGTCCGCGCCGACCTGGGCGACGTCGTCGCGGAGATCCTGCCCAAGGCGGCCCGGGTCCTGGTGCTGTGGCGCAAGGTCGCCAAGAAGGTCAAGGGCACCACGTCCCTGGCGGTCCTGCCGTCGCTCAACGACGTCCAGGGTCAGCTCGTCTCCCTCGTCGGAGACGGGTTCCTCACCGCCACGGGGGTGGGTCGCCTCGACGACCTGCACCGCTACCTGCGCGCCGTGGAGTACCGGCTGGAGAAGCTGCCGGAGAACCCGCGCCGCGACCAGGTCGAGATGAGCAGGGTCGAACAGATGCGCCAGGCGATCGCCAAGGTGGTCGGCGGTCTCAAGCCGGGCCGTTCCGCCGATCCCGACGTCGTCGAACTGCGCTGGATGCTGGAGGAGTACCGGGTGAGCCTGTTCGCCCAGGGGGCGATCCGCACCGCCTTCCCCGTCTCCGACAAGAGGATCATGAAGGCGGTCGAGGCGGTCAAGGCCGCGGGGCGGTAGCCTGCGGGCCCACCCGTGAGGCGGGTGGGCCTCGGCGGCGTCACGCCAGGGTCTTGGCGATGTCGCTCATCTTCCGGTACAGCCGCATGCTCTCGGGGATGCCCCGGAACCCGTGCTTCTCATAGAAGGTGTACGCCTCCTCGTCCAGGGCGTCGACCACGAAGAACCGTACGGCGAAGACCTCGTTGCCGGTCAGGGCACGTTCGAAGGCGTCCACCAACAGCACGGGTCCCAGACCTCGCCCCTGGTGGCGTGTGTCCAGTGCCAGCCGCGCCAGGAGCACGGCGGGCATCTTGTGCATGCCGCCTCGGGCCAGGGATCTGGGCAGCTCCTCCCGCTCCAGGGTCATGGAGGTGAAGGAGTAGTAGGCCACCACCTCCGTGGAGCCCTCCTCGCACCAGACGAAGGTGGCCGCGGTGTTGTTGGCGCGCGCGTGCAGCGCGCTTCTGCGCAGCCAGGTGTCCAGCTCCTCCTTCCCACAGGAGAAGGTGTCGGTGCGGTGCTCTCGCCGGAGGGGCTGACAGACGAACACGCCCGGTTTACCTCTTCACCATGGAGCGGTGCCTGCGCACCGCGGAGGCCAGTTCCTCGATCGGCTGAGCGGGCTCCTCCAGGGATTCGACCATGGCGTCGAAGAACGCGGCGGGGACCGTGGTGGCCTGCTCGCGCTCCACGATCTCCGTGGCCGCCTCCCTGGCGGTTCGGACGACGAACTTGGAAGCGGACTCGTGGCTGATACGGGCCGCCTCAAGGAGCAGTGCCTTGTCCTCGGGCGTGACGCGGACTTCGATCCGTTCCGTGGCGATGCTCATGGGCGCAGGTCTTTCTCGGTGGGCGGCCTTCCCGGTCGGCGGTGGCGGACGCACAGCCGGGACTCGTCCCCGAGTGTACGGCATTTGTACGGACATCGGGAGGGGGTGTGAATTGCGCTGGATGCTGGAGGAGTACCGGGTGAGCCTGTTCGCCCAGGGGGCGATCCGCACCGCCTTCCCCGTCTCCGACAAGAGGATCATGAAGGCGGTCGAGGCGGTCAAGGCCGTAGGGCGGTAGCCGCCCGCGCGGCGGACGCGCGCCCCGGCCCGTGCGGGCCGGGGCGCGGTGGTCTACGGGGCGGCGCGCCGGGCCGCGTTCTCCTGCCTGGCCCCGAAGAAGTCCCCGCCCTTGCGGAGGGTGTCGTCCGTGCCCCAGTCCTCCTCGGCCCCGACCTTGCGCAGGTGGGGGATGTGCTTGCGGCAGTGGATGTAGGCCTCTTCCACCTGCACCAGGACCCACATCTGCGCCCGCTGGCCCGGGACCTCCGGCAGGGGCAGGTCCCGCACGTGGGACCGCAGGCGCTCGTCCTCCATGATCTTCACCCGGCCGTTCACGTGGAGGCCGATCCGGTCGCGCAGGAAGTCGAGGAACATCAGGCCGATGTGCGGGTTCTGGGACATGTTGCCCGCACTGGCGAAGACGCCGTTGCCGCGGTACTCGGGGAAGGCCAGGGTGCGGTCGTCGATCACGTGGACGAAACCCGGGGGGCCGGCCCTGAAACTGGAGTCGCACTCGCCCCGGCCGTCCGCCGTGGCGATGAACAGCATCTCCTGCCGGGCGATGAAGGCGCGCATCTCCGTGTTGAGGTGGTCCAGCATCTGGTCGCGGTAGAAGCGCTCCGCGCGTTCGGTCGTGCCCATGACGTGCTGGACGTACCGCTCTCCCTCCGTGCCGGTCGAGTTGTTCTGGCTGGTCTGTGTCATGAGGTGGGGCTTTCGACGGTGTGCGGTGTGGGGAGGGGCCGGGGCGCGCCCGTCAGCGCGCGCTGCGGGACATGGCGGACGGCGGGGCGGGCTCGACGTCCTCGGCCCCGGCGATCATCTGCGCGGTGATCCACTGGTAGACCAGCACCCAGGCCGAGCTCATCGAGGACGACCAGGTGGGCGAGACCTCGCTGACGGCGCGGACCAGGGCCCGTCCGACATAGGGGTAGTGCTCGGGGAGCACACCCAGGTCCCGGTGGTGGTCCCTGCCCAGACGCCGCAGGTAGTGCGCGATCTCGTCGGGGGAGTCGAGGTGGCGGACCACCGACAACAGGGCGTCGGCCATGCGCTGCTGCTGGGGCCGCAGGTCGGCGGAGAACATGTCCCGCACGGCGGGGACCATCTCGAACAGGTTGTCGTAGAAGGACTTGGCCAGGCGGGTCGATCCCTCGGGCAGGTCGACGCACGACTGGCGGACCAGATCGATGATCTCCCGGTCGGGGAGCGGTACTTCGGATACGCGGCGAAGAGTCAAGGACGAGTCCAGGGTTCGGGTGAGAGGGGAACCACGGTGCGTCAGCGGGCGGGGCGCTGCGAGCCCGCCGTCACCGAAGAGGACGGGGTCGTGCACCGGGGCGGTCCTCGGCGACCGGGACGCGGTCTCGCGCCGAGGGGCTCGGATCCACCCTTCCCGCCAGGAGCCCCGCAGGCGAACGGTGCGGGACGAGAGAGGAAACAACGGGACGGGTGGGGTGCAAGTGACCCTTGTCTTTTTTTCTCGGTCTTTTGAGGGGGAACTGTAACAGATCTGCTACGGGGAGGAGTGTCCTCGTCCGGCTTCGCCACCGTGGGCCCGCGATCCCGGCCGGGTCCCTTCTGCCCGAGGTCGCGGGGCGATAGCATGCGGCGGGTGGTGTAGACCACCGTCGGCACGGACGCGAGGAAACGGGGTCCCCTTGGGCGACGCGGTGAACGGACGACGGCTGCTGCTCGTGGGCACCTACACCCCGGACTCCGACCCGCCCGGCGCGGGTCGGGGGATCCACCGGGTGGGGTTCGACCCCGTGACCGGCGAACTCTTCGACCAGGGGGTGGCGGCGGACACCCCGGGGCCCTCGTTCCTGGCCTATCGGCCCGAGCCGCCCACGGTCTACGCGGTCAACGAGCGGGAGAAGGGCACCCTGACGGCCTTCCGCATCGACGGGAGCGCCGACCTCACCGAACTCGGTGAGGTCCCCACCGGCGGGGGATCGCCCTGCCACGTCCGCTACCTGGGCCCCGAACAGGTCGCCGTCGCCAACTACGCCAACGGCGTGGTGACCTTCGTGCCCACCGACGCCGACGGCGTCCCGGCCGCGCCCCACCGTGAACTCGCGTACCGGGGGAGCGGCCCGGTCAGCGACCGCCAGGAGGGCCCGCACGCGCACAGCACCGCCGTGGTGCTGAACTCGCACGAACGCCGCCTGCGCTACCTGCTCACCGCCGACCTGGGCACCGACGAACTGCGCGTGTACCAGTACGCGGTGCCGGTCCAGGACGAGGAGCCGGCCCACCCGGACGAGGGCCTGTTCGGCACGGTGAGGCTGCCCGCGGGCACCGGGCCCCGCCACATGGCGGTCAACGGCGACCACGTCTACGTCGCCGGCGAACTCGACTCCCGGGTGCACATCGTCCGGTGGAACCCGCGCCGGGGCGCAGGCGAACACCTGGGCTCGGTCCCGACCATCGGCGGCGTCCACGACGCGAACTTCCCGGCGGAGATCGCCCTGCACCGACTCAAGGTCACCGGCCGGGAGATCGCCGACGGCGACGCCCTGCCGATGACCACGACCTACGAGGGACGGGTGTACGTGTCCAACCGGGGCGCGAACGTGGTCTCCACCTTCGCGGTCCGCGACGAGGGCGCCAGCCTGGAGCACCTGGCCGACACCCCGGTGGGGGACTGGCCCCGCCATTTCGCGGTCGTCCGGGGCCACCGGGACGAGCCCGACCACCTGGTCGTCGCCGCCCAGAACGGCGACGAACTCCGCTCGCTGCGCATCGACCCCGACACCGGGATCCCCACCGACACCGGCCACCGCCTGGAGATCCCGATCCCGGTCTGCGTCCTGCCGGTCCCCATCAACCGCATCCGCCGCGCCTGCGATCACCCCTGACCGACGCGGCCCGGGACGGCGCTCCGATCACTCCGCTTCGTCCGACTCCACCCCGGACATACGTGTGGCCCGGGGACCATCGGCCCCGGGCCACGAGCCTCACCGACTGACACCTGTCCCTACCGTCGCCACCGCACCGGACCGGCTCCACGACCCTCGCGGCCCGGGCCTCGGCGGCGGCTCCGTGTGCCATCGCCGGGACCGAGCCGGAACCGCCACGACCGGCCTGCTCGGCTGCGTCTTCTCGATCTCGGCCGCCAACTCCGGGGCACTGTCACCGCTCAGCATCACCATGCGTCCGGTGTGCGCCGCCCAGTACCGGCCGGTCGAGCTGCCGTGCCACACCGTCCACCCGTGCTCACGGTAGGTGGCGCGGAGGTGGTTCACCTCCTGCGGAATGGACGCTTCGACGGTCTCCGGGGTCGTGAAGGCGGTCATGCCGCACCGCCTTCCATGGCCCTCAGGGCCTTCCGAAGTTCCTCGGCGCCCGCGCACACGACCGGTTCGGGCCGGCCGCCGTCGGTGGTCCGGGTGTCGATCGCCATGAGGCAGGGCCGTCCCTGCCCTCCGCGCAGTTCGCAGATGAGGAAGCCGGGGAACTCCTCGCGCAGCGTCAGAACGGCTGCGCTCGGCCTCAGGTGGTAACCCTCCACGGTGTTCACCGGCCCTTTCGGGGGAGGGGGACCGCCGGGGCCGGCGGCTCGGGCACGTGCCATCGCAGCTCGAAGAACATCCCGGGTCCGCGCAGGGACCGGAAGCGCCCCCAGCGGGAGGCGAGGGCGTTCACCAGGAACAGGCCGCGCCCGCCCTCGGCGTAGGTGTCGGGGCTGACGGCGCGGAGGGACGGGGCCCGCCCGTAGGCGTCGAGGACCTCCACGCGCAGCCACCCGTGGAAGAAGAACGCACGGACGTAGAAGTCACCGCGCTCCACGTCGCCGTTCGGGGCGTGCCGGACGTTGTTGGTCGCCAGCTCCGAGAGCAGGAGCAGGGTGTTCTCGGCGGTCTCCTCCGGAGCGTCCGCGAAGGTCAGCTTGCGCTCCATCCAGTCGCGGGCCTCTTTCACGCTCTCGGGGCGTCCGACGAAACGGAAGGAGCAGCGCCTCAGCGGCAACCGCCGACGCGGTTCGGGGGTGTTGGGAACGATACGGTTGGACATGGGTCCTCACCTGTCTACTCAGGTTGTGGGCCAAGGCCCTGGTTCGGTGTTCGTGCACCGTCCAGGGCCGTTTGCGTGCTAGCCGGGGTTGCTCCCGGCTCCTTTGGCCACAGTGGCACGAGAAGCGCCTGAACTCTCGCTACGGCCATAAGAAGAAGCTTTCTGTGGAAAGCCGAAGCGCGGTGTGTCCACTTGTGTTCAAATGTAGGCATGGGTGGCCGGCAGAAGGCAGTAGATAAGGCAGCATTGGTGCAATTCGGGCAGGAGCTTCAGCGTCTGCGCAAAGCGGCTGACCTGTCCCAGCGTGAGTTGGCGAAAAGAACCCTTATCTCTCACCAGATGTTGGGAGCCATAGAGCGAGCGCAGCGTGCTCCGCGCAAGCACTTCGCGGAACGAGCGGACAGGGAGCTCGGCGCGCACGGAGCCCTCTCCCGCCTGCGTCCTGGAGCACAGGAGAGCTACCCCCACTGGTTTCGACGCTATGTGGATCTGGAAGCCGAGGCTGAGGCCATCCACGACTTTCAGTCCGATGCCGTGCCTGGGCTGTTCCAGACCAAGGATTACGCCCGCGCCGTGCTCAGCGCGGGATGGCCGCCCAACGACCAGGAGCGGACGGAGCGCCTACTGTCTGCCCGTGTGGCGCGGCAGAAGTTGCTGAAGCGTGATCCTTTGCCGTTGCTGTGGGCTGTCATCGATGAGGGAGTTCTACGACGTGCGGTGGGGTCCAAGGAGATCATGCTGGCTCAGTTGAGCCACCTCTTGGAACTGGCGAGCAGGCCGCACATCCGCCTTCAGGTGTTGCCCTTCAGTAAGGGTGCCCATGCCGCTATGGATGGATCGTTCAAAGTGTTGGACATGAGTGACGGCAAGCACCTGGCCTACGCGGAGATACCAGGCAGTGGCCGCGTGATCTCTGACGCCGATGAGGTGAAACAATGCTCCCTGCGGTTCGGGGCGCTACAGTCCTTGTCCTTCTCTCCGGACGAGTCCGTTGACTTCATCTCCCGCTACAAGGAGGCACACAGCCATGGAATCGACTCCTTCTCACTGGCGTAAGTCCAGCTACAGCGGCAACCAGGGGGGTGACTGTGTGGAGGTCGCGGACACCCCCGCCCACGTCCACGTCCGTGACACCCAGAACCGCTCCCTCGGGCACCTCACCTTCCCCTCCTCCGACTGGGGCGCGCTCCTGTCCACCCTGCGGGAGGACACCGTGGCCGGGTAGGTCCGGTGGGTTCCCACGCGCGCCGCCCGGCGTCGGCGTCCGGCGAGGTGGAATGTGACCCGCGTCTCAGGGGGAGTCCGACAATTCCCGCAGCTCGGGTTCTGTACACCCCCGCCATCCCGCCGGTGACCCCCGATAACGGACAATGGGTGCTGTTCCACTCCTGTTCGCCTTCCGAGGGGAAGCCCATGCCCACGACCCGGACCACCGGCGTCCGCTACAAGGGACTGACCGCCCGCGACCTGGCGCTCATCGCCGTGTTCGCCGCGTTCATCGCCGTCCTCAGCATCACCGGTGCCATCAACCTCTCCTTCTCCCCGGTGCCGATCACCCTCCAGACCCTGGGCATCATGCTCGTCCCGGCCCTCCTGGGCTGGAAGCGCGGCACCCTCGCCGTCGCGGTCTTCCTCGTCCTGGGCCTTGCGGGTCTGCCCCTGTTCGCCGGCGGCGCCGGCGGCCTGGGCGTCCTGGCCGGACCCTCCGCCGGGTTCATCCTCAGCTGGATCCCCGCCGCCCTGATCATCGGCCTGCTCACCGACCTCATGGTCCGCAACGGCCGTTACCTCTTCTGGGCGGGACTGGCCGTCAACGTCGTCGGCGGCATCCTCGTCGTCTACGCCGTCGGCGTCCCCTGGCTGGGCGTGGCCATGGGCAACGACCACCTCGCCGCGTTCACCGCCATGGTCGCGTACCTGCCCGGCGACCTGGCCAAGGCCGTCATCGCCGCCCTCATCGCCTCCGCCGTGTACCGCGCCTACCCGATCCCGCCCGCCGGCCGCCCGGTCATCGAGGACGTCGAGCCGATCGAGGGGACCGCCGAGGCCGAGAAGGCCGACAGGGGCGAGGACGCCTGATGCTCCGCCTGGAGGGTGTCTCCCACTCCTATGACGCGCGCCCCGTGCTGCGCGGCATCACCCTGGACCTCGCCGAGCACCGCATCGGCGTGATCGGGGCGAACGGATCGGGCAAGTCCACGCTCGCCCGCACCCTCAACGGCCTCGTCGTCCCCGACGAGGGCCGGGTGACGCTCGGGGAGTGGGACACCCGCCGTCACGCCAGGCACATCCGCCGCCGGGTCGGGTTCGTCTTCTCCGACGCCGCGAACCAGATCATCATGCCCACGGTCGCCGAGGACGTGGAGATCGGTCTGCGCGCGCTCAGACTGGGGCGGGAGGAGACGGCCCGGCGGGTCGACACCCTGCTGGAGCGGTACGGTCTGGACGGGCACCGCGATCACCCCGGACACCTGCTCTCCGGTGGCCAGAAACAGCTGCTGGCCCTGGCCGCCGTCCTGGCGACCGAACCGGAGATCCTCGTCTGCGACGAGCCCACCACCCTGCTCGACCTGCGCAACACCCGCATGGTCCACCGGGTCCTCGACACCCTGGAACAACAGGTCGTCCTGTTCACCCACGACCTGGACCTGCTCGACGCCTTCGACCGGGTCCTGGTGGTCGACGACGGCCGGATCGTGTTCGACGGCCTGCCCGCCGACGCGGTCGACCACTACGTCAAGCTCATGGACGACCGGTGAACACGCTCGGCCTCTACATCCCCGGCGACGGCGTCCTGTACCGGCTCCGGGCGGGGACCAAACTCGCGGGCCTGCTCGTCGTCTGCGTCGTGGTCATCGCGCTGGCCGACCCGCGGGTGTCGGTGGGGCTCCTCCTCGCCGCCGTGCTCCTCTACCCGGCGGTGGGCCTGCCCTTCAAGCGGGTCCTCGGGGTGCTGCGGACGCTGTGGCCGTTCCTGCTGGCGATCGGCGTCTTCCAGGGACTCTTCGGCGACCCGCTCACGGGGGTGCGTCTGTGCTCCCAGCTCCTGGCGCTGGTGCTGCTGGCCAACGCGGTCACCCTCACCACCCGGGTCCGCGAGATGCTCGACCTCTTCGAGCGGCTGGCCCGGCCCCTGGGCCGGTTCGGCGTCTCCTCCGAGCGGGTCGCCCTGGTCCTGGCCCTGACGATCCGCTCCATCCCCATGGTCGCCGCCGCCTGGCGCGCGGCCGTGGAGGGCTACCGGGCGCGCGGGCTGTCGGGACGCCCCTACCTGTTGGTGACCCCGCTCATCGTGCAGCTGTTCCGCATGGCCGAGGCGACGGGTGAGGCCCTCGTGGCGCGCGGCATCGACGAGGACGCCCGGCCCTGACCCCCTCTCCGGCGAAGGGAACGTCGCCTCAACGGCGTGTTGCATCCGTATCGATTCCGTATCGAGCCGTGGCACCGGATGATACGGACGGGATAATGGACGCATCAGCCGCTGAGAACGTTGTCGACGACGGATCGGTGATCGTGTGCTCCGACGTCTCCTCGCCGACCTCCCCCGCCCCTTCCGCACGCTCGTCGTGATGGTGCCGGTCCTCCTGCTGTTCCTCCTGGTCCTGTCCCCTCCCTCCTCCCAGGCGCTACCGGAGGCCGATCCCGCGGCCGTGCAGGCCATGCTGTCCCGGAGCACGATGGCCCTGGTGCCGTTCGCCCCCGTCACCGGACCCGCGACCGGGGGCCCCGTGCTCACCCCGCGGCAGCACGACGACCTCACCGCGCGGGTCGAGGAGATCATCGCCGACGGTGGCGGCCGGGTCGGCATCGCCCTCCAGGACCTGCGCACCGGCGCGACCTTCAGCCACGGCTCCCGGGAACCGTTCGCCACCGCGAGCGTGGTCAAGCTGACGATCCTCACCATGCTGGTGCTGCGCGCCCGGGAGGAGGGCCGCGAACTCACCGAGACCGAACGCGCCGAGGCGTCGGTGATGATCCGTTACAGCGACAACGACGTCACCAACGGCCTGTACGAGCGGATCGGTTACAACCCCGGTTTCGTCGAGGGGGCGGAGACACTGGGGTTCACCGACACCGAGCCCCATCCCCACGGCGTGTGGGGCGGCACCCTCACCACCCCCGCCGACCAGATGCGGCTGCTGCGCGCCCTGTACACCGATGAGGGTCCGCTCACCGCCGACGAACGCGCCTACGTCCGCGACCTCATGGAGTCGGTCGCCCCCGAACAGGCCTGGGGCGTGTCCGCGGCGGCACGGGAGGGTGACGTGGTCGGCCTCAAGAACGGGTGGACGCCCAGGGAGTCCGACTCCGGCCGCTGGATGATCCACAGCGTCGGCTACGTGGCCGGGCCGGAGCGGGTCTACCTCATCGCGGTCATGTCCGACGGGCACCCCGACCACGGCTCGGGTATCGCCGTGGTCGAGAGCGTGGTCGCGGAGGTCACCTCGACCCTGGGGCACCCGCCGGTCGATCCACCGGCGGGTGCCCCTCCGAGTCGCTGAGACGTCCCTCGTCGGGACTCCGCTCCGCCCATCACCACCGCTCCCGCGGGGCGGCGGCCGACGCCCTCACCCGGAGAGGTCCATTCCCCGGGTTCGGGCGGACTCCTCAGGGCCCGTTCCTCGGGCGGCCTCGCGCGAACCGAAGCGGAGGTTCACAGGAGGCAGGGCCGTCCCCGTTCTCCGGGCTCGCCGAGCACGAGGCGGAACGGGGGTTCACGAGAACACGGCCTAGTCGAGCGGGCCGCCGGCCACGTACAGCACCTGGCCGGAGACGAACCCGGAGTCCTCGGAGGTGAAGAAGGCCACCGCGTTGGCGATGTCCTCGGGCAGGCCCACCCGGCGGACCGGGATCTCGGCCTCCTTGAACTTCTTCATGTCGTCATAGGAGACGCCGACGCGCTCGGCGGTCGCGCGGGTCATCGCGGTCTCCACGAAACCCGGGGCGACGGCGTTGACGGTCACGCCGAACTTGCCCAGCTCGATCGCCAGGGTCTTGGTGAAGCCCTGGAGTCCGGCCTTGGCCGCGGAGTAGTTGGCCTGGCCGCGGTTGCCCAGCGCGGAGGAGCTGGAGAGGTTGACGATCCGGCCCCAGTTCTGGGCGGTCATGTGCGTCTGGGCGGCCCGGCTCATCAGGAAGGAGCCCCGCAGGTGCACGTTCAGGACGGTGTCCCAGTCCGAGGCGGACATCTTGAACAGCAGGTTGTCGCGCAGCACACCGGCGTTGTTCACCAGGATGGTGGGCGCGCCGAGCCGTTCGGCGACGGTGTCGACCGCCGTGTTGACCTGCTCCTCGTCGGCGACGTCGCAGCCCACGGCGATGGCGCTGCCACCGGCGGCGCCGATGCGGTCGACGACCTCCTGGGCGTCGGATTCCTTCAGGTCCAGGACGGCGACGGCGTGGCCTTCGGCCGCCAGACGCTCGGCCGTGGCGGCGCCGATACCACGGGCCGCTCCGGTCACAATGGCCACACGAGGCGTTGCGGACATGGGTTACCTCCAGGATTCACGTGGTGGGCGCGTAGGAATCCTATCTCCATCCCTACCGGTCGGTAAGTGGCCGGGGGGCTTCTCCGAGCACGTTTCCTCGCACCCCTGTGCGGCGCCACCTGGGTGTCGTCCCCTCGTGCGAAGATGCCGCCCGTCGGGTCCCCCGGTTTTCCTGCACGCCGTCCTCCCTTGGCCTACGATTGCCTGCAAGGCCAGGATGCACGTGCATTCGATCCGTGCAGCAGCACGCGCCCGACCAGTCGGGGAGGAGTGGAAGGCATGGAGTGTGCGGAGACGGTCACGGAGCCCACGGGGGGATGGTGGCTCAGGGTGCTGACGCACGGCTCCCGGCGCTGGAACACACCCGTGTGCGGAGACCGGCACGACGCCGTCACGTGGACCTTCGACCCCCGCCCCCACTCCGTGTCGGCCGCACGCGAGATTTCCGCCGTCCTGCTTCGGGAATGGGACATGACCCACTTGTCCCCCGATGTCGCCGTGGTCGTTTCGGAATTGGTCACCAATGCGGTCCGCCACGGTGGTCCGCTGCTCCCCATCGGAGCGGGTGAGGCGGGTATTCAACTCTCCCTCATGCGCAGCGGGAGCGAATTCATCTGTGCCGTTCGGGACGGCGGAGATCGGTTGCCGCTCAGAAGGAGGGCCGATGCGACCATGGAGGGTGGTCGGGGACTTGCCTTGGTGAGCGCCTTCGCGCGAGAGTGGGGTGTGATTCCCACTCCGCCCGGGGGAAAGTTCGTTTGGGCGCAATTCGTGTGATCCGACGGTGTCGGATGATCACGGCGCCCCGCACGGACCCCGGGCCCCGGACCCGTGTCCGGGGTGGCGGGGACCGGAGGCCACCGACCCCGGTACCGCGGTCACATCGGCTATATCGTGTACACGGGTGTCCCGAGGAGAGCGGACGCCCTCGTGCAGGGGAATGACAGGGAGGCGGCGAACGTGGATATCGCTCGATTGCGCAAGGGGAGTGGCCCCACCGTGCGTCGCATGCTGCTCGGCCACGAACTGCGCAGCCGACGCGAACAGCGCGGTATCAGTCGAGAGGACGCGGGGAGCAGGATTCGTGCTTCCGCGTCGAAGATCAGTCGGATGGAACTCGGCCGGGTCGGTTTCAAGCTCCGCGATATCGAGGACCTCCTGAAGTTGTACGGCGCCGACCGCCGCACGATCAAGGAAATGCTCGAAGTCGCGAAGGAATCCAACAAGCCCGGATGGTGGAAGGAGTACGGCGACTCCCTGCACAAGTGGCTCACCCATTACATCGGGTTCGAGGAGGCCGCCGACCAGATCCGTATCTACGAGTCGCAGTTCATCCCGGGTCTGCTCCAGACCGAGGAGTACGCCCGCGAGATCATCTTCGGCGGCGTCGAGGCCGACACGGTCGCGGAGCAGCGCCTGGAGGCGCGTCTGAAGAGACAGAAGCGCGTCGAGACCGACGACAACATGCGCATGTGGGTGATCCTGGACGAGGCCGCGGTCCGCCGCCCCATCGGCGCGACCACCACCGGTCTGGGCGTCATGCGCCGTCAGATCGAGCACCTGATCCGGCTGAGCACGGAGAAGGACAACATCACCATCCAGATCATCCCCTTCGCGGTGGGCGCGCACGCGGCCGAGGCCGGTTCCTTCACGTTGCTGCGCTACTCCGACTACGAGCTCGCGGACATGGTGTACCTGGAGCGCTTACACGACGGTGAGCTCAACGACAAGCGGTCCGTGGTGGAGGCCTACACCAAGGCGATGACCCGGCTGAGCGTATCGGCGGCCACCCCCGACCAGACTCTGGAGATGCTCAAGGGCATCCTGGAGGACTTCTCCGTTTCCGGCGACGGGCCCGTCACCCCCGTCTGACCGCCCCCATGACGAAGGACCCCGTCCCCCGACGGGGTCCTTCGTCGTTCCCGCGCCGATCCGTCGAGGACACGGACCGTGCTCGTGCGAACTCGCGTGGAACGGACTCGGGCGATACGGGTCGGCGCGTGTGCGGGGGGTCCCACCTCGTGGTGGCGTGACCCCCCACCTGCGCTCCCGGGGCCGGTCGGCCCCGACGGGAGCCTCCTCAGCTCAACAGGTTGTCGAAGTCCCCGTCCTTGGCGCCCAGGATGAGGCAGTCGATCTCCTCCTGGGTGTAGACCAGGGCGGGGCCGGCCGGGAAACGGGAGTTGCGGACGGCGATCGATCCGTCGTTCAGGCGGGCCAGCTCCACACAGGCACCCTGCGAGTTGCTGCGCTGGGCCTTCTGCCAGGCGGCCTCGGTGAGGTCGGACGCGCTGATGCCGTTGTACGCGGTCATGTGGACGTTCTCCTTCGGAGTTCCTTGAGGGGAGGTGCCGTGCGACTGCACTGCCAGATGCACGTGCATAAGCACTGACACGTTCACAAGCATAGCGTGACACTCGCCACTTGTCCGGGAGTTCACCATCCCGAGTCCCACGTGATAGGAGAAGGCTCTTCACGGGCGGCGTGTCCCACCGCGGCCCGCCCGTACCGGCCCGCCCGCCCGCCACCCGACCCGGACCGGTTCCGCACACGCGAAGGCCCCGCCGGGCGAGGGTTCGCATTCCGGCGGGGCCGTACGGGCTCAGGGTCAGGAGCAGACCAGGGCGGTCCTCAGCGCTTCCAGGTTCCCGCGCATGATCGACGGGTAGTCGTCTCCGGGGGAATCGTCGGTGACGCCCTCCAGCGGGTCGAGCACCTCCACCTCGGCGCCGGTCTCGGCGGCGATGGTCTCCGCGGTCGCCCGGGGCATGAGCGGCTCGGTGAAGATCGTGTTGACGTCGTGCTCTTCGACGAAGTCGGCGATCTTCGCGATCTGGGCGGGAGAGGGCTCGGTGTCGGGGTCCACCCCGCTGACCCCCATCTGCTCCAGGTCGTACCGCTCCGTCAGGTACGAGAAGGCGGTGTGCCCCACGACGACCTCGCGGTGCTCGCAGGAGGCCAGACCCTCCTCGTACTCCCCGCCGATCGTCGCGAGCTCGGCGCTCACGGCCTCGGCGTTCGCGGTGTACTCGTCGGCGCCCTCGGGGTGCAGCTCACCCAGACGCGCGCTCAGGGCGTCGGCGACCTGGGCCATGAGGTCCACGTCGAGCCAGAAGTGCGGGTCGAAGTCGCCGTGCTCGTGCCCGTCGCCCTCGTCCTCGTGGTCCTCCTCGGCCTCGGCCTCGTCCTCGTGGCCGTGGTCGTCGCCCTCGTGCGCGTGGTCGTCCTCGTGGCCGTGGTCCTCTTCGTCCTCGTGGTCGTGGCCGTCCTCGCCGGCCGCGTGCAGCTCGACGACGTCGGCGACGTCCAGTGCCTTGTCCGACGCCTCCTGGGTCACGGCCTCGTCCACCGCCGGCTGCAACCCGGACACGTAGAACGCGACGTCGGCCTCGGTGATCTCGCCGATCTGGCGCGCGGTCAGCTCCAGATCGTGGGGTTCCATGCCGGGCTCGGTCAGCTGGACGACCGCCACCCGGTCGCCGCCGATCTCCCGGGCCAGCCATTCCAGGGGGTAGACGCCGGTGACCAGGGTCAGCTCGGGGTCGGCCGGAGCGGGGCCGCCCGTCTCGGCGGCCCCTCCTCCCTCGCCACCGCCGCAGGCGGTGGCCGTCATCAGTGCCACCGCGCCGAGCGCGGCGGTTCGCAGGATCGTTCCGGTTCGCATGGGACCATGATCGGGAAAATGAAAACGGTTGTCAATTTGACCGTTGTGTCCGGTATCTCGTACCGGCCTCCGTCGGGATCAGACGACCTCGGCGAAGAGCTCCACGTCCTCGGTCCGGCCCGCGACGACGATCACGTCGCCCTTCTGTAGCACGGTCTCCTCCGTCGCGTAGGTGAACGGCGAGTTGATCCGTTTCACCGAGACCACCGTGATCCCGTACTTCTGGCGCACCTTGGTCTCGCGCAACGGCCGGCCGAGGAGTTCCTTGGGCGCCTTGGTCTTGCCGAGGGAGAACCCCTCCTCCAACTCCACGTAGTCGAGCATCCGCCCCGACACCAGGTGGGCCACCCGCTCACCCATGTCGTGCTCGGGCAGGACGACGTGGTGGGCCCCCACCTGTTCGAGGATGCGCCCGTGACGCCTGCTGATCGCCTTGGCCCAGATGTCGGGCACGCCCAGGTCGACGAGCTGGGAGGTGGCGAGGATGCTCTCCTCCAGGTGGGTGCCGATGGCCACCACGGCCCTCTGGAACTGGGCCGCGCCCACTTGGCGCAGCGCCTCGTCGTCGGTGGCGTCGGCGATCACGGTGTGGGTGAGGGCCTCGGAGTAGGACTGCACCAGGCGGGGGTTGGAGTCCATGCCCAACACCTCCCAGTCGTGGTTGACCAGTTCCAGGGCGAGGGAACTGCCGAAGCGTCCCAGCCCGATCACGAGGATCCGTTTGTCCTTCAGTTTGTTCTGTTGCGGCATGTCGGAGCTCCTAGAGAGATCAGCCGATGATCGGCCGGGCTTCGGCGAAGTCGTAGCGGCGTTTGCGCTCACGGAAGGCGATCGCGGTCGCGAACGTGACCGGGCCGATCCGGCCCGCGGCCATGAGGAAGGTGAGGAAGAGCTGGGACCAGGGTTCCATGTCGGGGGTGATCCCCGTGGAGAGCCCGACCACTCCGACGGCCGAGACGACTTCGAAGAGGGTCTCCATGAAGGTGAAGGGGGTGGTGTGCAACAGGATCACGGTACTGATCGCCACGACCGTCATCGACAGGAACGTCAGGCTCAGCGCCTGCCGGATGACCTCCGGGGCCAGTCGGCGACCGAAGACGTGCACCCGGTCGTGCGCCCTGATCTCCGACCACACCACCAGGAAGAGGACGGCCAGCGTCGCCACCTTGATCCCGCCCGAGGTTCCGGCGCTCCCGTTGCCGGCGAACATCATCATGACGGTGAGCAGCAGGGTCGAATCGTTCATGGAGCCGATGTCCACCACGTTGAACCCCCCGCTGCGCGGCATCACGCCGTGGAAGACGCCGTCGGTGATGCGGGCCCACCAGTCCAGACGCCCCAGGGTGAGGGGGTTGTTCCACTCCATGATGATCACCAGCACGATGGTGACGAGGAACAGGGCACCGCTCGTGGCGATGGTGATCTTGGTGTGGAGGCTCCAGGCGTGCGGGGTCCGGAAAGAGCGGCGCAGTTCGATGAGGACGGGGAAGCCGATGCCGCCGAGGATCACCGCCGCCGCGACGGGGAAGAGGATGAAGGCGTCACCGGAGAAGCGCGTCAGGCTGTCCCCGTACAGGGACAGGCCGGCGTTGTTGAAGGCCGAGACGGCGTGGAAGACGCCCGAGTAGAACGCCTCCCACAAGGACATGTCGTAGGCCAGCCACATGCGCGGGAAGATCAGGGCGAGGATGACGCCCTCGATGATCAGGCTGACCTTCAGCACCCGGGTGGCGATGCCCCTGACCTGTCCCACCGCCAGGGCGCGGTTCTCCGCCTGCACGTTGAGTTCCATGCGCAGGCTGAAACGGTGGATGATCGCCACGCCCATCAGCGAGGCCAGGGTCATGATCCCGAGCCCGCCCGCCTGGATGAGCACGAGCACGATCACGTCGCCGAAGGGGGTCAGCCGGTCGCCGATGTCGATGACGGCCAGCCCGCACACCGCCAGGGCCGAGGTCGCGGTGAACAGTGCCTCGACGAAGGTCAGGTTCTCCTTCTCGGAGGCCGCCGGGGTCATGAGCAGACCGGTGCCGATCAGGTCCACGACGAAGAAGATCAGGACGAAGGCCCGGGCCGGTTTGCTCCAGACGTTCTTCCGATGCTGGACGGGATCGCTGTTGAAGCTGTGGCGGTGACGGCGCGGGAACAGCGCCCTCCGGGCCGAGCCCAGCTCGGATAAGAGCCGGGACACACGGCCCGTGGCCCGTGCCAGGGTTCGCATCATGGTCGTCATTCCGTCACTTCGCGCGGGTCGTCTTCGCTCAACCCGAACGATTGTGCCAGCAGGTATGGACCGGTACGAGCCGGGGCACGGGGCCGGAGGCGGGACGTGTCGTCGTCCCGGGGGTTCAGGCGTGTCGGGCGCCCTCGTGGTCGGCGTGGCCGGGCGGCTCCAGCTGGAGGGTGGAGTGTTCGACGTCGAAGTGCCCGGCCAGGCAGGTGTGCAGTTCGTCCAGGGTGCGCCCGCCGTCGAGGAGCCGTTCCTCGGGGACGACCACGTGCGCCGACATCACCGGCACCCCGGAGGTGATGGTCCACACGTGCAGGTCGTGGACGTCGACCACGGCCGGGTGTTCGAGCAGGTGGCGGCGGACCTCGGCCAGGTCCATGCCGCGCGGCGCGGACTCCAGCAGGATGTGGATCGCCTCGCGCAGCAGTGACCAGGCCCGGGGCACGATGATCGCGGCGATGAGGAGGGAGACGAGGGTGTCGGCCCGACTCCATCCGGTCGTCCAGACGATGAGTCCGCCGATGATGACGCCGACCGACGCCAGCGCGTCGCTCACGACCTCCAGGTAGGCGCCCTTGACGTTGAGGCTCTCCCGGGCGCCGGCCCGCAGGATCAGCGCACCGACGATGTTGGCGGCCAGACCGATGGCGGCGACCACGACCATGCCCGGCCCGGACACCTCGGTGGGGGAGCGCAACCGGTCGACCGCCTCCACGACGATGAACCCGCACAGGACGAACAGCACCAGGGCGTTGACGGCGGCGGCGAGGATCTCGGCCCGTTGGTGGCCGAAGGTGCTGCGCCCCCGGGCGGGGCGTGCGGCGATCCACACGGCGGCCAGGGCCAGGGCCACGCCGAAGGAGTCGGTGACGGTGTGCCCGGCGTCGGCGAGCAGGGCGAGACTGCCGCTGGACATCGCGCCCGCGACCTGGACGGCGGCGACGGCGAGCATGAGCGCCAGGACGAGCGCGAGCCGACCTCGATGGGCGGAGCCGGCGGTGCCGACGTGCCCGTGTCCATGCCCGTGTCCGGCACCCATGGACCCCTCCTCCGTGGTGATGACGTGATGGTTCAGTCACCACTGTTTATACAGTCTGAACTGTCTATACAGCAAACTATGTACAATGGTTTTCATGTTGACCTCCGAGCAGCGTCTCTCCGCCATCCACCGGCTCGGTCGCGCCCTGTCCGATCCGACCCGCTGCCGCCTGCTCCTCGCCCTCCTCGACGGCCCCGGCTACCCCGCCGACCTGGCCGATCACCTCGGTCTCACCCGTCAGAACGTCTCCAACCACCTGGCCTGCCTGCGCGATTGCGGCCTGGTGCGCACCCAGGCCCACGGCCGTCGGGTCGCCTACGAACTCGTGGACGCCTCTCTCTCCCACGCCCTGGAGGACCTGCTGCGCGTGGTCTGGGGCACGGGCCGCCCCCACGCCACGGCCGAGGGCGGGGCGCGGGACGAGCCGGAGCGTCGCGTGGGTTGACCCCGGTCCCTCCCGTCCCCCCTCGTTCCCTCCGTCGCGCGGACGATCGGGAGGTGCCGCCGTGGCGCACGTCACGGGCGGCGGTGATCGACGCGCACCCCTCGCGGCGCGGGCGGTCTCCGACTTCTGTCGGGTGTCCCCGACTTTGGTCAGGGGTGGACCCTGACAGAAGACTGACGCGTCCCTGAAAGGCCCCTGAAGCCCTCGTGGGAACGGGATGTCCAGATATAACGCGACGTATGGTTGGTGTGCGCCCGGCGGATACGGTGCCCCGCACACGACGGAGCACCCGGCGCGGGACGGGACCGTCCCGCGCGAGAGGGACTCCGCACGGATGAGAAACGTATCCCCACCCCACCTTTCGAGGACCGGTCCGCCCATCGGCGACGACGACGCGGCCGTGCCCCGGGCACGGCGCCGACCGGCCCCGTGACCCGCAGCGAGTAGGAGCGAGAACCTCTCATGTCCAGATCGGCCCTCAGGACCCCCCGATCGGGTCCCTCCCGCCTGGAAGGGGTGACCGGATGAACCGCCTCGCGGTCATGTCACTCAAGAACCGGGCGTTGGTACTGCTCATCACCCTGGCCGTGCTCTTCTTCGGAGTGCTCGCCGCCGGCGCGGCCAAGCGCGAGCTCTTCCCCCAGATGTCCCTGCCGATGGTGATGGTCACCGGCACCTACCAGGGGGCCTCTCCACAGGTGGTGGAGAACCAGGTCACCGAGCCGCTGGAGCAGGCGGTCCAGGGCGTCGCGGGGGCCGTGAGCGTCAACTCGACCTCCAGCAACGGCGTCGCGCAGGTCACCGTCGAGTTCGACTACGGGGCCGACCAGGACGACCTGGTCCGCCAGACCCAGATCGCGGTCGACCAGGTCTCCGGCATGCTGCCGGAGGGCGTGGACACCAGCGTCATGTCCTTCAGCACCGACATGATGCCGGTCGTCATGCTCGCCGCGGGCGCCAAGGACGGCGACGACCAGGCCATGGTCGAGCCGCTGGAGACCCACCTCATCCCCGAACTGGAGTCCATCGACGGCGTCCGCTCGGCGATGATGACCGGCGCGGTCTCCTCCGACCTGATCATCACCCCGGACACCGAGGAGATGGTCGAGGCGGGCGTCACCGCCCAGAACATCACCGAGGCGCTCCAGGGCAGCGGTCAGCTCATGCCCGGCGGCGACATCGACACCGACGGCCGCACCCTCGGCGTCACCACGGGCGAGCAGTTCACCTCCGTCGAGCAGGTCGAGGACATCTGGATCCGCCCGGCCGCACCGGAGGCGGGCGCCTCCTCGGCGATGCCCGGCGCGCCTCCGGCCGCCGAGCCCGAGCCGGTCCGCCTCTCCGAGGTCGCCGACATCGAGCTGGTCCGGGACGACGCCACCACCCTGGCCCGCGTCAACGGCGACCCGAGCATCGGCGTGATGATCCTCAAGACCCCCGACGGCAACACCGTCGAGGTCTCCGAGGGGGTCCAGCGGGTGCTGGACGAGCAGGCCGAGGTCCTCGGCGACGACATCGACATCAGCGTGGTCTTCGACCAGGCGCCCTACATCAACGAGTCCATCGTCGCGATGCTCGAAGAGGGCGGCATGGGTCTGCTCGCCGCGGTGATCGTCATCCTCGTCTTCCTGCTGTCGATCCGCTCCACCCTGGTCACCGCGGTCTCCATCCCGGTGTCGGTGCTGATCGCCTTCCTGGGCATGCAGGTGTTCGGCTTCACCCTGAACATGCTCACCCTCGCGGCCATCACGATCTCCATCGGGCGCGTCGTCGACGACTCCATCGTGGTCCTGGAGAACATCCGCAGGCACCTGGACTACGGCAAGGAGAAGATGGAGGCCGTCAAGACCGGTGTCCGCGAGGTCGCGGGCGCGGTCGTCTCCTCCACCCTCGCCACCGTCGCGGTGTTCCTGCCGCTGGCCTTCGTCGGCGGACTGGTCGGCGAGATGTTCATGCCGTTCGCGGTCACCGCCACCCTCGCCCTGCTCGCGTCGCTCATCGTGTCGATCACGATCATCCCGGTGCTGTGCTACTGGTTCCTCAAGCCGCGCGACATCGGCGACGCCACCCAGGAGGAGATCGAGCACGAGGAGAACGAGCGCGAGCTGCGCAGCCCGCTCCAGCGCGCCTACATGCCGGTCATCCGGTGGATCACCACCAAGCGCAAGCAGGCCACCGTCATCACCCTGGCCGCCTCCGCCCTCATCTTCGGCGGCACGGTCCTCATGGCCGGCCAGCTGGAGACCGACTGGATGGGCCAGTCGGAGGAGAACACCTACGCCCTCGTCCAGGAACTGCCCCCGGGCACCTCGCTGGAGGACGCCGACACCGAGGCCGCCAAGGTCGAGGAACTGCTCGCCGGGTTCGCCTGGGTGGAGTCCTACCAGACCAACGTCGGCGGCAACGCCATGGCCGGTCCGTTCGGCGGCACCGGCACCGCCCAGATCGACTACACGATCACCGCCGATCCCGACACCGACCAGGAGCGCAACCGCGAGGTGCTGCGCGACTCCCTGGCCGACATCGACACCGAGCACGAGCCGACGATGGGCGCCATGGGCGCCATGGGGGCGGGCTCGGGCATCGAGGTCCAGGTCACCGCGGACGACCAGGAGGTCCTGGCCGAGGCCGCGGCGATGGTGGCGGACGAACTGGGGGCGATCGACGGCACCGCCGACGTCGTCAACGGCGTCACGATCTCCCAGCCCGCCATGGAGGTCCGCGTCGACGGTGAGAAGGCCGCCGAGCTGGGACTGACCGAGTCCGCGATCGGCGGCCAGGTGAGCGCGGCCTTCAACGGCCAGCGGACCGGCACCGTCACCCTCGACGACGCCCGTCGCGACGTCGTGGTCCGCGCCGTCGACTCCCCGACCGGCGTCGAGGAGCTGGAGGAACTGGTCGTCATGTCCCCGGTCGCCGGGCCGGTGGAGCTCTCCGAGGTGGCCGACGTGGTGGAGGTGGAGCAGCCGCCGCAGCTCACCCGCATCGACGGCATCACCGCCACGACCGTGGAGGCCGCCGTCACCGCCTCCGACCTGGGCGCGGTCAGCGCCGAGATCATGACCACGCTCGACTCGCTCGACCTGCCCCAGGGCGCCACCGCGACCCTGGGCGGCGTCAGCCAGGACCAGAGCGAGGGCTTCGCCTCGATGATGCTGGCCATGGTGGCCGCCGTGGTCATCTGCTACCTGATCATGGTCGCGACCTTCAAGAGCCTGCTCCAGCCGCTCATGCTGCTCATCTCGATCCCGTTCGCGATCACCGGTTCGCTGGCGCTGCTCCTCGTCACCGGCACTCCGCTGGGCATCGCCGGCCTGGTCGGCATGCTGATGCTCATCGGCGTGGTCATCACCAACGCCATCGTGCTGATGGACCTGATCAACCAGAACCAGAATCGGGGGATGCCGCTCAGGGAGGCGATCGTGGAGGGTGCCCGTCACCGTCTGCGCCCGATCCTCATGACGGCGCTGGCCACCGTGGCCGCACTGACCCCGATGGCCCTGGGCGTCACCGGTGGCGGCGCCTTCATCTCCGCCCCGCTGGCACTGGTGGTGATCGGTGGTCTGGTGACCTCGACCATTCTCACGCTGATCCTGGTCCCCGTCCTCTACCAGCTGGTGGAGTGGGGCAAGCAGCGCCGGGCGGCCCGCCGGGCGTCCCGTGAGGAACTGCGCCGGTCGGCGCGCGCCGCCAAGGTGGCGGCCGCCCGAGAGCGCACCGAGGAGACGGTCGGCTGACGGGGCCCCCGGGAGACGGGGGATCCCTTGAGGAGAGGGGCGTTCCGCGCTTCGGCGCGGGATGCCCCTTCGTCGTGTCCGGGTCGGGCGAAGCAGGGTGGCGGCCTGTGAGCGGAGCGTTGATTTGTGTCATCGGCGCACTACGGGCAGGCTGCGACACATGACGGAAACACAGAAGAAGAGTCTCGACGATCTCGTGCGCGAGGAATTGGGCGCGGAACCCTCTCAGGAGGCCAAGGACTACGCGCGTCTGCTCTACGAGCGCTACCGGTTGCCGGAGCCGTCCGGCCCCGAGAGGGAGGAGGACGTCACCGCGCCGACCTCGGAGTGACCGGCGAGGTCACCGGTCGGGCTCCTCCCACGTCAGTTCGAACCACACCTGGCGGCCCATTCCGTCCTGTCGGGCCTCGCTGCCCCACTTGTCGGCGAGCGCCTCGACCAGATCCAGGCCCCGGCCGTGCTCGGCCGTGTCGTAGGGGTCCCGGTGCTGCGGTCGAGGCGTCTCCTTCAGGTTGCCCAGGTCGCGCACCTCCACCCGGGCCCACCCCGGAGCCCGGTGTACGCACACCTCGAACTTGCCGGTCTCCCGGCCCGAGGCGCTGTGCGTGATGGCGTTGGTCGCCAGTTCGCTGGTCAACAGCGTGGCGGTGGTGGGATCGGGACAGTCGCCCAGGTGGCGGGCGACGAATCGGCGTGCGTAGGCGATCTGGCCCGGCAGGCCGGGGAAGCGACGCTTGGCGGGTCTGGTGCTGTGCTCTTCCATGGGATCGACCGGACTGTGCAGAGGAGAGGACGGGACGGTCGCGGGGCGCTCCGGCGAGGACGCGCCGCGCACGCCGACGGGGACGAGGGGATCGTGGGGTGCTGCTGCGGTCTCACACATGTGCGGATTCACTCCCCGGTGTGTTCGCGGCGGGCAGGGCTGAGGAGCGCCTGGCCCTCGGTGCGTCCGTGCCCGGCTGGCGGGTCACGGCGCGTGGTGGACACACAGGTCGAAGCCCCCTGGGACAGGGAGGGATGCGGTGCCGTGCGGCGAGGCGCGCGGGTCGAGGGCGGCGACGGGCGAGGTGCGGGAGCGGGCCGGGATGGATGGTCGTGTCCGATGTCGAATGTGCCCCACGACACTGAAGGGCGTATTGGCGCATAGCATACGCTCCGTGCCTTTCCGGAAACCCGGCCGACCTGGTCGGGTCAGAATAACCCCGCTTGACCTGGATAAAGGGGGTGTTCGGTCAGGGTATGACACCGGTCAAGGGCGGGGTTCCGTGACTGGTGGGGCGTACGAGGCTGCATAACAATGCGGTAACGGAGTTACGGCTTTCGCTGTTCGTCGGGGTCTTGCGTACGCGGGGGCCGACCCGCCAGGGTATGGGGCATGGCCTCCCGCTCCCCCCTGACCTCCGGCCTCGGCGTTCGACTCGACCGCGCCGTGCGCCTCGCCGACGAAGGGCACGTCCTCGTCGGTGGGGACCCGATCCGCTCGTTCCGTCTCACATCGCGACAGGTCAGCGGTGTCATCCGGTGGGTGAGCGGGGCCCCGACACGCGACCTCGACGAGGCCGCGACGGCCGACGCCCTGGTCCGGGCCGGACTGGCCCACCCGCGTCCGATCGGGGTGCGCCCCGATCTCACCGTCGACGTGGTCGTGATCGACCGGGGCGCGGCCGGTGGTCTGATCGCCACCCTGGACCGGCTCGAACGACTCCACCCGGGACTGGAGCCGATCGTCGTCGGCGCGACGGGACCCGCCGCCCGGGCCGCCCGCGCGCACGGGGCCCGTGTGCTGCCGGGGCCCGTGGGCGGAGCCGCGGCCCGCGCCCTGGCCCTCACCGTCTCCGACGCCGACCTCGTCGCCCTGATCGACGCCGGCCAGGTGCCGATGCCCGGCTGGCTGGAGGCCTGCGTCGGACACTTCGCGGACCCCGGGGTGGCCGCGGTCCTTCCTCGCGTCCTCGTCGATCGCTCGGTGCCCGCCGGTGCGGGGGCCACGGCCGTCGCCGCCGTCGCCGCCGCTCGGGTCGTCCCCGATCGCGGGCCCGACCCCGCCCCCGTACTGCCGTGGGGGCACACCACCCCCGATCGCGCCCGGCCGGCCGGGGCCGCCCTCGGCGATCCCTTGCGCCCCGCCACCTCCCTGGTCCTGCGCCGCGACGCGGTGGGAGAGCTCCGGCCCGACCCCTCCCTCGGGGTGGCCGCCGAACTCGAACTGCTGTGGGGCCTGGTCGATCGGGGTGCTTCGGTGCGCTACGAACCCCGGGCCCGGATCCTGGCCCGCCCCCTCGACGACCTCGGCGGTTACCTGCGGTCCTGCGCCGAGATCGGCGTTCGGGGCGCGGCCCTGGCCCGTCGGCGCGGTGCCCGTGCGGCCGGACCCGAGCTGTCCCGGATCGGGGCCGCGGCCCTGGCCCTGCTCGTGGCCGGCCGGCCCCTGTCGGCACTGACCTGCGTCGCCGTCGGAGGCGGGGCCTCCGTGGCCACCCTGGCCGCGCCTCCGTCCCGTACCGCCCCGGCGGTGGGACGGAGTCTGGTGCGCGAGGCCGGGGTGATCTCCTCGGCCCTGCGGGGCGCGTGGTGGCCGCCGGCCGTGGCGGCCGTCGCGGCGGGCTCCGCCGGGATCGCCCGGGACCTGGGCCGGGGGCGCCGGGTCCGTCGCGGTCGGGTCGTGGCCGTGGCGGCCGTGGCGTCCGCCCTGGTGGTGCCGCACCTGACGTCGTGGCGGACCTCGCGCGGCACCGCGCCGGTCGATCCGTTGACCTGGACCGCGCTGGGCATCGCCGGTGACGCGGCCCGAGGGGCGGGGGTCTGGTGGGGGATGGTGCGGTCGCGCACGGTCGCTCCGCTGGTGCCCCGGGTGAGGGTGGCGGGACCGATAGCGGGCCCTCTGCACGAGGGGCCGGCCGCCGAGCGGGTTGAGGGCGACTCGATGAGCCTCGTTGGGCCCGGTTAACTCCCATCACGTGGAGTGACGCCCGTTGGTGAGGCCCGATCGGCCCCGTTCCGTCCTTCCGGGGGCATCGGGAGCGCGCGGACCTCGGCGGCGGTGGAGCCGGGTTTTCGACCTGTCGCGGTGCACGGCCTTTCGGTGTTGAGTTTGCCCGTTTTGTCGTGTTTCACGTAAACACTGATGACCCGAGGAGCGTCTCCAGGGTGGCATTCATGCAGTTCAAAGCGACTTTTCTGGCCGTGTGTAACTATTTCATTGCTTTGTGTGAAAAGATTGACAAATCGCTAGCTTTTTGTCGGTGAAAGCGGCTCTGTTGTCTTTTCTTGATGTACTGGTTACCGTCAAGTGTCTAGCGATGGCCCAGACTCTTGACATTCCGGTCACTGACCGTGAATCGGACGCAACAGTGTTTCACCAGTCACCGGGAGTGACCCCCACCGGTGGTCGCGGGATCATGGACGCTCAACGGGCCACAAGCCATCGAGTCTTCGAACCGTGCATCACCAGTGCTCCTGGTGCAAAAGCACCCCCGTCAGCAGACCACCGCGCCGGTCTCGGCTGTGAGGTTCGGAGAGAGTTTTGGGCAAGTTCCTGGTCAGGCGACTGTTGAACTACGTCGTGCTGATCTTCCTGGCGACGAGTTTCGCCTACCTGCTCGCCGCCACCAACCTGTACCCGCGCGGATACTTCGAGCAGATGCAGCCGCCACCCACCCCCGAGGCGGTCAACGCACAGCTCGACGCGCTCAACCTGAACGACCAGACGCCCCTGGCGCAGCGCTACGTCACCTGGCTGACCGGGGTCGTCCAGGGCGACTTCGGACAGACCATCCAGGGACGTGACGTCACCGACCAGGTCTGGCTGAAGGCCGGCGTCACACTCCGACTCATCACCGTCGCCACCATCCTGGGCAGTTTCCTGGGCATCGCCATCGGCGCCTACGCCGCCGTGCGCCAGTACCGCAGATTCGACAAGGCCGCCACCGTCGCCTCGTTCGTCGTGCTGGCCATCCCCACCGTGGTGATCGCGCTCAGCGTCCAGATCGGCGCCACCGCGATCAACGGGGCGCTCGGCTTCCAGCTCTTCCTGTTCTCCGGCGAGTACTCCGCGGGCTTCAGGGGAGAGTGGTGGGAGCTCCTGCTCAACCGACTGCACCACGCGATCCTGCCCACCTTCGTGCTCGCCGTGGCGCTCTTCGCCGCCTTCGCCCGCTACCAGCGCAACATGATGCTCGACGTGCTGGGCGCCGACTTCGTGCGCACCGCCATGGCCAAGGGGCTCACCCGCCGCAAGGCGCTGCTCAAGCACGCCCTGCGCACCGCGCTGATCCCCACCATCACCTACTTCACCTTCACCTTCGGCCTGATGGTGGCGGGTGCGACCTTCACCGAGAAGATCTACGGCTGGCACGGGATGGGCGCCTGGCTGATCGACTCCATCTCCCAGCAGGACGTCCATGTCGTCGCGGCCGTCTCCTGCTTCATGGCGGTGACGATCATGATCGCCTCCTTCCTCTCGGACATCCTCTACGCCTGGCTCGACCCGAGGGTGCGGGTGTGACCGTGACACGACCCCGCGCGAGCGCGCACACCCTCATCCGACCGTTCGCCCCGACGGCCGCCCGGCAGGAGAACCCGTCATGAGCACCACCGAAACGAGCCCGAAGACCACGGCCGGGGTCCCGACCGTGCCGCCGACCCCCAGCCGGGTCAAGGACATCGTCCGGCAGCTCGTGGGCACCCCCCGGGTCATCGTCGGCCTGTCCATGATCGCGCTGCTGCTGCTCTTCGCCTTCATCGGTCCGCTCCTCACCGGTTGGGACATCGGTGAACGCGACTACCTCGCCCTGAAGTCGCCTCCCTCACCCGAGCACTGGATGGGCACCAACGCCACCGGCCAGGACATCTTCACCCAGGCCTCCGCCGGTCTACAGAAGTCGCTGCTCATCGGTCTGCTGGTGGCGCTCATGTCCACCGCGATCGCCGCCCTGGTCGGCTCCTTCGCCGGCTACTTCAGCGGCATCCCCGACCGCGCCCTGATGTGGATCGCCGACCTCGCGCTGGTGCTGCCCAGCTTCGTCGTCCTGGCCATCCTCTCCAAGCACTTCGGCGGCGACGGCGGCTGGTTCGTCCTGGTCATCCTGCTGGCGGGGTTCAGCTGGATGGTCACCTCCAAGATGATCCGCGGCATGACCATCTCGCTGCGCGAACGCGAGTACATCCACGCCGCGAGGTTCATGGGCGTCCCGTCGCACAAGATCATCCTGCGCCACATCCTGCCCAACATGTCGTCCCTGCTCATCGCGGACGCCACCATCGCGGTCAGCACCGCGATCATCGGCGAGACCTCGCTGAGCTACTTCGGCCTCGGTGTCCAGGCGCCGGACATCAGCCTCGGTGTGGTCATCGCGGACGGATCCCGCTTCGCCACCACCGCGTGGTGGATGTTCCTGTTCCCCACGCTGCTCCTGGTGATCCTGGTGCTCGCCGTGAACATGATCGGGGACGGGCTGCGCGACGCCCTCGACCCGCAGTCCAAGTCGCGCCGGTCCTAGGGGGGAAGAGCACATGAGCGTAGAGACCATCGAAACCGCCGAGACGACCGAGGTCCGGCCGGGAGACGAGACCCCCGTCCTGGAGGTCACCGACCTCACCGTCACCTTCCGCGGCCTCAACGGCAACCCGGACGTGCACGCCGTGCGCGGTGTCGGTTACTCCGTCCGTCGCGGCGAGGTGCTGGGCATCGTCGGCGAGTCCGGTTCCGGCAAGTCCGTCTCCTCCATGGCCGCCATGGGCCTGCTGCCCGACCACGCCGTCATCACCGGCTCGGTCAAGCTGCACGGCGAGGAGATCCTCGGACTGGACGACCGCGCCATGGCCGCCCGCCGCGGCAAGGTCATCTCCATGGTCTTCCAGGACCCGCTGTCCGGCCTCACCCCGGTCTACACCGTGGGCGACCAGCTGGCCGAGGCCGTCCTGGTGCACAACCCCAGGCTCCCCAAGGAGCAGGCCCGCAAGCGCGCCGTCCACCTGTTGGACCTGGTGGGCATCCCCAACCCCGAGGGCCGCTACCGGTCGTTCCCGCACGAGTTCTCCGGCGGCATGCGCCAGCGCGTCATGATCGCGATGGCCATGGCCAACGACCCCGACGTCATCATCTGCGACGAGCCGACCACGGCCCTCGACGTCACCATCCAGGCGCAGATCCTCGACCTGCTGCGCACCGCCCGCGAGGAGACCGGCGCGGCGATCGTCATGATCACCCACGACCTCGGCGTCGTCGCCGGGTTCGTCGACCGGGTCCTGGTCATGTACGCGGGCCGTCCCGTCGAGATGGGCGGCGTCGACGAGATCTACTACGGCAGTCGCATGCCCTACACCATGGGCCTGCTCGGCGCCGTTCCCCGCATGGACCTGGAGCGCCAGGGCGCGCTCGTCCCCATCAAGGGCACCCCGCCCTCGCTGAGCGACCTGCCGCCCGGGTGCCCGTTCGCGCCCCGCTGCCCCATCGTGAGGCCCGAATGCTCGCTGGCCGAACCCGACCTGCTCCCGGTGGGCGGGCAGCCCTCCGCGGAAACGATCGAGGAGGTCCACGGGCACACCGACGACACCTCCGCGACCGGGGTTCGCGACACCGGTGTCCAGCGGGTGGCCTGCATCCGCTCCGGTGAGATCGCCGACCGGGGATGGACCGCCCAGGACATCTACCCCGTCCCGGACATCCCCGAGGTGCCCGTCGCCGACGTGCGCCGGGAGGACCGTGCCGAGATGCTGCGGGTGGAGGGGCTGACCAAGCACCACCCGCTCACCAAGGGCGCGGTGTTCAAGCGGCGCGTCGGCACCGTCTACGCGGTCGACGGGATCGACTTCGACATCCGTGAGGGCGAGACCCTGGCCCTGGTCGGCGAGTCCGGCTGCGGCAAGTCCACCACCCTCATGGAGATCATGGGGCTGGAGCGGCCGCAGGCCGGCAGCATCACCGTCATGGGCCACGACACCGCAAGCCTGGGCAAGACCGACCGGTTCGCGCTGCGCCGGGACATGCAGATCGTCTTCCAGGACCCGATGAGCTCGCTGGACCCGCGCATGCCGGTCTTCGACATCATCGCCGAGCCCCTGCGCACCCACCGGTTCTCCCAGGCCGACACCACCCGTCGCGTCTACGAGCTCATCGAGCTGGTCGGCCTCAACCCCGAGCACGCCACCCGGTTCCCCTCGGAGTTCTCCGGCGGTCAGCGCCAGCGCATCGGCATCGCCCGCGCCCTGGCCCTGGAACCCAAGCTGCTGGTGCTCGACGAGCCGGTGTCCGCCCTGGACGTGTCCATCCAGGCGGGCGTGGTCAACCTCCTGGAGGAGCTCCAGGCCCGGCTCGGCCTCTCGTACCTGTTCGTGGCACACGACCTCTCCGTGGTCCGGCACATCGCCGACCGCGTGGCCGTCATGTACCTGGGGCGGATCGTCGAGATCGGCGACACCGAATCGGTCTACACCAAGCCCGCCCATCCCTACACCCAGGCGCTGCTGTCCGCGATCCCCATCCCCGACCCGGAGAGGGAGCGCGCCCGCACGCACATCGTCTTGGACGGCGACCTGCCCAGTCCCGCCAACCCACCGTCGGGTTGCAGGTTCCGGACCAGGTGCCAGAAGTTCATCACCCTCTCCGAACCCGAACAGGAGCGGTGCATGAGCGTCGAACCGTCGCTCGACGCCACCAACGGTGGCGACCAGGCGGCCGCCTGCCACTTCGCGGAGCGGCAGAGGGTCCTCTGATCCCTCGACGGTCCGATACGGCACGGACCGGTGCCGCCCCGCGCGCCGGTCATCTCATCCCCATAGGAGGAATCCCCATGCGAATCGGGAAGGCGCGTTACCTCGCCCCCGTCGCCGCACTGGTCGTCATGGCCAGCGCGTGCAGCAACGACGACGGAAGGTCCACCGAGGAGGCCAAGGAGGAGAACGCCTCCCTGGAGGCCACCGACCTCAACCCCGCGGCGCGCGAGGATCTCCAGGAGGGCGGCCGGTTCGTCTGGGCCCTCAGCGAGTACGAAGAGCAGTACAACATGGTCCACATCCAGGGCAACAAGGCTGACGTGCGCCGCGTCATGGCCGCCATGATGCCCTCGATCACGCGCTTCCAGCCCGACGGCTCCTACGAGCCGCGCAAGGAGTTCGTGCTCGACTACGGCGTGAGCGAGGACGGCCTTGAGGTCACCTTCGAGCTCAACCCCGACGCCGTGTGGTCCGACGGCGAGCCCGTCACCTGGGAGGACTACGAGGCCCGGGTCCTCACCTCCAAGGGGGAGACCGAGGGCGACTTCCAGGTCGGCTCCGACGAGGGCTACAAGTACATCGACGAGGTCGTCCAGGGCGACGACGAGTTCTCCTTCACCCTGGAGTTCTCGCAGCCCTACGCCGACTGGCCCGCCCTCTTCGACATCGTGTACCCCAAGGAGTACATGGAGGACGAGGAGCTCTTCGAGGAGGGCTACACCGCCGGTGAGGAGTTCGTCACCGCCGGTCCGTTCGCGAACCCCGAGTTCGACGAGGTCACCCAGCGCATCATCGTCACCCGCAACGACGACTGGTGGGGTGACAAGGCCCTGCTGGACGAGATCGTCTTCGTGAACGTCGCCATCGACGGTCAGGCCACGGCCTTCAACAACAACGAGGTCGACGGCTTCTACCTGGGCTACGACTCGGCCGGCTACGACCTGCTCCAGGGCAAGGACGGCGCCTACTTCACCCGCGCCGTCAACCACGGCCACCGTTTCATCTCGGTGAACGCCGGCAGCGAGCTCCTGTCGGACAAGAACGTCCGTCACGCCCTGGCCATGGGCATCGACCGCGACAAGATCGCCAACGTGGCCCTGAGCCCCGTCGACTGGCCGATCACCGGTGAGGTCAACCGCCTCCTGCGCTCCAGCCAGCACGGTTACCAGGACAACAGCGGCGAACTGGGCGAGTACAACCCGGAGCGGGCCGGGGAGCTCCTCGACGAGGCCGGCTGGACCCTGGAGGACGGCGAGCAGTTCCGCACCAACGCCGACGGTGAGACCCTGACCATCAGCTACGTGGCCTCCGAGGACATGCAGCTGGCCAAGGACGAGGCCGACATCACCCGCGAGATGCTCGCGGAGATCGGCATCGAGGTCGACGTCCAGAACGTTCCGGGCAACGCCCTGTTCTCCGACTACATCGTGCCGGGCAACTACGAGCTGGCCGCGTTCGTCCTGACCGGTTCCAACCCGTACGCCAGCGACAGCGCCGGCAACTTCGGCGGCCCGTACGACGAGGACGGCGAGGACTGGGGCAACAACCTCAGCTTCCACTCCACCCAGGAGATCAACGACCTCTTCGAGGAGATGGGCCAGGAGACCGACCCCGACCGCTACGCCGAGCTGGCCAACCAGATCGACGCCGCCATCTGGGAAGAGGTCCTGACCATCCCCATGTTCGAGCGTCCCGGCCAGTACGTCCTCAAGGACGACCTCCACAACTGGGGTGAGTACGGCCTCGCCGGCGACTACGTCTACGAGAACATCGGCTGGGCCAAGGAGGAGTAACACCCCTCCCACCGTGTCGCGCCACCGGCGGCCCTGACCCGACGCCGGTGGACGTACCCCCGGCGCCGCCCCTCCCACGAGGGGCGGCGCCCTTTCGCATGTCCGGGTTGGGGCTGCGGCCCGGGCTGTGGCAAGGTGTGGCTCGATCCCCCGAACCCCCCGCCGTCCCTGCTCGCTGGAAAGCCCCCCATGACCGTACGATCGATCCTCATCATCGGAACGGCGGCAGCGCTCTGCGCCGTCCTGGCAGCCTGTGCCGGGTCGGGGGAGACCTCCCCCGAGATCGACCCCGCGCCCGTCGAGGCCGGTGTCGAGACCCCGACACCCGAAGAGGGGGACGAGAGCGGCGCGCCCCCGGACGCGGAGCCCTCCGGACCCCGCTGGGGCACCCCCGTGGGATGGGCCGCCCAGCCCCTGGAGCGGGAGGGGGAGATGCACCCCGCCGTCACCGGCGGAGCCGCCGGGGAGACCGTCACCGCCGACGACGCCGACACGCTGGCCGAACACCTCGCGGCGGAGGAACCCCTGGTCGTCGAGGTCTCCGGCCGGATCGAACTCGACGGCGCCGTTCGGGTGGGGTCGGACAAGACCCTGATCGCCGCCGCAGAGGAGACCGCCGAACTCGTCGGAGGCCGTCTGGTGGTGGAGGAGGCGGCCAACGTCGTCATCTCCGATCTCACCCTCGACGCGGACGGCGCCGCCGTGTCGGTACGCGGCGGCTCCCACCACGTGTGGATCGACGGCAACACGCTCCGGGGCGGAGGTGACGAGGCGCTGATCTCCATCACCGACGGCGCCGACCACGTGACCGTCTCCTGGAACCACTTCCGCGACTCCGAGGCCGCGCTCGGCGTCGGCGGCAGGGAGGACGGTCCCGATCCGATGCGGGTGAGCGTCCACCACAACCTCTTCGAGGGCGTCGACACCCGCAACCCCCGCGCCCGGGGCGCCGCCCGCGCGCACGTGTTCAACAACTTCTACCGGGGCGCCGCCGGGCACGGCGTGGAATCCGGCTACGGGGCCGCCGTCCTCGTGGAGGGCAACTACTTCGACGGGGTCGGGATCTCGGTGACCGTCGATCCCGAGGTCCCCGGTTCCGCGTTCACCCGCGACAACCTTCTGGTGGACACCGGGCAGCCCGAACTCTTCGGCACCGTCGACGACCCGCCCTACGCCTACGAACTGGACGACACCGCCGACGTCCCCGACATCGTCACCGCCACGGCCGGCGCCGGCCGCTAGGTTCCGGTCGCCCGGGGCCGCCCCGGCGACGGTCGCCCCCCGCTCCGCACACCCGGAGCCATCGTGCGGGTCACCGCCCGAACGGCCGCTCGAACGGCCCGGGGTGCGGGCCCCGTCCGACTCCCAGAGCGCGATGGGGAGGGTGTGCCGGGAGCGCGGGGACGCCTGGCACGGCTTCGGGGGGGCGGGCCCCGTCCGCCGGTTCCGAGCGTGTGCGAAGCGTGGCGGAGGGAGGCCCGAGAGCGGGAGGGCCGCTCGCACACCCCTCACCGTGCCGGGTGTCGGGGGTGACCGGGAGGGGCCGACGGCCCGCCTCCGACCACCCGGTCACCCGGTCACCCGGCCGGAACGATCAGGACACCTCGTACTCGTAGGCCTCCTCCACCCCCTCCGGAGTGACGTAGAGCAGCCGCAGCGGCCGCCCCTCCGGGGAGACCCACAGCGTGAACGCGGCCTCGTCCTCCGACGTGAGCGTGTTCTCGCGCCGGTGGACGTCGTAGTCGCCGAGCGTCGCGGTGAACGTCCCCTCGTAACGCAGGGCCGCCGTCGCGCCCTCCTCGGTCTCGACCTCCTCCCTGCCCAGGAACTCGATGTCGGGGGAGGTCCCGGTGATCTCGTGCAGCTTGGCCGTGCCGAACGCCGTCGAGCACAGGTACCGGTCCGCGTCGGTGGGTTCGGTCGGGATCTGCAAGCCGTGTCCGGCCGTCGTGATCGGCGTTCCGTCGCCGAGGTCGTAGCGGTACACCTCCGTGCCGTCGATGTAGGTGAAGGAGTGCTCGAACAGGGGGGTGCCGGCCGTGTCGTAGCGGGCGGTGCCCTCGCCCACCGGCGTTCCGTCCTTCCGGCGGGTGAAGGAGACCGCGTAGGAATCGGCGGATTCCATCCGCGACGCCGTCTGTTCCACGAACGCCACCGGATCCTCCGGTGAGGCGGACGCGGACGGCGATCCCCGCCGGTCCTGCGAGGGGACCGGTTCGTCGAAGACCGCCTTGGCCACCCACCATCCACTGGCCACCACGGCCAGGCAGATCACGATGATCAACAGGATCATCGGCCAGCCGAGCGGACCCTCGGGGACGGGGGCTTCGTTCTCGGGCACGGTGTCGGGCAACGACGACATCGACATGGCCTCGACCTCGATTCTGCGGTTCACGCGACCACGCGATCGCGGGGGGTACGGGGGGTCGTCGCCCGAGATCCTCGGACGACATCGTGGTGTCGTGTGTGCGCAGGGTACGACGCGGTGACTCAGGGTTCCGTTCGATGATCGCGTACACCTGATCACCAACCGTGCTCACGAATCGCAGGGCCCACGCCTCGGCGGGGGAGTCCAACGCCTCCTTCAGGAACCCGAACGTCCCGGTCTCGGCGAGCCGGCGCAGCACCTCGTCCGAGGCGTGCTCCCACAGCGACCGGACCGCGATCCGGGCCGCCGGACCCTCCGAGAAGGACCGTTGAGTGAACAGTTCGTGCAGTTCATCGGCGTCCAGCCGGAGGACCGTCGCCTCCAGGACCTCGGAGTCGAGCAGCGCCAACAGGGCCAGCGCGCAGTCGACCCTGCCCACCGGATCGGGTCGTGGCAGCCCCCGGCCGCAGCGCACCAGGGCCTCGGCGGCGGCCACCGGATCCAGGGTCCGTTCGGGCCGGCCGATGGTGGCCACCGGGCCCTCCGTCACCTCTCGCAGGGCCCGGTCCACCTCCTCCACCCCGGGCCGCGCCGGAAGCGCCACCGCGATCAACGCCGCCACCAACGACAGCACCGCCGCGTACTCGATCACCGCGTGTCCGCGATCCACAGCGCACCCCTCATCGCAGCCTCGGCGGCCGCCGCCGGTACGCCCGGATGCGCCCGCGCACCACCTCGCGCTCCTCGGGGGAGCAGGTCCACCCCCGGGTCTCCAACGCCTCGCGGATCCACGTCGACAGTTCGACGGTGCGACGTTGGAGCAGATGGATCGTCACGGGGAAGACCTCCCAGCCCTCGGCCCGCATCAGCGCGTACCGCGCCCGGTCCCGGCACCGCTCCCGCGGCTCCGAGTGGTGCGGCGGGCTGTCGTACTCCACCCCCACCCGGTACGCGGGCCATCCCGGATCCGCGTGGAGCGGCCGCTCCCGTGTCCGCGCCGCGCACCGCACCACCGGTGGCGGCGACCCCACCTGACGGATGATCGCCCGCACACACGACTCACGGTGGGACTGACTCAACGGCGACGCGTACTCCGCCGCGGTGCGCAACCGCGCCTCCTGGGCCCGTGAGAACAACCCGCGATGGGCCGACACCCGTGCGGTGTCGACCGACCTCCGCGCCAGGAAGGCGTCCATGCGCGCGGTGGCCACCGGTACCGATGGCGCCCGCGCCACCACCTCCGCCGCCGTCCGCGCCGCCGAGGTCACCGGGAGCCCCGCCGGCCGCACCCGGTCCCGGTGCGGCACCACCTCCCGGCGCGCGAGCACCGGCAGGCCCCGCAGCGGTGTGCCCGGCGGCAGCGCCACCCGTGGCGCCATCCGTGTGATCCGCACGTCCGGGTCGGTCAGGTCCACCCCCCACGGGTACGCGGCGGTCACGTCCCGCACCAGCGCGTCCGGGGACGGCACCGGCACGATCGGTCGCGGGGTCCGCACCAACGGGGAACGTTCGGAGATCAGGGGATCACGAGGGGTCATGAGTCCAGGTTCCGCGCCCGGGACCCATCGGACAACCCCTCGCGCCCGGCTGTGGAAAACCCCGCCCGCGCCCGTGCGCGGCCCCGACGCCCCGCCCGCGAGGGACGGCGCGCGCACCGGACATCGCCGCCGACCTCGACAGGTCCGACGCCGCGCCCGCGAGGGGCGGTGCCCGGGGAACGGCTAGAGCATCCTTCCGGGGCCGGCCGCCAGGTGGATGTGGTCCACGTGGTCCTGGGTGAGGTTCCCGCTGTTCTGGTGGAACCGGCGCACGCTCTCCCACGGCCCCACCGGGTCACTGGCGGCGTTCCAGATGTGGTGGTCGTAGATGAGCCCCTTGACGCCCAACCGGTGGGCGTTCTGGATGATCCAGTCGACCACGGTCAGCGCGGTCTGGTGCATCTGGGGCGTGGGGACGTGCCCCAGGGGGGCCATCATGTAGTCCACCGCCATGCCCTGCCCGTGGTCGCTGCCGGGTTCGTTGCGGTACCCGCCCGCACTCAGGTAGAAGCCCGGGAACTCCACCTGGAGGGTCTCGTGCACCTGGCACATCACCGGGTGCAGCCTGCCCAACGACGAACAGTCCACGACGGCGCCGCCGCCGAAGGCCACCATGGCGGGATCGAACTTGTAGCGGCCCTCCTTGTCGACCAGGTGCACGTCGACGGCCCGGCGGGCCCGGTCGAGGTCGGTGAGGTCGATCCCCGCGCAGCTGATGCCGACCGAGTCGCGTCCGCACTCGGGGAACTCGGCGATCGCGATCGCCGCGGCCGTGCCCACCCTGCCGGTGGAGTCGTCCTCCCCGTCGCAGACCACGTCCCCCCAGTGGCGGGACCCGTCCGCCTCCAGCTCCTTCTGGCAGATCGCCCCGCGCACCTCCACACGGACGATGTTGCCGTTGCGCCCCATGACGTTGTCGCTGGCCCGGATGTCGGTCACCACCGCGTCGTTGGCCCGTGCGTACTCCTCGGCCCGCTCGCGGGCGACGTCCTCGTCGAACAGCGGCATCGGGAAATCACCCGCCACCAGCGCCTCGGCCGCCTTCTCCTGCATGGCGCCCACCGCCGCGAGGGCGGCCGCGTCCGCCGCGGTCTGCGCCCGCGAGCGCTGGTCGCCGGCGGCTCCCACCCGCACGAACAGCAGGGTCAACGCCAACAGAGCCAGGGTCAACCCGAACAGGAGCAGGATGTTGGCCTGTCCGTCTTCTCGGTGCCCGAGCAGGTGGCGCGGGCGTGGGCGGGAGGGGGGCAACGGTCCCATGCTGTCGTCCGAAGGAGGTGAGGGGGTACGGCGGAGGGGGTCGGGGGTGGCGCGCGGTGAACACCCGGACACGGACCTTTGCGCAGCCTACCCCGAGCCTCCCGTGATCGGTAGGGCCTGTGGACGAACGGGACCCGTGACCGAGTGCGGCCGGCGGGGCGTCCCGTCCGGCTTCCGGGGCACGTAGGTGTTCGGCATCGGTTCCGTGACACCCCCGGGTTTTCAGCGCGTGTGTCCGACAAAAACCGACTCCACCGGAGAGGATGGACGCTGTCCGACACATTCCGTATCAGCAGATGCCCCGCCCCGGCGGCGGGGCGGGTGACCAGAAGGCGAGAGTATGAACTCCCGTACTCCGATGACAGCGACAGAACAGGATCGGTCCCTCCGCCGGATCGGGACGGCACTCCTGGACGCCGCGCCCGAGGACTGGATCAAACTCCGCCTGGTCTACGCGGGTCTGGCCGACTGCGAGTCGATCCACCTGGAGGCCCTGCTCCCCGACGGCGCCGGAGTCGGCTGCGTTCCGCCCCTGTCGCTGCTCGCCGAGTTCCGGGACCTGCGCGCCGGCATGGCCCGCCCCCGGGCCGGCACCTGGTACACCGTCTACTACGACCTGGAGCGCCCCGCCCGGTACCGGGTCCGCTACGACCACGACAACGAACCCGACTTCGACGAACCCCGCGACAACGACAGCTATCTGTCGGACCTGGAGCACTTCCCCCGGGAACGCGCGCACATGCCCGACTGGCTCCTGGAACGCCTCGAAGGCGGACTGGTCCCCGAGTCGGTGTCGCCGTGGATGGCACTGGCCACCCCGGGGGCCTCACGGGAGTACCGCATCGACCCCGGGGACATGACCCCCGAGGAGATGATGGACACCGTCCAGGAGATCGCCGACCGCACGGTGGCGGCGGTCTGGGGCGAGTGGCACGAGATCGTCATCGACCACAAGGCGCTGGTCTGCGCGGCCTCCTCCCGCGTCGAGGTGGCCCGCGCCGACGGCCGCGAATGGGACCTGCTGCTGCCGGAGGTCGCCCGGTTGTTGAGCCGGCTCCGCACGGGCATGTACCAGCCGGGCAAGGGGACCTGGTTCGCCGCCCGGCTCACGGTCAAGCGGTCGAGGGAGATCGGCGTGCACTTCGACCACGGCAACCACCCCGGGTTCGACGTCGAACCCGATCCGCGTGACTTCCACCGGGACGCCGTGCGCTTCCCGCGCACCGCCGACCACATGCCCGACTGGTTGTTGGAGCGGCTCGGTCGAGCCCAGCGCATGATCCGCGCCGAGAACGAGGGCCGTGACCCGTTCAGTGCAGCCGGCGGTTGATCGCCTCCCATACGTGGACGTCGGCGACGGTGACCTTCAGGTCCTTGTCGGCCAACGGGGACACGGTCACCGAGCGCACGTAGGGACCGTGGTTCCAACGGCGGGCCGTGTGCCCGACCACGCAGTCGGCGCGGATCGGGCTCAGCGCCCCCGGCGGGCCGACCAGCAGACGCACCTGCCAGGAACTGCGGAGCCCGTCGGTCTCCCTGTACTCGGCACGCGCCAGCAGCGGGGGCGTCCCCGTCAGCCGGCGGCCCTCGATGGTCAGCGGGTACCGCCGGCCGGCGTCCGTGCCCCGCACGATCTCCACCGCGGCCTCCACGCCTTCGGGCAGTGCGTCGGCGAGCCGGAAGGCGAACCGCAGCCGGTCTCCGCGCCCGACCGCGCGCACCCGCACGTCCTCGACCTCGACGGTCGGCGTCAACGGGGAGGTGACGAGCCCCAGCCGGTCGTTGACCGTGTAGTAGGGGCGCACCCGCGATCCCGGGCCTCGGGTGGGCCGCACGTCCTGGGCGGGGTACTCGATGATCTTCTTGTACCCCACCACCCCGGACAGGTGGCGGCCCACGGTGCACTCGGTGCCGTCGGACAGCACCAACCGCATCTCCCATGTCTCGGAGTCGCCGTGGCGTCCGCGCACGACCACGGCCGGGTCGATGACGGCGGTGAACAGCCCTCCGATCGCCACCGGCGCGGAGAACTCGCGCAGGGTGTGCGGAGCGTCGCGCAACCGCACCATCACGCGGGCGCGGGCGTCGGCCTCCTCACGCCCCAGCACCCTCCCCTGGACGGTGATGAGCCCCTCGGCGGCCTCCACGTGTTCGACCTCGGCGTGGTGGGCCGCCCGGCGCACGTGCAGCAGCAACGTGCCCTTGGCCGAGCGGGTGGGGATGACCAGGGACAACTCCGATGTCCGTTTCGCCGACAGCGGGTACCCCTGCTGGTGGATCTCCACATCGTGGACCGGGGTGGCGACGTCGCCGTCGACCCGGATCACCTCCCAGGCGTGGGAGGTCAGCCGCTCCCGGGCGGCGTCCACCACGACCTGTCCCCGCCAGTCGGGGGCCAGGGTGACCCGCTGTCCGGAGTGCACCAGTTCGATGAGGTCGGGCGGTTCGGTGAACGACAGGGTCACCAGCCCGTCCCCACCCGCGCGCACCCGGCACGAGGTCGTGCTCTCGGAGCGGGGCTGCGGTACCGGGGGCGTGATGTCGGAAGCGGTCAGCGGGCTGCCGGCCAGGTCGGAGAACAGCCTCTCGTGCAGGCGCACCACGTTGACCGGGTCGAACCGGGCGGAGTCGGCCAGCGCCGCCGCCGACATCCGGCGGCGCAACCGGTCGTCGGCCATGAGCCGGGACATGCCCTCGGCGATACCGGTCACGGACTTGTTGGGCACCAGGAGACCGTCCTCCTGGTCGCGGATGATGGAGGCGGGCCCGTGCGGGCAGTCGGTGCTCACGACCGGCAGCCCCGAACGCATCGCCTCCACGATGGTCATCCCGAAGGGTTCCTCACTGGAGGTGACGGCCGCGAACGACCCCTGCGCCCAGGCCTCCTCCACGTGGGTGTGCGGACCCATCAGCCACACCCGATCGTGCAGGCCGAGGGAGTCGACCAGTTTGACCAGAGCCCCGCGGCGACCGCCCCGGCCGTAGATGCGCAGCGTCCAGTCGGGGTACTCGTCGGCGAGGGAGGCGAAGGCCTTCACCAACAGGTCGTGCCGTTTGCTCGGCGCCAGGCGCCCGGCGGAGACGATGGTGCGCGTGTTGTGGCCGTTGGTGGTGAACGGCGGCGCGGGCACCGAGTTGGGGATGGACAGGACGCGCACCCCCGGCATCGGCATCCTCCGGGCGTAGGTGTGCGCGTCGGCGTCGGTGACGGTGACGAACGCGTCGAGCCCGGGGTATTCGGCGGCCATGACACGACGCAGCGACTCGGAGTGCTGATCATAGGTCAGGTGCTCCTGGCCGACCTTGACCACGTGTTCGGGGGCGGCACGGGCGATGACGATGTTGAGCCCGGGGCGGGTGCCCACGATCACGTCGGCGTCGGTGGTGGTCAGGTACTCCTCAAGCCGGTCGTCGGTGAGGCGGCTGTGAGTGGAGCCGCGGGTGTCCTCCGAGGGGAAGAGTTCCGGCGGCAGACCGGACCGTTCCGATCCCTCGTACAGCGGTCGGCCGTCCACCCCGGTGGAGCCGTCGTGGTCGCGCACGTCGACGAGCGGGCGCAGGCGCACACCGGGCGGCATGGGCAGGGTGGGGTCGTCGCGGTGGCGGAACACCGAGACGACCTCCACCTCGTGCCTGGCGGTCAGGGCCGCCGCCTGATTGGCGACGGTGCGGATGGTGCCCCCGATGCCGTACATGTCGTTGACCAGATAGGCGATCTTCACCGAGCCCCCGTGTTCTCGGTGTCGGTCCGCGCCCCCGCGCCGACCGACACCGATGTCCTTCGTGATCCCCGCGCCGGTCGCTCCCGCCGCCGGGGCGGGGGAAGCGGTGCGAGGAATGATTCAGGCTAAGAGCGCGGCCGGCCCGCGACGTGCGCCCATGTACATTTCTGCCGGAAGATTTGCCGCGGCATGTCGGTACTTTGCGCGTGGTCCGCGGGCGCGGAGGCGTGAAAGGACCCCGCCCCGGATCGGGGCGGGGCCGAGCGGAACCCGTGCGCCGAAGGGCGTGCGCGGTGTCCGCGCCCGCTCTCGCGGACACCGCGCCACGGGTCCCGCCGTCCACCCGACCCGGAGGTCGGGCGGGGCCGTGGCGAAGGGGCGGAAGGGCCGGGCGGCGAGCCCGGAACAGGGTGGGGACACCGGGAACACGACGTGGGGTCGCCGCCCCCGGCTCTCGGTTCCGAAGGGTGTCCGGCGTCACCGTCGATCCCGATCGCTCCGAACGGTCCTCGGGCCGTCGATCCCCGGGGACCTGTGCCTTCTCACCTCCGGCCACCGCCCCACCGCGACCTCGCCGACCGCAAGGCTCCACGGCGCGCACGGTGGTGCGAGGGTTCCGGGCGGGCGAGCGGACGCCACGCCTCACCGGAGGGTGGCACCGGCGGTCCGACAAGGGTGGTCCATGTGCTGACCTGCACTGGTTGACAAGTCGCGTGATTACCGTGAACATCTGGCTCCAAAGCGTTTGTGCAACTTTTTGCAGAAGCGATCCGTCCCGGCCGGAGAACCTCCCCTGAACCCGCACGTTCCCCGCCGGTCGAAAGGAACCCCCACCACCATGACCACGAACCCCTGGGCGCGTGTTCGGTCCCTGCTCGCGGCGGCCGGAAGCCTGACCCTCATCGCGGCCGCCTGCGCCCCCTCCTCCGAGCCGCAGGAGAGCGTCGTCGAGGTCGTCGAACCCACAGGGACCCCCGTCACCCCCTCGGTCACCCCGTCGACGTCCCCGTCGGCGACCTCCTCGGAGCCCGTCGCCGACCCCGAGCCGGCCGCCGCCACCGAGGACGAGGCGACCGCCCCGGCCGAGGCCGAGCCCGGTTCCGCCGACGCGATCGACCCGCACGCCGACGCCCCCCTCGGCTACGCCGCCATGAACGGCGGCACCTCCGGTGGATTCGGCGGCGACACCGTCACCGAGCTGGTGCTCAGCGAGTACCGCGACTGGAGCGGGGCTCCCACCCCGGGCCAGGCACTCCACCAGGCCCTCCAGGAGCACCGGAAGGCCGCCGACGGCGCCGGTCTGGTCGTCTACGTCGACGTCACCGTCACCCGCGACCAGGTCGACGCCGAGGACCTCGTCCTCAAGGACGTCTCCCACGTGTCCCTCCTGGGCGTCGGCGACTCCGGTGAGCTCGACGGGATCGGCATCGGGATCAGCCGCTCGCACGACATCGTCCTGCGCAACCTGACCATCCACCACGTCTCCGAAGGCCAGGGCGACGCCGTGGGCGTGGCCGGCGCCAGCACCAACGTCTGGATCGACCACAACACGTTCTTCAGCGAGATCGACGGCGTCGACAAGGACTTCTACGACGGCCTCGTCGACATCAAGCAGAACACCGAGTACGTGACCGTCTCCTGGAACGAGTTCCACTCGCACTGGAAGGCCTCGCTGGTCGGCCACGAGGACAACGCCGCCACCGCGCCCGACGGGATCACCTTCCACCACAACCGCTTCAGCGACATCAACAGCCGCACCCCGCTCATCCGGGCCGCGGACGTGCACATGCTCAACAACGTGTTCGAGGACATCCACGGCTCCGCGATCAACGCCCGGATCGGCGCCCGGGTCCTGGTGGAGGGCAACCACTTCGACAACGTCGGCTCCGGCGGCACCGACCGCGAGACCGGCCACGTCTCCGGGCCCGTGGGCTGGTGGTACGGCGGCGACGAGACCGGGCACTGGAACCTGGTCGACAACGCCTACGTGGACAGCCCGCACGAGCACCTGGAGTCGACCACCGACTTCACCGTGCCCTACGCCTACGAGGCGCAGAGCCCCGAAGAGGCACTGGCCGCGGTCGAGGCCCACGCGGGCTCGGGCGTCATCGACGTGACCTCCCGCTGATCCCGGCGTCTCCGGGGACGTCACCCGGATGACGAAGACCCGGAACGGCCCGCGGGCCCTCCGTTCGAGCACGCTCGGACGGAGGGCCCGCGGTGTCCGGCGATCACGGTGGAGCCGGGGGCCATGACGACACCCCGCTCCGCCTTCGGGCCTTCACACCCGTACCGAAGCCCGATCCGGTCCGGTCCGGGGATCCGTCGAGAATCCCAGCCCCCGTCGGGGCTCCCGCCGCGTCCTGGAGACGGTGTCGGAGATCGTGGTGCGACGGAGGCGCGGGAAGAGGAAGTGGCGCCTCGGGATACCGGTCGCCCTGGGCGGTGTCCTGTTCGCTCTCGGAGTGCTCCCGGACCTGCTGGGCACCTTCGAGATCGAGGCATCCTGGCCGGTGGCGATCACGATCGTGGTGTCGGTGGTGTCCGGTGCGCTCTTGGACGTGTTCGACCTGCGCCGCGAGGTGAAGGACCCCGAACAGGCGTCGGAAGAGGTCCCGGGCCCGGGACTGGACCCGGGCTCGGAAGAGGACGATCGGGAACCGGGCATTTCCTGCTCGCGGACCATGGGGGAACGGGCGCTGGCAGAAGGCGGGCGTGGCCTGCTGCTGATCGAGGCCACCGCCGCCGTGCGGGGTCACCGACCGGTGTGCGAGTGCTGCGACCTGGGGCGGCACACCTGGGTGGTGTTCAGCACGCCCGTCATCGCCTGAGTGAGAAGACGAGAAGAAGCGGGTGCCGGTCTGCCCCCTTTCCGGGGCGGCCCCCACCGACGATCACCCTTCAGCGGTCGCGCGGGGGATCGAGAAACCCGATGCGGGATGTGAATGGTCGTCCATTCTTTTTACACATCCGGCATTGGTGTATTTCCACGCCTTGTAAGGTCTTCGGGAGGTGTGAGCGCACCCGCGTCCGTAATTCGGGGGAGGGGAGTCCGCTACGAGGACTCCGTTAGTAGTTGTGCCCACTCTGCCAGTAGGTCCAGGCCGCACAGGGGGTTCCATAGTATTCGGAGATGTACCCCAGGCCCCAGGAGATCTGGTGCGAAGCATTGTTCCGAAACCCCTGCGGCAGGGTGCCGTGCACACCGGGTACGAAGCCGCTGATGCCGACCGCCCCGCTCTCGGGGTCGGTGAAGGTGTGATCCCAGTTCGAGGTCGCGCCCCAGAGGTTGCTCAGACATTGCCATTCGTCGTCGGTCCAGCCGTACCCTTCGGCTTCGTTCCGGGCGATGTTCTGGTTGTCGAGCCTGTTGGGGTTGCCCTGGCCCCACTCGTATTCCTCGGGTTCCTCCGGGCGGTCGGCGTCCACCCACGTCTCGTCGCCGCAGGAAGGGCCGCGTACGAGGCACACCATTTGTCGGACGCCCTCGTTGAAGGTCTTGCTCAGCTCAAGTTGGTAGACCGCGACCATGACGGCGGCGACGAGGATGAGCACCGCCGCGGTCTCGGTGAGGGCGGCCCCTCGATCCCGGTGTGCGTCGTGGGGGGCCGGGCACAGCCAATGCCAGGTTCGCGGAGGTCCATTGAGTTCCCCCGCACGCCCTGCGGGCCTCGACGGCGTTGGCCGACGGGGATCCCCGATGTGAGTGTGTCGGGAGGCGAACAAAACAGCTCCAGAGTTGGGTGGGGGAGTGGGGGGAGTAGGCGATGGGGGTGACGTCAGGAGACCGGAATGTCCTCGATCGGCTCGAAATTAGGAATTTCGATAGTAAGCTCTTCCACTCCATCTGGTATTGAGAATAGAGACCAATATGCGACTTGATCACCTGGCTCGACGCGCTGGCTGAAATCATTTGACGTCTTTCCTGAACACAAGCATGCTCCGGTGCTATCCATGATTGGGTGATAGCGCGTGGCATGCTCCTGGTTCAGTGCGGTGACGCCTGCAAAGTTCGGTCCTGAATATGTATATGTTCTGTCGCTTAGCCAAGCGAGAACTACACGCTCGCTCCCGCTGTTTTTTACGCTCCAAGTTATGGAAACAATATTTCCTTCGGAGCTTCTCTCTGCCTGGTGAACTTCAGCATTCAGTCCAGTAGAGAGCTGGTTATTCCCGCTGGAGGAGCCTAATGAATTAAGGTTTTCGGTCTTCGGATGCGGTCCTGCGTGGCTGACGCCCACTGCTATGGTGAGGGAGGACACAGAAGTAGCGCATACAAGCCATGCTTTTTTCAAATTTCGGTGCCTATTGCTTTGCGAATGTGACGCTGACTCGTCGATTTCTTTCCCTTCCTTCCTCTGTGTTATTGTCTGCGATGGGATCGCTCGACCCATGTCCTTGCACTTCAAATTCTATTCCTTCCCTGGCTACGAGCTCAGACAGGGCGGATTCAACTGTTGCGGCTCGGTCTTGTGAAAGAGAAAGGTTAACAGAGTCGCTTCCGGTGTTATCGGCATGTCCGTCAATTTTTACAGTTTCAGAATTGGCATCATTGATTTCTTGGGCTACTTGATCCAAAATTTCTTGAGCCTCAGGGCTGAGTTCAGATTTATTTGTTTCGAACAGTACGTCAGAAGAGAGAATGATGCTCACCTCCTCGTTGTTCTCTGTTCGTCCTGTTTGATCTTCAGTGTTGTCTGATATGTTTGTAAGAGGAAAAATTTCTGGACTGGAAAGTCCAGCGCTTTCGATGGTTTCGGATGATTCGCTGACTGGGATGTCCAAAAGTGGTGGAGTTAGTGGTGTTGTGATTGTCATTGCTTCGACGTCACTCGGGGGTGCGGGGAATATGACCCAGGTCTCAACGGTTTCTCCTGATTCGATGGGGCCTTCGAAGGCCAAGCAGAAGCAATCCCCATTATTTTGCTTGTGGCTTATATGTCTATTTTGGTTTTTTGTATCTATTAGGGTTACGGCGTTCGCCGTGTAGGGGTTATTGTCATCGGAAAGCCCTTGAGATATTCGGAAATCTTCCCCTGACTTGTTTGTTATTCCAAGGCGCAGCCTTAGGAGATCGCTGTCTACTCTCTCTAGGGAGTAGACGTCGATCTGAAATTGACCTCCGAGGGTCGTTGAGGAGGTTATGCTGCTTGCAATTATATTTTTTGAACTGCCGGGGTCTTCATGGGGTGGGGTGTTTGTATTTTCGTTTCCCGAGCCTCCATCTTCCTTTTCTATATTTCCTTCTGGGGGAACCACACAACTAGAAGTGAGTGCAATGAAGGATGCCACCAGGAGGGTTATCTTTATTATTTTTTTTGGAGGGTTCGGGTTTATTTTTGGCAAGACTTCTCTATTTTCCCGGTTTTTATTCGGGTAGGAGAAACGCTGGTTTGTGTTTTGCATCAGGGGCCGCTAAGGGCATCATCGATCGAGGTGCTGACGGCGTCCGATATGAGAGAAGGGATGCCGAGAGCGAAGACGCCGATGGCGATTGCGGCCACGAGAATTAGGATGGCTGCGTATTCAACGATTCCGGCGCCCTTGTCGTTCTTGTGGGCCGGGGGAGCGATCAGGGTGCTCAGTGTCACCCAGAAACCGCTGGTCAGTTTCTTCATGGGAGTCAGTTCCTAGGGGGAGGAGGTCGGGGTCATGGGCCACTTCCTCGTAGCCCTCTAAGGGTGGACCAAGGGTCAGGATCCATCGGCTGTCCACCACTCGGGTGCGGGAAGCCCACGTGCGCAGACACCTCGGGATCCTCACTATCCGGCACGAACCCCGGGTGTGCCCCGGGGCCTGGCCGGATGTGGCCACCCCTCTTCTCGATGCCCGGCGTATCCCACCATCACACCTTGTCCACAGGACACCTTCCGGTTATCTATGAAAATCCTGGTGAGAACACCCGCTGTCCGCTTCCCACACGCATCCGAATGCGTAACCCGTCTCGGTGAAGCGCACACGAACCTTGGTAACGTTCCGTGTTCGATAGGTCACCATTATCCCAGGCGTCCCGTGAGAAGTCACCACCACCTGCGGATTTCCCGAATACGCTGTGAATCACCAGGTCACACGTACCGAGCAGTCAGAGAGCACCGCACTTCGGAAACCTCGGACGGCACAACGGCCACTCGCTCTCCAGTGCTTCACATCTCCTCGGGGCCGCTACGAAGCAGCCCCCGAAGCCGTTGTCCCTCGCGGCGTCGCCCACGCACACACTCCGTGGCCCCCTGGCTTCCGGCTCCGGGGCCGAAGCCGGTTCGGGCTGGGGCGATGGCGATTTCGGTGGCGAAGGGGTTCCGGCGGTGGTGGCGGCCGGGGCGACTGATCGGAACCGGTCCACCGTCCCCGCCAAGGGCTTCGCCCGCGAGCCTCGCCCGAACGTTCCCCGTTCGGACTGACGAGGACCCGTACCCCGACCCCTGGACGTGCCCCGAGCCCGTACCCCGGCGGTCCGGTCGCACCGGCTTCGTGCCCCGAGCCAGGGCCTCGCGCTCCGCTCCGGCCTTTGACGGGACGTGGCGGTCCGTCACCCCACCGCGCGGACCCTCGCGGTCCGCGCCCCCCGGATGACGAAGGGCCGGGCACCGCGCCTCTCACAAGGCGCGGTGCCCGGCCCGTTCTCTCCTCCCGGCCCGGAAGGACGGCACCGTTGCCTGCCAACAACGTCGTCCCACGCCGCCACCCTTGCCCGGTACTCCCGGGGCCGGGAGAACGGGGCTCATTCCGCTGAGGGACCGTTCAGTCCGGCGACATCCGCCAGCAGCTCGAAGGAACGCAGACGGGCCTGCTTGTCGTAGATCATCGACGACACCATCACCTCGTCCACGCCCGTGTCGGTGACGAACAGTTCGAGCTTGCGGCGCACCGTCTCCGGGGAGCCCACGAACGAGTAACGAAGCATGTGTTCCAGGCGTTCCCGCTCTCCCGGACGCCACATGGTGTCGAGGGAGTCCACCGGTGGGCGCAGCAGACCGCGCGCCCCGCGCACGGTGCCCAGGAAGGCCTGCTGCATGGTCGTGAACAGGCGGCGGGCCTCTTCGTCGGTGTCGGCGACGAACGCGTTCACCCCGGCCATCGCGTACGGTTCCGACTGCTGCCGTGACGGCCGGAAGTCCTCCCGGTAGGCCTTCAGCGCCTCGTACAGGGCGTCGGGAGCGAAATGGGACGCGAAGGCGTAGGGCAGTCCGAGCTGCGCCGCCAACTGGGCGCCGAACAGGCTCGAACCCAGGATCCACAGGGGCACTCGCAGGCCCTCGCCGGGGATCGCGCGTACCGGCCGCCCGGGTTCGGCGGGCTCGAAGTAGGACTGCAATTCCTGGACGTCGTGCGGGAACGCCGAAGCGGCGCTGTGGTCGCGGCGCAGCGCCATCATGGTGCGCGGATCGGTACCCGGGGCCCGGCCCAGGCCGAGGTCGATCCGGCCGGGGTACAGGGATTCCAGGGTGCCGAACTGTTCGGCGACCACCAGGGGGGAGTGGTTGGGGAGCATGACGCCGCCCGCGCCGACCCGGATGGTCGAGGTGCCCTCGGCGATGAAACCGAGGGAGACCGAGGTGGCGGCGCTGGCGATGGCCTGCATGTTGTGGTGTTCGGACAGCCAGAACCGCCGGTAACCGAGCCGCTCCACGTGCCGGGCGAGATCGCGGGCGTCGCGCAGCGCCCGCCCCGGGGTGGAACCCTCGGTGATGCTCGCGTGGTCGAGCACGGACAGGGTGACGGTGGACATGGGTGTTTCCTCTCCCCCCGAGGCGCGTTCACGGACCTCGTCGGGTGCCCTGGCCGACTCGGCGGCGACCAGCACGTTCGATGTTCGATGAATATCGAATATGAAGATACACCCACGGCTGTCCTCTTCGTTCGACCTCGGCCCGGAGCGGCGACCCGGAGGCGGTCGAGTGGCGGCTCGGAGGCGGCGGGGCGGCGGTTGAAGCGGCGGCGGGAGGGTCCACCCACCTGGTTATGCTGGTGTGCACAGCGCCCCGTCCCCTCGGGGACCGCGGGGGACCCGGACCGCTGTGACCTCCGGCCACCCCGACCCAGCGTGCGGGGCGGCGAGGGAGTGAGATCGACGACGATCCCGCCCGGCTCCCCGCCGGGCGCCGCAGGAGGAGGCCCGTCTTGGCACCCAGGGAGCCCGAGCACCCCAGGCTCGACGGGGTCGAGCTGGTGACGGTGCTGGCCGCGCTGGCCGAACCCACCCGGTTGAAGATCGTGCGGATGCTCGCCGCGAGGAGCGGCGAACGCGCCTGGAAGGACATCGACCTGCCGATCGCGCAGTCGACGCTGAGCCATCACCTGAAGATCCTGCGCAACGCCGGCCTCGTGCAGAGCCGCACCGAGGGCACCCGCTGTTTCATCTCCCTGCGCGACCGGGACCTGGAGCGGCGTTTCCCCGGACTCCTGGAGACCGTGCTGTCCTGCCGGGACGCCGCCACCCGCCAGGGGGCGGGCCTGCGCGACCAGGTCTCGTAGGGCGGGCGTCCGTCCTCCCACCGCCGGCCCTGCGCCGCACCCGCCGGTCGCCCACCGGCCCCGGCTCCCTGTTTCCGTGCCCGCGCGCCGGGCGGTGGCATGGTCGAGAAGGCGGACGGAACCCCTCACCCCCAGGAGTAGGAGTGAACGGGGGCGTGAGGCGCCGCCCGCCCTCGGTAACGTTCAGCACCCGAGAACGGGATCGGACGGTGATCCCGGCCGGGGGCCGCAGCACTCACCTTAGGGGAAAGGTCGCCGCCGTCGCCGAGAATCATGGAAATCCATCGACGCGGAATCGGGATTCCAGGCGGGTTAGGCAAGAAAGTCGGTTTCGGTCTGTCATCTTCTCGTCGCAGCCGAGGTGCGCCGGTGCCCTCATGATGCGGGCGGGACCGAAGGGACGCCACCCCGGGCGGGAAGGGGATCGGGTCCGAGGAGTTCTCCCACCGGAGTCGAAGAACGGATTGGCATACGGGTGAACGTATGAAAAACGTGGCAGGTGGGCCCGTTGTACCTCTCCGGGCCCACCTGCCATCCCCCGTTTCATTGTGGCGTGTAAGGGGCCGGGTATGGAGAACGCAGTCCTTTTCCTCGGCCCCCGACCAAGTTCTATACCTTGCCGCGAACCTTGCGCAAACGAGGTGTTCGAAATCGATCGGTAGTGGCCCCCGTGCGGGTTCTCGGCATGCGCACGAGTGTGCGCACCCCTCTCGCCGAGAGCGTCGTTCCCAATCGCTTCCCCCCTCGGGGGCCACTGCTCTGAGTATGCACGAGAACACTGTCGGGTGTCGTCGTTTTGGCGAACGCGACCACGCCGATCGGCGTGGTGACGGGGTGTCCGGATCCCCATGGCGCGGTCGGATGCGCAGCTCGAAGCCGATGCGCGGAGGGCCGTCGAGGCTGTCGCGGGATGTCTTCAAGGGGCGAATCGGTACGGAACGACGTTCCCCGTGCGCCGCCGGCGCTTCGCGGTCGCAGCGGCCGGAGCGCCGGCCACCGCGACCGCGCGTCCGGTGGCACGTGCCGCGTTCGGCCGCCGGGCGCGGGCGGCGGGGTTCCGGAAAAAGATCGGGGGAGTGGTGATCGGAGATGAACATATGCCGCTCGTATTTCAGGTCCGAAAAGATTCCGTGATGAGTGACTTCGCGGTTCTCGCTTTTTCAGATCGGATCGGTGCGTTCATGTCCTTCGGGTGGCTCTGAAATATCCTCACCTTTCTGTCGTTCCGAGGTCGGGGGGAAGTGGGAGGAGGGGATGTTCCTCGTCGAATCGGGTCGCCGTGACCACCGCTCCCTCTCCGCCGTTCCAGGGCGTCCGATTCTTCTCCCCCCTCCGTGAGACCTCTCGGTCGACGGAACCGATCCGGCCGAGGGGGATCACTTTCGGGTCCGCGTCGAACCGACCGCGTCGAACCGGCCGTGCCGGGCCGACCGCATAGGGCCATCGGATATCGAATCCCTTGGTTATCGGCGCTTTGTAAGTTCATATCCGGAATATCGTTTCCGTATGCCCCTCGCCCCGGGGGAGGTGATCACGACCTCCTCCTCGGGGGAGAGGAGGGCGTCCGTGGACGCGCCGGGCGGGGTCACCGCCCCGGGACGCCTCCGCCTCTGGAAGGGCCGGGTCCGTACACGGGGAGCCGTATCACCCCGGGGGTGACAGGGAGGAGAGGCGCCCTCTTCCGGGTCACGTCCCCTGGAGCGACGTGGTTCTCTCGCGGCCGCGTCTTCACAGGTCGTTCCGGTGACCGGAGCGGAACGTCCTCCGTGCGCCCCCGGCCCTGTGAGCCGGTGCGGACGCGCCGCCGGAGGTGGCGATCCTGCTGAGTGTCATCTCCGGGGAACCGGACACGGAAAGGGTGCCGGACGCTCTGTCGCCGCTCATCGGTCGCCGCCCGGACAAGGATCCGACCCGGCGGCCCACCGCCAAGGAACTGCTGGTGACACCGCCGGGGTACGGGGACGAGACCTCCGCCCGGCAGAAGGCACGGCCGGAGGTCGTGACCCCGCGCACCCTCGTCCCGCCCTCGGACACCTTCGACACCTCGAACGCGGCGAACCCCCCGGCTTTCGCGCGACCTTCGACGCCGCCATCGCCCTCCGGGCCCCGGACGCCCCCGGCGGGGACGGGTTCGCGGCCCTTCCGCTTCGGGGCCGGCGAGTACATGTCCGCCGCCGACCTGTCCGCCGCCGATCTGTCCGCCGCCCTCCAGGCCGGCCGACCGGAACGACGCCATCGCCCCGCTGTGCTCCGAGCCGCACCGCGGGGCGTTCACGGGCCGGCCGCCCCTGACCGGCTCCGCCCGGCGACTGCTCGTCCACGCCCCCGCCCCGGGTGGGGAGACCCTCGCGCCACGCCCCGGGGCCCGGTGATCGGCCCTCGGCCACCGAGACCCCGGTGATCCGGTGATCCGGTCGGCCGCGTATTCTTCCGTCGAGATGGCCGATAAATCGTGAGAATCATGGTAAAGGTGGTGTGAACGGATACGGAACGGGCGAGAACCCGTTTTTTCGGCGGTGTTCTTTTGCGCTTCCATGGCCGTGATCGGCCACGGAACCTCCTGGATCCGTGCGGTACGGGACCGATGGTGCGCATATCCTTTTTCCGTCCAAGGCCGGCACATAATCTGTCACCGGGCGAACCGACGGCCGTTCCCAGGGTTCCCACCACACGTATGGCGGGTGGTTCTCGTGCCCTGTCGTCCCCGGAGCGTCCGGGAACGTACGTTCGGTCTTCGCCGAACGCGCGCGCCAGGGTCCCGTCGTCGCCGACACCCGGACCCGGAGAGTGGAAAGCGAACCCCCCATGGCATCGACAGTCGTCTTACCACCGCACATCCGGCCCCTCCTGCCCGAGGACCCGCCCTGGGTGGGCGCGCATCGGCTGATCGGCCGCCTCGGCGCCTCCGGCCTCGGTGTCGTCCACGCCGCCGTGACCCCCGAGGGCCACGCGCTGGCGCTCAAGATCATGAACGAGGAGTGGGTGTCCGCCGCCGCCCCCGACGCAGCCCTCGACCCGCGTCGTCTACGCGGCGAGTACGGGCTCGGCGTGCTCGACGGCGGCGTCCACCGCAACCGGCCCTGGGCCGCGGTCGAGTACCTGCCCGCCCTCGACCTCGGTGTGCACGCGGGGGTCCGCGGACCGTTCGGCGGCCAGACGCTCCTGGTGCTGGCCGCGGGCATCGCCGAGGCCCTGACGGCGGTGCACGCCGGGCGCGTCCCCCACGGTGACGTCAAGCCCGGCAACGTCCTGGTGACGGCGGCCGGTCCGCGCCTGGTCGACTTCGGGCTGGCCCGCCAGGTCGACGACGGCGACTCGCACACCACCATCGGCAGCCCGGGGTGGCTGGCCCCCGAACGCTACGCCGGGAAACGTCCCGACGAGGCCTCCGACGTCTTCTCGTGGGCCTGTACGGTGCTCTTCGCCGCCACCGGCCTGCCTCCGTTCGGCACCATCGCTTCGCAGTCGGAGGCGGTCGCCCGGACCAACGCCGGCGTCGACCTGTCCGTGATCCCCCCGGGCCCGGCCCGGATCCTGGCACGGGCCCTGGACCGCGACCCGGCCCGGCGCCCCTCCGCCGAGGAGATCCACCTCGAATGCCTGCTGTTGCTGGGGGTGTCCGAGGACACCCCCCGCGACGCGTGGGGCGACCGGCTCCACGGGTTCGTCCGCTCCCACTGGCCCTACGTGGACGTGGCCTGGCACCGGCCCGAACGGTGGGCCCAGGCGGCCCGCGGACTGGACGCGGAGGCCGCCGCGTCGGGGCGCCGGACCTGGACGCCCGCCAAGGTGGAGAACGCCCGCCGGCTCGTCAGCACCCGCGACCCCATCACGGGCGAACTGAAGATGGTCCCCGCCCCGGGGAGCGACGCCCCGGCCTCGACGGCGGCGACCGGCGACGGGCACGACGCGCGGGACCACGAGGTCCGGAGCGGCCCCGACGACCGGGACACCGACCGGGAAAGCGAGGGAACGGGCGCCGAGGGCGGCCGTGCCGACCGGCGTCGACGCGAACGTCGTGGCGGCGGTGCCGGACGGCTTCTCGCCGTCGGCGCCGCCTGCTGCTTCGCGCTCGCGGTGGCGGGCGGCGGCGGTTACGTGCTGTTCGACGCCCTGGCCCAGGACGCCGAACCCGTCTCCGAAACCCCGGGCACCGACGCGAACGACCCGCAGGAGACTGCCTCGCCCACCGGCATCGACCTGGTGGCGGCCTCTCTGGACCGGTTGACGGCGGCCCGGACCCTGGAGATGACCATCCTCACCCACGCCGGCAACGGCGAGGGCTACGGGCAACCGCTGCCCGGGAACACGGCGGCCTCCCCCACCCTGTTCGACCGGGTGCTGTACCAGGCCGACCCCGAGGCCGTGCGCTGGACCAGCACCGTCAGCGGGGCCCGGGCCGCTGATCTGATGCTCGTCGACGGGGAACTGCTGTACAGCGGGACCACGGCGTGGAACGGGCCCGCCGTGTGGGCTCCGGCCGCCGCCACGGACCTGGGCGCCTCCGAGGCGGTGTTCGACCCCGAGCGCATCCTCGAACCGTTGGCCCGGGTCGTGGAGACCGGCACCGTCACCTCCGAGGAGGAGACGGTGTTCGCCGCGCCCGGGCCCGTCGAGGACGCCTACGGGCACCTGGCGGGGGAGGACCCGCCCGACGAGGTCCCGGCCGTGCTCATCGAAGGGACCTTCCTGCCGGAGACCGCGTCGGAGGAGGCCGGGTTCACCCTGGTGGCCACCGAGGACGGGGTCCCGTTGGCGTTCGCGACCGAGGGCGAGCCCCAGGGCGGCTACGTGCTCAACGGTCGGCCGATCGCCCAACGGCTCCCGGCGGCCTTCACCGAGCCGGTCCCCGCGCCGGAGTACTGGTACACCCGCTACACGTTCGTCGGCGTCGACGGGGACCTCGACGTGGGGGTCCCCGAGCCCGAGGACGTGCAGCGCGCCGTACGCCCCACGGGGGAGTGACGGCCCCGGACGCGAGGCTCCCCGGGACGCCGGTTCACGGTGTCGGCCCGCCCGGGGCCGGCACCCGGATGTCGGCCCCCCGCACCAGGCGTCGCACCAGGACCTCGGCCGGGCCGCGACGGTCCGCCCGGCGCAGCGCCTCGGAGCCGATCGCGCACCCCACCCAGGTCACCACGGCCACGGCGGCCGTGGCCGCCGCTCCCAGTGAGGCGCCCAGACCCGCGCCATAGGGGGCGAACACCAGGGTGAACACCACCGACTGCGCCAGGTAGCAGCTCAGGGACCGCTCTCCGACGGCCGCCACCGCGGAGACCACCGGTCCGTGGGCGCCCGCCGCGCTCCCGCTCCGTTCCGGACGGATCGCGAGCAGGGTGATCAGGGCCGCCCAGCCGATACCGCCCGGCCAACCGCCGACGTCGTGCACGACGGCCGACACGCCCTCCGCGTACGGTCCCACCGTCAGCACCTCGGCACCGACCAGCGCGTCCGGGAGACCCGTCACCACGGCCGCGCCCAGACCCCAGACTGCGGCCGACCGCAGGGTACGCCGGTGCGCCTCGGGCTCCTCCAGGATCCGGCGATGCCCGACCCACATGCCCAGCGCGATCATCGGCATGGCCACCAGGAGCAGCGTGACCGGCGTGTAGAGCACCCACTCGTGGAACCGTTCGACGGTCGCCGCCGAGAACGAGGTCTCCACCAGGGACGGCACGGCCGCCGACCCGCCCTCGCCTTCCGCACCCGGGTCCGTCATCATCACCGTCAACACGAGGGCCAGGACGGTGGACACCAGCGCGACCACCCCGGCCGTCCACAACAGGGTCGCGTCGCGGGCCCGGACCAGGCCGGCGAAGAGCACCAGGGCCAGCCCGTAGGCGCCCAGGATGTCCACCGGCAACAGCAGGGCACCATGGGCGAACCCCAACGCCAGCAGCACCCACCCGCGCCGGCGCAACAGGAGGCGCACGTGGATCCACCCGCCGCCGGCCGCCCGCACCCGGCGCGTGATCATCACCGCGCCGTAGCCGAACAGCAGCGCGAACAACGGGATCGCCCGCCCGTTGACCAGGGTCGACTGGACGAACGTCACGATCTGATCGGCGAGGGAGCGGACCGGATCGGGGCCGGTGAGGAAGAACTGCGCGTTGACGAGCGCGATGAACAACAACATGAACCCCCGGGACAGGTCGGGGGCCGGGGACCGCCCGGCGGGTGTCCCCCCTCCGGAGGGCGTGGCCCGTCCGTGGCCGTGCGAAGCCATGGTCTTCCCTTCCGCGCACCGTACGCGCGCCGTGGCCGTGCGCACGTCTCGTGAGGCTCCGAACCTACGGAGATCGGGTGCGGGAGTCGCTGGGGCCGGCCCGTCGATCCACGGTGGGGCGGGCCCCACCCACCACGGTGGACATCTCCGAGCGGGCCGGGTAACGTCACGGCCGTGTCGCGTGTCCTCGACCAAGAGCAGTGGGCCGGTCGGGTCGGCATGGAGGCACCAGGACCATCGGGGAGTCGATCGTGAGCCACCACATCGCGCACCGCGCCTAGCCGAACCGACATCCGGACGCGGCCGTCGGCCGCGCCCGTGAGTCGACACCGCGGCCTCCCCGAAGTCCCTTCGCATTCCCTTGTGCGCTCGCGCGCCACCGGTCCCGTTCGTACGCCGGAATGCCCGCGACGTCCCGTGCCACCGTCCGGTGTGCACGCTCTCCTCGGGGACGGCCGCCCCCCACCGACCCGACCCGTCCCGAGGAGGACACCTCTTGAGAACCCGGACCGACGACACCCCCGACACCCCGGGGCCGTTCGACCGACCCGAACCGCACGTCAGCGACTTCAACGAGCCCGTCGTCGCGGAGTTCCGCGCCAACGGGGGCCGCGTCGGCGGCATGTTCGAAGGCGGCGACCTGCTGCTGCTCACCACCGTCGGCGCGCGCAGCGGCCACGAGCACACCACCCCGCTGGGGTACGTCCGCGTCGACGGGCGGCTGCTCGTCATCGGATCCGCCGGCGGATCCGACCGGCACCCCGCCTGGTACCACAACCTGCTCGCACACCCCATGGTGCGCGTCGAGCTGGGCACCGAGGAGTTCGCCGCGATCGCGGTGCCCGCCGAAGGCGACGACCGCGACGCGCTCTTCGCCGAGGTCGTCCGGCGGGTACCCGGATACGGCGACTACCAGGACGGGACCGAACGGATCCTGCCGGTGATCGCCCTGGAGCCGATGGCCGATGAGGAGAGCACACCCGCCGCGAACCTCGCCGAGGCGCTGGTCCGGGTGCATCGGTGGCTGCGCGGGCAGCTCCTCCGGGTACGCGAGGAGACCGACGCCTACCTCGCCGACCGTGACGAGCGCGCCGCCCGGGAGGGCGCCGTCCCCGCCCCCGGGCTCACGTTGCAGCTGCGCCAGCACTGTCTGGGCTTCTGCGAGTCCCTGCACATGCACCACGACAAGGAGGAGATGATGTTCCCCGCGTTGGCCGAGCGGCACCCGCACCTGGCCGACACCCTGCGCCGGTTGTCGGAGGAGCACCGCACGGTCGACCGCATCCGCGCCGACCTCCAGGCACTCCTCGCCGGGCTCGCCACCGCGGACCCGCGCGCGTTCGGTGCGGAGCTGGACCGGATGAGCCGGGAACTGGAGGCCCACCTCGACCACGAGGAGGCCACCCTCCTCCCGGTCCTGGCGGCGGTCCCGCTGCCGACCGGCTGACGGGTCAGCCGCTCGACCCGGGAGGGAACCCCGGCCCCGACCCGCCCCCAGGGTGGGTCGGGGCCCTCCGGGGACGGTGGGGGAGGGGTCGGTAGCGGCCGGGAGGGCCCTACGTAGAACCCTCGGCACAGTCGAGGTTACGTAGCGAACACGTATGGTCCGGGTCGCCCTCCGTGACGGATCATGAGTGTCGGGTGGCCACCCTTCCACATCCCCCGTCCCCCGCCGTCCCCCCGAAGGGTTCTCCGCATCATGCGCAAGAGCAAGGTAGGCGCGGTCCTCGCGGCCGTCGCCCTGCTGCCTGTCATGTTCGCAACACCGGCCCTCGCGGAGGAGGTCCCGGACTTCCTCGACACCTCCGACGTCACCGAGCGCACCTACATCGTCGTCCTGGACGAGTCCGCCTCGCCCGAAGAGGTCGCCGAACGTCACGGCGACGACCCCATCGGCGTCTACGAGCACGCCCTCACCGGTTACGCGGCCGAGATGACCGCCGCCGACGCCGCGGACCTCCTCCGGGACCCGGAGGTGGCCTACGTCCAGGAGGACCAGCCGGTCCACACCTTCGACCAGGACGTGCCGAACGGCATCGCCCGCACCTTCGCCCCCGACAACCCCAACCTGGCCATCAACGGGCAGGACGACTACGTGCCCGACGTGGCCGTCGCCGTCCTGGACACCGGTGTCGACGGGGCCCACCCCGACCTCAACGTGGTGAACTCCGTCAACTGCACCAGCGGCACCTGTGTGGCCAACACCGCCACCGACGGCAACGGGCACGGCACCCACGTCGCGGGCACCATCGGGGCCATCGACAACGACGAGGGCGTCGTCGGCATCGCCCCCGGCGCCGACATCTGGAACGTCCAGGTCCTCAGCGCGGGCGGCAGCGGCTCCCTGGCCGGCATCGCCGCCGGTGTGGACTACGTCGTCGCCAACGCCGGGGACATCGCCGTCGCCAACATGAGCCTGGGCTGTGAGGGCTGCTCCGACCAGGCCATCAGCCAGGCGATCGCCTCCGCCGTCGACTCCGGGGTCGCCTTCGCGGTCGCGGCCGGCAACAGCTCTCGCAACGCGGCGAACTTCTTCCCCGCCAACCACCCCGACGTCCTCACCGTCTCCTCGATGGCCGACTCCGACGGCGCCCCCGGCGGCACCGGCGGGACGCTTCCCTGCACCGGTGACGACGACGACACCCTGTCCTACTTCTCCAACTACGGTCAGGTCGTCGAGATCGCCGCTCCGGGCTCGTGCGTCGTCTCCACCGTTCCCGGTGGCGGATACGGCAGCAAGAGCGGCACCTCCATGGCCTCCCCGCACGCCGCGGGCGGCCTGGCGCTGCTGGCCGTCGGCGACGCCAAGCCCACCGACCGCAACGGCGTCAACGCGATCTACGCCACCCTGATCGGCGCCGGCAACCACGACTGGACCGACACCTCCAACGACGGGTACCACGAGCCGCTGCTGGACGTCGGCGACCCGGACGTCTTCCCGGCGGACGGGGACGGCGCGCCGCCCGAAGGGCCGGTCGCCTCGCTCACCCACGCCTGCGACGACACCACGCTGACCTGCTCGTTCGACGGTTCCGCCTCCACCTCCGACGGTGAGATCACCGCCTGGGACTGGGAGTTCGGCGACGGCTCCGGCGACAGCGGCGCCACGGTGGAGCACACCTACGGCGCCGAAGGCGACTACACCGTGACCCTCACGGTCACCGACGACTCCGGGGCGACCGACAGCACCACCGCGACCGTGTCGGTGGGATCCCCCGGCGGAGGCGAGGGACCCACGGCCGCCTTCGGCGGCGGGTGCTACACCTTCTTCCGCCTCTGCGAGTTCAACGCCTCGTCCTCCACGGCGGGCGACGCCCCGATCGTGTCCTACTCCTGGGACTTCGGTGACGGCTACACCGGCAGCGGTGTCTCCACCTGGCACTTCTACTCGCGCTCCGGCACCTACGTCGTCACGCTGACCGTCACCGACGCCGACGGCGCGACCGGTACGACGTCCAAGAGGGTCACCCTCTAACATCCGCCCCCATCACCCATCCCCGGCGACCCCTCCCCGAACCCCCGGGGGAGGGGTCGCACCTTTGGGCCGGCCGTGACCGGACACGGGTTTGCCGGAGGGTGCGCCAGGGGCGACGATGGTGTCGTAAAAGGACAAAGGAGGCATACCCCCCATGACGTCGAATCCCGCGCCGAGGCTGACCGCGCACACCGAACCGCTCACCTCCGACGACCCCCGGGAGATCGGCGGGCACCGGATCGAGGGACGGGTGATCGACGGCGGGGGTGCCGTCCTGTACGCCGCGCGCCCGGCGGAGGGGGAGCCGGTCCTGGTCGCCCTCGCCCGAGCGGAGGAGGCCGACCGGGTGCTTCCCGAGCCCGACGGCGCGGGCGTGTGCGCGGTGGGGGCGATCGAGACGGGCACCCTCGACGGAAGACCGTGGGCGGTGCTGCCCGACCAGCCGGGGCCGCACCTGCGCGGGCACGTGGCCGCGCGGGGGGCGTTGCCGCCCTGGGGAGCGGTCGTTCTCGCGGCGGCGGTGGCCGAGGCGCTGGCGGTGCTCCACCGGCAGGGGACCGCGCACGGGGAGGTCGGACCGGACACGGTGGTCCTCACCGACGGAGGGCCGCGCCTCCTCGACACCGGGCTGGGCCGACGGGCGGCGGCCCCGGTCACACCCGGACTGCGGGGCGTCTCGGGATGGGTGGCCCCGGAGGTCTACGGCGGGGGGCGGCCGACCCCGGCGGCGGACGTGTTCGGCTGGGCGTGCCTGGTGGTGCTGGCGGCGACCGCTCGGGAGCCGTTCGGGGAGTCGCCGGCGTCGCGGTTGGGCGAACGCGCGGCCCTGGTGGAGATGGAGCGGCGCGCCCGTCAGGACACGGTCGACCTGGCGGGGGTGCCGCAGAGCCTGCGCGAGGTCGTCGCGGGTGCGCTGTCGCCGGACCCGGACGACCGTCCGTCGGCGGAGGAGACGCTCGCCGCGGCCTTGCGCCACCTCGACGGTGGGGACGCCGAACCGACGGCGGACCGACTCCGCGCCGCCCTGTCGGGTACCCGCGCTCCCGCGAGTGTTCCGCCCGGCCCCGTCGCCCCGGCGATCCCGGTCGTCCCCACCCCGGGGGACGCCTCCTCCACCGAGGACACCACGGTCCCGTCGGCCTTCGGTACCACCGGTGCCCCGGGCGCTGCGGGGGGTGCCGTGACGGCGGGCACCCCTCCCACCGAGGACACCACGGTCCCGTCGGCCTTCGGCGTCTCCGGCGCCTCGGCGCCGGAGACCTCCGCGGAGACGGGCGTCGCCTCCTCCGGTGCCGCGACCCCTCCGGGAGCCGCGGACACCATGGACACCGCCACGGTTCCGGCGCGCCCCGGGACCACCGGACCAAAGGGTCCGCCCGGAGCGGACAGCGCCGCTCCCACGGGGTTCGGCATCTACACCGACCCCGTCACCTTGGAAGGCTCCGCCGTGGCCGGCGCGGCTCCCGCCGCCCTCGCGCCGGGCACCCCGGTCGCTCCGGGAGGCCTCGGCACCCCGCCCCTCCCCGGTGCGCGGGCGGGCGGCGCCCCCACGGGCTTCGGCGTCCACCCCGTGCCGGGCGTCCCGGCCGCCGGGCGACCCGTGACCTCCTGGAACGCTCCCGGGGAGGCGGCCGGGACGATCGCCACGCTGGTGCGCGGAGCGGCGAAGCACGGGCGGACGTCGCTCCTGGTCAACGTGGCCGTGGTGAGTGCGCTGGTACTCGGTGTGCTGGTCGTGATGCTGTTCCGGGTGGGAGTTCTGTGACCGGTGGGCGCGTGCGCCGCATCTGACGCGGGCGCCCGGGACCGGGCGGCGTACACGGTCGTCGTGCCACCCGATGGGTCCTCCGCGGATGCGCCGCTGACCGGTCCCCGGTGACCGTCACCGTGTCCGAGCGGCATCCACGGAACACGCTTCAGCCCCCCAGGATGCTCCCCAGGTCGACGTCGGTGCCGAGGAACATGGAGCCGACGATGAGCAGCAGCAGGCCCGGCAGCAGCGTCACCGCCGTGATCATGGTGACGCGCGGGTTCAGGCGCTGGGCCTTGCGGCGCATGTACTGGGCGTCCTCACGGCGCATGTCCTGGCTGATGTTCACCAGGGTGTCGCTGAGCGGCGCCCCCAGTTCCTCCGCCTGCTGGATGGCGGTGACGAACTTGCTCAGGGAGTCGTTGCGGTTGCGGCGACGCAGGGTCTCGAACGCCTCCCGGCGTGAGGTGCCCAGTTCCATCTGCCGCAACGCCAGGGTGAACTCGTCGGCCAGCACCCCCGGCATGGACTCGGCCACCCGCGCCACCGCGGCGCGGAACGACAGCCCCGCGCTGACCGTCACGGCCAGGACGTCCAGGAAGTCCGGCAGCTGGGACTGCACCCGGTCGGCGCGCTCCTGGGCCTGTACGTACAGGTTGAGGTCCGTGAGCCCGGCGAACGCCAGCACGACGAGCCCGATGAGCGGGCTGTCGGCCACGAACATCAGCACGCCCAGCGACCCGTACAGGGAGATCTCGCCGATCTTGCGCCGCAGGTAGCGTTCCAGGGTGAGCCCGTCGGGCCGCCCCGCGACCTCGATCCTTCGGGTGATGGAGCGCCGTCGGACCTCGCTGAGCGAATCCAGCACGAGCCCCGAGAACGGCCGCCCGATCGCCTCGGTGATCCGGTGCAGGACGAACGTGCCCTCCGCCTTCGTCTTGGGCAGGCGTGCGAGGGAGTCGTCCACCCGTACCCGGGTCTGCGACATCATCAGGTACACCCCGTACGCCGCCAGCGGTACGAGCAGGGCGGCGGCCGCCGACAGCGCGATGGGAACCCACGCCAGGTTCATCACAGGCTCCTCGTCACAGGTCGAACTTGGTGATGCGGGACACCAGCAGGAAACCGATGGAGAACAGCGCCGCCACCACCAGGAGGACGCCGATGCCCGCCGCCGAGGTGGTCATGGTGCGCAGGATCCCCGGTTCGATCGCGTTGATCAGGAACAGCGCGCCCACCGACATGAACCCCAGCGCCCACACCGTGCTGGTGGTCTCGCTCAGGATGGTCCGCACCTCGCGCCGGGTCTCCTTGCGGTTCTCCAAGGTGGCGGAGATGTTGCGCAACGCCGTGACCAGCGAACCGCCCGAGCGCGAGGCCACCAGCAGTGTCGACAGCAGCACCCCCAGCTCGCGGGAGGGCATCCGTTCGCGCAGCTCGGCGACGGCCTCTTCGAAGGACGCGCCGAGCTTCATCGACTCGGTCATCCTCCGCAGCTCCTCCCCGGCCGGCCCGTCGAGCTCCTCGGCGGCGATGGCCACCGCGGTCGGCAGCGCCAACCCCGCGGAGGTGGCGTTGCCCAACACCCGGGCCAGGTCCGGCAGCTGTCCGGTGAACTCCTCACGGCGCTTGGCCTCGGCCCGGTTCAGGTACGAGAAGAACAGGAACGCCACCCCCGCCGCGGCCAGCAGCCCGAAGAACGGGGCCAGCACCTGCCACACCACGATCACCGCCAGCAGCGCCCCGCCGACCAGGCCGAGCACGAACGTCGACACCTTCAGGTCCGTCCCCGACCGGGCGATCCGGCGGTGCAGGCGGGCGCCCCACTGGGTGCGGTGGAGTGCCCGCTCGAACCGGGCCAGGGGCGTGGACGCCGCGTGCTCGGCCTGGTCCAGGGCGCTGCGGGCGGCGATGAGCCGCCGCTGTTCGGCGCTGGCGACGAACTGCCACAACGCCCACAGCGCGATCAGCAGCACCATCGCGAGGCCGGTGAGGATCACCGCCATCTGCCAGTTCATCGTGTCTTCCTCTCACCGACCGGCTTCGGGGACCACACCGAACACCGCGGGGACGGTCTCGCCCCTGTGATGGATCCGCTCGGCGACGTTCCGGGGCAGCGGAAAGTGCAGGAACCGCCCGTCCACCGTCCGGTTCGGGCCGAGCGGCAGCGACTCGAAGCGCAGCACCGGGTCCAGCCGGAACTCCTCCCGGCGCTTGGACGAGACCACGCTGATCTCGTTGATCCGCCGCGACCCGTCCGGCCACCGCCCCAGGTGCACGATGGCGTCGACCGCGTTGTTGATCTGGTCGCGGATCGCCTCGTAGGGGATCCGCCCGTCGCCCATCGTCGCCAGCGTCTGGAGCCGGTGGATGGCGTCGTCGGCCGAGTTGGCGTGCACGGTCACCAGGGACCCGTCATGGCCGGTGTTCATGGCCTGGAGCATGTCGATGGTCTCCTCGCCTCGGACCTCACCGACGATGATCCGGTCCGGGCGCATGCGCAGCGCGTTGCGCACCAGATCGCGGATGGCCACCTCGCCCCGGCCCTCGATGTTGGGCGGACGCGACTCCAGCCGCACCACGTGCTCCTGCATGAGCTGGAGTTCGGCGGAGTCCTCGATGGTGACGATGCGTTCGGTGGGCGGCACGAACGCCGACAGGGCGTTGAGGAACGTCGTCTTACCGGTGCCCGTACCGCCGGACACCACCACGTTGAACCGCGCGCGCACCATCGCCGACAGCAGCACCCCGGTGGCCTGGTCCAGGCTGCCCATCCGCACCAGTTCGTCGATGGGATAGGGCTTGGGGAACCGCCGGATGGTGAGGACCGGACCCGACAGCGACAGCGGCGGGATGATGACGTTGACCCGCTCACCGGTGGGCAGGCGCGCGTCGACCATCGGCGAGGACTCGTCCACCCGGCGGTTGACCAGCGACACGATGCGGTCGATGGTCTGGTAGAGCTGTTCCTCGCCGTTGAACGCGGCGTCCACCCGCTGCATGCGCCCACCGCGTTCGATGAACACGTTGTCGGGTCCGTTCACCATGATCTCGGTGATGGTCTCGTCGGCGAGCAGCGGTTCCAGGACGCCCAGGCCGAGCGCCTCGTCGACCACCCTGCGGATGAGCAGTGACCGTTCCCGGTCCGAGAGCACCGGCCCCTCGCGGGTGAGGATGTGCCCGACGACCTTCTCCAACCGCACCCGGCGCTGGGCCAGGGTGAGCCGGGTCAGGTCCTCCAGGTTGATCTCCTCCAGCAGCCGCCGACGCCAGTGCGTCACGCTGCCGCGATCGGTGCGCGCCTCGACGGCGCGGTCCTCCTCCAACCGGTCCTTCAACCCCATGACCGTCGACCCCTTCCCCCTGTGGGGCACCGCCCCGTGTCACACATTCGGCATGTCCACCCGTCGCGTCACGGTGAGCCCGAATCCCGCCGAGGAGAACACGACCGGCAACGGGTGGGACACCTGTACGTAGAAACCCTGATGATCGTTGGCGCCGCTGGTGACGGTCGCCTCGTCGAGCCAGGACGGCAGGGACTCCCGGGCCGTGGCCTCGGCGCCCTCCAACCCCTGGGCGCCCGCGACACGGGCCCCCGACCGGGCCGCCGACTCCAACCGTTCGGTGGCCACGAACGCCAGGAACGCCTCGATGGCGACGACCGCGGTGAGCAGCAGCACCGGGAAGGCCATGGCGAACTCCAGCAGTGGGCCGCCCCGGTCGTCGCGGCGACGCCGACGGGCGGTCACGACACGTCCCCGCGTGGTCGGATCTCGGGGACGATCCGGGATTCGGCGGCGATGTCCCACGGCCCGCTCGCCCCCGGCAGGAAGATCGGCATGGCCAGGGTGACCCGCGCGTAGCGGACGCCGTCGCGTTCGACGATCTCCACGGTCATGGTGTCCGCCCCGTCCCAGGGGGGACGGACCCGCTTGCGGGCCTCCTCGCCCACGCGCCCCATGTCGTCGGGGGTGACCGCCGCCTGCCGGGCCGCCTCGGCGGCCCCGTGCGAGGCGTACATGGAGGTGATCCCGAGCAGCAGCACCTGCCACACCAGGGCCAGCGCCAGCATCAGGAACGGCACCACCGCGGCGAACTCCACGAGGACCCCGCCCCGGTCCGAGCGCTCACGGTCGGGGCGGCGGGCGCGACGGGCGGCGCCGGTGTCAGCCACCGAAACCACCGTGACCTCCCGGATCGCGGCCGCCGCCCGTGCCGATCCGGCCCGGGTCGGACACCGAGGCGTTGAGGAACCCCGACACGTCACGGGTGGACGGGTTGGTCTCGGCCACGGCGCGCAGACCGGCCAGACCGCTCGGCGGGGTGGGTGCTCCGCCCTTGCCGTTGCCGCCCTGGGCCGGCGGGCTCAGCAGGTCGAGTTCGGCGGCCAACCGGGAGAACGCCTTGCGCAGGCCCTCATCGGTGACCTTGGTGGGATCGCCGTTGTTCTCACCCGGTTCCAGACCTCGGTAGGAGGCGGGGACGGGGGTGCGCAGCACCTTGGTGTCGAGCAGCTGGCGCAGGAAGTCCGGCTGGATCTCGTTCTTCCGACTGTGCCTGGTGACCAGCGTGTACACGTCCTGGTGGGAGCGGATCTGGAGGCGTTCCCACATCGCCATCAACCGTTGGGCGCCGCGCAGCGCGGGCACGTCGGGGGTGACGGTGACGACGGAGCGATCGGCGAGCTCCACCGCCATGGCGGTGGCGTCGTTCATGGTGGCGCCGCAGTCCACCACGACCAGTTCGTAGCGCGAGCGCAGCGCGGTCAGCACCCGACGGGCGACCCGGGCGGTGACGTCCTCTCCGCGTTCGCCGTGCTCGGGGGCGAGCAGGACGTGCGGTCCGCGCGGGTCCACGTACAGGGTCTCCGACAACATGCCGGGGGTGATCTCGTCGCCGCTGCCGGCCAGGTCGCCGATGGAGCGGCGGTGCCGCAGGTTGAGGAAGGCGGGCAGATCGCCGGTCTGGAGGTCCAGGTCGACCAGGCACACCACTCGACCGGCGGCGGCCGCCGTGAACGCCAGGTGTACCGCGCAGGTGGTGGTCCCCACCCCGCCCTTGGCGCCGCTGATCGCCAGGACCCGGCCGCGCACCCCGGACGCGGGCAGGTCCAGGGAGGCCGATTCCAGGTGGCGGCGCAGGGTGCGCGACCAGTCGGCGGCCCGGACGATCCGGTTCTCCAGCTCGGCGATGCCCGAGTCGGCCGCCAAGACGCCGCGGGCCCCCGCCTCCATGGCCCCGGTGAAGGTCTCGGGGTCCATGGCGGAGGAAACCAGCAGGATCGCCAACTGCGGGTGCCGATGGGACAGGTCGCGTATGGCGTCGAACACCGGGGCCGGGCCCAGGTCCTGGTGGATGAGGACGACGTCGAGTTCGGGGAACTCCCCGGCGGCGTCGATCAGCGCGGCCGTCGTGGACCGGACGGCCACGAGGTCGGCGGAGGTCAACTCGTCGAAGCGCGCGGCCAGCACCATCTCGGTCTCGGAGGTGGGCATGCCCGCCAGGACACGGAAGTTCATCGCTCGCCTCCCCACGGGGCGGTCCGGTCGTCGGTGGTACCGCTGCCCTCGTCGGGTCCGCCCCCGCCGACGAGATCGTCCATGTCCTCGCTACAGAACTCGGAGTCGCCCGGGCTGCCGCCGCCCGCCGCGCTCACCAGCGCCAATCGCATCTTGGTGGAGAAGTCCTCGGCGTAGGCCAGGCGCAGAGCGGCCTGGGGCTCCAACCGGAACGTGACCGGGACGACCCCGGCCACACCGCCGGTGTTCGTCTCCTGGGTGCGCAGCTCGCCGATGTCGAGGACCTCGACCTCGGTCAGGATGCGCACCGCACAGGCCTGACCGTGGTCGCGGGGCTGGAAGGTGGCGTAGATGTCGACGAACGAACCCCGTTGGACCTTGCCGGCGACCCCGGTCTCGGCGTCGACCATGATCGCGATCTCGCGCTCCCCGGTGGTGAGGGTGGGTTGTGGCTGCACCATGCCCCGTTGCAGGTACACGCCTGCCTCCAGGTGGGAGGCGGCGACGAGTTGCTGGTCGGAGGGGGTCTCGATCTCGGACAGGTCGCCGAGGAACACCTCGGGGTCGAAGTACATGCTCGGTACCTGCACGCGTTCGACGGAGTCCGGCCCGAGGGGCTGGTAGGCGTCCACGTCCTCGGCCAGGCGCAGGACCGTCGCGAAGTCGCCGAGCCGCTCCTCCCTGGCGTCGAGGTAGGTGAAGACGGAGACGAACACGGCGACGGCTCCGAGGGCGGCCACGACCATGAGGAGGACGCCGCGTCGCTGACGGGGGTTCATGGGAGGTGTTTTTCCGTTTCCAGGCTCGTTGCGGGCGACCCGTCCGGGGCCGGGGTCCTACCGGGAGTAGGTCCGGGGGGCTTCGGGGCGCGGGGCGCGTCCCGCGAGAGGCGGGTTCTCGGATCGGTCGGAGGAGGCGGGCTGTGGTCCGGGGGCGTCGGGTGGGCGTGGGCCCGTGGGCGGTCGGGGTGCGTCGTGGGGACGGCCGTCGACGGTGGAGTGCCAGGCGGCCTCGTCGACGGTGATCGGTGGCAGGGCCTCGGCCTCCAGGGTGAGGTGGTGATCGCCGTGCCGCTCGTGGTCGTGGGTGCGGGCGGGGTCGGGGCCCCGACCGCCGGTGGGCATCGCGGAGGTCGCCCCCGGGCCCGTCAGGGGTGGTTCGGCGCCCGGGTCGGAAGGGAGGGCGTCCGGGCGCCGCCCGTTCGCGGCGACGGACACCGGCGCCCATGCCCCGGAGCCGGTGGGAGGGCCTTCGGTGCTCGGGGCGCCGGGGGCCTCCCTCCGCACGGGGGCCGGCCCCGCACCGTTCCCGTTGGCCGCCGGTGCGCCCGGGACGAAGGTGTGCCCGCCCGTGGTCCGGGGATCGGGTGTCGGGGCACCGGGGGTGCCCGCGTGCTCGCCCCCGTGCCGACGCTGGGCGCCCAGCGGCGCCGGGACGTCGGGGCGGTGCCCGTTGGCGGCCGGTGCGCCGGGGACGAAGGTGTGCTCTCCGGTGACACGGGGGTCGCGTGCCGGACGCGCGCCGTCGTGGTGGGCGTCGGCGGGCGCCGGAGCCGACCGATGCCCCTCCGGGCGGCGGGGATCGGCCCAGGCGGAGGTGCCGCCGGAGAGCCCTCCCGGGGTGACCGCGTACTCACCCGTGGTGCGAGGGTCGGGCATCGGGTTCGCGGCCCGAGCGGCCACGTCGCCGACACGTGCCGGCGCGCCGGAGGTGGGGGCGTGCTCTCCGGTGGCGCGTGGATCGCGGGGCGGGTCCTCGGCGCGCGGCCTCGATGGAACGCTCCCACCGCCGAGGGCCGACGACCACGGGCCACTGTCGTGACGGTCGCGCACGGGGGCGTCGGGGCGGCGGGGCCGCTCATCCGGTGTTCCCCGATCCGGGGTCATACGGGTCCGCAGCGGGCTGCGGGCCGTGCCCGCCGCGCAGAAGGGGCAGGGCGCCCCCGTCATCGGCTCACCGCACCAGGAACAGGCCGAGGCCCGCACCGCGCCCGCCGCGTAGGCGAGCGCCTGCGGATGGGCGCTGAGCGCCACGAACTCCACGTACTTGGCGGTCCCCCAGTACTCGGGGCCCAGGGGCTGGGCGGGCAGCGTCCGGGTGGCGACCGGCTGGATCGCCTGCGGCAGGTTGTCGTCGAAGATCCCCGTGATGGTCGGGTCCGGGGTGGAGCACAACAGCTGCACCGGCTGCACCGGGCGGAAGGGCAGACGGCGGGCCACCTCGGAGGGGCGCAGCCGCTCCACCCTCGGGGTGGGCGCGCAGTAGGCCAGGAAGGACACCGCCGGCGCGTAGGACCCCATGTGCTGGCGCATCGAGGTGGGGATGGTCTCCAGGCCCGACACGGTCTTGAGCCACGCCCCCGCCAGCAGGTGGCGGGGGAGTTCGTTGCACAGCGCGGCGACCATGCCCGGTGGCAGGTAGGGCGCCAGGTAGGTGAGCTGGTCGGCGACCAGGGACAGGGCCAGCGGGGACAGGTCCAGGGGGATGCCGGCGATGTGGTCGGTGCGCAGGGCGCCACGGGCGAAGTTCACGGCCCGGGCGGCGTCGTCCGCCCGCCAGGCGGGGTACAGCGCGACGATCTTGCGGCCCGCGGCGGTCTGCTGCCGGGCGAAGGCGACGAACGCGGCGCTGCGTTCGCCGATGCCGTCTCCGTGCATCGCGAACCGCTGCGCCCGGACCTCGCCCACATGGCCCGTGCTGGGGATGTCCGCCAACAGGGCGACGGCCGTCGCCGACCGAGGTAGGGCTGTGGACACTGGGCAAGCTCCATCGGTTCTGCGCGCTGGGGTGGGATATGCCGGATGGCCTTCCGTGCGGAATGCCCCACTCGGTCGCATCGTAACGAATGTGTGCCAGGACGCGGGAGGCCTCGCATTTGCCGTGATCATCGTGGGGCCGATGATGACCTCGGGCGGTCGGGGGGCCGGCGGGCCGAATCCGGCTCGGTCGTCGGGTCTCCCGGGCAGGCCGTGAGGGATGGGTCGTCCGCGCCTCGTGCGCCCTCGTCCACCGTGGGAGAAGGGCGGCGATGGCCGGATGTGGCCAAGGTGTGGACAGCGGACCATCACATGGTTTGGTCAGTATTTGCAAAATTTGTCGGTTTTGTTCTGCGACTTCTCGGGTCCCCTCTTCCCCCACCAGTGTGCGCCGGTCCGCCCGTGCATGTGCACCGTTCGTGATGACCCCCCTAGAATGCCCTCCTTTTTCTCCCGTCACCAGGGACCGGGGGCCGGTTGTGGACAACCCCACCGGGGTTTCCCCCGCCTGTGGGGCGCATGTCGCCCGACGTTGCCGCAGGGGTCGCCGTGACCTCGGCGGGGAATCCGGGTGTCACGTTCGTCTCGTCCAGGGTTGACGTGCCCCTGACCGGGAACCATCTAGACGGGCTTCGCGTCATATCGTGAGAAGCCGAGTGCCCCCCAGAGGAGACGAACCATGCGCAAGGAGAACCGCGCCGCGGCGGGTGCCGCCGCCTGGCAGGTCATCCAGAACACCGACGGCCGCATCTCGGTGGGGCAGCGAGTGGGAGCCGTCCCGCGCATGCTCGGTGCCAAGATGCGCGGCCGCTACCCGGAGATGAGCGCCGCCAAGCTGTTCGGAATGTTCGCCCTGGTGCTCTACATCGTCTCTCCGATCGACTTCATCCCGGAACTGTTCGTGCCCCTGCTCGGCCTGACCGACGACGTCGGCGCCGCCGTGTGGCTCACCACCATGGTCCTGGGCGAGAGCGAGCGGTTCATCGAGAAGGAACGCCGAGACCGGGCACAGCAGGCCTTCGACCAGGCCGACCCGGGTCGGTCCGGTGCCGGTCCGCAGGGCCACGACGCTCCGGGGCGGCAGACCCCGGGCACGCGCGCCCAGGGCTGATCCCACGACGAACACCGAGGGCGGATCCCGGCCGGGATCCGCCCTCGGTGTGTTCGGGGACGACGTCAGCCGGGAGGCACGATCGTGTCGATCATCCGGTCCACGAGGGCGCGGACGTCGTCGTCGCCGAGCACGTCGGGCAGGGTCAGGTGCTCCACGAACAATCCGGTCATCGCCAGGTAGAGCGTGATCACCGTGGAGCGGTCCCCGGGGAACCCTCCCTCCAGATGGAGGCGCACGTTGTCCTCCAGGGTGTCGCGGATGGTGCGGGTCAGCTCCTCCCGGATGCCCGGGTGCCGGTTGGCCTCCAGGCGCAGTTCCAGGAGGGCCAGGTAACCGTTGCGATCGGACCTCACCCGGCGCAGCAGGTCCTGCATGCCCACACGGGTCTGCTCCCGGCTCGGCTCCCCGCCGATGAAGCCCGCCATGAACTCCTCGGTGGGCGTCAGCCGCACGTGGACGTGCGCGCCGGCCTGCAACAGCAGCTGGGCGCGGTCGGTGAAGTAGTTGGACGCCGTTCCGACGGGGACGCCCGCGCGGGCGTCCACCGCGCGGAAGGTGAGTCCGCGGGCGCCCTCTTCGGCGAGCACGTCGATGGCCGCGTCCAGGAGCGCGCGGCGGCGTTCGGGGTTCCTTCGGACCACTTCCTGCCTCCTCTTTCTCCGGGGGAGAGGAAAGGTGTTGCCCTGATAACTTCAGGCGTAGTACTTTACTTGAAGTGGTAAACAGCCTACCCCAAGGAGTCATCGTGCACGTGGACCTCATCGGCATGGCCGTCCTGTGCGACGAGCCCCGTCAGGCCGCCGACTGGTTCGTCGAACACCTCGGTTTCGAACTCGGCGTCGACATCGGCTGGTACGTCAACACCCGGCACCCGCAGCACGAGAACCTCTCGCTGGACTTCGTCTCCCGTGACCACGGATCCTCCCCGGAGGGGCTGCGCGGACGGACGGTGGCGGGGACCCTCGTGGCCTTCCTCGTCCCCGACGTCGAGGCGGAGGAGAAGCGCCTGCGCGACGTCGGCCTGGAGATCGTCCTGCCTCTGGTCCGCGAACCCTGGGGGCAGTACCGCTTCCAGATCGCCGGTCCGCAGGGGCTGTTCGTGGAGATCCTCCAGAGGGTGCGGCCCGACCAGCGCTGGATGGAGGACAACGGGCTGCTCCCGGCGTAGCCCGAGGAGATCCTCGCGGTCGGCGGTACGACGGACGACGTCGTACCGCCGACCGCGTCGCGCGGGGAGGGCCGGCGGTGGCACCCGCGTCCTTCACGGCCCCGGCCACCGCGCGAACGCCCTGACGACGCGGCCCCTCCCGAAAGACACCGACGTGGTCGCCGAGACGGCCCCCACGTCGCGGGCCCGGGGAGCGGGAGACCCTCGCCGACCTCGGTACCCACCCGGGCCGAGACGAGGCCCCGGCCGGTGTCGACCTCGGCGAGGTGCTCGTGCGGCGGCCGGTGGAGGTGGCGTACGACGGATCGGCTCGGGCCGCTCACGGTGCACGGGCACGGGCGGAGAACGCCCCGCTCCACCGGACCCGGTATCCCCCACCCGGGCACGGCGCGATCAGGAGGGGTGAGGGCCGCCCCGATCCGCCACCGCCTCCCAGGGCGTGTTCCGTGGATGCCGCCCGTCGCGCAGCAGGGTGAGTATCCGCGGAACACGCCTTAGAAGTGCTCGGCCAGCGGGCCCAGCACCGGGATCCACTCACGGACCTGGACGTCGGTGACCAGACCCTCCAGACGGAACGGGTCCTTCTCGGTCAGGGCCAGCACCTCCTCGGCGGAGTCGGCGCGGAACAGCAGCAGGGCACCGGGGGCGTCCTGGGCGCCGAACGGTCCCGAGCACAGGTTGATCCCCTGTTCGGTGAGCCCGCCCAGGTACTCGCGGTGCGCGGGACGGTGCTCGTCCCGGGCGGCGTCGCTGTTCTCGGCGTAGATGTAGGTGATGGCGTAGACGGCCATGCGGCGTCCTTCCTCGTGGCTGCGGTCCGGTACCGACCATGATCGCGGACCCGGTCCCGGCCGGTCGCGCCGGGTGGCCGTGTCATGCCGGGGTGCCGTCCGGCCGGACGCAGGGGGAACGAGGCACCGATGCCGGTACCGGGCGCGGCGGTGGCGTCGCCTGCGGGCGGGACCCGACCGTCGGACCGGGCCGAAGCCGCGGTCAGCGGGCGTGGTGGGCGGCGTGCTCCCAGGTGTGCTCGACCAGGGTCGAGCCGGCCCAGACCAGGGCGGCCACCGCCATGAGGGTCGCGGCGACCGCCAGCACGTAGACGGTGACGGCGATGAGCCGCCGTGCGGTCCGGTGCGCCGGCGGGGTCACGGGTCCCCTCCCCCCACGTCCGCGGGCACCGGGGCGCTCGTCAGCGCCGCGAACGCCCGCCCCTGCCGCTCCAGGAGCCAGGCCGACAGGACGTCCAGGCTCGGGTCCGCCCGCCAGTCGGGCCCGGCCACCGAGGACGTCAGGAACACCCGCACCGAACCGAAGTCCGCCCGGGCCGCCGCCAACAGGTTGCCCAGTCCCAGCCGCCGGCCGGCCCACTCCTCCACCGCCGTCCCCGCCGGATCCACCGACGTGCCCCGGACCAGATCGGCCCGTGTGATCACCACCGCCAACCGGCTCCCCGTCGGACCGCGCCCCAGGGCCCGCCACTGCCGTTGGATCTCGTCGCGCACCGCCCCGTAGGCCAACTCCGGGTCGCGGGTGTGCGAACGCTCCCCGGCCAGCCGTCCCTGTTCGCCCGCGGTCAGGCAACGCCACACCGCCGGGATCCCCAGCGGATCCACCACCAGCACGAACGTCGACGCCTCACCCAGGTAGGTCAACTCCTCGGCGGTCGTCGAACGGTTGAACCGCTCCCCGGCGGCGTCGAACACCTGGAGGACCAGGGTCCTGCGCCCCGCGCCCAGCCGCACCGTCGCCGCGCGCACCTTGCGCCCCGGCGGGGTGGGCCGGGTCCGGTGCCCGGGGGTCAACGCCCGCGCGCCCTCGCGCGCGCTCCGCGCCGCCTCCTCGCCGACCGGCTCGACGTAGGCGTTCGGGTCGCGCAGCGCCGCCTGGGACAGGGCCAGGTGCAGGCCCGCCGCCAGCCGGGTCTTGCCCGCACCGGTGCCGCCGAACAGCGGCAGGGGGAATTCCCGGGACTCGCCCGGCCGGTGCTCCAAGGGCCGATCGCAGTGCGGGCACAGCGTCTCCAGGTCGGCCGCGCCCAGCAGGATCAGTGTGGGCAGGGTGCGATCGCACCGGCAGCGCCGCCGCACCAGACCGCGCGCGCCCGGACGGACCTTGTCGTGCCGCCGGCCGCACCGTCCGCACAGGTACGACGGGTAGGGCAGCCGCCGGTAGCACTCCGGGCACACCATCCGGATCCGTCGCACCGTCCGCAATCCCGTGTCCACCAGCCGCAGCAGACCGGCAAGGCTCCAGGCCACCGCCAGATAGCCGCCCACCACGAGCGCGTACGCGGTGATGTGGGGGAGCAGCAGCACCCCCCACAGGGCCGACGCCCGCCAGGTGCGCCCCGCCACCGCGCACAGATCCCACCAGGCCGGACCGCCGTGGTAGCCCCGATGCGCGGGGTCCTCGCGCTCCTCGGAGGAGGGCTCCCCGGGGTGATCGCCCAGGAACATCACCCGGTGCACCTCGCGCAGGTACACCCCGGTGAGCACGCACAGCCCCACCACGGCGACCACCACCCCGGCGCCCACCAGCAGGGTCACGGCCGCCGCCAGGATCCACCAGCGGAACACCACCACGACGACGCCGATCCCCACCGGCAGCAGGATCCCCAGCAGGACGGCCGCCGGACGCGCGGCCCCGTCGTCCCGCCCGCGCGTACCGGCCGCCGCCCTCCCCGGGGAACGGACGGCCGCCGACGGACCCGCCCGCGGCGGCCGGCCGCGATCGTCCCTTCGCGCGGTGGGGTACGGCGCGCCCGTCCCTCCCCGCCCGGTCATCGCCGTCCCTCCCGGGAACCGAACAGGCCGCGGCGGACCCGGTGCTCCCGTGCCCACCCCTCGAACCCGGCCGCCTCCTCGCGCGGCAGCCTGCGGCGCAGCTGGGTCGTGTGTCGCCGCCTCCAGCCGCTCAGCGCGGGGAGCAGCACCTCGCGCTCCACGTCCGACGCCCGTGCCCGCCCGAGTTCGGGACGTCCCGCCACCAGGTACACCCGGGCGGCGGTCCCCACGTCCGGGGGGTCGTCGCGCAGCCGTCGCGCGGCCAGCGCGCGGTAGGCCTCGAAGACCGACTCCGGGCACTCCCGCAACACCGGCGCCACCGTCTCCGGATCCCACCGGTCGAGCAGGAACGCGGCGGCCGTGCGCCGTGCGACCTCGGCCACCGTCGGGTGCGCCCGGTCCAGCAGCGCCCACGGGTCGGCCGGGCACGCGCGGGCCGCCGGTCGCCACCCCTCGCGCCAGGGTCCACGCTCCTCCGCCCCGGTCGGCCCCGGGCCGCGCCCGGGTTCCTCCGGCGGGGACCCCCGCTCGGGCGCGCGGGAGGGGGACCCGAGCGCGTTCGCCCAGGCTGCGAGGGCCACGCCCAGCGCCGACCGGTCCCCGAGCGCCCGTGCCGCCTCGCCGGGGAGCAGATCGCGGAGCGGATGCCCCGCCAGTTCCTCGGCCAGCGCGTGCCAGGAGGGTTCGGCGTCCACCGGTGGAACGGCGACCACCGCCCCCGCCACCCAGCCGGCGACGTCCGACGACACCCGGAGCCCCGGGCCCAGCACCCGCAGCGACCCCAGGGCCGCCCGTGGCCCGTGCCCCGGACCCCACACCTCCGTCAGCAGCGCCGCGTCCACATCGTGCGCGGCCACCCCCGGGGCGCCCGCCTCCCGGCCCTCGGCGCGGATCGCCGCCACGTCCGCCAACAACCGGGCCGGGTCGGCCCGTCCGTCGGTGCCCAACCGGCGCAGTTCGCGCAGCAGTGCGCCGCCGCCGTCGGTGAACAACGCGCCCGCCGGCCCGGACGCCAGCGCGCCGAGCCGGGGTCGGGGCAGGTCGGCCAGCACGGTCGCCGTACCCCGCCGCATCTCAGGGTGCGCGCCGAGCAGGGCGGCGACGGCCGGCGCGGGATCCTCGTCGGGCGGGGCCGCCGCCAACAGCGGGGCCACCACCCCCCTCCCGTACCGTTCCAAGGCCAGCGCCGACGGCACCAGGCCGCAGGCCCGGGCCCAGCGCAGCACCTCCGCCGCCCGCTCCGGCGCCGTCCATCCGGTGTCATCGCCTCCGGCGAACGGCGTCGACAACAGATCGGTGATCCGCTCGCGTGCGGCCGCCCGCACCGCTTCGGACCGCATCGGACGCGGGGCCGGGACCGGCGTGCCCGTCGCGATCCCGTCCAGGCACCGGTGGACCAGCACCCGCTCCAGTCGCCCGATCGTCGCGACCGACCCCGTTCGGTGCGCCACCCGTTGCAGGTCGACCAGGCCGTGGTCGTCCGCACCGCCGCCGTCCACGACCAACCCCACCAGGGACGCGGCGTCGGCCGCGGGCAACCACTCCACCGCCGCCGACAACCAGGAGCGCACCGCCCGCAGATCCGCCACCGACACGTCGGCCGCCCCGTGGGCGAGCAGGTCGGCGGCGGTCAGCACCGGGTACCAGTCCGCCAACGACTCCTCCCGGCCGCCGGCGTGCCGTCCGGCCGACCGCCACAGCGCCTCGGCGCCCACGGTGCCCGCCGCCACCGACCGGGCCGCCACCACCATGGTCCGGGATGACGGTTCCGGCAGCGCGTCCATGGTGCCCAGCACCGGATCCACCACGGTGAACCGGCCCCGCAAGGGCTCCAGGTCGCTTCCCGGCGGCACCCCCACCACGTGCGCGAACGTCTCCTCCGGGCTGGCGCTGTAGGTCGCGAACGCCAGCCCCCGGGCCCGTTGCGGAGGCAACAGATGGGCCAGGGCGGCCACCCAGTGCGCGACCGTCGCGCTGTCGGCGACCAGCACCACCGGCCGTTCCCCGCCGACCGCGCCGTCCACCGCCGCGAGCAACCGCGCCACCAGTTCCGGAGGGCGACGGCGCACCCAGACGTCGGTGCGCGCCCGGTCCAGCGGGCCGCCGCACACCTCCAACACCGGCAGGTAGGGATCGGCCACCGGCGACGACACCCAGAAATCGGCGTCCCACAGCTCGGCGGGCAGCGGCCCGCCCGATCCCACCAGGCTGTGCGCGAAGTAGTTGCCCGGACGCCCCGACGGGTCCGGGCCGCACGAGACGATCCGGCTCACCACCGGGTACCCGCCCAGGTCGGGGGAGTAGCACAGGTTCACCGGGTGCCCCTCCACCCGGTCGGCCGGATCCGACCGGGGCGGTTCGTACACCGTGAACCGCTCCACCTCGCGCAGCACCCCCTGGTCGATCCCCGGTGTCGCCGCGTTGAACTGGTAGCCCGCGTACCCCGACAGTCCCTGCTCGCACGAGGTGTAGTAGAGCTGCGCGAAACCCATCGACCGGGACCTCCGCCCCTCGGTGATCGCCACGGATCAGGACCGCCCCTCACGGGAGGGGACGACGCCGAACCCCCCGAGCATCCACAGGAACGGGTCGGCCACCCGGTAGGGGCGCACCCCGCCCTGAAGACGCTGTTCGGCGTCGGGCGCGTGTCCCAGCGCCGACACCCCGAAGTACCTGGCCTCGGCGTAGTGGTTGGTGATGTGCGCGTCGATCCGCCCCCCGTCCCACCGGTGCAGCAAACGGCGGATCTGGGCATGCACGTCGCGGCTGTCGGACTCGTCGAAGTAGGGGGAGTCGGGCTGGGGACGGCGTAGCGGCGACCCCGGGTCGAGCGCGTCGTGGAACACGTCGAGCTTGGTCAGGCACACCGCCATCGGCACCGGGATGAGCCGCGACGGCGACCCGGTCCGGCGCAACAGCAGGTCGGTGACCCTGCTCAGCATGTCCAACGGCGGATGGTCGGACCGGTCCCGCGGCGGCGGGGTGCCCGGGGCGGCCTCGGCGTGGGCGCCCCGCATCCGCAGCGGGTCCAGGAGCAGGATGATCCCGTCGGCGTTGTCCAGGTAGCGCAGGTTGGTCTCCACGCTCGCCTCGGTGGTGAGGTCCTCGCCCGCCGTGTCGAAGAACGACAACAGCGTGTGTCGGGGGCGACGGCCGAGCGGACCGCGCCGCCGGGACGTGAACCGGAACACCAGGGGTTCGCGCGCGACCCCGGTGCGGCGGGTGGCGCCGAGCAGCCGGGCGTCGTCGTAGAGCGGCGACTCGTAGTCGGTGTGGAACCGGTGCCGGGTGTGATCGTCGGACCCGCCCACCGAGGCCTGGAAACGCGCGCCCACCCGGTGCATCAGCTCGTGGATGAGCACGGTCATGAACACGGTCTTGCCCGCCTCCCTGGCGCCGACCAGCGCGATGAGCCGGCCCGGGATGCGCCCGAAGTTCACCGGGAGCCGAGCGTGACAGGTGACGCACACCTGGGCCCCGGTGGACACGCCGCAGTCGGGGCACAGCGCCCGGGCGCGGCGGCCGTCGGCGGCGAACACCGGCGGCAGGCGTTCGCGTCTGCCCAGATGGAGGCGGATCGCCGTGTCCTCGACGGGGGCGCAGCGGCGGCCGTCCGGTCCGGGGCGGCCGCCGCACCGGAACAGGATCAGCCGCTCGGTGAACCGGGTGTAGCAGTAGGGGCACACCAGGCGGTCGCCGCGCGTCGGGCGCAGAAGGTCGAGCGGTGTCACAGGCGGAGCTCCTTCACCGAGGGTTGACACAACCGGGCGCCGTCGGCGTCCTCGCCGACGGGCAGGCACACCAGCCAGGCGGGGCCTTCGGCGCGCGGCGGGCGGACCCGCAAGGACGACCGCTGCCCCGCGCTCAGGTGTCGGGGCGGGAACACGGCCAGCACCCGCCCCTGGTCGACACGGTCCGGGGGGAAGGCGCCCTCGGCGTAGACGACGGCGATCTCGGGGGTGACGCAGTCCGTGTCGGCGACGAGCACGATCTCGCGCTCCCGGCGCAGCAGCCCGGCGGGGGAGACGTGGTAGTCCAGCGCCGCCCAGCCCGGGACGGTGAGGGCGGTGGGCGGGCCGACGACGCCGCCGACGACGGACCGCACGGTCACCCGCACCGGACCGGGGCCCATCGGCGCCTCGAAGCCGCCCTCGGCCTCATACCGCGGGCGGTCGGAGACCGCCTCCCGGGGTCCGTCTGCGGGGACGGTCGGCGACGGGACGAGGGGCGACACCGCCGAGGCGGCCGGTCGCCAGGCGACCACGGCGGTGGCCGCCTCCTGCGGCCAGACCCAGGCCAGCCGGACCACGTCGCCGAACCGCTGGGCGCGCAATCCCGTCACCGCCGGCACGGCCACCACCCGGACCCGGTCACCGACCACGACCTGGTCGCCGCGGGAGGTCACCGCCACCACGTGGTGCGTCCCCGGCTCCAGTCGGATGCGCACTCGTGCCCGCTCCTCTCCGACACCGGGTGCCGTCGTCGGAACCGGGGGCGGTTCCCCGCTCTCCTCGACGCCTCCGATCCCCCCGGCCGTGGCGGTGCCCGGTTCTCCGGTGGTGGTCGTGCCCTGGCCCCCGGCCATGGTCGTGCCCGGTTCTCCGGTGGTGGTCGTGCCCTGGCCCCCGGCCATGGTCGTGCCCGGTTCTCCGGTGGTGGTCGTGCCCTGGCCCCCGGCCATGGTCGTGCCCGGTTCTCCGGCGGTGTCCGTGCCCGGACCTCCGGCCGTGGTCGCGTCCGTGTGCGTGTCCCGGATCGGCGGCGCCGAAGGACCACGGGGCCGTCCGGCGGTCGCGTCCGGCACCTCCGCCCCGGTCGTGTCGGCGAGGACCGGCGGTTCGCTTCCGTGCGCGGCGAGCTCGGCCGGGGGCACGGCCGCGCCCGCCGGCCACGGCGGCGGCTCGGCGTCCACGCGCAACGACACCCGTCCTCGCGGCGGCGGGGTCCACGAGGCCACGAACCCGCCCTCCCCGTCCGGGACCACGAGCAGATCCGTCACCGGCGACGGAGGCGGACCCGGCACCACGCGCCTGACCAGGCCCTCCGAGCCGCGCGCCGACCCCCCGGAGGTGAGGTACACCGCCCGCACCCGGTAGTAGTACTCCACGTCCGGGCGCACCTCCGGGTCGGTGAACCCCATCCCGTCGGTGGTCACCCGCGTTCCGTCCCCGGCCCGGGGCGGCGCGCCCTCACCGCGCACGACCTCCACCCGCACCGCCTCCCGCGGCACCCGCCACGACCCCGAGATCCCGTGCTCCCCGGCGCGCACGCACAGGTCCTCGACCTCGGGGGTGAGCATCACCGGATCCGTCTCCACCGCTTCGGAGAGGCCCCGGTCCTCCCGCACCGCCCGCACCGTGTAACGGATCTCCGCGCCCACCGGCGGCTCGGGGTCGATGAGCTCCGTCCCGGTCACCTCGCCCATCGGCGTCTCCCGGGCACCCGCGCTCCGCCCGATCCGCCGCACCACCCGGTAACCGATCCGCCCCACCAGGCTCGGGCTCGGCCGCCACACCACCACGGCGCCCAGCCCCTCCACCCGGGCCCGCACCTCGCGGGGCGGCGACGGCGGCACCTCGCCCAGCCGTGCCCGCAGCACCTCGTCGTCGGCCGCGAGGGCGCAGGCCTGTGCCAACGCCCGGGCCGCCGCCTCGTCACGGCCTTCGCCCAGCGCCCCCTCCGCCTCCCGCGACAACTCCTCCACCCGGGCCGCACGGTCACGGACCTGGGCGATCAGCCCGTGATCGGGGGGCAACTCCGCCATCGCCGCCTGGGCCTGTCGCAACTGGTCGTCGGCCAACAGGTCGCGCACCTCGCGTTCGGCCCGGGAGATCCGGTCGGAGCCGGCGGGGCGGCGGCGCACCGCCGCCGCCAACAGGGTCGCCTCCGCCTCGGTCAGCCCCCTCCGTACCCAGGGCCGGGCCAACGCCGCCTCGGACAACTCCGCCGGGCGCGCCCGCAGATCCTCCGCGACCTCCCACAACGCCACCGCGTCGCGCTCCTCGCGGGAGGAACAGGAGCGCAGCACCCCCAGCACGCTCTCCGCCGCCGCCTTGCCCTCCGTCATCGGCTCCACCTGGACGCGGGCGATCGCCGCGCTCAGCGCCGCGTCGTCCAGGACTCCGCCGTCGGCCAACCGGAACCCGTCCACCACGGTGAACCCGCCCGCCAACCGGCCCGCCCCGAAGACCACCTCCGGGGAGAACACCGCGCCCCGGGTGCGCAGGTTGTCGCGCAGGCTCCGAAAGGTCCGGATCGGCGGGTGCGCGGGCGGTTCCGGCAGCCGCTCCACCACCCGTACGCCCCGTTCGCGCAGCAGGCGTTCGGCGTCCGCCTCGGGCAGCCCCACCGAACCCGCCATGGTCCGCAACGCCCACCGGTCCACCAGAGTGGTGGTGAGACCGTCGACGATGTCGGCCCACTCCGCCATCGCCCGTCGAGTCTGCTCGGCCCGCACCCGACGGAAGTGCTCATGGGTGAGCGCGCCCTCCCGGCCCAACCGCTCGTGCGCCGCGATCAGCTCCACCAGGACCCGCCGCAGGGTGCGCCGCCGCGTCTGCAACCCCCGCCAGTAGGTGCACACCGCCGTGACGTGCGCGATGAACCCCTCGGGGTCACCGGCCAGCCTCCGCTCCAACGCGGGACCGACGCCGTAGCGCGCGAACAGGTCGGCGGGCGGCCCGCAGGTGCGCGCCGCCGCCAGCACCTCGTCCTCGTACCGCCGTCGTTCCCGTACATCCCAGGGCATCGCCGTGTCGCCCCCTCGGAGAGTCCGCCCTCACAACGCTTCCGCGCCCGCGCCCGCGTGGACGCGGGCCATCGCTCACCCGGAGGTGCGGATCGACGCGATGGCGTCCCGGGCCCGGCGCACCTCTTCCTCGCCCATGCCGCCGATCCGGATGTCGAACCGGATCTCGTTGCCGTTGCCGGGATCCCAGCCGCGCACGGTGAGCATCCCGGTCTCGCCCAGGCGGAACTCGATCCGGAACGGCGTCCCGGCCGGCCCCTTGGGCAACCCGGTGAGCAGGGCGTCCCCGATCCGGACGTTGTGCTCCAACTCCTCGGAGGCCACCGATCCGGCCTGCTCCCACACGTCGATCTCGACCTGTTCCTGGTTGGGCCACACCGTCGCGAAGCCGTCCTCCACCGTCACCGGCAGCGGGGTGTTGGCCCGGATGAGGTGACTGACGTACTGGCGGGCCCGGCCGGGGTCGTGGGCGAACACGGGGTCGGAGGCGTCGGTGGCCTTCACCCCGAACGCGCGCGGGGCCACGCCCGTGACGGTCTTGTTCGCCAACCGCTCCACCTCCTCCCGGGTGATGCCCAGGGCCGCGCCGACCTCCTCGGCCTTGCGGGCGCGTTCGACGGGGTCGAGGCCCGGCTCCTCCATGACCTTCTCGACCTGTCGCACCAGGGCGAACAGGGCCGCGCCCTTGGCCACCGCCAGGTCGGGTTCGTGCAGGTGGGGGGTGAACCCGAAGCGTTCGCGCAGGGACCGGGCCACCACCGGCATGCGGGTCATCCCGCCGACGAGCAGGACGTCGTCGAAGGACTCCACACCGCGTTCGCGCGCCGCGACCAGGGTCCGCTCGGTGATGGTCAGGGTGCGTTCCAACAGATCGGAGGTGAGCGCCTCCAGATCGCCGCGCGTCAGCTCCACGCGCACCGTCGCGCCGGCGAAGCGCAGGTTGTGCCGGGCGCGCTCGCGGGTGCTCAGGGAGCACTTGATCCGTTCGGACGCGGCGGCCACGTCCTGGAGGAACTGTTCGTCCCCGGCCGGATCGGGTCGGGGATGGCGCTCGGTGAACAGCTCCAACAGCAGGTCGGCGAGCTTCTCGTCCCAGTCGGCCCCGCCCAGGCGGTGGTCGCCGTCGGTGCACACCACGCGCACGTCGTCGTCCTCCACCCGGATCACCGTGGTGTCGAAGGTGCCCCCGCCCAGGTCGTACACCAGCAGGTGACGGGTCCCGGAGACGGCGTCCAGGCTCTGGTAGTGCAGGGCGGCCGCCACCGGTTCGGGCACCACGTCCAGCACGTTGAGCCCGGCGATGAGGCCGGCCCGTCGGGTCGCCTCCTTCTCGTGCACGCCGAAGTAGGCGGGCACGGTGATGACCACGTCCTCGACCTTGTCCCGGGTGTGCTCACCGGCGGCGCGGACCAGTTCGCGCAGGATCAGCGCGGAGATCGACTCGGGGCCGTGGGACCCGCCGTGGAACTCGTAGCGGGCTTCGGTGCCCATCTGCCGTTTGACCAGGGAGACGACCATGTCGGGAAAGAGGAGGGCGGTGTTCTTGGCCTCTTCGCCGACCACGACGTTGTGGGCGGACTCGAAGTACACGACGGAGGGGGTGGTGTCGTTTCCCATGGCGTTCTTGGTGACGGTGGCCCGGCCGGTGCCGTCGACGAAGGCCGTGCAGGAGTAGGTGGTGCCCAGGTCGATTCCGTAGGTGGTCATGTGCCTTTCCCTGTTGCGGCGTCCTCTTCGGGGCGCGCCGGCCCGACATGGCGGAAGAAACGGGCCTGGACCCTGCGGCGGATCCGGCCGGTGACGGTGTCGCGGAATCCGGGGGCGGTGACCTCGGCGACCGTGTTCGCCCGCGCCGGGTCGGGATCGTCGATGGTCGACAGGGGGCGGTGCAGGTCGGCCCGGAAGGGGTCGCCGATCTCGGCCTCGATCGGTTCGACACCGATCCGCTCCAGGGCCAGGAGGGTGTCGTCGGCGAAGCCGACCATCAGGTCGGCCAACCGTCCCTCGCCGCGTTCACGCAGGCCCCGGGCCTCACGGTCGAGCTGATCGTGCAGGTGGACGAGGTCGGTGACGACGGGGTCGAAGAGGGCGCGGGTCTGCTCGGAGCGCAGTTCCCGGTTCTCGGCGTGCAGGCGGTCGATCACCGCCTCCCGGTGCCGGGCGCGCTCGTCGAGAGAGCCCAACCGGTCGTCGAGGGAGGCGAGGATCCGTTCCAGGGGGAGGGGGGAGTCGGGGGGTGCCGTGTCGTCGGACGCCGCCATCGGGCCGCCTTTCACCGCCGATTTCCTCGTGGCGTTACCGGTTGCGTTTTCCGAGCATACTCCGAATCGACCCGAGGAAAAAAGAGGAACGCGTTATTCGGCAAAGGGTGTCGAAACCCTGTTCACATTAGCCTCCTTTTGTTCTCTGAAGAACTTTTTCGGAGTATGGCCGAAATATGGGAAGAAGTGATCCGAGGGTTTCCGGATGAGTTTCGACGGACCGATGAGGCGTCCGATACCCGCAGGGGAGCGAAGGGCGGAGCGAGGGCGGGACGCCGGGTCACAGACCCAGGACGGAGAGCGCGACGACCAGGGCCAGGGCGGCCAGGACCGCGAACAGGAGCAGCGCGCCGCGGGCGTGTTCGCGGCGGGACGGGTGATGGGCCAGACGCAGCGGCTCGGGCAGGGGGCTCCAGTGGGCGGCCAGCGCCGTGCGCACCGCCGCGCGGGGATGGGCGGCGCCGGTGAGACGGGAGAGCAGTTCCGCGGCGGTCGGCCGCTCGCGGGGATCGCGGCGCAGTGCCTCCTCGACCGGGCCGCGCAGGTCCTCGGGCAGGCCGGAGAGGTCGACGCCCTCACGCCACAGGCGTTCGCGATCCTCGTCGGACTCCACCGCGCTGCGCCCGGTGGCGGCGTACAGCACGAGGGCGCCCCAGGAGAACACGTCGTGGGCGGGCGCCACCGGCCGCCCCGGTCCACCGGCGTTCGGGTCCACGACGAGCGGCAGCGCCGGGTCCACGGTCTCGTGGTACTCGCGGTAGTCGCCCGGCCCCGGTCCCGCGTCGCAGACCAACGGCCCGTCCGGGCCCAACAGGACGTTGAACACCGACAGGTTGCCGTGGGTCAGGTCGGCCGCGTGCAGGTCCGCCAGGGCCTCGGCCAGCACGGCGGCCACCAGGCGCACCCGCACCTCCGGCAACGGTCCCGTCGCGTGCACCAGGGTGCCCAGGTCCGGGCCGGGGACGTAGGAGGTCGCGTACCACAGGCGTTCGCCACCCGTCCCGCTCGGCAGGGAACCGGTCGCCACCAGCGGCGGCAGCCGGGGGCACCCGACCCGCCCGACGAGCTCCAGCCCGCGCCGGATCCGCGCCGCCTCCCTCGGATCCTCGGTCAGCACCCGGGAGAGCACCTTGACCGCGTACCACCGGCCGGCCTCGTCGGTGGCGGCGTAGGTGTAACCGAGGTTCATGCCCCCGATCAGACCGCGGCATCGATATCCGTCCACCCGTTCCGGATCGGTGGCGGTCAGCGGGCGCAGGGGACGGCGGGGGAGTGAGGTCATGACCGCATTGTTCCGTCGAAAGCGGGGCGATGGGTGTGGATCGTCCTGATGTGGACGCGGTGGACTTCCTGGCCTCCGCCCGGCCTCAGATCCGGGCGAGCGCCTCGTCGAGACGTTCGCCCAGGTGATCGGCGAGCAGCGACATGTAGGTGTTGGTGATGTGCCCCGAGTCCCGGTAGACGATGACGTTCCCGATCACGGCCGGGCACTCCTCACCCGTGCAGAACAGATCGCTCATGTCCACCAGCACGGCCCGCCCGGCGAGGTCGTCGACCGCCTCCTCCTGGGGGTCGTCCCGTTCGAAGGCCTCCTCCTCCGGGATCGCGCACCCCCGCGGATCCTCGTCGTTGCGCGCCACGCACTCCACCACGTCCCGGCGCTGGCGCGGGGTGTCGCGCACCGCCACGATCGGCGTCGACGACTCGGCCACCTCGTCCCACAACCGCGTCATCCCCTCCGCCATCAGCTCCGTCCTCGCGTCGGGGTCGTCGGAGTCCGCCGGGACGGCCGCGGTGGAGGAACTGGTCACCACCAGGTCGGGCCGCAGTTCGTCCAATTCCTCGACCACCGCCCGGTTCCACGTCCGGCACTCCAGGTAGGGGAGCCCCTCCGGGCCCTTCGTCAGGGTGTCCGTGAACGCGCACGACGACTTGGTGAACAGCACCAGCCGCCACCCCCGCTCCTCGGCCAGCCCCAAGAGCGCGGGCACCCACTGGGCGCTGTGCGAGTCGCCGATCACCGCCACGGTCCGATCGGCGCCCTCGGGGCCGTACACGCACGGGTCCTCGGGCGCGGTCGCCGTGTGCGGGGCCTGGCAGTCGTCGTCGTACAGCACCGGGGCGTCGTCCTCGGCCTCCACCGGGGAGGGGTACAACGGTGCGAAGGCGAAGTCCTCCCCGAGCGCTCGCGGACCCACGTGCACGTTCGGGTCGAAGTCCACCGATCCCACCCGGTCCACCCGCACGTACAGGGTCGCCCCGACCGCGGCCACCACCAGGACCCCCGAGACCGCCGCCGCCAACGCGCCCCGGCCGCTGCGGACCAGCCGGTGGTCGCGCGCCGGGTCCTCCACCCACACCTTGGTCGCCCACGACAACAGCAGCGCCGCGCCCGCCACGACGACCGCCGTGCCCGCGCCCAGCTCGTCGCGGCCGGTCACGGCCAGGGTCAGCACGATCAACGGCCAGTGCCACAGGTACAGCGCGTACGACAGGTCGCCCACCCACCGGGCGGGCGCGGTGCTCAACGGGGCCGACACCGACAACGGCCCCGGAACGTGCTCGGCGGCGATCACCGCGGCGCACCCCAGGACCGGGAGCAGCGCCGCCCACCCCGGGAACGGGGTGGCCGCGTCGTAGAGGACGGCCGACGCGACGATCGCGGCCAACCCCGCCCACCCCAACGGCAACCGCACCCGCTCGGGCAACCGCCCGTGGGCCAGCCCCACGGCCAGGAGTCCGCCCACCGCCAGTTCCCAGGCGCGCGTCGTCGGCAGGAAGTACGCGGACGGCTCCCCGCCGGTCGTCAGCACCGACCAGGCCAGCGACGCCGCCAGCAGCGACCCCAGCAACAGCACCAGCGTCGCGGTGCCCGCCCCCCGGCGGCGCAGCAGGGCCCACAGCACGAACAGCAGCGGCCACACCAGGTAGAACTGCTCCTCCACCGACAGCGACCAGAAGTGCTGGACCGGGGACGGCGCGACCTCCGCCGCCAGGTAGTCCACCGACTGTCGTGCCAGGTACAGGTTCTCCACGTACGCCGCCGAGGCGACCAGCTGCCACATCGTGTCGGTCAACCGGGTCACCGGCAGCAGGAAGAAGGACGCCGTCCCCGTCGCCACCAGGACGACCGTCGCCGCCGGCAACAGCCGGCGCACCCGGCGCGCGTAGAACCGGGCCACCGAGATGCGGCCCTGGCCCATGGCCTCCCGGTACAGCAGCGACGTGATGAGGAAACCGGAGATCACGAAGAAGACGTCGACGCCGACGTAACCGCCCGGGAGCAGATCCGGGTCCAGGTGGTAGACGAGGACGAGCAGGACGGCGACGGCGCGCAGGCCCTGGACCTCCGGGCGGAAACGGCGCTCTGCGCCGGCAGGGGCGGAGGACATCGTGGTGACTCCCCGAAGACGGTGACAAGGGCGGTCGGGGGACGAGGGTGGAGGGCGTGGACGGGGGCGGCGGGGGAAGCCGTGTCCGCATTCTGTTATGTCATGAAGGGGGTGATCGCCCCGAGAGCCGACACACGCCCCCTTGTTCTCTCGATATCGATCGACTCGACACCCTCTCGTGGCCGGATGTTCGCCACACCCCCGTCCGGAACGGTCGTCGACGGCACGCGCGCTCCGGATCTCGGGCAGACTGTTCGGACACGGAAAGCGGCCCGGTCGACGGTGTGCGCCACCCCGGACGTCCTTCCGCGTTCCCCCGTCCCCCGGGCCCGCGTCCCGTCCTCGCGGCCGTGATGCGAGAGGAGGCACACCGTCACCCCCGTCATCCGCACCCGTCTCGCCGCGACCGCCGCCGTGGCGGTCATCGTTCCGGTGGTGCTGTACCCCCTGATCGGCGCCTGGGCCCTGCTGTGGCCCCTCCTGGTCCTGGCGGCCACCGGGGTCCTCCTCGTACGCGCCCGCCCCCGCCTCCTCGACATCGGGGGGAGAGCGGTGGGGGAGATCGCGCGGGCGGACACCGGTCCCGACGCCGCCCCGGCCCCGCCCGCCCGTCCCCGGAACGGCGGCCGCATCCGAACGATCGCGCTGCCCAGCGCCCTGGACGACTACGACCTGCACTTCTCCGCCGTGGTCCACTGGCGCTGGTCGAGCACCGTGGACCTGCGCCTGCGCGACCCCATGGGTCCGGCCGTCCTGGCCGTCGTCACGCGTGCCGCCGAACTGGTCCGTGAGACCGACCCCTCCGACGAGGGCATGGCCGAATGCGAACTGGCCGCCCGGCTCGCGTTCGAGCACGCGGTCCTCGGCAGCGGGATCGTGGTGTGGGCCGACGCGGTGGAGCTGCGGCTGTCGGACGCCGACGCCGGCCGTCTGCGCCGTACGGCCGACCTGCGCAAGGACCGGGCGCTACGGGAGGCGACCCGGGTCGCCGAGGACGACCTGGTGGAGATCCCCGTGCCGGTCGCGCGGCCCCGACGGGACACCGGCCTCCACGACGACCCGCTGCCCGACGACCCGCTCGACCTCGACATCGTGGACGACCCCGATCCGGCGCTCGTCGGCCCGGGCAGCGATGTCGACGGCGAAGGGTACGAGAGTTACTGGTGGCCCGCCGAGGACGAGGACGACCACGACCGTGCCGAGCGGGACGTCCAGGTGGCCATCCTGCGCGGGATGATCGACTCCTTGGCGGAGGGCCCCGAACGCGACTCGTTCGTCCGGGACCAGGTGCGGGTCCTGGAACGGGGCGGGTTCGACGAGGTGGCCCGCAGGATCCGCGCCGGCCACCCCGAACCGGCGGACACCGACGACCCCTGACCCCGGGCCTCCGCGCGTCGTTCCCGGGAGGACGGGAGGGCCACCGGGGCCGTCCGGCGGGCCTCGACCCCGCCCCGGAGGCGGTCGTGACGGTCGACCCCCGGGTACGCGGACCGGCGTGCGAGGAGATCGAGCAGCGCCAGGGGCGCCCTCGACCGGGCCGGTGCCGCGCCTCGGAGCGCGAGGCGACCGCGGGGTGTCCTCCACCTCGTGATCCCGGGCCGGTGGGCCCCGGGCTCCGAACGCGGGAGGGCCCCGGCGCGAGCGGTGGTCGTGCCGGGGCCCGGAGCGCTTCCCGCGCCGGTCTCCTCAGTGGATGAGCCGCTGGAAGAACACGTACGCGGCCGCGACGGTGCCCAGGCCCACGAGGACGGCGTTGGCGATGTTGTCGTGGGCCAGCCAGGTCAGGGACCCGGCCACCGTCCCGGACAGGACGCTCAGGGTGGCGATCACGGCGACGCGGAGGCTGATCCGGCCGTCGGGATCGGGCTGGACGGGGGTGTTGGTCGGCGGCGATGCGGTCATGGTCGCCCCTCTCGGACTCCTCGGGCTGACAGGGATGCGTTCCCTGGGCGGTTCGGGACGGGTAACGGTCCTCGATTCCGCTGGGAACGGAAGGGCCGATGGGGCGCGAAAGGTCTCCTGAGGCACATGAATGCACGGGGGTGCCTCCAATGGTCGGCCTACTCGCCCGTTAGGGCCGGTCCTCACCCTTGTCAGACGGTCCGTGACCGGGGAACCTGTGAGAACCCGGACCCTCACCGGTCCGGTGGGGCCGCTTCGGTGCGGGTCGCCGCGACACCCTTCGCTGGCAGGCAGAGGTTCGCGGGGCCCGCCGGGGCGGCCCTCCTGCGTGCGCGGACCGTGGACGCGGTCCGCGGCTCTCCTCCTTTCCGATTTTCACTTCCGGTGATGTTTACTGACAAATTGATACCCCGCGGACAGCGTGCAATCACTCCATGTGATGCCGATATGTCAGGAAGTGTTATTCAAGGTGGCGGACGGCAAGGTGGCATGGGAGAACCTTGTCCGGTAATGTCTCTGGAGAAGGTGGTATGTGCAAAAACAGACATCAGCCACTTTCTGCTTTCCGGTAACAATGGCGACGGGATGGGGACTCCGTTCCGGTGAGGGTGTCGGTCTTTTCTCGGGAGTGGGTTCCACCGGGTGACGGAGGCGGAGCAAGGCGCGGATCAGGGGCCGGTCGTGCAGCGGGCGCTCCTGGTCGACGCACTCGTGCGTTTGCGGCGCGAGAGCGGTCGGACGCAGAAACAGGTGTCCGAAAGCCTGGACTGGTCGCAGGCCAAGATCATCCGCATCGAGGGCGGTAAGCAGTCCATCAGCCGGACCGACCTGGAGGCGATGCTCCGGCTCTACGGGGCCGGCGAGGGTGAGACCGCGCGCCGACTCGTGGAACTCAACCGGTACGCGGGCCGGGAGGGCTGGTGGGGCCGGTACCGCGCGGAGGGCGTCCCCGCCGATGATCTGCGCATGGTCGGCTACGAGGCGGGCGCGTCGCTCATTCGCCAGGCGCAGAACGCCTTCGTGCCCGCGCTCCTCCAGACCCCCGAGTACACCGAGGCCGTCATCGGACTCTTCCGGCGCGGGACCGACGGCGCCGACGGAGCCGACGCGGCCGTCGCCCTGTGCCGCGAACGCCAGGACCGTCTGGGCGAAGGGGGGCGGGCTCCGCGCCGGATCCACGTCCTGGACGAGGCGGTGATCCGCCGCCGGGTCGGTGCGAACGAGGACCCCGGGATCATGCCGGCGCAGCTGCGCCGGCTGGTGGCCGAGGCGGCCCGGGACGAGGTCGACATCCGGGTGGTCCCCTTCGGCCGGGGCTCCCATCCGGGGATGCGGGGGCCGATGACGCTGCTGTCGTTCGAGGGTCCCCTCGACGACGTCCTCTACCTGGAGGGCGCGGGAGGGGCCGACCTCGTCGAGGGCGGAGAGACGATCGCCGAGTACGACCGGGCCTTCGACGAACTCCTCACCGAACACGCCGTGGGGGAGCGGGAATCGGTCGCCCTCATCGAGGAGGCGGCCGCCCGCATGGAGGGATAGGGTCGCGCGGCTCTCGGCCTCGTCCCTCCGTCCTCCGCAGCCGCCCGCCCGGTGGGACGGACGATCGCGAGCGGGCACGGCCGGTCCTCGGTGAGCGCCGCCGTCCACACGGCCGCCCGGACGGTATCCGGGGGTGCCGGGGAGCCGGGCGGAGGGGTGCCGCACACTGGAGGCGGTGTTCCGGTACCGGGCGGGAGGGGCGATGCGCGGACGTGACGGTCGGGGAGTGAAGCGGGCGGGGGACGGGGAGCGGGCGCACGCGGTGCCCCGGCTGCCCCCGGCCTCCTCCCCGGCGCCACGGGAACCGGCCCTCATCCGACAGCGTTGGAGCGACGTCGTCTTCCTGCACTGGCCGGTGGCCCCGGACGCGGTGGCACCGCTCCTGCCCCCGGGAACCCGTCCCGACCTCCTGGACGGGGTCGCCCACGTGGGGCTGGTCGCCTTCCGGATGCCCGTCAACGACGTGGCCGGCCGGGTGCCCGCCGGCGGGTTCGACGAGGTGAACGTACGGGTGTACACGATCGACGACCACGGTCGGCGCGGTGTCGTGTTCCTGACCATGGACGCCGACGCGGCGCACGCGGTGGTGGCGGCCCGGCTGCTCACCGGACTCCCGTACGTGTGGTCCGACGTCTCCCTGAAACGGGGGAGGGGCGGACTGCGCGCGGGCGCGGTACGGCGGCGCGCCCCCGGCGGGGCCCGGGGCCGCTGGGCGATCCGGATCGGGGAGCCGGTGCGGCGCCCCTCGGACCCGGACCTCTTCCTCACCGCCCGCTGGGGACTGCACACCCGTCATCTGGGCCGCACGTGGTGGCTGCGCGCCGACCACGCGCCGTGGCCGCTGTACCGGGCGGAGTTCCTGCACTACGAGGGCGACCTGCTGGCCGCGGCCGGGCTCGTCCCCCTCACCGAACGGCCGATCTCGGCGCTGTGGTCGCCGGGCACGGACACCGGGTTCACCGTGTCGTTCGTCTGAGCCCGCCGCTCCGTACCCGGGAGGCGCCGGTCGGGCGCGGAGAGGGGGTCAGGCCGGGACCGGTGCGTGCGGGTCGTCGCCCTCGCCCGGCTCCTCCACCGGGTCGTCGGCCTCCGGGTCGGTGCGACGGAACGCGGTGACGTTCAGCGCCGAACCGGAACCGTGCTCCATGACGCGCAGGACGTCCCGGACCTCCCGGAGCAGGCCCTCCGGCACCGTGCCGAGCCGGACGCCCTCCCGCGCGAGGTACTCGGCCTGCGTCATGATCCGCCAGGCGGCCAAGGGGTCGTCGGGGAACGTGATCTGGGCCAGTGTCTTCATCGCCCGCAACTGCCCCGAGCGGTGCCGCAGCCCCCGGTAACCCTCGACCGCCACGCGGGCCGACGCCTCGGCCTCCGCGGTCCGTTCGACCCGCCGCAGTGACTCCGCCGCCATGCGGTGCGCTCGGGCGTGCCACCACTTGTCGCCCGAGGCCCGGAAACCCTCGGCGGCCTGGAGCATCTCCTCCTTGCCGCGACCTCGGTCCAGGTCCATCAAGGCCTGGCCCAGCACCAGGCGGGTGCGCATGATCCCCCACGTGTCGCCGAGCTCGGTGAACATCCGCTCCGCCCGCCTCAATCGATCGATCTGGTCGTGCACCTGCCAGGTGTCCCGCAGCCACTCGCGTCGGCGGCGCCCGAGGAAGGGGAGGGGGCGGGAGGGGAGACGAGGGTGGTCGGGGTCCTCCTCGACGCCGAGCCACTTCTCCAGGACCCCCCGATCCGGCATGCCGTCGGCGAACAGGCCGGCCACCTCGGCCTCCTGCTTCTCCCGCCAACGCCGATTCCACGCGATCAGCCGGCGGCGTTCCCGTTCCCGGGCGGGATCGAGCAGCTGCTCGCACATGCGGACCTGCTTGTTGAGCAGATGGGTCGGCAACTGTCCCAGGGAACGCAGGTAACGGGCGTGGTACCAGTCTCCGTTGGGCGTCTCGGAGACCTGACGGCGTCCCTCCTCAAGAACGAACCAGGCGTTGAGCGCGAACCCGCGCAGCCGCAGCACCTCGCCCAGCCGCAACCACACCCGGGGCCACTGGTCCGGGGCCTGCCCCGATCGTTCGAGTTCCTCCCGGGCGAGGGAGAGCTGCCGGTGCGCCTCCTCCTGGTGCCCCTGGAAGCGGTAGACCTCCGCCAGGTTGCACAGCGAGCGCACCAGCCACCAGATGTCCCGGTGGTCCGTGAAGATCCGCACGGCCTCGTCGATCTCGGCCCGGCCGTCGTCCAGGTCGCCGCGCCGGTACAGGTTCACCCCGACCGCCCGGTGCGCTCGGGCCCGCCAACGCGGATCGACCGACCCCGGGTCGTCCAGGGATTCCAGAACGGTCGAGGCGGTCACCGCCAGTTCGTGGCCGGTGTCGTGGTCACCGTGCCCGCCGGCCACCTCGGCCCGGTCGAGTAGGGCGATCGCGCAGGCCACGGGGTCATCGGTCGCCAGCGCCAGTGCGGTGGCCTCACCTGCGGCCTCCCGCATCGCCTCCCAGCGGACCCGTCCGGTCCGGCAGAGCAGGGAGAAGGCCCGACGCAACCGCCACCCGTACCCCGCGACCTCACGGCGTTCGACGTCACGGGCGGGGAGCGTCTCCGGGCGGGTCCACCGAAAGCAGGTCTCGAAGCCGCGTTGTTCGCTCTCCAGCCAGGCCAGCGGGTCGACCGCGGGGAACCGGGGGAGCGGGCCCGCGTTCGCGGCCGGACCGTCGGCGCCCGTCGGCCGCACCGGGACCCCCGGTGGGTTCCGGGCCTCCGGGGACCCCGGTGCGCCCGGCCGGAGGGGCTCCGGACCGAAACCCCACTCGTGCGGGGCGGCCCGCCGTGCCGCCTCCTCGGCGATCAGCGTGTACGCCCGCAACAGCCGCCGCACCGCGTGCTCCAGCCCGTCCCGGGACCAGTCCGGCAGCTCCGCCTCCGGAACGCCGAGCATGCGGGGGCCGGCCGTCACCAGGGTCTCGCGCACGTGCTCGTGCAGCTGGAAGCGCTCGAACCCCCCGGCCCTGTACATGAAGGTCACCAGGTAGCGGTGGCCCAGGCGTTCCAGCATGAGGGCCGCCCTCTCCTCGGACACGTTCATGAGCGCCGCGGCCGCCCAGGCGGTGAAGGTCGTCGCCCCCACCCCGGCCAAGCGGCTCAGCAGCAGTCGTTCCTCCCCCGTGCACTGGCGCAGTCCGAACGCCAGGGACCGGACGACGGCCTGAAGGCCGGACACGGCGGGGAACCCCTCCCGGTCGCCCATACGCCGCAGCAGATCGGCGGCGCCCGGTCCGTTGTCCTGCGCGATCTGCGCGCCCACCAGGCACAGCGCCAACGGGAACCCGTGGCAGGCGGCGACCAGTCCCGGCAACGCCTCCCGGTCCGCCGCGGACGGCGTGCGGGGGCGTCCGGCCGTCAACCGGTTCAGGAGCAGCAGTCCTTCCTCGGGGGACAGCGGACCCATCCGGCGCAGCGTCATGTGCCCCGGGGTCCCGTGCAGATCGGTGCGGCTCGTGATGAGCACCGCGCACCCCGGGCCCACGGGCAGCAGCGGCTCCACCTGTTCGTAGTCCTTGGCGTTGTCGAGGACGAGGAGCAGCCTGCGCCGTTCGGTCGCGGTCTTCCACGATCCCGAGAGTTCGTCCAGGGAGGCCCCGTCGGGGACCCGCACCCCGATCGCGGTGAGCATCTGGGCGAGGATCTCCGAGGAGCGCCGGGGCACGCGGTGCACCGACGGGGCGTCGTCGGAATCGCCCCGGCGCGCGTGCCGGGAGACGGAACCGTAGAGCTCGAACTCCAGTTCGCCGTCGGGGAAACGGTCACCGACCTCGGCGACGACCTGGGAGACGAACTGGCTCTTGCCGGTGCCGCCCTCGCCGGTGACGGCGATGATCAACGGACCCGCGCCGCGTCGCCGGGACAGACGGCGGGTGCGGCGCCGGGGGAATCGGGAGAACGCGGCCCGCACCTCGGCCATGAGGTCGGTGTGCCCGATGAAGTGTTCGACGGTCGCGGGCAGACGGCGACGCACCGCACGCTCCTCGGCGCCCTCGAAGGCGCGCGGGTGCCGGTCGAGCAGGACCTGCGCGGAGGCGGTCAGCCCGCTGCCGAGCATGGAAAGCGCCACGACCCACCACGCGCCGCCGTCGGGGAACAGGTCGGGGAAGGCCTGGAGCATCGTGCCCAGGCCGACCGTCAGGACCAGGGCGGTGCCCAGCCCGGTGCGGACCGGCCGCCACCGGGGCGGAAGGCCGTTCCCGCCCCTGCCGAAGGATTCCTCGTCCACGTCCCGCCCTTCCCGGAGGCGCCGCAGGCCCTTGTGCGTCGGGCTTGCGGGGCCGGGCAGCCGATGGGGAACCGATCCTGCCGAGAGCGGGAATCCGGTGTCCAGGGTGCCGGGGAGGCCGGGGCCGGTGTTCATCCGCTCGCCCCGGTCCGGTCACCGGGCGGTCACCGCGCGCGGTTCCGTGGAGGCTCCGGGGACCGGGCGCCCGGTCTCAGGCCGCCCGGTCGCTGCGGGGGCACGGGCACGCGGGAACGGACGACATCGCCCCCATGCGCAGGATCCGCTCCAGTTCCCACTCGGCCCGGATGATGCGCGCCGCGAGGACCTCCGAGGGGGGAACGCACCGGGCCTCCTCGATCGCGTGGTCGCGCTCCCGGGCCTTGGCGGCGACCGTCCGGTCCGCCTCGGTGAGGCGGACGACGGCGTCGTGCCACTCCCCCAGGGCGGCGTCCCGGACCGACCGCAGCTCCCGTGCCCGCTCCCCGAGGGCACGGACCCGCGCGGTGAACGGTGCGGGAGAACGGTCGAGCAGCCACAGGGCCGCCTCCACCCGCTCCAGCGCCCTCCGCGCCCGGTTCGCCTCCGCCTCATGGAGGGCGACCTCATCGACGATCCGCTCCGCCGCGGCCCGCGCCCTGTTCACCCGGGCCCGGGCCCGGGCCGTCCGGTCGCGGACGGCCGTCTGCCTCCGCGCCGCCGCGAGGATCCGCACCAACTCCTCGGCGCGTGCGCGCAACCCCGCCCCGAGCCGCTCACCGATGATCTCCGGATCGAGCTCCCTCGGGTGGGGAGCGGACCCGGACCCGCTCGGCTCGGGCACGAGGACCCGGTCCTCGCGCAGGAGGACATCGCCGGGGAAGGACCCCAGGTCGGCCTCGGTGACCACGTGCACCCTCCCGGTCGAGGTCAGGGCGGCCTCCGCCGGATGCCACGGCCCGCAGGAACCGGGACGGCGGACGAGGAATCCGGTCGGCCCGAACGGCGCCCGCCGGCGCTCACAGGAGAACACGTACTCGTGGGGGGAGTCGCCCCCGGGGCGCAGCCGCCGTCCGTCCGTCAAGGAGAGTTTTCCACCGTGCGACAGGGAGTCTCCGAGGACGGTCCGGATCTCTTGGTCGAGGGCGATGATGAACTCGTCTGCGGATTCGGGGAGGGCGCTCGGGGAAGTCACGTGACCCTTTCAAGGGGGAGAGAGCCGTCGGTGAGGGGTCCGACGGTAGGGAGTATGCACGAGTGGTACGACATTCTGTAAGGGTGTGGGCACACAAAGTTCGCCTGTGTCGCCGTGTGAACACCGCGCGATGGGGGAGCCTGGGCGTCCACGGCTCACGTGCCCCGTCGTTATCGCAGGTCACAAGGCCGACAGTGGGACGCACCCGGTGCCAGGGGGCGGCTACCGCGCATTTCGCGTGGGGGGAACCGGGGGCGCTCATCGAGGTGAACCTGGTGGCCAGGTTCGTTTCGGTGGGTCTGGAACGGCTCTTCCGTATGACCGGCCTCCAGGTGGCGGGCCCCGGACCCCGGCCCCGGCGCCGGGTTCCGGAGCAGCCGGTCGGGGAGGGCCTGCTCACCGGACTCACCCTCACCGACGCCCCGGGGGCCGCGATCGAGGCGCACCCGATCGGGTGCAGCGCGCGACCGCGCCGTTCCGTCCTCGCCCACCCGGAACCGGCCGACCACCTCCAGGCGGTCTTCCCCGCGGCACCTCCGGGGCGGCCCCGCCCATGGCGGAGGGAGGCACCGGAACGTCGCGGCCACGACACCGTGACCGCGCCGGTGCCGGCCAACGCCACGGCCCCCTCGCGATCGGCCTCGCCGCCGCCGAGGACCCTCGTTCCGCCGGCGAGGACCCGAGGGAACGGCCCCGCCGGGCGACGACCGCGGAGCGGATCGTCGCCGAACACCCCTCCTCGGAGCCGCCTACGCGGGGCTCCCGCGTGTGCCGGACGAGATCCTCGGCCACCTCCTCCTCGCCGCGGCCATCGGCGGTCTCGTCACCGACGCCCCCGTGGGTCGGCCGATCGGCGAGGTCATCGCGGCCCCGGCACGTCGCGGCGGCCCCGTGCCCACGGAGCGGCGCTGACGGCGTGCCCGGGCTCCCAGGGCGCCGCCGCGCGGGGCCCGGCTCCCGAGAACACGACCCGACCGGTTCCGTGCGCGCGGAGCCGCCGGACGCGCGTGGGCGCGCCGGCGTCCTTCGCCGACGCGCCCACCGGACCGACCGCGCCGTCGCGCCTGCGGCTCTGCGACCCGGCGGGTCCGAGCGTCGGGCACCGGCCCGACCGCACGATCATCGACGCCGACGCCGACGCCGACGCCTCCTCCGAGGGTCGTGTCACCACCCCCGCCCCGGTGCGCGACCCCTCCCGCCCCTCACTCGACGGCTCGCAGCGACAGGAAGAGGCCGAGCAGTTCGCGGTCCTGAGGGTGACTGAGCAGTGATTCCGCCTCCGAGGCCGGGACCCAGCGCACGGCGTCGACCTCCTCCGACGGCTCGAACACGTCGGCCTCCTCGACGGTCATGGACCAGTAGTGCACGACCTTGCCGGGGTAGCTCATGGAGCCGAGCCGCCGGCCGAGCCGGCAGCGCAGCGCCGTCTCCTCCCACACTTCGCGCAGGGCGGTCTGTTCCAGGGTCTCGCCGGGATCGACCTTGCCCTTGGGGAACGACCAGTCGTCGTACCGGGGGCGGTGGATGACGACGAACTCCGGTCCGGAGTCCCCCGGTCGGCTGATGAGACCACCCGCGGCGGTCAGGGATGCGTTCACGGTGTCCTCGTGGCATGGTCGGCAGGGCCGCGGCGGTTCCGGGCCCTGGGGTTTCGGGTGAAGTGGGGGAGGGGCCCCGTCAGGGGTCGAGGATGCCCTTCTTGGACTCGTGCTTGACGAGTGTGAAACCGGTGATGGTGTCGGCCACCGCGCACAGCGGTTCGGGGGCCTCGCGTCCGGTGAGGATGACGCTCGTGAGGGGGTGCCGGCCGCGGATCTCCTCGGCGACCGTGGCGGCCTCCAACCATCCGTGCTCGACGGCGTGGGTGATCTCGTCGAGGACGACGAGCCCCGGCGGATCGGAGCGCAGGGATTCCACGGCCGCCGCCCACGCCCGGTCGCAGAGCGCGCGCGGGTCCTCCGCCCCCCAGGTGAGACCGGGGGCGAAGACGGGCCAGCGGATACCGGCGGTGGCGCTCACGGCGGCCTCCGCGGCGTTCCAGGCGCCGCCCTTGACGAACTGGACGAACGTGGTCGGCCAGCCGTGGCCGGCGGATCTCACCGCGTACCCCAGGGCGGCCGAGCTCTTGCCCCACCCCTCACCGTTGAAGAGCATCACGATGCCGCTCCTCGGGGCCGCCGACCTGGTTCTGTGTCGCACGCGCCGATCCTAACGGGTGAGGCTCCGCCGCCCCGCCGAAGATGACCGCCCCATCGGGTTCGATCTCCAGACCCACCCGGTCACCGGGCCGCTGTGGGGAGACGGAGTGGAGCAGGACGGTCCCCGCCGAGCCGACCCGCACCCGCACCCGGTGGTGGCGGCCCTCGAAGACGCTCGACACGACCACGGCGGGCAGGGCGTCCGGCCCTTCGCCGAGCCGCACCGCCTCCGGATGCAGGTACGCCGCGGGTCCGCCGCCCCCCACGTCCTCGCCGCAGTCACGGCCGACGAACCGCGATCCCCCCACCGTCGCCACCGCGCGGCCGTCCTCGACGGTGACGGCGTCGGGCTCGATCCGTGAGGAGAAACCGGCCAGGTCGGCCACCCAGCCACTCGCCGGGCGTCCGAAGACCTCCTCGGGGGAGGCGTCCTGGACCGTGCGGCCCTCGTGCAGGACCAGGACCCGGTCGGCCAGGGCGAGGGCCTCGCTCACGTCGTGCGTGACGTACAGGGCCGTGGTGCCCAGGCGGCGCAGCAGGAGGGCGAGTTCCTCGCGCATCTCCCCGCGCAGCTGGGAGTCGAGATTGGACAGCGGCTCGTCGAAGAGCAGCAGCCGGGGACGGGTGGCCAGGGCGCGGGCGATCGCCACCCGCTGTCGCTGGCCACCGGAGAGCTCGGCGGGCCGGCGGTCCTCCAGACCGTCCAGGCGCAGGAACTCCACGAGTTCCGCCACCCGGGAACCGCGCTCTCCCGCCGAGGTCCGGTGCACCCCGTGGCGCAACCCGTAGCCGATGATGTCGCGCACCCGCAGATGCGGCCACAGCGCGTAGTCCTGGAAGACCATCCCCATGTCACGGAACTCGGGGGACACGGTAGAACCGGGTGCCGAGAGGACGCGGTCACCGAGCAGCACCTCCCCCTCCCCGGGCGTCTCCAGCCCGGCGACCAGCCGCAACAGGGTCGACTTGCCGCAACCCGAGGGACCGAGCACGGCGAGGGTCCGGCCCGCCGGGACCGTCGTGTCGACACCGCGCAGCGCCCACGCCCCGGTCCCGTACCGCATACCGAGCCCGCGCAGCCTCAGCGGCGCCGTATGCCGTTGGTCGATCATGCTCCACTCCCGTGGGTAGGGCCGCCGAGGAGCCGGCGGCCGATGACGGATGACACGGCGGCGAGCACCATCACGAGCACCGCGCTGACGACGGCGCCCGCCGTCGCGTAGCCGTACCGGCCACGGTCGTACTCCGCCAGGATCTCGACCGGCAGCGTCGTGAAGGAGGGCGGCGCGAGCATCGTGGTCGCCGCCAGATCGAAGATCCCGGAGGCGAGCACGGCCGCGAAGGCCGAGACGAGCGCCGGTGCGATCAGGGGCGCCAGCACGGTGCGCAGCCGGGTGGGGAAGCGTGCCCCGCTCAGCGCCGCCGCGTTCAGCAGGCTCGCCGGTACCTGCGCGAGGGCTCCCAGTTGCAGGCGCACGGCGATGGGCAGCGCGGTGGCCGTCCCCGCCAGGACGAGCAGTTCCGCCCGTCCGTACAGGCCCAGGCCCACACCCGCGAGGAACGGCTGGTTCCACAGGAAGATGTAGCCGACGGCCAGGACGATGCCCGGGATCGCGAGGGTCACGGTGCCCGCGACATCGATGAGGAAGCGGGCGCGAAAGCCCGTGAAGGTGAGCACCACGCCGATGAGGAACGCCAGGACCGTGGTGACGGAGGCCGCGGCCAGCGCGATCGTCAGCGAGTTGACGATGCCCTCGGACATCCTCGAACCCGCCGAGAAGATGTCCGCGTAGTGCTCCAGCGTGAGGTTGTCCGGCACGGGGCCGCCGTGCAGGGTCCGACTGAAGGAGACCTGGAGGGAGGTGCCCAGGGGCACCCCGAACGTGATCGCCAGGACGAGGGCGGTGAGGCCGGACCAGAGCCACGGGTACCGCGCGGGCGGCGGCGGGACCCGGGTGGCCGCTCCGGTGAGGAAGTCATAGCGCGAGCCGCGCAGGATCCGGATGTAGAGCAGGATCGCCGCGCCGATGATGGCCACCAGGTAGAACGACAGGACCCCGCCGAGCTCGAAGCTGACCGGGCTCTGGCGCACCGAGGCGTAGATCGAGTACGGCAGCGTCGGGTAGGAGTAGGCCGCGGAGAGCGCGGCGGGCAGTCCGAAGTCACCGAGCACGTCGACGAAGACCAGGATGGCCCCGGAGGCCACGGCCGGGGTCAGCAGCGGGATCCGCACCGTGCGCAGGACCGTCCACGGGCGCGCCCCCGCCAGGGCGGCGGCCTGCCGGTAGGAGCCGTCGTCCCAGTGCAGGGCCGCCGACGTGGCCAGGTAGGCGAACGGGTACTTGATGAGGCTCGTGATGACCACGAGTCCGGCCGGCGAGAAGACGAGGGACGACGGATCCACCCCCAGGGTGCCCACCGCCACCCCGCTCGGCGACGCGAAGAGCACCCAGCCCTGGGCCAGCACGAAGGACGGGCTCACCAGGAGGGCCCAGGCGGCCACGTCGAGCAGCCGCGCCCCGGGGAAGGCGACCGTGTGGCGCAGCAGGGCCAGCCCCGTCCCGAGCGCGCCGCCGAGCAGCATCGCGCCGGTGGCCAGGGTCAGCGAGTTCACCAGGCTCGTCTGCCACAGCGGTCGCCGCGCGATCTCGCCCAGGAGTTCCGGCCGCACGCTCCAGTCACGGGCCAGACCCAGGCCGGGGGCCACCCCCTGGGCGAGGACGAACAGCAGGGGCGCCCCGACGAGGACGAACAGGACGGCGAGGATGAACCAGCCCAGGGCGTTCTCCGGGGAGACGCGCCGCGTCGGTCGGGGACCGGCCTTCGCCCGCCGACGCTCCAGGAGGGGCGTCACCGGCCCTGGACCGACCGCTCGGCGAACCAGTTCTTGACGTCCGCCTCGTTCTCGGCGGCGAAGACCGCGTCGGTGATGAGCAGCTCCCCGTCCTCGGGACGGGTCTCCGGCAGGCTCGACGTGTCCGTCCCCGACACGAGCGGGCTGATGATCCCGTCGTCACCGCCCTCGGCCATGAGGTGGCCCATGGCCTCCGGGGTGAGCAGCCAGTCCACGAGTTTCTGCGCCGCGCAGGGGCGCGGGGTCCGCTCGCTGATGGCCGCCGCCCGGACCACACCCGGGGCGCCCTCCTCCGGCCACACGAAGTCGACGGGTTCGCCGGAGTCGATGAGGCCGTACACGTTCTGCTCCTGGAGCGCGGCCACCGGGACCTCGCCGGAGGCCAGGGCCTGTCCCACCGGGCCGTTCTTCTCGTAGGTGTTGAGACCGTTGTCGATCAGCGTCCCGAAGTAGTCCTCCGCCTCATCGCGGCCGAGGTCCTGGAAGAACCAGGAGACGATCGGGTAGGCCGGCGCCGCGACGGCGGGATCGGCCATGCCGATCGGCGCGTAGGCGGGATCCGCCAGGTCGGACCAGCGGCCCGGCGCCTCGTCCGGGTCGATCCGGTCGGTGTTGTAGGCGATGACGGCGGCCGCGTGTCGGCTGATCGGCACCCAGGACCCGTCCTCCGGGGCCAGGGCCGCGCCGTCCTCGTCGAGGTTGCCCAGGTTCTCCAGCGGGTGACCGCTCAGCAGGGCGCCCTGTTCACGCAGCGACTCCAGGCTGCCGTGGCCGTCGAGGACGACCACGTCCCACTGCGGGTTGTTGGCCTCCGCCGCGATCCGGGCGAGGATCTCGCCACCGCCCAGGTCGGCGATCTCGGTGGTGACACCGGTGTCCGCCGTGAAACGGTCGCTGAGGGTGGAGCCCCAGGGGTTGAGGTAGACGCGCAGGGCTCCGTCCTCCACGGCGCACTCGGAGGAGGGGAGCAGGTCGGCGCCGTTCGTCTCGGCGGCCTGCCCGCCCGGGGCGCAGGCGCTCAGGCCGAGCGCGAGGAGGCCGGCCAGGGTGGCGGCGGCGGTGCGTTCGGTGTGGGACATGGTGGTGGTTCCTCTCGGGGGATGACCGTCCGGCACGCCTCACCTTGGCCGACGGTCCTGAACGGAACGCCCGCGCCGACCGTCCCCCGTACGAGTCCGAGGCGACGATCCGACGACGTCCCGTGCCTGCGAGGAGGATCCGGCGGCCCGTGGTTCACCCGTTGTTCATCCTCGTGCGCGGCCTCCGGCGGGAAGGGGCCCACTGCTCCCGGCCCGGGGACCGGCCGGGGCGCGGCCAGGGAGCGGGAGAGGGTGGCGAGGGCGCGCCGGTCGCGACGGGACGGCTCAGGCGGGGGGACGCCGAGCGGCCGACGCCGCACCCGCCACGCCCTCCCGGAACCGTCCGGGCGGCTGCCCCGTCCAGCGCCGGAACGTCCGCGAGAAGGAGGCGGCGTCCGAGAACCCCACGAGGTAGGCGACCTCGCCCACGGAGGTCCGGCCCGCCCGCAGGTAGGCGATCGCGAGGTCGCGGCGCACGTCGTCGACGACCTGACGAAAACCGGTCCCCTCCGCGCGCAGCCGGCGGGACAACGTCGAGCGGCTGCAATGAAGCCGGGCCGCCACCGCGTCCGCGCCGAGATCCCCCTCGTGCACCACCGTGCGCACGACCTCCTCGACCCGCTCACGGAAGCTCTCCGGCGGCGGACGCCGGGCCAGCAGCGCGTCCCCCTTCTCCCGCAGGACGCCGAAGACGTAGCGGGGGTGCCGCGCCACCGGCCAGGAACCCACCTCGGGGTGGAGTTCGATCTCGGTCCGCCGGGCACCGAACCGGACCGGACACCCCAGCACGCGCTCGTACTCGGCCGCGCACTCCGGCGTCCCACGGGTGAGGCGCACGCGCAGTACGTGGGGACGGTCCAGGAACCGCCGTGGACCGCAGACCAGACGTGCGACCGCTTCCTCGGACAGCTCGGTGCCGGGTCCCACGGGCCGGTGCTCGACCAGCAGCAGACGGTCCCCGAGGCGTTCGAGCTCGAATCGCGGACCGCCGTCACCCGCGTCGATCTCAAGCGCGAGACGTCCGTACCGCTGGAGCTGCCGCAGGGCGGCGGCCATATCGGGGGCGGCCTCCATGACCAGACCCACGATCGACACGTCGGCCATCGCGACCTCGGCCCCGTAGTGGAGCGCCAGGGCGTCGTCGTCGAGGGCGACGCGTGCGGCGCGCACGAGTTCCAGGTAGCGCGGCAACGGGACGCGCGCGTCCGGGTCGCGCAGCCGCTCACGGGACAGACCCGAGGCCGTGGCGAGCGCGTCCGCGTCGGCACCGTGCCGCTCGGCGTAGGTGAACAGCCCGGCGACGAGACCGGCCGCGATCGTGGCCCGCTGCACCTCGCTCCTCCTCGCGACGGGGCCCGGGAGAACCCTGACCCGCAGGATCAGGGATCCTGACACCGCAGATCATTCCGGCCCCGGAGCGCGGTGACAAGACTGGCCGCATGAACGCTTCCACCACGTCGGCGACGGCCGACACGATCACGCCCCTGCGCCGCAACCTGCTGCGCGCCTGTCACCTGCTCCTGGTGGTCGGGCTCGGACTCACCGCCTGGCCGCGCCTGCTGACGTCCGGGCTCGACCGTCCCGTCATCGACGGGGCCTTCGACGCCGTGCTGTGCGCCCTGCAACTCCTCGCGATCGCCGGGCTCTTCGCACCGGTGCGGATGGTCGCCCTGCTCGTGTTCGAGGTGCTGTGGAAGGCGATCTGGGTGCTCGTGGTCGCGGTGCCGCTGTGGTCGCGTGACGCCCTGACCCCGGAGGTCACCGAGACGCTGTTCGCCTGCGCCTTCGCGGTCCCGTTCGTCGTCATCATCCCCTGGCGCGCCCTGGTCGGCGACCTGATCCGACGCCGCGAGCCCTGGCGCGGGGCACCGGCCGAGACCGGCGTACCGGGCGAGCGGTGGATCCCACGTCGGAGGAGAGGGTGACCCGGCCGAAGGATCGGTGACACGTCGTCCGGGCGGCGGGACGGGTCGGTGATCCCCACCGAGGCCGCGGTGCCGCTCGGTGCCCCGCGCCGCCCCGGCCTCGGCCCGGCGTCCTCGGACCTTTTCCGCCGACCAGAGCGGGCGCGGTAGCGATCGGAGGCGCGGTCGGTGCACGCCCGCGTGCATCCCCCCTCGGGGCATGAGTGACGGGATGGGCGGTGTGCGCCCACCGGGTGGTTCCGCTGGTGGCGGCCGGAAGCCGGGACGTGCCCGGCGAGGTCGCCGCCGTCCTGAACGGCCTGGGGCGGCGGGTCGGGGACGGCCGTCTTCCGATGGACCCCTCGACCGCCTGGGACGCCATGCACGAGGCGTGGGTGGTGTTCACGGCCGGTCCAGGGCCTCTCCCGGCCGGGGCACCGTGCCGACCGCGCGGGGCAGGGCGTTCGCCCGCGCGACACTGCGGCACGGGCGCTGAAGCGCCCCCGAACGGCGAGAACGCGCCGCTCGGGGGCCGGGCACCGTCACCCCCGGCAGTCCGGGCAGCGGACGGGGGGACGTCCTCGCCCGGTGTGGGTGAACGGCTCTTCGCAGCTCTTGCAGATCCGTTCCCCCGACCCCCCGGGAGCACGGCGTCCGGACACCTCCTCGGAGGCCGCCTCCGGAAGGGCGGCCCCGTCCGCCCCGCCGCGCGCCGCAGGCGTGTACCGGAGCAGTTCGTGCACGTGGGCCCGGCCCGACGGCAGGGACCGCTCGGCCAGGTCGGCGAGGTGGGCGTGGTGGGTGAACACCACCACCTGAAAGCGGTCGGACATCCCGTCCAGGACCTGTAGCGCCGCCGCACCGCGCTCGTCGTCGAAGGTCATGAACACGTCGTCCACGATGAACGGCATGGTCTGCCCGGCCTCGGCGTAGTGGTCCAGGGAGGCCAGCCGCAGCGCCAGGTACAGCTGGTCGGCGGTGCCCTCGCTCAGCCCCCCGATGTTCACGGTGTCCCCGTTGCGGCGCTCCACCCGCAGGACGTTGACGCCGTTCTCGTCCAGGTCCGGCCGCAGGCGGGGGAACTCCCCCAGGGTCAGGAACGCGAACAACTCCTCGGCCCTGCGCAGGACCGGGTCCTGGCTGTGCTTGCGGTACTCCTCCATCCGGTCCAGCAGCATCCGCCGGGCGAGCGTCACCTTGACGTACTCCTCGGCCTGGTCGGCGATCCGCTCCGTGAGGGCGGCCTCCTCCTCGGCCAGTCGGGCCGCTTCGGCGGTGCCGTCGATCCGGGCCAGGGCGTTGCGCGCGTCGGCGTGCCGGACGGTGGCCCGGTCGCGCCGCCCCCGCACCTCCGCCAGGTCCCGCGTGGCCTGTTCGACACGGCCCGCGATCTCGGCGTCGGTGAGGTGCCGCGCCCGCTCCTCCAGGGCCTCGACCTCGCCGTGCTCGGCGAGCTGTTCCTCGGCCTGGCGGACGCGGTCGCGCGCCTTCTCCGCCTCGCGGGCCCGGGAGACCGCCTCGCGCAGCCCGGCCGGGGCGTCGACACCGTTCTCGGCCAGCAGGGCGTCCAACCTCTCCCGTGCCGCGTCCCGTGCCGCGCGAGACCGGACGAGTGCGGCCTCATCCGCCGCGACGGTGTCCGCCAGCTCCTCGCGCTTCTTGGCGGTGGCGGCGTTCGCCTCCGCCTCGCGGTGAAGCTCCTCCAGAGCCAGGACGCGCTCGGTGCGCTCCGGCGACGGCACACGGCCGCACGTGTCGAAGACCGCGGCCAGGCGCAGGTCGAACTCCGCGATCCGCTGCCTCGCCCGGTCGGCCTCGTGTTCCTCCGTGAGGGCCTGGTCCCACACCGCGGCGGCGTCCTTCAGCAGGTCCAGGCCGGCGCGCACCTCCTCGGGGTCCGCGCCGGGGGCGAACCCCGCGGCGGTGGCGGCCCCGTCCCACTCCCGGGACCACGCGGCCTCCTCTTCCTCCGCCCGTTCCCGCTCGCCGAGCGCCTTCTCCAGATCCTTCTCCGCTGCCCCGACCAGGGCCTGCGCGGTCGCATTCTTCTGCGCGACCTGTTGGCGGCGGTCGATCTCCTCCTGGGCCAGGGCCTTCAACTGCGGAAGGACCACGACGGCGGCGGCCCCGGTCCGCGGCCGCACGTCCAGGGGCTCCACCGGGGCGTCCGCGTCGGTGAGCAGGTCGACGAGCTGCCCCGTCAGGGTCAGGGCCGACTCTTCCAGCACCGCCAGCGACCGCCGCCGCTCGTCGCGCTCGCCGTGCAGCGCGCGAAACTCGTCCAGGCGGTCCAAGACGGCCCCGGCCTCGTTCGGGGCGGGCGCGGGGACTCCGACGGCGGGCCACATCGCCTCCCATTCCCGCTCCAGCTCCGTTCCCCGGGTGGTGAGGGCGTCGAGGTCCTCACCGCGCTCGCACAGGTCCTGCTCCAGTTCGCGGACCTTGTTCTCCAGGGTCAGGCGGTCGGCGACCGCCTTCGCGGAGTCGCGGAGCCGGTCCGCGAGCCGGTCCGCCTTCACCAAAGCGCTCTGGAAGTCCAGGGCGAGCCCGTTCTCGGCGTCCCCCTCCCGGATCCGCCGCCACAGCCCGTCCCGCTCCTGCCGGGCGCGCTGGAGTTCACCGACGGTGGGAGGGTCCTCCTGGGCGCGCAGCGATTCCAGTTTCCCCCGGGCACGGCTCAGCTCCCGGCTCGCCTTGGTGAGTGCCGACTCGGCGTTCTCCACCTCGGCGGTGTGCCGGGTCGACCGGTCCCGGTGGGCGGAGACCCCCGCCTTGTCTGGCACGGCGGCGGACAGCAGGTCCCCCACCGCGGCTTCGGCCTCCCGGCCGAATTCCGCCACCAGGGCGTCGAACCGCGCCGCCGCCTTCGCCTCCTCGGCGTACGCCCGTTCCAGGTCCGCGACGAGGGCGGAGGGGAACTCCGCGACCACGCTCGCCAGCGCGTCCCCCTCCACACCCTCGGGGAGGTCCGCGAGGTCGGCACGGGCACGGTCCAGCGCCCGCGCCTGGTCGTGGGCCTGGCGGCGAGCGTCGTCGACCCGGGTTCGCAGGCCGGGGTGGGCCCTGGCCAGTTCGACGAGGCGTTCGGCGGTCGGTTCGGCCACCCGCGGGACACCGGAGTCGTCAAGGTCCGCGCCGGGGCGGACACTCCGCAGCAGCCGCTCGGCCCGGGCCCGATGCTCCCCGGCCCGCCGGGTGCGCTCGGTCAGCTCCAGTGCCGCTTCCTCGACCGCCTCCACGGACCGGACCAGGGCGTCGGCGTCCTCCCGCACCCTCGACAGCCGTTCGTCGACGTGCAGTTCCGCCAGCTCGCGGAGGTGCGCCGCCAGCGACTCCTCCTCCCGCTCGCGCTGCTGTTCACCCAGGTCGAGGTCTTTCTCCAACCCGTCCAGAAGCTCCCCGGCGTGCGCGTCGGCCAACGGGCCCCGGGAGGTGATCTCCGCAAGGTCGTCCAAGGCCCGGCGCCGGGTGCGCAGGGAGGGCAGCGCCGACTTCAGGGACTTCCAGTGGTGATACGCGGCCTCTTTCTCCTTGAGCCGGTCGTCCTCCTCCCAGAAGACCTTCTCCTCGTTTCGCACGGCGTCCTGGAGGCGCAGGAACTCCTCGGTCGCCGTCGACGCCCGGGTGCGCTCGGCGGCGATCCTCTTGTACTCGCTCAGCGCGGTGTTCAGCAGTCGAACGGAGCCGGTGCGCAGGTACAGCTCCCGCTGACGCTCCTCCAGGGCCTTGAGGACGGCCGCCGTGTCCTGTCCGGACCGGGCCGAGTACAGGGCCTGGCCGATGTCCCCCTCACCCCGGATCAGGTTCTTTCCGCCCCGTTGGAGTTCGGCGAGGGTCAGCGCGAAGACGGTGGTGAAGACCTCCTCGGTGACGCCGTTGAGGAACCCCAGCAGCTCCCCCTCGGAGACGGGGGTCCCGTCGGGTGCGGTCAGCGGGTTCCTGTTCCGCTTGTGCCGGACGACCTCCAGGGTCTCGCCGGAACCGTTGCCCAGCGCCGCGCCCAGTCTCAGCTTGGACATACCGTGCAGGAAACCGAACGGCGTCCTGTGCGGTATGCCGTAGAGCAGCGACCGCAGGGCGGCCAGCGCGGACGTCTTCCCGGCCTCGTTGGGCCCGTAGACCAGGTGGACTCCGGGGCCCGACAGGTTCAGGGACAGGTCGGTGAACGGGCCGAAGGCGGTCAGGTCCAGGTGTTCGATCCTCATCGGGACTCCTCCAGCATCGCCACCAGCAGGTCCGCCGCGCCGCCGGCCATGCGCTCGGCCCACCCGTCCTCCTCGAAGGACGTGCGGACCTCGGCCGGGAGCCTTCCCCGGAGGCCGGCGCCGGCGAGGACCTCCCGCACCCGCTCGGGGTCGTCGGCCAGCCGCGCGGCCTCCTCGCGCACGTCCGCGACGAGCCCGGCGAACTGCTCGGAGGCGACCCGCTCGCGCGGGCGCGAGGTGTCGACGCGGACCTTCTCGATCCACACCGACGGGTAGTCCTGACTGAGCCCCCGGACCTCGGCGGTGAACTCCTCCCGCCGGGTGAGCAGGGCCGAGTGCGCCTCGCCGGCGCCGACGGCGACCACCCGCACCGCGTCCACGCGGCCGTCCACGGCGTGGTCGGTCACTCGGCGCTGCAAATCCCGCTCGACCAGGTGGCAGGCGTCGTCCAGGTCGAGTGCGCCGGTCATGTCCACCCGCACCTCGTGCCAGCGCGCGGCGGTGTCCAGGTCGCGGTGCTCCAGACCCTCGACCGCCCCCGCGCCGTCCACCGTGATCAGGGTGCAGCCCTTGTCGCCGGTCTCACCGGCGTGCCGCCCCTGGGTGTTGCCGGGGAAGACCACGTGCACGCCGTCCCCGTGCACGACCTCGCGCTTGTGGATGTGGCCCAGCGCCCAGTAGTCGTAGCCGTGGTCGACGAGCTGTTCCAGGTTGCACGGGGCGTAGCGGTCGTGTCCGGGACGGCCGTTCAGCGAGGTGTGCAGCAGACCCACGTTGAACAACCCCGGAGCCGCCGGACGGTACCCCGCGGCCAGGTCGTCGGTCACCTTCGCCTGGGCGAAGCTCTGCCCGTGCACCGCCAGCCCCAGGTCCTCGTGGACGGAGCTACCGGCCTTCTCGGACGGGAAGAGGTGCACGTTGTCGGGAAGCGTCAGCTTCATGGTCATCTTGTTCTCGGCGTCGTGGTTGCCGGAGATCATGAAGACCCGGATGTCGGCCTCGCGCAGTCGGCGCATCTGCTTCGTGAAGTACAGGCCGGTGTTGACGTCCCGCCACGACCCGTCGTAGATGTCCCCGGCCAGCAGGACCGCGGTGACCCCTTCCTCCAGGGCCAGGTCGACGAGGTTGTCCACGGCGGTGCGGGTGGCGTTGCGCAGGTGCTCGGCGGGGGCGCCGGGGTAGCGGTCCAGGCCGCGCAGGGGGCTGTCGATGTGCAGGTCCGCGGCGTGCAGGAGTTTCACGAGGGGTCTCCTCCTCAGGGGGCGGATTACAGGGTTTCACAGGGGCCACTGCGTCCACTCCGTTTTCCCCGAATCGCAGGTGCCTTCGGGTGGTGTTCCGGCCCCGCCGAGGAGGCGGGTCCGGAACGGTTCCGTGTCAGGCGACGTCGCCGACGGAGTGGACGGTCTCGCGCACGTGGTCGTCCGACTCCTCCCGGTCGCTGAGCGTCAGTTCGACCTGGAGGTGGGAGTCCTCCTCGGGCGGGGCGCAGCCATGGCCGGCGGTGGCGGTGCGGCCCTTCTCGCCGACCTGGCGGTGGACGGAGAGGTGGGTGAGGTCGACGGGGCTGCCGGTGGCGTTGCCGAACCGGACGTCGAAGTACACGTACGGGGAGTTCTCCGGCAGGTCCCACTCGCCGGTGACGCGGCGCTCGACACCGACGGCCCGGACGGTGAGCCCGTCGAGGAGAGAGATCGCTTCCAGGACCCCGGCTACCTGCTCACTCCAGCGGGCGAACCCGAGGGGATCGGTCTCGGCGGGCCCGACAGGACTTCATCGCTCGGAGGTGGCGCAGGGCGCACTTGAGGGCCGGAGCGATCATGGTGCCTCTTCCGAGCGGTACGAGATCCCTCCCCTCAGCCCGTGCGTCTCCAGGGTCGGCGGCGAGCGTGGGCGTTCCTCACGAAGGGCGTCCCCACGAGTCGGCCGAACGCCCCGCACGGCCCGCACCCGGCCGGTAACGTCACGGCCATGTACGCTTCCACCACACCGACCCTGTTCCCCCAGCGCGGCGAGCCCGTCCTCTACACGGTCCGGGCCGAACTCGTCCACACCTCGCCCCCGCTGTGGCGGCGCGTGGAACTCGCCTCCGACCTGTACCTGGACGATGTGCACGACGTCCTCCAGACCGTGTTCGGCTGGGACGACGGCCACCTGCACAAGTTCGGCAGGGGAGGCAAGCGCTTCTACGACCGGAACACGGCGCACTTCCTGTCCCCCTACGACGTGGACGAGGGCCAGCGAGGACTCGCCGAGCAGCAGGTCAGGCTCGACGAGGTCCTGGAACACGAGGGCGACCGGCTCCTCTACCTGTACGACTTCGGCGACGACTGGGAACTGTCCCTCACCCTCCGGGGCATCGCTCCGCTGACGGCGGACACACCCAGGGCGCGGTGTGTGGACGGGCGACGCCCGTCACCCGTGGACGACTCCGGCGGTCCGTTCCAGTACGAGTTCTGGGAGGCGGTCAACGACCCCGGGCACCCGGAGCACGCCGAGGCGGTGGCCGAATACCGCGCCGAGTTCGGGGAGGACGACGACCCCTCTTATCGGGCGCCGAAGCCGTTCGACAGGGACAAGGTGAACGAGGGGCTGCGACGGCTGTTCCCCGAGCCCGGCCCGGCCGGGGAGGAGCGGCGGTCTTCCGGGGAGAACGCGGGAGCGCGCCTTCCGGGCCCGGTCGCCGATCTCCTCATCGACGCCGCCTACGCCGGACCGGAGGCCGAGAGGCTGCTGTCCGCCCTGGTCGACCGTGCCGGGCTGGACACGTCGGCGGAGGTCGACGAGGACACCGCCCGCCGTATGGTCGCGCCCTACGCCTGGCTGCTCGACCGCGCGGGTACCGAAGGACTGCCGCTCACCCAGGCGGGATACCTCAAGCCCGCTGACGTGGAGGCCGCCGCCGACGTGCTCGGCCTGCGCGGCGACTGGATCGGCAAGCTCAACCGCGAGGACCAGACCGCGCCCGTCCGCGTGTTCCGTGAGACGGCCCAGCGGATGAAGCTGCTGCGCCGCTACCGGGGGAGACTCATGCGGACCCCGGCCGGGCGGAAGACGGGCGGGGACCCGGTCGCCCTGTGGACTCACCTTGCGGAGAGGATGCCCGCGGACGAGGGCAGGGCCGCCTACAGTCACGGCGGACTGTTGTCACTGCTCGCATTGGCCGGGGGAGACGGCGACGTCCTCGCGACCACGGGCCGGGCCCTGACCGCACTGGGGTGGCGGGACCACTCCGCCACGGACAGGGCCCTGTCTCCCGGGGCGGTGTTCGGCCTGTGCGGTGACTCCCACTCCGTGCTCACCTTCCTCGGGGCGTTGACGGGGCGGGGCATGGATGCTCGTCCGACGCCTGAGGGGAGGCTGTTCGCCCGCGCCGCGCTCCGGAACTGGCCCCGAGAGGGGTGAGTACCATCGGCGGGGTCCGAAGCCGGTGCATGCCGAAGCCTTCGATGAACAGTGAAGACGGTGAAGACGAGGACGAGAAGCCCGCTGCCCGGACGGAGCCCTCGGACATGGCACGTCGAAACCGAGAACCGGTGGTCATGAAGGACATCGTCAAACGGAGTGCCCGCGCGCTCCTCTTCGACGGCGAAGGGCGACTGGTGCTCATCAAACGCACCAGGCCCGGCCAGGAGCCGTATTGGACCACTGCCGGAGGAGGAATCGAACCGGAGGACGAAAGCGTCGAGGCGGCTCTGCGGCGTGAGGTGTCCGAAGAGCTCGGCGGCCGGATCGAACGGGTCCGACAGGTCCTCCTCCTCACCGAGGAGGTGCCCGGCGGTGTCAGGCTCCAGTACGTCTTCGTCGCCCGGCTGGTCTCGATGGACCTCTCCGCCCGCACGGGACCGGAGTTCGACGACCCCGGGCGGGGAACCTACGACGTGGTCCGCGTTCCCGCCACGCGCGATGCCCTGGCCACCGTCCGGCTCCTGCCGCCGTCGCTCGCGGAATTCGTCCGGGACGATCTCCACGGCCTGGTCGCCCTTCTGGAACACGAGGACGGAAGGACGTCATGAGGCCGGTACTCCAGGGCCGACGCATCCTCGGGGCAGCCCGGGGCACCATGGCGGTTGCGATTCGTGCGCTGCGGTGAGGAGCGGCAGGTGAGGACGGAGACGGTGATCCGCATGTGCTGGAGTCCCGTTTTCCCTGGAAGTCGTGATGTCTCGATTTCGCAGGTCGGTTCCTGGAGAATGACGCTATGAGCCCTGCGCGCTCGCCCCGTGCCGACCATCTCAGCGCGATGGTGCGACGCCTGCCGCCGACGGGTGCGCCGGTCGTTGAGGGGGGTACGTCGGTGGTCTCCTTCGGGGACGCGCAGCGCGCCGTGGTTGCGACACTGGGCATCAACCCCGGTAAAAGGGAGTTCCTCAACGCGGGGGGCGCTGTTGCGTGGGGAGCAGCGCCGGCTGGCCACACTGGAGTCGATCCAAGCCCAGCGGCTCGATCGCCTCGATGACGACCAGGTGGCCGCGTGCTCGCCGATTGTGCCGGCTACTTTCACCGCAATCCGTACAACACCTGGTTCGAGCCTTTGAACGAGCTTCTGCAAAGCGCAGTGGGTGACGGCTACGGGAACGGGACGGCCTGCCACCTCGACCTCGTCCAGTGGGCCACTGACCCGGTCTGGGGCGGCATTTCCGACCCGAAAGCGCGTCGAGCCCTGTTGATCGAGGGTGTCCGGTACCTGCACGCCCAGTTGGAGCACAGCCGGGTGCGGCTCGTCCTTCTCAACGGTCGAGGCGTCATCGACCAGCTCAGCGACCAACCCTTCGGGTCATTGTCCCTGACGGAGGTGGGCCTCATCCCCATGGGTCGCACAACCTGCGCCCTTGTGCGCGGTACCGACGCCGGTATCACCTTTCTCGGCTGGTCGACGAACCTGCGGAGTAGCTTCGGTGTCCCCAAGACCTTCAAGGCGGAACTCGCCGACTGGCTCCGTAACCATCTCGCGGATACCGACTTCGAACCGCTGGCCAACCAGCGGCGGTCGGCGGTCGACCTCACCTCGGACGGGTTTCTGTCATCGGGCTTGGTCCTGGACGCGGGACACGAGCTCTTCCAGACCCTCTCAGGCCGGCTGGCCCAATCTGAGCAGGCGACGATCGGCGATGTTGATTCCTACGGCGGACGGCCACACGTACGGATCCGTCTCAAAGGCCTGGATGCCGTCCTCAACGCGGACACCACTCGATCCGCTGTGCGAGATCACCTCAGTCTTGTCGACCGCCATGGCTCCGAGATGTCCTGGCGGGTCGTGGCTAACAAGCGTGGTCGGATCAACAAAGTTCTTCCCGCGCCCGCTGGCGAGACGATCCGCGGCTGGTACTGCTATCCGGTGACCTCGCTCGATGCCCCCCGGAGGCTGTGAGTACGCGGAGACGTCAGCGTATGCCGGCGCACCTGCGGGAACTGGATCCAGGGGGCGGTGCATGTCGGGGCGGGGGTGCACAGGCGTGCACCCCCGCCGCATCGGTGAGTGACGGGATGGGCGGTGCGCACTCAACCGGTGGAAAATCGGGGCCGTGCACCCGCCGGTGCACCCCCGGACACGCGAAAGCCCCTGACCTCTGCGCGTTCGCGCTGTTCAGGGGCTCAAGCCTCTGGGGTGAGTGACGGGAATCGGATCACCCAGCGTCAGCCCGCCGACCTGCCCGAACCCGAGAACCCACAGGCCCTGACGCTGCCCGTCACCCCGTTGCCCCCGGCTCCCGGTTCTCCCGCGTTGCACCAGCCCCCGTCCACCCTCCGGGTGCATCACCTCCGCCGCCCTGGTGCACCCTCACGGGTGCGTCAGAGCCCCGAAATTCTCACGTTCCGGCTGAGAACGCACACCCCCGGCCCCGGCTGGTCGGCCAGGTCATGACCGGATAGGGCACATGGATCCGGACAAGGCAACCGAGTTCCATGGCATCACGACAGGACCGCCGTGCGCACGGCCCCGGTCACCCTCTGTCCCCACCGTTCGGCATAATACGCCTGAAGAGGCAACAGGAATCACTTATCGCGGTGAAATGCGCAGAAGGGGTGAACGGGTGAGATCCGGCCTGATGGAACGGGGTTCCGGTGACGAAGAGAAGCTCGTCCCGAAGCCCTTGCGCCGACAGGGGGCCGCTCTCCGCACGACCCGGCCGCGTGGTCCGGCCGTTTGTCGGACCGAGCGGCCCCGAGGTGGCGCAAACCCCCTGAAAAGTAACCTGACCAGGCCCTTCGGTCCACTTCGCCCGTTGCCGTTCCGTGCGGTGACGGCTCCCGTTCCTGCACAACGGGAAATGGCCGGAATCGGTCACGTCGATGGTCCACGAACGTTCGGAGGATTTCACACCGAGCGGTTCTCGGGAGTAAGGAAGGGAGTCCGATGAGTTCGTGGGATATCGATCCCGCGCGGGTCGGCGGTGTGTTGGAGGCGACCTTGGGCCATCTGGGCGATGAGGAGGGCACCGGCGGGCTGACCCGGGAGCTGTCCCAGCTGGAGACCCATCTGGGCAACGCCGTGGAGGAATGCGGTAGCGGCATCGTCTCCGATGCCCTGGGACGGTTCGCCGAGCACTACTTCGGCGTGCTCGGCGACATGGCCGGTACCACCCTGCGGGCGGTCGAGGGAGCCTATGAGGCCACCACCCACTACATGGAGGGGAACCTGGAGATGGCCGCCGAGGCCCAGGCCAACGCCGCCAAGGAACCGGCCACCGAGGCCACCCCGAGCGCGGGTTCGGGCCACCAACCCCTCTACCACTGACCCCGCCGGCCCCCGCCCCGCTCCCGGACCCCGAGCACCCGACCCCACCCCCACACCCCCTGGAGCGGTGACCTGTGGGCACAGCACCCTTCGACCCGAGCACGTTCTTCGTCCCCGCCACCGACCCGGACCGCCTGGAGTACACCGCCGGCGATCTCAAGGGCGATGGCGCCGACATCGTCGAGGGCGCGGCCGACATCCACACCGCCTGGGCGGGACTGTCCTCCTGCTACAGCGCCCCCGAGGCCGAGCTCCTGTTCTCGGCGGTGGACGCGGTCCCCGAGGACGCCGGGGAGGTGGACGGCGCCCTGGGCACGGCGGCCACCGCGTTGACCACCTTCGCCGAACGCGCCCGCGAGCTCCGTCGTCAGGCGTGGGCGTTGCAAGGGGACGCGCGCCGCTTCAACGCGCGGGTCGCCGACGACGAGGACTGGGCCAAGGGCACCCTGCTGGGGCAGGAGAGCGAGGAGTACACCGAGTACTCGCGGATCAACTCCGAGAAGATCCGCATCCAGAACGACTTCATGGCCGCCGAGGCCGAGTGCGCCAACGCCATCGTCGCGCTGTTCAGCGCACGCCGGTACACGGCCGTGAACCCGGACGGGTCCACCCGGCTGCGCGGGGGTGAGATCGCCTACGGGTTCACCGAGATCACCGAGGAGCTGGAGAACGCCTGGGGCGAACCCGAGGTCGGTGTCGACCACTACTGGTTCTGGGACGTCCAGCACGCGGCCTGGGACTTCGGCGGCGGGATCCTGGAGAACGCCGGCGGCATGGTCGGGATGCACGGGGCCGGGGGGTGGGACTTCGAGTGGGGGACCAACGTCGAGGCCCACTGGTGGGGTGTGGTCCAGGGCGCGGGCGCCGCGGTGGGGTTGTACGACGCCGAGATCGACCACTGGGGGTTCCAGAGCTGGGAGCGCAGCCGCGAGATCGCGTGGGACACGGCGGTGGAGGCGGCGCACGCCATCGTGCCGTGGCAGGAGTGGGAGGAGCGGCCCGCGTACGTGATCACGACCGCGCTGCTCAACGTGGGCACGATCGCGGCGGGTGTGGCGCTGTCCTCGACCGGTGTGGGGGCGGTGGTGGGGGTGCCGCTGCTGGCCTACAAGGGGTTGAAGATCCTGGACGGGCTCGGCGGTGGTCACAACGGTCTCACCGGCGCCGTGCGGGAACTGATCGACAACGCGGCCTCCGGACGCCACGGGGGCTCGGGGGGTTCGGGTGGTGGTTCCGGCCAGGCCACCCCGGTGATCTCCGTGGACGAGGACACGCTGCGGGCGTTCGGGTTCGACCCGGAGAAGCTGCGGGCGCTGATCACCGGGTTGGAGGCCCTGCGCGATCAGGACCCCCGGTCCCCCTCGGGTGACGGCGCGGCCGATGCGGAGCGGCCCGCTGATCCGACCGCCGCCGAGTTGGCCGCGGGCCAGGGGTTCCTCGACGGTATCGATCCGCGCTCCCGTAGCGGTCTGGAGGAAGGGCTGCGCGAGGAACAGGGCCTCTGGGTCACCGGGCAGGTACCCGATGACGTGTCCTCGGTCAACGACACCCCGGTGCAGCGCTACGAGACCGACCCGCCCCGCATCGAGGCCCAGGACGGCCGGCGGGTCGAGGTCGACAGCGCGGGCAACGAGATCACCGCCCACCACGACACAACCATCACCAACAGCATCGGTAGTGGCGGCGGCTCCCCGGACACCCCCAACGGCGGCACCATTACCGTGGACCCCGACTCCGGCCCCGGCTCCAGGCCCGGACATGGTCGCACCAGTATCAGTACAGGCGGAGATGGAGGCGGACTGCCGAACGGTCCGGGCACTCCGGAGCAGCAACCACCGGAGTACGTCCAGAGATCCGGCGGAATCGCCGATGTGGGTAACCCCCGGGCCAACATGGAAGCCGGGGATGGGTTCTATGACTCCGATAACCACCGCGTCGATTTGGGATATCGGGACGAGACCGGTACCTATTTCGATGGTGAGGGTAACCGCTATGTCGACGTCCCACAGAACGCCTGGGCACTGAAGCAGTACGGTGAAATCCGCGCTAACGACGGCGACGTCGACCATATCTCCGAGAACACCGGCTTGAACCGGGACGTGATCTACGAGGTCAAGCAGCACCTGTTCCTCCGCGAGCATGTCGATGTTCCCTCTCCGCCGGACGGGCGTCAGCGAACGGGTCGCTTCGCGCCGGTGGAACAAGTCGCCGAGCTGTGGCGCAAGGCGGAGACGGGCACTTTGAACGCCTCCGAGAGCGCTGCCTTCCGCAACCTGGTCGCACACGAGTACGTCAAGGCCCGTCTGATGGAAGAGGGTGTGCCGTACCGCTCTCGCGATCCTCAACTGTGGAACAACGATCAGTACGAAGGGACCTCCGAGAGGAACGGCGCGGACGACATCTCGCCTTGGGGGGACCCTGAAGCCGATGGCGGATTCGAGCTGTGGGAGAACTGGGGGATCCCCGAGCCCGAGTCAGGTTTTAGAACGGGTGACGACCTGTCCGGTCTGGACAGGGTCGCTGAGAGCGCATTGAACTGGTGGCGAGAACGCAATCCCTATAACGGTGCTGCGCACCGTCCTTCGTACGAGCACACGCAGACGATCGATGTGGGAGACTCCCGTTATCCTGGAGAAAGACAGCGGTTCGGGACAGGCGAGGATGGGGAGGAGGTCAAGCTCGACCCACACACCCTGTACCGGGTGGAGGGGAGAGGCGTTTTCATCACAGACGCCGATGGCCGCATCGTCCATGTTGAAACGCGGTCCTCATCGAGTGCCGATGGAAATCCCGAGCTCGTCTACCCCAGGCCGAACGCGATGTACTACGTTGACCATCCGAAGACGGGTGGGCAGTTCGTCTATGGGACGGATGACAAGTCCAGGACGATCTCCATCGAGGGCGAGCTCAGGACGGGAAGGGAGTCGAGGAACAACGAACAGACACCCATCGGCCATGAGGGCAGGAACTACTTCAGCGAGTACAACAAGCGCGATGACACGGAATATAAATATGATGAAGCCAGTTGGCAGGGCGGACACCTGGTCGCGAGCAACATGTTCGGTGGTCCCGGTGAGAGGATCAACATCATCCCGATGCTCAAGTCCTTGAACCACCCTGGCCAGAGTCGGGATTTCTACGAGAACTGGGGTCGTCTTGAATATCTTTGGAACGGGATCCTCAAGAAAGACGAAGGGACTCTCGGTAGGGCTTATAACACAGCTTACGCGGAGCGGCAGCCGGGAGGGAAGCCAGCCCTCACAGCTCCTTGGTTGAGTCTCGCCGGGGAAGACCCCCGAATCACATTTCGCATGGAAGTTGAATATGACGACAGCCTTCCAGAATATGAAAGGCACGAATATCAGCACCGCTCAGATCTAACCAGCCACGCCAGAAATTACGAGAGAAATCGCCCCGCAGGGATGAATTACTTTGGGGCTCCGCCTGCGAGAATTGTGATAGACTGGCGCCTTAATGGAATTGACCAAGCGAAGCTGCGGTACGATAATCACCCTAGTCGGACCTTAAGATAAAAGAAAGAGAGCCGATGGATCCAATTCGACAGCAGGAGCTCGTGCGCGAGATCGCCCATGATCTTGTTCAGGCTGCCCCACGCGGCTGGAGTTCGATGAGCTACAGGTTTGAGTACATCGGGCGCGTTTCGGCAAGTGAGAACCTCGTGACCTTTGAAAGTGGAGAGACGGTGAGGAAGCGGCATCCAAATTCTCTAGACAATAAAGCTGAAAATCTCAAGGTTGACATGTACCAGGAGGGCAAGGGGACGTGGCTTGCCATGTCGGTCAATGTAACGAAGCCTGGTAAGTTCAAGGTCGATTTCTACTACGATAAAGAATTGGGGGTTCACCCGCTCCCCGCATCTCCGGGTAGTTATGCTTTCGAGCTGGAGAAGTTTCCCCGGGATCCCGACGCCATTTCTGATTGGATTCGAGAGCGGATTGGTCAAGTGCGGGAGGAGTAGAGTTCCAGGGTGCATTCCAGAGGTGATCGTGCATGGGTTTCCTGGCCCTTTTTTGGGCTTTTCGGGCTAACCAGCGGTCGACCTTTAACTGGTAGAGTTTTGAGCCCTTATTCTGCTTTGGTGCTACTGATATTTGATGTGTGGGTTGACGTCCGAGTGAGCTGGGAAAACCCTCCTCATTGAGCTTCCCCTCTCCTCTCCCCGCACCCCCGCCGAGTACGAGAAACGACGCCTGGTCCACCGTGCACAACCGGTTCCGTCAGTGGCGGGACGCCGGGGTCTTCGAAACCCTTTTGGAGGGGCCGATCGCGACGGCGGCCGAGCGGGGCCGGGTGGACCTGTCGCTGGTCAGCGTGGACTCCACCACCGTGCGGACCCATCACGACGCGGCCGGGATGCACCTGGACGCCACCACGCTCGCCGCCTTGACCAAGGCCTCCGCCCAAGAGGAGAAGACCCGTTCAAAGGCAGGGCTGTTTCAAAGTCGGGATCGTGACTCATCAGTGCTGATCACAGCCCCATAGCGATCCGGTCGAAGCTCCCACCAACGAGCAACGGAGCCCGCTAGAAGATCAGGGACTCTCACATCTCTGACTTCCATTCGAGCAGGTAGCGACGTTGCCTTGGGTTCAGGCCCCCACGCTGGGCACCACCCGGGCCCGCGGCCACGGGCGGGCCGAGACCCGTACCGTCAAGGTCATCGACCTGGCCGGGGCCACCGGTTTTCCGCACGTGGTCCAGGCGGTGCGCGTGCGCCGCTACGTCAGGGAGCTGCGTACCGGGGAAGTGTCGTGGACCGTGGCGTATGCGGTGACCTCGCTAGAGGTCGGGCAGGCCGACGCGGCCCGGATCGGAGCTCTGGTGCGGGGGCACTGGAACATCGAGGCCTGGCACCACGTCAAGGACGTGTCGTTGGGCGAGGACGCCTGCAAGGTCCGCTGCGGGCACGGCCTCGACAACCTGGCCGCGCTACGCGCTCTCGCCTTGGTGTTCTTGGGCCGGTTGGGTCAGGACACGGTGCCCGACGCCATCCGGTGGGTGTCGTATGAGGCGTTCACCCGCCCGCTGGACGTGATCGGGTTGCCGTGACCAGCGCGAACGTTACTGCATGCCGAGAATGAAACAGCCCTGGGGGAGATCGGGTGGGGGCGTCTGTTCCGGTCCGGGCGGCGTGGTGCCGGCGGATCGCGGCGGCCCGGCCCTGGGGGTCTCCTCCTCGGCTCCGGCCCTGAGTCGGTCCGCGTCGAAGAGGAGGAGGGGAGCGATCGCTTCCAAGGCCCGGGCGATCTGCTCGGACCAGTGGGCGAACTCGAGGGAATCGGTCTCCGCGGGTCGGCGGGCCTTCACAGCGCAGAGGTGCCGCGGGACGCGCTTGAGCGCCGGGTCGATCATGGTGCTTCTTCCGAGCGGTACGTGATCGGCCCTATCCTGCGCCGTTTCCGCAGGAGTGCTGTATCCAAGGGGTGGCTTCGGCGGCGTTCTTGAGATCCTCGGCCTGCCGGTCCAGGTGGGTCCGGGTGGTCTTCTTGGGGAGCACGCTGATGACCGCCACCATCAGCCCGCGCATCTCCAGGTTCAGCATCAGGTGTGAGCGGTCCCCGCCCAGGGCGTCGACACGGTGGCAGACGACGGTCGTGGCGCCATCGGCCTTCTGGGCGAACTCGAAGTAGGCGGGGGTGTCCCAGACGGTGATGTCCCACAGGCCCTCGGGCAGCTCGCGCAGGCGCACGGTCCCGCCGACCTCGAGCGGCGGGGATGCAACGACCTCGACCACCTCGACCAGCCGGATGACGCGGGGCCAGGCCTCGATGTCGGTCAGCACGTGCCAGACGCGCTGCCGGGGCGCCTCGATGTGGATGGACTTCTCGAACCGCATGCCGGGGCCGCCTCGGCCGGGACGCGTGTCCCCCAGACCCTGTGCACACCGACCCTACGTCGATCCGGGGAACGGAGGAGGCCGCGACCCGGGATCTGGGCCCTCGGACTGCGGAGTGGTGGGCGGAGGGGACGTGAGCCGCACCGGGGAATGCGTTGACCAGGGGGAACGCGGGAATTCACAGGTGCCGTTCCAATGAGTCGGCGGTGCTCGATATCGTCGTCGACGCCGATGGCCGGTGTGTGGGATGGTCGGGGGATCCTGATTTCGGTCCGGGTCGGTTCAATGCGTTTCCTGTGAATGCTTCGGGGAGTCCTTTCATGTCGGTTGGCGGAGAAGTGGTAGCGGAGTACGAGCGAGTTTATTCCGCTGCCGCGCGGATGCTGTGGCTGGAGCCTGATTGGCACAAGCGGAGCGCTTGGCCGGAGGGGCGCAAGGCGGCGTGGCGGGCACTGGAGGAGGTTCTGGCCTCCGACGCGCAGGTCCCGGCCGGGGCCCCAGGTGAGCCCTCGGACCCCACGCGGCATCTGTTGACACGCCGTGGCCCTGATGACCGGCCGGTTCCTCTGGCCGAGGCCGCCCAGGACTGGTGGACCCGGTTCGAGGAGGGGCGCCAGTTCAGACACCCCGGATTCGTGCTGTTGGACCATCCGGAAATGTACGGGGATGTTGTCTTCGAGCCGGGGTCGTGTGTCATCGTCACCAGCGACTGGGTGCTGGCGGCGGCAACAGCCCTCACCGACCTGGAGCGCCGTCTCGCTCCGGGGCGGCCCGCGTGTGTGATCGACGAGGAGGCGGCGGGGTTGTCGGTGACCCTGCACGAGATCGCCGATCACCTGCGTGGCGCGTTGACGGGTCAGGGCCCTACCCCGCACCCCGGTGATGTTCCCTGGGCCGCCGCGACGCCTGAACCGTTCACCACGCGGGTCGGCGCCGATCGGCTGGAGCGGTTGCGTCGGGTGGCCCAGGGCGCCGCCGACCACATCCCGTCCCGAGAGCAGGTCATCGCCACAGACGAGTTCATAGGTATGGACACGGTTGTGGCGGTGGAGAACCTGCGGCGGGTCCTGGCCGGAGAAGAGATCCCGCTCTGGTGGGAGCGCGGCTCCAATGACTCCCGACATGAGTTGTTGTCCGGAGGTTCCGACTCCTCCTTCACGAGTAAGAACGCAAAGATCCGCAAGAAGGTGTTCGAGGACTCCCCGCTGCCGAGGGTGCCGCGCGAGCGGGAGATCGTCGAGCCCTACCGGGACGGTGAGCCCTACTGGAAGGCCTTGGTCCCGAGCACCGTGTTCGTCGTGGCAGAAATCCTCGACGAGGCTGCGGCCCGGTTCGTGCCCGGTCGGGCCACGGCCATGATCGGCTACGACGCCCAGTCCTTCTCCTCCCGGGTCAGCGACATCAACACCCGCCTGTTCAGCCTGTGATGGTCCGCCCCATCGCGCAACAGATTCTCTTTTCCGGAACGACCGCACGTGAGGCCGCTGGAGCATGACGCGCTATCTCTTCCTGGCCAGTTCCGGGAGGCTCGATGACGGGGGTGCGGTTCTCAACCGCCAGTTGTCGGAGGCACTGGCCCGTGGCAACGATGTCCACCTGGTCACGATCGGCCGTTGTGAGCAGCAGCGGGAGGGGGTGACCGTCGTCGAGCTGGACGAGGCCCTCCTGTCCCCGCAGACCATCGCCGACATCAAGCAGACCCGCCACTTCGTGGACCGGTTCTCCAAGATCATCCGGGCCGCCCTGGACGAACAGGGCCCGGAGCGGGTGGGGTTGCCGACCGACCCGGGCGCGTTCGACATGATCGTCGGATACGGCGATGTCACCGGTCCAGCGGCCCTGCACCTGAAAGACGCCTACTATCCGGACGCGAAGGTGTCCACGGTCATCACCTTGGACCCCAAGGGGTTCTTCAGGACCCTCGATCTGCCCGAACTCGAAAAGCACCGGATCGAGAACCACCGCAGGGTCCTGGCCGGCTCCGATCTCATCCTGGCGCACGGCCCCAAGTCCGCCGTGGACGCCCGGCAACTGGCGGCGGAGTGGTCCCAGGCGCGGTCGCTACCGCCCAGCCACGAGTTCCTGCCCGGTGTTGAGATCTCCCGGGGCACCCCCGCGCGCTGGCAGCCGGGAGAGCCCTTCAACGTCCTGATGCTCGGGCGCATGCACGACGTCAACAAGGGCGCGGCCGACGTCACACTCGCCGTGGCCCACATGCGCACACAGGGGTTCGAAGACATGCACCTCACCCTGCGCGGTATCGACCCGAAGATGAAGGATGCATTCGTCGATCTGCTGGATCGCCAACTCGGCGAAGGCCGGTGGAATTCGTTCGTGACGGTGGAGGAGTTCACCAGTGACGAGGCGGCGAAGGAGCGGTCCATCCGGGAGTCCCATGTCATGGTCATGGCCACGGAGAGCGAGGCCTACGGTCTGGCGGCCAGCGAGTACGCCGCCCAGGGAAAACCGCTGATCGTGGCCGAGGGGTACGGGAACGGGTTCGCCACCCTCCTGCGGGATGAGAACCGGATTCCGCGTGACATCGCGGACCGCTTCGTGCTGGACGACAGCGGGTCACGCAGTGCCAACGGGTCCCTCATGGGTGAGGGAGCCGCAGATACGGGTGTACCGCGGCACCATCTGATCGCGGCACGGCTGAAACACGTCTACAACGACTACGACGGCTACGCCGAGGTGGCTCTACGCCTGCGCGGACACCTGAGCGAGTACACCCTCGACCACACCGCCGCCAGTATCGGCCAGGCGGTCGACGATGTGCTCGTGGGGAACATCCGCCACACCAAGCAGCTCGCCCGGGGGGTCAACGCGGTCCCCTCGGAGGAGGAACTGCTCCGGGGGATCCCCGAGGACAAGCGGGACCTGATCCTTGATCCCCGGGTGACGCCGCGGTGGTCCCCGGCCGTCGACGGAACGTCGGTTCCGGGGGCCGATCCCGCGCTGGCCCGACGGGTGATCCTGAACGATCTGTCGGCGCAGCGCGGCCACCGCGAGGCCTCCCCGTTCGAAATGGTGAGGTCGGGCATGAGCGGCGAGGAGACCAGCGCCGCGATCTCCGCGTGGGAGGCGCTGGGCAGACCGGAGACGGTACGGGAGCGCGAGGCCCGCCTCCGGGACGGTCAGTCCGCCCCGGAGCCCGCCGAGAGGGCGACTCGGGTTGCCGAGGCCTCGGCAACCACCCCCGAACCCGCTGCGGAGCCTACTCCCGAGCCCACCGCGAGCGCATCGCGCACGGCTGAGGATCCCGAACCCGCCCGGGAGTCCGGGACGCCGACCGCCACCCCCGACAAGACCCCGGAACGCCATCAGGGCATAGAGGCCCAGACACCGAAGAGGACTTCCAGCAGGATCTGGGAGACGCCGAAGCCGCCGATAGCGTCGATGGCCGAGCACCGGACCCAGTGGGCGCTCTACGACGACCTGCACGGTTACGGCCGGCGTACGCCACTGATCTCGGTGAGGACGCCGACCAAGGCGCCCGGCGCCTACCGCGAGCTGCTGCACCCGGACACGGGCGCGGCCTACGAGCGCGACCAGCGCCAGGTCGAGTCGGGAAGCCGAGGGTACGGCGGGTAGCGGTCGAACGTGTGGCCGGTGGGATCCCAGTGCACCCGGGACCCCCTGCCCCTGGGGACCTGTCCCGGGGAACCCCCACATCTCCGGGAACGGCGAAGGCCCCGTCCCTTCTCGGTGAGTGACGGGATGGGTGGTGCGCACTCACCGGGCGGATCTTTTGCCCCCGTGCACCCGCTGGTGCATCCCCGGGAACGCGAAAGCCCCTGACCACATTGCGTTTCCGCTGGTCAGGGGCTTAAGCCTCTGGGGTGAGTGACGGGACTTGAACCCGCGACTTCTTGGACCACAACCAAGTGCTCTACCGGCTGAGCTACACCCACCACGTCCGCCGGACCTCGCGGCCCTGCGTACGTATGAAAGCTTAGCGGACTCGGGAGAGTGCTTCGATCAGTTTTCCGGGGAGTCGTCGCGTGGCGCCACGCGACCGGTGCCGCCGGCGACCACGTCGGCGGCGATGGCGCGGGCCGTGGCCGAGTTCGGGCCGGGTTCGGGGACGAACGCGGCGGCGCGGTAGTAACGCATCTCACGGATGCTCTCGGTGATGTCGGCGAGGGCGCGGTGGCCGCCGTTCTTCTCCGGGCTCGCGTAGTAGACGCGCGGGTACCAGCGGCGCAGGAGCTCCTTGATGGAGGACACGTCCACCATCCGGTAGTGGAGGAAGTCGTCGATGCGCTTCATGTCCCGGGCGAGGAAGGTGCGGTCGGTGGCGATGGAGTTGCCGCACAGCGGGGCCTTGCGGGGTTCGGACACGTAGCGGCGGATGTGCTCCAGGACGGCGTCCTCGGCCTCGTGCAGGGTCACGCCCTTGTCGAGTTCTCCGAGAAGGCCGGAGGTGGTGTGCATGTCGCGAACGAAGTCGCCCATGGCGTCCAGTGCGGCCTGCGGGGGTTTGATCACGACGTCGATGCCCTCGTCGAGGATGTTGAGTTCCCCGTCGGTGATCAGACAGGCCACCTCGATCAACGCGTCGTTCTCGAAGTCGAGGCCCGTCATCTCGCAGTCGATCCACACCAAACAGTCGTTCATAACGGTCAGCTTAGGGGTTCTCGCGTGAGGGCCCGGACACGCGGCGGGGGCGCCCCGGTGAGGGGCGCCCCCGCGGACGTCAGTCCCAGATGAAGGGGTCGGAACCGCCGGGAGGCGCCCCGACGTTGAAGATCGCCCACATCCAGTCCCAGATGTCCCAGAACTGGAGGTAGGCCAGGAACCCGAGGATGAGGAAGATCAGCAGGAAGGTGAAGCAGCCGCAACCGCAGCCGCCCTTTTTCTTCTTCCTCTGCTGCGGGGGTTGCTGCGGGTAGGGCCGGTGCGGCGGGTGCGCCGGCGGCGGGCCCCACGGGGGTTGCTGGGGGCCGCCCGGCATGGGCGGGCCGCCCGGGGCCGAGGCGCGGGGGCCGGTCGGCGGGTAGCCGGGCGGGGGACCCTGCGGCGGGCGGTTCATCGGGTGCGGCGGCGGCATGGGGGGACCCTGCCGCGGGTACGCCGGGGGCCGGTTCATCTGCTGCGGGGGCGGGAACGGCGGGGCGTAGCCACCCGAGTGCGGCGGCTGGCCCTGGCGGTACCCCTGCTGCGGGCCCGACGGGAGTGCGCCCCGTTGCTGGGGGCCGCTGGGCGGGTAGCCGGGCTGGGCGCCGGAGTGGGGAGCCGGGTAGGGCGGGGGCGCCTGGCGGGCCGGGTCGGGACGTCCCGGCGTCCACGGGGCGCCCGGGGCGGGGGTACCCGGCGCGGGAGTGCCCGGAACGGCCGGGGTGCCCTGGGCGGGCGCGTCGGGCGCGTCCGGTGTGTTCGGAGCGGCCGCGGCCTCCGGCGGCGGCGCGGGGCGGTTGCGCTCCTCCTCGGCGCGACGCTCGGCCTCCTCGGCCTGGCGCTTGGACTCCTCCTCGGCGCGCTTGCGGTCCTCTTCGGCCCGCTTGGCCGCTTCCTCCGCCTGACGCTTCGCCTCTTCCTCGCGGCGCTTGGCGGCCTCCTCCTCGGCCTGGCGGCGCTGCTCCTTGCGCTCCTCGGAGAGGTCGCTCCACCCCTCCTTGATGTTGCCCAGGAGCTTGTTGAAGCGGCCGCCCTTGCGGTCGTCCCCCTCCTCCTCGTCGGAGGCGCCGCCGGAGAACATCGGGTCGGCGGGGTCGAAGACGGCCGTGCCGCCCGCCTCGCCTCCCGGGGTGAAGACCTTGGTGCCCGGGGCCTCCCCGAACTCGTCCGGGTCGAAGACGGCGGTGCGCGGAGCCTGTCCGGCCCCGTTCGGGTCGAAGACCTTGGTGCCCGGGGCGCGGCCGAGGTCGGAGTCGGTGAGGTCGGAGGTGGGGATGTCGTCGCCGCTCAGGTCGGCGGTGGGGGACTCATCGTCGTGACCTGGGAGGTCGCCGGGGGACACACGGACGGTGGCGCCGTCGTCGACGTCGGCCCGGGGGCGGACGGAACCGGGGGAGACGCGGACGGTGGCACCGTCGTTGAGGTCGGCGGTGGGCTCCTCGTCGGAGGGGGAGGCCCAGGTGGGGTTGATGCGGACGGTGCCGGAATCGTCGTCCGACGGGGCGTTCGGCGGGGTGCGGTCCCGGCCGGGGGTGGAGGGGCCGATGCGGACCGTGCTCGGTTCGTCGTCCACGGGCGGGGCCGGCCGTGCGGCGTCGCGGGCCCACGAGGGGTCGATGCGCATGGTGCCCATGTCGTCGTCGGCCCCGGGGGAGGGGCCGAGACGGACGGTGCCCGGCTCGTCGTCGTCATCGGACGGGCGGCCTCCGGGCCCGCCGAGGTAGGTGGTGGCGGCCTCCTCGTCGTCGGAGCCTCCGGTCCCACCTTGGAGTTCGTCGAGGGAGCGGGTGTGCCGCGTCCACTCTTCGCCGTTCCACCATCTGAGCGTCTGCGCGTCGCCCTGCGGGTCCGCGTACCAACCCGGCTCGATAGATCCACCCATGGGGGTCAGACTAAGGGGTTTCGGAACTGTGCTCGACCAGCGGAACCCCCTTCATGGGTTTCGCGCGGGCCCGCCTCCGCCGCATGGATCCGGAGGGTGGTCAGACGGTGGCGGAGGGTGCGAGTTCCGGGTGTCGATCCCTCCGGTGGCCGCCTGTGGCCAGCAGCGGGACGGTGTCCAGACGTCCCGGGCCGGGATCGGTCGAACCCGGTACCTGGTCGTGGCCGAAGTGCCCGCCCCGGGCCCATTCCCGCGCCCGCACCTCGATGGGAAGGTCGACTCCCGGGGGCCCCGCCGGCCAATCGCGTCGAACCCCCCAGGAGTCGAGCCAGTCCAGGACGGCCGCCAGACCGCGCATCGGTCCCTCGGTGAACGGCTCCCCGGTGTGGCCGACGACCGCGACGACCAGGCACACCCGCCCCTCGTCACCGTGGTCGACGTGACTCCCGTACACGTGGGTGGCGCCCACCGTCGGGGTCCCGCGCCGGGTCGCCGGCAGGATCTGCGCGATCCGCCCGGACGAGGGGTTCCACACCAGGTGCACCGTCCGTCCCTCGGCGATCAGCCGGACGGCTTCCTCCCGCGCGGACCACGCGTCCGGGTCCGCGCCCGTCACCGTCCACACGGCGCGTGGTGCACCGATCCCGCGTGACGCGTGCGCGTCGCCGCCGTCGATCCGTTCGGCCTCGGGCATCCACGCGTTCGCCATGGCATTCCCCTTACGGTTCTTCGCGTCCGGGTCCTCTCTGGGTACGCCAACCCGGTCGAGAAGTCCATAGTGCTTCCCTTCAGGGACAGGGTCTTGTCACCTCCGGTTCCACGACGGGGACCGCCGTCGCTTCCCCCGGGATCCCGGGAACGCCGTGGGGGCGGGGACCGTGTGCGGTCCCCGCCCCCACGGGCGCTCGTCCGGCCGGACTCACTCCTCCGGGTCGGAGATGCGCAGGGAGAACGCCCGGATGAAGATGTCACCGATCTCCGTGGGGTCCTCGGTCATGTACGCGGCACCGCCCGTGGCCGCCGCGATCTGCTGGAGCGGCTCCAGGTTCTGCACGTCGGGACCGAACGCGATGGTGATGATCGGGATCGGTCGGGCCGGGCTGGCGATGGCGTCGATCTGCGACAGCAGCTCGTCCAGCTCCATGCCGCCGGGGTTGTCGTTGTCCCCGTCGGTGAGCATGAGGATGACGTTGTTGCGGTCGGGCCGATAGGTCCGCGACATCTCCTGGTAGGCGGCCAGGTAGGTCTCGTACAGCGCGGTGTCGCCCTGGGGCAGCGGCTGGAGCGCGGCCAGCGACCCGGCCAGGATCTCGCGCTGCTCGGTGCCGTCGTCGGCGGCGGCCTGGAGTTCGCGGACCGGCGCGACCTCCTGGTAGTGCAGGTTGTTGTTGACGTCGGTGGAGAACTTCCACAGACCCAGCTCGGAGCTGGGCGAGAACATCTCCAGACCCTGGGTGGCGGCGGCGCCGGTCACCTGCATGCGGGTCATCCCGGTGCCCGGGACCTCGGCCAGCATCGACCCGGAGACGTCGACGATCGCGAGCACGCGCGAGTCCATCTTCATCTGGTTCCAGGTGAGGGTCAGGTCGGTGATGGAACCTTCGGAGGGGGCGGGCAGTTCCTCGGGGGCGGTCTCCTGGAACCCGTGTTCGGCGGCCAGCAGGGACGTGTCCACCTCGTCGTCGGGGCCGCGGAAACCCTCGGCGAGGATGTGCTCCCGCGCCTCGTCCGAGCGGATCGCGGTGCGGAACGCCTCGGCGGCCCGGGTGATCTCGCCGTCCTCCGTGCGGACGATGTAGGGGTAGTCCAGGTAATAGGTGCCGTCTTCGAGGTAGTCGACCCGGACGGAGGTGTCGCCGTGGGCGGTGTTGTAGCGCCAGGCGGCCTGCTCCGACATCACCATGATGGGCGGGGCCTCCTCGCCGCCGCCGCTGAGCGCCAGGAAGGCCGCCTCCTCGTCGGCGGAGGCCCCGCGGTGCAGCGCCTGAAGGGCTGCGGTCATGGTGGCGTTGAAGGTGTCGTTGTCGGGGCTGGCCTCCTTCAGGGCGCCGTGCAGCAGGTAGAGGGTGCCCAGCCCGGTGGAGCTGCGCGCCGGGTCGACGACCCGGACGGTGTGCTCGGCCTGCTCACCGGGAGCGGTGGTGGGCACGACGTCCATCCAGGTGGTGGGTTCGTCGCCCTCGGCGGCGTATGCGGCGAGTTCGGTGACGACCAGCGGGGTGCGGGCCACGGAGGTGCCGGTGTCGGTGATGACGGCGTCGCCGGACTGGCTCTGGACCAGGCGCGGCCACACCGAGGAGTCGGGGATCCACACGTCGGAGTCGGTGTCGCCCATGGTGGCGCCCGCGCCGGTGATGCCGAAGGCGACGTTGGCGGAGTCGACCTGGCGGACCTCGACGTGCACGCAACGGCCGTCGACGGCGGTCTCGGTGAGGTTGAAGTCCCGTGCGACCGCGTCGACGGCGGGAGCCAGTTCCGGACTGACGGCCACGTCCAGCTGGATGTCGGAACCGCCGCACCCGTCGGAGTTGCCGAACATGTACACGCCCACGCCCGCCAGGCCGACCACGATCACGAGGGCCGCGGCCAGGGCGGCGAAGGCTCCGCCGCGGCCGCGACGGCGCCTGGAGCGACCGGAGGGTTCTTCTGCGTATCTTCCGCGGTGACGTCCCACAGCTTTCCTCACGGGGTGGTGTGTACGGACGAATGTCGTACAAGGGGGATGACGGCGTTCAGGAGGGGCCCGTAGGTGGACGATACGGGCGGATCGGTGGACCGGCGCCGAAGGGTCGGCGGATCGGTCATAGGTGTGTTACTGGTGGGAACGGTACTCAACCGGTCGGAGCGGGTGGGGCCCGCCCGGACCGGAGCGGTCGGGCCCGGGGCGGACGTGATCCGTCCCGCACCCCTGTGCATCGCCCTTCACCTTGGGAGATCCGGTCCTGGTCGGGAGCGGCGCACTCGGAGAAGCGGTCCGACCGAAAATCGATTCCGATATCGAATCGAGACGCTTCCGGGTCTCCTCGGCCCCTGACCCCGAGCGCGGTGCGGACCGGGACGAGGACGGATCCTCCGGCCGCACCCGACCTCAGTTGTCGCAGTCGGGCACGCACAACCGCCGCGAGATCGAACTGAGGAAGATGTCGCCGATCTCGTCGGGATCGTCGGTCACGAACAGCGAACCGCTGGTGGCGGCCGCGATGTCGCGCAGTTCCTCCCGGTCGGCCTGCTCACCGAAGGCGATGATGAACAGGCTCACCGGCCGATTCGGGTCGAACCGGTCCTGGAGGGCCGCCACCAGCTCCCCGTGCGACAGGTCGCTGGACCCCTCGTCCCGACCGGCGGTCAACAGGATGACGCTGTTGATCTTCTCCTCGTCGTAGACGGCCTGGACCTCGTCGTAGGCGGACAGGATGTTGTCGTAGAGCCGGGAGCCGCCGCCGTGCACGTCGATGGTCTCGGCGACCTCGATGAGCTCCTGACGTCGGGTGTTCTCCTCACCCGACTCGGCGTCGCCCAGCCGGTGCATGTCGGCGGCCTCCTCGCGGCCGCTCTCCCCGTGGTCCTCCGATATCAGCCACAGACCCATGTCCGTGGCGTCGGGGAACAGGGCCAGCCCCATCAGCGCGGCGCGCTTGGCGGCCTCCATCCGGGTCGGGCCGTCCTCGCCGTCGAGGTCCTCGGCCATGTTCGCCGAGACGTCGGCCAGGACCAGCGTGCGGCTGGGCATCGACAGACGGTTCCAGTCGGTGACCGAGGCCAGCAGCGCGTCGCCGGTCAGGTCCCCGTGCACGACGGGGTCGTCGGCGATGATGCCGGGCCGCGCCGACAGCGCGGCCGAGGCCGTCCCGCCCGGATCGCGAAAGCCCAGCTCCCGCATCCGGTCGCGGTACGCGTCGTCGCGCAGCACCTCGTACAGATCCGCGGCGGCCGAGCGCAGGGAGGGGTCGTCGGTGGTGGTGACGTAGGGGTGGTCGAGGGAGACGGTCCCCTCCTCGGGGTAATGGGCCCGCAACAACGGCGCTGTCCCGGGCCGCGCGGCGTTGTAGGACACCACGGCCTGCTCGGGGACCACGATGACCGGCGCCGGCCGGTCCCCGCTCAGGGTGGCCCCGGTGAAGAAGGTGGCCAGGTCGATCTCGCCGAAGGCGCTGTCCGTCTGCACGTCGCGGACGAAGTCGGTCATGGCGGTGTCGGCGGCGTCCCCCGAGCCCAGGTGCCGGCGGACCGCGTGCATCACCGTCATGCCGTCGGCCCCGCGGTTGGGGTCGACCATGACCAGCGGCCGCTGCGGATCGCGTTCGCCGGGCAGTACCAGGGTCCAGTCGGTGTCGTCGGGGTCGGGCATGCCCTCGGTGTCCTCCGGCGCGGCCAGGACCACGGGGGAGGCGGCCAGCGACGGCGGGGCGGTCTCGATGCCGTGGGTGCCGCCCGCGGACATGCGGGTCAGCTCGACCCAGGCGGAGGACTCGGGCACCCACACGTGCGGCGTGATGGTGGAGTCCGTCCCCGATCCGCCGGCGAGGGCGGCCATGATGCGGTGCGGCGCGATCTCGTCCACCTGTGCGTACACGCAGTCCCCGTTGTAGGAGGGGCGCTCGGAGTTGAACTCGGTCGCCGCCTCGCGCAGGACCGGGGCCAGGCTCTGGGTGGCCGACACCCGCAGGTAGCGGGTCTCGTCACAACCGAGCATGCCGATCCCGACCGGAACGGCGATCGCGGCCGCCACGACCAGCGCGACGACGACCGCGCTGATCCCCAGGGGGGACCGGGCCAGCCGGCGGGTCGTCGTGACGGTCGGTGAGGGAAGTCGATGGCGTCCAGTGGACACGGGCACTCCGGGGGCGTTGCTGCGGCCGGTCCCCGCGGGGGGTGGGCGGGGTGCGCGGGGAGTCGGCGCGGACATGGGGACGGTGACATGGGGTGCGCCGCCGGGCACCCCGAACGGGGGAGGGTGAACCACCGCGCGCCCGGTGACGTCATAGAGGGCGAAAGGACGTCCACCCTACGACCCCATATGACCTGAGCCACTCTCCGCCATCGTCACTTGGACCTTACTCGTTGGTAACGCGGGAACGGAAGGGCCACCGGGAGCGTGCGGAACGCTCTCCGACCGGCCCCGCGACCCGCGACCGACACGTGGCCCTCCGACCGGAGTGGGTGATCTCTTTGTTACGGTGCTCACCGAGGAGCATCACCGTCTTCCCGTTAGGCTGGGGCACCGCCCCTGGAGTCCACCCGTGCACACGCTCCCCCCGGGTGCCGACGAACGCGGCGGACCTTCCTGTGACCGACGACCCCCGAGGGTTCTCGCATGTCCCATGCTCGTGATCAACGGCGCCGAGGATCACTCGGCACCGGTCTGCTCGCCGGTGCCTGTTGCGCCGGCGCGGTCGCCTATGGGGTGATCGTCGGCCCGTCGATGCTGCCGCCGCAACAGGACGTGCAGGCCGCCACCGCGCTCAGCCCCGACCTGGCCGGTCTGGAGGTCGAGGCCGAGGGCGACGGGGCGAGCGCCCCGCGAGGCCCGATCGGCGTGCTGGAGATCCAGGTCAGCGACCGGGACCGGGCCTGGGTGCAGACCCTGGTGTGCGAAGGCGACGCGGAGTCGGACCCGCCGGCCTGCGCCGACCTGGCCGCCATCGCCGCGGAGTTCCAAGGCGAGCCCGGCGGCAGCGCCGAGCACCCCAGCGCCGGTGAGGACAGGGAAGAGGGAGCGGAGGAGGAGGGCTCCGACGAGGAGACCCCCGAGGAGATCGCCGGGATCACCGTCGAACCCACGACCGCCGCCCTGCCCGGCAGCGAGGCGTTGTTCACCGAGGTCAGCCAGGGCACGGTGTGCACCGACAAGGTGTACGGCCCCCAGGAGGCCGTCATCGTGGGCGTCTGGGAGGGCCACGAGATCGAGACGACCCTCAACCGCAAGGGTTCCTGCGAGGAGGCCCGCTGGCAGCGGCTGCGCCCCCTCACCGACCGGATCATGTAGCGCCTACCGATCGTCCGACCGTGCCCGGCCCCGTGCCGGGCACGGTCGTGACCGGGGATAATCGTCGACCATGCACGTCATCGAGATCGACGACCCCGCCGACCCCAGGCTCGCCGACTACACCCGTCTACGGGACGTGAACCTGCGCCGCCACCTGGAGGCCGAGCACGGGTTGTTCATGGCCGAGGGGGAGAAGGTCATCCGCCGGGCCGCGGCCGCCGGCTACGCGCCGCGCAGCCTCCTCCTCACCCGACGGCGCGCCGAGGTGCTCGCCGACCTCGACGTCGACGCGCCCCTGTACCTGGTGGAGGAGGAGACCGCCGAGCGCCTCGTCGGCTTCGACCTGCACCGGGGCGCCCTGGCCGCCTTCCACCGCGGGCCGCTGCCCTCCCTCGATGAGGTCCTGGCCGGGGCGCGGGGCATCGTCGTCCTGGAGGACCTGGTGGACCACACCAACGTCGGGGCGATCTTCCGCAGCGCCGCCGGACTGGGCGTGGACGCCGTCGTCCTGGCCCCGCGGTGCGCCGACCCGCTGTACCGGCGATCGGTCAAGGTGTCCATGGGCGCCGTGTTCACGCTGCCCTACACCCGGCTCGACGACTGGTACGGGGGGCTGGACGAACTGCGCGAGGCCGGATTCCACCTCATGGCGCTCACCCCCGGCGAGGACTCCCGTCCGCTGCGGGAGGCGATGTCCGCCGTCGACCCGGACACGGGCGTGGGCCTGCTGCTGGGGACCGAGGGCGACGGGCTCTCCGCGCGCTGGCTGGAGCGGGCCGACACCCGTGTGCACATCCCCATGTCCGGCCGCGACGTCGACTCCCTCAACGTCACCGCGGCCGCGGCGATCGCCTGTTACGAGCTGACCCATCGCGGGGGCGCGGGCGTGCGCGTCCACCGGGGCGGGACCTGACCGGTCGATAGTGTGTCGGCGGACACCCGCGCCGTCAGGAGGAGCCATGCCCGGTCGAGTACTCGTGCAGTGGGAGGAGAACCGGCGCAACGCGCCGGCTCCGCTCGCGGTGGACGTCTACACCGGGGGCCCCGCCCCCGAGGGCCTGGACGGGGTGGTCTTCTACCAGGTGCCCTACGCCCCCTCCACCCAGGGGGTCGACGAGCGCCTCGACATGATCGCCCGTATGCCCGATCTGGAGGTCGTCCAGCTGGTCTCGGCGGGGTACGAGCACGTGCTGCCGCTGCTGCCCGAGCACGTGACCCTGTGCAACGGGCGTGGACTGCACGACGCCAGCGCCGCCGAGCACACGCTGGGGCTCGTCCTCGCCGCTCAGCGGGACCTGCCCCGGTGGGCGGTCGATCAGCGCGAGCACCGGTGGGCGCCGGTGCCGTCGCGCTCCCTGGCCGACCAACGGGTGATGATCGTCGGGTACGGGAGCATCGGCAAGGCCATCGAGGACCGGTTGCTGCCCTTCGAGACCGAGGTGGTGCGGGTGGCGAACCGGGCCCGTCCCGAGGAGGGCGTGCACGGGGTGGGGGAGCTCCACGCCCTGCTGCCCGAGGTGGACGTGGTCGTGCTGATCACCCCGTTGACCGAGCGCACCCGGGGCCTGTTCGGGGCCCGGGAGTTCGCCCTGTTGCGTGATGACGCCCTGGTGGTCAACGTGGCCCGGGGGCCGGTGTTGGACACCGGTGCGCTCCTGGCGCAGAACGGTCGGGTGCGCGCCGCGCTCGACGTCACCGATCCCGAGCCGTTGCCGGTGGGTCACCCGTTGTGGGACGCGCCGGGGGTGTTCGTGACCCCGCACGTGGCCGGTGGGTCGGTGACCTTCTACCGCAGGGCCCGCGCGTTCATGGACGCCCAGCTGGCTCGTTGGGCGGCGGGGGAGGTTCTGGAGAACGTGGTCCGCCCCGGACACTGACCCGGGCGACCGGGCCGGATCGGACGTCCGGAATGTCGGTATCGGTGATGAGAATGACCGTATGAGGATCGCGGTGGTCGCCGACGGCGAGGGCGGAGGGTGGCTGCGCCCGCTCGACGGGGAGTCCCCCGCCCGACGGGTCGACGATCTCGCCGCGGCCGTCCGCGCCGGTGAGGCCGAAGCCGACCGGCCCCGCTGGGTGTGGGCCGACACCCGCGACGTCCACCCCGAGCTGGTGCGCGCCGGGGTGCGGGTCGAACGCTGTCACGACGCCGCGCTCGTCGAGGCGCTCCTGCTCGGACACGCGGGGCGCCACGGTGAGCCCCGCTCCCTCGGCGCGGCCTGGGCTCGGGCGCACGGCCGGCCCGTGCCCGACGATCCCCTCGAACCCGCGGGGGAGGGGGTGGCGGCCCAACCCGCGCTGTTCGAGGCCGACCGCTCCACCCTGCCGCCGGGCACCGACCGGTTGGACGCCCTGGTGGAGGTCCACGCCGAGCAGTCGCGTCGACTCGCGGAGCTGCCGGGCGGGATGTCCCTGCTCGCGGCGGTGGAGTCGGCGGGCGCGCTGGCCGCCGTGGAGATGAGCCACGACGGGCTGCCCTGGCGGCCGGATCTGCACGACCGCATCCTCACCGGTCTGCTGGGGCCGCGCCCGCCCGCGGGTCGTCGACCGCCGGTCCTGGCCGATCTCGCCACCCGGATCGGCGAGGCGGTCGGCCGCGAGGTCAACCCCGATTCCCCGGCGCAGGTGCTCAAGGCGATGGCGTGGATCGGCCACCCCGTCGACTCCACCCGGGCCTGGGTGCTGGAGCGGATCGACCACCCGGTGATCCCGCTCCTGTTGCGCTACAAGGAACTGTCGCGTCTGCACTCCGCCAACGGATGGGCCTGGCTGGAGACCTGGGTCGACGAGCGCCGGGGCCCCGACGGGCGGCGGTCGGGCCGGTTCCGACCCGACTACGTCGTGGGCGGGGTCGTCTCCGGGCGCTGGGCCACCCGGGGCGGTGGCGCCCTCCAGATCCCCAAGGCGGTGCGCGGCGCCGTCCGGGCCGACCCCGGGTGGGTGCTGATCCGCGCCGACGCCGGACAACTCGAACCGCGCATCCTGGCGGCGGTCTCCGGGGACACCGCCCTGGCCGACGCGGCCGCCGAGGACGACCTGTACGCCCGCCTGGCCGTGCACACCGCCGGCGACCGCGAGCGTGCCAAGATCGGGCTGCTGGCCGCGATGTACGGCCAGACCGGTGGAGACGCGGCACCGCTGTTGGCACTGCTGCGCCGCCATTACCCCCGGGCCCTGGAGTACGTGGACGCCGCGGCCCGCACGGGCGAGGAGGGCGGCCGGGTCCGCTCCTGGCTGGGGCGCACCTCGCCCTCGCCCGTCGGGTGGGAGCGGCGGACCTCCGGGCCCGACGGCGACCGCCACCGTCGGGCGCACGGCCGGTTCACCCGCAACTTCGTCGTGCAGTCCGGGGCGGCCGAGTGGGCGCTGGTGCTGTTGGCGTCGCTGCGTCTGCTGATGCCCGGGGCGGTCGTGTTCTTCGTGCACGACGAGGTGGTCCTGCACGTGCCCCGTGAACGCGCCGAGGAGGCCGTTCACGCGATCGATGTCGCACGGGAGCGGGCGAGCACTGTTCTGTTCGGGGACACTCCGGTACGATTCCCCCTGGCCGTCAGTGTTACAGAGGGCTACGAAGGCACCACCCCACCCCCATGACCCCCCAACCCTCCGGAAAACGGACGGCGTGGGCTTCTTGCAAAGGCGACCGGGTCCGCCCATTCTTGGATTCGGAACGTCAACGGAGGAGCGCGCGCCGTAGGGGTCCCCCCTACCCCGGGTGGTTCAGAGAAAGGGCGGACATCCCCGTGCGGAGCCGTAGATCTGCTTGCACCACGGCGGTCCTGGTGGCCGCCTTCACCGCGTTCGGGGCGACACCGGCCATGGCCGATCCCGTCGTCGAGGACAGACCCCCCGTCAGTGAACAGTTCGCCCCCGACGCGCCCAGCGGAGCCGACCCGCGGGTCGGGGCGACCCCCTCCGCCACCGCCTCCCCCGAGGTCGCCGACCCCGAGGACCTGCGCCGCGACGCCTACGTCGCCCCCTTCCGCGAGGCGCGGAGCATCGAGTACTTCGTGGTCGCCCCCGACACCCTTCCCGCCGACGCCGTCGACGCCGTTCGCGAGATCGGGGACGTGGAGCACGTCCTCACCGTGGACGCCGCCCGGGTCCTGGTCGACGACCAGGCCACCTCCGTCCTGGGCGTGGACCCCTCCACCTTCCGCAACCACGCCCCGAAGCCCTCCGCCGAGTCCGACGACGTCTGGCAGGGCGTCGCCGAGGGGCGCATCGCGCTCTCCAAGGACGTCGGCACCGAACGCGAGCTGGAGGTCGGCGGCGATATCACCGTGACCGGCGGTCGTGGCGAGGTGCCCCTGGAAGTGTGGACGCACGCCACCTCCGGCATCGCCGGCATCGACGCCCTGATCTCCCGGGAGACCGCCGCCGCGCTGGGCGTGCCCGAGGGCAACGCCCTCGTCGTCTCGGCCCCCGACGCCGACCTGTGGGAACTGTACGAGGAACTCGGCGCGGTCCTGGGCGAGGAGGTCTCCGTCCAACTGGTGACCGACGCCCCCGAACCGTCGGTGAGCGGCGACAGCGTGCCGTCGTCGGTGATCGAGCAGGTCATCGCCAACGCCGAGTCGCAGCTCGGCGTTCCCTACGTCTGGGGCGGTACCACCCCGGGGGTCGGGTTCGACTGCTCGGGTCTGCTCCAGTGGGCCTTCCGGAAGGCGGGCGTGAGCATCCCGCGCGTCACCCACGACCAGTGGAACGCGGGCGAGCGCATCGAGTTCGACGACCTGCGCCGCGGCGACCTGCTGTTCTGGCGGTCGGACCCCACCGCGCCCGACTACATCTCGCACGTGGCGATCTACCTCGGCGACGGGATGATGCTGGAGGCGCCGCGTACCGGTCTCGACGTGCGCGTCACCCCGGTACGGACCGCCAACTACGCGGGCGCCGTGCGCGTCCAGACCTGATCCCCGTGCCCCTCGTCCCCGCGAGGGCGCCCACGGGGCCCCTGGAGCCGGCGGAGTGGACGAAGGGCCCTCGGCCGCGGGTCGCCCGGTGCGGGCGATCCTCGGCGGCGGAGCGCGAAGCACGGCCCCGCCCGGACACGTTCCGGGCGGGGCCTACGCGTGCGCGGGGGTGGGAGAAAGCAGTGGGCCGTGGTGCCACCGCGTCGGCGGCACCACGGCCTACATGTCTCCTTGTCCGAAGGACCCGGCCGGGAGGGGAAGGACAGGCCTCGGTCAGGAGGGGGAGACAGGGAGCCGCTGAGGGAGGGGGAGACAGCGTACCGACCCTGTCGGAATGGTCCTGGAGTGTGACGACGTCGGTGCGTCGCACAAGGACTACATAAGCAGCGAGCGGGCGATTTGGCAAGAGGCGCGATCAAGGCAGGCAAGTAGTCCCAATACCGGCTTAACGTTCAAAACGGCAGTCGGTCCGCTCGTTCCGTACCCGGGCGTCTCAGCGCCCGGCGGCGTACCCCTGCGCTCCCCGGGCGTCGGCGGCCGCGCGCAGCTCACCGGTCTCGGGATCGCGTGCCACGGCGGCCAGACGGCCCAGCGACCACGGGGCGGAGAGCTGGACCCGGTGGCCCCGACGGCGCAGTTCGGCGATGGTCTCCTCGCCCAGGCCGGGCTCCACGACCAGGTCGCCCGGGATCGTCTCCCTGGGGTGGAACGAGCTGGGGAAGGCGTTGGTGTGGAACATGGGCGCGTCCAACGCCTCCTGGAGGTCCTCGACGCCGTTGAGGATCCGCAGCAGCGCGGTGAAGGTCCACTGGTCCTGTTGGTCGCCGCCGGGCGTGCCGATCGCCAGCACCGCCTGCCCGTCCTCCCGGGTGACCAGGGTGGGGGAGAGCGTGGTGCGCGGCCGCTTGCCCGGTTCCAGGGAGTTGGGGGAGGCGGGGTCGAGCCAGAACATCTGCGCCCGGGTGCCCAGCGGGAATCCGAGCGCCGGGATCACGGGGGAGCTGGTGAGCCAGCCGCCGCTGGGGGTCGCCGACACCATGTTGCCGTGGGCGTCCACCACGTCCACATGACAGGTGTCGCCGCGTCGCACCGTGGGCTCGCCCGTGGTGCGGTCGGCCGGCGCCTCCCCGCTCAGGTACAGCGGCGGTGTGAAGGGCGTGCGGCCGGCCACGGCCCCGGGACGGGTCTCCAGGGACGCCCGGGCGTCGTCCACGAGCGCGGCCCGATCGGCGGCGTACCCGGCGGACAGCAGGTCCTTGAGGGGCACGTCGGTGAAGTCGGGGTCGCCGTACCAGGCCTCGCGGTCGGCGAAGGCGAGTTTGGCCGCCTCGGTCACCCGGTGTACGAAGTCGGCGCCCTCACCGGAGGTGCCCAGCGCCTCGGCCAGGCGCAGCTGCTGGAGCATGCTCGGTCCCTGACCCCAGGGGCCGGTCTTGTGCACGGTGTACGCGCCGTACGGGACGTTCGCCGGATCCTCGTAGGAGGCGCTCCAGTCGGCCATGTCCTGCGAGGTGAGCAGGCCCCGCTGCGGCTCCCCCTCGGCGGACGGCACCGGGGTCGTCAGGAACGCGGCGACGGACTCGGCGACGAACCCCTGAGACCAGCTCCGCCGGGCCGCGTCGATCCGCGCCTCCCGACCGCCGCCGCCGGACTCGGCCTCGGTGACGATCCGCCGGTAGGCGGCGGCCAGGGCGGGGTTGCGCAGCCGGGTTCCGACGGCGGGCACCCGGCCGTGCGGCAGGTACACCGCGGCCGAACCGGTCCAGTGACGGGTGAAGACGGGTTCGAGGGCGGCGATGGCCGCGGAGATCCGGTCCAGCACGGGATAACCGCGTTCGGCGAGCCCGATGGCGTGGTCCAGGACGTCGCGGACGGTCATGGTGCCGTGGTCTCGCAGCAGGAGCATCCAGGCGTCGAAGGATCCCGGGACGGTGGCCGCCAGCACCCCGCTGCCGGGGACGCGGTCCATGCCGGCGAACGCTTCGAGGGTGGCGGCGGCGGGAGCCACCCCCTGGCCGCACAGGACCCGGGGCGGACCGCCGGCGGCCTGGAAGATCACGGGCACCTCGCCGCCGGGGCCGTTGAGATGGGGTTCGACGACCTGGAGCGTGAACCCGGCGGCGACCGCGGCGTCGAAGGCGTTGCCACCGCGTTCGAGGACGGACATGCCGGTGGCGCTGGCCAGCCAGTGCGTCGAGGCGACCATGCCGAAATCGCCTCGGAGCTGGGGTCGGGTGGTGAAACGGGGCATCGAGGGGGGCCTCCTGGGTGAGCGGGCGGAACGCCGACGGCGGAACGCGGAACACGGTCCGGGCGACGCTACAGCACACCTTCGAGGAGGGGGAGACGTGCGAGCGCCGGGGATCCTCGCGGGACCCCCGGCGCTCAACGGTTCAGACGCGGATCACGGCTGCGTCGGAACACTCCACGGCAGGGAGTCCCACAGCGCGCGCCACTCCTCGTCGTCGACGGTGTCGAGATCGGAGAGGACCTCCTCCGCCTTGTCGTCGGCCTCCTCCATCTTGGCGGCGGCGGCCGCCTCGGCCTCGGCGACCAGTTCCGCGATGATGTCGGCGACCTCGTTCAGGATCTGCTCCACCTCGGCGCGGTCCAGGTCGTTCGCCTGCGCGCACTCGTCGAGGGCGGTGTTCTTGTCGCCCTCGTGGCCGTAGTACCAGACGGTGGCGAGCAGACGGTCGCGCTCGGCGTCGTCGAGGTCGTCCTTGCTCAGCGCCTGCTCCACGAACGCGCCGCTGTCCGGGGTCAGCTGGGACTCGTCGATCCCGCTGTCGCCCGCCTCGAAGTCCACGAAGCGGTCGATGAGGCACCCCTTGACCTCGCGGGAGCCGCTGCCGGGCAGGGTGACCGCGTCCTCCACCGGGGCCTGGTCGGCCGGGGTCTCGGGGGCCTCGTTCGCCGGAACCTCGTCGGCCGGGGCCTCGGGCACCTCTTCGGCGGGAGCCTCGGGGACCTCGGGGGCCTCGGGAGCCTCTTCGGTGGGGGCCTCGGGGGCCTCCGCCGCGGGCGCCTCGTCCACGATGTCGCCCACCGGGGTCACGGGGTTCTCCGGAGCGCCGGGCTTCTGCGGTGTTTCGACGACCGGGGCCTGGTCGGCCGGGATCTCGGGGGCCTCGTTCGCCGGAACCTCGTCGACCGGGGCCTCGGGAGCCTCTTCGACGGGGGCCTCGGGGGCCTCCGCCGCGGGCGCCTCGTCCACGACCTCCTCCGGTGCCGGGCCCGGGTCCTCCTGGGCCGTCTCCGTTTCGGTCTCCGCCGGTTCCTCCTGCGCCGGTTCCTCCTGTTCGACGGGCTCGGCCGCGCCGGCCTCCTCGGCCACCTCCTCGGCCATACGCCGCAGTTCCCTGGGCCCCCAGCGCTCCGGCTGGAGGTGGGTGGCCACGGCGACCCCCGGCCTCTCCAGCCAGAAGAGGTCACCGGTCTCCTCCGAGAGGTAGGCCCCCTGCTCGAAGGCGGCGTCGCCCTCCACCAGCTCCAGTTCCCGGTCGGGGATGTGGCTGTAGCGGCTCGCGCGCAGGTCGTCGAGGTCCTGAAGGGCCTCGGAGCGGATGACGGCCACCCGGCCGTAGAGCTGGTCGGGGCCCTGCATCCAGGACAGCTGTGAGTGGCGGCCGCCCTGTCGATCACTGGTGGAGGAGGCGTTGATCCCGTACCTCTCCAGGCCGGCGGGCAGGTACCCGATCTCATATCCGTCGAGGCTGTACGAGGACTTCCCCTGGCGTACGACCGGCCAGCTCAGCGACCGCTCGTCCTCCTCGTCGGCGAGGGCGGACCCGGCGAGACCGATCGGTCCGGCGACGGACAGGGCCGCGACGCCGAGAATCGCGACCCACCTGGTGCGGTGCTTGCGCATAGTGTTCCTTCCCATCGACTACTAATAGTGATGGTTGCAGGGCTGTGCGTAATTATCGAGGTTCTCGAGGGCCAAAATTGTGACATGAAGTCATCAAGTGAATGCATAGGGTTACAAGTGGTGGCAGTCGGACAAGGCACTCTTAGGTCGTTCTCCGGACGTTCCCGCGCGCTCCGCGCACGGTCACCGTCCGGTCACCCTGGGCGTTCAGGCTTCGGTCTCAAGGAAGCATTCGGCACGTCCGTTCACGCGTATCTGGGAGGTCCGGTGCACCGCATCGGCATCGTCGTCGGAGTCGTCTCACTCGCCATCGTCGTCCTCTGCGCCCCGTCCGCCGCCTCGGTCACCCCTCTGCCCGACTCGCCGGGCACCATCGCGGAGAAGCCCGCCACGGTGCGGCACGTCGCATCCCAACGCCCCCTGCTGGCCGTCTCCCACCGGGGAGCGGCCGGACACGCACCCGAGAACACGCTCGCCGGACTCGACGCCGCGCACCGCCTGGGCGCCGAGACCGTCGAGATCGATGTCCAGCGCACCAAGGACGGTGAGCTCGTCCTCCTTCACGACGTCACCCTCACCCGCACCACCGACGCCGAGAAGGTCTTCCCCGGCCGCTCCTCCTACCGGGTCGCCGACTTCACCCTGGCCGAGATCCGCCGCCTCGACGCCGGTTCCTGGTTCTCCTCCGTCTACGCGGGGGAGCGCGTGCCGACCCTGAGGGAGGCGCTCCGACGCCTGGAGTCCCTGGACCTCAACCTCTTCCTGGAGATCAAGGAACCCGCCCGCCACCCCGGTATCGAGAGGGACATCGCCCGGGAGCTGCGGGCGCGCTCCATCTGGTTGAAGCACAACCGCCCGTGGGAACCCCGTCGCCTGATCGTGCAGAGCTTCGACTGGGAGGTCGTGCGCTCCTCCAAGCTGATCCTGCCGTCGGTCCCGCACGCCCTGCTCGGCCGGGTCCCCGAGTCCCGCGTCCCGGATTTCACCTGGGCGCACATGATCAACCCCAACCACGCCACCATCGACGCCGCCTACGTCGACCTGCTCCACGAGCACGGGTTCGAGATCATGCCCTACACCGTCAACACCCGGGCCGCCATGGACACGGTGCTGTTCAAGGGGGTCGACGGATTCATCACCGACTACCCCGACGCGGGGCAGCGCGCCATCCGGGACTTCCTCGCCAGGAACGCGAAGAAGACGCCGACCGAGGTCACCCTTCCCCTGCTGCCCGCTCTCCACTAGCCTTCGCGCATCCGAGCCGCCGAACGGCGTCGGCCGGCCACCGAAGGGGTGGCGGGTGACGGGCGGGGGTGACCGGGCGACGCACGGCAGGGCGGGCGTCCGCGGAACGTGCCCTGGATTCCGGAAAGACCCAGAGGAGAGGCGGAACACGTGAGCGACCGTCCGGACGTCCCCGGAGAACTCGTCGACTGGCGGATCAAGGGGGTGTGGTGGCCGGGCGCCCCGACCCCCGCCGCCGACTTCGCCGCCCGGCGTGAACGGCTGTTCGACGGGCCCTTCACCTGGCCCCTGCTGGTGCTGCGGGAGTCCGCGCTGGAGCGCAACGTGGCCGCCCTCGCGGAGTTCACCCGGTCCCACGGCCTGCTGTTCGCCCCGCACGGCAAGACCTCCATGGCGCCCGCCCTGCTGCGCCGGCAGTTGGAGGCGGGCGCCTGGGGCATCACCGTCGCCACCGCGAACCAGGCCCTGGCGGTGCGCGGGTTCGGGGTGCGGCGGATCCTGCTCGCCAACCAGCTCCTCGACCCCCGGGTCATCCGGTGGGCGGCCGAGGAGATGTCCGCCGACCGGGGCTTCGACCTCCTGTTCTACGTCGACTCCCCCGAGGGGGTCGCCGCCGTGGCCACGGCGGCGGAGGGGTGGGAGGGGGAACGCTTCCCCGGAGCCCTGATCGAACGCGGTGTCCCCGGCGGCCGCACCGGGGCGCGCACCCGCGGGCAGGTCCTCGACCTGGCCCACGCCGTCGACGCGATCCCGGGCGCGGCCACGGCCGGCGTGGCCGGGTACGAGGGGCCGCTGTCCGACGCCGACGGCGTCCGGGGCTTCCTGCGGGATCTGCGCGGCGACGTCGAGGCCCTGCTCGCACAGCGCGGGCCGGGGCACGGGCGGCCGATCCTCACGGTGGGCGGCAGCGCCTGGTTCGACCTGGTCGCCGAGGAGATCGGCGGCATGGTCGAGGCACTCCCGATCCTGCGCAGCGGGGCCTACCTCACCCACGACGACGGGCTGTACCGCCGGATGACCCCCTACAACCGGCTGCCCGAGGGCGGCGACGCGCTCACCGGCGCCCTGGAACTGTGGGCCCAGGTCATCTCCGCCCCGGAGGAAGGGCTGGCGATCGCCGGGATGGGCCGCCGCGACGCCGGATACGACCAGGACCTGCCGATCCCGCGCGTCCTGCGCCGGGCCGACGGCACCGCCGTCCCCGCAGACGGGGTGCGGGTGACGAAGTTCGACGACCAGCACGCCTACCTGAGCGTCCCGGCCGGGCTGGACGTCCGGCCCGGCGACCTGATGTCGTTCGGGATCTCCCACCCCTGCACGACCTTCGACAAGTGGCGGGGCATCCCCGTGGTCGATGACGCCGACACGGTGGTCGACCTCATCGCCACCTACTTCTGACGGAGCGGATCACCGGGCCGACCGTACGGATGGTCGGCCCGGCCGTCCGCGGAGCGGCGGCGGTCGCCCCGCGGACGGCCGCCGCCGGGACGGTCACCCCCAGCCGTGCACGCCCGGACGGGTGTGCCAGGGACGGGGGCCGTCCATCGGGCGGTACTCCACCCCCGCGGCGTCCAACCGGGTCAGGTGGTGCAGCAACCGGGGCTCGAACTCGGCGTAGTCCCGCTCCCCGGCCGACCACACCTTCTCGGCGAACGCCGACAGGCGCGGGAACACCATGTAGTCCAACCGCCGGGGCGTGTCGATGTGCTCGGTCCACACGTTGACCTGGGCGCCCAGGACGTGCGCGGCCTCCTCCTCGCTCAGGCCCTCCGGGACCGGCTCGGCGAGGTAGACGTCCTCGACCCGCAGCAGGGTGCCCACCTTGATCGGCTCGTCGTCTGACTCCGACTGCCGGTAGTCCAGGTACGAGGTGGCGGTCGGGCTCATGACCACGTCGTGCCCGGCCTTGGCGGCGGCGACGCCGCCCTCCTCCCCGCGCCAGGACATGACCGTGGCGCCGGGTGCCAGTCCGCCTTCGAGGATCTCGTCCCAGCCGACCAGGCGGCGCCCGCGCGCGGTGAGGTGGGCGTCCAGCTGCCGGATGAACCAGCTCTGGAGTTCGTCCTCGTCGGCCAGACCCTCCTCGCGGATCCGCTGTCGCGCCGACTCGCTGCCCTTCCACTGGGTCTTGGGGCACTCGTCCCCGCCCACGTGGAAGTACTCGGAGGGGAACAGTTCCAGCAGTTCGTCGATGACGTTGCGGTAGAACTCCAGCACCTCGTCGGTGACCGCGAGCACCTCGTCGAAGATGCCCCAGCGCTGTCCCACCGGGATCTCCCCGACCTCGCCCAGTTCGGGGTGGGCGTGGATGGCCGCCTGGGAGTGGCCCGGGACGTCGATCTCGGGGATGACGGTGATGTGCCGGGCGGCGGCGTGGGCGACGATCTCCCGGATGTCGTCCTGCGTGTAGAAACCGCCGTGCGGCCGCTCCTCGAAGACCGGGTCCTCGCCCGGACGCGGGTTGCCCAGCTGGCTGCGGGTGCGCCAGGAGGCCTTCTCGGTGAGCTTCGGGTAGCGGCGGATCTCCACCCGCCACCCCTGATCGTCGCTGAGGTGCAGGTGCAGCACGTTGAGCTTGTGCAGGGCGAGGAGGTCGATGTAGCGCAGGACCTCGCGCTTGGGAACGAAGTGCCGGGCGGTGTCCAGCATCAGGCCGCGCCAGCCGAACCGGGGCGCGTCGGTGACGCGCACGGCGGGCAGCGTCCAGTCGGTGTCGCCGATGGGGGCGTCGCGGTGGGCGGCGGCCGGTAGGAGCTGGCGCAGCGTCTGGGCCCCGTAGAAGACCCCGGCGGGGTCGTTGCCGATGACGATGGCGCCCTCGTCGTCGACGATGAGCCGGTAGCCCTCTCGGCCCAGCCCGGCGGAGGGGTCCACGCTGAGGCGGATCTCGCTGTCCTCGTCGCCCGAGGAGAAGGGCAACCCGGTGGCCGCGCCGAGTTCACGTTGGAGCCACACGAGCGTGCCCCGGGCTTCGGGGTCGGCGGAGACCCTGGTCGCGGCGGTGAGCGCGAGCCCGTTCTCCTCGCCCGGGATGACCTGGAGGGGACGCGGGATCACGGGGCGGGACGCGAGGAGGGAAGGGGAGGTATCAGGCACGGGTGGTCGCTCCTATCCGGTCTAGACCAATACGGGACATGGTGCCATGGCGACCGCTGCCGGCGCAGCAGCGAACCCCCATCGGTGGGACCGGACGCGCGTGTTCGGCTCATCCGATACCCGCTTTTGACCGCGCCGGAGCCTTAACGCTCCGCCCTCCGCGGAAGGGATGCGAACAACGGGTCGGCGTGTCCGGGCCGCCGGAACCGCGCTCGGCGGACGCCGGGGGAACACACCCCTCCCGGGGGTGGGGCGGGCACCACTCGAAGACGGGAGTCGGCGTCATCGCCGGGGCGGCGCCCCGTCCGTATCGTTCGGGACGTACCCGATTCCGTGCGGCTCGTGGGGGGAGACGGATGATGACGGAGGCGACTTCGGGTCCGGAGCGACCCGCGCGCCGGCGGTGGTGACGATGCTCTGGCCGGTCCTCCTCGCCGTCGCGGGGGCCTTCACGCTCGCCCTCGGATCCGCGCTCCAGGAACGCGACGCCGTGCGCGCCCCCGGAGAACAGGTGGCCCGTGTCGGCTTCCTGTGGCATCTGCTGCGTCAGCCCCGCTGGCTGCTGGGCACTCTGGCGGCCGGGGCGGGGGCCTGCCTGCACCTGATGGCCCTGAGCGGTGCGCCGCTGACCATCATCCAGCCCATCGGGGTCACCGGGCTGGTGTTCGCCATCGTCCTGTCGGCGTTGTTCAACCACCAGCGAGTGCGGATCTCCCAGGTCATCGCCGGGATCGCGGTCATGGTCGGCCTCATCGGGGTGCTGTGGACGTTCCCGCACGGCGCGGAGACCCCCGTCATGCCGCTCCGGGACGCCCTGACCCTCACGGGTGTCACCCTCGCCGTCGGAATGACGGTGTACCTCACCGCGCGCCGGATGCCCAGCGGGGCCAGGGCGATCGTGCTCGCCCTGGCGGGCGGTGCGGCGCTGGGCGCCACCTCGGGCCTGGCCCGGGTGATCACCTCCAACGCGCTCGCCGACTGGACGACCGTCCTCGGATGGCCGAGCCTGCTCGCCGTCGTCCTCGCCGTCTTCGGCGGACTGCTGATGCAGAACGCCTACCGGACCGGCCACTTCGCGGCCGCCTACGCCACCCTCCTCATCACCGACCCCGTCGTCGGTGTGGCGATCGGAGCGCTCCTCCTCGGAGAGGGGGCTCCGGAGACGCTCCCCGCTCAGGTGGGCGCGTTCGCCTTCGCCGCCGTCGCGATCGCCGGAACCGTCTTCCTGGCCCGGACCCGACACCGCAACCCCGAGGCGAAGGGGGCGCGTACGCAGATCGGCACGGCTCGCACCCGCACCCGCTGAACGAAGGAAGTCCACCCATGCCGTACTCCCGCCCGTCACCCACCACCGCCCTCAACGGGGCCTCCGGCACTGTCGCTTCTCGCCCGTCACCCACCACCGCCCTCAACGGGGCCTCCGGCACTGTCGCTTCTCGCCCGTCACCCACCACCGCCCTCAACGGGGCCTCCGGCACTGTCGCTTCTCGCCCGTCACCCACCACCGCCCTCAACGGGGCCTCCGGCACTGTCGCTTCTCGCCCGTCACCCACCACCGCCCTCAACGGGGCCTCCGGCACTGTCGCTTCTCGCCCGTCACCCACCACCGCCCTCAACGGGGCCTCCGGCACTGTCGCTTCTCGCCCGTCACCCACCACCGCCCTCAACGGGGCCTCCGGCACTGTCGCTTCTCGCCCGTCACCCACCACCGCCCTCAACGGGGCCTCCGGCACTGTCGCTTCTCGCCCGTCACCCACCACCGCCCTCGACGGGGCCTCCGGCACTGTCGCTTCTCGCCCGTCACCCACCACCGCCCTCGACGGGGCCTCCGGCACTGTCGCTTCTCGCCCGTCACCCACCACCGCCCTCGACGGGGCCTCCGGCACTGTCGCTTCTCGCCCGTCACCCACCACCGCCCTCGACGGGGCCTCCGGCACTGTCGCTTCTCGCCCGTCACCCACCACCGCCCTCGACGGGGCCTCCCGTCCGCTCCGCCCCCTGAGGATCCTCATCGCCGGTGACACCTACCCGCCCGACGTCAACGGCGCCGGCTACTTCACCCACCGGTTGGCCGAGGGGCTCGCGGAACGCGGACACCGGGTGCACGTGGTGTGCCCCTCCGAGGAGGGCGAACCGTACGTGCGCCGCAACGGGCGGGTGATGGAACATCGGCTGCGGTCGGCGCGGATGCCCCTCCAGGACGGGATGCGCGCCGCGGTGCCGCTGGGGACGGGCGGGCACATCGCCCGCCTCGTGCGGAGGCTGGACCCGGACGTCGTACACGCCCAGAGCCACTTCACGCTCAGCCGGTCGGCGATCCGAGCGGGCCGGGCGGCGGGGATCCCCGTCGTCCTGACCAACCACTTCATGCCGGACAACCTGTACGCCCACGCGCGGATCCCGGAGGCGATGCGCGCGATGGTCGGCGATCTGGCCTGGCGGGACATGGTGCGGGTGGCGGGGGAGGCCGATCACCTGACCACGCCGACCCCCCGCGCCGCCGCCCTACTGAGGGAGAAGGGGTTCGCCGGGGAGGTCGAGTCGATCTCGTGCGGCATCGACCTGGAGCGGTTCCACCCGCGTTCCGACCGGTCGGCCGCGCGCGGCCGCTTCGGACTGCCCGACCGGGACACCATCGTGTTCGTCGGGCGGCTGGACGAGGACAAGCGGATCGACGACACGATCCGGGCGCTGGCCCTGATCTCCCGTGAGCACGACGCGCAGCTGGCCCTGGCCGGTCTGGGGCGCGACGAGGAGGAACTACGGGCGCTGGCCGCCGAGCTGGGCGTCGCCGACCGGGTGTTCTTCCTCGGGTTCGTGCCGGACGCCGAGCTGCCGCTGTTCTACGCGGCCGGGGACGTGTTCGCGATCGCGGCCGTGGCGGAGTTGCAGAGCATCGCGACCCTGGAGGCGATGGCCACCGGGCTGCCGGTGGTGGTGGCCGACGCGATGGCGCTGCCGCACCTGGTGGAGGAGGGGCGCAACGGGTTCCTGTTCCCGCCGGGCGATCCGGTGCGCATGGCCGACCGGTTGCTCACGGTCCTGAGCGCGGGGAGGGCGCGTTCGGCGCTGGGCGAGACCGCCCGGGAACTGGCGTTGCGGCACGACCACCACCGTTCACTGGAGCGGTTCGAGGAGGTCTACCGGGGCCTGCGACCGAGTGCGCTCCCGCCGACGCGCCCGGAACGGATCGCCGTCGCCTGAGGGCGGGTGACCCAACGGAGCATTCTGTCCTCTTTTTCTGTATTGAGAAGAAGGCGAGGTTTGCCACTTTCCGCATTCTTTGCGTGGCTGTCGGTGATATCCCCGTGGCCCGGGAAACACATCAGGTGTGTGGTTCGAAGGCATCAATGGACGCGGCGTCCTCGGCAGGGTCACCCCCGAAGGTGACGTGCACGAGGCCCTCACCGAGCGGCTGCTCGCCGCCGAACGCGAAGCGGGTTTCCACGAGCGCGACATGTCGGCGTTCGAACGCGAACGCATCGACCTGGAATACAGGGTCACCCGCATGGAAGCCGAACTGGAGGCATTGCGACAACGGAGACTGGAGGCCTACGCCCGGTGGTGGAACGCCCGAGACGACCGGGACCGGGTCCTCCACATCTGCCGCAGACTGCGCCGTCGCGTGGACAGGGCCCGACGCAGGAGCGGTGAGGAGCGTTGAAGGTTGCGACATCGACGGGTATCCCGATGGCCCGGCCCCGGCGGCCGGGCCATCGTCGTGTCCGGCCCCCTCAGGAGGGGCGGTCGGTCAGATCGGACAACTCGGAACCGACCGTCCCGGCCGCCTCCCGCAACGCCCGCAAGGTGACCTGGACCGCCGGACGGCGCAGCGACGCCGGACGCAGTACCGCGTACACGTGCCGCGCCGGGACCCGGCCGGGCAGTGTGCGGTGGACCAGCCCCGCGGGGGCGCCCACCATCGCCAGGGCGGGCACCGCCGCGATCCCGATGCCGCGTGAGACCAGACTCAGCACCGTGCCCAACCCCTCGAACTCCCAGGCCGCCGACGGTAGCCCGCCCACCTCCGCCAACAACAGGTCCGTGCCGTAGCGCGAACGTTCGCCCTCGGGCGCCACGATCCAGGACTCGCCCAACAGCCGCTCCAGGACCACCGGCTCGTCCGGGTCGGCCAGTCGGTGTCCCCGGGGGACCGCCAACACCAGCGGGTCGCGCAGCAGGTGCACGTGCCGCAGGCCGCTGTCCACCCCCCGGCCCGGGTGCTGTCCGGTCCAATCGTCGACCAGGGCGATGTCCACCTCACGGGAGCGCACCTTCTCCGTGCCCGACGACAGCAGCGTCTGCCGCAGCACCAGCTGCATCTCCCCGTACCGGCGCAGGGAGGGCGCCAACAACGGCGCGAACGCCACGGCGGCGGTGGGGAAGGCCGTGACCTTGACCACCCCCAGGGCCACGTCGGCCTGCTCGGCCAGGATCGACTCGGTCGCCTCCACCAGGGCCAGGATCTCCTCGGCGTGGGTCACCAGCAGACGTCCGGCGTCGGTCAGCTCCGCGCCGCGCGGCGTGCGGTCGAGCAGGGCCACCCCCGTCTCCCGTTCGAGCGCGGACAACTGCTGGGAGATGGCCGAGGGCGTGTACCCCAGCGCCGTCGCGGTGGCCGCGATGGTGCCCCGCACGGAGAACTCACGGAGGATCTGGAGACGCCGGAGATCGAGCATGAGCAGAGCTTACGCTCACCATCGAAAAGAGTCGCTTGTACTGAAGGGCGCGGATGGGAAGGCTGAGGGGCGATGGACCGTCACCTCGAAAGACGGTCGAGCGCCAGAACACGAGCCGGAGATGAGTCGTCCATGACCGTCACTGTTTCCGCGACCCTCGCAGTCAACGAAGCCCTCGCCGACAAGCGCCGCCAGGGGGTGCGTGTGCTGCCCCTGGGGTTCGGCGAGGCGGGCCTGCCGGTCCACCCGGTCATGCGGGACCGGCTCACCGCGGGCAACGGCGCCAACGCCTACGGCCCCGTCGCCGGCTCCGCCGCACTGCGCGAGGCCGCCGCCGGCTACTGGGCGCGGCGCGGCCTGCCCACCGACCCGGAGACGGTCATCGCCGGCCCCGGCAGCAAACCACTCCTGTACGGCCTCCTGCTGGAACTGGGCGGCGACACCGCCATCGCCGCGCCCAGCTGGGTCAGCTACGCCGCGCAGAGCCGCCTGGTCGGCTCCCGCCCACTGTTGGTCCCCACCGCCACCGGTGAGGGGGGCGTCCCCCAGCCCGACCTGCTGCACGCCGCCGTCACCGCCGCCCGCGAGGCCGGACGCACCGTCAACGCCGTCATCGCGACCCTGCCCGACAACCCCACCGGGACGGTCGCCACCCGCGCGACGGTGCGTCGTCTGGCCGAGGTCGCCCGCGAACTCGACCTGATCGTCATCTCCGACGAGATCTACCGCGACCTCGTCCACCCGGAGGACCCCGAGGCCGAGCCCGTCGAGGTGCACAGCCCGGCCGAATTCGCCCCCGAACGCACCGTCATCTCCACCGGACTGAGCAAGAACCTGGCGCTGGGAGGCTGGCGGATCGGCGTCCTGCGCCTGCCCGACTCCGAGATCGGGCGCCGCCTGCGCGGCGGACTCCTCGGGGTGGCCAGCGAGATCTGGTCGAGCCCGGCCGCCCCGGTCCAGGAGGCCGCCGCCCACGCCTTCACCGAACCCGCCGAACTGGTGGACCACGTCGACCGCAGCCGCCGCCTGCACGGCATCGTCGCCCGCGCCGTCACCGACGTGTTCGCGCGGGCCGGGGCCGCCGTCGTCCCGCCGCGTGCCGCCTTCTACCTCTACCCCGACTTCGAGCCGCTGCGCGAACGGCTGACCGAGCTGCACGGCGTCACCACCGGTCCCGGGCTCACCGGGCTGCTGCTCGACCGTTTCGGGATGGGCGTGCTGCCCGCCGTCGAGTTCGGGGAGGGACCCGAGGCCCTGCGCATGCGGGTCGCCACCAGCCTGCTGTACGGCGACACCGAGGAGCGGCGTTACGCCGCCCTGGCCGCCACCGACCCACTGGCGCTGCCCTGGATCCGCGCGCACCTGGACCGATTGGGGGAGGTGCTCGGCACGCTGCTCGCCGGACCGGTGGGCGCGCCGGTGCTCCGCACGCGGGTCACGGTACCGACGTCCGTGCGCTGAGCGAAGACCGGGGAGCCCTGCCCGGGAGGACGTCCCCGGGGAAGGGCTCCCCTTCCCCCCCGCCCGGCGTCGGCACCGGTCCGCCCGGTGTCCTCCGCCGTCCTCACCGGCCTCGCCGGGCCTTCAACGGACGCCCGCGGCACTGTTCTTCTCCGCGAGTTCGCGGCTGGAGGCCAGGACCGAGCGATAGTGGCCGATGAGCTCCTCGCCCACCGCCTCCCAGGTGCGGTGCTCCACCGACGCCCGGGCGCGGGCCGCCAGGGTCTCGCGCACCGAGCGGTTGTGCGCCAGTCGGCCCACCGCCACCCGCAGCTCGCGCACCGAGTCCGGGGCGTACAACAGTCCGTTGCCCTCGTGCTCGACCAGGTCCAGCGGACCGCCCGCGGCCGGCGCCACCACCGGCACCCCCGAGGCCAGCGCCTCCTGGACCGCCTGGCAGAACGTCTCGTCCGCTCCGGTGTGCACGAACAGGTCCAGGGAGGCGTACAGCCGGGACAGGTCTGCGCCGGTGCGCTGACCGGTGAAGATCGCGCCGCGCAGCCGGCGCCGCAGCCGGGGCAGCTCCGGCCCGTCCCCGACGACGACCACCTTCACACCGCGCAGCTTCAGCACGTGTTCGAGCAGGTCGACGCGCTTGTCCTTGGCCAACCGGCCGACGTAGCCCACGATCGCCTCCCCGTTCGGGGCCAACCGTCGGCGCAGTTCCTCGTCGCGGTGGTCGGGGTGGAAGCGCCGGACGTCGACCCCGCGCCGCCACAGGTCCAGCCGGGGGAACCCCCGCGCCGACAGGGCCTCCATCGTCGCGGAGGAGGGCACCAGGGTGCGGTCCACCGCGGCGTGGACGCGGCGCAGCGCGGTCCAGATGTGCTCGGTGCCCGGCAGCCCGTACCGCCGGGCGAAACCGGGCAGGTCGGTCTGGAACACCGCCACCGTCGGCAGTGCCCAGCGGCGGGCGGCCTCCACCGTCGCCACGCCCATGAGGGCGGGGGAGGCCAGGTGGATCACGTCCGGCGAGAACGACCGGATCGCCGTGGTCAGGGTGCGCCGGGCGGGCAGACCCAGGGAGAAGCCGCGATACCCGGGCAGGGGGATCGAGGGCGTCCGGACCACCGGGAATCCCGACTGGTGGGTGGGACCGTCGTGTCCCGGGGCCAGGATCAGCGCCCGGTGCCCTTGGGCCGCCAGCATGTCGGCGACCCGGCACACGGAGTTGGTCACCCCGTTGACCTGGGGGAGGAAGGACTCGGTCACGATCGCCACGCGCAGAGGTCGGTGCGCGTCGGCGGGGGAGGGGACCGGGATGCGGTCGCGGTGGGTGTCGATCGGGGACATGCGCATTGCTCCCAACGCCGGGGGGAACGGCCGTCTCCGACGCTAGGCGCGCCCGGTGAACCCGGATGAGGGACGGGGGGAACCGGGCGCGACGCGCGGGCGTGGGTTCACCGAGCGGACGGTGACCGCTCGTGGACGACGCACCCGACCAGGGGTTGCGCCGAGATGACCTCACGGTGGCTAAGATCGCATCACGTGATCGAATCATTGCTCTAGGGAGTTGAACGGTGACCCTCGTGGAATGGGCCGAGACGGTCCGCGTCGAACTCGGGCTCGCCGAGAGCGAACCGTTGAACAAAGAGGACGTGGAACGCATCCTCGACCTGGCAAGGGACGCCGCGCACTCCATCGCCCGCCCGGCGGCGCCGCTCACCACCTTCCTGCTCGGAGTCGCGGTCGGTCGCGGGGCCGACCCGGAACGGGCCGCGCGGGTCCTGAGCGAACTCGCCCTGAGCCGTGGCGGCCGCGAGGAAGGTGACACGTGACACGCTGAGCGGCCGAAGAACGTACCGGTGTCCGCTCCGGTTCCCGAAGAGACCCGCATGTCGAAGTCATGTGATGCGTTCGTTACGCGTCGCTGCAATTCTTTGCCGATAACGCAAGGCGCTCACCAGTGCCGACACGCCAACGAGGGAACCGACCTCCCGCACCGACACAGCGGTGACCTCGACCCCATCCACTTGACCGACAGGGAGATCCCCCGTGGACCAGCTCCTTGAAATGGCCGGCCTCATCAGCGGCATCATCTGGGGACCCTTCGTCCTCATTCCGCTGCTGTTCGCCGTCGGCCTTTTCCTCACCATCCGTCTGAACCTGCTCCAGCTCCTCCGCCTTCCCCACGCCCTGTGGCTCGCGCTGATCCGGCGCAAGGAAGACGATTCCGTACAAGGCGACATCTCCCACTACCAGGCCCTGAGCACCGCGCTCGCCGCCACCGTCGGTGTCGGCAACATCGCCGGTGCCGCGCTCGCCATCGGCATCGGCGGTCCGGGCGCGCTCTTCTGGATGTGGGTCGTCGGCTTCCTCGGCATGGCCACCAAGTACAGCGAGGCCCTGCTGGGTGTGAAGTTCCGCCGCACCGACGCCAAGGGCGAGCAGAGCGGCGGTCCGATGTACTACCTCAAGTACGGGATCGGCGGCGGCTTCGGCGCCACACTCGGTGTGCTCTTCGCGGTCTTCGGCGCCATCGCCGCCTTCGGTATCGGCAACGGCAGCCAGGCCAACACCGTCGCCCAGCAGGTGAACAGCGTGACCGGTGTCGACACCTGGATCATCGGCCTGGTCCTGATGCTGCTGGCCGGAGCGGTCATCCTCGGGGGCATCAAGAGCATCGGCCGGGTCGCCTCCGCTCTCGTCCCGATCATGATCATCTGCTACGTGGGCATCTGCCTGGTGGTGCTCGCGGCCAACTGGGCGCAGATCCTGCCGGCGTTCCAGCTCGTGGTCACCGACGCCTTCACCGGCACCGCCGCGGCCGGCGGTTTCGCGGGCTCCACGATGCTGATCGCCATCCAGATGGGGTTCGCGCGCGGCATCTTCTCCAACGAGTCGGGTCTGGGCACCGGTGGCATCGCGGCCGCCGCCGCCAAGACCAGGCAGCCGGTGCGCCAGGCCATGGTCTCCATGACCCAGACCTTCATCGACACCATCATCGTGGTCACCATGACCTGCCTGGTCATCATCACCACCGGTGTCTGGCAGGGCGAGAACTCGGCGGACGGCTCGCTGCTGACCAGCCAGGCGATGACCGAGGGCCTGGGCGCCCTCAGCCCCGGGCTGGCCCCGGCGGGCGCCGTCATCGTGGCGGTCTCCGTCGCGGTGTTCGCCTTCACCACCCTGCTCGGCTGGTCCTACTACGGTGACCGGTGCGTCGAGTTCCTGGCGGGTCGCAAGCTCGTGCTGCCCTACCGGATCCTCTTCATCATCGTCATCTTCATCGGCTCGGTCGCCAGCCTGGACTCGGTGTGGCTGTTCAGCGACATCGCCAACGGCCTGATGGCGCTGCCCAACCTGGTGGGTCTGCTGGTGCTCTCCCCGCTCATCGTGTCGGAGACCAGGAAGTTCTTCGACCACCCGAACTGGCGTGATCCCGACGCGGTGATGGACGACGTCAAGGGGTAGCGGCCCCGACGGCCTGAGAGAACGCGAAGGGGGACCGGCCCGGCGCCGGTCCCCCTTTCCCGTACTCGCGGATCACCACCAGGCGTGGAAGTGGTGCACCGGGCCCTGGCCGTGGCCCGCGTCGATCTCGTCTGCGCGGCGCAGGGCCTCGGTGAGGTAGGCCTTGGCGTCGGCCACGGCGGTGGCGGCGTCCGGCCGCTGCGGCAGCAGCGCGGCGATGGACGCGGACAGGGTGCAGCCGGTGCCGTGGGTGTTGCGGGTGGCCACCCGGGGCGCGGAGAACTCCCGGGGGTCGGCGTCCCGGGAGACCAGGACGTCCACGCTCTCCCCGCCGGTCAGGTGGCCCCCCTTGAGCAGGACCCGGCGCGGTCCCATCTCCAGGAGCCGACGGGCCTGGTCGCGCATGCCCGCCGGGTCGGTGGCCTCCGGCTCGTCCAAGAGGTCGGCGGCCTCGGGCAGGTTCGGGGTGATGAGGTCGGCCCGGGGCAGTAGTTCGGTGCGCAGCGCCTCGATCGCCGAGGTCTCCAGCAGCCGGTCACCGCTCTTGGCCACCATCACCGGGTCCACCACGACGCCGCGCAGACCGTGCCGGTCGATCGCCCCGGCGACGGCCTTGGTGACCTCGGCGGTACCGAGCATGCCGATCTTGACCGCGTGCACGGTCGCGTCGGAGAAGAGCGTGTCCATCTGCCGGACGACGAAGTCGGCCGGGACGGGGTGGACCCCGGTGACGCCGCGCGTGGACTGGGCGGTCAGCGCGGTGACCACGCTCATCCCGAAGGTCCCGTGGGCGGAGAAGGCCTTGAGGTCGGCCTGGATCCCGGCGCCCCCGCTGGGGTCGCTGCCGGCGATGGACACGATGTTGTACGCGCTCATGATGGCGTTCCTTCGCTAGTACGAACTAGGGCAGGTTCGACGGGTGTGCTCTCAGCCGGGACGCGACCGGTGGTCGCGTCCCGGCACCCCGCGCCTCGGGGCCCGTGGCCCCCGGGTGTGCTGTCGCCTTCGCGACGTTGTGGAGTGGCGGCGGGTCGCCGCCGGGACGTCACGCGGCCGGGGTGTTCCCGGCGCGCGCCTTGAGGATCTTACGCACCCGGACGACCACGAACCACAACAGCAGTAGGGCGATGACGACCAGCACGAGGTTGCTGATCAGGCCGCTCCACTGGACCAGGACCGGTTTGATGGCCGGACCGAAGGCGAAGCCGAGACCGATCCAGAGGGAGTTCCACACGGCCGATCCGATGACGGTGTAGACGGAGAACTTCAGCAGTGGCATCCGCTCGATGCCGGCCGGGACGGAGATGAAGCTGCGGACCAGGGGTACGCACCTGCCCAGCAGCACGGCCAGACCACCGAAGCGCAGGAAGAACCGCTCGGCCTTGTGGAAGTCCTCGATCTCCAGCAGCGGGGTCTTCTCGACCAGTCGGGCCGTACGCTCACGGCCGAGCAGGGCGCCCAGGGCGTAGAAGCCCCACGCGCCGACCAGACAGCCGATGGTGGCCCACATGATGGCCAGCCAGACGTTCATCTGACCGTCGTAGGCGAGGAAGCCCGCGCCGGGCAGGACGGCCTCACTGGGCATCGGGGGGAAGAAGGTCTCGATGAACAGGGCGATGCCCACACCGGGCTCGCCCAGCGTGACCATGAGGTTCAGGACCCAGCCGATGAACCCTTCGTATTCGTGGGCGGGATCGATGGCATCGACCGGGCCCGTGGCCCGGATGGTGAGGTTCGACAAGGGTGCTTCCGTGCTTTCCGGTCTCGGTCGGCGGGACCCCGCGGGTCCCGCCGGGTCTCAGACGGAGACGGATCCGGGCCTGGCGTCGGCGGCTTCGCGGGCGAGCTTGTGCCGCTCCCAGACGATGGCGGCCACCACCACGGCGAAGCCGAGCACCATGAGGGCGACGGTGACCGGGACCTCGGTCGGCGTCACGAAGGCGCGGTCCTCGTTCTGCCAGGGCCACAGCGCGCGCAGCGACCCGGCCATGAGACCCGTCAGGACGACCAGGGTCATGTGGTGGAAGTTCTCCAGCAGGTACTGGAGCACCTTGACGAACAGGGACAGGCCGGTGAGGGCGCCCAGGGCGAAGACACCCAGGTAGACGAGGTCCACGTCGCGCACCGCGTTCATCGTGGGCTCGTACAGGCCCATCGTGAGCAGAAGGAAGGAACCGGAGATCCCGGGCAGGACCAGGGCGCAGATCGCGATCGCGGCTGCGAAGAAGACCACCACGGGGTGGGTGGGCAGGTTCGCCCCCGGCAGGCCGGTGATGAGGAAGGCCCCGGCGGCGAAGACGAGCGCGACGAGGTAGTGCCAGGGGCGCCACGCGCTGCCCGAACCCGTGTAGGGGATCCACAGGCAGGCCAGCACCAGGCCGAAGAAGATCGCGTAGGCGTACTGCGGGTAGGCCTCCACGAGGGGGGCGAGGACGATCGCGGCGCCGACGAGGAAGACGGCCATGCCGATGAGGGCGGGGATCAGCACGCTCCAGTCGACCATCCGGAACTGCGCCCTGGCACGCTCCGGTCCCCGGCCGCGCGGGACGTCGGTGACGTAGCGCTTGATACCGCTGACCAGGTGACCGGCCCCGCCGATCAGCTTGTCGTACAGTCCGACGATCAGGGCGACCGTGCCGCCGCTGATGCCCGGGAGCGCCTCCGAAGCGCCGACCGCGCCTCCGCGCACCATGTTGAAGAGGTAAGAGCCTGCTGTTCTGGCCATCTGATCGTTGGGCGCGGCCCCGGTCCGGTGGGGGTGAGGGGCGCCGTTCTCCGTTCTGACATCGATACCGCCGGACCCCATGGACGAGGGGTCCGGGAGAGAGAGGGGGTTTCCGCCGCTCACTGACGTGTGATCCCGCACCCCGTATCGGGGTCGCGGTCCGTTCGCTCCCCGGGGGAGGGGGCTCTGGAGGCGGCGATGCCAGTCTAGTGCCGTACGGGCACGTGGATACGGCCTTCACGCGTCCGATGTCGATGTTCCGGCTCGTCATGAGCACATTGGTCTGATAACCGAAACGTGGATCCCCGCTGTGGCGCGCACGGATGTACGAGATCACGGGCGCGGGACACCGCGAAGGGGCCCTCGACTTCGTCAGGCCCCGTCCCGGACCACCGACGACGCCCATCGGTAATCCTGCTTGCCGACGGCCGTGCGGCGCACCCGATCGACGAAGTGCACCGTCCTCGGCACCTTGAACCCCGCCAGGCGCACCCGGCAGAACACGAGCAGACCCGCCTCGTCGGGTTCCGCCCCCTCCGCGAGGGAGACCAGCGCGGTGACCCGCTGCCCCAGCCGTTCGTCCGGAGCGGGCACCACGATGGCGTCCTCCACGGAGGGGTGCGCCTTCAGCGCCGCCTCGACCTCTTCCGGGTACACCTTCTCGCCCGCCGTGTTGATGACGACGCTGCCCCGGCCGAGCAGCACGATCGCCCCGTCCCGGGCCCGGGTGCCGAAGTCCCCGGACAGGGCCCAGCGCCGTCCCAGGTCATCGGTCGGGAACGTGCGCGCCGTGGCGATCGGATCGTTGTAGTACCCCAACGGGATCCGTCCGGTGCGCGCGATCCGGCCGATCACGGCGGACCCCGGCGGCAGCGGACACAACCGCTCGTCCAGCACGGCGATGCTGCCGCCCATGGTGAAACTGCGCCCGTCGGGAGACCCGGTCAACGGTTCCGCCGAGCCCTCCCCGTCACCGGCGGTCGCCGAACCGCACACCCCCGTCTCCGAGCCCCCGTAGGAGTCGGCCAGGGCGATGTCCTCGCGCCAGGCCCGCCACAGCCCGCGCACCGGCGGGGTGAGCGGCGTCCCGCCCGAACGCACCGCCGAGAGTTCCGGGCACAGGTCCGGCTCGGTGAGCAGGTGCCGCGCCAGCGGGCGGGCCATCGCGTCGCCCACCACCTGGAGCGTGTGCACGCCCTCCCGGTGGGCCAGCGAGACGACCCGCTCGGCCTGGAAACTGCGGTCGGTCGACAGCACCACCCGCTTGCCGCACAGCAGCATGCTCAACGCGTTCCACTGGCCGGCGGCGTGCATCAACGGGCCCAGCACCAACATGCGCTGGGGGAAGCACGACCGGGCCCGCTCCGCCACGTCCTTCGGGGAGCGGGCGCGCGCGGCGCCGGGGGAGCGGCGCTCGATCGCCGCTCGGAAGATGTCGGCCTGCCGCCACAGGACCCCCTTGGGGTAGCCGGTGGTGCCGCCCGTGTACAGCAGGTAGTGGTCCGTGCCCGAGGTCGGCGGCAGCGCCGTCCCGACCGGAGCGTCGGACAGCGCGATCTCGTAGTCCACCGCGTCGGGGAACGCGGCGCGCACCGCCGCGCGGTCGTTCGGATCCGCCCCGTCCGACAGCAGCACCGTGTGCCGCAGGCGCGGCAGGTCGGAACGCACCACGGCCACGGTCGCGGCCAGGGACTCCTCGGCCACCAGCGCCACCGTGTGCGAGTCGGCCAGGACGTGGCGCAGTTCGCCCGCCACATAGCGGTAGTTGACGTTGACGGGCACCGCGCCCGCGCGCAGCACCCCCAGGAAGGTCTCCACCCACTCGGCCCGGTTGAAGGACAGGATCGCCACGTGCTCGCCGCGGCCGATCCCCGCCGCCACCAGGTGCCGGGCCAACCGGTCCGCGCGTTCGCGCAATCCGGCGTAGGAGAGGACCCGTGCTCCGGCGACCAGCGCGATCCGGTCCGGAACCGCCTCGGCGACCGCGTCGAACAGGAGGGACAGGGAGAAGGCGGTGTCCGGGTCGGCCGTCGCGGGGCGCGCGGCGGTCTCCGGTGCGGTGGACCCCAGGGGCACTGAACGCACGGTCTGCCTCCCTCGGCGGTGGGTACGGGCGCACCGTCCACGGCCCGGGGCTCGCGGCGGAACGCCGACGCCGACCGGATCCGGTCGGCGCGTCGGTGGCTTGTGAGCCGACCGTACCCGTCGGGGGGCCGACCGACCGCCGGTGGGGCTGTGGACCGCGTCACCCGACCTCACGGGCCCGGTCACAGCGCGCGGACGGCCCTGTTCCACGGGCTGTCCGGGGTGGATGTGGCACCCGGATTCCGGGCCCGATCGTGCGCTTGTGACACACCTCACCGTTGCTGATTCCGTGGTCGGATGCCGACATCCCGGACGTTTCCGTCCGGAGGGTCCGTGTCGGTCACCACAACGGGAGTCGTGCGCCCCGACGACGGCCTCCCGCTTCCCTCCGCTCGCGCGGTGTCGCGCCGCCTGCCCGCCCCGGGTGTTCGATCGGCGGTTCGAACAGCGACGGTGACGGGGGCGCATGTCCGTGCACGGGGAACGGGTCGACCCCCGCGGGCCCGTCGCGTGACGTGCCTCACTGTGGCTGATCCGGTGAAAGTTCCTCGGAGGGGCGCCGCCGTTCGTCGGCACATCACGGATACCGCCGCCACCCCCTTGTGGGCTCACCGGATCATCTGCTCAACTCTTGGGGACTCTCCGCCGGGGCTCTACCGGGCCCCTTCGGTGGGTATCTAGTGTCTGACATCGGTCAATGGTGATCGGAGCGGTTGGATGAGCAACACCCAGAACCTGGGGCAGCGGAACACCGCCGGGAACCCCGGCGGAGCAACACTTCCCGAAGACGAGACCCCCGCGCTCTCCAGCGCGGACCACATCGCCCTGGCGCGGAAGCACTCCGCGCACAACTACGCGCCCCTGCCCGTCGTCATCGCCGAGGGCCGCGGGGCCTGGGTGACGGACGTGGAGGGCGAACGCTACCTGGACTGTCTGGCCGGATACTCGGCCATGAACTTCGGCCACCACAACCCCGACCTGCTGGCCGCGGCCCACCGCCAGATCGACCGGGTGACACTCACCAGCCGCGCCTTCCACAACGATCGTTTCGGCCCCTGGGTCGACGCCCTCGCCGGGATGGTCGGCAAGGAGAAGGTCCTGCCGATGAACACCGGCGCCGAGGCGGTCGAGACCGGCATCAAGGTCGCCCGCAAGTGGGGCTACGAGGTCAAGGGCGTGGCCGAGAACGAGGCCACCATCGTCGTGGCCGGCGCCAACTTCCACGGGCGCACCACCACGATCATCTCCTTCTCCTCGGACTCCGAGGCGCGTACCGGATTCGGTCCCTACACGCCCGGGTTCCGCTCGGTGCCCTACGGCGACGCCGCGGCCATCGAGGCGGCCATCGACCACACCACGGTCGCCGTCCTCATCGAACCCGTCCAGGGCGAGGCCGGGGTCATCGTGCCCTCGCGGGACTACCTGCCGCGGGTGCGGGAGATCTGCGACGCCAACCGGGTCCTGTTCATCGCCGACGAGGTCCAGTCCGGCCTCGGCCGCACCGGCACCATCAGGGCCTGCGAGCACAGCGGGGTCGTCCCCGACGCCTACCTGTTCGGCAAGGCCCTCGGCGGCGGCATCCTCCCGGTGTCGGCGATGGTGGCCGACGAGGACGTGCTCGGCGTGATCCGGCCGGGCCAGCACGGGAGCACCTTCGGCGGCAACCCGCTCGCCGGCGCGGTGGGCCACACGGTCGTCCGGATGCTGACCGAGGGCCCCTACCTGGAGAACGCCCGCAAACTGGGCGAGGTGCTCACCCGCCGCCTCGACGGGTTCGTCGGCAACGGGGTGGTCGCCGCTCGGAGCATCGGGCTGTGGGCCGGGGTCGACGTCGACCCCGCCCTGGCCTCGGGCAAGGAGATGTGCGAGCGGCTCGCGAAGAAGGGCGTCCTGGTCAAGGACACCCACGGCTCGACGGTGCGCATGTCGCCGCCGCTGGTGATCAGCGAGGAGGACCTCAACTGGGGTCTGGACCGGTTCGCCGAGGTCCTGGAGGACCTCAGGGCCGGGCGCTGACCACGCCGCGAACGGCGGGCGTCCGCCCCGGGGGACCGGGGCGGACGCCCGCCGGCGGTGTCGAGGGCGGTCAGGAACCGCCGGCCTCGTCGACCACCGACTCGGAGGGGTCCTCGGAGGGTTCCTCCGAGGGCCGGTGCACCGGGTCCAGCGGACCGCCCAGCTCGGTGTGCAGCAGCGACTCGTCCACCCGGGCCAGGGTCTCCCGCGACACGTACAGGACGCGTTCGGGGCCCTCCATGATCTGAAGGCGCACCCGCTCGGCGAGCGACCGCTGTCCCTGAGCGGTGGGGTGGAAGGTCGCCCGGTCCACCTTCAGGCCCTCACCGAACTGGCCGAGCACGATCCCGTTCAACCAGGCGTCCTCGGCGCTGACCTCGTGGCCGCTGAACGCGGAGAAGGTGTTGACGTACTCCACGCTGCCCGCCTCCCGAGTGCCGTAGATCCCGCCGTCGGCACGGTAGACCACGTCACGGATACGGGTGTTGAACCGCTCGGCGATCCCGTTGAGCCAGAGCTGGTCCTTGACGGTCAGCGTGTAGTACATGCCCGGCGGCTCCTCCGGGAACAGTCGCGGATAGCCCAGCACCAGGATCCGCGCGTCCGGGGCCCGGCTCCGGATCTCCCCGACGACGGTGCTCAGGGTCTCCTCGAACTTGTCCATCCGCTCGGCGATGTCCTCCTCCTGGGCGGTGCAGACACTGCTCTCCAGGAGGGGCATGCGCACGATGCAGGTGCGCAGGACGGGGATGAAGCCCAGGTCGTTGCCGCCGATCCCGAGCGTCACCAGGGAGGTGTGCTCGGTGACCCGCTCGATCTGGGAGTCGGGGGTGCCCAGCTCGGAGAGCATGGCGGACCCCTTGTGGCTGCTGCACGCGTAGAAGGCCAGCGCGCCGGCGAAGTCGAACTCCTCCTCGATGAGGTGGGCGTAGGCGTTGGCCGACCGCCAGCAACCGCCGGCCACGGCGGTCTCGGGGGCGTAGTCGCCGGCGCCGTCACCGGAGGAGTAGGAGTCGCCCAGGGACACGTAGTTGCCCCACACGGCGCCCTCCTCGGGGGCCACCCGCGTCCGCCAGTCGGTCTCCTCCTCCTCGGCGATCGGGGGGAGCTCGGTGCTGGGGCAGATCCCGCCCGTGACCCCGCACCACAGGAAGCGCAGCGCGTCCCGGCCGGCGGGCACGGTCAACATGACGATGAGGGAGACGACCAGCACCAGGGCCACGCCCACGCCGATCCGGGTGCGCAAGCGGCCGCGGCGGCGCGGCGTCGCCACCGCTCCGGCCACGGTGGCGCCGGTCCCGGCGGGGGCCTCGGGGCCGGAAGCGTCGGGAGACCCGGGGGGAGCGGTGTCCTCGGGAGGGGTCTTCGCCGCGTCGTCGGCGTTCGGGTTCTGTTCGGGGGTACCCGATGCGTCGTCACGGCCCGGCACTGCGGTCACCGCCTCCTTTGTCGCGGACGGTCCTTCTGTCCCCTCCGAAGGTTACCCGGGGAGATGTGCGACGATGACGTCCACCGCCCGGCGGACCTCGGCTTCGGTGAGCGTCGCCCGTGCCGTCAACCGCAGGCGGGAACGGCCGTCGGGAACCGACGGGGGACGGAAGCAGCCCACCCGCACCCCGGCCCTCAGACAGGCGGCCCGCCAGCGCACCGCCGCCTCCGGGGAGGGGGCCGTCACCGACACCACGGCGGCGTCGGGGGCGGTGACCTCGCATCCCCGTTCGCTCAGCTCGTCATGGAGACGGCGGGCGTGGGCGCGCACCGCCTCGGCGCGTTCGGGCTCGGCGCGCAGGACGCGCAGCGCGGCGAGGGCGGCCGCCGCCGACGCAGGGGCCAACCCGGTGTCGAAGATGAACGTGCGGGCGGTCTCCACCAGGTGCCGGACGACCCGGGCCGGACCCGCGACGGCACCGCCCTGAGCGGCGAGCGCCTTGGAGAGGGTGACCGAGACGACCACGTCGTCGGGGGCCGGGAGCAGCCCGGCCGCGGACAGCGCGCCCCGGCCGCCCGGTCCGACGACACCGAGCCCGTGGGCGTCGTCGAGCAGCAGGGCGCCGCCGGCCGCCCGGGCCGCGCGGTGCAGCGCCCCGAGGTCGGTGAGATCGCCGTCCACGGAGAAGACGGTGTCGCTGACCACCAGGGTCCGGGCCGCCCGATCGTCCGCGCGCCCCTCCAACGCCCGTGCCGCCGAGACCGGGTCGGCGTGCTCGAACAGGGCCACCCGGGCCCCCGCCGCCCGGGCCAGCCGGGTGGCGTCGATCAGCGACGCGTGGTTGTGGCGGTCGCACACCAGCAGTGGGGACGACGCGGTCGGACCCGCCTGCGGGAACGGGGCGGTCAGGGCGGTGACCATCGCGAGGTTGGCGGTGTACCCGGAGGAGAAGACCAGGGCCGACTCGGTGCCGAGGTGGTCGGCCAGCTCCCGTTCGAGCTCGTGATGGAGTTCGGTGTCGCCGGTGACCAGGCGCGACCCGCCGGCGCCGGTGCCCCAGCGTCGGATCGCCGCCTCGGCGGCCTCCGCCACACGGGGGTGGCGCAGCAACCCCAGATAGTCGTTGCCGGCCAGGTCCAGCACGTGTTCGGTGGCGGCCCGGGGCGTGACACGGCGGGTCAGTCCCGCCCGGGCCCGCGCGGCGGAGGCGTGCGACAACCAGGAGAAGGGGTGCGCGGTCGGCGCGCCGACACCGGGGGACCGCCGGGAGTCCGTGCGGGCGGACCGCAGGGTCCAGGGGCGTCGGGGCGGGGTGAGTGCCTGGCCGTCCATGGCGGATGCTCCTTCGCGGAAGGGGGAGTCGCGTACTCCGAGGGGGATCGTGCCACAGGGCCTTTCGTGGTGTGGGGGGACGCCGCGCGGCGGCGGAGAGGCGCTCGGGGCCCGGGCGCTCGACGGCGCTCCCCGTGCGCGGGGCGAAGGGGACCGGGGAGACGGCCCGGTCCGACGCCCGACCCGCCGCGGTGTCGGCGCACGAAGGGACCGACCCAGCGGCGGCCAATCCCGCTGGGGCGGCCCGGTCCTCGTGCCAGGGAGGCGTAACCGACTCTGCCCGGTCCGGGGTCCGCGCGTCACCGGTGGAAGCCCACAAAGTTCCACCTCGAATCCTGGTAGGACCGTACGGCTCCGGTCCGGCCGCGCCGAGTGGACAATGGGTCCACATGACGCCTGAGTGGATACGTTCCGTCGATCGCGCACACCTGTGGCACCCCTACTCGACCCTCCCCGCGGGCGAGCCGCCCCTGGTCGTCACCGGGGCGGGGGGAAGCCGCCTGCACCTGTCGGACGGGGAACGGGGGTTCGACGTCGTCGACGGCATGTCCTCCTGGTGGTCGGCGATCCACGGGTACCGGCACCCGGTCCTGGACGCCGCGCTGCACGCGCAGGCCGACACCTTCAGCCACGTGATGTTCGGCGGACTCACCCACGGCCCGGCGGCGGAGCTGGCCGCGCTGCTGGTGGAGATCACCCCCGAACCCCTGCGCCACGTCTTCCTGGCCGACTCCGGTTCCGTCGCCGTCGAGGTGGCGATGAAGATGTGCCTCCAGTACCACCGCTCCCGGGGCGAGGCGGGCCGGAGCCGGTTCCTCACCTGGCGCGGCGGTTACCACGGGGACACCTTCCACGCGATGAGCGTCTGCGACCCGGAGGGCGGCATGCACGCCCTGTGGGGCGACGTGCTGCCCGCGCAGGTCTTCGCGCCCGCGCCGCCGGAGGAGTACGACCCCGACCACACGGCCGCACTGGAGTCCCTGGTGGCCCGGCACGCCCGCGAACTCGCCGGGATCATCGTCGAGCCCCTGGTCCAGGGCGCCGGCGGCATGCGCTTCCACGACCCCCGCCACCTGAAGGAGCTGCGGCGCATCGCCGACGAGTACGGCGTCCTGTTGGTCTTCGACGAGATCGCCACCGGATTCGGGCGCACCGGATCCCTGTTCGCCGCCGACGCCGCCGGGACGGCCCCCGACATCATGTGCCTGGGCAAGGCGCTGACCGGCGGGTACCTCACCCTGGCCGCCGTGCTGTGCGGGGAACGGGTCACCGACGGGATCGCCCGGGGGGAGGTGCCGGTCCTGGCGCACGGTCCCACGTTCATGGCCAACCCGCTGGCCTGCGCCGTCGCGGTCGCCTCGGTGCGGCTGCTGATGGAGTCGGACTGGCGGTCCGACATCGCCCGGATCGAGCGAGGGCTCACCGAAGGGCTCGCCGGCGTCCCCGGGACACGGGTGCGCGGCGCCATCGGGGTGATCGAACTGGACGGACCCGTGCGGATGCGCGAGGCCACGCGCGCCGCCCTGGACGCGGGGGTCTGGTTGCGGCCGTTCCGGAACCTCGTCTACACCATGCCGCCGTACGTGTGCACCGACGACGACATCGCCACCGTCGCGGCGGGGATGGTCGCGGCCGCGGAGGCGTCCCGATGATCCTGGTGGTGACCGGTACCGGGACCGGCGTGGGCAAGACCATGGTGACCGCCGCCGTCGCGGCGGCCTTCGACGGCCGGGTCGCGGTGGTCAAACCCGCCCAGACCGGGGTGGGGGAGACCGAGGCCGGGGACGTCGAGACGATCGCCGCGCTGGTCCCCACGGTGACCTCGGTGGAACTGGCGCGCTACCCCGACCCGCTGGCCCCCGCCACGGCGGCCGCCCGCTCGGGCCTTCCGGAGGTGCGCGCCGAGAAGGTCGCCGACGCCGCCCGTTCCCTGGAGAACACCCACGACCTCGTCCTCGTCGAGGGTGCCGGCGGACTGTTGGTGCGGTTGAACGGTGAGGGGCAGACCCTGGCCGACGTCGCGGTCCTCCTGCGCGCCCCCGTCCTCGTCGTGGCGCGGGCCGGTCTGGGGACGCTCAACGAGGTGGCGCTCACCGCCGAGGCGCTGAACGGGCGCGGGTTGCTCTCGGCGGGCGTGATCATCGGTTCGTGGCCGGACGCGCCCGATCTGGCGATGCGCTGCAATCTGGAGGACCTGCCCGGGATGGGCGCGGGCCCGGTCGTGGGGGCGCTGCCGGAGGGGTGCGCCGGCCTGGACCCGGAGGCCTTCGCGGAGACGGCCCGGCGGGCCCTGGCCGGCTTCAGGCCGGGACCGGGGAGGCGAGGGTGAAGGCCCTGCTGCCGGGGCCGTGGGCGCGCAGGTGCTCTTCGCGCCCGCGGGTCTCGTCCGGGGTGGGCGTCCCCTCCGACCACCACAGGGTGCGCTCCACCGTCGGGAAGGCCCCGTGCCGCTCGCGATGGGCGATCAACAGGGAGTGGGCCTCCTCGACGAAGGCCCGCAGGGCGACCGCGTCCCGCCACAGGGAGACGATGTGGACCTCGTTCTCCGAGATGGAGAAGTCCACTTCGCTCAGATGGTCTTCGGTGGACTCGGCCAGTGCCCGCATCCCCTTCACGAGCGGGGCGAGGCCGTTGCCGCGCAGGAGCCGGGATTCGACGAGAACAGAAGATTGGTATGCCATGATGACTCCCTTTAGAGGTCCATTTCTGTCAGTATGGACATGAAGAAGATGGCTGTGTAGAGCCAATGGAGGCACAAATGGACTCTTCTCGAACGGTGGACGACCTCGTCGGTCTCCTCGGTACCTGGTCCGTCGGGAGCGGGGCGCTCTACCGTCGGCTCGCCGACGGACTGCGGGCCCTCATCGACGAGGGGAGCCTCGAACCCGGGGAGCGGCTGCCCTCCGAACGGATCCTGGCGGCGGCGCTGCGGGTCAGTCGGACCACGGTGGTGTCCGCCTACGACCTGCTGCGCTCGGAGGGGGTCTTCGACAGCCGTCAGGGCAGCGGCACCCGGGTCAGCCTCAAGGTCGCCCCGGTGCGCTCCGACGGCTGGGCGACGAACGGGGTCGGGCAGTACATGTACCGCAACCTCATCCAGAAGGAGGCCGACCTCATCTCCGCCTCCTGCATGAGCACCCCGGCGCTCCCCGGGTTCACGGAGATCGTCCGGGAGAGCCTGGACGACCTGGGCCCCCTGCTCGCCGAGGGCACCTACCACCCCCGCGGCCTCCCCGAACTGCGCGAGGCCATCGCCGACTTCTACCGGGCCCGGGACCTGCCCACGACCGCGGACCAGATCGTCGTGACCACCGGCGCACACCAGGCCATCTCCCTGGTGGCCCAGCTCTACCTGCGCAAGGGGTCCCCCGTCGTGGTGGAGGACCCGGGGTTCGCCGGCTGCCTGGACCTCATGAGCGACCAGGGCGCCCGGTTCGTGCCCGTGCCGCTCGACGACCAGGGCATCGACATCAACCGGCTGCGCCGGGCCGTCGACGAGCACGCGCCGCACCTCGTCTACACGATGCCCTCGTACCACAACCCCACCGGCACGATGATGTCCGTCGCACGCCGCCGGGAAGTGGGGGAGCTGTCGGCCCGGTACGGGGTGCCGGTGCTGGAGGACTCCGCCTACACCGGTATCCGGCATCCCCGGGAACCGGCGCCGCTGGCCGCCTTCGCACCCCGGGGCGCGGAGATCATCAGCGTCGACTCACTGTCCAAGGTGGCCTGGGCGGGCCTGCGCGTCGGCTGGCTGCGCGCCCCGGCGGAGATGGCGCTGCGGCTCAGCCGCCGCAAGGTCCTGGCCGACCTGGCCGGCCCGCAACTGGACCAGGTCGTCGCCGTGCGCCTTCTGGCCGACTACGACCGGCTCTCCCGCGAGCGCTCCGCGCACCTGAGCGAGGCGATGGACCATCTGGAGGCGCTGCTCCGCCGCGATCTGCCCGACTGGCGGTGGAAGCGCCCCGACGGCGGCGCCGCGCTGTGGATCGAACTGCCGGGCATCGGCTCCCGGGCCTACGCCCAGGTCGCGCTCTGCCACGGGCTCGAACTGGTGCCCGGAACGTTGATGACGGCCGCCCCCCAGGAACACCACGACCGGTACTTCCGGCTGCCCGTGCCCTTCGAGGCCGAGGGACGGGAGGAGATCGTCTGGCGGCTGTCCCGCGCCTGGCGCGAACTCGACCGGCACGGCCCCATCGACGCCCCGGTCCCCCTGATGATCTGAGGGCGACGGTGGGTGACGGAACGAGGGCGGTGCCGTCCGGAGGGACGGCACCGCCCTTCGGCGTGTCGCGAGGTGCCTCTCGGCCTGCTAGCCGATCCGGACCTTGCGGGCGGCCTCGAAGCGCTCCTGGACGTCGGCCCAGTTGACCACGTTCCAGAACGCCTTGATGTAGTCGGCCTTCACGTTCTTGTACTGGAGGTAGAAGGCGTGCTCCCACATGTCCAGCATGAGCAGCGGCACGGAGCTCAGCGCGGCGTTGCCCTGCTGGTCGTAGAGCTGCTCGATGATCAGGCGCTGACCGAGGGCGTCCCAGGCCAGGAAGGCCCAGCCGGAACCCTGGAGGCTCGCGGCGACCGCGTTGAACTGACCGCGGAAGGCGTCGAAGGAGCCGAACTGGTCGTCGATGGCGGCGCCCAGCTCGCCCTCGGGCTTGTCGCCGCCGTCGGCGGACAGGTTCTTCCAGAAGACGCTGTGGTTGACGTGCCCGCCGAGGTGGAACGCGAGGTTCTTCTCCAGCATGGTCACGGTTCCGAATTCGCCCTTGTCGCGGGCCTCGGCGAGCTGCTCCAGCGCCGAGTTGGCACCGGCGACATAGGCGGCGTGGTGCTTGTCGTGGTGCAGCTCCATGATCTGACCCGAGATCCACGGCTCCAGGGCCGCGTAGTCGTAGGGCAGCTCGGGGAGCGTGTATGGCGCAGACATCTCTGACGCACCTTTCCTATGAAGCGGTTCGTCGTGCTTATCAGCGATGGGATCGCTAGGCAGCAAGCTATCAGCCGTGTGGCGGGGCTTCCCGTGTCAGGACACCGACACCGGGAGAAGGGAATAAACGGCCGGTCACCCTCCGTGTCCTTTTCGCGGTCGATGGTGCGCGTGTGATGTGAACCTCCCGAGACGGGGAACCGGAGGTCTTCGCGAGGGTGGGTCAGTGTCGCCGGGCGCCCGTTGCCGTGTGTTGGAGGGGGGTTCAACGTTCGTTCTCCGAGAGGGGCGATGATCCAACGCCGGTCTCCCGGCCCCCCATCCCTCCCGAACACCTCCGAGGCACGTCCATGTCCACTCCCGAACGCAGCGGGTTCCGTCCGGAGATCGAAGGACTGCGCGCCGTCGCCGTCCTGCTGGTCGCCGTCTATCACATCTGGTTCGGCCGGGTCTCCGGCGGTGTGGACGTCTTCCTGCTGCTCACCGGGTTCCTCATCACCGGTTCCCTGGTGCGCTCGGCGGAACGGCACGGGCGTATCGACGTCCTCGGGTTCTGGACCCGGCTGCTGCGCCGGCTGACACCCGCCGTCGGCGTGGTGCTGGTGGCGATCCTGGCCATGACGTACCTGTGGCTCCCGCGTTCGCGGTGGCCGGACGTCATCTCCGAGGTCTACGCCGCTGCCCTCTACCACGAGAACTGGGCACTGGCCCGGGCCGCCGTCGACTACCTGGCCAGGGAGGGCGCGCCCAGTCCCGTGCAGCACTTCTGGTCGCTGTCCATCCAGGGGCAGTTCTACGTGCTGTGGCCGCTCCTGCTGGGCGCGGTGCTCCTGGCGGTGGGCCGGTCCCGGATCCGGCATGCCGCGCTCGTCACGATCGGCGCGGTCCTGGTCCTCTCCCTGGCGTACTCCATGTGGATCACCGCCGTCGACCAGCCCTGGGCCTACTTCGACACCGGAGCCCGCCTGTGGGAGTTCGCCCTGGGCGGCGTCCTGGCCCTGGTGGTCCACCGGCTCACCCCGCCCCGGCCGGTGCGGGTGATCCTGGGCTGGGTCGGACTGGTCGCCCTGGTCCTGTGCGGCGTGCTCCTGCCGGTCTCCTCGCTGTTCCCCGGATACGCCGCCCTGTGGCCGACCCTCGCCGCCGTCGCCGTCATCGTGGCGGGGGACAGCGGCAGCAGGTTCGGCGTCGACCGGCTGCTCACCCGCCGCCCGCTGATGGCGCTGGGCGGGCTGTCCTACGCGCTCTACCTCTGGCACTGGCCGCTCCTGGTGGTGTACCTCCAGCTCACCGGCCGCCCCCTGGCCACACCGCTCGGCGGGGCCGCCGTCCTGGGCCTGTCCCTGGTCCTGGCCTGGGTGACGAAGAGGATCGTCGAGGGCGGCGCCGAGCGGATCACCCTGCGGGTGCGCCGCGCCTGGCTCCCGGCCTGGTCGGCGTCGCTGGCCGCGCTGCTGCTCGCCCCGCCCCTGGTCCTCGGCTCGCAGTGGTCGGACCGGATCGCCGAGCAACGTCGGGAACGCACCGAGCGGGTCATCGAACCCGTCGACTACCCCGGGGCCGCCCTGGTCACCCGCCCCGAACTGGCCGGTGTGCTGCCGGACCTGCCGGTGGTCCCCGACCCCCTCGACGCCAGCGACGACCTGTCCGATCACCACCTCCAGGGCTGTCACGTGAACCTCCACGTCGAGGAACCCGAGATCTGTCGGACCGGCCCCGAGGACGCCGAGCACACCCTGGCCCTGGTCGGCGCCTCCCGCACCGCGCACTGGTATCCGGCGGTGCAGGCGGTCGCCGAGACACACGGTTGGCGTTTGGTGTCGTTCACCAAGAGCGGGTGTCAGTTCGCCTCCGGCGTCCCGCACACCCAGGGGCGGGTGTTCACCGAATGCCAGGAGTGGAACGCCCGGGCCATGGCGGAACTGGAACTGCTGCGTCCCGACGCCGTGCTCACCTCCTCGACCCGCTCCAGCGCCGAAGGGGAGACCGTCCCCTCCGGTTTCGTGGATCGTTGGCGGGAGCTGGACACACTCGGCATCGACGTGATCGGCATCCGTGACCTGCCCCGACGCCCCTATGCCGGCGCCGAGTGCGTGGCGAGCGAACCGGTCGAGGAGTGCACCAGCCCCGCCGTGTACGCGCAGGCCGACCGCGACCCGGCCGTCGTACTGGACGAGGCCGGGGACCTCCCGGACAACGTCACCCTGGTGGACCTGACCGGGCACGTCTGCCCCGACGGTCGCTGCGACGCGGTCGTGGGCAACATCCTGGTGTTCTGGGACTACTCCCACATGACCGCCACCTACGCCCGCACGCTCATCCCGGCCATGGAGGAGACCTTGGTGACGGCCACGGGATGGGTCCCCGATCCGGAGAACTCTTGAGGGCGCGTCGGTCGGCCCGCGGTGATCTTCGGATGAACAAAGGGGGAATTGCCCGGCACACGGGTTTCGTCTTCGCGAACGGGGTGTTCTCTTGGTCGCGTGGGCCGCTCGTGTCATCGTCGCTTCGACCGCCTCCGTCCGGTCGGGCGCGTCTGGAACCCTCCCCATCCACACCGGCCTCGTGATCCCTCAGGAGATGCCCGCCCATGCGTTCACTGCGCCGCCTGTCGCGCCCCCTCGCCGTCGTCGTCGGTGTCCTCGCCCTGGTGGTCCCCGGGATCCTGGTCGTGACGGGACTGATCACCCCCGTGGAGGCGGTCACCCTCACCGGTCTGGTCCTGCTCGGGGCCCTGGTCTGCGGCCTGGGCCTGGGGCTGCTGCTGGTGCGCCGTTCGGTCCGGGCGCTGGAGGCCTCCGTGCGCGAGCACGGCCGCACGGTCACCCAGGCAGTGGCGGAGGACCGGCTGGAGACGGCGCGGGCCCTGAAGGAGGTCCGCGAGCGCGTCGCCCGCATCGGCGACCACGCGCTGCCCAAGGCGACCCGTGAGATGCGCCGCGCCGTCGAGGTCCAGGGCCGTGCCGACTACGAGCAGCAGGTGGCCTGGACCGAGCTGCGCGATCACCTCGACACCGCCCCGTTCATGCCGCCGCTGCGCGGCTGGGCCGCCTCCCCCGACGTCCTGCGGGTCCTGGTCCGCCACATCGAGCGGTTGCGCCCGGAGACGGTCGTGGAGTGCGGCAGCGGCGCCTCCAGCGTCTGGCTGGGGTACGCGCTGCGCCGGACCGGCGGCGGACGGCTCATCGCCCTCGAACACGACGCCCGCTACGCCGAACTGAGCCGCGCCCTGGTCGCCTCGCACGGGCTGGACGACATCGTCGAGGTCCGCCACGCCCCGTTCGCCGAGATCGAGACGGATACGGTGGTGGTGGGCGGGGAGGAGCGACGCACCGCCGATCGCTGGTACGACCTCGCCGCGCTGGCCGACCTGACGGACGTCGGCCTGGTCTTCGTGGACGGCCCGCCCCAGGCCACCGGGCTGCACGCCCGGTACCCGGCGCTGCCGCGCCTGCTCTCGCACTGCACCGAGGACGTCGTCTTCGTCCTGGACGACGCCGACCGCGAAGAGGAGCGCGCGGTCGGCGACCGGTGGCTGGCCGAGCACCCCGAACTGCACCGTACCGAGGAGAGCGCGGAGAAGGGGGCGCACGTGTTCGCCCGCAAGGCGCCGTGAGCCCCCTCCCGCCCTCCCGCACCACCGCACCGACACCCACGAGGTCTGGATGATCACCACCGCCCTCCGGAACGCCCTGCGCGGCCGGGGCACCGAGACCGCCCTGCTCTGCCACACCGGCACCGGGGCCCGCGCCCATCTGGACGGGCTGCCGCTCACCGACTCGGACGCGATCGTCGACCTGGACGCCCGCGTCCTGGGAGAGCCTGTGAAGCTCCAGGGCGTCTGGGAACGCGATCTCGGCCCGGAGGCGGGCCTGGTGGCGGTCGTCGCCGCCACCACCACCGACCTGCACCGGTCCCTGACCTCCGCCGCCGGTCTGCCGCGCGCCGTCCAGGTCGTCGTCGCGATCCTGGACACCACCGGCCACCAGGAGCCGCCGCTGCCCGCCTCTCCCGGCATGGGCCAGTGGCGCGACCTCCAAGAGGTGCGGGTGCGCCGGGTCGGCCGGCGCGGGTGGCTGTGCGAGCTGTTCTTCCCCAACGGTGTGGAGACCCCGCAGGTCCTGGACGCGATCTGGTCCGGGACGCGCGGCCGACGGCGCGGCCCCGCCGTGGCGCCCCTGGCCGCCCTGTCCGGCCCGGAGGCCGCCCTGTGGCGCCCCGGCGACACCGGCGCCCACGGCGTCGAACCGGCCGGACCGGTACCGCTGCGCCGGGTCACCCCCGTCGGGGATCTGGCCCTGCGGGTGGGCGACGACACCCCGCCGGGATGGACCGACGCGACCGTGCCGGTCCTGGACCGCCGCACCACCTCCACCGACGCCTGGGAGCGGATCGCCGCACCCGGCGGTGTCGCCTCGGTACGCGAGAGCGCCGACCCGGTCGCGGAGGTCGCCCCCATCGACGAGCTCACCGTCAACCCGATCGGGTTCACCAAGCACGGGGACGCGCACTGGGGGGATCTGACCGCCGCCGACGGGCGCGCCGTCGTCCGGCAGGGAGAGAAGGACCTGGTGGTGGTCCCGCCGGACGGGACGATCACCGACGTCGACCTCGGTCGGCTGCGGCATCTGCGCGGCGTCCGCGTGGACTGGTCCGGGCACAGCGGGCCCACGGCCGCCGTCCGGGCGGTCGCCTCCCTGGCGGCCGGCGGCGTTCCGCTCGTCGGAGGATCGGTGCCCGCCTGGGCGGCGGGCCTCGGCGCGCCCCTCATCGACCTGCTCCTCGACGCCACCGAGGAAGGCCTCGCCGACCCGTTGCGGCGGGAGGAGTACAGCGTTCGGCTCCGTCGCGTCGCCCTGCGCACCCACGGAACCCGCTCTCGCTGGCGCACGCTGGGCGCGCGGGCGGGCGTGCCGGTTCCCCCGGCGCCGACGGTGTCCGTCATCCTGTGCACCCGCCGCCCCGAGATGGTCGGGTTCGCGCTCGCCCAGATCGCCCGCCAGCGCGGGGTCGACATCGAGGTCGTGCTCACGTTGCACGGTTTCTCCGCCACGCTCCCCGAGGTGGCCGCCGCCATCGCCGGCTTCGAGGCCACCGGTCTCCCCCTCGTCGTGTGCGAGGCCGACGCCGACCGGATCTTCGGCTCCGTGCTCAACGACGCGGTCGCCCGTACCTCCGGCGACCTCGTGTCCAAGTGGGACGACGACGACTGGTACGGCCCCGACCACCTCGCCGACCTCGTCCTCGCCCGCACCTACTCCGGTGCCGAACTCCTCGGCGTCGGACAGGACTTCGTCTACCTCCAAGAGGTCGACCTGACCCTGTGGCGGGAGGGCAGGTCGGAGTCCTCCAGCCGGTTCATCGCCGGGGGCACCATCCTCACCGACCGGGCGGTCCTGGAGGAGACCGGCGGATTCCGTCCGGTACCCCGTTCCATCGACACCCAACTCCTCATCGCCGTCATGCGCGGTGGCGGCCGCATCTACCGCGGCCACGGGCTGGGGTACGTGCTCCGCCGCACCGGCGGTGGCCACACCTGGTCCGAGGACATGGCCTTCTTTCTGCGCAATCGCATCCAACAGTGGTTCGGCTGGCATCCGAGCGCCCTCCTGGAGGGGGAGCCCGAGCCCTTCGGCCGGCCCGTCACCGAGTACACGGGGGGACTCCGTTGACCACCCTGGACACCGGCCGAGAACCGGTCGCCGCCGCATCCCTCTCGGGGCACGCCCTTCCGCGCGGGGAGGTGGACTTCACCGGTCAACCGCGCCTGGTGCGCAACGATCACGCGTCGCTCACCCCTCCCGCGCCGGGGGCGTGGACACCGACCCTGTCGGTCAGCGTGGTGATCCCCTCGCACGGGCACCCCGAGAAGCTCGCGTTCGTCCTGGCCGCGCTGGCCGGACAGAGCTACCCGGCCCACCTGATGGAGGTGGTGGTCGTCGACGACGGTTCCCCGGAGCCGCTCGCGCTGCCGCCGGTGCGCCCCGAGAACACCCTCCTGATCACCTCCGACCCCGGCGGGTGGGGGTCGGCGCACGCGTTCGACAACGGGGTCGCGGCCTCGTCCGGGCAGGTCGTGCTGCGGTTGGACGCCGACATGCTGGTGTACCGCGAGCATGTGGAATCGCAGATGCGCTGGCACCACCTCATCGACTACGGGGTGGCCATGGGGCACAAGCTGTTCGTCGACTTCGACCCCGATGCCATGACCCCCGAGCACGTCCGCGACGAGGTCGCCGCGGGCCGTGCGGACCGGCTGTTCGACCGGGAGGGCGCCGACCCGCACTGGGTGGAGAAGATCATCGACGGCAGCGACGGGCTGCGCACGGCCGCGCACCAGTCCTACCGGGTGTTCACCGGGGCGACCGGTTCGCTGCACCGGAGCCTGTTCGAGGCGGCGGGCGGCATGGACCCGGCCATGGTGCTGGGCGGCGACACCGAGTTCGCGTACCGGGTCTCCCAGCAGGGCGCCGTGTTCATCCCCGACCTGGAGACGAGCAGTTGGCACCTGGGCCGTTCCCAGATGCAGACCCGTCGCGACGCGGGCATGCGGTACCGGTCCCCGTACGTGTCCAACCGGGTCCCCGACTTCCGGCTGCGGCGCAAGCGTCCGGACCGGGCGTGGGAGGTGCCCTTCGTCGACGCGGTCGTGGCCGTGGAGGGCCGCACCCTGGAGGACGTCGAGATCACCGTCGCCGCGCTGCTGAACGGCACCACCCCCGACCTCCGACTGTCGCTGGTGGGGCCGTGGGGCCGGCTGGACGACGGCCGTCGTTCCCCGCTGGACGAGGAACTGCTGGACCTGCGGCTGATCGGTGAGTCCTTCCGGGGCGACCCCCGGGTCCGCCTCGTCGAGGAGGTACCGGAGCCGGATCCGCGCGTCACCTTCGTGCTCCACGTCCCGCCGGGTACCCGTCTGGTGAGCACGGCGGTCGCCGATCTGGTCGAGATCGCCAACAAGGAGCGCGCGGGCCTGCTGTGCGCCCCGCCGCCCGGTGCCACGCGCGCGGCGGACGGGGTGCTGCGTCTGGAGCGCCGTTCCGCCTACGCGCGGGCACGGCACCTGGCCCCCGAGGCGGTCGGCGCGGAGCTGGACCGCACCGTGGAGGAGATCCACGGGGCCCACTGGATGTCGGGGGAGGTCGTCACCGTCCCCGAACCCGAGGAGGGCGCCCCGGCGAGGAAGGACGAGAGCCCCGAGGCGCTGCGCCGCAAGCTCGACCAGGCGCTCGCCGAGGTGGAGCGCATGCGCGCCCGTGCCCGCCGGGCCGAGCGCAAGCTGCGCTGGTTCACCCCGGGCCTGGGACGCCGGGTCCTGCGCAAGATCGTCCGCTGAGCCGAAGCGCACCGAGGGCCGCTCCGTCCGGGGCGGCCCTTTTCGGTGTTCTCAAGCGCATGAGCAGTGGATATCACGACACGCACATGAGAAGGCACGAAAAGTAACCATCATGCCTATCATGGGGCCTTGTGGTCGATAAGCGACCACATCGTGTCGCCGAGACGATCGAGGCCGTCCGATGATCACCTCAGCCGTCCGCCAGGCCCTGCGCACCCGCGGTGACGAACCCGCGGTCCTCTGCCTCATCGGTGATCTCGGCCCGGACCGGGCCGAACTCGCCGCCCTGCGCCTGCGCGGGAACGACCGCCGCGTCGACCTGGACGCGCACGGCATGGGTCGTCCCGTCACGGTCGAGGGGATCGGAGGAGAGGGCGAACCCTCCTCCGTCGGCCTCGTCGTCGTCGCCGCCGACGGCCTCACCGACCTGCGCAGGGCCGTCACCGTCACCACCCAGTTGCCGCCCACCGCCCACCTCCTCGTCGTCGTCCGGCACGTCCCCGTCCACCTGGGCCCGCTCGTGCCCGCGCCGCCCACCATCGACGAGTGGAACGACCTGCACGAACTGCGGGTCCGCCGTTTCGGCAACCGGGGCTGGGCCTGTGAACTGTGCTTCCCCGGCGGTAGGGCCGTCGCCGAGGTGCTGGCCGCCGTCGTCCACGGCCCCCGGGGCCGACGGCGCGGCCCCGGCGTCGGAGTCCTCGGCGGACTCAGCGGGACCCAGGCGGCCCTGTGGCGGCCCGGTGACGTGGCGGCCCGGGGCGTCACCGCCACCGGGCCCGTCGAGATCGACCGGGTCACCCCCGTCTCCGACCTGGTCCTGCGTCTGGACGACGGTGGGGGACTGCCGTTCTGGGAGGACGTGGAGGTCCCCGTGGTGGACCGCTTCGCCACCGACGCGACCGTCGCGCCCGAGGTGCGCTCCCCCGAGACCCGGCCCCGCGTGTACGGGACCGACCCCGTCTCCCGGGTGGCCCCCGTCGACGAACGCTTCGTCAACCCCATCGGGTTCACCAAGAAGACCAAGGGCCCGCTGGGCGAACTGGTCGAGGTCGACGGGCGCGTCGTCGTGCGCGACGAGACCGGTGTCCGTATACGCCCGACCCCCGACGGCACCGTCACCGAGAACGACCTCGAACGGGTCCGCCACATGCGCGGCGTCCGCGTGGGCTGGCCGGAGCACGGGGACACCGCCACCGTGCGCGTCGTCGCCGCGCTGGCCGCCGGTGGGGTCCCGCTCATCGGCGATCCGGCCCCGATGTGGGCCGCGGGCCTGGGCGCCCCCCTGGCCGAACTCATCGCCGGGGGCGCGGAGGACGTCCTCGTCGATCCGCTCCGGCGTGAAGAGCACAGCATCCGCCTGCGCCGGGCGGCCCTGCGCACCCACGGCGTCCGCACCCGATGGCGGTCCCTGGCGGTGGAGGCGGGGCTGCCCGTCCCCCCGGAGACCCGGGTCTCGGTGGTGCTGTGCACCCGTCGTCCCGAGCTCGTCGGGTTCGCCCTCGCCCAGATCGCCCGACAGCGCCACGTCCGCTTCGAGGCGGTCCTGGCCCTGCACGGATTCTCCGCCGACCTGCCCGAGGTGGACGCGGCCGTCGCGGAGTTCCGGGCCACCGGGATCCCCCTCGTGGTCCACGAGGCCGAGGGGGAGAAGGTCTTCGGGGCCGTCATGAACGACGCCGTCGACCGGGCCTCCGGGACCGTCATCGCCAAGTGGGACGACGACGACTGGTACGGGCCCGAGCACCTGGCCGACCTCATGCTCGCCCGCGCCTACTCCGGCGCCGACGTGGTCGGCATCAGCCAGAACTTCACCTATCTGGAGGAACTGGACCTCACCGTGTGGCGGGGCTACCGGTCGGAGGTGCCCAGCCCGGCCATCGTCGGCAGCACCATCCTCGCCGACCGGGTCGTCATCGAGGACGTCGGCGGCTTCCGGCCGCGCCCCCGGGCCATCGACAGCCAGTTCCTGCTCGCCGTGACCCGTGCGGGCTGCCGGGTCTACCGCACCCACGGGTTCGGCTACCTGCTGCGTCGCGCGGGAGGCGGCCACACCTGGAACGTCGACCTCGGCTACTTCCTGCGCAACCACACCGAACAGTGGATCGGCTGGCGCCCCAGCGTCCTGCTCGAAGGGGTGCCCGCCCCCTTCGGCGAACAGGCCGACCGGCACATCGACCACCCGGGGGGACACGTTGAGCACCTCTGAGAGCATTCCGCGACAGCGCGGTCCACGCCCCATGGTCGACTTCGTCGACCAGCCGCGGATACGCCGCAACCAGTACGGCCCCCTCGCCCCGCCGACCTCGGGGGAGTGGACGCCGAGTCTGTCGGTGTCGGTGATCGTGCCCGCGCACGGCCAGGCCGAGAAACTGGCGCTGGTGCTGGCGTCCCTGGCGGGGCAGAGCTATCCGTCGCACCTGACCGAGGTCATCGTGGTGGACGACGGCTCTCCCGAGCCGCTCGTCCTGCCGCCGGTGCGTCCGGAGAACACCCTGATCATCCCCTCGGCGGCGGGGGCCTGGGGATCCGGTCACGCGGTCAACACCGGGGTGGCGGCCTCCTCCGGGCAGGTGATCCTGCGCCTGGACGCGGACATGCTCGTGTACCGCGAGCACGTGGAGTCCCAGCTGCGCTGGCACCACCTCGTCGACTACGCGGTGGTGCTGGGCCACAAGCTGTTCGTGGACTTCGACCCGGCCCGGGTGGCCGGGGACCTGTCCCCGGAACGGGTCCTGGAGGAGGTGCGGGCCGGGCGGGCCGGGGGGTTGTTCGACCGGGAGACCGCCGAACCGCACTGGATCGAGGAACCCATCGAACGGTCCGACGGGTTGCGGACGGCGGGGTTCGGCGCCTTCAAGATGTACGTGGGGGCGACCGGTTCCTGCCACCGGGCCCTGTTCGAGGCGGCCGGCGGGATGGACCCGGACCTGATCCTGGGCGGTGACAGCGAGTTCGGCCACCGGCTGGCGCAACGGGGCGCCCTGTTCGTCCCCGACGACGCGTCCGATTCCTGGCACCTGGGCCGCTCCCAGATGCAGGACCGGCGCGAGACGGGCATGCGCCTGCGCGCGCCCTACGTCGCCAACCGGGTGCCCGACTTCCACCTGCGGGCCAAGGGGCCCGACCGGATCTGGGAGGTGCCCCGGGTCGACGTCGTCCTCGACGTCGCCGGGCGTTCCCTGGAGGACGTGGACGCCACCGTTTCGATGCTCCTCGCCGGCACGGCGCCGGACGTGCGCGTGTGGCTGGTGGGACCGTGGGGCGAACTGTCCGAGGGGCGACGCGCGCCCCTGGAGGAGGAGCTGCTGGACCTGCGGCTGATCCGCGAGACCTACCGGGGCGACCTGCGGGTGCAGTACGGGGAGGAGGTCCCCGACGCCGACCCCCGGGTGCCCTTCCGGCTCCTGATGCCCACGGGCGTGCGCCCGCTGCCGGGCATGATCTCCGCGCTCGTCCGGCTGGCCGACCGCAAGTCGGCGGGGCTGGTGTGCGCACCGGTGCCCGGCGCGCTGCGGGCCGGGGACGGGGTGCTGCGGCTGGAACGGTTCGCCGCGTTCTCCCGGGCCCGTCACCTGTCGCCCAAAGCGGAGGGGACCGGCCTGGACCGGGTCGTGGAGGAGGTGGGCGGGTTGCAGTGGACGTCGGCGCAGCGTTTCGTCGAGCCGCCCGAGGGGGCCGAGGCCATCTGGGGGGCGCCCCGGCCGGACGCGACGGCGCCCGCGCCCGAGCCGACCCCCGTCGAACTGCGCGCCGAGCTGCGCCGGGCGCGGACGGAGATCGACCGGCTGCGCCGCCGGGCCGAGCGGACCGAACGCAAACTGCGCTGGTTCACGCCCGGTCTGGGCCGTCGCCTCCTGCGCCGCATCGCCCGCTGAAGCGGACCGTGACCGGCCCCGGGGTGTGGGTCCCGGGGCCGGTCACGGTCCGGAGGGCGGCAGGCCGTCCACGGGTCCCCGGGGCGGCGAAGACGCCGGCGGGGAGTGCCGGGCCGCCCCTACGGGGTGGTCCGGCGGCCGTAGGCCGTCCGTGGCGGGCGGGCGAGGAGGCCGCCGTGTCCCCTTCGGCCCGAATCCCGCCGGAGGCCCGAAGGGCCTCAGGGGACCCAGAGGCCCAGGGACTCGGCGACCAGGGCCGGACGCTCCTGGCCCTCGATCTCCACCGTGTGCCGCGTGGTGACCAGGTACCCCTTGGGGGTCTCCTGCACGGAGAGGATCTCCACGCCGTCGCGCAGTCGCGAGCCGACGGTGACGGGCTGGAGGAAGCGCACCTTGTTGAGGCCGTAGTTGATGGACATCGTCGGCTTCTTCTCGACCTTGATGATCGACTGCGAGAAGTGCGCGAGCAGGGACAGGCTGAGGAAGCCGTGCGCGATGGTGCGGCCGAAGGGGCCGGCCGCGGCCTTCTCCTCGTCGATGTGGATCCACTGATGGTCCTCGGTCGCGTCGGCGAACAGCGAGATCCTCTGCTGGTCGACGGTGATCCAGTCGGTGTACCCCAGGTGCTCGCCCTGGGCGGCGATCACCTCGTCGATGTCGGCGAAAACGCGCACCACGCCTCCACAGGCTGCTCGGTCGAATGGTGCGGCAACTCTACCTAACGGTGTTCGGTTAAGGTAGGGGTGGGACCCCGCTCAACGCCTCCTCCGTTCGGGCGCGAGCCCGCGACACCCCGAAGCGTTCACCAACAGGGCCTCGGCGGTCCGCTCGGCCACCGCCGCCCGGTCCACCCCGTGTCCCAGTCCGCTCTCGGCCAACGGGATCGGGACCACGCCCTCGTGCGCCCGCACCGGCGGCGTCACCAGATCGCGCACACGGTTCCCCGGACCGGGCATCTCCACCGGCAGGGACGCTCCCGTCAACGACGCCAACGCCACCGTCGCGGCCCGGCCCACACCCGTGACCGCCGACGAACCGCACCAGACCCGCCACCCGGCGTCCACCGCCAGATCGATCGCCCGACGGGCCGGGGTGAGTCCGCCCAGCCGCGCCACATCGATGTTCACCGCGTCCCCGGCCTCCGCCTCGATCGCGTGGTCCAGATCCGCCAACGAGCGCAGCGGGCGGCCCAACGCCACCGGTGTGCGCAACTCCGCCGTCGCCCGGGTGTGCGCGGCGAGGTCCTCCGGGGCGAACGGATCCTCGATCGCCAGCAGGTCCAATCCGTCCAAGGCCCGCAAGGCCTCCAGGTCCGTGTCGGACTCGGTGTAGCGGCCGCCCGCGTCCGCCTGGAGCACGAGGAACGGGAACCGGGATCGCACCGCGTGCACCACCTCGGTGTCCCATCCCGGCGCGATCTCCAGCCGGATCCGCCGAAAGCCCGCCCCCACCTGACGGTTCACCTCGGTGATCAGCGTCTCGACGTTCACCGTCCGCGGTACCGTCACCCCCGCCGTCAACGCCGTGCGCTCTCCGCCGAGCGCGTGCGCCAGCGGGGTGCCGCGTTGACGGCTCCACAGATCCCAGCAGGCGGCGTCCAACGCGCCCGAGAGCACCGGATCCCACGGCAGGTGCTCCCAGGCCGAGCCCACCTCGGTGGGACGGGTCCACGCGTGGTCCACCAGGGCGGGGGCGAAATCCGAGCGCAACGCCGCCCACTGGTCCGGACTCGCCCAGGGGACCTCCCCCCAACCGCCGACGCCCTCGCCGTCGGCCACCCGCACCAGAACGGGTCCGCCGCCCCCATCGGCACGCCGCCCCGCGTTCGGGGGTCGCAACCGGATCAGTTCGAGTTCGACGATCCGGGTCGCGGTCGTCGAGCCGGTGTGTCCCACGCTGTCCCACCTCGGTCCTCGTGGGCCCGTCGATCGTCCGGCCCGTGGCCGGCCACGGGCTCCGTCCTCCCCTGACGGTACCCGTGCCCGACCCGGTCGACCACCCCGAACCGCGTGGACCTGCCCGAACGTCCCCGCCTTCCAGGGCGGAGGAACCACGGTCAGACGTGCGCCAGGACCTCGTCCAGCGGCCGGTACTTGAGGCCGTGGGCCTCGGCGACCGGCGCGTACACGACCTCGCCCGCGTGGGTGTTGAGCCCGGCGGCCAGCGCGGGGTCCTCCGCCAGGGCCCGACGCCACCCCTTGTCGGCCAGTTCCACCGCGTACCGCAGCGTGTCCTTGGTCAGCGCGTGCGTGGAGGTGTTGGGCACCGCGCCCGGCATGTTCGCCACGCAGTAGAACACCGTGTCGTGCACCCGGAAGGTCGGGTCGTCGTGCGTGGTGGGACGGGAGTCCTCGAAGCAGCCGCCTTGGTCGATGGCGATGTCCACCAGGACCGCGCCCGGACGCATCCGGGAGACCAGCTCGTTGGAGATCAGCTTGGGCGCCTTGGCGCCCGGCACCAGCACCGCGCCGATGACCAGGTCCGACTCCAGGACCGACAGCTCCAGCTCGAAGGAGTTGGACACCACGGTCTTGACCTGTCCCCGGTACAGGGAGTCCACGTGGCGCAGCTTGTTGACGTTGAGGTCCAGCACGGTGACGTCGGCGCCCATGCCCACCGCGATCTGGGTGGCGTTGAGGCCGGACACACCGGCGCCGATCACGGTGACCCGTGCCGGGCGCACGCCCGGGACCCCGCCCATGAGGACGCCACGGCCGCCGTGGGGCCGCTGGAGGGTGACCGAACCGACCTGCGGCGCCAAGCGGCCCGCGACCTCGGACATCGGGGCCAGCAGCGGGAGGGAGCCGTCCGGGAGCTGCACGGTCTCGTAGGCGATACCGGTGACCCCGTGCTCCAGCAGGGCGTCGGTGCACTCGCGGGAGGCCGCCAGGTGCAGGTAGGTGAACAGGGTCTGGCCCTCGCGCATCCGGTGGTACTCCGCCGCGATGGGCTCCTTCACCTTGAGGACGAGGTCGCCCTCGGCCCATACCTCGTCCGCGGTGTCGAGGATGCGCGCACCCGCGGCCTCGTACTCCTGGTTCGTGATGGAGGAGCCCAGACCCGCGTCCCGTTCGACGGACACCTGGTGTCCGCGGCGGGTCAGTTCGTGAACTCCGGCCGGGGTGATGGCCACACGGTACTCGTGGTTCTTGATCTCACGGGGCACGCCGACGCGCACGATTCCTCCTACTGGTATCTCCGTTGATACCCCCACTGTCACCTGTGAAGGCGTGGCCACGCCATCGCCAACATGCATGTCGGTCGGCGATCTTGTTGACAGGGTGTCAAGCCCACGTGTGGGGTGGGACACCCGTGTTCGGCGAGGTCCGCAGCCCTGAGACCCAGACCGGCCCCACCTCGCCGGTGAGTTCCCTACCCGCGTACGGACTCCGGTCCACCTTCGAGACCGATACCGGCCGTTCGGGGGCGAAGGCGACCAGGTCCGCGTCGCACCCCTCGGCGATCCGTCCCTTGCCGGCCAGCCCCAACAGTTCCGCCGGCGCCAGCGCCGTCCACCGCGTCAACAGGTCCAGGCCCGCCCCGCGCCGCCGCGCCGCCGTCCACAGCGCGGACAGGCTCCACTCCAAGGTGTGCAGGCCGTGGGCCGGCAGGTGCCCCGAGGAGATCGTCGTGATCGCCGACCCCTCCTCCAGCAGAGCGCTCCACAGGGCCTTGCGGTTGGCGTCGGAGCGCAGCGGCGGTCGGCAGGCGTGCGCGGGCGATCCCGGAGGCAGGACCTCCGCGGGCAGGCACAGGTAGTGCGGACAGGTCTGCGCGCTCAACCGCACCCCGATCGACCCGGCCGCCGACACCAGGGCCGCGCACTCGGCGGCGGTGAACGGCAGCACATGGGTGCGGGTCCCCACCGACCGGGCCGCGGAGATGACCCGTTCCAGACCTCGGCGTTCGGCCCGGGGCGGCCGCTGCTCCGCCGACACCGGAGGGGTGCCCAACTCGCCGGCGTCCTCGGCGTGCACCAGGAGGATCGCGTCCAGCGCGGTCAGCTCCGCCATCGCCTTGCGCAACCAGGAATCGTCCAGCGCCGCCATGTCCGGGGCGCCCCCGTCCGACAGGGAGCACTGGAAGGCCACCGCGCCCGCCGCCCGCAGGTCGGCCAGGTCCAGCGACCCGCTGCCCGGGGTGACCCCGCCCAGGAAGAACAGCGACACCGGTACCCCGGCCGCCGCCCGACGGTGCACCTGGAGATCGTCGGCGCAGATCATCGCCGGTCGGGCCGGCGCGGGCGAGACCACCAGCGTCGTGACACCGCCGCGCAGCGCCGCGGTCGCGGCCGCCCGGTAGGAACCGGACAGCTCCCGACCGGGATCGTGCACGCCGGTACCGACGTCCACCGCCCCCGGCAGCAGGGCCGTCTCCCCGAGGTCGATCTCCTCCCGGGCCGACCAGCGGACCTCGGGGCCGGCCACCGCCTCGATCCGACCGCCCCGGATGCCGACCGCGGCCGGCACGACCCCGTCGGGTGTGACCGTGCGCCGGGATCGGATCACGCTCTCGAAATCGGTCATCGCCTTCCCCTTCGGGTGTGTTCGCGACGGGAGGGAACGCCGAGGCGGCCTCGGAGGCCGTATGGGAAAAAGGAGGGTGCGCACGCGGACGAGGAGGTGACGGGACCTTCGTCTCGACCGGGCATACCGAGAGTATCGCGAAGAACACGCGAAGGAGGGGCGAACGCCACTTCCGACGACGACGCCCGTGTCGTCGGGTTCCACCTTCGACCCCCGACGGACATCGTGTAATGGACGGTTTACGCTGGAGTGCGCCGAGCCGCCCCTCAGGGCGTGTTCCGTGGAGGACGCCGTCCATCGCGAGGGAACACGCCTTCGACGGCATCCCCGCCTTGAACGACACCGACGACGGAAGTGGCACGTGGCTCCTCCCGCAAAGATCACCAAGTCCCCGGACCGGACCGGAGCTCCCCGCAAGGTCACCCGACCCGTCCTCGCGGTGCTCGCCGCCGTCCTGTGCCTCACCGGGCTGACCCTGACCCTGATCCTGGGCGGCGCCGCCTTCCCCGAGATCATCCCCGGTCTCCCGGACGCGGGCGACGCCGTGCGCTGGGGCATCCCCCTGTCCAAGCTCGTCATGGACGTCTCGGCCGTGCTCACCATCGGCACGCTGCTGCTCGCCGTCGTGCTGCTGCCCTCGGACAAGGGCCGGCTCTCCCGGCAGGCGATCGGCTACGTCCACGCCGCCACCTGGGGCGCACTGGTCTGGGCCGTGGCCGCGGTGTTCGCCCTGTACTTCCAGGCGTCGGAGTTCCTGGCCCGCCCCATCGGGCAGGTCAGCGTCGACGAGGTCACCGCCTACGCCGGTTCGGTCTCCGGCGGCATCGCGTTGATGTTCGTCATCCTCTTCACCACCGGCATCCTGCTGTTCGGACGCACCGTCGCCGGAGCGACCGGCGCCCTGTGGCTGCTGCTGCTCGCCCTGGCCGCCACCACGCCGCCGGCCCTGACCGGCCACTCCGCCTCCTCCGGGGCGCACGAACTCGCGGTCACCGGCCTGGCCATGCACGTGATCGCGATCAGCGTGTGGACCGGCGGCCTGGCCGCGGTGACCCACCACGCGCTGCGGGCGAACGGTACCGGCGTGGAGATCGCCGCCGCCCGGTTCAGCCGGCTGGCGCTGTGGGCCTACATCGGCGTCGCCATCAGCGGTCTGGCCAGCGCCCTGGCCCGACTCGAATCGTTCGACGCCCTGGTGCGCACCGAGTACGGGATGATCATCCTGGTCAAGGTCGTACTGTTCGCCGTGCTGGGCGCGTTCGGATACCTGCACCGCGAGTTCGCCCTCAAGAACCTGTCCGGCGCCGCCAAGGGCCCCGCCTGGCCCGCCAGGCGACGCCTGCTGTTCCTGCGCATCGCCTCCGTGGAGATCCTCGTCATGGCGACCGTCATGGGCGTCTCCGTCGGTCTGGGCCGCACCGCGCCGCCCCCGCCGCTGGACAGCCGGGTCGACCCCGCCGCGCTCATCCTCGGTTTCCCGGTGCCCCCGCCCATGGACCTGGTCAACCTGCTCACGCTGTGGCGGCCCGACCTGTTCTTCATCATGTTCGTGGTCATCGCCGGCGGTCTCTACGCGGCCGGGGTGACCCGACTGCTGCGCCGCGGCGACGCGTGGCCGGTCGGGCGCACGGTCTCCTTCGCCGCCGGCCTGCTCTCCGTCGTCGCCGTGCAGCTCAGCGGTTACGCGACCTACGCGATGGTGCTGTTCTCCGCGCACATGATCCAGCACATGGTGCTGGCGATGCTCACACCGATCCTGCTGGTGCTGGGCGCCCCGGTCACCCTGGCGCTGCGGGCGCTGCGCCCGGCGAGGCGGCGGGGCGACCGGGGGCCCCGCGAGTGGCTCAACCTGTTCCTGAACAGTCGCTACTCGAAGGTGGTGACCCACCCGGCGGTGGCCACCCCGCTGTTCGTGTTCAGCCCCTACGTCCTGTACTTCACCCCGCTGTTCCCGACGCTGATGAACGACCACCTCGGTCACCTGTTCATGGGCGTGCACTTCCTGGTGACCGGCTTCCTCTTCTACTGGGTCATCGTGGGCGTCGACCCGGCGCCCCGCAAGATGCCCTATCTGCTGCGCATCCTGCTCCTGCTGCTGGCGATGGGCTTCCACGCCTTCTTCGGCATCTCGATCATGATGCAGTCGGCCCCCATCGCCATGGACTTCTACGGACGGTTCGAGGTCCCCTGGAGCGACGGTCTGGCCGAGGACCAGTACGCGGGCGGCGGCGTGGCCTGGGCGTTGGGCGAGATCCCGACCCTGCTGGTCATGCTCGCCCTGGTGGTGCAGTGGTCCCGCGACGACGAGAAGGAGGAACGCCGCCGGGAACGACACGCCCGCCGGGGCGGCTCCGAGGACGCCGACCTGGACGCCTACAACGCCTACCTGGCCGAGCTGGACCGCCGCGACAGGGCCATGACGGCGAGGCCCGTCACCGAACCGGACGGGGACGGGACCGCCGAGGAGAAGACGAACGGCGCCTGACCGGCGCCGGGTACGGAAGAGGGCCGCGGATCACCGATCCGCGGCCCTCGTGGTCTTCGGGCGTCAGACGAACAGGGCGGCCAGGGCGGTGGCGACCAGGCCCAGGGCCAGGCACAGCACCAGGCCGACCGCGAACACCGGCAGGGACGGTGTGAGCACCCCGGCCGTGCCGCCCTGGCGCTTGGCCACCAGCGGCGACAACGTGATGTTCACCCCGGCGACGACGGCCGCGACGCAGGCGGCCACGGCGAACGCCGTCCAAAAGCCCGCCCCGGACGCCAGCGCGTCGATCGCGCCCAGGGTGGGCACCGCCACCAGCAGGGCCAGGGCCGCGGCCGCGAAGGTCTTCTGGAGGCCGGGCGAGATCCCACCCCGGCGCCCCGAGACCACCAGGAGCAGACCGACCAGGGCCGCCATCATGATGGCGCCCACGATTCCGAACACGACGATGTCCACCAGCGAATTCACGTGGATCATTGTCCCACCGATCACCCGGGCCCCGCCCCCGGGGCCCCGGACCCGCCCTTCTCCCGGCCCCTCCGCCCCGGGGGAGCGGGAACGCGCACCGCGCCCCGGGGCGGAGGCCGGTTCCGGCGGGATCAGCCGATGTGCTCCACCCGGGAACCGGCGGCCGTCTTGATCACCCTGAGCCGGGTGGTGATCCGATGGCGCAGGTCGGCGACGTGGCTGACCACGCCCACGGCGCGTCCGCCGTCACGCAGCCGGTCCAGCACGTCCAGGACCTCCTCCAGGGTGTCCTCGTCCAGGGTCCCGAACCCCTCGTCCACGAACAGGGTGTCGATGTCGGCGCCGCCGGCCTCCGCGCTCGCCACATCGCCGAGTCCCAGAGCCAGCGCCAGCGAACTGAAGAACGTCTCCCCGCCCGACAGCGTCGCCGGGTCGCGTTCGGAGCCGGTCCAGGCGTCCACCACCCGGATGCCGAGTCCACCCGCCGACCGGGCCCGGCCGTCCCCGGCCGCCTTGTCCACGGTGTAACGGAGTTCGTAGCGGCCGTCCGACATCGTGAACAGCCGGTCGTTGGCGGCCGCCACCACCTGCTCCAAGCGGGCGGCCAGCACATAGGCCGACAGCCGCACCCCGTCGGTGTTGTCCTTGGCGGTCCCGGCGGTCAGCGCCCGCATCCCCTCGGCGACCCGGTAGCGGTGCCACACCGGGCCGCACTCGTCCAGCCGGACCCGCAGGTCGGCGCGCAACGCCGCCAACCGGGCGGACCGTTCCCGCCACAGGCCCAGCCGGGTGACCGCCCGGTCGGCGGCCAGGGCGGCCTCGTCCGCCGCGGCCTTCAACGCCGACAGGTCCGGCGGCGCCGACCCGGCGACGGCGACGAGTTCGGGGTCGGCCAGGGCCGCCCGGACCGCCGCCAGGTCGTCGTCGTAGACCCGGGCCCGGGCCCGCAGGTCCCGGCGTTCGCGCTCGCCCAGGGCGGCGGCCCGGACCCCGGCCTCGTCGGTGAACCCGGCGTCGGTCAGGGCCTCGGTGACGGCCGCGTCGGCGGCGTCCCGCTCCCGCAGGGCCCGATCGTGCTCCTCCACGGCCGCGGCGGCCGCGGCCAGCAGGTCGGCCTCCTCCCGGGCCCGGCGCACCCGCTCGTCGACGTCGGTGTCCGCGCCCAGGGCCTCGGCCAGGGCCGCCGCCAGCCGTTCGCACTCCTCGGCGGCGTCGGCGCGGTGGGCGGCCGTCTCCGACCGTTGACCGGCCAGATCGGCCTCCCGGGCCCGGGCCCTCTCCAGCCGGTCGACCAGACCCTCCAGGTCCTCCTCGACCCGGCGCACCTCACCGGCGGCGGTGCGGGCCTCGTCCCGGCCCCGCGTCAGTTCGGCGACCTCGGCGACGGCGTCGCCGAGGGTGCGCCCCTCGGACCGGCCCAGGGCGGCGGCGGCCCGTTCGCGCAGCGCGGCCACCGTCTCCTGTGCGGTGGAACGGCCCGTGGCGGCCTCGTCGGCGGCGGTCTGGGCCGCGCGCTCGGCCTCGGCGGTGACCAGTCCTTCGGCGGAGGGCAGCGCGGGGGCCGGGTGCTCGACGGCACCGCACACCGCGCACGGAGTCCCCGCCACCAGCTCCGCGGCCAGTTCGGCCGCCATGTGGGTGATACGCCGTTCGCGCAGGGAGAGCGCGTGCTCACGGGCGGTCTGGGCGGCGTCCACGGCCTCGCGGTGCGCCTCCTCGGCGCGGGCCAGCGCGGCGACCAGCCGGTCGTGCTCGGCGACGGCGTCCCGCCGCTGCTCGGCGGCGACCAGCGCGGCCTCGGCCGCCTCCACCCGCCCGGCCCGGTCGCGGGTCGCGGCGAGGTGTTCACGCAGCTCACCGATCCGGACGGGCAGGTCCGCGATCCGCTGGCGGACCCCCTTCAGGTCGCCGTCGACCTTGTCCAGGTAACGGTCGAACCGGGTGATCGCCTCGCGGCGCTCCCGCAGACGCAGGGCGTCCGCGCGCAGGTGCTCGGCCCGGGCCAGCGCGGCCCGACGGTCCTGCTCGGCGGCGCGCAGCGCCTCCGCGGTGACCGGCGGGGCGTGGGAGATCAGGGCCAGCGTCTCCTCCCGGACCAGCGCGGCCTTGTCGAGGGAGGTGCGGCGGGCGTCGCGATCGCGCAGGGCGGGCAGGACCGAGGCGGCCCGTTCGGCCGCCTCCAGCCCGGCGTCGATCCGGGCCCGCCATTCGGACAGCTCCGTCAGCTCCGCGTGCCGGGTCCGGGACCTGGTCAGCCGGTTGCGCCGCTCGTCCAGGCTCCGGGCCTCGGCCAGGGCGCGGGCGGCCGCCTCCCGTTCGTCGGCCACGGCGTCCACCACCGGGGCGATCTCGTCGGCCACGGCGGTGGTCATCGCCGTCAGCTCGCTCGCCCAGGCCCACAGCACGTCGGTGTCCTCCGGGGCGGTGGAGCGGCCGGTCTCGGCGATCCGGCCGGCGGCCTCGCGCACCCGCAGGTCGGCCGTGTCCACCTCGCGGCGCAGCCCGCCGGCGTGCCCGGCGAACCACTCCTCCAGGTCCCGGAACACGCGCGTGTTGAAGATCCGCTCCAACGACGTGCGCCGCTCCTCGGCGGACGCGCGCAGGAACCGGGCGAAGTCGCCCTGGGGGAGCAGGACGATCTGACAGAACTGGTCGAGGGTGAGCCCCACCAGGTCACCGATGAACTGGCCGGCCTCGTCGGGGCGGGTGGTGACCGGTTCCCACCGGTCCTCCGAGAACTCCTGGACGGTGACCTTCTGGTTCTCCACCAGGGTCCCCGAACCCCGCTTCTTGGGCCGCTCCCAGCGGGGGTTGCGCACGACCCGGATCCGGCGGCCCCGCACGGTGCACTCCAGCTCCACCTCGGGACGCCGGTCCAGGGGCGCGTGGTCGCTCTTGGGGGAGCGGTCCTTGCCGCGGGCCCCCGGCAGGGACCCGTACAGCGCGAAGCACACGGCGTCGAGCACCGAGGTCTTCCCCGCGCCGGTGGGTCCGTGGATCAGGAACAGCCCGCCGGCGCCGAGCCGGTCGAAGTCGACCGTCTCGGTGTCCGCGAACGGCCCGAAGGCCCGGACGGTCAGGGTGTGCAGACGCATCAGCGCAGTCCTTCCCGGAGCCGGACCTCTTCGACGGCGGTGTCCACGAGGGCCCTCTCCTCGGGGGTGGCGGGGAGGCCGCGCGCCCATTCCACGAAGTCGCCGATGACCGCCCGTTCGGCGCGGCCGGCGACGGGGGCGGCCACCGGGCGGGTGGCGGGCGCCCCGCCCTCGGGGGCGAACTCCAGCACCAGGGCGTGCGGGAAGCGTTCGCGCAACCGGTCCATGGGCTGGGCGGGGCGGCGCGCGTCGGTGAGGGTGACCTGGAGCCAGTGGTCGGCGTACCGCTCCCACCGGGGGTCGGCGAGCAGGTCGTCGATACGGCCGCGGATCCGGGCCAGGGGGCGGGGGACCGGCGCGTCGACGAACTCGACCCCGCCCAGGCCGTCGGCGTCCAGGTCCACCAGCCAGTAGCCCTTGCGGTGGTGCTCCTCGGAGAACGAGTAGGCCAGCGGGGTGCCGGAGTAACGCACCGAGGGCGTGATGGTCTGACGCCCGTGCAGGTGTCCCAGGGCCGTGTAGTCGACCCCGTCGTAGATCGAGGCGGGCACGTGGGAGGCGCCGCCCACGGAGATGTCGCGTTCGCTGTCGGAGGCCTCCCCGCCCGCGACGAAGGCGTGGGAGAGCACCACCGACCGGGTGCCGGGGCGGTCGGCGAGGTCGGCGCGGACCAGGTCCATGGCGTGGCCCAGCACGGCCGTGTGCCCGCGCCCGGTCAGCCCCCAGTGGTGGCGGGCGATCTCCGGCTCCAGGTAGGGGAGACCGTAGAAGGCGACGGGGCCGTGCGCGTCCTCGATGACGATCGGGGCGCCGACGCCGTCGAGGGTGCTGCGCAGGTGGACGCCGGCGGCGTCGATGAGGTCGGTGGCGAACGACAGCCGGGCCATGGAGTCGTGGTTGCCGGCGATGAGCACGGCCCGCGCCCCGGTGTCCCGGATGCGGCCCAGTGCCCGGTCGAACAGGCGCACCGCGTCCACCGGTGGCAGGGCGCGGTCGTAGAGGTCGCCCGCCACGAGCACGACGTCGACCTCCCGCTCGCGGACGGTGTCGACCAGGTGGTCGAGGAAGGCGGCCTGGGCGTCGAGGAGGTTCTCCCTGTGGAAGGAGCGACCCAGGTGCCAGTCGGAGGTGTGCAGCAACCGCATGGAACCGGACACTATCGAAGGGGCGGTGGTTCCGGGTGGGAAAACCGTCGGTCGGTGGACGACGACGCCGTGCCGTTGCGCACACGCACGGCACGGCGCCGGGTCAGTTCTTGCGGGCCAGGGTCAGACCGTCGCCGATGGGCAGCAGCACCTGGGTGACGCGGTCGTCGGCGACCAGGCGCGCGTTGAAGTCGCGGATGCCCTGGACGTGCGCCCTCGTGTCGGAGGCGTCGACGACCCGGCCGTGCGACAGGGTGTTGTCGGCCAGGACGATCCCGCCGGGGCGCAGGCGCGGGACGAGCTCCTCCCAGTAGTCGACGTACCCCTCCTTGTCGGCGTCGACGAAGGCCAGGTCGAAGAGCGGTTCCTCGGGCAGGGCGCGCAGGGACTCCAGGGCGGGGCCCAGCCGCAGCGTGATCTTGTCGGCGACCTTCGCCCGTTCCCAGTAGCGGCGGGCGACCGAGGTCCACTCCTCGCTGACGTCCAGGGCCAGCAGGGTGCCGTCGTCGGGCAGTCCGCGGGCCAGGCAGAGGGAGGAGTAGCCGGTGAAGGTGCCGATCTCCACGACGTCGCGGGCTCCGGAGACGCGGGTGAGCAGGGTCGTGAAGGTCCCCTGTTCGGGGCCGATCTGCATCCCCTTGCTCTCGGGGAACAGGCGCGCGGTCTCCTCGACCAGGTCGGCCAGCACGTCGTCCACGGGCGCGCCCTGGGCGACGAGGTAGTCGTACAGTTCCGGGGTGAGGCTCTCTGTGGTTCGTGTCACGGCGCCCACCTTAGCCCGGGACCTCGGAAAAGGAAGGGCCCCGCCGACGTGGGTCGGGCGGGGCGCGCGGGAAAGGGGGACGCGGGGAGGGCGGGGCGCCGTCAGTACTCGGGGAGCAGCGCGGGCCAGTCGAAGAGGTAGATGGAGCCGACGATCACGCCCACCGTGAGCAGCGGGGTCATGACCTTCTTCTCGACCGGGCCGTCGGTCTTGAAGCCCATGTTCTGGCCGATGCGCTTCTTCCAGAACGGCCAGAAGATCGGCACGCCCATCTTGGTGATCATGTCGCCGCAGAAGTGCAGGACCACACCGAACGCCACCGCCAGGCCCAGCCAGGTGTAGTTGGTTCCCGCGGAGAACAGGGTCAGGGTGATCGCGGCCGTGGCCAGCGCGTTGATGATCCCCGAAGCGACCCGGTTCTTGTCCAGGCCGAAACCCAGGCCCTGGAGCGCGATGCCGATCAGGAGGAAGACGAAGATCTGCACCGCCAGCTCCGACCACAGGGCCAGGAGCTGCACGATCACACCCATGAGGACCGCGAAGAAGAACGAGTGGGTGCCCATCCGGTGGCCGCCGAAGAGGAACGACAGTATGTCGCTCAGGACCTCCGTGACCTTGCCGTAGGTCTTGGTCACCGTCGCGCTCTTGTGGTCCACGTCGGGGAGCAGGGCCGCCCCCGCGCACACCAGAGAGCCCGCGATGATCTCACCCGGTCCGAGATTGAAGTCCAGACCGAGGAATTGCCTTCCCTGGACCAGCGGAACGACCGCCATCCAGCCGACCACGCCGCTCAGTGCGTGAGAGTGCCCCATCATGGCGGGAACCGTAGCGGAGTACGCCGAACAGTGCCAAGGCGGGGTCATCACGGTCGTCGTCACGGGCCACTCGACACCCGGGAACACCCCCTGTGCCGCCCCCCGGAAGCGAATGCGTTGCGATGGCACGGCGCACCTCGTAGGTCATTGACGCTCATCGCCGTCCGTTGGTAGACAACCAACGACCCCCCCTGGTGGCCCGGCCACCACCCCACGATCCTGACAGGGGCCGAGATGCACTCCCATCACCCTCCACCCGCGTCACCGTTCCGGCGGGCGGCGACCACGGGAACCGCGCTGTTGCTGATCGTCGGTACGGCGGCGACCCCCGCCGCCGCCTCCCCCGCGGCCGGGACCACCCTCACGGTGGCGGTCGCCCAGCAGGTGGACTCCTTCAACCCCTTCACCGCCCAGCTCGCCGTCACCACCAACATCCTCTCCCACGTCTACGACCCGCTGGTGACCAACGACCAGGCCACGGCCGCCCCAGCCCCGGCCCTGGCGGAGAGCTGGGACACCGGCGAGGACGGTCTGACCTGGACCTTCCACCTGCGCGACGACGTCACCTTCACCGACGGCGAGCCACTGACCTCCGACGACGTGGTCTGGACGTTCACCACGATCATGGAGAACGAGGCGGCCGCCATCGCCAACGGCAGCTACGTCGCCGGGTTCGAGGAGGTCACCGCCCCCGACGACCACACCGTCGTCATCGAGCTGACCGAACCCCAGGCCACCATGACCTCGCTGACCGTGCCCATCGTGCCCCGGCACGTCTGGGAGCCCATCGTGGAGCGCGAGGGCGACGCCTTCTCCGACTACACCGGCGAGGACCTGCCCTCGGTCGGCAGCGGCCCCTTCGTCCTCACCGCTCACGACCGCGGCCAGAGCATCACCCTGGAGGCCGACCCCGACCACTGGAACGGCGCCCCCGGCTTCGACGCGCTGGTCTTCCGGTACTACTCCGAGAAGGACGCGGCCGTCGAGGCCCTGCGCAGCGGCGAGGTCTCCTTCGTCTACGAACTGACCGCGGCCCAGGCCGACGCCCTCGACGGCGTCGACGACATCGCGGTCAACTTCGCCGACGGCAAGCGGTTCCAGGCCTTCACCGTCAACCCGGGCGCCCGTACCCGGGACGGCGACGAGTTCGGTGACGGCCACCCGGCCCTGGAGGACGTCACCCTGCGCCGGGCCATCGTCATGGCCATCGACAACCAGGAGATCGTCGACAAGGCGCACGGCGGACGCGCCACCGCCGCCGGCGGCTACATCCCGGCCCGCTACGGCGAGTTCCACTGGTCTCCCGAGGGCGGTGAGGCGATCCTCGACTTCGACCCGGACGCCGCCAACGCCGCGCTCGACGACGCCGGCTACGAGACGGACGACGACGGTGTGCGCGTCTCCCCCGACGGGGACCGCCTCGAACTGCGGATGCACGTCCACCAGGACCGCCCCGACAACGTCAGCGCCGGCAAGATCATCGTGGAGCGCCTGGCCGACATCGGCGTCGAGGTCGAGAACCTGACCGTGGACCCCGGCGTGCTCAGCGACGCCCTCTACGCCGCCGAGTACGACCTCATCTTCACCGGGTGGACGGTCAACCCCGATCCCGACTACGTCTTCGGCATCCACACCTGCGACGCGCTGCCCACCGAACCGGGCACCATGCAGGGCGACGCCTACTTCTGCGACGAGGAGTACGACGGTCTCTACGCCGACCAACTCAGGGAGTACGACCGCGGGGCGCGCGCCGAGATCATCCACGACCTCCAGCGCGTCCTCTACGAGGAGGCCGTCGTCAACGTCCTGACCTACCCCGACATCCGTGAGGCCTACCGGACCGACCACGTCCGGGAGGGCACCCTCCTGACCCAGCCCGCCGAGGGCGGCAACATCTGGGGCCAGGACGGCTACTGGGCGTTCTGGGCGGCGCGGCCCGCCGAGGCGGGGCGGGGCGGCTCCGGCGGCGTGCCCACCGCGGTGTCGGTCGGTGTCGGCGCGGTCGCGCTGGTGCTCGTGGCCGGCGGCGGATTCCTGTTCTTCCGCAACCGGGCCACCGCGGAGGACCGCGAGTGACCGGCGCCCCGATCACGGTTCCGTCCGGCGCGGAGGAGGAGACCCCCTCCTCCGCGCCCGCGGCCGCCGCCTCCGGCCGGATCGGCCGCGTGCTCCGCTACGTCGCCGGTCGCCTGCTGACCGCGGGCCTGTCCCTGGTCGCCGTGGTCGTCGCCGGTTTCTTCCTGTTCCGCATCCTGCCCGGCGACCCCGTCCGCGCCATGACCGAGGGACGCGAGGTCACCGCCGAACAGCGCGCGGAACTGCGCCGCCAGTTCGGCCTCGACCAGCCCCTGGGGCAGCAGTTCCTCGACTACGCCCTGGGCCTGCTCCGCCTGGACCTGGGCACCTCGTTCCAGTACCGGGAACCGGTCACCGAGCTCATCCTGGAACGGATCGGGCCCACGATCCTGCTGGCCGGTACCGGCACGCTCATCGCGGCGCTGCTGGGCCTGTTCCTGGGCGTGCGCGCCGGCTGGCGCCCCGGCGGGCCGGCCGACCGGATCAACACGACGGTGGCGCTGTTCTTCTGGTCCGTGCCGACGTTCTGGCTGGGCCTGCTCCTCATCGTGCTGTTCGCCTCGGGTCGGGACCCGCTGCCCGGCCTGTTCCCGACCGGCGGCATGACCACCCCCGGCGTCACCGGGACCGTGAACGTCGTGCTCGACACCGCCTGGCACATGGTCCTGCCGGTGAGCACCATGGTCGCGGTCATCTACGCCCAGTACCTGATGATCATGCGCTCCTCCCTCATGGACGAGAGGGGCGCCGACTACCTCACCACCGCGCGGGCCAAGGGGCTGCGCGACGCGCTGGTGCGCCGCAGGCACGCCGTGCCCAACGCCCTGTTGCCCACCGTCACCCTGATCTTCCTCAACCTGGGCCAGGTCGTCTCCGGGGTCATCCTCGTCGAGACCGTCTTCTCCTGGCCGGGGCTGGGCCAGCTCTTCTACTCCGGTCTGCGCGTACCCGACCTGGGCCTGGTCCAAGGCCTGTTCGTGGTGTTCGCGGCCTCGGTGATCGTCATGAACCTCATCGCCGACCTGGTCTATCCGCTGATCGACCCCCGGGTGCGCCCATGACCGCGGAACCGGCGTCCACACCGCCCCCCGCGCCTCCGTCCCCGCGGGCACTGGCCCGCCGCCGACGCCGTGAGGCGCTGCGCGACCTCGCCCGGGAGTACGCCCGTCACCGGTCCGGGGTCGTCGGCCTGGTCGGCCTGCTCGCCATGGTCGTCCTCGCCCTGGCCGCGCCCCTGCTGGTCGACCCGGCCGACCTCACGGTGACCCGGGCTCCCGGGGCCGCCTTCGAACCGCCCGGAGCCCGGTTCCCCCTGGGCACCGACGACTACGGCCGGTCCATTCTCGACCTCGTCATCTGGGGATCGCGGGTCTCGCTGACCGTCGGTTTCCTGGCGACCGTGGTGTCGGTGTCGCTGGGCACCCTGGTGGGCGTCACCGCCGGGCACTTCGGCGCGGCCGGCGGCACCGCCGGGCGGATCCTGTCCTCGATCCTGCTGCGGCTCACCGACTGGTTCCTGGTGCTGCCGACCCTGGTGCTCGCCGTGGCCCTGGCCGCCGTCCTGCCGCGCGGCACCGGCACCATCATCATCGCCATCGGCCTGACCGTGTGGCCCGCCACCGCGCGCCTGGTGCGCGCCCAGACCCTGGCGGTGGAGGCCCGACCCTACGTGGAACGGGCCCGAGCCCTGGGCGGCGGCCACGCCCACGTCATGCTCTGGCACGTCCTGCCCAACGTCATGCCGGTCGTGCTCGCCCAGACCACCCTGCTCGTGGCCACCTCGATCATCGCCGAGTCCACCCTGGCGTTCCTGGGCGTGGGCGACCCCACCACCATCTCCTGGGGCGGGATCCTGGAGAGCGCCCGCAACGCCGGCGCGATCAGCTCCGGCATCTGGTGGTACATGATCCCGCCCGGGCTGGCGATCGCCCTGGTCGCCCTCGCGTTCACCCTGTGCGGCCGAGCCCTTGAGGCCGTCATCGACCCCCGACTCCGGGAGCAGCGTTGACCTCTCTTCTCGACGTTCGCGATCTGCACGTGACGTACCGCTCCGGGGGCGTCGAGGTCCCGGCCGTGCGCGGTGTGGACCTGTCCCTCGACCCGGGCGACACGGTCGGCCTGGCCGGGGAGTCCGGCAGCGGCAAGTCCACGATCGCCCTGGCGCTGCTGCGGTTGCTGCCCGACGGCGCCCGTGTCACCGGCCGGGTGGCGGTGGCCGGAGAGGACGTGCTCACCATGAGATGGGGGCGGTTGCGCGCGGTCCGCTGGGCGGAGGCGGCCATCGTGTTCCAGGGGGCCATGCACTCGCTCAACCCGGTGCGGCGGATCGGTGACCAGATAGCCGAGCCCCTGCTCGTCCACGGGACGGTCCCCAGGGGGCGGGTCCGCGACCGGGTCGCCGGACTCCTCGAACAGGTGGGTCTGCCCGCCTCCCGCGCCAACGACCACCCCCACCTGCTGTCCGGCGGTCAGCGCCAGCGCGTCATGATCGCGATGGCGCTGGCCTGTGAGCCGCGGCTGATCGTCGCCGACGAGGCGACCACCGCCCTGGACGTGATGATCCAGGCGCAGATCCTGACCCTGCTCAGACGCCTGGTCGCCGAACACGACATCGGCATGCTCATGATCAGCCACGACCTGTCGGTCCTCGCCGACGTCTGCGACCGGGTCGCGGTGATGTACGCGGGCCGGATCGTGGAGGAGGGGCCGGCCGGGCGGGTGATGGGCGCCCCCGTCCACCCCTACGCCGTCGCGCTCGGCGCCGCCTTCCCCAGGATCGGTGATCCGGCGTCCCGGCTCGCCCCGCGCGGGCTGCCGGGCGATCCGCCCGATCCCGCCGACCCGCCCTCGGGGTGCGTGTTCCGGCCGCGCTGCCCCGTGTCCGAGGAGGTGTGCGCGACCGTCGACCCGCCCCTGTGGCCGGTCGACCCCGACACCGAGGGGCGCTCGGAGCGCAGTGCCGCCTGTGTTCACGTGGGACAGTCGAAGGAGGGCGTCCGTTGAGCACGACGGAGACCGACGCGACCGCGTCCACGCCCGACAGCGGCGGTGGCGCGCCGATCCTCGGTGCCCGGGGCGTGCGGGTCGTCTTCACCTCCGGGTTCGGCGGCGGCCGCGAGGCGGCCCGGGCCGTGGACGGCGTCGACCTGGACGTGGCCGCCGGTGAGATCGTGGCCCTGGTGGGGGAGTCCGGGTGCGGCAAGACCACTCTGGGCCGGGTGCTGCTCGGTCTGGAGCGTCCCACCTCCGGCACGGTGACCTTCGAGGGGGCGGTGCTGCGCCACTCCTCGCGCGCCCTGCGCGCCTACCGGCGCCGGGTGCAGCTGATCCAGCAGGACCCGATGGGCTCGCTCAACCCCCGGCGCACCGTCTACGAGTCGGTCGCCGAAGGGCTGCGCATCCACGAGGGGACCCTCTCCGACGAGGCGGAACGGGTGACCGGGGCGCTGTCCCGGGCCGGCCTGCGTCCGCCGGAGCGGTTCCTGGCCCGGTATCCGCACGAGCTGTCGGGGGGTCAGCGCCAGCGCGTGGTGATCGCCGGTGCGCTCGTGCTGGAACCGGAGGTCCTGGTGGCCGACGAACCCGTGGCCTCGCTGGACGCCTCGGTGCGCGGTGAGATCCTGCGCCTGCTGTTGGACCTGCGCGCCGACCTGGGGTTGTCCGCGCTCATCGCCACCCACGACCTCGGCCTGGCCTGGAACATCGCCGACCGGGTCGCGGTGATGTACCTGGGGCGGGTGGTGGAACTGGGGACGGTCGAGGAGGTCCTGTCCGGTCCCCGGCACCCGTACACCCGGGCGTTGCTGTCGGTGCTGCCCGAAGCCGGTGGCGAACCGGTGGTCCTGTCCGGGGAACCGCCGGACCCCAAGCGGGTCCCGCCGGGCTGCCGGTTCCATCCGCGCTGCCCGGTGCTGGCCTCCGGTGAGGCCGCGCGCGCGGGTGTCGCGGACCGGTGCCGCACCGTGGACCCCGACATCCTCCCGGGCGGCGCTGGCGCGCACGTGACGGCCTGTCACTGGGCGCTCGCCCAGGAGGGGACCTCTCCGGACGCCGTGTGACGGGACGTCCCGGAGCCGTCCGTTCCCGGGCGGGCCGGGGCGCCCGGAGACGGGCGCGCCGGGGCGCGGGACCGGTTCCTCGACGCCGACCCGACCTCGAACGGGTGCGGGATCCCGGTGGGCGAACACCCCCAGGGGAGAAAATGTGATCTGAGTCACTTTTCTGGCGGGTGGGGATGACGCCGTCCACCGGAAAGACCGAAGCCACCTGGGATGCCGTTCCCGGACCAAGGCCGCGAACGTGATCTTCCATATCATGTGCTCATGTTTCCGACCGGTCGGAACGTTCGCCGCGGTGGAGACCGGGGGAAGACATGGGAGGTGTCGTCCCGTGCGGGGCGGCCAGGTCCCGAGGAGGGCGCCCCATGGCGCGCATGACCACGGAAGACGTCCACGAGTACATCAACGGGGTCTGCTTCAAGACCGGCCCCCCCGGAAAGGTCGGGGCCGAGACCGAGTGGCTCGTCACCGACGCCGCGGACCCGACCGTCACCGTCACCATCGACCGCCTCGCGGCGCTGCTGGAGGGCACGGGCCCCCCGCCCGCGGGCAGCCTGATCACCTTCGAACCCGGCGGACAGATCGAGCTCAGCTCGCCCGCCCTTCCCGGGCCGGCCCGGGCGCACGAAGCGCTCTCCGCCGACCTGGAGTACATCGGCAAGACCCTCGCGCAGGACGGCCTGTGCCTGGTCGAGTCCGCGCTCGACCCCGTGCGCACGCCCCGCCGACAGCTCCGACTGCCCCGGTACGGGGCCATGGAGCGCTTCTTCGCCGGACGCCGCAGCCACGGCGGTCACACCATGATGTGCTCCACCGCCTCGCTCCAGGTGTGCCTGGACACCGGCGCCGACCCCGCCGACCTGCGCGCCCGCTGGGAACTCGCGCACCGGCTCGGTCCCGTGCTGGTCGCCGCGTTCGCCAACTCCGCGATCTGGCGCGGCCGCCCCACCGGCTGGAAGTCGACCCGCTGGGCCATCTGGGCGGGCATCGACGCCGACCGCACCGCCCCCGTCGCGGGCTCGGGCGCCCCCTCCGATCCGGCCACCGCGTGGATCGAGTACGTCTTGGCCGCCGACGTCATGGCGGTTCCCGAGATCCCCGGGGGAGAGGGCACCTGGCTGCCCGACCCCGGTATCACCTTCGCCGAGTGGATCGCCGGGCACGGCCCGCGCCCCGTCACCCTCGCCGACCTCGAACTGCACCTGAGCACCCTCTTCCCGCCGGTCCGCCCCCGCGGATGGTGGGAACTGCGCATGATCGACGCCCTGCCCCTGCGCTGGTGGCCGGTCCCCGTCGCGGTCGCCGCCGCCCTCTTCGACGACCCCCGGGCCCGGGCCGTCGCCGAGGAGGCCACCGAGCGTCTCTGCGGCGGCCGTCTCCCCGAACCCGGGCTGTGGCTGCGCGCGGCCCGGGACGGCATGTCCGACCCCGACGTCGCCGCCTGTGCCCGACGCTGCCTCGACACGGCCGTCGAGGCCCTGCCCCGCATGGGCGCGGCGTCCCTGGCCCTCCTCGTCGACGACTACGCCGACCGCCACACCCGCCGCGGGCTCAGCCCCGCCGACACACGGCCGAGCGTGCCCGAGCCGCACACCGCCCACGCGGGCGCGGCGGACCGTCACTCCCGACACGGTGGAGGAGCCCGGTGAACCACGAACAGGACATCTCCAAGGAACGCATCGCCGCCGAACTCGACCACGGCCGACGACGCAGCAACGGGCTGACCCTCGACGTGCTCGACGAGGAGGAACTGCTCGCTCAGCACTCGCCACTGATGTCGCCGCTGGTCTGGGATCTGGCGCACATCGGCAACTACGAGGAGCAGTGGCTGCTGCGGGCCGCCGCCGGACGCGAGGCGCTGCGCCCCGACATCGACCACCTCTACGACGCCTTCGAGAACCCGCGCGCCGAACGCATCAGCCTGCCGCTGCTGCGCCCACAGGAGGCCCGCGACTACAACGACAGGGTCCGACGCGAGGTGCTCGACGCCCTGGACACGGTCGACCTGACGGTCCCCGCCCAACGGGGCCCCGACGAGCCGCCGTCCCTGCTGGCCGCCGGACGCGTCTACCACCTGGTCATCCAGCACGAGCACCAGCACGACGAGACGATGCTCGCCACCCACCAGCTGCGCCGGGGCGCCCCCGTCCTGCTGGAGGAGCTCGCCGACGTCACCGCCCTGCGTCCGCCCGCCGACCCCGAGGTCCTCGTCCCGGCCGGCCCCTTCACCATGGGCGCCGCCGACGACCCCTGGGCCTACGACAACGAACGCTCCGCCCACACCGTCGACCTGCCCGCCTACCTGATCGACACCGCCCCCGTCACCAACGCCGCCTACCGCGCGTTCATGGACGACGGCGGTTACCGGACGCGGCGCTGGTGGAGCCGGGAGGGCTGGGAGTGGAAGGAGAAGCGGGGCGCGTTCGCCCCCGCCTTCTGGGAACGCGAGGGCCAGGGCTGGTCCCGCCGCCGCTTCGGCCGACGGGAAGTGGTACCGCCGGACGAACCCGTCCAGCACGTCAACTTCCACGAGGCGCAGGCCTACGCGAAGTGGGCCGGCAAACGTCTGCCCACCGAGGCCGAATGGGAGAAGGCGGCGCGTTTCGACCCCGTGACCGGACGCTCCCACCGCTACCCGTGGGGGGACGACGAGCCCACGGCCCGCCACGCCAACCTCGGCCAGCGCAGGCTCGGGCCCTCGCCCGCCGGCCATCACCCCGACGGGGCCTCCCCTCTGGGGGTGCAGCAGCTCATCGGCGACGTGTGGGAGTGGACCTCCACCACCTTCGACGGCTACCCCGGGTTCCGGGCCTTCCCGTACCGCGATTACTCCGAGGTGTTCTTCGGCTCCGGGTACAAGGTGCTGCGCGGCGGCTCGTGGGCCACCCACCCCACGGCCGTGCGCTCCACGTTCCGCAACTGGGACCTCCCGATCCGACGGCAGATCTTCAGCGGGTTCCGCTGCGCGCGCCACCCGGAACCCGCCTGATGTGCCGCCACCTCGCTTACCTGGGGCCCCCGCGCACGGTGTACGACCTGCTGTACGCGGCGCCCCACTCGCTCCACGTCCAGTCCTGGGCGCCGCGCATGCAACGCCACGGGACGGTCAACGCCGACGGATTCGGGGTGGGCTGGTACCCCGACGACATCCCCGAGCCCCTGCGCTACCGACGCGCCCTGCCGATGTGGGGCGACACCTCCTTCGCCGAGACGGCCCGCGCCCTCACCTCCGGCTGCGTGCTGGCGGCGGTGCGCGACGCCACCATCGGCTTCGGCACCGACGAGGGGAGCGCCCAGCCCTTCCGCGCCGGACGGCTGCTGTTCAGCCACAACGGCGCGGTCAAGGACGACGACGCCCTGGTGGCGGCCTTTCCGCCGCCACCGGGGGTGATCGACGCCCGCGCCCCCGTGGACTCCGCCCCCCTGTTCGCGCACACGGTGCGCCTGTGGCGGGCCTCCGGGGACCTGCCCGGCTCGCTCGCCGCCGTGGTCCGCCACGCCCGGGAGCACTCCGAGGGGCGCTACAACCTGTTGGCGACCGACGGCGAGACCCTCGTGGGCACCGCCGCCGGGGACACCCTGTTCACGTTGAGGGAACCGGGGGGAGGCGTCCTCCTGGCCTCGGAGCCCTTCGACGAGGCCCCCGGCTGGCGTGAGGTGCCCGAGGGGTCGGTGGCCGTGGCCACGGGGGAGCGGACCGAGATCCACCCCATCGTCTGACGAAGGAGTCGCCGTGTTCCGCATCGATCGCAACCTGACCGCCGACGACCTCGACAAGGCACTGCGCCGGGACGTGGCCGCGGGCCTGACCTCGACGCCCAAACAGCTGCCGCCCAAATGGTTCTACGACGAACGCGGCAGTGCCCTGTTCGAGGACATCACCGCCCTGCCCGAGTACTACCCCACCCGCGCGGAGCGGACCATCCTCGAACGGCGTTCCGACGAGATCGCCGACGCCGCCGACGCCGAGGCGCTCATCGAACTCGGCTCGGGCTCGGGCGTCAAGACCCGACTGCTGCTGGACGCCATGCGCCGCCACGGCACCCTCGCCCGGTTCGTCCCCGTCGACGTCAGCGGCGACTTCCTCGCCGCCTCCGCCCACAAGGTGGCCGAGGACTACCCCGGACTGGACGTGCACGCCGTCGTCGGCGACTTCGAGCACCACCTCGGGCTCCTGCCCGTCCGCGAGAACGGCGGCCGACAGACCATCGCCGTCCTCGGCTCCACCATCGGCAACCAGGAACCCGGCCCCCGGGCGGCGTTCCTGCGCGACATCCGGTCGGTCCTGCGGCCGGGCGACACCTTCCTCCTCGGCGCCGACCTGGTCAAGGACCCCGACCGGCTGGTCGCCGCGTACGACGACGCCCAGGGGGTCACCGCCGAGTTCGACCGCAACGTCCTCAACGTCATCAACCGCGAACTGGGAGCCGACTTCGACCCGTCGGAGTTCGACCACGTCGCCCGCTGGAACGAGAAGGAGGAGTGGATCGAGATGCGGTTGCGCTCACGTGTGGACCAGCACGTGCGCATCGCCGCCCTCGACCTGGAGGTCGACTTCTCCGCCGGTGAGGAACTGCGCACCGAGGTCTCCGCCAAATTCCGCAAGGAGGGGCTGATCCGAGAACTCGACGGCGCCGGGTTCGACCTCACCCACTGGTGGACCGACCCGGACGGCGACTTCTCCCTGAGCCTGTCCGCCGCCCGCTGACACCGCACCCGGACGCCTCCAGCGAGGTGAACGTCCCCACCAGCGTGCCCACCGGTCACCGGCATCGCGAAGGAGCCGCCCACCACGCACCGCAGCGCCGCGCGCACCGGAGGGGCGCCGCCCATGCGGGCGCTGCTCGCGCCCGGCGCTCCGGTGGCGCGAGCACCGACACCACCGTCGTCTGGAGCCGCCAGGGGTATCAGGGCGCCCGGCACCGCCGCCCGCAGCCCGCCGCTCGTTCAGCAGGGAACCCGGCCGACGATGGGAACCCGGGGAGACGCTCCCGCCGTGTCCGGTGCCCTCGTTCGCCATGGGGCGATCGTCGCACGGGGCCCGCTGCCGGGCCAGGTCACACCGCGACGGGGGGTGGGGATCCGCTACGCTCGTGCCGTGTTCAAGGTAGGAGTTTTCGGCGCCGAAGGGCGCATGGGGTCAGAGGTCGTCAAGGCGGTCCAGGGCGCGGACGACATGGAGTTCGTCGGTGGCGTCGACGACGACGCGGACCGCGATCGGGTGCTGGGGGCCGACGTCGTCGTCGACTTCACCCATCCCGACGTGGTCATGGACAACCTGGAGTGGCTGATCGGCCACGGGATCCACGCCGTCGTCGGCACGAGCGGTTTCGACGAGGAGAAACTGAACAGGGTGCGCGAGCTGCTCGCCGCGAAGCCGGGGGCCCGGGTGCTCATCGCCCCCAACTTCGGCATCGCCGCCGTGCTGATGATGCACTTCGCCCAGAAGGCCGCGCCCTACTTCGAGTCGACCGAGATCATCGAGCTGCACCACCCCAACAAGGCCGACGCCCCCAGCGGCACGGCCTACCACACCGCCGAGCTGATCGCCGAGGCGCGCCGTGAGGCCGGTCTGGGCCGGATGCCCGACGCGACCACCGCCGAGATCCCCGGCGCCCGCGGCGCGGACGTGGACGGTGTGCGGGTGCACGCGCTGCGCGTCCAGGGGCTCATCGCCCACCAGGAGGTCGTGTTCGGCACCGACGGGGAGACCCTGAAGATCCGCCACGACTCCATGAACCGGGCCTCGTTCATGCCCGGCGTGCTGCTCGGCGTCCGCAGGGTCGCCGACCTGCCCGCTCCGCTGACGATGGGCCTGGAACCCCTGCTCGACCTGAGCTGACCCGCGTCCCGACGCCCCCGCACCGCCCGTCGGCCCGGGGGCGTCGGCGCGCCCGGGGCTCAGTCCGAGGGGACGTCGTCCACGATCGGCGCCTCGAAGTCCTCGATGGGCGCCTCGAAGTCCTCCACGGGCGCCTTGATCCCGGAGACGGGAGCGGTGTCCACCTCGCCCCCGCCGACCTCGGGGACGTACGTCCCCGGCGGTCCGTCGGGAGGATCTCTCAGGGCCGAGACGAGGAACGCGAAGAACAGCCCCACGGCGAGGAGGGGACCGAGCAGGGCGATCAGGCAGCAGCCCAGGAACCGGCCGACCGACGTGGTGTGCCCCGATCCCACCTCAGACAACGGGAACCCCGGTGAACGTCCCGGCGAAGGGGACCCGCACGTTCATCTCGGTCACGTCCTCCGGTGGCGCGGCGAAGGTCGCGCCGAGCACCAGGACGTCCCCCGTCTCCAGTTCCGGTGCCGTTCCCACGTCGGAGCACACGCACACCCCGTTCTCGTCGCGGGCCACCCGATGGGCCTTCAGGTTGTGCGCGTCGATCAGTTCCGTCGCCTCCAGGGCCGTACCGTCGCCGTCACCCACGTCCAGCAGATCCCTCGGGAGGTACCCGTCGACGATGTGGATCGTCAGCGTCAGTTCGACGAGGTCACCGGTCCGGACCAACGGGTCGACGCCCACGGTGATGTCCGTACCCTGGATCCGCTGGGAGAGATACGTGCGCTCGGCCGCCGTGTCCGCGTCCGGCGGGGGAGGGGCCTCCCGCTCTTCGGCGGACGAGGGGGCGGACGCGTCGCCATCGCGTCCCTGCCCGCCGGCGGCGGCGTCGGGGCGGGGGCCTTCGGCGGGGTTGCCGCCACCGCACGAGGCCACGGTCAGTGTCAGCGCCACGGCGGCCAGGGCCGCGACGGTCCTGCGGGGGGTGATGACCATGCCCCGAACCTAGGCACGGGGTGGTCTCCGCCCGGTCACGCCCGACTTGCGAATCGCCTCCGGCCGCATCCGGCCACCCGCCCGGATTCCCCGCGCGGGAGGGGGTTCAGCCGAGCAGCAGCGCCACCGAGAACAGCACACCGAACGCCATCTGGAGCCGGCCGGTCTCCCCGAGGCCCAGCACCAGGTCGCGGCCGACCTGGCCGCCCAGCACCCGGCGCAGCGGCGGCACCGCCAGCGGCGCCGACAGCAGCACCAGCGGTGTCCACCAGAAGACCGGTGTCAGGACCAGGGCCACGGCGTAGGAGGCGACGATCATCCCCGCGTACAGCCGCCGCGTCCCGGAGTCCCCCAACCGGACCGCCAGTGTGATCTTGCCGGTCTCCCGGTCGGTGGGGATGTCGCGCAGGTTGTTGATCACCAGCACCGCGCAGGAGAGCAGGCCCACCGGCACCGAGGCCGTCCACACCTGCCAGGGCGCCGCCTCCAGCTGCACGAACACGGTGCCCACCACGGCCACCAGCCCGAAGAACACGAACACCGAGACCTCGCCCAGGCCCCGGTACCCGTACGGGGTGCGTCCGCCGGTGTAGTACCAGGCGGCGGCGATCGCCACCGCGCCGACCAGCAGCAGCCACCACGACGTGGTCGCCACCAGCACCAGACCCACCGCACCCGCGAACGCGAAGCCCCCCAGCGCGGCGGCCAGGACCCGCTTCGGCGCCACCAGCCCGGTCGCGGTCAACCGGGTCGGCCCGGTCCGTTCCGCGGTGTCGGTGCCCTTGACCCCGTCGCTGTAGTCGTTGGCGAAGTTCACCCCCACCTGGAGGGCCATCGAGACCACCAGCGCCAACAGGGCCTTCCACCACACGAACCCGTCCAGGGCGAAGGCCAGCGCGGTACCGACCGCCACCGGGACGATCGAGTTGGGAAGCGTCCGAGGGCGCATCCCCGAGATCCATTCGCTGACCGTGGCCACTGCCGGTCCCTTCATCGTTCGACGGTCGGCGCGTGCGCGCCGATACGACCTCCCCACGGTAGTGCCTGCCCGCGACGGCCCCGTACCCGGCCCGGAACCCTAGGCGATGGCGGCGTGCAGACGCACCATCGGCAGCGTCGACCCCAGGTCGATCTCCCGTCGTGCCCCGTCGGCCGCCCACCCCGAGGACTCGAAGAACGTCCGCAGCGCGTTGTCGGCCTCGGGCACCCACACGTGCACCGTGGTGAACCCGTCCTCGACCAGGTGGTCCACGCTCGCGTTGAGCAGGCGGCCACCGTGTCCGCGCCGGGTCAGCTCCGGATCCACGTGCAACGCGAAGACCTCGGCGTCCGTGGCCGGCCACAGGTCGGGGTCGCCGGCCGGGCCGAAGGCGGCGAATCCGACCACCGAGCGCACCCCGTCGTTCTCGTCGGTGGCCACCACCAGCCGGTGCTTGGAGGTCGGGGGTGATTCCAGGGCCGCCGACCACTGCGCGCGGAAGCTCTCCCGGGCCTCCTCACCGGCCAGTTCCCCGATCACCTCCGGGGGCAGCAGCGCCCGGTACACCTCCCGCCAGGAGGCCACCTGGAGGTCCACCACGGTGCCGACATCGGCGGCTCGGGCGGGACGGACGAACTGGGCACCGGACACGATCAGGCCTCCTGGGGAGTCATCGACACGAGTACACCCACGCCGGAGTTTCCGGACCTTGCCATGGCGTGGGAACATCTATGTTGTGAGCTTCATTATCAGAGTCATCGTGAACGCGCTCGCCCTGTGGGCAGCGGTCCTCCTGATCGACGGCATCGAGATCACGACTCAGGACACCACCGGCCAGATCCTGGCCTACCTGGCGGTCGGCCTGATCTTCGGTGTGGTCAACGCGATCATCAAACCGATCGTCAAAACGGTCGGTTGCCTTTTCTACGCGCTGACCCTCGGGCTGATCGGCCTGGTCGTGAACGCGCTGCTGTTCCTGCTCACCGAGTGGATCGCCGGTCTCTTCGGTCTTCCCTTCGAGATCGCCGGTTTCTGGGACGCCTTCTGGGGCGCGATCATCGTCGCCGTCGTGAGCTGGCTGATCAGTCTGTTCCTGCCGGACGGCAAGGACGACTGAGGTCCCGGATACGGCGGCCGACGCCCACTTCGACCCGCCCGCCCCGATCCGCGGGCTCCCGTCCGTGTCCCGGCCACCCGGCCGGGGCACGGGACGGGTAGGTTCACATGCGGGCCCCTCCCTCGACCCACGAGGACGGGGTCGACACCGGTTCCGGTGACCGCGTCCCACGGACGCGGGCCAACCCGGCCGGCACAGGCTTCTCCACGACCGACCCCCGGCGTGGACCGCACGGCGGTCACGTCCGGCCTCGGCCGTGGCGGCGGACACACGGTTCCGCATTCTTCATCAGTGACGTCACACCATCGGTGCCGCCCCGAACGGCGGCACCGTACACACCGAGAGGAGGAGGGGCGACCATGGACCCCACCGCCCCACGGCGGCGGTCCGCACGCCTTTCACACACGATGGTGAACACGAAGTACCGCCCGTTCGGCAAGTTGTTGACCGCGATGGTCACACCGATGCTCGAAGACGGGGAACTCGACTACGACGGTGCCGCCCGACTCGCCACCTACCTGGTCGACGAGCAGCACAACGACGGCCTCGTCATCAGCGGCACGACGGGTGAGTCGCCCACGACCAGCGACGAGGAGAAGGACCGGCTGCTCCGCGCCGTCATCGAGGCGGTCGGCGACCGTGCCCAGATCGTCGCCGGGGTCGGCACCAACGACACGCGACACAGCGTCAAGCTGGCCAGGGCCGCGGAGAAGGCGGGCGCGCACGGCCTCCTGACGGTGACGCCGTACTACAACAAGCCGCCGCAGGAAGGCCTGATCCGGCACTTCACCGAGATCGCCGACACCACCGGGCTGCCGGTGATGCTCTACGACATCCCGCACCGCACCGGGACGCCGATCGCCTCCGAGACCCTGGTCCGGCTGGCCGAGCACCCGCGCATCGTGGCCAACAAGGACGCCAAGGACAACGTCGGCGCCAGCTCCTGGGTCATGGAGCGCACCGACCTGGCCTACTACTGCGGCACCGACATCCTCAACCTGCCGCTGCTGTCGGTGGGCGCCGCCGGTTTCGTGAGCGTCGTCGGCCACATCGTGGGCACCGACCTCAAGGACATGATCGACGCCTACGAGGCGGGCGAGGTCGGCCAGGCGCTGGCCATCCACCGCCGTCTCACCCCGGTCTACACCGGGATGTTCCGCACCCAGGGCGTCATCACGACCAAGGCCATCCTCAATCTCTTCGGCCTGCCCGCCGGTCCGGTCCGCACTCCGCTCGCGGACGCCTCCTCCGAACTGCAGACGCTTCTGCGAGAGGATCTGGCCGCCGCCGGGGTCAAGGGCCCGATCGGTCTGGCCCCGCACCAGGCCGTCCCCGCCAGTGCCGTCCGCGTCGAGCGCCTCACGGAGGGTTCCGTATGAGTCACCCGCACCCCGATCTGAGCTCGCCGCCGCCTCTCGCCGAGGGCGCCCTGCGCATCGTCGCCCTGGGCGGTCTCGGTGAGATCGGCCGCAACATGACGGTCTTCGAGTACGGCGGCCGGCTGCTCATCGTCGACTGCGGTGTGCTGTTCCCCGAGGAGGAACAGCCCGGCGTCGACCTGATCCTGCCCGACTTCGAGTACATCCGGGGCCGCCTGGACGACGTCGAGGCGATCATCCTCACGCACGGCCACGAGGACCACATCGGCGGCGTCCCGTTCCTGCTCCGCGAACGGGCCGACATCCCCATCGTCGGTTCCCGGCTCACCCTGGCGCTGATCTCCGCCAAGCTCGGCGAGCACCGGATCAATCCCGTCACGATCCAGGTCGAGGAGGGGGAACGGCACGACTTCGGCCCCTTCGGCCTGGAGTTCTTCGCGGTCAACCACTCCATCCCGGACGCGCTGGCCGTGGGCATCCGCACGCCCGCCGGCTCGGTGCTGCACACCGGTGACTTCAAGATGGACCAGCTGCCGCTGGACGGCCGCCTCACCGACCTGGCCGGGTTCGCCCGGTTCGGCGACGAGGGCGTGGACCTGCTGCTGTCGGACTCCACCAACGCCGAGCAGCCCGGGTTCGTCATCCACGAGCGCAACCTGAGCGAGGCCATCGACAAGGTGTTCCGCCAGGCCGACAAGCGCATCGTGGTGGCCTGCTTCGCCTCGCACGTCCACCGGGTCCAGCAGGTCATCGACTCCGCCACCAAGCACGGTCGCAAGATCGCCTTCGTCGGCCGGTCGATGGTCCGCAACATGAACATCGCCCGCGACCTGGGGTACCTGACCATCCCCGGCGACACCGTCATCGACGCGCGCCGGATCGACGACATGCCGCCCGAGAAGGCCGTGCTCATCTGCACCGGTTCCCAGGGCGAGCCCATGTCGGCACTGAGCCGGATGGCCAACCGCGATCACCAGATCCGCATCGAGGAGGGCGACACCATCCTGCTGGCGTCCTCGCTCATCCCCGGCAACGAGAACTCGGTCAACCGGGTGATCAACGGACTGACCCGCTGGGGCGCCAAGGTGGTCCACAAGGGCAACGCCCTGGTGCACGTGTCCGGGCACGCGCCCGCCGGTGAGCTGCTGTACGTGCTCAACATGGTGCGCCCGCGCAACTTCATGCCGGTGCACGGCGAGTGGCGACACATGCGCGCCCACGCCGACCTGGCGAAACTGGCGGGCGTCCCGTCCGACCGGATCGTCATCGCCGAGGACGGCGTGGTCGTCGACCTGCACAAGAACCGGGCCAAGATCGTCGGCGCGGTCCAGGCCGGTTACGTGTACGTGGACGGCTCCTCCGTCGGCGACGTCACCGACGCCGCCCTCAAGGACCGCCGCATCCTCGGCGAGGAGGGCTTCATCTCCGTCGTCGTCGCCGTGGACTCCACCACGGGCAAGATCCTGGGCGAGCCGGAGATCCACACCCGGGGCGCGGGCATCGGCGCCGACGCCTACGACGACGTCATCGACCGGCTCCAGGACGCCCTGGACAAGGCGGCCAAGGACGGGGTCAACGACCCGCACCAGCTGCGCCAGCTCATCCGGCGCAGCACGGGTCGCTGGGTCAACGACACCTACCGTCGCCGCCCGATGATCATCCCGGTCCTGGTCGAGGTCTGACCGGCCCGGGGCGATGCGCGCCGAACGGCCCGGGGCGACCCGGGCCGTTCGGCGTTCCACGACACGCCGCCGGAGGAACACGCCTCGGGATGGACATCTCGATAGGCTCCGCGCCGTGGCGGTCCCTCGTGCCCGCCGGACGATCGACCCTTCCCCCGTATCGGAGGTGACCCCCGATGGCCGCGCGTGCCTCCTCAAGCGGTTCCGGGCGCAAGAAGTCCCCGGCCGCGCGCAGACCGCCGGCCAAGCGGATGCCGGACGGGCCCATCGCGTTCGCGGTCACCATGTTCGGACAGTTCCTGCTGGTGTTGTGGAAACTCGTCGCGCACACCGTCGGCGGCGCGGCCCGCGCCGTGGGCCGCAGCACCCGCGACCTCGACCCCGACCTGCGCCGCGACGGCGTCGGCCTGCTGCTGTTGGCGGCCGGCATCCTGGTGGCGGCGGCCGTGTGGTGGGAGAGCGACGGGCCGCTGCCGGAGTACACCCGTCTGGTGGTGGTCGGCGCCTTCGGCACGTTCTCGCCGATCCTGCCGCTGCTGTTCCTGCCGCTGGCGGTCCGTCTGATGCGCACGCCGAGCACGGCCAAGGAGGGCGACGCCGGCCGGCTGTTCATCGGCACGACCGCGATCATGCTGGGTCTGCTCGGCCTCATCCACATCGGTCACGGCATCCCGCGGCCCTCCGAGGGCATGGCGGCCCTCCAGGAGGCGGGCGGTCTCATCGGGTTCGTCGCCTCGGGGCCGCTGAGCGCCGTCATCACCCCCTGGCTCACCGGCGTGCTGCTCTCGCTGGTCCTCGTCTTCGGGATCCTCGTGGTCACCTCCACACCCATCCGGCGCATCCCCGAACGGCTCCACACCCTCATGGGCGCCCTCATGGAACGCGACGCCGGACCCGACGCGGGCATCGGCATCCTGGGCGCCGAGCCGGAGAAGAAGCCCGCCCGCAAGCGCAGGTCCAGGAAGAAGACCGAGGAGACGGCCGGCGAGACGGTGGCCGGGGACCACGAACGCCCCTACGACGGCCCGGTGCTGCCCGAGGGGCCCCTCGGGCCGGCGCCGACCGACGAAGAGGGGGCGGCGCGGGCCGGGACCGTCATCGAGCCCGAGAAGGGCGGACGGAAGAAGACCACGGTCCCCGATCCCACCCCGGCGCCCACCGTCAGCGAGCAGCTCACCCTCCCCTCCCGGGTGGTGGAGGGCGACTACGAGCTGCCCCCGCCGCCGATGCTCAAGCCGGGCAGCCCGGTCAAGCCGCGCACCAAGGCCAACGACGAGGTGCTGGCGGCGCTCACCGGGGTGCTCACCCAGTTCGGCATCGACGCCGAGGTCACCGGGTTCACCCGGGGGCCCACGGTCACCCGCTACGAGATCTCGCTGGGCCCCGCGGTCAAGGTCGAGAAGGTCACCGCGCTCACCAAGAACATCTCCCTGGCCGTCAAGAGCGCCGACGTGCGCATCCAGTCGCCGATCCCCGGCAAGTCCGCGATCGGCGTGGAGATCCCCAACACGGACAAGGACATCGTCAGCCTGGGCGACGTCCTGGGCTCATCGGTGGCCACCTCCGACGACCACCCCATGCTGGTGGGCCTCGGCAAGGACGTCGAGGGTTCCAACGTGGTGGCGAACCTGGCCAAGATGCCGCACGTGCTGGTCGCCGGCGCCACCGGCGCGGGCAAGTCGACGTGCATCAACGGGCTCATCACCTCGTTGATGATGCGGGCCACCCCCGACGAGGTCCGGATGATCCTGGTCGACCCCAAGCGGGTCGAGCTGACCATGTACGAGGGCATCCCGCACCTGATCACGCCCATCATCACCAATCCCAAACGGGCGGCCGAGGCCCTCCAGTGGGTGGTGGGGGAGATGGACCGGCGCTACGACGACCTGGCGGCCTCCGGGTACCGGCACGTGGACGACTTCAACGCCGCCGTGCGCACCGGTGAGCTGACCGCCCCCCTGGGCAGCGAACGGGTCTATGAGCCCTACCCGTACCTGCTGGTCATCGTCGATGAGCTCGCGGACCTGATGATGGTGGCCCCGCGCGACGTCGAGGACGCGGTCGTGCGCATCACCCAGCTGGCCCGGGCGGCCGGCATCCACCTGGTGCTGGCGACCCAGCGTCCCAGCGTCGACGTCGTCACCGGCCTGATCAAGGCCAACGTGCCCTCCCGGCTGGCGTTCGCCACCTCCAGCCTCGCCGACAGCCGGGTCATCCTCGACCAGCCCGGGGCCGAGAAGCTGGTGGGCAAGGGCGACTCCCTGTTCCTGCCGATGGGCGCGGGCAAACCGATCCGTTTGCAGAACGCCTGGGTGTCGGAGAAGGAGATCCGGGCGATCGTCGAGCACTGCAAGAAGCAGGCCGAGCCCAGCTACCGCGAGGACGTCGCGGTGGCCGACACGAAGAAGAAGGAGATCGACGAGGAGATCGGCGACGACCTGGACCTGCTGTTGCAGGCCGTCGAACTGGTGGTCACCACCCAGTTCGGGTCGACCTCCATGCTCCAGCGCAAGCTGCGCGTCGGCTTCGCCAAGGCCGGCCGGCTGATGGACCTCATGGAGAGCCGCGACGTGGTCGGCCCCAGCGAGGGCTCCAAGGCCCGCGACGTACTGGTCCAACCCGACCAACTGCCCGCCGTCCTGACCGACATCCGGGGCGGTTAGCCCGGGTTCCGGTGGTGCCGCTCGTCACGAGCGGCACCACCGGCGTGTTCCCCCGTCGACCGATGAGGAGGCCCTCCGTGCCGGGGCGCCGCGCGGCGGCGGGGCGCACGCGCGGAACACGTCCCGGGTGCGCCGACCCGACGGGCCGGGTGCGCGGCGGACCGTGGGCGGTGAGGCGCGGCCCCGAAGAGGCGGGGGTCAGCGCCGACGGGTGGCGAAGTGGTCGAGCACCCCTCGTAGCAGGCCGGTGTCCAGCGCCAGCCCGTCCAGTGCGGCCTCGGCCAGGTCGCGGTGGGCGGCGAGCGTACGGGCGGCCGTCGCCCGGCCGTGCGCGCCGACCAGGGCCGACCGGGCGCCGTCGGAGTCGGCGAGCAGCTCCGAGCGCACCCGCAGGACGATGCCCGCATGGTGCGCGTAGGAGGTGAGCAGATCGATCTCGTGGTCGGGCAGGCCCAGGAGGATCGCCGCCGGGACCAGGGCGACCTCGATCTCCGTCGAGGTCGTCAGCGCGTACACCTCCAGGAACCCGGACGGGTCGGCGGGCTCCTCGCCCCGCGCCGGCACCCGGTCCAGGTAGCGGCCCCGGCACAGCCGTTCGGGCCCCAACAGCACGCCCACGCGCGCGATCGCCCTGATCACCCGCTCCTCCGGGTGATCGTCCGCCATCCGCGCCATGAGCGCGTACCCGCTGGAGATCAGCGCGATCCCGGCCAGGTGCGAGAACCGTTCGTCGAAGGCCAGGCTCCCGGTGTGGAACAGCTCCACGGCGGCCACCAGCGGTGCCAGCGGTTCGGGGTCCATCGCCGCCCCCTCGGCCAGCATCAAGGTCAGCGCCGGGCGCAGCGGGCCCTCCGGTCCGTCCGTGGAACGGGACAGCACCCCCCGCGGGCCGCGGGCGTCGTTGCCGGAGGCGTACCGGGTCAGGGCGGTGTCGACGAACCCCGAGCGGTCGGCGGCGAAGGTGCGGGGGTCGGTCGCCGCGTGCGGGCGCGCCCGCGAGGGCGCCGGCGCCGGGAGGGCGAACCCGCTCCGGCGGTGGGCGATCCGCGCGGCGGAACGCAGGAACCCCTCGATCTCCGGTGTCGGCCGGTGCGCTTCGAGCCACTCCTCGATCCGGAAGCGATCCCGCGCCAGGTGGGCGACCAGCCGGGCGCTCCCGTGATGGGCCAGGGCGTCGGCGGTCTCCGGGTCCCCGCCGAACACCGTCGCGGCCATGTACGCCTCGGCCGCGAAGAGGTCGTGGAGCGGATCGCCGTCCAGGTCCCGCGGGGCCAGCGTGAACGGGGTGAGCCGCCCGGTCACCGCGTCCCGTGCCCGGTTCAGCAGGTCGTGGCGCAGCCGGGTGGCCAGTGCCATGACGAGGTGCCGGTGGACCGGAACCCCCGGGCGGGCGCGGCGGCCCACCAGGGTGGCGGCGATCCCGCCCGCCCCCGTCTCCACCATCGCGTCGACGAGCAGCGTCTCCCCGCCGTCGCGGAGCGCCTCCGCGCGGGTGCGCCGTTCCGCACGGGCCCGAGCCAGGTACATGACCTCGGTGGCCCGGTACAGGAGGCGGTGCTCGGCGAAGGGGAAACCGGCCAGCAGCAGGACGTGGGCCGCGTGCAGTTCCTCCGCCAGGGGATCGTCGGGGACCCCGGCGGGGGGAACGGGTTCGATCTCGCTCAACAGGTGCGGCAGCAACCGGTGGTGGGCGTCGTTCCTGTCGTACGCGGGAAGGTCGACCACGGCCTGGGCCACGGCCAGGGCGTAGGCCCCGTGGACGACGCGTCTCAGGTGCGCCGCGGTCGCCTCGGGGCCGGCGTCGAGGGTGTCGTGCGAGCCGATCGCCAGCACCCGGCCGATGGTCCTGGCCGCCCGGTCCATGGCCCCGGTGGCGAGCGCCTCCTCGGGCAGCGCCGCGTACAGCCGGGTGATCCGCTCGCGCAGCAGGCCCGAGGCCGGAACCCGGCGCAGGGCCGCGTGGGCGCGGATCCGTTCCAGCGCGGTGTCGACCGCGTCGACGGGCGCGGTGGAAGAGGAGGGGGGTCTGCGTCGCGGATCGGCGATGATCCGGTCGAGGAGGTCTGAGGAGGGGACCTCGCCCAGGGAGAGCGCGTGTCGGCGCAGGGCCTCGCGCCGCAGACGGGTCGCTTCGGCGGCGCGCGCCGCCTCGGAGTCCGGCCGATGGCGTATGAGGGCCTGGAGGCGGTGCCGGTCGGACGGCTCCGGTAGGTGGGCGGTCCACCGGTACACGTGCGCGGCGACCTCTTCGGGATGGGTGCCGCTCCAGGCGCGGAAGGCATCGAGGGTGTCGCGGGCCGCGACGAGCGGGGCGTCGCCGTCGAGATCGGCGTCGGAGAGATGGTGGGGCATCGTCTGCTTCGGGGGGAGGGGAGCGGGGACGTTCCAAGGTCATCGTAGCCACGGGTCCCGGACAAGGGGATGACCGTATCCGGTTGAGGAATCTGGCCGTAATTCTGTCCGATTTGGCGGGATCTTGAGCGCTTCATGGGGCGTGGTGAACTGCGAGCACCCTCCGAGGGGCGGCAGAGTGGACCTCGACAGATACGCACAGTCGCGAGGGGAGTGCGCATGGCGACGATCGGTCATACCCTGTCCGCCGCCCGCGTCGCGGCGGGATTCACGGTCGCCGACCTCAGCACCCGTACACGCATCCGGGAACCGGTGCTCCGGGCCATCGAGGAGGAGGACTTCGTCCTTTGCGGTGGGGACTTCTACGCCCGCGGCCACATCCGCGGCCTCTGCCGGGCCCTGGGCCTGGACCCGAAGCCGCTCCTGGAGGAGTTCGACCGGGAGCACGCGGGCCGCCGCGGCTCCGTCTTCGTTCCCCCGCCCCGCCACGCGGCCGCCGTGCCGGCGGCCTCCCGGGCCATGATGGAGGCCCGGGCCGGGGGACGGGAGGGGGAGACAGGGGAGGCCGCCACGGCCGGTCCCCCCGTCATCGGGGAGGGCGTCGAACCCGACGCCGGCACCGAGCGCTGGGGTCACTTCGAACGCGGTGAACGGCTGCGCCGCAAGGTACGCGGCGGTCGTCCGCGCCGTCGCCCCGCCGCCGCGGCGGCCGTACCCGGGCCCCGCGAACCGGAGAGGGGGGACGGTCGTCCCCGGGACCCGGGGAAGAGGGCCGACCGACACCGGGAGCAGGGGAAGGGAGCCCACCGTCCCCGGGGGCGCAGGGCGAAACCCCGGGACGCGCGGCCCGACGCCCGACCGGCGCCGCGCCCGCCCGTCACCCGGGCCCGCAGCCGTCGGGCCGATGCCGTCCGTCGGCACTGGCCCTGGGCGCTGGTCGCCCTGCTGGTCGTCCTCAGCGTCGTCATCGGTGTGCGGACCTGGCGGGAGTGGGACGGCGGCGACCCGCTGAGCACCGCCTTCACGGAGACCGGGAGCGGCGGGACCGTCGACTCCTCGGTGCTCCCCGAGACGCTGGAGGACGATACCGCCGAGAAGGTCGCCGGCAAGACCACGGACAAGGGCGCGGCCGCACCCGACGAGGTCACCGTCGGGTTGACCGCGTCCGCGCGCACGTGGCTCAAGGTCACCGACGCCGAGGGTGAGGACCTGTTCACGGGCTTCCTCATGGCGGACGAGGCCAAGGAGTACGTGACGGAGAACACCCTCACGCTGTGGCTGGGCAACGCCGGCGGCGTCGAGGTCTCCGTCAACGGCGAGGACCTGGGTGCCGTCGGACGCAGCGGTGAGGTCAAGGAGGTGGTCGTCGGGGTCGACGGCTTCGACGACTGACCCGGCACCGGCCCCGGCCAGGGAGGATCCCGGCCGGGGTACGGGCGGGTGGACCGATGCGGGTAATGTGGGTGGCTGCGGGCGACGCCGATCGCACCGCGCGCGAGGGGTGATTCGGGGACCACGCCCGACCCGCCCTCGCGACCATTCGAAACGCTCTCCCACACGCTTGGAAGCCATGTCATCGCGCCGTACTGTCTCACTGGTCACCCTGGGGTGTGCGCGTAACGAGGTCGACTCCGAAGAGCTGGCCGGGCGCCTGTCCGCGGGCGGCTGGGAGCTGGTCGACGGCGACGCCAAGGCCGACGTCACCCTCGTCAACACCTGCGGGTTCATCGACGCCGCCAAACAGGACTCCATCGAGAGCCTGCTGGAGGCCGCCGAGAACGGCGGCAAGGTCGTCGCCGCCGGATGCATGGCCGAGCGCTACGGTTCCGAGCTCGCCGACGCCCTCCCCGAGGCCCAGGTCATCGGATTCGACGATTACGCGGCCATCACCGATCGCCTCGACGACGTGGTCGAGGGGCGCCCCCTGGTGCCGCACACCCCGCGCGACCGGCGCACGCTGCTGCCGATCAGCCCGGTGGAACGCGACGCCTCCCGGGTGCACGTCCCCGGCCACGGCGCGTTCGCCGAGTCCACCGGGGCCGACGGCACCGAACTGCCCTACCGTGCCGCGATCCCGCGCCGCCGCCTGACCGGCGGCCCGGTGGCCAACCTCAAGATCGCCTCCGGTTGCGACCGCCGGTGCACCTTCTGCGCCATCCCGACCTTCCGCGGCGCCTACATCTCCCGCCACCCCGACGAGATCGTTCGCGAGGCCGAGTGGCTGGCCTCCGAGGGCGTGCGCGAGGTCTTCCTGGTCAGTGAGAACTCCACCTCGTACGGCAAGGACCTGGGCGACGTGCGCGCCCTGGAGAGGCTGCTGCCGCGCCTGGCCGCCGTCGAGGGTCTGGACCGGGTCCGCGTCAGCTACCTCCAGCCCGCCGAGGTCCGCCCGGGGCTGGTGGACGTCCTCACCGGGACGCCCGGCGTGGTGCCCTACTTCGACCTGTCGTTCCAGCACGCCAGCGGCACCCTGCTGCGCCGCATGCGGCGCTTCGGCGACCGCGAGCGCTTCCTGGAACTGCTCGACACCGTGCGCTCCCGGGTGCCCGAGGCGGGCGCCCGCTCCAACTTCATCGTCGGCTTCCCCGGTGAGACCGAGGCCGAGTTCGAGGACCTGGTCTCCTTCCTGGAATCGGCGCGCCTGGACGCCATCGGCGTCTTCGGCTACTCCGACGAGGACGGCACCGAGGCCAAGGGCCACGCCGACAAGGTGCCCGAGGAGGTCGTCGCCGAGCGCGTGGACCGCCTCAACCGTCTCGCCGAGGAGCTCATGGCCCAGCGCGCCGAAGAGCGCCTGGGCGACGAGGTGACCGTGCTCGTGGAGACGGTGCTGGAGGACGGGGCCTACGAGGGCCGCTCCGAGCACCAGGCCCCCGAGGTGGACGGCAGCACCATCCTCTACGGTGAGGACCTGGCCGTGGGCGATCTGGTCCGGGCCACCGTCGTGCAGGCGATCGGTGCCGATCTGGTGGCCGAGCAGGACGAGGATCGGCCGGACGGGGAAGCCGGAGAGAGATGAGCACCCACAACGCGGCGACGCCCGCCCCCCACGTTCCGCTGTGGAACATCGCGAACATCCTCACCATGAGCCGACTGGTCATGGTCCCGATCTTCGTGTGGTTCATGTTCCTGGACGGCACCTGGTGGCGTGCGGCCGCCTTCGCGGTCTTCGTGCTCGCGGCCATCACCGACCGCATCGACGGTGAACTGGCCCGTCGGCACGGCCTGGTCACCGACTTCGGCAAGATCGTCGACCCCATCGCGGACAAGGCCCTGACCGGAGCGGCCCTGGTGGTCCTCTCCCTCCAGGGCGACCTGTGGTGGTGGGTGACCATCGCGATCCTGGCCCGCGAGTGGGGCGTCACCCTGCTGCGCTTCGCGGTGCTGCGCTACGTCGTCATGCCCGCGAGCAAGGGCGGCAAGCTCAAGACGGTCCTTCAGATCGTCGCGATCAGCGTCTACCTGTTCCCGTTGTGGATCCTGCCCTTCAGCGACGTGTTCGTCTGGTTCGCCCACGTGGTGATGGCCGCGGCCCTGGTGGTCACCCTGTGGACCGGTGCCATCTACGTGCTGGACGCGATCCGCGCGGTCCGCGCCGGCAAGCGGGAGACCTCGGAGTGAGCACCGTCCCCGAACCCACCGCCGAGGTCGCGACCCTGGCGGAGCGGCTGCACCGTCACCTGGAGGAGCGCGGGCTGACCTGCGCGGCCGCCGAGTCGCTCACGGGCGGGCTCATCGGCGCCCACCTGACCGGGGTCCCGGGCAGCTCCGCCACCTACCGGGGCGGGGTGGTGACGTACGCCACCGACACCAAGGCGTCCCTGCTCGGTGTTCCCGAGGACCTCCTCGCGGCCGAGGGCGCCGTTCACCCCGAGGTCGCCCTCGCCATGGCCACGGGGGTCCGGCGTCTGCTGGGCGCCGATTTCGGGGTGTCGGTGACCGGTGTGGCCGGCCCCGAACCCCAGGACGGCAAGCCCGTCGGCACCGTCTACGCCGCGGTCGCCGGCCCCGACGGGAATGCGACGGCCCGGCATTTCCGTTTCACCGGTGACCGGGGGGGTATCCGATACCGCACGGTCGAGGGCGCACTGGAGCTCCTGGACTCCGCTGTTCGCGGCGACGTGGCGGGGAACACCCGGTCCTGAACCCTCCGGTCCGGTCCCTTCTCCTCTCCCGTGGGAACGAAACCATCTCAAGAGGCGGTTCCCCCTCCAGCGAACAGGACGGCAAGAGGTGCCCGAATCGGGCGTGGGGCAGGTACGGTGTTGTATATGAAGGTCGCTACCGGTGGGAGGGAGCGCGAATGATGGTCCTGCTTCGTCACCTACTTGGTGACGTGCTCAGGCGGCTGCGACAGCGCCAGGGCCGCACCCTCCGCGAGGTGTCGGCCGATGCACGGGTTTCCCTCGGCTACCTGTCGGAGGTCGAGCGTGGGCAGAAGGAGGCTTCTTCCGAACTGCTCTCATCGATCTGCGGGGCCCTCGGGGTCCCGCTCTCGCAGGTGCTGAGAGAGGTCTCCGACCAACTCGCCCTGGTCGAGCTTCAGGAGGCGGCGCTGCTGGAAGACGCGGTCACGACCGACCCCGTCCCCGCGCAGGACCTCGGCATCGGACCGGTTCCGGATCGCGTTCCCCAGGTTCCCGACATGGTGGGGGTCTGAGACCCCGCACCGTTCGTCCTGTTCACGGACATCTACACGGTCCTCCCTCGGGGGGACTTCGGATCGTGAGAGGGGCCGGCCACATGTGGTCGGCCCCTCTCACATATGTGCGCTTCTCACTATACGTGATCGAACGGTGGCTACCGGTGGGTATGGTTGACCCACGCCTCAGGGTCCTCCGCGAGGGTGCGCACCTGTTCGGGCAATTCGTTGGTGGCCAGGTGCTGGAGGGTGACCCCCTCCAGGATGGCGCGCTCGCTGGCGCGCAGGGCGATCCACACCTGTTGCAGGCTGCGGGCCGCACCATCGTAGTCGACGTGCTCGGGGCGTTCCCCGCGCACGTTGGCCAGCGGTCCGTCGACCGCTCGGATGATGTCGGCGAGCGAGATCTCCGCCGCCGGACGGGCCAGCCAGTAACCGCCCACCGGGCCGCGTTGACTGCGCACCAGACCGGCCCTGCGTAGCTGGGTGAGGATGTTCTCTAGGAATTTTCCGGGGATGGCCTGCGCTCGCGCGAGCTGCTCGGCCGTCACCGGTCCTTCGCTGGCGACAGCGAGTTCCGCTGCGGCGCGCAGCGCGTAGTCGACCCGGGCTGAAAGGCGCATGCTGTGATTATGCCGTGGTTAGAAGGGCGAATGGGGCACCGGGCGCCGACGGGAGAGCCGACGGCCGGGGTGCTGCGTGATCAAGGGTACTTCTCCTACCGGGTTTCGGGGACATCGGTGACGTTCCACCCGGCGGGGAGCACCCGGGGCCGCCCCGGGCGGGAAACGCCCCTCGAAGCCGTGACCCGGACCGGTCATGGTCTCCGGTCCGGGTCACGACGGGGGAGCGGGGTCCGTCCGTCTCAGGCGTGGTGGGCGGCCGGTACGGCGCCGCCCAGGAGTTCGGCGGCGCTGATCCCGTTGACGTGGGCGGCGCCGTACGTGCTCACGTGGGCACCGCAGGAGGGGCGCCAGATGGGCAGGCCCATCTCCACCAGCACGGCGTTCGGGAAGGCTCCCAGAAGACGTTCGACGAGCTCACGGGCCTCCGGATAGCGGTGCGCGTCGCGCACCACGATGACCAGGTCGCGCTCCTGCGCGGCGGCGATGATCCGCTCGGCGTGGGCGATGTCGGGGGAGACCCGCTCGGCACCGGGGAACCAGGCGGACAATCCCCAGGGGACCTCGCCCACGGCCATGCCCGCGGGCGCGTCCACCTCGACCACGTACGGGGAGTCCAGGGCGGGCAGGTCGCCCTCGACCCGGATCGCCCGGCGGGCCCCGGACAGGCCCACGCCCTCGGCCTCGGCGGCCGTCGTACGGTACGCGGCGGCATCGCGGATCCAGGCGCGCAGTCGCAGGTTGCGGTCGGCGGCCTCCTCCAGCCGCTCGCCCGGCAGCCGGCCGTCGCGGACCGCCGTCACCAGCGCGGCACGGATCGCCGCCACCTGGTCGGCGTAGACGTACCGGCCCAGGCACAACAGGTCGCACCCGGCGGCCACGGCGAGCACGCAGGCCTCGGGGATGCCGATCCGACCGCTGACACCCCGCATGTCCATGGCGTCGCTGACCACGACCCCGTCGAAGCCCAGCTCGTTGCGGAGCAGGTCGTTGAGCACGTGCGGGGCCAGCGTCGCCGGGCCCGTCACACCCAGCCCGGGCACCTCGATGTGCGCGGTCAGGATGGAGCGCACCCCGGCGTCGATCGCGGCGCGGAAGGGCACCAACTCGCGTCGGCGCAGTACCTCGGCCCCGGCCTCCACCAGCGGCAGCGTGTGGTGGGAGTCCTGGGAGGTGGCGCCGTGGCCGGGGAAGTGCTTGGCGCACGCGGCCACACCGGCCTCCTGGAGGCCGATCACGGAGGCGGCGGCGTGACGGGCCACCAGCTCGGGATCGGAACCGAAGGAGCGGGTGCCGATGACCGGATTGTCGTCGGCGACGTTCACGTCCACCGACGGGGCCAGGTCCAGGTTGAAGCCCAGTTCGGCGAGTCGGCCGCCGAGCGAGCGCAGCGTCGCCCGGGTCAGGTCGGGGTCGTCGACGGCGCCCAGGGCGGCGTTGCCCGGGTAGGCGCTGCCGTGCTCCTGGCCGATGCGGGTCACATCGCCGCCCTCTTCGTCGAGGGAGATCAGCGGGGTGTCCACGGCCTGGGACAGGCGCGCGTTCAGCGCGGTGATCTGCTCGGGGGTGTCGAGGTTGTTGTGGAACAGGCAGACGCCGGAGATACCGTCCGCCAGGCCCTCCAGGATCCAGCGCGGGGCGTGGTGGGACTCGAAGGGGACCAGCAGGGTGGCGTTGGCCAGGCGCGCCAGGGTCGGATCGAGCGACATGACGGACTCCGTTCGGTGAGCGAGGGTGCCCAGGGGTGAGGGCAGACGAAGGGCGGGTGCGGTGATGGGAGTGGCGCGGGCGCGTGCGAGGCGGATCCACGGCGCCCCCGGGCGTGTCCGGTGGATCGTTCCGGCGCGAGCGCCGAACCGAACGAAGGCATCCACCGGACACGCCCGTGTGGACCCGCCTCGAAGGGGCGGCCGTCAGCCCTTGACGGCGCCCATGGTCAGACCGGAGACCATCCGCCGCTGGACGAACAGGAAGAAGATCATCACCGGGATGGTCAGCAGGGTGGAGGCCGCCATGATCGGTCCCCACTCGGTGCCGAAGCGGCCGAAGTAGTAGGACAGGGTGAGCGGCAGGGTGTAGTCGTCCGTACTGCGACCCAGGAACGTGAGCGCGACGATGAACTCGTTCCACGCGGTGATGAAGGCGAAGATGCTCGCCGCGACCAGGCCGGGCGCCACCAGCGGCATGAGGATGCGCCAGAAGATGGTCCAGCCGCTCGCGCCGTCGATCGCCGCGGCCTCCTCCAGCTCCTTGGGCACCGCGACGACGAAGCCGCGCAGCATCAGGATCGTGATCGGCAGCGACACCGCCGTGTACACGATGAGCAGGCCGGAGAGGTTGCCCAGAAGCTGGGCGCCGGTGGCGTCCGACAGCTGACGGAAGTTGATGAAGATCGAGATGATCATCGCTTCCATCGGCACCATCTGGATGATGAGCAGCAGGATGATGAACGCCGTCCGCAGCTTGAAACGGAACCGGGCCACCGCCACCGCCGCCAGCAGTGACAGGAAGGCGCCCATGGCGACGGCGCCGATGGTGACCAGGAGGCTGTTGCCCAGGAACTGCCAGAAGTTCACACCCGGGATGAGCTGGCCGTTGAGCACCCGGTCGAAGTGCATCAGGGTCGGGGCCTGCGGCAGGAACGTCTGCTGCCGGGTGAAGATCTCCCCGACCGGCTTGAACGCCGTGGCGACCATCCAGTACACGGGGAACACGGAGAACACGAACACCGCGAGGCCGGCCAGGTACAGCGGCAGGGAACGCAGGCGGTGCAGCGGGCTGCGGCGGTAGCCTCCACGGTTCGGGGCGGTGGTGCTGGTCGCGCTCATCGGGTCTCCCCCTGGCGGATCATGATGCGCAGGTAGTACGCGGTGACGGCGAGGATCATCACGGTCATCACGACCGCGATCGCCGAGCCCATGCCGTAGTTGGCCGGGCTCGCGCTGAAGCCCTGCTGGTAGATGTAGTAGGAGAGCAGGTAGACGTCCTTGTTCTGGAAGCTGTTCGCCAGGATGTACAGCTGGGTGAACACCCGCAGGTCCCAGATGATCTGGAGGACCAGCAGCAGGGCGAACAGCGGACGCAGCATCGGGAACGTGACGTTCCAGAAGGACTTCCAGCCACTGGCCCCGTCCATCCTCGCGGCCTCGTACAGCTCGCTCGGGATGCTCTTGAGTCCGGCGAGGACGGAGACGGCCACGAACGGGAACGACTGCCAGACGATGACGGTGATGAGGATCGTGAACAGCGATCCGGGCTGGAGGAACCAGTTGTACTCCAGCCATCCGCTGCCGACGAGCCAGTCGGGGAGCCGGTCCAGGATCACGTTGACCAGGCCCCGCTCCGGCAGGAACAGCCAGCGGAAGACCAGGGAGGCGCTCAGCGCCGGGGTGGCCCAGGCGAGCATCATGCCGATGGAGACGAACCCGGAGAACCACGTGGGCAGTTTGTTCAGCAGGATCCCGACGAGGGTGCCCAGAACCATGGTGATGCCGACCATCAGCACGCAGACGACCACGGTGTTGCGCAGGATCGTCCAGAACGAGGGGTCGGTCAGCAGGTTCTTGTAGTGGGCGAAGTCGTTCCACTCCGGCCCGGGCTGGTTCGGCAGGAGGTTGCGCGTGGTGAAGCTGGTCAGCGAGTACCACACCATCTGCGCGATCGGCCAGAGCAGCACGACCGCGAGGAGGATCAGTGCCGGGGCGATGAGCAGGTACGGGGTGGGGAGCTTGCGGCGGCGCGGGGCGGAGGGGCCGTCGGTCACCCGGTCGGTGTCCTCATGCCCCTGCTCGGCCGTTCGTTCGACGGTGTGTGCCATGGTCTTCTCAATCGAGGCGTGGGCCGGCCGGGCTGCGGGCGGGGTCCGGTGACGGCCCCCGCCCGCGTTCGGCTCTGCTCTGTGGAGAGGAGTCGGTGGTTACTCGACCGGCTCGTTGAGGATCTCGGTCAGCTGCTCGTTGGCGGCGGTCAGGACCTCTTCGGGGTCACCGCCGTTGACGATCTCCAGGACGGCGCCGGGCAGGATCTTGTTGTCCTGGTCGGCGGCGGTCCAGCGCGGGGTGCTCGGGAAGAAGCTGGTGTGCTGCATCTGGGTGGCGGCGGCGACGCGGTCCGGGTCCTTCTGGTACTCGTCCTCGGCCAGCAGGTCCGGGTAGGCCGGGAAGAAGCCCGCGGTGTCGGCGTAGCCCTTGCCGCCCTCCTGGTCGCCCAGGACGGTCAGCAGCTCGAACGCCAGGTCCGGGTGCTGCGTGGTGGAGAAGACGGAGAGCGCGGAACCGCCGGCGAAGGCCGGCGCGATGCCGTCGGCACCCGGGATCGGGGCGGCGACGATGTCCTCCAGGATGTCCGGGTTCTCGGCCTGCTCCTCCATGGAGCCCAGCGCCCATCCACCGTCGATGTACATGCCGACCTGACCGTTGGCCATGTCGGCGAGGGGCACCAGCTCGTTCTCGCCGACGTAACCCTGCGGCGAGATGCCGTCGGTGGTCAGGCTCGCGTAGAACTCGACGGCCTCGACGGCGGCGGGGTCGGTGAGCTTGCCCTCCCACTCGCCGGCGTCGTTCTGGACGGCGATCTCGCCGCCGTTGCTCCAGATGAAGGAGGCGATGCCGTTGGTGAAGTCGGTCGGCGCGGCGAAGCCGGGGACGTCGTACTCGTCCTTGATGTCCTCCGCGACGGTGACCAGCTCGTCCCAGGTGGCGGGCGGCTCGTGGCCGAGCTCCTTCAGCCAGTCGGCGCGGTAGTACAGGGTGCGGACACCGGAGAACCACGGCACGCCGTACTGGACACCGTCGTAGGTGCCGTACTCCAGGGCGTTCTGGTCGATCTCGGCGGCGGCGTCCCAGCCTTCGACCTTCTCGGTGATGTCGAGGAGGGCGCCCTGGGAGGCCCAGCCGGAGACCTGGTCGTTGCCGATCTCGATCACGTCGGGGGCGTCACCGCCGGCGAGGGCGTTGGTGATCGACTCCTGTGCGTCCGGCCAGGGGATGAACTCGACGTTGACGTCGACGTCCGGGTTGTTCTCCTTGAAGCGGGCCTCGGCGCCGTCGAAGTACTCGACCAGTGGCGGCTGCGAGGTGCCCATGACCCAGACGGTCAGGCTGTCGGCGTCACCGCCGCCTTCGGAGTCGGCACCGCCGCCGCAGGCCGCGGCGAGCAGGACCACGGCACTTGCCGCGGCGATCTTGGGGAACCTCATTGTGAACCTATCTCCCTTCGCACGACGCGCCGGTGTTCGACGCCTGTGCTCGAATCGGACTGGGATGATGGAACGCCATCCCCGCGATTCGACGTCTCTGTGGGGGTGTGCTGGGATAGCACGTTGCCGTTCTGCCGGCGCGGGTACCGGAGGGTCCGCATGAACTCGGACCTGCCAGGACGTGACCTCCTGTGAGGTTGTGAGCTAAATTAACAGGAAACTTTCCTAATAAAAACAGGGTGAGGTGTCACGGTTATGTCTCAACGTCCGGGGACTCCCCGGCTGCTACGCCAGCTCAACGACCGTGCGGCGCTGGAACTACTGCTGTCCGCGGGCCCGTTGACGAGGACGCAGCTGGGTACGAGGACCGGCCTCTCCAAGGTAACGGCGTCGCAATTGCTGTCCCGGTTGGAGGAACGCGACCTGGTGCGCGTCGTGGGGAGCCAGGCCGGTGGCCGGGGCCCCAACGCCGCCCTCTACGCCGTCGTCCCCGAGAGCGCCTACGTCGCCGCCTTGGACGTCAGCGCCCGCCGGGTGACCGCCACCATCGCCGACATCACCGGCCGGATCGTAGGCGACGTCACCGTCGACCCCAGCAGCTCCGACGACCCCGTGTCCCTGGTCCACACGGCCGTGATGCGCCTGGTCGAAACGGCGGAGGTGCCGCTGGACAGGCTCCGTGCCTGCGTCATCGGCACCCCCGGCGTGGTCGACCCGCGCACCGGCGACATCCGGTTCTCCTTCGACCTCATGTCCTGGCACGAGGGCATCCTGGAGGCGCTGCGCACCGACCTGAAGCGGTCGGTGATGATCGAGAACGACGTGAACCTGGCCGCCCTGGCCGAGCACGCCGAAGGGGCCGCCCTCGGGGTCTCGGAGTTCGTGCTCATCTGGCTCAGCGCCGCCGGCGGTGTCGGCATGTCCACCATGATCGACGGACGCATCCACCGGGGCCGCTCCGGCGGCGCGGGCGAGATCGGCTACCTGCCCGTGCCCGGCGCCCCCATGCCCGGCGACCTGGGCCTGTCCGGTGGATACGAGTCACTGCGCCACGACGAGAACCGGGAACTGCCGCACGGTTTCCAGGCGCTGGTCAAGGCCGGCCAGGTCGTACGCCTGGCCGCCGAACACGGGATCGAGGGCGCCGACGTCGTCGACGTCGTGGGCCGCGCCGCCGCCTCCGGCACCTCCGAGGCCGACGCCTTTCTCGACGCCTTCGCCGAAAGGCTCGCCCGGGGCGTCGCCGCGGTCAGCGTCATCATCGATCCGGGCCTGGTCGTGCTGGGCGGCGACGTCGCCCGGGCCGGCGGCGCCAAACTCGTCGAACGGGTGCAGGCGGCGACCGCCCGCATCGCGCCCAACGCCACCGAGATCGGACTCAGCGCCGTCGAAGGCGGACCCGTCGTACGAGGTGCCCTACTGCACGCGCTGGAGCACGCCCGCGACGACGTGTTCTCCTCCACGGTCTGATCCGAACGGTGTCGCGCGGTGGCCGATTGTGGCCGTCCCCCAGGGCCTCAACCGGTCACCGCGAAGGAGGAGAAGACCTCGTCGACCACGGGTCCGTACTCCTCGCGGTCCACGGCCCGGCCGTTGAACCGGAGGTAGTAGGCGGTGGTGTCGTCGACCACGAGGAAGCGCCACACCATCCACCGCTCCGGCTCCGCCCAGACGGACTCCTCCATCATGGTGAACGTCACCTCCATGTCGGACCCCCGGTGACCGGAGGGCAGCCCGGGGACCTCCTCCAGGCTCAGCCGGTCCCAGTCCCGCACCACCCCGTCCGCCTCAAGGGACTCCTCCCACCCCTGCTGCATCTCCTCGGTGCTCAACCCCCGGGACTCCTCGTCCGGGGTGAAGACGGTGAAGGCGACCTGGCGCGACCGGTCGGGTGAGTCGAACTCGTAGTGGGAGAGGATGTCGGGGAAGGACCTCTGTTCGCGGGACGTGGCGTCGACCGGCGTCCAGTCCCACGGGTGGACCAGGGAGACGTACTCGTTCTCGAAGGGGACGTTGCCGGAACCGGTCCCCGGCGAGGGGTCGCCCGCCGGTGAGGGCACGCCCGCCTCGGAGGGTTCTCTCGCGGTGAGCGGGTCGGGGCCGTCCTCGGCGATGAGGAGCGCGCCGGGCACGACGACGAACGTGACGACCATGCCCAGCACCAGCAGCAGACAGCCGCCGCCCAACCCCCACCACAGCCCCGTGCGGGAGGACGAGGCCGGGGAGGCGGGGACCGGCGCCCCGGCCCGTGTCGGCGGGGACACGACCACGCCCCCGGGGCCCGTGGGGAACACCGGCGCGTACCCGGCGCCGGGCGGCGGCCCCGGCCGTCCCGGAGCGGGACGTCCCGGAGCGGCGTGCGCGACGTGGGTCGGACGACCGCCCATCGGCGCGTTGGGGCGCGGGGTCGGGTTCGGGGGCGACAGGGGTCGCGGCCCGCTCGAAGAGGGCGCCGGGGACGGGCCGGCGGGCGGCCGGTGCGCGGGGACCCGGGCCGTGGACGCCCGCGGGACCCGAGGGGAAGGAGGGGCCTGGGGGCCCGGGGAGTCGGCCCGCTCCGATGCCGCCCGAGGTCCCGTCGCGGGCGAGGACAACAGCTCCAGCGCCCGTTCGGCGGTCAGGCGCCGATCCGGTTCGCGCACGAGCAGACCGTTGATCACCGAGGCCAACGGTTCCTCCGTCGCCGCCTCGGGGATCGGCTGGGCCATGACGGCGCTCAGCGTCGCGGTCAGACTCTCCCGTTTGAACGGGGACTCCCCGCTCAGGGCGGCGTACAGGGTGGCGCCCAGGCTCCACAGGTCGGAGGGCTCGGCGACGGTGCCCTGCTCCAGCCGCTCGGGGGCCATGTACTCGGGGGTGCCCACCACCATGCCGGTCCCCGTCAGTGAACTGGACGCGCCCTCCATGAGGTTGGCGATGCCGAAATCCGTGATCACGACCCGTTCGCCGTCGGTGGACACCATGACGTTGGCGGGTTTGATGTCGCGGTGCACCACCCCGGCCCGGTGCGCCGCCCGCAACGCCTCCAACAGGGCCCGGGAGATCCGGGCGATCCGCGCCGGCGGCAGCGGACCCTCCTCCTCCAGCACCTCCTCCAGCGAGGAACCGTCCAGCAGGGCCATGACGATGTAGGGGGTGCCGTCCTCCTCCAGCACGTCGTGCACGGTCACCACCGACGGGTGGCCGATCCGGGCCGCGGTACGGGCCTCGCGCATCATCCGCGCCTTGGCGGTCCGCTGTTCCTCATCGGACAGGCCGGTCGGCAGGTGCACCTCCTTGATCGCCACCTCGCGTTCCAGACGAGGGTCGAACGCCCGCCAGACCGTGCCCATGCCGCCGCTGCCCAGTTTCCCGGTCAACCGGTAGCGGGCGGCGACGATCCGTTCCGAAGGGGGCATGAGGGGCCTTTCACGAGGGGAGCGGGGGGTTCCGGTCGAACCCTCTGATCACACGGACCCGGTTCCGGTTCTCCCCGTCGCCCTCCTCGTTCGGGCCCGCTCACCCCGTGGGGCGCGCCATGGCGACCCGGGGGCGCACCCGGATCGGCTCCTCGTCCGCCCACACGGCGCGCATCCCCTCACCCCACTCCTCCTCGGGCAGCACGGAGAACCCCCGGGCCGTGTACCAGGGGCCGTTCCACGGCAGGTCGCGGAAGGTCGTCAGGGTCACGCGGGGGCTCCCGCCGACGGCCGCCCCGGCGCACACCTCCTCCAGCAGGGCCGAGCCGATCCCCAGCCGTCCGTGGTCGGGGTGGACCGACAGCTGTTCCAGATGTACGCCGCCGTCCAGGGGCACGGTGGCGGCCAGCCCGGTCACGATCCCCGCGTCCACCGCGACCAGGATCCGGTCGGCGTGCGCGAACAGCTCCCGGGGGTCGTCCGGCGGCAGGAGGACCCCGGCCCGCTCGAACAGCACTTCGGCGGCCAGCGACACCTCCACGGCCCGGGGCTCGTCGTCGGCCCGCATCGGTCGGATCTCCATGCTCCCCGCCCCTCCATCGACGACGCCCGCCATCATGCCCGCCGACCGCGCGCCGCGACCAGGGATTTTCACGGACGCAGCCGCAGCCCCTTGGGCGTGACGTGGAAACCGGCGGAGACCAGGGCGGCGTCCAGCGGCGTCCCGAACACCTCGGTCCCGTCGGCCCGCTCCACCGTCACCGCCCCCAGGGCGCCCTGGCGCACCACCCCGGCCAGGGCCCGGCCGGCCCGTGCCAGCGCCCGGGCCGGCACCCCGAAGGTGAGCACCGAACGCCCGCCCCGCCCCACGTACAGGGTCGGGCGACCCTCGTCGATGATCACCACCGCGCCCGCCGCGCGTGCGGGCCTGCCCCCCTCACCGGTCTCCGGCCAGGGCAGCTCCCGCCCGAACGGGTTCGCGGGATCGTCGGCGGCCAGCACCACCGGGTCCACCGCGCCCTCGGCGTCCGACAGCGCCCGCAGCCGGTCCACCGCGCCGGGCAGGGCGAACTGGGCGCCGCCCAGTCCCTCGACGAAATAGCCGCGCCGCACCCGGCCCGCCTCCTCCATCGACCGCAGCACCCGGTACTCGTCCGGGGTGATGCCCCCGCCCTGCCACCCCTTGAGCAGCAGGCCGCGCCGTTCCAGCCGGGCCTCCACCGCCGCCAGGGTCCGCCGGGTCGGGTCGGCCTTCCGCTCGGGCAGCACCCACCAGCGACCCGCCGCGGTCGGCGGCCCCGACCGGGTGGGAAGCCCCGCCCGCCGCGGCCGGCCCGACCGCGCCGGCCGCGGCCGCGACGGGACCCCCGTCCCCAGGAGGGCGCGCACCGGGGCCAGGGTGTCGTTCGTGATCACGCCGTCCCACACCAGTGACCACAGAGCCGCCACCAGGTCGGCGTCGGAGGGGGCGCCGATCCCCGCGTCGAGGGTCACGCGGTCGGCGAGGTCCCGGAAGAACAGCGCCCCACCCTCGCGCAGCGCCCCCAGTACGGCGTGCCCGATGGTGCCCTCCGCGGGCGGCGCGGACTCGGGGGCCAAGAGCGCGACCTCGTCGGCCGGGACCACGGTGATCCGCCCGTCCCCGCCGGGCAGCGCCCCGGCCCCGACCCACACCACCTCGCCGGCCTGGGTGAGCTCGTCCAGCATCCGGGGCGCGTACCCCTCCACCCGCGCGGGCAGCACCAACGACTCCAGCGCCGAGGCCGGCACGGAGGAACCGCGCAGCGACACCACCGCCTCGAACGTCGCGTCCGGACCCCGCCACCGTTCACCGGGCACGGCCCGCTGCCACAGCGGGGAGAACCGGGCCAGTGCCTCCGGGGCGACCGGCTCGACCTCCTTGCGCAGGCGGGCGATCGACCCGCGCCGCAGCCGGCGCAGCACCTCGGCGTCGCACCACTCGGTCCCCGTCCCCCCGGGCCGGAACCCGCCCCGGGAGATCCGACCCTCCCGGGACAGCGCGCGCAGCACCCCGCCCACGGTCTCCTCGTCCAGCCCCAGACGGGCGGCGGCCCCGGTCACCGTGAACGGGCCGTGCGTGCGCGCGTACCGGGAGACCAGATCGCGCACCGGGTCCGTCGTCGGCTCCAGGAACACCGGCGGGACCCCGGGCGGGGGTACGGCGCCCACCGCGTCCCGCAGCCGAGCGACGTCCTCCACCGCGCACCAGCGCTCCACCCACGCGCCCCCGTCGCCGTCCGGGGCGGCGTGCGGCTCCACGGTCCCGGGGAGGGCCATGCGCACCAGGCGGCCCGCCGCCTCCAGCGCGGTGGACCACTCCGGCCGCACGCCCCGCGCGGCGGCCTCCGCCGTGGTCAACGGACCCACCTCGCGCAACAGGTCGGCGGCGCCCTCCTCGTCGCGGACCGGGGAGCCGAGCCGCTGCAACAGCGCGTCCACCTCGGTCACGACCCGGGGATCCAGCAGCTCTCGCAGATCGGTCCGCCCCAGCAGGTCCGACAACAGCGACGGGTCCAGCGCCAGCGCCCCGGCACGCGCCTCCGCCGCCGGAACGTCCCCCTCGTACAGGAACGCCGCCGTGTACTCCATCAACAACGACCGCGCGAACGGCGAGGCCCGCTCGGTCTCGACCTCCACGACACGGACGTCGCGGGAACGGATCCCGCGCAGCACCTCCACCAGGGCCGGCACGTCGAACAGGTCCCGGAGACATTCGCGCGCCGTCTCCAGCACGATCGGGAACGAACCGTGGCGGCCCGCCGCACCCAACAGGTGCGCGGCCCGCAACCGCTGCTGCCACAGCGGCATCCGCCGGTCCGGGCGCTGCCGGGGCAGCAACAGGGCCCGCGCCGCGCACTCGCGGAACCGGGCGGCGAACAACGCCGACCCGGTCAGCTCGTCGGTGACGGCGGCCTCCACCGTGTCGGGGTCCAAGGCCACCAGGTCGGCCAGGACACCGGGGGAGTCGAGCCCGCCCTCGGTCTCGGGCAGGTTCAGCACGATCCCGTCGTCCCCGTGCGTCGCCCGGCTCTCCACCCCGAACCGCTCCCGGATCCGCGCGGCGATCGCCAACGCCCACGGAGCGTGCACCCGGTCGCCCAGCGGCGAGTGGACGACCACCCGATGATCGCCCACCTGGTCGCGGAAACGCTCGATGACCACGGTGCGGTCGTCGGGCACCTGCCCGGTGGCCGCGCGCTGGTCGGCGACGTACGCCACCAGGTTGTGCGCCGCCCACGGGTCCAGACCCTCGACCGGCACCGCGTCCCGTGGCGCGGCCTCGGCCAGCCGGCGGGTCATCGCGCCGATCGCCCGCCCCAGTTCGACCGGGCGACCCTGGGCGTCGGCCTTCCAGAACGGCATCCGGCCCGGCCGCCCCGGCGCGGGGACGACCAGCACCCGGTCGGCGGTGATCGCCTCGATCCGCCACGAGGTGGAGCCCAGGACGAACACGTCGCCCACCCGGGACTCGTACACCATCTCCTCGTCCAGCTCCCCGACCCGGGTGGGGGCCCGGCCGCCGGAGGCGTCCCCGCCGGCCAGGTGCACCGCGTACATGCCCCGGTCCGGGATGGTGCCGCCGGCGACCACCGCCAGCCGCTGCGCGCCCGGCCGGGCGCGCAGCACGTCGGCCTGCCGGTCCCACACCAGACGGGGGCGCAACTCGGCGAACTCGTCGGAGGCATGGCGGCCCGTCAGCATGTCCAGCACCGACTCCAGTGCCGCGTCGCCCAGATCGGCGAACGGGGCGGCCCGCCGCACCAGGGCGGCCAGTTCGGCCACGGGCACGTCGTCCATCGCGACCATCGCCACGATCTGCTGGGCGAGCACGTCCAACGGGGACCGGGGCATCCGCAGCGGTTCGATGTCGCCCGCGCGCATCCGCTCCACCGCCACCGCCGTGGTGAGCAGGTCGCCTCGGAACGCGGGCAGGAAGACCCCGCGCGAGGTCTCCCCGACACGGTGCCCGGCCCGGCCCACCCGCTGGAGGCCCGACGCCACCGACGGGGGCGCGGCCACCTGCACCACCAGGTCCACCGCGCCCATGTCCACACCCAGCTCCAGGCTGGACGTGGCCACCACACAGCGCAGCCGCCCCGCCTTGAGGTCGTCCTCGACGAGGGCCCGCTCGGACTTGGACATCGACCCGTGGTGGGGCCGCGCGATCACCGGCGGTGCCCCCCGGTTGCCTCCCGACTGGGCGATGACCAGGGCCGGGACCTCCTCGGGCGGCAATTCCACGCCGTGCCGTTCGGCGTACAGGTCGTTGAGGCGCGCGCACAGGCGCTCGGCGGTGCGCCGACCGTTGGTGAACACGATCGTGGACCGGTGCCCTTCCACCAGGTCCAGCACCCGTCTCTCCAGGTGCGGCCACAGCGACCCGGTGCCGGAGGCCGCGGGCACGGGGGGAGCCGGGACGTCGAGCGGCGTCGCCTCCGCGCCCGTCTCCTCCGGAGGCCCGTCCGGCTCCCGCCGGGGCTCGGGCAGGTCCGGCTCGTCCATGTCGAACACCGGCACCGCGACGCTCAGATCCAGGTGCGGCCGGTCCGGCGGGGCCACGATGTCGGCACCGCCCAGGAACTCCGCGACGGTCTCCGCCGGGCGCACCGTCGCCGACAGGCCGACGCGCAGGGTCCGCCGGTCGACCAGTGCCTCCAGGCGCTCCAGGCTGAGCGCCAGGTGCGCGCCGCGCTTGGTGCCGGCCAGGGCGTGCACCTCGTCGACGATGACCGTGTCCACCCCGGCCAACCCCTCGCGGGCCCGCGAGGTGAGCACCAGGAACAACGACTCGGGGGTGGTGATGAGGATGTCCGGCGGCCGGGTGGCCATGCGCCGCCGCTCACCGGGCGGGGTGTCACCGGTGCGCACGCCCACCGTCACCGGGGACACCGGGGCGCCGAGGTCGGCGGCGGCCGCCGAGATGCCCGCCAGCGGGACCCGGAGGTTGCGTTCCACGTCGGCGGCCAGGGCCTTGAGCGGGGAGACGTACAGCACACGACAGCGCCGCGCGGGGTCGTCCGGGGGCGGGGAGGAGAGCAGCCGGTCCAGGGACCACAGGAACGCGGCCAGCGTCTTACCCGATCCGGTCGGGGCCACGACCAGGGTGCCGCGGCCCCTCGCGATCGACGCCCAGGCGCCCTCCTGCGCGGGGGTCGGGCCCCCGGGGAAGGCGCGGTCGAACCAGGTCCGGGTGGCGGGGCCGAAGGACGACGGTGTCATCGGGCCAGTCTGCCCGCCGGCACCGACGAATCCGGGGAGGCGATCGGACGGGGCCTGTGGACGACTCCCCCTGAAGGGTCGGGCCGATCGGCGATACTGAGGCCGATGAGACTCACAGTGTTCTGGCGCAACATGCACGAACAGTTCGGCGAGGCGTACGCGGAGAGCCTGGCCGTGGACTACGTCCTCGCGGGACTCGACTCGCGGACCGTCCACCGGGCGCTCGCCGACGGGGTCGCCCCCAAAGAGGTCTGGCGGGCCGTGTGCGAGGCGTTCGACCTCCCCGCGGCCGTGCGATGAACAACGAACGGAGGACGACTTTCCCGCGTTCGAACCGATAATCGAACAGGGGTTCGGGTAGGCTGGGGTTGTCCACAGGCCGACGCCGGACATCGCGATTGTCGGACCGACCGCGTAGCGTCGTGCGCATCATGAAGAAGAAGGCATCGACCCAACAGGGGTATCCCGTGGCATCTGGAGACCGAGAGAAGGCTCTCGAAACCGCACTCGCGCAGATCGAGCGACAGTTCGGCAAGGGCTCCGTCATGCGCCTGGGCGATGACGACCGTCCGCCCATCGAGTCGATCCCCAGCGGGGCGATCGCCCTCGACGTCGCCCTGGGCATCGGAGGCCTGCCCCGCGGCCGCATCGTCGAGATCTACGGCCCCGAGTCGAGCGGAAAGACCACCGTCGCGCTGCACGCGGTGGCCAACGCGCAGAAGGCCGGCGGCATCGCCGCGTTCGTCGACGCCGAGCACGCCCTGGACCCCGACTACGCCGGCAAGATCGGCGTCGACACCGACAACCTGCTGCTGTCGCAGCCGGACACCGGTGAGCAGGCGCTGGAGATCGTGGACATGCTGATCCGCTCCGGCGCGGTCTCCGTCATCGTCATCGACTCCGTGGCGGCCCTGGTGCCCCGCGCCGAGATCGAGGGCGAGATGGGCGACAGCCACGTCGGCCTCCAGGCCCGCCTCATGTCGCAGGCGCTGCGCAAGATCGCCGGTGCCCTGCACCAGACCAACACCACCGCGATCTTCATCAACCAGCTCCGCGAGAAGGTCGGCGTGATGTTCGGCTCCCCGGAGACCACCAGCGGTGGTCGGGCGCTGAAGTTCTACTCGTCGGTGCGTCTGGACGTGCGACGCATCGAGACCCTCAAGGACGGCACCGACGCGGTCGGCAACCGCACCCGGGTCAAGGTCGTCAAGAACAAGGTCGCTCCGCCCTTCAAGCAGGCCGAGTTCGACATCCTCTACGGTGTGGGCATCTCCCGCGAGGGCAGCCTCATCGACCTGGGCGTGGAGAACGGCATCGTGCGCAAGTCGGGCGCCTGGTACACCTACGACGGCACCCAGCTCGGCCAGGGCAAGGAGAACGCGCGCAACTTCCTGCGCGAGAACTCCGACATCGCCAACGAGGTCGAGAAGAAGATCAAGGAGAAGCTCGGCGTCTCCACCGGAGACGACAGCGCCTCGGGCCCGGAGGCCCCCAAGGCGGCGGCCACTGACAAGGCCCCCGCCGCGGCTCTGGCGACCGAGGCCAAGGCTCCGGCCAAGAAGGCCCCGGCGGCCAAGACCACCACCGTCAAGGCGCCCGCGACGGATGCGTGAGCCGGACGCCCCGCCGGACGGTGACGACGGTCCCGACGCCGCATCGGCTTCCGGCGGGGAGAAGGCGCTGAACAGGGCCCGTACCCTGGCCCTACGGATGCTCGCGCACAAGCCGCGCACCGCGGCGCAGCTGGAGACGGGACTGCTCCGCCGCGGTCACTCCGAGGAGGTCGTCACCGCGATCGTCGAGGAGTGCACGGCGGCGGGGCTGGTGGACGACACCGCCTTCTCCCGCGCCTGGGTGAGCTCCCGCCACCACGGCCGGGGCCTGTCCCGCAACGCCCTGACCAGGGAGCTGCGCACCCGGGGCGTGGACGAGGACACCGTGCGCGAGGCGGTCGCCGAACTCAGCGACGACGATGAGGACGAGGCCGCCCGCGTCCTGGCCCGGCGCAGCCTCGCCGGTAGCCGGGGCCGCGAACGCGACACCCGGGTCCGCCGGGCCGTGGGCGTCCTGGCCCGCAAGGGATACGGGGGCGGCCTGGCCTACCGGGTCGTCCGCGAGGAGCTGGAGGCCGAGGGCGTCGAGACCGACCCTGGGTTCTCCGGCTCCTGAAGCCCGTCCCGGTGCGCGCGACACGGGGCACGGTGACCGATGGCGGGGCCGGAGTCCGTTCCTCGAACGGTCGGGAGCGGGTCCGCGCACGCAAGGCGGGCGGGACGGACGCCATCGTTCGGTCGCCCCGCGACGAGACCTCGGGGCCGGACCGCGTCGTCGGAGCGGCGAGCCCGGGGCACGTCTTCTTCACGAGAGGAGAAGGGTCCATGACCGAGGAGGTCGTCCCGATCCTGCGGGTGGCCGACGCCGCCACGGCGGCGCGGTGGTACGCGCGGCTCGGGTTCGCGTTCGGCTGGGAGCACCGGTTCGAGCCGGGGTTCCCGGCGTTCGTCGAGGTGCACCGGGGGAGCGTCCGCCTGTTCCTGTCCGAGCACACCGGTGACGCACGCCCCGACACCCTCGTCTACCTGCGCCTGACCGACGTCGACGCGATCGCGGCCGAGTTCGGCGTCCCGGTGGAGGAGGCGCCATGGGGCCGGGAGCTGGCGCTGCGCGACCCCGACGGCAATCGGCTGCGGGTGGGCGAACCGGCCGACTGAACCCGGATGGTGGCCGGTCGGGGGCCCGCGCGGCTCAGTTCTCGTGTGCGGACGCGGGTTCCGCCGTCTTCACGGCCTCCGACCCTTCGGCGGACTCCGTGTCCTCGATCCCCTCCGGGGCGACGACGGACGCGGCCGAGACCCCGCCCGGCGGGGTCACCAGCGGCTCGGCGCCATCCGTCGGCTCCGGTTCCGGCTCGGGGCGCGGTGCGGGCGGCTCGGTGGCCAGTTCCAGCGGCGGTACGTCCGCCTCGAAGCCGAACACCCGGGCGTACAGTCCCAGTTCCGCCTCCAGCGACTCGCGCCGGGCCCTCTCACCGGTGAACCCGTGCGCCTCGCCCTCGAACTCCACCAACGCGTACGGCACGGTGCGCTCGCCCAGCGCCGTGGCCATGGCGAACGCCTGGTCCGGTGTCACCACCGGGTCGTCCAGGCCCTGGAGCAGCAGCACCGGCACCTCGATCTCCGAGGTCCGGTTGATCGGCGACCGTTCCCGGTACCGCTCCACGAACCCCGGCAGCAGCCCCACCAGCGAGTCCAGGAAGCGCGACTCGAAATCGTGGGTGGTGCGCGCCAGGCCCAACAGGTCGGCCACGCCGAAGTAGGACACCCCGCAGGCGAACACGTCCCCGGTCACCGCCGACAGCGCGGTGTACCCGCCCGCGCTCGGGCCGCGCACCGCCAACCGTCCGGCGTCGGCCCTTCCCTCCTCCACGAGGGCCCGCGCGACGGCCGTGACGTCCTCCACGTCCACCACGCCCCACTCCTTGTCCAGGCGTTTGCGGTAGGAGCGGCCGTATCCGGTGGACCCGCCGTAGTTGACGTCCACGATGCCGATGCCCCGGCTGGTGAAGTAGGCCTTCACGGGGTCGAACGCGATGGTGGAGTGCGACACCGGCCCGCCGTGCGCCCACACCACGTAGGGCGCGGGCCCTTCCGGGGAGCGTTCCGGATGGGTCGGCGGGTAGACGTTGGCGTGCACCGACGCGCCGTAGCGCCCGGGGAGGGTGACCTTGCGGGGGATCGGAAGGTAGGCCGGGTCGGGCATCGCCTCCACCGACCGGTGCAGGATCTCCACCCGGCCCGCCACCGGGTCCAGCCGGACCAGGGAATGCGGGACGGTCGGCGACGACGCCACCGCGACCACGCCGTGTCCGTCGGTGTCGAGCATCGACCACGACGTCAGGTCGGTGTCCACCGGTGCCAGGTCCAGGGTGTCGGGGTCGTACACCCCGGGCGCCATGTCGGCGTCGCCGTGCAGCGCGACCACCTTCCCCGAGTCCAGGACGCAGAACGACCGGTCGCCCAGCCGCCCCGGCGGTGCGTGGAACTCCTCCTCCGCCGGGTACAGGGCGATCGCCGGGCCGGTGAGCCCCACCTGGTAGAGGTTCCACCAGCCGGGCCAGTCCGAGGCCACGTACAGCGTGGAGGGGGAGTTCCACACGGGGGAGACCACCGACTCCTCCGAGGACCCCCTGAGCGTGTACTCACCGGTCAGGCCGCTGTCGGTGAGCAGACCCATCCGCAGCTCGGTCCCGTCCCAGGGCATCTTGGGGTGATTCCAGCGCACGTACGCGAGCCGGCTCCCGTCGGGAGAGGGGGCCGGTGAGGCGTAGAAGTCGGCGCCCGAGACCACCTCGCGCACCGCCGCGGCGTCGTTCGCGCCCCGGCCGGACAGCGGCACCGACACGATCGACCGCCGTACCGTGCCGCCGGCGTGGTGCTCGCGCACGCACAGGACGCTGCGGCCGTCGGGGCCGACCACCGGATCGGCGTGGCGCAGGGCCGCGGGGACGGCCGGTTCGGGGGTGAGCGGTACCGGTTCGGAGGACCCGTGCTCCAACAGGTACAGGCGCTGATCGGGGGAGTTGACGAAGACGACACCCATGCGGACCAGGGCCTTGTCGTCGCGCCGGGGCACCGGGCGGAAGGACCGCCCCCCGTACTCGTGCACACGGCTGCCGACGCTCCACGGTGCCGCCAGCAGGTCGGTCACCGTGCCGTTCGCGGCGCGCCGCATGATGGTCCGGCGGCCCTCCTCGGGCCGGGCCTCCTCCCACCAGACCTCGTCTCCCACGATGGAGGGGAAGGCGATGGCGCGCACTCCCCGGGCGACGTCGGCGGCACTGATGGGCGATGGCCAGGAGCCGTGACTCGACAGTTCAGACATGTCCCGCTCAGGATGGGTCGTGGGGTGTATGGGTGACATGTCGACCTTAGTCCTCGCACGGGCGCGTGTGCAGTCCCGCCGGATCCCGTATCCGTCTTTTGATCTTCTCCGCCGCAAGGCGGGGCGGGGCCCTCCGCAGGGGCGGCTCCGTTCGCGCGGAGGGTCCCACGGCGTCGGTCCCCGGACCTCCCGCCTCGGGGCCGGGGCGACCTCCGGGGAACCGCGGAGGTCCGTCGGGTGCCGGCCGGGAGAACGGACGACGGCCCCGCCGTGGGGGCGGGGCCGTCGATCGGACACGGGAGGGTCAGTCCCGGCGTTCCTCGTCCTCGTCGTCGGGCCGCTCGTCGGTCTCCGTGACCGACGTCGACGGCTCCCCCGTGGAGAACGCGGCGGACGTGCCCGCGGTCGCTCCGGCCGCGGTGCCGGTGGCCTCGATCGCGACCGGGGCGCCCCCGGCGGCCGTCGGCTTGGCGGAGGGACGGCCGCGTCGGGCGTTGCGCCGCTCCAACCAGATCGCGCACCGGCTGAGGGTCATGTTGATGATGATGTAGATGACGGCGCAGATGATCGCCGCGGGGATCACGTTGCTCTCCCGGGTGGCCAGGAGGGTGAAGCTGCGCAGCAGCTCCGGGAAGGCCACGATGTAGCCGAGCGCGGAGTCCTTGAGCAGGACGACCAGCTGGGCGACGATCGCGGGCATCATCGAGGTGATCGCCTGCGGGATCAGGATCTGCCACATGGTCTGCGACCTGGTCATCCCGATGGCCTGGGACGCCTCGGACTGTCCCTTGGGCACGGCCAGGACGCCCGCCCGGAACACCTCCGCGAGCACCGAGCCGTTGTACAGGGTCAGACCGACGACGACCGCGGCCAACGCGGTCACCTGGAAGGTGCCGGTCGGGATGTCGAACAGCTGCCAGGCCACGATGGGCAGGGCCATGGTGAAGAAGATGAGGATCAGCAGCGGGATGCCGCGGAAGAACTCCACGACCGCCCCGGACGGGATCCGGATCCACCAGCGCTCCGACATCCGGCCGATGCCGAAGACCAGACCGAACAGGATCGCCAGCACCGACGCCGTCAGCGCGGCCGTCAGGGTGTTCTGGAGACCCGGCAGGACGTAGGAGGTCCAGGTGTCGGGCCGCAGGAACGGCTCCCACTTGTCGGCCGCCCACTGCCCCTCCGGGTTGACCGCCCAGACGGCGGACGAGAACAGCGGGTCCTCACGGTCCACCAGGGTCCTGTTGAACCCCAGGTAGAGGATCGCCAGGCCCACCAGCGCCAACACGACGGTGAAGACCGTGTAGAGGGCGTTGCGCATGCGGGCCTTGGGCCCGGGAACGTCGAAGAGAACGGACTGGGCGCTCATCGGACCACCGCCACGCGCTTGGAGAGCCAACCGAAGAAGTAGCCCGTCGGCAGGGTCAGGATCAGGAAGCCGATCGCGAACCCGAGGAAGGTCGGCAGGACCGGCGCGATGCCCTGATCGAACATGAGCTTCATCTGTCGGGACGCCTCCTGGACGCCCAGCCCCGCGACGGAGGCGACGGTGGTGTTCTTGGTGAGGGCGATGAGCACGCTGCCCAGCGGGCCCACGACGGCGCGCAGTGCCTGGGGGATGACGATCAGGCTCAGGTTCTGGGTGAAGGTCAGGCCCAGGGAGCGGGCGGCCTCGACCTGGCCCAGGGGGATGGTGTTGATGCCCGAGCGCAGTGACTCGGACACGAAGCAGGCGGTGTAGGCGGACAGGCCGATGACCGCCCACCAGAACACGTCCCACATGACGCGGTCGTGCAGGCTCAGGCCCAGGGCGCTGTTGAGGCCCAGACCGCAGAACAACAGCACCAGGGTCAGCGGCGTGTTCCGGATGCCTTCGACGTAGGCCGTGGACAGACCGCGCAGCAGCGGGACGGGGGAGACCCGCATCGCGGTGAGCAGGATGCCCAGGACGAAGGAGAAGAAAGCGCTGAAGAGGGTCAGCCGGACGGTCCATGAGAAACCGTCGACAACCCTGTCGATATTGCTGAGAAAGGCTTCCATGGGTCCCAGCCGGTCAAGGGCCGGGCGGTGGTGCCGGAGGGTTCCGGCACCACCGCCCGGCCGGGGTCAGATGACGGTCTTAGGCGCAGGCGCCGAGCTCGGGGACGTTCTCCTCGTAGGAGAAGTCGGTGTCACCGAACGCCGCCTCCAGGAACTCGGTGGCCTTGCCCTCGTCCCACATCTTGGTGATGGCCGCGTTGACCTCTTCGCAGCGCTCGGTCGAGCCGGCGGGCAGGCCGACGCCGTACTGCTCCTCGCCGAACGGGGCGTTGACGACCCGGTACTGGTCCGGGTTCTGGGCGGCGAAGCCCGCCAGGATGGTGTTGTCGGTGGTCACCGCGTCGACGGTGCCGTTGCCGAGGAGCTCCAGGCACTCGGAGTAGTTGCCGGCCTCGCGCAGCTCGGCGTCGATGCCCAGGCCGCCCTCGTCCTCGGAGTCGACGATGGTGTTGGCGGAGCGGGAGCCGGAGGCGGAGCAGAGCACCTTGTCGGCCAGGTCGTCGGGGCCGTTGATGTCGGTGTTGTCGGCCTGGGTCAGGATGTCCTGCTGGGCGACGTAGTACGGGCCGGCGAAGTCCACGACCTGGCGGCGCTCGTCGGTGATGGAGTAGGTCGCCACGACCATGTCGACGGTGCCCTGCTGGAGGAACGCCTCGCGGTTGGCGGAGGCGGCCTCCTCCCACTGGATCTGGTCCGGGGAGTAACCGAGCTCACCGGCGATGTAGGTGGCGACGTCCACGTCGAAACCGACCGGGGCGCTGCCTTCGAGCAGGCCGAGGCCGGGCTGGTCGTACTTGACACCGATGGTGATGGTGTCGCCGCCGCCGTTGCCGTTGCCCTCGCCGCCGTCACCGTCGCCGTCACCGCCGACGTCGGCGGTGCCACAGGCGGTGAGAGCGAGGGCCAGGGCCGCGGCGCTGCCCAGAGCGGTGCTGATGCGACGGACTCGCATGGGGTGTACCTCTTCCTTGGGTGTTCGTGCGAAGCTCACACGACCCTTGTCCGGGCCGCGGGGGGAAGCTAGTGGGTCAGAATCTTGGAGAGGAAGTCCTGGGCCCGCTCCGACCGCGGGTTGGTGAAGAACTCTTCGGGGGTGTTCTCCTCGACGATCTCCCCGTCGGCCATGAACACGACCCGGTTGGCGGCACGACGGGCGAAGCCCATCTCGTGGGTGACCACGACCATGGTCATGCCCTCGCTCGCCAGGTCGGTCATGACGTCCAGGACCTCTTGGACCATCTCCGGGTCCAGCGCGGAGGTCGGCTCGTCGAACAGGAGGACCTTGGGGTTCATCGCCAGGGCACGGGCGATGGCCACACGCTGCTGCTGGCCGCCGGAGAGCTGGGCCGGGTACTTGTCGGCCTGCTCGCCGATGCGGACCCGTTCCAGCAGCTCCATGCCGCGGGCGTCGGCCTCGGTCCTGGACTTGCGCAGGACCTTCATCGGTCCCAGCGTCACGTTCTGCAACACGGTCTTGTGCGCGAACAGGTTGAACGACTGGAACACCATGCCCACATCGCTGCGCAGACGCGCGAGCGCGCGCCCCTCGGCCGGGAGCGGTTGACCATCGAGGGTGATCACGCCCGAGTCGATGCCCTCCAGGCGGTTGATCGTGCGGCACAGTGTCGACTTGCCGGACCCTGACGGCCCGATGACGACCACCACCTCGCCGGAGTTAACCGTCAGATCGATGTCGCGGAGCACGTGCAGGTCGCCGAAATGCTTGTTGACGTTCTCCAGCACGACGAGAGGAGTTGAGGTCATGGTGGGAACCTAGTGTGTTGTTGTTGCCGTGTCATCACGAAAACGCGGACCGCTCATGGAGTAGCAGACTTGTTACGGCGTGATCCGCGAAACCGTTATCGGTTCGAAGGATTAAATTCTCGTCCGTTGCGCAGAGTGGCCGTTTCGTCCTCCAGAGTCCCGCCCGGCGTGACGTGCGGGCTGCCGATGTCCCCCTTCCTTCCCCGGTCACGGGCTCGACACCCGCGGCCCTCGGCGGCGTTCCGGAGCGGTCCCCGACGGGGCCGGGCCGTGACCGGATCGGTGGAGGGCGTCGGCGGGTCCGCGGCACCGGATAGCCTGGAACCGTGAGCCAGAGTCGTACCTACCAAGTGCGGACCTACGGCTGCCAGATGAACGTCCACGACTCCGAGCGCCTCTCCGGTCTGCTGGAGGACGCTGGGTACGCTCGGGCGGCCGAGGACACCACCGCGGACATCGTCGTCTTCAACACCTGTGCGGTCCGGGAGAACGCGGACAATCGCCTGTACGGCAACCTCGGGCATCTGCGCCCGGTCAAGGACGCCAACCCCGGCATGCAGATCGCCGTCGGGGGCTGCCTGGCGCAGAAGGACCGGGGTGAGATCGTCCGGCGTGCCCCCTGGGTCGACGTCGTGTTCGGCACCCACAACATCGGCTCCCTGCCGGCCCTCCTGGAACGCGCCCGCGTCCAGAAGGAGGCGCAGGTCGAGATCGCCGAGTCGCTGGAGCACTTCCCCTCCACGCTGCCCAGCCGTCGCGAGTCGGCGTACGCGGCGTGGGTGTCGATCTCGGTCGGGTGCAACAACACCTGCACCTTCTGCATCGTCCCGGCGCTGCGCGGCAAGGAACAGGACCGTCGCCCCGGCGACGTCCTCGCCGAGGTGCGCGCCCTGGTCGCGGAGGGCGTCAGCGAGATCACCCTGCTCGGCCAGAACGTCAACGCCTACGGCAGCGGATTCGGCGACCGGCAGGCCTTCTCCAAACTGCTGCGCGCCTGCGGTGAGATCGAAGGGCTGGAGCGGGTCCGCTTCACCTCCCCTCACCCGCGCGACTTCACCGATGACGTCATCGAGGCGATGGCCGAGACCCCCAACGTCATGCCGCAGCTGCACATGCCGTTGCAGTCGGGTTCCAGCCGCGTCCTCAAGGCGATGCGCCGCTCCTACCGCCAGGAGCGTTTCCTGGGCATCGTGGAGAAGGTGCGCGAGGTCATGCCGCACGCCGCCATCACCACCGACATCATCGTGGGCTTCCCCGGCGAGACCGAGGAGGACTTCGTGGAGACGCTGCACGTGGTCCGGGAGGCCCGCTTCTCCGCCGCGTTCACCTTCCAGTACTCCAAGCGCCCCGGTACCCCGGCCGCGACCATGGACGACCAGGTGCCGCCGGAGGTCGTCAAGGACCGCTACCAGCGACTGGTCGACCTCCAGGAGGAGATCTCCTGGGAGGAGAACAAGAAGTTGGTCGGCACCGAGGTCGAACTGCTGGTGGCCGACGGCGAGGGCCGCAAGGACGGAGAGCACCGCCGCCTGTCCGGCCGCGCCCCCGACAACCGCCTGGTGCACTTCGCCGTCGGTGACGGCGAGGAGCCCCGACCGGGCGACGTGGTGACCGTCCGGGTGACCTACGCGGCACCGCACCACCTGGTGGCCGACTCCGGGGTGCGGCGGCTGCGCCGTACGCGCGCCGGCGACGCCTGGGCGGCCCGCAACGGCGAGCCCGTCCAGGAGAAGAAGCCCGACGTCCTGTTGGGCATGCCCCGTATCGGCAGGCCCGCCGAGCAGCCCGCCCCCGTCGGCGGCTGCGACCTCGTCTGACCGACACCCGTGTCGTGGACGGCCCCGGTGCTCCGGCACCGGGGCCGTCGTCGTGGGGCGGGAGGCCGCCCCGTTCGCGTGCGCCCTCCCGGGGCGTTCACCCGAGGGGTGGGGGGCACTCCTCCAGCGCCGCGCGGGCTTGCCCGGGCCGGCCGTCGAACAGGGCGACGACCTCGGGGCGCGCGGCGACGCGGGGACGGCGGTCTCCTCCGGGCCCCGGCGCACGGCCTCGACGCGGCTACAGACCTCGGGGGACCATCGTGGCGATGTCCACCAACGCCTCGCCGGGATCCTCGACGGAGGTCGACAACGCCGTCTCCACCCGGTTCAACGCCCGCTCCAACAGATCCGGGGCGTCGTAGGGCAGCCACCGCACCCGCGGATCACGGCGGAACCACGACTCCTGACGGCGGACGAACCGACGGGTGGCCTGGGCGGTGGCCGCCTTGGCCTCCTCCTCCGACAACTCCCCGTCCAGCTGCGCCAGCGCCTGGGCGTACCCGAGCGCCTTGGCCGCGGTGCGCCCCTCGCGCAGTCCCTGGGAGTCCAACCTTCGGACCTCGTCGAGCAGGCCCTTCTCCCACATGCGCTCCACCCGCAGGTCGACGCGCTCGTCCAGTTCCGGGCGCGGCGCGTTCAGCCCGATCTGGGCGCACGGGTAGAAGGGCGTGTGATCGGGCAGGGTCGCCGTGAACGGCCGTCCCGTCAGCTCGATGACCTCCAGCGCCCGCACGATCCGTCGACCGTTGCCGGGCAGAATGGCCCGCGCCGCCGCCGGATCGGACTCCGCCAACCGGGCGTGCAGGACACCGGGACCCACGTCGGCCAGCTCCGACTCCAGGCGGGCGCGCACCTCGGGGTCGGTGCCGGGGAAGTCCAGATGGTCCAGGACCGCGCGCACGTACAGCCCGGACCCACCCACCAGGATCGGCAGGACGTCGCGGTCGGCGCAGTCCTCGACCCGTTCGCGGGCCATCGTCTGATAACTCGCGACGTCGGCCGGCTCGGTGACGTCCCACACGTCCAACAGATGGTGGGGCACCCCCCGCCGCTCCTCCTCGGAGAGCTTGGCGGTGCCGATGTCCATTCCCCGGTACAGCTGCATGGAGTCGGCGTTGATCACCTCACCGCGACGACCGACGCGCTCTTCCAAGCGCAGGGCCATCTCCACGGCCAGGTCGGATTTGCCCACGGCGGTCGGACCCACGACCGCGATCACCTTGATCATCTTCTCAGCCTAAGCCGCGTCGGGGCCGGTCCGGACGGTCCTGCCCTCAGAGGTCGTTCGAGGGGACCCGAAGGTGTCCTCGAAGAACCTTTCCTGACCTCTGAGGACCCTTGTGGGCACTAATCTGGGCGCATGCGATTCGCCAAGGGCCACGGCACCGAGAACGACTTCGTGATCCTCCCCGACCCCGAAGGGGAGCTCGACCTCACGGAGGCGGACGTCCGACTGCTGTGCGATCGACGCGCCGGCATCGGCGGCGACGGCATCCTGCGCGTGGTGCGCACCCGCGCGCTGGGCGAGACGCTCGCCCCGTCCGCCCGGACCGCCGAGCGCACCGGGTGGTTCATGGACTACCGCAACGCCGACGGGAGCATCGCCGAGATGTGCGGGAACGGGGTGCGGGTGTTCGCCCGCTACCTCCGCCACGCCGGGCTCGTGGACGCCGACCGATTCGAGGTCGGCACCCGCGACGGCGCCAAGCCGGTCGTGATCGAGGCGAACGGCGACGTCACCGTGGACATGGGCCGGGTGGAGCGCCTGGGGACCTCCTCGGCCGAGCTCGCCGACCGTAAGGTGCACGGCATCCGCATCTCCGTGGGCAACCCGCACCTGGCCTGCGAGATCGCGGCGCCGGTGGCCGAGGTGGACCTCACCGGTTCGCCGGTGCTGGACCCCGACGCGTTCCCCGAGGGCGCCAACGTCGAGGTCTACAACGAGGTCGGTCCGGGCCTGCTGGAGATGCGCGTCCACGAGCGCGGCGCCGGGGAGACCCGCTCCTGCGGCACCGGCATCGTGGCCACGGCCGCGGCCGCCACCCCGCCGGGGGAGGGCGCCACCTGGCGGGTGCGCGTCCTCGGCGGCGAGTGCACCGTGTTCCTCGACGCCGACGGGGCCCGGCTGCGGGGCCCCGCCGTCATCATCGCCGAGGGCGACACCACTCTCGTGTCCTGACGTCGTCGGCGCCGGACCCGGGGAAGAGGGGCCGGCGCCGACGTCCGGTCAGGGGGTCTCGCCGATCCCGGTGACCCAGCCGGACCACAGGACGGTCCGGTAGAGGATGGTCACCGGGAGTTCCAGCCCGTGCTCGTCGAGGGAGTGGTCGCTCCGCTCCTCCTCGACGAGGGTGACGTCGCGGTAGAGGACCTCCCCGGTCTCCGGGCGGAGGACGTAGCGGTACTCGTGGGTCTGGACGCCGTTCGATACCCGGACCTGGAAGAGCTCGCCCTCGCGGTCGACCGGGTCCCGGGTGGGACCGGCGTACGCGACGCCGGGGAACCCGGCGAGGACGCGCAGGGTCGCGGCCCGCTCGTCCCCGTCGAGGGGGCGGTGGTCGTAGAGGTGGTTCAGCGCGTTGACGAGGACGTCGTCGGCGAAGGGGGCGTCGGCCGGGACGTCGTCCAGACCCCAAGTGAGCAGGGTCAGGGTCAGTTCGTCGGTACCGGTGGGCAGGTCCCGGGGGAGCACGAGGCTTTCGTGGAGGGTCTCCTCGTGCTCGCGGTTCCGATCCGCGAGGAAGTCCCGGTGCTCCTCGACGTCACCACCGGTCTCCTCGGCCTCTCCGGCGGTGCCGACCTCGCGCATGTCGCCGTCCGGCCCCTGCCAGTACCGCCACTCGTAGGGGATGAACCCGGCGCTGCGCAGGTCGTCCTCGCTCGGTTCCTCCTCGGCGAAGCCCGTGATGACCAGCAGTTCCTTGCCGGTGGAGGAGACGTGCGCGGTGTCCCCCTCTCCCGGGGCGTCGCCGGAGGTCTCGGCGAGGTCGGCCAGGGCGAGCAGCCGCTCGGCACCGGGTTCGGGGGTCCCCCCCGTGACGGTGAGGGGCTCGGGCGGTGCCGCGTAGGCGGCCGGGATCCCGGCCGTACCACCACCGGTGCCGCCGATGCCGACGAACAGGGCGACGGCGGTCGCGGCGGCGACGGTGGTGGCCCCCGCGAGAACGGGGACCCTGCGCCACAGGGGACGGCGGGCGGGGGAGGCGTCGAGCATGGCGATGGCCTTCGTACGTGCGCGTTGACGATCGGAGAAGCCGACGGACTCGCCGGCGCGGGGGTCGCTGTCGTTCAGGAGCGCGCGAAGCGCGGTGACGTCGTCCACGACGCGTCCTCTCTGTCGGGGGTGTTCTCGGGGAGGTCCGCGTCGTCCATGAGCGACCGGAGGCGTCGGCGGGCACGGTGCAGGCGTCCCCGCGCGGTGACGGGCGCACAGCCCACCACCCGGGCGGCCTCCCGACTGCTCAGGCCCTCCCAGGTCACGAGCATCACGAGCTCGCGATCGGTGTCGGAGAGTCCGGCCAGGGCGGCGAGCGCCGCTTGGCGGTGGACGACCTGCTCGGCGTCGTCCCGGGAGCTCCGCCAGAGCTCCTCCGGGGGTGTGGCGACCTCGCCCCGGTCGCGGACCTCGCGCAGCTTGGCGAGGGTGATGCGTCGGGCGCAGGCGTACAGCCAGGGCAGTTCCCGGCCCTCGGGGACCTTCTCGCGTCGGCGCCAGGCGACGACGAAGGCCTCCGAGGCGACGTCGTCGGCCAGGTCGGGGCCGACCCGGCGGCGGGCGTAGGAGTACACCGCGTCGTAGTGTCGCTCGAACAACGCGTTGAAGGCGGCGTGCTCGGGTGGGTCGCCGTCATGGTCTCTCGCCATGGGCAACCTCCTCTCTGTCACCCTCTTGTGTCGCCCGGGCGGGCGTTGTTCGAGGGGCGGGAGGAGAAATCCGCGCCCGGCCGTGTGATCCGGGTCATGGCAAGGGTCCGCGGGCGGAGAGAACAGCGTATGCGCGGACGGGGACCGGTCAGGGGCGGAGAAGGCGCTCCACCGGCAGGCCGCGCAGAGAGGCGTCCAGCAACCGGGCCGTGTGCGTCACCGCCATCGGGGTGCCCGCGCGGTCCAGGGCCGAGGCGATCTGGAGCGAGCATCCCGGATTGCCCGACACCAGCAGGTCGGCCCCGGTCGACGCCGCGTCGGCGGCCTTGCGGTCGCCGAGTTCCCGGGCCGGCTCCGGCTTGAGCAGGTTGTACACGCCCGCCGACCCGCAGCAGATCTCCGCGTCGGGCAGGTCCGACACCCTCAGCTCCGGGATCGCCGCGAGCAGCGCGCGCGGCTGTCGGGTGACCCCCTGGCCGTGGGACAGGTGGCAGGCGTCGTGGTAGACCGCGTGCAGGGGGATCGGGTGCCGCTCGGCGACCGGGCCGAGCTCTACCAGGAACTCGGAGAGGTCCACGACCTTCGCGGCGAAGGCCCGACCGCGACGCACCCACGACTCGTCTTCGCCGGCCTCGGCCAGTACCCGGTCGGTGTGGCGCATCCCCGACCCGCAGCCCGCCGAGTTGACCACGATCCGCTCCACGTCGGCGCGCTCGAAGCACGCGATGAGCGCCTTGGCGAATCCGGCCGCCTCCGCGCCGCGTCCGGCGTGCCCCGACAGCGAACCGCAGCACCCCTGGTCGCGGGGGATCACGACGTCGCAGCCCTCCATCGCCAGCACCCGGGCCGTCGCCGTGTTCACCTCCGGGAAGAAGGCGTCCTGCACGCACCCCAGCGGCATTCCCACCCGTGCCCGTACCCGGCCCACCGCCGGGACCCGTTCCGGGAGCGCGGGAGGACGGGCCGACAGCGGCGGCGCGACGCGCTCCATGGTGGCCAGCGCGGGGGAGACCCGCTCCAGCAGCCCCGACCGGCGCACCAGCGACGACGCCCCCGACGCCTGGTAGGCGCGCAGCGGCCCGCGCAGCAGCCGCAACCGGCGCCGGTGGGGGAACAGCGCGAAGATCGCCCCGCGCAGCGCCCGCTCGGGCAGGGGGCGGTCGTGCTCCTCCTCCACCCGGATCCGCGTGTGCTCGATGAGCGCGTCGTAGGCCACCCCGGACGGGCACGCCGTCACGCACGCCAGACACCCCAGACAGTTGTCGAAGTGGCCGACCGCCGCCTCGGTCAGCACGTCGTCGTGGGTCTGCGCCATGAGGTGGATGCGCCCCCGAGGGGAATCCATCTCCTGCCCCCACAGCACGTGGGTGGGACAGGTGGGCAGGCAGAAGCCGCAGTGGACACAGTCGCCCAGCAGGTCCTCGAAGGACCGCGCGGTCGTCGGTTCGGACGGGTCGGTCACGGTTCCTCCCGGAGGTCGTCGGGTCTGTCGGTCACGAAACGGCCGGGCGCCAGCCGATGGCCGGGGTCCAGCGCGTCCTTGATCGCGCGCATCACCGCCAGGCCGGGTACCTCGCCCCACAGGTCCACGCCCGCCTCGTGGACGTGCGGTTCGGCGCGCAGCACCGTCGCCGACCACTCGGGGACCGAGCGCAGCCCCTCCAGGAGAAGGCCGATCACCTCGGCGGACGCGCCCGGCGGGACGGCGACGACCAGGGCTCCCGCCCGTGCCGACCCGGTCGTGCGGAGGTCCGTTCCCACGGCATCGCCCAGTTCGGCCGCACGGGCGGCCGCCGCCGCGCTCCGCGCCGGGGGCACGGACAGCCGGATCAGCGTCCCCTCGGTGGGCAGCAGCCCCCAACCGTCGGGGAGCCGGTCGGTCACCCGCACCCCGTTCTCCGGGGCACGGTCGGACGAGGTGGCGTCCTCGGTGCCGCCGTGTCCCTCGCCCCGGGCCATCGCCGTCCCACCGTCCCCGGGCGTGCCGCGGCCCTCGACGGCCAGGGCGGCGCCCAGGACGCGGACGGTCTCGTCCGCGCGGGCCTCGACCCCGGCGGAGGTGCCCTCCAGGACCACGTGGAGATGGGACCGCCCACCCGGCGCACGGTCGAGTTCCACGGCGGCGGGCACCACGGTGCTCCGGCGCAACGCGGCCAGAGCGCGCGTCGCGGCCTCGCGGGACGGCAGGGGCGCGTCGAGGACGCGCAGCGCGGGCGGCAGCGGGTGCAGCCGGAAGGCCGCCGAGGCGATGACGCCCAGCGTTCCGTACCCGCCGGTGTGCAGTTTGGCCAGGTCGTACCCGGCGACGTTCTTCACCACCCGACCGCCGCTGCGGGCGACGACCCCGTCGGCGCGCACCACCGTCATCCCGATGACCAGGTTCCGCAGCGTCCCGGTGCGCAGGCGGCGCGGCCCGCAGACGCCCGTGGCGAGCAGGCCGCCCACGGTCCCCCCGGCCCGGACGGGGTCCACCGACAGGCGTTGACCCGCCTTCGCGAGCGTCGCCGTCAGCTCGGCCACCGGGGTGCCCGCGCCGACCTCCACCACCAGATCGCCCGCGTCGTGGTCGATCCACGTCAGCGCGCCGGTGTCCACCAGCAGGTCCACGGTGCGCGGCCGGCCGCCCCAGTCCTGCGCGGTGCCTCCGCCGCGCACCGCCACCGACCAGCCGCGTTCGGCGGCCCCGGCCAGCAGACGGCCCAACGTCTCCGTGTCCCGCGGCCGTGCCACGTGCGTCGGGACGACACCGCACACGGCGTCGTCCGGCCCGCCCGCGCGGACGTCTTCGATCCCCTGCCGCGTCACACCCGCCCCCTCGCTCAGAACTGTTCGGCCTCGCCCGACTCCACCAGCGGGTGCGCACCCCGCCGTACCCCCGGTACCTCCCCGCACAGGCGGGGCGTGGGCAACAGCTTGTCCGGGTTGGCGATCCCCCTCGGATCCAGGGCACGGCGGAACAGGTCGAAGGTCTCCAGGTCGTCGGGGGAGTACATGCGCGGCATCTTGCACGCCTTGTCCACGCCCACGCCGTGCTCACCGGTGATGGACCCGCCGTGTTCCACGCACAGGTCGAGGATGGCCCCCGACACCTCCTCGGCGCGTTCCGCCGCGCCGGGCTCGGCGTCGTCGAACAGCACCAACGGGTGCAGGTTGCCGTCCCCCGCGTGGAACACGTTGGCGACGCGGATGCCGCTCTCGGCCGACAGTTCGGTGATCCGGCGCAGCACCTCGGGCAGGGCGGTGCGGGGCACCACCCCGTCCTGGACGATGTAGGCGGGGCTGATCCGTCCCACGGCGGCGAAGGCCGACTTGCGGCCCTTCCAGATCCGGGCCCGTTCGTCCGCGTCGGCGGCGGTGCGGGTCTCGAACGCCCCGGCGGACGCGCACAGCCGGACGACCTCGGCGAGCTCCGCCTCCACCTCCACGGCCGGGCCGTCCAGCTCCACGATGAGCACGCAGGCGGCGCCCGCCGGGTAATCGCAGGCCACGGCCGCCTCGGCGGCCTCGATGGCCAGGGCGTCCATCATCTCGATCGCCGAGGGCAGCACCCCCGCGGCGATGATCGCGCTCACCGCCCGTCCGCCGGCGTCCATGGAGGTGAACGCCGACAGCAGGGTCACGGTCCGCTCCGGTAGCCGGGTCAGGCCCACGGTGATCCGGGTGGCGATGCCGAGGGTGCCCTCGGAGCCGACGAAGGCGCCGATGAGGTCGTGGCCGGGCGCGTCCGGGGCCTTGCCGCCCAGGCGCAGGAGGGCGCCCTGGGGGGTGACCACGTCCAGACCGCGGACGTGGTCGACGGTGAACCCGTACTTGAGGCAGTGGGCGCCGCCGGAGTTCTCGGCGACGTTGCCGCCCACCGAGCACACCTGCTGGCTGGAGGGATCGGGCGCGTAGTAGAGGCCGTACGGGGCGGCGGCCCGGCTGACGTCGAGGTTGGCCACCCCCGGTTCGACGACGGCGCACTCGTTGTCGGGATCGACCTCGATGATCCGGCGCATGCGCGACGTGGACAGCAGTACGCCCTCGGGGTGGGGGAGGGCACCCGCCGACAGGCCGGTGCCCGCGCCCCGGGGGACGAAGGGGACACCGGTCTCGGCGCACAGACGCACCACGGCGGTGACCTGTTCGGCGGTGGTGGGCAGGACCACGACACCGGGGACCGCGCGGTGGCGGGTGAGGCCGTCGCTCTCGTAGACGCGGCGCCGCGAGGCGTCGGTGAGGACGCCGTCGCCGCCGCAGATCCGGCGCAGCCGGGGGACGAGCGCGGCCACGGCGGCCGGGATCGGGTGGGCGGTCTCGGTCATGGGCGCCTCCCGGGGCGTCTCCGGAGTCGGACCCTCCCGATTCTCCGGTGGTGACCTCGCCTGGGAACGGTACGACCGCGTGTCCCACCACACAAGAGGTGGCGCGGAACTTGTTTCTCGTTGGGCGGAAGGAAAGGGGGCGGTGGTCCGGACGGACCACCGCCCCCGAGGGACCGTGACGCGGTTACGGCATGCGCTCGTAGGCCGGCAGGGTCAGGAAGTCGACGTAGTCGTCGGCCAGCGCGACCTCGGAGAACAGTTCCTTGGCCTGCTTGTACAGGTTCTCGTCGAACGCCGCGCCCAGGGACTCGCGGATGGTCACCAGCTCCTCGTCGATGATCCCGGAGACCAGTTCGGCGGTGACCTTCGGGCCGCCGTCGAGGGTGACGTCGTTGTGCAGCCACTGCCAGATCTGGGAGCGGGAGATCTCGGCGGTGGCGGCGTCCTCCATGAGGTTGTGGATCGCCACCGCGCCGTTGCCGCCCATCCAGGCGGCCAGGTACTGGAGGGCGACGTTGACGTTGCCGCGCAGACCCGCCAGGGTGACGCCGCCCGGGGTCCGGTCCACGGCGAGCAGGTCGGCCGCCGTCACCTCGACCTCGGGGCGCTTCTTGTCGATCTGGTTGGGTCGCTCGCCCAGGACGCCGTCGAAGATCTCCATGGCGATGGGGACCAGGTCGGGGTGGGCCACCCAGGAACCGTCGAAACCGTCGCCGGACTCGCGGGACTTGTCGTCGCGGACCTTGGCGAAGGCGACCTTGTTGACCTCCTCGTCCCTGCGGGAGGGGATGAACGCGGCCATGCCGCCGATGGCGTGGGCGCCGCGCTTGTGGCAGGTCTTGACCAGCAGCTCGGTGTAGGCGCGCATCATCGGGGCGGTCATGGTGACGGCGTTGCGCTCGGGCAGCAGGAACCCGCGGCCGCGGGTGCGGTGCGTCTTGATGATGCTGAACAGGTAGTCCCAGCGACCCGCGTTGAGGCCGGCGGAGTGCTCGCGCAGCTCGTAGAGGATCTCCTCCATCTCGAACGCGGCCGGGATGGTCTCGATCAGGCAGGTGGCGCGGATGGTGCCGCGCGGGATGCCGACGCGCTCCTGGGCCAGGAGGAAGATGTCGTTCCAGAGGCGGGCTTCGAGGTGGCTCTGCATCTTGGGCAGGTAGAAGTACGGCCCCTTGCCCTTGTCCAGCTGGCGCTGCGCGCAGTGGAAGAAGTAGAGCGCGAAGTCGACGATGCCGCCGGCGACCCGCCCGCCGTCGACGAGGATGTGCTTCTCGTCCAGGTGCCAACCGCGCGGGCGGACGACGATGGTGGCCAGTTCACCGTCCTCCTTCAGGGCGTAGGTCTTGCCCTGGGGGGAGGTGAAGTCGATGGTGCGGTCCAGGGCGTCGCGCAGGTTGAGCTGCCCCTGGATCATGTTCTCCCACAGCGGGGTGTTGGCGTCCTCGAAGTCGGCCAGCCACACCCTGGCGCCGGAGTTGAGCGCGTTGATGGTCATCTTGCGATCGGTGGGGCCGGTGATCTCGACGCGGCGGTCGGTGATGCCGGGGGCGGGCGGAGCGACCTGCCAGGAGTCGTCCTCGCGGATGTGCTTCGTCTCGGGGAGGAAGTCGAGGTCGATCCCGGAGGCGACCTGCTCCTCGCGGACCTTGCGCGCGGCCAGCAGCTCCTGGCGTCGTCCCTCGAAGGCGCGGTGCAGCTCGGCGACGAGGGCGAGCGCCTCGTCGGTGAGGATCTCGTCGAACCGGTCGTTGAGAGGGCCGGTGATCTCGACCCCGTGGGTGGCGCCCATGGAAAACCTTCCGCGATACGAAACAAGCTTCTGGGATGTGGAAAACGCTACCGTCGCCGGTGAGTGCGGGTCAACGCGCCCCCCGCCTCATATGACGACGAAGTTTCGCACAATGTGAATTGTGTCAAAAATTCTCCGGCAACTTCCGTGATTCTTCAGGTGATGCCCGCGGTCGGGTATCGCGGTATGTCCGAGCGGCGTCTCCTCCCATGCCCCGGAGCCTGCGATAATTCAGATGCCCCGACGGGAAGCGCGTGTCACCATCGACAAGGTGGTCCACACGGCCCGGACCGGGAAGAATCACCCCGATGGCCGCGTTGACCCACTTGGAGGGATATGAATACTGCCGATACCCGTGGAAGCGCCCGTGACGGCTTCGAGGCCGCCGACGAGGAGACGCTCCACGACACGTTCACCGTCGAGGACGGGACCGACACCGACGAGGGGTCCCGCCGTGACACCGGCGGTGACCGTTCCGGGACGTGGGACGTCCCCGATCAGGGCGAGATGGAACTCGCCGACCGACACGCGCTGCGTCGCGTCCAGGGGCTGTCCACCGAGCTCACCGACATCACCGAGGTCGAGTACCGGTCTCTGCGTCTGGAGCGCGTCGTCCTCATCGGCGTGTGGACCAACGGGACCCAGATCGACGCCGACAACTCGCTCGTCGAGCTGGCCGCCCTGTCCGAGACGGCGGGAGCCCTGGTCCTGGAGGGGCTGACCCAGCGCCGCTCCAAGCCCGACCCCGCCACCTACGTCGGTAAGGGCAAGGCCGCCGAACTCCGCGACATCGTCGAGGCCACCGGTGCCGACACCGTCATCTGCGACGGTGAACTCACCCCCGGCCAGCTGCGTCAGCTGGAGGACGTGGTCAAGGTCAAGGTCGTCGACCGCACCGCGCTCATCCTGGACATCTTCGCCCAGCACGCGCGCAGCAGCGAGGGCAAGGCCCAGGTCGAACTCGCCCAGCTCAGCTACCTGCTCCCGCGTCTGCGCGGTTGGGGTGACAGCCTGTCCCGTCAGGCCGGTGGTTCCGGTGGCGGCGGCGCGGGCGGCGGCGTGGGCCTGCGCGGTCCCGGTGAGACCAAGATCGAGACCGACCGACGGCGCATCAACGACAAGATGGCCAAGCTGCGCAGGCAGCTCGCCCACATGCGCACCGCCCGCGACGTCAAGCGCGACGTCCGGCGCACCCGCGAGGTGCCCTCGGTCGCGATCGCCGGTTACACCAACGCCGGCAAGTCGAGCCTGCTCAACCGGTTGACCGGGGCCGGCGTCCTGGTGGAGAACGCCCTGTTCGCCACCCTGGACCCGACCGTCCGCCAGGCCCGCACGCCCGACGGTCGCGGGTTCACGCTCAGCGACACCGTCGGATTCGTCCGCCACCTGCCGCACCAGCTGGTGGAGGCGTTCCGATCCACCCTGGAGGAGGTCGCCGACGCCGACCTGATCCTCCACGTGATCGACGGATCGCACCCGGACCCGGAGAGCCAGATCACCGCGGTGCGTGAGGTGTTCGCCGACATCGACGCCACCGAGGTGCCCGAGCTGATCGTGGTCAACAAGGTCGACGCGGCCGACCACGACGTCCTCAAGGCCCTGCGGACCCGCCACCCCGGCATGGTCGAGGTCTCCGCCCGTACCGGCGAGGGCATCCCCGCCCTCATCACGGCACTGGCTGAGGCCCTGCCCGAGCTCGCGCACGAGGTGCGCGTCCGGGTTCCCTACTCGCGCGGTGACCTGGTCGCCAAGATGCACGAGGAGGGGCGCGTTCTCGCCGAGGAGCACACCGCGGAGGGCACCGAACTGCACGCCTTCGTCTCGCGGATGCTGGCCGGCAAGCTGGAGGACTACGCCCTCAGCACGGCCTGACCCGCCCGCGACACGGGCCCCGACCGCCGACGCGGCCGGGGCCCGTTCGCGTTCGCCGACGGGCCGCGCGCAGGGACCCGTCCGCGTTCGGGACAGTGGGTTTCACGTTTCGGACGTATCGGGATGTGTTCCGAGAGTGCCGGAGAGTCGCAGGTCACGAATGGTTCACATGGCGTTCGTCACTCCGCCCACTCGCGAGCCGTGCCCCGGAACGCTCGCATTCGTCCCTGTGGAGAGGTGTACACGGAGTCCGAGAATGGACTACGGTTTCAGCACCGGCCGCTGCCTTCCCGAACAGTGGACGTGGCGTGCCAGGTGCGCCGACGTCCCCCGGCCCGCGCGGCGGTGCCCCCGGCCGCACCCATCGGCTCTGTCGGATCGTCCCAGATACGAGGTCGCCATGTCCGCCCGTTCCCCGCACGACCCCTCCCCCCACTCCTCGCGGTGGAACTGACCGGCGGCGGACCATGACGGTCGTACTCCTCAGCAACATCGGTCGGCTGTGGACCGGCAACGAGATGCTGACCAAGGCCGCCCTCCTGATCGATGAGGACCGGGTGGCCTGGGTCGGACACGCCGCCGAGCTGCCCCAACACCTGCCCGGTGTCTACGACGACCTCACCGATGTGGACGAGGTCGTCAACATCGGTGGCGGACTCATCACCCCCGGCCTGATCGACGCCCACTGCCACCCCGTCTACGCGGGCGACCGCTACGCCGAGGTCAACCTGTGGGCCAAGGGCGCCTCCCAGGGGGACATCTTCGCGGCCGGGGGAGGCGTGTCCACCACCGTCACCATCACGCGCGGCACCGACCCGTGGACGTTGTGCAACGCCGTGCGCGAGCGGTTGCGGCACTGGGTCATCACCGGCACCACCACGGTGGAGGCCAAGACCGGCTACCACCTGACCCGCGACGGTGAACTCGCCGACGTGCGCCTGCTGCGCTCCCTGGAGGAGGAGCCCGGCATGCCGCGCCTGCACATCACGTTCTTTCCCGCGCACGGAGTCCCGCCCGAGTTCTTCGGCCGTCCCGCCGAGTACGTCGCCACCGCCGCCTCCTGGCTCGCCGACGCCTCCTTGGCCGGTGCCGACGGGGTCGACGTCTACTGCGACAACCGGCAGTTCACCACGGACGACGCGCGGATGCTGCTCTCGGTGGGCCAGTCCGTCGGACTGCGCACCACCCTGCACGCCTGCTCGCGCCCCCGCCACGGCGCCGTGCGCATGGCCGCGGAACTGGGCTGCACCTCCGTCGACCTGCTGCACGAGACCGATGACGAGGACGTGCTGGCCCTGGCCGCCACCCGCACCCCCGTGGTCGCCTGCCCCACCACCTCGCTGCACGAACGGCGCAGGCCCCCGGTTCGGGCCCTGCTCGACCACGGCGTCCCCATCGGCCTGGGCACCGACCACAACCCCGGGCAGAGCGGCGCCACGTCGATGCCGCTCATCATCTCCCTGGCCATCGCCATGTTCGAGATGACCGTTCAGGAGGCGTTGCACGCCGCCACCGTCGGCGGCGCCCGCGCCCTGGGGGTCACCGATCGGGGCATGCTCACCCCCGGCAACCTCGCCGACCTGGTGCAATGGGACGCCGACCACGAGGGCGCCTTCGCCTGGTCGATGGGCCTCAACACCCTGCGTGTCTGGCAGGGCGGCCGCACCATCCACTGAGGCGTCCGCCCTCGCGCGAGCACGCCCGAGGACACCCGCTCCGCCGCACGAAGCCCGGGCAGGCCCTAACCTCTCAGGGCAGTACACCTAGGCGTGTTCCGCGGATACTCACCCTGCTGCGCGACGGGCGGCATCCACGGAACACGCCCTAACGGCGGCCGCGGGCCCGAGCGATCTCGATGACGGCACGCTCCAGCGCGTACTCCGGGTCACGGCCGGCGCCCTTGATGAGCGCGTCGGTCTCCGCGACCACCGTCATCGCCCTCCCGATCCCCGCCGGGCTCCATCCGCGTGCCTGCTGGCGCAGCGTGCGCAGCTTCCACGGCGGCACCTTGGCGCTCTTGGCCAGATCGGCGTCGGATCCGCCGCGCGAAGGCCCCGCCACCACCGCGATCCCGCGCACCGCGCCCGCCAGCGCGCTGTTGATGAGCACCGGGGCGGTGCCCACCGCCAACGACCACCGCAACTGCTCCAACGCCTCGGCCGGCCGGCCCTCCACCGCCCGGTCCGCGACGGTGAACCCCGACGCCTCCGCCCGGCCGGAGTGGTACTTGGCCACCGCCGTGACGTCGACCCGCCCCTCGGTGTCGGCGATCAACTGGGTGCAGGCCGCCGCGATCTCGCGCAGTTCGGTGCCCACCGCGTCGAGCAGCGCCTGCGCGGCGTCCGGGGTGATCTGCCGCCCCGCCGCCGCGAACTCGCCCTTGACGAACGCCACCCGCTCGGGACCCTTCGACGGTCCCTTGCAGTCCACCCGGGCCGCCCCGGCCTTGAGCGCCGCCTGCAACAGGACCTTGCCCTTGTTGCCGCCCGCGTGGGTCAGGACCAGGGTGACGTCGTCGGCCGGGTCCCGGAGGTAGGCGGTGACGGTCTCGGTCAGGTCCTTGACGAGGTCCTGGGAGGCGCGCAGGACGACCACCCGGCGGTCGCCGAACAGCGACGGCGAGGTGGCCTCCACCATGGTGTTGGGGCCCACCTGGGCGGGGACCAGGTCGTGGACGTCCACCTCGGGGTCCTCGGAGCGGACGGCGGCCACGATGGCGGCGACGGCCCGGTCGACGAGGAGCTCCTCGTCGCCGACGATGATCGTGATCGGGGCGGGTGCAGGCATACCACGAGCATGCCACGCCCCACCGACCGGCCGCGCGTCGAAGCGACCGTTCCGGTCCCCGCACCAGCGCCCGTGGCTCGTCGCCGGAACCCAGGACCGCGATGTCGCCGGACAGGTCGGTGCGCAGGTCCAGCGCGCCCATCCGGCGCAGGAGACTCCGCGTGAACGGGGCCGGGTGACCGTAGCGGTTGTCGGCGCCCACCGAGGTCAACGCGATGCGCGCCCCCGTGGCCTCCAAGAACTCCGGTACCTGGGCCGCCGAACCGTGATGGGGCACCGCCAGGACGGCCACCGCGAGCGGTTCCCCGAGCAGCCTTCGCTGCGCGTCCTCCTCGATGTCCCCCGTCAGCAGCACCGACAGGTGCGGATCGTCGGCCCGCACCACCACCGAGCCGTCGTTGACCGAACCCCGGTAGCCCGGCTCCGGCCACAGCACGCGCAGCGTCCAGACGCCCACCCGCACCAGGGAACCGCGTTCGGCGGTCACCGACTCCACCCCCTCCCCGGCGAGCAGTTCCCCGACCGGGGTGTCGGCGAAGCCCGGTGGGACCAGCGCCCGGTCCACCCGCCGGTGCCGCAGCACCCCGGGGGCGCCGTCCACGTGGTCGGCGTGATCGTGGCTCAGCACCAACAGGGGCACCTCGCGCACCCCCAGCCGGTCCAGACAGGCGTCGATGGCCTCCGGGTGCTCACCGGTGTCGGCCACCACCGCCGTCCCCGGAGCCACCGACAGCACGAACGCGCTGCCCTGGCCCACATCGCAGGCCACCACCGACCACCCCGTGGGCGGCCACCCGCCCGGAAGGCAGCGGGCCGCCAGACCCAGCAGCAGCACCGCCGCCACCACGGCGGCGATCATCCGCCGGGCCCGCCCCCGCGACAGCACCAGGACGGCCAGGAGGGCGGCCAACAGGAGCGCGCCCGCGAGGTCGGGCCGCCAGGGCAGCGAACCGTGCGGGATCCGGGCGCCGGCCTCCGCCACCGTCGCGATCCAGGACACACCCCACCCGGGCACCGGAGCCAACGCGGCCGCCGCCCCGGGGGCGACCACCGCCGAGGCGGCCACCAGCGAACCCAGCACCGTCACCACCGCCACGACCGGGGCGGCCAGCATGTTGGCGGGGATCGCCACCCACGACACCTCGCCCGACAGGGTGACCAGCACCGGGGCGACCGCCACGTGCGCCGCCACCGCCACCGCCAACGCCTCCGCCAGCGGAGCCGGCATCGACCGCGACCACTCCCGGGTCCACCCCGGTACCAGCACCACGATGCCCGCCGTGGCCAGCACCGACAGCGCGAAACCATAGGAGGAGGCCAGCGCCGGGGCGACGAACAGCACCCCGACCACGGTCACCCCCAACGCCCCCAACGCCGCGTGGGCGCGGCCCGTGGCCAACGCCAACAGGCCCAGCGAGCCCATGAAGGCGGCCCGCACGACACTGGGTTCGGGACGGCACACCAGGACGAACAGCCAGATCATCACGGCCCCGCCCACGACCGTCCACCACGGCGGCGCGCGCACCAGCCGGGCGGTGGCCACCACGACACCGGTCAGAATGGCCAGATTGGCCCCGGACACCGTCAACAGATGGGTCATGCCGGTGGCCCGGAAGTCCTCGGCCACCCGGGGGTCGACGCCGGAGGTGTCGCCGACGATCAACGCGGGCAGCAGGTCCCGCTCCGGCTCGGGCAGACCGGCGGCCGCGTCCCGCAACCCGGCGCGCACCCCGCCGGCGAACTCCTGCGACCGCGATGCCGGTCCCACCTCCCGGGGCGGCCCGCGCACCACCACCAGGGCACCGAGGAAGGGGTCGCCCTCGGCGGCCACGAATTCACCCCGGGCGCGCAGGACCTGACCGGGCAGCAGCCCGGCCCATTCCCCACCGGAGGCCAACACCACCACCGGCGCCGCCGATCCCTTCCCGTCCACCTCCGTGGCGCGGGCTCGGATCACCCACTCGGCCCGGCCGGGCCGGGGTGTCCCGGCCCGGGCCCGTGGGTCACCGGTGAGCTCGGCGGTGAACCCCACCTCGCCCCGGTCGATCGCCTCCCGGGCCGCGCTCGACGCCACCCGGTGCACCTGGACGCCGGCCACCGCGGAGACCGTCCCGGCACACGCCAGGGACGCGGCGACGGTCAACGCCACCGCCTCCGTCGGCGCCCGCGCCGACACGAAGACCAGCACCGCCGCGACCCAGGCCGTGCCGCCCACGGCCCACGCCGCCCAGGGCGGCAGGGCCGGTACCGCCAGCGCGGCCGCCCACGCGGTCCCGGCGGGGATCGCCGACCGCAGATCCAGCGGACGCCCCACACCGTGGCCGTCCGACCCCAGCCACACCACCACCGCGGGTCACCCCCTCCTCAGCCGACGGTCGCGTGCGGACGGATCTCCTCCAAGGTCCGGGCCCCGATCCGGTCGACGTTGATGAGGTCGTCCACGCTGGTGAACGGTCCGTTGGCCTCGCGATAGGCGACGATCTTGGCGGCGGTCACCTCGCCCACCCGGGGGAGCGTCTCCAGTTCCTTCTCATCGGCCAGGTTGATGTTCACCAGCGGGCCCTCGGACGTGCCCGCCGGCGGTGCGGCGGCCTCCGGCTGCGGCAGGCCCACCAGGATCTGCTCCCCGTCGATCAGGGAGCGCGCGAGGTTGAGCAGGTCCAGGTCGGCGTCGGGCAGGGCGCCGCCGGCGGCCTCCACCGCGTCGGCCACCCGGGAACCCGGTGGCAGCGTGTACAACCCGGGATCCTCGACCTCCCCGCCCACGTGCACCACCAGGTCCGTCGCGGGGTCGGTCTCGCTCCCGGGTCCGCCCCCGGTCTCGGTCCCGACCTCGGCGGGGAGCACATGGGCCACCGTCTCGGGTGCCGCGGCCTCGCTCGGCCGGTCCCGCAGGAACAGCACGGCGGTGATCGCGATCAGCCCCACCACGAGAAGGGCCGCCACCGCCCGCCGGGACATGGTCGCCTCGGGGAGCCACCCGCGCGACAACCGCTCCACGAACGTGCCGTGCCGCTCCGGCAGGAACTCCGTGTACCCCACCGGCGGCCGTGACACGGTCGCGTCCGCGTCCTCCCCAGGTCGACGGGGTGTCCGGACCGGCCCTTCCGGACCGGCCTCTTCGACCACCGGACCGTCCTCGGGGCCTCGTGCTCCACCCGCCCTGGTCGACCGGAGTTCGTCGTCCGGCCCGCCGCCTCGGAGCGGATCGCCCTCCACCGTCCCCGGCGCGCGGCCCCTCCCGCGGCCTCGGTGCCCGCCCGGGTCGTCCGCGTGTCGCCGGGGCCGGTCCCCCGGGCCCGGAGCGTGATCGGCGGAAGGCCGTGGTGAGGGCGTCGCCCGTCGCGCGTCGCCCGCCTCGGTGTCACGGTCCCCGGGCCACCGAGCGCCGCCCACCGGTGTCGGCGCGACGCGCGGTCGTCCGCGCCGGCCGGGGCCCGTGCGCCGGGCACGCCCGTGTTCCTCGGACGGGCCCCCGTGCCGGTCGTCGGTGCCGGTCACGCGGATGTCCGGGGAGGGTTCGGCGGTGCGGGCCGGCCCGTCGGCGCCTCGTGCATCGGCGGTGCGGGTCGGCCGGGCGGCATCGTCGGGCCCGGGGCCGCCTCGGGACCGGGGGGTGAGGCGGACGGTGCCGTGCGGCCCGACCCCGGCGGTGTCCTCGGCGGTGTCGTCGGCGGTGTCCGGCCACCGGGCACCGGTCCACGGGACCGGGCCGCGCGGAGGCGGGGTGCGCACCGTGCGCGCACCGGTCGGTTCCGGGGGAGCCGGGGTGCGGTCCCGCGGGTCGCGTTCGGGCCACGCGTACGGAACGGCGGACTCCGGGACGGCGTAGGGCGCGCTCGGGATGCCCGCCACGGGTTCGGTGGGCGGCCTGGGAATGCGGTCGCGCAACCGGCGGGCGGCGGGGGAGGCGTCCAGCCCCAGGGCGCGGAGTCGGTCCTGCTGGTCGTGGGAACGTCGAGGGGTCATGAGCCCAAGGTAAGAAGGGCGTTCACGGTCCGCCACCACGAATGCGCGACCTGTGGATAACTCGAAGGCCCGGCCCCCGATGGGGGACCGGGCCTTCGAGAAGGGCCCTTAGGCGCTCTGCACCTCGTGCAGGCGCTTGGCGATCGCGCTCTTGCGGTTCGCGGCCTGGTTCTTGTGGATGACGCCCTTGCTCACGGCCTTGTCCAGGGCGCGAGCGGCGGAACGCTGCGCCACGGTGGCCTTCTCGGCGTCCCCGGCCTCGGCAGCCTCACGGAACTTACGGACGGCCGTCTTCAGCGAAGAGCGCACCGCCTGGTTGCGGACACGAGCCTTCTCGTTCTGCCGAATGCGCTTCTTCTGCGACTTGATGTTCGCCATGCGAAAACGTGCTCCAGTTGATCTGTTTCTGTGCGTCGATCCGTCCGAGGGCTCTGCTCACGGGCAGCCGTTCCGCGAGCGGCCGGCACGGGCACCGACGCCGGGTGTGCAATTCCACGAGGCTCGAAAGAACGTGGAAGTCCGAGACACGGACTTCCAGTATGCCGCACTCCCCTCACTGCTTCGCGCACCGGTCAGCCCAGCCACCCCGAGGTGTACGCCGTGGTCTGCGCGGGGTCGCTCAGAACCACCCCCAAACGAATGCCCTCGGGTGTGTCCGCCCTGGTCATCCCCAGTCGGATGGCGGACAGCGCCGTCTCCGCGCTCTCCTCATCACCCTCGGCCGGCACCCCGAACCGCAGGGTCAGCCCCTCCCGGGCGCGCACCGCCGACACCGACTCGGTCACCTGCCGCACCATGAACCCGCCGTACAGGGAGTCCATCGGCATCTCCGCCCCGGTTCCGGGCAGCACGACCTCGTCGGCGTTCTCCGCGACCCGCGCCAGATACCCCTGGGACCAGTACTTCTCCTCCCGGTTCACGATGAACGACGGGATCCGACCGCCCGGGACCGGTTCCACGTGGTGCGCCCGCACCGACAGGACGGCCTCCTCGCCCAACTCCTCGCGCACCATCTCCATGAGCGTCGGCAGCGACGGGTCGTTCACGGTCACCGGCCGGATCTCCAGGTGCGCCCCCGCGAACCCCTCGGCGGCCTCCGCCACGGCGGGGGCGAGGGCCTCCCGCGCCTGCCGGTCGAACCGGTCGACCAGCAGGGACGACCCCTCGGTGACGTGCCGCAGCCACGCCAGGGCGCGGACGTCGGGGTGGGCCGCCACCCGGGCCAGGATCGCCTCGACGTCGGGCGCGGGCTCGATCGCCCCGTCGGCGTCGATCTCACCGACGAGCACGTACACCGTGTCCACCGAACCGGTGTCGAGCAGCGGACCCAGCGCCTCGGCGTCCTCCTCCGACTCCACCCGGACGGCGTCCGTTCCCTGGGAGAGCGCCCACGCCGCGGGCGTTCCGGAGTACTGGGCCGCGAGCAGTACGCCGACCCCGGCGAGCACGACCGCGATCGCCGCCACCCCCGCCAGCAACCGCGTCAGAAACCACCTCACCGAAGAGCTCCTCCACCGTTTCCGCGACGCGCACCGACCGGGTCCGTTCCCGGCGCGGGGTCGCATAATCTGGACATCGGAAAGACCCGCGTGCGCGACCCATACTGTCGCACCGTCCGCCGTCCTCCCAGGGGAGGGCGCGCGCCCGTCGTGGGACAATGGACGACGGCCCGCGGGCCGCACACCCCGAACCCTTGTCGAACGGAGCACGGTGGCACAGCCGAACTGGACCGATCCCGCGCTGATCCGCAACTTCTGCATCATCGCGCACATCGACCATGGCAAATCGACGCTGGCCGACCGGATGCTCCAGATCACCGGCGCCGTCGATGACCGTCAGATGCGGGCCCAGTACCTGGACCGCATGGACATCGAGCGCGAACGCGGCATCACCATCAAGTCCCAGGCCGTGCGCATCCCCTTCACCGCCCTGGACGACCAGACCTACACCCTGGACCTCATCGACACCCCCGGGCACGTCGACTTCACCTACGAGGTCTCCCGTTCGCTGGCCGCCTGCGAGGGCGCCGTCCTGCTGGTGGACGCGGCCCAGGGCATCGAGGCCCAGACCCTGGCCAACCTGTACATGGCGCTGGAGAACGATCTGACGATCATCCCGGTGCTCAACAAGATCGACCTCCCGGCCGCCCAGCCGGAGAAGTACTCCGTGGAACTGGCCGGCATCATCGGCTGCGAGCCCTCCGACGTGCTCAGGGTCAGCGCCAAGACCGGCGAGGGCGTCGAGGAGCTCCTCAACGAGATCGTCCGCCAGATCCCGCCGCCCGTCGGCGAGGCCGAGGCCCCGGCCCGCGCGATGATCTTCGACTCCGTCTACGACACCTACCGCGGCGTGGTCACCTACGTCCGTGTCATCGACGGCCGGCTCAGCCCGCGCGAGCGCATCCAGATGATGTCCACCCGGGCCTCCCACGAGATCCTGGAGATCGGCGTCAGCTCCCCCGAGCCCACCAAGTGCGAAGGTCTGGGCGTGGGCGAGGTCGGCTACATCATCACCGGTGTGAAGGACGTGCGCCAGTCCAAGGTCGGCGACACCATCACCTCGCTGAACCGGCCCGCCACCCGGATGCTGGAGGGCTACCAGGACCCCAAGCCCATGGTCTTCTCGGGCCTGTACCCGATCGAGGGCACCGACTACCCGGTGCTGCGCGACGCCCTGGAGAAGCTCCAGCTCAACGACGCCGCCCTGGTGTTCGAGCCGGAGACCTCCGCCGCGCTGGGCTTCGGGTTCCGCTGCGGTTTCCTGGGTCTGCTGCACCTGGAGATCACCCGCGCCCGCCTGGAGCGCGAGTTCAACCTCGACCTCATCTCCACCGCGCCCAACGTGGTCTACCGGGTGGAGATGGAGGACGGCACCGAGCACGTGGTGACCAACCCCAGCGAGTTCCCCGCCGGAAAGATCGCCGCGATCTACGAGCCGATGGTCAAGGCCACCGTGCTCAGCCCCTCGGACTACATCGGCCAGATCATGGAGCTGTGCCAGGAGCGCCGCGGCGACCTCCAGGGCATGGACTACCTGTCCGAGGACCGCGTCGAGATGCGCTACACCCTGCCGATGGCGGAGATCGTCTTCGACTTCTTCGACCACCTCAAGTCCCGCACCAAGGGGTACGCCTCCCTGGACTACGAGCCCATCGGCGAGCAGCAGGCCGAGCTGGTCAAGGTCGACATCCTGCTCCAGGGCGAGGCCGTCGACGCCTTCTCCGCGATCGTCCACAAGGACAAGGCGTACACGTACGGCGTGGAGATGACCAAGAAGTTGCGCGAGCTCATCCCCCGGCAGCAGTTCGAGGTGCCCATCCAGGCCGCGATCGGCGCCCGGGTCATCGCCCGCGAGAACATCCGCGCCATCCGCAAGGACGTGCTCGCCAAGTGCTACGGCGGTGACATCAGCCGTAAGCGCAAGCTGCTGGAGAAGCAGAAGGAGGGCAAGAAGCGCATGAAGATGGTGGGCCGGGTCGAGGTGCCCCAGGAGGCCTTCATCTCCGCGCTGTCCACGGACACCACCGGCGAGGACAAGAAGAAGAAGTAGGAGTCCTCCGCGCCGGGGCCCAGGGGCTTCCGTCGGCCGCGGCACCCCCACTCACGGGGGTGCCGCGGCCGCGTCCTTTCGCGGGGACGCCGGCCGGGGACGCCGACGGGCGGTCCCGCCTCTCCCGCCGCGTTCCGGCTACCGGGGGACCGTCGGGCCGGACACGACGAAGGGGCGCCCCTCGACCATCGGGGCGCCCCTCTCGCGTGCGACGGGTCGCTCAGCCCTTGACCGCCCCCGCGGTCAGACCCTCGGTGATGTAGCGCTGGAGGAACCAGAACACGATCAGTGTCGGCAGCGACAGCATGATCGCCCCCACCGCGAACATCCCGAAGTTGGCGTTGCGCTGCGACTCCACCAGTTGGTACAGGCCCAGTCCCAGGGTCTTGGCCCCGGTGTCGCGCAGGAACACGCTGGCCATGAGGAACTCGTTGATGGTGGAGATGAACACCAGCAGCCCCACGATCGCCAGCACCGGGGTGACCAGCGGCAGCATGATCCTGAAGAACACCTGCGCGTGGGTGGCCCCGTCCATCTGCGCGGACTCGTCGAGCTCCTTGGGCACCGTGTCGAAGAAGCCCTTCATCAACCACGTGTTGATGCTCAGGGCACCGCCCAGGTAGACCAGCAGCAGCCCCCACCGGGTGTCGAAACCGATCTCCGGCCGGTACTCGCCGATGGTGCTGAACATCAGGTAGATCGCGACGATCGCCAGGAACTGCGGGAACATCTGGATGATCAGCAGGCCGATCATCCCCACCCGGCGGCCCCTGAAGCGCATCCGGCTGAACGCGTACGCCGCCAGCGCCGACAGCAGCACCGTCACGACGGCGTTGGTCAGCGCGAAGAACAGCGAGTTGGCGTACCAGGTGGTGAACGGCGTGTTCGTGAAGAGGTCCCGGGCGTTGTCGAACCCGGCCCCGGTCGGCCACAGTCGGGCGCTGCTGAGCGTGCCCACCGGGTTGACCGCGGCCGACACGACGAACAGCACCGGGAACAGCGCGAACGCGGCGACCACGATCATCACCAGGTGCCGCCACCCGACCCGTCCCGCCCACAGCGCGAACGCGCTGCCGGGGCTCCTGCGGTAGGTCGCCCGGGTGCCCCTCTCGGAGGTCTGCGCGGTCATCGGTCCACCTCCTGCAAGGCCTTGCTGCGACTGAGGCTGATCACCGACATCACGGAGACGATCACGAAGATCATCACCGACAGCGCCGCCGCGTACCCGTACTCGGCCGTGGCCTGGCTGAAGGCCATCCGGTAGGTGTAGGTGATGAGCAGGTCGGTGGCCCCGGCGGACGGGTCGTTCGACGGGAACGGTCCGCCCTTGGTGATCAGCCACACCGCGTTGAAGTTGTTGAAGTTGAACGCGAACGTCGCGATGAGGATCGGCGTCATCGCGACCATGAGCATCGGCAGGGTCACGTGCCGGAACGCCTGCCAGGCCCCGGCCCCGTCGATCCGCGCCGCCTGGGTCAGCTCGCGCGGGATCGCCTGGAGGGCGCCGGTGGCGACCAGGAACATGTACGGGTATCCGAGCCACACGTTGGCGAGGATGACCGCGAACCGGGCCGTCCAGGCGTCGCCCAACCAGTCGACGTTCGTCCCCAACAACTGGTTGAACAGGCCGAAGTCGGTGTTGAACATGTCCCGCCAGAGCAGGTACATCGCCAGCGAGCTCATCGCGTACGGCAGGACCACCAGGACCCTGTACACGACCTTGCCGCGCAGCCGCGGCGTGTGCAGCGTGAGGGCGATCGCCAGACCCACGACGAACACCAGGAAGGTGATGCTCACGGCGAAGGCGATGTTCCACACCAGGATGGAGAAGAACGAGGAGGCGAACGTCGGGTTGAACAGGAAGCGGGCGAAGTTGTCGAAGCCGACGTTCACCTGCCAGCCCTGGGGGAGCCGCTGCCCGTCCTCGTCGTAGAACGCGCCCCGTTCGTCGTCGGCGGTGTAGACGACGCCGGTCTCGGTGTCGGTGACGCAGTCGCAGTCCGCGTCGTAGACCCGGGTGGCCCTGCCCTCGTAGGCGGTGGACAGGCTGTTGGCCCGGATGCCCGAGCCGTCGCCGACGGGGACGGCGAACTCCTCCAGTTCCCGACTGCGCGCGTTGACCTGGGCGGGCGTCAGGACGGTGTATCCGAACGCCTCGGTGACGCGTCCCGAACCGGGATCGACGGTGGCGTCGTCGAGGGGACGCAGCCCTTCGATGTCACCGACGTAAGGGGTGCCCTCGGTGTCGGTGAGCAGGAAGACCAGTTCGCCGAGGTCGGGGTCTCCGACGGTCGCGACGGTCAGACCGAACTCGCGGCCCTGCTCGGCGCGGGTCACCGAGTAGGCCTCGATGGCGGCGATGGCCTGGTCCTTGTCGCCCCGGTGGCCGTCGCTGAAGTTCGTCACCGAGGTGCTCATCGTGTAGAGCACCGGCAGGATCTGGAAGGCCACCAGCAGCAGCACGCCGGGGAGCAGGTACTTGAGGGGCACCGTCCGCTTGGACAGGTACACCAGGTAGACGAGGACGAGGACGGCCGCCACGACCGCCATGCCCCACCAGTTGCCGTCCACGTACAGCGGCAGGACCGCCCAGACGGCGAGGGCGGTGAACAGACCGAGCAGGGAGATCTTGACCAGCTGTCCCCAGAGGGAGCCGGAGCCGGAGGAGCGTCCCCCGGACGGGGAGGTGCGGGCGGGCACCCCCGGTCCGGGGGCGCCCGCGTTGCTGTCGGAGGCCACGCCTACCCGCCGATCTTCTCGGCGATCGTGTCGTGAGCGCTCTCCATGGTCTCGCGGACGTCGGCCCCACCGATGATCGCGGCCTCGGCCTTGCCCAGCGGCTCCCAGGTCTCGCCCATCTCGGGGATGGACGGCATGGGGGTGCCCTCGGCGCCGGCCTCGGCGATCGCGGCGATGTTGGCGTCGTCGGCGGAGACCTCCTCCAGCGCCTCCAGCTGGACCGGGGTGCGCGGGTCGGCCTCGTACAGGCTCAGGATGAAGTCGGCGTCGGTGACGTGGTTGGCCAGGAACTCCTGGGCCAGGGCGCTGTTGGCGCCGCCCTCGGTCACGAAGAAGGCCTGGTAGCCGATGTAGGGGCTGGCCGGACCCTCACCCTCGAAGCCCGGGATCGGGCTGATGGCGTAGTCGATGTCGGACGCGTCGGCGTCACCGATGTTCCACGGGCCGGCGATGAAGAACGGGGCCTCACCGTCGAAGAACAGCGCGGCGTCGTTCTGGGTGTCGATGGAGCGGCGCAGCACGCCTTCGCCCTCTTCGCCGTACTCGGCGATCTTCTCCATGGCGGCGATGGACTCGTCGGTGTTCAGGCCCAGGTCGTCCGGGTCCCAGTTGCCGTCGGCGTCCTGACCGAAGAGGTAACCCCCGGCTGAGGCGAACAGGGCGTTCATCCGGTAGGGGTCGCCCTCCTGGCCGACCGCCATGGACAGCACCTCGCTGGTCTCGCCGTCCTCCTTCAGGGTGGTGCCGACCTCGACGAGCTCCTCGAAGGTCTCCGGGGCGTCCGGAGCCAGTTCGGTGTTGCGCATCAGGAAGATGTTCTCCTGCGAGTACGGCACACCGAAGAGCTGGCTGTCGTAGGTGAGGGCCTGCACCGAGGTCTCGTCCAGCGCGGCGGCGCGGTCCTGGGGGAGCTCGACGGGCTGCACGGCGCCGTTGCGGACCAGGTTGCCGGTCCAGTCGTGGGCGCCGATGAAGATGTCGGGGGCGTTGCCGGCCTGGTGGGCGTTGAGCAGGTCGCCCTGGATGTCGCCGAAGGCCAGTTCCTGTACGTCGACCTCGACGCCGTTGGTCTCCGCGAACTCCTGCGCGGCGGTCTCGATGGCGGCGGCGCGCTCGGGGTCGGACCAGATGACCAGGGTGGTCTCGGCGCCGCTCTCGGTGTCCTCACCGCCGCCGCCTCCGCATGCGGTCGCCATCAGTGCGATCGCGGCGATCCCCGCGACCGCAGGTGCGCTGCGGAATCTCATGGTGTCTTCCTTCCGAGAGGCCGAACTGAGGGGCCGCGCATGCGGTCCGCCGGACGATCCGGGGTGTGCCCTCGGCATGCGTGGTGATGTGACGTTAGCAATAACTTGCAATCATTGAAAGAGTTTGCAGGCCTCCGGGATAAAGATGTGGAAACGCCATGGAAACGATCGTGTGATCGGGTTCCCTGTGTCGCCGAAGCGTCACGGTGCGTTGATGCTATCTGTGATGATGCACCATTTGGTCACACCATTACCCGTTGACCTGCAAGAACCCGGCGCAATCGGCGGGGCCTCACCGCAAGCGGGTCACTCGAACCCGGACCGGATGCGATCGGCCGCCAGCCGCGCCTGCTCCTCCGCGTCGGCTCCGCCGATCACGGCGGCGCCGGCCTCGCTCAACGGCGTCCACACCGCCTCCATCTCCGGGATCGCCGGCATCGGCGTCCCGAGTTCGCCCGCGCGCTGGAACTCCTCCAGGTCCGGATCCTGCTCGGCGACCACGTCCAGCGCCGTCATCAGCGCCGGGACGCGGGGGTCGGCCTCGTAGAGGATCACCGAGAACTCCGGATTGGCGGTGAAGTCGGTCGCCAGCCGCGCCGCCAGTTCGGGTTCGGCGGCCCCCGAGGAGAGGAAGAACGCCTGCACACCGATCAGCGGCCGGGCCGGGCCCCCGTCCTCGAACGGGGGGATCGGGCCCACCGCGTAGGGCACACCGGCCTCTCGGATCGCCGCGACGCTCCACGGGCCGCTCACCAGGAACGGAGTCCGTCCCTCCTCGAACAGCCGACCCGCGTTCCCCGAGTCGACCTTCCGGGTCAGCGCCCCCGTGCCGCCCTCGCCCAGTTCCCCCAGGCGCTCGAACGCGGCGATCGACTCCGGGTCGTCCACCCGGAGGTCGGTGGGATCGGGTTCCCCGTCGGTGTTCGAACCGAACAGCTCACCGCCCGCCGAGGTGAACAGGGGGTGCAGGTGGTAGGCGTCGCCGTCCTCGCCCACCTGTAGGCCCAGCGGTCGTTCCACCCCCTGCGAGCCCACCAGTGCCTCGCCCGTCGCGACGAGTTCCTCGAAGGTCGCCGGCTCGTCCGGGGCCAGATCGGTGTTGCGGAGCAACGCCAGGTTCTCGGTGGCGTAGGGGATCCCGTACACCCGACCGTCCACGGTCAGCGCGTCCAGCGCCCCTCCCGTGAACAGGTCGGCGTCGGCCCGCGGGTCCAGGTCCACGGGGGCGATCGCCCCGGCCGCGACCAGCTCACCGGTCCAGTCGTGCGGGCCCACCAGGATGTCGGGCCCCAGACCGCCGGCGTGGGAGTCGAGGAAGGCCGAGCGCAGTTCCTCGTTCTCGACCACGACGATCTCCACCTGGGCACCCGTGGTGCGCGAGTAGGACTCGGCGAAGGTCATCAGGGCGAGGGCGCGTTCGTCGTCGGCCCACACGATCAGGTGACCGCCGCTCGTCGGGGCGGTGGCCGCGTCGTCATCGGAGGCGCAGGCCGAGGTCAGTAGCAGCGAGGTACAGGCGACGGCGCCGACCAGGGCCGCGCGGGGACGGGAAGAGGGGCGTACGGGTGCGGGGTTCACACCGACCTCCTGGGAACCGGGGCTGAAGGGTGGGGGAAGGGTTCCGATACGGGACGGCCGGGCGTGTGGAACACCCGGCCGGAAGGGGGGAAGGGGAGGAGAGGGCGGGGCGGCCCCGGCGGTGCGCCGGGGCCGCGCGGCGCACCGCCGCCTCCGTCACACGCGCAGCCACACCGCGCTCTCGGCGGGCAGCGTCAGCGAACCCTCGGCCGGGGCGTCCACGGGGCCACTGGCCAGCAGCACCTCACCGCCGGTCGCCAGCTCCACCGGCTCCCCACCGAGGTTGACCGCCACGCGCACGCCCGGCTCGCGCTCGAAGAACAGCACGTCCTCCGGCGATTCCAGCCAGGTCATCGCGCCGTCGCCGAGCGCCTCCAGTTCACGGCGCAGCCCCAGGGCGCGGGTGTACAGCTCCAGCGTGGAACCCGCCACGCCCCGCTGCGCGGTGCGCGCCAGCGCGCTCCACCCCTCGGGCATGGGAAGCCACGGCGTGGAACCCTCGGGGCCGAACCCGAACGGCGCGGTCCCCTCCTCCCACGGCAGCGGCACCCGGCAGCCGTCGCGACCGCGCTCGGTGCGCCCGGAGCGCTCCCACGTCGGGTCCTGGAGCGACTCCTCCGGCAGGTCGGTGACCTCGGGAAGCCCCAGCTCCTCACCCTGGTACAGGTAGACCGAACCGGGCAGCGCCAGCATCAGCAGGGTGGCCGCCCGGGCCCGGCGCAGACCCTGCTCCCCGCCGCCGAACCGTGTGACGTGGCGGGTCACATCGTGGTTGGACAGCACCCACGTGGTGGTCGCCCCCACGGCGCCGTTGGCGGCCAGGGAACCGTCGATCACCGTGCGCAGCCGCGCGGCGTCCCACGGAGCGGTCAGGTACTCGAAGTTGAACGCCTGGTGCAGCTCGTCGGGGCGCAGGTAGCGGGCGATCCGCTCGGCCTGCTCCACCCATGCCTCGGCGACCAGCGTGCGCTCGCCCGGGTAGGACGCGGCGATCGTCGACCAGCGCCGGTAGATGTCGTGCACGCCCTCCTGGTCGAAGTAGGGCAGGGTGGTGCTGCCGTCGAGCAGGTCGGCCTTGGCGCCCTCGGCGATGTCGGGCAGCGCCGGGTCCTTGACCATGCCGTGGGCGACGTCGATGCGGAACCCGTCCACACCCCGGTCCAACCAGAACCGCAGGACGTCGTCGAACTCGTCGTGCACCTCCTGGTCCGTCCAGTCCAGGTCGGGCTGCTCGGCGTCGAACAGGTGCAGGTACCACTGCTCGGGGGTGCCGTCCGGACGCTTGAGCCGCGTCCACGCGGCACCGCCGAAGATCGACTTCCAGTTGTTGGGCGGTTCCTCCCCGTCGGGGCCCTTGCCGTCCCGGAAGACGTAGCGGGAGCGGGCGGGATCGCCGGGCTCGGCCGCCACGGCCTCACGGAACCACCGGTGGGCGGAGGAGGTGTGGTTGGGGACCACGTCGATGATGACGCGGACGCCCAGCCCGTGCGCGGTGGCCAGGAGCGCGTCGAAGTCCTCCAGGGAGCCGAAACGCGGGTCGACGTCGCGGTAGTCGGCGACGTCGTAGCCGCCGTCGGCGAGCGGGGAGACGTAGAACGGGGTCAACCAGATCGCGTCCACGCCCAGCTCGGCCAGGTGGGGCAGACGCTCGCGGATCCCGTTGAGGTCGCCCTCGCCGTCCCCGTTGGAGTCGGCGAAACTGCGGACGTAGATCTGGTAGATGGCCGCGTCGCGCCACCAGTGCGACTCATGGGTCATCGTGGGGGTCCTTCCCGGTCGGTGGCTGCAAGTTCTTGCGCAAGGTTACCGCCAACTTTCAACCATGTGACGGCGATCTCGACTAGAGTTGCCACCATGGGTCCACGACTTGCCGACATCGCGCGGCACGCAGGTGTCAGCGAGGCGACGGTCTCGCGGGTGCTCAACGACAAACCCGGCGTTGGCAGCGAAACCCGTAAAGCCGTCCTGACCGCGCTGGACGTCCTCGGTTACGAACGCCCCGCTCGGCTGAGACAACGCTCCGCCGGTCTGGTGGGCATGGTCATCCCCGAACTGGACAACCCGGTCTTCCCGATGTTCGCCCAGGCCGCCGAGGGGGCCCTGGCCCAGCGCGGCTACACGCCGGTGCTGTGCACGCAGACCCCCGGCGGGATAACCGAGGACGAGTACGTCGAACTGCTCCTGGAGCGCAACGTCTCGGGCATCCTGTTCGTGTCGGGCAAGCACGCCGACACGACGTCCTCCCACGACCGCTACCGGGCCCTGGTCTCCCGTCGGCTCCCCATCGTGCTGGTCAACGGGTTCGCCGAGGAGATCCCGGCCGCGTTCATCTCCTGTGACGACAGCGAGGCCGGTCGACTGGCCGTCGACCACCTCGTCGCCCTCGGCCACACCCGGATCGGCTTCACCAGCGGCCCCGAACGCTACGTCCCCGTGCGCCGCAAGCTGGAGGGCTACCACCAGGCGCTGCGCCGGCACGGCCTGAACGGCTCCGACCTCGTCGAACTGTCCCTGTTCGGCGTCGAGGGCGGCCACGCCGCCGCCGGCCGGCTCATCGAACGCGGCGTCACCGCGATGGTCTGCGGATCGGACATGATGGCGCTGGGCGCGATCCGCGCGGCCCGCCAGCGCGGGCTGAGCGTCCCCCGGGACTTCTCGGTGGTGGGCTACGACGACTCCCAGCTCATCGCGTTCACCGACCCCCCGCTGACCACCGTGCGCCAGCCGATCAACGCCATGGCGTTGGCCGCCGCCCGCGCCCTGTGCGACGAGATCGCCGGACACCCGGTCTCGCACACCGAGTACATGTTCGGCCCGGAACTGGTCGTGCGCGGCTCCACCGGCATCGCCCCCGGCGCCGGAGCGGCCCGGGTCCCCCTCGACGGCGCCTCCGTCCAGGGCTCCGCCCTCTGACCCGTCCTTCGCACCCCCCGGTCCGTCCTTCGGACCCGCTTCCCCCGGACCCCGACCCGTTCCGCGAACCGGGCGGCCGGCAAAGGCCCCTCCCCGGACGGGGAGGGGCCGCTCCGCGCGAGGTCGGCGCGGCCCCCGACGATCCGGGACCTTCGGCGAACACCCTCCGCGGAGCCCCCGCCGGGGTCCCGGGGCCGCGCCCGCGGGCGACCTCTCCCGCCCGACCGGGGCGGATCGGGCACACCGGCGGGTCGGTGACACTGGGTACATGCCTTCCGTTGCCCTCGACGGCGAACCCGTACCGCGCACCGGCGCCCTGCCGGAGGCCTCACTCGCCGAACTCGGCGACCGGCCGCTGGGGTTCTACGTCCACGTGCCCTTCTGCGTCACCCGCTGCGGCTACTGCGACTTCAACACCTACACCGCCGAGGAACTGGTCTCCCGCGACGGCACCGCCGTCGCCTCCCGCGACACCTACGCCGACCAGGCCATCGCCGAGATCGCCCTCGCCGACCGGGTCCTGGAGGGCGTGCGCCCCGCCGTGAGCACGGTGTTCGTCGGCGGCGGCACCCCCACCCTGCTGCCCGCCGAGGACCTGGGCCGCGTTCTCGCGGCCATCGCCGACCGGTTCGGCCTCGAACCCGGCGCGGAGGTCACCACCGAGGCCAACCCCGAGACCGTCACCCCCGAGTACCTGGCCCGCCTGCGCGAGGCCGGCTTCACCCGGGTGTCCTTCGGCATGCAGAGCGCCCGCGCGCACGTGCTGCGCGTCCTGGAGCGCGGGCACACCCCCGGCCGTCCCGAACAGTGCGTCACCTGGGCCCGGGAGGCCGGGTTCGAGCACGTCAACCTCGACCTCATCTACGGCACGCCCGGCGAGGGCGACGACGACTGGCGTGCCTCCCTGGAGGCCGCCGTGGCGGCGGGTCCGGACCACGTCTCCGCCTATTCGCTCATCGTCGAGGAGGGCACCCGCCTGGCCGCCCGGGTCCGGCGCGGCGAACTCGCCGAACCCGACGACGACACGATGGCCGACCGCTACCTGATGGCCGACACGATCCTGGCCGCCGCCGGGTTCACCCCCTACGAGGTGTCCAACTGGGCGCGCACCGTCGAAGGGCGCAGCCGGCACAACATGCTCTACTGGACCGGAGCCCACTGGTGGGGCGTCGGTCCCGGCGCCCACGGTCACATCGGCGGAACCCGCTGGTGGAACGTCAAGCACCCGGCCGCCTACGCCGCCCGGCTCGCCGAGGGCGCCAGCCCCGCCCACGCCCGCGAGGTGCTCACCGAGGACGAGCGCCGCTTCGAGCGCATCCTCCTCGAACTGCGGGTCGAACAGGGCTGTCCGCTCGACCTGCTCGAACCCGAGGGGCGGACGGCCGCCGCCCGCGCCGTCGCCGAGGGGCTCCTGGACGCCGACGCGCACCGGGCCGGTCGCGCCGTGCTCACCCGCCGGGGACGGCTGCTGGCCGACGCCGTCGTCCGCGATCTCACCTGAGCGTTCCGCGCACGACGAGGGGCCCGATCACCGATCGGGCCCCTCTCCACTTCAGGGACCTACTTGATCCAGGACACGTTGAACGGGTAGCGGTACCACTCGCCCTTGTTCGCCGCCACGGTGCCGAGGATCCCGAACACGAGTCCGCCCACCCACAGGGCGAACCACAGGAGCCAGGCGATGAAGACGATGAAGGGCAGGAAGATGCCGAGGAAGAACGAGAAGAAGCTGGCGGCCACGATCCCGATCAGCAGGATGATCTGGAAGTTGAGCGCCTGCGTGGACTGGTCCCGCACGTAGGGGGACTCGTCCTTCTTCACCAGGAAGATGATCAGGGGGGCGACGACGCCCAGGTAACCGCAGGTCAGGAGGAAGCCGAGCATGCCGCCCAGGTGGGCGAACATGCCCATCTGCTTCTCATCCGGGTTGGGCTGGCCGGTCGTCGCCGACGAGGGTCCGCCGTGACCGCCGTGCGGCGTCGCGCCGTAACCCGGCTGGTGGCCGGGGGCCTGGTAGCCGCCGGTCTGCTCCTGGTAGCCGCCCTGCGGCGGGTAACCGGGCTGTCCACCGGACGGGCCCTGGTAGCCGGGCTGGCCGCCGGAGGGACCCTGGTAGCCGGGCTGGCCGCCGGAGGGCGACGGGTAGCCGCCGCTCGGGTATCCCTGTCCCCCCTGCTGGGGGTTCTGGCCGTAGGGGTCCTGCCCACCATGCTGAGGATTCTGGCCGTAGGGGTCCTGCCCACCATGCTGAGGATTCTGGCCGTACGGGTCCTGTCCGCCCTGGTAGGGGTTCTGGCCGTACGGGTCCTCGGGTGGGGGAGTGTTGGGATGGGACATATCGGATTCCTTAAGGACGAGTGCGCTCGTGTGTACGGGCGATCACTTGAGCAGACGGATGCTGACCGGGTAGCGGTACCACGTTCCCTTGTTGGCCCCGTTCGCTCCTAGGACGCCGAACACGATCGAAACGATCCATATCAGTGCGATGAGAAGCGAGCCGATCCAGGACAGGTTCGGGAAGAAGATACCCAGACCGATGAAGACCACCCAGGCGAAGACGTACGGGATCAGCAGGGTGATCTGGAAGTTCGCCGCCTCGGCGGCGTGGTGGCGCACGTACGGGGAGCCGTTCCGCTTGGCGAAGTAGATCGCCAGCGGCGGGATCCAGCCCAGGCAGGCGATGACGAATCCGGACAGGTGGGCGAGCATCGCCACCAGGGTGTCGTTGTCGGACCCGCCCTGGGCGGTCGCACCGGGTGCTCCGGGAACGCCGGGCTGCGGCTGCCCGTACTGCTGAGGCTGCTGGGGCTGTCCGTAGGCGGGCTGCGCCTGCGGGGGGTGCGGCTGCCCGTACTGCGGCTGTCCGCCGTACTGGGGCTGGGGCGGCTGCGGTCGCCCGTAGGGCTGCCCGCCGTACGCCTGCTGCTCGGAGCCGCCGGGAGGAGCGAACCCGGGCTGCGGCTGGGCCTGTTCGTACTCCGGCCGCCCGTACGCGGGCCGGCCGCCGGTGGGGTGTTGCTGCGGCTGTCCGTATCCCGGCTGCCCGGGGTCGGGCCGGCCGCCGGTGGGGTGTTGCTGCGGCTGTCCGTATCCCGGCTGCCCGGGGTCGGGCTGCTGTCCGTAGGCCTGCTGCTGCGCCTGATCGTGACCCTGGTGTCCGTACGCGGGCCGGCCGCCGGAGGGCTCTCCGTGGGCCTGTGGCCGTCCCTGCTCGTAGCCCTGCTGCTGCGGCAGCCCATGACCGGGGTGGGGCCCGGAGGGCTGTCCGCTCTGCTGTTCGTAGCCCTGCTGGGCGCCCGAGGGCGCTCCGTACGCCGGCTGTCCGCCGGACGGCTGCGCCTGACCGTACTCCGGGGCGTAGGGGGAGGGTGGCTGGGGCTGTTCACCCTGCTGTTCGTACTGTTCGTAGCCCTGCTGCTCACCGGAGGGCCGCCGCCCTTGGTCCGGGTCCTCCGGGGACGGGGGGTTCGTCGGGGTCTCGCTCATGCTCTTCCTCGGCTCCGCTGATGGGGGGCGCTATCTCGTGTCCACCGGGCTGTACCGACGACCGGAGGTGGATCGGACCTCGCATCCGATATCCGGTTCAAATCCTAGGCGCAGCGGCTCAGGGCCCGCCCGGGTGCGGGCCGGTGACGAAGTCGATCAGCTCCTCCACCCGACCGAGCAGGGCCGGTTCCAGGTCAGCATAGGTACGGACCGAGCCCAGGATCCGGCGCCACGCCTCGCCCGTCTCCATCCGCCAACCCAAGGCCGCCAGCACCCCCTCCTTCCAGGGGATCCCCTTGGGCACGTCCGGCCAGGTGGAGAAGCCCAACACCGAGGGCCGCACCGCCTGCCACACGTCGACGTAGGGGTGTCCGGCCACCAGGACGTGTTCCCCCCGTACCCGTTCCGCGATCCGCGACTCCTTCGACCCGGGGACCAGGTGGTCGACCAGGATCCCGAGCCGGCGCCCCGGGCCGGGCGTGAACTCCGCCACGATCGCGGGCAGGTCGTCGACCCCCTCCAGGAACTCGACGGCCACGCCTTCCACACGCAGGTCGTGTCCCCACACCTTCTCGACGAGTTCGGCGTCGTGGGCGCCCTCGACGTAGATACGGCTCTCCCGCGCCGTGCGCGCCCGCAGGTCCGTCACGGCGACCGAACCGGAGGCGCTGCGCAACGGTCCCTTCGGGGCGGCGGCCGGCCGCACCAGGGTCACCGGCCCACCGTCCACCAGGAACGCGGCCGGGGCCAGGTCGAAGACCCGACGCCGTCCGTGCCGGTCCTCCAGGGTCACGGTCGCCTTGTCCCAGCCGACCACGGCGCCGCAGAACGCCTCCCCGACGTCCTCCACCACCAGATCCCGGCTCAGCGGGACCTCGCGCACCGTGTTCTTCGGCCGTCGCCGCTCCTCGGCGAGCACATCCCGGCCGTACCGGCCGGTTCCCTTGGTAGCCACGGTGGTGCAGTCTACAGACGGTGCACCGCGTCGGAGGGGAAGAGAGGACGTGCCTCTCCGCCGGGGTTTGCGTTCGGGCATAGAATTAGCACTGAGGACCATGGAGTGCCAGGAGGTGACGAGTGCTGGATGAGCGCAAGCTCGCGGTCCTGCGTGCCGTCGTCGAGGACTTCGTCAACACCAACGAACCCGTCGGGTCCAAGGCCCTGGCCGATCGTCATCGGCTCGGTGTCTCCCCGGCCACCATTCGCAACGACATGGTGGCACTGGAAGAGGACGGGTACATCACCCAGCCCCACACCAGCGCCGGACGCGTGCCCACGGACAAGGGGTACCGGCTCTTCGTCGACCGGCTCTCCTCGGTCAAGCCGCTCTCGGGCGCCGAGCGCCGTGCGATCGAGTCGTTCCTCACCGGCGCCGTGGACCTCGACGAGATCGTCGCCCGTACGGTCAGGCTGCTCGCGCAGCTCACCCGGCAGGTGGCGATCGTCCAGTACCCTTCCCTCACCCGTTCGTCCGTCCAGCACGTCGAACTGGTCCCCCTCGGTGGGCAACGGCTCATGATGGTGGTCATCACCGACACCGGACGGGTCGAGCAGCGCGTCATCGACGGGCTGGGGGAGGTCGACGCCGACGCGGTCTCCGACCTGCGCGGCATGCTCAATCGCGCCATCGCCGGACTGCACCTCGCGGCGGTCCCCGGAGCGGTCGAGGACCTGCCGCGTCAGGTCCCCGAGGAGAACCGCGCCATGGCGATATCCGTCCTGTCGGTCTTGCTGGAGAGTCTGGTCGAACGCCACGAGGAGAAGATCGTCCTCGCGGGCACCGCCAACCTCGCGGCGGTCGATTTCGCCGCCAGCCTGAGGGACGTCCTGGAGGCATTGGAAGAGAACATGGTCCTCATCCGTTTGTTGGGTGAGGCGAAGGACCCGTCCATGCTCACGGTGCGCATCGGCGCGGAGAACTTCCACGAGGGGCTGCGGTCCACCTCCATCGTGTCGGCCGACTACGGTGTGGGAAACCAGTCGCTCGCCAAGATCGGTGTCGTGGGACCCACCCGGATGGACTACCCCGGGACGATGGGAGCGGTACGCGCCGTGGCTCGGTATGTCGGACAGATTTTGGCAGGACAGTAACTCAGTGGCCAGAGACTATTACCAGGTCCTCGGTGTGCGTCGCGACGCTTCCAAGGACGAGATCAAGAAGGCGTACCGCAGGCTCGCACGCGAGCTGCACCCGGACATCAATCCGGATCCCGCCACCCAGGAGCGCTTCAAGGAGGTGACCCAGGCCTACGAGGTCCTCTCCGACGAGAACAAGCGTCGGATGTTCGACATGGGCCAGGATCCCTTCGCCCCGGGCGGGGGCGGCGCGGGCGGCTTCGGCGGCGCCGCGGGGTTCCCCTTCGACGACATCATGAACGCCTTCTTCGGCGGTGGGCAGCCCGGTGGGCGCGGCCCGCGCGACCGGGTCCGGCGCGGACGCAGCATCAAGATCCGCGTCGAACTCGACCTCGCCGAGACGGCCTTCGGCGTGACCAAGGAGATCACCTTCCCCACCGCCATCCTGTGCGCCACCTGCCAGGGTGAGGGGACCGCCGCCGGCACCCATCGCACCACCTGTGACATGTGCCACGGCCAGGGCGAGGTCTCCCAGGTCACCCGGTCCTTCCTCGGCCAGGTCATGACCTCCCGCCCCTGCCCGCAGTGCGCCGGCCAGGGCTCGGTCATCCCCGAGCCCTGCCCCGACTGCGCGGGAGAGGGCCGGGTGCGGGAGAAGGTCACCCGCACGGTCAAGATCCCCGCCGGCGTCGACGACGGCACCCGCATCCAGCTCGCCGGCGAGGGCGAGGTCGGACCCAACGGCGGCCCGCGCGGCGACATCATCCTGGAGATCGTCCAGCGGCCGCACCCCACCTTCGAGCGGCGCGGCGACGACCTCCAGTGCACGGTCACCGTTCCCATGACGGCGGCCGCGCTGGGTGCCTCCTTCGCCTTCGAGACCCTCGACGGCACCGAGAACATCGACCTGCGTCCGGGCACCAATTCGGGCCACGTCATCACCCTGTCCGACAAGGGCGTCACCCACCTCGACGGCGGCGGCCGGGGCGACCTGCGCATCCGCGTCGACGTGGAGACCCCGGGCAAGCTGGACGAGGAGCAGGAGGCCCTGCTGCGCAAGCTCGCCGAGTTGCGCGGTGAGGACCGCGCCCCCGGCCGGTTCAGCCCCGGCCACGGGGGCCTGTTCTCCAAGCTCCGCGACGCCTTCGGCGCGGGCAAGTGACGCCGCCGGTCTTCCTCGTCGACACCGCCGACCTGGCGGCCGACACGATCACCCTCGCCGGTCCGGAGGGGCACCACGCCGCGGCGGTGCGCCGTATCCGGGCCGGTGAGACGGTCGACCTCGCCGACGGCCTGGGGCTGCGCGCCCGCTGCACGGTCGTCGACACCGCCAAGGACCACATCGTCTGCCGGGTCCTGGAACGGGTCGACGACCCCGCACCGCGTCCGCGACTGACCGTGGTCCAGGCGCTCGCCAAGGGGGACCGGGGCGAAACGGCCGTGGAGATGATGACCGAGGCCGGTGTCGACGTCATCGTCCCCTGGACGGCCGAACGCAGCATCACCCGCTGGAAGGGCGACCGGACGGCCAAGTCCCTGGCCAAGTGGCGGGCCACCGCCCGGGAGGCCGGCAAACAGGCCCGTCGGGCCCGGCTGCCCGAGGTGACCGATCTCGCCGATCGGACGGTCGTCGCCGACCTGCTGGCCACCGCCGACCTGGGCCTCGTCCTGCACGAGGACGCCGATCGGCGGTTGTCGGAGATGACCGTCCCCACCGGGGACGGAACCGGCGTCGTCCTGGTCGTGGGGCCCGAGGGCGGGTTCTCCGATGCCGAACTCGACGCCTTCGACCGGGCGGGGGCCGTGCGCGCCCTCCTGGGCCCGAGCGTGCTGCGCACCTCCACGGCGGGGGTGGCCGCCCTGGCGGTCCTCCAGACGCGCACCGGACGCTGGTAGCCGCTCGCACGAACGGGAATCAGTGAGGAGGGGCGCCCCGGGAATCCCGGGGCGCCCCTCCTCACATGTCCTCGTGCGTCCTCGGGTCACTCCCCGACGGAGGACTGGGACGTGGACTGTTCGGTGCCGCTCCCGTCGCCACCGGTGGAACCGCCGTCCGAACCGCTCCCGCCGCCCGAGCCGTCACCGGTGCCCCCGCCGGTGGAGCCGCCTCCCGAGGAATCACCGCCGCCCGAGCCGTCACCGGTGCCCCCGCCGGTGGAGCCGTCCGGCTCCTCACCGTCGGGAGTGGGCTCCTTGGAGGGCTCGCAGTCGTCCTGCTCGTCCTCCTCCTTCTTCTTCTTCTCGTCATCGGACGAGGAATCCCCCGTGGAGGTGGTACCCGTGGACGGGCAGGCGGTGGTCGCCGCGGGCCCGTCGCCGTCGCCTTCCTCCGCGGATCCGCTCGGTTCCTCGGACGGGGAGGGCGACGGCTTCCGTTCGGGGGTGGCGGCCTCCTCCTCGGGCTCGACGGAGGGAACGGGGGCCGCCACGCCGCCGCCGGCGTCCTCCTCGGGCGGGGTGCCCTGCCGGTCGGCGCCCGCGGGCACCATTTCCAGCACCTGGTCGCGGACCTGGGGCGTGGACATGACCACGGACGCCGCGATGAGCACGGTCCCGGCCACGGCCAGCACGGGGCGCAGCCAGGGGAGCCCGAACCAGGCGCCGGTGCGATCGCGGGCGGTCCGTTCCCGGATGAGGTTCAACGCCTCGGGAGAGGTCGTGACCGCGTCGGCCTCGGCCTTGAGCAATTGGCGGAGTCCGTTTTCGAACTCGTCGTTCGTGGGATCTGTGGGACTCGTCATGTCGTCTGCTCCAGAACAGATCGGAGCGCGGAGATGCCTCGGGAGGTGTGGCTCTTGACCGCACCCCGGCTGATGCCCATGGCGTCCGCGATCTGTGCCTCGGACAGGTCGCCGTAGTACCGGAGCACGATCGCCTCTCGCTGACGGGTGGGTAGTTTGCGCAAGGCGCGGATGACGGCCTCGCGCTCCAACAGGTTCAACGCGCCGTGTTCGGCGCTGGGGGCGTCGGGTAGGGCCTTGGGCGCGTGCTTCTCCACGACCGCCCTGTGACGCAGCACGGAACGGGCCTTGTTCACCACCGCCTGGCGGAGGTAGGAGAGGGCCTTGTTCGGGTCGCGCAGGCGTCGCCAGGCGCCGTGCATGGCGACGAAGGAGTCCTGGACGACCTCTTCCGCGGTCGCGTGATCGCGGACGAGAAGGGAGGCGAGACGGACGAGCGGACGGTAGTGCTCCCTGTAGAGCTCCGTCACGGCATGGTCGGCGTCCCACTCCACGGCGAGGGGTGCCGTGGTGGCTCCTGCCACCATGGTTTCTGTCGTCACATCAGTTCGACGCACACCCTTGTCGCGGGGTTTACGAAAGGGCATACCTCTTCTTTTCCAGGTAGGGGTGCGGTTGGACCCGGATACGCCCGGAAACGACCGGGTGTGGACGGTGATCGGCCGACCGGGGCGCACGGGGGAAAAGCCTATCGCGCCGAAGAAGGCCCCGATGGTGAATAGTGCTTTTCGGGGCGGAAAGGACGAGGGTGGACCGCCCCCGGGCTGCGGCATCATGGTGCCGACCCGACGCGACGACGGAGGTTCCGATGTCCACACAGGCCGATTGCCTGTTCTGCAAGATCGTGCGGGGAGAGGTGCCCGCCGAGATCGTCCGCGAGGGGGAGCGGACCATCGCCTTCCGCGACATCAACCCCCAGGCGCCCACCCACGTCCTGGTCATCCCGCGTGAGCACTACCCCGACGCCGGCAGCGCCGCCGAGGCGGACTCCGGACTGGTGGACGCGGTGGTCCGCGAGGCCCGGGCGGTCGCCGAGGCCGAGGGCATCGCCGAGAGCGGCTACCGGCTGGTGTTCAACACCGGCAGCGGCGCCGGGCAGACCGTCTTCCACCTGCACGGACACCTTCTGGGCGGCCGCGGCCTCAACTGGCCCCCCGGGTGAGCCGGAAATAACCGATCGAGGGGGTGCGGGGCGCCTTGGTAGACTCGTGACCGTGGGCTTCACGGGGTTGTAGGGGCTCTGGATCCCTACGGCCGAGGCCCCACCGGCATCGCAGGAGAGCGACGTCCGGATCGTCACATGAGGCGCCCCGCCCGTCGGATCGGACGGGCGCCCGACCCCGAAGGGCAGGGACAGCGGCCGCAAGGCCACACCATGGCCGAGACAACGCACACGCACCCGCGACGGGACACCCAGGTCAAGGTCGTGGTGCCCGACGAGCACACCATGATCAGCCTGCTGGGTTCGGGGGACCGGCTCCTCAGGGCGCTGGAACGGGCCTTCGAGAGCGACATCCACGTCCGCGGCAACGAGTTCACCATCAGCGGTGCCCCCGAGGAGACCGCCCTCGTCGTCCGGTTGGTGGAGGAGCTCATCGAGCTCGCCAAGAGCGGTACCCACGTCACCCCCGACACCATCGAGCGGATGGTCCACATGCTCCGCTCACCGGGGACCGAGCGTCCGGCGGACGTGCTCACCACCAACATCCTGTCCAACCGGGGCAAGACCATCCGCCCCAAGACGGTCAACCAGAAGCGGTACGTCGACACCATCGACCGGCACACCGTCGTCTTCGGTATCGGCCCGGCGGGCACCGGCAAGACCTACCTGGCGATGGCCAAGGCGGTCAAGGCGCTCCAGGACAAGCAGGTCAACCGCATCATCCTGACCCGCCCGGCGGTGGAGGCCGGCGAACGGCTGGGTTTTCTGCCCGGCACCCTCTACGACAAGATCGACCCCTACCTGCGGCCGCTGTACGACGCCCTGCACGACATGCTCGACCCGGACTCCATCCCCAAGCTGATGGCGGCCGGCACCATCGAGGTCGCCCCCCTGGCGTACATGAGGGGCCGCAGCCTCAACGACTCCTTCATCATCCTGGACGAGGCGCAGAACACCTCGCCGGAGCAGATGAAGATGTTCCTGACGCGGCTGGGGTTCGGGTCCAAGATCGTGGTCACCGGTGACGTCACACAGGTGGACCTGCCCGACGGGCAGGCCAGCGGACTGCGCACCATCGAGTCGATCCTGCGTGATATCGACGACATCGCCTTCTGCAAGCTGAGCAGCGAGGACGTCGTCCGGCACAAGCTGGTCGGGCAGATCGTCGACGCCTACGGCCGTTACGACGCGGCCAGGGAGAACGGTCCGCACCCCGGGCGCGAGGAGCGTCGCGGCGGTCGGGGGAAGGGCCTGTCGCCCCGGATCGAGGGGGCCGACGTCCCGAACGGCGACGGGGTGGGGAGCGCCCACCCGCAACAGCGGGCAGACTAAGGGACGAGTACGGCAACGGAGCCGGTGGACCCGCGTGAGGCGGGTCCACCGTTCTTCCGTTGCCCGCGGCGCGCCCGTCCCGGTGGCGCCCGCCCGCAACGATCAAGTGAGGCATCCGCAACCGATGAGTATCGACGTCGCCAACGAGTCCGGCGTCACCACCGTGGACGAGGAGCGGCTCTCGCGTCTGGCCCGGTTCGTCCTGGACGCCATGCGGGTCCACCCGCTGGCCGAGCTGTCCGTGGTCCTGGTCGACGAAGGCCCCATGGCGGACCTGCACGTGCGCTGGATGGACGAACCCGGTCCCACCGATGTGCTGTCCTTCCCCATGGACGAACTGCGCCCCGGCGGCCCCGGCCGCACCAGCGAGCCCGGCGTCCTCGGTGACGTGATCATCTGCCCGCAGGTGGCCGAGCGCCAGGGCGAACAGGCCGGGCACGGCACCGAGGCGGAGATCGACCTGCTGTGCACGCACGGCATCCTCCACCTGCTCGGTTACGACCACGCCGAACCCGAGGAGCACAAGGAGATGTTCGGTCTCCAGGGTGAGATCCTCGCCGCCTGGCGTGAGAGCGAGGCCCCCCGGCCCGCCGAGGGAAGCGAGAGCTCCTGATGAGACCGTCGGTGTGGCCCGATGTCGTGTCCCTGACCACCGGCGAACCCGCCGAGTGGATCACCTCGTTCGCGGTCGCCCTGGTGTTGACCGCCGTGGCCGGGTTCCTGGTGGCCGCCGAGGTCGCCGTCACCCGGGTGATCTCCGTTGGTCTGCCCGGCGGCGGCGCCGAGAAGGGGACCGGCAAGGGGTGGGAGAAGGTGAGCGCCGACCCCACCCGCCACCTCAACGTGCTGCTGTTCCTGCGCGTGGTGTGCGAGGTGTGCGCCGTCATCGCCGCCGCCGTGGGCATGGTCTTCCTGCTGGGTCTGGGCTGGCCCGCGCTGATCCTGACGGCCGTGGCCATGGTCGTGGTGGAGTCGGTGCTCATCTCCGTCACCCCGCGCATCCTCGGCCGCCAGTTCTCCGGACAGTTGGCCCGCGCCTCCGCCACGATCGTCTACCCGATCCAGGTCGTGCTGGGTCCGCTGGCACAGCTGCTGGTCGGGGCGGGCCGGGTGCTCACCCCGCGCGGCAAGGGCGACCGGGAGGGCCCGTTCAGCACCGAGGTGGAGTTCCGCCAGCTGGTGGACCTGGCCGAACAGGGCGATGTCATCGACCCCGAGGAACGCCAGATGATCCACTCGGTGTTCAAGCTCGACGACACCTCGGTGCGCGAGGTCATGGTGCCCCGCCCCGACATCGTCTTCACCGCCCGTGAGGCCGACGCCGACGCCGTGCTCACCCTGGCCCTGGCCAGCGGGTACTCGCGCATCCCCGTCACCGGTGAGGACGAGGACGACGTGGTCGGCATCGTCTACCTCAAGGACCTGGTGGACCAATTGCGCGACCGGTGGGCCGCCGCCGCGGGCAACCCCGACGGCGAGGTGCCGCTCACCGCGGGCGACGTGATGCGTCCGGCCACCTACGTGCCCGACACCAAGCCCATCGACGAACTGCTGCGCGAGATGCAGAAGCAGCGCAATCACGTCGCGGTCGCCATCGACGAGTACGGCGGCACCGCCGGTCTGGTCACGCTGGAGGACATCGTCGAGGAGATCGTCGGTGAGATCACCGACGAGTACGACCACGAGATCCCCCCGGTGGAGTGGCTGGACGAGGGCCGGGTCCGGGTGACCGCCCGGCTCCCCCTGGGCGAACTCGACGAACTGTTCCCCGACAAGGACCTGGACGTCGACGACGTCGAGACGGTCGGCGGTCTGGTCGCGTTCGTGTTGGGGCGGGTCCCGGTCGGCGGCGCTCGGGCCGAATACGCTGGGCTGCGACTCACCCTGGAGGGCAAGAGCAGTCGCCGCAACCGGATGACCACCGTCCTGGTGGAACGTCTTCCCGAGGATCAGGGTGAGGACGCGCGGGACGGGAACAAGAACACAAGGAGCACGGAACAGTGACGGACACCACGAACCTGGGCCCCGAGGACGCCAAGCTCATCACGCTCGCGCGGGCCTCCCGGGCCCGCAACGCGGCCGCTGAGGGGGCCGCGGTGCGCGACGAGACCGGACGCACCTATGTGGCGACCACGGTCTCCCTGCCCTCGCTCCGGCTGAGCGCGCTCCAGGCGGCCGTGGCCGCGGCGGTCTCCGGTGAGGCCACCGCCCTGGAGGCCGCGGTGATCGTCACCGGGGCCGCGCAGCCCACCGAGAACGACCGCGCCGTGCTGGACGACCTCAAGACCCGGACGGTGGTGATCGCCGCCCTCGACGGGGTGCCGGCGAGCATCACCCGCCGTTGAAGAAGGACTCATGAACGACCTCGACCTGGAGAAGTTGCGGCTACCGCTGACGATGCCCTCCCGCCCGGAGGGTTTCCGCAGCGGTTTCGCGTGCTTCGTCGGACGCCCGAACGTGGGCAAATCGACGTTGATGAACGCTCTGGTCGGCCAGAAGGTGGCGATCACCAGCAACCGGCCGCAGACCACGCGGCGCACCGTGCGCGGGATCGTGCACCGGCCCGACGCGCAGTTGATCATCGTCGACACGCCCGGACTGCACAAACCCCGCACCCTGCTGGGGGAACGACTCGACTCCCTGGTGCGATCGACGCTGGTCGAGGTGGACGTCATCGCGTTCTGCCTGCCCGCGAACGAACCGATCGGGCGCGGTGACACCTATATCGCCAGGGAACTGGCCGCCCAGACGAACACCCCGGTGGTCGCGCTGGTCACCAAGACCGACCTGATGGACAAGGGCGCGGTGGGCGAGCAGCTGATGGCGGTGAACGAGCTGGGGGACTGGGCCGACATCGTCCCGGTGTCGGCGCGCGCGTCGTACCAGCTGGAGACCGTCACCGACGTCCTGTGCTCGCACCTGCCCGAGGGTCCGCCGCTGTACCACGACGGCGACCTCACCGACGAGCCGGACGAGATGCTGGTCGCCGAACTCATCCGCGAGGCCGCCCTGGAAGGGGTGCGCGACGAGCTGCCGCACTCGATCGCGGTGGTCGTCGACGAGATGGGGGAGCGGGAGAACACCCGGCCCGGCAAGGAGCTGGTGGACATCTACGCGTCGCTGTACGTGGAGCGTCCCAGCCAGAAGGCGATCGTGATCGGGACCAAGGGCGCGCGTCTGCGCGACGTGGGCTCGCAGGCCCGGAAACAGATCGAGGGGCTGCTCGGGCAGCGGGTCTTCCTCGACCTGCGGGTGCGCGTGGCCAAGGACTGGCAGCGCGACCCCAAGCAGCTGCGCAAGCTGGGTTTCGACCAGCAGACGTAGGCCGCCGGGACATGGACGGGCCCCGGAGCGGACGCTCCGGGGCCCGTCGGCGTTCTCGGTGTGATCCCGCGGCCTACTCGCGGGAGTTCTGGTTGTTGAGGTCGCCGGCGAGGGTGGCGGCGCACCGCTGCACGATGGGAGCGGCGCGGTTGACGAAGTCCCAGCTGACCCGGGCCTCGGGTCCGGAGATCGACACGGCCATCCCGGAGGGGGCGCCCGTGACGGGGACCGCGACGCAGCGCACGCCGATCTCCTGTTCCCCGTCGTCGATGGCGTAGCCGTTGTGGCGGATCGTGTGGAGTTCGGCGACGAACCGTTCGGGATCGGTGATGGTGCGGTTGGTGGCCGCGGGCATCCCGGTGCGCTCGACGGTGGCCAGCGCCTCCTTGTCGTCGAGCTGCGACAGGAGCGCCTTGCCGACCCCGGAGGAGTGGGGCAGGACCCGTCGGCCGACCTCGGTGAACATGCGCATCGCGTGCGGGGAGGGCACCTGTGCGACGTAGATGGCCTTGTCCCCGTCGAGCATGGCGAGGTTGGCGGTCTCCCCGAGTTCCTCCACGAGCCGGGCCAGGTGGGGGCGGGCCCAGGTGCCGAGCATCTTGGCGGCCTTGTCGCCCAGGCCGATGAGGCGGGGGCCCAGAGCGTAACGGCGGGAGGGGAGCTGACGGACGTATCCGTTGCCGACCAGGGTGCGGATGATGCGGTGGATGGTCGGTAGGGGCAGTCCGGAGGCGTCGGCGAGTTGGCTGAGGGAGCTCTCCCCACCGGCGTCGGCCATGATCTCCAGCAGCGCGAACGCGCGGTCGAGGGACTGCACCCCGCCGGAGCGCCGGGCCGTCTCGTCGGGGCGCGCCAGGTCGGCGCCGGTCGTCTGTGAGGCTGCCAAGGGTCGTGCTCCCATGCTGAGGGCCGCTGCGGTCACGCTCCTTATTTTGCAATACGAAAGAGGTTTTTCGCTCCTGCTTTGCCAGGGAACCCGCGAGGCGTGTGCCCTGGGCCACTCGCGACCCTTGTTATTCCGGATGGCAGAAGTTAGTATCCGCATATAGGAATTTGAGCGAGCCCGCAGGGGCGCGCCCACCACGGAGGAGGACATCGGACGTGGCCAAGGACAGCCAACGGGACCTCGCGGAACTGGTCACCGGACTCGACGCCCGACTCGCCGACGCGGACGCCCGCCTGGCACGGGAGTACCCCGGCGCGCGCGGCGGCCGACAGCCTGTGCACAGCGTCTACGTGCCCGCCGACCGGATCGGCCCCGGCCTGGCCGCCGACTGGGGGGAACGGGCCCTGGCGTCGCTCGACACCTACGCCCCCGACCCCGCCGACCTGGCCCGCGTCACCGGGCTGGATGAGGAGTCCGTCGCCGGCGCCCTGCCCCGCGTGCGCGCCAAACTCGCCGACGAACCCATCGAGGACCTGCGCGCCGACTTCGAGGACGGCTACGGCACCCCGGGTGACGAGGCCGAGGACGCCCACACCCGCGCCGTCGCCGAGGCGTTCGTCTCCGACCTGGCCGAGGGCACGGCCACCCCCTACTTCGGCATTCGGATGAAGGGCATGGAGGCGGCCGGTCGACACCGCGGTGTGCGCACCCTCGACCTGTTCCTGCGCACCCTCCTGGAGGGCCACGGCTCCCTGCCCGACAACCTCGTCCTGACCCTGCCCAAGATCACCTCCGTCGAGCAGGTGGAGGCCATGGTCTGGCTCGCCGGGCGTCTGGAGGAGCGGTTCGACCTGCCCGCCGGTCGGCTGCGGTTCGAGTTGCAGATCGAGACCCCCCAGTCGATCCTGCTCCCCGACGGCACCGTCGCGGTCTCGCGCATGATCACCGCCGGCCGGGGCCGGGTCACCGCCCTGCACTACGGCACCTACGACTACAGCGCCGCCTGCGGGATCACCGCGGCCCACCAGAGCCTGGCCCACCCGGTGGCCGACCACGCCAAGTCCGTCATGCAGGTGGCCGCCGCCGGTACCGGCGTGTGGCTCTCCGACGGGGGCAGCAACATCCTGCCCGTCGGCACGCCCGAGGAGGTGCACGCCGCCTGGCGGCTGCACGCCGGGCTGATCCGCCGCTCCCTGGAACGCGGTTTCTACCAGGGCTGGGACCTGCACCCGCACCAGCTGCCCATCCGCCACCTGGCCGGTCACGTCTTCTATCGTGAGGCGTTCGCACCGGCGGCCGCGCGGCTGCGCACCTACCTCGGATCCGTGGAGGGCGGCAACGTCGCGGACGAGCCCGCCACCGCCCAGGCGCTGGCCTCGGTGCTGGCCCAGGGGCTGCGCTGCGGCGCCCTGGACGAGGCGGAGGTCGCCGAGGCCACCGGTACCGACGCCGTAGCCCTCCTGGCCCTGGCCACGCGCCGGGTGGGACAGGGCTGACCTCCTCCGGGTGAGGGGGGCCGGCGGAGGGGGACCCGCCGCCGGTGCTCGACGTCGGGACGCCCGGGCGCCTTCGCGGGCCCGGGCGTCCCCGTGAAGGAAGGGTAGGAGATGGACCGTCACGATCTGGTCGTCCGCGCCGAACGGGCGCTCACCCCGGACGGGGAGCGGCCGATCACCGTCGGCGTACGCGAGGGCAGGGTGACCGATGTCCTGGACGGCGCCGACGCGCCCCTGACCGGTGACCGGGAGCTGCGCGCCGCCGACGACGAGGTACTGCTGCCGGGGCTGGTGGACAGTCACGTCCACGTCAACGAACCCGGGCGCACCGAGTGGGAGGGGTTCGCCTCCGCCACCCGGGCCGCCGCCCTGGGCGGGGTCACCACCCTGGTCGACATGCCCCTCAACAGCGTTCCGCCCACGACCACGGTCGCCGGACTGGACGCCAAGCGGGCCGCCGCCGACGGCGCGCTGGCGGTGGACGTGGGCTTCTGGGGCGGTGCCGTCCCCGAGAACAGCCGTTCCGACGCCACCGGGGAGCTGACCGCCCTGTGGACGCGCGGGGTGTTCGGGTTCAAGGCGTTCCTGTCGCCCTCGGGCGTGGACGAGTTCGGTCACCTGTCGGCCGGGGAGCTGACCACGGCGGCCGAGGCGATCGCCGCGTTCGACGGGCTGCTCATCGTGCACGCCGAGGATCCCGACGTGCTGGCCGCCGCCCCCGTCGCCGCCGGACGCGACTACGCCGCGTTCCTGGCCTCGCGGCCCGACGAGGCCGAGACCCGGGCGATCGCGCTGGTCATCGAGACGGCTCGGCGCACCGGGGTGCGGGCGCACATCCTGCACCTGTCCAGCGCCGCCGCGTTGCCGCTCATCGCACGGGCTCGGGAGGAGGGCGTCCGCCTCACCGTGGAGACCTGCCCCCACTACCTCACCCTGGCGGCCGAGACGGTCCCGGCGGGCGCCACCGGTTACAAGTGCTGCCCGCCGATCCGCGACGAGGGCAATCGCGATCTGCTGTGGCGGGCGCTGCGCGACGGGCTCGTCGACTGCGTCGTCAGCGACCACTCGCCGAGCACCCCCGATCTCAAAGACCTCGACACCGGCGACTTCGGCACCGCCTGGGGAGGGATCTCCGGGCTCCAGGTCGGGCTGCCGGCGGTGTGGACCGAGGCACGACGGCGCGGTGTCCCCCTGGCGGAGGTCGTCGGCTGGATGTCGTCCGCGCCCGCCCGGGTCGCCGGGGTGCCGGGCAAGGGGGCGATCGTGCCCGGGGCCGACGCCGACCTGGTCCTCTTCGCCCCGGAGGAGGAGGTGCGCGTGGACGCCCGGGACCTGGCCCACCGCAACCCGGTCAGCGCCTACGACGGCGCGATCCTGACCGGCCGGGTGCGGCGCACCCTGCTGCGCGGGGTCGAGGTCACGGCGACCTCCACGACGGGACGGATGATCCGGCGGCCCTGAGCGGCCATCGCCCGGGGGCGGCGCATCCCGCGGGGTGCGCCGCCCCCGGTGTTCCGCTGACGGGGGCCGCCCGGAGACGGCGGTCAGCCCCGGGTGGCCGCCCACCGGTGCTCCAGTTCGGCGGTCCCGGTCGGGGTCGGGGACCCGTACACGTGCAGGCGGGCGATGCCGCCGTCGGGGAAGACGTCGGCGCGCACGTGGGTGGCGGTCACCGGCGCGTCGAACACGAACCGGTGGATGCCGTCCGGCTCCAGTCGTGTGCGGCCCACGATCTCGAACCACGCCTCGGGGTCGGCGCCGTGCGCGTCGCGTCCCAGGACGGTGACCCACCCGGCGGAGTTGCCCTTGTAGTAGGAGGTGTCCAGCTCCAGGGCGCGGATCTCCCCCTGGGCCGCCAACCGGAAGCGCACCCAGTCGTGGCCGGTGTCGCGGCGGCGCCGGTTCTCCCAGCCGTCGTCCATCTTGTGGGAGCGGCCCGGCGCGATGATGTTGGCGGGGGAGGAGTAGAACCGGTCGGAGGCGTCCTCCACCGCGCCGCCGTTGACCAGGGCGACCAGGTCGAAGGCGCCCAGGGCGGCCAGCCAGGAGGGGTCGGCGACCGGCTCGCCGTGCACGCGCAGGCGGGCGACGCCGCCGTCGGGGAACTGCCGGAGTCGCAGGTGGGTCCAGCGGTGCCCGTCGGCGACCTCGAACCCGTTGGCGGCGTGCCCGTACACGGGTGTGCGGGCCACGAGTTCGGTCCACTCCGCCTTGAGCAGATCGTCGGTGGTGGGGGTCCCCTCCACGTGGGCGGCCTCCACGCTCACCTCGGTGGGGTGATTGCCGCGGAAGTGGGCGGTGTCCACGATCAGCCCGCGGACCACCCCGGGCAGGGCCAGCCGGATCAGCGCCCAGTCGTGGTCGTCGGCCGAGGGGTGCGGGCGGTCGGCGTCGGGGCCGCGCCGTCTCCGGGTCTCCCAGCCGTCCATGACCTTGCCCTTGTGCCCGAAGGCGTGCGGGTCGAACACCGCGGGTTCGGGCCGCAGCAGGTTCTCGCGGTCGGCGAAGAACTCGTCGTTGGCGGCGACCACGGCGCCCCCGAGCCTGCGATCCGCGAGATCCACCAGGGCGCCGAAGTCGAGTGCGGCGCCCCGGTAATCCGCGTAGGGGTCACCGCCCGGGTAGGGGCGGGCGTTGTAGGCGCGCGGATCGAAGGTCGGAGTCGTGCTCATGGTCCTCCTCGTCGTGACGGGTCGTTCGGACACGTCCAGACTGACAGGAGGAATCGGTCATTTCCAGCGAAACTTTTCGATCATCATGTTCACGAGAACTGAACGTTCGCGGTGGCCAGGGTGGCGGCCCGGTCGATGAGGGCGCCCAGGGTCACGGCGATCTGCGGACGTTCGCGCGATCCGGCGCGCACCGCCCAGACCACGTGCCGACGCGGCCGGTCCTCGTGCAGGACCCGCAGGTCCACACCGGGCGCGTCACCGGTGGCGGCCAACCGGGGCACCAGCGCCACCCCCAGCCCCGCGGCGACCATGTCGAGGATGGCCCGCCAGTCGGAGGCCACGTGCGCCTGTTCGGGAACGAACCCGGCCTGGGCGCAGGCCGCGACGGTGATGTCCCGCCAGGGACCGGCGGCGCCGTAGATCCACGGTTCCCCGGCCAGGTCGCGCAGGCGCAGCGCCGGGACCCCGGACGACCGGTGGTGGACGGGCAGGGCCGCGTCCAGGGGGTCGGTGAGCAGCTCCCCCCGGTCGAAACGGTCGTCGCGCCCGGTCGGCGCCTGGGCGGCGAGAGACAGGCCGATGTCGATCTCCCCCGCCGCGAGCAGGTCGTACACCTCCGAGGCCTCGGCCTGGTGGACCCGTACGGTCAACCCCGGGTGGACGCCGCGCACCGCGCTCAGCGCGGGCACCACCAGGCCGGGCACGGCCGTGGCGAACGCGCCCACGCGCACGGTCCCCGACCCGCCCCGGGCGAACCCGTCCAGTTCGGCCTCGGCCCGCTCCAGTTGGGCCAGCACGATGTCGGTGTGCCGCAACAGGACCCGGGCGGCGTCGGTGAGCCGCACCCGGCGCCCGTGCGGCTCCAGCAGTTCCACTCCCACCTGGCGGGACAGGGCGGACAACTGCTGGGAGACGGCGGAGGGGGTCGTGCACAGGGCCTCGGCGGTGGCGCGCACCGTCCCGACCCGGTCGAGCGTGCGCAGCACGCGCAGCTTGCGCAGATCCCAGTCGGTCATGGATCAGACATACCATTCGACCTCGGTGAACAGAAGCGGCGGAACGGTGAGGGCGGGTGCGCCCGATGACGCGCACCCGCCCTCACCGAGGGGGATCAGGGCCGTTCGGCGTCCTCCTCGCGATGGGCGGCCCCCGCCTGATCGGTGTACTCGGCCTCACCGGGACCCGTGCCGCCGATCTCCTCGATCGCCGCCGGGGCCTCCCGCGCCCCGCCGCCGATGACGTTGAAGCAGACGTTCAGCAGGATCGCCACCACCGCGGCGCCGATGATGCCCGAGTGCGCGATCATCTCGACCGACGCGGGCAGGAACGCGTAGAACGTCGGGTAGGCCAGCGGGATGACCGCCACCCCGAACGCGGCGGCCACCAGCACCAGGTTGAGGTTGCGGCCGAAGTCCACCTTGGCCAGCGTCTTCACGCCGCTGGCGGCCACGCTGCCGAACAGCACCAGACCGGCGCCGCCCAGGACCGGGGCGGGCAGGGCGGCCATGACCCCGCCCAGGATCGGGAACATCCCCAGCAGGACGAGGATGCCCGCGCCCACCGCCACCACGTAGCGGCTGCGGACGCCGGTCAGCGCCAGCAGCCCGATGTTCTGCGCGAACGAGCTGGTGGGGGTGGAGTTGAGGATCGGGCCGATGATCGACCCGCTGACGTCGGCGCGCAGCCCGGCGGAGATGCGCGCGGCGTCCACCCGGGAGCCGGTGATCTCGCCGACCGCGATGATGTGCGAGGCGCCCTCGGTCAGGACGACCAGCATGATGACGCACATGGTGACGATCGCGGCGACCTCGAAGCGCGGGGGGCCGAAGTAGAACACCGAGGTGGGGTCGAACACGATGTCGGCCTCGCCGACCCGGCTGAAGTCGGCCATGCCCAGGGACAGCGCCACCAGGGTGCCCACGAGCATGCCCAGCAGGACGGACAACCGTCCCCAGACCCCGGGAAGCACCCGGGAACCGATGAGGATGACGGCCAGCGTGACCCCGGCCAGGGCCAGGTTGGCCAGGGGGGCGGCGGGGACCGTCGTGCCGTCCGCGCCGGTGTGCGTGCCCCCGTCCATGATCCACCGGGCGGCGACCGGCATGAGGCTGATCCCGATGACGGTGATGATCGTGCCGGTCACGATCGGCGGGAAGAAGCGGATGAGCTGCCCGAAGAACGGGGTCAGGCACAGGGCGAAGACCCCCGCGGCCAGCGAGGCGCCGAAGGCCACGGGCAGGTTCTCGCCGTCCTGCCCGGCGGCCAGGGCGGTGATGGCGCTGACCGGGACGAAGGAGGCGGCGACCACGATCGGCATCTGGGCGCCGATCCTGCGGTGGCCGACGGTCTGGAGGAGGGTGGCGATCCCCGCCACCAGGAGCGCGCCGCTGACGAGTATGCCCATGGAGGCGGGGTCGTTCGCGAGTCCGGCGGCGGCGCCGATGACGAGGGCCGGCGCGACCGCGCCGGCGTACATGGTGAGGATGTGCTGCATCCCGTAGACGAGCAGCAGCCGCAGCGGCGGCTTCGCGTCCTCGGGGCGGGAGGGGAGGGTGACGTTCGTAGTGGCCGAGTCCTTCGCGGACGGACTGTTCGACATGGGCCGGTTTCCAGCCTTTGTGTTGGCGACCACGGGGGGTGGTCGGGTTCTCGGGCGCACGCGCCCGACGAATCGCACCGCCGCGCGTCCCGTTTCCGGGCACGCCGAGGGCGGGCAGCCCGCTGCGCCGCGGGCAGGCGAGGGGTCACCTCGGACCGGGGAGGGCCGGGGCCCGGCCGCACGTCGGGCCCCGGTGGTCAGGAGACGATCAGACGAAGCCCGGGACGGTCTTCCACGCGTCGCCCGGCTCGGGGGCGTCGTCGCGCTCGACGACGGCCTCGATCTTGCCGTAGGGGCGGTCGGCGGCGAAGAACACCTCGTTCGGGTTGTCCAGCCCGAACGGCGTCAGGTCCACCGGGAAGTGGTGGTTGTTGGGCATGGAGAAGCGGATCTCGGCGACCTCGGGGTGCGCCTCCAGGACGGCCCTGCCCATCTCGAAGAGGGTCTGCTGGAGGGCCAGGCTGTGCGTGTTCGCGAAGGCCTCCAGGCACAGGGCGCGGATGGAGGCGTAGGCCTTGTCGAAGTCGTGGTCGGTGCCGACGTAGCGCCAGCGGGCGGTGACGTCGGTGGCCAGGATCCGGTCGGTGGTCTCCCGCAACGTGGTGTAGCGGGTCTTGGGGTAGCCGTGGAACTCCGAGCCGGTGGACTTCAGGACGGTCAGGCCGGTGAAACCGGAGAGGACCCACTCCCGGTTGCCGTCCTTGGTGACGACGGTGGTGCGGGTCTCGGCGTTGTTGCGCACGAAGGAGTGATCGTGCGGCCCCGCGGAGGTGGTGATGCGCTCCCAGGAGTACTCCTCGATCTCCTGGCGGGCACCGCGCACGTACTCGTGCTCGTCCACGAAGTGGCGGGCCAGGCGCAGGGCGAAGTCCTCGATGGCGCCGACGCCGCCCCACTCGCGGGCCTTGGCGTAGACCGTGTTCTTCTGGGTGTCGGTCGGCAGGCACGTGGCGTTGTCGCCGACGGTGTGGACGTCCTCCAGGTCGCCGCGGAGCTGGGAGGTGACGTTGACGTCCTTGATCCGGTGCACGTCGGTGTGGCGGTCGACGTGGACGAGGCGTACCTCGGCCTTGCCGTACTGGTTGTCTCCGAGTCTGATGCCCATCAGGGTGAACTCCATCCGTATGGATAAGTCTTCGTCGTTGGCGTCGTGAGCGCCGTGCGTACGAGGGAGGACCGCTGTGGTCATGCGGAAGGACCTGTCACGCACCCTGAGTCTGTGATCCCGCGTTCGTTCCCTGCCCTGGGCGTGTCCCTTCTGTCGCGGGGAGGTGTCGGATACCGGCGCGGTCGCGGACTACGAGCCCCGGTAGGTCGAGTAGGCGAACGGGCTGAGCAGGAGCGGCACGTGGTAGTGGGCGTCCTCGTCGGCGAGGTCGAACACGATGGAGACCTCGGGGTAGAAGCCGCGCTGTCCGGTCGCCGTGAAGTAGGCGGCGGTGTCGAAGGTGATCCGGTGGTATCCGGCGGCGAGCCGCTCGGGCCCCAGGTCGCCGACCCGTCCGTCGTCGTCGGTGCGCCCCTCGGCCACCGTCCTCCAGGAGGCGCGGTCGGCGTCGGAGGCCGCTTCCAGCCGGACGGGTACACCGGCCGCGGGGCGGCCGAGCGCGGCGTCGAGGATGTGGGTGGTCACGTGGCTCATGCCGTCGCCTCCAGGAGTTTGACCAGGCGCAGGGCGGCGATCCCCCGGAGTTCGTCGCCGACCACCGCCAGTTCGGTGTCGCGGTCGTTGTCGAGACGTCCCACCAGGTCGGCCAAGAGGTCGCGGGCGCCGCGGCCGCTGGCGCAGACCAGGTAGATCTGCCCGAACCGTTCCTCGTACTCCCGTTGGGCGTACTGGAAGATCCGCTGGACGCGGACGGCGGCGTCGTCGGTGTCGGCGGCGAAGGCGGACTGTTCGCCCCGCGACCACGCCGCCTCGGTGTCCCGCCCGTGGGCCTTCTCGCCGATGCGCGGGTGGCGGGCCAGCGCCGAGGCGACCTCGTCGGCGGTGATGGCGCGGGCGTGGGCGTCGGCCGTGTCGAGGAGGGCGGCGCGGTCGGCGTAGGGCGCGGCGGCCGCGACGGCCCGCACCCAGCGTTCCACGTCGAGGCACCGCGCCAGTTCGGTGCGCAGCTCCTCCTCCGACAGGGCGTTGAGCCGCTCCAATCCCAGGTCGGGCCGGAGGTCCGGCTCCGCCGAGGTGCTTTCGGGCATGGGTTCTCCCGTGGCCCGGCCGAAGCCGGGCTTTCGTAGTGCAGACATGCGATTCCGTATGACGGATTGGAGGGACTCTAATTGATGGGAGTGTGACCTTGTCAACACTCGCAAGGGGTATCCGGCGAAAAACAGGCGGATTCATGACATCCCCGGAAGAACCTCCGAACATGCGTGTCCCCGTGCGGGAGCGGCGTCGACGGGGGAGCGCGGGCGGCGTGGCGGGCGAGGGTCGGCGCGCGGGGCGGTTGACAACCGGGGGCGACCGGGCCCACACTCATGTCATTCCTCAAAGTGAAAAGCAAGTTCCGCATAGCGGAATCTGATGCCGGAGGTAGTGCATGAGCCACACCCTCGGGTACACGGTGAACTGCTCCATGCTGTTCACCGAACTGCCCCTTCACGAGCGCCCGCAGGCCGCACGCGACGCCGGGTTCGACGCGGTCGAGTTCTGGTGGCCGTTCGAGAGCGCCACCCCGCCCCGCGAGGAGATCGACGCCTTCGTCGCCGCCCTCGACACCGCCGGGGTCCGCCTCACCGGCCTCAACCTCTTCGCCGGCGCCCTGCCCGGACCCGACCGGGGCGTGCTCTCACAGCCCGCGCGCTCCGCCGAGTTCCTCGCCAACCTCGATGTCGTCGTCGCCATCGCCGAACGCACCGGCACCACCGCCTTCAACGCCCTCTACGGCCTGCGCCAGGACGGGGTCGACCCCGCCGAACAGGACCGGCTGGCCCTGGAGAACACCGTCGCCGCGGCCGAGGCGGTCGCCCGGGTCGGCGGCATCGTCCTCATCGAGCCGCTCAGCGGCGCCGAGGGCTACCCGCTCAGGACCGCGCGCGACGGACTCGACTTCGTCGCGAAGGTCCGGGAGGCCGGGGCCGACAACGTCGCCCTCCTCGCCGACCTGTACCACCTGGCCGTCAACGGCGACGACGTCGCCGCCGTGGTCCGCGACCACGCCGCGGAGTTCGGACACGTCCAGATCGCCGACGTCCCCGGCCGGGGAGAGCCCGGCACCGGCGCGCTCCCCATCGACGACCTGCTCACCGCCGCCCAGGCCGGCGGCTACCAGGGCCTCGTCGGACTGGAGTACAAGCCCACCGTCCCCACCGAACAGAGCCTCGGTCGACTGCGCTGAGCCCGCATCGACCCCGCGCGTCCCACAGCCACGAAGAAAAGGGGGCACCCCCGTGTCCATCCGCAAGGTCGCCTTCATCGGACTCGGCATCATGGGCCTGCCCATGGCCGTCAACCTCGCCCGCGCCGGATACACCGTCACCGGCCACAACCTCTCCCCCGAGCGCGTGGACGCCCTCGTCGCCGAGGGCGGCCTGCGCGGCGGCTCCGTCGCCGGGGCGGTCGCCGACGCCGACGCCGTCATCACGATGGTCCCCGACTCCCCGGACGTCGAGGCCCTCCTGCTCGGCGCGGACGGCGTCTTCGAACACGCCGGGCCCGGCACGCTCGTCATCGACATGAGCACCATCCGCCCCGACGTCTCCCGCGCCGTGGCCGCCGCCGGTACCGAACGCGGCTTCCGGGTCCTGGACGCCCCGGTCAGCGGTGGCGAGGCCGGTGCCGTCGAGGCCGCACTGTCCATCATGGTCGGCGGCTCCCGCGAGGACTTCGACGCGGCCCGCCCGCTCTTCGACGTCCTGGGCACCACCCCGGTCCTGGTCGGCCCCCACGGGTCCGGGCAGACCGTCAAGGCCGCCAACCAGCTCATCGTCGCCGGCAACATCCAGCTCCTCGCCGAGGCCCTGGTCTTCCTGGAGGCCCACGGTGTGGACACCGAGGCCGGCCTGGAGGTGCTCGGCGGAGGCCTGGCCGGCAGCACGGTGCTCCAGCGCAAGGGCGCCGCCATGCGCGAGCGCGACTTCGCCCCCGGCTTCCGCATCGCCCTGCACGACAAGGACATGCGCATCGTCACCGACTCCGCGCGCGCCGCCGGGGTGGCGATCCCGCTGGGCGCCCAGGTCGCGCAGTACGTCGCCGCCCTCGCGCGGCAGGGACACGGCGGCCTCGACCACTCCGCGCTCCTGAAGATCGTCGAGGGGCTCTCCGGCCGCGAGTAGCCGCCGACCACGCGGCGGAACCGAGCACTCCGCCGCCCGAGCCGCACCGGCACCCGCGCGTGTTGGCCGCACCGCGGGATCCGCCGGGCCCGGCTCCCACCGATCCTCCCCCTAGCACCGAAGGAACAGCCATGGCACGGATGCCCGTGATGAACGCGGTCGTCGAGGTTCTGAAGGACGAAGGCGTCGACACCGCCTTCGGCTGCCCCGGCGCCGCCATTCTGCCCCTCTACAAGGCGATGGAGGACGTCGGAGGGATCGAGCACCTCATCGTCCGCCACGAGGAGGGCGCCACCCACATGGCCGACGGCTGGTCGCGCACCACCGGCGGTGTCGGTGTGGCCATCGGTACCTCCGGCCCGGCCGGCACCAACATGATCACCGGCCTGTACACCGCGATCGCCGACTCCATCCCGATCGTGTGCGTCACCGGCCAGCAGCGCACCGACCTGCTGGACAAGGAGGGTTTCCAGGCGGTCGACATCGTCGAGATCGCCAAGCCCGTCACCAAGTGGGCGGTGCAGATCAAGGAGGCGGCGACCGCCCCGTGGATCTTCCGCGAGGCGTTCCGGATCGCCCGCGAGGGCCGGCCCGGCCCCGTCCTCATCGACATCCCCGTGGACGTCGCCCAGCAGGTCATCGAGTACGACCCCGAACTGGACGCCCCGCTCAAGGTCGACACCGTCGCACCCCACCCGCCCCGGGTCGAGCGCGCCCTGGACCTGCTGCTCGCCGCCGAGCGCCCGCTGATCCTGGCCGGCGGCGGCGTCATCCTCGCCGAGGCCTCCGACGAACTGCGCGAACTCGCCGAGTACCTGAGGGTCCCCGTCCAGGTCACGCTCATGGGCAAGGGCTCCTTCGACGAGGACTCGCCCCTGTACGCGGGCATGACCGGCGTGCAGACCTCCCAGCGCTACGGCAACGCCTCGTTCCTGGAGTCGGACCTGGTCCTGGCCGTGGGCGCGCGCTTCGCCGACCGGCACACCGGTCGGATCGACGTCTACCGGGGCGAGCGGACGTTCATCCACGTCGACGTCGAGGCCACCCAGATCGGCCGGGTCTTCGAACCCGACCTGGGCGTGGTCTCCGACGCCCGCCTCTTCCTGCGCGAACTGCTGGCCGCCGCGAAACGGCGCGACGCCCGAGCCCGGGTCGAGGGCTGGGTCGACCGGGTCGGCGAGCTCAAGTCCACCCTCACCCGACGCGAGGACTTCGACACCGTCCCCATCAAGGCGCCGCGCGTCTACAAGGAGATCAACGAGGTCTTCGACGAGGACACCTACTTCGTCACCGCCATCGGCCTCTACCAGATCTGGGGCGGCCAGCACCAGAAGGCGTACAAGCCGCGCCGTTACCAGATCTGCGGCCAGGCCGGTCCGCTGGGCTGGGAGATCCCGGCGGCCATCGGCGTCAAGAAGGCCCTGAAGAACACCGAGCCGGACGCCGAGGTCGTCGGCATCGTCGGCGACTACGGGTTCCAGTACATGGTCGAGGAACTGGCGGTCGCCGCCCAGTACAACGTCCCGTACGTGCTCGTCATGCTCAACAACGAGTACCTGGGCCTGATCCGTCAGGCGTCCATCCCCTTCGAGATGAACTTCCAGGTGGACATCCACTACGACGAGTACGGCACCGACAACGTCAAGATCATGGAGGCCTACGGCTGCTCCGGCCGCCGGGTCTGGGAGCCCGGGGACGTCCGCGACGCCCTGGAATGGGCCCGCAAGGAGGCCAAGGCCACGTCGCGGCCGGTGCTCGTGGAGATCATGATCGAGCGCGAGGCCAACACCCCGCACGGTCCGTCGATCGACGCGGTCAAGGAGTTCGAGCCGCTCCCCGGCGCCTGACCTCCCGCCTCGGCCCGTGCGATGGCGCTCGGGGAACGAGAACCCCCGGGACGTTCACTCCGGGCCTTGCGGAACCCCGTGGGCGCCACCGCCCCCAGGCCGCCGCCGACGGAGGCCTCCCGCGCTCCGGTCCGCGGCGAACAACGGCCCCTCTGCCCGACCCTGTCGGGGGGAGGGGCCGTCCAGGCGCGGGGTCAGCCGCAGTGGGCGTCCTCCTCGCCGATGATGCGGTACGGGCAGTCGGCGTAGTCGAGCAGCCGCAGCACGGCCTCCTTGTTACGGGCCGTCTCCCGTTCGATCACCGACGACGGCGGGTAGAAACCGCCGCCCCAGGCGCTGCGAGGGTACATCTCATACGTGAAATTGATGATGCGCTGGTCGCCCCACAGCCAGTCGTTGATCGACCCGTCGGTGATGTACAGGTCGCTCGCCTGCTGCGGCGTGTACCCGTTGGCGTCGGCCATGTGGGTGCCCAGCGCGACGTGGGTGTCGTACTCCGCGCGGGTCATCCCGCTGGTGACCTCGTTGTAGGTGTAGCCGAACGGCCACAGGATGAGCTCGCTGTAGGTGTGGAAGTCGATGGCGGCGGTGATCTGCTGCTCGCCGCCCACGACCCGGCTCCGCACGAAGTCGGCGATCACCCTGACCTCGGGAGCCGATTCGGGGGCCGGACCCCGGTAGGTGATGCTGCTCGGGTTGCCGGAGGAACCGCCGCAGCAGCCCCACCTGTAGTCCCAGTTGCGGTTGAGGTCGGTGCCGATGGCGGAGGTGCCCGCGTTGGGCTGGCGGTTCTTGCGCCAGTTCCGCCAGTTGGTGCCCGCCATGTCGTACTCGGAGCCGTCCGGGTTGACGTTGGGGACGATCCAGATCTCCCGTTCGTCGACCAGCCCGGTGATGCGCTGATCGGTGCCGTACCCGTCGGTGAGCAGGTCGAGCAGGTACACGGCCATTTCGACGGTGAGGTGCTCGCGCGCGTGCTGGGCGTGCGTGAACAGCACCTCCGGCTCGTCCTCGTCGGTGCCGACGTTGTCGCTGATCTTGATCGCGACGATGTCGCGGCCCTGATGGGAGGTGCCGATGACCGTGCTCGCGGCGATGTCGGGGTGATCGGCGGTGACCTCGTCGACGATGTCGAGGAGTTCGGGGTACGTCGTGTACCCGGGGTCGGGGTTGGCGAACGGCTGCGGGATCTCCAGCAACTCCACCCCGAACCCGAGGTCGGCGATCTCCTCGGCGTCGTCGGGGGTGGCGGTGACCAGTACCGCGTCGGCGGCGACCTGGTCGATGGCGGCACCGGTCGAGGCGATGGCGGTGCGTTCCCGCGGGGTCTCGACACCGTCCACCCGGTACAGGTCGTACTCGGGTTCGGCGGTCGCGCTCCCGGGGGCCAGGGCGCCGAGCAGGAGGGCGGCGGTGGTCAGGGGGACGAGGGTGCGACGGACGCCCTTGGGGATGCGGGCGCGTCGGGGGGACGGGAAACGGGTGGTCTCCACGAGATGCCTCCGTGAGCGGGGGTGAGGCGATCGGACACGGTGGCGACATTGCAAAGGAGATCAACACGTTCTGTCAATATTCATGATCTCTGAGTCATGAACGTATGTTTGCCGTCGAAAGGGGCGAAACCCCACTTCGCGCCCGTCGGGCCCGGTCCTCCCGCCGCGGGTACCCCGTCCCCACCCGGCCACATCCGGCCGGCCGCCTACCGGGGCTGAGGTTCCCGGGCGGGGGCCAGGGCCAGGGCGATCGCCGCCTCCAGCGACAGGGCGCGCCCCTCGGCCCCGGCCCGCTCCGTCGCCTCCTCGCCCAGCAGGGCGCGCGCGGCGTTCAGGATCCGGTCCACGTCGAAGCGTTCGGCCTCGGGCATCGGCACCCCCGCCTCCTCCCTGGCCCGCTCGGCGGCGCCCACCAAACGCGCGGCGGACCGCCCGTCGCCCGCCAGGGCCGCGGCGCCCGCCAGTCCTTCCAGGGCCAGCGCCACCGTACGCGGATCCCCGCTCTGGCGCGCGTCCCCCAACCCCTGGAGGTGCAGGTCACGGGCTTCGTCGGCGTCCCCGCGCAATTCGGCGGCGAACCCCAGCTCGGCCAACGCGAACGCGGACCCCGGCCGGTACCCGTCCATGCGATGGGTGGCCAGCACCTCGTTCATGTACTCCTCCGCGAGGTCGAGGTCGCCCCGGCGGCGGGCGGTCATCCCCAGCCCGGCGACGCTGAACCGCCGTCCCGCGTGGAACGCCTGCTCGGCCGCGATCCGCAGGGCCCGCAGGTTGTACTCATCGGAGGTGCGCAGATCCCCGGTCAGCATGTGCACCCGGGCCAGCCGGCCCAGCTCGTCCACGACCGTCGGCCACAGTCCCAGGCGTTCGGCGTGCTCCAAGGCGAGTCCGTGGCGGTGCGCGGCCTCCGCGTAGGCGCCCTCGATGCCCGCGACCACCCCCAACAGGCTGTTCGCCCGGGCCGCCCCCCACGGTTCACCGGTCCGGGAGAACAGGGCCAGGCTCCGGTCGGCGTCGTGGCGGGCGGCGCGCAGGTCGCTGCGGCGCAGCGACCGCCATCCGCGCAGGTGAAGCGAGAACGCGGTCCACCACGGTTCGTCGGTCGTCTCGAACACCCGAAGCGCCACGGCCAGCCGGTCGTCGACCGAGGAGCCTTCTCCTCGATCCGGGTCGGCGAAGGGGGCCATGAACACCAGCAGGGCCTCCGCGCGCGCCGCCGCCCGGGGGTCGGTCAGCCGTTCGGTGAGCCGGACCGCCGCGAGCGCGGACTCGGGCGCGCCCTGTTCCGCGCACTCGGTGACGCCCAGCGCGGCGTGCCACAAGAGGGCCTCGGCCCGATCGGCGGGCGCGGCCGTCCCCTCGGCCGCCAACGCCCGCGACAGCAGCCGGTACCCCTCCCGGTACCGTCCGCTCAGGTACCAGAACCAGCCGTGGTAGGCGGCGATGCGCAGCGCGATGTCCGCGTGCCCGTGGTCCGCGGCCCACTCGATCGCCGTGCGCACGTCGACCGCCCGCAGGTCGGACTCGGCCGGGTGCGGGTCCAGGGTGAAGTCCCGCGCCTCACCGCGTCCCGAACGCTCGGCGATGTGCCGTGCGTACCGGTACCGCGTCCGGTCCTCCTCCCCGGCGGCCACCGACCGTTCCCCGGCGTAGGCGCGGATCGTCTCCAACAGGCGGTACCGGGTACCGCCCCGCTCCACCGCGATCAGCGACCGGTCCACCAGCCCGGCGAGGATCCCGGCGACGTCGGCCGCCGTCACCGCGGGCTCTCCGTCCGGGTCGGCGGCGACCACCTCCGCCGTCTCCAGGGTGAACAGACAGGTCGGAACCGAGAGCCGGCGCAGCACGGCGCGCTCGGCCCCGGTCAACAACCGCCAGCTCCAGTCGACCGTCTCCCACAGGGTGCGCCTGCGGTCGTAACCGCCGGTGCCCAACACCCGGAACCGGTCGTGCAGCCGGTCGGCCAATCGGTGCACCCCCAGGGACCGTACCCGGGCGGCGGCCAGCTCCAAGGCCAGCGGAAGCCCGTCGAGGTGCCTACAGATCGCGGCCACCGCTTCGGCGTTGGACCCGTCCACCGCGAAGCCGGGCACGGAGGCCGCCGCCCGACGCACGAACAGGGTCGCGGCGTCGGACGCGGCCACCTCCTCGGGAGAGGATCCGGTGGGCAGCCCCAAGGGATCCACCCGGTGCAGACGCTCACCCGGGATCCCCAGCGGTTCGCGGCTGGTGGTCAGCACGCGCAGCCCCGGCGCGGCCCCCAGCAGCCGGGTCACCAGGTCCGCCACCGACGCGATCAGGTGCTCGCAGTTGTCCAGGACCACCAGGGCCGGCTCCTGCCCCAGGGACTCGGCGATGCGGGCGGTCATCGGCCGGGCCGACCCCATGCGGGGGGTCTCGTCGTGGATGCCCAGTACGGCGGCGACGTCGTCGGCCACCCCGTCACCGGCGTCGCCGTCGCGCCCCGAGAGCTCCACGAACCACACGGGGCCGAACCGGCCGTCCTCGACGCCGACCGAGGCCAGGGCCATGGTGGTCTTGCCGACCCCGCCGGGGCCGAGCAGTGTGGTCAGCCGTGACTCGGTGAGGTTCCGGCGTACCTCGGCGACACAGGCGTCCCGTCCCACCACATCGGTGACGGGAGCGGGGACCGAACCCCGGGACCTCCCGGAGGGCGCCGTCGTCCCGGTCGCCACGACGTGGGGGTGATGCTCCGTCGCCGCCCGAGGCGGAGCGGCCGGGGTCAGGGCGGGGGACTGGGCGAGGATGTCCTCGTACAGCCGGGTGATCTCCGGCCCCGGGTCCACGCCGAGCTCCTCGGTCAGCGACTCGCGCAGCCTCCGGTGGCTCTCCAACGCCTCGCCCTGGCGGCCCGCGCGGTACAAAGCGAGCATGTGCGCCGCCCGCAGCCGCTCCCGGACGGGGTGCTCGCGCACCAGCTCACCGAGTTCGGCGACCAGTTCGGGGCCCTCGCCCAGGTCCAACCTGGCCCGGACGCGGTCCTCCAGGGCGGCCAGCCTCATCTCCTCCCACCGGGCCAGGGGCGCCGCGGCGAAGGGGGCGTCGGCGTGGTCGGCCAGGGCCGGGCCCCGCCACAGCGCCAACGCCTCGTTCAGGATCCGCACCCGTTCCCGGGGGGCCTCGGCGGCACGGGCCGCGGTGATCAGGACCTCGAACCGGCCCGCGTCCACGTCGTCGGCGTCCACCCGCAGCCGGTAGCCGGACGGGCCCGACGCCACCCGGACGCGGTAGCCGGGCTCGGCCCGGTCCAGGGCGCCGCGCAGGCGGGACACCGCGGTCTGCACCGCACCCGCCGGATCCGGGGGAGGGGCGTCCCACAGCTCGTCGATCAGCCGGTCGACCGATACGGCCTCGTCACGGTGGGCGAGCAGCAGGGCCGCCAGGGCGCGCACCTTGGCCCCCGGTACGCGCACGGTCGTGCCCTCGTCGGTCCACACTGCCAACGGCCCCAGCACCCCGAATCGCATGCCGGAAAGCCTATACGCGGCCCCTCGGGCCCGGTCTCGGGTGAGAGCCGGGTCACGACAGCGGGCGGACAGCGCGCGGCAAGGGGACGGACGGCGCTCCGTCCTAGGTTCCGAGTGTTCCCGAGGGCGCGGCCCTCACCATCGAGAACCCCGGAGGACCACCGTGAACGAGTCCCTGTTCCAGCCGACGAAGATCGGTCGGTACGAGGCGGCCAACCGCCTGTTCATGGCCCCGATGACCCGTTCGCGCGCCTACGGCGGCCGCCCGGACGCGCTCGTCGCCGAATACTACGCCCAGCGGGCGGCCGCCGGACTGATCATCACCGAGGGCGTCCAGCCCAACGTGCGCGGCCAGGGCTACATCGACACCCCCGGTCTGCACGGGCCCGAGCAGGTGGAGGCGTGGAAGGCCGTCACCGGTGCCGTCCACGAGCGCGGCGGGCTCATCTTCGCGCAGATCATGCACACCGGCCGCATCGGCCACCCGTTCCTGTACCCGGACGGTGGCCTGCCGGTGGGCCCGTCCCCGGTCGCCTCGGGCGAGTCGCTGTTCGACGGCTCGGGCATGGTCCCGCACCCGGTGCCCCGGGAGCTGACCGTCGCGGAGATCCAGGAGGTCGTGGACGACTTCGCCGCGGCCGCCGGCAACGCGATCGCCGCCGGTTTCGACGGGGTGGAGCTGCACGGGGCCAACGGCTACCTGATCAACCAGTTCCTCTCGGACGAGTCCAACCTCCGGGACGACGAGTACGGGGGCGACGCCGAGCGCCGTTCCCGGTTCGCGATCGAGGTGGTGGACGCGGTGGCCGACGCCATCGGAGCCGACCGCACCGCCCTGCGCATCTCGCCGTCGAACGGCTACAACGGCATCGTCCAGAGCGACCCGGTCGAGCAGTACACGGCCCTGCTGGAAGGGTTGCGCCACCGTTCCGACCTGGCCTTCCTGCACACCGCGCAGATCGGTGGCGCCGAGCACACCCCGCTGGTCCGCGAGCTGTGGGAGGGGACCCTGGTCGTCAACCCGGCGACGGGGCTGGACCTGTCGGGCGTGGACACGGCCCTGGGGCGGGGCGCCGACGCGGTGGCCCTGGGCGCGGCCTGGCTGGCCAACCCCGACCTGGACGTCCGCCTGCGCGCGGGCGCCCCGCTCAACGAGCCGGACGCCGCGACCTTCTACGGCGGCGACCACTCCGGGTACACCGACTACCCGTACCTCCAGAGCGCCTGACGCCGAACGGTCCGCCGCCCGCGTCCTCGTCGGCCGGGACGCGGGCGGCGGACCGTTCCCGGAGAGCGGTGTCGACCGCGACCTTCTCGGCCTCGGCCGGAGCCTCCTCATCGACGTCGGTCGGTGTCCCGGGCGGGGTCGCCTCCCGAGTGAACGGACCCGGGGTCGAGTGAGCGCCGGGGTGGACGTCGACGCGCGGGAAAGGAGAAATCCCGCCGGGGGACAGGCGCTGCCGTCGTCCGCGGCTTACGTGTACACGGCGCGGCGCGACGGCGGCCTCGGGTGTTGGCCGCACCCTGGGTCCCCCGGCGGGATTCGAACGACCCCCCTAGCACTGAAGGGTTCGGGTCAATGGTACAGACCTCTCCTTTGTATCTCGAAGTCGAGGTATCGGTTTTCTCGAAAACGAGATATCGATGGCGAGGGGCGGATGAATCCCGGTCATCCCCGTGTTCAAGGAAACGCAGGTCACGTGAGACGCATCCCATCATGTGGACGGGGAGTACCGGCATTTCCGGGCCGTCTGCTAGCGTGGCCCCCATCATGCTGTGCGAGCTGCTCCTTCTTAGCGGCCGCGGCGGGGGTCGTTAGTACGGGTCGGCTCCCTCGCCGCGGGGCTTCGGCTTGTCCACGGTCGGCCATTGACCACGCACCGCGATTCCTAGGAGCCACCAGATGGTGCCCCAGCAGCAGACCTCCCCCATGCCGTTCCAGCGCTACGCGCCCTTCAAGTCGATCGATCTGCCCGATCGCACGTGGCCGTCCAAGACCATCACCGAGGCGCCCCGCTGGCTGTCCACGGACCTGCGCGACGGCAATCAGGCCCTGATCGAGCCCATGGACCCCGCCCGCAAGCGCGAGATGTTCCAGCTGCTGGTGAAGATGGGCTACAAGGAGATCGAGGTCGGCTTCCCCGCCGCCAGCCAGACCGACTTCGACTTCGTCCGGTCCCTGATCGAGGACGGCCTGATCCCCGACGACGTCCAGATCTCGGTCCTGACCCAGGCCCGCGAGGACCTGATCGAGCGCACCGTACAGAGCCTGATCGGCGCCCGGCGCTCCACCGTGCACCTGTACAACGCCACCGCGCCCACCTTCCGCCGCGTCGTGTTCAAGGTGGACCGCGAGGCCTGCAAGGCCATCGCCGTCGAGGGCACCCGCCACGTCATGCGCTTCGCCGAGCGGTACCTGGGCGACACCGAGTACTTCGGCTACGAGTACTCGCCCGAGATCTTCATCGACACCGAGCCGGACTTCGCCCTGGAGGTCTGCGAGGCCGTCATGGACGTGTGGAACCCCGGTCCGGGTCGGGAGATCATCCTGAACCTGCCGGCCACCGTCGAACGCTCCACCCCCAACGTCTACGCCGACCAGATCGAGTGGATGAGCCGCAACCTGTCGCGGCGCGAGCACGTGGTGGTGTCGGTACACCCCCACAACGACCGCGGTACCGGTGTCGCCTCGGCGGAACTGGCCGTCATGGCCGGCGCCGACCGCGTCGAGGGCTGCCTGTTCGGGCACGGCGAGCGCACCGGCAACGTCTGCCTGGTCACCCTGGGCCTGAACCTGTTCAGCCAGGGCGTCGACCCGCAGATCGACTTCTCGGACATCGACGAGATCCGCCGGACCGTCGAGCACTGCACCCAGTTGCCCGTCGCCCCCCGCCACCCCTACGGCGGCGACCTGGTCTACACCGCCTTCTCCGGCTCCCACCAGGACGCCATCAAGAAGGGCTTCGCCGCCCTGGAGGCCGACGCCGAGGCCGCCGGGGTCCCCGTGGACGCGTACGGCTGGGACGTGCCCTACCTGCCCATCGACCCCAAGGACGTCGGCCGCAACTACGAGGCCGTCATCCGGGTCAACAGCCAGTCCGGCAAGGGCGGCGTCTCCTACATCATGCAGCGCGACCACTCCCTGGACCTGCCCCGCCGCTTGCAGATCGAGTTCTCCCAGGCCATCCAGAAGTACACCGACGCCGAGGGCGGCGAGTTCTCCGGCGACCGCATCTGGGAGATCTTCTCCGACACCTACCTGACCGACCGGGGCCCGGTCGCGGTCCTGGCGCACCGGTCCTCCACCGACGCCGACGGCACCTACCGGATCGAGGCCGACGCCCGCGTCAACGGCGAGATCCGCGAACTGGTCGGCACCGGCAACGGCCCCATCTCCGCGTTCTGCGACGCCCTGACCGACGTCGACGTCAAGGTCCGGGTCATGGACTACGTGGAGCACTCCATGGGTGCCGACGGCGACGCCCGCGCCGCCGCCTACGTCGAGGCCGAGATCGAGGGCCGGGTGGTGTGGGGCGTGGGCATCCACAGCAGCATCACCACCGCGTCGCTGCGCGCCCTGTGCAGCGCCATCGGTCGCGCCTGACACGATCCGACGTGGGGCCCGCGGCGACGCCGCGGGCCCCACGCCCGTCACAGGGTCCCGAACGGGCCGGGGTCGGCCCCGCCCATCCCGGTGCGGAACTCCCGGTGCAGCGCCACCAGCTCGCCGAACGGCACCGGCCGCCGGGAGACCGCCGCCGGGTTCCGCGCGGCCTCCTTCGTCCACAGGGACGGGGACGCCGCCAACCCCTGGTCCGGTGTCAACCCCGCCACCGACTCCCGCCACCCGGGCCAGCGCAGATCGGCGTAGAAGTTCTCCAGGTTGTGCTCCTCCAGCATCCACGGCAGCCACGAGGAGTAGGCGGCCTCCAGCGGCTCCCACGCCAGGGAGTCGGGGGCGAAGTACACCATCTCCCCGGGGCGCCCCGGATACCGGTCGTCCTCGCAACCGGGGCCGTTGAGCGCGAAGATCCCGCCCAGCACGTCGTGCCCCACGATCAGGCGCACCGGGGGCCCGTGCACCACCGCGGCGCTCAGGTCGTTCACCTCGCCCAGACCGGGCAGCTCCGGGCCGCCGCCCCCGTACACCCGCAACCATCCGTCGTCCACGAGCAGGCCGCCGCTCTCCAGCGCCATCGCGCCGAGGAACGAACGCGCCGTGATCTGCAACCGGTGCAGGCAGGTCCGCCCCCTGTCCGGGTCGCCGGGCAGCGCGCGCACCGGCACCCGCGCGCGTTCCAGGTGTTCGATCACCACCGGCCAACCGGGCCGTTCCACCTCGACCAGCTCACTGAGTTCGCGCACCCGTACCCTCCCACCCATCTGTTCGCCGCGGTGCCGCTCACCCTAGTACCGCCCCCGGACACCTCGCCCGGGGGCGGGAAAATCCCTGGCGGGCGGGATTCCCGCGATGGGACCATTCCGGGCATGGTGCACACCGAGATCATCCAGCGGACCCTGCGGGTCCCCCTCCCGGCGGCCGGGCCCGGCGACGGCACGGCCGCGGTGCGGCGGCTGGACGCCGCGCTGCTGTCCCTCGGGTTCGCGCTCACCGCGGACCTGCGCACCCACCTGGAGGGACTGGCCCCCGACGCGGTGCTGCGCACCGCGGCCCCCCTGCTCGCCGCCGTCCGCGAACTCGTCGGCGCCGCGGCCGAGCACAACGTGTACTTCACCGACTTCCCCGAGAACGTCCCCGACACCGTGGACTTCTGGCTGGAGTGCCTGGTCTCCGCGGTCACCGACCCGGCCCACCGGGACGCGGTGGTTTCGGACCCCGACGGCCTGGACCTGCTCTCCCTGCCCGCCTACGGACGCCTCCGGCACACCTACGCCGAGCTCGCGGCCGTCCGCGACGCCTTCGTCGCCGGGGCCGAGGACCGGTGGACCCTGTTGCACCTGGGCGGAACGTTGGAGGAGGAGACCCGCCGGCTCTACACCGACCTGGCCGGATCCACCGTGCCGCTCGCCGACGCCGACCGCGACCTGCTGGGCCGCCTGGCCGCCGCGTGCCCCGACCACGAGCCGCCCGCGATCCCCGTCCGGGAGAACCGCGCCGTGGTCAACGCCGCCCGCGTCCGAGCCGGGCTGTCGCCCGTGCTCGACACCGTCACGGACGTCCTGCGCCTGGCCCAGGCCCTGTCCGGCGGCGACCCCACCCTGGTGGAGCCCAAGCGCCTGCGCTCCTTCACCCGGCGCGAACGCCGCCTGCTGCTCACCGCGCTGGACGGCGTCGTCGCCGCCGACCCCGGCAAGCTGGCCGATGTGGGCCGCCGGGTCCAGGGCTGGAAGCGCCTGGGCGAGGGGCTGCACCCGCACGAGTACCCGGCGCTGGGCCACGCCCGCGACGTGTTCGCCGTGGCCCGGGGCGACAAGCGCGTGCGCACCCTCGCCGCCCGGGTGGAGGCCGCGTTCGGCGCCGGTGACGTCCCGGCCGCCGTCCACCTGCTGGCCGGGGCGCCCGGAACCCTGGTCCGGTCCCTGGACCGGATCATGGTCGCGGGCGGCCCCGCCGTCACCGGCCTGCTGGTCGAACACCTGAACGCGGTCGGCCACCGGGTGGCCGGCCGGGTGCTGGCCTCGGCCCGCGAACAGCTCGCCAACCGGAGCCTGCCCGGCTCGGTGCGGCTGTTCGCCAACGAGACCGCCCGCGGCTGGACGGTCGCGGACACCCGGCCGCCGCTGCCCGAGGCCGACACGGCCGCGGTGACCGCCGCCCTGGACGCGCTGATCGCCCGCCGCCTGCCCGACGTGGACCTGCTGCTGGTCGACCCGGCGGTGCGGGGCGTGGCGGTCCCGCGCTCGGGCCGTGGAACCTCGAAGGGGCTGGGGGTGCTGCCGCGCGGCAGCGTCACGGCGGTGGAGGGAGAGCGGCTGCGCTTCTTCGTGCACTGGGCCGACGGCCCGGACACCACTACCGACCTGGACCTGTCGGTGATGCTGCTCGGTGCGGACTTCGCCCCCGTCGGACAGGTCTCCTGGACCAACCTCCAGAGCACCGGGGTCGTGCACTCCGGCGACCTGGTGGAGGCCCCGGCGCCCGGCGGCGCCACCGAGATGATCGATCTGGAGCCCGCCGCGCTGGACCCGAAGGTGCGGTACGTGGTGCCCCAGGTGCTGGTGTACAGCGGCGACCGGTTCACCTTCCTGCCCGAGGCGTTCTTCGGCTACCTGTCGCTGGACACCGTGCAGCAGGGGATGCCGTTCGAGCCGCGCACCGTCCGGGTCCGCTCCGACCTGGAGGGGGAGTCGCGGGTACTGGTGCCGCTGGCTTTCGCCAAGGGGGAGGACGGGACCTGGTCGGCCCGCTGGACGCACCTGTTCCTGGCGGCGGACGAGCAGTTCAACCGGGTCGAGGAGACCGGGGTCCCGGGGAGCCTGCTGGCCCGGGGGGTGCTGTCGCGGCGGTACCTGACCGTCGGCGACCTGGTCGACCTGATGGCCGAACGCGGTGTCCGGGTGCGCGAGGCGGGTCCGCTCACGCAGGAGGAGGCGGAGGGGCTGCGTGTGGGTTACGTCGGCACGGAGCTCCCGGAGGGGCTGCCGGAGGGCGTGGAGGCGATCACCCTGCCGGCGCTGGCCTCGCTGCTCCCCGACACCGGTCCCGAACCCGAGCCGGTGTCCTGAAAACCCGGTGACATCCGGCCGCCCCGCTCGCTAACGTTGCGGACAGGGCGGCACCGCGACGACTTCCTTCTCGTAACTCTCACGGACCCAGTCGTCGCACTCTCCGCCCACGTAGTACCCGAGGCACCGGGGGTGCTTCCTTCTAACCCTCTTCGGAGGGCTCCGCTGCTAACGGTTCAGCGCTCCCACCCTCCTCATCGATACGGCGAAGGGCCGCACCCCGCGGGGTGCGGCCCTTCGCCGTATGCGTGTGGACTCACTCCCAGCCGAACTTCTGGGTCCAGGCGTTGCCGGACTCGCCGACACCGATCGCCTTCAGCCCGCAGTTGAGGATGTTGGCGCGGTGGCCCTCGCTGTTCATCCAGGCGTCCATCACCTGCGCGGCGCTGGTCTGCCCCTTGGCGACGTTCTCGGCCCCCCACGCGTCGTAGCCGTGGCGGGCGGCCCGCTCGCCGGGGCCCTCGCCATCGGGGTTCTGGTGGCTCATGTAGTTCCGCCGGTCCATGTCCTCGCTGTGCTCCTGCGCGGCGCCGGTGAGTCGCGAGTCCACGCGCAGTGAGGAGCAGCCGGCACCGGCGCGCTCGGCGTTGACCAGTCGCACGACCTCGTCGGTCACGGCCGAGGACGTCCCTCCGCCTCCGCCCCCGCCTCCGCCGGACCCGCCTTGGCCGCCGCCCGCGCTCTCGCCGCCACCGCCACCACCGCTACCGCCGTCACTCTCCTCACGGCCGTCGTCCTCCCGTTCCTCGGGCGAGGACGACGCGGTGACGTCGGCGCTCTGAGGTTCGTTGTCCCCGGCCGGCGAGGGCACCGGGATCGGTGCGTCATCGCCGGGCGTCACGAAGAAGTCGTCCTCTTCGGAGGCGTCCGGGGCGGGCGGGTCCGTGGAGACGGACGAGGTCGACCCGTCGGGCACCGCGGACCCGTCCGCGGTGTTGCGAAAGGGGTTCAGTTCCTCTCCGGTCCCCGTGACCAGCAGCGTTCCGGCCAGGGTCAACCCGAGGGGGACCGCCGCCAACGTGACGAAGAAGGGCACCGATCGCCTGCGCCGGGAGCGCCGGGTGCTCGTTCGTCGTGTGCCTCGACGACCACGCGCCATGATCGATCTCCTCTGGAAATGGACTGGAACGGGCGTTCTCGACCGCCCGAGTCGGGGTTCGTACCCTCGGGCGGCTTTGCGCTCGCCCATGGCAACGTGACTTCTCGTCGGCCGGGCGCCGGAAGGCCGCACGTCGGCGTGGCGACGCCGGTGGTGCCGCGGGGGAAAGGCGGCGGACCCGACGAGTGACGTCTAGCGCGTGAGAGTAGACCAAATATCTCGAAAAGGGAATCCAAAACGTAATCAACCTGGTCAAGGGGGTGCGCGTCCGGCGTATGTGGTCAGGTCGGGCGCGAGGACGGTCACCGGCATCCGCGACAATGGGGGAGTGAGCCTCTACCGTGACGAGGGCGTCGTCCTGCGCAACCAGAAGCTGGGCGAGGCCGATCGCATCATCACCCTCCTGACCCGACGCCACGGCCTCGTCCGGGCCGTGGGCAAGGGCGTGCGGCGTACCCGGTCGCGATTCGGCGCCCGGCTGGAACCCTGCACCCACGTCGACCTACAGCTCCACTCCGGGCGCACCTTGGACGTCGTCACCCAGGCCGAGACCGTGCGCGCCTACGGTGAGGCGATCGTCACCGACTACGCCCGCTACACGGCCGCCACCGCCATGCTGGAGACGGCCGAGAAGGTCGTCGCCGTCGAGAAGGACCCGGCCCTGCGCCAGTTCCTCCTGCTCCTCGGCGCGCTGCGTACCCTGGGTGAGGGCACCCACGACGCCCGGCTGGTCCTGGACGCCTACCTGCTGCGCTCCCTGGCGGTGGCCGGATACGCCCCGGCCCTGTCCGAGTGCGCCCGGTGCGGCGGCCGGGGGGAGCACCGTTCCTTCGCGATCCACGCCGGTGGAACGGTGTGCTCGGTGTGCCGCCCCCACGGCAGCGTGCACCCCTCACCCGACACGATCCGCCTCATGTCGTCACTGCTCGGCGGGGATTGGGCGGCCGCGGACGCCAGCGACCCGCAGCACCGGTCCGAGTGCAGCGGTCTGGTCGCGGCCTACCTACAGTGGCACCTGGAAAACGGAATCCGATCACTGCGCCATGTGGAGCGTTCTTGAGTCTGTTCAGCTTCGACACCGGTAACCGCCGGGAGTACACAGCGCCCGTCCCGCACCCGAGCGGGGTACGTCCGCCCGAACTCCCCGCCGACCTGGTGCCCCGACACGTGGCCGTGGTCATGGACGGCAACGGCCGTTGGGCCAAACAGCGCGGCCTGCCGCGCACCGACGGCCACAAGGCCGGCGAGGCGTCCCTCTTCGACGTCATCGAGGGTGCCCTGGAGATGGGCATCCCGAACCTGTCGGCGTACGCCTTCTCCACGGAGAACTGGAAGCGCTCCCCCGAGGAGGTGCGCTTCCTCATGGGCTTCAACCGCGACGTCATCCGCCGCCGCCGCGACGAGCTGCACGCGCGCGGGGTGCGGGTGACCTGGGCCGGTCGCTCCGGCATGCTCTGGAAGAGCGTCATCAAGGAGCTGCGGGACGCCGAGGAGATGACCCGCGACAACACCGCGCTCACCCTTCAGTTCTGCGTCAACTACGGCGGTCAGGCCGAGATCGTCGACGCCGTTCGCACCCTGGCCCGCAAGGCCGCCGCGGGTGAGATCTCCCCGGAGAAGATCACCGAGGAGACCCTCGCGCAGCACCTGTACTCGCCGGAGCTCCCCCCGGTGGACCTGTTCCTCCGTTCCTCGGGCGAGCAGCGGCTGTCCAACTTCCTCCTGTGGCAGTCCGCCTACGCGGAATTCGTCTTCCTGGACACGCTCTGGCCCGATTTCGACCGCCGCGACCTGTGGCGGGCCTGTGAGATCTACGCGCGCCGGGACCGCCGCTACGGCGGGGCCGAGCCCAACCCGGTGCCCAAGGAGGATGAGGAGTGATGGCGGTTCCCACGGAGGGGTCCCCGCTCCGGCCGGGCATGTCCCTGGTCTCGATCGGTGACAGCTTCACCGAGGGGGTCGGCGACCCCTACCCGGACGGTTCGGGCTTTCGCGGCTGGGCGGACCGGGTGGCCGAGCACCTGGCCGACCACCTGGGAGAGGTCCGGTACGCCAACCTGGCCGTGCGCGGCAAGCTGATGCGCCAGATCGTCACCGACCAGCTCCCGCCGGTCCTGGAGATGGGACCCGACCTGGTCACGCTCTGCGCCGGCGGCAACGACCTGTTGCGCCCGGCCGGTGACCCGGAGCGGATGGCGAAGATCCTGGAGCACACGGTGGCCCGGCTGCGCGAGCGCGGCTCACGGGTGGTGCTCTTCACCGGCGTGAACGTCGCCAACGGGTACATGCGCGGCACGATCGGCCTGTTCGCCCGTTACTACATGAACGTGCGCGCCATCGCCGACGCCCACGACTGCCTTCTGGTCGACCAGTGGTCGATGAAGGTGCTGACCGACTCCCGCGCCTGGGACGCCGACCGGTTGCACATGTCCCCGGAGGGCCACCGCCGACTGGCGCTGCGGGTCGCGGAGGTGATCGGCGTTCCGGTCGACGAACGTTGGGACGAGCCCTGGCCGGAGTCGGAGCCGATGGCACGGGCCCAGCTCCTGAGGGAGGACCTGACCTGGGTCAAGGAGTCTCTGGGACCGTGGATCGGACGTCGTCTGACCGGGCGTTCCTCGGGTGACACCATCACCGCCAAACGTCCCGAGCTGACCACGCTGACCAAGGACCGGTGAGCCTGTCCGAAGCCGCTCATGGTGTGACGTCCAACCCAAAAGTGGACGAATCAGCAACCTACTGTCGCGTAACCATGGCGCGGAGTTGCATGATCACTGACCATGAGCGGCTTTGGGACGAACGACCTCACCGACAGGGACATCCTGTCCTACGTGGCCCTCGGTGACAGTTTCACCGAGGGCATGAGCGACCCCTACCCCGACAGCGACACCGTGCCCAACGGTCGCTATCGCGGGTGGGCCGATCGCGTGGCCGAACACCTCACCGACCACGTCGGCGAGGTGCGCTACGCCAATCTCGCCGTGCGCGGCAGGCTCATCGGACAGATCCTCGAAGAGCAACTGCCCCGCGCCGTCGAGCTCTCCCCCGACCTCATCACCATCTGCGCCGGCGGCAACGACATCATCCGTCCCGGTTCGGACCCCGACGCGGTGGCCGCCCTCTTCGAGGAGGCGATCGCGGGGCTCGCGGGCACCGGCGCGCGCGTCGTCGTCTTCACCGGGTTCGACACCAACTGGCAGCCGGTCATGCGCCACCTGCGCGGCAAGATCGCCACCTACAACATGCACATGCGCGCCGTCGCCGACCGGTACGGCTGCGACGTGGTGGACGTGTGGAGCATGCGGATCCTCGACGATCCCCGCGCCTGGAACTGGGACCGACTCCACCTGTCCCCCGAAGGCCACCGCCGGTTGGCGCTGCGCGTGTGCGAGGTGCTCGGCGTCCCCCTCGAAGGCGACTGGAACGAGCCCTGGCCGCCTGCGGAGCCCCGGGCCTGGCGCGCCGCCCGCCAGGAGGACCTGTACTGGGCCCGGGAGTTCCTGATGCCGTGGATCCACCGCCGGCTGACCGGACGCTCCTCCGGAGACGACGTCAGCCCCAAGCGCCCGGCCCTGGAACCGCTGCGCCCCGACCACTGAGGGGCCGCGCCCCCAACGGATGATCGAGATGATCCGGCGGCGGGACCGCCGCCGGATCCCCGGTGGGGCGGCCCCGCCCGGCGGCCTCACCGGGATCGATCATCCTCCCGGCACACCCGCGCCGGGCCCTCTCAGGAGAGCCGGGAGCAGGAGGCGCAGGTACCGAAGATCTCCACGCTGTGGGTGACGTCGGTGAACCCGTGCGCCTCACCCATCTCCGCGGCCCAGCGTTCCACGGTCGGCCCCTCCACCTCGACGGCGGTGGAGCACACCCGGCACACCAGGTGGTGATGGTGACTCCCGCTGTCGCAGGCGCGGTAGACGGCCTCGCCGTCGTCGGTGCGCAGCACGTCGATCTCACCGGAATCGCTCAACGCCTGTAGGGCGCGGTAGACGGTGGTCAGCCCGATCTTGGAACCGTCGGCGCGCAGGTCCGCGTACAGATCCTGGGCACTGCGGAAACCGGCGGACGCGTTCAGCGCCTGACGGACCGCCTCACGTCGTGTCGTACTCATCGGCTCACCCTCCCTCGGTCGCTCTCGGGCATCGTACCGACCGCGCCGGCCATCACGGGGGGCCGGGCGCCCGCGGCCCTGCGGCCGGAGGCGCGGCGCAGCACGCCGCCCACCCCCACGGCCACCACGAAGACGGCCAGTGCCAGCAGCACGATCGTGGCGCCCGGGGCCAGATCGACCTGGGCCGCGACACTCAGACCGCCCAACGAGGACAGCAGTCCGATCACCACGGCCAGCGCCATCGTCACCCGGAAGCTGCGGGTGAGCTGCTGGGCGGCGACCACCGGCACGATCATGAGGGCGCTCACCATGAGCAATCCCACCACGCGCATCGCGATCACCACGGTCAACGCCGCGGTGACGGCGAGCAGGACGCTCAGGAAACGCACCGGCAACCCGTGCGCCCTGGCCACGTCCTCGTCCTGGCACAGGACGAACAGCTCACGGCCGAACACGGCCACGACGGCGGCCACACCCAGCGCGAGCACCGCCACCACCCACAGGTCCTCCTCGCCCACGGTGCTCACCGAACCGAACAGGAATCCGGTCAGGGTGGAGTTGTTCGCGCCGGGGGTCAAACCGATGAGGAGCACACCGCCCGCGATGCCCCCGTAGAACAGCAGGGCCAGGGCCGCGTCCCCCGTGGTGCGGGTGCGCACCCGCATCACCTCGATGAGCACGGCGCCGACCATCGACACCAGCGCGGCGGTGAGCACCGGAGAGGTGCCGGTGAGCAGGCCCAGGGCCACCCCGGTCAGGGCGACGTGCCCGATCCCGTCGCCCAGCAGCGCCAACCGCCGTTGGACGAGGTACGTACCGATGACCGGGGCGATCAGGCCGACCAGTACCGCGGCCACCAGGGCCCGCCGCATGAATTCGTACTGGAGCAGGTCAATCACGGCCGGGTACCTCAAGTCTCATCAGGTCCGCGGGGGAGGGCCGCTCGGCGGCCCGCGGGTCGGGGTCGTTGGGGTCGGGGTGGGGGTGCTGGTGCTCGTGGCCGGGGCGGGCGCACTCGCCGGTCGGCAGGAGCGGGGCGCCATCGTGCACGATCCGGCCCGACTCCAGGGCCACGGTGCGCTCGATGACCTCCTCCAACGGCCCCAGTTCGTGCAGGACCAGGATGACGGTGGCGTCCCGTTCGCGCAGGCGGGCGATGATACGGGCGAGCGCGCGCTGGTTCTCGGCGTCGACTCCGGCCATGGGCTCGTCCATGACGAAGGTGTCGGGACGCCCGGCCAGGGCGCGGGCGATGAGCACGCGCTGCTGCTGGCCGCCCGAGAGCTCTCGCACCGAGGCCTTGGCCAGATCGGTCAGATCGACGGCGGCCAGCGCCTCGTCGACGGCGGCCCGGTCGGCCCGGGTGGGCAGGGAGAACCGTCGGCGCGCGGCGACCTGCCCGGAGGAGACGATCTCGCGCACCGTGGCGGGCACGGCCCCGCCCGCGGTGAGGCGCTGGGGGACGTAACCGATCCGACGCCAGTCGCGGAACCGGGACAGCGGCGTGCCGTGGACGCGGATCCCACCTGAGGTGAGGGGCACGATGCCGAGCATCGCGCGCACGAGCGTGGACTTGCCCGATCCGTTCGGCCCCAGGAGGGCGACGGTCCGGCCCCGGGGTATCCCGACGTTCACCCCGTCCAGGACGGGGACACCGTCGTAGGCGACGCGGGCGTCGGTGACCTCGAAGGCGGGTGGGACGTCGGCGTCCTCGATCTGGGCGTGCACGACCTCATTATCACGAAAACGAAAATGATTGTCAAAACTCTCGGGTTTCGTGTGCGACCGGCTCAAAAACCCAGGAAACGTGCCACGGCGAGCACCGTGATCACGACCACCACCAACACCCGGGGGACCCGCCGGCGCGGGTCCATGCCGGGCCAGGCCAGATACGCCAGCCAGGCCAGGAAGAGCGCCACCGGCGTCAGGCACAACGCACCCGCCACCCCGGGCGCCAGCAGGCCGGTGACGAACAACACCCCCAGGATCAGGGGGGAGAACCAGCGCGGCGCCCGGTGCAGCCACACCAGGGGCACCGCGCTGCGCCGCTCCACGGCGCGCCGCAGCGGGCCCGCGCCCGGGGTGTACAGGGATTCACCAGGGGGGAGGGGGCGCCCCCCGTCCTCGCTCGACTGTTCGCCACCGTGCAGGGGAGGGGTCATGGGCGTCCGTTCCGCTCCTGGGGGTCGTCACCGTACCGACGGCCGGGGCGGGTGAGCCGTTCGCCGTCGTCACACGACCGATACCCGCACGGAGCGACCGCACCCCGAGCCTGTGATACTTGTGGATCGAAACCCTAACGCAGGGTCCGGGCGCGCCGCCGATGTCGACTCAGACCGGCCCCGCGCCCTCCCCATCCCCCGGAGTGGGCCTCTCCACAGAGAGATCGCTCACCAAGGGTGAGAATATGAATACGAAAAGTCTTCACCGCCGTGTCGTCCACGCGTGAACCGCGCCTGTCGGGTCCCGCGCGTCGTCCGCGGCCGCGAACCCTCCGGAGGGTGTCAACTTCCGTGCCCGAACCGACAGTCGTCGTGACGTTCGACGTCACCGAACCCCATCTGCAGCACTGCCTCGACTCCTTGGCCCGTCAGGACGGGACACCGGGGAGCCGGGCTTCCGCGTCCGACGAGGACGGCGGGATCGAGGTCGTCCTCGTTCCCATCCGCACCGCCCCCGAGACCATGGTCGAACGGCCGGAGGGCGGCGACGCCGACCTCGGCCCCGAGGACGCCCTCGAAGAGGAGGAGGCCGAGGCCGAAGCGGGCTCCACCACCCCGCAGGGAGAAGAGAACGACCAGGGGGACGAGGCCGTCGCCGAGTCGGAGGACGCCGTCGCCGTCGCCGCCGCCTTCGCCTCCGCGCCCCCCGCCGGGCTCACCGTCACCCTCCTGCCCGGAGACCCCGCCCCGGACGCCCCCACCGCCCGGGCCCGCGGCGCGGCCGCGGCCCACGGCACCCATCTGCTCTTCCTCGAAGGCTCGGACGCCCTCACCGGCTACGCGCTGTCCTACCTCACGCGCGGCGCCCTCGACAGCCGCTCCGACCTCGTCGTCGGCAACGTGTACATGTTCGACGAACTCGGTGCCGCCCCCTCCAAACGGCACCGTGGATACTGCGGCCGCCCGCGCCTGGCCGAGGATCCCCGGAACATCCCCGGCCTGGTCTCGGACGGGACCCTGGGCAACAGGCTCTGGAGCCGCGAACTCTGGGACTCGCTCACCGACCACGGCCTGCACCCCGACGACGCCGACCTCGGGCTGCGCCGTGCCGTCCTGTCCGCCCGCACCGTGGACGTCCTGCCCGGACCGGTCCTGCTCATGCGCCGCCGCGAACGGACCGCGCTGCCCCTGGACGAGGAGACGCTCACCCGCCGTCTCACGGCCATGACCCGCCTCTCCGAGGACCTGGCCGCCCACGACCGCCGGCTGTGGGACACCACCCTCCTCCAGGGTGAGCTGCGCCGGCTCCTGATGCGGCTCGACGACGCCGACGAGGCGATCCGCGTCACCGCGATCGGTCTCCTCGCCACCTACCTCGACCACGTCCCGGCACGCCTGATCCACGACCTGGGCGTGCTGGACCGCCTCCTGTACCACCTGGTCCGCGAACACCGCGTCGAGGACGTGCTGGAGGTGGCCACCTTCGCCAAGAGCGTCGAGCTCAAGAAGGCCACCCTGGTCCGACGCGGGTTCGGCTACTACATCCGCTACCCCTTCTTCGAATCCGACGACCCGGCCAAGGCCGTCCCCCGCGAGATCTACCGGATCGACGAGGACGTCAAGGTCCGCCAGAAGACCGAGGAGATCTCCTGGGAGGACGGCCGCCTGCACATCCGCGGCCGCCTGGGCATCCGCCACCTGCGGGCCCACCGCCGCTGGCACCAGCACGTCACCGCCTTCGCCGTACGCTCCGACGGCCGCCGCCGGGTCCGTCTGCCCGTACGGATCCGGCTCGCCGCCGAGTACCGGCTGCCCGACGTCCTCGACGCCGCCCGTCACGACTACGGCGGCTTCACCGTCATCGTGGACCCCCGTCGGCTGCGCGACTCCGGCCGCTGGGACGCCTCGGACTGGAGGATCGAGCTGTCCGTCCTCAACCGGGGCATCAACCGGCGACGGATCGTCTCCAACCCGGTCCCCGGTCCGGCCAAGCGACCCGGCTACCGGCAGGTCGACGAGGACGTGTGGATCCGTCCGTACTGGAACCGGGACCAACAGCTGGTCATCGGTATCGAGCCCTGCCGGGCCCGGATCACCGCACACCGCTTCGACGACCGCGGCGGCGCACTGGAGATCCGCGGTGAAGCGCTCTCCGCCCCCGCCACCGAGGCCACCGAACTGCTGCTGACCCGCCGACCGGGCACCGCCGTGCTCTCCCTGCCGCTCACCGTCGAGGGCGGCCGCTTCGAGAGTCGGATCGCGGCCTCGGAGCTGTTCGCGCACAGTGTCACCGAATGCGGCGGCGTCATCCGCCAGGAGGAGTGGGACGTCCACCTGGTCGGCCCGGACGGGTCGCCCCTCGCCCCGGTCCTGCCGGACGACGTCGCCCCTGCCGCCTACGCCGACGAGAGCGGCCATCGGGAGCTGGCCGTGCTCCGCTCGGTCACCGGACACCTGAGGCTGCGTGCCGGTCACGCCCGCCCCTCCGTCGAGGAGGCCCGTTGGGAGGGACGCCACCTGCTGCTGTCCGGTGCCTTCCGGGCCGCCGCCGACCTCGCCCTGGTCGCCAAGGCGCGCGGCCGTGACGAGGAGCACGCGCTGACCGTGGAGCGTTCGGGAGACCGTTTCACCGCCCGGTTCGCCCCCGCCGACATCCGGACCCTGTCCGGTGACCTGTCCCTGTCCGCCGGCGCCTACCAGCTGTGGGCGCGCGTGGGATCCGAGGACTCCGCGGAGGCGGTCGACGTCGGCGTGGAGTTCGCCGAGGCCCTCCTCGCCGCGCTGCCCCTGGCGATGCAGACCTCCGAGCGCTCCTACACCCTCTCCTACCAGGGAAGGGGCATCCCGGTCCTCCAGGTGGGCAGCGATCTGCGCCCCGCGGAACAGGGCACGTTCGCCCAGCGCGAGCTGCGCGAGCGCTTCTACCCCGCCCAGCGCCTCGAACCGATCGTCGACGGCGTCCTCTTCGACACCTACACCGGCCGCCAGTACTCCGACAGTCCGCAGAGCATCTACGCCGAGCTGCGTCGCCGGGGGAGTTGGGCCGACCGCCCCATGTCGTGGCTGGTCGCCGACGGTCAGGTGAGCCTGCCCGACGATCTCACCCGCGTCCGGCACCGGGGCCGGGAGTACTACGAGGGCCTGGCCCGCACCCGGTACCTGGTCACCAACTCCCGCCAGCCGGCGTGGTTCCATCGCCACCCCGACCAGACCGTCGTCCAGACCTGGCACGGATCGATGCTCAAGCGCATCGGATTCGACGTGGAGAACATCCGCGGCAAGTCCCGGGACTACTTCGACAAACTGGCCTGGGAGACCCGGCAGTGGGACTACCTGGTGTCCCCGAGCCCGTGGGCGACCCCCATCCTGCGCAGCGCCTTCCGGTTCGAGGGCGAGGTCCTGGAGACCGGTTACCCGCGCAACGACGTGTTCTTCGCGCCGGAACGGGACGCCATCGCCGAACGCACCCGCGCCCGGCTCGGCCTGCCCGGCGACAAGAAGGTGGTGCTGTACGCGCCGACCTGGCGCGACGACAAGTACTACACGCGCGGCAAGCACAAGCTGGATCTGCACCTGGACCTGCAACGCATGTACGACGAACTCGGCAAGGACCACGTGCTGCTGGTGCGCCGCCACCCGCGCGTGGTGGACAGCGTGCCCATCGTCGGCCGGGACTTCGTGTACGACGTGTCGCTGTACCCGGAGATCATGGAGCTGTTCCTGATCACCGACGTCCTCATCACCGACTACTCGTCGATGATGTTCGACTTCGCCAACACCGGCCGGCCCATGCTCTTCTTCACCTACGACCTTGAGGGCTACCGGGACAACCTGCGCGGGTTCTACTTCGACTTCGAGTCGACCGCGCCCGGGCCGCTGCTGATGGAGTCCGACCAGGTCATCGACGCCCTGCGCGGTATCGACGACGTCGCCCGCGACAACCGGGACGCCTATCGCGAGTTCGTGGAGCGGTTCTGCCCGCTGGACGACGGCGGCGCCGCCCGCCGGGTCGTCGACCGGGTCTTCGGCACGGACTGACGGACCGACGGACCGACCGGGGCGGCGGGCGCACGCCCGCCGCCCCGGTCTGATTCGTCCCGGTCAGGTGTCGTCGGTCGGGTCGTCGAGGACCGAGCGCCGCCACGCCAGGAATTCGCCCTGGCGGCGGACGGCGTTCTTCTCCTCCTCGGTGAGATCGTCCGGGATGGGGTCGTCGGCCGGGCCGTAGCCGGGCTCGTCCATGTCCTACTCCGCGATGTCGGTCGCTTCGGTGGTGTGGCGGCGGGCCAACAGGTCCCGCAGGGTGGCGTGGTCGGGTGCGGCCAGGCGCTCGTGCGGGTTCGGTCCGGTCCAACCGAGGGGCCGGTAGGCGACCACCTCCGTCCCGCCGTCGGAGGTGGGCTCCAAGGTGAGGGTCCAGCGGCCGTGGATGAGGTCGTCCAGCATCCGCACCCTCGGGTCCGGGGGCGTGGGTTCGGTGGTCACAGAACCTCCAGGGGGCTGCGCCAGACCAGCGGGAGGGGGTGGGGGTCGCGTCCGGAGGTGACCGCGACCCGGGTGGTGCATCCATGCGTGGCCGCGTACACCGCGTGGCCCTCCAGGGTCGGCCCGAGGTAGCGCAGCGGAACGTTGTGGTCGTGCGCCCAGAACCCGAGGGCCTGGAGGGAGGAGAACTCGCGGATGTCGCAGATGCGCCGCATCAGGCCGCCCTCCCCAGGTCCCACTTCAGGATGCGGGCGGCGGCCATGGCGTCCTTCCACGAACCGTCGCGGTCGGCGATCAGGTGGTCGGTGTTCCGGAACGCTGCCGTGCGCGCCCGCAACCGCGCCGCCGCCCTGCTCTTGGCCGTGGGGGACCCCGCCCTGCTCTCGGCCGTGGGGGACCCCGGCCGGGTACGGGAGCGGGTGCCCTCGCGCAGGGCCTGGATACGCGGCCGGGACGCCAGGGCGGCGGTGAATCCCGAGCCGGGCACCGACTCCCCGGCCGGGAGCGGCACCGAGACCGGGACGTCCACCGGGTTCATGGCCGGGAGCGAGGCTGCGGTCGGGGTGGCCGAGGGCTTCGGCCGCAGGTCCGGGCTGGTGCGGGGCTCCGCAACCCGGGGCCGGGTGGAGGCCGTGTTGTCGGTCTGCTCGGGAACCGGGAGCGAGGGCGCCCCCGGCGTCGGGGTGTTCCGGGAGATCCACTGCCGCACCACCAGGGCGAGCGGGACCATGTCGCGTCCCGGGTGGGTGACGTACAGGCGGGCCCGGGCCGCGCGGCGGGGCCGCCGCCATCGGAGGGCCTCGGAGGCCGGCCGGCGGACGGCCACGAGTTCGGAGCGGTTCAGGTAGCGGTATCGCGCCATACGCGCACACCTCCGGTCAGGGTGCCGGATGGGAAGCCCGGCTGCTTCTGTCGTACCTCCATGTTCGTGGCCACCATAGAAATTTGCAAGCCCCAAGTTTTAGTATTGCCATGCAAGTTTCTCGATGGCTCCCAGGTAATGATGCGAGGTGCGTTAAATGTCTGACTCCAGCAAGGTCGGCATAGGATCAGGGCACGATTCGGGACCTCCGAGGAAGGACTTCGCCTTGGTCAGCCCGACCCTGCGTCGGCGTCGCCTCAGCCGCCTCCTGTTCCAGCAGCGCGAACAAGCCGGACTCACCGCAAGAGCCGTCGCGGCGGAAGCCAAGCGGCGCAGCGGCAAAGCGCGCGGGTGGTCAGAGTCCAAGATCAACCGCTTGGAGACCGGCGACTGGAAGCGGCTCTCCGTCGATGACGTCCACCTGCTCCTCGACATCTACGGTGTGACAAGTCCGTCAGAGCGCCTGGCCTATGCGGGACTGGTCAAGGAAGCCAGCCAAAAGGGCTGGTGGGCCACCTACGAGAACGTCCTGGGCACCGGCCAGCTCATCGGCCTGGAAGCAGAGGCGTCTTCCATCCGCTCCTACCAGTCGATGACCATCCCCGGGCTCTTGCAGACCGAGTCCTACGCGCGGGCCATGGCGGTCGCGAGCGCCATGGGCGAAACGGACGATGTGGACCGTCGGGTAGAGGCGCGCATGCTCCGCAAAGCCGTTTTCAGCCGAGCCAACCCACCCGCGTTCTGGACCGTCATCGACGAGGCGGCGCTCCTTCACATCACACCGGAGCTGCGTGACCAGTTGGAGTACCTTGTCGAGGTCGGCCACCGCCCGAACGTCGGCATCCAGGTTCTCCCGGTCGCACACGGTCCACACGCCGCTATGACGGGCCACTTCGTCATCATGGAGTTCCCGATGCCGGACCCGCCGCTCGTGTACCTGGAAGCCGTGTCCGAAGAGCTCTACCTGGAGTCCGAAGAGCGAGTTCGCCAGTACAAGCGCCGGTTCGACTTCGTGCAGGCATCCGCCTTGTCCGTGGAAGAGTCACGTGAGCTGATCCGCACCCGACTGTCAGCCCTCTGAGAAAGCAACCATGCCTGAAGCATCCCACCTCATGACGTTCCGCAAGAGCAGCTACAGCGGCGGTCAGACTCAGGACTGCGTCGAAGTCGCCGACCTCCCGTCTGCTGCCGCCCTGCGCGATTCCAAGCATCCCGAGGCTGGTCACCTGACCTTTGAGGCCGTCGAGTGGACCGCTCTGCTGAAGGCCACCATCCGCGGCTGACCTCGCACAGGACGAAGGCCTCGGTCACACGGACCGGGGCCTCGCCCATGCCTGCCAGAAGCATGATCCCGCGCTCACCGCATCCCGGAGGGACCGGGCGGGGAAGGTTCTGCGACCCGGTGGCCCCATGAGGACAGGGCGGCCGGGAGCGGGGGACGACACAGGCTGAAAGCCCTTATCCCCTTACCTTCCGCAAGTCCTCGTGCAACACGACCGCGCAGGAATGTGTCGAGGTCGCGGACCTGCCCACCAGTGGGGCCGCCGTCCGCGACACCCGGAACCGGGAGGCCGGGCACCTCGCCTTCACCGCGCCCGTCGAGTGGCTCGCTCTGCTCAAGGCCCCCATTCGCTGGTGATCTCGCACAAGACGAAGGTGCGGGACGGTAAAGATGAGGTCTCCGCCCCGCTTTCGGCGGTGGGCGGTCAGCGATCTCGCTGAAGGAGGACGCGGTGGTGATTCCCCCGGCAGAACACACGAAGAGGTGAGCGGTACTGTTCGAGCGAGCTTTCTGGCACCCAGGCGGAACCGGAGAAACGACGTGGCGACATCACCAGACGGTGCCCACGGGCATGAGACCGTATTTGCGAGCCTGGACGGTGTGAGACTGCACGGAACCTTCACCGCTCCCCGCAACACGCCCCCTGCCCGTGTGGCGGTCCTGGTCCACGGCGGCGGTGTCACCCGGGAGGAGGGCGGGTTCTTCGCCCGGATGGCCGACGGGCTCGCGGCCACAGGCACGGCTTCGCTTCGATTCGATCTGCGTGGTCACGGCACCAGCCAGGGAGACCAACGAGACCTCACCCTCTCCGGAGTCGTCAATGACATCCGTGCCGCGGTCGATCACGCCCGCGAGTTGGCGTCGTCTGCCGGTGGGCGCGTCGTTGTGCTCGGCGCGAGCTTCAGCGGCGGGTTGTGCGCCTACTACGCCGCCCACCACTCCGCAGCGGTCGACTCGCTCGTCCTGGTGAACCCGTTGATCGAGTACAAGAAGCGGTTCATCGACGACAAGCCGTACTGGGAGAACGACCGCATCGCACCGCAGGAGGGCGCGGCCCTGCTGCGCGACGGGTTCCTCGCCCACTCGGCGACGTTCAAGCTCGGCCGGGCCCTGCTCAACGAGGTGTTCTACGTACGCCCTGACCATGCGTTGGGTGATGTGCGGTGCCCGACGCTGATCGTGCACGGCACCGCCGACACCTTCATCCCCGTGGACAGCTCCCGGCGTGCGGCGGCACAGATCTCCGGCCCGGTCCGCTTGTGGGAGATCGATGGCGCCCAGCACGGCATCGCGGTGCACGACGATCCCACCTATGCCGAGCCCCGGACACAGCGGTGGCAGGCCGAGGTGATCGAAGGGGTCCGCACGTGGATCACCGGGCAGCGAGGGTGAGTTCTTGGACGGTGTCGCGCACCACCGAGCGGTTGCGCCACGGCCTCAGCCGCTCGGGCAGCCGGGCCAGCTCGGCCACCGTGCGCTTGGATCCGACCTCCTGCGCCACGGGTAGGGCCTTCAGCGCGGCCTCGCACGCCTTCTCCGGATATCCCGCGTCGACCAGGGCCAAGGCATGCAGGGAGCTGAGGTAGGCGTGGTCGCGGTGGGAGAAGGCCTGGGGGTTCAGGTGCTCCGCGTACAGGTCGACTGCGTGTGCCGCCCGGCCGGCCTCGGCGTGGCACAGCGCCGCCTGGAGGGCGAACAGAGATCGCCCGTAGTGTTGTGACAGTGACCCGGATCCATCGCTGGAGGCCAGCAGGCCCGCCGCCCGGTCCAGGGTTCGGGAGATCCTGCTGACCGGTTGGCCCACCAGGGCTTGGCCCCGTGCTTGCTGTTGCAGGGCTTCGGCCCGCACGTGTGCAGGCAGACCCCAACGGCGGTCCAGGACCGTGGTGGACAAGGTGATCATGGTGGCCCCGTCGCGGGTGTCCCAGGCCGCTTGGGCGCGTCGCAGGAGAACGTAGGCCTCCAACGTCGGCTCCTCCGACTGCCGGGCCCAGGCGATGGCCTGGTCGCGCCACTGTTCGGCTGCTCCGGGGTGGCCGAGGTCCCGGTAGAACCACGCCGCCAGCTCGGCCCCCCGAACGCCCACACGCAACAGGGGTATGCGGTGTGCGGGGCGCGCCTGGCGACCGGTGTCGGTGATCACGGCCAGGACGCCCAACACCCCGGGCAGTGCCGATCCGGGACCGTAGAGCCCGTCATCGGCCGCGGCCGCATCCAGGGCGCGGTCGCAGTACTCCAGGGTGCTTTCTCCCACGCGATGGCGCGCGTCCTGGATCACGTCCAGGATCCTGCGCAGGTCGTGGGATCCGATCACCGGGAGCGCCAGAGCGGTCGCGGCCAGGGCTCCGCCACCTGCCAGAACGGTGCGACGGTTCGGGGTGCGCAACCGCTGGTGGAGCAGCGCTTCCAGCTGATCACGGGTGATATGCAGGGCTTGGGCGAGGGCAGTGCGTTGCCCCGGGTGGGGGGTGGTGATCCCGGACTCCCAGCGGGCCACGGTGGACCGGTCCACACCCAAGACCGCGGCCAGACCTTCCTGGGAGTGCCCGGCCGCCTTGCGCTGCCGGGCCAGGGCCTCACGCCTGGACGTCATCGAATCGCTCCACCCGCCGTTGAGAGGAATGCAGTCGCCCCTATCCGACCCCGCCCGGTGTGGTCTGTGCAACACCTGTGCCACAAAAGTGCGTCACCGGTGCTCTGGGCCGGGACGGCTCGACGGGGTTGAGTGGAGTTCACCATCCCGCAGGTTCAACGACGAGCGAAGCGAGGACCCCTGTGCCCCAAGACGCGATCGAGATCCAAGGGCTGCGGTTGCGCTGCCGAATCGGATGCAGCGGCCACGAGCGCCGCGGCCTGAGCGATGTGGTGATCGACCTGTGGATCACCACCGACGCCTCCCTGGCCGGCGACAGCGACCAACTGGCGGACGCGTGGAACTACCGCACCCCCACCAAGGCCGTCATCGCCGCCGTGGAGAACAGCGAGTTCTACACCGTGGAGGCCCTGGCCACCCGCATCGCCCACATCGTGACCGCCGACCACAGCGCCCCCTCGGTGCGGGTACGCGTGACCAAGCCCGGTGCGCTGCGCTACGCCGACACCGTTGGCATCACCCTGACCCGCACCCCCGCGGACTTCACCCCCGACACCCCGGAGGCGGTGTCCCCGTGAGCACCACCGAACTTCCCCTGGGCCCTCTGCCCCTACAAGGGCCGATCACGGACCTGGAACAGGCCGCTGCGGGGGCCGAAGCGATGCTGCATTGCCTCGGGCTGGACACCACCGGGGAATCGACCTGCCGCACCCCTGAGCGCATGGCCGCGGCCTACCACGAACTGCTGCGACCGCGCGAGTTCACCCTGACGACCTTCCCCAACGACGAGGAGTACGACGAACTGCTCGTCCAGCAGGACATCGCCTTCGTCAGCCTGTGCGAACACCACGGTCTGCCCTTCACCGGCACGGCCACGGTCGGCTACCTCCCCGGTGAGCGCATCGTAGGCCTGTCGAAGCTGGCACGGGTGGTGGAAAGATTCTCCCGCCGCTTCCAGGTCCAGGAACGCCTGACCAAGCAGATCGCCATCTACCTGGATGACCACCTCGCGCCCCAGGGGGTCGGAGTCGTCATGCGCGCCGAGCACATGTGCATGACCCTGCGCGGCGTCCAGGCCGCCGGAACCACCACTATCACCTCGTCGCTGCGAGGGCTCCTGCTCAAGGACGGCCACACCCGCACCGAATTCTTCAACCTCGCCGGGGCGCGCCGATGACCCGCGAGATGGTGATCATCGGGATCGGCTCCAACATCGACCCCGAACACCACATCACCTCGGCATTGAACTATCTGCGTTCTCACGGTCTGGATCTGGAGGTATCCCCCTGGTACCGGTCACCGGCCATTGGTTTGCCCGCAGGGGCCGAAGACTTCCTCAATCTGGCCGTGCGACTACGTCGCCCTTGGCCCCGGTCTTTGGGCGACCTCAAACAGCTCTTGGGTGAGATGGAGGTCATGCACTGCCGCACCCGCACCCTGGACGGCCGGTGGACCTCGCGCACCCTGGACCTGGACCTGCTCCTAGCCGGGGACACCATCGCCCCGACTCTGCGGCTGCCTCACCCCGACCTGGTCCGGTACGCGCACGTCGCCGTCCCCGTGGCCGACCTGATCGGTGAACACACCCACCCCGAACTCGGATGCGCCTTCACCGAACTGGCCGCACGCCTGGACACGACCGCCCTGAGGAAAGTCGAGGCGCCGACATGAGATGGCAAGCCACAGCCCTGGCGATCATGTGCGTGCCCTGCCGACGCATCGGCGGCCACTTCCACCCCACCGACGAGCTGGTGCTCGCGTCCCTGGACGGCGAGCGCCCTCATCCCGTACACGAGCTGGCCGCACTACTGCGCTCCGACCGTGCGGGCCAGCTGCGTGACCACGGTGTGGAGCAAATGGTGGTCGCCGTCGACGACCTGGCCGTGGACCGCAGCTGGATGCTTCCCCCCGACGCGCCCCCGGTGGAGCGCTTGTGGCCGCGCCTGCACACGGCCCTTGGCCGGGTGCTGAACGGCTCCGGCCTGCCGTGCCGGATCGTGCGCTGGTCGGACCTGGTCCAAACGGCCGCCTACGAAAGCCGGGTGCGGGAGATCGCCCAGGCCTGCCTGCCCGACGAACCAGAACCGCAGAGCCAGGGTCTGCACCTGGCCATGGGACAGGAGATCGCCCGGCGGCTGCGGTTCGAGCGCATCACCGGCTGTGGTGACACCCCCCAGGTTCTACGCCGCCGCGCCGCCAACCAGGTTGCGAACTACGCCGCCCAAGGCGCCCAGGTGCACACCTGGCAGGTAGGCGCCTACCTGCCCTGGACCGAACAAGAGACGACCCTGATGAGCCTGGTCGAACCCGGTTTCACCAGTCGCGTGGCCGCTCCGACCTACGGCGGGCACGCCCCCGTCACCAGTTGGGACCGGTTCCCCGACGCCTTCTCCGGCCTGGTGGCCGAGCTGCGCCTGTACGACACCGACCAACCCGACACCCCCGGCGCCGTCCGCCCCGGTCTGGCCGAAGCGGTCTTGGACGCCTTGGCCGACCTGATCACCCCCGGCACCCACGAAACAGGTCTGCGCCGGTTGCGGGCCCTGAACCAGGTGCTTTCCGCCGGTGCGCGCAACAGGAACCGGGTGGAAGAGCTGCTGGCCCGGGCCGCGACTGTGGAGCGGGCCCCGAACTGGGTCGTTCAAGAGGTCGTCAAGAAGCTGTACTGCCAGCTCACCTCTCGCTATACCGACGAGGAGGACCGCGCCGAACGGGTTCGTCACCACCGCATCGTGGCCGACCTGACCCGCGCACTACCCGTTGACACCGCCGCGCACGTGGGGTTGGCACTAACCGGATCCCTGACCGTGAACCCCCACGGTGTGTGGCATCCCTTTTTCAGTGACATCGACGTGATGCCGCTGTTCGCCACCACGCTCGCACCTGATCTGGTCGCCCGGATACGCGCGGCCTACAGCACTCCCGAACGACCCGCATGGGTGCACCTCAACGAAGGGGCCAGAGCCGGAGTCGCCGGAATGACCCACGATCCGGCCACGGGCATGTTCGTCGCCGACCGCCTTCACACCCTGACCACCCTGGAACGGGCGAAGCTGGGCCGGTTGGTGTCACCGATGCGGCATGTGGGCGGTGACAGGGAGGTGTTCGATGTTTTCGTCCGCGCTCACGCCGGCCTTACCACCACGGCCCTCTCCATGGCGGCAGGGGAGGGGACGACCGGTGACGGGTGAGCGCCGGTGGGCGTTGATCACCGGCGCCGGGCACCGAATCGGCGCCCACCTGGCCCAAACTCTCGCCTGCCACGGCTACGGGCTCCACCTGCACACCCGCACCCACGACGCCGCGCCCTTGGCCGACCGGCTGGAACGCGACCACCGCACTCCGACCGTGCTGCACCGCGTCGACCTCACCGACCGGACCGCGATCCGCACCTGGGCTCGGGAATTGGCTGCTGCGGATCACCCGCCCTCGCTGATCGTCAACAACGCCTCACCCTTCCCCAGCCCGCACGCCCTAGAAGATCTGGGGGCCCTCGACGAAGGCATCGCCGTGCACCTGATCGCCCCCACTCTGCTGTACCAGGCGCTCCCCGAACCGCAGGGCGGGCACGTCGTGCATCTACTCGACGCCCGTCTGGGCCTGTGGGACGGGCTGCGGCCCGGATATGAGCTGTCCAAACACGCCCTGGCCGCCCACACCCTTGTGGCGGCCCGCCTCCTCGCCCCTCGTATTCGCGTCAACGCTCTGGCGCCAGGCCTGGTCCTGCCCCCGCCCGGCCGAGACCGCACCCACCTGGAACACCTGGCCGCTTCCCGCGCTCCCTTGCGCGCCCCCGCTCGCCTGGACGACCTGACCGCCGCCCTGCTCTTCCTCGACCACGCTCCTTCGGTGACCGGGCAGATCTTGCATGTGGACTCGGGCGAACATCTGGGACCGCCCTGTGACCACGCTCGGCCGATCCGTCTCGCGTGACAGACTGAGAACCACCGGGCACCTACCCGGAATGAACTGCGCGAACAGTAAGGAATGTTGTGACAGGGGATATCGGAGCCGATCTCGGGCAGCGCGTCGTTGCTGCCGCGGCCGCCGCATTCGAGGTGGACATCACCGTCGAGCAGGCCGTCGTGCGCCCCTCCCAGCGAGTGGGCGTCGACTACCAGATCAACGCGGCCATGGCCCTGGCCAAGCGGCTCCGACGGCCCTCCCGCGAGGTCGCCGACCAACTCCTGGCCCACCTGCACCTGGAGCCGATGGCCGCCCGTATCGAAGTGGCCGGACCTGGATTCATCAACGTCACCCTGGACGACGCCTGGTTGGGCGCCCACACCGCCTCACTGGCCGCCGACCCCCACCTGGGCTATCGGCCTCCCGCTGAGCGGCGCCGGGTGATCGTGGACTACTCCTCCCCCAACATGGCCAAGGAGATGCATGTCGGCCACCTGCGGTCCACCATCATCGGCGACGCCCTGGTGCGCCTGCACACCTTCGCCGGTGACGAGGTGGTGCGCCAGAACCACCTCGGTGACTGGGGAACCCCCTTCGGCATGCTCGTCGAGCACCTGGTCGACGAAGGCCTCGACCAGCACGACTTCTCCATCAGCGACCTCAACGACTTCTACAAGGCCGCCCGGGACAAGTTCGACGGCGACGAGGTTTTCGCCGACCGTGCCCGCGCCCGCGTGGTCGCCCTCCAAGCAGGTGACCCCGCCACCCTTGCCTTGTGGGGCCGGCTCCTGACCGAGTCCAAACATCACATCGAAGCCGTCTACGACCTGCTCGGCGTCAAGCTCACCCCCGACGACTACCACGGAGAGAGCACCTACCAGCCGGTGCTCGCAGACATCGCCGACGAACTCACCCGCCGCGGGCTGGCCCGGATCAGCGACGGTGCCCTGTGCGTGTTCCTGGACGGTTTCACCGGCCGTGATGACAAGCCGGTACCGCTCATCGTCCGCAAGAGCGACGGCGGCTATGGCTACGACGCCACCGACCTGGCCACCATCCGTTACCGCGCCCAGAAACTCAAGGGCGACCGACTCATCTACGTGGTCGGCGCACCCCAGTCCCAGCACTTCCAGCTCATCTTCGCCGCCGCCCGGACCGCCGACTGGGTCGGCCCCGCCACCGAGACCGACCACGTCGCCTTCGGCAGCGTCCTGGGAGAGGACGGCAAGATCCTGCGCACTCGCGCCGGCGCCTCCCTCAAACTCACCGACCTACTCCACGAGGGGGTTCAGCGCGCGGCCGCGATCGTGGCCGACCGCGAAGACCTCACCGACGCCGAACGGCAGGAGATCGCCCGCGCGGTCGGGATCGGCGCCGTCAAGTACGCGGACCTGTCCACCGACCGCATCAAGGACTACGTCTTCGACTGGGACCGCATGCTGGCCATGGACGGCAACACCGCCGTCTACCTCCAGTACGCCCTGGCTCGCATCCGCTCCATCCTGCGCCGCGCCGACACGGTCCCGCAGTCCGGTTCTGCGGTCATGCTGACCGAGCCGGCCGAGAGGGACCTGGCGCTGGTGCTGGCCCGGTTCGGCGACACCGTCCACACCGCCCTGGACACCCTTCAACCACACCGCATCGCCACGTACCTGTTCGAGCTGGCCACCGCCTTCAGCGCCTTCTACGAACAGTGCCCCGTTCTCAAGTCCGACGGTGACGTGCGCGCCTCACGGCTGGTGTTGGCCGCCCACACCGCCACCGTCCTGGAACGCGGCTTGGACCTGCTCGGCATCGAGGCACCCCAGCGGCTGTGACCGGTTGCGGGACGGGTGCTCGGACGCCCGTCCCGCACACCGCACCGTTCACCCGGCGTGCGGCTCGTGTAAAGGACCAGGCCCGCAACATCCGCGGGATCCATCCACCCGAGCGTGAAGCTCTGGCGGGTCGCCGGCGGCGGCCGATCCCGCTCGGCGGGTGCGCCACAATGGGCACGTGATCGTCATCACCCGCTACTCCGTGCCCGAGGCCGACACCGAGGCCTTCCGATCCGACGCCGCTGCGGCGGTGGAGGTGCTCTCCCGCCGTCCCGGTTACCGGGGGCACCGGCTCGGCCGCGCCGCCGACGAGCCCACCCTGTGGACCGTGGTCACCGAGTGGGACGGCGCCGGTTTCTATCGCCGCGCCCTGTCGGACTTCGACGTCAAGGTCAACGCGGTGCCGCTGCTCTCGCGTGCCCTGGACGAACCGACCGCGTTCGAGATCATCACGACCGACGCCGATCCGGAAGGCCCGCCTCCTCCCGCTTTCTGACAGATTCCGGCGCGGAGGAGCCGTGCGCGCGGGGCCACCGGGTGCTCTAGCCTGGGTGGATACGGGCGCTCACCGTGGCCACTCCCGGTACCGATGGGCGGCTCCCGTTTCCCTGTACACCGAACGATGTATCGCGCACCGCGATCCACCGACCGCCAGCCGGATGGAGAGTCACCCCATGGCCGCAAAGTCAGAGGCAATGGACGCCCTGGTCAACCTCGCCAAGCGACGGGGTCTGGTCTACCCCTCCAGCGAGATCTACGGTGGGCTGCGCGCCGCCTGGGACTACGGCCCGCTGGGTGTCGAGCTGAAGAACAACGTCAAGCGCCAGTGGTGGCGTTCGATGGTGCAGGAGCGCGACGACATCGTCGGCCTCGACTCCAGCGTCATCCTGGCCCGCGAGGTCTGGGAGGCCTCCGGCCACGTGAGGGAGTTCGTCGACCCGCTCACCGAGTGCCAGTCCTGCCACAAGCGCTTCCGCGCCGACCACCTCGTCGAGGCCTACGAGGAGAAGCACGGCCACGAGCCCGCCGAGGGTCTGGCCGCGATCGCCTGCCCCAACTGCGGTGCGAAGAACTCCTTCACCGAGCCGCGCATGTTCAACGGCCTGCTCCGCACCTACCTGGGCCCGGTCCAGGACGAGAAGGGCCTGGCCTACCTGCGTCCGGAGACCGCCCAGGGCATCTTCATCAACTACAAGAACGTCGAGCAGAGCGCCCGCCGCAAGATCCCCTTCGGCATCGGCCAGATCGGCAAGTCGTTCCGCAACGAGATCACCCCGGGCAACTTCATCTTCCGGACCCGCGAGTTCGAGCAGATGGAGATGGAGTTCTTCTGCAAGCCGGGTTCCGACGAGGAATGGCACCAGTACTGGATCGACACCCGCATGCGGTGGTACCTCGACCTGGGCATCGCCAAGGACGACCTGCGCGTGTACGAGCACCCGCAGGACAAGCTGTCCCACTACTCCAAGCGGACCGTGGACATCGAGTACCGGTTCAACTTCGTCGGCAGTGAGTGGGGCGAGCTGGAGGGCATCGCCAACCGCACCGACTACGACCTCAAGACGCACTCCGAGGCCTCCGGTGTGGACCTGTCCTACTTCGACCAGGAGAACAACGAGCGCTACACCCCGTTCGTCATCGAGCCGGCGGCCGGTGTCGACCGGGCGGTGCTGACGTTCATGCTCGACGCCTACAACGTCGACGAGGCGCCCAACGCCAAGGGCAAGCTGGAGAAGCGCGCCGTGATGCGCCTGGACCCGCGCCTGGCGCCGGTCAAGGCCGCGGTGCTGCCGCTGTCGCGCAACGCCGACCTGTCGCCCAAGGCCCGCGACCTGGCCGCGCGACTGCGCCGCCGCTGGAACGTGGAGTTCGACGACGCGGGCGCCATCGGCCGCCGCTACCGCCGCCAGGACGAGATCGGTACCCCGTTCTGCGTCACGGTCGACTTCGACACCCTTGAGGACGACGCGGTGACCGTGCGCGAGCGCGACACCATGTCCCAGGAGCGGGTGTCGCTGGACCGGGTCGAGACCTACCTGTTCGAGCGCCTGCCCGGCTGCTGACCGATCGCCGCCGACGACCGCCCGTCCCCGAACGAGGGGGCGGGCGGCCGTGTGTCCGGGGGGACGAAGGCCGCCCCGGCCCCGGGGCGGCACACCCGGCCGAGGACCGTGAGGTGGCGGGCGCGCGTCCGTCCCCGGAGCGACGGTTCCGCCCGAGGGGCCTCCCGGGAGATGAGGGGGCGAGACGGCCGGACCCGGGGGGATTGGTCTCCGGCCGCCTCTTCGGCTCCCCCGATCGCACACGACCGGCGGAGCCTGCCCTCAACCTAGCGGTCGGGTACGGGCGTTACGCGGTTGTTTGTTATTGCTTGTCCTACCGCGTAAGCGAATCGTGACGCCGGGATCCGCGATCGCCGACGACGCGTCCCCGGTGTCGTTCCTCGGGCCCGACCCTCCCTCCGACACCCCGTCCTTGCATACCTAGTTCTGCTAGGGTTACGACCCCTAGCAGAACTAGGTATGGGAAGTGCGCATGCACATCGACAAGGATCTGGTCGCCGCGTCGGCCACGCCGCTCGTCCTGGGCATCCTGGCCGAGGGCGAGTCCTACGGTTACGCCATCGTCAAACGCGTCAACGAGCTCTCCGGTGGGCGGATGCAGTGGACGGACGGGATGCTCTACCCCCTGTTGCACCGCCTTGAGCGCAACGGCCACGTCCGGGCGTCCTGGCGTACCTCCGACGCGGGCCGCCGTCGCAAGCACTACGCGATCACGCAGACGGGGATCGAGGCGCTGGCCGAGCGACAGAAGCAGTGGAACGTCGTCGCCGACGCGCTCAAGCAGGTATGGGAGGTCGCCTCGCACCCCCAGGTCCCGGGGATCGCCACGACAGGGGGGATCGCCTGATGGCCGACACCGCGCGCGGGGACGTCCTGGAGGCGCAGATCGATCAGTGGCGCGGCTTCGTGCGCCGCCGCCGGGCCATCTCCGCCCCGGACGTGGAGGAGATGGAGGACCACCTGCGCGAACAGATAGCCGACCTGGAGGAGGGCGGCCTCGACTGCGAGGAGGCCTTCCTCGTCGCGGTCAAGCGCATGGGCGACCTGGACGAGGTGTCGCGGGAGTTCGCGCGCGAGCACTCCCACCGGCTCTGGAAGCAGCTGGTCCTGGTCCCCGAGGCCGATGCGGGCGGCGCGGAGCGCTGGCGCGAGCTCGGGGTGATGATCGGGTTCGCGCTCGCCGCGGGCGTGGCGGTCAAGCTGCTGTTCTCCCTGGTGGACGACGAGACCACGCTGATCCGCAACCTCGCCTTCGTGGTCCTGCCGTTCCTGGCCGGGTGGTTCGCCTGGAAGCGGCGCGTCTCCTGGCGCGTGTGCGCGGTGACGGCGGCCGTCGCGGCGGTGCCGCTGCTGGCGGTCGACCTGTACCCGTTCGCGACCACCGGGGACGTGTTCCCCTCGCCCGGGATGACCGCCGTGCTCGCGTTCACGCACGCGCCGGTCCTGCTGTGGCTGCTCGCGGGCGTCCTGCACGCGGGCGGGCGCTGGCGCTCCCACGAGCGGCGCATGGACTACGTGCGGTTCACCGGCGAGTTCGTCATGTACCTGGTGCTGATCCAGCTGGGGTCCATGGTGCTGCTGGGCCTGACCGCCGCCGTGCTCTCCCTGGTGGGCGTCGACTTCGAGCCGTTCCTGGAGGACTGGCTGCTGCCGTTCGGCCTGCCCGGGGTGCTGCTGGTGGCCGCGTGGCTGGTGGAGGCCAAGAAGAGCGTGGTGGAGAACATCGCGCCGGTGCTGACCCGGGTCTTCACCCCGCTGGCGCTCGTGATGCTGGTGGCCGACCTGGTGGTGCTGCTGGTCAACGGCCCGCTGACCACCGTGGACCGAGAGCTGCTCATCCTGATGGACGCGGTCCTGGTGCTGGTCCTGTTCCTGCTGCTGTACTCGATCTCGGCCCGCGACCCGCTGGCCCCGCCCGGGGTCTTCGACTGGCTCCAGCTGGCGCTGGTCGGGGCGGCGCTCGCGGTGAACGCGGTCGCGCTGACGGCGATGCTGACCCGGATCGCCGAGTTCGGTTTCACCGCCAACAAGACGGCGGCGCTGGGCCTGAACCTGGTGCTGCTGGTGCACCTGGTGTGGTCGGCGTGGCTGCTCGCGGGCTTCGTGCGCGGGCGGCGCCCGTTCGCGCAGGTCGAGCGGTGGCAGACGGCCTACCTGCCGGTCTACGCGGCGTGGACCGCGGTGGTCGTGCTGCTGTTCCCGCCGGTGTTCGGCTTCGCCTGACGAGGGTGTTCCCCGGCTCCGGGGGAGCCCGGCCCCGTTCGGGTCGGGCTCCCCCCCGAAGCCCCCTCGCCCGTGTCGGGTGGGGCGGGTGTCACCGCCCTCCACGGTCACCGCGCCTAGGGCGCGGAGCCCGAGTGTCGCTGGTGGTGAGCGCGGACCCTCGCCCGGTTGCCGCAGACGGAGCCGTCGCACCAGCGGCGGGCCGCCCGGGTCGCCGTGAAGACCTTGAGGCACCCCTGCCCCGCACAGGCCGTGAGGGCGGGACCGGTCACCAGGAGGTCGACCGCCGCGCGCGCCAGGTGGTGCGCGACCGCCGTCGCCGCGGACCCGTTCCCGGTCACGGCGAGCTCGTAGCGGTCGTCCCGCCGGCGCAGGGTGAGGGGGGAGGCGGCGCCGGCCAGCTCCAGGGTCCGGCCGAGCGCGGTCGCGTCGGCGGGCGCGGCGAGTGCCGTGGCGCGCAGGACCGCCTGCACCTCGTCCCGGACCGCGCGAAGGTGACGCAGCCCCTCGGAGTCCACGGCCAGGCCGATGGTCCGGAGGCCGGGCCGTTCCCCGGACCAGGCGCGCCACAGGTCCAGGTGGTCGATCCGGTCGCGACCGGCGGACGAGCGGGTGTTGGCGAACGCGACGGCCACAGGCTCAGCCCGCATGGCTCCTCCCGGCGGAACGGAGCACGGTGCGTCCCGAAGCCCCGTCCGACCACGTGTGGTCCCCGGTGAGCAGCGTCCGCCCGTCGGGGCTTCGGGTGACGCTCATGACGGCCGTACCGGTCCGTACCCGGCCCTCGGTGTCGACCTGGGAGTACGCGGCGGTCAGGCGGTCGTGTTCACGTCGCCCGACGAGGAGCCCGCGAACGACGCCGCCACCGGTGTAGTCCGCCTCGACGGTGCCCCGCCGCTCGCGGAACTCGAAGCGGGTTCCGGAGGAGACCGCGCCGGGCCGCGCGGTCTCCGCCACCTCGAACACGCGCAGGTCGAGGTCGAGTCCGTCCGTGACCGGGGGGCGGCGCAGGTCGTCGATCAAGGATCGGACGGATTCGGCGGCCTCCAGGGGGTAGCCGAGGTAGTCGAAGATTCCGCCGCGGGCGGGGTTGTCGCCGCACACGACGAACACGCCGCTGCCGGTCCGCCGCTTGACGGTCGTCGACAGCCACCCGACGTAGCCGCTGTTGTCGATCCCGGGCGGGAAGGTGCTCAGGGTGAGGCCGAACGGCTCGGGGACCTCTTCCACGGCGGGGAGGAGCGCGCACCACCCGTCGGCGTCCCTGACCGTGGCGACGGCCTTCTCGGGCGGGGCTCCCGTGAAGCGCCGGAAGCACCAGACCCCGGGGAGGTGTTCGATGTCGGTGGCGCGCAGCACCGCCCGGAGGCGGGCCTCGGACTCGACCGGCGATTCATGCGAGATGGAGACCATGCGGCCATCATAGCTAATGGGTTTTCCCATTAGAAGAGAGGGCGTGAGAAAGCCCCCGGGAGTCGTCTCCCCGGGGGCGCGCGGCCGGGCCGCCTAAGGCGTGTTCCGCGGATACTCACCCTGCCGCGCGACGCCCCGGCACGGCTCTCGCCGCGTTCTCATCGGTCGACAGCCACACCGGGATGACTCCGTCTTCGACCACGCGGCGGGCCAACGCCAGGCGTCCGGCGGGTGTGAGACGGGCGTTGGCATGGGTAGTGTGGGCCACGGAGGGCCTCCTGACTTACTTCAGGTGTTGATCTAGACAATCCACACCTATGTCGGAGGCCCTCTCTTGCTGTCAAATCACTGCCGGGCTGTACTCAACCTCTGTGGTCAGTACACCTAGACCGCGGTGTAGCTCACGAACGAGACCGCGATGTAGTGGCAGACGAACGCGGCGATGGTCAACGAGTGGAAGATCTCGTGGAAGCCGAACCACTTCGGCGCCGGGTCGGGCCACTTCAAGCCGTAGACCACCGCGCCGACGCTGTAGAGCACACCGCCGACCAGGATGAGGATCCACGCCGCCGGGTGCGTGCCCTCGACGAGCTGGGGGATGAACAACACCGCCACCCAGCCGATCGCCAGGTACAGCGCCGTGGACAACCAGCGCGGCGCGTTCAGCCACAGCAGTTTGAAGGCGACGCCGGCGATCGCGCCGCCCCAGACGAGGGCGAGCATCGCGGTGCGCAGGGTCCCCTCCAGCACCAGCACGATGAACGGCGTGTAGGTGCCGGCGATGATGAGGTAGATGTTCGAGTGGTCCATGCGGCGCAGTACCTTCTGCGCCCTCGGCGACCAACGCCCCACGTGGTAGATCGCCGACGTGCTGAACAACAGGACCGAGCTGAGCGCGTAGACCGCTCCGGCGATCATGGCGGGCACGGTGGGGGAGAGGGCCACCAGGACGATCCCCGCCGCCAGCGCCAGCGGCGCGGTGCCCAGATGCAGCCAACCGCGCAGGCGGGGTTTGACCGACTGGACGAACTCCTCCGCCGCGGACGCCGCCCGTTCGGGGACCGATCGGGTGTCCTCGCCCTCGCCCTCGTCCACCTGTGCGCCTCCGGTTCCCCGCGCCCTGTCCCTGTCGCCCACCCGTCGCCCTCCGCCACCCTCAACCGAGCCTTCGGCGCTGTTCTCGCCCCGTGGGCCCGGCACGGTGTCGGGCCCTGCCCGCAGCCTAACCTACGGGACCGTAGGTTACTTGTTGGTAGTGGTGTGTCGAGTGGCACAATACCCTTTCTGTTGGGGATGTGGGGTGCGATTGGTCGATTTCCTGTCCTCTCCGGTGTTCTGATCGATCAGAACCCGCTATGGTGCCTTCCGGGTGCCGTGACCAGCGGCGTCCCTCATCCTTGTCCTTCCCCGCGCATCGTTCGAGGTCAAGGGGTACGTGTACCCTTCCTGGACCATTGGTCTAGACCTTTTTGAAGCCCATGAGCTGCGAAAATGTCCTAAAAAGGTGGTTCATGGAAGGGTGAGCGTGCAGGAAGTAGGTAGAGTCGCGCCCATCCGGGCACCAGCGTCGACCCCACAGGGGAGTCGTCGAGCGAACGAGGGAGAACCCCCGTGGCCAAGTACGTCTACAAGTTCACCGAGGGCAACAAGGGCCTGAAGGATCTCCTCGGCGGTAAGGGGGCCAACCTCGCCGAGATGACCAACCTCGGTCTCCCCGTTCCCCCGGGCTTCACCATCACCACCGAGGCCTGCCGGCACTACCTCTCCAACGGCGGCTTCCCCTCGGGCCTGGAGGCCGAGGTCGAGGAGAACCTCAAGGAACTCGAAAAGGCCATGGGTCGCCGACTCGGCCAGCCCGACGACCCGCTTCTGGTGAGCGTGCGCTCGGGCGCCAGATTCTCCATGCCCGGCATGATGGAGACCGTCCTCAACATCGGCCTCAACGACGAGTCCGTCGTCGGTCTGGCCCGCCAGGGCGGCGACGAGCGCTTCGCCTGGGACTCCTACCGTCGCCTCATCCAGATGTTCGGCAGGACCGTCCAGGACATCGACGGCGAGCTGTTCGAGGACGCCATCGACGAGGCCAAGGCGGCCAAGGGCGTCACCGACGACCTCGACCTGGACGCCGACGACTTCCGCGCCCTCGTCGACCGCTTCAAGGCCATCGTCCACGAGCGGACCGGCCGCCCCTTCCCCACCGACCCCCGCGAGCAGATGATCCTGGCGGTCAAGGCGGTCTTCGACTCCTGGAACGCCCCCCGCGCCGTCCTGTACCGCCGCCAGGAGCGCATCCCCGCCGACCTCGGTACCGCCGTCAACGTCTGCTCCATGGTCTTCGGCAACCTCGGCATGGACTCCGGCACCGGCGTGGCCTTCACCCGCGACCCGGCCTCGGGCCAACAGGGCGTCTACGGGGACTACCTCCAGAACGCCCAGGGTGAGGACGTCGTCGCCGGCATCCGCAACACCGTCCCCCTCGCCGACCTGGAGACCATCGACCCCCACAGCTACGAACGGCTCATGGGGATCATGGAGACCCTGGAGAACCACTACCGCGACCTGTGCGACATCGAGTTCACGATCGAGCGCGGCAAGCTGTGGATGCTCCAGACCCGCGTGGGCAAGCGCACCGCCGCCGCCGCGTTCCGCATCGCCGACCAGCTCATCGACCAGGGCATGATCACCCTGGACGAGGCGGTCCAGCGGGTCACCGGAGACCAGCTCGCCCAGCTGATGTTCCCCCGCTTCGACGAGACGGCCGTCGCCGCCGGCGGAGTCCACCTCCTGGGCCGGGGCATGAACGCCTCTCCGGGCGCCGCCGTCGGCAAGGCCGTGTTCGACTCCTACACCGCCGTCAAGTGGTCCCGCAGCGGCGAGCGGGTCATCCTGTGCCGTCGGGAGACCAACCCCGACGACCTTGAGGGCATGATCGCCGCCGAGGGCATCCTCACCAGCCGCGGAGGCAAGACCTCGCACGCCGCCGTGGTCGCCCGCGGCATGGGCAAGACCTGTGTGTGCGGCGCCGAGGAACTCGACGTCGACACCAAGAACCGGCGACTGACCGCGCCCGGCGGCGAGGTCATCGAAGAGGGCGACGTCATCTCCATCGACGGCACCAGCGGCAAGGTGTTCCTCGGTGAGGTGCCCGTCGTGGACTCCCCGGTGGTCCGCTACTTCGAGGGCGAGATCGACCCGGCCTCCGACGAGGCGGACGACCTGGTGCGCGCCGTCGACCGGCTCATGCACTACGTGGACGCCGCCCGACGCATGCGGGTGCGGGCCAACGCCGACACCCCCGAGGACGCCGCCCGCGCCCGCCGCATGGGCGCCCAGGGCATCGGCCTGTGCCGCACCGAGCACATGTTCCTCGGCGACCGCCGCCAGTTGGTCGAACGCCTCATCCTGGCCGACACCGAGGACGAGCAGACCGAGGCCCTGGGCGCCCTGCTGCCGCTCCAGCGCGCCGACTTCAACGGCATCCTGGAGGCCATGGACGGTCTGCCCGTCACGGTGCGCCTGCTCGACCCGCCGCTGCACGAGTTCCTGCCCGACATCACCGAGCTGTCGGTGCGCGTGGCCGTCGCCGAGGCCCGTGGCGAGAGCCACGAGAACGACCTGCGGGTCCTCCAGGCCGTCCACAAGCTGCACGAGCAGAACCCGATGCTGGGTCTGCGCGGTGTGCGCCTGGGACTGGTCGTCCCCGGCCTGTTCACCATGCAGGTCCGGGCCATCGCCCAAGCGGCCGTCGACCGGATCCGTGCCGGCGGTCGGCCCCGCCCGGAGATCATGATCCCGCTGGTGGGCACCGTCCAGGAGCTGGAGATCATCCGCGACGACGCGCTGCGGGTGCTGCGGGAGGTCGGCGAGGAGCACGGCCTGGAGCTGGACTTCCCGGTCGGGACCATGATCGAGCTGCCCCGGGCGGCCCTGACCGCCGGTCAGATCGCCGAGCACGCCGAGTTCTTCTCCTTCGGGACCAACGACCTCACCCAGACGGTGTGGGGGTTCTCCCGGGACGACGTGGAGGCCTCCTTCTTCTCCGCCTACCTGGAGAAGGGCGTGTTCGGGGTGTCGCCGTTCGAATCCCTGGACGTGGACGGCGTGGGCCGGTTGATCCGGATCGCCGTCGAGGAGGGGCGGACCGCCCGTCCCGGCATCAAGCTGGGTGTGTGCGGCGAGCACGGCGGCGACCCGGCCTCGGTGCACTTCTTCCACAAGGTCGGCCTGGACTACGTGTCCTGCTCACCGTTCCGGGTTCCGGTCGCCCGGCTGGAGGCCGGACGCGCCGCCGGCGACCAGACGGGCTGAGCCCGGCCGGTGCCGCCGCCCGACCTTCGAAGGTCGGGCGGCGGCACGCCTGCGCGCCTCTACACTCTTTCCCTGGGACGGACACCCTCACGAAAAACTTCTGTGACCTTTTCGTGATATATTCTTGATTGCCGGTATGATCCCCGTACTTCCTCTCCGCGCACGCCTCACCGGCGGTTCCAGGACTCCGTCATCGAGAACCGGCGGCGCCCGAGGGTCGTCCCACGAAGGGTGATCTACACCGGTCCGAAGAGAGCTAGTGCGGAGGTGCGCCGGTGCGAACGGTGAACGGCGGGCGTGGCGACGAGACGTGGGAGGACCCCGCGCCCGACGCCGCGTCCTCGATTCCGGCCTCGTCCGAGGACGACGCCACCCGTGTCATGTCCCGGGACGACCTCCCGACCGTGACGCGGCGCGGCGACACCGACGAGACCACCGTCCTGTCGCGCGGACCCCTTCCCGGCGGGATCGTCCCCGACGACGACCCCGCCGGCACCCGGGCGTTCGACCGGAACGATCCGGCCTTCGACGGCCTGTTCACGGACCCCGCCACCAGCGGATCCGCCACCCCCGGGCCCCCGGGCGGCCCGGACTCCACCCGCCGCTTCGTCCACGACCGGCCCCGCGCCGCCGACGCCGTCCGTCCGACCGGCCGGCCCTCCACCGACGACCCCGGCCCCCCGCGCCGTCCACGTCCTCCGCGCGGACGGCGCCCCGCGCCCCGGCCCCGCGGGCGCCGCCGTATCCGCCTGCGCTGGATCATCACCCTGATCCTGGTCACCGCCCTGGCCCTGCCCCCCGCCACCTGGGGATGGGTCTGGTACACCGCCCGACAGGACGACCGCGTCGCCACCGACGCCATCGTCGTGCTGGGCGCCAGCCAGTACAACGGCGTCCCCTCACCCGTCTTCGAGGCCCGTCTGCGCCACGCCCAGGTCCTCTACCTCGACGGGGTGGCCCCCATGATCGTCACCGTCGGCGGCAAACAGCCCGGCGACAACTTCACCGAGGCCGCCGCCGGCCGTAACTGGCTCGTCGAGGTGGGGATCCCCGCCGACCGGATCATCGCGGTGGAGGAGGGCAGCGACACCCTCCAGAGCATCCGGGCCGTCTCCCTCGTCTTCGACGACAACGGCTGGGACGACGCCACCCTCGTCTCCGACCCCTGGCACAGCCTGCGGTCCAAGGTCATGGCCTCCGACCACGGCATCGACTCGGGCACCTCGCCGTCGCGCTCGGGGCCCGCCGTCATCGAACGCCGCACCCAGCTCTGGTACATCACCAGGGAGACCGCCTCGCTCTGGTACTACTGGATTTTCAACGACAGCAGCGACATCCGCGTCAATGCGGCCTGAACAGGGCCGATGGCGCGTTCCGTCCCTGTCGGGAAGTAGGCTCGCAGACCTATGGACAGCACCGCGGGCGCCGAGAGCGCCGTCTCCGGCTACACCCTGCACGACACCGAACGATGGGCGCGGGAGAAACGCAAGAACCGGGCCCGCGGTCCCTTCGAACGCGACCGCGCCCGGGTCCTGCACAGCTCCGCCCTGCGCCGCCTCGCCGCCAAGACCCAGGTGGTCCGGCCCGGCGTCAGCGACTTCCCCCGCACCCGCCTCACCCACTCCCTGGAGTGCGCCCAGATCGGCCGCGAACTGGGCAACTCCCTGGGCTGCGACCCCGACCTCGTCGAGGCCGCCTGCCTCTCCCACGACCTGGGCCACCCGCCCTTCGGCCACAACGGGGAACGGGCCCTGGACGAGTCCGCCGCCGACTGCGGCGGCTTCGAGGGCAACGCCCAGAGCCTGCGCCTGCTCGTCCGCCTGGAGGGCAAGGTCATCGACCCCGAGGGGCGCAGCGCCGGGCTCAACCTCACCCGCGCCACCCTCGACGCCACCGTCAAGTACCCCTGGCGCCGGGGCGAGGGCGGCGACACCCACAAGTTCAACTGCTACCCCGACGACGTCGAGGTCTTCGAGTGGCTGCGCCGAGGAGCCCCCGTCGGCCACACCTGCTTCGAGGCCCAGGTGATGGACTGGGCCGACGACGTCGCCTACTCCGTCCACGACGTCGAGGACGCACTGCACGCCGGCCTCGTCGGCATGTCCGCGCTGCGCAGCCCCGTCGAACGCGATGAGGTCGTGCGCATCGCCTCCGCCCGCTACTGCGACGCCGACCCCGCCGAACTCGAACAGGTCTACACCGACCTGCTCGCCGCGCCCGTCTGGCCCGCCGAGTTCACCGGCGACCTCGCCTCCCTGGCCGCCCTCAAGAACCTCACCAGCCAACTCATCGGCCGGTTCTGCCGGGCCGCCGAACACGCCACCCGCGCCGCCCACGGCCCCGGCCGCCTCACCCGCTACGGCGCCTCCCTCATCGTGCCCCGCCGCACCCTGCTCGAATGCGCCCTGCTCAAGTCCGTCGCCGCGCACTTCGTCATGGGCCGGGAGGAGGCCCTGGCCTACCAGGCCCGCGAACGCCTGCTCATCACCGAACTCGTCGGCGCCCTCTGGAAGAACGCGCCCGAGGCCCTGGACCCCCAGTTCCGCGACGCCTTCACGATCGCCTCCGACGACGCGACCGCCCTGCGCGCCGTCATCGACCAGGTGGCCTCGCTGACCGACACCTCCGCCATCGCCCTGCACGAGCGCCTGACCACCTGAACCGGACCCGGCAAGGGCCCTTGACGCGGTCACCGGACACTGCGCACACTGCTCTGCACGGCCGATCGCGGGCACCCGTCTCCGGGGCGCCCCGACGCGACGGCGACCGGAGGAGAGTGCGCAGCCCCTTGCCCGTACGCAGCGGTACCCCCGGCATGGTCGACGTCGCGCGTCTGGCCGGGGTCTCCCACCAGACGGTCTCCCGTGTGGTCAACGGTCATCCCGGCGTCCGGCCCGAGACCGCCGCCCGGGTCCGCGCCGCCATCACCAGCCTCGGATACCGGCGCAACGCCACCGCCCGCGCCCTGGTCACCCACCGCAGCGGTCTCATCGGCGCCTTCACGACCTCCGACATCGACACCGATCGCCTCCTGTCCGGGATCGAGGCGGCCGTGCGCGCCGCCGGCCGCACCCTCCTGATCACCGTGGTCGACCCCGACGATCCCACCGGGGTCGACCGGCTCCTGGACCGGGCCGTCGACGGCCACCTGGCCGTCGCCCCGACGTCCTCCCTGCTCGCCACCCTGGGCGCCCTGCCCGCACCGCCGCCGACGGTCATCGTCGAAGGCCCCTCACACCCCCTGGGCCCCTCGGTGGGCGCCGACCACCGAGGCGCCGCCCGCGCGCTCACCCATCACCTGCTCGACCGGGGCCACCGCACCGTGCACCACGTCACCGGACCGCCCGGATCGCACACCGCCGCCGAACGCGCCGCCGGCTGGCGCGCCGCCCTGGCCGAGGCCGGGATCGACGCCCCGGAACCCGTACCGGGCGGCACCGGCCCCGACACCGGCCACGCCGCCGGCCGCGCCCTGGCCGATCGGCACGCGGCCGGGGAACCGATCACCGCCGTCCTGGCCGCCGACGACACCCTCGCCCCCGGACTGTTCCACGCCCTCGCCGACGCGGGCCTGCACGTCCCCGACCGGATCGCGGTCGCCGGGATCGGCGACCGCCCCGAATCGACGCACCTCGCCCCCGCCCTCACCACCGTCGACACCGGCCCCCGCGCCGTGGGGGAGCGGGCCGCCCGCGTCCTCCTGGACATGGTGGAGGGCCGTGAGGGGACGGACACCACCGTTCCCGCCACGGCCCCGCGGACACGCGCCAGCACCGGTCACTGGTAACCGCGGATCTCCCGGAACACCTCCTCCAGGCTCTGCTCACGGGCGTCGAACACCCGCCCGCCGGTCAGTTCCGACAACCGCGCCATCTCGCCCTCGTCGGACTCCCCGAACAGCACCGTGAACACCGGAACCCGCGCCGCCTCCGGTGACAGCGTCCCCAGGTTCTCCGTGAACGGGGTCGGGCCCATGCCGCTGGTCACCACACCGTCGGTCATCAGCACGATCGACGTCAGATGGTCGTCCTTCGGGGCCTCTTCGACCAACTCGTAGGCCGCCCACACCGCGTCGTAGGCCGCCGTGTCCCCCTGCGCCTCCAGCGCGTTCACGGACTCCGACAGCTCCCGCAGCGAGTCGTCGATCGAACCCGGCTCCACCACGAACGTCTCCGGTTCGCCCGGTTCGGTGGAGAACGGCAGCAGCGTGATCTCCTCGCGCTCCTGGAAGGCCTGCATCCGCCGCTCCAACGACCCCCCGTCGACCCCGGTCAGCGCGCTCAGCGCGAGCTGCAACTCCGACAGCCGATCGCCCTTCATCGACCCCGACACGTCCAGCACGTACACCGTGCGCGCCGGCCGGCGCAGCTCGCTGAAGTAGTCGGAGACCAGGCCGTCCACCACGTCGCGGTGCGCGGGGAAGGGCAGCTCCACCAACGACGGCGACTCCGCGACGGCCGCCTCGGCCACGACCGGACGGCGCAGCGTCCGCTCCGCGATGTCGCGTTGGACGTCCTCCGTCAACAGGTCGGCCGTCAACAGGTCGTATCCCCGCGCCGCCTGCTCCGAGGGATCGGTCAACAGGGTCAACGGGTAATCGGCGGTGATCACACCGTCCGCCGGATGGATCAGCCGCAGCCCCGCGTCGTCCCGGTTCAACGACAGCAGCACCGACTCGTAGTTGATGAGCGCGTCCACCGGCCGTTCGTCGGCGGAGCGCGCGGTGAAGGCGTCCGCCAACCACCCCGACGACCCCGCCGTCAGCTCCTGGCCCTTGAAGAACTCCGCCAACTCCGGACCGACCCGCTCCACGTCCTCGTCGGTCAGGGCGCTCCCGCTGTCGGCCAACGCCGACGCCACCCCGATCAACGCGGAGAAGCCCGAGTTCGAGGCGCCGGGGTTGGTCATCCCGTAGGTGAACTCCGCGTCCCGCACCGCGTCGGCCACGTCCGACCACGTCACCTCGGTGCCCTCGGCCCACCCCAGGTCGTCGGCGCGCGACCCGCGCACCCCGAGCACCACGGGGGAGAGCATGATCGAGGTCTCCGTGCGCACCCGCTCACGACCGTCGTCGTGCAGGTGGAGGTACCGGTTGGAGGCGAACCAGACCGCGTCGAAATCCCCGCCGTCGCCCGACGCGATCCGCGCCAGGCCGTCCAGGGTCCCGGTGTACTCCATCTCCACCGTCACCCCGGTCCGTTCCGCCGCCTCCGTCAGCAACGGCTCCATGTCGACCAGCTCGCTGCCCGCCAGCACCCGCAGGGTCGCCCGCTCCTCGGTCCCATCGCAACCGGACACCGCCAGGGCCACCGCCAACGCGGTGGCGCACATCGCCCGCCTCACTCCGAGCCACCCCCGGTCATGTCGCGCGCCGGTCGGCGCTCCTCGGCCGCCGGCGGGCGCATGCCGTTGTCGGTGTAGGCGTCCTCGATGCCGCTCAGCAGGGCCTCCAAGGCCTCATGGGTGGGGGTGTTCACCACGTCGTCGACCCGGATGCGCACCGGCAGGTCGTGCTCGGCGACCAGTTCCTCGAAGGCGCTCCCGCCCTCGGCGCGGAATCCGTGCAGGGTCGCCGACGACCGCAACCCGGGATCGTCCGCCAACAGGGCGCCGATCGCGTCGCCCCTCTCGTTCAGGGGGACCAGGGTGTGCGCCGAGTACACGGTCGGTTCGGGGTAGAGCAGGACCACGTCGTCGGGCGGCACCGGGCCGTTCACCACGGCGTGCACGTACTGCGCCTCGTAGGCCCACAGCAGTGGCGTGTGCCCGGGTCCCAGGTCCCGGAACTGCTCGAAGGGCTGTTGGGAGGACTCGGGCGGTTGCCCCTGGGCCAGGAACAGCCCGGCCAGCCGGTCGACGATCTCCTGGTCCGGCCCGCCCGGAGGGACCACCTCCTCGTCGTTGAGCAGGTAGGACAGCACGGCCGCGTACATCCCGGCCGAGTTGGACGTACGCGGGTCGGTGGTGCGCACCAGCACCTCGTTGCGGTTTCCCGAGCCCACCGAGTCCCCGGGCAGGTCCCGCCAGCGGGTGCGCTCCTCGGTCAGCTCCAGGTACGCGGCCAGATCGAACGACCAGGTGCCGTCCTCGGCCCGGCGGGCGACCCCGGCCTCGCGCAGCGCCTCCGCCAGGGGTTCGTAGGAGAGCACCACCATCGGTGTGCTGAACATCCGGTACTCGGTGGAGATCCCGTGGACCTCCTGGATGTGATCGGCGACGATGTCCGAACCGGGGGAGACGAAATCGGCCTCGTCCACGTCCTGGGCCATCAACCGCGACCCGCGCGGTCGCACGTTCACCTCGTAGCCGAGTTCGGCGAAACGGGCCACGACCCGCTCGTCCCGGAAGAAGTCGACCTTCTCGGAACCGACGACACCGTCGACCACCACGAGGCCGCCGCCCCAGCGGTCGACCAGCGCGGCCCCGATGGCGATGATCAGGGCCACCACGACCGCGCAGGCGGCGCCGAGCAACAGCCGCTGTCGTGGTCCGGGTGGGAGGGGGATGGGGCTCACCGTGAGACTCCTCCTCGGCGCGCGAAAAAGGGGGGATCTCCCACGCTTCCCCTTGAGGGCGACCCCCGCCCCAAGGGAAGGTGGACCCCCGGTGACCGCCACGGGAACCCCCGCCCCGTGGACGACGACCGGACCGTCCCCCCGGGAGAACTACCCTGAGAACCGTGGCAGGCCGGATCAAAGACGAAGACATCGCCCTGGTGCGAGAGCGCACCCCCATCGCGGACGTGATCGGCGAGTACCTCCAGCTCCGCAACGCCGGAGGCGGCTCGCTGAAGGGTCTGTGCCCCTTCCACGACGAGAAGTCCCCCTCCTTCAACGTCACCCCCGCCAAGAACCTCTACTATTGTTTCGGTTGTGGTGAGGGCGGGGACGCCATCTCCTTCGTGCAGAAGATCGAGGGGTTGGCGTTCGCCGAGGCGGTCGAGTCCCTGGCCCGCCAGCTCGGCGTGACGCTGCGCTACGAGGAGAGCGGCGGCCGCTCCACCCGACGCGACGAGGGAAAACGGCAGCGCATGCTGGACGCGCACCGGGCCGCCGCCGAGTTCTACGCCGAGCGGTTGCTCTCCCCGGGGGCGGTGGAGGCCCGCCGCTTCCTGACCGAGCGCGGGTTCACACGGGCCCACGCCGAGCACTTCGGCCTGGGCTACGCCCCCGCCGGGTGGGAGAACCTCACCTCCCACCTGCGCCGCAAGGGCTTCACCGATGCCGAGCTCATCGCCGGGGGACTGGCCAGCCAGGGACGGCGCGGAGCCTACGACCGGTTCCGCAACCGGTTGCTGTGGCCGGTGCGCGAGGTCACCGGGGAGGTGGTCGGGTTCGGCGCCCGCAAGTTGGATCCGAGCGAGGACGGCCCCAAGTACCTCAACTCCCCCGAGAGTCCCATCTTCCACAAGAGCCGCCTGTTGTACGGCTTGGACCTGGCCAAACGGGATATCTCCCAGAAGGGTCAGGCGGTCATCGTCGAGGGCTACACCGACGTCATGGCCTGCCACCTGGCCGGGGTGACCACCGCCGTGGCCACCTGCGGCACCTCGTTCGGCGAGGACCACCTCAAGATCCTGCGCCGCCTGCTGCTCGGCCGCACCAACCAGGACGGACGGGTGATCTTCACCTTCGACGGCGACGCCGCCGGACAGAAGGCCGCGGTGCGCGCCTTCGCCGAGGAGCACGGGTTCGCCTCCGAGACGTTCGTCGCGGTACAGCCCGACGGCCTGGACCCGTGCGACCTGCGCCTCCAACGGGGCGACCAGGCCGTGGTCGACCTGGTCGACCACCCGGTGCCGCTGTACGAGTTCATGGTCCGCAAGGTCATCGAGGGCTACGACCTGTCCGCCCCCGAGGGGCGCATCGCCGCCCTGGACGCCGCCGCTCCGGTGGTGGCGAGTATCCGCAACCACGGTGTGCGCAAGCTCTACGGCACCAACCTGGACCGCTGGCTGGGCATCCTCGACGAGTCGTTCGTGCTCGACCGGGTCAACCGGCACATACGGCGGGGAAGCGGCCAGGGGGGGCAGGGCGGCCGTCCGGCCCCGGTCGGACCGGGGCCCACCCCCACACCCGATGCCCGGGAGGCCCCCTACGACCTGCGCGACCCCTCGGTGCAGCGGGAGCGACAGGCGCTGAAGATCGCCGTCCAGTTCCCCGCGCTGGCCGTCGGCTTCGACGCGTTCACCGCCGACGACTTCACCGTTCCCCAGCACAGGGCGATGCTCACGCTCATCGCCGGGCTCGGCGGGGTCTCCGCCGTCCGGGACCCCGCGTCCTGGGCCGGGCACCTGCGCGACGCCGCGCCCACCGAGGCGCAGCGCGATTTCCTGACCCGTTTGGCGGTGGAACAACTGGAGTTCTATGGAGAACTCGACGGACATTCCGCCCGACAAATACTGGGCACAGTCAGAACTCATTCCATCAACCGGCGCGAGTCAAACCTGAGATCGGAGTTGTCCCGCCTGGGCGGCACCGATCAGGTCGAGGAGCAACAGCGGTTGCTGACCGAGCTCATGGCCCTCCAACAGCAGAAACGCGCCCTTCAAGAGGAGTTCGCCGGAGGCATGTAGCACGAAGGTGACAATAATGCTCCTCCCTATGGCGGCGTGTGGAAGTGCACAATGGTGGAGTGGCTCCCACGGTTGTGACCAATGAAATTCCGCCCATTCGTCAGGTGGTGCGGCTGCTCCCCGACGCCGGTCGGGGCACGGTCAGTCGCGGCGAGGTGGCCTCGGCGCTGGAGCGCCTGGACGCGCCCCCCGACCTCCTGGACGAGGCGGTCGCCCTCCTGGCCCGCGTCGGTGTGGAGGTGTCCGATCCCGAGGACGCCCCCCTGGTCCCCGACGGGGGACGGCGTTCGGGCTCGGACCTGGTCCGGCTCTACCTGCGCGAGATCGGCCGGGTCCCCCTGCTCACCGCCGAGGAGGAGGTGGAACTGGCCAAGGCGATCGAGGCGGGTCTGTACGCGCGCAGATGCGAACCGGTCGAAGGGGTGCGTTCGAGGCAGGAACTCGACACGCTCATGGAACAGGGCGAAAAGGCCAAGCGGGCACTCATAGAGGCGAACCTCCGGTTGGTGGTGTCGATCGCCAAACGCTATATGGGACGCGGTCTGCTTTTTCTCGACCTCATCCAGGAAGGCAACCTCGGACTCATTCGAGCGGTGGAGAAGTTCGATTACGCCAAGGGGTTCAAATTCTCCACCTATGCCACGTGGTGGATTCGTCAGGCGATCACCCGGGCGATCGCCGACCAGGCCCGCACGATCCGCATTCCGGTGCACATGGTCGAGACCATCAACAAACTCGTCCGGGTCCAACACCAACTGCATCAGCAACTGGGCCGCGAACCCAACATCGAGGAGATCTCCTCGGCCGCCGGTTTCGGCGGAGAACGCGTCCTGGAGATCCAGCGGATGGCCCGTGAACCCGTCTCGTTGCAGACGCCCATCGGCGAGGAGGAGTCCGACTTCGGGGACTTCATCGAGGACTCCGACGCGGTCGTTCCCGTGGAGGCGGCGGCCTTCACCCTCCTCCAGGAGCACCTGCGTCACATCCTGGGCGACCTGTCCGAGCGCGAACAGCGCATCCTGCGACTGCGCTTCGGCATGGCCGACGGGTACCCCCGCACCCTGGAGGAGGTCGGCCGCGAATTCGGGGTGACACGCGAGCGCATCCGCCAGATCGAGGCCAAGACCCTGGCCAAACTCCGCCACCCCTCGCGCGCCGGCACCCTGCGGGACTTCCTCTGAGCGGTGTCCCGACCCGCGTCCCGCTCCGGCCCCCTCGCGGCCCTGGACGGGCCGCCCGCGGCCTCGGACGTCGTTTCCGCAGGACGGCCCCTCCGTCGGCCTCCGGTGACCCCGGGGGTGCCGACCATCGCTCCAACGGATGGGGCGATACAGGGGTTCCCCGCGCCGACCGAACGGCCTGATGTGGCCGCGATGGCGCGACCGGGCGGGTTTCGTGACCCGGAGGCCCTACGGTCGAAGGGTGAACGCCACACCACCGACGAGCACCGGTGCCACCTTCTCCGGCCGACGTCCGCTGCTCGCCCTGGGCGCGGTCCTCACCGCGGGAGTACTGATCACGGGGGTCTTCGTGGCAGCGTCCGGGAACCGACCCCAGCGGATCGGCTACTTCGCCGACTGGAACGTGGCCAACCGCGACTTCACCATCAAGAACCTGGCGGACAGCGGTGCCCCCGCCCGTCTGGACCGGCTCATGTGGGCCTTCGGCGACGTCTCCTCCGAGGGTCGATGCCACGTCCCCGGCGGCCACGACCAGGCCTGGGAGCTGTACCAGCGCCGCTACGACGCGGACGAGAGCGTCAGTGGTGAGCCGGACGACTACAGGCAGGAGCTCGCCGGCAGCCTCCACCAGCTGCGGCTGCTCCAACAGGAGCACCCGGACCTGAGGGCCAGCCTGTCCCTGGGCGGATGGAACTGGTCGCGCCACTTCTCCACGGCGGCCCGCACCGAGGAGTCCCGCCGGGAGTTCGTGGCCTCCTGCGTCGACCTGTGGCTGCGCGGCGACCTGCCGGTGCGCGAGGACGAACCCCAGGGCGGGGAGGGCGCCGCCGCGGGCGTCTTCGACGGCATCGACCTGGACTGGGAGTGGCCCGGCGGCGGTGGTCGCCCCGACAACGTCGAACACCCCGACGACGCGGCCAACTTCACCCTGCTGGTCGTGGAGTTCCGCCGCCAACTGGACGCCCTGGCGGCCGAGACCGGCAGGGACTACACGCTCTCGGCGTCGCTGTCGGGCTCCCCGGACCAGGCGGCCGCCTACGAGGTGGAGATCTTCGAGCACCTCGACTTCGCCACCGTGCAGGGCTACGACTTCTCCGGACCCTGGAACACCGAGACCGCCTACCACTCCAACCTCTACCCGCCCGCACAGGACCCCGACGCCAACAGCGTCGACGCGGCCGTGTCCCGGTTCGTCGACCTGGGCGCCCCGTCCGAGAAGCTCGTCCTGGGCATCCCGGCCTTCGGGCGCGGCTGGCAGGGCGTGGACGACGTCGACCACGGCCTGGGCCGCCCCGCCCTGCCCGCGGACGACGCCTATGACGGCCCCACCATGGCCTTCTCCGACCTGGAGGCCCTGGACGGCGAACGCTTCCTGGACGAGGAGGCGGGCGCGTTCTCGGTGCGGGTCGGCGACCAGTGGTGGACCTACGACGACCCCGACGTCATCGCGATCAAGGGCGACTACGTGCTGGGCCGAGGGCTGGGCGGCCTCATGGTGTGGAACCTCGACATGGATCCCACCGGCGACCTGGTGCGCGCCATGGACGACTCCCTCGACTGAGCGGGCACGCGGCGCGGCGTGGTTGCGCGCTCGTTCGGGCGGGTCCACCCTGGGCGCCATGGCCGACCCGCATCGCACTCCGCCCGCAACCGCCGACCCGCACCGCGCCCCCGACATCGACGCCCTGCGCCGGGACCTCACGGAGGCGGTCCACGGCACCGTCGCCTTCGATCCCGGCACCCGGGCCCTGTACACCTCCGACGCCTCCAACTACCGCGTGGTCCCGCTCGCGGTGGTCCTGCCCGCCACGATCGAGGACTGCGCGGCGGCCGTCCGCGTCTGCGCCGACCACGGCGTCCCCGTCACCCCCCGCGGCGGCGGCACCTCCATCGCGGGCAACGCCATCGGCCCCGGCGTGGTCATCGACACCTCCCGCCACCTGTGCGCCATCGAGCACGTCGACCCCGTCGCCCGCACCGCCACCGTCCAACCCGGCGTCGTCCTGGACGACCTGCGGGCGGCCACCGCCGACCACGGTCTGACCTTCGCCCCCGATCCCTCCACCCACAGCCGGTGCACGATCGGCGGCATGGTCGGCAACAACGCCTGCGGATCCCACTCGGTGGCCTGGGGCACCACCGCCGACAACATCGTCTCCCTGGAGGTACTGCTCGCCGACGGCACCCGGATGACCGTCGGTTCCGCCCACACCGCCGAGGAGTGCGAGGCCCTGGGCCGCCGCCCCGGACGGGAGGGGGAGGTCCACCGCGCGTTGGCCCGCCTCGTCGACGCGCACCGCGCCGAACTGCGCACCGCCATGCCGGAGTTCCGCCGCCGGGTCTCCGGCTACTCACTGGACCGACTGCTGCCGGAGAAGGGCCGCAACGTCGCCGCCGCCCTCGTCGGCACCGAGGGCACGTGCGCGTTCGTCCTGCGCGCCACGGTCCGCCTGGTGGAGACGCCGCCGGCGCGGGCGCTGGCCGTCCTGGGTTACCCCGACGCCCCGGCCGCCGCCGACGCCGTCCCCGATCTGCTCGGACACGCCCCGCTCACCGTCGAGGGCATCAACGACCGCATGGTCGCCGCACTGGACGGTCGGCCGGGCGGGACCCGGGTGGCCCTGCCGGCGGGCGGTGCGTGGCTGCTGGTGGAGATGGCCGGGACCGACCCCGGCGAAGCGGTGTCGGCCGCCCGGCGGATGCTCGACGCCCTGCCTCCGGCCTCGCGGCCCGCCGACTCCCTCGTGGTGTCCGACCCCGCCCACCGGCGTGCCCTGTGGCGCATCCGCGAGGAGGGGGCCGGACTCACCCAGCGCACCCCGGCCGGCGAGGACGCATGGTCGGGATGGGAGGACGCCGCGGTGCCCCCGGAGAACCTCGGCGCCTACCTGCGCGACTTCGACGACCTCATGGAACGGCACGGCCGCTTCGGGGTGGTCTACGGCCACTTCGGTGACGGCTGCCTGCACGTGCGCATCGACTTCGAGCTCACCACCGAGGTCGGCCGCGTCGCCTACCGCGGGTTCCTGGAGGAGGCCGCCGATCTGGTCGTGCGGCACGGTGGCTCCCTGTCGGGGGAGCACGGCGACGGCCGGGCCCGTTCGGCGCTGCTCTCCCGCATGTACCCGCCCGGGCTGGTGCGGGCCTTCGGGGAGTTCAAGCGGATCTTCGACCCCGAGGGGCTCATGAACCCCGGGGTCATCGTCGACCCCCGCCCCGTGGACGCCGACGTCCGGTTGGCGGCCCGCCCCCTGCCCCTGCTGGACGAGGCGACCCTGGCCTATCGGGAGGACCGGGGAGACCCGGCCCGGGCGCTGCGCCGCTGTTCGGGGGTGGGCAAGTGCCGCCGCCACGACGGGCCGGGCGTCATGTGCCCCAGCTACCAGGTCACCCGCGAGGAACGGCACTCCACCCGGGGGCGGGCCCACCTGCTGTTCGAGATGGCCGCGGGCGAGGTCATCACGGACGGCTGGGACTCGGAGGAGGTGCGCGAGAGCCTGGACCTGTGCCTGTCGTGCAAGGGGTGTCTGAGCGACTGCCCGGTCAACGTGGACATGGCCGCCTACAAGGCGGAGTTCCTGCACCGGCACTACCGGGGACGGGCGCGGCCGGCGGCGCACTACTCGATGGGTTGGCTGCCGGTGTGGGCCCGCCTGGCCGCGCTGGCGCCGGCCGAGGTCGACCGGACACTGCGTCTGCCGGGCGTCTCCCGCCTGGCCAAACGGGTCGCGGGGGTGGCCGCCCGCCGCGACCTCCCCGAGTTCGCCCGCACCACGTTCACCCGTGCCTTCCGGCGGCGCGTCGCCCGGGGCCGGGCCCGATCGGACGGGCCGCGCGTGGTGCTGTGGCCCGACACCTTCGGCGAGCACATGGACCCGCGGATCCCGGCGGCGGCGGTGCGGGTGCTGGAGGACGCCGGGTTCACGGTGGTCCTGCCCCGGGGGCCGGTGTGCTGCGGGTTGACCTGGGTCTCCACCGGCCAGCTCGGGGTGGCCCGCACCGTGATGCGCCGTGCCCTGCGGGCCCTGCTCCCGCTGGTGGACGCGGGGCTGCCGGTGGTGGGGCTCGAACCGAGCTGTACCGCGGCGCTCCGCCACGACCTGGTGGAACTGGTGCCGGGACCGGAGAGCGAACGGGTCGCCGCCTCGGTGCGCACCCTGGCGGGGTTCCTGCTGGAGCGCGCCCCGAACTGGCGGCCGCCCCGGGTGCCGGCGGCGGCCCTGGCCCAGGTGCACTGCCATCAGCACGCGGTACTGGGTTTCGACGCCGACCGCGAACTCATCGCCCGGGCGGGGGTGGAGGGCGAGGTCCTGGACTCGGGGTGCTGCGGGCTGGCCGGTGACTTCGGATTCACCGAAGGGCACTACGAGGTCTCCACGGCCATCGGCGAACGCGACCTGCTGCCCCGGGTGCGCGCCGCCGACGCCGACACCCTGGTGCTCGCCGACGGCTACAGCTGCCGTACGCAGGTCCTCCAGGGCACCGGGCGTCGCCCGCTGCACCTGGCCGAACTCCTCGCCAGGGGGCTGGACGCCCGGCAGGCGTGAGTCAGACGCCCATCTGGTCGTGGAGCAGCTCCAGGGCCCGGGACACCGCGTCGGACAGGCGGGGGTCCAGTTCGTCGACGCCTTCGCCCAGGTGGATCCGCCAGGAGATCTCGGTCCCACCGGGATCTCGGCGGGCCACCAGGCGAAAGCCCGTGGTGGAATCCGGTCGGGGGAAGGGCACGAAGCGATTGACCAGAATGGTGGCGGTGACCCGTTCGGAGACGGCCTCGGCCAATCGGCGGTAGTCGACCGCCGCCGGTCCCGAACGCAACGCCACCGTCCGCTCCCCGGCGCCCTCCTCGATGAAGGTCAGCGCCTCGGTCGACCACCGGGCCCGGTCGATGTCCCGCCACGGCACGGCACGGCCGTCGGGCAGGTACAGCGCGTCGGTGGTGGCCACCAGCGCCGCCTCGTCCCCGGCCGGGGCGGCGACGGGCGCGTGCGCCAGCACGCGCTCGCCCCTCCCCAGCCGGGAACGCACGGAGGCCGGCGCACGCCGGCCCAGTGGGCTCATGGGCGACCTGTGGTGCCGTTGTGCCCGCCCGCCCCGTTGCGCCGCGCGTCGGCACCGTCGCCGTTGACGGTCTCCCACTCGACGAGGTCGATCTCCTCGTCGGTGGGCCGGGCGAGGAAGTCGCGCACGGAGCTGATGGGCATCTTGGAGACGGTCTTGTCGTACACGGTGCGGCCCGCGTTGCTCACCTGGGCCCCCACCAGGCCGGCGACCTCCTGGACGACGGGGCTGTCGGCGACCTTGCGGGCGGAGCGGGTGATCTGTTCGTAGCGGGCCCTGCCCGCCTTGGCGCCCAGGACGTAGCCGATGGCCAGTCCGGCGGCGAACGTGATCCGGTAGCGCATGGGTACCTCTTCATGCCTCGGAGACGGGTCGTGTTCCGTGTCTCGCACGTTACCCTGTCGCGGTGGTGCCCACACGGGCGACACCGGTCACGAGCACTCCGGAAGAGCGCTAGTCTATTGGTGTCGCCACAGCCCACCGGGCCCGGCGCGAACATGATCCCGCGTAGCTCAATTGGCAGAGCAGCCGGCTGTTAACCGGCAGGTTATTGGTTCGAGTCCAATCGCGGGAGCCAGGGAAAAACCGGTCGCGGTCCTCCGGGTCCGGACGCTAGGATGTTCCCGAAGCCGAGGCCCGGCGGGCCCGGCGCGAACGCGATCCCGCGTAGCTCAATTGGCAGAGCAGCCGGCTGTTAACCGGCAGGTTATTGGTTCGAGTCCAATCGCGGGAGCAGATCAGGACGAGGGTTCCTCCCCATCGGGGAGGGGCCCTTTCGTCGTGTGGGGGGTGGGGGCGTTCGAGGGCCCGCGGCTCCGGGCCGGGGGCCCGGGCGCGCGGAGGGCCGGGTCAGACCCGGGCGAGGGCGCCCACCAGCAGGCGGCGGTTGCGCTGGGGCATCTGGTAGCTGCCCGGCACCGGCGGGGCGACCGGCAGGGTCCGCCAGCGCTGCACCTCGATGAGTCCGGGACTGAGGACCTCCCAGTCGGCCAGGAGGGCGAGGATCTCCTCGCGCGAGCGCCAGTAGCCCGAGTTCAGGCGGGTGCGGAACACCCGCTGCAACTGCTCGGCGCGGTTGGCGTCCTTGGGGTAGACCGCCGACTCGGGGCGGTGGTAGTGGCTGACCACGGCGTGGCTGCCCGCGGGCAGCAGCCCGCGCAGGGCGGTCAGGTGCTCGGTCGGGTTGTCGACGGTGCCCACGTGCGAGAGGGTGCCGGCCAGGAGCAGGCCCACGGGCCGGTCCGGGTCGAGGAAGCCGCCGATGGCGGGGTCGGTGCTCAGGGCGTGGGGCCGGGTGAGGTGGCCCTCCACGGCGATGGTCCGGTCGTCGCGCACCAGGGCCCGGTGATGGGCCAGCACCATGAGGTCGTCGGTGACGTAGACGACCTTCGCCGCCGGCGCGATCTCGTGGGGGTCCCCGGGGGCGGGCAGACCCGCGCCGAGCTGGACGAACTGGTCGATTCCGAGGTCCTCGGAGAGGTGGCGCACCGCACGCTGGAGGAACGCCCGCTCGCCCATGACCAGGTCCTGGAAACCGGGGGCGACCTGTTCGGCTTCGAGGGCGAGGTCGCGGTCCACCTCGAAGTGGTCCTTGCCCTTGAGGTGGAAGGAGTGCAGCCGGGCCAGACTCGGCCGGGCCAGATCGACGACGGGTGGGGGGTTGGCGTGCTCCCGCCGGGTCCCCGCCTGCCTCAGGAAATCGGGGGAGGTGAATCGCGACATCGCCGTCCTCTTGTCTGAGGTGGGGAAGTATGGCCGACATCAGGATTCTATTCATCGTTGGCCGGGTTGTTAACCGAGTACGGGACACAGGTCGTAAAAATCGGCGGCCTCGGTGCCCTTCACGTGGTGCGCGGGGTGGGTTAAGGCCACCTTGGGGTGGCTAGGAGTTATATGTGCAATGTCCAATTATGAGAGGAATCTGATGCGCCTTCCCGGGTGCGGGAACCCCTACTGCGAAGCGTCTTTCGGCCATCGGTGTCGCTCCGTGGGACTCATGTGACGCACGGGGTGCGTCGTCGCCTCGCCCGTGTCCCCGCACTCGTGGGATGCCCTCGAACACGGGAATTGGTCCGTCCCCCATATCTCTGTCGAAGTGGAGATAAATGCGAGAGCGTGTCCGCTGCCTGCGACAATCCCGTTCCCGTCATCGATAATGGCACCGGTCGGGCAAAGGCGACGACCCCGGGAAATGCCGGAGCGACCTCGCGCCGCCCCCCGTACGATCGCCGCTAGCCTGGGGGCATGGACCGTCCCTACACCATCCTCAGTTGCGCCATGTCGGTCGACGGGCGCATCGACGACACCGGTCCCGATCGGCTGCGCCTGTCCAACGAGGCCGACTTCGCCGAGGTCGACGAGCTGCGCGCGCGGTGCGACGCCATCCTCGTCGGCGCGGGCACCCTGCGCACCGACGACCCCCGTCTGCTCGTGCGCTCCGAACGGCTGCGCGCCCGCCGACGCGAGGAGGGGCGGACCGAGAACCTGCTCAAGGCCGTGATCACCCGGGTCGGGGACATCGACCTCGGAGCGCGGTTCTTCACCACCGGGGACGCCGGGGCGGTCGTCTACACCGGAGGACCGGGGGTGGACGTGGTCCGCGACCGGATGGCGGGCCGCCCCACCGGGCCGCCGCCGGTGGACGTCGTCGACGCCGGCGACCCGCCCACCGTGAAGGCGATCCAGACCGACCTGGCCGCCCGGGGCGTGCGGCGCCTGCTGGTGGAGGGCGGCGGACACGTCCACACCATGTTCCTCACCGCGGGACGGGTCGACGAGATCCGGCTCGCCATCGCCCCGTTCTTCGTGGGCGAGGCCGACGCCCCGTCCTTCGTCCACCCGGGGGTCTTCCCCCGTACCCCGGCCTCGCCCATGCGCCTGGTGGAGACACGGACGATCGGCGACATGGCGATCCTGCGCTACCGCCTGGACGCGGACGACCCGGCATGACCACCGGTCCCGTTCCCGCCCCGGGGGAGGCCGACGCCCATTGGCTGCGGCGCGCCATCGACCTGTCCCGCCGGTGCCCGCCCTCCACCACCGCCTTCTCGGTCGGCGCGGTCGTGGTGGCCGCCGACGGCACGGTGCTCGGGGAGGGCCACTCACGTCGCGACGACCCCCACGATCACGCCGAGGAGGTCGCCCTGCGCGAGGTGGACCCCGACGACCTCCGGCTCGCCGGCGCCACCCTGTACTCGTCGCTGGAACCGTGCAGTTCCCGTGCCTCGCGGCCGCGCTCCTGCTCGGCGCTCATCCTCACCACCCCGATCCCGCGGGTGGTGCTCGCCTGGCGCGAACCCGCCGTGTTCGTGGACTGCGACGGGGCCGAACGGCTGCGCGCCGTCGGTCGCACCGTGGTGGAGCGCCCCGACCTCGCGGACGGGGTCCGCGAGGTCAACGCCCACCTGCTCGGCTGAGCCGACCCACCGGGGTCGGCCCCCACCGGGGTCGGCCCGTCAGAGCCGGTCCACGTCCACGACGCGCACCACGGCGCGGCCTTCGGCGTCGGAGGCCGCCAGGTCCACTTCGGCGGAGATGCCCCAGTCGTGATCGCCGGCCGGGTCGGCGAGGATCTGCCGCACCCGCCACAGCCCGTCCTCCTCCTCGATGAGGAGCATCTTCGGGCCGCGCGCGTCAGGGCCGATGCCCATCGTGTCGTGCTCGGCGAAGTACTCCTCCACGGCGTCCTCCCAGGCCTCGGAGTCCCACTCGCCCGCGTCCTCCAGCGCGCCCAGATCGCGGTAGCGACGGCGGGCCGCCAGCTCCACCCGACGGAACAGCTCGTTGCGCACCAGCACCCGGAAGGCACGGGCGTTGGCGGTGACCGGGCGGATCCGCTCCTCGGTCTCCTTCTCGTCCGGCGTGTCCTCCTGCGGGTTGGTGAGCCGCTCCCACTCGTCGAGAAGGCTGGAGTCGACCTGACGGACCAGCTCGCCCATCCACGCGATGATGTCGCGCAGCTCCTCGGTCTTGGAGTCGTCGGGCACCGTCTGGTCCAGGGCCTTGTAGGCGCCCGCCAGGTAGCGCAGCACCAGCCCCTCCGAGCGCGCCAGCTCGTAGAAGCCGACGTACTCGACGAAGTTCATCGCCCGCTCGTACATGTCGCGGGCCACGCTCTTGGGCCGCAACGGGTGGTCGCCCACCCAGGGGTGGCCGCGCCGGTAGGTGTCGTAGGCGTGGGAGAGCAGTTCCTCCAGCGGTCTGGGGTAGTCGACGTCCTCCAGGAGCTCCATGCGCTCCTCGTACTCGATGCCCTCTCCCTTCATCCGCTGGACGGCCTCCCCGCGCGCCTTGTTGAGCTGCGCGCCGAGGATCTGTCGGGGATCGTCCAGGGTGGACTCCACGATGCTGAGCACGTCCAGGGCGTAGGACGGCGACTCGCGGTCCAGCAGCTCCAGCGAGGCCAGCGCGAAGGTCGACAACGGCTGATTGAGCGCGAAGTCGGATTGCAGGTCCACGGTGAGCCGGGCGGTGCGGCCCTGCTCGTCGGGGTCGGGCAGGGCCTCCACGATGCCGCCGTCCAACAGGGAGCGGTAGATGGCGATCGCCTCGTGGATGTGCCTGCGCTGGGTCCTGCGGTCGTCGTGGTTCTCGGTCAACAGGTGCTTCATCGCGGTGAAGCAGTTGCCGGGGCGGGCGATGACGCTCAGGAGCATCGCGTTGCTCACCCGGAACCGGGAGGTCAGCGGCTCGGGGTCGGCCTCGATGAGCTTCTCGAACGTGGCCTTGTCCCACGACACGAAGCCCTCGGGCGCCTTCTTGCGCACGACCTTGCGCCGCTTCTTGGGGTCCTCGCCCGCCTTGGTCAGCGCCTTCTCGTTCTCGATCACGTGCTCGGGGGCCAACGCCACCACGTTGCCGACGGTGTCGAACCCGGCGCGCCCCGCCCGCCCGGCGATCTGGTGGAACTCGCGGGCCCGCAACCGGCGCACCCGCACCCCGTCGTACTTGCTCAGCGCGGTGAACATCACGGTGCGGATGGGCACGTTGACGCCCACCCCCAGGGTGTCGGTGCCGCAGATGACCTTGAGCAGGCCGCGCTGGGCCAGCCGCTCGACCAGCCGGCGGTACTTGGGCAGCATCCCGGCGTGGTGCACGCCGATGCCGTGGCGCACGTACCGGGACAGGTTGCGGCCGAACTTCGTGGTGAACCGGAAGTCGCCGATCTCCCCGGCGATCGCCGCCTTCTCCTCTTTGGTGCACATGTTGATACTGGTCAGCGATTGAGCGCGCTCGATCGCCTGCGCCTGGGTGAAGTGGACGATGTACACGGGCGCGTCGCCGCCCTGGAGCAGTTCCTCCAGGGTCTCGTGCAGCGGGGTGACCCGGTAGTCGTAGTAGAGGGGGACGGGGCGCTCGGCCGAGAAGACCACGGCGGTGGACCGTCCGGTGCGCTTCTCCAGGTCCTCCTCGAACCGGCTGACGTCGCCCAGGGTCGCCGACATGAGCAGGAACTGCGCCTGGGGCATCTCCAGGAGCGGCACCTGCCAGGCCCAGCCGCGGTCCGGTTCGGCGTAGAAGTGGAACTCGTCCATGACGACCGTGTTGATGTCGGCCTTACCACCCTCGGCCAGGGCGATCTGGGCCAGCACCTCGGCGGTGCAGCACACGATGGGCGCGTCCGCGTTGACACTGGCGTCACCGGTCATCATGCCGACGTTCTCGGTGCCGAAGATCTTGCACAGGTCGAAGAACTTCTCCGAGACCAGGGCCTTGATGGGCGCGGTGTAGAACGCGCACTCGTCGCGGGCCAGCGCGGCGAAGAGCGCGCCGGTGGCGACCATGCTCTTCCCGGAGCCGGTCGGGGTGTTGAGGATGACGTTCGACCCGGAGACGACCTCGATGAGGGCCTCCTCCTGGTGCGGGTAGAGGGTGAGACCCCGCTCCTCGGCCCAGGCGGCGAACGCCTCGAAGAGGGAATCGGGTTCGGGTTCGGCCGGAAGCACATCGATGAGACTCACGGTCTCTATACTGCCCGTTCCCGTCGCCCGCCCGGAACGGCGACGGCGGACGCGCCGAGGGCGCGCCCGCCGTGGGTGGACCCGGGTCCTAGATCAGGCCGAGCTGCTTGACGGTGTCGCGCTCCTCGACGAGCTCCTGGACGGAGGCGTCGATGCGCCCGCGGGAGAACTCGTCGATCTCCAGACCCTGGACGATCTCCCACCTGCCGTCGCGGGACACGACGGGGAAGGAGGAGATGAGGCCCTCGGGCACGCCGTAGGAGCCGTCGGACGGGATGGCGGCGGAGGTCCAGTCGCCCTCGGGGGTGCCGTTGACCCAGTCGTGGACGTGGTCGATGGCGGCGTTGGCGGCGGAGGCGGCCGAGGAGGCGCCCCGGGCCTCGATGATCGCGGCGCCGCGCTTGGCGACGGTCGGGATGAAGTCGTTCGCCAGCCACTCCTGGTCGTTCACGGCCTTGGCCGCGCTGACGCCGTCGACCTCGGCGTTGAACAGGTCGGGGTACTGGGTGGCGGAGTGGTTGCCCCAGATCGTGAGCTTCTTGATGTCGGTGATCGACACGTCGAGCTTCTTGGCGAGCTGGGTGAGCGCGCGGTTGTGGTCGAGCCGGGTCATGGCGGTGAAGCGCTCGGCCGGGACGTCCGGGGCGTGGCTCTGGGCGATGAGTGCGTTGGTGTTGGCGGGGTTGCCCACCACCAGTACGCGGATGTCGTCGGCGGCGCCGGCGTTGATGGCCTCGCCCTGGGGCTTGAAGATGCCGCCGTTGGCCTGGAGGAGGTCACCGCGCTCCATGCCCTTGCCGCGGGGGCGGGCGCCGACGAGCAGGGCCACGTTGGCGCCCTCGAAGGCCTGACGCGGGTCGTCGAAGATGTCGATGCCCTGAAGCAGCGGGAAGGCGCAGTCGTCGAGCTCCATCGCGGTGCCCTCGGCGGCCTTGACGGCCTGCGGGATCTCCAGCAGACGCAGCTTCACCGGGGTGTCGGCGCCCAGCAGCTGACCGGAGGCGATCCTGAACAGCAGGGCGTAGCCGATCTGGCCGGCGGCGCCGGTGACGGTGACGTTGACGGGTGCTTTGGACATGGCGTGAACTCTCCTGACGACGATGTGCGACCCGCGATGTTACCAACGGGTAGGGAACGGCGCCGGTGCCGGGCGCCGGGGTCGCTCCGGTCGCGCGCCGCACCACACCACCCTAGTCCGCCCCGTGCCACGCACCGTGACCCAGGTGCGGTCAAGACGGCCCGCGCCGTCACGGCGCCCGGCATCCCTTGCGCGGTAACGGATTCGCGACTCGGAAACGTCGGACACACCCTGTTAGGATGACGTTCGCCGATGACGGCGGGCCGGTAGCTCAGCTGGTTAGAGCAGGGGACTCATAATCCCTGGGTCGCGGGTTCGAGTCCTGCCCGGCCTACCCCGCCTCACCTGCGTGAACGTCGATTTCCTGTGGCCCCGCCCCGGGATTTCGACACCCGGGGCGACAACTTATGCGCGGGTTCAACGTGAAAGGCGCGGAAACCTTGAGACCGTTTCCGCGTCCTTTGTCCTTTTCCTGGTAGGGCGTCACGCTCCCGTTCGCCGCGTCGCGACACGGTCCGTCGGCGGCGCTCCGGGGGCTCGGGGATCGCGTGAAGTCACCCTGCCCGGGGACGCCGCTCGTCTAGACTCGGCCTCCGGTCCGGCTCCGGCCCCGGTCTCCTCCAGCCGTGGTGTCCCACCTCTCAGAACCACCCTGCAACCGGCATCGTCGGACGGATCGTTAGTACGGGTGTATCCGACGGACCGGAGAGGCGTGTGATGGGGGAGCGAGAGCGCGGGTCCCACCGCGCCCCGCGACGGCGCGGCCGGACCACCTGGGCGGGGGCGCTGACGCGCACCGCGGCCGCGATCCTGGTGGGGGTGGTGCTCGTGACCGTTCTGCACGCCGTGATCTCCCGGGACGTGGACGCCCGACCCGCCGACCCGGATCCGCAGACGCCCGCCGCTCCACCCGGACGCCCCTTCACGAGCCTCGTCGACCGGATCGGCGTCTCCCGGGACACCGCGCAGGCCGACGTCGACCTGGACGGCGCGGGCCACAGCCTCTCCGCCCAGGCCCTGGCCACCGCGGGGTGGACCCCCGGCCGGGAGATCACCCTCCTGGGCACCACCCTGGAACTCCCCGACTACGCCCCCGGCCGTCCCGACCACCTCGTCGCCGACGGCCAGGAGGTGCGGCTCGACGGCCGGTACGGGTCGCTGACGTTCCTGCTCACCGCCACCGGCGCGGGGGGCGCCCCGGTCACCGGGACCGGGCGGGTCGTCTACACCGACGGGACCGGGACGGCGCTCCCGCTCACGGCTCCCGACTGGGTGGCCGGCCCGGCCGGCGGGGCCTCCCTCGTCCTGCCCTACGCCAACTCGCGGGAGGAGGGCGGTCCCAGCGGCACGCTGGGCTCGGTGCGCCTGTACGCGCGGTCGGTGCCCGTCGACCCCACCCGGGAGATCTCCCACGTCGTACTGCCCCGCGTGGAGGCCGGGAACCTGCACGTCTTCTCCGTGGGCGGACGAGCCGCCGACGAGGGATGGACCGGTACCTGGACCCGGGCCACCTCCGGTTACCTGGAGGTCGGCCCCTGGCAGGACCAGACGCTCCGGCTGCCGGTGCGCACCACCACCGGCGGCCACCGCGTCCGCATCCGTCTGGACAACACCTTCGCCGCCGGGCCGGTCACCATCGGCTCCGCCTCCCTCGCCCTGCGCGACGGCGGCGGGGCGGGGACCCTCGGCTCGGCCGTCCCGCTCACCTTCGACGGCCGGCCCGACGTGTCCATCCCGGCCGGGGGACAGGTCTTCAGCGATCCCGTCGACATGCTCCTGCCCCCGCAGACCGACGTCCTGGTCGGCCTGTACCTGCCCGACCCGGTGGTCGCCGCTCCGGTGCACTACGCGGCCGGGGACACCGGTTACCTCAGCGAACCGGGCGGCGGGGACCAGACCCTCGACACCACCGGGTTCCCGTTCACCGGCCGTCTCTACCAGTGGCCCTTCCTCACCGGTGTCGAGGTCCTCGACGGCCCCGGAGCGATCGTCACCCTCGGGGACTCCATCACCGACGGGGCCCGTTCCACCCGGGACGGCCACACCCGCTGGCCGGACGTGCTCAGCGCGCGTCTGCACGCGCGGACCGACCTGCCCCACCTCGGGGTGCTCAACGCCGGCATCGCCGGCAATCACGTGGTCCGCGACGCCTACCCGGGGGAGGGGGTCTCGATCAACGCCTCCGGGGTCTCCCTGCTGCACCGGGCCCCCCGGGACGTGTTCGGGCAGAGTGGCGTGACGACGGTCGTCATCTTCGCCGGCATCAACGACCTGCGCTGGGGCACCCCGCCGGAACAGGTCATCGCGGGGCTGGAGGAACTCGCCGTCCAGAGCCGGGACCGGGGGCTGCGCGTGTTCGTGGCGACGCTCGGCCCGTGCGCCGGCGAGGCGCGCTGCACCCCCCGGGTGGACGCCGCCCGCCGAACCGTCAACGACCACCTGCTCTCCCGCGGCTCGGAGGCCTCCTCGCCGTTCGACGGAGTATGGGACTTCGACGCGGTCCTGCGCGACCCGGAGGACCCCGCCCGGCTCCTGCCCGCCTACGACTCCGGCGACCACATCCATCCCGGGGACGCGGGCCTGCGCGCCCTGGCCGAGTCGGTGGACCTGGACCTGCTGACCGGTCGGCCCCGCGTCAGCGGGGACACCCCAGATGATGGTGGATGACCAGGTCCACGTAGACGGCGCCCAGGTCGTCCAGGCTCAGCCCGCCCTCGGGCCGGTACCAGTGCAGCAGTGAGTCGAAGGTGTCGAGCACCTCGTCGGTGGCCCTGCCCGGGTCGGTCACGTGGAACACGCCTTCGAGCACGCCGTCGGCGACGATCCCCCGGATGTGCTCGCGATAGGCGCGGTTGAGCGCCACGATCTCTCGGTGCCGCGTCGGATGGACGGCGCGCAGCACCGGAAGGATCTCGTGCGCCAGCGCCGTGGCGGTGCGGTGCCGCCATCCCGTCTCCACGTGCCGTACGACCAGCGCCGACATGCGTTCGATCGCGCGGGACTCGGGATCGTCGGCGGCCAGTTGGCCTTGGACGCGCTCCCGGGTCGACCGCAGGACCACGGCGTGGATCAGGTCGAAACGGGTCGGGAAGGCGCGTCTGAGGGCGGCGGTGTCGGCCCCGGTCCGTGCCGCGATCCGTCGGGTCAGATCGGACATGGGCAGCCCTCGGGACCCGTGCTCGGCGAACAACCGCGCGGCACAGTCCAGGACGGGGGCCGTGGCGCGGAGTGCGTGAGGGGAGGTGTCGGCCGTCAAGTGCAGTGTCTCGTCGCTCGGGCGCGCGTCGCCGAGGGGACGCCGACGCGCTTCGGGATTCCTTGTGTGAATCGCTTTCGAGGATATCCGTGATCGCGCGAAGAAAGGGGGGAACGGCGGAACTCGATGGTGAATGGCGAGGTTTTGTGTCCCATGTGGACCATGCGAGGAATGTCGCGTCGACGTGCCGTCCGTGCCGCCGTCGCCGTGGGGGACGTACGGCACGGACGGCCTTCGGTGCGGCTCAGACCTGCCCGGTCGGCTGGACTCCCCCCTGGATCCGTCCGGTCGTGAGCGGGACCAGATCGTCCACCCGTTCGGTGGCGATCGCGTCCACCCCCATTCCCACCAGTCGCGCCATCTCCGAGAAATCGTTCACCGTCCACGCGGCGACCGAATATCCGAAACGGTGCATTTCCCCGATCGAATCGCGGGTGAGAAGGGTGTGGTGCGTCCCCAGGAACACCGGCCGCAGACCGCGCAGTGTCGACTCCGCGGGCGGGGTCGGCTGGTCCCAGGCGAGCATGAGGCGGGCGTCGGGGTTCTGGGCGCGCAGGGCGGCCAGGGTCTCGGTGGAACCGGTGTGGAGCACGCGCGCGGTCCCCCGGTCGCGCAACAGCGCGTCGGCGGCCAGGGCGGCCTCCGGGGAGCAGGAGTCGAGGAGGAGGGGAGGCCCCTCGTCGTCCCGGAACTCCGCGACGACCTCCATCAGGGTCGGGATGCGCCGTTCCACGTCGTCGCGGGCTCCGGCGAGTTCGGCGAGGGTCAGATCGGCCACCGGCCGCGGCGGGGACCCCGGGGTCGCCACGGTGCGTTCGTCGACCAGGACGGGGTACCCGTCCGAGGTCAGGTGGACGTCGATCTTGACCAGGTCGGCCCCGGCGCGCCAGGCTGAGCGCAGGGCCGGGAGCGTGTTCCCGGGGAAACGTGCGGTGTCTCCGCGCAGTGCGATGGACAACGTCATGGTGTCAAGGGTGGCAAAGACCACCGGCGTACGTGGGGTAAACAGGAAAAACGCCGAAACCGGTCGGGCGGGACGCCCCCGAGGAGCGGGGCGCGCCGGTGTGTCCTGCGTGTTCCCCCGCGATTGCGAGCGGACTCACGTCGCCGGACAGCCGTCCGGGGTGCCGTGAACTGGGAAACTTTGTTACATGACGTCGTGACCGCACGGCGTCCCGGCCAGGCCCCCGACTGTGAGGCGAACGATGATTCCGGACCAGCGACGAGAGCACATCCTCAAGCTCCTTCAAGAGCGTCACGTGCTGAGTATCAACGAGCTCACCTCGATGCTGTCCGTGTCCCACATGACCGTCCGGCGCGATATCCAGGCGCTGGAGAACGACGGCAAGGTCCTGTCGGTGACCGGAGGCGTCCGGCTCGCGGCGCGGCTCAAGAGCGAGCCCTCCTACCTGGCCAAGGCCCAGCTGGAGGTGCCCGCCAAGCGGTCCATCGCGCGGGCCGCGGCCGAGCTGGTGCGTGAGAACTTCACCATCTACCTCGACGCGGGCACGACCACCCTCCAGATGGTGCCGCTGCTCACCGACAAGGTCGGGCTCACCGTCATCACCAGTGACTTCAACGTCGTCGGCCACCTGATGGAGTATCCGGGGATCGAGCTCATCCACACCGGCGGAGTGGTCTCGCACTCCGACCACTCCTCGGTGGGCCGGTTCACCGCCGAGTTCCTCAAGCAGGTCAACGTGGACCTGGCGTTCATCGCCAGCAGTTCCTGGGACGTCGACCGCGGTTCGACCACCCCGTCGGAGGCCAAGGTGATCGCCAAGCAGGAACTGCTGCGCATCGCCTCCAAGAGCGTGCTCACGGTGGACAGCACCAAGTACGGGAAGTTCGGCACGTTCCGGGTGGCCAGCCTGGAGGAGTTCGACCTCATCGTCACCGACGACCGGTTGCCGCGTTCCGCCGTGGACGAGCTGGCCGAGCGCGACGTGCGCCTGAAGCTGGTGGAGTGCGAGGGCTGACGCCCGTCACGGCCCCGCCCGACGGGCGGGGCCGCCTCCGGCCCGGTTCCTCAGGCCTCCTCGTCGTCCGGTTCGGCGTGGGAGAACAGGGCCAGTTCGGTGCCGTCGGGGTCGTAGAAGAGCAGGGTGGACCCGTCCTCTCCGTGCACGATCGGCATGTGGTCCACGTCCTTCTCGGCGAACCGCTCCTCCCAGGCCTCCAGCTCGCCCAGGTTGGCGACGGCGAGGGTGAGCCGGTCCAGGCCGCAGTGCCTGCGGTCGAACCGGTTCTTGAAGTGGTCCTTGTGCTGGATCAGGGCCAGCAGCAGTCCCGACGCGGGGTGCAGGCACTCGGTCCGCAGGGTCCCGTCGTGGTCCCGACGGTGGCGGACCTTGAAACCGAGCAGGTCACGGTAGAAGGCCACGCTCTCGTCGCGGTCGCGCACCGACAGGGTGATGCGGGCGAGGCCGGTCAACTGGGGCACGTCGTCCTCTTTCGAACGGCGGGTATGGAGGGCGGTCATGAGTCCGAGCACGATGTACGAGCCTAAGGTCGGGGAGAAGCGCGTGACCGCCTCTTAACGCGTGTTTAACGCCGGATGTTCCCGGTATCACTCCAGGTCTCTCCTGTGCTCGGTGCCGTCTCGCCGACCCGCTCCTCTTCGTACCCGGGACGCCGGTCGTACCAACGGGTCCGCATGATCAGTACCGACACCGCCAGGGAGACCAGTCCGCCCACCGTGGCCAGGGCGAACGCGCCCTGATGGCCGTGCGCGTCGGCGAGGGAACCCGCGACCGCCGAACCCAGGGCCTGACCCAGGATGAGGCTGCTCAGCACGACGGCCATCGACTGTGACAGCCGACTGGGCGGGGCCGCCCGCTCCACCAGCGCGAACAGGCTGACCAGGTGCGGTCCGACCGCCGCGCCCAACACGAACACCGTCACGGCCAGGACGAGGGCGTCGTGCGCCAGGTACAACGGCAGGGAGAACGCGAACAGCGCACCCGCCGCGATCCGGGTGCGGGTGGTGAGCGCGACGCCCACCGGCAGGGACGCCATCAACAGTCCGGCGACGGCGCTGCTGGCGCCCATCACCGCGTACATCAGTCCCGACAGGTCCCCGTATCCCGAGGCGGTGGCGAACGCCGTCACCCCGGTCGACATGCCGCCGAAGAACAACCCCTGGCAGAACATGGGCACCGCCAGCACCACGAGGGCGGGCACGGCGATCCGCTCGCCTCGGCCGCGCGCCGGCGCGGCCCCGGGCGGCGCGGTGGGATGCAGGGCGAACACGGTCCCGAAGACGCCGATGAGGACGGAGGCGCTCAGCACGCTCGCGGTGGGGGAGACCAGCACGGTGAGGATCCCCACCAGAGCCGGGCCCAGGACGAAGGCGGTCTCGTCGAGGACGCCCTCCACCGACATGGCGGCGGCCAGTGAACGCTCCCGCTCCGCGCCCCGGTCGCCCCGGTCGCGGATGAGCACCACCCAGCGGGTCCGCGCCATGGGCGCGATCTGGGGCAGGCACATGCCCGCCAGGGCGGCCAGCGCGGCCAGCGCCGGAAGGTCGTATCCGGCGAGGACGGCGGCCACGAGCAGGGCGATGAGGACGGCGTCGGCCAGCGACATGACCAGGACGGGGAGGCGTTGCCCGTGCCGGTCGGCGAAGCGGGCGATGACGGGGCCGCCGACGGCCCCACCCAGCGCGAAGGCGCCGCTCACCGCGCCTGCCGCGGCCACGCTGCCGGTCGTCCCGGTGACGAGGGTGAGCAGGCCGATGAGGGACATCGAGAGTGGCAACCGGGCCAGGAACGTGGCCGAGAGCAGTGGCCATCCGGCCAGGTCGTGCATCCGGCGCAGTGTCTCCAGTGGCGACATGCGTCCGCCCCTTTCGTGGTACCCGTCCCGCGCGCTCGTCGTCGGCGCTTTCCGGGTTCCGGCACGACGCGACGAGGGGGACCACGGAAGGGGACCGCAATTCATCCCATGATAGGCCCCTCGCGGGGGGCGGGTTCCGAGAACCGGAGGAGAGGACCGGGCGGCCGGGGCGTGGAGGCGGAACGGGGCGGGATCCGTCGAGAGGCGGAGCGCCACCCTGACTTTCGTCGGTATCGGGACCCCGGTCGGGGTCGATAGCTTTCGGTTCCATGGAACCCATCCGAACCCGGGCCGTCCGCGCGCGTCGCGCCCTGGCGCGCGCGCTGCGACCGCTGCCCGGACCGCCCACCCGGAGCGCAGCCCTGGGCGACGCGGCCCTGGGCCTGTCCATGGCGCTGCTGTGCGTCGGGGAGATGGTCCTGCGCGCCCTGACCGGGGGGCTCGCCCCGGGCGAGGCCCTCGGATGGGGCGTCGGTTCCGTCGTGATGGTCGTCGTGGTGGTCGGGCTCGCCCGCCCCTACCCCCTGGTCGCCCTGGTCGTGGTCGTGATCGCCTCGTTCCAGGTCTACGGCGCGGGACCGCTGCTCCTGTGCGTCGCCTACCTCACGGGTCGGCGCATGCCCACCGTGCGTCCCGCCCTCGTCCTGGCCGGGGTGGCCCTGGTGGTGGGGGCGGTGCCCCTGATCGGGGGCGCCGTCGACCCCGGCCTGTGGTCCATGGCGCTCGCCGGCCTGGTCCTCACGGTGGCCCTGCCCTGGCTGATCGGCGTGTACCGACGCCAGCACGTGGAACTGTCCACCGCCGGGTGGGAGCACGCCCGGCAACTGCGCCGCGAGCACCGGCTCGTCGCCGACCAGACCCGGATCCGGGAGCGCTCGCGGATCGCCCAGGACATGCACGACTCCCTCGGCCACGAACTCAGTCTCATCGCGTTGCGGGCCGGTGCCCTGGAGGTCGATCCCGAACTGGGGGAGCGGCACCGGGAGGCGGTCGCCGAACTGCGCGCCACGGCGGTCACCGCCACCACGCACCTGCGGGAGATCATCGGCGTGCTGCGCACCGACGCCGAACCCGATCCCATCGCCCCCACCGGGGAGGACGTCACCGACCTGGTCCAGCGCGCCCGCGACTCCGGGATGCGGATCACCCTGGTCCGTGACGGCGACACGGCCCACCTGCCGCCCATGGTGGGCCGGGCGGTCCATCGGGTCCTCCAGGAGTCGCTCACCAACGCCACCCGCCACGCCCCGGGCGCGGAGGTGGCCGTCTCCATCGCCACCGACGGGGAACACCTGGAGGTGCGCGCCGTCAACCCCGTCCCCGGGACGGAGGGGGCGGACCCGGGTGCCGGTATCGGCGGCCGACGCGGCCTCATCGGGTTGCGCGAGCGGGTCCGTCTGGTCGGCGGGGTCTTCGCCGCCGGGCCCACCGGCGACGGCGCCTGGGAGGTGTGCGCCGTCCTGCCGGTGCGCGGCGGCGCGGCGCTCCCGGACGAGGAGGAGGGCGGGGAGGAGACCGCCATCGACCGGCTCCAGCGGGAGGCCCGACGCCGCTTCCGCGGCGGCTGGTCGGCGTTGATCGCGGCCCCCGCCGTGATGGTCGCGGTACTGGTGTTCTTCGTCTCCTGGACGATCATCACCGAGATGGAGGAGAGCACCCTCACCCCCGAGGAGTTCGACCGGTTGCGCCCGGGCACCCCGCAGAGCCGGGTCGAGAGGGCGCTGCCCCCGCTCTCGGTGCCGTTCGACGCCCGGGACCTGGCCGAGGACGCGGTTCCCGAGGGTGCCGTGTGCAACTACTACCGCAGCGGTTCCGGGCTCTTCGACGAGGAGACGGTCTTCTATCAGCTGTGCTTCACCGAGGGACGGTTGTCCAGCAAGAGAGAGGCCCCGATACGGTGAGCCCTCCCGGTTCCCACCATCCGCGACGACCACCGACGCCGAGGAGGCCACGGACGTGATCAGGGTGCTGATCGCCGACGACGAGGCGATGATCCGCGCCGGGGTGCGGGCCATCGTGCAGAGCGATCCGGGGATCGAGGTGGTCGCCGAGGCCTCCGACGGCCGTGAGGCGGTGGACCTGGCGGTCTCCCACCGACCGGACGTGGCCCTGGTCGACATCCGCATGCCCCGGATGGACGGGTTGGCCGCCGTGGCGGAGATGCGACGCTCGGCCCCGGCCACGGCGGTGGTCGTCCTCACCACCTTCGGCGAGGACGGCTACATCTCCCGGGCGCTGGCCGAGGGGGCCTCCGGGTTCCTGCTCAAGGCGGGCGATCCGCGCGAGCTGATCACCGGTGTGCGGGCGGTCGCCGACGGCGGGGCCTACCTGTCACCCCGGGTCGCCCGTCGGGTGATCGATCGGTTCGGGGGAGGCCGTCCGGCCCGTGAGGCCGCCGCGGTGGTCCGGATCGAACAGCTCACCCAGCGGGAACGGGACGTGCTGGCCCTGGTCGGTGCGGGGATGTCCAACGCCGACATCGCCGACCGCCTCTCCCTGGTCGAGGGCACGGTCAAGAGCTACGTCAGCGCCATCCTCAACCGTCTGGGACTGCGCAACCGGGTCCAGGCGGCGATCCTCGCCTACGAGGCGGGCCTGACCGCCGACGGGAGCTGACCCGGTGGGACCCCGGGCCGCCGACACCCCCACGGGAGTCGAACCGCGCGGCACGGGTAGGCAAGACCGGGAGGGGCCGCGCGCGCGTGCGCCGACCTCGTCCCCGGCCACCTCGACCGGGGACGGACGGGCCGCGTGCGCGCGTGCGAGGAGACACGGATGAAGGGGAACGGATGCTCGACGAGGAAGAGGGGGTCCTGCTCCGTGCCTCCTGGGAGCACCTGGCGGGGACCTCTCCCGAGGCCAGGGCCGTGGGCGACGAACTCCTCCTGCGGTGGGGCGAGCCCCATCGGCGCTATCACACCCTCGCCCACCTGTGGTCGACACTGCGCGCGGTCGAGGTCCTGACCGACGAGGCGGACTCGGCCGACACGGTCCGCTACGCCGTCTGGTTCCACGACGCGGTCTACGAGACCGAACCCGGGCGGGACGAGGACGAGAGCGCCGAGCTGGCCCGCGGCCTGCTCCTCATGATGGGCCTGCCGAAGGAGCGCATCGAGGAGGTGGCCCGGCTGGTGCTGCTGACCAAGACCCACGATCCCGACGACGGCGACGCCGACGGACAGGTGCTCTCCGACGCCGATCTGTCGATCCTGGCGGCCCCGCCGGACGAGTACCTGGCCTACGCCACCGCGGTCCGCGCGGAGTACCGCCGCTACCCCGACGAGGAGTTCCGGGTCGGTCGCATCCGGGTGCTGCGCACCATGCTGCACGCCCCGCACACGTTCCACACCGAGTTCGGGCGGATCCACTGGGAGGCCAGGGCGCGGGTCAACATGCTCGCCGAGCTGGACCGTCTGACCCGGGGGGAGCGGGTCGCCCCGCCACCGTTCTGACCCGGCCCGCTACACCCCTCGGACCGCTCCGTCGCCGCCGCGCCCGGCCGTCCCACGGTCACGGCGGCGTGGCCGCCGCAGACCCGAGGCCCTCAACCGGGCCACCAGCTCGCGTCCGCTCACGTGCTCCGCGCCCAGTTCCAGGGCCCGGGTGTGCAGGTGCTCGGGCACGTCGTAGTGATCGCGGTCGAAGGCCCGTTCGGGCACCCCGAGCGTCCGGGCGAAGTCGTGCAGTTCCGCGTAGGAGCTGTCGCTGACCAGGTGCGCGAACGACCATCCGCGCGGTCCGGGCCAGATCGGGCTGTCGATGAGCACGCTCATGGGGTCCTCGGGGCGTCGACCGGGCGCCAGGGCACCGGGCTGGACAGGATCATCGTGCTGGAGGGGCGACCGTGGGCGGCCAGGGTGTCGATGACCTCCTCGAAGTGCTCCATGGAGCGCACCGCGATGAGCAGGACGCAACAATCGTCCCCGGTCACCCGGTGGACCTGGAGGATCTCGGGGAGACGCAGCGACCCCGGTTCGCGCAGCAGGCAGTGCGCCCCGAAACACTGCATGCGCACCAGCGCGGTCACGGGCAGCCCGGCGGCGGCCGGGTCCACGTGCGCGTGGTAGCCGGTGATCACACCGCGGTCGGTGAGCCGACGCACCCGGTCGGCCACGGCGGGCGCCGACAGGTTGACGCGCCGGGACAGTTCGTTGAAGGACAGGCGGCCGTCCCGCTGGAGCTCGGAGAGAATCCGCTGGTCGACGCCGTCCAACGCCGTCGGCGGTCGTGAAGCCATACTTTGCGATCCCAAGGTCTGAAGGCCTGACATGTTATGAATACCAGGTCTTCGACCCCTGCGGTAGGTCACTGTCCATTCCCTTTCCGGGTGTTCTGTTCGATCATGTGTGCTCACGTACACGGTGTTGTGACGGGGGACCTCGCGAACGGCCTCGTGTGCGTGTACGACACGTTCCGCGCGGTACCACGAGGGGTTGTTTCCCATGCTCACCACGACGTCCGCCCAGCAGTGCCCGTACATCGCCGCCGATGTCGAGGGCACCGACGCCGAGGCGCGGGCCCGGCGGGCGGAGGGCAACGGAGGCGAGCCCACCCTGGCCTTCGACCGCAACACCCCCTACGTCGACTACGCCGGGATCGACACCCTGCTGCGCTTGCAGAACCCGCGCACGGACGAACCCGCCGAGACGACGTTCATCATCGCCACCCAGGTCATGGAACTGCTGTTCGTCCTGGTCCAAGAGCGCTGGGAGGCCGCCCGCGACGCCCTTGAGGCCGACGACGTGCCCGGCGCGCTGGCCTGGCTGCGTCGGTCCGCCGCCGCCCAGGACGTCCTCAACGACTCCTGGAGGCTGCTCGGGGACATGACCCCCACCGAGTTCAGCCGTTTCCGCGACTCCTTCGGCGAGGCGTCGGGGTTCCAGTCCTACGGGTACCGCAAGCTCGAATTCGTGCTGGGGAACAAGTCCGCCGCCATGATCCGCCCGCACAAGGGCATGAGCGGTGTCGCGGACGACCTCCGGGGACTCCTGGAGCGGCCGAGCCTGTACGACGCGGCGCTGCGCCTGCTGCACCGGCGCGGCCTGCCCGTTCCCGGCGAGGCCGTCGAGCGCGACTGGACCCTGGAGTACGAGCCCGACGGGCGCGTCGAGTCGGTCTGGGCGGCGGTCTACGCCGACGATCGTCCCGGCAACGACCTGTTCCTGCTGGCCGAGGCGCTGATGGACGTCGCCGAGCGCGTGACGCGCTGGCGCCACCTGCACCTCATGGCGGTCAAGCGCACCATGGGCGGCAAGCCCGGCAGCGGTGGTTCCAACGGCCTCACCTGGCTGGCCCGCAACGTGGAGAAGGACGTCTTCCCCGAGCTGTGGTCGCTGCGCGGCATCCTCTAGGCAACCCCGGGCGGCCGCGGGCCGCCGGACGCGACCGACATCGAATCACCGTGAGCAGGGAGCAGGACACCGATGACACCCACCACCCGTGAGGAGTGCGTCGCCCTCGACGCCGCCGACCCCCTCGCACCGCTGCGCGACGAGTTCGTCCTCCCCGAGGGCGTGATCTACCTGGACGGGAACTCCCTCGGCGCGCTGCCGCGCGGTACCCCGGGCCGGGTGGCCGACATGATCGAACGCGAATGGGGGCAGGACCTCATCCGCAGCTGGAACGACGCCGGTTGGTGGGACAAGCCCCGCACCCTGGGCGCCAAGGTCGCGCCCCTGGTCGGAGCCGACGCCGACGAGGTGATCGTCGGCGACGGGACCTCCGCGAACCTGTTCAAGTGCGTCATCGCGGCGCTGGGTCTGTCCGACCGCTCCGTCGTGCTCGGCGAGACGGGCAACTTCCCCACGGACCTGTACGTCGCCGAGGGCGCGGTCGCCCTCGCCGGCGCCGTCCAGCGCCGGGTGGATCCCGACGGTCCGGAGCTGGAGCGGGCCCTGTCCGCCGGAGACGTGGCCGTGGTGCTGCTCAGCCACGTGGACTACCGCACCGGAACGCTGCGCGACATGCCCGCCGTCACCCGGCTGGCCCACGAGCACGGTGCCCTGGTGATCTGGGATCTGTGCCACAGCGTCGGCGCGGTACCGGTCGAGCTGTCCGACAGCGGGGCCGATTTCGCGGTCGGCTGCACCTACAAGTACCTCAACGCCGGGCCCGGCGCCCCCGCGTTCCTGTACGCGGCCCGCCGGCACCACGCCACGGCGAGCCAGCCGCTCAGCGGCTGGCACGGGCACGCCCGACCGTTCGACTTCACCGGCGACTACGAGCCGGCCCCGGGGGTGTCGCGCTTCCTCAGCGGGTCGCAGCCGCTGGTCGCCGACGCCGCGCTGGAGGCGAGCCTGGACGTGTGGGCCAAGGCCGACCTGTCGCTCGTGCGCGCCAAGAGCCTCAGCATGACCGATCTGTTCCTGGCCCGCGCCGCCGAGGTGGGGATCTCCTCGGTCACCCCGAACGAGCACGCCCGCCGCGGCAGCCAGGTGGCCCTGGTGGAACCGGAGGAGGGCGCCGGATACCCGATCGTGCGCGCGCTCATCGAGCGGGGCGTCATCGGCGACTTCCGCGCCCCGGACGTCATGCGGTTCGGATTCACCCCGCTGTACCTGCGCCACGTGGACGTCTGGGACGCCACGGAGGTGCTGCACGAGGTGGTCCGGTCGGGGGAGTGGCGTGACGATCGCTTCGCCCGACGCGGTGGGGTGACCTGATCCTCGATCCCCGACCCCCGGGAGGCCGTGCCTCCCGGGGGTCCTCCGTGTCCGGGCTCCGGAATGCCCGGCACACGGGTGACCGCTGCGAAGGACCCGGATTGCCTTGCCTTGACCACGGTGATCCGTTTCGCGTCCGCTCCGGTGGACGGCGCCCGCCGTGACCTACCGGCGCGTACCCGGTCCCCGGACGCCGTTCTCCCGCTTTTCGAGGGCCGGGAAAAGGCCGTGACGCGAACCACGGAAAGGGCCCGCCCGCCGTCCTCGGTCGGTTCCGGAACCCCTGCCACGCGGGGGTTCTCGTGTTATGAGGGGCGATCGGACATTGATTCACATCGTACTCACCCGGACACACAACGTTATTTTACCTGGAATCCTTGCGTACTTTGCCCAAGCGTGAGTTAGTGTCCTTCGTGATCGCTTCGTTATGGGTATCCATGCGAAACGATGCCGAGCCCTTGACCGGCCTGTGAGCCGCGAGGGAATCGAGACCCCTTCCGGGAATCAAGGCCGCCCGCATCCATGAGCCGGCCCCACGGACCGCCGAAGTCCATCGGCGCTTTCCGATTCCCGCCCACCGATTTCGAAGGTGGGACACCCCTGTCATGACGCCCTGTTCCAGACGTGCATCGGTACGGCTGTGAGCTGCTGCGACGTGCCCTGGTCTTCTCGGCCCCGTCGTCTACCTGGCTAATACTTCATGAGCAACGACACTCCCATTCAGTACGGCAAAGTCACCGCGACCTACTTCTGGGACGATGGTTCCGGTATCAACGGTGACACGGGTGCTCCCGCAAGCGGAGAGCCCATGCAGAAGGGCCTTTTCTCCAGCCCGAGCTGGCCTTTGGGCACCGAGGGCTACGTCGTTTACGAGGGTCAGAAGGCCGAGTTCTTCATCGGTGACCGCGGCCCCGGCGTCCCCTCCCATGACTGTGACGTCCTCCTGGACATGGACGGCAAGACCTTCGCCGAATTGACCGGCGAGAGCTGGAACGACCAGAGTTACACCGTGAGCGGTGGCAACGGTCACCTCTACGACGTCGAGTACTTCATCACGGAGTGGGGCGACGGCAACGGGACCGAAGGCGCCCCGCACCCCTTCCAGCAGCCCGGGAACACGTGCGACGACGCCGTCTCGCCGATCCCCGAGGAAGTCCTCCAGAAGAAGGAGGACGAGGAGAAGGCCGAGAAGGAGAAGAAGGACCAGGAGAAGGCCGAGCAGAAGGCCGAAGAGGAGAAGAAGGAGCAGGAGAAGAAGGAGAAGGAGGAGCAGGAGGCGAAGGAGGCCGAGGAGGAGGCCGCCGCCGAGCAGGGCGACGACGACTCCGGCGTGACCGCCGAGACGGCCGCCAACGACCTCTCCGGTGTCCAGCTCACCGGTGCCGGCGACGGCGTCCTGGGCGGGACCGGCCTGCTGGCCCTGGCCATCATCCCGGCCATTCTCATCGCCCTGTTCTTCGCCTGGACCCGTCGTCCCTCCGGCGCCCACGCCGGATCCTCCGGTGAGGGCCGCGGCCTGGCCGCCGAGAGCAACGGCCGTCACAGCCTGGGCTCCCTGTTCGATCGCCTGCGCGGCCGTCGGAACTAGACGAGCCCGGCCCATCGGGTCCCCGTGAGTACGGGGAGCCCGAGAAGCCAGGTGTCACCGCGAGGGGACATGGCTCCCCGGGGCACGTGAACCCGATAGGCCGAGAAGGGCCGTGGTCGTGAGACCACGGCCCTTCGTCGCGCCCGGAGGCGGGCGGGGCGCGCCGATCGCCGTTGACCGGCGCGCCCCGCCCGTCCCGCGGAGACGGTCGTGCCGTCCCCGAACCGATGCCGCGTCCGTGGGCCGGAACCCGAATCCGCGTGATCCGGCGGCACCGTTGCCGCCCGCGGGGATCGGGGCCGGTCCCGGGCCCGACACGGTGGTCCCGTGCGCCCCGGCGTCGGGGCCGTTCAGGGTGCCGGCACCCACCGCCGGGGTGCCGACGACGCCCCTTCGCCCGCCAGACGGTCCCGGAGCAGGGTGGCGACCCGTTCGGCCCGCACCTCGAAATCGGCCAACGCCCGCTCGGTCTCCCCGGGATCGCCCAGCAGTCCCTCGCGGCGCACCAGCGCCTCCGAACGCAGCAGGGGATCGTGCTCGGGTCGGCGCCCTTCCCCGCTCGGGTGGCACAGCGGGGCGGCGGTGTCGGTGATCACCTCCACCAGTGCGGGTCCGCCCCCGGAACGGGCCTCGGCCAGGGCCCGGGAGACCACGGAGTACACCGCGGCCGCGTCGCCCCCGTCCACCCGGTGGCCCTTCAGGTCGTGGCCGACGGATCCCATCGGGCCGGCCATCGGGTCGACGGCCCATCGTGCCTGACGCACCAGGAACACCACGGGCGCGTTCCACACGGCGGCGAACCCGTAGGCGTCGCGGGCGTCTCCCGTTCCGGTGATCCCGTCGCCGACCAGGGCCAACGCCGCCATGTTCCGTCCCTGACGGCGGGCGGAGTAGGTCACCTCGACCGCCTTGGAGGCGTTGGTGGCCGGAGGCGTGCACTGCGGCGCGCACCGGTACCGGTGGGGGTCGTAACCGCCGCGCCGGTCGGTGCGGAAGGGTGTCAGGGCCTTGAGCGGATCGACCCCGTGCGAGGACACCGCCACGGCGTCCCGGTAGGTGGGGAAGAGCCAGTCCCCTTCGGACAGGGCCAGCACGCCGCCGACCTGGGCGGCCTCCTGCCCGGCCGAGGACGGGTAGGAGGACAGCAGGCCGTGGCCCGCGAGTTCGTCGGCCGCCCGGTCGAAGCGACGGGCGATGACCATCGCGCGGTGGAGGCGGATCAGGGTGGAGGCGTCGGGGAGGGCGAACGAGGGATGCTCGACACGCCGCCCGTACCGGTCCACCAGACGTACGGGCTCCACCGACGGCGGGCCCGGAGCCGGACGATTTCGCTCATCGGTGTACTCCATGTCTTGAATATGAGGCGAATCACCCCATATTGTCGATGGCCCCACGCCGATACTGGACGAACTGCTCGGTAAAGCCAGGGAGCGACCCCCAAGGTCTCATCCGACCGTGACCTGAGCCGTATGAGGTAAGACACATGGCCGTGCCGTTGGACGACACCGACCGCCGCATCATCTCCCTGCTCCGCGACGACGGGCGCATGTCCATCCGGGCGGTCGCCGAACAGGCGCACATCTCCCGGGCCAACGCCTACTCCCGCCTGGAACGGCTCAGGGACGAGGGCGTCATCCGCGGCTTCACCGCCGTCATCGACCCGGAGAAGTACGGGATCGGTCTGTCGGCCTACGTGTCGGTGCGCATCCAGCAGCACTCCTGGGAGAGGTTCCGCGAATACCTGCGCGACATCCCCGAGGTCGACCACGCCGCACTCGTCTCCGGGGACGTCGACCTGCTGCTCCTGGTCCGGGTCGCCGACGCCGCCGCCCTGCGCACCTTCGTCCTGGAACGCCTCCAGCGCATCCCCGAGGTCAAGAGCACCCAGACCATGTTCATCCTCGACGAGCCGCCCCTGTGAGGGGCCACTCGTCCGGCGATTGGACCTTCCCCCGCGCATCCCGCACCACCAGGATGAACGCATGCCCGAGTACCGCGTGATCGACGCCTTCACCGACCGGCCGCTGGCCGGCAACCCCGCCGCCGTCCTGGTCCTTCCGGACGCCTACCCCGACGCCTGGGCGCAGGGTGTCGCGGCCGAGTTCAACCTCTCCGAGACGGCCTTCGCCCGCCCCGTCGAGGACCCCGACGCCGATTACGAACTGCGCTGGTTCACCCCCACCGTCGAGATCGACCTGTGCGGGCACGCCACCCTGGCCACCGCCCACGCCCTGGTCGAGCTCGGTGTCGCGGGCCCCTACAGGTTCGCCACCCGCAGCGGCGTGCTCACCGTGACCGAACGCGACGGGCGGCTGTGGATGGATTTCCCCGCCGAACCCCCGGTCCCGGTCGAGGCGCCCGAGGGCCTGGCCGAGGCGCTCGGGGCCGAACCCCTGTGGGTCGGTCTGGGCGGTGCGAACGACCTGCTCGTGGAGGTCGCCGACGAGGCCACCGTGCGCGCGCTGACGCCCGACATCGCGGCCATCGCCCGGATGCCGTACCACCTGGTCATCCCCACCGCCCCGGCCGACGCGAGGGTCGACTTCGTCTCCCGCGTGTTCGCCCCGAACGTGGGCATCGCCGAGGACCCGGTCACCGGCAGAGCCCACACCGTGCTCGCGCCGTTCTGGGCCGAGCGCCTGGGCCGCGCCGAACTGACCGCGCACCAGGCCTCCGAGCGCGGCGGTGACCTGCTGCTGGAGCACCGCGGCGACCGGGTGCTCATCGGCGGTCACGCGGTATCGGTGGCCCGGGGGGAGCTGAACCTCTAACGTGGACGGAACGGGAGGGGTGCGCGGTGGGCGCGCACCCCTCCCGTTCCCGTCTCCGGACCCCTGGGGTCCGAGGAACCGACACGGAAGGAGGGCCCATGGAGCAGTGGGTCACCAAGGAGGACGTCTTCGCCGCCAGGGAACGCCTGGAGGCCGACCACGAGGGCTGGGAACGGCCGGTCGCCTTCGCGGTCGGGCGGCTGCGCGGCGGAGACCTCCGCTTCCCCTGGGTCAACCGCCCCGGCGCCCTGCACGCCCTGCCCGCGATCGTCCTCGCCCGCGCCCTGGGGCACGTTCGCGGCACGGCCGCCCACGACCTGCCCGTCGACCGCCTCCGCGAGGCCGTGGAGGCGCTGTCCCCCGCCGAGGCGTGCACCGGGTTCGATCATCCGAACCTGTTCGCCTGGCGGGACCTGCTGGCCGAGCTGGAGGACACGGACCGGTTCGTCGCGGTGTTCGTGGCCGACCTGACGGACCCGGCGGTGGACGACCGCGACGTCGCCTTCCGCCGTGCGATCGGAGGGTGATCCATGACACCATGGCGGTCATGTCATTCGTACTGGTGTTCGTAGACGTGCAGCACAACTTCCTCGAAGGGAAGTGGGCGGTCCCCGACGCGGAGACCCTGCGCGCCGAACTGTCCGCCCTGCTCGACCGGGCCCGCGCCGTGGGGGTCCCGGTGGTGCACGTCCTCAACGACGGCCCCGAGGGTGAGATCGACGAGCCGTTCAGCGAGGGATGGCTGCCGACCTTTCCCGCAAGGCCCGACGAGCCCGTGTTCCGCAAGACCGAACCGGACGCCTTCACCTCTCCCGGGCTGGCCGAGGCGCTCGCCGTCACGGGGGCCCGCACCCTGATCCTGGCCGGGTTCCAGAGCGAGTTCTGCATCTCCGCGACGGGCCGCCGTGCCCTCGCCGAGGGCTACGAGGTGATCCTCGCCGCGGGCGCCCACGGCACCTACCCGGGGGAGACCGGGACCGCCGCGGATCGGGCCGCCGCCGTCGAACGGGAACTGGAGTCGGACGGAATCGAGGTTTCCCCCGCGCGGGACCTCGACTTCCGGTAGAAAGAACCCGTGGCACCTCCCCACCCCTCCCGGGGAGGTGGCCGCACGGCCCTGGTGCGCCCCCTTGGCGCCGAGGGCCGTGTCCCACCCCGAAGGGCCGGTCCCGGAGTCGCCCGGGCCCGGCCCTTCACATCTCTACCGGCCCGGCCCGGCGGGGTCGGGAGAGGAGGGGCCCTCCGCGTCGTCCACAGGGCTTCGGCGGGTTCCGCCGCCAAGCCCTAACCTGACCTGGAACGCGGAACCGTGAACCGGGGGGAACGATGGCGGGACGGTACGGGGGCGGACACGGCGGCCGGGGCGGCGGCGGACGCGCCGGAGGGCGCAGGCCCGAGCCCGAGCCCGTCAAGGGGGTCCGCGACGACGCGCGCCTGTCGCAGGAGCTACGGCGCATGGACGGTGATTCCTACGGCCGCTACAAGTCCCTCAAGGGCGACTGGGACTTCGGCGATTTCACCCTGACCGTGCAGCGCGTCCAGGCCGATCCGTTCGCGCCCCCGTCGCGCATCCTGGTGACCGTCCCGGACCCGGGCGTGCCCGAGAGCGCCTGGGGCGACCCGGTGCGCCGCCGCGCCACCGCCGACTTCCTGGGCCGTCGGGCCGGACGGCTGCTGCACCGGTCGCTGCTGCGCGTCGACACCGGCGGACAGGAGGTCATCGAACGCTCCTCCTGCCGGATCACCGACGGCGGTGGCGTCGAACTGCGCATCGGCATCGACCTGCCCGGTCGGGGCCGCCGCATCGACGGCAGGGCCGCCGAGCGGGAACTGTGCGCCACCCTGCCCGGGTTGGTCGACGATCTCGACTGGGACGAGATCGACCGGGACGCGGCGGCGGCCTTCGCCGACTCCGTCGTCGACACCGTCGCCCTGCGCTCCCGCCTGGCCGACCTGGGCCTGGTCGCGTTCGTCGCCGACGGGGCGATCCTGCCCCGTCGCAGCGGGGTCGCCGACGAGCCCCTGACCGAGGGGGCGGTGCCCTTCGCGTCCCCGGCGGACCTGCGGGTGACGGTGGACCTCCCGCATCGGGGCACCGTCACCGGTATGGGCGTCCCCGAGGGGATCACGCTCATCGTCGGCGGCGGCTTCCACGGCAAGTCCACGCTGCTGCACGCCCTGGAACGCGGCGTCCACGACCACGTTCCGGGCGACGGTCGCGAACTCGTGGTCGCCCGCGCCGACGCCGTCAAGATCCGCGCCGAGGAGGGACGCCGGGTCGAACGGGTCGACGTGGGCTCCTTCGTGCGCGACCTGCCCACCGGGGCCGACACCGCCGACTTCCGCACCGACAACGCCTCCGGTTCCACCTCCCAGGCCGCCAACATCTGCGAGGCGCTGGAGGCCGGGTCGCGCACCCTGCTGGTGGACGAGGACTCCACCGCCACCAACCTCATGATCCGCGACGAGCGCATGCAGGCCCTGGTGCACGGCGATCGCGAACCCCTGACCCCGTTCGTCGACCTGATCCGGCCGTTGTACCGAAACCACGGCGTCTCCACGGTCCTGGTCATGGGCGGCAGCGGCGACTACTTCGACGTCGCCGACCACGTGATCATGATGGACGCCTACCACCCGCACGACGTCACCGAACGCGCCCGGAAACTGTCCCGGGACCGGATCGACGCGGTCTTCACCGCACCGCGCGACCGGGTGATCGACCCCTCCTCCGTCGACGGCACCGACGCGCGCGGCCGCGGCCGGATCAAACGCCGTGACATGGACGTGCTGGTGTTCGGCGACGACGACATCGACGTGCGCTCCATCGAACAGTTCGTCGACCCCGGACAGATCGTCGGGGCGGGCCTGGCCCTGCGCGCCCTGGTCCGCGACGGCCACCTCGACGGCCGGCGCACCCTGGCGGAGGCCCTCGACTCCCTGGAATCGGCCCTGGCCGAGCACGGGATCATCCACGTGGGCGCGGACTTCGGCGGCGACCACGTGCTGCCCCGCCGCCATGAGGTCGCCGCGGTCCTCAACCGCCTGCGCTCCCTGAAGGTGACCGAACAGCGACCACGGCGGGTGTGATCACCCCGGGCCGACCACGGGGTGTGCGCGTCGGGGCGGGTCCGGTGCGGAGATCGGGGGTGGAGTCGGGCCAGAGGCGGGTCCGACCACGGGGTGTGCGCGTCGGGCACCGGCCCCGGGGGGATCGATGGCGCCGGGTCCCCCCGGGGTCGGGTGTGATCGGTCCCACGTACAGCGGATCGGTATTGTGGGAAACCGGGGCGAACACCTCGGACGCGCCCGCTCCGGGCCCCGTTCGCCAGGTGTGCCCGCAGGACCGGCGCGTCTTTTCGCGCCGGTGCGGAACACGGTGGGCCCGGACGGTGTTGGACTGCCACGCGGCCCCCTGCCACCCCGAGCCTTTGGAGACGAGAACCCGGTGCGCAACCCAGCAGATCTGTACGAACTCCATCCCGGTTTCGACGATGTCGCCGGTCCGGCGATGCTGGTCTGCCTCGACGGTTTCATGGACGCCGGGAACACCGGCCGGCAGGTGGCCGAGGAGCTGTTCGAACGCTTCGAGGCGGAGGAGATCGCCACCTTCGACGCCGACCGGCTCGTGGACTACCGGGCCCGTCGCCCGACGATGACCTTCGTCGAGAACACCTGGACCGACTACCGGGCGCCCAAGCTCGCCCTCTACCGGATGCGCGACGCCGAGGGCAGCCCCTTCCTGGTGCTGTACGGCCCCGAACCGGACCGTGAGTGGGAGGCCTTCACCGCCGCCGTCGTCGGGCTGGTGGAGCGCTTCTCCGTGTCGCTGTCCCTGAGCGTCAACGGCATCCCCATGGCGGTCCCGCACACCCGGCCGGTCACCGTGACCCCGCACGCCACCCGCCCCGAACTGGTCGAGGGGCACACCCCCTGGATCGGGCGGATCGAGGTCCCCGGCAGTGCCGTCTCCCTCTTGGAGTACCGCCTGGGCGAGGCCGAACACGACTTCCTCGGTTACGCCGTCCACGTGCCCAGCTACCTGGCCCAGTCCACCTACCCGCGCGCGGCCGTCGCCGCCCTGCGGTACGTGGCCGACGCCACGGGGCTGTCCCTGCCCACCGCCGGGCTGGAGGAGGTCGCCATCGCCACCGACGTGGAGATCGCCGAACAGGTGACCGCCTCGGAGGAGATCCAGCGCGTCGTCCTCAACCTGGAGCGCCAGTACGACGACATCATGTCCGCGCGGACCGACCCGGAGGACCGCACGGTGCTCCCGCTGGCCGACGACGAGTCCGCACTGCCCACCGCCGACGAGCTCGGCGCGGAACTCGAACGTTTTCTCGCCGAGCGCGAGAGCGATGGAAACGGTTGACCTCCCCTCCTCCCCGGCGGGGGAGGGGCGGACCCGGTTCCCCGGTCCTCCTCCACCGGGCGGGCGGCGCCGACGCCCCGCCGTGGGGCACCCGCCGCCGTTCGGCGGTCCGGGCCTCGGAGCGTGCGGCCGAGGCCCGGCCGTAGCCGGGGCGCACGCTCCCGAACGTGCGCGACAGGGCCGCGGCCCGCGCGCCCGTTGGATGGAAGCGGTGTTCGCACACGCTTCACGGTCCTCCTCGCCATGATCCGTGCCGTAGCGGGACCGCTACGGCAGGATGAGGAGGACCGGGAAAGTCATCGAAAACACGAACGAGAGGAGGAGGGGTGTCTCCTCCCCGCCCTGAAGGGCGGGGGCTCCACACCCTCCAACCAGATGACCGTGTTCTACCAGATCCTCTTCAGCTCGGTCCTGCGCCACCTGGACGCCGAGACGATCCACAAGGTGAGCTTCGGAGCGCTGCGCTGTGCCGCCGCGGTCCCGGGGGTCGCGGCGACGGCCGGCCGGATGCTGGGCCCGCGCGAGCCCGAGCTGACCGTGCACGCCCTGGGCCGCGAGTTCCCCGGCCCGCTGGGGCTGGCGGCCGGGTTCGACAAGAACGCGGAGGGGCCCGAGGCGCTGGCCGCGCTCGGCTTCGGGTTCATCGAGATCGGCACGGTCACCGCCCAGCCGCAGCCGGGCAACCCGCGTCCGCGCCTGGTCCGCCTGGTGAAGGACCGGGCGATCGTCAACCGGATGGGCTTCAACAACGAGGGTTCGGCCCTGGTCGCCGAGCGCCTGCACCACCGTCAGGGGCGGCCCGGACCGATCCTGGGCGTCAACATCGGCAAGACCAAGGTCACCCCGGAGGACGAGGCGGAGGGCGACTACGCGACCAGCGCCCGCCGGTTGGCCCCGTACGCCGACTACATGGTGGTCAACGTCAGTTCGCCCAACACGCCGGGACTGCGCGACCTCCAGAGCGTGGAACGGCTGCGCCCGATCCTTTCGGCGGTGCGCGAAGCCCTGACCGAGGCGGGTCGTCCGGAGCTGCCGCTGCTGGTCAAGATCGCCCCGGACCTGGTCGACGAGGACGTCGACGCGGTCGCCGACCTGGCCCTGGACCTGGGGCTGGACGGGATCATCGCCACGAACACCACCATCTCCCGTGAGGGGCTGACCTCCTCGGCGGAGGAGATCGAGGCCGCCGGCGGCGGTGGCCTGTCCGGCGCCCCGCTCAAGGAGCGCTCCCTGGAGGTGCTGCGTCGTCTTCGCGTCCGCGTCGGCGACCGGGTCACACTGATCGCCGTGGGCGGCATCGACACGCCCGAGGACGCCTGGGCCCGCATCCGCGCCGGGGCCACCCTCGTCCAGGGCTACACCGGCATGGTCTACGGCGGACCGCTGTGGCCCCGTCGGATCCACCGCGGCCTGGCCCGCCTGGTCCGCGCCGCCGGCCACGCCTCGGTGGCCGACGCGGTCGGCACCGACGTCACGGTCGCCGCCCCGACGTCCGCCTCCGCCGACACCGCCCCGGTCACCACCGCCTGACCCGGCCCCGGAGCCGTCGAGCGGCCCGGCCCCGGACGGATCCCATCGATCCGTCCGGGGCCGTTCCCGTTGCCGGGGCCGCAACACCGCCACACCCGCATCGCGTTCCGTCCTCCCCGCCCCAGAGGGGACCGGTGGTGCGGCCGGACGTACGTCATCGCGCGGGCCGACGGACGCGCCCCTACCAGCTGCCGTCCCAGTCCGGCGGATAGGTCTTCCCCGTCTCGGGGGCGAGGGCCTGGGTGGTGGTGACGAACACGTACCCCTGTCCGCGCAGTTTCTCGATGATCCCCGGGACGGCCGCGATCGTGGGCGGCTGCGGGTCGTGCAGGAGCACCACCCCGTTGGGCTCGACCTCGCTCACGACCTTCTCCACGATCTCGTCGCGGTCGGAGCCGGTCCAGTCCTCACTGTCCACCGTCCACATGATCTCGGCCATGGCCTGGGCGGAGATCTCCGCCTTGACGTCGGCGTTGGTCGCCCCGAACGGCGGCCGGAACAGGTCGACCGTGTACCCGGTCTGTCGGCGGATCCCCGCGCTCACCATCGCCACCTGGGCGGGCAGTTCCTCGGGTTCGAAGTGCCGCGACATGCTCTCGTGCAGGTCGTTGTGGTTGGCCAGCTCGTGTCCCTCGACGTACATCCGCCGCACCGACCACGGCCGGGTCAGGAGCGGTCCTCCGTTGAGGAAGAACGACGCCGTGACCTCCTCCTCGGCGAGGATGTCCAACAGGTGCGCGGTCTGCTCGACCGGACCGTCGTCGAAGGTCAGCGCCACGCACTTGACCCCGGGGTCGGCGCAGTCCACGTCGGGACCGGGGTCGGTGACCACGCCGGGGGCCACGGGGACCGCGTCCAAGGGGGCGTCGGGCTCGGGCACCGACAGCACCGGCTCCTCGGTCAGGGAGGCCTCCCGGGCGCGTTCCCCCAACTCCGACAACAGCGGTGTCGCCCGGTCGGAGGGGACGATCGCGGTGATCCGGCCCTTCGACGCGTCCGGCGGGTGCCCCTCCACGACCGGTGACAGGTGGCCGTCGTCGAACTCCACCACCAGGTCCCCGTCCTCGTTGAACCCCATCGAGTCGTAGGTGCGCATCACCGGCAGCAGCCCCTGGTGGTCCACGTCCGGATGGTCCTTCAAGACCTCTCCGGCGAGACCGTTGAGTTCGGCCAGCGCCGCGTCGTCGGCCAGCAGTTCCGTGGCGTACCCGGTGTGCCCGGTCGACACGTCGTACCAGTACGTCGCGTATCCCTGGCGCACCCCGTGCAGGTCCTCCTCGGTGCGCACCAGGCGCACTCCCAGGACGTCGTCCGAGGCGGCGACGACCTCCCAGGTGATCTCCAGCGACACCGGATCCCGGCTCACCCCCCGGAAGTCCATGACCTCCTGGTCCAAGCGCCGGGCCAGGGCCTGGGAGAACGCGTCGGCGCCCTCGAACACCGGATGGGCGACGGAGATCTCCACGTCCTCGGGGACGTGGGGGTGGTCGGGGAAGTCGTCCCCGTCACCGGTCCACTCGTCGACCTCCTCGCCGGCCTCGTGCACCAGCACCCCGATGAACTCGGGGGTGGCGGTCCCCGAGGTGGCCGCCTGCGGGTTCTGGCAGGCCGTCAACGGCAGGAACAGCGCCATCACGGCACCCGCCGCCCACCGGGGGAGCCGCCGTGCGCGCCTCCCCCCTCGTGGGCGGTTCTGCTGCGGGCTCGTGCGGGTCGACGACAACACCGGACTCCCTCATCCCAGGCGGGCGCGTTGTGGCTGTTGGGTGCAACATAAGGGACTCCGGTGACGGCCCTGTGGCGCTGACCACATGTGGTCAGCGCCACAGGGCGGTGCCGATCCCGGCGGCCGTCGACCCTCCGCCCGTTCCTTGCCCTCCGCTTCTACTCCCGCTCCTCGGAACGGTGGGTCCGCTCCTCCGTGGAGTCGGGGTCCGCGACGTCCGAGGGTCCGTCCGAGGGCGGGGCGTCGGGCACGCCGGCGACGTAACTCTCACCGGGTTCGACCTCGCCCAACAGCTGCGACACCGTCACCATCGTGTACCCGCGCGCGTCCAGCTCCCGGATGATCTCCCGCGAGGCGTCGATGGTGGTGTCGTGGATGTCGTGCATGAGGATGATCGCCCCGTCGGAGGCCCCCGAGATCGCCCGGCCGGCGACCACCGAGGCGTCGCGGTCCTTCCAGTCGTTGGTGTCGATGCTCCACAGGATCTGGGCCAGGCCCATGTCCCCGGTCACCGAGGCGACGTTGCCGTTGGTGGAGCCGTACGGGGGACGCATGAGGTCCATGGTGTAGCCGGTCTCCCGGTACACCAGGGCCTGCACGGTGTTCAGGTTCGACCGCACCCCGTCGGCGCCCAACCCCGCCAGGTCCGGGTGGCTGAGGGTGTGATTGGCGATCTCGTGCCCCTCGGCGTAGGCGCGCCGTACCGTGCGCGGGTTCTCCATCACCGGGAGACCGGTGACGAAGAAGGTCGCCTTGGCGTCGTGCTCGGCGAGCATGTCCAACAATTCGGGAGTGCGCCCGCCGGGGCCGTCGTCGTAGGTCAGGGCGACGCACTTCACCTCGGTGGAAGCGCAGTCCACGGAGGCGTCCACGGGCGAGATGATCCCGGGGACCGCCTCCTCGCCGGCCTCGGGGATCTCCTCCGGGGCGGCGGTGATGGCGAACCCCTCGACACCGGTGGTGGCCGCGCGCAGGGCCCGCAGCCCGAACTCCGACAGCAGCGGCTCGGCGTCCGCGCGCTCCACCACGGCGGTCACGGGGCCGGCGTCGACGGCCGCGACCTGGCCGGCGTCGAACTCCACGACCAGGTCACCGTCGGGGTTGAACCCCACGGAGTCGTACAGGGACGCCACCGGCAGGACGGCACCCGTCTCCGCGGCGTCGCCCACCCGGTCGCGGACCAGGGTGTTGAGGGCGGCCAGTTCCTTCTGGCCGGCCAGCAACGACTGCGATCCGCGGGTCCGGCCGCCGACGATGTCGTACCAGTAGGTGGCGTGGCACTCCCTGGCGCCCTCGGAGTCGGTCTCCACACTCGTCATGCGCACACCGACCAGTCCGTCGGCGGCCGCGGTGACGTTCCACTCCGCCTCGTACGACGCCGCCCCGGGGTTGGCCGCGTCGAAGGCCGCCACCTCGGCGCCCAGCCGTTCCCGCAGGAAGTCGGAGAGCGGCTCGGCGTTGGGCAGGACCGGGTAGACCACCGAGGCGCTCACCCCCTCGTACTCCAGCTCCGCCTCGTCGAGGCCCTTCAGCTCGGCGGCGTCCACCACGGTCAGTCCGTCGGGCTCGCCGGTGGCCGGGATCCTCTGTTCCACGGCATCGGCGATGCCGTGCGCGACCCCGCCCGCCGGTCCCGCCCCCAGGGCTCCCGGTGGTCGCACCGACAACAACACCATGCCCGCCAGCACCACCAGGGCGACGACCACGGTGATCAAGGGGTGATCAGGGGTCATGGTGGGTCGGGACAACTCGTTCACCAGGGGTTCTCCGCGTTCATCTCGCAGACGAACGTGCGCGGGGTGGGCGGGGCACTCTCACGCGACGTCTTCATCGGGTGTGACGCCGGCCACGGGCGGGGGGTTCGCTCTCCGGGGGCGGCGGGGGCACAAGGGGGCACGCCGGGGGTCAGGGGCGAGGGGGTCTCCCTATACTTGCAGCCGTGGAAGGTACGCGCGTCATCTCCGCGTCCGGGGCGACCCGGGGCGGGCGGCGCGCGTCGAAAGAGGGAACCCGGTGCGAATCCGGGACTGCCCCGCAGCGGTGTACGGGAACGACCCCCGCCATGAAGCACTGGTGATCCGACCGGAGGAGTCGGAAACCGGGAAGCGGCGGGCATTAGGAGATCGGTGTCACCACCGGTCGCGCCCGTGAGTCCGAAGACCTGCCTCCGCCCGACGGCGCATCGCGCCGTCGGTGGTCCCGCGCCCCGAGGGAGGGCCGAGGGCGGCACCCGGGGGCTTCCGTCGTACGCCCCCTGACCGGGGTGCCTCCTCGTCGACCCTCGCGGCCGGTACCCGGCTTTCGACGAGGGAGAGAAGCTTCATGACCACCAACCCCGGGCCCGCCGTGCGATCCACGGTGCACGGCTACCCGCGCATCGGACCCGACCGCGAGCTCAAGCGCGCCGAGGAGTCCTACTGGAAGGGCGCCACCACCGCGGCCGAGCTGGAGAAGGTCGCCTCCGACCTGCGCCTCGACGTCTACGCCCGGCTGCGTGCCGCCGGGATCGACGACATCCCCTCCAACACGTTCTCCTACTACGACCAGGTGCTGGACACCGCCGTCCTCTTCGGCCTCCTCCCCGCCCGGTTCGAGGACCCCACCGAGGCCGGGGACGCGGACGGGCGGCTGCGCCGCTACTTCGCGGCGGCCCGCGGCGTCCAGGGCGCCCCGCCCCTGGAGATGACCAAGTGGTTCGACACCAACTACCACTACCTGGTGCCCGAGCTGTCCCCCGACGTCCGGCCCCGTCCGGTCGGTGACAAGCCCGTGGTCGAGTTCCGCGAGGCGCTCGACGCCGGCCACCGCACCCGCCCGGTGCTGGTCGGTCCGCTCACCTTCCTGCTGCTGTCCAAGGCCGCCGACGACGCGCCGGAGGGCTGGTCGCCCATCGCGCTGCTCGACGACCTCGTGGACGCCTACGCCTCCGTGCTGGCCGACCTGCGGGCCGCCGGCGCCGAGGAGGTACAGCTCGACGAGCCGATCCTGGCCACCGACGAGGGCCGCGCGGCGCTGGGCGAACTGGAGCGGGCCTACACGCGTCTGGGCGGGCTGGACGACCGTCCGCGGATCCTGGTCTCCACCTACTTCGGTTCCATCGGCGCCGACGCCCTGCGCGTCCTGAAGGAGTCCCCGGTGGAGGCCGTCGGCCTGGACTTCGTCACCGACGACAAGGGCATCGCCGATCTGACCGCCGTCTCCGGGCTGGGCTCCACCCGTCTGGTCGCCGGGGTGATCGAGGGCCGCAACGTGTGGCGCGCCGACATCCCGTCCGCCGTCGCCACCCTGGGCACCCTGCTCGCCCTCACCGACGGGCTCACCGTGAGCACCTCCTGCTCGCTGCTGCACGTGCCCATCGACCTGGACGCCGAGACCTCTGCGGCCCCCGGGCTGCGCGCGGCACTGGCCTTCGCCGAGCAGAAGACCCGTGAGGTCGCCCTGCTGGGCCGGGTGCTCTCGGAGGGCGGCGAGGGCGAGTACGACATCGACGCCACCGCCCCCGGCGCGGCCTTCGTGGACGCGCGGGTGCGCGCCCGCCTGGAGGCCCTGGGCCCGGACGCCTACGAGCGTCCGGAGGACCGCGGCGCCCCCACCGACCTGCCCCTGACCACGACCACCATCGGCTCGTTCCCGCAGACCGGCGAACTGCGCCGGGCCCGTGCCGCGCACCGTCGGGGCGAGCTGGGGGAGGAGGAGTACAAGGCGATCCTGCGTTCGGAGATCGACCGGGTCATCGCTCTCCAGGAGGACATCGGCCTGGACGTGCTGGTCCACGGCGAGCCCGAGCGCAACGACATGGTCCAGTACTTCGCCGAGCAGCTCGAAGGGTACGCCACCACCGACCACGGGTGGGTCCAGTCCTACGGTTCCCGCTGCGTGCGACCGCCGATCCTGTTCGGTGACGTCTCGCGTCCCGCGCCGATGACGGTCGAGTGGATCACCTACGCCCAGTCGCGCACCGCCAAGCCGGTCAAGGGCATGCTGACCGGTCCGGTCACCATGCTCGCCTGGTCGTTCGTGCGCACCGACCAGCCGCTGGGGGAGACCGCCCGCCAGGTGGCGTTGGCCCTGCGCGACGAGGTCGCCGACCTGGAGCGTGCGGGCATCCGCCACATCCAGGTCGACGAGGCGGCGCTGCGCGAGTTGCTGCCGCTGCGCGAGGAACGGCGGCGGGAGTACCTGGACTGGGCCGTCGGCTCGTTCCGCCTGGCCACCTCGGGCGTCTCGCCGTCGACGACCGTCCACACCCACATGTGCTACTCGGAGTTCGGTCTCATCGTCGACGGCATCGAGGCGTTGGACGCCGATGTCACCAGCGTCGAGGCGGCCCGTTCGCGCATGGAACTGGTCGAGGACCTGGGACGGCGCGGCTACAGGCGGGGCATCGGCCCGGGCGTCTACGACATCCACTCCCCGCGGGTGCCGTCGGTGGAGGAGATCGAGGCGTCCCTGCGCCTGGCCGTGTCGCACATCGACGCCGGCGGGCTGTGGGTCAACCCGGACTGCGGTCTGAAGACCCGCGGTTACGAGGAGGCCGAGCAGGCCCTGCGCAACATGGTGGAGGCGGCCCGCCGGGTCCGCGCCGACCTGGGCTGACCTTCGGCCGTGGGCCGCCCGTGAGCGGGAGCCGTCGTCGCCCGTGCGCGCGATGACCGTCGAGTGCGCCGGTGAGCGACGATCGGCCCGGGCCGACCCCTCCTCGGGAACACGGAAGGGGCCGCGGCGGCCGCCGCGGCCCCTCTCGCGTGTGCTCGATCAGGCGGAGCCGAGCAGGCCCAGCGCCTCGGTGGCGGCGTTGGTCATGCTCGCCTCGATGTCGTCGGGCAGCGCGAACTTCTCGACGTCCGCCTCGCTGGCGTCGTAGGACGGGTTCACCGTGTAGCTGATCTCGATGTTCACGTTCCCGTGGCGGACGATGAGGATGGCCCTGGGGACCATGTCGCCGAGGAAGTCGTACTTGGTGACGATGTACACGGCCTCGTCACCCAGGTCGACGTCCTTCTTCTCCTCCAGGTCGTCGGCGTCGTACTGGGTCGAGTACTGGTTCTCACCGGAGTACAGGGTGACGTCGTCCTGGAACTCGGACTTGGCGCCCTCGATGGAGTCGGAGCCGCCGTAGGGGACGGAGAAGGTGATGTCGAAGGCGCCGTACGCGGTGCCCGGGTTGCCCTCCGGGGCGTCGCCGCTGATGTCCATGCACGTCGACCTGTTGTCGCTGTTGCTCTTGGACCCGTCCGGCTCCAGCCCGAAGTCGGCCGCCACCTGGTCGGTGATGGCCTGGCAGGGCTCGGTGGGCAGGGTGTACGGGGGCTCACCGGTGGGGCCGCCCGTGCCGCCGGCGGGCTCCTCCTCGGGCTCCTCCTCGGCACCGCCGGCGCCGGCGCCCTCGCTCACCTCGGCGGTGGGGTCCTCGGTGGCGACGCTCCCGCCCCGGTCGTTGCCGTTGGTGACCAGCATGACGATCACCGCGATCGCCAGGACGACGATGACCGCGCCACCGCCGATGACCACCCACAGGGCGGCCTTGCCGCTCTTGGGCTGCGGCGGCGGTGGGTAGGCGCCGGGCGGACCGTACGGGGGCTGAGGGGGCTGGCCGCCGGCGTACATCGGCTGCTGGCCGTAACCGGGCTGTCCGCCGGTGTTGGGATCGCCGTAGGGGCCGCCCGGCGGCGGGCCGTAGGGAGGCTGACCCCCCGTGCCGTCACCGCCGTAGGGGTTCTGCGGTGGCTGGTTGTAAGGTCCGTTTTCGCTCATGGCTCCCCTCGCCCGGATGATGTGTTGACGTGTTGTCTGGGACGCGCGTATGCGCCTGTGGGTTCGTGTGACTTCCGAAGCCGACCCGGAGCGGGGCGGTATGAGCGTTCACACGGACGGGGCGCGCCTCCCGTGACCACCGGACCGCGGGCGAGAACGGAGGAGTGGGGGAGGGGCGGTCCCGGTGTCTCCAGGTGCCCCGTGGCGGGGTGCCCCGGGGCGCCGGAGGGGGGCGTTCGCCACCACCGGCCGGGACGTGAGCATCCTAGTCGGGCGACCCCGCAGGCCGGCAGGGTGGGCGGGGGGTGATGACACGAATCGTCACTGTTTCGTGTCGATCGCGTACACCGATCGTTTCTCCCCGTCCGCACCCTGAGACCGAACGGGGCCGATAGTGATGGAGGGCCTTTTCCAAGGAGTGCGAATGCTCACTGCTCCTGGGGCCGCCGGCCCTCGGTGGTTCCCCCTCGCGGCACTCCTCCACGGAAGACCAGGCCGTCCTCGTCTGTGTCCGGCGGGTCAGGTCTCCGTGACGGCCTTGGCAGTGGCGGGTGGGGCGCCGACAGCCTCAACGGGGATGTCGAGCGCGGGTTCGGTGGTGAGGTGCGCGGCGGTCACGCGGTCGAGACGCAGCCAGCGGATCGCCTCGCGGGTGCGGCAGTGCCCGACGAGGTACCAGTGCCCTTGGGTTCGGGCGAGGAGGACGGGGTCGATGCGGCGGACGGTCCGCCTGTCGTGCCGATCGCGGTAGTGCACGACGAGCACGCGCCGTTCGTGGAATGCCTGCTCGATGGTGTGGCGGGTGCGGGCATCGCCGTGGGTGTCGGTGCGGTCGATCCATACGCGGTCGTTGAGCGCGGTGGCGCGTTCTCGGGCGTCGGCGTCCATGACGCTGAGTGCTTTGACCAACGCGGCGCGGGCGTGGCTGTCGAAGGGCTGTCCGCGGTGGGCGGCCACGGCGGCGGCGAGCCCGGAGACCTCGGCGTCGGTGAAGTTCACCGGAGGCAGTGTGGCGGCGGCGTCGACCATGTAGCCGCCGCCCGGTCCGGGGCGTGCCCAGACGGGGAAGCCACCGTGTTGCAGGGCCGAGATGTCCCGTTTGATCGTGCGGACGCTGACCTCGAAGATCTCGGAGAGGCGTTCGGCGGTGCGCCCTGCCGGTCCGGCGCGCCGTAGCTCCTCACGTAGGGCGTAGAGGCGGTCGGTGCGATTCACGTGTAAATAGTGACATACAGGTGACATGTTCGGCTGTGAGGATGGTGTTATGAGTGATTCACGTGAGCCGGTCTTGTTCCTCAGTGGCGCGGGGCTTCCCGCCTGGATCTGGGATGAGGTCCGACACGACCTGGGCGACGGACGAGAGACCAGGGTCGCCTCGCGGCCTGAGAGCACCGAGGCGCGGCTGGACGACCATGTCCAGGCCGCGCTCGCCTCGGTGCCGGAAGGCGAGTTCGCCATTGTCGCGCATTCGGGTGGCGGCGTGATCGGTGCGCAGATCACTCGGTGTGTGCCTGAGCGCGTCACCGCGCTCCTGGGAGTGAGCGCGGTGATCCCACCGACGGGTGGATCGTTCATCTCGGCGATGCCGGTGCCGAACCGGTGGGTGCTCGATGCCGTGATGCGGTTCGCCGGGACCCGGCCACCGGATTCCGTGATCCGGCGGGGTCTGGCCCACGGCCTCGACGACCAGGTCATCGACCGCATCATCGCCGACTTCACCCCCGAGTCGCCCGGCTACTACCGCGACCGGGTCGGTCACGGGGCGTGGGACGGCCGGCGGGGCTATGTGCGCACTACCGGTGACCGCGAGCTGCCGCCGGCGCTGCAACGACGGTGCGCGCAACGCCTCGGCGCCGACCGGCATCACGACCTGGACACCGGACACCTTCCGATGATCGAGGAGCCCCGGGCCGTGGCGGGGCTGATCGCCCGGTTCCTCGACGCCCGGTTGTGACACCGGCGGACGCAGATCGACGTGATGCCTCGCCTGAGCAGGGAAGACACGTGATTTCGGGTCCCACGTCCGACGCAGGACGCACGGTTATCACCACATCGAGACGTGCACGTGGTCGAAGTGGTTCTCGGTGATGTTGCCGCGGTCGCCCATCGCGCGCCAGTCGGTGTCCCCGCGTCGCACGTCCCAGATCTGCTGCCGGTAGATGACGTACATGATCCCCAGCCGGTCGGCGTTCTCGCGGGACCATTCGGCGATCGCCCAGCCGCGGTCGATCTGGTCCTGGGGGGGCATCTGCCCGTTCTTGGACAGCATGAAGTCGCAGGCCCGGCCCAGGGGGTGCTCGCCGCGCACCCAGCCGCCGACCGCCCGGTAGCAGCCGACGCCGCCGTGCTCCTTGCCCTCGCCGAACTCGTCGATGACCAGCTGGCGCATCTGCGCCGTGCGCGGGGTGATGTTGAGCGGCCCCTCCATCGGCTGGCTCGGGTGGTCGGCGATCAGCTCCTGGACCTCCGAGCGCCTCTCCTCCAGCACGTTCAGGTCGGCCTCGGCCTCCTCCAGCGACTCCTCCGCGGCCTTCTGCGCCTTCTGGTCGCGTTCCAGCGCCTGGGCGAGCTGGTCGATCTTGTCCTGGTTGCTCGTGGCCAGGTAGTCGATCACCACGGCCCGGTCGATGATCTCGTCCGGTGAGGCCTCGACGAACAGGGACATGGACGGGTCGATGCCGCTGTTGGTGTAGGAGGCGTACGCCAGGGCGCGCACCTGTTCCTTGGAGGCGTCGACCTCGTCCGCGGTGCTCTCGGCCCGTTCCGCGGCGCGTTCGGCCTCCTGGATCACGCCCTCCATGTCGCGCAGCTCACCGTTGTACTCCTCGCTGAGTTCGGTGGAGCGCTGACGGAGGGAGTCCATGCTCTCCGGTTCCATGGGCAGGGCCAGGACCGGGGTCTGGGGGACGGCGACGAGCGCCGCGCCCAGGGCGACGGCGACGGCGATGACACGTCCCTTGGAAACGGCTCCGCCGGCACGGCGGCGGGGGAGCGCGGACGCTATCTCGGACAGTGTCCCGCCCCAGGTCGCGGTCGACCGGTCGGGCGCCCAGAAATCGGCGAACTCGTCCACTCGGCTCTGGTCATCGGACTGCACGGTGTGGTCGCTCCTCGGACCCGCGCGCACCCCCTGCGGGCACGGGGCGGGCGGGCACTGCTTCTCGTCTTTCCCGGACGGGACCGGCCTCCGCACGCGAGAGGGAGGGGGTCGACGTCGTGTCGACGGACCGGGAGGCCCGTGCCATCGCACACCCGTGAACGGCGGTGACGGTGGTAACGGGACGGTCATGAGTGTAGGCACTCCCGGGCCCATTCGGGAGTCATCGGATGATTTCTGATGCGACAAAAAGTGCAATGTGGCACAGATAACCCAATTGGTGAGTGTGATTTCGGTGAACCGACTCACCCGCCCGTGGTTGAGTGGGGACCGTGAAGGCCTTGGTGACACGCTCGGCGAAACCCACCGCCACCTGCGCGGACACCCCCATGTGGTGTGATGGGCGCTGTTGTCGCGCGTCCGCCTGAACGCCGTCTCCTCGTCAGCGAGGGCCGACCGGAACCGGCCGCCCTGTAATTTTCGAGGACCTTCCGCGCCCCGACCGCCGCACCGCCCATCCCGGCGCGTCGCCTCCACCCGGTCCGGGGCCGCTCCGTACGCTCTGACGTGGGCGTCGATCCCACGTCGAGATTCCTCGCGCCCGTCCGCCGCCGGGCGCCGTGACCAACGTCGATGGGAAGACCGTGATTGACGCAGTGGACCTGCACAAGGTCTACAGGTTGAAGAGACACCGGGTGACCGCTTTGGACGGGGTCGACCTGCACGTGGAGTCCGGCGAGATCTTCGGTGTCGTGGGACAGAGCGGCGCGGGCAAGAGCACCCTGCTGAGGTCGGTCAACCTGCTGGAACGCCCCGACTCCGGGACCGTCACCGTCGCCGGGGAGGAACTCACCTCCCTGCGCGGTGCCCGCCTGCGCGCCGCCCGGCGCGGAATCGGCATGGTCCATCAGCACTTCGCGCTGCTCTCCTCGCGCACCGTCGCCGGCAACGTCGGCTTCCCCCTGGAGATCGCCGGGGTCGACCGGGCCGCCCGGCGCGCGCGCGTGGGCGAACTCCTGGAGCTGGTGGGTCTGGGCGACAAGGCCCGAGCCTACCCCTCCCAGCTCTCCGGCGGCCAGAAACAGCGCGTGGGCATCGCCCGCGCCCTGGCCTCCGCCCCGCAGGTACTGCTGAGCGACGAGGCCACCTCGGCGCTGGACCCCGCCACCACCGACTCGATCCTGGCCCTGCTGCGCCGGTTGCGCGATGAGCTGGGACTGACGATCCTGCTGATCACCCACGAGATGGACGTGATCAAGAAGATCTGCGACTCCGCCGCGATCATGGAGAACGGCGTGTTCCGCGAGTCGGGCCGGGTGCTCGACCTCATCGGCACCCCCGGCTCGCTGCTGGCCCGCTCCCTCTTCCCGCTGCCGGACATCGGCGGTGAGGACGCGGTCGTCGTGACCTACCCCCGCTCGTTCGACGAGCCCCTCATGTCGGAGCTCACCCGCCGGTTCGACGTCGACGTCAACATCCTCGGCGGTGGCGTGGAGAAGGTGGCCGGGCAGTCCGTGGGCCGTTTGGGCGTGCAGGTCCGCGGCTCCCGCCGGGACGAGGCCCTGACCTACCTGTCCGAGCACGGCCTGCTGGTCGAGGAGGCCGGAAAGTGATCGCGAACCCCACCGACATCCTCTTCTTGGCCTCGGCCGTCGACGCGGGCGGCCCCTGGGACGCGCTCGTCGCCTTCGTGCGGGACTGGCCGAACATGTGGCCCGGCCTGTGGCTGGCCACCCAGGACACCGTCTACATGGTGCTCTGGGCGACGATCTTCAGCGTGCTGTTCGGTCTGCCGCTGGGCGTGCTGCTCGTGACCACCGACCGCGGTGGTCTCACCCCCGCTCCGGTGGTGCGCGCCGTGCTGAGCGCCGTCGTCAACGTCGGTCGCTCCCTGCCGTTCATCGTCCTCATGGTGGCGGTGCTGTCGCTGACCCGGTTCCTGGTCGGCACCACCCTGGGTCCGACGGCGGCGATCGTTCCCCTGAGCATCGGCGCGATCCCCTTCTTCGCCCGGTTGGTGGAGACCTCCCTGCGGGAGGTGGACCGCGAGGTCGTCGAGGCCGCGCACGCGATGGGCACCCGTAAGTCCACGATCGTCGGCAAGGTGATGCTTCCCGAGGCGCTGCCCGGTCTCATCGCCGGTCTGGTGATGACCGTGGTCGCCCTCATCTCCTACTCGGCGATGGCGGGCGCCATCGGCGGAGGCGGTCTGGGCGACCTGGCCATCCGCGAGGGCTACCAGCGGTTCAACGACCACTACCTGTGGGCCACCGTCATCCTCCTCATCGTCATCGTGCAGGCGGCCCAGAGCCTGGGCGACCTGGTGGTGCGCCGACTGGCCCGACGCTGATCGCGGCCGCCCGTCCGGGCGGCCGCACCCCTCCCTCCCCTCCTCCCCCCGCACCCGAGATGTTGTTCGAACCGTTGGGAATGGAGACACGATGACCGGGGACCACAGGGCGGGGACGCCCAGGGGGCGGGTGCCGCGCGGTGTCGGTGCGGTGGCGATGGTCGTGGCCTTGACGGCGGCCTGCGGCAGTCCCAGCGAACGGGCGGGGGAGGGGACCGACGAGGAGGGGCTCACCCCGCTGCGCGTCGGCGCCACCCCCACCCCGCACGCCGAGATCCTGGAGTTCGTCGAGGAGAACCTGGCCGCCGACGCCGGACTGCGCCTGGAGATCGTCGAGTACACCGACTACAACCAGCCCAACGCCGCCCTGGCCGAGGGCGAACTGGACGCCAACTACTACCAGACGGTGCCGTTCCTGGAGGAGTACCTGGCGGGGAACGACGACGTCGACCTGAGCTACGTCTCGGACGTCCACCTGGAGGCGTTCGGCATCTACTCCGAGGACGTCTCCGATCTGGCCGATCTGCCCGAGGGCGCCGAGATCGGGGTGCCCAACGACGCCTCGAACATGGGGCGGGCCCTGCACCTGCTGGCCTCCGCCGACGTGATCACGCTGGCCGAGGACGCGGAGGGCGTGCCCACGATCGACGACATCGAGGACGGTCCGCTGGACGTCACCGTCACCCCGGTGGAGGCGGCCCAGCTGCCGCGTTCGCTCCAGGACCTGGACGCGGCCGTGGTCAACGGCAACTACGCCCTGGACGCCGATCTGCCGAACACGGCCAACACGCTGGCCTGGGAGAGCACCGAGAACAACCCGTACGCCAACGGGCTGGTGGTGCGCTCGGAGGACGTGGGGGCCGAGGACATCGTGCGCCTGGACGAACTCCTGCACGGCCCGGAGGTGCACGACTTCATGGAGGAGCGCTGGCAGGGGATCGTCCTCCCGGTCCGCGGTGACAGGGTGGTGGAGCCCGGCACCTCCGATTCCCCCGAGTAGGGGGGCCGTCGACGCACGGGGCGCGGGTCCGATCCGCGCCCCGTGCGCGTAACGGTTGGGTTTCGGGGCGGCTTTCGTCGATTGACACAAGGTGCTCCGTCTGCTTGTTTTATGGGAGCGCTCCCATACGCGATGTCCCCTCGTCATGGAAGGTGCGTACCGAACAAGTGAGCCATCAAAACGATTTCCCCGAGGGCTTCCTCTGGGGGGCGGCCACCGCCTCGTTCCAGATCGAAGGCGCCACCACCGCCGACGGCCGTGGCCGGAGCATCTGGGACACCTTCGCCGAGACCCCCGGCAAGGTCCTGGGCGGCGACACCGGCGACCCCGCCGACGACCACTACCACCGCTACGCCGAGGACGTCGCGCTCATGCGCCGGCTCAACCTGGGCGCCTACCGGTTCTCCATCGCCTGGCCGCGCATCCTCCCGGAGGGGAGCGGCACGGTCAACCAGGCGGGCCTGGACTTCTACAACCGGCTGGTCGACACCCTGCTGGAGGCCGGGATCCAGCCTTGGGCCACCCTCTACCACTGGGACCTGCCCCAGCCCCTGGAGGACGCCGGCGGCTGGCCCGCCCGCGACACCGCCTACCGGTTCCGTGACTACGCCCAGGTCGTCGCCGAGTCCCTCGGCGACCGGGTCGTGAACTGGATGACCATCAACGAGCCCTGGTGCTCGGCCTTCCTCGGCTACCACAACGGTCACCACGCGCCCGGTCACCACGATGACGCGGCGGCCCTGGCCGCCGCCCACCACCTGCTGCTCGGGCACGGTCTGGCCGCGGACGCGATCCGCTCCACCGGTCACCCCTCCCGGGTGGGGCTCGCGCACAACCAGGCCGTCATCCGCCCCCACGGGCCGAGCGCGGCCGACGCCCGCTCCGCCCGACGCGCCGACGGCGTGCGCAACCGCATCTTCACCGACCCCCTGCTCAAGGGCGTCTACCCGGCCGACGTGCTGGAGGACCTCGCCTCCATCAGCGACTTCTCCTTCATCGCCGACAAGGACCTGTCGATCACCTCGACGCCGCTGGACTTCCTCGGGGTGAACTACTACTCGCCCGAGTTCGTCGCCGCCTCCGCCAAGGGCCTGGACCCGGCGCTGGTCAGTGGTGAGGGCGGGGCCTGGCTCGGCGCCGACCCCGAGGAGGTGCACGTCTCCCAGGGACTCCCCGTCACCCACATGGGCTGGGAGATCGACCCCACCGGCATGTACGACGTCCTGCTCCGCCTGGCGGGGGAGAGCGGCGGCATCGACCTGTACGTCACCGAGAACGGCTGCGCCTTCGAGGACACCGTGACCGAGGACGGCCGGGTCCACGACACCGACCGGCTCGACTACTACGAGGGCCACCTGCGGGCCGCCAAGGAGGCGATCCACGCCGGGGTGCCCCTGCGCGGTTACTTCGCCTGGTCCCTTCTGGATAATTTCGAGTGGGCCTGGGGGTACTCCCGCCGCTTCGGGATCGTGCACGTCGACTACGACACGCAGGTGCGCACGGTCAAGGACAGTGGTGACTGGTACTCCCGTCTGGCGGCCACGGGACGGTTCCCGGAGCGCTAGAACAGGTAGGTCGTCCCCGTGAGGGGGCGACGCGTCCGGAGCCGCCGCGGCCCGTGCAGTTCGGCCGCGGCGGCACACGATTCTTCCCAGAGGGAGCATGCGAAGTGGCCAAGAGCGGTGACGGCGGCGGTCGGCGACGTCCGACCCTGGAGATGGTGGCGGAACGGGCCGGTGTCGGCCGCGGGACCGTCTCCCGGGTGATCAACGGATCGGCCCAGGTGAGCCCGCGCACCCGGGAGGCGGTGCACAACGCGATCGCCGAACTGGGATACAGCCCCAACCAGGCCGCCCGCACGCTGGTCACCCGGCGCACCGACACCATCGCCCTGGTGGTGTCCGAACCCCGGGACCGCCTCTTCTCCGACCCGTTCTTCGCCGACATCATCCGCGGGGTCAGTTCCGTCCTGCACGAGCGCGACCTCCAGCTGATGCTCACCACCGCGCGCAGCGAGATCGAGCACAAGCGGGTCGGCGACTACCTCAGCGGCTTCCACGTGGACGGCGCGCTCCTGGTCTCCCTGCACCGCGACGACCCGCTGTCCGAGCGTCTGGCGTCGGCGGGCGTGCCGGTCGTGCACGGCGGTCGCCCCCACTCCCCGGAGCAGCCCGCGCCCTTCTGCGTCGACATCGACAACGTCGGCGGCGCCGAGCAGGCCGTGCGCTACCTCCTGGAGCAGGGACACCGCAGGATCGCCACGATCAGCGGCCCCCTGGACATGAACGCCGGTGTGGAGCGTCTGCGCGGCTACCAGCGGGTGATGGCCGAGGCCGGACTCGACATCGACGACCGGTTCGTCGTCCAGGGCGACTTCAGCGTCGAGGGCGGCGCGCGGGCCATGGAGCGGCTGCTCGACGGAGGGGCCGAACCCGACGCGATCTTCGTCGCCTCCGACATGATGGCGATCGGCGGCCTGCGGGTCCTGCGCTCGCGCGGGCTGCGGGTGCCCGACGACATCGCCCTGATCGGTCACGACGACACCCTCATGGCCCAGCACAGCGACCCGGCGCTCACCACCGTCCACCAGCCCACGGTCCAGATGGGCCGGGAGATGGCGCGCCTGCTCGTCGACGTCGCCATCCCGCGCGTCTCCGAATCCGAGACCATCATCCTCGCCACCCACCTGGTGACGCGCGAGTCCGCCTGACCGGCCCCCGGCCCGTGGAAGGCCGGTACCGGTCGCGTCCGCCCCCGGATCGCTCCGGTGGGTGGACGTGTGCAGATGCATGTGCAAGGCTGGTCGCGACTTCGCGGGAGACGGTGGGGGCGCATGAATCCGATGCGGGAACCGACGCACACCCGATGTGCGATCTCTTCGTGCGGATGGTGCGACCGGGACGGCCTCGACTGCCGGTTCTGCTCGGGGACCGGTTGGTGGCGCCCGGAGCGACCGCACCGGGACGCCAATGGGATCATCGTATGGCTCCGGATCGACGAGCCGTGCCGAGGGTGCGCGGGCACGGGCAAGGAGCACAGCCCGACCGTGGCGCTCTGAGGTCGGCGGTGGACGCGCGCGTCCGGACGTGCGCGAGGGATCGAGGAGGGTGCGGTGCGCTGGGTGACCTACCTGTCGCCGAGCGGTGGCGGTGAGCGTGTCGGCGCGCTGGAGGACGGCGACGTACTGGGCGTTCCCGACCCCCGAGGGCTGGCCCAACTGCTGGCCGCGGGGATCCCGGAACTGGTGGAGGTGCTGCGCAGCACCCGCCGCGCGCCGATCGAGATCATCGTCGAGTGGGAGGCGCGCATGTGCGCCCCGCTCGTCCCGACCACCCCGATCACGGTCCTTTCCGGCGATGACCTCCGGGCGATCCCTCCCGAACTGGTCGGAGCCGTCGACGACACGGTCCCCGCCGCCGCTCACAGCGCCCGTGTGGGCCTGGCCGCCATCGCCGGTGGTCCGGGGCGGGTCGACGCCCGTACGCCCGCCTGCCTGTGGTCGGACGCCGCGGGAGAACCCGTCCTGTTGGCCCTGGGCCCCGTCCTGACCACGGCGGACGAGCGGATCACCGCGCTGGAGGCCTCCGTGGAGGTCGACGGCCGCGTACGCGGGCGCGCCACGATGGACCTCGACGACCCGTGGTGGGCCGTGGAGCCCGGTCGGGTCCGCGTTCGACTGCCGGTGGCGACGGGACCCCTGACCGAAGGGGACGAGGTCTTCGTCGACCTCGGAGAGCTGGGCTCCTACGAGGTCAGGGTCGGCTCCCAGGTCTGAGGCGCGCTCTTCCCGAATCCCCGCGCCGCCTCGGCCCGGTCCGCCCTCACGGCGTGAACTCCCAGTGCCAGGGCTCGAAGCCGCCGCGCGCCCAGGGCGGGTTGTCCCAACCGTGGGCCGGCGCGTGGGCGAGCATCCACTCGTGCTCGGCGCCGCCCAGGACGTTCACGCCCCCGCACAGGTCGACGGCCAGCCCCTTCCCGTGCGTGCTGGTCCCGGGCCGGGCCGCCATACCGGGCGACATCTGCTGGAACAGGGCCACCTGCTCGTGATAGGGCCGGTAGGAGTCGGCCACGCACATCGCGCGGCCGAACCGTTCCCGGTAGGCGGCGTCGAGTTCGACGAAGGCCGCGGCGGCGTCAGCGCGCAGCCGCTCCCCGGGCTGGGGGAGCGGACACAGCAGGGACTCGGGGATACGGCCGTTCTCGTGAGCGCCGACGTCTCCCCCGGGGCAGACCGCCCGGTCCCCGGTCCCGGCACCCGTGTGGGCCCCGGCCTCGGTGCCGGGGGTCCACGGGGTGGTCCGGTTCCGGCGGGGGCTGCCGGCCTCCCCGCTCCCGGCGTTCCCGGAGGGGCGGGCCTCCAGGCGGGTCTGTTCGGCGAGCAGGTCCCGCAAGGCCTCCTCCTGGGCCAGGATCGCGGCCTCGGCCTCCTCGCGCGCGGTCTCGGCCCTTTCGAGGGCCCTCTCCTGGTCGCGCTCGGCCGCGCGGGCGGTCTCGGAGAGGGTCCCGGCGGCGACCCCGGCCGCCTCGGCCCGGGCCAGTTCGGTGGCGCGGTGATCGCCGAGCAGGGTCAGGTCGGCGGCGAGGTCGAGCATTCCGGCCGGGCCGTCCACGCCGAACAGGGCTCGGACGGGGGACAGGTCGGCGCCCTTGTACACGGCGGCCGCCTGCCGTGCGACGGCCGACCGCGACGACTCCCCGTGCTCCAGCGCCTCCTCGGCGCGCTCCTCGGCCGTGGCACGGCTCTCGGCGAGTTCTTCGAGGCGCTCGCTCTCCTCCACGTAGCGTTCGATCTTCTCGCCGGCCTCCTCCCGCATCACCTCCAGGTCGGCGCGCAGGGCGGCGAGTTCGACGCGGGGGTCGGCGGGCCCGGGGTCCGCGGTGGCGAGGGTGGGGCAGGAGAGGATCACGAGGGTGACAATCCCCAAGGACAGGGCGTTTTTGACCGAAAAGGTGATCCCTGGGATAGGCCCCCGGAATGACCTGGCAGAACGTTCCGCTTTTCGGTCATTACTCAGAGTATTCATTTCTGGGCGCAATGCGGCGCACATCCCCGCTTCCTCCCCCGGACCTGCGTATACGTAGTGTCACGATGTCATGTCGAGGTGACCTTGACGGGGAAGCTGGTGGTGTGTCCAAAAAGTTACCCGAACGCCCGATCGGGTTTCGGCCCCCGCGTCTGACCTGGAAAATTGGTCATAATGCCGACATAGGAGGCATTATGAGGACGGGTGGACAGGGATGATCGTGCTCCGCGGGCCTCGAACGGCCGCATCGATCCCTTCGCCCCCATTGATACGCTATCCACCGCACGCGCACCCGCTGGAACTCTTTGGTCGGGTGGGCGACTCTCTCCTCCCAGGCGAGTCCGGCGGACAGTCTTCACATCTCCCCACATTCCCCACCGCTTACCGGTTCGGTGGCCACCAGTGGTCCATGCCGATGCGCCCGAGAGCCTCTCGGGTCGGAGCGGTCGGCCCTGGGTACCGACAGCCGTTCACAACGGTGACACGAAAGGTTGCGAGGGTCCGTGTCGACACGAGCGACGAAAAACGGGGCCGGTGCGCGAAGCGAGGCAGCGCAGGCCGAACACGCCGATGCCGCGCCCCAGCGCAGCCCCGATTGGTGGCGGCCACGTAACTGGCGGGTACGTTCCCGCCTGGTGGCCCTCATCGTCATTCCCACCGCCGTGGCGCTCGCCCTCGGTGGTCTGCGGGTCTACGAGGCCGCGGTCTCCACGGTCACCCACGCGCACATCGAGGACCGCGCCGAGGTCGGCGTCCTGATCGTGCAGCTGGCCAACCAGCTCGGCCGCGAGCGCAGCGCCAGCGCGGTCTACATCTCCGACAACCCCGACCCCGCACGTCGTTCCGACGACATGCGCCAGGAGTTGGAGGAGGAGCGCGCCGCCACCCGCGACCTCCAGCAGCGGCTCACCGCGAGCCTGGAGGACATGGGCGAGGTCGACGGCACGCTCGCCAACACCCGCCTCAACGGCATGCGGACCCAGCTCTCCACCCTGGACCCGCTGCGCGAGGAGGTCGACGACACCCGCATCACGGTGCTGCCGGTCGTCACCAAGTACCGCACGATCACCCGGTCGCTCACCGAGTTCAACCAGACGATCGCCGACGAGACCGGTGACACCGAACTGCGCGAGAGCGTGCGCACGCTCACCGCGCTGTCCAACGCCCGGGACCAGCTGTCCTACGAGACCGCGCTGATGGGCCACTCGCTCGTCCGCGACTCGATGACCGGTGGCATCTCCGAGGCCATCGACTCCAGCCGCGCGCGCTACGACAACGAGATCTCCAACTTCATCCAGGCCGCCTCCTCGGAGCAGCGCGAGATCTTCGACGACAACTTCACCGGTCTGGAGGTCAGCCAGGTCTCCACGATGCGCATGCGCGTCATGTACCGCGCCGCCCGCGACGCGGAACTGAGCGGTGTGACCTCCAACGACGGCCCCGAGGACTACCGGAACATCGCCGGCATCGCCCTCGGGAAGTTGCAGACCGTCGAGGAACAGATCGCCGAGGGCATCCGTGAGGACGCCTCCGACCTGCGCGGCGAGGCTCTGGCCCGCGCCCTGATCGACCTCGTCGTCGTCGCGGGCGTGCTCCTGGCCGTCTTCGTCCTCACCTCCCTGGTGGTCCGCTCCCTGGTGCGCCCCCTGCGCACCCTGGAGGACGGTGCCCGCCGCGTCGCCGAGCGCGACCTGCCGGACGCCATCAACCGGATGCAGGAGGCCGGCACCGTTCCGGAGACCGTCAAGGTCACCCCGATCGAGGTCGACACGCACGACGAGATCGGCGAGGTGGCCCGGGCCTTCGACGACGTCCACCGCGTCGCCCTGACCCTGGCCTCCGACGAGGCCGCCCTGCGCAGCAACGTCAACGCGATGTTCGTCAACCTGTCCCGCCGAAGCCAGACCCTGGTGGAACGGCAGCTGCGCCTCATCGACGGTCTGGAGCAGTCCGAGCAGGACTCCGACCGCCTCTCCGACCTGTTCCAGCTCGACCACCTCGCGACGCGCATGCGTCGTAACAACGAGAACCTCCTCGTCCTCTCCGGCCAGGACAACACCCGCAAGTGGGCCCAGCCGGTCCCGCTGGTCGACGTGCTGCGCGGCGCGGTCTCCGAGGTCGAGCAGTACGAGCGCGTCAACGTGCGCGCCCCCTCGCACATCTCCGTGCTCGGCCGCCCGGTCAACGACGTGATCCACCTCGTCGCCGAGCTGGTGGAGAACGCCACCTCGTTCTCCCCGCACGACACCGAGGTCCTGGTCAGCGCCAAGACCCTCGACAACGGCGGCGTCCAGGTGGACGTCACCGACAGCGGTATCGGCATGGCCGCCGAGGACCTGGCGGCGATCAACGCCCGCCTGGCCTCCCCGCCGGTCATCGACGTCGCGGTCTCGCGCCGCATGGGTCTGTTCGTGGTCTCGCGCCTGGCCCACCGCCACGGCATCAGGATGCACCTGAAGGAGGCCCACGGCGGCGGCACCACCGCGATCGTCGTCATCCCGCCGGACCTGCTCATCACCCCGGTCGAGGGCCAGCACTCCCTCGGCGGCGCGGACAGCCGCCTGGAGCTCGCCTCCGGCGCGCCGAACACCTACGCCGACGCCGAGGCGGCCTTCGCCTCCGGCCCCGCCGCTCCCGAGCCGACCGACGCCTGGCAGGGCCAGGGCACCGGCGCCGACCTCGGCGCCGGCCTGCCCAAGCGCCAGCCCGGCGGCACCGCCCGCGAGGAGCACCCGCCCAGCGGCCAGGACCTCTGGAACACCGCGAAGAACGGCGAGAGCTTCGACGTCTGGGGCAACGGCAACGGCACGGGTACCGACACCTGGGCCACCGGCGGCGGCTCCGACGCCCTGTCCGGTGAGACCGGCACCCACCGCCGGGTCGTGGACCCCTACGACACCCCGGAGGAGGAGGCCGCCCCCGCGCCCGAGGGCACCGGTCGCAGCCTCTTCGACCCGGCGCCGCGCGAGGAGGCCGCGGGGTCCCTCTTCGAGCGTCCCGTCGACCGTTCCACCGACACCGGCTCCTTCAGCCGGCCCGTGGACACCGGCGCCTTCGAGCGTCCGGCCGACACCGGGGCGTTCCGCCGGCCCACCACCGACACCGGCGCCTTCCGCCGGCCCGAGCCCGACTCCTACGACGCCTTCAGCGGCGGACGCACCGAGCGTGCCGCGGCCCCGGCGGACCCCTACGCCGACACCGGCTCCCGGTCCGACGCGGGTTCCCGGCCCGACGCGGGCGACCACCGTCGTGACGTCCGTCGCGAGGAGCCGCGCAACGAGCCCGACACCGAGACGTTCCCGGCGATCTCCTCGCCGTCCGCCCAGGCCCCGTCCACCACGGACTGGACCACCGGCGCGCAGCAGCAGGAGACCCCGGCCGCGAACGACACCGGTTCCTGGCGCTCGGGCAACGGCGCGGGCGAGACCCGTGAGGGCTACGGCTCCACGGCCTACCTCTCCCGTCGCTACGGCGCGGCCCAGGGCCCGGCCGGCAACACGGTGGTGCCGCCGACCCCGGCGGGCGAGGAGAACGACTCGCTCCCGATCTTCGACGCCATCGAGTCCAACTGGTTCCGTCGCCGTACGGGCGGACCCACCGTGGACACCACCGAGACCGGTCCGATCCGGCAGGTCCCGCCCGCGGCGCCCGCGCCCGCCACTCCGGCGCCGACGCCCGCGCCCGCGACTCCGGTGGCCCCGCCCGCCGCGCCCGCGGCCCCGGCCGCCCCCGTGGCCTCCCAGCCCCGGGAGGCCGCCCCCGAGACCCGTTCGGAGCAGGAGTGGAACTCCGCCGCCGACCGCGGATGGAAGGCGGCCCGTTCCGCCGCCGAGCCCATCGCCGGTGGATTGACCACCTCGGGCTTGCCAAAACGGGTTCCCAAGGCAAACCTTGTTCCGGGGACCGCGCCCAAGCCGGAGAACTTCAAGCAGATGCCGGCCCGCAGCGCGGATCGCGTCCGCAACCGGTTCTCGGGCTTCCAGAAGGGCGTCCGCGAGGGTCGCAGCCGCCTCGGCGACGGACCGATGGAAGGGTGATCGCGGTGGACAACGGCGGGACGGGGTGCCTCTTATTCCAGGAGGCCGGATGCAATAGCATCTACCGAGCTTCTCGGACGCGTCACACCCGTCGCTCGAAGAGAATCGAACACCAGGCTCCCGGCCACCCCCACGGGAGGGTCCGGGCAGTTGCAGAGGCAGTGCTGTCACATGCCGTGCCGGCGGTAGCAGTGCCGAAGAGACCAGCCGGCGAACTTGGACAGGAGATCAGATGAGTCGACAGGTGAATGAACTCAACTGGTTGATCACTGACTTTGCCGACCGTGTACCCGATGTCGCCCACGCGATCGTCGTCTCGTCCGACGGTCTTCCGTTGGCGGCGTCCGCGGGCTTCCCGGCCGACCGGGCCGACCAGCTGGCGGCGATCGCCTCCGGTCTGTCCAGCCTGACCCAGGGCGCGGCCCGGGTGTTCGAGGGTGGAGCGGTCGCCCAGACCGTCGTGGAGATGGAGCGGGGGCTGATGCTCATCATGGCCATCAGCGACGGCTCCTGCCTGGCGGTCCTGGCCTCCGCGGAGAGCGACCTCGGTCTGGTCGCGTACGAGATGACCCTGCTCGTCGAGCGGGCGGGGCGGGCGCTGACACCAGCGGCGCGCACCTCGGGAATCCACTGATCCACCACCGACAGGAGGAAGTGGTGGCACCTCACAGTAGAGATGCCGGGAGCGCCTCGTGGTTCGGACAGCCGGGCGGTCCCCCCACCGGGGGGATTCCGGCGGTTCCGGGCGGCGGAGATGTTCCCCGACCTATCCAACAACCGTACGATCAACGATCCGCGGCGGGCAGCGCACCCAGTTCACTGGTCCGCCCCTACGCGGTGACCAAGGGCCGTACCAAGCCGAAGTCACAGCTTCCCCTCGAAGCTCTGATCTCGACGACGACGACGGCCCTCAACGAGTCGGGGACGCTGACGCCCGAATGGCAGGCGATCAGCGACCTGTGCCGGGAATGGCGTTCCGTGGCGGAGATCTCCGCGCTGTTGCGGATGCCGCTCGGCGTGGCGCGGGTGCTTGTGGCGGACATGTCCGAGCAGGGACTGGTCCAGATCAGGTCTTCGCTCAACAACGACGCCCGCCCGAACACCAACCTGCTTGAAAGGGTGCTCAGTGGACTTCGCAAGCTCTAGCCCGGCCGAGGAAGGCGGTGCTGGGGGGAACGCGATGACGTCGGTCAAGATCGTCGTCGCCGGGGGCTTCGGTGTCGGGAAGACGACATTCGTGGGCTCCGTCTCCGAAATCGTGCCGCTGACCACCGAAGCGGTCATGACCAGCGCCAGCGTCGGGGTCGACGACCTCGCCAAGACGCCGGACAAGCAGACCACGACCGTCGCCATGGACTTCGGTCGTGTCTCGCTCGACTCCGACCTGATCCTGTACCTGTTCGGCACCCCCGGACAGCACCGGTTCTGGTTCATGTGGGACGACCTGGTCAAGGGTGCCATCGGCGCCGTGGTCCTGGTGGACACCCGCCGCCTGGCGGACTGTTTCCCCGCGATCGACTACTTCGAAGAGGCGCGTCTGCCCTTCATCGTGGCGGTCAACGGGTTCGACGGGTACTACCCCCACGCCGCGGACGAGGTCCGGGACGCGCTCACGCTCAGCCCGGAGATTCCGATCGTCCAGGTGGACGCCCGTGACAGGGCCTCCACCAAGTCGACGCTCATCACCCTCGTCGAGCACGCCATCACGGTGGGGGACCCCGAGGGCGCCGCAGGACAGCCCACCTCCACCGGCGGCCAGAACTCCTGGCGCTAGCGGAGGACCGCAAGGGCCGGGGTCCCGCACAGTGCACGGCCCGGTTCCCGTGGTACGGGAACCGGGCTTCCGTGCTGCCTGGCATCATGGCCGGATGAGCTCTTCCTCCCAGCCGGACCCCGGGGCGATGACCCGCCGTTTCCGCGAGGTCGCCGAGCGCGTGCTCGACGCCCTTCTCGACGAGAGCCCGGAGTGGGCCCTGGACCTGGGGGACCCGCGCGGCGCGGACCGCCTGTCCGACCACTCCGAGGAGGCCGACGCGCGACGCGTGCGGCTCTTCATCGATGCCCTGGGCTCGCTCGACGACATCGACGACGACGTGCTGTCCCCGGGGGACCGGGTCGACCTGGAGGTGCTGCGCTCCCGGGTGAGCGCGGACCTGTGGCGCACCACCGAGCCGCGCCCCCTCTCCCACGACCCCTTGGCGTACTCGCCGGGCGGGGCCCTCCTCCCGCTCGTCGAACGCGACCTGCTCCCGCTCGCCGACCGGCTGCGGGCGCTGGCCGCCCGCTGCTCCTCACTGCCCGAATACCTGGCCGTCGCCCGTGGACGCCTGGAATCGGGGCCGGGCATGTCCCGGATGCACGTGGAGACCGCGCTCGCCCGGTTGGAGGGCGCCCGTACGCTGCTCGACGACGCCGTGCCGGCCCTGGCCGCCCGGGAACCCGACATCGCCCCCGCCGACCTGGAGAACGCCCTGGAGGCCGCCCTGGTGGCCGTGGAGGAACACGGCGAGTGGTTGAGCGGGCGGCTGGAACACGCCACCGCCGACCCCCGCCTGGGGGAGCGGGTCTTCGCCGCGCGGCTCTGGTACACCCTCGACTCCGAACTGTCCCCCGAGGCGCTGCTGGTCCGCGCCGAGAGCGACCTCATCGCCACCGAGGAGGCCATCGCCGAAATCGCCTCCGCGTACCTGCGCCGGCCGCCCGGTCCCGGCCTGGCGGCCGAGGCCCTGGCCAGGGTGGCCTCCGAGAACGCCACCGACGACGCCACGATCCGACCGCTCTGCGAGGACGCGCTCGCCTTCCTGGACCGCCGGGTGCGCGAACTGGACCTGGTCACGGTGTACGACGACCCCGTCGAGGTCGTCCCCATGCCGAGGGCGCGGCGCGGGACCACCGTCGCCCGCTGCGAACCGCCCGGCCCGCTCGACCCCCGGGTCGGGCAGAGGCCGACCCGCGTCGCGGTGTCCCCGCCCCCGGGGGAGTGGTCCGCCCGCCGCCGGGCGTCGTTCTTCCGCGAGTACAACGCGGTCCTGCTGCGCGACCTCATGATCCACGAGGCCATGCCCGGCCACGCCCTCCAACGCGCCCACGCCGCCCGGCACGAGGGCGCCACCCGGGTCGGGCGGGCGCTGCGGAGCGGTCCCTTCGTGGAGGGCTGGGCGGTCTACGCCGAGGAACTGCTGGCCCGCCACGGATGGTCCGGCGACCCGGCCGCCGACACGGTCCTGCGCCTGGTGCGGCTCAAGACGCGGCTGCGGATGATCCTCGACGCCATCCTGGACGTGCGCCTGCACACCGGCGACCTCACCGAGGCCGAGGCGATGACACTGCTCATGGACCGCGGCCACCAGGAGGAGGGCGAGGCGGCCGGCACGTGGCGCCGGGCACAGCTGACCAGCGCCCGACCGTCCACCCACTACGTCGGCCACGCGGAGGTCGCCGACATCGCCCGCGATCTGGCCGTCGCCCGTCCGGGCGCGTCCGAGCGGGCGCTCCACGACGCGATGCTCGCCCACGGTTCCCCGCCGCCGCGCCATCTGCGCACCCTGCTCGACCTGTGACGGCCCCCGGCCGCGCCCCGGGCGCCCCAGGGCGCTTCTATGCTGGAGCGGCGGACAGGACACGTGGACGAAGGGGGAGAGACGGGCGATGGCGGACGGTTCCGACAGCGGTCGACAGGACCGGGGCGAGGTCCCCGGCGCGGGCACCGGGAACCCCGACGGGTGGGATCGGTTGTGGACCCCGCACCGCATGGCCTACATCAAGGGCGAGGGCAAACCCACCGGATCGCGCCCCGAGGACGGCTGCCCCTTCTGCCGCGCCCCCGGACTGGGCGACCCCGAGGGCCTGGTGGTACGCCGCGGTAAGAGCGCCTACGTCGTCCTCAACCTGTACCCCTACAACAGCGGGCACCTGCTGGTGTGCCCCTACCGGCACGTGTCGGAGTACACCTCCCTCAACGAGGAGGAGACCGTCGAGGTCGCGACCCTCACCCAGGAGGGCATCAGGGCGCTCACCGCCGCCTACCGGCCCCACGCCTTCAACGTGGGCATGAACCTGGGCGCGGCGGCCGGCGCCGGCATCGCCGCCCACCTGCACCAGCACATCGTCCCCCGCTGGGGTGGCGACACCAACTTCATGCCGGTCATCGGGCACACCAAGGTGCTGCCCGAACTCCTGGAGCAGACCCGGGCCGGGATCGCCGGTCACTGGCCCGGCGAGTGATGGCCGTCGGCTCCGTGGGGTCCCGCGTCCTCCCGGTCCGTCCGACGGGCACGGGGGCGCGCCGTTCGCGACGAATCGCCGTTCCCCGACCGACTGTTAGGATCGTCGCCGTGCGCGACAACGAGCACGCGCACGAGCGGTACCTCCCAGAACTCCAGACATCCGGGCCGGTGCCGACCCGGACGACGTCGATCGCGCACGGATCGCGGACCCTTCTGTCCGCGAAACGCCGCGTACGTCAGGAATCCCCCGGCGTTCGCCGAGGGAGGGTGCACTAGACGACATGCTGAGAATCCTTCGTCCCATGGTCTCCAGGGTCACCGCTCCGCTCGGTCGGAGCCTGGCCCGCATCGGCCTGACCCCCAACATCGTCACCATCCTCGGCGCCACCGGCGTCGTGGCGGGTGCCCTCTACTTCTATCCGCGCGGGGAGTTCTACGCCGGTTCGGTGGTCATCACCGTCTTCGTGCTCTTCGACATGCTCGACGGCGCGGTCGCCCGGGCCAAGGACGCCGAGAGCGCGTTCGGCGCCTTCCTGGACTCCAGTCTCGACCGCATCGCGGACGCGGCCATCCTGGCCGGACTGCTGTGGTGGTTCATCGCCGACGGCGACGACCCGCTGCTCGCCGGCCTCACCCTGTTCTGCCTCATCAGCGGCTTCATGGTGTCCTACATCAAGGCCCGCGCCGAGGGCCTGGGCGTCAACTGCGACGTCGGCGTCGCCGAACGCACCGAACGCCTCATCGTCATCCTGGTCTCGGTGGCACTCAGCGGGTTCGGCGTCCCCTACGTCCTGGCCGGTGGCCTGTGGGTGCTGGCGGGTATGAGCCTCCTCACCATCCTCCAACGCCTTCTGGAGACGCGGGCCCGCCTCAACGAGGCCGACCGGATCCGGAAGGAAGAGGAGGCCGCGGAGGCCGACACCGGCTTCGCCGAGGACGCGCGCGACATCGGGCACGGGGACACCGACGAGGGCGCCGCCGAGCCGACGTCCGGCAACCAGCGCTAGGGCGTGTTCCGTGGATGCCGTCCGTCGCGTGGCAGGGTGAGTATCAGCGGAACACGCCTTGGAAGAGAGCGAAGGGACGACGTGGACGAACGGGTGGCCGAGCTGGCCTACGCCGCCGGATGGTCGGCCGTCCGGCATGCCCCCGAGAGCGTGGGGCGGGCGGTGTTCCGCGGCATCGCCGACCGCTCCTGGCGCGCCCACGACGAGGGCACCCGCGGCCTGGAGCGCAACCTGCGCCGACTGCTCGGGCCCACGGCCACCGAGGCCCGACTGCGCGCCCTGTCCCGCGCCGGTATGCGCTCCTACATGCGCTACTACTACGAGATGTTCCGCCTGTCGGCCATGCCGGACGAACACATCCTCGGCAACACCCGCGCCACCGGGATCGAGGTCCTGGAGAAGACCGTCGCCGAGGGGCGCGGTGTCGTCGCCGCCCTGCCCCACATGGGCAACTGGGACCACGCCGGGGCGTGGATGACCCTGCGCGGCACCCCGCTGACCACCGTCGCCCAACGCCTGCGCCCCGAGGGTCTGTACCGGCGCTTCACCGCCCACCGGGAATCCCTGGGCATGGAGGTGCTGCCGCTCACCGGCGGCGCCGAGACCGTGGCCACCCTGGCCCGCCGTCTGCGCGCGGGCGGACTGGTGTGCCTGCTCGCCGACCGTGACATCAACGGCACCGGCGTCGAGGTCGACCTGTTCGGGGAGCGCGCCCGCGTTCCCACCGGCCCGGCCGCACTGGCGATGAACACCGGCGCCGCCCTCATGCCGGTCTCCCTGTGGTACGACGGACCGTACTGGAACATCCGCGTCCACGACGAGATCCCGATCGCCGACGGCCCGCACCGCTCGGAACGCGTCCATCGCACCACCCGGGAGCTGGTCCGGGTCTTCGAGGGCGCCATCGCCGAGCACCCCGAGGACTGGCACATGCTCCAACCGATCTTCAGTCGCGACCAGGACGACGACCGGATCCGCCGCCACCGGCGGGAGACGGAGGCCGCGTTGCGGGCACTGGAACACCGGGGCGGACGGATCCGATAGGCCATGGGCATGCGGATCGGTCTGGTCTGCCCCTACTCCTGGGACGTCCCCGGAGGGGTCCAGCAGCACGTCGGCGACCTCGCCGACGCCCTCATCGCGCGAGGGCACGAGGTGTCGATCCTGGCCCCGGTCGGGGATCGGCCCGTCGAACTCCCCGACCACCTGGTCCCGGCCGGTCGGCCGGTCCCCGTGCCCTACAACGGGTCGGTGGCCCGGCTCAGCTTCGGGCCGCGTACCGCCGCCCGGGTCCGCAAGTGGATCACCCGAGGCGACTTCGACGTCGTGCACATCCATGAACCCGCCGCGCCGAGCGTCTCCCTGCTGGCCTGCTGGGTCGCGGAGGGACCCCTCGTGGGCACCTTCCACACCGCCAACCCGCGCTCGCGTGCGATGGCGGCCGGCTCCCACGCGCTGCGTTCGGCCCTGGAGAAGATCCACGCCCGCATCGCGGTCTCCGAGGCCGCCCGCCGCACCCTGGTCGAACACATCGGCGGTGACGCCGTGCTCATCCCCAACGGGGTGGCCGTCCGCCGCTTCGCGGACGCCCCGCCCCTGCCCGGGTTCCCCGGCGAGGGCGGTTCCATCGGTTTCCTGGGGCGTTTGGACGAACCCCGCAAGGGGCTGGCCGTACTGCTGGAGGCGTTCGCCCTGCTGGCCCCCCGCCGCCCCGGGCTGCGCCTGCTGGTGGCCGGTCCCGGCGACCCCGGACCCGCCCTGGCCGCCGTCCCCGACCGGCTGCGCGACCGTGTCGTCCTGACCGGCCGACTCGACGACGCGGACAAGATCCGCGCCTACCACTCCACCGACCTGTTCTGCGCGCCCAACCTCGGCGGCGAGAGCTTCGGCATCGTCCTGACCGAGGCCATGGCCGCCGGGGCCGCGATCCTGGCCAGCGACATCCCCGCGTTCGAGGCCGTCCTGGACGGGGGTGTCGCCGGTGAGACGTTCGCCGTGGGCGACGCCGCCGACCTGGCCCGCCGCGCCGACGCCCTGCTCGACGACCCCGCGCGCCGGGACGCGCTGTCCCGGGCCGCCCGGCTGACCGTGCGCGCCTACGACTGGGACACCGTCGCGGCCGACATCGTGCACGTCTACGAGACCGTGCTGCCGGGGGACGCCGCCGCCCTCCTGCCCGGACCGGGATCGCGCGGGAACACGTGACCGCGCACCACCGCGCGTCCCCGACCCCGACCCCGACCCGCGGCCGGGCCCCGGTGGCGTGTCCGCGCGTCGTCGCCCTCGCCGGGTCCGTAACCTGGGGTGAAAGGGGGGAAGGGCCATGATCGAGGACGTCCTCGTGGTGTTCGTCGTCATCGGCGCGGTCCTGACGATGATCGCCTGCGGGTTCTACGCGTCGTGGCGGGCCACCCGGCTGCACCGACTGCACCGGCGTGTGGACCTGTCCCGCGCCGGGCTGCGGGCCGCGCTCGAACGACGCAGGGCGGTCACCGCGGACCTCGTGCGGGAACTCGGCCCGACCGCCGGGGCGGAACTGGGGGCCGCGGTCACCGCGGCCGACGGGGGCGAGCCCACCGAGAGCGAGCTGTCCCGGGAGCTGCGCCGGACCCTGGCCACCGCCGCCCTCCGGACCGGGGACATCGCCGCACTCCTGCCCGACGTCGCCTCCGCCGCCAAGGGCGTCCACCTGGCGAGGGTCTTCCACAACGCCGCCGTGGCCGACACCCACAGGGCGCGCCGCTCCCGGGTCGTGCGCCTGCTGCGCCTGGCCGGTGGGGCACCGCTGCCCGATTTCTACGAGATCGACGACAGACCCCCCGACATCCCGGTCCCCGTGCCCTCACCCGACACCATGTAAGACCCCGGCCCGCGAAAACGCCGATCTGGCCAAAGCCCACCGAACCGGGGGGAACTACCATGGTGGTCCGGGAGACCCAGGGTGCGCGGCGCCGAGGCGTCGGCGCATCCTCATGCGTGCGGCCGCCTGCCGCCGCCCGGGCGTACCCAACCCCTGGAAACACTGATGGGACGGGAGTCCACCACCGTGGCTGACAACGCATCGCCCACCTCCGACAACGCCGTCGGTACCCAGCGCGTCAAGCGAGGCATGGCCGAGCAGCTCAAGAACGGCGTCATCATGGACGTCGTCACGCCCGAGCAGGCCAAGATCGCCGAGGACGCCGGTGCCGTCGCGGTCATGGCCCTGGAGCGCGTCCCCGCCGACATCCGCAAGGACGGCGGCGTGGCCCGCATGTCCGACCCGGACATGATCGACGGCATCATCGAGGCCGTCTCCATTCCGGTCATGGCCAAGGTCCGCATCGGCCACTTCGTCGAGGCGCAGGTCCTCCAGTCCCTGGGCGTGGACTTCATCGACGAGTCCGAGGTCCTCACCCCGGCCGACGAGGCCCACCACATCGACAAGTGGGCCTTCACGGTGCCGTTCGTGTGCGGCGCCACCGAACTGGGCGAGGCCCTGCGCCGTATCGCCGAGGGCGCGGCCATGATCCGCTCCAAGGGCGAGGCCGGCACCGGCAACGTCGTCGAGGCGACCCGCCACATGCGGTCCATCCGTTCGGCGATCAAGCGCCTGGGCACCCTGGACGAGGCCGAGCTGTTCGGCGCCGCCAAGGAACTGCGCGCGCCCTACGACATCGTCAAGGAGGTGGCCGAGCTGGGCAAGCTGCCGGTTCCGCTGTTCTCCGCCGGCGGTGTGGCCACCCCCGCGGACGCCGCCCTCATGCGCCAGCTCGGCGCGGAGAGCGTGTTCGTCGGCTCGGGCATCTTCAAGTCCGGCGACCCGGCCAGGCGCGCCGACGCCATCGTGCAGGCCACCCTGCACTACGAGGACCCCGCCGTGATCGCGCGTGTCTCGCGCGGACTGGGCGAGGCCATGGTCGGCATCAACCTGGACGAGCTGGCGGACTCCCAGCGTTACGCCGGTCGCGGCTGGTAGCGGACCTTCGCCCCGGGCGGCCCCCGGGCCGCCCGGGCCCCGTACGCCGTGACCCCGCGCTCCCCTTCGCCCTCCCACCGCATCAGAGTGAGGCCGTACGTGACCCACAGACCGACCATCGGTGTCCTGGCCCTGCAAGGGGACGTCGCCGAGCACCAGCGCGTCCTGGACTCCCTGGGCGTGCACACCGTCAAGGTGCTCACGCCGGAACGACTGGACGCGATCGACGGTCTGGTCCTCCCCGGCGGAGAGTCCACCACCATGTCCAAGCTGGCCGTCCGGTACGGGCTGCTGGAGCCGCTGCGCAAACGGATCCGCGCCGGGATGCCCGCCTACGGGACGTGCGCCGGGATGATCATGCTGGCCGACCGTATCCTGGGGGGTACCGACGATCAGCGGACCGTCGGCGGCATCGACATGACGGTGCGGCGCAACGCCTTCGGCCGACAGACCGAGTCCTTCGAGACGGCCGTGGACATCGACGGCCTGGACGGGGGGCCGTTCGACGCGGTGTTCATCCGGGCCCCGTGGGTGGAATCGGTCGGCCCCGACGTCACGGTCCTCGGAGAAGTCCCCGGCGCCGATGAGGCCGGTAGGATCGTCGCCGTACGACAGGGCGGCCTGATGGCCACGTCCTTCCATCCCGAACTGACCGGAGACGCGCGCATCCACCGCCTCTTCGTCGACATCGTGAAAGGACTCGCATGAGCGGCCACTCCAAGTGGGCCACCACCAAGCACAAGAAAGCCGTCATCGATGCCAAGCGCGGCAAGCTCTTCGCCAAGCTGATCAAGAACATCGAGGTGGCCGCGCGGACCGGTGGCGGTGACCCCGACGGGAACCCCACGCTCTATGACGCCATCCAGAAGGCCCGCAAGAGCTCGGTGCCGCTCGACAACATCGAGCGCGCCCGCAAGCGCGGATCCGGCGAGGAGGCCGGCGGCGCCGAGTGGCAGACCATCATGTACGAGGGCTACGCCCCCGGCGGTGTCGCCCTGCTCGTGGAGTGCCTCACCGACAACCGCAACCGCGCCGCCTCCGAGGTGCGCGTGGCGGTCACCCGCAACGGCGGCAACATGGCGGACGCCGGTTCGGTGTCCTACCTGTTCAACCGCAAGGGCGTCGTCATCGTGCCCAAGGAGGGCACCACCGAGGACGAGGTCACCATGGCGGTCCTGGAGGCCGGCGCCGAGGAGATCGAGGACATCGGCGAAGCCTTCGAGATCGTCTGCGAGGCCACCGACCTGGTACCGGTGCGCAGCGCCCTCCAGGAGGCCGGCATCGACTACGAGTCGGCCGACTCCAGCTTCCTGCCGACCATGGAGGTCCCGGTGGACACCGAGACCGCCAGGAAGGTCCTGCGCGTGGTGGACGCCCTGGAGGACTCCGACGACGTCCAGAACGTCTTCACCAACGCCGACATCCCCGACGAGGTCATGGCCGAGATCGGCTGATCGCCTCGCCGTCGACACGCCGGTGGCCGCACCCCGAGGGGTGCGGCCACCGGCGTTCGGTCTGTCCGCGCGGATCGTTGGGCTGCCCCCCAGGGCGATCGCACGACCCACCTCCCCCGACCGCTGCCGGGAGGTGCCGGACGCCTTCCTCGCCGACCCCGACGAGGCGCGCCGGACGGCACCGCGCACGGCCTACCTGGAGATCCCCGAGACGCAGCGGAGGTACGTCCTGGGCGACATGGACGCCGAGGACGGATCGTTGGTCGCCGTGGCCTTCGGGCCGGGCGGGACCCCTCCAGCCCGGGGCTCGAACGCGCGCGTCACCGAGAAGGAGCACGGGTACGCCCGGGAGTACTTCGCCGAGCGCGATGCGTGGGCCGCCCGCGCGCCCGCCGACGAGGGGATCGACGGTCCGGGGGAGCCCGGACTCCTGGCGTTGCGCAACGACTTCCCCGTCCCGGTCACCGTCGACGGGACGCGGTACCCCACGGTCGCGCACGCCTACCGGGCCCTGTCCACCGACGACCCGGAGCGACGGGAGATCGTCCGGGTGGCCGAGAACCCCCACCAGACCGCTCGGCTGGGCCGGGAGTCGCCGCGCAGGCGGGGCCGGGCCGGGGCGCGGACCGCCGTCATGCTCCGCCTGCTGCGCGCCGAGTTCGAGCAGCACCCCGACCTCCCCGAACTCCTGCTGTCGACCGGGGACCGGACGATCCTGTACGACGACATCGGCTCGCCCTCCTGCTGGGGGCGGCACGAAGCCGGCGGGCGCGACTGGGCGGGTCGTCTCCTGGAGGTGGTGCGGGCCGAACGCTGCGCGGACCGCGCCGGTATCTGAGAGAGGATCGCCCGCCCCCGGTCGAGGACGGCACCGGTATCGAGGGCGATCCCCTCGCCTTCGAGGACGGACCGCACCGGCGACCACGCCCGGATCGACCGGCCCGACGACGTGTGGTCCCTCGCCGGGACCTGAGGCGGGCGGGTGGTGCGCCGCCGCGAGAGGCCCGCCGGGCGCCCCGTGTTCTTCCCGGTGCTCGACCGCTGCCACGGTTCCCCGTACTCCCGGAAGCCGTCGGCCATGCCGGTCGAGCGCACCGAGGCCGGCCCCAACGGCGTGGACGAGTTCCAGGGGTCCTTCCGCGTCCCGCTGTGGGGCCGCCGACGGCGGGATCGCCCCGCTCGGCCCCGGCGGTCACCTCCCGGCGGTCGAGGCGGCCACCGGTGGGGGCTTCCGGGTGGACACCACCCGCCACCTGACCGTCGTCCGAGGTCGCGGCCGAGCGGACCGTCGGTCGCGGGGCCACCGGTCCGATGATCGCGGGTTCGACCACGGACTCCCGGGCCGAGGGTGGTGCGCCCCACCGCCGGCCGTTCCGGCTCACACCGGGGAGACGACCCGGGCGTCGGAGCGGGTGGGGCCGGAGAACACCGCCTCCAGCGGGACCCCCAGGGCCTCGGCGACCGCCTCGGGCGGGGTGGGTCCCCCGGCCAGCACGGGACGGGCCCTCGCGAGGGCGTTCGCCAGCGACTCCTGGCGGCGCAGGTGGGCCTCGGCGCGGGCGTCGAGGCGGCCGGGTGCCGGGTGCAGCGGGTGACTCGGCGCCGGGGCGTCGCCCGGGGTGGGTTCCAGGGGTCGCCCCGCCGGGTCCGTGTAACCCGTGCAGCGGCGCAGCCGGTCGCCGGCCGCGGCGGCGCTGTCGGCGTGCGTCACCACCAGGGAGTCCACCCCGCCGGTGGCGGCCAAGGCGTACCGGTGGGCGGCCAGGTCCAGGTGGCCCACCCGGAACGCCCCCTGCCAGGGGTGCGTCCCGTTGTGCGGCTCGGGCAGCGGACCGGCCAGTGCCGGGGCCTCGGTGGGGAACGGCCCCGCCCCGTGCCGGGTGGTGTAGGCGCGCACCACCCCGATCCGGCGGGCGTCGCCGGGGCGGCCCGCCTCGGCCAGCAGCGCCAGCGGGTTCGCGGTGGTGGTCGTGGACCAGGTGGTGTGCGGGTGGAAGCCGTGCCACTCGTCCAGCAGCACCCCCTGGGCGCCCTCGAACACGACCGGGACACGGGCCAGCAGATCGGGCAGGTACGTCTCGTCCACGATGCGCACCCCCCGCGCGAACCCCCCGTACGCCGTGACGCAGTCCTCGACGTCCGGGTGTTCGCGGGTGTCGTCGCCGAGCTCGCGGCGGAGCGCGTCCAGGTGGTCGGCCAGCCGGTGCAGTTTGCGGCGCATCACCGCGGGTGCGCGGCAGTCGCCGACCGTGGGCGCGTCCCCGGTACGGGCCAGGGCGTAGGCCATCGTCTCGCCCACACCCATCCCGCACGATCCGTGGCGGCCGCCGCCCCGGGCCCGCTCGCGGACCCGGTTGGCCTCCTGGTGCCAGGGGGTGGCGATCAGCGCCCGCTCGTCCACCGTGACCAGGGCGAACGGGTCCGCGACGCCGAGGGACGCCAGGTGGGCGCCCTCGGCGGCCAGCGCGAAGGGGTCCACCACCATCAGCCGGGACAGGTGCGTGGGCACCGGCCCGCCCGGGGCCAGGGTCCCGGCCCCGAACTGGGAGAACGTGTGGTGTCGGCCGTCGGGCGTCACCACGTTGTGGGCGGCCTGGGCGCCCCCGTTGGCGCGCACGACGGCGCCGTGGCGCCGCCGTGCGCACAGCAGGTCGACCGTCACACCCTTGCCGGCGTCGCCGAACCCGAGGTCGACGACGACGGCGTTGGTGTCGGCCCACGGGCCGGTGCTCACAACCGGTCCGTCCCGGGGGCCGGGACACGGGTGCCGGGCAAACCGGTCGAGCGCACGATCGAGCCGCGCGGACCGGCCAGCGGCCGCAGCGCCCTGCCCACGACGTCACCGGCGTCCGACCCGGCGTCGGCGAGGTCGGACAGTCCCTCCTCCAGGTCGATGGCCTCCTCGGACAGGCCGATCGTCACCGCGATGGTCTCCGACACCGCGCCCAGGTCGTCCAGGTGGATGACGTTCTGGCCCAGCTGGTCGTCCCAGAAGGACCGCACCGCGTCGTTGGTGAAGTGGCTGCTGCCGCTCGGCATGATGAAGTACACCTCGAACCTGTGCCGCAGCTCGGCGAGGATCCGCGGGAACGGGATGTCCTCGGACAGGTCGTCGCCGATGACCTCGCGGACCTCGCGGGCCTTGACCTTGCCGTAGGCCTTCTCGTCGCCGATGAGGAACAGGTAGCCCTTGCGGCCGCGCTTGTCCAGGCAGTCCATGGCGGTGTGCCGGGCCATGAAGTACATGGCCAGCTCGTAGGACTCGGTGACCTGGCCGCCGCCACCGCCCTCCAGCAGGATCTTGCCGAGGTCCTCCTCCAGCTCGTTGCCGGACTCGAACTGGCCGACCTGGAGCGGCGCCCGGTCGCAGGTGGCGTCGCCGATCCCGCCGAACAGGATCTGCGGGTGCTCCACGTAGCCCTTGCGCAGCAGCAGGCCGAACAGCGAGGGCAGCTTGGTCTGGAGCACACGGGGGACGCGCCCCATCGATCCGGTGACGTCGAACAGGACCGAGATGGCCAGGGACTCGGGGTGGGCGTCGGAGTCGCGGCTCTCACGGACCGTGACGCCCTTGGGGTCGAGCGTCTCGTGGACCTTCCACTCGGCGCGGGGGACGGACGCCAACACGTCGTCGGTGTAGCCGAAGTCGCTGTGTCCGGCGGCCGCGTTGTAGGCCTTGCGGGCGTGGTAGGCGTCGGTGGACCAGTGGCTGCTTCCCATGACGGGTTCTCCTCTTTCAGTGGGGGTCGGGCATGGTGAACGTGCGGAACCGGCGCGGCCCGTAGAGCCGCTCCAGGACGTCGTCGAGTTCGATCAGCAGGGTGAACCCGTCGGAGGGGCGCTGTTCGGGCGCCGGCAGGGAGCAGCCGCGGGCGAACGAGCGCAGTTCTCGGGGCAGGCGTCCGGCGGTGACGTATTCGACGCACCGGGTCGCCATGTAGATGTCGGTCCGCACCGAGGCGGGGCGGCGTTCGGCCACCTCGGGCGGGTAGAAGTCCTTGCGGTGGGGGACCATCGCGGGGATGTGCGGGGCGCCGTGCGCCGCGTGCGCGGTGACCGAGTAGCACCAGTCGACCAGGATCACGCCGTGCTCCTCGGGGTGGATCAGCACGTGTTCGGGCACCACCGCCCCGTGCACCACCCCGGCCCGGGAGGCCGCGTCGAGCGCGACCAGCAGGCGGCGCCACATCCACGCGGCGTCGCGCGGGTCGACGCCGTCGGGGTACGCGCGGCGCACGTCGGCCAGGCTGTGGAAGCCGTCCCACCGGGCCAGCACGTTGGCCCTGCGCTCGACCCCGGTCGCGGCGTCGCGGTGGCGGATCGACTCCACCAGCCGGGGGAAGAACGCCCGCGCCTCGCGCGGCCCGTGCTCGCGGATCCGCTCCAGGGCGGTGGCCTCGGCCTCCATGAGGTCGTTGTCGCGCGGGGCCCGGGGCACCTTGAGCACCGCGTCGCGCCAGTGGTCGTCCCGGTAGCGGACGGGGTACAGGTCGGCGATGTCGCCCGAGGCGAGGGGGGAGGGCCCCACGTGGTAGCTGCGGGCGGCGGTGACCACCACGTGGTCGTCGAACCCGAGTCGGCCCTGGACCGCCTTCCGGTAGCGCGTCCACATCTCGGTGAGCCGGGTGAACAGAGCCGCGTCACCGGTGGGGGTGTCGGGGTGCAGCGACCGGGCGAGCCGCCGGTGCGCCGCGACCGCCGCCGGGGGCACGGCCGTGGTGTCGGTGGGGAGGGGGCCGAACAGGTCGGCGGGGTCGTGGGCGGTGAGGACGGCCCGGGTCGCCTCATCGACGGTCATCGGAATCTCCACGGGTGTCATGGGCGCTCCTGAGCAGGGGCGGGTGCAGGGCGGTGGTGCCGCCCGCCCGGTACAGGCGGGGGCGGCGACCGCCTCCGGGGCCGCCGCGCTCGGCGAGGTCCCCGGTGTCCTCGACGAACCCGGGGGCGGCGAGGATCTTGCGGTGGAAGTTGGCGGCGTGCAGGGGCCGGTCCCACACGGCCTCGTACACCTCGCGCAGGTCGGTGATGGTGAACAGGGGCGGTAGGAACGCGGTGGCCAGGGAGGTGTACTCCAGCTTGGCGCGGGCCCGTTCGACGGCGTCGGCGATGACGCGCGCGTGGTCGAAGGCGGGTTCGTACTCGGCGGGGCCGCCGTGCCCGAGGGCGCGCCAGGGGACCCAGGCGGCCTCCGCGATGTCACGGCCCTGCTCGGGGTCGGGCAGGTCGGGGGCCAGGAGCATGTACGCCACCGAGAAGACCCGCATGCGGGGGTCGCGGTCGCGGGCGCCGTAGGTGCCCAGCTGTTCGAGGTGGAGCGTGGTGGGCAGGGCGGTCTTCTCCGCCAGGACCCGCAGCGCGGCGTCGGGCAGGTCGGGGTCGGCCGGTCCGGCCGGGCCGTCCTCGGCCCGCACGAACCCGCCGGGCAGCGCCCAGCGGCCCCTCTGGGGGCGCGCGCCCCGGCGGACCAGCAGCAGCAGGGGTTCGCCGGCGCGGATCGTCATCGCCACCACGTCGACGGTGACCGCCACGGGCGCGAAGGCGTGCGGGTCGTAGGCGGCGAGGAAATCGCTCTCGTCCTCGTCGCGCCGCATTCCGTCGTCCACCATGGTCCCACCAGTTCTTCTCATCATGAGTTTTTCTCGATTCGAGAATAACTTAGCAGGCCCCTGCGACGGAGTCCACCCCTTTTCCCGTTCCCGGGGTCCGGTACGGTCGGTCCGGCGAAAGGGGAGAGAACGTGGAGAGCCTGAGCGACCTGGTCCGACCCGGCGCGACCATCGCCCTGGGCGACGGATTCGGCGCCCCCCGGGGCGTCACGGCCGAACTGTGCGCCGCCGCGGCGCAGGCCGGCGGGGTGCGCCTCGTCCTGGGCTGGGTCCCCGAACCCGACCCCGCGCTCGACCCCACCGCGTTCGCGGACGTGCGCACCGTCATGCCCGGCTGGGGACTGCGCGACCTCGTCGACCGGGGCCTCATCGCCCACCCGCCCGTGCGCATGTCCGGCGTCCCCGCCCTGCTGCACGGTCCCTGGCGCCCCGACCTGCTCATCGCCTCCCTGGTCCCCGTACCCGGCGGGTACGCCTTCGGCAGCGAGGTCTCCTGGCAGCGCACCGCCATCGACGCCGGCGCCACCGTCGCCGGCGTGGTCTCCCGCGCCCTGCCCCGCGCCGACGCGGGCGCCCCGCTCCCCGCCGACCGCGTCGTCGTCATCGGCGGGAGCGATCGCCCCGCCGGCACCCTGCGCCCCTCGCCCACCGGCCCCGACCAGGTCGCCATCGCCCGGCACCTGGCCCCCCTGATCTCCGAGGGGGTCCGCCTCCAGCTCGGTTTCGGGGCGGTGCCCGCCGCCCTGGCCGCCGAACTGCGGGTCCCGGTGCGCATCGACTCGGGCCTGCTCCCCGAGGCCGTCGTCGACCTGGACGAGCGCGGCCTCCTGCTGGGCGACCCCGTCGCCATGTACCTCGTGGGCGGCCCCCGCCTGCACGCCTGGGCCGACGGTCGCCCCCTGCTGCACCCCGTCGAACGGGTCCTGGACCCCGGCCGACTCTCGGCCGACCCCTTCATCGCGATCAACACCGCCGTGGAGATCGACCACGACGGCCAGGTCAACGTCGAGGGCACCGCCCGAGGGGTGCTGGGCGGCATCGGCGGCCACGCCGACTACGCCGCGGCCGCCACCCGTTCCATCGGCGGGCTCAGTGTCATCGCCATCCCCACGCGCCACCGCGGCCGCCCCACCCTGGTCGAACGCCTCTCCCGTCCGGTGACCACCCCCTCCCAGGACGTGGAGGTCGTGGTCACCGAACGCGGCGTCGCCGACCTGCGCGGTCTGTCCCGGGCCGAACGTCGCGCCGCCCTGGCCGATCTGTGGGGCGCGAACCGCCACTGAACGTCCCCCGCCACCGATACGCTCGACCACCGTGGCCGTGTCGGCCGCGCACCGGGGCGGCGACACACCGGGCCGGTCACGGGACGTCCGTCCGTCCACGGCACTAGCATGGTGCGAACGAACGTTCGAGAAAGGTGTGGGGCGCGTGCGCGTGTTGGGGATCGACCCGGGGCTCACCCGGTGCGGCGTCGGAGCCGTCGAAGGCGCCATCGGCCGCCCCTTGAGCCTGATCGCCGCCGACGCCATCCGGACCGGCCCCGACACCGCCCTGCCCCAGCGCCTCCTGGGCATCGAGCGCGGCATCGAGCAGTGGCTCGACGAGATCCGCCCCGACGCCGTCGCCGTCGAACGGGTCTTCGCCCAGCACAACCTCAGCACCGTCATGGGCACCGCCCAGGCCAGCGGCATCGCCCTCGTCTGCGCCGCCCGACGCGGCCTGCCCGTCGCGCTGCACACGCCCAGCGAGGCCAAGGCCGCCATCACCGGCAGCGGTCGCGCCGACAAGGCGCAGGTCGGCACCATGGTCGCGCGTATCCTCGGACTCGACGGTCCGCCCCGACCCGCCGACGCCGCCGACGCCGTCGCCCTGGCCATCTGCCACATCTGGCGCGGCGGCGCCCAGGCCCGGGTCGCCCAGGCCCAACAGGACTTCGCGCGCAAGGTGGAACTGGCCCGCCGCGCCCGCGGCGCCCGCCCCTAGGGAAGGAGAAGGGCACCCGGTGCCCGCTATGACATGATCGCGTTCCTCACCGGCCGGGTGGCCGCACGCGGCGCGGGCAGCGCCGTCATCGACGTCGGCGGGGTCGGCATATCCGTGCAGTGCACCCCCAGCGCCCTGGCGCGCCTGCACGTCGGCGAGACCGGCACCGTCGCCACCAGCCTCGTCGTGCGCGAGGACTCCCTCACCCTGTTCGGGTTCGCCGACGACGACGAGAAGCACCTCTTCGAACGGCTCCAGACCGCCTCCGGTGTCGGCCCCCGGCTGGCCCTGGCCATGCTGTCGGTGCTCGACCCCGACACCCTGCGCCACGCCGTCGCCACCGAGGACACCGCCGCCCTCACCCGGGTCCCCGGCATCGGCAAGAAGGGCGCCCAGCGCATCGTCCTGGAACTGCGCGGCAAACTCGACACACCCGTCCTCACCGACGGCACCCTGCCGTCCGCCCCCGTGTCCGGGGCCGGACCCAACGGCGCCTGGCGCACCCAGGTCGTCTCCGGCCTGGTCAACCTCGGCTGGTCCGGCAAGGACGCGGAGGCCGCGGCGGCCGCCGTCGCCCCCCAGGCCGAGGAGACCACCGACGTCGCCGTCCTGCTGCGCAGCGCCCTGCGCACGCTCAGCCGCGCCTAGGAGCACCCCGTGTACGACCACGACGACCGACCGACGGGCCCCGCCGACCCCTACGGGCGCGGAGCCGTCTCACCCGAGGCCGGTGCCGACGAACGCCAGGTGGAGGGCGCCCTGCGTCCCCGCTCGCTCGACGACTTCGTCGGCCAGGAGCGGGTGCGCGACCAGCTCTCCCTGGTCCTGGACAGCGCCCGCAAGCGCAACCGCGCCCCCGACCACATCCTCATGTCCGGCGGACCCGGCCTGGGCAAGACCACCCTGGCCATGATCATCGCCGCCGAACTCGGCGCGCCCCTGCGCATCACCTCCGGACCCGCCATCGAACGCTCCGGCGACCTGGCCGCGGTGCTCTCCACCCTCCAGGAGGGCGAGGTCCTCTTCCTGGACGAGATCCACCGCATGGCCCGCCCCGCCGAGGAGATGCTCTACGTCGCCATGGAGGACTTCCGGGTCGACGTCGTGGTCGGCAAGGGCCCCGGCGCCACCGCCATCCCCCTGGACATCGTGCCCTTCACGCTGGTCGGCGCCACCACGCGGGCCGGCATGCTGCCCGCCCCGCTGCGCGACCGCTTCGGATTCACCGCCCACATGGACTTCTACACGGCCGAGGAACTGGAGCGCATCCTCCACCGTTCGGCCGGTCTGCTGGGCGTGCCGCTCGCCGAGGACGCGGCCCGCGAGATCGCCGGGCGTTCGCGCGGCACCCCCCGCATCGCCAACCGCCTGCTGCGCCGGGTCCGCGACTACGCGGAGGTGCGCGGTGACGGGATCATGTCCCTGGACACCGCCCGCGCCACCCTGGAGCTCTACGAGGTGGACGAGCTGGGCCTGGACCGCCTGGACCGCGCCATCCTCGACGTGCTGCTCAACCGCTTCCGCGGCGGCCCCGTGGGCCTGTCCACCCTGGCGGTGTCGGTGGGGGAGGAGGCCGAGACCGTCGAGGTGGTCGCCGAACCCTTCCTGGTCCGCTCCGGTTTCCTGGCCCGCACCCCGAGGGGGCGGGTCGCCACCCCGCTGGCCTGGGCGCACCTGGGGATCACGCCCCCGCCCGACGCCGCGTTCGGCGCCGCCGCGGCCGTCGGCACCACGGGCCCCGGCACCACCACCGGCAACGGCGCGGGCGCGACCTCCGGCACCCCCTGACCGCCCCGGCGCAGGTCACGGAAAGGCCTCGACGCGAAACCCAACCGTTAACACTCCGATCTCCTCCGGTGGGGGAACGGTGACCGGCGCCACGTAAGCTGTGACGAACCGACCGAGAACGGGGTTGACGCCCCGACCCGGGAGTGTCGTCCGACACCGAAGGAACGCTTCGGCCGTCCGGAGCGTTGTCATCACCGGGTGTCGAGCGGACCACAGTGTCCGGACCGGCACGAACAAGGTGGTCGTCGCGGTGACCGTGCCGTCGGCCACACGACGAAGACTTCAGGAAGGACGCCCCGTGCAGGGCCTTTACCAACTCGCCGAAGGTGCCCAGGGAACCTCCGCGGGCGGAGGAATCCTCTCCTCGCTCCCCATGATCGCCCTCATCCTCCTGGTGTTCTGGCTGCTCATCTGGCGGCCCAACCAGAAGCGGCGTCAGCAGGAGATGAAGATGCAGAGCGACCTGGTCCCCGGAGTCGAGGTCATGACCAAGGCGGGCATCTACGGGACCGTCGTCGAGGTCCACGACAACGACGTGATCCTGGAGATCTCCCCGGGCACCCGTATCCGCATGCTCAAGCCGGGCATCGGCGAGATCATCACGCCGCAGGCCGACGACACGCCGGTCGAGGACCGCCCCGACTTCGGCGACGACGACCCCAAGCCCAACAACTGACGGTCGACGCGGCCGTCGCCGGAACGCCCTCGCGGCGCTCCCGACGCGCCGTGCCCGGCCGACGCGCCGACCTCCGGTACCGGCCCCACCGGGGCCGGTACCGTCGTGTTCCCGCCCGGTGCGTCACGCCCCGGGCGGCGCGACCCCGAACCACAGCAGAAGGTCCACACCGCACCATGGCCCACGACAACACCCCCGCGGACACCGCAGTCGACCTGGACGAGATCCTGGCGCGCATCCGCGACATCCCCGACTTCCCCAGGCCCGGGATCCTGTTCAAGGACATCACCCCGCTCCTCGCCGACCACGCGGCGCTCGCCGGGACCGTGACCGGGCTCGCCGCCCCCTTCCGGGACGCGGGTGTGGACCGGGTGGTGGGGCTGGAGGCCCGCGGATTCATCTTCGGCGCGCCGGTCGCCCTGACGCTCGGGGCCGGGTTCGTCCCGGCGCGCAAAGCCGGGAAACTCCCCGCGGCCGTCATCGAGCAGCCCTATGATCTGGAGTACGGGACCGCGACCGTGGAGGTCCACGCGGACGCGATCACCGCCGGATCCCGCGTGCTCATCGTCGACGACGTACTGGCCACCGGGGGGACCGGGCGGGCCGCGGTGGACTTGGTCCGCAAGGCGGGTGGTACGGTCGTGGGATTCTCCGTCCTGATGGAGCTCACCGCGCTCCGGGGACGCGAGAGGCTGTCCGACGTGGAGCCGCACGCACTCCTTTCGGTCTGAGCCCGGACCCCGCGCGGTCCGAGCACGGCCCACCGCCCGTGACGCGGGCGAGCCCTCCGGGAATGCCCGGACCGGATCCGCCGTTGACACCGTTCCCGACACCCCGGACACGAGGGGTGACGGACCGAGTGACACGGGTCATGGGGTACCGCGTTCGCGCCGGTGGGGGCCCACTAGACTGGCGGGTGGGACACCGCGGCGGCCGTGATCGGCGACCGGCCCTGATGATACGCACGTGCACCGGTGGAGCCGGGCGATGCCGACCGCCCGAACGATCCGGGCGGAACCGCGGGAGGTAGGCATGCCAGGCGAAGTGGTCTCGACCGGGACGGTGTCCGAGCACGGAACGCACGGCGAGGAGCCCGGCACCCCCCGGGCGCCCCGAGAAGACCGACCGGAGGGCGCCGCCGGCACAGCGGCGCCCTCCGCCGTATCCACGCCCTCCACCGTGCGAGTACGCAGAAGGCTCGCCCGACTCGGCGCCCAGCGGGGAGTGACGATGAACCCGGTGCTGGAACCACTGATCAAGACCGTGCGCGCCACCCACCCCAAGGTGGACGTGCGGCTCATCGAGCGCGCCTACGAGGTGGCCGCGCACTATCACCGGGATCAGAAACGCAAGAGCGGCGACCCCTACATCACCCACCCGCTCGCCGTCGCCACCATCCTCGCCGAACTCGGCATGCAGGAGGCCACCCTGGCCGCCGCGCTGCTGCACGACACCGTCGAGGACACCGAGTACTCCCTGACGGAGCTGCGCGCCGACTTCGGTGACGAGATCGCCGAACTCGTCGACGGCGTCACCAAACTCGACAAGGTCAAGTACGGCGAGGCCACCCAGGCCGAGACCGTCCGCAAGATGGTCGTGGCCATGGCCCGCGACATCCGGGTCCTGGTCATCAAACTCTGCGACCGGCTCCACAACATGCGCACCCTGCGCTATCTGCCGTCGGTCGCCAAACGGGAGAAGAAGGCCCGCGAGACGCTGGAGATCTTCGCCCCCCTCGCCCACCGACTGGGCATGAACACCATCAAGTGGGAGCTGGAGGACCTGGCCTTCGCCACCCTCTACCCCAAGCGGTTCGACGAGATCGCCCGCCTGGTGTCCGAACGCGCCCCCCGCCGCGACGTCTACCTTCAGGAGGTCATCGAGGCGGTCTCCGGCGACCTGCGCGAATCCAAGATCAAGGCCACCGTCAAGGGCCGGCCCAAGCACTACTACTCGATCTACCAGAAGATGATCGCCCGCAACGTCGGCTTCGACGAGATCTACGACCTCATCGCCGTGCGGGTCCTGGTGGACAGCGTCCGCGACTGCTACGCGGCCTTGGGGACCATCCACGCGCGGTGGAACCCGGTGCCGGGGCGGTTCAAGGACTACATCGCCATGCCCAAGTTCAACATGTACCAGTCGTTGCACACGACGGTCATCGGACCCTCGGGCAACCCCGTCGAACTCCAGATCCGCACCCGCGCCATGCACCGGCGCGCCGAGTACGGCATCGCCGCCCACTGGAAGTACAAGGAGGACCGCAACAGCGGCGGAGCCCCCGTGCCCAAGGGCGGCTCCGACATGGCCTGGCTGCGCCAGCTCATCGACTGGCAGCAGGAGACCAAGGACCCCGGCGAGTTCCTCGAATCGCTGCGCTTCGACCTGTCGGTGCAGGAGGTGTTCGTCTTCACCCCCCAGGGCGACGTCATCTCGCTTCCGCAGGGCGCCACCGCCGTCGACTTCGCCTACGCCGTGCACACCGAGGTCGGTCACCGCACCGTCGGTACCCGGGTCAACGGGCGTCTGGTGTCGCTGGAGAACGAACTCCACAACGGCGAGACCATCGAGATCATCACCTCCAAGGACCCCGACGCGGGTCCCAACCGGGACTGGCTCGACTTCGTCAAGAGCGCCCGCGCCCGCAACAAGATCCGGCACTGGTTCACCAAGGAGCGCCGCGAGGCCGCCATCGAACAGGGCAAGGAGGAGATCGCGAAGGTCATGCGCAAGCAGGAGCTCCCGGTCAAGCGCCTGTTCAGCGGAGAGGCCCTCATCGCCCTGGCCAAGGAGCTCCGCTACCCGGACGTGGACGCCCTGTACGCGGCGGTGGGGGAGCGGCAGGTCAGCGCCCAGAACGTGGTCACCAAACTCGTCGACTCCATGGGCGCGCCGGACGGCCACACCGAGGACATCGTCGAGCCGGAGCCGCCCACCAAGGCGCCCCGCCAGCGCCAGCCCGGCAACCCGGGCGTGGTCGTGGAGGGCGACGCCGACGTGTGGGCCCGGCTGTCCAAGTGCTGTACGCCGGTGCCGGGCGACGACATCGTCGGGTTCGTGACCCGCGGCAACGGCGTGTCGGTGCACCGCGCCGACTGCGTCAACGCCGCCACCCTCGACGCCGAGCGCAAGGTGCGGGTGGACTGGTCGCCCACCGAGGACTCGCTGTTCCTGGTCGCCCTCCAGGTGGAGGCCCTGGACCGGGCCCGGCTGCTGTCGGACATCACGCGGGTGCTGTCGGACCAGCACGTCAACATCCTGTCGGCGACCGTGCAGACCAGCCGCGACCGGGTCGCCCAGAGCCGGTTCACGTTCGAGATGGCCGACCCGGCCCACCTGGGGAGCGTGCTGCGCGCGGTCCGCGGTGTGGACGGGGTCTACGACGTGTACCGCGTCCGCAACTGACCGGCCCGCACGACCGGACGCGCCACTCCCGGCACTCCTGACACGCTCTCCGCCGACCCCGCTCCGGTCCGAGGGCCGGGGTCATCGAACGGGGCGGGCGCGACGGGGGACACCGGAGCGGAACCCGCACGGCGGTTCGCCGTGGCCGCCCACGGTCGCGCCGACGGCACCCCGGCCGCCTTCCGGCCCGAGCCCCGACAACGACACGTGGACGGTGACCCGCGCGGGGCCGGCGCCGTCCATCCGTTCCCTCCCCGGGTGAGCGGGACGGGTACGGGGGCGACCCCGGTCCGAGGACCGGGGCCGCCGCGTTCAGATCCGGACCGTCGTGGACCGCACGATCTCGAACACCGGGTGCCGGTCCGCCTCGGCGGCGAACGCCTCGCCCGGCGCGTCCGGCGGTGCGTCGAAGTACGGCGCCATCACCAGGGCACGCGGGTGGTCCACGTAGTCCCGCAGGACCGGGCCCGCCTCCTCGGCTTCCAGTTCGCGCACGCTGACGAGTTCGATCCATCCGCCCTGACGCAGGGTCGCGAACCCGTCCCGGCGGATGTTGTGCACCCAGTCGACCTCCCCGTAGGGGGCGACCAGGAACCGGCCGTCGTCGTTGTCCACGAGGTTGATCGGGACGGTGCGCAGGAACCCCGTCCTACGTCCCCGCGTCGTGAGCAGGTACGTATCGGGCGGGCACATCCCGTATTTGACGAAGCCGCTCAGCGCGGCGTTCAGGACCCGCCGCCCCCGCGTCATCTCGAACCGCTTCGCCGGTTCGTCCACCATCTGGCAACTCCCTCGATCGCTTGTCCCCCATTGTGGGGGGTGTCCGCGACGAACGGCGGACCGCGGTCACCGGAACGCGGAGATCCCCGTCACCGCCTGGCCGATGCTCAGCGCGTGGATCTCCTCGGTGCCCTCATAGGTGGCCACCGTCTCCAGGTTCACCATGTGTCGCATCACCGGGTACTCCAGGGTGATCCCGTTGGCGCCGTGCACGGAACGGGCCGCGCTCGCCACGCGCTGGGCGGCGGCCACGTTCGCGAACTTGCCGAAGCTGACGTGGTTGTGGTGGGCCAGTCCCCGATCCTTGAGCCGGCCGATCCGCAGGGCGGTCATGTTGGCGTGGTTGACGTCCACGACCATGTCGGCGAGCTTGCGCTGGGTCAGCTGGAACCCGCCGATCGGCCGGCCGAACTGTTCGCGGGTGCCCGCGTACTCCAGCGCGGCCTCGTAGCAGGCGCGGGCCGCGCCCGCGACGCCCCAGACGATCCCGTAGCGGGCCTCGTTGAGGCACGACAGCGGCGAGCCCAGACCGCGGGAGGCCGGCAGGACCGCGTCGGCGGGCAGCCGCACCCCTTCGAGGACCAGCTCCGAGGTGATGGAGGCGCGCAGCGACAGCTTCTTGTGGATGACGTTCGCGGTGAAGCCCGGGGTGTCGGTGGGCACCACGAACCCCCGGATGCCGTCGTCGGTGGCGGCCCACACCACGGCCACGTCGGCGACGGACCCGTTGGTGATCCACATCTTGGTGCCGTCGAGCACCCAGTCGGAGCCGTCCTCGCGGGCGCGGGTGCGCATGGACCCAGGGTCGGACCCGGAGTCGGGTTCGGTGAGCCCGAAGCAGCCGATGGCCTCGCCCGCGGCCATGCGGGGGAGCCAGTGCTCCTTCTGCTCCTCGGAACCGTACTTGTGGATCGCCGCCATCGCGAGCGACCCCTGCACGGACACGAAGCTGCGCAGCCCCGAGTCGACGGCCTCCAGTTCGCGGCAGGCCACCCCGTAGGCTACGGCGCCGGAACCCCCGCAGCCGTACCCCTCCAGGTGCATGCCCAGCACGCCGATGTCGCCGAACGCCTTGGCCAACCCGCGCGGGTCGGGCAGGGTGCCCGCATCGAACCAGTCCGCCACGTGGGGCAGCAGCTCGCGGGTGCCGAACGCGCGCACCGCGTCGCGCACGTCGCGTTCTGTGTCGGACAGGTCGGCGTCGACGGCCAGGAAGTCGTGCGGGTCGGGGGCGGGCGCCTTGTGGTGGTTCATGTCGTTCCTTCGTGATTTCAGGAGGCGGTCTGTTCGACCGTGCCGCGTTCGACCATCGCGTCGATCCGGTCGGCGGACAGGCCCAGCTCGGTGAGGATCTCCCGGGAATGCTGCCCCAGGAGGGGCGGTGCGGTCAGCGGGGGAGGGGTGTTCTCCAACCGGAACCCGGCGCGGACCTGCTCCAGGAGCCCGGCGGTGGGGTGCTCGACGGTGCGCAGCACGTCGTCCCCCCGCGCCTGGGCGGTGCGCAGCGCGTCCAGCACCCCGCGCACCCGGCCCACGGGCACCCCCGCCTCGACGAGCAGCCCCATCCAGTGGTCGGCGGGGCGGGTGGTCAGCGTCGCGGTGATCTCCCCGACCAGCTCCTCCCGGTGGGTCACCCGTTCCGGGTTGGTGGCGTACCGCGGGTCCCTCGCCAGGTCGGGCCGGTCCAGCGCTTCGCACAGCCGTCGATAGAGGGCGTCGTTGCCCGCGGCGATGACGATGTCCGCGTCGGCCGTGGGGAACGCCTGGTAGGGCACGATCGTGGTGTGGGCGTTGCCGATCCGCTCGGGTTCGACCCCGGTGACCAGCGCCTGCTGGGTGAGGTTGACCAGACCCGACAGGCTGGAGTTGACCAGGGACACGGTGATCTCCTCACCCCGACCGGTGGTCCGGGCCCGGAACAGGGCCCCCAGGATCCCCACCGCCGCGTTGAGCCCGGTGAGCACGTCGGTGATGGCCACGCCCACCTTGCTCGCCGGCCCCTCGACCGGACCGGTCGCGCCCATCAGCCCGCTCTCCGCCTGCACCACGATGTCGAACCCGGGCCGCGTCGCCGGTTCGTGTTCGGGCCCGAACCCGCTCACCGAGCAGTACACGACCGCCGGGTTGCGGACGCTCACGGCGGCGTGGCCCAGACCGAGGCGGTCGATGACCCCGGGCCGGAAGTTCTGGATGACCACGTCGGCGCCCGCGCACAGCTCCTGTACGGCCGCCAGCCCGTCGGGGTCCTTCAGGTCGACGGCCAGGCTGCGCTTGTTGCGGTTCACCGACAGGTAGTAGGCGGCCTCACCGCCCGCCCACGGAGGCCCCCAGGCGCGGGTGTCGTCGCCGCGTCCGGGCTGCTCGACCTTGATCACCTCCGCCCCCATGTCGGCCAGGAGCATGGTGGCGTAGGGGCCCGCCAGCACCCGGGACAGGTCGGCGACGCGCACGCCGGTCAGGGGCAGGGGTTCGGTCACGGGATCACTCCTCGCCGCTCGGCAGCTGGTGATCGTCCTTGAGCTGGTAGTAGCTCTCCAGGCAGCGGCGCAGCGCGGTCGTGAGCGCGGCGCCCGATTGTCCCGCGTACCGGGTCTGCACCCGGCTCACCAGCTCGGCGATGTCCTCGGTCACCGAGGCCCCCTCGACCAGGGCTCGGAAGAAGTCCTTGGCCAGGTCGGTGAGCAGCGTGGTGTCGGCGGCCACGATCCGGCCGTCGGCGGTGTCCACCGCCAGGACGACACCGAGCCGCTGGTACTGGGAATGACTCGCCACGGAATCGGGCAGACGGGCGTAGCCGGAGATCAGGACGACCCTGGGATTACGGAAGACCTGCTGCATACGGTCGTGCACGTACGTCACCTCTCGTTCGCGGGCATGCGAGAACTCCAACGCACTGGAGTCTCGCGCCTGGTAGGCGCCCGGGGGGAACCGGACACCCGCGACGTGAGGGCAGTCGGGTACGAGTATGGCGGTTCCGTTCCACGCCTGTCGAGCGGGGGGCCGCGCAAGCGTGTCCCGGGCCACACGGGTCCGCGCCTGTCGCGCGCCGGGAGCGCTGTGTTAACCTGCGTCGCAGGTCACGAGTACCAGCGTCAAGCCCCGGCTGGCTGGTCGGCAACCCTCCTTCCGCGGTGGGGTGCCCCGGGTGAGGACCAGGTCCCGACACGACCGTGTCGGTGCAAGCGCGGACCCTTGTGGCGCTGCCTGATCGGCACCCCCGTGGGTCCCACGACCCACAGAAGAGGTGTGCCATGACCGTCGTCACTCCCATCGGCTCCGCCCGTTCCGTCCGCCGGCCCCGTCCCGAGCCGGTCGACCTGGACCGCTGCGCGATCGTCGCGGCCGAGGAGGGCGTGCCCCTGGTCACGGGTGAACACGTCGAGTACGCCAACCTGGACTACGCGGCCAGCGCCCCGTGCCTGACCCCGGTGGCCGACGCGCTGTCGGCGGCCCTGCCCTACTACGCCAGCGTGCACCGAGGCGCCGGCCACCACTCCCAGGTCAGCACCGACGCCTACGAACGGGCCCGCCGCTCCGTCGCCCGTTTCCTGGGGGTGCGCACGGAACCGGCCGACGCGGTGGTGTTCGTGCGCGGCACGACCGACGCCCTCAACCTGCTGGCCCGATCGGTGCCGCAGGGGTGCACGGTGGTGGTGTTCGAGTCCGAGCACCACGCGAGCCTGCTGCCGTGGGAACACCCGGCCTCCCAGGCCGGAGCGGTCATCCGGCTGCCCCTGCCGGAGTCCCCCGGGGCGGCGGTGGACGCCGCGCGGGCCGCCCTGGCGGCCGCGCCGCGGGGGCCCCGCCTGCTGTGCGTCACGGCGGCCTCCAACGTCACCGGTGAGATCTGGCCGGTCGAGGAACTGGTGGCGGCGGCGCACGCCGAGGGCGCCCGCGTGGTGGTGGACGCCGCCCAGTACGTGCCGCACCTGCCCTTCCACCTGGAGCGCACCGGCGCCGACTACGTCGCCCTGTCCGCGCACAAGCTGTACGCGCCGTTCGGTTCGGGTGTGCTGGCCGGCCGCGCCGACTGGCTGCGCGAGGCGGTCCCCTACCTGTCCGGCGGCGGTGCCACGCGGTCGGTCACCGACCACGACGTGGTGTGGAACGACCTGCCCGCCCGCCACGAGGCGGGCAGCCCCAACGTGCTGGGCGCGGTCGCCCTGGCGGCGGCCTGCGACACCCTCACCCCGAAGGTCCAGGAGTCGTTGCACATCCGCGAGTGCGCGCTGGTGGAGCGACTGCGCGCCGGACTGGCCGAGATCGACGGCGTGCACGAGCTGTCCCTGTGGGGCGATGAGCACCCGCGGGTGGGCATCGTCTCGTTCGTCGTGGACGGGCTGCCCGCCGACCTGTTGGCGGCCGCGCTGTCGGCCGAGTACGGGATCGGGGTCCGCGACGGCCTGTTCTGCGCCCACCCGCTCACCCGGCACCTGCTGCCGGAGGGCCACGGGCAGGCGGTGCGGGCCAGTCTGGGCATCGGCACCACCTGGGAGCACGTGGACCGGCTGGTCGGCGCGGTCGCCGATCTGGTCGCCCACGGTCCGCGCTGGGAGTACGCCGAGGCCGACGGGCGTCTGGTGCCGGTCCCGGACCCGCGCGCGATCCACTGACCCTCACCCCGCCGGACCCCCGCGTTGGGGCGGCCCTTTCGCCGTTCCGGTGGGGGAGGGCCTTTCGGGGGCGTCGTCCACGACGTCCCCGATGCGCGTTTCAGGCCCTGAGTCCCGGAAATTGTGGAGTCACAAGACACGACAAATAACTAAATAGGGCACATAACACTAGAGGGTGTGCGGGGAATCACTTTCCCAAGAGGTAGCATCAGGCCCTGAATGGCATGGCGCGAATGCCGTGGACCCGACCGGTCCGTCCGGCGACACGCCTGCCTCCCACGAGCGGACCGGCTGGGGGAGCGTGATCGTGACGGACGTCCGAGGCAACGAGGCGGGACCGCTCACGGGCGCGCGTCGAGAGCCGATGCGCCACCCCGGGCGCCGTTCACGCGTCGTGGACCTGCGCGGCCGCCCCTCGCGCCCCGCGACACCACCCGGGCCCGACGAGGCGGACCGCCGACACGGAGCCTTCCTCACCCGGATGATCGCCTACCTGTGCGCCGACGAGGGCGTCGCCCAGTTCGTCGACTGGGGCTGCCCCGTGCCCGGCACCGCCGACCTGGTCCGTGCCGCCCGCCCCGACGCGCGCGTCGTCCACGTCTCCCCGCCCGGTGTCGCCGGGATGGTCGCCTCCGACGCCGTCCTGACCGGCGACGGCTCCTGCTCCCCCTCCTCCCTGAACCGCCTCGCCACCTCCGGGCTCGTCGATCTCGACGAGCCCGTCGCCGTTCTCATGACCCGGCCCTTCGCCGCGGACGCCCCGCCCACCGGCATCGCCGACCTGCACGCCCTCATGCGCGGCGGCGGCTACCTCGCCCTCACCACCACCGGCCCCCACACCGCGCTGCGGAGCGCCCTGGCCCCCTTCCGTCCCGTCGAACCCGGGGCGGCCGACATCCAGTGGTGGCCCTACCCGGACGAGGACGTGCCCGGACCGGGCACCGGCACCCTGGGCGCGCTGGGACGCGCGACCGGACGGACCGGGGGAGGACGCCGATGGCGACGGTGAACTGGACGGGCGAGATCCTGGCCCAGCTCCGGTTCTACTGGGACTACTCCCTGTGGCCCCGGCTGGAGGGGCTCACCGACGCCGAGTTCCACTGGGAGCCGGTCCCGAACGCCTGGGGCGTGCGTCCCGGACCGGACGGGCGCTTCCACCCCGACCGGATCGTCCCCGAACCCGACCCGCCACCGGTCACCACCATCGCCTGGCGGCTGGGCCACATCGTGGTCGAGCTGCTGGAACAACGCGACGACCGCCACTTCGGCGACGGCACCTTCGGCGACGTCGCCTGGCCGGGCACCGCCGACCAGGCGCGCCGACGCCTGCGCCGCGCCTACCTCTCCTGGTCCGACCACGTCGCCGCCCTCGACGAGGAGGGACTGGCCGCCCCCGTCGGCGGCGCCGAATCCACCGAATGGGCCGACTTCCCGATGGTCGCCCTCATCCTGCACGTCCAACGCGAGGTCGTCCACCACAGCGCCGAGGTCCTCCTCCTGCGCGACCTCTACCGCGCCGGGCTCGGCCCCACCGCCTGAGCGGACCCGGCCTCCGCACCGAGGCCCCGTCCTTCGCACACCCCTCGCACGAACCGAAGCGGCGCGGGGGTTCGCAAGGGCGCATCCTAGACGACGTGGAGCGGGTCCACCCGGATCTGGGCGAGGTGCTCCTCGCGGCGGGCGCTGCGCGCGGCCGCGGCCGCCTTCAACACCCGGGCCAGCTCTCCCACCCCCGCGCGCGGCACCCGCAGCAGGGCCCGCTCGGTGGTGTGCGTTCCGCCCGGCCCGGCGGGCCCCTCCACCCGTTCGGGTCCCACCGGGACCGGGCCGAGCAGCTCCACGCCCTCGGGCAGGTCCACCCGGTCCAACAGCTCGCGCACGTGCTCGGGGCCCCCGGTCACCGACGCCATCGACACCGCGGGGGGGAACCCCAGTTCACGTCGGTCGGCCAGCTCGCGTTCGGCGAAACCGCCCGGATCCCACCGCACCAGCGACTGCACCACCGGCGACCGGACATCGGCGCACACCACCACCGTGCCCTCCGGGCGCACCAGGGCGGCCGCGCTCAACCACCGCCGCAGCGTCTCCTCGGCCGCCCGCAGGTCCATCCGGTTGAGCAGCGCCCACCCGTCCAGCAGCACCGCCGCCGCGTACCCGCCCTCGGCCACCGGTTCCGCCCCGGGCGTGGCCACCACCAGCGACGGCGCGTCCGGCACCCGCGACAGCACCTCCTCACGGCCCGAGGTGCGCACCGTCAACGACGGGAAGGCCCGGCCCAGCTCCTCCGCGGTGCGTCGGTCGCCCACCACCACGGCCCGCATCCGGGTCACACCGCACTCCGGACACGCCCACGCACCCGCCACCCGACCGCACCAGCCGCACGAGGGCATCGCGTGCGAACCCCGCACCGCCAAGGGTCCCCGGCAGCCGTCGCACCGGGCCGGTTCCCGGCAACCCGCGCAGGCCAGCGTGGTGAGGTACCCCCTCCGGGGCACCTGGAACAGCACCGGACCCGCCCGGGACGCCTCCCGTGCCACCCGCAGGGCCAGACCGGGCAGCCGCGCCGTGCGCGCCGCCCCGTCCCGGGCCAGCTCGCGGTCGTCGCCGGCGGCCCGCACCAGGGGCGCGTGCCGCCGCAGGGTCGCCCGGTCGGCGACGAGCGCCCCCGCCCACCCCGACTCCACCAGCATCTGGGCGTCGGTGGTCCGGGTGTGCCCGCCGATCAGCGCGCCCGCCTCCGCCCGGTGGGCGCGCATCGACAGCACCGTGCGCGCGTGCGGGTAGGGGGCGTGCGGGTCGGCGTGCACGTCGTCACCGTCGTCCCACAGCACCACCAGACCCACGTCGCGGACGGGCGCGAACGCCGCCGCCCGGGTCCCGACCACCACCCGTACCCGGCCGCGCAGCACCGACAGCCAGCGCCGATAACGCTCGGAGGGGCCCAGGCCGGCGGTGAGCGCCACATGCCGCCCCTCGCCGAGCACCGAGACCAGGGCGGTGTCGACCCGCTCGACGTCGCGGCCGTCGGGCACCACGATCACGGCGCCCCGCCCGGCCGCCAGCGCGGTGCCCGCCGCCACGGCGATCGCCTCGGCCCAGTCGGTCCCCGGCAACGCGTTCCACACCGCCCGGGGCGCCCGCCCCCCGCGCAGTTCCTCCAGGAAGGCCGGCCCGTCCGGATACTCCGTCCACGGGCCCGCCTCCGGCGCGACGGGGACCGCCTCGGCGGGGGCTCCGGGCTCCTCCTTCTCCGCGCGGGCGTGCCGGGGCGGCACGGCCAGGCGCAGCACGTCGCTGAGGGTGCCCGCGTAACGGTCGGCGACCGCCCGGGACAACCCCAGGACCTCGGGGGTGAGCACCGGTTCGGGGGACACCACCGCGTCCAGGTACGCCAACCGTCCGCCGAACTCCGAGGAGTCCACCCGCTCGACCAGGAAGCCGGTCAGCTTGCGGTTGTTGAACCGCACCCGCACCCGGCACCCCGGCACCGCCGCCTCGTCCATGTCGGCGGGCACCCGGTAGTCGAAGTACCGGTCCAGGTGCGGCAGCGGGGTGTCCACGACCACGCGCGCGATCGGCAGCCGCTCGGCGGGCCTGCGCGGGGCCGGGCGGTCGGACCGCTTCTTCTCCTGCTTCTTCTCCGCCGGCGGTTCGGCGGGAAGCTCGAAGAGGGCCCCGTCGGGCCCATTGGACCGGGATGTCATCCCCTCTGGTCTACCAGAACCCGGCGACAACGCCCCTGGGACGCCCGGTACGGCTGGTACAACTGGGATCCGCGGCGGTGGGCCGTGGATCCAGGAGGGGGACCCCGCATGAAACTCGTCTTCGCCGGCACGCCCGAGGTGGCCGTTCCGTCCCTGCGAGCGCTGATCGACTCCGACCACGAGGTCGCCGCCGTCGTCACCCGCCCCGACGCCCGGTCCGGGCGCGGGCGCAGGATCGCGGCCAGCCCCGTCGCCGAACTCGCGGAGAAGGAGGGCATCGAGGTCCTCAAACCGCTCAAGGTCGGTGACCCCGACTTCCTGGCCCGCCTCGCCGAGATCGCCCCGGACTGCTGCCCGGTGGTCGCCTACGGCGCCCTGCTGCCCCAGGCCGCCCTCGACATCCCCCGCCACGGCTGGGTCAACCTGCACTTCTCCCTCCTGCCGGCCTGGCGCGGCGCCGCCCCCGTCCAGCACGCGATCCTGCACGGCGACGACGTCACCGGCGCCTCCACGTTCCTGATCGTCAAGGAACTCGACGCCGGTCCCGTCTACGGCACCCTCGCCGAGACCGTCCGCCCCACCGACACCAGCGGCGAACTCCTGGACCGTCTGGCGGTGTCGGGGGCCGGGCTCCTGGCCCGCACCATCGACGGCATCGCCTCGGGCGAGTCGTCCCCCGTCCCCCAGCCCGACGCCGACGTCTCCTACGCCTCCAAGCTGGAGACCGACGACGCCGAGGTCGACTTCACCGCCCCCGCACTGCGCGTCGACCGACTCGTGCGCGCCTGCACACCCGCCCCGGGCGCGTGGACGACCTTCCGGGGGACCCGCCTCAAGCTCGGCCCGGTCGTGCCCCTCCCCGACGCCGACACACCCGCTCTGGACCCCGGCCGCCTGCACGTCGACAAGAAGCGGGTCATCGTCGGCACCGCCACCCACCCGGTGCGGCTCGGCGAGGTCCGGCCCGAGGGCAAGCGCGCCATGGCCGCCGTCGACTGGGCCCGTGGCGTGCGTCCCACCGAAGACGACCGTTTGGGCGACTGAGCTGCCGTAGGCTCGACCTGGTGGGGCCCGACCCCACCAGGTCACGTCCACGGTCCCAGGAGCAGCACACGTTGAGCGAGCAGTCCCGATCCCCGTACCGCCGACCGCGCCACGGCTCCAGGCCCGGACAGGGCGGGGCCCAGGGCGGAACGGCGCAGGCCAAGCCCCGCGACCCGGCCCGCCGGGTCGCCTACGACGTCCTGCGCGCGGTCGACCAGCGCGACGCCTACGCCAACCTGCTGCTGCCCTCCCTGCTCAACGAACGCGGCATCTCCGGCCGCGACGCCGCCCTGGCCACCGAGCTGACCTACGGCACCCTGCGCCTCCAGGGCACCTACGACGCCATCATGGAGACCTGCGTGGACCGCACGCTGGCCTCCGTCGACGCCGAGGTGCTCCCGGTGCTGCGGTTGGGCGCCCACCAGCTGCTGTCCACCAAGATCCCGCCGCACGCCGCGGTCAGCGCCACCGTCGACCTGGCCCGCCGGGTGGTGGGTCACCACCGCGCCCGGTTCGCCAACGCCGTCCTGCGCAAGGTCGCCGCCCGCGACCTGGACGCCTGGACCGAGGTCATCGCCCCGGACCGCGCCGTCGACCCCAGCGGATACCTGGCGGTGGTGCACAGTCACCCGCGCTGGGTCGTCAAGGAGCTGGCCCGCGCCCTGGGCGAGCGGTCCTCGACCGGGTTGGTGGAGACCGAGCGCCTGCTGGTGGCCCACAACGAGCGCCCCAAGGTGACGCTGATGGCCAAGCCCGGCCGGGCCACCGTCGCCGACCTGGTCGCAGTGGGCGCCGAGCCCACGCCCTACTCTCCCTTCGGCGCGCAGCTGCCGGAGGGCGATCCGGGGACGATCCGCGAGATCCGACAGGGCCGCGCCGCCGTGCAGGACGAGGCCAGCCAGTTGGTGGCGCTCGCCCTGACCAGGGTCGACGTCCACGGCCGCGACGAACTGTGGCTGGACATGTGCGCGGGTCCCGGCGGCAAGGCGGGGCTGCTCGCCTCGCTGGCCGGCAAGGGGGAGGCGCGCCTGGTGGCCTCGGAGGTGCAGCCGGCCCGCGCCGGGCTGGTCGCCCGGGCGGTGCACCGCGCCCCGCGCGACGCCGGGCGCGCGATCGCCGCGGACGGCACCCGCCCGGCCTGGAGGCCGGGCGTGTTCGACCGGGTCCTGGTGGACGCCCCCTGCACGGGGCTGGGCGCCCTGCGCCGCCGCCCCGAGTCGCGGTGGCGGCGCACCGAGAACTCCGCCGCCGACCTGGCCCCGCTCCAGCACGACCTGCTCGTGAACGCCGTGGAGGCGGTCCGGCCCGGTGGCGTGGTGGCGTACGTGACGTGCTCTCCCCATCTGGACGAGACCGACGGCGTCGTGCGCCGGGTGCTGGCCGAACGCGACGACCTCACCCTGCTGCGGGCCGCCGACCTCTTGGACGGGGTGCCCGACCTGGCCGCCGGCGAGGACGGCCGGTACGTGCAGTTCTGGCCGCACCGGCACGGCACCGACGCCATGTTCCTGGCCCTGCTGCGCCGCTCCTGAGTCGTGTCCCGTGTCGCCGCCGGTCCCGGGGCCGGCGGCCGGGCCTCCGGGCCGTCCCGGTCGTGCCCCTCCGCGGGGCGCGAGGACCCGGGGACGGCGATGCACCATCATCGCAAAAGCGGACAAAGCGTGATCTACATTGTCAAGCTGCTGCTTTGTGATGAGATCACCCCAGGTCCGGGCACCCGCGTCGACACGAGGTCCTCCAACGGACCCGTCGGACGTCTGACTACACTGCCAGGCGTGGCAATCCAGATCTCACCCAGCATCCTCAGCGCCGACTTCGCGCGCCTCGCCGACGAAGCGGCCGCCGTTCCCAACGCCGACTGGCTGCACGTCGACGTCATGGACGGACACTTCGTCCCCAACCTCACCCTCGGCCTGCCCATCGTCGAGTCCCTGCTCAAGGCGACCGACACCCCCGTGGACTGCCACCTCATGATCGAGGACCCCGACCGGTGGGCCCCCGCCTACGCCGAGGCGGGCGCGGGCAGCGTCACCGTCCACGCCAAGGCCGCCAACGCCCCCGTGCGCACCCTGCGCGAGATCCGCCGCCTGGGCGCCCGCGCCGGACTGGCCCTCAACCCCGCCGAGCCCGTCGAGCCCTACGCCGACCTCGTCGGCGAGATGGACATGCTCCTGCTCATGACCGTCGAACCCGGGTTCGGCGGACAGCGGTTCCTCGACCTGGTCCTGCCCAAGATCCGCCGCGCCCGCGCCATCCTCGACAGCCGTGAGGCCTCCGTCTGGCTCCAGGTGGACGGCGGGGTCGGCACCGAGACCATCGAACGCGCCGCCGAGGCCGGGGCCGACGTCTTCGTCGCCGGTTCGGCCGTCTACGGCGCACAGGACCCGGCCAAGGCCATCGAGGTCCTGCGTTCCCAGGCAGCCGAGGCCTCCGGGCGCGCATAACGATCCCGGTGTGGCATCGGCGTGCGGCTGGTCACGCCGGCGCCGCACCCTCTAGGCTGGCGCACCGTAGTCGTCGATTTCGCTTGGTCGCGGCTCCGTCTTCCCCTGGCGCCCGCGCCCTCGGGGGAGCGGCGCGGCGTGAGCGCGTTGCCAAGCGCGGACACGTGGAGTGCGCGCTGTGAACGCTCGAACGGCCGGAGACCCGGCCATGGACGTGCTGTGGGAGGCCGAGACCGCCCCCATCGAATGGCTCCAAGGGCTGGGGGACCGCCTCGTGGGGCCCATGGCCGTCGTCACCGAACTCGGTTCCCAGACCTTCATCATCGCCCTGCTCGCCCTGATCTTCTGGTCCGTGAACTCCGGGCTGGGCGCCCGCCTGTTCGTCCTGGCCGTGGGCACGGGCGCTCTCAACCACCTGCTCAAGGGCTTCGTGTACGGTGCCCGGCCCTCCTGGTACAGCGCGCAGATCGCCCAGCACGCCGCCGAGTCCAGTTTCGGGATGCCCTCCGGCCACGCCCAGGGCTCCACGGTCCTGTGGGGTTACCTGGGGGTCGCCTCCGGTCGGCGCGCCCTCCTGTGGGCGGCGATCGGGCTCATCGCGCTCATCTGCCTGTCGCGCGTGTACCTGGGCGTCCACTTCATCAGCGACATCGTGGTGGGGGTCCTGCTCGGGGTCGCCACCCTCTGGGCGTTCCTGCGCTGGGAGGGCCGGGTGCTGGCCTGGTGGCGTCGGCTGGACACCGTCCGCTGGGTCGCCGTCGCGGCGGCCGTGTCCCTGACCCCCTGCCTGATCGGTGCCGCGTGGCGGTACCTGGCGCGCGACGGCTGGGAGCCGCCGGCGGAGTGGATCGGCGCGACCCCGCTGGATCCGGCCGGGTACACCCTGGCCGGCCTCTTCGGCCTCTCCGGGGCGCTGCTCGGCGGACTGGTGGGCTTCACCCTGCTGGACCGGCGCGGCTGGTACAGCGCCGAGGGCCCGCTGCCGGCGAGGGCGGCCCGGTTCGTCCTGGGCATCTCCGTGGTGGTGAGCGTGCTGGTGTTCACCGACCTGGTGTTCGTGTCGGTGACCGGGCCCACCGAGGCCCTCCTGCGATTCCTCACCTACGTGGTCGTCGCGTTCTGGGCGTCCTTCGGCGCGCCCGAGCTGTTCCTGCGCAGCGGCCTGGCGCGGCGCCCGTTTCCCCCCCCGGGACCAGGGAGAACAGGCCGAGGACCGGTCCGACGGCGTGCCCGGCGCATGATCCCGGTCACACGCACTATGCGCTCGTGCTACCGCGGAGTTAAGATCGGGGTCGTCTCAGACATCAGTTGAGAATGCGTGCTCCGGGGTCGGTGAAAGTCCGAACCGGCGGTGACAGTCCGCGACCCGGCCGAGTCCATCGGCCGGTTGAACCGGTGGAATTCCGGTACCGACGGTTAAAGTCCGGATGGGAGGCAGCACGCGTCGGGACGGTCTGTTCGCCGTGGCGCGCCATGCCCACGGCCGCTCACCGATCCGCCGTGGACGCACGTTCCGCACACGCCCCGGAGCCCTGTCAGGCTAGGGAAGGCGAAGGCGTGTTCACAGGAATCGTGGAAGAGCTCGGCGAGGTCGTCTCCATCGAACCCGCGGGTCCCGAGGGCGAGGCCGCCCTGCTCACCCTGCGCGGCCCCCTGGTCTCCTCCGACGCCGGCCACGGCGACTCCATCTCGGTCAACGGCGTGTGCCTGACCGTCGTCGACCGCGGCGAGGGGACCTTCAGCGCCGACGTGATGAAGGAGTCCCTGGACCGCTCCTCCCTCGGCTCTCTGACCCCCGGCGCCCCGGTCAACCTCGAACGCGCCGCCCGTGTCGACTCCCGCCTGGGTGGACACATCGTCCAGGGCCACGTGGACGGCACCGCCCGACTCCTGTCCCGGAATCCGGGCGACAACTGGGACGTTCTACGGTTCGACCTGCCCGACGCGCTGTCCCGCTACGTGGTCGAGAAGGGGTCGATCACCGTCGACGGCACCAGCCTGACCGTGTCCGCGGTCAGCGAGCCGGGCGCGGCCGCCGGGTACTTCGAGGTCAGCCTCATCCCGGAGACCCTGCGCGCCACCACCCTGGGCGGTCTGCCCCTCGGCGCCACCGTCAACATCGAGGTCGACGTGATCGCCAAGTACGTCGAGCGCATCACCGCCGTCGCGAACGCCCGCGTCTAGCCCCGCCGGTCCCGGGGCGGACCCCGTGGGGGCCGCCACCCACCCGTACCACCCGTACCCATCGACCACTGGAGCGGTAATGACCGTCACCGACACCACCCCGGCCGCGACCCATGACGAGCGGCCGGTGTTCCTCGACCCGATCGAGGACGCCATCGCCGATTTCGCCGCCGGTCGCGCCATCGTGGTGGTGGACGACGAGGACCGTGAGAACGAGGGCGACATCATCTTCGCCGCCGAACTCGCCACCCCCGAGCTGCTGGCGTTCATGATCCGCTACACCTCCGGTGTGGTGTGCGTGCCCATGGAGGGCCCGGACCTGGACCGGCTCGACCTGCCGCTGATGACGGCCCGCAACGAGGAGAGCCTGCGCACCGCCTACACGGTGACGGTGGACGCCCGCCAGGGCGTCAGCACGGGTATCTCCGCCGCCGACCGGGCGCGCACGATCCGCCTGCTGTCCTCCGCCGAGAGCCGCCCCACCGATTTCGTGCGCCCCGGGCACATCCTGCCCCTGCGCGCCCGGCCGGGCGGCGTGCTGGCCCGTCGGGGCCACACCGAGGCCTCCGTCGACTTCGCCCGGCTGGCCGGACTGCGACCCGCCGGGGTGCTGGCCGAGGTGGTCGAGGACGACGGCACCATGGCCCGGCTGCCCCGGCTGCGCGAGTTCGCCGACGAGCACGGTCTGAAGCTGGTGTCGGTGGAACAGCTGGCCGCCCACCGGCTGGCGCTGGGGGAGTCCCTCTCCGAGGAGGACGCCCACCCGCCGCTGGTGACCCGGCTGGTGGAGACCCGGATGCCCAACCGGTACGGGCAGTGGCGCGCGGTCGGGTTCAAGGGCACGGCCGACGGCGCCGAGCACATGGCCCTGGTCATGGGCGACCTGGGCGACGGCACGGACGTGCTGGTGCGGCTGCACTCGGAGTGCCTGACCGGCGACGCGTTCGGCTCCCACCGGTGCGACTGCGGACCGCAGCTCGACGCGGCCATGGCCGACATCGCCCGCGAGGGGCGCGGTGTGCTCGTCTACCTGGGCGGCCACGAGGGCCGGGGCATCGGGCTGCTGCACAAGCTGCGCGCCTACGCCCTCCAGGACGAGGGGGTGGACACCGTCGACGCCAACCTGCGGCTGGGGCTGCCCGCCGACGCCCGCGAGTTCGGCGCGGGCGCCCGGATCCTCACCGACCTGGGCGTCTCCTCGGTGCGTCTGCTGTCCAACAACCCCGACAAGGCGCAGGGTCTGGAGCGGCACGGGGTGCGGGTCACGGAGCGGATCCCCACGCCGGCGTTCCTCACCGACGACAACATCGCCTACCTGCGCACCAAGCGCGACCGGATGGGTCACGACCTGTCCGGTGTCACCGACTGAACCACGAGCACGAGACGACGGGAAGTAGCGACGATGAGCGGTGAAGGACGTCCCGAGGAGCTGGGCCTGGACGCCTCCGGCATGTCGGTGGGCATCGTGGTGACCCGCTGGAACGCCCCGATCGTGGAGCCGATGCTGGCCAACGCCCTGGACGTGGTGAAGTCCTCGGGTGCCGCCGAACCGGTGGTGGTCCGGGTGGCGGGGGCCGTGGAGATCCCGGTGGTGGCGCAGGAACTGGCCCGCCGGCACGACGCGGTGATCGCGTTGGGCGCGGTCATCCGGGGCGGGACCCCGCACTTCGACTACGTGTGCCAGTCGGTGACGCAGGGCCTCACCGAGGTGGCGTTGCGCCAGTCCACCCCCGTGGGCAACGGTGTCCTGACCTGTGACACCCTGGAACAGGCGCGGGACCGCGCCGGCCTGCCGGGCAGCGTCGAGAACAAGGGCGCGGAGGCGGCCGAGGCCGCGTTGGACGCCGCGGTGGTCCTGCGCGGACTGCGGAGCTGAATTCGGGTCGCGGGGGCGGCCCCGGGAGTGGAGCGAACGGGTGCGGACGAGGGAACAGACCGTGGACGATACGTCGGAACGGCCGGCACTGCCCCGGACCTGGCGGCCTCGGGTGGTGCGGATGGTCGCCTACGGCCTGGGGCTGTTGATCATCGCCACGATGGTGGTCCTGGCGGTGATCCTGCCGGGGGACTGGCGGTTCATGGACCGGGTCATGCTCGTGGGGCTGGGCGCGGCGATCGCCGCGGGGCTGCACCTGTTGGCCCGGCCCCGGCTGGTGGCCACCGAGGAGACCGTCACGGTCGTGAACGGCATCCGCACCCACGTGCTGTGGTGGGCGGAGATCGTGGACGTGCGGATGCCCGAAGGGGAGCCGTGGCCGTCGGTGGACCTGTCCGACGGCACCACGTTGGCGGTGATGGGCATCCAGAGCGCCGACGGTGACCGGGGCCGGGCGGCCCTGGAGGAGTTCCGTCTACTGCTGCGCGAGCGGGGCGAGGCCGCGGAGCCGGGCCGGGACTGACACCTCCTCGTAGGAAGCTCCAACGGGAGCCCTCGTTTCTTGATGGAACGAGGGCTCCCGTCGTGCGGTACGGGGCACATACCTTGGTAGCGAGGACCACAGGTGTGTCGAGGCAGTCGGGAACGGGGTGGCAGGTGCGCGATATCCGAGCGGCCGTGTCGGAGCTGTACGCCTCCGGGGAGACGTTCGCCGTGGCGACGGTGATCGACACCTTCAAGAGCGCGCCGCGCCCCGCCGGTGCGGCGATGGCGGTGAGCGCGTCGGGTGAGGTGTTCGGGAGCCTGTCGGGTGGCTGCGTGGAGGGCGCGGTCCACGAGGAGGCGATGGAGGCGATCCGCACCGGGGTGCCGGTGCGCCGGACCTACGGGGTCGCCGACGAGGACGCCTTCGGTGTGGGCCTGACCTGCGGTGGCACCCTGCACGTGTTCGTCGAGCCGGTGGACCGCGCGCGGTACCCCCGGCTGGGCGCGGTGCTGGGGGCGATCGACGAGCACCAGCCGGTGGCGGTGGCCACGGTGGTGTCGGACCCGTCGGACGCCGACCGGGTGGGTCGGCGGCGGATCGTGTGGCCGTCCGACGCCGAGGGGGACGTGGGCGGTGCCCGGCTGACCGACGCCCTCGACGACGATGTGCGCGGGATGTCGGCGCAGGGCGGTACCGGTCTGTTGCGCTACGGGGTGGACGGGCAGCGGCGCGGCGACGAGCTGGAGGTGTTCGTGCAGTCGTTCGCGCCGCCGCCGCGGATGCTGGTGTTCGGCGCGATCGACTTCGCGGCGGCCGTCGCCGAACTCGGCGCGTACCTGGGGTACCGGGTGACGGTGTGCGACGCCCGTCCGGTGTTCGCCACGGCCAGGCGGTTCCCCGCCGCCGAGGAGGTGGTGGTCAAGTGGCCGCACGTGTACCTGGACGAGGTGGCCGACCGGATCGATGAGCGCACGGCGATCTGTGTGCTGACCCACGATCCCAAGTTCGACGTGCCGGTGTTGACGGCGGCGTTGCGGACCCGGGCCGGGTACATCGGCGCGATGGGGTCGCGGCGCACGCACGACGACCGGATGGCCCGGCTGCGCGAGGCGGGTGTGGGCGAGGAGGACCTGGCGCGGCTGCATTCGCCGATCGGTCTGGACCTGGGGGCGCGGACCCCGGAGGAGACGGCGGTGTCGATCGCGGCCGAACTGGTGCGGACCCGGTGGGGCGGGAGCGGTCGCGCGCTGCGCGAGACCACGGGTCGGATCCACCGGGACGTCCCCGTGGAACCCTTTATTCCGGCCGGATTCGGTCACGTCAACAGGTGAACCGAAAATTCGGTTCGGGTGAAACCGCAGGTCGTGGCGGTCCCATCGGTCGGGTCCGGGAATCACTTCGGACGCTGTGCCCGAGGTGGCCGGTGCGGAGGGGCCGCGCATGGCATCATCGCGGCATGGGAAGCGGGGACGGGGAACACGGCCGGGTCGCGGGCCTGTTGTTGGCGGCCGGTGCCGGGAGCAGGTTGGGTCGGCCCAAGGCGCTGGTCGAGGTGGGCGGTGAACGCCTGGTCGATCGGGGGGTCCGCACCCTGCGCCTGGGGGGTTGCGAACCCGTTCTGGCGGTGTTGGGGGCGGCGGACACGACGGTCCCCGACGCCTGGACGGTGTTCAACCCCGACTGGGCCTCGGGGATGGGTTCGTCGGTACGGGTGGGCATCGACGCCCTGCCCGACGGGGTCGACGCGGTCCTGATCTCCCTGGCCGATCAGCCCCTGGTCACCCCCGAGGCGGTGGCCCGCCTGGTGGCGGCGCACGCCGAGGGCGCCCGTGCGGCGGTGGCCACCTATCGGGGCAACCAGCGCAACCCGGTGCTCATCGGGCGCGAGCACTGGTCGACGGTGCACGCCATGGCGGTGAACGATGTGGGGGCGCGCCCGTTCCTGCGCGCCTACTCGCACGTGGTCACGCCGGTGGCCTGCGACGACGTCGCCAGCCCCGAGGACATCGACACGTTGGAGGACCTGGCCCGCCTCAGCGACCTGCTGAGCCGCTGAGGCCGGGGACCGGACGGCCCGTCAGGCCGTCGGTGCGGCGGTGATGCCGAAGACGTGCCGGCTGTCGGCGCCGGGCGCCAGCACGATGAGGCCGTCCCCGCTGACGAACGCGTCGGGCGGGCAGGTCATCGGTTCGACCGCCAGGTGGGCGCGGTGGTCGGCGCCGCCGAGGGTGTCGGAGCTGAACAGCTGGAGGTACCCGAAGCTCGCGTCGCACCACACCGACACCCGGTACCGGGGGCCGTCCACGTGGGTCCACGCCCGGCCGTCGGCGTCGCGCCCGCCGATGGTGAAGGCGGTGTCGAGCACGGTGTCGCCCAGGCCCCGGCCGGGCGGGCCGAAGTCCAGGTCGGTGTCGGCCACCGGGAGGGGGTCGCCGACGGGCAGCAGCCGGTCGTCGGTCGGCAGGTACCGGTCGACGGGGGCGCTCAGGGTGAGCGCGTCGCGGGCGGCCAGCCCTCCCACGGGCTCGCCCAGGGCCAGGTAGGGGTGGAAACCCAGCCCGAACGGTGCGGGGGAGTCCCCGGTGTTGCGTGCGACGGTGGTGACGGTGAGGCCGTCCTCGCCCAACCGGTAGGTCAGCTCCATGGCCAGCGTGAACGGGTACCCGGGGGTGGCGGGCAGGGCCAGGTGCAGGTCCACGGAGTCCTCGGTGACCCGGACCGGCTCCCACGGCCGGTCATGGACCAGTCCGTGGATGGCGGACCCGGTGGCAGGGTCGTTGACGTCGAGCCGGTACTCGGCTCCGTCGAACCGGTAGCGGCCCTCGCCGATCCTGTTGGGCCAGGGGGCGAGCACCTGCCCCTGGAACGCGGTGGGCGTCCCGGTGTAGGGCCACACCAGGTCGTCGTCCCGCCAGGTGAGCGCCTGGATCGCGGCCCCCGTGGTCGCGACGCGGGCACGGAACCCCCCCGAGCGCAGTTCGATGGTCTCTCCCACGTGCGGCCTCTCCACGGTCCTCGCCCGATCCCCACCACGGTCCGGCCCGCTGCCGAACCGGGAGATCATAGCCCACCGGCCCCGTTCGGAAGGGGCGAACGGTGCCGGTGGGAGGGGGATCACGCTCGGGGACGCGCCGCCGGCCGGGCCGTCCGGCGATCGCCTCGGGGCCGACCTCCTCGGGGAGCGGGACCCGGTCCGGTCGGGCGGGTGACGTCAGGCGGTGCGCAGGTGGTGGGCGGCGACGGCGGAGACCCACAGCATCGCGGTGATCGCGCCGACGGCCAGGGTCAGCGAGCCGAGGGCGCCGCCGGTCATCGCCCAGCCGTCGCCCAGGAGCAGGGCGGTGCCGGCGATCACGGAGAGCACGCTGCGGGCGCGGTCGCCGGTGCGGGCGAAGCGGCGGGCCAGGACGTAACAGACGGCGATCAGCGCGATGAAGGTGAGCGAACCCGCGGCCATGTGGGCGAAGGACGTCCATCCCAGCGCGGTGGGCGTTCCCTCGGGGGTGCCGACGGGGAACCCGTCGGCCGGTTCCATGACGAACGCGCCGGCGGCGATCATCCCGATGCCGTAGATCGCGACGAGCCGGGGCGCCCAGACACCGCCCGGGGCGCCGGCCAGGGCCCGGCGCAGCCCGATCGCCCCGGCGACGGCCAGGACTCCGGCGACCGCGAAGTTCGCGATCTGGAGCCAACCGAGGTCGCCGTTGCTCAGCGCGCTGAGCGGGTGGCGGGTGAGGTCGAAGCCCTCCCTGCCGACCACCTGGGCCAGGGAGACGCCGGCCCACAGCGGGCCGGCGACGACGGCGCAGGCGAGCAGCGCACGGGTACCCGGGCGGGCGGTGGCGGTGGGGGTCGGGGCGGTGATCATGATCGGTGTCCTTCCGGGGCGGTGGCCTTCTCACCCCCACGTCGAACCGGAGACGTGACAGGGAACGCCGGCGTTCCCTGTCACGTCTCCCGAACGACGTGTAAGTGTTCGCGGCCGATGCGCGAGGCGCACGAGAAATGAGGAGCACCCCATGCGATTCCTGATGCTGAGCCGACCCGAGGAGAACGCCCGTACCGACGAGGGCCTGTACGTGGAGATGGCGGCGTTCGTGGAGGAGCTCACCGCCGCCGGGGTCCTGGTGGCCACCGGTGGTCTGGAGCCCGGCGGGATCCGGATGGCCTCCCACGGGGACGAGATCACCGTCACCGACGGCCCCTTCACCGAGAGCAAGGAGGCCGTGGCCGGGTTCGCGCTGGTCGACGTCGCCACCGAGGAGGAGGCGCTGGAGCTGGCCCGCCGGTTCCGTCGGATCGTCGGTGACGGCGAGAGCGTCATCCGGCGGGTCTTCTCCTGATCCCCCCGCACCACACCGTCCCGGGTTGCGCTCGCACCCGGGGCGGTGCTGTCATCGACGGTGTGAGCGAAGTGCACGAGGTCGTCAACGCCGTCTGGAAGGCCGAGTCGGCGCGGATCGTCGCCGCGCTCACCCGCGTCGTGCGCGACGTCGGCACCGCCGAGGAGTGCGCCCAGGACGCCCTGGTCGACGCGCTGCGACAGTGGCCGCACGAGGGGGTGCCCGACAACCCCGCCGCCTGGATCACCACCGCCGCCAAACGCCGCGCCCTGGACCGGATCCGCCGCGAACGGCGCCTGGAACGCGAACACGAGCGCATCGCCCACGACCTCGAACGGGCGGCCCCGGAGGAGGCGGGGGGACCGGGCGGGCCGGGCGGGGAGCCCGAGGACGTGCTGCGGCTGCTCTTCCTCACCTGCCACCCGGCGCTGTCGGTCGGCGAACGCGTCGCCCTCACCCTGCGCCTGGTCACCGGTCTGACCGACAACGAGATCGGGCGCGCCCTGCTCACCCCCGAGCGCGACATCGCCCGGCGGATCGCCTCGGCCAAGCGCACCCTCGCCGAACGCGGCGCCGCCCTGGAACCTCCCGGGCCGGAGGAGGTCACCGACCGACTGCCCGCCGTCCTGGACGTGATCTCCCTGGTCTTCAACGAGGGCCATACGGCCACCGCCGGACCCGGACTGATGCGGCCGCGCTTGTGCGCGGAGGCGTTGCGCACCGGCCGGATGCTCGCCGCGCTGGTCCCGGACCGTGCCGAGGCGCACGCCCTGGTCGCCCTGATGGAACTCCAACGGTCGCGATCGGCCGCCCGTATCGGCCCCTCCGGCCAACCACTGCGACTGCACGAACAGGACCGGAGCCGGTGGGACCGGGAGGGCGTCCGACGCGGCTTCGCCGCGATGCTGCGCGCCCGCGACGCGGGCGGCCCACCCGGCCCCTACACGCTCCAGGCCGCCATCGCGGTCTGTCACGCGCGGGCACCCGACGCCGAGGCCACCGACTGGGGGCGGATCGCCATCCTGTACGACCGGTTGGCGGACCTGACCCCGACCCCGGTGGTACTGCTCAACCGGGCGGTGGCGGTGGGCTTCGCGCACGGCCCCGAGCGGGGGCTGGAGTCGGTGGACGCGGTGGCGGCGGAGCCCGCGCTGCGCGACTACCACCTGCTGCCGAGCGTGCGCGGGGACCTGTTGGCGCGGTCGGGGCGTCCCGCCGAGGCCAGGGTCGAGTTCGAGCGTGCCGCCGCCCTCACCGACAACCGCGCCGAACACGCCTTCCTGCTGCGTCGGGCCGCCGACCTGCCGGCCGCCCCGACCGGCCCCCTCCTGGGGGAGACCGTGCGCGCCTTCCTCGCCCGCGACGACCTGGGTGAGCAGGCCGCCCGCTCCTACGGGCGGACCCTGCACCGCCTGTGCCGGTCCCTGGGAGAGGGGCTGCCCCTGACCGATCTGACCGCCGAGCGGGTGGCCGGGGTGTTCGCGGCGGCCTGGGGCGGGGGCGCCGCCCGCACCTGGAACCGGCACCGGTCGGCGGTGCGGTCGTTCGCCGCCCGGATGGACCTGGCGGGGATCGACGCGGCGCTGGAGCGCAGGGCCGAACCCGCGATCGCGCCCGCGGGGATCGATCCGGGCGCGGTGCGCGCCCTGTGCGAGGGCGCGTCGGTGCGCGAGCGCGCCCTGTGGTGTCTGCTGAGCGAGTCCGGTGTCCCGGCCCGCACCGCCCTGGCCCTGAACGTCGAGGAACTGGACCTCGACGACCGTTCGGCCGTGGTCGCGGGCGCCCGGGTGACCTGGCGTTCGGGCACCGCCCGGCTACTGCCGGACCTGGTGGGCGACCGCACGCGCGGCCCGTTGTTCCTGTCCGACCGTCGCCCCGGTCCGGCCCGCACCCCCGGGGCGGGGGACCTGTGCCCGGACACGGGGCGGCGGCGGCTGTCCTACGAGCGCGCCGAGCGCCTGTTCGCGCTGGCCTCCCGCGCGGTGGACCCGCACGGGAGGGGATGGACCCTGGGCCTGCTGTCGGGGCTCGGCCGGGCGGGGATCAGCCGAGCAGGCCGTCGAGGGGGATGAGCACACCCGAGCCGAGCATCAACAGCCCGGTGGACAACAGGACCACCAGCATGAACACCGATCCGACCACGGCCAGGCGGGACGCGGCCAGGCGGCGCCGTGCCCGGGAGGCGGCCCTCGTGCTCGCCGCGGTGCGTCCCAGCACGATGAGCCCGATGGAGGTCAGCACCGGCAACCACCAGGCGGCGCCCGTGTCGCCGGGCAGCAGGCCGGTGACCGCGCCGGTGAACTCCGACAGCGACCCCAGGATCGGGCCCCGGGAGCCCTCCACCAGGCCCGTGTAGGCGTCGGTGACGAACGCGCTCTCGGGATAGAAGCCGTCCGCCGGGCGCAGCGCCCGCCCCAACCCGTCGACGAGCCCGAGCAGGGCCGCCGGGTAGGCGAAGCGTCGGCACCGGCCCGCCGTCATCGCCTTCTGGATCTGCTTCATGGTGCGCTGGACACGACGGGAGGCGCGGTCCCGCGCCCGCTGGGAACCCTCGGGCCCGGCCTGGTCGGGCCGGTTCGGGTCCTGTGCGGCGCCCCACCCTCCCCACGGGGGCCGACGGGCGGCGTGCTGCGGGGCGGTGCCGTCGATCACCGGATCGTCGCCGGTGGCGGCCTCGGCCCGGCGACGACGGGTGTCGGCCATCCGGGCGCGGGTCTCGTCCCAGCGTTCCCGGGCCGAACCGGTCAGGGCCGCCCACCGGTCCTGGCGGCGGGCGCGTCCGTCGGCGCGTTCGCGGTCGGCGATGGAACCGCCGATGCGGACGGCCTCGGGCAGCAGGAGCACGGCGGTGAGCAGGGCGGCGCGCGAGGCCAGCGGGTCGGTACCGCCCTCGCGCAGGCCGGTGCGGCGCTGTTCGGTCCACCAGGGGGCGTGCGGCGCGGTGCTGCGCTGGGCGGGGTGCCAGGACTGGCGGCGCACCAGGGCGCGGTGCCGGGAGGCGATCTCGGGGGCCAGGACCAGTTCGACGGCGCGCGCCCAGGTGGTGTCGATCTCGTGGGCGGCGGGGCGGTCCGGCCGGTCGCCGCCGCCCCCGGTGATCCGGTCGAGGCTCTCGGTGACCCGCCGCATGAGCAGGGGGACCTCGTGCTGGACGCGTTCCAGGAGCACACAGCGCCCCGACCCGTTGGTGCGGCAGCCCGGGTGGGGGCACCAGTGCTGGGCGGCCAGCCCCACCGCACCCGATTCCACGGCCTCGCGCACCACGGCGTGCCGGCTGGCCTCACCGGTGGCCAGTTCCAGCAGGCCGTCGGCGCTGATCTCGTGACCGTGGAAGCGCGGCGGCATGCCCGGAACGTAGCGGGCGGCCAGGGCGCTGATGGCGATGTGGGCGCGTTCGGGGTGGCCTTCGAGGCCGGTGAGGTAGGCGCGGTCGAAGGTGTGGTCCTTGACCTCGCGGTCCAGCCAGGTGCGCAGCTCCGACCAGTGGGTGCGCAGCCACAGGGCGCCGGTGTCGGACCGGTCGAGGAGGTCGAAGGCGAGACTGGGCGGGTCCTCGTGGGAGGCGCCGGCGAACACGATGGGGCGCAGGCGCCGGGCGGTGCGGATCGCGGGGCGTTCCCCGGCCAGCCACTGGGAGACCTCGGCGTGCCCCCAGCGGGCGGAGGGGGAGGGGGCGAGCAGGCCGCGTACCAGCAGCCGCCAGCGCTCGTCGGCGACGGCGGAGATGTCCACCTCGGTGTTGCGGGCGGTGAGCCAGTTGCCGCCGCGGTCGGGGCGGCGTCCGGTGACCAGTTCGTGGGCCATCACGCCCAGGGCCCACCAGGCGCCGGGGGCCTCGCGGCGGCCCTCCACGACCTCGGGGGCGGCGTAGTCCTCGGTGATGGCCAGCCCGCCGTAGACACGGCTCATGGTGGCGCGGACGGCGCCGCCGAAGTCGGTGAGCGCGAGCACCGGCGGGTCCAGGGAGCGCACCAGCAGGTTCTCGGGTTTGACGTCGGTGTGGTTGTGCTGGAGGTCGTCCTGCCAGTGGCGGAGGCACTCGGCGACGGCGGAGACGACGGCGCGGGCCCGGGCCTCGTCCAAGGGGGCCCCGTCGATGACGGTGCGCAGGGTGCCGTGGGCGAAGTACTCCTGGGCCTCCCAGGCCAGGTCCTCGTCCCAGGAGCTGGTGGCGTGACCGTAGCCGTGGATCGCCGGGGTGTGCGGTGAGGCGGTGCCGCGGGCGCGCAGCCGGTCCAGGAGCTCCCGGTTGATGTCGTGGCCGGGCCGGTACACCTTCAGCGCCAGGCGGCGGCCGGGGGAGTCGGCGGGCTCGACGAGGTAGACGACGGCCTCGCCGCCCGCGCCGATGCGGTCCAGGACCTGGTAGCGGCGGCGCAGTTCGGCGGGGACGGCGTAGTCCAGGTCGCTGGCGGGGCCGACGACGACCCGGGAGACGAGTCGGGCCATCCAGTCCAGGAGCGGCCCGAACAGGGAACGCCACCAGGGGGCGTCTTCGCCGCCGCCCGGGGCCCCGGTCCCGGGGGTCCGGGCGGCGGGCGACGCGGTCCGCTCGACCCTGGTGGCCCGGGGCGGCGACCCGGGGTCCGCGACCCGGGTGGGCGGTGTCCCGTCGCGGGTGGAGCCGGGGCGCAGCACACGGGTGACCCACCGCGTGGCCCCTGGCGCGGGCCCCGCCTCGGCGGTGGGCGCGGTGGGTTCGATCCGTTGCGTCGGCGCGTTGTCGTCACCGGTGTGGGGCGTGACCATGGAGGTCGGTGCCGTCCTTCGGTTGCGTGGGTGTCTGGACGTCCGTGGGATCGGCGGACCGCTTTCCGGACCGGGCGCCCCCGCGGCGCCGTGCGGCGACCGTGCGCCCGTGGACCCCCGGGTGGCGCCTCTCCCCGTCTTCATCCTGTTGGACTCCCGACGCCGCCGTCGAGTTCCCGCGGAAGCGGTCCCTGTCACAGCGGGGGCGGCCGGTGCCCGCGTGTCACGGTCGGCCGCGCGTCCCGGTCGGCGGGGTCAGTGCCCGCGCGGGGTGAGGCCGAGCTTCGCGCAGGCCTCCTGGTACATGCGCACGACCTCGACGCGGATCTGGGCGCGCTCGGTGAGCGGCCGTGCCCAGGGGATGCGGACGGTGTGCTCGGTGCCGTCGACGGTGACGGCGTAGTCGCCGCCCTCGCCGTCCAGTCCGGTCATGCGGGCCTCGGTGGCCTGGGGGAGGCCGCCCAGGGCGCGGCAGATGAGCAGGGTGTCCTCGGGGTGGTCACCGTTCATGTGGGCGGTGACGGCGGTGACGACCTCGGGGGGAAAGGGGCTGGACGGCACGGTTCCTCCTGGAGTGCGGGGCGCGGGTGCGGGTGCGCACGACGAAGCGGGGGGAGGGCGTGCGCCCTCCCCCCGCCGACGATAGCCGAGCGTCACCCCGGGTGGTGACGGTGTGTCGCCAAAACCGGTCGGCCGTTCTCCCGCGCGCGGGCGGACCGACGTCCCCCCGCCCCGCCCCCGAGGGGCGGGGGCCGCCGTGCCCACCGTGTCCGTGCTGCCGGCCCGCGCCGGGGCGCCGGGCCCCCGCCCGCCGCGCGGACCTCCCGACGCCCCGGGGTTCCACCGGACCCCGGGGTCCCGTGGGCGCCGTCGCGACGATCCGCCCCGACCTGGTCGGGGGAACCGCCCGGTGGGAGGGCGGGCTCAGGCCTGGTGGGTGAACTCGGCGTCGATGTCGATGGTGATCTTGTCGCCGATGACCACGCCGCCACCGTCCATCGGCATCTCGATGTCGACGCCGAAGGCCTTGCGGCTGATCTGGGTGGAGGCCGCGAAGCCGGCGCGGTCCAGCCCGTAGGGGTCGACGGTGGAGCCGTTGAACTCCAGCTTGAGCTCGACCGGGTGGGTGTTGCCCTTGATGGTCAGGTCGCCCTTGAGGACGAAGTCCTCGCCGTCGGCCGCCAGGCCGGTGGAGCGGAAAGTGAACTCCGGGTGGTCCTCGACCCCGAAGAAGTCGGCGGAGCGGATGTGGCCGTCCCGGTCGGCGTTGTCGGTGTTGATCGAAGCGGCGTCGATGGTGGCCTCGACGGACGCCCCCGTGGGGTCCTCGGGGACGGTCAGGGTGGCGTCGAACTTCTCGAACCGACCGCGGACCTTGCTCACCATCATGTGGCGGACGGAGAAGCCGACCACGCTGTGGGCCGCGTCGATCGTCCAGGTGCCGGGCTTCAGTTCCTGCGCTGCCATGTGCCTACATCTCCCTGTGAGCGGGTCGGGGCCCGGGATCGGGCCCCTCTATCTGCCTAGGAACAAAGTACCTTAGAAATATCTTCCTTGGAAGAAGGTTAGGTGTCCGATCCGGGGTTCGCAAGCGGTCGGCGTTAGGATCGCCCCATGGAGAACCCGGCATGGCTCGACGCCGACGAACAACGGGTCTGGCGGGGCTTCCTGCGGGTCAACGCCTGGATCTACGACGACCTCGAACGCGACCTGCGCGAACGCGGCGGACTGAGCCTCATCGAATACGGCATCCTCGTGCACCTGTCCGAGGCGCCCGAACGCCGCATGCGCATGCGCGCCCTCGCCGACGGCGTCATCGTCTCCAAGAGCCGGCTCTCCCACCAGATCTCCCGCCTCGAACGCGACGGGCTCGTCCGCAAACAGGAGTGCGCCGACGACCGGCGCGGCCTGTGGGCCGTCCTCACCGACGAGGGCGCCCGCCTCCTGGCCGACATCGCCCCCGGACACGCCGCCCGGGTCCGCGCCCTCGTGTTCGACCGCCTCGGCCCCCGGCGCACCGCCGACCTGGAGGCGATCCTCGCCACCCTGGAACCCTCCGGCGACGCGCCGATGGACGGCATCCGACCAGCGGACGACCGTTCCGCCACGGCCGGTCACGACTGAGCCGAACACCGACCCGCCCGGCCCCCGTCCCGGGTAGAGTCGGGGGCCGTGAGCAGACCAACGATCATCGGCGCCCAGAACTTCCGTGACGACGACGGCGGCGCCGACCCCGAGGTCGAATCCCGCCTGCGCGCCCACGCCGCCGGCGAGATCGGCGACCGCCAGGTGCTGACCGCCCTGGGCGCCTCCCGCCTCCTCATCCCCGTGGTCGCCGTGGCCACCGAGACCGAGAAGGGCGTCGGCGGGCTCACCAAGGACAAGAACAGCGAGGTCGCGGTCCCGATCATGACCGGCAAGGACGGACGCCGCGGCGTACTCGCCTTCACCTCCGTCGACGCCGTCCGCCGGTGGCGTCCCGACGCCCGACCCGTCCCCTTCGCCACCAAGGACGCCTGCCGGGCCGCCGTCGAGGAGGGCGCCGACGCCCTGGTCGTCGACGTGTCCGGTCCGGTGCCCTACAGCGTCCAGGGGCGCTTCCTCACCATGCTCGCCGAGCACGGCACCGTCCCCGAACCCAAGGACGACCCCCAGGTGCTCGCCCTCGTCTACCGGGTGACCCACTCCGAGTTCGGCATCGAACGGGTGCGCATCCACCCCTCCGAACGCGCCGACATCGGCATCCGCCTCGAACTGGAGGAACGCGACGACGAGGTACTGCGCCGCGTCGCCGAACGCCTGGCCGCCGAACTGCGCCACGTCCTGCCCGGCGGGATCGAACTCAGCGCCGTCGTGCGCGCCCACCGCGACGAGGACTGATCGCGCGGGGCTTTTCCACAGGTACGATCCGGGCCTGTCGCCACGGATCGCCGACCGGTAGCTTCGCACTATGCCCACCCCCTCCGCGTTCGTGCCGCATCCGGACCCGTGGGCGATCGCCGTCATCGCGGCATCGGTCCTGTTCGGGCTGGTCGCCGGTCATATCGGCGGTCGCCTGGTGCCCCTGTTCGGCCCCGCCCGCCCCCGCGAGCACGTCCCCGCCGACGTCCACGGCGCCGTCTCTCCCGGCGCGGACGAGGGCACGACCGCGGGCACCGACAAGGCGGTGGCCCCGCCGGCCCCCAGGGGCGACGACGAGGGGCCACCACCGCCCCGCTGCCCCCACTGCCGGGCCGAACTGGTGTTCTGTCGCTGGTTCCCCCTCGTGGTCGATCGCTGCTTCCGCATCCGCGGCGCCTGCCCGCACTGCGAACAGACCGTCCGCTCCCACCCCGGTGTCCTCGTCCTGGCCGTGCTCGGCGCGACCCTGGTGGGTCTGACCGCCCTCCGGGACCCCGTCTGGACCCCCCTGTGGATCCCGGCCGGGCTGTGGCTCGTCGCCGTGGGCGCGGTGCTCTCCGTCGTGGACCTGCGGGTCCAACGCCTCCCGGACGTCATCGTCCGCCCCTCCTACCCGGTGGCCGCCGCGCTCATCGCGGCCGCGGTCCTCCTCCCACCCGGCGGCCCTCACCTCCACCGCGCCACCGACGCCCTCATCGGCATGGTCCTCGTCACGGTGCTGTACTGGCTGCTGTGGCGCGTCCGCCCCGGCGGACTCGGCTTCGGCGACGTCAAACTCTCGGGCCTCAGCGGCCTCTACGCCGGATGGGCGGCCGGCCCGTTGGGCGCGCTGACCGCCGTGTTCTGGGCCTTCGCCGCCTTCTCCGCGGTGGGCCTGGTCCTGCTGGCACTGCGCCGCCTCTCCCACCGCGACCCCTTCCCCCTGGGGCCGTTCATGTGCGCCACCGCGCTGGCCACCGTCCTGGCCGCCCGACCCCTGATGCCCGCACTCTGAGACCGGATGCCACCCCTCGGACCGATCCGTGAAAAGATCGGACCCATGTTGCGTTGGCTGACCGCAGGGGAATCCCACGGGCCGGCACTCGTCGCGATTCTGGAGGGCCTCCCGGCCGGTGTGTCCGTCACCTCTGACGACATCACCGCCGCGCTGCTCCGCCGCCGCGCCGGGTACGGTCGTGGCGCCCGGATGAAGTTCGAACAGGACCAGGTCTCCCTCATCGGAGGCATTCGCCACGGCCTGACCCTCGGGGGTCCGGTCGCCATCGAGGTCGGTAACACCGAGTGGCCCAAATGGGAGAAGGTGATGTCCGCCGACCCGGTGCCCACCGAGGTACTGGACGGCATCGCCCGTAACGCGCCGCTCACCCGGCCGCGCCCCGGCCACGCCGACCTCGTCGGCATGCAGAAGTACGGGCACACCGAGGCCCGGCCGATCCTGGAGCGCGCCAGCGCCCGGGAGACCGCCGCACGCGTCGCCATCGGTGAGGTCGCCCGCCTCTTCTGCCGACAGGCGCTCGGCGTGGAGATCCTCAGCCACGTGGTGTCCATGGGCCCGGTCGCCGTCCCCGAGGACGCGCCCGAACCCCGCCCCGAGGACCTCGCCGCCGTCGACGCCGACCCGCTGCGCTGCTTCGACCCCTCGACCAGCGCCCGCATGGTCGACGAGGTCGACGACACCAAGAAGTCCGGCGACACCCTCGGCGGCGTCGTCGAGGTGCTCGCCTACGGCCTGCCCCCGGGGCTGGGCAGCCACGTCCACTGGGACCGACGCCTGGACGCGCGGCTGGCCGGAGCCCTCATGGGCATCCAGGCCATCAAGGGCGTCGAGGTCGGCGACGGTTTCCGCACCGCCGCCCGCCGCGGCTCCGAGGCCCACGACGAGATCGAGCCCGGACCGGACGGCGTGCGCCGCCGCACCAACCGCGCCGGCGGAGTCGAGGGCGGCATGAGCACCGGCGACCCGCTGCGGGTGCGCGCCGCCATGAAGCCGATCGCCACCGTCCCCCGGGCGCTGGACACCATCGACACCGAGACCGGCGAACCGACCCAGGCCCACCACCAGCGCAGCGACGTCACCGCGGTCCCGGCCGCAGGAGTGGTCGCCGAGGCGATGGTCGCCCTGGTCATCGCCGAGGCCGCCATCGAGAAGTTCGGCGGTGACTCGGTCGCCGAGACCGCCCGCAACCTCCAGGGGTACCTGGACTCCCTGGAGATCCGCTGACCCGCCCGGGCCCGCCCGCGGGCGGGCCCGGGGAACGAGACGAAGGTGGGAAGAGCGTGTCACGAGCGATCGCGGTGCTCATCGGATCGCCCGGTTCGGGCAAGTCCACGGTCGGGGAGGCCCTGGCCCGACGGCTCGGCGTCGATCTGCTGTGCACCGACACCGAGATCGAGAAGCGGGCGGGCAAGCCCATCGGCGACATCTTCCTGGAAGAGGGCGAAGAGCGCTTCCGGGCGCTGGAACGCGAGATCGTCGCCGAGGGACTGCGCACCTGGGAGGGCGTCATCGCCGTCGGCGGCGGCGCGGTCCTGAACGAGGACACCCGCCGCGACCTCGCCGACCACCACGTGGTCTACCTCCAGGTGGAGTTCGCCGAAGCGGCCAAACGCGTCGGCATGGACACCGCCCGGCCGCTGCTGGTCGGCAACCCCCGCGCACGACTGCGCAAACTCCTCGAAGAACGCCTCCCCGTCTACGAGTCCCTCGCCACGGTCACGGTGCCCACCACCGGGTACCACCCCGAGGAGATCGTCGACGTCATCGTCCCCACCCTCGACGCCGGAAAGGCCGACCGATGACCGTCACGCGCATCAGGGTCGGGGACACCGCCGGCCGTTACGACGTCGTCGTCGGCAGCGGCGTGCTCTCCGAGCTGCCCTCGCTCGTCGGGGACGCCGCCCGGGTGGCGGTCGTCCACCCCGAAGGGCTCGGCGGTATCGCCCGGCCCGTCGTCAAGGCCTTGGAGGCCGCCGGGTACGAGGCCCACCCCATGCCCGTCCCCGACGGCGAGGCCGCCAAGACCGTCGCGGTCGCCGCCGACCTGTGGTCCCGCCTGGGCCGACACGGCTTCACCCGCACCGACACCGTCGTGGGCGTGGGCGGCGGGGCCGCCACCGACCTCGCCGGATTCGTCGCCGCCACCTGGCTGCGCGGGGTGCGCTCGGTCCTGGTGCCGACCACCCTGCTGGGCATGGTCGACGCCGCCGTCGGAGGCAAGACCGGCATCAACACGCCCGAGGGCAAGAACCTCGTCGGCTCCTTCCACCCCCCGGCCGGGGTGCTGTGCGACATGGCCACCCTGCCCACCCTGCCCCGCGCCGACTACATCGGCGGCCTCGCCGAGATCATCAAGGCCGGTTTCATCGCCGACCCCGTCATCTGCGACCTGGTCGAGGACGACCCCGAGGGCGCCGCCCTGCCCGAGGGACGGCACACCCGCGAACTCATCGAACGCGCCATCCGGGTCAAGGCCGAGGTCGTCTCCGGCGACCTCAAGGAGAGCGGCCGCCGCGAGATCCTCAACTACGGCCACACCCTGGGACACGCCATCGAGCGCGCCGAGAACTACACCTTCCGGCACGGGTACGCGGTCTCCATCGGCATGGTCTTCGCCGCCGAACTCGCCCGGCTCGACGGTCGCATCGACGCCGACCTGGTGTCCCGCCACCGGGCCCTGCTCACCGCCGTCGGCCTGCCCGTCTCCTACGCCGCGCCCGCCTGGCCCGAGCTGCGCGCCGCCATGAGCGTGGACAAGAAGACCCGCGGCGCCACCCTGCGCTTCGTGGTCCTGGACGGCATGGCGAAGACCGCGATCCTGGCCGGACCCGCTCCCGAGCTGCTCGACGCGGCCTACGCCGCCGTCGCGGACGGCGCCCCGGTTCCGGGAAGCCACTAGACTTGCACCCAGGCGGCCTGCGCACCGGTGCGCTCGGGGCGGACCCCGAGGCGCCCGCGGCCGGCCCCACCGATCAGCGGACCGGGCCCCAGGGTCCGGCCCCCGACGTGTCAGACCCCTTGGAGAGACGACCGAAGTGGCCACGACGAACGACATCAAGAACGGCACGACCCTGCGGATCGACGGCGTTCTGTGGAACGTCCTCGAATTCCAGCACGTCAAGCCGGGCAAGGGCGGCGCGTTCGTCCGTACCAAGCTGAAGAACGTCCTCACCGGCAAGATCGTGGACCGGACCTTCAACGCCGGCGCCAAGGTCGAGTTCGCCAACGTCGATCGCCGCGACATGGAGTACCTGTACCACGACGGCGAGTCCTTCATCTTCATGGACACCCAGACCTACGACCAGCTCCCGGTCCCGGACGCCGTCGTCGGCGACGACAGCAACTTCCTCCTGGAGAACACCAAGGTCACGGTGGCCACCAACGAGGGCAACCCGCTCTACATCGAACTGCCCGCCGCCGTCGAGCTGGAGATCACCCACACCGACCCGGGTGTGCAGGGCGACCGCTCCACCGGCGGTACCAAGCCCGCCACCGTCCAGACCGGCGCCACCATCCAGGTGCCCCTGTTCATCTCCACCGGTGAGCGCGTCAAGGTCGACACCCGCACGGGCGACTACCTCGGGCGAGTCAACTGATGAGCGGAGCACGGCGCAAGGCGCGGCGGCGCGCGGTCGAGGTCCTCTACGAGGCCGAGGTGCGCGGCATCTCGGTGGAAGAGGTCATCAAGCGCCGCCTGGCCCAGCCCGAGCCGCCGATCAACGAGTTCACCGAGCAGTTGGCCCGTTCCGTCAACGGGCACCGCGACCGCATCGACGAACTCCTGGACACCTACGCCATCGGTTGGACCCTGGAGCGGATGCCGGTCGTCGACCGCAACATCCTGCGCATGGGCGCCTATGAGCTGCTGTGGGCCGAGGACATCCCCGACGCCGTGGCGATCGCCGAGGCCGTCGGCGTCGCCAAGGAACTGTCCACCGACGAGTCTCCCAACTTCGTCAACGGGCTGCTGTCCAGGCTCATGGAGAACAAGTCGACGCTCGCGCTGTAGAGCCGGCGGGCGGCAACGGACATGGGGGACACGGGTGAGTGACAGGACCGGCACCAGCGCGGGCGGTCTGGGCGAAGGCGGGGCGACCGGCCCCGGCAGGGCGGCCAACGCGGCGCGGACCGCCGTCGTGTGGGAGGCCTTGGCCGGACTGCTGGACCGACTCGGCGGCGGTGCCCCGTTGGACATCGTCGACGCCGGTGGCGGCACCGGCGGGGCGGCCGTCCCGCTCGCCGAACTCGGCCACCGGGTGACCGTGGTCGAACCCAGCCCCGACTCGCTGGCCGCGCTGGAACGCCGCGCCGCCGAACGCGGCGTCCGGGTGCGCGGTGTGCAGGGGGAGATCGGGGACCTGGTGTCCCTGTTCCCGGCCGGCGGCACCGACCTGGTCCTGGTCCACAACGTGCTGGAGTACGTCGACGACCCGGTCGCCGCCCTGCGCGACGTGGTCGGCGTCACCCGCCCCGGCGGTGCGGTCAGCCTGCTGGTCACCAACGCCGTCGCCGGCGCCCTGCACCGTGCCCTGGCCGGTCACCTCACCGACGCCCGCACCCTGCTGGAGGACGTCGAGGGCCGCTGGGGCCCCGGCGACCCCATGCCCCGGCGGTTCACCCGACGAGGCGTCCTGGAACTGGTCGGCACCGTCGGCCTCACCGACGAACGGGTGCGCGGGGTGCGGGTGTTCGCCGACCTCGTCCCGGGCCAGGCCTGGGAGGGCGACGTCCACGCCGGTCGGCACCTGGTGGAACTGGAGAAGGCGGCCGCCGAGCACCCCGAGCTGCTCGGCATCGCCACCCAGCTCCACGTGACCGCCCATCGGCCCTGAGCCGGGACCGTCCCCGACGGCGCGTAGCCTGACCGCATGAGCCGACGTCAACTGGAACGCGGGGCCGCGCTGCGGGGCATGGTCTCCCCGGAGGGCATCGTGCCCCTGGACGCCGGGTTCCCGCTCGACGGGTCGGGGCCCGACTCCGACTGCAACGTCCTGCACCTGGACATGGACGCGTTCTTCGCCAGCGTGGAACGGCTGCGCGACCCCGGCATCGGGGACGCGCCGATCATCGTCGGCGGCACCGGTCCACGCGGCGTCGTCTCCTCCGCCGACTACCGGGCCCGCGCCCGAGGGGTCCACTCGGCGATGCCCATGACCCGGGCCCTGCGCCTGTGCCCCGACGCGGTGGTCCTCCCGCCCGACGGGCGCGCCTACCGCGCCGTCTCAGAGGCGGTCATGGAGGTCCTGCGCGCGGTCACCCCCCTGGTGCAGCCCCTGTCGTTGGACGAGGCGTTCCTCGACGTGTCGGGCGCGCGCCGCCGCCTGGGCGGGCCGGTGCGGATCGCCGCGATGATCCGCGAACGGATCCGAAGCGAACAGGGGCTGACCTGTTCCGTGGGGGTGGCCGCCACCCGCTTCGTCGCCAAACTCGGTTCCACCCACTGCAAACCCGACGGCCTGCTCCTGGTGCCCACCGCCGGTGTCCGCGCCTTCCTGGATCCGCTGCCGGTGGGCGCCCTGCCCGGAGTGGGGGACAAGACCGAACGGACGCTGGCCCGCATGGGCGTGCGCACCGTGGGCGCGCTGGCCCGCCACGACGGCGATCTGCTGCGCATGGAGCTGGGCGACAAGGTCGGCACCCGTCTGGCCGAGCTGGCCCGCGGGGTCGACGACAGCCCCGTGACGGCCGAGTCCGTCGACAAGAGCGTCGGCGCGGAGGAGACCTTCGACACCGACGTCGCCGACCCCGGGACGGTCCGCAAGGAGTTGCTGCGGCTCTCGGAGAGGGTCGGGAGACGTCTGCGCGCCTCGGGGCTGATGGGGCGTACGGTGAGCGTCAAGCTCCGACGCGGTGATTTCTCCACCATCACCCGGGCCCGGACCCTGCCCGACGCCACCGACGTCGGACGGGAGATCAACGCCGCGGCCCGCGCCCTGTACGCCGAGTCCGGACTCCAGGGGACCCCGTTGCGGCTGGTCGGCGTGCGGGTGGAGGGCGTGGTCCCGGCCGGCGGGGTCCATCGCCAACTGGCCCTGGACGAGCGGGAGACGGGCTGGCGGGACGTCGAACGTGTCATGGACCGGGTGGCGGAACGATTCGGACCCGGCGCGATACAGTCGGCTGTATTGGCCAAGCGTGACGAAAACGACGTATGATGCCGCAACTTCTGGACTGTTCCGAGCGTTATACGGTGCAGGACCGGAGTCAGGGTAGACAGAGAGGCATGGAAACCGGTGTTTCCGAGACAGCGCGGGGGTATCGTGACCTTGGTCGGTCAGGTCCGCACGCACCTTTTCCTTCCACCGTGCGCTAGCGCACCGTATTCTGGGCATACCACTGACCAAGAGACTGTTGATCAGTACCCGTCACCCCAACCGGGGACTGTCGTAGGGAGGCGCCGTGCCGCTCTCTGAACACGAGCAGCGCATGCTCGACCAGATCGAGCAGGCGCTGTATGCCGAGGACCCGAAGTTCGCGAACACCGTTCGACAGACGAACCCCGTGGTCCATCACAAGCGCCGGATCATCAAAGCCGGACTCGGGTTCGTTCTCGGCCTCGTGCTGATGCTGACGGGCCTGTTGCTCGGTAGCTCCATCGGCACCGCCGTGGGCGTCACCGTCAGCGTCTGTGGTTTCCTCGTCATGCTGACCTGCCTGCTATGGGGCCTCAACGCCTGGCGTAGAGCGGCCGGAGGCGGTCCGGAGACCGTCGTCGCCGAGCAACCCCGCCGACGCAAGGGCGATGGGCGTCCCGGCATGATGAACCGCTTCGAGGAGCGCTGGCGTCGCCGCCAGCAGGGCGACGAGTGACCCCGTCCCCCTGACCGGTATCGGCTTCACAGACGACCGGGGTCCCGCACATCGGTGCGGGACCCCGGTCGTCGTTCAACCGCCCTCCCCGGCCCGCCCCGACCGCGCCCGCCGACGGGAACAGTCCCGAACAGGTGACCGGGGGTCCCCACGTGGTCGCGCACGATGAGCGGCGGCACCGCCGTCCGGGCGTCGGCGGCCGGGTCCACCGCCGGGGAACCGGCCCGGAAACGGTCGAAGGCGGCGCTCGGCCGCGGTGTCCCCGGGGGCCGTGGGGCGAAAGGGCATGATCGTCCCCGGGGGGAGGGTCGGACACGACAGGCCCTCACCCCATGGCGATCCGTGCGCTTTGAAGACGGAACCGGGCGCGCCCTCCCGGGCCCGCCCGGCACCCTCACGCCCCTTGGGGTTCGGGGTCGGGCGTCACCGCGCGCGGCCGGTCCCACAGGGACCGGGGCAGCAGCGTCGCACGCAGTCGCACCCCCCGCGTGACCACCCCGGGCAGCCCGGCCACGATCGTGCGCAGGTCGGTGCCCACGCTTTCGTCCCAGACCGAGGCGGGGGCGTACCGGTCGCGCTCCTCGGCCAGGGCCAACCGGTGCAGGGCCGCCCGGACCCCCTCGGGCAGCGGCACCCTGTTCCGGTCGCGCAGCGCCGACAGGCGGGCCGCCGTGGCCCGGGGGCTCTCGGCCAGGTCCCAGCCCAGCCCCAGGTCCACGCACGTGTCCCGCAGCTCGCGCCAGGCGGCCCCCGGCCGTCCCGACCGGGAACGCCGCACCAGGGCGCGCACGGCGGCGGGCAGCAACGGCACGAGCAGAACGCCGACGACCGCGGCCGCCGCGGGCACCCACGACAGGTCCGGCCCGGTCCCGTCAGGGCCGACGGGGGGCGCGGCGGCGCCCTCCGTCTCCTCCGCCTCGGCGGACGGGCTCGCCCCCGGGGAGGGCGCGGGCTCCTCCTCCGACGCACTGGGCTCGTCGTCGGGGCCGATGGTCGGCGTGGGCTCCGGTTCGGGGGTCTCGGGGTCGAGACCCCCGCCGGTGCTGTACTCGGGCTCGGTGGCCGATCCCTGTCCGGTCGCACCGGCCGGCGTCGGTTCGAACCGGACCCATCCGGCCCCCTCGAAGTACAGTTCCGGCCAGGCGTGGGCGTCACCGGTGGTCACCGTCCACCGGCCGTCGCCGAGCCGCTCACCCGCGGTGTAGCCGACCGCGACCCGGGCGGGGATGCCCGCCTGACGGGCCATCACGGTCATCGCCCCGGCGAACTGCTGGCAGTAGCCGGTCCGGTCCACGGTCAGGAAGTGGACCAGCGGATCGGAACCGCCGGGCACCTCCGGCGGCCGCAGGCTGTAGGTGAAGTCCCCCGAGGTGAAGAACTCCTGGAGGGCGACCGCCTTGAGGTAGGGGGAGTCGGTGTGCCCGGTCAACGACCGGGTCAGCTCCCCGACCCCCGGGTCCAGGTTCCGGGGCAGCGAACGGAAGTCCCCCGGCAGCGAACGCGGAGCGCCCGCCCCGGCCAGCTCCCGCGCGTCGACCGGTCGTTCGGAGGTCTCCACGGTGAAGTTGAGCCCGGTGGACGGCTGCTCGGTCGTGAACACCATGAGGCTGTCGGGGTGCACGTACCACTCACCGGACACGTCCACCGAACGGGCCCAGTACGGCAGCGGAAGGAAGTCCATGCCGGCGATGTCGGAGTCCAGGGACACCCGGGTGAGGACGGTCTCCTCCTCGGCCGCCGAGGGCCATCCGGTGGGGAGGGGGAGGTCGTCCTCGACCCGCGTGTCACCGGAGGCGTCGACCGGGCTCATCGTCCAGTTCACGCCGTCGAACTCGTCGAGGACGTACCGGCGCAGATAACCGGGCTCCTCCGCTTCGGTGCGGTAGGTCAGCACGGTCCGGTCGGACTCCGCCAGCAGTTCCCGGCGCAGGGACACCAACGGGTGGGTGGTGGTGATGACGTCGTTCTGCCGGCCGATGTAGGTGCCCTCCGCCATGGAGTGGAACGCGTCGGTGCGCAACCCCGGGACCGCCGCGGGCAGGGCCGACGCCAACACGATCGCCGCGACCCCGGCCAGCGTCGCCACGAGGGCGTGCTGGAGGGCGCCCCCGGCGGGGACCGGGACCACCACCCCCCACTCGCGGCCGCGCACCCACGTGTCCACGGCCAGGAGTTGGAGGAACCCGAAGGCGCACACGGCCAGGGGCCATGCTCCGATGCCGTCCCCGTCCACCACCAGCGGCACCACGGCCAAGGCCAGCAGCAGCCCGCCGACCATACCGGGGCAGCGCGCGGTGGCGGCCAGGAAATCGGCGGTGATCAGGAAGACCGCGAAGGACACGGCGATGATCAGCACCACACCGGAGGTCGCCGTCACCGGCGGCTGATTGACGTTGATGACCTCCAGCCCGCGGGAGAACACCTCGAACACGTGCTCCACCGCCGCACCGGAGGGCAGCAGGCCCATCGGGGCCAGGTGCCCGGCGAACAACGGCACGATCAGGAGACCCACCACCGCCGTTTGCAGCACCGGCACCAGCAGCCCGACCCGGCCGCTCCACATCCGGTACAGGACGGACACGACGGTCGCCGTGACCATGAGGACGACGGCGGGCGACCACCAGCCGTCGCCGCGCACCAAGGGGGAGAGGAGGGGGAGCGCGCACAACAGGCAGACCAGGGCGGCCAGGGGCATCAGGGCTTTCAACGCGGGACCTTCCCGAGAGGTGCGGCGTCCCGCCACAGCGGGGGCAGCTCGGCGATCGAGGACAGGCGCACGACCCGCCAGCCGCCCGTGGACAGGATCTCGCCCACCCCGCGCAGCGCGTCGGGAGAGGGCCAGGCGGCCCCGGCGCACAGCACGGCCACGCGGTGACCGCCGCCCGTCCTGGCCAGGACGGCGGCCTCCTCCGCCTCCACGGCGCCCAGGACGGCCACCGTCAGGGAGGCGGAGGAGGCCGGGGCCGAGGCGCCGAGCGGCGGGGCGGTCGCGTCGGAGGGTTCGATGACGGCCAACCCGTCCAGCAACGCGGAGGGGGCGGTCACCGGCATCCGCCCGCGCTCGGTGTGCAGGCGCACCTCGTGGCCCTGGTCGAGCAGGTGGAGGGCGATGGAGGCGGCGGCGCTCACCGCGGTCTCCAGGGAATGGGCGGCCCCCGTGCCCGCGTGGGCGCGGCGGCGGGTGTCGAGCAGGATCGTGCCGTACTCGCGCCGGTGCTGTTCGTCGCGGCGGACCATCAGCTCGCCGTGTTTGGCGGTGGAGCGCCAGTGGACCCGGCGCAGTTCGTCCCCGTACCGGTATTCGCGGGGGACCGGGTCCTGTTCGCCGATCCCGCTCGTCGAACGGCGCGGGGAGTCGTCGCCCTGGGAACCGTCGGCGGTGCCGACCCGGCCCAGGGGGACGGTCGCCGGGGTGACCAGCAGATGGTCGGGGGCGCTCGGCCGCTGTTCGACCCGCACGCACCCCAACGGGTCGGTCACCGACACCCACAGGGGCCCCAGCGGATAGTTGCCGCGCACGGCGGGACGGACCAGGTAGGCGAGGTCGCGCACACCGCGCGGGCCCAGGAGGCCGAGCGAGTAGCGCGGTTCGTGCCCCAGGGGGGTGGGCAGGGTGTCGCGGATCGACACGGAGGTGACCGGCCAGGCGTGGGAGGAGTTGCCGACCCGCACCATGACACGGGCGTCATGGCCGGCCCGCACCCGGGAGGGCGTGATGAGGCGGCTGTGCGCGATCCGGCCCGCCGCGCCGAACACGCTGAGCGCCGCCAGCGGCGGGACCGCCGTGGCCAGCACGCCCAGGGCCACGAGTTCGCGCTGGCCGATGACGAGACCGGCCACGAGGGCGATCAGGCCGAGGAGCAGCAGGCAGACGCCTCGGGCGGTGAGGGTTCGTCGCGGGCGCATGGACCCTCTCTCGGGACGGTCGGACGGTCAGGCGGTCAACGGGGCGCGGGGACGGGCAGGCGGGCGACCAGGTCGGCGACGATCCGCTCGGCGGTCATGCGCTCCATCTGCGCCTGCGGTCCGGGCAGCAGGCGGTGCGCCAGGACCGGGACGGCCAGGGACTGGACGTCGTCGGGGACGATGTAGTGGCGCCCCTCCAGGGCCGCGTGGGCGCGGGCGGCCCGGACCAGGTGCAGGGTGGCCCGCGGGGACGCGCCCAGGTCGAGTTCGGGACTGGTCCGGGTGGAGTTGACCAGGTCCACGATGTAGCGGCGCATACCGGGGGCGACGTGCACCTGGCGGACCAGGTCGGCCAGCCGGCGGACGGTGAGGGCGTCGGTGACGGGGGTCAGCCCCTCCAACGGGGAGTGGGTGCCGTGCGAGTCGATCATGTCGAGCTCGGCCTGGGGGGAGGGGTAACCGACGGAGACCCGGGCCATGAACCGGTCCCGCTGGGCCTCGGGCAGCGCGTAGGTGCCCTCCATGTCTGCCGGGTTCTGGGTGGCCACGACCATGAACGGGCGTTCCAGGGGGCGGGTGCGGCCGTCGACGCTGACCTGGCGCTCCTCCATGCACTCCAGCAGGGCGGCCTGGGTCTTGGGCGAGGCGCGGTTGATCTCGTCGCCCAGCACGATGTTGGCGAAGATCGGCCCCGGGTCGAACTCGAACTCGCGTCGTTCCTGGTGGTAGACGCTGACCCCGGTGATGTCGCTGGGCAGCAGGTCCGGGGTGAACTGGACGCGCTGCACGGAGCAGTCCACGGCCCGGCCCAACGCCTTGGCGAGCATGGTCTTGCCGACGCCGGGGACGTCCTCGATGAGCAGGTGGCCCTCGGCGAGCAGGACGGTCAACGCGACGCGCAGCACCTCCGGCTTGCCCTCGATGACCGTCTCGATGGCGCCGCGGACGCGGTCGGCCACGGCGACGATCTCTTCGACGTCCGCCTGGACGCCGCCCCCGCGACCGCCGTGGTGTGTGCCGAGTGACACGAGACCCCTCCCGCTCCGTGTGTCGGTGTTCGGATCCGAGGCTAGGGCCAATCAGAGCGATTGCAAACCAAAGTGCCGGAATCGGCCGTCGAATGCGGGCTGATGCGACGAAAGCGTACTAAAGCGCGAGAATTGCTCTTCTGATCATTCGCTCCGACCCCGTTACGACCCACGGGGCGGCTGCGAAAAGAGAACCTCGCAAAGCCGCGTCTCCCGGCTTTCCCCGACGCCTCCGGGGTCCGATCCGGGCGTCCGCCCTCCCGCCCGCCGGGCGGCGCGCCGGGGAGCGCGGGATCCCCCACCCACGCACCACCGCTGTGACCTGCGCATTCGTCGCCCAATCCGCCATTGTGCCCCCATCGGAGCTGTTGACGGTGGGGAAGAGTGGAGTAAGGTGGAGCATCGTGGAGAGGGTGAATTCTCCGCTTCGGGAGGAGGTCGGGAGTGTGTTCCTCGGCACGCACACGCCTCGGCTGGATCAGAAGGGACGCCTGTTCCTTCCCGCGAAGTACCGCGACGACCTGTCGGGGGGTGTGGTGATCACCAAGGGCCAGGAACGCTGCCTCTACGTCTTCCCGGTCAAGGAGTTCGTGCGCATCACCGATTCCCTCGCCGAGGCCCCCGTCACGGCCCGAGCGGTCCGCGACTACGGCCGCATCCTCTTCGCGAGCGCCTCCGACCAGACCTGTGACGGTCAGGGACGGGTCACCGTACCGGCCGCCTTGCGCGCCTACGCGGGGCTCACCCGCGACTGCGCCGTCATCGGGGCCAACACCCGACTGGAGATCTGGGACGCCCAGGCCTGGTCGGACTACGAGGCCGAGCGCGAACGGGAGTTCGCGCACATGTCGGAGGAGGTGCTTCCCGGGGTGCTGTGAGCCCGGACGCCTCCGGCTCCACGGCACGGAAACAGGTCCACACCCTCGCAGCCGGGATCCGGTGACGGCCTCCGGGTGCGGCGACACGAGCTGGCACGACTTCCCCGGTGCCAGACCGTCAACGCGACGCCACCGAAAGGTGGACAATAGCGGCCGTGCCCGGAGGCCCACCGGAAACCGGTGAGGCCACCAGGGACACCGTGGAGCGCGCCCGCACGGGCGCGACCGCGGCGATTCGAGGGGGAGACGCGACAGCGTGGAGGAACGGCATCGCATGGGTGACACCCGGGGGCACGGCGACGGGAACGGGGACACCGGCGACGAACGCGTCGCGGCGGTCCGCACGGGGGCCGACCCCCTGCACGTCCCGGTCATGCTCGACCGCATCGTGGAACTGCTCGCCCCGGCACTGCAACGCCCCGGATCGGTGCTCGTCGACGGCACCCTGGGCCTGGGCGGCCACTCCGAGGCGCTCATGAAGGCCTGCCCGAACGCCCGCCTGGTCGGCGTCGACCGCGACACCACCGCCCTGGAGCGCAGCGCCGCCCGCCTGGCGCCCCACGCCGACCGCGTCCACCTGGTCCACGCCGTCTACTCCGAGATCCCGCGGGCCCTGGACGAGGCCGGCGCCACCGACGCCGCCGCCGTCCTCCTGGACCTGGGCGTGTCCTCACCCCAACTCGACGAGACCGACCGCGGCTTCGCCTACGCGCACGAGGCGCCCCTGGACATGCGCATGGACCGCACCCAGACGCTCACCGCCTCCGAGATCGTCAACACCTACCCGGTGGCCGAGCTCACCCGCGTCCTGCGCACCTACGGCGAGGAACGGTTCGCCTCCCGCGTCGCCCGCGCCATCGAACGCCGCCGCTCCCAAGGCCCCATCGAATCCACCCGCGAACTCGCCGAACTCGTCCGCGAGTCCATCCCCGCCGCGACCCGCCGCACCGGCGGCCACCCCGCCAAACGCACCTTCCAAGGGCTGCGCATCGAGGTCAACGCCGAGCTGTCCATCCTGGAACGCACCCTGCCCGCCGCCCTCTCCCGACTGGCCGTCGGAGGACGCATCGCCGTGCTGTCCTACCACTCGCTGGAGGACCGCCTCACCAAGAAGGCGTTCGCCGCGCTGGCCACCGACACCACGCCCCCCGACCTGCCCGTCCCCCTCCCCGACCGGCAACCCGAACTCCGGCTCCTCACCCGGGGGGCCGAACTCCCCACGGACGAAGAGAACGAACGCAACCCGCGCGCCCAGTCGGCCCGCCTGCGAGCGGCCGAACGCGTGCGGCCCACGCGGCAGTAGGGAGAACAGATGAGCACGACCAGGACGGACACCCGTCGCACGGCCCCGCGCCGCACGGCGACCCCGCGCAAGGCACCCGACGGCGGACGCGCTCCCGCGCGCCCGAAGAAGACGTCGACCGCGACCCCGGCCCGCTCCCGCGCGCCCAGGATCCCGTTCGTCCTCCTCGTCCTGTGCCTGCTCGGCGGTGCCCTGGTCGGTCTCCTGCTCCTGCGCGGTGTCATCGCGCAGGAGGCGTTCGCCATCTCCAGCCTCCAGACACAGAACCGGGAACTGTCCTACGAGGAACAGCGACTCCAGAGCACCGTCGCCCACCTGGAGACCTCCGAGCGCATCGCCCGCGAGGCCGAGGGGATGGGCATGGAAGAGGGGGACGCCCCCCTGTTCCTGGACCCGGACGCCGGTGAGGTCAGCGGAGGGACCGAGGACGGTTCGACCACCGGGAGCGCCGATTGAGCACCCCCCGACGCCCCCGCGACCCCCGCAGGCCCGGCGCGACCGGCAAGTCCGGCTCCCGGCCCGCACGCAGGCCCCAACGCGACGCCCCGCGCCCCGACACCGGGGCGCGGGCCTCCGGCGAACGCCGTTCACCCCGGGAGAACCGCGCCGCGTCCGGTGAGCGCACACGCCGCAGGCCGACCCCGCCACCGCCCCCGCCGCCCCTGCTGCGCCGCACCTTCCGCCGCGGCGAGCCGGGCAGACGCATCCGCTTCGGCGGCGCCCTGGCCCTGGCCGTACTGGTCCTCTTCGCCGGGCGCCTGATCCAGATCCAGGGCATCGAGGCGGAGACCTACGCCGAGGCCGCCTCCGAACTGCGCCTCCAGACCATCGACATCCCCACCATGCGCGGCGCGATCACCGACGCCAACGGCGACCCGTTCGCGCTGTCCGCGGAGGTGCGCACGGTCTTCGTCGACCCCGAGGAGGTCCGCGAGGACCAGCGTGAGGAGCTCATCGACGAACTCGTCACCCGCTTCGACCTCGACGAGGACGAGGTCACCGCCAAGGTCGACGCCGCACCCACCCGCTACCAGGTGGTCGCCCGCAAGGTGCCGCCCGGAGAATGGCAGGAACTGCGCGAACTCGGCCTGCGCGGGGTGGGAGCCGAGGTCGACTACGAACGCGTCTACCCGGAGGAGACCGGGGCCGCCGACCTGGTGGGCTTCGTCGGCAGCGAGGGCCACGGCCTGGAGGGCCTGGAGGCCTACATGGACACGATCCTGGCCGGAGAGGCGGGCAAACGCCAGGTCGAGGTCGGCCTGGACGGCACCCAGATCCCCATGGCCGGCGGCCTGGTCAAAGACCCGGTGCCCGGCCGGGACGTGCGCCTGACCCTCGACCGCGACGTGCAGTGGTACGTCGCCCAGACCCTGGCCGAGCGGGTGGAGGAACTCGACGCCGCCGGCGGCAGCGCCATCGTCATGATCCCCGGAACGGGCGAGATCATCGCCATGGCCGACTACCCGAGCTACGCGCCGACCGACATCTCCGCCGGCGGCCCCGAGGAATGGTCCAACGGCGCCGTCGCCGAGACCTTCGAACCGGGCAGCACCAACAAGGTCATCACGGTCGGCGCGGCCCTGGAGGAAGGACTCACCACCCCGGAGACGGTCTACACGGTCCCCTACGCCCTCCAGTACTACGACCAGACCTTCCGCAACTCCAGCAACAACGGCACCCAGCGCCTCACGGTCAACGGCATCATGGCCCAGTCCAGCAACGTCGGCACCATCAAGATCGCCGACCAGGTGGGCCCCGGGGTCCTGCACGACTACATGACGCGATTCGGGCTCGGCCAGCCCACCGGCCTGGCCCTGCCGGGTGAGGAGACCGGCATCCTCACCGACCCCGAGGACTGGTGGGGCACCCAGCTGCCGTCGGTGTCCATCGGACACAGCGTCACCGTCAACGCCGCCCAGATGGCGTCGGTGTACGCCACCGTCGCCAACGGCGGCGTGCGCGTGGAACCCCGCGTGGTGGCCGGGACCGTCGACACCGAGGGCACGTTCACCCCGGCCGACGACCCCGGGCGCACCCGGGTGATCGGCGAGGAGACGGCCGAACGCCTCGCCCTCATGCTGGAGGCGGTCACCAGCGACGAGGGCACCGCGCCCCAGGCCCGCATTGACGGCTACCGGGTGGCGGGCAAGACCGGTACCGCCAACCGGGTCAACCCCGAGACCGGGACCTACGAAGGCGGCGGCTACACCTCGACCTTCGCCGGCTTCGCGCCCGCCGACGCGCCCGAGGTCGTCGTCCAGGTGGTCCTGCACAACCCGCAGGGCACCTACTACGGCGGTGAGGCGGCCGGCCCCGCCTTCAACGACATCATGTCCTTCGCGCTCAAGACCCTGAAGGTCCCGCCGACCGCCACCGACCCGCCCGCCATCCGCCTCTTCGAGGAGGAGGACGGCGACTGACCCCGCCCCTCCGCGCCCTCGCGTCGCCCCGCCGCCGCCCCCACACGGGCGACCGGCGGCCGACGCCCCCTCGAAGGCCTCGCCTCCGCCGGCCTCCGGAACCCCGAGGGCGCACTCGCGGTCAGGGCGACGCGAGCGCGTCCAGGTGGGCGCGCACCGACCGGATGTGCTCCGGGCCGGTGCGACAGCAACCGCCCACCAGCACCGCCCCCGCCCGGCACCACGTCACCGCGGCCGCGCCGAACTCCTCGGGGGAGGAGACCCCGGTCCAACGACGCGCCCCGGCGTCCCACACCTCACCGGAGTTGGGATAGGCCACCGCGGGGAACCCGGCCTCGGCCACCACCCGCACCAGATCCGGGACGAACCGGGGAGCCGTGCAGTTCACACCCACCGCCACCAACCGCGGCGCCGCGGGCGAGCCCGCCAGCTCCGCGACGACCTCCCGCAGCGGCGTGCCGTCGCACGCCCGGACCCCGTCCCGGCACGACAGGCTCAACCACGTCCGCACCCCCGGCGTCTCCGCCACCAGCCGCGCCAACGCCCGGACCTCCGCCGCCGACGGCACCGTCTCGCACGCCATCAGGTCCGCCCCCGCGTCGGCGAGCACCCGCCACCGCTCCCGATGCCACGAGTACAGGCCGTCCTCGTCCAGGTCGTAGGCGCCGGTGTACTCCGAACCGTCCGCCCGGGCCGCCCCGTAGGGGCCCACCCCCGCCGCGACCAGACCCGAACCGAAGGCGTCGCGTTCGAGCCTCGCCAACTCCACCGACCGCCGCACCAACCCGATCGCCTCGGCCCGCGACCACCCCCGGGCCGTCAACGCCGGAAGACCCGCCTGGTAGCCGGCCGCGGTCACCACCTCCGCGCCCGCTTCGAGATGATCCCGGTGCACCCGCCGGATCGCGTCGGGGTCCTCGGCCAACAACCGCGCCGACCACAGACCGCCCGACAGGTCGTACCCGTACTCCTCCAACCGGGTCGCCAACCCGCCGTCGAGCACCACCGGCCGCCCTCCGGCCACCGCCTCCGCCACCCGGTCCACACCCCTCACCCCCGCCCACCACGGTAGCCGCGGAACCACGACCGATCGGCGTCGTCCCAGCGTGGAAATTACCGACCGATCGCCTCCAACGGTTAACCTCCACACGTGCCACCGGTAATGCGACCTGAACACACGCCACTGCGACCCCTGTCCGACCTCGTGCCGCTGCTCGGCCCGGACGCCGTTCTGCTGCGCCCGGACCTCGCCCCGGATCACCCGGTCCCGGCCCGCGAGGTCCAAGTGCGCGGTATCACCCACGACTCCCGACAGGCGGGCCCCGGCGACCTGTACGCGGCCCTACCAGGGGCCCGGGCCCACGGGGCCGACTACGCCGCGCAGGTCGCCGAGGCGGGGGCCGCCGCGATCCTCACCGACCCCGCGGGGGCCGACCGGGCCACCGCCACCGGGCTCCCCACCCTCGTCGTCCCCGACGCCCGCGCCGCGCTGGGCACCGTCGCCGCCTGGATCTTCAAGGAACCCTCCCGGGACCTGCTGCTCATCGGCACCACCGGGACCAGCGGCAAGACCACCGTCTCCTACCTCATCGAGTCGGGGCTGCGCCGCGCCGGCATGGGGACCGGCCTCATCGGCACCGTCGAGATGCGCGTGGGCGACGAACGCGTCGCCTCCTCCCTCACCACGCCCGAGGCCACCGACCTGCACGGTCTCTTCGCCCTCATGCGGGAGAAGGGCGTCACCGCCGCCGCCATGGAGGTCTCCAGCCACGCCCTGGCCCTGGGCCGGGTCGGCGGAGCCCACTACGACGTCGCGATCTTCACCAACCTGTCCCAGGACCACCTGGACTTCCACAGTGACCTGCGCGACTACTTCGAGACCAAGGCGCGCCTGTTCACCCCCGAGTACTGCGACATCGCGGTGATCAACGCCGACGACCGGTTCGGCCGGGCGCTCGTGGACATGGTGCAGGCGCGAGGGGCGGTGCCCGTCACCACCTTCGGCGTGGAGGGCTTCTCCGACGCCGACCCCGAGACCGCCCTGACCGCCGACTGGACCGCCGTCGACGTGCGCCTGGGCGCCGCCGGCAGCACCTTCCGCATCGTCGGTCCCGGCGGCATGGAGGCCCGGGCCTCCGTCGGCCTGCCCGGCCCCTTCAACGTCTCCAACGCCATGGCCGCCGTCATCGGCCTCGTCGAGGCCGGCCTGCCCCTGGAGACCGCCATCGAGGGCGTGGCCGCCGCCCCCGGCGTCCCCGGCCGCATGGAGAAGGTGACGGCCCGGGAGGTGCCCACCTCCCTCCAGGACTTCACCGCACTGGTCGACTACTCCCACAAACCCGGGGCCGTCGAGGCCGTCCTGTCCTCCGTGCGCACCGTCGCCGAGGGCGAGATCACCGTGGTCCTGGGCTGCGGAGGCGACCGCGACCGCGCCAAACGCCCGCTCATGGGCGAGGCCGCCGCCCGCCTCGCCGACCGGTTCGTCATCACCAACGACAACCCGCGCTCGGAGGACCCCGTCGTCATCGCCACCGCGATGCTGGAGGGCGCCGCCAAGGTCCCCGAAGAGGAACGGGCGCGGATCACCGTCGAGTTCGACCGCGCCGAGGCCATCCGCCTGGCCGTGTCCCGCGCCGGCGCCGGCGACGTCATCGTGGTCGCCGGCAAGGGCCACGAGACCGGCCAGTACGTCAAGGGCGAGGTCCTGCCCTTCGACGACCGCGAGGTACTGCGCTCCGCCATCGAGGAGCACCTGTCCGTCGACGTCCGCGAACGCCTCGGAGTCGCACTCCTGGACGTCCATCGGCCCGCCGACGGCACCTGACCCCGACCCCGCCCCGTGCGCGACCGGTGCACGGGGCGGAGCCGACGGTCACGAAGTGGCGGATATTGCCGACCACGGGCCCTGCCGGGACCCCGAACACCCCAACATGTTCTAAGGTGGGTGCGGCAATCGCAGCCCGAACACGCGCCGTCCACCGGTGGCGCCCATGGACGTTGTCGCCCCCGAACCACCGTGGTGGAATCCGGCGCGGCACCGCGTGCGCGCCCGTCCGCGGTGCCATCCCCCGAACCGAGTCCTCCGGCCGGGTGGCCATCCGTCATCCCGTGGTCGCCGTGGATCGGGCCTGACCTGAGGAGTGGATTTGATCGCGCTCACGCTCGATCGGATCGCCGAGATCACCGGAACCGCCCTCGGCGGATCAGTGCGCCCCGATACCGTCGTCGACGGCCCCGTCGTCGTCGACTCGCGCCTGGCGGCGCCGGGCTCCCTGTTCGTCGCCCTGAGCGGCGAGCGGGTCGACGGCCACGAGTACGCGCGGGCAGCGATCGAGGCGGGGGCGGCCGCGGCCCTGGTCTCCCGCCCCGTCGACGCCCCCCACCTGCTGGTCGACGGCGGGGACGACGCGGTGGTGGAGGCCCTGGCACGGCTGGCCCGCCACACCGCCGACACCCTGTCCGACCCCGCCCGCGGCGCCGACGCCGTCGAGATCGTCGGGGTCACCGGTTCCTCCGGCAAGACCACCACCAAGGACCTCATCGCGCAGGTCATCGGCCGGCGGGGCACCACCGTCGCCCCGGCGGGCTCGTTCAACAACGAGATCGGCCACCCCCTCACCGTGCTGCGCGCCGACACCGACACCCGACACCTGGTGCTGGAGGTCGCCGCCCGCGGCATCGGGCACATCGCCCACCTGTGCCGCGTCGCGCCGCCCCGCATCGGCGTCGTCCTCAACGTCGGCAGCGCCCACGTGGGCGAGTTCGGCGACCGCGACGCCATCGCCAAGGCCAAGGGCGAACTGGTCGAGGCACTGCCCCCGGGGGCGTCGGCCCCCGGCGCGGGCGGCCTCGCCGTGCTCAACGCCGACGACCCCAAGGTCAACGCCATGGCAGCGCGCACCGCCGCCCGCGTCGTGACCTACGGGCTCGCCGACGACGCCGACGTGCGCGCCACCGACGTCGTCATCGGCGCCGACGGCGCGCCCGCCTTCACCCTCCACCTGGGCGGGACGAGCACCCCCGTGCGCCTGACCCTCGTCGGCGCCCACCAGGTGCACAACGCGTTGGCGACCGCCGCGGTCGCCCACGAACTCGGCATGGACATCGCGGGCATCGCCGACGCCCTCGGCGCGGCCGTCCCGGTCAGCCGCTGGCGCATGGAGGTCACCGAACACGACGGTGTCACCCTCGTCAACGACGCCTACAACGCCAACCCCGAGTCCATGCGGGCGGCGCTGACCACCCTGGGCGCACTGGCCCGGGACCGCCGACCCATCGCCGTCCTCGGCCACATGGCCGAACTCGGTGACGAGGCGCACATCGAACACGAGAAGATCGGCGACCTCGCCGCTCGCACGGGCGTGCCCCTGCTGATCGTGGTCGGCGATCAGGCCGAGGGCATCGCCACCGGAGCCGAGAACGCCGCCCGCGAGGGGCGGTGGTCCGGTGAGACCGTCCGGGTCGCGGACGCCGCGGCGGCCGCCGCGGAACTGCGCGCGCGGATGCGCGCGGGAGACGTCGTCATTGTGAAGGGATCACGGGTGGCAGCACTCGAAAAGGTTATCGACCACATCACCGAAGGTGATGTCCGGTGATCGGCATCTCCATCGCGGCGGCGCTGTCGCTGATCGTCTCCATGGCGTTGATGCCGCCGCTGATCAACCTTCTGTACCGCTTCAAGTTCGGCCAGGAGGTCCGCGACGACGGCCCCGAGGGCCACAAGACCAAACAGGGCACGCCCACCATGGGCGGCATCGTCGTCATCCTCGGCGCGGTGGTCGGCTACCTCGGCTCCCACCTGGTGCTGAGCCTGGTCCAGCCGTCCGCCCCCGGCCCCACCGCCTCCGGCCTGCTGGTGATGTTCCTGTTCGTCGGCATGGGCTGTGTCGGCTTCCTGGACGACTTCATCAAGATCTACAAGCGCCGCAGCCTGGGCCTGCGCAGCGGCGCCAAGATGGTCGGCCAGGCCATCGTCGGCGTCGGGTTCGCCTACGGCGTCACCCAGTTCCCCAACGGCTACGGCTACACCCCCGCCGCCCCCAGCCTGTCCTTCCTCCGTGACTTCGGCCCCCCGCTGATGATCGGCCTGTTCATCCTCTGGGCGCTGTTCCTCATCGTCGGCTTCTCCAACGCCGTCAACCTCACCGACGGCCTCGACGGCCTGGCCACCGGCGCGACGATCATCTCGCTGGTCGCCTACATGATCATCGGCAACTGGCAGCTCCGCCAGTCCTGCGTGTCCTACCTCTCCAACAACTGCTACACGGTCCGCGACCCCCTGGACCTCGCCGTCGTCGCCTCCGCCGTCCTCGGCTCCTGCATCGCCTTCCTCTGGTTCAACGCCCCGCCCGCCAAGGTCTTCATGGGCGACACCGGCTCCCTGGCCCTGGGCGGCCTCATCGTGGGCCTGGCCATCACCACCCGCACCCAGCTCCTGCTGCTCCTCATCGGCGGACTGTTCGTCATCATCACCATGTCGGTGATGATCCAGATCGCGTCGTTCCGCCTCACCGGCAAACGCGTCTTCCGCATGGCACCCCTCCAGCACCACTTCGAACTCAAGGGATGGGCCGAACCGACCATCGTGATCCGCTTCTGGATCATCCAGGGCCTGTTCGTGGCGGTCGCCATCGGCCTGTTCTACCTCGAATGGATGCCGAGGTAGCCGGGATGTCCCATCACTCCACCACCCCCACCCCCTTCGCCGGCCTACGGGTCTGCGTCGCCGGCCTGGGCGTCTCCGGACCGCCGGTGGTCCGCCTCCTGCTGGAGCGGGGGGCCCGGGTCACCGTGGTCGACGGACGCGACGACGACACCGTCCGCCCCGTGGCCGCCGAGCTCACCGAGGCCGGAGCCGAGGTCGTCCTGGGCGCCACCCCCCTGCCGGACGGGTGCAACCTCGTCGTCATCTCCCCGGGCTGGCGCCCCGACTCGCCCCTGGCCGTCGCGGCGGCCGAGGCGGGCGTCGAGGTCATCGGCGACGTCGAACTGGCCTGGCGGATCAAACCCGCCGACCAGGTGTGGCTCGCGGTGACCGGCACCAACGGCAAGACCACCACCGTGCGCATGCTGGAGGCCATGCTCCGCGCCGACGGACGCGACGTCCTCGCCGTCGGCAACGTCGGCACCCCCGTCGTCGACGCGGTGCGTCCCGACACCGAAGGCCGGTACCCCGACGTGCTCGCCGTCGAACTGTCCAGCTTCCAGCTCCACTGGTCCTCCAGCCTGCGCCCGCACGCCGCCACCGTCCTCAACGTCGCCCCCGACCACCTGGACTGGCACGGCGGCCTGGAACCCTACGCCCGAGCCAAGGGCGCGGTGTTCGCCCCCGGCACCCTCCGCGTGGTCAACACCGCCGACCCCTGGTCGGTGCGCCTGGCCGAGGAGGAGGGCGACCCGCACACCCCGCTGGTCGGCTTCGGCCTCGGCACCCCCCGATCGGGGGAACTGGGCGTCGTCGAGGACCTGCTGGTGGACCGGGCGTTCGTCGACGACCCCGTGGGCGGCGCCGAGGAACTGGCCACGCTCGCCGACGTGCGCCCCCCCGCGCCGCACAACGTCGCCAACGCCCTCGCCGCCGCCGCGCTGGCCCGCTCCACCGGGGTCGCCCCGGCGTCGATCAAGGCCGGACTGGCGGCGTTCGCCCCCGAACCGCACCGGATCGCGTACGTGGCCTCGGTGGCGGGCGTCGACTACGTCGACGACTCCAAGGCCACCAACCCGCACGCCGCCGCCGCGTCCCTGGGCGCCTACGCCTCCGTGGTGTGGGTCGCCGGAGGCCTGCTCAAGGGCGCCGAGGTCACCGACCTGGTCGCGGCCTCCGCCGGCCGGTTGCGCGGAGCGGTGCTCATCGGCGCCGACCGCGCCCGGTTGCGCGAGGCGCTCACCGAGCACGCCCCCGACGTCCCGGTCGTGGAGATCGACGGGCCCGCCCCGGACGCACCCGAGGGACACACCGTCATGGACGCGGTGGTCGCCGCCGCGACCGCCATGGCACAGGAGGGCGACACCGTCCTGCTGGCCCCGGCGGCCGCGTCCATGGACATGTTCACCAACTACCCGGAGCGCGGACGCCTCTTCGCCGAGGCCGTCCGCCGATTGCTCTGAGTGATCGATCGCCGCCCGCGCGTGAGAAAACGCGCGCGGGCGGCCTTCGCTGTGCTCCGAACCACTCCTTTCCAGGCCGAAGATGGCCAACACGCGGGAAATGTCCACGGTTCCCGACCCGCCGTTCGCCACTATTGAGGCGCGCAGGTGCGGAGGGTGGTGCGGATTGGCGACGACGACGGTCCCCGGAGTGGCCCGAACCCGGGCGACGGTGATCAAGGGGCGCGAGCGTCCCCTGTGGAGGGAATGGGCCGGTGCCCTGGACCGACCACTGACCTCCTACTACCTGATCCTGGGCACGGCGGTACTGCTCATCGCCCTGGGTCTGGTCATGGTGCTCTCCTCCACCATGGTCAAGTCGATCAGCGAGACCGGCTCCTCCTTCTCCCTCTTCCAGAAGCAGTTGGGGGCGGCCGTCATCGGCCTGCCCCTGATGATCCTGGCCTCCCACATGCCCCAGCAGGTCTTCCGGCTCGTCGGCTACCCCGCCATGATCGTCTCCGCGGCCCTGCTGCTGCTCACCGTCTTCCAAGGGGTCGAGGTCAACGGCGCCACCCGTTGGCTGGACATCGGCGGGCTGATCGTCCAGCCCTCCGAACCCGCCAAACTCGCCTTCGTCCTGTGGGGCGCCGGCATCCTCGCCCGCAAGGACGAACTCTCCGAACTCACCGAGTGGCGCCACCTGCTCTTCCCGCTCCTGCCCGGCTGCGGTCTGCTCGTCCTGCTCGTCCTGCTCGGCTCCAACCTGTCCACCGCACTGGTGTTCCTCGTCACCTTTCTCGGCCTGCTGTGGGTGGTCGGCGCACCCGGCAAGCTCTTCGTGGCCATGTTCGGCCTCGTCCTGGGCCTGGCCCTCATCGCCATCGCCATCGAGCCCTACCGGATGGCCCGCGTCACCACCCTCTTCGACCCCATGGCCGACCCCCAAGGCGCCGGCATGCAGTCCCTCCACGGCCGCTACGCCCTGGGCACCGGCGGGATCTTCGGCGTCGGCATCGGCGCCAGCCGCGAGAAGTGGGGCTTCCTGCCCTTCGCCGAGTCCGACTTCGTCTTCGCCATCATCGGAGAGGAATTCGGCCTCATCGGCACCCTGCTCCTCCTGGCGCTCTTCGGCGTCCTGGGCTACGCCGGGCTGCGGGTGGCCTTCCGCGTCAAGGAACCCTTCCCCCGCCTGGCGGCCTTCGCCATCGTCACCTGGATCATGGGCCAGACCATGATCAACGTCGGCGCCGTCATCGGCCTGCTCCCCGTCACCGGCGTCCCACTGCCCCTGGTCTCCTACGGCGGTTCGTCGTTGATCACGACCATGGTCGCCCTCGGCGTCCTCCTGTCCCTGGCCAAGACCGAACCCCAGGCACAGCGGGCCCTGGCGGCCCGGGGTCCCGGATGGGCGCAAAGGGCTCTAAGCTGGCTGGGCCTGGAGAACATCGCCAACCCGGTCACCGGCCGCGGCGGCGCCCCGTCCTCCGGGCGCGCCGCCACGGCGCGCGGCCCGCGCACACCGGGTCCCCGCGGCGGCGGGACAACGGCCAAGTACGACAGCGGACCGGTCCCGGCTGGGAGCCGGTCGAGGAGGAATCGGCGACGATGAGGGTAGCCCTCGCCGGAGGCGGCACGGCCGGGCACATCGAGCCCGCGCTCTCCCTTGCGGACGCGCTGCGGCGCATCGACCCCACCACGGAGATCCTCTGCCTGGGCACCGAACGCGGTCTGGAGACCCGCCTCGTGCCCATGCGCGGATACGAGTTGGGTCTGATCCCCGCGGTCCCCCTGCCCCGCAAACTCACCCCGCAACTGCTCAGTGTCCCCGGCAAGCTCGCCGGAGCCCTCAGCGCCGCCGGCGACCACCTGGACCGCCTCCAGGCCGACGTCATCGTCGGCTTCGGCGGCTACGTGGCCACCCCCGGATACCTGGCGGCCCGACGGCGGCGCATCCCCATCGTCGTCCACGAGGCCAACCCCCTGCCCGGGCTGGCCAACCGACTGGGCGCCCGCATGACCGAGCACGTCTACACCGGTCACCCCCACACCCAGATCCGCCACGGCCGGTTCATCGGCATCCCCCTGCGCCAACAGATCACCACCCTGGACCGGCTGGCCATGGGCGACAAGGCCCGCGCCTACTTCGGACTCCGCTCCGACCTGCCCACCCTGCTGATCTTCGGCGGCTCCCAGGGCGCCCAGCGCATCAACGAGACCGCCTTCGCCGCCCGTGACGCCTTCCGCGACCACGGCGTCCAGGTCCTGCACGTGGTCGGCCCCAAGAACGCCGACGAACCCCAGGACCTCACCCAGGACGGCATCCCCTACGTCGCCGTGCCCTACGTCGACCGAATGGACATGGCCTACGCCGCCGCCGACATCGCCATGTGCCGATCCGGCGCGATGACCTGCGCCGAACTCACCGCCGTCGGCCTGCCCGGCGCGTTCGTGCCCCTGGCCATCGGCAACGGCGAACAGGCCCTCAACGCCGAACCCATCGTCCAGGCGGGTGGCGGCCTCATGGTGAACAACGCCGAGATCTCCGTCGAATGGATCACCGGTCGGCTCATCCCGCTGCTCACCGACACCGACCGGGTCGTGGCCATGTCCGAGGCCGCCGCCCGCATGGGCCGCCGCGACGCCGACATGGAACTGGCCCGCGAGGTCGCCGCCATCGCCCGCGGCGACCGGCCCAGCCCCGAAATCCCCGTCCCCGAAGACGACAACGGCGACGACACCTACTACGACGACGACGGGAAGGACGCCCGATGACCCTGGTGCGACCGACCGACCCGATCCCCGTCGACGAACTGGGCCGCACCCACTTCATCGGCCTGGGCGGCGCCGGCATGTCCGGCATCGCCCGCGTGCTCCTGCAATCGGGCGTCGAGGTGTCCGGCAGCGACGCCCGCGACAGCGACACCCTGCGCGAACTCGAAGAGATGGGCGCCCGCGCCCACGTCGGCCACGCCGCCGAGAACCTCGGCGCCGCCGAGACCGTCGTCGTCTCCTCCGCCGTCCGGGAGAACAACCCCGAACTCGCCGAGGCCCGCCGGCGGGGCCTGCGCGTCCTGCCGCGCGCCGCCGCGCTGGGCGCCCTGCTGCTGGGCCGCGAGGGCATCGCCATCGCCGGCACCCACGGCAAGACCACCACCACCTCGATGGTCACCGTCGTCCTCCAGCACCTGGGCGTCGACCCCGGCTACGTCATCGGTGGAAAACTCGTCACCACCGGCCTCGGGGCCGACGCCGGCATCGGCGGCCCCATCGCGGTGGAGGCCGACGAGAGCGACGGCTCCTTCCTCATGCTCTCCCCGAAGATCGCCGTCGTCACCAACGTCGAAGCCGACCACCTCGACAACTACAGCGGCATCGAGGAGATCCACGCCAACTTCGCGTCGTTCGTCGACCGCGTCGAACGCACCCTCATCGTCGGCATCGACGACGAGGGAGCGCGCCGCGTCGCCCGGACCGCCCGCGAACGCGGCAAGAAGGTCCTCACCTACGGCGAGACCGCCGACGCCGACTACCGGATCACCCGCATCCGCCCCCGCGGCTTCACCACCGAGTTCACCCTCGCCACCGCCGACGGCGGTGAGATCGAGGGCAGCGTCGCCGTCCCCGGACGCCACAACGTGCTCAACGCCGCGGCCGCCGTCGCCGTCGCGGACGAACTCGGCCACGACCTGGAGGTCGCGGTCGAGGGCATCGCCGACTTCGGCGGGGCCGCCCGCCGCTTCGAGGCCAAGGGCGCGGCGGGCGGTGTGGGCGTCTACGACAGCTACGCCCACCACCCCACCGAACTGGAGGCCGACCTGCGCGCCACCCGGGGCGCCCTGGAATCGTTCGCCGAGCAGGCGCGCGAAGCCGGGGAAGAACAGCCCGAGGGCCGCATCATCGCCGTCTTCCAGCCCCACCTGTACAGCCGCACCCGCATCTTCGCCGACGAGTTCGGGGCCGCCCTCACCCTGGCCGACGAGGTCGTGGTGTTGGGGATCTACGCCGCCCGTGAGGACCCCGAACCCGGGGTCACCGCCGAACTCATCACCTCCAGGGTCGGACACGACCGGGTGCACCACACACCCGACCGCGCCGACGCCGTCCGGCTGGCCGCCGACCTGGCGCGCCCCGGCGACATCGTCCTGACGATGGGCGCCGGCGACATCACCGAACTGGGTCCGCTCATCGTGGACCGGTTGGCCGAGGTCGCCGACGTGGAGGAGATGGCCGAATCCCTCGGCCGCGGCGGACGGGGCCGGGACTGACGTCGGAGGACACGGGTGAGGGCAGACCACGACGGAGCGCCACGCGGCGGGGACCCCGACACCGGGACCCGGCCGCGCGCCGACACCCCGACCGCGAGGACGGTGCGCGAACGGTCCGACCCCTGGAAGGTCGCCTTCGTGGCGCTCCTGGTCGTCGCCCTCGTCTGCGTCGTCACCTGGATCCTCCTCGGCTCCCGCCTGCTGGTGGTGCGCGAGGTCTCCGTGACCGGCCTGGACCGGGTCGACCACGATGAGGTCGTCGCCGCCGTGGACGTCCCCACCGGCACCCCCCTGATCCGGGTGGACCTGGCGGACGGCGCCGAACGCGCCGCCTCGCTGCCACTGGTGGAATCGGCCACGGTCACCCGCGGCTGGCCCGCCACCCTACGGGTCGAGGTCGTCGAACGCCGACCCCTGCTCGCCGTGCGGGTGGGGGAGGAGTACCGACTCGTCGACCGGGACGGGATCCGCATCGAGGACTCCCCGACCCGGCCCGGCACCCACCCCCTGGTGCGGGTGACCGGAGAGGTGGAGGGGAACGAGGCCGTCCGGGCCGCCGCCGACATCGTCGAAAGCGCCCCCGACTCCTTCCTCGCCCGGATCCGGCTCATCGACGCCACCGACACGGAGAACATCCGGATCGAGGTCACCGAGGGCTCCGTGATCGAGTGGGGGACCGCCCAGGGCGCCGAGGACAAGAGCGACGTCCTGCGCGTGCTCATGCGCGAACACCCGCCGGGGGAGGAGACCGTCTACGACGTCTCCACCCCCGACCTGGCCATCGTCCGGTGAAGCGGCGACCAGAAGTGGGGAAAAGACGGCAAAGTCCCCGGAAGTCGGATCCGGACCCTCCCGATCGGGGGCCGAAGGGCGCACAGAGGGGGCCACGGACACGACGCGGGGACATTCCAGACGCGACGCGCCGGGTCGGCACATCGCTTCCTCGTGTTATACGACGTTAGGCTGAAGTCGTCATCGGTTGCCGGTGGTGGACGGTCGGCTTAGTGTCGAGAGTCACGATCATCGTCAACAAAGTACAGAACACGCTTTTCGGGGTACGCGGGAATCGTATTTCCTCCCGCCGAGCCGAGGGAGGCGTCGGCCCACCCCGGGTCGGCACCCCGCGGTCCACACGGCCCCGGGTCCCCCGTCCCGGCGTCCGCGGACGCCTTGTCGGGGTACCCGAAACGCACACTGTAGAACCGGATGCCGGACCCTCCGGCCCGACGGCCCCGCCGTCGAGCGGACGGGAACGGCGTATGCGAGCGGAAAGGCCCCTCGTCGTGGCAGCACCGCAGAACTACCTCGCGGTCATCAAAGTCGTCGGTATCGGCGGCGGCGGTGTCAACGCCGTCAACCGAATGATCGAAGAGGGGCTCAAGGGCGTCGAGTTCATCGCGATCAATACCGACGCCCAAGCGCTGCTGATGAGTGACGCGGACGTCAAACTGGACGTCGGTCGTGAACTCACGCGCGGACTGGGAGCCGGAGCCAACCCCGATGTCGGCCGCAAGGCCGCCGAAGATCACCGCGAGGAGATCGAAGAGGTCCTCAAGGGGGCCGACATGGTCTTCGTCACCGCCGGTGAGGGTGGCGGGACCGGTACGGGCGGCGCGCCCGTGGTCGCCAACATCGCCCGATCCCTGGGAGCACTCACCATCGGTGTGGTCACCCGCCCCTTCGGTTTCGAGGGCAAGCGCCGGGCGACCCAGGCCGAGTCGGGGATCGCGATGCTCCGCGAGGAGGTGGACACGCTCATCGTGATCCCCAACGACCGGCTGCTCTCCATCTCCGACCGGCAGGTCAGCGTCCTGGACGCCTTCAAGGCCGCCGACCAGGTCCTGCTCTCCGGTGTCCAGGGCATCACCGACCTGATCACCACACCGGGCCTGATCAACCTCGACTTCGCCGACGTCAAGTCGGTCATGTCCGGGGCCGGATCCGCGCTCATGGGCATCGGCTCCGCACGCGGGGACGACCGGGCCGTCGCGGCGGCGGAGATGGCGATCTCCTCCCCGCTCCTGGAGGCCAGCATCGACGGCGCCCACGGCGTCCTGCTGTCCATCCAGGGCGGCTCCGACCTGGGCCTGTTCGAGATCAACGAGGCGGCCCAGCTCGTCTCCAACTCGGCGGCGCCCGACGCCAACATCATCTTCGGCGCGGTCATCGACGACGCCCTGGGCGACGAGGTCCGTGTGACCGTCATCGCCGCGGGCTTCGACGAACCCGAGGTCACCGGTCCGTCCCTGCACAGGCACGAGCCGGCGGACCCTCCTAAGGCCGTCGCCCCCACGGCGGGCAGCGCGTCCGGTGGGGAGGGGGCGCCGTCCGCGCCCGCCACCACGGGCGCGAACGGGGCGTCGGCCGAGAACCTGCCGTGGTCGGGCGGTCGTCAGACCACGCCCGAACCGGCCCGTCCGCAGACCCCGCCGCTCTCCCAGCGCCCCGTACGGCAGGACCCGCCCCCGGCGGCGCCCGAACCGTTCGAACAGCCGGCGGTCGACCCCGAACCCCAGGGCCAGGACCCGGTGGAGCAGCCCGAGCCGCAGGCTCCGTCCTACGGCACCTCCTACGCCGATTCCTCCTACGCCGACCACACCGGTCAGGAGGAGACCCGGGACCGTGAGGAGCCGGCCGCCCGGGAGGACGAGCAGTCCCGCTCTATCCACGTGGTCTCGGAGTCGGTCGCCGAACGGCGCGCCGACGTCCCCACGCCCCGCCGCCGGGTCGTCTTCGAAGAGCCCGACGACCTGGACGTCCCCGACTTCCTGAAGTAGCGGATCGACACCCCGGTACCATCGACGTGTCAGCGGCCCCGACCCGAGCGGACGGGGCCGTCGCCGCCCCGGGCGTCCGACGCCGACCGTGCCGCCCGGGCAGAGGGAAGGACAGCGGGCAGCCGGATGGTCACCATCGCCGACCTCGGGCACGGGGTCCGTGCCGCCGTCACCGAACGCCACGGCGGGACCGGCGTCCCGCCCTACGACTCGCTCAACCTCGGCCTGGGCACGGGCGACGATCGGGAGACGGTCCTGGCCAACCGGCGCCTCGCCGCCGAGGACCTGGGCTTTCCGGTCGACCGGATCGTCTGGATGAACCAGGTGCACAGCGCGGACGTCCTCGTCGCGAAGGTCCCCGGCGGCGTCGGTACCTGTGACGGGGTCGTCACCACCCGATCCGATCTGGTCCTGGCCTCCCTGGCCGCCGACTGCCTGCCCGTCCTGGCGGCGGACGGGGAGAGGGGTGTCCTGGGCGCCGCCCACTCGGGCCGCTCGGGCACCGCCCACGGGATCGCCGGCAACCTCGTCGCGACGATGGTCGACCACGGCGCCCGCCCCGAGCACATCACCGTCTTCCTGGGACCCGCCATCTGCGGCTCCTGCTACGAGGTGCCGCCGGAACTCCAGGCCGAGACCGCCCGCCACACACCCGAGGCCGCCTCCACCACCCGGCGGGGCACCACCGGGGTGGACATGGTCGCCGCCGTCACCGCCCAGCTGCGTCGGGCCGGCGTCACCGACATCCGCGCCGACGGCCGCTGCACCCTGGAGAGCCCCGAGCTGTTCTCCCACCGGGGCGGTGCGCCCACCGGCCGATTCGCCTCGTTCATCTGGCGCGTCTGAGGGACCACCGACGACCCCGGACGGACCCGCGCCCACAGGAGTAAGGACAACGTGTCACACGACCCGGCCCGCGTAGAGCGGATCAAGGCCAACCTCGCGGCCGCCCGCACCCGCATCGAAGAGGCCTGCCACAAGGCCGACCGAAACCCCTCCGAGGTGTCCCTGATCGCCGTCACCAAGACCCGCCCGGCCGAGGACGTGCGCATCCTGGCCTCCCTCGGCGTCACCGACGTCGGCGAGAACCGCGACCAGGAGGCGGCGCCCAAGGCCGCCGCCACCGCCGACCTCGACCTCACCTGGCACTTCGTCGGCCAGTTGCAGACCAACAAGGCCAAGTCGGTGGCCTCCTACGCCGACGTCGTCCACTCGGTCGACCGGGACAGGCTCGCCCGGGCCCTGGGGGACCGGGCCGCGTCCGCCGGCCGACGCCTCACCTGCCTGGTGCAGGTCGACCTCGACGACGGGTCCCAGGCGGGAGTGCTCGGGCCCCGGGGCGGGGTCGACCCCGCCGACGCCCTCGACCTGGCGGCCCGGATCGATGAGCACGACGCCCTCACCCTGGGCGGGGTGATGGCGGTCGCGCCGCGTGAGGGTGATCCCCACGAGGCGTTCGGTCGCCTTTATGAGGTCGCGTGTCGGATCCGTGATCGTTATCCTCTGGCGACGGTGATCTCCGCGGGCATGAGCGGGGACCTCGAAGCCGCGATCGAGCGAGGCGCGACACACCTGCGCCTCGGTACGGCGTTGCTCGGCGACCGGGGACCGATCGTGGGGTAATGTCCCCACATAGACCTTGGAACCCGTCTGTGGAGTTCGCCCGAAAGGGCGTCCCACCCCGTTGAGAAGGGGAGACGGGACCGTACGGAGGAGTCGGCTGCGGTGAAGGCCGCGGGGACGACGGAGGACATGAGATGGCCGGCGCGATGCGCAAGATGGCGGTCTACCTCGGCCTCGTGGAGGACGACCGTTACGATCACCGCTATGCGGACGAATATGATGAGTTCGACGATTTCGACGAGGGCGTGGAGGAACACCGCGAGCGCGGTGTGGACACTCCGCGCGGCGAGGGAACACGGGGCGACGAAGTGAGCGACACCGGCGACCACTCGGGTACGGGTGAGCGACGCGGTGGCACCACGACGACCTCTTCCACCGCCGACCTCGCGAGGATCACCACGCTCCATCCGCGTACCTACAACGAGGCGCGTACGATCGGAGAGCACTTCCGGGAGGGCACGCCGGTGATCATGAACCTGACCGAGATGGTCGACAGCGACGCCAAGCGGCTGGTCGACTTCGCGGCTGGTCTGATCTTCGGTCTGCATGGCAGTATCGAGCGCGTGACCAACAAGGTGTTCCTACTGTCCCCGGCCAACGTCGAGGTGACCGCGGAAGACAAGGCGCGGATCGCCGAGCGAGGGTTCTTCAATCAGAGCTAGACCATCACATCCGTCCAGAGATTGGGTCGATTAGACCGTGTATCCCGTCCTATTCGTGCTGATCATCGCGCTCCAGCTGTACGTGTTCGTGCTGCTCGCGCGTGTCGTTCTGGAGATGGTGCAGTCCTTCTCCCGGACGTGGCGCCCCACGGGGTTCCTGCTCGTGATCGCCGAGATCGTGTACACGCTCACCGACCCGCCGTTGAGGTTCCTGCGGAAGTTCATCAAGCCGATCCGGCTGGGCAGTATCGCGCTCGACCTGAGCGTCCTGGTGCTGTTCATCGGTCTGACCATCGTGATGCGCCTCCTTCAAGGATTGGCGGTCTCGGTCGCATAGCACCAGGAGCAGGGCGAAAAAAATCGACCCCGATTCCGTTATGTGGTCTTGGTCATGATCCGGATTGCCGTAAGGTCACGATCAGGTAGCGTCCCTACGGATGGACTCCAAGCGCGCCAAGGAGACGAAGATGCCGCTGACACCCGCTGATGTGCGGAACAAGCAGTTCAGCACGACCCGGCTCCGACCGGGGTACGACGAAGAAGAGGTCGACGCCTTTCTCGACGAGGTCGAGTCCGAGCTGGACCGACTGATCCAGGAGAACGAGGAACTGCGCGGCAAGCTCGCCGAGTGCCTGCGCGGCAAGGTGCCCAACGCCGGGATGCAGGACTTCCAGCAGCCCCAGGAGCAGCCCGAGCCGCCTCGCCCCGAGCCCGTCCAGGTCCCGCAGGCCGTCGTCGAGCCGCAGCCCCAGGCGCCCGCTCCCATGCACATGAGCATGGGCGGCGAGGAGAACATGGACACGGCCGCCCGCGTCCTGGCCCTCGCCCAGCAGACCGCCGACCAGGCGATCTCCGACGCCCGCCGTGAGGCCGACGAGACCCTCGGCCGCGCCCGCCACGAGTCCGAGGACATCCTCGGCAAGGCCCGCCGCCAGGCCGAGCAGATCATCGGTGAGGCCCGCGTCCGCTCCGAGAACCTGGACCGGGACGCCCAGGAGCGTCACCGTCAGGTCATGGGCAGCCTCGTCCAGCAGCGCGAGGAGCTGGAGCACAAGGTCAACGTGCTCAAGGACTTCGAGCGCGAGTACCGCAGCCGTCTGAAGGACTACTTCGAGCGTCAGCTGCGCGAGCTGGAGGAGGGCGCCGGCATCGAGCAGAACCCGAACACCACCGGCGGCTTCCAGACGATGGCCCCGCCGACCGGCCCGACCCCGGCGCTCCAGCACGGTCCCGCGGGCAACCCGTTCGGTCAGCCCGAGCCCGTCCAGCACGGTGGTTTCCACCCGGGCGAGGCCCCGCACGACCGCCGCTGACCCCGGTCGGCGGTAGGCTCCACAACTGAAGATTCCGGCAACGTGTAAAGGTCCTGGTCGACCCGTGATCCTCAGCGTCCTCGCATCCGTCGCGGTGCTGGCGGCCATCGTCGTCATCGTGGCAGCCCTGGTGTTCGCCGAGACCACCCTGGTGTACATCGCCCTGGGGTTGGCTGGCGTGAGCGCCCTCCTGCTGGTGGGGGCGATTCTCGCCCAGGGGAGGAAGAGAACGGATCGAACGGACGGTTTGGGGAAGTCGTCCGTTCCCACGGCCTCGCACGTCACGCCGGAACACTCCGAGCGTGTGCCCGCACCGGCTCCCGAGCCGGTGCGGGAGGCCCCGGCCTGGAGCACGACGGCGGAGGACTCCGGCCCGGGGGAACCGGAGTACGACCTTCCCCGTTGGCAGACGCCCACGGCCCGCGAATGGCCGGAACCGGACACGACGGCCCCCGCCCCCGCCCCCGCTTCGTTCCCCTCCGCGGTCGAGCCCGACTCCCGCGTCGAGACCCCTGCGGAAACCGCATCGCCCTCCTGGTTCTCCGGCCCCACCACGGCCCCCGAACCGGTCGAGGTACCGCGAACCGCCGCGCACGACGATCGCGCGGCCGCCCCCCTCACCGACGAGCCCAGCGCGGACCGGTCGCCCGAGCCACAGGAACCGCGGGAGCCCGAGGACGACCCCGCGCCCTCCGCCGCCGACCGCGACATGCCGGCCTGGCTCGCCGAGGCCTACGACGACGATCCCGCCGAGTCCCCCCACACCCCCGCCCCCGCGAGTGACGACGACCGGGAGGACGCCGTCGCGGCCGCCGACCTCCACGAGAGGGACGAGCCCGCCGCGACCGTCACCGATGACGACCCTCCCGCGACCGTCGTCTCCTCCACCGACACGGACGAGGTCCGTCCGACCCGGGACGAGGACGCCCCCGAGACGACCGGGCCCGCCATGACCGACGACACCGCCCCCGAGGCGGCCCCCGAGACGGACGAGGAGCCCGACGGGGACCCCATGGCGCCGCAGCCGGAGGAGGCGGACGAGCCGGACCCGGACGAGCCGAACCCGGACCAGGGCCGGCGGGGCGAGAACGGGGCCAACGCGGACGAGCCCACCGTGAGGATGGGCGAGGACCCTCCGAGCACGGGCGAGGCCCTCACGGACCCGGACCAGGAGCGGGCCGAGGTCACCCGGACCGACGAAGAGGAAACGACCGACGACGGCGCCTCCGCGACGGACGACGAGGAACCGCCGAAGGGGAAACGCTTCTCCTACAACATCCCGCAGCGGAAGGAGGACACCGAGGAGACCTCCGTGTTCTCCTATCGCACGCCCGCCGAGGACGACGAGGACCCCGACGCCACCGCCGCCTTCACCCGCGAACGCCCCTGACACCCCCGGTACGGGGAACACGGACGGGCGCCGCCCCCCGAGGGGGCGGCGCCCGTCGCCGTCGATCAGGCCTTGCGGAAGCCGAAGGCCACGCCGAACTCCTCCGATGAGGTGCGGTGCAGATCCGCACCGACCTCACCCGCCTTGAAGGCGTCCGCCAGCACCTCGCCGGCGATGGTCCCACCGTGCTCTGCGAGCGCCCGCGACGTGACCTCGTCGGTGGCCGTCCACCACACGTGGATGCGGTCCGACACGTCCAGGCCGCTCTGCTTGCGGGCCTCCTGGAGCATCCGGACCATCTCCCGGGCCAGACCCGCCCGACGCAGCTCCGACGTCAGCTCCAGGTCCAGCGCCACCGTCTCACCCGACTCCGAGGCGACCGCCCAGCCCTCACGCGGCTGCTCGGTGACCAGCACCTCGTCGGCGTTGACCTCCACCGGCTCGTCCTCGACCCGGACCCGCGCCCAGCCGGTCTCGCGCACCTGGCGCACCAGCTCCGCCGGGTCGGCCACCTGGATCGCCTTCGCGACCAGCGGCGTCCGCTTCGCGAACCGCTTGCCCAGCGCCCGGAAGTTCGGCTTGACCAGGTAGTCCACCAGGTCACCTCCGACCGACGACAGCGAGTCCAGCGACGCCACGTTCAGCTCGTCGGCGACCTGGTCGCGCAACTGCTCCGGCAGGTCCCCGAAACCCGAGGCGCCCACCAGGGCGCGCGCCAGCGGCTGACGGGTGCGCACCGCCGAGTCCACCCGCGCCGAACGGCCCAGCTCCACCAGCCGACGGGTCAACCCCATGTGCTCCGACAGGGCCGGGTCGATCAGGTCCTCGCGCACCTGCGGCCACGACGCCAGGTGCACCGACTCCGGAGCCCCCGGCCGCCGCAGCGCCGACCACACGTGGTCGGTCAGGAACGGCACGACCGGCGCCATCAACAGCGTCACCGTCTCCAACGCCTCGAACAGCGTCGCGAACGCCGCCGCGCCCTCCGGAGTGTCCGCCCCGCCCCAGAAACGGCGCCGCGACCGGCGCACGTACCAGTTGGAGACGTCGTCCACGAACGCGGTCAGGCGACGGCCCGCCGCGGTGGTGTCGAAGGCGTCCATCGCCGCCGTGACGTCGCGGACGACCTCGTTCAGCTCCGACAACAGCCACCGGTCCAACAGCGGCCGGTCCTGCGGCGCCGGCGCGTCCGCCAGCCGGGTGTGGTCCCAGCCCTCGCCGGCGTTCGCGTACAGGGTGAAGAACGACACGGTGCTGTAGTAGGTCAGCAGCACCTTGCGGACGATCTCCTCCAAGGCGGCGTGCCCCACCCGGCGGGCGGTCCACGGCGAACCACTGGCCAGCATGAACCACCGCAGCGCGTCGGCGCCGTGCCGGTCCATCACCGGGATGGGCTCCATGACGTTGCCCAGGTGCTTGCTCATCTTGCGGCCGTCCTCGGCGAGGATGTGACCGAGCACCACGACGTTCTCGAACGCGTTGCGGTCGTGCACCATCGTGTTGACCGCCAGCAGCGAGTAGAACCAGCCGCGGGTCTGGTCGATCGCCTCGGAGATGTACTGCGCCGGGAAGTTCTCCCGGAACACCTCCTCGTCGACGTGCGGCGCGCCCCACTGCGCGAACGGCATCGACCCCGAGTCGAACCAGGCGTCGATGACCTCGGGTACGCGCCGCGCCACCCGCTCCTCTTCGGGGAGGGACGGGTCGGCGTCCGGGTCGGGGATGACGATGTCGTCCACGTAGGGGCGATGCGGGTCCAGGTTCGACAGGTCCTGCCCGCTCAGCTCGCTCAGCTCCGCGAGCGAACCCACGCAGATCCGCCGCCCGTCGGGGAACTCCCAGATCGGCAGCGGGGTGCCCCAGTAGCGGTTGCGCGACAACGCCCAGTCGACGTTGCCCCGCAGCCACTCCCCGAAGCGGCCCTCCTTGACGTTCTCGGGCACCCAGTTCGTCGCCTGGTTCTGCGCGATCAGCTCGTCCTTGACGGCGGTGGTGCGGATGTACCAGGACGGCACCGCGTAGTACAGCAGCGCCGTGTGGCAGCGCCAGCAGTGCGGGTAGGAGTGCTCGTAGCTCAGGTGCCGGAACAGCAGACCCCGGTCCTTCAGGTCCCGCGTCAGCGTCCTGTCGGCCTCCTTGAAGAACACCCCGCCGACCAGGTCCAGGTCCTCCTCGAAGGCGCCGTCGGGGCGCACCGGGTTGACCATCGGCAGCCCGTAGGCGCGGGCCACCGCCATGTCGTCGGCACCGAACGCGGGCGCCTGGTGGACCAGACCGGTGCCGTCCTCGACGGTCACGTAGTCGGCGAGCACCACGTAGTGCGCGGGCTCGTCGAAGGGCACCAGGTCGAACGGGCGCCGGTAGGTCCAGCGCTCCATCTCATCGCCCTCGAAGGACTCCCCGGTGAGTTCCCAGCCCTCCCCGAGGACCTTCTCGAACAGCGGACGGGCCACGACCAGACGCTCGTTCCCGTCGGTGGCCACCACGTACTCCACGTCGGGGTGGACCGCCACGGCGGTGTTGGACACCAACGTCCACGGGGTGGTCGTCCACACCAACAGCGCGGTCGGGTGCTCGGGGGCGGCCAGCGGCCCCGACGTCACCGGGAAACGCACGTACACCGACGGGTCGGTGACGGTCTCGTACCCCTGGGCCAGCTCGTGGTCGGACAGGGTGGTGCCGCAACGCGGGCAGTAGGGGCTGATCCGGAAGTCGCGGACCAGCAGGTCCTTCTCCCAGATCCGCTTCAGCGCCCACCACACCGACTCCACGTACTGCGGGTCCATGGTGCGGTAGGCGTCGTCCATGTTCACCCAGTAGCCCATGCGCTCGGTCATCGCGGTGAACGCGTCGACGTTGCGCAGCACGGACTCGCGGCAGCGGGCGTTGAACTCGGCGATGCCGAAGGACTCGATGTCCTTCTTGCCGGACAGGCCGAGTTCCTTCTCCACGGCCACCTCGACGGGCAGGCCGTGGCAGTCCCAGCCGGCCTTGCGGTCCACGTGGTAGCCGCGCATGGTGCGAAAACGCGGGAAGACGTCCTTGAACGCGCGAGCCTCGACGTGGTGCACGCCGGGCTGCCCGTTGGCGGTGGGCGGGCCCTCGTAGAACACCCAGTTCGGGCCGCCGCGGGTCTGGTCGAGGGAGCGCTGGAAGACGTTCTCCTTCGACCAACGGTCGAGGATCTCGCGCTCCATCGCGGGCAGGTCGATCTGCGCGGGCAGCTGGGGTAGTGCGCGGGATGCGTCCGGCCGGGAGTCGTTGGCCACCGTCGTACCTTTCCATCAGGGGAGTTCCTGACGGAGGGACGAGGCCAGGGGCCCCGCGGTACCACCCTCCTTGGAGACCGTGTTCCGTCCGCGCGACGGCGGCCGGGGCGGTTCCCTCTTCGTTGTGCTTGTCGGGTCTACCGGGGACGCGCGGCGTCCCGTTCTTCCGACGGCTCCGGGGTGATCTTCGTGCCGGTCGTGCCCCCGGGCTCCCACCGCCCCCGGGTCGCTTGGACGGGACCGCGCTTCTAAGCTGTGTCCGTCCGGTCGGGGCCGGCACTACTCGTCCCCATCGACACCCGGGCCCAGGATAACGCAGTGCGGGGCGGAACCTCGCGCTTTTCTCGAAGGAGCGACGCCATGGCCGAGAACGTGCGCGGCACCGTCCTGGTGACGCTGTCGGATCGGGACGACGCCGAGGAACTGGCCGAACAGTTGGTCGAGCAGGGCTACGAACCGTGCCTGGTCCACCGGGACATGCTGGCCGGGGAGGACGACGCCGAGGACGCCGACTGGGTCATCGAGGTGCACACGGGCCCGCACGGCGGCCCGGCGGTGTTCGACGAACCGCACCTGGCCGCCCTCGCCGAGGACTACGGCGGCTTCGCCGCCGCCGAATAGCCCCCACCGGGTCGGAACCCGGCCCGGGAGGGCGTGCGCCCACGCGAGGCCGCCCGCGCCGCCCCCCGGGTGGTGCGCGCCGACGCCCGCGCCCGCCGCTTACCCGCCCCCCGGGTGGTGCGCGCCGACGCCCGCGCCCGCCGCTTACCCGCCCCACCGGGTGGGAGGACACCGGCGCGGTCACCGACATCCCGGACCCGCGCGGGGCCCGTCACCGGGCCCGGTCGTTGCCAAGGGGCCGGTGCTCGCCTAGGCTTCCCCGCACCACTCGCGGCTCCGCCCACGGGGGTGATCCCGCAGGTCGGCGGGGTTCGGGCGGGTGCCGCACGGTCGGGGGAGGCAACGCGATGAAAGCCACCGAGGCGGCGGATATGCCGGTGCTGCCGGGGGAGGACCCCTGGACGTCGGAGGAACTGGTCCGGGTCCGGGACCGACTGGAGAACGACATCGCCACGGCGCGCGAGGAGATACGCCAGGTCGAGCGACAGGTCGCCGAACGGCTCACCGACCCCGTCGAGGGGGCGGGGGACGATCCCGCCGACACCGGGGCCAAGGCCTTCGAACGCGAACACGAGCTGGCGTTGGCCTACAATACTCGTGACCTGCTCGCCGCGAGCGAGCGGGCGATCGAACGGATGCACGCGGGGACCTACGGGATCTGTGAGTCATGCGGTCGGCCCACCGGCAAGGCGCGCCTTCAGGCGTTCCCCCGGGCCACCCTGTGCGTCACCTGCAAACAGCGCGAGGAGCGCCGCTGACTGAGGTAGAGCCCTCCGGGGACAGCAACATGACCACGAACCGCAAGACGGGGATCCCCCCGCGCCGCTATCCGATGCTGGTGCTCATCGCGCTCACCGCCATCGGTGTCGACCTCCTCACCAAGGAATGGGTCCTGGCGACCTTCCACGAGGGTGAACGACTCGACGTCATCGGCAGCGTCGTGCAGTTCACCCTGGTGTACAACACCGGTGCCGCCTTCTCCATGGGCACCGACCACACCTGGGTGTTCTCCACCATCGCCACCGTCGTGGTGATCGCGATCGCCTGCTACGGCCTGCGCGTGCGCAGCGCCTGGTGGGCGGCCTCCCTCGGCCTGATGATGGGCGGGGCCGCCGGCAACCTGCTGGACCGGATCTTCCGCGAGCCCGAACCGTTCCACGGCGCCGTCGTCGACTTCGTCAAGGTGATGAGCTTCCCGGTCTTCAACGTCGCCGACTCCTGCGTGGTGGTCGGGGCGATCCTGGTCGTCGCGCTGACCTTCAAGGGACTCGACCCCGACGGCACCTGGGCGTCCGACAAGACCGAGGCGACCGTCGCCACCACCGACGACGCCGAGGGCGACACCGCCCCCGGTGACGACACGACCGAAGGGAAGGGCCAGTGAGCGACACCCGCAGCCTGCCCGTGCCCGACGGCCTGGAGGGCGACCGACTCGACGCGGCGATCGCCCGGCTGTTCGGGCTGTCCCGTACCCGCGCCGCCGAACTCATCGTCGACGGCAGCGTCCTGGTGGACGGCGCCGAGGCGGCCAAGTCCGACCGGGTCCACGCCGGCGCCTGGCTGGAGATCACCCTCCCGCCGCCGCCCACCGCGCCCGTGCCCCGCCCCGAGGCCGTGCCGGGCATGCGGATCGTGCACGAGGACGCCGACATCCTCGTGGTCGACAAACCCGTCGGGGTGGTCGCCCACCCCACGGTCGGATGGACCGGCCCCAGCGTCCTCGAGGGCCTGCTGGCCGCCGGCGTGCAGGTGGCCACCAGCGGTGCCGCCGAACGCCAGGGCATCGTGCACCGACTGGACGCCAACACCACCGGGCTGATGGTGGTGGCCAAGAGCGAGATCGCCTACAGCGTCCTCAAGCGCGCCTTCAAGGAGCGCAGGGTCGACAAGCGCTACCACACCCTGGTCCAAGGGCACCCGGACCCGCTGCGCGGCACCGTCGACGCCCCCATCGACCGGCACCCCGCCGGTGACGGCCGCTGGGCCGTGGTGGCGGGCGGACGCCCCTCGGTCACCCACTACGACACCCAGGAGGCGTTCCGGGCCGCCAGCCTCCTGGAGATCAGGCTGGAGACCGGACGCACCCACCAGATCCGGGTGCACATGTCGGCGCTGCGCCACCCGTGCGTGGGCGACGCGCTCTACGGGGCCGACCCCACCATCGCCGAACGCCTGGGCGTGCGACGCCAGTGGCTGCACGCGGTACGGCTCGGGTTCGATCACCCCACCGAGCACCGTCCCGTCGAGTACTCCAGCCCCTACCCGCAGGACCTGGAGCGCGCCATGGAGATCCTGCGCGAGGACTGAACCTCCCGCACGCACCGGACCTCCCGCACACACCGGGGCCCCGACCCGCACCGCGACCGCGAACGGTCCGGCGGCGGATCGGGGCCCCGCGTCGTTCCCGGCCCGGCCCCGGTCAGGCCGAGGGCGGCCGGACGGGCCGGGTACGGATCATCCCCTGGCACAGGGCCGCGCCGACGATGATGACCACCGCGCCCAAGGGCTGGTTCCAGGACAGGGACTCGCCCATCAGCGTGATCCCGGCGGCGATCGAGATGACCGGCACCACGTAGGTCACCGTGGTGGCCACCGTCGCACCCGCCTCCCGCACCACCGAGTACTGGAGGATGTAGGCCACCCCCGTGCCCAACACCCCCAGCACCACCACCGACGCCACGACCTGCCAGGTCACACCGGTGGGAACGTCGGTGGTCAAGGGCACCAGCACCGCCAGGGGGACGGCGGCCAGCAGCAGTTGCAGGGTGCTCAGCTCCAGCGCGCTGTGGGAACTGCCCGCCACGAACCGGCGCAGGTACGGGGTGCCGATCCCGTAGCAGGCGGTCGCGGCCACCACGAAGGCCATCCCGATCATGGCGTCGCGGTCGCTCACACTCACCTCTCCCAGGGAGTTCCACACCCCGAACACCACCAGCACACCCAGGAACCCGACCGCCAGACCCAGCACCCGGTCCCGGTCCGGGCGCCGCTCGTCGGCCAGCAGCACCATCGAGAAGGCCACCCCGAACAGCGGCGTCGCGGCGTTGACGATGCCCATCACCGCCGAGGGGATGAGCTGCCCCGCGTACCCGAACAGGGTGAAGGGGATCGTGTTGAGCAGGAGCGCGGCGACGGCCATGTGCGCCCACAGACGGGGCGAGGCGGGCCACCGGCCGCCGCGCAGCAGCATGACCACCAGGAGCGGCAGGGCGCCGGCGACGATACGGCCCAGGGACACCTGCATCGGCGCCAACGACTCGGCGGCCACCTTGATGAACACGAAGCTCATGCCCCAGATCAGGGCCAGGAGCGCGAACTTCGACCGCCAGTCGGCCAACGGGCGGCGGGTGTCGACGGGTGAGGCCTCGGACGGGGAGAGTACGGACATGGAACGGTTGTACCGTGATCCGATGTGTTAGGTCTACTTCGCATTTCTTAACGCGTGAGTTAGTGTCGCTTACATGCTCAGTGTCGACCGCCTCCGTGTCCTCCACGCCATCGCGGCACACGGTTCGCTCAGCGCAGCGGCCGAGGCCCTCCACGTCACCAACTCGGCCGTCTCCCAGCAACTCGCCAAACTCGAACGCGAGGTCGGCCAGTCCCTCGTCGAGCGCAACGGCCGGGGGGTGCGCCTCACCGACGCCGCCGAACTCCTCGTCGAACACGCCGCCCGCATCCTGTCCATGGTCCAACGCGCCGAAGCCGAACTGGAAGCGCACCGCGACGACGTCACCGGACACCTGCGCCTGTCCGCCACTCCCACCGCCGTGCGCGGCATCCTCCCCCAGGCCCTCAACTCCCTGCGCGAGGCCCACCCCCGGTTGCGGGTCGAACTCTTCGAAGAGGAACCCCGCGAAAGCCAGCAGTCCATCGCCCGCGGCGAGGTCGACCTCTGCATGGTCATCGACTGGAGGGGCTCCCCCCTCACCCTGCCCGACGGCATGAGCCGCGCCCCGCTCATGGAGGACGTCGGCGACATCGCCCTGCCCGCCGACCACCCCCTCGCCCACCGGGAGATCCTGGAGATCGACGAGATCCTCGACCTGCCCTGGATCAGCTGGTCGCGAGGGTCGATCTGCAACGACTGGCTCTACGACATGATCCGCTCACGCGGCGGCGAACCCCGCGTCATCCACAACGTCGAAGAACACCAGACCAAACTCGCCCTCATCGCCGCCGGAATCGGAGCCGCCGTCATGCCCCGCCTCGGCCGCGGACCCCTACCGGACGGGGTGCGCCTCGTCCCGGTCCAGCCCGCCCTCGTCCGCCAGGTGTACGCGTTCTGGCGCACCGACGCCTCCCGCCGCCCCGCCATCCGCGCGGCCGTCCGCGCCCTGCGCGACGCGGCCTCCGCCTACGACACCCGCCCCGTCCCCGTCTGCTGACCACGCACACCGGAACGGACCACCCGGACGCGGCGGGGACACCGCGCCCGGGCGCCGGTCAACGAGGGGCCTCCAACAGCTCGGACAGGGTGGCCACCGGGCTGATCACCTCCGGGTCCGTGCGCACGTCCACGAGGGTCGGCAGATCGGCTCCCACCGCCTCCCCCAAGGCCTTCACCAGCTCCTCCCTGGTGCGCACGGTCGCCCCCCGGGCCCCCAGGGCACGGGCCCACCCCGCCAGGTCCAACGGCCCACCGATCCGGGTGCCCGCCAACCGCCCCATCTCACGCGCCTGGTGCATGGCGATCGTGCCGTACAGACCGTTCTGGAACACCACGATCGTGATCGCCGCGCCCTCGCGCACCGCCGTCTCCACCTCCTGGCCGGTCATGAGCGCGCCGCCGTCACCGGCCACCGCCACCACGGTGCGCTCCGGCGCCGCGACCTTCGCGGCCACCGCCGCCGGCACCGCGTACCCCATCGCCCCGCTGGTGGGCGCCAACTGGGTGCCCGGATGGCGGAACCACCAACCCCGGTGGAGGAACGACGCGAAGTTCCCGGCGTCGTTGGTCACGATCGCGTTCTCCGGCAACGCCTCCCGCATCCCCGCGACGACCTGCCACGGGTGCATCCCCGGACCCCCGTGCGCCTCCGTCTCCTCCGGGACGGTCGCCGACTCCACCCACGTCCGCCGGGCCGTGCTCCAGTCCCGGTAAGGGGCCTGGAACGGGGCCTCGGCCAGCTCTCCCAGCGCCGCCCCGGCATCGGCGACCACCGACGACCACAGGTCGACGTGCGACCCCGGGCGGCCCGGATCGATGTCGATCCGGGCCACCCGGGCCCGCGTCGTATCGGGCAGCCGATACCCCTGGGTGGTCGTCTCGCTCAACCGGCACCCCACGACCAGGACCGCGTCGGCCTCCTCCAACGCCGCCAACGTCGCCGGCGGCGTCCCCAACCCCAGATGCCCCAGATAGAGCGGGTGATCGTTGGGGAACACGTCCTGCCGCCGCCACGCGGCGTACACCCCCGCCCCGAACCGTTCGGCCACCCGCACCAGATCCCCGCGCGCCGACCGGGCGCCCCCGCCCGCGATGATCACCGGGCGCACCGCGCGGGTCAGCCACGTCGCCAACCGGTCGCGTTCCGCCTCGCCCAACGGCGGACGCGACGGAGCCGGCGGCCGGGGCGTCCGACCGGCCGCGACCGGCGCCCCGAAAAGGTCCCCGGGCACCGCGATGGCGACCGGCCCCGGACGCCCGGACCGGGCCACCCGGATCGCCTCGGCGGTGACCTCGGCCAACCGGTCGGCCCGGTGCACGGTGGTGGACCACTTGGTGATCGGCGCGTAGAACGCGGTGAGGTCCACCTCCTGGAACGCCTCCCGGCCCAGCCGCTCGGTCTCGGCCTGGCCCAGGAACACGATCATCGGGGTGGAGTCCTGCATCGCGGTGTGCACCCCCACCGCCAGGTTGGCCGCCCCCGGGCCGCGGGTGGCCGCCGCCACCGCCGGGACACCGGTGAGCTTGGCGTCGGCCTCGGCCATGAACCCGGCGCCGTTCTCGTGCCGGGTGGAGATCAGGCGCATGGCGGGATGGCGGTCGATGGCGTCGGCGAGTTCCAGGAAACTCTCGCCCGGAACGGTGTAGCAGCGGCGGACGCCGGCCGCGGCCAGGACGTCGACCACCGCCTGCGCGGCCGTGCGGTCGGGGGGTGCGGTGCGGTGATCGGCTCTGGCCATGGGGGTGGGGTCCCTTCCATCGTCGCAAGGTCCACTCGGTGCGTCCGGGATCGGCCGGGCGTCTGTCGCCGACTCTGACAGGCGCGCCGAAGCCCGGTCAAGGAACGCCTTCCGCACCCGGGGACGACCGTCCGTCCGCACGATCCGGTCCACCGCGATCACACCACGGAACGATCGGGGAGGGGGTGGATTCCCCACGATCGCCCCGCCCGGCCCCACGGTCCGCGGACCCGTGCCGCGAGGGCCGCCACCGGGCGGCGCACGGGCCCGGCCCGAACGGCACGCACCCGCAATCGCCGTCGGTGCCACCGGGGGAGCGGTACGGACACCCCCGGCCGCCTCACAACCCCAGGGCCCGCAACCCGGCGGTGACACCGGCCGCGACCAGGACGACCACCAGGAACGGGGCGCGCAGCGCCAACGCCGCCACGGCCGCGCCCACCCCGCCCATCCGGGCCGTGTCCCACGCCAGGGTCTGCCCCTCACCGCGCAGCGCCTCCACGGCGATCAACGCCGCCAACAACGCCAACGGCACGGCGGTCGCGAACCGGCGCAGCCACACGTTGTCGAGCAACCGGCGGGGCGCGGCCAGCCCCGCGTACTTCAGCAGGTAACACCCGACCGCGGTGGCGATCAACGCGATCCACAGGGTCACGACCGCACCTCCTCGGTGTCGTCGGCGGTCTCGGCGGCCGGGGATTCCGGACCGATCAGGGCGATGAGCGCGGCCGAGGCGGCCAGCAGCACCGGCACCCCCGGCGGCAGCACCGGAGTGGCCGCGAGCGCCAGTCCCGCGCCCAGCCCGGCGATCAGCCGGGCGCGGGCACCGCCCTCGCGCAACCGGGGCCACAGCAGGGCCAGGAAGATCGCCGGGCCGACCGCGTCCAGCCCCCACGCGTCGATGTCGCTCACCCGCCGGGTGGCCAACGCGCCCACCAGCGTGGTGACCACCCACGACGCCCCCAGGACCACGAAGGTCGTCGTGAACGCCAGCCGGGCCGACGCCCGATCCGGTTGGGCCAGCGTCGCCGCGGTGGTCTCGTCGATGACCCCGTGCGCGGCCAGCGCGCGCCGCACACCGCCCCGCCACCCCAGCACATCGGCCAGCCGAAGGCCGTACAGGGTGTTGCGGGCGCCCAACAGCAGGGCCCCGAGCATCCCTGCGACGAGGTCGCCGCCGCCGGCGACCACACCGATCAACGCGAACTGGGACGCTCCGGTGAACATGAACGCACTGGTGAACACGGCCTGGGCGGGCGACAGCCCGGCGGCCACGGCGGCGGTGCCGAAGGCCAGACCGGCGGCGCCCACGGCGACACCGATCCCGAGGCCGTCGCGCACCGCGGGAGAACGCAGAAGGGAGATGGCTTTCACGTTCGCCCACGTTAGGAGAGGGGCGGGGAGCCGTCTTGTACGTTCTTGCGCCCGGCTCAGAGGACGGACAGCGCCCGCCGGTAGGCGCCCGGCGGCACCCCGAGGTGCCGGCGGAAGTGCCGGTTGAGGTGCGCCTGGTCGGTGAACCCCACCTCCACGGCCACCTCGCTCGGCCGGCGGCCGGCCACCAGCAGGGCGCGGGCGCGGTCCACCCGCACCTGGTTGAGGTAGGCGTGCGGGGGAAGCCCGTACGCGGCCGAGAACGCCCGGGACAGCGCGAAGGGGCTCAGACCCACCTCGGCCGCCAACTCCTCCAGGGTGGGCGGGCCGGTCAGCCGGGCCGCCAGGATCTCCCGGGCCCGGACCGCCTCGGGGCGGGCCGAACGCTCGCGGACCTCCGGGGGGCGTTCGCGTCCGTGGGAGCGCAGCAGCGTCGCGATCCCGCGCCGTACCAGGGAGGAGGAGCCCAGCCGGTCGCCGCGTTCGGCCGCCAGGTGCGCCGCGTGCAGGAGCCGGGACGCGTCGGGCGCGTCGATGCCCGACTCGGTGAACGCCGGGGTGCCCCGCAACCCCAGCTCCCGCGCGATGTCCACCACCACCTCCGGCTCGGGATAGAACACCCGGTAGGCCCAGCCCTCGGGGACGCCCGCGTGCCCGGTGTGCACCTCGTCGGGGGCGACCACGGCCAGCCCGCCCGGGCCCACCCGGGAGGTACCGCCCGGGTGGGTGTACTCCTCGATGCCGCCGGTGATGATCCCGAAGGTGTAGGTGGGGTGCGTGTGCCGGGTGAAGGTGGTGGTGACGAACCGGGCGGTGAGCATCTCGGTGCCCGGCAGCCCGGAGAAGCGCCAGTAACGCGCGTGCTCGGCGCGCGGATCCTCGGGGGCGGGGTGAACGACACTGGGCATGCCCATGCGCCCAGGTTAGTCGCCGGGGCCCGGACCCGGCCGGAGCGGTACTACGCTGCGGGCATGACCACTACCGAGATCCGCCCGGCGCGCGAGGAGCACGATCGCGCCGCCGTGTTCGTCATCCGGGGCGCCGTCTTCGTCGCCGAGCAGAAGGTGCCCATCGAGGAGGAGTGGGACGAGCGCGACCCGGCCGCCGAGCACCTCCTGGCCCTCGTCGACGGTGCGCCCGCCGGTACCGTTCGACTCGTCGACCAGGGCGACGGGACCGGCCTGCTCGGACGCATGGCCGTCCTGCCGGAGCGGCGCGGCGACGGCCTGGGGGCCGCCCTGGTGCGGGCCGCGGAGGACCGGGCCCGCGCACGCGGACTGCGCGCGGTGGAGCTGCACGCCCAGACCCACGCGCTGGGCTTCTACGAGCGGCTCGGCTACGCCGCGCACGGTGAGGAGTTCCTCGACGCCGGGATCCCGCACCGTCACATGGTCCGCGACCTCGCCTGACCCCGCGGACGCGTGCTCCCCGTCCTCCGACGGTGTGACGGGGAGCGCACGTGCGGGCGATGCCCGACCGGAATACAACCGAGTAGGATTCGGTTTGACGTTGGTGCCCCCCACCACCAGCCCACCCGCCGATCCGACGAGGAACACATGACGGTCAACACGCAGCCGGCCCCCCAACGCCCCGACCCCCGGGCCTTCGGACTCCCCGTCGTCGAACAGGCCGACATCCCCGCCGAGCTGCGCGACCTGGTGGCCCGCGTCCACACCCTCATCGACGTGGTCGCCAACACCGGAGCCGACACCGACACCCTCGCCGAGGCCGCCGCCACCATCGAGGACGTCACCGGCCGCCTCGACGTCGCCCGCCGCCAGATCGGCACCATGGTCCGCCGCGAACTCGACGACGGCACCGCCGAGCACGGCACCATCACGAACATCGTCGCCGGCGACACCAACCCGGCCGCCCCACCGCTCTTCCTCCAGCCCACCGCCGAGGGCGTGCGCGGCGAGGTCACCCTCGGCACCCTCTACCAGGGCCCGCCCGGACTCGTCCACGGCGGCTGGATCGCCGCCCTCCTCGACCAGGCCGTCGGCACCGCCTCCTCCCTGGCCACCTCACCCGGCCTCACCGCCAAACTCGAAGTGGACTACCGCAGGCCCACCCCCCTGTTCAACCCGCTGGAGATCACCGCCGAAGTGCGGCGCACCGAACGGCGCAAGGTCTTCGTCACCGGCCGCATCCGCGTCAACGGCGAGGTCACCGCCGAGGCGAACGCCATCATGGTGCGCGTCGAGATCCCCGAATAGGCGGGTCCCCGTGCACACACCCCACGGACGCGCTACCATCACGGACATGACCCACCGCTATCGCGTGTTTAACGAGCCGACGCTCCCGTCGGCCGTCGACACGTAGGCGGAAACGGGAACGTCGGCAACAGAGCACTCGGGCATCGCGCCCCGGTGCTCTTTCGCTTTCCAGGCGGCCGACACCCCCGCGCGGGACACCGTACGGCCGCACCCAACGCGACCGGAGGCCACCGTGCACGACCAGACCACCACCCCGTCCACCACCCACGAGATCGCCCGGCTGCGCGAACACATCGACGACGTCGACGCCCGACTCGCCGAACTCCTCGAACAGCGCGCCCTCATCGCCGCCCGGGTCCAACGGCTCAAGCCCGTCGGCTACTTCGCCGGCCGCGACATGGACCGCGAGCGCCGCCTCGTCGAACGCATGGCCCGACACGCTCCCCGCCTGGGCGCCGACCGGCTCGCCGCCATCATGGACAGCGTCATCAGCGCGGGACTGGCCGCCGCCGAGGAGGAGGCCGCCCGCCAACACCGACCGTGACCGGACGGCCCGGGCGGCCACCGTCCCGACGCGGCGAGGACGCGCGGCCCGGGCCCCATCCGAACCCCGGCCCCCGAAAGCCGCCCCGACCCGACCGTTCCGCGCACCCACGGGCCACCCGCCCTCCCCATGGGGCCGGGCACCCGGTCACGGCGCCACATCCACCCAGACGAGCCGGTGATCCGACCCCGGGAACGGACGCCCGACACCCGTGAGCCGCACCAACGGGTCGTCCAGAGCGGGCCAGAACACACCCCGAGCACCCACCGACGAACCCCGCGACGGCAACACGTAGTCCACCCTCAGGTGCCCCCGCCGCGTGTCCTCCGCGCACACCTCCCCATGCCCCACGGCGCACACCGCGCTCCCCACCCGGCCCCGGCCACCCTGGGAGCAGGGCAGCGGATCCACCACCCGGGGGTGCTCCAACAACCGGGTGATCGCCTTGGGCGGCGACGCGCCCTCCCGGGGATCGGCGTTGAGATCCCCGGCCACCACGAACGGCGCCCCCGGCTCCAGACCGCCGCGCACACCCGCGTCGTCCCGTATGTAGCCGTCCGCGCCGGGCGTCAGATAATCCACCCAGAACCGGACCTCGTCGTGATTGCGCAGCACGTTCCGCCGCTCCGGACCGTCGAACGCCGGCGGCGCCGGATGCGACGCCAACAGGTGCACCGGACGGCCCCACCCCGGATCCACCGGCAGGTCCCAGTGGCTCTTGGACGACAACCGGGCCACCGCCCGCGCCTCCGGCGAGAAGAACGGCCCCCCGGTCACCGGGTCCACCGGCAGCAGCGCACCGGGCATCTCCGCCCACCGCAACGACCGGAACGTGCGCGCCCGCGCCACGTCCAACGGGTACCGCGAGAACACCGCCATCCCGTACTGGCCGGGAAACCGCCCGAACCCCAACGCGTCCTCGGCGTAGGCGACGCTCCCCGGCTCCGTCACGACCCGACCGTCGCCGTTGAGATCCACACCCGACGCCACACCCGTGTTCACCGGAGCCGTGTAGGCGTACGGGTAATCGACACCCTCCGCACCGTTCCACCCCCGCGCCAGATACCCCCGCGCGAACGACCGCAGGGCCCGCCCCGTGGGATCGTGGTCGAACTCGTTCACCAGCAGCACGTCGGGGCGCACCCGCTGCACGGTCTCGGCGATCACCCGCGCCCGCCCCCACCCCGCGGACGCCAACGCCCGCGCCATCCTTCCGGGCCGCCCTCGGGACAGGGCCGTGTTGAACGTCGCGAACCGCACCGACCCCTCGGGCACGGGCGGCGGCACCGACGGCGACACCGCCACGGCGGGCGGAGCGATCGGCGCGTCCTCGGTGACGAGGACCAGGGTGGCGGTCGAGGCCGGACGGAGAGAGGTCACCGACCCATCCTCGCGCCCACCGGGAAAAGCCCTTGCGCGAGGCGCCCGACTCCGCTTCCCTGACGGGCATGCCCGAACCCGACCTCCCCTTCCGCTGGGACGTGGAACGCGATCACACGGGGTCCCTCACCGAACCCGTGCGGCCGGACGGGACCTACGTGGACGCCCTCGTCGATTGCACGGCCAAGGTCCTGGCCCGCAGTGCGGACCGGGACCTGTACTTCGTCGGTCGTTCCCCGGACAGCCTGTACGACCTGCTCCACGGTGTCCTCGCCGACACCCCGCACCGCGACCGCGTCCACCGGCTGCCGCTGTCCCTGTACGGATGCGACGGCGGGAGCCTCACCCCGACCGAGCGCGCACAACTCCGGGTCAACCTGACCGCCCAGGGCATCACCCCGGCCCGGCTCGTCGGGGGTGGCCGGGCCATCGTGTTCTGCGACCTGGTCAACGAGGGGAGCACGTTCGAGAACCTGCACCGGGAGCTGACGGCCTGGGCCGACGACGAACGCGCGGACCGGAACCGGATCCGCGGCCGGATCGGCTACCTGGGGATCGTCGCCCGGGAGAAGACCAGCCCCAACACGTGGCGCTGGCGGCAGCACGCCCCCTGGGTGGAGGAGCTGCCGCCCCGCGCGGTGCGCAACGTGTCGATTCCCGGATGGCTGTGGGGCTTCCTGGGGAACGTCCAGCCCAAGACGGAACCGTCGTTCCGCCGCACCCGCTGGGCCGATCCCGAGGTCGCCCGCCCACGCCACGACGAGAGGACCCGCGCCGCCCTGTCGGCCGCGGTCGCCCTCCACGAGCGGGGGCGCGACCCGGAGGTCCGCGACGCGTTCCGGCGGGTGCTCACCGCCGAACCCGCCTTCCGCGAACCCTGGCTGCGCACCCTCGCCCACACCCTCCGTTCCTGACCCCCGCCACAGAGAGCCACCCCTCCGGCGCCGGGGCCACCCGGCAGACATGGACAGAGGTGTCTCCGCGGCGGCATGCCCGTCCCGCTCGACGCCACCCATTCCTGTTCACCGCGTGATCTGCGGATTCATGTCCGAAACGCCGGGCCGACCTGTGGGTGTCCGTGGGCAGGCGGCATTCGCTGTGGGCACGACCGGAGAGATCGTGACCGGGTGACCGGACCCGGTCTGCGGAAACCCCCACCAAGGGTGACCGCGAAACCACGTCGGCAAGGCCGGTCCGTTGAGACCGGCTCCGCGGCCACCCCCCACCCCCTGGCGGAGCGCCTGCCATGCCCGAACTGCGTATCGTCCCGGAAGAGGAGCCCGAGCCGCGTGCGGCGTCGCCGGCGCTGAGGTACCACGCCACCGAACTCGAACGCCATAGCGAGGCCGCCGGGCCGACTCGGGCCCGGCTCGCGGATCCCATCCCGTACCCGAAGTCCATGATCTCGATGGTGGAGACCGCCCAACGGTCGCCCCTGGAGGCCCGAGAGGGCGACAAGGTCGCCTCCGGGTTCACCGAACTCTGTGATGAGGTGCCGAGAACCGGGGGAGCCCTCGGCCGGATAAGGCCACTTGTGGAAAACCGGGGGAGGGGTGGTCGCGGATCGTATGGTGTGGTCATGGTGGAGAACAGGGAGCACGTGGACGAACCGGCCGGGTACACCTCGGTCGATGTCGCGCTGCGCGCCGCCGTCGAAGCCGTCGACCGGGCACTCGGCGGACCGGTGCCCCCCGGGGGCGAGGCCCGGGTATTGGACCTGATCACCGCCGTCCACCGCCACATGGACGCCATCGAGCACCGCGCCCTGGTCGCGCTGGCCGGTGTACAGGCACGAGGATGCCTCCTGGAGGTGGGAGGACAGCGCACCATGGCCGCCTGGATGACCCACGCCTACGGCATCTCCTCCCGTCGGGCCGCGGAAATGGAACTCCTGGCCCAACAGCTCCACCACGGACGGTTGCCCGACACCGAACAGGCCCTGGAACGAGGCGAGGTGTCCCTCGGCGAGGCCATCGCGATCGCCAAAGAGGCGGACAAGGCCGCCGCCCACGCCGACCACCTCAAAGAGACCCTCGCCGACGGCCACACCGAACGGATCTCCCCCGAGGAGGCGCGCAGGACGATCGAGGCCTCCGTCCTCGCCGCCCGGGAGAACAGCGAGACGCTGTCGGTGGCGCGGATCCACCGTCTCGGCAACCGGCTACGGGCCTCCCTGGCACCGGACCGCCTGGAGGAGGACCACGCCTGGGCGCACGCCGGACGCGGAGCCCGGTTGACCACCACCCACGACGGAGCCTTCCGATTCGAGGTATGGGGAGCGGCCGCCGACGCCACCCTGGTACGGGCCTGTCTGGACTCCTACACACCGCCCCCGCCCACCGGCCCCGACGCCCTCGTGACCCCGAGGACCGAGCGCACCTACGAGGCGTTCACCACCGCGATGGGCGTGGCCCACGCCCACCACGACTGCGCCGGCGTCGAAACACCCGTGGTGCGCTTGGACGTACTGGTGCCCGACACCGTGCTGGCCGGCGATACCACCGCCGGGGCGGCCGTGACCGACACCGGACGGGTGCTCCCCGTATCGGTGCTCCGTGAATGGTTGACACGCTCCACGATCCGCCCGTTGTTCGTCGACGGTGAGGGAGTGGTCAGGTACGTGGGAGAACGACGTCGACTGGCCTCCTCCGCGCTACGGGCGGCGGTCTTCAAGAACCACAGCGGATGCGCGTGGGAACAGGGATGCGACCTGCCGTTGCGGTGGTGTCAGACCGACCACATCGTGGAGTTCTTCCAAGGAGGACCCACCCGGGCCGACAACCTGCAACCACTGTGCTCCATGCACAACCGGCTCAAACACCGCCGGGCGCTGGCACGGGACCGGCACGGATACTGGGCCGGACGCCCCCACCGCGGCCACCGGGCCGACACCGACCGGGAGAGAAGACGGAGGAGATCGTCCGACACGGCGGGACGGTTCCCGGCGCCACCACCCGAGCCACCCCCGACCGCTCCGGTGCCCTGACCCGCGCCCTCGACCAGGTCACCCGACCCCGCCCGCACCCCGGTGCGCTCACCCGGCCGCCTCACCGCCCCCGGCATCGTCGACGCGGTCCGTCCCCGGGCCGTGGCGGATGCGCTTCGAGCGTCGTGGGAAAAGCGTAGGCTCAAGAGACACCACCCGTCCGCCCACCCTTCCGGGAGCACTCCACCCATGGCAGACTCCTTCGTCCACCTGCATGTCCACACCGAGTACTCCATGCTCGACGGTGCGGCCAAGCTCAAGCCTCTGTTCAAGGAGGCGGGGAGACTGAACATGCCCGCCGTGGCGATGACCGACCACGGCAACATGTTCGGGGCGTACGAGTTCTACCAACAGTCCAAAGGCACCGGGGTCAAGCCGATCATCGGCATCGAGGCCTACGTGGCGCCCGAGTCGCGCTTCCACAAGAAACGCGTGTTCTGGGGGCGGGCCAGCGGCTCCGACGACACCGCGGCCGAGGGCGGCAAGGACATCTCCGGCGGCGGACGCTACCTCCACATGACGATGCTCGCCCGCAACGCGACCGGGCTGCGCAACCTCTTCAAGATGTCGTCCCTGGCCTCCACCGAGGGCTACTACATGAAGCCCCGCATGGACCTGGACCTGATGTCCGAGAACAGCGAGGGCATCATCGTCTCCACCGGGTGCCCCTCCGGCGGCGTGCAGACACGCCTGCGACTGGGACAGGAGAAGGAGGCGATCGAGTACGCCGCCGGTCTCCAGGACATCTTCGGCAAGGAGAACGTCTTCCTGGAGCTGATGGACCACGGCGTGCCCATCGAGAAGGAGGTCCGCGACGGCCTCCTCAAGGTCGGCCGGGAACTCAAGATCCCGCCCCTGGTCACCAACGACTCCCACTACGTCTACGAGTCGCAGGCCGACGCCCACGACGCCCTCCTGGCGGTCGGCGTGGGCAAGAACCTCGACGACCCCACCCGGTTCCGGTTCAACGGTTCCGGCTACTACCTCAAGAGCGTCGACGAGATGCGCGGCCTGCTCACCTTCGACGAGTGGCAGGAGGGGTGCAGGAATACCCTCCTCATCGCCGAGCGCATCGACCCCAACGCCTACGACGAGGTGTTCGCGCACCGCCAGCTCATGCCCGAGTTCCCGGTGCCGGAAGGGGAGGACCAGGCCTCCTGGTTGGCCAAGGAGGTCGAGCGGCTGCTCAGGAGCCGCTACCCGGACGGGGCGAGCGACGAAGTGCGCCGCCGGGTCGACTTCGAACTCGGCATCATCAACGAGATGGGCTTCCCCGCCTACTTCCTGGTCGTCTCCGACATCTGCCAGTACGCCCGCAAGGAGGGCATCGCCCTGGGCCCGGGTCGTGGTTCGGCGGCCGGCTCGATGATCGCCTACGTCCTGGGCATCACCGACCTGGACCCCCTCGAACACGGCCTGCTGTTCGAGCGGTTCCTCAACCCCGAGCGCGTGTCCATGCCCGATATCGACCTCGACTTCGACGAGCGTCGGCGCGGCGAGATGATCGAGTACGTCACCCGACTGTACGGCGCCGAGCGCGTCGCGCAGATCCTCACCTTCGGCACCATCAAGGCCAAGGCGGCGGTCAAGGACTCCACCCGCATCCTCGGCATGCCCTATTCGGTGGGCGACCAGATCACCAAGGCGTTCCCCGCGGCCGTGGGCGGCAAGGAGATCCCGCTCGACGCCGTGTTCAACGCCGAGCACGAGCGGTACCCCGAGACCACCGAGCTGCGCAACCTCGTCGACAACGACCCCCAGGTCGCCAAGGTCATGGAGACCGCGCGCGGTATCGAGGGCCTGACCCGCGGCACCGGTGTGCACGCGGCCGGCGTCATCCTGTCCAAGGAACCCCTGATCGACGTCATCCCGCTGCACATGCGCGATGCCGACGGGGCCATCATCACCGGCTTCCCCTACCCTCAGTGCGAGGACATGGGGCTGCTCAAGATGGACTTCCTGGGCCTGCGCAACCTCACGATCATGGACGACGCGGTCAAGTCCATCAAGGAGGCCGAGGGCCTCGACATCGACCTCGCCCAGCTCTCCTTGGACGACAAGAAGACCTACCAGCTGCTCTCGCGTGGTGACACCCTGGGCGTCTTCCAGCTCGACGGCGGCGCCATGCGCAACCTCCTCAAGCGGATGGAGCCGAAGAAGTTCGGTGACATCGCGGCCGTCCTGTCCCTGTACCGGCCCGGCCCGATGGCGGCCAACGCCCACAACGACTACGCCGACCGGTCGAACGGGCGCCAAGAGGTCACCCCCATCCACCCCGACCTCAAGGACGCCCTGGAGCCGATCCTCGGGGAGACCTTCCACCTGCTCGTGTACCAAGAGCAGATCATGGCCATCGCCCAGCAGCTGGCCGGGTACACGCTGGGCGGCGCCGACCTGATGCGTCGCGCCATGGGCAAGAAGAAGAAGGAGGCCCTGGAGGCGGAGGAGGCCAAGTTCTTCCCCGGGGCCATGGAACGCGGCTTCTCCAAGGAGGCCGTGCAGGCGCTGTGGGACGTCATGCTGCCGTTCGCCGGCTACGCGTTCAACAAGTCGCACGCCGCCGGGTACGCCCTGGTCTCCTACTGGACCGCCTACCTCAAGGCCAATCACCCCGCCGCGTACATGGCCGCGTTGCTGACCTCGGTCAGTGACGACAAGGACAAGATGGCGGTCTACCTGGCCGAGTGCCGGGCTCAGGGCATCAAGGTGCTGCCGCCCGACGTCAACGAGTCGGGTCTGCGCTTCACTCCGGTGGGCAAGGACATCCGCTTCGGCATGGGCGCCGTGCGCAACGTGGGCGCCAACGTCGTCAACTCGATCATCAAGACCCGTACCGAGAAGGGCAACTACACGTCCTTCACGGACTTCCTGTCCAAGATCGAACTCGCGGCCTGCAACAAGCGGGTCATCGAGTCCCTCGTCAAGTCGGGCGCGTTCGACTCCCTCGGTCAGCCCCGTCGCGAGCTGTACCGTCACCACGAGGCCGCGGTGGACGGCATGATCAGCTCCAAGAAGCAGGAGGCGCACGGCCAGTTCGACCTGTTCGGCGGCGGGGACACGGACGGTGACGCCACCCCGATCGGATTGAACATCCAGTGGGGCGATGAGGAGTGGGACCGCAAGACCAAGCTGGCCTTCGAGCGGGAGATGCTGGGCCTGTACGTGTCCAGTCACCCGCTGGCCGGCGCCGAGCGGGTGCTGGCCCGTTCCCGGGACACCTCCATCGCCCAGATCGTCGCCGGTGAGATGAGCCGGGAGCGCAACGAGGTGCGCATCGCCGGGCTGATCTCCAAGGTGGAGAAGCGGGTGAACAAGGCGGGCAACCAATGGGCGATCGCCACCGTGGAGGACCTGGACGCCTCGATGGAGGTGCTGTTCTTCCCCAAGACGTTCCCGTTGTACGTGGACGCCCTCATCGAGGACACCGCGGTGACGGTCAAGGGCCGTCTCAACGACAGGGACGGTACGTGGTCGATGTTCGCCTCGGAGATGTCGATGCTGGACATCTCGCACATCACCGAGGGCGAACCCCCGGTGCTGCTGACGGTGGACGAGAAGCGGTTGACCCCGAACCTGGTCGATGAGCTGCGCCAGGTGTTGAGCACCCACAAGGGGGAGACCCCGGTGCGGATCCGGGTGGACAACCCGGTCCGTTCCAAGATCTTCGCGGTGGACCGCTACTCGGTGCGGATCTCCCCGGAGTTCAACGGTGAGATGAAGAGCCTGTTGGGGGCTTACGCGGTCGACTACTAGACCGGATGTGGCCCGGATCCCCGTGCGTCGTGAGTCGGCGCACGGGGATTTTTTCGTGCCCGGATCTTGTCGCGCGTAATTTAGCGATATATCTTTGAGCTATCAGAACAGAGTATGACAGTCGCTCTGTATCGACTTGAAGGAGAACGCGATGAGCGCCATGGCTCTTCCCGGCCCCTGGGCCTGGAACAACGACGGCGAACACGTCGGCCGTCCCTGCGGCCCCCGGTCGCGCCGCTTCGCCGGCGGACGACGAGGCGGACCCGGCCACGGACACCCGCACGGCGGCGGTCACCGAGCCGAATTCGGCCCGATTCCGCCCGAGCCCCCCGTCCCGCCCCTACCGCCCGGGGGCCCCGGAGGCTGGGGACCCGGACCGTTCGGCCCCGGCGGTCCCTTCGGCGGATTCGGCCCGCACGGCGGCGGCCGCGGAGGGGGCCGCCGCGGCGGCCCACGGGCCCGGCGCGGCGACGTGCGCACCGCTATCCTGCTGCTCCTCGCGGAGGAACCCCGCAGCGGCTACGAGATCATCCGTGAGGGCCGCGAACGCAGCGGCGGCGCCTGGCGCCCCAGCCCCGGTTCCGTCTACCCGATGCTCCAACAGCTTGAGGACGAGGGCCTGGTCGAACAGGAGACGGGCGAGGGCCGCCGCCGCCCCTACCGGCTCACCGAAGAGGGCATCGATCACCTCGAAGAGCGCGGCGCCGACCTGACCCCGCCGTGGGAGGCCGCCGCCGATGCCTACGCGGACGACCGTTCCCGCTACGAGGAGATCGGCACCCTGGCCTACCAGCTCGGCGCCGCGGCGGTCCAGGTGGCCCAGGCCGGAACCGAGGAGCAGATGGAGCGGGCCAAGCGCCTGCTGTCCGACACCAAGCGCGGCCTCTACCGCATCCTCGCCGACGACGACACCGTCCCTCGGGGGGACGACGACCTCGACTGACACCGTCGGACACGGAGAACGGGTGTCGGCCGCGATCGCGGCCGACACCCGTTCGGTGTTCTCCGAGCGCCCTACTCTCCCGTGGTGCCGTCGGCGAGTTCGCGCAGGAGGTCCAGGTGTCCGTTGTGGCGGGCGGTCTCCTCGATCATGTGGACCAGGACCCAGCGCAGCGTCGCGGCGGCCTCGCCCCCGCGCTCGCGCACCGCCGACGTGTCCAGCTCCAGTTCGGCGGTGATCTCCCGGGACCGCTCGCACTGCTGCTCGTACTCCTCCAACAACGATCCGAGCGGCACCTCGTTGCCGCGCCGCCACTCGGCGTCCGGGTCCTCGGGGGTCGCGTACCCGTTGTCGGGCCACCCCAGCAGGATCCACTCGAACCAGGCGTGCTCCACCCACCGCAGGTGGGAGACGATCGCGCCCACGCTCATCAACGGGGAGGTCGGCACAGGGGTGGCCACCGCGTGCGCGGCCGAGATACCCGCGCATTTGGCGTGGACCGTGGCGCGGTGCCAGTCCAGCCACGAGGTGAGCATGGTGCGTTCGTCGGCGGCCATCGGAGGGTCGATGCGCGCGGGCACGGCCGGGAGGGTGGGTTCCGTCATCTTCTCATCATGGCGTTCTGCACGGACATCCTTCCCCCCGTCCTTCACTCTCCCGTGGTGCCGTCGGCGAGTTCGCGCAGGAGGTCCAGGTGTCCGTTGTGGCGGGCGGTCTCCTCGATCATGTGGACCAGGACCCAGCGCAGCGTCGTACGCCCCCGGGACCCCAGCACCTTGCGCGAGGAGGACCCGAGTTCCAGTTTCGCGGTGATCTCCCGGGACCTGGCGCACTGCGCCTCGTACTCCTCCAGCAGTGTCCCCAGGGGCATCTCGGACCCCAGCCGCCATTCGGCGTCGGGGTCCTCCTCGCCATAGGGGGCCGGGTCGGGCTGGCCGAGCATGGCCGACTCGAACCAGAACGCCTCCACCCATCGCAGATGACAGACGATCCCGCCCACCGTCATCAACGGCGACGTCGGCAGCGGCGCCGCCGCCGACAACGACGGCTCCAGCCCGGCGCATTTGGCGTGGACCGTGGCGCGGTGCCAGTCCAGCCACGAGGTGAGCATGGTGCGTTCGTCGGCGGCCATCGGAGGGTCGACACGGGCGGTGAGGGGAAGGCGCAGCGTGCTGTTGTTGTCGCTCATGCCGGTATTCTCCGTTCCGGTCATGTCGTCGGGCCACCGGTTTTCCATGGTGACGACACGATGGCGAGGAGAAGGCCGCAGATGAACGACCAGAACAGGGCGAACGCACCGCGCGCGCCGCGCCCGGTGATCGTGGGCGCGTGCGTGTTCGGGGCACCGGCCTTGGCCGGGGTGTTCCTGGGCCTGCTCTGGTGGGTCGTGGCCCCCGACCGCGCCGAGGGCACCGTCCTGGGAGACGGCGGGGTCTTCACCGGCACCAGCGAGGCCCTGTTCGCGGGGGAGGGGACCTTCGTCATCATCACCGCGCTGGCCGGGCTCGTCTCCGGTTACGCCGCCTACATGGCACAGTTCCCCCTGGCCCGACGCCGCCCTCGGGACCTGCGCCTGCTGTGCCTCGTCGCCGGTTTCCTCGGTTCGGTCGCCGGCACCCTGCTGACCTGGCGCGTCGGTGTGCTGCTGGACGCCCCCCTGCACGCCGCCCTGGAACGGGCTCAGCCCGGCGATCGGGTCACCATCGGTCTGGACCTGGCCGCGACCGCGTTCCTGGTCGCGTGGCCCTTCGTCTTCGTCCTCCAATACGCCCTGCTCGACGTGATCAGCATGCTCCGGCGGGACCTGCCGGGCGTGCCCGGGGCGCGGTCGACCGCCGCGCGCGACGACGAACCCCTCGCACCCGCCCCGACGCCGACCGGCCCCTCGCCGCTGGGCGAGGGGCCGGATCCGTTGCCGCGCTGACGGGTCAGAGGGTCCGCACGCTGTCCTCGTACATGCCGTCGAGGATCTCCTGGTACTTGGCCTCCACCGCCCGACGCCGCATCTTCAGGCTCGGCGTGATCTCGCCGCCCTCCACGGTCAGGTCGTTGGGCAGGATCGCGAACTTCTTGATGGTCTCGTGCCGGGGCAGGGTCAGGTTGAGCTCGTCGATGGCCTCCTGGACCATCGCGCGCGCCTTCGGGTCCCCGGTCAACCCGGCGTAGTCGAGTTCGCCCAGTCCGTTCTCCTCGGCCCAGGTCGCGATGGCCTCGGGGTCCAGGGCGACCAGTGCCACGCAGTAGGCGCGGCGGTCGCCGTGCACCACCAGGTTGCTGACGTAGGGGCACAGCGCCTTGAACCGGCTCTCGATGCCCTGCGGCGCCACGTACTTACCGCCGGAGGTCTTGATGAGCTCCTTCTTGCGGTCGGTGATGCGCAGCTTGCCGTCCTCCAGGACGCCGATGTCGCCGGTGGCGAACCAGCCGTCCTCGTTCAGGACCTCCTCGGTGGCGCCCGACATGTTGTGGTAGCCGCGCATGACGCCGCCGCCGCGCAGCAGGATCTCCCCGTCCTCGGCGATCTTCACCTCGGTGCCGGGCATCGGCAGGCCCACGGTGCCGAACCGGATGTCACCGGGACGGTTGAGGAACGAGCCGGCGCTGGTCTCGGTGAGCCCGTAACCCTCCAGGATGATGATCCCGGCTCCGTGGAAGAACCGGCCGATCTCGGGGGCCAGCGGGGCGCTGCCGGAGATGAAGAACTTCAGCCGGTCGCCGAAGCGGGCGCGCAGCTTGGAGAAGACCAGCCGGTCGGCCACCTTGTGCTGGAGGGCCAGCGCCCCGGTGGGCTCCTTGCCCTCCTCCTTGAGCCGGGCCACCTTGTCGCCGACGCCCACGGCCCACGTGAAGATGCGGTACTTGGCGCCACCGGCTTCCTTGGCCTGCATGACGACGCGGTTGTAGACCTTCTCGAAGATGCGTGGCGCGGCCGCCATGAAGGTGGGACGCACGATGGCGAGGTTGTCGACGATCTTGTCGACCCGCCCGTCCACGGCGGTGAGGAAGCCCACCCGCAGCTGGCTGACCTGCATGAGTTTGCCGAACACGTGGGACAGGGGCAACCACAGGTACTGGACGTCCTGGGGGGTGAGCAGTTCCCAGCCCTGACCGCGCAGTTCCTCGTCCAGGTCCGACAGGGCCTGGGCCTCGTAGAGCCAGTTGGCGTGGTCCAGCCGTACGCCCTTGGGGCGTCCGGTGCTACCGGAGGTGTAGATGAGGGTGGCGAGGTGTCCGGATTCCACCGCTCCGACGAGTTCGCCGAACAGGTCGGGCCTCTCCTCGTGCGCCTTCGCGCCCAGCGCGCTCAGCTCGTCGAGGGTGATGACCCAGCCGTCCTCACCGCCTTCGCCGTCGAAGACCACGACCTTGGACACGCCGGGGATCTGCGCCCGCTGGTCGACGAGCTTGGTCACCTGTTCGGCGTTCTCGGCGAAGACCACCATGCTGCCGGAGTCGGCGATGATGTAGGCCGCGTCGGGGGCGGTGGACGAGGGGTAGATGGTCGTGGACGCACCGCCGGCGCACAGGATCGCCAGGTCGGCCAGGATCCATTCGATCCTGGTGCCGGCGGCGATCGCGCAGCGGGCCTGCGAGGTGACCCCCAGGGAGTGCAGGCCCAGTGCGAGGTCGCGCACCCGGTCGCGGGTCTGGGACCAGGTCAGGGTCTCCCAGGTCTCGGGAGCGCCGGTCGTGTCGGGGACGGGGTAGGTGAACGCCGTCGCGTCGCCGCTCTCGGCGACACGGGAGACGAACATGTCCGGAACAGACGAGAAGGGGGATGCAGTGTTACCCATGTCACAAAGCTACCTTCGGGTAGTGGGGGCGGCAACAGCCGATGTCCGCTTGTGGCCGGGTACCCCCGCATCCTTCCCGCGATCCAGGCGGGAAAAGCTCAGTCCGCGCCGATGGGAGCGGTGACCGCCTCGGTGAGCGAGATGAGGTCGCCGGGGGTCAGTTCCATCTGCAACCCGCGCCGTCCGGCCGACACGTACACCGTCGGCAGGTCCCTCACCGACGCGTCGATGACCGTCCGCAGTCGTTTGCGCTGACCGAGCGGGCTGATACCGCCCCGCACATACCCGGTCGCCTTCTCCGCCCTGGCCGGATCGGCCATCACGGCCTTCTTTCCGCCCACGGCGGCGGCCAGCGCCTTGAGGTCCAGTGTGGTGCTCACCGGTACCACCCCGACGATGAGGGTTCCGTCCACCTCGGCCACCAGTGTCTTGAACACCCGTTCGTGGGGCACCCCCAGCGCGTCGGCGGCGTCGGTCCCGTAGGAACGGCCTTCCCCGCCCTCCACCTCGTACGGGTGCAGGGTATAGGTGGTCTTCGTCCTTCCGGCCGCCACGGTCGCGGGCGTGGCCTTTCCGCTCATGGGCTCCCCCGGTCCCTCTTCGCAGGCGTACGTCCGGTCGGCCCCGGACACCTGCTCTGTAGGGCAGGCTAACGAACTTCGTGCGGTTCGCGGCCCGACGGACCAGGGTCGAAGGTCCTCAGTTGAAGGAGACCCCGTTGTTGAGGAAGGGGCCGGCGGGCAGGGTGTTGAGGGTCGGCGTGTGCACGATGCGGTTCTCACGGCGCAGGAACCGGGCCAGCACCGCCAACCGGGTCGCCGCGTCCTCGGCCTCCAACAGGCGCTGCTTCTCGGACTGGTCGAGCACGACCGTCTCGGACAGGGCGTAGGACAGCGGGATCGGCTCCTTGGGCATCTCCGAGAACGCCCCCGTGCTCAACCCCGCCGCGGACAACCGTTCCCGGTAGATCTCGAACAGCGTTCGCGCCCGTTCGGCGTGCTCCTCGGCGTCCGGACCCGCAGCCTCGGGCAGGAACGCCACCGAGGCGGTGGGATAGACGTCGGGGGAGGAGGCGTCGACCTCCGTCAGGTCCTCGATGGAGAACCGGGTGCCGCCCTCGATCACCAGGTCGTAGCGGCCGTCGTCGTAGGTGCGCACGTTGCGGACCAGCGCGGTGCAGCCGACGCCGCTCACCCGCGGCAACCGGACGTCGCCCCCCAGCGTGGGCGCCCCCACCGTGCTCTCGGCGCTCTGCGCCGACGAGGTGCCCGCCACCTCGTGTCCCAGCTCGATCCACACCACCCCGAAACGCCGGGGCGAGCGATCGCGCACGGCGGGCTCGCCCCGGGTGAGGGTGGGGCCGAGCAGTTCGGCCACCAACCGGCGGTAACGCGGTTCGAAGACGTGCAGGGGGACGTTCACACCGGGGAACAGAACGGTGTTCAACGGAAAGATCGGCAGAGCCTGGACCATGGCCCCAGTATGCCTTTCGTCACGGCGGCCGAGGCCCGGACACCCGGAGGGGCGCCCGGCTCCCACCGGGCGCCCCTGGAGCGTCGAACCAGACTCAGGAAACGGAGGGACCCGCCGTGGTCGGCGCGTCCTGGCTGCCCTTGTCCTCGCTGGGCATGTCACGCGCCACGAAGTTCTCCACGTCGAACAGGTTCCCGTAGGAACGGTCCATCACGTTCAACAGGGTGGACATCTTGGCGATCTCCTCCACCTGCTCCTGAATGAACCACTGGAGGAACTGCTCGCCGGTGTAGTCGTCCTCGTCGCGGGAGACCTTGGCCAGCCGCTGGAACTGGTCGGACACCTCGCGCTCCTGACGCAGGGCCAGGGCGACCAGGTCGCGCGGAGCGGCGAACTCGGTCTCGATCTCGTCCACGCCCGGGAACGCGAAATCGATGTCCCGGTCGATGAGGTAGCGCACCAGCATCATGGCGTGGTCGCGCTCCTCCAGCGACTGTTCGTAGAACACCCGCGCCAACTGGGGAAGGTCCTGGGTGTCGAACCAGGCGGCGATGGCCACGTACTGGTGGGAGGCCGTCAGCTCATGCCGCACCTGGTCGACGAGGAGTCGGTGGAACTTGGAAAGGCCGCTATCGCTGCTCTTGTTCGAAGTCATGCATCCATAATAACGCATGAAAAGACATTGAAGGAAATCAAGAAACGCCTTGAAATTTGTTAGGCAAGCCTTTCTGAATCTTTTTTAGGTTAGGTATGCCAAAGTAAGGAGGAACTTATTTCGAGTGTTCGTGCGCACTGGTGGCGAATGCCGGAAAGGCGGCCTCTCGCACCTTCGGTTCCGATGTGGCGTCCATCATTCGGACGCCCGAGCCCACCCGTCGGGCGTCGCCCCCTAGACTGGGGTCGTGATCAGTCGAATCGACCTCCGAGGCAGCCAGGACGACCCCCGCGACGCACTCCCGCGCGCGGCGATGGACGTGGCGGACGCCGCCGAGCGCGTGCGCCCCCTCTGCGAGGACGTTCGCCATCGCGGTGTCGAGGCGCTGATCGAGATCACCGAGCGCTTCGACGGGGTCCGCCTCACCGACATCCGTGTCCCCAAGGACACCATCGACGCCGCCCTGACCGACCTCGACCCGGCCGTGCGCGCCGCGCTGGAGGAGTCCATCCGCCGCGCCCGCAAGGTCCACCGGGACCAGCGCCGCACCGACCACACCACCGACGTCGTGCCCGGCGGCACCGTCACCGAACGCTGGATCCCCGTCGACCGCGTCGGCCTCTACGTGCCCGGCGGCCGCGCCGTCTACCCCTCCAGCGTCGTCATGAACGTCGTCCCCGCCCAAGAGGCCGGGGTCCGCTCCCTGGCGGTCACCTCACCGCCCCAGAAGGAGTTCGGCGGACTGCCGCACCCGACGATCCTCGCCGCCTGCGCCCTGCTCGGCGTCGACGAGGTCTACGCCGTCGGCGGAGCCCAGGCCGTCGCCATGTTCGCCTACGGCGCCGGCGACTGCGCCCGCGTCGACATGGTCACCGGGCCGGGCAACATCTGGGTCGCCGCCGCCAAACGCCTCCTCAAGGGCGTCATCGGCATCGACGCCGAGGCCGGTCCCACCGAGATCGCGGTCCTCGCCGACGCCACCGCCGACCCCGACCACGTCGCCGCCGACCTCATCAGCCAGGCCGAGCACGACGTGGTGGCGGCCTCCGTCCTGGTCACCCCGGACGAGGCCCTGGCCGACGCCGTCATCGAACGCCTGCGCGTCCGCGCCGCCGCCACCCGGCACGCCGACCGCGTTCGCGAGGCCCTGTCCGGACCCCAGTCCGGCGTCGTCCTGGTCGACGACCTCGACCACGGCCTCGACGTCGTCAACGCCTACGCCGCCGAACACCTGGAGGTCATGACCGCCGACGCCGCCGCCGTCGCCGCTCGCGTGCGCAACGCCGGGGCGATCTTCGTCGGCGCCTTCTCCCCGGTCTCCCTCGGCGACTACGCCGCGGGATCCAACCACGTGCTGCCCACCGGCGGCTGCGCCTGCCACAGCGGCGGCCTCAGCGTGCAGACCTTCCTGCGCGGGGTGCACGTCGTCACCTACGACCGCGACGCGCTGGCCGATGTCGCCCATCACGTCATCACCCTGGCCGAGGCCGAGGACCTGCCCGCCCACGGCGAGGCCGTCGCCGCGCGGTTCACCCCGCCCACGGCCTGAACCGCGACGAAACCGGACGGTGGCCGGCGCCCCGGGCCCGCGCGCCCGTGCGGCCCCACCGGGGTCCCGTGCGCCCCACCGACCACGACCGACCATGAGCGTGACACCCGTGAGCTTCACTCTGAACGACCTGCCACTCCGCGACGACCTGCGCGGCCGCTCGCCCTACGGGGCACCGCAGCTCGACGTCCCGGTGGTCCTCAACACCAACGAGAACCCGCACCCGCCGTCGAAGCGCCTGGCCCGCGCCCTGGCCGACGCCGTCGCCGAGACCGCGCTGGGCCTCAACCGCTACCCGGACCGCGACGCCGTCCGCCTGCGGCGGGGACTCGCCGACTACCTCGGCCACGACCTCGGCACCGCCAACGTGTGGGCGGCCAACGGCTCCAACGAGATCCTCCAGCAGATCCTCCAGGCCTTCGGCGGGCCCGGCCGGGTCGCCATGGGTTTCGAGCCGTCCTACTCGATGCACCCCATCATCTCCCGCGGCACCGGCACCGGCTGGGTGTCGGTGCCCCGTGACGCGGACTTCCGCGTCGACGTCGACGCCGCCCTGGCCGCCATCGCCGAGCACGCGCCCAGCGTCGTCTTCCTGACCTCGCCCAACAACCCCACCGGCACCGCGCTGGACATCGCCGACATCGAGCGCGTCACCGCCGCCGCGCCCGGCGTCGTCGTCGTCGACGAGGCCTACGCCGAGTTCCGCCGCGAGGGCACCCCCAGCGCCCTGGCCCTGCTCGCGGACCACCCGCGCCTCATCGTCTCGCGCACCATGTCCAAGGCGTTCGCGCTGGCCGGGGCCCGCCTGGGCTACCTGGCCGCGCACTCGGCCGTCGTCGACGCCCTCCAGCTCGTCCGCCTGCCCTACCACCTGTCGGCCGTCACCCAGACCGTCGCCCTGGTCGCCCTGGACCACGCCGACGAGCTCCTCGGCGCCGTCGACGACCTGCGCGCCGAACGCGACGCCCTGGTGGAGTGGCTGCGCGCCCGCGGTTTCGCCGTCGCCGACTCCGACGCCAACTTCGTCCTGTTCGGCGCGTTCGAGGACCGCACCGAGGTCTGGAAGGCCATGCTCGACCGGCAGGTCCTCATCCGCGAGGTCGGCCCGCCCGGCTGGCTGCGCGTCACCGTCGGCACCCCGTCGGAGATGGCCGCGTTCCGCGACGCGCTGCTCGCCGTCACCGGCCGCTGAACCGGCCCGGACCCCGTTTTCCCACAGGAGGAACCCACCATGAGCCGTATCGGACGCGTCGAGCGCGCCACCAAGGAGACCAAGGTCCTGGTCGAGATCGACCTCGACGGCACCGGCGTCGCCGACGTCTCCACGGGCGTCGGCTTCTTCGACCACATGCTCGACCAGCTCGCCAAGCACGGTCTGTTCGATCTGACCGTGCGCACCGAGGGCGACCTGCACATCGACTCCCACCACACCATGGAGGACACCGCCCTGGCCCTGGGCGCCGCCTTCCGCGAGGCCCTGGGCGACAAGACCGGCATCCGCCGCTTCGCCGACGCCAAGGTGCCCCTGGACGAGGCGCTCGCCGAGGTGACCGTCGACGTCTCCGGCCGCCCCTACCTGGTGCACGGCGAACCCGAGGGCATGGCCCCGATGATCGGCGGCGACTACGACACCACCATGACCCGCCACATCCTGGAGTCGTTCGTCGCCCAGGCCCGGGTCGCCCTGCACGTCCACGTCCCCTACGGCCGCAACGCCCACCACATCGTCGAGTGCCAGTTCAAGGCGCTGGCGCGGGCGCTGCGCTTCGCCACGGAGAAGGACCCCCGCGTCACCGGGGTCCCCTCCACCAAGGGCGCCCTGTAGATGGACGATCTGTGGGGACTGGCCCTGATCGTGCTGGGCGGCTTCCTCGGCGGAGGCGCCTACGCGCTGTGGAAGGTCAACAAGCCCATCGCCGTCGCCCTGGCCGGGTGCACGGTGCTCGCCGTGGTCTCGGGCGCGCTGCGCCTGGGCTACTTCTAAGGGGAGGAACCCCATGCCGTCACGCGTGGTCGTCTTCGACTACGGGTCGGGCAACCTGCGCTCGGCCCAGCGCGCCATGGAGCGCACCGGCGCCGACGTCACCGTCACCTCCGACCCGCACGCCGCCTTGGACGCCGACGGCCTGGTCGTCCCCGGCGTGGGCGCCTTCAGCGCCTGCATGGCGGGTCTGAAGGCGGCGCACGGCGACCGCATCATCGGCCGTCGTCTCGCCGGCGGACGCCCCGTCCTGGGCATCTGCGTCGGCATGCAGGTGCTCTTCGACAAGGGCGTGGAACGCGCCGACCCGCAGGCCGAGGACCAGGTCACCGACGGCTGTGGCGAATGGCCCGGAGCCGTCGAACGCCTGCACGCGCCGATCCTGCCCCACATGGGCTGGAACACCGTCCGTCCCCCGGAGGACTCGCGACTGTTCGCCGGGATCGGGCCGCAGGACCGCTTCTACTTCGTGCACTCCTACGCGGTGCGCGCCTGGGAGCTCGTTCCGCACGACCCGCGCATCGCCCCGCCCAAGGTCACCTGGGCCGAACACGGCGAGCCGTTCGTGGCCGCCGTCGAGAACGGCCCCCTGTGGGCCACCCAGTTCCACCCGGAGAAGTCCGGCGACGCCGGGGCCCGCATCCTGGCCAACTGGGTCGCCACCCTCCCGCAGACATAGTTTTCGGACCAACGAGCACGAGAAGGCCCCATGACCGGCGAGACCAACACGCCCGCACTCGAACTCCTGCCCGCCGTGGACGTCGCCGGCGGCCAGGCCGTCCAACTCGTCCAGGGCAAGGCCGGGTCGGGCGGACAGTACGGCGATCCCTTCGAGGCCGCGACGGCCTGGCAGGAGGCCGGCGCCGAGTGGATCCACCTGGTGGACCTGGACGCCGCCTTCGGCCGCGGCCACAACCGCGACCTGCTGCGCGACATCGTCGCCCGCCTCGACGTCAAGGTCGAGATGTCCGGCGGCATCCGCGACGACGAGTCGCTGGCCGCCGCCCTGGCCACGGGCTGTACCCGGGTCAACATCGGGACCGCCGCCCTGGAGAACCCCGAGTGGTGCGCGAAGATCATCGCCGAGCACGGCGACAAGATCGCCATCGGCCTGGACGTGCGCGGCACCACCCTGGCCGCGCGCGGCTGGACCCGTGACGGCGGCGACCTCTTCGAGACCCTGGCGCGTCTGGAGTCGGAGGGCTGCGCCCGCTACGTCGTCACCGACGTCAACAAGGACGGCACCCTCAAGGGTCCCAACCTCGACCTGCTGCGCACCGTGTGCGAGCGCACCGACAAGCCCGTCGTGGCCAGCGGCGGCGTCTCCAGCCTGGCCGACCTGCGCGCCATCGCCGCGCTGGTCCCGCTGGGCGTGGAGGGCGCCATCATGGGCACCGCCCTGTACGAGGGCGCGTTCACCCTGGAGGACGCCCTGGCGACCGTCGCGGAGGCCGCCCGGTGAGTCTCGCGGTCCGTGTCATCCCCTGCCTGGACGTCGACGCCGGCCGGGTGGTCAAGGGGATCAACTTCGAGAACCTGCGCGACGCGGGGGACCCCGTCGAGCTCGCCGGCACCTATGACGCCGGCGGTGCCGACGAACTCACCTTCCTGGACGTCACCGCTTCCAGCGGCGACCGGGAGACCACCTACGACGTGGTGCGCCGCACCGCCGACCAGGTGTTCATCCCGCTCACCGTCGGCGGCGGCGTGCGCACCACCGAGGACGTCGACCGGTTGCTGCGCGCCGGGGCCGACAAGGTGGGCGTCAACACCGCGGCGATCGCCCGCCCCGAACTCATCCGTGAGATCGCCGAGCGGTTCGGCCGACAGGTCCTGGTGCTCTCGGCGGACGTCCGCCGAGTCCGCGAGGGCGACGCCCCCACCCCCAGCGGGTTCGAGGTGACCACGCACGGCGGTCGTCGGGGCACCGGCGTCGACGCCCTGGACTGGTGCGAACGCGCCGCCGAGCTGGGCGCGGGGGAGATCCTCCTCAACTCGATGGACGCCGACGGCACCAAGCGCGGCTTCGACCTGGAACTGATCCGCGCGGTGCGGGCCCGGGTGGGGGTTCCGCTCATCGCCTCCGGCGGCGCGGGCGCGGTCGAGCACTTCGCCCCGGCCGTCGACGCGGGTGCCGACGCGGTCCTGGCCGCCACGGTGTTCCACTTCGGCGAGTTCACCATCGCCGACGTGAAGGAGAGCCTGCGCGGGGCGGGTCACACCGTCCGCTGACCACGACCCGTCCGCTGACCACGACCCGTCCGCGGCCCGTTCCCGCTCCGGGAACGGGCCGCGGATACGGATCCCCCGTGTCGTGGTCGGGCCGACGGGTGGCAGACACGAGTGGAAGCGGTGACACCGGCGTCGTCGACCGCGCCTTCCGTGCCCCGGCCGGTCATCGAGGCCACCGCGGATCCCGTCTCCGCGGGCGCCCGCCCCTCTTCCCGGGCCCGCGCACCGTCCCGTTCCATCGTCCCCTGGACGGAATAGCACCGATCCGCCCGACGCTGAAACAATCCGGTGGAACCTGTCGGTGCCGCTGGATAGGTTGGCACGACACGCGCCCCGTGCCCTTCGGCATGCCCGAAAGGACGCGGGGCGCCATCGTCGATCCGCGCCGGGAACCCTCCCACGAGGAGCACGCGCCCGGCCGCGCACAGGACCCAGGAGAACGGGACGCGTATGGCGCAGGGCACGGCAACAGCGGGAACGCACACGGAGGAGGAAGCCGACGCCTCACCCGACACCGCGCACAGAGGGGTGTTCGGCCGGGGCATGAGGGTGCTGTGGGTCGCCGCCCGCACCGAACCGTGGATCTTCACCGTCGCCGTCCTCGGCGCCATGTTGCACGCGGCCGTCACCGTCGGTTCGGCCTCCGTCCTCGGACACCTCACCGACGCCACCATCATCCCGGCCTTCGCCCAGGGGGCCACCACCACCGGGGCCCTCGTCGCGGCCGCCGCCCTGCTCATGGCCGTCGGCCTGGGCAAGGCCATCGGCATCGCCATGCGCCGCATGCTCGCGGCCCTCATGCAGTTCCGCCTCCAGGCCCGCTACCGCCGCTCCGTCGCCCGCAAGTACCTCGAACTGCCCCTGGCCTGGCACCACCGCCACCCCACCGGGCGGCTCCTCTCCAACGCCAACGCCGACGTCGAGGCGGCCTGGCAGCCCCTGGCACCCCTGCCCATGGCCGTGGGCAGCGTCTTCATGCTCGTCATCGCCGCCGTCGCGATGCTCGTCACCGACCCCGTCCTGGCCCTGGTCGCCTTCGTCGTCTTCCCCGTCCTGGTCCTGGCCAACGTCATCTTCCAGCGCCGCGTCTCACCCATGGCCTCCCGCGCCCAGGCACTGCGCGCCGAGGTCAGCGGTGTCGCCCACGAGTCCTTCGACGGCGCCCTCGTCGTCAAGACCCTCGGCCGCGAGGACACCGAGACCGAACGCTTCACCGAATCCGCCCACCGCCTGCGCGACGCCCTCATCCAGGTCGGTCGGCTGCGCTCCATGTTCGACCCCGTCATGGAGGCCCTGCCCAACTTCGGCGTCCTGGCCGTCCTCCTCCTGGGCATGTGGCGGCTGTCCACCGGCGACATCGAACCCGGCGACCTCGTCCAGATCGCCTTCCTGTTCACCCTGCTGTCCCTGCCCATCCGCTCCTTCGGCTGGATCCTGGGCGATCTGCCCCGCAGTGTCGTGGGCTGGGACCGCGTCCAGTCCGTCCTGCGCTCGGAGGGCTCCATGGAGCACGGCGACCGCGTCCTCGCCGACAGCCCCACGGGCATCGCGCTGAGCGTCCGCGACGTCGTCTTCTCCTACGCCGACTCCTACGACACCGACGGCCGCGACCTCATGGACGACCACGAGGGCGGGCCCCGCGCCGTCGTCCTCGGCGGCGTCGACCTGGACATCGCCCCCGGCCGCACCGTCGCCCTCGTCGGCCCTACCGGTTCGGGCAAGTCCACGCTCACCACCGTCCTCATGCGCCTGGTCGACCCCGACGCCGGGACGGTCTCCTACGACGGTGTCGACGTGCGCGACCTGGCCCGCGACCAGATCCCCCGCCACGCCGCACTCGTCCCCCAGAGCACCTTCGTGTTCGAGGACAGCGTCCGCGGCAACGTCACCCTGGGCGAGGACATCGACGACGAGCGGGTGTGGGCCGCCCTGCGGCTGGCCCGCGCCGACGGGTTCGTCGCCGAACTCGACGGCGGCCTCGACGCGCCCCTGGGGGAGAAGGGCACCACCCTGTCCGGCGGCCAACGTCAGCGTCTCGCCCTGGCCCGTGCCGTGGTCCGGCGCCCCCGGCTGCTCATCATGGACGACGCCACCTCCGCCGTGGACCCGCAGATCGAAGCCCAGATCCTCGCCGGCCTGCGCGAACGCGACGCCGCCGCCACCGTGGTCGTCGTCGCCTACCGGCGCGCCACCATCGAACTCGCCGACGAGGTCGTCTACCTCGAACAGGGCCGTGTCCTGGCCCGCGGCGCCCACGCCGAACTCCTGGAGACCTCACCCGGCTACAACAGGCTCGTGACCGCCTACGAGCGCGCCTCCGCCGAGAACGACGCCGAGCACGCCCCCCTCCCGGAGGGCCCCGCCCCCGTCGACCCCACCCGCCGAGCCGCGGTCCGCGGCGACGACCTCACCGAGGAGACGAGCCGATGAGCGCGCCCACCCGCACCCGGGACCGTGGTGAACCCACCGTCGACGGGAGCGACGCGCCGACGCGCGCCGATTCCTCGGTGTCCCTGCACCGGTCCACCGGCTCGGCCATGGACACCCTCCGCCGCGGCCTGCGCCTGTCCCCGGAGTTCGCCAAGGGGCTGTGGCTGACCCTGGTGTTCGCGGTCGTCGCGACCGTCGGCAAGGTCGTCGTGCCCGTCGCCGTCCAACAGATCATCGACAACGGCCTCGTCACCGAGGGCGGCCCCGACCTCGGGTTCGTCGCCCGGATGGTCGGCGTCTGCGCCGCCCTGCTCGCCGGCACCATGGTCTGCTCGTACCTGATGAACGTGCGCCTGTACAAGGCCACCGAGTCGGGGCTGGCGACCCTGCGGCGCAAGGCCTTCCGTCACGTCCACGACCTGTCCGTCCTCACCCAGAACAGCGAGCGCAAGGGCGCCCTGGTCTCCCGCGTCACCAGCGACGTCGACCAGATCAGCATGTTCATGCAGTGGGGAGGCATCCTCCTCATCGTCAGCACCGGGCAGCTCCTCGTCGCCACCACCCTCATGGCGGTGTACTCCTGGCAGCTCACCATCGTCGTGTGGGTCTGCTTCCTGCCGCTGCTGTTCGGTGTGCGCTGGCTCCAAAGGCTCCTGTCGAAGGCCTACCTGAAGGTCCGCGAGCGCACCGGCGACATGCTCGGCGTCATCGGCGAGACGGTCATGGGCGCCGCCGTCATCCGCGCCCACGGCACCGAGGAGCGCACCGCCGACCGCATCGACACGTCCGTCCTGGCCACCCGGCGCGCCCAGGTGCGCGCACAGCGCCTGTCCGTGGCGGTCTCCCCGTTCGCCGAGATCGTCTCCGCGGTCGGCAACACCGCGGTCGTCCTCATCGGCGTGTGGTTGGGTCTGGACGGCGACCTCACCGCCGGCCGCCTCATCGCGTTCCTGTTCCTGATGACCCTGTTCATCCAGCCGATGATGATGGCCACCGAGATCTTCAACGAGGCCCAGAACGCCATCGCCGGTTGGCGCCGGGTCCTGGGCGTCCTGGACACCGTCCCCGACATCGCCGACCCCGGCGAGGCCGGCCGGGTCCTGCCGCGCGGACCCGTCCGGGTCGACTTCGACCACGTGACCTACTCCTACCCCGACGGCCCCGTCGTCCTGGACGACGTGTCCGTGGAGATCGCCCCCGGCACCCGGCTCGCCGTGGTGGGGGAGACGGGTTCGGGCAAGACCACCTTCGTCAAGCTCCTCACCCGTCTGATGGACCCCGAGCACGGCACCGTCCTGTTGGACGGGGTCGACCTGCGCGACGTCGCGTTCTCCTCACTGCGCGGACGCGTCGTCATGGTCCCGCAGGAGGGCTTCCTCTTCGACAGTTCCCTGGGCGACAACATCCGCTTCGCCCGCCCCGAGAGCACCGACGCCGAACTGGAGACCGCCATCACCGACCTGGGTCTCGCGGAGTGGCTCGACAGTCTCGCCCACGGTCTGGACACCCCGGTGGGCCAGCGCGGTGAGTCCCTGTCGGCGGGCGAGCGCCAGCTCGTCGCGCTCATCCGCGCCTATGTCGCCGACCCCGACCTGCTGGTCCTGGACGAGGCGACCTCCGCCGTCGACCCGCACACCGAGATGCGCATCCAGCGCGCTCTGGACCGGCTCACCCGGGGGCGCACCTCCGTGGCCATCGCGCACCGCCTGTCCACCGCCGAGGCCGCCGACCGCGTCCTGGTGTTCGACGACGGGCGCATCGTCCAGAGCGGTTCCCACACCGAACTGGTCGCCCGGCCGGGCGTCTACGCCGACCTGTACGCCTCCTGGGTGCGCTCCTCGGCGTGAGGGGCCGCGCTCACCGACCCGGCGAACCCCACCAGTGGGCCGCCAGCAGGCCCGGGACCACGGTCTCGGCCATGAGGGAGACGTCCGGGTCGGTGTCGCCCGGGTAGCGCACCGTCAGCTCCGCCCCCGGCACGCGTTCGCGGCCGGGGGTGGGGCCCACCGCCACGAACCGGCCCCGCAGCTGCCCCAGGTGTTCGGAGAACCGTTCGTCGTAGGTGGAACCGGCGAACAGCAACGCCCGATAGTCCGTCCGGGCCGCCATGTACCGGTCGGTGTGCGACCACTCCCCGGTCTCGCACGTCCGCGCCACCATCACCGGGCCCTTGCGCAGCAACTGCGCGCCCTGCACGGCCGACACCGTCCGCTCGGCCGGCGCCACCAGGTGCACACCGTGCGACGAGGTCAACGCCTCGGCGGCCTCCGGAACCCACGTGGGCGCCGACGACGTCAACGCCTGCACCGCGTTGGCCGTCCGCCGCAACAGCCCCGGCAGGGTCCGGCTGCTCCCCAGTACCGGCGCCCCCAGCCGGTGCCCCAGCAGCAACGCCAGCGCCAACGCGTGCTGGTAGGCGCGGCATCCCAGCCCCGCCTCCTCCGCGCCGGCGTGCAACGGGACCAGCAGGTCCGCGTACCGCGCCACCACCGCGTCGGTGTCCGCCGCCAGCACCACCACCGGGGAACGGCCCACGTACCGGTCCAGGGCCGTGCACAACTCGCGCTGGCCTCCGCCCAGGCTCACGCCCACCACCAGGGTCTCCGGCCCGGCGGGGGGCTCCTGCGCCGACGCCGAGGAGTCCGCGAACGCGCCGATCCCCGCCAGCCGCAGCCGGGCCGCCGCGACCTCGCACACGCCCCGGGCCGCCCCGATCCCCAGGAGGCGCACCGCCGCCGGCTCGTCGTCCAGCAACGCCGGCAACGCCGCGTAGGGGTCCCGGCGCGGAAAACGGTCGGCGAGCGCGGTCAAGGCGGCGGGCATTCCCGCCAGGTCGGCGGCCAGCGCCTCTGCGGTCACGGGAGACCCCCACATCGTCCTGTTCGGGCCGCCCCGGGCGGCGGCCTCGCGCACGCACTCTAACCCCCCGGGGAGAGCGCCCCGGTGACGCGGGCCCGAGGGCCGCCCATAACCTGGAGGGCATGAGTGTCACCAGCCTCGATCCGGCCATCGCCGCCCGACTCAAGCGCACCGAGGACGGTCTCGTCCCCGCCGTCGTGCAGCAGCACGACACGGGCGAGGTCCTCATGCTCGCCTGGATGGACGACGAGGCGCTGCACCGCACCCTCACCACCGGGGCCGCCACCTACTGGTCGCGCAGTCGCGGCGAGTACTGGGTCAAGGGGGCCACCTCCGGCAACACCCAGCGTGTGGTGTCTGTCGCACTCGACTGTGACGGCGACACCCTGCTGCTCCGCGTCGAGCAGACCGGGGCCGCCTGTCACACCGGTGACCGCACCTGCTTCGACGCGGGACGGCTGCTGTGACCTCTCCCACGCCCCGGGCCCGCCGCGAATACGGGATCGCCGTCGTCGGCCTGGTCGTCGGCGCCGCGCTCCTGCTCGCCTCGGCCGGGCGCGTGTGGGCCACCGGCGACCTCACCGCCACCGGGCCGGTCTCCGCCGCCCCGGTCGAGGTCACCGGCGCGGACCTCACCGGCGTCCTGAGCGGTATCGGCTGGGCCGGTCTGGCCGGGATCGCCGGGCTCCACGCCGCCCGCGGACGGCTCCGGCGCCTCATCGGCGCCCTCCTGGCCCTGGGCGGCGTCCACAGCCTCATCGCCGTCGCCGGCGCCGTGCGCCCGGAGGCGCTCACCGCCGCCGTCGACGACGCCGCCTCCGTCGGCGCGGCCCGGGCCGACGGGGTGCCCGACCTCATCGTCGTCGGCCCCGCCATGGCCGCGGCGGGCGCCGTCCTGCTCTTCCTGGTCGGCGTCCTCGCGCTGGTGCGCGCCCCCTCATGGCCCGGTATGGGGAACCGGTACGATCGGGACGCCGCACCGCGCGCGGACCACACCTCGACACCCGCCGACCTGTGGAGATCTCTCGACGCCGGTGACGACCCCACACTCGACGCCCCCGGTGGCGACACGGCCCCCGCGCAGCCCGCGGGACGTGCCGCCACCGGGGACGGCACCGAACCCGCACAGCCGACCGCCCGGTCGGCCGACTCGAAGGAGAAGCCCTGATGTCCGCTGATGAACACCACGACGACCACGGCAACACCGTCTCCGCCTGGTTCCTCACCGTTTCCTGGATCGTCGCCTGGTCCGTCGCGGCCGTGGCCATCATCTTCGGTGGCGACCTCATCACCTGGGTCGTCGTCGGCCTGGTCGCCAGCGTCGTGCTGGCGGTCGTCGCCGGTGTGATGAAGAAGGCGGGCCTGGGCCGCAAGGAGCCGCGCCCGGTGCCGCCGACCCGTGAGGAGTGGGAGGCGGCCAACAAGAAGGCCGTCGCGTAGACCTTTCCCGCTTCTCGGGGGACCCGCCCATGGGATCTTGCGGCCACATCCGGACAGAACCGGCAAATTCGCAGCTCACAACGACTGAGTAACGGAAAATGGACGAAGGTCCCATGGGGCGGGTAGATTCACCTCCACCGGCCGTGACCGTCGTGCATACCGACTGGTGGTCCGCCCCCGCGGTCTGGCAACATGCGTATTCGTCCGCGGCGTGAACGCACCGGTGAACCGACCCTGGCCCATGTCGGTCCGCGTGCCCTGCCACACGCCGCGTTCCGCAACCCTTGTCCACATTCTGGAAAGTTGTTCTCATGAGCTATGGTCCCCCGCCCCCCGCCGGTCCCCCCGGATACGGTCCGCCCGGTGGCGGTTACGGCCCGCCCCCCGGCTCCACCCCGCCGGACAACGGCCTCACCTGGGCCATCGTCGCCATCTTCTGCTGCTGGCCGTTCGCCATCCCGGCCCTCATCAACGCGACCAAGGTCAACGACCTGTGGAACCGCGGTGACCAGGCCGGCGCGCTGGAGGCCCAGGCCCAGGCGAAGAAGTGGACCAAGTGGGCCTTCATCTCCGCGGGCATCATGTGGGGCCTCATCATCGTCTTCTACATCCTGATCTTCGTGCTCTTCGGTGCCGCCATGACGGCGTCCACCACCACCTACTGACGGACGCCGGTAGGGCCCTCTGCCCCCGTACGCCGGACGGCGTCCGGGGGCAGAACCCTTTTCCACCCCATCGACCCTTAAGCTGGTTCACGTGCAGCCCGAACAGAGCGACCACCGGTCCGGGACCCCCGGTCCGGCCGAGCACGCGCCCCTTCCCCTCGGACAGCGGATCCTGCGCAGGCTGCACCGGGTCCCCCCGCCCGTCTGGCCGTTGAGCGCCGGTGCGATCGCCCTGGCGGGCGCCACCCTCCTCCACTTCGTGGATCCCAACGAGCCGGGCAACTACCCCACCTGCCCCTGGCTGCTGATGACCGGCACCTTCTGCCCGGGCTGCGGGACCATGCGCGCCATCGCGCTCACCACCCAGGGGGACGTCCTCGGCGCGATCAGCATGAACCCCCTGCTGACCCTGCTCGTCCCCTACATCCTGTGGTCGTACGTCCAGTGGGTCGCCTCCACGATCCGCCCGCCCCGGAGACCGCCCCGGCCCACGCCCTCCTGGTTCCTGTGGACCCTCACCGTGACCGTCACGGGCTTCTGGGTGGCCCGCAACCTCCCCTGGTTCTCCTTCCTCGCCCCCGGGACACCGCTGTTCCCCGGCTGGTGACCCGGGACGTCCACCGAGTCCACGTATCCGAAAGGCCCGCACCATGAGTTACCCACCCTCCGGCGGCTATGGCCCACCCTCCGGCGGCTATGGCCCGCCCCCCGGGGGTTACGGCCCCCCTCCCGGTGGTTTCGGCGGCCCGCCGCCCCCCTCCGGTCCGCCGAAGAACTACCTCGTCCACAACATCCTGGGCATCTTCGGCTGCACGGTCATCGGCATCATCGGCCTCATCTTCGCGCTCCAGGTCAACAGCAAATGGCAGGCCGGGGACTACACGGGCGCCGAGGAATCGGCCAAGGTCGCCAAGATCATGGGCATCATCGGCCTGGTCGGGTTCATCCTCGCGCTCCTGTTCGTGGTGTTCTACGTCGTGCTCATGATCATCGGATTCGCCATGCTCGGCACGACCACCAGCGACCCCTACTACTACTGACGGGCGAGCCCCCCGGCCACTCCACCGCGGCCGGCGGGGTGCCCCCGGATCACCACCGACTCGCTACCGTTTCGTCATCGGGGACCTCTAACCTCGCTTATCGGAGAGCCGACCGCCCCCGGTCGGACACCTAACGAGAAACGGTCCCCCATGAACATGCCCGCCGAACAGCCGAAGAACTACCTCGGCCTCAACATCCTCGGCCTCTTCGGCTGCACCATCGCCGGCATCATCGGCATCGTCTTCGCCCTCCAGTCGAAGAACAAGTGGGAGGCCGGGGACCACTCGGGCGCCGAGGACGCGGCGAAGATCGCCAAGATCACCGGCATCATCGGCCTGATCGGCTTCATCCTCCTGGCCCTCTACATCGTCCTCGTGGTCATCGTCGGCGGAGCGATGGTCGCCGGCATGTAGCCGCCCCCGCCATCGGCCCCCGCCACACGCCGTGTGCGCGGGGGCGACGGCGTCCCCGCCCCCCGGTGTCGATACGATGAGCCCACACGGCGCGACGACGGTCTCCACCGGCGGCGCCCGCGGCCCGCGTCCCGGCGAGCGCCGCGACCGGCCACGACGATAGGGAGCGGTAACCAGTGAGCGTGCTCGACGAGATCCTCGACGGAGTACGCGCCGACCTGGCCGAACGCCAGGAGGCACTGCCCCTGGACCGGCTCAAGGAACAGGCCGCGTCGGCGCCCACCCCCAAGGACGCCGAAGCCGCACTGCGCCGCCCCGGCGTCCACGTCATCGCCGAGGTCAAGCGGGCCAGCCCCTCCAAGGGCCCCCTGGCGACCATCGCCGACCCCGCCGCACTGGCCCGCGACTACGAGGCCGGCGGCGCCGCCCTCATCAGCGTCCTCACCGAACAGCGCCGCTTCAACGGCAGCCTCGCCGACCTGCGCGCCGTCGCCCGCGCCGTCGAGACGCCGCTGCTGCGCAAGGACTTCGTGGTCAGCTCCTACCAGCTGTGGGAGGCCCGCGCCTTCGGCGCCTCCGCCATCCTGCTCATCGTCGCGGCCCTGCCCCAGGAGGCCCTGGTCTCCCTGGTGGAGCGGGCCCGCTCCCTGGGACTCATGCCGCTGGTGGAGGTCCACGACGAGGACGAGGTCGACCGCGCCCTCGACGCCGGCGCCACCGTCATCGGTGTCAACGCCCGCAACCTCAAGACCCTGGAGGTCGACCGGGACACCTTCGCCCGGCTCGCCCCCCGCATCCCCTCCGACATCGTCAAGATCGCCGAGTCCGGCATCCGCGGGCCGCACGACCTGCTGGCCTACGCCGGTGCCGGCGCCGGAGCCGTCCTGGTCGGCGAGAGCCTGGTGCGCGGCCGCAACCCGCGCGAGGCCGTCGCCGACCTGGTGACCGCCGGAGCGCACCCCGCTCTGCGGGACCGGAACTAGGGGACGGGCGGCTCCATGGGGGGAACGACGGCGCGCACCGCCATCACGGCCCGTACCGGCCGTCGATGGCGATGGCTCTAGGGAACCCGCCGCGCACCACGCGCGCCCGCGGGTTCCCGTCGCCGCGTTGACCCACGTCAGAAACGCGCCGCGGGCTCCGAGACCGTCACCCGCGGCGCAGGTCCGGCCGACGCGCGCACCCCCTCGCGGCGCACGCCCGGGGTGGGCCGTCGACCCAGCATCCCGAAGGACACGTCCCATGAACCACGATCCGCACCTGCCCGACGCACGCGGGCATTACGGCCGCTTCGGCGGCCGCTTCGCCCCCGAGGCGCTCATCGCCGCCCTCGACGAGGTCGAGACCGAATGGGAGAAGGCCCGCCAGGACCCCGACTTCCAGGCCGAACTCGCCGGACTCCTCAAGGACTACACGGGGCGCCCCAGCGCCCTCACCGAGGCCCGCAACTTCTCCGAGCACTGCGGCGGCGCCCGGGTCCTGCTCAAGCGCGAGGACCTCAACCACACCGGGTCGCACAAGATCAACAACGTGCTCGGCCAGGCCCTGCTCACCAGGCGCATGGGCAAGACCCGTGTGATCGCCGAGACCGGCGCGGGACAGCACGGCGTGGCGACCGCCACCGCCTGCGCCCTCATGGGCCTGGAGTGCGTCATCTACATGGGGGAGGAGGACACCCGCCGCCAGGCGCTCAACGTCGCCCGTATGCGCATGCTCGGCGCCGAGGTCGTCCCCGTCACCATCGGCAGCCGCACCCTCAAGGACGCCATCAACGAGGCGTTCCGGGACTGGGTCGCCAACGTCGACCGCACCCACTACCTGTTCGGCACCGTCGCCGGCCCCCACCCCTTCCCGAAGCTGGTCCGCGACCTGCACTTCGTCGTCGGCGCGGAGGCCCGCGAGCAGGTCCTGGAGCGGATCGGCCGACTGCCCGACGCCGTCGCCGCGTGCGTGGGCGGCGGCTCCAACGCGATGGCGATCTTCGCCGCGTTCATCCCCGACGCGTCGGTCGCCCTGTACGGGTTCGAGGCCGGCGGCGACGGCGCCGACACCCCCCGCACCGCCGCCTCCATCAGCTCGGGCAGCCCCGGCGTGTTCCACGGGGCCCGCACCTTCGTCCTCCAGGACGAGTACGGGCAGACCCTGCCCAGCCACTCCATCTCCGCCGGCCTCGACTACCCGGCGGTGGGACCCGAGCACGCCCATCTCGCCGACACCGGCCGGGCGAACTACGAGGCGATCACCGACGCCGAGGCCATGGAGTCCTTCCGGCTGCTGTGCCGCACCGAGGGCATCATCCCGGCCATCGAGAGCGCCCACGCGCTGGCCGGCGCCCGCAAACTGGGGGAGCGGCTCGGACCCGACGCCGTCATCCTCGTCAACCTCTCCGGGCGCGGTGACAAGGACGTCGACACCGCGGCCGCCTACTTCGGCCTGATCGACGCGAAGGACGAGGCGTGATGACCGTGACGACCCTTCAGAGCAAGCTCGCCGAGGCCCGCGACCAGGGCCGGGCCGCCCTCATCGGCTACCTTCCCGCCGGTTTCCCCGACGTGGAGTCCTCCATCAAGGTCATCGAGGCCATGGTCGCCGGCGGTTGCGACGTCATCGAGGTGGGCCTGCCCTACTCCGACCCGATGATGGACGGCCCCACCATTCAGCGCGCCGCCGATGTCGCCCTGGCGGCCGGGACCACCACCGACGACGTGTTCCGCGTGGTCGAGGCGACCGCCGCCACCGGTGCCGCAGCCGTGGTCATGTCCTACTGGAACCCCATCGAGCGCTACGGTCTGGAGCGGTTCGCGGGCAACCTCGCCAAGGCGGGCGGGGCCGGGGTCATCACCCCCGACCTCATTCCGGAGGAGGCGCGGGAGTGGACGGTGGCCACCGACGCCGCGGGCCTGGACCGGATCTTCCTGGTCGCGCCCTCCTCCACCGACCGGCGGTTGGAGCTGACCATCCGGGCCTGCGGCGGGTTCGTGTACGCGGCCTCGCTCATGGGCGTCACCGGTACCCGCACCCAGGTCGCCGACACCGCCGCCGGGCTGGTGCGGCGCACCCGGGAGGTGACCCGCGGTTCCGGTCTGCCGATCTGTGTGGGGCTGGGCATCTCCACGGGGGCGCAGGCCGCCGAGGTGGCCTCCTACGCCGACGGGGTCATCGTCGGTGCCGGTTTCTGCCAGCGGGTGTCGGACGCGCCGGACCTGGAGACGGGGCTGATCGCGGTGACGTCCTTCGCCGAGGAGCTCGCGGCGGGCGTCAGGTCCCGCTGAGAGGGGACCTCGGGGGGTGATCTCGGGGACCTCGGACATCGTCGGCGGGCCGTCCCCTCACGGGGGCGGCCCGCTTTCTCTTCCCGCTGGTCAAAGCCAGGGTTAAGTCGGTGAGAATCGGGTGAGAAGGGTCCTTCCGGGGGGCGGTGACACCGCCGGCGCGGGTCGCGCGGTGGTGTGATGGGGGAGTGACGGACGCCGGGGTCCGGTAGCGGTGCGCCCGGTTCCACCGCCCGGGGTCGTCGGGTGATCACAGACGGTAGGATCTGCATGGTCACTGAGAGCGACTCCACAGGTGCGGAGTGCGACAAATCAGCCCCCGATCCCCGAAGGCCCACTCCATGGACACAACCGACGAAACCCCCGCCCTCGTCTCCGGGTCGCGCTGGGACACCGTCCAACCCTGGATCACTTTCGTCTGCCGCCTCGCCCTCGCCGGAATCCTCGGGTACTCGGCCTTCTCCAAGTACCCGCCCGCGCTCTCCGTCCAGGCGGTCGAGGCCTACGACCTCTTCCCCCACGAGCTCGCCCGCCTCATCGGCTACACCCTCCCCCTCTTCGAGCTCGCCCTGGCCGTTCTCCTCCTCGTGGGCCTGGCCACGCGCTTCACCGGTGCCGTCGCCACCCTGCTCATGCTCGTCTTCATCGCCGGGATCGTCTCGGCCATGGCCCGCGGCCTGAGCATCGACTGCGGCTGCTTCGGCGGCGGCGGCGCCGTCGACCCCGAGGAGACGACCTACGGCCTCTCCATCACCCGCGACATCGGCTTCGCGGCACTGGGGGCCTTCATCGCCCTGTGGCCCCGCTCGCCCCTCGCCCTGGACCGCGCCCTCGGACTCTTCCGCTGACCCGCGATCCACGACCACCCCGGAACACAGGAACAGAGGAACACCATGGGGAGCGAAACGCGCAAACGCGCCCGCGAACACCTCAAGGAACAACGGGCCAAGGAGAAGAAGGCCGCGGCCCTGCGCAAGAACCTGATCGTCGTCGGCGCCGCCGCCGCGGTCGTCCTCCTCATCGTCGTGATCGGTTACGCCGTTCTCAACTCCGACCGGGGCGAGGGCTACACCGGGCCCATCGCCGCCCAGACGGTCCAGGAGGACGGCAGCGTCGTCATGGCGGACGACGGCGTCCAGGCCCCCGTCGTCGAGGTCTACGCCGACTACCAGTGCCCCGCCTGCCGTCAGTTCGAGATCACCAACGGCGGCCTCCTCAAGGAACGCGCCGCCCGGGGCGAGGCCATCGTCCACTTCCGCCCGGTGAGCATCTTCGCCCAGCAGCAGGTCCCCATCAGCGGCAACTCCCTGCGCGGCGGCGCCGCCGCCCGCATCGCCGCCGACCACGGCGTCTTCGTCGAGTACAACGACGAGCTCTTCGAGAACCAGCCCACCGAGGGCCGCGAGGGCTTCTCCACCGACCAGCTCAAGGGATGGTTCGCCGAACTGGAGACCTCCCCCGGACAACAGGAGGAGTTCGGCGCCCGCCTCGACGAGGAGGCCGCCGTCGTCACCGAGTTCACCGAGGAATTCCTGCCCGCCCTCACCCAGGACGCCGTGGACCGGATCGGCCAGGAGACCCTCGGCACCATGGTCCTCACCGACCTCCTGGCCTGGGGCGCCGACAACGGTCACGACCCCGCCTTCCTGGAGGGCACCTACACCGGCGAGATCATCGAGGCCACCGGCAACGCCTACACTCGCTACAGCGGGGACGACGCCTTCGGCGGTACCCCCTCCATCTACATCAACGGCACCTTGCTCGACAACAACACCGCCATGACGGTCAGGGGCCTCTCGGAGGCGATCGCCTCCGCCGACCCCGGTAAGGTCGAGACCCAGCCGTTGGGCGACGGGGGTGACGAGGAGTAGCACCCCCGAAGACACCCCCCGCACGCGGGGCGAACCCGAGAGCAGAGCAGTGACATTGTCGTCGACAGCCATCGAGGGCGCGGCCGGAACCGGCCGCGCCCTCGCGGCCATCCCCAGCCCGCAGGTGAACTCGATCCCGATCGGGCCCCTGGAGATCCACTTCTACGCGCTGTGCATCCTCGCCGGTGTGATCGTCGCCGTCCTGTGGAGCGAACGCCGTTGGAAGGCGATGGGCGGTGAAGCCGGCACCATCCTCGACATGGCCGTGTGGGCGGTCATCCTCGGCCTCATCGGCGGCCGCCTCTACCACGTCATCAGCGACGCGCAACTGTACTTCGCCGAAGGCCGCGAACCCATCCGCGCCCTCTACGTGTGGGAGGGCGGACTCGGCATCTGGGGGGCCATCCCCATGGGCGCCCTCGGCGTGTGGCTCGTCGCCCGCAAACGCGGCCTGTCGATGTCCAAGCTGTCCTTCGCCATCGCCCCCACCCTCCCCCTCGCCCAGGCCATCGGCCGCTGGGGCAACTACTTCAACCAGGAACTGTTCGGCCGTCCCACCGACGTCCCCTGGGCCGTGGAGATCCACCCCTACCCGGAGGGCCACCTGCGCCCCGGCATGGAGTTCGGTGTCACCACCTACCACCCCACCTTCCTCTACGAATCCCTCTGGTGCCTGGGCCTGGCCGTCCTGCTCGCCTGGGCCGGCCGCCGCTACGAGTCCTCGCTCCAGGGCGGCCGCCTCTTCGCCCTCTACGTCATGGGCTACTGCGCGGGCCGCTTCTGGATCGAGTACCTGCGCGTCGACCCCGCCAACGACTTCTTCGGCCTGCGCCTGAACAACTGGACCTCCATCGTGGTCTTCGCCGGCGCCCTGGCCTACTTCATCTGGGCCGGTCGACGCCTCGACGCCTTCTCCGGCTCCGTCCTGCCCCACGGCGCCGACGCCGGAACCCAGGTGTTCGGGGTCACGGGGGACGGTGAGGTCGGTAACGACGGAACCGTCTACAGCACCGCCGACACGGGGGATTCGGACCTCGACACCCCAGGTGGGGACGCCGGCACGGAATACCACCCGAGCCCCGAGCGATCTAGTAGCGAGGGCTCGACCGAGAACGACGCCGATACGGGAACCGATTCCGGGGCGAAGCCCGAGTAGACACGGGGAAGGTCGCACGCCCGCCGTAACGGGCGAGACGACCGCGCACGACATCCACCTCCACCCATGAGGGTGGCGACGTGCCCGCACGTGCCCCCGTACCTTTCGAGCAGACCACGGGTGACCATTGAGAAAGACCGTGAGCAGAGCCGAGTCCGGGTCCGGCCGTAGAGGTCGGCGCGGCGGTACCCGCCGCGCCGACACCGGCCGTATCCGCGACAACGCCGACGACTACGGCCACGACGAGGAGTACGACTACGACCCGGAGGAGGACTACTCCGCCGAGTACGGTCACGCCTCTCCTCGTGACGACGACCACGACCCCGTCGCCGACCAGGGGTCCGCGGACGAACCCGGGGAGCACCGGGACGACCGGGCCCCCCGTGGACGCCGCGGAGCCCGCCGGGCCGCCCCGGCCAAGGACACCGCGCAAGGCGGCACGGTGGACCGGGTGTCCGCCTTCTCCGCCTCCGCGCTCAAGAAGGTCTCGGTCCTGGGCGACCGGTCCAACCAGATCGTGTACACCCTCGCCGAGCAGAGCAAGCGCAAGCGCGGCACCGTGATGCTGGGCGTCCTCACCGGCGCCTTCGCCGTCGCCCTGGTCGCCCTCCTGGGCCTGCTCTCGTACCAGCTCTTCAGCGGGGCCGGCGGGTCCACCTCCGGAGGCGACAGCAGCGTCGTCGCCCCGCCCGAGGGGCACAGCACCCTCACACCCCAGCTCTACCTGTCCGAACCCGACCGCGCCGACGTCTTCGGACCCATCGAGGAGCGGCCCGAGGGCCTCGAACCGATGACCGAGGAGACGGTGTTCGGGCCCGTCCGGGAACTCGAACTGGACGACATGAGGTTGGAGCTGCGCGACGGCATGGTCACCGACTCCTGCACCTCCCTGGTGTGGGGCGATGAACTCGGCCAGAGGCTCATCGACGCCGACTGCGTCAACGCCGCCTCGGGTCTGTACACCGACGCGGACCAGGACCACGTCGCCCAGGTCACCCTGTTCGACCTGGCCGACGCCGACGCCGCGGCCGACGTCGAGGCCGCCTTGGACCCGACCAACGCCGAGACCGGCGCCGGGTTCCTGCTCAGCCGCACCAGCGACGAGATCCCCGGCCTCCAGGACGGTTTCAGCCAGGCCAACGTCCAGGTCATGGGCCACTACCTGGCGGTCTTCTGGGTGGCCCGCACCGACGGCAGCCCGCCCGGGGACGACACCGACCTGGCGAAGTTGAGCGTGGCCTCCATGAACGCGGTCGGCTACGTCTACGACGAGGTCATCACCGCGCAGGCGCGACAGGAGTAGCGGACCGACCGCCCGCTCCACCGAGACGGCCGTGCCCCCATCGGGAGCACGGCCGTTCGCGCGCCCCGGACGTCCCGATAGGATCTCGGACAGATCACCCGGTCACGCGACCGGGTCGAACGCGGGGCGCGCACACCGCTCCGGGGCCGGCCCCCTATCCCCCCGCGACGCCCCCGCCGAGTGCGATGGGCCCGGTGGCGCGCACGCGGGCCCGTCATCCGAGGAAAGGTCCATGGGGTGTCCCCTTCTGAAGCGTCGGCGTCCGGCACAGCGGGACGTCGGAGGAAGAACAGCGAACCCGACGACGCCGGGCGCTCCTCCCGTACGAACGGCCGCCGCCGCTCCGGAGGACGACGAAAGCAGGAACCCAGGCGGTTCGGCCGGCTCATCGGTGTCATCGGCGGTGTCCTGGTCGTCGCCCTCGTCGGCCTCGGCGTCGTCCTCTACCTCGACCGGGGCGGGGAGGGCGGCGGGGACGGTTCCCCGCCGCGGACCCGACCCGTCGCCTACTCCGTCTCCGACAGCGAGACCAACGACATCAACACGGTGCTGGCCACCCGCGAGGCCGACAACCGCCCCCTCAACGAGGGCGAGCTGTTCGGTGAGCGCAGCGCCGAGATCTCCAGCCGGGGCATGGCCTTCACCCTGCGCGACTTCGAGCTGGCGGAGGACTGCTCGGGCGCGGTGTGGGGCGACGGCGTCGCCGAGGCCCTGGTCGGCGCCGACTGCACCCAGGCCGGGCGCGGCACCTACGTGTCCGACGACCACTTCGGTGTGGTGGCCATCTTCAACCTCGCCGACATCGAGGGCAGCCGGGCGGTCGCCGCCGCCATGGCCGAACCCGAGCTCCCCGAGGGGGAGGAACCGCCCGCCGACGCGCCCGTCCCCGGGTTCGTGATGCCGCCGTCGGGCGCCGACCCCTTCGACCGGCTCGGCTCGGGTTACAGCGCGGCCGAGGCCACGATCAGCGGCCACTACCTGGTGGTGGTGTGGGTGCAGCCCACCGACTCCGCATCGGTCGACGAACGCGTGAGCCTGGCCAGCCCCCTGGTGACCCTGGGCAACTTCCGGGACCCGCTCTACCGGCGTCTGGTCAACCTCAAGGACGACACCGACACCACGGAGCCGACCGGGGGCACGGGCGTCGAGACCACCGGTCCCGGCACCGGCGGCTGACCCGCGCCCGGGGTCGCGCCCGCGTGGGCGCGACCCCGGGACGCTCACTCCTTCGCGGCCGCCGCCCACACCCGTTCGGCCACCGAACGCAGCTCCGCGAACCGGTGCCCGGGCAGGTCCAGTAGGGTGTGACCGGAGACCCACTCCGGAGCGGCGGTCACCGCGTGGCGGGCGGTGCGCTTGTTGATCGGTTCCTCGCGTTCTCGCGCGACGCGGATCGTCCCGGCCCGCAGCACCGACGTCAACGTGCCGTGGGCGTGCTCTTGGACGTGCGCCAGCAGCCGGTCGACCGGGTCCGTCGGCTCCGGGGCGGGCGTCAACCGGATCGCGGTCAGGTCCGGGGCGCCGAAACCGCGGAGGAACCGCACCCGGAACCGCGGCTCCACGAGGGCGCGCAGCCCCGTCTGTCCCCGTTCGTCGCGCACGCACGCCGCCGCCGACGGCACCAGCAGGTACCCGGCCCCGTCGGGGCAGGCCAGCGCGGCCCGCGCCGCGATCCGATCCCATCCGCCGGTCAGGTCCACCACGGGCGGCCCCGACAGCGGCACGGCCGTCTCCATCCACGTGGACAGGCGCACCCGCCCCGAGGCGGGCGGCACCGACGACGGCCACGCCCCCACCGGCACCGGCCGCGCCCCGGTCTCCTCGGCGACCCGCGCCACCACGGCGCGCGCCCGTTCCTCGTCCAGTGCCCCCTTGGCCTCCTTGGCGTTCACGCCCTGGCTGTAGACGCGGGCGGGGCCCTCACCGGCCGGGGGAGGGGTGCGCGACAGCGGCCGCAGTACGTACAGGTCCGAGGCCGCCCCGATCGACTCGGCGCCCTCGTACCGGTTGAAGTCCGGCCACATCGCCTCCATCACCAGGTCCGATCGCAGGAGTCGCGCCTGGGTGGCCGCCGCGAGCCGGGGCGTGGTCTCACTGACCCCGTAGGCCACCAGCACCCGGCCCTTGCGCGGGTCGGCCATGCCCTCCAGGCCCCGGCGCACGAACAGCTCCACCCCGTCGGGGGTGTAGGGCGGGTCGGTGAAGACCACGTCCGCCGCGCCGCGCAGCGCCGGCGGCAGTCCCAGTCGCAGGTCGGCGTGATGGGTGCGCACGGCCAGGCCCAGACGGTCGGAGACCGCGTCGATGTGCGCCAGCACCCGCTCGTCGATGTCGACCACCAGGACCCGTGCCCGCGGCCGGGTCAGCGCCAACGCGACCGAGGTCAGGTCGTGGTCGCCCACGCACAGCACCGTGCGGTCGTCCAGGTCGAACCGGGTGGTCAGGAACAGGGCCCGGCGCAGGGCCGTCTCGGCGGTCGCCGTGACGTGGTCCAGGTCCGGGTCGGAGGCCGGCCCGTCGGCGACGGCGCGGGCGATCTCGGCGGCGGCCCGCCCGTGCCGGGGCAGCAGGTGCGCCACCGGGTCGGCGAGCGTGTCCCCGGCCGCTCCCGCGTAGCGCGCGGGGTGCGTCGGCCGTACCCGGACGCCGTCGGTCTCGCGTACGGCCTCCCCGGCCTCGACCAGGGTCCGCAACAGCGACACCACCAGGGTGCGGGCCACCCCGGTGGCCCGCACCAGGTCGTCGGGGCCGCACGGGTGTCCGGTGGACAGCGCGGCGAGGACCCGGCGCAGCCGGGGCGCGTCCACGCCGTGGTCGTGGAGCGCGCGCCGCGCCGCCTCGGGCAGGGGGGTGGGCGGGGCGTCGGTGTCGCGGGGGCCGGGGGCGTCGTCCGGTCCGGGGGAGATGGGGTCTACAGCCATGCCCCGATCGTCCCACGCTCCGGGCGCGGACATCGATCCGCAGGTCAGGGTGGTTCGCGAAGGATGAGGGAGATATCACTCGCGTGCGGAGCCGAGTCCCCCTTGGGGGGAGTGTTAACACCGGGGTAATGTGGTGGCGCGGCGCACCGCGCTCGCGCGCCCAGGGCGGCGAACCCGACCAACCGTCGTGTTTTATCCGCTTTGGGAGGTTTAGCGGGATTCCCTGGTGGAAAAACCGGCTAGGCACACCCTCGACGGGGAACCACCCGTACGAGGGACCGTGGCACCACCCGTAAGGTGTCCACGACACGTCACCCGGGGTGCACCGCGGCACCCTATGGTCTAGACCTGCGATCCACATCGCGGCTGGACCCGCACGAAGCACGAAGCACGCAACACCGCTCGCAGCGGGCGACCATCCGCCATTCGCACCACGAGGACGTGGCCGCGGTACGGTGGCGGGCCACGGCGTCCACGACGCGAGCACCCACAACTTCACGCACGCAGCAGGGCCAATGTCGTCCCGGATGCGCTTTTCACGAAGCCGACGCAAGACGACAGGAGGGTAGATGCCCGCTGGTCAGGTGCGGCGTTCGTCCGTCCGAACGAACGTTGAATCCACTTCTCAGGGCCTGTACGACCCCGCCTTCGAGCACGACGCCTGTGGTGTGGGCTTCGTCGCCGATCTCACCGGCCGCCGCGGCCACGACATCGTGGAGAAGGCGCTCACCGTACTGCGCAACCTCGACCACCGAGGCGCCTCCGGTGCCGACCCCGACGACGGAGACGGCGCGGGCATCCTCACCCAGATCCCGCACGAGCTCTACACCGAGGTCTGCGACTTCGAGCTGCCCGCCGCCGGCGCCTACGCCGTCGGCATCGCCTTCCTCCCCGCCGACGCCGCCGAGCGCGCCGCCGCCATCGACACGATCAACGCGATCGTCGCCGACGAGGGCCTCACCCTCCTGGGCTGGCGCGACCTGCCCTTCGAGCCCCAGTACAGCGGCCCCGCCGCACGCGAGGCCATGCCCTACTTCGGGCAGCTCTTCATCACCGGCACACCCGGCACCGCCACCGACGGCCTCACCGGCATCGAGCTGGAGCGCTACGCCTACTGCGTCCGCAAGCGCGCCGAACACGAGACCGACGTCTACTTCCCGAGCCTGTCCCCGCGCACCATCGCCTACAAGGGCATGCTCACCACCCCGCAGCTGGAACCGTTCTTCCCCGACCTGTCCGACCGGCGCTACGCCTCCGGCCTGGCCCTGGTCCACTCCCGGTTCTCCACCAACACCTTCCCGTCCTGGCCCCTGGCCCACCCGTTCCGCTACGTCGCCCACAACGGTGAGATCAACACCGTCAAGGGCAACCGGAACATGATGCGCGCCCGCGAGGCCAAGCTCGCCACCGACCTCATCCCCGGCGACCTCGACCGGATCTTCCCCATCGTCGACCCCGACGACTCCGACACCGCGTCCTTCGACGACGCCCTCGAACTCCTCCACCTGGGCGGCCGCTCGCTCCCGCACGCCGTGCTCATGATGATCCCCGAGCCCTGGGAGAACCACACCGAGATGGACCCGGACGTCCGGGCCTTCTACGAGTACCACTCCACCCTCATGGAGCCCTGGGACGGGCCCGCCTCCGTGTCCTTCACCGACGGCACCCTCGTCGGCGCCGTCCTGGACCGCAACGGCCTGCGCCCCGGACGCTACTGGGTCACCGAGGACGGCCTCGTCGTCCTCGCCTCCGAGGCCGGCGTCCTGGACATCGACCCCGCCACCGTCGTCCGCAAGGGCCGCCTCCAGCCCGGCCGCATCTTCGTCGTCGACACCGCCCAGGGACGGATCATCGAGGACGAGGAGATCAAGGCCGAACTCGCCGCCCAGCACCCCTACCGGGAGTGGATCGACTCCGGCGTCCTGCGCATGTCCGACCTGCCCGCCGCCGAGCCCGTCCCCGTGACCGAGCTCAACCGCGCCCAGCAGGTCTTCGGCTACACCGAGGAAGAACTCCGGATCATCCTCACCCCCATGGCCCGCACCGGCGCCGAGCCCATCGGCTCCATGGGCACCGACACCCCGGTGGCCGCGCTCTCCGAGCGCTCCCGCCAGCTCTTCGACTACTTCTCGCAGAACTTCGCCCAGGTCACCAACCCGCCCCTGGACGCCATCCGCGAAGAGATGGTCACCAGCCTGTCCACGCTCCTGGGCGCCGAGCACAACATCCTCGAATGGGCCCCCGGCGACACCCGACGCCTCGTCCTGGCCACCCCGGTCATCGACCAGGACGAACTCGCCGCCATCGTCTCCGCGGGCCGCACCGAACCGGCCCTGAAGACCTTCACCGTCGACGGCACCTACCCCGTCGACGGCGGCGGCGAGGCCCTGGCGGCCCGCCTCACCGAGATCAACGGCGAGATCGACGCCGCCATCGCCGACGGCGCCCACATCCTCGTCCTCAGCGACCGCGGCGCCGACCCGCGGCGGGCGCCCATCCCGTCGCTGCTGCTCACCGGGTCGGTCCACCACCACCTCGTCCGGGAGAAGACCCGCACCGAGGTCGGCCTCATCATCGAAGCCGCCGACGCGCGCGAGTGCCACCACGTCGCGCTCCTGCTCGGGTACGGCGCCTCCGCCGTCAACCCCTACCTCGCCCTGGCCACCGTCCGGGACCTGGTCCAGCGCGGCACCATCGGCGACATCGACGCCGACGACGCCGTCCGCAACACCGTCAAGGCGTTCGGCAAGGGCGTCCTGAAGGTCATGTCCAAGATCGGCGTCTCCACGGTCAGCTCCTACACCGGAGCCCAGATCTTCGAGGCCCTCGGCCTCGGCGCCGAGGTCATCGACCGCTGCTTCACCGGCACCACCTCCCGCCTCGGCGGCGTCGGCTTCGACGTCCTCGCCGAAGAGGTCGCCATCCGCCACCGCCGCGCCCACACCGACAACACCGGCTCCGGCGCCCACCGGCGGCTGGAGATCGGCGGCGAGTACCAGTGGCGCCGCGAGGGCGAACCGCACCTGTTCAACCCCGAGACGGTCTTCAAGCTCCAGCACTCCACCCGCACCCGCCGGTACGAGATCTTCAAGGAGTACACGAGCAAGGTCGACGACCAGGCCGAGAAGCTCATGACCCTGCGCGGCCTCTTCCGCTTCAAGGAGGGCGTGCGCGAACCGATCTCCATCGACGAGGTCGAGCCCGTCTCCGCGATCGTCAAGCGCTTCTCCACCGGCGCCATGTCCTACGGCTCCATCTCCGCCGAGGCCCACGAGACCCTCGCCATCGCGATGAACCGCCTCGGCGGCAAGTCCAACACCGGCGAGGGCGGTGAGGACCCCGCCCGCTTCGTCCCCGACGCCAACGGGGACCTGCGGCGCAGCGCCATCAAGCAGGTCGCCTCCGGCCGCTTCGGCGTCACCTCGCACTACCTCACCAACGCCGACGACATCCAGATCAAGATGGCCCAGGGCGCCAAGCCCGGCGAGGGCGGCCAGCTGCCCGGCCACAAGGTCTACCCGTGGGTGGCGAACACCCGCCACTCCACCCCCGGCGTCGGGCTCATCTCCCCGCCGCCCCACCACGACATCTACTCCATCGAGGACCTCGCCCAGCTCATCCACGACCTCAAGAACGCCAACCCGTCCGCCCGGGTCCACGTCAAGCTGGTCTCCGAAGCGGGCGTCGGCACCGTCGCCGCCGGCGTCTCCAAGGCCCACGCCGACGTCGTCCTCATCTCCGGCCACGACGGCGGCACCGGCGCCTCGCCGCTGACCTCCCTCAAGCACGCGGGCACCCCCTGGGAGCTCGGCCTCGCCGAAACCCAGCAGACCCTGCTGCTCAACGGCCTGCGCGACCGCATCGTCGTCCAGGCCGACGGCCAGATGAAGACCGGCCGCGACGTCATCGTCGCCGCCCTGCTCGGCGCCGAGGAGTACGGCTTCGCCACCGCCCCCCTCGTCGTCTCCGGCTGCGTCATGATGCGCGTCTGCCACCTCGACACCTGCCCCGTCGGCGTCGCCACCCAGAACCCCGTCCTGCGCGAACGGTTCTCCGGCAAGGCCGAATACGTGGTGAACTTCTTCGAGTTCATCGCCCAGGAGGTCCGCGAACACCTCGCCGCCCTCGGCTTCCGCAGCCTCGACGAGGCCATCGGCGCCGTCGACCTGCTCGACACCACCGAGGCCGTCCAGCACTGGAAGGCCAAGGGCCTGGACCTGGCGCCCATCCTCCACGAGGTGGAGCCCTGGGGCGGGGACCACCGCGTCCAGCGCCGCATCCAGGACCACGGCCTGGAGAAGGCCCTCGACAACACCCTCATCCAGCTCGCCGAAGGCGCGCTCGACTTCGGCCGGCCCGTCAACCTCGAACTGCCCGTCCGCAACGTCAACCGCACCGTCGGCACCATGCTCGGACACGAGGTCACCAAGCGCTACGGCGCCGACGGCCTGCCCGCCGACACCATCGACGTCACCTTCACCGGGTCCGCGGGCCAGTCCTTCGGCGCCTTCGTACCCAAGGGCGTCACCCTGCGGCTCAAGGGCGACGGCAACGACTACGTCGGCAAGGGCCTGTCCGGCGGCCGCGTCATCGTCCGCCCCGCCGACGCCTCGCGCCTCGTCGCCGAGGAGCACATCATCGCCGGCAACGTCATCGGCTACGGCGCCACCTCCGGAGAGATCTTCCTCCGCGGCATCGTCGGCGAACGCTTCTGCGTCCGCAACTCCGGTGCCCTCGCCGTCGTCGAAGGCATCGGCGACCACGGCTGCGAGTACATGACCGGCGGCCGCGCCGTCGTCCTGGGCCGCATCGGCCGCAACTTCGCGGCCGGCATGTCCGGTGGCATCGCCTACGTGCTCGACCTCGACCCCGGCCGCGTCAACGCCGAAATGGTCGCGATCGAAGAGCTCACCGACGAGGACCGCGCGTTCCTCACCGACGTGCTCACCCGCCACCACGCCGAGACCGGATCCACCGTCGCCCAGGGCCTCCTGGCCGCCGGCGACACCGGCCTCGACCGGATCGCCAAGGTCATGCCGCGCGACTACAAGCGCGTCCTGCTCGCCCAGGCCGAGGCCGAGCGAGACGGCCGCGACGTCGACGAGGCCGTCATGGCCTCCGCGCAGTCCTGAGCGTCAGCCGACACGAGAGGAGGAACGATCATGGCCGACCCCAAGGGTTTCTTGAAGATCACCGAACGCGAGCTCCCCGTACACCGACCGGTGGACGTTCGCATTCAGGACTGGCGCGAGGTCTACGAGGACTTCGACCGAGGGACCGTCACCAAGCAGGCGTCCCGCTGCATGGACTGCGGCATCCCCTTCTGCCACAACGGCTGCCCGCTCGGCAACCTCATCCCCGAGTGGAACAACCTCGTCCACACCCACGACTGGGCCGAGGCGATCGAGCGGCTCCACGCCACCAACAACTTCCCCGAATTCACCGGCCGGCTGTGCCCCGCACCCTGCGAATCCGCCTGCGTGCTCGGCATCAACCAACCCGCCGTCACCATCAAGAACGTCGAGGTCTCCATCATCGACCGCGCCTGGGAGGAGGGCTGGGTCAAGCCCCTGCCCCCCACCGTGCGCACCGGTAAGAAGATCGCCGTCGTGGGCTCCGGCCCGGCCGGACTGGCCGCCGCCCAACAGCTCACCCGCGCCGGCCACGACGTCACCGTCTACGAACGCGCCGACCGCGTCGGCGGCCTGCTCCGCTACGGCATCCCCGAGTTCAAGATGGAGAAGCGGCACATCGACCGCCGCGTCGCCCAGATGACCGCCGAGGGCACGGAGTTCCGCACGAGCACCGACATCGGCGTCGACATCACCGTCGAGGAACTGCGCGCCGACAACGACGCCGTCGTTCTCACCGGCGGTGCCACCGCCTGGCGCGACCTGCCCGTCCCCGGCCGCGAACTCGCCGGCGTGTACCAGGCCATGGAGTACCTGCCCCAGGCCAACCGCGTCCAGTTCGGCGACTACGACCGCGCTCCCATCCACGCCGAGGGCAAGCACGTCGTCGTCATCGGCGGCGGCGACACCGGCGCCGACTGCGTCGGCACCGCCCACCGCCAGGGCGCCGCCGGCGTCACACAGCTTGAGATCATGCCCAAGCCGCCCGTCCACCGACCCGACGCACAGCCCTGGCCCACCATGCCCATGCTGTACAAGGTCACCAGCGCCCACGAAGAGGGCGGCAAGCGCCTCTACTCCGTCAACACCCTGGAGTTCCTCGGCGACGACGACGGCCACGTACGCGCCCTCAAGCTCGTCGAGGTCAAGCGCACCGGCAAGGGCTTCGAACCCGTCGAGGGCACCGAACGCGAGATCCCCGCCGACCTCGTCACCCTCGCCATGGGCTTCGTCGGCCCCCAGAAGGAGGGCATGATCGAGCAGCTCGGCGTCGACCTCGACGGACGCGGCAACGTCGTCCGCGACACCGACTACCGGACCAGCGTCGACGGCGTCTACTGCGCCGGCGACATGGGCCGCGGCCAGTCCCTCATCGTCTGGGCCATCGCCGAGGGGCGCTCCGCGGCCGCCGCCGTCGACCGCGACCTCACCGGCCGGGACGGCGAACTGCCCGTCGCCATCCCGCCCACCGCCCGACCCCTCGTCTGACCCACGGGGCGCACCGTACGGGGCGCGCGGGATCCTCCCGCGCGCCCCGTACGCGTACCCGCCGTGACGTTGTACACCGGTGACCCCACCGTGTCGGACCCCCGACCCCGGCCCCGTCACAATGGAACCCCGGCCCCCGACCCCGGCGCCCCCCACCCCCCACGGGAGCAACGACCATGGTCTACCGCCTCATCGGCGACGCCGCCATGCTCTTCCACTTCGCGTTCATCCTCTACGTCGCCCTCGGCGGCTTCATCGCCTGGAGGTGGCCCCGCACCTTCTGGATCCACCTCGGCGTCGCCCTCTACGGCCTGGCCATCAGCATCGTCGGTTGGACCTGCCCCCTCACCCACGTCGAGAACTGGGGCCGTGAGAACGCCGGACAGGCCGGACTCACCGAGGAGGGCTTCATCGACCACTACCTCACCGGTGTCATCTACCCCGCCGACGACCTCCGCCTGGTCCAGACGGGCGTCGGCGTGGCCGTCGTCCTCTCCTGGGTCGTCCTCGCCGTCCTCACCCGCCGCCGCGCCCGCGCCGAGAGCACCACCGCGACCTGACCCTTTCGAGACCCGCGACGCCTACCATCGGACCATGGCCTACAGGCTCATCGCCGACACGGCCATGGTCCTCCACATGGCCTTCCTCGCCTATGTCGTCCTCGGCGGCTTCATCGCCTGGAGGTGGCCCCGCACCTTCTGGATCCACCTCGGGGTCGCCCTCTACGCCTTCGGCATCGTCCTCATCGGCTGGGAGTGCCCCCTCACCCACGTCGAACGATGGGGCCGCGACCGGGCCGGCCAGGAGGGCCTGCCCCCCACCGGATTCATCGACCACTACTTCACCGGTGTGGTCTACCCGGAGGAGCACCTGGGCACCGTCCGCCTCGCGGCCGCCCTCCTCATCCTCCTCACCTGGACGGTCCTCGCCGTCCGCGGCGCGCACCGCCTCCATCGCACGTAAAGAACACGAATGGATTGATCGACGGCGCGGGACCCCGTTCACCCCCAGGGGTACCGTTCCGACATGAGCGTTGTGACCTGGGAATCCTTCCTCGCGGCCGAACACTTCATCATGCGCACCGCCCGGCTCCTCGACCGGCACCGGTTCGCCTACCACTTCCAGGCCGGACCCGCGCAGCCCGTCCGCTCCGCCCTCTCCGCCTACCGCAACATCGACGGCGGCTACGGCAACGCCCTCGACCCCGACCTGCGCGGACACGCCAGCCAACCCCTGGCCGTCGACACCGCCCTGCGCGTCCTCGACGAACTCGGCCCCGTCCCCCATGACCTCGGCCAGGGCATCTGCCGCCACCTCGCCGCCGTCGCCGCCCCCGACGGCGGCCTCCCACCCGTCACCTCCGCCGTCCGCCACACCGAATCCGCCCCCTGGTGGCGCCAACGCACCGACTTCGGCCCCGACCTCGCCCTCACCGCCTCCGTCACCGGCCGCCTCCACCGGCACAACATCACCCACCCCTGGCGCGACCGCGCCACCGCCTACTGCTGGAAGCACATCGACGCGCTCCACTGGACCGAACCCCACGAGGCCGTCGGCATCTGCGCCTTCCTCCAACACGTCCCCGACCGGCCCCGGGCCCTCCACACCATCAACCGGCTGTCCACCATGATCCGGGCCGCCGTCAACGTCCGACCCGCCGACGGCGCGGGCGTCCCGGGACCCCGCTCCGCCGCTCCCCGCCACCACGTCCACACACCCCTGGACCTGGCGCCCGACCCCTCCTGCATCGCCCGTCCCCTGTTCACCGACTCCGAGATCGACGACGCCCTCGAACGCCTCGAACGCACCCAACGCCCCGACGGTGGCTGGGACACCTCCTGGGACCACTGGGACACCGCCGCCACCCTCGAACTCGAAGGCATGCGCACCGTCCAACGGCTCCGTGTCCTCCGTGCCTACGGCCGCCTCGCGCCGACCCTCCCCACCCCCCGACGCGACCGCTGAACACCCCTGGGGCCACCACCGCGAAAGCCCCACGGAACCGTTGGTGCACAGCCCGGATCCACCTTCCCGCAGCCTGAGATACGTCCATTCGCAACCTGGTTTAGACCACTGCATCCCCCGGACGCTCTAAAGTGTTATCCGTGACACGTCGAGCAAAGATCGTCGCGACCCTCGGTCCCGCCACTTCGAGCCCGGAGATCCTCCGCAAGCTCGTCCACGCCGGACTGGACGTCGCCCGACTCAACCTCAGCCACGGAACCCACGACGACCACAGCGCCAACCTCGCCACCCTGCGAGCGGCCGCCGAGGACGTCGGACGAGCGGTCGGCGTCCTCGCCGACCTCCAAGGACCCAAGATCCGCGTCGGCACCTTCGCCGACGGCCCCGTCGAACTCAACGTCGGGGACGAGTTCACCATCACCATCGATGACGTCCCCGGTGACGCGCACCGCGTCTCCACCACCTACAAGAGCCTGCCCAACGACGTCCGACCCGGCGACCGCGTCCTCATCGACGACGGACGCATCGTGCTGGAGTGCACCAAGACCACCGGCAGCGACGTCCACACCCGGGTCGTCTACGGCGGCGTCGTCTCCAACCACAAGGGACTCAACCTCCCCGGAGTCGCCGTCAGCGTCCCCGCCCTCACTCAAAAGGATGAGGACGACCTGCGCTGGGCCCTGCGCAACCGCGTCGACATGGTCGCCCTCTCCTTCGTCCGCAGTCCCGCGGACGCCGAGGAGTGCCACCGCATCATGGACGAGGAGGGCCTCACGGTGCCCCTCATCGCCAAGATCGAGAAGCCCCAGGCCGTCGAACGCCTCCAGGACATCATCGAGGTCTTCGACGCCGTCATGGTCGCCCGCGGCGACCTCGGCGTCGAACTGCCCCTCGAAAACGTCCCCATGGTGCAGAAACGCGCCGTCGAACGCTGTCGCGACAAGGCCAAACCGGTCATCGTCGCCACGCAGATGCTCGAATCCATGATCGGAGCCCCCCGGCCCACCCGCGCCGAGGCCTCCGACGTCGCCAACGCCGTCCTCGACGGCGCCGACGCCGTCATGCTCTCCGGAGAGACCAGCGTCGGCAAGTACCCCGTCGAGACCGTCGAGACCATGGCCCGCATCATCAGCGCCGCCGAGCAGGAGTCCCTGCGCGCCTCGCACATCCTCAACCGGGTGCCCGAGACCACCGGCGGGGCCATCGCCCGCGCCGCCGCGGAGATCGGCGCCACCATCGGCGCCAAGGCGCTCGTGGCCTTCACCATGTCCGGTGAGACCGCCCGCCGCCTCGCGCGCTACCGGTCGCCCATCCCGCTCCTGGCGTTCACCACCGAGAACGCCACCCGCGGACGCCTCTCCCTGACCTGGGGAGTGGAGACCAACCTCGTCCCCTGGGTCGACAACACCGACGACATGGTCCGCCAGGTCGAGAGCGAACTGCTCCAACTCGGTGACTACACCAAGGGCGACAAGGTCGTCATCGTGGCCGGCAGCCCGCCCGGGACCACCGGTTCCACCAACTCCCTGCGCGTCCACCGCCTCGGCGACACCGTCGCCCTCGACGGCGTCTGACACGCGTCATCCGGTGTCCGGTCCGGGACGTATGAGCCGCGTCCACGGGCCGGGGCCGGATGTGGGGGCACCCTCGGAACACGCCCTGGGGCCTGTTCTCGAATGCTCTTCCGCGCCCTCGGGGGACGGGGTTCCGGCGGCCCGGAGTGAACGTCCGGGGAACGAGGGCGTGAGCGCGGGGGAGAAGGCTCCCGTTCTCCGGGCGCGCCGAGCACGGCCCGAAGCGGGGCGGAGGTTCGAAGGAACACGCCCTAGCGGTGGGTCTCCTGCTCCTGGCCGCCCGTCTCGGGCAGCACCCGCTCCAACGGCATGTCCCATGGCAGCAGGTTCCACGGGCTGCGCGGATCCTCGGTGAGCAGGCCCAACGCCGCCCACACCCGGTCCGTCCCGCCGTGATCGCCCTCCACACCCTTCTCCGGCCACAACAGGTAACCGGCGTGGAAGGCCATCGACAGCTGCTGCCACGACGAGTACCGTCGCTGGAGATCCGACGCCACCCGGCGCAACGTCGTCTGCGACTCCACCGGACTCAACCAGTCCAGCGTGGCACCACCGCACACCAGGCGGATCACGTGCACCGACTTCCACCACTGGTACGCGCCGATGATCACCGTCTCATCGCCCTCGGCCACACCCGTGACCATCCGCAGCCGGTGCACCTGCTCCGGCGACAGGGGCACCTGCTCACCGGTGGTGCGACCGCCCTGGTCGAGCGGCAGCCGCGACCGGGCCGACCCGGCCGCCAGGTCCACCACCAGGTCCACCGAGGGACCGGTGTGCAACTCGCCCATCTGCCGGTCGATCGCCGCCAGCAACGACTCCCGATCGGTCACGTTCCACTGGCGCTCCAGCAGCCGCCGGTAGGGCCGCCGCAACGTCGGCCGCGCCACCACGTCCCAGGGTTCGGCCAGCGCCACCCGGAACGGCGCGGCCACCGCGGCCGCCCACCGCTCGGTGCTGAGCGGGGCGTCCGCGTCCTTGGTGCGCAACGTCGGGGACTCGCGGGAACCGAGCACCAGCTCGACGAAGGAACCGACGGCCAGCGCCACCGCCGGCGGGAACGCCCACCCGGGCGCCACCGCCACGAGCACGACCACGAGCAACGCGACCGGTGTCAACAGCCACGGCCGACGCCGCCCGGACCCCCAGGCCACCACGACCCAGGCGCCGATCACCAGTGCGCCGAACACCCCGGCCGCCGCGGTCAGCACCCGTTGCTCCTCTCCTGAGAACCCGCCTCCGATTCTCAAGGATCCTCGAAGCCCGCCCGCGCGGGCGACCGAACCCACGGGTTGTACTCAGGTTGTGGCCGTGATGTGACCGGTTGGACCCGCCTTGCCCGGGCATGAAGTGACAAACGGCCCTTTTCGTCCCGAACCGGCCGGGTAGTTACAGAGGTTGCGCGCAGCCAGAACCGGGCACCGAACCCACCGCCCCCAGTCCGGTCGTGACGCACGTCGGTCGACGTCCGCCGTCGGCCACCGCGACAGGGGAGAGGGCCGACCGGGCCGCCCCCGGCGCCGCCTCCACGACCACGCGCTCCACGCCGGCGGCCACCGCGAACGGAGGCCCCGGAAAACGGCTCGACGGACCCACCGTGCCCTGACACGGTGGCCCCCATGACGAACCTCGAACTCCTGACCGCCGCGGACGTACGACTCATGCAGGGTCTGGCGCAGCGCGTCACCGCCACCCGCCCGGACCTGGTCAACGCGGACGCGGCGTTCGGCGAACTGGCCTGGAACTGGGGCAAGGGGCACGCCGCCGACGGCGCGACCTGGCCCCGGCGGCTGTGGTTCTCCGACGGCGACCTGATCGCGTGGGCCTGGGCCCACCTTCCGCGCCGGGTGAGACTGAGCGACGGGTCGGTGAAGGACGTCACCGGCGCCCACCTGGTGTACCAGGTCCATCCCGACCACGCCGGGCTGGTCGACGAGGTGATCGACTGGTACGACGGCACGGCGGCGGGCCTCGAACGCACGGTGGTGCCCGGCGCCGCCGACGCGTTCGCCCTGGAGCGGTGGGCCGCGCACGGCTACGGGACCGACCCGTCCTCCCTCGGGGACACCGGCTCCTGGACCCTGCTCAACGAGCGGGACCTCACCGACCTGGAACGGCCGGTCCTGCCGGACGGATTCCGGTTCCGCACCGCCGACGAGGTCGGCCCCCAGGCCGCGGTCCGGGCCCACCTGGACGCCTGGGCCCCCTCGGCGTACACGATCGAGTCCTACCGGGGCGTCCGGGACACGGAGGCCTACCGCGGCGACCTGCACGTCCTGGTGGAGGCGCCGGACGGAACGTTGGCCTCCTCGACGATCATGTGGCTCGACGAGGCGAACAGGACCGCCCAGTTCGAGCCGGTCGGGACGCATCGGGACCACCGGCGCAGGGGGCTGGCGAGGGCGATGCTCCTGCACGGAATGCACCTGGCGCGGGCGGCCGGGGCCACGCACATGACGGTCGCCTGCCTGGGGGCGCCGGGGCATCCCCGTGCGCGCGGGCTGTACCACGGCGTCGGGTTCCGCGAGTTCACCCGGGACGCGCCGCTCGTCAAGACCGCGGGCTGAGGACCGGTCGGCGCGGACGAGGGCGGGGCGCACGTCCGTCCATCTCCCCGGAGGGTCCTCGATGGGCGGCCGACGGCGCCTTCCCTCGCGGCGACTCCTCCTCCGGCCTCGCGATGAACGCGCCGTGACTCCGCTCGCGACGGGCGGCACCCACGGGACACGCCTCAACTCTTCGGCCCCACGAACGTGTCGAGTCGCGCGACGGCGTCCCTTCGGGCGACGGAGACGGAGATCTTGTCCCGGTGCGGGGGCCTGCGTTGCACGCGGACCCTCCAGGGGATCTCCAAGAGGTCGAGGGCGTCGGTGAACAGGTCGACGATGTCCCGGGAGGCGTTGACGAACTCGTACCGGGGGTACTCGTGGTACCTCCAGCCTTCGGGGGTGAGGCGGCGCACCCGGTTGATCCCCCGCCAGCCGTCGGAGTGGATCAGACCTTTGACGAACTCCTCCGGGTGGACGCGCACGATCTCCCGCTGCCAGGGTTCCAGCGTGATGGTCCGCTCGTGCTTCTTGCCGGGGCCGTGCTGGGGGAACAGGCAGGGCCAGTGTTTCCAGTCCGAGTACACCTCGGTGCAGCCCGTGCGCTGGGCTCGTCCGATGGAATGGCCGGGTAGGACCATGCCCATGGAGACCGCGCACTCGTCCATGAGTCCGGGCCACATGTCGGTGCGGGAGACGCGCAGTCGCCACACACCGCGGGTGCCGTCGCCGGTGGGGCTGATGGTCCCATCGCCCAGATAGAGACCCAGAAGGTGGCCGTAGGCCCGGAGGTCGGTGGGAGGTCGAGGGATCGGCTCGCAGCGAGGGCACTCGCCGTTGTCACGGTACTTCTCTATGAGGGAGCGATTTCGAGACCAGGATCGGAGCGTGGCGCAACTGATGCCCAGGCTTCGGGAGACTTCGGCCTGCGATAGCCCCGTGTCCAGCATGGAGACCGCCGAGCGGCGGATGTGGGATGAGTACATACCGTGCAGGGTCGCTCACACCTAGGACAATATGGCGGCGTCTCCCCAGGTCATGGGTGGTATGTCTGAAATGACGAAAGCCGCCCGATCGGGCGGCTTTCGTCTGCTTGTACCCCGGGTGGGATTCGAACCCACACTGTATGGTGTTTGAGACCATTATCTCTGCCGTTGGATTACCGGGGCTTTTGGGGTTTATGTCCGGCTTTGGGTTGGGTTGCTCCAAGGCGGTGAACCGGCGACGGTCGGCCAACGGTGATGTCACGATTGGCCAGCATTGCCGGTCCCGACGAACAGCATCCTAGCGGATCTCGGTACTCTCGTGTACGTGACGAGGACGCAGAGCCGCGTGGTGATCGCGGAAGACGAGGCCCTGATCCGCCTGGACCTCAAGGAGATGCTCGAAGAGGACGGTTACGCCGTCGTCGGCGAGGCCGGGGACGGGGAGACGGTGATCCGGCTCGCGCGCGAGCTCAAGCCGGATCTGGTGATCACCGATATCAAGATGCCCGTGCTCGACGGCCTCTCCGCCGCCGAGCGCATCGCGGGGGAGCGGATCGCTCCGGTCGTGATCCTGACCGCCTTCTCGCAGCGCGAGCTGGTGGAACGGGCGCGCGACGCGGGTGCCATGGCCTACCTGGTCAAGCCCTTCAGTAAGGCCGACCTGGTGCCCGCCATCGAGATGGCCACCTCCCGCTACGCCGAGTTGGCGGCGCTGGAGGCGGAGGTGGGCGGCCTCCAGGAGCGTCTGGAGACCCGCAAGCTGGTCGAGCAGGCCAAGGGCCTGTTGCAGAGCCGGCACGGGATGAGCGAGCCCGAGGCGTTCCGTTGGATTCAGAAGAACTCCATGGACCGCCGCCTGACCATGCGCAAGGTCGCCGAGACGGTCGTGGAGACCCTCGGGGGCAAGCAGTCCTGACGAGCTCCTTCCAGGGGGACTGAACAGGGGGTCGTGCCCGTCCGGGCGCGGCCCCTTCATCGTGTCCGGATGGACGCGTAGTGTCGTAGGAAATGTGCAGATCGCTCACCCAAGGCGGGAGAAACGAGACAAGTGTCCAGGGTCAAGGGGGTTCCTGTGACGGTTGGGTCTCGTTTCTGCACGATGGGGTGACGTTTGGGTCACGTGGCTTAAGTGAAGCTGAATGACCAGCCTAAACCGGGCTAAACTCACCGCACCGAACAGCAATGGACAACGGTGTCGAATGCGCGCATACGGCACTGTTAACCCTCAGATGCGCAAGGAGCGCGCGTGCGCACACGCCTCGTGACCGTGCTGCTCGCCCTGATCACCGCCATCCTGGTGATCCCCGGGCCTGCGGCGACGGCGGACGAACAGGGCGGTGAGACGCTGCACGGTCAGATCCGCAACCCGGACGACCGGGATCAGGGTGTCGAAGGCATCTCGATTCAGGTGTTCGATGGTGAGGACGAGATCGGTGCGGCCGATACCGACTCTGATGGAAATTGGGAAGTAGGGCTGCCCGGACCGGGCACCTACCGTGTCGTGGTGGACCAGGAGTCCGTCCCCAGCACATTCGCCGTACGGGAGACGAGCCTCGTCTCCGACGGTGAGGCGGAGGTGGAGGTACCCGCAGGCGAACAGCGCGTCCTGATCGTCGCCCTGGAACGCCCTGACGGGGGTGAGGCCGAGGAGCCGGCCTCTCCCACGGACGAGGGCGCGGAGTCCGATGGGGCCGCCGAGGAAGAGGACACGGTCGTTCCGGCGGCCAGGGGTTCCTTCGGGGACCGGTTCGTTCAGCTGGCGGCCGCGGGTCTCCTGTTCGGCCTGGTGATCGCGGTGTCCGCGATCGGCCTGTCGCTGATCTTCGGTACGACGAAGATGATCAACTTCGCCCACGGCGACATGGTCACCTTCGGTGCGATGGTCGCCCTGGTGTTCAGCAGCGGCGCGGTGGGACTGGGCAACTCCCTGCTGGCGATCTTCGCCGGTCTGGGCGGCGCGGTGCTCATCGGCGTCCTCCTGGAACAGCGCCTGGGGCGTACCGCCCTGATCGTCGCCCAGTGGTCGTCGATCTTCGCGGGTATCGTGCTGGCCACCGTGCTCGGCGTGCTGGGCGACTCGGTGGGCTGGAAGGTGCCGCTGTGGATCGCCGCGGGCATCGCGGTGGTCATGGGCGCCGTCCTGGGCGCCTCCATGGAGCGGTACATCTGGCGACCGCTGCGCAAGCGCAACGTGGCGCTGATCCAGTTGTTCATCGTCTCGATCGGTCTGGCGCTGATCCTGCGCCACATGGTCCTGGTGATGTTCGGCGCGGGTCGCAGCCGGTACTCCGGTTTCCAGATCCAGGAGCTGGTGCGTCTGGGCCCGATCTCCATGCCGCCGCGCGACCTGGTGGTCATGGCCGTGGCGATCGTGGTCCTGGTGGCCGTGGCGTGTCTGCTCCAGTTCACCCGGATCGGCAAGGCGATGCGCGCGGTCTCGGACAACCGGGACCTGGCGGAGTCGTCGGGTATCGACGTGGACCGGGTCACCCTGTACGTGTGGGGCCTGGGCGGCGGTCTGGCGGCGCTCGGCGGTGTGCTCTACGGCCTGAACCAGGTGGTGGAGTACGAGATGGGCTTCCGCCTGCTGCTGCTGATGTTCGCCGCGGTGATCCTGGGTGGTCTGGGCACCGCCTACGGCGCGATGGTCGGCGGTATCGCGGTCGGCCTGGTGGCGATGCTGTCCACCCTGTGGTTCCCGTCCCAGCTGATGCAGGCGTGGGCATTGGCGTTGATGATCCTCATGCTGCTGATCAGGCCTCAGGGTCTGCTCGGTCGTGCTGAGCGGGTCGGCTAGGAGAGAAGACGATGGACATCATTTCTATCCTCGCCGAATCCGTGCGGTCGGCGTTCGGCCCGATCGCGGCGATCTACGCTCTCGCGGCCATCGGTCTGAACCTGCACTTCGGGTACACGGGCCTGCTGAACTTCGGCCAGGTCGGTTTCATGCTGGTGGGCGCCTACGGTGTCGGCATCAGCGTGTCGGTGTTCGAGCTGCCGCTGATCGTCGGTTTCGGTGTGGGCCTGTTGTGCGCCCTGGTGTTGGCGCTGCTGCTGGGTATCCCGACGCTGCGATTGCGGGCGGATTATCTGTCGATCACGACGATCGCGGCCGCGGAGGTCATCCGACTGATCTATCGGGCGGGGTTCGCCGAGCCGCTGACCGGTGGTGTGTACGGTCTGCAGAACCTGGCCGGTGACTTCCGCGTGTGGAACCCGTTCGACGCGGGTGCCCGGTACGGCTTCGGTGACATCACGTACACGGGTGCGCAGATGTGGACGATGACGGTGACCTGGTCCCTCGTCGTCCTGATGGCGGGTCTGACGTGGCTGTTGATCCACAGCCCGTGGGGTCGTGTCATCAAGGGTGTCCGTGAGGACGAGGACGCGGTCCGCAGCCTGGGCAAGAACGTCTTCACGTACAAGATGCAGGCCCTGGTGCTCGGTGGTCTGATCGGCGCGCTGGCGGGTTGCATGATGGCGATGCACCAGGCGTCGATCCAGCCGGACCAGTTCAAACCGCAGGTGACGTTCTTCCTGTGGGTGATCCTGCTGCTGGGCGGCGCCGGGAGGGTCCTCGGGCCGATCCTGGGTTCGATGCTGTTCTGGTTCCTGATGAACTTCACGGACGGTCTGCTCAAGGGCCTCGGTCAGGACCTGGGGCTGCTGCCGTTCCTGAACGGGCCGGACTACGGCGCGATCCAGCTGGCCTTCGCGGGTCTGATGCTGGTCGTGCTGATCGTGTTCCGTCCACAGGGCTTGATCGGGGACCGCAAGGAGATGTTGATCAATGTCAAGTGACGAGACCGTGGTCGACCGGATGACGGGTGCCGAGACGGTGCCCGGATCGAAGAAGCCCGACCCGATCCTGGTGGTCGACGACGTGCGGCGTTCGTTCGGCGGTCTGACCGCCGTGGACGTGGAGCACCTGGAGGTGCAGCGCGGCACGATCACGGCGTTGATCGGTCCGAACGGCGCCGGCAAGTCGACGCTGTTCAACCTGCTCACCGGTTTCGACCGGGTGGATCAGGGGACGTGGTCGTTCCAGGGGAAGCGGATCAGCGGAAGGAAGGGCCACCAGGTGGCACGGGCCGGAATGGTCCGTACGTTCCAGCTGACCAAGGCGCTGACCCGGTTGACGGTGCTCGACAACATGTTGTTGGGCGCGACGGGTCAGACGGGCGAGCGGATCGGCGGGGCGTTCCTGCGTCCGTTGTGGCAGGCCCAGGAGCGGGCCAACACGGAGCGCGCGCTGGTGCTGCTGGAGCGGTTCAAGTTGATCGCCAAGCGCGACGAGATGGCGGGTTCGCTCTCGGGTGGCCAGCGCAAGCTGCTGGAGATGGCGCGCGCGTTGATGACCGACCCGGACATGATCATGTTGGACGAGCCGATGGCGGGTGTGAACCCGGCGCTGGTGCAGTCGTTGCTGGGGCACATCACGTCGTTGCGCGATGAGGGCAAGACGGTGTTGTTCGTCGAGCACGACATGGACGTGATCATGGGCATCAGCGACTGGATCGTGGTGCTCGCCCAGGGGCAGATCATCGCCGAGGGGCGTCCGTCCGATATCCGCTCGAACCAGCAGGTCATCGATGCCTACCTGGGTTCCCGTGAGGAGGAATGACGATGAGTGAGAACGGGGACCCGCGGCCGGGTCCGGAGAAGCCGCCGGAGCCGGTGGAGGAGGTCGTGGTGGCCCAGGAGCACCGTGAGGAGCTGCTGGAGCACGCCATGGAGGAGTCCTTGGAGGTGGGTGCTCCGGAGGACTACCTGGTGCTGGCCAAGGAGCTGGTGGCCGGGTACGTGCCGGGAGTGAACATCCTCAACGGGTGCACCCTGACCCTCACCGAGGGTGAGGTCGTGGCGATCATCGGACCCAACGGCGCGGGCAAGTCGACGTTGATCAAGACGATCTTCGGTCTGATCCCGATCCGTGAGGGTGCTCTGACGCTGCGCGGCAAGAGCATCTCGGGTCTGCCAGCGCACAGTCTGGTGGAGCGCGGTGTGGGGTACGTCCCGCAGACGCAGAACGTGTTCCCGTCGCTGACGATCGAGGAGAACCTCCAGATGGGGGCGTTCCTGCGGCCGAAGGCGTTCACGGAGCGGTTCGCGTTCGTGGCGGAGCTGTTCCCGCTGCTGGGGGATCGGCGCAAGGCGAAGGCCGGGTCGTTGTCGGGCGGTGAGCGCCAGATGGTGGCGATGGGCCGGGCCCTGATGATGGATCCGTCGGTGCTGCTGCTGGACGAGCCGACGGCGGGTCTGTCGCCGCTCTACCAGGAGGAGGTGTTCCAGCGGGTGAAGCAGGTCAACGAGGCGGGTGTCTCGGTGATCATGGTGGAGCAGAACGCCCGCCGGTGCCTTCAGATCTGTGACCGCGGGTACGTGCTGGACCAGGGCCGCAACGCGTACACGGGTACGGGCGCGGATCTGTTGAACGACCCGAACGTCATCGAGCTGTACCTGGGGACCCTGGCCAAGGGCTGAGTCCGTTCGTGCGAGGGGCGTCCCGTGAGGGGCGCCCCTTCGTCGTGCGCGGTGCGGGGGCGGGCCCGTGCGGGGCGGGAGGACGCCCCGCCCGTGGGCGCCTCGCGTGGGCGGGTGCGGGACGCTCCGGGGTCTCCGGCCGCGGCCGGGGTCCGTCACGGGCGGCCGTCCGGGTGGGGGCCTCCCCTTTCGCCGTCTCCTCGGGTGGGGGCGGCGGCCTCCTCTCCCGGGGCGTGCGGGGGTGCGCCCCTCGACCGGTGGCCGGTACGACGACAGGAACGCCTCTCCCCGGTGTGCGGGTGCGCGACCAGGGGTCCGGGACGTGGACCCGATCTCCCCGGGGGTGCGGGGCGCTGGGCGTCCTCCACTCGCGGTCGGGCCCTTCCGGCGGTCGGGCCGGGACCCCGGGGAAGGACGGGGCCCCGGGAGGCGGACGCCACGTGGCCGCGGCCCAGGGGACGGAGGGCCGATCCGCCGGGACCGGGGACGTGCCCCGGGGCCGGGCGTCGACGCGGTCCTTCCGGGGGCACGGGAACGCCCCCGGGGGGATCCCCCCGGGGGCGTTCGCCGTGATCTTCGGATGGTCCGAGGTCGGTGTGAGCCGACTCCGGGTCCGTTACTCGTTGACCGAGTACTCCTCGAAGCCGAGGGTCTCGTAGCCGTCGTCGCCGAAGTGGAAGATCTGGAAGGTGGCGGAGGTCGGGTCGCCGTTGTCATCGAAGTCGATGTTGCCGCTGACGCCCTGGTAGTTGATCTCCTCGCCGTCGGCGAGCAGGTCACGGCACTCGGCGAAGCTACCGCACTCGGTGCCCTCCGGGGCGCTCACGCCGGCCATCTCGGAGACGTACTCCGCCGGGTCGACGCTGCCCGCGGCCTCGGCGGCCAGGGCGATCACGGTGACGCAGTCGAACACCTGCGGGGCGAACTGGTAGACCTCCAGGTCCGGGGCGAACGAGCCGAGGCCGTCGTTGAACTCGGGGTTGTCCGCGCCGGGGGCCACGCCGGTGATGCCGTTGACGATCTCCGGGTTGCTCTCGTCGACGCTGTCACCGAGCTCGGGGCTGTTGAGGCCGTCGGTGATGTAGAGCTGGTCGCCGGAGACGTCGTTCTCCAGGAGCTGGGCGATGACCTGCGCGCCCTCCTCGAAGGAGATGAGCGCGATGGCGTCGGGCTCTTCGCTGCCGACGGCGTTGACGACGGAGTCGAAGGTGGTCGAGTCGGGGTCGTAGGTCTCGCTGACGACGACCTCGACGCCCTCGGCCTCCAGCTCCTCCTGGAGACCGCCGGCGTAACCGGAGCCGTAGTCGTCGGCGCGGGCGACGATGGCGACGCTCTGGTGGCCGTCCTGGATGATCTTGCGGGCCATGACCGGGCCGGACAGCAGGTCGCTGGGGGCGGTACGGAAGTAGTAGCCGCCGTCCTCGATGTTGGTCAGTTCCGGGGAGGTGTTGGACCCGGAGCACTGGACGATGTTGGAGCCGGTGATGGTGTCGTAGGTCGCCTGGGTCATACCGGAGGCGGCGGCACCGATGACGGCGTGGACGCCGTCGGAGACGAGGGCGTTGGCGGCCTCGTTGGCCTGGGCCGCGTCGCCGGCCTCGTCGCCCTCGACGATCGCGGGGAGTTCGGTGCCGAGGATGCCGCCGGCGCCGTTGATCTCCTCGATCGCGTACTCGGCGGCGGTGATCTGGGGCGGGCCGAGGAAGGCGAGGCTACCGGTCTGGGGGTAGAGGATGCCGAACTGGAAGGCATCGCCGTCGCCGCCGCCACCTCCGCCGCCGTTGTCGCCGCCGTCGCCTCCGCCACACGCAGTAAGCCCCAGTACCAGGGCCGCGGTTGCGGCAGTGAGGCCTAGGACCTTCTTGCTTGCCATGATCGTGGTCACTCCGTTCAACCGGCGAGCACGTGCTGCGTGGCGCAGCCGTGCCGGATGGTGCTCTTGCGCCCTGATGCCCATGATGTGTGGCATGACTTAATCGGGAGCGTTAGCGGAGCTTAATCACGGAAGTTCGCCGATCGAAAGCGCGAAATGCCCGTTGGTGCCGACTCGCCGTCAGGCTGTTATGCCTCTGTAGTCATTCGTGACGTCCCAGGTGTTCTTCCTGGACGGTCGGCCGTGCTCTGTACCGGAGGGGTGACAAAGTGTCGCGACGGGGGAGGGGGAGGGGTCCGACCGTCGAGATGTGACGGTCGGACGACGACGGTGTCACGGGCGTGCTTCACGGTGTCGTGAAGAGGGACTGTTCTAGGCGGGCGTCTCGCGCAGCATGCAGGTGAGGCGGGAGGTGCACACCTTGCGGTCCTGCTCGTCGGTGATGGTGATGTCCCAGGTGGCCAGGGTGCGGCCGAGGTGGACGGGGACGGCGACGCCGGTGACGTGCCCGTCGGTGGCCGAACGGTGGTGGGTCGCGTTGATCTCGATGCCGACGGCGATCCTGCCGAGGGCCCGGGCGTGGACGTTGGAGCCGATGGAGCCCAGGGTCTCGGCCAGGACGCAGGAGGCGCCCCCGTGCAGGAGGCCGAACGGTTGCGTGTTGCCCTTGACCGGCATGCGGCCGACGACGCGTTCGGCGGAGACCTCGGCGAGCTCGATGCCCATGCGTTCGACCAGGCCGCTGGTGAGGGCGCCGATCTCCATCGCCTCGCGCGGGCCCTCGGGGTCCGTCGTCATGGTGTGCCGCCTTTCGGGTGGGTGAAGTGTCCGCGTCGCATCCTAGGATTCACCTGTGGTGACCAATCGTGAGACCCCCGAGACATCGCAGGCCGGCGGACGCGCCCGCCTTCTTCTTCTGGACGGCCACTCGATGGCCTTCCGCGCGTTCTTCGCGCTGCCGGTGGAGAAGTTCGGCACCGGCACCGGCCAGTCGACCAACGCCGTGTACGGCTTCGCGTCGATGCTGGTGAAGTTGCTCAGAGACGAGGAGCCGACCCATGTCGCGGTGGCGTGGGACCTGTCGGGTCCCACCTTCCGGCACGAGGAGTACGCCGAGTACAAGGACGGACGTTCGGAGACCCCTCCGGAGTTCCCCTCCCAGGTGCCGCTCACCCAGGAGCTGATGCGGCTCATCGGGGTGGTGAACCTGTCGTCGCCCGGTTACGAGGCGGACGACGTCATCGCCACGTTGGCGCGGTTGGGCGGCGAGGCGGGCGCGGAGGTGCTCATCGCCTCCGGTGACCGGGACGCGTTCCAGCTGGTCACCGAGTCCTGCACGGTGTTGTACCCGGGCAAGAGCCTGTCGGACCTGCGCCGTATGGACCCGGAGGCGGTCGAGGACAAGTACGGGGTGACCCCGCCCCGGTACCGCGATCTGGCGGCGCTGGTGGGGGAGAAGGCCGACAACCTTCCGGGTGTGCCCGGGGTGGGTCCCAAGACCGCGGCGAAGTGGATCGTCAAGTACGGGTCGTTGGACGGGTTGATCGAGCGCGTCGACGAGATCGGCGGCAAGGCCGGGCAGAACCTGCGCGATCACCTGGACGATGTGCTGCGCAACCAGAGGCTGAACCGGCTGGCCACCGATGTTGACCTGGGTGTGACCCTGGACGACCTGGTGTTGGGCCGGGCCGACCGGGCGGGGGTGGACGCCCTCTTCGACAACCTGGAGTTCGCCTCCAACCTGCGCGAGCGCCTGTACGCGGTGCTGGGCACCGGTGAGGACGAGGCGCGGGACCCGGTCGACGGAGACGGGTTCGAGGTCGACCTGACGGTGGCCGGGACCGGCGCGTTGGCGGACTGGTTGACCGAGCACGCCTCGGTGGACGACGTCACCGGGGCGGCGCCCGCCGGGTTGGCCGTGGACGGGGTGTGGGGTCAGGGCACCGGTCGGGTGGACGCGTTGGCGGTCTCCGTGGCCTCCGGCGCGGCGGTGTTCGTCGACCCGTCGCTGTTGGACGCCGCCGACACCGAGGCGTTGGGGGAGTTCCTGGCCGACCCGGAGCGACCCAAGGCGGTGCATGAGTACAAGGGCGCGGTGTTGGCGCTGGGCGCCCACGGGTGGGCCCTGGACGGCGTGGTCAGCGACACCGCGCTGGCCGCCTACCTGGTCCAGCCGGGGCAGCGCCGGTTCGACCTGACCGACCTGTGCCGTAAGTACCTGGGTCGGGAGTTGGAGGAGGGGACCTCCGGCGATCAGCTCGCCCTGGACCTGGGGGGCGGCGACGGTCCCTCGGGCCGCCGGCGCGAGGTCGCGGTGCGGGCGGTGGCCACCCGGGACCTGGCCGGGGTGTTGGCGGCCGAGGTGGACGAGCGCGGTGGTACCCACCTGTTGGGCGGGGTGGAGCTGCCGTTGGTGTCGGTGTTGGCGCGCATGGAACGGGCGGGGATCGCCGCCGACCGCGTCTACCTGGAGGAGTTGCAGGGCGAGTTCGCGTCCGCGGGGCGGGCCGCGGTGGAGCGGGCGCACGAGATCGTGGGCCGGGAGTTCAACCTGGGGTCGCCCAAGCAGTTGCAGCAGGTGTTGTTCGAGGACCTGGGGCTGCCCCGGACCAAGAAGATCAAGACGGGGTACACGACCGACGCCGACGCGCTGACGTGGTTGGCCGCACAGACCGACAACGAGCTGCCGGCGGTGTTGCTGCACCACCGGGACCAGACCAAGTTGCGGACCACGGTCGAGGGCCTGATCAAGACGATCGCCGATGACGGGCGTATCCACACCACGTTCAACCAGACGGTGGCGGCCACGGGACGGCTCAGTTCCACCGATCCCAACCTCCAGAACATCCCCGTGCGCACCGACGTGGGTCGGCGGATCCGGCGGGCGTTCGTGGTCGGTGAGGGGTACGAGGAGCTGTTGACCGCCGACTACAGCCAGATCGAGCTGCGGATCATGGCCCACCTGTCCGAGGAGAAGGCGCTCATCGACGCCTTCAACAGCGGCTACGACTTCCACGCGCAGATGGCGGCGCAGGTGTTCGGCACCACGGTGGAGGAGGTCGACGGTGAGGCCCGGTCGCGGATCAAGGCGATGAGCTACGGGTTGGCGTACGGGTTGAGCGCGTACGGTCTGTCGCAGCAGCTGGGCATCACCCCCGAAGAGTCCAAGCGGCTCATGGAGGACTACTTCGCCGAGTTCGGCGGGGTGCGCGACTACCTGAACGCGGTGGTGGAGGCGGCGCGCAAGGTCGGCTACACCGAGACGATGCTGGGGCGGCGCCGGTACCTGCCGGATCTGACCAGTGACAACCGCCAGCGCCGGGAGATGGCCGAGCGGATGGCGTTGAACGCGCCGATCCAGGGTTCGGCGGCCGACATCATCAAGGTGGCGATGCTCCAGGTCGACTCGGCGTTGGCCGAGGGAGGGTTCGCCTCCCGGGTGTTGTTGCAGGTGCACGACGAACTGGTCGTGGAGATCGCGCCGGGTGAGCGCGAGGCGGTGGAAAACCTCGTGCGTCACGAGATGAGCACCGCCTATGATCTGCGTGTTCCGCTGGCCGTGTCGGTCGGGGGCGGACGCAGTTGGCACGACGCCGCGCACTAGCGGTGTGAACGGAGGGGGATGGTGGTCGTGAACGCGGGTGCCGCCGATGACGGCGGTCTGATCGTGGGTCCGGTCACCGTCCCCGCCGACGCCCTGGTGTGGCGGTTCTCCCGGTCGTCGGGGCCGGGCGGGCAGCATGTCAACACGTCCGACACCCGGGTGTCGCTGTCGTTGGACGTGGCCGGGTGCGGCGGGTTGGGGCGGACCCGGCGCGAGCGGGCCCTGGAACGGCTGGCGGGGCGTCTGGTGGACGGGGTGCTGACGGTGACGGTGCAGACCCACCGGTCGCAGGTGCGCAACCGGGCGGAGGCCCGGGAGCGGATGGCCGCCCTGTTGGCGGAGGCGATCGCGCCGCCGCCGCGTGAGCGGAGGGCGACGCGGCCCGGTCGGGCGGCCCGGCAGCGGCGGCTCGACGCCAAGCACCGACGCGGTGATGTCAAACGGTCACGCTCGCGTCCTCCGTTGGACTGACCGTATCGGAGGAACGGGGCGTTCGACGATGCTCCGTTCCGGGGTGTGGACGGACCGTGTCGGTCGCCCCGGGGAGGGGCGGGAACACCTGCCGTGCCGGGTGTCGGACCAGTTCGAACGGGTCGGTGCCGCATGGTTGATCTTCGCCCGTGCCCTCGGGTACATTGCCGCCATTGCGATCTTCGTCGGGTTGGCTGCTCGGGGTTCCGATTGACCAGGACGCCCTTGTCTCATATGCTGGCCGGAGCGTTGTGGGTTCGTGCGCTGTTCCGCGCCTCCGTTCGGGGGGCAAGGGGCGGCACCACCCGGGTCCGGGCTTTGGGCCCGGCGGTCGGTGGTCGCGGAAGGCTCCTTTCCGCGGTGACACCGTTCCTCTCCTTTGGATGATGGATCGGCGGGCTCGGATCTGCGGCGTGCCCATCTTCCTGAATCTGTCCGTATCCGGAGTCCACCCACAAATGACGAGCAGCACCGAGGCCACCTCGACACCCCAGGTAGCGGTCAACGACATCGGGTCCGAGGAAGCCTTCCTCGCGGCGATCGACGAGACCATCAAGTACTTCAACGACGGTGACATTGTCGAGGGCACCATCGTGAAGGTCGATCGAGACGAGGTCTTGCTCGATATCGGCTACAAGACCGAGGGTGTGATCCCGTCCCGGGAACTCTCGATCAAGCACGACGTCGACCCCGGTGAGGTCGTCGCCGTCGGCGACCAGGTCGAGGCCCTGGTCCTCCAGAAGGAGGACAAGGAAGGCCGTCTGATCCTGTCCAAGAAGCGCGCCCAGTACGAGCGCGCCTGGGGCACGATCGAGAAGATCAAGGAAGAGGACGGCGTCGTCACCGGCACCGTCATCGAGGTCGTCAAGGGTGGTCTCATCCTCGACATCGGCCTCCGCGGCTTCCTGCCCGCCTCCCTGGTCGAGATGCGCCGTGTCCGCGACCTCCAGCCCTATGTCGGCCGTGAGCTCGAAGCCAAGATCATCGAGCTGGACAAGAACCGCAACAACGTGGTCCTGTCCCGCCGTGCCTGGCTTGAGCAGACCCAGTCGGAGGTCCGCCAGACCTTCCTCAACACCCTCCAGAAGGGCCAGATCCGCAAGGGTGTGGTCTCCTCGATCGTCAACTTCGGTGCGTTCGTGGACCTGGGCGGCGTCGACGGCCTGGTGCACGTCTCCGAGCTGTCCTGGAAGCACATCGACCACCCCAGCGAGGTCGTCGAGGTGGGCCAGGAGGTCACGGTCGAGGTCCTGGACGTCGACATGGAGCGCGAGCGCGTCTCCCTGTCGCTGAAGGCGACCCAGGAGGACCCGTGGCAGCAGTTCGCCCGGACCCACCAGATCGGCCAGGTCGTCCCCGGCAAGGTCACCAAGCTCGTCCCGTTCGGCGCGTTCGTCCGCGTCGAGGAGGGCATCGAGGGTCTGGTCCACATCTCCGAGCTGGCCGAGCGCCACGTGGAGGTGCCCGAGCAGGTCGTGCAGGTCGGCACCGAGATCTTCGTCAAGATCATCGACATCGACCTCGACCGCCGTCGCATCAGCCTCTCGCTGAAGCAGGCCAACGAGAGCGTCTCGCCGGACCAGGTGGACTTCGACCCCACCCTGTACGGCATGGCCGCCGAGTACGACGAGCAGGGCAACTACAAGTACCCCGAGGGCTTCGACGCGGACAGCGGCGAGTGGCTCGACGGTTACGAGTCCCAGCGCGACGAGTGGGAGCGCAGCTACGCCGAGGCCCAGACCCGGTTCGAGGCGCACCGCAAGCAGGTCGAGGAGGCCCGCGCGGCCGAGGCCGAGGCGGCCAACGCCCCGGCCCCGGAGGAGGAAGAGGAGTACACCGGTGGTGCTCCGAGCACCAACTCCGGTTCCGACACCTCCAGCGGTGCCCTGGCCTCGGACGAGGCTCTGGCCGCCCTGCGCGAGAAGCTCGCCGGCGGCGAGGCCTGATCGGTTCTCCGTGAGCTGATCGGCCGGTCCCGCTCGCGGGTCCGCTGAAAGTCGGCCGAAGGGCCGTCCCCTCCCGAGGGGACGGCCCTTCGTCGTGTCCCGGGGACGCGGACGGCACGCTCCGGGGCGCCGCCCACCGCGGGCGGTCGCGCCGCGCGCGTCCCCCGAAGACCTTCCGGGACGGGCGGGCGTGTTCATCGTGAGGAGGCGGGGCGGTTCTCCCGTGGACCGATGAGAACGCCGCGAAAGAGGGCGCGTCGGCCGCGGACGTCCGTTGAGGAGGGCGGGTCGGGGTGGTGCGCGGCGGGGCGGGTGTTCGCGGAACACGCCCTAAGGTCGTTGTATGCCCCGGTGGGCGGGGCGTGTGAGGAGACGGCGTGTTCGAGATCCACCCGGCCACCCCCGCCGACGCGGGGGAGATCCACACCGTGCAGCGGGCGGCGTTCGTCGACGAGGCCCAGGCCTACGGGGACCCGTTCATCCTGCCGCTGACCGAGAGCCTGGAGCGGGTGGAACACCTCTTGGGCGAGGCGGACGCACTGGTGCTCAAGGCGGTGGTCGGGCATCGGATCGTCGGGGTGGGGCGTGCTCGGGTGACGGGCACGACCGGGGTGGTGGGTCGCCTGGCGGTGGTGCCGGACCTGCGCCGCAGGGGGATCGCCCGGGCCCTGTTGGAGCGGTTGGAGGGGGAACTGCGCGCCCTGCGCCCCGACCTGGCGGCGATGACCCTGTTCACCGGGGCGCAGAGCGCCGAGAACCAGCGGCTGTACCGGCGGGCGGGGTACGCGGTGACCCATCGGGAGCGGGTCGCCGATCACCTGGTGATGGTGCACATGCGCAAGGAGCTGACGACGGTCACCGCGGCCGGCTGACGGTCGTACCCGGTGTACCCCGGGGTGACCCGCCCCCGCGCATGGCCCGGTCGACCCGATCGAGAAGGTGGAGTCGACCGAGGGGGCGGGTGCCGGCGGTCGCCCCCGCGAGGCGACCCGGGGCGGACACCGCGCCCGGGGACGAGGGAGGTCGTCGTCCGCGCGTCCCGGTCCGGCGCCGGGGCGGTACGCGCGGGTATGGCGACCTCGGGGCAGGTGGGGGTGCGACGGGCCCCGGGGTGGGGGCTAGGGTCGTCGCATGCTGAAAGTGGGACTCACAGGGGGGATCGGCTCGGGCAAGAGCGCGGTCTCCACGGAACTGTCGGGATACGGCGCGGTGGTCATCGACGCCGACGCCATCGCCCGTGAGGTGGTGGAGCCGGGCACGCCGGGGCTGGCCGCCGTGGTCGCGGAGTTCGGGGAGGGCGTGCTCACCGGGGAGGGGCGCCTGGACCGCGCCCGGCTGGGGGAGATCGTCTTCGCCGACGAGGAGCTCCTGGCGCGGCTCAACGCCATCGTGCACCCGCTGGTGGGCGAACGCAGCGCCGAGTTGATGGCGCGTGCCGAGGCGGAGAACGCCCCGATGGTGGTCTATGACGTTCCGCTGCTGGTGGAGAACGGCCTACAGACGCTCTACGACGTGGTGGTGGTCGTCGACACCCCCGACGAGGTGCGGGTGGAGCGGGTGGTGGCGAACCGGGGCATGGATCCCGAGCAGGTGCGGGCGCGGATCCGGGCGCAGGCCGATCGGGAGGTCCGGTTGGCGGTGGCGGACCTGGTGGTGGACAACTCCGGTTCCCCCGAGAGGCTCAGGGAACGGGTCGCCGAACTCTGGAAGGAACTGCTCGCCCGCGCCTCCTGACCGGGTGAGGGGGCGGGCGGGGCGCGGCGTCCGAGGGGCGTGCCCTCCTGAGCCCCGGGTGCGCTGAGGCCCGCGGAGCCGTCGTCGGCCGGGGTCCGGGCTCAGTCTTCGGCGGCCCCTGCCGAGGGCTGGGGTGTCGCGGCCCGTCGTGGTCGGGGGACGCCCGCCGGGCGGTCGTCCCCGGTGGGCGGGGCGTCGGATGCGGTGTCGGGCCGGTGGTCCCCGGGGTGCAGTGCCGCCGACAGCGACGAGCCGGCGTCGACGGCCTCACGGACCAGTTCCTCCCGGACCGAGTGCGCGGCCCGCACGCTGAGCAGGCTGTCGTCGATCTCGTCGGTGTACATGGTGTCGCGGGCGGTGGTCAGGGCCAGGTCGGCGTATTCGGCGGCACGGTCGGCGATGGCCTGGCACTGTTCCCACTCGCGGTGGGCGGTCACCGCGGCGTGGACGCGTTCGCCGTAGTCGGCCAGGACGGCGATGCGTTCGGAGAGGGCGGTGTGGGCGCGCGCGACCGCCTCTTCCTGGGGTTGCAGGGCCCGGGTGACCTGCGGTGAGACCGCCTCCCGTTTGCGCTGCACGACTTCCCTGCGCAGGGTGCGCAGTCGCAGCAACTCCTGCGACATGCGCCATTCCTCCTCACGGAGCAGGGGCAGGGTGTGGGCGGCGTCGAAGGACCCGCCGAGCACCCGGGTACCCTCCTGGACCCGGTCGGTGGCCTGCTGGAGGCGGGCGAACAGGTGGGCCTCGGGCTCCTCGTGGCGGGTGGCGTGGCTGTAGGGGCGGCCGAAGTCCTGGGGGAGGACGTAGCGGTGGCGGTGCTCGGAGGCCAGCCGGGGGAGCATGCCGGGGCGCATGACGGCGCCCGCCCCGCCCGCGGTGACGAGCAGGTAGAGGGCGGCGGTGGAGGCGCTGCCGGGCACGGTGGCGGCCAGCGGCTCCAGGGCGCCGCCCAGGAGCAGGTTCCCGGTGAGGACGATGGCGCTGGACACGGGCAGTGCCCAGAAACCGTGCATGAGGAGGTCGGCCCAGTCGTCGGCGAGGGATCCCCGGTCGGAGATCAGCCCCAGGAGGACGGCGGTGACGATCAGGCACAGCAGGGCGATGAGCGGTGCGGCGGAGCCGGGGACGAGCAGGGCGAGCGCGGCCAGGGAGGTGCCGCCGGCCGCGGTGAGCGCTGCTCCGCGCCGCCAGGTGAGCCGTGACGAGGGGCCGAGGGAGTCGGGCAGGAGCCGCTCGGGATGGCCGCGCAGGCGGGTGAGCGTGCGGCGCGGCAGGGTGGGGTCGAAGGTGGGTCGGGAGGGGTGGGACACGGCTGGCACCTCATTCCGGGGGCGCAGTGCGCTGATTTCGATGGTAACCCCGTGGCCCCTGCCCGGTCAGGGGTGTTTCCGGGCCTGTGGAGGGCCATCGGTGTCGGAGACGGGGCCGTGAGGGCCGCCGCCGCGTTCTCGGGCCGGTCCGGGCGGGCTTCCGGGGCGGGGAGCGGGTTCCCGGCCGTGGCGCGGACCGGGCGCGGGTGGTTCCGGACGTGGGATGTCGTGGGCGGTCGGTAGCGTTAGGGAGGGAGGGGCCCGTGTGCGGGGGCGGGTTCCGCGGCGACGAGGGAAGAGGGCGACGTGCGACCGGTCACCGAGATCAAGCGCAGTGAGAAGCCGTTCGAGGTGGTCTCGGACATGCGGCCGGCGGGCGACCAGCCCAAGGCGATCGAGGAGATCACCCGGCGGGTGCGGGCCGGTGATCCGCACACGGTGCTGCTCGGTGCGACCGGTACCGGCAAGACGGCGACGGTGGCGTGGACCGTGGAGCGGTTGCAGCGGCCGACCCTGGTGATGCAGCCCAACAAGACGCTGGCCGCGCAGTTCGCCAACGAGTTGCGGCAGATGCTGCCGAACAACGCCGTCGAGTACTTCGTGTCGTATTACGACTACTACCAGCCCGAGGCGTACGTCCCCCAGAGCGACACCTACATCGAGAAGGACTCCTCGATCAACGACGAGGTGGAGCGGTTGCGCCACTCGGCGACGAACTCGCTGCTCACCCGGCGGGACACGATCGTGGTGGCCTCGGTGTCGTGCATCTACGGCCTGGGCACGCCGCAGGAGTACGTGGACCGCATGGCGCGGCTGGCGGTGGGCATGGAGGTGGACCGCGACGATCTGCTGCGCCGCCTGGTGGACATGCAGTACAGCCGCAACGACATGGCGTTCACGCGCGGCACCTTCCGTGTGCGCGGCGACACGGTCGAGATCATCCCGGTGTACGAGGAGCTGGCGATCCGCATCGAGATGTTCGGTGACGAGGTCGAGCGGCTGCTCACGCTGCACCCGTTGACCGGCGAGGTGCTGGGCGAGAGCGAGGAGATGTTCATCTTCCCGGCCTCGCACTATGTGGCCGGTGAGGAGCGCACCGCGCGGGCGGTGGCCACGATCGAGGCGGAACTGGGCGAGCGGCTGGCCGAGTTGGAGGGGCGGGGCAGCCTGTTGGAGGCGCAGCGGCTGCGCATGCGCACCACCCACGACCTGGAGATGATCCGCCAGCTGGGGACGTGCTCGGGTATCGAGAACTACTCGCGGCACTTCGACGAGCGGCCGCCGGGCAGCGCCCCCAACACGCTGCTCGACTACTTCCCCGACGACTTCCTGCTGGTGCTGGACGAGTCGCACGTGACGGTCCCCCAGGTCGGGGCGATGTACGAGGGCGACGCCTCCCGCAAGCGCACCCTGGTCGAGCACGGGTTCCGGCTGCCGTCGGCGTTGGACAACCGGCCGTTGAAGTGGGAGGAGTTCGTCGAGCGGATCGGGCAGGCGGTGTACCTGTCGGCGACGCCGGGCCGCTACGAGCTGCGTCAGAGCGCCGGCGACGTGGTGGAGCAGGTCATCCGGCCCACCGGTCTGGTGGACCCGGAGGTGCTGGTCAAGCCGACCGAGGGTCAGATCGACGACCTGGTGCACGAGATCCGGGTGCGGGCCGAGCGGTCGGAGCGGGTGCTGGTCACCACGCTCACCAAGAAGATGGCCGAGGACCTCACCGACTACTTCGCGGAGATGGGGATCCGGGTGCGCTACCTGCACAGCGAGGTGGACACGCTGCGCCGGGTGGAGCTGCTGCGGGAGTTGCGGGTCGGCGAGTTCGACGTGCTGGTCGGCATCAACCTGCTGCGGGAGGGCCTGGACCTGCCGGAGGTGTCGTTGGTGGCGATCCTGGACGCCGACAAGGAGGGTTTCCTGCGGTCGGAGACCTCGCTGATCCAGACGATCGGCCGGGCGGCGCGCAACGTGGCCGGCCAGGTGCACATGTACGCCGACAACGTCACCGATTCGATGCGGTCGGCGATCGAGGAGACCAACCGGCGCCGGGCCAAGCAGGTGGCCTACAACACCGAGCACGGGATCGACCCGCAGCCGTTGCGCAAGCAGATCGCCGACATCCTGGACTCCCTGAACCGGGAGGACGTGGACACCGAGGAGCTGATGGCGACCGGGTACCGCGGCGCCGGCGGTAAGACGGCGAAGGCGCCGGTGCCGGCGTTGGGGGAGCGGGGCGTGGACGCGTCGAGTCTGCCCCGGGCCGAGTTGGCGGGTCTCATCGACCAGTTGGGCGAGCAGATGCATCAGGCCGCGGCGGACCTGCGGTTCGAGCTGGCGGCCCGGCTGCGTGACGAGATCGGTGAGCTCAAGCGTGAATTGCGCGGCATGGACGCCGCTGGAATGCCCTGAGGGGCGGGGATTCCGACTTCTCCTTGTCTCGGGAAGGATACGTTGAGGCAACGATAGGGTCGCGTAGTTATCTCCGCGTGACATAATCTTGGTCCTGCGCAGGATCTATGTCGCAATTGCCGGATGAATCCGGGTGTGGGGGAAACGATGAGGGCTCGACTCCAGGTCGCCGCCGGCGGCACCGTGCTGCTGAGCACCCTGCTGACCGCCGGATGCGGCCTGGCCCTCGGTCGCGAGGAGGTCCAGGGCCCGCCCCTGCCTCCCGGGGCGGACGCCGTCACGATCCCCGAGGAGAACGTCGACACCGCGGACGTGCTCGTCGTCGTCGACGACGGTTCGCAGATACACGCCGAATGCGCGGGTCGCGAGGTCGTGATCTCGGCCGACGACGCCGTCGTGGTGCTGGACGGGGCCTGTGGCCTGGTCCGCACCACCGGTCGCGGGTCCACCGTCGACGTGGGGTCCGCCGACAAGATCGTGCTGGTCGGTGTCGACAACACGGTCTCCTTCGCGGGCGGCGACCCGGAGGTCGTCAACCACGGTCGCAACACCACCGTCGCCGAGGGCGGCAGCGCCGAGGAATGAGTCCGGGGGCGGTCCCGGACGGGGCGCGGACCGAGGCGCACGCGAATCCGTGTCGGCGCATTGACCGCCCCGCCACCCGAGAGTGACCTTGGATCGGTTACCGTTGTGCGCGTCCACATCCACATCAGAGGGATGAGGGCCACAGATCGGGCAGAGGCCACCACCGAGAGTGAATTCTCGGTATCGGTCGGCTGTTGCGTTCCCCCGCCCGGCTCTGAGGCGATACGGTCGTTCCGTCCCGCTCGTCGTCGAGGCGGCACTGCGGCGGGGAGGACACGGAGACCCGCTAGGGGAGGGGTGGATGAGCGGTTATGTCGCACGGGTGCGACATGATGAGTCGCCCGGGGGCGATGCGGGCCTCGATCCGTTGGTGCGGTCCGCCGCTCAGCGCTGGGCCGCCGCCGACCCGCTGCTACCCGAACCGGTGAGCTTCGCCGCCGACTCCTACCCCCTGTTGACCGTCAGCGACGAGGACGGCCGCACGGTCGCCGCCGGCGCCATGCACTACACCTGGTACCAGCCCGGCGAGGTCGGCCGTATCTGGGGCGTGCCCGACCAGCATTGGCTGACCCCGATCGTCGGTGGCCCCGAGCCCGCGCGCGCCCTGGACTCCCTGCTCACGAGCTGGCGCGACCAACTGGAGGACCTGCCCACCGGCACCGGCTCGGAATCGGCGGCCCTGGTGAGCTGGCCGGCCCGCGACGTGTGCGGTGTCATCCCGCTCCAACGCCACGGCCTCCAGCCCTACACCGTGCTGGCCGCGCGCCAGCGCCGCCGGGGCGTGCCCCCGTCGCTGCCGCCGCGCGACGTCACCATCCGCCTGGCCGATCGCAGCGACCTGACGCAGGTGGTGGGGCTGCTCATGGAGGAGCACCGCTACGAGCAACACTTCGGCGGGGTGTTCCTGCAACCGGACACCGCCGAGCAGACCCGCAAGGTGGCCGCCCGCGCCCTGGAACGGTCGCGTTCCTGGATCTGGCTGGCCGAACGCCGTGGACGCGCGGTGGGGCTGCTGTGGGTGTCCCCTCCCGAACGCTCCCGCTGGGCGAAGTCGCTGGTCCAGGCCCGTCCGATCGCGCACATCGGCTACGGGGTGGTCACCGCCGCCGAACGCGGGAACGGGATCGGCACCGCCCTGGTGGGCCAGGCCCACCAGGCCCTGGACAGCCACGGGGTGGGCGTCTCGGTGCTCAACTACGCCGCGTTGAACCCGCTGTCGGGGCCGTTCTGGCACCGCATGGGCTACCGCCCGGTCTGGACGACCTGGGAGATCCGCCCCGCCCTCGCCCTGCGCTGACCGCCGTCCCCGGGGCGCGGGGGGACCGGGGGCCCGTGTCCGGCCTGACGGTGTCCCCGGACCGAACCCTCGCGCCCACGGTGGCGTCACCGTGGGCGCCGCGCCTGTGGACGCCCCGGATCCGGGGCGTCGGAGGCCGGTCGATTAGCCTGTGCCCGGACGCAAGGGCGCGTGGGAGGGACGGACGATGGCCGTGGACGACCGGGGACCCGAGGGCGGAGAGCACGTCGGGATCGTCGAGGTGGGACCGCGCGACGGGTTGCAGAACGAGGCGAAGGTGCTCTCGGTCGAGGACCGGATCGAGATGATCGACCGGGCCGTGGACGCGGGAGCGCGCCGGATCGAGGCGGTCAGTTTCGTCGACCCCAGGCGGGTTCCGCAGATGGCCGGCGCCGAGGAGATCATGAAGGGCGTGCGACGCGCCCCGGACGTCTCCCACATCGGGTTGGTCCTCAACCGGCGCGGCCTGGACCGCGCGGTCCAGGCCGGGGTGTCGGAGGTCAACGTGGCGGTGCCCGCCACGGACGGGTTCTGTGTGCGCAACCAGGGCTGCACCGTCGACGAGATGCTCGACGCGCTCGTCGACATCGACCGCGCCCTCCAGGGCACCGGCATCCCGTTGAGCGTCACCGTGTCGACGGCGTTCGGCTGCCCGTTCGATGGTGAGGTGACGCCCGAGCGGGTGGTGGAGGTGGTGCGGCGCGTCGCCGACACCTCGGCGGTGGAGATCGCCCTGGCCGACACCATCGGGGTGGGCGTGCCCGGCCAGGTCACCGGGCTGGTGGGGCGGGTGGGCGAGGTCGCCGGGGGGCGCACCCTGCGCTGCCACTTCCACAACACCCGCAACACCGGTTACGCCAACGCGTGGGCGGCGGTGGAGGCCGGGGTGCGGGTGCTCGACTCCAGCGTGGGCGGGTTCGGCGGCTGTCCCTTCGCCCCGGCCGCGACCGGCAACATCGCCACCGAGGACCTGCTGTACCTGCTGCACCGCGGCGGCCTGCGCACGGGCGTGAGCCTGTCGGCCGCGGCCGCCCTGGGCGACTGGACGGGTGCGCGCCTGGACAAGGCGCCCCCCGCCTACCTGGGCCGGGCCGGGGGCTTTCCCGCCTGAGCCGCTCGCCGTCGGCGGACGTCGGGCGGACCGCTTCGGTGACCGCCCGACGTGTCCCGGTGGCGGTGCGGGTGATCCGGGCGAGGCGCCCCCGCCCACCCGGGTCGGGGCTTTCCCGCCCGATCCGGGCGAGGCGCCCCGGTCCACCCATCGATCACCGGCGGGTGCGGTGTGCTCGGACGGGGAGGTCGCGACGAGGTCCGGGGCGGTGACGAAGGCCGGCGGGCGTGGCGCGCTCAGGAGGGGAGGGCGCCCAAGAGGCGGGCGATCGCCTCGGCGGGCGGGGTCCACACGGTGGTGGCCCCGTCCCGGGTGGAGGCGGCGTCGGCGGGCGTGGCGTGCCACGCGTCGACGGGTTCGCGGTAGGCGTCCTCGTCCAGGGAGCAGGACCCGGTCGAGGCGGGGACGAGCGGAGGCCGGAGGGGTTCGGTCACGGTCGGTCACGTCCTCGTGAATTCACGATTTCCTGAATTCATGATCCTATGTATCGTTGTGGGCATGCCGCAAGTCACCACCGAGATCGACGCCCTGGCCCGGTTCGGCCGGGCCCTGGCGGACCCCATCCGCTGCCGGGTGCTCCTGGTCCTGTGCGACGGCCCCGCGCACCCGGCCGAACTCGCCGAGGAACTGGGCATCGCCCGCACCCGGCTGTCCAACCACCTGGCCTGTCTGCGCGACTGCGGACTGGTCGTCACGGTCCCCATCGGCCGCCGGGTCCGCTACGAACTGGCCGATGCGCGGCTGGCGCACGCCCTGGGCGCTCTGCGCTCGGCGGTGATCGCCGTGGAGACCGACCGCGTCTGCGTTGACGCCGAAGGGCGCCACTGATGGCGGCCCTCGCCCCCGAGCGCCGTGCGGTGCTCACCCGTCGCGTCCGACTCCTGGTCGCCGTCACGATCGCCTACAACCTCGTCGAGGCGGTGGTGGCCCTGACCGCGGGCCGGATCGCCTCCTCGGCCGCGCTCATCGGGTTCGGGCTCGACTCCCTGGTGGAGGTCTCCTCGGCGGCCGCCGTCGCCTGGCAGTTCTCCGCTTCCCGGGAGCAGGTGCGCCGGTCCCGGGAACGGGTCGCGCTGAGGATCACCGCGATCGCCTTCTTCGCCCTGGCCGCCTATGTCACCGTGGACGCGCTGCGGGCCCTCCTGGGCGCGGCGGAGGCCGATCCGTCCCCGGTCGGCATCGCCCTGGCCGCCCTGTCGGTGGTGATCATGCCCTTCCTGTCCCTGGCCCAGCGGCGGGCGGGCGGGGAACTGGGTTCGGCCTCGGCGGTCGCCGACTCCAAGCAGACGTTGCTGTGCACCTACCTGTCGGCGGCCCTGCTGGTGGGGCTGCTCCTCAACGCCGTTCTGGGGTGGTCGTGGGCCGACCCGGCGGCCGCGCTGTTCATCGCGGTCCTGGCCGTGCGCGAGGGCGTGGAGGCCTGGCGCGGGGACGACTGCTGCGCGCCCTCGGGGATGGAGGTCGCGATGCGCGGAGCCGACACCGATGACGACCGCTGTGACGGGTGCGACTGAAGAGGTGTCCCCGGGCCCCTCGGGGTGTGGTGTTCGTCGCCGTCGGGCGGGTGGACCTCGTCCGCCACGGCCGCCGCCCGTCGCCGTCGGGCGGCGCCCCGGGGCCCACCACCGGAGACGATCCCGATCCCGTGACGCACGCGACACGCTCCCGCCCGCGCGTCCGCGGTTCCGACCCCGGCGGGATCCTCGCTGGTCGTGGAGGGGAACACCCGCGCCCGCCGGTATGTTCTGCGGATGTGGTTCCACGGGGGGCCTGTTATCCTGGTGCCCCGTGGATGTCCGGCGGACCGAGCGATGATCCCACCGCTCAGGAACCGGACCGCCGCACGGCCGCTCTTGCTCGTCCGAGCCCGCCGTAGCCACTCAACCCACGGGAGCAACACTTTGGCATCCGCCGCGAGTACCAAGCACCTTTTCGTTACCGGCGGCGTCGCCTCCAGTCTCGGCAAAGGCCTCACCGCTTCCAGTCTGGGACGGCTCCTGAAGTCGCGCGGTCTGCGGGTCACCATGCAGAAGCTGGACCCCTACCTCAACGTGGACCCGGGGACGATGAACCCCTTCCAGCACGGCGAGGTCTTCGTCACCGACGACGGCGCCGAGACCGACCTGGACGTGGGCCACTACGAGCGCTTCCTCGACACGGAGCTCTCCGCGACCGCGAACGTCACCACCGGTCAGATCTACTCCAGCGTCATCGCCAAGGAGCGGCAGGGCGCCTACCTCGGTGACACCGTGCAGGTCATCCCGCACATCACCAACGAGATCAAGTCCCGCATCTACGCGATGGACGCCCCCGACGTCGACATCGTCATCACCGAGATCGGCGGCACGGTCGGCGACATCGAGTCGCAGCCGTTCCTGGAGGCGGTCCGCCAGATCCGGCACGAGATCGGCCGGGACAACTGCTTCTTCCTGCACGTCTCGCTGATCCCGTTCCTGGGCCCGGCGGGCGAGATGAAGACCAAGCCGACCCAGCACTCGGTCGCCGCCCTGCGCAGCATCGGCATCCAGCCCGACGCCATCGTGTGCCGTTCGGACCGGCCCATCACCCAGAGCCTGAAGGCCAAGATCAGCCTCATGTGCGACGTGGACGAGGCGGGCGTGGTCTCCACCCCCGACGCCCCGTCCATCTACGACATCCCCAAGGTCCTGCACCGCGAGGGCCTGGACGCCTACGTCGTGCGCCGCCTGGGCATGCCGTTCCGCGACGTGGACTGGACCGAGTGGGACGAGCTGCTGCGCCGCGTCCACCAGCCCGACCACGAGGTCACCGTCGCCATGGTCGGCAAGTACATCGACCTGCCCGACGCCTACCTGTCGGTCAGCGAGGCGCTGCGCGCCGGCGGGTTCGCCACCGACACCCGCGTCAACATCCGCTGGGTGGCCAGTGACAACTGCGCCAGCCCCTCGGGTGCGGCCGCCGAGCTGGACGGCGTGGACGGCCTCATCATCCCCGGCGGGTTCGGGGTGCGCGGCATCGAGGGCAAGATCGGCGCCATCCGCTACGCCCGTGAGAACCGCATCCCGTTGCTGGGCATCTGCCTGGGCCTCCAGGCGATCGTCATCGAGTACGCCCGCAACGTGCTGGGCCTGGAAGGCGCGAACAGCACCGAGTTCGACGACAAGGCCGTCGACCCGGTCATCGCCACCATGGCGGACCAGGAGGACGTGGTCTCCGGCGACCGCGACATGGGCGGCACCATGCGCCTGGGCCTGTACCCGGCCGACCTGGGCGAGGGCACCCTGGCCCGGGACCTGTACGAGGGTGCTCCGCAGGCCTCCGAGCGGCACCGGCACCGGTTCGAGGTCAACAACGCCTACCGGGCCGCGCTGGAGGAGGCGGGTCTGGTGTTCTCCGGCCTGTCCCCGGATGGCAAGCTGGTGGAGTACGTCGAACTGCCCCGGGACGCCCACCCGTTCTTCATCGCGACGCAGGCGCACCCGGAACTGCGCTCCCGGCCGACCAAGGCCAACCCGATGTTCCGCGGTCTGATCGCGGCGGCCTTGGCGAAGAAGAACTCCTGACGGTGGGGCCGGGCGGGGCACGAGCCTGAGAGGCGAGCACATGAGCGACACCCACCCGGCCGACACCGTGACCTCGGGGGCGGGCGCGAAGATCGCGGACGCCCCCGAGTCGTGGCCGGTGGAGCGCTCCGTGGAGCGTTTCCGCAGCCACAAGGTGGGAATGCGCACCGACTGGGTGGAGATGCCCGGTCCGGGCGGGCGGGGCACGAACCCGGCCGCCCGCGACTACATGGAGCATCCGGGCGCGGCCGCCGCGCTGGCCCTGGACGACGCCGGTCGGGTGCTGCTCCAGCGGCAGTACCGGCACGCCACCCGCCACCTGCTGTGGGAGCTGCCCGCCGGGATCATCGACGGCGACGGGGAGGGGCCGCTGGCCACCGCCCGCCGGGAGTTGGTGGAGGAGGCGGGGCTGCGCGCCGAGCGCTGGTACGAGCTCGCCGACTTCTTCCCCAGCCCGGGGTTCTCCGACGAGCGCATCCACGTGTTCCTGGCGCGCGGACTGTCCGAGGTCCCGGCCGAGGAGATCGACTTCGAACGCGAACACGAGGAGGCCGGTCTGGTCGCCGAGTGGGTGCCGCTGGAGGACGCGGTGCGCCTGGTGATGGAGGGACGGCTGCACAACGGGGCGACGGTGATCGGCGTCCTGGCCGCGCACGCCGCCTCCCGTGACGGTTTCGCCGGTCTGCGCGAACCCGTCGGACCGTGACCGGTCCCGCGCGGTCCGACACCTTCGCCGAGGACGCTCCGCGGGCGCTGGTGGAGGTGTGCTCGGCGTTCCTGGACCACCTGAGCGCGGAGCGCGCGCTGGCCGACAACACGCTGACGGCCTACCGGCGCGACCTGCGCCGTTACCGGGAGCATCTGGTCGAGGCGGGGGTCACCGCGGTCGAGGGCGTCACCCCCGTGGTGGTGGCCGCCTTCGTTCGGGCGTTGCGGGAGGGCGGGGGCGGACGGACGCCGTTGTCGGCGGCGTCGGCCGCGCGAGCCCTGGCCGCCGTGCGGGGGCTGCACCGGTTCGCGGTGCGTGAGGGGCGGGCCGGCGTCGACCCGACGACCGACCTGGCCCCGCCCGCGACGCCGATGCGGTTGCCCAAGGCGGTCCAGTTGGAGACCGTCGAACGCCTGCTGGCCGCGGCCGGTCCGGTCGAGGCGCCGGCCGCCGGTGACCGGGGCGCCCTGTTGGCGTTGCGCGACCGGGCGCTGCTGGAACTCCTCTACGGGACGGGGGCGCGCATCTCCGAGGCGGTCGGCGCGGACGTGGACGACGTCGCCGACGCGGTCGGCGCGACCGCGGACCCGGACATCCCCGTGCCCGAGGACCATGTGGGTCTGGTGCGGCTCCTGGGCAAGGGCGGCAAGGAGCGGCTGGTCCCGGTGGGCTCCCACGCCCGGCGGGCGCTGACGGCCTATCTGACGCGCGCCCGACCGGTGCTGGCGCGGGCGGGACGGGGGCGGGGCGGCCCCGCGTTGTTCCTCAACGTCCGGGGCGGTCGGCTCACCCGGCAGGGCGCGTGGGGGGCGTTGGCGGCCGTCGCGGAGCGGGCGGGGGCGGCCGGGGTCTCGCCGCACACCCTGCGGCACTCCTTCGCCACGCACCTGCTCGACGGTGGGGCGGACATCCGGGTCGTGCAGGAACTCCTGGGGCACAGTTCGGTCACCACGACACAGGTCTACACACTTGTGACAGTCGACCGGTTGCGGGAGGTCTACGCGGCGAGTCATCCTCGCGCACACCGTCGCGGCGGCTCCGACCTGCGAGAAAGCCCTTCTGGGTAGGGGGTTCGCGCCGGGTGGATCTTCGCCTTCGGTTTCCCTCGGGGGCGAAGACGTGGGATTCTACACGTGGGTTTCGTTGAAGTGCGTCGTGTCGGCGTTCTAGAGTCGCCGCACAGAGGTACGTTGCTGTCGACATATTGAGTTTCCGACGGCCGCCAGGCTCCAGGGGCACGGCATCCCTTCGGGCCGTGGCCGGTCCGTAGGGGAGGTCCAGGGTTGTGAACTGGTCGGAGAACGACGTGGCCGCACACGACGCGGCCGTCGGCGAGCAGTCGATCGCCGACCCGGTGACCAATCCCTGGGGCACGACACGCAACACGGGGGCCGATCTGCACGCCAAGAGACCTGAGCGGACCTATCCGGTGCCAGAGCCCATCGATGAACACGGCCCGGCACGGATTGTAGCACTCTGTAACCAGAAGGGTGGGGTCGGTAAGACCACCACGACCATCAACCTCGGCGCCGCCATCGCCGAATACGGCAGACGGGTACTGCTGGTCGACTTCGACCCGCAGGGCGCCCTCTCCGTCGGCCTGGGCCGACTCGATCCGCGCGAACTGGACCTGACCGTCTACAACCTGCTCATGCAGCGGGACGTGGCGGTCGAGGACGTCCTGCTCAAGACGGACATCGACGGCCTGGACCTGATCCCGAGCAACATCGACCTGTCCGCCGCCGAAGTGCAGCTGGTCGGCGAGGTGGCCCGCGAGCAGATGCTCGGCCGGGCGCTGCGGCCGGTCATCGACGACTACGACGTCGTGCTCATCGACTGTCAGCCGTCGCTGGGTCTGCTCACCGTCAACGCGCTCACCGCCGCCGACGGTGTGATCGTGCCGCTGGAGTGCGAGTTCTTCGCGCTGCGCGGTGTGGCGCTGCTCATGGACACCATCCAGAAGGTCCAGGAGCGGCTCAACGAGGACCTCGTCATCGACGGGTTCCTGGGCACGATGTACGACCCGCGCACGCTCCACGCCCGCGAGGTACTGTCCACCATCATCGACGGGTTCGGCGACAAGGTCTACGGGACGGTCATCAACCGCACCGTGCGCTTCCCGGACGCCACCGTGGCGGGCGAGCCCATCACCAGGTTCGACTCGTCCTCGGCCGGCGCCAACGCCTATCGGGATCTGGCCAAGGAGGTGCTGGCGAGGTGGCCTCTCAGCGGTCACGGCGCGTGACCCTACCCGGGGCGGACGAGCTGTTCTTCCGCTCCAGCGGCACCGAGGTGGACGCGGTGCCCGACGTGGACACCGAACGCCGCTACACGGCACCGGAACAACGGGGGAGCCGGACGTCCGAGCGTGCGCGCAGCGCCGGCCGGGTGGTGGAGGGCGCGCCCAAACCGAGCGGCCGCCAACGCCACGACGAGAAGATCACCGTCTACATCTCCGGGCCCGAACTGCTGGCCCTGGAACAGACCCGGCTGTCGCTGCGCGCCGAGCACGGGTTGAGCGCCGACCGGGGGCGGCTGGTCCGTGAGGCCGTCGCGGTGCTGCTCGCCGACTTCGAGGAGCACGGGCCGGCCAGCATGCTGGTGCGGCGACTGAGCGAGGAGTGACACGCCCGCCCGGTGTTCGGAGGGGGACACCGGGGGGCGGGAACGAGAGGCACGGGTGTCACCGGCGGGTTCGGGCCGGTGACACCCTTGTACGTATGGGTTACGACGACGAGGGGCCGCGACCATGATGGCCGGACCGGCCCCGGACGAGGCCGTGGAGGCGGGCGAGGGCTCCTTCCAGGTGCACCTCGACAACTTCGAGGGTCCCTTCGACCTGCTGCTGGGGCTCATCGCCAAGCACAAGCTGGACATCACCGAGGTGTCGCTGTCGAGGGTCACCGACGAGTTCATCGCGCACATCCGTGCCCACGGCGATGTCTGGGACCTCGACCAGGCCAGCAACTTCCTGCTGGTCGCGGCGACCCTGCTGGACCTGAAGGCGGCCCGGTTGCTGCCCCGCGGCGACGTCGAGGACGAAGAGGACCTGGCCCTGCTGGAGGCCCGCGACCTGCTGTTCGCCCGGCTGCTCCAGTACCGGGCGTACAAGGAGGTCGCCGCGTTCCTGCGCGACCGCATGGCCGCGCAGGGGCGGCGCTACGCCCGCGCGGTGCCGTTGGAGGAGCGGTTCGAGGCGCTGCGCCCCGAGGTGCTGTTCACGTTGGGGCCGCAGGAGTTCGCGGCGCTGGCCGGGATGGTGTTCACGCCCAGGGAGCCGCCGAGCGTCCCGGTCACCCACATCCACCAGCCCAAGACCTCGGTGAAGGAGCAGGGCGAGCTGATGGTGGTGATGCTGCGCGAACGCGGGCGGATGACGTTCGCGGAACTGGCCGCCGAGTGCGACGGTACCTTCGAGGTCATCGCGCGGTTCCTGGCGCTGCTGGAGCTGTACCGGGCCGCGAACGTGGGCTTCGATCAGCCCGAGCCGCTGGGGGAGCTGATCGTCACCTGGACCGGCGGGGACGCCGAGGTCGAGGTGGACAGCGAGTACGACGCCGACCCGGCGGACGAGGAGACGGGGGAGGACCGGTGACGGTGGAGGGGAGCACAGAGGTGCCGGCGACGCTGCGCCGTGACCTGGAGGCGGTGCTGATGGTCGTGGACCAGCCGGTGTCGGAGTACGAGCTGGCCAGGACCCTGAGGGTGCCCGTGGCGGTGGTCGTGGAGACCCTGGAGTCGCTGTCGCGGGAATACACCGACCAGGAACGGGGTTTCGATCTTCGGGCGGTGGCCGACGGTTGGCGTGTGTACACGCGGCCGGAGTGCGCCGACATCGTGGAGCACTTCCTCAAGGAAGGGCAGGAGGTGCGGCTGACCCAGGCCGCGCTGGAGACGATGGCGGTGGTGGCCTACCGACAACCGGTCTCCCGTGGCAGGGTCTCCGCGGTCCGCGGTGTCAACTGTGACGGCGTCATGCGTACCCTCGTACTGAGGGGGCTGATCGAAGAGGCCGGACACGACCCGGAGTCCGGTGCCCTGCTGTATCGGACCACCTCCTATTTCCTGGAACGGCTCGGTCTGCGCAGTCTCGACGAGCTGCCGGACCTGGCACCGTTCCTGCCCGACGACATCGAAGGTCTAGACGACACCGGTGAGCACACCTAACGAGAGTTCCCGCGGTGCGCGGGACGACGCCCCGCGCGGTGAGCGCGGCGACCGATACAACGACCGCGGCGACCGAGGACGCCGCGACGACCGAGGTCCCCGAGGTGGGGACGAGCGCGGCCCGAGGGGCCGTGGACGGGATGACTTCCGCGGCGGCGGTGACGACCGTCGCTCCTTCGGCGGCGACCGCGACGCGCGCGGCGGCCGTGATCTCCGTGGCGGTGACGACCGGGGCCGTGGTGGCGACCGGGGCGGCCGTGATGACCGTGGCGGCCGTTCCTTCGGCGGATCCCGCGACTCCGACCGTGGTGGCCGTTCGTTCGGCGACCGCGACTCCCGTGGCCCCGGTGGTCACCGGGGCGACCGTGACGGCGGTGACCGCGGCGGCTTCCGCGGTGGCCGTGATGAGCGCGGCGGCCGTTCCTTCGGCGGCGACCGCGGCCAGGGCGGCTCCGGCGGCTACCGGGGTTCCCGCGACGGTGGTGACCGTGGCGGCCGTTCCTTCGGCGACCGCGACTCGCGCGGCCCGGGGGGTCACGGCGACCGTCGTGGTCCCGGCGAGGGCCGTTCGTTCGGTGGCTCCCGTGATGACCGTGGCCAGGGCGGCTACCGGGGTTCGCGTGACGGGGACGACCGCCGTTCCTTCGGTGGCGACCGTGACTCCCGTGGTGGCCGTTCGTTCGGCGGTTCGCGTGAGGGCGGCGATCGTGGTGGCCGTTCGTTCGGTGACCGCGATTCGCGTGGTCCGGGCGGCTCCGGTGGTCACCGGGGTTCGCGTGACGGTGGTGACCGTGGCGGTCGTGATGACCGTGGCGGCCGTTCCTTCGGCGGATCCCGTGAGGGTGACTCCCGTGGTGGCCGTTCGTTCGGTGGCTCCCGTGATGACCGTGGCCAGGGCGGCTACCGGGGTTCGCGTGACGGGGACGACCGCCGTTCCTTCGGTGGCGACCGTGACTCCCGTGGTGGCCGTTCGTTCGGCGGTTCGCGTGAGGGCGGCGATCGTGGTGGCCGTTCGTTCGGTGACCGCGATTCGCGTGGTCCGGGCGGCTCCGGTGGTCACCGGGGTTCGCGTGACGGTGGTGACCGTGGCGGTCGTGATGACCGTGGCGGCCGTTCCTTCGGCGGCTCCCGCGACTCCGACCGTGGTGGCCGTTCGTTCGGTGACCGCGACTCGCGTGGTCCGGGCGGCTCCGGTGGTCACCGGGGTTCGCGTGACGGGGACGACCGTGGTCGTGGCGGTCACGGCGACCGCGACTCCCGTGGCGGCCGTTCGTTCGGTGGCTCCCGTGAGGGCGGCGACCGCCGTTCCTTCGGCGGCTCCCGCGACTCCGACCGTGGCGGCCGTTCGTTCGGTGACCGCGACTCGCGTGGTCCGGGCGGGCCTCGCGGCGACCGCGACTCCCGTGACGAGCGGACCGAGCGCCCCGCCAAGCGGCACAAGGTCGACCACTCGGCCGACCTCCCCGGCGGCCGCAAGGTGCCCATGGGCGACATCAAGAGCGAGAACCAGCTCTCCAAGGCCGCCCGTGAGCGACTCAGCGCCCTGCGCGCCGACTACGACCCCAAGGACGAGGAGCGTCCCGACGAGGCGCGCGACAGCTACGCCGACGTCGAGGGCGGCATCCGCCTCCAGAAGGCCCTCGCCGCCGCCGGTGTCGCCAGCCGTCGCGCCAGCGAGGAGATGATCGCCGCCGGTCGCGTCAGCGTCGACGGTGAGGTCGTCCGTCGCTTCGGCGCCCGCGTCGACCCCGAGAAGTCCGAGATCCGGGTGGACGGCATGCGCGTCGTCACCTCCCCGGACAAGCTCTATTTCGCGCTCAACAAGCCGCGCGGCGTGGTCAGCACCATGTGGGACCCGGAGGGTCGCCCCACCCTGGCCGATTACACCGGTCAGACCGAGGAGCGCATCTTCCACGTGGGTCGTCTCGACACCGAGACCGAGGGCCTCATCCTGCTCACCAACGACGGCGAGCTCTCCAACCGGCTCACCCACCCGCGGTACAAGGTCATCAAGACCTACATCGCCAAGGTACCCGGGCCGGTTCCGCACAGCGTGGTCAAGCGACTGCGCGCGGGTGTGGAGCTGGAGGACGGCCCGGTCGAGGTCGACTCCTTCCGCGTGGTCGACAACGACGGCGCCAAGGCCCTGGTGGAGATCCGCCTCCACGAGGGTCGCAAGCACATCGTGCGCCGGCTCATGGAGGCGGTCGGTCACCCGGTCGCGGACCTGGCCCGCACCCAGGTCGGACCGATCGACCTGAACACCCTCAAACTGGGCACGATGCGCGCGCTGACCTCTCGTGAGGTGAGCGAACTCTACAAGGCCGCCGGGCTCTAGCCCATCGCTTGTGGATACAGTTGACGGCGGTCACGACCACGGGTCGTGACCGCCGTTCCCTTTCCCCTTGAGGGGACGGACCGATGAGAACGACGGACAAGGCGGGATCCAAGTGGCGGTACGGGCCATTCGCGGAGCTGTGCAGGTCGACGCGGACGAACGCGAGCAGGTGCTGGAGGCCACGGCCGAACTGGTCTCCGAGGTGATGCGGCGCAACGGGTTGGACACCGAGGACGTCATCAGCGTGCTGTTCACCGCCACTCCCGACCTGACCAGTGAGTTCCCGGCGCTCGCGGCCCGCAAGCTCGGGTTCGTCGACGTGCCCCTGATGTGCGCCACGGAGATCGCCGTTCCGCACGCCCTGCCGCGCGTGGTGCGGTTGATGGCGCACGTGGAGACCGACCGGCCCCGCGCCGAACTCCACCACGTCTACCTGCGCGGTGCCCAGGCCCTGCGCCTGGACATCGCGCAGTAGCGCCCCCCTGCCCCCTAGTCTGGGAGGACACGGTGAGCGGATGGTCGAGCGGGGGGACACGGTGAAGGTGAGCGGGGACGCGGGGACGCACGACGGACGACCGTCGGTGCGCCGGGTCGCGGTGCTGGGCGCCGGTCTGATCGGTACGTCGATCGCGCTCGCCCTGGCCTCACGCGGTGTCGAGGTCCTGCTCTCCGACCCGGACGCGGCGGCTCTGCGGCTGGCCTGCGAACTCGGCGCCGGGAGTCCGCTGGCGGAGGGCGACGGGCGTCCCGTTGACGTCGCGATCATCGCGGCCCCGCCCGCCGTCGTGCCGACGGTGCTGCGCGACGCCCAGGACCGGGGGTTGGCGCACGTGTACACCGACGCGGCCAGTGTGAAGGCGAGCGTGGTGTCCGCGGCCGAACGCCTGGGGTGCGACATGGCCACGTTCGTGCCCGGTCACCCGATGGGCGGCCGGGAGAAGCGCGGTCCGGGCGCGGCCCGCGCCGACCTGTTCCTCGGGCGTTCCTGGGCGCTGTGCCCGACGGCGAAGGCGGATACCGGGACCGTGGAGCGGGTCGCCGAGGTGGCGCGACTGTGCGGGGCCGACCCGTTGGTCGTCGACGCGGCCGCGCACGACCGGGCGGTGGCGTTGGTCTCGCACGCCCCGCACGTGGCGTCCTCGGCGGTGGCGGCCCGGTTGCTCGGCGCCGACGACGACGCCCTGACCCTGGCCGGCCAGGGTGTGCGCGACGTCACCCGGGTGGCGGGCGGCGACCCGTCGTTGTGGATGGAGATCCTCGCCCACAACGCCGCCCCGGTCGCGGAGGTGTTGCGGGCGATGGCCGAGGACCTGGCCCGGGCCGCCGACGCTCTGGCGGCGCGGGACCCGGAGGACGCCGGGGGAGCGGAACCGGTCCGCGACCTGTTGGTCCGGGGTCGTGAGGGGCACGGACGCATCCCCGGCAAGCACGGTGCGGCGACCCTGCCGGAGTACACGATCATCCCGGTCGTCATCCCCGACGAGCCGGGCACGCTGGGCCGGTTGTTCGCCGCGGCGGCCGACGCCGGGGTGAACATCGAGGACGTGCGCATCGAGCACACCCCGGGTCTGCCCCTGGGGGTGGCGCAGTTGTCCGTGCTGCCCTCAGGGGTGGAGGTCCTCTCCCGGGCGTTGGCCGCCGACGGCTGGTCGGTGCACCCCGGCGCCTGACCGGGGGCGTGCCCCCGGTCCGTACGGTACGCGTGATTCCCCCGGTAGTGTGGGGCGTCGGCAGTACGACGAGTGGCAGAGGCAGGGCACGTGAGCGGGCAGGGCAGCACCGAGGGCATCGTCATCGCGATCGACGGTCCCTCCGGGTCGGGCAAGTCGAGCACCTCCAAGGGGGTGGCCAAGGCGCGTGGTCTGCGCTACCTCGACACCGGCGCCATGTACCGCGCGTTGACCTGGTGGATGCTCGACAACGGTGTGGACGTGCACGATCCGGCGGCCGTGGCCGCCGCCGTGGAACGCCCCGTCATCGAGATGGGCACCGACCCGGCCTCCCCGACGATCTCCGTCGACGGCCGCGACGTGGCCGTGGAGATCCGGACCAAGGAGGTCACGGGCAACGTCAGCGCCGTCTCGGCGGTGCCCGAGGCCCGTGCGCTGCTGGTGCGCACCCAGCGCGCGGTCATCGACGCCGCCCGGCGGGAGAGCACCGGCATCGTCGTGGAGGGGCGCGACATCACCACGGTGGTGGCCCCCGAGGCTCCGGTGAAGCTGTTCCTGACGGCCAGCGCCGAGGCCCGCGCGCAGCGTCGCAGCCGGGAGATCCACACCGGTGACGTGGCCGCCACCCAGGCGGACCTGGCCCGTCGCGACCGGCTCGACTCCAGCCGCGCCCACTCGCCGCTGAAGCGGACCGCCGACGCCACCGAGCTCGACACCACCGGTATGACCCTGGACGAGGTCATCGCCCTGGTCGTCACGTTGGTCGACGAGGCCGCGGCGACGGTCCGCGGCTGACACATCGGGCGGCCCCGGGGCCGCCCCTCCCCATCGCCGCGCACCCCGTCTCCGGGGTGACATCGGCCACCGGGGGGAACACACGGACACCCGCGGAGGTCGCCCTTCGCGGTGCACACGTGGTCGCCGTCGGCGTCCACGCCGATCGGGCCGCCCCGTCTCGCACGGGAGCGGCCGGTCGACTTTCGCACTCCTCGCGGCACGCATCCTGGGCGCGCGGGGAATCGAGGACCGGGAGCAGTACATGAGTGACGACTTCGATATCGCCGACATCGGCGTGGACGGCGAACAGGCCGTCCCCCTGCCCGTGGTGGCCGTGGTGGGCCGCCCCAACGTGGGCAAGTCCAGCCTCGTCAACCGCATCATCGGCCGCCGTGAGGCCGTGGTGGAGGACGTGCCGGGGGTGACCCGCGACCGGGTCGCCTACGACGCCGAGTGGCAGAACACCAAGTTCACCCTGGTGGACACCGGCGGTTGGGAGACCAGCGTCAGCGGCCTGGCCGCGATGGTCGCCCGGCAGGCCGAGTACGCGGCGCAGACCGCCGACGTCGTCCTGTTCGTGGTGGACGCCACCGTGGGCATCACCGACGCCGACGAGGCGGTCACGCGGGTCCTGCGCGCCACCAACCGCCCGGTGGTGCTGGCCGCCAACAAGGTGGACGGCAGCATGCAGGAGTCCGACGCGCTGAACCTGTGGAACCTGGGCGTGGGCGAGCCCTACGCCATCAGCGCCCTGCACGGTCGCGGCACCGGCGACCTGCTCGACGCCGTGGTGGAGGCCTTCCCCGAGGGGGCGGAGCGGGCCGAACCCGCCGAGGAGGAGGGCCCGCCGCGCGTGGCCCTGCTGGGTCGCCCGAACGTGGGCAAGTCCAGCCTGCTCAACCGGCTCGCCGGCGAGGACCGGGTGGTCGTCGACTCGGTGGCGGGCACCACCCGTGACGCCGTCGACGAGCTCATCGAGCTGGGCGGCAAGACCTGGAAGTTCATCGACACCGCCGGTATCCGCCGCCGGTTCCGGGCCCTCCAGGGCGCCGACTACTACGCCACCATGCGCACCGGCACGGCCCTGGAGCGGGCCGAGGTCGCGGTGGTCCTCATGGACGTCAGCGAGCCGCTGGCCGAGCAGGACATCCGTGTGGTGGAGCAGGTCGTGGAGGCCGGGCGCGGTCTGGTGCTGGCGTTCAACAAGTGGGACGTCCTGGACGAGGACCGCCGCATCTACCTGGAGAAGGAGATCGACCGCCAGCTGGCGCGGGTCTCCTGGGCTCCCCGGGTGAACATCTCCGCCAAGACCGGCCGCCACATGGAGAAGCTGGTCCCGGCGATCGAGACGAGCCTGGACGGGTGGTCCCGGCGCATTCCGACAGGTCAGTTGAACAACTGGCTCAAGGAGCTGGTGGCGGCCACGCCGCCGCCGGTGCGCGGGGGCAAGCAGCCCAAGATCCTGTTCGCGACGCAGGCGGGGGCCAAGCCGCCGCAGTTCGTGCTGTTCACGACCGGGTTCCTGGAGGACAACTACCGCCGGTTCATCGAGCGTCGGCTGCGTGAGGACTTCGGGTTCGAGGGGTCGCCGATCCACATCAGCATGCGCATCCGCGAGAAGAAGGGCGGCGTGCCGGGCAGGGCCTCCAAGGGCAGTGCGCGGCCGGACCGCCAGCACCGCCGTCGTTCCTGACGGGGATGACGATGGGGGCGCCCCGATGGGGGCGCCCCCTTTCGCGTGCGCGGGCGGGACCGTCAGGAGTCGGAGGGCAGCCGGCGCACGTTGCTCGGCGGCACGTACCGGCCGCTCTCGCCGCCGGTGCGCGGGTAGGGCAGGCGGGTGCCGCCCGGGGTGTGCGCGGGCACCGGGATGGCGGGCGCCCCCGGCAGCGGTCGGCCGGCGCTCTCCTTCATCCGCCACACCACGATCACGCCGACCGCGCCGGCGACCATCACCGGCCACGCGGGCGCGTACAGGTTGCCGGTGGACCGGACGAGCGCCTCGGCCAGCAGCGGGGTGGTGCCGCCGAACAGGGCCACCGAGATGTTGAAGCCGATGGCCAGGGCGCCGTAGCGGACGCCGGTGGGGAAGAGCGCGGGGAGCGCGGCCGGGGCGGTGCCGGAGAAGTGCACCAGGGTGATCGCCAGCAGCACGACGCCCAGGGCGACCGCGCCCGTGTCGCCCGTCTGCAACAGCCAGAACGCGGGCAGGGTCAGCACGATGGAGAACAGGCTGCCGGACAGCAGCACGGGTCTGCGGCCCACCCTGTCGCCGAGCCTTCCGAAGCCGGTGACGGCGAGCAGCATGAGCGCCATCGCGCCCAGGGTGAGGAGCAGCGCCGTGGTGGAGCCGTAGCCGAGTTCGGCCTCCAGGTAGGTGGGCAGGTACGCGGTCACCATGTAGTTGTTGACGTTGAACACCAGCACCAGGCCGATGCACAGCAGCAGGTTGTGCCACTGGCCGACGACGGTCTCGCGCAGCCGGCCCTTGTGTCGGCGGCCGTCGGATTCCCCGGCGGACCTTCGGGTGTTCTCGGCGAAGACGGGCGTCTCGTCGAGTTTGACCCGAAGGTACAGCCCGATGGCGCCGAGCGGCAGGGCGAGCAGGAACGGGACCCGCCATCCCCAGGCGAGCATGGCGTCGGAGCCCAGCAGCAGGGTCATGGCGGTGACGATGGCGGCGCCGCCCACGTACCCGGCGACGGTGCCGAACTCCAGCCAGGAGGCGAGGAAGCCGCGTCGTTCGTCGGGCGCGTACTCGGCGACGAAGGTGGCGGCGCCGCCGTACTCGCCGCCGGTGGAGAAGCCCTGGACCATGCGGGCGAGCAGCAGCAGGAGGGGCGCGGCGACGCCGATGGTGGCGGCGGAGGGGATGAGGCCGATGCAGAACGTGCCGGCGGCCATGAGCAGCATGGTGGAGGCCAGGACGCGCTTGCGGCCGATGCGGTCGCCCAGCGGGCCGAAGAACATGCCGCCGAGCGGGCGGACGAGGAAGGCCGCGGCGAACGTGGTGAAGGTGGCGATGAGCTGGACGCCCTGGGACTGCGACGGGTAGAACACCAGGCCGATGGTGACGGCGAGATAGCTGTAGACACCGAAGTCGTACCACTCGGTGGCGTTGCCGATGGCGGCGGCGGTCACGGCCTTGCGCGTGGTGCGGTGTTCGGTGGCCAGGGTCCCGGAGCCCGTCGTCTCCGACGGCTTCTCGGGCCGGCCCCCGGGCTGGTGCTCGATCACGTGTCCCCCTTGTTTGATCACTCAAGGGAACACGATAGTGACTTCAAGTGATTTATCCGTGTTCATCGGGGTGTTCCGCCCGTGTCGTCGACCCCGGGCGCGAGCGGTAGCGTGGTCGGTGTCGGCGGAGGGGGAGACATGGACAAGGTCCTGGTCAGCGCTTGCCTGATGGGCCGGCCGGTGCGCTACGACGGGCGGGCCAAACCGGTCGACGACGCGCTCCTCGACCGCTGGCGGACGGAGGGGCGCCTGGTCGTCCACTGCCCGGAGGTCGCGGGCGGGCTGCCCGTGCCCCGGCCGCCCGCCGAGATCGAACCCGGTGCCACGGCCGCCGACGTGCTCGACGGCCGGGCCGGCATCCTCACCCCCGACGGCGACGACGTCACCGCGTACTTCGTGGCCGGGGCCCGCGCCGCCCTGGCGTTCGCCCTCGACCGGGGGGTGACGGTGGCGGTCCTCAAGGCGTCCAGCCCCTCGTGCGGGTTCCACGAGGTCTACGACGGCACCTTCACCGGGCGCAGGCGTGCCGGGCGGGGCGTGACCGCGCACCTGCTGGCCGAACACGGCATCGCGGTCTTCGACGAGCACGGGATCGGTGCCGCCGACGCCCGACTGCGGGGCGTCGGCGACACCGCCGTTCAGGGCCGCACGACCTCGTAACGGGCGCAGGCGAAGTCCCCGGCCCGATGCACCTCCACCGGCTTCAGGTCCACCCGCCCCGCCAGCAGCGGCGCCCCCGCCCCCAGGGTGACGGGCGCGATGGACACGATCACCTCGTCCAGCAGGCCCAGCCGGGCCAGGTCCGCGGCGACCTTCCCGCCGCCCATGAGCCACAGGTCCTTGTCCCCGGCCGACTCCGCCGCCTTCGCGTGCAGGGCGCGCAGTTCGTCGTCGGAGTCGGCGGACGCGAACCGGATGTCGTTCCCACCCTCGAACGCGGGGAGTTCCCGGTGGGTCAGCACCCAGGACGGCATGGCGTACGCCCAGCCCTCGCCGCCCTCGTGCCGGTGCACCCACTCGTAGGTGCTCGCCCCCATCAGGAGGGCGCCGATCCCCTTCAGGAACTCCCCGATCTCCCCCTCCGCCTCATCGGAGTCGGTGGCGAACAGCCAGTCCAACGAGTGATCCTCGGTGGCGATGAAGCCGTCCAGGCTGGTCGCGGTGTTGTAGACGGTCCTGGTCATGAAGTGCCTCCGTAGTGGTCCTGAAGCCAGAGAAGGGGATCCCCGTGATCCACCTCCACCCCCTCGGCGCGCAGCATCTGGCGCACGAGTTGCCTGCGGTGCGACGCGTAGGTCAGAACGTGCGCGATCACCCCGCCGAGCAGGAAGCTCTCGGGTGGATCGCACAGGGCGTCCACCAGCCGGTCGCCCCAGGCGCCGCGACGGCCGATGCCCTCGACCGTCGCGATCCAGTGCGGGCCGATCTCCCGGTGGCGGGCCGCCAACCCGGCGGGGTCGTCGGCGCCGCGTTCGGGGAAGTCGGCCCCGTCGATCGAGGCCGACCACATCTCCTTGGACCACACGAGGTGTTCCAGCACGGCGGCGATCGACTCCTCGGGGCCGTCCCATTCCAGGACGGTCCGACCCGGGGCGTGCGCCCTGCGGTAGGCCTCCTCCGACAGGCCCGCGGCCACCCCGATGAGGTGCCCGGTGTCGGCGATGTCGTGGTGGACCTGGAGGGACACGAGGTCCATGCCGGAACGCTCCTCGGGTCGCGACTCGATCCACAGGTGGATCGGCGGGTGGAAGTGGATGCCGTTCGGGGCGGGCAGCCAGGTGCCGCTCCCGGGGGTGGTCGCCCCGGGAGGGTGACCGAAGGCCCGCCCGAACGCGCGGGTGAACCCCTCCACCGAGCGGTAACCGGCGGCGAACGCCGCGTCGGTGACACTGGTGCCCTGGCCGATCTGCCAGGCCGCGCGCTCCAGCAGCACCCGTCGGCGCAGCGCGACGGGGGACTCCCCGGTGTCGCGGCTGAGCCGTCGGGAGAAGTGGAACGGTGAGCTGAAGGCCCGTGCGGCCATGTCGCCCAGGGTGGAGTCGTCCTTCTCCAGGACCGCGTCGAGCAGTTCGCGGAGCCGGTCCCGGCCGGTGGTGGGTTCGGTCATGCGACCAGTATGTTCGCCCGGGTCGGCGCGGCGCTTGACCGTTCTTGCGCACCCGCGCGCCGCGAACACGCGCTCTCCCGCCGACCGCGACGTGGGGTGCGGCGGTCCGTCTCCGAGGAGGACGGGCACCTGCGGGCGGTCCCGGCCGGCCCCGAGGGCGGGTCCTCCAACGGCTCGACGTCGCCCCGGGCGGGTGGCGGGGCGCGTCTCCCCGGACCGGTCGCCGAAGGTGTGCGTTCCGGGCGTCGGGGTAGCGCCCACTCCGAGGGGCCACCCGGGGAGGGGATCACCATGATCGAACGCGAGGTGACGGTGCGCGCGCCGGACGTGGAACTCGACGGACGCTGGTCGACCTCTCCGGACGCCGTCGGCGCCGTGGTCTTCGCCCACGGCAGTGGCAGTTCCCGGCACAGTCCCCGCAATCGGGCCGTCGCCGACGTCCTGCGTCGGTCGGGGATCGCGACGTTGCTGTTCGACCTGCTCACACCGGAGGAGGAACGGGTCGACCGGATCACGCGCGAGCTGCGCTTCGACATCGACCTGCTCACCCGGCGCCTCACCGGGGCGGTGGACTGGCTGGCCGCGCGGGAGGACACGGCGGGGACGCCCATCGGGCTGTTCGGCGCCAGCACCGGTGCCGCGGCGGCGCTGCGGACGGCGGCCGAGCGACCCGACGCGGTCACGGGGGTGGTCTCACGCGGTGGCCGCCCCGACCTGGCGGGTGGCGGGGCGCTCCGGGCGGTGCGCGCCCCGGCGCTGTTCATCGTCGGCGGTGCGGACACCGACGTGCTGCGGCTCAACAAGGAGGCGCTCGACCGGCTCGGCGGGGCCGGTCGGATCCGGGTGGTCCCCGGCGCCACCCACCTGTTCGAGGAGGAGGGCGCGATGGAGGAGGTGGCCGACGCCGCCGGGGAGTGGTTCGTGCGCGTCTTCGGCGCACCGGGAGGGTGAGCGCGGCGGGCGCCCCGCCGGAGGGGAACTCCGGTGCGAGAGCACCCGGTGATGCGATAGAGTCTTGCCCGTTGGCGCCGCTGCGGCGGAGGTCGACGGACGGGACGTAGCGCAGTTTGGCAGCGCACTTGACTGGGGGTCAAGGGGTCGTGGGTTCAAATCCCGCCGTCCCGACAGAGCGATAGCGGTTCGGAGAAGGGTCCACCGTCAGGTGGGCCCTTCTCCGTGTTCCCGGTGGGGTCGAACCGGGGGCGGGTGGGCCGTTGGCCCACGTCGTGCAGGATGGCGTCCATCGCCCGTGCTCCGGATCGAAGTACCGGCCGGAGTTGGTGACGGTAGACGCGCTCCGTGGTGTCGGTGCCGTCGTGGCCCACGAGGAGTGAGATCTCCTCGATGCTCACACCGTGGTCGGAGAGCAGCGACACGAAGGTGTGGCGCAGCTCGCGCGCTGTCCATTCGTTCTGGTCGAGTCCTGCCTTTCTCATGATGGTGCGCAGGTCCCGCAGGACGTTGTGGTGGTCCAGCGGTGTCCCGTGCCCGGTGCAGAACACCAGGTCGTTGTCCTGCCACAGCTCGGCCGCCGCGAGACGCTCCCGCGCCTGCATGGCCTTGTGCGCGGTGATCGCTTTGACGGCGATGCGGGGCGGTTCCAGGGAGCGCCGTGACCGTCGGGTCTTGGTGTCCCCGTTGCCTCGCACCGAGGTCCACACGTGGATCGTGGGGACCGTATTGTCGGTGTCGATCTGCTCCCACCTCAGCGCCCGGATCTCCTCGGTCCGGGCTCCGGTGACGATGGAGAGCACCAGGTGGGCGTACCACCGCGTGCCTTCCGCCGCCTTGAGCACCGCCACGGCCTGTTCCAGCGTCATGGACTTGGAAGGCCGTCCGGGCTTGTCGCCCTTGAGCCTGCCGCGCTGGTCCAGCCGGGCGAGTTCGGCGACGTTGCGGGCCACCATCTCTTGGACCTGTGCGTAGCGGATGGCGCGTTCCAGCAGGTTGAGCACCAGCCGCAGCGTCCGTGAGGACAGGTGCGGTTTGCGGCCCCGGAGCCAGGCGAGCACATCGGCCACCCGTAGTTCGGCCAGCAGGTACCGGCCGAGGTAGGGGGTGATGTGCGTACGCGCGAGCCGTGTGTAGTTGTCGCGTGTGGTGGGTGCCAGGTCTGTGGTCTGGTCCCGCAGGAACTCCGCCACGCAGTCGGCGACGGTGTAGCGGGCGGGGGAGTTGACCCCCTGGTCCAGCTCTTCCAGCACCTGGGCGAGTTTGTCGTAGAGGGTGTGCTTGCTCTTGCTGCTGACCTTCTTGACCTGGCAGCGGCCGGTGTGCGGGTCCTGGCGGAGGCGGATCTCCGCGCGCCAGAGGCGGCGTGCCTTATCGAGGTAGACCGACACGTCGGGTCGGTCGGCCAGGTCTGCCCTGGTGGGCTTGCGTGGTGTTCTGGGCACCACTCCTCGTCTTTCCCGGGAACGGTCCCGTCCGGCCTAGGCCTGCGCCTGCTCCTCTACGAGGTGGTTGATGTAGGTCTCCAGGGCGGAGTGGGGGACGAGGCGTCGCCGGCCGACGCGGACGGAGGGGAGCTGTCCGGTGGCGATGAGCTTCTTGACGGTGGTGGTGCCCAGGCTCAGCGCGTGGGCGGTTTCCTGGACGGAGTACGCGACCTTGTGTTCCACACCGGGGTCCCTTCTCGCGGACGGGTTTCACTTCCTGGTCGCGATCGGAGGGCCTGATCGGGTTCAGGTGGGGTGTGGAAGGCGTGCGTACGCACTGCGGGCCCTGCCGCTAGAAGCGGCAGGGCCCGCAGAAGAACGGAGATCCGTTGTGCTCATGCCACTAGTGGGGTGGTGTGTGGGGGGGAGGGACGGCTCTACTCGGTCGCGCCCTTGACGGCTGTGAGGAGTGCTCCCCACTCCAACCGGGATGCTTCGATATGGCCGAGGGAGCGGTTCTGGGTGTCACGGAGGGCGGCGCCGTCAGAGGTTCGCTTGGCCTCCACGCAGTGGCCGCCGTTCCCTCCGCTGTAGGAAGACTTACGCCATTCCTTGGTGAGTTCCATCGCGGAACTCCTTCCTAATCGTGCGTAGACGCTCCAAGGAGACCTCTGGCGACCAGGCTACTCCGAGCAGTTCACCGAAAAGCTCGTGAGCCTCCTCGACCTTCGGGCCGTGGTACATGCTGCCCGATAGGGCGTTCTCCAGGTACAGGGCGTCCGGCTGGCCCTCGAAGGACATCAGGACCAGCATGCCGGTGTGGCCGGGGTGGAAGCCGGTCTTCAAGGGAACGATCTGCAACCCCAGCCTATGGGATTCCACCAGTTCGATCAGTTTGTCGAGCTGCTCCACCATGACCCCCACCCCTCCGGTGGGAGCCAGCAGGACGGCTTCATTCACGATGCTGTGCACCCTGGGCGGATCCGGCCTGTCCCAGATGCGCTGCCGTCGCATCCGTCCTTCGACGATCTCTTCCACCGCCTCGGGTGGAGCGAAACGGTTGGATGCCCTGGCCAGGGACCGCGCGTAGGCCCTGGTCTGGAGCAGCCCGGAGATGACCAGGGGGTGGAACTCACGGATGTGCGTCGCTGCCGGTTCGGCCTTCACCAACTCGGAGAGGAAGCTGGGATAGGACTCCCGGTTGCTGAGCTTCACCCACAGCTCTACGAGCTTGCCGTCCGCGCCGAGGAAGTCATCGATGAGGTTGACCTTGTCCCGGCTGGGCCAGTGGGTTCCGCTCTCGAAACCGCTGATCAGCGTGCCTGTCACTTGGATCCTGGAAGCTACTTGAGCCTGTGTCTTGCTGGCTGAGGTCCGATACTTCTTCAGCTCCGTTCCCCACTTCTTGGCGTGCGGCTTCACCTTCTTCTTCACCGATAAGCCACCCTTCACAACCTCGCCATAACCTCTTTGCACACAGATCTATCAGTGTTGAGAGGCTTGGTGATATCACTTCCCAGATAGAAGTGGGTTCCCCAAGCTGGGATCACCGGAGAACTTAACCCACGACACCTGAATGGGTTCCGGGATAACCAGGGAGGAACCACTCATGTCGGAAACGAGGGAAGCAGCCAAGCGGTTGTGCCACTGGGCGGATGAAAGCGGCCTGAAGGCGCTGCCGCATCCCGGCCAGGTGGTCGAGCTGAAGAAGGGGAAGCAGAGTCAGCACGTCCGTCTGTCCCGGACGGAGGGCGGTTGGTTCTGGTTCTGGCTCTGGGAGCCGTTCCGTACCGAGCAAGACGTGTGGGAGGCGGAGAAGGGCCTGCCCATGGGGCAGGAGCGGGACATGGTGCGCCGGGTACTGGCAGTGCTGGAGATCGCCGAGGCAGGGGAGAAGGTGACATGACCTCACACGAGTTCCCCCGTTACCTCGCGGAGGTCCCGCCCGAGGTCGCCGACACCCTCGCAGAAACCGAAGGGGTCGAGCGGGTCACCCACCGACAGGTCCTGTGCTCGGCGGTCGGGCTGCTCAACCTCAAGAAGCGTGGCACGCTCTTCTTCGCCAACGGCGGCGCGGTGCTCATCCGCCCCGGACAGAAGATGATCACCTTCTCCGAACTGCGGAGGGACGACCTGCCCAAGCGCTACCTCTGACCTCGCACGGCTCGGATCCCCCAACCCCTTCCACCGATCTCCGGTGGGAGGGGTTCCGTGCGGTAATGGAGCCTAGATCATGAATGCTCACTTGCACGCCGAACTCCACCGGTCTTTGCAGGTAGTGCTGCTGCCCAACTGCATCATGCTGTCTCGATACGACACCGCCCATGGCCGGAGGCTGGCGTTGTACCTCTCCTGGATCGTGGTCGCAAACAAGCCCGAAGTGGCATCCTAGGCAGCCCGCCGCATGCTGGAGATCGCCAATGGTCTCGGCAGCAAGCGCACCAACGAACGCCCCGCGTCGTGAGAAGGGCTCTGGAACGGTTCCGCGACGTTCCTGAGCTGCGCGATGCCCTGAGCGCGGCGTAGTCATTCCCATCCGCAGATCCGCGCGGAACTCAGTAGCTGAGTCGGCCCGTGGGTGCGTCGGTCGGTGCACCAATGGGGTGGCCCGTATGACGGGTGCACCCTTACGGATGTTTTTCCCTGTTCAAAGGATGCTGCACCCCGGTCGATGTGCTGCCCGACATGGGCTGCTAGCCAACATGGATTAATGAAATTCAATCTGTCTTTGAGTTCATTTCCACCTGTTCCAGAGACCACTGGGCTCGTGCCAAGACTTCGTCATAAGTTATTACTTCCGGGTGTGACAAATTATGTCGGTAGAGTTCGAATGATTTTACTTTTTCTGGATGGGGTGCTCCATTTTTTGTTAGGGAGGAGAGTTGTCCGATTACTAGGTAGGATCGAGGTGTTCCGGTATAAATTCTCTCTCCCGTTGGAAATCCTTCTGTGTCGCGAGTCTCTAGCCAGTTGCCGATATCTTCTTTGGCTCGCTCTGCGGTGATGTGAGCCTGGGCAACTCCTCCTGTCACTTCACGTGAAGGTGCCCAACAGCCTGATCGGTATTCGATTTTTTCAAGAAGTGGGTCGTCGTGCAACTTTATTTCTGCAAGAACGAGTGACCGAACGATGCCACTCGTTGTGAGCATGGCGTCTACTCGTTTTCCTGGGCCACCGACGCTAGCTCCTGCGACTGTCTTTTCAAGCTTCTCATCGTCCCATGCTGTGAAAAGTTGGCTTGAGAGTCCTACTCCGAGTATCCAAGGATTTTCTTCAAAGAACCTCTGCCATACAGATTCTCGGCTTCCTCCTTGGCGCTTTATCTCAAATTCTTCCGGGTTGTTAAGGAGCTTATCGAACTCCTCAAGTTTTTTCTTTCGGGCCGCAACGGCAACTACATCTTCCGCGCTTATATCGTTCTCAATTAGGAGTCTAAATTTTTCGGGGTCGATCTTGTACGCTACTTGGGCTGCCTGTGGCAGGGACATGGCAGAGCTCAGTAGTTCGTTGTCTATGGCAGGCTCGTCTGAGTTTTCAGGGCTTGTTTCCCTGAGTGTCAAGAACATGTTGATAAGGCGATCGGATGATTCCTTGTCTAGATTGAGGATGTTTTCGCTTTTTGCGTTTCCCGGGTTCCCGGTGATCTTGTCAAACTTGATCTCGGTCACGTTGCCTTGGTCGCGGACGATCTTCGCTCGAATCTGAACGCGCCCCTTGGCGCTCCGGTGGATTTCCACTTCTATTTCCTCGGCTTCTGTTGGTGTGTTTTGGTTTTGCTTTGCTTCGTAGATCACTTGCCATGAATACCTGGCTGTTGAACCCTTCTCGCTGTTGCGTCCAACTTTTAGAACAAAAGGTTTGCCAAAGTAAATTCTCCCTGGGGTTCGCAGAGATGCATAGTCGGCATCGCTGTTTGGCTCTGGTGGAAACAGGGATTTCCAGTCCATCATGGAGGCCCTTCTAGGGTGATGGCCTTTCGGGCTCTATTATGTCCCACATGTTCCCATGCTGCTTGGAAACCTGAGGATTCATCAGGAGAGGACAGGAGACCCGAGGTGGGGTAGCGGTGGGGTTGAAAAAGGGGCGCCTATGGGCGCCCCTCGGTGACCGGTCCCGTTGCTCGGTGGCCGGGGCGGGGGCCCGGCCTGCGGGTTCGTATTGTGGGGTGATGGTCCGCGACCCCCGGCGGCTACGCCGGGTGTGCCTGGGGGTCAAGGGGTCGTGGGTTCAAATCCCGCCGTCCCGACAGGGCAGTAGCAGGTCCGAGAAGGGTCCACCGTCAGGTGGGCCCTTCTCCGCGTTCCCGGCGGGGTCGGGGTGGGGTTGAACCGGGGTCGGGTGGGCCGTTGGCCCACGTCGTGCGGGATGGCGTCCATCGCTGGGGGCGCTGGCCGACGTCCCACCCCGGCCGGGACGCTTCGCCCCGGCCGGGGTCGACCGCCCGAAACCTCACATCCGCGTCACCGGAATCATCTCTTCCCCCACATGGCGGATGATCGCGTCGACGACGCGATCGAGTGGTTCGGTCGCGTCGATGACGATCCCGTTCTTCGGAATGTCTTCTTTCGTCCGGTGCAAGCGAACGACGAGGTCGCGTTCCGACCGCCTCGCGCCCCACTCGTCGTCCGGTCGCTCGTCGAGGCGTCGATTCAATGTTTCGAGGTCGACCTCAAGGACGAAGACGCCGTCGAAGAGGTCCATGAACTCTGCGGAGTTCCTGGAGCCGCCGCAGAAGAACGTCACCGTGCTGCCTTGGTCGGCGACCAGGGATTTCACCTTGTCGATATTCCAAATGTGGTGCTCGTGCCTGAAGCCGTCCGTTGGTCGTCCGGTTTTCGGGTCGCCTTGATAGGCCAACTCACGGTCACCATTGATGGCGTGGTGGCCTCGCCGATGCAATTCTCTACAGACCGAGGTCTTTCCGGTGCAGGAAACGCCTTCGATCAGATAGTTCCTCACGCCCATGGCTGGATTTTACAAGGGTATGTGAGGCGGGACGCAGGGTCTGGCAGGAATGTCCGGCCACTCGATCACCGTGGTCGGAGAGACGCCGACCCGCCGGTCGCCCGCCGGGCCCGGAGAAGCGTGAGGAGCATCGGTCGAAACCGGCGTGGGAGCACGGAAGGACCGGTCAAAAAGACCGCTCCGTCGTCGCGAGTCGCTCGACATCGGCGCAGTGGTAGCGATCCAGGCGGCCCGGGGCCGGCTCGTGGCGCTCAGCGGTGATCTCGAACCTGTCGGGCCCATGAGCCGGGAGAGCCGACCGGACCCGTAGCTGTCACGTGTGCCGGGTGTCCTCTTCTGGCGGGGTGCGGTTCCGGAACGGGATCGAGGAGAACACCGCGCCCGCCGCCGCCGAGTGGTCGCGGGCCGCGATCATCGTGAACGCGGAACGCGCGCGAACGCGGGACCGTCATCGGGCGAGGACGTTCGTGAACGCCCTCGCCCCGTACCCGGGCGGGTCACCTCACCGGCAGTGCCCGTTGCAGATCCACAGGAAGATGAGCCCGCAGCCGCGGACGTGCGTGCAGCCCTGGAACCCCGCGCAGACGTCGCCGCCACCACACCAGTCGTTGGACTGGGAGCAGGTGCAGTCGGCCGCCGCCGCGCGCACCGAGGACTCCTCGGGCGGACCGAGCGTGGCGAGCAGCGCGTGGGCCTCCCGCTCGCCGAAGGCGGCGATCGCGCTCTCCTTGAGATGGTCGAGTTCGGCGTCGGGTCCGGTGCGGAACGTGGTGAACAGGGCCGGCTCGGACAGCAGTTCCCCGGCGCGCTCCAACACCTCCCGCTGGGCGGCGGTCGGCTCGGGGTGCTCACGGCGGTAGCGGTCCAGGTGCTCGACCCACAGACGGCTGCGCGCCCGGGGGGACAGCTCGCCGAAGATCGCGCGGCGGTAGGTCATGGAGTGGGATCCGAAGGCGTCGAGCCGTTCCGGGAGCCGACCCCGGTTGGTCCGCGCCCAGGTCTGCGCCCGGGTGACCTCCGAGGCGTCGGCCAGGGCGGGGGTGCGTCCGGCCAGGACGAGGCCGACGGCCACGCCCAGTCCGGCACCCGCGCGCAGGAAACCCTTGCGGTCGACCCCGCTCCCGGCGCCCGGGTCGCGCAGGCGGCTCAGCGCGCCGATCAGGCGCAGGGTCGGGACGGGTCCCAGGCGGGTGAGGAGCCGGACACCGAGCGCCGGGCCGGTCCAGGCCCGGGGCCCGTCGGCGTCGACCCGGATCAGGGTGGGGGTCCACGGGGCGTGCGCTCCGTAGACCTCGCGCCGCCACCGCTCCACGTCGGTGTGCGCCAGGGGGAGGAGTTCGATCCTGTCCGAGCAGGTGTCCCGGACCATGTCGGACACGGCGCGGCAGCGCTCGCAGGACGCGTCGAAGGCCAGGATCCAACGGGGGGTTTCGCGTGGTCTCATCCTGTGTCTTTCGGTGGGGATCGGCCACTTCGTCGAATGTAGTTATTTCCTGGAACCCGGTTCCGGTCAAGGGGTGCAGAAGGGCTTTTCCGTGCCGGGGAGTTCCGTTCGCGAGGGTGCGGATGCCTTTGGGCACGGGGATTTCGGTGTCTTCCGAGGTGAGAGGGGGACTCGGTGTCCCCTGTCGTCATGTCGGTGGATAGCCTTTCCCGTGTCAATGGACCTTTCATGTACGCGGGTGATGGAATGAAGCGAGAATTTTCCGAGAAAAGCGCTCTCGGCGCGGTTTTCATCACCGTGTTCATTGACATGCTGGGTTTCGGGATGATAGTGCCGATCCTTCCCACGTACGCCCGTGAGTTCGACGCCTCCCCGGCCGTCATCGGCGCTCTGATCGCCGTCTACTCGCTCGCCCAACTGCTGCTCGCCCCCGCCGTGGGGCGGGCCTCGGACCGGTGGGGGCGGGCCCCGGTCATCGCGGTGACCGCGGCCGGGGCGGCGGTGGGCCACCTGACCATCGGCCTGGCCGGTTCGCTGGCCGCGCTGTTCGTCGGCCGGATCCTGTCCGGTGCCTGCGCGGCCAGCACCGCCGCCGCCCAAGGGGTGGTCGCCGACGTGCTGCCGCCCGAGCGCAGGGCCGGGGGGATGGCGGTCGTCGGCGTCGGCATCGGGTCGGGCATCGTGCTGGGTCCGGGCATCGCCTCCCTCCTGGTCGTCCTGGGCGACGACCGGCTGCCGTTCTTCGCCGCGGCGCTCCTGTGCCTGGTCAACATCGTGTGGGCGCTGGTCGCGCTCCCGCGCGGCGGCGTCGCCGCCTCGGGCACCACCCCCGGCGTCGCGCGCGTCACCGGAGGGCGGGGCGGCCTGCGGGCCCTGCCCGGACTGGTCCCGCTCCTGGCCGTCTCGGGTGCGGTGATGGTCGGTTTCTCGATGATCGACTCCCAGTTCCCCCTGTTCACGGCGGACCGGCTCGGGTTCGGTCCGGTGGAGAACGGCCTGCTGTTCATGTACGTCGGCTTTCTCATCGTGCTGGTGCAGCTCACCGCCACCCGGTGGTTGTCCCGGCGACTGGGGGAGATCACCCTGATGGCGATCGGCGCGACGGTCCTCGCCGGGGGCGCCGCGCTGGTCCCCCTGGCCGGTGAGTGGTGGCACGTGGCGCTGCCGGCGGCCCTGATCGCCGCGGGCAACGCCACCAACGCCCCCACCACGATGGCGGCGATCTCCCGGGTCACGCCCCAGGAGCGTCAGGGCGAGGCCTTCGGGGTCTCCCAGTCGGTGAACTCCGGGGCCCGGGTGGTCGGCCCGCTGCTCGGCGGGTGGCTGTTCCAGCAGTTCGCGCCCTCGGCGCCCTATGTCGCCGCGGCCGTGGTCCTGGGCCTGACGGCCGCCACCATCTGGGGATTGCGCGGGCGGTCCCGGTCGTGGTGGCACGCCGACGAGGGCGCCGCCCTGCGGTGACGCGGTCCCGGGCCGGGCGTCAGGCCTCCCGGGTGAGCTCGGGGGCGTTCCCTCCCGGGGCCGCCCTCCGGGCGGTCGGGGCGCCGGGCGCGGGAACCGCGCCGTCGCCACGATCCGGTGGTACCGCTCCGTCGGATCGACGGAGTGCGGGGGACCGGCGGGCGGCCAGTACGGCGGGTGTCATCGCGAGCAGGGCGGCCAGTGCCAGGGCGACACCGATCCATAGCGGTGCGCGCAGCCCGAAGGCCTCGATGCCCACTCCGCCCGCCCATGAGCCGACCACCACGCCCAGGGTGATGAACGAGGTGTGGACGGTGTTGACCATGGTCCCGGTCCCGCCCATCCGCTGCACGCGGGTGGCCATCGCCGGGTTGAGGGTGATGCCGACCAGTCCGATGCCGGCCATGGCGACCAGGACCGGGAGGGGCAGGTCGGCGAAGAGGGCGAAGCAGGTCAGGAACATCGTGTTGAGGGCCAGGCCCACCACGATGACGGAGATCGCGCGGGAGGCGGCCAGCCGACCGACCACCGTGGTGCCCACCACCGTCGCCGCCCCGTAGCCGAGCAGGAGGAGCGGAACGACCTCCCGGGAGAATCCGGTGACCTCGGTGAGGATCGGGGTGAAGTAGGAGAACGCGCTGAAGGTCGCGCCGATGATGAGCGTGGAGGTCGCCATGCGCGCCCACAGCCGTGGTTCTCGGAGTCCGGCGCCGTCGCCGCGTCCGGTGCCCGGTCCGGCCGGTTCCAGGCGAGGGAGGTACAACGCGGTGACCACGGCGACCAGCAGGGTGAGGACGCCGACGGCGGCGAAGGCGGCCCGCCAGCCGAACTGACCGCCCAGGAACGTCGACAGTGGCAGGCCCAGCAGGGTCCCGACCATCACCCCTTGCAGGGTCACGCCGATGGCGCGTCCGCGCATGTGGGGTGGGACCAGGCGGGACGCGGTGGACACGGCCACGCCGAAGAAGCCGCCGGAGGCGGCCCCGGTGATGATCCGGGCCGCCATCATGGTCGCGTAGGAGTCGGCCAGGGCGGCCAGGGTGTTGCCGGCGAAGAAGACGCCGAACAGCACCAGCAGGGCCCGGTCGGCGCGCAGCCGCACGACGGCCAGCGCCGAGACCGGGCCGCCCAGGCTCATGGCCACCGCGAACGCGGTGATGAGGTGGCCGATGCGGGTGACGGTGGTCTCCAGGTCCTCGGCCATCTGCGGCATGAGGCCGCCGACGAGGAACTCGCTGGTGACCATGGCGAACAGGCCGAGTGCCAGGAGGGGCACGGCAGGGGGCACGGGATCTCTCCTCGTTTTTATGAACTGTTCGTTTCAAAATGGGGGCGCGCGGAACGAGGTCGGGCCGGTGGCCTCAGGGGCGCAGTGACTCGACGGCGGTCGCGGCGACCGCCTCCAGGGCCGGGCGCTCGGCGCCGGACTGGGCGGCCACCCGGATCCCGGAGATGACCGAGGTGACGTACCAGGCCGACGCCTCGGGGTCGCGGTCGGGGCGCACCGATCCGTCGGCCTGACCGGCCATGACGGCGAGCCGGAGGCCGGTCAGCCGTCGGTCCAGGTCGGCGGCGAGCACCCGGGCGATCTCGGGATCACGCGAGGCGACGGAGGTGGTGGTGTTGACCACGAAGCAGCCGGATCCGGAGCCCGGCGCGCGGACCCGCGTCGCGTCGTCCACGATCTGTTCGAGCAGGGCGCGGATCCGCTCCAGGCCATCACGGTCGGCGTCGTCCAACAACGCCATCTGGCGGCCCGTCATCGTCGTGATGTAGTGCGCCAGGGCCCGGTGGAACAGGTGCTCCTTGGACCGGAACGTGTTGTACAGACTGCTGCGGTTCAACCCGGTGGCCTCGCACAGGTCGGCGGTGGAGGTGCCGTCGAACCCCTTGGCCCAGAACGCGTCGCGGGCGGCCTCGATCACCCGTTCCTCATCGAATCCCCGTGGTCTGCCCATGGGCGTCACGCTACCAGTTTGTGGACCGATCGGACCAAAACCGGGGCGCGGGTCGGGGCGGGCCGCGGAAGGGCCCGGCGGTGGGCGCTCAGGCGTTGGACCCCCCGTCCACGCCCAGGCGGGTCCCGGTGGTGAAACCGGCCCGGGGCGAGACCAGGTGGGCGACGGCCTCGGCGATCTCCTCCGGGGCGCCGAAGCGTCCCAGCGCCGATCCCCGCCTCTGGTCCTCGGCCCCGGGGCCGTCCTGGGGGTTCATCCGGGTGTCGGTGGAGCCGGGGGCGACCTCGTTGACGGTGATGCCGCGCGGCCCCAGTTCGCGGGCGAGCGCCTTGGTCAGTCCGGTGATCGCGGCCTTGGAGGCGGAGTAGGCGGCCAGTCCGGGGGAGGGCACCCGCTCGCCGAGGGAGGAGCCGATGTTGACGATCCGCCCTCCGTCGCCCAGGTGCCGGACGGCGGCGCGGGAGAGGAGCAGGGGGCCGAGCACGTTGACGTCGATCACCCGTGCCGCGGCCTCGGGGGTCAGTGATTCGATGGGGCCGGCCGTGATGACCCCGGCGTTGTTGACCAGGATGTCGAGGCCGCCCAAGAGGCCGGCGGCCTCCTCCACCAGCCGTTCGGCCTCCTCGGGACGGCCGGTGTCGGCCTGGAGGGTCACCGCCTTCCCGCCGGTGTGCTCACCGATCCGGGCCGCGGTGGCCTCGGCCGCTCGCCGGTCGGAGCCGTAGCCGATCGCCACCGCCGCCCCGTCCCGTGCCAGGCGCAGGGCGATGGCCGCGCCGATGCCCCGGCCGCCACCGGTGATCAGGGCCCGCTTGCCGTCGAGGATGCCGTTCATGTCGTGATCTCCCGATCCGTGATCGAAACGCAGGGGGGAACGAGGGGGCGACCAATTTTGGATCGCTCGTTCCAATACGGAGAACCTAGCACGCCCGGAGGGAGCCCGGGGGTGGCGTGGGTCACCCCCGGCGGTGGGTCGGCCCTCCCGGGGGTCGGCCCTCCCACTCCAGGGCGGGCACCACCATGTACGGGACCAGGGTGGCCGCACCGGCCCCGCACCGACCGTGACGTTGCAGGTCGATCAGGGCCGAGGCGATCAGGACGGCGTTGTGGCGCAACTCGGAGTCGGTCGTGCCCATCGGGATGACCCGGCGCACGTGATGGCAGCGCGCCCCGTCGACCTCGTGCACCATCCCCACGACATGGGTGCGCGCCAACCGCCGCATCGCCGCCACCGGGGGGATCCGGTACCGGTACCGGCAGCGCAGCCGGACCCCGTCGGGTCCGGTGGACTCCGCCTCGTAGGTGATGGACTCCCAGTCCTCGTCCACCTGTCGGACGGTGGTCCCCATGGCCCGCGCCCACGCGTCGATCCCGGCCCGGTCGTGGGCGGTGAGCACGTCCTCGCGCCCCTCGCGCGTCGGCCCCCGTGCCGCCTCGTCCCCGGGGGCGGGCGTCACCGCTCCGCCCCTCACCCGTGATCACCCCGTGCGCGGGCGACGGTGTGCGTCATCGTCGATGATCCTCGAAACGTCGGTGGGGTCCCGGACCCCCGATCCGGGACCCCACCGACGTTAACCCGTCAAGGCCCGGACGGGGGGCACGGAATGTGCCCCCCGTCAGGTAAAACTCAGGCCGGTAGGCCCACCCGGTCGGCCAGGGCGCCCGCCGCCGCACGGTGCTCGCGCGACCGCAGGCCCTCGATGATCATGGCGCGGGCGTGGCCGTTGTAGCGGACGGTCTCCGGGGCGGTGGCGTGCGCCTGTGCCAGCAACCGCAGCGCCTCGCCCTCACGGCCGTCCGACCGGTGGGCGCGGGCCTGCTCGATCCGGTGCCGGGCACGGCGCGGACGCGACGGGATGACGTGCGCCTCCGAGCGCATGGCCTGGCGCACCCCCTCGCCGCCGTTGCGCAGCTCCACGGCCACGGTGACCGCGTGCGCGCCCATGATCGCCTTCGAGAAGGAGGTCACCGGGTGATAGAACCCGGCGGGGAGCCGTTCGGCGACCCGTCGTGCCGTGTCCCACCGCTGCCAGGCCGTACCGCCCTCGCCCCGGCGGGCCGCGGTGTACCCGGCCTCGAACTGGAGGGCGCCCCACAGGGACAGCAGCTCGTCGGAGTCCCGCTCGGTGATCCGGGTGCCCAGGTGCGCCAACGCGCCCTCGGCCACCGCGTCGGCGGCGTCCCAGTCGCCCGCGTCGCGGTGCGCCTGGGTCATCAGCCAGGCGGCGATGCCCAGGGCGCGCGGGTCGTCGGACTCCCGGGCCGTCACCACCGCGCGTTCGCACACCCGCCACAGCAGACTCTGCGCCGGCTGGTAGGCGATGAAGAACTGCGCCAGCGAGTACACCTCCGACAGCGCCGCGCGGGCGGCGCGCCGGTCGGACTCCCCGTCGGCCCCGTGCACGGCCGCCTGGGCGTCCTCGATCAGGCCGGGCAGCAGGGCGCCCAGCACCTCGCGGTGGTCGGGCGCCGCGTGCCGGGCCCGCCATGCTCCCCGCAGGCGGGACCGCAGGTGGGGGAGGGTGGGCGGGGGTCGGTCGGTGAGCGGGATGAACACGTTGATCGCGGCCCGCACGGCGGGCAGCCGCCGGTGCCCGGGGCCGCTGAACGGTTCCACCGGGATCGACCGGGCCCCGGTCAGCGCGGCCAGGTCGCGTACCCGCAGCGCCTCGGCCAGTTTGAGCAGGAGCGGCAGCTTGGGGGTACCCAACCGACCGGTCTCCAGCGCCTTCACCCAGGAGGCGGACCGGCCCACCATCCCGCCCAGGACCTCGCGGGTCATGCCCCTGCGGGTGCGGTGCAGTCGGAGGCGGGTGCCGAAGGGTATCTCGGGGTCGACGGATTCCCCGACGTCGTCGAAGGTCACGTGTCGTCCTTCCCGGTGCGCCGCGCCCTCGGGGGCGGCGTCCCATGACATTCCCCCGTGGGGGAGGGCACCAGAGTAGGGGCGGCGGGCACGCTCCGGGAGGGTTTCGGCACGATCCGTCGCCGGCGCATCGTCCCGCCACCGCGCTCGCGCCCCCACGGGGGACGGTCGATCACCCCGGACCGGTCGGCGGAGGACGGCGGACACGGTTCGCGAGGTGGGGGCGCGAGCGCGGCGCGCACCGGCGGCGAGCGCCTCCCCGGGCACGGCGTCGGTCGTGTCCGGACACGGTGGCCCCGGCCGCACCGGTGCCCTCCGGTGAGGATCCGGTGACGGGCGTCGGTCGCGGTGAACGGGAGACCCTTGCCGGTCGTCCCACCGCTGTGAAGGCGGGTCGATCGGCGCGGACGGGAGGGGCACGGGTGCGGGGTCCGGCCCTCGCGCCACGGTGACGGGCCCCTGGCCACAGGCGGCCACGGGGCTTCGGGACCCCCGGTGTTCAAGGGGGAGAAGAGTAGAATGTCCGATTACCGTGTTGGCGGCCGGCGTACCCTGCGACCCTCGCGAAGAGCCGCGGAACCCCACACGGGCAAGGGTGCCGGTCGGTTCGACGACCCGCCGCCGGGCGGGTGGATCACCCTTGACCGAGGAGCCCGTGATGACCACGCAGACCACAGGGCAGGCACTGGACCGGGACGCGGTGGAGGAGTTCGCCGGTCGGCTGATCGGCTTCATGGACTCCGGCAGCGCCGCCCTGTTGTGCGGTCTGGGACACCGGCTGGGCCTGTTCGACACGATGGCGGGCCGAGGCGCGATGACCGGCCCGGAGGTGGCGCACGAGGCCGGTCTGAACGAGCGCTACGTGTGCGAGTGGCTGGCCGGCGCGACCATGGCCGGGGTGATCGAGTACGACCCGCCGTCCGGTACCTACCTGCTGCCCCCCGAGCACGCCGCCTGTCTGACCCGCGCGGCCGGGCCCGACAACCTCGCCCGGCTCCTGACGGTCCTGTCGATGCTGGCGCGGGTGGACGAGCAGGTGGAGGAGGCGTTCCGCAGGGGCGGTGGCGTGCCCTACAGCGCTTATGAGCGGTTCCAGGAGGTGATGGCCGAGGACAGCGGTGTACTGGTGGACGCCTCCCTCATCGACACGACACTGCCGTTGGTGGAGGGCCTGCCCGAACGGTTGGCCCTGGGCATCGACGTGGCCGATGTGGGCTGCGGGCGCGGCCGCGCCCTCAACGTGATGGGCCGGACCTATCCGCGCAGCCGGTTCGTCGGCTACGACTTCTCCCCGGAGGCCGTCGCGTTCGCCCGGGGGCAGGCCGACGCGATGGGGCTGTCCAACGTGCGGTTCGAGCTGCGCGACGTCTCCACGCTGGACATCGAGGACGGCTACGACCTCATCACGGCCTTCGACACCATCCACGACCAGGCGCACCCCGCCCGGGTGCTCGCCGGGATCCACCGGGCGCTGCGGCCCGACGGCGTGTTCCTCATGGCGGACATCAAGGCGTCGAGCGACCTGCACGAGAACGCGGAGCTGCCGTGGGCGACGTTCCTCTACACGGTCTCCCTCATGCACTGCATGACGGTGTCCCTGGCCCTGGGCGGCGATGGCCTGGGCACGGCGTGGGGCGAGCAGAAGGCGCGCGCCATGCTGGCCGAGGCGGGGTTCGGCCGGGTGCGGATCGAGGAGAACGACATCGACCCGTTCAACAACTACTACGTCTGTGCCCAGGGCTGAACCGGGCGGCCCTCGGTCTCGGCGGGCCGTGGAGTGCGGTAAGGTTCTACCTGTTGGCGACGTCGGAGACGACGGTCGTCCGGCGGACGGGACGTAGCGCAGCTTGGTAGCGCACTTGACTGGGGGTCAAGGGGTCGCAGGTTCAAATCCTGTCGTCCCGACAGAGGAAGGGCGTTCACCACGGTGAACGCCCTTTTCGCATGTCCGGTGCCCTTCACCCTCCGCTGGACAGGCCCGCCGCGGGCCGCGCGTGAGCGGTGGGCAGGGCGGCGAGGACGGCGCGGGTCCCCTCCAGGACGGTGTTGAGGGCGCGCTCGGCGGCCGCGGTGTCGTCGGCGGACAGGCGCTCCCAGATCGGGTCCGTGAGTTCGGCGATGCGTTCCCCGGTCCGGCCGAGGAACCCCCGGCCCGTGTCGGTGATCCTTCCATCGGAGATCAGGCCGCGTTCGGTCAGGTCGGCCAGCAGGGAATCGGGGTCGGGGAAGTGCGTCTGGTCGCGGATGTGCGCGGACAGGTCGCCGGGCCCCTCGAAGTGCTCGGCGATGCGGAGCGCGACCCACTGCGGCTCGGACAGTCCGCTGTCGGCGAGGACGGCGGTGAGGAGCGCGTTGAGGGTCTTCTCCGTGCGGCCGATGAGTCGGGTTCCGAACGGGATCATGGCGATCTCCTTCTTCCTGATTGTTGGTCCGACCAACATTACATGAGTGTTGGTATCGCCAACAAGCGGTATCGTGGGCGGCATGGTTCGGCGACTCGACGATCGGGCGACCTGGCTGGTGGGCCGGGCGCACCTGCGTTCCCACCGGCTCCTGCACGAGGCGTTCGCGGAGGCCGGTGCGCGCCCGTACCACTACCGCGTGCTCGCCGCCCTGGAGGAGTCCGGTCCGCTGAGCCAGGCCGACCTGGGGCGGCTCACCGATCTCGACCGCAGTGACGTCACGACCTCGCTCGACGCCCTCGGCCGGAGCGGCCTCACCGTGCGCGAGCCCGATCCGGCCCACCGTCGGCGCAACCGCGTCTCCATCACGGAGGCGGGCCGCGCGGAACTGCTCCGGCTCGACGCCGTGCTCTCCGGTGTCCAGGACCGGTTCCTGGGCCCGCTCTCGGAACCGGAGCGCGTCGTGTTCCTCGACCTGGCCGCCCGGCTGGCGGGTGACGGCGCGCCCGGCGGTCCGGGACGGAGCGGGTAGACCGCGCACGGACCGGGGGTGACCGATCGGGCTCCGGGGCCCGGGTTCCGAACCCCGTGGCACGCGACGGGACGCGGCGGAGCCGTGACACCGGTTGGGAGCACGATGTCGTGTTCGTGCACGTCACGCCGGTGAACGGGCCGCGGCGGCACGGGCGGTTCCCCCGGCGGTCGGGCGGGTAGGTGGTCCGGCATGCTGGAAAGTCTCTTCGGTGTCGCACTCGACCGGCTGTCGCTGATCCTGTTCTCCGCGGTCGGCATCTTCGCCACCGTCATCACCTACACGCGTATCGCGGGGCTGCGCAGCTTCTCCAAGATGTCGAGCTTCGACTTCGCCATGACGGTCGCCGTCGGATCGCTCGTGGCGACGGTCGCGGTGGCGCAGGTGACGCTCGTGGAGGGCATGACGGCACTGGCGGTGCTCTACCTTCTCCAGGTCGTCATCGCCCTGCTGCGCCGCTTCTCGCCGTTCCAGCGGGTGGTCGACAACGCCCCGCTGCTGCTCATGTCCGAGGGCACGATGCTCCAGGACAACATGAGGAGGTCACGGATCACCGAGGACGACCTGCGGTCGAAACTGCGCAGCGCCGATGTCGGGAGCATGGACTCGGTGCGCGCGGTCGTACTGGAGACGACCGGGGACATCAGCGTGCTCCAGGGGCGGGAGGTGGATCCGTGGCTGCTGGAGGGCGTACGGAAGGGCCGGGGACGGTGACCGTCCGGAATTCCGGACGGTCGGCAGGGGCGGTTTTTCGGAAATCCCTTTTCGTGGTGCGCGCATCTCTTTTTCGGGCGTCGCCGTGTTCGAAAAAGGAGGGTCCCGCCGATGTCGACGGGACCCTTTTCATGCGTATCGGGTCAGACTCGGCGCAGCCACAGGTAGACGGTGGCCCCGCCGTCGCAGAGGTAGTCGGAGTACCGGGCGTTCTGCACCTGCTTGCGGCCCTCCGCGTGGCAGGCGGAGTAGGTCCAGTACCAGGAGTAGTACTCCCAGCAGGGGCTGACGTTGCCGTTGTGCTCGCACTGCGGCTGCGGTTCGACCGCGGCCGCGGGGGAGGCGAGGCCGAGGGTGACGACGGCCGTCATGGCGGCTACGGTGAGCGTCTTGGCGAACTTCACTGGACACCTCTTCTGTGTTCCCGTTGAAGGGCGCCCGGAATGGGTCATCGTGGGGGCGATGGCGCGCGGTCGCGCTTTTCCGGATCGTGAGGATCATAGAATCCGTTGGGTCAAAGCAGGGGAAAAGCAAAGGCAAAGCGATGGTCAAGTGAATTCACCTATGAGAATTATGTGATTTCGTGCCGTTGTGTTCCCGCCGGAGACCGACCGCGGCTGAGGAGGGCCTCGCCCCTCAGGGTGCGGGTGCGCAGGACCCTGTTCCCCCGACGCGCGTGCACCGGGTGGGACCGGCGCGGCACCGCCGGGTGGTGGGAGGCCGTCGACACCGCCCTCGCGCACGCGCCCCACCTCGGAGGCGGTCCGGGGCCCGTCCGGGCAGGCCGGCACCCGGGCCCGGCCCGCGCCGGGACACCCCGGCCGTCGGCCCCGGTGTACGGCACGGGTTCGCCGACACCGCCCCCGCCCCCGGACGGCCGCGCATCATGTGCGGCACGCCTCCGACACCCCCGTCCAGGAGCGCGAGGACCACTCCTGAACAGCGGGGAAGAAACCCGGGCGCGCGTTGTTGCCCTTGGACGGTGGACGACGCGAAGGGGGACACCATGACGGCTACCGCGCCGGCGGCACCGGAGGAGACCGACGTGGTCGTGGTGGGCGCGGGCCAGGCCGGGCTCTCGGTGGCCTGGCACCTGCGCCGCCTGGGCCTGGTCCCCGGAACCGACGCGGTCGTGCTCGACCGGGGTCCCGCCCCCGGCGGGGCCTGGCAGTTCCGCTGGGAGGCGCTGCGCCTGGACGACGCCCACAAGGTCGACGACCTGCCGGGCATGCGGGAACTCGGTCTGAGCTTCGCCACCGCCGACGGCACCCGACCCGCCCGGGACGTCGTCCGCGAGTACTACGACCGCTACGAGCGCGCCTTCGACCTGCGGGTGCGCCGCCCGACCACGGTGTCCCGGGTGCGGGAGGCCGGGGACGGCCGACTCCTGGTGGAGACCGACCGGGGCGCGCTCCTCACCCGGGCGCTGGTCAACGCGAGCGGCACCTGGGCGCGGCCGTTCCGGCCCTCCTTCCCGGGGGTCGCGGACTTCCGGGGCGTGCAGGTGTCCACGCCGCGTTACCGGGCGGCGGAGGACTTCTCGGGGCTGCGGGTGCTGGTCGTGGGCGGGGGCACCTCCGCCGTCGGATTCCTCCACGAACTGGAGGGGGTCGCCGCCGAGACGATCTGGGTCACCCGTCGCCCGGTCCGCTTCGTCGACGATCCCGGAGCCGGGATCGCCGCGGTGGACCGGGCCGATGAGGCCGCCCGCGCCGGACGGCCGCTGCCCAGTATCTCCAGCGGTACGGGACTGCCCGCCACCGAGCGGAACCTGGCCGCCGTCGAACGCGGCCTGCTGGTGGCCCGCCCCCCGTTCACCGCGATCGAACCCCACGGGGTGCGCTGGGCCGACGGCTCCTTCGCGCCCGTGGACGCCATCATCTGGGCCACGGGCTTCCGCCCCGAGCTCACCCACCTGGCCCCGTTGGGGTTGCGTGAACCCGAGGGCGGGCTCAAGGTCGAGCGGGGCCGTTCGGTGCGCGACCCGCGCGTGTTCCTCGCCGGGTACGGACCCCAGGCCAGCACGATCGGCGCCAACCGGGCGGGACGGACCGTCGCCCGGCAGGTCGTGGACCACCTGAGCGCCCCGGTCGCCGCTTGAGGCCTCGGTGGTGGGGTGTCCGCGCGCCCGGATCGCTACTTGAGGCCTCGGTCGTGGGCTGCCCGTGCGCCCGGGGCGCCGTCCGAGGCCCCGACCACGGGGCACGTGCACGCTCGGGGCGCCGGCTGAGGCCCTGGTCGTGGAACATCCGCGCGCGCCCCGACCGCCGCCCGCGGACCTCTGCCCGGCTCCCCGCCGGCTACATCGCCGTCAGGATCGCCGCCAACGGCTCCGGAACCCGGTCCGGGTCCAGCGCTCGGGCCATCGCACGGGCGTACCGTTCCTTCTCGTTGCTCATGAACCCGTGCAGCTGCCGGTCGGCCGGTCGGCTCCGGTGCGCCGGCTGCCGACGGTAGGTCCACAAGGACCGTTCCCGGCCCTGTCCGGCGATCACCCGTTCCACCCCGGCGACGCCCAGGGCCCGGATCAGCTCGTCCTCCAGATCGGCCACGCACACGTGGAAGTCCCGCCCCAGCCCCGCCTGCGCGAAGGCCCGGTCGAAGTGCCGTTCCTCCCCCGCGTCGCACAGTCCCACCAGGCGCGCCCCCGCGCCCCGTGGACCCAGCCGGCTCACGAAGCGGCTGATGTTGGTGGCGCCGCCCATCGGCACGATCACGGCGCCCCGGGCCGCCGGGTCCACACCGAGCCGCTCCGCCAGGGTGACCAGGGCCGCGCGATCGCTCTCGCCCTCGACGAGGATCGCGACGTCGAACCCGTTCAGCCCTTCCACGCGCGCCACCCTACGGCCTCGCGCCCGCCCTGGGGGAGTTCTTTTCCGGCACGTGGCATGTCCGGTCATGTGACGTCACGCTTGGACAACGGCCGAAGCGATCCCCGATCGACGCCGATGCCGCATCGCGCACCATGGACGTGTGAGGTGGCGAGCGGCCCGGGGAGGCGCGACGGTGAGCAGGCAGGGCTTCGGCGGGTTATTGAAGGACGACCAATGGGACGCCCTCGTACGGTCCGGATCCGTGCGGGTGCACCGCGCCTCGGAGCCGATCATGGGCCAGGGGGAGCGGGACGACACCGTTCACGTCCTCCAGGGCGGGGACGTCAAGATCTCCGTGCTGCTGCGCGACGGCACCGAGGCGCTGATGGCGATGCGCGGCCCCGGCGAGGTGCTGGGGGAGATGTCGGTGCTGTCGGGGCTGCCGCGCACCGCGACGGTACGGGCCGCCCGCGGGTCCTGCACCACGTACGTGATCGCCGGGGACCGGTTCCGGACCCTGGTGCGCAACATGGTCCTCGAACGTCTCCTGTGGGAGCACATCGTGCGCCGGCAGCAGGAGAGCGAGTCGCTGCGCACCGAGATGGCCAAGCTCACCTCGCGCGAGCGGCTGGCCGAGACCATGCTCCGGCTCGCGGGCCCTTCCGGAGGTGCGGGGCGGGGACCCATCGAGCTGCACCTGACCCAGCGCGAACTCGGTGAGGCCGTCGGCCGATCCCTCTCATGGGTCCAGGGGGAACTCCGTCGGCTGCGCGAGGACGGGGTCGTCTCCACCGACCGGGGAAGCCTGGTGATCCACGGCGCGGAACGACTGCGCCGGGCCCTGTCGGACGGCGACGGGGGTGTATCGACCGAATCAGGGACACATCCGGGAAGAACGTCCCTCCGGATGCACAGTTCTGGGTAAAGGGACGGTCATCCCCGGGTGACAGTGGTGGCCATGCGGTCCGAGAGGGCCGTGTGCGTCCCTCATTCGTCACTCAGGAGTCAACAGACCATGGCGGAGACGTCTCGTCGTGCCCGTCGCACGAGCCTCGCAATGCCGCCGCAGCGCGCCGTGCTGGCACTCGACGCCGAAGGATTCTCCCGTACCCCCTCACGCCACCAGGGGATCCTCAACACCACCGTGCGGGACGTGCTGGCGGAGGCGTTCGACCGCGCCGGCCTGGCCGACCTCTGGCGGGACTGCTCGTTCCCCCAGCACACCGGCGACGGGTACGTCGTCGGTGTCCCCTCGGAGTACCTGCCACTGCTCGTCCACCCGCTGATGGACGAACTCGACGGTGTCCTGACCGACACCCAGCCGCACCTGGCGTTCGAGGACCGTGCCCTCTGGTTGCGGATGCGCGCCGCGATCGGTCTGGGGCCGCTGCCCGACAGCGGCGGCGTCCGGCCCGGTGACGGTGTCGGCAGCGCGATGACCGAGACCCACCGGCTGCTCGACGCCGCCCCGCTGAAGGCCGCCCTGGCCGACAGCGACCCGGAGATCACCCTGCTGGTCGTCGGGTTGACCGCGCGGGCCCACGAGGACGCGGTCCTGGGCGGGTACACCGCCCTGTCCCCGCGTGCCTTCCGTGACATCGAGGTGTCCCACCCGGCCAAGGGCTACCGGGCCACGGGGCACCTGTACGTGCCGCGCCCCTCCGTCCGCCCCCGCGCCGCCGCGTCCGGGAACGCCGCGCACGAGGGCGATGCGACCGGGGCCGCCGAGGTCGCCCGTCCCGCCGTACGCCGCCCGGACCCGGGGACGGTCGTCTTCGAGGCGGTGCGGGATGTCTGACGCGCCCACCCGGGTCCTCCCCGTCCCGGGGGAGGACCCCGACGGCCCGGACCGGCCGGAGTTCGCCTACGACCCGCCCACCGGCACCTCTCCCGAGGTGACCCGGCTGATGTGCCTGGCCGCCTACCTCGACGCGGCGTTCCGCCGGGTCGTCCTGAACCGGCTGGTGGACGACCCGCGTCGGGTCGTCGCCCCCTCCTACGGGTTCGACCTGGTGCCGGTGATCGCCCACTGCCTGCGCGCCCGCGACATCGACGAGGAGTTCTCCCGGAAGCTGACGTTCGCCCGGGGCGTGTGCCTCTTCACGCTGACGATCATCTCGGTCCTTCTGGTCGTCGGGTGGTTCGACATCGTCGTCCGAGGGAGGGAGTCCGCCCTGCCCCTCGTCGTGATGGTGGTCGTGCTCCTCGCGCTCTGCGTTCGGGTCGGTGTCCACTTCCTGCCCGGCGATACGGGCCGGACCGCGGTGGAGCGGGCCCGAGAGGCCGACCTCCTCTTCCTGCCCTGGCTGGCGTGGCGCGACCACCGCGAGCGGATCAAGCGCATCCTGGCCCGGGAGCTGAGCGAGGAGACCTTCACGGGTGGCCCTCCCGTCCAACCGTCCACGAAACACGGATCACTGCTGCGCTGGGTCGCCCGAGAACAGCACTCCGCGCTGATCCCGTACCGGCTCGACTCCCCCTTCCGCGGAGCGGGTCTGGAACTGAACATGTGGTCCCTGGCCTTGGAGTTGCGCAGGCGCGGGGCCGACACCCGGGAGGAGACGGGGCGTCCGCTCGACGAACGCGCCATCGTCGACCTGATCCGGCCTCAACTGGAGTCCCTGACCCTGTCGGCCGCCGGGGGCGGTCGCGATCGGCTCGGGGCGCTGGAGATCTCCGAGTGCGTGTTCCTGCCGGGCACCCTGCCGCACGGAGCCCTCCGGAGCGGGCTCCCGGTGGGGGCCCCCGACGACGCCCGGGTGGCCGACCACCTCCGTGCCGCCGTCGCCGAGGGCGGCGAACAACGCCGACACTTCCTGCGCATTCGGGTCGGCGGCTGGGACGAACAGGTGGTCGTCACCGTCTTCGTGCGGGTCCACACCCAGGGCGGCGTACTCCTGTTGGAGATCGTCCCCTATCTGTTGGCGCCCTTGAACGACGACTTCCATGTCGTGTCCGCCGTGGTGGAGGCGCTCACCTCCGGTGTGGACGTGGACGACGTCATCGACGGACTGATGTCCCGCAACGCCGGGATCCGGAAGGTCCTCGACGTCCTGTCGCGGACCTCGAAGCCGGGCGGGTCCGGCCGCAATTCCGACGACGAGGACCGGCGGATCCGGGGACCGGTGTTCTCGGTGCGCCAGTACGCGGCGGGCGGAGGTCTCTCCCACTTCCAGCGGATGGACGTGATCCGTTACGTCAAGACCATCGAACTGCGCATCGCCGAGGGCGTGAACCAAGCGCTCGAACAGGCCGGATACGAGACCGAGGAGTTCCGGCGGCGGGCCGTCCATCTGGGCAACGGGGCCGTCTTCGTCGGCGGTTCGATGACCGGCGGCGCCATCTCCACCGGGTCCGGCTCCCACGCGGAGGACAACTCCACCGACGGTTCCGCTTCACAGAGTGAGAGGGGAAGCACATGACGCGACACCACGACGATCCCGAACAGGAGGAGACCGCCCCGGCCGGGGGCGGGCTCTACGTCGGAGGGTCCATCACCGGTGGCGCGGTGGTGACCGGCGCCCGGGGCCGGGCCGAGGACCGTTCCCGCACCGAGGGGGCCGTGGCCCCGCTCCCCCCGGTCACCGCCCGACCGGTCAGCGCGCCACCGGGACAGGCGGTGATCGCCGGGCACATCACCGGCGGTGCCCTGGTCACCGGTGAGGACGGGGTGGCGGTGAACGCCTCCGTCCGCGTCGACGCGGTGACCGTCCAGGTCCTGGACGATCTGGCCGGGGTGCGCGCCGCCCTCGGCCGTCGGCCCCGGACCTTCGAGGTCGAAGCGGTCGACGACGCGCTGGCGCGCGCCGAAGAGGAGATCACGGACACCGGCGAGGTCGGTCCCGGACTCCTGCGGCGCCTCCTGGCCCTGGTGCGCGGTGGCAGCGCCGTGGTCGGCGAGATGGCGCGCACCACCCGAGCGGTGGAGGACCTGCACTCCTCCCTGTGCGTGATCGAGGGACGCCATGGCGGCTGAACCGGACCCGCTCGTACGGACATGGACGGCCGGACCCGGTCGGAACAAGGAAGAGGGGACACGATGACGACGACACCGCGCTGGGACGACGAGCGCCAGCGCTGGGAACGATCGGCCGAGACACCGTTGCCCGAACCCGAGGAGGCCGGGGCCCCCTGGTTGCCCGCCGCGGGCCTGGCGGTGGTCGCTCTCGTGGGAGCCTCCCCGGCGCTGGCCGGCGCACAAGAGGAGCCGGGAGCCTACCTGGCGGAGTCCACCGGAACGTATGGCGACGGCCCCCTGCTGGAGACCACACCCCACGACGACCCGTCGGCGACCACGACCGACCCCCTGCCCCGGACCGACGGCGGTCTCCCCGACGGCTCCTCGTCCTCCGGTGACCACGGTGGCGGTGGGGGCGGCACGACCGGAGGCGGTTCCGGTGGGGACGGCTCCGCGCGCGACCCCGAACCCGGCGGCTCCGGGGGCGACGCCCCCGAGGACACCGCGTCGGACGAGCCGGTCCCCTCCGACGAACCGTCCCCCGAACCCTCGCCCTCCCCCGACGCTCCGCCCTCCCTGGACCCGGACGTGTGGGAGATGGCGGAGGACGGGGACGGGGAGCGGGTCTTCACCCTCATCGAGGACGACGCCTTCGAGGCGGTCCTCACCTGGGACGAGGGCGACGAGACCGACCTGGAGCGCGTCCTGGAGGACCGGGTCCGGGTGCCCGCCCGCGACGAGGAGGGGTACGAGGAGATCTCCGCCCTCGCGGAGGGCGAATGGGAGCAGGGCGAGCCCGCGTTCGAGTACCTCTACGGCACCGGATCCGGCCGGCACGCCCTGGCCACGGCCCTGGTCGATGGCGACCGGGTGGTGACCCTGACCCTTCGCGGCCCCGCCGAGGAGGGGCGACAGGCCCTCGAAGAGCACCTGGTGGAGGTGCTCGGTCCGCTCGGCGTGCGGGAAGGGGAGTGACCCTCGCCGAGGACGCCCCCGGGAGGGAGTGACCCGGGGGTCGGGCGGGCGCGTGTCCGAGGACGGAGGGAGCGCGCCCGCCCCTGAAGCCGGACCCGAACGGATACGATGCGGCACTGAGCGCACCGTCACGTCCGGAAGGGGAACGGGATGCGGGGCAACAAGGTGCCCACCGAGGAGATCAAGCGGGATCCGGCGGCCTTCGCCGACCGGGTCACCGCCGACGGGAGGTTCGGCCGGTCGGCCGAGGCCGGGCGCTACCGGCTGGTGATCAACCGGGCCTGCCCCTGGGCGCACCGGACCGTCATCGTGCGCCGCCTCATGGGGCTGGAGGGGGCGATCTCGCTCGCCGTCACCGATCCCCGCCAGGAGATCATCGAGGGCGACCCGCACTGGGTGTTCACCGAGGAGACGGGGAGCCCCGGCGGCCTCGACCCGGTGCTGGGCATCCACGCCCTGCGGGAGGCCTACCTGGCCCGCGATCCCGGCTACGACGGCGGGGTGAGCGTGCCCGGCCTGGTCGACGTCACCACCGGCCACCTGGCCACCAACGACTACGACCGGCTCTGCCTGGACCTGGCCACCGAGTGGGGCCCGCTGACCCGGAAGGACGCCCCCGACCTGTACCCGGAGGCGCTCCGGGAGGAGATCGAGGAGGTCGGCGCGGAGGTCTACCGCGACCTCAACAACGGTGTCTACCGCGCCGGGTTCGCCCCCGACCAGGCACGCTACGACCGGGCCGTCGCCGGGGTGTTCGCCCGGCTGGACGACCTGGAGGCGCGCCTGTCCACCCGCCGCTACCTGGTGGGGGAGTCCCTGACCCTGGCGGACATCCGGCTGTTCACGACCCTGGTGCGGTTCGACCCCGTCTACCACGGCCACTTCAAGTGCAACATCGCCAAGCTCACCGAGTACCCGGCGCTGTGGGCCTACGCCCGCGACCTGTTCCAGACCCCCGGGTTCGGCGACACCACCCACTTCGACCACATCCGGGTCCACTACTACTGGGTCCACACCGCCATCAACCCGACGCGGATCGTCGCCGCCGGACCCGACCCGCAGGGGTGGCTCGCCCCCCACGGGCGTGAGGGAATCGGCGGGTCGCCCTTCGGGAAGGGCGCCGCGCCCGGACCGGTCCCCGCCGACGAACGCGTCCCCGGGATCTCCTAGAGGAGTCTTTCCACAAGCCTGCGCGCACGAAGAGAGGGCGTCCATGATCCGGTGCGACCCGGGACGTGGACGCCCTCGTGACCGGCCGCACTCCACGCCGACTCGGAAAGACTCGTCCAGCGGGAGCACGAAGGCGCACACGGCCGGTTCTGTGGTGGTCGTCGAGCCCGAGCGATCATGTGATCCGGACAGCGAACGTTCCTGCCGCCGGGGTGGTTCGCGGCCCTGTACCGGGAATCCTCACGTCACCCCTCACGAGCGGTCTCAGCGGCCCCGCGTGCCGTCCTTGCAAGCCGACGGTCTGCCGGGCGACCTGCGGCGGCCTCAAGGAGAACGATCGGGATCGTGAGCGCGGCCAGACCCGCGCCGATCCAGACCGCGGTCGTGATGGGCATTCCCGCCCCGAGCGCGATTCCGGCGAGGGCCGGGACGATGCCGATGCCGAGCTGGAACGCGGAGACCGTCGTTGCCCCTGCGAGCGTGGGGGCATCGGCTGCCAGGGTGAACACGCGGCCGTAGATAGCGGGGTTGAGCACGAAACCGAAGACGCCCAGGGCCAGCACGAGCGGGATCACCACGGTGGGATGGCCGGGGAAGGTCCCGATCAGCACCGAGGCGACGACGATGCCTGACGCACCGGTCAGCAGGGCCGGATGCGGGTGTCGGTCGGCGATACGACCGCCGAGAGCGAGACCGAGGTAGGCGCCGACACCGAAGATGACCAGCACCGCGGCGATCCACGCGTCGGCGATGCCGGTGACGGTCCGGAGGATCTCGGATAGGTAGTTGAAGGTCACCATGTAGGCGGCGGTGCTCAGCAACGTGGCGAGGAGAACCAGCCACAGCCTCGGCCGCCGGAGCGCGGCGAGTTCGCGGCGCACGCTCGGCTCGACGGCAGGGGGGCTCGAAGGCATGGTGACCCCGACAGCGACGGCGCCGACGAGCGTGAGGGCGACGACGAGCCAGAACCCGCTCTGCCAACCGGTCTGGTAGCCGATGAAGGTTCCGGCGGGGCCGCCGAGGATCATGGACAGGCTCAGTCCGCTGACCACGACGCCGGACGCCCTCGCCGCCCGGTCGGGGGAGACGAGTCCGACCGCGGTCACAGCGGCGACCGCGAAGAAGCCCGCGTAGGCCAGGCCCGCGATGAATCTGGTGATCAGCAGCGCGGGGTAGGTGCCGACGAGCACCCCGACCGCGATGGAAGCGGCGAAGACGAGCTGGGTGACGACCAGGGCGGTCCGGCGCGGCCACCGCAGGCTGATCACCGCGAACGGCGGCCCGCCGATGACGACGCCGATCGCGAAGGCCGTGATCAGGCCGCCCACGGCGGCCAGGCTCACGCCGATGTCCTCGGCCACGACCGGGAGAACCCCGGCGAGCAGGAACTCGGCGCTGCCCATCGCGAACAGGCTGAAGGACAGCAGGTACACCCCGGTGGGTAGGCGGCGCCTCGCGGGCGCGGCGGCCGTCACCGTCCGTCCTCGGCGCTCGCGACGGCCTGGGCCGCGGCAAGGTCTCGCTCCAGCAGCCATGCGGAGATCGCGATGCCCGCCGCCGATGCCTCCCCGGCTGCGGTGATCACCTGCGCGCGCGGGTTGCTGACGTTGCCTGCCGCCCATACTCCCGGCACGCTCGTCGCCCCGCCGGGCTCCGTGTGCACCCACCCGGTCCGCGGATCGAACCGGCAGCCCAGCGCGTGCAGGACGTCGTCGTTCGCCCGAGGGGCCGGCGCGATGAACACCGCTTCACAAGCCACGGCGCTCCCGTCGGCCAACGCCACGCCGGTCAACCGGCCGTCGTCGGTCACGAGACGCTCGATCGCGCCGTCGATGATCCTCACCCCGAAGGCCGTCAGCCGTGAGCGGTCCCCGGAGGAGAGTTCCATCTCCCCGGGGCACAGGGTCACCCGGTCCGTGTAGCGGCGCAGCAACGCTGCCTGGTGCACCGTCATGTGCGGCACTCCGCCGCCGAGCACGGCGAGTTCCCGGCCGCGTACCTCCCAGCCGTGGCAGTGCGGGCAGTGGTGCACCGCGGTGCCCCAGAGCTCGTGCACCCCTGGCGTGTGCGGCACCTGATCCGTCAGCCCGCTGGCGACCAGTACGGCACGGGACGAGATCTCCTGCCCGTCGCCGGTGTGGATGACGAAGTGGTCGTCGGTGCGCTCGGCCGCCACGACGCGGGTCTCGATCAGCGTTGCCCCATAGTGGGAGAGCTCAGAGCGTCCGATCATCAGGAACTCGGACGGGCTCACGCCATCCCGTGAGACGAAGCCGTGCATGTGCGCTGCCGACGCGTTCCTCGGCCTGCCCTCATCCAGGACCACGACCTCCGACTGCGCCCGCGCCAGCACGATCCCCGCCGTCAGACCGGCGGCTCCGGCCCCGACGATGACGACATCACACGTACGATTCATGTCTGTTACCTCCGCCGTCGACCCTGCGCCAGCGGTCACCTTTCAGCAAATTCCGTTGCCGAAACAGGAACGATCTGCTGCGATGGGGGCATGCCCACGCATCCCGCCTTCGACGCGACCCTCGGCCAGATCGGAGGTCGGCTGCGCCGCCTCCGGGAGAAGAAGAACCTCTCCCTCGCCGATCTGACCCGCGCGACGGGCATCTCCAAGAGCACCCTGTCGCGGCTGGAATCGGGGCAGCGAAAGCCAAGCCTGGAACTGCTGCTGCCGATCACGGCCGCGCTCGCCGTGCCTCTCGACGACATCGTGGCCGCGCCCCGCATCGTGGACCCGCGTATGCCGCAGGAGGCCCACCGGTCCGGCGGACGGGTCATCGTGCCGCTGTCCCGGACCCAGGGGGAGCCGAAGGCGTACAAGCTGACGATCCCCACGGCCGAATCGGACCCGCTCACCCGCACGCACCCCGGTTATGAATGGCTCTACGTGCTCAGCGGACGGCTACGCCTCGTCCTCGGCGACCACGACGTCACCCTCGGACCGGGCGAAGTCGCCGAGTTCGACACCCGGCACCCCCACTGGTTCGGCTCCACCGGCGAGGGCACGGTCGAGGTCCTCAGCATCTTCGGTGGCCAGGGCGAACGAGTCCACATCAGGGCCAAGCCCACCCGCTGGACGAGTCCTTCCGAATGTGTTCAGCGGTCATAGGCGGTCGGTGAACGGCCGACCGCCCGGCCGGTCCGGAAGTGGCGCCAGATCGCGGCGGACGACGAGAGCGCCCGCTGAGCGACCCGGACGCCGACGCCCTCGACCGTGCGGTCACGAGGGCGTCCATGTCCCGGGGCACACCGGATCACGGACGCCTTCCCTTCGTGCGCGCAGGCTTCTGGAAAGGCCCGTCCAGGAGCGCCCCGTCCCGGGATCCGGGCCGGGTCAAGTCGACAGCGTCGCGACGTGGGCGCGCAGGACGCGGACCGTCTCGGTGACGGCGGGGCGGCGGGAGGTGCCCTCGCGCCACAGCACCGCGATGCCGCGCACCGGCGTCGGATCCACGGGCCGCACCGCGACGTCGTCGGGGAGCGTCCCCCGGCCCAGTCGGGGGACCACGGCGATGCCCAGACCGGCGGCCACCAGCGCCACCTGGGTCTGGTACTCCGCCACGTAGTGGGCGATGTCGGGTTCGGCGCCGATGGCGCGCATCGTGCGGGTCAGCCAGTCGTGGCACACCGTGCCCGGGGGTTGGCAGATCCACCGCTCCCCGGCCAGGTCGGCGCGGGTCAGTGTCGTGCGGGCGGTCAGCGGATGGTCCGGCGGCAGCAGGACGTCGCACCGGTCCTCGCCGACGCGCTCCCTCACCACCCCCTCGGGGACGCTCATGGGGGCGATGTCCCAGTCGTGGACCACCGCCAGGTCCACGGTGCCCTGGGCGACCATGTGCGGGGTGGCGTGCGGGTCCTCCTCGAACAGCCGCACGTCCAGGGCCGGGTGGGTGGCGGCCAGCTCGGCCAGCACCCCGGGCAGCAGACCCCGTGCGGCGGTGGCGAACGAGGCGACGGTCAACCGGCCGTGGGGCCGCCCGCGCCGCTCCTCCAGGCACACCTCCGCCTCCTCCACCAGGGCCAGCACCCGCCCCGCGGTGCCCACGAGCATGGCGGCGGCGTCGGTGAGCACGACACCGCGCCCGCGCCGTTCCAGCAGCGGTGTGCCGGTCTCACGTTCGAGTTTGCCGACCTGCTGGGAGATCGCCGAGGGGGTGTAGCCCAGGGCCTTGGCGGCGGACGCGACGGAACCGTGGACGTGTACGGCGTGCAGGGCGCGCAGGCGGGACAGGTCGAGCACGGGGGCGCTCCTTCCGGGAGGACCCCACCATTATGAAGCAGACGTGAATCCAACGGTGTAGGAATCTTCGCTGGTGCTTAATCCGTGCGGCCGCCATCATCGAATCCATGCGTCCCCTCCACCTGTTCCTGGCCGTGCTCGTCGCGGCGATCTGGGGTGTCAACTTCGTCGTCATCGACGTCGGCCTCGACCACTTCCCTCCCCTGCTGTTCACCGCCCTGCGCTTCCTCGTCGCGGCCGTCCCGGCGGTCTTCCTCGTCAAACGGCCCGAGGTCGCCCTGGGGTGGATCGTGCTGGTGGGGGCGACCCTGGGGGTGGCCAAGTTCGGCCTGGTCTTCACCGGCATGCACCTGGGCATGCCCGCCGGGCTCACCTCGCTGGTGCTCCAGGTGCAGGCGGTGTTCACGGCGGTCTTCGCGGTGGTGTTCCTGCGCGAACGACTGCGGCCGGTCCGCTATCTGGGCATGGCGGTGGCCCTGGTCGGGATCGGCGTCGCAGCCTGGGCCCAGGGCGCCTCGGGCCCGCTCACGGCGTTCTCGATGATCATCGCGGCGGCCGCGTTCTGGGGCCTGGCCAACGTCTTCACCCGTAAGGCCGCCCCGCCCGACGCCCTGGCGTGGACGGTGTGGGTGAGCCTGGTGCCGCCGCTGCCGCTGTTCGCGATGTCCCTGCTGGTGGAGGGCCCCCGGGCGGGCCTGGTCGCGATGCGCGACCTGGACCCGACCGGGGTGGCCGCGCTCCTCTTCGTCGCCTGGGTGGCGACCGTGTTCGGGTTCGGCGTGTGGGGCTTCCTGCTGCGCGAGCACGACGCCTCGGCGGTCGCCCCGTTCACCCTGCTCGTCCCGGTGTTCGGGATGCTCTCCGCGTACGTGTTCCTGGGCGAGGAACTCACCCCGCTCAACCTGACCGCCGCCGTGCTGCTGGTGGGCGGTGTCGCCCTCACCGCGCTGGGCGGCGGCCGTTCCCGGGTCACCCGACCGGACCCGGGGGAGCGGGGCGGCGACGGGCGAACTCCGGAGCGTGCTCCGACCGCAACCCCAGACCGATGAGACGGGCGGGTACGGCCGACAGGAACGGCAGGTGCTCCATGAGCGCCACCAGCGTCGCGGGCGGTCCCACCCTGCGGCCCTGGAGCATCGGCTCCGCCATGACCTTCTCCATGGTCCGCTGTAGGCGCTGGACGACGGCGGTCGGCAGCAGCCTGCGGGCGCGCACCCGGGCCAGGTCCCGGTCCCCGACGGCGCCCGCGCGGAGCGGCTCGGCGAGCAGGGTCGCCGCCGCCACCGCGTCCTGCACGGCCAGGTTGATGCCGACCCCGCCCATCGGTGACATCGCGTGCGCGGCGTCGCCGATGCACAGCACCCCCGCGCCGTGCCAGCGGCGCAGCCGGTCGAGCCGGATGTCCAGGTGTTTGACGTCGTCCATGGACTCCAGGGCGTTCACCCCGTCGCCCAGTTCCGGGACCAGTTCGGCGATGTCGGCGCGGAACGCCTCGACGCCCCGGGCGCGCAGCTCGGCGTCGCTCCCCTTGCGGCCGATGTAGGCGATCTGGAGGTAGTCCTCGCGCGGGATGACGACGAGGAACCGGCCCCGCCCGCCCCGTGGGGTGAGCGCCATCTCCAGCCCCGTGGCGGCGGTCAGCCGGAACCACCAGGCGTCGATCCCGACCGGGAACTCCCGGGGGACCAGTTCCGCCTCGCGGCGGACCAGTGACCAGCGGCCGTCGCACCCCACGGTGAGGGCGGCGCGGATCTCGCCCTCGCCGTCGGGTCCCCGGTGGCGGACCCCCGTCACCCGGCCGTTCTCGCGCAGCAGGCCGGTGACCTCGGTGCCCATCCGCAGGGTGAACGACGGTTCCTCCCGGCCCGCTTCGGCGAGCAGGGTGAGCAGGTCCCATTGGGGGACCATGGCGATGTGCCGGTAGGGGCGGGGCAGGCGCCGGAAGTCCGCCATGGTCACGACCCGCTTCCCGCCGATGGGGAAGGCGACGTGGTCCAGGAGGGTCTGGGGCAGGGCGGCGAACCGTTCGCCCAGGCCGAGTTCGTCGAGCAGCCGGATGGTGGAGGGGTGCACGGTGTCGCCCCGGAAGTCGCGCAGGAAGTCGTCGTGCTTCTCCAGCACGGTCACCGCCACACCCGCGCGGGCGAGCAGCAGGCCGAGCACCATTCCGGCGGGGCCGCCGCCGGCGATCAGGCAGGTCGTGCGTTCGGACATGGGGGTCCTCCCGTTCCCGGGACGGTCGGGGCCGTCCCCGTTCAGTGCGGCGGGTCGGTCGCCACGGCCCGGAGGAAGGCGTCGCGGAGCACGGCGCAGGTCTCCTCCACGTCGGGGAAGTCGATGCCCGGCACCCCGGTCAGGGCCGGGCGCAGGGCGAAGTGGACGAACACGGGCGCGATCAGCTGCTGGACGAGCAGGGGCAGGGGCAGGTCGCGGAGGCGTCCGGCCGCGACCTCCCGGGACAGCCAGCCGCCCAGGGCCGCCAGGACCCGGGGGAAGAAGCGGGTGACCAGCATGTCCCGGGTGGGGCCGGTGGGTCTGGCGAACACGTCCGCCAGGATCGCGGGCATCACCCGGGGTTCGCGGCCGAACGCCCGGGCCAGTCGCAGGTGGACGCCGTGGACGGTGGCGGCCAGGTCGTCACCGGTGTCGGCGAGGAACTCCTCCAGTTCGGGCAGCGGGCTGTGCCGTTCGAAGACCGCGGCCAGCAGGCCGTCGCGCGAACCGAAGACGGCGTACAGGCTGTGCACCGAGCAGTCGGCGGCGAGCGCCACCGCCTCCAGCGTGGTGGCGGCCAGGCCCAGGTCGCCCAGGAGGCGGGCTCCGGCCCCGATGGCCCGTTCCCGTACGGGTGGTCGCCCTCCGGGGTCCACCCCGGCCGCGCGCACCGCCTCGTCCAGCGCGCCGCGCGTACCCCCGAGGCGGCGCAGGAGGGTGCTGCGGGAGACCCCCGCCTCCCGCGCGATCTCGACCAGGGGCACGTCGGCCACATCCCTTCCCGTCCGCTCCGCCGCGCGGATCGCCGCGCCCACCAGATCGTCCGGCACCCGTACATGATCGATATTTGACATCATGAACAAGGTAACCCGTAACCGGGTTCCAGACAAGGGTTCCGGTGACGGTGCGGTCACCGAGGGGGAGGGGCGGGAGGGGTCGGTCAGGAGAGGAAGCCGCGCATGAGGGCCTCGCTGCCCTCCAGGTGCTCGCTCACCGCCCGCCGCGCCGCGCCCGGGTCCCCCGCGCGCACCGCGGCCACGATCGCCCGGTGCTGGGCGCTGCTGTGCTCCAGGTTCTTCACCAGCATCGGCATGGCGTCGAGCAGGTCGTTGATCCGCATCCGCACGTCGGTCAGCGCCGCCGCCAGCGAGGGCGAGCCGGTCAGCTCGGCCAGGGTCAGGTGGAACACGGTGTCCAGCCGCCGGTAGTCGCCGACCTCCGCGCCGTCCACCGCCACCGAGCGCTCGGTGAGCAGCCGATCCTGCTCCTCGGTCAGCCCGCGCTCCGCGAGCAGCGTCGCCGCGCCGATCTCCAGGGCGCGCCGGAACGCGAACAGGTCGTCCAGGTCCACGTCCATCCCCTGGAACACCCGCCGGGCCTCGGCCCGACTCGGCCGCGGTCGCACGTAGGTGACGAAGGTGCCGCCGGTGCGGCCCCGCCGCGACTCCACGTACCCGGCCTCCTGGAGGGCCCGGATCGCCTCGCGCAGGGTGATGCGGCTGACGCCCAGCCGGGCGGCCAGTTCGCGTTCGGCCGGGAAGCGCTCCCCGTGGGGGACCACGCCCAACCGGATCGCCGACAGCAACCGCTCCACGGTCTCCTCGAAGGCGTTGCCCGCCCGCACCGGCCGGAACACCGCCTCGGCCGCCGGTCCCGCGTCCTCGACGGTGGGCTCGGCGTTCGTCCTCACCACGGTCCTCTCCATCGTGCGCCCCGCGCGCTGGTACGACCAGCCTACGGGCGGGCGGGACCGGAGCCGGTGCGGCCCCGGTCCCGGCGCCTCACTTGAGCTCCGACTCCGCCTGTTCGATCAGCGCGAACTCCTCCTCGGGCGCGTTGGCGACCAGGTGGTGGCGCGAGTGGAACCAGAAGTAGGCCAGGAACACCGCGAAGATCCCCGCCGTGATCGCCGCCCCCACCATGTCCACGAAGAACGTGGCCACCACCGCGCACAGCGCCAGCACGAACGCGATCCCGGTGGTGACCGTCCCGCCCGGGGTGCGGTAGGGGCGCTCCAGGCCCGGTTCGCGGCGGCGCAGCACCATGTGCGACAGGGTCATGAGCACGTAGGAGACCGTCGCCCCGAACACCGCGATGTTGATGAGCCGGTCTCCGTCGGCCACCGTCACCGCCAGCGCGAACCCGATGGTGCCGGGCACGATGAGCGCCAGGTAGGGGGTGCGCCGACGTCCGGTCACCGACAGCCACCGGGGCAGGTACCCGGCCCGCGACAGGGCGAACAGCTGCCGCGAGTAGGCGTAGATGATGGAGAAGAACGACGCCACCAGCCCGGCCAGGCCCACGTAGTTGACGAAGTCGGCGAGCAGCGTGTTGCCGCCGTAGGCCTCGCGCAGCGCCTCGGGCAGCGGATTGGACGACTCCGCCATCACCGACGCGCCCGCCCCGCCCGGGGCCAGCAGCAGCATGCCGGTCGCGGTGAGCATGAGCACGACCATCGCGACGATGATGCCGCGTGGCATGTCGCGCTGTGGGTCGCGGGCCTCCTCGGCCGCCAGCGGCACGCCCTCCACCGCGAGGAAGAACCAGATGCCGAACACGAACGCGCCCAGGATCCCCACGTACCCGTAGGGCAGGAAGGAACTGGCCCCGAAGGCCGTGGTGGGCTCGATGTCGAACAGGTTGGCGGGGTCGAACCGGGGGACCATGCCCACGATGAACGCCACCAGAGCCACCATGGCCACGGCCGTGATCACGAACATCACCCGCAGCGCCTCACCCACGCCCCACAGGTGGATGCCGACGAAGATCAGGTAGCAGGCGAGGTAGACGGGCCAGGCCTGGGTGAGCCCGAACAGGCCCAGCGCCTCCACGTAACCGCCGATGAACACGGCGATCGCGGCGGGGGCGATGGCGTACTCGATGAGGATGGCGGTCCCGGTGGCGAAGCCGCCGAGCGGGCCCAGGGCCCGCCGGGCGAACCCGTACCCGGCGCCGGCCGTGGGCAGGGCGGAGGCGAGTTCGGCCAGGCCCAGCACCATGCACAGGTACATGGTCCCCATGAGCAGGGTGGCGATGAGCAGGCCGCCCCAGCCGCCCTCGGCCAGGCCGAAGTTCCACCCGGCGAAGTCGCCGGAGATGACGTAGGCGACGCCCAGGCCCGCGAGCAGGACCCATCCGGCCGCGCCCCGGCGCAGTCGGCGTTTCGCGAGGTAGTCGTCGTCGGCGCGGGAGAAGTCCGCGCCCTGGATGCGCAGGGGACTCTTGTCGGGATCGGGCATCGGTTGCTCCCCAGGGGGTCGGTGGGTGCGCCCGCCGGGACCGGCCGGTGAATCAAAGGTCTGAGTCCGGTCCTTTTGGGTTGTCGCAGATGCTCCGCTCCCACCTCCTTCCTTGTCAAGAGGGTTAACGCCCTATTGACACGTACTTAGGGTGCTGGTTATCTGGCCCTGGATAAGGTCTGATCTCGAACCAATGGCGGCCGCCCCGGCGCCTCTGCGGACAAGGAGCCCCCCAGGTGAGAGCGCACGACGCACCCCGCCGACCCCCGCTGACCGTGGACGCCCTGCGCGCGGCCGTCGCCGAGGGCGACGTCGACACCGTCCTGGTCGCCTTCCCCGACATGCAGGGCCGCCTCCAGGGCAAACGCCTGTCCGGCCGGTTCTTCCTGGAGGAGGTCCTCGAACACGGCACCGAGGGCTGCAACTACCTGCTCGCCGTGGACGTGGACATGAACACCGTCGACGGCTACGCCATGTCCTCGTGGGAGACCGGTTACGGTGACTTCGCGATGGTCCCCGACCTCGCCACCCTGCGCCCCACCCCCTGGGCGGAGGGCGCGGTCATGGTCATCGCCGACCTGACCTGGCACGACGGCACCCCCGTGGTGGCCTCCCCGCGCGCCGTCCTGGACCGCCAGCGCGCACGCCTCGCCGAACGCGGGTGGACGGCGATGGTCGGCACCGAACTGGAGTTCGTCGTCTACCGCGACAGCTACGAGCAGGCCTGGGACCGCGCCTACCGCGACCTGACCCCCGCCAACCGGTACAACGTCGACTACTCGGTGCTGGGCGGCGCCCGCGTCGAACCCCTGCTGCGGCGCGTCCGCAACGAGATGACCGGCGCCGGACTGTACGTGGAGTCGGCCAAGGGCGAGTGCAACCTCGGCCAGCACGAGATCGTCTTCCGCTTCGACGAGGCCCGCGCCAGCTGCGACAACCACGCGATCTACAAGAACGGCGCCAAGGAGATCGCCGCCCAGGAGGGCATGTCGATCACCTTCATGGCCAAACCCAACGACCGCGAGGGCAACTCCTGCCACATCCACATCTCCCTGCGCGACGACGACGGCGCACCCGTCCTGGCCGAGGGAGACGGGTTGTCGGAGGCCGGCCGGCACTTCCTGGGCGGACAGCTCGCCGCCCTGCGCGAGTTCACCCTGCTGCTGGCGCCCAACATCAACTCCTACAAGCGCTACGTGCCGGGCAGCTTCGCGCCCACCGCCGTCGCCTGGGGCCACGACAACCGCACCTGCGCCCTGCGCCTGGTCGGCCACGGGCCCTCCCTGCGGGTGGAGAACCGGGTGCCCGGCGGCGACGTCAACCCGCACCTGTCCGTGGCCGCCCTCATCGCCGCCGGGCTGTACGGCATCGAGAACCGGATCGAGCCCGGCGAGCCCTTCGGCGGCAACGCCTACTCCTCCGGGCTGCCCACCGTCCCCACCACCCTGCGCGACGCGCTGGAGCTGTGGGAGGGCGGCGAACTCGCCAGGGAGGTCTTCGGCGAGGAGGTCGTGGCCCACTACGCCAACAACGCCCGTGTCGAACTGGCCGCCTTCGACGCCGCCGTCACCGACTGGGAGATGTTCCGGGGCTTCGAACGCCTCTGATCCACCGGACACGGGGCACCGGGCTCCGAGTCCTCAGCACGTCATCACCGCACACCGACAGGGGGAACCGTGGGCACCGCCACGCCACCGCCCGACGACGCACAGGTCGCCCACCCGGTCGTCGATCCGGCCACCGAGCGGGTCATCGCGACCGTCCCGCTCGCGACCATCGCCGACACCGACGCGGCCGTCGCCCGGGCCCGTGCCGCCTTCCCGGCCTGGCGGGCGACCGCCCCCGGCGAACGCGCCCGTCTGCTGCACGCCGTCGCCGACGCCATCGACGCCCATCTGGACGAACTCGCCGACCTGGAGGTCGCCAACGCCGGCCACCCCATCGGCCAGGCCCGGTGGGAGGCCGGCAACGCCCGCGACGTGTTCCGTTACTACGCCGGGGCGCCCGAACGCGCCGGCGGACGGCAGATCCCCGTTCCCGGCGGGTGGAGCGTCACCTTCGCCGAACCCCTCGGCGTGGTCGGCGTCATCGTCCCGTGGAACTTCCCCATGCCCGTCCTGTCCTGGGGGACCGCGCCCGCACTGGCCGCCGGCGACACCGTCATCGTCAAACCCGCCGAACTCACCCCCCTCACCGCCCTGCGCATCGGCGAACTGGCGCGCGGGGCCGGTCTGCCCGAGGGCGTGCTCCAGGTCCTGCCCGGCGCCGGACCGGTCGCCGGGGAGCGGCTGGTGCGCCACCCCGACGTCGCCAAGATCGTGTTCACCGGCTCCACCCGGGTCGGCAAGGGCGTCATGGCGGCCGCCGCCGACGACCTCACCAGGGTGACCCTCGAACTCGGCGGCAAGAGCGCCAACATCGTCTTCGCCGACGCCGACCTGGACAAGGCCGCCGCCACCGCCCCCTACGCGGTGTTCGACAACGCCGGCCAGGACTGCTGCGCCCGCTCCCGGCTGCTGGTCCAGGCGAGCGTGTACGACCGTTTCCTGGAGCTGCTGCGACCCGCCGTGGAGGGCGTCGTGGTGGGCGACCCGCGCGACCCCGCCACCGAGATGGGGCCGCTGATCTCCGCCGCCCAGCGCGATCGTGTCGCCGCCTACGTCGACGGCGCCACCGTCGCCTTCCGGGGCCGGGCGCCCGAGGGGCCGGGCTTCTGGTACCCGCCCACCGTGCTCACCACCACCGACCCCGCCGAACCCGCGTTCCGGGAGGAGATCTTCGGGCCGGTGGTGTCCGTCCTTCCCTTCGAGGACGAACGGGACGCCGTGCGCATCGCCAACGACACCCCGTTCGGGCTGGCCGGATCGCTGTGGACCCGTGACATCGGTCGCGCCCTGCGGGTCTCCCGCGCGGTCCGCGCCGGGAACCTGTCGGTCAACTCGCACTCGGCGGTGCGCTTCTGGACCCCGTTCGGCGGCATGGGCCAGTCCGGCATCGGCCGTGAACTGGGTCCCGACGCCCTGGACGCCTTCACCGAGACCAAGACCGTCTTCGTCTCCGACGAGACCTGATCCCCCCGCACACCGGGGACCCCGACCACATCCGAGCAGGGAGCAGCCAGATGAACCGTTTCGAGGACCGCGTCGCGGTCATCACCGGGGCCGCCGGGGGCATCGGCCGGGCCACCGCGCGCCGGCTCGCCGCCGAGGGCGCCCGCGTCGTCGCCGCCGACCTCGACGAGGAGGCGGGCCGCGCGGTCGCCGAGGAGGTCGGCGGGACGTTCGTGCGCGTCGACGTCACCGACGAGAAGGAGGTGGAGGCGCTCTTCGCGGCGGCGAGGGAGACGTACGGGAGCGTGGACGTCGCCTTCAACAACGCCGGGATCTCCCCGCCCGACGACGACTCCATCCTCACCACCGGCCTCGACGCCTGGCGCCGGGTCCAGGAGGTCAACCTGACCTCGGTCTACCTGTGCTGCAAGCACGCCCTGCCGTACATGCGCGAACAGGGGCGGGGGTCGATCGTCAACACCGCCTCCTTCGTCGCCACCATGGGCGCGGCCACCTCCCAGATCTCCTACACCGCCAGCAAGGGCGGCGTGCTGGCGCTCAGCCGTGAGCTGGGCGTGCAGTTCGCGCGCGAGGGCATCCGGGTCAACGCGCTCTCCCCGGGACCGGTGAACACACCGCTGCTGCGCGAGCTGTTCGCCAAGGACCCCGAGCGGGCCGCCCGCCGTCTGGTGCACGTGCCGTTGGGCCGGTTCGCCGAGGCCGAGGAGATCGCCGCCGCCGTGGCGTTCCTGGCCGGCGACGACGCCTCCTTCATCACCGCGTCCAACTTCCTGGTGGACGGCGGCATCTCCGGGGCCTACGTCACCCCGCTGTAACGGTCCGTCACGGAAGGGAGGGCGTCGTGACCGCGCCCGTCATCGGTATCTCCGCCTACGCCGACCACGCCCGGTGGGGGGTGTGGGACACCCGCGCCACCCTGCTGCCGCAGGAGTACGTGGACGCGGTCGCCGCCGCGGGCGCGGTGCCCGTCCTGCTGCCCCCGGTCGCGAACGCGGCCGGGGCGGTCCCCGCCCTGGACGGACTGCTGCTCGCGGGCGGCGGCGACATCGCCCCCGCCCGCTACGGCGCTCCCGTCGGCGAGCGCACCGCCGGCGTCCAGGACTTCCGGGACGCCGCCGAGAGCGCGCTGCTGGCCGCCGCCCTGGGGCGGGGGATCCCCGTGCTGGGGATCTGCCGGGGCATGCAGCTGCTCAACGTGGCCCGCGGCGGCACCCTGCACCAGCACCTGCCCGACGTGGTCGGCCACGACGGACACCGGCTCCGCCTCGGCGTGTTCGACCCCCACCCGGTCACCGTCGCCGAGGGGTCGCGCACCGCCCGGGCGCTGGGCCGCACCCGGTTGGAGGTGCCCTCGTACCACCACCAGGCCGTCGCCGAACCGGGCGCGGGGGTGACGGCGACCGCCTGGGCCGACGACGGCACGGTCGAGGCCATCGAGTACGACGACACCGACGCGGTCCTGGGGGTGCAGTGGCACCCGGAGATGGGCGCCGACCCGAGCCTGTTCTCCTGGCTCACCGACCGGGCGTCGGCCGGCGACCGGGTCCCGTCGCGCTGAACGGGGCCGACCGGCGACGGCGGTCCGCCCGGCCGTCCTCGGCACGGGCCACCCTCGCCTTCGGCATGTGCCACCCTCGCCTTCGGCGTCGTGCCCGGCGTCCGGACCGTCGCCCGCGCCGTCCCCGGCCCGGCCCCGCAAGGAGGATCTCCATGACCGGATCCCGTTACGACGTCCTCGTGGTGGGCGGCGCCGGCGTGGACACCATCGTCCGCGTCCCCGACCTCGCCGTCCCCGAGGGCGACTCGGCGCAGGTCCCGCCGGTGCGCGACCACGTGGGGCACACCGGCAACGGCGTCGCCCTGGGGCTTGCGCCACCTGGGCCTGGCCACCAAGTTCGTCGACTTCCTCGGCGACGACGTCCAGGGTCGCATGGTCCTGGACCGCTACGCCGAACTCGGCCTGGACTTCTCCCACGTGGTCTCCCCGCACGGCACGCCCCGCGGCGTCAACCTCGTCGACGACCGGGGCGGACGGTTCTCCTTCCACGACGACCGCCACCCCGCCGACCTGCGCCTGCCCCGTGAATTCGCGCTGCCCTTCCTGGAGCGGGCCCGCCACGCGCACATGTCGATCGTCGGCCACAACCGCGACCTGTACCGGGACCTGGACGCCACCGTCTCCACCGACCTGCACGACTGGGACGGGGAGGACCCCCACCACCTCGACTACGCCCTGGGCTCGGACGTGGTGTTCATGAGCGCGGTGGCGGTCCGCGACCGGATCGACGCGGTGCTGGGCGGGCTGCTGGAACGCGGCCGCGCCCGGGTGGCGGTGGCCACCGACGGGGCCGCCGGCTGCCACGTCCTGGAGCGCGGGTCGGCGTCGCCCCGCCGCTTCCCGGCGGTGCGCCCCGAAGGGTCGGTCGTGGACGCCAACGGGGCGGGTGACGCGTTCGTCTCCGGGTTCCTGTACGCCCACCTCGGCGGCGCCCCCGTGGAGGAGTGCGCGTTGGCCGGTGCCGTGGCGAGGGTGTCGGGGTGATCGGGACCCGGGACCCGGATCCGGTCTCCGAGCGGGCGGTGGTGCTCGTCCAGGGCGGCCCTGTGATCCCCCGGACCGGAGAGGCGGTGGGCGACGTTCTCCCGGGCGGCACGGGCACGGACGGGGTCCTTCGGGCGTCGATATCGGTCACTCCATGATCCCCGCCCCGGACGCCCCCGGTGTCACCGATTTCACCGGGAATAAGGAAGATCGAAATACGTTCCGGTCGTTTCGCCGGGCAGAGTGTGAACCAGGGCGTGTTCGGCGGATGCGTACGCCGCCGCGCGACGCCCCGGCACACCCGCCCGTCCACCCTTGAAAGGTCCTCGACGGACGGTCCACGACCGCCGAGATCCCTTCCGCGGTGTTCCGGTCGACGGGGGAACACCGCCCCGATCCCCTCGCCGGCCTCGCGGTGAACACACCGGGACGCCGCTCGCGACGAGCGGCGTCCACCGAACACGATCTAGTCCAGCCCGCTGGGAGGATTCTTGAGCGACACCTGGTTCGACCATCGCACCTATCGGCACACCGACTGGACCGTGCAACGGCTCGTCGACCTCAAACGACGCCGGGGCCTCACCGTCAGCCTGGTGATCCCCGCCCGCGACGAACAGGCCACCGTCGGGGGCATCGTCTCCCGGGTCCGGGCCGACCTGATGGAACGCGCGCCCCTGCTCGACGAGATCGTCGTCATGGACTCCGATTCCACCGACGACACCGGGCGGGTGGCCCGGGAGGCCGGCGCCGTGGTCCACCGGGTCGTCGACGTCCGACCCGACCTGGGGCACCGCAGGGGCAAGGGCGAGGCGATGTGGAAGTCGCAGTTCGTCACCTCCGGGGACGTCATCGCCTTCCTCGACGCCGACCTCGTCGAATGGGGTCCCCACTTCGTCTCCGCCCTGCTGGGTCCGCTGCTCACCGAACCCGGGGTGCGGCTGGTCAAGGGCTTCTACGACCGGCTGCTCGACCTGCCGGGCGGTGGGCGCGTCAGCCACGAGGGCGGCCGCGTCACCGAACTGGTCGCCCGACCCACGCTGGCCCTGCGCTGGCCCGCCCTGTCCGGGGTGGTGCAGCCGCTGTCCGGCGAGTGGGCGATCCGCCGGGACCTGTTCGCGCAACTGTCGGTGCCCTCCGGGTACGGAGTCGAGCTGGCCGTGCTGGTCGACACCCACCTGCGGTGCGGTGTGGACGCCATCGCGCAGGTGGACCTGGGCCGGCGCGCCCACCGGCACCAGTCGCTGCGCGGGCTGGGCGCCATGGCCACCGAACTGCTCGCGATCGCCGACCGCCGATCCGGCATCGACCACGGCGCTGAAGTGCCGATCCGCTGGTTCGACACCGCCGACGAGCAGGGGCGTCCGCGCACCGGTACGGTCGGTATCGTGGAGCGCCCACCGGCCGTCGGGGTCGGCCCGGAGCGACCACGCGTGCTGGGAGGAGCTGTCGGTCGGTGATGAGACTGCGGGGTCGGGAGTACGGTGCGCACGAGACGCTGGTGATGGCGATCGTCAACCGGACCCCCGACTCCTTCTACGACAAGGGCGCCACCTGGGACGACGGCCCCGCCTTCGAGCGGGTGCGCAAGGTCGTCTCCGAGGGCGCCGACATCGTGGACATCGGGGGGATCAAGGCCGCGCCGGGTGAGGAGATCGACGCCGACGAGGAGAAGCGCCGGGTCGTCGACTTCGTCGCCGCCGTCCGCGCGGAGTTCCCCGACCTCGTCATCAGCGTCGACACCTGGCGGGCCTCGGTGGGGCGCGCCGCCTGCGAGGCCGGTGCCGACCTCCTCAACGACGCCTGGGGCGGATACGACCCGGAGCTGGCCGAGGTGGCCGCCGAGTACGACGCCGCCCTGGTGTGCACCCACACCGCGGGGGTGACCCCGCGCACCCGACCGCACCGGGTGCGCTACACCGACGTGGTGGCCGACGCCGTCTCCTACACCGTCGGCCTGGCCGAACGCGCCGTCTCCCTGGGGGTGGACCCGGCGTCGGTGCTCATCGACCCCGCCCACGACTTCGCCAAGAACACCTGGCACTCCCTGGAACTGACCCGGCGCCTGGACGAGATGACCGCCACGGGGTGGCCGGTGCTGGTGTCGCTGTCCAACAAGGACTTCGTCGGTGAGAGCCTGGACCTGCCGGTGGGGGAGCGCCTGACCGGGACGCTGGCGGCCACCGCCGTGTGCGCCTGGCAGGGCGCCCGGGTGTACCGGGTGCACGAGGTGCCCGAGACCCGGCAGGTACTGGACATGGTCGCCGCCATTCGCGGGGTCCGACCTCCCGCGCGGACCGTGCGGGGACTGGCGTGAGGAGGCCCCGTTGATCGTCGCCACCGCTGTGTGCCCGCAGCCCCCGCTGCTGCTGCGGGAGTTGACCGGGGGCCGGGACGTGGCCGCCGACCTGCGCAAGGCGTGCGAGGAGGCGGTCGGCGTCCTGCTGGGGGCCGCCCCGGACGTCATCGTCGTGCTGGGCGCGGACGCCCGTTCCGCCGACCGGGTCGAGGGGCGCATCGCGCTCTCGGCGTTCGGCGGCCCGGGGGAGCGGGTGCCCGGGGACGAGGCGCTGCCGACCTCCCTGGCGGTGGCCCGCCGCCTGCTGGACGACCTCGACGCGCGGGTGCCGGTGGAGATGGGCACGATCGCCGCCGACGCCGACCCCGCCGAGGTCGCCCTGCGGGGCCGGGCCGTCGCGGACCGCCCCGAACGCGTGGGGCTGCTGGTCATGGCCGACGCCGGGGCCCGGCGCGGCCCGCGCGCCCCCGGGCACCTGGACGGGCGCACGTTCGCCGTGGACGACACGATCCGCGCGGCCCTGGCCGGCGCGGACCGGGCGTCCCTGCTGGCGCTGGACCCCGACCTGTGCGCGGAACTGCTCATCGGCGGCCGCGCCGCCCTCCAGGTGATGGCCCGGGCCCTGGACGGCGCCGTCGTCACCGCGCCCCGCCTGCTCTACGCCGACGACCCCTTCGGGGTGCTGTACCTGGTGGCGTCCTGGCCGGGGGAGGACGCGTGAGGGTGCTGCTCAACGACCTGGTCCCCGAGGCGGCGGCCCCGGGCGCCACCGTCTCCGACGGGACGCTGGCCGCGCTGTACGCCCACCCCGAACACCGGACGCGCGCGAACATGGTCGCCACCCTCGACGGCGCGGGCGCGGGGACCGACGGGCTGACCGGGTCCATCAACACCTCGGCCGACCGCGAGGTCTACACGCTGCTGCGGGACCTGGCGGACGTGGTCCTGGTGGGCGCGGGCACCGCCCGGGCCGAGGACTACGGGAGGCCGGGCCCGCGGACCCGGCCGGGCCGCACCCGCTGCCCTGAGCTGGCGGTGGTCAGCCGTTCGGCCGCGGTGCCCCCGTCGCTGGCCGAGGCCGCGCCCGACCGAGGCGGGGTCCTGCTGATCACCCGCCGCGAGGCGGGGGAGGACGCGCTGCTCCGCGCCCGCGACCTGCTCGGCGCAGACCGGGTGCTGGTCCACGGCGACGCCGAGGTCGACCTGGCGGCGGCCGTGGCAGACCTCGCCGCCCGAGGTCTGTCGCGGGTGCTGTGCGAGGGCGGACCGTCGCTGCTGGCCGACATGGCCGCCGCCGGTCTGCTCGACGAGCTGTGTCTGACCACGGTCCCGCTTTTGGCGGGTGGGGACGCCCGCCGGATCGCCGTCGGCGTCCCGGCCGGTCTGGAGCTGGTCCCGCGCCTGATCCTGGAGTCCGGGGGCACCCTCCTCCACCGTTTCACCCGACCCGTCTCCTGAGGAGCCCCCGCATGGACGTGCTGCGCGAACGGCTGATGGAGGTCGTGCTGAACCCGGTCCACGTCGACCTGCCGATGCTCGCCGCCGAGGCGTTGGCCCGGGGCCTGGACTCACCGAGCCTGCGGGAGGTGGCCTGGCTCGGTCGTACCGACCCGGCCCTGGTCCTGTTCGGTCGGGCCCTGGAGGAGCTCGGTCTGGCCTGGCCGACCGGGGACGAGGCGCACCTGTACGCGGCCCGCCGGATCTGCGCCCGCCTGCTGGACGGCGATCCGGACGCGGCCGCGGCGGTCGGGGCCGCCGAGGACGTGTACCACCACCTGTGCGAGGCCGCCGCGGAGGGCGCGCGGACCTACGACCACATGCTCTTCCTCCACGTGTCCCTGGAGTGGGACGCCGCCATGGCCCGCCGCGTCCCGCCCACCTCGGAGGAGGAGCGGTCCGTCGTCGCCCGCGTTCGGGAACTCGCCCGGGAACTCGCCCGGGAGCCGCTCGGCGAGAGCGCCCCGGGACACGCGGAAGGGGCCGGGGAACGGCTCTGATCCTCCCGGCCCCTCGGGTACGGGTGGGTCAGTCGCCGTGGGTGAAGGCGCGGTCCTCGGCGGCCTCCACCATCCGCTCCTGACGTTCGCCCACCTGGGCGCGTTCGGCCTCGGCCACCGAGCGCAGCGCCTTGCGGCGCCCGTTCCGGCGGGCCAGGGCGATCGCCGCCGAACGGCGGATGCCCAGTTCCTCACCCTCCTCGGCCAGTGCCCGGCGTACCCGGCGGCGGTGGACGTCGCGCGCCACGAAGTACACGATCATGGCGATCGCGAAGTTGAACAGGACCTTGACCGCGACGCCGCCCGAGCCGTCGAGCAGCGGCGCGTCGAACAGCCAGTGCATCGCCATCGCCGTCAGCACCAGCGCCGGCGCACCCAGCGCGCGGCGTCCGCTCGGCCGCCAACCGGCCGCGGCCACCAGGCCCACGGCGGTGCCCGCGACCGCCGACATCGCCCAGTGCGAGCCCGGACCCGTGAGGAGCAGTCGGACGACGGTCGTCTGCGCCACGGCCTCCGCGCCGTTCACCCCGCCCGCCTGGAACACGGCGTTGATCGCGTAGATGAGGTTCTCGGTCACCTCGAAGCCCAGGCCGACCAGGGCGCCGATGACGAACCCGTCCACGGGTCCGCGCACGGCGCGCGGGAAGGCGATGGCCACCAGGACGATCCCCACGAGCTTGAGGAGCTCCTCGTTGACCGGAGCCGTCAGCGCGGCGCCCCAGACTCCGGCGAACTCCAGTCCCATGGTCTTGGACCAGATCCCGTTCAGCGACCCGTTGGCGAGCAGCGCGCCGCCGGTCGCCGCCGTGAGTCCCCAGGCCACCGCCACCAGCGAGGCGGGCAGCGAGGGGGCGCGCACCGGTCGGATCCGGCGGAACAGCCAGAACCCGAGGAGCAGGGTCGCCGTGGAGAACACCAGCCCCAGTGCGGCCTCGCCGAAGAAGATCCGCACGGCGCCCGCGAACCGGAGCGTCAGCGCGATCAGCCCGAGCAGGCACGCCGGTCCGATGAGGAGCATCGAGACCAGTGCGGGCAGGTGGTACCCCAGGACGGTGCGCTCCTCCCCGCGCGGCGTCGGCACCCGCCGGGGGCCGGGCGCGTCGGCGTGGGAAGGGCGTTGGGCCGGTACCGCTCCGGCCGTGGTGTCCGGGAGCCGGGGTTCGTTGGGTGCCTGGCTCATCGGCCGCCCTCCTCGGTGAAGGTGATGGCGCGGGCGACGTCGGCGACCGCCTCCAGGTCGGCGGGGGTCGCGTCCTCGCCGCCCAGGGTCATCTCCACGGCGAACACCCCGTCGGGGGAGGTGTACAGGGTGGCCGCGCCCTCCTCGGTCCGGCTCCGCAGGACACCGGTCAGTCCCTCGGAGCCGTCCTCGGCGGTGATCACCGCGGGCTCTCCCAGCCGAGAGGTGGGGTCCCCGGCGCGGGCGAGGTCGCCCATGCCCTCCCACAAACGCTTCGCGTCGGGCAGGGGGTCGCCGACGGGCGTCACCGTGATGACGGTCAGGTCGACGGTCCCCCGGTGGAACCGGTAGGACTCTCCGAGCCGGCTGGACCCGACGTCGAGGGTCCATCCGTCCTGGGGCAGGGTCAGGGACGCCCGGTATCCGCCGCCCTCGCCGATGACGATCTCGTCTCCGGCGCGGACGCGCTCGGACCCCGGGACGAGGGCGTTGAGCAGGGACCAGCCCACGACCAGCAGGACGGCCATCGCGGCGGCCAGCCCCAGCGGGATCCAGTGGTTCCGGGCCGTCCCCGGCGCCGTATCGATCGGCTGCGCCATGGCGCCCCTCTCGTCACTCATGGTGATGGCCTATCGGACAAGCGAAACACCGATGAGCGCGCATGGTGCGAAGAAAGGGAGTACTTGGCACATTTTGGTGGAAATTTCACCGACCCCTGGAGCGCGCGGCCCCTCCACCGCCCCGCCCCGGCCGGCCCGCCGGGACGGGGAGGCCTCAGGGGTGCACCAGGATCTTCACGTGGCGGTCGCCGTGGGCGAGGAGCTCCTCGTATCCCCTCTCCCGCGCCTCCTCCAGGGAGACGCGGTCGGTGATCAGGGGTTTGGGACTCAGGTTGCCGATCCGGATCGACTCGATGACGGCGGGGAAGTCCGGCCCGTCGTAGCCGAAGCTCCCGGTGAGGTCGATCTCGGCGAGCATCAGGACGGTGGGGTCGAACTCCACGGGGCGCCCCTGGGAGACCGTCACCGCCCGGCCGCCCTTGCGCAGGGATCCGATCATCGTGAGGAGGGCGGGGGTGCCCGCGCCGGAGGCCTCGAACGCCATGTCCACCCCGCCCGGGGCGCGTGCGCGCACCTTCGAGACCACGTCCACCTCCGTGGGGTCGAGCACCAGGTCGGCGCCGAAGTCGACGGCCTGTCGCCTGCGGGTCTCCGAGATCTCGCTGACGGTGATGTGACCGGCGCTCCACGCTCGGGCGACCATGAGCAGTTCCAGCCCGACGGGACCGGCCCCGACGATCAGCACCGACTCACCGGGGACCAGGCCCGCGCGGCGCACGGCGTGCCAGGCCACCGCCATCGGCTCCACCAGCGCCGCGACCGTGGGGGAGATGCCCTCCGGCATCCGGTGCACCCGGTCGGCGGGCACCACGGCGTACTCGGCCAGGCCCCCGGCTCCGCCCATCAGACCGATGAAGCCGAAGTTCTCGCACAGGTTGTACGCGCCGCGCCGACAGGCGGCGCAGGTGCCGTCGAACACCAGGGGCTCCACGACCACCACCGCGCCCTCGGGCAGACCCTCGACGTCGGAGGCCGCCTCGACGATCCGTCCCGAGAACTCGTGCCCCTGCACGTGGGGACCGTGGGTGCGCAGCACGGGATGCAGGTACTCGTCGGGCATGGCGGGGTGCAGGTAGTTGTGCAGGTCGGAGGCGCAGAGGCCGTTCCACTCGACCCGGATCTTCACCGACCCGGGGGTGAGTCGGGGTTCGGGCACCTCGTCCAACCGAAGATCCCTCGCCCCGTGCAATCGCAACGCCCGCATGTCGCCCCCGCTCCGCCGGTCCCGCCCTTTCCCCTGGTTCCTGCCCATCCGCCCGCCCGTCCTTGGACGATCCCGCGTAAACACTTCCCCTGGCACGGGTCGGGCGGGGGCACCGCGAGCGGGACCCGAACCGCGCCCCTCACACTCGCGCGGCCGCCGCCAGCTCCGCCCGCCACACCTTCGGCACCGGCCCCGAGCAGGTCACCGCCCCCGCCCCCGCGAATCCGGCCAGGTCGCCGACCGCCTCCGCGATCGCCGCGCCCGCGGAGTCGTCGACCACGTGCTCCTCGGCGTACACGCCCTCCAGGTCCAGCACCCCGCGTCGGCGGTCGACCCGGGCGGCGATCCGCCCCACCAGCCGGTCACCGTGCAGGATCGGCAGCACGTAGTACCCGTACCGCCGTCTCGCCCTGGGCGTGTACATCTCGTTGACGTAGGTGAAGTCCCACAGCAGCGCCGTGCGCTCCCGGTCGCACAGCAGGTTGTCGAACGGCGACAGCACCGTCGTCCGCCCGCCCCACTCCTCGCCTGCGATCTCCTCGACCAACGGTAGGACGTCGACGTGCACGAACCAGGGTTCGGCGTCCCCGAACCCCGCCACCCGGGCCCGCGCCACCCGGCCCGCCGACTCCAGGCGTGCCAACACCCCCGCCGGGTCGGTGTGGCGTTCGCGCACGAAGTGTCGGCGCACGTCCCGGGCCCGCCCCGCGCCCAACGCGCGCAGCGCGTGCTCCACCGACCGCTCCTCGATCTCGGCGTCGTCCCACTCACCCCGGTCCGCCCAGGGCGGCAGACACCGGTCGCTCAGGTCCCACATCCGGGTGCGGCCCCGCCGCCCGGCCACCATGATCCGCCCCTGGGTCCACAGCAGGTCGAGCATCCGCTCCACGTTGCGCCCGGCCGTCCAGCCGGTGGACTCCCATGCCACGACCGCCCGGTCCTCGAACCCGTCGGTGGGCAGCGGTCCGGCCTCCGCCAACCGGCACAGGACGTGCTCGCGCAGTTCCGCGTTGGCCCGGGTCCACTCCGCGAGCCGCGAGTCCGCGCGCGGATACCGGCGCATCCATCCCCGGTGCAGCGGAAGATCCTCGGTGAGCACCATCGACGCCGCGTGCGCCCAGTACTCGAACAGCCACCGCTCCCGCCACCGCAGCGACTCCAGGTCGGCCGGATCGAACCGGCCCACCCGGCTCCACAGCACCAGCAGGTGGCTGGGGGCGACCACACCGATCGGGTCCAACTGGAGGCAGCGCAGATCGCGCAGCACCTCGCGCAGCCCGTCGGCGCCGGGCCCGGGGCGGGGACCGGCCAGGCGCTGACGGCGGACGGCCAGTCGGCGGACGGTGCGCGGATCCAGGTCGAGGGTGTCCACGGCGACTCCGGGGGACGAGGGAGGGTTCGGGTCCGTCAGTGAACCGCGCCCCACCGACATTCCCCCATCCCGGGGCGCCACGGGAGCGGGATCGCACGAGCGCGTCCACCCCGCCCGCGAACACCGGCGGTGCCGGCCCGCGCGAGGACCGGATCCCTCCGAACGGCACCCGCACCGTCGGGTCGTGCGCCGTGCGCCCGGGGCATCGCCCGGTCGCGCGGACCTTCCCCGGCCCCTTCTCCTCCCCGGGCCGGAACCGTGCGAACATCGTCCCCGGCCCGTACCGCGCGTGGAGGAGAACGATGGAACTGGTGTCGCTGTACCGCGAGGAGGACGGTCGCCGGGAACGGTTCCTCGATCCGCGCCCCTACCTCGCCGGGCTGCCGGACCTGGCCGACCGCCTGCCGCCCGGGGCGCGGGCCTTCGCCACCGACCCCGCCCACTACGACTTCGGCGGCCCGAGGTGCGTGAAGGACCTGCGGCCGGTCGGCGCCGCGATGCGGCCGGGGGAGAACGGCCTGTTCGACCTGACACTGACCTTCGAGCCCAACCCGTTCAAGCACGACGAGGGGCTGACGGTGACCTATTCGGGTGTCTCCTCGTTCGGCGTGGAGGCCGACGGGCGGTGGACCGGAGCGAGCGGTTCCCTGCCCGGCCTGGGCGACGTCACCCTGGACGAGGTGCTGCCGCACGGGCACGGGTGCTCGCACGAGATCGGGCTGTTGGGAGGACGGGTCCTGGTGGTCGCCGGGGACCTCGCCGCGGTGTGGGGGTGAGGGGCGCGGACACCGGGGCGCGGAGGTGACACCCGGGCCGGCCGCTGCGTCCCCGCACCGCAGGGCCCCGGCCCCGGTGCGCGGGAGGGCGATCCGCCGGTGGCGGCTCCGAACGATCGCCCCGTACCGCGGCGTCCGCACCCGGGATCGGGCCGCGCCGGGGTGCCGGCCCGCCCGTCCCGACGACCGTTCGTGGACCGCCGGGAAAACCGAACACGACCGTCGCGCGTCGTATGGTCGGCGCATCCGCGCCCGGGACGTGAGGAGGCGCGCGTGGTCGAGGATCGGACGATCGTCGAGGACGCACGGACCACCTCCTCGCGCGGCCCGCTGGGCTGGTGCGGTGTCGGGCTGGTCCTGGGCGGGGCGACGCTGTCGGTGGCCCCCGGGGTGCCGTCCTGGGCGGGACTGTCCGCCGCCGGGGCGGGCGTGCTCCTGGTCGTCGCCGGACTGCGCCGGATGCGGTCGCTCCCGGCGCGCCGCTCCCTGGTCCCGGCCGCCGCCGGACTGGCCTGCGCCCTGATCGCCGGATTCGGGGTGCGCGCCCTCACCCTGTCCCTGGCCGTGGAGCACACCCTCGCCGAGTCCGTCCCCGAGACCGCGCCGCCGATCCCCGCCGAGGTCACCGCCACGGCCTGGACCCGGACCCTTCCCGGGGACGACACCCTGGTGCGCGTCGTCCCCGGCACCCTCGGCCCGATCGTCGTCCTGGACGACGGGGTGGTGGCCCTGGACGGGATCACCGGCGACGAGCTGTGGCGTTACCGGCTGCGCGGCGCGGACGCCCGCGCCACCGTGTACGGCGGCGGCACCCGGATCCACATCGCGCACGGCGACCCGGACGACCCCGATCGCACCGGAGCGTCGACCTGGGTGGAACTCGACACCGCCCGAGGGGGCACGGTGGAGACGTTCACCGTTCCGCCCCCGCCCGCCGGGACCACGACCACGGTCCTGACGGTCGCCTCGGGCGTGCTCGTCCACTCCCGGACCGAGGAGGACGACACCCCCCGGATCGTCGCCCACGACACCGCCACCCTCCGGGAGGCCTGGTCGTTCACCGTCCCCGAGGAGCCCGGCCGGGTCTGCGCGCCCTGGCAGGGGTGGAACGCCGACAACACCCTGCGCACGACCGACCTGTTCCTGGTCGCCTACGCCTGCGTTCCCGAGGGGCGGGCGCGCGACACCGATCCGGCGAGGATCGCCGACACCCCCGGCGCGCACCTGACCGGGGTGGTCACCGCCCTGGACCGGCGCGACGGCCGGGTGCGCTGGACCCGGGAACTGCCCGGTCTGGAGGAGTTCCCGGCCCTGCGCGCCGGCGGTCCGGTCATCGACGCCGACACACGCCCCGTGATCGTGGTCGGTCCCCTCATGGGGGAGGACGCGCCGGTGATCCTGGACCCGCGGGACGGGTCGCACGCGGTGCGGATCACCGCCGAACCCTGGACCGACGGCCGGTCGGTGCTCGTGCGCGCCGACACCGGGGGAGCGGTCGTCACCGAGACGGCCGCCGACCGGCTGCTGTTCCACCGGGTGTCGCCGGAGGGCGGGATCGTCGTCACCGCCGCCCTGGACGCCGCCGACCTGCCCGAGTACGGTCCGGCGTCGGCCGTGGCGCTGTCCGACGCGGTCGTCGTCCCCCTCTCCGCTCCGGACGCGGACCGGGAGGTGCCGGCGGTGTGGTCGGTCCCCTTCGACGGCGACCCCCGGTTCTCCGTCCTCGATCCGGTGGGGGAGGCGGGGCCGCTGCCCCTGGGGAGCGGGGCCGACCATCACCGGGCCGTGGCCGTTCCCGGCGCGCTCGTCACGGTGGCGCGCGGTGCCGAGGCGGTCCGGTTGCACGGCCTGCTGCCCTGACCGGCCGGCCGAACCCGGGAAAACGCCTGCGCCCGGCCGGGCGCGCTGGTAACTTCGCCGCATGCGGGAACCGTTGACAGACCTCCACGAGGACCGCGTCGGCGAAGCCCTGGGCGCCTGGGGGATCCGTCCGGCCGCGTTCACCCATCTGCCCGTCGGTTTCGCCGACCACCACTGGAGTGTCACCGACACCTCGGGGCGGCGCTGGTTCGCGACCGTCGCCGACCTCGCCCACAAGGCCTACCTGGGCCCGACCCCGGCCGCCGCGCGGGAGCGGTTGGCGGCGGCCATGGACACCGCCGCCCGGTTGCACGACGAGGCCGGACTGGGGTTCGTCGTGGCCCCGCTGCGCACCCCCGAGGGGCGCACCATCCGGGCGGTGGGACGCGACCGGGTGCTCAGCGTCTTCCCCTACGTGGAGGGCGCCTCGGGCGGGTTCGGCCGGCACGCGTCCCCGTACCTGCGCGGCCTGTTGTTGGACACCCTCGCCCGGCTGCACCGGCGCACACCGCCCCGGAGCGCCGCCCTGTCCCCGCCGGCGATCGCGCACCGCTTCCACCTGGACACGGTCCTGGAGGAACCCTCCCGGATGGGGGCCGGCGGACCTTTCGCCGAACCCGTCGCGCACCTGCTGGCCGAGCACACCAAACGGGTGCGCGCCCGCCTGGAGGAGTACGACCGGCGGGCGGCCGAACTGGCGGGCGCCCCGGTCGTGGTGACCCACGGCGAACCCCACCCGGGCAACGTGGTCTGGCGGGGGCCGAACCCCCTGCTCGTGGACTGGGACACGGTGGGGCTCGCCGTCCCCGAACGCGACCTGTGGCTGGTGGTGGAGGACGACGCCGACCTCGAACGCTACGCCGACGCCTCCGGACACACCGTCGATCCGGCCCGGCTGGAGCTGTACCGGTCGAGGTGGGACCTCCAGGACGTCGCGGAGTTCACGGAGGCGTTCGCGCGGCCGCACATCCGCGACCGCGACACCGAGGAGGCCTGGCACGCGCTGGTGGAGATCGTCGACCGGCTGTGACCCCGGCGGGTCGTCCCCGCCTCCGTGCGGTGGCTCTGGGTAGCATTCGCATTGCCCGGAGTGATCTATCGGTTCGGCTCACGGAGACGACATGCGACTGCCCCTGAGAATCAGCGACCTTCCCCTGCGCGTGGCCACCGGCGCGTTCATCCTCAACTCGGGGCTGGACAAGTACGACGTCGACGAGGACACCGCCCGCGGCATGCACGGGATGGCGATGGGCACCTATCCCTTCCTCAAGGACGTCGACCCCGTCACCTTCGTCAAGCTCCTCTCCGCGGGGGAGATCGCCCTGGGCACCGCCCTGCTGGTGCCGCTGGTGCCCGGCAGGCTCGCGGGCGCCGGACTCACCGCGTTCGGCGCCGGCCTCCTCGGCATGTACCTGCGCACCCCCGGCCTGCGCCGTCCCGGGAGTCTGCGGCCCACCCCCGAAGGCCTGCCCATCGCCAAGGACTCCTGGCTGGTCGGCGCCGGGCTGACCCTCCTCATCGGCGGTCGCGCCCGCGGACGCGCCCGCCGATGACATCGGTCAGGGCCGCTCGGTCCTGGGGACGAACACCCGCAGCGCCGCCGGTCGCTTGGTGAACCGCACCGTTCGCGACGCCTCCATCACCTCGCCGTCCACCGCCAGCAGCCGCGGCTCCTCGGGGAGCGTCAGGACCAGCTCCCGTGCGGTCCGCTCCCGGTAGCCCTCGCCCCGCTGGTGGCGGCCGAACAGCACGTCCCGGACGGCCCGCAGCCGCGGGAACGGGCTGCGCGCGCCCAGCACCCGCACGTCCAGCCGACCGTCCACCAGGCTCTCGCGCAGCGCCGGGACCCGGGCGTGCGTGCGGTAGCGGCAGTTGCCCACGAACGCCCACCACACCTTCGTCGGTCGGCCGTCCACCACGGCCGGGGTGGGGGCGACCTCCCGCAGGTCGTGCCACAGGGCCCAGGCGAACGCCGGCCACTTGCCGATCCGGGGCGCCCACCGGTCGCGCCGCTCCACCATGCGCGGGTAGGAGCCGAACGAGGCGGTGTTGAGGAACAGGTGTCCGTCCACCTCGCCCACGTCCACCCGGGCCAGCCGGCCGTCGGAGAACGCGCGCAGCGCCACGTCCACCGAGGTCAACCCGAGGGTCCGGGCGAAGTTGTTGAGGGTGCCGTCGGGGATCACCAGCAGGGGTCTGTCGTTGTCGATGGCGGCGCGCGCCCCCGCGTTGACGGTGCCGTCGCCGCCGGCCACCGCCAGCACCTCGCCGGCCTTGGCCGCCCGGTCCATCACCTCGACGATGTCGTCGTCCTCCGAGAGGGAGACGATGGTGGCGCCCGGTAGCGCCCGTGCGATCCGGGAGGGGGTGCCCATGGCGTTCGACACGGTCGCCCCCTCGGCCACCGCGGCCGGGAGCACGTCGGCGGAGCGGGGATTGCACACCACCGTCACGCCCGTTCCGGGCAGGGCCCCGGTGGCGAGAGCCTCTCCGCCGGCCTCCCCGGGGTGGTGGACGTCCTCGGGCAGGGTCGTGGCCCCGTGGGTCAGCTCCGGCCGGGGCGGCACCATGGCGCGGGCCGCCAACGAGGCGCCCAGGCCGATGAGGGCCCCGCCCAGCACGTCGCCCGGGTAGTGGACGCCGCTGTGCACCCGGGACACCGCCACCGTCCCGGCCAGGACCGCGACCAGGGCCGCGAGCGGGCGCGGGGCGTCGGCGGCGATCCCGGCCGCGTAGCCGACGGCGGCCGCCGTGTGCCCGGAGGGGAAGGAGGAGCTGCCGTAGTCGCGGTAGGGGAGCCGGGACCGGGGCACCCCGGACACGTCCGGGCGGGGGCGGTCGGTCAGGTGTTTGACGCCCGCCGAGATCGCGTTGGCGCCGGCGGCGGCGATCATGGCGCGCAGGGCGGTGCGCCGGGCCCGGGGGCCGCCGGTGGCGGCCATGGTCGCCGATATCAGGAACCACGGCGCCATGTTGTCCGTGGCCTGAACGAACTTGGGCGTATAGGGGTCCAGGACGGGCGCCCCCAGGCCCGTCACGAGACGGTGGAATCGTCGGTCCAGCCGGTCGATCGGTCGTAGTACGCGCATTCGTCCACGGTGCTGTGTCCACGGCCGGATGTCCAGAACCCACGGGATCTTCCCCTGCTCCTCACCACCATTGGTGACCCACATCACAGGCCGGTCATGTGATCGCACCCATCCGCGCGCCCACCTGATCCGAATACCCGGTATCAGCCCCCAGGGAAGGGACATCCGTGGTCCAGGACAGGCACATCCCCCGACGCGGACGCGTCGCCGTCATCGGTTCCGGCGTCTCCGGACTGACCGCCGCGCACATCCTGCGCGAACGGGCCGAGGTGACGCTGCTGGAGGCGGACGACCGTCTGGGCGGCCACGCCCACACCCACCGGATCACCGACGAACACGGCGCCGAACTCCTCGTGGACAGCGGGTTCATCGTCCACAACCGCCGCACCTACCCGAACCTGATCCGCCTCTTCGACGAACTGGGCGTGGACACCCGCCCCACCGAGATGAGCCTGTCCGTGGCCTGCGACGGCTGCGGCCTGGAGTACGCCGGCTCCCGAGGGCCGCGCGCCCTGCTGCCCACCGGCCCCCGGGCCACCGTCGCCCACGTGCGCATGCTCACCGAGATCCCCCGCTTCCACCGGGCCGCCCGCGCCCTGCTCGACGCACCCGACGCCGACCCCGGTCCCACCCTGGGGGAGTTCGTCGCGCAGAGCGCCCTGAGCCCCTACACCGTGGCGCACTTCGTCGTCCCCCTGGTCTCGGCGGTCTGGTCGTGCCCCCCGGGCACCGCCCTGGACTACCCCGCCCGCTACCTGTTCGCCTTCCTGGCCAACCACGGCATGCTCGGGATCTGGGGATCGCCCCGATGGCGCACCGTCGTGGGCGGATCCCGGTCCTACGTCGAACGCGTCGCCAAGAACCTCGACGTCGTGCGCACCGGGACCCCCGTGCGCTCGGTGGAGCGCGTCCCCGACGGGGTCCGCCTGCGCCTCGACGGCCGTGAGGAGGACTTCGACGCCGCCGTCATCGCGGTCCACGCCGATCAGGCCCTGGCCCTGCTGCCCCGGCCCACCCCCGCCGAGCGCGAGGTGCTGGGCGCGTTCCGCTACTCCCGCAACCGCACCCTGTTGCACACCGACGCCTCGGTACTGCCCCGGGACCCGGCGGCGCGGGCGAGCTGGAACCACCGCCTGCCCTCCTGCGACCCCGACGCCGGGCCCGTGCGGGTCAGCTACGACATGAACCGGCTCCAGCACCTGCCCGGCCGCCGACGCCACCTCGTCACCCTCAACGACGACGGGCGCGTCCGCCCGGACGACGTCCTGGCCGAGATGGACTACGAGCACCCGGTGTACACCCCCGCGGCACTGGCCGCGCAACGCCGGATCGCCGACCTGGACGACGGCGTCATCGCGTTCGCCGGCGCCCACCACGGATGGGGCTTCCACGAGGACGGGTGCGCCTCGGGGGTGCGCGCGGCGGAGAGCCTGGGGGTGACGTGGTGAGCCCCGCCCCCGCCCTCTACGAGGCCGTCGTCCGCCACGTCCGCGCCGCCCCGGTGCGCTCCTCCTTCGCGCACCGCACCTATTACTGGCTGACCGACCTCGAACGCCCGCCCCGGCTCCCCTGGCCGCTGCGCCCCCTGGCCGGGTTCGCGGGCCGCCCCTCCCGCGCCGAACTCGACGCCTACCTGGCCGGGCAGGGCGTCGACCTGGAGGGCGGGCCCATCCTCGTGCTCGCCCACGCCCGCGTGTTCGGGTACGTGTTCGACCCCCTGACCGTCTACTGGTGCCACCACCGCGACGGGTCCCTGGCCCGCGTCATCGCCGAGGTCCACAACACCTACGGACAACGCCACCGCTACCCGCTCACGGTGGACGACCGGGGGCGCGCCGAGGTCGCCAAGGCGATGTACGTCTCCCCGTTCCACGGCACGGACGGCCGCTACCGGCTGGCCCTGCCCGAACCCGGCGAACGGCTCTCCCTCACGGTCACCCTCCACACCGACGGCGCCCCGCCCTTCGCCGCCTCCGTCCGAGGCCGCCGGGTCCCGGCCACCGCCGCCTCCCTGATCCGGCTCGCCCTGCGCCACCCCTGGGCCCCGCTCGTGGGCGCGGTCCGCATCCGCACCCGGGGCATCGGCCTCTACCTGCGCGGGGTCCCGGTGCACCCGCGACCGGAACACCACGACACCACCGAGAGGACAGGTCCACGTTCATGACCACGACGACCCCGCCCCCGATCACCACGGTCGACCCCCGACGCTGGCCGGACGTCGCCCGGGTGCCCCGGGCCCGGCTGCGCGCCACCGCCGCCCGCGTCCTGGCCCGGTACGCGGCCCGCGAGGCGGGGGTGCGGATCACCACGACCGACCCCACCGGGGCGAACGCCGCCGAGGGCCCGGTCCTGTATCTGCGCGACCCGGAGGCCTTCCACCGCAGACTGGCCGTCGGCGGGCTCATCGGCCTGGGCGAGTCCTACATGGCCGGCGAGTGGGACTCCCCGGACCCGGTCGCCCTGCTGACCCGGCTGGCCGAGCACTACGTCGAACTCGTTCCGCGCCCCCTGCGGCCCCTGCGCCACGTCACCCTGCCGCGCCGGGGGCTCGGCGACCGCAACACCCGGACGGCGGCCCGCCGCAACATCGGCCACCACTACGACCTGTCCAACGACCTGTTCGCGCTCTTCCTGGACCGCACCATGACCTACTCGTCGGCGCTGTTCGACGGGCCCGGCCCGCGCGACCCGCACACCCTCGCCTCGGCCCAGGAGCGCAAGATCGACCGGCTGCTGGACGCCGTGGGCGTCGGCCCCGGGACCACCCTGTTGGAGATCGGCACCGGCTGGGGCGGCCTGGCCCTGCGCGCCGCCCGACGCGGGGCCCGCGTCACCACCATCACCCTGTCCGCCGAACAGCGCGACCTGGCCGTGCGCCGACTGGCCGAGGCCGGGGTGGGGGCGGCCGTCGACGTCCGCCTGCTCGACTACCGTGACGCCGAGGGCGAGTACGACGCCGTGGTCAGCGTGGAGATGATCGAGGCCGTCGGCGAGCACTACTGGCCGGCCTACTTCTCCGCGTTGGACCGGTTGGTGCGCCCCGGGGGGAGGGTGGGGCTCCAGAGCATCACCATGGACCACCGGCTGATGCGGGCCTCCCGCCACTCCTACACCTGGATGCACAAGTACGTGTTCCCCGGCGGGCTCATCCCCTCCGTCGAGGCGATCGAACGGCAGGTGCGCGAACGCACCTCCATGACCGTCGTCGACCGCACGGCGTTCGGCGCCGACTACGCCGACACCCTGATGGTGTGGCGGCGGTCCTTCGCCGACGCCGCGGCAGAGGTCGACGGGCTCGGGTTCGACGCCGTCTTCCGCCGGATGTGGGACTTCTACCTCGCCTACTGCGAGGCCGGCTTCCGGGCCGGGCTGATCGACGTGGAGCAGATCGTCCTGGAGCGCGCCCGATGACACAGGTCACCACCATCCCCACCACCGGCGGGCCGCGCGGGGTCGCCCACTTCCTCGCCCCGGTGATCGCCGGGTTCTTCAACGGGCACCCGCCGGTCCGGCTGCGCGCCTGGGACGGCAGCGAGGCGGGACCGCGGGACGCCCCCGTCGTGATCCTGCGCCACCGCGACGCCCTGCGCCACGTCGTGGCCCGGCCGGGAGAGCTCGGCCTGGCCCGCGCCTACGTCACCGGCGCCCTGGACGTGGAGGGCGACCTCACCGACGCGCTGCGGCGGGTCGGGGCCGGGGTCCGCCGCCACGGTACGTCGTCGCTCGCGCCACGGGAATGGGTCCGCGCGGCGCGCGTCCTGCTCGCCGTGGGGGCCGTCGGGACCCCGCCGCCGGTGCCGCGCGGCGAGAGCCGGCCCCGGGGGCCGCTGCACTCCCGCGAACGCGACGCCGCCGCGGTCTCCCACCACTACGACGCCGGCAACGGGATCTACTCCCTGCTGCTCGACGAGACCATGGCCTACTCGTGCGCCTACTGGCCCGAGGACGACCCCGTCGCCACCCTCGCCGACGCCCAACGCGCCAAGCTCGACCTGGTCTGCCGGGAACTGGGGCTGCGCGAGGGGTCGCGGCTGCTCGACGTCGGCTGCGGGTGGGGTTCGCTCGCCCTGCACGCCGCCCGCGCGTACGGGGCGCGGGTCACGGCGGTCACCCTGTCGGCCGCCCAGCGCGACCACGTGGCCGCCCGGATCCGCGAGGAGGGACTGACGGACCGGGTCGAGGTGGAGCTGCGGCACTACCGGGACATCGACCGCGCCGGATTCGACGCCGTGGCCACCATCGAGATGGGCGAACACGTGGGACGCGACGAGTACGCGCCGTTCGCCCGCCGGCTGCGGTCGCTGCTGCGGCCCGGCGGTCGACTCCTGGTCCAGCAGATGTCCCGGGGGAGCGATCACCCCGGGGGCGGTCCGTTCATCGAGCGTTACATCGCCCCCGACATGCACATGCGCCCCCTGGGGGAGACGGTGACGCTGTTGGAGGACGCGGGCCTGGAGGTGACCGGGGTGCGCTCCCTGCGCCGGCACTACGTGCGCACCGCCCGGTCCTGGGCCGCCGAACTGGACCGGCGGTACGACGACCTGGTGGGGCTCGCGGGGGAGGAGACCGCACGGGTGTGGCGGCTGTACCTGGCCGGCGGGGCGCTGGCCTTCGAGGAGGGCCGGATGGGCGTCCACCAGATCGCGGCCCGCCGTCCCGCACCCGAGGAGATCCCGTGAACCTCACCGCTCTCGCCCTCACCTTCGCCGTCTCGGCGGGGGCACTGGCCGTGCTCATGCTCGGGACCTTCGCCGTCGGGCGACGGCTGGGCCGGCACAGCGTGGTCGACGTCGCCTGGGGGCCCGGGTTCGTGCTGGTGGCGCTGCTCGCGCTGGTCACCGCCACCGGAGACCCGGGCCGCTCCTGGCCGCTGCTCGTCCTGACCGCCGTGTGGGGCCTGCGCCTGGCCGTCCACATCGGTCGCCGCTCCCGGGGCGCGAAGGAGGACCCCCGCTACGAACGCCTGCTCTCCAAGGCGCCCGGGGACCCCGACCTGTACGCGCTGCGCGTCGTGTACCTGCTCCAGGGCGCGCTGATCTGGCTGATCTCGGCGCCGATCCAGGTGGCCGCGCACGCCCCCGCCCCGCTCGGCGGGTGGGCCGTGGCGGGTGTCGCCCTGTGGGTGATCGGATTCGTCTTCGAGGCCGTGGGCGACGCCCAACTGGCCGCCTTCCGCCGTGATCCGGCCAACCGGGGCCGGATCATGGACCGGGGTCTGTGGGCGTGGACCCGGCACCCCAACTACTTCGGTGACGCCTGCGTGTGGTGGGGGCTGTTCCTCGTCGCGGTCTCGGGAAGCCCGTGGACGCTGCTCACCCTGCCCGCCCCGGTGGTCATGACGTACCTGCTCACCCGGGGCTCGGGGCAGCGACTGCTCGACGAGCACATGCGGGGACGTCCCGGATGGGCCGAGTACGAGGCCCGCACGAGCGCCTTCGTGCCCCTGCCGCCCCGGCGGTCCTGAGTCCGACGCGCGATCCCCGCCGGAGGCGTCGCGCTCCACCGGGGACGGCACCGGCCGGACGGGGCGGATGTCCGGGGCGGACGGGTCCGCCTCGGTGATCGGGTCCGCGGTGACGCGGGGCACGGGGACGTCTCGGATCCGGGCCGGGGCCGTGGCGGTGTCGACCGGGGCGCGGGTCGGCGCCTGGGGAAGCGGTGCCGACCCGCGCCACCGGGAACTTCCCTGAGGTTAGCCTGCCCTTGTCCTTCGCGGTGATCGTTCGGGAACATCGGCGGATCCCGCCGGGCCCCGGCTCCGCCCGCCGCTGTCCACCCGGCGGTGTCCATTCGGCGGTGTCCATCCCGAAAAGGGGGGACGCGTACGGTCGGGCGGCGCTCACACGTCGACCCCCCGGTCCGAGTGAGCGCCGCCCGGACCGGCCGGGGCGGTCGCCGCCACCCGCGCGCCGACCGCCGGGAGCCCCTGTCGCCCCGGCGGCCGACCCGCTTCGGGGTCAGACGGGGGTGATGCCCTCGACGACCTTCAGCACCTCGTCGTGGTCGCCCACCGGCTCGACGTACTCCTCGGAGTACTCCTCGTCCCACTCCGGGGCCCACAGGAACACGGTCAGCACGACGCCCGGCTCGGGCACCCACAGGGCGTCGGTGTCGGTGTAGAAGCCCGTCCCCGACTCCAGCTCGCGGACGTCCTGGCCCTCGAAGTACTCCTCGACCGTCACGTCCTGGAACTCGGTCAGGTAGGACTCCACGTCCTCGACGCGGTCGTCGCGCTGCACGCTCACGGTCAGCCCACCGCCCCACAGCGCGAACCGGTCGGCCGGATCACCGTTCTGGTCGGGCCAGGTCTCCAGTTCGATGCCGTCGGGGTCGATCCACACCCGGCTCGTTTCGAGGGGCCACTCCTCCTCGTCGTCCTCCCAGACGGAGTCGAACGGCTCACCGCCCGCGAACTCCGGCACGTAGCCGATCTCGAACCCGTCCAGCGGCCCCTCGGCCGGGGTGTACCCCTCGGCCTCCAGGTAGGGCAGGGCCTCCTCCAGGGTGATGCCCTTGACGTAGGGGCCGGTGCACTCGCCCCAGTCCCGCGGGGGGTCGACGGGGTCGGCGAACGCGCCGCTCAGAGGGAGCAGTACCGCGGCCGTCACCGCGCTCGCGGCCATGGCCGATCCCGTGGCGGTCAACAGGGTCCTGGTAGAAGAGCGCATGAGAGTCCTTCCTTCGCCGGCGGGCGTCGCCGTCACCCCTTCTGTCGCTCCCCGACACCCCCTCGGTTCGTGACGGAACGTGAAACCCCGGGTTCTGGCCGGATGCGGACACGCCGCCGCCCGGGGCGCGCGGGCCCCGGGCGGCGAGAAGGCGCGGATCAGACCGTGGGGATCGCCCCGCCGTCCACCCGGATGATCGACCCGGTGATGTAACCGGCCTGCTCGCTCGCCAGGAACGCCGCCACCGCCCCGTACTCCTCGACCCGGCCGTACCGGCCCACCGGGATCGTCGCGGCGGCGTCGCGCTCGACCTCCGCCGCGGTGCGCCCCTCCCGCTCGGCGCGCGCCCGGTCCAGGGCGTCGGTGCGGGCCGTGGCGATCCGGCCCGGGACGATGACGTTCGCCGTCACCCCGTCCGCGGCCACCTCACCGGACACCGTCTTGGACCAGGAGTGCAGGGACGCCCGCAGCGTGTTGGACACCCCCAGGGTCGGGATGGGCGCGATCGGCCCGGACGAGGTGCTCGTGATGATCCGGCCCCAGCCGCGTTCGCGCATGCGGCCGACGACGGCGTCGGTCAACCGGATCACCGGCAGCACCATCGCCCCGTACATCTGCTCCCACAGTTCCGGGTCGCGCCCGAGCGCGGGGGAGGGCGGCGGGCCGCCGGTGTTGTTGACCAGGATGTCCACCGACCCCAGCGTGTCGGCCACGTGCGCGGCCACCTCCTCGGCGCGGCCGTGGTCGGCCAGGTCCCACTCCACCGACATCGCCGACGTCCCGTGGGCGTCGCAGTCCTCCACGACCTTCGTCAGACGCTCCCGGTCACGACCGGTGACCGCCACGTTCACACCCTCGGCGGCCAGGGCCACGGCGATCGCCCGACCCAGTCCCGAACTCGCCGCCGTCACCAACGCGGTCCTGCCCGCGATCCCCAGATCCATTGTGCTCCGTTCCCCTTCCGGGGGTCCCACGCCCCCGCACGACCTTCGCGGCGTTCCGGCATCCTCCCAGCCGTGCGTCCCCAAGGGAACCCGTGGGCGCGCCCCGGCCGCCTCAGCCCACCACGACCCCCTCCCCGTGTTCCGCGACGATCCGCGCCCGGTGCGCCGCCAGGCGGGAGGTGCGGTTCACGGTCACGGCCCCGACCGTGCGACCGTCCCGGTGCTGGGAGATCTCCACACGGCGCCGCTCGGGGTCGTACTCGTGCACCTCGACCCGGTCGGCCGCACCGGGCAGCCCCACCGCCCGCACGCGCACCCCGTACTGGTCGGACCAGAAGGAGGGCGGCGGCACCGGCCCCGGGGGCGGGCCGCCCACCAGGGTCGCCGCCGCCGTGTCGGCGTGGTCCACCGCCCCGCTCCAGTGCCCGATCACCAGGTGGGAGGGCGCCCCCGGGTAGGGGAGGGGGTGCGGCGCGGCCGCCGCGTCCCCCACCACCACGATCCCCTCCACGGGGCGGCCCTCCTCGTCCAGGGCCCTGCGGCGATGGTCGCAGCGCAGCCCGCCGGAGTGCGTTCCCAGACCCGATCCCCGGGTCCAGTCGGTGGCGGGGCGCGCCCCCAGGGCCGTGACCACCGTCCGCGCGCGGATCCGGGTGCCGTCGGACAGTTCGACCCCGGTCACCCGTCGCGACCCGGAGAACCCGGTCACGGTCACCCCGGTGCGCAGCGACACCCCGGCCTCGGTCTGGAGCCGGGCGACCAGCGCGCCCACCTCGGCGCCCACCGTCCGTCGCATCGGAAGTCGGTCCCGGCACACCAGGGCGACCGGTGCCCCCGCCTCCCGGGCGGCCGACGCGATCTCGCACCCCAGGAACCCGCCGCCGACCACCAGCAGGGGGTCGCCCTCGGCCAGGGCCGCGCGCAGCCGGGCGGCGTCGTCGAGTCCCCGCAGGGTGAGCACGCCCTGTGCGGGGGTCGGCCCTGGCCAGGGGACGGCGGTGGCGCCGGTCGCGATGACCAGTCCCTCGTAGGACTGCGCGGAACCGTCGTCCAGGAGCACCCGGCGGGCCGCCCGGTCCAGCCGGACCGCCGCCCGCCCCGACCGCACCTCCACGTCGGCCGGCACGGGCAGGGCGGCGGCCTCGGGCGCGAGTCTCCCGGTCAGCACCTCCTTGGACAGCGGGGGTCGGTCGTAGGGGGCGTGGGGCTCGTTCCCGATGAGGACGAGCCGTCCCGCGAACCCCCGATCGCGCAGCGCCGTCGCGGTCCGCAGACCGGCGATCCCCGCCCCCACGACGACGATGGAGGAGGGGCCGCCGCTCACGCGGGGCCTCCCTCGACCGTGACGGCCCGCACCGGGCAGGCCGCCGCCGCTCGGGCGACCTCGGCGGCCGGGGTCGCCTCCGGTGCCGGGTCGTACACGAGGTTCTCGTCGTCGTCGAAGGAGAAGACGCCCGGGGCGGCGAAGACGCACTGGCCGTGGTTCGCGCAGCGGGTCCGGTCGACGTGGATTCTCACGGGTGCACTTCCTCTGTCCGCGGTTCGTGGAGGGGGACGGGCGGGTTGAAGCGGGAGGGGTCGGGCGGGTCGGGGGCCAGGAGGCCGGCGGCGTCGGTGGCCACGACCCGTTCCACGGTGAACTCGATCGTGCGTCCGGTCCCCTCCGGATCCCCGTCCCACACGATCCGGGCGGCCCCGCTCAGCCGTAGCACCGCGCCGGTCCCCCAGTCGGGGAACAGCAGGCCGGCCCGGGGCCGGACCCACAGGTTGCCCAGGGTGTTGAACATGGCGTTGCCGACGTAGTCGGGCCAGGAGAGCACGGTGGACGAGTGGACCCGGACGAAGCCCGGGGCGCCGCCCCGGTGGTTGGCGTCGGCGTCACCTGTGGCGTCGGCGGTGGCGACGAAGAACGTGTCGGCGCGGCGCACCAGGTCCCGCTGATCCCCGGTCAGCCGTGTCCCGGCGCGGGACGCGACCGGGGGGCCGGAGCCCGCCGGGGCGGGGTCCCGCTTCTGGATGTACTTGGGGCAGTTGGCGTAGACCTGATCGGTGGTCACCCGCAGCCCGTTCCCGTGGGGTCGGGAGACGCCGTTGATCCGCATGCGGCGGCGGGTGGCGGGGTCGATGGCCAGCGCGCCCACCCTGGTCCCGTCCCGGCCCAGGGCGTCGGCGAGCGGGTCGTCGGCGGCGGGTCGGGACGCGACGTCCAGGGTGCGGGGGCCGGGTGCGTCCAGGAACCCGGACGGTCCGGTGAGCAGGGAGCACCACGGGTCTTCGGAGGCGTCGAGGGCCCCGACGACGAGCCAGGTGCGTTCGGCGAGGAAGTCGGCGGCGACCTCCGGGATCTCCCGTCGGCGGGCGCCCTCGGAGAAGAGGGCCTGGTCGGCCAGCCCGGCCCGTTCCTGGACCGCCCGTTCGCCGTGGTGGTAGGGGGACCCCATGGTCCGTCCCCTTTCGTTCGGTGCGGCGGGCGTCGCCCGGCCGGGCGACGCCCGCGACCCGCGATGGGTCTAGAAGAAACCGCAGGTGGGGGCGGAGGCGACGGGGGCCTCGGCGGACTCGGCGCCGCTCGGGGCGTAGATCTCCAGGCGGATGCCGTCGGGGTCGTGGAAGAAGACGCCACCGGAGGCGGCGCCCTCGCCGTGGGGCACGACCCCGTCGTAGGCGAACTCCACGGCCAGTTCCAGCAGCCGCGCCTCGGCGGTGCGGACCTCGTCGATGGTGTCCACCTCGAAGGAGAGGTGGTGCAGGCCTGCGGCGTTCGAGCGGAACCCCTCCTCGGCCTGCCGCCACAGGGTCAGCACCAGGGAGCCGTCGCGGCCGAGGAACGCGGACTCGCGGCCCTCCTCCTCGCCGCGTCCCAGGACCTTCAGGTCCAGGATCCGCACGTAGAAGTCGATCGAACGGTCCAGGTCGGTGACGTTGAGACCGATGTGGCCGGTGGTGGGACGGGGGTAGGTCATGGCACGCCTTTCGTCGAGGGGAGGGGCGATGAGATCTTTTCTAACCCCTGAAAAAGACTTTAGGGGTTAGTCAGCGCGGAGGTCAACCCTCTAAAGTGATTTCAGGGGTTAGGTGGCGGCTGGTAGCATCCCGCCAACGCCCGCGCGCCCGGACCCGCGACGGGAAGGACGGGGGAGTGACGATGACCGTGTCGAGCAGACCGCTCGTGGGCGAACCGATCGCCATGGACCTGATCAACACCAGGTGGGTCTCCGGCGGCACCCGCCACGACCTGCTCGACGGCCCGACCGGTCTGGCCCGGTGGCTGACCGAGGCCGGACTGGGCACCCGGTTCGACGCCGACCCCGCCGCCCTGCCCCCGCTCCTGCGCGCCCGCGACGCCATCGCCGTGCTCGTCGCCGCCCCCGACGACCCCGGGGCCACCGCCGAACTCAACGCGATCCTCGAACACGGCACCGTGCGCAGGACCCTCGCGGAGGGCGCCCCCCGCACCGCCGTCGCCTTCGACGCGCCCGCCTGGGGCCCGGCCTGGACCGCCGCCGACGGCTACCTCGACCTCCTCGCCGCCCCCGACCGCATCCGCCGCTGCGCCCACCCCGACTGCGTCCTGTACTTCTACGACACCTCCAAGAACGGCACCCGCCGCTGGTGCTCCATGGCCGGCTGCGGCAACCGTGCCAAGGCCGCCCGCCACCACGCCCGCGAACGGACCGGCCGCGGCGCCTGAGCACATGAGGAACGCCCGGACCCGACACGGGTCCGGGCGTGCGCGCGGGGCTCAGGCCTCGTTCGGCACCACCACGGCGCGACCGGAGATCTCCCCCGCCTCCAGCCGCCGGTACGCCTCCAGGGCGTCCTCCATGGCGAACCGCTCCACCTCCGGACGGATCCGTCCCGCCCGGTACATGTCCACGACCTCCCAGAGCTCCCCCACCGTGCCCCAGTAGGTGTTGGTGACGTAGGACTCGTACGGGTTCGTGAAGAACGAGAACTCGTGCGTGCCGCCCGCGATGCCCACCACCGACAACCGGCCCCCCTGCGCCATCGCCCCGGCCGCCGCCGCGATCGTCGGCGTGATCCCCACGAAGTCGAACGCCGCGTCCACGCCCCGGCCCCCCGTGATCTCGCGGATCTCCTCCACCTGCCGGTCGCCGCCCCCGACGGTGACCGCCCCGTTCCTCTCCGCCCGCGCCCGCGCCTCCGGCTTGACGTCGGTCGCGATCACCGTCGCCCCCGTCAGCGCCCCGAGGATCTGCACGCCGATCTGCCCCAGACCGCCCAGACCGATCACCAGGGCGTGGCGACCCCCGCCCGCCAGGTGCGGCAGCGCCTGCTTGATCGCGTGGTAGGGCGTGAGCCCGGCGTCCGCCAACGGGGCCGCGTCCACCGGGTCGGCGTCGCCCAACGGCACCAGGTGGTGGGCGGGCACCGTCATGTACTCCGCCATGCCGCCGTCGCGCCCCAGGCCCACCGCCAGGTAGGGCATCGTCGCGGCGTTCTCGCAGTAGGTGTCCCGGCCCCGCGCGCACATGCGACAGTGACCGCAGCCGATCGGCCCGTACACCAGGTGGGCCGCGCCGACCTCCACCCGGTCGCTCACGCCCTCGCCGAGTTCCTCGACCCACCCGGCGTTCTCGTGACCCAGCACGAACGGGGGCCTCTGCGCCCCCGGGGAGCCCTCCTTGAAATGCCGGTAGACGCTCACGTCGGAGTGGCAGGCGCCCGCGCCCGCCACCCGCAACAGCACCTCGCCCGGTCCGGGCCTCGGCTCGGGCGCGTCGGTGAGCGAGGGGAACCGTTCGTAGTTCTCGAAGACCACGGCTCGCATCGGGTGCCCTCCTGGCTGTCGATGACGCCGGGCCCATCGACGGGACTCTCGGTACCCGGCCGAACACCCGACGCTATCAACGCGGTCCACGGGCGTCCGTCAACGCGGATCCCGGAATCGGTCCGCACTTCTTGACCCGTTCCACCCGAACGCGCGATGAGTCCGGCCGCCCGCCCGGGTCCGTACACGTGAACGAATCCACGAGGCCGGAGGACACCGTGACCGCACCCCCGCACACCACCCGACCCGACCGGCGCGCCCTGGTCGGCCTGGCCGTGCTCGCCCTGCCCACCCTGCTGCTGTCCATCGACATGAGCGTGCTCCACCTGGCGCTGCCGCACATGGTCGCCGACCTGAGCCCCACCGGCCCCCAACTGCTGTGGGCCGTGGACGTGTACGGGTTCATGATCGCCGGCCTCCTCGTCACGATGGGCACCCTGGGCGACCGCATCGGCCGCAGGAGACTGCTCCTCATCGGCGCCGCCGTCTTCGGCGCGGCCTCCGCCCTCGCCGCGTTCTCGCCCACCGTGGAGGTCCTCATCGCGACCCGCGCCCTCATGGGCGTCGCCGGGGCCACCCTCATGCCCTCCACCCTCGGCCTGATCAGCGGCATGTTCCCCGACCCGCGCCACCGGGCCGCCGCCATCGCCGTCTGGACGAGCTGCTTCATGGGCGGCACCGCCCTGGGTCCGATGGTCGGCGGCGTACTGCTCCACTGGTTCTGGTGGGGATCGGTGTTCCTGCTCGGCGTGCCCGTCATGGCGCTGCTTCTGGTGTGCGGACCGCTCCTGCTGCCCGAACAGCGCGCCGACCACCCCGGCCGCCTCGACCTCGTCAGCGTCGTCCTGTCCCTGGCCGCCGTCCTCCCCGCCGTCTACGGACTCAAGGTCCTCGCCGACGGCGCCCCGCCCACCCTCCCCCTCCTCGCCATCGCCGCCGGCCTGATCGCGGGCGTCGTGTTCGTCCGCCGCCAACTCCACCTGGCCGACCCGCTCCTGGACCTGCGCCTGTTCCGGGCGCCCGCCTTCGGAACCGCCCTGGCCGTGATGATGGGCGGCGCCGTCGCCATGGGCGGCACGTTCCTGCTCATCAGCCAGTACTTCCAGCTCGTCGCCGGGTACCCGCCGCTCATCGCCGGACTGTGGCTGGTGCCCCCGTCGGCGGCGATGATCGTCGCCACCCTCCTGGCCCCGCCGCTGGCCGCCCGGGTCGGCCGCGCCACCGTCATCGGCGGCGGCATGTTCGTCACCGCCGCCGGATTCGTCGTCCTGTCCCTGGCGCCCGTCCAGGACGGGGCGTTCGTCGTCATGATCGGCCTGCTCCTGGCGTCGATCGGGCTCGGGCCCGGTGCCGCGCTCATCGCCGACATCGTCGTGGGATCGGCGCCCCCCGAACGGGCCGGCGCCGCCGCCTCCCTGTCCGAGACCAGCGGCGAACTCGGCATCGCCCTGGGCGTGGCCCTGATGGGCAGCCTCTCCGCCGCCGTCTACCGCGCCGGAGTCGAGCCGCCGGCGGGGGTCCCCGAGGAGGCGGGGCACACCCTCGCCGGGGCCGTCGCCGTCGCCCGGGACCTGCCCGCCGACCTCGCCGCCGCCCTGCTCGGCCCGGCCCGGGAGGCGTTCACCGCCGGGCTCAACCTCGCCGGGGTCCTCGGCGCGATCGCCATGGCCCTGGGCGGCGCGGCCGCCCTGGTCCTGCTGCGCACCGCGGAAGAACCGGCCGAGACCGATGAGTCCGGGGACGCCGCCGGGTCGGTACGGGTGAACGAATGAGATCCGATCCCCGAGGAGGGACCATGGCCAATCTCGACAGCATGCTCCTGGCCAGCACCGACCCCGACCGACTCCACGACTGGTACGCGGCCGTCCTGGAGCCCCACTCCGACGACGACGTCGACTCCTACCGGGTGCTCCGCTTCGGCCACTTCCACCTGCTCATCGACCGGCGGGACGACATCGGCCCCAAGGCGACCGACGCCACCCGCATGATCATCAACTTCGACGTGGAGGACGCCCGGGCCGTCGCCGCCCGCATGGACGCGCGCGGCACCGAGTGGCTGGCCCCGCTGGAGGACCGCGACGGCAGCCTGTTCGCCACCGCGATCGACCCGGACGGCAACCACGTCCAGATCATCCAGCTCGGCGAAGCCCACCGCGCGGCCATGGCCGCGTCCGACTCCTAGGAGGGGACATGTTCGACGGGAACCGGGCCTTCGGGTCCTTCGCGGTACCGGACACCGACACGGCGCGCGAGTTCTACGGCGCGACCCTGGGGCTGACCGTGCGACCGGTCGAGGGCATGGAGGAGGAAGGGCTGATCCGGATCCACCTCGCCGGGGAGCAGTCCGTCCTCGTCTACCCCAAGCCCGACCACGTGCCCGCCACGTACACCGTCCTCAACCTCGTCGTCGACGACATCGTCGCCGCGGTCGACGGGCTCGCCCGTCGCGGCGTCGGGACGCTGCGCTACGAGGGCTTCGATCAGGACGAGAGGGGGATCGCGCACGGCAGGCCGTCGGTCGCCTGGTTCACCGACCCGGCCGGGAACGTGTGTTCTGTCATACAGGAGGCGTAACGTGTCGGCCGTGATGGAACAGCAGACCGACCAGGAATTCGTCCGGCTCGCCGACCCCTACCGGCGCGAGCTGTACGCCCACTGCTACCGGATGCTCGGCTCGGTGCACGACGCCGAGGACCTGGTGCAGGAGACGTACCTGCGCGCGTGGAAGGCCTACGACGGGTTCGAGGGCAGATCCAGTCTGCGCACCTGGTTGCACCGCATCGCCACCACGGCCTGCCTCACCGCGCTGGAACGGCGTCGTCGGCGGCCCCTGCCCACCGGGCTGGGCGGGCCCGCCGACGACCCGTCGGCCCAACTGGCCGACGGGCCCGAGGTGCCCTGGCTCGAACCCGTGCCCGACGCCCTCGTGGGCGCCGACGACCCGGGCACCGTGGTCGCCACCCGCACCGGCGTGCGCCTCGCCCTGATCGCCGCCCTCCAGTACCTCCAGCCCCGCCAGCGCGCGGTGCTGGTGCTGCGCGACGTGCTGCGGCTGAGCGCCGCCGAGGTCGCCGACATCCTCGACACCTCCGTGCCGGCGGTCAACAGCCTGCTCCAGCGGGCCCGGGCGCAGCTGTCCCGCAACGCCCCGGTGGAGGAGGAGATCGTGGAGCCGGCCGAGGGCAAGGCGATCCTGGCCCGGTACGTGGCGGCCTTCGAGACCTACGACGTCTCGGCGATCACGGCGGTGTTCACCGAGGACGCGGTGTTCGAGATGCCGCCGTTCCGCACCTGGGTCCAGGGCGGCGCGCACATCGCGGAGCTGATCTCCACGCACTGCCCGGCCGAGCGGGCCGGCGACATGGTGCTGGTGCCGACCTCGGCCAACGGGCAGCCGGCGTTCGGGCTGTACATGCGCGACCGGGAGGGTGTGCACCGGGCCTTCGGGATCCAGGTCCTGGACCTGGCGCCCACCGGCGTGCGGCACACGGCGATGTTCTTCGACACCGCCCTCTTCCCGCACTTCGGCCTGGCCGACCGCCTGTAGACCGTGTTCCCCGCGCTTCGGAGGCCTTCGCGGCACCGGTGGGGCGCGCGGTACGCGGGGGCGGAGCGTCCCCGGGTCTTCGCCCCCGGCCTCGTGGGACGGGGGAGTCCGCGGACGGCCCCGGCGCGCGGTGGCGGTGAAGCCGACGCCCTCCTCGACCGGTCCGGGGTGACCCTCGGTGCGGGTCCGGTGCTCCGGGCGGGGGCCACCGTCCGCCCGGCGGGGAGCGCGCGGCCGGTATCGGGACGTTCGCGCGGGTGGACCCGGACGGCGTCCGGGAGAGGTCGCCCGCCTCCCGCGCGGGGCCGGGTCCGCGCGGGAGAAGGGGGGTTCCCCGGATCGGGTGCGCGGGGTAGCGTGCCCCCGTCTGGGAGCGCTCCCAGATCCCCCGAAAGGAGCGAGCACGTGTTCCGTCCCCTCCTGTGCGCGGCCCTGATCGCCGCGCTCGCCCTGACCGCCACGCCGGTTCTCCCGGCCGCCGCCGAGTCCGAGGACTGTGCGGCCGAGGCCACCGTGACCTCCTCGTGGGGGAGCGGGTTCACCGCCCGGATCGAGGTGACCAACCGGGGCGACGCCCCGATCTCGGGGTGGACCGCCACCTGGACGCATCCGACCGGTCAGGCCACCACGGCCGGATGGAACGCCGACTTCGAACACCGCGAGGGCACGGTCGTCGCCCGTAACGTGGGATGGAACGCAGACCTGGCCCCGGGCGGCACCGCCGAGTTCGGCGTCCAGGGGACCACCACCGGTGGGGCGGTCGAGTTCACCGGACTCGACTGCGGATTCGACACGGAAGACGAAGGCGGGGACGCGGTGCGGATCATGGCGTTGGGCGATTCGATCACGGGGTCCCCGGGGTGCTGGCGGGCCCTGTTGTGGCGGGACCTGGTGGACGCGGGGCGGAAGGTCGACTTCGTGGGCACGCTGCCGGGCGACGGGTGCGGGTTCGCCTACGACGGGGACCACGAGGGGCACGGGGGATACCTGGTCACGAACGTCGCCTCGCAGGGGCTGCTCGTGGACTGGTTGCGGCGTAGCGACCCGGACACGGTGCTCATGCACTTCGGCACCAACGACGTGTGGAACGGGATCCCGGCGGCCGACATCCTCGCCGCGTACGACACCCTGCTGGCGCAGATGCGCGCGCACGACCCGAACGTCCACCTGCTGGTCGCGCAGATCATCCCGATGGACTCCGACCGCAGCTGCGCGACCTGTGGGCAGGGGGTGCGGGACCTCAACGCGGCCATCCCGGGCTGGGCGGAGGCCAACGCGACGCCGGAGTCGCCGATCACCGTGGTGGACCAGTGGACGGGGTTCGACACGGACGCGGACACCTACGACGGGGTGCACCCGTCGGCGAGCGGCGACCGCAGGATCGCGGACCGCTGGTTCGCGGCACTGGCCCCGTGACCGGCGGCGGGCCCGGACCGTTGCCGCGATCCGCACTCCGACCGTTTCCCCGGTCCGGGCCCGCCGCTAGGCTCCCGTGCGTGACCCTCCCGGCTCGCACCGTCGCGGTCGTCCGCCGCCGCTCCCATCGGTCCGACGGCCGAGAGTCCGCGCGGGCCGGGGTCATCGATCCATGAGCGCGGTGCCCTCCGGTGCCCGTCTCGTATCGCAGCGACCCGTGAAGGAGTCCGAGATGCGCGTTTCCCTTGTGACCGGTCTGGCAGCGTCAGCGGTGGCGGCGGTGGTGGCCGGGTGCGCGCCGACGGCGGAGCTCTCCGCGCACGCGGAACCGGAGGGTCTGCCCAACGGCGGGTTCGACTATCAGCTCGGTGGGGGATACCCGCCGCCCGAGGACGTGGGGATCGTGGTCCGGGACTCCACCGATGAACCGGAGCCGGGCATGTACTCCATCTGCTACGTCAACGGGTTCCAGACGCAGCCGGGGGAGGAACGGGAGTGGCTCGATGAGGGTCTGGTCCTGCTCGACGAGGCGGGGGAGCCCGTGATCGACCCGGGGTGGCCGGACGAACGGCTTCTGGACACCTCCACGGACGAGAAGCGCGGCCGGATCGCCGCACTCCTCGGCGCGACCATCGAGGGATGCGCGGACGACGGGTTCGCGGCGGTCGAGTTCGACAACCTGGACTCCTACCTGCGGTCCCAGGGGTGGTTGACCGTGGAGGACAACTTCGCCCTTGCGGAGGAGTTGGTCGCCATCGTCCACGATCACGGATTGCTCGCCGCCCAGAAGAACGCGGCGGAGGAGACCGAGCGGGGACTTGCGGCGGGGTTCGACTTCGCGATCACCGAATCCTGCGCGGCCTGGTTCGAGTGCGACGCCTATACCTCCGCGTACGGGGACGAAGGTGTGCTCGACATCGAATACCCGGACACGCTGGAGAACGCGGGTCTGACGTTCGAGGACGTGTGCGCGGATTCGGAGAGCCCGTCCAGGACGATCCTGCGCGACCTCGATCTGGTTTCCGAGGGCGCGGAGGGATACCTGTACGAGCGCTGTTGATCACGGATCGTAGGTGACCGCTATGGTCACGGTTCCGTCGCCGTTCCGGGCTTGAAAGGTGCCGTCATGTGCGGACATTCCGCTCAGACGTGTTGGTGGTGTCGGGCTCCGGCCATCCGGAAACGGCGAGGATCGCTACTGAACGTATGCGGAGAGTCTCCGAGTGGTGCACAATGAAGGCGTCGGTGTTCCCTTCCTGGAACTTTCACGCACCGACGGACCCCGGGGGTGCTCAGCGCTTCCGGGGTTTTTGCTTTCCAGGGATTATGGGGAAGTGGGAACTTTGGTCATTATTTGTGTATGAAGTGTCTTTTTGGGGCCTGTGTCTGATTTCCGAGAAGTTGCAAAATCGCTTGGTTTCCGCTGGAATCTTCCCAGGTCATTTACTCTGCTCCCCGCGCACGCGGGGATGGTCCCATGCTGTTCAGGGACACGTACCTGAACTCGTACTGCTCCCCGCGCACGCGGGGATGGTCCCGACGAACAGGGACGTACCCAGGGGGAAGCACCCTGCTCCCCGCGCACGCGGGGATGGTCCCCTGCTCGACGGTGGCGGGTTCGGTCTGGAGTCCTGCTCCCCGCGCACGCGGGGATGGTCCCGGCCCCGGGCGGACGATCCTCCGCCCGTACCGCTGCTCCCCGCGCACGCGGGGATGGTCCCGATTCCATATAGTGAAATAGCAGCGTTGCAGACTGCTCCCCGCGCACGCGGGGATGGTCCCCGGTGGCGCTGGCCAGAGGGCCGCCAGGGGCACTGCTCCCCGCGCACGCGGGGATGGTCCCCTGTGGGTCGTGTGGATGCGGGGGTACGCGACCTGCTCCCCGCGCACGCGGGGATGGTCCCGCGGCGCGCTCGCGATCGACGTCGATCACCGGCTGCTCCCCGCGCACGCGGGGATGGTCCCGGGTGGGCCTACGGCGCCTATTCGGAGATCGTCTGCTCCCCGCGCACGCGGGGATGGTCCCCATCCGGCTCCCCCACAGACTCCGCACGCCAGCTGCTCCCCGCGCACGCGGGGATGGTCCCCACCCCCGCATGATCTCCTCGGTCGTCACTTCCTGCTCCCCGCGCACGCGGGGATGGTCCCCGGGTGGTCTTGGAGTAGTAGCGGCGGGCGGGCTGCTCCCCGCGCACGCGGGGATGGTCCCCCCGGGGAGTCCACCGCCGAAGCGGCCAGTTGCTGCTCCCCGCGCACGCGGGGATGGTCCCGTGGCCGCGCTCACTTCGGTATCGGTTTGTGGCTGCTCCCCGCGCACGCGGGGATGGTCCCAGCGGCAGGCCTACCTCGCCGACGCCCCGCCCCTGCTCCCCGCGCACGCGGGGATGGTCCCGTCGAAGCCAAGGTGGAATTGGTCGGTCGCGTCTGCTCCCCGCGCACGCGGGGATGGTCCCGCCGCCTCACAGGTGCGCCGGGACCTGGTCGTCTGCTCCCCGCGCACGCGGGGATGGTCCCGGGTTCGCCCAGTCGTGCGACCAGATGAAGGGCTGCTCCCCGCGCACACGGGGATGGTCCCCCTGCTCCAAATGCGCAAGGGCGAGCCGGTCGCTGCTCCCCGCGCACGCGGGGATGGTCCCACAGCATCGCCGGTGTCCGCGTCCACAGCGAACTGCTCCCCGCGCACGCGGGGATGGTCCCAGCGCCCTGGCCAGCGCTTTCTCCTTCGCGGGCTGCTCCCCGCGCACGCGGGGATGGTCCCTCCTCCTGGGAGTCCGTGAGGTCACCGGTGGCCTGCTCCCCGCGCACGCGGGGATGGTCCCACAAAATACATGCGCGGAGCGCGTGTCAACGCCTGCTCCCCGCGCACGCGGGGATGGTCCCTGGTGGCCACCGTCACGGCGAACGGTTTGGTGCTGCTCCCCGCGCACGCGGGGATAGTCCCACTGCGGAGGTGAGGAACTGGCGTATGCAGTTCGCGGCCTTGCAGGGCATGGCCGCCGGCCCGGATGACACCCTCGCGAGGATGCAAGCCGAGCTTAGGAAGTTGAGAAGCGATGACTAACCCCGCCGTGTGGCACAAGAGCACTTACTCGGACGGCGGCGCCAACTGCGTCGAGGCGCGTGAGTCCGTCGCAGGTGCGGACGTCCGTGACACACAGAACCGTTCTGCCGGGCACCTGAGCTTCGATCGGGTGGAATGGGCCGCCTTGGTGCGGGCCGTCGGTCGCTGACCTCGCCTCCGTACTCGACCCCCGCGCTTCGCGCGGGGGTTCCCCACACCCGGAGGGCCATCCGGGCGTGGGGCGGACACGGCTGCGCGAAGCGGGCCATGTCGGTCTGCTCGGGCGCTTTACCACATTCATGCTCATCGCGCAGAGAGACCAATGGGTAATGATGTGGCCAGCCCTGGTCAGCACAGACTTTCGAATTCTCCTGCGGGGAAGGGCCGAAAGGGGCTATCAATGTCCGCATGACGAATGAGGGGCACCTCGAACCCTGGGTGGCCGGCCTTTCCTCCGCCGCGCGCGTCGTGTGGGCCAAGCACGACTTCGACACCAACGACTGGCTCCCGCTGTACCGCCACATGGCCGACAGCGCCGCCGTCGCCACCCTGCTCTGGGACGAATGGCTCCCTCCCCAGGTCCGCCGCCTCATCGCGGACGCCCTCCCCGGCGGTGAAGACGATGCCCGTCTCCTGACCGTCTGGCTCTGCTGCGTCCACGACATCGGCAAGGCCACCCCCGCCTTCGCCGGCCAGGTCGACGTCCTCGCCGACGACATGCGAGCGAACGGCCTCGCCACACCCTCGCGCAAGCAGCTCCCCGACCACTCCTACGCCCCCCACGGCCTGGCCGGACAGCTCATCCTCCGGGACTGGCTCGTCACCCGCCACGGCTGGACCGAACGCGCCACCCATCAGCTCACCGTCGTCGTCGGCGGTCACCACGGCGTCCAGCCCACCAACACCGGCATCCTCGCCGCCGACAAACGCCCCGGTCTCCTGCGCACCCCCGGCAACGAGCAGGCCTGGCTCGACGTCCAGAACGAGCTCCTCGACGTCGCCGCCGACCGCACCGGCGTCACCCCCCGCCTCGCCGCCTGGCGGGACGCCAAGCTCCCCCAACCCGTGCAGGTCCTGCTCTCCTCCCTCGTCATCACCGCCGACTGGATCGCCAGCAATCCCGACCTCTTCCCCCTCTTCCCCAACGCCGGAACCCGCTCCCGGGACCCCGTCCGCACCCGCGAGGCCTGGCGTCTCCTCGATCTCCCCGCCCAGTGGCGTCCCCGGGAACCCCGAGGAACCCCCGCCGAACTCTTCGCCACCCGCTTCGCCCTCCCCCCGGGCGCCAACCCCCGCCCCGTCCAGGAACAGGCCGTCGAAGCCGCCCGCGCCATGCCCGCCCCCGGCCTGATGATCCTCGAAGCCCCCATGGGAGAGGGAAAGACCGAGGCGGCCCTCACCGTCGCCGAGGTCTTCGCCGCCCGTTCCGGCGCCGGTGGCTGCTTCGTCGCCCTCCCCACCATGGCCACGAGCAACGCCATGTTCGACCGCTTCCTCAACTGGCTGGCCCACGTCCCCGGCATGCCCCAAGAGGCCGCCTCCGTCTTCCTCGCCCACTCCAAGGCCCACCTCAACGAGGACTACCTCGCCCTCATGGGCGGCGGCGTCACCCTCGACCTCGACCGGGACGGGGGCGACGACCGGGACTCGACCTCGCTCATCGCCCACCGCTGGCTGCGCGGCCGCAAGAAGGGCATGCTCGCCTCCTTCGCCGTCGGCACCGTCGACCAGCTCCTCTTCATGGGCCTCAAGACCCGCCACCTGGTCCTGCGCCACCTCGCCCTCGCCGGAAAGACCGTGGTCGTCGACGAGGCCCACGCCTACGACACGTTCATGAACACCTACCTGGACCGGGCCCTGACCTGGCTCGGTGAGTACGGCGTCCCCGTCGTCGTCCTCACCGCCACCCTCCCCGCCCGGCGCCGCCGCGAACTCGTCGCGGCCTACACCGGCGACCACGGTGGCCACGACCACGTCGAACAGGCCCGCGCCCACCCCCTCATCACCACCGCGACCCCCGGCGCCCCGGCGAACGTCCTCGCGCCCCCCGCCTCCGGCCGCGGGACCGACGTCCTCGTCGAACCCCTCGCCGACGACCTCGACACCCTCGGGGCCCGTCTCACCGCCGAACTCGTCGACGGCGGCTGCGCCCTGGTCATCCGCAACACCGTCGCCCGCGTCCACGAGGCCGCCGCCCACCTGCGGGACATCTTCGGCGAGGGCACGGTGACCGTCGCCCACTCCCGCTTCCTCGACCTGGACCGCGCCGCCAACGACGCCGACCTCGTCGCCGCCTACGGTCCTCCCGGCCGAGGCGCGGACCGCCCCGCCAGGCACATCGTGGTCGCCACCCAGGTCGTCGAGCAGTCGCTGGACGTCGACTTCGACCTCCTCGTCACCGACCTGGCCCCCATCGACCTCGTCCTCCAGCGCATGGGTCGCCTCCACCGCCACCCCAGGGGCGACGACCAGGCCGAACGCCCCGAACGCCTGCGCCGCGCCCGCTGCCTGATCACCGGCGTGGACTGGACCACCACACCGCCCGAACCCGTTCGCGGTTCGCGCACGATCTACGGCGCGCACGTCCTCCTGCGCTCCCTCGCCGTCCTGCGCTCCCGCCTGGAAGCGCGCACCGACGCCGAGCGCACCGTCCGTCTCCCCGACGACATCAGCCCCCTGGTCCAGGACGCCTACGCCGATGACGACGCGCTCATCCCGCCCACCTGGAAGGACGAGGCCGAGGAGGCGCGCACCGCGCACGAGGTCACCCACGTGGTCCGACAGGAGAAGGCCGACGTCTTCCTGCTCGACGAGCCGAAACGCCCCGGCCGCGCTCTCATCGGCTGGGTGGACGCCGGTGTCGGTGACGCCGACGACTCGCACAAGGGCCGTGCCCAGGTCCGCGACACCACCGAGAGCCTGGAGGTCCTGGTCGCCCGTCGTTCCACCGACGGCACCGTCACCACCGTCCCCTGGCTCCCCGACGAGCGTGGCGGCCTGGAACTGCCGACCCACACGGCCCCGCCCTCCGACGCGGCCCGCGCCCTGCTCGCCTCCGCGCTGCGCCTGCCCTACCAGTTCACCGTCGGCGCCGCCATCGACCGGGCCATCGAGGAACTCGAAGCCGACATGGTCCCCGCCTGGCAGACCAAGGACGCCCACTGGATCGCCGGGGAACTCGTCCTGTTCCTCGACGAGAACGACCGGGCCGAACTGGCCGGACACCACCTGCACTACACCCGGACCGACGGATTGAAGGCCACCCGTGCCGAATGACGCCGACACCGCACCGCCCACCTTCGACCTCACCCTGCGCCCCTGGATCCCGGTCCTGCGCGCGAACGGCACCGAGACCGAACTCTCCCTCACCGAGGTGTTCGCCCAGGCCACCGATCTGCGCCGACTGGTCGGCGACGTGCCCACGCAGGACTTCGCGCTGCTGCGACTGCTGCTGGCGATCCTGCACGACGCCCTCGACGGCCCGGCGGACCTCGACGCCTGGGAGGAACTCTGGGAGGAGGGGATCCCGGCCGACACGGTCGCCGACTACCTGCACAAGCACCGCGAACGCTTCGACCTGCTGCACCCTTTCACCCCGTTCCTCCAGGTCGCCGATCTGCGTACCGGTAGAGACGAGTACTCCTCACCGGACCCGATCGTCGCCGACGTCCCCAACAACGCCCGGTTCTTCACCATGCGCGCCCTCGGGGCCACGCGTCTGACCTTCGCCGAAGCGGCACGCTGGCTGGTGCACGCCCACGCCTACGACACCTCCGGCATCAAGTCCGGCGCGGTCGGCGATCCCCGGCTCAAGGGCGGAAAGGTCTACCCGCAAGGCGTGGGATGGGCCGGGAACCTCGGCGGGGTACACGTCGAAGGGGACACCCTTCAAGAGACCCTGCTGTTCAACCTGGTCACCTTCGACACCGGCAAGTCGCACCGCAAACCCCACCTGGACCGGCCCGCCTGGCGCCTGGACCCCGATACCGCCGAACCCCTCACCGGGACCGATGCCGCGGCCCGCCCGCACGGCCTGCGGGATCTCTACACCTGGCAGGCCCGCCGCCTGCGCCTGCATCACGACGGCGCGTCCGTGAACGGTGTCCTCCTCGCCTATGGGAACCCGCTCACCCCGCGCAACCTGCACCAACGCGAGCCCATGACCGCCTGGCGGCGCAGCCCCGCCCAGGAGAAGAAGCTCAAGGAGGCCATCGTCTACCTGCCTCGCGACCACGATCCCTCCCGTGCCGCCTGGCGCGGTCTGGGAGCGCTGGTCACCGGGGAGACCCGGGGGCGAGAGCAGCGCAACGAGGCGGCGGGCGAGGTGATCCCCCGCATCCTCGACTGGTTCGCCCGCTTGGCGTGGGAAGGGCCGTTGAGCAAGGACTCCCTGGTCAGGGTCCATCTCGTCGGAGTCGCCTACGGCACCCAGCAGTCCGTCATCGACGAGATCGTGGACGACGCCGTCGCCATGCCGGTCGTCCTCCTCTGCGAACGGGACGGGGCGCTCGGGCGGACGGCCGTCGACGCGGTCACGGACGCCGAGAACGCCGTCACCGTCCTGGGCGACCTGGCCACCGACCTCGCTCGGGCCGCGGGCAGGGAGACCGATCCGTCGCGGAGCGCCGCCCGTGACCAGGGGTTCGACGCACTCGACGAGCCCTTCCGCGCCTGGCTCCGTGGTCTGAAGCCGTCGGACGACCCCGGCCACCCCATGGAGCAGCGCCGACGATGGCAGGTCCGGGCGTACCGGATCCTCTCCGAGATCGGCGACGACCTGGTCCGGGCCTGCGGAGAGGCCGCCTGGCAGGGCAGGGTCGTCAGCACGTCCCGGGGCGACCTGTGGCTCAACACCTCCCGAGCCGACCTGCTGTTCCGTGCCGGTCTGCGCAAGGTGCTCCCCCTGTCCACCTCCGAGGACCCGGATCCGGGCCCGGACGCCCCCGAACCCTCCAACAGCCCCGGCGACGACGCCTGAAACGGACAACGGAGACACAGCGGTGACCACCACGACCACCACCGAGTACATCCACGACCTCCACGACCTCGGGGCCTTCGTCGATGAGCGCATCCGCCCGATCCAGGGCGGCTACATGAAGGACCGGCCCGAGGCGGTGGCGATCCTCGCCAAACTGCGCCGGGGCGCGGGCAAATCCCTCACCGCCGTGCCCGAACTGCTCGGCCTCACCCTCGACCACGACTTCTACGAGAAGTTCCCGCCGGGCCACCCCCACATCGACGCCGCCGAGGCCGCCGCGCACGAGGCCCTGACCCTGTACGCCCTGCACCAGCAGTCCAAGCGGGAGCAGGGCATGCACAAGCGCGGACGCGACCTGGGCGGTGCGGTGCGGCGCCTCATGCCGGGCGGCACCATCGACGAGCCCCTGCGCAAGCGCTTCGTCCAGGCCGGGAGCGCGCTGGACGACGGTGTCCGCCTGGACCGGCTCCGGGGCATCGTCAAGCTTCTGCGCGCCTCCGACGTCCCCCTCGACTACGGCCTGCTCGCCGACCAGCTCTACCGGATCCGGGCCTTCAAGACCGGGCCCGCTCGCGTCCGCGCGGAGTGGGGACGCGGGTTCCAGTCCTACCGCCCGCCGGCCGCCGATCGGGAGGGCGAGGCCGGACCGGCGACGGCCCCGACGGACGACTGACGGGACCGCGCCCCCTCCCTGCCTCTCCCGAGATCCCCTCTGCCTTCCGCGCGCCGCGCCCCCTGCCCGCACTCGGCGCGGCAGAGCGGAACACGACAGCACCACACCGACGAGACCACGAGGAACCGACGACCATGAGCCGCACCATTCTCGACGTGCACGTGTTGCAGACCGTGCCGCCCAGCAACCTCAACCGGGACGACACCGGAACCCCCAAGACCGCCGTCTACGGCGGTGTCCGCCGGGCCCGTGTCTCCAGCCAGGCGTGGAAGCGCGCCACCCGCCTCGCCTTCGACGCCCTCCTCGACCCCCAGGACCTGGGCACCCGCACCAAGCGCGTCGCCGAGCTGGTCGCCGCCCGCATCGTCGCACTCGAACCCGACGTGTCCCAGGAGGAGGCCCTCGCCCTCGCCGCCGAGACCGTGCAGGTCGCCACCGGCTCCAAGATCGAGGTGCCCAAGCGCAAGGCCGACGCCGCCAAGAAGAAGGGTGAGAAGGAGCCCGCCCCGGAGTCCTCCTACCTCATGTTCCTCAGCGCCCGCCAGCGCGACGGCCTGGCCGCCCTGGCCCTCGAAGGGCGCGAGGACATCAAGGCGTTCCTCAAGGACAAGGACGCCAAGGCCCGCGCCAAGTCCGTCGCCGACACCCACCACTCGGTGGACATCGCCCTGTTCGGCCGCATGGTCGCCGACGGCGCGGACATCAACGTGGACGCCGCCGCCCAGGTGGCCCACGCCATCAGCGTCCACGCGGTGGAGAACGAGTCCGACTACTACACCGCCGTCGACGACCGCAATGAGGACTCCGAGCCCGGCGCGGGCATGATCGGCACCGTCGAGTTCAACTCCGCCACCCTCTACCGCTACGCGGCCGTCGACGTCGACCTGCTGCGCAAGAACCTGGGGGAGGGGCTGCGAGAGGACGAACCCGCCACGGAGCCGCTGCGCCGCGCGGTGCAGGCGTTCGTGCGCGGGTTCGTGGAGTCGTTGCCGACCGGCAAGATCAACACCTTCGGCAACCACACCCTCCCGGACGTGGTGATCGTCAAGCTGCGCGGGTCGCGGCCGATCAGCTTCGTCGGGGCCTTCGAGGAGCCCATCGAGGCCGAGAAGGGCTACATCGGGGAGGCCTGCGAGAACCTCGCGAACCACATCCGCGATGTCGAGAGCGCCTACGGGGCCGACGAGGACGTGGACAGCTGGGTGGTCCGCGTGGGAACGCGCACCGCCAAGCTCGCCGACGTCGGCGCTTCCGTCACCCTTCCCGAACTGGTCGAGCAGGTCGGCGAGGCGGTCGTCCGGCGGCAGGTGTCCGGCGCATGAGCGTGCTGCCCCTCGTCCTGGCGGGACCGCTCCAGTCCTGGGGGGCGGCGTCCCGGTTCGCCCGGCGCACCACGGAGAACGCGCCCACCAAGAGCGGGGTGATCGGACTGCTGGCCGCCGCCCTGGGGCGGGAGCGCACCGCGGACCCGTCCGACCTGGCGGCGCTCCGTTTCGGGGTGCGCGTCGACCAGCCCGGGGTGCGGGTGCGCGACTACCAGACGGCCCGGCACCTGGTCACCGACGTGTCGATGCCGGTGTCGGAGCGCTTCTACCTGGCGGACGCGGTGTTCGTCGCGGCGGTCGAAGGCGACCCGGAACTGATCGACGCCCTGTACGACGCCGTTCGGGCCCCGGTGTTCCTGCCCTACCTGGGACGGCGCTCCTGCCCGCCGTCCCGGCCCCTGGACCTGGGCCGGCCTTCGCCCGGCCGGGTGGAGGACGTGCTGAGGGAGCAACCGTGGCAGGCCGCCCCCTGGTACCGGCGGCGTTCGCGTGACCGGTCGCAGGTGGAACTCACCACGCTGGTGGACGCCGAGGGGGGAACGGACGGGGATCTGCTGCGCGATCTCCCCGTGAGCTTCGATCCCGCGCACCGGCGTTACGCGATGCGCGCGGTGACCGCCGATGCGGTGAGGGTGCCCGACCCGGACGCGCGCCGCGAGCGGACACCCGACCACGAACCCCTGCTCGCGCTGGGAGGAGACTGATGTACCTCACCCGATTCCGCTTCAACACCAACAGCCCGGGAGGGCGCAGACTGCTGTCCTCACCGCAGGTCCTGCACGCCGCCGTGATGGGGTGCTTTCCCGAGATGCTGCCCTCCGAGCCGGGCGGGCCGCGCGTGCTGTGGCGGGTGGACCGCAACGCGCGGGCGGAGGTGTTCCTGTACGTGGTGAGCCCGACCCGGCCACTCATGGACCATTTGGCCGGGCAGGCCGGATGGAAAGACCTGGACGACCCGGAACGGGTGTGGAAGAGCCACGACTACGCGGGGTTCCTCGACCGGCTCGCCGAGGGGCAGACGTGGGGGTTCCGGCTCACCGCCAACCCGGTGCACAGCATTCGGCGCAAGGACGGGGAACCCACCAAGGTCACCGCGCACGTCACCCCGCGCCACCAGGCCGGGTGGTTGTTGCAGCGGCAGGACGCGTGCGGGTTCGCGATCGTGCGCAAGAACCCGGATCAGCGGCTGCTGCCGGGTGAGGACGAGTACGAGCTGACCGTGCACGACCGGAACGCGGCGGGGTTCGACAAGCCCGACCCCCGCTCGGAGCGCCAGGGGAAGCGGATGCGGGTGCCGATCGTCAGGGCGACCTTCGACGGGCGGCTCACCGTCACCGACCCCGACGCGCTCCGTCGGGTGCTGTCCTCCGGCCTCGGCCGGGCCAAGGCGTACGGGTGCGGGCTGATGACCCTTGCCCCGGTGGGGGATCAGCGGTGACCGCCACGGCGGGACGGCGCGGGGTCTCGACGCCGTGGGAACTGACGAGGGTCGATGAGCGCATTTCGTTCGTGTACCTGGAGAAGTGCCTGGTGCATCGGGAGGACAACGCCATCACGGCGCAGGACGGCGAAGGCGTGCGCCATCTGCCGTCGGCGACCATCGGGGCCCTGCTGTTGGGTCCGGGCACCCGGGTCACCGACGGTGCGATGAAGCTGCTGGGGGAGTGCGGGGCGACCGTCGTGTGGGTGGGCGAGTACGGGGTGCGCTTCTACGCGGCGGGGCGGGCGCTGACACGGTCGTCGCGGTTGGTGGAGGCCCAGGCCACGGAGTGGGCCAACCCGCAGAAACGGTTGGCCGTGGCACGGGCGATGTACCGGAAGCGGTTCCCGGACCTGGACGTCGAACGGTACGGCCGCCGACAGCTCCTCGGGCATGAGGGCAAGCGTGTTCAGGCCGCTTACCGCGCGGAGGCGGAACGAACGGGGGTGCCCTGGCACGGAAGGCGTTATGTGCCGGGGGACCACGACCGATCGGATACGCCGAACAAGGCGATCACCTCTGCGGCGCAGTGCTTCTACGGGGTGGCGCACGCGGTGACGGCGGCGTTGGGGTGCAGCCCGGCTCTGGGGTTCGTGCACTCGGGTCACGAGCGCGGGTTCGTCATGGACATCGCGGATCTCTACAAGGTGGGGATCGGGATTCCGGTGGCCTTCGAGGCGGCGGCGCAGGGGGACGAGGACGTCGACGGGGTGACCCGTCGGCTGCTGCGGGACCACATCAACAGGAAGGGGCTGCTGAAGCGTTGCGTGGAGGACGTGAAGGAGCTGCTCTTGGGGGATGCGGGAGCGGCCGTGGAGGAGAAGGACGAGGTGGGTCTCGTCGGTGACCGAGGGCTGCTGTTGGAGGCGGGACACAACTATGAGTACGAGGTCGTGTGGTGACGGTTCTGGTACTGACCAACTGCCCGAAGGGGCTGCGGGGGTTGCTGACCCGGTGGCTGTTGGAGATCTCTTCGGGGGTGTTCGTGGGGAGACCGTCCCGGCGGGTGCGTGACCTCCTGTGGGAGGAGGTGCGGCAGTACGCGGGGCAGGGGCGGGCGTTGCTGGTGTACGCGAACGATTCCGAGCAGGGGTTCGGATTCAAGACCTTCGAGCATCACTGGGAGCCGGTCGAGCATGAGGGACTGACCCTCATGAACCGCCCGTCCGAGGCCTCGTCGTCGCCTTCGGTGACTCCGCCGAAGAAGGGCTGGAGCAAGGCCTCGAAGCGCCGCAGGTTCGGCCGCTGATCAGCACTTGAGTCATATGGGCTTTTTGTTCTCGGTGTCTGAATTTCGAGAAGTTGCAAAATCGCTTGGTTTCCATTGGAATCCGCGCAGGTCATTTACTGTGCTCCCCGCGCATGCGGGGATGGTCCCAGATTTCGGTAGCGCGTCGTCTCGTCTGGCTCGTGCTCCCCGCGCATGCGGGGATGGTCCCTCGGGCTTCGTGAGGAAACCGTGCGCGTGTGGGTGCTCCCCGCGCATGCGGGGATGGTCCCACGTGTGTCACGTCCAAGGAATGGAACATCTTGTGCTCCCCGCGCATGCGGGGATGGTCCCGACACCACCCGCGCGATGGGAGGAGAGGCGTGGTGCTCCCCGCGCATGCGGGGATGGTCCCGGCTCAGCCCGCACCGCGACCGGCTGGGAGGAGTGCTCCCCGCGCATGCGGGGATGGTCCCGAGTCCCTACGCCATCGGCAGGGGCAGCGGATGTGCTCCCCGCGCATGCGGGGATGGTCCCGCCCGTGGTCAGCAACGTCGACACGGGCGAGAGTGCTCCCCGCGCATGCGGGGATGGTCCCAGGACGGTGAGCAGCACGGCTAGGAGGCTGGTGTGCTCCCCGCGCATGCGGGGATGGTCCCGGGATGGGGATCTCCAGCACTCGGGCAGCGATGTGCTCCCCGCGCATGCGGGGATGGTCCCGATGCCTGACCAGTGGCGTAACGCCATCCCCGGTGCTCCCCGCGCATGCGGGGATGGTCCCGCCACCGCCGTCCGTAGCCAGAAGACCAACGAGTGCTCCCCGCGCATGCGGGGATGGTCCCTCCGCGATCGTTGGGGTGGTGAGCTCTTCGCCGTGCTCCCCGCGCATGCGGGGATGGTCCCACCCCTGTCAGGACTACGACGTGACCGGGTTCGTGCTCCCCGCGCATGCGGGGATGGTCCCGACCTCACCCCCGGCACCCGCGTCACCACCCCGTGCTCCCCGCGCATGCGGGGATGGTCCCCATGGCCTACGGAGACGACCGCACCCAGCACGGTGCTCCCCGCGCATGCGGGGATGGTCCCCATGGCCTACGGAGACGACCGCACCCAGCACGGTGCTCCCCGCGCATGCGGGGATGGTCCCCATGGCCTACGGAGACGACCGCACCCAGCACGGTGCTCCCCGCGCATGCGGGGATGGTCCTCAGGCGACCACCACCCACATACCCGGCGACGTGTGCTCCCCGCGCATGCGGGGATGGTCCCCGGGCCCGAGGAGTGAAGTCAGGTCAGGATGGGTGCTCCCCGCGCATGCGGGGATGGTCCCGTTCAGCACGGGGAGATCGGTGGTCCCGGACGGTGCTCCCCGCGCATGCGGGGATGGTCCCCGGGGGGGACCGGCCCGGGGCTTGAGCAGATGTGCTCCCCGCGCATGCGGGGATGGTCCGCACACCGGCACATCCGCCTTCACCACGGTCTGGTGCTCCCCGCGCATGCGGGGATGGTCCCGGCTCTGAGATCGACGCTAAGCCGTCGGAGCTGTGCTCCCCGCGCATGCGGGGATGGTCCCCAGGCGAGGCGGAGAGCGACGATGACGAGGGCGTGCTCCCCGCGCATGCGGGGATGGTCCCCTGGAGGGGGTAGCCGTCGAACGGGCCACCGAGTGCTCCCCGCGCATGCGGGGATGGTCCCCCCCGCTCCTCCTCCTCCTTGGGAGCCGCGCCGTGCTCCCCGCGCATGCGGGGATGGTCCCGGCATGGGCTAGAACCCATGGCGGGACGTATCGTGCTCCCCGCGCATGCGGGGATGGTCCCCGGGGCGGCCTTCTCGCGCGGCGTTTCGGCCCGTGCTCCCCGCGCATGCGGGGATGGTCCCCTGATGGCGATCCTCGCCGCCCAGGACGTGCCGTGCTCCCCGCGCATGCGGGGATGGTCCCAGTCCCACCAGTTTCGACAGGTGTGGAACGTCGTGCTCCCCGCGCATGCGGGGATGGTCCCTGGGTCCGGGTGGCCCAGGTGATCGCCGGGATGTGCTCCCCGCGCATGCGGGGATGGTCCCACCGCGCACCGCACCTGCCCGTGGGTCGGCAGGTGCTCCCCGCGCACGCGGGGATGGTCCCGCGCTTGAGGTCGGCCTCGGAATCCCGCCTCAGTGCTCCCCGCGCATGCGGGGATGGTCCCGATCCGGCGACCGGTCGAGCGTGCGAGCCGATGTGCTCCCCGCGCACGCGGGGTGGTCCCCCGGGAGGGGCTCCGTCACCCGTGGGGTGCCCTCGGCGGAGTCCGGGCGATCCGGGAACGGTCCCCGCCCGTTTCCGGGCGGGGACCGTCGGTGCGGGTCAGACACCGCCCCGTTGGCCGGGCGGGCCTTCCTCGTCGTCCGGGTTGAGCGACTCGCCGGTGCTCCGGTTCCAACCGGTCGGGTACTTCCTCCGTTCCTCGGTCGGCTCATCGGAGCGGGGGACCCTCCGATCGTCCGCCAGGTTGCGGCGGACCACGAAGATCACCAACAGGACCACCGCCACCAGCAGAACCGCGGCGATCACCCATGCCCATTCCATCCTCGTCACCTCTCTCATCTCACGTGCGTCGGGGGCTCACCCGAGGTGGGCCCCTCCGATTCCGTTCACGGTGCCCCTTGGGGCGAGAACCGCAGGGCGGTGTGGTCCAGCAACGCCGGTACGTACGCCGACACCAGCGGGGCGGCGTCGAGGCGCGTCGGTTTCCCCCTCCGGGTCAGGGCCCGCAGGAACAGCGACGTCGTCGCCAGCACCACGTCCCGGCCCGGACACTCGGCGGGGCCGTGGCTGAACGGCACGAGCCCCGGTTCGGCCTCGGCGCGTCCGTCCAGCCAGATCTCCGGGGTGAACGCGTCGGCGTACGGCAGCCGGGGGTCGCGGTGGAAGTACGAGCTCACCACCACGAACGCCGTCCCCTCCTCGAACGTCATCCCCCGCCACTCCGTCGGCCGAACGCCCTCCCGCAGGATGGCCAGCGTGGTCGGCCACAACCGCACCGACTCCTGGACCGTGGCCGCCAACCGGGCCGGGTCCGCCACGATCCCCTCGAAGTCCGTGCTCTCCGCGTTCAGCAACGCCAAGGCGCGGAACGAGGCGATGGCCGTGGCGTCGAAGGCGAACAGCCAGTGCGCGACCTGGTCCTCCGGCCGCACCCGATCGTCGTCGGGGAGTCGCGCGGCCAGGCTCCCCGGCTCGGCGTGGTCGATCCCCTCGCGGACCCGGTGCAGGAACTCCTCGCGGGCCTTGCGGTCGATCGGCATGGCGTAGGACCAGTCGGCGCGAGAGCGCAGATGCCGCAGCAGGGCGGTGGTGAGGTGGTCCGTGGCCGCCCACGAACCGAAGATCACCCGCCGGGCCAGGGCGTCGAACGACGCCGAGAACCGCGGCCAGTCCAGCGCGTTCACGTCCCCGAGCGCGTGGAGGAGGACCTCGGCCTCCTCCTCGACGTGGGCGGACAGGGTGTCGATGTCGGGGTGGACCCGTCCCGTCGCCAGCGCCTGCTCGTTGGCCTCCCGCCGGGGCTCGCGGGCGTCCGAGTCGGACGCCAGGACCCCGTGCGGCTGGAAGTGCGCCAGTGCCCCCCGTTTCTCCCGGCCCGCCGGTGAGAACGGGTCCGGTGTCCCCTCCAGGAGTCGGCGCACGTCCTCGGGCGCCAGCACGATCGCCATCCGTCGACCCGCGATGTTCAGCGGCAACGGCCCGTCGCCGTGTCGTTCGCGCAACTCCCGCAGGAGCGCACTCAGCCTGTGGTCGGTTTCGAGGGCGGCGGCCGCCGCCTCCCACCGGGGTCTGCGGATGATGACCCCTCTGGCCACCAGGGTCGACAGCAGCGGGAGTAAGCGCATCATCTCCATCGGGGCGGGTGCCCGGTTCGTGGCCATCGTCTTCCTCACCTTCCGCACGTGTTCGTGCACGAGGCGACTACCCCGAAGCCCGGAGAGCGAACATGCCCGCGCTCGGGCTCCGGTCCGCTACGCGTCCGCCCGACTTCTCGTCCCCTCACCTGGTCGGGGGGTCACCTCCCTCCGGGGGCGGCCCGTCGTCGCCCGCCGGTCCTTCCCCGGGTTCCTTCCGGGCGCTGCCCGCGCCCGGGCTCTGATCCCAGCCGGTCGGGTACCTGCGGCCGTCCGGACGCTCCTTCCAGTAGTCCGGCGAACGCACCGCCCGCTGTTTGCGGATGGTGTCCCGGCGGATCACCCAGATCACGAAAAGGATCACCAGGACCGCGATCGCCACGGTCGCGAGGACCCCCAGGGGTCCGGCCGGCACCGATGTCTCCATGGGTTCCTCCCGCCCTCGACGTGCCGTTCAGAGTGCCGCGAGGAGATCGCGGCACGCGTCCTCGCAGCGGCGGCACACCTCGGCGCACACCCGGCAGTGCTCGTGGTGTCCGGCGTGCCGCTCGCATTCGTTGCCGCACCTGCGACAGGCCTGGGCGCAGGCCTCCAGGACCGTCTTCAGGAGTGCGTTGTCCCGTGCGGTGCGGCGGGACAGCAGGCGGTGGGTGGTCTCGCACAGGTCCGCGCAGTCCAGGTCCGAGCGGACGCACGCGACGAGGTCGGCCACGCCCTCCTCGCCCAGACAGGCGTCCGCGCACAGGGTGCAGGCCTGTGCGCACTCGCCGCACGCCTCGATGCAGGCCCGCACCTTCTCCCCGACCCCCTCGGGGTCGTTCGGGTGGGTGCGTGCCATCTGTTCGATCGTGTTCATGTCTTCCCCCTCGGAACGTGAACGGTGATCGTGGTGCGGGTCGGTCCGGGTCGGTCCGGGCCGGGGCGGCCCCGGGCGGCCCCGGCCCGGTGGGTTCACAGCAGGTCGCGCGGGATCGTCTCCGTCCATTGACGGGAGAAGATCCGCTCCTCGTCCTCGTAGGCGTCGAGCGTGGCGTGGACCCGGAACACGGTCTCGGTGCACTCCAGCGAGGTGTGTGTCTCGGTCCGGGTGCGCCAGTCCCCCCGCGCGAACCGCATGGTCCAGGTGGACTCGCCCTTGGTCGAGGTGAAGTCGCCGGCCACCGATTCGTAGTGCTCGTAGGCGCGCCGTCCCACGTCCAGGTCGATGCCGTCGAAGTGCAGGATGCCCCCGTCCTTGACGATCTCCAGCGACGACCGGGTGTCCACCATGTCCCGGTGCACCGACCAGCTGTGTTCGGGCGTCTCATGCCGGGAGGTCGCGATCTCCGGGGTCGACTCGGGCTCCTCGAAGGGCCGGGGGTCCGGCTCCTCCCCGGTGGGCACGGGACGGACCGGCAGGGTCAGGGTGCTGTTCTCGGGGTGGACGGTCAACAGGAACGGTCGCGGCGGCGGCCAGGCCAGCGGCCAGTACGAGGTGGACACCGACAGTCGGATCCGATGGCCTGCGGGGAACGCCTGCGCGACCCCGTTGAGGACGACCCGTACCCGTTGGCGTTCGCCGGGCGGCATCGGTTCGGGTTCCGCGTGCCCGTTCCGGTGGGTGAGGTTGAGCAGGCCGTAGGTGACGCGGGTCGCGGCGCCGTCGGGCGCGACGTCGCACAGTCGGGCCGCGACCATCGCCACGGGCTCGTCGACGGACACGTCCAGTTCCACCTCGGCGGCACCGAGGATCTCGACGGGTTCCCGCAGCACGGCGGTCTCGAAGACGAGGGATCCCCCGTCCTCCTCGCGCTGGTCGTAGGGCAGGTCGGGCGGGGCGTTGTAGGAGGCCCACTTGCCCGCGAACTGGCCGACGGTCAGGGGTGAGGACACGCTCAGCGGCCCTCTGGGCACCTCATTCCCGTTCGGGGTGAGTTCGTCGGAGGTGAGCAGCCGGTACGCCCCCAGCCCGAGCCCGGTGCGCTCGATCCCGGGGGAGGGCCACCGGTCCTCGCGCACCCATCGGCCGGGCCGTTCCTCGTAGGAGGTGGCGGGGCGGACGCTGTCCTGCATCCAGGCCCACAGGGAGGGCCCCTCGTCCACGCCGTTCTCCACCCCCTTGAGCCAGTGGTCCAGCCAGCGCACCACCTCTTGGAGGTAGCCGATGGCCGGTCCGGGGCGGCCCATGTGGGGGTAGCGGTGCGACCAGGGGCCGATGAGGCCCCGGCGCGGGACCCGGAGGTTCTCCAGGACGCGCAGGACCGCGTTGGAGTAGCCGTCCGCCCAGCCGCTGGCGGCCAGCACGGGGCACTCCACCCGTTCGGGGTCCTCGCCCACCGAGGCGTGCCGCCAGTATTCGTCCCTGCGTTGGTGGCGCAGCCATTCCAGGACCCAGGGGCGGTTGGCCTCCAACCGTTCGAGCCACATGTCCCGCCACCGGTCGCCCGTGGTCATGGGGTCGGGCGGGCAGGTGCCGGCCGCGAACGTGGTCCCGGCCTCGGCGAGGTTGTCCGACAGCAGACAGCCGCCCATGTAGTGGAAGTCGTCGTCGTAGCGGTCGTCGGTGAAGGACGTGATGACGATGGCGCCCAGGCTCGGCGGCCGGCGGGCCGCCACCTGGAGCGCGGCGAACCCGCCCCAGGACAGGCCGATCATGCCGGTCGTGCCGTCGCACCAGGGCTGTTCGGCCAGCCAGGCCAGGACCTCCTCGGCGTCCTGCTGCTCGCGTTCCAGGTACTCGTCGGTGAGCACGCCCTCGGAGTCCCCGGTCCCCCTCAGGTCCACGCGCACGCACGCGTAGCCGTGACCGGCGATGTAGGGGTGGTGCATCGAGTCGCGCACGGCGGTGAGATCACGCCTGCGGTAGGGGAGGTACTCCAGGACCGCCGGGACCGGGCCGATCTCGCTGGAGACCGGGAGCCAGGCGCGTCCGGCCAGGCGCACCCCGTCGGACATGGGTATCCAGAAGTGTTCTTCCGTTCGGATCTCGTACGGCAGGGTTTCGACCACCCGCATCGAAGCTCCTTTCGTCGATGTCCTCAGCGTTCGTCGGCGGCGGGCGACTCCTCGAACTCGAAGGTCAGTTCCTCCACGCATCGCTCGTACTTGGCGAGCATCTCGTTCTCGTCGGCCCCGCCGATGACGATCTTGGCCAGCTCGTAGCTGTAGCTGTCCTGGGCCCACAGTTCGGAGAGCCGCAGTCCTTCGCGGGGGATCACCCGGATCCGCACCCCGGGGACGGTCTTCTCCACCAACGCGATCTCCTCCGGCGTGGGCACACGGCTCACGAAGCCGTCGGAGAACCGGCGCAGGTACCACTCGGCGGCCACGGGGTACTCTCCCGAGATCCCCTCGGGCAGGACGGGCGCCTCACCGAGGCCGAGTCGGAGCATGCGCTCGTGGTCGGCGGCACCGTCGACCAGCTCGAACAGCGGCGCGTGCGTCTGCGAGTGGCGGGGGTTGACCTCCAGGACCCGCAGGTCGTCCTCCACGGGGTCGTAGAAGAACTCGACGCTGAACAGCGAGTCGTCCAGTCCCAGCTTCTCCATCACCCGGGTGGCCACCGACGCCATGCGTCGCCGCACCCCCTCGGGAAGGGTGGAGGGGTACTGGTGGCGCAGGAACACCGAGCTTCCGGGGTAGTCGACCGAGTCGAGGGTGGCGTAGACGACGGCCTCGCCGTTGTACGTGTACCCCTCGACGGCCGCCTGGAGTCCGTGGAGCGCGCCTTCGGCCAGGCAGGAGTTGCCGCCGGCCTCGGCGATCTCGGACGGCAGGTCGATGCGCTGGAGGATCTGCTCGAAGGGACGTCCCATCTTGCCGACGCCCTCGCGCAGCGACTCGATCGCCTCGTCGAAGTCCTTGTCGTTCTCGATCCGGAAGGCGAGTTCGGAGGAGGCGGACTTCACGGGCTTGAGCCAGAAGGGATAGCCGGGCTCGGTGGGAGGGGTGGGGTCGTTCAGGTCCACGAGGGAGAAGGCGGGGTACTCGTCGACGACCTCGCTCTGGAGCAGGCGGCTCCAGTACTTGTGCTCGCATCGGACGACGGATTCGAGGGTGGCGGAGGGCAGGCCCCGCGGAGCGCACAGGATCGGCACCAGGAGGGTCACGGGGAAGTCCCAGTAGCCCACGATGGCGTCGACGGTCCCGTCGAACTCGTTCAGGGTCCGTTCGGCGTCGGCGATGATCTTCTCGATGTCCAGCCGCTCGGAGCGGAGGTCTTCCAGCGTCGACAAGGCGTGGAAGTCGCATTGGCTGCCGGTGGGGGTCCGGCGGAGGATCTCATGATTGTGGTCGTCCAGTCCGAGGACGAACACGTTCTTCCGCTTCATGGTCATCTTTCTGTTCGTTTCATGGTCGCCGGCTCCTCGCGAGGGGGCGTCCGGTCCTGGGACCGTGGGACGACCACTACCCGAAGGTCGCCGACCCAATCGCCGATAACGGATTGATATCGGAGGAAGAGTCGGTTTCCGCGTCCGGGCGTTCGTGCAGGCCGGAGAGGCCGGCCCTTGTGGGGGAGTGGAGGGCGGACGGGAAGCGCACGAGCGGGGCGTCGCGGGTGGCGGGGGCCAGGCCGTCGAGGAGGGTGTTCACCGCCGGGACCGCCGGGACCGCCGGGACCGCCGGGACCGCCGGGACCGTCCGGGGTGACTCCGACGGTGGCCGGCGGCTCAACGAACGCGCGGTCGTCGAGGGTGGCCGGGTCCGGCTCTCCCGTCCTCCCGGCGGGCCTGTCCGGGAGGGCGGCGGTGGCGGGCTTGACGCGTCGTGCGCGCCCGACGCCCGCCCTCCCGGCCGCCGGCACCTCCACGATGTGGTCGATCCGGTCCGGGTGAAGAACGTTGCGTGCGGCGTTGCCCGACCAACCGCAGGAGGGCTTCTTCTCGCCCTTGACCTCCGTTTTCGTACGGAGTGAACTCATATCGACGTCTTCGGGCTTGGAGGGGGAGGCATCCCTCCAAGGTCGGCCACCCGCGTTCCCCCTGCGGCCGCTCCGAGTGGCCGGACCCGTGGGGTCGACCGGGGAGTCGGTGGACATGCATCGGATCTTTCCTCCGCTGGAGGGCTACGAAGGGCTCTCCCTCGGAGAGCTGGAACGGCGGGTCCGCTCCTTGGACGCCGAGCGCGTACGGGAGCTGATCGGTTACGAGCGCAGCCATGAGGACCGCGCCGACGTGATGGAGTTGCTGGAAGATCGCCTCGCGGAGTACGAGGGAGGACGCGAGAGGCCGCTGGAGCCCCGGATGCCCGTGGACGACGCGGCACCCCGGTCCCCGGGGCGCGATGCGCTTCGAGTTCCGCGAGCACCGAACACCACGGGGCACGGGGACGGCGCCCGTCGATCCGGGGCCCTTCCGTGACGGCGTCCCGGACCCGGCGGTAGGCCTTTCCGTGCCCGTGGCTCGAACCCTGCGGACGGCCCTTCCTCGACGACGCCCCGCACCCGACCGGCGGCCTTTCGAGGGCAGTCGTGTCGTGCTCGGCCCGCCGACCAACCCGGGGCATGGGTTCGCCCATATGTTCCCGCTCGCGGTTTCCGCCGCGTGACGCCGGGTAGCCGTACTCCCACGCCCTTCGGGGCGGACCGGCGGACCGACCGGGGGGCGGACCCGCGGGAGGGACGGCGTCCCGTGCCGGAGGTCGTGACGGACGGAGGATGCGCATGACCCGAGAAAGAACGTCCTCGATCCCGACCCCGACCAGGGCGGGCCGGAGACGGAGGGCCGGCCCCGCGCGACGCGGCCCGGCGCACCCGCTCCGCGCGGTCGCCCTCGGCGCAGCCGCGGCCGCCCTCGCCGGGGGCACCGCCCTCGCGGGCCGTCGGGCCCGGTCGGGGCACGAACCCGGGCTGGTCGGACGCACCGCGCTGATCACCGGCGGTTCCCGAGGACTCGGACTGCAACTGGCCCGGGAGTTCGGCGCGCGCGGTGCCTCCGTGGTCGTCTGCGCCCGCGACGTCGAGGAGGTGGACCGGGCCGTCGAGGACCTGCGTGGGCGGGGTGTCACCGCCCACGGCGAACGGTGCGACCTCACGGACCCCGAACAGGCCCGAGCGCTGGTCGGACGCGCCGTCGAACACCTCGGCCGCCTGGACTTCGTGGTGAACAACGCCGGCATCATCCAGGTCGGCCCCTACGAGGTGTTCTCCGAACGCCATTTCCGCGAGGCGATGGACACGATGTTCTGGGCGCCCCTGCGGGTCTCCCTGGCCGCGCTGGAACCGCTGCGGCACAGCGGCGGCCGGCTGGTCACCATCACCTCCATCGGCGGTCATCTGAGCGTGCCCCACCTCCTGCCCTACAGTTGCGCGAAGTTCGCCGAGGTGGCGCTCTCCGAAGGGCTGGCCGCCGAGGTGGCGCGCACGGGCGTCGGCGTCACCACGGTGGTGCCGGGGCTCATGCGCACGGGCTCCCACCGGGCCGCCGTGTTCGTCGGCCGCCCCGAGCGCGAGTACGCGTGGTTCTCCCTCGGCGCGGGGCTGCCGCTGGTGTCGGTGGGCGCCGAGCGCGCCGCCGCCCGCATCGTGGAGGCCGCCGCGCGAGGGCGGGGCCACGTGGTCCTCACCCCGTTGGCCCGCCTGGTCGTCCTGGCCCGGGGGATCTCCCCGGCCTTCGTCCAAGGGGTGACCCGTCTCATGGCGGCCGTACTGCCCGCGGCCCCGGCCCACCCGGAGGAGCGCAAGGGCGCGCAAGCCGACCACGGGGCGTTGAACACGCTGATCAAGGCACCGACGGTGCTCAACGAACGCGCCAGGCGGCGTCTCCACCAGGACCGCCCGGCATCGCGCCGATGACCCGCCGTCCGGCGGTCGTCGCACGGGCCGCGGCCGCGTCGGCGAGGACCGGGAGGGTCCCCCGGCGCGCGAACGCACCACCGCCCCGGTTCCGGGGCCGAACCCATGGGGTGGCGCGCGCGGTCGCGCCGCCCTCCCGACAGCACGGAGAAGACATGCACACGGTGAGCCCGCATCGATCGCGCTATCCCGACCCGGTACCCGAGCGGCCCATGCCCCCGGACCCGTTTCCGCCCGTCCCCGCGCCCCCGCCCGGACCGCCTCGGCCGGGGCCGGATCCCGAGCCTCCGGGTCCCGGTCCCCTCCCCGAGCCGCCCGGCCCCGAGCCCGAGCCCGAACCCGCGCCGGTCTGACCCGCGCCGGGGCGTCCGCGAGCGCGCCCCGGCCGCCCCGGTGCCCCGTCGGTGGTGCGGGAGCGCCCGCCGGGGCGGGTGCCATCTGCGGTGAATTCGTTCGGTAAGGGGGATTGACCCGAACGTGACGGCGTTCTAGGTTTCCGGAACAGGAAGGATTCCTTCTGGTTCGGTGCGGCCCCGGCCCCGGTCGCATCGGGCCGCCATCCCCGCCGGAGGACGCCGTGCCCCACCATGCCCATGCCCCGAGTCCCCAGGCCGGCCGCACGGCCAAGGCCGCGATCCTGCTCCTCGGCCTGGCCCTCACCGCGGCCGTCATGAGCGTCGCGCGCGGCCCCGCCGCCACCGACCTCACCGCCGCCGCGGACCCCGCCCCCGCCGCCGCGACCCCCGTCGGAGAGCACGGACGACTCCAGGTGTGCGGTCTCAAGCTCTGCGACGAGGACGGCCGGCGGGTCCGGCTCACCGGCATGAGCTCCCACGGCCTGCAATGGTTCGACCACTGCCTCACCGACTCCTCCCTGGACACCCTGGCCTACGACTGGCAGGCCGACGTCCTGCGCGTGTCGATGTACATCCAGGAGGGCGGCTACGAGACCGACCCGCGCCGGTTCACCGACCGGGTCCACGAACTCATCGAAGAGGCCACCGAACGCGGCATGTACGTCATCGTCGACTGGCACATGCTCAGCCCGGGAGACCCGAACCACAACCTCGACCGGGCCCGCACCTTCTTCGCCGAGATCGCCGACGCGCACGCCGACAAGGACAACGTCCTCTACGAGATCGCCAACGAGCCCAGCGGCGTGCCCTGGTCCTCCATCAAGGGCTACGCCGAACAGGTCATCCCGGTGATCCGGGCCGAGGACCCCGAGGCGGTCGTGCTGGTCGGCACCCGCGGCTGGTCCTCCCTGGGGTTGTCGGAGGGCTCCGACCACACCGAGATCACCGCGGACCCGGTCGACGCCGACAACATCATGTACGTCTTCCACTTCTACGCGGCCTCGCACACCTCCTTCCACCGGGAGGGCTTCCGGTCCGCCGCGCGGGAGCTGCCGCTGTTCGTCACCGAGTTCGGCACCCAGGAGTACACCGGCGACGGCCCCGACGACTTCGCCTCCGCCCAGGCCTACCTCGACCTCATGGAGGAGGAGGGGATCAGCTGGGTCAACTGGAACTTCTCCGACGACTTCCGCTCCGGCGCGGTCTTTCGGACCGGCTCGTGCGACGCCGGATCCTGGAACGCGCTCAAGCCCGCGGGGGAGTGGATCCGGGACCGCATCCGCGAGAGCGGTACCTCCGCCGCCTGACCACGGACCCCGGGAACGAGGACGGGGCGCGCCCACCACGGGCGCGCCCCGTCCTCGTCGTCCCCGCCCCTTCCCGGTACGGAGCGTCCCGGGACTCGGACGGGGTCGCCCGCGTGCCCCCGGCGGTCCGGCCCCGGCGGCGGTCGTGGCACCGGGCCGCGCCCCGTCCCGGGTGCTCGGGGGCCGGCCGTCGTGGGCCTCGGTCGGCGGGGCGGCGGAGTCGGCGTCCGGCACCAGGGAACCGACCGGGAGCAGATCCGCCGGCCGCTCCGGATTCCGGGCGTCGGTCGGCGCCGAGGCGACCGACGGGCGGTCGGCCAGGCCGGCGGCGCACCGCCTCGGGGGGTGGTGCCGCCCGAGCGCACCGCCCTCCAGGAGCACGTCGCCCCGGCCGATGGCCGGTGCGAACCGGGAGGGGATCCGGGTCAGACGCCGTGGGCCGCCCGGCGGGTCTCGGCGTAGCGTTCGCGCACGTGCGGGGCGGGCACCGGGGCGGCCCGCACCTCCGTCCCGCTCACCCCCCACGTCGGCGGCTCGGCGGTGCCCGCCAGCGCCCAGGCCGCCTGGCGGGCGGCGCCGAGCGCCACGTACTCGGCGGGCGGCGGTACCACCAAGGGCACGTCCAGCACGGTCGTCGCGACCGCCCGCACCGCCGCCGACCGGGCCGCGCCCCCGACCAGTAGCACCCGGCGCACCGGCACACCGTGGTCGGTCAGCGCCGACAGCCCGTCGGCCAGCCCGCACAGCATCCCCTCCACGGCCGCCCGCGCCAGGTTCGCCGGCGTCATGTTCTCCCGCCGCAGTCCGTGCAGCGAACCGGTCGCGGTGGGCAGCGCCGGGGTGCGCTCACCGTCCAGGTAGGGCAGCATCACCAGCCCGTCCGCACCCGGCTCCGCCGTCAACGCGAGCGCGTCCAGCCCGGCCAGGTCGGTGTCCAGCATCGCGGCGGTCGCCGTCAGCACCCGGGCGGCGTTCAACGTGCACACGAGCGGCAGGTACCGCCCGGTGGCGTCGGCGAACCCGCACACGATCCCCGACGCGTCGCGCACCGGGGTGTCGCTCACTGCGAACACCGTGCCGCTGGTGCCCAGCGAGAGCACCGCGTCGCCCGGCCGCAGCCCCAGGCCCAGGGCCGCGCCCATGTTGTCCCCGGTGCCCGGCGCGATCGCCGCGCCCTCCCGGGTGCGCCCCACGATCTCGGCCGGGGCGGCCACCCGGGGCGTGCGCGGTTCCCGTCCGAACGCCCGCTTCAGCAGGTCCGTGCGGTACTCCCCGCCGCTCGCCGACCAGTACCCGGTACCGGAGGCGTCGCCCCGGTCGGTGACCGGCCCGTCCTCGCCGCCGGCCAGCCGCCAGGTGAGCCAGTCGTGGGGCAGCATCACCCCGGTGACCCGGGCCGCCGTCTCCGGTTCGTGCTCGGCGAACCAGCGCAGCTTGGACACCGTCAGCGAGGCGCCGGGGACGTTGTCCACGGCCTCCGCCCAGGCCCCGGCCCCGCCCAGTTCCGCGATGAGGTCGTTCGCCGCGTCGGCCGAGCGGGTGTCGTTCCACAGCAGCGCCTCGCGCACCACCGCGCCGTCGTCGTCCACGGCGACCATGCCGTGCTGCTGTCCGGCGACGGCGATCGCCGCCACCCCGTCGAGCAGCCCCGAGGAGGCCTCCTCCAGCGCCGCCCACCAGGCGCGCGGGTGGACCTCGGTGCCGTCGGGGTGGGGCGCGCGGGCCTCGCGCACCACGCTCCCGTCGTCGGCGTCACAGACGACGATCTTGCAGGACTGGGTCGAACTGTCGATTCCGGCCACGAGGGGCATCGGTGTACTCCACGGTGAGGGGATTAGTCGAGGTCCCCAACGAACTTAGTCCGCGTCGCCCGTTCTGTCACGGGCTCCGGGCGGGGTCGGTCGCCGGCGGCCTCGATGGGGGGCACGGTGGCGGGTCCCCGGTCGGCCCACGGGGGATGTGGCGTGTGCGACCCCCGGGGTCCGGGGCATCTACCCACTAAACATGTAGGGAATATGGTTTACTCTGATGCATGACAGTCGGCACCTCGGCACGCCTCCCGGTCCGGCGGAGAACGTTCACCTTCGACGAGCGCTGTCGGTGAGCGACCGGCCGGACGCCGGTCGCACCCCGCCACGTCCCGGACCACCACGGCAGCGAAGAAGAAGACCATGACCGTCGACGCCACCGTCACCACCGCCCCGACCCCGCTCACCCCGGACCGCCTGGCCGCACTGGCCGCAGAGGTGGCCGAAGAGGTCCGCCAGGGGCTCCACGAGATCCACTTCGACGCGGAGGACCGCTGGTCGGTGCGCCTGCACGCCGACGACCACACCGACGTCTGGCTCATCTCCTGGACCCCCGAGCAGTCGACGCGCCTGCACGACCACGCGGGCTCCCTGGGCTCGCTCACCGTCGTCACCGGTGAACTCGTCGAGCGTTACTGGGCCGGCGAACTGCGCGAGCGCACCCTGGCCGACGGCGAGGGCGGTCGCTTCCCGCTCGGCCACGTCCACGACGTCGTCAACGCCTCCGACGCGCCCGCCGTCAGCGTGCACGCCTACTCCCCGCCGCTGACCGCCATGCACTACTACGAGGTCGGCGGCGACGGCGCGCTGCGCCGTACCGGCAGCGTCCTCACCACCGACCCCGAGCCGGACGTCCCCACCCTGGACGACGTGCCGACCCGCGAGGAGGTCGGCCGATGAGCGCCATCGAACGCCTCCTCGGCAGCAGGCGCGCCCGCCTGGAGCGGCTCTCGCCCACCGAGGCGCTGGCCGCCCGGGAGAACGGCGCCCTGCTCGTGGACACCCGACCCGTGGTCGACCGGATGGCCGAGGGGGAGATCCCCGGAGCCCTGGTCATCGACCGCAACGTCCTGGAATGGCGACTGGACCCCACCAGTCCGGACCGGGTCCCCGAGGCCGACTCCGTCGACCTGCGCATCGTGCTGTTCTGCAACGAGGGATACGCCTCCAGCCTGGCCGCCGTCCAGCTCCAGGAGCTGGGCCTGAGCCGGGCCACCGACCTCATCGGCGGTTTCCGGGCCTGGCGGGCCCAGGGGCTCCCGGTCGTCGACTCCCGGGGCTGACCTCTCCGGATCCCCCCGTGCGACGCCCCGGACCCGGGTCGCCCCGTTCTCCGCCACGGTCCCCGTCGCGGGTCGGCGCCGACGCGCGCCCGCGTGCGCGCCCTCCGGTCCGGCCCCGTGTGGCCGATGCCACGTGTCACGGGAACGGGAAAGGCGTATTTCCTACCAAGCAGGTTGGGTAGTCTTTGGTCAGGTCATCGGATGTCCTACCGGGCACGTCGATCCCTTCCGAGGCCCGGTGGGTCCCACCGGAGCCGAGGAGCCCCCCGCGATCCTCCACCCTCACGATCACGAAGGAGCACACATGCGCACGACCTCAGCCGTCATCGGTGCCGCCGCCGTCACCCTGGCGCTCACCGCCTGCGGCGCCCCCAGCGAGCAGCAGGCCGGGGGAGAGGGCGCGGGCGAGGTGCTGCGAGTGGGCGTCAGCCCCGTGCCGCACGGTGACATCCTCGCCTTCATCGACGAGAACCTCGCCGAGGAGGCCGGGCTGGAGCTGGAGATCGTGGAGATCTCCGACTACAACACCCCCAACACCCTGTTGGTCGAGGGCGAGCTGGACGCCAACTACTTCCAGCACCGCACCTACCTGAACGAGTGGGCGGCCAACGGCCCGGACGCCGACTTCGCGTACATCACCGACGTGCACATCGAGCGACTCGGCCTGTACTCCGAGAGCGTCGAGAACATCGCCGACCTGCCCGAGGGCGCCGAGATCGCCGTCCCCAACGACCCGGCCAACCTCAACCGCGCCCTGGGGATCCTCCAGACCGAGGGCCTCATCGAGGTCGACCCGGAGGCCGGCGGGCTGGCCACCGAGAAGGACATCACCGACAACCCCAAGGACATCACCGTCACGCCGCTGGAGGCCGCGCAGCTGCCGCGCGCCATCGCCGACGTCGACGCGGCCGTCGTCAACGGCAACTACGCCATCGAGGCCGACCTGCCGACGGAGAGCAACGTTCTGGCCTGGGAGCCCGAGGGCGACGACTACGTCGAGGCCTACGCCAACGGCCTGGTGGCCCTGGAGGAGAACGCCGACGACGAGCGGGTCCGACTGCTCGCCGAGCTGCTGCACGACGAGCGCGTCCTGGAGTTCGTCAAGGAGTCCTGGAAGGGCGTCGTCCTGGCCGTGGACGCCGACGGCGAGGTCATCGAGACCGCCGCGGAGTAGTCACCGCGTCCAGGGGACTCCGCGCCACATCCGGCTCCGTCGTTCGGGGGCGCGCGGAACACACGCACACCGTGAGGGCGGTGGGGCCTCGGCCCCGCCGCCCTTCGGCGTCCCCCCGGTCCGTGCGGGGGCGCGGCCCGTGGCCTTCGGGGCTCCTCGCGCGCCCGGCGAGGGGCCGAACGGAAGGGATCCCCCGAACGCCCCGATTTATGTGATCTGGATCACTATTTGCCATATTCCCATAAATCCTACCTATTAAGTATAGTTTTTCTGTCGCTCCGACCTCCCCCTGCATCGTGAAGAGGAACCCGAGATGAGCAAACGCACCGTGCTCCCCACCGTCGCCGTGGCCCTGACGCTGGGCCTGGTCGCGTGCGGGGGATCGGCGGGCGACGGCGGTGGAGCCGGCGATGGCGTCGACACGCTGACCCTGGGCTACTTCCCGAACCTCACCCACGCCCCCGCCCTGGTGGGGGTGGAGAACGGGATCTTCGCCGAGGCCCTGGGCGACGTCGAACTCCGGACCCAGACCTTCAACGCCGGACCGGACGCGATCAACGCCCTGTTCGCCGGTGAGGTCGACGCCACCTTCATCGGTCCCAGCCCGGCCGTCAACGGTTGGTCGCAGTCCGACGGGACCGCGCTGCGCATCATCGCCGGCTCGACCTCGGGCGGTGCCGGCCTGGTGGTCCGCGAGGGCATCGACGGCGTCGACGACCTGCCCGGCACCACACTCTCCACGCCCCAGCTCGGCAACACCCAGGACGTGGCGCTGCGCTGGTTCGCCCGGGAACAGGGCTGGGAGGTCGACACCGAGGGCGGTGGCGACCTGTCGGTCCTGCCGCAGGACAACGCCGAGATCATCGACGCCTTCCTGCTCGGCGAGATCGACGGCGCGTGGGTCCCCGAGCCCCACCTGAGCCGGTTGATCAAGGAGGGCGACGGTCGCCTTCTGGTGGACGAGGCCGACCTGTGGCCCGAGACCGGCGGCGAGTTCGTCACCACGCACCTCGTCGTCCGGGCCGAACTCCTGGAGGAGGACCCCGGGGCGGTCGAGGACCTGCTGCGCGGGCACATCGAGACGATCGACCGGATCAACGAGGACTCCGAGGAGGCCCAGGAGGTGGCCATCGCCCACCTGGAGGGGCTGACCGGAGGCCGACTCGACCCCGAGGTGGTCGCCTCGGCCTTCGAGAACGTGACGTTCACCGTCGACCCGATCTCCGGGTCCCTGCGCGGCGGCGCCGAGCACGCCGAGGCGGTCGGTCTGCTGGACCCGGTCGACCTGGAGGGCGTCTACGCGCTCGACCCGCTCAACGGACTGCTGGCCGAACGGGGGCGCGACGAGGTCGCCGGTTTCTGACCCCGGCGGGGCGGTCGGCGGGGTCCGGGTGATTCCGCCGACCGGCGCGCCGTGCGGGGTGACCTGGATCACCATCGGTGTCCGCGTGGGGCTCCGACGGGCCCCGAGGTGGGGATTCGCGGCCGTGCGACGTCCTGAACTGCGCTTTTCCCCACGGTGCCTCTCGGGGGTCGGTGAGGTGGGCCGGCCCCCGGGATCCCGCCGCCGACCCGGGGTGGCGCGCTGACTTTCACAAATCCTACTTATTAAGTAGAGTTTCCATCGTCCTCAGACCGCGCTCGAAAGGGTCCCCTCCCATGTGTGTGCCCTCCCCACCGAAGCGGATCGCCCCGGCGGCCCTGGTCCTGGGCCTGGCACTCGCCGTCACCGGGTGCGCCGCCGACGCGGCGGAGGACGACACGCTGACCCTGGGCTACTTCCCCAACCTCACCCACGCCCCCGCCCTGGTGGGGGTGGAGAACGGGATCTTCGCCGAGGCCCTGGGCGACACCGCGTTCGACACCCGCACCTTCAACGGCGGCCCCGACGCGATCAACGCCCTGTTCTCCGGCGAGATCGACGCCGCCTACCTGGGCCCCAGCCCCGCCGTCAACGGCTGGTTCCAGTCCGAGGGGCGGGCCCTGCACATCGTCGCCGGCGCCGCCACCCGCGGCACCGGGCTCGTGGTCCGGGACGACATCACCGCCGTCGAGGACCTGGTCGGCACCACCCTGGCCACCCCGCAACTCGGCGGTACCCAGGACGTGGCGCTGCGCTGGTTCGTCCGGGAACAGGGCTGGGAGGTCGACACCGCCGGCGGCGGAGACCTGTCCATCGTCCCCCAGGCCAACCCCGAGACCGTCGACGCCTTCGCGATCGGCGAGATCGACGGCGCCTGGGTCCCCGAGCCCTACCTCGGTCGCCTGCTGGCCGAGGACGACGCCCACCTGCTGGTCGACGAGGCCGACCTGTGGCCCGGCGGCGAGTTCGTCACCACCCACCTGGTCGTCTCCGCCGCCCTCCTGCGCGATCACCCCGAACGGGTCGAGGATCTGCTGCGCGGACACGTCGAAGCGGTCGACCTGGTCGAGGCCGACCCGGACACCGCGCTGCGGTCCGTCTCCGCCCACCTGGAAACGCTCACCGGGGGCGCGCCCGACCCCGACCTCACCGCCGCGGGGCTCGACAACATCACGTTCACCGTCGATCCCGCCGCGCACTCACTGCTCGTCGGAGCCGACAGAGCCGAGGCCATCGGACTGCTCGAACCCGTCGACCTGACCGGAATCTACGCCCTGGACCCGCTCAACGCCCTCCTCGCCGAGGACGGCCGCGAGCGCGTCGCCGGGCTGGAAGGGTAGGGGCCCAATGACCACCATCACCGACACGCCCCGGCGGACCACCGCCGTCGAGATCGCCGACATCTCCAAGGTGTTCGGCCACGGCAAGGGGGCCGTGACCGCCATCGACGGAATGTCGGTCACCGTCGGCACGGGGGAGTTCCTGGCCATCGTGGGCGCCTCCGGCTGCGGCAAGAGCACCCTGCTCTCCCTCGTCGCCGGACTCGACGGACCCACCACCGGGGCCGTGGACGTCGGCGGGCACCGTGTCGCCATGATGTTCCAGGAGGCCGCGCTGTTCCCGTGGCTGAGCGTCGGCGCCAACATCGAGGTGCCGATGAAGGTCAACAAGGTGCCCAAGGCCGAACGCAGGAGGAGGGTCGGCGAACTCCTCGACCTGGTGCGCCTGACCGGGTTCGAGCGCAAGCAGCCCCACGAGCTGTCCGGCGGCATGCGCCAGCGCGTCGCCCTGGCCCGCGCCCTGGCCCAGGACGCCGACGTGCTGCTCATGGACGAGCCCTTCGGCGCCCTGGACGCCATGACCCGCGACATCCTCCACGACGAGCTGGAGCGGATCTGGCAGGAGAAGGGACTGACCGTCCTCTTCGTCACCCACAACGTGCGCGAGGCCGTGCGCCTGGGCGACCGGGTCGTGCTGCTGTCCAGCCGCCCCGGCCGGGTCATCGACGAGTTCCCGGTGGAGGGCGAGCGCCCCCGCCGCATCGACTCCGCCCTCATCGCGACCCAGGCCGCCGTCATCACCGACCGGCTCCGCCAGGAGGTCTCCCGCCATGCCTGAAGCCGACGTGAGGGACCGGGACCGCGAGGTCCACGGGCTCGACGCCCTCGAACTCCAGCCCAAGCGGGGGGTCGCCGAACGCGGATTCGGGGAGACCGTCCGCAAGGTGTGGTCGGGCACCTGGCCCAAGCTCGTCGCCGTCATCCTGGTGCTGGCGGCCTGGCAGGCCGTCGTGTGGTCGGGGTGGCGCAGCGATTTCGTGTTCCCCGGCCCCGACAAGGTGCTGCCCACCCTGGTCCAGGAGATCACCACCCCCGAGTTCTGGGTGGCGGTGCAGGTGACCATGCGCCGGGCCCTGACGGGGTTCGCGCTGGCACTGGTCGTGGGCGTGGTCATCGGGCTGGCGGTGTCGCGGTTCACGCCGCTGCGGACGGCGATCGGGTCGCTCATCACCGGACTCCAGACCATGCCGTCGATCGTCTGGTTCCCGTTCGCGATGCTGCTGTACGGCATCAGCGAGTCGGCGATCATGTTCGTCATCGTGCTGGGCGCCGCCCCCTCCATCGCGGGCGGGCTGGTGTCGGGCATCGACTACGTGTCGCCCACGCTGCTGCGGGCCGGCCAGGTGATGGGGCTGCGCGGGGTGCAGCGGTACTCCCTGCTGATCATCCCGGCGGCGCTGCCGATGTTCGTCACCGGCCTCAAGCAGGGATGGGCGTTCGCGTGGCGCTCGCTCATGGCCGGTGAGCTGCTGGTCGTCATCAACCAGCAGAACTCCATCGGTTGGGCGCTCAGCCAGGCCCGCCAGCTCAACGACGCCGACCGGCTGTTGAGCTACATCATCATCGTGCTGGTCATCGGCATCGTCATCGACGTGTTCTTCAACTGGGCCGACCGGGCGCTGCGCCACCGCTGGGGCATCACCTCCTGAGCACGCGGCGGGCCGCCCCGTGGAGGGGCGGCCCGCCGCGTGCTCCGGGACCCGGCCTCCTCCGGGGCGGGCCGATGCCGCCCACCGCTCCGCCCCGGTCGTCCGCCGCGACGGCCGGAGGCGCGCTCCCGCCCCGATGATCGGGTCATGCGAAGACAAGTGCGAGAAGCCCTGGGCGGGACGGGGCCGGCCGTAGGACCTCCGAACGGGCCGGCGAATCCCCTGAAGGGCAGCCGGTGGGCGTCGGTCGCTCCGTGGGTCGGACCCGCCGGAGAGGCGAACGCACACCCTCACGGTCACTCCTCGGGCGGGGCCGGAGGAGTGCCGCCCTCGGGCGGTGATCCACCGTCGGGCCCGCCCTCGGGCGGGGTCCCACCGCCTTCGCCCCCACCCTCCGGGGCGCCCCCGCCCCCGCCCCCGGCGGACTCGTCCATGGTCACCCCGACCACCACCGTCAGCGTGTACCCGTCCTCGGGCGTCCCCTCGGTCACCGCCACCGGCGTGACCACCATGCTGTCCGGATCCCCCTCCACCGACTGCGCCTCCTGGAACACCTGGTCCTCCTCGACCGGCGTCAGCTCCAGCACGTGCTCGGAGTACGGCTCCCGCTCGGCCACCTCCGCGCAGAACGCGTCGGCGAACAGCAGTTGACCCGTGTGCACCGTCGTCCCGCCCTCGTAGGTGGTGTCGATCTCCCCCTCGGTGTGCACCTTGAGGTGGACGTGGGTCACGCGCGGGCTGTACCACCCGGGCACGATCGTGGTGAACCGCGCCGTCCCCTCCTCGTCCACCGGCTGGATCCCCCGCAGGAACGACTGCTCGTCGCCCTCCCCGTCCTCGGCCGGGACCTCGCCACCCGGGCTCGCGTCGGTGTAGCCCGAGTAGTACCCCCAGGCGTCGCAGTGCCAGATCTCCACCGCCACGCCCTCACCGGTCAGCGGCGCGCACCCGTTCTCGAAGTCCACGACCGTGATCGCGAGCTCCAACGGGAACCCCTGCTTGCCCTCGGTGATGTCCTCTCGGACCAGCATGCCGTCCAGGTGGTAGGGCCCCTCGGTGACCTCCGGCGACAGCACGCACACCTGATCGGTGGCACCCGGCGAGGGCGTGCTCCCGCCCGCCGCCGTCCCCCCGCCCTCGGCGGTGTCGCCCGCGCACCCCGCCACCCCGACGGCGACGGCCCCGCCGCCCAGGACGATCGCCCGCCGCCGGTCCAGCACCGGGCCCCGGAACGCTTCCTCCGCCATGTGACGCCCTTCCCCCGGGCCCCGATGTCCGGGGCCGTTCACCACGGAAAGTTACGGGCCGCGGGTGAGAGGGGCACGTGGACACGGTGGGGGGCCGGTGAGAACGTGTTCCCTTCGCGCGGATCCGACCGTTCGCCGAGGATCCACGTCCGGGCCGCCGCGCACCGTGGGCCCGGGTCGAACACGGAGGACACGGCCCCGGAGCAGGCGCCGGGGCGACCCGGGCGTGAGCCGTCGGCGCCGACGCGGGCCCCCGGGCCTCGCCGGAACGCGCCATCGGCCGCCGACGTCGCGGAGGTCGTCCCGGACGCCGCCGGGAGTCGTTCGCGCGCCGGCGGCCACGGCGCACGTCAACCGCGGACGGCGCCCTCGGGCCAGATCACGTGCACGGGCACCCCGGCGCGCCGGGCCGCCGCCACCGCGTCGGCGGTACCGCCCCTGCCGTGGCCCGGCCGTCCGTCCCAGACCGCGAACAGGCGCCGCACCCGGGCGAGCACGGCGGTGTTGGCGGCCGCGTAGGCCTCCTTGCCGGCGGTGCGGAACGGCATGAACCGCACCGCGGCGGCGCGCATGAGCAGACCGTCGAACCGGTGCAGGTTCTCGGCGGAGACCCTCGTCTCCCGGTAGTCGACCGAGGGGAGGACGACCTCCAGGGTCCCGCGCGCGTCCCAGACCGCCTCCGCGAAGATCTGGTCGGCGCCCTTGGCCAGGCACGACACCCCCACCAGGTCGGGGCCGCCGGCGAATCCCGCCAGTTCGCGGTCCAGTGCCCGCCGTACCAGGGCGGTGGTGTCCTCACCGAGGTCACAGTGGCCGGTGATGCCGATGCGGGTCATGGGGGACCTCCCAGGAGGGGGCGGGGGCGGGGCACCCAATCTAAGGCGTGTCCCGGGGCAGTGGATCCACGGGCAGGGACGCCCGCTCGTCGTAGCGTTCGCGGGCGGCCTCCACCTCCTCCATGTGCTCCTCGGCCCAGCCCAGGATCGAGTCCATCAACCCGCACAGGCTCTCGCCCAGCGGCGTCAACGCGTACTCCACCTGCGGCGGCGTCGTCGGGTACACGGTGCGCTCCACCACTCCGGCCCGCTCCAGGTCGCGCAGGGTCCGGGTGAGCATCTTCTGGGTGATCCCGTCCAGACGGCGACGCAGCGCGCCGAACCGCATCGGGCCGGGGCTGAGCGCCCCGACGACCAGGCACACCCACTTGTTCGCGAGCAGGTCCAGCGCGCTCCGGGACGCGCAACCGCGCAGGTAGGCGTTGGCGCCACCGCGTTCTGCCAGGTCGGGGGTGGTGTACACGGGGTACCTACCGATCTTTCAAGTGCCTTCTGTACAAGGGATACCGTAACCGGAAGGCTGGTCCCATGACAGAGCAGATGCGCGCCGTCCGACAGGACTCCCTCGGTGGGGCCGAGGTCCTCCGACTCGTCGAGACGCCCCTCCCCGAACCGGGGCCGATCCAGATCCGTGTCCGGGTGCACGCCGCCGGGGTCAACCCCACCGACTGGAAGATGCGCGAGACCGGCTACTGGCACACGCCCCCGTTCGGCCAGGGATGGGACGTCTCGGGCGTGGTCACCGCCATCGCCCCGGGGGTCAGCCGGTTCGCCGTCGGCGACGAGGTGTACGGGATGCCGAACTTCCCCACCACCCCCGGCGCCTACGCCGACCAGGTCGTCGCCCCCGCCCAGCACTTCTCCCGCAAGCCCGCCGGTCTCGACCACGTACGGGCCGCCGCGTTGCCGCTGGCCGCGCTCACCGCCTGGCAGTCGCTGGTGGACGCCGCCCGCCTGGAGGCCGGGCAGCGGGTCCTGATCCACGCGGCCGCCGGGGGAGTGGGGCACCTGGCCGTGCAGATCGCCAAGGCGCGCGGCGCCCACGTCATCGGCACCGCCAGGGCCGCCAAGCACGCGCTGCTGCGCGACCTGGGCGCGGACGAACTCGTCGACCACACCGCCGTCGACTTCGCGGAGGTCCTCGACGGCGTCGACGTCGTCCTGGACGGGATCGGCGGCGACTACCTGGAACGTTCGCTGCGCACCCTGCGCCCCGACGGCCTCTACATCGGCCTGACGAACCCCTTCGCCATGACCGAGGTCGCCGAGGCGGCGAGGTCCCACGGGAGGCGCGGCACCACCGTGATGGTCGCCCCCGACCACGCCGCCCTGGAGGCGATCACCGACCTCGTCGAACAGGGCCGGGTGCGGCCGCTGGTCGAGGAGACCTTCCCCTTGGAGAAGGTCGCCGACGCCCACGCCCTGGGGGAGGCGGGGCGCACCACCGGCAAGATCGTCCTCACCCTCGTCTGAACCCGCGCACGGAAGAGGCCGGGCGACCATGGTCGCCCGGCCTGCGCGTGCCGCGTGTCAGCTGCGGACCAGCGGGGTGTCCACCAGGTGCTCGGCGACGAACCACGCCTCCAGCTCGTTCTTGCGGATCACCTCCGACACCAGCAGGTCGTTGGTGCCGTCGTCACCCGTCTCCTGGACCCGGGTCGCCGCGTCGTGGGCGTCCTCCAGGATGGTCTCGTGCGCCTCCAGCAGACGCGAGAGCATCGCCGGGACCTCTTCGACGCCGTTCGGCGGGCGCGGGATGTTGGTGATCTCCGCGACGTGCCGGGGGTCGCCGACCGCCACACCGCCCAGGGTCTGCACGCGCTCGGCGAGCGCGTCGATGAGCTCCAACTGCTCCTCGGCGTGCTTGTCCATGAGCAGGTGCAGCTGGTAGAAGGTCTGGCCGCGCATCAGCCAGTGGTGCTTCTTGTACAGGTCGTGCAGGATGCGCGTGTCGCACAGCACCTGGTTGAGGCGCTGGCACGAGTACATGCGTGCGTCGTAGGACAACCCCACCGGGATCTGGCGGACCGTGCCGAACTCCTGGATCTCCCGACCCTTCTGGTGCAGCCACGGCTGGCTGCTCCCGGGCTTGGACTCCGTGTCGGGCTTGTGGTCTGCGGTCGTCACGTCTGGTCCCCCTCCAGTCGATGTGACTCGTGGTCGCGGCGCGGAGTCCGCCCACGGGCGGGCTCCGCCTGTCAGTCTCCGTCACCGGAGACCGATGTCCTCCTCACCCCGGACCAACCGGGAGTAAGTTTTCCGTGCTTTCCCCCGGAGCGCCCGGAGGGTTCGATGGGAAACAGGGCCCGCTCCCCTCAAGCCCTCCGGCCGTCATCGGGGGTCGAACCGCACCGGGAGATCGAACAGGCCGTGCATGATCATGCTCGGCCACCGGCGCGGTTCGGCCGGGTCGACGGCCAGGCGCAGTCCGGGCAGGCGGTCCAGCGCCGCGTTCACGGCGACCTTCGCCTCCATCCGCGCCAGGTGCGCGCCGACGCAGAAATGGGCGCCGTGCCCGAACGACAGGTGCGGGTCACCGCGTTCGGGGTCGAACGCGTCGGGGTCGGCATAACGTTCCGGGTCGCGCCCGGCGGCCAGCAGCGACACCAGGACGGGTTCGCCGGCGGCCAGCCCCACCCCGCCCACGGTGGTCGCCGCGCGCGGGAACCGCCAGGTGGCGTTCTGCAACGGGCTCTCCAACCGCAGCGCCTCCTCGATGGCCGGACCCACCAGGGCGCGATCGGTGTTCAGGCGCTCCCACCGCTCGGGCCGGCGCAACAGGATGTGGAAGAGGTTGCCGATGAGCGCCACCGTGGTCTCGTGCCCGGCCACCAGCAGCAGGAACGCCGCGGAGGTGACCTCGTCGCGGCTCATCTCCCCGCGCCGGTGCGCCTCCACCAGGTCACCGAGCAGGTCGTCCGTCGGTTCGGCCAGCCGGGCCTCCACCAACGACCCCAGGTAGGCGTCGAACCAGTCGGTGGTGGCGGCGATCGCCGCCATCTCCTCGTAGGACGACGAGTCGATCACCGCGGCCCGTCGATGGAACTCCTCCCGGTCCGCCTCGGGGACGCCGAGGATGTCGCAGATGATCGCGATGGGCAGCGGGTAGGCCAGGTCCCGCACCAGGTCGGCCTCGCCGGTCCCGGCATCGACGATCCGGTCCAGCAGGTCGGCGGTGATCCGCTCGGCCCGTTCCACCAGCGTCCGCACCCGGCGCGGGGTGAACGCCGTGCCCGCGACCCGCCGCAGCCGGGTGTGATCGGGGGCGTCCACGTTGACCATGCTGAGCATCAGCGAGGGCCGGTGGTCGTAGGGCAGGCCGAGTCCGGCCTCACGCCAGACCTCGTTGCCCGCGTGCGGGCTCTTGAGCATGTCCGGGTCGGCGAGCACCGCCTTGGCGTCCTCGTGGCGGGTGACGATCCACGCCCACGCCCCGCCGGGCAGGTCCACGCGGTGCACGGGGGAGTGCTCGCGCAGCCACCGGTAGGCGGGGTGCGGGTCGGCCTCGAACTCGGGGCCGTGCAACTGCGGAGGGGAGGCGGACATGCGGGACCTTTCCGGCGGGGGACCGTTCCGGGGGAGTCCTACCCATCCGGCCGGCCCGCCCACGGCCGGTTCCGGACACCCGTGTCCGTCGTCCCCGCCCGCTACGCTTGCTCCGCGCACGGCTATTCTCAGGAGGCCCGAATGAGCTGGGACGTCGTACTGGCACCCCTTCCCGAGGACATCGCCTCGGTGTCCGATCTGCCCCGCGACCACGAACCGACGCCGATCGGCCCGGTCGCCGAGGTCCTGGACCGCATCCGCGGGGGGTTCCCCGACGCGGACCTGTCCGACCCCGCCTGGGGCTTCCTGTACGACGCGGACGGCGCGTGGTCGATGGAGCTGAACATCGGCGCGAAGGACCCGGTCGAGACCGTCATGTTGCACATCCGGGGCGGCGGCGACGTCGTCCCCACCGCGCTGCTCCTGGCCGAGCTGCTGGGATGCCGGGCCGTCGACTGTTCCGACGGGGGGTTCCTCACCCTCGACGGCGGATCCCGGGAGGCCTTCCAGGCCTACCGGGACCGCGTCATCCGGCGTCCGGGGGACTGACCGTCGTTCAGGGGGCGATGGCGCAGGCGGTCTCCAGGACGAACCGCGACCACGGCCGGTGCGGGTCGTGGCCGGTCAGCTCCCGCGCCCGGCGCAGCCGGTAGCGCAGGGTCTGGGCGTGGACGTGCAGCGACTCGGCCGCCGAGGTGGCCGCGCCCTCCCGGAAGTAGGCCCGCAACGTCTCCAGCAGGTGGGCGTTGGACTCGGTCAGCAGGGGACCGAGGACGGCGCGGCGCACCGCGTCCGGGGTCACCGGGCCGCCGTTGAGCAGGGCCAGCACACAGGCGTCGGCCTCGCCCAGCAGTCCGCCCGACCCGAACGCGTGCGGCGGCGCGGTCTCCAGGGCTCCGTCGGCCAGCCGGTAGGCCGACGACACGTCCGTCAGCGGCCGCGGCGCGGACACGCACCCGCGCCAGGCACGGCCGTCCAGGGCCCGTGCGGCCCGGTCGGCGTCGTCGGGGGACGACAACAGCACCACCCGCCCCGACCGGGTCGTCGACAGCGGGTCGGCGGCGGCGGGTTCCAGCCGGGCGACCAGCTCCAGGGCGTTCGACACCGTCACCGGGGACGGATCGCCCGTGCTCACGGGTTCGGCCACCACCAGCACCGCCGGGTCGGGCGGGGTGATGCCCAGGGTGCGGGCCCGGTCGCGGATCGCGCCCCGGGAGGCCTGTCGGCCGATGAGCAGATCGTCCAGGAACGTCCGCCGTGCCCGCTCCAGGTCGGCGTCCATCCGGCGGGCGGTCTCGGCGTGCCCGGCCGAGAGGCCCTCGGAGATCTGGTCGATCGAGGTCATCCACAGTTCGCTCAGAGCGAACACGTCGGCGGTCTCCAGCCGGTCGCCCGCGTAGGCGGAGATCAGACGTATCGCGGCCACCGACCCGACCCGGTGCGCGCGCACGACCGCGCCGATCGAGCGGCCGTCGGCCGCCCGGGTGCGGCCGATGCCCCGCAACCGTTCCACGTCCTCCGCCGCGAGCCGGGTCTCCCCGGCCACCCACAGCTCCAGCGACCGGGTCACCAGCCACGCGGTGATCGCCCGTACCTCCGCCAGTTGCGATCCGTGCAGGGCCCGGTAGGCGGGCACCTCCGCGTGCACCTCGGCCACGATCCGCTCCACCAGAGCGGTGCGGTCCCGCATCAGCTCCGCGCCGACCGCGGCCCGACGTTCCCGACCCACGACGCCCCCTTCTCCGGCCCGGGCAGCCTACCGCCCGGCCCCGGGCCCGGCACGGGGGCCGACGCCGCGACCGGAACCGGGCCCGGGGAGGTCGATACGGCCGATCGGGGCGGCGGTATCCGGTCTCCCGGGTAAAAAGCCCGTACGTGGCGGTGCAGTGACCGGTCACCGCCGGGTCGCCGTGGCAGTATGCCAAGTGGGCGACCTGGGGGAGGTCGCGGGCCCGCCGACGGCCCTTCGGCGGGCGACGACGGCGTTGCGGGCCGACGGGGGATGACAGGGATGAGAACCATGACGGTTCCCGAGCTCACGCTGAACAACGGATTGCGGATCCCACAGTTGGGCCTGGGTGTGTGGCAGGTGCCCGACGAACAGGTCGTCGACGTGGTCACCACCGCGTTGGAGGTGGGCTACCGCAGTATCGACACGGCCGCCGCCTACGGCAACGAACGCGGAGTGGGGGAGGCGCTGCGTCGTTCGGGGATCGACCGCGACGACGTGTTCGTCACCTCCAAGCTGGCCAACCCCGACCAGGGGTACGACCACACCCTGCGCGCCTTCGACGCGAGCCTCGAACGCCTGGGCCTGGAGACCCTGGACCTGTACCTGATCCACTGGCCGCTGCCCGCCCGCGACCTGTACGTTCCCACCTGGAAGGCGTTGGAGCACCTGTACGCCGAGGGTCGGGCCCGTGCCATCGGCGTGTCCAACTTCCAGATCCCGCACCTGCAACGGGTCATGGAGGAGGGCGGGATCGCGCCCATGGTCAACCAGATCGAGCTGCACCCCCGACTCTCGCAGCGGCAGCTGCGCGAGTTCGGCGCGAGGCACAACATCGTCACCGAGGCGTGGAGCCCGCTCGGCCACGGTCGACTGCTCGACGACGTGGTGGTCGTCTCGATCGCCGAGGAACACGAGCGGACCCCCGCCCAGGTACTGCTGCGCTGGCATGTCCAGCTCGGTGACGTGGTCATCCCCAAGTCGGTGACGCCCGAGCGCATCCGCGCCAACTTCGACATCTTCGACTTCGAGCTGAGCGAGGACGACATGGAGCGCATCGGCCGGCTCGACGCCGGTGTCAGGTTCGGGCCCGACCCCGACCGGTTCGACGGGGACTGACGGACCCCGGCGGGCTCAGGTCCGCAGGTCGCGGCGCTTGCGCGCGCCGACCAGGGTCGCTTCGGTGCCCTGGCGGCGCATCCGCACCACGTAGACGATGCCGCCGATGAAGATGGCGACGATCAGGGCGAGCACCGCGACGAGGGCGACGAGGGACAACAAGAAAGTGATCGACATGGGCTCATCGTAGCCGCACGTCCGGGGATCCCTCCGGGGGAGTCCGCCGGGGCGCGGCCGATGGGCACGACCACAACCGGGAGGGGTTCCGCCGGTGGACCGCACACCGCACCAGATCGTCAACCCGCTCACCCTGTCCGAACCCGTGGGGTTCTCCCACGCCCTGGTGGTGTCACCGGGCCGGATCGTCCATGTCGGCGGCCAGGCGGCCCGTCGCCACGACGGCAAGGTGATGGGCGACGGCGTCGCAGAACAGTTCGACCGGGCCCTCGGCAACGTGATCGAGGCGCTGCGCGCCGCCCACGCGGAACCGTTCCACGTGGTCGACATGCGCATCTACACGACCACCATGCACGCCTACCGGGTCAGCAGCAACACCATCGGATCGGTGTACCGCCGCCACATGGGCCGCCACTACCCGCCGATGACGGTGATCGGGATCGACGAGCTGATGGATCCCGACGCCCTGGTGGAGATCGTGTGCACCGCGGTGGTCCCCGAGGTGAGCGAGGAGGCCGCCCTGGAGGACGAGGAGACCCGGGAACTGCTGGAGGAGATCGAGGAGTCCGCCGACGACACCGTCGTCACCGGCCATCCCGGCGCGGAGGGGCCGGGGGAGTTCCCGGAACGCTCTCCGGCCTGAGCCCGCGACCTCGGCGGGCCGGGGGCACCGGTCGGCGGTCCACCACCAGGGCCACCGCCGCCGCGCACACCGCCATGCCCGCGACGGCCTCCACGCCGACCGGTCGGCCGAACATCACCAGCGCCCACACCAGGGTCGTCGGCGGGGTCAGGTACAGCAGCGCCGACACCCGGGCCACCCCGATCCTCTCCAGGTTCGCCCAGTACAGGCCGTAACCGCCCACGGTCGACAGCACCACCACCCACGCCACCGCCGTCCAGAACCCGGGATCGGCGGGCGGGGCGAGCGTCCCGGTCCCCGCCGCCAGGGCGGTGAACAGCACCGCGCTCACGGAGCACTGCACGGCCATCGCGGCCATCGCCGACCCGCCCGGACGCCACCGCCGTTCCACCAGGGTCGCGGTGACCAGCGACAGCATCGCCCCGAACGGCAGCGCGTACCCCCACCCCGGGGCCGCGCCCGGAGCGCGCAGTTCGGCGCCCACCACCAGCGCCACCCCGAACAGTCCCACCGCGAGGCCCACGACCTGGCGCGCCCGCACGCGCTCGCCGAGCAGCGGCACCGCCAACGCCGTCGCCGCCAGCGGTTGCAGCGCCGCGATCAGCGCGACCGTTCCCGCCGCCACCCCGGCCTCGGCGGCGGCGAAGACCCCGTACAGGTATCCGGCCTGGGCGAGCGCCCCCACCACCGCGTGCCCGGCCAGGTCGCGCCCCGACATCCGCGCGCCCCGCCACAGGCACCAGGCGGCCAAGGGGATGACCACGATCACGAACCGCCAGGCCAGCAGGGTCGTGGCCGGGGCGTGGCGGGTGCCGAGTTCGGCACCCACGAACCCCGAACTCCACATCACCACCAGACCGGCCGCGAGCAGTACCGGCATCGGGGAACGGCGCATCGGTCGACCTCCGGGATTCCTCGTCCGCTTCCTTCGCCTCCGAGGTAAACACACCGGTCGGTATACTCGCGATGGAGTACCCGCACCCAAGGAGGGACCATGACCGCCACCCGGAGGTCCGCGACCGATCGCGCGGAACGACCGCTCACCCCGGCCGCACGGCGGATCCTCGACGTCGCCGAGGAACTGTTCTACGCGCGCGGCATCAACACCGTCGGCATGGAGCTCATCGCCGAACGCGCCGAGGTCACCAAGAAGACGATCTACGACCGGTTCGGCTCCAAGGGCGACCTGGTCGCCCGCTACCTGTGCGCCCGCGATGCCCGCTGGCGCACCCACCTGGAATCACGCCTGGCCGGGGAGACCACCGCGCGGGGCCGGATCGCCGCCACCTTCGACGCGCTGGAGGAATGGGTCGGCGAGGAGAGCCCGCGCGGCTGCGCCATGGTCAACGCCTACGCCGAACTCGCCGACCCCGAACACCCCGGCCGGGCCGTCGCCGAAGGGCAGAAACGGTGGCTGCGCGCCCTGTACGCCCAACTCGCCGCCGAGGCCGGCGCCCGCGATCCCGGCACGCTCGGCGACGCGCTGACCATGCTGCACGAGGGGGCGGTCCTCACCCGCACCGTCACCGGCGTCACCGACGCGATCCGCACCGCCCGCGCCACCGCCGACACCCTGCTCACCGCGTCCGGGGCGCCCTGAGGCGGGCCCGGCGCGGGGCGGCGGGCCCGCCTCACAGGTAACCCAGGCGGGACAGCTCCAGCCCGGCCGCCTCCACCACGTCGGCGTGCTGTTCGCGGGTGAGCCGGTCCCGCCAGGCCCCCACCCGCCAGGAGCGTTCGATCATCAGCTCCGTCGCCGACACCCGCACGCCGGTGAAGTCGCGCAACCGCTTGGCGGTCTGCACCTCCCCGCCGTGCAGGTCCTCATAGCGCAACGTCAACAGCCGGTCGGTGTCGATGCCGCGCCGCAGCGTCGCCGACATGCGCACCGCGCCCCGCCACCGCATCGCGCACTTGGCCTCGATCGACCCGTCCCGGAACTCCTCCAGGTCCGAGCCGTCCTCCAACCCGAAGAAGTGGTTGGGGAACTCGTGGTCCACGTTCATGAAGCTGGGGCGCGCCCACGCCAACGACCGCTCATCGTCCACCATCTCCGCGACGACGTCCCGCCCGTCCCGGATGACCTGCACGAACAGGGCGTCGGGGAAGGCGAGCCCGAGGGCCTTGGCGCTGAACAGCAGATCGGGGCTGGCGTCCCCGTACCGGCGCACGTCGGCGCTGTGCTCGCACGGTTCGGCGGAGTCCTTCGCGGGCACCCGCACCCACGGTCCGGGACAGCGCGGGCAGGTGAGCGGCGTCAACTGCCAGGCCTCGGCGTAGGCCTCGCGCAACAGGCTGGCCGTGCCCGCGGCCTTCTCCAACGCCAGGGAGGGCTTGCGGGCGACGGCGTACACGGCGTTGAGCACGCCCGAGGAACCCGCGCTCAGGTGGAAGCCGGGTGCGCGCGACAGGGCGCGGGAGATCTCGGAGACACCGGAGTGCGGCGCGCCCAACAGGAACACGGGCCGCTGCACCTTGGTCCCGTTGACCACGAGGATGTAGGAGGGCTGCTTCATGATTGCGTTGATTTTCGCACCCTTTGCCCTTCTCGTGTGCATCGGACGGATGTCGTTCCGGCACACCTTCGTGCGTTTTCCGAGGTTAAGGTGTGTGCAGGGGCGCGCGGGGGCGCCCACGACCAAGCCGAGGGAAAGCCGGTCCCACGTCGCTGCAAGAATGGGGTATGGCCGCGATGACCACAGACTCCACGCCCTTCTCCGATCCCGAGGCGTTCGAGCGGGCAGCCCAACTCCTGGAGTCGGCCGGGCGCATCACCGTCCTGACCGGTGCGGGCGTGTCCACCGACTCCGGGATCCCCGACTTCCGCGGCCCCAACGGGGTGTGGACCACCGACCCCGACGCCCAGGCGCGGTCCGACATCGGCATCTACATGGGAGACGTGAACGTCCGCCGGCAGGTGTGGTCACAGCGCCGCGCCCACCAGGTGTGGGAGGCCGGGCCCAACGCCGCCCACCGGGCCCTGGCCGCACTCGACCGCACCGGTCGGTTGCGCGCGCTCATCACCCAGAACATCGACGGCCTGCACCAGCTCGGCGGGGTGCCCGACGAGCGGATGATCGAGGTGCACGGGACGATGCTGTGGGTCCGGTGCACGGCGTGCGGGCTGCGCACCCCGACCCCCGAGGTGCTGGCCCGCCTGGACGAGGAGTCCGACCCCCGGTGCGTGGAGTGCGGCGGGATCCAGAAGTCGGACACGATCTCGTTCGGCCAGAACCTGGACCCCGACGTCATCCTGGCGGCCACGCACGCCACCCGCGACTGCGACGTGTTCCTGGCGGTCGGCACGTCGCTGACGGTGCACCCGGTGGCGGGGCTGTGCGACATGGCGATGATGGCGGGCGCGGCGCTGGTCATCGTCAACGGCGAGCCCACGCCCTACGACGACTTCGCGTCGGCGGTCGTGCACGACCCCATCGGCGCGACGCTCCCCGCCCTGGTGGAACGGGTCGGCGCGAGCGCCGCCCACTGATCCGCCCGACCCCGCTCCTCCGCCCACCGAGGAGAACCCGGAGGGGCGTGCCGCCGCCCCCGCTCTCCTCCGAGGGGCGGCGCTCGGCCGCCCTCGACCACGCGGTCGTGGAGTGGGCGCGCACGTTCGGCCCGGTGTCCGTGGGGCCCGAGGACACCGGGGCCGTCCGCGCACGAGGGCACCACCGCCCGGGGTCGGCCCGGACGGTGACGCACGGCGACGTGTGAGCGGGGTCCCGGTCTCCTCGCGCACCCAACCTCTCAGGGCAGTACGCCTAGCGCAGGCGGGCGTGTACGCGCTCGCGCCTCCCGCGCCTGGGGTTCTCCTGGTCGACGACGGCGATGATCCGGTCCACCATCTCGTCCGGGAGGAAACCCGGGGGGAACATGTCCAGCACGGGGGCGACGTTCTCCTTCGACAGGCTGTTGCCCGAGACGACGGACCGGATCCCGGACAGGTACTCCCAGATCATGCGCCGCAACGGGGAGACGCCCGTGTCCGCTTCGTCCCTCGGCCAGCGCAGGTCCTCCGCCGCCTGCCGCAGCACCAGCAGTTCCATACGGCCCAGCTGGGTCGACGTGAGCAGCCTGCGGTAGGAGTTCATGCGCCCCTCGGGATCGCGGTGCGGCGGTTCCATGCGCAACCGCATCACCTCGTGCGGTTCCAACCAGGCGCTCTCGCCATTCGGATCCAGGAACCAGGCGCCCAGATCGCCGGAGACCTGCCTCAGGTAGGGGAGGAAGCCCAGGATCACCCGGGCTCCGCTGCCGTTGACGCGCATGGAGATGGAGCGCAGCATGCGGGAGATCGCCCGGTCGAACGGGACCGTCACCCCGTAGGGGTCCACCACGTCGGGGCGCACCTCGACGTCCGTGTGCAGCTCGAACCCGATGCACTCACCGACGTCGACCGGATCGCCGGTCTCCCGGGAGAGCCTGCTGTGGCTGTCCTTCCGCGTCCACGACTCCAGGTGTCTCAGACGCACCGTGTTCAGCACGCTGAACCACTCCGGGCTGTCCAGAGAACGCCACACCCCCACCAGGTTGCGCCATTCCTGGAGCGACTCGGCCGGGGGCGGGAACAGCTCACCCAGATCCACCTCGTCCTCGCGCACCAGGATCAGCAGCACGACGAGGTTGGCCGTGTAGTTGCCCTGCCGGAGCGTGACCGGCAGGCGCGCGGGCTCGAACTCCCCGTAGGACCGGTTGGCCGCCGGGAACGGCGCCTCCCGGAAGAGCTCGACGAGCAGGTCCGCGTAGTCCTCGCGCAGCCCCGGGTCCTCGGCGAAGCGCCGCTCCAGGGCCTCCTCCAGGAAGTCCACGACCTTCTCCCGGCCGGGCAGGCACGCGAACGACAACAGCGCGTACAGTTCACCGTCGTCGATGCGCTGGGCCCGCCCGCGCCGCCGCGAGACCCGGGACCGGGAGGCGTCCAGCTCCTCCAGGGCGGCCACCACCGTCCGCGCCACCAGGTACTCGCCGAAGGTCGCGTGCAGGAACTCGAAGACGCTCGCCGTCCCGGTCCCCGTCCGCGCTCGCGCCTCGTGGACGAAGAAGAACCGGCCCAGCACCTGGTGGGCCGGGGCGATCCGGCCGTGCAGGTCGGTGTCGGCCGGGTCGAGGGCCGCGTCGGGCATCAGCACGCCGAGGTCGCGCTCCAGCTCCTCGGCGCTCACGTTCTGCTTACGCCGGGTGAACATCGCCAGCGCCGCCACCTCCAGCCGGCGCAGCTCGCCCTCCACGGCCTCCGCGACATCCTCCCGGCCCAGGCCCGAACGGTGCTTGTCCACCTCCCGCCGGGCGAACATGGTGAGCAGCCGTTCGTACAGCTCCCCGTGGGTGAGCCGCTGGTCGGCACGGCGCAGCGCGCCGTCCGCGGCGTCGTAGATGAGCAGCATCATCAGCAACAGCGGCTGTTCGGCCAGGTCGCGGTAGCGGAGCACGGCCTCGGTGGTCAGCGCCCCCTCCGGGCGGGCGTTCGCCCGGTTCCACACCGCCACCAGGCGGGAGATCCGTCCCTCGTCGAAGGGGTCGAGCTTGATGACGGTCGTCCCCTGCGGGAACCGGGCCCGGTCGGCGACCACGGTGCGGCTGGTGACGATGACGACGACCGGCAGCCCCATGGCCTCCTGCTGCTGCTGGAACTCCTGGATCCGCTCCAGGTAGTCGGAGCGGTCGACCCCGGTGGCCTGGAGGAGTTCGTCGAACCCGTCCAGGATGATCACCGGCAGCGCCCCGTCGGCCGAGTCCGCCAGTTCCCGCCAGGACACCCGTGTGTGCAGGGCGGCGGCCAGGCCCTCCTCGATCTGCACGTGGATGGGGGAGTTGGGGCTCACCGAACGCAGCTCCACCCGTACCGGCAGGAAGTCGGCGGCGGGCAGCCGGGCCGCGAGCACCTCCGTGAACTTGGACTTGCCCGCGCCGGGGTGTCCCAGCAGGACGGTGGGGTGATCGGTCGCGTCGGGGTGGGTCAGGTGGGCGGCGATGAACGCGGCGAGGTCGTCGACGGGCGTGTGCGTCCCCCACCATTCCTCGGAGGAGGGGACGGCGTTCGCGGTGACGATCGCGATGCGTCCGCGCGGGGGGACGTAGGCCTCCGCCAGCGACGGCAGCACCAGGCCGGTCGGGACGTCGGAGGCGCGCAGCACGGGGCGGTCCAGCACGGCCCGATGGGCGGCGAACAGTTCCTCCCGGCGCCGGTCCACCGTGCGGCCCGAACCCACCGTCGCCAACAGCCGGCGCAGTTCCCCCAGCCCCTCGTCGACGGCCGCCCTCGTACGCGCGTGCTCGCCCTCGTGCGCCCACAGCCCGAACTCGGGCACCTCGACGGCGAGCCTGCGGTGGTGCTCGGCGTACCGCTCCGTCGCCCTGACGGCCAGCTCGGTGCCCACCGTCGTCAGCAGCGGGTGATCGGGGCCCTCGATCCCGTGCTCGCGCGCCGTCGCCACCCGGGGCACGGCGTTCCGGAAGGCCTCGACCAGGCCGTGGAAGTACTCCTGCCGGGTCAGTTCCTCCGCCCGGTCGAAACGCGCGTGCGTCCACGGGGTCTCGGGCGCGTTCGTTCCGGCGGCCGGGTCCGCGGGATCGAGGGCCTGGTGGGAGGCGTCGATGTTCCAGCGGTAGGGCAGGGCGACCCGCTCGGGCTGGCCGGGCGACAGCAGCGGCTCGAACAGGACGGCCCGGTCCTCGGCCGAGAACCCCAGCTCGTCCAGGGTCAGCGGGGCGTCCGCCGCCTCCCACACCTCGTCCAGTGCCTCCAGGAAGGCGACCGCGGCCAGGATCCGCTCGGCGGCCAGGATGCGCTCGGTCCGCGTCAGCCGGCCCTCACCGTTGAGCCGATCGCGGATGCCCTCCACCGCCTCCCGGCCCTTGCTCACCAGCAGGCTCCGCAACCCGAACAGGTCCGGGACGCCCACCAGTCCGAGTCCGCCGTCCGCCAGCCGTTCGGCGAGGTCCCAGGCGTCGGAGTCCTTCTTGCCGAGGATCTTCAGGGCGTCCGCGTAGGAGAGCTTCTTCGCCACGTTCGGGGGGCCTTTCGTCGGGGGCGGGGTGTCGAGGTCCTTCACGAAGGATCCCGGACCTTCCGGTGGGATCGGACGGTGGGGTCCGCGGTTCGGGGGTGCCTCTATGTCTTTCGTCAAGGCGTCCATGTTGGTTCGGGGCGATTCGGGGGCCTGTCGCGCTCGGTGGTGAAGTGTTCAGTGGCGGGGCAGCGCCTCGGCCACGGCGGTCTGGGACGGGTCGACGGTGGTCCGCCCGTCCTCGATGTCCCACAGCGTGTTCTGTAGCAGCCGGGCCAGGGTCCAGCCGGCCGCGCGCCGGCGGTCCAGTCCGAGCGCCTCGGTCAGCAGGTCGAAGCGGCGCCGCACCACCCGGGGAGCGTCCCCGGTAGCGTGGAGCTTCTCCCAGCCGGTGTCCACCGCCGGCCACAGGTCGAAGCCCGGGTCGCCGACGAGGGGTTCGGGGTCGATGGCCAGCCACGGCTCGCGCTCGGCGGCGAGCACGTTGTCGTAGTGCAGGTCCCAGTGCAGCATCCGGTCGCCGGGCTCGACGACCAGCTCGGTGACCGCCGACGCCCAGGCGTGCAGCCGCCGCTGGTCGTCGGGGTCCGGCAGGGCGGCGACCGCCGCAGGCACGGACGCCGGCATGTCGCGCGCGACGTCACCGAGGCCGCGCAGGCCCTCGGGCGCCGGGATGGAGTGCAGCCGGGCCATAAGTCCGGCCAAGGCGCTCATGGCCACGTCGTCGTCCTCGACGGAAGCCAGGGTGCGTGAGCCGTCCAGGCGTTCCAGCAGCACGGCGCTGCTCTCCGGGTCGTGGTCGAGCAGTCGCACGATGCCGTCGCCGTTCCACGCCCGCAGCCCGATCAGCGCGGCGGTCGTCTCCTCGCGGGGCATCTGGAGTTCGAGCGCGGCGCGGGTGTCGTCCGTGCGGCGCACCGGCACCACCAGTGAGGCCTCGCCGGACCCGATGCCGCCGTCGCGCTTCAGTTCCCATCGGTCGAGCAGCTCCGCCACCAGCGCGGGCAGCCGGGTGATCCAGGTCCGTTCCGCTTCACCACCGTTCCTCGTGTACGACGCGACCAGGGCGTCAGGGACTTCGATACCCTGCGGCGAACTCATGGGGGTCGTCCTTCGGAGGAGTGGGCTTCCCACCGCGACCACAGGTAGGGCCGAGGGTCATGCGACGGCTGCTTCGGGGATGCGGGTCTCGTAGAAGGTTCCGTCGCGGAGCATGGCGAACAGGACGCTGATGCGTTGGCGGGCGAGGCGGAGGAGGGCTGCTTCGTCACGTGCGAGGGACCTTTCCGGCGTCGGGGGGCGGAACACAGGGAGGACCCGGCACCGGGGTCGGTGCCGAGTCCGCAGGTCGACAGGGGTGGGGAGCTCCGGGGGCTAGACGAGGCTCCAGTCCACCGGATCCGCGCCCTGCTCCTTCAACAGCGCGTCGGTCTTGCTGAACGGCTTGGAGCCGAAGAACCCGCTGCGCGCGGACAGGGGACTCGGGTGCGCCGACTCCACGCACGGGACGCCCGGCATCATCGGACGCAGGTTGCGGGCCTGGCGCCCCCACAGGATCGCCACCATCGGCTTGTCCCGCTCGGCCAGGGCCCGGATGGCCTGCTCGGTGACGGCCTCCCAGCCCTTGCCCTGGTGGGAACCGGACTTGCCGGGCTCCACCGTCAGCACCCTGTTGAGCAGGAGCACGCCCTGTTCCGTCCACGGGGTGAGGTCACCGGTGTCGGGGATCGGCAGGCCGAGGTCGTCCTGCATCTCCTTGTAGATGTTCTTCAGACTCGCGGGCGGCCGCACACCGGGGGCGACGGAGAAGCTCAACCCCACCGGGTTGCCGGGGGTGGGGTAGGGGTCCTGGCCCACGATGAGCACGCGCACGTCGTCGAACGGCTGCTGGAACGCGCGCAGGACATGTTCGCCGGCGGGCAGGTAGGTGCGCCCGTCGGCGACCTCCTGCCGGAGGAAGTCGCCCATCGCGGCGATCTGCGGGGCGACCGGCTCCAGGGCCTTCGCCCACCCGGCTTCCATGATTTCGTTGAGGTCCTTGGGCATGGCCAGAACATTAGCGTCCGGCGGCGACACCCACGGCCGTTCCGGTCGATCGGCCCTCGAACGGACACCCGCCATCCCAGCGCGCGGCTCCGCGTCGACCTCCGGGCCGTCTTCGCGGAGCGCCCTCGACACGGCTTCGACGTCGAGGGGGCGTCGGAGCGTGAGCACTTCGACGCCGACCGGGCGCCCGTCGAAGGCACGGTAGACGAGGAAACCGCCGTGGTCCGTGGTCCTCTCCACCGGTGCGTCGTCGAGGAGCGGGTATCCGGCGTCGGCCTCCCGGTCGATGGTGATGTTCCGGGCCGTGCCCTCCGCCTCGGGGGTCACGATGACGTCACCCCCGAGGAGCGGCACGAGAACCGATGCCGGGGCGGGGGCGGTCGTGTCACGTTCCATGTGAGACGACGATGGGGAGGCGGAGCGTCGCTCGGGGGCGGAACGGCGTGATCGCCGGGCGACCGTCGCGGCCGGTTCACGCCTTGGGACGGTCCTTTTTCGCCAGGCCGTGCCAGCGGCGCAGGTGGGCGGCGGCGCGGACGGTCTCCGGCGCCTCCTCTCCGTACAGCCGCACGTGCCGGGCGACCAGGTCCCGGTAGCGGCGGGCCGCCTCGGACGGATCGCCCGCGTGTCCCAGGTAGGCGGCCTGGTAGTGGCGGGCCCGCAGCGTCGTCGGGTGGTCGTCGCCCAGCGCCCGCTCCAGGTCCGGGATCAGCTCGTCGAGGATCCCGACCGCCTTGCCCGGATCCCCCGCCTCCCCGGTCTCGAAGGCCAGGTACAGGTGGGTGGTGAGCACCCGTTCGGTGTCCGGTCCGTACACGGCCGCCAGATCGGGCAGCAGTTCGGCGTGCACCCGGGCCGCCCTGGCGTGCTCCCCCGCCCGGCCCGCGTTGGTCGCCAGGTAGTAGCGCACCGTCAGGGTCTCCGGGTGACGGGGGCCGTGAACCCGCAGCATGTCCGGCAGCAGTGCCTCCATCGACTCCGCCGCCCGCGCGTGGGCGCCGCTCTTACCGGTCAGGTACGCCTCCCGGCGGCGGGCCCGCAGCGTCTCGGGGTCGTCGGGGCCGAACGCGGCGCGCAGCCGGGGCAGCAGCGGACGCAACCGCTCCGCCGCCTCGGCGTAGCGTCCCTCGCCCGCCAGTTCCTGGGCCGCCTCCACCATGGACCGCAGCCGGAACCGGTCCTCGCTCTCGGCGCCGGGCGTGCGCGTCGTGGCGACCTGCGTGTACGGGCGGGTGCGGGGGACCGGCGGGGAGGCCCCGGTGTCCGACGCCGACACCGGGCGGGAGGGCCGCGCCACCGTGAACGGGGCCAGGCGTTCGCGCACCTCCTCGGCCGAGGCGGGCCGCTCCTGCGCCCGTTTGGCGAGCAGCGAGTCGACCAGTTCGGCCAGCGGCTCCGGCAGTTCCGGGCGCAGCGACGCCACCGGGCGGGGCTTCTCCCGCAGGTGTCCGCGCAGGATCGCCAGCGGTTCGTCGCCGGGGAACGGGGGTTCGCCGGTGAGCATCTGGTACAGGATCGCGCCCACGGAGTACAGGTCGCCGGCCTGCCCCACCCGCTCTCCGCGCACCTGCTCGGGCGCCATGTACAGGGGCGTGCCCAGCACCCGGCCGGTCTGGGTGAGCCGACGGCTCTGGGCGGCCGCGGTGAACGCCGCGATCCCGAAGTCGAGGACCTTCAGGGTGCCGCCGTGGGGTTCGGAGCCCTCCGCGAGCACCATCAGGTTCCCGGGCTTGACGTCGCGGTGCACGATCCCCGCCGTGTGCGCCGCACCCAGCCCGGCGGCGGCCTGGGACATCAGGTCGGTGGCGCGGGCGACCGGCATCGGGTCGGCGTTGCGCAGCACGTCCGAGAGCGGGCGGCCGGCGACCAGCTCCATCACCGCGTACACCGAACCGTCGGCCTCCTGGCCGAAGTCGTGCAGGATGACGATGTTGGGGTGACCGGCCAACCGCGCGGTCACCCGGGCCTCGCGACGGAACCGCGTCACGGCCTCATCGGAGTCGCCCCGTTCGGCGCGCACCAGCTTGACCGCGACGGGGCGGTCCAGAAGCCCGTCGACCGCTCGCCACACCTCGCCCATGCCGCCGCGACCCAGGCGGGAGAGCAGGCGGTAGCGGCCGCCCAGCACCCGTTCGTCGGCCATCCCCGTCCCCCACCGTCTCCCGTGCCTCGCCCACGGCCCCACGGTCCCACGGCCGTTCCCGGCCATTGGGGCCGTACAGGGCGTAAGGGTACAGTCGTCCGCGTTAATGTGGTCCCCTGTGCCCACAGCCCGAACCCCCGACCTCGTGGGCGATGCCCGAGCCCCCACCGTGAAATCGAGTGCCACAGCCGTGAGCCTGAGTCTCTACGTCGGTCCGGACTCCCAACCGGACAAGTACCGTCTGGTCCGTTCCGTGGGACGCGGCGGCGAGGCCACCCTCTACCTGGCCGAGGTGACCCTGGCCGGGCAGACCGAACCGGTCGTGGTCAAGGCCCTGGACGCCGACGTCACCACCGATCCGGCCCAATTCGCCGAGTTGAGCTCGCGCTGGGCCGAGCAGGCGGAGCTGTTGCGCTTCATCAACCGGCTGGGCGTGGTGGGTGTCCGCGAACACTTCGAGGGTGCCCCCGAACACCCCGAGGGGCGGTCCGGGGAGTACACCGAACGCTGCCTGTACCTGGTGATGAACCACATCGACGGCCTGGACCTGCGCGACTGGCGGGCCGAGCACGCCGAGGAGGGCCCGCGCGGACAGCGCGAGGCGCTGCGCCACCTGGAGCAGGTCGCGCAGGTGCTGGACATGCTGCACTCGGGTCGGGCCACCCCCTCCCGGCGCCCGGTGGTGCACGGTGACCTCTCCCCGGGCAACGTCATGATCGACGCGGACGGTCAGGCCACCCTGGTGGACTTCGGGCTCAGCCGCATCGCGGCCCGGCACATGACGGCCCGCCCGTGGTTCACCCCGGGGTACGCGGCTCCGGAGATCTTCGGCGGCGAGTACTCCCCGGCCACCGACCGCTACGCCTTCGGCGCCGTGGCGTTCTACGCCCTGACCGGTGAGGACCCGCCGCCCGCCCCCGAGCAGCTGCGCGAACGCTTCGCGGCCCTGCCGCTGGTCGCCGACGCCGGGGAGCGCACGCGCGCCCTGATCGTGTCGATGTTCTCGGCCGAACCCGGCGAGCGCCCGGGGGCCTCGGACTGGGTCCGGGCGCTGCGGACCCTGGCCACCTCGGTGCCGTGGACCGGCCCGGGGCACGAACCCGGCGGCCCGGTGGCCGACGGTGACCCCGGTGCCTCCGCCGTGTTCGCGGCGTCGCTGTTCAGCGCCGTCGCGGACGGGGCGGACGTCCCGGACGAGCCGGGCGGGTCCGACGAGGACACCCTGGCGACCGCGAAGATCGACCCCTCCGCGCTGCCGGGCGGCGCTCCGAAGGGCTCGGCGCCGCCCCAGGGCGCGCCGTTCGCCGGTCCTCCACCCGCCAGCCCGCCCGTCCCCGGCGCCCCGCCCGCCCCGGGCACCCCGTCCGACACCGCCGACACGGTGATCATCCCCGGTGGCCGGGGCCCGGACGCCCCCCGGGCCCCTGCCGACCCTCGGACCCCGCCGTCCGGCACGGACGCGACCGTCGTCCTGTCGTCGAACCCGACGCCCGCCCCCGGTGGAGGTCCGGCGGCCTCCGATTCCGAGGCGACCGTCGTCCCGCCCTCCGGGACGGGGGATTCCCGGATCGAGGAGATGCCGCACCGCCCGGTCGGCGGGATGCGCGGACGCCCCGTCCAGCAGCGTCCCGGCCCCGGTCCCTCGCCCGCGCCGCGCGCCCCCGCCGGGCCGCCGCCGGGGAGAGCCGGCGGCCCCACCCCGCCGGGCGGCACGGCACGCCCGCCGATGCCCCCGCCCCGCTCCGGTCCGACACGTTCGGGCCCGATGAACCCCGGTCCCGCCTACGGTCCCCCGCCCGCGTACTCCCGGCCCGCCTGGGGACCGCCCGCCGGGGCGGCCACCGGGGCCTTCCCGGCCCACGGCGCTCCGCCCGCGCCGGAAGCCCCCGGGAAGAAGTCGCGCAAGCCCCTGATCATCGGCCTCGCGGTCGTCACCGTGCTCGGCATGTTCGGCGGTGCCGCCCTGACCTACGTGGTCATGGACCGGGGCCTGCCCTTCCTGGGGGGCGACTCCCGGCAGGTCGCCGCCGACGCCCCCGGCGAACCGTCCGCCTCCGAGGAGGCCCCGTCCGCGGCGGACCTTCCCACGGAGGAGGAATCGGCGTCCGCGGCCGACACGGACGGCTCCGCCGGCGACCCGGCGCCGGGCGACAGCACCCTGCTCACCCAGTTGGAGATCGTCGACGACGACGGCTACTGGCGCCCGGAGACCGGTAGGGCGGAGGTCGACGGGCAGGCCTACACCCGGGCGATCGTCCCTGGTTTCTGCATGCAGCACAGCTCGTCCTGCGACGGGTGGGCCGACTACAACCTGGGCCGCAAGTGGTCGACCTTCACGGCCACCATCGGTGTCGACGACAACTCCAGCGCCTCGGCGACCACCACGTTCACCGTCTACACCGACGGTGAGCCCGAAGTGACCGAGACCCTGAAGCTGGGGGAGACCCTGGACATCGAGGTCGACGTGCGCGACGCCCTGCGTCTGCGCATCGAGGTGGACAGCGATCAGAACGGCGTCTACCCGGTCTGGGCCGACCCCACCCTCACCTCCTGAGGGCGAGCGGCCGGGACGTGGACGCCCGGTGCCGTGACCACCGGAGGACGGGACCGTCCATCACCCGGTGCGCGCGACGCTTTCGATCTCGTCGAGCAGGGCAAGGACATGCTCGCGCTTTTCCGCGAACGACACGGTGGTCGCAACCTCCCCGAACACGGGGTGTTGCGACCACCGCTGGAACCCACGGGTCGGCCACCGGGCACCGTCGGCGGCCGGGGCCGCGCTCCTCCCGTGCTACTCGGCGCGCCACCCGCCCTGCCGGTCGGCCAGGTTGAGCGCCGTCGTCACCAGCGGCACGTGGCTGAACGCCTGCGGGAAGTTGCCCACCTGGCGGCCGATCCGCGGGTCCCACTCCTCGGCGAGCAGTCCCACGTCGTTGCGCAGGGCCAGCAGCCGCTCGAACAGCTCCTTGGCCTCCTCCTGCCGTCCGATGGACAGCAGCGCGTTGGCCATCCAGAAGCTGCACGCCAGGAACGCGCCCTCGTCGCCGGGCAGCTGGTCGGCGGAGTTCTCCAGGTCGGTCCGGTAACGCAGCACGAACCCGTCCACCATCAGGTCCTTGCGCACCGCCTCGATGGTCCCGATGACCCGCGGGTCGTCGTAGGGCAGGAACCCCACCTCGGGGATGAGCAGCAGCGCGGCGTCCAGTTCCTTGCTGCCGTAGTACTGGGTGAACGTGTTGCGTTGCGGGTCGTACCCGTACTCGCACACCTCGGAGTGGATGGTGTCGCGCAGGGCCCGCCACCGTTCGATGGGTCCCTCCTTGCCGAACTCCTCGATGCTGCGCACCGCCCGGTCGGCCGCCACCCAGGCCATCACCTTGGAGTGCACGAAGTGCTGCCGGGGTCCGCGCACCTCCCACAGGCCCTCGTCGGGTTCGTCCCAGCACCATTCCAGGTAGTTGACCAGGGAGCGCTGCAACCCCCACAGGTAGTCGCCGCCCCGGATGCCCGAGCGCCGGGCCAGGTGCAGGACGTCCATGACCTCGCCGTACACGTCCAGCTGGTACTGGCCCACGGCGGCGTTGCCGATGCGCACCGGCCGGGACGCCTCGTACCCGGGCAGCCAGTCGGCCTCCCACTCGGTGAGCCGTCGTTCGCCCCGGATGCCGTACATGATCTGCATCAGCTGGGGTTCGCCGGCCACGGCCCGGACCAGCCATTCGCGCCAGGCCAGCGCCTCGTCCTTGTACCCGGAGCGGATGAGCGCCTCCAGGGTGATGGTGGCGTCGCGCAGCCAGCAGTAGCGGTAGTCCCAGTTGCGGACGCCGCCGATCTCCTCGGGCAGCGAGGTGGTGGGGGCGGCGACGATCCCGCCGGTGGGCCGGTAGGTGAGCGCCTTCAACACGATGAGGGAGCGGATGACGGCCTCGCGGTAGGGGCCCTCGTAGGTGCACTGGGACACCCACTTCTCCCAGAACCGCTCGGTGCGCGACAGCGCCTTCTCGGCGTCGAGGTGGTCGGACTCCTCCACCTGGGAGGGGTGCCAGGTCATGACGAAGGACACCCGTTGGCCCGCGGTGACGGTGAAGGTGGCGTCGTGGGTGAAGTTGTGCCCTTGGAGGTGGACGGGGGTGCTGAGCCAGACGGCGTCGGGTCCGGCGACCGCCACCAGTTCGGTGCCGGCCCGATGCACCCACGGCACCACGTGGCCGTAGTCGAAGCGCAGGCGCAACACGGTCTCCATGGTGACGCTGCCGCTGAGCCCCTCCACGAGGCGGACGATGTGCGGGGCCCCGCCGCGCGGGGGCATGAAGTCGATGACCCGGACCGAGCCGGTGTCGGTGTCCCACTCCGATTCCAGGATGAGGGTGTTTCCCCGGTAGCGCCGCCGGGCGGCGCGGGGATCGCCGTCGGCGGGGCGCAGGGTCCAGCAGCCGTTCTGTTCGTCGCCGAGCAGGGCCGCGAAGCAGGCCGAGGAGTCGAAGTCGGGCAGACAGGCCCAGTCGATGGAACCGTCGCGACCGACCAGAGCGGCGGTCTGCATGTCGCCGATCATTGCGTAGTCTTCAATCCAGCCGGGCACGCGGCTCACCCCCATCACATCGTTGAGTCCTTGCGGTCGGCGCGGCACTCTCGCCTCCGGACGGGATCGCGGCGCTCCATTGCGGACCACATCGCGCACGCCCGTGTGCACGCCCCGTCGGGGTGCTTCTCCCGGCCCGTTCCGGCGGAGCGGCGTCCGCCGCGGACCGGGGCGCCGCTCGGATCACGGCCTCTCCCCTCGGACCACCTGCCGCATGCCCCTGTACCCGGTTATGTTCCCAGGTGAGGGCAGGCGAAAAGGTCGGTCCCCGGGAGCCGCTCCAAGACGGTCCTTCCGTTCACCGCGATTCCCCATCTTCCCCCCTGCGCCGGGCACGCGCCACCCGCAATTGCACGTGCATTGGAGAGTGCAGCCGGATATGTGGTCGATTGGGGTTTTTGTCGGTTCAGAAGTTACGTCGTGGTGATCAACAAACGATGACGAGGTCACCGATGGCCCGATCTGATCGGGGTTTCGGGGAGGTTCTCGGACATCCGGAACAAGGGGAGGAAGATCTGGGCGAGCGGGCCGATCGTCACGGCGAACAACAGGGTGCCCACCCCCACCGTGCCGCCCAGCAGGAACCCGGTGACGACCACGAGCGCCTCGATCCCGGTGCGGGCCAGCCGCACCGAGATCCCCAGGGCCGCCAGTCCCGTCATGAGCCCGTCGCGCGGGCCCGGGCCCAGACCGGCCCCGATGTAGCAACCGGTGGCCATCGCGCACGCCAGGATCCCGACGAGTAGTTCGCCGACGCGGATCCACGGCACCCCGGTCTCCGGCAGCAGCCACAGGAACAGGTCCGCGGTCACGCCCACCACGATCACGTTGCTCAGCGTGCCCAGGCCCGGCTTCTGCCTCAGGGGGATCCACAGCAGCATCAGGAGCGCCCCGACGATGACGGTCCAGGTGCCGACGGACAGCCCGGTGCGCAGGGCCAGGCCCTGGTCCAGCACGGCCCAGGGCATCGCTCCCAGGCCGGACTCGATCAGCAGGGCGACGCTGAGCCCGTACAGGGTCAGGCCGACGTACAGCCGGACCAGGCGGCGCAGTCGCGGCCGGGGGAGCACGGGGGTGATCATCACCCGGCTCAGGAGGGAGGGGCGGGGGCCGCGCCGTTCGTTCACGGGACGTCCTTTCAAGGAAAAGAGGGGATCATCGGATGAGATGCGGGCGCGGGCTCCGGGCGTCTTCGGGCACCCGCGATGATCCCCCGTTCCGCAGAGGTGCCACTTCGGTATCCTGGCCGATGTGGCACCACGTTCACAGTGCCAATTCCAACAAGTGGCCCTGGGCGGGCGCGGAAAGGCGCGGTGTCATGGCGCGACAGGGCGGCGGGGTCCGCACATCGGAGCGCTCCACCGCGGGCGGCGGGTCCCGGCGGATCAACGGCCGCCTGCTGGCCCGCCTCATCGGCGAGGCCCCCGTGGAACGCCCCTACTACCTGGCCATCGCCCGCGCCGTCAGCGGCCTGGTGCTGGACGGGCGGGTCCCCACCAACACCCGCCTGCCCGCCGAGCGCGACCTGGCCACCGCACTGGGGGTCAGCCGCAACACCGTCACCGCCGCCTACGCCTGGCTGCGCGACAACCGGTTCCTGGACAGCCGCCAGGGGGCCGGCAGCTGGACCGTCCTGCCCGACGCCGGCGCCGGGGAGTCCTCCCCGTCACCGTTCCTGTCCGGTGCCGAGCAGATCGACCTGGGAGTGGCCGGCCCTCCGGCCGTGGAGGGGTTGCGCGACGCCGGGTTCCGGGCCGCCGAACAGCTGGCCGCGCACGTCGGCGGGCTCGGCTACCACCCCTACGGCCTGCCCGAACTGCGCCACGCCATCGCCCGCCGCTACGTCGAGCGCGGCCTGCCCACCACCCCCGGACAGATCTTCGTCACCAACGGCGCCCAGCAGGGGGTGGCCCTGGTCCTGGACCTGCTCGTGCAGGCCGGGGACGAGGTCCTGGTGGAGTCGCCCACCTATCCGCACGCCGTGGACGCGGTCCGCCGCACCGGCGCCCGGGTGCGCACCGTCGGGGTGACCCCGCAGGGCTGGGACATGGAGTACCTGGTGGACGCGTTCCGCCAGTGGAAACCGGAGCTGGCCTACCTCATCCCCGACTTCCAGAACCCCACCGGCGCCCTCATGGACGACGACGAACGCCGGGTCCTGGTGCGCGAGGCGCGCCGGGCCGGCACCCAGCTGGTCATCGACGAGTCCGTGGCCGAGCTGGCCATCGACTCCGGCGACCTGCCCACCCCGGTGGCCGCCCACGACACCGACGGCCGGGTCATCTCGATCGGCTCGGTGGGCAAACTGCTGTGGGGCGGGCTGCGGGTGGGCTGGGTGCGCACCACACCGCCGATGGTGGCCCGGCTCATGGCGGTCCGCCAGCGCTTCGACCTGGCGGGGTCGGTCCTGGACCAGCTCACCACCACCCACCTGCTCGCCGACGTCATGCGCATCCGCGCCGAGCGCAGCCGCTGGCTCCGCCGCAACCGGGACGCCCTGCTGACGGCGCTGCGCGACCGGCTGCCCGACTGGCGGCCCAACGTGCCGGGCGGCGGCCTGGTGCTGTGGGCGGCGCTGCCGCACCCGGTGGCGAGCGCCCTGTCCGCGGCCGCGGTCCGCCACGGCGTCCACCCGGCGGCGGGGCCGGTGTTCGGCACGGACGGGACGCTGGAGCGTTATCTGCGCCTGTCCTACACCCGGCCGCCGGACGTGCTCGCCGACGCCGTGGACCGCCTCTCCGCCGCCTACGCCGAGACGCTGGCCCACCCGGCCCAGCCCCACGGGCGGCTCTACGTCTGAGTCCGCGCGGGGCCGGGCACCGGGCCGGGGGTGAGCGGGCTCAGGAGACGAACCGGTGGGCGAAGCGCACGACCTCGCCGATCACCTCGTCCCGGTTCGTCTCGTTGAACACCTCGTGGCGGGCGCCGGGGAAGATCCGCGCCGTGAAGTCCTCGCCCCTGATCGCCTCGATGCCCCTCGCGGTGCCGGAGATCGGCACCAGCCGGTCGTCGGAGCCGTGCACCCACAGCAGGGGCGGCCCGACCAGGGGTCCGGCCTCCACGCCCCGCTCGACCTCCGTCAGCATCGCGTTCACCGTCGTGCGCTTGAACGGGCCGTGCCAGACCAGTTCGTCGGCCACGTAGGCCTCGCCCACCGCCGGGTCGCGGGACAGGGTGGCGGGGTCGATGGGCACGTCGGGGATCTCCTCGGCGGCGGCCAGCGCCTCCAGGGCCTCCCACCGGCCCAGGACCGGTCCGGACAGCACCAGGGCGGTGGGCGCCTCGGGGTGGGTCTGGGCGTAACGGGAGGCGATGAGTCCGCCCATGGAGTGACCGATGAGGATCAGGGGCAGGGTGCGGTAGGCGGTGCGGGCCTGCGTGACGACCCGGTGCACGTCCTCCACGACACCCGCGAAGTCGTCGATGAGGACGCGCTCGCCGGAGGAGCCCCCGTGCCCCCGGTGGTCGGCGCCGTAGACCACCGCGCCGGCGGCCACCAGGTCGGCGGCGACCTGCTCGTAGCGTCCGAGGTGTTCGCCGTAGCCGTGTACCAGCACGGCCAGCCAGGTCGGTTCGCCCCCGGTGGGGGCCCACGCCCGGGCCGCCAGCCTCCCGGACCCGTTCGGACCGCCCGCCAGTCCCCAAGCGCGTGTGGTGATCACCGTGTCCTGCCTCCTCGTCGGGTGCGCCCCTGCGGCGGTCGCGGAGACGATCGCCCGTGGCGAGGGACACCTTAGGGCATGCCCCGTGGGCGCTCACCCCGCCGCCCGCCGCCCCGGACGTCGCCGGGGCGGCGGGCGGCACGGGGTCCGGATGATGCTCCGGAAACACGGGGGTTCTCTCGTGTGCGCCGACGAAATCCGTCAAACGGGTTGATAAGGGCTACTCATTCCGAAAGTTGATCTTCTACGCTGATGGGTGGGTATCCCGCAAGTGGGTACGAGTGGCGTTCTGCTCGACGATTTCAACTGGAGAGGGTGACGCCCGTGCTGGCCGACTCTTACGGGCGCGTGTCCACGGACCTGCGCGTCTCGCTCACCGACCGCTGCAACCTCCGGTGCACCTACTGCATGCCTCCCGAAGGCCTGGAGTGGCTGCCCAAGCCCGAGCTCCTCACCGACGACGAACTCCTGCGCCTCATCGACATCGGGGTCACCCGCCTGGGCATCACCGAGGTGCGCTTCACCGGCGGCGAACCCCTGCTCCGTCGCGGCCTGCCCGGCATCATCGCCGGCACCACCGCCCTGGGCCCCCGCCCCCACACCGCCCTCACCACCAACGGCATCGGCCTGGCCCGCATGGCCCCCGCCCTGGCCGAGGCCGGCCTGGACCGCGTCAACGTCTCCCTCGACACCCTGCGCCACGACGTGTTCGAGACCCTCGCCCGCCGCCGCCGACTCGACGACGTCCTCGAAGGCCTGACCGGCGCCACCCGCGCCGGGCTCACCCCCGTGAAGGTCAACACGGTCCTCATGCGCGGCGTCAACGACGGCGAGGCCGCCGACCTGCTGCGCTTCTGCATCGAGCACGGCTACGAGCTGCGCTTCATCGAGCAGATGCCGCTCGACGCCCAGCACGGGTGGCGCCGCGACGACATGATCACCGCCGACGAGATCCTGGCCCGCCTGGAGGCCGTCTTCGACCTCGCCGACGCCGACCCGGCCGCGCGCGGCAGCGCGCCCGCCGAACTCTTCCGGGTCCTCGGGCACACCTTCCCGAACGGGCACGAGGCCACCGTCGGCGTCATCGGCTCGGTCACCCGGCCCTTCTGCGGCACCTGCGACCGGGTGCGGCTCACCGCCGACGGACAGATCCGCAACTGCCTGTTCGCCCGCGAGGAGTCCGACCTGCGCACCCCGTTGCGCGAGGGCGCCTCCGACGCGGAGATCGCCGAACGCTGGACGGCGGCGGTCGCCCGCAAGCTCCCCGGCCACGGCATCGACGACCCGGGCTTCCTCCAGCCGGCCCGGCCGATGTCCGCGATCGGAGGGTGATCGCAGGTCCCGCGGCGGAAAATCGGTGGACGAAAAGTACCTTTTGCGGCTGAATGTCTCGGGGTGCGCTCGCGTCCGTCCCGAAGCACAGGCCGTTCGCGGAAAGGGAGGTGGCCTGTCATGACCTATACCGAGATCCCCGGCGACCGGGTCCCGATCCGCATGTGGGCCCGCCCGGACGAGGTCGAGGACGCCGCCATGCGGCAGCTCCACAACGTCACCGCCATGCCCTGGATCCACGGCCTGGCCGTGATGCCCGACGTCCACTACGGCAAGGGCGCCACCGTGGGCTCCGTGATCGCCATGCGCGACGCGGTCAGCCCCGCCGCCGTGGGCGTCGACATCGGCTGCGGCATGACGGCGGTGCGCACCGACCTGACCGCCGAACGGCTCCCGGACGACCTGGGCCGACTGCGCTCGGCGCTGGAGGCGGCGATCCCGGTCGGGTTCCACTTCCACGACGAGGCCGTCGATCCCGCCACGATCCCGGGACTGCGCAGCCGGGCGTGGGACGCGTTCTGGAAGGGGTTCGACGACCTCGCCGACGCCGTCCACCCGCGCCGCGAGCGGGCCCTGCGCCAGCTGGGCACCCTCGGCGGGGGCAACCACTTCCTGGAGGTGTGCCTGGACGACGAGGGCGCGGTGTGGCTGGTGCTGCACTCGGGGTCGCGCAACATCGGCAAGGAACTGGCCGACCACCACATCGGCGAGGCCCGCGACCTGCCGCACAACCAGGACCTGCCCGACCGCGACCTGGCGGTGTTCCTCACCGGGACCCCGGAGATGGACGCCTACCGCCGGGACCTGTTCTGGGCGCAGGACTACGCCCGCCGCAACCGCGACGTCATGATGGGGCTGGCCTGCGAGGTCCTGGCCCGGCAGGTGCCGGGCACCGGGTTCGGGCAGTGGATCTCCTGCCACCACAACTACGTGGCGGAGGAGACCTACGACGGGGTGGACGTCCTGGTGACCCGCAAGGGCGCGATCCGCGCAGGTGCGGGGGAGTACGGGATCATCCCCGGCAGCATGGCGACGGGGACGTACATCGTCAAGGGCCTGGGCAACGAGGACTCGTTCAACTCGGCGTCGCACGGGGCCGGACGCCGGATGAGCCGGACCAAGGCCCGTAAGACGTTCACCGCCGCCGACCTGGTCGAGCAGACCAGGGGCGTGGAATGCCGCAAGGACGCCGGTGTGGTCGATGAGATCCCGGCGGCGTACAAGGACCTGGAGTCGGTCATCGAGGCCCAGACCGACCTGGTGCGCGTGGTCGCGCGCCTGCGTCAGGTGATCTGCGTCAAGGGGTGAGGGTGCGGGCGGCCCGGCCGGTTCCGGCCGGGCCGCCTTCCGTGCCGCTCGCCATCGCCGGGAGCGGCCCTGTGACGGGTTCGGCCAGGGGGCCCGTCGGTGGGTTCCGCCCTTCCCCCGGTGCCCGTGTCCGGCTCCCGCGGAAGGCGGTGCCCCGGTGGCCCTCGTGTGCCCCGGAACACCGCGTCGGGGAGTCCCCCGGGAGAGGCGTCGCCGCGTTCCGGCGACGACCGTGGAAGAGCCCCTCGCGCGGTGCGGGCGCGAGGGGCCGTGTTCCTCGGGTGCGTCGTCAGTAGACCAGCGGGGTGAACTGCGGGGAGGCGAAGGTCCCACCGGTGTGGAAGTCGATGCTGCGACCGGCGGGGATGCTGTACAGGTGGGTCCTCTTGGAGGCCGCGTTGGCCCACGTCCCGCGGATCGTCACGTAGTAGGAGGGGGTGCTGGAGGAGATGCCGACCGACGTGCACTGGCCGGGGCCGACCACCCGGGTGGAGAAACCCCCGCTGTTGGAGAAGGTGGCGTGGGCCGTGTAGTTGGAGGCCACGTTGCACAGACGGAAGGTACCGGCGGCGGCGGCGGGGGCCGCGGTGCCGATGGTGATGCCGAAGGACAGCAGCAGGCCCAAGGCCATGGCCAGGGCGATCGTCTTGCCTCGGGAGAGCGCGGCGGTCATGGGACTCCTCGTCATGGCGGTGAGTGAGGGGCCGGGGCAGGGGCCGCCCCGCATCTGGGGGCGATGCGTACTCAACCACACTCGAAGAGTGACTTCTAGGTGTTTGTGTGGTTTTTTTCTTGCTTTGTATGTGTTTCCAGGCCTTTTCTGTGGTGTTCATGGTGGGGTGTCCTCCGCGTTCACCTCGAACGTGTGAGCCCTCGCCCGGTCCGGACCCTGATCGGTCCGGGGTCCCGGGCAGGGATCACTCCCACCCCTTGAAGTGCCAGACGTTCCGGTTGCCGCCGGGAAGGGGCTCGTACACGGCCCGCACCTCGTGCGCGCCCTTCGCCTGCGGCGGCCGTGGTGCGGACGGAGCCCTCAGCAGGGCGCCGAGATCCCCCACGGGCACCTCGTAGATCTCCTCGTGGTCGTACACCCCCTCGATCGCGAGCCCGTCCCAGCACGGCGGGCCTCCGACGAGGTGTACGGTCACGTGGTCGTCCAACGATGTCTCTCTCACCCTTCCATGATGTGACGGAGCGGGACGGGGGACGCCGCGACGCGCCCAAGCGAAGGAGGGCTTCTCCCGTGGACGGGGGAACCCCGAGACCCCTCACCCCTCTCTGACCGCCCTGCGCGGCACGGGGAGGGTGCATGCTGGGGGAGTGAGCACTCTGGACGCGGTGATCCTCGCGGGCGGGGCGGGCACCCGCATGGGCGGCGTCGACAAGCCGGGACTGGCGGTCGCCGGACACACCCTCGTGGAGCGCGTCGCGGCGGCGGTCCGCGCCCACGCGCCCGACGGCCGGATCATCGTGGTGGGCCCCGAGAGGGATTCGCCGCCCGCCCTGTACGTGCGCGAGGACCCGCCGGGCTCGGGGCCGGTCCCCGCCCTGCGCGCGGGGCTGCCGCACGTCACCGCCGAGCGGTTCGCCCTGCTCGCCGCCGACCTGCCCCACCTGACCGGAGGGCACCTGGCGACCCTGGAGGGTGCCGTCGAGGACGTCGGCGCGGTGTTCGTCGACGGCGGAGGACGGGAGCAGTGGCTCACCGGTGTCTGGGACACCGGTGCCGTTCGCGCGGCCCTGGCGGCGTACACCGGTCGGTCCCTGTACGGGCTCCTCGGTCCGCTGGGGCCCCGGTTCGTCCAAGCCCCCGATCCGGACGCCGTCGCCGACTGCGACACCCCCGAGGACCTCGCCCGCGCCGCCCGGCGCCTCGACGGCTGACGCCGGGGAGCCTCCCCGCGGTGACTCCACGGCCGGTGCCCCGGTGCCGTGCGCCGTGGACGTGCCGGTCGGGCGTGCGTCCCGCGTCGCCCGTGCGGGAGCCCGACCGGCCTGCGGTGACCACCCGGATCCCGGGTCAGCGGCGGGCGTCGCGCCAGGGGTGGGGGAGGGCGCCGCCTGCGCGGAGGTGGCGGTGGAGGGAGTCGAAGGCCCTGTCGGCCCGGCGCAGGACGGCGGCCGGGTCGACGGTGGGGTCCGACGCCTCGCGGAGGAGCGAGGAGAGGCGGTCGAAGAGCGCGTCGGCGCGTTCCCGTTGGCCGGGCGTGGCGGGCCGGTCGCGCCGGTCGGCGGCGGTCTTCCGGTCGGGCATGGTGGTTTCCTTTCTCGCGGTCGGTGCGGTCGGTGCGGTCGGTGCGGTCGGTGCGGACGCGCGGGTTCCGGGGTTTCGTCGGGGCAGAGGCCCGGCCGGGTGGTGCGCGATCGTGGCGGGCCGGGCTCGGGGCCGGATGAGTCGGGCGAACTCGTCGAAGGTCAGGGGTTTCACAGCCGCCCCAGGAGTTCGGAGACCAGGTCGCGGGCGAGGTGGTCTTCGCCGCCTTCGTGCGCGACCGGGACGGTGACGTGGGGTTCGCCCCACATCGGTCGCCACCACCGGTGGTCGACGTAGCGGACGGTCACGTGGCGTCCGGCGTACTCGGCGCGCACCGATCCAGGGAGGTCGCCGTCCCTCGCGGCGATCCCCCGACGGCGCAACGCGGAGTGCAGAGCGAGGACCGCCGCCTCGGCTTCAGGAGCGAACGGGGTTCGTGGAGCATCGTTCATGGCACCCATGGTGAGCGATCACCTCCGGCTTTCCGTAGTGATCAGAAGACACTGAGAAAACCGGTGCGTTCCCGGAAAATTATTGGCATGCTTTGAGCATGCCTTTGAACCCCTTCGCTGAGGCTCTCACTGAGTTCCGGGAACTCGCAGGGCTTACGCAAACCCAGCTAGCCCAAAGGGCACAGGTTTCCGTGTCTTCCGTGAACAGGTGGGAGCATGGGCACTCGCCACCAAAGCGCGATAATGCGGAAAAGTTGGACACGGCATGCGAAGCCGATGGAAAACTGTTAGTCGTGTGGCACGCGCAGACTTCGCGTTCAGGGCTGCCGGAATGGGCGAGGGACCTTGCTGCGATTGAGCCCGCCGCTCGACACGCGACCCTGATCACGTCATCAGGGGTGCCAGGGATGTTGCAGGCCCCCGAGTACGCCCGCGCCGTATTTCTCGCGGGCAGCCCCACGTCCAGTGAGGACGACCTCGCACGTCTGGTCGCCCTACGGTGCGACCGCCTTGCGGAACTGCCCGACTTGCGAATCGCCGCTACATTTCCCGCGACGGCCGTCGGAGGACTGTCCGCAGACCTCCGAGGGGCACAGGCGAAGCACTTGCTCTCATGGGCGGAAACCGGACGGGTCACACTCACTCTGGCCCCACCCGGAGCTGCGATGCCACTGCCTGTCGCTCCACTCATGGTCTACCGGTTGCGATCCGGCGAGAGGATCATCGCTAGTGATCACGCAGACGGTACCGTAGTACTAAACGCCGATTCGACGGAGCGCGTAGACGCCGTGGTCACGGCAGCCTTGACCAACGCAATGCCCGTCGCGTCCTCCCTGGAATACCTGGAGAGCCTCACATGAGCACCCCCACCGAGTGGCACAAGTCCAGCTACAGCGCCAACGGGAACAACTGCGTGGAAGCGCGTGAGGGTGTCCACGGTGCGGATGTCCGCGACACCCAGAACCGGGAGGCCGGGCACCTGGCCTTCGACCGCGTCGAGTGGTCCGCGCTGCTCGCCGGGGTGCGCGCCGGCCGCTGACCCCGAAGCGCGGTGAGAACCCCCGGACCGGACCGCCCGGGGGTTCTCACATGTCGCGAACCCGGTGTACTCTCGCGCCATGACGATCAGGAAGGGCGGTCTCCGCCCGGGCCGTTGAGCCCCACCGAGCCGACGCAGGCGTCGGCCCCCTCACTTCTCTCCACCGTCGAACCCCTCTCCGCGACCGCGCGGACGCGCGCCCTGTCGGACTTCGCCCGCCGCCGCGCGGGAACCCCGGAACTCACCGCGATCATCCGCGACCTTGAGGCCCACACTCGGGGAACCGGGTTCGCCCCGCACGCCCAACGTGCGTTCGCCTCCCAGCTGGCCCTGGTCTCCCGCGACCTCGACGCGGTCGTCCGCCACCTCGCCTCGCCCCACCACGATCTGCGCCGGGCCGCCCTGCGCGCGGTCCGCGCGCTCCCCGTCCCCGACGAGGCCGTGATCCCCGCCCTGCGCGACGCCCCCACCGAGCTGCGCCGCGCCCTCTACCGCACCCTGCTCCACGCCCGCCGCACGGCCCTCGCGGACCGACTCCTGTCCCGCGTCCACCACGATCACGGCGCACCCGAGGCCGCCGCCCTCCTGCCCGCCTGCTCCTCGCGGGTCGTCGCCGCGCGCCTGCCCGACCTCGCCCACGCGGTCCTGTCCTGGCGGCGGCTCGCCCGCCGCCACCCGGACACCCTCGTCGCCTACCTGCACGCCCTGCGCGAGGCGGGCCGCGACGACGAACCCGCCGACCGCACCCGCCTCCTGCGCGCCCTGGACCCGCTCCGCCCCGAGGCGGTCGCCGACCTGGCGACCGGGCACCCGGGGCGGCGGTACCACGCCTACCCGCACGCCGCCCGCGTCCACGACCGAACGCACGGAGACGACGAGCGCTTCTACCCGACCCGCTACCCGGCGACGGTCTACGGGGACCGCAGCGTCCGCTCCCTGATGCGCGCCATGCGCGGTTCCCCCGAAGCGGCCCGCCCCGTACTCCGCGCCATGGAACCCGAGGTCCGCGCCCGCTACCTGGAGGCCTTTCTGGAGCGCCGCGACACCCTGCGGATCCCGTCGCTCACGGCCAACCTCGACCTCCTCGCCCCACGACGGGCCGAACAGGAGGCACGGTCCGCTCTGGAACGCCTCCGCCGTTCACGGCGCAACGGACGCCGCGACGACCCGAACCTCGACCTGGACGTCCTCGCGTTCCTGCCCCACGCCGAGGTGGCCGGGACGCTCACCGAAGCCGCCGGCTCAGGTGACGTCGACCGACGCGCCCGCGGCCTGGCCGCCCTGCTCAAGGCGACCGTGCGCACGGGTGATCCGGCGCTGATCGCCGACGTCCTCCTCACCCGTGCCGAACGGGCCCGCGCCGAACGCGACCCGGTGCGCCGCGTCCTGCTGAGCGCCGTCGCCGACACACCCCCGCCCCTGCTCGAAGCGTCGCTCCCGGCCCTGGAACGGTTGCTCGCCGACACCGTCCAGGCCCGCGACACGAGTGCCGACACCCGCCGGGCCCTGCGCGACATCGCCGCCCGCCTGCTCCGCCACCCCGGCACCGGCACCGCGCTCACCGCGTGGGCGCTGGAGGTCTACACGCGCCTGGTGGAGCGCTTCGGCGGCGAGGGCCTGGGGGAGCCCGGCCGCCCTCGCGCGAACCCTCCCTGGTGGACGTCGCGGAGGCGGGGGCGCGGCGTCGACCTGGAACCCCACCTGGACCAGGTACTGCCCCGAGGAACGGAACACGAGCTGTACCGGCGCCTGACCCCCGTGCTGGCCGCCGCCCGCGAACGCGGCGATCACCTGCCCACCGTCCTGGTGGTCCGCGAACTGGGCCGCCGGGCCCGGAACCTCCCGGAACTGCGCGCGCACCTGCGTGCGGCCGTATCGGAGACCGGGGATCCGGCCGTGGCCGGCCCGGCGGCCCGGCTCCACCTGTCCGGACCGGACGCGGCGCGGGAGGCGCTCCGCCTGACCGGGACCGACCCCGACACCGTGCGGATCCCCCGGGTCTGGCGTCTCCTCGCCCGAGAGCACGGCACCGACGCCGTCCTCACGGCCGTGACGACGGCGACCCGGGTCCGTGACGGGCGCGCCTGGATTCCGGACGTCGACCGGCGGGCGGCCCGGCTCTGGCCGCTCCGCCTGACCAGTGCCGTCGCCGAACACCTGAGCGTCATCGCCGCCGATCCCGCGCTGAGCGTCGACGACCGGGAACGGGCCCTGCTCCGCCTGGGCGACCTGCCCCGGACGACGCACCGGTTGTGGCCCTACCGGACCACCGAGGACATCGTGCTGCGGGAGGCCGCCCTGCGCGCCCTCGGCCGGAACCACGACCGCGACCTGGAATCCCTCCTGGACGCCATGGACGGTCCCCAGTCCCGGGCCGCCGCGCCGGCGCTGTCCCTCAGGGCCCTGGCCACACCGCCTTCGGAGCTGGGTCCGGCCCTGGCCCGGGCCCTGGACGGCCCGGCCAAGGTCACCGTCCGCAAGACCGCCGCCCGCCTCCTGGCACACCATCGCCCGCCCGGCGCCGTGGAACACCTGGCCCGGATCCTGGCCGCCGACGGGCCGCACCGCGACGTGCGCGCCGCCGTGATCGGTGCCCTCGCCCGGTGCCTGGACGACCCTGCGGCGCTGCCCGCACTGGCCGAGCACGCCCCGGGGTTCGCGGACACCGAGACCCGGCTCGCCCTCCTGGGCCCCGGGCCCCTGCGCTGCCCGCCGGAGCACCGGGCGGCGATGGCCGCGCTGGTGGCCTCGTTGCCCGAGGCGGAGGAGACCCACTGGCGGTTCGGGTACTGGACCTCCCGCTGGGCCTCCTGGGGTGGTGCGCCCGACGTCGACGCCCTCAACGACGCCGCGTGCGACATGGGACGGCCCTTCGGCCGGACCCGTGTCGGGCTCCACGCCCTGTGGCGTGGGGGGATCGCCCTCGACCGGGCGCACGAGGTGGTGGACCGCCTGCTCGATCTCGTTCCGGGACCGTCGGCGGGGCCACTCGTCCGCGTTCGGGAGGGAGCGGACACACCGCATCGCCGGCTGACCGTGCTGCTGGGGGAATTCGCTTCGGCGGTGTACACGGGGGAGCGGGACGACCCCGGCCGGTTCGACGGTCGTGTGCGGTCGGTCGTGCGCTCCCTGGAACGCCGGGACGAGTATCTGCCCGAGGCGATGGACCTCGTCATCGGACGCGTGGAGTCGCGGATCGGCCGCGACGGGGGTCGGGTACGGCCCGCGGAGATCACGGGACTCCTCCTGTGGTACCTGCGCCTGGGCTCGCGCACGGCCCACTTCGGCGACGACGTCCCCCTCCGTCCGGTGAAGGCGCTGTGCGACCGCTGGGGGCGCGACGAGATCCCCTGGGACGTCCGGGCCGAGATCGTCCGGGGCCTCCTGCGGGCCGCGACGGAGGAGGAGCGGATCCGCCCTGCGGCGGGAGTGCTCGCCCTGGCGCTCGTCCGACGCGCCCTGACCGAGTGCGGACCGGCCGACCCCTGGCCCGAGCTGCTCACCCGCATCGCGGATCCGGGCGACCCCGCCCTGCGCGCCGCCGCCTGGCGGGTGGCCGCCGACTGATCCGCCCGGCACGGGACGTTCCGGGACCGTCGCGTACGGCGGCCCGTACACCGCCGTCGGCCCGGAGCGCCACCCGTCCGGCCGCCACCCGTCCGGCCCGCCCCGGGGCGGGCCGGACGGGCGAGGACCCCTGGCACGGGCGTCGTCCACAGGCGGGGAAAACGGGTGGCGGACCGTGGCGGCGGGGACGGAGAATGGATTCAGGGGCTCCGCACCGATGGCGGAGCACGACGCCCCGAATCGACGCCGTCCCGCCCCGCTCCCCCCGCCACCCTGCCTCCACGCTCCGTGGACGACGCCCGCCGCCCCGGCCTCCGCCTCCGCACAGAGAGTGCTTCGTGACCGACCTCCCCTCCGTCGAGGACCTGCTCGCCGCCACCGCCGACCTGTCCCACCGCGACCGGATGGCTCGCACCGCCGCCCTGGCCCGGGAGCACGCGGGCACCCCGGAACTGTCCGACCTCCTGGAACGGCTGCGCACCGGCCGCCACGGCCCCCTCGCACTGCACATGGCGATCGCCGCCCGCGACACCGCCGCCTTCGCCGCCGTCCTGTCCGGCCCCGACCAGGAGTCGCGCCGCCGCGCCCTGCTCCGGACCTGGCCCGGGGTCGGCGACGACGCCCTCGCCGCCGCTGTGGACGACGCCGCCTCGGCGGTGCGCCGCGAGCTCTACCTCACCCTGTTCCACACCCGGCGCGAAGCCCTCGCCGACCGGCTGCTGCCCGCCGTCCGTCGCGACCACGGCGACTTCGAGGCCGCCGCCCTGCTCCCCGCCTGTTCCGCGCGCACCGTCGCCGCCCGCCTGCCCGACCTCGCCTACGCCGTGCGCGCCCGGGGGCGGCTGGCCCGACGTCATCCCGGCATCCTCCTCGACCACATGCGCGCCTTCCGCGACGCCCCGCCCCCGGGCCTGGTCTGGCCCCGCGACGTGCTCCCGCTCCTGGCCGCCCTGGACCCGATCGCCCCCGGCGCGCTCCTGGACCTCCTCGGTCCCCTCCGGGATCCGGAACTCCTCGCGGAACTGCCTCGGGTCCGCGACCTGGGGGAGGAGTCCTCGGCGGTGCCCCGCTACCCCGAGGCCTTCCCCCGCCTTTTCGACCACACCCGCGCCGAGAGGGAACTCTTGGACGCGATCGCCCACGACCCGACCGAGGCGCTGCGGGTGCTCACCGCCATGCCCCGCCCCCTGGCCGCGACCTACCTGAAGCGTCTCACCGGACACGGCACCGCGCTCCTGCCGTTCCTGGACCTGCTGCCCCCCGCCCGTGCCGAGGCCGAGGCCGAGCGGATCCTCGCCGTCCTGGCCGACCGACGCGAGCGGGGGACCACGGCCGGCGACCCCCACGCCGACCTCGACGCCGCCGCCTTCCTGCCCCGGGCACGGGCCCGGGAGATCTTGGACCGGGCGGCCGACGCCGGCGATCCCGAGCGCCGTGCCCGGGCGCTGACCCGCCTCATGGAGGCCGCCGCCCGCACCGGGGATCCGGCCCTGCTCGCGGAGGTCGCCTCCGCCCGGACGAACCGGGCCCGCGCGGAACGGGATCAGGTCCGCGCCGCCCTCCTGGCCGGGCTGACCCGTGTTCCGGTCCCCCTCCTGGCCGCGGCCGCCGGGTTCGACGCCGTCGGCCCCGACGCCGGAACCTCGTTCCCGCACGCCCTGCTCGACGACACCGCCACCACACCCGACACCTCCACGGCGACCCGGGTGGCGTTGCGGGTCCTCGCCGCACGCCTCCTCACCCACCCGGACACCCGCGACCTCCCCCGGGCGCGGGCCTGGGCGGTGGAGGTGCAGGCCCGCCTCATCGAGGTCTTCGGGGAACGCGGCCTCCAAGTGCATGTCCACAAGGAACTCCGGGGGCTGGCCGCCGGTCGGCTCCGCGAACCCGACACCCTCCTGCCTCCTCTGGAGCGGATCCTCCCCCCGGGGCTCGAACACGCCCTGTACGCCCGGATCGCCCCGCACACGGCCGCCGCCGGGGCCCGCCGCGATACCGCGCCCGCCCTGCTCCTGGCCCGGCAACTCGGTGCCCGGGCCCACGACCTCCCCCGCCTCCAGGACGCCCTGCGCGCGATCATCCTCGCCGACCCCCGCTCCTCCGACGCCGGACGCGCGGCCCGTCTGCACCTCAACGGCGTCCCCGCCCGACGGACCCCCTCCGGGCCCGGGGACGAGGGCACCGCAGCCGATCCCACCGACGGACGAGACGAGGTCCTGCGCCGCGCCCTGGCGTTGTTCGCCGCGGACCCCGCCACCGTCCTGACCGAACCGGTGTGGGCGGTCCTGGCGGACCGTGCCGCCCCCGGCGTGGTGAGCGGCGCCCTGGACGTCATCGTTCGGGCGGCGGCCGAGGACGGGCACCGGTGGGCGGAGTTCCCTCGGTGGACCACCCGCACCTGGCCCGGACACCTGGTGGACCGCCTCGCCGACCGGCTGACGGTTCTGGCCTCCGACCCCGACCGGCCGGTCTACGAGCGCGCCGACCTCGTCCACCGACTCGCCCGCCTCCCCGGTACGGCCGACCGCCTGGCCGCCCTCTCGGAACGCGAGACCTCGACCGAACTCCGCCCGTACCTCGTGGGCGCTCTGGGCCGCGTGGACACGCCCGAGCGCGCCGTGACCGCCCTGGAGGGCCTCCTCCACGGGCCCCACGCCCACCTCGCCGTCCGGGCGCTGACCCGGCACGCCGCGTACCTGCCCCCGTCCCGGTCGCGTCCGCTGATCGCACGTCTGCTGACCGGACCCGGCGCGATCATCGCCCGTAAGGAGGCGGCCCGGCTGGCGGTGGCGCACCGGCCACCGGGCGTCGTCGACGACCTTCTCCGCGCACTCGCCGACACCGACCTCCACCGTGACGCCAGGGCGGCCGTGGTCGGCGCACTGACCCGCTTGACGGACGGCGCGCCCGACGTCGTGGAACGCTTGGCCGCACGGGTCCCCGAGTTCGACGCCCCCGAGATCCGACGCGAGGCGCTCGCCGTGGAGCCCCTCGACCTGCCGCCCGCCCATCGCACCGCCTTCGCGCGTTTCGTGATCGCGCTGCCCGACCTCGCCGACGCCGATCCGGCGCTCATGACGGCACGCGCCCGCTGGTACCCGTGGTGCCCGGACCTCGTCGACGACACGGTGGCGGCGGTGACCGATCTCGCCCGGCCCTTCGGCCGGACCCTGCCGGTGCTGTCGGCCCTGCTGGACTCCGGCTCGATCGACGGCCGTCTCCCGGCCCTCCTCATCGCCCTGGCGGACGCCGACGCGGCCGACGCCACCAGCCGCCCGATCCCGGTGCGGCCGCGGGTCCGTGAACCCCACGAGACGTTCCAGAGAAGGATCTCCACCCTCGCCTGGAGCGTCCACCGGCGTCTGGAGCGGTCCACCGGTGCGCGCCGGTCGTCCCTGGCCAGGGGGATCGCGCCGGTGATCGACCGTCTGGGCGATCGTCCCGAACACCTGGAGCACGTCGTCCGGCTCACCGAGGCCTCCCTCGTGGAGGACGATCCGGATGGCGCCCTCGCGTCCGCCGAGGCCCTCATCGGGATCCTGGCCCGGCACCCCCTGTACACGATGGTCCACCTGGACCCGGTGACCCGGACGGTACTGCGGGCCTGGGCCCCGGAACCGGCGTCCGCGCCGATCGAGGCGCGGGTACGCGACCTCGTGGCGCGCTCCCGGCAACGGGGCGACCACCGGGGAGTCCTCGACGGGCTGGTCGCGGTCGGGGCCGTCGGTATGCGCGGCTGGCTGGAAGGATGGGTCGAGCCCTGGCCGGGCCTGTTGGTGGAGGCGGGGGAGTCACCGCACGCGGCGGTACGGGAGCGGGCACGGCTGACGGCGGTCTCCTGAGGGGCCGGACCGGCCCTACCGCTCCTTCAGCTCGTCCACGGAGACGGTCTCGCGCAGGAAGCCCCGCAGCTCCAGGAAGTTCGTCAGGTAGGCGCGGTGCTCGTCGCAGGCCGTCCACACCTTGCGCCGGTCCGGGGTGTGCACCTTCGGGTTGTTCCAGACCAGGGCCCACACCGCCGCCTCGCGGCAGTCGCGCCGCGAGCAGATCGCGGTCTCGGCCCGTTCCTCATCGCCCAATGCCGACCCCCTCGGAGAAAAACCTCCCGCCCGGTCAAAGGGCGGTAACGGCAGGGTAGGGGGCCCGGCCCCGAAAAGACAAAGGCGACGCCGGGTGGTTACGGGGGCAAACCACCCGGCGTCGCACACGATGTTCCGACGGGGGCTCGAAACATCGTTCCGCGCTTCGACGGGGGACCGAAGCGCCAAGACCCAATGTACACCGACCCCCCCGGGGGTACGTCAAGAGTCGGTTACGAGGTTGTCTCGGGAGAGTCCCGCCCTCTCTGGGGCTTTAGTCCCAGGTCAGTACGTATACCGCCATTCCAGGGGCCTTTCGGGGACGTGACGGAAGAGACGTCCATGCCCTCGTGGTCATCGGAATCCCAAGAGGGTCCAAAGTCCTTATCCATGCCCGGTCACGTGTCTCCTCCGCTCCCTTTCCCGGTCGGAGCGGCCGGGACGTCGCCTTCGTGCGACGGAACGTGTGACGGAGGGGGATAACGGGGAGGCAGATGAGCGGAGGTCGGCCCGTCGGGCCGCGCGCAACCGATCAGCAGGGGGTACACATGTCCCACCACACCTATCGGGTCACGGAGATCGTCGGTACCTCGCCGGAGGGCATCACCCAGGCGATCCACAACGGCATCGACCGGGCGTCGAGCACGCTTCGCGGGCTCGACTGGTTCGAGGTCACCGAGGTCCGCGGGCACATCGAGGACGGCCGCGTCGCGCACTTCCAGGTGGGTCTCAAGGTCGGCTTCCGCCTGGACGAGTAGCCGGGGGCACGGGAGGGGCCGGTGGGGCGTCGACGGCCCCCACCGGCCCCCGCGCCCTCGGTCAGCGCTCCTCGGAGGCGTCCCGGCCGCGTTGCACGTCCACGTGCACGTGGTCCAGGTGGCGCAGGATCTCGTTGTCCGGGTCGGCATCGTAGTCGCGCCACCCCAGGGACGGGTAGTAGGTGCTCCAGATGCGGTCGTCGAAGATGATGACGTCGATGTCGTAATCGGGCGCGTGCGCGATCAGCCAGTGCGCCATGATCCAGCCCTCGCGCCGGTTCCCCTCGTTGACCGGCCGGTAGAAGATGTCCAGCGCGCGCCCGTCGTAGTGCGCCGAACCCTCACCGTGCCCGGTGTTGTAACCGCCCGGAACGTATCCGCCCAGGCTCGGCTCGGAGAAGTGCTCCTCCACCCCGTCCTTGAGCCTCTGCGCCCGAGGGGTCAGCCCGGAGGGCTCCAGGTCCGGCTCGACGGCCAGGTCGCGGTCCTTCACGGAGCGGCAGGTCAACGACGGTCCGGCGTCGTCCTCCGGGCCGTTCTCCAGGACCTCCATCACCTCGTCGGGGATGTCCTCGACGTCGGGCGCCTCGACCGGCGCGGCGTCCCCCTGTGTCGCGACCGCGGCCGCGGTGGTGGCCCGCCGGGCCTGGTCCCGTTCGAGGCGGACGCTCTCCTCGCCGGTCCACACCGAGCACTCGGGGCCCCACGGCGTGGAGGTCGGGAAGGCGGTGTCGCCGCGCTGGGCGACCAGGCGGGTGCCCAGGACCGCGATGAGGCCCAGGACCAGGATGAGGCCGACGGCCAGGAGGCCCCGGTTCCAGCGGCGCTCCGGTCGTGCGGGTCGGTGTGCCATGCCCTTTGTGCCCTTCGCTCGTGCCGGGCGGCGACGCCCCCCGACGCGGGTTCCAGAGTGGTCAACTCCGGAAGACATGCTCAGATTTCCGGCACAAAGGACATTTTTCCCACATTGGTCCGCGGGCACTCCTGCGGTGGCCTCGCCGAAGGGCCGCTCAGAGCACCGACCACAGCACCAGCACACCGCCCGACAGCAGGGTCACCGCCCAGATCCGGTCCATGGTGACCCCCTTCCAGCGCAGGGCGTGCACCCCCAGGAAGTCGTGGGCCACCAACGCGGCGACCGCGCACGCCGCGAGCATCGCCGCCGTGTGCACCCCGGCGGCCAGCAGCCCGGTCAGGGTCGCGTCCCACAGGCCCCACGCCCCGGGTTCGGCCTCCGGGGCGGCCCCGGCCACGGTGGCCGATCCGTCGGTGGCCGCGACCCCGTGCCCGCCGTGTCCGCCGCCGGCGTCCATGTCGTGCGACGTGTTCCCGGCCAGCACCGGCATGAGCATCAGCCCCGCCCCGTGCGCCGAGGCCATGACGAACGACCAGGCCGCCAGCTGCCACGGCGGCAGTCGCAGTTCCATCCGGTGCGCGTGCCGACGCCACAACAGCATCACCAGCCCGACCACCACGATCAGGCCCCCGCCGACCACGGGGAAGAGCACCGAGGCGGTCACCGAACCGGTGACGGTGATCGCCACCGCGGCCACCGCCACGCTCCCGGCGTGGCCGACGGCGATCGGCGGCAGCGCGCGCAGCACCGCGCCGCGACCGCCCTCCTGGAGGCCCCGCGCCACGGCCAGCAGCCAGCCCATGCCCGGATGCAGACCGTGGAAGGCGCCCAACGCGACAAGGGCCAGAAGCTGAGCGGAGGTCACCGCGTCAGATTCACACGGGCCCGGGGAGCGGGCAACGGATCACCGGCACCTGACCGGGACCGGTCACCTGACGTGCCCGCGGTTTCACCGACGGCTCCGACGGGCAGTCACGCGTTCTCCCGGAGGTCGCCGACCGCACCGCCGCGCCCACCGGGCCCGGACACGGGGATCGCGGGGCCGGGGGAGCGCCCCTCCGCGCCGAACGGCCCGGATCCGCCGATCGCCTCGTCGCCGACACCGGGCCCGCACACGGGAGGGGGCGCCGACCCTTCGGTCGGCGCCCCCTCGGGCCGTGCTTCACGGTGTCACGGGCACAGCGTGCTCAGATCGGTGGCCTGCTCGCCCACCTGGCGGCCCGGGTCGGCCGGGGCCTCCTCGTCCAGCCCCGTGTACTCCTGCCACTCGGTGCGCTCGTTCTCCTCCACGGCCTCCTCGCCCGGCGCGGCCGGGTCCGTCGGGGAGGGGGTGCCGGTGGGCAGCTCGTCGCCGTCCGACTCCTGGGCCGCGATCGCCTCGTCGACCAACCGCTTGACCTCGTCCCAGTCCGGGTTGGCCGTGTTGACCTGCGGCGGAGACAGCTGCAACGTGCTCATCCCGCCGGTGTCGCCGACCAGGTCGGCCAGCTCCACGAACGCGGGCACCTTCGACTGGGGGATGTCGGTGCTCAGGGTCCGCTCGGTGGCGCCGGCCAGTCGCCGGTAGCTGGTGAGGACGGTGGTCGGCTCCACCTGCTCGGCCACGTACTTGATGAGGCAGCCCTGGCGGCCCATGCGCCCGTAGTCGTCGCTGTTGACACGCGAACGCCCGTACCAGAGCGCCTCGTGGCCGTCCAGCAGCTGGATGCCCGGCTCCAGGACCCCGCCGTGCACGCCGTAGGGGATGGGCTCCTCGATGTTCACCCGGATACCGCCGATGGCGTCGATGAGGTCCCGGAACCCCATCATGTCGACCATCGCGTAGTAGGAGACGTCCAGACCGACGTTGTGCCCGATGACCGCCTTGAGGGTGTCGGCCGCCGGGTCGGAGACGTGGGGGTTGATCGCCAGCTCCTCCGGGTCCTCGGCCACCGTCTGGTAGACGTCGTTGAGCAGCAGGTCGAACCCGTAGGGCTCGGGATAGCGCTCGGCGAGCGCGGTGTCCTCGGGGAAGCGCGCGTCCTCCAGGTTGCGGGGCAGGCCCACCAGGACCGCCTCGCCGGTGCGCGTGTCGACGCTGGCCACGATCATCGTGTCCGTGCGCACGCCGTACCGGTTGTCCGCCGAGTCCGAACCGATCAGCAGGACGTTGACCCGCTCGGCCCCGTTCCACGGGTCGGCGGCGTCGTGCGGCATGTCCTCGCGATCGGGCCCGCCGAAGATGTTGTTGAGCGCCGCGTAGGTCGTGTACCCGCCGTGCAGGGCCAGCGCGGAGGGCGCCGCGACCATCAGGCACAGCAGCACCACCACGGCCCCGCTGAGCAGCCGGACGCCCAGCGACCCCCCCGCCGGGCGGGTGATGACCCACGAGTGCACGATGACGGCCATCCACAGCACCGCCACGACGAACACCACGCCCATCGCCGTCAGCAGCCAGCTGCTGCGCAACGCCATACCGGCCACGGCCGTCAGGGTGTCCGCCCCGGCGCCGGTCAGGCTCATCGCCCACACCACCAGGGCCGCGATGGCGGCCAGGTACAGTCCCAGGATCACCGCGCCCGCCACCCAGCGGCGCATCCGCAGGTGGGCGATGCCCGGAAGCGGGACCGCGGCGGCCGTCCACAACAGGGCTCCGGCCGTGCTCGGGCGCGTCGACGCCCTGTCCCCTCGCTCGTCCTCCGCTGCCACCGACGCTTCCTCTCCAGGGGTCGGAGTTCCGGCCCCGTACTGTCCATTGTTCCCCGCCGATGGACCGCTCGCGGTCATGTGGTGCCGTTCGCGAGCACGTCCGTATCCGTCGACGGTGACGTCCGTACGGAGAGAGGAAGGCCCTCCCCCCGATGACCGGTGAGGGTCCGGGGCGTGCCGTCGGGGCCGATGCCCTCCGTCGCGCGGCGTGAAGTGCCCCGGGGGAAGTGGCGCGGGCCCGTGAGATCAGTGTGGCGCTCTGCCTGAGTTGTGTGCACGGCTACTCCCTCATTAGGGATGTTCTATACAAGTCTGTTATGTGGTTCCAACGCCTTCGATGGGGCATTGGGACACGCTTCTCGGCCGTTCAAAGGGGTGAATCAGCCGATTTCTTTCTCGATCGGTAGTGATGGCGGCGCCGTAGCTGCGATGATCTGGCCGCAGGAGGGGGCGTCGTCCGGGGGAAGGGCGGCGTCATGGGAACGAAAGGCACCATTGTGCTCGATGCGGTTGACGCGGCGCTGATGCGCGCGTTGCAGGGGGACGGCAGAGCGACGTTCCAGGCGCTGGCCGACGGGGTCGGCCTCTCTCGTACGGCGGTGCGCGCCAGAGTGCGCCAACTGGTCCAGTCGGGGGCCATCAGGATCGTCGGCGTTCTGCACGCCGGTGTGGTGGGCATGGAGGTCCTCGGCCATGTGTCGTTCCGTGTCGCCGGTCCTGTCGGCCCCTTGATGGACGCCCTGGGGGAACGCGAGGCGGTGACCTTCGCCGCGCAGTCGGCGGGCAGGTTCCCGGCCGTCGCCCATGTGCGGTTGGCCGATGACGCCGCTCTCACCAAGGAGCTCGCCGAGTTGCGCGCGCTGCCGGGGGTGGAGGGCGCGGAGGTGTTCCGCGCGGTGTCGGTGTTCAAGGACGCCCACAGCAGCGTTCGGGAACTGCGCGACGTGGAGTTGGACGCCCTGGACTGGCGGCTGGTTCGCAGACTGCTCCGGGACGGGCGCGCCTCGTACGCGGATCTGGCCCGGCAGGTGGGCCTGTCGCAGGCGGCGGCGCGCTCCCGAGTGGTGCGTCTGCTGGACTCGGGGGTGATCCACGTGACGGCGATCGTGGAGCCGACGGCGCTGGGGGCCAACGAACAGCTGGGGTTCGGGTTGCGCTGCCGCGGCGACGCCGAGGCGCTGGGGGCGGCGCTGGCGAACATGTCCCGCGTCTCGTTCCTGGCCAGCGGGTTCGGCCGTTACGACATCGTGGGGACGCTCACCGCGCCCGACCGCTGCCGGTTGGTGGAGGCGCTGGAGGCGCTCCGGGGCGCACCGGGGGTCGGTCACGTGGAGACCTGGGAGCACCTGTCGATCCGCAAGGAACGGCGGGGCGGGGACCGGACGCTGGAGTGGATCCCCGGGTAGGGGGCGTGCCGCGGAGGCACCGGTCCCACGGTCTCGCGCGCTGGGTCGCCGACAAATGTAACCATCGGTAGCATTTTTACGTGTTTCCGCCACGTATGGCTTGCGTCACGCCTAAGTTACCCGTGAGTATGGAGGAGGCCGGTTCGAATCGGCCACACCGGGCGCGGGTGTAGCGGGAGGCAGACATGGCGCTTGCGGACACACTGACGGCTGTGGGCACGGTGGCGTTGGCCAGGTGCGGTGCCCGACCCTTCGGGACCGATCTGTTCTCCGTCTGGCCCGGGGCCTCCTTCGCGGCGACCGCCTTTCCGGTGCGCTGCGCCCCCGGGGACAACCTCGCCCTGCACGTCGCCATCGCCCAGGCGCCCCCCGGGGCCGCCCTGGTCGTCGACGTCTCGGGGGAGACCGAGTACGGCTACATCGACGAGATCCTGGCGGTGGCCGCCCGTGCCCGCGGCGTGACCGGCATCGTCCTGGAGGGGTGCGTGCGCGACGTCGCCGCCATCGCCCGCTGCGAACTGCCCGTGTTCGGCGCGGGGGTGGCGGTGCGCGAGGCGCGTCCGGAAGCGGGCGGCTCGGTCGGGGAGCAGATCACCATGGCGACCGTGGGGCCGGTCCCCCTCCCGGTGCGCAGGGGCGACTGGATCGTGGCCGACGACGACGGCGTCGTGTGCCTGCCCCGGGGGCAGGTCAGCGCCATCATCGCCGAGACGATGGACAGCATCACGCGCGAGCGGGAGATCATCGACGCGGTGTGCGCCGGGGAGAGCACCCTGGACCTGCTCGGGCTGGACCCGTCGCGGGTCAGCGGCTGGGAGGGCGCGGTCGAGACCCGGAGCCGGCGCTCCGGCGCGCGCACCAGGCCCCTGGGCGGTCGCCGTGAGGGGGCGGCGCGCGGTTCCGGGGGCGACCAGTCCCGGCCGCGCCTGTCCTCGCGTCCGGCGCTCGGCGAGGCCTACGGCGGCGAGTAGCCCCGCGCGCCCCACCCGTCCCGGGTGTCACATGCGGTTCGGCTTTCGTGCCGGCCCGAGGTGTGACCGCGGCCTCGGTCCCGGGGTGCCCCGTGTGCTCGCCCCGTGTGCCACATGCGGCTCAGGAGGTGTGCCGGTTCCGAACGCGCGAACGGCCCCGACCCTGGAAAGGGGACGCCCCCAGGGGTGGGGCCGCGGCGCGGCCGGGCCGCTCACTCCTCGGTCAGGGAGAGCAGTTCGTCGATGTAGCAGGTCGCCTCGCGCACCGCGGCCGTCGGGTCGGCGGCGCGGATGGCCTCGGTGAGTTTGGAGTGGTCGATCCCGTCCCCGGTCGGCGTGGGGGCGGCGCCCTCCTCCTCGTTCTTCTCATAGGCCGTGTGCGCGATGCTCGCGTACACCACCTGCGCGATGTCGTCGTACAGGTCGATGAGCAGCGTGTTGTGGGTGGCGTTGACGACCGCGCGGTGGAACGTGAAGTCGGCCTCCACGAACGCGCTCATGTCCCGATCGCGCCAGGTGGACTCGCGCAGGGCCATGGCCCGGTCGATGTCGGCCATGTCCTCCTCGGTGTGGCGCAGCGCCGCCAGGCGGGCCGCCTCCACCTCCAGGGCGCGGCGCACCTCCAGGTTCTCGCGCACGCGCGAGCGCTCCAGGCGTCTGCGCAGGGCTCCACCGAGTTCGCTGGAGGCGCGCACGAACGTGCCCGCCCCCTGGCGGATCTCCAGCAGGCCCGCGTGCGCGAGGGCCCGTACGGCCTCGCGGACCGTGTTCCGGCCCACTTCGAGCTGCTCCGACAGTTCCGACTCGGTGGGGATGCGGTCGCCGATGCCCCACTCACCCGAGTCGATCTGGGCTCGTAACTGACTGATGACCTGGTCGACGAGACCGGTCCGGCGTGTCGAGGCGAGGGGCACGCTTTTACCTCCTAGGGGCGGGTCGCCGGATGACAGGGCCAGCGTACGGATGCGGTCGGTTAAGGCCGGAGCTTAGACCAGTCACGGACCGGAATTGGTCTCGAACGTCAATGCGTTATCCTCATGCAGTACATCGGGTCATCCTACGAATCTGTGAGTCGCCTTCCATGAGTACCCGAGTCCTTCCCCGGAACAGCGAGACGAATCGTCGCCCTCAGGACGGGAACACCCCGGACCGCCCCTCGGTCGGAGCGTTGTTCCTGATCGCCGCCGGTATCGCCCTGGCGGCCCTCAACCTGCGCACGGCCATCACCAGCGTGGGCCCCCTCCTCGGCGAGGTCACCGGAGCGCTCGGGATGACCGCCGTGGGCGCCGGCGTCCTCACCACCCTGCCCGTGCTGAGCTTCGCGCTCTTCGGGGCGCTCACGCCCTCGCTGTCCCGCCGACTCGGCTCGCATCGACTCCTGGTACTGGCCCTGGTCGCCCTCACCCTCGGCCTGGGCGGACGCGCCCTGGTCGGATCCCCGCTGCCGTTCCTCGCCCTGAGCGTGCTGGCGCTGTCGGGCGGCGCGATCGGCAACGTCATCCTCCCGGTCCTGGTCAAGCGGCACTTCCCGCACCGGGTCGGGCTGATGACCACCGTCTACACCACGGCCCTGGCCCTGGGCACCACCATCGCCGCGGCCACCACCGTGCCCCTGTACGACTCGACCGGTCAGTGGCGCGTGGCCCTGGGCTCCTACGCCCTGTTCGGCCTGATCGCCGTCGTGCCGTGGCTGCTGGTCCTGCGCCACGGGTCCACCCCCGGCGGCTCCACCCGGACGTTCGGCTTCGGCCGGGTGCTGTCCACCGGTGTGGGCCTCCAGTCGATGCTGTACTTCGGCACGCAGTCGTCGGTGGCCTACATCATGTTCGGCTGGTACGCCCAGATGCTGCGCGACCAGGGGATGAGCGCACAGAGCGCCGGGCTGGCCCTGTCCTACCTGACGCTGCTCGGCATCCCCATGTCCCTGGTGCTGCCCACCCTGCTGACCCGGGTGCGCGACCAGCGGCCCTTCGTGCTGATGTTCTCCCTGTCCTATCTGGTGGGGCTGGGCGGGCTGTGGTTCTCGCCGATGAACGGGGTGTGGGTGTGGACCACCCTCATCGGCGTCGGCATGGGCAGCTTCGTGTACGCCCTCACCTCGTTCGCGCTGCGCACCCGCACGGGGGAGGGCACGGCGGCCCTGTCGGCGACGAGCCAGAGCCTGGGCTATCTCATGGCCGGTACCGGTCCCTTCCTGTTCGGTCTGCTCCACGAGCTGAGCGGCGGCTGGCACGCCCCGCTCCTGCTGCTGCTGGCCCTGGTCCTGGTCAACGCCGTGACGGGCTGGCTGCTGGGCCGTCCCCGTCACCTGGAGGACGCCCTCGCCGCCCGCGACGGGCGGCGCGGGTCCACCGCCCGGCCCTGAGGCCGGTTCCGCGAGCCGAGACGCGAGGACCGTCCGGTGGCCGCGCGCCCGGAGCGCGCCCCGGGGCGGGTCCTAGCCGGGCAGCCAGTCCAGGTGGCCGATGAGGTACACCGAACCGACGAACGCCACGATGTCGATGATCGTGTGCGCCACCACCAGCGGCATCACCCGGCCGTACCGGTGATAGAACCAGCCGAACACCAGCCCCATGACCAGGTTGCCGAAGAACATCCCCACCCCCTGGTACAGGTGGTAGAAGGCGCGCAGCACCGAACTCGCCACCACCGCCTTCCAGGGCGACCACCCCAGCTGCCCCAGCCGGTGCAGCAGGTAGCCGACGACGATGACCTCCTCCAGGATCCCGTTCTTGGCGGCCTGGAGGATCAGCACGGGCACGTCCCACCAGTTCCCCTCCAGGGCGCTGGGGGCGATCGTCACGGTCATGCCCAGCCGCCACGAGACCACGTAGACGACGAGGCCGCCGGCCCCGATCAGGGCCGCCAGCAGCGCGCCCGAGCCCAGGTCGAACCCGGGCCTGCGCAGATCGAACCCGATGGTGCGCGTCGACTCGGCGGACCGGTGCAGCAGGTACCCCACCAGCAGCACCGGGACCAGACCCACCGCCACCCGGTACAGCTGCCAGGACAGGTCCAGCCACGGCCGCTCGTCGGCCTGGGGGCGCACCAGGCTGGCGGTGTGCTCGGCCAGGGACTCGGTCGCGGTGAGCACGCCGAGGAAGTTGATGGTCGCCGACACGGCCGCGGCGCCCAGGGACAACGCCAACAGGCACACGATCTCCCACCGCAGGGTGGTCGCCCCCGGCAGGCCGATGCCGGGGGCGGCGGGCGGCCGCGCGGAGGCGGGGCCCTCCTCGGACGGGGAAGGGTGCCGGTCGGGGCGGATCTCGTCTCTCACGAGACGCAATCTACGCGCCCCGGGCGCCCGGCGATCACCGACCTGGACGGCCGGTCCTGGTGACCGCCCTCGTCACGGCCGTCACCCTCGTCGCCGTCGTCGTCCGGACACGCCGACGGCCGCCCCCCGGGAACGGGGAGCGGCCGTCGGCACAAGCCGCCGGCCATGCGCGTGTGACACGGATCGCGCATGGCCGACGGCTAGGGGGTGGCGGCCGTCCCGCCCCGCCCCAGCCACGAAAGCGGGGAGGGACGACCGCCGAGGAAAGAAGACCAGGGTCAGTGAGCCGCTGAGAACTGGTCTTCCTCGGTGGAACCGGTGAGAGCCGTGGTGCTGGCCTCGGGGGCGATGGTCGTGCTGATGGTGTCGAAGTAGCCGGTGCCGACCTCGCGCTGGTGGCGGGTCGCGGTGTAGCCGTCGGCCTCCGCCGCGAACTCGGCCTCCTGGAGCTCGACGTACGAGGTCATCCCGTTCTGGGCGTAGCCCTTGGCCAGGTTGAACATCGAGTAGTTGAGCGAGTGGAAGCCGGCCAGGGTGATGAACTGGAACTTGTAGCCCATGTGGCCCAGCTCGCGCTGGAACTTCGCGATGGTCGCGTCGTCCAGGTGGCGCTTCCAGTTGAAGGACGGCGAGCAGTTGTAGGCCAGCATCTGGTCCGGGTACTCGGCCTTGATGCGCTCGGCGAAGTTGCGGGCGACCTCCAGGTCGGGGGTCGCGGTCTCCATCCAGAGCAGGTCGGAGTGCGGGGCGTAGGCCAGGCCGCGGGCGACGCAGGCGTCGACGCCGTTGCGGAAGCGGTAGAAGCCCTCGGCGGTGCGCTCACCGGTGACGAACGGCTGGTCGCGCTCGTCGATGTCGCTGGTGATCAGCGTGGCGGCCTGCGCGTCGGTACGGGCGATGACCAGGGAGGGGACACCGGCGACGTCGGCGGCCAGGCGCGCGGCGTTCAGCGTCTTGACGTGCTGTCCCGTGGGGATGAGCACCTTGCCGCCCAGGTGGCCGCACTTCTTCTCGGAGGCCAGCTGGTCCTCCCAGTGCACGCCCGCCGCGCCGGAGGCGATCATGCCGCGCATGAGCTCGTAGGCGTTCAGGACGCCACCGAAGCCGGCCTCGGCGTCGGCGACGATCGGGGCGAGCCAGTGCGGGGCGTTCTCGTCACCCTCGGCCCAGGTGATCTGGTCGGCGCGCATCAGGGCGTTGTTGATGCGGCGGACGACGGCCGGGACGGAGTTGGCCGGGTACAGGCTCTGGTCCGGGTAGGTGTTGCCGGAGAGGTTGGCGTCGGCCGCGACCTGCCACCCGGAGAGGTAGATGGCCTTGAGACCGGCGCGGACCTGCTGGACCGCCTGGTTGCCGGTGAGGGCGCCGAGGCTGTTGACGTAGTCCTCGGTGTGCAGGAGCTTCCAGAGACGCTCGGCACCGACGCGGGCCAGCGTGTGCTCTTCGGTGATCGAGCCGCGGAGCTTGACCACCTGGTCGGCGGAGTAGGTGCGCTCGATCCCGGCCCACCGGGGGTCGGTCTCCCACTCCCGCTGGAGTGCCGCGCTGGCTTCCTGACGTCGAGCGCTGGTGCTCATGTGCGTTCCCGCCTTACGTGTAGTCCCCAAGGTGTTCACACCGGTCGAGGGGAGGGCCTGCCCGGGGCCAGGGGGTGAGCCCCTGGGCGGTAAGTTCCCCGCCGGTAACTATGATTCTTAGGGAAGATCCAGAGCTTTTCCACTCGAAATCGGGTGAAGATTGTCGATTCTTTCCGTACGATGAACGCATGGCGTACTTTGGTGCTGAAGAAATACCGTCTTTGACAGGTGACCTAGATCTCGTCACCTTTGGCCAGCGGCTCCGTCATCTGCGTCGAGCGCGCGGCATGACCCTGTCTGACCTGGGAGAACGTGTGGGAAGGGCGCCTTCCCAGCTCTCCCTGCTGGAGAACGGCAAACGTGAACCCAAGCTTTCCCTCCTCACGTCCCTTGCCTCCTGCCTCGGCGTCTCCGTCGAGGAACTTCTCTCCAAGCAGCCCCCCAACCGGCGCGCTCAGCTGGAGATCTCCGTGGAGGAGGCCCAGCGCGACCCCGTCTACCAGACCCTCAACCTCCCGCACCTGAGGGTCGGCAAGCGGGTCCCCAACGACGTCCTCGAACACATCGTCGGCCTCTACGACGAACTCAAGCGCCGCAGCGCCAAGCCCACCGCTACCCCGGAGGAGGCCCGGCGGGCCAACGCGGACCTGCGCCGACAGATGCGCGAACGCGGCAACTACTTCGAGCACATAGAGAAGTCCGCCGCCGAGACCCTGGGCGCCGTCAACTACACCGCCGGCGCGCTCTCCCAGGGGCAGATCCTCGCGATCGCCACCCACCACGGGTTCAGCCTCCGGTACGTGCAGGACCTGCCCCGCTCGGTGCGCTCCCTCACCGACCACGTCAACCGGCGCATCTACCTCAAGCGCGAGACCACCCTGGGCATGCACAGCCCGCGCACGATCCTCCTCCAGACCCTGGGCCACGTCGTGCTCGGCCACCGCACGCCCAAGGACTTCGGCGACTTCCTGCGCCAGCGGGTGGAGGCCAACTACTTCGCGGCGGCCGTGCTCATCCCCGAGTCCACCGCCGTCACCTACCTCCAGGAGGCCAAGCAGGCCCGCGACCTGTCGGTGGAGGACCTGCGCGACGTCTACTCGGTGTCCTACGAGATGGCCGCGCACCGGTTCACCAACCTGGCCTACCGTCACCTGGACCTGGTCTGCCACTTCATCCGCAACGACGAGACCGGCATCATCTACAAGGCCTACGAGAACGACGGGCTGGTCTTCCCCACGGACGAGACCGGCGCCATCGAGGGCCAGCGCATGTGCCGCCAGTGGTCGGGCCGCCAGGTGTTCGCCTCACCCGACCGGTACTCGATCTACTACCAGTACACCGACAAGCCCAACGGCACCCACTGGTGCGTGGCGCACGTCGACCCCAGCCGGGAGCGCAACTTCGCCATCACCCTCGGCGTGCCCTACAAGGAGTCGCGCTGGTTCCGCGGTCGCGAGACCACCAACCGCACCAAGTCCAACTGCCCGAGCGGGGAGTGCTGCGTGCGTCCGCCCGCCGACCTGGCCGCGCGCTGGGAGGGCAACGTGTGGCCGTCGGCGCGGGCGCACTCGCACGTGCTGTCGGCGCTGCCGTCGGGGACCTTCCCCGGTGTGGACGAGCACGACGTGTACACGTTCCTGGAGAAGTACGCCCTCGACGACTGAGCCGGTCCGGCGGGAAGAGGGGGGTGCGGTGCGAGCCGCGACCCCCCTCTCGCGTGGGCGGACCTCCCGGCCGACGCGCCCCGGTGCGCGTGGGGGCGCGGCGCCCTCCCGCGTGGGTGGACCTCCCGGCCCGGTGCCCCGCGGCCCGGGGCCACGTCGGCGGCGGGACGACGTCCGCGCGTCGTCCCGGTCGCGGGCGGAACTCATCGGTCCTCGGGGATCAGGGCCATGGGACGGGCGGAGTGGTGGATCCACCGACCCTTGGCGCGGTACACGCGGGCACCGGACCAGCCCTCGCCGGGGCGGCGGCCCAGCCGCAGGGAGGTCCACGACCAGCGCCAGCGGAGGAACTCCCCGGTGTGGACGTTGATGCGCTCGCCGTGGTGCAGGTTGGGGCGGAAGGTCACCCAGGTGATCTCCACCCACAGGTCGCGGGGGTCGGGGTGGGGGAGGGTCGCGGAGAGGTGGAGGGGATCGGATTCGGGGGAGAACCGGTTCTTGTGGACGCGGGGTCGGCGACCCGCGACGGATTCGCCGAGAAGCGTGCACACGACGCTGTAGACGGTGGCGCGACCTTCGGAGAGGACGTGGACGTCGGCCCGTCCGGGACGCGGTGCGTCGGTGGCGGTCGCCGAGGCGGGCGGGGTGATGTGCCGACGGACCCGCCACGCGTGCTGTGGGGCCTTGAGCCATTCCAGACGCCACAGGATGATCCCGGTCATGCCCGCCACCAGGGAGAAGAGGAAGGTCAGAATCTCCACACGGTCACGGTAGCCCGGCGGTCGCCGTCGGCCCGCCCGGACACACGGGAGCACGCGACCGTTCGTGGACCCGTGGCGCCGCGCCCCGGGGGCCGCGCCCCGTGGCGGCGCCGCCTCGATGCCCCGCAGGGCCGGTGTCCTGTTCTCCACGGGGCCCGATTGTGTCCGCCCTCCCTCGGTGTTACCGTTGGTAACACGAGTTGATCTCCCCCCTCCTCCCCCGGAGGGTCCGACAAAGGATGTAGCGCATGAGTGAGGCCACCGCGCCCGCCTTCAGCCTGGAACCGAGCGAGGACGTTCGCGAGGTCCGGGACTGGACCCACGGGTTCGCCGCCGACGTCATCCGCCCCGCCGCCGCAGAGTGGGACGAGCGGGAGGAGACCCCCTGGCCGATCATCCAGGAGGCCGCCAAGATCGGCCTGTACTCCCTCGACTTCTTCGCCAACCAGTGGCTGGAGCCCAGCGGCCTGGGCATCCCCGTCGCCTTCGAGGAGCTCTACTGGGGTGACCCCGGCATCGCCCTGGCCATCACCGGCACCGGGCTGGCCGCCGTCTCCGTCGCCGCCAACGGCACCCAGGAACAGCTCTTCGAGTGGACGCCGCAGATGTTCGGCACCGCGGACGACGTCAAGCTCGCCGCGTTCTGCTCCTCCGAGCCCGACGCCGGCAGCGACGTCTCCGCCATCAGGACCCGCGCCGTCCACGACCAGGCCAAGGACGAGTGGGTCCTCAACGGCACCAAGACCTGGGCCACCAACGGCGGCATCGCCGACATCCACGTCGTCGTCGCCTCCGTCGACCCCGAGCTGGGCTCGCGCGGCCAGGCCACCTTCATCGTCCCCCCGAACACCCCCGGTCTGAGCCAGGGCCAGAAGTTCGCCAAGCACGGCATCCGCGCCTCCCACACCGCCGAGGTCGTCCTCGACGACGTGCGCGTCCCCGGTTCCTGCCTCCTCGGCGGCAAGGAGAGGCTCGACGAACGCATCGCCCGCGCCAGGGAAGGGCAGCGCTCCAAGGGCCAGGCCGCCATGAAGACCTTCGAGGCCTCCCGCCCCACCGTCGGCGCCATGGCCGTCGGCTGCGCCCGCGCCGCCTACGAGTACGCCCTGGAGTACTCCACCCAGCGCGAGCAGTTCGGCAGGCCCATCGGCGACAACCAGGGCGTCGCCTTCCTCCTCGCCGAGATGGCCACCCGCATCGACGCCGCCCGCCTGCTGGTGTGGCGCGCCGCCTGGATGGCCCGCAACGGCAAGGACTTCGACAGCGCGCAGGGCTCCATGAGCAAGCTCTACGCCAGCGAGACCGCCACCTTCGTCACCCAGAACGCCGTGCGCATCCTCGGCGGGAACGGCTACACGCGGGAGTACCCCGTGGAGCGCTGGCACCGCGACGCCACCATCTTCACCATCTTCGAGGGCGCCAGCGAGATCCAGAAGCTCATCATCGGCCGCACCATCACCGGCCTGCCGATCCGCTGACGCCACCGCGGGCCGGACGGGCCCGCGGCGGAGTCGGCCCCCGGCCCCGGGCCGGAACCCCGGGGCGGGTGGAGGAATCCGCCCGCCCCACCCCGGACCGGCCCGGCGGGGCGCTCCGACGGTGGCGGGTGTCGGTGACGACACCCGCCACCGGCCCCGACCGGGTCCTACGCCACGGGGCGGGTGCGGCGGGTTTCCCCGTCGCCGCACCCGCCCCGTGGCGTGCCCCTCCCACTTCGTTTCCACGGCCCGGATGTGCCAGGATTCCGGGTATGCCCGGCACCCCGCCCCCCGCCGATCCGCGCTCTTCGTCCCTCCTCGCCGTTCTGGGCGCCCTCCTGGACCGCTCCCTCGTCCAGATCGAGGACGCCACGGCCGACGCCCGCCTCCTCGACCGGGAGACGGCCCGCACCGCCGCCGACGTCTGGGCCGACAACACGCACCCCCTGTTCCTCTCCGCGCTGGCCCGCGGCCGGCGACGGCGCGAGGCCCGTGCCCGCGACGCCCTGCTGTGGATGGCCGACCGGGGTCCCCGCGGACGGGCCTGGACGGTGGAGCGCGCCGCCGAGGCCGGCCACGACATCGACGGACTGCTGCCGCCCGCCCCCGAACCCGTTCCCCACCGGGACCACGCCGGGAACCTCAGACCCGTGGTCGTCCCGGTCACCGAGGAGGTCGCCGCCGACCTGGCCGCCGACTACGACCTGGACACGGCCACGATCCGGGCCCTGGCGGTGGAGCGCCGAGGCACCGGGCTGGCCGCGCAGGTGACCATCGCGGCCGAGCGCCTCCACCGGGTCGCCGACCCGACCGGACCGGCCGAACTGGACGTACGCCTGCCCGAGGTCGACGAGGTCCGCTTCGATACCCGCGACGCCCCGGGGGTCCGCCTCACCTGCGGTCCCACCGGGGTCACGGTGGCCTTCGGCGACGGGCTCCTGCGCGGGGAGAACGCCACCCTGTGGAACCGCGACGACCACTGGCACCTCTCCGCCCGGGGCCGCCGCGCCGAGCGGGACGTCCCTCCCACCCTCCGCCGACGATGGGATCGCGGCCACGGGGCCGCCCCCCTCGAAGGCGTCGTCGACGGGCCCGCCGCCAGGACCGTCTCCCATCTGCTGACCTGGATCATGACGAGGATCCGCTCGACCTGCCGGCGGCCCGAGGGGGACCGGGTGCCGGTCCCCGCCCTCTGCCGTGCCCTGGCCGGCGCGGGTACGGCGATCGTGGCCGCCGGCGGACACCTGTCCCGGCGGCGCCGCGAACGGGCCTTTCGCGAACTGGCCCTGGAGTGGGTCCGCCGCGGCGGACCCGAGACGGCCCACTGGTTCGCCGCGGCCTTGGACCGGGTGTCCCGCCGTTCCGGGACGGAGGAACTGGCCGAGGCCCGTCGGCTCGCCGGCGAACTGGCCGCGCGGGCCGCGCCCCGGGCGGAGGAGACCACCGACACGCCCTCCTCGGCCGTGCTGCGCATGGTCTCCTACACCGCCTCCCACCAGGGGGCCGAAACCTCTCGGTCCGCCGAGGTGACCCTCCACCTGGCGGTCCCGGCCGATGCCGCCGACCCCGGGGCGCCCTGGATGCTGCGCGTCCTCACCGGCGGCGGCCCCGGCCGTGTGCGGGTGCTCACCCGGGCGTTCCGGGGGACGCTGCGCCCCCGGACCATCGACGACGACGGAGGCGTGTCGACCCTCCTGGCCGGTGACGGGGCCCTGGAGGCGCGCGCCCGCTGGTCCTGAACCCGTGGGGCCCGCGCCCCCCGTGAGGGCGGCTCGCGGAAGTCGGCCTGCGGCTCTTCGGGCAGGGAGCGGGCCCGTGGCCGGGATGGAACCGGATCACGGAATCGGTGCGCGGCCCCTCGGACCCCGGCCGGCCCGGGGGCGCGGACCGCCCGGCGGCGCGGCCCCGGGTGACCTCCTCAGGGCCTCGGCGCCAGCAGCCGGTACGCCGCGTCCGCGGCCGCGTCCTCCGCCTCGGCCGGGATCTCCCCACCGCCCGACAGATGCCGGCGGACCAGGGCCAGCGGCAGGTCCACCACCGCCATCCGCGTCCGCTCCAACGCGGGCCCGGCGGCCTCCTCCGGGGCGCGCAACGCCTCGGCGATCCCGACGAGCGCGGCCCCCGACCGCGCGTTGCCCCGTTCCATCCGCTCCCGCTCGGCCACGGGCCACCGCTCCACCTCGAAGTCGACGGGGGAGTACAGCAGTACGCGCGCCCGGTCCGGACGGGTCCGACTCCAGGCCACCACGTGACGGGCGGCCCCGGTGGCCGCCGCCAGCGGGTCCGCCACCGCCAGCACGGCCCGGAGCCCCTCCTGGAAATCGGCCAGCGCCTCCAACCGGACGGCGGCCAGCAACGCCGGCCGCCCGGGGAACCGGTGGTACAGCGAACCACTGGGCGCCCCGGCGGCCCGAGCCACCGCGACCATGGTCACCGCCGCCGGACCGCCCCGCGCGGCCACGGTGATGGCGGTCTCCACGAGGGCGTCGGTGTCGAAGCGCGAGGGTCTTCCCATGGGAGGGACTTTATGCTCCACTGGTTTTTAGAGACACCCCTCTAATAATGGAAGGTGCATCCGATGCGCGTCCACAACGTCCACCGGCGCCGCCTGACGGCGTCCCCCGCCGAGGTCGGCGCCCTCCTCGACGGCCTGGCCTCCGACACCGACGGCCTCTGGCCCACCGACCACTGGCCCGCCATGCGCCTGGACCGTCCCCTCGGGGTCGGCGCCGCGGGCGGCCACGGCCCCGTTCGCTACACCGTCGTCGAGTACACGCCGGGGGAGCGCGTGCGCTTCCGCTTCTCGGCCCCGCGCGGCTTCGACGGTTTCCACGAACTCACCGTCGTCCCCGAACCCGACGGCGGCGCCGTGCTCGGCCACCTGCTCCGGATGCGCGCCCGCGGGCCCGCCCTGCTCACCTGGCCCCTGCTGTTCCGGCCCTTCCACGACGCCCTCCTGGAGGACGGCCTGGACCGCGCCGAACGCACCCTCACCGGCACCGTCCGCACCCCCGCCCGCTGGGGGTGGTACGTCCGGCTGCTGCGTCGCGCGGCCCTGCGCACCTCCCGAACGCGGCATCCCCTTCCGGGCGCCGATCCGGCCCGTCCCTAGGACGGGCCCCGGCGCGCCCCCACCCCCTCAGGAGACCCGTGTCCCACCGCCCCCTGCTGTTCCTGGACGTCGACGGCCCGCTCAACCCCTTCCGGGCCAAGGCCCGACGCCGCCCCGACGGGTACACCACCCACCGTCTGCGCCCGCACGGATGGGAGGACACCCCCAGGCCCCTGCGCGTGTGGTTGCGCCCCGACCACGGCGAACGGCTGCTCGCCCTGCCCTACACCCTGGTGTGGGCCACCACCTGGGAGCACGACGCGAACACGATGATCGGGCCGGTCCTGGGCCTGCCCGAACTCCCGGTGGTGGAACTGCCGCACTGGTCCACCGCCGCCGAGGGGCTCTGCTTCAAGACCACCACCCTGGTCGAGTACGCCGACGGGCGCCCCTTCGCCTGGGTGGACGACATGATCACCGACCGGGACGTCGATCTGGTGCGCCGACGCCATCCGGGCGCGGCCCTCCTGCACCGGGTGGACCCGCGTCCGGGCCTGCTCGACGCCGACTTCCGCCGCCTGGAGGAGTGGCCGCCGGCCCGCCCGGCCGGGGCCCTCCCCGAAGACGCGTGACCCCCGACCGGGCGCCGACCGCGCACCCTTCCCCGTAGGCCGCCGCACCGCGTGGCGCGGCCGTACCGGTGCCGGACGCGCCCGGCGGCGGTGCGGCCTTCGTGCCCCGGTGCCGGTCCCCGCCCCGTCGTGCGGACCCGCGCCCTTCGCCGTACGTCCTCCGCCGCGCATCCTCCACCGGGAACGCGCGCCGTCACGCCGGACGCGCCCGGCGACCGCTCCCGGGGCCGTCGTCCGGGGCCTTCCTGGCGTCGGGAAACGTCCCGGATCTACCCTGAACCCATGCACGCCACCACGGGCAACGACGCCCCCATCACCATTCCCACCACGCACAACGGCCCTGACGGTTCCGGCAACGGCGGCTACAGCGCCGGTCTGCTCGCCGCCCGGCTCACCACCGTCGGCGGACCCGCCGTGCGGGTCACCCTGCGCACCCCGCCGCCCCTGGGTCGTCCGCTCACCGTGGAGGGGCCCGCCGACGCGCCCGCGCGGCTCATCGACCCCGAGGCCGCCGACGCCGGGGCCCGCCTCATCGCCGAGGCCGAGACCGTCGTCGTCCCCGACACCCCGGCGGTTCCCGGCGACCCCATCGACCCCGCCACCGCGAAGGACGCCGAGAGCCGCTACCCCGGCCTCACCCTCCACCCCTTCCCCCGCTGCTACAGCTGCGGTCCCGAACGCGCCGAAGGCGACGGCCTGCGCCTGTTCGCCGGCCCGGTGCGCCCCGGCCACGGCCCCGACGGCGTCGGCGGCACCGTCGCCTGCTCCTGGACCCCGCACCCGGTCCTCGACGACGGCACCGGCGCCGTCGACCTGCCCGACGTGTGGGCCGCCCTCGACTGCCCCGGAGGCTGGTCCAGCGACGTCTCCGGCCGCCCCGCCCTCCTGGGACGCATCACGGTCCAGGCCCTGCGCGCCCCCCGCGTCGGTGGGACCCACGTCGTCGCCGGACACCTGGAGTCCATCGAGGGCCGCAAGATCCGCACCGGCAGCGCCCTGTACGACGCCGAGGGCCGCCTCCTCGCCCAGGCGTGGGCCACCTGGATCGCCCTGCCGTCCTGACATCGCGTTCCCCGCCGGAGCCCCCGGCCCCGTTCACGTCCGGCCCCGCAGCGGGCCGCCTTCCGCAACCCCTAAGGTGAAGCGTTGTGGCCTACCAAGACGTGCGGCGGTAACCGATGAACGACAGCGACGACGCCTCCGGCACGGTGACCGTGTCGGAGGTCCCCACCGTCCGCCGGGGGCGCGGCGGGCGGGGCCGCGACCCCGAGCGCCGCCGCGCCATCCTCGACGCCGCCGACCGCGTCATCCAACGCGACGGCCCCGACGCCTCCATGCTCGCCATCGCCGCCGAGGCCGGGATCAGCAAACCCATCCTCTACCGGCACTTCGGCGACAAGGGCGGCCTCTACCGGGCACTGGCCGGCCGCCACGTGGACCCCCTCATCGAGCGCATCCGCGCCGAACTGCACCAGCACACCGAGTTCGAGGTGCGCGCCCGGACCACCGTCGGCGCCTATCTGTCGATGATCTCGCAGAACCTCAACCTCTACCGTTTCCTCATGGACCGGGCCACCTCCGAGGACCAGCGCACCCGCAGCGACCTGGGCATGATGGTCCGGCGCCTGGGCGAGGAACTCGCCGAGCTCATGCTCGTCGAAGGACGCGTCACCGGCCGTCTGCGCGCCCAGATCACCGCGCACGCCGTCGTCGGCATGGTCCAGGCGGCGGGGGAGTGGTGGCTGGAGCACCCCGAGGTGGGCGAAGAGGAGATCATCGACAACCTCACCGCCTCCGTGGTCGGGGCGGTCCAGGGCAACCACGACTGACGGGACACCCCTCTTCCCCTCTTCCCCTCTTCCCCCTGTTCCCTTGACCTGGAGCGCACTCCAGGTCCCATGCTTGAGCACATGAGGGACTACTACACCCCCGGTGAGATCGCCGAGCGCTTCGATCTCACCCTGGACACCCTGCGCTACTACGAGAAGGCCGGGCTGCTGCGGCGGGTGGACCGCGCCCCCAGCGGACACCGCCGCTACCGCACCGACGACGTCGAACTCCTCCACCTCATCCGCTGCCTGCGCGACACCGACATGCCCATCGCGCGGCTGCGCGAGTTCGCCGAACTCGTCCGGGACGGGGACCACACCATCCCCGAACGCCTGGAGGTGCTCCAGGAGCACAAGAACCGGCTCGACGACCGCATCGCCGAACTCGTCGACCGCCAGGGCGCCATCGAGCACAAGATCGACTACTACCTCGGCGTGCTCGCCGAACGCGCCGCCGAGACCGCCCACACCCTCAAGGACGTGAACTGATGCGCTACACCGAGATCGGCGGCCGCAAGGTCAGTGCCCTGTGCCTGGGCGCCATGAAGTTCGGCAGCCAGACCGACGACGCCACCTCCGCCGCCATCCTGGACCGTTTCATCGCCGCGGGCGGCACCTTCGTCGACACCGCCGACTGCTACCAGTACTGGGTGGAGGGCTTCGAAGGCCACGAGAGCGAGACCTTCCTGGGCCGCTGGCGGCGCGCGAACGGCATCACCGACGAGGTCGTCATCGCCACCAAGATCGGCGCCCAGCCCACCGTCCCCGGTGGCGGTCCGGAAGCCCAGGAGGGGCTGTCCGCCGAGGTCGTCGCCACCGCCGCCGAACGCAGCCGCCGACGCCTGGGCGTGGACCGCATCGACCTGCTGTACACGCACAAGGAGGACCCGCACACCCCCCTCGAAGAGACCATGGCCGCCCTGTCCCGCCTCGTCGACGAGGACACCGTCTCCCTGCTGGGCATGAGCAACCACCGCACCTGGCGGTTGGAGCGCGCCCGGGCCGCCGCCCGGGACCACGGCCACCGGCCCACCGTCCTCCAGTACCGCTACAGCTACCTCCAGCCCCGCCACGAGGTCCGGCTGGAATCACCCGCCTTCACGCACGTCACCCCCGAACTCCTCGACTACGTGCGCGCCGAGAACGCCGCGGGACGCGACCTGACCCTGGTGGCCTACACCCCGCTCCTGAGCGGCGCCTACGTCCGCCCCGAGCGCGCCGCCGCACTCGGCCCGGCCTACGACCACCCGGGCACCCGCAACCGGCTGGCCGCCCTGGACGAGGTCGCCCGGGAGACGGGGGCGACCCGCAACCAGGTGGTCTTGGCCTGGCTCATCGCCGGAGGGGTCGTCCCCCTGGTCGGTGTGAGCGGCGTCGACCAGCTCGACGAGGCGGTGGAGGCCGTCGACCTCACGCTCACCCCCGAACAGCGACGGCTCCTCGACGAGGCCCACTGACCGTGGGGGCGCGCGGTGGCCTCTCCGCGACGGTGTGACCCGCCCACCGGGCCGCGTGGCCTGGTCCGGTCGCCCGACGTCCACCGGAGCATCCACCGCGTCCGGCAGAACGGCCGAAAGCGGACACACGTATCGGTGTCCGGGTGGCTCCGACCCGCCTCCTCCGGGAATCCCGGCAGGTCGGGGCCGCCGCCCGGGGGCTTCGGAGTCCCCCGGGACGGGAGTGGCCCCTGAGAAAGCGCACGGTTTCGTCGTGCACATGTTCGCGAACACGGTTTTTACCGAGCTTTGACCGGATACCTTCCCTAGAGGCGGTGCCCCGATCGTGCCGCCCCGGCGACCCGTGGGGAGGGGCACTTGCCCGAGAGCGTGTACCACCAGATCCACTTCGCCTGGGCCGATCCCACCCTGCTGGGGCGCGTCGGCCCCGGACCCGCCGCCGCGTCCCTCACCGAGAACGCACGCCTCACCCTGCGCGCCTGGCGCGACCGGCTCCAACCCGCGCTCACCGTCGACTACCGGGCCTGTCTGCCCGACCCCGCCGACCACCCCGAGACCCTGTGGGCGCGCGCCTACCCCGACGGACAGGGCGCGCTCGTCTACCGCTGGCCCGGGGAGGTCGACACCGCGCACGCCTGGGCCATCGTCGGCCCGGCCGACGGTCTGACCCTGCCGCGGCTCCTGTCCCTGCACGAGAACCCCAACACCCGCCCCCACCCGCGCCGCCCGCCCAAGGCGGGCTGGGGCACCATGTCCGTCCTGGACGCTCCCGAGCCCTGGGAACGGTCGGCGGCGCCGGGGGCGGTGCGCACCCGGGACCGCCGCGCCGCCGACCTCACCCTCGGCGACGACGAACTCCTGGTCGCGGGGGTCGCCTCGGCGCTGGAGCACCCCGAGCGGCCGGTGCGCGTCCTCCTGGCACCGGACCGCGCCGACCTGTGGCAGGCGGTCCAGCTGCGCTTCCTGTGGGGGATGCACCGGACGCTGTACGACGTGCTCACCCCCCGGGGAACGATCCCGGCGGCGGGGTGGGACTGGTCGCTGTCCACCTACGACCCGGTGCCGGCCGACTCCACCCAGCACATCGCCTTCGGTCCGCCCACCGGCGGGTCGGGGCCGCTGCTCCGACCGCCGGGCACGGACTTCCGCACCGTCGCCGAACGCCTGGTGGGCGTCCTGCGCGACGAGGGCGGCGACGCGCTCGCCGCGCACCTCGCCGAGCGCGGCATCCCGGACGCGCCGACCTTCACGGACCGCCGTGACCTCCTCGTCGACTGGCTCGCCCCCGCCCCCGCCCCCGCACCGGCTCCGGCCCAGGCCTCGGCCGCCAGGGAGGAGGCGGACGGGTTCCCACGGACCCGGGGCTCACTGCTCACCGGCGTGTTCCCCTCGACGGCGCCGCCCGGCGACCACCCCGAGCCCGGTACGGTCCTTCCGCCGATCCCGGAGCCGGACGCGCCCCGGGCGTGGCGGGACGCGCACCCGGACGACGCCCACCGGCCCTCCGCTGCTCCTCCGGCGGACACCGGGCCGGACGCGCCCGCGTCCGCGACGGCGCCCGGGGTCGAGTCGCCCGTTCCGGGGGCGGCGGACGAGCCCTCCGACGACCTTCCGGCGTCCGTCGGCCCGGACGCACCGGCGCCCACGGACGAGGAGACGTCCACCGCTCCACGACCCGCTTTCGAGAACGCGCGCCCCGGTGCCCCCTCCCGGCCCTCCGACACCTCGACGGCGGAGCCGACCGACGCCGGGCGGACCGCCTCGCAAGCGCGTACGCGCTTCGGGGCCCGCCCCACCACCCCCGGACCCCTCGGCGGATCGTCCCGGCCCACCGACGATGCCCCGGTCACGGTGGATCCGGGTGCGCCCGCTCCCAGGGACCTCGTCCCCCCGGCCGAGGCGCTGCCTCTCCAGGATTCCGGACCCTTCGGCGACCCGCACCGGTCCGAGCCCGGTGGTCCGCCGGATGCGGTGGGTCCGGGTGCGCCGATATCCCCGGACGCCGTTCCGCGGGCCGAGGCGCTGCCCTCCGACGACCCCGGACCCGCGACGGAGACCCCTACCGGCCCCCCGCTCCGGTCCACCGACGATGCCCGGCCCCCGAGCGCCCCCGTACGGTTCGACGGGTCCGACGACCTCCCCCCGATCGGGGAACCGCCCGACGAGACCCCGACCACCCCGGGAACACCTTCCGCGAAGGACGCTCCCGTGCCCGGACCGTGGTGGACGCCGGACCGGGACGCGCCGGCGGACCTCCCCTCCCCCGACGAGGACCTGTGGCCGGGCGGGCCCGACGAACCGGACCGCACCGCCCTCCCGGAGGGAGCGTCGCGCACCCGCCGATTCGTGGCCGACACCGGAGACCCCGACGACGACCTTCCCGAGGCCGAGCCGCTCCCCGGCGAGACCCCCGCCCACGGCGGTCTCCTCTCCTCCTCCCGCCCGCCCCGCACCGGGGCGCTCCCCGACGGTGCCCCGGCCCGCGCCTGGGCGTCCCGGGAGGCGGCCGAGGCCGCCTCCGACCTGACCGAGGTCGAACCACCGGGAACCGAGGAGACCGGACCCCGGCCCCCCACCGAGTCGGAGGTCCCCACGGGGCGCGCCGCCCTGGAGGCGGCCTCGGCCCCCGCCCCGTCCCCGCCCGAGGGCGACGAGGCGCTCTGGCCCGAACCCGACGACGACGACACCCTCGAACCCCGGCGCCCCCGCATCGCCCCCGCCCACACCGAGACGTTCATCGGTCCCGACCCCGGGCCCGCCGCCACGGGCACCGCCCGGCCGGGACAGGGGCGCCCCCCGCGCATCTTCGACGCCCCCGAACCCCACGGGTCGCGCAGGCCCCGCATCGCCCCGGCGTCTGACCCCGAACCCGAGGCCGAGGTCGGGTCCGAGCCCGTGGCCGAGGAGGAACCGCCGCCCTCGGTACGGCGCTCCCCCTCTCCCATCCGCACCGGTCTCTTCCGCCGACGCCTCGCCCGCCTCGCCACCTCCGACACCGCAGGCCCCGACGACACCCCGGGGGAGGAGCCCCGCGCACCGCGCTCCGACCGGGTCCGCGCGCTCGCCGAGGGCGCCTTCGGCGGCCGCCCCGCGCGTCCCGGCGCCGAACCCCCGATCGCCGAGGAGCTCCCACCCGCCCCCGAACGGCTCCCGGACGACGCCCCGCCCCTCTTCCCCACCTCCGAACCCGACGACCACCTCTCCGCCACCCTCGACCCGGACCCGCCCGTCGCCCCCGACTACGCCACCGAGACCGCCCCCGAACCCGACGACCAGGTCGCCCCCGAGGACAACTGGCCCACCCAGTACGTCGACCTCCCCTTGGCCCGCCTGGAACGCTGGCTCACCAAGTACGGCCCGGAGGAGGCCCGCGTCGACCTCGTCGACGCCCGCGCCGCCGTGCGGGCCGAACGCGCCGAACTCCAACGGGTACGCGACGAACGCGACCACTACCACGCCGAACTCCAGGATTCGCGCCGCGAGGTCGCCCGCCTGGACCGGCCCTGGCTCGACGGCGAGGAGGACGAGGACCTTCCCGACGCCCCCCGCCGACCCCGATGGCCCGCCCGCGTCCTGGTCGTGATCCTCCTGGTCGCCTTCCTCGCCACCGGCCTGGAGGCCGGCGCCCGCTTCGGCCTCGGAGCCCTCGACCTCCTCGGGAGCGTGACCGACGCACCGTGGTGGCCGCTGTGACCTTCCCCGGAACCGACGCATCCGGGTGACGCCCACTCCTAACCTGGAGGGATGACAGGAACACCGCCGGTCCCCGCCGCGCTCCCGCGAACGCTGCGGGAGACCGTCCAGGATCTCCCCCTGCCCACCCGCCTTCGCGCGGAGCTCGCCGCGACCACGGACGCGCACGTCCTTCTCGGCGCGGCCGTGGACCTGCGGGAGAGCGACCCGGACAGCGCCCGCGCCCTCCTGGACGCCCTGCGCGCCCACGCCCCCGACCCGGCGCATCGGCAGTACGCCACCCACGCCCTCGCCGACCTCCTCCACGGACAGGGGCGCCCGGACGAGGCCGCCCGGCTCATCGACGGCCTCCTCGACTCCGGCCGCCTCGACCGGGGCCTGGCCCTGATCCTCGCCGAGGACTTCACCGCCACCGGGGCCCTCGACCGGGCCCTGCACTGCTACAACATCGCCTGCCGCAGCATCCTCGCGGGACCGGCCGAGACCGTCGCCGGCCTCGACCGCATCGGCCTGGTGCCCCTCCTGGGCCGGGCCGCGGTCCGCGAACGCCTCGGCCTCACCCCGGACGGCCACGACCTGGCCGCGCGCGAGGCCGACCGGCACCGGCCCGACGCGGCCTCGGAGCCGCGCCGCCTCTCCGGAGACGTCGGCGCGGACCTGCCCTCCGACATGTTCGACCGCCCCTTCCCGGAGGCCGACGAACCCCGTCCGCTCCCGGAGACCGTGCGCGAGAACCACGCCTTCTTCCCGTCACCGGCCCTCGCCGAGGCCCGCGAACGCGGCCTGCTGCCCGCCGACACCGACCCGGCGGCCCACCACCACGGCATCGAACGCACCCTGCGGGCCCAGGCCCGAGGGTTCCCCGACGTCCACCTGGGCACGATCGCGGTCACCCCGGACGAGATCACGGCCTTCGCCGCCGAGCACGGGCTCGACCCCGCCGACCCGGGCACCCTCCGCGCCTGGATCTCGGCCGTCCCCGACCCCGGCTCCCCGCGCGTCACCGCCTGGCCGCCCGAACGCAACCACCCCTGCTGGTGCGGCTCCACCCGCAAGTACAAGAAGTGCTGCGGGTCCCCCTCCCTCCGCTGACCCGGGTGTTCCGTCTCCCGGCGGGCGATGGACCCCGCACGGGATCCTCCGCCGCCGGTCCGCCCCGGGACGCACCCGGCCACCGGGGCGACCTCTCGGGCGGGGCCGACTCCACCTCCCGGCCCCTGCTCCGGCCGGGGGAGGCCCTCACCCACGCCCCGGACCCGGGCGGCTCTGATCGCGCCCCGGCCGGTCCGGTCCCCGGGCCGGGACCTTTTCGTGGTCCCCGCGCGGAACCCCTCGCCCGTATCCGGCATCGAACGGTCGTCCCTGTGCGAGATGACGATGACGGAAGAGCGAGGTGACGCCCCGTGTTCGGAATCCTGCGTCCCTGTCGGCACACCCTCCCCGACGGGCTGGCGGAGGAGTGGATGTCCCACATGTGCGGGTTGTGCCTGGCCCTACGGGACGACCACGGCCAGGCCTCCCGGATCGCCACCAACTACGACGGCCTGGTCGTCTCCGTCCTGACCGCCGCGCAGGCCCCCGAACAGGCGGGCACCCGCCGGGCCGGCCGCTGCCCCCTGCGCGGCATGCGCGAGGCGAGGGCCGCCGACGGCGCCGGCGCCCACCTGGCCGCGGCGGTCTCCCTGATGCTGGCCTCCGCCAAGATCACCGACCACATCGAGGACGGCGACGGCCTCTACGCCCGACGCGGGGTGCGCGCCCTCGCGGGCCGGGTGGCCGAACGCTGGCGGCGCGGCGCCACCGCCTCCGGGGACGGCCTCGGCCTCGACGGTTCCGCCCTCCTCGCCGTCATCGACCGTCAACGCGACATCGAACTCTCCGCGGGTCCGGGCACCGACGTCCTGACCGTCACCGCCCCCACCGAGGAGGCCACCGGCGAGGCGTTCGCGCACACCGCCGTCCTGGCCGGGCGTCCGGCCAACGCCGTCCCCCTGCGCGAGGCCGGCCGCCTGTTCGGCCGCGTCGCCCACCTCCTCGACGCCGTCGAGGACCTCGAAGAGGACCGCGCCCGGGGCGCCTGGAACCCGCTCACCGTCACCGGCACCGACCTCGACCGGGCCCGTGACCTGTGCGACGGCGCCGTCCTGGGCGTCCGCCTCGCCTTGGCGGAGGCCGTGTTCACCGAGGACCGTCTGGTCCGCGCCCTCCTGGTGCGCGAACTCGGCCGCGCCGTCGACCGGACCTTCTCCCGGGCGGGTCACCACCCGCACGGCCACCCGCCCGGCCACGGCCACCCGGGGCGGCACGGGCACCCGCCCGGCCACGGGCACCCGGCACACCACGGTGCCGACCACCCGCACGGACGCCGGGACCGACACCGCGACGGAGGCACCGGTCAGGCCGGAGGCCAGGGCCCCGGTCACCCCGGCGGCGGTGACTCCGGCGGGCACGACAAGGGGAGCGGCTCCTGCCGCTGCTCCTGCCAGACCCCGGACCTGCGCCACCCGCCCCGGCGCCGAGGGCCGATCATCGGCTGCGCGGTGGCCCTGTTCATGTGCTGTACCTGCCAGTTCTGCTGCCGGGACCCCCACCCGGGGCCCTGGACCGGCGAACCGCGCTCCTCGTGGTGCGACATCTGCGAGTGCTGTGACTGCCCGGGGTGCGAGCACTGCTGCTGTTGCTGCGACGGCTGACGGCCGCACCCCGCGTCAACGCGCGCGACCGGATCCGCGGGTTTTCCACAGGCACGAGAAAGTTCCGCCACGCCCCCGGATCCGGCCCGACCATGGAACCATGTCCGAACAGCGCACACCCGCCGCACTCCGACCTCTCCGCGTCGGTCGGGCGGGCACGCCTCCCCGCACCCGCGTCCGCCCGGCTCCGACGCCCTCGGGCGTCGCACCGCCGTCCGGCCGACCGCTTTCGAGGCCTCGAATCCGACGGGGGAGACCGACGCACGCGCAGCACACGTCCGAGGGGACGCGAGCCCGCGATGACACGTCACACCCGACCACGGGCCCTGTCCGCCGTGCGCGCCGTCACCGTTCTCCAGCGCGGCACCCCGCCGGCGGAGCCGTTTCGCGCACACGAACCGTCACGGAGAGCGGATGCGCCGCAACGGTCGGTCCGTATCCCTCACCGGGACCGGATCGCACCCTCGGCGCCCTCCGCCGACAACGCCCGCAGATCCGCCACGAGGATCTCGGCGACCCGCTCCTCGTGAACGGCGACGCCACGGGAGGACAGGGCGTCCGCCAGCCCTGGATCCCAGGGCGCCGCCGTGACCCGGCCCGGGTGCGGAGCCGCCGCCGTCCCCGCTGCCGCCGCCAGGTAGTCACCGACGCCCATACGCCAGGGGCGGGCACCGGTTCCGGCCATGACGTGGGCGGCGATGCGCAGGCCCTCCCCGTCGAAATCCCCGTGGTAGCGCAGTTCCGCTCCACTCCGGGACAACGACCGGAGCAGGGCGACGGCGGCGCCGCTCGGCCATCCCGCCGTGCAGACCAGAGGCGGACAGGCGCTCCCCAGCCCGCGTTGCGCCACGGCCAGGACCGACGGGTTCTCCACCACATGGACCACCGGGGCGGACCATGGCGGATGCGCGTCGGTGGACGACCGGTCCACGGACAGCTGGTCCAGGGTCACGACGGCGGCCCGTCCCGCGTCGGCCCACACACGAAGGGTCACGGCCAGGGGGCCGTCCCCCTCCGGGCGCAGACCCAGGGTCAGGACGGAACTGGAATGGACGTCGCAGTCCACCCCGAACGCCCCCCACAACGCCCTCCGGTCGTGCGCGTTACCGGGCACGGGCAGGTCGCGCAGCGCGGCCAGGGCCTTCAGCACCAGGTGGGCCAAGGGACTGCCGCCGTCCAGCGCGTGCGGGTCCCCGACGACCTCGGCCGCCAGGGCCGGCAACGGCCGACCGTCCTCGGCGGGCAGGGCCGCCACGACCCGCAACGCGTGCTCCAGCCGGACCCGGAACACCTCCGGCCCACCCCCGGGCACACCGTCCGCGCGCACCCGGTCCACCCAGTGCGACAGCGCCGGCTGGGCGACGACCACCGGGTGCCGCGACAGCCACGACCACAACCGTTCACGTTCGTCCGCGACCCGCTCCCGGTGGGCGGCACGGTCGCCGATCGGGCCGACGACCGCCTCCACCACGGACCTGACGTCCGCGCCCGAAGGCGCCAGCGCCTCCTCCAAGCGGTCCAGCCGCACCCTCACGGCGGGCCCCGGATAGGAGGGCAGCCCCAACAGGTCGGCCACGGCCTCCTGCGACGCCGCGTCCAGCCCCTTCACTGTCACCGAGCGCACCGACCTGCCGGAGGACAGCCGTTCGTGCAACGCCCCCCACAGGGGGAGGAGGGTGTCCTCCCCGAGGTGTCCGGGTACCTCCCCGGCGGCGTTCACCCGGTCTCCCCGGCGAATGCGTCGCTCTCCAGCTCCCCGCCCGTCCACACCCACCGGGCCGTGGTCACCGCGTCGTCGGCCTCATCGGGCTCCGCCGGGATCAACTGGTGGATGGCGATACCGTCGAGCTCGGCGTAGGTGCACCACTCGTGATCGCTGGTCAGCACCATGTCCAGGCCGAGATCGACCAGGAGCGCGAAGATCTGCCCCCGGTTGGCGCTGTCCACACCGACGAACACCTCGTCCAACAGGATGAACCGGGGAGCACCGGGATCGGTGGCGTAGTGCGCCGCGACCGCCGCGAACAACGGCAGGTGCAGCGCGATCGCCTTCTCCCCGCCGGAGAGCCCCCCGTGGGCGCGCCGGGTCAGCACCTGCCACCCGGCGCCGTCGTCCTTGTCCAACTCGACGGTGAACCGGTGCCAGGCGGTGTAGTCCAACACCTGGGCCAGGTACTCCTCCCACCCGGCCGGCGTGTCCCCGGCCCGCGCGTCGTCGATCCGCTCACGGAAGAACGCGTGCAGGGCCTCGCGGTCGGCCTCGCCCAGATTCCGAGGGTCGCGGATCAGTAGTTCCCGGGCGCGCAGGGTGCCGCTCGGCGCGTCCGGTGCCACCTCCCAGCGCAGCCGGACCGCGATCCGGGACGCCGTGCGCACCCGGGACAACCGCTCGTTCATCCCCTCGACCAGGCCCTGGGCCCGGCGCAGTCGGTCGGCGAGGTGACGTCGGGTGTCACCGGTCAACACCCGGTCGAACAGTGCGCGTTCCTCCTCGGTCAGGTCGCCGGACCGGACCCGCCGCTCCTCGACCAGAACGTCGTGCAACCCCCGGGCGCCGACCCGCACCCCGTCCACGAGCGCGCTCACCTGTTGGATCTCCTCATGGGTGACCAACTCCAGGAGCGCCCGTTCGGACAGCGCGTCCCGGGCGGTGTACACGGCCTCGGTGACCCTCGCGCGCGCCGTGCCGACCAGTTCGGGCGAGTGGTCGGCGCGGCCGGAGGCGGACGCCACGGCCCGCGCCGTCTCCAGCGTGCCGCGCACCGTGAACTCCTCGGGAACGGCCACGTCGATCCCCGAATCCTCGTACAGGGAGGTGCCCACGAGGGAACGGAAGTGCTCCGCCGCCGCGTCCCGCGCGGCCACCGCGACGGCGCTCGCGTTCCGCAGGGCGCGGACCTCGGTGAGCGTCACCCCCAGACCCTCCCTGAGGACGAGTCTCTCCTCCCGCAGATCCGCCAGCTCACGGCGCAGTTCCGTGGAACGCCGTTCCTTGGCCGCCACCTGCTCCTGGACCCGGCGGTGCTCCACCCCGACGGTGGCCTCCATCGTGTCCAGACGGGTCCGCAGGGCCCGCGCGTCGTCCTCGGCGACCAGGGCCGCTCCGGCCGACGCCTCGGCCTCCTCCTCGGAGCGCCGGGCGGTCTCGTCGAGCTCGTCGCGACGGGACCGCGCACCGAACAGCTCCACCTGATGGTCGAGCCGGTTCTCCACCGCCTCGCCCACGGCGGCCAACGCCTCGCGGACCGACTCCAGCGCCTCGGCGTCGACCGGCAGCCGGTGACGTGCCGCGAGGGAGTGGAGGTCCCGCTCGGCCGTCGCCACGAGGGGCAGATGCCCCTCCAGCCTTCGACGGCGCCGGTCCAGGCCCGTGCGCCGGTCGGCGACCCGTTGCTGTGCCGAACGCAGTTCACCGGCGGTCCCGCGGGTCTCGACGTCCGGGGGAAGCGCCGCCACTTCGGCGGCCAGCCTCCGTCGGCGTTCGGCCGCCTTCTCCCGCTCGGCGGAGACGAGGGCCGCGGCCCCGTCGAGTTCCTCCAGCCGTTCGGTGAGTTCGGCGATGGTGCGCGCCCGCGCCCGCTCTCGGGCCCGGGAACCGATGTGCGCGGGCTCCTCCTTGGACCAGTGGCCGTACACCGGACCCGTCCGCCAGTGCCCGTCGCCGCTCACCGCGACCACGGGACCGGCCTCCGCGCCCTCCGGTCCGGCGACGGGACCGCTCCCCGTATAGGCGACCCCGGCCAGGATCGCGCGCACACGCCCGGCGGGGACGGGGCTCTCCTCATCGACGACCAGCACCCGTGACAGGTCGGGCCCGGCGACGGGCCTCCCGGCGACCGCCACGACCGTGTCGCCGAGCACCCCGCCCGCCGGCACCGACCCGTCGGGCATGATCCAGGCGTCCAACAGCCCCGACGCCTCCAGCGCGGCCTCCACCCCGGCCTGCACGGACACGGGGATCCCCTCGGCGAAGGCCACCGTCCGCCACAGCGGGGCGCCGGGGCGCCCGGCCCGGTCGGCCGTCCGGGTGCGCGGCGCCACCGGGGCGACCTCCGTCGCCGTCTCCAGCTCCGCGATCGCACCGGCCACCTCGGCGCGTTCCCTTCCGACCGACTCGGCACGCCGCCGGTGCTCCTGGTCCAGCACGGCCAGGACCTCACCGGATCGCCGGTGCGCTTCGGCGACCACCGCGTGCGGTCCGGTACCGCCGTCCCGGTCGATCCCCTCGACCAGCGCCTCCGTCTCCGGCAGGGACAGCTCCACGCACTCCCGGGCCCACGCCTCCACGGCCCGGGTCAGATCCTCCATCCGGGACTCGTGCGCCGCCGCGGCCTTGCCCGCCGTCTCCTCGGCGTCGGCCAGATCCTCGGCCGCGTCCCCCAGGTCCGACTCCAGCTCCTCGCGGCGCCGCACCCGCTCCCGGCGCAGCTCCGCGGCCGTCCGGACCTCCTCGATCAGGGAACCCCGGTGCCGCACGGCGGCCCGCACCAACCGGCGGAACCGGCCCACGCCCTCCGGGCCCTCCGCGACCAGGGCCTTCTCCGCCTCCTCGACCACACCGGCCAGGTCGGCCCGCTCGGCCGTGCGGGCGACCTCGCCCCTCAGGGACGCCGTCTCCCGTTCGGCGCGCGCCGCCCTCTCCGCCGCCTCCCGTGCCCGGGTCCGGGCACGGGAGGCCCGCGCCCGCCGCTCCTCGGAGTCCCGCGCCCGCGCGTCCGCGTCCTCGCGGGCCTGGTCCGCGCTCGACCGCAGGATCTCGATGCCCGCGCCGGCGCGGTAGGCGTCGCCGTCCTTCAACCCCCGCAGCTCGTCGGAGAGGGTCTCGAACCGACGTTCCAGGCCCTTCTCCCGCTCGTCCAGCTCCTCCGATTCCGCCGTGATCCGCGCGGCCTCGACCTCGACCCTTTTGACCTCGGCCGCGGACCGGTCCATGGCACCGGTCGCGGAGACGAGCCCCGCCGCCGCGCCCCGGAGGACCCGGGAGGCGTAGACCCGCTGCCGGTCGGCGAGCGCCTTGGCGGCCTCGACCTCAACGGCCAGGGTCCGCAGTTCCTCACGGTGGCGGTCCAACCGCTCGAACCCGCCCGCGATGTCGGCGAGCTCCCCGTGCCCCAACGGCGGCAGGGCACTGGACAGCAGCGACGACAACAACCCCGGGTCCAACCGCTCGGAGAGTTTGGGGGTGCGCAACTGGAGCAGCGCGGTGATGAGCGCGTCATAGCGCGCCTGGTCCAAACCCGGGTACAACGAGGAGCGGACCGCCGACCGGTACTCCTCCGCCCCCGGGTACACCACCCCGTGCCCGGGACCCTCCACCACCTCCTTGAGCTGCTTGACGGTGAGCGGCTGCTCCTCCGGGGTGAGCAGCGCCAGGGACCCGCCCACACGCGCGGACGCGGTGAAGTACGTCGCCTTGACCGACGAGACGTCCCGGGTGGCCTGCAACCGGGCGCCCAGGGTCAGGTACTCGTTCCCGGAGGCGCCGGCCCGCTCGAACTCCAGCCACACGTAGCCCACCCGGGTCGCCCCCGGGTACCCGTGCCCGATCATGTTCCAGTGCATCACCCGCTCGCCGCCGCCGAAGGTCGACAACCGGTTCGGGCGCAGGCTCGCGTCCAACAGGAACGGCAACAGCAGTTCCAGCGCCTTGGACTTGCCCGTCCCGTTGCGGCCCCGCAGCAGCAGCCGCCCCCGGTGGAAGGCGAAGGTCTCCCGGTAGTACCGCCACACGTTGAGGATGCCCGCGCGGCTCGGCCTCCAGCGGCCGGGCGTCACCCCACCGGGCTCGTCGGTCATGCTCCTCCTTCGAAGTCGGAACGGTCCACGGCGTACCGGTGGGCCGCCGCAAGGGCTTGATGGGCACTCTCGCCCGGGAGGGAGCCGGGCGCGCCACGGGCCAGTCCGTGCCCCACCAGCACGTCCACCGCGGCCTCGGCCAACCGGGCGGCGCCACCCTCGGAACGGAAGGTCCTGGCCCAGGCGGGCCGCCGCTCCAGCAGCCCCTCCACCTCCCCGGCCAGGTCGGCGAACGGCACCGGCGCGGTCGCCGCCACCAGGACGTCGAGCAGCAGCAGGGCCGTCTGCTTCACATGCCCCTCACCGGGGAACCGGTCGTCGGTGGACCGCCCGTCCGCGTCCACCAGCAGGTACCCCTCGGCCCGTTCCTCCAGCAGGAACCCGGCCTCCTCGGCCGCCCGGCGCACCAGGGAGCGCCCGGTCAGGGTCGACGCGTACTCCGCCTCGGCCTCGCTCAGGTCGGCGGTGTACACCACCGGGTCGTCCAACAGGCGGCGCATCAGCGAATGCCGGGCCCACAGCAGGCGCTGGTTGTGGGTGGGAGCCGCCTCCACGGCGGCCTCGCCGTCCCCGGGACGGGGCCCGTACCGTTCCTCGACCACCAGGGCCGCCGGGTCCGGCCCGTCCCCGGCCGCACGCGACGGAGGAACCGGAGCGCTCAACAACCGGGCCAGCCGCGCCGTGTCCGCCCGGTACAGCACCAGCGCGTCGGCCCCCGCCAGATACGACTCGGTACCGCCGTCCACGGCGGTGATGGCCCCGTAACGCTCCAACAACAGCAGGGCGTCCACCAGGGCCGCCCGCTCGGCCCGCACCGAGGAGTCGAAGTCGGCGATGTCGTCCTCCACCGCGCACGTGTGCGCCACCCGCTGGGCGAGCAGACCGATCGTGGTCCGGCTCAACACCGTCAACTCCGCCGCCGCCAGGAAGAACAACGTGTACCGCCGCCGATCGAACGGCGTACCGGTTCCGCGCACCCGCCGGGCCGGACGCGGCACGGCCACGTGGGAGTCGACGGCGCGCACCTTGGCCAACCGGGCGTACCCGTGCCGGGGCTCCACCGTCAACGCCCACCCGCAGAAGTAGTCGAACCACGCCGTCAACTCCGTGCGCCGGCGACGCACCACCGTGAACGCCGCCTCGTCCGTCTCCCGGGTGAGCAGGGGAGAGGCGAGCAACGCCCGGATGCCCACGGTCATCTCGTACCTGACCTCGTCCACCCTGCGGTTGGCCGACCGCGCCGACGAGACCCTCACCGCGCCTCCCCCTCGGGCACCGTCGCCGCCCCGGGGACACCGATCGACACCACGTGGTCCGGACCGGTGAACACCCCCAGCGGCGTGCGCAACGTCGCCACCCGGCCGTCCCCGGCCGCGAGCAGCACGATCTCCATCCGCCCGTCGGAGGTCAGGGCGCGACGCGCGCCGTCCCCCGAGACGGGCTCGGACAACGCCCGACCGAGCAACGACAACAACTCCTCGAACACATCGTGCTCCAACCCCCCGAACGCCGACAACCGCACCGGACCGTCGGTGGCCAGCAGCCGGAGGGCCCGCTCCATCTCCGCGCGCTGGGCCAGCGCCCGCTCCCGTCTGCGCTCACCCACCTCGCGCACGTCCCGGACCCGCGCGGTCCGGGCGACTCTCCCCGAACGCCCCGACGAACGCAGGTTCGGCGACACCGGGACCGGGTCGGCCTCCTCGGCCGCCCACGAGGTCCCCGGAGCGATCGACTCCCCGTCCTCATGGCCCAGGACCGCGTGCCGGGCGGGGGAGAGACCGGTCAGCGCCGACCACAGTCGGTGCCGCTCCTCCTCCGTGCCCGACCGCGCGAACCACCGCGCGGCGGTGCGCAGGTCCTCGGCCGTGCTGGAGGCCCGGCGCCGTGACTCGGTGATCCGCTCCAGGGTCTCCAGCAACGAACCGATGGCCCGCCGCGCCACCTCGTGCAACCTGCGCACACCCTCCTGGCCGTCCGCGGTGGGGGCGAACCACAACCGCAACCCCGACCACTTGGCGCGCCTGCCCGCCATCCAGTCCGCGCGCGTCCGGTCCCCGGCGCTCGGCGGCAGGTTCGCCCCGTTCAGCGCGCGCTCCAACACCCGCTCGATCCCGTGCCCCTCCACGCGCACCAGCGCGTCGGCGATGGTCCGGGCCCGCTCCTCCAGGTTGTCGACGAACGCGTCCAGGTACCCGACGGTGGCCCGCTTGACCTCGTGGAAGGTGTCCAGGTCGGCGCCGTCGGCGCGCAGCAGCCGCTGGAGTTCGTTGTTGAAGCGCTTGGTGTTGTCCCGGAGCGAGTCCAGGTGCCCCTCCAACTCCTGGAGGGCGATGAAGACCCGGTTGTCGGCGGCGGGATCGTCATCCCCCGTCAACAGGTGCAGGGCGGTCAGCCGATCGGCGATGGCGTCCAGGACCGCGGCCTGGAGGGCGCCCTTCTCCTTCAGCCGTTCCAGGGTCACCCGCACCCCGGCGAACTCGGCCTCTCCGCGCACGGTCAGCGTGTACTGGACGTTCTTGCGCTCGAACTCGGCGGCGGTGGCGTACCCGGCCGTGTAACTCTGCGAGGACTCCACCAGCCCGAGCGTCTCCAGGTGCCGCAGCGCGGCCTCCACCTCGTCCTGTTCCACCGGTTCGCCGAACCCGGTGTCGGGCAGCCGGGTGTGCACCTGCTCCAACAGCAGCGCCGTCTCCAGCCGTTCGTTGGCGTCGTTGAACACGTGCAGGATCGCGAAGTACAGATCGCGGCGACCGCCGACGGTGAAGTCGAAGACCCTGGCGGGAAGCCGCTCGAAACCGTGCATGCCCCATCCGTTCCCACTCACGGCGCCATCCGATCGACCCCACCGTACTCGGACGCCGTACCGTGTTCGATCCCGTGGATTCCCTCGAAAACGGCGCACGTACCGGAACACCCCGTTACCGTCGAGGCCATGACCCACGAGACCCTTCCGGAACCCCTCCAGGACGTGATCTCCCCGCGACTGTGGGAGGTGATCCGCGGCCTGGACCTCCCCCGGGAGTTCCTGACCGACCTCGTCGACTTCCCCCACGAGGTCGGCGACGTCCTCCTCGACACCGTGGAGTACCTGGAACGCGCCGACCGGCCCGACGCCGCCCGCCGCCTCCTGGAGGCGGTCCGCGCCGACGCGCCGACCCGAGAGAGCGGCCAGTACGCGGCCTACTCGCTGGCCGACCGGCTCCGCGAGGACGGCGCCACCCGGGACGCCGACGCGATCATCGACGTGCTCGTCGGCGACCCGGCGCTCATGCCCGGCCCCGCGCACCTGCTCGCCGAACTGCTCGAAGAGCTGGGCGACGTCGAGAGGGCGCTGCGCTGCTTCAACATCGCCTGCCGCGACGCGCTCTCCCGACCCGCCGACGACCTCGAACCGGACGACGCCCTGGAGGTGATGACCCTCCAGGGACGCGCCCGGACGCGCGAGCGGCTGGGCCTGCCCGAGGACGACCACGACCGGGCCGCCCGCCTCGCCTTCGACGGCCTCTCCGACACCCTGGGCGCCTTCGACGACGAGTACCCCGACGACCCCGTCCTCCTCCAGGGCGTCCGGCCGGTCTTCTCTCGCGACTCCCTGCCCCGCGCCCGTCAGGCCGGACTGACCGACGCGACCACGCCGGAGAACGACCACTACACCGACGCCGAACGCGAACTCCGCGCGGGCAAGCGCGAGCGCCCCGAGACCCGCTTCTTCACGGTCACCGCCGACGCCGACGAGGTCGCCGCGTTCTCACGCGCCCACCCCCTGTCGCCCGGCGAGGACCCCCTCACCACCTGGGCGGAGGAAACGATCCCGGAGGACTCCCCGCGCCTGTCCCCCTGGCCGCCCGGCCGCAACGAACCCTGCTGGTGCGGCTCCACCCGCAAGTACAAGAAGTGCTGCGGCACCCCGGCCCTGTCCTGACCCGCCTGCCCGGGCGTGCGTCGACGGGCCGCGGACCGGGCACCGGCCCAAGCGAAGGTTCATGGCCGTACTCCGCCGACCTGCGCCGGGACGGGCCGTGAAACCCGTTCCGCGCCGGGTCCGCTCTTGGCCGCCCCTCTTCCTCACGGCGTGTTCCGCCGGAGACGGGAGCGTGGAAGGTACCACCGCCGCCCGGGCCACCGTTGACGCACCTTCCCGGGTCCGGTCCGCCGGATCCCCCCGTCACACCCGGGGGGATCCACCCGTCACCTCCGGTTCACCGGGAGCGGGTGCCATCCGTCGGACCACCACCCCCAGGATCTGTTCCTCGGGGCAGGGCCCGTGGGCTCGGGAGTCCGAACTCAGCACGTTGTCGCCCAGCAGTGCCACATGCCCTCGCGGGCACGTTCCCCGGAGGCCGACCTCCACCGGGTACCGGTCGCCTCCTACGGCGACCACCCGCTTGATGTACCACCCCCGGCCGGTGACCCTCCCGTCCAACGGGGCCGACTCGCGCCAACCGGTCACCGGGTCGGGCTCGCCCACGACCACCACGCCGTCCGTCGCCATGCCGGACAGGCCGCGGCGGACCAGCACCCGGTCTCCGGGCCGGTAGGTCGGTGTCATGCTCGTTCCCCGCACGGTGATCACCACATAGCGGCGGTGCAGCCACCAGGCCACCGCCCCGAGGGCGGTGAGTATCAGCACCACCAGACCCAGCACCGCACCCAGGATCACGCCATCACCTCGTCCGGTTCCGCGGGCGGGGCACCGGGTGCGTCGCCGCCGGTGTACCCCTCGGCCTGGAGGGAGAACAACCGGGCGTACTCCCCGCCCCTGCCCATCAGTTCCCCGTGGTCGCCCCGCTCGGTGATCACACCGTCCTGTAGGACCACGATCCGGTCCGCGCCGCGTACCGCCCCCAACCGGTGGGAGATCATCACCGTCGCGGCCCCGTCGCGCAGGGTCCGCAGCTGGTCCTGCACCCTCCGCTCGGCCTCCGGGTCCAGTCCCGAGGTCGGCTCGTCCACGATCAGCAGGTCCCGGCCCCGCCGCATCAGCGACCGTGCGATCGCGAGCTTCTGCCACTGGCCGCCGGACAGGGTCGTGCCCGATGCCGTGTCCCCGTCCCCGTCCTCCGACTGGTAGAAGACACGGGAGAGCACCGTGTCGTACCCGTGCGGCATCTCCTCGATGAACCCGTCCGCCCCGGCCGTCCGTGCGGCCTCGCGGACCCGGTCACCGTCGTCCCTGTCCTCCAGGGCCCCGAGCGCGATGTTCTCCCGCACGGGCAGTTCATACGACATGAAGTCCTGGAAGACCGCGCTCATCCGGTTCCGCAGCGCCTCCGGGTCCACCTCGCGTATGTCCGTCCCGTCCCACAGCACCCGGCCCCGGGTCGGGTCGTACATGCGGCACAGGAGCTTGACCAGGGTGCTCTTGCCGGCGCCGTTGAGCCCCACCAGCGCCAGCGACCCCTGCGCGGGGATGGTCAGCGACACCCCCTTGAGCACCCACGGCCCGTCGTCGGTGTACCGGAACCACACGTCCTCCACCTCGATCCCCTCACGCAGCCGCGCGAGGGGACGCGGATCGGCCGGAACCGGGAGGTCCGAGGGTGTGGAGACCACGTCCTGGTAGTGGCCCAGCAACAGCAGGGCCTGGTAGGCGCCGGTCAGGCTCCCGACGATGCCGCCCAGGGACGACTGGACCCCCGCGACCGCCGCGATGAACGCCGACACGTCACCGATCGTGAACTCCCCGCGCAACGCGCCCGCCACCATCCACACCAGGCCGCCCGCGGACACCAGCGCGCCCAGCAGGGCCAGGGGCCCGTGGGTGAGGACCATCTTGCGGTCCAGGCGCTCCTCGGCGTCGTTGATCCGGAGCAGTTCACCGCGCATCCGCCCCAGCAGGAACCCCCCGGCGCCGAACAGGCGGGTCTCCTTGATCGCCGCCGGGTCCAGCATCAGCTGCTGGTAGAACATCTGCCGGCGCATGCGCGGACTCATCTGCCACAGCATCCCGGCCCGCTCGCGGTTGAGCATCATCTGCACGAACAGCATCGGCAGGGCGGACGCGACCGTGATCGCGGTGATCACGGGGCTGATGGTCAGGAGGATGCCGAGGAAGCCCGTGATCGTCAGGGCCCAGCGCACGGTTCCGAACAGCGACCCGAGGATCTCCTCCGGAGCGGTGGTCGCCGACGTCTGCGCCATCCGCAACCGGTCCAGGAAAGCCGGGTCCTCGAACCGGCGCAGCCCCGCGATCCGGTTGACCGCGCCGTACAGGCGCTGCTGCACGAGCAGTGCCACCGCACGCTTCAGACGTGAGCTCAGGTAGGTCAGCACGTACTCGGACAACGCGGAGACCAGGGTGAACGCCCCGAGGAACACCACGAGCAGCAGGGGCGCCTCCACCAGCGGCCCCGGGACGCCCCCGGCGCCGTCACCGGCCTGGAGGATGTCCAGGAGCCACTTGGTGACGAGGGTGACCCCGGCGGGCAGGACGCCGGCCACCACCGTCAGGGCGGAGTACAGGGCCAGCGACCAGGGGGCCGCCCGCCAGGCGATCTCCAGCGAGTGGAGGGCCCGCACACACGTGGTGCGCGGACCCATCCCGTCCCTGGGGGCGGACTCGTCCGGGCCCGAGGACATCAGGCCTCCAGGAAGGCGGCCGCGACGCTCCTGACCTCCACGCCGGAGCGCACCACCACACCGTCGGCGTCGGCGAGGATGATGGCGGGGATGCCGCCGGGTGAGAACGCCAGGCCCACCTCGTCGCCGAGGCTCTGCATGACGATGGTGGCGTGCCCCTCCAGGACGGAGGTGTAGGCGTCCGCGTCGGCCTCGGGGTCCTCGTGCCCCACGAACGCGATGACCTGCTCGGGGGACAGCCCCGCGTCCCCGGCGAAGTCCACCAGGGGCTGGAGCTGCTTCTTGCAGCTGCCGCAGCTGGTGTCGAAGAACGCGTACACCGCCCGGTCGCCGAGCCGCTCCTTGGCGGAGACCTCGATCCCCTCCCTGGTCGTGGCGGTGAACTCCGGGACGGCCCGGCCGGCCGGGACCTCCTCCAGGTCCGGGAACACGGGGAACGCCCCTGCCTGCCCCGGGTTCTCCGAATGGCGCAGGCGGCGCACCAGCGCCAGGGTCAGTACCAGGTTGAACAGCGTGAGAGCGGTCAGTACCACGACCGCCGCGATGAGGACTCCCATCACGTTCTCCAGGTTCTATGCGTGGGGGAGGGGCGTGGACGGCGTGCCGCCCGCTCCGGGACTGAAGAGGTCGACGAGGTCGTCGAAGTAGAACGCCACCGCCGTGACGGCGACGGCGGCCGCCAGCGCCACGGCCGCCCCGCCCGGCGTCGGGAGCTCGGGCCCGAGCGCGAGGGAGCACCCCAGGCCGGCGGCGGCGAGCACGGTCAGCACGGCGTTGCGCCACACGTGCGGCCACCCCAGCGCGGACTCGGCCTTGCCGAAGCACGAGCACGTGACGGCTTTCTCCGCGCGCACGGAGTACAGGGCGAGCAGGGCGAACGCCGCGAACAGGAGGGTGGCCGCGACCAGGGCGGGCACCCTCGCCCACGCCCCGGCGAGCAGGGCGGCACCCACGAGCAGCTCGACCGCGACGTGCGTGTGGGAGGCGGCACGGGCGGGGAAACGCGGAACACGAAGGCGTTCGGCCAGGTCCGACCAGGTCCGGAGGTTGGCCTCACCGCGGATCTTGGACAGCCCGGAGGTGAGGAAGATCCCGGCGACCGCGGTCTGTAGGAAGAACGTGGTGAGTACGAGCAAGGGGGTCCGCTTCACAGGTCACAGGTCACGGGGGATCGGGGGAGGAGGGGCCGGCGCGGCCCCGTCCGGTGGCGGGGCCACGCCGGCCGGGGGGATCAGCAGTCGCAGGCGATGGTCACCCACGAGCCGCAACGGGCCTCGCCGCCCTGCAGGCAGCACTCACGGCGCTGCCTGTACACGCGGCGGGAGCAGCTGCTGCTGACGCAGCGGTACTGGTAGCCGCACGGCGCGGCGGCGGCCTGGGCCTCGACCCGGGGGGTGAAGCGTTCGAGGATCCGGTCGGCGAAACGAAGGAGGGGGGAGGCCTTCATGGAACAACCTTTCTCTCATCACGCCCTACTGTGGGGCGACATCAGCACCTTAAATGTTGAACGACCTATTACGCCAGGCTTATTGGATATGTTGCCGGGAGTTAACAGGGGCAATCGGAACAGCGGAAACTATGGGAACAACCGAAACAGCAGAAACAACAGGAACAGAGGTGGTGAGATCCTCGCATTCCATGATCCCATCAATCGAAGTGCGGTGACGTGCTTGCCACGGTGCGGAAACGCCGGTTCTCGGTGTCGGCCCGACCTGCCGAGGAGGGCTTTCCCCGTCTCCCCGGGCGGCCGGTCCCGCTCGTCCGAAAATGAGAGCAACTCAATGAATCCGCATATATGAAAAACGCGCATGGTGGTGTCGCGTTTTTCTATTCGGTGGCGGTGCGTGAGAAATTCGGGGATTCTCTGCCGACAGGGAACCGTTCGGGTCGTGGTACCGAAATGGTGGAGGGGGTGCCGGGGCCGGTCGGTCCTGTTCGGGACGCCGCCGGAATCAAGGAGACGGCAGGGGGCGCCATCTCCGCACCCGCGCCGTCAACGTTCGAGGCCCATCCGGTCGAGCTCGGCCATGAACCGCCGCTTGCGCCGGTGCTCGGTCCGCAGCCCGTCGACGAACGCCCGCGCCTCCTCCGGCCGGCCCAGGCGCTCGTACAGCCGGTGCACCTTCCGGGCCAGCTCGGCCGCCTCCGGGTACAGCGCCGGATCGGTCGGCCGCACCTTCGCTGCGACCCGAGGCAGGTACACCCCCAGGGCGTCCTGCGGATGCGAGGTCTCCCGCAGCGCGGCGACCCGCAGCCACTGGCGGTCGTCGCAGCCGTGCTCGACGGCGGCCTCCCACGCCTCCCGCGCGCTCCCCTCGTCCAGCAGAACCTCGACCAGGGTGCTGGGGTAGCCGGGGTGGCGCCGACTTGCGGCGGATTCCCGCAGTACCGCGAGTGCCCGCTCCCGCACCCCCGGCCACTCCTGCTCCGGGGTGTCCTCGCGCAGGGCCCGGTAGGTCCGCACCTCCGGGGAGCGTTCGAACACCGTCCACCGCAGCCGCCGGACCTCCGCCTCCCGGCCGGCCTCCCGATGCGCGCGGACCGCGTAGTCCACGAGCCGCTCGTCCACTCGGCCGGTGCCCTTCTCCAGGCCTTCGCACGCCCAGCGCAGGGCCTCCTTCCGGCGGCCCGCCGCGTGCAGGGCGTTCACGATCCCCGCGTAGTACACCCGGTCCCCGTGCGAGGCGTACAGCTCGACCAGGAGGTCGGTGTCGCCGGTGACCCGGGCGAACTCGGTCATCAGGAAGTGCGCGGAGCAGTCCTCCTTCGGTCGTTCGGACCGGATCCGGGACAGCTCCTCCCGGTAACGGTCCATCCCCTGCTCGCCCAGGGCGTCGGCGACGTGCTCCACCGCCTCCGCGTACCCCCGGGCCTGCCCGTACTCCACGAATCCGTTGACGCGCAGCGCCCGGTCGATCAGGGCGCGCAGGGCGGCCAGGTCCACCTCACCGCCCGCACCGGCGACCGCACGCATCTCCAGGCGGTCGCGCACCTCGGGGGAGGACGCGGCGATCTCCAGCACTAGGTCGACGAGTTCGCCGTGGCCGAGCGACTCCAGGTGCCCGCCACGGCCGGGGTCTCCACACCGTGTTCGACGTTGAACAGGTGGACCGGCCCCAGCGCCACCGCGTGCTTGCAGAAGTTCCCCTCCTCCGCCCACGGGCAGTCGCGGCGCCAGGACATGCCGGCGGCCGGCGGGGTGAGTTCCACCCGGTAGGGGAGGGACCCGGTGACGGTGCCGCGCACCGTGTCCCCGTCCACGGTCAGGCCGGTGACCTCGGAGACGCCGTCGACACCGCGCTCGTAGGATCGCCGCCCGGCGAGTTCGAGGAGGTCCTCCCTGGAGAAAGTGCGCATGTCGACATTCGACACCCCGCGCACGTGCGTCCGGGGCCGTTCCGGAACGATCACCTGGCCGGGGCCCACCCGCCCCCGACGACAGGCCCGGCGTCCTCGCGGCCGACCCCGTGCCGGGAGCCCCGGGGCCACCCGCCCCACCGCGCCGACGGTCCGCGGAGCGGTGGCGCGGACGCATCCGGCCCCCGGAGTCAGCGGAGCGTCTGAGCGCCGATGACCGACAGCATCTGGAGTTTCTCGTGGCTTTCGGTGCCGGGGATGGCGGTGTAGACCAGCAGTAAGTGGGCCTGGTCCGGGTCGAGGAGCCGCTGGCAGGTCAGCTCCAGCGCGCCGACCTCGGGGTGGACGAAGCGTTTGACGTCGTGGGGGCGTATCCCGATCTCGTGGTCGTCCCACACCCGCCGGAACTCCTCGCTACGGGCCAGCAGCAGTTCGGCCAGGTGGGCGGCGCGGGACCGCGGGCCGCGGAGGGTGACGAGTCCGCGCAGTCCCGCGGCGTACATCCGGGTCAGGAAGGGGTGTTCCTCCGGTGCGTGGATCCGTCGGGCGGCGGGGTCGGTGAACCACCGGTACCCCACGCTGCGGGCGGGCCCGGTGTACCGCGTCGTGTCCCCGGTCAGCGCGACGCCCATCGGGGACTGTCGCAGGGTCTCGCCGAGTTCGGTGACGATCTCGGCGGGTGTGTCGTCCAAGCGGTCGAGCACGCGCAGGAGCCCGGGGGCGACGTGTTCGTTGGAGGTGCCCCTGGGGGGCGGGTTGTGGCCGGCCAGGCGGAACAGGTGGTCGCGCTCATCGAGCGACATGTGCAGGCCCTGGGCGATCGAGGCGAGCATCCGGTGCGAGGGCTGGGGACCGCGTTCCCGCTCCAGGCGGGAGTAGTAGTCGACCGACATGTGGCACAGCGACGCGACCTCCTCGCACCGCAGCCCGCTGGTCCTGCGGCGCCGCCCGCGCGGCAGGCCGACGTCCTCGGGTTGCAGTGCCTGACGCCGGTTGCGGAGGAACTCCGCCAGCCCGGTGCGATCGATCACGCGCTCCTCCTTCTCGGGTGCCGTCTTGCTTCCCACCGTCCTGTCTACCGCTCGCGGACGCCGGTAGCCACGGCCCGCCGATCCCCCCGTACCGAGCGCGGAGGCGGACCGCCGAGCCTGTGATCGGCAGGTCCTGGATAGGTCCGCGCCCCCCGCCCAGGATCGGTGTCCAGGCCCGAGCGGGGCCGGGGAGGCGAGCGGACATGCCGTCGCCGACCGCCCGCGCGGACCGGGAGTCACGGGTCCCCCGGCGGCAGCCCGTCGGCGAACCCGCCACCACGACATCAAGGAGCAGGACCATGCCACGTCGACCCATCGACATCACCATGCCGGACCTGTCCGGAAAGCGCGCCGTCGTCACCGGTGCGAGCGACGGGATGGGCCTGGGGATGGCCGCGCGGCTGGCCGCCGCGGGTGCCGAGGTGATCATGCCGGTCCGCAACCCGGGCAAGGGCGAGGCCGCGATCGCCCGGATCCGGAGCGCGACACCCCACGCCGAGGTCTCGCTGCGGGGCCTCGACCTGTCCTCGCTCGACTCGGTCGCGGCCCTGGGCGACACCCTGCGTGAGGAGGGACGGCCGATCCACATCCTCATCAACAACGCCGGCGTGATGAGGCCACCGAACCGACAGACCACGGTCGACGGGTTCGAGCTGCAGTTCGGCACCAAC
>NZ_JARBUT010000010.1 GCF_028882275.1 Nocardiopsis sp. N85
CTTGGTCGCACCACGCACACCTTCATGCCGCTTGACACCAAACGACATGGGGTGTCTGACCCGCCGGCGGCCCCGGGGCCGCCCCCCGCGACCGGCCGTCGGAGCGGCGGCGGAATCCCGTGCGGTCGCGATCGCGCACCGACCGGGCACGTGAGGGGCGGACGGATCCGGCGGCGTCCCCTGGCAGGCCCCGCGTGTTCGCCGCCTTCGGGCGGGGCGCCCCGCCCGAAGGCGGCACGGGCGCCACCGCACGGGCGACCTACAGGCATACGGAAAGGTCCCCGCACGACGAATCGTCGTGCGGGGACCTTTCCGTATGCCGCCGGACCCTGCGAATCCCCCGATATCGGCGGTCCGGCGCGGGCCGCGCGCCATCCCCCGGGCGCTCGACCCCGCACCCGCGCCGTCGTCTCCTCGGGCCGTGCGGCCTTGGCGGCCGCCCCCGTGGCCCTCGGGCCGTGCGGGTGCTCATCGGGACTTCTACCCGATCCGTCGCGGGTAAACGTCGGATCCGCCCCTTGTCCCCGGCGGGCACCGCCGCAAGGCGGGCCGAGGAGGCTCTTCCCCCGAACTCGCGTCCCCGGGGCGCGCGGCCCGCGCGCGGGTCCGACACCTCCGCGGCCCAGGGCCACGGAGGTGTCGGTGTCCTCACGGTTCCCCGCGTCGGCGATCGGTCCGCCGACGGTGTGAGGGGGCGGCCCTGGGGTCGCGCCGCGGCGTGGGCCGAGGCGTTGCGAGCGGACGGGGACCCGGGGCGGGGTCTTCGACGCGCCTTTGGACCGCGATGACCCTTCCTCGACGGAAGCCGGTCCGTTACCCCCGAAGCGCCTTACGGAGAGCCCACTCGAACAAAGAGGGATTAATACATCATGCGGGGGTAGTAGGCCATAGAACAAGAAAAAAGTGTTCGATTCGTGATCATCGACTGGGTTTTCCAGACCGAACACCACTCGTGTTCCGAGCCGGTCGCGCGAGGTCCCGGTGCCGCCCACGCCAGGTGACGGCGAGGGCCGCCGGGCCGACGACCGTGCCGCGCACGGGAGTCGCGCAGGACACGGACTTTGACATCGACGAGGAGATCGACATGAGGAACCCTCTGAAAAAGGCACAACGCCTGGCGAAGTCCCCTTCGACGAAGGGGCGCTCCAAGCCCGGGAACCCCCTGTCGGGAGGCCGGCGAGCCGCTGGACCCAAGGGCGGGGGGAACCCGCTCACGGGCCCCGGCGGCGGAAGCGGAAACCCCCTGAAGAGGCTGGCGAGCGGCAAGGACCCGTTGAAGGGCCCGGGCGGCCGGACCTCCCCGGGAGGCCGACGGAACCGCAAGAACCCCCTTCAGTGGCTCGGCGACCTGGGCAGGAAGCGCAAGACCCTCTGATCCCCGGACGGGATCGGACCTGAAGGAGAGGGGCCGGGGCGGACCGAGCGAACCCGAAAGGGGCGGTGCCCGACCCCGGGCCATGATGAAGGCCCTCACCCCGGCAAGCGGGGTGAGGGCCTTCAACGTCGTCCGTGGACGCGGCGCGCGACCAGCCCCCGTAGGGGCGGATCCGTTCGTACGGGATGGCCTCGGCGCCGTGGGCGCGGGTGTCCGGCGGGGTCAGCCGAGGGTGTCGTGGCGGTCGCGCCAGGCGGTGTCGGGGACCCGCTCCAGCAGATCGATGAGGGCGTCGGCCCGACCCACCACCCGTTCGGGGTCCAGTTCCCGGTCGTCCCACGACAACAGGTGGGTGCCGGCGAACCGGAACGGCACCGGCGCGTCGGCACCGCGTTCGGACAGTGCGGCCCGGACCCGCTCGCCCAGCACCGCGCGGGCGAAGTCCGCGTCGTCGGTGGCGATGAAGAACCTCCCGTCGAAAACGGGATCGCCCACCTTCAGGTCGCGCACCCCCACGGCCCCCAGGTGCAGGTGCCCCACGTCCTCGGTGCGCACCTCCACCATCGGGGAGCGCGCGGGCAGGGCCACCGCCACGATGGTGTGGACGTGGTCGGTCGTGGTGGTCCGCCGGCCGTCGTGGTGGGAGGTGTTGTAGGAGTACTCGTAGGCCATCACCCGGCGGCCGCGCACCTGGGCGCACAGCACGTGCCGGGTGTGGGCGTTGGAGCGGCGTTCCACGAAGGGGTGCCCCGCGAACCGGTCCACCAACTCGGGGCGTTCGCGGTCGTAGCTCCACCCCTGACGGCGCGCCCGGGCGGCCAACTTCTCGCAGTGCCTGCGCTCGGGGACCGTCCCCACGACACGGAAGGCGATGACGGCGACGGCCAGGACGACCACCGTCCCCAGAACGACGGCCTCCACGACGATATCCACGGGGAACTTCCTTCCACCCAACGGCTCTTGTCAGTGAGACGACCGTCACCGCCCTTCCGGTTCCCGTTCGTTCTCCCCCCGCTTGCGAGAGGACTCGGTGGGCCGCACCCGGACATGGGCACGTTCCCCTTGCGGACCGAACAGGCCCAGGTAGGAGACCGGCCCCGGCCCGGGGTTGAAGAAACCGTGCGGGATGCGGGTGTCGAACTCGGCGACCTCCCCGGCGGTGAGGACCATGTCGTGCGGTCCCAGCAACAACCGCAGCCGCCCCTCCAGCACGTAGACCCAGTCGTGCCCCTCGTGGCTGCGCTGCTCGGCCTCGACGTACCCCTTGGGCGGCGGGATGGTGATGCGAAAGGCCTGGATGCCACCGGGGTTGCGCGACAGCGGCAGGTACTCGACGCCGTCGCGGGTGAAGGGCGGGGTCCGCACCCGCGGGTCCCCCGTTCGGGCGCCGACCAGTTCGTCCAAGGGCACCCCGTGCACCTTGGCCAGCGGCAACAGCAGTTCCAGGGTGGGGCGCCGCCCGCCGGACTCCAGCCGGGACAGGGTGCTCACCGAGATGCCGGTGGCCTCCGACAGCCGGGTCAGGGTGACGCCGCGTTCGCGCCGCAGCTCGCGCAGCCGCGGTCCGACCGAGGCCAGCACCGGGGCGAGTTCATCGTCCATGGGCGCCAATGTGCCACAGACCGTCCCTTCCCCGAAGGACGGACGGGGCGGGTGGCGGGCCTCGGGTCACCGGGGGCGTCCCCACGGTGTGAACGGCCCCTTCGACGGGGACCGCGCGCGGCATCTCACGGGCGCGCGATCGACGGCATACGACAACCCCCACTGGGGGTGCAAGGGGGTTAGCCGGAACCCAGTGGGGGTAGTGCGGGGTTACAGCATACCCCCCCATAAAAGGGCGATTCGATGCCGAAGATCAACGTCTACCTGCCCGAAGACCTCGCCGACGCCGTGCGCGAGAGCGGGATCCCCGTCTCGGCCGTGTGCCAGCGCGCCCTGGAACAGGCGGTGCGCCGCCTCCTCGCCGCCCGCGAGGCCGTGCGCGGCCCGATCCGCGCCGAGGACCTCGACGCCCTCTTCCCCCTGTTCACCGCCCCCGCCCGCACCGTACTGCGCCTGGCCGCCGCGCGCCGCGACCGGGACGCCCACATCACCACCGCCGACCTGCTGGCCGCCCTGGTGGAGCAGGGCGGCGACCTCGCCCTCCAGGTGCTGCGGGCCATGGAGATCGACCCCTCCCACATCACCCACGTCCTCACCGGCCGAGGCGCGGCCGAGGCGCCCGGCCCCAGCGCCCCGCCCGCCTTCAGCGCCCCCGCCACCCGCGCCCTGGAGGCCACCCTGGGCGAGGCCACCGCACTGGGCCACAACCACGTGGGCTGCGAGCACCTGCTGCTCGGCCTGGTCGCCGAGGAGGAGGGGGCGGGCGGTGACGTCCTGCGTTCCCTGGGCGCCGAGTCCCGGCTCACCCGACGCGCGGTCACCGCCGCCCTGGCCGGGTACCACTCCCGTTCACCCCGGGCCGACCCCGGGCCGGGCGCCCCGGCCGACGCGCTCGACTCCCGGCTGGCGCCCCTCCTGGCGCGGATCGAACGCCTGGAGGAGCGGCTCGACGCCCGGGACTGAGCGGGGCCGGGCCGCACCGCGACCCCGGACGGCCGCCGGGACGCTCAGACCTCCTCCGGGCGGGCGAGCAGGTCCAGGTACTCCTGTAGGCGCGCCACCCCCTCGGTCAGGGTGCGCGCCCGCGCCCGCAAGGCCTCCTCCCTGCGGTGGAGCGCCTCCAGCGGGCCACGGCCGCCGCCCTCCCCGCGCAACTCCTCCATCACCGGCCCGATCTGTTCCAGCCCGTACCCGCTGCGCCGCAGCTCCCGCACCACCCGCACGTCGCGCACCTGCTCGGGCCCGTACACCCGGTACCCCGTGCCCGCCTCGCGCACCGGCACCACCAGACCGGCCCGCTCCCACACCCGCAACGTCGAGGGACGCACCCCCACCAGCCGCGCCACCCGACCGATCCGCAGCGCGTCCGACCCCGCCCGCGGCACCCGCACCCCCGCCAGCAGGTCCCCGGACTCACGGGCGGCCGCCCCCTCCTCGGAGACGGCCGCGGCCACCACCGCCAACGCCCGAGCCGCCTCCCGCACCGCCCGACGCTGTTCGTACGCCCGCGCGTAGGCCGCCTCCACCGACTCCAGGGCCCGATCCACCCCGGCGGTGTGCAGCGTCCGCATCACCTCCCCGGCCGCGGCCACCCCCATGCCCGACGCCAGCGCCCGGTAGGCCACCAACGCCGCCAGATGCCGACGACCGAACCGACGCTGCCCCGACTCCGTCCACCGCGCCGGCGGCACCACCCCCGAGGCCTCGCAGTCGCGCACCGACTGGGTGGAGACCCCCACCGCCCGCGCCAGGTCCACCGGCCGCAACCGTTCGACCACTCCCCCGCCCCCGTCCCGAAGAACCGCACCAGAGAACCCATGATCACGCAGCCGGGCCCGGACGCCCACCCCGCGACCGCCGCCCAGGAGCGGGTCCGCCGCCCGAAGTGATACCGCGACCGCGCCCACCGGTGTTAAAATCCCGACCGTTCCCACGGACACGAGGCGAAACGGGAGGTGGGGTCGATGACCGTGGTGCGAACCGCCATCGCGAGCGGTATCCCCCACACCCACTTCTCCCGGGTCCCCGTCCGACCGCATCCGCACGCGCGGCACCCTCCGCGCGCCCGAAGCGCCACCGCCGTCGGACCGGACCCCCGCTCCTCGGAGGGTTCCCCGTGAACACCACCCGCCTGTGGAACACCCGCGTCGAGACCGACGCCGACATCACCGCCGTGCACGCCGTCAACACGGCCGCGTTCGACACCCCGGCCGAGGCCGACCTCGTCGACGCCCTGCGCGCCGACCCGGCCTGGATCGACGGCCTGTCGATGGTCGCCGTCACCGACGACGACACCGTCATCGGACACGCGCTCATCACCCGCTGCCACATCGGCGAGGTCCCGGCCCTGTGCCTGGCCCCGTGCGCCGTCCTGCCCGGGTACCGGCGCACCGGCGCCGGATCGGCCGCGATCCGCGCCGTGCTGGACGCCGCCCGCGCCCGGGGCGAACGTTGGGTCACCGTCCTGGGGCACCCGACCTACTACCCGCGCTTCGGGTTCGGCCGCGCCTCGCGGTACGGGATCGGGCTGGGCATCGAGGTCCCCGACGAGGCCCTCATGGTCCTGTCGTTGGACCCCGACGACGTTCCGCCCGCCGGCACGATCCGCCATCCCGCACCGTTCGGCATCTGAGACGGTAGGGCCCCATGGAGGTCCGACCACAGGGGGTGTGCGGGGACGCGAACGTCCCCGCACACCCCCTACCCGAAGACCTTGCCGGGGTTGAAGACGCCCGCCGGGTCCAGCGCGTTCTTGACCGCGCGGTGCATGTCCAGCACGTCCGGACCCAGCTCCCGGGCGGCCCCGCCCCTCTTCAGCAGGCCCACGCCGTGCTCACCGGTGACCGTGCCGCCCAACGCCAACGCCTCGTCCACGATGACCTCGAACGCCTCCTTGGCCCGCTTCTTCGCCTCCTCGTCCCCGGCCGGGACGATGAACAGCGGGTGCAGGTTGCCGTCACCGGCGTGGGCGATGTTGGCGATGTGGACCCGGAGGCGGCGCCCCGTCTCCTCGATGCGCTCCAACATGTGCGGGACCAGCGCCTTGGGCACGCACACGTCCTCGGTCAGCAACGGGCCGAGCCGCTCCAGGGCCGGGTAGGCCAACCGGCGCGCGGCGAACAGGGCCTCGGCCTCCTCGGCGTCGGTGGAGCGCACCGCGTAGCCGGCGCCCTCGGCCTCGAAGCAGGCCAGGATGGCGTCGGCCTCCTGCTCCCCGGCCGCGCCCGGCTGGTCGCTGCGGGCCAACAGCAGCACCTCGCCCTCCGCGGACAGACCCATGTTCTTCCACTCGTCGACGGCCTGGAGGCAGAACCGGTCGATGAGTTCCAGGGCGGAGGGGATCACCCCCGACGCGGCCACCGCAGCGACCGCGCGCCCGGCGTCGGTGAGGGAGTCGAAGTAGCCGATCACGGTGTGCTCCACACCGGAGCGCAGCGGGCGCATCCGCAGGGTCACCTCGGTGATCAGGCCCAACGTGCCCTCCGAACCCACCATCAGCCCGGCCAGGTCGTAGCCGGTCACCCCCTTGGCGGTACTGCGGCCCAGGCGCACCACCCGTCCCCGGCCCACCACCGCCTCCATGCCCAGCACGTAGTCGCGGGTGACCCCGTACTTGACGCAGCACAGGCCGCCGGCGTTGGTGGCGACGTTGCCGCCGATGGTCGACCAGGGGGCCGAGGCCGGGTCCGGCGGGTACCACAGGCCGTCCTCGGCGACCCGTCGACGCAGGTCGTCGTTGACCACCCCGGGTTGGACGACGGCGCTCTGCTGAACGGGGTCGACCCTCAGCACCCGGTCCATCCGCTCGAAGGAGACCACCACCCACCCGTCGACGGCGTTGGCCGCGCCGGACAGGCCGGTCCCGGCACCACGCCCCACCAGCGGGACGCCGTGCTCGGCGCACAGGGACACCACGGCGGCCACGTCGGCGGTGTCCCGGGGGCGGACCACCGCCTCGGGCCGCCCGTGGGGGGCCCACTCGGCCTCGTCGTGGGCGTACCCCTCCATGATCTCGGGGTCGGTGACGACCTGGTCGGCGCCGATCGCGGCGACCAACCTCTCGGCGATGGACATGGTCCTCCTCGATGCGATGGGCCGGCCCCGGGATGGACGCCGCCGACCAGCACCCTAACGATCACCCCGGCGGGGCCCGCCGCGCACCCGGGAGGGAGCGGACGACGGTCCCGGTCACCGGTGGCACGGGTGGGGTCTTTCGGCGGTGTCCCACCCGGACGGGCGGACTCGGTCGGCCGCGGACGGACCGCGCACCTCTTGTAAACATTTCGTTGAAAATTTTATGTTGACAACCTTGGGTTGTGCTTCGATGCTGGAGGCATGACCTCGACCGGACTCACCCCGCCCGACCCCGACCAGGCCCGCAAACGGCGTACCCACCAGGCCCTGACCCGCATCACCGAACGCCACGCCACCGGCGAGGACCGCGCCCGCTGGGAATCGCACTCCCGACCCATGGCACCCCTGGACGCCCTGCGCCGCGTCTGCGACCTGGCCGCCGGCAGCGCCATCCCCGACGAGGACCGCCCCGGTGTCGACACCGAGGACCTGATGGCCGCGCTCACGCTGCTGCCCCTGGCCCGCGCCGAATTCGACCAACTCGAACTCGGCCTGCTCCAGATGACCAAGGGACGCGACATGACCTGGCAGGACATCGCCTTCGGCCTGGGCCTGGGATCGGCCCAGGCCGCCCGCCAACGCCACGACCGCCTCACCCGACGCACCCCGTGAACCGGTGCGGGCCCCCTCGGGAGCGGTCCCCGCCCCCCGCTCACCCCAGGACCGGGTGAGCGGCCCGCACCACCCCGCCCACCGCGACCCGGTGGTGGAGACGGTCCTGTCCGCTTCCCGGGGCGGCGACCGTCCCGGACCCCGACGTGACCCGCCCGCGCCGACGTGTCCACCCGTCTGCGCGGGGACACCGGAGCCCACCCGCGGGGGCGCCGCCGCCGGGCAGGCCCTCCCCTCGCCCGCCCCGCCCAGGACACCCGTCCCGTCGTCGACGGCCCACCCGGATTCGTCCCCCGCCCCGGGGGCGGCCCCGCGCCGCTGTTCACCGTCGCCGACGGCAGGATCCTCGGCACCGACATCCGGGCCCCCACCTGATCGCCGCCCCGGCCCGAGGACGGCGGTGGCCGCACCCCCACCGGGGTACGGCCACCGCCCCTCGGAAGCGAAGACGTCCTCAGACGCGCTCCAAGGGCAGGTGCGGACCCTCGGGGGCCACGGCCTCCACGGCCATCCCCGGTTCGACGACCCCGCCCGCCACCACGATCCCCATGATCCCGGCCCGACGCACGATCCCCCCGTCCGGGCCGCGCCCCACCACCTTCTTCAACAACCCCGGGGAGAACGCGTCGATCTGCGCGCACGGGTTGCGCAACCCCGTCACCTCCACCCGCGCCCACGGCCCCAGACACAGGACCGTCCCCCGGGACAGCCCCAACAGGTCGATACCGCGCGTGGTGACGTTCTCCCCCAGTTCCCCCGGAGCGACCGCGAACCCGGCGGCGGCCAGTTCCTCCAGCAACTCGGCGTGGATCAGGTGCACCTGGCGCAGGTTGGGCTGCGTCGGGTCCACCGCCACCCGGGACCGGTGCTTGACCCTCACCCCCAAGTGCGCGTCGCCCTCCACACCCAGCCCGGCCAGCAACCGCACCCGTTCGCGCACCGGCTTGCCGAAGGTGTGCTTCGCGCCGCTGCTCACCGATTCCACGATCGCGCCCACACGCCCCGCCCTTCGCCGTCCCGACATCCGAACGCCACCCTAGACCCGCCCGGTGTCCCCCCACCGGGCCGACCGTCCCCCGGGGGAACCCGCCAACGGTCCCGGAGCGGACTTCCACGGTGATGGGGGCCGCCGGCGGGGGGCCGGGCGTGTGCGGTTCCGGCACCCGCCATCGTCCCGGCGACCGGACGGCGCACCGACATCAGGATCCGGCGGGTGGGCACGGCGGCCCCGCGTCCGCACTGGAGACGGGCACCGACGAACCACCGGAGATGTTCGACGTCCCCTCGGCGTCCGTGAGCCCCCACCCCGCAAGGGATCCCTGTGCGATCAGGGGCTCCGGTGCAGGTCACCGGGTTTTCCCCGAGTCCGGACAGCGCTATGGTTTTCGAACACAGATTCGATTTCTGCGGCGTTCTTCCCCGGGACGCAGCATGGGAGGGGAGGGGTGTCGGCGTGCACCTGCGGGTCGCCTCGCACTACTCGTTGCGGCACGGCACCGCCGCCCCGGCCGCGCTGGTGGCCGCGGCGGCGGCCGCCGGACACACCACGGCGGCCCTGACCGACCACGACACCCTCATCGGCGCCACCGAACACATCGCCGCGTGCCGCGAGAGCGGGCTCGGCCCGGTACTGGGCGCCGACCTCGCGTTGGCGGTGCCCGGCGGAGGACGGGCCACCGTGCTCGCCCGCGGCGGCACCGGGTGGACCGGACTGTGCCGCCTGGTCACCGCCGCCCACCACGGCCCCGCCCCCGCCGCCATCACCCCCACCATGGCGGGCGAACACCCCGACGGCCTGGTGGTGCTCCTGGGACCGGACTCCGACGTGGGCCGCGCCCTCGCGCACCGCGCCCCCACCCGCGCCCGCACCGCCCTGGACGCCTGGACCGCGACCGGCGCCGAGATCGCCCTGGCCGTCCACGACCACGGCGCTCCGGGACAGCGGCAGACCGCCCGTGCCCTGCTGCGCCTGGGCGATGAGACCCGGACCCTGGTGGTGGCCGCCAACGCCGTCCGCTACCCCACCCCCGACGGCGCCCCGCTCGCGGCCGCCCTGGACCGCATCCGCCGCCACGCCCCCGGAACCCCCGACCTGGAGCCGGAGACCGGCCGCGCCCACCTGTCCACCCCCGACGAGCTGCACGAGAGGGCGGTGGAGGTCTGCGCCGGCGACACCGCCCGGGCCCGCCGTCTCATCGCCCACACGAAGGCCGTGACCACCTCCTGTGTCCTGGACCCGGCCGCCGACCTCGGTATGGGACGGGCCCACCTGCCCCGGCGGGCCGACGCCCGCGCCGAACTGCGGGCCCGCGTCGCCGACGGCGCCGCCCGCCTGGGCCTGGACCGCTCCCCCCGCGCCCGGGAACGCGCCGCCTACGAACTGTCCGTCATCGACCGGCTCGGGTACTGGTCCTACTTCGTCTCGGTGGACGACGCCGCCCGCGCCATCGGGGAGAAGGGGATCCGGTGCGCGGCCCGCGGGTCGGCCGTGGGGTCCCTCATCGTGCACCTGTTGGGGATCAGCCCCGTGAACCCCCTGGAGCACGACCTGCTGTTCGAGCGGTTCCTCACCCCGTCCCGCGCCGCACTACCGGACATCGACCTGGACGTCGAATCCCACCGCAGGTCGCAGGCCTACGACGCGGTGCTGGCCTCCCACCCGGGCCCGGCCGGGGCGGTGGCGATGGTGGACACCTACCGCGCCCGCTCCGCCCTGCGCGACGCCGGGACGGCCCTGTCGATGCCCGCCGCGGAGGTCGACCTCATCGCCTCGACCATCCCCCCTGTGCGCGCCGACAGGATCCGGCGGACCGTCGCCGAACTGCCCGAGCTGCGCACCGTCCGGGGTATCACCGGCCCCCTGGTCGCATCGCTCTACGATCTGGCCGAACGTCTCGCCGGACTGCCCCGGCACCTGGCGATGCACCCCTGCGGGCTCGTCCTGGGCGGTGCGGACCTCGCCGATCGGGTGCCCTCCCAGCCCTCCCGCGCCGGTCACCCCCTCCTCCAGGCCGACAAGCACCACGTCGAGGCCTGGGGCCTGCTCAAACTCGACGTGCTGGGGGTGCGCACACAGTCCGCGATCGGCCACGCCCTGGACCAGATCCAGGCCACCACCGGCACCGCCCCGGACCTGGACGCCATCCCCGACGACGACCCGGCCACCCTGCGCCTGCTCGCCACCTCCACCACCCTCGGCTGCTTCCAGGTCGAGTCGGGCGGCCAGCGGGAACTGCTGTCACGCCTGCGCCCCCGGAACACGGCCGACCTCATCGCCGACATCAGCCTGTTCCGCCCCGGCCCGGTGGGGGTGGACATGGTGGGCGCCTACCTGGACGGCCGTGCGGGCCGCCCCCGCCCCGCGCCCCATCCCGACCTGGACCCCGTCCTGGCCGAGACCGGCGGCGCCGTCCTCTACCACGAACAACTCCTGCGGGTACTGGACGTGTTCACCGGGTGCGGGCTGGACACCGCCGAGGCGATGCGCCGCGCCCTGTCCACTCCCCCGGGCCTGGAACAGGTACGGCAGCAGTTCCACGCGGCGGCCGCCGAACGCCACCGTCCGCCAGAGGCCACCGCGCGGGTATGGGAGATCGTCGACGGCTTCCGGTCCTACGGGTTCTGCCGCGCGCACGCCGCGGCGTTCGCGATCCCGGCCCTCCAGACGACCTGGCTCAAAGCCCATCACCCCGCCGCGTTCTTCGCCGGGCTGCTCACCCACCACCCGGGCATGTACCCGCGGCGCACCTTGATCGCCGAGGCCCGCCGGATGGGCGTGCGCGTCCTGCCCCTGGACCTGCACGCCTCCGGAACCGCCTGGCGGGTGGAACGGGTCGGCGACCTGGTGTGGGGCGTGCGCCCCCCGCTCGGCGACGTCGGATCCCTGATCGACGCCGACCTCGACCGGATCCTCACCGAGCGCCCCTACACCGACCTGCGCGACGTCATCACCCGCACCCGCCTTCCCGTACGGGCCCTGGACGACCTGATCACGGTCGGCGCCCTGGACGATCTGTGCGGGGTGGGGGTCCCCGGCGGGCCCGGGCGGCGCGACGTCCTGTCGCACGCCCACACCCTGATCCGCGCCCGCGGCCGCACCACCACCGCGGGGGAAGGCCAGTTGGCCTTGGGCGCCGCCCCCGCCCCCATCCCGCGGGGACGGGCCGATCCGCCGAGCCACGCCGATCGGCTCACCGAGGAGGCCCGTGTCCTGGGGTACGAGATCAGCGGTCACCTGCTGGACGCGCACGTGGAGCGGCTCGGCGCCCTCGCCGCCTCCCCCGGCGGGCTGGTGCACGCCCGCGACCTGCACCGCTGCCCCGACGGCTCCCGGGTGACCGTGGCCGGGAGCCGGATCGGCTACCAGACCCCGCCCACCCGCAGCGGCCGCCGGGTCGTGTTCTTCTCCGTGGAGGACCGCACCGGCCTGGTCGAGTGCGCGATGTTCGCCGACACCGCCGTCCACGCCGCCCACGTGCTGGCGTCGGAGAAGCCGGTGGCCGTGCGCGGGCGGGTGCGCCGCTCCGCGCCCGGAGCGCTGCCCACGCTCACCGTGACCGGGGTGCGCCCCCTGTCCGGGTGATCCCGAACGGCCCTCGCGCCCGGCGGCGCAGGCCGGACGGCGGTCACGGTCCGGTCGGTGTCCGGGAGGACCCCGTCCCGGGATCGTCCGCTCGGCGCCGGCCCCGAGCGGACCCGGGGCGGGCTCAGACGGTGACGCCCAGTTCCTCCAGGAGCGTGCGGACGCGCTTCTCGATGTCGTCCCGGATCGGGCGGACCGCGTCCACACCCTGCCCGGCGGGGTCGGTCAGGGTCCAGTCCAGGTAGCGCTTGCCGGGGAAGACCGGGCACACGTCACCGCAGCCCATGGTGATGCACACGTCGGAGGCCTCGACGGCGTCGATGGTGAGGATCTTGGGCTTCTGGTCGGTGATGTCGATGCCCACCTCCTTCATGGCCTCGACCACGGCGGGGTTGACGGTCTCGGCCGGGGCCGAACCCGCCGAGCGCACCTCCACGCGGTCGCCGGCCAGATGCCGAAGCCAGGCGGCGGCCATCTGGGAGCGGCCCGCGTTGTGAACGCAGACGAAGAGCACGGACGGGGTGTCGGCCATGGGGGTTCCACCTTCTCTTACGGGTCCGACCCGGTCGTCGGTCCGGGGCGGCGAACGATTCGCATCAGCCTCGAATGATATGGCATCATCAGTGGGCGCTGACATCAGTGAATGCTGATCTGATCGGGGTGTCGGGCGACCCGCCGTGGATCCGGGAACGCGCCGAACGCACCCGTCCGACCATCCACGCGCCCCGCCCGGGGCCGGTGTACGTGTCGCCGGCCCTTTCCCGGGCGGGGGTCCGTCCGGCCCGGGAGCCGGACGGACCCCCGCCCTGTTTCAGACGGTGATCTCCAACTCGGCCAGCAGGGCGCGGACCCGCTCCTCGATGTCGTCACGGATCGGCCGCACGGCGGCCAGGTCCCGGCCGTCGGGGTCGTCCAGGGTCCACTCCTCGTAACGCTTGCCCGGGAAGATGGGGCAGGCGTCCCCGCAGCCCATGCTGACCACCACGTCGGCGGCGCGCACCACCTCATCCGTCCACGGCTTGGGGAACTCGGTGGAGATGTCGATGCCGACCTCGTTCATGGCCGCCACCGCGGCCGGGTTGACCTCCCTGCCCGGCTCGGACCCACCCGACCAGGCGATGGCCCGGTCCCCGGTCAGGTGCCGGAAGAAGCCCATGGCCATCTGGCTGCGCCCGGCGTTGTGCGTGCACAGGAACAGCACGACCGGACGACCGTCGTTCACCTTGTTCTCGACCCGCGCCAGCGCGCCCAGCCGCTGGCGGGCGAACCGCTCGGCCAGCAGGGGCAGGAACTGGGCGATGGTGGCCCGGGCGGCGAACTGGTCGTAGCTGGAGTGCAGGAACCGTTCGATGGTCTCGGTGTTGAACACCCCGGCGAACTCTTCGGCGAGCCTGCGTGAGGCCACTCCCAGGGCGTACTGCTGGTCGACGGTGAACTGGCGGGGCTGGGCGGTCATGGTGTTCCTTCCGGGTGGACGGCGGGGGCGAGCCGCTCGACGCGGTCGCTGATCTGGGAGAAGGCGTCGTCGAAGGCCGCCTCGGTGCCGGCCCGCACGGGGTCGGGGACCGACCAGTGCAGGCGGGCGCGGGTGCGGGGCAGCTCCTCATGGGCGCTGTCGCAGACCGCCACGACCAGGTCGTCCTGACGCAGCACGTCCTGGACGTGGGCGGTGTTCTCGGCCTTCAGGTGCAGGCCGTGGCGGTGGGCGACGGCGACGGCGCCCTCGTGCACGCGCTCACCGGGACGGGTCCCGGCCGAGACCGCGGGCACCGGGCTGCGGTGCCGCCACAGGGCGGCGGCCAACTGGGAACGGGCCGAGTTGCGGGTGCACACGAACACCACACGCGGGGCGCGCAACAGAGAGGTCGGGACCAGGGCCCCGAACGCCTCGGGCAGCAGGCGGATGTAGACGCGGCGGTGGTCGGCCTCGGAACGGGTACGGGTGGTGAGCCCGGCCTCGGCCAGGACCCGCAGGTGGTGGGCGATGAGGTTGGAACGCATCCCCAACCGTTCGCCCAGCTCCGAAGGCGAGGCGTCCCCGGTGCACAGGGCGTCGGTGATGGCCAGGCGGGCGGGATCGGCCAGGGCGGCGTGGAGCGCGGCCCTCCGCTCCAAAGAAAACTCAGCGTTCATTGACTCAATGATCACTGAGTAAAATCGGGTGGTCAACCGCCTTCACCGCGAATACCTCCCGTGTTCACGCACGGGTCACTTCGACCCGCCGACGCGAACGACCCGAAGAGACCCACACCCCCCCGACCCACCTCATCACGGGAACCGCCAAGCCCCCCGCCACGGACCGGCCTGAGCGGACCAGACCACCACGGCACCCGCCACCAGGGCCGCCTGATAGGGACGGACGGCAACGCCCTCGGCCAGGACCTCCAACGGCGAGGTGTCGCGCAACCGGACGTGGGCGGTGGAGCACAACCCCGCCTGAGCCGCCAACGGATCGGCGTCCGCGCGCACGGACAACAGGTGCGCCCACCGGGCCGCGTCCGGCGCCCCGGGCAGGGGTTCGCGCCAGGCCCGGTACAGGACCACCCCGCCATGAGCGGGCGCCACCTCGGCCCACACCCCGCTCAACGGCCCCGGATCGGGGGCATCGGCCGGACCACGGGGAGCGAACCGGTAGAACGGCCCCGGGGCCCGCTCCACGTGAGGGACCCGCGCCAGATCGGCCAGACCGTCCGGGTCCAGGGTGGGCGCCAGCAGAGCGCGTTCGGCCCCGGTCAGACCGATGCCCTCATAGGCCAGGGTCAGCACCAACGCGGATTCGGCCAGGTAGGGCTCACCGCAGGCGTAATGGGTGCGCACCGTCTCCAACAGATCGTCACCGACCCGCCCCGCCAACCGGGCGCACAGGTCGGTGATCGCCGCGTAGGTCGCCGTGTCCACCGCCGCACCCTACCGGCCCCGAGGAACCGGGCGACGGCGGCGACCGAGCCACCGAGGAGTACCCGTTCGCGACCGCCCTGTTCGACGACCGGGGCCCGCACTACCGTGGGGGATCGCCGATCGATGAGCAGTGGATGCTCACCGCCGCGACTTCGACCCGCTCCAGAGCGAGAACGTGTCCGTGCGCGTGGGCAGCGACGACTCGGCGAAGGACGGATACCGCGCTGCCCGATCGCCCCGAGCACGGTCGGTTCCGCGGGCATCACCCCCACACCGGTGTTCCAGCGCCGGCACACCAGGCGGCCCCGACCGGCGGGACGTCGCCTCCACCGCAGCCCACGAACCCCGGCGCCGGCGAAAAAAAGGGGAGTGGCGGAGCACGCACGATGGCATACTCAGGCCGATGGAAACCACCCTGGAACTGCGCTTCGCGCCAGAACTACGGTTCTTTCTGGCCCCGCGCCACCGGAACGGAACCCTGCACGCGCGCGCCGACTCCACCTCCACCCTGGCCCACCTGGTCCAGTCGCACGGCGTGCCCATGACCGAGGTCGGCACCCTGCTCCTGGACGGCCTGCCCGTGTCGCCCGGCACCATCCCCGCTCCCGGACAGACCGTGGACGTCGCTCCCCCGGACCCGCCCCAGGCCGTCCCCTTCCCCTTGCGCTTCCTGCTGGACGTGCACCTGGGCACCCTGGCCCGGCGACTGCGCCTGCTGGGCCTGGACACCGCCTACGACAACGACCGTGACGATCCCTCGCTGTTCCGGCAGGCCAACGCCGAGGAGCGGGTGCTGCTCACCCGTGACCGCGGACTGCTCAGCCGCACGGGCCTGCGCGCAGGCGCCCACGTCCGGCACACCCGCCCCGACGACCAACTGCGCGAGGTGCTGCACGGGTTCGCACCGGACCTGGACCCCTGGACGCGCTGTCCGGCCTGCAACGGCGTGCTGGTCCACGCCGAGAAACAACAGGTCACCGGCGACCTGGAGGCGGGCACACGCGCCGCCTACGACGCGTTCGCCCGCTGCCCGGACTGCGATCGGGTGTACTGGCCCGGGGCCCACCACTCCCACCTGGCCCAGATCGTGCGCCTGGCGCAGGAGACGGTCTGCGCCCACCGGCCCTGAACCCATCCCGCCGCCCGGGAGAACACCGTCCAGCAGATCGCCGACCTGTTCAAAGTGCCCCGTTCGACCCCCGGTCACGGTGTGCGCGTTCACCACCCCTGGTCGAAGAGGACCGACGGTGACCTCACAGGACACGTTCTCGGTACTCGACTCCGAAGAGGTGACCACGACCGAACCGGCACAGCGGCTCCTGCCCGGCGCCCGGACGTTCCCCCGGATAATGGGCATCTCCGAGGACCAGGCCCGGCCTCCCTCCCGGCCGGGCAGCGCGCCCCCCGCATCCGCACGGCCTCGCCGACCTGATCCCCGGACCAGCGGTGCGCACCTGCGCACCGCGCCGGCCCGTGCTCCAGGCCCCGCACCGGTCATCGCCCAGGCGCCGGGGCACCACGACAAGACCACCACCCGGGTCGTTGCCCAGTCCGGGGGGAACCGGGAACCGCTACGCCCCCGGCGACCGCTCACCGTGATCGCGGTGGCGGAAGCCACGGAGAACACGGATCACTCGATCACCGGCTCCACCAGGACCGCCTCTCCCTCTCCGTCATGACCGCCGGCCCGTCCGGCGAGCCCTGACGCATCCAGTCCGAGATGTCGTTGTTGCCGATGAAGAGGTTGGCCGCCATGCTCCGCACCTTGTCCGGGGGCAGGCGGAAGGACCACCCGACGTTGTCCTCCAGGGGCACGACCAGGACGGTGCGGTCGGAGCCGCCCATGGAGGCCTGGTCGGCGATCACCACCACTGCCTCGCCCGTCTCCTCTTCTTCGTCCTCGTTCGGGCGGACGATTGCCATCACCTGTTCCGGTGTGGCCCCCGCAAAGGCCGGGTCGTCCACGATCTGCACGTAGGGCTGGTGGTCCTCGGGGGTCTCGATCCGGGGGTCGAGGCGGTCCGCGTCCGCCGCGAGCGCGGCCCACGCGCGGTCGTCGCTGAAGTCGGTGCGCACGAGCAGCCCCCAGTTGTTCTGGGTGATCACGGGCAGGGGCGCGGCGGGCGGCTGGTAGCAGGGCGGGTGGTCCGCGGTCTCCAGGACATCGCCCATCACGTCGGGGGAGCCGTCCAACCAGTCCTCGTAGGACTCGCCGGGTTCGAGTTCGACCTCGGCGGCGCCGCACTCCTTGTGGTGATCCAGGGTGTCTTCGATGCCGGGGCGGTGCATGACCAGGTAGGTCATGGCCACCTGGCGGGGCGTGATGCGAAATCGGTAGAGGTCGTCGTCGCTGGGGAGGAAGGCCGTGAGCGGGCGCAGGGCGGGATCGCGGGTGGTGCCGCGGTCGGCGATCAGGACCAGGTCGGGCAACCAGGCGCCCTCGCCGCTCAGGGCCTGGGACACCTCCACGGGGACGGCGCCCCGCCAGGCGGGGTCCTGGGCCACGAGCAGGCGCCGGGGGATGGGCCCCCGGGCCGGGGGCAGGGGCTGTCCGGGGGTGTGGGCGACCATGCCGGGCAGTGCGCCCATACGAGAGAGCACGTCGTTCCAGGTGGTGTCGTCGCAGTCGCCGCGGACCAGCAGCGCGCCGGGCACGCGCCCGGTCTCGCCGTCGGGGGGCAGGGGCAGGGCGGGGTGCATCAGGGGGCCTCTTCACGGTCGCGGTGTGCGGTCCGTCCCCTTTTACCGGGCGGGCCCGACAAACCGGCGCCCCCGCGGGGTCTGGGAGCGCACGACCACCGAGCCGCGTTCGTTGGGGTGCCGTTAACGAACGTGTCACCAGCCGCAAACGAGGCCGGTTTTGCTGATTGACCCCCGCGAACCGCGAGCGTTCGGCATGATGCGGTCATGGCGCGCCGATCCGTGGGCATGGACGAACTGGTCGAGCACTGGACCCTGCTGGACGAAGAGCAGCACCTGCTCTTGGGCAAGCGCGACGCGACCCGGCTCGGGTTCGCCCTGCTGCTGAAGTACTTCACCGGCAACGGCCGCTTCCCCCGCGGCCGGGTCGAGTTCGGAGACGAGGTGGTCGCCTTCGTCGCCCGGCAGGTCAAGGTGCCCGCCGCTGACCTCGGGTTCTACGAATGGTCCGGGCGCACGATCGAGTACCACCGCGAGTGCGCGCGCTGCTGGTCGAGCGCGAACGCGAGGCGACTGTTCTGGAGCCACGTGCGCCCCTACGGGGAGGTCCGCCTCGACCTGCGATCGCGCCTGGACATCGGCCAGACGGTATCGGGGTGAAAGCGGGTCCGCCGCGGGGATCCTCAGGCGGCCTTGAGTGCGGTGGGTGCGCGCCCGGCACGCCGTCGAGCGGTACCGGCTGGCGGCGACCGGTCGGCGACTGCGCACTGAGCCGACACTGTCAGTGGGAGCCGATTAACTAGCCCAATGTTCGAAACTCCCGACGAGCTCCACAGCCTCCAAGTCCTGCTCGACACCTCTTTGGCTGGCTCCAGCAGCCACCTCAAATCGATCATCCGGCCAGGTGAAAGCACCTTGGACGCCGATCAGGTTGTCCGAGTCCGCCAAGGCATGTGCACCCTGGCCATCGCCACAGTAACCCGGCGCGGTGAGCCACGCATCAGCGGCGTCGACGGGCACCTCCTGCACGGCCGTTGGATCGTCGGCACCCACCGCCAGGCCGCTAAAGCCCGTCATCTCGCGGCGCGGCCCGGCATCAGCGCGACCTTCATGCGCGGCGAGCAGCTCGGCATTTTCACGCACGGACACGCCGTTCCGCTGAACCCCGAGGGGACGAGCAGCGACCCGACTTGGCCGAGCGTCCGTGACTACCTCGTCAACCACTACGACGGCGACGGCGATGATCCGTTCTGGGACGAGAACGTGTGGTATCGCATCGACCCCAGCTGGATGGTCGCCTACAGCGCCGACCCCGTCGGGCTGTTCGACCAACAACCGTCAGTCTGAAGAGAGCTCGCGCGGGTCCACCTCAGGCCGTCACGGGGCTTGAGCAGCAACCGAACGGCCAGTGGCGATTGGCCGCGCCCCGACGGTTCACTAACGCCACTGGCCGTTCTGATCCAGGCGGCCGCGCGCAACCGCTGGCCGTGAGGCACGAACTCCTCCGGCGGCACACGGTCCTCAGCGCGCGCCCGGATCCTTCCCCGCGGTCAGGGCGGCGCGGCCGCCGGACAGCTCTGGGACGTTCTTGTAGATCGTGGAGCGCGATACCCCGAGCAGGCGGGCGATGGAGGCGACGCTGTTGTCGGGGCGGGTGAGCAGGTCGCGGGCGTGGCGGACCTGCTCGGCCGTCAGGGCCGGCGGGCGGCCCAGCCGCTTGCCCGCGTCGCGTGCGGCCTCCAGGCCCTCGTGGGTGCCCTCCACGATGAGTTCGCGGATGAACTCCGCGAGCGCGGCGAAGACGTGGAAGATGAGGCGGCCGCCGGGGGTGGTGGTGTCCAGGGCCTCGTGCAGGGAGCGGAACCCCACCTGCTCGCCGCGCAGTTCGCCGACCAGGGCGATGAGGTCGGCCAGGGAGCGGGCCAGGCGGTCCAGGGCGGGCACCACCAGGGTGTCACCGGGGCGCAGGTAGGCCCGGCACGCCTTCAGTTCGGGGCGGTGGGCGTCCTTGCCGGACTTCTTGTCGGCGAAGATCCTGGCGCACCCGGCGGCCTCCAGCGGATCTGGCGGTCGAGCTTCTGATCGCGGGTGGAGACGCGGGCGTAGCCGATCAGCGCACCACCGCCGTGGGCGGGCGCGGGGGCCAGCGGGTCGTCGGGGAGGATGCGAGCGCGGTCCATCCCGGAAGCGTAGGGAAAACCCCGTGGCGCGAGTTGGTGAACACCGCAGGTTTCCACCACGTTTTTGCGACAGGAATCCGCCGGACGGGCCCCTCCGGCGACCCTCTGGGCGACCTGTCTGAAAAACGTTGGTTTTCTGAAGACCCCGGACGCTCACCGGTCCGTCGGCGGAGCCGTGTCCACCCCACGGTTCATGACACTCTCCTCGTTGACCGCGCCCGGCCTTCGCCCGGACCGGACCCCGCACAATATCGTTTCGTTGTAAACGTTAGTACTAAAACGTATTTGATTACGTTGACCCCAGGGGGCTCCGAGAACCCCGGAATCCTGACCCACGATAAGTGGGCCTTATAATGATGTACATCTTGTATTGCTACATAGATGGCACACAGCGACCGGATTACGTTGGCGCCCCCACCCCACCCCTCGCGCGAAGGGGCGAAAACGAGATGGGTACAGCCACTGCTGTACCCATCGGGGCGGGGTCCGGTCACCGCCCGCCGAGGGCGGCCCGCACGCGCCGTGGTCGCGGGGGCCGACCCGTGCTCACGGCGGGCGCCCCCTGGAAACCGGCCCTGACGGGTCCGCCCCCGGTGCGCGGTCGGCGTCGCCCGCGCACCGGCCGCCTCCACGGCCCGCGCCCCCGCGACCACGGCGGAGAGCGACCGCCGGGGCGAACGGCCGCCCCGGAGCGGCGCGCCGTCACCGGGCGTCGCGTGAAGCGGATCGCCGGCCCGGCCCGCGCGGTGACACCACCCCGCCCGCACCGACCGCACACGGCCCGTGGTGCGCGACGCCTACACCGAGCGCTGCCTCCCCGGGGCGGGACGGCGCTGCTCGGGCACATCGCGCATCTCGACGTAGGGTTCCTCGCCCTCCGGCAGGCCCGCCTCCACGGCACGGCCCCGCTCGACCTCGGCGTTGAACTCCTCGCCCAGCAGGATCGCGATGTTGGTGATCCACAGCCAGACCAGGAAGATGATCAGCGCCGCCATGCTCCCGTAGGTCCGGTCGTAGTTGCCGAAGTTGGCGACGTAGACGGCGAACAGGGCCGAGGCGACCAGCCAGATCCCCACCGCCAGCAGGCTGCCGGGGCTGAACCAGCGGAACCCGTGCCGGGCGTTGGGGGAGGCCCAGTACAGCAGCGCGATCATGAAGACCACGATCAGCAGGAGCACCGGCCACTTCGCGATGTCCCACACCGTCGCCACGACCGGCCCCAGACCCAGCACCTGCCCGATCCTCTGCGAAACGACGCCCGTCGCCGCGATGGCCAGCACCGTGAACGTCAGCAGGACGACCAGCAGCAGGGTGACGCCGACGCGGACGGGCAGCGTCTTCCAGACGGGCCGCCCCTCGGGGACGTCGTAGACGATGTTGGACGCCCGCATGAAGGCGGCGATGTACCCGGAGGCCGACCACAGGGCGATGGCCAGGCTGATCAGACCGACGATCCCGGCCGCGGCCGGGTTGCCCTGGAGGTTCTGGATCGCGGAGGTCACCACCTCGGCGACGTCCGCCGGGAGGACCGCTTCGGCGTTGTCGGTCAGGGTCCGCGTGGCCCCCGGACCGGCCAGGCCGAGCAGGGACACCAGGACCAGCAGGGCCGGGAAGAGGGCCAAGAGCCCGTAGTAGGTGAGTCCCGCCGCCAGGTCGCTCAGGTTGTCCTCCCGGAACTCCCGGAACGTCCGCTTCAGGGCCTCCCACCAGGAGAACGTCGCCGTCCCGGTCGGGGCCGCCGCCGGCTCCGGCGCACCGGCGTTGTGCTCGTTCGACTGTCGCGTCATCGGTCGCTCCCTTCCTCTCGCCGCCCCACGCCCCGCCGCACGGGCGCCGACGCATCGCGCCCCCGACCGGGACGACGGGCGCCGGGGCGGACCTCGCGGATCGTGGCCCTGTGCCGGGAGGTCCGCCCCGACCCCGCCCACCAGTGCTGTGGGCGCATGCACGACCCGCCCGGTCCCGATCGGCGCCCTCCCTGTGCCGCGCCGTACCCCGCACGACGCCACGGAAGCGGCCGGACACGCCCCGGTGCCCAATGATGGGAACGCCTTTCCCCCGCCTTGGGGTCCTCCCGGCCCACCGGCGTCGCTCCGACCGGGACCACGGACCCCGACCGCACCGCAGCGACCCTCACGACGGCGGCTCCCCCGCGCGCACCGGGCGCACACCGCGCCCCGGGTCCGGGAACGACGAAGGCGAGGGGTTCTGGGAACCTCTCGCCTCTCTCAATCTATAGCGCACCCCGGGGCTTGCGGCAAGACCCCGGTCAGGGCGCACAATCGTCGATCGTGACCGTCGTCCGCGCAGATCAGGACCCTGCGGGGACCGACCGCCACACGAACCGAGAACGGGGAGGCTTCATGATCGACGTGATCATCACCGGCGGGGGACCGACCGGCATGATGCTGGCCGCGGAACTGCGGCTGCACGGCGTGCGCACGCTCGTGCTGGAGAAGGAGACGGAGCCGACCACCCAGGTCCGCGCCCTGGGACTGCACGCGCGCAGCATCGAGATCATGGACCAGCGCGGCCTCCTGGAACGCTTCCTCGAACACGGCCGCGAGTACCCGCTCGGCGGTTTCTTCGCGGCCATCCCCGCACCCCCGCCGGACGGGCTGGACAGCGCGCACGCCTACGTCCTGGGCATCCCCCAAACGACCACCGACCTCCTGTTGTCCGAGCACGCCGCCCGGGCCGGCGCCGAGATCCGGCGCGGCGTCGCACTGGTCGGTCTGGACCAGGACGAGGAAGGGGTGACCGTGGAGCTGTCCGACGGCGCACGGCTGCGCTCGCGCCACCTGGTCGGCTGCGACGGCGGCCGCAGCACGGTGCGCGGTCTCCTGGGCGTGGGTTTTCCCGGCGAACCCACCACGACCGAGATGCTGCTGGGCGAGATGGAGGTGACCGCGCCGCCGCAGGAGGTGGCCGCCGTCGTGGCCGAGATCCGCAAGACCCACCTGCTGTTCGGCCTGGGCCCCTTGGAGGACGGGGTGTACCGGGTCCTCGTACCCGCCGAGGGTGTGGCCCCCGACCGCACGGTCCCGCCGACCCTGGACGACTTCCGGCGGCGGTTGCGGGTGTTCGCCGGCACCGACTTCGGCGTGCACTCACCACGCCGGATGTCCCGGTTCGGCGACGCCACCCGTCTGGCCGACCACTACCGGGTCGGCCGGGTGCTGCTGGCCGGGGACGCCGCGCACATCCACCCCCCGGTCGGCGGGCAGGGCCTCAACCTCGGCGTCCAGGACGCGTTCAACCTCGGCTGGAAGCTCGCCGCGCAGGTCCGGGGGTGGGCGCCCGAAGGACTGCTGGACAGCTACCGGGCCGAACGCCGCCCGGTGGCCGCCGACGTGCTCGACAACACCCGCGCCCAGATGGAGCTGATGTCCTCCGAACCGGGACCGCGGGCGGTACGCCGGCTGCTGTCGGAGCTGGTGGTCTTCGAGGAGGTGAACCGGCACCTGACCGAGAAGATCATCGCGACCGGCCTGCGCTACGACTTCGGTGAGGGCCACGACCTGCTGGGGAGGCGGTTGCGGGACATGGAACTGGCGCGGGGCGGGCGCCTGTACGAACTGACGCGCGGTGGCCGCGGGCTGCTGCTGGACCCGACCGGACGCCTCTCGGTGACAGGGTGGCGGGACCGGGTCGACCACGTCGCCGACACCGCCCGGGAGCTGGAGGAGCGGGGTGTGCCCGCCGTGCTGCTGCGCCCGGACGGCCACGTGGCGTGGGTCGGCGACGACCAGCGGGACCTGCTCGCCCACCTGCCCACCTGGTTCGGAGCCGCCCGGGCCGGGTGAGCGGCACCCCTGGTCGGTTCTTCGGCGCCGGCACCGAAGAACCGACCAGGGGCCGGGCGCGTCGTCCCCGGAGCACGGACACCGCACCCGTTGACCCGCTCACGGAACCGGGGCCCGCCCGGCCCCGCGACCGGTGACGGGCGACGAGGGGAAAAGGACGGCGGACCCCCGCACCGGCCCCGGCCCGATACGCCCCACCGACGCGGCGGCGCCCGCTACCGTGAGGGCATGACACGACCCCGGGTGGAACTGGTGCGCCCCTGGCGGGGGATGACCCCGCACGAACGCCAACAGGCCCGACGCCACCGCCTGCTGGAGGCCGCGCTGGAGGAGTTCGGCACCGTCGGGTTCCGGGCCGCGACCGTCGGCGCGATCTGTGTCCGCGCCGAACTCACCAACCGCTACTTCTACGAGCACTTCGCCGACCGCGAGGCCGCCCTGCGCGCCGTCTACGACGACCTGCTGACCCGCGCCCTGGAGCACATGGGCGCCGCGTTGGAGGGCGGGGGCGACTTCCAGGAGCGGATCATGGCCGCCCTGGACGCCTACCTGTCCTTCGTCATGGCCGACCCGCGCCGCCCCCGGGTGATCTCGGTGGAGAGCGTGGGCGTCAGCCCGGCCATGGAGGAGCGCCGCCGCGCCGCCCGCCACACCATCGCCGACCTGGTCGACACCCACTACGCGCGCGGCGTCGCGGCGGGGGACCTGGTGGACCGGCCCTTCCGCAAACAGGCCCTGGCCCTGGTGGGGGCCGCCAACGAACTGGTCATCGACTGGGTTCTGGGCGAGCGCACCGCCACCGTCGCCGAGGTGTCGGCCGACATCGCCGAGGTGTACCTGCCGCTGCTGCGCTCGCGCCGCGCCCGCCCCTGACCCCCGCCCGCCCCCGGGGCCGCCCCGCCCCACTCTTGACACACCATCATGTCAACTTGCAGGCTGTGAGCCACGCCATACCCGCCCCGCATCGACCCCCGAGGGGACCCCCATGAGCCCGCGCTACGGCGACCACCAACTCGAAATCCACCTCAACGGCCTCACCGGGGTCGTCCCCGAGCACCCCATGGCCTTCGCCGACCTGGCCGAACGCGCCTCCCACGCCCTACCCCCGGGCCTTTGGTCCTACGTCGCCGGCGGCGCCGGAGACGAGAACACCCAGGACGCCAACGCCCGCGCCTTCACCGACTGGGGCCTGTACCCGCGCATGTTCGTCGGCGCCGTCGAACGCGACCTGTCGGTGGACCTGTGCGGCATCCCCCTGGCCTCACCCCTGCTCATGGCCCCCGTCGGCGTCATCGGCCTGTGCTCCACCGACGGCCACGGCGACATCGCCACCGCCCGAGCGGCCGCCGCCACCGGGGTGCCCATGATCGCCTCCACCCTCACCCAGGACCCCATGGAGGACGTCGCCCCCCACCTGGGCGACACCCCCGGCCTCTTCCAGCTCTACACCCCCACCGACCGCGACCTGGCCGCCAGCCTGGTGCACCGCGCCCAACGCGCCGGATTCAAGGCCATCGTCGTCACCCTGGACACCTGGATCACCGGGTGGCGCCCCCGCGACCTGGCCACCGCCAACTTCCCCCAACTGCGCGGCCACTGCCTGGCCAACTACACCTCCGACCCCGTCTTCCAGAGCATCGTGGGCCCCGACCCCACCCCCGACCGCGTCGTCGCCACCTGGGCCGGACTCTTCGGCAACCCCCTGACCTGGGACGACCTCCCCTGGTTGCGGTCCCTCACCGACCTTCCGCTCATCGTCAAGGGCATCTGCCACCCCGACGACGCCCGCCGCGCCACCGACGGCGGCGTCGACGCGATCTACTGTTCCAACCACGGAGGCCGCCAGGCCAACGGCGGCATCCCCGCCCTGGAGTGCCTGCCCGAGGTCGCCGCCGCCACCGACCTGCCCGTCATCTTCGACTCCGGGGTGCGTTCGGGCTCCGACATCGTCAAGGCCCTGGCCCTGGGGGCCACCGCGGTCGCGGTGGGCCGCCCCTACGCCTACGGGCTGGCGGTGGGCGGCACCGCCGGACTGGTGCACGTCCTGCGGTCCCTGTTGGCCGAGGCCGACCTCTTGATGGCCGTCAACGGTTACCCCTCCCTGGCCGACCTGACCCCCGACGCCCTCAAACGCCTGCGCTGACCGCCCCCGCCGCGGCGGGCCCCGGCGCGGCGGAAAAAAGGGTTCCGCCACAGGCCACGTCCCATGACAGGATCCACCCCATGTCGGTACGCGAACTCGTCGTCCTGGGCACCTCCAGCGCGGTGCCCACCCCCAGACGCAACCACAACGGGTACTTCCTGCGCTGGGACTCCCACGGCGTCCTGTTCGACCCCGGCGAGGGCACCCAACGCCAGATGCGCCTGGCCGGACTCTCGGCCACCGACATCACCCGCATCTGCCTCACCCACTTCCACGGCGACCACGCCCTGGGCCTGCCCGGCACCATCCAGCGCATCGCCCGCGACAGGGTCGCCCACCCGGTGCGCGTCGCCTACCCCGCCCAGGGCCGGGAGTACTGGGAACGGCTGCGCCACGCCACCCCCTTCCACGACACCGACGTCATCGTGCCCCAACCCGTCGCCGGCACCGGCGCCTGCCCGCTGGGCGAGGACGACCTGCGCCTGACGGCGCTGCCGCTGCGCCACTCGGTCGCCGCCTACGGGTACCGACTCGCCGAACCCGACGGGTGGCGGATGCTCCCCGACCGGCTCGCCGAACACGGCGTCACCGGCCCCCTCATCGGGGCCCTGCACCGCCGGGGGTGGGTGGACGCACCCGACGGCCACCGGGTGGACCTGACCGACTGCGCCCTGCCCCGCCCCGGCCAGACGCTGGCGTTCGTCATGGACACCGCGTACTGCCCACAGGCCGTGGAACTGGCCCGCGACGCCGACATGCTGGTCATCGAGTCCACCTACCTGGACTCCGAGGAGCACCTGGCCGACCCCCACGGTCACCTCACCGCCCGCCAGGCCGGGCGCGTCGCCGCCGAGGCGGGCGCCCGCACCCTGGTGCTCACCCACATCTCCGAACGCTACGACGCCGACCGTGACGCCGACTTCCTCGCCCAGGCCGCCGCCGAGTTCGACGGGCCCATCACCCTGGCCCAGGACCTGGACCGGATCCCGCTGCCGCCCCGGAGCCGTTGACCCCGGGCGGTCTCGGGGCGCCGGCGACGACCGATGTACGTTCAATGTCGTACTGCGTCGCTTGTCGAACTACGACGATCTTCGTACATTGTGGTGGGAGCCGCACGGCAAGGAAGGTCGGAGCATGACCAGGACCACCCGCACCACCCCTGCGCGACACCCGGAACACCCCGAGACCGCCCGGATCCGCCTGGAAGAGGTGCTCAGCGCACTGTCCGACCCGATCCGACTGCGCATCGTGCACGAACTGGGCCGGGGCCACGACGACATGGCCTGCATCGCCTTCGAACTCCCGGTCAGCAAGTCGACATCGACCCACCACTTCCGGGTCCTGCGCGAAGCCGGAATCATCCACCAGTACTACGAGGGCACCTCCCGCATGAGCCGACTGCGCACCCAGGACCTGGAAGAACGCTTCCCCGGACTGCTGCCGGCCGTGCTGCGCGCCCGAGCCATGGACACGACGGAACCCGACCGGACCACCTGAGCGACGGCCCCGAACGGGCACCCCTCGACGCATCGGCCGGACCGCTCACCCCCAGGACCCGCCTCAACGACCGCGACGGGCTCCGAACAGCGTCACCGTCAAAGGCCGGAGAACCGACGCCCCGCCCCCGGCCCGGTGCCGAAAACGCCATGGCGGAACCCCCGCGCATCGACGCCACCGTGACCCGACTCCGGACGGACGTGTTCCCCGCCACCGAGGAGGGATGCGCCCGCCCCTTCCCGCCGGGCCTTGACCACATCGACCCCCCGTGCTCCCCCACCGACCCCATCGTGGAGAACCTGCGACCGCCGCCGGACCCCGGCCGGGCGGAGGTCGGGTGACCGGACGCCACCGAGGCGGTGTTCAGGCGCGGACCCGAGCACCGCGCACGGCCTGCCGTGTGGCCATGATCAGACCGTCCAAGGTAGGGCGTGCGCGGGCGGGCTCCTCCACCTGGGCGTCGATGTGTCCGCGTTCGGCGGCGAGTTGACGCAACACGGCCGGCGGACGACGTTCCCCGAATCCTTGAGGTGGGCGGCAACGCGACGATGGCCTCGCCGCTCATCGCCGAGCGGTTCCCGCCCCTTCACCGCCCCCCGGCCCACCGAGGCACCGCTCGGCCATGAGCCACGGATCCCGACCACCGCGAAGCCGTGACGAGAACGTTCAGCGAAATCAGGACCGATTACAGGGACAACGGAAAGTGACCGAAATCGGACATCTGCTCGCTTTGAGCGACCACATCGGCGAAACTTTCCCACGCCATTCACGAAGAAGACGAAGGTTGGTCCCACATGAACACCATGGTCCGCCGTGTGGGCGGTGCCGCTTCGGCACTGCTGCTGTCCGCCGGTATCGTCCTGGGCTCGGCACCGGCGGCGGGTGCCGAGGTCGAGGCACAGGTGAACCGCAAGAGCGTGAGCTGCTCCAGCCCGTCCGGGAACAAGGTGAACTTCTCCTGGGACAACGGCGGCCTGGTCACCACCACGCTCTACTACAACAACCACTGCAACCACGATCAGAGGGTCACCGTCAACCTGAAGAACGCCGCGTTCGACCGGGTGTGTCTGGTGACGAAGAAGAAGACCAAGACCAACATCCGCTACAACGCCAGCTCCATCAGCAGCGTGACGAAGGGCTGCCCCTGGCTGTAGGAGGCGTTCGCCTCTACGACCGGCCCGGCCCTGCGGGAAACCCACCGCGGGGCCGGGCCGCTGCCCACACCTCACCGGAGCCCCCACCGCCCCTCGGGAAAGAAACGTCTCCGCGACCCGGACCCCACCGGCCTCGGTGTCGTACAGGTGGAACGTCACCCGGGTGCGACCCCCGCGCACGGCACTGACGACCCCCGCCCGCGCCGACCGCGCACATGCGCTCGCCCACCACCGGGGCCGACCACCCCGGCCCCTCGGGAAGGGACACCGCGACGGCGCCCGACAACCGGAGACCGCCGCACCCAAGACGACATCACCGGCGGGCGCACCCGACAGGGCGCTCGACCCGACCCGCGCCGCCTCGATGGTCACCGACCAACGGCCCGGCACCCATGGCACGCGCCCAGGAACCCAGGTGCTCGGTGAGGGCGTCATGCGCGGTGTTGCGCCGAACGGCGTCGGTGCGCCACAGACAGCGGAGACCATCCACGGGACCGCCCTACCGGAAAGTCGTGGCCGACACCCGGCGCAGAGCGTGCTCGACGATGCCGAGCATGACGTCGCGCTCGGGACAGGGACCGTCCAACAACCGCAACGGCCCCGCCACCAGGGACAGACCCAACGCCAGGTCGTACAACCTCACCCGATGCGGATCCAAGGGAAAGGTCGCCAAACGCCGATGGCGGTCACCGAACCGCAACCGCACGAAGACGTGCTCCCACTCGACATCGAAGAACATGAGCCCCTCGATGTCGATGAGCACCCCCTCATCGTCACCGGTGACCAGAACGTGGTCGGGCCCCAACTCGCCGTGGATCAGACGGTGCCCGCCCTCGCGGGGCTCCACGCGCGCGGCGAACGCGTACAACATCTCGGCCAGACGGTCACGGTCGACGCGCACCCGCTCCTCACGGCGCGCCGCCTCCTCCAGGTCGACCAACGCCCGCCCCAGGACGACTTCATGACAGCTCCCACCATGGGGGCCACCGCCCGACGCCAGATGGGCGACCTTACCGAAAGAGGCATGGGTGCGCCCGTGCAGGGTGCGCAGGGTCCCCGCCAGATGGTCCAGCGCCCTGACGGCGCGGGCCGGGTCGGTGACCATGAGGTGTTCCAGGGTGGGCCCGACGTCCTCCACCACCGCCAACGCCCCCGGACCGTGGGCACCGGTGGCGTCCAACGCGAGCAACTCCGGAACACGCACCCCCTCCCGCACCAACAGGGAATGGGCGGCCGTGAACAGGTCCGGCCCGCTGGCGTTGGAGAACGGGTCGGCCGGGTCGGGCGGCGCCTCCCCCACGGGCCAATGGTCATGGTCGGGGTGCCACCGGTAGGCGACGACGCAACCGCCGTCCGGCAAGGTGACACGCCAGACGCCCTTCTTGGTACCACCGCGCAACGGACGCACCTCCAAGGGCGGGCGGGGGATCCCCAACAACGCGGTGACGGCTCGGCCGACGGGGTGCATACGAGACCTCCTGTGGTGGGAAGGAGACATCCTTCCACGGCCCTCCCCGGCTGGCCCACGGCACGAGGGGTCACTCCGCCTTCACCCGACGCACGTCCCCGCGACCGCCAACGCCACAAACCGGTGCCGCCCCTGACGGCGCTCCACCCACACCCCACCCTCGACCAACCGGCCCGGACGCGCGCTCATCGTGGACGCCGCCACGTTTCGTCACCCACCCGAACACCCGATGCGCGCCCCACCCCGCACCGCCATACTGCGCCGATGCACAACCCCTACGACGACCCCGCCGTCGCCGCCCTCTACGACCTCCTCAACCCCTGGGCCGCCTGCGACGACTTCTACCTCGACCTGGTCATGGCCGCCCCCACCGCCCTGGACGTCGGCTGCGGCACCGGCCTCCTCCTGCGCACCGCCCGCGCACACGGCCACACCGGACACCTCCTCGGCCTGGACCCCGCCGACGCCATGCTCGACATCGCCCGCGCCCACGCCACCGACGTCACCTGGACCCGCGGCGACCTGACCACCCACACCTGGGACGGCGCATTCGACCTGGTCACCATGACCGGCCACGCCTTCCAGGAACTGCACACCGACCACGACATCGTCCATGCCCTGACCGCCATGCGCACCGCCCTCACACCCACCGGCCTGATCGCGTTCGAGACCCGCAACATCACCGCCCGCGCCTGGGAGAACCGGACCCCCGACCACCCCTGGACCGGCACCCTGCCCGACGGCACCCCCCTCACCGACGTCAACGACGCCCACCCCATCACCCCCCAAGGCCTGGTGACGTTCACCTCCACCACCACCTCCCCCTCCTGGGACACCCCCCTCACCACCCACAGCACACTGCGGTTCCTCACCCCCGACCACCTCGACACCCTCCTGGCCGCCGCCGGACTCAAAACCGTCCAACGCCACGGGAACCGGGACCGCACCCCCCTGACCCCCACCTCCCCCGAGGTCATCACCCTGGCCCGACCCACATGAAAAAAGGGGGGCGCCGCCCACCGGGCGACACCCCCCTTCCCCCACGGTCAGGGACGCACGTTCCCCAGCACCCGCTCCACCGCGATCTCGATGACCACCCGCCCCGGGTTCGGCCGCGGCGGCCGATACCGCTCGGTGTACCGGCGCACCGCCTCGGCCACCCGCTCCGGATCATCGGACACGGTCGCGGCACCCTCCACCGTGCACCACCGCCGCCCCTCCACCTGCGACACCGACACCCGCGTCCCCGGCCGCGCCGCCAGATTGCGCGCCTTGTAACTGCCCCCGTCCGCGATCACCCGCACCAGACCACCGTCCGCGTCATAGGTCGCCCCCACCGGCACCTGATGGATCGACCCGTCCGGGCGCGGCGACGCCAACACGCACAACCGGTACTCGCCCCAGAACTCCACGAAACCGCTCTCCACCACCACGAACCCCCCTCGACACCCGACCCCCTCAGCATCCCACGCCCCTCACCGGCGCCCCCCGCGACCCGAGCCCCACCCACCCCCGAAACCCCGACGGCGACGCACACCACACCCGACCCCGCGGACGCCACCGATCCCACAACACCTCCAACGCCTCCTGCGCCCCCACCTCACCGGCGTCGGCCGCCATCACCGCCGCCGCCATCACATCGGTCCGCCCGGCGTCCGCCCACGGCCCCATCACCTCCCAGGAATCCCACAACAACACCTCCCACCCGCACCGGTGCGCCGCCTCCAACCACACGTAGTCGCCGACCAGCCACCCGCCCCGCAACGGCAGGGACGCCGACACCCCGAACGCGTCCGCGTCCCACCGCCCCGCCCGATACCCCGCCCACACCAGCGACGCCGAGACGAACACCGCCGGATCGTCCAACGGCAGATCCCCCAACCCCACCCCCGCGACCGACCCCGGCTCGAACTGGGTGTCGCACCGCACCCACCGCCCCCCATCGCGGTACTCGACCACCACATGGTCGGTATGGAACCCCGGCTCCAGATACCCCGCGAACCCCACCCGGGTCCTGGCCGCCACCCCCTGGGCGCGCAACGCCGCCACCGTCAACAACGCGAAATCCCGACAACACCCCACCACGGGCGCCCCCGCCCCGACCGCACCCAGGATCGCCTCCGCCCACCGCAGATCCACCCCGGCATCGGCCACCGCCACCGGACCCGCGCCCCGGTAATGCACCACCATCTCCCGCACCCGGGCGCCCACCCGACCCACGTCCCCGACCGGCAACGACCCCCCGTGCCCGCCCGGATCACTGAACGGGCTCTGCCGCACCCACCGGTCCCCCACCATCGACCCCGCCACCGCCCTCACCCCTCCACCAACGGCCGCGCCACCCAGGCCGCCACCTCGTCCTCGGCATCGCCCCACACACCCGTGTACACCTCGCACCCCACCCCCGACGCACGCCCGGCCACGGCCGCCACCGCCCGGTGCGCGCCCATGATCCGCGGATGGAAACAGTCCCGCCGCGCCACCGCGCACACCGCCCACCGGCCCCCGCCCACCACCCGCACCACCGTGTCCCCCACCGGATCGGCCACCCCCGAGAAAGGCACCGCCACCTCGATCTCCCCCACCGTCTCCACCCCGACCACCGTCGGATAGAACACCCACATGCCCGACTCCGGGCACGCCCCCTGCCCGGTCAGGACCTCCCGCAACCGGGCCGCCCGCTCATGGAAGGTCGCCACCAGACCCGCCTGGTCCGTGCGCGCCCGCACCGCCAACGCCCGCACCGGATCCCACCACCGCTCCCGCACCCGCCACAGCACCTCCTCCTCCACCCCGCCGTCCCACCGCCGCCCCAACTCCTCCAACACCCGCCGATGGGCGCGCAACGTCTCCTCCCGCCCCGCCCACCACGCCCCGACCCGCTCCCGCGCCGCCCCCTCCTCCAACCCCAACACCTCACCGATCAGCGCCAACGGCATGTCCATCTGACGCAGCAACCGGATCCGCACCGCCCGCTCCACCTGATCGGGCCGATAGAACCGGTACCCGTTACGCGCGCCCACACGGTGCGGGACCAACAACCCCGACCGCTCGTACAGGCGCAACGCCTTCACCGTCAGACCACTACGGCGGGCGAACTCCCCACGCGTCCACTCCTTCATGAACCCCAGTGCACACCCCGCCCCAAGGGCACGGTCAACCCCCACCCCACCCACGAAAAAAAAAGGGGGGCGGACCGCCACCGGCCCACCCCCGCACCCCACCCTCACCCCAACGCCCCCGCCGCCGCCCGATGCCGCAACCGGATCCGCAACGCCCGCCGCGCCCGGGGATCCAACGTGTGCAACACCGACGCCACCTCCGCCACCTGCTCCAACGCCGCCAACGCCCGCTCGGCCCCCACCGGATCCACCCCCGCACCCGACCGGGCCCCCACCACCGCCGCCACCAACACCCGCGCCAACCCCTCGGCGTCCACGAACTCCTCCACCGGCGTCCCCGCCAACACCCGCGTCAACGCCCGCTCCACCACCACCCGGTCCGGTACCGTCGCACACCCCGCCACCGCACGCACCACCTCACCCAACGTGCGCGCCCGATCCACCGACACCCCACCCATCGCCCGCACCCTCCCTCCACGCCCCCGGAACACCCCGAGGCCGCCTGACACGGACCCTACGCCCGCCCCCACCCCTCTCGAACGCCACGGAAAGCCCGCGCCACACCACCCAGGAGCACCATGTCGATCCCGCACGCCCACGGCCACCTGCCCGTCACCGACGGCAACACCCTCCACTGGGAAGAACACGGCACCCCCCACGGCACCCCCTGCCTGGTCCTGCACGGCGGCCCCGGAAGCGGATCACACCCCCGCCTCGTGCGCTTCTTCGACCCCGCCCGCCACCGCGTCCTCCTCTTGGACCAACGCGGAGCCGGCCGCTCCACCCCCGACGCGGCCCACCCCGACACCGACCTGACCACCAACACCACCGCCCACCTCATCGACGACATCGAAGCCCTGCGCGTCGCCCGCGGCATCGACACCTGGCTGGTCCTGGGCCTCTCCTGGGGCTCCACCCTGGGCCTGGCCTACACCCAGGCCCACCCCGACCGGGTCCGCGCCCTGATCCTGGCCGCCGTCACCACCACCTCCCCCACCGAGGTGCACTGGCTCACCCACGACATGGGCCGCGTCTTCCCCGAACGATGGGAGGCCTTCCGCGACGCCGCGGGCCCCGGCGCCGACCCCCACCGGCTGCCCGCCGCCTACGCCCGCCTGCTCGCCGACCCCGACCCCACCGTCCGCGAGGAGGCGGCCCGCGCCTGGTGCCGGTGGGAGGACACCCACATGGCCACCACCACCGACTTCACCCCGTTCCTGTCCACCCGCCCCGTGGACTTCCAGCTCCGCTTCGCCCGCCTGGTCACCCACTACTGGGCCCACCACGCGTTCCTCCCCCCAGGCCACCTGCTGACGAACACCCACCGCATGGCCCACGTGCCCGGCGCCATGATCCACGGCCGCCTCGACATCAGCGGCCCCGCCGACACCGCCCACCACCTGTCCCGCCGCTGGCCCGCCGCCACCCTCACCATCGTCGAGGGCGCCGGACACACCAAGGGCCTGCGCGAAAGCGCCGTGCGGGCCATCGACCGCCTCACCCACTGACCGCACCCGGCCACCGGGCGGGGCCCGCCCACCCCTGATCAGCGCACCGGCCCCGCCCGCAACACGAACACCACCGGTCACGCCCGATCCCACGCCCCCACCGTGCCCGTCACCCACCGCACACGGGTACGCCCCATCACCGGGGGCACCATCACCACGACCCGCCCCACCGACCGGGCACACCCCCGACCCGGCCACCCCCTGGGGACACGTCCCGCCGCCCTTCGCGCCCCTGGGAACACCCGTGTCCCGCCCACCGCTCACCACGGCCACCGCCACGTTCGTCCTCCCGCGCCGCCACGGCACCGGACCACCCCCGCCCACACCCTCGGCCTCCCGGCCCACGGCGACGCCACCACCCGACAGGACCACCCCCGCGACGCCCCTGACCAGCACCCTCACCCGCACGCCCCTGTGCCCACCACGACACCGCGAAACGGACGGACCATCACCGAAGGTGCACCACAATGGCGTCCATGCCTCTACCCAAAGCCGAACTCCACCTGCACATCGAAGGCACCCTCGAACCCGAACTCGCCTTCACCCTCGCCCACCGCAACGGCATCACCCTGCCCTACACCACCGTCGCCGACCTGCGCGCCGCCTACGACTTCACCGACCTCCAGTCCTTCCTCGACCTCTACTACTCCCTCACCGACGTCCTGCGCACCGAGGCCGACTTCACCGACCTCACCCGCGCCTACCTGACCCGCGCCGCCGCCCAAGGGGTCCGCCACGCCGAGATCTTCTTCGACCCCCAGGCCCACACCGCACGCGGCATCACCATGGACACCGTCGTCAACGGCATCACCGCCGCCCTGGACACCTCCGAGACCGACCACGGCATCAGCACCCACCTCATCCTGTGCTTCCTGCGCGACCGCCCCGTCGCCGAGGCCATGGACACCCTCGACGCGGCCCGCCCCCACCTGGACCGCATCATCGGCGTCGGCCTGGACTCCGCCGAGGTCGGCCACCCCCCGACCACCTTCGCCACGGTGTTCGCCGCCGCCCGCGAAGCGGGCCTGCGCCTGGTCGCCCACGCCGGCGAAGAAGGACCCGCCGACTACATCCGCCAGGCCCTGGACCTGGGCGTGGAACGCATCGACCACGGCATCCGCTGCCTGGACGACCCCGACCTCGTCGCCCACCTGGCCGCCACCCGCACCCCGCTCACCGTGTGCCCCCTGTCCAACGTGCGCCTGCGCGCCGTGGACACCCTGGCCGACCACCCCCTGCCCGCCCTCATGGACGCCGGCCTACTGGTCACCGTCAACTCCGACGACCCCGCCTACTTCGGCGGCTACGTCGACGACAACTACCGCGCCCTGGCCCGGCACCTGCACCTGGACCCGGAACGACTGCGCACCCTGGCCCGCAACTCCTTCGAGGCGTCCTTCCTGCCCCGAGGCCGCAAGGACGAACTCATCGCCCTCGTCGACGCCCACTGACCGCCCCGCCGGCCGGCGCACCCACGAGGCGGACACACCCCGCCCCGGGCCGGCGCGCCGGCCCGGGGGCACAGGAGACGCCCCGAACGCCCCTCCACCCCCGAACCGGTACGGGACCCCCGCCTCAGGCCCAGGTCAACGAATGACCGTGCTCACCGGCCCAGGCCACCACCCGCCCGTCCACCGCCACCGTCATGTCCGTGTCCACCGGCCCACGACCACCCTCCAACTCCGGGAACACCCGCCACCCCTCACAGGACACCCAGTGCCCGGGCAACTCCCCCATCAACGCCGCGAACCGTTCCCGCTCCACCACCGGCAGGTAGGTCAGCACCGCACTGTGCACCACCACCGGCGTCACCCCCCGCGGCACCCGTGAGACCAGACCGGCGACCTCCTCCACCAGGTCACCGGCCACGATCGGCGCCGGATCGGCCACCGCCACCGACGCCGCCGCCCGCAGCCGCGCACGCCGCACCCCCTCCTGGGCCCCGGGCCAGATCAGCGCCTCCAACCACCGCACGTCCTCCTCATCGGCGACGTTCAACGGGTTCAGGTCCACCCCCGCCCGCCAGGCCACCTCCGGCACCCTCCCCGGCACCGGCACACCACCCGAGGTCGAACACTCCAGCAACACCGGCGAATCCAACGGACCGATCGGGGTCGCCCCGTCATAGGAGTACCGGTACCGGTCCGGGTACAGGCACAACCCCGCCGAGGCCCCCACCTCCACCAACCCCAACGGACCCGCGAGGGTCCCCAGCACGGGCACCAACGCCGCGCACCGGCGCACCTCGTTGGTCTGCGTCATCCGCTCCAACACGACCTCGCGCACCGCGCCCCAGTGCTCCACCACCCACGCCCGGAACCCCTCCCAGTCCTCGACGGGACCGCCCAGGAACCGCACCGCCCCCAACAACAGGTTGGGCTGGCGCTTGTTGCCCCGCGGCAACCCCAACACCAGACCCACCACCTCGTCATCGGTGGCCAACGCCCGCGCGATCCGCGCGTAGGAGGCCGCACCCCCCGCCTCGTAATGCTCGGCGAACCGCCAGTACCACGCCCGCACACGTTCGACCTCGTCCAGCACCGGGTCCACACCGACCTCGTCTCCTACAGGGAAAGGGGCGGACCACACATACCCATGACAGCCCGGTGTACCACGTGACCCCCCTCACGACCGGTCCGGCCGATCCCGCTCCCACGACGGGAACCGCGCGTTCTCCCGCACCGACCCCACCACCTCCGCCGAAGCCGGCCTCGGGGAACATCGGTACAGCCGTTGGCGCCGAGAACGATCATGGTCCGATCGGTGCGAGCGTACTGACGGGATTCTCGTACTCGCGGCGGGCCTTACGCTGTGCCGGGACCGCCGGGATGCCCTGGCCGCCGTCGAGGGGCCGGCGGTGGACGGCCGGGGTCGGTGCTGACGCGCAGGGTGTGGCCCTGGCCGCGCCTCACGGTGACGCCCTGGTCGAGCGCGGCTCGTTCGACGGGCTCCGACTCGGCGGCCCGCAGCCCGTCGTAGGTCGGCTCTCGCCGGAGGCATCGTTCACCGGCAGGCGCATCGCCTCTCAGGTCTCATTCGAGGCTGGTCCCTGGCCGGACCGAATCGAGCAGCGGTGACGTCGCGTGTCACGGTCCCCCGAGGCAGCCGTCATACCGTGCTGCGGCATCCGGCGAGGAGGAGGGCGACCATGCCCTTGGCATCAGCCTGGCCGTAGTCGGGGCCGGTGATGCAGAGGTTTCCGATGGCGCGCAGGAGCGTGTACGCGGTGACACCGGGGCGAAGTTCCTCGGTGGCGGCGCAGGCGTCCAGCAATGACGCGCAGGCCGGGACCAGGGTGTCGAGCATGAGGGTGTGGAGGTTCTCCAGTCCTGGCTCGCCGGACCCCAGCGCCGCGCCGAGGCCGTGCTTGGTCACCAGGAAGTCCACGAACGCGTCCGTCCACAGGGCCAGAGCGGTGAACGGCGAGGCGGATTCCTCAAGAAGTCGGGGCGCGAGAGCGGTGCAGGCGTCGATCTGGTGCCGGTAGACGGCAGTGACGAGATCCGCGCGGGTCGGGAAGTTCCGGTAGACCGTGCCGACACCGACGCCGGCACGTTCGGCGATGTCGCGGACGGGTGCCTGGATGCCCCGGTCCACGAAGACCGCCGCAGCGGCCTCCAGCACACCACTGCGGGTGCGCTGAGCCTGTGCCCGGCGTACCCCGACCGACTCCGGCACGGATGCCTCCCATTGCTCGCGGAACAATGTTCCGCTAGTTTGGCGGAACGACGCTCCGCCAAATTATGGCATCCCGGTACTCATGGAAAGTGCAGGACCCTCATGTCCTCGTCCCACTCCCTCGACCAGCAGATCGTCTCGGTCAAGCCCATCGTTGTCCCCTCGCCCGGGCGCGGCATCGACCTTCAGGTGAAGGTCACCGCACCCCGGTCGGGCCAGAACCTGCCTGTGATCGTTTTCTCCCACGGGAACGCGTGGTCACTGGACGGGTACGAGCCCCTCGTCGACCGGTGGGCCGCCGCCGGATTCGTCGTGGTGCAGCCCACCCACCTGGACTCCCGGCGCAACGCCATCACCTGGGACGACCCGCGCTTCGCCACCATCTGGCGCGTGCGGATCACCGACCTGCACGCAATCCTCGACCACCTCGCAGACGTCCTGGCCCAAGCCGGCCTGGAGACCCGCGCCGACCGTGAGCGCACTGCCGTGGTCGGCCACTCCTGGGGCGCCCAGACCGCGAGCGCCCTCCTCGGTGCGCGCGTACTGGACGCCGAGGGTGTCGCGGGAGAGGACTTCTCCCACTCCGCGGTTTCGGCCGGCGCGCTGATCGGGGCGACGGGAACCGGCGACACCCTCACCCCGTTCGCCGCCGAGAACCTTCCGTTCATGAAGCCGGACTTCTCCACCATGACCGCCCCGACCCTGGTCGTCGCGGGCGGCAAGGACGACTCGCAGCTCTCCACCCGCGGGCCGGAGTGGTTCACCGACGCCTACCACCTCAGCCCGGCGCCCAAGAGCCTGCTCAGCATCACCGAGGCCGAGCACACCATGGGCGGAATCGCCGGCGAGAAGGTCGCCGAGACCACCGACGAGGACCCCGCCCGTGTCGCCCTCACAGCCGATGCGATCTCCGCCTACCTCCGCGCGGCCCTCGACCTCGACGACACCGAGTGGACCGCCCTCAACAACACCACCGAAGGCAGCGACGGTACGTGGAGCCTCGCCGGCAAGTGAGCTCAGCCTGACCGCCGGGGCACACCCGGCGGTCAGCAACGAGCGGGGCGCAGTTCGACACCGAGGCCGCGCCGACACCCACGCTGGACCGGTTCGAGGCGCGCGTTGACGCCGCCCGGCCCGTCGGCGCTCCCCTGGAGGACTTCCAGGCCTCCGAGTTCCGCTTCCCGACGCGCGGCGGGACCGTACCACTGGAGCGACCGGTACCCGCTCTCGTGCGTGCCGCTGTCGGGGCCGCCGAGCGGTACGACGCCGCTCTGGTACCCGTCGGCTGACCTCTCACCTCACTCGGCGTCGTCGCCCTCGTCCAGCTCGGGCGCGTCCGGGTCACGCAGCGGGCGCAGGGCGCCGGTGGCCGGGACCTGGGCGGTGAAGCCGTAGCGGCCGAGCAGGTTCGGGTTCTTGTGCCTGAGCGGGGAGAGTCGGGCGACGTCCTCATCGCGGATCTCGTGGGCCTCGGCGCGGAGCTGGGCGACGGCGGCGTCGATGTACTTCGTGGTCCACAGAACGATGGCGTTGAGGACCAGGCCGAGCGCGCCGAACCGGTCCCGCATCCCGTCCCGGTACACCTGGTGGATGGTGCCGCGCTTTCCATCGCACACGTCCCTCGCCGGCCTGTGGCGGGACTCCCGCACGGCGAGCCGCCGGTTCATCTGACAGCGGTAGGTGTCGTCGACCGGGTCGACCACGCGCAGCAGGTGTTCGGTCCTCACGATCCGCCCGTACTCCGCGAACACCGCACCCAGCGGAGTGGGGCGCCCCTCGCGTCCGAACACGCGCAGCAGGTCGTAGGCACGGACCTGGTTGGTGACCAGGGGACCGGCGACCCTCAGCATGTCCGGCCAGCGCGTGATCACCTTGTTCGGGTTCACGCGGTTGCGGGCCAGGTCCTCCACCGCGCCGTACGTGCCCGTCCCGACGCCGGGCATCGCGGCCCGCCAGAACCGCTGGTCGTCCAGGTCGCGGAACCGGGGTGAGAAGTTGTGGCCGAGGATCTTGAACAGGCCGAACACCATGTCGGAGTAGGAGGCGTCGTCGGTGGCCACCATCTCCGGCTCGCGCCCGCCGTCCAGGTTCGACAGCGCGTCCAGGATGTGCGGGGAGTCGCGCGGGGTACCCGGGACGACCATCCGCCCGAGGCCCACGACCTGGTCGTTGCTCGACGGACACCTTCGCCGCCGGCCCCGCTTCTTCCACCCGGCGACCCGGCCCCGCACCAGCTCCGCCAGGTGCTCCTCCACGGGCATGTCCAGGCTCAGCCCGGCCAGCACGTCCTCCTCGACGGCCTCCCACTCGGGACCGTCCAGCAGACGGGCGCGCGGAGCGGACCAGCGGTGCGAGGGGGAGGCGAAGACGTCGCGATCGGCTGTACCGATGTTCCCCGAGGCCGAAAGCCCTCTCCGGCGACCCGGCACCGCGACCGCGCGTCCCACTCCACCGCCGACCGCCCCCTCACCCGCCCTCCACCCCGTGGAACCTGCTCCGATACCCCGCCGGAGAACACCCCAACGTCCGCACGAACACCCGCCGCATCACCTCCGCCGACGCGAAACCACTGCGCCGCGCCACCGACTCCACCCCCAGCCCCGAATCCTCCAACCACCGCCGCGCCGCCTCCACCCGCACCCGCTCCACGTACCGGCCCGGCGTACACCCCACCTCCCGGGCGAACACCCGCGAGAACTGCCGCGGCGACAACCCCACCCGCCCCGCCAACCCCTCCACCGACAGATCCCCCGCCGGATGCTCCACGATCCAGTGCTGCACCTCCCGCACCGCCGGACGCTGCGCCCACTGCGCCGCCAACGGCGCCGAGAACTGCGCCTGACCCCCGGGCCGGCGCAGGAACACCACCAGGTGCCGGGCCACCCCCAACGCCACCCGCCGCCCCAGATCCTCCTCCACCAACGCCAACGCCATGTCCACCCCCGCGCTCACCCCCGCCGACGTCACCACCCGCCCCTGACGCACGAAGATCGGATCCGGATCCACCTCCACACCCGGGAACCGACGGGAGAACTCCTCGCAGTGCGCCCAGTGGGTCGTGGCCCGCAACCCCTCCAACACCCCCGCCCGCGCCAACAGGAACGCCCCCGTGCACACCGACGCCACCCGCCCCGCCCGCCCGCACTCCCCCGCCAACCACTCCACCAACCTCGGATCGGCGCCCTCCCGAGCCCCCACACCCCCGGCCACCACCAGGGTGTCGATCCGCCCGGCCTCCTCCAACGCCACCGACGGCACCAGCCCCAACCCGCTGGAGGTCCGCACCGCCGCCCCGCCCAACGACCCCACCCGCACCCGGTAACGCGCCCCCGACGCCCCCGCGAACACCTCCAACGGCCCCGTCACGTCCAGACTCTGCACACCGTCGTAGACGACGATCACGACCTCATGTCCCATGCCCACCACCCCACCACCGCCCCACGGCGTCCGCAAGGTCGCACACCCCACGGAAAAAGACACCCCGCCCCGGGGTTGCCACCGCCACGAGAGGAAAGACACGAACAGATAACGAGAACTCTCACGCACCCACGACGATCACAGCCCCATGACAGCCCACCACCACGAACGGACACCCGTGAGGCTCACCGACCGCGGAGACCTGCGCCGCAGCCCCGCCACCACCGCACCCAGCGCCCGGCCGCTCGTCGCGTTCCACGACGTGTCCCTCACCCTGGCCCGCACCCCCCTGCTCACCCACCTGGACCTGACCGTCCACCCCGGCGAACACGTCGCCCTCATCGGCCTGCCCCCGACCCACACCACCACCATCGCCGACCTGCTCACCGGCCGCACCACCCCCACCCGCGGCCGCGTCACCACCCACACCACCCTCCACGTCCACCCCGCCACACCCACCACCACCCTGGCCCGCACCATCACCGGCCACCCCGAACCCGACCCCGACGACCCCCACCTGCACACCGCCCTGACCACCGCCGACCTACCCCACGACCCCACCACCCCCCTGGCCGACCTGCCCCACGACCTCACCCACCGCCTGCACCCCGCCCGCAGCCACTACGCCCACCTCACCGACACCCACCTGCTCGTCCTCACCCACCCCGCCCCCGGCGAACACCTCACCCCCACCCCCACCACAGGCCTGCTCCAACTCACCGACCGCCCCACCCACACCCACACCGCCGACCGCGTCCTGCTCCTGCACCGCGGACGCGTCGCCGAGAGCGGCACCCACCACCAACTCCTGGTCCGCGGCGGCGCCTACGCCCGCCTGTACGCCCTGCGCGGCACCCACCGCCCCTGACCCCGCCCCGGGCCGAGAACGCCCTAGGATGAGGACCGTGCCGCCCATCGTCAAGGAACTCACCGTCGGACAGGTATCCCAACGCTCCGGCGTGGCCGTCTCCGCCCTGCACTTCTACGAACGCCAGGGGCTCATCCACAGCCGCCGCACCGCCGGCAACCAACGCCGCTACCGCCGCGACACCCTGCGCCGCGTCTCCTTCATCCGCGTCTCCCAACGCGTGGGCATCCCCCTGGCCCGCATCCGCCAGGCCCTGGACCGGCTCCCCGACAACCGCACCCCCAACCGCGCCGACTGGGCACTGGTCTCCGAACAGTGGCGCGACGAACTCGACGCCCGCATCGCCCAGCTCGTCCGCCTGCGCGACGACCTCACCGGCTGTATCGGCTGCGGGTGCCTGTCCCTGGAATCGTGCGTGCTGTTCAACCCCGACGACGCCCTGGCCGCCGACGGCTCCGGACCGCGCCGCCTGCTCATCGCCGACGACCCCGAGAACCACGAGGGGGCACGGGCCGAGACCGCCTGAGAGCACACGAAAGGGCACCCCGCCCGGGGTGCCCCCTACCGGTGCCCGCCGACTCAGCGCGGCGCCGCGGCCTCATCACGCCCGCGCCGGGCCAGTTCGTCGGCGCGCTCGTTGCCCTCGTCGCCGCTGTGCCCGCGCACCCACCGCCACTCCACGTCGTGCCCTGCGGCCACCTCGTCCAGCCGCTGCCACAGGTCCACGTTCTTGACCGGCTTCTTGTCCGCGGTGCGCCACCCGCGCCGCTTCCACCCGGCCACCCACGACGTGATCCCGTTGCGCACATAGGACGAATCGGTGTAAACCACCACCGGCACCGGTTTGGTCAGGCTCTCCAGCGCCCGGATGGCCGCCATGAGCTCCATCCGGTTGTTGGTGGTCTGCCCCTCACCGCCGTAGATCTCCTTCTCGTGCCCGCCGTAGCGCAGCCACACCCCCCACCCGCCGGGGCCGGGGTTCCCGCTGCACGCCCCGTCGGTGTACACGATCACTTTGTGTTCCCCGTCGTTCATGCCGGGCAATCTACCGCCCCGCACGGTAACAAAAAGACCACACACCTTCTCAAAGGGGCCACTTTCGGGGCCAAAACACCCAGTGGAGCCCCATCGGACCCCCTCCCGGCCCCGAGAACCCGCCAAAGGCACCCCCGCGCACCCCCACCCGGGTCCACCCCACCCACCACCATCGAATCGAACACACGAACGAAAAAGGCCCGACATGCAGATCCACGCCCTCACCCTCGACTGCACCGACACCCTCGCCCAGGCCCGCTTCTGGTCCGCCGCCCTCCACGCACCCATGGCCCCCGACAGCGACGACGAGGAGGCCTACATCCCCGCCCACGACACCACCCCCGCCCTCCTCTTCGTCCGCGTCCCCGAGACCAAGACCACCAAGAACCGCCTCCACCTCGACCTCCAGGCCCCGCCCCACTCCACCCGCGACACCGAGATCACCCGCCTGCGAACCCTGGGCGCCCGCCTCCTGGCCGACCGCCGCCACCCCGACGGCACCGGCTGGGCCGTCCTGGCCGACCCCGAGGACAACGAGTTCTGCGTCGGCTGACCCCGCACGAAAAAAGGGCGGGGGGCCCTCAGGCCCCCCGCCCCCATGACTTCACGGACTAGCCGGCGAACTCCCGCTCCAGCTCGGCCGCCCGCTCCTCACGACGCGCGAACACGTCGTTGGACATCTCGTCCATCTTCTTCAACACCCGCTTGCGCTCACGCGCCGACAACCGATCGATGTACAACCGACCCAACGTGTGATCGGTCTCGTGCTGAAGACACCGGGCGAAATACCCGCTCCCCCTCAACACGACCTCCCCACCGTCCCGGTCCACACCCCGCACCGTCGCGTGCTCGGCCCGCCCCAAATCCGCGTGCGGACCCGGAACCGACAGACACCCCTCGCCCTCCACCACCACGACGTCCTCGGGGTCCCGCTCATCCAGCACCGGATTGACCACATGCCCCACATGACGCACACCGTCATCGTCCGGGCAGTCATAGACGAACAGACGCAGATCCACACCCACCTGATTCGCGGCCAACCCCACACCCTCGGCCGCGTACATCGTCACGAACATGTCGTCGATCAGCCGGTGCAGCTCCTCGCCGCCCAACATCTCCGCCGGCACGTCCCGATTACGACGGTGCAGCACGTCCTCACCCGTCACCGTGACCCGCCGCACCGACCCCCGCGCCGCCTCCGGCGCCAACTCCGGGAAGTCCGCCACCTCACGACCCTGAACGACGGCGGCCACCTGCGACTGATCCGGCATGTCCCACTCTCACAAAGCGATCAACGGCGGCGAACACCGCCGCACCACCCCGCAAAATAGCACGGAACACCAGGTAGCCGACCACACACCGTCAACGGAACCACGCGTTGCCCTGCAACAGACACCGCGCCAGATAGTCCCGCAGCGACACCACCACCAACCGACGACGATCCGTCTCATGATCCCACACCACGACCCCCGGACCGTAGTCGGTGTGCACGTAGGCGAACTGCGGCCCCATGTCCGAATCACCGAAGAAGATCATCTCATCGAACGGCGCGTACAACTCCAGATAATCCGGCTCCTCCCGCATCGCCAGATTGTCCTCCACCAGCCGGGCAGCACTCCACACCACCGCATCCCCGTACTCGTTGACCACACCATCGGTCTCCCGCAGCAATGACGCCAACTCGAACGGCAACGGCAGCGTCAAACGCTTCTCGACCTCGGCCAAGGTCGCCTCATCGGCCGGATCACGCAGATCGGCCTCCGGATACAACTCCAGGATCAGTTCACGCCACACACTCCCGATCATCACAGGTCATGCCAACCCACGGGAAATCGCCGGCGGCGAGTTGCGCCAAAAACCCACACCCACCGAGCCCACAACCCCCCAAACCACCTCAGTAGCGACACCTCCGCACACCCGCCCGCAGGGGAGCCACCACCACCGACCACTCCGCCGCCCACACGCCACAATGAAAGAGACCACCACCCGCCACCGGAAGAGGCAGCGAACACCATGGCCACCGCACCCCACCACCGCGCAGGCCCCCTCACCACCTTCGCCCACCTCTTCCTCCTCCTCTCCCAGAACGTCGCCGCCCTCCTGCTCCTCCCCCTCGTCATCGTCTCCGCCGTCCTCACCCTCATCTGGGTCGGCCTCCCCTTCGTCATCCTCACCGGACACCTCCTACGCACCCTCGCCGAAAGCCAACGCCGCACCATCGGCCACCTCCACCACCAACCCCCCATCCCCTCCGGCTACCGCCCCCTCCCCACCACCGGCATCAACCGCCGCGCCAGCACGATCATCACCGACCCCGCCACCTGGAAAGACCTCCTCTGGCTCATCACCGGCACCGTCAACATCCTCATCATCGCCATCCCCGTCTCCCTCCTCGCCGACGGCATCCACCAGGCCCTCCACGCCCTCGGCCTCCCCCCCGGCGACAACGGCCTCTACGGCACCAACATCCCCCACAACCTCACCGAACAACTCCTGCTCATCATCCCCGCCACCCTCTTCACCACCCTCGGCATCACCCTCCTCAACCCCGCCGTCCGCCTCTACACCGCCTTCAACCGACTCCTCCTCCAACCCTCCGAAAAAGCCCGACTCACCGCCCGCGTCGCCCACCTCGCCACCAGCCGCGCCAACACCATCGACACCCAGGCCTCGGAGATCCGACGCATCGAACGCGACCTCCACGACGGCGCCCAAGCCCGCCTCGTCGCCCTCGGCATGCACCTCGGCATGGCCGAACAGATCGTCGAACACGACCCCGCCACCGCCCGCACCATGCTCACCGAAGCACGCGAGACCACCCGCACCGCACTCATCGAACTCCGCGACCTCGTCCGCGGCATCCACCCACCCGTCCTCGTCGAACGCGGACTCCACGGCGCCGTCCACGCCCTCGCCCTCACCCACCACCTCCCCGTCACCGTCACCATCGACCTCCCCGGCCGCCCCGCCGACCCCGTCGAATCCGCCGCCTACTTCGCCATCGCCGAACTCCTCACCAACACCGCCAAACACGCCGACGCCACCCACGCATGGGTCCACGTCAACCACGGCCTCGACCGCCTCGTCATCACCGCCACCGACAACGGCCACGGCGGCGCCGACGCCGCACCCGGCAGCGGCCTCTCCGGCATCCGCCGCCGCATCGACGCCTTCGATGGCACGATGAACATCACCAGCCCCCCGGGCGGACCCACCATCGTGACCCTGGAGATCCCATGCGCGTTGTCATCGCCGAAGACCTCGCCCTCCTCCGAGAAGGACTGATCAAACTTCTCCAATCCCACGACTTCACCGTCGTCGCCGCCGTCGACAACGGACCCGACCTCCACAAAGCCCTCACCGAACACCGCCCCGACGTCGCCGTCGTCGACGTCCGCCTACCCCCCACCTTCACCGACGAAGGACTCCAGGCCGCCATCTCCGCCCGCGCCCAGATACCCGGCCTGCCCATCCTCGTCCTGTCCCAGCACGTCGAACAGCTCTACGCCCGCGAGCTCCTCTCCGACGACACCGGAGGCGTCGGCTACCTCCTCAAGGACCGCGTCTTCGACATCGGCCAATTCATCGAAGCCGTCCGCCGCGTCGCCGCCGGCGGCACCGCCATGGACCCCGCCGTCATCTCCCAACTCCTCGCCCGCCAGAACAACCAGGGCCCCCTCGGACAACTCACCCCCCGCGAACGCGAAGTCCTCTCCGAAATGGCCGAAGGCCGCTCCAACTCCGCCATCGCCGGACGCCTCTACATCACCGAGAAAGCCGTCAGCAAACACATCAACAACATCTTCACCAAACTCGACCTCCCCCCCTCCTCCGACGACAGCCGCCGCGTCCTGGCCGTCCTCGCCTACCTCGACGGACAATGACGAAAGGGCCCCGGGACGACCGCACCCCGGGGCCCTCCCCCACGAACTACTGATCCCGCCGCACCCGGTACAACCCGTCGATCTCCTCAGAGAAAGCCCGCAACACCGCATCACCGCGCAACTCACCCGACGGATGCACCAACCCCGACTGCACCGTGAACTCCTCCGCCAACACATGGAACGACCGCACCGCCAAATGCCGCGGCACACTCCGATTGGCCTCGTACACCAACCCCTGCACCTCCCGCAGAAGATCCCGATCCCCCGCGATCTCCTCCGGCGCCATCGACAACGGCCGCCCGTTCACCAACCGCCAGTACTCCAACTGATCCCGCACCAACGTGATCAACGCACTCGCGAACGGCCGCCCCTCCACGATCACCAACACCTGACTGATCAACGGATGCGACCGCAACCGCGCCTCGAACCCCGCCACCAACTCCGCGTCCGAACGCACCTCCGGCTCCACCACCGCCGGCAACGCCTCCGTCACCGCCACATCCGCGTCGGCCACCACCTCCACCTCCACCTCCGACTCCGGCGCAGCCTCCACCGCGGCCACCGCCCCACCACGCTCCCCCACCGAGAACCGCCCCGGCACCTCCACCACCGACGCCTGCGGCCGCACCCGACCACTCACCGACACGAACCCGTCACCATCCACCGACGCCGCCACCCCCGTGGCCAACCACCCCTCACGGAACGCCGACGACGTCGCCTCCCCATCCCCCCAATAACCCGAGAACACCGCACCACCCCGCACATGGGCCTCACCCTCACGCGAGACCCACACCTCACGCCCCTCCAACGCACGCCCCACCGAACCCGGCACCCGAGCCCCCACCGCGTTCGCCGCGAACACCCCCGCCGTCTCCGCCGTACCGAACACCTGCATCACCGGAACCCCCACACCCCCATAGAAGGAGTCCAAACGATCCGACAACGCCCCACCCCAACACACCACCAAACGCGCACGATCACCCAACACCTCGCGCACCTTCGCGAACTGCCAGTCGTACATCGACCGCGACAACCGCTGCCAGGCACCCTTCTTCGGCGACCGATCGAACTGCACCGCCGCCTCCACCGCCGAATTGAACGTCCCCAACGAGTCCCACCCCGTCGACCGGGCGCTCCCCCGCTCCCCCTCGAAGACCTCCTCCAACAACGAACTCCCGCACACCAACACCGACGGACGCACCACCCGCACCCGCTCCAAGAACCGACCCGAGCCCCCCAACCCCAACCGGACCCGACCCACCACACACGCCACCAACGACGCCAGACCTTGGATCTGCGACAACGACACATCCGCCAACGCCGACGCCTGACCCGAACCCGACCCCGCCACCTGCGGACCCAACCGATCCACCAGATCCGCCGCCGCCGACAACAACGCACCGTGCGACAACGCCACACCGCGCATCCACCGCGACGCCGTGCTCATCGGATACAGCACCACCGCCGCATCCTCCGGAGCCGTCGCATCCCGACGGAACCGCACCGACGAGGCGTCCATGTACGCCCCCAACGACACGATCTCCCCCGACCCCGCCTCACAACGCCACACACGGCCCAGATCCGGCAACTCACGCTGCAACGCCGTCACCACCCGCAGCGCCCGCTCACCCTCCACCACGGCCGCGGCGGGACGCGTCTGACGCACCGCGTGCACCACACGCTCCGGCGAAGCCGACACCGGCAACGGCACCAACACCGCCCGCACCGACCACACCGCGAACGCCATCCGCACCCACTCCAGGCGATCCGAGCACACCAACAACACCCGATCGCCCTCACCCACACCGGCGGCCACCAGCCCCTTGGCCACCGCCGTCACATCCGTGGCGAACGCCCCCGCGCTCACCCGCGCCCACCGATCGCCCCGGCCGCCCTCCTCCGGAACCGAGAACAACTCCGCATGCGCGTCGTCGGTCGCCATCTCGTAGACCAGGTCGCTCAACCCGGACAACCCCCGGGCCCATCCACCGGGGCCGACACTCGCCTCGCCCATGACCACAGACCACTCATCCTCAAAGCCGCGTCGAAAAGCACGGACCACACCGGCCCGCACAGGAAAGACATCCCGCACCAAGGGGGGAGATAGTTCCCCTACAATGCCCAACCTCACCACCACACGGCAACATGGAGAGAACTACGAACAAAGGCCCCATGACCCCCCTCTACATGGGGTCATGGGGCCTTTCCGTGCCCGCGACCATCACACCCGAACACGCACCGCCGACCGCACCGTCCACACGTACGACACCATCGCCAACACCGCCGCGCCCAACATCACCGCCGCCATGCTCACCAACGACGCCTCACCCGACGGGGTCAACCCCGCCAACACCGCCACACCACCACCCAACGCGAACTGCAACGCACCCATCAACGCCGACGCCGTACCCGCCACCGCCGCGGGCTGACCGTCCAACGCCGTCACCGTCGCGTTCGGCATGATGAACCCCGTGCTGAACATCATCAGCGCCAACAGACCCACCACCAACCACAACGAAGCCGCACCCACGACCGCCGACACCAACAACGCCGACACCGCACCCAGCCCCAGGACCAGACCCAACCCCAACCGCCGCAGCGTCTCCATCCGACCCACCAGGAACCCGTTCACCTGCGTACCCGCCAACATCCCCAACGAGTTCACCGCGAACAACCACGCGTACGTCTGCGCCGACACACCCAGCTCATGCTGGGCCACGAACGAGAACGCCGAAACGTACGTGAACAACATCCCGAAGCTCAGACCCAACGTCAGCACCGGCCCCAGGAACCGCGACTGCCGCGCCAGGGCCGCCACCGTCGACGCCAACACCCGCGGCCCCTGCGCACGACGCTCACCCACCGGCAACGACTCCGGCAGCCAGAACAGCACCAGCACGAAACTCACCGCCGACATCACCGCCAGCACCCAGAAACTCAACTGCCACGGACCCACCAGCAGCAACTGCGCACCCGCCAACGGAGCCAACAACGGCGCCAACATCATCACCAGGGCCAACCGCGAGAAGAACCGCACCGCGTCATCGCCCTTGAACAGGTCCCGCACCACCGCCCGCGAGATCACCGCACCCGCGGCACCCGCCATGCCCTGCACGAACCGCAACGCCACGAACAACGTCACGTCCGGCACGAACACGCACAACACCGACGTCACCGTGAACACCGCACCGCCCACCAGCAGCGGAACCCGCCGCCCCCAGGCGTCGCTCATCGGACCGATGATCAACTGACCGACCGCCAACCCCAACATGATCGAGGTCAACGTCAACTGGATCTGCGCCTCAGAGGCCGACAGATCCTCCGCGATCTGCGGGAACGCCGGCAGGTACATGTCGGTCGCCAACGGACCGACCGCCGCCAGCACACCCAGCACCAGGACCAACAACACCACCGACCGCCGCGCGCGGGGCGCCGCCGCGTTCTCGACGAGCACCGGCCGGGAAGCCGTGTCGGGGGAGTTCGGGGATAGCACAGGACACTCCAAATCTCGACGGGGTCGAGCCAGAAGGAACGGGACACGGAAAAGGGCCCCGGCGCGTGGGAGCGCGCCCAAAGGGACCACTCCATACCAACACCGAGACCCGTGGAATATCTCCTCGATTAACCCCGGAAGGCCTGTGACATCCGTTACTGCACGACCCGCTACCTTACGAGCCGGTCCAGCAACCGCTCCAGCTCGGCCTCCGGATCCTCCGTCAACCCCCCGTGGATCGGCCCCGGCTGCACGATCGTGCTCCGCGGCGCCGTCAACCACCGGAACCGCCGCCCCGGCCGCTCCCGACCGGCCGCACCCGCCGACGCACCGCCCCGGCACAACGCCTCCACCGCGGCCAACGCCCGACGCACCCCGTCCACGTCCACCCCGGGGTCCAACGCGGACAACCGGGCCTCGTCCAGCTCCGCCCGGGCCCCCAGGAACGCCCGCTCCTGGCAGTACACGATCACCCCGGCGTTGACGCACTCACCGCGCTCCACCCGCGGGATCACCCGCAACAACGCGTACTCGAACACCGCCCGGTCGCGCTCCTCACCGACCCGACCGGTCGTCACCGCGTCGCTGTACCTGCGCACGCCGCCGCTCATCGACCCACCTCCGGCAACCACGAACGATCGGTCGTACGGGCCGCCAGGTGGCGCACATAGGCCTCCCGGACCTCATCGGGCGAGGCGAACCCGGGCTCATCCGCCAACCACACGTCGGGCACCAGACCCACCACGTCGCGCAGCAGCCCCTCGGTGACCAGCGGCGCGAACGCCGCGTCGGCGGCGGCCACATCGGGCGCGGACGACGACAGCACGTGATCGGAGGCGTCGTAGGCCCGCCCGACGAACCGATCGGCGTTGGCCCACGAGTGGTGGAAGATCAACGTGGCCCCGTGGTCGATCAGGTACGGCTCACCGTGCCAGACCACCATGTTCGGGTTGCGCCAGGACCGGTCGACGTTGCCGGTCAGCGCGTCGAACCACAGCACCCGTCCGGCGAGGTCGGAGTCCACCTCGAAGGCGAGCGGATCGAACCCGAGCGACCCCGGCAGGAAGTCCATGCCGAGGTTGAGCCCACCGCTGGCCTTGAGCAGCTCCTGCACCTCCTGGTCGGGTTCGCCGCGCGCGATGACCGCGTCGAACTCCACCAGGGCCAGCTCGGGAACGGGCAGCCCGAGCGCGCGCCCCAGTTCGCCGGTGATGATCTCGGCGACCAGGGTCTTGCGCCCCTGCCCGGCTCCGATGAACTTCACGACGTACATACCGAGGTCGTCGGTCTCGACGAGCCCCGGTAGCGAACCGCCCTCGCGCAGCGGCAGGACGTACCGCGTCCCCGTCACTTCTCTCAGCGCCTTCAACACGTCGCCCAGCCTAGGACCTCGCCGGCCCTTCCCATCACCGGCGGAGTCCGCTCCAGGGCCCGCTGCGGGACGCTGAACACGTTCCAGCCCCGAACGGGGATCGGCCACGACACGCCGACGCCCCTCCGGGGCGGAACCATGGGAGGGGTGTGCGGCGTAGCCGCACACGATCTCTCTTTCGGGGCTTTTCACAGAAAAGACCCGCCGCCTTTACGACGTAGATTAATAGGACGATCACGGGTTCCCCCGACGAGCACGGGCCGCGCCCGCCGTCAGAGGTTGTCCTGGGGATCCTCGCCCCACCCCTCGCCGCCCTCGCCCTCCCCCGGGGACGGGAACACCGGGACGGCGGGCTCCTCCCCCTCTCCGTCATCCTCCGGTTCGGCGCTCGGGTCCTCCCCCGGCCCCGAGGACGGCCCCTCCTCCGGCACCGGCTGTCCCGGCGCCGGCATCTCCGGCTGCGGGAACTGCAACATGAACCAGTACAGCAGCGCCACCAGCGCCAGGATCAGCAGCAGGACCGCGCCCAGTCCGCCGATGAGCCACCAGTTGCCGCGCCCCTCCTCCACTGCGCTGTCGCGCCGACCCGACCAGGGTTCCCACGGCACCGCCGTGCCCGCGCGGCTCCCCGCCCAGTGCGGCATCACCGTCGGCCCCCGGCCGGCGGTCCGCCCGGGGGTGCCGGCCTCGGTCAGGAACTCCGCGGCGTCCGGCCCCTCTCCGGCGACCGCCACCCACAGCACCGAACGGCCCTTCGTGCGCGCCGACAACACACGGGGGTCGGCGCGCACCGCGTCCGCGAACCGCTCCCTGGCCCGGGGGTCGGCCACCGCGCCCGCGTCGAGCACGGCCACCTCCACCCGCCCGCCCTCGCGATCGCGGCCCGCGTAGACCACGCCCAGCGCGGACTCGTGCACCCGGCCCTCCAGCCGGAAGGCACCGAGCTGGCGCGGGTCCCCCGCGTTCAGACCCATCAGGGGAGCCGTCACGCTCCCACCCCCTTCATCGCCCCGCGTCCGCTCCGTCCCCTTCGGCGCGTTGTGCACCGGACCGATGGTCCCGGAGCGGGTAGTCTCGCCCACAGGTGAGTGATCCACAACCTATCCGGCGTCCCGGCGGGGCGGCGGGCCTGGAAGGCGGAACATGGCACAGTCCTCACCCGGCAACGGCGCCTCCCCACCGGGGACCGAGAGCGCCCCGGGCGAGCCCACCCGACTGCTGCGCGCCGCGCTGCACGAGGTGTCCACGGTCATCGTCGGGCAGGAGCGCATGGTCGAGCGCTCCCTGATCGCGCTGGTCGCCAAGGGCCACTGCCTCATCGAGGGCGTACCCGGCATCGCCAAGACGTTGGCGGTGTCCACCCTGGCCAAGGTCACCGGTGGCTCGTTCGCCCGCGTCCAGTTCACCCCCGACCTGGTCCCCTCCGACATCGTCGGCACCCGCATCTACCATCCCTCCACCGAGAAGTTCGACGTGGAGCTGGGCCCGGTGTTCGCCAACTTCGTGCTGGCCGACGAGATCAACCGCGCCCCCGCCAAGGTGCAGTCGGCCCTGCTGGAGGTCATGGCCGAACGGCAGGTCTCCCTGGGAGGGACCACCTATCCCCTCCCCTCCCCGTTCATCGTCATCGCCACACAGAACCCGGTGGAGTCCGAGGGCGTCTACCCGCTGCCCGAGGCCCAGCGCGACCGCTTCCTGATGAAGGTGGAGGTCGGGCACCCCAAGGCGCACGAGGAGATGGAGATCCTGCGCCGGATGTCCGCCACTCCGCCCACCGCCCACCAGATCCTGGACCCGGTCACCCTGGGCGAGTTGCAGACCGACGCCGAACACGTGCACGTCCACCAGCTCATCGCCGACTACGTGGTGCGCCTGGTCATGGCCACCCGCGAGCCGGAGGCCCACCAGATGCCCGACCTGCGGGGCGTGCTGGAGGTCGGCGCCAGTCCGCGCGCCACCCTGGGTCTGGTGGCGGCCGCACGCGCCCTGGCCCTGCTGCGCGGGCGCGACTACGTGCTGCCCGACGACGTGCGGGTGCTGGCCCGCGACATCATCGCGCACCGGTTGGTGCTCAGCTTCGACGCCCTGGCCGACGGGGTCACCGCCGCGCAGGTGGTGGACCGCATCCTGGCGACCGTGCCGGCGCCCCGGGTGATCTGGGACGAACCCCCCAGCGGGGAGACCGCCTCCTTCGCGCCCCAGAGGTGATGGGACCGTGACCACCCCCGTTCTGGGCTCCGATCCGCGTATCCGCGCCGCGCTGCGCCGGTTGGACCTGCGCGTCGTGCACCGGTTGGACGGTCTGCTGCACGGCGAGCACCTGGGCCTGCGGCTGGGTCCGGGCTCGGAGGCCGCCGAGGCCCGGCTGTACCAGCCGGGCGAGGACGACGTACGGCGCATGGACTGGGCGGTGACCGCCCGGACCGACACCCCCCACGTGCGCGACCTGGTCGCCGACCGTGAGTTGGAGAGCTGGACCTTGCTGGACCTGTCGGCGAGCATGGACTTCGGGACCGGGCTGCGGCTCAAACGCGAGGTGGCCGTGGGCGCCATGGTCGCCGCGAACCTGCTCACCCAGCGGGTGGGCGACCGGTTCGGCGCGCACTTCCTGCACCGGGGGGTGATCCGCCGTTGGCCGGCCCGGTCGGGCAACGAGGCCCTGCTGTCGTTGTTGGCGACGGTGGCCGCCGCCCCCACCGGCGACGACCCGGACCCCCCGCCGCACCGGGCGGGGCTGGCCGACGCGATCGACGACCTGGGGCGCACCCGGCGCCGACGCGGTCTGCGGGTGATCGTCTCCGACTTCCTGGACACCCCGGCCTTCGACGGCGAGGTGCCCTGGGAGCGGCCGATGCGTCAGGTGTCCTCTCGGCATCAGGTGCTGGTGGTGGAGGTGATCGACCCCCGGGAGCTGGATCTTCCCGAGGTGGGCGACGTCACGTTGCGCGACCCGGTGAGCGGGATGGTGCGCGATGTGCGGTTGACCCGTTCGGTGCGCGAGCGTTACCGGGCGGCGGCCCGGGCCCAGCGGGAGCGGGTGCGCGACGCGCTGCGCGGATGCGGGGTGCACCACCTGGTGCTACGGACCGACCGCGATTGGGTACTGGACATCGCACGGTTCGTGATCCATCAGAGACGTACCGCGCATCGGCTGTCCCGGCACACGCCGGGGGTGGCGCGGTGACGGCGGGTCGTGGCTGGAGACGGGGGAACGGGCGATGACCTTCCTGGAACCGGAGCGGCTGTGGTGGCTGCTCCTGCTCGTGCCGCTGCTGGGTGCGTACGTGTTCGCGCAGACGCAGCGGCGCGAGTACACGGTGCGGTTCACCAACCTGTCCCTGTTGGACCAGGTGGTCCCGCACCGGCCGGACGTGCGCAGACACGTGCCCACGGCGTTGTTCACCCTGACGCTGGGGGTGTTGATCGCCTCGATGGCGCTTCCGGCGATGCCGGTGGAGCAGCCGCGCGAACGTGCCACGATCATCGTCGCGGTCGACGTGTCGTTGTCCATGGCGGCCACCGACATCGAACCGGACCGGTTGCGGGCGGCCAAGGAGTCGGCGCAGGGGTTCGTGGCGACGTTGCCGGACCGGTTCAACGTGGGCCTGGTGGCGTTCTCGGCGCAGGCGACGGTGGTCTCCTCGCCCACCCATGACCATCAGGCGGTGATCGGGTCGATCGAGAACCTCCAGCTGGGTCCGGGGACCGCGATCGGCGAAGGTGTGTTCGCCTCGCTGGACGCGATCCGCGGGTTCGACGAGGAGTCCCAGGACGATCCGCCTCCGTCGGCGATCGTGCTGCTCTCGGACGGGGAGAACACCAGCGGCCGGGAGATCGCCCAGGCCTCGGCGGCGGCCCGGCAGGAGGGCGTGCCGGTGTCCACGATCGCGTTCGGTACCGGGGCGGCGATGATCGAGATCGACGGCTACCAGGTCCCGGCGGACATCGACAAGGAGGCGTTGCAGGAGTTGGCCCAGGTGACCGAGGGTCACTTCTACGAGGCCGAGAGCGAGACCGAGCTGGACGACGTCTACGAGGACATCGGGTCGTCGCTGGGCACCGAGACGGTTCACGAGGAGATCGTCACACGGTTCGTGCTGATCGCCATCCTGTTGGCGTTGGCGACGGCGGCGACCTCGTTGCTGTGGTTCCAGCGCCTTCCGTAGACTCGTGACGTGCGGCGGACAGGGGCGAACTCCGATGTTCGTGTCCTGGGTCACATCCCTTTGGGTGGGGCTTGCCCCTTTCCCGTCATCCGCACGGGTTAGCGTTGGCATGTTTTGTCATGCTCACTCAGTTGAGGAACGATGCCGAACATGCCCGCCACTCCGACCGCCATCTGCTTCGATCTGGACGACACCCTGATCGACGACGTCGCCGCGTCCTCGGCCGGGCTGCGCGCGCTCATGGAGCGGCTCGGTCACCCGGACTTCGGCGCCGCCCGAATGCTGTGGGACGTACAGACCGAGATCTCCTTCGGCGCCTACCTGCGCGGCGACCTGAGCCTGGAACAGCAGCGCCGCGACCGCGTGCGGGCCCTGGCCGTCCAGGCCGGTCACTCCGGCATCGCCGACCCGCACTGCGACGAGCTCTACCGCCTGTACCTGGACGCCCACCGCAGCGGTTGGCAGGTCTTCCCCGACACGATCCCCGCCCTCAACGCCCTGGCCTCGGCCGGCTACCGCCTGGCCGTCCTGACCAACGGCATCGAGGCCCTCCAGCACGCCAAGCTCCAGGCCCTGGAACTGACCCCCTACTTCCACACCGTGGTCTGCGCCGACACCGCGGGCGCCGGCAAGCCCGACCCCCGTATCTTCCACATCGCCGCCCAGCGCCTGGGCGTGAACACCACCGCCTGCTGGCACGTGGGCGACCAGATCCAGGCCGACGGCGTGGGCGCGGTGGCCTCGCGCATGCGTCCGGTGCTCATCGACCGCCACCACGGCCGCCGCTACCCGGGCGTCACCACCGTCCACAACCTGGACGAACTGCTGCGTCTGGTCGGTCTGCCCTCCCTCACCGCGGGGTCCCTGTGACACCGGTCCCCGAGCCGCTCCCCCGCCGGGTCACCGTGCACCTGGTCACCGGTGGACCGGCCGGGCCACGACTGTTCGGAGCCCGGGTGCTCTTCGGACAGGACCCGGCCGACGTCGCCCGCCGGTTGGGCGGCCTGTCCGACGAGGCGCCGCTGATCGCCCTGGACGTGATCACCGAGGTCGCCTCGACCCCCGGCCGCGCCCCGACACCGCTGCACGTGGACCGTGTGATCTTCGCGACCCCCCGAGCAGTCGACGCCTGGCCGGCCGTCCTGCCGCCGCACGGCATGGAACCGATGCTCGCCGACCTGGTCGCGGACGAGCCCGCCCCGGCCGTGGACCGGCCCCGGCTGCGCCGTATGGCCTCCTACGGGATCGTCACCGACCCGACGGGCCGCATCATGCTCAGCCTCATCGCCGACGGTTTCCCGGGCGCCGGCACCTGGCACCTGCCCGGCGGAGGTGTCGACCCCGGCGAGGACGTGCGCTCGGCGCTGCGTCGCGAGGTGTGGGAGGAGACCGGTCAGCAGGGCGTGGTGGGCCGGTTGATCACCGTCTCCAGCCACCACCGTGTGCCGATCACGGGACACGAGGTGTACGCGGTGTGGGTGTTCTCCCACGTGCACGTGGCCCACCCGGGCCCGGCCCGGGTGCTGGAGGAGAACGGGTCGACCGCCGACTGCGCCTGGTTCACCCCCGAGCAGCTGGGGGGAGTGCGCCTGTCCGCCACGACCCGACGCGGGCTGGAACACCTGGTCGGAGAGGCCCGCCCGGCCTGACACGCCCCACCGCGAGGGCTCCGGTGGGAGATGGGAGGACTCAGTCGCCGGTCCGGGCGCTCAGACGCTCGCGCACCCACCACAGGGCGGCGCCCGACGCCAGCACGACGGCCCCGATACCGACCACGGGCAACGGCAGGCTGCACGCCAGCACGACACAGCCCACCAGGCCGCCCAGGGGCACCAGGAGCGGGGGACGGGGCTCGTCGGGTCCCAGGCGCAGCGCCGAGGCGTTGGTGATGGCGTAGTAGACCAGCACCCCGAACGCGGAGAAGGAGATCGCGCCGGTCAGGTCGGTGAACAACACCAGGACCACCACGACCGCGGCGATCGCCGCCTCGGCGTACACCGGCACCCCGTGGCGGCCGCTCCTCAGGGCCAGGACCCGGGGCAGATGCCCGTCGGCGGCCATCGCCGCGGTGGTGCGCGTGATCCCCATCAGGAGGGCGACGAGGGCGCCCAGGCTGGCCACGGCCGCGCCCACGGCCACGATCGGCACCGCCCACTCCAGCCCGGCGACCCGCACCACGTCGATCATCGGGGCGGTGGAGGTGATGAGCCTCTCACGGCCCAGGACGATGAGCGTGCCGGTGCCCACCACCAGGTAGATCAGCAGCACCCCGCCCAGGGACAGGGCGATCGCGCGGGGGATGGTGGTCTCGGGGCGGCGGACCTCGCCGCCCAGCGTGGCCACCCGGGCGTATCCGGTGAACGCGAAGAAGATCATCCCGGCGGCGCCCAGCACCCCGAAGGACCCCGGCCAGGGGCCCAGACCGTCGATCTCGGCCACGGCGGCCAGACGGCCGCTCATCGACATGGCGACCACGATCCCGGCCAGGACCGCCAGGACCACGACGAGCAGGCTCTTGACCACGAACGTGGACCGTCGGATCCCCCGATGGCCCACCACCGTCATCGCGATCACGGCGGCGGCCGCCACGGGTCTCTCCCAACCGGGGAGGACGTAGGTGGCGAAGGTGAGCGCCATGGCGGCACAGGAGGCGATCTTGCCCACCACGAACGACCACCCGGCCAGATAGCCCCATAGGTCGCCCAGACGCGCCCGCCCGTACACGTAGGCGCCGCCCGACTCGGGATGGCAGGCGGCCAGACGGGCGGAGGACACCGCGTTGCAGTAGGCGACCAGCCCGGCGATGAGGATCGCCACGGGCAGCCACGCGCCGGCGTGCTGCGCGGCGGGGGCGAACACGGAGAAGACCCCCGCTCCCAGCATCGCGCCGGCGCCGATGGCGACCGCGTCGACGGTGCCGAGCGCCCGTGCGGGTCCGGTCTGCGGTGATGAGGTGGTCAACGGGCGTCTCCTTGCCTGATGGACGTCGATGGCGGGCGCTCGGGCCCGGGGCCTCCCTCCCGGTCGACGTTTCGAGTGTGCCCGATGCCGGTGACCGCCGAGTGCGTTCCTCCCGGGGTGGGGGTGGCCACTTCCGGTCCTGCGGGCGCCCACGGGACCGGAGCGGAGGGGCCGGACAGGGAAGGACCCCCGACCCGTGGGGTCGGGGGTCCGGTGCCTCCCGCTCGCCGCACCCGATCAGGTGGGACGCCACGGGGTGCCGGTGTTGTCGTTGATGTCCTCCGCGGCGACCTGCCGGAGCTGACGTGAGAGATCGGACAGGGCCCGGGAGACGGCGAGTTCCTCACCGATCTCGGGGACGTCCACGTCCATCGGGTGTTTGCGGGCCATGCCGTGTCCGCGCAGCGCCGTACCGTCGTCGGCGACCATGCCCACCTCGGCCCAGGTCCGCGCGGCATCGCCCTCGTTCTCCTCGGCGATGACGACGTCGACGTTCCAGCGCTTGGTCGTGTGCATCTGCGCCCCCTCCGTGATCGTCCCGGCCCCCGTGCCGGGTGGGTGTTCGATGTGCGCGTCCGGTCCCGGGTAGACCAGAGCGTCGTGTCCCCGCTCGGCGTCGAGCCAGTGCACCCGGTACGGGGGCTCTCCACCCGACCCCCGGACACCCGTGACGATCCCGGTCCGACGGTGCGTGTCGGCACGCCGGCCCTCGACGACCAGACGATCTCCTACCTGTGCTCGCATGGGTTCCCCCGCAAACCTCGGCTACCTCCATCTTCGGTACCCGCCACCGGGTCGTGGCGGGGCTTGGCGTGTCGTTTCCCGCGGCATGTGAGGTTTTTACCCGGCCCCGACGCCCGTCGGTGCTGGTAGCGTCACGGCGTGGCCCAGCACTACTTCGACTCCGACCCGGACGCCGCCAGCCGTCCCTCCACCGCCGACCTGGTCCTGCCCGACCTGCACCTGAGGTTGCACACCGATCGCGGGATCTTCTCGCCCGACAAGATCGACCTGGGCACCCGGGTCCTGCTGGAGACGGTGCCGGCGCCCCCGCCCGAGGGTCGGCTGCTGGACCTGGGCTGCGGTTACGGTCCGATCGCCCTGACCCTGGCCTCGCGCGCCCCCGCCGCGACCGTGCTGGGGGTGGACGTCAACTCCCGCGCGGTGGGACTGGCCCGGCGCAACGCCTCCGGGCACGGACTGGACAACGCCCGGTTCGCGCTGATCACCCCGGAGGGGGAGGCCGCCGAGGACGACGGCCCCGTCCTGGCCGGGCCCTTCGACGCGATCTGGTCCAACCCGCCGATCCGCGTCGGCAAGGACGTCCTGCACACCCTGCTGCGCGTGTGGCTGGGCCGGCTGTCCGTCGAGGGGGTCGCCCACCTGGTGGTGCAGCGCCATCTGGGCGCCGACTCCCTCCAGAAGTGGCTGGACGCCCAGGGGTTCCCCGCGGAGCGGGTCGCCTCCCGGGCGGGCTTTCGCGTGTTGGCGGTGCGCCGCGCCGGGACCGACGGGGACGCCGCGCTCCGGTGAGGGACCGCGCGGCGCGGCCCGCGCGGAAACCGCGCCTTGGACACGTGTGCCCCGTTGTGTCCGGGCACACGTGCATGGTGGCCCCCCTGCCGGTAACCTGTGGTGCGAGCACCCGACGGGTGCCGACACCCATCCACGGATCCCGCTGAGGAACACACCGCAGTTGAGCACGCAGTTGCGCCCTACGGACGTCAAACGCCTGAACCGCCAATGGCGCAGGAGCACCGAGGGGCGCCTCGCCCTGATCGTCGAATCGGTCACCCAGCCCTACAACCTCGGCTCGATCCTGCGCACCTGCGCGACCCTCGGGGTGGACCGGCTCTGGCTCACCGGCAACAGCGCCGACCCCTTGGACCCCAAGGTCGGCAAGACCGCCCTGGGCACCGCCGCCAAGGTGGCCCACGTCCGGGTCGACTCCACCGCCGAGGCGCTGACCGCCGCCCGCGGTGACGGGTACAAGGTGGTCGCCCTCGAACTGGCCTCCGGGGCCGTGCCGTTGCACGCCGCCCCGTTGGAGGCCGACGTGTGCCTGGCCGTCGGCGCCGAGGACCACGGTTGCTCCCCCGCCCTCCTGGCGGGCGCGGACGCCATCACCTATATTCCCCAGATCGGGCGGGTGGGATCGCTGAACGTGGCCGTGGCCACCGCGATCGCGCTCGCCGAGGCCCGCCGTCGTGAGTGGGCCTCCCTCGGTGGTGAGGCCGACGCCGTGATCGGGAACTGATCGGATGAGGCGGGGAACTTTTCCCCGCCCTCCTTCGTCCTTGATCGCGGACAGGTCTCCCACCTGTCACAGCCGTACCCGAAACGGCGAAATCCTGAGCGCATGAGCGCAGAGAGAGGAACAGTGGACCCGTCCCGAAGTACCGGCGGCATCCCCAAGGGATGCTGCGGCTCCGAAACCGACGAGCCTCCTTCTCCAGGGGGCACGCGCCCTCACAGAACCGTTCCCGGTGACACCGGGAACACCTCCCAGGCGGTGCGTGTCCGATGATGAGCACCGTTCTCAGTATCGGCCTGGGGATCCTGGTGGTCTTCCTGATCACCGTGGCGACGGGATACTTCGTCGCCCAGGAATTCGGCTACATGGCCGTGGACCGCTCCCGTCTGCGGGCGCGGGCCTCGGCGGGTGACGCCGGCGCCCAACGGGCGCTGAACATCACCAACCGCACATCGTTCATGCTCTCCGGTGCCCAACTGGGCATCACCGTCACCGCGCTGCTCGTCGGCTACGTCGCCGAGCCACTGATCGGCGAGGGCATCGGCGAACTCCTCGGCGGCGTCGGGGTGCCCACCGGCATCGGTGTCGCGCTCGGCACCGTTCTGGCGCTGTTGTTCTCGACCGTCGTGCAGATGGTCTTCGGTGAGCTCTTCCCCAAGAACCTGGCCATCGCCCGACCCGAACCGGTCGCGCGCGCCCTGGCCCTGTCCACGGGGATCTACCTGAAGGTCTTCGGCCCGGTCATCTGGCTGTTCGACCAGGCCGCGATCCTGCTGCTCAAGCTGGCGCGGATCGAGCCGGTGGAGGACGTCCAGCACGCGGCGACCCCGCGCGACCTGGAGAGCATCATCGCCGAGTCCAAGCAGAGCGGGGACCTTCCCGCCGAGCTGTCCACCCTGTTGGACCGCACCCTGGACTTCCACGAGAGCACCGCCGGGCACGCGATGATCCCGAGGCCCGAGGTGACCACCGTCGAGGAGGGCGATCCGGTCAGCCGGGTCGTCGAGCTCATGGCCTCCGACCACTCCCGTTTCCCGGTCCTGGGCGACGGCGTCGACGACATCGTCGGCGTCATCTGCCTGCGCGACGTGCTCGCGCTGGGCGACCGGGACCTGAACGAGGTCAAGGTCAGCGAGGTGGCCCGCCCGACCGTCATGGTGCCGGCGTCGCTGCCGCTGCCGGGCGTGCTCGACCAGTTGCGCGAGGCGAACGAGGAGTTCGCGTGCGTGGTGGACGAGTACGGCGGTCTGGCCGGTGTGATCACCACCGAGGACCTGGCCGAGGAACTGGTCGGCGAGATCGCCGACGAGCACACCCCGGAGGAGGAGATCCCCGCGCACCTGGAGGCCGAGGGCTCCTACCTGGTCCCGGGCGCGCTGCACATCGACGAGGTGGAGCGGCTCATCGAGCACGAGCTGCCCGAGGGCGACTACGAGACCCTGGGCGGTCTGGTCATCCACGAGCTGCACCGGTTGCCGGAGGTGGGCGACACCGTCGAACTGGCGTTGCCGCGTCCGGGCAGCGCCCACGATGAGGACCCCGACATGGCCCTGACCCTGCGGGTGGCCTCCGTCCAGCGGCACGTGCCGCACACGGTGGAGGTCCGCCTGCACGAGGCCGGCGCCGATCAGGCCGCGGAGGTGCGCGCATGAGCGACATGAACATCTGGGTGGCGGTGACGCTGACCGTCATCATCATCGCGTTGAGCGCGTTCTTCGTCGCCATCGAGTTCGCGCTGGTCGCGGCCCGGCGGTACCGGTTGGAGGAGGCCGCCAAGACCAGCGCCTCGGCGCGGGCGGCCGTCAAGAGCGCCCGGGACCTGTCGCTGTTGCTGGCCGGTTCCCAGCTGGGCATCACGCTGTGCGCGTTGGCCCTGGGCGCCATCTCCAAGCCGGCGGTGCACCACCTGTTGGAGCCGCTGTTCGGGGGTCTGCCCGGCGCGCTCGGCTATGTGGTGTCCTTCGTGCTGTCGCTGCTCGTGGTGACGTTCCTGCACCTGGTCGTGGGCGAGATGGCCCCCAAGTCGTGGGCGATCTCCCACCCGGAGAAGTCGGCGATCATGCTGGCGCTGCCGATGCGGGCGTTCATGTGGTTCACCCGGCCGCTGCTGTTGGCCCTCAACGGGATGGCCAACTGGTTCCTGCACCGGTTCGGGGTCGAGGCCGTGGACGAGATGAGTTCGGGTCACAACCCCGAGGACGTGCGGGAGCTGGTGGAGCACTCGGCCAAGGCCGGTGCGCTGGACCCCGAGCGCCGTGACCAGCTGGCCACCGCCCTGGAGGTCAACTCCCGTCCGGTGAGCGAGATCGTCACCCCGAGTGGGGAGATCGCCTCGGTGGGCCCCGACGCCGGTGTGGAGGAGATCAAGCGGGTCTCCCGCGAGTCCACGCACCTGCGTCTGGTGGTCATGGACGGCGGTGAGCCGGTGGGCGTGCTGCACGTGCGCGAGGCGCTCGTGGGCCCGCCCGGGACGACCGCCGCGGATCTGATGCGCCCGGTGCTGACGCTGCCGGCGAACACGCCGATGTACTCGGCGATGAGCATCATGCGGGAGAGCCGCAGCCACCTGTCCCTGGTCGAGGAGGACGGTCGGACCATCGGTCTGGTCACCCTCCAGGACATCCTGGACCGGTTGCTGCTGCTGGAGGTCGCCGCCTGAGGGTGACGTCCGCGGGGGCCCGGGGTCGTACGACCCCGGGCCCCCGCTCGTACACCCGTCCCATGCCCGGTCGGCGATGGCGTCGGCCCGGCGCGACGGGCGGCGAGGAGCCGCCGACGGTCTCGACGGCGACATGACGAGGGGAGGGGCGCCGAGCGGCGCCCCTCCCCCGTCGTCCGTCGGTCAGGAGGTCTTGACCGACAGCTTCACCTCGATGTTGCCGCGGGTGGCGCGGGAGTAGGGGCACATCTGGTGGGCGGCCTCGACCAGTTCCTCGGCCTTCGCCTGGTCGATACCGGGGATGGTGACGTCCAGCTCCACTTCCAGGTCCAGGCCCTCGTCGGACTTGCCGAGGCTGACGTGGGACTCGATGGTGGAGCCGTCGACGTTCGTCTTGGCCTTGCGGGCCACGGCCTTGAGGGCGCCGTGGAAGCACGCGGCGTAGCCGACGGCGAAGAGCTGTTCGGGGTTGGTGCCGGGGCCGTCGTCGCCGCCCATGCCCTTGGGCACGGACAGGTCGACGTCGAGGCGCCCGTCGCCGGTGCCGCCGTGACCCTTGCGCCCTTCACCGGTGACGGTGGCCTGGGCGGTGTACATGACGTCGTATGCCATGGATTCCTCTCTTGACGGCCCCGCTCGACGGGGCCGATGTGACGTTGGTCCGTCGGTCCGTCATTCCCCGCAGGGGCGGCGCGCGGACAGTGCCTCGACCGAGCGGGTGAGCTCGTCGAGGGTGGCGTGCAGTTCGCGGATCCGCCCGGTGGGCAGGTCCGAGGCGCGCAGGAGCCGGGCGGGGATGCCCAGGGCCCGCCCGCGAAGCGCGGCGCCGTTGTCGGTGAGACCGATCTCGACGACGCGTTCGTCGGCGGAGCTGCGGGTGCGGGTGATCAACCCGGCACCCTCCAGTCGGCGCAGCAGGGGCGACAGGGTGCCCGAATCCAGGTGCAGGACCCGGCTCAGCCCCTTGACGCTGAGGGTGCGGTGCTCCCACAGCGCGAGCATGACCAGGTACTGGGGATAGGTCAGGCCCAGGTCGCCCAGCAGTTCCCGGTAGAGCCCGGTCAGGGCGCGGGAGGCCGCGTAGAGGGAGAAGCACAGCTGGTTGTCCAGGGCGAGCGGATCGTCCTCGATGGTGGCCATGGTCCCTCCTCCGTTCTCGGGGCGGTCCCACCGTAACAGAGATCAGTTGTGTGCAACAATATTGAGTGCAAATCTTTTTCGGGCGTGGTGGGGCCCGACGGGGCGGGCCGCCACCGGCGACCCGCCCCACCGTGCCTCACAGGAAGCGGACGCCCTGCGCCAAGGGCAGGTCACCGCTGAAGTTGACGGTGTTGGTGGCCCGGCGCATGTACGCCTTCCACGAGTCCGAACCCGACTCCCGGCCACCGCCGGTCTCCTTCTCCCCGCCGAAGGCCCCGCCGATCTCGGCACCCGAGGTGCCGATGTTGACGTTGACGATCCCGCAGTCGGACCCGGCCGCGGACAGGAACCGCTCCGCCTCCGCCTGGTCTCCGGTGAAGATCGCCGAGGAGAGCCCCTGCGGAACCCCGTTGTGCAGCTCCACCGCCTCCTCCAGCGTGCGGTAGGTCAGCACGTACAGGATCGGCGCGAACGTCTCCTCGCGCACCACCTCGGTCTGGGCCGGCATGCGCACCACCGCGGGCTCCACGTAGTAGGCGTCCTTGGCCGCCTCCTCCAGCCGCCGCGCACCGCCCACCAGGACCCGACCGCCGTCGGCCTCGGCGCGGGCCAGCGCGTCGCGCATCGCCGTGTGGCCGCGCTCACCGATCAGCGGACCCACCAGGGTGTCCTCGGCGAAGGGGTCCCCGATCCGGTCCCGCAGCCGCCCGTAGGCGGCCGTGATCCGCTCGACGACCTCCTCCACCACGTCCTCGTGCACGATGAGCCGGCGCAGCGTCGTGCAGCGCTGCCCCGCCGTGCCCGCCGCCGCGAACACACTGCCGCGCATCACCAGGTCCAGATCGGCCGAGGGCGCCACCACCGCGGCGTTGTTGCCGCCCAGCTCCAGCAGGTACCGGCCCATCCGCGCCGCCACCCGCGGCGCCACCGCCTTACCCATCGCCGTGGACCCGGTCGCCGACACCAGCGCCACCCGGGCGTCGTCCACCAGCGCCTCGCCCACCTCGCGGCCCCCCAGCACCACCCGGTGCACGTCGGCCGGGGCCCCGGTCTCCCGCGCGGCGCGCATCAGCAGCGCGTGACAGGCCGACGCCGTCAACGTCGTCAGCTCCGAGGGCTTCCACACCACCGTGTCACCGCACACCAGCGCGATACAGGTGTTCCACGACCACACCGCCACCGGGAAGTTGAACGCGGTGATCACCCCGACCACGCCCAAGGGGTGCCAGGTCTCCATGAGCCGGTGCCCGGGCCGCTCCGAGGGCATCGTCCGCCCGTACAACTGCCGGGACAGCCCCACCGCGAACTCGCAGACGTCGATCATCTCCTGTACCTCGCCCAGCGCCTCGGAACGGATCTTGCCCGCCTCCAGGGTGACCAGCTCGGCCAGGTCCTCCTTGTGCTCGCGCAGCAACTCGCCCAACCGCCGCACCAACGCCCCGCGCACCGGAGCCGGGGTGTCACGCCAGGCCGGGAAGGCCCCCTGGACGGCGGTGATCGCCCGCGCCGTGGAGGCGGCGGTGTCGAACTCCACCGGGAAGAGGATCCCCCCGGTCACGGGGGTCCGAGCGGTCCCGGCCGCACCGACCGGCTCGGGCAGCCGCTCGACACCGCACCGGGCCAGCGCCTCCTCGGCGCGTTCGGCGAGGTGCCCGGTGTCGGGGAGTTCGGAAGTGTTCATGTGAGACTCTCTTCGTCGAGAGGGGGCAGGACACTCAACACCCTGTCAAGCGCGGCGCCCTCGGTCCAGCCCCATCGTCGGGTTTCACCGCACCCCCGATCCCCCTCCCCGGCCCCGGCGTCGCCGGCGTTAGACTCGGGCGCCCGTGCCCCGGCCGCCGCCGGGGCCGCCTCCGAGACAGACAGCGATCCCTTGCACCACGACATCACCCCCGAAGAGGACCGCGCCACCCTCGACGTCCCCCGGAGGCTCCTCGCACGTTCGGGTTTCGGAGCCGCCGATCCCCTTTTCGGTGCCGACCTCAACGACGCCGGCGACCCGGAGGAGGCCCGCCAGACCGTCGCCTCCCACGCCTCACGTCTGTGGACGGAGGCCGCCCGCACCGACGTCGGAACGGTCGACGACCGCCCCCTGTACTGGGCACGCCTGCTCCTGGCCGCCCGGCTGCGCACCTGGAAGCCGACCTTCGACCTCACCGAGGCCGACCGCGCCGGGCTGCTCCACCTCTTGGAGACCGCCTCGCGCGGCATCACCGAACTGGTCTTCCCACCCGGGGAACGCCTCCTGCGCGTCGTCGTCACCGGGTTCGACCCCTTCCGCCTGGACGAGGACCCGGCCTGCGCCAACCCCTCGGGGGCCGCCGCCCTGGACCTGAACGGGTGGATCTTCCCCGTGGGCGAGCGCACCGCCGTGGTGCGCACCGCCGTCTTCCCGGTGCGCTGGAGCGACTTCGACGCCGGGCTGGTGGAGGAGGCCCTGGGCCGGGCCTACGGCGAGGCCGACGCGGTCCTCACCCTCAGCCGCGGCCGACCCGACCGGTTCGACCTGGAGGTGTGGAACGGGGTGTGGCGCGGAGGCGGGACCGACAACCTGGGCGTGGCTCGCACCGGGCGGGCCCTCGCCGCCGACGCGCCCGAATGGACCCGCTCGTCCCTGCCCCTGGACCTGATCGCCGACCGGGTCGGGGGACCCGTCGTGATCAACACGGAGGTCACCGAGGTCCCGGCCGGCGCCGAGGAACCGGTCGTACGCCCCCAGGGCCCCACCCAGGGTTCCACGGCCAGACGCGGGGGCGGCGGCGACTACCTGTCCAACGAGATCGCCTACCGCAACACGCTGCTGCGCGACCGGGCCGGCTCGTCGATCCCCGCCGGACACGTGCACCTGCCGCGGACCGACTCCATCGAGGAGCACGCGCCGGTCCTGGCCCGGGTCCGCGAGATCGTGGCGACGGTGGCGGCCACCGTCGCCTGACACGCCGACGGGCGCGCGGCCCTCGGCCGCGCGCCCGTTCCGGCGTCCCCCGCGATCGACGCCTCCGGCGGGGAACCGCGCACCTACATGTAGGCGAGGATCCCGGTCGCGCCGTACATGATCAGGACGAGCACGAAGCCGACGGCCCCCAGGGCGAACAGCACCCAGGAGATGATCGTGCACACCTTGGCGGCCTGGGGGCTGCTGGTGGCGATCGCCGCACCGATGATGCCCAGGACCAGGCCGACGACCGATATCCACGTGCACAGGCACAGGCCGATGACGTTGGCGATGATCGCACCGATGGGCGCGCCGATGCCGAAGGGCGGTTCCCGGTCTCCGTACCCCCCGCCGGGGGGAGGCGGGGGGTGACCGCCCCCGGGCGGGGGATAGCCGCCCGGACCTCCGTAGGGAGGGGGCGGGTAACCGCCCGGACCACCCGGCGGTGGTGGCGGGTACCCGCCACCACCCGCCGAAGGCGGGGGGAAGTACCCTCCGGTGCCGCTGTTCGGCGGCCAGCCGGGTCCTGGACCGTGATTCATGAGTCCCTTTCACACGTGTGCGCGGGCGTTCCCACGTCATGCCCTTGGACGCCCGTCACGGACCCGGGGTTCTGCGAGGTCCGGACTTCACCAAAAGGTGACACAGAGTCCCCATCCGGGCGCGTTCCGATTCCACCCGGGGGGTCCACCTCCGATATGGTCCCCTCGTGCTTGTCACCTCACTTCGCCGAAAAGTCGCGATCACAGCCGCTCTGGGGCTGCTCCTGGTACCGGGCTGCCACGCAGCGGAACAGGCCCTGCCCTACGCGGAGGCGGTGCGCATCCCGCTCGACGCGTGGCCCGGAATGACGGTGGGCGCCCGCTCGGTGACCACCGACACCAGCATCGTCGGGTACCGCTACCCGGTCCTGGGAGCCGATCATCCGCTGACCACGGAGATCCACACGTCGATGGCCGAGCGCCAGACCGCCTTCCTGGAGGACCTGCCCGACCGGGGCACGCCCGAACTGTTCCAGGACTCCACCGTCCTGGCGGCCTCGCCCCGGGTCGTGGGGGTCCGTGTCACGGAGACCCTCAAGGCCGGGGTCAACGAGACCTTCGAGGCCCGCACCCTGTGGTACGACGTCGAGAACGACGCGATCGTCCCCTGGACGTCGCTGTTCCGCGACGAGGCGGCCATCGAGAGAGCCCACCTGGCCGTCGCCGCCGTGCTGGAGGAGGGCTACGACATGCCGACCGAACAGCTGCCCGGTCTGGTCGGCGAGGTGGCTCTGCGCGTCACGGGGACCGAGTCCGACCCCGGGGAGGCCGCCGCCGGCGACGCCTCTCCCGCACCGGAGGACGGCGAGGGGGAGCCCCTGGACCTGTCCGATCCCGAGCAGGCGCTGCGGGCCGCAGAACTGTGGGAGGGCTCGCCCCTGGCCGACCTGGCCTTCAGCACCGCCGGCGGGTTGGCGGTGCGCATGGAACCGGGCGAGGTGCCCGGCGCGGGCCGGGTCAGCGAGGTACTGCTGCCCGTGGAGGCCGAGGAGACCGAGGACCTGCTGTCGGAGCTGGGCTACCACGCCCGCGAGGCGGCGCTGGACGAACCCGACTTCCCCCTGGACGGCGAACTGTCCGCCGAGGGCGACTCCCTGGACTGCGTCCGGCTCAAGTGCGTCGCGCTGACCTTCGACGACGGACCCGGTGAGGACACCGGGCGGCTGCTCGACATGCTCGCGGACTACGACGCGCGTGCCACGTTCTACGTGCTGGGCTCGCTGGTGGAGGAGTTCCCCGAGGTGGTGGAGCGGACCCACGCCGAGGGCCATGAGATGGGCAACCACTCCTGGAAGCACGACGACCTGGCCGGCATGTCCGAGCAGGGGGTCGCCAAGGACATCGGCCGTACCAACCAGGCGGTGCGCGCGATCACCGGGTCGGACCCGTGGACCATCCGTCCGCCCTACGGGTCGCTCAACGGGACCGTCCGCAAGGCCGTGGACCAGCCGTTGATCCTGTGGGACGTGGACACCATGGACTGGCAGAGCCGCGACACCGCCAAGGTCGCCGAGCACGCCCTGACGCACACCACCTCCGGCAGTGTGGTGCTGTTCCACGACATCCACCCCACCACGGTGGACGCCGTCCCCGAGGTGCTGGCGGGACTGCACAGCCAGGGGTACCACTTCGTCACCGTGACCGACCTGTTCGGCCTCCAGGCGCTGTCCCCGGGCGACGTGTACACCGACGCGCGCGTGGGCTGACCGGCGGGAACGCGTGAAACCCCGCCGAGGCGGGGTTTCACGCGTTTCATTCCCCGATGAGCGCAAAGAGTGCTTCGTCACTTCATGGGCTTTTCCCTTTTCCCAGGTCATGGGCTCGCATACATTCACGTGCGTGAACGTTACGCTTCCGAAACACAAAATCGCCCTGGGAGCGACCGGCGGACTCGCCGTCGCCGCGTCCGTGCTCCTCTTCCCCGCCGCCCCCGCCGCGGCCGACACCACCCTCTCCGCCGAGGCGAAGAACCTGGACTGCGCCCAGGTCGAGTGCGTGGCCCTCACCTTCGACGACGGCCCCGGCCCGCACACCGACGAGGTCCTGGACGCCCTCGACGACCACGACGCCAAGGCCACCTTCTACGTGCTCGGCTCCAAGGTCGGCGACTTCACCGACACCGTCGAGCGCATGGCCGACGAAGGCCACGAGGTCGGCAACCACACCTGGGACCACGACGACCTGGCCACCCTGTCCGGCGACGCGATCAGGGACGACCTCGCGCGCACCGACAAGGCCATCGAGGACGTCACCGGCGAGACGCCCACCACCATGCGCCCGCCCTACGGCTCCCTGAACGACACCGCGCGCGAGGCCATCGACAAGCCCATCGTCCTGTGGGACGTCGACACCCTCGACTGGCAGAGCCGCGACAGCGACGCCGTCACCGACGTGACCCTCCAGGAGACCGACAAGGGCAGCGTCGTCCTCTTCCACGACATCCACGAGAGCACCGTGGACGCCGTCCCCGACATCCTCGACGGCCTGGCCGAGGACGGCTACCGCTTCGTGACCGTCTCCGAACTCGCGGGCGAGGACATGGAGCCGGGCACCGCGATCACCGACGCCCGCTGACCTACAGCATCCGCCGCAGGATCTTCTCCTTGAGATCGGTGATCGGCGCGTAGGCGAGCCGCATGGTGTCCAACGCCAACGACTTGTCCAGCACCGACTTGACGTGCGAGAAGGTATCGATCGACGCCGACGAGTGGTAGGCGCCCATCCCGCTCTCGCCCACCCCGCCGAACGGCAGGTCGGGCACGGCCAGGTGGGCGATGGGCAGACCGAACCCGAGGCCACCGGAAGAGGTCTCGGTGGTCAACCGGCGCTTGGTGGTGTCCGATTCGGTGAACGCGTACAGGGCCAGCGGCTTGTCGCGCTCGTTGACGAAGGCGATGGCCGCGTCCAGGTCGGGGACCCGGAGCACCGGCAGGATCGGCCCGAAGATCTCCTCGGCCATGACCGGGGTGTCGGCGGTGACGTCGCCCAGGATCGTCGGTGCGAGGTACAGGTCCTCGCGGTCGCCGCGACCGCCCGCCACCACGGTTCCACCCTCCAGCAGGGCCGTGAGCCGGTCGAAGTGGCGCTCGTTGACGATGCGCCCGTAGTCGGGGCTGGCCTTGGGGTCCTCACCGAACATCTCGGTGATGGCTGCTCCCAGCTCCTCCTGGAGGGCGTCGGCGGTGTCGCCGATGGCCAGCACGTAGTCGGGGGCCACACAGGTCTGGCCCGCGTTGGTGAACTTTCCCCACACCAGACGGCGGGCCGTGGTCGCCAGGTCCACACCGGGCTCCACGATCGCGGGACTCTTACCGCCCAGCTCCAGGGTGACCGGGGTCAGGTGCTTGACCGCGGCGGCCATGACGATGCGGGCCACCTGGGCGTTGCCGGTGTAGAAGATGTGGTCGAAGTGCTGCTCCAGAAGCGCGGTGCTCTCGGGCACCCCGCCCTCGATCACGGCGATCGCCTCGGTGTCCAGGTAGCGGGGCAGCAGCTCGGCCAGGAGCGCCGAGGTCGCCGGGGACAGCTCGCTGGGCTTGAGCACCACGGTGTTGCCGGCGGCGACGGCGCCGACCAGGGGGGCCAGCGCCAGGTTGATCGGGTAGTTCCACGGGCTGATGACGAGCACCGTGCCGAGCGGCTCGCGGACCGTGCGGGCCTTGGCGGGGGCCATGGCCATGGGCACCGCGACGCGCTCGGGGCGCAGCCACGAGGCGAGGTGCTTGAGGGTGTGGTCGATCTCGTTGACCACGAAACCGATCTCGGTGGTGTGGGCCTCGACGGGGCTCTTGCCGAGGTCGGCCTTGAGCGCCCTCTCCAGAGCGGGGCGCTCCTCCACCAGCAGGGCGCGCAACCGCCGCAGCTGGGTGCGCCGCCAGGCGATGGGCTTGGTGCGGCCGGAGGCGAAGACGGCGCGCAGATCGCGCACCCGCGCGGCGATCTTCGCGCCGGTGCCGTCGTCGATGGGCGCGGGGACCGCGCTCTGGATCGTGGCCTGCTGGACCGTGGGGGTGCCGGGGGTGTCGTTGGTCATGGCCGAATACTAAACGAAACCTTTTCGTTTTGAACAGGGCCCGTAGGATGCCCCCATGACCACGGACCATCTGCCGGAGACGACCCCCCGCCGAGGAAGGCCGAGGGACGCCGCCCGGGATCGCGCGCTGATGGACGCCACCCTGACCGAACTCCAGCTGCACGGGTACGGGGGACTGACCACCGCCGCCGTCGCCCGTCGCGCGGGGGTCTCCACCGCCACCCTGTACCGGCGGTGGCGCTCCAAGGAGCACCTGGTGATCGGCGCCGCCGGGGTCTGGGCCGAGGATCTGGGGCCCGACCGCGACACGGGGGGCCTGCGCTCGGACCTGCGCACGCTGCTGCACGACAAGGCGACCGCCCTGGACGGGCCCTCGGGGCGGCTGCTGCGCGCCATCCTGGGCGAGGCCGCCCACAACCGGGCTCTGGCGGACGTGCTGACGCAGGAGTACGTGGCGCCGTTGCAGGACCGCGTGGCGACCCTGCTGACCCGCGCGGTCGCCCGGGGGGAGATCCCGCCCGTGGAGGACCCGGTGGTGGTGGGCGAGCTGGTGATCGGGCCGATGATCACGCACACGTTCCTGATCCCGCACACCCCCGACTCCCGACCGGGGGCGGAGGTGGCGGAACGACTGCTGCCCTACCTCCTGCGCGCCCTGGGCGCCCGGACGGAGTAGGGCCCGACTCCCCCGTCGGCCACGACACGCCGGACCCTTTCGAGGCGGGGCCGTGGAGGGGTGTGCGGCGGCGTAGCCGCACGCGAATCGGTGGTCGTGGGTGTGTCGTTTCCGGAACCCCCGCCTTTACGACGTAGATTCATTAATGTCGAGGGGGGAGGGCCGTTCCGACCGCGCGGACACCCGCGGCGGCGCGCGGAACCTCAGCCGTAGTCAGGGGTCGAACATGGATATGACGTTCGGGCCCGCAACGCCCGGGATCACGCTAGGCTGCCCCCATAACTCCACCCCGTGACTCCCCCACCACGGAAAAGAGCGGGGCCGCCCGGTGCTACCAACACCGAACGGCCCCTGACCAACCGACCTGAAAGCAGCAGGAAGGCGGCTAGGGATGCATCCTAGTGCCACGATGTCGTGCGCCCGGAACCGGGACACGCGAGAGACCCCTCCCCCGCGCAAACGGCCCGAGAAGGCCATGGAGGGGATCGGGTTCGTCCCGGCCATCTGGGTCCTTGAGGCCCTCAGGAAGGGGCTGTTCCCCAACACCCGCGCGCACACGGCCGCCGCGATCATCGCCGACGCGGCCGACCTCGACGGACGCTGGTGCTTCCTGCGCCTGCGGACCCTGGCCGCCCGCTCCGGCGGCACCCTCAGCGAGTCCACGGCCAAGCGCGCCCTCAAGGACCTCGTCGCGGCGGGACTGGTGCGCAAGCTCTCCCGCGAGGAGCGCCACGCCTTCTTCGCCGCCGACCTCGCCTCCGGACGGTTCCGCGCCGACCTGCTGCCGGACGTCCTGGAACTCCTCATCCCCGCCGACGCCTTCAAGGGGCCGGTCCTGGAGGAGATCAACGAGGTCCGCGCCCGCCTGGGCGAGGAACCCCTCACCCCGCAGAGCAGGCCCGAACCCACGACAGGTCACATCGACCCGTCGCGAGAGGTCAAGATGACCTGTGGCGAGGGGTCAACATGGCCTGAGGACCCTTTCTCTTCCGACCCCTGCCCCGAAGACCCTTCTCCGACCTCCGTCCGTGGGCGCGAAACCCCAGGGCGCGCGGCCGTCGCGCCGCCGTGGGCGCTCGCCCTCCTCGCCCGGATCCCGGACGGGGCCCTGCGCTTCCCCGTCCGCGACCGCGCCGCCCTCGCCCGCCGCCTCGTCGCGCTGCGCGCCACCGGCGTCACCGAGGACGAACTCACCCGCGTCCTGACCGGCTGGGAGGACACCGTCCGGCCCTTCGCGGCCCTGCGCGAACGCCTGGCCTCACCGGAGACCGTCCGCGCCTGGAACGACCACGCCCTGGGCACGGTGTTCGAGGGGGACGCGTTCTCGCGGCGTCCGACGTTCGTCCTCGACTCGACGGGCAGAGCGGCCGACACCTGCCCGGAGCATCCGAGCGTCCGCAACGTTCCGGGCGGGGCCTGCGCGCTGTGCGGCGGGGTGTGCCGAAGCGAGCCGAACGAGATCGTGCACCCACGCCGTCCGTCCGCCGGCGTGCTCGTGGGGACCTTCGGCGGAACGTCGGTGGACGACCCGTTCACGCGCCCGAAGTGCGAGGACGAACGCTGCAACGCCGACAGGACCTCGCCCCGCTACAGAACGGTGCTGCGCCTGGACCCCACGGGCGCGGGCGTCATCGCGGTGCCCTGCCCGACCTGCGGCCACCGCACGGCCTCGGAGGCGGCGGCTTGACCTCCGGCCACGCGCTCGGGGCACCTCCGCGCACCGGAACCGGTGCCCCACCGACCGACGCCCGCCCCCCGGAAGGCCCCCACGCGGCCCGTGTTCCCACCTGAGTCGCCGACCTCGACCGCAGCCGTCCGACCGCCCCGGAGCGATGGTGTCCTACCGATCGACCTCCCCCCACGAACAGGCCCTCTGGTCGATGCGACGTCCCGACAGCGCATCGAAGATCCGTGTTCTTTCGACAGGGCCGTCCGCCATGTGTGAAAATCACACATGGACAAGTTGGCTCTTGGGAAGCGCATCGCCGAAGCCCGTGAGGACGCGGGCATGACCCAGGAAGACGTCGGCCTCGCTGTGGGGCTCGACCGGAGCGCGATCAGCCGGCTGGAGAAGGGCGAACGCAAACTGAGTGTTCCCGAGCTCGTCGCGGTCGCGAACACACTCGGGCGCCCCTTGGCCTACTTCGTCTCGGATCCCGTTCCCTCCGTGGTGAGTCGACGACGTGGCACGGCCCAGGTCCATGACACGACTCGGACACTGGACACAGAGCTCGAACAGTTCGCGGCGGATGTTCGATCGTGCATCGAGATGCGGCTCCTCACGCCGGTGGAACGTCATCCGCGGGCGTGCACTCCGCAAGACCATGAGACCTCTGAGCAGATGGCCGGGGAGACCCGACGCCGCCTCGACCTGAACGATGCTCCCGTCCGAGATCTCGGCGCGGCGTGTGAGCGCCTGGGGTTGTACACGTATTCCGTCCCTCTCGGGAAGAACGGCCCCGATGGAGGTTGCGTCGAGGTCGGCGACGCTTCGCGGACTCTCGGCGTCGCCGTGATCAACGGCGACGCGCCCCATGGGCGCCGACGTATGACCTTGGCCCATGAACTCGGCCACTGGCTCTGCGGTGATGCCTATGACGCACAGGCGACTGCGGTGAGCGAGAGGATGATCAACTCCTTTGCGATCCATTTCCTCGCCCCACGTGCGGGAGTTCACGCGGTCTGGCGTGAACACGCGCACTGGAGCGTTCGCGATCGGGCACTCGCCGTGGGCGCATCCTTCAGACTGAGTTGGTCGGCGGCGATCGGACAGCTGAGAAATCTCGGTCTCATCGGCCAGGACGAACACGGGTCTCTGGGACGGGAGGAACCGAGATCCGGTGATTATCTGCGCTTGGCTCTTTCCTGGGACAATGAGCTTTCCAGCCCTTACGTCTCGCCCGGCTACGCCTCGGCCTGTGTGAACGGCTACACCTCGGGCCGCCTGACAGCCGATCGTACGGTCGAACTGATGCGCGGAACCCTCTCCGTCGATGAACTTCCCCGCCGGAACGTTCCATCGCTGGATGACCTCCGCAGGTCGTTTGCCGGGCACGATGACTGATCCGCGCAGGTGGGTAATGGATACGAGCGTCTACACGCATTTTTGCCGAGCGGGTCACGCGAACATCATCGAGAAACTCGCCCCCGGCGGGGTCGTGCTCGTACCGGACGAGGTGAACCAGGAGATCGAGCGAGGCCGAGCAACATACCCGGACATCCCGGACGTGGCTTCCGTCGGCTGGGCCGAGATAGCCGTCCTGAGCGATGACGAGGTCTGGACTCAATTACAGGTCAAAGCCCAGATGAGCGGAGGTCCCAACCAGCACCTCGGCGAATGCGCGGTCATCGCATGTGCCAAACATCGGAATATGGCCGCGATCCTGGATGAGCGCGCCGCGGTCGCTCAAGCGGATCGGTTCGGCGTTCCCACATACGACACCTTGTGGATCGTGATCGAGGCGTACAAGAATCTTTACCATCGGGACCGTGCCTCCACCGCCCGCGTAGTGGACGACCTGTTGGGAACCGACATGTTCCTGCCGGTTGATTTGGGGGAAAGTCTGTTGTCCTGGGCATATGAGTCGGGCCTTCTGCCCTAGTCCTCCCCCAGGGACGAAAACCGGGCACAAAGGGGCTGTTCACTCCTCGCGGATGCGATGATCTCTCTTTTCCGACCGAACGCTGAACATCGTCCTCGCAGAAGGTTCCGAGCGAGTTCGCCCTACCCGTATCCGATGCACCCTCTTGAGGACGCGCTCGAAGTCGACCTCCGTCGCCGGCACCCGGAATCGGACCCGACGGATCCGCCCCGTGCCCTCCCACCGATCGATGACCGCCATGCCTCGACCTGCGCGTGGTGCCTCCACAGGCGTGCCGTGCACCCTCCGAAAAGGCCCGTCCTCGCCCATCCCAGGACGGCCGCCACCGCAGTCGGCGATGCGACATCGAGAAGGAGACGGTTTGATACCGTGAGCCCACGAGCGCCCGGACAGCCCTCCGAGAGGACCCGTCGATGGAACCCCGAGCCACCGCGAACGAGGCCGAGCTGATCGCCCACGCCAGGGAACGCGCCGACTCGGGACTGGTCCCGGAGGGGTACACCATCCCGGCGGGAGAGCCCGAGGAGATGCGCGAGGAGCTCATGGCCTTGTTGCTGACCGACGCCGAGGAGAACGGCCGCGCCGCTTGAAGCGCAGCCTGACCCTGACCAACGCGGCCCGCGCCCACCTGCGGCACCTGCCCGCCCGACTGCGCATCCGCGCGGGCGAGGCCCTGCTCTCGCTGGCGGCGGCCGACGACCCCGAGGTGCCGACCATCGCGCACCCGGACGACCCGTTCGTGCGCCACCTGCGCGGCGTCGGTTTCGTGTGCACCGTGCTGCTCTACGACCACCGGGTCGTGGCCGTCTCCGTCCGCCCCGACTGAGCCCGCCCCGCGCCGGATCAGGCCCGTGTGTTCGGGGCCTGCCCGTCCGAGCCGTCATCGGCCCCTCCCGGTCGGACACCGCCCGCAACCCCGTCCGCGGGCCCCGCATCTTCCCTTCCATGAGACGCCTGCTCGCGACACTCGCCCCGGTCTTCGCCCTGGCCGCCACCGGATGCGCCGGCGAACCCCCGCCACCCGAACCTGAGGCCGTCGAGTTCTTCGAGTCGCCTCAGACCGCCGAACCACCCGAACGGCCCACCGGAGACGAGTACACCGCCACCGCCGACGGCAACGTGATCGTCCTACCCCCCGAGCCGGACCCGCCGGTCGCGGACGACGGTGTGCCCTCCATCGAGGAGCAGATCCGGCAGTGCACAGAACAGACGGGGCACCCCGAGGAGTGTCGCGACAAGATCGAGTACGGCATCGTCGACTGACGACACCGCCGGTCGTGGAAGGTCTCCGGGTACCCGAAGGCCGTGTTCGCCGCCCCCGACGCAACCGGCACGGGACAGGGGACGGGCCGGCCGGACCGTCGCGGTCGGCGATCTCCCGGTCGGCGCGTGTCCGTGTGCGGCGGTCGGGACACGGATCACGGCCACGATCGTGCCTTGCGTCGGGGCGGGGGCACAGGAGACCTTTCGCCTGTACCGGTGCTGGTGGGCGGGCATGGTGAGCGGTCCCGACGATGGCCGGTGCTGAGAAGCCCCGGTGCTTCGGAAGCGAAGGAGGCGATCAGACGTGGACCTGTGTCGCCAGGCCGCAGTCGTCGAGGATGCGCGTCATGCTCTGTTCGACGCTGTTGTGCTCGTCGATGATCTCCTCCACCCCGCCGGGGAGCAGATCGCGGGGCCGCCACCACCGGCGCATCTCGGCTTCCCCGAACGCGTCGGCGACGGGTTCGGTGGCGTGCCGCTCCAGGGTGGTCTCGAAGGGGATGTCGAAGTAGTAGCAGTGCCCCCGGTGATCGCGCACCAGACGGGTGAGCATCTCCCCGTAGTGGGCGACGTGGAAGATGCCCTCCAACACCACGTGGAAGCCGCCGGCCAGGCAGTGGCGGACCATGAGGTCGATGAGCCCGACGTTGACGGCCCCCGGCCGGTCCTTCTCCTTGAGGACGTCCCGACGCACCACGTCCTGGGAGATGATCGCGAGTCCCCGCCCGTACCTCGCCCGCAACGACCGGGCCACGGTCGACTTGCCCGAGGCGGAGTTGCCCCGCAGGACGATCAACCGCGAAGACGACGGGGAACCGGTCCGGCCGGGATCGTCGCTCGTCCACGAGGTCATGGACGCGCCCCTGACCGACACGACACCCGTTGACGAGCACGGTGACGGGTGCCGGCACCGATCTCGTGGTGCGGTGACGGTCCGCCGCTCGGATGGGGTGGAGGACTCGGGTGCGCAGGAGGCCCGCCTTCCCCGGGAGCCGGGCGACTGTTGGCGTGCGGCTGTGTGAACGAGGGTGTACACGGGGGAAACGCGGGCCAGGACGCGGTGCTGGACCGAGGGTGGCTGCTCGGCCACTTCAAAGACGCGACGGCCCTCGTCACGGTGAGGCCGTGGAGATCGGGTGGGGCGTCCACCGGCGTGCGGAGACCAGGGCGCAGTGGGTCAGGGGCGAACAACGGACGGCTCTCCCGGTGCTCATCAGCGGCCGTTTCCGCGTCGAACTTCCCGACCGTGACGTCGTCCTGGAACACCAGGGCGACCACATCGCGCGCGGGCGCGGGCGCGGGACCGACCCGCTCCCGGGTCGCGGAAGAAGAATCGGTGGTGTCGACGGGATGGCCCTCCGTGCCCGGACACGCGGTGACCGCGGTAGAGCGGTGAAGCGCGTGCCGAAGGCGCACCTGCGGGAAGGCCACACGGGGGTCGTCAGGAGAAATTGATGTCCCCCTGGACGTCGCCGCCGGTCTGGAAGAGGGTCCCGGCGACGTCGCCGTGCACCTCGTTCCGGGCTCCGTCGGGCGACCGCCGGAGCCGGAACTCCGCGCGGAACCCCTCGTCGGTGTACCGCTCCAGCAGATCGCCGTCGTGGACCAGCCAATCCCCCGTCTGCAAGGTGATCGACTTCCAGCCCGTGGTGACGACCAGTCGTCCATCGCTCTTCTCGCGGGTCTTGGAGCCCGCGCCGTACGCCAACTCGACGACGTCCGCGGCGGCGGCCCGGTCGGTCGGGTGCCACTGGGCGGCGGTGACGGTGCGGGGGACGGTGGTGTACTGCTCGGCCACGTCGTGCGCCTCCTGGAGCGGTCGCGGTGGTCGGCCGGCCTCCGCGTGCGCGGGGCTCGCGCCTCCCTTGTCCGTGCAGGGTACGCCCCACCCTGTCCGGCCCGAGCGTAGGGGGTTCCCGCCCGGTGGGCGGCCGATGCGTGGGCCAGCCGCGCGGTCGGAGAACGATCGCCGGACGGGGAGGCGAGCAGGACGCCGACGCTCACATCGTGAGCGCGAGCCACATGATCGACCCCGCCCGGCGGGGCCGGGGAGCGGGCGCGCGGAGGGTTCCCGGGCCGTACGGTTCAACGCCGTCGTGGAGACCGACCCGCAGGCGGTGCGGCTGTACCGGTGCGCTCGGATGCGAGGTGTCGGGGCCCCCGACCGGGGGCTTCACCCACCCCGAACACGGCCACGTCGGCTTGCACCTCGTGCACCGGCGACCGGCCCCCACCTCGCCACATCCAATCGACACACTCCCTAAAAATCCTCATGCTTCTTTATATTCTTGCAAAACAGGGATGTTTAGCATACTTTTCACTATCATGAACACGACACCCATGTCCCGACCGCCCCACGACGCGCAGGCGCTGCGCTCGATGATGCGCACCGACCTCGTCGCCGCGATGAAAGCCCGTGAGCCCGAGACCGTCTCAGCGCTGCGCACCGCCATCGCCGCCATCGAGAACGCCGAGGCGATCACGGCGCCCGCGCACACGGACGGCGGCGCGTCGAGCGAACACGTCGCCGGCACCCGGGTCGGCGTCGGCTCGACCGAAGCGGAACGCCGCACCCTGTCCGCCGAGGAGGTCCGGTCCCTCCTGCGAGAGCAGATCACGGACCGCGTCGCCGAGGCCGACCGCTACGACGCCCACGGCAGGCACGACGCGGCGGATCGGCTCCGGCGCGAGGCCGACACCCTCGGAAAGTACGTGTAGGGATCCGGCCCACCGGGAAGGACGCGCGGCCGGGGGGGCGCCCTCGCTCTCGGGCCTCCCGCCGGCCGGCACGGTGCACGGGGGCCCCGCCCGGGGTACTCGGGGCGGGTAGGGCCGACCACGCGTTCGGCACAGGGGCCATCTGGCCGACCGTCCGTACGGGCGATGTCGAGGACCGCCGACGCCTGTGCGCTCCGGGAGCCGGAAAGCCCACCGTCGCGCGTCGTCGGTCCGTCCCGACCGGCCCCGCATCGCCCTGTGCGAAGGGCTCGCGTGTTCGACGCACTCCTGCGGGCTGTCGCGTGTTCGAGGGTTCTGGAAGGCTGGACGCACCCCCGTCCCCCCGAGGAAGAGGACCCCCGTGGACCCCCACTCCGTACCGCCGCCCGCGCGTCACCCCGAGCGGACCCCCTCGCCGCGCCCACGCACCCGGCTCCACCTCGTCGTGGGCGCGGGCCTGGTCCTCCTCCTCGTCGCGGGCGGCGTGGTCGGCTGGGTGCTGTGGTCGGGCGGGCCCGGAGGCGGCGAGACCGTCGAACTCCGTGTCGGAGGCGGGGAGGTCGCGGCCGACTCGGCGGAGATGGACCGGGTGGTGGAGATCCTCGGGCGGCGCATCGCCGGTATGGGGCACGGTGAACCGGCGATCACCCCGGGGCCCGGGACCGTCACCGTCGAGCTGCCGCCCGACGTGGACACCGCCGAGGCGGTCGCCCTCATGGAACGCCCCGGGGCGATGACGATCCACCCGGTGTCGGGCGTGGTCGACGAGTCGGCCGAACCGCCTTCCGCGGACGAGCCGGTCCTGGCCGCCCCGGATTCGTCCGAACGGTTGCGCCTTGGCCCGGCTCGGCTCGGCAATGAGCGGGTCGAGTCCACCACCGCCGAGTTCAACGCGTCCTTCTCGCAATGGGAGGTGCTCGTGGAGTTCACCGACGAGGGCGCCGGGGAATGGGCGCGGGTGACGGGTGAGGCGGCGTGCCTCCCTCCCGGCGACCCGGGGCGCCGCATCGCGATCGTGGTGGACGGGGAGGTGGTCTCCGCTCCGGAGGTCGGCCCCGACGTGGCCTGCGAAACCGGTCTCACGAGCGGGGCCACGGTCATCAGCGGCGACTTCACCCGGGACGACGTGGTGACGCTGGCGAACCTCATCGGCGCGGATCCGCTGCCGGTGGAGGTCGCCGAGGCGTCCTAGGGTCGGCCGCCCCGCCCGGCGGGGCGGTCCCGGCCCAGGGCCCGAAATCTCCTTGCCCCCGCTCACTCCGCCCGTTACGGTCCCGAGGGTGTTCTCGCCGCGGGAACCCACGAGGATCCGCGTGCGGGCATCCCGCCGGTCCCCACGTTGAGAGCAGGTCGCTTCCATGGCATGCCGTATCAGTGAACTCGTGCTCGAATGCCACGATCCCGAGGCGCTGGCGCGGTTCTGGTGCGAGGTCCTGGACTTCGTCGTCCTCGATCGCGAGGAGGACGCCGTCGAGATCGGGCCGCGCGAAGGGTTCGGCGGCCCGCAGCCGACGATCATCCTGAGCCGCAACGACGAGCCGAAGAAGGAGGGACTCCGGCTCCACATCGACGTCAACGCCACCGACCGCGATCAGGACGCCGAGCGCGAACGCCTCTTGGCCGCCGGGGCCAGACCCATCGACATCGGTCAGACCGGGGAAGAGTCCTGGCACGTCCTCGCCGATCCCGAGGGCAACGAGTTCTGCCTGCTCAAGGCCCGCCTCGACCCGCTCTGACGGCCCTCGTTGACGCGGGCCGCGACCGGGTGGAAGGCGATGCGGCCGACCCGGGGGACAGGAGGGGCACCGTCAGCACGAGGTGTCGCGAACACCTGGATCATCCCGGCGTCGTCCGGCAAGGGGAGGGGGCGCATTGCTCGCTCCCGCCGGTGGACGGATCGACCGACACGAATTCATGATCACTGAAAGTTTTAATGTTATTACTTAGAGTGATGTTATGTTGTGGTCAGCCCCCTCTGTCCATCGAGAGAGGAACATCGTGCAGATCCGTCGAGCGACCACCTGCGCCGCCCTGGCCACCGCCGTCCTGATTCCGTTGAGCGCCGTGGGCGCTCACGCCGACGACGTTCCGGGCTACCCGGGGATGGAGAAGTACACCGCCGATTTGGCGCCCGTCACCGTCAACCGGTCGCAGGCCTCGGGCACGGCCACCATCTGGCTGGACGACACCACCGCTCACGTCCGGATCACCGTGGACGACGTGCTGGCCGACCACCCGCACGCCCAGCACATCCACATCGGTGGTCGCGGTGAGTGCCCCACCGACTACGACGCGGGCATCCACAACGGTAAGCGCGCCCTGAGCACCCTGGACGGGCTGGAGGCATACGGCGGGGTGGAGACCTCCATCACCACCGAGGGCGACACCTCCGCCGCCAGCGCGCTGGCCATCGACAGGTTCCCGACGGCCCCCGACGGCATGATCGACTACGACAGGACCTTCGAACTGTCGCAGGCCGCGGCGGACGCCGTGCGCGCGGGCAACGCCGTGGTCGTCATCCACGGCATCGACTACGACGGCGACGGCACCTACGGCGACGTGCTGGGCCCCAGTGACCTGGACCCGAACCTTCCCATGGAGGCCACCAACCCGGCGGCCTGCGGACCGCTGGTCTGACACGGGCGACCGGTGGGGCGGCCTCCCCACCGGCACGAGACCGCTACGGGCGTGCTCCGACCGGGGGCGCGCCCGTAGCGGTGTGACAGGACTTCGGTGGCGTCGCACGGCGTCACGGCGATGCCGCCGTGCGGCGGCGAGGGGGATCACGACGGCGGGGCGCCGCGCCGAGAGCGCGTCCCGGTCCCGCCTCCTCGGGGACCGCCGACGAACCGCCGCGCACGCCGACCCTCCACCGCACGGCCCCGCCCCGCCTCCGGGCGGACGGAACGCGCCCGTGAAGGGGACCCGGTTCCGGGGATGTCCGTGCCGCATGGCATGTTCGTCGGCGTGGGCGGAGCGGTACCGGGTGTCCGAGAGGAACCGGGGACGCTCCCCCGCGTCCCGCCGCCCCCTGTCCCTGGAGTCGCCGATGATGGGCACCAGCCATGCCGCCACCGGGTTGTCGACGGGGGTGATGGCCGGTCTCGTGTTCGGCTCCCACGAGTGGGACGTGCTGGTGTGCGCCGCGGTCGGCGCCGGTGCGGCGCTGCTCCCCGACCTCGACGAACCGGGGAGCACGGCGGGCAGGTCGCTGGGGCCGGTGACGGAGGGCGTGTCGCGGCTGCTGCGGTCCGTGTCCCAACGCGTGTACCGGGCGACCGGCACGCCGGGGGAGCTCAAGGCCGGCAGGGACGGCGGTCACCGTCACCTCACCCACACCCTTCCCGCCGTGCTCGTGTTCGGGCTGCTCGCGTGGGGCGTGTCCGCGAGCGCGCCGTTCGGCACGGGGCTGGTGGTGTTCGCCCTCTCCGCCTTGGGGCTGGGAACGTTGATCCGGCCCATGACGTGGGTGGGGTCGCGGCGGAGAAGGTCTTTGACCGCCTCCGTCGTCGCCCTGGTCTTCGCCGGGGCCGCCGTGGTGTCGGAGGGCGGCGCCCCCTGGCTGGTCGGTCTGACGGTGGGCATCGGCGCCTTGACGCACCTTCTCGGGGACTGGCTGACGAAGAGCGGCGTGCCGCTCGCCTGGCCGTTCACGGTGCGGGGCAAGAGGTGGTGGATGTTCCACTCGCCGGCCCCGTTCCGCACCGGGGAGAGCATGGTGGAGAACGCGATCCGCTGGGGCTGCCTCGTCGGCTCACCGATCATCGTGGCTCTGACCTGGGGTTGAGGGAGGAACACCCGGCCTCGGAGGACGGCGGGACGGATCCTCTCCGAACCGCCCCGCGTGTGCGGGGCTCACGGCCCGCCGGTCGTTCGTTTCGAGGCCGGACCGGGATCGTTCCCCGCCCCTCCCGTCCGCGCTCCGGGGAGAACATCCTGGAGCGCGTCGCCCGGAGATGGCCGAAAGAGGCCATGACCTGCTTCGATGTTCGACCTTGTGCGACGATCGAGGGTCAGGTTCCTTCACCGTCGTAGAAGGAGGAGAGTTCCATGGGCATGGCCGCCGACATCCAGCGCGCGTACTTCGACGCCATCCGGTCAGGGGACGTGGACGCGGTCCGCGCCCTCTTCCACACCGAGTACGAGTTCGTCGACGAGGAGGGCGTCACGCACGGCGTGGACGGCTCCGTCGAGAAGGTCCGCGTGTACTCGTCCGCGTTCCCGGACATGGAGTTCGACATCCACCGCCAGCTCGAACTCGGCGACGTGTGCGTGATGGAGGCGACCGTCATCGCCACGCACACCGGAACCCTCTTCGGCGTCCCGGCGACGGGCAGGCGTATCAGCATGGAGTACTGCAACGTGATCGAGGTCCGCGACGGCCTGATCTACCGCGAGCACGACTACAACGACAACCTGGCGGTGATGCGTCAGCTCGGCGTGGTGCCCGCGCAGGCGTGACCGGCGGCGCGGCCCGGGGGCGACACGACCGTCGGGGTGCGCGGACGTCCGGGTACGGCCGGGACCGCCGCCCGGTGCGGCGTCACCGTGATCGGCGACGCCGCAGGGCTCGGTACCCGGGAGGCGGCCGTGGCCACCGGATCGGGCGGCCACGGCGCGTCGTCTCGTCGGCGGGCGACCCCTCGGTCGGCCCGGAGCCCGTGCCCCGGGTCATCCGTCCATGCGGCCGCGCAGGACCTCCACGCCCTCGCCGGTGAGTTCGTCGAGGTGATCGGCCCGGCCCGTCATCGCCATGATCAGGGCGAGCGTGCTCCCCGACACGAGCGGCCCCTCGCCCCCGGAGAACGGCCCGTCGGTGGCCTGGAGCCGCAACCCGCGCACCCGGGTCCTGGCGACGACGACCTGGTCCGACCCCCGGTAGTACTCCGCCACCCGGGTCAGGGCGTCGATCGGCCGGTCTCCTTTGATGCCCAGGGGCCGCCTGATGTCCTCTCCGTGCACGATCACCTCCCCCAGAAGGGCCGGCTTCGGCAGGGGAGGCGACGTCGTGCTCGTCACGACCGAACGGAAGCGCGCGAGGGTGTCCGCGCCGGAATCGCCCATCTGCTCCGCCAGGCGCATCGCGACCTGGGCGTCGAAGTCGAATCGGCGGCGGACGACTCCGGCGAACCACCGGAACCCGTTGAGGCTCCCCGACACCGTCAGGTGGGCGAGCACCTCGCGTACCGTCAGGCCCGCGCACAGGGACGGCGTCGTCCAGCGCTCCTCGGACATCGTCGACAGGTCCTCCGCCAGCGCCCGGCGTTCCTCGTGGATCAGCGGCCACGGGTCCGCGCGCCCGGTCATCGGTGATGTCCCGGTACCGGAGGGGAAGGTGATGTCATGCGCCGCTCCTCGCACTGCGCGGGGCCGTCCCGGTGAGGCCCGCAGGGATACGGCGATCATCTCCCCCGCCACCGACGAACGGGGGAACGCGAAGCGCCGTTCCCCGGCTGTCGGTGGCGAGGGCCCACCGCGCGTGCCCTCATCGGGTTCCCGGAGCGGGGCTCACAGCGTTCGCCCTCACCGGGCTTCCGGCGTGGGGCGGGGCCCACCGCGCGTGCCCTCACCGGGTCTCCGGGGCGGGCGCGGGGTCGGTGCGGGCGGCGTCGCGGGCCGGGACGAGGGCGGCCAGGGCGCCCGCCACCGGGGCGAGCGCGATCACCGCCCCCAGCAGCCCGTAGGGGACCGCCAGCACCGTCATCCCCCGCCCTTCCAGCGCGCCCTGCACCACGGACGCGAGGAGCACGCCCGTGAGGACCCCCATGGCCCCGCCGAACGCCGAGATCACGACCGTCTCCAGCAGCACCACCCGCCCGGTCTGTCCCCGGAACATCCCCGCCGCCCGGAGCGTCCGGAACTCCCCCGCCCGTTCGCGCACCGATCGGGAGAGCAACGCGGCGGTCGCCACGAGTGCGAGCGCGACGGCCGGCACCAGCGCCCACCGGACCAGCGCGGCGCGCTCGGCCGACCACCGTTCCCCCTCCCTCGCGATCGCGTCCCGGTCCAGCAGCACCACACCTTCGACCTCCCGCACCGCCTCGGCCAGCGCCTCTCCGCCCGCCTCGGCCCCGTCCGTTCCCGCGATCACGTGGACCGACGCCGTCACCGGCTCCGAGGCGCCCGCGGCCGAGCGCTCGAACGCCGTGTCGGACATCAGGTAGTCCGCTCCCAGCAACGGGTTCGCCCGATGGATCCCCGCGATGGTCAGTTCCGTCCACGACCCGCCGGCGAAGGTCGCCTCCAGGCGGTCTCCGACCTCCCACCCCTCCCGGGCGGCGACCGCTCCGTCGACCAGGACCTCGCCCTTGCCGTGTCGGGCGCTCCCTTCCTGGAGGGTCCAACCGAGGGCCTCGGCGAGCCCCTCGGTGTCGGCGACCGCCAGGACGCCCGGTTCGCCGTGCACCTCGATGCCGGTGGTGGCGACGGGCACGACCCGGTCCACCGCTTCGGCCTCCTCGATACCGGCCAGGAGCGCCGTGGGCAGCGGCAGCGACGTGTCCTGGGAGCGGACGAGGTGGTCGGTGCCGATCCCGTGGGCGATGCGATCGGCGTGGGAGGCCTGCGCCGACCGGTCGAGTGTGCCGAGCAGGACGACCGCACCCGCCCCGATCATGAGCGCGGCGATGGCGGCGACGGCGCGCCGGGGGTCGTCGAGGGCGTTGGCCCGGGCCACCCGCCCCGGCACCCCGGTCACGGCGACGACCGGCGCGAAGAGCACGCGCAGCACCGGCGCGCAGACCAGGGGGACGATGACCACGACCCCCAGGAGCACGGCGGCGGCGCCGCCGATCGCGGCGGGCAGCGCGGAGGGGCCGTCGCCGAGCAGTCCGTGGACGATGGCGGCGCCGCCCGAGACGATCAGGAGGGTTCCCGCCACCGCGTTGACGTGCGCCGACCCGGGGACCGCGGCGGCGTCGGCGACCGGCACCGGGGGTGTCCGGGCCGCCCGGCGCCGGGAACGGTGGGCGGACGCCGCGGCGAGGACCGGACCCGTCATCGCCCCCGCGGTGATGACGAGCGGTCCGAAGACCGGGGCCCCCGCGAACGCGCCCGCCCCGAGCGCCTCCATCGGTCCCGCTCCGTATCCGGCAAGGAGGATGCCGGCCGGGACCCCGAGGAGGGAGCCGAGGGATCCCACGATGAGGGCCTCGGTCAGGAGGATCCGCCGGATCCGGTCGGCGCCGGCCCCGACGGAGCGCAGCAGGGCGAACTCCCGGGCGCGCCGGTGCGCGGCGCGGGAGGCGATCGCGGCGAGCAGTGTGCCGCCGACGGCCAGGGCGGTGGCGGCCGCCGCGATCAGGGCCGTGTGGGCCAGGGCCGCCCGGTCCCCCAGTCGTGCCGCCCTTTCCTGACGAAGGCGTTCCATGGGGACGACCGCGACCTCCCCGTCCGCGCCGCCGACGGCCATCGCAGCGCCCTCGTCGGGCTCTCCCGTCGCTTGGGCGAGGCCGGTGACGATGGTGTCGGCGAGGGCCCGCTCGTCCACACCCGGTTCCCCCGCGACGAGGAGCCGGTCCGCGCGGGTGGGTGTGCCGGTCAGCAGGTTGCGGGCGTTGGAGGCGCTGAGCAGCGCTCCGGTGGTGTCGTCGGGCCCGGTTCCCCCGACCTCCTGGAAGGACCCCGTGACGGTGAGCCAGTTCTCGCGGTCGCCGACCCGCATGAGGACGGAGTCGCCGATCAGGACTCCGGAGGCCTCCACGACGGGGCTCGGCAGGGCCACCTCGCCTCTGCGTTCGGGCGCCTCGCCGGCGGTGAAGGTGTAGGGGGCTCCGGCGCGGTCGTGCCAGGAGACGGCGTCGCGGTACCGGTCGGTGTCGCCGAGGCGACGTCCGTCGTAGTCGAAGAGCTCGACGGGCGCGGACACCATCGGGTACACCTCGGCGACACCGTCCATGCGGGAGATCCGCCGGGCCAGTTCCACCTCGATGCTGTCGGGGGTGGCCCCGGCTCCGGGTCCGACGATCACCGTGATGTCGTGGTCGGCCTTCTCGACGAACGCGTCCGCTCCGCGTTGCACGCCGGTACCGACGGCGAGCGCCGCGACGACACAGGCCGTGGTGAGCGCCGCCACGACCACGGCGGAGACCGTGGCCGTCCCCTGGGCGCGGAGGCCGCGCAGCGCGGCGATCGGGGCGATCACCGCTCCGCCCGGCGGTGACGGGCGGGGGCGGCGCTCTCGGACCGACGCATCCGCAGCAGGACCTCGTGCTGGTCGGGCGCGGAGAGCCGGTCGAGGACCCGGCCGTCCCCCAGGAAGACGACGATGTCGGCACGGGAGGCGACGTAGGGGTCGCGGGTGGCCGTGAGCACCGTCCGGCCCATGTCGGAGACGGCCAGACGCAGGAGGGCGAGGACCTCGTCCGCGGCCCGGGTGTCCAGTCCGGCGGTGGGTTCGTCGGCGATGAGGATCTCGGGGCGGCCGATGAGGGCCCGTGCGCAGGCCGCGCGGCGCCGCTCGCCCGGGGTGAGTTCCCGGGGGCGACGGTCGAGTCGGTTCGCCGGTCCGAAGGCGGTGATGACGCGGTTCGACCACACGGCGTCGACGCGTCCGCGTCCGGCCAGGTCGATGGGGAGGGTGATGTTCTCCCGGACGGTGAGTGCGGGGACGAGGTCGAATCCGGGCAGGAGGAGGCCGATCCGGTCGCGGCGCAGTCGGGTCAGCGCGCGTTCGTTGAGCGTCGTCAGGGAGGTCTCGCCGATGTGGATCCCGCCGGAGTCGGCGGGGGTGAGGCCGGAGGCGCAGTGGAGCAGGGTGGACTTGCCGGCGCCGGAGGGTCCGATGACGGCGACCATGGTGCCCGTGGGCACGGCCAGGTCGACTCCGCGCAGGGCCTCCACCGCCGGTCCGCCGGGGGCGCGGTGGGACTTGCGGACTCCGATGAGGCGGGCGGCGAACCGCCCGGGGGAGGCGTTCCCGAGGGCTTTGCGGGTCAGGGCGGAAGTCGTTCTGCTCATGATCGTGCGGTCCTGTTCGGGGGTCGCCTGGGCCGGGGGGTCGAAGGGCGGACACCGATGTTCCGGAAAGCGTGTTCGGATGGCGCATTTCGTCGATCAATGCCGCCCGAAAAAGGAACATAGCACCGGGTGATCGAAAAATCACGCCGCGACTATGACTCTTCCCCCAAAGAACCCCCGGGTAAAATCAGAATACCTTTACGGCCGCCAACCCCCGTGGAACCCAGTTCCCCAAAAAATGCGTGAAATGCGCCACAGAGAATACGTGGGATCAACGGACGATCTTCGGTAAACCTTGGAGGCGAGGCGTTCTGTTGCGAACGATTCCCCACCGGGATCGACGAGGGAAATCGTCCCCGAAGGCCGGGAATTCACCATCCGGCGTTCTCGGAAACGACACCGGATCAGGCCGTCCGGATACATCAACAGCGTTTATCTCTCCGCACCGCCTCGGTGCGGAGATCTTTTCCCGCGCCGCCATGGAATAGGATTCGCCTCGGTCTCGCTCAGGGGGCGAGCCCGGAGATCCGGGTCCGCGCGTCCGAGGCGACGGTCTCGAAACCCTCCGGGGCGAGGTCCCCCAGGCCCGAGGCGAACACCGGAGACACCGGGTCCCCCGTCCGCTTCGGGAGGCCCCGCCCGCCGCTGTCGTCACCGACGAGCGGGTACCCCGGCGCGTACTCCGCCACCTCGTAGGCGGTGTTGCGCTCTTCGAGGTCGGCCGCCGCGTACACGTGCGCGCCCGCCGCCGTGAGCGGTCCCTCTTCCGATCCCACGTTCATGGGGACGTCCTGCCCCCTGAGACGCCCTCGCCCTCCGGGCCCGCCCGGACCCCGGGGCGGATCCCCGCGTTCCCCACCCACGACAAAAGCCGGACGCGCCCTCGGGGCCCACCGACGGTCGGCGCCACCCCGACTCGGGAACGCCCACGGCGGGCGCCCGACCGGGGTGTTCCGGACGTGCGCCCGACCGCAGGCGACCGCCGGTCGTGTCGCGACGATCCCCGGAACCCACCCCACCCGACCGGGCCCGATGGTCGCCGGGCCCGTTCCTACCTCGCGGGCAGGATGCGCCCGGTGACCTCGCCGAAGTGGACGGTCCCCCCGTGCGCGCCCGGCGCGGTCGCCGTGATGGTGACCTCGTCCCCGTCCTCCAGGAAGGTGCGTTCGGTGCCGTCCGGCAGCCGGATCGGCTCCTCGCCGCTCCAGCTCAACTCCAGGAAACAGCCCCGCTGTCCCACCTCGGGTCCGCTCACCGTCCCCGACGCGTACACGTCGCCGGTGCGCAGCGACGCCCCGTTGACGGTCATGTGGGCGAGCTGCTGCGCCGCCGTCCAGTACATCTGCGCGAACGGCGGCCGCGACACCACGTGCCCGTTGAGCCGCACCTCCAGCCGCAGGTCCAGCCCCCACGGCCGCTCGCCCCTCAGATAGGGCAGCGGCTCGGGGTCCTGGACGGGCTGGTCCACCCGGGCCGCCTCCAGCGCGCCCAGCGGCACGACCCACGGCGAGACCGACGTGGCGAACGACTTGCCCAGGAACGGCCCCAGGGGAACGTACTCCCACGCCTGGAGGTCGCGCGAGGACCAGTCGTTGAGCAGGAACACCCCGAACACGTGGTCGGCGAAGTCGTCCACGCCGACCCGCTCCCCCATCGCGCTGGGGGTGCCGACCACGAACCCGACCTCGGCCTCGATGTCCAGGCGCGCCGACGGGCCGAACACCGGGACGGGCTCGGTGGGCGGCTTGCGCTGCCCGGTGGGCCGGACGATGTCGGTGCCCGACACCACGATGGTCCCGGACCGCCCGTGGTAACCGATGGGCAGGTGCTTCCAGTTCGGGGTGAGCGGCTCCTGGTCGGGCCGGAAGATCCGGCCCACGTTCGTGGCGTGGTGCTCGGAGGCGTAGAAGTCGACGTAGTCGGCGACGGTGAACGGCAGGTGCAGCCGCACCGCGTCCCGGTCCACCAGGTGGGGGCGCACGGCCGCCTCGTGTGCGGGGTCGGTGAGCCACTCCACCAGCTCGGCGCGCACCCGTTCCCACACGGGGCGGCCGGCGGCCAGCAGCGCGTCGAGGTTCGGGGCGCCGAGCACGTCGGCGTGGGGCGAGCCCACGGCGCGGGCGGCGGCGCCGAGGTCGAGGACGTGGGGGCCGATGGCGGTGCCGACGCGGGTGCCGGCCCCCTCATCTCCGCCGACGTCGAAGACCCCGTAGGGCAGGGTGTTCAGGTCGAACCCGGTGTCCGGGGACGGATCGATCCAGCTGTCGGGCATGGGATGTGCTTTCTGCGTGCGGATCCGGGGTGGGGCCGTCGTCCCGGCCCCGCCCCGGACGGTGGTCGGACGGTGGTCAGAAGGTGAGCGCCCCGAGGACGATGAGGTCCTCCAGGGGTTCGGTGACGCTGCACGTGCCGAAGGACCGGAACCCGGCGCGGACCGCCTCCGCCTCGGCGTCGGTGAGCCCGCCGGCGCGGGCGGCCAGGGCACGCCCGTCCCGGTCGGCGAGGGTCGCGGCGGCGTCCTGGGCCGTTCCCCCCTTGAGGAGGGTGTCGGTGGCCAGCAGCACGTTGAGGAACCCGTGCTGTTCGAACCCCTGGACGGTGGTGTGCCGGACGGCGTGGTGCAGTCCGGCGGTGCACTTGAAGGGCGTTCCGAGTTCGACGGCGGTGTACAGGGTCCCGGCCAGTTCGGTCTCGGTGGGGTGGGCGTCGGCGGTCGTCCCACCGGTGCGGAACTTGGCGTTGCGCCCGGCCCCGGCGAGCGCCGCCAGATCGGCGCGGATCCCCTCGGCCCCGCCCTCGCGGGAGACCTCCACGTACCCTTCGACGTCGTCGGGCAGGTGGGCGTCCAGCGCGGCGGTGACGTCGGCGGTCCCGCCCGGAGACGCCGCGACCTCCAGGCCCTTGAGGCGCAGTACCGGGTCGGCCAGGACGTTACCGACGGCGGCCGCGACCCCGCCGGCCCCGCCGGGGACGGTGACCACGACCTCCAGCGGCGGGTGATCGCCGTCCTCGCGGGAGAGCACCGCGCGCAGTTCCCCGACCCGGGCGTCGGAGACCAGGAAGGGTCCGACGTGGCGCGCCCGCGCCGAGGCCCGGTGCCCGCGGTGGGCGGGCAGTGCCTCGCCCATGGGTGCGTTGCCGGGCGGGAACAGGGCCGCGTCGTCGAACAGCGCGCGGTACAGGACGTCGCTCATGATCGGCGCCTCCCTCCGGCCCAGGTCCAGGCGTAGGTGCCGTCGTCGGAGGCGATGCCGCCCTCGCCCAGGTCGAGGGGGCGGAAGGTGTCGACCATGACGGCGAGTTCGTCGAAGGCCTCCGCGCCGATGCTGCGCTCGTAGGCGCCGGGCTGGGGGCCGTGGGAGTGGCCGCCGGGGTGCAGGGAGATGGAGCCCTGGCCGATCCCGGAGCCCTTGCGGGCCTCGTAGTCGCCCCCGCAGTAGAACATGACCTCGTCGGAGTCCACGTTGGAGTGGTAGTAGGGCACCGGGATGGCGCCGGGGTGGTAGTCCACCTTGCGCGGTACGAAGTTGCAGATGACGAAGTTGTGGCCCTCGAACACCTGGTGCACGGGCGGCGGCTGGTGGACGCGGCCGGTGATGGGCTGGAAGTCGTCGATGTTGAAGGCGTACGGGTACAGGCACCCGTCCCAGCCGACCACGTCGAACGGGTGCGTGGGGTAGGTGTAGCGGGTTCCGGAGATGCCGCCGGGTCCGTCGCCGCGGTGCTTGATGAGCACGTCGACGTTCTGGCCCTCGGCCAGGAGCGGCTCGGAGGGGCCGCGCAGGTCGCGTTCGCAGTAGGGGGCGTGCTCCAGGAGCTGGCCGTACCGGGACAGGTAGCGCTTGGGCGGGGCGATGTGGCTGTTGGCCTCGACCACGTAGGCGCGCAGCGGTTCGTCGCCGGTGGGCACCCAGCGGTGGGTGGTCGCGCGCGGCAGGATCACGTAGTCGCCGCGGCCGACCTCCAACAGGCCGAACACGGTCTCCACGCGGGCGCTCCCGGACTCCACGTAGACGCACTCGTCGCCGATGCCGTTGCGGTAGAGCCGCGAGGGCGCACCGGCCACGACGTAGGAGATGCGCACGTCGTCGTTGCCCAGCACGAGGCGGCGCGACTCCACGACGTCGGCGGCCTTCCACTCCTGGTCGCCGAAGAGCGAGTGGAGCCTGAGGTGGCGCGGCACCATGGGCGCGTTGCGGGTGCGGCCCTGGTCGGGGACCTCCCACTCGGCGGCGTCGACGATGGCCGACGGGATGGCGCGGTGGTAGAGCAGGGAGGAGTCGGCGGAGAAGCCCTCCTCCCCCATCAGCTCCTCGTAGTAGAGGCCGCCCTCGGGCGTGCGGTGCTGGGTGTGGCGGGTGCGGGGCACCTCGCCGACCTGGCGGTAGTAGGCCATGACGTGTCCTTCGGCTTGTGGGCGTCGGTGGTCAGAGGGTCGGTGCGGGACGTTCGCCGGCCGGGGCGGTCGTCCGTCCCACGCAGGTGCGCACGGCGGCGGTGACGGTCGCGGGGTCGTCCGCGCCGACGACGGCGGCGATGTGGGCGTCGGGTCGCAGGATCCACACCTGCCCGGGGTCGCCGGCCAGGGCCTCGGTGAGCGCGCCGGTGGCGTCGATGTCGGTGAGGTGGAACGCGGCGACGGGGGCGTCGGTGGCCTCCAGCGCGGCGGCCAGGGCGCGCTCGCGCAGCCCGGCGGGGTCGGTCCCGGCGGGGGCGGGACCCAGCAGCAGGGTGATGCCTTCGCGGAGCAGGGGGCGCAACCGGGCGGGGGCGTCCTCGCCGGGCAGGTCCACGGGGGCGTCGGGGGCGATGACACCGGGGCAGGGGGCGGGAGCCCGGCCGCGGGGCGGGCGCCCGCCGAAGGGCCGGTCCGGGCAGGGGGTGGTGAGCGCGGAGTCGACGTACCAGAAGGGTTCGGCGAGGCGGCCGGAGTCGACGTGGGCGCGGGCGTCCTCCTCGGTGAGGGCGCGTTCCAGGACGGTGAGGCGGGTGGTGTGCTCGGTCTCGTCCTGGGGGACGAGGAAGCGCATGGTGGCGCTGGTGACGTCGGCGTTCTCCAGGGCGGCCGCGTGGCGCTCGGTGTGGTAGGTCTCCAGGAACTCCTCGTCGGCCCAGCCGGCGCGGACGTAGGCGATCTTCCAGGCGGCGTTCTCGGCGTCCTGGACGCCGGAGTTGAGGCCCCGGGCGCCGAAGGGGGCGACCAGGTGGGCGTTGTCACCGACCAGGAGGACGCGGCCGGAGCGCATGCGGTCCACGACGCGGGTGTGGAACCGGTACACCGAGTGCCAGACGATCTCGTAGGGCTCGTCGCCGATGATCTGTCGGATGCGGGCGTCGAGTCGGCCGCTGGTCTCCTCGGCGTCCAGGTCGAAGTCGGCGGGGACCTGCCAGTCGATGCGGAACACCGAGTCGGGGCAGGGGTGGATGAGGACCTGACGGCCGGGGTTCCACTCGGGGTCGAAGTAGAAGCGGCGTTCGCGGGCCCACTCACCGAGGTCGGCGCGGATGTCGCAGATGAGGAAGCGGTCCTCGAAGCTGGTGCCGTCGAAGGTCAGGCCCAGGGCGCGGCGGACGACGCCGCCGTGGGCGCCCAGGCAGGACAGGGCGTGGGTGCCGCTCAGGCGGACGGGCCCGGTGGGGGTGTCGCAGGTGACGGTGACGCCGTGCTCGTCCTGGACCAGGTCGGTGACGGTGTGGTCCCAGGAGATGTGGACGCCGGCCTCGACGAGGCGGCGGTCGAGGATCTCCTCGGTGCGGGACTGGGAGATGTTGACGAAGGGCGGCAGGGGGGAGGCGCCCGGGTCGGCGAGGCGGACGCTGAACAGCTCGCTGTCGCGGTAGAAGGTGCGGGCGGTGTCCCAGGTGAGGCCCTCCTCGGCGACCTCGCCGGCGCCCACCCAGTCCCACACGTCCAGGACGTCGCGCTGCTGGCAGATGGCCTTGGAGCCGATGGCGTCGCGTTCGGGGCGGGAGTCGACGATGCGGACGGGGACGCCGCGCCGGGCCAGCAGCAGGGCCGCGGTCTGGCCGACGGGGCCCGCGCCGAGCACCAGGACGGGCTCGGCGGAGGTGTCGGCGGGAGGGCGTGGAGCGGGAGGTCGCATGTCGGCTCCTGGGCGTCGGCGCCCCGGGGGGCGATGGTCGTCGGTGGCTGTGTCGGGCCGTGGGGCCCGGGGTCGGTGGGCCCCGGCGGGCGCGCGGAGCACCGCCGGGGCGGACGGCGCGGGGCGACGGGAAGGGCCCTCCGGAGAGGGTTCCCCGCCGCCGGGGAGCGTCAGCCCTGGAGCAGGTCCCAGACCTCGCGGTCGCGTTCGGCGGTCCAGATGACGGGGCGCTCGATGCCGGAGAACTCGTCCCACAGGCGGGAGACGTCGAAGGGCAGGCAGTGCTCGAAGATGGGCCAGTGGCCGTAGTCGTCGACGAGGGCGGCGTGGGTGGCCTCGAAGGCCTCCTTGAGGGTGCCGCCGCGTTCGTGGACGGCGCCGACCTCGCGGATCATGACGTCGAGGAAGCCGCGGGTCTGCTCGATGGCGGCGTCGACCTCCTCGCGTCCGCGGCTGACGGCGCCGCGTCCGCCGACGAGCATCTCGGCGCCCAGGGCCTTGACCTTGTCGAGGGTGGCGCCGGCCCAGTCCTTGTGGAAGGCGTCGCCGGTGTAGAGGGCGGCCTGGGCCTCGACGAGGTCGCCGGCGAAGAGGATCCCGTGCTTGGGCAGCCAGGCGACGATGTCGCCCTCGGTGTGGCCGCGGCCGAAGTACTCCAGGACGAGTTCGCCGCGGTCGCCGCCCAGGTCGATGGTGGTGCGGTCGGCGAAGGTCTGGGTGGGCCAGGTGAGGCCGGGGACGGAGTCGGCGTCCTTGGCCAGGCGGGGCATGCGGCCGAACTCGCTGGCCCAGTCCTCCTTGCCGCGTTCGCGGATGAGTTCGTGGGTCTTCTCGTGGGTGATGACGATCTCGGCGTCGAAGGCGCTGGCCCCCAGAACGCGGACCGCGTGGTAGTGGGAGAGCACGAGGTAGCGGACGGGCTTGTCGGTGTGCTCGCGCAACGTGGCCAGCCACTCGCGGGCCGCGGTGGGGGTGGCCATGGCCTCGAACGCCACGAGGAAGTCCTCGCCCTCGATGGCGCCCACGTTGGGGTCTCCTTCGGCCGTGAGCGCGTAGACGCCGTCGGCCAGGACCTCCAGGGTCTGCTGCTTGGCCTCGGTATCGGCGGACGAGGCGAACGGCTTGGCTGCCATGGTCGTGGGGACCCCTTCACTCGCTGCGGGCGACTGCCGCCGCCCAATTGATCAAACGTTTGATGATTCGCACCATAACGTGCCCCGCGCCACCCGACCAAGAGGCGCAGAGCCATCTCATGGGTGATACAGATCACACTCTACGTCCTCCGACCGCGACCGCCCATCCTCCGACCTGCCCGTCTCCCCCGCCCTCCCCTCCGACGGCGCACCGTCACCGCCGACCCACCCCGGGTCACCCACCCCCGGGACCGCAGCCCGAAAAGGCTCCGACATCACCCGAAAAAGACAGCGGAACGACACCGGACAACGCATGGAGAACGGAACGTCACACAACTCCCACCCGACCCCCGAGAGGCGACGCCCGCGTGATCGTCGCTATCCGTTCACCCGGCATCACTCCTGAACAACACGGGCACGGAAAAAGGAAAACAGCGGTAAACGCGGCCCGGAGCCCAGGTATTACCCTGGTCCCGTGACCCATGACACCGCTCCCCCCCATGACCTCACCTTCTGGTCGTTCGTCGACTACGCGGTGCAGAAGGCCGAACAGGAACTGCCCTCCGTCAACGCCGACGCCATGCGCATGGTCCTGACCCTCAACCGGGCCACCAGCATGGTCATCTACGACCTGGAATCCACCGTCCACCGCCCGCGCGGGCTCACCTGGCCCGGATTCCGGGTGATCTTCGCGCTGTGGCTGGCCGGACCCATGGAGGCCAAGACCACCGCCGAGATCTCCGGTATGAGCCGGGCCGCGCTGTCGGCGCTGCTCAACACGCTCGAACGCGACGGGCTCATCCTGCGCGAACGCGCCGTCCACGACCGCCGCGCCCTCCAGCTCAGCCTGACCGAGGCGGGCTACCGGGCCATCCTCGGCGGATTCCGCGCCCACAACCGCCGCGAATCCGCCTGGGCCGACGCGCTGGAACCCGACGAACGTCGCGAACTGGTCCGGCTGCTCAACAAGCTCATGGCCGGCTCCACCGACGCCCAGGCCAAGTTCCGCAACTGACCCGCCTCACCCCGCCGGCCCCCGACGGACACCCCTCGCGCGGCGGCACCCCCCTTCAGAGGCCAATCCCGACCGGATCGGCCCTTGAACCCGGTTCTCGGGCACTGTGAGCATGAGGGGCATGGACGATTCCACCCGTGCCCGGCTCGACACCGCACGACGGCGCTTCTCCCCCGAGACCGTCTACCTCAACACGGCCACCCACGGCCTGACCCCCGACACCGCGCTGGCGGCCACGCTCCGGCTCACCCACGATGTGGCCGGCGGCCTGTTCTCGCCCGCCGACGCGGACCCGGGCATCGAACGCGCCCGCGCCGCCTACGCCCGGCTCCTCGGGGTGCCCGCCGAACGCACCGCCATCGGATCGCACACCTCCCAGTTCGTCGGGACCATCGCCGCGTCACTGCCGTCGGGAGCCGAGGTGCTCACCGCCGAACGCGAGTTCAGCTCGGTGGTGCACCCGTTCCTGGCCCGGGAGGACGTCACCGTCCGCGAGGTGCCGCTGGAGCACCTGGCCGAGGAGGTCGGCCCGAACACCCGGCTGGTGGCGGTGTCGGCGGTGCAGTCCTCCGACGGGCGCGTCGCCCCACTGGAGGACCTGCTGGCGGCCCGTACCGCGCACGGGGCCCGGTTGATGGTCGACGTCACCCAGGCCGCGGGATGGCTGACACCGGACGCCGACCGGATCGACTACACGGTGTGCAGCACCTACAAGTGGCTGCTGGGGTCGCGCGGCTCGGCGTTCCTCACCGGCACCGACGAGGCGCTGGCGGAGCTGTCCCCCCTGGCGGCGAACTGGTACGCCGCCGAGGACCCGTGGCGGAACCTGTACGGCGGGCCGCTGCCGCTCGCCGCGGGGGCCCGCCGCCTGGACCTGCCCCCGATATGGCCGGCGTGGGCGGGCCTGGAGCACTCCCTGGCCCTGTTGGAGGAGGTGGGGGAGGCCGCGGTGCGCGAACACGACGCCGCGCTCGGCGACCTGCTGCGCACCTCGCTGGGCCTGGAGCCGACCGGGTCGGCGATCGTGTCCGTCCCGCTCCCGGCCGGCGGGATGGAACGGGTGACCACCGAGGGCATCATGGTGGCCGCCCGGGACGGGCGGCTGCGGGCCTCGTTCCACCTGTACAACACCGAGGAGGACGTGCACCGGCTGGTCAAGGCCCTCACCTCGTGAACGGCGGCGGCCCGCGACGCGTGCGCGTCGCGGCCCGCCCCGCGGGGGCTCGGTGCCCTGCTAGAAGATGACGCCGTTGAAGGCCGCGTCCGGGCGGTACAGGGCGGCGTCCAGCCGGGCGAGGGCGCCCGGGGTGTGCTCGGTGGCCAACCCGGCGGCCGCGTACCCGGTGAGCGTGGTCCGCCCCAGGTAGGCGGCGCCCAGGTGGGCCACGTCCAGGGACACGTCGGGAGCGGCGTCGGTCGCCTCCACCCGGGCCCCCTCCAGGCCCGCCTTGAGCGACCAGGTCCCCGCGTTCCACGGCGCGTACCGGTCGGTGACCGCCAGCACCGTCTCCACCGGGGCCGTGTAGGTGCGTTCGGCCAGGGCGCCGGGGACGTCCACCAGCCGCACCCAGAGGCTGGTGAAGATCTCCCGGACCAGCCGGTCCGGGTTGGCCAGCAGGTGGACGAGCGGGTCGTCGACGGCCATGAACTCGAACTCGATCCTGGCGATCAGGTCCCGGTCGAGCAGGTGCTCGTAGAGCAGGGTCCAGGCGGCCGGGACGGTGGCCCGTACCTCTTGGACGTGGAGCGTGCCCTGCGGACCGCCCGATTCCCACTTGCCGGTGGTCCGGTACAGCGCGTAGCCCACGGGCCCCCGCGGGCCGCGCACCACGACGGCCAGCTGCCGGCCCTTGCCGCCCCGTTCCTCGGGCTTGTCGCGCAGGGCCCGGTCCCACCACGGCGCGGTGCGCGAAATCTGGCCGAGCCGGGTCCGGACGACCTCCCCGTGCACCGCCTCCAGGTCGGCGCGGACCTCCGAGGAGTGCGCCAGGTGGACGGTCAGGTCGGGGTCGCGGGGGGCGTCGGGACGCAGCGCGGCGTGGGGGCGCTCCACCCACGCCTCGGTCTCGGCGACCGCGGGCCCGTACCCGAACCGGCCGTAGATGGCCCCCTCGGAGGCCCACAGGGCGGCGTACCTACCGCCGACCTCGTGGAGGTCGGCGAGCTGGCGGCGCATGAGGGAGCTGAGCACGCCCCGGCGTCGGTACGTGGGCCACACGCCCACCCCGGTCACCCCGGCCACGGGACGCAGGCCGCCGGGCAGGTGCATCTCGAAGGGGAAGTGGTTGGTGGAGCCGATGACGCGTTCCGTGCCGCCGGTGTCGTCCACGGCCACGCGGACGCGCTCGTAGCCCTCGAAGTCGTGGATCGGACGCACCCGCTCCAGCACGGTGTCCGGGTCCTCGCCGACCAGGAGGGCCTCGCCGATGACGCGGGCCGCCTCGCCGTACTCCTCCCGGTCGGTGCCGCGCACGGTCCACTCGGTGGTCCTGCGATCGGATGTGGTCATGTTCGCCTCGTCGTTCGGTGCTGTCGGAAACGGTCGGGTGGCTCAGAAGTCGACGCCGCAGTGCGGTTCGAGCGGCTCGTACAGGGCGGTGTCCAGGCGCCGGGCCGCGCCGGGGGTGTGCTCGGCGACCAGGCCGGCGCCGACGAAACCGGCGAGGGCGCGCCGGCCGAAGTAGGCGGCGCCCAGGTGGGACACGTCGACGGTGAGGTCGGCGGGTCCCGCGTCGGGGACGCAGCGGGCGCCCTCGTCGTCGACGGTGAGCCGCCAGGTCCCGGCGTTCCAGGGCGCGCACCGGTCGATCACCGTGAGGGCGACGTCGACGGGGGCGGCGTAGGCGCGTTCGCCCAGGGCGCCGGGCAGGTCGACGAGCCGGGTCCACAGGCCGTCGAAGGGGGTGACGGCGGCCTGCCCGCGGTCGACGAGCAGGTCCGGGAGCGGGTCGTCCAGGGGTAGGTCGTGGAAGACCGTCTCCACCGTGAGGTCACGGGAGAAGAGGTGCTCGTACAGGGCGACCCGGGCGGCGGGGGTGGTGGTGACGACCTCGGTGACCAGCACCCGCGCCCGGGGCGTGCCCAGCTCCCACCGGTCGCGCACCCGGTACAGGGCGTAGCCCTCGGGACCCTCCGGCCCGGTGACCAGGGCGGCGAGCAGGTGTCCGGCCTCGCCCCGGGAACGCTCGTCGTCGCGCAGCAGGTGCGGCCACCACTTGTCGGCGCGGACGAAGCGGCCGTTGCGGTCGGCGACGGTGCGCCGGTGCACCTCGGCGAGGGCGGCGCGGGCCTCCCCGGGGGCGAACAGGTCGACGGTCAGGGCGGGGTCGCGGGGGGCGTCGGGACGCAGGGCGGCGTGGGCGCGCGACACGGTGATCCGGGCCTCACGGGAGGAGAGGCCGTACCCGAAGCGGCCGTAGATGCCGCCCTCGGAGGCCCACAACACCGCGAGGTTCTCGCCGCGGGCGCGCACGTCGGCGAGCTGGCGGTGCATCAGGGCGGTGAGGACGCCGCGCCGCCGGCGGGTGGGCCACACGCCCACACCGGTCACCCCGGCCGCCGGACGCGGCCCGCCGGGAACGGTGAGGGTGAGGGCGTAGGAGGCCGCGGTGCCGACGATCCGGTCCCCGTCCAGGGCGACGAGCGTGCGGTCGTGTTCGGCGAGGGGGTCCCGGCGCTCGTGCTCCACGAGGGTCTCGGCGGGGAGGAGCAGGGCCTCCCCCAGGACCCGGGCGACCTCGGGGTACTCCTCGGCCGTGGTGCCGCGCACGGTCCAGGGGCACGGTTCGCGGACGGTCATGGCGGTCGTTCCCGAGGTCAGAAGCCGGTGTCGCACAAGGGCGCCCGGGGTGTGTACAGGGCGGTGTCGAGGCGTGCCGCGGCGCCGGGGGTGTGCTCCACGGCGGTGCCCGCGTCCACCCGGGTGGTGAGGGGGCCGCGCCCCAGGTGGGCGGCGCCCAGGTGGGACACGTCGACGGTGAGGTCGGGGGCGGTGTCGGTGGCCTCCACCCGGGTGTCGGCGCCGTCGGTCTTGAGGTGCCAGCGGCCGGCGTTCCAGGGGGCGTGCCGGTCGGCGACCTCGATGACGGTGTCCACGGGGTGGGCGTAGGAGCGTTCGGCCAGGGCGGCGGGCACGTCGACCAGGCGCAGCCACAGGGCGCCGGTGGTGCGGCGGACCGCCTGGGCCGGGTCGGCCAGCAGCGCGGGGAGGGGATCGTCGTCGGGCAGGCCGACGACCACGGTCTCCACGGTGAGGTCGGTGGCGAACAGGTACTCGTACAGGGCGGTGCGGGCGGCCGGGGTGAGCGCGATCGGCTCATGGACGGTGACCTTCCCCGCCGGGAGACCGTCCTCCCCGTCCTGGGTGGTGACCCGGTGCAGGGCGGAGCCGAGGAGGGCGCCGTCGGGCCCGCGCACGAGGGCGACGCGCAGGTCGGATGTGTCGGGTCGGGGCCGGGAGAGCATCCACAGGCGCACGCCCCACCAGTGCCCCTCGCGGGGGAACCCGCCGGGCCGACGGGTCAGGGCGGCGCGGTGGAGGCGGTCGAGTTCGGGCAGGACGTCGGCGGGCGCGGCCAGTTCGACGGTGAGGCCCGGGTCGCGGGGGGCGTCGGGGCGCAGGGCGGCGTGGGCGCGGCGCACGGCGACGGTGTGCTGGTGGGCCGCGCGACCGTAGCCGTGGCGGCCGTAGATGCCCCCTTCGGAGGCCCACAGGATCGCGAGGTTCTCTCCGCGGGCGCGGACGTCGGCGAGCTGGTGGCGCATGATCGCGGTGAGGACGCCGCGTCGCCGGTGGGTGGGCCACACGCCCACACCGGTCACCCCGGCCGCCGGACGCGGCCCGCCGGGAACGGAGAGGGCGAAGCGGTGGGAGTTGGCGGTGCCGACGACACGGTCCCCGTCCAGGGCGACCAGGATCCGGTCCGGGTCGTCGACGGGGTGGTCGCGTTCGACGCCGAGCAGCTCCTCCATGGGGATGTTGATGGCGGTGGTGAAGACCCGGGAGGCGTCGGGGATCTCCGCCTCCGTCGCCGTTCTGACCTCCCATCCGGGGTCGCCGGTACGGGACGTCGAAGGGTGCCTCTCCACTGCCATGGGCCGACCTTCTCAGGCCGCCGACGAACGCGCCACTGCTTTTTCGCGTGTCCCGGACTCCGTCCGTCCGAAGGGTCGCTCCCGACCGGCGGACCCCGGGGTCCGCCGGGGTCCGCCGGGGCCGGTCGGCCTCGGTGGCCTCGGAGGGGGACCCGGCCGCTCCTCACGGGACGGCTCCGCCCGCGTGGACCCGCCTCACGGTGACGGCTCCCCGGGTGAACGTCCCGGGACCACCACCGGGCGGGGTCGGTCGGCCGCGCGAAGAGTATTCGGGCCGTGAGAGGGGCAGGTCTTCCCTGTGACTCCTGTGACCTCCTCTGTGAAGCAACGATCCGACCGGCCCCGCCTGGTGGTGGGGGTGGACGCGGGCGGCACCGTCACCCGTGCCCTGGTCACCACCCTGACCGGGACACGCCTGGGGCAGGCCTGGGCGGGGGGCGCCAACCCCAACGCGCACGGACCGGATCAGGCCGCCGAGGAGTTGGCCCGAGCGGTCGGCGCGGCCCTGGACCGGGTGGGTCCCCGCGCCCGCGAGGACGTGGTGGCGGGAGTGATCGGTCTGGCCGGGGTGTCGGCGCTGCGCGATGAGACGGTGCGCGCCCGTGTGTCGGAAGGACTGGCCGCGGTGGACGCGCCGGTGGACCTGCTGGAGTTCGTGGGCGACGACGAGGTGGCGTTCGCCTCCGGCACCCCCGAACCCGACGGGACGATCCTCATCGCGGGCACCGGGGCGATCGCCGGCCGGATCGAGGACCGCCGTCGCAGCCGTTCCGCCGACGGGATGGGGTGGCTCATCGGTGACGAGGGGTCGGCGTTCTGGATCGGCCACCAGGCCGCCCGCGAGACCGCCCGGCAACTGTCGCGCGGCACCGAGCTCAGCCCGTTGGCCAGGTCGGTCGCCAAGCAGGTCATCCCCGGTCGGCGCCCGGTGGAGGGCCGCGAGCACCAGCCGGAGGAGCACGCGCGCGACTTCGCCCGCACCCTGACCGGCGGGCCGCCGATCGCGTTGGCCGCGCTGGCCCCGCTGGTGTCGGAGGCGTACGGGCTCGGGGACCCGGCGGCCCAGGTCATCGTCGACGCCGCCGCCGGGCACCTGGCGCACTCGGTGCACCAGGTGCGTTCGCCCGGCGAGCGACGGCCGGTGGTCCTGTCCGGCGGGGTACTGCTGGGTTCGGTGCCGATGCGCGAGGCGCTCACCCGCAGGCTGGCGTTGGGCGCGGTGGGTGCGCCGTTGTCGATGGCGGGGTGCACGGCGGGCGCCGCGGCCTGGCTGGCGGCGCTGCGCGCCGGCGCGCCCGCCGACGACGTGGACCTGCACGCGGCCTTCACCCTCCCCGAACGGGGCGACCGCAGCGACGCCGCCTGAGCGGCCGTCGTACGCCCGGAGCGGCCCGGATCGGGACCGGCCTCGCGACGCAACCGACCCGAGCGGCCCTCGTGCGCGCGGGGTGGCGGTCGTCCGGCCGCCCCCGTACCCGGCGCCGCGCGAGCGGCCCCCGTGCGCGGGATGGCCGCGGGGCCCGACCGGTGGGCGGTCTCCGCCCCGCGCGCTCCCGTCCGCGAGCCGTGCGGAACCGCCCGGCGGAGGACGGGGAGAACGCCGCGCCGTCCGGCCGCGAGGCGTGAGGCGGCGGGAGCGGCCCGGGATCGCACCGTCCCGGCCGTCTCAGAGGTCCAGCCGTTCCAGGGCGATGAGGTAGCCCTCGTTGAACGTGGGGAACTGCGGTGTGGAGTCGATGAGGTCGCGCACCGGGATCCTCGAACGGATGGCCACCGCGGCGGTGTTGATCCATTCGGAGACCATCGGCCCGAACGCCCACGCACCCACCAGCACCCCGTGCTCCCGGTCGGCGATGACGCCGAGCGTGCCGCGCGGGTCGGTGGCGTGGGTCCAGGGCCGGGCGAGGTTCGCGGCCAGGTCCACCTCGGCGGTGACCACGTCGACGCCCTGGTCGCGGGCCTGCTCGGCGGTCATCCCGACCCCGGCGATCTCGGGGTGGGTGAACACCACGCGGGGCACCCCGGTGTACCGGGCCCGCCGGTCCCCGCCCAGGATGTTGGCGGCCGCCAACCGCCCCTGGTACTTGGCGACGTGGGTGAACATGAGGCGGGCGGTGACGTCGCCGACCGCCCACAGTCCCGGGGCGACCGCGCAGCGGTCGTCGACGGGCAGGGCGGTGCGGTCGAGTTCGACCCCGAGTTCGGCCAGTCCGAGTCCGTCCCCGCGGGGCCTGCGCCCCGACCCCAGCACGATGACGTCGGCGTGCACGCGCTCCCCGGTGTCGAGGGTGGCGACGACGCCGTCGCCGTCGGCGGCCGCCGACGCGACCTGGGCGCCGAGGTGGACGGTGACGCCGTCCCGGTCGAACTGCTCCGAGACGAGCTCGCACAGGCGCGGGTCCTCGCGGTCCAGGAGCCGGTCGCCGCGTTGGACGACGGTCACCCGTGAGCCCATGTGGGCGAGGAACTGCCCCAGTTCGACGGTGACCGCGCCACCGCCCACCACCAGCGCCCGCCCGGGGATCTCGGTGAGGGTGGTGGCCTCCCGGTTGGTCCACACCACGTCGGGACCCAGATCGTCCAGGCCGTCGATGGGCGGGCGCACCGCCTCCGATCCGGTGGCGACCACGACGTGGTCGGCGGTGTACTCGTCGCCGTCGACGGCGACCCGCCAGGGGTCGCGGCCGACGACGCGCGCGGTGCCCTTGAGGACCAGCGCCCCCTGTTCCTCGTACCCCTCGACCTGCGCGGAGTCGTCGAGGTGGCGGATCATCCTGTCGCGGTAGGCGCGCAGGGCCGGCCAGTCCAGACCGGGGCGGTCCAGCCCGGCGGCCTCGACGGCGCTCTGGCGGGCCTCGGGCGGACGGATGAGCGTCTTGCTGGGGACGCAGGCGTAGTAGCCGCATTCGCCGCCGATGAGTTCGCGTTCGACGACGGCCACCCGTTTCCCGGCGTCGAGGAGCCGGCCGGCGACGGTCTCGCCGCCCGGCCCCATTCCGATGACGATGGCGTCCAGGTGTTCCATGTCGTTCCCCCACTGCCCGTGGCCCGCCGGATCCCCCCGATGGTGGACCCTGGGCGGCCGCGGTGGCGGAACGACACGCGGTCACCACCGGGGTTCTCGGGTCCAGATCCGGGCGGGGACGCCGGAGAGCAGGTCACGGCCGCGCAGCACCTGGATGCGCCGGGGTTCGACGCGCAGCACGGCCATCTTCGGGTCGTCGGGCCCCTTCCAGAAGCGGGACGGGTCGTAGCCGGCCCCGGGCGGGCTGCCGTACCGGTACAGGTCCCATACCCGGCGGCGTTCCCCGGGGTCCTCGGTCCAGGCGGCGGTGGCGTCGACGGAGGCCGTGTTCTGGGTCGGGTTCCAGTAGGAGAAGCTGACGTGCGGGTTGTTCGCCAGGTGGGCGACCTTGACCGGGGTGGGATAGGTGACCAGCCAGCCGAGGGGGTCCTCGCCCTCGGTCTCCCAGACGGGGATGAGGACGCGGGTGCGGGGCCTGTCCTTCGCGTCGACGGTGACCATGGTGGCGTAGTTGACGGATCCGACGATGGCCTCGAAGTCCTCCCGGAGGTCGGCGAAGGCGTGGACGTGGCCGCGTCGGCGGGCGGTGGTGCCGTCTTCGTTCATGGCACCACCGTGCGCCCCCGCTCTCCGGGGATCCTCAGGGTCGGCTCAGGACGGCCTCGGGGTCGGCTCCCTCGCGGGCGCCGCGGGCGGTCTCGGCGGCCAGGCGGTCCGGGCCCAGCGCGACGGTGAGGCGCTTCTCGACGCGGGCGACGTCGTCGCGTTCGGCCTCGGGCAGCGGTGCCCCCACCGAACGGCGCAGGGCGTCGGCGGCGCCGAGCAGGCGGGCGGCGGACACCGAGCCCCCGGCCAGGGAGCGGGCCCCGGCCAGGCCCTCCAGTGCCAGCGCCAGCGCCCGGGGGTCGCCGGTGCGGCGGGCCGCCTCCAGTCCGCGCAGGTGCAGGCGTTCGGCCTCGGCGGCGTCGCCCTCCGCCTCGGCCGTGAACCCGAGTTCGGCGAGGATGAGCGCGGCCCCGAAGTCCGACCCGGCCTCCAGGTGCCAGTCCAGCCAGGCGCCCAGGTGGGCGCGGGCGGCGGGCAGGTCGCCGCCACGCCGGGCGATCAGGCCCAACCCCAGCACGGCGGACTCCTCCCCCACCACGTGACCCTGTTCGACGGCCACCTGTCGGGCGCGCTCGTGGAGTTCCCGGCTGCGCGGGAGGTCGCGGCGGAGCAGGGCGATGCGCCCCAGGGAGTTGAGGCGTTCGCCGACCTCGGTCCACAGTCCGAGCTCCTCGGCGGTGCCCAGGGCCTCGCGGTGGTGGTGTTCGGCGGCGTCCAGGTCACCGAGGGCCTCGGCGCGGCCGGCGAGCAGGAAGGAGGTCAGCGCCGGCCCCCACCGGTCGCCGAGGCGGACGAACAGGGCGCGGGCGCGCTCGCCGTGGCGCAGCACGGCGTCCAGGTCGCTGCGGCCGAAGGCCCGCCGGGCCAGCGTCGCCGCGGTGGCGGCCTCGCCCCACGGATCCCCGGCCCGGACGGCTCGGGCGTGCAGGTCCTCCGCCTCGGTGCCCTCGCCCCCGCCGAACCCGGTGCGCACGTGGGTGAGGAACCAGCGGGCTCGGGCCTCGCCCTCGGTGGGGTCCTCCCCGGGTGCGGGGACGGGGCCCGGTTCGCGGCCGAGCCCGTTGCCCAGGGCGGCCCGCCACAGCACGGCGGTGCGGTGGTCCGGATGCTCCGAGGCCCCGGGCAGGTCCAGCGCGGTGTCCAGGGCGCGCACCCCCTCGGCGAGGCGACCGCGCATCACCCGGTACCAGGCCAGGGCGTTGGCCAGGCGCAGGGCCGCGTCGGTGTGGCCGCCCAGGCGGGCGGTCTCCAGGGCGCGGCGCAGGTCGGCGCCCTCGGCGTCCAGGACGCCCAGCCAGCGGCGCTGGGCCGCGGTTCGCAGGTGGGGGTCGGCCCGCTCGGCGAGGGCGACGTAGTGGTCGAGGTGGCGGCGACGGACCCGGTCCTCCTCCCCGGCGTCGCGCAGCCGTTCCGTCCCGTAGATCGCGATCGACTCCAGCAGCCGGTAGCGGGGGCGGGGGTCGTGGGAGACCTCGACCAGGGAGCGGTCGACCAGGCGGGCCAGCAGGTCGGGGACCGTGTCGCGGGGGACGCCGTCGCCGGATACCACCTCCTCGGCGGCGGCCAGGGAGGCGCCGTCGGCGTGCACGGCCAGGCGGCGCAGCACGGACCGCTCGGCGTCGGTGAGCGGTTCCCAGCTCCAGTCCAGGGCGGCGCGCAGGGTGCGGTGCCGGTCGGGGGCGTCGCGGTAACCGCCGGTGAGGAGGGCGAACCGGTCGTCGACGCGGTCGGCGAGTTCGTGCACGCCCAGGGCGCGCACCCGGGTGGCGGCCAGTTCCAGGGCGAGGGGGACGCCGTCGAGGTGGCGGACGATCGAGGCGACGGCGTCGGCGTTGTCGGCGGTGACCGCGAAGCCGGGGGCGGAGGCGGCCGCGCGGGCGGTGAACAGGCGCACCGCGTCGGGGGCGGGCAGGGGCGTCACGGTGTGGAGGTGCTCGGCGGCCAGGCCGAGGGGGACCTGGCTGGTGACCAGGGCGCGCAGATCGGGGGCGGCGGCCAGCAGGTCGGACAGGACGCGGGCGAGCGGGGCGGCCACGTGCTCGGCGTTGTCCAGCAGCAGCAGGACGTCGCGGGCGCGCAGGGCGTCGGCCAGGCGGGTGGTGCGGGTGCCGGGCGGGGCGGGGAAGGGGCTGGTCCCGGAGGAGTCGTCGCGTACCCCGAGCGCGGCCGCGAGGACCTCCACGACCGCCGCCTCCGCGCTGTCCCCTCCCTCGCCCGGACAGGCCCCGGCCAGGTCGACGGAGTGGACGCCGCCGGGTGCGGTCTCGGCGGCCACGGCCAGGGCCAGGCGGGTCTTGCCGACCCCGCCGGGGCCGGTGAGGGTGACCAGGCGGGTGCGCGCGAGCAGTGCGCGCACCCGTGCGATGTCCGCCTCCCGGCCGACCAGCGGGGTGGCGGGCCGGAACGGCGCCGGGACCGGCGGCAGCGGGGTCGGCGACGGGGGCCGGGCCGCCGTCCCCGTCGGCGGGGCGGACGGGAGCGCCGCGCCGGGGAGGGGGTGCGTCACCTCCGGACCCGAGGTCGGGTCCGGGGCGGGCGGAGGGGCGGGCGCGTCCAGCTCCGGGTCCTGGGTGAGCACGGCGTGGTGCAGGGCGGTCAGCTCCGGGCTGGGGTCCAGCCCGAGTTCCTCCCCGAGGTGGTCGCGCAGGCGCCGGTAGGAGTCCAGCGCCTGGATCTGACGGCCGGACCGGTACAGGGCGCGCATGTGGGCGGCGCGCAGGCGCTCGCGCAGCGGGTGGGCCTCCACCAGGTCGCCCAGCTCGTCGGCGACCGCGGCGTGTTCGCCCAGGTCGATGCGCGCCTCGGCCTGCTCCTCCAGCGCGGTGAGTCGCCGCTCCTCCCACCGCAGGACGGCGGACCGGGCGAAGTCGTGGTCGGCGAGGTCGGCCAGGGCCGGCCCGCGCCACAGGGCCAGGGCGTCGGTGAGCAGCGCCGCCCGGGCGGCCGGGGCGGCGGTGTCGCGGGCGCGGTCGAGGAGGTCCTCGAACCCCCCGGCGTCGATGGCCCCGGGGACGACGTCGAGCAGGTAGCCGGGCCGCCGGGAGACCAGCAGGGCGCGACCGCCGGGTTCGGCGGTCTCCAGGACGCGGCGCAGCTGGGAGGCGCGGGTCTGGAGGGAGGCGGTGGGGTCGGCGGGCAGGTCCGCGCCCCACAGGTCGTCGACCAGCCGGTCCGCGGGGACGACCCGGCCGGGGTCGACGAGCAGCGCGGCCAGCAGCAGGCGGACCTTGAGCTCGGGCACCCGGACGGGCTCGCCCCGATCGCTCCACACGGCCAGCGGCCCCAGCACCCCGAATCTCATGTCCCGAACTCTAGGGGTCCCGGGGTGTCCTCAGGGCGTCGGTCCTGAGTCCTCCCGAAGGGTTTCCGAAGCCCGGTCGACCACGGTGGTCCTCGTCGGAATCCTCTCCTCGAAGAAGGTCACCATGTCAACGGATGTTCCTCCCCGGGCGAATGCCCGGACCTGGGCGGGGCTCGCGGTACTGATGGCACCCACGGTGCTGCTGTTCCTGGCGATGACCGTCCTCTTCCTCGCCACCCCCTACATCGCGGCCGACCTGAGCCCCACCGGCGGCCAACTGCTGTGGATCAACGACGTCTACGGGTTCGTGATGGCCGGTTTCCTGGTCACCATGGGCACGCTGGGCGACCGGGTCGGGCGGCGCGGCCTGCTGCTGGCGGGCGCGGCGGTGTTCGCCGCGGCCTCGGTGGCGGCGGCCTACGCCCCGAACCCGGAGATCCTCATCGCCGCCCGCGCCCTCATGGGATTCGGTGCCGCCGCGATCATGCCCGCCACCCTGTCGCTGATCACGGTGATGTTCGCCGATCCGCGTCAGCGCGGCACGGCGATCGGGCTGTGGGCGGCGTCGGTGTCGGCCGGTGTGGCCCTGGGTCCGCTGGTCGGCGGTCTGCTGCTGGAGTCCCTGTGGTGGGGCGCGGCGATGCTCATCGGCGTCCCGGTGATGGCGGTGGTCCTGGTCGCCGCGCCGTTCCTGATCCCCGAGTACCGGGCGGAGCACGCGGGCCGGCTGGACCCGGTGAGCGTGCTGCTGTCCCTGGCCGCGCTGCTGCCGTTCGTGTACGGCGTGAAGAAGCTGGCCGAGGAGGGCCTGACGGCCGTCGCGGTGGTGTCGCTGGTGGCGGGTGTGGTGTTCGGTACCTTGTTCGTGCGCCGGCAGCTCCGGACGGCGGACCCCCTGCTGGACATCCGCCTGTTCGCGAACCGCGTCTTCACCGGATCCCTGGGTGTGTACCTGCTGGCGGCCATGGCCGTGGGCGGGGTGTACCTGCTGTTCACCCAGTACCTGCAACTGGTGGCGGAGCAGTCGCCGCTGCGGGCCGGGCTGTGGATCCTGCCGGCGGCGATCGGCCTGGTGATCGTCTCGACGGTGACCCCGGCCATCGCCCGCCGGGTGCGGCCCGCCTACGTGGTGGCCGGCGGCCTGGTGCTGTCGACGGTCGGCTACCTGATGCTGACCGGGGTGGACGCCGTCGGCGGGCTGCCGCTGCTGGTCGCCGCGTTCTACGTGCTCTACCCGGGGATCGCGCCGACGATGGCGCTGGTGCCGGGGATGGTCGTCGGCGCGGCCCCGCCGGAGAAGGCCGGTGCGGCCTCTGCGGTCAACAGCACCGCGAGCGACCTGGGCGTGGCCCTGGGCGTGGCGCTGCTGGGCAGTGTGGGCACGCTGGCCTACCGGGCCGGGATGACCGGTGCCGACCCGGGGGCCGCCCACACGCTGCCGGGCGCGCTGGAGACCGCGGCGGGTCTGCCGTCCGAGGCCGGCGCGGCGCTGGCGGATTCGGCGCGGGTCGCGTTCACCGACGGCCTGAACACGGCGGCGTGGGTGGCGGCGGCGCTGTCGGCCACGGCGGCCGTGCTGGCGGTCGCCCTGCTGCGGCGGATCCCCGCGGCCGGGGCCGCCGAAGAGCCGGAGTCGGTGGCGGAGCCCGCCACGGCCGAGGCGGGCGGACCGGCGGACCGGGAGAACGCGGGCCGCTGAGCGACGGTGCGGGGCCGGCCGGGGTGATCCCCGTGCCGGCCCCGCACCGTTGTCCGGACCCGGGCGGGCACGACGTGCGGCGCGTCACCCCCGGGAACGTGCGTGCGGGCGTCCGGGGCGTGATGGAATGGCCGGTCGGCACATCGTCCACACCAGAAACCCTCGCACCGACCATGTCCACGCAGACCGTCCTCCTGATCCTCGACCTCGTCGGGATCTTCGCCTTCGCCGTCGACGGCGCCCTCACCGCCATCCGCACCGCCCGGGTGGACATCGTCGGTGTCCTGGTCCTGGGGGTGGTGACCGCCATCGGCGGTGGCATCCTGCGGGACGTGCTGCTCGGGGTGACCCCGGCGACGTTCCAGGACTGGCGCTACGTGACCGTGGCCCTGCTCGGTGGAACGGTGGCCTTCTTCCTCAGCACCCGGCTCACCCGGTTGTCCAAACCGATCCTGCTGTTCGACGCGGCGGGGTTGAGCCTGTTCGTGGTGATCGGCGCCGCCAAGGCGATCGAGCTGGGGTTCGGGCCGTTGCAGGCGGTCCTGCTGGGGGCGATCACCGGCGTGGGCGGCGGCACCATCCGCGACGTGCTCCTCAACCGGGTGCCGACGGTGCTCAGCGCCAACTCGCACCTGTACGCGATCCCGGCGATGTTGGGCGCGGGAACGGTGTCGGTGGCGCACCTGCTCGGGTTCGACGCCGGATGGGTGGCGGTGGTCGGCGCGCTGCTGTGCTTCACGATCAGGCTGCTGGCCCTGCGTTACCGGTGGAACGCCCCGCGTCCGCCGGGCGCCCCTCCCTTATAACCGACGGGGTCAGGGCGGGGCGGGGGCCTCCTCCAGGGCGCGGGCGGCGACCCCGCGCAGGGTGGAGACCAGTTCGGGCAGCGGCTCGGGGGGCCGGCGCCGGTGCACCACGTAGACCTCGCGGGCCAGGCGGGCCCCGTGCAGCGGGCGGCTCACCCAGCCGCCCCGGCGGGCGGCCCCCAGGATGGTGGAGGGGATGAGCGCCACCCCCACGCCCACCTCGATCAGGGCGAGCGCCACCTCGTAGTCACGGGTCTCGTAGGCGACGGTCAACCGCACCCCGGCCGCCGCCGCGGCGGTGTCCAGGGTGGTGCGGTTGGCGATCCCGGGGGCGCCGCAGATCCATTCCTCGTCGGCCAGGTCGGCCAGGGACAGGGGCCGGTCGGCGACGGGGTGCCCGGTGGGGGCGACCACCATGAGCGGGTCCACGAGGACGCGTTCGCGGTGCAGACCGGAGGCGCGCGGCAGCGGCACCGCCGGGTAGCGGTGGGTCACGAGGAGGTCGAGGTCACCGGAGGTGACCAGGTCGTGGCCGCCGGGGGGCTCGATGTCGGCCAGGGACAGGCGCACGTGCGGGTGCTCGCGGCCGAAGGCGGCGAGGGTCTGGGGGAGCAGGATCTTGCCTGCGCTGGCGAACGCGCCCAGGGACAGGTGGTCGGGCGGGGTGCCGGTGTGGGCGCGGATGGCCGCCTCGGCGTCGCGCAGCTCCCCCAGGACGCGTTCGCCGTGTTCGAGGAGGACGCGCCCGGCCTCGGTGAGGGTGGCACCGGTGCGTCCGCGTTCGACCAGGACGCAGCCGACCTCGCGTTCGAGCTTGGTGAGCTGCTGGGAGAGGGCGGGCGGGGTGAAGGAGAGCCGTTCGGCGGCGGCGGCGATGGAACCGGCGTGCGCGATCTCCACGAGCACGCGGAGACGGTTGGCGTCCAGCACGACGGCCCCCTCGAACAGGATCTGACGCAAAGTTCTACTTACCCATCTTTAGCAGACCCAACTTTAAGTTAATCGTCAGTAGGGGCAGCATGGTCCCATGACCAGGACCGCGCACGCAGTGCCCACGGCCATCGACGTCCGCGCCGCAGCCGAGCGCATCGCCCCGTACGCCCGCCGCACCCCGGTGATGCACACCGAGATCGACGGCAGAGCGGTGTCCTTGAAGTTGGAGTACCTCCAGCTCACGGGCGCGTTCAAGGTGCGCGGGGCGCTCAACGCCCTGCTCGGCGGGGAGCCCGCGGACCGGGTGGTCACCGCCTCCGGCGGCAACCACGGTCTGGGGGTGGCCACCGCCGCCCGCCTGCTCGGAGTGCACGCCACGGTGTACGTGCCCGAGACCGTCCCGCAGGCCAAGGCGGCGCCGTTGGCCGAGACCGGGGCCGAGATCGTCCGGGTCGGCGAGCACTACGCCGTCGCCGCCGAGGCCGCCCTGGCGCACGCCGACCGCGAGGGGATCCGCTACCTGCACGCGTTCGACGACCCGCTGGTGGTGGCCGGGCAGGGCACCCTGGGCCTGGAGATCGCCGCCGAGGCCCCCGAGTGCGACACGATCGCCGTCGCCGTGGGCGGTGGCGGCCTGGTCGCCGGGGTGCGGCTGGGCGCCGACGGGCGCGAGGTCGTGGGCGTGGAGCCCGAGGGGTGTCGGAGCCTGCACGCGGCGATGGAGGCGGGCCGCCCGGTGGAGACCCCGGTGGACTCGGTGGCGTCCTCCGCGCTGGGCGCGGCGACGCTGGGCCGGGTGCCGTTCGAGGTGCTGCGCGAGAACCCGATCTCCCGGGCGCTGGTGAGCGACGCCGAGATCATCGCCGCCCAGGACCGGTTGTGGTCGGAGCTGCGCATCGCGACCGAGCCGGCCGCGGCGGTGCCGTTCGCCGCCTGGCTGGCCGGCCGGGTGCCGGGCGAGCGTCCCTGCCTGGTGGTGTGCGGGGCCAACGCCCGATGGGACCGGATCGCCTGAGACCCGACCCCGAAGGCGACGGGGTCCGTTCGTGAAGGCGGACCGACACGGACCCGGGGGATCCGCCACGCACCGCGCGAAGGCGCCCGATCCCCCGAGACCCGGCCCCGAGAACGGCGATGTCCGGCCGCCACGGGCGGACGCCGGCCCGCCCCGTGCCATCCCCCTCGTCTGGGAGGCTTGCCCCATGGAGAACGCACCCGTGGACCGGACCGCCGCACTGCGCCTGTGGGAGGAGTACCGGTCGGCCCGACCCGCTCTGGCGACCGACCGCGAACCGCCGTCCGTCGAACGCTTCGGCGACCACCCGGCGCTCACCGACGAACTCCTGGGACTGGTGTTGGCCGGGACCAAGCGGGCGACCGCGTCGCTCCTGATCGAGTTCGCCGCCGAGGGGGCGCCGGCGCCCGGGATCGGTGGCCACTGGATCGCCTGCGACTCCACGGGGCGGCCACGCGCGGTCCTGCGCACCACCGGGCTGCGCCTGGGCGTCTTCGGCGACGCCGACGAGGCGTTCGCCCGCGACGAGGGCGAGGACGACCTGTCGCTCGCGTCGTGGCGGGAGGGGCATCGGCGGTACTGGACGCGCCTCGCGCCGGCACTGGGCGCCACCTGGACCGAGGAGCACGAGATCGTCTTCGAGCACTTCTCGGTGGTCTGGCCGCCCGAGGTCGCCGACCGCTGACCGGGCCCTCTCCCACGTTCCCGAAACGCCGTTACCCCGATCGGCCCCGCCCGGAACCCGTCGTGCGCACAACGTATTCTTCCGTGTACGCGCCCCGGGGTCGGTGCCGATCGGAATTCCGCTCCATGAATACGGATGAATGCGCTTCGCGGTTCACCCCTTTCGATTCCGATCGGGAAAAGAAGTCCCCCCCGACACATCCGAGCACTGTGATCAGCGCTTTCACACCCGCACCACCGGTACGGCGGCCCGAAACCGAACCCCCTCGAAACCTCCGATCACCGAGCGGGGTTCCGGTCCTTCCGAATGTGCGGATCAGAAGCTTTTTCCGTAAAATTCCGATCCGAATGCACGACGGCCGCATCCCATCCAGGGAAACAGCGGAACGGGCGTTCACATCCCCCCGATCATCCCCTCACGATTCACACCCCCGGTCACTCCCCCATGACAGAGAGAAGCAGGTCGTGTCATTCGAGATCGTCGGACGCGAAGGCCCCTTCGCCGATCGGACCTTTCCCGTCGGTGAGGCCCCCCTCACCTTCGGCCGCCACAGTGACAACCGGATCGTGGTGGGCAGCAGGGCCGCATCGCGCTTCCACGCGGAGATCTCCCGAGAGGGGGACGGCCACCTCCTGAAGGATCGCGGCAGCAGCAACGGAACACTGGTCAACGGCGTGCCCGTGGACGTGCACGTCCTGGTCCCCGGCGACGTGATCGAGATCGGCGAGGAGTCGTTCGTCTGGCAGGCCGTGGAGCGGCCCGGAGCCGCCGACGTCCCGGTGACCCAGATGTTCGTCCGGGCGGACGTCTCGGGCCCCAGGCTCAACGTCACCGTCGCCGGGGGCGGTCCCGTCGGACTGTCCTTCGCCCTGCTGTTGGAGCACCTGCTGGGCCCGCAGGTGTTCGTGACCGTGTACGACGCGCGGTGGACCCGTGACGGGGCGCGGGTCGTGTGGAAGAACGCGCAACAGGGCAACGTCCGGCGCCGACAGGTCGTGACGATCCAGAGCCGACAGTTCCTCAACCTCTCCGAGGAGATGCGCGAACGCCTGTTCGCCGAGGGCGAGTACAGCGAGATGTGGCCCTCGGGCGCCGACTCCATCCGCGGCCAGGGGCCGCGCAACATCCGCATCTCGCGCGTGGAGGACGTGCTGCTGGAGATGTGCGGCGAGCGGCCCGACCGCATCCGGCTGGTGCCCGAGAAGTTCGTCGCGACGGCGCCCGGGGCGTGGGAGGAGAGCCACGTGCTCGCCGTCTGCGAGGGGTCGCGCTCGCGCACCCGCGAGCACTTCAGCGACAAGTTCGGGCAGGCCGACAGCGGCATCTACTCGTTGAACGGCGAGCACGTCGAGGACGTCGTGCTGGGGTTGCAGGTCAAGTCCGACCTGCCGGATCCCATGACCGTGCTGCTGACCGTGGCCCAGAACCGCTTCCTGTTGAACTCACTGCGCGGCGAGGGCTTCCTCAACATGCGCCTGACCGACGAGGAGGCGGCCGAGGTCGTCGGCATCGACCCCGTCCGGCGGTCGTTCGAGGAGTGCGTCGGCTCGCGTCCGTGCGTCATGGCCCGCGGCGAGGAGGGCGACTTCACCTGCTCCACGCACAGCACCCTGTTCCTGCCGGCCCTCGTCGGGGGTTCCAAACTGTGGAAGCGGGTGCGGCAGGGGCTGGAGTTCTTCGGGGTCGCCGAGAAGAACCTGAGCGCCGTCACCGCCTTCCGGTTGAGCATGGTGCAGCGGCCGCGGTTCACCGCCCAGTTGCGGGGGGCGACGCCCACCACCCCGGGCACCTACGGGTTCCTGCTCGGGGACGCCGCCAACGCCATCCACTTCTGGCCCGGTCGCGGCCTCAACAGCGGGCTGGCCTCGGCCATCTCACTGGCCCGGTCGCTCAGCAGCTCGTGGAACGGCCGCCCCTTCCGCGACTCCGACTTCATCCGCCACGAGGCGGCCATGTCGATGTTGCAGTACCGGCACAAGAGCCGGGCCTGGAAGGCGATGGTGACCACCGACGAGAACGGTGAGACCGGCACCATCAAGGAGCTGATCGGCCGGAGCCTGGACGAGGAGGGCGCGGGCCGTGAGGCGGACACGGCGACGCTCATGGAGCGGCTGGGGTCGATCCGGGACCGGCTGGCCACCCGGATCACGGGGCTGCCCGACGACGACGCCCTGCGCGCGCACCTGGAGGGCCTGACCGACGAGACGCTGCGTTCGCTGGTCGCCGGCGGGGCGTGGGACACGCTGACCGTCGGCGGCGAGGAGGTCGACATCGACATCTTCTACCGGGAGGAGGCGTCGGCGCGGCCGATCGGGGTCTGAGCCCCTCGTCCGGGGCGGTCACGGCGCTCAGCCGTGTCCGTCCCGTCCGTGTTCTCCCTGTTCGGTGAGCTGGAGCACTCTCGACCCCCCGGCCACTTGTTACCGATGGGTCGCCCTTACATTGGGTTCGGACACCACCGGAAGTGAGGGAGACCACGTGCTCTACGATGCGTTGCGGCAGACGGCGTCGCTCCTGGCCCGATCGCTGTGCCGCCCGACCATCGAGGGCCGCGAGAACGTCCCCGCCACCGGCCCGGTGCTGCTCGCCAGCAATCACCTGTCCTTCGTGGACAGCGTCGTGATCCCGTTGTCGGTGACCCAGCGACGGGTGCGTTTCCTGGCCAAGAGCGACTACTTCGAGGGCAAGGGCGTCAAGGGGCGCGTCACCGGGACGGTGTTCAGCGCGCTGGGGGCGATGCCGCTGGAGCGCGCCAACGCGCGCGACGCCATGGCGACCCTGGAGATGATGCTGGACCGGTTGCGCGACGGCGAGGCCTGCGTGATCTACCCGGAGGGCACCCGTTCGCGCGACGGCCGCCTGTACCGGGGGCGCACGGGGGTGGCCCACCTGGCGTTGGAGTCCAAGGCACCGGTGGTGCCGGTGGCGCTGTCGGGCACCCAGGAGGTACAGCCGGTCGGGGCGTCGATGCCCCGACCGCGCCCGTTCACGGTGCGCTTCGGCGAGCCCATGGACTTCTCCACCGGGTACGACCACCTCGCCCCGGGCAAGGCCCGCCGGGTGATCACCGATCGGGTCATGGACGCCATCCACGCCCTGTCCGGGCAGGAGCGCGCGGGCCACTACAACGATCCGGGCGGTCGCTGACCGCCGGACGCGTCCTCCGGGGCCGGGATTCCAGGTTCCGGAGCCACTTTTTTCATGAACCTCGCACGCGAGGTGATCACGTGTGGTGACATGGTGATCACGGAAGCGCGGAGGCCGGTGTGCTCATCGGCCTCAGCCCCGTGCCCGGGCACGGTCGTCTTCCCGGACCGTCCCCCGGCCCTCTCTTCGGGCGACGGTCTTCGGCCGTCCCGCCCCGCCTCCCTCCGCGCGACGGGGCGGCCACCCCCGTTCTCCGGCGGACGGCCTCCGCCGTCCGCCGGAGAACGGGACCGACGTCGGCGCGCCCGGACCGCCTGCCGCGGACGCCGAGAGACGGCGGCCGGCATGGTCGCCGGAAGCCTCCCCGGGTCGCCCGGAACCGTCGCCGGTGCGACGCGAGGGACCTTCCGGTCCCGGTGATCCCGTGCCCGCGATCGACACCGGCGCCCGAGACCCTTCACGGGTACGCGATCGCGAAGGAGCGGGCGCGCCGGTGACCGTGTCGGCGGTTCACGGGGCGCGGCCGGTGAGGGCCAACAGCCGCTCCTGTGTCCCGACCCCCTCCCCGACGGGGACGGGGGGATCGAACATCGGTCCCGGTCCCAGGTCCTGGCGCCGCGCCCAGTCGTGGAGTTCGGCGACCAGGTCGGGGTCGAGCGCCTCGTCGGCGCCCAAGGCGCGGGCCAGGTCCCAGGCGTGCACGGCGAGGTCGAAGGTCATCTGCCACAGGTAGAGTTCGCCCGGCGCGTCACCGAAGGACAGATGCACGGTGCGGCCGAGCGCCGAGGGCGCCAGCCAGGCGGCGCGGGCCTCCCTGGCCGCGATCTCCCAGACGGCCAGGGGTTCCTCACCCAGGACGTCGCCGTCGAAGCGGTCGCCGACCTCCTCGACGGTCGCCCCCGCCAGGAGGGACGGGACCCACAACTGTTCCGTGGTGAGGTGGTCGACCAGGTCGTGGACGTCCCAGTCGGCGCAGGGCGTGGGCAGCGCCCAGTCGGTGAGCCGGACCTGCCGCACCCGGCGGTCGAACTCCTCCAGCGCGACGCCGTGCAGGTCGATCAGCCGTTCCATCCTCGCCCTCCCTCGTGCTTCCTCCCGTGCCGGGCGCCCTACCCGCGTCGGGACGGTGTGAACACTCCCCCGTCCGTTCAGAGCGCGGACGAGCGGGGAGGACACGGCCGGTCCCGCGACGGGAACGACGTCGGCCGGCCCCGAGAGGGGACCGGCCGACGTGTGCGCGGGTCGTCAGTGGGCCGCGGGGGCCGCCTGCGGCGTCCCGGTTGCGGCGCGGCGCACGAAGAACGTGGCCGCGAACCCCAGCACCGAGATCGTGGCGCCGAGCAGGAAGGCGACGTGGATGCCGCCGGCCATGGCCTCGATCTCCGGCATGCCCTCTCCGACGAGGTTCGCCGAGGACGCCGACATCACCGCGACGAACGCCGCCGTGCCGGCCGCGCCGGCGACCTGCTGGACGGTGCCCACGACGGCGCTGCCGTGCGAGTACAGCTCCGGCCGCAGGGACCCCAGGGCGCCGGTGAGCAGCGGCGTGAACATGAGGCCCAGGCCGACGGTGAGCATCACGTGCGTGCCGATGATGAACCAGAGCGGGGTCTGGGTGTCGAACAGCGTCATCCCCCACAGCGTCAGCGACACCAGCGCGCCGCCGGGGATGATCAGCGGCCTGGGGCCGACCTTGTCGTAGAAGCGGCCCACGAACGGGGCGATCAGACCCATGGCCAGCCCGCCGGGCAGCAGGGTCAGACCGGTGGTCAGGGTGTCGTGGCCCAGCACGTTCTGCATGTACAGCGGCAGCAGGATGAGCGTGCCGAACAGCGCCATGAAGCTGACCCCGACCAGGGCGATGGAGATCGAGAACTGGGTGGAGCCGAACACGCGCAGGTCCAGCAGGGCGCGGTCCCGGCTCTGGAGACGCAACTGCCGCCACACGAACACCACCAGCGCCACCGCGCCGATCGCGATCGCCGCCCCCGGGGGGATCGGGCCGCCGCCGTGGCCACCCAGGCTGGAGAACCCGTACACCAGGCCGCCGAACGCGAACGCCGACACCAGCACGGAGGGCATGTCGATGCGGGCCGGGCGCGGCTCGGTGACGTTGCGGATGAACAGGGCGCCCAGCCCCAGGCCGATCAGGGCGATGGGCAGCACCAGGCCGAACATCCAGCGCCAGTCCAGCACGCTGAGGATCAGGCCGGCCAGTGTCGGGCCGATGGCGGGCGCCACCGAGATGACGATGGAGATGTTGCCCATGGTCCGGCCGCGCCGTTCGGCGGGCACGGTGTTGAGGATGGTGGTCATGAGCAGCGGCATCATGATCGCCGTGCCGACGGCCTGCACGATCCGGCCCGTGAGCAGGAACGTGAAGCCGGGCGCCAGGAAGCACAGCAGGGTGCCGACGCTGAACAGCGTCATGGCGGCGATGAACACCTGCCGGACGTGGAAGCGCTGCAACAGGAACCCGGTCGCGGGGATCACCACGGCCATCACGAGCATGAAGGCGGAGGTGAGCCACTGGCCGGTGGAGACGGAGATGCCCAGGTCGGCGTTGAGGGCGGGCAGCGCCACGCCCATGATCGTCTCGTTGAGGATGACGACGAACGCCGAGACCAGGAGCAGCGGGATGACCAGGCGTTCGGCGCGCGGCGCCGTGGGGTCGGCGGTGGATTCCGACGCGCGGTCGGGTGGTGTGGGTGTCCCGGTCACAGGTGTCCTCGTGTCAGCGTGATCGTGCGGATGCGCGGGGGATGCAGGGAGTGCAATTTTCTCCCGAACAAACCCCAACCTCCCACACCAACAGGACATTCCCGCATCGGGAGTGTGGTCTGGGTCCCACGTTCGGGCCCGTTACGGGGCCGGGTCCCGGCGCGGGAACGCCACGGCCCCGACCGACGTTGTGGGAGAAGCCGCACGCTGGAGAAGAAGGAGGCACGATGGCGACCGAACGCGCCGTTCTGGCCGGAGGCTGTTTCTGGGGCATGCAGGACCTCATCCGCAGGCAGCCGGGGGTGACCGGCACCCGGGTGGGCTACACCGGCGGGGACGTGGAGAACGCCACCTACCGGAACCACGGCACCCACGCCGAGGCGATCGAGATCCTCTTCGACCCCGAGGCGACCTCCTACCGTGAACTGCTGGAGTTCTTCTTCCAGATCCACGACCCCACGACGGTGAACCGTCAGGGCAACGACATCGGCATGAGCTACCGGTCGGCGATCTACCACGTCGACGACGCCCAGCGGAAGGTGGCCGAGGACACCATCGCCGACGTGGACGCCTCCGGCCTGTGGCCGGGGCCGGTGGTGACCGAGGTCGAGCCGGTGGGTCCGTTCTGGGAGGCCGAGCCCGAGCACCAGGACTACCTGGAGAAGTACCCGAACGGGTACACCTGCCACTTCCCGCGCCCGGGGTGGCGTCTGCCCAGGCGCGACACCGTCTGACCGACGAACGAGGGGAGGGTCCCCGGCCACGAGGGCCGGGGACCCTCCCCTCGTTCGCGCGGCGGGCGCGAGGAGTCCCCGGCAGAGCCCTGCGGACGGCGCGTCGGGCGAGGTCGGAGGGCGCGGGACGGAGGGAGGGGGTTCAGCCCGCCTGGCGGTGGGCGTCCGCCAGGACCCCCCGGATCCGGTCGGCGCACTCCAACAGGTCGCCCATGACCGAGGCGACGGGGGCCTCCCGGTCGGGTGGGAGTTCGGTGACCAGTCCGCCCCAGTCGGGGACGGGGACCACGAGCACCCACCACGGCGACGGCCGCTCCCCGGTCTGCGGGTCGATCCCGGCGCGGTGGCGGAGCAGGAGGTGGTCGGCGTGCAGGGGACCGGCGGGTCGGCGTTCGGCGGGCCAGGTGGCGGCCACCCCGGTGCAGAGCGAGGCGAGCATGTAGGAGCTGGAGGCCGACTGTTCGGCGCGCACCTGCGCGCGCTCGTCCTCGGGGTGTCCGGCGTGGCCGAGCAGGACACCGTCGAGGCCGAAGGCGACCGTGTGGGCGGCGCCGGTGCGCCCCTGGAAGTCGGTCAGGAGTTCGCCGACCAGGGCGGGGCGTTCGTGGCGCAGCGCGACCCGCCCGATCCGATTGTTGATCATGGTCGACCAGTATGGTGACGGACCGTTGGAATGAGAACACGGTGTGCCCTAGAGCACGTCGTTCGGGCTCCGAACAGCGCTTTCGAGGAACGGGGTCCCATGCCGGGCTCGACGAAAGACCAGTTCAGGACCGCTTTCGAGATCGGACCGCGCTCCGGCCCGGCCCGGGTTTCGGTGGACCGGAAGGCGGGGACGGATCACTCCCCCTTCACCGGTCCACTGTCCGAATCAGCACGCTTCCCCGGCCGGACTCCGCAACGCCGTCCCCCGAGGTGGGGCGGGTCAGTTCTCACGGGTGAGACCCCTGACCGCGGCGCCGGCGACGGCGAGCGCCACCGCGTCCTCGATGAGCGCACCGGCGGTGTCGGGGCCGACCCTGCCCCACACCTCCCGCCAGGTGACACCGGCCCAGGCGCCCACGGGCGCGGCGATCCCGGCGATCAGGACGGCGGGGGGCAGGGGGACACCGGCCGCCCGGGCCAGAAGACCACCGCCGACCATGGCGCTGGCCACCCGGGGGATGAGCCCCGCCCACTCCAACCGGTTGGGGGCGAACGGCGTCTTGTCGCCGATGAACTCTCCGACGGTGCCCAGGACCGTCAACGTCGTCAGCGCCGGCCCGCCCCCGGGGACGGCGCGCAGCGCGGTCCCCGCGCCCAGGCTCGCCCGTGATCCGGCCGCCAGGCCGAGCAGGCAGGCCCGCACGGGGATCCCCTTCCGTTCCTCCATGACTTCCCCTTCGGTCGTAGGTGCTCGGAATCGGACCCGTTCCCCGGGAGGAGGACTTCGACACCCCTCGTCGGCTCCGAGGGGCAGGGGGACGAGCGGGGCGTCGGCGGGAGGACGTCGGACGACACGGCCGCCTGACGAGGGGGCGGGTACAGGCCGGCCCCCGCGTCCACGGGGGCGCGGGGGCCGGTCACCGGGGGTGGAGGGATGTGCGGCGAGAATTCAGACCTGGATGTTGGGGAACTCGCCCATGTACACCCGGTCCCTGTCCCGTTCGTTCAGAACACCTTGGTAGGCGTGGACGTCGTCGATGTCACCGTTCCAGTGGTGGGAGATCGCCCCCTGCTCCCGGGCGGCGCCGATGTACACCGGACCGTCGGCGTGCCAGGCGTGGGTGACGGCGACACGGCCCTCTTCGCGCCCGTTGACGTACAGGATCGTCTCCTTGCGGGTGTGGTCGTAGACCCCCACCAGGTGGGTCCACTCCCCCAGGCGTGCCGGGGCGGTGGAGGTCGCGGTGGTGCCGGCGCCCGAACCGCCGTCGGAGGTCAGGGTGAACGTCCACCTGCCGTCCGAGCCCCGGTGGCCGAGGCGGAAGGCACTGTCGGTGGGTCCGGACTGGGCCAGCGCGGTGGCGTCGATGGCCCCGCCGGTCTCGTCCAAGCGCACCCAGGCGGCGACACTGAAGCTGCGGTCGGTGCGCAGCGCCGGGTCCGCGGTGGCGATGTACTCGTCGACGCCGTTGAGCCGCACACCCGGTGAGGCCGTGACACCGTTCTCCGCGAAGTTCCACGCGGTGAGCGGATCGCCGTGCAGAGTGGCGTCCAGCCCGTGGTCGGTGGAGTCGGCGACCACGGTGCCGTCGTACTCGTCGAGCGTCCAGCGACCCTCGGGAGCGACGGGACGGTTCGCCAGGCGCCACACCTCGGTCTCGATCTCGTGATCGGTGACGATGTGGTCGAGAACGACACGGTCCCACACCCGGACATCGTCGATCGACCCGGGCCAGTGGTGATCGTCGACACCCTGGACGAGGCCTCGACCCACGGTCAGCGGCCCGGGGGCGTCCCAGGCCCCGGTGTGGGCGGCCTCGCCCTGCTCGACTCCGTCCACGTACAGGGTGATCTCGTGGGTCCGGGAGTCGTGGACACCGAGCAGATGGGTCCACACGCCGACCTGGGCGGAGGCCGTGGAGGTGACGGCGGTCCACGGAAGCGGGCCGTCACCGTCCTCGGGGGACATCTCGAACACCCAACGACCGGTGTCGCCCTCGTAGCCGAGGTGGAAGGCGCTCTGTCGCGTGCCCTGCTGGGCGACTGCGGTGTGGTCGGCGTCGGCCCGGTCGAGCCGGACCCAGGCCGCGACGGAGAAGGTGCCGGAAGTGTCCACCGCGGGGTGGTCGGCGGTGACCCGGCCGTAGGTGCCGGGATCCCCGTCCATGGGGACACCGAGGTGGACGGCGGTGCCGTTCATGCGCGGGGTCGGGTTCGTGCCTGGATTCTCGGTGGCACCGAGACGGCCGCGCACCCAGTCGACTCCGTCGGAGAGGGTGGCGCCGCGTTGGGGGTCGATCGCGTCGACGACGCGGTTCCCCTGGCCCTCGTCGAAGGCCAGGTGGACGACCGGACCGCTCAGGGGTGCCACGAGGAAGGAGTGGACCAGTTCGCAGTCGGAGGATCGACCGGAATCGTCCATCGTGCGGGCGTAGATCCAGTTGGGGCCCTCCTGGCGGGGGGTCAGCGTCACCGTGACCGACCCGCCCTGCTCATCGGGGGTGAGCCTGGTGGTGCAGGAGTCGTCGTTGAACCCGTAGTAGTAGTCCGTGGCGGTGGGCACACCGTTGTCGCTGAAGGTGAACTCGCCCGGCAGCCCCGGGGAACCGTGGAAGGTGTCCCCGGCGGGATAGTCGGTGGAGGTCACCGCCGGTCCTCGCTCCGGGCGGGAGGTGTCGGGTGCCTGTTCCGCGTGGGCGGTGGCGGGCAGGAAAGGGACCAGGAGCGCGGGGACCAGTGCGATGGCACCCCACGTCCGAGCACGGCGGGGCATGGCGGGGCATGGCGGGACTCTTCCTCTCCCAGGACCGGGGGGATCACCGAGCAGGGGTGCCGCGTCATGGGGACGCGACCGGTGGTGGTCGTTCTGGGACGGAGCGAGACGTTAGCAATCACAAGCGAACAAAGGAACCGTGACCCACTTCACTTTTCCAGCGTCCCCGACACGCGACATGCGCCTTTCTCGACAAGCATGAGGTCAGATTTCCACTTGTCCTCATGTGGACATATATGAGGACGTTTGATGGTGATGCACTCGGGGATCGTTCAAGGTTTACTCATCTGCGAGGCCCTTGGGGCGTACGAAGACACGGCCGAGCGCCAGGGGTGGGGTTTCGGTCGTCGGCCGAGGAAACGCGTATTCCGGCCAGGGTGTGAAAGCGGGTTTGAGAAGGGTGGGTAACGGTCCGAGCACTTCGCTCTTACCCGGCCGCAGGCCCTGTGAGCCTGGCCTTCATGAGCCGTGAGCCGACCTACCCCTCGGACCTGACCGATGACCGGTGGGCGTTGATCGAGCCCCTGCTCCCCCCGGCCCACACCGGCGGCCGCCCGGAGGAACACCCCCGCCGTGACGTGGTCGACGCGATCTTGTACGTGGTGCGCACCGGCTGCTCTTGGCGCCACCTGCCCACCGACCTGCCGCCCTGGCAGACCGTGTACTGGCACTTCACCCGCTGGAAGGAGGCGGGGGTCACCGACCGGATCACGGGCGCCCCGCGCCCGCAGGTACGCGCGGCCGCCGGCCGCGACCAGGAGCCCTCGGCGGGGATCATCGACTCCCAGAGCGTCAAAGGAGCCGACACCGTCCCCCAGGCCGGCCGGGGCTATGACGCGGCCAAGAGGATCAACGGCCGCAAGCGGTTCATCGTCACCGCCACCCTCGGGCTGTTGCTCGTCGTGTGCGTGATGGCCGCCTCCGTTCCAGGCCGCGACGGGGCCAAGACCACGCTGTTGAGCCTGTATTTGGCCACGCCGGTGCGGTTCGTGTTCGCCGACACGGGGTTCGCCGGCGCTGGTGGTCTGGACGTGCAGGCTGCTGTCCACGGCGCTGTACATCGTGCGCAAGGACCTCGCCCAGGTCGGGTTCGCGGTGATCGGGCGCCGGTGGGTGGTGGAGCGGACCGGCCTGGTTGACCTCCCACCGGCGGCTGGCACGGGACTACGAGCGTCAACCCGGGGTGGCCGAGGAGATGGCGCGCTGGGCCGCGATCGGGCAGATGGCCCGCCGTCTGACCCGTGGCCGCGACGCGACCCGTCAGCCGGCATGGACGAGTCAGGGTCCTGTTTCCTGACCCTTCTCAAACACGTTCTGAGTCTGGTCCGCAAACGCACCGATCTGTTTCGGGGGTTCATCGATTCGGTCGGCTTGGAACTCTCTCCCTTACCGTCAACTGAATGATCAAAGATCAGTAGACACCTTCATGATCTTGGGTTCCGTGCCTGCTTTTGTGCGTATCGTTCCGTGGCAAAACGGATGAACTACGTGATCCAGGAACTTGAACGAGCCCTGCCTCTACACCCCACGACACAACAAGTGCTCGCCTTCGTAAAACCAACCTCACACATCAGCAGGACTTGCCCCCCAGGAGCCCTCATTCTAATTTCTACTCAAGGCGCATTACATACAAGTGATCCCTGTCGCCAAAATGCATGAAAATAGAATTTTCAAAAGAAAGTACTTCTTTTGGAGTCCCAGGAATGTCGGAGCCGCGAATCTTCAGAAGTCGAACTTCCTTGAACTTGACAGAATAACCATTTATTTCAAAAATGAAAACTTCGCGATCCCGATACCCCCTCCTTTCGGCCAGTTCATACTTCCCGAGGAACGCAAAGGTTTTCCCCTTTACTGCAATGCCCAGCGGCGCGAGAACTGGAGTTTCAATTTCACGAACTTCTCCGTTCATGCCAATCGAAACTACTGAGTTTCCTTGATCAACCAAGGCAAGAACTCTATCTTCACAGAAGCCAATTGCGTGACAATGAAGAAATCTACCTGAATATACATCGTGATCTTTCATCCTCCAGGAAACTACACCAGATTCGTTCCAGCAAACCACTCCCGGAAAATCATACCCGCTGCCTTCAGATTCAAATCCAGACAAAGAGCTTCCCACATCTGGAATTGGCAGCGATCCACTGTCAGAATACCCAACCCAGACCCTTGAATATGGATCCACAAGGATCTTTGAACACGGCCCGCTTATTTTTATCTGACTGTCCATACGCCCTGAGTCATCAATGATGAAAACCGGGGTCGCCCCCCAGGCGGACGCAGGGGACCTCCTCGACAGGAAAAACTTTCCCTGAGAACGAGAGATGTAGTTTATGCCATCAAAATTCCCGTCAAGCCCTATTAGCTCCCCTGCAAGGTAGATGAAGTAAGACCCGCCACCGACCAATAGGCGCACAATTTCACCATCGGATGCCAGGCCGTACGCTTGCGTGCGGAGGCTACTGATACCGTGCCACCCCACTTCAGTGAGGGACACTCTCAATTTTTCCAAAATCCAGACCCAGATGTTTTTTCTATTCAACCAACCAAAACCGACAATTCACCGAATTTGGTAATCCCCCATTCCCCATGGAGAGCCTCGATACAGCATCACGGGAGATCCCCGCCGCCTCGCCAGCGATGCGCGGCATCACAGCATCGAAAATATCCTTTATTTCACCAAGGCTTCTTTGGCGTCGTAGTCAAAATTCCCTCACCTTCAGCTCCGAGAAGCAGGATGAAAAAGGCTCACTGGTCCCATCCTGTACGCTCACTCACCCAGATCTCGCTATTTCTTCGAGATCATCGAAATGCCACCGCTCGCAAGGGAGAAAATCCGAATAAGAACCTTCCGAACATCCGGGTCTCGATCAAGCCGCTCCAAAGATTCAAACCTCGCCGGATCAAGATCGATCGTGGCAACTCCGCCAGAATTTCCATCATCCACGGTGGAGAATAGGAGAAGGCATCGGTAAGCCCGAATACCCCCTCTCTCTTCACGCATTAGCGACTGAAGGACAACACTTCCTTCCTTGACCTGGCTGCGGAGTGCTTCTACCGAGGACCACCGAGTTGCCCAGCCACGACCCTCCGCCTCCAACTGAATCGTCAGCAGCGCATCGAAGCTGATCTGACACACACGGAATTCAGGGTCGGATGAATTAATCAGTGGCATCAGGAATTACTCCCCTTCGTAGACTTGAATACGGATTGGCACGTCTGACCCAATACGCCCTTTATTTACCCTTACTTGGAGCTCATCCTTTCAATAATGACCACCAAGAATCGTTCCGTCACGCGAAACGATAATTCCGTCTCCTGCGCCAGCGTTGTTGATCCCATCTAGGAGTTCCTCATTGCTCAGCTCCTCGTGATACCACTGCGACGCCGGATCTCTGGTCTTCTGCCCATCGGTATATTTGCCGATGTCACCAGCCTTCTCGTTACGTGTCGATATTTTCGGCCCACACTTGCCATTGCTGTTGTGAACGAGGGCCGGAGTCTTACCCGCGAGTACATGGTAGGTGTGAACGCCCTGGACGGTCAGGTTGTGGACCGTGGCGGGCTGGGACCAGGCCTGGATCGCGTTGATCTGGACCCAGGTGCCGGCTGAGGTCTGCAACCACATCCCCGGCGCGAGGTCGATCGCGTCCACCCACGACTTCGACTCCGGAACCCAGAACGCATGACCATCGGTTGCAACGATCACGTTCCCGCCCGCCATTGGTGGGGGCTTCGATCGGATCGCTACTGATCTTTGATGTGTGGGTTGACGTTCGAGTGAGCTGGGAAAACCCTGCTCATGGAGCTTCCCCTCTCCTCTCCTCGCACCCCTGCCGAGTACGAGAAACGGCGCCTGTTCGCCGCGGAGCTGTTCGACCAGGGCGAGCTGTCCCAGGCCGCGATCGCCCGCCTGCTCGGCGTGAGCAGACAAGCCTTCCACAAGTGGCACACCACCTGGAAGAGCGAGGGCCCCGCCGCGCTGACGGCCCACCCCCGCGGCGCCGAACCCTTCCTGAACGGCGCCCAGGAACGCGCCCTGGCCGCCCTGCTGGACTCTGCCCCCACCAAGCACGGATGGCCCGACCAGTCCTGGACCCTGGAGAGGATCAACCACCTCATCCGTGAGCGCTTCCACGTCGCTTACGCCGATCCCTCCAGGGTGTGGCGCCTGCTGAAGCGGATGGGCTTTTCCCACCAGGCGCCCGCGATGCGGGCCGCCGAAGGAGACGAGGAAGAGGTCGACCGGTGGCGCACCCAGGTGTGGCCCTGGACCAAAGGAGGGCGCTGAAACCCATGGTGCGTAGATCGTCTTCGCCGATGAGTGCGGGGCGAGCATGTCCCCGCCCACCCGCCGCACCTGGGGGCACAGGGGGCGCACCCCGCTGGTGGCCACCCGCCGGGGCCGACGGGAACGGGCCAACGCCGTCGGATGGCTGTGCGTGCACCCCGCCACCGGAGCGGTGAAGCTGTTCCACACCGTGCGGTGCTCCTCGATCACCGCCGCGATGCTGCCAACCCTGCTGGACCGGCTGCACCGGGCGCTCCAAGATCCGGTGGTGCTGATCTGGGACAACCACTCCTCGCACTCGGGCAAGCGGATGACCGCCCAGATCACGGCACGGGACCGGGTGCGGGTGGTGTTCCTGCCCCCCCGGTACGCGCCCGAGCTGAACCCGGTGGAGACGCTGTGGGCGCACCTGAAGCGGGTGCTCAGAAGCCGTCTGTTCCGGAGCCTGGAGGAGCTGGAGCAGGTGATCAACGCGCATCTGCGTCTGGTGCGCAAACGTACCGATCTGCTGCGGGGGTTCATCGACTCGGTGGGCTTGGAGCCCTCACCGTTTCCGTCAACCGCATGATCAAAGATCAGTAGTCAGTTATTCCAAGCCCCTCGGGCAACTGCTGAACAATCTCCCTCCTGCGAAGATTTTCTTCAGATTGCACAAGAGAAGCAATGGTAGAACATATCCCCCTCTTGCCTTCTGCGGAAATTCGATCGAGATCCACAACAATCCCATCCAATATATCTGCAGCAAGATCAGGACTAAGGTCGTCGTCGTCAGACATCTCCATCAGAACAACAGCATCGACAATTGCTCGCACAAGGAAATCAAAGTCTCTCACGGAATCACCTTCCTGACTGATATGTCAGTTACAGCAAGTCCGCTTATGAGCCTACTAGCCCTATTGTAGGCCCGTTGATTCAACACTTCCCAAACCCCAGTATGCCCATTCTGTTCGAGTGCCAGAGACTGCCGAATTATCGCACCCCTTGTCTTATCTGTTGCAGAGACCCCAACTTTTCTGTCGACCATGACACCATTGGCCTCATCAAAACCATCGAATTTAACAGCCTTGGCTTCCCCCTTGAGATCTATATAGTCAAGGGCAGGAACCTCTCTGAGGCCGCTCGAAATTCACGACCTCGCACCGATTGCCCCATCTTCATAGGCTTGGACACCTGCCTTCTTTGATGCATCCTCTTGAAACCAATCGACATGCCCATCACAGTTGTGATTGAGGGAGCCGAGGGACCCCGTGGCACATGGGTTAAATCTCAAGCCCAGAATTAATCAGAGCCCTCAAGTCTCGACTTGATTCTATACAATTCAGCCTCACGCCTCGCCTTTTCTGCGTCGCCCCAGAAAATCAGCACTTCCGACAGAGCCTCCAGTGCGTCAGCCATCTGTCCACACCACAGATAGTATCCCGCTTCACCCTCACCACTCGGCTTCGAGTTCCTCACTTTGCGCAAATTTCTCGTTGCCTTTTTCAGTTCCGGAGGAACAGAATCAACCACTACCCCACTCCTCCAATTAGCGGAAGAAACCTCCGACAAGCCGGACAAGGCCCGATATCCGTGAGATGCTCGTCCATGGAGAACTTGTTTCCCCCAATTCTCACCGAGTAGAAAACAGCTCCCCTAAGAGAAGCTCCCTGGCGTTCAAGTTGCGCCGCACAGTTGACTTCACCACATCCACCATGATGATCCGAAAAAGCCACGGCATTGGCCGTCTCAGAAGGCATGCTCCCGATTCTAGAATCCTGAGCGTAAGCCCGAACCTTGGCAGTATTACCGTCGACTTCAGATATAGCCATGGTCGCGACGTTCGGTCGCTGTTCAGCCTTAATACTAAGGGCTGCATCAGCAAAATCAAGCAACTCTTCTGGAGGCTCGCCATTGCAGTTGTGGTTGAGGGCATCCAGGTCTCCAGCAGCCACGTGATATGTGTGGACGCCCTGGACGGTCAGGTTGTGGACCGTGGCGGGCTGGGACCAGGCCTGGATGGCGTTGATCTGGACCCAGGTGCCGGCGGAGGTCTGCAACCACATGCCCGGGGCGAGGTCGATCGCGTCGACCCACTCCCTCAGCTCCGGTACCCAGAAGGGGTGTTCGTCGGTCGCGATGACCACGTCACCGGCCGCCACCGGGCCTGGGATACCCGCGTCCTCGGTGTCGATCTGAACCGCACCCTCGGAAAGGGCCTCACCCTCGGGAGCATCGCGCTCGGTGGTCGGGTCAATGGTGATCTGTACCAGGACCTTGGAACCCGAACCGATGATCGTGGCCAACACGGTACGAGCGGACTGCTCGCCCGTCTCGGGGTCGGTGGCCAGGACCTCATCACCGGTCTCGACCTCCTCGATGGGCTTGGTCGAACCGTCGGCCATCACCACACGGGTACCCGGAACGAAACTGTTCGGCCGGAGACAGGATGTAGGACTCGCGGGCCTGGGATCGGGTAGGGCATCGAGTTTCCTCTTCGCACCGATCAGGTCCTTGATCCCGGAGACCAGATCACCACCCAGAGCCGCGATCTTGCGGCCCAGCTCCACCGCCTTGCCCCACCGCAACCCGTACTTCGCCGCGATCTTCGCCGGCAGCCCGCCCACGAACATCAACGCCACGTTCAACGCGGTCTCACCGCACGCCGCCAGGTTGCCCGTGGTGAAGCACTCCAGCCCCGCCGTGATCCCCAACTCGTCCGCGACCAACTGCGCCAACCCGGTCGCGGCCTTGATCAGCTTCTGCTTGGCCTCCTGGATCTCCCGCTGCGCCGCCAAATGCTCGGGCGAGGCCTGGGACTGGTACGACGACCCACCCGACCCGCCGCCGCGCGAGACGACGTTCGGCTTGGAGTACCACTGCGTCCACCCCGTCTGCGGACTGTGGTACTTGATCTGCTGGTTGGAGTAGTCGTACATCGAACCCGGCCGGTTCGCGGTCGGCGGGCTCATCAAATAGCCGCCGGGCCCGCACACGTCGATGCACAGCATCAACCCAGAGGAGTCCTCGAACGTCGCCGGGTTGTTGTTCGCGTAGGAGTACCCGTGCATCTGCTGGTGGTCGGTCAGGTCCATCAGCGGGTCCACCGAGATGAACCGGCCCAGCGACGCGTCGTAGGCACGTGCGCCCAGCTGGGTCAGCCCCGTGGACTCGTCGATGGTGCCGCCCACGAACCCCTTCTCCGAGGGCCACTCACCTTGGGCCATGCGGTCCTGGCCGAACACCGTCATGTACCGGTGCGCCTCCGCACCGGTGCGCGCGTCGACGGCCACCTGGCCGGTGCCGTGGTGGTCGGAGTGCAGCCACGACAGGGTGCCCTCGTTGTCGCGCACCGCCACACCCTCACCATTGAAGGCGTAGAAGCGGGTCGCCTCCTTCAACAGGGAGGTCTTGTCCAGCCTGAGTTCCATGCCCGGCAGGTACAGGGTGGAGGCGTCCGGCGCGTGCCGGATCAGCCGGCCGCCGTCGGCGTCGTAGACGTAGGAGGTGACCGAACCGTCTTCCTCGGTCACCGACGCCAGCTTGCCCTCGGCGTCCCACTCCAGGTCCTGGTCCCGGGCTGCCGTGGTGCGCCCCGTCATGTTGCCGGACTCGTCGTAGGTGTAGGACTCCAAACGGTCGCCCGCCGGGCCGCTCTCCTCCACCTGGGACAGCATCTGGGGTCGCAGGCCCGCGGCGTCGCCGTGGGTGTAGGTCCGTACCGTGTCACCGATCTGGTCGTGGCGGGTCTCGGTGGTGCGGTTGCCCAGGGTGTCGTAGGTGTAGGAGTGCCAGTACGGGGACGCCCCGCCCAGGCTCTCCTCCGATGGCGCGGCCTGGCAGGCGTTCTCACCGCTCGCGTCGGGCGTCCACACGTCGGTGAGGCGGCGCATGTGGTCGTAGTCGTAGCACTGCACGTCCGCGTCGAGGTGGTCGGCGGTGGGCTCGTTGCGCAGGTTGAGGATGTTGCCCGCGTCGTCGTAGGCGTAGTGCTGGTGGGCCAGGGAGCCGGTGACGCCGAACTGCGGGACCATGCTGGTCTCCGACATCCGCCCTGTGGTCGGGTCGTAGTTACGGGTGATCCAGGTGGCGTGGAAGGTCTGCCCGGTGTCCAGGTCCATGTTGCGCTGGGTGAGCTGGCCCAGGTTGTTGTACGTGGCCCCCGTGACGAACTGGCCGAGCGACGACGCGGCCGTGAGAGGAAGGCCGAGATCGTTGTGCGAGTACGCGACGGATTCACTGCCCATCGCCCCCGCCGCGGGGTAGGTCTGGGACTGGACGCTGCCATCAGGGTTGTAGACGGTGGTGAAGCGATAGCGCCCGGACAGGCCGGTCTCGGTCGAAGGGATCAGGACCTCGGTCGCGGTGGGTCGGTAGAACCTGTCGTAGGTGACGACACGGTTGGTGTAGGCGCTGCCGTCGACGTACCGGGTGGCAGAGGTCGGGTGTCCCTTGGCGAGGGTGTCGTACACCCACGAGGCCCGCAGCTCACCCTCCGCACTGTCGTCGCGCAGTTCGGTCTGGCGCCCGACGGAGTCGTAGACGTAGGCCAGGGTCTCCCCACGAGCGTCGGTCCTGGTGACCATCTGGTCGAGGTGGTCGTAGGTCATCGTGGTGACACCGGCGACGGGGTCCTCGGTCTCCACCAGGCGACCGCGCAGGTCGTAGGTGTGGGTCCAGGTGTTGCCCTCGGGGTCGGTGACCGTCTCCAGCTGGCCCTGCGGGGTGTACGCGTAGGTGATGGCGTCGAAGTCACCCTCGGGGGTGCCCCCGGTGTAGGTGCGCGACTCCACCAGGCGCCCGTGGGCGTCGCTGATGGACGCGGTGGCGATACCGCCGTCGGCCGGGGTGAGCAGGGAGAGCTCTCCCCGGTACTCGGTGCTAACGCGCCAGCGCTCCTCACCGAACGCGACGTGGAGGACGTCGGTGACGCGCCCGTGCCCGTCGTAGACCGTTTCGCTCTGCTGGGGGATCTGGGCGTCGTTGGCGACGACGAAGAGTGTGTCGGAGGGCTCCTGTGTGTTGTGGTAGCTGCTCCGGACCTTGACGACCTGACCGCGGCTGTCGTGGAAGGTGTCGGTGATCAGGCGACCGTTGTTGACCGCCGGGGCCTGGGTCTGACGGGGCCGCAGATGCGCGTCGAAGATCTCGTAGCCCGTCGTGTACCCGCCCTGGGCGTTGAGGGTGTGGGTGACGATGGAGGTGGGCGCGTCCTGGCGGATGTGGTACTCGAACTTGGCGGTGGGGGTGTCCACGTCCCGGCGTCGGTCGGGTAGCCACACCGAGGTGAGCCGTCCCAGCGGGTCGTAGGCCATGTGCATGGTGCGGCCGTTGGCGTCGGTCTGGGACAGCGGCAGGCCGCGGGTGGGGTCGATGACACTGCTGTTCACGTGCCCCAGCGGGTTGGTCTCGGTGACACCGTTGGGCAGCCCGGCGGCGGTGAACGAGTACTCGGTGGTGCTCACCCCACCGTTGGCGTCTGTCTCGGAGACGGTGTTGCCGCGGACGTCGAAAGCGGCCTGGGACACGGTCTGGTAGACCGGGTTCCCGCTCGTGTAGGTGTCGAGCTTCTCGGTCTTGGTGGGCAGGCCGCGGGTCGGGACGGCCCCGTGGGCTCCGCCGTCGTAGAACACCCGCTCGTCGGTGACCACGTCCCCCGGACGCTGGGCGGTCTGCTGACAGTCGATGGAGAGGGTCTCGCTGCGCGAGACCAGGTTGAGGATCCACTTGTCGGTGTTGTGGACGTAGGTGGTGTTGACGCACTTCTCGTCGCCGGTGACGTCCACATCGCCGAAGTCGCGGACGCGCGTCACCGCGCCGCGGTCGTTGATGGTGTTGTCGAGGCGGGTGTGGAACCAGGTGCCGTCGGCCTTGGCGGCGAAGCGGTCCACTCGCTGTGTCTGGATCATGTGGGCGGACTGCGAGCCCCAGGAGTGGGTGACCTCGGCTGTCTTCTTCAGCCACGGGGTGGTGATCTCTCGGGAGATCACCTCGCCGCCCGCGCCATCGCGGACGATGGTCTCGCGCAGGGTGCCGTTGAGCTCCTTGTGGTCGGTGTGCGAGACACCCCGGGAGTCGGTGACCGAGACGCTGCGGGTACCGCTGGGCTGCTTGTCGCCGTCCATGCCCTGGAAGTACAGGTACTCGGTCTCACTGATGGGGTCCTCACCGCGGCCGGTGCGGACGATGACCCGGTTGTAGCCGCGCCAGTCGCCCCAGGTGCGGTACTTGTCCTTGACCATCCCGTCGGCCTCGGTGTAACGCCAGGCCGGGGTGCCCACGTAGTCGTAGGAGGTGGTCATCGCGGGCTGGTCGGTGACCAGGTCGAGTTCGTTGACCTCGGTGACGACGTACTTGTGGAACCAGTCGGTCAGCTCCACCCCGCCCTCGGGGGTCCACTTGACGGGATAGCACCGTTTGGTGTTGTTGTGCGGCTGCGGGGTCTTGCCCGGTTCGCACTCCGGTTCGGAGTAGGTGACGTCGAGGTGGCCGCCGGTCTCGGTGTAGATCGAGGTGATGCGCCACCGCAGCATCGGCGCGAAGTCGTCGGTGGGCGAGTCGACGCGGTTGGGCAACTGGGTGCCGGCGAAGGTCACCTTGGGCAGGGTCTCGGTACCGCCCACGTGGCCGGTGTGCTCGACGGAGTCCAGCCACAGGGTGGGCCCGGTGCCGTCCCCGGCCTCGGGGAAGGAGTGGGCGAACGCCCAGCTGTCGACCTTGGTGTACTCGCTCCCCTGGCGGATCTGGGTGGTGATCGCGTCCAGCTTCTTGGTGGACCAGAAGGTGGGCGTGTGCCGTCCCGCGCAGGAGGTCCCCGACTTGCAGTCGAGGTCCAGGGGGACGTCGGGCCAGTGCCGGGCCTGACCGGAGGTGCGCTTGTCGGCGGCGCAGTCGAAGGAGGAGGTCGGCAGGCAGCGCTCGGAGGTGGAGAACACCACGCGGGCCGGGGCCGTGGCGTACACGTCGCTGCTGCGCAGCCCGTACTCGATGCGGGCGATGTTGGCCGCGCGCACGTAGGGGGTGGCGGTGGTGGTGAGGTTGCGGCCGTAGTGGTTGGTCTCGGGGGTGTAGTAGAACGTCATGACGTTGCCGTGCACGTCCACGACGTGGTCGAGGTTCCACTTGTAGGCCTGCTGGCACCAGGACTGGGAGAACGTGGCGTTGTAGCAGGGCTGTCCGGATTCGGCGGCGTAGACCGGCATGGTCTGCGCCGATTTCGTCTCGGGGTCGCCGCTGGTCCATCCGGGCAGTCGGTTTTGGCCGAAGAAGTACCGGGTGCCGTCGGGGGTGGTGACCTTCCAGTACTCGCCCTGGTGGGCGCCGTTGGTGGCGCCGGTGAGGCGTTCGACCTTGGTGCCGTCGTCGTTGGAGAGCCGGTAGGAGCCGTCGGAGTGCTTGATGAGGGCGCCGGAGTGGCCGCTCATCGACAGGGTGACGTTGTCGGTGTTCCAGCACAGGTCGCCGGTGTCGTGGCCGGCGTCGGAGCAGGCGGCGTAGCGGCGTTCGATGGCGCCGGGGGCGTAGGCGAAGCCGTCGCCGATCCAGGAGGTCTGGTTGTTGGAGGTGGCGATGCGACCGTCGACACCGCCCGAGGAGTAGCTCAGGCCGAGGGAGGGCGCGAGCCGGCTGGGGGCCGGGGGCACGTTCATGCCGTAGGACCAGGAGAAGTCGCCGGCCTGGGCGTTGACGTTCCAGGAGGAGGAGGAGGAGGCCGAAAGCTGGGTGGCAGCGTAGTCGCCGTTGCCGCCGGACGGGGCGGCGGCCAGCGCGAACAGGGCGCCCTGGGCGGGGGCGGCGGTGACCACGGCGGCCAGGCTCTGCTCGGTGGTGTCGTTGTCGAGCAGTTCGGGGGAGTCGAACACGACGGTGTCGTCGCCGGCGCAGGAGTCGTCGAGCACACACGGGTCGAGTTCGACCACGCGCAGGCGGGATGCGTAGTCGCCGCCGAACGCGGCGGCGAAGTCGGAGTAGTCGACGTCCATCCGCACCGGGGCCAGGGAGGCCGAGTCGTCGGTGCGGGTCAGGTGCACCAGCAGGCCGTTGACCCCCACCTGTTCGGTGGCCTCGCGGTCCAAGACCTCCACCTCGACGGCTTCGACCGGTTCGGGGTCCAGGGTGGGGTCGAGAACGGGCTCGGAGCCGGTCGTGTCGGGGGTGACGGGCTCGCGGCGGTTCTCCTCACGGGTGGGTGAGGGTTCCGCGCTCGGGGAGGGCTCGGCGTCGCCGTCACCGTTCTCTCCCCACTCCGGTGAGTCGGCGTCGGGTTCGGTACGATCTCCCGCATCGTCGTCGGTGTCCGGGGCGGAGGGTTCCGCATCGGGCTCGGGCTCCGCTTCCGGATCGGGTTCGGGCTCCTCCGGCTCGGGGGCGAACTCCTCCCAGTGCCCGGGAACCTCCCAGTCGGTGAGCTCCTCCCCCGTCAGAGCGGTCACCGTGACCGGCGAATCCTCCTGGACGGCGAAGCTCCGCGCACGGTCCCCCGCCAGGTCGACATCGACGGAAACACCCTCGGGCCAGTCGACCTCCTCCGGCTTCGTCACCGCGGCCTCGGCCACCGCGTCGTCCTGCGCGATGGCGGCAGAGACCAGGTCGGATCCCTCCACCGAGGGGACCTCTTCGGTCTCAGGGCGCGGGTTGAACGTCAGGGCGGAAGCCGGGAGGACATTCAGCAGTCCGGCCACCACGACGAGGGCGGTGGTGTAGGTCAGGCTCTTGCGGATCCGGCCGGGGCGAACGGGGGCGTCACCGTGGGGGGTCACAGCGTTTTCCATTTCCTCTAGTCCTCGGGGCCCGCAGGGCCCTGGGGACGATCGCGGGGGAAGGAGTCAGTTCTGTACTGCGGGGAACTCGCCGTCACGAACCTGCCGGAGAGAGGAGGCTCAGGATTCCCTGGTAGGTGTGGACGTCATCGATGTCTCCGGACCAGTGGTAGGTGTTGGTGCCGGTGTGCTGGGCGCTGCCGATCCGCAGCGGACCGTCGGCGTGCCAGGCGTGGTCGACGGGTGTTCGGGACTCTTCGAGCCCGTTGACGTACAGGACCAGTTCACCGCGGGTGTGGTCGTAGACGCCCACCAGGTGGGTCCACTCCCCCAACCGGGCCGGGGTGACCGAGAAAGCGTAGGTCCACCCGTCGGACCCGGAGGTCGGGCTGTCGTCGTGGGGCGCCATCTTGAACGTCCACGCGCTGCGCGAGCCCTGGTAGCCCAGGTGGAAGCCGCTCTGGAAGGTTCCGGCCTGGCTGACGGCGGAAGTGTTGAGCCCTTCGCCGATCTCGTCCAGGCGCACCCAGGCGGCCACGCTGAAACTGCGGTCACTGCGCAGGGCCGGGCCGGAGGCTTCGACGTATTCGTCGTCACCGTTCAGCCGCACACCGGGCGAGGCGGTGACGCCGTTCTCCGCGAGGTTCCACGCGGTGAGCGGGTCGCCGTAAAGAGAGGCTTCCAGCCCGTGATCGGTGGAGTCGGCGACCTGAGTGCCCTCGAACTCGTCGAGTGCCCAACGGCCCTGGGCGGAGAGGGGGGCGTTGGCCTGGCGCCACACCTCGGTCTCGGTCTCATGGTCGGAGACGGCCTGGTCGTAGACGACTCGGTTCCAGACCTTGACGTCGTCGATGGACCCGGGCCAGTAGTAGTTGCCGACGCCCTGGAACAAACCCCGGCCCACGGTCAGCGGTCCGGTGGCGTTCCAGGCGCCGGTGTGGGTGGCCTCGCCCTGCTCGACTCCGTCGACGTACAGGGTGAGCTTGCGGCTCTGGGAATCGTAGGTGCCCAGCAGGTGCGTCCACACACCGATCTCGGCGGGCTCGGAGGACATGACCGTGGCCCACGGGCGCGACCCGTCCCAGTGCTCGTCCTCCGGAGACATCTTGAACACCCACTGGCCGGTGTTGCCCTGGTAGCCGAGGTGGAAGGCGCTCTGCTCGGTGCCCTCCTGCGCCACCGCCGTGTGGTGGGCGTGGGCGCGGTCCAGCTTCACCCACACCGACACCGAGAACGTGCCGGAGGTGTCCACGGCCGGGTAGTCGGCGTTGATCTGGTCGTAGGGACCCGGGTCGCCGTCGGTGTAGCCGCTGGTGTGCACGGCGGTGCCGTTCATGCGCGGTGTCGAATCGAGGAGAGGGTCCACGACGGTCCCGACGCGTCCGCGTACCCAGTCGACACCGTCGGAGAGGGTGGCGCCGCGGTCGGGATCGATGGCGTCGGCGGCGCGGTCCCCCTGGCCCTCGTCGAAACCGATGTGAGCGACTGGAGCGCTGGGCGGGGCCACCAGGAAGGAGTACACCAGCGCGCAGTCGGAGGAGTTGCCGAAGCCGTCCACCGTGCGGGCGTAGATCCAGTTGGGGCCCTCCTGGCGGGGGGTCAGCGTCACCGTGACCGACCCGCCCTGAGTGGACGGAGTGACCTTGGTCGTGCAGGAGTCGTCGTTGAACCCGTAGTGGTACTCCTCCGCGGTGTCCACCCCGTTGTTGCTGAAGGTGAACTCGCCCGGCAGGCCCGGGGACCCGTGGAACGCGTCGCCGGTCGGGTAGTCGGTGGAGGCCACCGCCGGGCCCTGGTCGGGGCGGGAGGTGTTGACCCTGAGGTAGCAGTACGGGGACCAGCCCGACCACGAGGTGCCGTCGTGAGCGCGGACCCGGTAGGCGATCAGCACGTCCTCGGGCAGCGCGGTGGCGCGCGCCGAGCGGAAGGAGCCGGAGTTCCAGACGGCGACGTCGGTGGCCGGGCTGTCCACACTGCCGACCTGGGATCCGTCGACGGACCAGGCGAACTGGGCCTTGACCTTCTGGCGGCTGGCGGAGGTGGAGTCGCGGTCGCGCACGTAGGCGGTGAACGTGGGCCGGGTCTCGTTGATCAGCCTCGGGGCGGCGGAGTTGGTGGTGCAGCCGCCCCCGTGGGAGTCCGAGATCTGGACGGGCACCTCGGGCGGGTTGTTGTAGTCGACCTGCAACGTGGGGTTGGAGGCGAAGCGCCGCCAGTCGTGGTTGGAGGAGGACTTGGTCTCGTTGCCGCGCAGGCCCAGGGTGGTGGTCTGGTTCCCGGCGTCGCGACTCCACACGTACCCGTCGGTTGCGTCGAACTCCACCGTCGGAGAGGCCCCGCCCGGGCAGTTCGAACGCCCGGCGTTGACGGTCCTGGTGTCGAGCCTGGTCTTCCAGGCGGAGGTCTGGGAGTTCCAGGTGGTGGAGGAGGTGATGGCGTTGGTGCGCCAGAGCTGGACCTGGGCGTTGGTGCAGCCGTAGGCGTGGGTGACCTTGGCGCGGAACGTGGCGCGGGTGATGGTCGCGTTCTTGGTCCGCGAGTCGATGGAGAACCGCCAGAAGGCGCGCTTGGTGCTGCCCTGTTGGGGTTCGTAGCCCACGCCGGGGGTGTGGGAGGTGGCGTAGTTCCAGTACGACTGGCTCGGGAAGCGGGCGTTGACGTAGGTGCGGCTGTGCCGGCTGACCGCGACCGAGGGGTCGATGTAGACCGGGTACTCGGTGTCGGCGTCGGTGAGCATGGCCCGGTCCGGGACCAAACGGATCGCGGCGGGGGTGACGTCGACGTCGAGGAGTTCGCTGCGGGCCGCGGCCGGGGCCATCAGGGTCGGGTCCTCGCCCGTCTCCTCGACCCCGGCCGAGTCCCACATGGCAGGGGCGACGGCGGTGAACACGCTCTCGCCACCCCGGTCACCGACGGCGTCGAGGTTGCCGTTCTCGCCCTGGTGGACGGTGACGCCCTCGGAGGACAGGGCCATCTCCAGCTCGGCGAGGTCGGGGTGCAGCGCGGCCTCGGGGGTGTGCACGACCAGGACCTGGCCGAAACCGTCGACCCCGGCGGTCATGACCAGGTCGACGTCGGGCAGTACGTCGGGGTAGGTGGCCTGGGCGCCGTCGACGACCGGCGCGGGCAGGTCCTCGTGCCAGCCCAGGGAGACGTTCTTCGAGCCCAGGCCGACGCCGACCAGGTCCCGGTCGCCGCCGCCGGAGAAGACGAGGTCGGCGACCGCCGCCTTGGGCCGCAGTGCCCCGTCCGCGCCGACGACCAGGTCGGTGTCGACGAGGGTCCAGCCGTCCTGGTCGCGCACGCGGACCGGGAGGGCGTTCTGCTCCATGGTGAAGCCGCCGTCGGGGTTGGCCAGGTGCCGGGTGGTCTCGGTGGTGGCCGCGGTGATCTCGACCGGCTCGCCGGTCTCGGCTGCGAGGGTGAGGGCGGCCCGGTCGTCGATCAGCCCGGTGGTGGAGACACCCGGGGTGTCGGGATCGGGTTCCTGTCCCGCCTGGGCAGGGGCGGACAGGACGGGCAGCAGGAGCACGGGGGCCAGAACGGCGGCACCCCACACCCGAGCACGGCGGGGCATGGCGGGGCTCTTGCTCTCCCAGGACCGAAGGGGGAGCACCGAAAGGGGCCGCCGCGCCATGGGGACGCGACCGGTGGTGGTCGTCCTGGGACGGAGCGAGACGTTAGCAACCGTAAGTGAACAAGGGAACCGTGACCCACTTCACTTTCCCAGCGTCCCTCGACATACGACATGTACCTTCCACAACAACGATGGGACCAGATTCCACCTTGTCCTTATGTGGACACGTATGAGGGCGTTTGGCGGCTGATGTTCTCGGGGATCCCTCAAGGTTCTCCCGTCCACGGGGAACCCGGGGCGGACGAGGGCGTGGCCGGGAGCCGGGGCGGCGCGCCGGGTGGAGGCCGTCCCGAGGAGGAGGCGCGCCACGGCGGGCGGTGGGCCGTGCCCGCCCCGCACGTCGGCGGGGGACGCGCTCGGTCCGCGCACCCGGAACACCCAATATCATTGTTCGGGCCGACGTCCCATATTGGATCATCAATACATTTATCATTCGGGTGTCGGCGGAAAATCAAGGAGATCGTCCATGGGTTATCCCATGCCCGGCCTATGGGTCACCGAGCACACCGTCGCCGTTCCCCTCGACTGGTCGAATCCCGAAGGAGAAAGGATCGACGTCTTCGTCCGGGAATTGGTCGATCCCGAACGCCGAAACGAGGATCTCCCCCTGCTCACCTTTCTTCAGGGCGGTCCCGGCGGCGCGAACCCCCGCCCCCTGGAGCCGGGCGGGTGGATCGCCGAAGCGATCAAGGAGTACCGGATCGTGCTGGTCGACCAGCGGGGAACCGGCCTGAGCACGCCTCTGGACGCGCGGGCCGTCGCCGAACGCGGCGACGGCAGGGCCGGGGCGGATCACCTGGCGTGTTTTCGCGCCGATTCCATCGTGCGCGACCTGGAGCACGTCCGAAAGACCGTGTACGACGGTTCCCGTTGGGCGACCCTCGCGCAGAGCTACGGCGGTTGGTTGACCCTCGCCTACCTTTCGCACGCGCCCGAGGCGCTCAACGCCTGCTATATCTGCGGCGGGGTACCCGGAATTCCGGCGGACGTCGAAGAGGTCTACCGTCGCACGTTCACCCGGACCGAGCAGAAGAACGCGGAATACCGTCGCAGGTATCCGCGGGACGTCGACGCCGTGTCGGCGATCGCCGACCACCTGGCCGGGAACGACGTGCGCCTGCCCGACGGGGACCGGCTCACCGTGCGCAGGTTCCAGTCACTGGGCCTGGACTTCGGCATGAAGCCGGGCTTCGAGCGCATGCACTGGCTCGTGGAGGGCGCGTTCATCCGTCCGGGCCGCCTGTCGCCGGCGTTCCTCCAGGAGGTGCTGGTGCGCACGTCCAGCGCGGTGAGTCCGCTGTTCTGGACGTTGCAGGAGGCCATCTACGCCGACGGCACCGGCGGTGCCACGGCCTGGGCCGCCCAGCGCGAACGGGAGCGGCGTCCGGGTTTCGCCGAGGACGCCCGCCCGCTGCTGTTCACCGGTGAGATGGCCTTCCCGTGGATGTTCGAGGAGGTGCGGCTGCTGCGCGACCTGCGGCCCGCGGTCGAGGCGCTGGCCGAGCGCTCCGGCTGGCCCGCGCTGTACGACCGCGACCGTCTGGCCGCCAACGAGGTCCCGGTGGCGGCGGCCGTCTACCACGACGACATGTACGTCGACGCCCGACTCCAGTTGGACACCCTGAGCGGCCTGGGCAACTCCTGGTCGTGGGTGACCAACGAGTTCGAGCACGACGGCGTCCACTCCGGGCGCGTGTTCGGCCGCCTGCGCGCGTCCATGCGCGACCGCGGCGGCGAACCCCGCTGATCCCCGGCCGGACCGGGACTCTCCCCCCCGGGGCGTCCCGGCCCGGCGCCGGGAGCCGGGCGGGCGTCAGACGGCCGGGCCGGTGGAATCGCGGATCACCAGGTGGGAGGGGAGCACCACCTGTTGGGGCGCCGGCTGCGAGCGGGAGAGGGACCCCTTGCGGATGAGGAGTTCCACCGCGGCCCGGCCGGCCTCCTCCTGCGGGCCGGCGACCGTGGTCAGGGCGGGGACGCACAGGTCGGCGCCGAAGATGTCGTCGTAGCCGACGACGCTGACCCGCCCGGGCACCGGGATCCCCCGTTCGGTGAGCCGGCGCAGGACGCCGATGGCCAGCAGGTCGTTGTGGGCGACCAGGGCGGTGGCCTCCGCGGCCAGGGCGGCGTCCGCGGCCGCGCCGCCGCCGTCGACCTTGGGCGGGAAGGGGCCCAGGCGCCGGGCCGTCATGCCGTGCCGTTCGGCGGCCGCGCGCAGGGCCCGCCAGCGCTGTGAGGCCGTCCAGGACCGGTGCGGGCCCGACAGGTAGACGACGGAGCGGTGCCCCAGGGAGGCCAGGTGCTCGATGATCTGGCGGCTGCCGGACCCGTTGTCGACCACCGCGCCGGGCAGCCCCTCGACCTGGCGGTTGACCAGCGCGAGGTTGTACTCCCGGGCCAGTTCCCGGGTGGTGTCCTCGCGCAGGCGGCTGGCCGCGAGCACGAATCCGTCGACGGAGCGGGACAGGCGCTCGATCTGGTTGCGCTCGTTGTCCGCGGACTCCTCGGTGTTGGCGAGGATGAACGTCAGCCCGGCCTCGCTGGCGCGCTTCTCGGCGCCGCGGATGGTGCCGAAGAAGTGCGGGTTGGTGATGTCGGGGACCAGCATGGCGATCGTCGCCTTGTGCCCTGATTGCAGGGCGGTCGCCAGCGGGTCGGGGCGGTAGCCCAGGCGTTCGGCGACGGCGACGACGTGGTCGCGGGTGACCGGGTTGACCCTTCGGGGGTTGTTGAGGGCCCGCGAGACGGTGGAGGCGGCCACGCCCGCCTCCCTGGCGACGTCGTAGATGGTGGTGCGCCGGGGGGAGTTCATGGCCCCTGTCTACCGTCCTGCGGCAACATTTGGCAATCGCTTGCCATTCAATCCGCAGGAAACCTAGAGTTCACGGCACGGCCTCACGCGGCTGTAGCCCACGTCACATTCGCCGCGCTGATCAGCGCGGACGCCCTCCCCGAACCTGAAACCGACGCGTATGACATCGATTCCGCACCCTCCCGATCCGACGACACCGCGCACCCGCCCGGCCGTCCTGCGCCGGCTGGAGAGGGCCGAGCTGACCACCGGCGCCGTCATGCTCACGGTGATCTTCGCCCTGATGCTCACCCAGGCCGTGCAACGGCACCTGCCGCTGGCCGGCTGGGTCTGGACGGGCGAACTCGCCCGCTACGGCCTCGTCTGGCTGACCTTCTCCGTCGCCGGGTACCTGGTCGGCCGGGACGAGCACATCACCCTCAAACTCGTCGACTTCTTCCTGCGCGGGTGGGCGCTGCGAGCGGTGTGGATCCTCGCCAACCTCGTCGTGGCCGCGGTGTCCGCGGGCCTCGTCGTCGAGGCCTTCGCCCTGGTCTTCGGCGGCTCGCCGCAGACCACCCCCGCCCTGGGCATCCCTCTTTCCTGGACCTACGTGATCCCCATGATCGGCCTGACCCTCGCCGGGCTGCGCGCCCTGGCCAACACCCTGCTGCCCACGCCCCCGGCGCTGGAGACCCCGCCGCGGGAGGACGACCGATGAGCGCGACCCTGGTGATCCTGGGCATCCTCCTCCTGTTGGTCCTGCGCGTACCGGTGGCCTTCGCGATCCTGGGCCCCTGCCTGCTCTACATGTCCCTCACCGACCAGTCGACCGGGCTGAGCCTGCGCACCGCCGCCCAGGAGGTCAACAGCTTCCCCCTGCTGGCCGTGCCGCTGTTCATCCTGCTCGGCGTGGTCGCCAACCACACGGGCATCGCCGACCGCATCTTCGCCTTCGCGCAGGTGCTGCTGGGCCGGGTCCGGGCGAGCCTGGGCTACGTCAACATCGGCGTCAGCCTGGGGTTCTCCTGGATCAGCGGCGCGGCCATGGCCGACGTGGCGGGCATGGGCAAGATGATGGTCCCGGCCATGACCCAACGGGGCTACCCCCGCCGGTTCACCCTCGGACTGACCGCGTCGTCGAGCCTGATCAGCCCGGTGATGCCGCCGAGCATCCCGGCGATCGTCTACGCCTCCGTCGCGGCCGTGTCCACCGCCGCGCTCTTCGCCGCCGCCGTGGTGCCCGCCCTGCTCGTGGCCGGCGGACTGGCGCTGTACGTCTTCGTCTGGAGCCGCAGGCAGCCGCAGCTGGCCGGGCGGCGCTCCGAACCGGGAGAGCTGCGCCGGGCCGCCCTGCGGGTCATCGGCCCCCTGGGAGCCCCGGTCATCCTCCTGGGCGGCATCCTCAGCGGCCTGTTCACCCCGACCGAGGCCGCCGCCGTCGGTGTCGCCTACGTCGTGGTCCTGGGGCTGTGCTACCGCCGGTTGGGCCTGCGCTCCCTGTGGGGCATCACCGTGGAGACCGCCACCACGGCCGCCTCCATCGCGCTGATCCTGGCCGCCTCGGGCCTGCTCGGCTGGGTCCTGGCCCGGGAGCGCGTCCCCCAGGACATCGCCTCGTTCCTGCTCGGCTTCACCGACAGCCCCGTGGTCTTCCTGATCATGGTGAACGTCGCCCTGATCGTCATCGGCGCGCTGCTGGAGCCCATGGCGGCCCTGGTCATCACCGTTCCGGTCCTGCTGCCCATCGCCGTGCAGTTCGGCGTGGACCCGGTCCACTTCGGGGTGATCGTCATCCTCAACCTGATGATCGGCCTGCTCACCCCGCCCATCGGCGGCGTCCTCTTCGTGCTGGGGTCGGCCACGCGCACCCCGATGCACGAGGTCTTCCGCGGCACCGCCCCGTTCCTGATCCCGATCGTGGCCGTCCTCGTCCTGCTGACGCTGGCACCCGATCTCGTCCTGTTCCTCCCCGGACTGCTGGGTCTGTGACCCCGCTCCATCCCCCACCACCGAAGGAGACCCTCGCATGAACCGCATGCTCCGCCTGCCGCTGCCCGTCCTGGTGACCGTGCTCGCCCTCACCGCCTGCTCCTCGTCCTCCGACACCGACGACGCGGCGGAGGGCACCACCCTGACCTTCTCCAACAGCTACACCGAGGACCACCCGCACACCCGCTGCGGGATCGACCTGGTCGCCGAGCGCGTGGCCGAGGCCGACGTCGACCTGACCGTCGACACCTTCCCCAACAGCCAACTCGGCAACAACACCGAGACGTTCGCCTCGGTGATGTCCGGGGACATCGACATGGACGTGCAGGGATCGGCCGCGCTCGGCGCCGCCCACGGCCCCATCGGCGTCTTCGACGCCGCCTACGCCTTCGACGACGTCGACCACATGTTCTCCTTCTTCGACTCCCCTGCCGCCGACCCGATGAAGGAGGGCTTCAGCGAGGTCACCGACGCCCACATCCTCGACGTCTGGTACTTCGGCGAGCGCCACTTCACCGCCAACGAGGCCATCCGGTCCCCCGAGGACCTGGCGGGACTGCGGATGCGCTTCCCCGACTCACCCATCTACCTCGCCAACGCCGAGGCCATGGGAGCCAACGCCACAGCCGTCGCCTTCGAAGAGGTCTACATGGCCCTCCAGCAGGGCATCGTCGACGGCCAGGAGAACCCGATCGCCACCATCGCCGCCGACAACTTCGACGAGGTCCAGTCGCACATCAGCCTCTCCGGCCACCAGATCGGCTCGCAGATGATCGTGGTCTCCGGCGCCACCTGGGACGGCCTGAGCGAGGAACAGCAGGAGGCCCTCCAGGAGGCGGTGTCCTCGGTCCGCGCGGACAACCGCGCCTGCATCGAGGAGGCCGAGGCGGAGGTCCTGGCCGACTGGGAGGCCACCGGCGCCATCGAGGTCGTCGACGACGTCGACGTGGAGACCTTCCGCGAGCAGGTCCGGGAGTACTTCATGGAGAACCTGGAGGGCGAGGAGCTGGAGCTCTACCAGAGCTTCCAGGAAGCCCGCTGACACGCAGACCGCACCATCGTCCGGGCGCGTCCCGCTCGCGCCCCCTCACGGAATCGGAGTCCGTTCACATGCGGCGTTCCATCGCCACCGTCTGCCTCAGCGGCACCCTGGAGGAGAAGCTGAGGGCGGCGAGCCGGGTCGGCTTCGACGGGGTGGAGATCTTCGAGAACGATCTCATCGCCTCCCCGCTGCGCCCCCGGGAGATCCGTTCCCTGGCCGACGACCTCGGCCTGGACATCGATCTCTACCAGCCCTTCCGCGACTTCGAGGGGGTGGACGACGCCCGGCTGGCGGAGAACGTGCGCCGCGCCGAGGCCAAGTTCGCCCTCATGGTGGAACTCGGCGTGGACACCGTCCTGGTCTGCTCCAACGCCACGGCCACCGCCATCGACGACGACGGCCGGGCCGCCGCGCAGTTGCGGCTGCTGGCCGAGACCGCCGAACCCTACGGGGTGCGGGTGGCCTACGAGGCGCTGGCCTGGGGGACGCACGTGTCCACCTACGGGCGGTCCTGGGAACTCGTCCGGCGGGCCGACCACCCCTCGCTCGGTCTGTGCCTGGACAGTTTCCACATCCTGTCGCGCGGGGACGATCCCTCGGGCATCCGCGACATCCCGGGGGACCGGCTCTTCTTCCTCCAGCTCGCCGACGCGCCCCGGATGAGCATGGACGTCCTCCAGTGGAGCCGGCACCACCGCTGTTTCCCCGGCCAGGGCGGGTTCGACCTGGTGGCGTTCACGGAACACGTGCTCGCCGCCGGCTACGGCGGTCCGCTGTCCCTGGAGGTCTTCAACGACGTCTTCCGGGCGGCCGACCCCGAGCGGACCGCCGCCGACGCGCTGCGTTCGCTCACCGTGCTGGAGGACTCCCTCGCCCGCCGGGGCGAGGGGGTCCCCGGCGGGCGTGCCGCCGTGACGCTCGCCCGCCTGCCCGACCCGGTGCCGCCGCGCGGGTTCGGGTTCGTGGAGGTGGCCGCCACGCAGGAGACGGCGGTACGTGTCCGCTCCGTGCTCTCCGCGCTGGGGTTCGCGCACGTCCGGGACCACCGTTCCAAGCCCGTACAACTGTGGGAGCACGGGCGCGCCCGGATCCTGCTCAACGCGACCGACCCCCGGCTCGGACACACCTGGGACTCCGCTGCGGCCATCACCGCGCTGGGCGTGGACCTGGACGACCCCGAACGGGTCGGGGACCGGGCCGAGCTGCTGTGCGCACCGGCGCTGACCCGCCGGCGGGACCGGGCCGAGACCCCGCTGCGGGCCGTGGCCGCGCCGGACGGCACCGCCGTCTTCCTCTGCCCGGTCGGCGAGGGGGGCGAGGACCCGTGGCTGGCGGACTTCTCGGCGCCCGCCGTCGAGGACGTCCGTCCGGGCGGCGACACCCCCGTCACCGGCATCGACCACGTCGGGCTGCACCAGCCCTTCGACCACTTCGACGAGGCGTCGCTGTTCTACTCCGCCCTGTTGGGGTTGACCGCCGGTGAGAGCACCGACCTGGCCTCCCCCGACGGGCTGGTGCGCAGCCGGGCGCTGTCCCTGCCCTCCCCGGACGAGGGGCCGCGCATCGCCCTCAACGTCTCCGTCATCGGGGACGGTCCTCACCCGGACCCCGCCCAGGGCGTCCAGCACATCGCCCTGGCCTGCGACGACATCATCGCCGTGGCGGAGGCGGCGGTGGCGGCCGGGCTGCCCCTGATGCCCGTTCCGGACAACTACCACGACGACCTGGCGGCACGCACCGACCTGCCGCCGCACCGAAGAGAACAGGTGAGACGGCTCGACATCCTCCACGACCACGATCCCGACGGCGGGGGTGGGTTCCTCCACTTCTTCACCCCCCTGCTCGACGGTCACCTCTTCTTCGAGGTGGTGCAGCGCGTCGACGGATATCAGGGGTACGGGGCCCGGAACACGCCGGTGCGCATGACCGTCCACCGGACGGGGCGGGCCGCGTGAGGGGCACGACGGAGACGGATCGTCAGGGGCGTTCCTTCCTGGTCGGGTTGATCGGTTCGGGCATCGGCCCCTCCCTGACCCCGCCGATGCACGAACGCGAGGCGGACCGGCTGGGACGACGGCTGGTGTACCGGACGATCGACATCGACGTGTGGGGGCTGCCCCCCGAGTCCGTGGGGGAACTCGTCCGGTCGGCGCCGCGGTACGGCTTCGACGGCCTCAACATCACCCACCCGTGCAAACAGGCCGTCCTGCCCCACCTGGACGGGCTCACCCCCGACGCGGCGGCGCTGGGCGCGGTCAACACGGTGGTCTTCGAGGGGGACTCGGCCATCGGTCACAACACCGACTGGTCGGGGTTCCTGGAGGCCTTCGAGATCGGCCTGCCCGACGCGGCCCGGGAGCGGGTGGTCCTGCTGGGGGCCGGCGGGGCGGGGGCCGCGGTGGCCCACGCCCTGCTCACCTCGGGCACCGGGGATCTGGTGATCGTGGATCCGGAGGTGGACCGGGCGGACGCCCTGGCGCGCGCCCTGATCGCGCGGTTCCCCGGTCGGTCCTGTCGCGCGGCCCCTCCCGGGGACGTGGCGGCGCACGTGTCCCGGGCCGACGGTCTGGTGAACGCGACCCCGATCGGCATGGCCCACCATCCGGGTCTGCCGTTGCCGGCCGCGTTGCTGCGGCCTCCCCTGTGGGTGGCCGACATCGTCTACCGGCCCCTGCGCACGGCCCTGCTCGACGAGGCCGAGCGGCGCGGTTGCGCCACCCTGTCCGGTGGCGGCATGGCCGTGTTCCAGGCGGTGCGGGCCTTCGAGCTGATCACCGGGCTCGCCCCGGACAGCGATCGCATGAGGGCCCACTTCGCAGACCTCGCCGCCGGCTGACGGCCCCGGGGCCCCTCAGCCCGCCGAGGGGTCCCGGCGGGTCCCGGCGGGGTCGAGGACGTCCACGAACCGCCTTCGGACGTCGTCCAGGTCGGGCGACTCCACGAGGACGGCGAACGCGTTCTCCCGCTCCCCCGCCCGTTCCAGCAGGTAGCGGCCTTCGACCTCCCGGACCCGGTAGCGCTCCTCGGAGAACCCGAAGGTGACGCAGCGGCCGGACCCGAACCGCTGCGCGTCCAGGTGGCGTTCCCCGGCGAGCCGCAGGATCTCGGGGGTGACCAGGTCCAGGGCCGCGGCCTCCGCCAGGACGTCCAGCAGGGGTTCGCCGCGTTCGGCCCCGTAGGCCCGCGCGATCTCCTCGAACCCGGCCCCCGCCAGCCGCCGGGCCCGTTCCTCCCCCGACGTCCCGCGCGCGAACCCGACCAGGGGCAGGCCTCGGCGTCGCGGGGCGTCGCGGTCGCCGATCACCGACATGAGCACCCGGCAGGCGTCCTCCCACACCTCGGTGGTGTGGAAGGGCACTCCGACGGTCGGCGGCAGGTTCGACCGCCGCCGCAGCACGTACCGGTCCCCGACCCGGCTCAGACGGTGGGACTCCGACCCCCGCGAGGCGACGAACGGGTTCCCGAACAGGGTCCGGGTCGGCGCCCCTCCGCAGGACCGGATCCACCCGGCGACGGCCTCGGGGAGTGCGTCGAAGGCGATGTCGCGCACGCCCTCGGGGGCGTCGGGCCCGGACAGGATCTCCCAGAGGTGGGCGCACGCCTCCTCCTCGGTGCGGAACCCGGCGGGCTCGGGGCCCGTCGTGTCACGGGCGAAGCGGACGGGGCGGGTGAGGTCGCGGACGGTCACCACGTAGCGGTGTTCGCCCAGGTGGTAGAGGTTCCACGCGCCCCGGCAGTACCCGCCGCGCCTCGCGGACGGCCCGGTGGGGCGGAAGGGGTCGTGGCGGCCGTCGTAGGCGAGGTGGGCGTCGTGACCGGCTTCGCGCAGCCGGCGCTGGAGTTCGAGGAAGTCCACGAGGCCAGTGTCCCAGGGGGCGCGCCCGGGGGCGGGACCCGGTCAGCCGTGCCATTCGCAGAAGAGCACCGTGGCGTCGTCGTTGAGCCTGTCGTGGTGGTACCCCAGCACCGCGTGCATCAGGCGTCGCAGCGTCTCGGGGACCGGCATGTTGTCGACCTGGTGGCGGATGATGAAGTCCGCGAACCGGTCCACGCCGAACTCGTGCCCCAGGGAGTCGCGGGCCTCGATGATGCCGTCGGTGTACAGCAGCAGCCGGTCCCCCGGCTGGAGCGGTTCACAGCACACCGTCACCGGTAGGCCCAGGTCCATCCCCAGCGGGTGGGAGGGCTCGCACTCCAGTTCGCGGACCTGCCCGCCGCGGATGAGGATGGGCGGCAAGTGCCCGCAGTTGACCCAGTTCATCTCGCCGGTGACCAGGTTCAGCTCGGCCAGGATCGCGGTGGCGAAGCGGGTGCGGACGAACTCCTGGATCAGGGTGCCCTCCACCCCCTGGTGGATGTGGGAGAGCGGGGTGCCCTTGCGGCGTTCGTTGCGAAAGGCCCCCACCGCCAGGTTCGCGATGAGCCCGGCGGCGTTGTCGTGGCCCATGGCGTCGAAGATCGCCAGGTGGGCGGTGTCCCCGACGAGGGCGTAGTCGAAGGAGTCCCCGGCGTTGTCGTAGGCCGGTTCGGTGGCGGCGGAGATCGTCACCCGGGCGTCGGCGAAGGTGCCCGGGGGCATGAGCGTCCACTGCATCTCGGCCGACACCGACATGGGCTTGGTGCGGATCAGCCGGGCGTAGGCGTCGCTGTTGGAGCGTTTGGCGATGACGAGGAGCCCGACCAGGGAGGCCAGGTCCCGCATCGCCGAGCGGTCGGGGTCTCCCGGGAAGCACACGTGCAGCACGCCCAGCCGTTCGGCGCCCTCCAGGATCGGCACCCAGTAGCGCCCCTCCCTCTCCTCCCGGACGGTCACGCCCGTGACGTAGGCCTGCCCGGCCGGGGAGCCGTCCACCGGCAGGTCCCGGCCGCCCCGGCGGGCGTCGTCGCCCTCCCCGGTGACCTCGCGCAGGACCTGCTGTTGGTGGTCGGCGAGGTAGAAGCGGGCCTGGGAGAGGCCGGCGAAGTCGGCCTTCTTGGCCACCAGCGCCGGAAGCTCCTCGAAGGTGGCCAGGTGCCCGGCGCGGACCAGGGAGACCATCAACTCGTTGGACGTGTGCTGTACGGGCATCGCGACACCCCGGGATCCGGTGCGGAGGCCGTCCGTCCCGAGAACGCCCGCCCGCCACGCCATGTCGGCCGAAAGGTACATCTTCGCACGCCGGAGCCGGTCCGCACAGGATCCACCCGTCCCGGACCTTCGTGAGGCCGTGCCGGTCGGCCCTTCCGCCCCGGCGCGGAGAGGCCGGGAGGACCGCGTCCCGCCCCCGGGAACGGGCCGATCCGCCGGCGCGCGGGACCCGGGGCGCCGGCGCGGCCGGCGTTCGCCGCCGTCGTGCCGTGCGGTGCGGTGCCGGCCGGCGTGTCGCGGGACGGGGCCGCGCGCCGTCGCCGCCCTCGGGATCGACGCCGAGCACCGGAGAACGACCCCCCGTGCCCGACGACGCTTCGGATCCGGCGGCGGGGAGGGCTGGGCCCGGGGTCAGGCGGCCGGGGCCGTGTCGTGGTGACGGCCGATGGGCAGCATGAGCGGCCTGCCCGACACCGGGTCGGTGATGATCCGGCTGCGCAGCCCGAACACCGCCTCCACCGTCTCGGGTGTGAGCACCCGCGCGGGGTCCCCCTCCGCGTGCAGGCGTCCGTCCGCCAGGGCGATGAGGTGGTCGGCGTAGCGGGCCGCGAGGTTGAGGTCGTGCAGGACCATCACGATCGTCGTGCCGAGCGTCCGGTTGAGGTCGGTGAGCAGGTCCAGCACCTCCACCTGGTGACTGACGTCCAGGAACGTCGTCGGCTCGTCGAGCAGCAGCAGGTCGGTGCGCTGGGCCAGCGCCATCGCGATCCACACCCGCTGACGCTGCCCGCCCGAGAGTTCGTCGACGGACCGGTCGGCCAACTCCAGCGTCCCCGTCGCCTCCAGCGCGGCGGCCACCGCCTCGTCGTCCTCCCGGCTCCACCGCGCGAACCTCCCCTGGTGGGGATGGCGGCCACGGCCCACCAGGTCGCTCACGGCGATCCCCTCCGGGGCGATCGGGGACTGCGGCAGCAGGCCGAGCGTGCGGGCGACCTCCTTGGACGGCATCCGGTGGACCCGCTTCCCGTCCAGCAGCACGTGTCCGGCCCGGGGCGACAGCAGCCGCGACATGGCGCGCAGCAGCGTCGACTTGCCGCAGGCGTTGGCCCCGACGATCGCGGTGATCCGCCCCGGCGGCACGGTCAGGTCCAGGGACTCGATGACGACACGGTCCTGGTAGCCGAGGGTGAGGCCCTCGACGAGGAGTGAGTGGGCCGTGGTCACAGGGAGCCTCCCGCGCGGTGGGTTCGGACGATCAGGTAGACGAGGTAGGGGGCGCCGAGCACCCCGGTGACGACCCCGACGGGGTAGCGGACGCCGAACAGGAACTGGCCGGCGAAGTCCGCCACCAGCACCAGCAGCGCCCCCACCAGCGCGGCGGGGACGAGCAGGGAGCCGCCCGGTCCCACCAGGCGCGCCGCGATCGGCCCGGACAGGAACGCCACGAACGCGATCGGGCCCGCGGCGGCGGTCGCGAACGCGATGAGTCCCACGGCGGTGACGATGAGGACCAGTCGGGTGCGGTCCACGCGCACGCCGAGCGCCGAGGCGGTGTCGTCGCCCAAGCGGAGCGTTTCGAGGTCGCCGGCGCGGGAGAGCAGCACCGGGGCGAGCACGGCCACCGCGATCACCACGGGGACGACCTCGTCCCAGGTGGTGCCGTTGAGGCTGCCGGTCAGCCAGCGCAGCGCCTCCTGGAGGTCCCATTCGGCGGCCCGGTCCAGGATGTGGGCGGTGACGCTTTCGAGCATGGCCGCGATACCGATGCCGATGAGGACGAGCCGGCCGCCCGACACCCCGTTCCGGTACGCCAGCAGGTACACGAGCACGGCCACGGCCAGGCCCACGACGATGGCGAAGACCGACACCCCGGCGCCTTCGAGGGAGAGCACCACGATCGCGAACGTGGCCGCGGCACCCGCCCCCGCGCTGATACCGATGATGTCGGGGCTGGCCAGCGGGTTGCGGAGCATGGTCTGGAAGGTGACGCCGCCCAGGCCGAAGCACAGGCCCGCCACCACCGCCAGCGCCGCCCGGGGCAGCCGCAGCCGTCCGACGGTGAACGACGCCCCGGGCACGTCCTGGCCCAGGACGACCCGGACGACGTCGGCGGGCGGGTGGAAGGTCCGCCCGAACATCAGGGTCACGGCGAAGGCCGCGACGATCAGGACGCTCAGCACGACGACGACGGCGAGCCGCCGTCGGCCCCTGCGGTGCCGCCCCCGGGAGACGGTGTCGACGGCCCCGGCGGCCGGAACGGCCGGTGGGGTCTGCGTGGTCTTGGTGACGGAACCGCTCACAGTGCACGGACCTTGTGTCGGCGGACGATGAAGATGAAGAACGGGGCGCCGATGAGGGCGGTCACGATGCCGACGGCGACCTCCGAGGGGCGGGCCGCGATACGGCCGATCACGTCGGCGGCCGTCAGCAGGGCCGCGCCGCCCAGCGCCGAGAAGGGCAGCAGCAGGCGGTGGTCGGTGCCGATGAGCATCCGGAACAGGTGGGGGACCACGAGTCCGACGAACGCGATGGGGCCGGTGACGGCGGTGGTCGCCCCGCACAGCACGACGGCGCCCAGGGAGGCCCCGGCCCGGGCGGTGGCCACCCGGGTGCCCAGCCCGGCGGCGAGTTCGTCGCCCAGGGCGAGCAGGTCCAGTCCCCGGGCGGAGAGCAGGCACAGGAGGCCGCCGACGACCAGGAACGGCAGGACGTGGGAGAGGGAGTCGAACGTCCCGCCGCCGACGCCGCCGATCTGCCAGGAGCGGGCCCCGTCGGCGATGTCGTTGCGCCCCAGGATGACGGCGCTGACGAACGAGGCCAGCGCGGCCGAGGTGGCCGCTCCGGCGAGCGCGAGTTTGAGGGGGGTGGCGCCGCCCGTTCCCAGGGAACCGATGACGTACACCGACACGGCGGTGACACCGGCCCCGGCGATCGCGACCCAGATGAAGGAGGTGGGCGAGGCCAGTCCGAAGTAGGCGATCCCGGTGACGACGGCGAGGGATGCGCCCATGTTGACGCCCAGGATGCCGGGGTCGGCCAGCGGGTTGCGGGTCACGCCCTGCATGACGGCGCCGGCCAGCCCCAGGGCCGCCCCGGCGAGCACGGCGAGCAGGGTGCGCGGGACGCGCTTGGCGACGGCGGCCCGGTCGAAGCCCTCGGTGTCGCCGCCCAGTGCGGCGACGATGTCGGGCCAGGCGACGACGCGCGAGCCCACGGCGACCGAGGCGAGCATGAGCGCCAGGAGCACGACCAGGAGGAGCAGCAGCCACAGGGCCTTGGCGCGCCTGGGGCGCCGCACGATGGCGACGCCCGAGGCGGTGGAGGTGTCGTGCACGGTCACTCGGCCTTGTCGGCGGCCTCGGCCAGGAGCGACAGGTAGTCGTCGAGGACCCACGGGATCGCCAGCGGGGTCGGGTTGGCGGCGGTGCCCAGCGGGTCGCTGCCGGGCAGGGCGACGATCGCGCCGTTCTCGACGGCGGGCATCTGGGACAGCAGCGGGTCGCCCTCCAGCGCCTCGACGAGTTCGTCGCCGCCGTAGGTGACGATGATGTCGACGTCGGAGAAGGCGTCGGCCTGTTCGGCGCTGTGCGTCAGGGAGAACGCGTCGGTCTCGGCGGAGGCGGCGGCGACGCTCTCGGGGGTGAGCAGGCCCAGGTCCTCGAAGAACAGGGCGCGGGTGTCGTGGGTGGTGTAGAAACTGACCTGGCTCAGGTCGGTGGTGTCGACGTGGGTCAGGAACATCACCGAGCGGTCTTGGAGCACGGGGTGCTCGGCGGCGGACGCGGCGATCTCCCGCTCCAGCTCGGTGATGAGCGCCTCGCCCTCCTCGGCCATGCCCATGGCCTGACTGTTGAGCGTGATCATGTCCTGCCAGGGGGTGCCCCAGGCGGTCTCGGGGTAGGCGACGACGGGGGCGATCTCGCCGAGGGTGTCGTAGTCCTCCTGTGTGAGCCCGGAGTAGGCGGCGAGGATGACGTCGGGGGCGGTGTCGGCGACGGCCTCGAAGTCGATGCCGTCGGTCTCGTCGAACAGCACGGGGGGCTCGGCGTCGAGCTCTTCGAGCCTCTCGGCGACCCAGGGCAGGAGGCCGTCGCCGTCGTCGTCGCCGAAGTCGGCGGCGGCCATGCCGACCGGCACGACCCCCAGGGCCAGCGGGACCTCGTGGTTGGCCCAGTTGACGGTGGCGACCCGCTCGGGCCGGGAGTCGATGACGGTGCTGCCCAGGGCGTGCTCGATGGTGACGGGGGTCCAGTCCCCGGAGCCCTCGCCCTCCTGCGCGGTGGGGGACGACGAGCAGGCGGCGAGCCCGACGGTGAGCAGCGCGGCCGCGGCGACGGCGACGGGCGTGGGAACGCGGGACATGGGGTCCTTCCGGTCAGGGGACTGCGGCGGCGGCGCTGGGAGCGTCGGGGCCGGACTCTCGCGTCGGCGGCGCGTGCCGAGGGACCGCACGGGGCGCGACCACGAGAGATAAGGGTTGCCTAACCAAAGTTAGGGTGCATTCACCTGGCGCGCAATCGCGCAGATCCGACACCCTTTGTCGCGAAACGGACAGCGGATGTCCGGATCGCCGTCACCGCGCCCGGAACCGCCCCGGACTCGTCCCCGTGATCCGCCGGAAAGCCGTGCCGAACGCGCTCACCGAGTGATAACCGACACACGCGGCCACCTCTTCGATGTCCTCACCGTGCGCCAGCAGCGTGATCGCGTGCCGCACCCGCGCCGTGGCCACCCACCGGCTGAACCCCAGGCCGGTCTCGGCCCGGAACGCCCGCGTGACGGTGCGGCCGCTCACCCCCAACCGCGCCGCCCACGCCGCCAACGTCGTGGTGTCGGCCGGATCCTCCAGCACGGCCGACACGATGGGCGCCAGCAGCGGCGACTCGGGGATCCGCAACAGGATCTCGTTGCGGGCCGGTGTGATCAGGTCCAGGACCATCGCCTCCGTCCGGGCCCGCTCGTCCGCGCCGAGTTCCTCGCCGTCGAGCCTGCCCAGCAACAACCGCAGCAGCGGGGTGACCTCCACCGCGACCGGCCGGTCCGCGATCGAGGGCACCGCGTGCACCCCGAACTGCGCCGCCCGGTGCCAGGTCCCGGCGGGTGTCCACCCGCAGTGGCGCACCCCGGCGGGGATCCACAGACCCACCGTGGACGTGATGGTCCACACCCGCGGACCGATCGTCGCCGACGAGGCGCCGCGCTCGTTCCACAGCAGCTCGTGGGTGGGATGGGAGTGCTCCTCCCAGAAGGTGTCCCGGGCGATGACCTCCTCGGTCCCCCACACGACGAACGGCACGGCGATCTCACCGGCCTCGTAGGAGGGCAACCGGCGGTTGTCGAACGCCCGTTCCCGGGCACCGGCAAGGGCATCTCGTCTGACCACGTCGTTCAGGGTATGCGCCGTCCTTCCGACCCTCACCGGCCGGTGGTGCCGAAGAGCACGGCGGGCCCGGGGAGCGGAGGAAGGGATCGGCTCCGGCGTGAGCGGTGGCGGGCCCCTCGGCCCCGACCGGGGCAGGACCGGATCCGGCTCGTCCGCGACCCGGAGCACGACGGGCCCCCTGCGGTCGCCGGGGCCGAGGGCGGTCGGGCGCACGGCCTCCACGAAGGCTCCTCCGAGTGCGAGGACTTCCGTTCCTCACCGCCGAAGGGATACACCTGTACGGGGCCGCCGCACGACGGCGGGCCCGCACGCACTCGACGGAGGAGCCCCATGACGGCGTTCGACCTCACCGCGTTCCGCGCGCGATTCCCCTCCCTGGCCTCGGGGATCGCCCACTTCGACGGCCCCGGGGGCACCCAGACCCCCGCCCGGGTCGGGGAGGCGATCGCCCGGACCCTCACCGGCCCCCTCTCCATCCGGGGCGCGTCGGTGGCCTCGGAGGCCAACGCCGAGGCCGCCGTCGGGGCGTTCCGCCGGGCCTACGCCGACCTCCTGGGGTGCGCTCCCGAGGGGATCGTGTACGGACGCAGTGCCACCCAGCTCACCTACGACTTCTCCCGGCACCTGTCCCAGGGCTGGGGCCCCGGCGACGAGGTCGTCGTCACCCGCCTGGACCACGACTCCAACGTCCGCCCCTGGGTGCAGGCCGCCGAGCGCGCGGGCGCGACGGTGCGCTGGATCGACTTCGACCCGCTCACCGCCGAGCCCGACCTGTCCGACCTGAACGGCGTGGTCAACGGCCGGACCCGCCTGGTCGCCGTCGGGGCCGCCTCCAACCTGCTGGGCACCCGGTTCCCGGTGCGCGTCGTCGCCGACCGCGCCCACGCCGTGGGCGCCCTCGTGTACGTCGACGGGGTCCACCACGCCGCCCACGCGGTCGTGGACGTGCGGGAGCTGGGCGCCGACTTCTACGTGTGCTCCCCCTACAAGTTCCTCGGCCCGCACTGCGCCGTCCTGGCCGCCGACCCCGCCCTGCTGGCGACCATCACCCCCGACAAGCTGGTGCCCTCCCCCGACACCGTTCCCGAGCGGTTCGAGTACGGCACCCTGCCCTACGAGATCATGGCCGGCGCCACCGAGGCCCTTGACCTCACCGCCGAACTCGCCCCCGCCGGCGCCGACCGGCGCTCCCGTCTGGCCGCCGCCCGCACCCTGGTGGAAGAGCACGAGCAGGCGCTGCGCGGCAAGGTGGAGGCGGCGCTGGCCGAGCTGGGGGACGACGTGGTCGCGCACTCACGGGCCGCCGAACGCACCCCCACGCTGTTCATGACCTTCCCCGGACGCCGCAGCGCCGACGTCTCACGATTCCTCGCCGAACGCGACGTCCTCGCACCGGCGGGGAGCTTCTACGCCCATGAGGCGTTCGCCCGCCTGGGCGTCGACGACACCGCCGGGCTGCGCGTGGGCATGGCGCCCTACACGAGCGAGGACGACGTCGACCGCCTGCTGACCGGCCTCACCGACGCCCTGCGCGTCTGAGGTCCCGTGCCGTGAACGCCCTCCCGTGCCGCGGGGACGGCGAGGACGCCCCCCGGGGGCGCGGGCCCGGAGCGAACGTCCGGGGAACGAGGACGTCGACGCAGCCGCCGAAGCTCCCCGCCCCCGGGCGGCCTCGCACCGACCGGAGCACAGCGGAGGTTCGCGAAAACCCGGTCTAGTGGCCGCGGGCGATCCATTCCTGGAGGTGGGGAGCCTCGTCGCCGATGGTGGTGGACGGGCCGTGGCCGGTGTGCACGGCCGTGCCGGGCGGCAGACCGAGCAGCCGGTCCCGGATGGAACCGATGATGGTCGGGAAATCGGAGAAGGATCGTCCGGTGGCCCCGGGCCCGCCCTGGAACAGGGTGTCGCCGGAGAACACCGCGGCCAGGTCGGGCGCGTACAGGCAGACCGCGCCGGGACTGTGCCCCGGCGTGTGCAGCACCGTCAGCTCCGTGCCGGCCACCGCCAGCCGTTGTCCGTCACGGAGTTCCCCGTCCGGTCGGGTGTCGGGGTGCCGCGCCCGCCACAGCATCAGGTCGTCGGCGTGCAGGAGGACCGGCGCCCCGGTCCGGGCGGCCAGGTCGGGAGCCGCGTCGATGTGGTCGTCGTGGCCGTGGGTGGACACGATCGCCGACACCCGCCGACCGTTCACCGCGGCCAGGATCGCGTCGGCGTCGTGCGCCGCGTCGATGACGATCACCTCGGCGTCGTCCCCGACGATCCAGACGTTGTTGTCGACCTCCCAGCTCCCGCCGTCCAGGGTGAACAGGCCCGAGGTGACCACGTGGTCGATGCGCGCCCCGCTCACAGGACCACCACCGAACGCAGCACGTCGCCGTCGCGCATGGTGGCGAAGGCCTCCTCCACCCCGTCGAGCGGGATGGTCTCGGAGACGAACGCCCCCAGGTCCAGGCGTCCCTGGAGGTACAGGTCGATGAGCATCGGGAAGTCCCGCGAGGGCAGGCAGTCGCCGTACCAGGAGGACTTCAGCGAGCCCCCGCGCCCGAACACGTCCGCGAGCGGCAGTGAGAGGCGCGCGTCGGGGGCCGGCACGCCGACCAGGACCACGGTCCCGGCCAGGTCCCGGGCCTGGAACGCCTGCTCGTAGGTGGCGGGGGTGCCCACGGCGTCGATGACCACGTCGGCCCCGTGTCCGCCGGTGAGGTCGCGCACGGCGGCCACCGGGTCGGTGGTCGCGGCGTTGACGGTGTGCGTCGCGCCCAGTTCCCGGGCCTTGGCGAGCTTGCGCTCGTCGAGGTCGACGGCGACGATCGTGGTGGCCCCGGCCGTCCTCGACCCGAGCACGGCGGCGCTCCCCACACCCCCGCAGCCGATCACGGCGACCGAGTCGCCCCGGCCCACGCCCCCGGTGTTGACGGCGGCGCCCAGTCCGGCCATCACACCGCAGCCGAGGAGTCCGGCGACCTCGGGTTCGGCGGCGGGGTCGACCCTGGTGCACTGTCCGGCGGCGACGAGGGTCTTGTCGGCGAAGGCGCCGATCCCCAGGGCCGGGGAGAGTTCGGTGCCGTCCTCCAGGGTCATGCGCTGTGTCGCGTTGTGGGTGTCGAAGCAGTACCAGGGGCGTCCGCGCAGGCAGGCCCGGCAGCGGCCGCACACGGCACGCCAGTTGAGGACGACGAAGTCGCCCGGTCCCACCTCGGTCACCCCGGAGCCGACCGACTCCACGATCCCGGCGGCCTCGTGGCCGAGCAGGTAGGGGAACTCGTCGCCGATCCCGCCCTGGCGGTAGTGCAGGTCGGTGTGGCACACACCGCAGGCCTGCACCTTCACCACGGCCTCTCCGGGGCCGGGGTCGGGGATGACGATGGTCTCGACGGAGACCGGTGCCCCCTCGGCTCGGGCGATGACGCCGCGTACGTGCTGCATCGTTGTCCTTCCTGTGGCGTTCACGGCCCGCGGGGCGGGCCCGGACGGCGGTCGTTCAGACGGTGCGGACGCGCACCGGCATCGAGGACCAGGCACGCAGGGTGTTGTTGAGGTGGCGGACGGGCGTGTCCGCGAGTTCGATGTGCTCGACGCGCTCGGCCAGGGCGGTGAGCAGCGACTCGGCCTCCAACCGGGCGACGTGTTGGCCCACGCACTGATGCAGCCCCATGCCGAACCCTACGTGGGCGGAGGGGTCGCGTGTGAGATCGAAGGAGTCGGGGTCGGTCCAGTGTCGCGGGTCGCGGTTGGCGGCGCCCAGGAACATCAGGATCTTGCCGCCCTCGGGGATCGTCGTGCCCGCGATCTCGACGTCGCGGGTGGCCGTGCGGAAGAAGGTCTGCACCGGGGACTCCCAGCGCACCGCCTCGTCGAAGGCGACCCGCGCCAGGCGGGGGTCCTCACGCAGGCGCCGCCACTGCTCGGGGTGGGTGGCGAAGGCGTACAGGACGGCGGCCAGCCCGTGGACGGTCGTGTCCACCCCGGCGGTGAGGAGGGAGCGCACGATCAGGGGCGCCTGCCTCTCGGTGATGTCGCCCCGGTCGGCGGCCTCCCAGATCGCGGCTCCGAACCCGCCGGGCGCCAACCGTTCCCGGGCGCACTGCGCCTCGACCCACGCCGAGAGTTCGGCGACCCGGGGGGCTCCCTTGTCCACCAGCGCGTTCCGCGGGCCGAAGGCGTTGAAGGCGTGGTCGCCGTAGGGCAGGAGGTTCTCCCGCCCTTCCCGGCCCAGACCCACCGCGTCGGGGAAGACGCGCAGGGGGAAGGCCTGGGCGAGTCCGGTGACGGCGTCGAAGGAGGTGCGGCCCAGCACGCGGTCGACGAGTTCCCGGGCCTCCTCGGCCCAGGCCTCGCGCAGGCGGCGCAGCCGGGGTGGTCCCACGACCCGGGACAGCACGGTCCGAGGGGCGTCGTGCAGCGGTGGGTCGGCCTCCAGCAGCAGGCTCGGCGGACGCCAGGGCTTCTCATGGCGGAAGTTCGCCAGGCCCACCCCCGCCGCCGACTGGAAGGTCTGCCAGTCGGTCAGGGCGGCGTGGACGTGCTCGTACCGGGCCAGCGCGTGGACGCCGTAGCGGTCCAGACGCACCACGGGTCCGGCATCGCGCAGGCGCTCCTGCAACGGGAGGGGGTCCTCCAGGGTCTCCGGTGCGAAGGGGTCGACGTCCGGGTGGACGAGTGGGGAGGTGTCGGTCACGGCCATGTCGGCTCCTCGGGCGGCGGTGTCACAGGTCCAGGACGAGGCGTTGGGAGCGTGCTCGGGAGACACAGACGAGCATGCGGTCGCCGGCGGCGCGTTCGGCCTCGTCGAGAAGGGAGTCGCGGTGGTCGGGCACACCGTCGAGCACGGCGGTCTCGCAGGTGCCGCACAGGCCCTGCCGACAGGACGACAGCACCCGCGCCCCGGCCCGACCCAGCTCGTGGAGGAGGTTCTGTTCGGTGCCGACGGTGATGGTGATGCCCGAGCGGCGCAGCTCCACCTCGAACGCGCGACCGCCCGTACCGGGGTTCGGGTCCGTGGCCACGAAGCGCTCGGTGCGCACCCGTCCGGCGGGCAGGTCGGCGCAGGCGCGCGCCACCGCCGCGAGCAGGCCCGGCGGTCCGCAGCTGTACACCTTGGCGTCGGAGGAGGGCGCCGACAGCCATGCCGGGATGTCGGGGCGGCCGTGCTCGTCCTCGGCGACGACCGTGACGCGGTCGCCGTGCGCGGTGACCAGTGCGTCGACGAAGGCCATGGACGCGCGGGTGCGACCGCCGTAGAGCAGGCGCCAGGGAACGCCGAGCAGGTCGGCCTGGACGATCATCGGCAGTAGCGGAGTGATCCCGATGCCGCCCGCGATGAAGTGGTACTCCTCGGCGGGGGCCATCGGGAAGTTGTTGCGGGGGCCGCCCAGGCCGACCGGGTCCCCCTCGCGCAGGTGATCGTGGACGAGGGCCGAACCGCCTCGGCCCTCGGGTTCGCGCAGCACCGCCACCCGGTAGGTCCGGGCGTCCCAGCGGTCGCCGCACAGGGAGTACTGGCGGGTGAGCCCGCCCGGCAGCACGAGGTCGATGTGCGCTCCGGGGGCCCAGTCGGGCAGTCTGCCGCCGTCCGGCCGGGCGAGCGTCAGGGCCACCACCCCGTCCGCCTCCTCGGTCCGGCGGACCACGTGGAGAGACATCCCGGTGTGCGCCCCTCCGCCCTCCGGGGGCGGGGTCGCCGTCGTCGTCGCCATGGAACCTCCTCGTCGTGCCGGGGGTGTCGCCCCAGCATCGGACGGCGGCCGGTCCTGAGGCCACACGTCTTCCATTCAACGGAACACGGGATCCGGCACCGGTCACGGAAGATCGGTGCCGCAGGATCGCGGGACCGATCGCGGGCCGGTACGGGACCCGGGGCGGGTCACGGAGAGGCGGTGTCGGAGGACCACGCGCCCCGGCCACGGGAACCGGGCACCGGAGGCGTCACGGGACCGCTCAGGGACCGGCTCAGGGCCAGCCCGGCGAGCACGAGAGGCCTGTTGAGCGCCCAGGCGCCGTCGTCGTTGGGCACGACGATCCCCAGGGCCGCGACCACCTCGCCGTCACGGCGCACCGGGACCGCCAGCCCGGTCGCCTCGGGGCGGATGTGTCCGGGGCAGAAGGAGAAGCCGCGCCTGCGGATCTCGGCCAGCTCGGCGCGCAGCGCCCGGTCGTCGCCGAGGGTGTGCGGTGTGCGGGGGACCAGCGGGCCGCGCAGGACCCGTTCGCGCACACCGTCGGGCGCGTGGGCCAGGAGCACCAGCCCGGCCGAGGAGGCGTGCGCGGGCAACCGGCCGGCCACCTCGGTGACGTTGACGACCGCGCCGGGTGCGGTGAGTCGCTCGACGCACAGCACCTCGTCCCCTTGGAGCACCGCCAGCTGGGTGGAGTGGCCGACCACCGAGTGCAGGTCGCCCATGTACTGGAGGGCGGACTCCCTGAGGTCCTTCACGGGTGAGGCGCGCTCGGCCAGCTCCCACATGCGGGTGCCGATGAGGACCCGACGGCACTCGTCGCGGTCGAGCAGACCGTGCCGTGTCATCTCCTTGACCAGTCGGGCGGTCGTGGCCGGGGGCAGGCGGGCACGCCGGCCGATCTCGCTCAGGCTCAGTACCCGGGCATCGGGGCCGAAGGCGTCCAGGATCCTGACCGCGCGCGTGATGACGGAGTCCCCGTCGGGCGATCGTGCCATCGTCTTCCACTCCTCACAGGGGAGATGCCCGCGGGCCGCGCCGAAACGCGCTTCGGGGCGGCCCGCGACGGGCACCTCAGTGCCGTTCTCCCGACTGACGCGCCGTGGCGCGCAGGGTGAACACCAGCAGCAGCGCCATGGCCGCCGCGGCGGCGCCGAGCAGGCCCAGCGCCGACCTCAGATCCGCGCCCGCCGTACCGAGCGCGACGATGATGAGGGGGCAGGCGAACTGGCCGATGAACAGGGCCCCGGTCCACAGGCCGGTGCCGCGGCCGCGCTGTTCGAAGGCGAGCCGGTTGACGGCCCACAGCACCAGCGTGGGCAGCAGCAGGCCGGTGCCGAAACCGGTGATGACCGCGCCGACGATGATGATCGGCACCGACGGGGCCGCGAAGACGATGCCCAGACCGAGGGCGGACAGGCCGAACTCGATGGGGACGAGCACCCGGGGCGTCACCGCCGAGAACCGGCCGAACAGCCCCGCGCCGACGGCGGTGGCCAGCGACATGACGGCGCTGATCGCCCCGACCGTTCCGGTGGAGGTGACTCCCGCGCCGTCCAGGACGTAGGACAGGTGGACGATGAGCGCGTAGAACACCACCCCGCCGAAGAGGGTGACCGCGCAGGGGCCGAGCAGCAGGCGCCAGGGCAGGCCGCCCCGGCTCTCGCCCTCCGATCTCCGGGGCTGCCACAGGAAGGCGGCCATCGGCGCGACCAGGAGCACCGCGGCGAGGTAGAGCCAGAAGGGCGTCCGCCATCCCCACGCGCCGAGCAGTCCGCCGGCGAGCAGGAACACGGTGGCGGCACAGGTCGTGGTGAGCACCTGCAACCCGAGGTAGCGCGCCCGGCGGGTGCCGGACCAGTAGTCGCCGATGAGCGTGGTGCAGCAGGTCATGATGGCCGCTTCGAACAGGCCCAGCAGGACCCGGCTGGCGACGATCGCCTGGAGGTCGTCGAGGTACAGGGGTGCGGTGCCGACCACCGAGTAGCCGACCATGGCGAACAGCAGCACGCGCTTGCGGTCGACCCGGTCCACGAGCGCCCCCGCGAAGGGGGCGGTCAGGCCGATGACCAGGGCGGGGACGGTGAGCACCACCGGAACCAGGATGGCGGCGCCCGCGACCGAGGAGAACTCACGGGCCATCAGTGGCAGGATCGGGGCGATGAGGACGCTGCCGAGGATCGGCATGCAGCTGGCGGCCAGCAGGAGGACGAGCTGGACGATGCCGGCTTCGCGTCGGCCGTCCGTGGGAGCCCGCCCCTCGGCCGGGGGTGTTGTGGTCTTGTCGGGCACGGGGCACCTCGCTGTCGTAGGGGGATGAAGGGCACGCCGCGAAAGGCCGACGGCGCGCGGAAGGTGGAGAGGACGACGGGGAGGGGCGGGTCCTGCGCCCTGATGCTCCCTGGTCGTACGCCTCAAGCCTGCATGTGTTCCACGTCACTCGGAAGAGCGAATTCGCTATACCGACCATTCACCGGGTGGATGCGTCCGCGTTCACGCGCCGTCATCACCTCCGGTTTCGGGCGGGCCCCGGGACCCGCGCGGACCGCGGCGGCGGGGCGGTGCGCGGGGGGCCGGGCACGACGAAGGGCCCGGTCGGCCCCGCCCACGGTGGTGTGGGCGGGGTCGTCCGGGCCCGAACGAGGTCACTCGGTCGAGCGCGATGGTCCGCCCGGGGCGGGACACCGGCCCCGGGCGGTCGGGGTCTACTCGCTCAGGTAGGCGTCGTCCATCTCGGCCAGCGCCTCCTCGACGGTGATGTCACCGGCGAAGAGCTGCTGGATCACGTTGAAGTGGGTCTGCTGGACGCGGGCGTTGGGCCAGCGCTGGTCCATGAACGGAACCGTCCGCCCCTGGCTCTGGTAGTCGGTGAGGGTGGTGAGCGCCGGGTCGATCTCGCGGGCGTCGTCGGGCAGGGCGGTGAGGGTGCCGCCCTCGGTGGCGTAGATGTCCTGACCCTCGGCGGAGCCGAGGAACTCGACGAAGGTCATGGCGGCCTGCGGGTCGGAGGCCTCGGAGTTCACGCCGTAGGCGGCGGAGACGGACCCGGGCATCAGGGTCTGCTCGGGATCGTCGGTGGCGGGCAGAGCGAACATCCCCAGCTCGGCGTCACCGGCCTCGGACTGCACCTGGGACAGGGTGGTGGCCACCTGGACCAGGCCCACCGACCGCCCTTGGACCACGTTGGAGATGGAGGCCTCGTAGCCGGTGCCCAACGGGTTGTCGTTGAAGCAGCCCTCCTCCTCCATCTCCAGGTACTTCTCCATGGCGGTCTTCCAACCGGAGTCGGCGAAGGAGGTCTCCCCGGCCGCCATCCGCTCGTCGAAGTCGGGGGTGTCGGCGTAGACGGTGGTCCCCGCCAGGGCGTAGGTGATGAGCTGGGTCACCCACGGGGTCTGGTTGCCCAGGGCGAGCAGGCTCATGTCCTCCTCGGCGGCGGCGCCGCACAGGTCGATCAGCTCGCTCCAGGTGGTGGGCTCCTCGGCGCCCAGGCCGGTCAGGGCCGCCTTGTCGTAGATGACGCCGATGCCGCTGTAGGTGACCGGGACGATGTAGGTCGTGTCCTCGTACTCGGTCACGGGTCGGTCGCCCTCGGGGATGCGGCCCGCGAACTCGGCGTCGCCGAGGTCGGCCAGGTATCCGCTGGGCGCGAGGAGTTCCAGCGCCGCCGGGTTGCCGTTGCCGGGCCAGACCGTGAAGACGTCGGGGGCGGTGCCCGAGGACAACTGCGTGCGCAGGGTGCTCTGGAGCTGGTCGGTGTCGGCGTAGGTGACGGTGACCCCGATGTCGGGGTGCTGCTCGCGGAAGGCGGCGACCACCGCGTCCATGGGCACGCGGTCGGTGGAGTTCGCGGTGACGGTGAGGCCGCCGCCCGCCTCGTCGCCCTGCGCGGAGCAGGCGGTGAGGGCGAGGGCCGCGCAGGCCAGCGGGGCCAGGAGCTTCTTGGACATGGTTCTCTCCGGGATGAGGGAAGGAGGGGAGGGGATGACGCACGCGGACGGGGACGCAGGGGATCAGCCCTTCAGTCCTCCGGCGAAGCCCTGGATGACGCGCTTCTGCATGGCGAAGTAGACCGCGAGCACGGGGATCGAGCCGATGATCAGACCGGCGAAGACGAGCGGCCACTGGGAGACGTACTGTCCGACGAAGCCGAACAGGGCCACCGGGATGGTCTGTTCACCCGAGCCGCTGAGGTACAGCAGCGGGGTGAGGAAGTCGTTCCAGACGAAGATGACGTTGAGGATGATCACCGTTCCGGTGATGGGGCGCAGCAACGGCAGGACGACGCTGAAGAAGGAGCGCAGGGGGCCGGCGCCGTCCATCATCGCGGCCTCCTCGTAGCCGCGGTCCAGCCCGCGCAGGAACCCGGTGTACAGGAAGACCGAGAAGGGCATCTGGACGCCGGTGTAGTAGATGACCAACGACAGCGGGTCGCCGAGCAGGCCCAGGTCGCGCATGGTCTGGTAGAGCGGGATGAGCGCCAGTTGGAAGGGCACGAGCAGCCCGAGCATGAACAGGGCGAAGGTGACGCGGGACCAGGTCCGGGTGGAACGCGCGATGGGGTAGGCCGCCAGCGCGGAGAGCACCACCAGGAGGGCGATGCTGCCGACCGTCACCAGGGCGCTGTTGACGATGGCGGGCCCCAGGGACGCCTGGTTCCAGGCCTGGGCGAAGTTGTCCAGGGTCGGCCGGGCGGGCGGCACCAGGGGGGAGGCTCCGGTGTCGTCGGCGGGGCGGAAGGCCTGTACGAACAGGATGTAGACGGGGAAGGCGAAGATCAGGGCGGTGACGATCATGACCGCCTCCAGGACCCCGGTCCGCCATGTGTAGCGCTTCACGCGTTCTTCCTCTCCTGGCGGGCGAGGTAGCCGTACTGGGCGCCGCTCGACACGATCACGAACAGGGTCAGGACCACCGCCATGGCCGTGCTGTAGGCGAAGGCGTTGAACTGGAAGGCCTCGCGGTAGATGACGGTCGACAGGGTGTCCGTCGCCCCGCCGGGACCGCCCTGGGTCATGACCCACACCTGGTCGAACAGCTTCAGCCCGCCGATGAGGGAGAGCATCAGGTTGATGGTGAAGGCGGGTGCCAGCATCGGCCGCACGATGTGCCAGAACCGGCGGACCGGCCCGGCGCCGTCCATGTCGGAGGCCTCGTAGATCTCCCGGGGGATGGACTGGAGTCCGGCCAGGAAGATGACCATCGAGTACCCGGAGAACTGCCAGACGATGACCGCGACCACCGACCACAGGGCGATGCCGCTGTCACCGAGCCAGTCCTGGGCCCATGCCCCCAGCCCCAGGACGTCGAGCGCGGAGTTGAGCGCCCCCTGGGGTGAGTAGAGGTACTTCCACAGGTAGGCGGTGACCACCGGGGTGATCACCGCCGGGGCGAAGAAGAGGACCCGCAGCACGTTGCGGGACTTGATGGCGGTGTTGACGCCCAGGGCCAGCAGCAGGCCGACGAGGTTCTGCACGAGGGTGACCGCGAAGGCGATCACGAGCGTGTGCAGGAGCGCTCCGCGCGCCCCCTTGTCGGCGAGCAGGGCGCGGTACTGGTCGAACCCCACGAAGGAGTACTCGCGGGCCAGGCCGTCCCAGTCCGTGAAGGAGTACATCGCTCCGCGCAGGGCGGGCACCAGCACCACGAACGCGAAGAACGCCAGGGCCGGCAGGACGAACCACCAGGGCACGGAGAGGTGGTGGGGCCGGGTGCGTCCTCTTCCGCGGGGTGGGGGCGGGCCGCCACCCTTCGTGGGCGCTACGCCGGGGGCGTGCGGAGCCATGGCTGTCTCCATCGGTCTTCCTCAGGGGTGCGGGGGCGCCCTTGGGTCGCGCCACCCGTTCGACTCCGTGGTTTAACAGAGTTGAAACGATTCATTCAGTGGCCCGAAGTTAGGCGGGAAGAGTGACGTACGTCAAGTCCTCCGACTGAACGAAACCTCTTCGCAATCCCAGCCACCCATCGGACGCACATCCGACACGACACCACGAAAGGGTCTCTGAAGTGCGCTTCCATTCAATGAAATCGAGTTTGACACAGAGCTCGACCTCTCCCTCTCCTTGACGAGAGGGGTCCGATGTTCCTACGGTTGCGCTTGCTCACCTGATTGAAACGGTTCAATTATCTTTCGTCAGTGGTGGGCTGTCGCTACCGTCGCTCCCTTCAGGAGTCCCCTGTGTCCCCTTCCAGTCCGGCACCCCTGCCCGAGGCGCCCACCGCCGAGCACCACCGCGAGACCCTGGGCATCGGCGAATCGGCCCCCCGCCTCTCGTGGCGCATGCGCCATGCCCCGCCCGGCTGGCGCATGCGGGCCTACGAGATCGAGGTCGTCGACGACTCCGGCGCGACGCACCGGAGCGGACGCGTCGTCTCGGACGAGTCGGTGCTCGTGCCCTGGCCGGCGCCCGCCCTGCGCTCCGGGGAACGACGCTCGGTCCGCGTCCGGGTCTGGGGATCCGGGTCGGACGTCCCCTCCCCCTGGAGCCCCGCGCTGGAGGTCGAGGCGGGTCTGCTGGAACCGGGCGACTGGTGGGCCGGCATGGTGGGACCCTCCGACCGTGTGATGGAGAGGGAGCGCCCCGTCCTGATGCGCGGCTCCCTCACGCTGCCGGCCGCACCCCGGTCGGCCCGCCTGTACGTCACCGCGCACGGCGTGTTCGAGGCCGAGATCAACGGCGAGACCGTGGGGGACGAGGTCCTGGCGCCGGGCTGGACCGCCTACCCCTCCCGGCTGCGCTACCGCACCCACGATGTGACGCGACTGCTGCGCCGGGGTGAGAACGTGCTCGGGGCACACCTGGCCGACGGCTGGTACCGGGGCCGTTTGGGCTTCCACGGCGGCCGGCGGGACATCTACGGCGATCGGACCGGCCTGCTCGCCCAACTGGAGGTGGAGTGCGAGGACGGATCGATCGTGCGCGCGGGCACCGGGACGGACTGGCGGTGCGCGCCCTCCCCCGTCCTCACCTCCTCCTTGTACGACGGTGAGCGGCACGACGCCCGGCTGGAGCCGCGGGGGTGGTCCGAGCCGGGGTTCGACGACACCGGCTGGGCCCCGGTCGTGCCCGTCCGGCGCGCCCCCGCGACCCTGGTGGCCCCGACCTCCCCGCCGGTGCGCCGCACCGCCCGACTGGAGCCGGTGGAGATCTCCACGACGCCGTCGGGCTCCCTGCTGGTGGACTTCGGCCAGAACCTGGTGGGACGCCTGCGCCTGCGCCTGACCGCCCGGGCCGGCGCGGAGGTCACCGTGCGCCACGCGGAGGTGCTGGAGGACGGCGCGTTGTGCGTGCGCCCCCTGCGCCACGCCGCCGCCACCGACTCCTACATCGCGGCCGGCGGCGGAACCGAGGAGTGGGAGCCGCGGTTCACCTACCACGGATTCCGCTACGCCGAGGTGACGGGATGGCCCGGTACCCCGGCGCCCGGGGACATCGTGGCACGGGTCCTGCACACCGACATGCGGCCCACCGGCGAGTTCACCTGCTCCGACCCGCTGGTGGAGAGACTGCACGAGAACGTGCGCTGGAGTATGCGCGGCAACTTCGTGGACGTCCCCACCGACTGCCCGCAGCGGGACGAGCGGCTCGGCTGGACGGGCGACATCCAGGTGTTCGCGCCCACCGCCGCCTTCCTGTACGACTGCGCGGGGATGGTGCGATCGTGGCTGGCCGACCTGGCCGTCGAGCAGTACCCGGACGGCACCGTCCCGTTCGTCGTTCCCACCATCCACGCGCCGACCTGGACCCCGGCCTGGCCGGCGGCGGTGTGGGGCGACGCCGCCGTCCTCACCCCGTGGCGGCTGTACGAGCGCTTCGGCGACACCGGCGTGCTCCGCGACCAGTACGCCAGCGCCAAGGCGTGGACGGACCTGGTCGCCGGCCGGTTGGAGACCGACGGGACCTGGCGGCGCGACCGTCAGCTCGGCGACTGGCTGGACCCCTCCGCTCCCCCGGAGGACCCCTTCCGCGCCGAGACCGACCCCTCCCTGGTGGCCACCGCGTACGCCGCCGAGTCGTCCCGGGTCATGGCCGAGATCGCCGGTCTGCTCGGCGAGCACGAGGACCGGGTGCGATACCGGGCGCTGACCGGGCACATCCGGGCCGGATTCTGGAAGGCCTACTCCGCGGGTGAGGGGGGTCGGCTCATCGTGGACACCCAGACCGCCTACGCACTGGCGCTGTGCTTCGGCCTGATCCCGGAGGAGCACCGCGCCTCGGCGGGAGACCGGCTCGCCGACCTGGTGGCCGAGGCCGGGCACCGCATCGCCACCGGTTTCGCGGGGACCCCGCTGGTGTGCGACGCCCTGTCCCGGTACGGGCACGTCGACACCGCCTACCGCCTGCTGACGCAGCGCGAGTCGCCCTCCTGGCTGTACCCGGTACTGATGGGGGCGACGACCGTCTGGGAACGGTGGGACGGCATGCTGCCGGACGGCCGGGTCAACCCGGGCGAGATGACCTCGTTCAACCACTACGCCCTGGGGGCGGTGGCCGACTGGCTGCACCGCACGGTGGCCGGGTTGGCGCCCGACGCGCCGGGGTACCGGCGGCTCCGTCTGGCGCCCCGCCCCGGCGGGGGGCTGGAATGGGCGGGCGCGGTCCACGAGACGCCCTACGGCACGGCGAGCGTGCACTGGCGGCGGGTCGGCGACCGACTCCGGGTCTCGGCGTGCGTTCCGCCGGGCACCACGGCCGTCGTCGACCTTCCGGGGCGGGAGACGTTCACGGCGGAGTCCGGCGAACACGTCTGGGAGGACGCCTGGGCGTCGGCGTGACCGGAGCACCCCCGCAGGGCGGGCCCGGGGGCCGCCCCGCGCACTACCATCGGAGAGCCGGAATTGAAGCGTTACAAGACCCATACCTCAGCGGGAACCCGGGGAGCGCCGACACGGTGAAAACCGTCAACATCAGGGAAGTGGCACGTCAGGCGGGGGTCTCCGTGGCGACCGTGTCCAACGTCCTGAACCGACCGGAGATCGTCGCCCCCGCCACCCGCGATCGGGTCCGCGACACCATCGACGACCTGGGTTACCGGCCCAACCAGGCCGCCCGCCAGCTCAGCAGCGGGCATGGCACCGCGGTGGGGCTGGTGCTGTTCGACGTGCGCAACCCCTTCCTGACCGGCGTGGCCCGCGGGGCGGAGGACCACCTGCACACCGTCGGGCGGACCGTGGTGCTGTGCAACACCGACGTGGATCCCGCCAAGGAGGAGCGCTATCTGGAGATGCTGCTCCAGCAGCAGGCCCAAGGGGTGCTCGTCACCCCGGCGGCGCTGTCGCGGGAGTGGGTGGAGCGCACCCGCGAACGGGGGCTGCGCCTGGTCCTGTTCCACAATTCCACGGACCACCCGGACGTGTGCTCGGTCGCCGTCGACGACGTCATGGGCGGGGAACTGGCCGGGACCCACCTGTTGGCGCGCGGCCACGAGCGGATCGTCTGCGTGACGGGGCCGGCGCACATGCGCCAGTCCGTCGACCGGTTGGCCGGATGCCGGCGGGCCGCCGCCCTGGCGGGCCGTTCGGAGGAGTCGGTGGAGGTCGTGGAGACGGGCGCCTTCACCCTGGAGCAGGGGCGGCGTGCCGGGGAGCGGATCCTGGCCTCGCCACGGCCCCGCACCGCGGTGTTCTGCGCCAACGACCTGTTGGCCCTGGGGGTGATGCAGGCGCTCACCCGGGCGGGCCGGCGCATCCCCGACGACGTGGCCGTGGTGGGTTTCGACGACATCGAGTCGGCCGCCACGGCCGGGATCCCCTTGACGTCGGTGCACGTGGACGGGCACGCCCTGGGCACCGCGGCGGCGAAATTGCTGGTGGAGGAGGTGGAGGATCCCGATCATCGGCATCGCCGCCTGTCGTTCACCCCCCACCTGGTGGAGCGGGCCTCCAGCTGAGCCGTGCGCCCGGCCGTCGCCCGTCGCGAGCGGGCGCGTCCGATGGGTCCGCCGCGAGGCCGAACACGATCTACGCGCCCTCCGCCGCACCGACCGCCGCGTCGTGCGGGGCGTCCAGACCCGCGCCGATCCGCGCGGCGGTCCTGCGCAGCCAGATGTGGGCGGCGTCCTGGCCGTGCACGGGGTGCCACCACAGCGCCTCCCGGATGGGCGCGGCCGGGAAGGGGCAGGCCAGGACGCGCAACCCGGCGTGCCCTTCGGGGCGGTCGACCAGGCGACGCTGGACGAGCGCCACCCGGCGGGTGCCCCGGACCAGGTCGGGGAGCGACCGGAAGCTCTGGGCGGAGACCTCCACCCGGGGCTCCAGTCCCAGCATGCCCAGTTGGTGGGCGGCCGGGGCGTCGTAGGGCCTGCGGTAGACCGCCCACGGCGACCGCGCCAGGTCGTCCATGGTGAGTTCCTCCCCCACCTCGGCATTGGCGGCGTCGACCAGGCACACCCACTCGTCGCGGAACAGCTCCACGGCGGGGTGGCCGCTGATCACCCCGTGCAGCATCAGGGCGCCGTCGACACTGCCGAGCACGCTCTCGGTGGCCGAGACGATCGTGGCGGGCATCTGCTCGAAGTGCAGTCTGATGCCCGGCGCCGACCGGTGGAGCTCCTCGGCCAGCCGTGCCCCGAAGACGGTGACCGCGTAGTCCGAGGCCAGGAGGGTGAAGTCCCGCTCCTCGGTCTCGGGGCGGAAATGGGCCCGGCTGCTGAACAGGCGTTCCATGACGGAGCAGGCGTTGGCGGCCGGGCCCCGGAGCGCGTGCCCCAGCGGGGTCAGCTCGTAGCGGTTGCCCCGGCGCACCAACAGTTCGTCGGAGAAGTGGCGCCGTAGTCGGGCCAGGGCCGCGCTGGTGGCGGGCTGACTGAGACCGATGCGCTCTCCCGCCCGGGTGACGTTGCGCTCCTCCAGCAGGGCGCGCAGGGCGACGAGCAGGTTGAGGTCCAGATTCGCGATGTTCACGCGCGCACCTTCCGTCGGCCATTCACCGTGCGGATGCCATCCATATGAGAGATCTATTTCACAGATCTCTCCCGGTGGCCCAATGTTAGTGGCATCACATCGGAAGGAAACACCGTGGCAACAGATCCCTCTACAGCACCCTCCTTCGCCCTGGGCACCTTCTCCCTCGGAGGGGGGCTCCCCTTTCCCGGACTGGTCGTGAACGAGGAGGTCATCGACCTGCGCGGGGTCCCGGGACTGCGGAGCGCCCTGGGCTCGAACCCGGACGTGCGCGGGCTCCTGGAACGGTGGGCGAAGGTGCTGCCGGTGCTGAGGGAGACCGCCGCCGACCCGCACCACGCCCGGCAGCGGGTGGCGGACCTGCGTGTACACGCGCCGCTGCGACCCCGCCAGATCCTCCAGTCCGGCGCGAACTACCGCACCCACGTCATCGACCTGGCCGTCGCCCACGAACCCGAGGGCGGGCGCCCGGCCGAGCGGGTGCGGGCCGAGGTCGCCGCCATGATGGACCGCCGGGCCGCCGAGGACCTGCCCTACATGTTCACCGGCCTGCCCACCTCGGTGACCGGGCCCTACGACGACGTCGTGATCCCGGACTGGTGCGCCGAGCCCGACTGGGAGTTGGAACTGGTCGCGGTGATCGGCGAGCCGGCCTTCCGCGTCCCGGTGGAGCGGGCCCTGGAGCACGTGGCCGGCTACACCATCGCCAACGACATCACCGCCCGCGAACTGGTGTTCCGCCGGGACATGCCGGAGATCGGCACCGACTGGCTGCGGGCCAAGAACGCCCCCACCTTCACGCCGCTGGGCCCGTGGCTGGTGCCCGCGGAGTTCGTCGCCGACCCCGGCGACCTGCGCGTGGTCCTCACGCTCAACGGGGAGACCATGCAGGACGAGTCGACGCGGGACATGATCTTCGACGTCGCCCGCCTCGTCTCCTACGCCTCGCGGACGGCGGAACTGCTCCCCGGCGACCTGGTGCTGACCGGCAGCCCCGCCGGCAACGGCAAGCACTGGGGACGCCTGCTGCGGGCCGGCGACGTCATGGAGGGGACCATCACCGGCCTGGGCGCGCAGCGCAACACCTGCGTGGCCGAGGAGGCGTGATGCTCGACCGCACCGACCCCGAGGCCGCCATCGCCGAGGCGGCCCGCGTCTGCTCCAACTGGGGGCGCTGGGGCGAGGACGACGTCCTGGGCACCGTCAACCACATCGGAGAGGGCGAACGCCGGGCGGCCGCGGGACTGATCCGCCTGGGGGTGAGCTTCTCCCTGGCCCAGCGCTTCGACATGAACGGACCCCAGAAGGGGTGGCGTCGGCGGACCAACCCCGTGCACACCATGCTCGACACCGGTGTGGACGCCGCCCGCGGCACCCAGGGCTTCCCACACGGCATCGGCGGAGCCGACGACGTGGTGTCCATGCCCTTGCAGTGCTCCACCCAGTGGGACGGGCTCGGGCACATCTTCGACCACGGCAGGGCCTGGAACGACCGGGACGCCGCCGAGGTCGTCACCTCCGAGGGCGACCTGGTGACCGGCATCGAGCACCTGGCCGCGCCCGTGGCCGGCCGGGGCGTCCTGCTGGACGTGGGCCGGGTCCTGGGCGAGGACGGGGAGCTGCCCGACGGCTTCGCCATCACGACCGACCACCTGAGCGCGACCGCCGCCGCGCACGGCGTCACCATCCGGCGCGGGGACATCGTCTGCGTGCGCACCGGGCAGCTCTCCCGGGCGCGCCGCCGGGGGTGGGGGGACTACGCGGGCGGACCGGCGCCGGGGTTGTCGTTCACCACCGCTCCCTGGCTGCGCTCCAGCGAGATCGCCGCCATCGCCACCGACACCTGGGGTTTCGAGGTCCGACCCAACGAGTTCGATCACGCCTTCCAACCGCTCCACCAGGTGGCGATCCCCCACATCGGCCTGCTCATCGGCGAGATGTGGGACCTCGACGCGCTCGCCGCGCACTGCGCGGACGACGGCGTCCACGAGTTCTTCCTGACCGCCGCGCCCATCCCGTTCACCGGGGCGGTCGGCTCACCCGTCAATCCCATCGCCGTCAAGTGAGGTATCCCCCATGAGAGCAGTCGAACGTGTCCTGATCATCGGCGCCGGCACCTCAGGTCTCGCCGCGGCGATCCTGCTGGCCCGCGCCGGCGTGCGCGTGGACGTCGCGGAGCTCAAACCCTCCACCACGGCTCTCGGGTCGGGCATCACCGTGCAGGGCAACGCCCTGCGCGTCCTGCGTGAACTGGGCGTGTGGGAGAGCGTCTCCGAAGCCGGCCACGCCTTCGACAGCCTGGGCGTGCGCGCCCCTGACGGGACGCTGCTGGCCGAGATCCCCGACGTGCGCACCGGCGGCCCCGACCTGCCCGCGACCCTGGGCATGAACCGGCCCGACCTGGCCGCGATCCTCACCGAACGCGCCCTGGCGACCGGTGCGCGGCTGCACCCCGGCCTGACCGCACGCACCCTGACCGACCACGGCACCCACGTGGAGGTCCTGTTCTCCGACGGCTCCTCGGGTGACTACGACGTGGTGGTGGGGGCCGACGGCATCCGCTCCGACGTGCGGCGCATGATCGGCATCGGCACCGCTCCCGAGCCCAACGGCATGGGCATCTGGCGCATCCACACCCGCAGGCCCGCCTCGGTGGAGCGCACCGACCTGGTCTACGGCGGCCCGTGCTTCATCGCCGGGTACTGCCCCACCGGCCCCGACACCATGTACGCCTACCTGGTCGAACGCGCCCGGGAGCACACCGACCTGGACGCCGGTGAGCGGGCCGCGCACATGGAGGACCTGTCCAGGGGCTACGGCGGGGTCTGGGACGAGATCCGCGCCGACATCGCCGCCTCCGACCGGGTCAACTACACCTGGTTCGAGTCGCTGCTCGTGGAGCGCCCGTGGAACCGGGGGCGCGTGGTCCTCATCGGCGACGCCGCCCACGCCTGCCCGCCCACCCTGGCCCAGGGCGCGGCCCAGGGCCTGGAGGACGCGCTGGTGCTGGCCGAACTCCTGCTGAACGCCCCGGCCGTCGACGACGCCCTGTTCTCGGCGTTCATGGACCGTCGCTTCGAGCGGGCCCGCGCCGTGGTGGAGGCCTCCTGCACCCTGGCCCGCTGGCAGCTCGACGGGGTGCGCGACGCCGACGTGCCCGGCCTGATGCGCTCGATCTCCGCCCTGGTCTCGGAGGCACCGTGATCGTCGACGTGCACGCCCACGTGCTGCTCCCGGAGGTGGAGCGGGCGGTGGCCGGGCAGCCGGGACACGCCGAGCACCGCGCCCTGGACGCGCTCCGCAACAGCCCCGAGTCGCTCAGGGTGAGCGGGGGCATGATCGTCGAGCGGCTCCCCCGATTGACCGAGGTCGACGCCCGGTTGGCCGACATGGACCGGGCCGGCGTGGACGCGCAGGTGGTGAGCCCCTCCCCGTCCCATTACCACTACTGGGCCCCGCCCGAGCCCGCCGCCCGGGCGCACCGCCTGGCCAACGAGGGGGTCGCCGCCCACTGCGCCCAGGCCCCCGAGCGGCTCATCGGCCTGGGGCTGGTCCCCCTCCAGCACCCGGACCTGGCGGTGGAACTGCTCGACCACGCCCTGTCCCTGGGGCTACGCGGGGTGGAGATCTCCTCGCACGCCCCCGGGCGGGAGCTGTCCGACCCGGCCTACGAACCGCTGTGGGAACGGGCCGAGGCCACCGGTGCCGTGTTGTTCCTGCACCCGTTCGGCTGCACGCTCGACGAGCGGTTGGACCGGTGGTACCTGTCCAACATCGTCGGGCAGCCGACCGAGAACGCCGTCGCCCTGTCCCACCTGATCTTCTCCGGTGTCCTGGACCGGCACCCGGGACTGAGGATCGTCGCCGCCCACGGCGGCGGGTACCTGCCCACCCACATCGGCCGCGCCGACCACGGCTGGCGGGCACGGTCCGACGCCCGGGGGTGCGCCGAACCCCCTTCCGCCTACCTGCGGCGGATGTGGTTCGACTCCCTCGTCCACGACCCGGCCGTCCTGCGCCACCTGGTGGAGACCGTCGGCGCCGACCGGGTGCTGCTGGGGTCGGATCACCCCTTCGACATGGGCACCGACAGTCCGGTGGCCGCCCTGCGCGCCGCCGGGCTGGAGCCCGAGGAGCTCTCGGCCGTCGCGGGCGGCAACGCGCTGTCCCTCTTCCGATCGACCGTCAAGGAGACATGACCATGACCGACCGACTCATCACCCATGTCCGGCACGTCGCGCTGGCGGTTCCCGACTTCGAGAAACAGCGCGCCTTCTTCACCGACATGTGGCGGCTCACCGAGGACGAGACCGACAACGGCGTGTCCTTCCTGGCCGCTGAGGGCTCCCCGGAGAAGTACGTGGTGCGCCTGCGCCGGGCCGAGGAGAAGCGCATCGACCTGGTCTCCTTCGGCGCCGCCACCCCGGCCGACGTGGACGCGCTCGGCGACCGGCTCATCCGCGGCGGGGTCCGGATGATCTCCGAGCCGGGAGCGGTGGACACCCCCGGCGGCGGCTACGGGATGCGGTTCTTCGACGTGGACGGCCGCACCATCGAGGTGTCCGCCGACGTGGCGGTCCGCAGGCACCGCAAGGTGGAGGAGAAGGAGTCGATCCCGGTCCGGCTCTCCCACGTGGTGCTCAACACCCCCGACCTGGACCGCACCCGCCTCTGGTACGAGCGGCACCTGGGCTTCGCCCTGTCCGACACCCTCATGCACCCCAGGATGGGCGAGGTCATGCACTTCATGCGGTGCAACCCCACCCACCACAGCCTCGCCCTGGCCAAGGGACCGCACACCTCCCTGCACCACGTGTCCTTCGAGATGCGCGGCATCGACGAGTACATGCGCGGCACGGGCCGCCTGTTGCGGGCCGGGGTCCGGAAGATCTGGGGGCCCGGCCGTCACATGGCGGGCAACAACACCTTCTCCTACTTCATGGACCCGCACGGTAACACCCTGGAGTACACGACGGAGCTGGAGCGCCTCGACGAGGACACCTGGCACCCGCACATGTACGACTTCTCCGATCCCGAGGTCACCGACCAGTGGGGCACGGCCAATCCGATGGACGAGTTCGTCGCCAAGGAGTCCTTCAACGACCCCGACAACGGCTGCTTCGTCGCCCCTCCGATGTAGGGAGGGGAGCACCGATGCGACTGGCCGCCTACGAACACGAGGGGCTGCGCCGCTGCGGCGTGGTGGAGGGCGACGCGATCCGTCCCTTCCCCGAGGGGACCGACCCGCTCGACCTCGTACGCGGGACCCCGGTCCCCGCAACGGGGGGCGCCGTGCCCCTGTCGGAGGTGCGGCTGCTGCCGCCCCTGGAACCGCCCTCGGTCCGGGACTTCGTCACCTTCGAGGAGCACGTGGAGGGGGTGCGCCGCAGTGTGAGCGGGGAGAGCGGGGTACCGGACGCCTGGTACGACGCGCCCACGTTCTACTTCGCCAACCCCGCCTGCCTGGTGGGGGCGCACGACGAGGTCCCTGTACCGCCGGGATGCGACGTCCTCGACTTCGAGTTGGAGGTCGCCGCGATCGTCGGTGTCGCAGGGGGCGACCTGTCCCCCGAGGGGGCGCGGGGGCACATCTTCGGCTACACGATCTTCAACGACTGGTCGGCGCGGGACCTGCAATCCCGTGAGATGCGGGTGGGCCTGGGGCCCTGCAAGGGCAAGGACGCGGCGTCCACCCTGGGCCCGTGGCTGGTCACCGCCGACGAACTCGAACCGTACCGCGACGACGAGGGCTTCCTGCGCTTGGCCCTGACCGCCGAGGTGAACGGCGAGGTGGTCGGCACCGACCTGCTGTCCAACATGAGCTGGACCTTCGAGGAGATGCTCGCGCACGCTTCGCGGGGCACCCGGGTCCGGCCGGGCGACGTGCTCGGTTCGGGCACCTGCGGCAACGGTGGCTGCCTGGCGGAACTGTGGGGGCGGCGGGGGCACCGCGAACCCTCCCCGCTGCGCCCCGGCGACACCGTCACCCTGACGGTGGAGGGCATCGGCTCGGTGTCCAACACGGTCGTCCCCGGAACCCGGCCGGTCCCCCTCCCCCGGGGCCGCCGTCGGCCCCGCGACCGTCCGTGAACGGCCCGGCCCAGGAGACCCTGCCCCGGGGCCGGGTCTCCTGGGCGGCCCGTCCGACGGGGCCGTCGTGACGACCGGTGCCGCGCGCGGTCGGGGGCTGGCTACGCCGGGCGTTCCGGGTCGTCGGCCGGTGTCGGATGCACGGTGCCGTGCGGGTGCTCGGCGGGGGCGTACACCGAGTACAGCTTCAAGGGGACCTCGCCCGCGTTGACGATGTTGTGCCAGGTACCGGCGGGAACGAGAACGGCGGAACCGTCCCCCGCCTCGTACACGAGGTCCACCTCGTCCCGGGAGGGACCCATCTCCACCCGGGCCTCACCCGCCTCGACGCGCAGGAACTGGTCGCGGTCCCGGTGCACCTCCAGCCCCACGGCCCCGCCGGGTTCGATGGACATGACGGTGACCTGGAGGTTCCTCCCCGTCCACACGGCGGTGCGGAAGTTCCCGTTCCGCTCGGTCATGTCCTCGATGTCGAGGACGCACGGCTCCGGGCCCTGATCTTCCATGTCCGTCTCTCCCTCACTCGTCCGCACCCGGGAAGCCACGGGGCGCGATGGCGCGGACGGAGGCCGCGTCCCCGGGCGACGGGTGGCTCTCCAGGGATCACCGACGGCTCCGCTTCACCTTTCCTTGCCTTCCCACCGCGTTCTCACACCGCGTCGGCCAGGGAGATTCGCACCGTTGCCGCCCGACCCGCCCCGGTGACGCTCCTCCCACTCCGGCACGCCCCGGGGGAAAGAACGTCGAACGGCCCTCCCGGAGAAGGACCGCCGCCGTGACGCGGCCCGACCCGGCCGGAACCCCCTCCCTCGGCGGACAGGGAGGTCAGAGGACGGCGTCGAGCTGGGGGGCGACCAGACGGCGGTAGGCGGGGCAGTCCCGGAGCAGGTCGGCGTGGATGCCGTCGCCGACCGGACGCCCCTCGTCGAGGACGATGATCCGCTCCGCGTGCAGCAGGGTGGAGAGCCGGTGCGCGATGGTGATCGTGGTCCTGTCCCGCCGAGTGCCGGTGAGGGCGTCCTGCACGTCGTGCTCACCGACGGCGTCGAGCTGGCTGACCGCCTCGTCCAGGATCAGCACCTGCGCCGGGTTCAGCAGTGTCCGGGCCAGGGCCAGGCGCTGGCGCTCCCCGCCGGACAGGGAACGCCCGTTGTCGGCGAGCACCGTGTCCAGCCCCTCCGGGAGGCGTCGGACGACGGCGTCGGCGTGCGCGACCCGCAGCACCCGCCACAGGTCGGCGTCGGTGAGGGTCTCGTCGGTGGCCAGCATCAGGTTGTCGCGCACCGTCTCCTGGAACAGGGAGACGTCCTGGGGCAGCAGCGAGACCACGCGCGGCAGCGCGGATCTCGTGTACTCCCGCAGCGGCCCACCGCTCACGGTGACGTCGCCGCGTCCGGGGTCCACGCACCGGGCCAGCAACTGGGCGAAGGTGGACTTGCCCGATCCCGACCGGCCGGCGATCGCGATGTGCTCCCCGGGACGGATCCGCACGGTGAGGTCGCGGACCGCCGGACGGGTGGACGCCTCGGGGTCGACCTCGCTCCACGCGAACGCGATCCCGCGGGCGTGCGCGGCGCCGTCGCCCTCCGGCGCGGCCGGCCGTTCCCCGTGCGCGGCGATCGGCGGCTCGGCCGCCAGCAACGTCTCGATGCGCGCCGCGGCCTCCCCGGTGGTGCCGTAGTGGCGGGTCATCGCCGCCCACTGGAGGATCGGCGTGGTCGCCATGGTCGCCAGCACGATCGCGAACGGAACGGCTTCGGGGGCGAGCGTTCCCCGTTCCAGCTGCCAGCCGGCCACGGCCGAGGTGACGATCGCGGCGGCGAGGGAGACGACGCCGAGCACGGCGGTCTCCGCGCCGGCCCGGCGGGCGTTGCGGAACTGGGCGGTGAGCAGCCGGTCGTCGAGGGCCGCCAGGCGTTCGGCACGACGCCGCACCAGCCCGTAGCCGACGATCTCGCGGACGGCGCCCGCGTTCTCGGCGACCTCCCCGCCCAGGTCCGCCAGGGCGGAGCGGACGCGCTCGCCCTGCGGCCGCGCCCAACGCCGGGCGAAGAGGGTGATCGCGACGGAGGCGGCGAGCACCGGGGCCGTGAGCAGGGCGGCGGGCGGGCTCACGATGGCCAGCCCGGCCCACAGGACGGGGGTGGCCACCCACGCGCTGATCGTGTAGAGGGAGGAGTGCGCGTAGAAGATCTCCAACGCCTCGGCGTCGGACAACCCCGAGGTGAGCAGGTCTCCGGAGCGGCGACGGGACAGCCCGGCGGGGGCGAGCCGGGCGAGCGCGTCGTACACCCACAGGCGCACCCGGGCCAGCACCCGGAAGCTGAGGTCGTGGGAGAGCCAGCTCTCCAGCCACGACGTGATCGATCTCGCGACGACCGCGACCAGGGTGAACAGCGCCGGCGCCGCCAGTTCGGCCACCCCGCCGCCGGTGAACACCGTGACGACGGCCCACACACCGCCCAGGGCCGCGGCCGCCTGTGCCAGGAGCGCCAGGGAGTTGCAGGCGACACCGAGCACGAACACGCCCCGCCATCCCCTGATGGCCGCCCACATGCCCGGCAGCGTGGCCAGTCCCGCCTCGGGCGGGCCGCTCACGGCCGTTCCGTTCGCCGTGGTCATCGTGTTCCCCTTCTCCCGGCTCCCCGGCTCGGTGATCAACGTGTCCCCCCGATGCCCACGCGCTGTGCCGCGACGAGTTCCGCCCAGCGGCCGCCGGCCGCGGCGAGCCCGGCCGGCGGGCCGAACTCCGCGACGCGTCCGTGCTCCAGGACCAGGACCAGGTCGGCGTGCGCGACGGTGGAGAGCCGGTGCGCGATGACGACCATGGTGCGCGTGCCGCGTTCGGCGCGCAGGACCTCGGTGATGAGCGCCTCGTTCTCGGCGTCCAGGGCACTGGTGGCCTCGTCCAGGAGCAGCAGGCGCGCGTCGGCGGCCAGGGCTCGGGCCAGGGCGACGCGCTGGCGCTGTCCTCCCGAGAGCAGACGTCCGCCCTCGCCCACCGGGGAGTCGAGCCCGGCGTCCAGGTGCGCGGCCACGTCGTCCACCCGGGCCCGCGCGATCGCGGAGGCGACCCGCTCCCGCCGGGGTCCGGTGCCGTCCTCCCCCTCCGGGCCGGCGGCGAACGCGATGTTCTCCCGGATCGTTCCGGACAGCAGGACCACGTCCTGGGCGACCCGGGCCGTGCGGCGGCGCAGGCCGGTCAGGGGCAGGTCGGTGAGGTCGCGATCATCGAGCAGGATGCGCCCGGAGTCGGGATCCATGTCCCGCAGGAGCAGGCGGCCCAGTGTGGTCTTACCGGCGCCGGAGGCACCGACGACCGCGAGCGTCGCCCCGGCCGGGACGGTGAAGGAGACGTCGCGCAGCGCGGGCTCGGCGGCCCCGGGGAAGGTGAGGCCCACGTGTTCGAAGGTCACGGCGGGCGCGGTGTCCGGCCCCCTCTCCGGGGCCTCGGGGCCCCGGTCCCGGACCGGGGTCGGGGTGTCCAGCAGCCGGGTGATCGCGCCGATGGCGGCGATGCCGTAGAAGCCCTCGTGCCAGTAGCCGCTCAGCTCCTGCTGGGGGCGGAAGCACTCGGCGGACAGGAACAGGACCAGCAGCACGGACTCCAGGGGCAGGGTGCCGCGGGCGGCCTCGAAGGCGGCGGTGAGCGTCGCCCCCGCGGTCCCCACGGCCATCGCGGCCGACATCACCGCCGACACCCCCAGTGAGGCACGCATGTTGGCCGTGGTCGCCTCCCGCAGCTCCTCGGCGGAGGCGGCCAGGTGGGCGCGGCGCCGGCCCTGTGCGCCCAGGGCCACCAGGGTCGGCAGTCCCCGGACGGTGTCGCCGATCCGGTCGGCGAACGCCTCGTAGCGGTCCCAGTGGTCCCGGGCCCGGTCGCGCAGGACCAGGCGCCACAGGCGCTGGGCGAAGGGCACCAGGAGCACGCACACGAGCACGACGACCGCGACGGTCGGCGCGACCACGGTCAGGACGACCAGCAGACCGGCCGGCACGATCCACGACACCAGCAGCTGGGGGAGGTAGAACCCGATGTAGCCCTGGAGGTGCTCCACCCCGTCCACGGCGGTCGACTGCACCCCGCCGCGCCCGCCCGACCAGGTGTGGCCGGGGCCGAGTTCGTAGATCCTGCCCATCACCCGGGCCCGGACCGCGCGTTTGACCCGGGCGGCGGTGCTCATCGCCAACTGGTCGCGCAGCCACAGGCACAGGCCCCGGCCCACGGCGCAGGCGGTGGTGGCGGCCAGCGCCGCCGCCACGGCGGACGCTCCCCCCTCCTCCCAGCGCAGCAGCGCCCCGGTCACGTCGGCCAGGCCGAAGGCGACCCCGATGGAGAAGGCTGCCGCGGCCACGGCGGCCAGGGTGGTCGCGGCGACCCTGCCGCGCACGGGGAGCAGGAAGGGCCGGATCCCGCTGTTCAGGTACATGGTGCGCCTCTCATGCTCGGCGGGGTCGGGGCGGCTCGGGAGCCGGACGGAACGGGGTGCGCAGCGCCGGAGCCCGCGGGCCCGGGAGGAAGCCGGTCGGCTCCCGCCCGGGCCCGCGGTGCGCGTCGAAGCCCCTCAGAACCGGTCGGGGCCGGTCAGAACAGCTCGGGGTGCAGTTCCGCGGCGATCCGCTCGACGGCGTCGATGTTGCCGAGGGTCCCGGGGAACAGGTCCGAGTTGGGGATCGCGACCAGACGGTCCTCCGCGACGGCCGCCACGTCGGGGAAGGTCTCGGCCAGGTGCGCGCGGGTGGCGGCCTCGTGGTCGTCGTCGTTGACGGCGAACACGATGACGTCGGGGTCGCGCGAGGTGACCTCCTCCGGTGTGATGACGGCGGCGAAGAAGTCGGCGAACGCGGGTTCGTCGCGATCGAAGACGTTGGCGCCGCCGGCGCGGTCGATGATGTCGTACTCCACACCGCCGCCGATCGCCGAGACGGTCGTGCCCTCGACGTAGAGCTGGGCGACGCTCGTCCGCTCGGCGTCCCCGATCGTGTCGGTGACCGCCTCCAGGCGTTCACGCCCCTGGTCGGCGAGTTCCTCGGCGGGCCCGGGGACGGAGAAGATCAACCCCAGGTTCTCGATGTCGGTGAACAGGTCGTCGACCGTGCCGACGGCCCGCCGGTCGAAGCAGCCGCCGGTGGCGGTGTAGGCGTTCGCGCCGGCCTCGGAGAGCTGCTCGATGCTCGCGAAGCCCTGTTCGGCGGTGAACTCGTACCCGGTGGGCGAGTAGACGAAGTCGGGGGCGACGTTCAGCAGGTCCTCACGGGTGGGCGGGGTGTCCTCGCTGAGCACGGGCACGTCGGCGATCCGCGCGGTGACGTCGTCGTCGAGCTCGTAGTGGGCGACCTGGGCCTGGCCGACGAGGCGGTCGGCCAGGCCCAGCTCGACGAGGAGTTCGGTCTGGGAGGGGCTGAGGCCGACGACGCTCGTCGGAGCGGCCTCGAACGTCAGGTCCGTCCCGCAGTTCTCGACGGTGAGGGGGTAGCCCTCGGCGGTCTCCGCCTCCGGGGACGCCTCGGGGGCCACCGAGGTTCCGCAGGCGCTCAGCATGAGGGCGGCGGCGCCGGTGAGGGCGAACGCGGTGAGGGATCGACCGCCTCGGGTCGCGGACGGGTGGTTCATCGTGTGCCTTCCATGAGGGTGCGGGGGGCGGGGTCGGTGGCGGCGGGACGGGCCACACCGTGCAGGAGCAGGTGGGGGCGGTCCCGGCCCTGGACGATGTCGGCGTCGACGCGGAAACGGTCGCGCAGGACGTCCACGGTGAGGACCTCGGCGGGGGCGCCGGTCCGCTCCAGTCGGCCGTCGACGAGCAGCGCGACCCGGTCGCAGTGAGCCAGCGCGAGGTCGAGGTCGTGCAGGGCGATCAGGGTGGTCAGACCGAGTTCGCCGATGAGGTCCATGAGTTCGAGCCGGTGGGCGATGTCCAGGTGGTTGGTGGGTTCGTCCAGCACGAGCACCCGGGCCCGCTGGGTGATGGCCCGAGCCAGCAGGACCCGCTGGCGCTCTCCGCCGGAGAGTTCCGCGACCTGGCGCCGGGAGAGGTCGAGCACGCCCACCCGGTCCATCGCCTCCCGGGCGATGCGCAGGTCTTCGGCGGTGTCGGGCGAGAATCCGCGGTGGTGCGGGGTCCGGCCCAGCAGGACGGAGTCCAGGGCGGTGATCCCGAAGTCCTCGTGGGAGTCCTGGGCGACCACGGCGACGCGGCGGGCGACCTCGCGCGGTCGCAGAGCGCGTACGTCGTCGCCGTCGAGCAGGACCCGGCCGGCGATGGGGGGCAGCGCCCGGTGCACGGTGCGCAGCAGCGTCGACTTGCCGCTGCCGTTGGTGCCCAGGACCCCCAGGACCGATCCGGAGGGCGCCTCGACGGAGACCTCGTGCACGATCGTCCGGCCCCCGCGCGCGACGGAGACCCCCTCCAGTGCGACCCTCATCGGTCCATCCCCACGGTCGAGGCGCGGTCGCGGCGCAGGAGCCACAGGAAGAAGGGGGCGCCGATCACGGCGGTGAGGATGCCGATGGGGATCTCCACGGGGGCGGCGACGGTGCGGGCCATCAGGTCGGCCGCCGTCAGGAAGACGGCTCCGCCGAGCACGCTCACCGGGAGCATGATCCGGTGGTCGGTGCCCACCAGGATGCGGGCGATGTGCGGGATGATCAGGCCGACGAAGCCGATGCTGCCGCTCACCGAGACGACGGCGCCCACCAGCAGGGCGGAGACCAGCAGCAGGACGGTGCGCAGCCGGTCCACGGAGACGCCCAGGGAGGCGGCGGCCTCGTCGCCGACGAGCAGGGCGTTGATCCCGCGAACGTTCGCGCCGACGACGATCAGCGCGACCAGCAGCGCCAAGGCCGGCGCGAGCAGGGAGTCCATGGTCGCGGCCGACACCGAGCCGAGCAGGAAGAACATGACGCTGAAGACGTTCTGCGCCTCGGTGGTCAGGGTGAGGTAGCTGGTGATCGCGCTGAAGAGGGCGCCGAGGGCCACCCCGGCGAGGATGAGTCGCTGCGGGGCGATCCGGCCGTTCCTGCGGGCGAGGAGGTAGACGGCGGCGGTGGCCGTCGCGGCCCCGGCGAAGGCGGCCGTGGACAGCGACAGGCCGCCCACCGCCCCGCCGACGACGACGAGGACCGCGCCGACGCCCGCACCGGAGGAGACGCCGAGGACGTACGGCTCGGCCAACGGGTTGTGCACGACGGCCTGCATGAGCGCGCCGGCCAGGGCCAGCGAGGCTCCGGCCAGGGCGGCGAGCAGGGCTCTCGGGAGTCGGAAGCCCCACACCGCCTGGTCCTGGAGCACGGTGTAGGTCCCGTCGGTCATCCAGGGCATGCCGGGGACGAGGTGGCCCAGGAGGAGCCTGGCGGCGTCCAGCGGGCTCAGGTCGACCGCTCCGGTGGCGGTCGAGGCGAGTACGACGGCCACGAGTGCGAGCGCCAGGGCGAGGACGGCGAAGGCGGCGGTGAACCCTCGCCGGTCCCGGTCCGCTCGCCGCCGGGGGGCCCGGACGGGGGCCGAGGGCCCGGCGCGTTGCGGGCTGCGCGTGCTCATGGTCGGTGGGGGTTCCTCTCTTCGGGGATCCGCGGGGCGGGGCGAGAGCGCGGGACCACCCCGGCCGGTGGGGGTGCCGCCCCTGGGGGATAATGAAAACGGTTTTCGTTGCACGAGTATAGACCGACACGAACCCGCACGAACCGCGAGCCCGGTCGCGCACACTCCGTCGCGTTGCGCGTACAATCTAGAAACGATTATCGTTTTCACTCTTGGTAGAACATGAGAGGGGGACCCATGCGTGTGACCCTGGTCGTGGGCATGCACCGGTCGGCCCGTCGACACACGGTCGACGCCCTGCTGGCCGAATCCGACGGTTCCGTGGTCGTGCACCACGACATGTCCGAGATCGGAGAGGGAACGGTCCGCCGCCTCACCCGTGACGGCACCGGCGCCGTCGACGAACACGAGGTCGACCTCGTCCACGCGTGCGCCTCCTGCACGGTGCGCGAGGACCTGATCCCGTTCCTCCTGCGCACCGCCGATGAGGGGGCCCACGACCTGTGCGTCGTCGAGGCCTGGGACGGCGTCGAGCCGCGGCTGATCGCCGAGAGCATCGCGGACGAGGAGGCCCTCCACCTGACCGCGGTCATCGCGGCGGTCCGGTCCGAGGACCTCCTCGACGACCTGTACTGCCACGACCTCCTGGACGACCGCGAACTGGACATCGCCCAGGACGACGAACGCTCGGTGACCGAGGTGCTCTCCCGACAGGTCGAGTACGCCTCGGCGATCACCGTGCACGGCGCGGACGCGGAGCACGGCACGGACGGGATCCGGGCCCTGCTGGAACAGCTCAACCCCGCCGCCGCGGTCATCGGGGCCGGGACGGGCCTGGCCGGGTTCACCCGCGGGGCCTTCGACACGGAGGCCGCCCACGCCCGGTCCAACCCGGCCTGGGCCTGGTACGGAGACCGTGCGGACGGCCGGGTGCGGACCGTCACCTGGACCAGGACCCGGCCCCTGCACCCCGAGAGGTTCGCGGACGCGCTGGAGCGCGTCGTCTCCCTCGGATCGCGCGGCCGGGGCAGGTTCTGGCTGGCCGGCCGTCCCGACGACCTCCTCGTCTGGGAGTCCTACGGGGACCTGCTGATGGTGGAGCACGGAGGCCCCTGGCTGGCCGCCCTCCCCGAGGCGGCCCTCGAACTCGTCCCGGAGGCGCGGCGCGTCCGCGCCCGTCTGGACTGGAACCCGGAGATCGGCGACCGCCGCCAGCACCTCGCCTTCACCGGCGTCGACATGGAGGTCGACGAACTGATCGGCCTGCTGGACTCCTGCCTGGTGACCGACGAGGAATCCGGCCAGGAGTTCCTGACCGACCCCTTCGCAGAATTCTCAGAAAGGTGACCATGCCCGCCAACGAACGCCGATCCGCCGCCAAGCGCAAACCGGCCCGTAAGTTCGCCAACCCGCTCGGCGAGATGGACTACATCGACTACAAGGACATCGCCCTGCTGCGCAAGTTCATCTCCGAGAAGGGGAAGATCCGCAGCCGCCGGGTGACCCGGGTCACCGCCCGTCAGCAGCGCCTGATCGCCTCGGCGATCAAGAACGCCCGCGAGATGGCCCTGCTCCCCTACCCCTCCAACACCCCGTCCGCCCGGGTCTGAGGGACCCACCGGATCCACGAGAGAGAGGAACCACCGTGTCACGCGTCTGCCAGGTGACGGGGAAGGCACCCGCCTTCGGAAACGCCATCTCCCACTCCCACCGGCGCACCAAGCGCAGGTTCGACCCCAACATCCAGAGCAAGCGGTACTGGCTGCCCAGCGAGCAGCGGTTCGTCAAGCTCAAGGTGAGCACCAAGGGGATGAAGGTCATCGACGCGCGGGGGATCGAGCGCGTGGTCGCCGACATCCGCGCCCGCGGGGAGAAGGTCTGACATGGCGAAGAAGAGCAAGATCGCCCGCAACGAGCAGCGCAAGGCCGTGGTCGCCCACTACGCCGAGCGCCGGGCCGAGCTGAAGCGCCTCATCAAGAGCCCGCACACCGACGAGGAGGCGCGCACCGCGGCCGTGGCCGAACTGCGCCGCCAGCCCCGCGACGCCAGTGCCACCCGCGTGCGCAACCGGGACTCCGTCGACGGACGCCCCCGCGGACACCTGCGCAAGTTCGGGCTCTCCCGCATCCGGTTCCGCGAGATGGCCCACCGCGGAGAACTCCCGGGCATCACCAAGTCCAGCTGGTGATGGGAAGGAGGGCGGAGCGGGTGTTCCACCCCCGCGATGCCCGCCGACCGTGACGGCCCCGTCACGTCCCCGAGGGGACGTGACGGGGCCGTCGATCCGGTCGGGCGCCGTAGGTCCGGCGCGCACCGGTCAGGAACCGGAGGAGTGCTCGTCCCAGTGGTCCTCGTGCTCGCGGTGCAGGTGCCCGTCGTGCACGTAGTCCACGTGGTCCTCGTGCGGCACCGCCACGTGTCCACAACCCTCACCGTGACGGTGGTCGTGCCCCTCGTGGACGGTGTGCCCCTCTCCGGCGGCGCACTCGTCCCAGTGGTCCTCGTGTCCGTGGTGCAGGTGCCCGTCGTGCACGTAGTCCACGTGCCCCTGGTGGGGCACCGCCACGTGCCCGCAGGTGGCACCGTGCCGATGCGCGTGATCCTCGTGCACGAGATGTGCCGTTGTCATCTCTCCCCCTGAAGACGATCCGTCGATCCCGGCCCCGTCGTCGCGAAGCGCACGGATCGCGTACCCACCCAGTCGACCAGAGATCGTCTCCCAAGGGAACCGCCCGGCGGCGGGTCAGCGAATCCTTGACCCGCGCGCGTCACGTTCTCGCACGTCACGCTCCCGGCCTCCACCGACCACCCGCCCTCCGTGTGAGGTCCTCGAAACGACGCCGTATCCGAGAAGGGGGCCGCCCCTCCCCCGCGTCGTGGAAGGAGGGGCGGCCCCCGCCGTGTCCCGGCGGCCGGAGGGGACCCTCGTCAGCGGGCGCCGGAGACGGCCGGGGCGGGGAGCAGCGTCCGACGCTCGGGGTCCACCGTCAGGACCCGGTCCGCCCGGGCGGCGACCGCCCGGTCGTGGGTCACCAGCAGCACCGCCAGCCCCCGTTCGGCCCGCAGGGCGTCCAACAGGTCCAGGACGGTGCGGGCGCTGCGGGCGTCCAGGGCCGAGGTCACCTCGTCGGCGAGCAGCACATCCGGATCGGCGGCCAGCGCCCGGGCGATCGCCACCCGCTGGCGCTGCCCGCCCGACAACCCGCCGGGCGGACGGTCGATGACGTCGGCGGGCAGGCCGACCTCCGCGATCAGGGCGACGGCCCGGTCCCGGGCCTCCTCCCGCGACGCCCCCAGCAGGAGACGGGCGGGACGGGCCAGCACCGCGCCCACCCGATGGGAGGGATGGAGGGCGCCCATCGGGTCCTGGCCCACGAACTGCACGGCGCGCAGCAGGTCACGGCCGCGATCCGCGACCGCGACCGGCGCCTCCCCGCCCGCCACCGTCACGGTCCCCGCGCGGGGCGGGTGCAGGCCCGCGACGGCGCGCAGCAGCGTGGACTTCCCACTGCCCGAGGGCCCCACCACGGCGACGAACTCTCCGGGGGAGACCGCGAGGTCGACCCCTCCGAGGAGCGCCGGACCGCCACCGGGGGCGTCGACGGCCAGCGAGCGCAACTCCAGCACCGCCGCGCCCTCCCCGCCCGGGGCCGCGTCCGCCGGGAGCGGGGGACCCGGGGGGACCTCCCCGAGCACGACCACCGTGTCGGCCACCCGCTCGGCGAACGCCCGGTCGTGGGTGATCACGATCGTGGCCCGACCCGCCGCCCCCCTGCGGTCGGCGAGGACCTCGATCACCCTCTCCAGGGTCGCCGGGTCGAGCCCGCTGGTGGGCTCGTCCAGGACCAGGAGCGCCGGGTCGCCGACGATCGCCCGGGCCAAGGCCACCCGCTGGGCCTGCCCTCCGGAGAGCTCGTGCGGGCGCCGGTGTGCCACCTCGGCCGCGTCCAGTCCCAGACGGCCCAGGATCCGGTGGGCGGCTTCGACGCGCCGACGCCGCGGCCCCCCGGGCAGGCCCTCCAGCACCAGTCCCGTCACGGTGCGCAACGGGTGCAGGTCCGAGGCCGGATCCTGGCCGAGCAGACCGGCGCGGTCGCGCCGCCAGCGACGCGCGGCCCGGCCCGGCGGCACGGGGGAACCCTCCCACCGCACGTGGCCGCCGACCCGGCGCAGACCGGCGGGCAGCGCGTCCAGCGCGCCCAGGACGGCGCTGGTCTTCCCGCCGCCCGAGGCGCCCATGACCGCCACCACGCTCCCCGTGGGCGCGTCCAGGTCGACCGGGCCCACGATCGTCCGGCCGGACCGGTCCACGACGTGCAGCCCTGTGACCTCATAGCCCGACATGGACGTTCCTCCTTCTCCACCGGGGAGCGACGGGATCCCGGTCGGCGGCGAGCTGGACCGAGAGCGCCAGCAGCACCGTGGTCAGGCCGAGCGCCGCGGCCGGGGCGGCCACGGACCAGGGGTTCATCGCGACGCCGACCATGTTCTCGCGCAGCATCAGGGCCCAGTCCGGCTCGGGCGGGGAGGGCCCGAACCCGAGCACGTTGAGGGCGGAGGCGATCTGGAGCGCCACCACCAGGCGCAGCCCCAGGTCCGCCGTGACGACCCCCTTCATCGCGGGCAGGACCTCGCGGACCAGGATGGCCGCGCCGCTCTCGCCCCGGCAGCGGGCGGCCTCCACGTACCCTGCGCCGCTGATCGAGCGGACCGCGTCGCGCACCACCCGCAGGGTGAGCGGCGCCCCTCCGCACACCGTGGCCACCACGACGGCCGTGTGCCCGGGCAGGGCGACGGCCACGACGAGCGCCAGGAGAAGGGAGGGGACGGCCAGGAGGAGATCGGTGAGCGCGGTCGCCGCCCGGTCGAGCGCTCCGCCCGCCCAGCCGGCGGCCAGGCCTCCGGCCACGCCGACGAAGGAGGCGGTCAGGGCCGCGAGGACGGACACGGAGATCAGTCCGGCGCCCCCGGCCAGCACCCGGGACCACACGTCACGGCCCAGCGCGTCGGTCCCCAGCGGGTGTTCGGGGCCGGCGCCCCGCCAGGGTGCGCCCAGGGGCGCGGTCGGGTCGTGGGGGGCGACCCATCCGCCCAGGGCCGCCGTGGCCAGGACCACGGCGAGGAGGACGAACATGAGGATCCGGCTCACCACGTCCGCCTCCGAGGGTCGGTGCCGCCCGCCACCGCGTCGGCGAGCGCCAGGCCCGCCAGGACCACGGCCGCCGCGAGCAGTGCGACCGTCTGGACCACGGGGACGTCGCGCGAGGCGATGGAGGAGACCAGCAGGGAGCCCAGGCCCGGGTACCCGAAGAGGGTCTCGACGACCGTGGCGGCGGCGATGAGACCGCCGGCCGCCACCGCCAGCACCCGGGCGAAGGGGGCCATCAGGAAGGGCAGCACGTCCACCGCGGCGACCGCCCACGGCGGACGGCCCCGACGGCGCGCGTCCGCCACGTGGGGGCGGCCCACGACGTCGGCGACGGCTCCCGCGAGCAGCCCACCGCCGAACAGCGCGGTGGGCAGGGCCATGGACAGCACCGGCAGGACCAGCAGTTCGGGGCTCTGGATCGGCGGTCGTCCCGGCGGCAGCAGGGACACCGCCGGCACCCATCCCAGGGCACCGGACAGCAGGGCGGCCAGGCCGGCGGCGACCACCACCGTCGGCACGGCCGCGCCGCCGGTGAGGAGCGCGGTCGGTACCGCGCGTCCGCGCCGGGCCGACCCCGCCCACCCGCCGAGGAGGAGCATGGCGGGCGCGGCCAGGAGCAGCGAACCGCCGACGAGCGTGGCGGTGGCGGGCAGTCGCTGCGCCACCGCGTCCGCGACCGGGCGGCCGTTGACCAGGGACGTCCCCGGGTCGCCGCCCAGCAGTCCGCCGACCCAGGACAGGTAGAGCCGCCACGGCTCGGCGTCCTGTCCCAGTTCCTCGCGCAGGGCCCGGATCTGTTCCTCGGTGGCCCCCGGGGAGGCCCGCAACTCGGCGGCGTCCCCGGGAAGCAGGGAGGTGGCCGCGAAGACGACCACCGACACCGCGCACAGGAGCAGGACCCCCCGGGCCAGGGCCCACAGCGGCGCGCGGAGCGGGGGGACCCCGCTCCGGCGCCGGGGGGCGGCGCCCGAGGGCGCCGCCTGAGGGGGCCGCATCAGCCGGCCACCTCGACCTGCTCGATCTGCAAGCGGTGGAACCCGGGTCCGGTGGGCAGACCGGTGACCCCGGCGGCGGTCAGGTCGATACCGTCACCGATGCCCCAGACCACGTAGCCGCCGTCGTCGGCGATGCGCTGCTGGAGGTCGCCGAGGACGGCGTGCCGTTCCGCCTCGTCGGCGGTGGCCAGGGCCGTGTCGAAGTCGGCGTCCCACTCCTCGTCGGACCAGCCGGTCTCGTTGATCGGACCGTCGGTGACCAGCGCCATTCGGGAGAAGTCCACGAACCCGCTGCCGCCCAGGCTGTTGAGGTAGAACGACTCGACGTTCCAGACCTCGGTCCAGTAGGTGTCGGGCGGCCCGACCTCGACCCGCACCTCGATGCCCGCCTCGGCGAGCTGCTCGGAGACCAGTACGGCGGCCTCCTCCATGCCGGGATAGGAGTTGGTGGCGTGCAGGGTGAGGGAGACGTCGTCCTCGTGTCCGGCCTCCTCCAGGAGTTCACGGGCCCGGTCCAGGTCGCGGGTCACCGGGTCGGCCTCCGGGGCGAAGGGCTCCGAGGGGCTGACGATGTCCGCGCCCGGCTTTCCGTAGCCGAGGAACACGGTCTCCACCAGCGCCTCGCGGTCCAGGGCGAGTTTGACCGCCTCGCGCACCTCGGGGTCGTCGAAGGGGGCGACCGTCAGGTCCATCACCAGCGGGTAGTTGACGCCGCCGGGCCGGGTGACGACCTCCACCGCGTCGTCCTCGGCGTACTGCCGAGCGGTGGCGGGTGCGACGCTCCCGGCGACGTCCGCCTGCCCCGAGGCGACGGCGGAGGCGCGTGCGGACGGATCGGGCATCGCGGTGATCTCCAGCCGGTCCACCCCGGGTTCGGGCCCCCACCACTCCTCGTTGCGGGTCAGGGTGGCGGTGGTGTCGTCGGCGCCGTCCAGGACGAAGGGGCCGGAGCCGACGACCGGTTCGACGATGTCATCGCTGTCCTCGGGGACGACGAAGGTGAGGGAGGACAGGGCGACGCCGACCTCGGCGTAGGGCAGCAGGGTCACCAGTTCGAGTTCGTGTTCGCCCGAGGCCTCGGAGGACTCCAGGTCGAACACGGACAGGCGGCCGTTGTTCTCGGCGCCCTTGCCCTGGATGCGCCGCAGGGAGAACAGGACGTCGTCGGCGGTGACGGGTTCACCGTCGGAGAAGACGGCGTCCTCGCGCAGCGACACGTGCCAGTGGGTGAGGTCCTCGTCCTCGGACTCCCAGGACTCGGCGAGCCTGGGCTGCGCGACGCCGTTCTCGTCGAGGACGGTGAGGACGTCGTAGAGCATGGCGAAGCGCAGGTAGTCCGACTCGTTGCCGACCCGCCCGTGCGGATCGTTCGTGGTGGCCGCGGGCGCGCCGACCGCCGCGTAGCGCAGGGTCGACGTCTGCTCGGAGTCGCCCGGTCCGTCCCCGCTCGCGGCACAGCCGGAGGCCGCCAGGACCATCGCGGACAGGCCCGTGAAGAGGGCTTGTCGTCTCATCGGTGGATTCTCGTTTCTGTTCGGGGCCGTGACCGTCACGGCCCAGGGGGGATGTGGTTCTCCCGGCCGTCAGGGCGGGAGAGGACCCGGACGCCGATGGCGCCCGAGGGGCACAGGTCGACGGCTTCCCGGGCGCGTGCCGAGGAGGCGGCCGGTATCCCGGTGGTGAGCGCGACCACCAGGCCGTCGTCGTCCTGGTCGAAGAGTTCGGGGGCGGCGCGCACGCACTGGCCCGCGCCGGCGCACACGTCGGTGTCGGCGTGGAGCACGAGCCCGCCGCCGTCGGGATCGGTGGTCACCACGACACGGGCACCTCCTCCAGGCCGAAGATCGCCGAGGAGGAGCGCAGCGGCAGGTCGCCGACCGGCACCGCGGGCCGCAGGGTCGGGACCTTCTCGAACAGGACCCGCAGGGCGACCTCGATCTCCAGGCGGCCCAAATTCTGGCCGACGCACTGGTGGACGCCGTAGCCGAAGGCGACGTGGTTGCGCTGCGATCGCGCGATGTCGAGGCCGCCGGGTTCGGGGAACGCCTCCGGGTCGTGGTTGGCCGCCGCCAGCAGGGCGATGTACCCGTCCCCGGCGGGGATGGTCGCGCCCTCCAGCGGAATGTCCTCGGTGGCGACCCTCAGGGTGATGACATCGGCGACCGACAGGTGCCGCAGCAGCTCGTCGACCGCTCCCGGCCACAGTGAGGGGTCCTCGCGCAGCAGGTCCAACTGGTCGGGGTTGTCCAGCAGGTCCAGCGCGGCCAGGGGGATCATGTTGCGCGAGGTCTCGTGCCCGGCGTTGAGGGTGATGCCGATCTGGGACAGCAGCGAGTGCCGGGTGATCTCCCCTCGCTCCAGCGGGCCGTTGACCAGTCGGCTGATCAGGTCGTCCCCGGGGCTCTGCGCCTTCTCGTCGATGAGTCGGTCGATGAGCCCGAACAGGTCGGCCAGCGCGGCGCCCACCTCCTCGGCCGTGCTCGTGCGGGCTCCGGAGATGGAGGTGATGCGGCGGAAGAACTCCAGGTCCTCCATCGGAACGCCGAGCAGTCGGCAGATGACGGTGGTGGAGACCCGGTTGGCGTAATCGCCGACGAGGTCGGCCGGCATCGGCCGGGAGAGCAGGTACTCCACCTGTTCGCGGCAGATCTCCTCGATGGCGGTCCGCATCTCCCGGACCCGCTTGACCGTGAACTCGCCGACGAGCATGCGCCGCACCCGGGTGTGGTCGGGCGGGTCCATGCGGATGAACGGGCGCAGCTCCGCCGCGACCGCCTGTTCGCCGTCGCCCAGGGCCGGGAAGGCGGGGTGCCGGGCGTCGGAGCTGGAGGCCGGGTGGGACAGCGCGGCGCGCACGTCCTTGAAACCGGTGACGAGCCAGGCCTCCTTGCCGCCGGGGACGGCGACCTTGGTCGGGGTGCCCCGCTCGCGCATCGGCGCGTAGGCGTCGGGCGGGGAGAAGGGGCAGGAACGGGCGATCGGGAACTCGACGGGGTCGGCGGACGCCCCCGTGTCGGGGGCCTCGGGAGTGGACGGGGTCATGCGCGCGGTCCTCCTGGTGTGGGGCGGGGATGGTGGTCGGGGGTCAGGGACGGACGGGGTCGGCGGTCAGCCGCCACCCCAGCGCCCGTTCCCGGGCCCGGACGTAGGCCGCGTGGCGGCCGTTCGCGGCGAGGAGTTCGGCGGGGGCGCCCTGCTCGGCGACGCGGCCGCCGTCGAGGAAGACGATCCGGTCGGCGGCGGCCACGGTGGCGGGCCGGTGGGCGATGACCAGCACGGTCCGCTCCCGGGCCAGGTCGACCGCGGTCTCGGTGAGCAGCGCCTCGTTCTCGGCGTCCAACGCCGCGGACGCCTCGTCCAGGACGACGATCGGCGCGTCCTTGAGCAGGGCCCGGGCGATCGACACCCGTTGCCGCTGGCCGCCGGACAGGGAGGCACCGCCCTCTCCCACCCGGGTGTCCCACCCGTCGGGGAGTTCGGCGACGACCCGGTCCAGACCCGAGCGGGCGGCGACCCGGTCCAGGTCCTCCGTGGTGGCGTCGGGGTCGGCGATGCGGAGGTTGTCGGCGATGGTGGCGTCGAACAGGTACACGTCCTGGAAGACGATGGCCACGTGCCGGGACAGTTCCTCTCCGCCGATCTCGCGGACGTCGACCCCGCCGATCCGCACCGCTCCCCCGTCCACGTCGTGGAAGCGGGCCAGCAGGCGCGACACGGTGGTCTTGCCCGCCCCGGAGGGGCCGACGAGGGCCGTCAGGGTGCCCGGCTCGGCCCGGAAGGAGACCCCGTCCAGGACCGGGTCCGCGTCCGGGGCGTAGGAGAAGCGGACGTCGTCGAACTCCACCGAGGCGTCCCGGGGCGGCACGGGGGCGGACGGCTCGGGCAGGACCGGCGCGTCCAGGACGGCGTTGATCCGCGCCAGGCCGTTGACGGCCATGCGCAGGGCCGCCCCGCTCTCGGCCGCCCCGGACAGGGGGTGGACGAACCTGACGACCAGGACGAGCAGGGCCACGGCCGTCGCCCCGTCCAGGGTGCCGCCCACGGTGAGGTAGAGCGCGCAGACCAGGATCAGGGTGAGGGCCAGTCGGACCGTGAAGGAGTAGGCGACCAGGGCCGGGATCGCCTTCAAGAGCATCGACCGGACCGCGCCGTGTTCGGCGACCAGTGACCGGTCCAGGCCCGTGCGCCCGCGCTCCGCCCGCCCGAAGGCGCGGAGCACCGCCTGGGAGCGGGCGTACTCCAGCACCCGGTCGGCGGCCTGGTCGGCCACCGCGTCGCGGGCGGCGTCGCCGCGCGCCACGGCCTCGTTGGACAGGGTGAACACCATCCACAGGACGATCAGGCAGGCCGCGCAGGCCAGTGCGATCCGCCAGTCGAAGAGGAACAGGGCCGCCACCGCCACCACGGGGGTGAGGACGGCGTCCGCCAGCGGCGGGTAGGTGTGCACGGGCAGGCTGGTGGTCCGGGAGACGCCGTCGGTGACGATCCGGTTGAGCTCACCGAGCCGGGCCCCGGTGAACCAGCCCAGGGGCAGGCGCACGACGTGGTCGCCGATCCGGTGGTGCAGGGCGCGCGAGATGGAGCCGCCGACCCGGAAGTTGAGGTGGAGGCTCGCCGACCGCAGCACCGCGTACAGGACGGTTGCGGCGACCAGGGCGAGGACCCAGGGGCGGGCCGTCTCCGGTTCGGGTCCCAGGAACCTCGACAGGACCGGGACCAGCAGGGCGAACAGCACCCCCTGGAACGCGGAGACGAAGGAGGTGAGCGCCAGGCTCATCGCCATCGGGCGGGCGTATCGGGGCCCCATGGCCCTGAGGAGTTCGCGGATCATTCTTCTTCCCCCTGTCCGGCGCGGTGGTCGCGGCGGGCCCGCCACAGGTCCGCGTAGCGTCCTCGCGAGGCGAGGAGTTCCTCGTGGGTGCCCGACTCCACGACACGGCCGTCCTCCATGACGGCGATGCGGTCGGCGCCGGTGACGGTGGCGAGCCGGTGGGCGATGACCAGGACGGTGCGCCCCCGGGCGAGCCCGCTGAGCGCGTCCTGGATGTCGGCCTCGGCGACCGGGTCCACCGAGGCGGTGGCCTCGTCCAGGATCAGCACGGGCGGGTCGGCGAGGATCGCCCTGGCGATGGACAGGCGCTGGGCCTCACCGCCCGAGAGGTCGACCTCCTCCCCCACGACCGTGTCGTAGCCGCGCGGCAGCCGGGTGATCCGCTCGTGGATCCGGGCCGCGCCGGCGGCGGCCTCGATGTCGGCGCGGGTCGCGTCGGGCCGCCCGAGCGCGATGTTGTCGGCCACCGACTCGCGCAGCAGGCGCACGTCCTGGAAGACGAAGCCGACGGTGCGGTACAGCGCCTCGGTCGACAGCTCCCGCAGGTCGACCCCGCCGATGGAGACCGCCCCCGCGGTGGGGTCGTGGAAGCGGGCGGGCAGGGTGGCCAGGGTGGTCTTGCCGGCCCCGGAGGGACCGACGAGCGCCGTGACCGTCCCCGGTTCCAGGACCAGGTCGACGCCGCGCAGCACCTCCTCCGCCTCTCCGTCGCCGTCGGCGGGGTAGGCGAAGCGCACCCCCTCGAAGACGACGCGGGCGTCGTCGGGCTCCCCTTCGGAGCCCTCCGGCAGCCGGGGGACGGACAGCAGTGCGGCGACCCGTCCGGCCGCGGCCCCCGCCCCCTGGATCTGCTGGACCCGGGAGCCGATGACGTTCATGGGCGCGCACAGCGCCGGGGCGATCAGGGCGAAGGCCACCACGGAGACCGGGTCGCTCCAGCCCGCCGCCGCGAAGGCGACACCGGTGACGACCACCCCCACGGTCACCATCGGCGCCGACAGCAGCAGGAACGAGGCGACCGTCACCGGGGTGGTGGCGCGGGACCAGGAGGAGAAGAAGTCGGAGTAGGCGTCGGCCGCGTCCAGGAAGCGCCGGTGCGCCCTGCGGTGGCCGCCGAAGTGCTTGACCACCTGGATGCCGTCGACGAACTCCACGGCGGAGGCGTTGATGTCGTTCATCGCGCGCGAGGCCTCGGCCATCTTGGCCATCCCCCCGGCCATGGCCCGGGCGAACAGCACGATCCCGGCCGCGACCAGGGCCACCGCCACCAGGGCGAGCCGCCAGTCGACGATCGCCAGGTAGACGAGGGCGACCACCGGGACGCTCACCACCGCGGCCAGGTCGGGCAGGGTGTGCGCGATCAGGGAGTGCACCTCGGCGATGTCGTCGTGCAGGGCCTTCTTGACCCGGCCCGACCCCTTGCCGGAGAACCAGCCCAGGGGGACCCGGGACAGGTGCGCGGCCAGCGATCGGCGGATCGAGAGCTGCATGTCGTTGTCGGCCAGGTGCCCGATCAGGGTCGAGGCGGCGCCGGCGGCCAGGGCCGCGACGGCGCCGGCCAGGGCGAGGCCGACCAGGACCCACAGGCGTCCGGAGTCGACCGGGCCGGGGCCCAGGAGTACGCCGGCGATCTCGACGACACAGATGAGGGGGACGAGGCCGAGCGCGCCGGCCGCCCCTTGCAGGACGGCGGCGACGGCGATCCGGCCCCTGACGGGCTCCAGGAGCACCGACAGCGGTGAGGGCGCGCGCTCCTGCGGGACGGTGTCCGCGTCCCGGGGCCGCGCGGTGGCGACCGTGGTCCGCTCCGTCACTTGACCAGCACCCCGATCTCCGGTGTGGCCTCGCGTCCGGCCTGGACGAGGCGTTTGACGGTCAGTCCGGACTCCTCGGCGAGGCGGTCGACGCCGAAGGTCTCCCAGTCGTACTCGTCGGTGACGGTGCGGACCCGCTCCCCGTCGCGCAGGACCCGCCACTCGGTGCGCCAGCGCATGACGCCCTCTCCGGCGGGCTCGCCGGAGATCCACCACTCGTAGACCTGCTCGCCCACGCGCTCACGGCACATGCGCACGAACGGGATGGAGCGCGGGGTCTCCACCCCCATCAGCTCCACCACGATGGGGCCGCCCGGGGGCAGCCGGTCGGCGAGGCGTCTCCACAGTGCGACCCGCTCGGACCGGGGGATGTGGCCCGCCACACCGAAGATCACCACCGCCGACAGCGAGTCGGGCAGGGGCAGCTCCTGGGCCGGTTCGGGGAGGACGGTGACGCGTTCGCGCAGGGCGGGGTCGGAGAAGACCCGGCTGGTGAGGACGGCGCGCATCACCGGCGAGGGCTCGGCCGACAGGATCCGCGCCGACGGCAGGATCTCGGCGATGGTCGAGGTCACCAGTCCCGTCCCCGCCCCGATGTCCAGGACGGGACCGTGCGCGGTGTCCAGGCCGGTCAGCGCGGCGCGCAGGGCCGGGGCGCTGGAGACCAGGTGACGATGGCCGACGAGGTCGAAGAACTCGGCGGCCGGGGAGTAGTAGTCGATGGCCGACATGGTGTGCTCCAAGGTCCGTGAGGAGGGTCAGGGCGTGCTGGGCCACGGCGAGGAGGCCGCGAGCAACGCCGGGTCCAGGCGGCGCAGGAGCGCGGCGATGACGTCCTCCCTGCGGGGCGCCAGGTAGAAGTGGTCTCCCGGGAACACCTGGACGTCGACGCGGCCGGTCGTGGTCTGCGCCCACTTCCGGGCGTTGTCCGCGTCGACCTCGGGGTCGGTGTCCCCGAGGAAGACGCTCACCGGGCAGTCCAGCGGCGGCCCCGGGAAGGGGCGGTAGCGCTCGATGAGCCGGTAGTCGTTGCGGACCAGCTCCAGGACGGCCTCCCGCAGGCCCGGGTCGGCCAGCACCTCCTCCTCGGTGCCGCCCAACCGGAGCAGCTCGGACGCGATCGCGTCGTCGTCGGCCAGGTGGACCCGACCGGGAGGGGCGTCGGCCGGGGCCCTGCGACCCGAGGCGAAGAGGCGTTCGGGCCCGGGGGCGCCGCCGTCCCGCAGGGCCCTGCCCAGCTCGTAGGCGACCGCCGAGCCCATGCTGTGCCCGAACAGGGCGTAGGGGCGGTCCAGCCAGGGCGCGAGTTCGCCGGCCAGCCGGGACACGACCTCGCCCATGTCGTCCACCAGGGGCTCGCCGAAGCGGTCCTCACGGCCGGGGTACTGGACGCAGAGCAACTCCACCCCGGCGGGCAGCAGGGACGCCCATGATCGGAAGGCGCCCGCGCCTCCCCCGGCGTGGGGCAGGCAGACCAGGCGCGCACCCGCTCCGGGCCGGGTGCGGTAGCGGCGCAGCCAGGGGCTGAGCACGGTGTCCTTCATGACTTTCCCGTCGTCTCGTGGAGATCGGCGATCCCCCAGGGGTCGGGCCGTTCGGGTCGGATGATCTCGGGCCTGCCGAGCCGACCGGTGACGTCGTGCCACAGGCGGCACACGGACAGGTCGAACTGGCCGCGCGGCAGCGGATCGGTGCCCGCGCGCACGTCGGCGGCGAAGTCGCGCAGCGCCCGGGCCAGGGCCTCGGGCCACACACGGGCGAAGATCTCCCGGTGGGAGGGCGGCAGGGTGCCCTCCAGCACGGTGGTGGCCGGTTCGTCGAGGTGCTCGGTCCCCGGGCCGGTCGACCGCAGTCGGCCGTGGGCGTCCCGGGGGGCGTACAGCCGGGGATGCCACAGGACCGGACCGTGGGTGTCGGCCAGCGCCAGCACGCCGCCCTCCCCCACCAGGGACAACCGGTGCCACAGCAGGGCGTGGTTGTCACCGTCGGAGGGGTCCAACTGGTTCTGCACCCGCAGGGTCACCGGCACCCCGGCCACCGTCGCCTGGAGGACCCGGTAGGGCTGGGCCGTCGCGGCCAGGTGCGCCACCTCGGCGTCCCCCGGCAGCGGTTCGGTGAGCGCCCACGGGCGCACCCCTCCCAGTGCCCTGCCCAGCACGTCGAGAAGCGGGTACAGCACCTGCACGGCCGAGGTCGCGTCGACGGACAGCACCCTGCCCTTGCGCCGCACCTCCCGGGCCGTGTCCAGGAAACGCCGCACCGGTTCGACGTGCCGGTAGAAGGGGTTGAGGTGGTAGACCGTCCCCGACGCGCGCGCCGCCCGCAGCAGGACCGCCAGTTCGTCGTGGTGGACGGGGTGCTCCTGGATGACGTGGACGCCCCGGGCGAGCAGGTCCCGGGCTATCTCCGCGCCGGGCCCACCCGAGACGGCCGAGCCCACGACCACGCAGGCCGCGTCCACGTCCTCGGGCAGCTCCGCGACGGAGGTGTACAGGGGCAGCCCGTGTCGGCGGGCGTGCTCGCGGGAGAACCCCCCGCCCCGGGCCAGGACGCCGACCGGCTCGAAGTCCTCGGGCAGCAGTTCCAGGGCCCGCGTGTAGAAGCGGCCGAACCCGGTCCCGCAGACGATGGTGCGCAGCGGACGCCCGTTCACAGGACACCCTCCTCGACGCCCGGGGCGCCGTGGCGGGCCGTGTTCTCGTACTCCCGCAGGGAGCCGGTCCCCGGGTGGGCGAACAGCTCCGCCACGGCCCGTTCCGGATCCAGGACGTCGGCCGCGTGGTGCACCCCGGAGGGCACCCGCCCGGCGGCCACCTCCAGGGCCGTCCAGGCGCCCACGTGCCCGGTGGTGCGATAACCGTCGGAGGTGCGCAGCACGAGGGTGCGCTCCCCTCCCCGGCCGTCGGCCAGGTCCATGACGAGGAGGTAGTGGGGGTCCCGCCCGGCCAGGTCCAGGTCGGCTGCCCGGCGCAGCGCGGCGACCGCGCCGGGCAGGTCGGCCACGGGGCGGCCGGCCATCGAGGACAGCAGCGCCCGCGACCGCTCGCCGAGGTGGACGTTGTACCACTCCAGCTCGGTCAGACCCAGGTCGGCGGCGAGCCGGTGGGCCTCCCCGGTCAGGAAGGGCTGGACGAACCCGGGGGCGGAGAAGTGCGGTACCTGCACGGCGTCGGCGACGCGCAGGGCCCGCGGCGCCAACCGCCCCCGGTGCCAGGCGGCCAGCGGGGTGCCGAACACGGCCGCCTCGTCGGCCGCGCCGGGCAGGGACAGCAGCAGGTCGCCCGCCGCCGCCTCGGTGCACCGCTCCAGGCCACCGGCGTGGGCGCGCAACCGGGTCAGGCCGTCCCTGGCCGCCACCATGCGGGGCAGCAGCGCCGACAGGCCCGGCAGCAGCCCGGCCGACACCACCGCCACCCGGCCCTCCAGCGCGGGGGTGCCGGTCAGCGCGGCGCGCACCGGCTCGTCGCCGGTGACGTCCACGTAGTCGGCGCCGGCGGCCAGGGCCGCCACGGCGACCCGGTCCACCAGGGCGTAGGAGGGCCCCGCGCAGTTGAGCACCACGTCGCAGCCCGCGCAGAAGGCGGCCAGCGAGTCGGGGGAGTCGGCGTCGACGACCCGCGCCCGTGCCCCCAGCTCCTCGGCCAGGGCCGCGAGGGGGTCGGGGCGGCGCCCGCCCAGTCGCAGGCGGCTGTGGCCCAGGGCGTGCAGGAACCGGGCGGCGGGGGCGCCGACCGCGCCCGATGCCCCCACCACCCCGATCAGGGGGAGATCCCCGTTCACCGGATCACGTCCCCACCGGTGATCTCGTCCAGGTGCTTGAGGAGACCGGGCGCGTAGGGCACCGAGAGCATGCTGAAGTGGTCGCCCGGAACGTCCACGATCCTCAGGTCTCCCAGGACGAGCCGCTCCCAGTAGGAGGTGACGCTCTCCTTGTTCCCGGGGAAGGGGTAGGCGCCGCCGTGCCGCAGGAAGGTGATGTCACCCGCGTAGGGCTCGGGCTCGTAGCGGGAGATGGAGAACACGCTCTGGCGGAAGATGCGGAACATCTCGTCCAGGGCCTCGGGCTCGTAGGTGCCCGCCGAGGGCGGCACGGCCGCGCACATGCGCGCCACACGGGCCTCGCGCGGGACCTCCGCCAGGGCGCGGAAGCAGGCCGCCACATCGGCGTACTCCCCTTCCAGCCGGCCGATCGCCCCGTCCGGCAGCAGGCCGGGGGTGGCGTCCAGGAGGAGGTCGGAGGCGGCCGACACCCGGTTCTCGTCGGCGGGGAAGCCGACCGAGACCGGGTCGATGCCCATCATGACGGCGAAGGCGTACTCCGAGATCAGCTCGTCGTCCAGCCGGAAGGGCGGGCGGTGCGTGCTGATGGCGGTGAGGGAGGCGACCTCGGCGCCCGCCTCGGTGAGGCTGCGGGCGACCTCGGTGGCGATGAGTCCGCCCAGGCAGTAGCCCACGACGTGGAAGCGGTCGCCGCCGCGGTCCAGCAGCGCGGTGGCGTAGTCGGCGGCCCAGCGCTTGATGACCGTGGCCGGGTCGGCCTCCAGGAAGGCCGCCACGTCGGGCAGCTCCAGGCCCACGAGGGTGCCCCGTCCCGCCGAGCGCCGCCGGATCTCGGTGATGAGCGCGCGGTAGGGGATGAGCGTGCCGGTACCGGCGTGCACGAGGGCGGTGACCGTCCCCGCGCCGGGGCCGTTGAGCGGCACGTACGGGTCGCTCACCCCGTCCCGCGCGGCCCCCACCTGGCCGGACAGGTCGCGCAGGTAGGAGGCGAGCCCGGCGACGGTCGGCGTGCGCAGCATGTGGCGGAGCACGACCTCCCACTCGATGTCCTCCCCGGTTCCGGGCAGGACCTCGCCGAGCCGACCCACCATGCGGGCGACCAGGAGGGAGTCGCCGCCCATGTCGAAGAAGTCGTCGTCGCGTCCGACCCGGGCGCGCTCCAGGAGTTCGGCCCACAGGTCGGCCAGGGCGCGTTCCAGGTCGTCGGCGGGTGCGGCGGACAGGGACTCGACCGCGGGCGCGTCCTCCTCGCCGGGCAGGTCGCGGGCCAGGGCGGCGCGGTCGACCTTGCCGTTGCCGGTCAGCGGCAGCGCGTCCAGGATCCGCCACTGGGCGGGGACCATGTACTCGGGGAGGCGGGCCGCGGTGTGCCGGATCAGCTCTTCGGCGCCGACCGGTACCCGGTCCGTCTTCAGCCGGGTCAGGTACAGGGTCTGACCGGTCCGGGACAGCGGGTCGTCGGCCTCGGGCAGGACCAGAGCCGGCACGGCCCCCGCCCTCGCCAGGGCGGCGTCCCACTGTTCGCGGGTGAGGAAGGTCTGGTCGGCCTCGGTCCGGTCGTCGCGGTGGCCGCCGTCGAGGCCCTCCATGAACTCCATGGAGACCAGCAGCGCGGGGTCGTGCTCGATGGTGGTCTCGATGAAGAGCAGGTGGCCGCCGGGAACGAGCAGTTCCCTGAGGCGGGCCAGGGCCGCGTCGACGTCGATGGCGTTGTGCAGGACGTTCGCGGCGACGATGACGTCGAAGGAGTTGGGGGCCTGTCCCTGGTCGCGGGGGTCCCGGTCCAGGTCGTAGAGGCCGAAGGACACCCAGGGGAAGTCGGCGAACCTCTCCCGGGCCTCGGTGAGGAAGAACGGCGACAGGTCGGTGAACCGGTAGTCGACACGGTGACCGGCCAGGGCGTGGACGGCGGCCTCGGTGGTGCCGCCCACCCCCGCGCCGATCTCCAGGACCCGCAGGGGTTCGCCCCCGCCGCGCCGACGGGCGATCTCGGCCAGGGAGGCGGCCGCGGAGGCGTTGAGGTGGCGGATGGCGAGGTTGTCGCGGTAGGCGGCCCCCGCGGTGTCCAGCGCGGCCCCGGGGAAGAGGAGGGAACGCACGTCGAGGTCGCCGCGCAGGAGTTCGGGCAGCCGCTCGGCGCAGGTGCGCATGTAGTCCAGGACCTCGGTGCCGTAGTCGACCCGGGCCTCCAGTCCGGCCAGTTCGTCCCAGGCCTTCCGATATCCGTCCGGGGTGACCTCGGTGAGGCCGTGCAGCCTCTCCCCGTCCCGGGTGAGCCGGCCCGCGTCCGTCAGCGCCGTGATCCAGCGGCGGACGAGCCGGTGGTGGCGCCGGTCCGCGGCCAGGGCCGCGATGACCTCGGCCTCGGTGTGGGAAGCGCCCCGGAACAGCCCGGCCCCGATCAGGGTGAGGGTGATGGCGTCCAGCGCGGTGGAGCGCATCGACCGCAGGAAGGCGTCCAGGTCGTCACGGTCCAGGCCGGCCACGGCCTCGTCCACGGCGGTGCGGGCCGCGCCCGTGACAGGCTCCTCCACGGTGGCGTGGCGGCCGAGCCGGTGGACGGCCGTCTCCACGAACCCGGCCAGGCGGCGGTCCTGTCGACCGCCCGGCGCCAGGATCGCGGCGGCGGCCACGGCCGGGTGGGCCAGGACCGCGGCCTCGATCTCGGCCGGTTCGACCCGGTGCCCGCGGATCTTGACCTGGTCGTCCTCGCGGCCGAGGAATTCGATGTCGCCGCCGGGCCGGTAACGTCCCAGGTCGCCGGTGCGGTAGAGCCGCTCCCCGGTGCCGGGCCGGGTGACGAAGCGTTCCGCGGTGCGCGCCTCGTCGCCCAGGTAGCCGCTCGCCACGCCCGCGCCGCCGATGTACAGCTCTCCGGCGACCCAGTCGGGCCGGTCGCGCATCGCCCCGTCGAGCACGTGGAAGGTCTGGTTGGTGAGGGGGCGGCCGTAGGGGATGCTCGGCCAGGTGGGGTCGACCTCGTCGATGCGGTGGTGGATGGACCAGATCGAGCCCTCGGTCGCCCCGCCGAAGCCGTACAGTGCCAGGGTCGGCATGTGGGCGCGCACCCGCTCGGGCAGGGTCAGCGGGATCCAGTCCCCGGACAGCAGGGCCACCCGCAGCGTCGAGGGGGCCATCCCGGGGGCGGTGGCCAGGTAGTCGGCGAGCATGCCCATCTGGGCGGGCACGGAGTTCCAGAGGGTGACCCCGTGATCGTGGATCAGCTCGGCCCAGTGGGAGGGGTCGCCTCGGCGTGCGGCGTCGGGGAGCACCAGCGCGCCGCCCCGGCCCAGGGGGCCGAACAGGTCGTAGACGGACAGGTCGAACCCGAGGGCCGCCAGGCCCAGGATCCGGTCCGCCTCGCCCACCGAGAAGCGCAGGTCGACGTCGTCGATGGTGTTGAGGGCGGCGCGGTGGGTGATGACCACGCCCTTGGGCGTCCCGGTGGAACCGGAGGTGTAGATGACGTAGGCGGGGTCGTCCGGGGAGACGGGGCGCGGGGGGAGGTCGGCGGGGACCGTGCCCGCGGGCGCGGTGTCCACCTCGATGACGACGGTGTCCTCGTCCCAGTCGCCGATCTCGGCGAGCCAGGACTGGGTGAGCACGTGCCGCACACCGGCGTCACCCAGGATGGAGCGGCGGCGGGCGGCCGGCTGGGTGGTGTCCACCGGAATGTAGACCGCGCCGACCAGCAGGGCGGCGTAGGCGGCGACCACCTGCTCGACGCCCTTGTCCATGACGATGGCCACGTGGTCGCCCGGGACGGCGCCGGCCGCGCGCAGCCGGTCGGCGACCCCGGTGACACGGCCCCACAGTTCCCCGCGGGTGAGCGCGCCGTCCACGGTGAGGACGGCCGGCGCGGCCGGGGACTCCAGTGCCCGGGCGAGGGCGCTCTCGTGGAGCAGGGCGTCGGGCAGCGGGCCCTCCGTGGAGTTGACCCGGGCGCGCACGAAGAGCTGCTCGGCGGGGAGCGGGACCGGGTCCGCCGCGTCCCAGGCGGCGTCGGAGGCCGCCAGGCGGCGCAGCAGGTCATGGTAGGCCCGGAAGGCGTCGGCGGCGACCCCCTCGGGCAGGACGCCTTCGCGCACGTCCCAGCGCAGGGCCGGGGCGTCGCCGTTGAGGGAGACCTGGCAGTCCACCCACACCTGGGGGGTCTGGGAGAGTCCGTGGACCTCGCGGGCGACCCAGGCCTCGGGGGCGGGGGCGTCGTCCGCGCCCAGCGCGCCGGTGAAGACCACGGGCATCAGCACCGCCGTCTCGTCACGGCGCCGGGACAGCTCGGCCAGCACCTCGTTGCCCGAGTACAGGCAGTGGTCCATGTCCTCGATGAGGCGGGCCTGACGGGTGGCGGCGCGCTCGGCGAAGGTGGTCCCGTCGTCGGCGTGCACCGCCAGCAGGGTCAGCGCGGTGAAGTCACCGACGACCCCGCCCACCTCCGGGTGGAGCGGCAGGCGCTGGGACACCGGGAGGTTGAGGGTGAAGTCGGGTCGGCGCGACCACAGGGCGATCACCTCGGCGTAGGCGGCCAGGGCGACGGTGGAGGGGGTCAGGCCCCGTGCCGCCGCGCGATCGCACAGCGCCGTCCACTCGGCGGCGTCCAGGCCGGCGGACAGGCGGGTGAAGCGCGCCGAGGAGTCGGCGGCGTGTTCGGCCAGGGGGAGTTCGGGGGCCGGGGGCAGTTCGTCGAGGCGCTCCGTCCAGTAGGCGCGGTCCCGGTGCCGGCGGGAGCCGTCCCGCAGCGCCCGGTGCGCCAGTACGTAGTCGCGGAAGGTCACCTCCAGGGAGGGGAGCGCGTGGTCGGGGTCCTCGTACAGGTGGCGCAGCTCCTCCAGGAGCAGGCGCACGCTCGTGTAGTCGGCGACGAGCAGGTCGACGGACAGGTGCAGGACCGCCAGGTCCGCCCCGCGGGTGAGGTGCAGGCGCACCAGCGGCCAGGTGGAGGGGTCGGGCACCAGGTCGCGCAGCCGCTCCCGGGCCCGCTCTGCGTGCGGTCGGGGGTCGGCGTCCCCCACCTCGGTGACGGTCAGGGACTCCCCCGGCGCCTTGGGCAGGACCACCTGGTGCCCCTCGGGGGAGACCACGGCGCGCAGCATGTCGTGCCGGTCCACCAGGGCGTTCCACGCGGTGCGCAGCCGTGCGGGGTCGAGGTCGTCGAACTCCATCTCGGCGTAGGCGTGGCAGGCCACCCCGCCGTGGTCGTAGGCCGAGCCCCGGCCGACCAGGTAGGCGCCCTGGACGTCGGTCAGGGGGAAGGGCTCGTGGCGGGCGGCCGGGTCGGGGACGAGGGCCGGGGCATCGGACTCCCGCTCCAGCAGGGCCAGGACCCGGTCCCGGTGATCGCGCAGTGTCGCGCGCTGTGCGTCGGTGAGGGTGCCGGAGGGGGCGCGGAAGTGGATGCGCCCGTCCTCGGCCCACAGGTGCACACCGTCGGCTCTGAGCGCGTCGAGCAGGGAGGTCAGGTCGTCGGGGGTGGCCGGGGTGGACTGCACGATGGTTCTCCTCGCGGGGTCCGTGGTGGTGGCGGACCGGTCGGGGTACGGGAAGGGGGGTGGCGGGGCGGGGTTCAGATGACGCCGGTGCGCACGTCCCTGGGTGTGGCGGCGCGGACCTGGTCGGCGAGCGCGGCGAGGGTGGGCACGGCGAGGAACGCCCGGGTGGACACCCCCTCGCCCACCTCCCGGCGCAGGGCGGTGATCATGCGGATGGCCAGGAGACTGCTGCCGCCCAGGGCGAAGAAGTTGGCCTCGCGGTCGGTCACCGGCGCTTCGAGCACCCGCTCCCAGATCCGGGCGACGCGCTCCTCCACCTCGTCGGCGGGGGGTGTGCCCCCGGTGTCCGCCCTCGCGCGGGCCAGCGCCTCCAGGGCGGCCGTGTCGACCTTGCCGTTGGAGGTCAGCGGGACGGCCTCCATCAGGTGGAGGGATCCGGGCACCGCGTGGGCGGGAACCCGTCGGACGAGGTGTGCGGTGAGGTCGTCGAGAGAGGGTGTGCGGCCCTCGACGACCACGAAGGCGGTCAGCCTCCGGGAGATCCGCTCCCCCACCGCCACCACCGCCGCCCGGCGCACGGCCGGGTGGTCTTCGAGCGCGGCCTCGACCTCGCCGAGTTCGAGCCGGTGTCCACCGACCTTGACCTGCCGGTCGGTGCGGCCGAGGAACTCCAGCAGGCCCTCGGGGCGGTACCGTCCCAGGTCACCGGTGCGGTACCACCTGCGGCCGTCGACGGTGACGAACCTGGCCGCGGTGCGCTCGGGGTCGCCCCGGTACCCGCGGGCCACTCCGGCACCGCCGATCCACAGCTCGCCCGGCACCCAGTCGGGACAGTCCCGGCCGTGGGGGTCCACGACGCGGTACCGCTGATTGCGCAGCGGGGTGCCGTAGGGGACCGAGGGCCATCCCCGGGGCGCGTGTCCCCCGTCGAAGGCGTTGGACCAGATGGACGCCTCCGTGGCGCCGCCCAGGGCGACCAGGTGGGTGCGTCCGCCGGTGACGGCGCGCAGCCGTTTGGACAGGTCGGTGCCCACCCAGTCGCCGGAGACCAGGGCCAGGCGCAGGGAGCGCGGCGGTTCGGCGTCCTCGGCCTCCGCCTCGGCCAGCAGCATGTCCAGCAGCGCGGGCACGGTGTTCCACACCGTCACCCGGTGCTCCACGCACAGCTCCAACCACCGCCGGGCGTCCCGGCGCTCCTCCTCCTCGGGGACCACGAGCGCCCCGCCCACGCGGAGCAGGCCGAAGACGTCGTGGACCGACAGGTCGAAGTCGAGGGCGGACAGGGCCAGGACGCGGTCGCGGGGACCGATCCGGTAGCGGTCGTCGATGTCGACGACGGTGTTCAGGGCCGCGCCGTGGGAGATCTCCACGCCCTTGGGCTCTCCGGTGGAACCTGAGGTGAACACCACGTAGGCGGTCCGTTCCGGGGCGACCGGCACGGGGGCGGCCAAGGGGTCCGATCCGAGGAGTTCGGCCACCTCCAGGGATCGGGGGGCGGCCTCGTCCCGGCCGATCGTCACGACGGTGCCCGCGGCCTCGTGGATGCGCGCGCGCCGCAGGACCGGCTGCCCCGTGCCGATGGGCACGTAGGCGGCGCCCGCCGCCAGGATCCCCAGGACGGCGCAGATCTGGTCGGCGCCCTTGGGCAGGTGGACGCCGACGGTGTCGCCGGGCCCCACCCCGTGTCCGACCAGTCCGCCGGCGATCCTCAGGGCCCGTTCGGCGAGTCCGCCGTGGGTGAGCACGCCCTCGGCGGTGATGAGCGCGGGTGTGTCGGCCCGCCCCGGGGCGCCGGCGAAGACGGCGTCGTGCAGTGTTCCCGAGGGCCGGGGGGCGTCGGTGTCGTTCATGGACGCGCGGACCCGGGACTGCTCCCGGGGCAGCGGGTCGGCCACCTGTCCGGCCCACCCCCGGACCCCTTCGCGGGCCAGGCCGCGCAACAGGTCCAGGTAGGCGCCGAACATGACGTCCAGGACACCGGGGCGGAAGAGCTCCTCGACCGCGTCCCAGTACACGTCCAGCCCGCCCTCGCGTTCGAGGACCTGGTTGTCCAGGTGGACCTGGGGCGACTGGGACAGTCCCCAGACGCGCGCGGGGAACTCCGGGGACAGGTCCAGGGACACCCCGTCGCCCACGCCGAGGGAGCCGGTGAAGACCACCGGGACACCGGCCTGGGCCGTGCCGTCGCGTCGGGTCAGTTCGCGCAGGACCCGTTCGGCGGAGATCTCGCGGTGATCGAGGTCGTCGCCCAGTCGGCGCTGGAGGGCGCGGGCGGCCTCCAGCGGGCCCTGTCCCGGTGCGCGCTCGTAGGAGGTCAGGGACAGGGACGTGAAGTCGCCCAGGACCCGGTCGATGTGCGGGTGCGCGTCGTGGCGGTTGAACAGGGTGAGGGTGAGGCTGAGGCGGGTCTGTCCGCTCCAGGCGCCGAGCACCTCGCCGTAGCAGGCCAGGAGCAGGGTCGAGGGGGTGATCCCCGAGGACCGGGCCAGGCCGGTCAGGGCCGTCCACTCGCCGGGGGTGAGGTGGTCGGCGCGTCGGGTGAAGCGCGGTGCGCGGACCTCGGCCGGGTCCCGCGCCAGTGGTAGGGCGGGGGCGGGCGGGAGGTCGCGCACGCGGTCCCGCCAGTACTCCAGGGCCCTTGCCTCCCGTTCCGGGTCGTCCCGCACCTGGGTGAGGTAGTCCCGGAAGGTCACCTCCACCGGCGGCAGCGGTGCGTCCGGCTCGCGGTACAGCAGGTCGAGTTCGGTGTAGAAGGTCATGATGCTGAGCGCGTCCAGCACCAGGTAGTCCAGGCCCACGCCCAGGCGGACGCGCGCGACGCCCTCCTCGGTGTAGCGGACGGCCCGGATGTCGAACAGCGGCCAGCGGGCGGGGTCGAGCACCCGGTGGGACAGGGAGGCGCGCAGCGCTTCGAGCGCCGGCCGGGGGTCGGCGGGGTCGGCGTCGACGACGGGGACGCGGACCCCGGGGACTTCGGGCAGGACCCGCTGGTCGCCGTTGTCGTCGAAGACCGCGCGGAGCATGTCGTGCCGGACCACGAGCCGGTTCAGCGCCCGTTCCAGCCGCTCCAGGTCCACGTCGGAGCCGTCGAACTCGGTGTAGTGGTAGGTGCCCACCCCGCCCAGGGTGAACTCGGGGTCGCGGCCGGTGAGGTAGGCGCGTTGGACGCCGGTCGGGGGGAAGGGCTCGTACCGGGTGGCGGGGTCGTGGCCGATGACGTGCCCGGCGACGCCGTGCCCCCTCTCGGGCAGGGCGGCGGCGAAGTCGGCGAGGACGGGGGCGACGAACAGGTCGGCGACGCCCACCCGGGCGTAGCCGCGGGCGCGCAGGGCGGCCACCAGGCGGGTGGCCAGCAGGGAGTCCCCGCCCAGGGCGAAGAAGGAGGACGTGCGGCCGATGTCCGGTGTCCCCAGCAGCTCCGACCAGATCCGCGCCACCTCGTGTTCGCGTTCGCCCCGGAGCGGAGCGTCCTCGCTGGGGGTGCCGGCGGCGTGCCTCGCCAGCAGTGCGGCGAGCGCCCGGCGGTCGGGTTTGCCGTTGGGGGTGAGCGGGATCTCGGGCAGCACCGCCACGGTCGTGGGGACCATGTTCTCGGGCAGCAGTGCGCGCAGGTGTCCGGCGAGCGCCTCGGGGAGTCCGTCGGCGGGGGCGCCGGGAGCGGGGACCACGGCGGCGGCCAGGAGGGGGGCGGGGTCGGTGAGGGCCAGGGCGGCCGCCGACGCGACGCCGGGGTGGGCGGTCAGGGCGGCCTCGACCTCGCCGGTCTCGATCCGCACCCCGTTGACCTTGACCTGGTGGTCGAGGCGTCCGAGGAACTCCAGGGAGCCGTCGGGCAGGTGGCGGGCGCCGTCCCCGGTCCGGTACCAGCGTCGGCCGTCGACGTGCACGAACCGGTCGGCGGTGGTGGCGGGGGCTCCCCGGTAGCCCAGGGCCAGACCCGCCCCGCCCACCCACAGTTCGCCGGGGACCAGGTCGGGGCGGTCCCGCCCCTGGGGGTCCACGACCCGGCACCGCACGCCGGGCAGGGGTCGGCCCCACGGGACGTGGTTCCAGGAGGGGTCGACCTCGTCCACCTCCAGCAGGGTGGAGTGGATGGCGGCCTCGGTCATCCCGCCCAGGGCGAGGAAACGACACGCGGGGGCGAAGGCCCGCAGCCGCGCGGGCAGGTCGACGCCCACCCGGTCGCCGCCGAGCAGGACCGCCCGCAGCGCCGGGGCGGACGCCAGGCCCGACTCGACGGCGGTCAGGAGCATGTCGAGCAGGGTGGGCACGCAGTTGAGGACGGTGACCCCCGACCGGGCGGCCGTCTCGACCCACCGTTCGGCGTCCCTGCGCACGTCGGAGCCCACCAGGACGGCGGCCCCGCCGACGGAGAGGGGAGCGAAGAGGTCGAAGACCGACATGTCGAAGTCGGTCTCGGCGAGGGCCAGGGTGCGGTCCCCGGGGCCGGTGCCCAGCACGGTGTTGAGCACGTCGATGGTGTGGGCGGCGGCCCGGTGGGGGACCTCCACCCCCTTGGGGGTGCCGGTCGACCCGGAGGTGAACAGCACGTGGGCGACCGCGTCCGGGGACACCTCGGCGGGATCGGCCGGGGTCCCCGCCAGGGCCTGGGCCGGGGTCAGGGCGGGCACGGCCGACTCGGCCAGGACGGCGGGGTCGTCCGACAGCAGCAGCGCGGGGGCGCCCCGGTCCAGGATCGTGCGCCGCCGGGCGGGGGGCTGGTGGCGGCCGACGGGCAGGTGGGTGCACCCCGCGGCCAGGACGCCGAGCAGTGCGGCGACCTGGTCGACGCCCCGGGGCAGGTGCAGGGCGACGGTCCCCCCGTCGGGGAGGGTGTCGGCGATCGCTCCGGCGATGCGCAGGGCGCGGTCGGCGAGGTCGCCGTAGGTCACGGCCGCCCCGTCCGGTCCGACGAGGGCGACGGCACCGGGTGTGGAACGGGCGTGCTCGAAGAAGCGCCCGTGGAGGGTGCGGGGGGCGGGAAGGGGCAGGTCCACGGCCGTCCGGTCACGGGTGCCGTCGATCGCGGCGGGGATCCGGGGGCGGAAGGGGCGGCTCCAGGCCTCGGCGTCGTCGATGAGGGTGTCGATGAGGTCCCGGTAGGCGGCGAAGGCGGCCTCGGCGGTACCCGGGGCGAAGGCGTGCGCGCGCAGGTCCCAGTTGAGCAGCAGGCCGCCGTCGAGTTCGGTGACCTGGGCGTCCAGCAGCACCTGGGGGCCCTGGGAGATGATCCAGGAGGGCGCGCCGAAAGCGCGCTGGACGGTGTCGCCGAAGAGCGGGCCCAGGCCGATGGCGCTGGTGTAGACGACGGGCGCGGGCGTCATCGCGCCCCCGTCGAGTCGGGCCAGGTCGCGCAGGACCTCCACACCGCCGTAGGCGCCGTGGTCGACCGCGGCGTGCAGGTCCCCCTGGAGGGAGCGGGCCCGGTCGGTGAAGGACGTCACGGCGCCGGTGTCGACGCCGAGCAGCACCGAGCCGCTGAAGTCCCCGATCACCCGGTCGACGTGGGGGTGCAGGGGCGCACGGTCGAAGAGGGGCAGGTTGAGGGTGAAGGAGGGGGTGGCGCTCCAGGCGCCGAGCACCTCCGCGAACGCGGTGGCCAGCGCCGAGGCCGGGGTCACCCCGGCGGCCCGCGCGCGGTCGGCCAGGGCTCGGGCGCGTTCGGGGGTCAGGCGGTGGTGCAGCCGGGTGGACCGGGCCAGGGGGGAGCCCGCCGGGGTGGGGCGGGCGGGGTCGATGACGGTGGGGGGCTCGGGGGGCGGGGGCAGGTCGCGCAGGCGCTCGTGCCACCAGACCCGGGCCCGGTCGCGCTCTCCTGTGTCGCGCGCCCCGCGGTCGGCCAGGTACGCGGCGAAGTCGTAGTCCAGCGGCGGCAGGTCCCGCCCCTCGTAGGCGGCGCACAGGTCGTCGAGCAGCACCCGCAGGCTGAGGGCGTCGGCCACGATCATGTCCAGGTCGACGTGCAGGCGGGTGCGCCCGTCCGGCAGCAGGGACAGGGCCACCTCCAGGACCTCCCCGGCGGCGACGTCCATGCGCCGGTGGGTGTTCTCCTCGCGGAGCCGGTCCAGGGCGCGTTCGACCTCCTCAGGGTCGGCCGAGCGCAGGTCGTGGACCTTCAGGCGGGCCCCCTCTCCCGCGGGGGCGACGCGCTGGCGGCCGTCGCCGTCGAACCGGGCCCGGAGCATGGGGTGGCGGTCCACGACGACCTCCACGGCCGACGCGAGCGCGTCCCGGTCCACGTCCCGGCCGTCGAACTCGGTGTAGAAGTGCGCGGCCACACCGCCCAGGGGCTGCTCGTCCCCGCGTCCGACGAGGTAGGCGTGCTGCATGGTCGCCATGGGGAAGGGCTCGCCCTCCACCGGCCGGGAGGGCTCCCAGGTCGGGGCGGCCGAGACCGGCGCGGTCGGCGCCGTGCGCTCCAGCAGGGCCGTCCAGGCGGTCACGGTCGGGTTCAGGGCCAGGTCCTCGAAGGTGACGTCGTGTCCCTCCTCCCGCCAGCGTCCGACGAGCCGGATGAGGCCCAGGGAGTCCAGTCCGCACTCGAAGAGATCGTCGGTGTCGGAGAAGTCCTCCGTTGCGAGCACCGCGGCCGCGCGCTCTCGCACGCTCGCGGACCCGACCCCTCCGGCCCCGGCCTCCACGACACGGTGTGACACGAAACCCCACCCCTCCATGGTCGATTGCGACACGATCGACAATAATGAAAACCGTTTTCATTGTCGATATGTCCATGTGTAGCACCATCGGCTCTGCGGAGTCGAGCCCCGAAACCCCTACGGCAACGGAGATCACATGACACAGGACTGGCCTCGCCACCCCGCGGAGGCGATCCGCTCCTACCGCGAACGGGGATTCCGGGAGGATCGGACGCTGTCCGGCCTCCTGCGCGAGCAGGCCGCCCGGCGGGGCGACCGGCTCGCCCTCGTCTCCCGCTCGACCCGTCTCACCTACGCCGAACTGGACTCCCGGGTGGACCGGCTCGCACACGGGCTGGCCGCGCTGCCCGTCCGCGCCGGTGAACGCGTCCTGGTGCGCCTGCCCAACCGGGAGGAGTACGTCCTCACCCTGTTCGCCCTGCTGCGCATCGGCGCCGTCCCCGTGCTGGCCCTGCCCGCCCTGGGCCCGGCCGAAGTGGAGTCCCTGGCCGCCACCGCCGAGGCGTGCGCCCTCGTCGTGGCCGACCGGCACGGCCGCACCGACCCGCGGGCCGAGGCGCTCCGGATCGCCGAACGCCTCCCCCACGTCCGCCACGTCCTGGTGGCCGGCGACCCCGGGGACGCCCCCGCGCGCTCCCTGGACTCGCTGCTCTCCCAGGACGCCTCACCCCGACCGGAGGCCGCCCGGCCCGAGGACCTCGCCCTGCTGCTGTTGTCGGGAGGGACGACGGGCACCCCCAAACTGATCCCGCGCACCCACGCCGACTACGGCTACAACGCGCGGGCCTCCGCCGAGGCGTGCGCGGTGGACTCCGACACCGTCTACCTGGCCGTCCTGCCGGTGGCGCACAACTTCACCATGGTCTCGCCGGGGATCATGGGCGTCCTGGGCGCCGGAGGCACGGTCGTCCTGTCCCCCGACCCCAGCCCCACCACGGCCTTCGCCCTCATCGAACAGGAGGGGGTGACCCTGACCTCGCTGGTGCCCGCGCTGGTGCCCTCCTGGCTGGACGAGGCCCGACGGGCCCCCGACCGACCGTCCTCCCTGCGGGTGCTCCAGGTCGGCGGTTCCCGCCTGGACGAGGTCACCGCCCGCCGGATCGGCCCGGAGCTGGGCTGCACCCTCCAGCAGGTGTTCGGCATGGCCGAGGGGCTCAACAACTACACACCCCTGGACGCGCCCGAGGAGGTCGTGTGCACCACCCAGGGCAGGCCGCTCTCCCCCGCCGACGAGATCCTCATCGTGGACGAGGACGACGCCCCGGTCCCGCCCGGCACCCCCGGGGAGCTGCTCACCCGCGGCCCGTACACCCTGCGGGGCTACTACCGGGCCCGGGAAACGGACTCCCTGCGCTTCACCCCGGACGGCTTCTACCGCACCGGCGACCTCGTCACCCGCACCCCGGACGGGGACCTGGTGGTCGTGGGACGGGTCAAGGACCAGGTCAACCGGGCCGGGGAGAAGATCGCCGCGGTCGAGGTCGAGGAGCACCTGCTGGCGCTGCCCGGGGTGCGGGCGGCCGCGGTGGTCGGAATGCCCGACCCCCACCTGGGCGAGCGGTCGGTCGCGTTCCTGGTCGCCGAGGGGCCCGCCCCCTCCCGGGAGGAGATCCGGGCGGCGATGCTCCGGCGCGGCGTCGCCCCCTTCAAGGTCCCCGACGAGGTGCGCACGGCGCCGGCCCTGCCCCTCACCGGGGTGGGCAAGGTCGACAAGAGGCGCCTGCGCGAGGAGACGGGCCGCTGATCCGGCGGGGCGGGCGGCACGGGCCGCCCGCCCCGCGGGGCCTCACTCCCGGCCCGGGAGGGCCGCCAGCACCCGCTTCGTGGTCACCACGCTCGCGCACCGACGCGCCGCGTAGGACAGGGCCATCGTGTGGTCGGCCGCGGAGAAGTCGGCGACCGCGTCGGCCACCACGAACGTCTCCACGTCCCGCATGAAGGCGTCGCAGGCGGTCATCAGCACACCGATGTGGGCGTAGACACCGCAGACGATCAGCTGGTCACGGCCCAGGGCGCGGATCCGCGCCTCCAGGTCGGTCCGGGCGAACGCGCTGTAGCGCCACTTGGTGACCCGCAGGTCCCCCGCCCGGGGATCGAAGGGGGCCACGATGTCGGTGTGCTCGGGATCGTCCCGCAGACCCTCGCCCCACAGGTCCCGCAGCAGTCCCCGGTCGCGGGGCTCCTGCGCGCCGGGCTGGGCGGTGAAGATCCGGGGGACGCCCGCCTGGACGCAGGTCTCGCGGAGCAGGGCGATGTTGACCAGCAGGTCCGTCGTGGGCTCCCGTTCCGGGGGGAAGGCGTTCACGAAGTAGCGCTGCATGTCGTGGACCAACAGGACACAGCGGTCGGGGTCGACCGCCCACTCCATGCGGTTCTCCGGCAGGTCGGACTCGGTGGGCATGGGATAGGTGGGGATCAGGGGCAGGGCCATGGGGTTCGTCGACGTCCTCTCGTGTTCGGGCGCCGCGACGGTTCAGGAGCCGAGTCCGGCTCCCCCGTCCACGCGCAGGTCGTGCAGGGTGATGTGGGCGGCGCGGGGGGAGCACAGGAAGGCGACGGCGTCGGCGACGTCCTCCGGGCGCGCCAGGCGTCCCAGGGGGATCCCCGCCCGGAACTCCTCGGGCACTCCGGCGATGGCGGGGTGGAGCCGGTCGGAGCCGCCCCACCGGGCCCGGCTCATCTCGGTGTCGGTCGCCCCGGGGGAGACGATGTTGCACCGGATCCGGTGGGGGGCCAGTTCCAGGCCCAGGCAGCGGGTGAAGTGCGCGGCGGCCGCCTTGGAGGCCGCGTAGGCGGACATCCCGGCACGGGGCACCGTGCCCGCGTCCGAGCCGACGGTCACGATGGAGCCGCCGCCCCGGGGGATCATCCGCCGGGCGGCGGCCCGGCAGACGTGGAAGACCCCCAGGGCGTTGACGTCGAAGACCCGCCGCCAGTCCCGGGACGAGGATTCGGTGGCCGGACCCCAGCGCAGCACCCCGGCGACGTTGACGACGGACCGCAGTTCCCCGGGACCCTCCTCCACGGCACGGACCAGCGCCTCGACGTCGTCCTCGTCCGCGACGTCGACCCGGTGGGCCCCGACCCGGTGTCCCCGCGCCGAGAGTCCCCGGGCCAGGTCCGTCGCGGCCGCGCCGTCCAGGTCCGCCGCCGCGACCCGGTACCCCTCCTCGGCCAGTCGCCGGACGACGGCGGATCCGATGCCGCCGGCGGCCCCGGTCACCAGGACGGTCTCCTCCTCAGAGGACGGCATCGGCACCCCGCTCCTCCGGGTCCTCGCCGGTCGGCACGGACCGACCGCAGTCGGGGCACACCCCCGACAGTTGCAGGGAGCAGCCCAGTTCGGAGAAACCGCTCTGGTATCCGACCCGGTCGAGCACGGGGCGCAGTTCCCAGGCGTGCGGTATCTCCTCCACCCGACCGCAGACCCGGCAGAGCAGGTGATGGTGAGGGGAGGTCTCGCAGCGGCGGTAGAGCCGCTCGCCGTCCTCCGCGTGGATGGTGTCGATCTCGCCCTGGCGGGCCAGCCGGTGCAGGGTCCGGTACACGGTCGACAGACTCGGCGGGCGGCTCCCGCCGCCGCGGGCCTCGGCCAAGCGGGAGTGGATCTCCTGGCAGCTGCGGAACCGTTCGTCGCACTCCAGGGCGCTCAGTACCTCGCGGTCGTACTTGGAGGTTCCACGCATGTGTCGGCCTCTCGTCCCGGACGCGGGTCCCGGGGGCTCCGGAGCGCGGCCGGGGACGGAGGCGGCCACCATCACGGCAGCCTGCCGGGGGGCGGGCATCCGGTCGGTTTCTCCACCTGTGACTCCTCGGGAAGCGGCCCGGCGGCCGGGGGCGGGTCGGACGTGTCCCGGTGCGGCGGGGCGGGTGGCGCCGGGATCACTGGAGATTATTGATAATCGTTTTCATTTTCGCAAGGGAACGACGACCCCGGAGGGTCGCCGGGGGCGAGGCCGGACCCGGGGGTCGCCGGGGGTGCTACCGTACGAAAACGATTATCATTCTTATCAGATCCCGGGCCCCGAAGCCCCAGGAGGTGCGCCCCGTGACCGAGTACCACGATCCCTACCAGCGCTCCGGCCGGTACCTCGACATCATGATCGCCGGCTGGTGGGAGCACCACGGCGCGACCGTCGCCGAGGCCCTGCGCGAACTACCGGCGGGCCCCGTCGTCGACGCCGGGGCCGGAGGCGGCCACGGCACCCGGCTCATCGCACGCACCCTGCCCGGCACCCCGATCCTGGCCGTCGAACCCTCCCCCGTCCTGATCGCGGTCCTGCTCTCCCGCGTCGCCGACGACCCGGACCTGCGGCCCCGGGTGACCGTCGACGGCGACGACCTGCTCGCCGCCCGCCTGCCCGAGCGCATCGGCGGCATGATCATGGCCAACCTCATCGGCCACTTCAGCCCCCACGAACGCGACCGCCTCTGGGAGGACCTGGCCCCCCGTCTGGCACCGGGCGCGTTCATCCTGGTCAACCTGCCCCCGCCCACCGCACCCGCGCACGTCGAACGCGCGGCCATGAGCGAGATCCGCGTCGGCGACCGCACCTACCTCGGATGGGCCGCGGCCGAACCCGCCGGTGACGAACGCCTCTCCTGGCACATGACCTACGAGACCCGGGAGGGCGACCGGGTCATCTCCACCGACGACGTCCACTACGACTGGTGGACCGTCTCGGAGGACTCCCTGCGCGCCGAGACCGCGCCCCACCGCCTGACCGTCGTCCCCCACGGCCCCGCCGAGGCCGGCCTCCACAAGATCCTCCGGGAGTCCTGAGCCCATGAGCGCACTCACCGAACTACCGGTCACCGTGCTGTCCGGTTTCCTCGGCGCCGGGAAGACCACCCTGCTCAACCACCTCCTGAACAACCTCGACGGCCTGCGCGTCGCCGTCATCGTCAACGACATGAGCGAGATCAACATCGACGCCTCGCTGGTCCGCGACGCTGGGCACCTGACCCGGACCGACGAGCGCCTGGTGGAGATGACCAACGGCTGCATCTGCTGCACCCTGCGCGACGACCTGCTCGAAGAGGTCTCCCGCCTCGCCGAGCAGGGCCGGTTCGACCACCTGCTCATCGAGTCCAGCGGCATCTCCGAGCCCATGCCCGTCGCGGCCACCTTCGCCGTCCCCGGCCCGGACGGGACCCCCCTCCTGGAAGGGGCCCGCCTGGACACCATGGTGTCGGTGGTCGACGCGGCGAACTTCCTCACCGAACTCGACAAGGGCGACGACCTGGTCGAACGCGGACTGGACGCCTACGAGGACGACGAGCGCACCATCAGCGACCTGCTCGTCGACCAGGTCGAGTTCGCCGACCTGCTCCTGATCAGCAAGACCGACCTGGTCGGCGACGAGGAGGCCGACCGGGTGGAGGCCGCCGTGCGGCGCCTCAACCCCCTGGCCCGCGTCCTGCGCGTCGCGCACGGGCGCGTGGACCCCGCCGAGCTGATCGGGGCGGACCTGTTCGACCTCGAACGCGCCTCCCGCGCCCCGGGGTGGGTGGCCGAACTCAACGGCGACCACGTCCCCGAGACCGAGGAGTACGGGATCTCCAGCCTGGTCTTCCGGGCCGACCGCCCCTTCCACCCCGGCCGCCTGTGGGACCTGGTCTCCTCCGGCTTCGAGGACGGACGGTACGGCACCGTCCTGCGCGCCAAGGGCTTCTTCTGGCTGGCCACCCGCAGCCGGACCACCGGCCTGTGGTCGCAGGCGGGCCCCGTGGCCCGTTTCGAACCGGCCGGTGTGTGGGACCCCGCCGACGGGCCCACCCTCGGATACGAGCCCGAGGACCTGGTGGACACCGAACCGGTGGAACCCCACCAGGAACTGGTGTTCATCGGCACCGCCCTCCGGCGCGCGGAACTGGAGGAGGCCCTGCGCCTCTGCCTGCTCACCGATGACGAACTCGCCTCGCCGTGGCAGGGGCTCCCCGACCCCTTCCCCGTCTGGGACGTCCACGGCCTGCACGCCCACCACCAGCACGCCTGACCGTCGCGCCACCGGCCCCGCCGCCCGCCCCGACCGGCCGCCCGTCCCGGACGTGTCGGTCCGTTCGGGGAGATCGCCGCGGGCGACCGGACGCGCACCCGTGACCTCGGGGGGCATCCGAGCCGGCCCGCGCCCCGGTCACCGCGCACGAGGTGGTCGGCGATCGGCCCCACCGACCGGTCCACCACCCCCGGCGCGCGGCGGTGCACCGCGTCCTCGGGCGGGCCCGCGCTCCGGGGCGCGGGCCCGCCCGACCGCCGTCAGTGTCGGCCCGCGCCCCGGTCACCGCGCACGAGGTGGTCGGCGATGAGCCCCACCAGCCGCTCCACCACCCCCGGCGCGAGATGGTGCGCCATGCCCTCGACCTCCACGTGTCGGGCCCCCGGCACCGCCCGCGCCGTGGCCCGACCGCCGCTCGGATGGACCATCCGGTCGGTGTCCCCGTGGACCACGAGCGTGGGCGCGGTGATCCGGGCCAGCTCCGCCGTCCGATCCCCCGACGCGTGGATCGCCCCGATCTGCCGGGGCACGCCACCGCGTGACCGGACCCCTCCGGACCGCTCCCACGCCCGGGCGGCCCAGGCGACCTCCTCGTCCCGATCCGGCGGGAAGACCGCCGAACCGATGTGCGCCAACATCGCCAGATGCCGCTCCACCGACTCCTGGGCCGTGCGCGCGGGCCGCTTGCCCATGCGCGCCAGCGTCGACCACGCCACCCGCCCCACCCCTCGATCCCCCGTGGTGGAGAAGATCGAGGTGAGCGTGGCGACCCGGTCGGGGTGACGGGCCGCGACGGTCTGACCGATCATGCCGCCCATCGACATCCCCACCAGGTGCGCCCGCGCGATGCCCAGGTGGTCGAGCAGGCCCACCGTGTCGGCGGCCATGTCGCCCAGGTCGTAGGAGTCCGGGCGGGCGCGCCCGAGCAGGGAGTGCAGCGGGCTCGGCGGGGGCGTCGCGATCCGGGTGGAACGTCCCGCGTCCCGGTTGTCGAACACGATCACCCGCGACCCGCGTTCGAGGAGCCCCTCGACCATCCGCCGGGGCCACGACGTCAGGTCCAGGCCCAGCCCGGCGACGAGCAGCACCGGCGCCCCGTCCGCGGGCCCCTCCACGCGGTGGCAGATCCGCGGACCGCCCGGCAGGTCCGCGAACAGGTCCGGCCCGGCACCGGTCACGTCGTCACCGCCCTCGCGGACACCGCCGAGCGGGAGAAGCGCAACTCGGGGTCGACCACGTCGTCCACCCGCAACAGCGTCACGTCGGAGTGGTAGCTCATCGAGGTCAGCCACGGCATGCGATCCCCCTGTCTCGGCAACCCGTCCACCGCGCGGCGCACGTACCCGGCGGCGAAGTCCAACAGCGGCCGCGTCGCCATGTCCGGGTCGGCCGGCTCGGGACGGCACGTATCGTACCCGTGGGCGTCCATGTGCGTCAGCAGCCGACAGAAGTGCTCGCACAACAGGCCGATCTTCAACGTCCACGACGCGTTGGTGTACCCGATGGCGAACGCCAGGTTGGGCACCCCGGACAACATCATCCCCTTGTAGGCGACGGTGTCGGCGAGCCGCACCGGCTCCCCGTCGACCGTCAGCTCCACCCCGCCGAAGGCCTGGAGGTTCAGCCCGGTGGCGGTGACGATGACGTCGGCCTCGATCTCCCGCCCGGATTCCAGCATCAGGCCCCGCTCCGTGAAGGCGGCGATCCGATCGGTCACCACCGACGCCCTCCCCGACCGGATGGCCCGGAAGAAGTCACCGTCGGGGGCCGCGCACAACCGCTGGTCCCACGGATCGTAGGGCGGGTTGAAGTGCTCGTCGACCGGATAACCCTCGGGCAGCCGCGACGCGACGACCCGGCGGATGAGCCTCCGGGACGCCCTGGGGAAGCGTCGGCAGAAACGCCAGACCGCGGTGCCCTTCCAGATGTTCTTGCGCCGCGCCAGCCGGTAGCCCCGTTCCTCGCCGAACACCCTGCGCAACAGGTCGGCCAGGGCGTCGCCCCGGGGCACGGGCATGACGTAGGTGGGGGTGCGCTGCACCATCGTGACGTGCCCCGCGGTCCCGGCCATCGCCGGCACCAACGTGACGGCCGTCGCCCCACTGCCGATCACCACCACCCGCTTCCCGGCGTAGTCCAGGTCCTCCGGCCAGTGCTGGGGGTGCACGATCGTGCCGCCGAACCGTTCCCGCCCCTCGAAACGCGGGGTGTACCCCTCGTCGTAGCGGTAGTACCCGGCCGCCGAGAACAGCCACCCGGCGCTCAGCAGCACCCGCTCACCGGTGTCGACGCGCTCCACGTCGACCAGCCAGCGCGCCTCCTCGCTCGACCACGACGCCCCCACCATCCGGTGGTGGTGGCGGATGTGCGGCTCCAGGTCGTCCTCGGCGATCGCCTCGCGCAGATAGGCCAGGATGCGGTCCGCGTCGGCGATCGCCTGCCGGTCCCGCCACGGCTTGAACTCGTACCCGAAGGTGTGCAGGTCCGAATCCGACCGGATGCCCGGGTAACGGAACAGGTCCCAGGTGCCGCCCGAGGCCGCGCGGGCCTCCAGGATCGCGAACCCCTTCTCCGGGTGATGCTCCTTCAGGTAGTGTCCGGCCCCGATCCCGGAGATCCCCGCCCCGATGACGAGCACGTCCAGGTGCTCCACAGGTGTCCGCTCACCGCTCATGTACCGCTTCCTCCGATTCCCGCGCCGATACCACCTTGTGTGATGCGCTCCCTCTTGTGCCAGAGCACCGTGCACCACGATCCTGGTCGATGTGGTGCACAACGCTGCGGGCGACCCTCCCTGGCCCCGCCCCTCCCCTCGGACACTCCACCTGCTGCGACGCGGGGCGGAACTCGCCCTGGATCCCCCGGCCGCGTGGATCGACGAACTCCACGCCGCCTCCCTGGGCGGCGAACGCATGCGACCGGCCGCCGAGGACCCGGCCCTGGCCGAGGGGATCCGCCGCGCCAACGTGGCCAACCTGCGGCACTGGGCCGCGGCCAACATCGCCCGCCCCGGCGAACGGGTGCCCGCCAACACCGGCCCCGAACCCCTGGAGGCCGGCCGCGACCTGGTCCGACGCGGTCTCGACGAGGGCGCCCTGGACGCCTTCCGCGCCGGGCAGAACGTCGCCTGGCGCCACTGGATGAACGTCTGCTTCGGCCTGACCTCCGACCCCGACGAACTGCGCGCCCTCCTCGACGTCTCCGCCCTGTCCATCAACACGTTCATCGACGACACCATCTCCGCCCTGTCCGAACGTATGCGCGCCGAACGCGAGGAGCTCACCCGCGGCACCCACGCCGAACGCCGGGCCGCCGTCACCCTCCTGTTGGAGGGCGCCCCCATCGGCCGCGACCGCGCCGAGAGCCGGCTGCGCCACCCCCTGTCCGGGCCGCACACCGCCGCCATCGTCCGGGGCGACCCGGGGACCACGCCCGACCACCTGGAGGCCGCCGCCGAGGCCGTCGCCCGCGCCGGTGGCGCCGACCACCGGCTCACGGTCATCGCCGGCGCCACCGTCCTGTGGGTCTGGCTGCCGATCGCCACCGCCCCGCCCCGGGAGCGGCTGGCCGCCGAACTCACCGCCCACCCTCGGGTCCGCGTGGCCGTGGGCCGCCCGGGCAGGGGCGTGGACGGCTTCCGCCGCAGCCACTTCGACGCGGCCGCGACCCAGCGCATGCTCGCGGGCGCGCCGTCCCGACGGTTCGCCCGTTACGAGGACGTCCAGCTCGCCGCCCTGTTCGCCGACGCCGCGCCCGGGGTGGAGGAGTTCCTGCACGACACCCTGGGCGAACTCATGACCGCCGACCCCGCCCTGCGCGAGACGGCCCTGACCTACATACGGTCCCTGGGCAACACCACGCTCACGGCCGAACGCTCCTACACCCACCGCAACACGGTGGTACGCCGCCTGAACCGCGTCGACGAACTCCTGCCCCGGCCCTTGGACGAGAACCCGGTCGACGTCGCCGTCGCCCTCGAACTCCTACGCTGGCACTCCGTTCCGTGATACCAGCGGGTACAGAGAACAGAACATCCGCCTTTACGAGGTAGATTCACCAGATTCCACCCATACCGCCTCCTTCGAGGACCGCCCGGGAGACCTGTCGGCGAGCGTTCAGATGGGTTCCGGCACTGATTCGTGGTGCGGTGACAGTCCGTCGCCCAGAGGGGGTGGAGGACACGGATGCGCAGGAGGTCGAGGTCGGCTCGGCCGAACATCCGCCTCTTGAGCATCCTGATCTCTTTCACGGTGCCCTCCACCGCTCCGGAGCCGTGGGGCAGGCCCAGACCGGCGCGGACCGCCGAGCACGTGGCCTTCCAGGCTCGTGACTTGGCCGATTCCGATTACGTACATGTGTGGGCCGACGGAGTCCACCCCAAGATCCGCCTGTCCCAGACGCACTCCTGCCCCCTGGTCCTGATGGGCGTCCGCGTCGACGGGACCAAGGAACCGATCGCGATCGCCGAGGGCCGTGCGCGAGTCGACCGAGTCGTGGGCGGATCCGCTGCGGGACTGCCGCCGGCGCGGGATGCGCGACCCGATGCTCGTTGTCGGCGACGGAGCTATGGGATCGTGGCGGGCCCTGGCGGAGGTGTTCCCCGCCGCCAGGCACCAAAGATGCTGGGTTCACAAAACCCGCAACGTCATGAACGCGCTTCCGAAATCCGCGCACCCCGGCGCCAGGAAGGCCCTCCAGGAGGTCTACAACGCTGAGGATTCACGACGCCGGGGCCAAAAGTTCCAGGGCCCTCGCGACGTTCGACGGCACATCGATCACACTGTCCAACACCAACCGGTCACCGGCCCACGGGGCGAACTCCTCCCGCCGCCGCTCCACCGCCTCCCACGTCGGCTCATGGAAACCCTCAATCCCCCGGGACCGGCCTTCGAGCCGCCCGCGGTGCACCGCCGGATCCGAACACACCACCTCGATGAACACCACCGGCACACCATGACGAACCGCCAGCGACCGCCACTGCTCCCGGGCCTCCTCCACCGCGTTGACCGCATCGATGATCACTGTCTGGCCAAGGGCCAGCACACCGTCGGCCACGGCCTCGGCCACGGCATACGCCGCAAGACCCGTGGGCTGACCGCGAGCCACCCCCGCACGCCACATCGCCGCCTCGATCGGATCCACCGACACGACCGGAGCGGCCAACTCACGCCCCAACGACTCGGCGACCGAGCTCTTCCCCGCGCCAGGCAGCCCCGCCATCGCGATCAACATGAACACACCCTCGCATACCCAACCGGCCCGCCCATCCAGCGGCCGCACCACATCCACAGGATTTGACAATTGCTCGCCTTTCGGGCGTGGGCGTCCCCGCGGGGTCAGTGGCCCCGGCACGGTGAGGACGCGCGTGCGTTCGCGATGTGGATCGTCCTCACCTCCCCGGTCGTGGTCGCCCGCCCACGGTGGCGGCGGCCCCGTGGGCGGGCGACGGTTTTTCAGCGGGTGTCGGTGACGCGCTTGTCGTCGCCGTCCTTGTCGATGGTGAAGGAGTCCACCACGGTGCCGTCGGCGGTGCGGGTGCGCGGACCGGTGGGCCGTCCTCGCACCCGACCGGACGCGGCCGCCGCCGACACGGCGCACTCCTCCCGCGAGAACCGCGCCTACCTGCGCAGACGGGGCATCAAGGCGGTCATCCCGGAGAAGAGGGCCCAGGCCTCGCGACCACGGGAAGTCGCCCCGTGGTCGCGAGGCCTGGGCCTGTGGCCGGGCGTCGGCGACGGGTCCGGCTGGGAGCACCGGGGTGGCCGCGGACCTCCTCCGAAACCGGCGGATTCTTTTCCCGGAGCGGTCACACATCCACGGCGGGACTCGTCATAGGGGTGTCTCCAGCGAACGGCGCTGGACACGACGGCAGGAGAGAGACGATGCAGACCGTGCAGGCCCGCATGGGCAACCCGGCGATGACCGTTCCCGGCGCGATGCCTGCGCTGATGGCCCTGGGCAAGTCCGTACAGAAGGCGGGAGTACCCAAGACCACACTCGAACTGGTCAACTTGCGGGCCAGTCAGATCAACGGCTGCGCGGTGTGCGTGCACATGCACTCCAGCGACCTGAGCAAGGCGGGCGAGTCGAACGAGCGCGTCTTCGCGGTGGCGGCCTGGCGCGACGCTCCCTTCTTCACCGACGCCGAGCGCGCCGCGCTGGCGCTGGCCGAGTCCGTCACGCGTGTCGGCGACAGTTCCGAGCAGGTGTCCGACGAGGTCTGGGAGGAGGTCTCCCGCCACTACGACGAGGCGGCGGTCGCGGCCCTGGTCCTGGCGATCGCCACGGTCAACCTGTGGAACCGCGTGAACGCCGCTACCCGGCAGGTCGCGGGCGCGGCCTGGGCCTGAGGCCCACCCGCGGACTCTCCACCTGCGTCCGGGGCCCTCACTCCGCGAGGGGAGTGAGGGCCCCGTGCGCGGGACGGGCGCCGCTCAGCCCTCGAAGGCGGACAGGTCGAGCCGGGCCAGGCGGACAGGGTCGGCGAGCGACTGGATCTCCACGATCCTGTCGTCGATGATGGTGAAGCTCATGACGGAGTAGGGCCGCCCATCGCGGGTGGCGACGACCCCGGCGGCCCCGTTGACGAGCGCGGGGTGCGAGGACTGCGCCAGGCGCGCGTAGGTGATGGCCTGCCGGGCCACGACCTCGGCGCCGCGCACGACCGCGGGCACGCCCCCTCGTGCGGCGCCGAGGTCGACGCGCGTGATGACGTCCGGGTCCAGTACCGCGAGCAGGGCGTCGAAGTCGCCGCCGCGCGCGGCGGCGAGGAAGGCGTCGACCACCTCGCGCTGGCGTGCGAGGTCGGGGGCGGCGACCGTGCTCGCCCCCTGTACCCGGCGGCGGGCCCGGCTGGCGAGCTGGCGGGTGGCGGCGGGGGTGCGGCCCACGATGGGGGCGATCTCCTCGAAGGGCAGGGCGAACATGTCGTGCAGGACGAACGCCAGCCGCTCGGCCGGGTTCAGCGTCTCCAGGACCACCAGCAGGGCCAGGCCCACCGAGTCGGCGAGTACGGCCTGCTGTTCGGGGCCGCTCCCCTCGTGGTGGCTGACCACCGGGTCGGGGAGGTGTTCGCCCACGGGTTCCTCCCGGCGCGCGGTGCGCTGGCGCAGCATGTCCAGGCACACGCGGCCCACCACCGTGGTCAGCCATCCGGGCAGGTTGTCGATCTCGTCGGCGTCGGACCGGCTGAGCCGCAGCCACGCCTCCTGGACCGCGTCTGCGGCCTCGCTCAGGGAACCGAGCATCCGGTAGGCGACCGACTCCAGGAGGGGGCGGTGCCGCTCGAATCGCTCCGCCAGGAAATCGTTCGTGTTCATCGGTCACATCTCCTCGTCGCGGTTCGTCATAGGGCAGACGAATCATTGTGCTGACGATGCGAAGACAGCCGATGTGACGGTTCCCATGAAGGAGAAGGCTGTATGAGCAACCTCGACGAACTGCGCACCCGGGTACGCGGCCGTGTACTGCTGGAGGGGGACGAGGGCTTCGAGCAGGCCCGGCGTCCGTGGAACCTGGCCGTGGAGCAGCCGGTGTCGGCGGTGGTGGAGGCGGCTGACGCCGACGACGTGGCGGCCCTGGTCCGCTACGCCCGCGAGGCGGGACTGACGGTGTCGGCCCAGCCCAACGGGCACGGTGCCTCGGGGGCGGTGGAGGGTGTGGTCCTGCTGCGCACCGGTGCGCTGGACGAGGTGCGGGTGGACGCCGGGGCGCGGACCGCCCGGGTGGGCGCGGGTGTGTCCTGGGGGCGGGTGCAGGCCGAGGCCGCGAAGCACGGTCTGACCGGGCTGCCCGGAAGCTCTCCGGTGGTCAGTGTGACCGGGTACACCCTGGGCGGCGGGCTGAGCTGGTTCGGCCGCCGCCACGGGTGGGCGGCAGACGGTGTCACCGCCTTCGAGGTGGTGGACGCCCGGGGGGAGCGGGTCCGGGTGACCGCCGCCTCCGACCCCGACCTGTTCTGGGCGCTGTGCGGTGCCGGAGGCGACTTCGCGCTGGTCACCGCGATCGAGTTCGACCTCTACCCCGCCCCGGCCCTGTACGGCGGGCGGCTGGTGTGGCCCGGGGCGCGGGCGCCCCAGGTGATGGAGGCGTTCGGGCGGATCACCGCCGGAGCGCCGGAGGAGCTGACCCTGTGGTTGGACCTGTTCCAGTTCCCCGGCGGGGATCCGCTGGTGGCGGTCGACGTGACGTACCTGGGGGAGGAGGACAAGGGGCGGGAGCTGTTGCGCCCCCTGGAGGGGGCCGGTGTCCTCCTGTCCGACACCCGGGGTGTCCTGGAGCTGACCGGGCTGGGTGCGATCACCGCCGAGCCCACCGACCCCTCGGCGGGCCTGGCGCGCGCCGAACTGCTGACCGGGTTGGGGCAGGAGGTGATCGACGCCCTGGTGGCGGAGCCGATCGCCCCGCTGCTCAGCGTGCAGATCCGCCACCTGGGCGGTGCGCTGGCCGGACCCTCGCAGGGCCCGTTCGGGCCGTTGGGCGAGCCCTACTCGCTGTACATGTTCGGTGTGCCGTTCACCCCGGAGGTGGCTCAGGGGGTTCGCGCCAGACAGCGGGGGTTGGCGGAGTCGCTCGCCCCGCACGTCAGCGGCCGTAAGCCCTATACCTATCTGGCTCCGGGTGAGTCGGTGGCGTCCGCGTTCGGCGCTGAGGAGCTGGAGCGGCTGCGTCGGATCAAGCGGGAGCGCGACCCGAGCGGGGTGTTCCGCAGCAACTACCCGGTGCTCGGCTAGGACACGGCCGTCCGTCCCGCGCACCAGGTGTGCACGGTGTGGGCAGGGCCCAGTCGGGGATCCTGGACCTTTCGCGCCCTGCGGTCGAACCCCTCCATCGCCCTGCCGTTCGGGTCGACCACGTCCGCCACGTCATCCCCCGGTGTCTCCTCGGTTTCAACTGACGCCCGCTGCCCACCCGCCGGGCCACAGGGTGAAGACCGGCGGTGTCAGACCCGCCGCAACGGGACGTGCGGGCCGTCGGGTGCCTGTACGCGGATGGGCATACCGGGTTCGACGGGGCCGTCGGTGAGGACGACGGCCATCCCGGCCCGGTACACCGTGGCGCCGTCCGCGCCGCGGTACACCCTCTGTTTGAGCGGTCCGTCGGAGAACCGGTCGATCTGTGCGCAGGGATCACGGAGTCCGGTGGCCTCGATGGCGGCCTGCCCGCCGAAGCGCAGCACGGTGCCGGTGCCCGGGGAGAGCAGGTCGACCCCCCGGGTGGTGATGTTCTCGCCGAGCTGACCGGGGACGCCCACCGCGCAGCGGGGGCGTGGAACGACCTCGGCCTTGTACTGCGCAAGGCGCATCGGTTCGAGGAGGCGATCGAGGCCTGTACCCGGTCGGCGGAGCTGTTCCGGGCCGTCGGAGACAACGACTGGGCAGCAACCGTGCAGGAGACGATCACTGGGATCCAGCAGGGCCTGGACACCGACGGTCAGGCCTGGCCTGGCCCGAACAGGAGCCGAGTGACCGGCCAGGACGGGCCTTACCGTTAGCGAGTCGAACCGTCTCGCCAGACGGGCGCGAAGCCCCTCGTCATGGCTTCGGGAGCGCCAGGCCATCGTGTCGGCCCCACACGAAGCAGCCGTCCCACCCGGCCTCCTCCGCCTCGGCGGCCAGGCGGCCACCCCCGGGGTCGGCGAGGCCGTCGAAGAGCGGCGGCCACAGCGCCGATCACAACCGGTTCACGGGCGGCCGCCTGCCGTGTGCCGGTCCAGGGCCGACACGAAGTCGTCCCACACCGGCCCGGGCAGGTCGTGACCGGCCCCCCGCAGGACCAGCAGCTCGGCCCCGGGGATCGCCGCACGCAGCGCCTCGCCGTGCGCCGGCGGCAGGAGCGGGTCTCGGTCGCCGTGGACCACGAGCGTGGGCGCCGCGATGTCGCCGAAGCCGCCGCGGGCCGGTCCGTCGAGGTCGATGGCGTAGTGGTTGACCAGTGTGGACGCGTAGTTCCTGGCGCGCGCCACGTCGCGTTCGACCAGCGTCCGGACCGCGGCCTCGTCGAAGTACGGCGAGTCGCCGGCGCAGGCCCGCGCGTCGGCGATCACGTACTCCACGACCGCGGCCGTGTCGGAGGAACACGGTTGGGCGGGCATGGCCAGGTCGTTGGAGGGCGGTGGCAGGTCGTCGGCCCCGGTCGAGCTTGAGACGAACGTCAGCGACGCGACCCGGTGGGGGTGGTCCACGCCGAGGATGAGGCCGCTCTGTCCGAACATCGACTGACAGACCACATGGGCGCGTTCGATGCCCAGGGCGTCCTGGATGCCGAGCACGTCCCGGGCCAGGTCGGTGCAGGAGTACGCCGGCCGGCCCGGCGGGTAGCAGGTCGAGCGGCCGGTGTCGCGGTGGTCGAAGCGGACCACGAACCGGCCGCGGGCGGCGATCCGCCCGCACAGTTCGGCGTCCCACCACAGCATCGAGGCAGAGGCCCCGGCGACCATCACGATCGCCGGGGCCGTGTGGTCTCCGAAGGTCTCGACACACAGCTCGACGCCGTTGACCGCGAGGAGTCGTTCGCCGTGGGACAGATGAGCAGTCATGTCGGCCACGCTACGCCCCCGACCACGGTGCGAGTACTCGACCAAGGCCAGTGGCAGGGCGATGGCCGCCCCGGTGTGCTGTGTCTCTGGTGCGGCCCGCGGCGCGGCCACCAGAGTGGCGCGCTCGGTGTCCCACCACGCCAACGCCTGATTCCGGTCGACGAAGGTGTCGGGTGCCTCCTATCCGGGCAGCGCCCGCACATGCGCACCGGCATCGTGGGTCATGGCGGTGTAGAAGTCCAGCAGTTGCCTCCGCGCCTCGTCACGGTCGCGGCCGGGCCGCCGGTAGTGGGACATCAGGGCCCCGGAAACAGGCTGGTGTGGCTCGCAGGTCACCACCCCGCTCGTCGCCGGAGGGCCGGCGGACGGGCATGAGCAGCCAGGTGAGCCCGTGCTCCTCCTCATCGTCGGGGCGGATCGGGAACGGCCGCTCGGCCGGGCCGATGGACAGCCGCGCCCGCTGGCCGGGGATGGCGGCCAGGGTCTCGGTGAGGTGGTCGGGCTGCACGAGGAGATCAGGGAGCACGGCTGGACCGGCAGTGTGAGTACGGTCCGCCGGTATGTGCGACCTGTTCGGGTGACGCCGAGGTCGCCCCGACCTCGCTCCCCTCACCGAAGCCGCGCCATGTCACCGGCTGGATCATGTCCCATCCCCAGGGCCTGGACCCCGGCGACGCGGTGCGGCTCAAAGCGGTCCTCGGCCGGTGCCCCGAGCTCGACGCCCTGGCCGGACACGTTCGCGACTTCGCACAGATGATGGTCCACCGAGAAGGGCACCGGCTGGACGAGTGGCTCGCCGCTGCGTCCGCAGAGCCCCTTCCCGCGCTGTGTTCCCTCGCCCGCGGCCTCAGCCACGACCACGAGGCGGTCCGCGCCGGTCTGGGCCTGCCCCACGGCTCCGGAGCGGTGGAGGGCACCGTGAACGAGATCAGGATGCTCAAGAGGCGGATGTTCGGCCGAGCCGACCTCGACCTCCTGCGCATCCGTGTCCTCCACCCCCTCTGGGCGACGGACTGTCACCGCACCACGAGATCAGTGCCGGAACCCATCTGAACGCTCGCCGACAAGACCCCCACCACCGACGATGGCCTCACCCGCCTCCCGGCCCGGCGCGGGTCCCGCTTCGGGCGGCCGGCACCCCCCGGCGGGGACTTTCCCGGGCGCGCCGACCGCGATGAGGTCACGCCATCAGGGTCGAGACGGTTCTCCTCGGTGTTCGGAGCGTGGGTTTTCACTCCCGCCCCCGTCAGCGGCGGAGCCTGCCCGGGAACCGCCCGACCCCCTTCTCCTCCTCGGGTACCTCCTGAGCAGCGCGGTGGGACTGTTCGCCTGCGTCCTCGCGGTCGGAGTCGCCCTGCCCCTCCTCCGACTCCTGCGCCACCACGCCGAACGCCGATGGCCCGGCCTGTGCGGCGGGCGGCGTCACAACACCGTGCACGGCGACGTCTCCGGAACCGTCGTGCAGGCCGGACGCATCGACCACCCGCACCTCCACCGGGGACCCGACGGACGGACCGGCCGAACGCGCCAGGACCGGGCCGTGTCCTTGTAGACCTGCACTCCGGTCCGTGCTCGGCGCGCCCGGAGAACGGGGACCTTCCGGTCTCCAGAACCCCGTGGGCGCCCTCGGGTGCTCCTGTGAACCTCCGCTGCGCTCCGGTCCGTGCGAGGCCGCCCGAAGAACGCGAGCCTTCGGCCGCCACGTCGACATCCTCGTCCCTCGGACGCCTCCTCCGCCGGTCTCCAGAACCCCCTGAGCGCCCGTGCCCCCGAGGGGCACGGAAGAGCATGCGGAGACCGGACACGAGGAGGGGCCTCGTCCGGCCGAAGGCCGGACCAGGGCGTCCCGGCTCAGCCGATGACGGCGGTGGCCTCCACCTCCAGCAGGAAGTCGGGGTCGGCCAGCGCCGCGACGCCGATTCCGGTGAGCGGCGGGACCGGGGCGGCGATCCCGAGCCTCCGCGAGGCACGGGCGACCCCCTCCATGAACAGGGGCATCTTCTCGGGGGTCCAGTCGACCACGTAGACGGTCAGCTTCGCCACGTCGTCGAAGGAGGCGCCGACCTCGGCCAGGGCCGTGGCGACGTTGAGGTAGCACTGCTCGGCCTGGGCCACGACGTCGCCTTCGCCGACCTTGCCGCCGTCCGCGTCGAGGGCGACCTGCCCGGCGACGAAGACGAGCCTCGACCCTTCGGCGACCGACACCTGTCGGTAGAGGTCGACCTTCGGCAGACCTTCCGGGTTCACCAGGGTGATGGGCATGTCCACTCCTCTTCTCGGGATCCCACGGATCCGAAAACATAACATTGCTATGCAATGTATCGTAGCGGCATGGCGAGGACGAAGGATCCGGCGATCCGCACACTGCTCATCGAACGGGCCGCGCACATGCTCCGCACACGCGAGCCGATCACCCTGCGATCGCTGGTGGCCGGCACCGGCATGTCGACGATGGCCGTCTACACCCACTTCGGCGGCATGGACGGCCTCTGGAAGGCCCTGCGCCAGGAGGGCTTCACCCGCCTGGCCGCCCGGTACGACTCCATGGCCGGGTCCGAGGACCCGGTCAGGGACCTGACCGCCCTCGTCGCCGCCTACCTCGACAACGCCTTGGACCATCCCGACCTGTACCAGGTCATGTTCGACGCGAGCGTCGACCTCGAAGACCTCGAAGCCGCCGACTCCACCCTGGACCGTCTGGTCGACACGGCCCGACGGGCCGGAGAGGCCGGCCGCTTCCATCCCGACACCCGACCGCGCCGGCTGGCCGTGCAGAGCTGGATCATCGCCCACGGTCTGGTCTCCCTGGTCGCCGGCGGCCCGTTGTCGATCCGCACGCTCGACAACGGTCCCCCCATGCTGACCGCGCTCTACATCGGCGCGGGCGACGACCCGGACCGGTGCCGCGCCTCGGTCGAGGCCGGTTGGCGGGTATCGGACAGGGCCGGGGTGTGACCCTCGCCGCCGGGGAGGCGTGCGGCCCGGCCCGCCGTCGGGACCGCGGTGCTCAGGGGCGACGCGAGGGGGCGGACCGCCTCCGCCGGAGCCGTCGTTTACCCCTGGCGACGGCGGGTAGTCGTGGCTCTCGACCGATGAACGGAATCCGATACGGGGAGTAGAGAACATGACGAGCCGCGAGCGACTGATCGACTGGCTCAACGACGCGTACGCCATGGAGCGGTCGCTGGAGAAGACCCTCGAACGGCACCTCAAGGACGCCGAGGGGGAGCCCGACGTGCACGCGCGGATCCGGCTCCACATCGAGGAGACGCGCCGTCAGGCCGAAACGGTCGAGTCCTGTGTGGAGTCCCTCGGCGGCAAGGTCTCCTCCACGAAGACCGTGTTCGCGGAGATGATGGGGGCCGTGCAGGGCATGGTCAACAAGCCCGCCAAGGACACCCTGGTCAAGAACGCCCTGGCCGACTACGCGGCCGAGCACTTCGAGATCGCGTGCTACAAGGCGCTCATCGCCGCCGCCCGGCAGCTCGGTGAGGAGGGGATCGCGACCAGGCTGTCCGTCATCCTTCAAGAGGAGGAGGACATGGCGCGTTTCCTGGAGGAGAAGCTCCCCCACGCCGTCCGTGAGGCCCTCGTGGACGCCGACACGTAAGACCGGTGGGGTGTGCGCGGCGCCCGGGGGCGTGCCGACGACTCACCCCGTGTCCGTGCCCGCACGGCGTGCGCGGCACGGCCTCTCCCCCACGGCGCCCTGAGGGTCGGCTCCCAGGATCCGGTCTCCACCCCCCGGATCCGACGGGGAGGCGGTGATCACCGCGCCGCGCCCGTGGAGACGGAGGACCCAGGGGTCGATACAGGGGTTCCGACCCACCGCCTCGGTGACACCGAGGCGGTGGGTCGCCTCATGGACCACATGGGCCCTCGCCCGATGGGCGAACGGGTCCCGTCCGGGCGAGCCGACGCGCTGGAGCGCGGCGACCGCCCGGTGGATCCCCGACTCGGCGCATTCCACTCCCCTTGCTGGCGGTCGTCGAACTGGGCCGCGCCCTGCTGTCCTCGGACCCGGTCCAACCCGATCACGTGCGGGGGATCGTCATCGTGGGCGCGGTCGGGCTGTTCGTCCGGTTGCTGTTCACGACCGCGTCATCGGGGATCGGGCATGTCCTCGACAATCGGTTGCAGCTGTCGTTGCGCCGAAGGCTGGCCGCGCGGCTGGGGCGCGCGCCCATCGGCTGCTGGACGAGGTGACCTCCGCGCTGGACCCGGTGAACGAGACCGCGGTCCACGAGGGCATCGAACGTCTGTCGGCGGGCCGGACCGTGGTGATGGTGGCGCATCGACTGCGCACCGTTCGGCGGGCCGATCACATCGTTCTCCTGGACGGCGGACGGATCGTGGAGGAGGGCGACCACGATGGGCTGCTGCGCCGCGACGGCCGCTACACCGATTTCTGGAGGTCCTCCACCGGTACGGCGGTGCGCCCCACGGGCGGAAGCGACCGGTCATAGGCGGGTGCCCGCCTTTTCGCCCACCCCCGCGGGCCCGGGCGGACCGGGCCGCTCCCCCGGCGGCGCCGGTCGCGCCCGGTCCCGCGGACCGGGCGCGACCGGGCCGAGGCCGCCCCGGGGCGGCCCCCCTGCGGCCGGGTCAGCCGTTGTGATTCGCGATGCACTGGGTGAGCAGGTCGAGATCCAGGTTGATCAGGCCGAGCGTGTTCTGCTGGTTCACGCAGGCCTGGTAGGCGTCGGAGCCGCCGAGGAGCGGGGTCGGGGCGGCGTTCGCCGCCCCCGCGCCCGCGCCGAGCAGACCGGCGGCGAACAGACCCGTGATGGCGAGCTTGACAGCAGTACGCATGGTCTTCCCTCTTTTCTCTGTTCTCGTGACACTTCGGGCACAACGCCCACCAGGGGATATAACCCTTTGATCATGGATCAAAACCCTCCGTGTCCATCCGGTCGCGCACGGTGCCCCTCGAACACCACGGCACACCGAAAGTGGTTCCCGGAGGGGGAAGGGCGATGAGCGGCCGGGCGACCGTACGTCCGCTCTCCCCCTCACCCGGAGGGGGACGCGTGCCGGTGGCGCGCGTTCCCGGCGATGGCCGGGCCGCCACCGGCCGCCACCGGAGGACCTTGCTATTCTTCCCGGGCCAGTCGTAACCACCCAGGTGGTCAGGGAATCCGGTGCGAATCCGGAGCTGACGCGCAGCGGTGAGGGGGACGGGCGGGGCATCACGCCACTGGGGCGGGACCGTGTCGGCCGGGAACGGCGGCGCGCACCGGCCCGGGAAGGCGCCTCGTCCGGATGAACCCGAGTCCGAAGACCTGCTGGCCCCGTGCGCCGACCCCGCACGGGTGACCCATGCCAGGCTCCGCGTTCGAGCCCCGACATGCAAGGCGCCCCCATGTACCGCCCCATGCCCCTCGCGGGCCCCCTCCTGCTCGCCCCCGCCCTGTTGCTCACCGCCTGCTCGCCGACCGTGGACGACGGCGGCACCGAGGGATCCGGCTCCGCCGCGACCATCGACAACTGCGGACACGAGGTCGCCGTCGGCGAACCCCCTCAGAGGGTCGTCTCCCTCAACCAGGGCACCACCGAGATCCTGCTCTCCCTGGGCCTGGAGGACCGGATCGTCGGCACCGCCACGTGGACCGATCCGATCATGGAGGGCCTGGAGGAGGCCAACGAGGGCATCCCGCGCCTGGCGGAGAACAACCCGTCCTTCGAGCGGGTCCTGGAGGCCGAGCCCGACTTCGTCACCGCCTCCTTCGTGTCCACCCTCGGCACCGGCGGCGTCGCCACCCGGGAGCAGTTCGGGGAGCTGGGCGTGGGCACGTACGTGTCGCCTTCCGACTGCTCCGCGGGCAAGGACAACGACAGCGGCGGTGACGGTTCCCGCAGCGAACCGCTGACCCTGGACGTCGTCTACGGGGAGATCCGCGACCTGGCGCTGGTCTTCGGTGTCGAGGAGCGCGGTGAGGAGCTCGTCGCCGAACTCCGGGGCCGGGTGGAGGCCGCCACCGAGGACCTGGACGCCTCCGAGGTCTCCCTCATGTACTGGTTCGCCAACTCCGAGGCCCCCTACCTGGCCGGATGCTGCGGGGCCCCCGGCGCCATCACCCGCGAGGTCGGGGCTCGGAACGCCTTCGACGACACCCACGACGAGTGGCCGCAGATCAACTGGGAGACCGTCGCCGACCGCGACCCGGACGTCATCGTGCTGGGCGACCTGACCCGGGAGTCGCAGACCGCCGAGACCGCCGCCGCAAAGATCGGCTTCCTGGAGGACGGACCCGCCACGCGCGACCTCACCGCGGTGCGCGAGGAGCGCTACATCCTGCTGAGCGGCCAGGCCATGAACCCGTCGATCCGCACGGTCGAGGGTGTGGAGCAGGTCGCCGCCGGACTTCGGGAACTCGGGTTCGCACGGTGAGGGGTGCGCGCCTCGCGCTGCTCACCTGCGGAGGCCTGGCCGCCCTGCTCGTATCGATCGCGGTCGCGGTGACCATCGGTCCCGCCGACATCACCACGTCCGAGGTCCGGTTCTCGGTGCTCGCCCGACTCGGATACGGCGAGAGCCCCCTGTCGACGCTGCGCGAGGGCATCGTGTGGAACCTCCGCATGCCCCGGGCCCTGCTGGCGGCGGTGTGCGGGGCCGGGCTGGCCCTGTGCGGCGCGGTCATGCAGTCGCTGCTGCGCAACCCCCTGGCGGACCCCTTCGTGCTGGGCGTGTCCTCGGGCGCCTCCACCGGGGCGGTCGTCGTGATCGTCCTGGGCTGGGGCGCCGGGGTGGTGTCGCTGTCGGCGGGGGCCTTCGTCGGCGCGCTGCTGTCCTTCGGGATGGTGGTGCTGCTGTCCCACACCCTGGGCGCGACCATGGACCGGGTGGTCCTGTCCGGCGTCGCGGCCATGCAGCTCTTCTCCGCCCTGACCTCGTTCGTCGTGCTGACCTCGGCGGACGCCGAGACCACGCGCGGTGTGCTGTTCTGGCTGCTGGGCTCGCTCTCCGGCGCGGGGTGGACCGACGTGGCCCTGTGCTCCCTGGTGCTGGCCGTCGTGCTGGCGGTGTGCGCGGCCAACACGGGCACCCTGGACGCCTTCGCGTTCGGGGAGGAGGCCGCGGCCCACCTGGGCGTGCGGGTGGCACGGGCGCGCCTGATCCTGCTGACCGCCACGGCCCTGCTGACCGCCGCGCTGGTCAGCGCCGCGGGGGCGATCGGCTTCGTGGGGCTGGTCCTGCCGCACATCACCCGTCTGCTCACCGGTTCCGGCCATGCCCGGCTGCTGCCGGTGACCGCGCTGATGGGCGCCGTCTTCCTGGTGTGGGTGGACACGGCGGCGCGGACGCTGCTCGACCCCCAGGAGATCCCGGTGGGCGTGGTGACCTCGCTCATCGGTGTGCCCGCGTTCATCGCCGTGCTGTACCGATCCAGGAGCAAGCCGTGAACGACACCGAGTCCGCCGTGACCGAGCGCCCCGCGCCGGCCCCGGTCGAAGGGGAGCGCGGCCTGCGCGCCGACCGGGTGTGCCGCCCGGCGGGAGGGCGCCTGATCGTCGACGGTGTGACACTGGCCCCCCGTGCCGGGGAGACGCTCGGGCTGCTGGGCCCGAACGGCTCGGGCAAGTCCACCCTGCTGCGGCTGCTGTCCGGGGTCCTGGCGCCCTCGTCCGGGGTCGTCGTCCTGGACGGGCGCCCGCTCCCCCGCATCCCCCGCAAGGCCGTGGCACGGCGGTTGGCGGCCGTGGAACAGCACGCGGAGACCCGGACCGAGCTGACGATCCGCGAGGTGGTGGCGCTGGGACGCATCCCCCACCGTCGCGCCTGGACCCCCGCCTCCGCCGCCGACGCGCAAGCCGTGGCGGCGGCGCTGGAGGCCACCGGTCTCACGGCCATGGCCGACCGGTCCTGGCACACCCTGTCGGGCGGCGAGCGCCAGCGCGCGCAGATCGCCCGCGCCCTGGCCCAGGAACCCGGCGAGCTGCTGCTCGACGAACCGACCAACCACCTCGACATCCGGTACCGGCTCGACCTGATGGAACTGGTGGCCGGCCTCGCGGTGACCACGGTGATCGCCGTGCACGACCTCAATCTGGCCGCGATGTACTGCGACCGGCTGCTCGTGCTCCGCGACGGCCGGGTGGTCGCCGAGGGCACGCCGGGCGAGGTGCTCACCCCCTCCCTCATCGGGGAGGTCTACGGGGTGCGCGCCGAGGTCACCGAGGGGCCCGGGCATCCGGTGATCCGCTTCCTGCGCGGCTCGCGGCCGCACCCTCCGGGGGTCCCCTGATCCCCCGTACCGCCCCGCGCCCCGGCCGACGCGCACGTCCCACCGCTAGGGTGTGGACCCGGACGGCTTCCGCGGCGCGGTGAGACGACCTGAACCCTTCGCTCGAAGTGCGGGAACCCGGTGCGATTCCGGGGCGGTTCCGCCACTGTGACACCCCGTCGGGGTGCAGCCAGACACCGGCTCCGAGCGTTCCGACCATCGCTAGGGCGAGAACCCTTGGGGAGGAATCCGGCCATGACGGTACGGATCGCACTGTTGTCCACATCCGACACCGACCTGCTCTCCGCACGGGGCAGCGGTGCCCCCTACACGTGGACGAACCCGTCCCGCGCCTCCGACGACGAGCTCACCGCGGCCGTGGAGGGCGCCGACCTGGTCGTGGTGCGGCTGCTGGGCTCCTCGCACGACCTGTGGCCGGGGCTGGCCGCCGTCCGTGAGCGGGGAACGCCGCTGGTCGTCCTCAGCGGCGAGCAGCAGCCCAGCGCGGAGCTGATGGAGCATTCCACCGTTCCGATCGGCGTGGCCACCGACGCGCACCGGTACCTCGCCCAGGGCGGCCCCGCCAACCTGGCCCGCCTGCACGCCTTCCTGTCGGACACCGTCCTGGTGACCGGCGAGGGGTTCGAACCGCCCCTGGAACTCCCGGCGTGGGGCGTCGCCGAGCGGGAGCGGAGCGCGGACCCGGGCCTGCCCCGGATCGGCATCCTGTACTACCGGGCCCACGAGTCGGGGGGCAACACGGCGTTCGTCCACGACCTGGCCGACGCCGTGGACGCCACCGGCCGGGCGGTGGGCGTGCCCGTGTTCGCCGGGTCGCTGCGCTCGGCGCCCGACGAGCTGTACGAGGCGCTCGGCGCGTTCGACGCGCTGGTGGTGACCCTCCTGGCGGCGGGCGGCAGCACCCCCGCCGCGGCGAGCGCGGGCGGAGACGACGAGGCCTGGGACGTGGAGCGCATGGCCGCCCTGGGGATCCCGGTCCTCCAGGGGCTGTGCCTGACGAGCCCGCGCACCGTCTGGGAGGAGTCCGACGACGGTGTCACGCCGCTGGACTCGGCCAACCAGATCGCCATCCCCGAGTTCGACGGGCGCGTCATCACCGTGCCGTTCTCCTTCAAGGAGATCGACCGGGACGGCCTCCCCCGCTACGTCGCCGACCGGGAGCGCTGCGTCCGCCTGGCCGGGATCGCGGTCGCGCACGCCCGGCTGCGGCACGTGCCGCCCGCCGAGAAGCGGGTCGCGGTGGTGCTGTCGGCCTACCCCACCAAGCACTCCCGGATCGGCAACGCGGTCGGGCTCGACACCCCGCGCTCCCTGGTGCGCCTGCTGCGGCGGCTGCGCGAGGAGGGGTACGACCTGGGCGGGCCCGACGCCCTGCCCGGCCTGGACCTGCCCGACGAGGCGGAGGCCGGCGACGCGCTCATGCACGCCCTGATCGCGGCGGGAGGCCAGGACGAGGAGTGGCTGACCTCCGGGCAGCTCACCGACGCCCACGTGCGCATCACCGCGGAGGAGTACGCCGCCTGGACCCGTGACCTGCCCGGGGAACTGCGGGACGCGATGACCGAGGCCTGGGGCGCCGCACCGGGGAACCTCTACGTCAACGACGACGGCGCACTCGTGCTCGCCGCCCTGTGCGCGGGCAACGTCGTCGTCGTGGTCCAGCCGCCGCGCGGTTTCGGCGAGAACCCCGTCGCGATCTACCACGACCCGGAGCTGCCGCCCAGCCACCACTACCTGGCGGCCTACCGGTGGCTGGAGCACGGCTTCGGCGCCCACGCCGTCGTCCACCTGGGCAAGCACGGATCGCTGGAGTGGCTCCCCGGCAAGAACGCGGCCCTGTCGGCGGCGTGCGCCACCGACGCCGCGCTGGGCGACCTGCCGCTCGTCTACCCGTTCCTGGTCAACGACCCCGGCGAGGGCGCCCAGGCCAAGAGGCGGGCCCACGCCACGGTCGTGGACCACCTCATCCCGCCGATGGCCCGCGCGGAGACCTACGGCGACATCGCCCGTCTGGAGCAGCTTCTCGACGAGTACGGCAACATCGCCGCCATGGACCCCGCGAAGCTCCCCGCGATCCGCGGCGAGATCTGGTCGCTGATGCGGGCCGCGGAGATGCACCGCGACCTGGGTCTGGCGGAGCGGCCCGACGACGAGGAGTTCGACGACTTCCTGCTGCACGTCGACGGCTGGCTGTGCGAGATCAAGGACACCCAGATCCGCGACGGGCTCCACGTGCTCGGTGACGCCCCCGAGGAGCAGACCCGGGTGAACCTGGTCCTGTCCGTGCTGCGCGCGGCCCAGGTGTGGGGAGGCGTGGGCCGGGCCGTGCCGGGGCTGCGCGCGGCGCTGGGCCTGAAGGAGGGCGCGCCGACCGCCGAGGTGGACGCGGTGGAGGCGCTCGCCCGCGGTCTGGTGGAGCGCATGGAGGCGGCGGGCTGGGACCCGGCCGCGGTGCCTGGCCTGCACGACGACGCGGAGGTGCGCTCCGTGCTGGGGTTCGCCGCCGCGCAGGTCGTCCCGCGCCTGGCCCGCACCACCGACGAGCTGGACCACGTCCTGCTCGCCCTGGCCGGCGGGTTCGTCCCGGCCGGTCCGTCCGGGTCCCCGCTGCGAGGCCTGGTCAACGTCCTGCCGACCGGTCGCAACTTCTACACCGTGGACCCCCGGGCGGTGCCGTCCCGGCTCGCCTGGCAGACCGGCCAGGCCATGGCCGACTCGCTGCTGCGCCGCCACCTGGAGGAGACGGGGACCTACCCGGAGTCGGTGGGGCTGTCGGTGTGGGGCACCTCGGCGATGCGCACCTCGGGCGACGACGTGGCCGAGGTGCTGGCCCTGCTCGGCGTGCGCCCGGAGTGGGACGAGGCGTCCCGGCGGGTCCACCGCCTGGACGTGGTGCCGCTGGAGGAGCTGGGGCGCCCGCGGATCGACGTGACGGTGCGCATCTCCGGGTTCTTCCGGGACGCCTTCCCGCACGTGGTCGCCATGCTGGACGACGCCGTGGCCCTGGTGGCCGGTCTCGACGAGCCGCAGGACCGCAACTTCGTCCGCGCGCACACCCTCGCCGACCTGGAGTCGCACGGGGACATGAGGCGCGCCACCACCCGGATCTTCGGTTCCGCTCCCGGATCCTACGGCGCGGGCATCCTCCAGGTGGTGGAGTCGGGCAACTGGCGCGACGACAGCGACCTGGCGGAGGTCTACACCGCGTGGGGCGGCTTCGCGTACGGCCGCGGCCTCGACGGCGTCCCGGCCGCCGACGACATGCGGGCCAACTACCGGCGGATCAAGGTCGCGGCGAAGAACATCGACAGCGCCGAGCACGACATCGCCGACTCCGACGACTACTTCCAGTACCACGGCGGCATGATCGCCACCGTGCGCGCGCTCACCGGATCCGACCCCAAGGCGTACGTGGGCGACTCCACCTCGCCCGACGCGGTGCGCACCCGGCCGCTGGCGGAGGAGACCGCCCGGGTGTTCCGGGCCCGGGTCGTCAACCCGCGCTGGATCTCGGCGATGCGGCGACACGGCTACAAGGGGGCGTTCGAACTGGCCGCCACCGTCGACTACCTGTTCGGGTTCGACGCGACGGCCGGGGTCGTCCACGACTGGATGTACGAGCGGCTGGCGGCGGAGTACGTGCTCGACGAGACCACGCAGGAGTTCATGCGCCGCTCCAACCCGTGGGCGCTGCACGGCATCGTGGAGCGACTGCACGAGGCGGCCCGGCGCGGCCTGTGGGCGGAGCCGGACCCCGCGACCCTCCAGGCGCTGACCGAGGTGTACCTGGAGGTCGAGGGCGACCTGGAGGAGAGGGCCGAGTGAGGGTCCGCGTCCTGGGGATCGGCATGGGCCCCCGCCAGCTCACCGGCGAGGTCGTCGAGGCGCTGCGGGCGTGCGACTACGCGGTCGCCGCCCGCAAGGGCGACGACGACGGGTTGCTGGAACTGCGGCGGGCCGTCTGCGCGGCGCACGGTGTGCCGCTGGTGGAGGTGCCCGACCCCGAGCGGGACCGGGACGCCGCGGACTACGCGGCGTCCGTCGCCGCCTGGCACGAGGCCCGGGTGGCCGCCTACGAGCGGGTCCTGGGCCCGCGCGGGGGCACGGCGGCGTTCCTGGTCTGGGGGGATCCGGCCCTGTACGACTCGACGCTGCGGATCGTGGAGGCCGTCGCCGCGCGGGGGGTCGTCCCGGTGGAGTACGACGTGCTGCCGGGGATCAGCGCCCCCCAGATGCTGGCCGCCCGGCACCGGATCGTGCTGCACGGGGTGGGCCGGCCGGTCCACGTCACCCCGGCCCGCCGTCTGGAGGAGGCGGTGGCCGCGGGCCACCGCGACATCGTCGTCATGCTGGGCGGGCGGCACGGGTTCGGCGACCTGGCGGACTGGTCCGTGTGGTGGGGCGCCAACCTGGGAACCGACGGCGAGGAGCTGGTGGCGGGACGGGTCGGCGACGTACTGCCCGAGATCGAGGAGGCCCGGCAACGGGCCCGGGAGAAGGACGGATGGGTCATGGACACCGCGCTGCTCAGGAGACCGGGGTGAACGGCCTCCTCGTCGCCGGGACCACCTCCGACGCCGGCAAGAGCGTGGTCACCACCGGCCTGTGCCGGGCCTTCGCGCGCCGCGGCGTGCGGGTCGCCCCGTACAAGGCGCAGAACATGTCCAACAACTCCATGGTGTGCCCGGGCCCGGACGGCCGTCCGGCGGAGATCGGCCGGGCCCAGTGGGTGCAGGCGCTGGCCGCGCGCGCCGAACCGGAGCCGGCCATGAACCCGGTGCTGCTCAAGCCCGGCGGCGACCGGCGCAGCCACGCCGTGCTGCTCGGACACCCCGCCGGGGAGGTGTCGTCCTCGGACTGGGAGGCGGGACGGCGTCACCTGGCGAAGGCCGCGCACGCCGCGTTCGACGACCTGGCGGCCCGCTACGAGGTCGTCGTCGCCGAGGGGGCGGGCAGCCCCGCCGAGATCAACCTGCGGGCGGGCGACTACGTCAACATGGGGCTGGCCCGGCACGCGGGGATGCCCGTGGTGGTGGTCGGCGACATCGACCGGGGCGGGGTGTTCGCCGCGATGTACGGGACGGTGGCGCTGCTGGAGTCCGCCGACCAGGCCCTGATCGCCGGTTTCGTGGTCAACAAGTTCCGGGGCGACCACGCCCTGCTCCAGCCGGGCCTGGACGGCCTCGAACGGATCACCGGCCGCCGGGTGTTCGGGACCCTGCCGTGGGACCCCGGGCTGTGGCTGGACTCCGAGGACGCCCTCGACCTGGAGGGGCGGCGGGCCGGCGGGCGGGCGGCGCCCGGGGCGGTGGCGCGGGTGGCCGTGGTACGCCTGCCCCGGATCAGCAACTTCACCGACGTGGACGCGCTCGGCCTGGAACCCGGGCTCGACGTGGTCTTCGCCTCCGGCCCGCGCGACATCGCCGACGCCGACCTCGTGGTGCTGCCCGGCACCCGTGCCACCCTCGCCGACCTGGCCTGGCTGCGTTCGCGCGGGCTGGACGAGGCGATCACCGAGCACGTCCGCCGGGGGCGGCCGCTCCTCGGTGTCTGCGGGGGGTTCCAGATGCTCGGGCGCGTCGTCACCGACCCCGAGGGGGTCGAGGCCGCGCCGGGCTCGTCGGCGGAGGGTCTGGGGCTCCTCGACGTGCGCACCGACTTCACCGCCGACAAGACCCTCCGCCTGCCCGAGGGTGAGGCGCTGGGCGCGCCCGCGAGCGGCTACGAGATCCACCACGGCCGGATCACGGTGGGCGGGGGCGCGGAGGAGTTCCTGGGCGGAGCGCGTTCGGGCGAGGTCTTCGGCACCATGTGGCACGGCAGTCTGGAGGGCGACGCCTTCCGGGCCGCCTTCCTCGCCCGGACCTTGGGGTACGGGCCCTCCGGGGTGGACTTCTCCGCCGCGCGCGAGCGGCGCATGGACCTGCTCGCCGACCTCGTGGAACGCCACCTGGACGTCGACGCGCTGCTGGAACTGGCCCGGGAGGGGTCTCCCGCCGGACTCCCCCTGCTCGGCCAGGAACCCGTCCGATGAGACTCCTGCTGCTGGGCGGCACGTCCGAGGCCCGTGAGCTGGCCGCCCTGCTGGTCGAGGCGGGCGTGGACGTGACCACGTCGCTGGCCGGGCGGGTGGCCAGGCCGCGCCTGCCGGTGGGCGGGGTGCGGATCGGCGGGTTCGGCGGGGTGGCCGGACTGCGGGCGGCGCTGACCGACTACGACGCGGTCGTGGACGCCACCCACCCCTTCGCGCTCGGCATGACCGCCAACGCGGCGGCCGCCTGCACGGACCTGCCGCTGCTGCGGTTGGAGCGGCCGGGGTGGGAGCCGGACCCGGCCTGGCACTACGCCGACACCCACGAGGAGGCGGCGGAGGCGGCGGCCGGGCTCGGCGGGCGGCCGTTCGTGACGGTCGGCCGCCAGGAGCTGGCCCGCTTCGTGCCCTCCCTGGGAGAGCGCGCGGTGCTGGCCCGGGTGGTGGACGTGCCCGAGCTCGAACTCCCCGGCGCCTGGCGGCTGCTGACCAGCCGAGGGCCGTATCACCTGGAGGGTGAGCTGGAGCTGATGGCAGGGCACCGGGCGGACGTACTCGTCACGAAGGACTCCGGGGGTACCTACACCTGGCCGAAGATGGCGGCCGCGGAGCGGTTGGGAGTCCCGGTCGTGGTGGTGCGGCGTCCACCGGGCCCGCAGGGTGTGCCCACCGTGCACGGGGTGGCGGACGCCTTCGACTGGGTGGCCGGTCTGGGGTGAGCGAAGGCCGTCGGTCCGTGTTCGGTGGCTGTCAGCGGACGGACCGCTTCTTCAGCCCGTCGGTGTCCGGGGTCATCCCGGTACCGGGGATCCCGGACTTGTCGCGGTGGAGGTGCCTCGACCTGTCCTGGTGTTCACCGCGTTCGGGCCGTGAGTGGACCACCGGGGCGTTCGTGTCACGGTCCACCAGCAGGTAGGTGGGAATTCCGGTGGCGGCGTGGACGGCGGGTCGACGGCTATCGGGAAGGGGGAGAGAGGTCGGGCCGGTAGGCGCCTCCCGGCCTTCGCCCGGACAGCCCGCCCGGCCCGGCCAAGCCCATCAGTTACCGCCCGGCCCGGCCAAGTCCGAAACCCCCTCACGCCCAAAACCCTGCCCCTGAGTGTCCGCTGCTTCCGAAACCGCTGTATCCCCGTGATCTTGCTACCAGAGGCAACCTCGGCGCCGAGGTTGCCTCTGGTAGCAAGATCACGG
>NZ_JARBUT010000011.1 GCF_028882275.1 Nocardiopsis sp. N85
AGGCCACCAGCAACCGCGAGGCCCGGGCCAGAGCCGACACACGCCGACGCACATCGGTGGGCAGGGGGTCGGGGATCGCGCCGGTGGGCTCTTCCGGCATCTCCGGAGTCACCTCCGCAGCCTGGGTGAGCGTCACGTTGCCTCCTCCGCTGGTCCATGTACGACCTGGGGAAATGGGTGATCTGTAGGACTCCGCGCGCATACTTCCGGTTCACACGGAACTGGTGTGAAGAACGTAGAACCCTGGGCTTGTGGCGCGGGTGGGGCTTCAGGGGACTTGAGGCAGATCTCAGGAACTTTTAACGCGCATGTGGATGAAAGGGATCGCGCGAGCCGTCAAGATCCGGTCCTCCGGAAGACAACGCGAGACTACCTGCGCTTTGTGGTTCCTGTGACATCGGAGTCGTGTGATGGGGATCACGAAAAGATGACTTTTCCGTGGTCGGCGGGAGGTGTCCGAGAGGGAAGGATTCCGCCCACTGCGGCTCTTCGGACGATGAGAGGTCGGGCCGACACGGCCGCGATTCCTCCCGCTCCCGGCGATGTGCCTTCCGACACTCCGGGTGGAACCCGAGGAAACGCCGATGAACTGCGAGGACGCCTGATCGAAGCGGGTGGAGGGGGACCCGCCGCGAGGGCGGGCCCCGGACGGTCAGGAGGACTTCTCCGGCTTGCGCAGGTGGTGCACGAAAGCCGGCGGGATGTTGGCGAACACCTTGTCGGACCGGATGCCGTACCGGTCGATCCGGTCCTGCACCAGCCAACCGGTGCGCGCCTGCCGCAGGTAGTCCTCACGGCGGGCGATGACCGCCTTCACCTCCTTGGTGTACAGGTAGCCGTAGAAGGACAGGTAACCGCCCGGGCGCAGCACCTCGAAGTAGTAGTCGAGGATGTCCCGCACGGTGTCGACGGTGAAGTTGGCGAACGGCAGGCCCGACACGATCACGTCGTAGGTGCGGTCGGTGCCCATCTCGTCGACCAACATGGCGTGCACCGTCGCCTGCGGGGCGATCGGTGCCAGCACGGGGTCGGTCTCCAGCAGATGTTCGATGTGGGCGGCGAACTCGGGGTTGGCCTCCACGAGGTCGACGGTGTCCCCCGGGCGCATGGCGGCGGCGATGCCACGGGTGATCGCCCCCGTTCCCGCGCCCACCTCCATGATCCTCAGTGGTTCTTCGGATACCGGACGGACGCGGACGTGTTCGGCCATCGCGTGGGCCAGCGCGGGGCTGCTCGGCACGATGGAGCCGGTGGCGTGGAAGGTCCGCAACGCCTGGGTGAAGAACAGCCTCGTGTCGCGCAGGCGCTCGTCCAGCCGAAGGGCGGACAGGGGTCCGGTGGTGCTCTGTGTCTCGGACATGATCGAACGCTAACCCCTGTCGGCCCCCGGCGGGTGACACGGGTGATCCCGCGTGGTGAATTCACCTGTGGACCATCCCACCCGGGTTTCGGGAACCCCGGCGGTACAGGGCATCGCGGGCCGTCCCCGCTAGGCTTGTCCCATGAACGAAGCGGTCGACACACCCGGAACCGACCGGGGACACCCCCGGACCGCGCTGGTGACCGGCGCCTCCGCCGGGATCGGTGAGGAGTACGCGCGCCGCCTGGCCCAGCGCGGATACGGGCTGGTGCTCGTGGCCCGGCGCGGGGAACTCCTGGCCGCGCTGGCCGAGGAACTCGGCGAAATCTACGGCGTTCCCGTGGAGACGATCCCCGTCGACCTGGGCACCCGCGAGGGCGTCGATCGGGTCGTCCAACGCCTCACCGCCGACGGCACCGATGACCGGGCCCCCATCGACCTGCTCGTCAACAACGCCGGACGCGGCGACGGCGGATCGTTCGTCGACCAGGACCCCGACGAGATCGACGCCATGCTCGACCTCAACGTGCGCGCCGTCCTCCGCCTCACCCGCGCCGTCCTGCCGGTGCAGATCGCCCGGCGCGCCGCCGACGACAAGGCGAAGGTGGGCGTCATCACCGTCTCCTCGCTGGCCGGCGAACCGGTGGTCAACCCCGGCGGTTCGGTCTACGGGGCGAGCAAGAAGTTCCTCACCCTGTGGAGTGAGAGCGTGTCCGCCGAGGTCCGGTCCTCGGGCGTGGCGGTCACCGTGGTCCTTCCCGGGTTCGTGCGCACCGACATGACCCTGGGCGTGCAGGAGAAGGGGCTGCCCGAGTTGGCGTTCGTGCCCAAGGACCACATCGTCCGCGACTCGCTGCGGGCCTGGGCGGCGGGCCGCCCGCACGTCATCCCCGGCCCCCAGTACAAGACCGCCGACGGTCTGCTCAAGGTGCTGCCGCGAACCCTGGTCCGGGTGCTCGCCCGGCGGATGGTGTGACGTACTCGTGCCCGCATACTGAGACTTCTCGCCCTCCCTGCGGCGCCGGCCCTCCGGACCGCCTACGCTGGTAGCGCACTGTCGGTCGAGGAAAGACACCATGAAGACCTTCGAAGAGCTGTTCGCCGAGCTGTCCGAGAAGGCGCGCTCCCGCCCCGAGGGGTCCGGGACCGTCGCCCAGCTCGACGCCGGCGTCCATGCCATCGGTAAGAAGGTCGTCGAGGAGGCCGCCGAGGTCTGGATGGCCGCCGAGTACGAATCGGACGAGCAGGCCGCCGAAGAGATCTCGCAGCTCCTCTACCACCTCCAGGTCCTGATGCTGGCCCGTGGCCTGCGGCTGGAAGACGTCTACAAGCATCTGTAGGTCGGCGCGCCCCATCGGCGCGTGCGGCCGCTCGGACGTCTTCAACCACGCAGAGCCAACGACGAAAGCCAGACACATGCCCGACATGTTGAGAATCGCCGTGCCCAACAAGGGCCAGCTGTCCGAACCCGCCGTCGAGATGCTGCGCGAGGCCGGGTACCGGCAGCGCAAGAGCAGTCGCGACCTGGTGATGGTCGACCCCGACAACGAGACCGAGTTCTTCTTCCTCCGCCCCAAGGACATCGCCGTCTACGTCGGTGAGGGCATCCTCCAGGCCGGGATCACCGGCCGCGACATGCTGCTGGACTCCGGCGCCCCGGTGGACGAGGTCCTGCCGCTGGGGTTCGGCGGGTCCACGTTCCGGTTCGCCGCCCCGAACGGCGCGAACATGAGGGTCGCCGACCTCGACGGCAAGCGCGTCGCCACGTCCTTCGACGGTCTGCTCCGCTCCTACCTGGAGAAGGAGGGCATCGAGGCGCGCGTCATCCACCTGGACGGCGCGGTCGAGAGCTCCGTGCAGCTGGGGGTGGCCGACGCCGTCGCCGACGTGGTGTCCACCGGCACCACGCTGCGCCAGGCCGGGCTGGAGACGTTCGGGGAGCCGATCCTGGTCTCGGAGGCGGTGGTGATCCGCCCCGTCGACGCCGAACCCGAGCCCAAGTTCGACACCCTGCTGCGCCGACTGCGCGGCGTCCTGGTCGCCCGCGACTACGTGATGATGGACTACGACGTGCACGCCGAACGCCTGGAGGCGGCGGTGGCGCTCACCCCGGGCATGGAGGGGCCGACGGTCTCCCCGCTGCACCGGGAGGGCTGGGTGGCGGTGCGGTCGATGGTGCCGCGCCGGGACGCCCAGCGGATCATGGACGACCTGTGGAAGTTGGGGGCCCGGGCGATCCTGGTCACCGACATCTACGCCTGCCGTCTCTGACCCGGACGCTTTCAGGAGGGGCCCGCGATGGACATCGCGGGCCCCTCGCGCTCTCTCAGGCCGGGACGACCGTGATGGCGTACTCGGTGCCGGCCCCGTGGCGGGGGATGTCGACGTACAGGATCCGACGCTCCCCGTCCCAGTCCGAGGTCCACCCGGCGGGGGCGTCCACCGTGAGTTCGTGGTCGGGGAAGGCGTGCGCCGGGAGGTGGATCTCGGTGGGTCCCGACACTCCGTCGCGCTCGGTGAAGCGGAGCCGGAACCCGGCCGAGTCGGCGTCGTAGGAGACCTCGACCGGTCGGCCGGCGACCGCACGGGGGTAGGCGCGGGACATGACCTCGACCAGCGGCCCGGGGGTGAGGTCCTCGTCCGCCCACGGGCCCCAGCCGTCGTGGTCGTTGGACCAGTAGGCGCGGCCGGTGGCCATCGACTCGGTCTCCTCCAGCATGCGTCGCACGTAGTCGCCCGCGCCCGGTCCCGACATGTCCAGGCCGAACTCGCCCAGCACGATGGGGGCCTCCAGGCGTTCGGCGGTGACGCGGACGCTGTCGGACCAGATCCGGATGCTCGTGTCGACGGTCTCGCGCGAGTCGCCCTCGTAGGGCCGTCCCAGGTCCATCGGCAGCGGGTAGGCGTGCGGGGCGTAGACGATGCGGGGCTCTCCGTCACGGGGGTCGGTCAGGTGGGGCAGGGCGGAGGGGAAGCCCCAGTTCACGCCGACGGCCTGACCTTCGACGAAGATCCAGGTGTCCTGGTCGACCTCGCGGATCCGGGCCAGGCAGCGGCGGTAGAGCCCGGCGAGGGGACCCGCCTCGAAGTCCGGCCCCTGGAGACTGCCGCCGAAGGGTTCGTTCATGAGGTCGTACCCGATGACGGCCGGATGGTCGGCGAAGCGGGCGGCCAGGTGGCGCCAGGCGGCGGCGTAGTCGTCCATGAGGCCGGGGTGGGCTCCGGTGGTGTTCCAGAAGTGGTCGAAGGAGCGCATGACGCCCGGCTCCAGGTAGACCAGCTCCCACATGTCCCGCGACTCCACGGGCAGACCGTCGTTGTGGGTGGCCCACGCGGGGGCGCCGTTGCCGGAGTGCTCCTCGGGGCTGGTGTGGCGGCCGTAGAGGTCCTGGTGCATGTCGAGGAGGACGTGGTGGCCGCGCTCGGCGTACCAGTCGACCCGCTCGGCGACGGCGTCGAGGTACTCCTCGTCGTAGACGCCGCGTTCGGGTTCGAGCGCCTGCCATTGGACGAGGAAGCGCACGAAGTTGGTGCCCATGAGGTCGTACTCGGTCTGGACGTCGTCCTCGGTGATCCAGGGGAGGCGCTCGGGGTCGCCCTTGGCCGAACCGGAGGTGTTGAAGCCGTGCAGGAACAGGGCGCGCCCCTGGTCGTCGGTGATGTAACGGGTGGGGCCCGGGTCGTGTCGCGTGAGCACGGCCAGGAGCCCGGGGAGGAGGAGTAGGACGGCGAGGACCGCCAGACGTTTCAAGCCGCGTCCTTCGGGGGGTGGGGAAAGGAGACGTACATCACTATCCTGCAAAACGTGAATCTTATTCGCAATATCCCGGCGGTCACGGCCGCCTCCGCGCTGCTGCCGTGCCTGCTGTTCGGCTCCGCCGGATTCCTCACCCGGCTGGGCGCGTGGAGCGCCTGGCCGATGCTGCCGAGCGCGCTGGGCGCGCCGTTCGCCGTGCCGGCTCTGAGCGTCGTCCCGATCGGTGAACAGCCCTGGTCGGCGCTGACCGTCGAACTCGTCGCCGTGGCCGTCCTGGTCGCCGTCGTGTGGTGGTGGACCGCCCGATCGGTGCGGCGACGCCCCGACGCCTCCGCCGGGCGGGCGTTCTTCGCCGGGTGGGCGGCGTTCGCGCTCGGGGCGATGGCCTCCGGCGCGCCCCGGGCGCTGGTCCCGGCCTGGGAGATGGGGCTGGGGCCCATCGGGTGGTACGCGATGCTCGCGGGCGGCCTGCTGACCGGCCTGCTGTGGGGTTCGACACTGGGGTGGGTCTGCGGGGTCGCACGGGTCGCGGTCCGGGGGCGGGTGGCGGCCACCGCCTGAACATCCGAGCCTTCGGGGGTTTCGGTCCTACCGCGCGTCGTCGCCCGCCCGTCCGGTGACGTTCACGTACCGTTCGTCCCCGGTCATCCCCGGTGGCCGAAGGTGGTCGTTTCCGGGGGAGGACGCGGGCGGTGACAGAGGACTGTGTAACGATGCCCGAATGATCGAAGACTTCCGCCGCGCCGTCGCCGACGTCGTCGCAGCCGCCCGGACGCGGCCGCACGACGTTCTTCCGCTCGCCGGAACGCTGTTCCAGCTGGCGGGGCACGTACCCGTCGGAGAACGGTCCGAGGCGCTCGCGGTCATCGCCGAACGACTGCGCGCACCCGAGCGGATCGCGCTGGGCGCCGTGGCCGACCTGTCGGTGCTGTGCGGTGCGCTCGTCGAGGTGGGAACACCGGCCGGGCCCGCCGGCGTCGAGATCACCCGTCGGGCCCGCGAGGTCGGCGCGCAGGCGCTGCGCTTCGCCGAGGCCTGGGAGAGCACGGGCGACGACGACCCGCCCCACCCGAGGGAGACGGGGGAGCCGCATCGGGCCCGGGTCACCCCGGTGCTCGGCGACGCGGACATGTACGCGCTCGCGGCGTGGGCGACGATGCAGCCCTACGGGATCGCCATCCGCGCCGTCCTCGGCGACGCCGAGGTGCGCGTCGCCCTGCGCGAGGATCCGCGGGGGCTGGCCGAGCTGCTGGCGCTGGCCACCCGGATGCGCCGCCACGTCGAGGAGTTCGCGGAGGTGTACGAACTCCTGCTGATGGCCGAGGTCGACCGGTTGCTGGTGCTCGACCGCGTCTCGGGGCGGGCCTTCCGGGTGCGCTTCGACGGGGTGGGGGACAACTTCCAGTTGCACACCCTGCTCGCCGACGCGCTCATCGGGCCCGAGGGGCGCGGGGTGCCGGGACAGCGGCCGATGCCGGACTGGGTGGCGTCGGCCACCGACCTGCGCGACGATCCGCGACTGTCGATCGTCGACGGCGAGTGGGACCTGGTCGGCGGTGACGGCACCTGGGTGGGGAACGAGGCCACGCCTGGGGCGGTCCCCGTGGTGAACGGCGAACGGGTGCTGGTGCTGGAGCCGATCTCGCTCAAGCACACCTGGCGCACGGGGCGCCGTCACCCGCACATCCCGGGATGGCTGCGGATCGAGGAGGAACTGAACCGCGACGAGGCCGCCGCGTGGTGGACCCGGGTCCACGCGGCGGGCAGTGTGCTGCACCCCCTGGTCCAGAGCCAGGAGGAGACGTCGCCGGTGGTGGACGTGCCGCCGGAGGAGATCTCGGGTGCCTGGAACGCCGATGACGAGGCGACGGAGGTTCCGGAGTTCCTCGAATCCCGAGGTGGGTCGGGCTCCTCGGGCGTTCGGAACACCGATGACGAGGCGACGGAGGTTCCGGAGTCCCTCGAATCCCGAGGTGGGTCGGGCTCCTCGGGCGTTCGGAACACCGATGACGAGGCGACGGAGGTTCCGGAGTCCCTCGAATCCCGAGGTGGGTCGGGCTCCTCGGGCGTTCGGAACACCGATGACGAGGCGACGGAGGTTCCGGAGTCCCTCCTGTCCCGACGCGGGTCGGACTCCTCGGCGGACGGTCCGTGGAGCCCCACCGGTGACAGGGGCGCCCCGCCGCCTCCCGAGCCGTGGGGTGTGCCCGCCGAGGAGCCCTTCGGAGACCACGGGACCGCGCGGCCGTGGGACGCCCCCACCACCGGAACGCCGGGCGCGCACGAGCCCCCCGAGCCGTGGAGCACCGTCGGCGGGGAGACGCCCGGACACGCCGAGCCCCGGAGCGCCGAGGGCGACCGTGGCGCCGCCGGGCGGCCCGGTGGGCCCGAGCCCTTCGAGTCCTGGGGCGCACCCGCCGACCGCCGTTCCGACCCGCCCGGAAACCCCGAGGGCCCCGCACCGTGGGGCGCGCCCCACGGTGCGGAGACGGAGAACGGTGGTCGGGGATCAGGTGCTCACCGGGCACCCGGCGGCGAGGGTGTGCCCGCAGGGCCGCCGGGCGCGTTCGGTCCCCCCGAGCCGTGGCAGGCCGTCGGCAGCGGTGACCGGGGCGAACCGTGGGGCGCGCCCGATGACCCGGCCGCCGCCGGAGTGTCCGGTGGAGGGGAGGAACCCGGCGAGGGCTTCGTGCCGCCCGGGGCGTCGCTGGTGCCGCCTCCGCCCCCCGACCGGTGGGAGGTCGAGGAGGAACCGCGGCCCGAGGCGGATCGGCCCCGGACCGATCGGGTCCCGCCAGGGGCAGGGCTGTTGGAGCCGATGCCCGAGGGTGTCTCCGACAGCAGCGGCTGGGGCCCTTCCTGGAAGTCCTGACCCGGAGACGCCCCTACGGGGTCACGGTCGGTCGTCTGCCGGGCGGGACTGGAGGGCGGCCCAGATCAGCGGGATCTGCAACGGCACCCGGCCCCAGGCGACGGCGCGGTTGTCGGCGAGCCCCGGCAGGCGGCCGGTGCCGGAATCGAGGGCCATCCGTACGTTGGCCGGCCACACCGCCAGGAGGAGGCCCGCGCTCGCCGGTCCCGCCCAGCGGCGGCGGGTCAGCAGCCCCAGGCCGCAGGCGATCTCGGCGACGCCGCTGCCGTACACCCAGGCGCGCCGGGCGGGCAGGGAACGGGGCATGATCGCCTCGAAGGGTCTCGGTGCCGCGAAGTGCAGTACCCCCGAACCCAGGAACAGGCCGCCGAGGGCGTAGGGCGCCACCTTGCGCAGGGTCTTCACTGTTCTCCTCCCGGTGTCGGAGCACCTAAGTTACCCGTCGGTCACAAGCTGGGGAAGGGCTCGGGGCTCCGGATTTCCCGGGCTTCCGCTCGGCGGCGACGCGCACCGGGACCCGCGTCGACCACCGCCCGGCCCGTAGCCCCCTCCCGCGACCACGGGGATCCGGCCCTCGACGGGGAACCCGTTCCCCGATCGCCGCCTACGACGGCGGAGCGGCCTTCGTGAGGTGCGGAGGGAGGCCCCGCGGGCCGGTTCCGACGGTTCCCTCGCCACGGCCGGCGCCCCTACGGGCACAATGTGGGGATGGAGACACGACAGGTGCAGGAAGAGAAGGAGACGCTGGCCCGTGTGAAGGGCGAGACGGGTGGGGATCTGGTGCTGCTCCGGGTGGGCGCGCACTACGAGATCTACTCCAACGGCGTCTTTCTCATGGACACCCGTGACGGCACCTCGGAACGGGAGATGGTCCGGGCGAGTCTGGCCGCCCTGCCCCGGGGACGCTCCCGGGCCCGGGTCCTCATCGGCGGCCTGGGGGTGGGCTTCTCCGCGCGTGAGGCGCTCGAAGACCCCCGCGTCAGCCTGGTGGAGGTCGTCGAGCTGGAGCCCCAGGTCATCGCCTGGCACGACGGAGAACTCGGTGAGGCCGCCGAATACGTGCACCGCGACCCCCGCTGCCGGGTGCACAACGCCGACATCGTGGCCTGGACGGAGGCGGCCGCCACCCGCCCGCAGCGCTACGACGCGATCTGCCTCGACACCGACAACGGCCCGGACTGGACCGTCACCGAGGCCAACGACCGCCTGTACCAGGCCGCGGGCCTGGACCTCCTCAAGGGACTGCTGGCCCCCGGCGGCGTCCTGGCCTTCTGGAGCGCGAACGCGGTCGCCTCCTTCGAGGCGCTGCTGCGGGAACGCTTCGCCCACGTGGACGTGGTCGAGGTGCCGGTGTCCCTGGACATCCCGGACATCGTCTACCTGGCCCGGGCCGCCTGACCGGCGACGCGGCCGTCGGGGATCACCGGTGATGGACGGCGACGGGTCCCCGGGCCGTGTCCACCTCGGTCGTCGAGCGGTGCCGGCCCGCCCGTGAAGGCGCTGTGGTCCCGGTCGAGGGGCGGCGATCGCCGCCCCTCGACCGGGACCACCGTCAACGGTGCACGGGACCGCCGTGCGGGCCGCGTCGCCTAGTTCCGGGAGGACATGAACCGGGCGAACTCCTCCAGGGAGATCCGGGAGTCGCCGTCGGTGTCCATGGAGCGGACCACGTCGGCGGCCTGCTCGTCGGTGCACTCGTCGCCCAGGTTGCGCATGAGGGCCGTCAGCTCATCGGCGGAGATGAGGCCGTCCCCGTCGATGTCGACCAGGGCGAACGTGGCGGCGTACTCGGAGGTCTCGGGCATTGTCTCTCCCAGGTGGGGGTCCGTTGGTGCGGAAAGGTTACCGGTAGGACGAAGGGCCGTGCCGGGTGGTTCTCACCCGTCACGGCCCTTCGGAGGAACGTGTCACCTGCTCACCGAGGCCCGGGAACCGATCCACCGGGCGATCACCGTGAACAGCAGTACCAGAAGGAACAGGGACAGCGCCGCGCCCCACGCGCGGTCGATGCCCGCTTCGAAGGGCTGGGTCGCGCCCCGGTACAGCTGCATCGGCACCGCGCCCTGAGGCGAACCCTGGAAGGCGTTGACGATGATGCCGGTGCCGAACGCGGTCAACAGCAGCGGCGCGGTCTCGCCGATGCCGCGGGCGACCGCCAGCATCGAACCGGTGGTCAGACCGGGGGCGGCGGCGGGCAGGACCGTGTGGACGATGGTCTGCCACTTGCGGGCGCCCAGACCGTAGCTGGCGTTGCGGAGCTCGTTCGGCACCAGCCGCAGCATCTCCTCCGCCGAGCGTGTGACGATCGGCAGCATCATCACCGCGATCGCGACCGCGCCCACGAACGTGCCGAAGCCCAGGGAGCCCCAGCCGATCACCAGCAGGCCGTAGACGAACAGACCCACGAAGATCGACGGGATACCGGTCATGACGTCGGTGAAGAAACGGATCGCCGCGGTGAGCCGGTTGGGCCCGTACTCCACGATGTAGACGGCCGTGGCGATACCGAACGGGATCGACATCACGACCGCCAGCGCCATGATGTACAGGGTGCCGAAGAAGCCCGCGGCGTAACCGCCGCCCTCGCGCCGGGGCGGGGGCTCGGTCGCGGTGAAGAACTCCAGGCTCATCACGCCGATACCGCGCCGCGTGATCTCGAAGATGATCAGGACGAGCGGGATCATCGCGATGACCATGGCGGCGGTCAGTGCGACCGTGGCCACGTTGTTCTTGAAGCGTCGGCGGCCGGAGCCCGGGGGGCTCACGCTCAGCGGGACGTGCGGGGCGGGTGTGAGGGTCGAGGTGCTCATACTGCGGCGTCTCCCGTGAACTGTCCCAGGCGCCAGACGATGACGCGGGCCAGGATGTTGACGATCATCGTGACCAGGAACAGGGCGACACCGATCGCCATCAGTCCGGTCCGGGCCTCCGGCGAGGACTCACCGAAGGTCGCGGCGATGTGCGAGGCCATGCTGCTGCCGGTGCCGAAGAGGCTGGCGCCCCAGGACTGGGAGCCGCCGATCAGCATCAGGACGGCGATGGTCTCACCGAGGGCGCGGCCCAGTCCCAGCATGCTCGCGGCGACGATGCCGGAGAAGCTGGAGGGCAGCACCACCTTGGTGATGACCTCCCAGCGGGTGGAGCCCAGGGCGTAACCCGCCATCTGCTGCTCCAGCGGCTGCACCGCGATGACCTCGCGGATGATGGCGGTCATGATCGGCAGGATCATGATGGCCAGCACGATGCCCGCCGGGAAGTAGCCGACGCCGCGCACCGGGCCCTCGAAGAGGAAGAACCACCCCAGGGTGGACTCGACCAGTTCGAAGAAGGGGCGCATCACGTTGGGCAGGAACCAGTGCAGGCCCCACAGGCCGAAGATGACGCTGGGCACGGCGGCCAGCAGCTCCACCGTGTAGGAGAGCGGCTTGGCGAGGCGGCGCGGCGCCAGGTGGGTCAGGTAGACGGCGACCATGATCGCCAGCGGCAGGGCGATGGCGATCGCGATGGTGGCGGTGACCAGGGTGCCGTAGATGAAGGGCCAGGCACCGTAGGTGCCGGTGATCTCGGTACGCGATCCACCCGAGTCCCAGGTCTGCCCGAAGAGGAACCCGAAGAAGCCTTCCTTGGCGAAGACCGGCCATGCCTCGGTGGTGGTCCGGAAGACCATCAGCGCCAGGATGACCAGCACGGTGGTCCCACAGGCGGCGACGGTCCACTTGAAGATCGGGTCGGCGAACCGCCCCCTGCTGGACTGGAGCGTCCTGCGCTGTGGGTCCTCGGGAGCCTGCGGGGCCTCGGGGGCCTCGGTGGACATGTGCTTCTCCTCTGTGGCTTTCGTGGGGAGTGGAGAGCGTTCCCGCCCCATCACCACGGGGCGGAGGAGGGAGAGAGGGCGGTGGCCGGGACCCGGGGCTCGGGCCCCGGCCACCGCGGGTGGTCACCGGGAGGGGAGAGGGGATGCCTCGTCGCCCGGGCGACCGTTGTCGCCTAGTTGGCGGAGTTGGTCTTCTCCAGCTCGGCGACGACGCGGTCGGTCAGACCCTCGCCCAGAGGCGCGTAGCCCAGTTCACCGGCCAGGTCGCGGGCGCTCTCGTCGGTCAGGGCCCAGGTCCAGAAGTCGATGATCGCGTCGGCGTTGGCCTGGTCGTAGCCGCAGGTGTAGGTGAAGATCCAGTTGGAGCCGGCGATCGGGTAGCCCTCGCCGCCGACGTTGTCGATCGCGAACTGGAAGTTGTCCGGGACCTCGACCTCCTCGGAGGCGGCGATGGTGGCCTCCAGGGTCGGCTCGATCGGGGTGCCGTCCTCGTTCACGATGCTGGCGACGGCCAGCCCGGCCTCCTGGGCGAAGGACTGGTTGACGTAGCCCAGACCGCCGGGGTTCTGGGTGATGCCCTGGGCGACGCCGTCGTTCTGCTGGCCGCCGACCAGACCGTCGGCCCAGTCCAGCTCCTTGCCCTCGCCGTACTCGTCGGCCCACCAGTCCACCTCGGTGCTCAGGTAGTGGCTGAACACGTAGGTGGTGCCGGAGCCGTCGGAGCGGTGGACCGGGATGATCTCGTCGCTCGGCAGGTCCAGGTCGGGGTTGAGCTCGGCGATGGCCGGGTCGTCGAAGCTGGTGATCTGGCCGTCGTAGATCTGGGCGATGGTCTCGGCGTCCAGGACCAGGCCGTTCAGGTCCTCGTTGTCGAACGCGATGACCACGGCGCCGAAGACGACCGGGAACTGGACGGCGACGCAACCGCGGGCCTCTTCGGCCGCGGCCAGGTCCTCGTCGTCCAGGTATTCCTCGGAGGAACCGAAGTCGACGGTCTGCTCCAGGAACTGCTCGACGCCGGCACCGGAGCCGACGCTCTGGTAGTTGATCTGGACGCCGGGCTGGACGTCGCTGTTGTAGGTGTAGATCAGGTCCTGGAAGAGCGGGTCGGGGAAGCTGGCACCCGCGCCGGTCAGCGAGGCGCTGAGCTGCTCGCCGCCGTCGCCGCCGTTGCCGTCGGCACCGTCACCGGTGTCGCCTCCGCCGCCGCAAGCCGTGGCGAGCAGGGGGATGGCCGCCAGGACGGCGAGCTTGGAACGCCCGTTGCGCATGTCGAAGTTCTCCTCGTTGAATCACCGATGTCGGGGCTGACGTGAAACGACGTTAAAGGCGGAGAAAGTCGTGCTGACATCGGAATGACGGCCAGACGGTGGAAGTCGGATGAATGGCGGGTGAATGGAGGTAACATTTATGTAACGCGGAGCGTGTGGCCAGGTGGTGGAGTTCCGTTGCTGTGTTTGAACTCACCGTGATGACCTGCGGGTATGCCAAGAAGTGCGGGGTGTGCGCGATCATCGCGCCGATGTTCGCGGTTGTCTTATCGTTCACTTTTGCGTCCGCTTCGACGTGAAGTGACGCGAACATGAACAAGGGGTCGCCCCGGCTGTCGCCGGAGGACCCTTGATAAGAGGTCAGAACATGCCCTATCCGCCGTTCGCAGTATCCAATCGATAACCGATTCCGCGCACCGTGTGGATGAATCTGGGGCGGGCCTCCGAGTCACCCAGCTTGTGCCGGAGACGACGGATGTGCACGGCGATGGTGTTGTTCACCGGAGGCAGGGGCTTGCGCCAGACCTCGGTCCACAGCTCCTCGCGACTGACCACCCGGCCGGTGTGCCGCAGCAGGAAGTCCATGATCCCGAACTCCCGCAGGGCCAGGTCGACCGGGTCGCCGTCCACGAACAGTCGGTGCCCCAGGGCGTCCAGCTCCAACGCCCCCGAACGCAGCGACGTGTGCGGCCCGCCGCCCTGTTCCAGCATGCCGCCCCCGTCCATCCCGGGAAGGGAGCCGCGCAACAGGGCGGCCAGCTCGGGGATGCGGTAGGGGCGGTTGACGCAGGCGGTGGCCCCGGCGGCCAGGGCGCGCAGCGCCCGCTGGGAGTCGCCCGGGCCCACCCCGATGAGGATCGGGATGTCGGTCGCCCGCCGGGTCACCCGTACGAGTGTCTCCAGGTCCACCTCGGGCGGGGTGGCGCTCGTCACGATCGTGTCCGGGCGCATCAGCCCCACCCGCAGGAGGGCCTCGGCTCCGTCGACGCACACCGTGATGTCCACGTCATGACCGCTGAGCGAGAGCACCAACTGGTGCGACTGCTCCGACTCCGGCTCCACCAACAGGACCCGCAGCGGCCCCTCGGCGCGCTCCACCGCGTCGTCCAGCGCGCCCGAGGGGCGGGGGACGGACGCGGAGGCGGAGAGGGCGGTCATGGTCGTGGATCCACTTCGTCGAAGAGGGGTGTGTCGAAGAGGCGTGCGGAGGCGGCGCCGATCAGCCGAAGCGGCCGGAGATGTAGTCCTCGGTGCGCTGGTCGGCGGGCTTGCTGAAGATCTTCGCGGTCTCGTCGAACTCCACCAGACTGCCGTAGCGATCACCCTTGTCGTCGACGCCCGCGGTGAAGAACGCGGTGCGGTCGGAGACGCGAGCGGCCTGCTGCATGTTGTGGGTGACGATGACGATGGTGTACTCCGAGGCCAGCTCGTACATCAGGTCCTCGATCTTGAGCGTCGCGATCGGGTCCAGTGCCGAGCAGGGCTCGTCCATCAGGATGACCTCGGGGTTGACCGCGATGGTCCGGGCGATGCACAGACGCTGCTGCTGGCCGCCGGAGAGGGCGAACGCGCTCTCCTTGAGCTTGTCCTTGACCTCGTCCCACAGGGCGGCCTTGGTGAGGGTCTCCTCCACCAGGTCGTCCATGTTGTTGCGCACGCCGTTGATCCGCGGACCGTAGGCGACGTTGTCGTAGATCGACTTCGGGAACGGGTTGGGCTTCTGGAAGACCATCCCGATGCGCCGGCGCACCTCGATGGGGTCCACGTGCGGGGCGTACAGGTCCTCGCCGTGATAGGTGACGTCGCCCTCGATGCGGGCACCGGGGATGAGGTCGTTCATCCGGTTGAGCGTGCGCAGCACCGTGCTCTTGCCGCAGCCCGAGGGGCCGATCATGGCGGTGATCTGCCGCGGGCCCACCTTGAGGTCCACGTCGCGCACGGCCTTGTTGGAGCCGTAGAAGATGGAGAGGCCGGAGACCTCGAAGACGGGGTCGCCCAGTCCGGGCACCTCGCGGTTGTACCGGATGGCGTCGGGGGCGACTCCGCGAGCGGAGGCGGTGTTGCTGATGGACATGGGGCCACTTCCGGGTCGGACGGTGCTTGCGGACTCAGAGAGGGTGAACCGACAGAGCGCGGTCGAACCCATGCAAATATGCCCGTGTGAAGCGGAGGTGAACGAACCTCGTTGACCAGGTGAACGTGGGCGGTGGACTCGGATCCGTGATGACGCGCGCCGTTGTCGGCCCGTCACCGAACCGGTCGCTTCGGTTCCAATGGGGCGGGTGGGGCATGCGTGACAACGCGTCGGCCACATGCGCTTTCGAGCGCGCGGCCCCCTGCTCGGACGCCGTTTCGCGCGGACCGAAAGGTCGGTCCTCCCCGTGTCGACGGGTCCGTCGGCACGATCCCCGGGCGCGGTGGTCGCTGTCCGGATCGATCCGCGGCCGTGGGGTGTGTGCGGCGGATGTCCGCCCCGCCGTCCGGCGCCCCGGTGCGCCCTCCCACCCCCGCGAGGCGCCGGGGCGGCCTGCGTCCGGCGGCGTTCCGCGACGGTCGGCGCCCACGGAACACGCCCCGGGGGGAGAGGGAAACGGCGGAGGAGGCGTACGTCGCGGTTCCGGGGGCGGCGGGTCGGACGGCCGCGGTGATGGGGGAGGGACCGAACGCGGGATGGTGTCCCATCGAGTGGTGTGACTTCTCCGCTCCCGTTCCCCCGGGTGCGCGGTTCCCCTGGGTGAGCGGTGCCGGTGTCCGCCCCGGTGGGCGTCGCCACGAGGTCGTGGGAGTCGTTCACCTCCCGTCATCCGCCCGAATGACCTGCGAGGACGCGACCGCGAGGAGGTCGCGCCATTCCAGAGGGCATGACCGGACGCGGTCGGCCGTGGCCGTTGGCGGACACGACCGTGCCCCGGTCGACGCGGACGTCGACCGGGGCACCGGGGGTCTCCTCAGACGGATTCGCCGGACTGCTCGGCGATCTTCTTCTTGACCTCGTCCATGTCCAGCTCCCGGGCCTGGGTGATCAGGCTCTCCAGGGCCTCGGAGGGCAGCGCGCCCGGCTCGCTGTAGATGACGGTCTGGTCCCGCACGATCATCAGCGTCGGGATGGACTGGATCTTGAACTCGAAGGCGAGTTCCCGCTCGGCCTCGGTGTCCACCTTGGCGTGCACGATGTCGGCGTTCTTGTCCGCGGACTGCTCGAACACCGGGGCGAACTGACGGCAGGGACCGCACCAGTCCGCCCAGAAGTCGATGAGGACGAAGTCGTTGTCCTTCAGCGTGTCCGCGAAGTTGTCCTTGGTCAGAGCGACGGTGGGCACGAGATCTCCTGGTCTGTCGGTATCGGGGGGGCCGGTGGGCCGACCACCCCCTTCTTCGGTGAACTACAGCGATGGTGCCCACTCGTTTGTTCCACAAGCGTGTGGAGCACCACTGTCGGGCTCCACCGGACCGACGGTCTCCTACCCAACACGTGGTGCATACCTGTTTGGGTGGAAAGTGAGGTTGGGGCTACGGTCGGACAGGAGGGATGAGAGAGCGGGGGGTGGTTCGATGGACGCCGACACGGTCGATCACGGATCCGGCAAGGACGGGGCCGTCGACTACCGCTTCACCCTGGCCAACGAGAGGACCTTCCTGGCCTGGCTGCGCACCTCCCTGGCCCTGCTCGCGGGGGCCGTGGCCGTCCTGCACCTGCTCCCCCTGGGGTGGGACGACGCATCGCGCACGGTGGTCGGCCTCACGCTGGCCGCCCTGGCCGCCCTCATCACCGTCTACGCGCCCCTGCGCTGGTACCGGGTCCAGCGCATCATGCGCGCCGGGGGCACGCTGAAACCGAGCCTGCTGCCCATCCTGACCACGATCGCCGTGGGAATGGTGTGCGTGATCGTCCTCGTGGGGAACCTGCTGTGAGGAGTCCGCGGGATCGGGGCGACCCCGGCCTGCAACCCGAACGCACCCTGCTCTCGTGGCAGCGCACCGTGATCCTGCTGGTGGTGGTCGCGCTGCTGTTCCTACGCGGCGAACTGGTCCCGGGGGCGTCCTTCGTCCCCCAGGCGCCGCCGGCGCTGCGGGCGGCCGTGATGTTCGGGCTCCTCGCCGTCGCCATCGTCCTGGGGTTGCACCTGTGGCTGCGCTGGCGGCGGATCGGCGAGGGCGTGCTCGACCCCGAGACCGGGCGGACACCGACGGCGGTGGGCGCGCCCTGGGCCATGGTCATGCTCTGCGTGGCCGTGCTGGCCCTGAGCGTGGTGCAGATCCTGACCATCGTCCTGGGCTGAGCGGTCGGGAGACCGATCCGGCGTCTTCCGGGTCCGGCGCCCCGGCGTGGACGCTCGCGCCCGTCTCGACCCGAGCGGGCGGAGACCCCGGGCCGGATCGTCTTCCGTGTGTTCCGTCGGCCCCGTGGTCCCGGGCGGACGCGGTGGGGAGAGGGGGTCTTCGGGCGGCCGGGCTTCCCCTGGTTCAAGGGGGAATCCGGAGCCGGCGGCGAGTGGGGCCGGTCGTCTCCATGAGCGGGGATGGAGTGGTGCGCCCTGGGCGGGCGAGGGGCGGGATCCCGGAGAACGTCCGGCGTTCCCGGCCTCGATCGAGTGGGGGAACGTGCGTCGGATGTGCCCTACACCGGCTGCGGAACGCCTTCCTGGGCCCGGTGGTACGTCACGATCGAGTCGATGATGGCGTTGAGGTCCCGGGTCGGCTCGTACCCGACCAGGGCCTTGGCCAGCGAGGTGTCCGGGTAGCGGCGCTGCATGTCCTCGTACCCCTCACCGTAGGCCTCGTCGTAGTCGATGTAGACGATCTCGCTGCTCGACCCGGTCAACTCCACCACCCGGTCGGCCAGTCCCTTGATGGAGACCTCCTCGTGTCCGCCCAGGTTGACGGCCCGGTTGTAGGCCTCCGGGGTGTCCATCAGCCGCAACAGGCCGGGGACCACGTCGTACACCGAGCCGAAGCAGCGGCGCTGCGCCCCCGTCCCGTGCACGGTGATCGGCTCGCCCGAGAGGGCCTGCTCGACGAACCGGGGCACGACCATCCCGTAGCGGCCGGTCTGCCGGGGCCCCACCACGTTGAAGAACCGGGTGATCACACACGGGACGCCCGACTCGGAACCGTGCACGTAGGCGACCAGTTCGTCCAGTCCCTTGGCGGCCGCGTAGGACCAGCGACTCTTGGTGGCCGAGCCGTAGATCCGGTCGTCGTCCTCCTTGAGGCCGTCGGTGTCGTTCTTGCCGTAGACCTCGCTGGTGGACGCCACCATGTAGGGCACCCGGTTGGCGACCGCGGCCTCGACCACGTTCTCCGTGCCGTGCAGGTTGATCCGCAGGGAGCGCAGCGGGTTGTCCACGATGTTGTAGACGCCCACCGCCGCGGCGAGGTGGAACACGGTGTCCGCCTCCGCCACCAGGTCGTGGACCAGATCCCGGTCCAGGATGTCCCCCTGGACGAAGCGGAAGCCCGGTGTGTTCTCCAGATGGACCAGATTCTCCGATGAACCGGTCGACAGGTCGTCCAGGACGACCACCTCATGCCCCTGCGCGACGAGATGGTCGCACAAGTGGGAGCCGATGAACCCGGCTCCACCGGTGACTACAGCCTTCATGGTTTCCCCTCCACATTTTCACAGGCGTTGTGTTGTCTTGTTTCACGGGGTGATGGCGCGAATGGGATGGCGGGGGAGTCGTGTCGCCGGAGCGGGTGGCCGGCATCGGTCAGGCCAGACAGCGCAGAACGTGGAAACCCTCTCCGAAGGCCACGCCGGCCTGCATGCCCCGGAGGGCGGCCAGACTGCGCAAGGTCAACTCCGAACGGGTGTGGGGGTGTCGATGGCACTGCGATCCGTACAGTTCCATGGCGTGGATCTTGTCCCCCACCTCCTTCTCGGACAGTTCCACGATGAGGCCGGGGGAGCAGGTCGGCTCCAGCCGCCACTGGTCGGCGGCCTCCTCGTAGGCGAGCGCCAGTCGGGGGTGGTGGCGCAGCGCGCGGTCGGAGGGGCGCAGCGCGGTGTGCACGGCCTCGGCGATGGCCTGGTGGTCCTGGTTGTAACTGGTCCGGTGGGGCGCGACGACCACGGTGGGACGCAGGCGGGACATGGACAGCGGGCTGGAGGCCTCGATGATGTGGGCGAGGTCCACCCTCGGGACGGCGTCCAGCCTCAGGTGGTACTCGTCGCCGGGCAGGGCCATGTGCCAGTCGTCCCAGCGGAAGTGGTCGGCGACCTTCTTGATCTCGGCGTAGCGCTCCTCCGCGGTGGAGAAGCCCTTCGGCGACTGGTCTGCGGTGTCCCCGACGGTCATGAACTGCACGAACACCTCGGCGCCCGCGGCCTTGGCCTTGCTCATGAGACCACCGCAGCCGAGTGTCTCGTCGTCGGGGTGAGGGGCGTAGACCAGGATGCGTTCCTGGGACCAGTCCGTCATCATGCTGCTTTCCCGTCCTTTGCCGAGTGAGGGGCGCGCCCGTACACGACCGCTTCGAGCGTGCAGGCGCCCTGGGCGTCACGACGGCCGGAGGGCCGCCGTGGAGAGATCGACTCTTGAGATCAGCTCTGCGTTCTCGCCCGTCGGAGGATCTCCAGGGCGTCGGGACCCGCGTTGAACAGCAGGTCGAGTGCCGACAGCCGGGGCGCGAAGTCGTCGGCCTCCCGCTGGTACTGGCGGTAGACCGGGTGCTGGAAGCCCTGCCACTCCACGTCGATCCCGTACCGCAGCAGGATCTCCGGGTTCAGGTAGTCCCGTGCGCCGTCGCCGGACAACAGGACGTCCGCTCCGGTCTTGGCGCAGATCTGGGCCAGCAGTTCGCTCTTCTGGCCGGGGAAGTCACCGATCTCGCTCGCGCGCAGGATCGGCGTGTCGATCCCGAAGCCGCGCATCACCAACCGCATCGTCGCGATGGACAGCTCCGCGAGGTCGTTCCACTCGGTTTCGTACAGGTGAACGATTTCTTCCTTGAAATCGCTCCAGTAGGGCGTCTTGGAGTAGCAGTGTTCGGCCAGTGCCTTGTAGTGCTTGCTCCTCCATTTCTGGCTGTTATCAATGGCTTTGTCCAGAATTCGATCGTCGCGACTGCCCTGGTTCACCGGGACGGTCAGCAGCACCGGCCGGCCACGTCCGGCCACATAGTTGCGGTTTTGCCAACCGCGACGCTCGAACTGGACCGTATCGAGGACAACGAAACGGTCGCATCGGTCGAGTTTGTCGACCATCCCCAGCCACGGCAGATAGTGGGGTTGGTGCACCGCCACCCGGATCCCGTGAGCCGGCCCCGACTCCTCGCTGGTGAGGGGTCGGTCCCCCGGCTGTCGGGCCGGAGTATCGGGATCGGGATCGGGCGAGGGGGATACGGAGTCGCCGATCACGCCGAGCATTCTCCTTCTCTCCGTCCGTCATGAGTCACAGGGCCCTCCGAGGGGTTCGGGCGGCCTCGGATAAACCGGTGGCGCGTACGCCTCCGATCCCCTGTCTCAAATATCTTCTAATGGGTACCACCTCACACAAGCCCGTGTATACGATTTGCGTGGCCTACATAGGACGCGAACTCGGGTGAACCCCTCCAGGTGGCAGGGCGTCAACCTAACGCCGACTTAGCGGGTTAACGTCGGTCCGAAACCGATGACTTTCGGGAGGGGTCCCAAGGCTGTGCGTATCGTACGTTTCGTCGGTGGTCTGTTGGTCGGGTTGTTCGCCCTGGCCTTGGCCGTCGCACTCTTCGTCTTCTGGTTCGACTTCGCGACCGACATGGCCGCCGCGGCCGGTCTCGGCCCCGTGGGGTACGTGTTCCTGTGGCTGGCCTTCGGCGCCAACCTTCTGCTCTGGACCGTCATCGGGCTGCTGCGCCTGGGCGACGACTCCGTCCGCGCCGTACTGAGGCGCGACTCCACCGCCGGCGCTCGCCCGTCGGTCCGTTCCCGTGAACGCGTCCTGGTCGGTTCCGGCGGCTCCGCCGGCGCCGGAGGGGAGGGCGCCGACGCGGACACCGCCGTGGCGACCACGGGCGGGGAGGCCCCTCCGGACGCCTCCCTCGCCGTGATCATCCCGGCCCACAACGAGGAGCCCGTCATCGGCGGGGCCATCTCCTCGGCGCTGGGGCTGTTCCCCCGGTGGGACATCTACGTGGTGTCGGACTCGTCCAAGGACTCCACCGCCGATATCGCCGCCAAGACCGGCGTCAACGTGCTGGAGCTGCTCACCAACCGCGGCAAGGCGGGCGCCATCGAGGCGGTCATCGAGGAGTTCTCGCTGACCGACAACTACGACGGCGTCCTCATCCTCGACGCCGACACCGAACTCGACGCCGGTTACGTCGAGGGGGCCCGACGCCAGCTGCGCGATCCCGGTGTCGCCGCCGTCGCCGGGTTCGTGGTGTCGGAGTGGAAGCCGAACGAGCGCACCTTCATCGGGCGGATGATCTCCGCCTACCGCGACCGCCTGTACTTCATGCTCCAGTACCTCATGCGGTTCGGGCAGACCTGGCGCGGCACCAACGCCTCGTTCATCGTCCCCGGGTTCGCCAGCGTCTACCGCAGCGAGGCGCTGCGCGAGATCGAGGTCAACCCCAAGGGCCTGGTCATCGAGGACTTCAACATGACCTTCGAGGTGCACCACAAGCGCCTCGGCAGGATCTCGATGAACCCCGACACCAAGGCCTACAGCCAGGATCCGTTCACGTTCGTCGACTACCGCAAGCAGGTCGGCCGGTGGACGCTGGGCTTCTGGCAGACGGTGCGGCGTCACGGCGTCTGGCCGAGCATGTTCTGGTTCTTCCTGGCGCTGTACATCCTCGAAGTGGTGGTGGTCTCCCTCATCCTGCTGCTGACCACGCTGATCGCGGGGTTCGTCCTGGTCGGGACGTTGGCGGGGGCGTCGTTCGTGGCCGTGCCCTTCGTGGGGACGTCCTTCACCGCGGTCACCGCGTTCCTGCCGCTGACGGCGCTCGCGATGGGTCTGCTCATCCCCGACTACATGCTCACCTGCGCCATGACGGCGATCCGGCGGCGCCCGTCGTACCTGATCTACGGCCTGCTCTTCTTCCCGATCCGCGTCGTCGACGCCTTCATCACGCTGAAGATGCTCCCGAAGGCCTGGACCGCCGAGTCCGACGGCCGCTGGTCCAGTCCGGACCGCGTCGCCAAGAAGTGAACCGGGAGGGGCGCGGGATCCGGCCCGCGCTCCGAGGGCGTCTTCCGCGAAGTGAGGGACGGCACGCACCACCCCGGGGACGGCCGGTTCCGGACAGCGTTTAGCCTCGGGAAAGGGACCCCGACCCTTCTCGGGGTACGAGTCGTCCGAGTGGGTGGGAAGTAGCGGTGGACAAGAGCCGGGTGTCGTTGGTGTTGTACCGGGTGCTGGCCTATGTGACCGGTGTCTTCCTTCTCGGGCTGACCTTCGTGGCCATGCCCGCCAAGTACCTCGTCGGGGAGACCGCGCGCTTCTCCCTGGTGTCGGCGCCGGCGGGGCTGGAGCACTGGTTCGGCCCGGAGTCGCCGCTGATGCTGTTCATCGCGATGCCGCACGGCTACATCTACATGGTGTACGTGCTGGTGGTGCTCTGGGTGGCCCTGGACCGGCGGTGGAGCGCGCCCAAGACGCTCGGCGTCGTCCTGGCCGGCACCATCCCGATCCTCGGTTTCGTGGTCGAGCACAAGGTGGTCGAGGCGGAGAAGGCCCGGGAGTCCGGAGCCGCCGCGGCTCAGGAACCCGCGGCCGCCGGCTGATCTTCGCCCGCAGGGGCCTCCTCCGACGCGGAGGGGGCCCCTGCGTCGTCCCGGGCGTCGGCCAGTTCGCGGCGCATCGTCAGGATCCAGAACACCATGCCGGAGACGCCGAACATCGCCCACTGGACGGTGTAGCTCAGGCTGCGCCAGTTGACGGTGAGCCCGGTGGGGGGCTCGGGCGGTGGCACGGGGGTGAGCCCCTCGGCCGCCGGGTCGCCCTCGGGCAGGACGACGTACCCCTCGTAGAGGGGGTGATCCCACTCGTTGACGAGCAGGGAGGTGGCGATCCGTTCGATCGTCCCCTCCTCCGTGGCGATGGGGGTGAACCCGCCGTCCTTCACGGGGGGCAGCAGCCACCCGGTGACGGTGACCTCGTCGGTGGTGACCTCGGGGATCTCCGCTCCCTCGGGGACCCAGCCGCGGCCGATCGTCACGGCGGCGCCCTCGGCGGTGACCAGCGGCAGGATGACGTCGTGGCCGCGGACCCCGTCCTGCTGACGCGGGACCAGCAGGAGGTCCTCGGGGGCGTAGCGGCCGCTGACGGTCACCGCGGTGTTGGCGAAGCTGTCCGGGTGCAGGTACTCGCCGGGTTCGAGCAGCCCTTCCAAGGGCACGGCGTCGGCGAGGTCCTCCGCCGGGTTGGTGATGACCTCGCGGTCGGGCTCGAAGGCGCGGGCGAACTGCCAGGCGGTACCGGCGACGCACACAGCGGCGACCAGAAGGGCGACGAGGTGGATGCCGATCCACCGAGGACTGAACAACGGTGATCTCACCCGACCAGGCTATGCGCGCCCTCGGAGAGGGTGTTCATGACCCCGGGTTGACACTGCCCACGGCCCCTTGGCGCGGTGTCGACGGAGCGATGGCGATCACTTTAAGTAGTTTCTCGTGACTGAGGGTTGTCTTGCGAGGTCGTGGTGGGTAGTGTCTCTATCAACGCGGAACGACAAAGTCGCTCCGGGCCCCACGGGCCGCAGAGCGCACCGAGCCGCCCGCGTGACAGGCCTTCAGGCCGCGACTCCAGGGGGGAGGAGTCGCAGGCCGCTCCCAGCGCGGGGGTCGCTTCCGTACTTTGAGGGGGGATGCGGAAGCGACCCTCGCCACCTCGTAGACGGGGACGTTTCCACTGATCAGTGGGGGCGTCCCCGTCGGTTTTCCGGGCATGTCCCGCGTTGCTGATACGCGTTGGGACACCGCGGGCGGAGTGGGTCCGGCTGTCCGGGCCCGTGCCGGCCCGGACCGGCGGCGCAGCGAGAGGCGGCCTGGTGGTCGCGAGTCCGAGATGATTCAAGGAGCACGACTCGGCCTAGGTCGGTGCGGTCGTGATCGGAAGTCGGACCAGAGGTCCACGGCCTGTTCCAGGCTGAGGGCGGCCACCTTCTCAGGGGGCATGCCGACAGTGTGGATCAGGCGTTCGGCCAACCAGTCCGGGACGGGCTCTCTCGTGGGGGGCGGTTCGTGCGCCAGCCTTTCCGCCGGTTTGCCGAGGTGCTCGATGACGACCGCGAGCTTCTGGGCGGCGGGGGTGTCCCCCGAGGCTGTCCGGACTCTCCGGGAGGCCTCGGCGTAGACCTGGGCGTCGGCTCGTGTTCCGACAGCCCAGACCTCGCAGATTTCCACATGTTTCTCTTCAGTGACGCGGTACACGACACGCCAGGTGTTGCGTCCGACGATCAGCTTTCTGAAACCGGTGAGCTCACCGCCCAGGGGATATCCGGCCTCCGGGTTCTCTTCCAGGAGCAGGACCTTCTTGAGGACCTTGGGAACGGCGTCTGGGCCGAGCCGCCGCAGGTCGTCGAGGGCGGCGTCGGTGAAGGTGATCTCGGCCATCAGTCCTCGGGGAGTTCTTCGAGTGAGGCGCGGCTGTGCCCGAAGGCGGCCAGCACGTCGTCCATGGAGGTCCGGCGCCCGCCGTCCGTGAGCTCCCGAGCCATGACCAGGGCGAGGTCCCTCAGATCCGCCTCCGCCTGCTCCAGCTCCGCGAGCCGGGAGAACGCGACCACGGCCGCGACCGGCTCGCGTCGGCGGGTCACTATGACCTCGGTGCCCTGTTCCGCGTCGTGGACGATGCCTGCGACACCACGTCTGGCCGCATCGGTGACGCTGATCTGCTGAATGTGCTCAAGAATCGCCATACCTCAACTGTATAGAAAAATGTATAGATCGGCGAAGGAGTGATCGCCCTGACCGATCCCCTGAGAGGGGCCCTGTGCCGGCTCGGACGCCCCGCCGCTGATACCCGTTCTGATACTGCCGCCCCGGTATCGGGGTGCCCGGGGATGTTCCCGGATGTGCTGGGGGCGGTGTCCTACCTGTCCTTGCGTGTCCCTGCTGGTATCCGGAGGCGCCTGGTTCCGACATGTACACGGGATGCGGAAGCGACCCTCGCCACCTTTTCCACGGGGTGCGCCCATCGGGCGCACCCCGTCGGCGTTGCCGCGGACCCCGCTGTGCTCCTTGAGTGGTCTCACGCCCACCGCTCGCCGCTGGTCGAGGAGGGTCCGCACCTCGCGCGGAACGAGCGTGTTCCCTTCCCGGGCCGTGGAGTGGTGGGCCTCCGAACGCCGGATGTCGTCCCGGACGGCTCCGGCCTCGCGTGGATCGGGTGGACCACCGTGACGTCGAAGGTCCTCGACGGCCTGCTCCGGGCGTTGGCGGGCATCATGGCGACGAGGATCCCGTACCTCACCGCGCCGGCCGCAGGCGTGATCAGCCCATGCTCTTCCGGCCGTCGAGGGACTCGCGGATGATGTCGGCGTGTCCGCAGTGCTGGGCGGTCTCGCGCAGGATGTGCAGCAGCACGTCGCGGACCGACCAGGAGGCGCCGCCCTCGAACCACGGGGCGTCCGGGAGCGGGTGGCCCGACTCCAGGTCGGGCAGGGAGAGGACGATCCGGTCCGTCTCGGCGGCGACCCGGTCGTACTCGGCGAGGGTGCCCTCCAGGGTCTCCCCGTCCAGGAGCCGGAAGCCCCTCTCGTGCTCGACGTGAGCGCTCGGGTCCTCGTAGTCGATCGGCTCGGTGGGCGGGCCGTCCACCACGAACCGCATCCAGTTCTCCTCGACCTGTGCCACGTGCTTCACCAGGCCCGCCAGGGTCAGTTCGCTCGCGGTGGTGCGCCGGGTCGCCCGCTCGTCGTCCAGGCCCTCCACCGTGTGACGGAGGAAGCCGCGCTGGTCCGCGAGCATCTTCAGGAGGGAGGTGCGCTCGGCATCCGTCACCGTTGACATCATGACCACCTTCGCTGTCGCCGTGTCGGTGATCCGACCCTAGGAAGCGTGTAGGACGGATCCGGTCCTCCACTCGAAGGAGGAGGCGGATGATCGTGGGGCCTTTCGGGTCCTTCCGGATACCCTGGCGTTCTGGCGACTCGGAGGCCTCATGACCATTCCGCTCCAGTACCGGATCGACGGACCGCGACACGCGCCCGTCGTACTGCTCGTCCCGCCCTTCGGCACCACCATGTCGGTGTGGGAACCACAGATGCCCGAACTGACCCGCAACCGTCGTGTCCTGCGGGTCGACCACCGCGGCCACGGTTCCTCGCCCGCCCCGGCCGACGCCTGCGGCATCGAGGATCTGGCCTTGGACGTGCTCGGTCTGCTGGAGGTCCTGGAGTTCAACCGGGTGTCGGCGGTGAGCGCCGGGTTCGCCTCCTCGCTGCTGGTGTGGATCGCCGCCAACTCGCCGCGCACGCTGGAGCGGATCGTCCTCCTGGCCGCCGCTCCGCGCACTCCGCCCATGCACCGCTGGGATCGGATCGCCGACCGGGCGCGTGAAACGGGCATGGAGGCCGTGGTCGCCGACGTGTCGCTGCCCTGGTTCACCCCGGACATGGCGGAGGAGCGCCCCGAGGTCGTCGACCGGTTCACCGGGAACCTCGGAAAGGTCGACTCCGACGCCTTCGCGGCGGTGTGCGACGCGGTGCACGGCATGGACCAGCGGCACCTGGTCGCGGGCGTGCGGGCTCCCACCCTGGTGGTGTCGGCCGCGCACGATCCGCTGCTGCCGCCCGGTCACGGGCGCAGGCTCGCCGACGGCCTCCCCGACTCCCGGTTCGAGGTGGTCACCGGGGCGGCGCACCTGCTCGGGGTGGAGCGGGCCGACCGGGTCAACGAACTGCTGGTCCGGCATGTGGCCCCGTGACGCTCACAGGAGCGGTCGGCTGATCTCCAACAGGTAGCCGTCCGGGTCGCGGAAGTGGGCGGCCCGGATCCCCCAGGCCGTCCAGTCGCGGGGCGCCATCACCTGGGGGGCGCCGTCGGCGACCAGCCGGGCCGCGGTGGCGTCCACGTCGTCCACCTCGAACACCACGGCCATGCGGTCCTGGTGCGGGAGTTCGGGGTCGGCGGTGTCGGTCTCCAGCGCCTCGGCCATGACCTCGCGCTGGTTGAGCGCGAGGCGGGTGCCGGACTCCACGTCGAACTCGGCGTAGCGGCTCTTCTCGTCGCCGCGCAGGACCGGGAGTTCGAGCACGTCGGCGTAGAAACGGAAGCAGGCCTCGTAGTCGTCGACGAGGAGCCGGATATAGCTACAGCGCATTCGGGGGCCTCCCAGCGGGGTCTGTGATCGTCGGCACCAGTGTGGGGTCTCGGGGTGACGTCCTTCCTGAGTATGCGTACCCGGTTTTCGGCTGATCCGTGGCGCCGACACGGGGAACGTGCGGATTTTCGCGTCCGGCCGCATGCGGTCACACCCCCCTCCTCCACCGCCGGTGGCCCCTCCGCCCGAGCCGTATTCTCCCTCCATCGATATGTAGTGACTGTTCTTATGAATGTAGTACATGTACTATCGATCGCAGTAGAGAGACGACGAGGAGGTGTGACCGTGACGGATGTCCGAGTGCGATCGGTGGCCCGCGACCAGGCCTTCGGAACCCCCGAGGAACCCGCGATCACCGTGCGCGACCTGCGCATGAACTACGGCCGGACCGAGGTCCTGCGCGGCGTCGACCTGACCGCCCGCCGAGGTGAGGTCATCGCCCTGCTGGGGCCCAACGGTGCCGGCAAGACCACCACCATCGAGATCCTGGAGGGCTTCCGGGCCCGCTCGGCCGGCCGGGTCGAGGTGCTGGGCATGGACCCCGCCCACGGTGACGAACGCTGGCGGGCCCGACTCGGGGTGGTCATGCAGTCCTGGCGCGATCACGGCGCCTGGAGGGTGCGCGACCTGGTCGACCACTTCGGTCGCTTCCACGCCCCCTACTCCGAGCCGGGGCGGACCCGGCCCCACGACACCGACGGACTGTTGGCGGCGCTCGGCCTCACCGAGCACGCCCGCAAGCGGGTGCGCACCCTCTCCGGCGGCCAACGTCGCCGCGTCGACGTCGCCCTGGGGCTGGTCGGCCGCCCCGAGCTGCTCTTCCTCGACGAGCCCACCACCGGTCTGGACCCGCAGGCCCGGCGTGACTTCCACGAGCTGGTCCACCGGCTCGCCGACGAGGAGGACACCACCATCCTGCTCACCACCCACGACCTGGCCGAGGCGGAGAAGCTCGCCGACCGCATCCTCATCCTGGCGGGCGGGCGCATCGTCGCCGACGGCAGCGCCGACCGGCTCTCCACCCTGGTGGGACGACAGAGCGAGGTCACCTGGAGCGTCGATGGGGCCCGCCACGTGCACTCCACCGACAACCCGGCCCGGCACGTCGCCGAGCTGTACCGCGTGCACGGTGACGACATCACCGACCTGCGCGTGCTCCGCCCCTCCCTGGAGGAGGTCTACCTGGACCTGGTCCAGCGCTCCGAGTCCGGCGACGCCGAGCGCGCCGCCGTCGAGTTCGCCGAGGAGATCCGATGAACCCCGTCCCCAACGCCGTCCGCGCCGGCTTCTCACGCGGCTGGATCGAGTTCAAGAACTCGTTCGCCAACGTGGGAGAGGTGCTCGGCGGCTACCTGCTCACCCCCGCCCTCTTCCTGGCCGTCGCCGTGTTCTCCGCGGACTCCACGGTGGAGGGCGGGCGGACCCCGCTCTCCGCGTTCCTCATGACGACCGGTGTGACGATGCTCCTGCTGATACTCGGCACCGCGACGATCGCCCAGGTCATCGGTAGTGAGCGCGAGGACGGCACCCTGCTGCGCGCCCGCGTCGCCCCCAACGGGATGCTCGGCTACACCGTGGCCAAGAGCTGGCACCTCCTCACGATGGCGGTCGTGTCGCTGGCGCTCATGCTGCTGCCCGGCCTGCTCTTCGTCGACGGCTTCGCCGTCCAGGGCGTCTCCGGCGCGATCACCCTGGTCTGGGTGTGCCTGCTGACCCTGCTCGCCCTGGCCCCGATCGGGGCCATCGTCGGCGCGGTCCTGAGCAACCCGCGCACCGGCGTCGGCCTGCTCATGCTCCCCGTCCTGGGACTGACCGGGATCTCCGGGGTGGTGTTCCCGATCACCTGGATGCCGGGCTGGCTCCAGACCGTCGCCCAGATCTTCCCCGCGTACTGGGCCGGCCTGGGCGTGCGCGCCGCCGTCCTGCCCGAGGCCGACGCCGTCCTCGAACTCGCGGGCTCCTGGCGGCTGCCCCAGGTCGCCGGGGTCCTGGCACTGTGGGCCGTGGTCGGGTTCGCCGTCGCGCAGTGGGTCCTGCGACGGATGGCCCGCGGGACGTCGGGTTCGAGGGTCCAAGAGGCCAGGGAGAAGGCGATACAGCGTGGCTATTGAGGAGAAGAAGGGCGGTTCCGCCCGCCGAGGCAAGGCCGCGGCGGGGAACACCGAGGTCATCCACAACCGCATCGCCATGCTGCGGGCCGAGCGGGACGTGTCACGGCGCCGGCTCGCCGAGGCGCTCGGGGTGCACTACCAGACCATCGGCTACCTGGAGCGGGGCGAGTACAGCCCCAGCCTCCACCTGGCGCTGCGGATCGCCCACTACTTCGAGGTCCCGGTGGAGGTCGTCTTCTCCACCGAGCCCTTCCCCCGCATCGGCCACTGACCGAACCCGAACCATCGAAGGAGCACCATGTTCATCGGACGACCCGACAGCCGGACCCAGGAGCGCATGCGCGCCATGGTCGAGAACCCGCGTCGGCGGGCGTTCTGGGCGGCGCGGTCGCGCCGCCGTATCGCGGTGATCGTCATGACGGTCATCACCCTGGCGGCCGCGCTGCTCCTCGTGCTCCCGCTCGTCGTCGACGCCTCGTGGTCGCCGATCCCGTTGATCTCGCTGGTCGGGTTCGTGGGCCTGATGCTGCTGACCATGGTGATCGCCGCCCAGGTCAACATCGCCACCCGCTGGGTGGTGGGCTACCGGGGCGTGGACGAGTTCCAGCGCGCGGAGATGGACCGGGCCACCCTGCTCGGCCACCACGTGACCGCCGGTCTGGCCACCCTGCTCATCGCGGTGACCGCCGCCTTCGCCACGGCGGCGCCCGGGAGCGGCATGGACGCGGAGCTTCCGTTGGCGGTCCTCGCCCCGTTGGTGCTGATCACCGCGATGGCCCACGCCGCGTTCCCCGCCTGCTTCCTGGCCTGGACCCGCCCCGACGAGGTCCCCGACGTGGAGTAGCCGCTACCAGATGTCGGGGCCGGCCCAGCCGTAGGTGTCGCGGTGGGAGATCGCGGCGAGCTCGTCCTCGGACAGGACGCGGGGTTCGCCCAGTCGCCGGGCCCTCAGGTAGGTGGCGCACAGCCAGTCGAGCAGGCGCAGGTTCTCCAGCGCCTGCTCCAGGCCCCGCCCCAGGGCGACCCCGCCGTGGTTCGACAGCAGCGCGGCGTCGCGGCCCTTGAGGGCCTTGACCGCCTGGTCGGCGATGTCCCCGGTGCCGTAGGTGGTGTACGGGGTGACGGCGACGGCCCCGCCGAGTCCGGCGGCGCGGTGGTGGATCGGGGGCAGCTCGGCCAGGACCGAGGAGACCGCGACGGTGTCGGCGGTGAAGGCGTTGACCACGGCGGTGACCTCGCGCCCGTGGTCCGCCGCCTGCCGGTGCACCGCCATGTGCAGCGTCGTCTCGGCGGCCGGGTCGCGACGGCCCTCCAACATCCGGTCGTCCAGCGACATCACCGGGCAGTCGGCCGCCTGGATCTGGTCCAACGGCACCCCGTGAGGTGTGACCACCACCAGGTCACCGCTGCGGACGCTCAGCGTCGCGGACTCGCCCGGTGCCACGCCCGGGGCGGTGGCGAGGGCGCGGGCGGTGAGGCAGAGATCCCGTCGTTCCTGTTCCAGCAGCATTTTTCCTCAAGGGGTGCGCGGTCACGGCCCAGGGGCGGGCCGTCGGTGCTGGGCGCCCGAGGACCGGGCGAACCCACTTAGGTACACCTAAATGTACGTCAAAGACTCTCCCCCGTATTCCCCCGGGGCAGGGTGTCCTCGGGTACGGGAACCTCTCCGGGGCATAGTTTTTCACCCCGGCGTCACGTCGAGCCGACCACGGGTGACGGTTTCCGGGCAGGGCGTTCCGGTCGTTCAGGACGGAATGCGCGGGTGTTGTGACATGAGTGACCCATGAGAAGAAACCGTTTGTGATGATCGAACCAGGGGAAACCGGACCCGTGAACGAACGCCATGAGACCCTGCCCGAGGCCCCCTACCTGGCGCCTCCGGGTTCGACCCGGGCCACCAGCCTCCACATCGACGGTACGTGGAGGGCCGCCCGGGACGAGCGGGTCAGGGAGATCCTCGACCCCGCGGACGCCTCCGTGCTGACCGTCGTGAGCGAGGGCGGGGGCGCCGATACCGAGGACGCCATCGCCGCCGCCAAGCGGGCCTTCGCCGGCCCCTGGCGGCGCACCACCGACGGAGAGCGCGGCCGTCTGCTGGACCGTGTCGCCGACCTCCTCCAGCGCGACCGCGCCGAGATCGCGGTCATGGAGTCCCTCGACACCGGCAAGACCATCGAAGAGGGCGGCATCGACGTCGACGACGTCACCGAGGTCTTCCGCTACTACGCGGGCCTGGCCGACAAGGACACGGGTCGCCTGGTGTCCGCGCCCGAGGGCGTGCACAGCAGGATCGTGTACGAACCCGTCGGGGTCTGCGGCCTCATCACCCCGTGGAACTACCCCCTGCTCCAGCTCGCCTGGAAGCTCGCCCCGGCCCTGGCCGCCGGGAACACCTGCGTGATCAAACCCAGCGAGGTCACCCCCGTCACCACCCTCAAGCTCATGGAGCTGGTGGTGGAGGCGGGCGTCCCCGACGGGGTGGTCAACCTGGTCACCGGGAGCGGTCCCGAGGCCGGCGCGCCCCTGTCCGAGCACCCCGACGTGGACCTGGTGTCCTTCACCGGCGGTCTGGCCACCGGGCAGCGGATCATGGCCGCCGCCGCGCCCACGGTCAAGAAGATCGCCCTGGAGCTCGGCGGCAAGAACCCCAACATCGTCTTCCCCGACGTGGACCTGGACACCGCCGTGGACTACGCGCTCTCCGCCGCGTTCTTCCACTCCGGCCAGGTGTGCTCGGCCGGGGCGAGGCTCATCGTCCACGAGGACCTCCACGACGCCTTCACCGCCGAACTGGCCCGCCGCGCCGAAGCCATCCGCATCGGCCGCGGCCAGGAGGAGGGGGTGCGCTGCGGCCCGCTGGTCTCCGAGCAGCACCGCGCCAAGGTCGAGGCGGCCGTCGCCCGGGGCGTCGAGGAGGGAGCCCGGATCATCGCCGGCGGCCGGCGCCCCGACGACCCGGAACTGCGGGACGGCTACTTCTACCGCCCCACCGTCCTCGTCGACTGCGACCGCTCCATGGACATCGTGCGGACCGAGGTGTTCGGCCCGGTCGTCACCGTCGAGCGCTTCCGCACCGAGGAGGAGGCGATCGCCCTGGGCAACGACACCGACTACGGGCTCTCCGGCGGTGTGTGGACCGACGACACCGGGCGCGGCGAACGCGTCGCCGCCGCCCTGCGCCACGGCACCATCTGGATCAACGACTACGGACCCTATTTCCCGGGGGCCGAATGGGGCGGTTTCGGTCGCAGCGGCATCGGCCGCGAACTCGGCCCGTCGGGGCTCGACGAGTACCGCGAGGCCAAGCACGTCTACCGCAACCTCGCACCCGAACCGCAGCGCTGGTTCGGCTGACCCGGGCCCCCGGGGCGACCCGCCCCGAGCCACGACGCACGACAAGGAAGCACGGGTCGATTTCCCCGGCGTCCCCCGGTGACACAACGAGAGGAATCAGGCCGTGTCCCACGAGGAGACCTACGACTACGTCATCGTCGGGGGCGGCACCGCGGGATCGGTGCTCGCCCATCGGCTCACCGACGACCCCGACACCACCGTGTGCCTCATCGAGGGCGGGCCCGACGACCGGGACCTGGAGCACGTGCTCCGTCTCCGCGACTGGTTGAGCGTGCTGGACGGCGACCTCGACATGAAGTACACGACCGTCGAACAGCCGCGCGGCAACTCCCACATCCTGCACTCGCGGGCCCGCGTGCTCGGCGGCTGCTCCTCGCACAACACGCTCATCAGCTTCCGGCCCTTCGCCGAGGACCTCGACGACTGGGTCGCGGCCGGCGCCGAGGGCTGGGACAACGCCACCGTCCAGGGCTACGCCGACCGGATCAGGTGCAACATCGTCCCGGTCGCCGAGAAGGACCGCAACACCATGGTCCGCGACTGGGTGGAGTCCGCGGCCGAGGCCACCGGGGTCCCGATCATCGAGGACTTCAACGCCGTGACCTCCCATGGAGGCGGATTCGCCGAGGGCGCCGGGTTCCTGTCCATCGCCTACGACCCCTACACCGGGTACCGCTCCTCGGCCTCGGTCGCCTACCTGCACCCCATCATGGACGTGCGCGACAACCTCACCGTCCTCCTGGAGACCTGGGTGGACCGGATCGTCCTGGACGGCGACCGCGCCACCGGGGTGGAGGCCGTCGGCCGGGACGGGAAGCGGATCGCCGTCACGGCGCGGCGCGAGGTCATCCTGTGCGCCGGCGCCGTCGACACGCCCCGCCTGCTCCTGCTCTCCGGCATCGGCAACGCCGAGGACCTGCGCGAAGTGGGCATCGAACCCCGGCACGACCTGCCGGGCGTGGGCGAGAACCTGCTCGATCACCCCGAGTCGATCATCATGTGGCGGACGAGCCGTCCGGTTCCGGAGAACACGGTCATGGACTCCGACGCCGCCCTGTTCGTCCGGCGCGACGACTCCGACCCGCGCCCGGACCTGATGTTCCACATCTACCAGATCCCCTTCGACGACAACACGAAGCGCCTGGGATACGCCTCCCCGCCCGACGGATACGCCGTTTGCATGACGCCGAACATCCCCCGCTCGCGTTCGCGCGGCAGGCTCTACCTCACCAGCGCCGATCCCGAGGTGAAACCGGCCCTGGACTTCCGCTACTTCACCGACCCCGACGGCTACGACGAACGGACCATCGTCGACGGTCTCAAGATCGCCCGGCGGGTCGCCGAGACCGAGCCGTTCCGGTCGTGGCTGGAGGAGGAGGTCGCCCCCGGGCCCGGGATCCGGAGCGACGAGGAACTCTCCGAGTACGGCCGGCGCGCCGCCCACACCGTCTACCACCCGGCGGGCACGTGCAGGATGGGCGCCCCCGACGACCCCGACGCCGTCGTCGATCCGCGCCTGCGGGTCCGGGGTCTGCGCGGTCTGCGGATCGCGGACGCCTCCGTCTTCCCGACCCTGCCCACCCCCAACCCCATGGTCATGGTCCTGGCCGTGGGCGAGCGCGCCGCGGATCTGGTGCGCGAGGACCACCGGGCCGAACGCGAGGAGAGCCGATGAGCACCCTGACCACCGAACCCACCGTTCCCCCGGGGCACAGTCACGGCACGTCGGACGTCACCTTCTCCGTCCGCAACCTGTGGAAGATCTTCGGCAAGAACGCCGGCTCCATCGTCGGCACCGATCTGGAAGGGGCCGACCGGGACCGGATCAAGGAGGAGACCGGCTGCACGGTGGCGGTGCGCGACGTCTCCTTCGACGTCCGTCCCGGTGAGATCTTCGTCGTCATGGGCCTGTCCGGGTCCGGCAAGTCCACGCTCATCCGGTGCCTGACCCGGCTCATCGAACCCACCGCGGGGCAGGTCGTGCTCGACGGGGAGGACATCGGCACGGCGAGCCCGCAGCGGCTGCGCGAACTGCGCCGCTACAAGATCGCCATGGTGTTCCAGCACTTCGGGCTGCTGCCCAACCGCAAGGTCATCGACAACGTCGCCTACGGTCTGGAGGTGCGCGGCATGACGCGCACCGAACGGTACGAGCGGGCCGGTCGGATGATCGACATGGTCGGCCTGTCCGGCCACGAGGACTCCCGGCCGGGAGAGCTGTCCGGCGGCATGCAGCAGCGCGTCGGCCTGGCCCGGGCGCTGGCCGTTGACCCGGAGGTGCTGCTGTTCGACGAACCGTTCAGCGCCCTGGACCCGCTCATCCGACGCGACATGCAACAGGAGGTCATCCGCCTCCAACGCGAGCTGTCCAAGACCTCGGTGTTCATCACGCACGACCTCCAGGAGGCGCTCAAGCTGGGCGACCGCATCGCCATCATGCGCGACGGCGAACTCGTCCAGGTGGGCACCCCCGAGGAGGTGGTGGGCCGGCCGGCCAACGACTACGTCGCCGACTTCACCTCCGACGTCGCCCGCACCACCGTGCTCACCGCCCGGTGGCTGGTGCGCGACGCCTTCCTGGAGGAGAGCACGAACGGACCGATCACCGAACCCGACACGGTCCTGGCGGAGGTGCTGCCGATGCTCGCCGCCAGTACCGCTCCGGTGCGGGTCGTGGAGAACGGCCGGCTCCTCGGGTACGTGGGCCGCGACGACGTGCTGCGCGCCATCGCCGAGGACCAGTTGGACGACGCCTCCGTCGCCGCCGCGATCGAGAAGGAGACGGTGGGGGAACTGTCGGACCACCTCGTCGACCACGGTTCCGACAACTGGTCCGATGTCGACGCCACCGGAGCCGACCGGCCGGGCGAGGTCGGGCCGGCGGAGACGACGGTGCCCTGGAACGCCGACACCGCCACCCGGGCCCACGGGGACACCGTCGTCGACCCCGACGGATACGGCGGACCGGCGCCGACGGGGAGCGGTGGGTGACGTGACCGCGATGACCACGCCCTCGAACAGGGGCGCCGGAGCATCGGACGGGGCACACCCACGACGCGAGGCGGCCCCGGGCTTCTCGGCGTCCCCCTGGTTCCAGGCGCTGCTGGTGATCATCGTCCTCGTGGTCGGCTACGTGATCGCGCGCTCCCTCGGGATCGGTGGCGGGTTCCCCGGCACGACCGGCGAGCGTTTCATGGCGTGGCTGGACGGGATCTACGCCTGGATCGTCGTCAACCGCAACGACAGCCCGCTGTTCCTGTACTTCTTCAACTACGTCTCGGTGGGGCTCGGGTCGGCCGTGGTCCTGATCGACCGGCTCCTGGGACTCCTCACCTGGCCCGGTGTGACCGTCATCGGCGTGCTCGCCGCCTGGCGCGTCGCCGGGTGGCGGGTGGCGTTGCTGGTGCTCGTCACCTTCGGCGTGTTCGCCCTGACCGGGCTGTGGGACGAGTCGATGACGACGCTGGCGCTGATCATCACCTCGGTGTCCATCGCCCTGCTGTTCGGCCTCCCGCTCGGCATCCTGGCCGGGCGCAGCGACCGCTTCCACCGGGCCATCCGGCCCGTGCTGGACTTCATGCAGATCATGCCCGCGTTCGCCTACCTGCTGCCGTTCGTGCTGCTGTTCGGCATCGGCAACCCGGCGGCGGCCGTGGTCACCGCGGTCTACGCGATCCCGCCGGCGGTGCGCATCACGGCGCTGGCCATTCGCGGGGTGCCCAAGGGAGCGATCGAGGCGACCACGTCGCTGGGGTCGACGCCGTGGCAGATCCTCACCAAGGTGCAGCTGCCGTCCGCCCGACGCACCATCCTGTTGGGCGTCAACCAGACCATCATGCTGGCCGTCTCCATGGTCGTCATCGCGTCGGTCATCGGCGCGGGCGGCCTGGGCGACGCCATCTACCAGGCACTGTCCAAGGTCAACGTGGGGCAGGCGCTCCAGGCCGGACTGGCGATCGTCATGCTCGCCATCGCCATGGACCGGGTCACCGGCGCCGTCGGGCACGGGACGCGCACGCCGGACATCCCCGACCGCTACCGGCTGCCGCTGCTGGGCACGGGGCTCATCGTCTCCATCGTCACCGTCGGGGTGGCCCGGCTGCTGGGGGTGGAGGGCTGGCCGCGCGACCTCTCCGTCGACATCAGCGGTCCGGTCAACGCCTTCGCCGACGGGCTCCAGGCGGCCATCGGTCCGTTCACGACGGCCCTGGGCACCTGGACCCTGGACCGGGTCCTGAATCCGCTCAGCGCGGTGCTGGGCGGCGCTCCCTGGCCGCTGGTCGTCCTGTGCGCCACCGCCCTCGGGGCGATCTTCGGCGGATGGCGCGCGGCCCTCGTGTCGGCGGGGTCGTTCCTGGGCGTGGGGCTGCTGGGGGTATGGGGGAACGCGATGGACACCCTGTCCCAGGTACTGGTGGCGTCGGTGCTCACCATCGCCCTCGGCGTGGTCGTCGGGGTGCTGATGTCGCGCAACGACGTGTTCGCCGTGATCCTGCGGCCCGTCCTGGACGCCATGCAGACCCTGCCGCCGTTCGTGTACCTGATCCCGGCGGTGGCGCTGTTCGGCATCGGCCGCGTCCCGGCCCTGGTGGCGGCGGTCATCTTCGCCCTGCCGCCGGTGATCCGCCTCGTCAACGACGGCATCCGGGGCGTGCCCCCGGCGACCCTGGAGGCGGCGACCTCACAGGGGTCCACCGGATGGCAGCTGCTGACCAAGGTGGAGTTGCCCATGGCGCGCGGCTCGCTGCTGCTCGCCGTCAACCAGGGGCTCATCCTCGTCCTGTCCATGGTGGTCATGGGCGCCCTCGTCGGCGCCGGATCACTGGGCTTCGACGTGGTGTTCGGCCTGGCGCAGAACCAACTGGGGCTGGGTCTGGCCTCGGGTCTGGCCATCGTGTGCCTGGGCCTGTTCCTGGACCGGGTCACCCAGGGAAGGAAGGTGCGACGTGCGTAGGGGACGTCTCGTCCGGGCCGCGGCGGTCGCGGTGGTGATGGTCCTGCTCTCCTCCTGCGCGGTGCGCACCGACCAGCTCGCCCGGGACCCGGGCACGGTGCGCATGGCCCTCAACGGATGGGTGGGGTACGAGGCCAGCGCCGAGGTGCTCGCCCACATCCTCCGCGAGGAGATGGACTACCAGGTGCAGCTCGTCCGGGTGGACGAACAGCCGTCGTGGCAGGCCATCGATCAGGGCGTCCTCGACGTCATCGTGGAGAACTGGGGCCACGAGGACCTCATGGAGCTGTACGGGCCCGGGGGCAACGGCACCGCCGTCGACGGCGGTCCCAACGGCAACGAGGGGGTGATCGGCTGGTACGTCCCCGCCTACCTGGAGGAGGAGTACCCGGAGATCACCACCCTGGAGGGGCTCAAGGAGAACACCGACATCTTCCGGACCGCCGAGACCGGCGACCGGGGCGAGTTCCTGGGCGGCGCACCCGGGTTCGTCACCCAGGACCAGGGGATGATCAACGCCTTCGACCTGGATCTCCAGATCGTGTTCGCCGGGTCCGAGCCGGCGCAGATCACGGAGGTGCGGCGGCGTTACGCCGAGGAGGAGCCGGTGCTCTTCTACTTCTACGAGCCGCAGTGGCTCCAGGAGGAGCTGGACCTGGTCAAGGTCGACCTGCCGCCCTACGAGGACGGCTGTGCCGACGACCTCGAAGCGGTCCCCTGCGATTACCCGGCCTACGAGCTGAACAAGATCTTCCGGGCGGGCTTCGTGGAGGAGGACGACCCCGCCTACCGCTTCCTCGACAACTGGACGTGGACCAACGACCACCAGAACGAAGTGGCCCGGATGATCGCCGACGAGGGGCTGGACTCCTCCGACGCGGCGGAGATCTGGGTCGAGGAGAACCCGGACGTGTGGCGCCCGTGGATCCCCGCGGGGTTCGACGCCGGCTGACCTCGACCGGGCCGGGGCACGTCCCCGGCCCGGGAGCGGCATGGAAACCGGTTTCGGGGGAATCGGGTGATCCATGACCCTTGTCCGTCCGGATGAGAGACATGAGAATTATTCATGTCGCGGAGTGCGGGCCATCGGATCACCGGGAGGACCATGCGCTGGGACCGATTCGCCGTCGCGATGGGGACGGTGCTGTTCCTGGACGTCCTCAGGGTGTTCCTGCCCTCGCTCATCACCCTCTTCGGGCGGGCGGGGGAGACCTCGCCCGAGCTCATGGGCCTGTACGCGCTGGCCTGGTTCCTGGCCCCGCTCCCCTTCGTCGTCCTGCACCGACGCCTCGACCCGGCGCGCACGGCGCTCGTCACGGCCGTCGTACTCGCCGGCGGACGTGTCGCCCTCCAGGCGACCGACGGCGGCGACCCCCAGCTGTACCTGTCGTCGTTCCTGATCGGCGTGGGCGCCGTGTGGCTGGTCACCACGGCCATGGCCACCGTCGACGACCCCCGGTTCAGCGGGCACGGGGTGATGGTCGGCGTCATCAGCGGCATCGCCGCCACGGCGGTGATCCACACCCTCCTCAACACCGTCGACCTCGTCTGGCGCGACGGTGCCCTGCCCTGGATCGGGGTGCTCGTCCAGATCGGCCTGTTCGCCTGGGCCCTGTTCGGCGCGTGGCGCCACGACACCGGCGGCTCCCACCCCCGACCCGCCTCCGCCCGGGCCTGGCTCGCCCTCGGACCCCTGCTGTTCCTCAGCGGTCTGTACACCGCGAACCCGGCGGTGGGAGAGGTCATCGGCGACTCGCCGGTCGCGGCCGCCCTGGTCACCACCACCGCCGTGCTGTCGGTGATGGTGGCCGCCGACCCGCGCTGGTTCACCTGGCACCCGGCGCTCCCCTTCCTCCTCCTGACCGGATCGCTCATCGCGCTGTGGGCGTCCCCCACCGAGGTCGGAGGCGTTCCCGGGGTGTGGCCCTCCTGGGCCCTCATGGCCCTCGTCATCGGCCAGATCGGCCTGGCCGGATGCGCCGGATGGGCCGTCCACGGAGCGGTGCGAGCGGGCCGCGCCGCCACCGGACGGGCGGCCTTCGGCGGCCTGTTCCTGCTGGTGGTCCTGGTGTTCGCGTTCTACGCCTCCTATGACCTGTACTACGACAACGCCCTGGTGTCGTTCCTGGCCCTGATCCCGATCATGTTCGCGATGACCGGTCGGGGCCCGGCCCCCGACCGTGGCGGACGTCCCTGGCTCACCGCCGGGGCGGCCGCGTTCGCCCTGATCGCCACCGTCGCCGCGCCCTCCCTGCACACCGGGTTCCACGTCGAGCGGGAGCGCGTCCGGGACCCCGATCCGGGGCTGCGGGTGGCCGCCTACAACGTGCGCATGGGCTTCGACATGGACGGGCGCTACGCCCTGCACGACCAGATCGAGCTGCTCGACGAGGACTTCCCCGACATCGTCGTCCTCAGCGAGGTCGACCGGGGGTGGCTGCTCAACGGCGGGCACGAGGCGCTGAGCCTCATGGCCGAGCGGCTCGGCATGCGGGCGTACTGGGCGCCCGCCGACGGGCCCCTGTGGGGCGACGCGATCCTGACCTCCCGAGAGGTGATCGAGGTGCGCGGCCACACCCTCACCCCCAGCGGCCCGACCGGTGCCCAGGCCCTGGAGATCGTGCTGCCCTGGGAGGACGGCACCCGGGTCAGCGTCATCGCCACCCACGTCCAACCGGAGACCTACGACTTCACGGCCGAGAGCGCCCGGGAGCAGTTGCGCGACCTCGCGGGCCTGGTCACGGCGGCTCGGGCCGAGGGGCGCCCGGTCGTCCTGGCCGGGGACCTCAACATCGAGCCCGATAACCCGGCCTGGTCGATCCTGACCGAGGCGGGACTGCGCGACCCCTTCGAGCGACCCTTCAACACCATCCCCAGCCTGGCGGGGCCGCCGCAGGAGATCGACCACATCCTCGTCACCCCGGAGTTCTCCGCCGAGAACCCGGAGAACCGGGACGTGCCGCACTCCGACCACCGGATGATCTCGGTGGCCTTGGACCTGGACTGACCGGCGATCAGTGACCGGGGCGCTCGTAGCGCAACCGCCGGGCCACCCAGTACACGTTGACGCAGCCGGCCGCGAACCCGGCCGCCAGCACCACCGTCAGCCACACGGGGGCGTCCATCAAAAACGCCGCCACCGTGCCCGCCAGCAGCACCAGACACCCGAAGACCGCCATCACCAGCCGGAAGCCGAGCGCGCTCGCCGGCCGTTCGTGGCTGCCCAGCGGTCCCCTCAGCCGGCCTCGCCGCAACTTCTCGCGTCCCATCGCGAACACCTCCCCTCCCACTCCTACCCCACCTCCCGAATCCGCCCCACCGGAGGGGTGTCCGACGGCACGAGGGGGTCGCGTGAGGAGGAGGGGCGGTGAGGTCCGTCCACCCGGACACGTGCCCCGGGACCCGGTGCGGCCCTGATCGGAACACGTGCCCCGGGACCCGGTGCGGCCCTGATCGGATCCGTCACCGACGACACCGGGCTCGCGAAGGCGGCGGAGGCCGAGGACCTTCCCGTCTTCTCCCCCCATGACGGCCGGAACGCGTCGGAGCGGGGACGCCGTGACGGCGTCCCCGCTCCGGGCGAGGATGGAACCCCGTGTCTACACGTCGCCCATCAGGGCGGGCAGGGCGGCCTCGTAGGAGGCGCGCAGCTCCGTCAGCGGGATCTCCACGGCGCCGCCCGGGTGCGTGACGCTCAGCGATCCGCCGCCCACGGTGCCGATCTGCTCCACCGGGACGCCGTGCTCGGCGGCCAGCGCCACGAACGCCTCCTCGCCGCCCGGGGCCACCGCGACGATCGCGCGGGCACCGGACTCGCTGAACAGGGCCGTGAACGCGTCGGTGGACACCGTCACCCGCACGCCCAGGCCGCCGCGCAGCGCCGACTCGGCCAGGGCCACGCCCAGGCCACCGTCGGACAGGTCGTGGGCGGCCTCCGCCAGACCCCGCTCGGCGGAGGTGACCAGCACCTCGCCCAGCGCCGCCTCGGCGGCCAGGTCCACCCGCGGCGGCAGCCCGCCCAGGTGGCCGTGGACCGTGTCGGCCCAGGCCGAACCGCCGAACTCCGGCCGGGTCTCGCCCAGCAGGAACACCCGGGCGCCCTCGGTGCCGAACGCCGACTTCAGGCGGGTGCGCACGTCGTCGATGACGCCCAGCACGCCGATCACCGGGGTCGGGTTGATCGCCACGTCACCGGTCTGGTTGTAGAAGCTCACGTTGCCGCCGGTCACCGGGGTGCCCAGCGTCTGGCAGGCGTCGGCCAGGCCGCGGGTGGACTCGGCGAACTGCCACATGACGCCCGGGTCCTCCGGCGAGCCGAAGTTGAGGCAGTTGGTCACCGCGAGCGGCCGGGCGCCGGTCGTCGCGACGTTGCGGTACGCCTCGGCGTACGCCAGCTGCGTGCCCACGTACGGGTCCAGGCGGGTGAACCGGCCGTTGCCGTCGGTGGACAGGGCCACACCCCGGTGCGAGTCGTCGGCGATGCGGATCATCCCCGAGTCGTGCGGGGTGGACACCACCGTGTCACCGCGCACGTAGGAGTCGTACTGCCGCGTCACCCAGGTGGGGTCGCCCACACCGGGAGCGCCGAGCACCCGCAGCAGCTGCTCGCGCAGTTCCGCGTCGGTCGTGGGCCGGGGCAGCGCCCCGGCGTCGTCGGCCTGAAGGGCGTCCTGCGAGGTGGGGCGGGCGTAGGGGCGCTCGTACACCGGGCCCTCGTCGGAGGCGGTGCGCGGCGGCATGTCCACCACGGTCTCCCCGCGCCAGGTCATCACCAGGCGGCCCCCGCGCTCGGCCTCCTCGGGGGTGACGTCGGTGACCTCGCCGATCTCGGTGGCCAGGATCTGCCACTTGTCGCAGATGGCCAGGAAGTCGTCCATCTTCGACGGTTCGACGATGGCCATCATGCGCTCCTGCGACTCGCTCATGAGGATCTCCTCGGGAGTGAGTCGCGGGTCGCGCAGCGGCACCAGGTCCAGCTCGATGCGCATGCCGCCGGTACCGCCGGCCGCCAGCTCGGTGGTGGCGCAGGAGACGCCCGCCGCGCCCAGGTCCTGGATGCCCACGACCATGTCCTTGGCGAACAGCTCCAGGCTGCACTCGATGAGCAGCTTCTCCATGAACGGGTCGCCGACCTGGACGCTGGGCCGCTTGGCGTGCGACTCGTCGTCGAAGGTCGCGCTGGCCAGCACCGAGGCGCCGCCGATGCCGTCGGGGCCGGTGGTGGAACCGAACAGCACCACCTTGTTGCCCGGGCCGGGAGCCTGGGCCAGCTTGATGTCCTCGTGCTTCATCACGCCCACGCACAGGGCGTTGACCAGCGGGTTGCCGATGTAGCCGGCGCCGAAGCCGATCTCGCCGCCGATGTTGGGCAGGCCCAGGCAGTTGCCGTAGAAGGAGATACCGGAGACCACGCCCGGCAGTACCCGCTTGGTGTCATCGGCGTCGGCCGGGCCGAACCGCAGCGCGTCCATGACCGCCACCGGGCGCGCGCCCATGGTGAGGATGTCGCGGACGATGCCGCCCACGCCGGTCGCCGCGCCCTGGTGCGGCTCCACGTAGGACGGGTGGTTGTGCGACTCGATCTTGAAGGTCACCGCGCGGCCGTCGCCGACGTCGACCACACCGGCGTTCTCGCCCATGCCGACCAGCAGGGCGTCGCTCTCGGGGGCCTTCTCGCCGAACTGGCGCAGGTGCACCTTGGACGACTTGTACGAGCAGTGCTCGCTCCACATGACCGAGTAGATGGCCAGCTCGGCGGAGGTGGGGCGGCGGCCCAGGATCTCGCGGACCCGCTCGTACTCGTCCTTGGCCATGCCCAGTTCGGCGTACGGCTGGGGCGTGTCCGGGCTGTTCTGCGCCACGGCGACGGTGTCGAGACGAGGGACTTCAGACATGCGTGGTTCCGTTCGGGATGTGCGGATGTGAGCCGGGCCGTGGCGTCCGCCGACCGGCGCGGAAGGTCGTGGAGCGGGTCACCGTTGCGGGCCCGAGCCGATGAGCAGCAGGACCGTCGGTCCGTCCGCCCCGGCCGGGGAGCTGTCGGCGACCATGACGGTGCCGTCGGTCAGCACGTGCTCCTCCAGGGGGAGGTCCTCGGGGTCCTCCACGTCCGGGGGGAGCATGATCTTCCAGTCCCGGTCGAGCAGGTCCTCGTAGATCTCCCGCACGGCGGCCGTCGAGTCCTCGGGGGTCTCCCCCTCCTCGGCGCCCACGGTGACGAGTCGGCCGCACCCCTGCTGCTCGCAGTAGATGTCGGCCTCCGGGTCGGAGGAGTAGGACAGGCCGGACGGCGCGTCCCCGAGCGCGGAGACGTCGGGGACGTCGGGCTCGGAGGAGGCGCCGGGCGGGGCTCCCTCCTGCCCGTTCTGGGGTGCGGTGCCGCCGACGGGCGCCGTGCCGATCGAGTTGAACAGCCCCACGGCGGCCGACACCACCAGGCCCACGACGACGATGCCGACGAGGACGAACATCGTCGTCCGGGAGCGCAGGAGCGCCATCATGGCGAAGATCGTCCCCTTGATCGGTGTGCGGTGGTCTCCGGCCCGGTCAGACCCCGGCCGGGGTCCGGGCGGCGAGATGGGCGAGGATCGAGGTGAAGAAGCCGAGGCCCTCGGTGGACGGGCCGGTCAGCGCCTCCACGGCGTGCTCCGGGTGCGGCATGAGGCCGACGACGTTGCCGTGCTCGTTGGTGATGCCGGCGATGCCACGGCGCGACCCGTTGGGGTTGGCGTCGGCGTACCGGACCACGACCCGGTCGGCCGCCTCCAGCTCGTCGAGGGTGGCCTCGTCGGCGACGTAGCTGCCCTCGCCGCTCTTGAGGACCACGAGGATCTCCTGGCCCTCGGTGTAGTCCCCGGTCCAGGCGGTGGAGGTGTTCTCCACCCGCAGCCGCTGCTCGCGGTTGACGAAGCGCAGGCTGGAGTTGCGGGTGAGCGCGCCCGGCAGCAGGTGGCTCTCGCACAGGATCTGGAAGCCGTTGCAGATGCCCAGGACCGGCAGAGCACCGGAGCGGGCGGCCGGAACGAGTTCCGACATCAGCGGGGCGAACCGGGCGATGGCGCCGCAGCGCAGGTAGTCGCCGTAGGAGAAGCCGCCGGGGAGGACGACCGCGTCCACACCCTTGAGGTCGGCGTCCCCGTGCCACAGGGAGACGGGTTCGGCGCCCGCCAGCGCGACGGCGCGCGCGGCGTCCTTGTCGTCGAGGGAACCGGGGAAGGTGACGACGCCCACACGGGCTGTCATGAGCACACTCCGAGTCATTGTTCGGGTCCCTCCCCGCGGCTGCGGGGAGTGTCGGCGAGGAGGATGGCGGCGCCCTCGCCCCCGTGACCGGGGGGCACCGCGTCCGCACTTGGCAGCGTACCCGCTCACCTGTGCGCGGGTACGACGCTCACCCCCGTTGAGGGGGGTGCTTTCGTACGATTCTCCCGATCGGGGAGGCTTCGAGAGGCCTCGGGGTGTGCGACCCGACAGGTCCCGTGGTGTGGGACACAGTCCTCGGGGCGACCCTCGAAGGCCTCTCGGAACCTCCCTGGTCGATCAGACCCGGACCGACAGCCGGGCGTCGGCCCCGCCCGGGTAGGCCCCGGACCTGAGATCGTCGGTTCCCTCGTCACAGCCGGTGCGACGCTTGCGCAGGAGTACGGTGACCCGCGGTTCCCCCTCGAAGTACACCTCGTCCATGAGGCGTCGCATCAACAGAATGCCCCTGCCCGATTCTGAGTCCAGTTCGGGGAGGGGCGGGGGGCGTTCCGAGGAGAAGCGCTCCGCGAGCGCCTGGGAATCGGGCGCTCTGCCGGTATGGGATATCCGTACCTCGCACCAGTCGGGGTCGATCTCGGCGTCGATGCGGTAGACCGCGGTGGATCCACCGTGTTCGATCGCGTTGGCGGATGCCTCGGAGGCGGCCAGGAGGAAGTCGTCGACGCAGCCTCGGCATAACCCGGCCCGGGACAGGAGGGTTCCGAGGATGTCACGTACGACGGCGACCGTGTACGCCCGCCGTGGGAGGGAGATCGAGAAGACGGCGTCCATGCATAACACCTCTCGTGCTCCGTTGTCGGTCATGGGCTCTGTGCCTCAAGGAGCCTTCCCGAGGGAGCCGTACGTAAAACGACCGGTGACTCCCTCATGGGGTATCGCCGGTCGTTTCATGGCACATCAGGCACTGCGGACACTCGGCACGCTTTCGGGCAAAGACCTTTATTCGCCTGGGCGTTCGGCCGGCGCCGACCGGATTCAGGAGGCCACGTGGACCCGGAACTCCTCGATGACGGTGTTGGCGAGCAGGGTCTCGGCCAGGCGACGGACGTCGGCGATCTTGGCCTCGTCCACCTCGCCCTCGACCTCGACCTCGAAGCGCTTGCCCTGGCGGACCTGTTCGATCCCCTCGAAACCCAGACGCGAGCAGGCGCCGGCGATCGCCTGACCCTGCGGGTCCAGGATCTCGGGCTTGAGCATGACGTCAACAACGACGCGGGCCACAGGGTCCTCCACAAGAGAAATGGGTGTGCCGCCCTCGGTCCGGCCGCGGCTCCCCGGCCGGGCGGACCCCTCTCCGTACTGCTCGGAGCGGGCGACGCCAGAGTACGGCACACACGGGTGCGGTGCGGTCGATGAGTCCTTCGTCACCCTGGGGGAGCGCGTTCGGGGCCGCCGATGCCGGGAATGCACCCAAGTCCCCGTGGTGTCGAAGAAAGCGAGGTTTTTTACCGCATGCTGACCCCTGCAAGCGAGTGTTTCGGTACGTTCGTGACTCGGATCACTCCGATTGATGTCATCATTGAGGACACGAGGTGGCGTCTAACAGGGTGGAAGTGATCGTCCGGTCGTCCTGAGGGGGAATCTTGACGACTATCGAAATGGAACGCATCGCCACGCGGGACCGCGACGGGGAGCAGTCACTGGACTTCGCCACCGCGGTCACGCCGTTCGCCGACCAGCTCTATCCGACGGCCCTGCGGATGACCCGCAACCCGGCCGACGCAGAAGACCTCGTTCAAGAGACGTTCGCCAAGGCCTTCGCCAATTTCCACCAGTTCCGCGCCGGCACCAATCTGCGTGCCTGGCTCTACCGGATCTTGACCAACACCTTCATCAACAGCTACCGCAAGAAGCAGCGGGAGCCTCGTCAGGAGACCACCGACGAGATCAAGGACTGGCAGCTCGCCGCCGCCGAGGCGCACACCTCCTCGGGTATGCGGTCGGCCGAGAACGAGGTCCTGGACCGCCTGCCCGACTCCGACATCAAGCAGGCGCTCGCGCGACTGCCCGAGGAGTTCCAGGAGGTCATCTACCTCGTCGACATCGAGGGCTACGCCTACAAGGAGGTGGCCGAGCGCATGGGCACCCCGTTGGGGACCGTGATGTCCCGGCTGCACCGCGCCCGTCGCCAGCTCCGCGAGATGCTCACCGACTACGCCCGCGAACGCGGCATGCGCGTGCCGGCCGAGCGCTGACACGCCCCCGGGGCGCGCGCCCATCGGTCGGACACGGCCATGGGCCCCGGCGCCCGACGGGAGGGCTGGAACCCCGAACCCGTGCCGCAGGCCCGCCCCGCGTCGTCGATCGACGCACACCGGCACCCCTGTCACGGGTGCCCCGTCCCCCGGACGTCCCGAAGCCCGGACCCCCGGCGCCTTCGGGCTCCCGTCGTCCCCGGAATCCGGAGACCCCGAGCCCCGGAAACCCCGAGAGCCGCCCCGAGAGGGTTTTCGGACAGACCCCTTCGCCACGCTCCGTGGCCGGACCCGGCCGCCCGTCGCTCCGCGGCCGGACGCTCCCGACCCCGTGCCGGGGTTCTTCCCGAACCGGCGTCCCCATGGGCCGCCCAAGTCGTTGGAAGGCCTTGTACATGCTAGGAAGCCCTGCTAAACGCACCTGTCCGGCATCGGGGATCATGGGGCGCGCAGCTTAAAAGGTGATGCTGAGGTCTTGCGCTCGCCATGGTGAGTTCTGTCACCATATGGTGAGGTCTGCGCGATACCCACCACCCCGGGTGCGCGCGGCGATCCGGCCGATCAGCGTTCACCCACGCGAATTCGGCCCCGAACACCCGAGGAGCGACGTGTCGGACACCACCGCGCACGAGGAACCGGAGCTCATCCAGCTCCTGACACCGGAAGGGGAGCTGACGGGACACCCCGGCTATCCCCTGGAGATCACCGCGGACGAGATCCGCGACCTGTACCGCGACCTGGTACTGGTCCGCCGGGTCGACAGTGAGGCCGTCTCCCTGCAACGCCAGGGCGAACTGGGCCTGTGGGCCTCGCTGCTGGGCCAGGAGGCCGCGCAGATCGGCTCCGGCCGCGCCCTGCGCGAGCACGACATGGCCTTCCCCTCCTACCGTGAACACGCCGTCGCCTGGTGTCGCGGTATCGAGCCCAAGGAACTGCTCGGCATGTTCCGTGGCGTCACCAACGGTGGCTGGGACCCCCACGAACAGGGCTTCCACCTGTACACGATCGTCATCGGCAGCCAGGCCCTGCACGCCACCGGATACGCGATGGGCGTGCAGCGCGACGGCGCCGTGGGCGAGGACGGCACCGCCGTCATCACCTACTTCGGCGACGGCGCCACGAGCCAGGGCGACACCAACGAGGCGTTCAACTTCGCCTCGGTGAACAACGCCCCCGTGGTGTTCTTCTGCCAGAACAACCAGTGGGCCATCTCCGAGCCCCTGGAGCGCCAGGCCCGCGTGCCCATCTACAAGCGCGCCGCCGGCTTCGGCTTCCCCGGTGTCCGCGTGGACGGCAACGACGTGCTGGCCGTGCTCGCCGTCACCCGCGCCGCCCTGGACAACGCCCGCGAGGGCAACGGGCCCACGCTGGTGGAGGCGTTCACCTACCGCATGGGCGCCCACACCACCAACGACGACCCCACCCGGTACCGCGACGCGGCCGAGCTCGACGAGTGGAAGGCCAAGGACCCGATCCTGCGGGTGCGCCGGTACCTGGAGAACAACGGCCTGGCCGACGAGGAGTTCTTCGCCTCGGTCGACGCCGAGGCCGACGCCCTCGGCGAGCGGGTGCGCACCGAGTGCCGCGCCCTGCCCGACCCGGAGCCGCTGGACATCTTCCACGAGGTGTACGCCGAGCCCAACGTCCACATCGACCAGCAGCGCGCCGAGTTCGCCGAGTACCTGGCCTCCTTCGAGGCGGAAGGGGCCCGATAGCCATGACCAACCTCACGATCGGCAAGGCCATCAACGCCGGCCTGCGCGCCGCCATGGAGCACGACCCCAAGGTCCTCGTCATGGGCGAGGACGTCGGCAAGCTCGGCGGCGTCTTCCGGGTCACCGACGGCCTGTACAAGGACTTCGGGGCCGACCGGGTCATCGACACGCCCCTCGCCGAGTCCGGCATCGTCGGCACCGCCATCGGCATGGCGCTGCGCGGTTACCGGCCGGTGGTGGAGATCCAGTTCGACGGGTTCTTCTTCCCGGCCGCGAACCAGACCTTCACCCAGCTCGCCAAGATGCGCCGGCGCTCCGCGGGCAAGCTCAGCGTTCCCATCGTCATGCGCATCCCCTACGGCGGCGGCATCGGCGCGGTCGAGCACCACAGCGAGTCCCCGGAGTCGTACTTCCTGCACACCGCCGGTCTGCGGGTGATCAGCGTCGCCAACGCCGTGGACGCCTACTGGATGATCCAGCAGGCCGTCCGCAGCGATGACCCGGTGATCTTCCTGGAGCCCAAGCGGCGCTACTACGAGAAGTCCGAGGTGGACACCGAGGCGACCATCGCCGAGGCCGCCCCGATGGGCGCGGCCCGGATCGCGCGCCCCGGCACCGACGTCACCCTCCTCGCCTACGGGCCCATGATCAAGACCGCCCTCCAGGCGGCCGAGGCCGACACCGAGCACTCCATCGAGGTCATCGACCTGCGGTCGCTGTCCCCCGTGGACTACCCGACCGTCTTCGAGTCCGTGAAGCGGACCGGGCGCCTGGTGGTCGCGCACGAGGCCACCCTCACCGGCGGGCCGGGCGCGGAGATCGCCGCCCGGGTCACCGAGGCGTGCTTCTACCACCTGGAGTCCCCGGTCATCCGGGTCGCCGCGTTCGACACCCCGTACCCGCAGTCCCGGCTGGAGGAGTACTACCTCCCGGACCTGGACCGGGTTCTGGACGGGGTCGACCGGGCGTTCGCGTACTAGGGATCGGGGAGACCGAAGGACATGGCGATTCAGAAGAACGCCCCCGCCGTGGGCGGCGTGCACTCGTTCAAACTGCCCGACGTGGGCGAAGGACTGGTCGACGCGGAGATCCTCACCTGGTTCGTGAAGCCGGGTGACGTGATCGAGGTCAACCAGATGATCTGCGAGATCGAGACCGCCAAGGCGGTCGTCGAGCTGCCGAGCCCGTTCGCGGGCACGGTCAAGGAGTTGCTGGTCGAGGAGGGGCAGACGGTGGACGTCGGCACGGTGATCATCACCGTGGACGACGGCACCGGCGGCGACGACGCCCCGGACGCCGGGTCCGGCGCCCCGGCCGAGGCCGAGGAGGTGCGCGAGAAGCCGCTGGTGGGCTACGGCGAGAAGGCCGCCGCCACCCAGCGGCGGGCGCGTCGCCGCCCGGGGGCCCCGGGCCCGGTGTCGCCGACCCCGGCCGCCAAGCCCGCCGCGACGCCGGCCCCGCCTGTCGCGGTGGCCCCGGCCGCCGTGGCGACCCAGGGGCGGCCGTTGGCCAAGCCGCCGGTGCGCAAGCTCGCCAAGGACCTCGGGGTGAACCTGGCGACGGTCACGCCGTCGGGTGCGGGCGGGGTCATCACCCGCGACGACGTTCACTCGGCCGTCCAGGGCACGACCGCCCCGGAACCGGTCGACGCCCCGACGCCGGAGGCCGCGCCGGTCGCGGTACCGGAGACCGCCGGTGCGGTGGACCGGTCCGCGCGCGAGCGGCGCGTGCCCATCAAGGGCGTGCGCAGGGCGACGGCGGCGGCGATGGTGGGCAGCGCGTTCACCGCGCCGCACGTCACCGAGTTCCTCCAGGTGGACGTCACCCGCACGATGAAGGCCGTCGCGCGGCTGCGCGAGCACCCGGACTTCGCGGGTGTGCGGGTGTCGCCGCTGCTCATGGTCGCCAAGGCGCTGCTGCTGGCGATCAAGCGCAACCCGGAGGTCAACGCCTCGTGGGACGAGGCGAACCAGGAGATCGTGGTCAAGGACTACGTGAACCTGGGGATCGCCGCCGCGACCGAGCGCGGCCTGGTGGTGCCCAACGTCAAGGACGCCAACGCCAAGACGCTGCCGCAGCTGGCGGCGGCGCTCAAGGAGCTGACGGACACGGCGCGGTCGGGCAAGGTGAGCCCGGCGGACATGTCGAACGGGACCATCACCATCACCAACGTCGGTGTGTTCGGCGTGGACGCGGGAACCCCGATTCTCAACACGGGTGAGGCGGCGATCCTGGCGTTCGGTCAGATCCGCGACATGCCGTGGGTGCACAAGGGGAAGTTGAAGATCCGCAAGGTCACGACGCTGTCGTTGTCGTTCGATCACCGGCTGGTCGACGGGGAGCTGGGGTCGAAGGTGTTGCGCGACATCGGCGCGGCGCTGGAGGATCCGGAGCTCACATCGCTCGCATGGGGGTAGTCTGCTGCGAACCGCGCCGTCGGGGCTGACGGTGCGATGCCGGCCCTCGGGGACTCGTCCCCGGGGGCCGCGCGCGTGTCAGGGGGCGTGGCCTCGGGGCGCAGAGGGCTCGGGGCCCGGGGTCGCTCAGGGGGCGGCGCGGGAGGCCGGTCCGAACCGTTCCAGGGCGCTACGGAGGCGGGGGAGTACGGGGTGACCGTGTTCGTCGTGTTGGTCGGGGGACACGAGGAAGGCGATGGGGGCGTCACCGCGCGGGTTCGTCACCCCGGTGCGTTCGCTCCACTCGTGGTCGGGTTCCCGGTCTTCCACGAAGGTGAGGAGCACGGCGTGGGCGGAGCCCTCCCGGGTGGGCGATACCCGGACTTCTTCCAGGTCGGCCCATTCCACCGAGTAGCTGCGGTCGGGGCGGCGTACGCGGCGCAGGTCCAGGACGGTGATGCCGTGGGAGTCGATGATGACCCGGTCGTGACCGCCGGGTGCGCCCTTGCCGAACCAGGTCAGGACCCACGTGAGCGCGAAGAGCAGTGAACCCGCGGTCACGAACAGGGGAGCGTAGTCGAGCAACGTGCGGGGGGAGGTCCCGTCCGTGCGACGTTCGATCCAGACGAGGAGGTCGTGGACGGGTGCGGTGTTCTGACCGATCCAGAGAACGCCGACGGCGATGAGGAGCAGCACTCCGGAGACGAGCCCGAGGACCTCGCCGGGGTCCTGGGTGAAGGGGTGGAGCAGGCGCATGCGGAGGCGTTCACCGGGCGTGGTGAGGGTGAAGGTCTCACGGTCGGCGTGACCCGTGTGCGTGAGGGGCGAGGGGGTGGCGGGGCGGGTGTCGGAGCCGTCTGCGGGGGTGGGGGCCCCGGCCGTACGCGCGGCCACCACCGCCATACCGGTGGCGAGGGCCAGGGCGGTACCGAGCCAGATCACGCTGCGCTGGTCGAACTGCTTGAGGTCGATCTGGTTGACGGAGAGGCCGACGCCGACGGTCATGCCGCCGCTGACCAGGGCGGCGATTCCGGCGGTGAGGTAGCGGCGGGCACTCATCGCGGCGTCCGGGGGCCTCGGTGGTGGGAGAACGGGGGCATGAGGGCTCCTGACGCTCGGCTGGGGGACCCTGTCGGGAGTTGGACGTGCCGGTGTCGTGGGGGGTTGCGGCGTCAGGCCCGTTCGGGGGAGGGGGTGGTGAGGAGGACGGCCCGTTCGGGGGATGGTGAGGGGAGGTGGCCGGTGGCGTGGTTCCGGGAGTCCCGGACCAGGGTGTTCCCCGCCAGGCCGGCCACCTCCACGCAGTCGCTCGGGTTGCCGTACGAGGACTTGCGGGAGTCGTGGGTGAGAGCCATGGTCCACCCCTCGCCGGTGTGGTGGGGTCGGTTCGGCACCACCGGTCTACCCGTAGTCCGCCACGTTCATGGCGATCGTCTCCGGTCCATCTTGGGCTGGGCGAAGCCAACGCAGAGGGATACAGTGGCTCCGGGAACGCTGTTCAGGTACAGCGCGCGAAGGCCCGCCGGTCGAACCGGCGGGCCTTCGCTGTTGCTCGATCAGCCGTTGCGGATCGTTTCGAGCAAGGTGGTCCACTCAGCGGCAGAGAAAGTGATGTGTCCCAGTTCGCGGTTCTGCGTGTCACGAACAGCGGCACCACCAGGGAAGTCGGCGACCTCGACACAGTTCTGGCCGGTGCCACTGCTGTAGGAGGACTTGCGGAAGATGAGGTGGGAACGCTCAGTCATCGTCGTCTCTTTACTGGTCAGTGCTCAGCTTGTCCTTCAAGAATGCCACTGTCTCGGCAGGGGAGAGGGTGTACTCCAGGGCAGCTGCGAACACCTTCTCATAGTGCTCTATCTCGGGCTCTTCTTCTAGGAAGAGGCCGCTGAGCGATTGCTCCAAGTACACGAGTGTCGGGTCGTGGGGGAACACCATGACAACGAAGGAGCCGGCCAGAGCAGGGTGTGGGCCTGCGCGGTCCGGAACCACTCGAACCTCAACGGTTTCACGAGGTGTGGTGAGATGGCGGATCTGCTCATGGAGCACGGTGCCGGTGACCTTGTGCAGAGCGGCCTCGTCAACGATCGCGTTCAACCGTGGAGCGTCGGGCCTATCGAGGATGGAACGTCGCATCATACGGGCTTCGACACGGCGCGAGACCTCGTTCTTATCGGTCACGCCGCTACCTTCGATGACCATGCGTGCGTACCCAGGAGTCTGGAGCAGGCCCGGTACGAAGCCGAGTTCGTAGGTGCGCATCTCCGTGGCTTCGTTTTCCAGGTCGATGTAGGCGGCAGCGCCGAACTCGTCTTTGTACCCGACCCACCATCCCGATCGGCTGGCCTCCTTGGCCAGGTCGACGAACGACTCCCGCTCGCTTTTGTCCATCACCCCGTAGACATCGAGCAGGGTGAGTAGATCTACCTCCCTGATCTGCTGAACCTTGCGGTTTTCGATGCGCGTGACCTTCGCGGCCAACCAGGGGCGTTGGGGGCTGCGCTTCTTGGCCTCTTTTGCGACCGCGTCGACCGTCAGGCCCTTGTTCGCGCGCAAGGTGAGCAGCTGGCGAGACAAGCGCCGCCTGCGAAGCGTCGGTGATGCGGCCAACTCGTCGCTCCTCGGGGTCGTCGGTGGCCGCGATTCTACGCGTCGTGGCGTTTTCTGCGACATTCTACGCACCGTTCACTTTAGGTCGCCCTGGTCGGGAAAGATCGGCTCACTTCTTCTGAAGTGAATATTGCATCCTTGGATGCACTGAGGCAACATGGCACTACCTGAACAGCTGCCGGACCTCCCATCCGGCCCCTTTCATGAGGAGTCGCCATGGCGCGATACCTGAACTGTTCCGAGCTGGTGGCCGCGCGCTACCTCGCCCTGGAAGCGCTGCGGTGGCGCAGGCCCCGTCGCGCTGCACGAGCCCGCATGTACGTCGTCCACTGGGGGCGTGACCTGACCCCGCTCGCCATGGTCGTGCGCCGCTGGTTGCAGGAGGTGGCCTGATGGGCATCCACATGAACGACCTTTTGGCCGAGGCCATCGAGGCCCTGAACGGCGACCCGGCCCCGGCCGTGGTGGCGGCGGTCCGTGACGCGCTGTCCCGGTTGCGCGAGACCGACGACCCCGTCCTCGCGCTGGCAGGGTTGGACGCGTTTTTGGAGGGGGGATGTTGATCCCGCCGCTCTGTAACGAATCCCGTCTGGACCATCAGGCCCGGTTGAGCACCTGCCACCTGGAGACCGGGCATCCCGGCCCGCACGAGGACGCCAGGGGCGAGACCTGGGAACCCCCGGGCGTCGTGCTGGAACGCCTGCGCAAGACCTGGGGCCGTACCCATCGGATCGCCTGGACCGGTTCGTTGTGGATGGCCACCGCCTACGACCGCACCTCGCACTGGCGCACCGAGATCGAGCCCACCCCTGATCAGTTGGAGGAACGCCTGCGCACCCGCGCCAAGGCCGCGCCCTCCCCGATTCCGCGACCGCGCGCTTCCGGCCTGGACGCCACCGAGCCGCGATGACCGGGGCGTGCGGTCCGTCCGCAGGGGGCGTGCTCGGTGTCCCGTACACGACGGAACCCGGCCCTCCCGGGGGGACCGCCCGCCTCACCCACCGCAACACGTCCGGGCGCGGGCGAAGGTGTGCGCGCGTCCGGACGGCCTTTCTCCCTCGCGATATTCCGAATAGGAGACGACATGGCGGCTTCCGCTATGAGGATCGCTCGCATCGACGCACCGGAACCGGCACCGACCCGGGCCCTCGTCCTTCTTCCCACCCCCACGGCCGCTGTCTGCGGCATGTGCAACGGGCAGCGCGGATGGTGGGAGACCACCGACGGCCAGTCGCCGGGCAAGGCCATCCGCCGTTGGATCGCCTGCTCGGGCTGCAAGGGGACGGGGGAGGTCTGATGGGGAACACCGAGAACATGGACCACCTCTCCTCGGCCCTGTCCCTCGCCGACGACCTCCTGACGAACGGCGTTCCGGACCGGATCGCCGGGCTGTTCGGCAAGGTGCCCCGGCACCTCTTCCTCCCGGACCTCCTCTGGACCGAGGACCGTCGTCGGCTGGACCGCGCCACCGAACCCGACGAGTGGTGGGACGCCGTCTACAGCGATCAGGCCCTGGTCACCCAGCGAGACGACGGCCGCCCGAACGGACCGGGCGTCCCGACCTCCTCGTCCTCCGCGCCGACGATGATGGCGCGCATGCTCATGGCGGCGGTGTGCGAACCTGGGCGACACGTGCTCGAAATCGGCACGGGAACGGGGTTCAACGCCGCGCTGCTGTCGGAAGTCGTGGGCGACGACCACGTGACCAGTGTTGAGATCGACCCGGGCCTGGCCGGTGTCGCCCGCGCCGCACTGCGTGAGGCGGGGTACGCGCCCGGGGTGATCACGGGGGACGGTGAGGCGGACCTGCCGGACGGCGCGTTCGATCGGCTCATCGCCACCTGCACGTTCTCCCGGATTCCAGGGGCCTGGCGGCGTCGGCTCGTCGACGGCGGGCGGGTCGTCGCCCCGTGGGCTCCGGATCCGGGGCTGCCGGGCGGGGCGCTCGCGGTTCTGGACGCGGTCGCTCCGGGAGTGCTAGAAGGGCGTTTCGAGGGGACGCTGTCGTTCATGTGGGCGCGCGGTCAGCGCTATGTGTCGGGGCCGGCCCCGGACCCGGAGGCGACACCGGACCGGGCGGAGTCGCGCGACGCGGATCCGCGTGAGCCTTTGCTGGAAGGGGAAACGACGGTGCTGCTGTCGCTGCTGGTTCCGCAGTGGCGGATGGGCATGCATGTGGAGCCGGGGGCGGTGGAGTCGTATCTCTGGGTGGCGTCCACAGGCTGTGGATCGTGGGCGCGACTGTACGGGGACGGGCGTGTGGAGCAGAGCGGATCTCGTCTGCTGGTGGACGAGTTCGACGCGGCCTTGGGGCGGTGGCGGTCGTGGGGTGAGCCCGGGGTGGAACGCTTCGGTTTGACGGTGGACGCTCGGAGCGGTCTTCATCGCCTGTGGCATGAGACCCCGGACCGGCTGCTCTGGTCTCTGCCCCACCCACCAGAGGCATAGCGCACGCCCGCCTTCACGAGGTAGAAACGACTGCGAGGGCCAAGCGAACCCTTGGGGGATATGTCCGTTTCTTGGAAAGTTGCAAAATCGGTTGGTTTCCATTGGAATCTTCGCAGGTCATTTACTGTGCTCCCCGCACACGCGGGGATGGTCCCGATCCTCGGCAAGCGCGAGGAGATCCTGGCCGGTGCTCCCCGCACACGCGGGGATGGTCCTAATGGTTCCCCATTCCAAGTGGAAAAGGTGGGGTGCTCCCCGCACACGCGGGGATGGTCCCGTGGCATTCACCTTGACGAACATCCGACCCAAGTGCTCCCCGCACACGCGGGGATGGTCCCACCGATGCCGTCTACTACGCCAGCGACAACCCGTGCTCCCCGCACACGCGGGGATGGTCCCCGGCTGGCAATCGAGCCCGGCGCACCGGTCATGTGCTCCCCGCACACGCGGGGATGGTCCCGACATGACCGGACACGAGGTCACCCAGGAGGCGTGCTCCCCGCACACGCGGGGATGGTCCCGACCCGGCCGTGCGGGACGCCGGGCTGTGAGGGTGCTCCCCGCACACGCGGGGATGGTCCCGGTATCGACCGCGTCCGGCCAGCCAGGACACCGTGCTCCCCGCACACGCGGGGATGGTCCCGGACATGCCCAGACCCTCATAGCCAGAGCAGAGTGCTCCCCGCACACGCGGGGATGGTCCCTGGGAGGCCACGGTCACGACTGCGGTCGGGCCGTGCTCCCCGCACACGCGGGGATGGTCCCCGGGCCCGCGCAGCGATGGAGGCCGAGCGCGAGTGCTCCCCGCACACGCGGGGATGGTCCCCGGACGCTCGCCTATGACGAGCGGGTCGTCATGTGCTCCCCGCACACGCGGGGATGGTCCCGGGTCGGCACCCTCCCCGAGGACGGTGCCCACGTGCTCCCCGCACACGCGGGGATGGTCCCGACCGCTTCTACGGGCAGGGCCCGTTCGGGTCGTGCTCCCCGCACACGCGGGGATGGTCCCCACTCCACGATCTTGTCGCGGATCGCACCGGTGTGCTCCCCGCACACGCGGGGATGGTCCCCTGACCTCAACTTGGTCCCAGGGTTTCAATTAGTGCTCCCCGCACACGCGGGGATGGTCCCCAGCCCGGGGAGAGCACCCCGCCCCGGTTGTGGTGCTCCCCGCACACGCGGGGATGGTCCCCTGACCTCAACTTGGTCCCAGGGTTTCAATTAGTGCTCCCCGCACACGCGGGGATGGTCCCTCTTCTGGCCCATCGTCCTACCCGCCCACGCGGTGCTCCCCGCACACGCGGGGATGGTCCCCGGCGGGTGTCCGGGAGCACGTCAACGTGAGCGTGCTCCCCGCACACGCGGGGATGGTCCCGACCTGGCCAAGGACGGCGCGAACATGATCAAGTGCTCCCCGCACACGCGGGGATGGTCCCCGGGCGCGCGCGATCACCTCGCCAAGGACGTTGTGCTCCCCGCACACGCGGGGATGGTCCCAGGATGTCGGAGGGGAAGCGGATGATGAACCAGTGCTCCCCGCACACGCGGGGATGGTCCCCACCGATGACCATCACGCTCGGCATCCTCGCCGTGCTCCCCGCACACGCGGGGATGGTCCTGGATCCGGGTGGCCCAGGTGATCGCCGGGATCGTGCTCCCCGCACACGCGGGGATGGTCCCCTGGTCGACGAACCGGGCACGACCGCGCTGATGTGCTCCCCGCACACGCGGGGATGGTCCCGCAGGGTCCTCCCGCCCGGACGGGAGCGGGAGGTGCTCCCCGCACACGCGGGGATGGTCCCCGGCGGCGCCCAGGCCACCCAGGAGGAGATGAGTGCTCCCCGCACACGCGGGGATGGTCCCTCGCCCCACTCGATGTGGCACGCGGCGGGGGTGTGCTCCCCGCACACGCGGGGATGGTCCCCCCTCCGCCCACGGGTGCCTGCTGCGGTCCCTGTGCTCCCCGCACACGCGGGGATGGTCCCAGCCAGTGCCAATGGCCGCCCGGGTGGCGCCAGTGCTCCCCGCACACGCGGGGATGGTCCCTCGGTGAACGGGTTCGGGGACCCGCTCGCCCCGTGCTCCCCGCACACGCGGGGATGGTCCCCGCACCATCGCGGTCAGGTCCCGGTCCCGGGCCGTGCTCCCCGCACACGCGGGGATGGTCCCGGGTGGCCGAGCGACTTCTCAAGCGCCGTGATGTGCTCCCCGCGCACGCGGGGATGGTCCCAGGTCCTCGATCCACCCGTGCCGGTACCCCATCTGCTCCCCGCGCACGCGGGGATGGTCACATGCCCTCGGGTACGTGCACGGTCAGCTCACCCGACCCCCACATGCGAACGGAACACAGAGGGCCGGTGCGCTGTGCGCACCGGCCCCGACCGCGAGATGGGGCCCGCCCCTCAAGGGGGAGGGGGACGGACCCGCAACCCTGATTGTTCCCCGGCGTGTCGGTGCGGACACCTGAGGTTTCCCGACCCCGGACCAACACCCCACCGCCCCACCGCCCCACCGCCCCACCGGTCGGCCCGGTCAGATCGGCGAGATGACCAACCCGTACACCAGCCCGATCGCCGTCACCGCCAGCCCCGCCAGGGCCGCCAACGACAGGTGGACCCGAGAGAACGGACGCAGCCACCCCCGCGCCAAACACACCCCGACGAGCACCGTCGACACCAGCGCCAGCACCCCCGCCACCGTCAGCGGCACCGTCAACGCCGGCGACCTCTCGATCAACCAGATCTGGGCCCGGTGCAGGTCCATGATCCCGTAGACCAACAACCCCACCCCCGTGAACGCCGCCAGCGCCGTCGCCGTCAACGTCACCCGCGTCGCCAGGGTGAACCCGTTCCCCGACCGCTGCACCGGGATCAGCACCGTCAACAGCACCAGCAGCCCCGCACCCGCGATGAGCAGGTGGGTCGCCGGAGTCCCCAGGGCACCCGTGCGGGTGTACACGTTGGTCGGATTCGCGTCGAAGGCCACGGCGACCATGTGCCCGTCGCGTTCCACGAAACCGAGGACGTCCGTGCCGTTCTCGGCGACGAACACCCCCTCGTCCACCGACACCGGCAGCCACCGCTCGTCCGCCGCGAACTCCCCGATCACCGACAGGGTGCCGTCACCCGCGTCGCTCACCGTCACGTTGTCGAACAGCGTCACCAGCTTCGCCGGCCCCGACACCGGCCGCCTGGAGGTCACGTACGTCCCCTCGAACGCGCTCAGGTCGGCAGCGGGATCCGCCGCCCCCGTGGGCGGCTCCTGCGGCGCGAACGTCTCCAGGAACTCGGTGACCACGGCCATCCGCAGGTCCAGGAACGGGTCCCCCTGCGCCGCGTCGTCCCCGTTCACCGCCACGAACACGCCCGCGCCGATCTCCGGCACGACCACGTACCCCGTGTGGATCCCGGGCAGGTCGCCCCCGTGCCCGAAGGCCGGTGAGTCCCCGGTCCGCCACTGGTAGGTCCCGTAACCCATCCCCGTGGTGGCGGGGTGCATCTCCTCCTGCCGGCCGAGCATCGCCTCGACCACGCCGGCGGGCAGCGCCTCCTCCCCGTCGACGCGCCCCTCGTCCAGCAGGGCCGTCATGAACCGGGCCATGTCGTCGACGGTGGTCACCGCCGCGCCCGCGGGCACGTCCATGATGTACAGGTCCTCCGCCGGGGTGCCGTCCACCAGGTGCGGGGTCACCACCGGCCGCTCGGCGCGGGCGTCCGGGATCTGCGTGAACGCCGTGTCCTCCATCCCCAGCGGCTCGAACACGTGCAGGCGCGCGTACTCCTCGAAGGGGACCCCCGACACCTCCTGCACGATGTACCCAGCCAGCGCCAGCCCGTAGTTGGAGTAGGCCGTGTACTCGCCCGGCGCGAACAGCGGCTCCGGGACCGCCGTGCGGACGGCCTCACCGAGTTCGCCCCCCTCGTCCCCGCCCAGGCGTTCCAGCATCTCCGCGAACCCCGGGGTGTGGGTGAGCAGGTCGTGCAGGGTGATGGTCTCCCCCGGCAGCCGCACGTCCTCCGGAAGGTAGGTGTTCACGTCCTCGGTCAGGTCCAGTCGACCCTCCTCCACCATCGTGAGCACGGCGGCGGCGGTGAACGACTTGGCCACCGACGCCGTCGGGAACACGTGCACCGCCGGGTCCAACGGCGACCCCTCCGCCAGGTCGGCGTGACCGTGGGCGACCGTGGCGATCGGCCCGTCGTCGGTGACGATCGTCACCGCCACCCCCGGCGCCCCGTACTCCTCCAGGAGTTCGGCGACCCGGGTTTCGGTGAACTCGCCGGCGCTCTCCACGGTCAACGGCGTGGCGGCGGCCGAGACCGCGGGTGTGGGGACTCCGGTCGGATCGGCGGAGGCCGGAGCGGCCGCGATCGGGATCGCGAGCACGAACGCGGCCGCCGCCGGTGAGACGAGGCGCGTCATGAGACCGGGCATCGGTTCTCTCTTCGTGGGGGGTGGATGTCCTTTCAGAACCTATGTCCCGGAAACGACGGGAACACGGATGCCAACAGGTCGAAGCATGGTGGTACTCACCCCACCCCCGATGGGGGCCGACACCCGCTCCGTCCGGGCGATCCGCCCGGCGACCGTCCGAAGCGACCTCCCCTTCACGGAACCGACACCGTGCCGCCGGTGTCTCACGAGGTATCGGGAACGATCGAGCCGAGGAGTCATCCCCCATGACCTCACCACCCGCCATCGCTCCGGCGCGGGCCGTGGCCGTCTGCGCGTCGGTGACCGCGTCGGCACTCCTGCTGACCGGTTGCGGCATCGTCCTCGACCTCACGGGCGGACGCGAGACACCCGTCGTCGAGGAACCCACCGAAGAGGAGGTGGACCCCCGCCCCGAACCGACCGACCTGGCCTTCCCCTACACCCGTGAAGGCCAGATCTTCCAGGACAACGGGCAGGACTCCACTTTGCGCTTCGCCATCACCGGCCTGGAGCGCACCGACGAGTACACCGTCCTCTACTACGAGAACACCTACGTCGACCACTTCCAGGGCATCGTCACCAACCTGTCCATGCCCAACACGCTCATCGACCCGGTCAGCGGTCGGGCGTTCTGGGAGATCACCGACGAGGAGGGCTACTACTACGGTTCGGTCGCCCCGACCCCCGACGGCTATCCCGTCGAGGTGGGCGCCACCAACCGGTACCGCCGCTACTTCCCGCGCCTGCCCGACCAGATCAGGCAGATCACGTTCGTGGGCAGCGGGCTGGGCGCGATGACCGGCATCCCCGTGGTGGACGTCGAGGAGGAGCAGCCCGACCCCGAGAACCCCAACGGCCCCGACCTGGTCGTCACGGGACCCGCGTACGGCGACATCGTCGAGTTCGAGAACCGGCGCCCCGACCCCGGGGCCGAGGAGTGGATCGGCGAACAGGAGAGCTTCGTCGACTCCGACGTCGCCTCCACCACCCGGGAGGGCGACACCGAGACCGTGGCGCTGAAGGCCGACGTCATGTTCGACTTCGACTCGGTGGAACTCACCGACGAGGCGGAGGAGGTCGTGCGCAGCGCCGCCCGCTCGGTGGAGCGCAACATCGACCCCGCCGACTCCGAGATCACCGTCATCGGACACACCGACGGGCGCGGCTCCGACTCCTACAACGAGGAGCTCTCGGAGGAGCGGGCCGAGACCGTCCGCGACGTCCTGGAGGAGGAGCTGGGCTCCGGCTATGACTTCGTGGTGGAGGGCCGCGGCTCCGAGGAACTCATCGCCGAGGAGGGCGGCTCCGACGACGAGGAGGCGCGCGCCCGCAACCGTCGCGTCGAGTTCTCCTACGTCGTCGACCGCTCCGACGAGGGCGCCACCTCCGGGCGGGACGAGGGCCTGCTGGGTTCCAGCGAACGGCACGTCTTCCCGCCGGCCGGGTTCGTGGAGGACGACACCGCCGAGGTGGTCGCCTCCGCCACCGACGGCGACGTGCGCCTGGACGTGCACCCGCTGCGCCGCGACGGCGCCTACGTGATCAGCACGGTGTCGCTCACCAACACGGGGGACGAGCCGGTCCTGCCCGACATGGGCGGCGGTGACGCCGTCATCCCGGGCGCGCCCACCGAGTTCAGCCAGGGCGCGCTGGGCGGGTTCCAGCTCCTGGAGCCCGACACCGACCTGGTCAGGTACGTGACGGTGCTCAACTTCGGCGGTCAGAGCTACACGGGCTTCGCCGACGAGGTCCACGAGATGCAGCCCGACAACACCTACCAGCTGGTCGCGGTGTTCCCCGCGCCGCCCCGCGACGTGGAGACGCTGACCCTGCGCGCCGGTCCCTTCGGCGAGATCGAGGACGTGCCCTTCACCGAGTGACCTCCCGGGAACGGCCCGGACCGGCCCCGTCTCCGCCGCGCGGAGGCGGGGCCTTCGTCAACCGAGCAGGAAGGTGGCGGCGAACAGCACCGGCACCGTGGCGAACGTCGAGATCAACACCGCGTCGCGCACCGTGTCCACCTCCACCCGGAAGCGCAGCGCGTAGGTGAACACGTTCTGCGCCGTCGGCAGGGCCGCCAGCACCACCACCGCGAACAGGTCCGGGCCGGCCAGGTCGAACAACAGCGCGCCCAGCGCCCAGGCCACCAGCGGTTGCGCCACCGACTTCAACCCCACCGCCAGCAGCACCGACCCCCGGTGCGGCCCCCGACCCGGCATTCCGGAGCCGTGCAGGGAGATCCCGAACGCCAACAGCATCGCCGGGACCGCCATCCCGCCGATCAGCCCGAACGGTTCGAGGAAGGGCGTCGGCGGATCCCATCCCACCGCCGACACCGTCACCCCCGCCAGGGACGCCAGCAGCAACGGGTTGCGGATCGGGGTGCTCAGGGCGCGGCGCAGCACCGGGCCCGCGCCCCGCACCTCGCCACCGGCCAGGTCCAGCACCGTCACGGCGATCGGGGCCATCACCAGCATCTGCGTCAACAGGATCGGCGCGACCAGGGAGGCGTCCCCGAGGACGTAGGAGGCGATCGGCAGGCCCAGGTTGCCGGCGTTCACGTACGAGGAGGTCAGCGCCGACATCGTGGTGCGCGAGACGCCCCACCGGCGCACCAGGCCGATGATCACCACGACGGCGACGACCACGGCCACGCTCAGGACGCTCACCACGACCTTGCCCGACCACAGCACCGACAGGTCGGTGTCGAGGAGGATCGTGAACATCAGGGCCGGGCCCGCCACGTAGAAGGCCAGGGCGCTGAGCACGTCCCGCGCGCCGGGGCCCAGGAGGGAGAGCCGACCGAGCATGTAGCCGATGACGACGACGCTGGTGATGACGCCGAAACCGGTGACCACGCCCGACACGGCGCCTCCAAGGGTAGGGAAACCGTTCGCAACCTACTCCCGGCGATGGTGGCCCGCCAGGACCGGGATCACACGGGCTACGCTCGTGCCCACCCCTCCCCTACACCCCGAAGGGCGGACCCCGTGGCCGTTCGGACCCCATGGATCATCGCCGTGTCCGCCGCCGTCGTCGCCCTGGGGGTCATCGCCGCGCTGGTCTGGGCGGACGCCCGGGTGGACCATGCCGTGGTCGAAGGACACGCGCCCCGGCCCGAGACGATCGGCACCGTGTCGGAGGTCGCCTGGGAATGGGAGACCCCCGAGGGGCATCGCCTCCACCACGTTCTGGCCGGGGTCTCCGGTGCCCTGATGGTGGTGGACGACGGGGTGATCGCGCTCGACGGGGAGACCGGCGACGAACTCTGGCGGTACCGGGCGCGGGACCGGCGGGTCGCCGACGCGGCCGTCACCCCGGACCGGGAGACCCTGCTGCTCTCGTACGCCGTCGGAGACGGGGGCGAGGGCGGTGGTGAGGACGTGCTGGTGTTCGCCACCGGTACCGGGGAGATCGTCGGTGAGCACCGGGTGCCCGGCGGGGACGCCCGGCGGGGGTACCTCGGTGACGGTCTGCGCATCTCGGTGAGCGACGGGGACCCGGTCACGGTGACCGCGGAATCGGTGTACGACGGCGCGCCGGTCTGGTCACGGGCACTGGAGGCGCCGATCCCCGACCCGACGAGGTTCCACCTCGCCGACGGGCTGATCACGCCCGAGGCGGTGATCGTCGCCGGGTCCTACGAGGGAGCACACGAGGAGTACACCGTGCTCGCGGTCGCGCTCGAACCGGACACCGGGCGGGTCCTGTGGGAGCGGGAGTACGCGTACACCGACGCCACGGCGGCCGATGCCGCACTCACCGTCTCACCCGACGACTCGGTACTGCTGCTGGAGATGCCCTACACCGACACGGACGGGCGGTTGATCCACCAACTGCTGGAACCGGCCTCGGGGGCGGAACGGGCGGGGACCTTCCTCCACGACCGGGAACGGCGACGGGTCTGGTTCGGGGAGGACGGGTACGTGGACCACGGGCTCGACGGCGAAGTGGTCGAATACCGGTACGTGGGCTTCGACGGCACCGTCCGCGAGGAGGTGACCGCCCCGGCCCGCCCGGGGGAACGGGAGACCCACCGGGGGTGGGCGCTGTCCGACGGGGTGCTGCGCGTCCACTTCCTTGAAGGGGCCGAACACGCGCGCGGGCCGGTGACCGTGGAGGTCCTCGCCTGGGACGGAGGGGTACGGCGCATCCCGGTGGACCTGTCCGCGGGGGAGCCGTGGCCGGGGGACGAATCCCATGCCTACCGGGACGGTCCGGTGATCGTCCGGGTGCCGGGAGCGATCCTGGTCACGGAGGACACCGGGCGGCACAAGGGGACCTGGCGGGTCGTCGCGCTGCGCTGAACTCAGTCGCCGGGGGAGGGCGCGGGAGAGGGTTCGGCTTCCTCCTCCTCGGCTTCCTCCTCCTCGCGTTCGCGCTCCGCCTCCTCCTCGGCCTCTCGCTCGGCCTCGGCCCGCGCCTGCCCCCGGGTGGTGCACACCTCGGCGGCGGGGGCGGAGGAGCCCTCGACGGCGATGACGGTGAAGCAGTACTCCAGCACCGTGTCCTCGGTGATGACCTGGGCGGACACCACGCCGGGGCCGGTGCGGGCGACCGTCACGGGGTCGTGGCCGCTGAGGCCGCCCAGTACGAAGAACGAGGCGGTGCCGCCGCTGTTGTCGGTCCAGGTCAACAGCACGTTGCCGAGGTTGTCCTGGAGCGCGACACCGGAGGGGGCGGCCACCTCGGGCGGGGCGCTGGGGGAGACGATCTCGTCGGCGGCGGGCTCGGGGGCCTGCGGCTCGGGGGAGGGCTCCGCGGCGGCCGCCTCCACCGGTGCCTGCGGTGAGGCGGCGGCGAACACCCCGGAGACGGTGGTGAGCAGGAGGATGCCGCAGACGGAGACGACGATGTGCAGGTGCCGTCGCCACCGGGCGGGGGGCGCGGGGACGTGGGTGAAGTCCCGGTCGGCGGCCTCCTCCTGCTTGACCTCGTCGATGGGGAGGAAGGCGGATTCGGTGTCGCCGGTCCACCCTTCCAGCCGTGACCAGGCGCGCAGCGGGGAGATCTCCTCGCCGCGCAACTTGGCCATCATGATCTCGGCGGTGCCGCCCGCGTCGAGGGCGGGCGACCGACTGCCCTCCAGGCCGGTTCCCCGTGCGCGGAGCGGCACCGGGTACGCCCCGGGCGGGGCGGTCGACCCGGGCCGAGGCGTGCCGGTGTCGCCGGACTTCCGGACGTCCTGCGGCGGCCGGGGTCCGGCCGGGGCGCCGCCGGGCCCCCGGGCGGTGGCCGGGGGCTGTGCTCCGGAGGGCGTGTGGGCCGGGTGTGGACCGGAGGGCGCGGCTGCGGGGTGCGCGGGCGTACCCGGGCCTGTCGGTGTGTGCGGGGCGGGGTGGCCTTCGGGGACCCACGCGGACGCGGACGGTCGCGCTCCCGAGGGGACCGGTGCGATTCCGGGCGTTCCCGTGGCCGGCGGTGTGCGCGGACCGGTGGCCGCCCGATGGTCGGCCGCTTCCCCGGAGCCCGCCGAGGGCCGGGCGTCGGAAGGACCGTACACCGGGTACGGGCCGGAGGGGGTCGTGCCGAGGGGCTGAGCCGGCGTGTTCCCCGGTGCGTGCGTGGTCTGTGGTGCGTGGGCTCCGGACGGGGAGGGCGTGCCCGGATCCTTCGGCGTGGGCGCGCCGGGTCCCCATGTGGTGGCCGGGGGCTGTCCCCCGGAGGGGGCGTACGCCGGGTACGGGCCGGAGGACGCGGTCCCCGGCTGTGCGGAGGCGCCTTCCGGCCCGGTGGGGCCGTGGCGGCCTTCGGGGGCCCTCGCGGCCGAGGGCCGCCCCCCGGAGGGGGTCGGCGCGTGTGCTCCCGAGGCGCCCGCGCCCGTGGAGGTGCTCTGCGCGGTGCGGGCCTGCTCGAAGGCGTTGGCGAAGGCCGCCGCGCTCGGGTAGCGCTCCTGCGGGTCCTTGGCCAGCGCCCGGGTGAGCACGCCCCGGAGCTTGCGCGACACGTCCTGACGCGGGACCGGGCCGACCTCCTGGGTGAGTACGCGTTCGGTGTGGGCGCGGGGGTCGAACGGGCCGTCGGCGAACGGGGGCCGTCCCACCAAGAGCGTCCACACCGTGGACGCCAGCCGGTACACGTCCGACGCCGGGGTGGGGGGTTCGCCGCGCAGCGACTCCGGGGGCGCGTGCAGGAACGACTCCGAGGTCGGATCGGGCGGCGGCGGGGCCTCGCCCGTACGGTGGACCGCGCCGAACCCCGTCAACACCGGTGTCCGGCCCGCTCGCAGCACGTTCCCCGGGCACACGTCACCGTGCACCCATCCGCGCTGGTGCATCGCCTCCAGCGCGCTCGCGACGCTGCGCGCCACCGCCGCCGCCTCGTGGATCGGCGCCGGTCCCTTGCCCGCCAACAGCTCCGCGAACGAACCGTCCGAGTAGAACGGCAGGGCCACGAACATGTTCCCGTCGGAGGTGCTCCCCGCGTCCAGCAGCGGCACCACCCCCGGCACCCCGCTCAGGTCCCGCAGCCGTTCGAGCTCGGCACGTCCCCACCGCGGGGACAACACCTTCAGCACGACGTCGGCCCCACTGGTGGACCGGGTCGCGCGCACGATGCGGGCCCGTCGCCCCTGCGTCAACAGGACCGGCGTTTCGTACCCGGGCGCCCATGCGGACATGAGGGACCCCCTGAAGGTGTTTCGTGGTGGTGGCGGCGGGTCAGGGCCGCGCGGACGTCTCCTGGCCGTTCATGCCCCATCCGCGTTCGGAGTTGACCTCCTGCTGTTTGCCGAAGGCCCCGACGAGGGCGATGACGCCGCAGATCAACGCGACGAGGATCAGTCCGCCGATCACCGCGGGCCACACCTGCTGGCGTCGCCGCCAGTAGCGGCTGGATCCGTACAGCAGGGCCGACCGCAGCTGGCGGTGCCGCAGCGCGTCCGCCTGGAGGACGTACTTCTCCTCGTTGGGCGTGTAATGGAACGCCTCGGGCAGCTGCGGTTCCGGGTCGGCCGGGGGAGCCGGGGATGGGGTGGACATCGTCGCAGAGCCTACTAGAACAGACCGTCCAGGTAACGGGTGAGCTTGCCGTAGTTGTCCGCGGTGTCGCTGGTCGCGGCGATCAGCGTCGCGAACGCCGAGTTCACCTCGGAGAAGTGGGTGTCGAACTCCTGCGCCTTGCTCTGGAACTGCGGGCTACCGGACCCCTCCCACTTGCTGACGGTGGACTCCGACTGCTCGTTGATCTGGCTCATGATCGCGGTGAACCGACCGAGGTGCGCCTGCTGGTCCTCGGCGAGACCCTGAATACCGGCGACGTCACCGTAGACGTCGTAGTTGGAAGCTCCCATGGGGGCCGCCCTTTCTGGAAAAGGAGAAGTGGGGGTCAGGCGTTGATCGGTCGGGAGATGCCGCCGAGGTCGCTGGCGGACTGACCGAGGACGTCACTCGATTCCTGGTCGGTGAGGTTGAACTGGGTCTGGCCCTCGTTCAACTTGATGCCGTTCTGGCCGCACCAGGTCATGAGCTCCTCGAAGCGGTCGGACAGCGACTGCTTCGCGGTGTTGAAGTCGGCGAGCGCCTGGCCTTGCAGGACGTTGGCGTCCTGGCTCATGTCGTCGATGAGCTGCGACATCTGGGTGCGGAGGTTGTCCGATTCCTGTCCGAGCCGTTCTCCACCGGTGGAGAGGGCATCGTGGTTCTCAATACCGACGTGCGACATCAGGGCCTTTCCAGGGGTTCTCGGGGGTTCCTCTCGGGTGGATTTCGCGCCACCGTGAGAAAGGAGGGGATATTACGGACGATAGTAACGATGGTGCCTCAGGGTCAACGTGGGATCGCTCGCTGGAATCTCCTTTACTCGGTGGGACTCGGGGATTCGATGGCGACCGGTGTGCGCACCCAGCGCACGGCCAGCGGCCACCCGTCCATGGAGGAGTCGTGGAAGCGGGGGAAGAGCTCCTCGGTGCCGGTCACCGTGCCGTTCTCGTCGAGGTCGACCCGGAACCAGGCGGTGGGGGTCTGCGCCAGGACGGCGTCGCGTTCGGCGGGCAGCGCGTACTGCGCCACCGGTCCGTCGGCGTTCTCCAGGATCCTGGTGGCGGTGTGCCCCTGGGCGTCGACGGTCACCAGGTAGGCGCCCTTCGGGGGCTCACCGCCCGAGCCGTCCGACCGCAGCAGGGCGGTCCCCGCGCCCCACACGGGCGCGTCGTCGAAGCTCTGCCACTGGCCCCCGTCGATGCTCAGCGTGGCGTTGACGACACTGTCCCCCGTCTGCCGTACCACCAGGTTCCCGCCACCGCCGACCTGGCGGGTCTGCACGCTGTCGCGGATGTGCAGGGCGCCCTCCGGGGTGAGCGACCAGTCGCTGGGGCGCCGGTTCTCGCCGAGCGGCAGGGACCCCTCCTGGTTGGGGGTGCCGGAGGGGGCCGACAGGGGTACCGACAGCACCCGGGGCGGGTTGGCGTCCTGTGGGTCGTCGGAGACGAACCACAGCCGGTCGCCGTGCACGACCGGGTCGGACAGCACCTCGCCGGCGGGCGGGGCGATGCTCTCCACCGGTAGGTAGAAGAACGCGGACGGCTTCTCTCCCTCGGCGGGTTCGGCGGTCGGCGGCGTCTCCTCGGAGTCGGTGAGGACGGCGATGTGGACGGCGTTGGGCTCGCGGGTGGCGTACACGAAGAACGCCCAGTCCTCGGAGAAGCGGGCGTGCACCGGCGGCTCGGTGGCCATGGGGTCGACGGACCCGTCGGGGAGGTCGAAGCGGTGCAGGGGCTGTCCGGTGACGGCGTCGTGGAACACCAGGACCTGGTCGGTCTCGGGGTCGCCGCCCTCGTAGCCGCGGTGGACCAGGGCCAGCCCGGTGGGCCCCTCCTCGGCGAGGTCCTCGACGGTGTCGGGCACGCTCTCGACGGTGTCGTCCGCGGTGCCGGTGCACGCGGTGAGCGCGAGCAGGCACACGGTCGAGGCCAGTGCGAGTGTGCGCCGCATGGAGGACTGCCTTTCGGGGGAGCGGTGCCGGGGTCGGGGCGTGCGGGAGGTGGGATGCCCAAGGGAAGATTACGGTTCGAAAGGTCACAGAACGTCGTCGGGGGCGGCGTGGTGGAACCGGGTTCCCGAGCGTACGAGGTGACGTACCGGCTCCGGTGAGACGAAGTGGCCGGAATCGGCCACCCGTCCCCACGGGTGACCGCCCCGCCGTAGGGGCCGTGGCGGCGGTCGGTCCGCCACGTCGGATCGGTGCATCCGAGAAGACGGTGCCGAGAGGATCGCCACGTCCGTCGAGGACACGTTCGATTCCCGGGGGGTTCCGGGGAGGGCATCGCCGACCGTGTCGACCGCGAGAGCGGACGCCTCGTCGGTTCCTGAGCGGCGCGGAGACCGCGGCTCGTGCGCGGAGGGCCGCGGCCCTCCGCGCACCCGTCAGGCGGGGGGTTCGCTCCAGCCGACCTGGAGGAGGTCGGGGCGCTGGCCTCGGCGGGCGAGGAGGGCGCGGCCCTGGGGCAGCTGGCGGGAGGCCGTGCCGTTGGACAGACGGCCCTCCATGCGGTCGCCGGAGAAGAGCACGCCCGGCGAGGCCATGTCGTTGAGCGCCTGGAGCACCGGTTCGAACATGGCGCGGGCCGCGCCGCCCGTGCGGCGGGCCGCGATCACGTGCAGCCCCAGGTCGGCGCCCTGCGGGATGAACGGCGCCAGCGGCCCCAGCGGGTTGGCGCGGGACCCCGTCATGTCCATGTCGTCCACGACGACGTACAGGTCCAGGCCCTTCCACCAGCTGCGTTCGCGCAGCTGCTTGGGCGTGACGTCCGGTCCCGGCAGGCGCTCCTTGAGCGACCCGGCGAGGTTCTTGGCGACCGCGTTGGTCTGCTCCGCGCTGGTGCAGTACGCCAGCAGGTACTCCTCCGGCACCAGCTCCAGGTGGCTGCGCCGGAAGTCCACCATGACGATGCCGATCTCCTTCGCCGGCCGTCGCATGATCTGCTTGACCAGCCCGCGCAGCAGGGTGCTCTTGCCGCTCTGCGGGTCGCCGAACACCACCAGGTGCGGGTCGCGGGTGAGGTCGGTGGTGGCCGGTGCCAGGGTGCTCTCGGCCATGCCCAGCACCAGTTCGAGCCGTCGGCCCCGGGGCGCCCGGCGTCCTTGGAGCAGCTCGTCCAGTTCGACCCGGGCGGGCAGGGTCTTGACGCCCTGCACCGCCTTCTGGGGCCAGCGCTCGGCGACACGGGCGATGAGGTCGGCCAGCCCGTCGGACAGGTCGGCGTCGGTGGCGGAGCCGTCCACCCGGGGCAGCGCCACGTGGGTGTGGTTCTCGTCGGAGTTCAGACCGCGCCCCGGGGTGTCCTTGGGCACCTCGTCGGCGATCTTGCGGCCGATCCCCGAGTCCATCGGGTCGCTCAGCCGCAGCTCGAACCGGCCGCCGAACAGGGCCTGGAGCCGGGAGCGCACCTGGGAGGAGGCGGCTCCGGTGAGGATCGTGTGCACGCCCAGGGACGGCCCCCGGGTGGCGATGTCCATGAGGAACTCGTCGGCCTCGTCGAAGGTGTCCCGCACCGACGACCACCCGTCGATGAGCAGGAACAGGTCGCCCGCGACGCTCTCCGGGACCCGCCCGTCGGCGCGGGCCTGGCGGAGGGCGGCGGGGGAGTCCAGCTTGTACGTGCGGAACGCCCGCTGGCGCCGGTCCAGCTGGGCGCGCATGTCCACCAGGACCCGCTGCACCTTCTCCGGGTCGGACCGGCCCGCCACGCCGGCCACGTGCGGCAGCCCGTCCAGGGCCTGGAGCCCGCCGCCGCCGAAGTCGATGGCGTACACGCCGACCCGGCCCGGCGGGTAGCGCCAGGCCAGGGACGCCACCAGGGTCCGCAGCATCGTCGACTTGCCGGACTGGGGTCCGCCCAGGATCACGACGTTGCCCTCGCCGCCGGTGAAGTCCAGGGTGGCGGGCACGGTCCGCTGCTCGCGGGGGATGTCGGTGAACCCGAACACGGCGCGCATCTCCGCCGCCGGCGGCTCCACGCCCGGCCCCTCCAGGTCGTCCTCGCCGAGTTCGGTGAGGACGGCGTCGAGGGTGAGGCACTCGGGCAGCGGCGGCAGCCACACCGGCCGCACCGACGCGGCGCCGGAGGCGACCAGCCGGTCCACGATGATCTGGAGGATGGTGCGCTTCTCCTCCCTGGGTCCCTCCCGGCGGCCCTTGAGCGAACCGATGAGGGAGTCCACCAGCGACCCGGCCCCGGTGACCTTGTCCAGGCCGTTGTAGGACAGCAGCGGCAGGACGGGTTCGTGCTCGTCCTTCTCCTCCCGCGCGGGCGGCTCGTAGGGGCCCGACACCATCGCGGCCTTGAACCGCTCGAACACGGAGGTGTCCACCTTCAGGTACCCGGATCCGGGCTCGGGCGGCAGGTGGTAGGCGTCGCCCACGCCGATCGCCTCGCGGCTCTCCGCCTCGGAGAAGGTCCGCAGGCCCACGCGGTAGGACAGGTGCGACTCCAGGCCCTTGATCTTGCCGGACTCCAGGCGCTGGGTGGCCAGCAGCAGGTGCACGCCGATGGAGCGGCCGATGCGGCCGATCGCCACGAACAGCTCCGCGAAGTCGGGGTGCGCGGTCAGCAGCTCGGAGAACTCGTCGATGATGATGAGCAGGTGCGGTAGCGGTTCCAGCGTCGGGTCGTTCTCCCGCGCCGCCTCGTAGGCGTGCAGGTTGGGCAGGTTCCCGGCGTCCTTGAGGATCTGCTGGCGCCGCACCAGCTCGCCGAAGGTGGCCTCGCGGAACCGGGCCACCAGGGAGTCGTCGTCGGCGAGGTTGGTGATGAGCCCGGCGCTGTGCGGCAACCGGTCGGTGTCGGCGAAGGTCGCGCCGCCCTTGAAGTCGACCAGCAGCAGCGCCAGGTGCTCCGGCGAGTGGTTGATGACCAGGGACGCCACCATGGTGCGCAGCATCTCGGACTTGCCCGAACCGGTCGCGCCGACCACCAGGCCGTGCGGGCCCATGCCGCCGAACGCCGATTCCTTCAGGTCCAGCAGCACGGTGTTGCCGCTGGGGCCGATGCCGATGGGGACCCGCAGGTAGTCGCCGGTGCTGCGCTTGCCCCAGGTGCGCCGGGTGTCCAGGTGGGCGACGTCGGGCACGCCCAGGATCTCGGGCAGGCCGACGGTGGAGTGCATGGCGTCGTCGCCGTCGGCGGCCGTGATGCCGTAGGGGGCCATGACCCGGGCCAGGGTGGTGAGGTGGGCGACGTCGGCTCGGTCCGCCTTCCCCTCGATGGGAGGGTGGGCGGGCACCTCGTCGTCGGCGCGGGCGGAGGTGTCCTGGGTGAGGGTGCCGTCGGCCTCCACGCGCAGGCGCAGGTCGACCGACTCGGGCTCCTCGCGCTTGTCGGAGACCAGGGCGATGATGTGGATGCCCAGGTCGGACAGGGACGGCACGGGGGGTTCGGCGGCCAGGCCGGACAGCGTGGACTGGTGCTCCCCGTCCAGGACGATCACGAGCCGCTGCGTGCCCGGGCCCGGCGGTCGGCCGCGTCGGCGCTGGAGGTCCACGGTGCGGCGCTCGATCTCCTCGGAGAGGAGCTGGGCGGCCTGCACGGTGTTCCCGGCGACGAACCGGGCGGGCATGGGTCCGTCCACGGCGTCGTCGAAGGTGTTGTGCGGCAGCCACTTGAGCCACTCCCATCGGTCGCGCAGCCGGCCGTCGCGGATCACGCCCACGCGCAGGTCGTGCGGGGAGTGGAACACCGTCAGCTGGGCCAGCAGCGAGCGGGCCAGGGACCGTCCGGCGGTGCGGTCGCCGACCACGGAGATCACCCCGTACTCGCTCAGCGGCAGCACCAGGGGCATCTCCGGTACGTCCGCGTACAGCTCGATGAGCTGGTCGGCGGCGCCCTGGCAGACGGGGTCGTAGACGATCAGCGGCGAGGAGGTGTCGACCTTGAGCTTGAGCCGTCGGGCCAGGGGCCGGGTGCCGGAGCCGACGCGCACGTCCAGGAAGTCGGGGTCGGTCGCGCGCCGCTCCCACCGGCGGGCGCGCGACCTGGCCGGTTCGGTGAGCAGGTCGGGGGAGGGGTGCCGGAAGGCGTTGTCGGCCCGCTGGGTCGAGGCGACGTCCCGGACGATCTCGCGCAACTGGTCGAGGTAGTCGAGGTAGCGTTCGCGCTGCTCCCGGATGCGCTTGCGGGGACCGTTGTGCTGCGCGACGAACATGATGATGCCCACGACCACGCTGGCGAGCATGATCATCACACCGGCGACCGCCATGAGCGGCCGGTGCCCCATCGTGATGGACATCAGCAGCGAACCCGATCCGGTGATGATCGGCATGATGATCATCGCGCCGGAACTCGACGCCGGAGCGTTCTCCGGCATCTGCGGCGGAGCCGCGATGACCAGCGGAGACGTCCCGGGAGCGGGGGGAGTGCTGCGCGCCGGCCGGGGGACGGTCCTCGTCGCCACGGGCACCTCTCTTCCGTCCACCTACAGGGGGCTGGTGTCTGGGTGACTACGCTAGGGCGTGCCTTGGGCATGATCTCGCGAACGCGGCGAATCGCCTAATTTCACGTCAGTCCCACCCCCGAACGGTCATGACGTCGCAGAAGCGGCGTCAGGGCCGCGACGACGAAGGAACGATAGGTGTGAGTGGATACTGCCGGGTCACCGTGACCGGTCCCGAGCGCTGGGCCGATCTGGCGCTGCCGGGAACGGTGCCCGTGGCCGCGCTGATGCCCCGCATCGTCGAGGTGTGCGCCCCCGATACCGAGGCGTTGGAGCCGGCGGCCTGGACGCTCACGACGGTCGACGGCGCCCCCGTCCACCCGGACGAGCCCCTGGAGGGCGCCGGGATCCACGACGGCGACGTGCTGTTGCTGGAACGGCGCACCGCCCCGGGCCGGCCGGCGCACGTGGACGACGTGCGCGGCGCGGTGGAGGACCGCGTCGACGGGACGGCGCTGATCTGGAACCCCACCACCACGTTCGCCTTCGGGCTGCTGGTCGCCGCGATCGGGCCGTTGGCCGTGCTCGGGGCGGCGATGCGCCTGTACCCGTCGTCGTGGCACCTGGCGGTGGCGGTGCTGGGCACCCTGTTCTCCATCGGGGCGATGGTGGCGGCCGCCCGCCGGCCGCTGCCCGCCGTCGCGCACGTCCTGTTCGCCGCCTCCTGTGTGTGGGGCGGGGTGACGGCGGCGACCGCCGCCGGGCTGGTCACCCGTTCCGAACCCCTGGTGACGTTGGCGTTCGCCCTGGTGGGCGCGCTGCTCGTGGCGGCGGTCGGCTGGGCGCTGCACGAGACCGGCCTGCCCTACATCGCCGGCGCGGGCGTGGTCGCGCTGGTCGCCGCCGTGCTGGTCGTGGTGGGCATCTTCGTGTCCCCCGTGTACGGGGCGCGGTCGATGGCCATCGCCCTGGCCCTGTGCGTGGGCGCGCTCCCCCGGGTGGCGATGGTGATGGGCGGGCTGTCGGGGCTCGACTACGAGGTGGGGCGTTCGGGGCAGGTCGCCACGGAGCGGTTCGAGGACACCTTCACCAACAGCGACCGGCTGCTCCTGGGCCTCGTGACGGGCGCGTCCGTCGCCGGGGGAGGCACCGTGGTCCTGTTGGCGATGACGGCCGGAGGGCTGCCCGACCTGCTGCTGTGCGGGCTGCTGTCGACGCTGCTGGTGCTGCGCTCGCGTCTGTTCGACCGGATCCGGCACGTGCTGCCGCTGCGCCTGGCGGGGGTGCTGGGGTTCGGGGCGACCGGGTTCGCGGCGGTGTCCGAGTACGGGTTCCTCGCACCGTGGCTGCCGGTGGTGGCCCTGTCGGCCGGTGTCGTCCTGGCGTCGCTGAGCTGGGTGCGCCTCACCGACGTGCCGCGCGCGTCGCTGCGCCGCCTCCTCAACTGGACGGAGATCCTGGTCGTCATCGCCATGTCCGGTGTCTTCGCCTGGGGTATGGGCCTGTTCGACCTCGTCGCCCGCATGACGGGCTGACCCGTATCCCGCGGCTCAGGGGATGAGGACGTCCACCTCCTCGAAGGTGTCGGGGTCGAGCAGGACCACGCTGTACTCGACGACGGCGGCGATCGGACCGCCGTCGGGGTGGAAGGCCACCCGGTAGGGCGAGGGGGCGTCCTCCGGGAGGACGTCCTCGCCCGTGGCCATGTCCCAGACGTCGCTCTGGAGCCGGCTTTCACCGTCGACGCTCCCGCCCCAGGCGATGAACACGCGTTCGCTCACGGGGTCCAGGGAGAGCGCGATGACGATCAGGTCCTCGTACTCCCGTTCCGCGTGCTCGGACAGGTCGAACGACGCGACCTCGGTCCGCTCGACCACGTTCCACCTGACCACCCTGTCGCCGTTCACGTGGACGATGTCGTCGGTCCCCGGCACGTACGCGAACTCCGTGGCCGTGGACGGGCGGACGGTGTGCAGCCTCTCGCCGCCCTCCAGGTCCCACACGGTGACGGAGTCCCCGTGCCCGACCGCCAGCCGGTCCCCGTCCATGAACTCCGTCCGCGAACTCCCGCCGCTGTCGAGGACGAGCGCGGGTTCGGTGGCTCCCGGATCGAAGAGCCGCACATCGTTCTCCGGTCCGTCCCACGACGGTGTTCCCACGGCGACGCGCCCGTCGGGGGAGAACGTGACGAACGAGGTGTCGGGCTCCGCGCGGTCGAAGGGCTCCTCGCCCCGCCGCCCGGAGAGGTCGGTGACCGTGCCCGTGACGAGGTCGTAGACGACCGCCTTCTTTCGGGGCTCCCCCTCACCCACGTACTCCAGAACCCCCACCGCGCACCCCCGGGGAGCGAAGACGGGGACCTGCGGGTAGTGGTTCGGCTCGCTCACGTAGGCGATCGGGGTCTTCTCCCGCCAGTCCCACAGGGTGATCCCGTGCTGGTAGGCGCTCACGGCCAGGACGTCCCCGTCGGGAGAGAAGGCCGCCCCGTGGGCGGAGAACCCGTCCGGCATGTCCTCGGGCGGCGGGAACGCGGTGGTGCCCGGGCAGCCCGGAGGAGGCGCGCCGGCCGCATCGGCGCCTCCGCCCTCGGGTTCCGCGCGGTCGCGTGATGACACCGCCGTGGCGGCGACCACGGCGAGGACCAGCCCGCCGGCGAGGAGCGCGGGCCATCGCCGCCGGGGCCGCCTCCCCTCCCGGGCGGGGGGCGCATCGGTGTCCGAGGCCGGCTCGCCGAGCATCCGCACCAGGTCGGCTGCGCTCGGGCGCAGGGCCGGGTCCGGGTGCAGGCACAGGTCCACGAGGCGGCGCAGCCACAGCGGCACCCCCTTCTCCCCGGCCGCGGAGACGAGCAGCTCGGCCCACGCGCGCACGTCCTCGGCGGCCCCGTCGGCCTCGGCTCCGGGGACCGGGCCGGCGAGCACCGCTCCGTCCTCGCCGATCAGCACGTCCCGCGCCGTGAACGGCCCGTACGCCGCCCCCGCCGCGTGCAGCTCCGCCAGTCCTCGGGCCAGCGCCACGGCGATCGGGGCCGGACGGTCCCGGACCGTACCGTCGTCCCGCTCCAGCAGGTCGGCGAGGGTGTCCCCGGCCGGGCGCGCGGCGGCCGCCCACGGCACGGCCCCGTGCGGTTCGGCGGCCACGATGGGGCACAGGTGCGGGCCGGCGGCCCCCCGCACCGCCGCGATCCGGCGGGCGAAGGAGGCCCGGAACGCCGGGTCGGTGGCCCGCCCCGGGCGCGCCACCGCCAGGGTCGCCCCGGTGCCGTCCTCGCCTTCGGCCAGGTAGCGACGGACGTCGGCGTCCTCGCTCAGCCGCCCGAGCAGCCGGAAGGGGCCGATGGCGGGCGGGTCGTGCGGGTGCAGGGGGTCCATGTCGGTTCCTCGGGGGATCAGCCGAACTCGGCGACGATGTCCAGGGTCTCGGAGTCGAACAGCGACACCGAGGTGCCGTCCACGGACAGTCCGGCGATGACCGTCCCGTCCGGGTGTACCGCGATGTCGCGGACGTACCGCCGCTCCCCGCCGGAGGAGACCCGCTCTCCGGTGGACAGCTCCCACACCGTCAGCTCGGGTGCGTACTCGCCCGTCTCCTCGTCGTAGTCCTCAAGGAGGGCGTGGATCCGGTCCGTGCCCGCGTGCGCGGTGATCTCCGCGAAGCCGGCGACGGTGTCGTCCGGCGGGGCGAGGATCGAGGGCTCCTCCCCGGAGGCGAGGTCCACCCGGGCGATCCCCTCCGCGTGGATGTAGAGGAACAGATCATCGCCGGGGAGGGCCAGTGAGTCCGTCGTCGAGGCCGTCGCGGCCTCCGGACCCCGGAACGTCTCGGCCCCGGTCCGGGTGTCCACGACCACGGAGCCCTCCCCTCCGGTCACGGCCAGGAGCCCGCCGTCGGGGGAGTGGGCGATCCCCTGGGCGGCGCCCTCGAAGACGGTCGTCGCCTCACCGGTCGCCAGGTCGATCACGTGCGCCCCGTCGCCTACGGAGCCTTCGGCGAACGCGAGGGACCGGCCGTCCGGGGAGAACGTCACTACGCCCACCGGCAGGGGCAGCGTCTCCGCGTGCGCGGTGTGCTCCCCGGTCCGCAGGTCGAACACGTGCACCCCGCCGGAGCCCGAGGTGTAGCCGAACCGGCAGCCGTCCGGGGCCATCACCGGCGTCTGCGCGAAATCGGGCAGGTCCGCGCCGATGTAGGCGACCTCGTCCCCGGTCTCCGTGTCCCACAGGGCGATGCCCTCCGGATGGGCCAGGGCCAGCAGATCGCCGCCCTGGAGGAAGACGGGGGTGGGGTGGGAGTGAACGTCCAGGTGGTGGGTGTCCGCGCCGGGCACCGCCGGGTCGGTCCGGGCCGCCTCGGTGTACTCCGGCGCCAGGTCCCCGGGCAGGTCGCAGCCGCCCGGCGCCGTCGCACCCCCCGAAGCGCCGGTCGAGGCGGGGCCGGGGGCCTCCTCGGCCTCGGGGGTGTCGCGCCCCGCCATCGCCCAGGCGCCCAGACCGGCGATGAGGACCAGGGCCGCGGCCCCGGCCCCGAGCATCGGGATCGGCCTCCGGTTCGGGGGTGTCCCGATCACCGCCGTCGTGTCGTCGGGGCCGGTGCCGTTCCGCCACGCGGTGTCCTCGGAGGCCGTGTTCTGTCGCGCCGTGTCGCCCGGAAGGGCGTCGCCCCGGGTCCGCGCAGCGATCCCGTCCACCCGGGCGGCCGCGGCCGGCGGCAGCCACGCCCCGGCCTCCGTCGCCGGTTCGACCGGGCCGCCCAGTTCCGCCAGTACCCGCTCCGCCGACGGGCGGGCGTCAGGGTCCCGGGACAGGCAGGCCGCGACCAGGTCCCGGAGGTCCCCGGGCACCCCGTCCAGCACCGGCTCCTGATGGGCGATCCGGAACAGCACCGCCGCCGGGTGCCCGTCTCCGAACGGCCCGGTGCCGGTGAGCGCGTAGACCAGCACCCCGCCCAGCGCGAACACGTCGGTCACCGTGGTCGCATCGACCCCGTCGACCTGCTCGGGTGCCATGTACCCGGGGGTGCCCGCCACCGCCGTCTCCTCGTCTTCGCCCTCCTCCAGGGCGCGGGCCACCCCGAAGTCGATCACCTGCGGGCCGGAGGCGGACACCATCACGTTGCCGGGCTTGAGGTCGCGGTGCACCGTGCCCAGGGCGTGCACCCGGGCCAGGGCGGCGGCGACGCCCCGGGCGAGGAACCGCCCCGATTCCGGGGGGAGCGGTCCGGTCTCCCGGACCAGGTCGTGCAGGGTGGGACCGGCCACGTACTCGGTGGCCATCCACGGAGGGGTGCCGGCCGGGTCGGCCTCCAGCACCCGGGGCGTGAAGTCGCCGCGCACCCGACCGGCCAGGTCGAGTTCGCGGGCGAACCGCCCTCGGAATCCGGGATCGTAGGCGTATTCGGCGCGCACCACCTTGACCGCCACGGGGGTGCCGTCCGGTCCCGTGCCGAGGTACACGCGGCCCATGCCGCCCACGCCGAGCAGGGCCGACAGCCGGTAGGGACCGATCTCGCGGGGGTCACCCGCGGTGAGGGATCGCATCGTCGGGGCCCTTCGCCTCAGGACAGTTCGTCGATGACGGTGAGGTCGTCACCGTCCAGGATCAGGATGTGCCGCTCCTCGGTGTCGACGGCGGCCACCGTCTCCCAGTCGGGGTGGACGCCCAGCGGCGCGGGCAGGAGGACATCGCCGTCACGGATCTTCGCGCCGCTGGCGACGTCCCATACGGTGCCCATCGGTTCGTCGTGCTCGATCGGTTCGTCGACCCCGGCGTAGAGCCGTTCCCCGTCCGGGGAGAAGACCAGCGCCGCGACCTCGTCGTGGTCCTCGCCGACCGGGTCCATGGAGCGGATCGTCCCGCCGCTCCGCAGGTCGATCAGGCGCACCGATCCGTCGTCCCGCAGCGCCATGAGCGAAGGGTCGGTCGGGTGCAGGCCGAACACCATGTCCCCGAGGCCCTCGAAGTAGTGGGCCCACTCCCCGGTGCCGACGTCCCACACCGCGATGCCCAGGAGCGTTTCACCGTCGTGCGAGGTCAACCGGGCGACCAGGTGCCCTCCGTCGGCGGTGTACTCCAGGCGCGAGAACGGCCCTTCGAGGGAGACGTCGCGGACGACCTCTCCCGTCTCCACGTCCCAGACCACGAGGACGTTCCCGTTCTCGAAGTCCTCGTTCCGGACGCCGAGCGCGGCCGCTCGGGCGCCATCGGGGGACACGGCGGGCGCGCGGAGGTGGGAGACGTCCGGGTCGTTCGAGGTCAGCGTGGTGACGAGGACGGCGCCGTCGTCGTCGAGGATCTCGACCCGGTCGCCGTGTGCGGCGGCGATCGACCCCTCGGGGTTGACGTCGGTGCCCCCCGGGGTGGGGTTCAGGTGGCCGACCATCTCCCCGGCCCGCCAGTCCCACACGGAGAAGGACGTCACGCCGGTGACGTACATCCGCTCCCCGTCGGGGGAGAAGGTGACCTCGTCGGCCAGCCACAGGTCCGGGTCGACCTCGGTCGACGCGAAGGCGTCGTTGGGCACCCCGCCCTCGGTCTCCTCGCGGCCCGCGCCGCCCGACCCCCCGTCCCCGGTCCCGCTCCCGGCGTCGGTGTTCGAGGCCTCTCCGCCGGGCAGGGCGGTGAGCGCGTACCCGCCCCCGCCCACCAGGAGCAGGGCGGCCGCGGCGGCTCCGGCGGTCAGCGCGGGCCGCCGCCACCGGTCCTCACCGGCGGGGGAGCCCCGGGCGTCGGCCTCGTGCTCCCGCAGGCGCCGCACCTTCTCGGTGACGGGCGCGGGCAGCCACTCGTGCTCGGTCGACGGCACGGGCACGTCGGTCAGGGCGGCGAGGATCCCGACGGTGTCCGGCCGGCCGGCCGGGTCCTTGGCCAGGCAGCGGGTCAGGAGATCGCGCAGGGGGCCTTCGGGCACGGCGCCGAGGTCCGGTTCGCCCGACGTGATCCGGCGCAGGACCTCTCCGGGGCGGCCGGTCCCGAAGGGGGGAGCGCCGCCGGCCGCGAACACCGCCGTTCCGGCCAGGGAGAACACGTCGCTCCCGGACGAGACGTCCCGGCCGGTGATCTGCTCGGGGGAGGCGTAGGCGGGAGTGCCGAAGTTCTGTCCGGTGCGGGTCAGTACCGTGCCCTCCACCGCACGGGCGATGCCGAAGTCGATCACCTGAGGGCCGCGCGGCGAGAGCAGCACGTTGCCCGGTTTGAGGTCGCGGTGCGTCAGCCCGGCGTCGTGGACCGCCGCCAACGCCCGTGCCAGGCCCGAGACCAGCACCGGCAGGGACGCCGCGGGCAGGGGGCCGTGCTCGCGCACGGCCTCCTTCAAGGTGGGGCCGGGGACGTACTCGGTCGCCATCCACGGCACGTCCGCCTCGGTGTCCGCGTCCACCACCGCCGGGGTGAACGGGCCGCGCACCCGGCCGGCCGCCCGGACCTCGCGGGAGAACCGCGCCCGGAACTCGGGGTCGTGCGCGAGTTCGTCCTTGACGAGTTTCAGCGCGGCCAGGTCACCGCCGGGTGTGCGGGCCAGGTACACCTTGCCCATACCGCCCGCCCCGAGGCGGGCCAACAGGCGGTGGGGTCCGACGGACCGGGGGTCGTCGGGGGTGAGGGGGTGCACGGGGGGTTCCTCACTGCGTCGGGACGGATGGTGCCGTGCCCGGGGACAAGGGGAGGAGCGGGGACCAAACTACCGGTCGGTTCGATCGGCGCGGACGACGGTGTCCGCTCATCGACTCCGGGGTGCGATCCCGCGCACCCCGGGCCGCCGTCCGGGTCACTCCCGCGCGCCGGTCTCCTGCTCCGACGTCTCCTCGGCCGTGGCGACGGTGCCCGCGGCGATGGCGGCCTTGGCCGCGATCCCGCGCCGGCGTCGCACCTCGCGCAGGGACACCCCGACGATGCGGGTCGCCACCACCGCGCCGATCACCGCCAACGGCAGGACGAGCGCCGTCACCGGCTGCCGGATCGGCTGGAAGCGCGCTCCGGACCCGTCCAGCACCACGAACCCGGCGGGGCGGGCCCGTAGCAGGCCGAAGCCGCCGGCCCCGTCACCATCGGAGATCAGGAGCCGTCCGGAACCGCCCCCCATCAGCGTCAGCCACGCCACCCGGGCCACCGGGACGACCGTCGTCGCCCCCTCGGTGACCGGCGCGCCGAACACCGTCTCGGCCCGCGCCCCCGCGCCGGTGCGCTCGATGAGTCCGGACAGCGCGGCCACGGCCGGATGGCGTGCGGCACGGCGCGCGGCACGGCGTGCCGCGGCGGATTCCGACATGTTGATCTCCCTGAATGCGAAAGCGGACTTTCACGCTATAGCGCCCTCCCTCGGCGGGGAACGGAATCCGTTCCCGTGGCGCGTTCCGGCCACCCGGTCACGGCCGCCGTGGAGGATGGCGGCGCGGCGCGGGAGTCCAGGCGGCGCGGGGCCGGGTGTACGTCCACGTGGGCGACACCCGCACGCACGGCACGAGGTCCGGTCGTGCGAGGGCGGCCCCCGGCGGCCGGCGAACCGCTCGCCCCGGTCGGTCGACCGGGACCCCGGCGGCCCGCCCGGAATCCGTTCAGAACAGCGGCTCTCCCGGCTCCAGGGTCTCGGCGTCCACCGGCACCACCCGGTTCTCGGGGGTGACGATCATCAGCGTCTCCCCGTCGGGATGCGCCGCCACGTGGACGAACCGGAGCGGGTCCTCGACCCCGGACAGCAGGTCCTCGCCGGTCTCGACGTCCCACACGTACGACGTGTGCCGGTCGGCCTCCGCGAGCTCGACATCGAGCAGGTACCAGTCCGCGTACAACCGCGTCCCGTCGGGGGACAGGCTCAGGTGCTCCATGCGGGTCATCCACTCCTCGTTCAGGTACCCCTCCATGGCGAAGGAGCGCACCTCCCGCCGCCGGACGTAGTCCCACCACACCGACCGGTCCCCGGAGACGTGGACGATCTCGTCGGTACCCGGGACCACGGTGAAGACCCGATCCCTCGAATCCCGCACCGTGTGCAGCTCCCGGCCGTCCCGCGCGTCCCACACCGTCAGCTCCGTGCCGTTCGCGGTGACGACCCGCCCGGGATCGGGCAGGAGCGCCAGACCGGTGCGCTCGGGCACCATCGCGGCGAGCGCCTCGCCGGTGGCGGTGTCGACCAGCCCCACGCCGGCCCGACCCAGGCCGGTGTCCAGCGTGATCGTCATCAGCGACCCCTCCGGGCTGAACCCGGCGTGCAGCGCCTGCCGCGGATCGCTCACCCACACCCCGTCCGGCCCGCTCGGCCCCTTCTGCGGTCCCAGGTGCTCGAAGGTCGTCCCCGACGGCAGGTCGAACGTGGTCACCATGGTCACCGGGAATTCCATGCCCTCGAACCCACGCTCCACCCCGGCCGCCACCAGGCAGCCCGTCGGCGAGAAGACCGGTTCCAGACGCGCCCCCACCTCGGTCAGCCGGGCGATCTCCTCGCCCGCCCGCCAGTCCCACACGCCCAGTCCCCCGTCGGTGAGCACCGCGAGCAGCGACCCGTCCGGTGAGAACGCCGTGGCCCACGCCGGGACCTCCGCCCCGTCCAACGGCGCCTCGGGCGCCGGGTAGGCGACGCCCTCCGCGCAGTCCGCGCCCTCGGACATCACCGGGCCGGTGGTCTCGCCCCCGGCCGGGTCCCCGTCGCCCCCGTGGGCCCACAGCCCGGTCGCCGCGATCGCGGCCAGCGCCACCGCGCCCGCCGTCACCGCCACGATCCGCCGCCGTCGGGCCGCCTCCGGGCGCCGCCCCGTCTCCTCGCCGAGGGGCGCGTCCCCTGCCGCGACGACCAGGTCCCGCTGCTCCCCGGCCCGGACGCGGACCACCGAGAGCACCTCCGGCGGCCAGGGGTCGGCCGCGCGCGGCCCGCCGAGCATGCGCACCAGGTCGGCGGCGACGGGCCGCAGGATCGGGCCGTTGCGCAGGCACGCCTCCACCAGGCCGCGCAGCTGCAACGGCACCCGGGCCAGCCCTTCGGGGCCCTCCACCCCGCTCGCCGCGAACGACACCGTCGCCGCCCACGCGAACACGTCGACACCCGGGCCCACGCCGCCCTCCGGGGCGGCGAACGACGGGTGCGGCGCCCGTCGGTCCACGTCGGCGACCGCCCACTCCAGACCGGGGTCGGCGAGCAGGGCCCGTTCGGTGGTGATCAGCACCCCGTCCGGCCACAGCGACCCGTGCGCCCGGCCCGCCGCGTGGAGGTCGTCGAGCCCCAACGCCAGGTGCAGGGCCACCGCGTGCACGGCGTCCACGGTCAACGGGCCCACCTCGCCCACCAGCTCGGTGAGGGTCATCCCGTACGGCCGCTCCACCGCCACCCACGGCACCGCGCCGCGCAGGTCGGCCGCGCGCACCGCGCACACCCGTTCGCTCTCCAGGCGGTGGCCGCTCTCCACCAGTTCCCCGAACACCGACCGGAACCGGGCGTCGGTGGCGTACTCCGAACGCACCACCCGCACCGCCGTGGGCGGACCGCCCGGTGTGGAACCCAGGTAGACGCGCGCGCAGGCGTCCTCGCCGAGACGGGAGTGGAGCCGGTAGGGGCCGACGGAGGGCGGATCGTGGGGATGGAGGGGGCGCATGGTCCTCGGGGCGGGGTCGGGGCGGACGGTGGGTCAGCCGATGCGGTCGATCAGGCGCATGCGTTCGGGGTCGATCACCCAGACCGGGGCGCCGTCCAACGGGATGCCCGTGATGACCTCTCCCCCGGGGTGGACGGTGATCCCGCCGATGAACCCCTCGTCCTTCTCCTCGGTGAGCTCCCGCCCGGAGGACAGCTCCCACACCTTGGTTCCGAACCGGGCGGCCTTCTCCGGGGTGATGACGAAGTCCGGTGACCTGTGGTTGGCGTAGAGGCGGTCGCCCTCGGGGTTCACCGCCAGCTCGCCGAGAGAACTCCCCTCGGGGAGTTCGGCGGTGAACTCACCGAGCACCTCTCCGCCGGGCAGGCCGGTGCGGACGATCCGCCCGTCCTCGGTGACGTGGTACATCTCCGAGCCGACGAGCGCGACGTTGGCGCCCCACCCGGAGGCCACCCCCTCCAGGCTCAGGACCTCCTCTCGGCTCTCGGCGTCCCACACGTTCAACCGACCGCTGAAGTCCAGGCCGATGACGTGCGCGCCGTCGGCGGTCGCGTGGATCTCGTGGGCGTTGGACGGGCCCCGGTAGGCGCCCACGATCTCATCGGTCTCCAGCTCCACCTCGATGACGGTGGAGTCCGACATCCAGTCGGCGTACAGCAGCGACCCGCCGTCGTGGGAGAACGCCACCGCCTTGACGTCGGTGCCCTCCTGGTAGACCCGGTGCTCGCCGGTCTCGACCGTGTACACGTGCGCGCCGTCGGCGTCCGCGTAGCCGATCCGGCATCCGTCGGGGGAGATCACGGGGACCGCCCCGGACCCCTCCGTCTCGATGTCGATGCGGGCCGACTCGGTCCCCTCCCGCCAGTCCCACAGGACGATGCCCTCGTTCCCGCCCACCACCAGGACGTCCCCCTCGGGGGAGAAGGCCGTGGCGAGCAACCGGCTGGTGGGCGCCAGCGGCCGTTCCCGGGCGTTGGCGGCGAACCCGGCGGCCACGTGGGTGCTCAGATCGCACCGGTCGCGCAGCCCCGGGCCCTCCTCGGGAGCCTCCTCGCCCCCGCCCCGGTTCGTCACCGCGGCCCACGTTCCGGCCCCGCCGACGAGCAGCAGCGCGGTGGCGGCCGCACCCGCGACGAGCAGCCTCCGCCCACGGCGGCGGGCCCGCTCCAGCGCCCGCCGGTCGAGCGGGTGGGAGTACGTCGACGACTCCACGGCCTCCCGGTACTCCCGGGAGATCCCGGTCAGGAGTCCGACGGCGGCCGGTGGGAGCCACGCCTCGGCCGAGGCGGCGGGCGCGGCCGGACCGCCCAGCGTCTTCAGCACCTGGCGGGAGGTGGGGCGCCGGGCGGGGTCCTTCGCCAGACAGGCCTCGATCAGCCCGCGCAGCGACTCGGGCACACCGCTGAGCACGGGATCGTTGTGGGCGATGCGGTACAGGACCGCGGAGGGGTGCCCCTCGCCGAACGGTCCGGTGCCGGTGAGCGCGTACACGAGCACCCCGCCCAGCGCGAACACGTCGGAGGCCGTCCCGCCCACCTCCTCGCGGACGTGCTCCGGGGCCATGTACCCGGGGGTCCCGACGATCCGCCCGTCCTCGCCGTGGGCGTCCCCCATGGCCCCGGCGATGCCGAAGTCGATCACCTGCGGGCCGGAGGCGGAGACCATGACGTTGCCGGGTTTGAGATCGCGGTGCGCCATGCCGGTCGCGTGTACCCGGCCGAGCGCCTCGGCCACGCCCCGGCCCAGGAACCGGACGGCGTCCTCGGTGAGCGGCCCCGTGAGCTGGACGAGGTCGTGCAGGGAGGGCCCCATGACGTACTCGGTGGCCATCCACGGGGTCTGCCCGGACGGGTCGGCGTCCAGCACCCGGGGGGTGTGGGGGCCGTGCACCCGGCGGGCCAGGTCGAGTTCGAGGGCGAAGCGCCCGCGGAAGTCGGGGTCGTAGGCGTACTCGGCGCGCACGACCTTGACGGCGACGGCGCCGCCGTCGGGTGCCGTGCCCAGGTACACGCGGCCCATGCCGCCGACACCGAGCAGGGAACGTATCCGGTAGGGGCCGACGGTCCGGGGGTCGCCGAGGGCGAGTGGTCGCATGGCGGGCTCCTCCTAGGTCAGCTCGGCGACGGTGGTGTACGCGCCGTCCAGGATCAGGATCCGGCCGCCGCCGTCGGCGGCGACGGCCAGGTGCTCCCCGTCGGGGTGGGCGCCCATCGGGCCGTACACCATCACGTCGGCGTCGTGCAGGAGTTCGCCGGTCCGCGGATCCCACACGCTGCCCCGGTCGTCGGCCCACCCGTAGGCGGCGCCGTACAACCGGTCGCCGTCGACGGAGTAGCCCAGGCCGGTGATCGCCTCGTGCTCCTCGCCGGGCTCGGCCATGGCGCGCACCGCGTTCCCGGTGGCGATGTCGACGACGCGCACCGTCCGGTCCTCGGTCCGGACCGCCATGGTCCGCCCGTCGGGGGACGGGGCGAGGTGGAAGATCACGCCGTCCTCGCCCCCGATCCGGTACAGCTCCTCCCCGGTCCGCGCGTCCCACACGGCCACGTGGTCGTTGTTCCAGGACCGGTCGGTGACGACGCCCACCAGACGGGTGTCGTCGAGGGCGAAGACCAGGTCGCCGATCAGCCCGTCCACCGGGATCTCCGGACCCTCCGGAGTCTCCTCCTCGACGTCCCAGACCTGGATGAGCCGGTCGCCGTCGGGGTCGCCGCCCTCGGCGGCGACCAGGGCCAGACGGGAACCGTCGGAGGTGAACGCGGGCATGTCGTAGAAGCCCCGGCCCTCGTTGTCGTAGCCGAGGCGGGTGATCTCCTCGCCGGTGGCGGCGTCCCACAACGTCACGTGTTCCGAGCCGATCCCGTACCCGGTGGCGAAGAGCCCGTCGGGCCGCAGGGCCGCCGCCTGGGGCGCGGCACCGCCGATCACCCGGATCAGCTCCTGCGCGCGCCAGTCCCAGACCGAGACCCCCGCCGTCCCGAAGACGTACAGGGTCTCGCCGTCCTCCGAGAACACCAGGTCGTAGGCCCACCCGGCCAGCGGCGACGAGTCCGGCTCCGCCGACGCCTCGGAGGTGGAGGGGGACGCTCCGGGTTCCGACGGCGAGGCGCTCGGTTCCGCGGTCGACGTCCCACCGCCCGACGGCAGGGTCAGGGCCAGGGCCGTGCCACCCAGCACGACCACGGCCGCGGCGGCGGCCGCGACCGCCGCCCGGCGTCGCCGTCGCGTTCCGGCCGGGCCGGTCGGCGGCACCGCGTCCCCGGCCCCCGCGGCCTCCTCGGGGCCGGGGACGCCCCGGGCCGGTGGGGCCATCGCCTCGGTGGTGCGCTCGGCCTCCTCCACGGACCGGGTCCGGTCCCTCTGGAGGTCGATCTGCTCGGTCACGGGTGAGGGCAGCCAGCCGTGTTCGGCGGTCGGCGGCGGCAGCGACTCCAGGGCGCTCAGGATGTCCGCCGTCTCCGGCCGCTCGTCCGGGTCCTTGGCCAGACACCGGGACAGCACGTCGCGCAGGGGCCCCTCGGTGATCACGTCCAGGTTCGGCTCGCCGGTCATCACCCGGCGCAGTACCTCACCGGGCCGGCCGGGCCCGAAGGGGGGCTCACCGCTCGCGGCGAACACCACGGTCCCGGCCAGCGAGAACACGTCGCTCTTGGGCGAGACGCCCTCGCCGACGACCTGCTCGGGGGAGGTGTAGGCGGGGGTGCCGAGGGTCTGTCCGGTGCGGGTGAGGACGGTCCCCTCGACGGCGCGGGCGATGCCGAAGTCGATCACCTGCGGGCCGCGCGGCGACAGCAGGACGTTGCTCGGCTTGAGGTCGCGGTGCATCAGCCCGGCCTCGTGGATCGTCGCCAGTGCCCGGGCCAGGCCCAAGGTGAGGACCGGCAGCGACTCCGGCGGGAAGGGGCCGCCCGACAGCACCGCCTGTTTGAGGGTGGGACCGGGGACGTACTCGGTGGCCATCCACGGCACGTCCGCCTCGGTGTCGGCGTCCGCGACCGCCGGGGTGAACGGCCCGCGCACCCGTCCGGCGGCGCGGACCTCTCGGGCGAACCGCGCCCGGAACAGCAGATCGTGCGCCAGGTCCTCACGGACCACCTTGAGGGCGGCCAGATGGCCGTCGGCGGTGCGCGCCAGGTACACCCTGCCCATGCCGCCGGCGCCCAGCCGGGCGAGCAGCCGGTGGGGGCCGATCCGCTGCGGGTCGTCAGGGGCCAGGGGTCGCACGGCGGGCACGTTCCTCACGTGGTCGAGGTACGGGAGCGGGGAGGGCCGGGGAGGGGGAGGGTGTTCCTGTCAATGTAGCGGTCGGGTGACGAAGCGTGCGTGACGCGGTCGAACGCGGACCCGGGAGGATCATTCGGACAGGATGCCCATGAGCGTCATCCCCATGTCGTACACGGCGATGTCCCCGGTCTCCGGGCGCACCCCCGCCAACCGCGAACCGTCCGGGGAGATCGCGATGGGGAACAGCGCGGGCGGCGACCACGGGGTGCGCACCGGCTCGCCGGTCTCGAAGTCCCATATCGACAGGAACGCCGCGTCGGTCTGCGGTGCCAGTCTGGCGGCCAGGACCCGCCCGCTGGAGGGGCTGTGCACCACGTCGACCGGGACACCGTGGTCGTCGGCGGGGACGAACGCCCGTACCTCCCGATCCATGGTGGGGTTCATCAACAGGACCCGGTCACCGCGTATGACCAGCACCCCGCCGTTGCCCGTGACCACGTCGAAGGCGCCCGCGCCCGCACCGTTGCGGTCCCGGACCAGGCCGATCCGGGCACCGCCCGGGGTGCGCCAGGTGGCCACGCCGCCGCCGGACTCGCCACCCGCCACCGTCCGACCGTCGAGCGTGTACCGCACGGCTCCCAGCGAGCCCGACCCGGCCAGCGCGGTGGTCGGCTTCCAGGTCTCGGTGTCGTACAGGTGCAGGAACCGTCGGTCGGGATCGTTGTCGATGGCCAGGGCCAGCTCCGCGCCGTTCGGGCTGAACGCCACCGAGCGGATGGTGCGGCCCGACGCGATCGTCCAGGAGCGGCCCGTGGACAGGTCGGTGACCAGCGCCCCGTGCAGGGAGGCCTGGGCGATGAGACACCCGTTGGGGCTGAACGCCGCCGGGGCCGGCGGCAACGGCGCGGCCTCGTTGGGCACGTGGGCCACGGCGGACGAGGAGCGCCAGTTCCACAGGGTGGTCCCGTCGCCGGTGGTGACCGCCAGGGTCGCTCCGTCGAGGGAGAAGGCCAGCTCGACCAGGGTGTCGGGCGAGAAGGACGCCTCGGGGGCCTCGGGCGGGGGCAGCGTCTCGGAGGGGCCGTTGTGCGGGGAGCAGGTCGAGGCCGCGGTTCCGGAGGCCTCCCTCTCGGCTCCCGACAGCGAGTACACGCCGAGCACCGCGAACAGGAGGAGCACGAACACCAGGGCGCACACCCGCAGCAGGGCGCGGCCGTGCGGTCGGGGCCCGGTGGCGCGGATCGTGACGGGGAAGGGATCGAAGCCGGGCGGGGGCAGCGGGCCCAGGGTGGGGGCCGCGACGGAACGGTAGGCCTCCTCGGCCCGGATGACGGTTTCGCGTGACCGCGGCGGCAGCCAGGAGGGCGCGGGGGGTTCGTCGGGAAGGGGACCGCCGAGCTCCTCCAGGAGCCGCGCCGCCGAGGGCCGGTTCTCCGGGAGTTTGTCCAGGCAGGCGGCGATCGTGTCGCGTAACTCCTCGGGAACGCCGGACAGGTCCGGTGGTTCCCGCAGGACCCGGGCGGTCACCTCGGCGGACCTCCCCTCGCCGAAGGGGGCGCGGCCGGTGCCGGCGAAGAGCAGGACCGCGCCGAGCGAGAACAGGTCCCCCTCCGGCAGGACGGCCCGTCCGGCCAGGTATTCGGGCGCGGTGTAGGCGGGTGGCCGGGTGGACCTCCCCCTTCCCACGGGGGAGCCTTCGAGGGCGCGGCCGATGCCCAGGCCGATGAGTTTCGGTCCGGTGGCGTCCACGAGGACGGTGGTGGGGGACAGGTCGCGGTGGACGCACCCCTGCGTGTGCATGTGGTCCAGGGCCTCGGCCAGTCCTCGGGCCAGCAGGCGCAGCGCGGGGCCGGGCAGGGGCCCGCCACGGCCGACCATGTCGCGCAGGCGGGGGCCGGCGACGAAACCGGTGGCCAACCAGGGGCGCTCGGCGGCGAGGTCGTGACCGAGGAGGGGAGGGATGAAACGGCCGCGCGCCCTGGTGGTGCCGTCGGCCTCACGGGTGAAGCCGGTGCGGAACGCGTGATCGGAGGCGTATTCGAGGCGCACGGCGCGGACTGCGGCGGGTCGGCCTTCGGGGTCGACACCCAGGTACACGTCACCCAGATCGCCGGAGCCGAGGTGGGCGATCAGGCGGAAGCCGCCGAGGCGATCGGGCTCATCGGGGGTGAGGGGGCGCATGGGTCCTCTGGGGGGTCCAGGGGCGGATGAGGACGCGGTCGGGACGAAGAGGGGTAGGGGACACCTTAGTCCGTCGGCATCGCCGTTAGGGCACGATTCGGGACCAAGGTCGCCCCTGATGCCTTTTCTCGCACAAGGTCCCTTTGCGTGTCGATCACGTGACTTTCCGTGCTGGCCATGTGGCCTGTGGGGCCCACGTGACCTGAGTGAGAAAAGTTCGAAAAAGAGGGAACCGCGAACCGATTGGGACCGCGTTAGATGTCGTGCCGGTGGATCGGCCCCGTGAGGACGGCAGGGGGCGGATCGCCGTGCGAGCGGCCCGGGGGTCCCGGGTCTGGCGGGTCGGTCGGCGAACACCACGACGGCCGACCCGCCGCGTGGTGCGGCTGGATCGGCCGTGGAAGTGTGGATGGGCGTTCCGTGGCCGGGCCACGGCGCCGTCACGACCGGGTGGGCGCCCGATCGTGGAAGGGGTCAGGCGGCGACCGGCTGGGAGCGGTAGGACGGCTCCGGCGAGTAGGCGAAGGGATTGAGCATCGCGGCCGCGCCGGCCGGGTCGCTGGCGGGGTGCGAGATGGTCCCGCCCTGGAAGAGGTCGTTCCAGAAGAAACGGCCGTCCCGGCACCACACGTTGACGTCGTGCTTCACCGACATGACCGCCAGTTCGGAAGTCCCCGACCAGTAGAACTGGCGGGAGGTGGAGGCGGTGAGTTCACCCAGCAGGGCCGTGATCGCGCGCTCGGCGCAGAACGCGTGGCGGGGCTTGTGCTTGACCCGTCTGGCAAGTGCCGACTTCACCCGGGAGACCCGGGGGTTGTTCAGTCGCCAGTGACTCAAGGTCGTCTCCAGTGTGTCTCGTTTGCCGCGGTTCGGACCGTGTGTGGCGATTGCGGCCACGTTGCGGCGGTTCAAGGTCCACCGTTCCGCCCTGGGGGCGTTGACGGCTTCCCTCCACAAAGTTGGTGAGGTTCAGAGGTTGTCGTTACCTCGTAGTTATTCTTTGCGCTCCGGATGCTAGCAGTACCTGACCCCCGGTAGTCGAGACTTCTGGGAGTGACCAATGTCACATTTAACGAAAGGGTCTCGACCGCATGTTGTTGTATATCCGCAGGTCAGAGATTGCTTATCGATAGTGTGTACGTTTTTTTCAGGAGCGATTACTCGCGAGTAATCCCGAGTCTGCTGTAGGAAGTGTCACCGGTTCCGGCAGCGCATAGCGCATCAGAAGTCACTCAGGGTGACTTTGCCCAGCTTGGAGGCCCTTGACCCTTCTCGCGCCCTTCCTTGCCCTTGGCGGGTCCGGCTGTGCCGCACCCGCCGGCGTGGTGTTCTGCGTCCGTGGTAACCCCGGTGTAATAGGCGCGCGCGCGTCTGAAGGAGACTGGAGAGGTCGTACCTCTACGAGAGAAGCACCCGTGACCCAGACCCAGACATCCGGTGACAGGACAACCGGGAGCGAGGCTCCCCAGGAACCCATGGGCGGCGCCCGCGCCTGGCTGGTCTGGGGCGTCGCCGTGGGCGGCTACTTCCTGGCCATGCTCCACCGCAACGGACTCGGCGTCGCCGCCCTGGAGGCCCAGGAGCGCTTCGACGTCGGCCCCGCCCTGCTCTCGCTGCTGCCGATGCTCCAGCTTCTGGTCTACGTCCTGCTCCAGGTGCCCGCGGGACTGCTCGCCGATCGTCTCGGCCCCCGTTACACCCTCGTCATGGGCATGATCGCGATGGCGGTGGGCTCCTGCCTGTTCGCCCTCGCGCCCGGCGTCGAGGTCGCCATCGCCGGCCGCTTCCTCATCGGCCTCGGTGACGCCCTCGTCTTCCTCAACGTCATCCGGCTGGCCGCCCTGTGGTTCCCCCGTGCCCGCTACGCCCTCGTCAGCGGGCTCACCGGTGTCGTCGGCGGCACCGGCCAGGTCGCCAGCGCCGCACCCCTGGCCTGGGCGCTGGGCGGGATCGGCTGGGTCGCGGCGTTCCTCGTCACGACCGGGTTCACCGTCCTCATGGCCCTGCTCGTCCTGCTGGTCGTGCGCGACCGCCCGGCCGGCGCCGCCGGTCACTCCACGGTCATCGACCCCATCCCCGTGTGGGCCGCGCTCAAGGAGGCCCTGGCCGCGCGCGGGCCGCGCATCGGCATGGCCCACCACGCGGCGGTGATGGCGCCCTTCACGATGATGATGGTGCTCTGGGGCTACCCCTTCCTCGTCACCGGTCTGGGGCTGGTGGAGGGCACCGCCGCCCTCACCCTCACCGCGTTGGCCGCCGGGGCGCTGTGGCTGGCACCGGTTGTGGGCGCTCTCGTCGGCCGTCACCCGGCGCTGCGCGGGGTCCTCGCCCTCTTCCTGGGCACCGTCCTCTCCCTCGGTTGGCTGCTCCTGGTGGTGTGGCCCGGCGGGGTGCCCACGGGGGTCGGGCTGGCCGTCCTGGCGGCGAGCGCCGTGGGACAGACGCTGGCCCCCACGATCTCCTTCGACTTCGCCCGCGACGGGATCCCGGCGGGCCGCACGGGGGTCGCGTCGGGTCTGGTCAACATGAGCGGGTTCACGACGGCCGTGGTGTGCACCGTCGCGGCGGGCGCGGTCCTCCAGGCCCTCCCGGAGGGCCCCGACGCGTTCCGCGTGGCGTTCGTGCCCATGTGCGTCACGACGATCCTCGCCACCGGCGTCCTGTACCTCTTCATCCTCCGTCGCCCCTGACGGCCCCACGCGGCCTTCTCCGGTCTCCGGGGCGGCCCGGGGAGTTCCGACGCGCCTTTCCCCGTCGTCGTGGACCCGGGCGTTCGCCACCTCCAGGTGGACGCCTTCCCGGGCAGCGCCCCCATCCTGCGCCGTCCGGGTTTCACGGCCACCACCACGCCCCCTGCGTCTGGACATCGCCGACACCGGGGTGACGGCCCGGAGCAACGGGAACGTCGGTGGGATGGCGCACGATGGGCGTATGACGTCATCTCAGCACCACCGCATCGACTACGTCGAGATCCCGGCCGCCGACCTGGAGGCGTCCAAGCGCTTCTACGCCGAGGCGTTCGGCTGGGAGTTCAACGACTACGGACCCGACTACGCGGGCATCCGGGGTCCCGGGGGCCGGGAGGCCGGCGGTCTCACCCCGCACGGGCCGGAGCACCGCGGCGGCGGACCCCTGGTCCTGCTGTTCTCCGCCGACCTGGACGCGTCGGTGGCGGCGGTGGAGAAGGCCGGGGGTCGCGTCCTCCAGGGCCCCTACGCCTTCCCCGGCGGTCGCCGGTTCCACTTCGCCGACCCGGCGGGCAACGAGCTGGGCGTCTGGGCCGAGTCCTGAGAGGAACCCGTGGCTTCTCCGCTCGTTGATCTCATCTGATTTCGAGCCGATAGCCGAGGTCACGGGGCAGCCCGTGGAGCGTTTGAGGACCGTTTGACCGACACGGAGGGGGCGGGGCCGCGTCGCGGCCCCGCCCCCTCCGTGCGGCGGTTCGGTCCCCGTGTGGCCCTAGAAGGCGGACTCGGGAACGTCCATGAGGTCGTTGGTGACGTTCTCGGCGATGCGGCGCTCGGCGGCGACGCGCGGCAGGAACTGGTCGGCGAAGAAGCGCGCGGCGGCGATCTTGCCGGTGTAGAAGTCCTTGTCGTCGCCCTCGGCGCCGTCGACCCTGGCCAGGGCGATCTCGGCCTGGCGCAGCAGCAGCCAGCCCAGGACCACGTCACCGAAGGCCATGAGCAGACGGACCGAGTTGAGGCCCACCTTGTACAGCTCGCGCGGGTTCTCGGCGGCGCCCATCGCGTGGCCGACCATGATCTCGACGATCTTCTCGACGTTCTCGGTGGCCTCCAGGAGCAGCTTGCGCTCCTCCTTCAACTGGCCGTTGCCGGCCTCGCTGTTGGCGAAGGCCTTGATCTCGCCGACGAGCGTGCCGAGGGCCTGGCCACCGTTCTTCAGGATCTTGCGGAAGAAGAAGTCCTGGGCCTGGATGGCCGTGGTGCCCTCGTACAGCGTGTCGATCTTGGCGTCACGGATGTACTGCTCGATCGGGTACTCCTGTAGGAAGCCGGAGCCGCCCAGCGTCTGGAGCGACTCGGCCAGCAGCGCGTAGGAGCGCTCGGAGCCGACACCCTTGACGATCGGGAGCAGGAGGTCGTTCATGGCCTCCAGCTCTGTGTGGTCCTCACCGTTGGCCTGGGCGATCTGGATCGCGTCCTGCTGGGTGGCGGTCAGCATGATGAGGGACCGCATGGCCTCCACGTAGGACTTCTGCGTCATCAGGCTGCGACGCACGTCCGGGTGGTGGGTGATGGTGACCTTCGGGGAGTTCTTGTCGCCGGCGAGGTCGTTGCCCTGCACGCGCTCCTTGGCGTACTCCAGGGCGTTGAGGTAACCGGTGGACAGGGTGGCGATCGCCTTCGTCCCGACCATCATCCGCGCGTACTCGATGATGAGGAACATCTGGCGGATGCCGTCGTGCTTGTCGCCGACGAGGTAACCGATGGCGGGGTGCTTGTCGCCGAAGGTCAGCTCACAGGTGGTGGAGGCCTTGAGGCCCATCTTGTGCTCGACGTTGGTCACGTAGGCGCCGTTGCGCTCACCGAGGGAGCCGTCCTCGTCGACCAGGTACTTGGGGACCAGGAAGAGCGAGAGGCCCTTGGTGCCGGGCCCGGCGCCCTCGGGGCGGGCCAGCACCAGGTGGAAGATGTTCTCGGTCATGTCCTGCTCGGCCGAGGTGATGAAGCGCTTCACGCCCTCGATGTGCCAGGTGCCGTCGCCCTGGTCCACGGCCTTGGTGCGGCCGGCGCCGACGTCGGAGCCCGCGTCGGGCTCGGTCAGCACCATGGTGGCGCCCCAGCCGCGCTCGATGGCCTGCTGGGCGAACCTCTTCTGCGCCTCGTTGCCCTCGGAGTGGAGGATGCTCGCGAAGCCCGGACCCGCGGAGTACATGTGGATGGAGGGGTTGGAGCCCAGGACCAGCTCGGCCGCGGCCCATACGAGGGAACGGGGGGCGCCGAGACCGCCGAGCTCCTGCGGGAGGTCGATGTTGTACCAGCCGGCGTCCATGTAGGCCTGGTAGGACTTCTTCAGGCTCTTGGGGAGCTGGACGGTGTTGGTCTTGGGGTCGAAGACCGGGGGGTTGCGATCGGCGTCCTCGAACGACTCGGCGATGACGCCGGTCGCGAGGCGGTCGATCTCGTCCAGGATCGTCCGCGCGGTCTCCTCGTCCAGCTCCTCGAACGGGCCCTGCCCCAGGATGTCCTGGCGCTGGAACAGCTCGAAGAGGTTGAACTGGATGTCGCGCAGGTTGCTCTTGTAATGCGTCATGGACAGCTCCGCTGTGTCCCTGGCCGCGGTGTCTGTACACGCGGATCTACCGACTAGTAACAAGTCAATGTTACTACCGAGTAGCGCTCAATGCCAGTGGGGGTAGGGGACCTGTGTCCCGCAGGACAGGGACGGATGGCGAAACGCCTGGTGGGAACGGGGTCAGAGTATTCCCGAGTGGGGATGGGAACGCTCCCGGACGGAACGTCGGTGTGTCGCCCGGTCATCGGACGCCCGTCGCCCGTCACCGTCCGTCACCGCTCTCCCAGGGCGGACCGCCGCCGCGGCCCCTCCGCTCCGCCGCCCACCGGGATCAGGGTCATGACCGTCCGGTCGATGCCGTCCAGGTGCAGCAGCGCGTGCGCGGCGTCGTCGACGAAACCGGAGACGACCAGGCTCCGCAGCCCCAGGGCCGTCGCGCACAGCGTCAGGTTCTGCGCGATGTGCCCCGCCTCCTGGAGGAGCAGCCGCAGCGCCCGCTGCCCGTAACCCGCCCGCAACCGGCCCACGTCGCCCACCAGGAACACGATCGCCCCCGCGCTCGCCGTCACCATGCCGGGCATCCCGTCCGCGGACGGGCGCAGGAACGGGGAGAGCGCCGTCAGCCGCTCCACCGGCACCGGTCCGTCCGCCCGCACCAGGGCGTGCCCCTCCGCCCGGTACCGGTACACCCCCGGGTCCACGCCGGTGACGTCGCGCACCACCGCCCACACCTCGGTCGCGTAGGCCGCACCGGGGCTGGGGTGTCGGCGCGGCGGCCGGTGCCTGCCGGGCTCGTCGGCCCGTTCCGCGCTGACCCCTGCGGCGTGACCCAGCAACGACGCGAGTTCCGCGAGCGACAGCCCGGACCCGTAGTCGCCGTGGGCGCTGCCCCGGCGCGCGAGCACCTCGCCCAACGGCGCGGTGAGCGGCACCGGCGGCGGCAGCTCCGTGACCGGCGCTCCGAACGCTTCGGGGCGCTCCGTCTCCACCGGCACCGGGCGCGGCAGCTGGGTGGTCGCGATCGCCTCGGTCCGGTACTTGGCGGCCTCGGCGTAGGCGCGGTCGGGCGCGCTCGCCCCGTCGGCGAAGTAGTCCTCCCGCGCCTCCCAGCGCGGGTAGGCCAGCGAGGCCAACCAGGCGATCCGCCGCTCGTCCTCGATGTCCAACCCCAGCCGGTTGTGGTTCATGTGCACCAGCGACCACACGATCCGGTCGATCCCGTTGGCCAGCGGTCGCTCGGCGTGCAGCGCCCGCAACCGGTCCACGGTGTCGCCGAGCGCCCGGGTCCACAGGTGGTGGGTGCTGTTCCCCTCGGTGGCGACCAGCCGCTCCAGCAGCGAACGCCGTTGCAGCCACCGCGACGGCGAGGAGTGGAACAACCGCTCGGCCTCCTCCCGGGGCCGGTCGTCGCCCCGGGCCACCTCCGCCGAGAAATCCCAGGCGGCGTGGTATCCGCGGGCCTGGCGCACCGCCGTCACGTCGTCCCACCCCAGGATCCCGAACGCCAACGACATCAGGTCGGCGGCGATCGCCTGCCGTTGCCCGGCCCGGGGCGCGGACCGCAGGACGGCCACGGCGATGGCGGTGCTCGCGCAGAAGAAGTCCTCGCACACCTCCAACGCCTCGGGCCCCCCGTAACGGGCGGTCTCCGGTTCGTAGACCGCGTCGACGACCTCGCCGTCGGCGTGCCAGTCGTCGGGGTCGGCCTGCGGCAACCGCGCGTAGTAGGTCGCCGGATCCACGTCCAGGACGTCGTCGGAGGTCTTCGCCGCCGCCGCGCGCACGTGCTCGGCGAACCCGCGCACCGCCTCGGCCGCGGCGTTCAGGAACCGCACCCGCAGGTGGGGTCCGCCCGCCCAGTACCGGATGAAGAACCACGCCTGGGCGTCCCCCTCGGCGACCACCGCCTCGGCGGCGGGCGCCACGTGGTCGAGCAGGAACGCGTCGATGTTCTCGCGGCCGCGGTGCAGGTGGACGTACACGGCCGACCAGGTGCGGGTCATCGATCTCCTCGGGACGTTCGGGGGAGGGGGGAGACGGTGGATCAGGGTGCGGCGTCCACGGGCAGGTCCAGGTAGGTTCCGCGTTCGGCGCGCACCCACAGCTGGTAGGCGGGGGTCGAACCGGGGTCCAGGCCGAGCACGGCCGCCCACTCCGACTCCGTGTGATTGCGCATGGGCCGTGCGCACAGCCCGGTCGCGGCCGCCGCCAGGCAGCCCCACTGGGCGATCCACCCCAGCAGGGGGTGCAGGGCGGTCTGGGCGCGGTCGCCGAAGGCGCGCGCCCACGGGGCGAAGTCGACCGACAGCGTGTAGCCGAGCGAGGACGACACGTTGGTCTCTCCGGTGCGCGGCACCGGGCGGGACGGCCCCGGGGCGCCGCCGGGGCGCAGTTCGACGGCGACCCGGTCGTCCACACGGTCCTCGACCAGCACGATCCGGTCCAGCCGCAGCGTGTCCGCGGGTATCGCGGGGACCGACGCCGCCAGCGCGGCCACCAGGGCCCGGGTGACCTCCACGCCGTCATCGGGGGAGACGTACGCGCTGGTCACCAGGTTGGCGGAGGAGACCCCGCTGGTGCGCTCGTCCAACCACCGGCGCAGGCCCGCCCCGCTCGCCCCGCGCGCGGCGACGTCGGCGACCCCGATCAGGGACGGCGGGTCGATCACGACCGCCCCGTCGGCCGCCGGCCCCACGGTGAGAACGGCGCAGGGGGCGAACCCCTCCGGCACCGGGGTCCCCTCGGGGGCGAACACGGTGCGGGGCGCCAGTCCGGCCCGAGCCAGCGTCAGCCCGAGGGTCGCGGCCAGGTGACCGCCCTCCAGCAGGGCCAACGACGGCCGCAGCCGGCCGTACTCGGGCGGGTAGCGCCGGTGGTCCACCGCCACCACCATCCGGGCCCCGGCCAGGGCCGTCTCCAGGTCGTCCGGCACCGACGACGCGCCCCACGGCCGCAGGGCGTGCGTGCGCGGGTCCACCCGCAGGCACCACCGGTCCTCCGCACCCGCCTCGGAGACCAGGAACAGGTCGGCGCCGAACAGCCCGCGCGGCGACGGATAGGCCCGGTGCACGGGGTACCGGTCGGCGGGGGAGAGCCGGCGCACCCGCACCGCCTCCACGCACGCCGCCGCCAGCCGGGCGCCCGGCGACCACGGTCCGGCGAGCGCCGGACCGGCGGCGTCCACCTCGCGCAGGGCCGCCAGCGCCGTCGACGGCGCGCGCGGACCGGACTCCGCGCGCAACGTCGCGTCCCCCAGTCCGGGGCCGAAGAACAACGTCTCCACCGGTGCGACGTCCTTGTCGTACGACTGCGCGTGGAACGCCGCGAGCGCCCGGGTCGCCTCCGTCACGGGAACGGATGCGGAACCGGACGGACCTCGCCGGGTCGCTCCCATGGGACTCCTCCCTCGAACAACGTGGACGCCCGGGTCAGCCGCTCCAGGCCGCGGGTCCGGCGGTGGGTGTGGCCGAACGTCATCGGCAGCGCCCCGGGCACGATCACCTTCACCGACCGCACCCCGGCCGCCGCCGCGTAGGGGGCGCTGCTCTGGTCGACCACGATGACGTCCAGGCCCAGCGCGTGCATCGCCGCCAGGCGTTCGCGCAGGATCGCGCCCAGGTCGGCGCCCGCGAACGACGCCGGGCCCCGGGCGGCGAACGCCTCCGCCGACACGACCCCGGACGGGTGCTCCAGGAACTCCCAGTGCCGGCGGGCCTCCCACAGCCCGTGCACGCCGGTGTGGTCCTCCAACGTCCTCACCAGAGTGAAGTCGTCGAGCATGGGACGGCAGCGCTCGACGTTCACCGACTCCCGCATGCGCACCCACTTGGGGTACATGAGGGCGTTGGTGGCGGTCTCCTCGACCGCCGCCATCAGGGCCCGGCGGGGATCGAGGTGGGTGCCGGTGGCCAGACTCATCGCGGGGGCGGTCCCGGAGCGCACCACCTCCTCCGGCGCGGTCACCGTCGCCAGCGCGGTGGGCACGCCCAGGTCGGAGGTGACGTCCAGGATCCGCAGTCGCAGGCCGCGCTCGGTCAACAGGTCCACGAGATGGACCAGGTCGGGGTCGTCGGGTGTGTCGATCTCCCGCAACCGGGTCCGGGAGTACCACGCGAGCAGGAAGGCGTCGCGCTCGATCACCTCGAACAGGCCGTACAGGACGGCCTCGGCCAGGTCGCCGCCGACCGCGCATCCGTTGGAGGACTCGTACAGGAAGCGGGTGTCGCCGGTGCCGGCGTGCCAGAACGCCACGTGCTCGGGCACCAGCACCCGGCGGCCCTCCAGGGTGGACCAGGCCCACACCCAGTGGGTGGGGGTGTGCGGGGTGTAGGGGATCGGGTCGAACGCCGGATGGCCGTGCCATTCGGGTTCGTGCAGGCCCAGGCGGGCGGGGTCGACGGCGTCGTCGGCCAAAGCGGAGTAGGAACCCCACACGCGGGGCGCGCCGGAGTGCCGGTGGCCGCCGGTGACCCGTTCGACGCCCTCCAGCAGGGCGGGGACCTCGCTGTCGGCGAACCGGGTGGAGCGGCCGTACCCGCCTTCGCGCCGGGCGTGACCGGGGGAGACGGTCTCGCAGGTCACCAACGCCAGCGGGGACTCCTCGTCCCGGTACACATGGGCGGCGGGGCCGAACCGGAAGTCCAGCAACCGTTCGCGCAGTTCCTCGCGGTCCATCCGCCGTACCCGCAGCGCGTCGCCGGGGACCGGGCGCGCGACCGCCGTGTCCAGACCGCCGGGCACGGTCAGGCCCTCCCCGTCGGGGAAGCAGTGGCCGCACCGGGGGTGGGGGACGAACGTGTGGCGGGTGATCTCGCCGGTGCGGCAGTCCAGCGCCCACAACGCCAGCCGCAGCGACTCGGGGACCTCGGCCGCGGCGCGGGTCAGGACGGTCCAGACATCGGCCCACAGGGGGAAGAGCGGGGGTTCGTCGCCGACGGGGGAGGTGTCGCCCTCCAGGTCGCGTCGCCACCTTCCGGCGCACCGGGCGCACCCGGTCCCGTCATCGGCGGTCCACGGCCCGACCACCGCCAGCCCGCCGCTCATGCCCAGGTACAGGACGCCGTCGCCGGCCCGGACGGTGCGTGGCTCCGCCAACGTGGCTCCCACCGGCGACGGAGCCCGGGTCTCCTCACGCGCCACCGTGTTCATGCGCCCCCCTCCCGTCCCACGGTTCCCGTCGTCGGATCCCACCGGCGTCGCGGTGCGGACCGGTCGTCGAGAGCACGGTCACGTCCACGCGGCCACCGCCGTGTGGACCCCGTGGGCGGCCCAGGCGGCGGCGCCCTCGGGGGCGGCCACCCGGACCCGGCCGGAGGCGTCCGCCCAGGCGGCCAGGGACAGTGCGGCGTCCGGGGTGCGCGCGGCGCGCACCGCCAACCCCGGCGGGTCCTCCCGCACGACGGCGACGGCGCGCACCAGGGCCTCGCGCAGCGCGGGGTCCGGCTCGGCCGCCGCGCCCACGGCCAGCGCCGACCCGTCCGGTCCGACCACGTCCACCCGCCACAGGCCGAGGTCCTCCAGCTCGTGGAAGCACGCCGTCGCCGCCACACCGGAGCGCAGCGTCAACGCGGCCCACAGGCGGCGGGCCCGCGCCGACATCGGTTCCGGCGGGTCCACCTCCTTCCACGGCACCGTCTCGCGCAACACCAGGTCGCCGACGGCGTCACCGATCGCCTCGGCGCGGGTCGAGCCCACCCCGTGTCCGGCGAGCGCGCTCTTGCGGCCCCAGGCCACGGCGTGCAACGACCCCGTCAGCGCGTCCAGCCGCGCCTCGGCGGTGGTGACACCGCAGCCACTCCCGCCCCGGCGGGCGGTGCGGGCCAGGCCCACCGGCAACTGCGGCAGGTCGCCCGGCAGCGGCTCGCCCACCGGGCCGAACACGCGGTCCCACAGGGGAGCGAGCGCGTCCAGCCGGTCGGTGACCAGCGGTGCGGGCGCGGAGACCTCCGGGAACGCCCCGGTGACCTCCGGATCCAGGGCGGGCAGCAGCGGCAGGCGATGGGGCTCGGAGACGAGTTCGTCCGTGGTCACCATGAACTCCGGATCCCGGGCCTGAGGGGTCCCCTCCGTCACCCGGGCCACGTGCGCCACCAGTGCCAGCGCGAGCTGCGCCGCCACCAGGGTGCGGGCCACCTCCGACTCCGGCGCGTCCGGCCCGATCCCCGGCGGCTCGTCGAGCGCGGCGGCCCAGGCGCGCAGCCCGTCGAGGACCTCCGGGGTCGCGGTCGCGTCGCGCGGGCCCGAGACCCACACCCCGCGTTCGGCGACGATCACGTGCACCGCCTCCGGATGCCCCGGCACCGTCAGCCGGGTGCCCACCAGGACCCCCGGCAGCGGTGCCCCCGTGTCGGCGGCCACGTCGCGAAAGCCCGCGCGCCCCAGCGCCCGCCGCACCCGCGCCTCCACACGCGCCGACTCCGACCGCACCCGCACCGAGGACCCCGCCAGCGCCCGCAGCGCCGCGAACGGCCGTGCCGTCAGCGGTTCCAGGTGCGGGTAGGCGGCCTGCCCGGACTCGTCGAGGTCGTGTTCCTCCTCGACCTCCCGGAGGAACCCGTGCTCCTTCAACCGGTCCAGAATCCCCACGAGCACGGCTCGGCCCCGTTCGGGGAAGCGCTCCACCAGCGCCTCCGGGGTGAACCCCGAGCGCAGCACCGGTTCCAACGCCCGCCACACCGCGTCCGCGGGCGCCCCGCGCAGCACCACCGCGGTCGCGCCCATGCTCACGGCGACCCCCTCGGCGGCCAGGGATCGGGCCCGCACGGCCCGTTTCAAACGCAGCGTCGGCTCAGACATCGCCCACCCACGGCAGCGTCGGCCTCAGCTCCGGGTCGCTCTGCTGGTGCGCCACCACCCGCCGCACCGTCTCCTCCCAGGTCTCGCCCACGACCTCCTGGGCGGCCTCGGTGAACAGGTACGCGATCGAGTACCGCCGGATCGGCGACACCCCCATCAACGGCAGCAGGTCGAAGAAGCAGTTGATGACGAACCGGAACGCCGCGAACCCGTACCCGTCCCCCAACCGGGTGAAGTCCAACTTGCGGAACTCCCGGTGGAAGTCGCTGTAGGACCGCTCGTCCGACCCGCTCCACCGCACCCGCACGTCATCGCCGAACCGCGTCGCCGTGTCCAGCCGGTCCTGGTGGGGGTAGGGCAGGATGTGGTCCCGCCGTGCCAGCTCCACCGCCTCCGGCAGCCACCGTCGCGTCCACCCCAGCCACGCCAGCGCCGACGGGTCCCGGGTGGTCCCCTCGTGGATCGGCCCGAGCAGCGCCACCAGGTCGGCGCGCTGGTCGCGGTAGGACCCGGCCAACCGCGCCTGCGCCCGCCCCTCGGGGTCCGACCAGTGGAAGTACTCCTTCCAGTGCGACAGGAACGCCTGGTACCCCGACCTCAGTCCCCACTCCGGGTACCGCGAGGCGATGGCCCCCATCCCGGCGAACACGTGCGCGGTCGCCCCGTTCCCGTCCACCCGGTCGGCCACCAGCGCCAACCCGTCGGTGAGCACCCGGCCCTTGAGCGCGATCGCCTCGGGACCGCGCAGGAACGTGTCCACGGGGTCGCCGTCCAGCCGGCGGATCGAGTTGTCCGGCTCCAACGGCGCGTAGGGCGGTTCCACCAGCTCCAACCGGCCCATCCGCGCCGAGAACTCCGCGTACCGCTCCGGATCGATCGTCGCCGTGGACGGCCGCCGCTCCAGGAACGACCGGGCCCGCGCCTCGACGTCGGCCGCCGCGGTCGCCACCGCCGCGTCCTCGCCGTCCAGGTACAGCGAACAGTGCGGGCCCAACCGCCAGTGCAGGTGCGGCCACGCCGCCGTGACGCCCGGCCGGGCCGCCGCGTCCAGGGCGGCCGGGACCAGGCATTCGCCCAGCAGGGCGGTCTTGTCGCTGTCGTAGTAGGTCACTCTGAGTCCGACGGTCACGGGACCAGCCTCACTTCGCCTGGGGGATGGGCCGCCTCGACGGAGGTGGGCACGACGGCCAGTTCGAGGAACACCTCGGTGGCGTGCCGGCCGTGCGGGCCGCTCAGACCCGCCCGCTCCGGGCACGGGTCCAGCTCCTCGACGAGCAGGCTCGGCCCGAGGTGGTCGAGTCGTTTGGCCGCCGTCGCCGTGTGCGACCTGCTCAGGAAGTCCACGTGCTGGGGTTTGGGCGCCATCGCCCGCTCCAGCGGCCCCAACCGGGCACCCTGGAGGGGGCGGACGAACACCTGGTCGGGGATGCCCCGTGTCAGCCGGGCGACGTTGATCCGCCGGTGCAGTTCCTGGGCGGACTCCCCGGGCCGGGCCGCGAGGTCCCCGGTCTCCAACGCCCACCGGCGGCGGAACAGCGTGACGTCGCCGGACCGGATGCGCGGCACCGGGCCGGTGAACCCCTCGGTCTCCCAGCGCGCGTGCAGGTCCATCACCGTGTCGCCGAAGGAGAAGAACGGCGAGTCCGCGATCATCGCCACGAGCATCTCGTCGTAGGGCAGCGCGTGGGGGACCAGGAAACCGGTGTAGATCGGGTCGATCTCCCGCCCGTCCCGGCGCCGTACCAGCCGCAACCCGTCCGGGGTGTGCACCAGTGCCAGGTCGGCGGTGGCGGGACCCGAACCCGTGACGGGTTCGTCGCGCAGCGCCAGCTCCTCGTCGGCCAGCGGCGGCGTCAGGTTCGCGTTGAACCCGAGCGTCGACCGCATGTGCACGGTGGGGGTGCCGGGCGGGCCCGATCGCCGCACGTGCTCGGCGACCCGGTCGCGGGCCCGCGCCGGCAGAGCGGACAGGAACCGGCTGAAGTACCGGGCCCGCCCGCCGTACAGGTGGTTGAGCACGAGTCGGCCCCCGTCGGGCTGACCGAACACGGCCAGTGACCGCCGCGCCCTGAACTCGCGCTCGGGAAGGAGGCCGGCGATCTCGGCGACCACCGCCGGATCGACCTCGACCTCGTCGGCGTCGCTCCGCGCCAGCCCGGCGAGGTGATCGACGGCCAGCCGCCGGGCGGCCACCAGCCGGCGCAGCTCCTCGCCGGCCCCGTCGGTGTCGCCCGCCATGAGGCGCTGCGTCATGGGGAAGGCGGCGCGCGCGTTCCCGGCGAACCCTTCCAGGTCGTCGCAGCGTCCGCCCACGCCGTAACGGGAGACGAACACGCTCTCCAGGGCACCGGAGAGCACCCGCTGGTCGTCGAGGGCGAACAGCAACGGCATGATCCGCCGCAGGTCCGCCGCCCAGTCCCGGGTCCACGCGCGCGGCACCGGCGCCCCGCGCGACACGTGGCAATCCTCCACCAGCGGTGACGAGGCCACCTCCGGGCCGGCGGGCGGCGCCCCGGGCGGGGTGACGGCCTCCGCCCACAGGCGTTGCAGGTGCGTCGTCGAGCGGGCGCGCATGGCCCCGTCGGCCTCGGCGAACCCCTTGAGGACCTCTTCGGTGGCGTCGAACGCCGTCGCCATCCGGGCGGCCACCGGCCCCGGCAACCGGCGGACCGCCTCGTGCCAGCGCCGGTCGTGCTCCGGGTCCTGTTCGGCGACCGGTGCCCACGGCACCAGCACGCCGGCGTCGATGAGCTTGACCAGGACCCCGAGCAGCGCCTCCGGCGGCTGCCCCAGCTCCGCGGCCAGCCCGTCGCGCAGGTCGGCCAGCACCACCGGGCGGGCGGCCCGGCGTTCCAGCGCCGAGACCAGCGTGCCCCACGCCCCGCTCAGGGGCAGGCGCACCTCCTCCTCGCCGAACGACTCCGCCCGCGCGCCCGCGCTCGGCGGCGCCCACCGCCGACGCCGCACCGTCAAGCGGTCGCCGTCGCGGCGCGCCCCGCCGGTGAACACCCACTCCATCTCCAGGCGCGCCTTGGGGTCGGCGGCCAACGCCCGTGCCGCCTGCCGCACCAGCAGCCGGCGCAGGCCCGCCACCGTGGAGAACCGCAACGGCTCCCCGTCACGGGTGGCCGACGACGGAAGCCCCAGGTCGTCGAAGAACACGCCGGTGTACAGCGAGTACGGGCTCACCTTCACCGTGGACCGCGAGTGGTAGCGCACCAACGACGGTTCGGCCTTGCGCATGCGCTTGTCCGGCGCGCGGTCGGCGGGCGCGGCCGCCCGCGCCGCCACCGCCCGGTGCAGGTCCGGGCTGGACAGGGCGGTGCTCCGGTCGGTGGCCGGATCGCGCGCCCACGCCACCAGTTCGGCGCGCTCCTCCACCAGGGCGGCGGCGTGCGCCTCGTCCAGGGTGGCCGTGGCGAGCCGGGTCCGCTCCCAGCTGTCCGCCCATTCCCCGAGCGCGCCGATCCGCCACGCCAGCGGGTGCCCCACCAGCGGGGTGCGGGGCGGACGCCGGTTGAACACGTCGCGCTTGACGGCGAGCGCGGTCCGCCGGTCGTCCTCCTCCTCCAGGGACGGGGTGATCAGGTGCAGGGTCTCCAGGAGGCGGTCACGGAGGAACTCCCGGTGCGCCTCCTCGTCGGTGAGGGTGTGCAGCAGGTCCCGGTCCAGGTCGACGCGGTCGGACCGCAGCGGCCGGTAGGGGTACAGGTTCACGCGGGAGACCAGGTAGGGGCCTTCCACGAGATCGAAGGACGTCGTGCTCACTCGCCCTCCGCGTTCTTGCGCCTACCCGCCCCGAAGCCGCGCGGCTCGCGTTCCGACGCCCACCGGAACCAGCGCAGCGCCACCACGGTGCCCAGCAGGGACCAGCCCAGCAGCAGCCACACCGACGGCCAGTCCCACACCGGACCGCTCTCCGACAGCGCCCCGTGCAGCAGGATCGTCAGCGGCCGACCCGGCAGCACGTCCACGATCGCGCTCAGGGTGTCGCCCAACGGCAGGACGACGAACCCGCCCGCCAGGAACGCGGCGGGGAAGAAGACGCCGTTGATCATCGGCACGGCGGCGTCGGCGTTGGGCGGCAGCAGGGAGGCGGCCGCCCCCAGCGGCGCCATGCACACGAACCCCAGCGCGATCGCGGCCAGCACCAGGGGGATCCGCTCGGGGGCGACGCCCACTCCCATGCCCAGCAGTCCGATCGCGGTGACCACCGCGACCACGATGAGCGTGGTGAGCAGCGTGTTGGCGAGGTAGGCGCCCATGACGGTGACCGGCCGGACCGGGGTCGTCCGGAACCGCTTGAACAGCCCGTGGTGGCGGCGGATCGCCAACCCGATGGCGACGTTGGCGAACGCCACCGACATCAGCGCGAACCCGAGGACGCCGCCGAAGCTCAGGTTGGCCTGGGTGATCTCGTGTTCGCCGAGGATCCGGATCTCGTCGGCCTGGGAGCGGAACGCGAATCCGAAGCCGACGTAGAACATCACCGGCATCAGGACGATGAACGCCAACGTGATGGGGGAACGCCAGAACTCCTTGAGTTCCCCGTCGACGTGCAGGAGGAAGGTGCGCAGGCCGTTGGCCCGGCGGGGCCGGGTGGCGGGTGCGGTGTCGGTGGTGCTCATTCGGCCTTCCCCGTGGTGGTCCCGGTTTTCTCCGCGCCCGCGTCGAGCATCGCCAGATAGGCGTCGTCGAGGGTGGGCGGCACGATCGTCAACCCGCTGACGCTCGTGTTCTCGCGGTCGGCCCAGGCCTGGACCTCGCGGACCACGGCGTCCTGGTCGTCGGTGTGGATGCGCACCCGGCCGTTGACCAGACTCGCCCCCGCGGGGAGCCGGTCGGCGGGCACGCCCGGGTCGGCGAACTCCACGACGGTGAACGCGGCGGAGGAGCGGACCAGGTCCTCGGGGGTGCCCGAAGCGATGAACGATCCCTCACGGATGACGTCCACCCGATCGGCGAGCTCCTGCACCTCGGCGAGGTCGTGCGAGGTGAGGACGACGGTGGTGCCGCTGTCGCGCAGGCCGCTGACGAGCGCCCGGATGCGGCGACGCGACACCGGGTCCAGGCCGGTGGTGGGCTCGTCGAGGAAGAGCAGTTCGGGACGGCCGGTCAGGGCCAGCGCCAGGTCGAGGCGGCGGCGCATGCCGTCGGAGAGGGACTTGACCAGCGCGTCGCGCTTCTCCGCGAGGTCGACCTGGTCGAGGATCTCGGCGATGCCGACGGGGTCGGGGTAGTACGAGGCGTGCCGGCGCAGGATGTCGCGCACCGACATGCCCGGTTCCAGCATGGTCTGTTGCAGGACGACGCTCATCCGGGTGCGCAGACGGGCGAAGTCGCGGCGGACGCCGGGGTCGAGCCCGAGGACCGACAGACGGCCGGAGGTGCGGCCGCGGTGTCCCTCCAGGATCTCGATGAGCGTGGTCTTCCCGGCGCCGTTGGGGCCGAGCAGGGCGGAGATCGTACCGGTGGGCACCCGGTAGTCGATGCCGTGGAGGACCCGGCCCTTGCCGTAGTCCTTGGTGATGTCGGTGGCGTTGATGGCGTGCACGTGCTGCCCTCGGTGTTCTCGTGGGGGTGATGCGGGGGAGGGGCGGCCCCCCGACCGGTGGGGAACCGCCCTACGCGGGCCGGATCAGCCGCACGACCCCGAGGAGCAGCAACTGCTGGAGCCGCAGCAGGAGGTGGAGGTGCAGCTGCTGGAGCCGCTGGTCGCGCCGGTCTCGGGGACGGCGACGGCCTCGCGGACGCTCATGACCTCCATGTCGGAGAAGTCGAGGTCGGGCAGCTCGATGACGGGAGAGTCCTGCATGGGGAACCTTTCGCGGAGTGGAACAGGGGATGGACACGCCGGAGAAACGGTATGTCGTTCGTTCACGCTTTGACCGGATGAAACGGCTAGGACATTTCCCTATCTGAGCAGTGGGATGTTTCGGGCTCTCAAGAGGCCCGGGGCATCCTCTGGGAAGGGTGTCACCCGCGCCGCTCATCGGGTTATCGAGGCTGCTGCCAGCTTTTTCAGCGCGAAAATGCACATGGGTGTTTGGGGGGCGGACAAGGGGGGATGACAGCAGGTCGCGCCGCACGTGGACACGGCCCGAGAGGGACGCGCCGGAGCCCGTCCCAGGTCTGTCGCAGGGCGCGGATCAGCCGCAGGATCCGCCGGAGCAGCAGCTGCTGGAGCCGCAGCAGGAGGTGGAGGTGCAGCTGCTCGAACCGCTGGTGGCCCCGGTCTCGGGCACCGCGACGGCCTCGCGAACGCTCATCACCTCCATGTCGTCGAAGTTCAGCTCGGGCAGGTCGATGTCCAGAGCCGTCGATTCGGGCATGGTGAGCCTCTTCGGGTAGTTCGTTTCTTGCACAGTCCCCCGGGCGGCTCGAAAGTAACATGCCGTGAAGAAACTCGATAGAGGTTGTATAAACCGTTATCCGTAGTGTGTCTCCGGGTTCGCGGGACCGTAACGGAGAGAACGTCGAAGCGGCGCGGGTGGACTCACGTTCCTTTCGGTCCGCAATTCCAGGCGCGGGATTCGGAGGAGGGCCGTGTGCTCCGGCCACCCGGGCCACCGGCCGCGGGTCGGCGACCGCGGCGACGCCCCGGGGCGGCCCCGGCGGCCCCATGGGCCGGCGCGTGTCGGGGCCGGTCGGGGCGTCTTCGTTCACCCGGCCGGAAGAGGGCCCGGGTCATCCCGGAGCGAAGGGCTCACGGGGAAGCCCGGAGAAGGCGGGACCTCAGGACTCCGCGCGGGCGGCACGCCACTCCGGGGCGAGCACCGACCAGACCTCCGTGTCCTGACGACGCCCCCGGTACAGGTGGTTCTCGCGCAGCACACCGTCCCGGCTCATCCCGAGCCGTCGGGCCACCGCGATGCTGGCGGCGTTCTTCGACGCCACGTGCCACTCGACGCGGTGCACCCCGCGCTCCTCGATCGCCCAGTCGATGAGCAGCCGCACCGCCCGGGTCACCAGACCCCGGCCCGCCGCCGACGGCTCCAGCCAGCACCCCGCCTCGGCGGTTCCCTGGGCGGTGTCCAGGTTCGGCAGCATGACCCCGCCGACCAGTTTGTCGTCCAGCCAGATCCCGCAGATCCGGCCGGTGTCGGCGGCCGTCTTGTCCGCGTGCCGCTGGAGGTACGCCCGGCTCGACGCCAGGTCCGTGACCAGGTCCGGCATCCCGACGTAACGGCCGATGTACTCGCGCCCCCGGTCGATGTGCTCCAGGAACTCGCGCGCCCGCCACGGTTCCAGCGGTCGCAGCTCGGCGTCGTCACCCAGGGAGATCGCGTACATTCCGCTCCTCGTCCTCGAAATCCGTCACCGGAGACGGTACTCCCCCCGACGCGCCGAGCCCCCGCGCGGTTCCGGGCGCGCTGCGCCCGCCTGGGCATCCGTGGTCGCGGTCGTGTCGGGGGGCCGACGGGCCGTGGGGCCGGGCGGTGCCCGGCCCCACGGCCCGTGCGGTCGTTCGCGTCGGTCAGGTGCGGTCGCGGTCGAGGGCCGCGCCGATCTCGCCGACGCGGTCGGCGAGCAGGCCCATCGCGCCGATGGCGCGGGTCATCGGGTCGTCCTCGGCGCCGCCCAGAGCCCGACCGCGTCGGAAGGCCGCCTTGACCTCCGCCCAGCGGGCCTCCTGCTCCGGGGTCATGGTCCCCCGCAGCTCCGCCAGCTTGAGCAGGTTGGACTCCGCGCCCGAGGTCAGGGTCTGCGCCTCGCCCATGTAGTGGTCGTCGATGACGGCCTCCACCTCGGCGTCGTTCATGACCGGCACGATCTTCTCCGCCAGCCGGTTCATGTTCCGGTACGACCCCTGGAGCCGGAACGGCGGCTCGGTACGGGCGTCCTCCGACTGGGCCGCCGAGGCGATGTAGGCCCGGTTGTTGGCCATCACCACCTCCTGCACCCGCAGCATCTTGCGCAGCACCGACACGATCCGCTCGACCTCGACCGCCGAGTACGGGTGGCTCATCCGGTCCAGGGTCACCGAGTCATCGCCCTGGGCCATCCGCACGAACCGGTACACGTCCTCCCGGTCCCGCGTGGACAGCGGGGCCAGCATCGGGTTGGAGGTGAGCGCGTTCTCGATGTAGCTCAGCGCGAACAGCTCCTCCTTCCCCGAGAGCACGTCGCCCAGGTTGTACACGTCGGCGCGGTTGGCCAGCATGTCCGGGATCCGGAAGCGCTTGCCCTGCTCCGTGTACGGGTTGCCGGACATGCACACCGCGAACCTCTTGCCCCGCAGGTCGTAGGTGCGGGTGCGGCCGTTCCACACGCCCTCCATCTTGCGCTGCCCGTCACAGAGCGAGATGAACTTCTGGAGCAGCTCCGGGTTCGTGTGCTGGATGTCGTCCAGGTACAGCATCGTGTTGTTGCCCATCTCCAGGGCGAAGGAGATCTTCTCGATCTCCTGCCGGGAGGTGGCGTCGGGCGCCTCCGCCGGGTCCAGCGACGTGACCGCGTGCCCCAGGGCGGGTCCGTTGACCTTCACGAAGACCAACCCGAGCCGGCTGGCCACGTACTCCATGAGCGTGGTCTTGCCGTAACCCGGAGGGGAGATGAGCAGCAGCAGGCCGCTCTGGTCGGTGCGCTTGCCGTCCCCCGCCGCGCCGAGCTGCTTGGCGAGGTTGTCGCCGATGAGCGGCAGGTACGACTCGTCCAGCAGCCTGTTGCGGACGAACCCGCTCATCACCTTCGGCTTGTACTCCTCCACCCGCAGGCGGTCGCGTTCGGCCGCCACCAGGGTGTGGCGCCGCTTCTGGAAGTCCCGGTAGGCGGGCACCTCCTCCAGCCGGAACCGGCGGGTGCGCGGCAGGATCTCGTCCAACCGCACCTCCAGGGACCGGTCCCGCACCCGCGGGTGCGACCCGAGGAGCCCGGTGACGGTCTCGTGCACCGCCGCCGACGACTCGTACCGGTCGACCTTCGCCAGGGAGATCGCGGCCGCCTCGGGCAGGTCCTCGGCGTCGACGTCGTCGCGGGTGGCCGTGTACGCCTCCAGCCACGCGGAGACCAGCTGGTGGCGGGCGGCCAGGTCGTCGCCGAGGCGGCGCAGGTCCTCCTCGAAGGACTTGCGGGTGGTCTCCCGGGTGCTGCCCAGCGCCCGGGAGAACCGGTCCAGGAGGGTGCGCGCGCCCGCGCCGGACACGAATCCGCGCTCGGTCGGGGTGTCCGCCGCCAACTCCTCGAACAGGTACTCGCCGACCAGGTCCAGGTCGGTGTCCCGGTACAGCCCCGTGTCGGTGAGGAACACGTCCACGGCCCCGGCGAACTCGGTGCGCAGCGCGTCGATGGCGGCGGAGCGCCGGGCCCCGAACACCGCGCGGGCGCGGGCCAGCGACGCCGCCCGGGTGGCCCAGGCCTCCTGCCGCTGCCGTTCGGGGCCGAACGCCCAGAACAGCTGGGCGACCGCGCGCACCCGGCCCGGGTACCGCAGCAGCCCCGCCCCGGTGCGCAGGCGCAGCAGGGACGACAGGATCCTCGCCGCGTCGTGGTCGTGCACGCCGCGCTCGTAGCCCTCGTCGTAACGGGTCTCGGCGGCCTCGCGCACCACCGACAGCAGCGACGACCCGTTCTCGGGGTGCAGTTCCGCCTCGTTCAACCGCTCCAGGGAGAGCCCGCCGGCGCCCTCCTCGGCGGCGGCCAGGATCGACGTCGCCAGGTGCTCGGCCCGGTACACCAGCGGGCTCTCCGACACCAGCGGGCGGTCCCACAGGTGCCGGGTCCTCGCGAACTCGGGATCGGTGACCGGCTCCCGGAAGTCGGTTCCGGTGATCGACAACGCCATCTCCCCGTGATGCGGGGTGAGGGTGAGGTCGATCGGCTGGGAGTTGATCGCGAACCGATGCCGCCCCAGGCGGAGCGTCTCGCCGTCGTACAGGTCGGTGCGGTCCTGGAGGGCGCGCCCCGCCTCCTGCCGGGCGGCGAGGATCCGCCCCTCCAGCTCCTCGGCGCGCACGGTGTCGCCGAGGTCGCGCATCTCCTCGACGGTGCGGCGCAGCCGCGTGACCATCGCGTCGGAGGCGAAGTAGGTGTTGACGTCCTCCAACGTGCCCAGGGTCGACACCCGACGGTGCACGCCCTCCAGCACCCGTTCGGCGGAGGCCGCCAACCGGTCGGCCCGGCGGGCCCGCTCGTCCACCAGGGTCTGCTTGCGGCCGGAGAACGCCTCGTACACGTCCTCGCGTTTGTCCGACAACTCTCCCAGGAAGTCGTCGAACTCGGCGAACCTCGACTCCAGGTTCTCCAGCTGGAGCATGATCCGCCCCAGCTGCTCGTCGCACCGCTCGGGGGTGTCGGCGGCCGCCAGCGCGCCGGTGACGGCCTGCCCGAGCAGCGCGAACTCCGCGGCGAACTCGGCCCGGCCCTCCAACGCCGACAGTTCCCCGCGCCGGTTCTCCAGCGTCGCCCGGGCCCGGTTGATCCCGGCCAGGACCTCGCTGACCCGTTCCAGGATGCGGGTCCGCACCTGGGCGTCGCCGATCTCCAGCGAACCGATGACCTCGGTGACCGTTCGCAGGCCCTCGGTCTGCGCGGCGATGCGCTCGCCGACGGCGGTGGCGGCGCTGACCGCCTCGATCGACCCGGCCTCCTCGACCAGCCGCTCCACCTCGGAGTGATAGCCGTCGAACGCGTCGTCCTGTTCGAGGAACGCGACGGTGCGCCGACCGACGGAGGTGATCTCCTCCTCCAGGGACCGGTCCAGCTCCGCCAGCCGGTCGGCGTCCACGTAACGCGTCTCGCTCAGCGTGGCCGCCCGCCCCTGGGCGCGGCGCAGTTCCGTCAGCCGGTTCACCCACCCCTCCGCGGACCGGGGGGTCTCCCCCCGGGACGTGCGGATGAGCGTGGTCGCCCTCGCCTCGGCCTCGGCCAGGGACTCGGCGGCCTGGGCGGTCAGGGCCTGGACGGTCTCGAACTCCTCCAGCACGCGTTCGGCGGTGGCGCGCACCCGCGCCAACGGCCCCGCCAGGTCGCCCAGTTCCTCCTCGCCCAGCCAGTGGAACCGGTCGGACACCCGGCGGCAGGCGGCGATGAGCGCCTCGAACACCTCGGTGGAGGGCCGCATGTCCTGGGCCATCCGCGACACCGACAGGCAGTCCGACACGCCCCGGACCAGCTCGGCGTTGCCGATCCGCTCCAGCGGGCCGGTGCCCACGGGCTGGGAGGCGGCGTACTCGTCGGACACGTACGGGGTCTGCCACACCTGCATGGGGTGCACCCGGGTGGGCTCGCCCGACGTCTCCCGGAACACCGTCATGGTGCCGTCGTCGAACAGCGAGTATCCGTGGCAGACGATCGGGTTCGCCACCTCCTTGCGGATGGTGTTGTACGACAGCAGCAGGCTGCGCCCGTCCGTCCGGGAGTGGAAGACGTACAGCACGTCCTCTCCGTTGGGCGAGCGCACCACCCGCTCGAACTCCAGGTCGGTGACGTCGGTGTCGAACGTCCGGGCCGCCCCGGTGGCCAGGTAGTAGCCGCCGGGGAAGATCAGCCCCTGGTCGTCGGGCAGCCGGCGGCAGGACTGGCCGATCCCGTCGAGGCGCAGCACGTCCTTGGTGTGCCGGTTGAAGACCAGGTGCCGCCACTCGGTCTCGTTGTAGGGCAGGATCCGCAGCAGGATGAGCGGACCCGCCTCGGCGTGGAACACCGCGGCGTCGGCCAGGCTCTGCAACGCCTCGTCGACGGGCTCGCTGTAGATGCCCTCGCCGACCTCGGTGTTGTTCTCGATCTTGATGGTGAGGTCGCCGCCGACCGTCTCCACGAACAGCTCGTCGAGGACGGAGATGTGCGGGTGGCGGCCGAGCACGTGGTCCTCGCGGCTGGTCTCCACCCACGTGAACTCGTGCGACGGCGGGAACACGTGCTCGCGTTCGCCGCGATCGTCGAGATAGGCGATCTCACCGGTGGGCGCCACCGACCACCGCAGCACCCGCACGTCCTCCGTCCGCGGCCCGATCTGGAAGACGGCCAGCAGCCGATCCTCGATCTTGCGCAGTTGGAGGAGGCGGGCGTCGCGGTAGTAGCGGTAGAGCTGACCGAAGTCCTGCCGGAACCGGTCGTCCTCCAGCAACCCGGGGAGGGCGCCCTCGGGTGTCTCGGTGAAGGAGAACCCGTCCCCGTCGTGCTGGTAGCGGTGCAGCGAGAACACGTCGGGGACGTGCGTCTCCCGCTGCATGCCGATGAAGACGTTGTAGCCGAACAGGATCGTGTCACCGGTGCCGCCGTCGGCGCCCGCGCCGACGGAACGGCCCACGCTGACGACGTCCCGCGGCGTGCAGTTGTGCTCGGTGCGGATGCGCTCGGTGCCGAGCAGTGTCAGCTCGGTGCCGCCGAACACCTTCAACCGCCGGGTGTTCAGCTCCTCGGTCCGGCGGGCCAGTTCACCGGTCTGCTCGCGGAGCCGGGCGCGGAGCACCTCGTAGGTGCCCGCGTCCAGCGCCCGCTCGTCGACGGCGTCCGGCCCGGGGCCTGCGGTCTCCTGGGACAGGGCCTCGGTCACGGAGGACTACCTCACTGCTTCACGGTGGGGGCGAGGGCGTTCACGGGCAACTGGTCCAGGCCCATGGAGCGGGCCGTGGTGAGCAGGCCGTTGAGCCTGCCGTTGTCACCGTTGTCGGCGTTGATGAGCTTGAGCAGCAGCGCGGAGACGGTGAGGTTCTTGACATCCTCGGTGTCCAGCGACGCCACGACCTTCTTGAGGTCGCCGACGAAGTCGCCCTCGCCGTTCAGCCAGTCGCCGCCCAGCGCCCGCATCGTCTCGGAGTTGCCGACGAAACCGTCCACGGCCTTGCCCAAGCCGATGGAGTTGACCATGCGGTCGAAGAACACGCCGTCGCCGCCGACGATGTTGATGTCGGCGTTCTCCAGGCCGGTGGCCAGGACGGTGGCCTGCGCCTCGGCGACCTGACGCTGGACGTCGATGCCGGCCAGACGGACCTCCTTCTCGGCCTCCAACCGCAGGCGGTACTCCTCGTGCTCGCGGCTGACCTGGTCCAGGGCGGCCATGGCGCCGGCCTTGTCGGTGAGGCCCGCGGCCTCGGCGCGCAGCTTCGCCTCGATGCCCTCGGCCTCGGCGAGCATCTTGGCCTGGACGGCCCTGGCCTCGGCCTCGGCCTTGAGGCGGGAGACCTCGGCCTCGGCGGTGCCGACCTTCTCGATGGCGGCGGCGTCCTGCTCGCGGACCTGGACGTCGGCCAGGCCCTGCGCGGCGGCCTCGGCCTGGACTCCCTCGGCGAGACGGATCTTGGCGCGGGTGTCCAGTTCGGCGGCCTGCTGACGGGCCTCGGCGAGGGTCAGCTCCTCGGCGGCCCTGTGCTTGGCCGCGGCCTCGGCGGCCTCGGCCGCCTTGATGTCCTTGACCAGGCGCTCCTGCGCCTCGGCCTCGGCGTGGATGATGATGGCCTGACGCTCGCGCTCGGCCTCCTCGACCGCGCGCAGACGCTTGATGGCCTCCTCCTGCTCGGCCACGGTGCGGTCGACGGCGATCCGCTCGCGGACGACGTCGGCGACCTCGCGCTTCTCGGCCTCGACCTCCTTGTCCTTGGAGATCCGGCTCAGCTCGGTCTCGCGCTCGCGGCCGATGACCTCCAGCATCCGGTCCTTCTCGATGCGCTCGGTCTCGATGGCGATGACGCGCTCGCGGTTCTTCTCGGCGACCGCGATCTCACGCTGCTGGTTCTGGTGCTGGACGCCCAGCGCCTCGGAGGTGCGGATGTTCGCGGCCTCGGACTTGAGCCGCTCCTCCGCCTGGACGCGGGCGGTCTCGGCCTCCTCGCGGGCCTTGATGATCTCGATCTCGCGCTTGGCCTTGGCCGCCGCCTCCTCGCGCCGCTTCTCCAGCTCGGCGAGGGTCTCGGAGGTCTCGGTGTTCTGGCGGTCGATCTCCTTGCGGCGGTCGTTCTCGAAGGCGTTGGTGCGCTTGTGCTCGGTCGCGGTGCGCTCGGTGATCTTCGAGATGCCCTGCGCGTCGAGGATGTTGTTGGCGTCGTGCTGGTGCAGCGGGGTCTGCTCCAGGTAGTCGATGGCCACGTCCTCCAGGACGTAACCGTTCAGGTCCGAGCCGATGACCTCGACGATCTGCTGGCGGAACTCCTCGCGGTGGGTGAACAGCTCCTCGAAGTCGAAGCGCTTCCCGACGGTCTTGAGCGCCTCGGCGAACTTGGCGTTGAACAGTTCCTGGAGCGTCTCCGGGTTGCTGGCGCGCTCGGTGCCGATGGCCTTGGCGACCCGCTTGACGTCCTCCTCCGTCTCGTTCACCCGGATGAAGAACTTCACGCTGATGTCGGCGCGGATGTTGTCCTTGCAGGTGAGGCCGTCGCGACCGCGCCGGTCCAGGTCCAGGGTCTTGACCGAGATGTCCATGTACTCGGCCTTGTGCAGGACCGGCAGGATCACGGCTCCGGTGAAGGTGACGTGGACGTCGCGCGTCTTGGAGATGATCAGCGCCTCGCCCTGCTTGACCTTCTTGAACATCTTCAGGATGAAGACGAGGAGAAGGATGAGGACGAGGAGGGCGACGCCCAGGGCGATGCCGAAGGTCAGGAAGGCCGCGTCGGCGGCCTCCTGACCTGTGGATGGAGCGCTCAGCAACACGTGTGGGGGCCTTTCTGCGAGTGACCGTGCGGGGTCGAGCGTGGCCGGGAGGGGCCTGTCGGGAGGGGGTCGCGGGCGAGGGAGGTGGGGCCCGCGATGGTCCCGGGGGGGTGCGCTCGTGGCATAGGACGCGATCTGTACCGGAACGGTTCCCCGTACCCGAAGGGTCACGGTCGGCGGGCGGGCCGCCACCGCCCGTGAAAGGTCTCACTACCGTGGCTTTCCGCTGATGAACGCCTTGAACCGGGGGGTCTCGGGGGATACTGGTCGCACCGGACACGCCGTGTCCCCCGCTCGACATCCGGGACGGTTCCATGACGCGTCGCCCCCCGTACTTCACCCCCACCGGGCCGCCGCGGTGGTGGTACACGATCGCGCTCGGCCTCTGGTTCGGGTGCTTCCTCTTCATGGCCCTGGCCTGGTCCGCCGGTGACCGCGACGGCTTCCGGGCACAGGACCTGGACCGCGCTCCGGCGGAGGAACCCCACACCGTCGAGCTGACCGTCGACGAGGCCGACACCCGCGTCCTGTACCTGGAGTTCCCGCGTACGGAGGAAGGCCATCCCTGGCACCTGACACCGTCGGCGGAGCGTTCGATCGGGATCTGGGTGGAGCCCGAGCCGGACGGCGACGCGGTCCGCTTCGTCAACGGCCTCGCCGACTACACCGCCGAGGTGGACGGGACGGCCGTGTGGGGGTTCGGGATGGCGGAGATCGACCTCGAACCCGGTGAGCACGTCCTGTACGTGGAGTCGGAGCTCTCGTTGGACGACGCCCGCCTCGCGGTCGGGGAACCGGTGGGCGAGACCACGGCGACGCCCGCCCTGATCGTGTTCGCGCTGGCCCTGTCCTCCGGGGTCGTCGCGCTCGTCACCGCTCTGGGGCGGCGGCGTGCCGCCAAACGGATCACCACCACGGCCCAGGGGGCATGATGGCGTACTTCGACCCGATCGCCGAGGACGCGGCGAGGCACATGCACCGCATCAACGAGCTGGAGGAGGCCGAGGCCCAGCGGAACCGGGACGCCGACGTCGGTTGCCTGCTCACCATGCTCGCGATCGGCGTGCCGCTCTACCTCGTGGTCTCGTTCGTGTTCTCCACGGTCACCGCGGGGATCGGTTCGCTGGGCGGGTTCGTGTCCTGGCTGGCGTCGGAGAGCCTCCTCGCGCCGGTCTTCCCGGCCCCCGGCGACGGTGCGGCGCGGTCCGCCCTCTCCATCGCCACGTTGCTGCTGCTCCTGTCCGGGGCCCCGCTGTACCTGTCCCACCTGCTGCGCGGCACCCGTCTGGCGGTGCTGCGGTGGGCGCTCACGCCCCTGGGCCTGGTCATGGTCCCCGTCACCGCGTGGGCCTGCGGCTCCCAGATGATCGCACCGATCGTGAGGCTCGCGTCGTGAATCCTCCGTTCCCACCCTCCGAAGGTCCGCGGCCGCCGGGACCGCAGGGTCCGCCGCCGCAGGGTCCGCCGTATTCCGGGGCCGCCCCCGGTCCGTTCCAAGGACCCGTGCCGCAGAGCACTCCCGCACAGGACCCGCCGGGACCGCAGGGTCCGCCGCCGCAGGGTCAGCCGTACCCGGGGGCGGTCCCCGGCCCGTTCCAGGGCGCCCCGCCTCCCGACCTCCTGCCTCCCGGACCCCCGTCTCAGGTACCCCCGTCTCAGGGACCCCCGCTGCGGAACCCTCCCCCGCAGGGGTCGCCGCAGGGTCCCCCACCGCAGGGACCGCCCGCACCGGACACCCCGGTGTGGAGGCTCCTGCTCGCCCGGCTCTCGGGCGGGACCTCTCCGTGGTTCCCGCTCGCCCTGGGCGGCTCCGTCCTGGTGGCCCTGGCCGGCCTGCTCCTGCCGTGGGTGGGCGGACCCGACGCGGACCGGGTCGTCCACGGCTCCCGGACCACCCCCGACGGAGTGGTGGAACTCGGCTCCCGCGCCGGTCTCCAGGGCGGCGACGGCCTGCTGCTGGCGTTCGCGGCCCTGGTGGCCGTGCTCCTGGCGCTGCTGTGCCGGTTCCGCGCGCCGGGACCGGCCCAGCGGACGTTGCTCACCCTGGTCGGTCTGCTGATGCTGGCCTGGTCGATCGTCGACATCGCCGATGTGGGCCGATTCGCCGACGCGGGCGGCGGGGAACTGCGGCTACGGCCGTCCGTCGGCGGCTTCGTCTCCTGCCTGGGCGCCCTGGCCGTCATCGCCGCCGGTGTCCTTCTCCCCCTGGACCCGGAGACCGCTCGGCGACGCCGGCTGCTCCGGGCGGCCGGACTCGCGGACCGGGGACGCCACCGGGACGCGCTGGAGGAGATGCAGGGCCTGATGGCCCGTCCGGCCCCGGCCACGGTCGACCCCGACGGTGAGATCCGGTTGCGCGAAGGCGCGATCCACGCCCTGATGACGGCCATGGCCGGCCAGGTCGACCGGGCCGACCAGGCGGTGCGCGCCCACCTGGAGCTGGTCGAGGGGCTGCGCGGGTCCGACCCCGAGGAACTGCACCATCACCGGGTCGAGGCGGCCCGGACGATCGCGGTGTACGACGCGGCCGGCGCGCTCACCTTCCTGGACGGGCTGCGCCGCGAGGCCCACGGCCGCTGGGGCCCGGGACACGAGCGCTCGCAGGCGGCCGACCGGCTCCACGAGGAGATCTTCACCGCCTACTACGGGCGCCCCCCGTACTGACGGTCCGCCGCCCCGGGGGACGGCGGATCAGTCCCTGCCGGGGTCCAGGGCGGGATCGAAGCGGGTCACCAGGAACACGTCCTGTTCGTCGCTGTGGTCGAAGATCAGGGCGGTGCTCCCCGAGGGCAGCGACTCGCCGCCGATGGTCCGCACCGGGATGGTGATGGAGGCCCCGCCCGCGGTGAGGATCTCCGCGTGCCCGAAGGTCTCGCTCGCGGTGCCGATCCTGATCACACAGGTCCGGCCGACCAGCTCGCGCTTGGACGACCCCTTCGGCTTGGGCAGGAACCGCTGGAGGGCCATCACCGCGCCGCTGGTGAACGCCCACGCCGCGATCACGGCGATGAGGAGGACGACCGCGCCCAACGCCCAGGCCGGCGCGCTTCCGGGGGTGGTGAAGAGACTGGCCACGATCCCGCCCATCATGCTCACGAACCAGGCGGAGAGCACCAGCATGGTGATCTCCACGGTCACCGGGGCCTTGCCCAGGCCCAGTCGGCCCATCACCGCGCTCGCCCCGACCGGGTCGCCCTCGGCGTCCACGGAGTCGAGTGCCTCCGCGTCGGCCAGGCCGACCGCCGCGATGATCCAGTAGACGACGATCACGAGGAGCATGGGCGTGAGGAGCACGGTCGGGAAGCCGAGGGCCGTGCCGAGGAACAACCCCACGCGGGTCACACTCCTTCGCGTCCGGGATCCCCGGCGGCACTCGGGGGAGGAACGTGCCGTCAGGACGGGGACCGTGTCCGGAACTCTACCGAACGCCCCAGTTCAGGACGGCGCAGGGTGACCGGCGTCGGCCGGAACCGGCCACCGTCCCCGGAACGCGGAGGTCATCCTTCCCCCGAAGACGCGGATCCACGGCGGGGGAGGGCCCCGGAGCCGCCTCGCGAACCGCCGACGCCGGGCCCGGTGATCGGAACCGGTCACCGGGGGATCCGGTGCCACGAGGCGACCAGCCCGTGTTCGGAGAGGGTGAACACGTCGAGGTAGGGGAGGGGGCGCGTGCTCGCCGTCTCGGCGAACACCCCGGTGACGAAGAGCATCCCTCCGAACGCGCGCACCCGCTCCACCCGGTGCAGCCCGCGTCCGGCCAGCCGTTCGCGCAGGACGGTCTCGACCCGCGTGCGGCCACTGGCCGTCGGGACGCGCGGATGCCGCAGCCCGACGTGCTCGTCCAGGAGCGACAGGCATCCGTCGACGTCCCCGCGGTCCGTGTAGTCGTACAGCAGGAGCACGTGTTCGACGCCGACCCGGATGATCCGTTCGCCGGGGTCGAGGGCGCCCTCCTCAGCGCGATGCACGGGTCACCTCCCCGGCCCCTCGGTACGCCTGCCGCCGAAAGGCCATGGTCATTTCCCTCCGCATATGCGCGCATATCCCTAACACCGCATTCGTCGATCGGTGTTCTCCACGATTTTTCGGTGCCGTGAACACGCTGTGATAACTTCCGGGTCGGCACTCATGTCGACTTCCGCAGAGTCCGATTCGCCTTGAGGAGCTGGGTGCGCCGTGAACGATCCGGCTGAGGGGAGAGTGCGGTTCGGAGTTCTCGGCCCGCTTCTCGCAGAAGGGGACGAAGGTCCCGTACGAGTGCCGCCCGGAAGGCAGCAGGCGGTGTTGGCCGCCCTCCTCCTGCGCGTGGGGACCGTGGTGGCGACCGATCACCTCGTCGACGCCCTGTGGGAGCACGACCCGCCCGAGACCGCCCGCACCCAGGTGCAGATCTGCGTCTCCCGACTCCGCCGCCTCCTGCGTTCCACGGGGGCGGTCATCCACACCCGGACGCCCGGATACGTCCTGGCCGTTCCGGAGGAGGCCGTCGACCTCCCGGTGTACCGGCGACTCGTCGAACAGGCCCGGGGACTGCGGGAGGGCGGGGACCTCCCGGCGGCCGTCGAGACCCTGAGGCGGGCGGAGACCCTGTGGCGGGGCCCCGCCCTGAGCGGGGTGGACTGCGGCGAACTGCGAGAACGCGCCGCCCGCCTGGACGAGGAGCACCTCGACGTCCTGGAGGCGAGGGCGGAGATCGAGATCGGGCTGGGCCGACACGGGGAGATCGCCGCCGAACTGGGCCACCTGGTCGAGGCGTATCCGCTGCACGAGGGGCTGCGCGCCGGCCTCATGCTGGCGCTGTACCGCTCCGGGCGACGGGCCGACGCCCTGGAGGTGTACCGGGTGGGCCGCGAACTCCTCCTCGCCGAGCGCGGCAGCGGCCCCGGCGAGCGGTTGCGCGTCCTGGAGGAGCACATCCTGGTCGGGGATCACCACGGGGTCCCGCCCAGACGGGCGATCCGACGCCCGCCCGCCCGACGGATCGCCCTCGCGAGGGCCGTTCCCTACCAGCTGCCCAACCCGATCGCGGACTTCGTCGGCCGGGAGGACGCCACCGCCGCCGTTCGCGACGCCGTGGTGCGGGGGGACGACGGCCCGGGAACGGTCCTGCTCGTCGGCCGACCCGGCGTGGGCAAGAGCGCCACGGCCGTGCACGTCGCCCACCTGTTGGCCCGCGAGCACCATCCCGAGGGGCAGCTCTACTGCGACCTGCGGGGGAGCCGCGACGGACCGGTCCGCCCGGTGGAGGTCCTGGGCCGCTTCCTGCGCGCCCTGGGGGTGCCGGACCGGGACGTCCCGCCGGACGCGGAGGGGCGCGGCGCCCTCTACCGGGACGTCCTCGCCGACCGCAGGGTGCTCGTGCTCCTGGACGACGCGGCGTCCGCCGAACAGGTGGTCCCGCTGCTGCCGACGGGTCGGGGCTGCGGCGCGATCCTCACCTCCCGATCCCGTCTCGCCGCCCCTCCGGGGGCGAGGGTCGTCGGACTGGACCTGCCGTCGGAGGCGGAGGCGCTGGACCTGTTGGCCGAGGTGATCGGCCGCGAGCGTGTCGCGGGGGAGACCGGGGCGGCCCGCACGCTGGTCGGCATGGTCGGTCGGCTCCCCTTGGCGCTGCGGGTCGTGGCGGCGCGCCTGGTGGCCCGGCCGCACTGGTCGATCGCCGCGATGGTGGAGCGGCTGGCCGACGAACGCCGGAGGCTGGACGAACTCGCCCATCGGGACCTCACCGTCCGGCCGAGCCTGCCCTCGACCCACGACGGTCTGGACGACCGGCAGGTCAGGGCGTTCACCCTGGCGAGCGTGATGGAGACGCCGACGGTCCCGGCGTGGGCGATCGGCGCCGTGCTCGACGATCCCCGGCCTCGCCCCTCGGAGCTCTCCGGCCCGCTCGTGGACGCCTACGTGCTCGACGTGGTCGGGACCGACCTGGCGGGGGAACCGATCCACCGCTTCCACGACCTGGTGCGCGTCCACGCGCGGGAACGGCTGTGGCGTTCGACCGTCGACCGGGACCGCCGGGCCTGTCTCGGACGCGTGCTGGGCGGCTGGCTGACCCTGCTGGACGCGGCCGTCTGCGAGGGGGGCGGCGATCACCGGCGGCCGCCGCGTGGGGACGCGCCCCGGTGGCGGCCCCACGAGGACTACGTGCGGCGCGCGGTCGCCGATCCCGAGGCGTGGTTCGACGGCGAACGGGTCAACCTCCGGCACGCCATCGCCCAGGCCGCGGCCGTGGGAGCCCACGGACAGTGCTGGGAGCTGACCGCGGGCACGGCCGCCTTCCTCGTGCGTCGCGGCCTCCTCGACGAGCTCGCGGACGTGCACCGGATCGCCCTGTCCGCGGTGCGCGCCGGTGGGGACCGCTTCGGCGAGGCGGTCCTGGCCGTGGTGGTCGCGCCGGCGGTGGAGGGGATCGACGACGCCGAGCGCGTACGGGCGCAGGAGGGGGCGTTGGAGGTGTTCACGCGCCACGGCGACGAACGGGGACGGGTCCTGGCCCTGCGTGGTCTGGCCCACCCGGGCCCTCATCCCCTCTCCCGGGAGGCGATCCGTTGAACGCTGTGGCGGGGACGGGTGGAAGCGCGGGTCGGGGCGGCGGTGCGCATCGGGCCTCCCGAAGGACGATTCGGCTAGGGGACCCAAGCTAGGAAGGTACGCTGTCCCTTCCCTATCCGTTCGCTATCCCCCGTTTCCGAGGGGGCGCCGCGACGCCCGCCACCGGCTGCCGAGTGATCATCGGGGCACGTAGTGTCATATTCGCAGTTCCTCGCGTCCGGTTTTCCGTGCCGGCCCTTCCTGGAGTTCGGAAAAGGTGAATGTGCGGCGGTGATGACTTCTCATTTGCGCCGGTCCCGGCCCTTGCGCGACCTGTGAGAAAACCGGTCTTACGGTAATGCGTGTGATATAAGTGCGTTTCGTGGATCGCCTCTGTTCGTGTTGTCATTAGTACGGTTTGGGGTTCTGTGATCACGATGCGGAACGCGCGCGAGGGCGACGGGGGGATCGTCTTCCGCGTGCTGGGCCCCATCGAGGTGCGCGGACCGAACGGCATCGTCCGGGTACCCGCCGGCCGACAGCAGACCGTGCTCGGCGTCCTGTTGCTCGAACTGGGCCGCGTCGTCTCCACCGACCAGCTCGTCGACACCCTGTGGGAGCACGATCCGCCCGAGACCGTCCGCACCCAGGTGCAGATCTGCGTCTCCCGCCTCAGGACCCTGCTCAAGCCCATCGGGGCCACCATCGAGACCCGCCCGCCCGGGTACGTCCTGAGCGCCGACCCCGAGACGGTGGACGCGCACGTCTTCCGCGCCCGGGTCCGGGAGGCGACCGCCCTCGTCCGGGAGGACCGGGCGGAGGAGGCGGCCGCGCTCCTGCGGTCGGCGGTCGGCCTCTGGCGCGGTCCCGCGTTCAGCGGCATCGGGGCGGAGGCGCTGCGGGTCAAGGCCACCCACCTCGACGAGGAGCGGATGGCCGCCGTCGAGTCCCACCTGGCCATCGAACTCGACCTCGGTATGCACCAACGCCTCATCGGGGAGATCAACACCCTCGTCGAGGAGCACCCCCTGCGGGAGGGCCTGCGGGCCCAGCTGATGCTGGCGCTGTACCGGTCCGGACGCCAGGCCGAGGCCCTGGAGGTCCACCGGGTGGGCCGCGAACTCCTCATCGAGGAACTGGGCCTGGAACCCGGCGTCGAACTGCGCGAGCTCGAACGGGCCATCCTCGCCGGGGACCCCTCCCTGGCGTACGCCGCCGAGGGGCGCGCCGCGCGCACGGACGACACCGGCCGCGACGGGGCCGTCGGCACGGCCTTCGGCACCGGGGTCGCCCCCTTCCAGCTCCCCACGGACACGGTGGACTTCGTCGGTCGCGAGGACACCATCCGGGAGGTCGAGCGCACCCTGGTCGACTCCAGGGCCGGGACCAGGGTCGTGGTGCTCCTGGGTCGTCCGGGCGTGGGCAAGAGCTCCACCGCCGTGCGCATCGCCCACCGGCTCGGTTCCGAGCACTATCCCGACGGTCAGCTCTACTGCGACATGCGCGCCACCCGGGACGCCCCGCTGAGCCCGAACGAGGTGCTGGGGCGCTTCCTGCGGGCGCTGGGCGTGCCCGGTCCGGCCGTCCCGGACGACATGGACGAGCGCGCCACCATGTACCGGGGCCTGCTGGCCACCCGCCGGGCGCTCATCGTCCTGGACGACGCCGCCACCGAGTCCCAGATCCTCCCGCTGATCCCGGCCGGCCCCGGGTGCGGTGTCCTCGTCACCTCCCGCACCAACCTCACCGGCCTGCCCGGCGCCACCCTCGTCCAACTGGACACCCTGTCCAGGGACACCTCGCTGGAGCTGCTCTCCCAGGTACTGGGAGAGGCCCGGGTCACCGCCGAACCCGAGGCCGCGCGCGCCCTCGTGCGCGCGGTGGGCCGACTGCCCCTGGCGCTGCGCATCGTGTCCGCGCGCCTGGCCGCCCGACGCCACTGGACGCTCACGTCGATGGTCGACCGGCTGGCCGACGAACGGCACCGGCTGGACGAACTCGCCCACGGCGACATGACGGTGCGGGCCAGCCTCTCGATGACCTACGACGGCCTCGACCGCGAGACGGCCCGCGCCTTCGGCCTGCTCGGGTTGGTCGACGGCCCCACCATCCCCATGTGGTCGGCGGCCGCCCTGCTCGACGACGACCGCCCCTTCCCCTCCGACATCGTCGAACCGCTGGTCGACGCCCACCTCCTGGACATCGTCGGCGTCGACCCCGCGGGGGAGCCCGTCTACCGCTTCCACGACCTGGTGCGCGACTACGCCAGGGAACGGTCGGCGCGCTCCGATGACGACGACGCCCGCGCCGCCGCGGTCCGACGACTCATGGGGGGCTGGCTCGCCCTGCTGGACGCCGCCAACGACGCGGTCGTGGGTGGGGAGTACCTGCGCGTGCGCGGTGGAGCGCCCCGGTGGACGCCGCCCGCGCGATACGTGGAGCGCGTCCTGCGCGACCCCTACTCCTGGTTGGAGAGCGAACGCGCCAACCTCCGCCACGTCGTCCTCCAAGCGGTCGACCTGGGCATGGACGAACAGTGCTGGGACCTCCTGGTCGGCTTCTCGGTGTTCCTCACCCGCCGCGGCTCCATGCGCGAGCTGGCCGAACTCCACGACCGGGCCGAACCGTTCGTGCGCGCCCGGGGCAACCGGCTGGGCATGGCCTCCCTGTGGGCCACGGTCAGCGAGGCGCTCAGCCACCGCTACGACAACACGGCCAGGACCGTCCTGCTGGAGAAGGCCCTGGCCGAGTACACCGACCTGGGAGAGGTGCGGGGACAGGCGATCGCCCGCCGGGCCCTGGCCGCCCTCGTGGCGGAGGCCGGTGACGAGAAGCGCGCGCTGGGCCTGTGCGAACAGGCGATGACGGACTTCGTCACCGTCGGCGACCTGGGCGGACAGTGGCGCAGCCTCATGCTCATGGGGTATCTGCGCGGCCGGGGTGGCGATGACGCCGGGGGCCGGGACGAACTCGACCGGGCCCTGACCCTGGCCGGGCGGACGGGGGACCCGCGTGCCCGCGCCCAGGTGCTCCGTCGGCTGGCCCAGCTCGACCTGCTCAAGGGAGACGTCGAGCAGGGGGTCGAACGGCTGCGCGGCGTGCTGTGCATCGTCGAGGAGATCGGCGACCTGGTCGGTCAGACCATGGTGCTGCGCGATCTCGGCACGGCCTGCGCGGAGGCCGGACGGACGGCAGAGGCCAGGGAGCTCCTGGAACGCTCCCTGGCCGGGTTCGAGCAACTCCGCGAAGAAGGGGAGCGGGCCGAGGTGGCCGCAGTCCTTGCCGACCTCGGCTGAGCGCTCCGCCCCGGGTCACCGATCGCCGCTCACTTCTCCCAGCGGTCCTGGACGCAGTCGATGGGCGGCTTCACGGGGATGGGCGGCAGGCCCTGGATGTCGCACACGGGGCCGCCGGGGATGCTCGGGAGGCCGCCGGGGACGCCGGGAACGCTCGGCAGGCCGTTGACGGCCGCGGAGGCGGGGGTCGCGGCGAAGGACAGGGTGACGGCGGCGGCGAGGGCGAGGGCGAGCCTGGTGATTCGCATGATGACCTCCGTAGGGTGTCGGCCCCGTCGTCCGGGGGGATGACCGACATCCTGTGCCATCACCCGGCCGAAGACCTATCGCGGAGCTATTCGCCCCATTGCACGGCCCGGATAAGCCCGGACCGTCCCGGACAGGGGGCCGTCACCACTCGGAATAGGTGGTGGATAGCACGTGGATGCCGCCCCTTCCGATGATCGTGGGGAACCGATCGCGGGAGGACATCCCGGGGCACCGGGCCCGGATCGCCTTGGAAAGCGGAGTGGTGATGAACGACGTTCCCATGCTGGAGACCCTCGGGGGGTGCCGCGTCGACGGCCGGCCCGTACGCCACCGGCGGGCGGCGGAGTTGGCCGCCGCCCTGGTGCTGTCGGACGGCGCCGCTCCCCGGGACTGGTTGTCCGCCGTCCTCTTCGAGGAGGACCCCTCCCCCTCCAGCCTTCCCACCCTCGCGATGCGCGCGCGTCGGATCGGCCTGGACGTCCGGTACGAGCGGGAGAGCGGCGCCTACCGCATCGGCGAGGAGATCCGCTGCGACGTCGTCGAGTTCCTGTTCCTGCTGTCCCACGGTTACGTCGCCCAGGCACTGGAGCTCTACAAGGGCCCGTTCCTGGCCCGCAGCGACAGCCCCTTCGCCGTCCAGACCCGCGCCCACCTGGAGCAGCGCGTCGTGGAGGCGGTCATGGACAGCGGCGACACCCGCCTCCTGACGGCCGCCGGCCGGGTCGTCCGGCACCCGGCCGTCCAACGGGAGCTCTCCCGGCACGTCGCGGCGCCGATGGGGACGATGACCGGGGCGGCGGTGTAGGCGACGGGGATCAGGGCGCTTCGAGGACCAGGAGGGAGGGGACGTCGTGCGGGAAGGCCAGGCGCAACAGGCCGTACCCCACCCCGGCCGGGCCGCCCAGCGGCCCGGTGGCACCCGAGGTGAGGTGCCACCCGTGCGCGCGACCGTGGGCGCACAGGGCCGCGGCGGCGCGCAACGGCCCCTCCGCGGCCTCGGGGCCGTGCCGCCCGGCGGCGCCGACCAGGAACTCCAGTACCCCCAGGTCCCCGTGGCACGGGCCGTGGTCCCCGATGGAGCGGAGGGTCCGACCGTCGGGGGCCAGGGCCGCGCCGACGACGCGTTCGGCGAACGCCAGGTCCTCCAGCGCGGCCGAGCGCACCGAGGGTTCGCGCGTGCGGGAGATCAGGGCGAGCCGGGACAGACCGATCCCCGACAGGCCCCGGCACCACGAGGTGTCCGTGGGCGTCCGCCGTTCCCAGAGGTCCCGCTCACGGGCGGCGAGTCCCGCCACGGCGTCCCCGTAACCGGAGTCCGGGCACGCGGCGTCCATGCGGGTCAACGCGAGCAGGATCCCCGTGCCGCCCGTCGCCATGCCGGGTGGGAGGTCGAGCCGGAGGGCGCGTTCGGCCAGCGCCGAGGCGACGTGGTCGGCCACGGCCAGCGCGTCGGAGCCGGGGTGGACGGCGTGCAGCGCCAACGCGGCCAGCACGGTACCCGCCTGCCCGCCGAACAGACCGCCGGTGACCTCCGTGTCGGCGTGCCGGCGCAGCTGGGGCAGACGCGCCTCGGCTTCCGCCGCCCAGGACCCGCGGCCGTGGACGGCGTGCGCGTGCGCGAGGTGGAGGACGACGGCCCCGGCCCGGACGGGGGAGCCGGTGTCCCGGGAGGCGGAACGCGACGAGGCGACGCGGTCGGCGGCGGTCTCGGCGGCGGCCCACAGCTCGGGCAGCCCGCTGAGGAGGGCGACCCGGGTCAGGAACGGTCCGACCCCGGGATCCAGCGGGGACAGGCCTCGGGCGATCTCCACGGCGGCGGCCAGGGCGGTGTCCCCGGTCAGGGGACGATCGGCCGGGCGCGGATCGGCGACACCGGGGTCGGCGGGGCACAGGTCGCGGGCGGTGCGGCGCACGAACGCCACCCGTCCGCCGACGTCGTGCCGGTCGAGGGAGCCCAGGCGACGCCTGACGGACACGGCCGGAGCCTCGGCGAGCGCACCCGGAACGACCCTTCCCTCACCGTCGACCAGGTCGGTGGAGCCGGCCCGACCGGAGAGCCAGGGCAGGTCGCCCCGGAGCAGGTCGGCCGATTCCGAGCGGATCAGCGCCGTCCACAGCCGGGCGTCGCCGGGGCCGGGCACGGGCCTGGGCAGCAGGAGATCCCTGGTGCGGCCGTCGCGGAGCACGTCCGGACGGTCTCCCGCGTCCAGGAACCCGGCGTAGAACGCGGCGGGGTAGAGGGCGTGGCGCAGCCGGGCCTCGGGCAGCCGGCCCAGGGGGCCCTCCGCCGACGCCCAGGCCCTCCGGTCGGCCACGAGCGAGTCGTAGGCGAAGGCGAACCCGTCCGCCAGCACCCGGGAGTGACCGTCCAGGGGGAGGGGGCGTCCGTCGACGTCCGGCAGGTGCTCCTCGTCCTCTCGGAGGTCCTCGTCGAGGGGGGCGTCCTCGCCCCCGCCCACGGGCTCGGGCGCGCGCATCGGGCGGTCGGGTGCCCGTGCGGTACCCGAGAAGAGCGGTTCGGCGTCCACCAGCACCGGGTGCGCGCCGTGGGCGACGAGGTCCCGGTGACGCGGAGCCCGGTCGCCCAGCGCGTGGGCCAGGGCCGTGACGGCCCCCAACCTCCAGTAGAAGGCGTCCGCCTCTTCCGCCGGACACGACCCGTGTCCGAGCCGGACGGTCCAGCCGTGGTCGGGTCGGCGCAGGACCGGGGCGGTGACCAACCGGTGCGCGGGACCCCTGGAGTTGAACCAGTCGACGATCCCCGCCCACACGAGTGCGGCGTCCGGCGGATGGCGGCGGTGGATCAGCCGTACCTCCCCGAAGGAGACGACGGCGTCGGCCAGGCCGCCCGGACGACGGACGTACCCCGAGCCGAAGTCGACCCCGTCCACGGGGGCGAGCCGGGAACCGCACAGGTCCTCCAGGGCGGGCAGGTCGGCGACCAGGTGGCGGACCAGGGCCAGACGGGCCCGCTCCCACCGGGAGAGGAGGCCCGCCACCCGGCGCAACAGGACCGTGTACTCCTCCCACAGGTCGCGCTGGAAACCGGGTTCGGAGAGCAGCTCCAGAAAGGCGCGGAAGCGTTCGCGACCGTCCCCCCGCACCCGCCCGGTGAGTCCGGCCAGCTGCGTCTCCAGGGCCATGGTGGGGGTCATGAGACGGCTCAGCTCCTCGTCCGGCCACGACCCGGCGAGGATCCCGGGGAGCCCGGCCAGTCGCGGATCGGCGTCGCGCACCAGACGGGCGACCCCGTCGTGGAGGGCCCGCTGGTGGCCGTGGACCGCGTCCAACGCCGGGCGGAGGAGACCGGCCGCGTCCGCGTCGGCCAGGAACCCCTCCCTCGGACGGGAGGAGTCCCTGCCCAGCGCGAGCCGGTCGTCGGCCCGGCGCACCCAGGGGGCGGGCGCGTCCGGGGGAGGCGCGTCCTCGTGCGATGCCCGCCACCAGGGGAGTTCCGCGACGGTCCACCGTCCTTCCATGATCGACTCCCGTTCCCCGACGTCGAGGTTCCGACCGGTGGTCCCGTGACGCACCGGTGCTCCGTGGCCAGTCTCCCGACGGGTGTTCACGCCGCCATCACGTCCGACCGCGCGCCGATAGGCGAGCGATAACCCGGTGATGGGGGCGCGGGGGAGGGTCGTCCCGTGGGATCGGGACGGGACCTCTCGGAGTCCCGGCGACCGGAGGAGGCAGTGATATGGCGACGACCGTCGATGTGGCGACGCTGGGCCGATGCACCGTCGACGGTGCGAGCGTGGTCAACCGCAGGGCCGTGGAACTGGCGGCGTTGATCGCGCTGTCGAACGGATGCGTCCACCGCGACCGGGTGGTGGTCGAGCTCTTCGAGGCCGAGCCGGCCCCGTCGAGTCTGCCGACGTTGGCCATGCGGGCGCGCAAGGCGGGCGTCCCGGTCCGCTACGACAAGCGGAGGGCCTGCTACACGCTCGGCGAGGGGGTTCGCTTCGACGTCCTCGACCTGTTGCGGCTCGTGCGGGAGGGGCGGCTCGACGAGGCCCTGGACCGGTACACCGGCCCCTTCCTGCCGACCTCCCACAGCCCGTTCGCGGCGGACACCCGGGCGGACGTCGAGGGCGCGGTCGTGCGGGCGGTCCTGCTCCGCGGCGACGTCGGCCTCATGACCCGGGCGGACCGGATGATCAAACATCCGGAGCTGAGCGAGGAGCTGATCCGGCGTGGCGCCGACCCGGCCACGGTCTCCCTGAGCCGGTCCTGGCTCTCCGCGCTGGCCGGTCCCGCCGTCCCCGTTCACATGGCGTCCCGTGGCGCCTCCGGGTCGGGTGGTCGGAGACGGGCCTGACCACGGAGAAGGGGGAGGGGCATCCCGGACGACCGGTGGGGCCGCCCTTCCAGATGCCCCGTCCCCGCGGTGTCGCGGTGGTCTCCGGTGCTCCGGTCCGGAGGAACGGGCCGGCGGACGGACCCCGGTGACGTGCGTCGCCGATCACCCGGGCTCCTTCCGGCGGCGCCGGCCGGAGGCGTCCCCCGTCCGACGAACACCATCATGCGTGGCGGGTTTCGCGCCGACTTCACACGCGCGGAAAAAAATTCGGGAAGGATGTCGATCCGGGCCGACCCCGTTCGACGAACGGGTGAGAGCGGGGGAGAGGCCCCCACGGCATCCGGAAGGCGAACACCATGCGTTACATGATGTCGATCATGTCCGACCCGCAGGCCGAGGCGAACGTCGAGATGAACCCGGAGATCTTCGCGGCGATGGCCGCCTACAACGAGGAGCTGGTCAAGGCCGGCGTGCTGCTCGCCGGGGACGGTCTGGCCCCTTCCACCGAGGCCACCCGGGTGACCTTCTCCGACGGGAGGGCCAGGGTCACCGACGGCCCCTTCGCCGAGGCCAAGGAGTTCATCGCCGGGTACTGGATCATCCAGGTGTCCTCGCCCGAGGAGGCCGTGGAGTGGGCCAAGCGCTGCCCCCACCCCCCGGCGGGCGACCCCACCGAGATGAACCTGGTGCTGCGCCGCATCATGGACACCGACGACTTCGGCGACGAGATGCCCGAGGAACTCAAGGAGCGCGAGCGCGAACTGCGCGCGCACAACGCCCACGAGGCCCACGAGGGCTGACCGTGAGGATGCGCGGTGGCCTCTCCGGTGGGCCCGGCCCACGGGGTGACCGACGCCGACCGGCCGTCCTCCACCTGATCCGTCGGCCCGTCCGGGGAGGCCACCGCACGCGACCGTGACCTCAGGGGGGCGTCCGTCCGGGTTGCGGCGGCACGGACCGTGATGCTCTGATGGGCCCGTGAGTCACACCGATGCCCGACGTGCGGTGGAGGCGGTCTGGCGCATCGAGTCGGCCCGCCTCGTCGCCGCGCTCACCCGGATGGTCGGCGACGTCGGCCTCGCCGAGGAGTTCGCCCAGGACGCGCTGGTCAGCGCTTTGGAGAAGTGGCCGGAGGAGGGGGTGCCCGAGCGTCCCGGGGCCTGGCTGACCACCGTCGCCAAACGCCGCATCCTCGACCGCTGGCGTCGCGACGAACGCTTCCAGGACCGCATGGTCGAACTCGGCCGGCAGATCGTCGAACACGACGGGCGGGCCGAGTTCGACGCCGTCCTCGAAGAGGACTACGGCGACGACCTGCTCAAGCTCATGTTCGTGTGCTGCCACCCGGTGCTGTCCACCGAGGCCCGGGTCGCCCTGACCCTGCGGATGCTGGGCGGGCTCACCACCGACGAGATCGCCCGCGCCTTCCTGGTCCCCGAGACCACCGTCGCCCAGCGCATCGTGCGGGCCAAACGCACCCTGGCCGCCAAGAGGGTGCCGTTCGAGGTGCCCCTCGGCGAGGACCGCGACGCCCGCCTGGCCTCGGTGCTGGAGGTCGTCTACCTGGTGTTCAACGAGGGGTACACGGCGACCTCGGGGGAGGACCTCATCCGCCCCGAACTGTGCGAGGAGGCCATGCGGCTGGGCCGGGTGCTCGCCGGGCTGCTGCCCGGGGAACGCGAGGTCCACGGGCTGCTCGCGCTCATGGAACTGCACGCCTCGCGGTTCCGCGCCCGGGTGGCCCCGGACGGGTCACCCGTGCCGTTGGCCGACCAGGACCGGTCGCGGTGGGACCGGATGCTCGTCACACGGGGCATGAGGGCGCTGATGCTGTCGCTGCCGCCGGATCCCTCACAGCCGCGCGGCCCCTACGCGCTCCAGGCGGCGATCGCCGCCGAACACGCGCGGGCCCTCGCCTACGAGGACACCGACTGGACCGTCATCGCCGCCCTGTACCTGGCCCTGGCCCGGGAGACCGGCTCGCCCGTGGTCGAGCTCAACCGGGCCGTGGCGGTGTCGATGGCGCGGGGCCCGGAGGCGGCCCTGGAGATCGTCGACGCCCTGCGCGACTCCGCGACCCTGGACGGCTATCACCTGCTCCCGTCCGTCCGCGGCGACCTGCTGGAGCGTCTCGGTCGGGCCGGGGAGGCCCGGGAGGAGTTCGAACGCGCCGCCGCCCTCACCCGCAACGAACGCGAACGCGTCCTGCTGGCGGACCGCGCCGCCCGCGTGGCCGCGACGGGGCCGCCGACCGTCGCGCTCGGGACCGTCGTCACCGCGAAGGACGTGCGGGAACCGGAGGACGAGGACTGACGGCGGTCGACCTCGGAAGGGATCGGGGCGTGCCCGCCGGGACGGTCCACGGGCCGGGCCGGCCCGTGACATCCGCGATCAGGTGGTGGTCCCCGTCGTGGTGGAGCACGGTCGCCCCGTGGGTCCCGGCCGTGGCCGCGATGATCGGGTCGGGCGGGGCCCGCCGGTGACGGCCCTCGCGGGCCGGTTCGCGCCGCCCCTCCACGGCGCGGTGCGCGGACTCCTCGCCCGTGTCCGGCCAGGGGGCCGCCGTGGTGCTCTTGATTCTGCCCGTGGCAGGAGACCCTGGCGCGCTCCGGCGGGACCGGACAGACTGCCGGTCATGAGACTTCTCGTACTGGGCGGCACCGAATTCGTGGGACGCGCGATCGTCGAGGACGCCCTGGAGCGGGGGTGGGACGTCACCGTGTTCCACCGGGGGAGCCGCACCGCTCCCCGGGGCGCGACCGCGCTCCACGGGGATCGGCTGACCGGAGGCGGCCTCGGCGCACTGGAGAAGGGCGAGTGGGACGCCGTCGTCGACACCTGGTCGGCCGCGCCCCGCGTGGTCCACGAGTCGGCCCGGCTGCTGGCCGACCGGGTCGGCCGCTACGCCTACATCTCCAGCTGCTCCGTCTACGCCTACCCCTCCGACCCCGGCTCCGATGAGACCTGGCCCACCGTCCAGGCCGACCCGGAGTCCGACGGGACCGACTATCCGGCGGACAAGCGCGGCGGCGAGCTGGCCGTCGAGGCCGCCTTCGGGGACCGTTCCCTGTCCGCGCGGGCCGGGCTCATCCTCGGCCCCCACGAGAACATCGGCCGACTGCCCTGGTGGCTGAACCGGATCGCCCGGGGCGGCCCCTTCCCGGCGCCCGGGCCCGCCGACCTGCCCCTCCAGTACGTGGACGCCCGCGACCTGGCCGCGTGGACCCTGGACGCCACGGCGTCCGGGGTGTCCGGTCCGCACAACCTGGTGAGCCCGGCCGGACACGCGACCATGGGCGACCTGCTCGCGGCCTGCGTCGATGCCACCGGCTCCGACGCCGAACCCGTGTGGCTCACCCCCGAGCTGATCGCCCGGACCGGGGTGGAGCCGTGGTCGCAGCTTCCGGTGTGGGTTCCGCCGGGCGAACCGCACGCCGCCCTGCACGACAACGACGTCTCCCGGGCACTGGCCACCGGGCTGTGCTGTCGGCCGGTCGCCGAGACCGTCGCCGACACCTGGGAGTGGCTGGTCTCCCTCGGCGGTGTCGCCCCGCAACGGCCCGACCGCCCGCCGGTGGGCCTGCCCGACGGCGCGGAGGAACGGCTGCTGGCCGGGACGCGCTGACCTCCTCCACCGCTCCCGCCACGGGGGGACCGCCTCCGAACGGAGGTGGTCCCCCTTCTTCCGCACCCTTCTCCCGGTCGATCGCACCCCTCTGACCTCAGGTTCTTCGTCGAAGCGGCAGAAACGCGCCGATACCGCCTCTCCATTGCCCCGGAAACCTGCCTTTCCCCGCCCTTCCGGTCCGGCATCGTTCTCATCGAGCCCGCCGGAAGCGGGACCGCGGAACGAGAAATCGCTTCGCGTTCGAGAGCAGTGCGATCACCGCAGGGGTTTTCGTGACTCTGGCAATGAAGGAACCGGCGACCGGGAAGAAGGAACCGGAATTCGCCCCTATCGACCTCGACGGGTCACCCGAGGTGGAGGACTTCCTCGACCGACTCGGACTGGGCAGGTTCGTCCGTGACGACCTGGTCTCCCCGGCCGGCCGCAACGCCGTCTGGATCGGCCGTACCACCACCGGCCGGCGCGTCTTCGTCAAGCGGCTGCTGGGCGAGGACCGCGATACCCGCCTCGGCCGCCTGACCTCCTTCCAGAGATTCGCGGACACCGACCGGTTCCCCGTCCCCGACCTGCTCGGACACGACACCGACACCGGGATCGTCGTCTACGAGGCGGTCGCGGCCGCGCACGGAGGCGCCGAGCTGATGGTGGACGAGGAGTTCACCACCGACATCTCCCGCCGAGTGGGGAACGCGCTCGGCACGGTGCACTCCGCCCCCGTCTCCCCGGACGCGGAGATCGACACCTCTCCCTCGGTCTTTCCCTCCACCGTCCTGCTGACCGCGCTGCCCTCGGCCCTGTTCGAGACCCTCAGTTTCGCGGAGGTACAGGCCTGGCGCCTGCTCCAACAGGACGCACCCCTGGCCGAGGCGGTCCACCGGCTGCGCGAACGCGAGGCCCTGGCGCCCCGGACCCCCGTCCACGGTGACTTCCGCATGGATCAGCTCCTCATCTCCGACGACCGGGTCCACATCGCCGACTGGGAGGAGTTCCGCCTGGGCGACGCCGCCCGCGACGTCGGGGCCTTCGCCGGCGAATGGCTCTACCGCTGCATCCTCGACATCGTCACCGACCGCGGCGGCCAGCCGCCGATCGTCGACGACATCTCCCACGAGGAGATCCTCGCCCGGGGCATGGCGGGCATCGAACGGGTCTCCCCCGTGGTGAACGCCTTCTGGCGCGGGTACCGCGGGGTCCGCCCCGAGGTGGACGCCGAGTTCGTCGAACGGGCCACGGCCTTCGCCGGATGGCACACCATCGACCGGCTGCTGGCCGGCGCAGCCCGCAGGACCAAGTTGACGGGTATCGAACGCGCGGCGGCCGGGGTCGGCCGCTCCGCCCTGATCACCCCGGACCGCTTCGGCGCGGTTCTCGGATTCGAGGAGATCGGATGAGTCCCAGCACTCTCACCCTCCCCCCGCCGGTGGCGGGGCTGTTCGACCGGATCACCATCGACCCCGACCTGGTGTCGGCCACCGTCGACGGCCGTTCCGTCCACGCCACGAGCCGCTACGAACTGCGCAAGGAGCTGTCCGCCAAGGTCTACGACGTCCTGCACGCCGGCCGCGGGGAAGACGAGCCCGCCCTGCCCTACCACGCACGGGACAAGGGGTTCGAGCGGCGACTGGCCGACGCGGTCCCCCACGAGTGGACCCGGGAGCGCCTGCCCCTGCTCGGGATCGGCGAGGACCACGCCGTCGTCCTGCGGGAGGGCGTGCGGGTGCGCGTCCCGCTCTCCGCGCTGGCGGACGCGGACACCCCCGTCCCCGGTGAGGAGGTACCGGTGCGGGTGCGCCCCTACCGTGCGCTCCTGTCGCCCGGATTCTTCTTCGTGGACGGCACCCGCAGCTCGCGCGGGGCCGGGGCGATCCTGCGGGTGTACCTCCACCTGAGGGACATCGAGGGGGCCGAGACGGTGTGGCGCCGCCTCCTGCCCCACCTGGAGGGATCGGGGGCCTTCTACCGGACGAAGGTCCTGTCCACCCCCGCCCTCTACCCGCGCAGGGACGCCCTGGTCGTCTACCTCGCCGAAGAGTCGGCCGGACACACCCGGGGCATCGTCGACCTCTTGGCCGGCTCCCCCGAACTGGGTGACGAGACGCCGGCCTTCGCCGAACGCCTGGCCCCCGGCCTGGCGACGGCCTGGGAGCCGGCCGACGCCCGCAAGGCGTTCCAGGGCCTCAGCTTCGGCCAGCACCGGGCCTACCTGATCGTCGATTCCCTCATCGAGGCGATCGAGGAGGGGGAGCCGTTGGCGAAGGTCGCCCGACGCAAGTTCGCCGAGGCGAACGTCGAATTCGGGAACCCCGCGCGCAACGCCTCCGAGCACCTTTAGGGAGATACCCGCACCCCCCTCTGGGGCGGTTGCAGGGGATGCGGTGAGAACCCCGTCCCCTGTTTCCACACCAGAGAAGAACCATCGAACGAGGAGATGAAGAAAATGCAGAAGAACGAAGCGATCCTGAACCTGGTCGAGGGCTACGCCTCCTACGCCGACGCCACCGAGGTCAACGTGGACGCCAACAGCCCGGCCCCCGCCGCCAGCACCTCGCCCATCTGCGCCGCCTCCATCGCCAGCTCCAAGGTCTGCATCTCCGTCGTCAGCGGCGCCTCCGCGGCCACCCTGACCAACGGCTGCTGATCCCCGCCCGCATCGCGGGCGCGTCGACGGCCGAGGCCGACACGAGAGAAGGAAGAACGGTGCGCCGGAACGGCCGGCGCACCTTCCACCCCCTGAAAGGAAACAGTTCCCCCCATGGACAAGTCGAACGAGATCGTCGAACTGGTGTCCGGATACCAGGTCTGGGCCGACTCCGAGGACATCGGCGTCGAGTCGCGGACCGAGGCCCCCGCCGCGACCACCACCTTCTGCGCCTTCACCGTCAGCTACATGTTCACGCGCGCCACCGTCGAGGACGGTTGCTGACCACCGTTCTGGCACGAGAGAAGGTCCCCATGGACAAGTCGAACGAGATCGTGGAGCTGGTGTCCGGCTACCGGGCATGGGCCGACTCCGAGGACATCGGCGTCGAGTCGCGGACCGAGGCCCCCGCCGCGACCACCACCTTCTGCGCCTTCACCGTCAGCTACCTGGCCAGCAAGGCGACCGTCGACAGCGGTTGCTGACCGCTTCCGACCAGAACACCCGTCCCTGACGGCCCGCCGGACGGTTCCCCCCGTCCGGCGGGCCGGGTCCCCCGGGCCGACCCCGGACCGAACGCTTGGAGTCGCGATATGGCGAACGATGTACCGAGCAACCACTACAGAATCCTCCCCGAACTGGTGAAGGGCAACGGCGGTACGGTCGCGGCCGTCGCCCTGCTGGCCCTGGTATCGGGCGCCGCCACCCTGGTGCTGCCGCTCGTCGCCGCCCGACTCATCTCCGCGCTCCAAACCGGAGGGGACCTGCTGGTCTGGGGCATCGGTCTGGTCGCCATCGGACTGGGGGCCACCGTCACCTCCTCCCTGTCGTCCTACCTGCTGGCCCGGACCGCCCAAGGCATGATCTACCGCCTGCGCGTGCGGACCATGGGACACGGGTTCCGCGCCCGGATCCGCGACACCCAGCGCCTGGGCACGGGCAACCTGGCCACCCGTCTCACCGCCGACGCCGCCAGCGTCAAGGGCGCCATCGACGTCGGCCCCGTCCAGCTCCCGATGGCGTTCCTCATGCTCCTCGGGACCATGGTCATCATGGCGATCCTGGACTGGGTGCTGCTCCTCGTCACCCTGGCGGCGTTCGCCGTCGCGATCGTCGCGGTCGGTGCGGTCATCGTGGCCCTGCGACGCCACTACACCGTCCTCCAAGGAGCGCTCGGCACCCTGTCCGAGCGGTTCGTGGACGCCCTGGAGAGCCTCCAGATCATCAAGGCCGGCCGCGCCGAGCACCGGGTGCTCGGCGAACTCGACGAAGAGGCGGACCGGGTCCGCCGCGTGGAGATCCGCGTCGCGCGCCTGGAGAGCATGCTCTCCCCCATCCTCAACCTCGGCCAGCAGATCGCCCTGGTGAGCGTCCTCATCGGCGGTGGTGTGCGGCTCGTCGGCGGCGACCTCACCCTGGCCGCCTTCGTCGCCTTCCTCATGTACCTGCTCCAGTTGGCCACGCCGCTGATGACGGCGGTCTCGGGATTCTCCACCCTCCAGGCCGGCCTGGCCGCCCGCGAACGCTTCAACGAGGTGTTCGACCTGGAAGAGGAGGACCGCGGCGGCCGTTCCACCGCCCCCACCGACCCCGCGGCCCGAGGGAACGCCGTGCACTTCACCGGAGTGGAGTTCTCCTACGACGACGAGCCGGTGCTGCGCGGCGTCGATCTGCGCGTACCCGCACGCGGTCTGACCTCCATCGTGGGCCCCTCCGGCGCCGGCAAGTCGACGGTGTTGGGACTCATCGAGGGGTTCATGGAGCCCGACGCCGGTCGCATCGACGTTCTGGGCCGGGACCACGGCGCCTGGCCCCTGGACGAACTGCGCGGACACATCGGCTACGTCGACCAGCGGTTCACCCTGCTACGCGGCACCATCCGCACCAATCTCACCTTGGGACTGACCACCGTCCCCGATGACGGCGAGCTTTACCGGGCCCTGGAGAAGGTCTCCCTGGACGACGTCGTCCGTGCCCTTCCCAACGGTCTGGACACCCGCCTCGGCAACGGCACCGACCTGTCGGGCGGCCAGCGCCAGCGCCTGGCCCTGGCCCGGACGCTCATGTCCGACGACCGCCTCGTCCTCCTGGACGAGCCGACCTCCCAGCTCGACAGTCTCAGCGAGGCCAGACTCCGCTCCGTCGTGGACGAGCTGGCCCGGGACCGGGCGGTCCTGGTGGTCGCGCACCGCATCTCCACCGTCCGCCAGGCCGACCACGTCATCGTCATGGAGGACGGGCGCGTCGTCGACCAGGGCACCCACGACCGGCTCCTCGACGACTGCCCGTCCTACGCCGCCCTGGTCAAGGGCCAGACGCTCACGGCCCCCGAGCCCTCCCTCATCTAAGGAGCCGACCGTGCCCGACTACTCCGTTCTCGCCCCCGTCGCCCCCCTGCGGCCCGAACAGCTCCTGCCGTACGCGGCGCTGGTCCAATGGACCTCCGCGGCACGCCTGTGGCAGGGACAGACCACGGCCGTCGACCCCCACCAGATGTTCGCCGCGGTCTCCGCCGCCGGGTTCCGGGTGCCCTCGGCGACCGGTGTGACCCTGATGCCGCTGCGCCACCCCATGGAGGCCGCGCTCCAGGCCCGTACCCTGGCCGCCATCACCGGCCACCCGTTCGTCGCCGGCTTCGGACCCGCCGCCGCGATCTTCCAGGACGGCCTGATGCCTCGGGCCTACCGGAGCCCGATCAAGGCCGCCCGGGAGTACGTCACCATCGTCCGCGGTCTCCTGGACGGCGGCTCCGTCGACGTGGACGGCGAGTACTTCCAGTGCTCCGGCGGGCTGCCCTCGCTGCCCTCCCCGCCGGTGGAGGTCGGCCTCGGTGTCCTGCGGCCGGGCATGGCCCGTCTCGCCGGCGAGGTCGCCGACACGGTGATCACCTGGCTGACGACCTCGGATTACGTGCGCGACACCATCGTCCCCGCCGTGCGCGAAGGGGCCGAGCGCGCGGGCCGTCCCATGCCGCGCATCGTGTGCATGACCCCTGTCGCCCTGGCCGGCGAGGACCGCGACCCGGTCCGTCTGGCCCTGGCGAGCAACCTCGCCCACATGTCCCTTCCGCACTACGTCGACATGTTGGGCCGGTCCGGAATCCACGTCGACGTGCGTCGGCCGGAGGAGGCCGCCAAGGCGCTCATCAAGGGCAGGGCGTTCCTCTACGGCACCGGCGACGAGGTGTCCCGCGACCTGGACGCCTACCACGAAGCCGGCGCCGACGAGGTCGTTCTCAACGTGAGCGGCGTCTGCCAGCTCCACGGCGCGGCCACCGCGCTGCGCGAGTTGGAGGCCATCCTGAAGGGCGTGGAACGGTGAACGTCCCGCCGGAGTCCCGGGGAGCGCCCGCCCCGTCGGCCGACGCCGAGCCGGATCCGACGCTCCCCCTGCCCTTCTCCCGCCTCCTGCTCGTCGTCACCGGCTCGGTGTCCGCCGCGGACCTGCCGTTCTGGGGTACCTGGCTGCGTCTGTACCACGAGGATCTGGAGGTGCGCCTGGTCCTCACTCCGAGCGCGCGGCGCTTCCTCACCTCCGACGCGGTCGGCGGCCGGTTCGGCGGCGAGGTCCGGGACGACGTCTGGCCCGAGGGAGACGGTACCGCCCACCACGTCGAGTTCGCCGAGTGGGCCGACGCCGTGCTGATCTTCCCCGCCACCTTCGACTTCACCGCCCGGTTCGCGCTCGGCCGGGGCGACTCGCCCGCCCTGCTCGCCTCCCAGTGCACCACGGCCCCGATCGCCATCGCCCCCGCGCTGCCGCCGGGCGGGGCGCAGAGCCCCGCCCACCAGGAGCACCTGCGGGTCCTGAGAAGCCGCCCCAACGTGGTGGTCGTCCCCCCGCAACCCGGGGTCAGCATCACCACGGGCCGACGGGACGCGTGGGCGCCCGCCCTGTTCCCCCACTGCCTGACGGAGCTGTCCGCGCTCCACGAGCGTCTGGCCGCCGGCCGCGCCCCCGACACGGTCGAGGGCGCCGCCGACGCGCCGGTCGGGACCGGGAGGGACACGTGATCGACGTTCTGGAGGCGGAGGAGGACCGGACCGTCCTGCGCTCCTACGGCACACGCCTGCTGCGCACGACGGTGAGCCGCGACGAGAACGGGTTCGTGTGGGTCCGCCGGCCCGGCCCGGACGCCCCCGCCCCCTTCGCCCCGGCCCGGATCTCGGCGGACCCCGCCCTGGAGACGGCGGCGGTGGAAGGGGTCGGCGGTCTGCGCCTGGCCCTGGGCACCCCGGTGGGGGAGGGGCGCCTGTACCGGGCCTTCGGCCCGGACACGGTGGCCGGCCGTCTCCTCTACGGTGGCGGCGGACCGGGGCTCTCCGTCCACCTGCGCGGACTCGGTGCGATGCTTCGACACCTGCACGGGATCACCCCCGCGGAGGGGACGGCCGCCCTCGGTCGTCCCCGCGGACTGGACCGGCTCGGCCGGTGGCTGGCGGACCCGGCCCCGGAGCGCGTGGACGCCGCGGGCCGCGCGGCCCGGGAACGGCTCGGCGATCGCCGGTGGGGACTCCTCCGGGACTGGTACGGGGAACTCCTGGCCGCCGCACCCGCCCTCTGCCACGGGGCCCCGGGGCTGGGCTCCCTCGTCCCCGGCGGGGAGGGCGCCGCCGCCGTCCTGCTGACCGGGGAGGACCTGTCCGCCGGCCCCCCGGTCTTCGATCTCGGCTGGACCGTCGGCGAGCTGACCGAACTCGCCTGGCAGATGGGCCGGGGACGGGAGATCTGGCAGCCGCTCCTCACCGCCCTCTTCGAGGGGTACGGGGACGATCTCGGTCCCCACTGGTACCGCTGGGCGGCCCTGCGCACCGTCCTGCACACGCATGATTTCAGCACCTACACCGAAGCGGCGCCGGACCTGGTCCCGAAGTACGCCGACTTCGTGGGGCACCTCATCGACGCGGAGGCGAAGTGAACACGCGCATGCGACGGGGCGGGTTCCTCCGCACCCGCTTGGACAACGGACTGCGGATCCTGCTGGCCCCCGACCGACGTTGGAGCCGCGTGGCGGTCGCCGTCCACTACGGTGTGGGCTTCCGCGCGGAGCCGCCGGGCCGGGAGGGTTTCGCCCACCTCTTCGAGCACCTCATGTTCGAGGGCAGCGAGAGCGTCCCCCGGGGCACCTTCCGCACCCATGTCCACGAGGTGGGCGGCATCGTCAACGGGACCACCCACCAGGACTACACCGATTACTACCAGGTGGTTCCGGAGCCCCTGCTGGAGCGCGTGCTGTTCCACGAAGCGGACCGGATGCGCGCCCCCGCCTTCACCCCCGAAGGGCTCTCCGCCCAACTGGAGGAGGTCGCCGAGGAGATCGAACGGGCCACGCGGGGGCGCGCCTACGGCGGACTGCCCTGGCCGCTGCTTCCCGGGGTCATGTACTCCCGCCACGCCAACGCCCACGACGGGTACGGCGACGCCGATGCCCTGCGCTCGGTCACCGTGGACGACTGCGCCGCCTTCTTCCACGACCACTACACACCGGGCAACGCCGTCCTGACGGTCACCGGCGCGTTCGATCCCGGCCGCGCCCTCGCGGCGATCCACCGCCACTTCGGGGACATCCCACCCCGGGAGCGGGTCCCCGTGCCCGACACCGCCGAACCGCCGCCGGTCGCCGACCGCTGGGCGCGCCACACCGAACCGAGGATCCCCGCCACCGCCGTGGCCTTCGGCCTACCCCTGCCCGACCCCTCCGCCGACCTGCCCGGATACGTCGCCCACATGGTCCTGGCCCGGCTCGTGGAGGACGCCCACCGGGCCCCCGACGGCACCTCGGAACTCGGCGCGGCCTGCGGCTTCTTCGCGCCGCTCGACGCCCTCGCCCCCGACGCCATGGTCCTGAGCGGGGTGCTCCCCGCCGACACCTCGCCCGAGGCCCGGCTCGACCGGCTCCGCGCCCTGCTGGACACCTGGGGCACGGGTGCGGTGCCCGGCGTCCCCGACACCGTCCGAGCCCTCGTCGACGAGTACCGGGAACACCACGGATCCCTCGTCGAACACGGCCGGGCCCTGGGGCGCACCGAGATCCTCTTCGGACGCGCCGAGACGGTCGGCGAGATCCCCGACCTGCTGGACCGCACCGACCGGAGCGCCGTCGCCCGTGCCGCCCGGGACGCCGCCCGCGCACCCGTGGCCGCGCTCGTCATCGCCCCGGGACCGGAACGGACCCGGCCGGCGCCGGCCCCGGCGTCCCGGACCGCGCCGACCGGACCCGGCGCGCGCGTCCTCGCCCGCACCCCTCGGGGACCCCGCACCCCGCCCCCGCCGGGGCCGGCGGATGAGGTCGCGGTGCCCGAACACGCCCAGGTCCGCACAGCCACCGGCACGCGGGTGGTCACCGTCCACGACGACCGCACCGGAACCGCTCAGGTGCGGGCCCGCATCCCCCTGGGGGCCGTCGGCTGGTCGCGGCCGGGAGCGGTGGACGCGCTGGTGGCGGCGGTATCCGACCGGATCCGCGAGGAGGCCGCCCGGCGCTCCCTGCGGGGCGGGCTCACCGTGTCCACCGACGGCCAGTGGCTGATGGTGTCCGGAGCCGTCGACCCCGCCCGGATCACCGCGTGGGTCGACGTCCTGGCCTTGGCTGTCCTGCCCGACGGCCTGCGCTTCCGGGGCCCCGTCCCGCCCGTCCCGCGCACCAGCGAACGCACCCTCGACGACCTCCAACGGCTGCTGTGGCTGGGCGGTGCGGACGACACCGCCACCGCCCCGGGGCCCGAGGACATCGCCCGCGGCATGCTCTCCCAGCCCGGCGCCGTGCTGACCCTGGTCGGCGACCTCGACCCCGGGCCGGTGGCGGAGCGGGCCCGGACGGCTCTGGAGCGGTGGCCGGGCGGCGGCGCCGTCCCCGTGCCCGTCGACCCGGGCACCCGACTGGAACGGCTGCCGGTCCCCGGCGCCCGGGACGTGTGGGTCGGCCTGTCGGCCCCCGAGCCCGTCGCGGGGCCCACGGAGGCCGAACGCTACCTGGCCACCGCGGTCTTCGGCGGCTACCACGCCTCCCGGCTCGCGCGACGGACCGAGGGGCTCTACGCGGCGGTCGTCGGCCGGGACGTCCTTCTGGACCGTCCCCGCGTCTACGTCCGCGCCAGGGTGCGGACGGAACTCGCCGACCGGGTGGCGGAGGACCTGCGCGAGCAGGCCCGCCTGGCGGTCACCGAGCCGCCGGGGGGGACCGAGGTCGAGGCGGCCCGGGTGTACTGCGTCTCCCAGATGCTCTCGGCCCTGGACTCGCCCACGACCTTGGCCCACGTTCTGGTGTCCGTCCTGTCGGCCGGACGGGACGCCGACTGGCTGTGGCGGATCCCCGCCGAACTGCGCGCCGTGACCGTTCCCGGGGTGGCGCGCGCCACCCGGGCCCTCTTCCGGGAGGACGCCTTCGGCGGAGTCCTCCTCGGTGCGGTGTCCCCCCAGGTGATAGCCGGAGGAATAGGGAAGGGATAGCCGCCGCCGCTATTCCTGTACGTGAAGCCAGACCGGTGGCACGAGGAGGAGCGGAACATGCGGATCGACCCGTCCGTGTACGGCGAGGGACTCGCCGACATCTATGACCTGATCTACCCGGAGACCCCCGAGGCGGGCATGGCCGCGGCGTTCGTGCGGGACCGGACCCCCGAGGGCGGGTCGGTCCTGGAGTTCGGCGTCGGCACCGGTCGGATCGCCCTGCCCATGGCCGACCTGGGGTTGCGGGTCCACGGGGTGGACGCCTCACAGCGGATGCTGGACGTCCTGATGGAGAAGGCCGGTGACCGGGAGATCACCTCCGCCCTCGGGGACTTCACCACGGTCGACTGCGGCGGCGTCCACGACACCGTGCTCATCGCCATCAACACCCTGTTCATGGTGCCCTCCCAGGAGCAGCAGATCGCCTGCTTCGAGAACGCCCGACGGCACCTCAAGGACGAGGGCAGGCTCGTGATCGAGGTCTACGAGCCCACCCGTTTCCACTCCCTGCCCACCGGTATGGACACCATGGTGCAGCACCTGGACCGGGAGTCCCTGCTGCTGTGCAGCATCCAGGTGGACAAGGTCAACCAGATCGCCGCTCTGGGGCAGGCCTACCTGCGTTCGGGCGAGCTGCGCAAGACGCCGGAGATCAGCCGGTACGCCTGGCCCGCCGAATTGGATCTGATGGCGCGTGTCGCGGGTATGCGTCTGGTGGAGCGTTACGAGGACTGGCTCGGGTCGGCCTTCGAACACCGCTCCCACCGGCACATCTCGGTGTACGAGCCGGTGACGGTCTGACCCCTGCCCTCCTGGAACGAGAGACCGAGGAACGAACATGGACAATCCGGTAATGCTGGCGGCGGCGGCCGCCCTCGTCGTCTTCACCATCATCGCCGTCTACGTGGTCGGCCGGAAGCTGCCCTCCGGCGGCACCGGCAAGGGTGACGGCTCGGCGGCCGCCATGGGCGACTCCGCCGACGCCGGCGGTGGCGGCGGGGACTGAGGTCCCGCCCCGAGCGGGGGCGCGGCACGATGATCCGGGGGGTCGGTCCGACGGACCGGCCCCCTTCCCGTTCCTCCGGGCCCCGCGAACCCCCTGGAGCAGGGCGGATCGTGTGATCCCCCTGTGAGGGCCCGGTGCCACCGTGAAGGTGTTGACATTCCGCCCACAGGAACAGGAGGGAGTGGCGATGCGCGTCCACCCCACTTCGTCCGACGAACGCCGTGGATTCGAGTGGTTCCTCGACGAGGCCCACCACCTGGGGCCGCGCCGGTGGTCCCCCTGGGTGCGTCTCGCGACCGCGCTCACGCGATGGGCGTTGACGGGACGATGAGCCGCTCCCGAGTGCCGGCCGCACCGGCCATCCGACACACGACAGGAGGCGATGAGATGGAAGCGATCCGCATCGAGGGGATCACCAAGTCCTTCGGGAGGCACACGGTGGTGAACGGCGTCTCGTTCACCGTGGACTCCGGAACGGTCACCGGTTTCCTGGGCCCCAACGGGGCCGGGAAGACCACCACACTGCGCTGCCTGCTCGGGCTCGTCCGCCCCGACGCCGGCACGGCCCTGATCCACGGTCGACCGTACGTCGAGCTGACCGAGCCGACGAAGCTGGTCGGCGCGGTCCTGGAGGCCACCAACCTGCACCCCGGCCGCACCGGCCGCAACCACCTGCGGGTCCTGTGCGACACGGCGGGGATCCCCCACACCCGCGCGGACGAGGTCCTCGCCGAGGTCGGCCTGACCGAGGCCGGGCGACGGCGTGTCGGCACCTACTCCCTCGGCATGCGCCAGCGCCTTTCGATGGCAGGGGCGCTGCTGGGCGACCCGAAGGTGCTCATCCTCGACGAGCCCGCCAACGGCCTGGACCCCCAGGGCATCGACTGGCTCCGGCGCTTCTTGCGCGGCCTGGCCGATCGGGGCGTCGCCGTGCTCGTGTCCAGCCATGTGCTGGCCGAGGTCGAACAGACCGTGGACAAGGTCGTGATCATCTCCGGGGGCGGCCTCGTCGCCCAGGGCGGACTGTCCGAACTCACCGGCGCCGGGGAGAGCCTGCACGACGCCTTCCTGCGCCTGACCGACTCCGATGGCGCGCGCGTGCCCCAGCTGGGAGGGACCAAGTGAAGAACCTGATCAGAGCGGAACTCCGCAAGACGTTCACCACCTCCGCGTGGTGGGTGCTGCTCCTGTGCATGACGGCCTGGATCGGCCTGTCCCTGGCGATGGTGGTCGCCACCGCCGGGATGCAGGGGCTGCCCGGACGCGACGATCCCGGGTTCGCCCCCTGGGCGTGGCCGCAGGCCGCCACCGGGGCGATCTTCGCGATGGTGCTGGGCATCCTCTCCGTGACCACGGAGTTCCAGCACCGCACCATCACCCCCACCTTCCTCGCCGAACCGCGACGCGGCCGCGTGGTGGCGGCCAAGCTGGTGGCCGCGGCCGGCACGGGTGTGTTCCTCGGCGTGGTGGCCATCGCCCTGACCTCGGCGGTGCTGATCCCGTCGATCCTGCTCTCCGGCGGTTCCCTCCACCTGGCCGACAACCAGGTGCCCCGTATCCTGATGGGCTCTCTGACGGGGTACGTGCTCTACGCGCTGCTCGGTCTGGCCCTGGGAACGCTGGTGCGCCACCAGATCGGCGCCCTGGTCATCGGTGTCCTGTGGGCGATGCTCGTCGAACCGGTGCTGACGGCGATCCCCCCGCTGTCCGACGTCACCAAGTGGCTGCCCGGCAGCGCCGTCGCCGCCCTCTACGACACCGGCATGGACCTCTCGGAGTTCGGCCTCGGCGGTGACCTGTTGCCGGTCTGGATCGCGGCCCTGACCCTGCTCGGGTACGTCGCCCTGTTCACCCTGGTCGCCTCCGCGACCACACTGCGCCGCGACATCGCCTGAGCGCCTCGGAGGGCGGCCCCACCGCTCTCCTCACCGGGACGAAGCCAAGGAGGAAGCAGATGACGGTAGCCGTCCCCGACGACGTCCAGTGTCTCGGCGGCATCATCCGGCACCACCGGACGCGCGCCGGGATGACCCAGCGACAGCTCGCCGACTTCTCGACGGTGAGCATCCGCGCCATTCGCGACCTGGAACGCGGTGCCACGCTGAACCCCCGACGCGAGACCCTGCGGCTCATCGCCGACACCCTGCGCCTCGACTCCGAGGCCCGCGGGGATCTGGAACGGGCCTCGGGTCGGGGCGGACCCGCCCTGACGGAGGAGGGTCCCGCCGCTCCCACCGCGCCGATGTTCGTCGGCACGTTCACGGGACGGGACCGTGTCATGGACCTGCTCCGCTCCCGGACCACCACGGGCGGCGAACGACTGATCGCCGTCACCGGCGCACCGGGGGTGGGCAAGACCCGGCTGGCGGCGGAGGTCGCCGACCGGGCCCGGCAGGACGGGGTCCTCATGCTCTGGCACCGACTGTCCCGGCAGGGGGTGGCGGAGTGGTCCACCCCACGCGGCTCCCTCCACCGGGTGATGACCACCGCCGTCGACGACCTCTTCGGAACCGGTGCTCCCTCCGCCCGCGGCGGACTCGCCCGGCTGGCGGGGCTCATCGGCGACCTGCCGGCCCTCCTGGTACTGGACGGGGTGCGGCGTGCCCCCCACGGCGCCGCCGTGTCCCGGCTGCTCGGGGAGTGCGCGGGCCTGCGGATCCTCTACACCTCGGTCCGGCCCTACCAGGTGGCGGGAGAACGGGTCCTGCCCCTCCTCCCGCTGGCCGTCCCCGAACCGGGTGACGTCCCCGAGCGGATCCTGGCGTCCCCGGCGGCCCGGGTCCTGCTGGAGGACGACCTGTCCGTCCTCCCCGGGGACTCCGAGGAGATGGCGGCCATCGCGCAGATCTGCCGGCTTCTCGGCGGGGTCCCGGGGGCCCTCCGGCTCGCCGCCCCCCTGCTCGGTCTCTACGGTCCGCGCACCCTGGTGCGCTGCCTGCGGGAGGACCCCTTCACGGTCCTGGATTCGCATACCGGCCGGCCCGGCATGCGCGACCGGATGACGTCCGAACTCCTGGCACTGACCCCGGCCGAGCACGAGGCCCTCGTCTCGATGTGCGGGACGGGCGGATCCGCCTCCGTGGAGGAGCTCACCCGCACCCTCGGGTGCGGGCTGACCGAATGCGGACGGCGCGTCGACGCCCTCTCGGCGGCCGGATTCGTCCATCCGGAGGGGGCGGGCCGATTCCGGGTGCCCCACCTGGTGCGGGTCCTGATCCGAGACCGGACCGGCTCACCGACCGAACCCCGTGACGCGCGTCGCCGACGACCGTGTCCGTACACGCCCGGAACGTGATTGCGAGAATGGACAGATGACCACCACACCCGGCGGGAGCCCCGCTCCGCACACCCCCACCGACGAACCCGAGGGAACGACCGACGCGGCGGGGTCCGCCGCGTCCCCCCTCCCGTGGAAGGGCAAGGCCACCAGAACCGACAAGGCGCTGATGTGGGCCATCGGCGGAGCCATGCTGTTCATGCTCGTCCTGTGGCCGCTGCGCCCCTTCATGATCGCCTCGGCTCCGGTCCTGCTCTCCCTCGCCACCGGAAGCAAGGCGGCGATCGGGGCGGTCGCCGCCTTCGCCGAGGCCGGCCGTTACCCGATCTGGCTGGCCGTGGTCGCCGGGGTCGTCGGCATGGCCAAGCTCGACTGGCTGTTCTGGTGGACCGGACGGCAGTGGGGCTCCGGCTTCGTGGGCTTCTTCTCCACGGGGGAGCGCGCCGAACGGCTGGCCCTGCGGCTTCGTTCCGCCAACCGGTGGATCCTCGGCCTCCTCGTCGTGTTCGCCCGGATCCCGGGTGTACCGAGCGCGCTGGTGTACGGTACCGCCGGGTGGGCGGGTATGGGCCTGGGCACCTTCCTGGCCCTGGACCTGTTGGGAGCGCTGCTGATCACCGGCCTGGTCGTCGCCGCCGGATACGCCCTCGGAGAGCGCGCGATCGACCTCATCGTCACCATCGACGAGTACGCGCTGTGGGTGAGCATCGCCATCGTCATCGGAATGGTGCTGCTGCCCTCGCTGCGGTCCAGGTCCAGGTCCCGGGCCCGGGACACCGAGGAGCCGCGGGACTGAAAGCGGTGCGGCCGACACGGCACGCGGCGGCCGCACGGCATCAGGGAGGACCTGGGGAAAGGCGAACCGGCCCGCCGCGCCGACTCGGCGCGGCGGGCCGGTCGAACGGTCCTCACCCGGGAGAGAAGGGGTGGCACGGCATCGGCGGGAGGATGAGGCACTCCCGTGGTGGCGGGACGGGGCCGGTGCCGGGAGGAGGCCCCGGCGGCACGGTCACGGCGGTGGGCCTGCCCGACGGTGCGGGGGAACGGCCGTCGGCCGGGCCCACCGACCGGTGACGACGAAGACGCCGCGCCCCCTGCCCGTGGCGGGGGAGAATGGCTCGTCGTCGGCGCGGACCACGGTGACCCGCGTTCGGGGTGGTCCCGGCGACATCGTCACCGTCACCGAGGGCCGAGCCGGGGCATGCGCGCCGGAGCAGGCCCGGAAGAGGGGAACGCATGAGGATCGGCTACGACGCGGAGGCGGACGCGGCCTACATCACCGTCGTCGACCACATCGGCGACGGGGAGGCCGAGGTCCAACGGCACTCGATCCGCACCCCGGACCCCGAGGGCGAGATCATCCTCGACTTCGACGCGCGCGGCTTCCTGCTCGGCGTGGAGGTGCTGGGCGCCGCCCGGGTCCTGCCCCCGGAGGTACTCGCCACCGCCGAGGCGGAGTGAGGGAGGAGAGGGGCCGCCCGGACCCGCGTGCTTCGGATACCGGGCCTCTGCGGCCCGACCTTCGAGAGCGGGTCCGACCCCTGGGGGCCGCCCGACGGGCGGCCCCTCGGATCACGTGGTCCCCGGCTATGACGCCGGGGCGTCGGCCTTTCGCGGCGCGACGGTCAGGCCGCTCGCGGCCTCGCCGACGTCCACCACCACCGTGTCGCCCTCGGCCAGCGCCCCCGACAGCAGCTCACGGGCGAGCGGATCGCCGATCGAGGACTGCACCAGGCGGCGCAGCGGCCGGGCGCCGTAGTTGGGGTCGTAGCCGGTCATGGCCAGCCACTCCCGTGCCCCCGGCGTCACCTCCAGCTCCAGCCGCCGGTCCGCCAGCCGGCGGGCCAGCTTCTCCACCTGGAGGTCCACGATCTTCGTCAGGTCCTCGATGGACAGCGCGTCGAACATGATGACGTCGTCGAGCCGGTTGAGGAACTCGGGCTTGAACGTCGTGCGCACCACGTCCATGACCCGCTGTTCACGGGTCGCCTCGTCCAGGGTCTGGTCCACCAGGAACTGCGAGCCGAGGTTGGAGGTGAGGATGAGGATCGTGTTGCGGAAGTCCACCACCCGCCCCTGCCCGTCGGTCAGACGACCGTCGTCCAGGACCTGGAGCAGGGTGTCGAACACCTCCAGGTGGGCCTTCTCCACCTCGTCCAGCAACACCACCGTGTACGGGCGGCGGCGCACCGCCTCGGTGAGCTGACCGCCCTCCTCGTACCCCACGTACCCGGGGGGCGCGCCGACCAGCCGGGACACCGTGTGCTTCTCGGAGTACTCGCTCATGTCGATGCGCACGATCGCCCGCTCGTCGTCGAACAGGAACTCCGCCAGCGCCTTGGCCAGCTCGGTCTTGCCGACACCGGTCGGACCGAGGAACAGGAAGGAACCGGTCGGCCGGTCGGGGTCGGAGATACCGGCCCGGGCCCGCCGCACCGCGTCCGCCACCGCCGTCACCGCGGCCCGCTGGCCGATCAGGCGCTTGCCCAGCTCGTCCTCCATGCGCAGCAGCTTGGAGGTCTCGCCCTCCATCAGCCGGCCCACGGGGATGCCGGTCCAGGACGACACGACCTCGGCGACCTCGTCGGCGCCGACCTCGTCCTTGACCATGGTGGCGCCCTTGTCGGTGGCCTCCTCCGCCTGGGACGCCTCCTCCAGCTGCTTCTCCAGCTGGGGGATGTCCCCGTACATCAGCCGGGACGCCGTGGCGAAGTCGCCCTCGCGCTCGGCCAGCTCCGCCCGGGTGCGCAGCTCGTCCAGGTGCCCCTTGAGGTCACCGACCCGGTTGAGGCCGGCCTTCTCCTGCTCCCACCGGGCGACCAGGCCGTCGAGCCGCTCCCGGTGGTCGGCGAGTTCGGAGCGCAGCCGCTCCAGGCGCTGCCGACTGGCCGCGTCCGACTCCTTCTCCAGCGCCATCTCCTCCATCTTGAGGCGATCGACGGTGCGCCGCAGCTCGTCGATCACCACCGGACTGGAGTCGATCTCCATGCGCAGCCGGGACGCGGCCTCGTCGATGAGGTCGATGGCCTTGTCCGGCAGGAACCGCGCGGTGATGTACCGGTCGGACAGGGTCGCGGCGGCCACCAGCGCCGAATCGGAGATCTGCACCTTGTGGTGCGCCTCGTAACGGCCCTTGAGGCCGCGCAGGATGGCGATGGTGTCGGTGGCCGACGGCTCGCCCACGAACACCTGCTGGAAGCGCCGCTCCAGCGCGGGGTCCTTCTCGATCCGCTCCCGGTACTCGTCCAGCGTGGTCGCGCCGACCATGCGCAGCTCACCGCGGGCCAGCATCGGCTTGAGCATGTTGCCGGCGTCCATGGCGCCCTCGCCGGCGCCCGCGCCGACCATGGTGTGCAGCTCGTCGATGAACGTGATGACCTGGCCGTCGGAGTCCTTGATCTCCTGGAGGACCGCCTTGAGCCGTTCCTCGAACTCGCCCCGGTACTTGGCGCCCGCCACCATCGCCGACAGGTCCAGGCTGATCAGCCGCTTGCCGAGCAGGGACTGGGGCACGTCGCCCGCGACGATGCGCTGGGCCAGGCCCTCCACCACCGCGGTCTTGCCGACACCGGGCTCGCCGATGAGCACCGGGTTGTTCTTGGTGCGCCGACTGAGCACCTGGATGACCCGCCGGATCTCGCCGTCCCGGCCGATCACCGGGTCGACCTTGCCCTCGCGGGCCCGCTCGGTGAGGTCGACGCCGTACTTCTCCAGCGCCTGGTAGGTCTCCTCGGGGTTCTCCGTGGTGATCCGGCCCTTGCCGCGCACCAGCTCGAAGGCCTCCAACAGGGCCTCGGGGGTGGCGCCGACCTCCCGCAGGAGCCGGGCCGCCTCACCGCCGTCGGTGGCCAGACCCACCAGCAGGTGCTCGGTGGAGACGTACTCGTCCTCCATCCGCTCGGCCCGCTGGGCCGCGGTGTTGATGGAGACGATGAGCTGCCGCGAGGAACTCGGTGACGCGGTCGTGGACCCCGACACCTTGGGCAGCGCGTCGATGGCCGCGTCCACCTTGTCCTTGAGCAGGTGGGGGTCCGCGCCCACCTCCTTGAGGAGGGGACGGGTGATGCCGTCGGCCTGCTCCAGCAGCGCGGCCAGCAGGTGCACCGGTTCGGTCTGGGGGTTGCCGTCCGTGGTGGCCCTGCGGATGGCCACCGACAGGGCCCCTTGGCTCTTCTGGGTGAGCTTGTAGTTCATGTCCGGTGACTCCTTTCACAAGTAGTGTCACGAAGAGTGATGTCGCTCGGTCGAACGTGCCCCCGTGCCGCTGTGCGGAGCCCCGTCAGAACCGCTCAGGCCTCATCGTCACCGGTGCGTTCCCGCTCGGGGCCCTCCTGCGCGGAGTCGCCCCGGGGACCGTCACCGGTGGGTTCGGCGGTGTTGAAGATCGTCACGCGGGTGCGCCGGACCAGCTCGCCGGGCACTCCGGGACCGCCCTCGGGGCGGGGTGGACGCGCCCGCCGGGCCACCGCCCGACGAGCCGCCTCCAGTTCGTTGGCGAGGTGGAAGACATGCTCGCGCAGCTGTTCCACCTCGTGCTCCAGCTCCAGGATCCGCTTGATCCCGGCCAGATTGATGCCCTCCTCCTGCGACAGCCGCTGCACCACGCGCAACGTCTGCACGTCGCGCATGGAGTAGCGCCGGCCGCGTCCGGAGGTCCGACCGGGGGAGACGATCCCCAACCGGTCGTACTGCCGCAGCGTCTGCGGGTGCATCCCCGCCAACTCTGCGGCCACCGAGATCACGTAGACCGGCGCGTCGACACCGAAGGAGTCGTTCATCGGTCCTATGCCCCCTTCGCCCGCGCTTCGAGATCGTCGCGCGGGTCGTAGTCGGAGGTCGCGGCGCGGAACTTCTCCAGGGCCTCGCGGGCGTCACCGTTGAGGTTCTTGGGGACGGTGACCTCCAGGGTGACGATCATGTCCCCCGTCGTGCCGTCCTTGCGGGTCGCGCCCTTGCCGCGCACCCGCAGTTTGTGCCCGTTCTGCGTCCCCGGCGGCACCTTCACCGTCACCGGGAAGCCGCTCATCGTCGGGATGCGCACGTCGGCGCCGAGCGCCGCCTCCGGGAAACTGACCGGAACGGTGATGGTGATGTTGTCGCCGCTCCTGCCGAACACCGGGTGCTCCTTCACGTGAACGACGACGTACAGGTCGCCCGCCGGGCCGCCGTTCTCCCCCGGCGCCCCCTTGCCCTTGATCCGGATGCGCTGCCCGTCGGCGACCCCGGCCGGGATGCGCGTCTGGATGGTGCGGGTGCTCTTGCCCCGGCCGCTGCCGTGGCAGGTGACGCAGGGGTCGTCGACGACCAGCCCGCGCCCCTTGCACTCGCTGCACGGTTCGGACAGGGAGAAGCCGCCCAGGTTGGTGTTCTCGTGTCCGGTGCCCGTGCACTTGGGACACATGCGCGGGGCGGTGCCCGCCTTGGCGCCGGTCCCCTTACAGGTGGGACACGGTGCGTCGCTGGCCAGCTGGAAGGAGCGCGTCACGCCCTCCGCGGCCTCGCGAAAGCTCAGATCGGTCTCGGTCTCCACGTCGGTGCCGCGTCGGCTGCGGGTCGCGGTCCCGCCGCGCCCCCGGCCGCCGAACAGTCCGCCGAACAGGTCGCTGAGGCGTTCGCCGCCACCCCCCGAACCGGCCGTGCCCTGGCCGAACAGGTCGCTCATGTCGAACCCGCCCGGGCCGGTCCCGCCGGGTCGGTAGGAACCGCCGAACAGGGAGCGCGCGTCGTCGTACTCCTTGCGGCGCTTGTCGTTCGACAGGACGTTGTACGCCTCGGAGATCTCCTTGAAGCGCTCTTCCGCCTGGGGGTCGCCGGTATTGGCGTCAGGGTGGTTCGCGCGTGCCAGCTTGCGGTAGGACGTCTTGACCTCGTCCTTGGAGGCGGTCTTTGAGACTCCGAGGACCTTGTAGTAGTCCTTCTCCAGGTAGTCCTTGGTGCTCATCGACTGGGTGCCTTCTCCCGCTGCTCAGGTCGCGTCCGATGTTGCCAGGTGGCCCCGGGCCGGGCGGGCCCGGGGCCGGGCTCCCGGCCGCACCCGTCGGATGCGGCCGGAGCCCTACGGGTGTCCCCGCTACTCGCCGTTCTCACCGTTCCCGGTCGGAGCGGTCTCGTCCGCCCCGGTCGAGGGCTTCTCCCCGGCCTCGGCGGCCTCGCCGCCGTCGATCGGGTCACCGACGACCACGCGGGCCGGGCGCAGGATCCTCTCCCCGAACCGGTACCCCGGCTGGAAGACCTCCATCACCGTCTGGGCGGCGATGTTCGGGACCGGGATCAGGGTCAGCGCCTCGTGGACGTTCGGGTCGAACTCGTCGCCCTGCTCCGCGAACCGCTCCAGGCCCAGCTTGGTGACCGTGGCCTCCAGCGCCTCGCCCACCGCCTTGAACCCGCCGCTGAGCTCGTCGTGGTCACGAGCCCGGCCGATGTCGTCCAGGATCGGCAGGAGTTCACCGAGGACCTGGGCGGTGGAGACCTCGCGGACGACCGCCCGGTCCCTCTCGACGCGCTTGCGGTAGTTGGAGTACTCCGCCTGCACCCGCTTGATGTCGTTGGTGAGTTCCACGACACGCTCGTCGGCGTTGATCGCCTCGGACACCACCTGCTCGGGGGTGTCCGGGATCTCGACGCCCTCGATGTCCTCGGTCCCCTCGGCCTCCTCCGCGGTGTCCTCGGCGGTCTCCTCCGCCTTGGACTCGCGCACCTCCCCGGTCTCCGGGTCGATGCGACGGTTGTCGCGGATCACCGGGCCCTGGCGCTCCTCGCCGTCACCGGTGGTGCCGTTCGTGTTGTCAGACAGCGCCATGTGCGACGTGCCCTCCTTCCTCTCGGCCCGGACGGTCAGGACCGGTCGCCCTTGTCCTTGTCCTCGTCGACGATCTCGGCGTCCACGACATCGGCGTCGTCGGTGGAGTCCGAGGCAGAGGACTCACCGGCGGCCGCGCCGTCGGCGCCGCCCTGCTGGTTCTGGCTGTAGATCGCCGAACCGATCTTCTGGCTGGCCAGCGCGACCTTCTCGCTCGCCGAGCGGATGGCGTCGACGTCCGAGCCCTCCAGGGCGGTCTTCAGCTCGCCCAGCGCGGCCTCGGTCTCCGAGCGCACGTCCGCCGGGATCTTGTCCTCGTTGTCCTTGATGACCTTCTCGGTCTGGAACACGAGGGACTCGGCGTTGTTGCGGACCTCGGCGCTCTCGCGGCGCTTGCGGTCCTCCTCGGCGTACTGCTCGGCGTCGCGGACCATCTTGTCGATGTCGTCCTTGGACATGGCCGAACCACCGGAGATGGTGACCGACTGCTCCTTGCCGGTGCCCAGGTCCTTGGCGGTGACGTTGACGATGCCGTTGGCGTCGATGTCGAAGGCCACCTCGATCTGCGGGACGCCGCGCGGCGCCGGGGGCAGACCGGTCAGGTCGAAGACGCCCAGCTTCTTGTTGTCGCGGGCCATCTCGCGCTCGCCCTGGTAGACCTGGATCTGCACGGACGGCTGGTTGTCGTCGGCCGTGGTGAAGATCTCGGAGCGCTTGGTCGGGATGGTCGTGTTGCGCTCGATGAGCTTGGTGAACACGCCGCCCTTGGTCTCGATGCCCAGCGACAGCGGGGTCACGTCGAGCAGCAGGACGTCCTTGACCTCGCCCTTGAGCACGCCGGCCTGGAGCGCGGCGCCGATGGCGACGACCTCGTCCGGGTTGACGCCCTTGTTGGGCTCCTTGCCGCCGGTCAGCTCCTTGACGAGCTCGACGATGGCCGGCATACGGGTGGAGCCGCCGACCAGGACCACGTGGTGGATCTGGTCCAGGCTGATCCCGGCGTCCTTGATGACCTGCTGGAACGGGATCTTGGTCCGCTCGACCAGGTCGGCGGTCAGCCGCTGGAACTCGGCGCGGGTGAGCTTCTCGTCCAGGTGCAGCGGGCCCTCCGCCGAAGCGGTGATGTAGGGCAGGTTGATCTGCGTCTCGCTGGAGCTGGACAGCTCGATCTTGGCCTTCTCCGCGGCCTCGCGCAGACGCTGGAGCGCCATCTTGTCCTTGGACAGGTCGACGCCGTTGGAGTTCTTGAACTTCTCGACCAGCCAGTCGACGATCGCCTGGTCCCAGTCGTCGCCGCCGAGGTGGTTGTCGCCGTTGGTGGCCTTGACCTCCACGACGCCGTCACCGACCTCCAGCAGGGAGACGTCGAAGGTGCCGCCACCGAGGTCGTAGACGAGGATCGTCGCCTCGTCCTCCTTCTCCAGGTGGTAGGCGAGCGCGGCCGAGGTGGGCTCGTTGATGATGCGCAGGACGTTGAGGCCCGCGATCGTGCCGGCCTCCTTGGTGGCCTGGCGCTGGGAGTCGCTGAAGTACGCGGGGACGGTGATGACCGCGTCGGCCACGTCCTCGCCGAGGTAGGACTCGGCGTCGCGCTTGAGCTTCTGGAGGATGAAGGCGCTGATCTGCTGAGGGTTGAAGGTCTTGTCGTCGATCTTCACCGACCAGTCGGTGCCGATGTGGCGCTTGACCGAGCGGATGGTCCGGTCGACGTTGGTGACCGCCTGGCGCTTGGCCACCTCGCCGACGAGCACCTCGCCGTTCTTGGCGAAGGCGACGACGGACGGGGTGGTGCGGGAACCCTCGGCGTTGGTGATGACCGTGGGCTCGCCACCCTCCAGGACCGCGACACAGGAGTTCGTCGTACCGAGGTCGATTCCGACCGCACGAGCCATGGTTGCTTCCTCCGTCAAAGTTGAGTCGTTCAGGCGTAAGTTTGCTTCGTCCGGCGAAGAATGTCAAGTCAGTTGAGTCGACCGGACTCAAGTTACTTTCTACGACCTGACAACGACCGACCAGGCGAGGTTGTTCCCGGTGTGGGGTGGTTTCACGAGGAAGATGACGGAAGCCCGGGTGAACCCGGGGGCATCCTTGACCGCGACTCAGGGTGCACCCCGACCTCCGACCGGGGTGGTGCGCACCACCCGGAAGAAGCGTGCGCGCGACCCCGACCGCCCCGGCCCCCGGCGTGGCGTCGAGGACATGGACGCGAACGCCCTCCGGACCCCTTTCGGCCGGCTCATGGCCGACACCCGTCACGCTCTGCTCGGTCCGCCCCTCGCCGTGCCCTCCCGCCGTCGTCGGAGGACCCCCGGGTGCGCGTGTACACGGCCCCGCGCGAGGCGCCCCGCGCCTTCTTCGGGGTCTGCGTCCCGCCCCTCCCGCCGCGTGCCCGCCGGCTCTGGCCGACGGGCACGATCTGATGTCCGATATGTCGCGTAGCGTGCTTTATGCGCGACCGGTGGAATGACCGATGCCGAGTGGTGCGGGCGGGCGATGGAATGGCCGGTGTCGGGGGGCGCTCACGGGGTGCGCCGGGTCCGGAACGCGTGTCACGAGGGAATTGGTACGGACCCGCGTGGTTCTGTTGCGACGGGAGTCACTAGCGTTGCCCCTGCGTGGTCACGGTTCCCCGCAGAGCCGATGGCCGCCTTGCGATTACCCGCTAGTAACATAAGACTCGACCGCCGGTGTGTGGCGCACCGGCCGACGCAGCAGGATGGGAGGCCACGGGCGATGTTGTACCTGACACTGGGAGTCATCACCTCGGTCCTCGCCGTGGTCGCCTTCACCATGTTCGGTCTGGCCATCCGCCAGATCGTGCGGACCGTGGGTGTGGGCCGACCGGTGGAGGCCGATCGCAAGGGGCCGTTCGGACAACGGCTCACGATGGCGATCATCGAGATCATCGGCCACGGCAGGATGCTCAAGCGACCCTGGGTGGGTGTGGCCCACTGGTTCGTGATGGTCTCGTTCCCCCTGCTGGTCTTCACCGTGATCGAGGCGCAGGGCGAGGTCTTCGACCCGCACTTCCACCTGCCGATCATCTACGACTGGACCGTGTACGGCCTGGCGATCGAGTTCATCGCCGGCACCAGCCTCGTCGGCATCCTCGGCCTGACCGCCTACCGGATCATCAACAGTCCGAAGCGGATCGGCCGCGAGTCCCGCTTCATGCACTCCAAGCACTGGACCGCGTACTACGTCGAGGCGTACATCATCGGTCTGCTCCTGGCGATCTTCGCGATCCGCGGATTCAAGGTCGCCTCCGAGACCTTCCCCTTCCCGGTCTGGGCCACCCCGATCTCGCACGCCCTCGGCGCGGTCCTGCCCGGTGACGCGGCCGTGGCCGACCCGGCCATCGCCCTGATCGCCGCCTTCAAGCTGATCATCAGCTACGCGTTCTTCATGGTGCTGGCCCGCAACCTCACCATGGGCGTCGGCTGGCACCGCTTCATCGCGCCGGTCAACATCTACCTCAAGCGCAACGCCGACGGGACCCCGTCCCTCGGCGCGGCCAAGCAGATGATGAACAAGGACGTGACCGCGCCCCTCGACTTCGAGGAGGCCGACCCCGACGAGGACCCGTTCGGCGCCGGCAAGATCGAGGACTTCACCTGGAAGGGCCTCCTCGACTTCACCAGCTGCACCGAGTGCGGTCGCTGCCAGTCCCAGTGCCCCGCCTGGAACACGGGCAAGCCCCTCTCCCCGAAGAAGGTCATCCTCGACCTCCAGCGGCACGCCTACGAGAAGGCCCCGTACCTGCTCCAGGGCATCAACGCCGAGACCCTCGCGGAGAAGCCCGACGAGAGCCACGCCGGTGTCGACGTCCTCGCCCTCCTGGAGAGGCCGCTGGTCGGCACCGAGGAGGAGGGTGGCGTCATCCACCCCGACGAGCTGTGGTCCTGCACCAACTGCGGCGCCTGTGTCGAGCAGTGCCCGGTGGACATCGAGCACATCGACCACATCCTCGACATGCGCCGCTACCAGGTCATGGTCGAGTCCAACTTCCCGTCCGAGGCCAACACCCTCCTGAAGAACCTGGAGAACAAGGCCAATCCGTGGGGCATGTCCGAGGACAAGCGCATGGACTGGATCGAGGAGCTGGCCTCCCAGGAGAACCCGGTCGAGGTGCGGGTCGTCGACGACAAGCTCGACGCGGACACCGAGTACCTGTTCTGGGTCGGTTGCGCCGGCGCCCTGGAGGACCGCGCCAAGAAGACCACCAAGGCCATCGCCGAACTCCTGGACATCGCGGGCGTCAAGTTCGCCGTCCTGGGCGGCATGGAGGCGTGCACCGGTGACCCGGCCCGCCGCCTGGGCATGGAGTACGTCTTCCAGATGCTGGCCCAGCAGAACGTCGAGACCCTCAACGAGGCCGGCGTCACCAAGATCGTGGCCGGCTGCCCGCACTGCTTCAACACCCTCGCCAACGAGTACCCGCAGCTCGGCGGTACCTACGAGGTCGTCCACCACAGCCAGCTGCTGGCCAAGCTGGTGGACGAGGGCAGGCTGACCCCCGTCGAGTCCATCGACGAGAACATCACCTACCACGACCCCTGCTTCCTGGGCCGCCACAACAAGGTGTACACGCCTCCGCGCGACATCATGGCGAAGGTGCCCGGCGTCAAGACGCAGGAGATGCACCGCCACAAGGAACGGGGCTTCTGCTGTGGCGCCGGTGGCGCCCGCATGTGGATGGAGGAGCGGATCGGCAAGCGCATCAACACCGAGCGGGTGGACGAGGCGCTGACGACCAACCCCGACACCGTGTCCACCGCGTGCCCGTTCTGCCAGGTCATGCTCGGCGACGCGATCAACGAGAAGAAGTCGCAGGGCGAGGCGAAGGAGACCCTGGAGGTCGTCGACGTCTCCCAGCTGCTGCTGCGCTCCATCAAGGGCGACAAGCCCCAGAAGGCGGAGCCCGCCGACGCCTAGTCCACCTCCACGAGGGGGAACCCTGTCCCGAGGGGCCGGTCACCGTGCGGTGACCGGCCCCTCGGCCTTCTCCGACCGCAGCAGGAGCAGGGCCAGTACCGCGATCCAGACGAATCCGACCAGCAGGGCCGTCCGCTGGTACAACCCGCCGACGAAGAGCAGCTCCGGGTTCTGCCGGAAGCCGGCGTCCGCCCACAGGAAACAGGCGAAGAACACGATCGCGGTGAGCACCGAGTACCCCGCCACGACCGGCCGGCGGTCGCCCAGGGCGCGCAGCGCGAAGAGCACGCAGGCCAACGGGAGCCCGAAGAAGAACAGCGTCGACGCCGTGTCGTGCAGGATGCCCGACACGGTGTGGACCGATCCCTCCGGGCTCCCCACGGGGTACCCGCCCACGGGGTCGGCGCGGAACAGTCCGGAGCCGATCAGACCGATCCCGGACAGGCCCAGCGACCACGGGGTGGGTCCGGCCCGCCCGGTCCGGTTCAGCTCCCGCCACGCGCCGACCGCGAACGCCGTCAGCAGCGCCCCGGTGATCAGGAAGTTCGTCACCTGGACCCCGCCCGCGCCGGTGAGCACCAGCGAGTCGACCGGATGACGCATGGGGGAGTAGCCCGGACGCAGGGCGCCCGCGAGGGTGGCCACCGCCAGGAAGAGGGGGCCGGCGGCGACCCCGCACCACAGGAGCGCGCGGTTGGGTGACATGGACATCCTTCGTCGTCGTAGGTGGTGACAACGATAGATTCCGCGCGGAGGGCCCGGAAAGGTCGCCGGTGGCCGGGTCCGGTCGGACGCGCCGTTCCCGTGAGGGGGACATCGGCGCCCGGAACGCGGTGGAGCCCGGTCACCTCACATAACGGTCGGTTTACGGGACCTCGGACGACGGGCCCGTATATCCGCGGTCGGGGAAAGGCCGGAAACCGTGCGGCCGCTACGTCGGAGCCGGCCCTTTGGGTGGATGGAAGCGGGTTTCCGGGTGTTCCTCCCACGTGTTTTCACCAGGGAAATCGACCTTTGGACGTTGCTTCCCGAGAAAAGATCATCCGAGATGACACTTCCATTGGATGAAACTTCTCCGGGAATGGCGTTCGCTCCCCGCGGTCTCCGCTTTTCGTGTAGAACTCTTACCAGCACCCCCTGAGGACGCCGAGCGTCTCCTCGGGGTGCTGCCGCCCGCACGCGGTGAGGAAGGGGCGTGTGCGGGCGGCACCCCGCGCATATGACATCCGTCATCGTCGGCACCGGTGGATTCCCACATCGAAGCGGTGACAACGGCGTCTGTGGCCGGAGCTCCGATTCCGCGAATCTGGAGCCATGACGACGACGCACACCGAACTCCCCAGCGACCGTCCCACCGCCGACGAGCCGGCGGTGGTGGTCCGCGATCTGCGCCGGCACTACGGCGACTTCGAGGCGGTCAAGGGCATCTCCTTCGACATCCGCCCCGGCGAACTGTTCGCCCTCCTCGGTACCAACGGGGCCGGCAAGACCACCACCATCGAGACCCTCGAAGGTTTCTGGCGGCCCACCTCCGGAACGGTGCGGGTGTTCGGGACCGACCCCTACGACCAGCCCCCCGCCCTGCGCGGCCGCACCGGCGCGGTCCTCCAGGGCAACGGCCTCATGGAGGACCTCACCGTCCGGGAGTCCATCACCCTCACCCACGACCTGACCGCGGAGCCGCGCGACGTCGACGAGATCCTGGACCTGGTGGACCTGGGGGACAAGGCCGGGATCGCCATCCGTCAGCTCTCCGGCGGCCAGAAGCGCCGGCTCATCCTCGCCCAGAGCCTCATCGCCCGGCCCGAGGTCCTCTACCTCGACGAGCCCACCACCGGGATGGACCCCGAGGCCAGGCACACCACCTGGCGCATCATCTCCGAACTGAAGAGCCGCGGCGTCGCCGTCCTGCTCACCACGCACTACCTGGAGGAGGCCGAGCGGCTCGCCGACCGGCTCGCCATCATGCACCGCGGCGAGATCCGGGTCGAGGGGACCCTGGCGGGAGTGCTCGCCACCTGGGGCGACCGCATCGGGTTCCTGATGCCCGAGGAGATCGGCACCGACGACCTTCCCGCGTTCCCCGACAGCACCGTCGGTGTGCGGACCCGCGACGGCCGGCTGTGGGCCACCTACACGGTCACCGGGGCGGACGTCGCCGAACGGGGCCACCGGGTGGTCGCCGCCCTCGTCGCCTGGGCCGCCGAGCGCGGCGTCGTCCTACGCCACCTCCAGGTGCGCGGCGCCTCCCTGGAGGACGTCTTCCTCCAGGTCGCCGGCGCCACCGACCTGGCCGCGGACTGACCCGCCCACCGCCATCCGACCCTCTTCTTCCCCCTTGGAGCACCCCATGAGCACCGCGACCACCGAGCCCACCACCCGGGCCGCCGCCCGACCCGTCATGAGCCCGCTACGTCAGACCCTGCGCCTGACCCGCACCGAGTTCACCCTCTTCATGCGGTACAAGACCGCCTGGATGTTCCTCGGTCTGGCGGTGTTCATGTTCCTCGTGCCGCTGAACATGCCGGGCGACCCCGTCGTCGGTGACATCACCACCGCCGACCTCGCCCTGATCGCGGCGCTGGGCAGCGTCGGCCTGATCATCGGCATCGGTCACCCCTCGAACGTGTTCACCGCCCGCCGCGAGTCCCTGGTGCTCAAGCAGATGCGGGTGAGCGGCGTACCGAGGAGCGCGCTCTTCGGGTCCATCACCCTGATGGTGGTCCTGATGTCCCTGGCCATCTCCGTCCTGGGCGTCGTCATGCTGGCCGTCGTCTCCGGCGCGCTGCCGAAGGACCCCGTCATGCTGCTGCTGTCGGTCCTGCTCAGCGCCGTCTCCATGAGCTTCCTGGGCCTGCTCATCACCCCGCTGGCGCGCACCGCGGAATCCGCCCAGATGACCGCGATGGTCCCGATGATGTTCCTGCTGTTCACCGGTGGCAACATCATCCCGACCGGCATGTTCCCCGACCGGGTCGTCAACATGCTCGGCTACCTGCCCACCGCCGCCGCCGGGCGCCTCGCCCAGGCCTCCTACACGGGCTACGACGTCTTCTCCGGGTACGAGTCCGCCACCCCCGCCGGGATCCTGGAGCTGTGGGTCGCCGCCCTGCCCACCATCGGTATCCTGCTCGCCTGGAGCGCCCTGTTCCTCGTGCTGACGGTCCGCTACTTCCGCTGGGACCCCCGTCAGCCCTGACCGGACGGGCGGCGCCCCGACCCACCGCCGCGGAACCCGCCCGCCCCGCCCGGGGCGGGCGTTCCCCGATCAGGAAGATCCGACCAGATGAACGAGGGCGGTGCGACCCACGGCGCCGATCGGCGCCGCGACCTGCGCAGGGCACGCCTGATCACCGCTTCCTCCGTGTTCACCGCCGTGATGGTGATCCTCCTGTCACCGGGGATCGACCTGATCCACGCCTACGTGAACGGCCGTCCGCTCTGGATGCCGATCACCTCCCTGCTCCTCTTCGCGGCCGTCGCGGCGGCCACGGTGTCCCCCCTGCTCGCCCGCCTGCGCGGACACGGCGATCCCGGTGGGCGCCGGTACCTCGTGATCGTGGTCCTGGCCTGCGCGGGTGCGGGGGCCATCCGGGTCGAGAGCCACGCGATGCTGGCCCTGGCCTCGTGGTGGGCCGTGATGTTCCACCTCTACCGGGACCGGTGGCGCAGGGACGTCGGCACGCTGTGGGTCGTTCTGCTGCCGTGGATCGCCTGGCCGTTCCTGTACCGGGAGACCCCGGTCGAGGCGTTCCCGGTGATCTGGCTGATGGCCGTGGTCTACGGAGGACTCCTCTCCCTGGGCTTCGTCGTCACCTTCTGGCTGTGGGACATCCTCCGGGAGGCCGTCTCCGCGCGGGAGACCAAGGCCCGGCTCGCCGTGTCCGAGGAACGCCTGCGGTTCTCCCGGGACCTCCAGGACCTGCTGGGCCAGGACCTGTCCCTGCTCGCCACCCGGGCCGCGCGTGCGGCGCGGGCGGTCTCCCACGCCCCGGGGCTCGCCAAGGACGAGGCCGCCGAGGTCCACGCGCTGGCCCGGGACGCGCTGCGGCGGGTGCGTTCGGCGGTCAGCGGCTACCGGGAACTGGACCTGGCCGAGGAGGTCCGCTCGGTCACCGCGGTGCTGGCGGCCGACGGAACCCGGGCCACCGTGACCGGCCTGGCCGACCTCGACCCCTCTCCGGCGGAGGCCTCCCTGGCCGCGTGGGTGGTGCGCGAGGGCGGTACCAACGTGGTGCGGCACAGCGACGCCACCCGGTGCCGCATCGCCTTCTCCCGGGACCCGGACACGGGGGGAGTCGTGGTGGAGGTGACCAACGACCGGGCCGGCGCGGGAACCGGGGAGGGGCCCGTCTCCGGTGGCGGGCTGCTCGACCGGGTGCGGCGGGAGGGTGGCACACTGTCGTCGGCGCGGACGGAGGGCGGCGGTTTCCTCCTGCGCGCGAACCTTCCCCCCGACACCGAGGAGACGCGTTGAGCCCCCGGGCCGAGCACGACGACCCCTCCGAGGAGACGGCGAACGATCGCCGCATGCGCGTCGTGCGCCTGGTGATCATGTCCTCGATGGGCATCGTGGTGCTGGTCATGCTGGGCATCCCCCTGCTCGAACTCGCCCTCGGCGGACCGGGGTACGTCCTGTGGCGTTCCCTCGCGGCCGAGGCCACCGTCCTGCCCATGAGCCTGCTCCTCCTGATCCTGCTACGGGATCGGATCGACGGCCGGCGGATCCCCGACCCCCGGTACTACTGGGGATCGCTCGTCCTGCTCGCGGCCACCGTGCTGTTGCTCCAGGGGCCGATCATGGTCATGGGACTGATCGCCTCCTGGTGGGGCGTGGGCGTGTTCACGGCCCCCCGGGAGCGCACCGTCGTCGTCACCCTCGCGTTGGCGGCGGCCCCGTGGCCGCTGATCCTCATCGCCGACGACGGCGTCCCCGTCGTCGTCCACCTGTTCCTGTGGGTCGCCGCCATCGTCTGGGCACTGCTCCTGGCCTCGGGATCCATGGCCACCATCTGGTTGTGGGACATCACCAGGCAGGCCGTCGAGGGCCAGCACGCCCGTGCCCGGCTGGCGGTGACCGAGGAACGGCTGAGATTCTCCCGGGACATGCACGACCTGCTCGGACACAGCCTGTCGGCGCTGGCGGTCAAGGCCGAACTGGCGGGCCGGCTCGTCGACCGGGCGCCCGATCGCGCCGAGTCGGAACTGCGCGAGGTGCACGACCTGGCCCGGGAGGCGCTGCGTCAGGTGCGCTCGGCGGTCAGCGGTTACCGGGAACTGGATCTGGTCGAAGAGGTCGCCTCGGTGCGCGGTGTCATCGAGACGGCCGGCGCCCGTACCGAGGTCACCGGCCTGGACGTCCTGGGCGGCCTGGAGGAGACCGGCGGTATCGCCGCCCTGGCCGCGTGGGTGGTGCGCGAGGGCGGCACCAACGTGCTGCGGCACAGCGACGCCACCTGGTGCCGGATCGACTTCTCCCTCATCGAGGACGCGCCCGAGGGCAAAGCCCTGATCGTGGAGATCTCCAACGACCGGGCCCGCCAGGGCGGCGACGGCATCGGCAACGGTCTGACCGGCCTGTCCGAACGGCTGTCCGCCGTGGGCGGCGGACTGACGGCCGCGCGCACCAGGGAGGGTGGGTTCCTGCTGCGCGCCGTCCTGCCCGTGTGAGGTGGGGACGCCGGTCAGCCGACCTCGGGGACCAACCCGAGGGCGCGGTCGAGTTCCTCCATGGCGAGCCGGCGGTCCGCTCGCGCCGCCGCGATGAGCACCTCCGCGTACAACTCGATCTCGTCGAGTGCGACGTGATCGTGGAGCGGACCGGGCCGATGCGGTTCGTGGGCCACGCGCGTTCACCCCCGAGAGCGACGAGGTGTCCTGGACGGTGGGGCCCGCCGGGGCATGGCGGTCCGGTCGGGAGTACCCGGATTCCAGGGTACGCGGGGGTCGCCGGCTCCCGCATGACCCGGGAGGACCAGCACGCGGCTCACCCGATCCGGCCAGGGGGACGGCCCTCCATCACCCGCTCACCCATCACCCCCGTCACCGCTCGCTCACTCTTCGCCTTCGTGTGGAGGTGGAGCGCGAAGGCGGTGACGACAACGCGGGGCGTACGGGGACCCCGGCCCGGGGCCGGGGAACCGCGCGCAAGGTGCCGAGCGGTGCGGTGACCGCCGTGTCCGCCTTCGCCCGACGTCGTCCCGGCGGCCCGCTCGAAGGCGCTCGGTGGGTGACGAACGGGTTCCGGGGTTCGACCCCGGCGAACCGGGCGGGACCCCCTCGGCCGGGCCGGCGTCCACCCCGTTGGCGATCCACGGGGCGATGATCTCCCCCGTCACCCCGCCCTGCCCGGTCGTGGGGGTGGTCTTCATCACCCCCACGGCCCATCCGGCCGAGCGACTCCCCGCCGATCCCCTGATGACGGCGGCGGCGCTGCCGGGCGGGGAGGGCGCGGCTCTTCCGGATCGCCGTCCTCGCCTTCCCCGTCCACCGTTTCTCCCGCCGGGACCCCCGGTCCCGAGGCGGTCATCGGACCCCGGACCGGATCGGGCCCGATCGGCGTTCGGCGCGTCGTCAGCTCCAGTCGACCCGGGCGTGTTCCCTGGCCAGGCGCGCGTAATGGACGGGGGTGTACTCCAGGACGGCCCGGTCGTCGTCGTTGAGCTCGCGCACGACCTTGCCGGGGACGCCCGCCCACAGGGTGTTCGGGGGCACGGTCTTGCCGGGCGGCACGAGTGCGCCGGCGGCGACGAAGGCGCCCCTGCCGACCCGGGCCCCGCCCATGACGATCGCGCCGATGCCGATGAGCGAGCCCTCCTCGACGATCGCGCCGTGCACCATCGCCCTGTGGCCCAGGCTGACATCGTCGTGCAGCACGACGGGCTGACCGGGGTCGGAGTGCAGGCCGCACTGGTCCTGGATGTTCACCCGCTCGCCCACGATGATGTCCTCGGTGTCGGCGCGCAGCACCGATCCGTACCAGACGCCGCTGTCGGCGCCCAGGCGGACGCGGCCCACCACGACGGCGCCCGGGGCGATCCAGGCGTCGGGGTGGATCTCCGGTGTGCCGAACCCGGCCCGACCGATGCGGGGTCCCTCGTCCGCCCGCCGGCCTTCGATCCCACTGCCCATGTCGTCGTCCTCCCTGTCTGTGGGGTGTGCGTCGACCCCCGTGACGGCGGGGGAGGGAGTGAAGTTGACCGCTCCGCCCCCGCGCGGGGATGATCGCGCATACCTTAGTAAGAACGTGACCGGAGGCCGCACACCGATGTCCCCTCGGGGACCCTTGACGGGACATCGTGGCGTGTGCCTACCGTGGTCGTTCGGTCGTCCACAGTGTGACGCTCCGCGCTCGATCGTTCCCCTCGTGCGATCGAGGTCGTGGTGAAAAAGGACACTCGTTGCATGTAACGCTTTACGCAAAGTTACGGGTGTTCACCGGACAATTGGGTACGGGGCAACTCTCACCTGCTGCGATGTGCAGCCAATGACGGTGTACTAAGACATGAAAGGCACATGAGCGATATGTTGCCGGGTGGCGGACTGCAACAGGACATGTTCCCGACGGTGCGCAAGGGCGGCTACGACAAGGCGTCGGTCGACGAGCGTTTCGTTCGTCTGACCAACGAGAAGCAGGACTTGATCGAGCGCCTGCGCCGCATGGACGACGAACTCGAACAGTACAAGCGCGATCTGGCGATCGCCCGGGAGAAGGCCCAGACCAAACCCGAGCACGAGCAGATCAGCGAGCGCATGGCCGAGATCCTCCGCATCGCGGAGGAAGAGGCCCAGGAGCGCCGCACCAAGGTCGACTCCGAGGTCCAGGACTCCAAGAAGCGGGCCCAGGAGGACATCTCCAAGCTCCGCAAGGACGCGGAGGAGCACGCCGAGCGCATCATCACCTCCGCGCGGTCCGAGTCCAACGAGATGGTCACCAGCGCCAAGAAGGAGGCCGACCAGCTCCGCGAGCAGGCCAAGCAGGAGGGCGACCGCCGACTGGGCGAGGCCGAGTCGCGTGCCAAGAAGATCCACGACACGGCGGACCGCAGGCTCGCCACGCTGACCGCGACGCACTCCGAGGCGTTGCGCAGGCTGCGGGACATGCACTCCACGCTGGCGGACCTGGTCACCGCCGAGGACAAGGCGGGCGCGATGGACACCGGCCTGACCCGAGAGGAGAGCGTCTCACCGGCCAAGGCCACGTCGGAGCCCGCCAAGGCCTCGGCCAAGGCGGACGCCCCGGTCAAGCCGGAGCCCGCGAAGGCCCCGGTCAGGCCCGGGGCGCCGACCGGACCCAAGCCCGAGGCCGCCAAGGCGTCGGAGCAGGCGAAGGCCCCGGAGTCGTTCAAGCCGAACCCGACCAAGCCCGAGGCCCCCAAGGCCCCGGCTCCGGACGAGGCGACGATCCGGATCAACTCGCTTCCCGAGGGCCCGGCCCCGGACGAGGCCACGGTGCGCATCAAGCCCACCCCGCGCCCCGACGCCCAGGGGCCTCAGGGTCCGCAGGGACCCAAGGCCGAGGCCCCCGGCCGGCCGCCGCAGGGCGCCCGCTACACCGGCCCCGCGCCCGAGGCTCCGCAGTCGCCTCAGGGGCAGCAGCCGCCTCAGGCCCCGCAGGACCCGGCCGAGACCGGCGGCGACCCGGGCATCACCGGTATCTACCGGCGTCCGGAGAGCGGCCCGAACCAGCCGCCCACGGGTGACGAGGGTGTGCGGGTGATCCGCAAGCCGTAGCGTTCGCGTAGGGATTCCAGGGGTGGGGACCCAGGTCCCCACCCCTGGTGTTTTGTGACCGGTTGTAGGGGGACGTCCGCCTTGTCGCAGGCGGTCGGCTACGATTCCGACAGCCATGATTATCCGCGCGGCCATCAGGTCCGACCTCGGTGCGATTCTGCGTCTCCTTCGCGATCTCGGCGACACCGCCCACACGCAGAGCGCTCACGTTCGCATGTCCTCGGCCGCCGTACGCGCCTGGACCCGGATGGAGAACGACCCCGACCGCACCGTCCTGGTCGCCGAACAGCGCGGTCAGATCATCGGCACCCTCGACCTGTTGGTGATCGCCAACCTCACCCACGACGCCCAGCCCTGGGCGGTGGTGGACAACCTGGTGGTCGATCCCGAGCTGCGCCGCCGCGGCATCGGCCGGGCGCTCATGGAGGACGCGGTCGACCGCGCCTCCCGGGCCGGTTGCTACAAGATCGAGCTGCTCTCCCACGAGAGCAGGCACGGGGCCCACGAGTTCTACAAGACCCTCGGCTTCGCCGACTCGTCCGCGGGTTTCCGCCGTTACCTCTGAGCCTTCTCCGCCTCGGGTCGGGGACCGCCGCGCAGCGGCACCCCCCGCATGAACACCACCGCGACCAGCCCCAGCACGGCGATGGGCACGCCCGCCAGGAACACCCCCTGCATGGCGTGATCGAACGCGCCCACGACGATCTCGCGCACCGGCCCCGGCAGCGAGTGCACCAGTTCCGGCGACCCCTGCGCGGCCTCGGCGGCACCGGCCAGCTCCGCCGCCGTCTCCTCCGCCCCGGAGTCGATCCCCGCCGCGGCGTCGGCGGCCACCCGCTCGCGGGCGGCCGCGAGCGCCGCCGCGAGTTCGGTGTTGAGCCTGCCCACCATCACGGCGCCGAACGCGGCCACGCCCGTCGCGCCGCCCAGGTTGCGGAAGAACACCACCGCCCCGGTCCCCGCCGCCATGTCCGCGGTGGGCAGCGAGCTCTGGGTCGCCAGCAGCAGCAACTGCATGTTCAGCCCGAAACCCAGCCCCACCAGGGCCTGACCGGCGATCACCGACGTGAGCCCGGGGTCCAGGTGGGCCACGGAGAGCAGGACGAACCCGACGACGCACAGGACCATCCCGACGACCGGGTACACCTTCCAGCGGCCGCTGCCGCTCACCGCGTACCCCGACCCGATCGAGGTGACCAGGAACGACGCCACCAACGGCAGGGTCATCATCCCCGACACGGTCGGGCTCATCCCGTGCACCATCTGGAGGTACTGGGGCATGTAGATGATCAGGCCGAACATCATCATGCCCACGCACGTCGACGCCGCCGACGACAGCACGAACGTCCGGTCGCGGAACAGCCGGACCGGGATGATCGCCTCGGGCGCCCGCCGCTCCACCAGCACCGCCGCCGCCGTCAACGCCACCGCGCCGACCCCCAGGCCGATCGCCAGGGGCGAGGTCCAGGCGATCTGGGTGCCGCCCAGGCTGAGCAGCACGATCGCGGTGCTCGCCGCTCCGAAGATCAACGCGGCGCCCGTGTAGTCCACCGGGGAGTCGCGGCGGGGGACGAACGGCATGGTGAACATGAACTGGATGACCACGAACGCGAACACCGCCAACGGCACGGTGATCAGGAAGCACCACCGCCACCCGAGCGGGCTGTCCACCAGGAAGCCGCCGACCAGCGGTCCCAGCACCGTGGACACCCCGAACACCATGCCGATGAGGCCGCTGTAACGGCCGCGCTCGCGCGGGGAGACCACATCGCCCAGGATGATGTTGGGCAGCGTGGCCAGCCCGCCGATGCCCAGCCCCTGGAGGGCGCGGGCGGCGATGAGCCAGTCGATGTCCTGGGCGAGCCCGGCGGCGACCGAGGCGACGATGAAGATGCCCAGGGAGATCTGGAAGAGGAGCTTGCGCCCCCAGATGTCGGACAGCTTGCCCCACACCGGGGTGGAGGCGGTCATGGTGAGCAGGGCGGCGGTCGCCACCCAGGCGAGCCGGTCCTGGCCGCCGAGTTCGCCCATGATCGTCGGCAGCGCGGTGCCGACGATCGAGTTGGTCAGCATCGATGTGAGCATCGCGAGCACGAGACCGACCATGATGCGCCGCACGACCCGGCGGGGAGGGAAGGTCTGGGCGTGGGGATCGAACGCGGGGACGGGCGGCGATTCCGGGGTGGGGGCGATGGTCGTCCTGTGCACTGCCTGTTCCAACGAAGACCCCTCATCCCGGACACGCGAAAGGCCCCGCGGCGTGCTGCCGGGGGCGAGATGTCCTCCTCCTGGTATAGGTAAACGCTGTTGACCTTGTCAAGTCGGTATCGCTCCACCGTTCCGGTAGGCGAACGGGTACCGGAAATGTCAATCTGGAATCCGCACAGTCGGAGCAGGGCCACCGGAAGGCGTGGAGATGGACCGTACGGACGGAACCGGAAGCGGTGCCGGGCCCGCCCGTGGCCGTGAGGCGACCAGGGAACGCATCCTGGCCAGTGCCCGGGAGCTCTTCACCGACGAGGGCTACGGGGCGGTGTCCTCTCGCAAGATCGCCGCGCACGCCGGGGTCAACGTCGCCCTGATCAATCGGTACTTCGGGGCCAAGCGCGGCCTGCTCACCGAGATCCTGCGCGAGGACGGCGTCTTCCCCGGCCTCATCGAGGGCGACCGGGGATCCCTCACCCGCCGGCTGGCCGAACACGCGGTGAGCCGCCTGCACGGTGAGGGGACCGCGCTCCAGCGCGCCCTGGACCACTCCGCGGGCGACCCCGACCTCCAGGCCGTCTACCAGGGCCGCATCACCAGCGCCCTCATCGACCCGCTGGAGGCCTACCTCGGCGGGGGCTCGGACGCCCGCGCGCACGCCTCCCTGATCGCCGTCGTCATGCTCGGCCTCACCCGGGTCCGCCTGGTGGAGGGGGCCACGGCGCTGCGCGCCCAGGAACGGGAGGACCTCACCCGCCGCGTCGAGGCGATCCTCGATCTGTGCCTGACGGATTTCCACGAGGAGTGACCCGCCGCTCCCCCTCCGGTCCTTTGCCGGAACGGCAAAGAAGTGGCGTGCGGGACGGCCCGACGGTGAGGCTGGTCGTGGAGGTGGTCCACGATGACCCATGAGCACACCGAGACACCCCTGCCCGAGGAGTTCGGCGCGGAGTACTGGGACGGGCGCTACGCCTCGTCCGAGCGGATCTGGAGCGGGAATCCCAACCCCGCACTGGTCACCGAGGCGGCCGACCTGGCGCCCGGTCGAGCGCTGGAGGTCGGCAGCGGCGAGGGCGCCGACACCCTGTGGCTGGCCGAACGCGGCTGGGAGGTGACGGCGATCGACATCTCGGCGGTGGGCCTGGAGAAGGCGGCCGCGCACGCCGCCGGACGTTCGCCCGAAGCCGCCGCGCGGATCACCTGGCGTCAGGCCGACCTCACCGTGTGGGCGCCGCCCGAGGGCGCCTACGACCTGGTGACCGCGCACTACCTGCACTTCCACCCGAAGGTGCGGGCCGTGGTCTTCCCGGCGCTGGCCGACGCGGTCGCACCCGACGGAACGCTGCTGCTGGTCTCCCACGCGCTGCGCGACCTCGCCGACGGGGTGCCGCGTCCGCCGTGGCCGGAGATGTTCCACACGGCCGAGGAGATGGCGGACCTGCTGCCGGGGGAGCGGTGGGCCATGGTCACGCTGGAGGAGCGACCGCGAACGGCCGTCTACGACGGGGTCGAGTACACCATCCACGACCTCGTCGTCCACGCCCGTCGTCGGGTCTGACCCCCGACCCGCCCCGCCGCCCGAACGGACGGCGGGACGGGTGTGCTCCTTGGGCCCCGCGCTTCGGTTCGTGCGAGGCCGCCCGGAGAAGGCGAACCTTCGGCCGCTGCGTGAACGTCCTCGTGCCTCGGCCGGTCACTCCGCCGGCCTCCAGAACCCCGTGGGCGGCCGTGCCTCCTGTGAACCTCCGCTGCGCTTCGGTTCGTGCGAGGCCGCCCGGAGAACGGGAACCTTCGGCCGCTGCGTGAACGTCCTCGTGCCTCGGCCGGTCACTCCGCCGGCCTCCAGAACCCCGTGGGCGGCCTCGCGCCCACGGGCGCGGAAGAGCGTTCCTAGCCGCGCAGCTCGGCCACCACGTCGATCTCCACCAGGATGTCGGCGAGGTCGGAGCCGACCGTGGTGCGGACCGGGTAGGGCGCGCTGAAGTGCTGCTCGTACACCGCGTTGTACTCGGGGAAGTCGCTCTTGAGGTTCTGTAGGTGCACGGTGGTCTTGACGACGTCGTCGAGGGTCAGGCCGTGCTCGGCCAGGACCGCCGAGATGTTGGCGAGGACCTGCGCGGTCTGCTCGCCGACCGTCGGGGCGACCTCGCCGGTCTCGGGGTCCTGCGGACCGAAGCCCGCGGTGAACAGGAACCCGCCCGCCACGATCCCCTGGCTGTAGGCGCCGGCCGGTGCGGGGGCCTTGTCGGTACGGACCGCCTTCTTGGACATCCGTGATCTCCTTCTCTCGGGTCTCGCGCGGTGGTCCCGCCTCGTCGATAATGCCTGTACCCGTGTTCTTGCGCATGCACATGCGTATGCGCGAACTGGTGCACATGCCGAATATCGAGGCGGCCTGGACCACACTTACTGGCAACAAAGTTATCAATTTTGTTCCCGGCAGCGTATCTTGGGTCACACCGATATCCGGCCCACGGCTCGTCGGACCGGACCGGTCGGTACCCCTGAACGGAGGAACAGTGCAGTCCGAGACCGTATTGACCGGGGGTCGGGTGGTCGACGGCACCGGCGCCCCCTCCCGCTCCGCCGACGTCGTCCTGCGGGGTGACCGCATCGTCCACATCGTCCCGCCCGGCACCGGCCGCCGGATGACCGGCATCGGCGGCACCGGCCCCGCGAAGGTCATCGACATCACCGGGCGCGTCCTCGCCCCCGGCTTCGTGGACATGCACTCCCACTCCGACCTCGCCGTCCTCGCCGACCCCGGCCACGAGGCCAAGGTCCTCCAGGGCGTCACCCTGGAGGTCATCGGACAGGACGGGCTCGGCTACGCGCCCGTCACCGACGGCACCGTCGAAGAACTGCGCGCCCAGCTCGCCGGCTGGAACGGCACCCCCGACCTCGATCACACCTGGCGCGGCATCGGCGGCTACCTCGACAGGGTCGACGCCGGCGCTCCCGTCAACGTCGCGCACCTCGTACCCCAGGGCAACGTCCGCATGGCCGTACTCGGCGGCGAGGACCGACCGCCCACCGAGGACGAACTCGAACGGATGCTGGCCATCGTCGCCCAGGGCATGGCCGACGGCGCCCACGGGCTGTCCACCGGCCTCACCTACACCCCCGGCATGTACGCCACCGACGACGAGATCGTCGCCCTCCTCGAACCCGTGCGCGCGGCCGGCGGCTACTACTGCCCCCACCACCGCAACTACGGCTCCCGGGTCGTCGAGTCCTACCAGGAGTGCCTGGAGGTCGCCCGCCGCGCCCAGGTGGCCCTGCACCTCGCGCACTGCCACGTCAACTTCCCCCAGAACCGGGGCCGGGCCCCCGAGGTGCTCGACGCCATCGACGAGGCCACCGTCCGCCACGGTCTCGACGTCACCCTCGACTCCTACCCCTACCGGGCCAGCGCCACCTACCTCGCCGCCCCGCTTCCGAGCTGGGCGCAGGTCGGCGGTACCGCGGACACCCTCGGACGCCTGCGCGACCCCGCCACCCGGGCCCGCGTCCTCCACGAGATCGAGGTCGAGGGCACCGACGGCAACCACGGCGTCCCCATGGACTGGACGGCGATCGTCGTCACCGGCACCGCCGACCCCTCCCTGTCCTGGGCGGTCGGCGCGTCCATCGCCGAACTGGCCGCCCGGCGGGGCCGCGAGGCCGGCGACCTGTACATGGAACTCCTGGTCGCCGACGAACTGCGCAGCGGCTGCCTGCTCCAGGTCGGCAACGAGGAGAACATCCGCACCATCATGCGGCACAGTTCCCACACCGCCGGCAGCGACGGCATCCTCGTCGGCGACAAGCCCCATCCGCGCGGCTGGGGCACCTTCCCCCACTACCTCGGCCACTACGTCCGCGAACTCGGGGTCCTCGAACTGGAGGAGTGCGTCCGTCACCTCACCTCCCGGCCCGCCGGCCGCCTCGGCCTCGCCGACCGGGGCACGGTCCACCTCGGCGCGGTCGCCGACCTGGTGGTGTTCGATCCCGACACCATCGCCGCCCGCGCCACCTACGACGACCCCCGGCTCACCCCGGTCGGCATCGAACACGTCCTCGTCGCCGGCGAGTTCACCGTCCGGGACGGACGACGGACCGATCGCCTGCCGGGCCGCTCGGTCCGGAGGAACAGCCGATGAGCGCGCCCCCCGGCCCCGGGCCCGCCCCGGAACCCGGCATCGACGCCGTCTGCGTGGGCGAGACCATGGCGGTGTTCCACTCCGCCGACCCCCTCGTCGCCGGGGCGCGGCTCACCCTGGGCACCGGCGGCGCCGAATCCAACGTCGCCGTCGCCCTGGCCGGTCTCGGGCACACCGCCGCCTGGGTCGGCCGGGTCGGTGACGACCCCTTCGGGCGCATCGTCACCGACACCGTCGCCGGACGGGGCGTGGACGTGCGCGACGTGGTCGTCGACCCCGAACGCCCCACCGGCCTCTACGTCAAGGACACCGCTCCGGGAGGGGCCGGGGCCCTGTACTACCGCTCGGGTTCGGCCGCCTCGGCACCGTCCGCCGCGGACGCCGACCGGGTGTGGTCGCGCGGTGCCCGCGTCGTCCACCTGTCCGGCATCACGCCCGCCCTGTCGGTGCGGGCCGCCGCACTCGTCGAACACCTGCTGGACCGGCGCGCCGGAGGCGACTCCCTGCGCTCCTTCGACGTCAACCACCGGCCCGCGCTGTGGCCGGCGCGGGTGGCCGCCCCGATCCTGCTCGACCTGGCCCGCCGCGCCGACATCGTGTTCGTCGGCCGTGACGAGGCCGAACGCCTGTGGGGCACCCCCACGGCGGAGGACGTACGGGCGGTGCTGCCGGAGGTCCCCGTGCTGGTGATCAAGGACGCCGAGCACGGCGCGACCTGTTTCACGGCCGAGGAGACGGTCTTCGTGCCGTCCCCCGAGGTCGAGGTGGTGGAGGCGGTGGGCGCCGGCGACGCCTTCGCCGCCGGTTACCTGTCCGGACTGCTCGACGGCCTCCCGACGGAACGGCGGCTGCGCCTGGGCCACGCGGTGGCGGGCGCGGTGCTGCGTTCGCGCTCCGACACCCTGGAGGGCCCGCCGGAGGAGGTCGCCGACATCCGCGCGGGCGGGACCGTCAGCCGATGACGATGGCGCCCGCCAGGACCGGGTCGCCGAAACTGACGCTGCCGTGACCGGAGGCCAGGGCGCGGCTGCCCTGGCAGCTGGTCCCGGAGAACAGCGCGAACTTGACCTTGGCCTCGGTGGAGACCGCGGTGACCCCGCCCTGTCCGGTCTTCAGGGCGCGGCACCCGCCGTGCTCCACGGTCTGCTGATAGCCGGACTCGAAGGTGATCCGCACCGGGGGCGCCTGGTCCTCCCGGTTCGACAGTCCGGCGATGGCTCCGGCGATGGTGGCGGACATGGTGGCGAGGTTCGCGGGGCGAATCGGCACGGGGTTCCCCTTCACGGCCGACCTCGCCCGGTACGTCGCCCGGCGAGGTCATGATCACGCTCTGTCACGTGGCTACAGGGGTCATTTACCTACACCGGATCGGTGAACGAGGGGAGCCCCGACGGAGTGTCGGCGGATTTCTCCTGTTCAGGGATGCGGCCTCGACGGACATGTCGGTGATCGCTAGGATTTCTCCGGAAAGCGGACCGAGGACGGAGGGAGGGGCACGTGCTCAACGCGCTGCTCACCGCCCTCTTCGAGATCCTCTTCATCGGACCGGCCCCCGACGCCCTTCCGGCCGCCCCGCTGGCGCTGCTGTTCGTCGCGGTGGGCGCGGCCGTGGTCTGGTACCTGGCGCACGGCGCGGTCCCGGTGCCGGTCGGCGACACCACGGCCGGGCGGACGGACGCGATGCGCCGCCGTTCGGCGCGACTCGCGGTGCCCGCCCTGCGCGATCCCGACGCGGCGGGCAGACCGCGTCCCAGAGCACCCGGTACGGCCCCGTAGGCCGTCCCCGACCCGACCCTCGTCGCGTCCGGACGGCCCGACGTCCTTGTTCTCCCTCTGGACGAAGGGTCCTCTTCCGTGTACTCCGTATGGCCGATCTCGGTCGTCATGTCCCTGCTCACCGCGGTCCTGACCGTGCTCACCACCGTGTTCGCGCCCCTCGTGGGCGCCCCGGCCGCGGCGCTCGCCGTGGTGGGGCTGACCATCGCCGTCCGGCTGCTGCTCGTCCCGTTCGGCGTCGCGCAGGTGCGCGCCGAGAAGGTCCGCGCCCGGATCGCCCCCCGTCTCGCCGAGATCGCCGCCCGGTACCCGAAGGACCCGGAGAAGAGGGTCGCCGCCCAGCAGAAGGTCTACGTCGAGGCGGGCACCTCGCCCCTGGCCGGCTGCCTGCCGTCGCTGGCGCAACTGCCCGTGGTCATCGCCCTGTACGGGGTGTTCATCGGGCAGGGCCCCGACACCGACCTGCTGACGCACACCCTGGCCGGGGTGGCGCTGGGCGCCACTCCGGCGGCGGCGGGGGTGTCGGGCGCGGTCGTGTTCGGCCTGCTCCTGGTGCTGCTGGCGCTCGTGGCGTGGGGGACGCGCCGTTTCCTGCCGCTGCCCGCCACCACCCCGGAGGCGGCCCGCATGGCCGAGGGGCCGCTCTCCTACCTGCCGTTCCTGACGGTGGTCTTCGCGGCGTTCGTGCCGTTGGCCGCGGGCCTGTACCTGCTCACGTCGGGGGCGTGGGCCCTGGGGGAGCGGCTGCTGCTGCGCCGCCTGGTCCCCGAGCCCGCTCCGAAGGCGCTCCCGCGCACCTGAGAGGGCGCTCGGGGGTCAGAAGTCGACGCTGACGCAGGCGAGGCGGTCACCGGCGGTGCCCGCCTCGTCGTGGTCGGTCGCGGTGTGCCGTTCGTGCAGGACCAGGGAGGCGGCCCCGCCCTCGCGGAACTCCCACGGCACGGTGGCGCTGACCGTGACGGCACCGGTCCCGTCCGTGGTGAAGTCCAGCCACACCTCGTTCTCGGGGTTGGCGTAGGCCGGGTCGGTGGAGGGGGTCTCCGCGTCGGCGGCCGGGTCCTCCTCGTTCTGGTAGTGCGGACCGGCGTCCTCCGGCTCCTCCCCGCACGGCCGCGTGTGCACGTGGGCGCCGAAGTCGCGGTCGGCCTCCAGGCCGGTTCCGCTGAACTGCACGAACGTCGAGCCGTCCTGGACGCGCACCTGGACGTCGGAGGTGGCGCCCTCGGGCACGGCGGTCTCGTCGTAGGTGATCGCCGCCCGGCTCTCCCCCGGAGGCATGAAGATCCCGGCGGTGACACTGGGGGCGGCGGTCGGCTGGACCCCGGCCGGGCTCTGCGGCGCTTCGGAGCCGTCGCCGTCGCCGGCGCCCTCCTCCCCGGTGCACCCGGTGGCGAGGATCGCGATCAGGGTCAGGGCGCCTACGGCGAGCGGTGACGTGCGCATGACGGAACTCCCGGTGGATGTCGACGGTCGTCCGCAAGATTACCCAAAGCGATCGTTCGATGACCTCGGGTGCGGATTCAGGATGTCGAGGGGGGAGGGAAATGCGTCCTGAGAGTGAAGGCCTCGGGGGTCGGGCCGTGTTCGCGCAACAGGTCGAGACGCCTCCCGGCCTCCTCGACACTGGGGATGCTATCGCTCGGAATCCACCACAGGACCAGGGACGGGCCCTCCATGCGGTCGAACCAGTGCCGCCGTTCGCGCAACAGGTCCAGGTGGTCGGTCCGGTAGGTGAAGTCCCACAGCGACTCCACGTCCTCCCACACCGAGTAGTTGACCAGGTGCGCCTCGCCGAACGGGCGGAGTCCGGTCGCGTCCTCCTTGCCCTCCTCGATCAGCCGCCACACGAAGCCGGGGGCGCTCTCGGCGAGTACGTTGATCGGCTCGATCCGTGAGGTGAACCCCTCCATGGAGGGGTCGGAGAGGGGGGCCTTCAGGAGCCCGAGGTTGAACTGGGCCAACTGGTGACGGGGGTCGCTCATGAGGGGTATCGGACCATGCCCGGGGTTTCTATGTCAATCTTTTTTGTTTTTAGAGATGGTGACACAGCACCGGCCCGGCTCCGGCAGCATCCGGGCCCGCTCCCCGTCCTCTCCGACCCCCGCCAACATCCCCCGCAGCAGTTCCAGGTTGAGCCCGCACGCCAACGGAGGGAACGCCCGGGCCAACGTGTGGAACGGGCAGTTGCGCAACCGCAGCCCGTCCTCCCCCTCCGGGTCCGCCTCGGGCTCATAGCCCCGCTCGCGCAGCAGGGCCTCCACCGACCCCGCCGACGACTCCCGCGCGATCCGCAGCCCCTCCGCGCGCGCCGCCGCGTGCAGTGCCTCCTCCGCGCCGTGCCGCTCCACCGCCTCCGCCAGCACGTGCGCCGCCAACTCGTAGTCGCGCGGCGGCAGGTGCAACGACACCTGCCGGTCGGCCCGCCGGTACACCTTCGCCGGCCGGCCCGCGCCCGGCCCCTCCCTGCCGTTCAGCCGTTTGCTCGCCGTCTCCAGCAGACCGGCCTCGACCAGCCGGTCCAGGTGGTGCGCCGCCAGCGTCCGCTGGACGCCGAGCGCCTCGGCGGCCTCGGCCCGGCCCACCTCACCGCCCGACTCCACCACGTACTCGTACAGTCCGCGCCGCAACGGGTCGGCGAGCGCGCCGGCGGCGTCGATCGAGGAGTCGTCCATGACCCCATTGTCGGCGCCGGACGCCCGAACGGCGCCCCGCGGAGGGGATGGGACACTGGGGACGCCCACGAGACCCCGTCCGAACAGGCGACATGCGAACGATCAGACGCGACGGCGAGCACGAACTGGAGATCAAGCGCTCCCGGTTCATCTGCGCCCTGGCCAGGGTGTCCGACGAGGAGGCCGCCCGGGAGTTCATCGCGCGGCGTCGCAAGGAGCACTGGAACGCCGGCCACAACTGCACCGCCTACGTCCTCGGTGACGACGGCGGCGTCCAACGCTCCAGCGACGACGGCGAACCCGCCGGCACCGCCGGGGTCCCCATGCTCGAAGTGCTCCGCCACCGCGCGATGACCGACACCGTCGCGGTGGTCACCCGCTACTTCGGCGGCGTCAAACTCGGCGCCGGCGGTCTCATCCGCGCCTACGGCAACGCCGTCTCCACCGCCATCGACGCCCTCGGCGTCCTGGAACGCCGTCGCCTGCTGGTCGTGGACGTGCACACCGACTACGTCATCGGCGGCAGACTGGAGAGTGATCTGCGCGACTCCCGCTTCCACGTCCGCGACGTCGCCTACGAGGACCGGGTCCGCGTCGAGGTGGCGCTCCCCGAAGAGGACCTGTCCGACTTCGAGGTCCGCCTCGCCGAGCTCACCGGGGGAAAGGCCGACCTGGAGGTGCGCGGCACCACCGTCGTCGACGTGGAACCCTGAACCGGGGCTGTTCACGTCGCCGTAACGACTGGTGGCCGTGTGTATCGGCATCCCGGCGTCCGGCTTAGGATTTGCCGTAAACGTCATCGTTCGTGGGGAGAAACCGTTCATGCGCAGCTCACGGGTGCCCCAGGCTCTCACCTGCGGCCTCGCGGCGCTGCTGGCCACCTCGTGCAGCGGTGATCCCGAACCCCCCGCCCCCGAGCCCGAGGCGGAACCGGCCCCGATCCCGACCGCCTTCGAGGGCCAGTCCCCGCCCGGGATCGAGGGCGAGGTGCTCCGCTTCCTGCACGGCGAGGAGGCCGACGCCCACGCCATCTTCGCCGACCCGCTCGGGGTGCGGATCGGTTCCGTGGGCGACGCCTTCCTCATCAGCTCGGGAGGAGCCGACCACCACCTGCTCCAGGAGGCCGCCACCGGCGCCGACCTGTGGGAGGGCGAGGCGCGGTTCCGAGGATTCGGCACCGACGTCGACGGCGCGCCCGTGCTGCTCATGTCCGACCTCGACGGTTCCCCCTTCGTCCTCGACGCCGAGGGCGCCACCCTGTGGGAACCCGCCGTGGAGGGCGACCTCTACCTGGGCGGCGTCGGCGTGCGCCGCCCCGAGGAGTGGTCCCCGGAGGAGGCCCACGGGGAGTACACCGTGCTGGCCGCCGACGGCACGGAGCTGTGGACCTACGACTTCGCCGCCCCCGAGGAACCCGAGGAGGAGGACGCGGAGGCCGAAGAGGACGCGGAGCGCGCCGACGAGGAGGAACCGGAGGACACGGAGGAGCCCCCCGCACTCGGCGTCCCCGTGGCCGCCTGGGCCGACACCGTCCTGCTCGCCTCCGGCGACAGCACCCTGCACGCCCGCTCGCTCGACCCGGACGACCCGGGCGCGGAGCTGTGGGACGTCGACGCGGGCGAGGACGACGACCTGGGCCTGTCGGCTTCCGGATCCCTGCCCGAACCCAGCGTTCTGGGCCTCTTCCCGCTGCCCGAGCCCGAGGAGGAGCCGGAGGAGGACGCCGCCCCGGAGGACGTCCTCGTGGTCCGCTGGAGCGGCACCGAGGCGTCCTCCGTGCTCTCCGCCCACGATCCCGCCGACGGCGATCTGCTGTGGACCCTGGAGGAGCCCGGGCCCAACCCCGTCGGCGGCCCCTTCGACCCGGCCGGTCCGGCCGGCGGCCTCTACGACACCACCACGGGGACCTTCCTGCTGCCCCAGGCCAGCGGTGCGGCCACCGCGGTCGCCATCGACCTGGCCGCCGGCGAGGTGCGCTGGGGGCTGGAGGAGGAGGGCGGCGCGTTCTCCCCCGCCTTCACCCACGCCGGGTACGTCTACGGGGCCGCCCGGGGCGGCGAGAACGACTCCCAGGTGGTGCTGGACGCCCTCGACATGGACGTCGTCGCCGACGACCTCTCCGCCCACGTCGAGGCGGTCACCGCCGGCGGGCACGCCATCCTCGTCCAGGACCGCCAGCGCTTCGTCTACGGTCCGCCTCCGCAGGACGAGGAGGACACGGACGAACCCACCGAGGACCCCTCGGAGAGCCCGTCCGCCGAAGCGAGCTGAGAGTGCGATTCGTCAATGAAAATCCGCATTGACGGGTTTCCCGGGGACTGGTAGACACTTCCCTGTCCTCTGCTCGGCCCGTGCCCCGCGCCGACCCCCACCCTCCGGTGCCTTCTCGGTGCCCGCCGCCCGCACGCGCCACCCCTCAGAGGGAGAGCAGCAACGTGGCCCCCTCCACCGCATCCCCCGCGACCCCGAAGCACCCTTCCCGTAAGGCCTCCGTGGCCCGCCTGTTCGGCTCCCTCCGGAACCGGGCCCGTGCCCACGCCTCGGGTCTGACGGTCGTCCTCCTCACCGCCGCCCTGGTCAGCACCGTCCTCGGTACGGGCGCCCTCGGCCGCACCGACGAGATGTCCGACGGTGCCGTGTGGCTGTGGACCAGCCCCCTCGGTGAGGCCTCCCGCGTCAACGGCAACAGTGGGGAGGTCGACCTGGTCGCCGGCCTGCCCGAGTCGGCGGGCACCGACATCCGCGTCGTCCAGAACGACGACCACCTTCTCCTCTACGATCCCGTCACCGGCAAGGTCACCTCGGTGGACCTGCTCCGGATGGGTTTCTCCGGGGTGCTCGAACTGGGCGCGGGCGACTTCGACCTCGTGCTCGGAGAGGAGGCCGCCGTGGTGATCGGCCGTGCCTCCGGCGAGGTGAAGGCGGTCGACCCCGCCACCCTCCAGCCCACCGGTGAGACGCTCAGGATCCCGGCCCCGCTGGTCGGCGGTGCCTTCGACGACGAGGGCACCCTCTGGCTCGGGGTGCCCACGCAGGGCACCGTCGTGGGCGTGGAGATCCCCGGGGACGAGGCGGTCATCGAGCGGACGGCCGCCGTCGCCGAACCCGGTGCCGACCTCTCCCTCACGGTCCTCGACGAGGGGGCGTTCGCGGTCGATCGGTCCGGCGACCGCCTCGTCACACTGGGCGCGGACGGCGACACCGAGGCCGTCGACGCCCCGCTGCCGGTGGAGGGCGCCGAAATGCCCGCCCGCACCCGGGGCGACCTGGTCGCCGTGACCCTCCCCGGGTCCGGCGAGGTCCTCACGGTGACCGACCCGCACGGCGCGGTCCGCACCGCGCACTTCGCGGTCGGTGAGGGCGCCGGCACCGCCGTCGCCTACGAGGGCCGTGTCTACGTGCCCTTCGCGGACGAGGGCCTGGTACGGGTCTTCGACGCCGAGGGCGTCGAGCTCACCCCGGTCACCCTGCCCGAGGCGGAGGGACCCCTGGAGATGGAGGTTCGGGAGGGGCGCCTGTTCATCAACTCCCCCCGCACCGGAGTCGCCGCGGTGGTCGACCCCGACGGCCGGGCCACCATCGTCGACAAGTCCGACCCGCCGCCCGGGCTCGGGGACGAGGAGGACGGCGCTCCCGCGCCCGGAGCGCCCGAACTCGGCGACACCGGCGAGCCCGACCCACTGCCGGGCACGGACCCGGGCCCCGGGCCCAGTGCCACCGTTCCCGGTGACAACGGACCGGCGGACGTGCCGGGCATCCCCGGGCCCGGAGACCGGCCCGGTGAGGGCCAGGGCGGTGGACAAGGTGAGCCCGAGGTGCCCGAACCCGAGGTACCCGAGGACCCCGAGCCCGAGGGCGGCCCCCCCGGGGCCCCCACCCCCGTGTCCGCCACCGCGGGCGACGGGTCCGCCTCCCTGAGCTGGCCGGAGGCCTACTCCCCGGACGCCCCGGTGGAGGAGTACCACATCACCTGGAACGACGGTGAGCTGACCGTCGGCGGCGACGAACTGACGGTCGAGATCACCGGCCTGACCAACGGCACCGCCTACCGGTTCCGGGTCCGGGCCGTCAACGCCCACGGTCTCGGCCCCGCCGCGCAGAGCATGGAGGTCACCCCCGGCGAACGGGCACCGGGCGCCCCCGCCTCCGTGACGGCCCAGGCCACCGGGAGCGAGAACGCCACGGTCTCCTGGACGGCGGTGGACGGGGCCCACGACTACCTCGTGACCATCGACGCGGCCTCGGGCACCGACCCCAGCGACCGCACCTCCACCGGGACGTCCGCGGACGTCTCCGGGCTGACCCCGGGCGAGACCTACACCTTCACCGTCACCGCGCGGACCCAGGGCGGGGTGAGCGGCGCCCCCACCGGCAGCCGGCCGCTCACGATGCCCGAGGCCGCGCTGGGCGCTCCCGCGAGCGTCAGCCACAGCGTCTCCGGAGCCAACGTGACCGTCACCTGGACCCTGGTGGAGGGCGCGGCCCGGTACACGATCACGCCGAGCGGTGACGGCGGGCTCCAACCGGTGACGGTGGCCGGCGACGCGGCCGGAGGGGGCTCCCTCTCCCACACGATGGGGCGCGGAGCGTCCGGCCGCTGCTACGCGTTCACCGTGGTCGCGGTGGCCGGGGACGGCACGGTCGCGCAGTCTTCCACCAGCGGCCCCTCCCGTTGCGAACAGGAGTTCAGATGATGCGTCGTAAGGTCCGGGCCTCGTGGGCCGGTGTCCTGGCGGTAGCCGTCGCGGTGGCGCTGCTGTCCCCGACCTCGGCGGTTCAGGCCGCCGACCCCGTCGCCATCTGCAACTTGCAGAGCGCGGCGGGGGCACAGACCTACACGCGGAACGCCGACGGGTGGCCCAGGTCCATTCCGGGCGGCGGACAGATGTACCTCTTCTATGAGGGCAACCTCGGCCAGAACTGCGCCGTGACCATCGGCAGCGGCGCCGTCGACGTCGGCCTGCGCCGTTCGGACGGCGCCGGTGGGGCGAGGTGGAGCACCGGGAACGGGGCCACGGGTCCGGTGTACGTCCAGGCCCCGGGTGCGTGCGTCGACGTCACCGGCTCCGCCAACGGGCGGTCCACCCTGGTCACCGGGGTCAACTGCGGGGGCTGAGTCCTCAGCCCGCGCCGCGATCGGTGCAGGCCTCCTCGGAGTGGGCGATCGTGTCCCCTCCCAGGAGGGCGATGACGATGAAGCAGTACTCCGCCTCGGGGTCGAGCCCCTCCACCCGGGCCTCGGCCGTGCCCGCCGCCGCCTCGGCGAGCGAGGCCGGGGTGTCGCCCGACGGCCCGCCCACGACGTGATGGGGCGCCGACTCCGCCCCCTCGGCCGTCGTCCAGGTCAGGACCACCGAGTCGCCGGAGTCCTCCAGGGTCACCCCCGTGGGGGCCGCCTCCGGGTCGATGGCGGCGTTCGGGACGTCCGACGCCTCCGGTAGGCCTCCCTCAGGGGCGGGCGGCTCCTCCCGGGACATGAGCCCCACCGCGCCCAGCAGGGACGCCACCGGGCCCGGGTTGAGGAACGTCACCACGCCCAGGACGATGACGACGACCGCCGCCGACGCCACGGCGATCCGGACCGCGCCCCAGCGGGGCGCGGACCCGTCCGCCCGCTCGTGCGGCGCGTCGGCGGCCGGTCGCCACGGCTCCGGTCGCCGGGGCGGGTCGAGGGGCGCCGGTACGGCCGGTGTCCGTCGCGGATCGTGTCGTGGGTCCCGGGGGACGCCCCCACTCTGCCTCGGCCCCGTGCGGGGTGCCGCGTCCGTCCACGTGGGAGGGGACGCCGTGCCGGTGTGGTCGACGATGCCGTGCCAGGGGTCGGCGGGGACCGCGCCGTCCCGTCGCGGCCCGACGAGCGGTGACGCCGTCGCGCCGGGTGGGCCGGGCGCGGTCGGGCCGGTGGTGCCGGGCCGGGGATCCCCCGTGTCGGGGCCCGTCCCCGAGGGGGCGGGTGGTGTCGCGTTCGTGCCGGAGGAGTCCGGTGAGGCCGGGGCGGTCCGCTCGCCGACGCCGTGCCGGGGGTCGCGGGGAGCGGGCCCGTCCGGTGCCGGTACCGCCGTGGACTCCGGGAACGATGGCCGGGGCGCGGGGCGCACCGGCGGCTCCGTTCGCGGGGCCGGGGGACCGACGGGCGTTTCCGTCATGGCCGTCTCCGGAGCGGGTCCGGCGGACGGCGGGTGTCCTGCGGGCGTCTCCCGCCCGGACGGCGCCTCCGTCACCGGCGCGGGCGCCGAAGGGACCGCGACCGTCGCCGTCTCCAGGTCCGCGGCGAACGCGGCCGTGTCGGGATGGCGCAGACCGGGATCCTTCTCCAGCGCCCGCGACAACACCGCCCACCACGCGCCGGGCAGATCCTCGCGCGGCGGTGGGAGCACGGCGCCGAGCACCCGCTCCCTGAGCGCGAACAGGTCCGTGGGGCCGTCGGTGAACGGCGGGCGGCCCGCCAGCAGCTCCCACAGGGTGGCGGCGAGGCGGTACACGTCCGAGGCCGGGGTCGGGGCCCGGCCCTCGATCACCTCGGGCGGGGTGTAGGGCAGCGCGGCGGCATCCGACGCCGCTCCGGGGGCTCCCATCGGCCGCACCCGGTCCAGGCCGGTGAGCGCGACCCCCTCGTCACCGAGCAGGACGTGCGAGGGTTCCACGGCGTGGTGCGCCAGCCCGGCCGCGTGGAGCGCCCCCAACGCCCCGGCCACGCTCTCCCCGACCCGCGCGACCTCCGACAGGGGAAGCGGGTGCCGACGGCGCAGGACGTCGGCGTAGTCGCCGTCCCCGTACAGGACCATGGCGACGAAGGGCCGACCCGACCGCGTACTCCCCTCCGCCAGCACGCGCACCGCCCCGGGAACGTCGTCCGGCACTTCCGGCCGCGCCGACCCGCCCGTGCGCGCCACCTTGAGCACGACCGGGTCGCCGCCGTCGTCCGGGACGGCCCGGTAGACGGTGGCGTTCGCGCTCCGGCGCAGCACCTCCAAGGAGTGGAACCCCTCGATCAGGCTCCCACCGGACCTCGACCCGTCCATCCCCCGCCCCTCCTCACGATCCCCTGTGCCTCTTCACGTTCCATGCCGCGACGGCCCTCACCGGGCCCGCCAGAACAACGGCCGGGGATCGAACCACCACAGCGCCCGCCGTGCCCGTGAGCGGGTCCGGCGCAGAGCGGAGGAGTAACGCCGCACCGTACCGGCGGCCTGTGCCGCCGCCTCCCGGCTCACCCTGGCGTTCTCGGCGAACCCGATCCAGTTCACCGCCCGGCCCAAGGGGAGCAGTCCGTCCCGGGTCCCGGCCCGGTCGGACCCGGGAAGCAGGTCGCCGGCCGCGGCGAGGGTCTCGCCCACCGTCCGACCGGCGGGGAGCGGAACCCCGCACTGGCGCAGGGCGTCCCGCAGCTCCCACCAGGAGCCCAGCACCCGGCGCTCGGGCGGGCCGGACCGCAACCGTCGCCACCGCCGTATCAGCCGTGCCGTGGGGATGGCCGACGCGAGCACGATCAGGGCCCCGCCCGCGAACAGCGCCGGCCGGGTCCACGAGTCCTCCCGTCCCGGCGACCGCCCCGCCGAATCGTCGGCCCCGCCGCCCTGTGCCCCCTGGCGCTCCGCCTCCTCGTCGTCGTCCTCCCCGGCCGAACCGGTGGACGTCTCCTCGGGGGCGTCCTCCCCCTCCTCCCCGGGGGTCACCGAGAAGGGCACCCATCCGAAGCCCTCGAAGTACACCTCGCCCCACGCCACGGCGTCGCCGGTGCGCACCGTGCGCGCGCCGTCCCCGGCGTCGTCCCCGGGACCGAAGCCGACGACGACCCGGCTCGGCAGCCCGGCGGCCCGGGCCAGCAGGGCGAAGGCGCTGGCGAACTGCTCGGACGTGCCCCCGCCGCCCTGCCCCCCGGGCGGCGCCAGGACCCGCGCGATGTGGGCGTACCCGTGGCCGCCGGGGGTCTCCGGGGAGAAGTGGTGCGACTCCCGCAGATACTCGGCGATGAGCCTGGCCCGCTCGTAGGGCGGCCCCTGGCCGGAGACCGCCGCGACCACGTCGTTCAGGAGCGGAGGAGCCCCGGCGGGCAGTTCCCGGTACCGGTCGAACTCGGCGCCCGCCGGGACGTGCGCGACGGTCAGCTCCGTCGGCCGCCAGTCGCCCACGTCACCGGTGACCGCGTACTCCGCGCCCGCGACGCGGCCCTCCCTGAGCACCACGACCCCCGACCGGGCGTCGTGGCCCACGGAGGGCAGGTCGATCGTGTGCGGGGCCCCGACGACCGGGACCCATCCCCCGGGCAGGCCGTCGCCGACGACCACCTCCGCACCGACCCGGACGGCGTGCGGCGGCGCGGGTTCCGGGGCGGGGAGCACCTCTCCCGCGGCCCGGTAACCCCCCTCCGGCAACCACGTCGTCCCGGTGAAGTCCGCCAAGGCCACCCAGCGCAGTTCGACGGGTTCCTCGGAACGGACCGTGAGCAGCGGAACGTCCGGTTCGGCCGCCCATTCGGAGAGGTGGCCGAGCGGGTTGAGGGCGTCCTCGGGGGCCAGGGGCGGGGTGACGGACGCGCGCGGGTCGTGCGGCCGGGTCTCCCAGTCCGCGAGCAACACCGGCCCGCCGAACACCGTGACGGCGGCCGCCAGGACGGTGACCAGCCCGGTCGTCAGGATCCGGCCCGCGCGTTCGCCCGGCACCGTCCCGGGGTCGCCGTCCTCGACCTCCAGATCGGCGGGCGGCGACCCCCCGACCGCCGCCGATGACCGTTCGTCGGAGACGGCGGACATCAGCAGGATCGAGGCGACCGCCACGAGCCCGATCGACGGGAACCCCGGCGGGGCCACCGGACCGTTGAGCACCACCGCGCCCACCAGCCACAGCAGTCCCGGCAGGATCGCCAGGGCCGGTCGCCGCCCGTGCCAGAGCAGCACCGAGCCGACCCCGGTGAGCCAGGTGGCCAGCAGCGGCGCCGTGAGCGTGTCCACGCTGAGCGGGGTGGGCGCGGCGCTCGTCAGGATCCGGGCGCCGGAGTGCAGCAGCGCCTCCACCGTCGAGTCGACCACACCCGTCCCCTGGCCGGGGAGTACGGCGGCGCAGACGACGACGGCGGCCAACGGCAGGGGGAGTCCGACCGGCACCACCAGGGACGGACGCAGCCGTGCCCGTGCCGCCAGCGTCACCACCACGGCGAGCAGCGCGCACACCGGAAGCACGACCTGCACCGGTACCGGCGTCGCGTACCCGGGGGCGAGGGCGACACCTCCGGCGGAGGCGGCCAGGGCCAGGCCCGCGACGGCCGGGAACGGCCGCGGGACCCGGCGTTCCCCGTCCGCCTCGCCGGGGGCGACCCCCGCGCGTTCGCGCGTCAGCGTGACCATGGCGCCCCGTTCCAGCGCTTCGCGAACCCCCGGGCGTCCCCGGCGGAGAGCAGGGTCACCGACGACGGGGCGACCGGCCGCTCCGACGCGCCGACGACGATCGCGACCAGGGAGGAGTAACGGTGCTCCAGCCGGCCGAAGGACCGCAGGTCGGCGGTGTCGAGCGCGCCTCCGACCAGGATCGCGGTGTCCCCCGCAGGCCGGGACCCGGCCAGCCGCAGGGCCCCGGACAGGTCGGCGTCCGGTGAGGGGACCGCCTCGGCGAGCAGGTCGAGCAGGGGCGGCAGTCCGCCGGCGGAGTCCCGACCCCGACCGCTCACCAGCCACAGTTCACAGTGCATCGACGCGCCCACACCGGTCCCCACCAGGGAGGCGGCCACACTCGCCACCTCGTCCAACCGATTCTCGCCGCCCGGGGTGGGGCGGTCGTCGACGATGACGTGCAGGCGGGGCTGGGAGACGTCGATGTACTCCCGCACCACGAGCCGGTCCAGCCGGGCCGAACTGCGCCAGTGGACGTGCCGCAGGTCGTCACCGGGGACGTGATCGCGCAGGGTGTGGAAGGTCAGGGCCCCGGAGGGCGCGCCGTCGGCCTCCCCGTCGGGATCGGCCCGCCGCCCGACCGGCACCGAACCGAGGGGTTCCCACCGGGGATGGACCCAGATCAGGTCGGTCTCCCCGTGGTCGCGGTGCGCCGAGGCCAGCCCCAGCGGATCGGAGCGGCCGGCGCGCAGCGGGCCCAGTCGGACGAGCCCGCGCCGAGCGGGCCGGATCCGGTAGTGGATCTCCGCGGTGGCCCGGCCCGCCAAACGCCGCGGCCGGACCGGGCGCTCGTCCCGGTGGTCGCGCACGCGGTCGACCGCGCGGACGGCGCGCCGTCCGGTGTTGCGCAGGGAGAGCCGCACGTCCACGGCGGTGCCCGGGGACACGCGGACCACGGCGGGGGACCGCTCCACGGTCACGGTCGCGGGCCGCCCCACCGCCACCACGGCCAGGACGACCGCCACCACGGCCACACCCCCGAGCAGGGCCAACTCCTGGTATTCGGAGACGACACCGATCAGGAGGAGCAGGACACCGGTACCGGCGACGACCCGGCCCCGAGTGGTCGGCATCAGCCGGCCACCGGGCTCACGGGGCGTCCCGGCGGCGGCACGGGCGTGTCCCGGAGGACCTCCTCCAGCACGTCGGCCCCGCCACGGCCGCCGATCGACGCCTCCGGAGAGGGGACCAGCCGGTGCGCCCAGACCGATCGGGCCAGGTACTTGACGTCCTCGGGTTCCACGTAGGGGCGCCCGGAGACGAGCGCGAACATCCGCGCCGTCCGCGCCATCGCCACCGTGGACCGGGTCGACAGGCCCACGCTCAGCTCCGCCCGGTCACGGGTGGCGTGGGCGATGCGCAGGATGTACTCGTAGACGGAGTCGTGGACGAACACCCGGCGCGCGTCCTCGCGCAACAGCCGTGTGTCCTCCTCGCCCAGGACCGGCTTCAGGTCCTCCGGGGAGGTGAGGGCGTCCCCGCGCATGATGGCGATCTCCGCGGCGGGGTCGGCGTAGCCCAGGGAGAGGCGCATGAGGAAACGGTCCAACTGGGCCTCGGGCAGCCGGTAGGTGCCCGACATCTCCACGGGGTTCTGGGTGGCCACGACCAGGAACGGAGAGGGCACCGTGTACCTCTCGCCGTCCACCGTGACGGCCTGCTCCTCCATGACCTCCAGCAGGGCCGACTGCGTCTTGGGGGAGGCCCGGTTGATCTCGTCGGCGATGACGACGTTGGCGAACACCGGGCCCGGCCGGAACTCGAACTCCCGGGTGGCCTGGTTGAAGATGGTGACGCCGGTGACGTCGGAGGGCAGCAGGTCGGGGGTGAACTGGACGCGCCGCCACTCGCCGCCCGCGACGGCCGCGACGGCTCGGGCCAGCGTGGTCTTCCCGGTGCCGGGCACGTCCTCCAGGAGGACGTGCCCCTGGCACAGCATGGCGACCAGGGCCAGGCGCACGACCTCGGACTTGCCCAGGAGGGCGGTCTCGACGGAGGCGGCGATGCCGTCGAACCGGTCGGCGCGGATGACCGCGTCGTCCATGGTCAACGGGAGGGCGGGGGCCGTGGCGGCGTGCGTGTTCACAGTGCGGTTTCCGGAGGGTGGTGAGGAAGGGGAGGGGAGGGTATCGGCCCCGGCACGGATGTGCCGGGGCCGGGGTCAAGCGTGGAGCGGTCCGGCGGCTTTGCCCTTGCCCCGTAACGACGGGCCGGACATGCCGTAACTCTGTCCCGAGGCCGCTCCCTCGAAGGCGCCCGCGAGCATGCCGAGCAGTCCGGTGGCACCGCTGAGCGCGGCCCCGGCCGCGCCCAGCACGGTGCCCGCGGCGGCCGCGGCCGCGCCCGCCGCGCCGGCGGCGAACTTGAAGGCATTGCCCGCGAAGCCGGGCAGGCCCTTGCCGACCCCCTTGGCCAAGCCCTTCCAACCGCCCCGGGCGGCGAGCCAGGTCGCGCCCCGGGTCCCGAGGAAGCCCAGGGCGCGGCTGCCGGCGGCCCGCAGGGCGGTACCTCCCGCCATGGCGAGGAACGGTACGAAGACGGCCATGCTGGATCATCCCTTTCCGTGGAGTCCGGTGTGCTCCGGGTGTCGTGCTCTCAGGCGTCGAAACGGTCGGGGTCCCCGGAGGAGGTCGGGTTGATCCTCAGGGCGCCGACGAAGGTGCTCAGGCGGCCGGGGGAGAGGGGCACCTCCTCGACATGGCGCCCGGTTCCCGGCGCGTGGATCATCATCCCTCCTCCGGAGTACATGCCCACGTGTGAAGGGCTCGGCTGGGAGGCGATGGTGTGGAAGAAGAGGAGGTCACCGGGTTGCAGAGTGTCCTTCAACCGGTTCAGCGCCTCCTCCCCGGTGGTGCCCCCCAGCAGGGAGCCCACTTCCATCCGCTCGGTCGTCGCGCCCGTGTACACATGGCCGGGATCGTTCGGAAGCCATTGCGGCCAGGTGGTCCTGGGTATCTGGACACCCGCCGCCCGCCAGGCCGCCTGCACGAGGCTGGAGCAGTCGTACGCACTGGGCCCGGTCGCCCCCAGCACGTAGGGGGTCCCGATCTTGCCCCGTGCGAACTCCACGGCGGTCCGGTGCGCGGGCCCCGCGTTGCCCAGGAACGCGGCCTGGGAGGTGCCCCCCTGCTCCTCGCAGTCCTGGGACGAACCCGAGGAGGTCATGGAGGCGTTGACGATGTTCAGCGACGGCGAGGTCGGGGCGATGCCCGATTTCTGGTAGTGACGGGCCACCGCCATCACCTGGTCGACGTACCACTTGGCGGGGTTGTGCTTGAAGACCGTGCACTCCATGGCACTCAGGTCGCTCCGCCCGCAGACCGCACCCGAGCCGAGCGACTCGGCCTGGCGGGCGTAGTAGGCGATCCGGAACGCCCCGGAGGTGATGTTGTCCCACGGGTCCCAGACGTTGACGATCCCGTCGTTGTTGCCGTCGATGCCGAAGTACCGGGGGTTCGCGGGCATCTCGCCGACCTCGTGGTGCCAGCGGCGGTCCTCGACCCGTTCCTTGGGCTTGCCACCCCAGGCGTTGCCGGCGCTGCCGAGCCGTCCTCCGACCTGTCCGGTGTTCGGGTCCTGGACTCCGAACTGGACGATCCCCGCGGCCCCGTAGGGGTTGCGCTGCCCTTCGACGAGGCCGGAGTGCCACGTGGGATCACTGGAGACGTATTGGCCGTTGTGGGTCTCGATCGCGCCGATCGCGGCCATCAGCTCCCAGGGGAGGCCGTAGGCGTCGGCGGCGGTGCGGTGGATGCGCAGGATGTTCTCGGGAACGGCCACCACGACCTCTATGGTCTCTCCGGGATTCCCCTTGTACGTGCTGATCTTGATCGTGCCGCCCGACGACGGTGACACGGCGGAGGCCTGGACCACGCCGCCCGTGGAACCGGTTCCGTCGACGTCGCTCGCCGAGACACCGCCGGTGGGACCGCACATGGTGGCGGCATAGGCGATGCCGCCCATGACCGCGAGCGCGGTCACCCCGCCGCCCACGCGGGCGGCGGCCCCTCCCTCGGGTACGGTGACCGACCCCCGGTCGCCGTCCCGCCCGGCCTCGGGCAGGAGGAGGTCACGAGCGCGTCTCCACAGATCGCCGACGATCCCTCGGACACCCGCCATCAGAGCCGCCCCTCGCCCTCGTTGCCGACGGCCGCGCCCTGGAAGGCGTAGACCCCCCAGCCGCCCTCTTCGGGGACCATGGTGACCGCGTACGCCACGGGATCGTTGCCGCCGTCGTCACCGGCCTCGCTCAGGAAGCGCACCTCCACCTCGAAGATCACCGAATCGGGGGCGATGAGGCGGATGCCGGTGACCCTCGCCGATGCTCGCAGCTCCGAAGGAGTGTCGCGCGGGGTCGCACCGGTGGGGGCGTTGAGGACGAGATCCTCGACGGTGCCGAAGAACTCCTGGGCGATGAGCGGGGAGAGACGGGAGAGGCGTTCGTCGTCGGTCTCCTCGGGCCTTACCTCGCTGTAGGCGGCGACGAAGTCCCGCGCGGTCTCGGCGGCGCTCCTCAGCTCCTCCTCCGAGTGGGGGACGAGTGCCATGACGTCCTCCACGGCCTCTCCCGACCCTCCTGTGGCGTCGATGGCGGTCTCCGGGGCCGTGCTCGGCTCCTCGGTGTCCGAGCCCCCCACGAGCTGCCGGAACAGGAGGAAGAGGGCGACGACCAGGGTCGCGATGATCCCGATGACGATCACCTTCTCCCGTGAGCCGCTGGTGAAGTCGCTCATGCTGGACCCGCCGTTCCGCTCCTGGACATCCGGTACATCCATACAGAGGTCGTCCCGGCACGGCAATGGATTAAGGCGACCGGATGTGGTGACCCAGAGTGAAAATCCGTAACTTTTGCATAAACCCTTGAATGCTCCATTGTTTGCGGGTCAGGGGTTCGGGGTGTAACTCCTGGTGCCGAGTGGTGATCGACCAAGTCTGATCACACTTCGGAGTTATTTCATGCCTCTTGGTGGCCACGAGGGGCGTGTCCCTTTTTCGCGCCGCCTTCATGGGATTCACACAAGTCATTGCGCAAAGTAACAAATGTGACTTTGGTCACTTGAGGTGTTTTGTGGCATTGCGGTATATATGGCCTGCTGTGCGACCCCCGCCCCGGCCCAGCAGCATCACCGTCCGTTACCCCTGTCCGCGAACTCCGGTTTTCGGACGTTGTGAATCGCGAAGTATCGAGTGGCGAGACGTTCTCCGATCTTGTCGGATTCCGCCCCTCCGATATCGCGGACCGAGCGACCTGGGGAGATCACATGAGGAGGCGACCCATCGACGCCGATGACGTGCGCGGCGCCTCCACCGTGGCCTCCGGCGACCGCGTCGGGGAAACGGTGGTGCTCGGCTGTCACGGAGGTGCGGGGACGACCACCCTGGCCGCCCTGCTCGGCACCCCCTGGGACCTCGGGTCCTACACGCCCGAGCGCGACCTGATCGCCGTCTTCGGCCGCCCCCTGATCCTCGTCTCCCGGGACGGCATCACCGCGACGGCGCGGTTGGCGGAGGTCCTCAACGTTCTGGAGCGCAACGGGCTGCGCCCCGCGGCCTTGGTGGTCGTGGCCGACGGTTCCGGTCCCGAACCCCCCGAGTCCTCGGCGCGGCTGCGCCTGGTCGGCGAGCGCGTCGGGAGCATGATCCGCTTCCCCTTCGTTCCGGGACTGCGCTACGTCGACGCGACCGATGCGGCGAGGGTGGCGCTGCCGAGGAAGGCCTCCCGTGCCCTGGCGCGGATCACGATGGTGACCGGGACCCCCGTGCCCCACCCCGCGGGCTGACGAGAACGGATGAGCATGGACGCATACCTTCAGGCCGCGACCGGGATCACCCAGCACCTGGCCATGGTCCCCATGGACTTCGGGTGGACGACCGACCCGAAACTGCCCGACTTCGACGACGGCGACGACCCGATCGGCACGGCCATCAACTGGGGTCAGGGCGTCATCGTCGTCATCGGCATCATCGGCGTGCTCTTCGCCGCGGGGAAGATGGCCATCGGCAAGTTCGGCCGCTCCGACCTGGCCGCCGACGGCGTCGGCGGGCTGGTCTGGACCATCATGGGCATCTCCCTGATGCTCGTCGCCGTTCCCGTCATCCGGGCCGTCGCCGGGGTGGGGGGCGGCTGATGGCGGGTGCGCTCGCGGTCCTCGCGGACACCGCCCACCTGGCCGCGGTTCTCCCGGCCGAGATCACCTGGGACCCGCAGCCGAGGCTGCCCGGCTGGGGAGGCATGAGCGGCCAGAATCCCGACGGGGATCCCATCGGGCGCTTCCTCAACCTGGCCCAAGGGGTCGTCGTCGTCATCGGGGTCTTCGGCATCCTCTACTCGGCCGGAAAGATGGTGGCCGGCAGGCTCGGCCGCTCCGAGGCGGCGGCCGAGGGCGTCAGCGGTGTCATCTGGACCATCATGGGGATCTCCCTGATGCTGGTCGCCATTCCCATCGTGACCACCCTGGTCGGCGTATGAGCGGACCGATCGGGGGTCCGATTTCGGCGATGGCCGCAGAGGCGGACCCGGTCATGTCGGCCATGCAGTCCTTCGAGCGCTCCGGCAACGAGGTCCTCGGTTACCTGATCGGTCTCGGCGCGCTCCTCGGTGTGCTCGCCCTCATCATCATCGCCGGCCGCATGATCCACGCGAACTTCACGGGCGATCCCTGGATCGCGGCACGAGGTATGGCCGAACTCCCCTGGGTCGTCCTCGGGGTCGTCCTCCTCATCGCGGGTGCCGCGGTGGCCGCGGCCCTGCTCCAGGGATCCCGGCACGAGACGCAGAGGGACCTCGGAGAGATCTTCTCCTGCATGATCGACGCACAGAGCGCACGGGAACACGACGCCGGTTCCGGCGACGAGGACGACGAGGACGACGAGGAGGAGGAGAAAAGGGTCGAGTCGTGCTGATGTCCGCGCGGGACGCGGCGGTGACCCGGGCGGAGCGCCCCTGTGACAACGGCCGGGCCGGCCACGGGCCCAGAGCGATGAGAACCCGATCGGAGCGACACCCGAGCCGCGTCGGTCCACGACTTCCAAGGAGGTGAGGGCATGCAGGGCAACGCGCTGGAGAAGTGGGTCAGCGAAGGCCTACAGGGCGTCATCGATCGCCTGTTCGGTCTCATGATCCACAGTGGAGGACCCCTACCGGTGCGCGGCGAATACGCGGGCCCCACCAGCCCTGTCGCCACCGTCGACCAAGGTGTTCTGCACCTACAGAACATCTTCAGTCCCCTGGTCCTCTTCCTGGCGACACTGGGCATCCTGCTGGCCGCCATCCGTTTGCTCTGGACCCGCAGGATCGACCCGATGATGGACCTGATCCGCGGTCTGCTGACCGTCATCGTCGCCACCTTCGGCGGCCTCGCCCTGGTGTACGCCTTCGTCAACTTCGGCAACGGGCTGACCTGGATGGTCACCGAGAGCGTGACCTTTCGGCACGACGGGATGCAGCGCAACTTCCTGTACACGGCACGCGAGGTCTATCCCAGCATCATCCGGGTGGGCTCCGATCTCGGAGACCTCGGCTTCGAGGGCAACGAGCCCGCCCGGCAGGCGGTCACCCTCCTCATCGGCCTGGCGGTGATGATCGGTCTCACCACGCAGATGATCGTCCTCTCCCTGCTCGAAGCCGTCGTCTACCTGATCGCCTGCCTGCTGCCGCTGGCCGCGGCCAGCACCATGATCCCCGGCGTGCAGATGTTCTCGAAGATCATCGGCTGGCTCTTCGCGTGCCTGCTCTACAAACCGTTCCTGTTGATGATCTACCTGGCGGGGCTGGTCATCCTCGGAACCGATACCTCGGCCACCGAGGACCTGCCCCGCTATCTCATGGGCGCGGCGGTCATGCTCCTCGCGACGGGTGCGCTGCCCGTGCTGATGAAGCTGATGAGCTCCCCGGCCCTGTGGATGATGGCGCTCGCCACCGGCGGCGCCGGTTCCCTGTTGGGCGGTGGCGGCGGCGGTGGTGGTGATACCGGCGGCGGTGGTGGGAACGATGGGTCCTCGGGTGGTGGCGGCGGTATGTCCGAGGGGGCCGGCGGCGGCACCCAGGGCTTTCCCTCCTCCCAGTCCGCGGCCGGTGCCAACGAACGCGCCGCCACCTTGTCACGGAACCTCGGCGAGGGAGACGGCGGCGGTGCCCAGGGAGGACCACCGAGCGGTGCCGCCGATCGGGACGCCCTCGGAACGCAGGGTTCGGGGGCGGGCGATGCGAGCGGTGGCCCCGGGGGCGGACCCGGAACCCTCGGCGGTACCGGCGGCGGGGACCCGACCGCCTCCGGGGCGTCGGACTCCACGGGCTCCGACGGGTCCGGGTCGACCGCCTCCGGGGCGTCGGACTCCACGGGCTCCGACGGGTCCGGATCGACCGCCTCCGGAGCGTCGGACTCCACGGGCTCCGACGGGTCCGGATCGACCGCCTCCGGAGCGTCGGGAGCGGTCGACTCCACGGTCTCCGGTTCGGAACAGACCCACACCTCGGCGACCGGTGCCACCGGCGCCGACGACGGTGGCGGGTCCGCACCCGGGGCCGTCGGCGGGTCTTCGTCCGGAGGCGGCGACTCCTACGGGGGGACCACCTCCGACGGGGCGATCCCGGAGACCGGGGGGACCTCCTCGACAGGGGGGACCGGGGGATCGGGAGAGAACGGGGCCCCAGAGGGGCCCCGAGGATCTGGGAGCGCCGAGATGCCCGACGGGGTCGGCGGAGGGGTGGGCTGAGTGGTTCGCACGTACGGGGGGTGGCGCAAGCGCCGCAGCATCGGGCTCTTCGGGCTCGGTCTCACCGCCACCCTCGTCCTCTTCGCAGGTCTCATCATCCTGATGCTGTCCGGCCTGTTCGCGCCGCGTCTGGCCATGTACATGCTGCCCGTCATGGCCGTGGCGTTCGTCCTGGCGGCCGTGCCCGTGCGGGGTGAGTCCCTGCTGGCCTTCCTGCTCACCCGCCTGCGCTGGTGGTGGGCGAAGGTCCTCGGGCACACCCGCTACCGCGCCGGCGTCATGGTGGAGCACCCGCGCGCCTTCCAGCTTCCCGGCGTCCTGGCCCCCGTCACCCTCCTCTCCTGCGAGGACGGCAAGGGGGGCCGGTTCGGGCTGGCCTGGAACCGGCGCCTGGGCCACATGACCGCGACGGTCCTGGTGTCGTCCAACTCGGTGTGGCTCGCCGAGCCCTCCGACGTCGACACCTGGGTCGCGGGCTGGCACCAGTGGCTGGCCTCCCTCGGCTACATGCCGTGGGTCCAGTGGGTCACGGTGACGGTCGAGTCCCGGCCCGATCCGGGCAGTACGCTGCGCCACCGGGTCGAGGCGGAGATCGACCCGGCCTCCCCCGAGGCCGCCCGCAAGATCATGCACGACCTCGTCGTCAACGCGCCCACCGTCAGCGCCCAGGTGGAGACCCGCGTCAGCATCACCTACGACCCGCGCAGGTTCCCGACCGCACCCAAGGACCGCATGCAGGCCGCGGTGGAGATCAACGGGTACCTCAACCAGATCGAGACCTCCCTGGCCGGCTCGGGTGTCTCGGTCCTGGGCCGGGCCACCCCCGAGCAGCTCGTCGCCATGGTGCGCTCGGCCTACGACCCGACGGCGCTCAACGACCTCAGCTCCCTGTTGCAGCGGACCCCCGAGACCATCGGCAGCGTCGACTGGACGGACGCCACCCCGGTCGAGGCCGAGGCCCATCACGACCGCTACACCCACGACAGCGGCACGAGCGTCTCCTGGATCTGGCAGGAGGCGCCGCGCACCCACGTCACCAGTACGGTGCTCGCCGAACTGCTCTCGCCGACCCGCTGGGTCAAGCGCACCACCCTGCTGTTCCGCCCCTGGCCGGCGGCCGCGGCGGCACGGGCCCTGGAGGCGCAGAACGCCGCCGCCCAGTACAAGAGCGAACTGTCCTTCCGGGTCCGGCACCGGGTGAGCGCCCGGGACCGGCAGGACCTGGCCTACGCCCGGCAGGCGGCCCAGGAGGAGACGCGCGGCGCGGGGCTGGTGCAGGTGAGCCTGTACACGACGGCCACCGTCGACGACGAGCAGAGGATGCAGCAGGCGATCGCGCACACGGAGTCGGCGGCCGAGACCTCCCGGATCCGGCTGCGCCGGGCCTGGGGCAGCCAGGACGTCGCGTTCGCCACCACGCTGCCCCTCGGCGTGTGCCCGCCGTTCCTCGTCCAGCGCGGTATGGGTTAGGAGGAGACCGATGGCGATCGTGGACCGACAGAGCCGGGCGCAGGAACGCCGCCAGCAGCGGGAGGAGCGCAAGAGGCTCAAGCGCAAGCGGCAGGAGGAGGCGGCCGTCCCGGACCGTTCGGCGGAGCGGGAGCGCGAGGTCGTCGCCCCCCTGCTCGGCTGGCGGCACCGGGGCGGCGGGGCCTCGCCCAACGTCCCCAACGTCGTCGAGTACCAGGCCACCACCGCGCAGGCGTGCGGGCTGTTCCCGTTCGTCACCAGCAGCAAGCCGCCCGCGATCGGCACCCCGATCGGCCGCGACCTGCTCTCGGGAGAGGTCGTCTGCCTGGACCCGATGGCGTGGCTGCGCGCGGGGCTGATCACCAACCCCGGGTGCTTCGTCCTGGGCCAGCCGGGCACGGGCAAGTCGACGTTCGTCAAGCGGCTGGTCACCGGCGCCGTGGCGTTCGGCTCCCAGGCGATCATCCTGGGCGACACCAAACCCGACTACAGCGACCTCATCGCCCACCTCGGGGGCCAGGTCGTGCGCATCGGCCGGGGCCTGGACCGGATCAACCCGCTCGACGCCGGCCCTCTGGGCACGGTCATGGGACGACTCAGCGAACTGGAGCGGGAGAAGTTGCGCTGGGAGGTGCGCTCGCGCCGGATCTCCCTGCTCATGGCCCTGTGCACCCTGGTCCGGGAGGGGCGGATCGCCAACGCCGAGGAGGTCGTCCTCGGCGCGGCGATCGACCTGCTGGACGAGCGGCTCGCCGGACGGCGCCAGCCCACCGTCATCGACGTGCTCAACGTCGTGGAGGAGGGCCCCGACTCGTTGCGGTCGTTCGCCCGCGCCGACACCCGGGACCAGTACGACAAGCGCGTCGACGACCTCGTCTTCACCCTCCGCCTGCTGTGCACGGGTTCCCTGGCGGGGGTCTTCGACGCCGAGACCACCACCCCGCTCGACCTGGAGGCGCCGGGGATCAGCGTCGACATCTCCCGGGTGGGCGCCGCCGGGGACAAGCTCCTCACCGCCGCCATGCTCTGCACGTGGAGCTACGGCTTCGGCATGGTGGACGCGGCCGCGGTGCTCGCCGAGCACGGCGTCATCCGGCGCCGCTCCTACATCGGGGTGATGGACGAGCTGTGGCGGGCGCTGCGCGGCGCGCCCGGCCTGGTGGAGTTCGCCGACTCCCTGACCCGGCTCAACCGCTCCAAGGGCATGGCCTCGGTCATGGTGACGCACTCCCTCAACGACCTGGAGGCCCTCGCCACCGAGGAGGACCGGGCCAAGGCGCGCGGGTTCGTGGACCGCTCCGCCATCACCGTCCTGGCGGGCCTGCCGCCGCGCGAACTCGCGGCGGTCAACCGCATCACCCCGATGACCGCGCCCGAGCAGGGCCTGGTCTCCTCCTGGTCCTCCCCCGACTCCTGGCAGCCGGGAGCCCGCCACCCGGGACGCGGCAAGTACCTGATCAAGACGGGTGCGGAACGGTTGGGCATCCCGGTGCAGATGACGCTCACCCGCGACGAACTCTTCCTGTACGACACCGACCAGGCGATCCGGAGGGAGTGAACCGTGGCCCGTGAACGTCCGAAGTACCAGGTGAAGGGCGGGGCGGCGGCAGCGGGAGCGCCGCCCCTGCTGGTGTTGGTCGCGCTCTGGGGCGTGGTCGCCCTGTTCTTCCTGTTCTGGCTGGCCGCCCGCATCGTGGCGTCGGTGCTGGGCGGGACGGTGCCCCCCTTCGGTCCCCTCTGGGCCTTCTCGCTCCTGATGTGGGACACGGCGCAGGTGTGGCCGGGCGTGCCCTCGCTCCCGGTCGTCCTGGTGTTCACCGTCCTGGCCGCCGTGGCGGCCACGGCGCTGTGGTGGCTCCTGCGCCGCCTGCGCGACGCCCTGTACGGGCAGGCGGACGCGGTCACCGCCCTGAACAAGGACAACGACACCGTCTCGGAGCTGACCCGTCCCGAAGCCGCCGACAAGGCCGTCCGTCTGCGGCGGCGCTCCCTCGGCGGATCCCGGGGGCGGTCGCTCCAGGACGCCGACGTGGGGCTGGCGCTCGGGGACGTCCGCCTCGACGGCGACCGGGTCGGCAAGCGCCTGTTCGCCTCGTGGGAGGACACCGTCCTCGCCTTCATGGCACCCCGAGCGGGCAAGACCACCGCCATGGCCATCCCCTACGTCCTGGACGCGCCCGGAGCCGCGCTGGCCACCAGCAACAAGGCCGACGTCTGGTCGGCCACGGCGACGATCCGGCAGCGGACCACGGGCGAACGCGTGTGGTTGTTCGACCCCCAGCACATCACCCACCAGGAACAGGAGTTCTGGTGGAACCCGCTGGCGGAGGTCCGCGGCGTCGAGGACGCCTACCGGCTCGCCGGGCACTTCGTCCTCACCATCGACGACGACTCCAAGAAGGACATGTGGGGACCGGCCGCCCGCGCCCTGCTCTCCCAGCTCATCCTCGCCGCCGCACTGGACGGCCGGTCGCTGCGGGAGGTCGGCGAGTGGCTCCACGACACCAAGCTCCCGCAGCCGGTGGACGTACTGTTCGACCACGGGTTCACCGCCTACGCGGAGGCCCTGCGCGAGACGCAGAACATCGTCGCGGAGACCCGCGACGGCATCTACACCACCGCGCGCACCGCCGCCCGCTGTCTGGACGACCCCGAGATCATGCTGTGGGTGACACCCCAGGAGGGCGATCCCTTCCCGGAGTTCGAACCGCGCTCCTTCGTCACCACCCGGCAGACCCTGCACCTGCTCAGCAAGTCCCGGGCGGCCTCCGCCCCCCTCATCGCGGCGCTCACGGACGCCATCTTCCTCGCCGGTGAACAGGCCTCCGAGGCGCAGGGCGGACGCCTGGACCCGCCGCTGGTGGCGGTCCTGGACGAGGCCGCGAACATCTGCAAGATCGCCGACCTGCCCGACATGTACTCCCACCTGGGGTCGCGGGGCATCGTGCCGGTCACCATCCTCCAGAGCCACCGCCAGGGCGTTCGGGTGTGGACGGAGAACGGCATGGAGGCGATGTGGTCCGCCGCCACGGTCAAGGTGTTCGGCGCCGGACTCGACGACCACAAGATCGTGGACGCCCTGTCCAAGCTCGTCGGCCAGCACGACGTGTCCACCACGTCGTTCAGCTACGGCGAGGGCAAGGGCAACCACTCGGTGCAGCTGCGGCGGCAGGAGATCCTCCAGGGCTCGGACATCCGCCGGATCGACAAGGGCGACTGCCTGCTCTTCGCCACCGCCGCCAAACCGACCATCCTGCGGATGCTCCCCTGGTACCGGGACCGCCGCGCCCCCCTGATATCCGCCGAGATCAAGGCGGCCGAGGCGCTCATCACCGGAGGTGCCCGCAAGCGCTACGGCGGGCGCCGTAGCGGTGCGGCCGTCGCGGAGAAGGAGTAGGACATGGCCGAAACCGACACGTCGCAGTCGCCGTCGCAGTCGCCGTCGCAGTCGCCGGAGAACCCGCCCCCGCACGACCGGAGGGACCGTCGTGGGGCCTCCTCCCCGGCACGGGACGCGGTCGCCGGGTTGGCCCCCCGGCCGGGCGGGGGCGTCCCGGCACCGCCGCCGCTCCCGGGCGGCGGCGGCCAGGTCGCCCCGGAGACCGTCGCCGCGCTCGGGGCGTTGGGAAAGCTCACCGCCTGGGTGAGGGAAGCACTGGGATCGATACTCAAGGCCTTGGCAGAGGCGCTGTTCCGGCTGGCGCGGTTCTCCTTCCTCGCGCTGCGCTGGTCGATCAGGAGGGTGCGTCCGCTGCAACGCCGGCAGATCAGGGCGCGGCTCCAGGAGATCGAGACGGAGCGGAGCAGGACGGAGGGCACGGTCGCGGCGGCACTGGGCCGAGTGGAGGCCGACGTCGTCCGCGTCCGCGAGAACGGCGACGCCTCGGTCCGGGACGCGGTGCGGCGCCGTGCCGACCGGGTCGAGACGGCCCGCCGCCGTGCCGACCGGCTCACCGACCAGGCGCGCCGAACCGGAGAGGCGGGCGTTCGGCGTGCGCGCTTCGAGGCGCGCACCCTCTCCCCAGCGCGGGCGGCCGTGCGCGTACGTGCCGCCGAGCAGGCCCGGGACCGGCGTGTCGACCTGGCCGAGCGCCGGGGGAACGCCCTCGTGGGCCGGGCCCGCGCGGCCGGTGACGCCGAGGTCGGTCGGGCCCGTGCCGGGCGAGACCAGAACAACCGGGAGGCCCGGACACGCGCCTCCGCCGCCCGGCAGGAGATCGGCGCGGCGCGCACGGAATACCTGGCCGATCTCGACCGGCGTTCCACGGAGCTTCGGGATCTGCGGAGCCGTCCGATGCCCCCGCTCCAGTTGCGTGCTCGGATGCGCGCGGACCACCACCAGGGGAGCAGCGCCGCCACCCGTTTCCAGAACCGAATAGGCCAGGCCGAACAGCGGCTCGGACCCGCCGCGATGGCCCGAGGCTCCGCCCCGGCTCCCGCACCGGTCTCCGGTACGGCGCCCGGCACGGCCCCCGCGACCGTGCCACCCGGCCACCGGCTCCACGCCCGCGGCCTCAGAGCCCGCGGGGCCGCTCCGGGTACGCAGGCCGCGGCGGCACCCTCACGGCGTCGCCCCGGGGCGCGGACCCCGGGAACCCCGCCGCGCAGGAGGGCGAACGGGGCATGACACGGTACGGACACCCCCGAACGGGAGGCCAGGGATGAGCGAGCGGACAGGCGGTGCCGGCCGGTTCAAGGACGAGGAGTCCGAGTCCCGGCGCCGCACCAGGGAACGTCCGACCGGCCCGGGGGAGGGGAGCGGATCGGAGTCCGGCGGCGGCGAGCGCGACATCGTCGAGGCCCTCCTGACCGCCGCCATGCGAGCCTCGATCGGGCGCGGGGGCATGACCAACTCCGGGTGGCTCGCCATGGCGTCCCTCCACGGCCACCTGCGCAAACGGCGACTCCAGAGCAGTGGGAAGGCGTTCTTCCCCGAGACCCACGTGGCGGGATCCCCGGCGCTCGTCCAGGCCGCGGTGCACCTGGCCCGCGGCGCGGATCCGGGGGCCGCGGCCGCCCTGCTGCCCGGAGCGGACCCGCTGCGGGTCCGTGAGGTCCGTGACCGCCTCGATCACGCCATCGTGGGCAAGGTCCTGGAGAACGACCTGGCGAGCGGGCGTCTCGAAACGACCGCGCACACCGCCCTCCAGGAGAGGGGGGCCTTCCCGGGGACACCGCCCGAGCAGTCCTGGCGGCGGGCCCTCGACGGCTCCGACCTGAACAAGCTGCGCCCCCGCGACCTCGGCGCGCTCTACGTGAGCGCCGGCGACGCCGTCGGACCACAGGCGCGCCTGTCCGAGGCACTGATCTCCAAGGCCATGGCCGGGCGGCACCCCCAGCTCGCGGCCTCCGTCGAGCAGGGCATCGTCCAGGACGAGGCCTTCGCGGGCGACCCGCTCTCCTCCCGGATCGACAAGAACACGGCCCTGGCGGGGGCGGTGTGGCAGGCCGACAACCGCCCCATGGAGACCATGGAGGAGTACTGGGCCAAGGCCGTCCCCTGGTTCAAGGACGCGCGTGCCAAGGCCGACGAGCTGCGCGGCCCCGCCGCGTCGATCCTCGCCGCGGCCCTCGACGGGAAGATCCCGGCGGATTCCGTGCCCACGATGATCGACAACGCCAAACGCCATCTGCCGGGCTTCGAGGAGCGCTACCGCGAAGGGCTGACGTTCGCCGAGCGCCGGGCCCGAGTGGGCACCGGTAGCGGTTTCCCCCAGGGGGACGCCGTCCTCTACGCGCTGGACAAGGCCAGGGGCCTCCCGGTGAACGAGGCGCCCCGGGGTCGGGACGCCGTGGTGCGGGCCGGCAACGAGGACGCCGCCCGCCTGCGCACCGGAGCGGTGTCCGGCACCGCCGACCGCAGGCCGGAGACCGCCGACTCCCGCCTGCCGCAGAACCGGGGGCAGACGGAACGGGCGGTGGAGGCCAACGGTCGTGCGGTCGCCCGTGCCGAGGCCGCCCGACCGGAACGGGCCCGTGAGGGGAACCTCGTGCAGCGGCGTGAGCGGGATCGGGCCCGTGAGGGGAACCTCGCGCAGCGGCGTGAGCGGGATCGGGGCCGTGTCCAGCAGGCCCGCGCACAGGGGGCCGCCTACCGGGCGGGACGCACGGACGCGGTCCGCCGCGACACGGTCGGCCTGCCCCGGACCCGAACCCAGGCCGACGCGGCGGTCCTGAGGGCGACCGTCGTCCACCGGCGCCAGCGCAACACGACGACCACCTCGCACCGCCGATCGGCCGCCACCCGCTGACGCGGCGGCCGCGTACGACCACGACGAAGAGGACCACACCGGCTATGGACATCGAACAGCAGGAGCGGACCGACGGGAACGCGACCCCCGGAGAGGAGGCGTGGCCCGCCGGTGACGCTCCCGGCGTCGCCTCCGTGCTCGACGGGGTGGACGTCCCCGGGGACGAGGAGGGCGAGGACGAGCCGGCCCCCGAACCGGTGTTCAAGAACGTCGAGGAGTTCGTGCGCCTGCGGTTCCTCCCGGTCTACGTCCGTCCCGAGGGTGGACAGTTCCGGTGGTGCAAGGAGTGGTGGCGGCACGCCGAGGCGGTGTCGCGCTTCCAGGCGCTGTGGCACGCGTGGGAGGTGCTGCGCTGGGAGGCGGGCACCGGCATGGCCATCTGGTACCGGGACCACCTGGACTTCCAGATGGGCATCCTGCTCGGTGACAACGGTCCGTTCCGCGAGTGCACCTCGCGGCGCCACCAGGAACCGCGCCCCCTGCCCGCCGACCCCGCCCCCGAGGGCTGGTTCGAGGACGAGTGGTGACCCCCCTCCACGCCCCGCGCTTGGATGTTCACCGGGGCGTCACCGCGCGGACCCCGGCGGGGACGGGGTTCGTACCGCCGCGTCGGTAGACAGGTCCCGCCCCACCGTACGGCGGGGCGGGACCTGAGAGGCCTGGCGGTGGACCCCCTGCAAGTCGCGTTGACGCTCGGCAGCGCCTTCATCGGCGCGACCAGCCTCTTGGTCGCCTCGGTCGCGCTCGGCGCACGCTGGGAGGGCCGGGGCGAGTCGGACGGGAAACTCGCGCAGGCCAAGCGCTACGACCTGGCGGTGTCGCAGCACCCGAGCGTGCTCGAAGCGACCGCCCTTCGAGCGGCCCTGGACGCCTACCGTGCGGCGGACACCACGGTGCGCAAGGACCTGGAGGCGGCGGCCCAGACGGTCAGCCGGGCCGAGAACGAGGCGGCCGAGCGGGAGAAGCGGGTCCAGGCGCACTTCGAGACACTGGGCGACGCCGAGCGGGCGGTGGACCGGCTGTTGCGGCTCAACCGGCCCCAGGGCGTGCGCGGAGCCCTGCGGAGCGCGCGTCGCGCCGCCGCCCCGATGCTCCGGCGAGGGGGAGCCCCCACCTCGAAGAGGGAGTCGGGCAAGGGGGCGCGCGCATGATCGCCCTGGTGATCGCACTCGCGACAGCCCTGCTTCTGACCGCCCGCTGGGCGCTGAACCGCCATCAGGCGTCCCACGGGATCTCTCCGCCGCGAGACCCGGACGAGGAGGGCCTGTGGGCCGAAGCCCATCGGGAGCAGGAGCGTGCGAAGGACCTCGGCACGGCCGCGGGGAACCTCTGGGCCTGGCGCGACCTGTTGTCCGACACCGCCGTGGCCGCACGGACGGAGTCGGGAGAAGACGGGGCCGCCGCGCGTCTCGACACCCGCCGACGCGGGTTCGACGAGGCTGAGGGGAGGATCCGGGACGCGCTCGCCGACCTCGGCCCGCGCCACGTCGACGGTCCGGCCCGGTCCGGAGCGCGGCCCGGGGGGAGCGCCCCGTGGAGTGGTTGATCCCGGCCGGGACGGCGCTGGCGACCCTGGTCACGACCGCGGCCGTCGTGTTCCGCAGGAGCCTGGTGAAGGCACGCCTCGGCGGCCGGGCCAAGGTGGAACTCACCGAGGCCGAGGCGGCGCGGATCCGCGCCGCGGCCAACCAGCGCCTGAGCAAGGCGCAGACGGACCTGCCGCGGCTGCGTGCGGAGGTCAAGAGCGCGAGGATGGCGGGGACCCTGAAACGCACGGCCGAGGACCTCTACGCGCAGCAGGGCACCGCGAACGCGAGGGCTCGGCGCTCGGCGCAGTCCTTCAACGCCGCTCTGGAGCGGCATCGGGGGCTCCTCCGCCGCCTGGAGGAGTCAGGGCTGCTGATCGCCTCGGAGGCGGGACCCACGATCGACACCACTCGTCTCCGTGGCGACGCGTTGGAGGCCGCGGCCTCCGTGGGACGGCACCTCCAGGAGTTGGAGTGGTACCGCACCAACGGTGAGAGGGACGGGCTCAGCGGTCCGCTTCGAGCCCCGGGGTTCAGCGGTGAGCACGTCGCTTCCCTCAAGGTGAGCCTGGGCCCCGACCGCGTCGATGAGGACCGGATCCACGAACGCACCCGTGAGGTCCTGGCCGGGCAGGACCTGCTCACGCCCCCCACGAGTGTGGCCGAGGCGGTACGGAAGCGGAAGAGGTTGTTCCGGCGGGACGCTCCGGCACCGGTCCGCGGGGCGGGCGAGCAGAACGTGGGGCGGAAGCGATGAGACGTGGAGGGGGCGGTCATGGGTCTGCTGGGCGCGGGTGACGTGATCACACTGTTGGTCGCCGTCATGGCGGTGGCGGTCTGCTACCGGGTCGGACCGGAATCCGTCCGGCGTGCGCTGGGGCATCGGTCCGGCCCTCCGACGGAGCGGATCGACGCGGACGAGCGGCGGAAGGTGTACGAGATCCGACACGGCCTCTTGGAGCGCCGGTACGCGCTGCTGGACACGGCCGGGGCGAGGGTGCGCGAGAGCACCGGTCTGGGAGGAGCCGGAGCCGGAGAGCGCGGCGATCCCGTGCGACTCGTGGCGGACCTCGACAGGGACCTGGCGGGACTGGACGCCGAGGAGGAGCGACTGCTGGCGCGGACGCGTGCGGACTTCACCGAACGTCGGGCACGCGCGGAGCGGGCGCGGTCCACCGCCTGGTGGCTGGACGTCGTGTGCGCCGGAGCGGCCGTGCTCCTGGCGGGAGTCGCGGTCGGCGCGGCGGTGGCGGCGGTACTGTGACCGCGTCGACCCGGGGGCGGGTACACCAGGGAGTCCGTCTCTCCGGCGGCACACGAGAACGAGGGTGTGGTACCGGTATCGGCACCACACCCTCGGAGAGGTGGAAGGCGTGTCCCGTGGAGATCAGACCTTCGCGACGTTCCCCTTGAGCCGGTCCAGATCCTCCTGCTCCCAGCACTGCACACCGGTGAGGTCGGGCATGCTGTCCTTGGTGAACTCGGGGTCCCTACCTTCCTTGCGCTGCTTGACGTAGTCGGTCAGCAGGCGACACGCGATCGGTGCCAGCAGGGCCAGCGCCGCGAGGTTGACCAGGGCCATGACCCCCATGGTCGTGTCCGCCAGGCTCCAGACCAGGCCGCCCGAGCCGATCGCCCCAAGGAAGGTCACCAGGACGACGAGCACCCGGAAGCCGGTGACGGCCGCCGGCTTCTTGGTCAGGTAGCCGATGTTGGACTCGCCGTAGAAGGTGTTGCCGAGCACCGAGGTGAAGGCCAGCAAGAGGATGACCAGCGTGAGCACGTGGAGCGCCCAGGGCCCGAGGTTGGTCTCCAGCGCGTTCTGGGTCAGTGTCGGACCGGCCTCCTCCGTGTAGGTCGGGTTGGACACCAAGATGATGAAGGCCGTGGTCGAACACACGACGAGGGTGTCGAAGTAGACGCCCAGAGTCTGAACGAGGCCCTGTTTGACGGGGTGGCTCACAGCGGCGCTGGCGGCCGCGTTGGGAGCCGAGCCCAGGCCGGCCTCGTTGGAGAACATGCCGCGTCGCATGCCCTGCACGATCGCGGTACCGATGCCGCCTGCGGCGATCTCCTGGATTCCGAAAGCGTGCGTGACGATCTCGACCATCACCGCCGGGATCTGGTCGACGTTCAGAGCGACGACGGCCATGCCCAGGAGGATGTAGATGCCCGCCATGAACGGCACGAGCATCGTCGACGCGTGGGCGATGCGCCGGGCCCCGCCGAAGATGATCACAGCGGTGAACACGGCGAGCACCGCACCGACCACGTAGGGGGTCCACGGCGAGCCCTCACCACCGGACACGGTGGAGACCGAGTTGGAAATGGCGGCGGAGATCGTGTTGCTCTGCACGCTCGTGAACACGATTCCGAAGGTCACCGTGATGATCACGGCGAAGAGAACGCCCATCCAGCGGGACTTGAGCCCGTACTCCATGTAATAGGCCGGCCCGCCGTGGAACCCCTCCTTGTCGCGGACCTTGTACAGCTGTGCGAGCGTCGACTCGATGAAGCTCGCCGCGCCGACCATCAGTGCCATGACCCACATCCAGAAAACCGCGCCGGGACCACCGAGCGCGATCGCCGTGGCGACGCCGGCGATGTTGCCGGTACCGACGCGCGCACCGGCGGAGACCGTGAAGGCCTGGAAGGCGGAGATCGGTTTGCGGCCGTCCTCCGCCAGTCCCGTTTTTCCTCCCATCGAGCGGATCATCTCGGGGATCATTCGGAACTGCACACCAACGGAGCGCACGGTGAAGTACACGCTCAGAATGATGAGGACGGGAATGATCAGATAGGCCCAGAAGGCATCGTTGAAAGTGGTGATGCCGATGTTCATGGCTTCCACAGGGGGACTTCCCTTCGTCGTCGGCGGAGACGTCGTTGTCTCGCTCCGCGACTGATTCAGTTCCCGCAGTGGTCAGGGCGGTGTCTTGCCGATATGTGTTTTTTGTTACTTCCTGAACGCGCGGGGTCACATTTTCGGCGAGATCATCACCGACTGAACCGCCCAGGCCGCCATGAGGGTGTGCGGGCCGTGGAACAGATAACAAGAAACTCTCCCGAACCGCAAGATTCATCACACTTCGGCATGACCTTGTTCCTGTGACGGCGGAAGCGCCCGCCTGGGCGCGCTCCGGAGCGTCCTCGTCCGATGGGGCGGTGGCCTGAGTTTCATGGAGGCCTCATGAGCTGCGATTTCGGTCTGATGGGCTGCGCGTGGGGGAGGGGTGGAATGGCTTCGGGCGGGGGCTCCAGAGGCCACAGCCCCTGTGACTTATCTCACTCACACCAGGGATGGTGAAATAATCGATGTTTTTCACGGATGGCCGGAGACGGCGCCAGGTCGCAATGTTATAAAAAAGTTACATGTTGCGTCCATGTTAACTAATTCGCTACGATCGCACCTGTGGTACAACTTCGTATAGCTCTGGCCCAGATCAACCCGACTGTGGGTGATCTGGAAGGTAATTGCGACAGCGTCGTCGCTTACGCTCGTCAGGCGAGCGACGCTGGAGCCCATCTCGTCGTATTTCCCGAGATGGTCGTCACGGGATACTCGGTAGAGGATCTCGCCCTGCGGGACGGTTTTGTTTCCGCTTCCATAAAAACCACTCACACACTCGCCAGCCGATTGTCCGACGAAGGTCTCGGACACCTCCCGGTGGTCATCGGCTTCCTGAACAGACGAGAGGGCGGAGGATCCCGGTTCGGTCAACCCTCGGGAGCGCCGCAGAACTCGCTGGCGGTGCTGCACCAAGGCCGGATCCAGCTCGTTTCGGCGAAGCACCACCTGCCCAACTACGGGGTCTTCGACGAATTCCGGTACTTCGTCCCTGGAGACACGCTTCCGGTAATGCGACTGCACGGCGTCGACATCGCTTTCGCCATTTGCGAGGACCTGTGGCAGGACGGGGGGCCCGTTGCGGCGGCGGCCGTCCTCGGGGTGGGGATGCTCATCACTCTGAACGGGTCACCGTACGAGCGGCACAAGGACGACGTGCGGCTCGCACTGTGCCAGCGGCGCGCACGTGAGATCGGAGCCGCCATCGGCTACGTCAACATGATCGGCGGTCAGGACGACCTGGTGTTCGAGGGCGACTCCCTCATCGTCGACGCGGAGGGAGACCTCGTCTCCCGGGCTCCACAATTCGAGGAGGCGCTCCTGGTCACCGATGTGTCCCTTCCCCGAACCGCGGCCCCATCGGAACCACCGGCGGAATCGGGCGGTTTCCGGATCGTGCGGTACACGGCCTCCACGCAGCCGCTCGTGCCCTACGAGTCGCGCCCACCGGTGCTGACGCCCCGGCGCAACCCCTTGAGCGATCTCGGCGAGGTCTACACGGCTCTCGTCACGGGGGTACGCGACCACGTTCGCAAGAACGCCTTCTCCTCGGTCCTGGTGGGCGTCTCCGGGGGTCTCGATTCCTCACTGACGGCCACGATCGCGGCGGACGCCGTGGGTGCGGAGAACGTGCACGCCCTGGTCATGCCAGCGAAGGGATCCAGTACGGAGGCCATGGCGGACGCGGGAAAGCTGATCAAGGAGCTGGGCCTCGTCAACCGCGTCTACCCGGTGAACCACCTGGTCGACGCGTTGGAGTCGACGATCGTCGCCTCCAACGCGGACGGCGCGGAGAACCTGTTGGCGCAGGCACGCGGCACCCTCATCGCGGCCCTCTCGCGTGAGGAGGGACACCTCGTGTTGGCGGCGGGCAACAAGAGCGAATTGGCGACCGGGCTGTGCGCCCATTACGGCGATGCCGTGGGGTCCTACGCACCGCTCAAGGACTGCTGGAAGACACTGGTCCGGGAACTGGCCCGCTGGCGCAACACCGAGGCGACGCGTGTCGGGCTCACACCGCCCATTCCGGAGCGCTCCCTCGACCGGAACCGGGTCAATGGCTGGGGAAGTGCCGATCAGATCCCCACGCAACCGGAGTACGAGGTGCTCGACGGGCTGCTGAACGCCTACATCGGCACGGATCAGGGTGTCGCGGCGCTGACAGCGGCGGGTTTCGATCCGGATCTGGTGCGCCACGTCGTCCGCCGGGTCGACAGAGCCGAGCACAAGCGCCGCCAGTACCCGCCCGGCCCCAAGATCACCAAGCGCAACTTGGGAAGGGACCGGCGCCTGCCCATCACCAGCCGCTGGCCGGCCTGACGCACCATCGCGATCCGGTTCCACCACGTCCGGAGGCCGTTCGAGTGGTACCCGCCGCCTGAACGGCCCCGCGCGTCATGCGAAGTACGGCGCCGCCGCGATGACGAGCCCGAGCATCACGGCCACCGACAGCACCAGGAGGGCGATCTCGGTGCTCAGAGCCCGGCGGCGCCGTTGGCGGTGTCGGGCGGCCTCCTCCTCGAACTCCCGGTCGATGTGCTCGTGTTCGGCCAGGACGTGGGACTCCAGTTCATCGAACCTCTTCCGCAAGGACACCAGTTCCCGACGTCCGTGGTCCTCCTCGGCGATCGCCTCGGCGCTGGTGGATGCGGTCCGGTCACCCGCGAGTGCCTCGATGATCTGTTGCTTGCGGTCGGCGATCCCCACCTTCTCCAGGAGCGCGGCCGAGGAGACCGCCTGCTTCCTCGCCATCCTCCCATTCTCGATCGCCTGACCCGGGTCGTACAGGCCGCGTTGGCGGATCCTCAGGACGGCGTTCCCGGCGACGGTGGCCGTGACCAAGAAGAACACGTAAAAGGCGAATTGGTTGACATCCATTCCAGGGCTCCTCCGAGCGGGTCTGCGGAAGTGGTGCGCCAGTCGACGTGCTGACGCACCCGAAAACCAGTGGGTGACACGCTCCCGTCAGCTGCGGCCCCGATTGCCACCGTTCCCGCCACCGATACGGGAGCGGGCCCGCCTGACAGCGCTGGAGAGGGAGGTGCCCAGGGCGGCAGTCGAGTCCTTGGCCCTGTCCTTCCTGGAGGGTTTGCTCAGGATGTCGAGTGGATTCGATTCCGCCGGGGGAAGCCCGCGAGCCTCGCGCGCGCTCACGTCTCTCCGCCTCTCATCGATGATCTCCGCGACCGCCTCTTTCCTCGCCTGCCCGGACAGAGGGGAGTGCCCGGTCTCCTTCACCAGGGCGAGGGCGGCGTGCGCGGCCGCCAAACCGTTGTTCTTCACAAGATCGGTTACGACCTTCGGATAGTCCTCCAGAATAGCATCGACCCATTGCCTGAAATCAGGAAGCTTTCCTTCCTTGATGGCATCTCGTGCACTGACGTTGAGATCGAATCCGAGTATTTTGTAGGACTCCTTGAGGGACATGTCGACCTGGACGAGATTGTCGCGCACCGCCCCGATACTCTGTGCGGTGCGTGTCGCTTCATCCTGAGACAGCGTCCGGCTTCCCTGTGCCACCGGATTGATCACCAAGGTGCTGTCAGGGTGCATCATCTCCTCGAAGGACTGGTTCGTCGCACCCGCGCTCTGGAGATCCTTGACCCGATCCTCCACCAGGGCCAGTTGCCGCTCTAGAATGAGGAGATTGGTGCCGGCCTCCAGAGTGATCGAATCACCCTCCTGCCTTAGGTTCTGCTCGGTGAGAGGGAACTCCTGCCTGTTCCAGACCTCCGAGTTGATCTGGCGTGCGATCTCCTCGATCTGCACCAGCGCTTCGCTGTTGATCTCATGGAGGGAATGGTCCGACTTCTTCACCTTGGATGTCAGATATTTCTTTCCTCTTATCGCAACGAACGCGGCGAAGCCTGCGAAAAAGAGGTTTGACAGGATCGCCGTTAAGGTGCTGGCCCCTCCGGTGAGCAATGAGTTCATGTTCGACAGTAGTTCGGCCAAGACTTTCTCCCATGGAAGTGGCGTTGAGAGCTGCCGAAGCCCCTTATCCGATGACGGCGGTAGCGGCGGCCAAAAGTCCCAGTGCCACCATGAGGACGATGTGGGTGAGGCGGATCAGCCGAACTCTCATCGCATCGGTGCCGTGGACGCTCCCAGCGGAGTCATCCCGGATGGCGTAGTGGTCCGGGGCGGGGGTTCGTGCGCCGGGGACCGACCTCGCGATCTCCTGATTGAGCCGGTCGAGCATGCCCGCGTACTCGGAGAACCTCCGATCGGCGTCGCCGGAGAGGCCGGAGGCGGTTTCGGAGGGGCCCGTGTGCCTTCGAAAATTGATCAACGCAAGCATGTTGTCCAGTATCAGGTACTTCTCGTCGGCGGCACTCGTCCCAAAAACGATGGCGTTCTCACGGTGATTCTTGAGGCGGAGTTCAGTCAAGGTCGCGCTGAATTCATCCAGCCTTCGGGGATGGGCCCCGGACTTCGCCATGAATTCTGTTGCCAGAAACCGGAAAAGGTAGAGGGTCAGTGCGCATGCGAACATCAAAGAAAGCATCGAGATCATCTTCGAGTAGTCCAACCGGAATGTTTCTCAGTCACACTGGAATGTAGTCTTCTTTACATTTTTGTCCTTCGGTTTTCTGGGTCGGAGCGTGTGCTGACCGATTTTCCTCCCAAGGCTACCCCATGACGTCTCGCAACCTCTTCATGCCCCTGTCTGAAAATCTCGACTCTGGAGCGCCCCTCTTTCTGGTCGAGGAAATTCTGCATTCCTTTTCGATGGAAAGGTATGGACCACAAATTGGCCAGCCGCTGTCCGTTGTTGTCCACTGCATTTCGTATGGTCGTGGCGGCCTGTAGGACATTCTGAAGGTAGATGTTATTCAGATCGGCGACTCTGAGGAAGGCGGGAGTGTTCTTTGCTTTCTCACTCCTGGCCGCCCTGGTCGCTTCGTCCGTCAGGCCTGATATCAGGTGTTCCTTGTAATTGTTCTTCTCGATCCTGGCCTCTCGGTGCGACTGCCAGTACACGAGGGCCAGGGCACCGCCTACGATGCCCATGTAGATCGGTGTCGACGAGGCCATCGTCAAGATGTTCGAGAATGTCTCCCCCAAGACGGCCAGTAGTCGTTCCACGAACGGACCCCTTCCTTTCGCGTCGGTCTGCTGACATGCGACTGCCCTGCCCGCCTGCGGCCGAGGCAGCGGGCGGTCCCGTTGGAAGGGGCCGGGGCATGGGATCCCTGTTGCCACGGGGAGGTGTCCACCAAGGGAAACTTGGTTGAATAGGTGACAAAGTGGCAGAGCGGGCTACATCATAGACCCTTCAGGTCTTCTTTCCCATGGTCGGATGGATGTTTTCGCTCGATCGGGCCAAGGGGGAAGAGCACATCGCGACCCCGGATTTCCGGAGCCCTTTCCGCTCGCCATCGTCGGTGGCCGAGAGCAGCGGTACCTGCCCCAACCCCGTCTCCACCTGGGGGCCATCACGGTTTCGCCCCTCGAACCATCCGATCCGTACGCCGTGGTGCAGGAGGGTGTGCTCGCGGAGACGGGTAACGCCCCTGGTGTGCGGTACGCGCGGATGGCCGTCGGCATGGCGCCCGGGCGGTGCCGCATCCGGAAGCCGGCCGACGGGCGCGGAGCAGCCGGATTCGGGAACGGTGCGGAGGCCGCGGCCCGTGAGGTCCGGCGGTTCGGGTTCGACCCCCTTCACGGGCGGTGAAGCGGTCTTTGTGAGTCCTTGGACCCCGCCGACCCCCTGGGGAGCGGTCAAGGCCTGAGAGCTCGTCCCATCTGGTGAGTCGGTGATGGCAGATCGGCGTGCGGGTGATACCCGCGAAGGCCGGTAGCAGCGGAGCGGGTGGCATCCGGTCGGACACGCCATGGTGTGCCCGGTCTGCCACCGGTGCCGCCTCGACCGAAGACCCGACCGGTGGGGCGCGGCCGTCAGTTGGCGTCGGACGCGCCCCGGTCGGTGCAGATCTCCTCGGACGGGGCCAGCACGTCGGTCGAATGGACGGCGACCACCTGGAAGCAGTACTCCACCTCGGGGTTGAGCCCCGAGACGTCCACCGAGGACTCGCCCGCCTCGGTACGGGCCATCGACGTCCCCCGCGCGTCGGCGGGGCCGCCGACCACGACGTGCGAACTCTCGCCGCCGGTGTTGTCCGTCCAGGTCAGTGACACGGCCACGAGGTCGTCGGTGAGCCCGATGTCCGTGGGGGCCAGTTCCGCGACCGGGTCGGCGACCGCCGGCGGTTCCGCGGCCCCGGACTCCGTTCTTCCCGGGGTGTCCCCGGTTCCACTCGCCTCCGGAGACGCGGCCGGGGAATCCGGCCCGCCCAGTCCCCTGACGAGCACGGCGAGGCCCGCTCCCACCACCACGACGACCAGCAGGCCGATGAGGATCGGGCCGACGAGGGCACCGATCCCGCGCTCGCGCTCCGGGGGCCCGCCCCAGTCGGAGTACGGCTGCGTGACGCGATTCCGATCGGTGGTGTCGAAAGGGGGAGAAGGGGCGGGTCGGGGGGTCGGCTGGGGTCGGTGCGGCACCGCCGGGGCGCCGGCCGTCTCCGCTGCCGGTGGCACCGGCGCGCCCGTCGCGTTCCACGCCGGTGGGAACGACGCGGGTGGGGGCGTGCCGACTCCGGAACCCGCCGCCTCGCCCGGTCGGACGCCCGGTGCCGGGGACGGCCGTGCGGGGGCTGCGTGCGTCACAGCGGCGGGAGCGGGCGTCCGCTCGGGAGCCGGTTCGGGGAGTGGGGCGGTGCGGGGCGTCCGGGCCGTGTCCACGCTCGGGGCGGCGCCGGAAGGCGTCGCGGCGTTCTCGGGCTCCGAAGGACCGACCTGCGCACCGCCGCCCTCGGCGGCTGCTTCGGCGTCGTCGGCGTCCGGGGGGTCCGTCCGGGGTGTCCGGAGGGCGCGGGGGAGTCCTACCGCGGGGAGGTCTCCCTCCCCGGGGAGCGGTGTGCCGGGACGGCCCCCGTGGACCTCCGCGTCGGCGTCCTCATCGGGGTACCCGTCGTCGAGGTACCCGTCGTCCGGGTAGCCGTCATCGGTACGGGTGTCGGGTTCCGGCCCGGCGTCGACGATCGGTGCGGGCGGCCCAGGAGTCTCCTCCGTCGCCTCCCGGCCGTCCGCCTCCCACCACGGGGACTCCCCGAGAACGGCCGCCGTCCCCGCTTCCTCCTCGGGCTCGTCCGCGTACCCGTCATCGAGGTAAGGGTCGGCCGCAGCTTCCGTCTGCGGCTCCGCCTCGCCCGCTGCCGATCGCGCGGGCTCCCCGGTGCCGATGGCCCCCGGCGTCACGACCCTTTCGGGCCCGTCCGTGTAGCCGTCGTCGTCGGCCGCGGGGGTCGACGGTTCCACCCCCGTCCCCTCCTGGGTGAGCGGTACGGCCGCCCGGCCCTCTTCGAGGTCGTCGGTCCCCTCGGGCGGGGACCGACGCGCCGCCAGCGCCGCCGCGAACTCCTCCGCCGTGGACGTCCGGCGGTCGGGGTCGGCTTTCAGGGCCCGGCGCAGGACCGCGCGCAGCCACTCCGGCACGTCCTCCCGCCGGAGCGCGGGAACGGCGGATCCGAGGATGCGGGCGCGGTACTCCGCCAGCGGGGCGGCCTCCTCCCGCACCTCGTCGAACGGGGCGTGCCCCGCCAGGAGCGCCCACATCGTGGAGGCGAGGCGGTACACGTCCGAGGCGGGGGAGGGGGCCCCGCCCCGCAGTTCCTCGGGCGGCGTGTGGTCCAGGTCCCGCCGCGTGTAGTAGACCGGTGGGAACGGGTGGTCCAGCGGAAGAGCCGAACCGAAGTCGATCAGGGCCGGGCCGGTCTCCCCGCGCAGGATGTCGGCCGGGCGCACCGCGTGGTGCAGGAAGCCCGCCGCGTGGATCGCCGCCAGGGCCCCGGCCACCGCCGCGCCCACGGCGAGCACCTCGTCCACGGAGAGGCGCTCGCCGCGCGCCAGGATTTCGCCGTAGTCGCCCTCGGGCCGGTACTCGGTCACCGCGTAGGGGCGGCCCTCGTCGGTGACGCCGGAGAACAGCAGTGGCTGCACGCCCTCGGTGGCTGAGAACTCCTCCCACAGGCCCGCCTCGTCCGGTCGCCCCGCACCGGTCGACGGACGCAGCAGCTTCACCGCGAAGGGGGCCTCGCCCGACTCGGGCTCGGCTCGGTACAGGAGCGAGTGATCGCCGAGGTACAAAGTCGTCAGGGAACGCATGCCCGAGATCACGGGCTGCGACGAGGCGCGGCGACGACCCTGCCGGATCATGGGGTCCCTTCTGGCACAGCGGGTCCCTCCGCCCGGTCGGCCGACGGCACGGACGGCCCGCCGGCGCGCGGAGGGGATCGGGTCGACCGGCACGGTCCGAGGCGACGCCTGCGGGGGCCGAGAGCGCTCCGCGGGCGGGAGGGGGAGGTGGGTCCGGGGCCGCTGCCGGGTCGGGGCACGGTGCCCGACAACGCTGCGCCGAGCCTAGTACACACCCCGAAAGCGGGGCACGCCCCGGCCCGATGCCGGCGGGGAAGGTCAGGCGCTCTTGCCCTTCCGTCCGAACAGCCCTCCTCCTTGCTGGCTCTTCTGCGCCCTGCGGGCGGACGAGAGGAGATTGGTGGACTGAGTGCTCTCGCGCGACTTCTTCATCGCTTCTGTCAGGCTGGTGGGTTTCTGCGATTCCTGGTTCCGCTTGAGCTCGTCCTTGATCTCTTGCCACTTGCCTTTGCGGGCCATGTTCCACTCACCTTCGTTTTCCCGGGGTTCGGAGTGATCTCCGGTCTTCTCCGGCTCGACGGGGCAGGGGAGCCGACGGGGCCTTGCGGGGCCACCGATCACGTACGGGCGCGCGATGGCGCGTACGAGGCTCGGAGCGTAGCACTGAGGGACGTGCCGGGAGAAGGCCGGAAAGCCCCTCCCGTATGGCGAAATCCAATGCTGGATCTTCATCATTGCGATGTTGTGGGAATTCGCCTTTGATGAACGTGGGGGTGCTCGCATGACATCCGGCACCCGTTCCTGTCGGATTCGCGGAGGAAGGCGACGGTGAAATGGCACGAGGCAAGCGCGGTGGCGAGAACGAGGACAAGGGCGCGGAGGACCTGGGCGACGCCCCGACGTCGGTCATCTATCCGAGATCCGGCCGCCGTGTGGTGAGCGAGGACTTCCCGTTGCGCGGGTTCACAAGACACGCGAACGCCGACGTCGACCCGAACGCCCGGCGCCAGGCCGAGCGCAGCAGGGCCTTCAGGGCGAAGGAGAAGCGCAACGGGAACAGCCCCTCCTAAGGCGTGTTCCGCGGATACTCACCCTGCTGCGCGACGCCCCGGCACAGCTCTCGCCGCGTTCTCATCAGTCGACAGCCACACCGGGATGACTCCTTCTTCGGCCTTGCGAGAGCCGCACCGGGACGGCGCTCGCGACGGGCGGCATCCACGGAACACGCCCTAGAGAGGCTCCCGGGGCCGACCTCGCCCGCGCCCCGGCAGGACGTGGACGACCACGTGGCCGGGAACGCGGTCGAAGGTTCCGTTCACGCCCCCTCGAAGGGAGGGCGACGGCAGTGTGGTCCCGTCCCTTCCGGCGGAACCCGGGCGCCCGCCCCGAAGTGCCGGTGACCGCTTCTCCGAACGCGGACCCGACCGCCGTGACCGGTATCGGTCACGGCGGTTCCCATGTCCGGTTCATGTGTACTCGTTACCGTTCGAGTCGAGTCCGGTCGCTAGGATGCGGTGTCCGTACGTCCCCCGGTGATCCCATGTTCCCGGTGCCCGCGAGGGACGCGGCCCCCTGCCCCTTCACCCGTGGATCCCATGCGCCCCGCACAGACCTCCGCCTCCCTGCCCGTCACCGCCACCGACCTGACCTCCGCCGATCCGGCGGTGATCGGTCCCTACCGACCGCTCAAACGCTTGGGCGCGGGCGGGATGGGAGTGGTCTACGCCGCCGTGGACCCCCATGGGGCGTTGGCCGCGGTCAAGGTGATCCATCCCGAATACGCCGCCGACGCCGAGTTCCGCAGCCGCTTCGCCCGTGAGGTCGAGACGCTCTCCCGGGTGGGCGGCGCCTGCGCGGTCCCCCTGCTCGCGGCCGACACCGGGGCGGAGCGGCCGTGGCTGGCCATGCCCCTCGTTCGCGGCTTCAACCTGGGAACCTACGTCCGCCAGAACGAGGGGCCCCTGCCCGCCTCCCTCGTGTACGGACTCGCCCTCGGGGTCGCCGAAGCGCTCACCCAGATCCACGCCGCCGGTGTGGTCCACCGTGACCTCAAACCGGCCAACATCGTCATCTCCCCGGAGGGGCCGCGGGTCCTCGACTTCGGGATCGCCCGGGCCCTGGACCAGACCGCTCTGACCCGCACCGGTTCGCTACTGGGTTCTCCCGGCTGGATCAGCCCGGCCCACTACCGGGGCGAGGGGATCAGCACCGCCGACGACGTCTTCGCCTGGGGGGCGTTGGTGGCCTACGCGGCCACGGGCCGTCCCCCCTTCGGCACGGGTGACCCGGCGGGGGTCGCCCACCGGGTGCTGAGCGGCGACCCCGACCTGGAGGGGTTCACCGGACCCCTCTCGGACCTCGTGCGCCGTGCTCTGGCCAAGGAGGCCGAGCTGCGGCCCACCGCTCTGGAGTTGGTGACCGGAGTACTTCGGGCATCGAGCCCTCCGGGCGCGACGGTCGCGTCGTTCAGCGGAACCGACGGGGTGGGACAGGTCGTCGGGGGAAGTCTCCAGAACACCTGGGTGAGTGTGCGTCTGCCGGAGGAACGCCACTTCGATGTGGTGCCTCCACCGGCCCGGGACGTCGCGGAACGGGTGCGTTCCAGACCTTGGACGGCGCTCGTGGTGACGGCGGCCGCTCTGCTCTTGCTCGCGGTCGTCGGGCTGGGCGGAGCCGTGTTCTCCGGCCATCTCGACGCATCGCTGATCGGGAACCGGTCCGATGACGATGGGACATCGCTCCCGGTGGAGAGCGCCGCCGGTGACGAAGGGGACGGTTCCGCCAAGAGCGCGAGGAACCCAGAGGAGACCGAAGCGTCGGACGGACCCTCGGACGGTCCGTCCGAGGAGGACGGGACCGACGAGGGCGAGGCCGGCGGTTCCGACGGCGGGGGCGGTGACGAGGGCACGACCGCCACGGCCTCCGGACTGGTCGGAGCGGGCGTGAGCGCGTCGGGTTCGAGGCCGTCGGGCGACCACGTCATCGCGTTCCGACCCGACGGCGGCTCGGGGGTGTACGCGAAGCTGGACGGCGCCACCGTGGTCTGCGCCTGGAGCTTCTGCCAGAGCCAGGGCGGCGGCGTGGGCAACGGCGGCGCGGGCTCGGTGTCCTCCAGCCCGTCGGCGCTCACCGGGTACGCGAACCAGGGGAGCCGGACCGTGAAGGCCGAGGTCACCTACACGACGGCGGCCGACGGCACGGTGACCATCACCCGCCTGGTCGAGTACCACCGCACCAGCGGCACCGGGACCCCGCCGTGGTGACCGGGGTGGACACGACGACGGACGGCGAACGAAGAGAGGGAAGCGTGATGAAGAGGATCACCGGCCGGGTCGCGGCGGCGCTGGGACTGGCCCTGATCGTCACGATCGCGAACCCGGCCCCGGTGGGCGCGGTCGTCTACGGCGGCCAGTGCGGCGGCGGGTACGGGAAGGTCAACGAGGCGGCCATCCCGGGCGGCACGGTCTTCCTGACCTACAACAACTCCAACGGCAAGAACTGCGTCGTGGTGGTGCGGTCCGACCCGGGGGCGCGCGTGTCCATGGACGCCGCGCTCAAGCGCAGCGACACCACCTCCTGGCAGACCGACCCGGGCGACTGGACCGAGTACGCGGGCCCGGTGTACCTGTCGGCGGCGGGCCACTGCGTGGACTGGGGCGGCAGGATCGGCGACGACTGGATCGTACGGAACGGCACCAACTGCGGCTGACCGCGTCCGGCCGGCGGGAGCGTTCGCGAGTCGCGAACGCGCTCCGCGCCGGGGGCGGTCCGGAGGACCGTGGGGCGCGCGGCCCGACCACCCGAGCCGGTGGCGGGCCGGTCGGCGAACGGGACGGTCGGCCACCGATCACCTGCGTGAACGGGAACGGCCCCGCCGGAGCGGGGCCGTTCGGGGTGATCAGGCCGGGTAGAAGGTGTACGCCCCGTACATGGAGATGCTCAGGGTGTATTCGCTTACGTCACCCGTCTCCTCGTCCAGGGCCTGGCAGGTGAACGGCGCGTCCTCGCTGGTCCGGCCGCGGACCAGGTCTGATTCCATGTCGCAGAGCACGTACTCGGTCTCGGCGTCCCAACGGAGGGTGTCCTCGACCATCTCGCGCACCAGCGGCCCCTCCGGCAGGTCCTGCTCGTAGGAGATGAGGATGCCGGAGGACTGGATGTCGATGTTGTACTCGAACTCCTCACCCAGGAAGTTCACCGTGCAGGTCACGGACTCCCCCTCCTCGCCGGCGATGTCCGGGCACTGGTAGGTGGCGTCCGGGTCGGTCATGGAGGCGAAGGTGGAGACCTGCTCCAGGGCCTCCCACGCGATCCGTTCGCCGAGGGGGGCCGAGTTGTCCGGTTCCGGTGGCAGGTCGCTCTCGTTGAGTTCGGGCTTCTCGCTCGGTATGGGGCCCTGGTTGAAGTCGCCGGTGTCGACGTCTGCGGGCTCCTCCTCCACCTCCGCTTCGATGGTGTCCGCCGTGGACTCGGGCTCGTCGGCGGGGGCGGGGCCTCCGCAGGCCGCCAGGGCCAGTGCGGATCCGACGGCGGCCAGGCCGAGGGCGGTGCGGTGGGCTCGTACGGAGTTCAACATGTGTACCTCGGGCTGTGATGACAGGGGATAGGGGCCCTCCTCGTGAGGGAAGGGGGCCATGTGGTTGGTGTCCGCCGTCGTGTCCCTGGTTCTCTCCACGAGATAATTGTGACCCGGGTCACTTTGTGCCCGATTCGGCCTTCCCGCCGGCCGCTCCGGACACGGGTGGGCCTCATACCCCCACCCCCGCCTTGCTTCCCTGCTGGGCGATCCACACGCGGGTGAGTGCGGCCAGGTCCTCGAAGGTGACCGGGGGCGGGGTGGGCGCGAGCAGATCCCCCTCGGGGAGCCTCGGTTCGGGCGGACGCGGTCCGGAGACGAGCGGTCCGGCCGGGCGCATCTCGGGGGCGGGGGCCTTGGGGGTGCGGGGCGCGCTCCACCGGTGCAGGCGGGCGGTCGCCTCGGCCTGGACACGGGCCTGGACGCGGGCCTGTTCGTGGGCGGTGTAGTAGGGC
>NZ_JARBUT010000012.1 GCF_028882275.1 Nocardiopsis sp. N85
GATGGGTGAGGCGGGGGTCGGGCCGGGGGAGCCCACCGTCGCCGTCGCCGGCTGACCACCGCAGGTTCCCCGACTCCACGACCCACGGAAGAGACATGAGCATCGACGCGCGCACCCCCTCCGGGGAGGGCCTCCTGGCCACCGCCGGACGTTACGCCCGGCTGGTCAAGTACAAGTTCGTCATCGACTTCCTGCTCACCCTCGTCATCGTCGCCACCATCCTGGGGGTGGACGGCCTCACCGCCGACGGGGTCCCGCTCACCCTGCTGTTCTTCGCCCTCGGCATGATCGGCGTCCTGTCCGCCGTCATGACCCTGGACGACGTCACCGGGGCGGAGGACGGCAGCGACACCGCCAACTACGTCGAGGTCGAGGACACCGCGTTGCGGCCCCTCGAACGCAAACCCCTGCTCACCGGGGAGCTGACCGTCGCCCAGGCCCGGCGGTTCGGCCACCTCAGCCTGGTGTGGGGGGTGGTGTGGTGGACCCTGGCCCTCGTGGTCACCCCGCATCCCACCCTCGGGGTGGCGGTCCTGGCCGCGCTGCTCCTGTTCCTGAGCGTCCAGTACTCCTGGGGGCTCAAGTTCAGCTACCACGGGCTGGGCGAGGCGGTGCTGCTGTTCTCGGCCACGGCGTTCCTGCTGGTCCCCTACGGCCTGGCCACGGGAGGGCTGCCGATCGTGGTCCTGGTCCAAGGGCTGCTGTTCGGATTCGGCCAGGTCCTCATCGCGGGCTACTCCAACACCAACGACATCCCCGGTGACGCCGCCGCCGGGCGGCGCACGGTGGCCGTGCTCACCTCCGCGCGCGGCAACCGGGTGTTCCTCGGTGCCCTGACCGCGGTCAACCTCCTGCTCGTGGTCGTGCCACCGCTCACCGGCGCGGCCCCCTGGTGGTTCGCGCTCGTCCTCGCGCCGTTCGCGGTCCTGCGGATCCGGCAGTACACGGGTTTCCTCCGCACCGGGGACCCGCTGGTCGCCCGCAGCCGGGGCATCACGACCTTTCGGACCGTGGTCGCCTGCATGATCGCGTTCAACCTGCTGTACCTCTTCCTGTGAGGGGTGCCGGACCCGACAGGTCCGGTCAGGTCGGTGTCCCGGCCGACCTGACCGGCCGTCCCCGCCGGGTGAACCACCCGGCGACCTGGACCCGGGAGGAACAATCGAGCTTGCGCATGATCCGCCGCAGGTGGTTGACGGCGGTCCACTCCGAGATGCCCAGGTTGCGGGCCACCTCCCGGTTGGTCATGCCGCGGGCGACGAGTTCGGCGACCTGGAATTCCCGCTTGGTGAGCGGGCCGTCCTCCGGGTAGGCGGACTCCTCTGGCGGTGCCGCCAGACCGGAGGGGTCCAGCACCTCGCCGATCACCTCCTCGGGCGTCAAGGCCAGTCCCCGGCCCCAGCACTCGTTGAACACCCTGACGCCCAGCCGCAGACGGGCCCGATCGACGGCGTCGGACACCGCCCCGCCCAGACAGGCCGGGGGCAGGCAGTCCGTACCCGAGCGCATGGCGACCGCGGCGCCCAGGGCGCGCGCGATCGTGCGCCATCCTTCGTCGGTGAGGGTCTGCTCACGGGCCATCAGCACGGCCGCCCGCTCGACGCCGGTGGCGCACGCGGCCCGGTCACCGGAGGCGTGGACCGCCTCCAGGGCGGCGCGGTAGCGGGGCAGCGCCCGCTCGGCGCCCTCCCGCGCCCAGAACGTCTCGGCCAGAACGCAGTCGGTCATCGCCTCCTCGCGTTCGTCACCCCAACGCGCGAACTCCCGCCGCGCCTGCTGCGCCGTGGCCTCCGCGGCCGCGTGGTCGCCGGACATCATCCGGCACAGGGCCAGGTCGCGCAGGGCCAGCGCCTGCTCGTACTCCTCGCTCGCCGACGCCAGTTCCCACGAGGACTTCTCCAGCAACCGCTCGGCGTCCCCCACCTCGCCGCGGTACATCGCCAGCGATCCCAGGCGCCGCCGTCCCGTGGCCGCCCCCCGCTGGTCCGACGCGGTCTCGTACGCGTTCAGGGAAGCGCGCAGGTGCTCCTCCGCCCGGTCGTACTCGCCCACCCACACCAGCAGCTCACCGAGGATGCCCCGGCCCTCGACGGACACGCGCTCGGGGATGCCCGGGTCGGACAGCACCCGATCCAGCATCTCGGTGATCCCGCGGACCCGGCCGTTGCCGTGCCAGTAGCCGCGCAGCGCGAAGGCCAACCGGATCGCGCCCGCGTGGTCGCCGTCGTCCAGCAGGAAGCCCATCGCGGAGCGCGTGTCCGTCGACCACTGGCGCAGCCGCGGCAGCAGCCGCTCGCGCTCGCCGGAGGCCGGGGGGCCGTGCAGGGAATCGGTGAGGCGGAGGAAGTACGCGGCGTGCGAGCGCAGCACCCGCTCCAGCCCGCCGATCTCGCGCAGCCGGTCCAGGACGTGGCGACGGGTCAGGGACGACAGGCGGAACGTCACATCTCCGTCGTCGCACTCGCCCGTGTACAGCACGTTCATATCGACCAGCCGTTCCAGCAGGTGCTGGACCTCGGCCGGGGACAGTCCGGTCACCGCCACCGCGGAGGGCAGGTCGAAGCCCTCGTGGAACGCCGCCACCTGCCCCAGGAACTCCCGGTCGAGGCCGTGCAGCCGGTTCAGGGACATCGAGATGGCCGAGCGCATGCCGGTGTGCGCGGACAGCGTTCCCCCGCCGTCCGCCGAGAGCACGTCCAGGTCCCGGACCAGCTCCGACAGCACGACCTGCGGGGAGCACAGCTTCATCTGGGCGGCCGCCAGCTCGATGGCCAAGGGCAGACCGTCGGTCATGGCGCACAGGCGTGCGACCGCTTCGTGGTTCTCCGGGGTCAGCTCGAACTCCGGGCGCACGGTCCGCGTGCGCCGCACGAACAGCTGCACGGACGGGAGCCTGCGCAGCTGGGCCAGGCCGTCGGTCCCCTTGACGCAGGGCGTCTCCAGCGGGGCCAGGCGCAGGATCTGTTCCTCGTACACCCCCAACGACCAAGGGGCGACCACCAGGAGCGACAGATGGTGGTGGGTGGCCAACAGGCCGGTCAGCAGGGAGGGGAGCCGTTCCATGAAACGGTCGCACCCGTCCAGGGCCAACAGGAACCGTCGTCCCTCCGACGGTCCGGGCCCCGCCGGGTTCGTCTCCAGGACGTCGTACAGGGTCCGCTGCAACTCCGCGTCGGAGCGCAGGGAGTCCAGATCCAGGGAACGGGCGCCGGCGAACGTCGGCAGGACGTCGTTGAACGCGGTCGCGGCGAGTCTGCTCTTGCCCACCCCCACCGGCCCGGTGACGGTGACGATGCGGGCACTCGGATCGGTCAGTCGTCTTCTGAGGGCCTCCAGTTCGCCCTCGCGACCGATGAGCGGAGTGGAGAAGTGGTTCCAGGGCGTGAAGGGGCGCGGTTCGAAGGGTGAGGGATCTGCAACACTCTGTGACGGGACAAGCATTTTCGACCTGCTTTCTCGTTCGCCGCTCTTCGACGTGGCATCGCCCAGGGAACGGCGGCCCCGCCGAGGCGTCCGGTGGTGCCTCTGGGCCGGGGCGCCGGCCGGGATCCTTCGTCCGGCGGCTCGGTGTCCGGTCCTGCGAGCGACACGTGCCCGGCCTCCTTCCGAGGCCGGGCACGTGTACGACTACACGGTGCGCAGCGGACGGACCAGAGTGGAGATGCGCGCCATCCGCTCGCCCTGGAAACGGGCGGCCTTGAGAAGGGACTTGGAGGGTGCCCCCTGGCAGGAGGGGCTGGACAGGCCGTAGGGGTTGCCTCCGGCCTCGTGAACGAGGTCATAGTCCACGTAGCCGGTGGGAACGATGAGGCAGCCCCAGTGGTGCATCACGTTGTAGAGGGACAGCAGGGTGGACTCCTGTCCGCCGTGGAGCTCGTAACTGCTGGTGAACCCGGTCACCGGCTTGTTGGCGAGCTCACCCGCCTCCCAGAGCCCGCCCGCGCTGTCGATGAACTGCTTCAGTTGCGAGCTGACGTTGCCGAACCGGGTCGGGGTGCCGAAGGCGAAGCCGTCGGCCCAGGCGAGGTCGTCCAGCGTGGCGACGGGAACGTTCTCGGTGGCGTCCAGGTGGGCCCGCCATTCCGGGTTGGACGCGATGGCCTCGTCCGGCGCGTGCTCGGCGACGCGACGCAGACGGACCTCGGCCCCGGCCTCGGAGGCGCCCTCGGTGATCGCCTCGGCGATGGCGTGCACGTTTCCGGTAGAGGAATAATAGATGACAGAGATTCGAGCGGTCATTGTCCCTTTGCATTCACGGATGGTAATAATTCGCTGGTCACTTTGGGTGATCGCATCGCTGGTGGAGACGCCCTGTTCGAATGTTAGTTGCCGGTAACGCGTTGAGGCAAGTGCCATTTAGGCCGGAGTGATTTTCGATCTTTGTGGCGAGGGGTTTCGCTCACTGCAAGATTTTTGTTTGTGTCATGTTGGTCGTGTTGTTTGTGTGACTGACGTTGTCCATGTGCTTCAGGTGGCCCAAGTGGAACGGTACCGCGTTCTTTCAGGGACTGGCGCTCATGTTTTCTTCGTTCCGGGTGAACACGGAGGGTGTGTGATCCGGGGTGGTCGTCGAAAGGGAGATGATCTTCCCCGGTGCCGCCGGAGCTGCTGCTTTCACTCTCTGTCGAATTTTTGTAAATCCTCTGAGCTTCAATTCCAGGCACCCCTCCGGCCTCTGTGAAAGCCTTTGGCAAAAGGTCTCGTGTTCGCCGGTTCCACCTGGGGATTCGATCTCCGGAAGGTTCCGGTGCGCCTTCCGCTTCTGTTGTGTGCTTCATGTGAACCATTGGCCGCGATGCGAACCGGTGTCGCGAGATGACACAGGCCGAGCGCACTTTCCGGCTCTCCCGTTCGACGCGTTCAGACTCGGGGCCATGTACGCCGCATACATCGACCGGCTCGGCGGGCCCGAACTGATCCGCTACGGCCCGCTCCCGGACCCCGACCCCGAGCCCGGCGAGATCCTCGTCGAGGTGGATTTCGCCACCGTCAACCACGTGGACACCTTCGTCCGATCCGGCGCCTGGCGCACGCCCCTCACCTTCCCCTTCGTGGTGGGTCGCGACCTGGTGGGCACGGTGGTCCGCGCGGCCCCCGACGTCTCGGACCGCTTCGCCCCGGGGGAGCGCGTGTGGTCGCTGAGCATGGGGTACGACGGCAGACAGGGAGCCGCCGCAGAACGGGTCGCCGTCCCCGCCGACCGCCTGTACCGGGTACCGGAGGGCGCCGACCCCGCCGAACTCGTCGCCCTGGCCCACCCCGCCGCCACCGCCCACCTCGCCCTGTCCACCCACGGCCGGCTGCGGGCGGGGGAGAGCGTGGTCGTCGTGGGCGCGGGCGGCAACGTCGGTGGCGCCCTGGTCACCATGGCCTCCCACGCCGGGGCACGGGTCACCGCCGTCGCGTCCCCGACCGACGCGGATCACTGCCGTGCCTCGGGCGCGCACGCCGTGCTCGACCGTCGTGATCCCGATCTGTACGAGCGGATCGCCCGCCTGCACCCCGACGGGGTGGACCTGTACGTCGACGCCGCCGGCCGCAACGAGGTCGAACCGGCGCTGGCCGGTCTGGCCCGGCGCGGCCGCCTCGTCCTGCTCGCCGGGATGCGTTCGCGCCCCGTCCTGCCGGTGGGATCCCTCTACCTCCTGGACCGCTCCGTCCTCGGATTCGCCATCTCCCAGGCCACCGTCGACGAACTCGCCGAGGCCGCCGCACGGGTGGGTCGGCTCGCCGCGGACGGCGTCCTGCGCCCGCGCCGCTGCGACCTCGTGTCCCTGGAGCACACCGGACGGGCCCACCGCGCCGTCGAGGGAGGACTGGCCCGCGGGCGCCGGATCGTGATCGCCGTGGGTCGGGGTCCCGATCACGGGACGAACTTGACCAACTCTGCGCCGATGCTTGGCGCCACCTCACCGGGCCTTGCGAACCTTCCAACCATGAGCGCATCCATCATCGACACCACCCCCCTCTTCGAACTGCGGGCGAGCCTTCCGGTGTCCGCCTCCCCAGAGCAGGTGTACGAGGTCGTCAGCGACCTGCCGCGCAGCTCCGAATGGAGCCCCGAGTGCCGCGGCGGTGAATGGATCTCCGGAGAGCCCCGGCGGGTCGGATCGGTCTTCCGGGGCGAGAACCTGCGTGCCGACGACGTCGTCGGCTGGGCACCCCTGATCCGCGGCGTGTGGCACACCGAGGCCCGCGTCACCGCGGCCGATCCCGGCCGTACCTTCCGCTGGATGATGCTCTCCCACGCCGGAGCGGACCAGGAGAGCGTCTGGGGCTTCGACATCGAGCCGACCGACGACGGCGGCTCCGTCCTGGTGCACCACTTCCGGATGAACCGGGCCACGGCCGGGATCCACACGATCACCGCGAACCTGGACGAGGAGGAGCGCAAACGCTTCATCACCGAGTGGACCGCCAAGCTCGAACAGGACCTCGACGTCACGCTGGCCCGGATCAAGCGCGTGATCGAAGAGAGCTGACCCCCTCCCCCCAGACCGACAGAACGGACGAGCCGTGTTCCTTCAGCGCGTAGCCAACCGGGGTATTCGACTGGGCACCCTCTTCGACCGAGCGGCGGCCCGCTACCCGGCCAACCCCGTCATCCTCGATCACGAACTGGACATCGCACCCGAACGGGGGCGTCGCTTCACCCTCACCGAGATCGCCGACCTGGTGGACGACTTCGCCTCGCGCCTGTGGTCCCTGCGGGTGCGCCCCGGCGACCACGTCGTCGTGCACAAGTCCGACGCCTTCGACATCTCCCTTCTGGCCTGCGCGGTCGTCCGGATCGGCGCCATCCCGGTGATGCTGTCCCCCAAGCTCGACGGAGCCACCGTCGCCGCCCTGCTGCGCCGGGTCGACCGGCCCTACCTCCTCACCGACCAGGCCAAGCTGGAGAAGGAGCTGCCCGCGGAGGTGTTCGACCTCAGCGAGCGCGTCCTGCTCGCCGCGGGGGAGTACGAGGGGGCGGTGTCCCTGGCCTCGCTGGCCGGCGTCGCGCGGGTCCGACCCGTCACCATGCCCCCCGACCACCCCACGATGGTCACCCACACCTCCGGCACCACCGGCCTGCCCAAACTCGCCCTGCACACCGGGCGCACCTTCCAGGCCCGCTACCGGCCCCAGAGCCTGGTGGTGGGCGCGGCGGTCCGCCGCCGCGAGCCCATCGCCGTCCACGTCTCCTTCGTGCATTCGCGGATGTACACCGCGATGCCGATCTCGGTCCTCCAAGGCCACCCCCTGGTGATCCTGCGGGACGACGACGAGGAGAACGTGGCCGCCCTCTTCGCGCGGGTCCGTCCCGGCTTCATCGAGGCGCACCCCAACACCTTCCTGCGCTGGGAGCCGCTCGCCGACGACCCCCGCGAGCCGCTGGCCAACGTCAAGTACTTCAGCAGCACCTTCGACGCCATCCACCCGCGCACCGTGCAGCGGATGCTCGGCGCCTCCCGGCGCGACCTGCCGCTGTTCGCCCAGGCCTACGGTCAGAGCGAGGTGGGCCCGATCGCCGCCCGTACCTACACCCGGGCCCGTGGCGAAGACGCCGACGGCCGCTGCGTGGGCCGCCCCTTCCCCGGCATGACCGATGTCCGCGTGGTCTCCCGGGACGGCCGGACGCCCAGCAGGTCCTCGCCCGGCCACATCGAGGTGCGCAGCGACGGCCGCATCGTCACCTACATGGGCGAGCACGAGCGCTGGCGCAAGCAGGTCAACGGCGGCTGGTGGCGCATGGGCGACGTCGGCTACCTCAGCAAGTGGGGCTGCCTGCACCTGCTGGACCGCGAGATCGACGAGATCCCCGGTATCGACAGCACCCTGGAGATCGAGGACCGGTTGTTCGGCCGGATCCCCGAACTCGTCGAGGTCATCATCGTCCCCTCTCCGGAAGGGCGGCCGGTTCCCGTCGTGTGCACCCGCGACGACGCCCCTCTGGACGAGACCGCCTGGCGGGCGGCCACCGCGGACCTGCCCGCCATGGAACCGCCGCTGCACTGGCGGCTGGAGGACCTGCCGCAGACCGCCACCACCAAGATCAAGCGGCGCGAACTGGTCGCACTGCTCAAAGCTGGTCACGGCGCCGGGTGAAACGAGGAGGGAACATGACCGGTGGTACCCACGGGGCCCCGAACCGGCGTGAACCCGGCGCGGACCGGCTGGAGGTCGGCGTCGTCGGGGCGGGGCCGCGGGGGCTGTCGGTGGTCGAACGGCTCTGCGCCAACGAGCGGGTCCGCCCCTCCCGCGCGCACGTCACGATCCACCTCATCGATCCCCACCCGGCCGGGGCCGGGGCGGTGTGGCGCACGGACCAGTCCCGTGTGCTGCTCATGAACACGGTCGCCTCACAGGTGACCGTCCACACCGACGAGAGCGTGAACATCGACGGGCCCATCGAACCCGGACCGACACTGGCGGAATGGGCCCGCGAGGTGGCGCTCTTCGGCGGGCACGACGAGCAGACCGTGGCCGAGGCCCGCCGCCTCGGCCCCGACTCCTACCCCACACGGGCGTTCTACGGCCATTACCTGAAGGCCTGCCTCGACAGGATCACGGAGAAGGCGCCCGCCCACGTCGAGATCCGGGTACACCGCTCCAAGGCGGTCGCCATGGCCGACACCCGCGGTTTCCCCGACGGCCCCCAAGGGCTGCGGCTGGAGAACGGTGTGCGCCTGGACCACCTCGACGCGATCGTGCTGGCCCTGGGACACCTGCCGGCGAGGGTCGGCCCCGGCGAGGCGCGTACCGCCAGCCTGGCCAGGATCCACCACCTCACCTATCTCACCCCCGCCAACCCGGCCGACGTGGACACGACCCGCGTCCCGGCCGGGGCACCCGTCCTGCTCCGAGGGCTGGGGCTGAACTTCTTCGACCACATGGCCCTGTTCACCGAGGGGCGGGGAGGCGCCTACCACGAACGGGACGGACACCTGGTCTACGTACCGAGCGGCGACGAGCCGGTGCTGTACGCCTTCTCCCGGAGGGGCGTGCCCTACCACGCGCGCGGTGAGAACCAGAAGGGCGCCTCCGGACGGTACCTGCCGCGCCTGCTCACCGTCGCCCGCGTCGAGCGCATGCGCGCCAAGGCGGCCGGAGGACTGGGCCTGAGACGGGACCTGTGGCCCTTCATCGCCCGCGAGGTGGAATCCGTCTACTACGGGACCCTGCTGCGTTCCCGGGGCCGGGCGGACGAGGAGGAGGAGTTCGTCTCCCGCTACCTCACCGCCGGGGAACCCGACGCCCTCCTGCGCGCGTACCGGATCGACCCCCGGGACCACTGGGACTGGGACCGTGTCGCCCGCCCCTGCGCGGGCCGGGACTTCGACGACCGCACGGCGTTCCGCACCTGGCTGCTGGAGCACCTGCGCGAGGACATCCGGATGGCCCGGCGGGGGAACGTCGAGGACCCCACCAAGGCGGCCCTGGACGTGCTGCGCGACCTGCGCAACGAGGTCCGTCTCGCGGTGGACCACGGAGGGCTGGAGGGCATCTCCCACCGCGACGAACTGGACGGCTGGTACACCCCGCTCAACGCCTATCTCTCCATCGGCCCGCCCGTCTCCCGGGTCCGTGAACTGGTCGCCCTCATCGAGGCGGGCGTCGTGGAGATCCTCGGACCGGGCACCCAGGTGCGCCTGGACACCGAGGCCCCGGACTTCGTCGCGCACTCCACCCGCGTGCCCGGAACCCCCGTGCGCTCGAAGGTGCTCATCGAGGCCCGGCTGCCCGAACCCGATCTGCGCCGCACCGCGGACCCCCTGCTGCGCCACCTGCTGGACAGCGACCAGGTCTCCGCCCACCGGATCGCCGTCAACGGTGGTCCCCCCCTCGAAACCGGCGGCCTGGCGGTCACCGGCCGCCCCTATCGGACCATCGACGGGCGGGGAAGGGCCCACCCCCGCAGGTTCGCCTACGGGGTGCCCACCGAGGCGGTCCACTGGGTCACCGCGGCGGGCACCCGCCCCGGGGTGGACTCGGTGACGCTCGGCGACTCCGACGCGATCGCCCGCGCCGTACTGGACCTGGCCCCCGCCGCCACCGCCACCGCGCGGGCCGGAACCGCCGACCCCCTGACCGGAGTGATCGTTTGAACCCGCTCACCGACGCCGGTCTGCTGTCCCCCGTCCGGGCCGGCACCCCCGTCGAGTCCCTCGTCTCCGACCATGCCTGGCTTCAGGCCATGCTGGACGCCGAAGCCGCTCTGTCCCGTGCCCAGGCGACCCTGGGCACGGTGCCCCCCGCCGCCGCCGAGGCGATCACCCGGGCGGCCCGCGCCGAACACCTGGACCCGTGCGCCCTCGCGGTCTCCGCCCGGGAGAACGCCAACCCGGTCGTGGCACTGGTCCGGGAACTGACCAGGATCGTCGCGGAACGCGCTCCCGACGCCGCCGGGTACGTGCACCGGGGCTCCACCAGTCAGGACGTGTTCGACACCGGGGCGATGCTGGTCGCGGCCCGCGCCCTGACCGTCGTCGGTGAGGACCTGCGCGCCGCCGCCGCCCACCTGGCCGCCCTGGCCCGGCGGCACCGCGACGACCCCGCCGTCGCCCGGACCCTGGCCCTGCACGCCGTGCCCACCACCCTGGGGCTGCGGGTCGCGGGCTGGCACCGGCTCGTCGTGGACGCCGAGGCGAGGGTGGCGCGCCTGCTCGACGGCGGACTGCCGGTCTCCCTCGGCGGGGCGGCGGGCACCCTCGCCGGATACCTGGAGTACGCCTCCGACCGGGACCGTGAGGCCCCCGGGGCGTATACCGCCGCACTGGTCCGCGAGTTCGCCCGTGAGACGGGGCTGGCGGCCCCCGTCCTGCCCTGGCACGCGCTGCGCACCCCGATCGCCGACCTCGCCGCCGTCACGGCGTTCACGACCGGTGCCCTGGGCAAGATCGCGGTCGACGTGATCAACCTGTCCCGTACCGAGGTCGCGGAGGTCGCCGAGCCCGGGCCCCCCGGACGGGGGGCCTCCTCGGCCATGCCGCACAAGCGCAATCCGGTCCTGGCCACCATGATCCGCAGCGCCGCCCTCCAGGTGCCCGCTCTGGCCTCGGGGTTGACCGGATGCCTGCTCGCCGAGGACGAGCGCTCGGCCGGGGCGTGGCACGCCGAGTGGTCCCTGCTGCGCGAGTGCCTGCGCCTCACGGGGGGAGCGGCGCACACCCTGGTCGAGTTGGCCGAGGGGATGACCATCGACACCGCGCGAGCGGACCACAACCTCGGGGCGACCGGCTCGGCCGTCTCGGCGGAACGGATCGTCGCCCACCTCACCCCGCGTCTGGGCCGCGCCCCGGCGCGACGCCTGCTCGACCGCTGCTCCGCCGTCGCCGCCAGGGAGGGGCGCCCCCTGGACTGCGTCCTGGCGGAGGAGGGCGCGCTTCGGGACGTGCCGGCCGCCGAACTCAAGGCCCTGTGCGACCCCGCCGGTTACACCGGGGCCGCGGCGGCCCTGGTGGACGCCTCCCTGGACGCCCCCGGCCGGTGACGCGCGGGGGCGGGGCCCGCCGGGCCCCGCCCCCGCGAACGGTTCACACCAGGGCGTGCCGAGCGGCCAGGGCCGCGTCGTAGCGCTCCCACACGATCCCGGCCAGCTCCGGGGCCGCCCCCAGCGCCTCCGAGACCACCGTCGCGCCCGCCGCCAGCGCCTGCTCGCGGACCCGGTCGGCGAAGAAACCCGGGGCCAACAGGTAGGTGGCCACCGCCACCCGCCGCGCCCCCCGGGCGTACGCCGCCGCGACCGCCTCGCCCGGGGTGGGGCGCGACGCCGACGCGAACGCCGCCGTCGCCTCCCGCCACGGCCCGCGCGCCGCCAGCTCCCCGGCCACGGCCGCCACCGTCGCGTTGGCCTCCGGGTCGCTCGACCCCGCCGACGCCACCACCAGGGCGGTGTCGCCGTCCGCGACCGCGCCGGCCTCGGCCGACCGCCGCTCCACCGCCGCGAGGAGTCCCTCGTGCGGCCCCAGGGTGTCGGCGTAGCGCACCCGCAGCCACGGTTCGTCCGTCCGCGCCCGCTCCAGCACCTTCGGCAGGTCCACCTTGCTGTGGTAGGCCGCGGTCAACAACGTCGGCAGCACCACCACCTCGCCCGCGCCCTCGGCGGCCAGGGACGCCAGGGCGTCCTGCGCCGACGGCGCCGTGTGGTCCAGGTAGGACACCCGCACATCCGCGTCGGGCCGCAGCTCCCGGACCCGGTCGAACAGGGCCTCCACGGCCGCCGCCGACCTGGGGTCCCGGCTCCCGTGCGCCACCGCCAGCAACGGCACGGACGAGCGCCGTCCCGGCGCCCGTCCCCGCCCGCTCACAGGTGGATCCCGCACTCGGTCTTGCCGCTGCCCGCCCACCGGCCGCTGCGCGGGTCCTCTCCCGGCTCGACCCGGCGCGTGCACGGCTCGCACCCGATGGAGGGGTACCCGTCGTACTGGAGCGGGTTGACGATCACACCGTTCGTCTCGATGTAGGCGTCCACGTCCTCCTGCGTCCACCGGGCGATCGGGTTGACCTTCGTCATCCGCTTGCGCCGGTCCCACTGCACGATCGGCGTGTCTCGGCGGGTCACCGCGTCCGCGCGGCGCAGCCCCGTCAGCCACGCGGCGTAGGGGGCCAGGGCCCTCTGCAACGGCTCCACCTTGCGCAGGTGGCAGCAGATCGCCGGGTCGCGCCCGTGCAGGCGCGGCCCCAGCGCCAGGTCCTGTTCGGCGACCGTGCGGGTCGGCTCCACGTTGACGAGCGTGATGTCGTAGACCGAGGCCACGGCGTCGCGGGTGCCGATGGTCTCGGGAAAGTGGTAACCGGTGTCCAGGAAGACCACGTCGATGCCGGGGACCACCTTGGAGGCGAGGTCCACCATGAGGGCGTCGGCCATGGAGGAGGTCATGCACAGGCCGTCGCCGAACGTCTCGGCGGCCCAGGCGATGATCTCCTGGGCGGTGGCCTCCTCCAGCTCGCGCGAAGCGCTCGCGGCGAGCTCGGGACCGCCCACAGGGGTGATGGTGGCGTTCATTCCTACCCTTCCGTCGGTCTGGAGGGTGCGTCGCCGAAGGAGGCGGAGCGCAGGCCCACGTACTTCACGCGGAACACACGGGCGCAGGACAGGCAGGCCCAGGGGTAGCCCTCGCCCTTGACCGCGGCGCCCTCCTCGGGCACCAGGTCCTCGTCTCCGCAGTAGGGGCAGTAGTAGGGTGCGGCCCTCTCGGACACGACGCACCTCCTCGAATCGGGGATGTCGCGGATGGTGGGAGGGGGCCGGTCGCGGACGACCGGCCCGCCCGCGGCTACTTCAGGTCGTCGTCGGCGGCCCGGCCCACCCAGGCCGCGAACGACTCCCCGTCCTTCTTCTGGTCCTGGAACCGGCGCAGCACCCGCTCGACGTAGTCGGGCAGTTCGTCGGCCGTGCTCTTGAGCCCGCGGATCTTCTTGCCGAAGGCCGCGTCCAGCCCCATGCCGCCGCCCAGGTGGATCTGGTATCCCTCCACCTGCTCGCCGTGCTCGTTCATCACCAACTGGCCCTTGAGGCCGATGTCGGCGACCTGGATGCGCGCGCACGAGTTCGGGCACCCGTTGACGTTGATGGTCAGCGGCTCCTCGAAGTCGGGCAGTCGCTTCTCCAGCTCGTCGATGAGGGTCACCGCGCGCCCCTTGGTCTCCACGATCGCCAGCTTGCAGAACTCGATGCCGGTGCAGGCCATCGTCTGGCGGCGGAACGTGCTGGGCCGCACCTGGAAGTCCTCTGCCTCCAGCGCGGCGGTGATGGACTCGACCCGGTCCTCCTCGATGTCGAGGATGACGAGCTTCTGGTCGGCGGTGGTACGGACGCGGTCCGACCCGTGCGCCTCGGCGATGTCGGCGATCCTGGCCAGCGAGGTGCCCGAGACCCGGCCCACCTTCGGCGCGAAGCCCACGTAGTACCTGCCGTCGCTCTGACGGTGCACGCCCACGTGGTCGCGGCGCAGCCCCGGGTCCAGGACGGGGGCGGGGCCGTCGGGCAGCGCGTATCCGAGGTACTTCTCCTCCAGTACCTGGCGGAACTTCTCCGCGCCCCAGTCCTTGATGAGGAACTTGATCCGGGCGCGGGTGCGCAGCCGCCGGTAACCGTAGTCGCGGAAGATCGCGCAGACCCCCGCCCACACCTCGCTCACCTGGTCGGGGCGGACGAAGGTGCCGAGCCGCAGCGCGAACATCGGGTTGGTGGACAGGCCGCCGCCGACGAACAGGTCGTACCCGGCCTCACCGTTCTCGTCACGCACGCCCACGAACGCGACGTCGTTGATCTCGTGGTTGGTGCAGTACACCGAGCAGCCCGAGATGGACGTCTTGAACTTGCGGGGCAGGTTGGAGTACAGCGGGCTGCCGATGTGGTCGTCGTAGACCTGGAAGACCTCCGGGCTCGCGTCCAGCACCTCGTCCTCGGCCACACCGGCCAGCGGACAGCCCAGGATGACGCGGGGGGTGTCGCCACAGGCCTCGGTGGTGGACAGGCCCACCGCCTCCAGCCGCTCCCAGATCTCCGGCACGTCCTCGACCCGGATCCAGTGGTACTGGACGTTCTGCCGGTCGGTGATGTCGGCGGTGTCGCGACCGAAGTCGCGGGAGATCCCGGCGATCGCGCGCAACTGTGCCACCGACAGCTGGCCGCCGTCGATGCGCGCCCGCAGCATGAAGTAGCGGTCGTCCAGCTCCTCCGGCTCCAGGATGGCGGTCTTACCGCCGTCGATGCCCGGGGCGCGCTGAGTGTACAGCCCGAACCACCGGAAGCGTCCGCGCAGGTCGGCGGGGTCGATCGAGTCGAAACCGCGCTTGGAGTAGATGTTGATGATCCGATCGCGGACGTTGAGCCCGTCGTCGTTCTTCTTGTTCTCCTCGTTCTTGTTCAGCGGCTCGCGGTAACCGAGGGCCCATTGGCCCTCACCGCGGCGGCGACGCGGCTTGGCCGCCGTCGCCGTCCGACCGTTCTGCGCGGAAGAGGGAGGCATCGCGGGTGTCTCCGATGGGGTCACGGGGTCCGTGCGACCCCGGCGCCCGCACCACTGCCACCCGCCGGCTCCGCACTTCGTCGTGCAGGTGCCTCGGGTCGGATTCCGCGTGTGTGGGATCGAAGAGAGAGGGGAGAGCGCCGGTGCCGCGCGCACCCCTGGGGTGCGTCAAAAAGGCGGCGAGATTAACCGACGCTGCAACAGATGGCACTGCGGACCCGAAGGAAGTCCACGTGGCGACGCACGCAGAGCATGGGGTCCAGGGCAGCGATCATGAAATGAGAATGTCATGTGCGCCGGGCCTTTGTCCAGGAGAGTCGGAAGGCCCCAGGAGTGAGTCACGTCACTCACCCGGGCGGGGGTCGGTCCCGATACCGCGCTAACGTTCTTCCCGTGGTGGGTTTCTGGGAAGGGCTCTGGCGCATCACCGACGCCTGGCTGAGAAGGCGTCCCGTGGTGCGCGGCGGGTTGCTCCTCGTGCTGCGCACGAGCCGGGCCTTCTCCCGCGCCCGGGTGGTCGGACTGGCCGCCGAATCGGCGTTCTTCACCCTCATCTCCATGCCCGCGCTGTTGCTCGGCCTGCTCGGCGCCCTGGTCCCGATGACCTCGTTCCTGGGGGAGGAGACCGTCGAGGAGATCAGGCGGCTGATCCTGGACAGCACCGCGCAGATCCTCACCCCGGACACGGTCGACAGCGTCGTGTCCCCCCTGATCGACGACCTCCTCCAAGGCGTCCAGGGCGGGGTGCTGTCGGTGACCTTCCTGGTGTCGCTGTGGTCGGGATCGCGGGCGATGAACGTGTTCATCCGCTCCATCACCATCTCCTACGGCCTGGAGGAACTGCGCGGCTGGTTCACCCAGCGGGTCCTGGCGTTCGTCGCCTACCTGGGCGGACTGGCCTTCGCACTGCTGGTGCTGCCGATCCTGGTGGCCGGCCCCGACCTGGTCCACGGGCTGCTGCCGATCACCGTGGGCCGGCTCAACCTGCTGTACTGGCCGACCGTCTCGGTGCTGGCCACCACCGCCGTGACCATGCTCTACGCCCTGAGCATCCCGGTGCGCACCCCGCTGTGGCGGCACCTGCCCGGCGCCCTGCTGGCGACGACGGTGCTCATCATCGGCTCGATCGTGCTGCGCGCCTACCTGGACGCCTCCCTGGGACAGGTGAGCATCTACGGCTCCCTGGCGGCCCCGATCGCGATCCTGGCCTGGCTGTTCGTGATGGCGATCGCGATCCTGGCGGGGTCGACGTTCAACGCCGAGATCGACGCCATGTGGCCGACGGTGCGCACCGCCGCCGCCCGCGCCGAGATCGCCACCCGCCGCCTGGAGCGCGCCGGCCGCCTGGTGCGCCGCCGCGAGCAGGCGGTCCTCGACAGCATCGGCGAGGCCAACGGCCGCTGACCAACGGTTCCGGACACCTCACCCCGGAGGGCCGTGTGCGGGCCCTGGCGGCGCGCCCGTCCCGGCCGGCCCGAGCGGCGCGCCGTGTCCCCACAGGCGGCCTGTGGCGACCGGTGACCGAGGGCGCGAAAGCACGACGGTCCGGACCCGAGGCGCCCACCTCGGGTCCGGACCGTCGTCGTGTGCGGGGCCGGCTCCTCTTCCTCGTCGCCGTCCGGGGCGGGACCGCCCGCCTCCACGCCACGACGGACCGGCCCCCGCCCCGTTCCCGAAGACCGCCCGCCGTGCGACGGGATCACCCTGTGCGGACCCGCCCGTCCACCCCGCACACCTTTACGGTCCGTCCGGGCGGTATCGTGCACTTCACGGTCGGAAGCGGACCGCCGGGTAGGTCACCCGGCCGCGTTCCCCGGCCGGTCCCGCACGTCGAGAGGGCGACGGGGGCTCGGGACACAGGGTGACCGATGGGGTCTGATGGCCGGATTCGGCCATTTTCGGTGTGAACTCATCGACACATCCGCGTGTCCATAAGAACGTGGTTCCGGGAGGGCGGGTCGAGCCCCCGTCCCGGAGACCCGGTCGTGCCAGGTCAGAGGAGGGGGAGCGAAAACGCCGTTGATCGCCGTGCGCACCGTGTCCGTCACCGGCCGCCCTTGCCCGGGTGGGCCGTGTCCGACACGATCAGTATCATCGCGTTCAGCATCGACTTCGCGTACGTCGCCCCCCTCGTTCGGTGGCATCCCGGGCGCGGCCCCCTCGACGCGACCGACCGAGGTTCCCCGCCACCCGCACACGAACAGGTCCACCCTTCCCATGCCTTCGGAGGCACCATGAGCCGGGCGTCCCGTCCGGGGCACCCCCGGCCCACCGCCGTCATCGCCATCGCCCCCGACGAGCGCAGTGCCGAGATCCTCATCGAGGGACAGCGCCAGGTCGTCACCGGCAGCGTGCCCAAGGAGACCCGACGCGCCGCGCTGGACGTCGCCACCGGCTACGCCGCCAGAATCGGCCAGCCGGTGCTCATCGACGCACGCGACAGCAACGGCTACTGGAACCTGGTCGCCACACCCGACGGTGTCGTACAGGCCGCCGACCGGCTGCCCGCGAGCCCGGCGCCCGCCGCACCCCGACCACCGACCGCCACCGGCCCCGAGCGCGGAAAGAGGCGCGGACCGGTCATCGCGGGCGCCGTGGTGCTCGCCCTGGTGCTCTTGGGCGGTGCCGGGGTCGCCACGTGGCGGATGATCCCGGGCACCGAACCCGCACCGCGGCCCACCGCGGTCGAGGCGCAGGTCCTGGGCCACCCGGCCCCGCCCGGGTACGCCGACAACGTGGAGTTCTCCGAGGAACTCGCGACCGCCGGCCAGCCCGGTGTCTCGCGCGACGGTGAGCTGATGGCCTTCATGGGTCCGGACGAACGCCTCAACCTGTTCGACGCCTCCGGTACGCGTCTGTGGTCGGCCGCCCTGCCGGCCGCCTCCGCCGAGTTCCTGGGCCCTCCCCGGTTCGTCGAATACGACGGCGAGGAGGCCGTGGTCATGGAGACCACCGGAACCCTGTGGTTCTGGCCGGTCGCGGGCGGCGCCCACACCAGCCTCTCCCTGCCCGAGGACGCCTCCACCCAGTACGTGGGCTTCTCCGCGCTGGTCCGCAGCGGTGACGACGCCCTGGTCCCGGTCGGAGACGAACTGGTGCCGGTCGATGTCCCCGACGGATCCGCCCCGATGCTCGCCGAGGGCACCGATGTGCTCATGGCCGTCCGTACCGGCCCGTGGACGTGGACCGACCCCGACGGTGAGGTCACCGAGGTCACCGCCCGCCGTCCGGAGGACGCCGGTGAGATGGACTCGGTGGTCACGGCCCTGCGCGAGTACGTGATCATCCGCTGGAATCCGCTGCGCGGTGACGGGGCGATCCTGGCCTTCCACGATTCCCGCGACGGCTCCGTCATCGGCACGGCCGAGATCGACCCCGCCGACCTGGAGGGCGTTCGACACCGCTCCGGCCCCATCGGCACCGAGGTCGTCTCCTACGGCCCGGTCGTGATGGACCCCGAGAGCGGCGCCACGGCGGTCGTCCCGGGGTTCGAACCGCAGATCGCGGTGGGCACCGACGTCTTCGGCCAGCTCGACGGGGCCTCGGTGGCGGTCGACGCCACCGGCGAGGTCCAGGAGTCGGACCCGGCGTCGACCCAACCGGTCGGTCTGCTCGGCGGCAACGCCATCGTGGTCCACGAGGACCACCTCTATGCCATCCCCTCTAGGTAATGACCCCCTACACAAAAGAAGAAAGGAGTGGGATGTCCCCCAAGAAGCGGGCACTGACCGTGACCGCGGCCGGCCTGTTCATGGCCGGGTTCTCCGTGAGCCCCGCGTTCGCCGAAGGCACGGATGAGACCATCGAGGTCACGTCCGACGTCGTCGAGGAGAAGGCCGAGGCCCAGGTCCTCCCCGAGGTCCAGGTTCCGGTCGTGGCCCCCATCGTCGAGGAGGTCGCCGCGATCCTCCCGTACGACCTTCCCGACCCCGGTGGCGACAACGGTGGCGACCCCGGTGACGGCGGTGGCGACAACGGTGGCGATCCCGGTGACGGCGGCGACCCGGGCCCCGGTCCGGACCCCGACCCGGGTCCCGACCCCGACCCCGGTCCCGACCCCGACCCTGGGCCCGACCCCGACCCTGGGCCTGACCCCGACCCTGGGCCTGACCCCGACCCTGGGCCGGACCCCGACCCCGGTCCTGACCCCGACCCGGGCCCGGACCCCGACCCGGGTCCCGACCCTGACCCTGGGCCGGACCCCGACCCGGGCCCGGACCCCGACCCGGGTGACCCGGGTCAGCCCGGTACCCCCGACCCCGGTGAAGGCGGCGACCCCGGTGACGAGAGCCAGACTCCCGGCACCAAGACCCCGGGCAGCACCTCTCCGGTGACGGCGGGCAGCGGTGGCCAGTCCACCCCGACCCTCCCCACCACCGGTGTCGACATGGAGGGCTTCGTCCTCGGTGGCGCGGTCGTGACCGGTATCGGCGTCCTCGCCCTCTGGGCGGGCGCGCGTCGTTCGGTCTCGGTGGAGTAGCACACTCCATCGACCGTGACCCCCGGGTCTCGGACATGTGCGAGGGCCCCCGAACGCTCCGGCGTTCGGGGGCCCGTACGTTTCTCCGTCCAGGTGCTCAGGTGCTCAGGTGCGCGGACGCAGCGCCGACGCCAACAGGAACGCGCCCACCCCGGCCCCGGCGATCACCCACAACGCGGTGCCCAGGTCCACCGCGTCGGCGAGCAGGCCCACCGCCGGCGGGAACGCCAGGAAACCGGCGCGCCCCAGCCAGCCGACGACGGTCACCCCGTCGCCGGTGCGCACCCCGGGCACGTTCCCTGCCGCCGCCAAGGTCAACGGGAACAGCGTGGACACCCCCAGGCCCATCACCCCGAACCCGATGATCGTCGTCACCGGGTGGGGCAGGGCCAACGCGAACGCGATCCCGCCCGCCGCCAACAGCCCACAGGCCCGGCCCACCGTCGCGGGGCCGAACCGGTCGGTCACCCGGTCGCCCAGCAGGCGGCCCACCACCATCATCGCCTGACAGGCCACGAACGGCATCGCCGCCAGGAAGAGCGGGGCGGCCAACGCGTCCGACATGTACACCGCGCCCCAGGACGCCGCCGAGTCCTCGATGCCCCCGGCCAGCATCAGCAGCACGCCCAGCATGATCAACAGCAGCACTCCGCGCCCGGGCAGGCGCGGCCGACGTCCACCGACGTCGCCGGTCCCGTCCGTCCGCTCGCTGTTCTCCGGGCCCGGCAGCAGCATCCGGCTCACCGTCAGGTTCACCACCACCAGGACCAGGGCCGTCCCGCTCAGGTGCCACAGGATCGGTACCCCGGACCCGGCCATCACCGCGCCGAGCAGACCGCCGCAGACCGCGGCCAGACTCCACACCGCGTGGAACGTGTTGATGATGGTCCGTCCGTACCGGCGCTGCACCCGCAATCCGTGCGAGTTCTGGGCCGAGTCCGTCCAGGCGTCCGCGCATCCCAGGACGAACAGCGCGCCCGCCAGCGCCCACCAGCTCTGGGCCAGCGCGATGAACGGAAGGGCTCCCAGGGAGACCAGGCTGGTCCCCACCGCCGTGGGTCCGCTGCCGAACCGGTGGATCAACGGCCCGGCGAGCATCCCCGTCAGGATCGCGCCCGTCGGCATCGCCGCGATCGCCAGCCCCAGTTCGGCGTTGCTCAGCCCCAGCCCGGACTTGAGCGCGGGCAGCCAGGGAACCGCGTTGGTGTAGGTGAAGCCGTTGACGAAGAAGAGGGTGGAGACCGCGCCCCGCGCCCTACGGACCTGTGGTGTCGGAAGGGCGGTCCGGTCGATCTGCCTGTTCATCGGGCTCCCACGGGTGACGGCTCGGTGCCTGCGGATGTTATCGATTCCGGTCGCCCCCCGGCCACGGGATTCTCCCTTTTCCGCCGGGTCGCCCCCGTTCCGGACTTGCCATCCGTCAGCGTCCCGATTTACATAGGGATTCCGGCCCGTCACCGACGAGCACCTCCACGGCCGTCCTCGTCCACTCTCCGTCACCGTGGACCCCCGGTCCACCGATCCCGCCGGCCTCGCGGCCCGCTCCCGCGCAGGGCACCCCGGCCCCCGTCCGCCGACTCCCTCGTCCCGGTCGTCGCCCCGCGACGCCCGGGCGGAACCGGAAGGCCTCATGATCAATACGAGAGCGCTGCGCGATAAGCCCACCCTCACCGGGAAACGGGTACGCCTGGTGCCCTTGGGGCCCGAGCACACGGACGCCTATTTCGCGGCGGGACTCGACGAGGAGATCCGCAGACTCACCGGCACCCACCACCACCTCACCTACGGGGAGGCCAAGGAGTGGTGCCGCACCCGTGAACGGAGCACCGACCGACTGGACCTGGCCATCATCGCCGCCGATGACGGCCGTTATCTCGGGGAGTTGTCCCTGTACGCGGTGGCGCCGGAGAACGAGAGCGCCGGATACCGCATCGCCCTGTCCGCACTGGAGTTCACGGGGCGGGGGCTGGGCCGGGAGGCCACCCGGATGGTGCTGGAGTACGCGTTCGAACACGTGGGTCTGCACCGGGTGTGGCTGCACGTCTACGCCTTCAACATGCGGGCCATCGCCGTGTACCGTTCCTGCGGTTTCTCCGTCGAGGGGCGACTGCGCGATTCCCTGCTGTGGGAGGGTCGGCGCCACGACGCCCTGCTGATGGCGGTGCTGGAGAACGGGTTCCGCGGTTCCTGACCCACCCGGTTTTTGCCCGGCCCCGGGGTTGCAACCTCCGTGTCCCGGGGTATGTCCGGTACCACTTTTCCAACGGCCCCCAGCGAGACGGCGAGAGGAGCGGCGCCGAACCGGCGCCGGTGAGGACATGAACCCGGTACCCGTTTCCCTGCCCTTCGCCGATCGGTCCGAGGCGGGCCGCCGCCTCGCCGAGCGGGTCCGACCCTTCGCGGTCGAGGATCCCTTGGTCCTGGCCCTGCCCAGAGGCGGCGTCCCGGTCGGCGCGGAGTTGGCCCGGCGCCTCGACGCCGATTTCGACGTTCTCGTGGTGCGCAAGATCGGTCTGCCCGGTCGCCCCGAACTCGGCGTGGGCGCCATCTCCGAGGACGGCCACGTCCTCTACGACGACCGGGCCCTGGCCCGGATGCGGGTACCCCGCCAGGCCCTGGCGGGGACCGTCGACGCCGAGCGCGTCGAACTCGACCGCCGCCGTCGGGTCTACCGGGGGGAGCGTCCCGCTCCGCGCATCGCCGGCCGCGACTGCGTGGTCGTCGACGACGGTGTCGCCACCGGCGGTACCGCCCGCGCCGCCCTGCGGATGGTGCGCCAGGCAGGCCCGTCCCAGTTGGTGCTGGCCGTTCCGGTGGCCTCCCGGGAGGCGATCGCGATGCTCCGCGAGGAGGCCGACGCGGTGGTCGTGCTCGGCGTACCGGACAACTTCCGCGCGGTGGGGGAGTGGTACCGCGACTTCGATCAACTCTCCGACGGACACGTCACCGCCATCATGTCGGAACTGGGGCGCAGCCACACCCACCCGGGTACGGCCCGGGGGGTGCGGATCCGGGCGGGAGACGTCTACCTCGACGGTGACCTCACCATGCCCGCGGCCCTGCGGGGCGCGGTGGTACTGGCGTTCGGGGAGGCACGGGGCGATCCGCGCTGGCGGGCGATCGCCTCGATGCTGCAACGCGCCGGGTACGCGACGCTGATGCTCGACCTGCTCATCGGGGACGAGCGTTCCTCGGTGGGCGGCGGTGCGGCGACGGACGTGCTGGGGGAGCGGCTGAGTTCGGCGGTCACCTGGCTGCGCCGGGCCACCGACGCGGCCAGCGAGCCGGTGGGGGTGCTCGGCTCGGGCGCCGCGGCCCCGGCCGCCCTGGTCACCGCTGCGCACCGACCCGGGGACGTGTCAGCCGTGGTGGTGCACGGCGGCCGGATCGACCTGGCGGAGCCGGCCCTGCCGGAGGTGCGGGCCCCGGTCCTGGTGCTGCTGGAGAGTCGGGACTCGTTCGTGCGCGAACTGGGGGAATGGGCGCGGGGCCGATTGGGCGGCCCCACCGATCTCAAGGTGATGTCGGGTGCCGAGCAATTGCTCCAAGGCGCGCAGGAATGGCGTCAGGTGGCGGTGGAGACCCTGGACTGGTTCGATCGGCACCTGACACGACGGTCCCGCTGAAGGACCTCCCGAAAACGAAGAACCCGCGTCGTCCTCGACATGGTGTCGAGGACGACGCGGGTTTCGCACGGGGCCGGGGCCGCCGAGGAGAGATCCACCGGGGCGAATGCGCGATACCCGGGTCAGGCGGCGTTGGCGCGGCGCATACGACGACGGCGCTCGGAGGCGCGCTCGTCCTCGTTCAGACCGCCCCAGGTGCCGTACTTCTCCGGACGCGAAATCGCATAGTCCAGGCAGTCGGTTCGAACCGGGCAGGCCGCACAGATCTCCTTGGCCTTGCGCTCGCGGATCTCCCGTTCCGGCTGGCGTTCGCCGTCCGGACCGAAGAAGAGCACAAGGTCCTCGCCCCGGCACGCGGCGGCATCCTGCCACCCCCAGCTCGGGCGGGGGCGCAGCGCGGCCTGCCGACGTACCTGAGACATGCTTGAACCACCTCTACTGAAATCACTAGTAAGCTGTCGAAAAAAGCTCAGTCACCTAAAAGTCGGTCATGCGGCGTGAGTGACCCCGCACGACGCAAACGCCGAACGGTACAGGCGATGTTCCCCGGTGTGGCTGAGACCACGAGGAGCACGGAACCTTGCGGCGTCGATACGCCGACTACGGGGTGCTCTCACGCGAACGGCTCTCGGAGGCGGTGACTGCCATCCGTCCGAGCCGGTACGTAATCATGCCATCCCCACTCCCGATCATGCACGGGGGGTGGGAAAATTACTCGCCCAACCGTTACCGAAAACTGATGCCGAACGGCTGATCTTCGGTTGTTTGTCCGAGTTCGTCACTTATCGCAAGAACGACCGTCTCGCGAAGGACACAGCACATCGTATGGGGCGATGTCCCTCCTGCCTAGGGCCTCCCCCTGATGCGCCGATCACATTGCGGACTCGACACGTCCTCGCGATTGGGACGGGCCGTATGTGCTCACCCTCCGTCGCCGCCCCAGAGGATCCCGCCCCGACCCCTAGGGGAAGGACCCGGGGCGCGCAGGGGGAACGGGTCGTGGTGCGCGGGCGTCCCACGCGATAGAACAACAGAACGCCCCGGAGGCCGATCTTCGGGGCGCGTCTCCCGCACCGTCATCAAGGAGTACGAGACACCGTGGCCCTCCTCCGGCTCATTCTCAACATCATCTGGCTCTTCGTCGCCGGTCTCTGGCTCGCGTTGGGCTACGCCATCGCCGGGATCATCTGCTGCGTCCTCATCGTGACGATCCCCTTCGGTGTCGCCTCCTTCCGTATGGCCGGGTACGCCCTGTGGCCCTTCGGTCGCGAACTCGTGCGCAAGCCCGGGGCGAACGGTGGGAGTACCGTTCTCAACATCATCTGGGTGATCGTCGCGGGTTGGTGGCTCACCATCGGTCACATCACCACGGCGGTCGGCCTGGCCGTCACCGTCATCGGCATCCCCATGGCCTGGGCGTCGCTGAAGATGATCCCCGTCGCCCTGGCGCCCTTCGGCAACGAGATCGTGGAGAGCGGCCGGGCGCGGGAACCCTGGCAGTTCTGACACCGTTCTCCCGCCGACGGGTGTGAACCCGTCGTCCCCCGAGCGCATCCCCCCATCAGAACCCCCGTGCGTCCGTTCCTCACCGGACGGGATGCACGTGTCAGACCGAGAATGGAGTCCATGTGCAAGCCCAAAGGCCGGGAGTGTGGGCGCTCCTGAACAAGTGGCTCGCCGCGCGCAGGGCGCGCGAGGAGCGTCAGGCCGTGCGGGAGGCCGAGGAGCGCGAGGTGGAGGAGACCCGGCGTCAGGCGCGGGAGGAAGCCGAGGCCGAACCCGTCGCCACCGACAAGGAACTGCTGCGCACCGTCAGCGACGTCGCCTGGCGCATGCTGCTCATCGGTGTCGTGGCCGGTCTGCTGATCTACGCGCTGGTGTACCTGTCCGTGGTCACCCTCCCGGTGATCCTCGCCGTGTTCATCACCGCCCTGCTCATGCCGCTGGCCAACTGGCTGCGCCGTAAGGGGCTGGGCCGGGGGTCGTCGACGACGATCTCCATCTTCGTGGCGCTCATCGTCTTCGGCGGTGTCCTCACGATGATCATCATGCCCGCGGCCCAGGGGTCGGAGGCCCTGGTCGAGAGCATCACCGACGGCATCGAGGAACTCCAGAACCTGCAACTGCCGTTCGGGCTGAGCGCCGAAGTGTTCGACTTCGACGATGCCCTCGCCGACGCCACCCGGCAGATCACCGCCCTGATCGAGGAGAACAGCAGCCAGCTCATCAGCGGCGCCTGGACCGCGGGCGCCGCGGTGCTGTCGATCCTGATCGGCATCGTCCTGATCATCGCCCTGACCGTGTACTTCGTGCACTCCGGCGACCTGCTCACGGAGTGGCTGCTCACGCTGCTGCCGTGGCGCTCCCGCCCCGGTCTGAAGCACGCCGGGCACGTCGCCTACAAGGTGATGGGCAACTACGTGCGCGGTGTGGCGGCGGTCGGGGCCATCGACGCCATCGGCATCGGCATCGCCCTGGTGCTCATCCTCGACCTCAACCTGGCGATCCCGCTGATCGTGCTGACCTTCGTCGGCGCGTTCCTGCCCATCATCGGCGCGTTCCTCAGCGGCCTCATCGCCGTCCTGGTGACGTTCGTGACCGTGGACGAGTGGTACTGGGCACTCGTCGTGCTCGGCGCGGTCATCCTGGTGCAGCAGTTGGAGAGCAACGTCTTCGCGCCGCTCATCTACGGCCAGGCGCTGGAGCTGCCCTCGCCGATCGTGCTCATCGCGATCTCCATCGGCGCCGTCGTCGGCGGCATCCCCGGCATGTTCCTGGCCACCCCGGTGGCCGCGGTGCTCGCCGCCCTGCTGCGCGACCGCCCCCCGGCCCCGCCGGAGGAGAACGCCGGCGGGGAGGTCACCGGCCGGCCCGATCATCCGGATCCGAAGAAGCGGGTGGTCGTCGTGTCCTCGGCCCCCTCCTCGGGCGAGCCCTCGCCCAAGGTCTCCGAGAACGAGGGTCGCGAGAAGGGACCCACCGACGACTGAGGTCGGGAATGTTCGGCGCCCCCGTCCCCGTTGACCGGACGGGGGCGCCGTCGTCCGTCCGCGCCGTGACGGACGAAATCCTTGGCGGTATCCCCGACCACTGCCGTTAGGCTGGGTCGGTCGGCCCCGTCGCCGCCCGCCCCTTTCGCCCGCACACCGCCGCGACCGCGCGGAGGACCGGTGCGCCGGGCCGTCTCCCGCCGTCTCCACCTCGTAGGAAGCCCCATCATGCTGATCGCCACCGACCTCGAACTGCGCGTCGGTCCCCGTCTCCTGTTGGAGCCGACCACTTTTCGCGTCGCCGCAGGGGACCGCATCGGCCTGGTGGGACGCAACGGCGCGGGCAAGACCACGATGACCAAGGTGCTGGCGGGGGAGGGCCTGCCGACCGGCGGCACGGTCACCTCCACCGGGAGCATCGGCTACCTGCCGCAGGACCCGCGCACCGGTGACCTTGAGGTGCTGGCCCGCGACCGCATCCTGTCGGCCCGCGGCATCGACGAGGCCCTGCGCGGGATGCGCGAGGCCGAGAAGAAGATGACCAGCACCGACACCAAGACCCGCAACAAGGGTGTGCGCGCCTATTCCCGCTGGGAGGAGCGCCTGCACGTGCTCGGCGGCTACGCCGCGGAGTCCGAGGCCGCCGCGATCTCCTCCAGCCTGGGCCTTCCCGACAAGGTGCTCGGCCAGCCGCTGCGCACCCTCTCCGGTGGCCAGCGACGCCGTATCGAGCTGGCGCGCATCCTGTTCAGCGGCGCCGACACCCTGCTGCTGGACGAGCCCACCAACCACCTGGACGCCGACTCCATCGTCTGGCTGCGCGACTTCCTCAAGTCCCACCAGGGCGGTCTCATCGTGATCAGCCACGACGTGGAACTGGTCGACCAGGTGGTGAACAAGGTCTTCTACCTGGACGCCAACCGCAGCGTCATCGACATCTACAACATGGGCTGGAAGCAGTACCAGGCCCAGCGCGAGGCCGACGAGCGCCGCCGTAAACGCGAACTCGCCAACGCCGAGAAGCAGGCCGACACCCTGCGCAAGCAGGCCGACCGGTTCCGTTCCAAGGCGACCAAGGCGCGCGCCGCCCAGCAGATGCTCAACCGCGCCGACCGCATCATGGGCGGCGTCGCGGGGGTGCGCCAGTCCGACCGCGTCGCCAAGCTGCGCTTCCCCGACCCCGCGCCGAGCGGCCGCACCCCGCTCATGGCCGAGGGGCTGTCCAAGTCCTACGGGTCGCTGGAGATCTTCACCGGTGTGGACCTGGCCATCGACCGGGGGAGCCGCGTGGTCATCCTGGGTCTCAACGGCGCGGGCAAGACCACCCTGTTGCGGTTGCTCGCCGGCGTCGAGAAGCCCGACACCGGGGCGGTCGTCCCCGGGCACGGGCTCAAGATGGGCTATTACGCCCAGGAGCACGAGACCCTCGACGTGGACCGCACCGTCCTGGCGAACATGATGAGCGCCGCCCCGGACCTGCCGGAGGTCGAGGCGCGGCGCACGCTGGGCTCGTTCCTGTTCACCGGCGACGACGTCGACAAGCCGGCCGGGGTCCTCTCCGGTGGCGAGAAGACCCGTCTGGCCCTGGCGACCCTGGTGGTCTCCAGCGCCAACGTGCTGCTCCTGGACGAGCCGACCAACAACCTGGACCCGGCCAGCCGGGAGGAGATCCTGGCTGCGTTGCGCAACTACAAGGGCGCGATCGTGCTGGTCACCCACGACGAGGGCGCGGTGGAGGCGCTCCAGCCGGAGCGGGTCATCCTGTTGCCGGACGGGGTCGAGGACGTGTGGAACCCCGAGTTCGAGGACCTCATCGCGCTCGCCTGAGGTGCCGACCGAGGCCTCCCGGCGGTCCGGGACGCGGGGGTGGACGCCCGGAACATCCGGGAGGTTCACCCCTTCTCTTTTCGGTCGTGTTTTGCGGCGTGCCGAAAACGGGGGGCCGGTCGGCGCGCCCGGCGTGGCGGCCGGTCAATGTGGCGGTACGGGATCACCATGTCCCATCATGAGGATCCCCGACCGTCGACCCCTGGAGGAATGGACCTGTGAACAACGCGCTGAGAAAGGGCACGCGGGTGGCCGGTGAGGACCGTTCCGAGCTCGCCGTTCGGCTCAAGGGCCGCTACGACGCCGGGGAGAGCATCCGGCAGCTGGCCGCCGCCACCGGCCGTTCGTACGGCTTCGTGCACCGTCTCCTCCTGGAAGCGGGCGTGGAACTGCGCGGTCGGGGCGGGGCGACACGCAAGGCCTGAACCGCGCACCTGGGTTACCCGTGAGTAATATTCGGGGTGACACGGCACACCCACGGAAGGAACCCCCATGGCACAGGCGTCGAGCGGAGCCGCCGAGCGGCCCACCGAGGACGAACTCTCCCGGGCCGGGCTCGAACTGAAGGTGGACGGGCACGTCGCCCGCATCACCATCAGCCGCCCCGAGCGTCGCAACGCGATGACCGGGCGTACGTGGAAGACCCTGGCCCACATCGGCCAGACCCTGCCCGAGGATGTCCGAATCGTGGTGCTCGCCGGCAAGGGTGACATCTTCTCGGCCGGGATCGACCTCGGCATGTTCACCCCCGAAGGCGTCGACGGCGAACGCTCCCTCGTCGCGGGCATCCTCGACGGCAGCGCCGACGCGGACGACGTCGAGGCCTACATCGCCGAACTCCAGGCCGGCTTCCTGTGGTTGCGCAGGCCCGAGATCGTCAGCATCGCCGCCGTGCGGGGGCACGCGATCGGGGCCGGCTTCCAGCTGGCACTGGCCTGCGACCTCCGGATCCTCGCCGAGGACGCCAAGTTCACCATGAAGGAACCCGCTCTGGGCCTGGTCCCCGACCTCACCGGCACCAAGCCGCTGGTCGACATCGTCGGCGTCAACCGCGCCGTCGAGATCTGCCTGACCGCCCGCCGGGTCGAGGCAGCCGAAGCGCGCGAACTCGGACTGGCCGAGCTCGTCGTCCCGGTCGAGGAACTCGACGGCGCCGTCGACGACGTCATCGCGGCCCTGCTCGCGACCAACCCCGAGGCCGCCGTGGCCACCAAGGCCCTGCTCCAGCAGGCCGCGGGCAACACGCTCGAACAGCAGGCCCGTGCCGAGCGCGAGGCCCAGGTCGGTCGGCTGACCTCCCTGGCCAAGGCCATGGGCGCCGGGGGCTGAGACCCGGCCCCGTTCGGGGGAAGGGGGTGGGGGAGACCCGGATCACCGGTGAAAAACCCCCATCCCGTCCCCACCCCGGGGCGATCTCTAGTACTCTGCTGCAAGCGGTCGTTCGCAATGCCGCGCGCATCAGGGCGCGCCGAGACCGCTCAAGACGCGGATCTCGTGCGCCGATCACGTCGGCGCCACTCTTCCCGAAGAGATATAGAGCCCCACGAAGAATGTCGGGGCCCACATCCGCGTGTGATCAGGCGCGTTTGTGTGATTTCTTCGCCGGGACCGCTAGGCCGTCCGTGTGGAGCCTTCCTCGAAACGCCGCCAACCGATGAGGAAGGTACACGTCACCTTGACGGACACTGCCGTAACGCCTGCCTTCGACACCCTCGGGCTTCCCCAGGACATCGTCGATGAGCTGGCCAAGAACGGTGTGACCACCCCGTTCCCGATCCAGGCCGCCACGATCCCCGACGCCATCGACGGACGCGACGTCCTCGGCTGCGGTCGCACCGGATCGGGCAAGACCCTGGCCTTCGGCCTGCCGATCCTGGTCCGCGCCGCCGAACAGCGCGCCGGGGCCAACCGGCCCCGGGCCCTGATCCTCGTGCCCACCCGTGAACTCGCCCACCAGGTCCGCGACGCCCTGCGCCTCTACGCCCGCATCGTGGGCGTGCGCGTCGGCGACGTCGTCGGCGGCAGCTCCTACACCCGCCAGATCAACGAGCTGCGTCGCGGTGTCGACGTCCTCGTCGCCACCCCCGGTCGCCTCAGCGACCTCATCGACCAGGGCGCCTGCGACCTGGGCGACGTGCGGATCTCGGTGCTGGACGAGGCCGACCAGATGTGCGACATGGGCTTCATGCCGCAGGTCAGCGAACTCCTCGACCAGGTGCACCCCGAGGGTCAGACCCTGCTGTTCTCGGCCACGCTCGACGGCGACGTCGACACGCTGGTGCGCAAGTACATGAAGGACCCGCGCACCCACTCCGTGGACCCGCCGGTCTCCCAGGTCACCACCATGGAGCACCACCTGCTCAAGGTGCTGCCCCGGGACAAGAACAAGATCATCACCCAGATCGCCGCGCGCGAGGGACGCACCATCCTGTTCGTGCGCAGCAAGTACCGTGCCGACACGATCAGCGAGCAGCTGGCCGAGGCCGGTGTCCCCTGCGCCTCCCTGCACGGCGGCAAGACCCAGAGCGTGCGCACCCGCACCCTGGCCAGTTTCCGTGAGGGGCGCATCCAGGCCCTGGTCGCCACCGACGTCGCCGCGCGCGGCATCCACGTCGACGGCATCGACCTGGTCGTCAACGTCGACCTGCCCACCGGGCACAAGGACTACCTGCACCGGGGCGGCCGCACCGCCCGCGCCGGTTCCTCCGGCTCCGTCGTGTCCCTGGTGGCGCCCAACCAGCGCCGCCTGGCCCGGCGTCTGCTCAGCGACGCCGGTGTCGACGCCCAGCAGCACCTGGTCAACCCCGGTGACGAACTGCTCACCGAGGTGACCGGCGCCCGCGAGCCCTCCTGGGAGCCGTGGATCGAGCCGCCGGAGCCGGTGCGCGAGCGTCGCGGCCGTGGCGGCCCCCGTGGTGGCGGCGGCTACCGCGGCGGTTACCGGGGTGACCGCGAAGGCGGTTACCGTGGCGGCGAGCGCCGTGAGGGCGGTTACCGTGGCGGTGACCGCGATGGTGGTTTCCGTGGTGGCGACCGTCCCCGTGGTGAGGGTGGCGGCTACCGGGGTGACCGCGATGGTGGTTTCCGTGGCGGTGAGCGCCGTGAGGGCGGTTTCCGTGGCGGCGACCGTCCCCGTGGTGAGGGTGGCGGCTACCGGGGTGACCGCGAAGGCGGTTACCGTGGCGGTGACCGTCCCCGTGGTGAGGGTGGCGGCGGTTACCGTGGCGGCGAGCGCCGTGAGGGCGGTTACCGTGGCGGTGACCGTGATGGTGGTTTCCGTGGTGGCGACCGTCCCCGTGGTGAGGGTGGCGGCGGTTACCGTGGCGGCGAGCGCCGTGAGGGCGGTTTCCGCGGTGGTGACCGTGATGGTGGTTTCCGTGGTGGCGACCGTCCCCGTGGTGAGGGTGGCGGCGGTTACCGTGGCGGCGAGCGCCGTGGCGGCTACCGCGACGACTCCCGTGGCGGCCCCCGCGGTGGCGGCCACCGCGGCGCCGACCGCGACCCGGCACGCCAGTACTGAGTCCGATCCCTCGGACACGACCCGGGCCCGGCAGGTTTCGACCTGCCGGGCCCGGGCCCTTCACCGGGGGTACCCACTCCTCTCGGACGAAACGGTTCAGTCCAGGTCGCTGCCGCGCGTCTCCCGTGACACCGTCACGGCCACCAGCGTGATGACCCCCATCGCCGCCACGTACACCGAGATGGGCAGACTCGTCCCGAACGCCGCCAGCAGGGCCGTCGCGATCAGCGGGGCCAGCCCGCCCGCCACGATCGACGCCAACTGGTAGCCCACCGACGCGCCCGAGTAGCGCGTTCGCGTGCTGAACAGCTCGGAGAAGAACGCCGCCTGCGGACCGTACATGGCGCCGTGCAGTACCAGGCCCACCGTCGCGGCCAGCGTCATCGACCAGAATCCGCCGGTGTCGATCAACGGGAAGAACGCGAAGCTCCACAGCGCGACCCCGACCGCGCCGATCGCCGTCACGGGGCGCCGCCCCCACCGGTCCGACAACGCGCCCCACAGCGGAATGGTGAGCAGGTGCACCGCCGAGGCGATGAGCACCGCGTTGAGCACCGGGCCGTTGGACATCTGCGCCTGTTGCGTCGCGTACACCAGGATGAACGCGGTGACGACGTAGTAGGAGACGTTCTCGGCCATCCGCACGCCCATCGCGATGAGGGCCTCGCGCCAGTGATCGCGCAGCACGCCGATGATGGGGGCCTGTTCACGGACGCCCGAGGCCTCGGCGCGGGCCCGCGCCTCCTGGAACACCGGAGACTCGCTCACCGCCAGACGCACCCACAGGCCGACGAGGACCAGCACCCCCGACAGCAGGAACGGGATGCGCCAGCCCCAGTCCAGGAAGGTCTCGTCGGGCATGGTCACGGCGAGGACCGCCAGCACGGCGGTGGCCAGCAGGTTGCCGCCCGGGGCGCCCGCCTGCGGCCAGGACGCCCAGAACCCGCGATGTTCCGGCTTGCCGTGTTCGGCCACGAGCAGGACCGCGCCGCCCCACTCGCCGCCCAGGGCGAACCCCTGGACGACCCGTAGCAGGGTCAGCAGCAGCGGTGCGGCCACGCCGATGGCGGCGTAGGTCGGCAGCAGGCCGATCGCGAACGTCGCGCCGCCCATCAGCAGCAGGCTCACGACCAGCAGTCGCTTGCGGCCGATCCGGTCGCCGAAGTGACCGAAGACCAGACCGCCCAAGGGTCGGGCGACGAACCCGACGGCGTAGGTGGTGAACGCCAACATGGTGCCCACCAGCGGATCGGACTCGGGGAAGAAGATCCGGTTGAAGACGAGGGCGGCGGCGGAGCCGTAGAGGAAGAAGTCGTACCACTCGATGGTGGTTCCCACCAGGCCGGCGGTCACCACGCGGACGAAGGGCGTCCGCTCCTCGGTGGTCGTGGGATCAGGGTTGGTCGCGCTCATGTCCGGAACGGTAGAGAGCCCGCCGGGAGGTGACCATGGTCACCTTCACCATAGGTGGTCCGCCCCGTATGGGTTATCACCCACAGTGGCGCATCTGTTACCTTTCTTTGCCGCCTTTTCGCGTGTCCTCCCCCGTGGTCGGGGTCTCCTCCGTGGACAGTGGCGCGAACGGCCCCCATCGGTTCGACCACCCCCACCCTCGTGGAAAGGGAACGCTTGAACGCCCTCAACGACGCCATCATCGCCGTCAACGACGTCTTCTGGAGCTATTTCCTCATACCTCTCCTGGTGATCCTCGCCCTCTACTTCACGGTGAGATCCGGAGCGGTCCAGATACGTCTGCTCCCGGAGATGTTCCGTGTTCTGCGCGGCAGCCCGGGGCTGGCCCCTGACGGGGGCAGGGAGATCTCCCCCTTCCAGGCCTTCGCGATCTCCGCCGCCTCCCGGGTCGGCACCGGCAACATCGTCGGTGTGGCCACGGCCATCATGCTCGGCGGCCCCGGCGCGATCTTCTGGATGTGGGCGATGGCGTGCGTCCTGGGCGCCGCCGCGTTCGTCGAGTCCACCCTCGCCCAGCTGTACAAGGTGCGCACCGAGACCGGGTTCCGGGGCGGGCCCGCCTACTACATGCTCTACGGGCTGCGGGCGCGGTGGATGGGGGTCCTCTTCGCGGTCATCATCACCGTCACCTTCAGCCTGGTGTTCAACTCGGTGCAGGCCAACAGCATCGCCGGCGCCATCTCCACCTCCGCCGACACCGTGGGCACGCCCGGGGGATGGGTGCTGAACGTGATCGTCGGCGTGCTGCTGGTCGCGCTGACCGCCGTGGTCATCTTCGGCGGCGTGCGCCGTATCGCCACCGTCGCCCAGGCACTGGTGCCGCTGATGGCCATCCTCTACATCCTGCTCGGCACCGCCGTCGTCATCCTCAACGTCGGCGAACTGCCCCGGGTGATCGGCGACATCTTCGCCGGGGCCTTCGGCGTGCGCGAGTTCGTCTCCGGCGGTGTGGGACTGGCGATCCTCCAGGGCATGCGCCGCGGCATGTTCTCCAACGAGGCCGGCCTGGGGTCGGCGCCCAACGCCGGTGCCACCGCGTCCGTCTCCCACCCCGCCAAGCAGGGACTGGTGCAGGCCCTGGGTGTGTACTTCGACACCTGGGTGGTGTGCTCGGTGACCGCCTTCATCGTGCTGGTGTCCCGTCCCGAGTACGGGGAGATGACCGGGGTGCAGGTCACCCAGGTGGCGTTGCAGGGCTCTCTGGGCGAATGGTCCCTCCACGCCCTCACGGTCATCCTGTTCCTGCTGGCCTACACCTCGATCCTGGGTAACTACTACTACGGCGAGTCCAACATCCGGTTCCTGGACGGCGATCCGCGGCACATGACCTACTTCCGCTACGCGGTGCTGGCGGCGGTCTTCCTGGGCAGCGTCGCCCCGCTCACCGTCGTGTGGAACCTCGCCGACATCTCCATGGGCGTCATGGCGACCGTCAACCTGTTGGCGCTGGCACCGTTGTCGGCGATCGCCTTCCGGTTGCTGGCCGACTACAGTAGGCAGCTCCGCAACGGTCTCGACCCGCAGTTCACCCTCTCGAAGATGCCCGATCTGAAGGGGGTCCAGTGCTGGGGCGAGCCCGGTGGCGCCCTGCCCGAGAACGTGGACCGCAGCACCGGGACGGCCCCGTCCGACCCGGCCGAGGCCCTGGCGGAGCACGATGAGCCGCCGTTCCCCGGAGACGAGGATCCCAACGGGGGCCGCCGCGAGGACTGACCGGACCCGGTCCTGCGGACGCCGCCCGCGCCGTAGGGACCCGACCCCGCCACGAACCGCTCCCGCCCCGTGACACGGCCCCGGAGGTCCCTTCCTCCGAGCCGCGATGACGAGGGCGGGGGCGGGTGTCGGAGGGCGTCGTCCACAGGCGCGGTTCCGGCTGGTCCAGGACGAAAACCGTTGTCGGTACTATGCACGGAGACCCACCCGACCCATCACGGAGTACCACCGTGTCCGATCGGACCACACCTTCGCACAACCCTGGCCCCGAGTCCTCTCTCGGCGACTCGCTCGCCCAGGGCTGGGACGACCGGGCCGACGTCCTGCCCCCCGACGACTGGGGGCGTCGACGGAAGGGACGGCGCACCGGAACGGTCTGGCTGTTCGCGGTGATCATCACCGCGATGGCCGTCGGCAACGCCTGGCTCTCCGACCAGCTCACCGGTCCGGCGTTCCTGACCTGGGCGACCATCTTCACCGCGATCTGCTTCCAGGCACTGCCCTTCCTCGTCTTCGGAGTGGCGTTGTCGGCGGCGCTCACCGCGTTCGTGCCGACCTCGGCCTACCAGCGGTTCATCCCCAGCAAGCCGAGCCGGGCGGTACCGGTCGCCGGACTGTCCGGAGCGCTGCTGCCCGGGTGCGAGTGCGCCTCGGTGCCCATCGCCGGGAGCCTGATCAGAGGCGGGGTCGCCCCCGCCGCCGCGCTCACCTTCCTGCTGGCGGCGCCCGCCATCAATCCGGTCGTCATGATCGCCACCGCGGTGGCCTTCGCCGGACAACCGGAGATGGTCCTGGCCCGGTTCGTCGCCTCCCTGCTGGCGGCCGTGGTCATCGGTTGGGTCTGGGTGCGCTTCGGCCGTGCCGACTGGTTGCGGCTGCCCTCCCGCCCGTCCGCACCGGGGGCGTCCAAGTGGCGGGTCTTCCGCGAGTCGATGCTGCACGACATGATGCACGCCGGCGGTTACCTGGTCGTCGGCGGACTGGCCGCCGCCACCATCAACGTCATGGTCCCCCGCGAATGGCTGTTGACCGTGGCCGGGATGCCGGTGGTGTCGGTGCTCGTGCTCGCGCTGCTGGCGATCCTGCTGTCGATCTGTTCCGAGGCCGACGCCTTCGTCGCGCTCAGCTTCACCGACTTCTCACCCACCGCCAAGCTCGCGTTCATGGTCGTCGGTCCCATCGTCGACCTCAAACTCATCGCCATGCAGGCGGGCGTGTTCGGCTGGCGGTTCGTGGTGCGCTTCGTCCCCCTGTGCCTGGTCGTCGGACTGGCCGCCACGTTCCTGATCGGAGCTCTGATCCTGTGAACCGCATCGCCCAAGGACTCACCCTCGTGCTGCTGGGCGCGGCGGCGCTCACCGCGACCGTGCCCACCAACCTCTACCTCAACTGGGTCAAGCCCGGCTTCCAGCCGTTCCTCATCGCCGGAGGGCTGGTCATGCTGGTGCTGGGGGTGGTGGTCATCGTCGCCGAGCTGCGGGGTGAGGCCCGCGAGGCGGAGGAGGAGCACGACCACGCGCACGCCGAGGCCGACGCCACCGCCGGCGACCTCGGTGCGTACGGGGACGGCCACGGCGGCCACGGACATGATCACTCGCGGGCGCCGCGGGTGGCCTGGCTGCTCCTGCTCCCGGTCTTCGCCGTGTTCGTGGTGGCCCCACCCGCGCTCGGTTCCTACACCGTGCAGAACAGCGCGTCCGAGTCCTCCGGGCCACCGCCGGAGGACCGCCGCTCGGGGCGGTTCGACGACGGTCTGGAGGAGTCCGGGCCGAACGAGGTCGTGGCCATGGACATCCGCCAGTTCGTCATGCGGGCCTGGGTCGACGAGGACCGTCTGCTGGCCGGGCGCACCGTGGAGCTCACCGGGTTCGCCGTCCCCGCCGCCGAGGGGGAGGGCTGGTACCTGGCCCGTCTCCAGCTGGCCTGCTGCGCCGCCGACGCGGTCGTCAACAAGGTGCTCATCACCGGTGTGCCCGCCCCCGAGACGGACACCTGGTGGACCGTCCAGGGGACCTGGGTCGAACCCGAGGGCGAACTGTTCGACGTCAACGAGCACCGGCTCAGCGTCATCGACATGGAAGAGGTGACCGACCCGCCGGACCCCTACGAGTAGCACACCGGCCTCGTCGGACCCCGGGGTTCTCCGGAGAACGCCCAGGCCACGGCGTGCCTTCCGCTACGCCACACCGGTTCGGATTCGGCGATTCACGATCGACCCGGGTGACAATGGGCGGGTGTCGGACAGCAGCGGTCGCCTCAGACGGATGTGGAACCGCGCGCGTCCCCGGTCCCTCCGGGGGAGGGTCACCGCGGGGGCGATGGTCGTGCTCGTGCTGGTGGTCGCCACCGTCCTGATCACGTCCATCCTCGTACTGCGCGACCTCATCGTCACCCAGGCCCGCGACCGAACGGCCACGGCCGCCCGCCACATCGCCGATCAGATCACCGACGAACGCTTCCCCGGCGACATCCCGGCGACCGAGCCCATCCCGCGCCTCCAGATCGTCGACTGGTACTCCGGAGAGGTGCTCGCCGCCAGCGACGCGCTGCGCGGCCTGCCGGCGCTGTCCCGCGACCACCCCGCGGGCGGTGACTTCCGCCTCGACACCACCACCTGCGCGGATTTCGTGGGGGAGAGCCCCGACGACTGCTACCTGGTGGTCGGGTACTCCATGGCCGATTCCGCCTATGGCGACGTCGTGGTGCTGGCGGCGTCACCCCCGCCCCACATCCTGACCAGCGGCACCCTGGAGGCGGTGATGTTCGGGACCTCCGTCGCGCTGCTCTCCTTCACCGGTTTCGTCATCTGGTTCGGCGTCGGTCGCGCCCTGCGCCCCGTGGAGACGATCAGCCACGAGATGGAGCAGATCTCGGTCACCGACCTGCACCGCCGACTCCGGGTCCCCCGCACCCACGACGAGATCGCCCATCTGGCGCGTACCGCCAACGCCAGCCTCGACCGCCTGGAAGAGGCCGTCACCCGGCAGCGGAGGTTCATCTCCGACGCCTCCCACGAACTGCGCAACCCCATCGCCGGGATGCGTGCCAAACTGGAGGTCGAGCTCTCCGACCCCGAGCCCGACCCCCGGGCCCGTGAGCGTCTGCTCACCGGCCTGCTCACGGACACCGAGCGCCTGGAGAACATCGTCGCGGACCTGCTCGAACTCGCCCGGCTGGACAGCGACGTCGCGGCCGTGCGTCAACGCGTCGACCTCTCCGATCTCGTCGGCAAGGAGTTCGGTGACCGCAACGAGGTCGTCGACCTGCACGTCCACGCACAGCGCGCGGCCCCGGTGCGCGTGGATCGGCTGCGGATGACCCGGGTGCTGACCAATCTGGTCGCCAACGCCGAGCGGCACGCCCACTCGCGGATCGACATCGTCGTGGATCGCGACGGGGAGGACGCGGTGGTGGAGGTGCACGACGACGGGTCGGGCATCCCCGAGGCCGATCGCGAGCGCGTCTTCGAACGGTTCGCCCGATTGCGCGAATCGCGCGAACTCGATCCGGGGGGCAGCGGTCTGGGTCTGCCCATCTCCCGGGAGATCGTGCGGGCCTACGGGGGCACGCTCATCGCCGGTCACAGTGATCTGCTCGGCGGCGCCCTGTTCGTTCTTCGGATCCCCGCCGACCCCGAAGCGAAGGGCTGATGCCCCGACACGAGGGAACGACCTCCTCGTGCGAGGTGTCGCAGGACCGCCGGACCGGAGACTTCCGGACCGGGTTCGTCGGGGCTCCGGAGGGCTCGCCGTCCGGCTGCTCCTTCAGGCGCCGGTCTGCGTCCGCGGCGTCGTCGACGGTCATCCCCGACAGGGTGCCCTTCCCGTGTTCGGAGCGGGTCCGACCGGCCCGTACCGTGCCGGGGCCGTCCTGGTGAACGAACGGGGAAGGTGGGCGCGGGCGGCGGTCGTGGCGGTGTGGGCCGCGGTGCTGATCGCCGCCCTGGTGTACGGGCCCGACCCCGCGCGGGTGCGGGCCTGGATCGAGGCGGCCGGGCCGGCCGCCCCCGTCGCCTACCTGGTCCTGTACGTGATCGCGGTGTTCGCGCTGGTGCCCCGGCCCGCGCTGAACCTCGCCGCGGGGCTGCTCTTCGGACTCGGCGCGGGGATGCCGTTGGCCCTGACGGGAGGGGTGGGTGCGGCGCTGGCCCAGTTCGCCGTCGCCCGCTACGCGGCCGGGGGAACGGTGGCCCGTCTGCTGCCCGAGGGCGTGCGGTCGCGGTTGGACGCGGTGGCCGAACGGCACGCGTTCGTCGCGGTGCTGCAACTGCGACTGCTGCCGATCGTCCCGTACCAGGCGGTCAACTACGGGTGTGGTCTCACCCGGATGCGGGTCGCGCCCTTCGCCCTGGGCACGTTCGCGGGCGGTGTCCCGGCGACCGGCGCGATGGTGCTGCTGGGAGCCGGGGGGACGGACCTGGGGTTGCCGGTCGCGGTGGCCGGGGCCGTACTGGCGGCCCTGCCGGCCCTGCTGTGGTGGGTCCGCTCCCGCCGGCGCGCCGGCGGACGGCGGGCGGAGGGGGAGTGATCCCCCCGCTCGCCGTGTCGGGTCAGGACCCGCCGCCGCCGAAGATCGCCACCTCGTCGGGGGAGGGGCGTTCCATCTCGAACGGCAGGATCTCTCCGCCGTCGCTGTCGGTGACCATGGGCTCCTGGAGGACCTCGGGCTTCTCGCCGGTGTGATGCTGCACCACCATGACGCCGCCGTAACCGCTGTGGTCGGTCTCGGTGGCGGCGAAGGGCACCAGCCCCGGTCCGGTCCACTCCCTCGAACCGAGGGTCTCGATCAGGCCCGAACGGGTCAGGTCCGGACCCGTCTCCATGAGGACCTGCGCGAGCAGGACGGCCTGCACCATGCCGTAGACGGTGGTGTCGGTGAACGGGGTGTCGGCGTTGTACTCCTCGTGGATCTCCAGGAAGAACTCGGTCCACGGATCGTCGCGCTGAGCCGCCATCGGCAGGAACGCGGTGACGATGAGACCGTCCAGGAACACCTCCGGCGGGACGTCCTCGGCCGCCGTGCCCTCGGAGTACTCCTGGATGAGCCCGGTGACGATCTCCACGTCGCCGCCGAAGCTGGGGGCGATCCACTGCGGCGTGTAGCCGATCGCGGTCGCCTCCAGGATGGCCATCCCCAGGAACGCGGGGATGCAGTGGCACACCACGACGTCGGCGTTCTGCTTCTTGAGCGAGGCCACCTGGCCGGCGAGTTCGGGGACCCCGGGGTCGTAGGACTCCCAGGTGACGATCTCGTCGGTGAGGTACTGCTCCAGCCCGGCCTGGGAGGAGGGGCCGACGTCGTCGTTCTGGTAGAGGAGGCCGACCTTGTCGTCGGGGAAGTTCTCGGCGATGAACCTCCCCTGGATCTTGGCCTCCTTGGAGTAGTCCACCTGGAAGCCGTAGCTGTACGGGTAGACGTCCGGCTGGTCCCAGGACAGGGCGCCGGAGGAGACGAAGAGGTCGGGCACGCCGGCCTCGTTGATCTCGTCGATGACGGCCTCGTGGGTGGGGGTGCCCAGGCCGCCGAGCATCGCGAAGATCTCCTGATCGTGGATCAGGCTGCGGGTCACCTCGACGGTCTGGGCCGGATCGAAGCCGTCGTCCTGGACCTGGTATTCGATCCGACGCCCGTGGATGCCGCCGTTGTCGTTGATGTAGTTGAACACGGCCCTGGCACCGGTGGACACGTGCCGGAAGCCGGGGGAGGCGGGCCCGGTGAGCGGCTGGTGCGTGCCGATGACGATGGCATCGTCGGTGACCCCCCGGACGTCGGCGGCTCGTTCCTCCGCCGCCTGATCCGTGTCTCCTCCGTTGGAGCAGGATGTGACGAGTACCGCGACGGCCAGTGCCGAGGCGATCGATCTCAGTGGTCGCATGGTGCTGTCCTGGACTTCGTTGTGACCTTCACGGAGCGGGCGCGAACGGCCCGGTGGGGGTAGGGGGCCGTGACCGGACAGGGCATCGAAAAGAAACCTACTGGCCGGTACGTTACTAGCGAGTAAACACCATGCGTGCGACCCGCACCAGCGGGAGGGGTGCAAAATGTTGCGCATGGTGTTCGAGTGAACTCGTGATGTTGTCACTGTCCACAGTCGGTCACCGGATGAACGACGGGGCTCCAGTGCCTGAAAGTCATCGAACGAAAGCTCTTCGTGTTCACCGGGGGCGTCGCGTGGCGTCTCCGAGGTCTTCGCCTCGGAGGGCGGGCCGGCCGTGCCGGGTCGGCCGTTGGCGTCGTTCTTCCATGAAGACGTGACACGGGAAACTCCCGTGAAAAATATCAGCGTTATAAAATTGCCATGAGCAAAAACAAAGAAGAATGTCCTCTCCGCTTTTGGTCATCCTGGGTGGCAGTCGTCCCGATGCATCGGAGGCAGCATGGACAGGATCGCCATCGTCGGCATGGCCTGCCGTTACCCGGACGCCGATACCCCGGACGAGCTCTGGGAGAACGTCCTGGCCGGGCGCCGCTCGTTTCGTCGCATCCCACCCGAACGGCTCTCCCTCGCGGATTACCGGTCCGCGGATCCGACGGATTCCGATCGATTCCATTCCGACAAGGCGGCCCTGCTGCGCGGATTCGATTTCGACCGGGCCGCCTACCGGGTGGCGGGCAGCACTTTCCGTTCCACGGACATGACCCATTGGCTCGCCTTGGACACCGCGGCCCGTGCCCTGGCGGACGCCGGGTTCCCCGAGGGGCGAGGACTGCCGCGGGGCACCACCGGAGTCGTTCTGGGCAACAGCCTCACCGGTGAGTTCTCCCGGGCCAACTCCCTCCGTCTGCGCTGGCCCTATGTCCGCCGGACCCTGGCCGAGGTCCTGCGCCGACGGGGCTGGGACGACGACGAGACGGCCCGTCTGCTGACCGAGGCGGAGGAGGCCTACAAGGCGCCCTTCCCCGAGATGGACGAGGACACCCTGGCCGGTGGACTGTCCAACACCATCGCCGGAAGGGTGTGCAACCACTTCGACCTCCGCGGTGGCGGCCATACCGTCGACGGTGCCTGTGCCTCCTCCCTGCTGTCGGTCGTCACCGCCGCCCGGGCACTGACCGACGGAGACCTGGACGTGGCCCTCGTCGGGGGGGTCGACCTGTCCCTGGACCCCTTCGAACTGGTGGGCTTCGCCCGCACCGGAGCCCTGGCCACCGGCGACATGCGCGTCTACGACCGCGACTCCAATGGTTTCTGGCCGGGGGAGGGCTCGGGCGTCCTCGTGTTGATGCGCGAGGAGGACGCGCTCGCCGCCGACGCCCGTGTCTACGCCCTCATCACCGGTTGGGCGATCTCCTCCGACGGGGCCGGGGGTATCACCCGGCCGGAGGAGGAGGGCCATCGCGTCGCCCTGGAACGCGCCTACGCGCGGGCCGGATACCCCCCGGCCACGGTCGGTTACTTCGAAGGTCACGGCACGGGCACCGCGCTCGGCGACGCCACGGAGATCGCCGCCCTGTCCGCGGCGCGCGGCCCGGGAGCCCCGGCCGCCCTGGGCAGCGTCAAGGCCAACATCGGCCACACGAAGGCGGCCGCCGGTGTCGCCGGGCTCATCAAGGCGGCCCTGGCCGTTCACCACCGGGTCGTCCCACCCGGTACCGCCCAGCACACCCCGCATCCCCTGCTCACCGTGGAGGGCGCCCGCCTGCGCGTGCCCGTCCGGGCCGAACCCTGGCCTCAAGGGCGTCCGCTGCGCGCCGGTGTCTCCGCCATGGGGTTCGGCGGTATCAACACCCACATCGCGCTCCAGGCCGCCGACCCGGTCGAAGACCCCGCCCCGATCGCCCCCGACGCCCGGACCCGCGCCCTGGTGGCGGGCCGCCAGGATGCCGAACTGCTCCTCGCGGACGCCCCGGACCGGGCCGCCCTGCGCACCCGACTCACCGCCTGGGCCGACCTTCTCCCGCACCTCTCCTACGCGGAGTTCACCGATCTGGCCGCCGAGGCCGCCGACGGGCTCGGCGGCGGTCCGGTGCGCTGCGCCGTCGTCGCCACCGAGCCGCACGCGGCCGCGCGCGCCGTGACGGCACTGATCTCCCGGATCGACGCAGGCGAGGAGGAGGTCGTCTCCCCCGGGGAGGGCGTCTTCCTCTCCCAACGGACCGGGCCGCCCCGGATCACCTTCCTGATGCCGGGTCAGGGATCGGGCGACGGGAGCCTGGGGGCCCTGCGCCGTCGGTTCCCGAGCGTCGAGGACACGCTGGACGTGGCCCGGCTGCCCGAGGGGGACCCGGTCGCCACGGAGATCGCCCAGCCCAGGATCGTCGCCGGCTCCATGGCGGCCCTGGGGCTGATGGAGGACCTCGGGGTGACCGCCCGGGCGGCGGTCGGCCACAGCCTGGGCGAACTCACCGCCCTGTACTGGGCGGGTGCCATGGACGCCGAGAGCCTGTCGGCCCTGGCCCGCGCGCGCGGGCGGATCATGGCGGAGACCGCGAGGTCCGGCGGCGCCATGCTCCACGTCGCCGCGGACACCGAACACGTGGCCCGCCTCCTGACCGACGAACCGGAGTCCGAAGCCGTGGTCGCCGCGCACAACGGACCCGGGCAGACCGTGGTCTCGGGCACCGCCGCCGCCATCGGACGCGTACGGGACCGGGCCCGCGCCCGCGGCCTGGACGTCGCCCCCCTCCGGGTCTCCCACGCCTTCCACTCCCCCCTGGTCGCCCCGGCCGTTCCCGGACTGCGGAGCGTGCTCGACGGGATCCCCTTCACCCCACCGACGCGTCGCGTGGTCTCCACCGTGGTCGGTACCGATCTCCGACCGGACGCCTCGCTCCCGGACCTGCTGTCCGAGCAGGTGACCCGCCCGGTCCTGTTCGGTGAGGCCGTCGCGCGTATCGCGCCGGACACCGACCTCTTCCTGGAGGTCGGTCCGGGACGGGTGCTGGCCCGGACGGCGGAGCGGATCGCCCCCGACGTCCCCGCCCTGACGGTGGACACCGACGCCCCCACGCTGTCGCCCACGTTGAAGGCCCTGGGCGCGGCCTTCGCCCTCGGCGCCCCGCTGGCCGTCCGTCGGCTCTTCGAGGGCCGCCTGATCCGTCCTCTCCGCGAGTCCCGCGATTTCCTCGTCAACCCTTGTGAGACGGTGGCCGACAGCCCGCTGGGGCGCACCTCCCCGTCCCGGACCCCCGAACCCGCGCCGGCCCTCGACGTTTCCGAGGCGGAGAATGTCGATACCCTCCTGTTGCTCCGTCGGCAGGTCGCGGCCCGGGTCGAACTGCCACTGGAGACCGTCACCGCGCACACCCGGCCGTTGGACGAACTCCACCTGAGTTCCATCACCGTCGGCCAGATCGCCAACGAGGTGGCCCGCATGCTGGGCCGGCCCCCGCTGGAGGCGACCAGCGGTCACGCCACCTCCAGCCTCGCGGACCTGGCCGCCGTCATCGACGCCTCGACGGGGGAGGGCGACGATCCGGGAGCCACGTCCGAAGCGGCCGGCGTCGGACCCTGGGTCCGGGCCTTCCGGCTCGGACGGCGAACCGCACCCGACCCCGCCCCCGTCCGTGTCCCCCGGTCCACCACCACGGCCCACTGGTCGTCGTACGCGCCCGGCGGGCACCGGATCGCCGAGACCCTGCGCGCGGCGTTGGCCGGGGCCGGCGTGGGGGAGGGCGTCCTCTTGGTCCCCGACCCCGCCCACCCGGCCGCCTCGCTGGCGGCGGCCCAGGAGGCGGCCGGTCGTGGAGTCCGGTTGGTCGTGGTCCAACCCGGGCCGATCGTCTCCGGTCTGGCCCGCACCCTGCACCTGGAGGCACGGGTGCCGGTCACGGTCATCGAAGCCGATACGGACGGGACCGATTCCGGCGCACACGATCGCCTGACGGGGACGGTGCTCGCCGACACGGTCGCCACCACCGCCTACACCGAGGTCCGCTACGCGGAGGAGGGGCGCACCGTCCCCGATCTGGTCCCCCTCCTCCCCGGACGGGAACGCCCCGAGGCCGATCCTCCCCTCGGCTTCGACGACGTGGTCCTGGTCACCGGAGGAGGGAAGGGCATCACCGCGGAGTGCGCGCGTGACCTGGCTCTCCGCCATGGGGTCGGTCTGCTCCTGCTCGGGCGTTCGGACCCCGCGGCCGATCCCGAGCTGGCCGCGAACCTGGAGCGGATGGCCGCCGCCGGTGTCCGCCACCGCTACGAACGCGCGGACGTGACCGACCCCGATCAGGTCCGCGCCGCGGTCGAACGCGCCGCCGCGTTCGGTACCGTCACGGCCCTGTTGCACGGTGCCGGACGCAACGAGCCCGCCCCGATCGGCTCGCTCACCCCCGAGGACCTGGCCGCCGCCTCGGCGCCCAAGGTCGACGGGTTGCGGGCGGCGCTCGCGGCGATCGACCCCGACCGGCTCCGTCTCCTGGTCACCTTCGGCAGCGTCATCGGACGGGTGGGGCTGCGCGGAGAGGCCCACTACGCCGCCGCCAACGACCGGATGAGCGCCCTGGCCGAGGAGTACGGACGTCTCCATCCGCGCACCAGGGTCCTGGCGATCGAGTGGTCGGTGTGGTCCGGTTCCGGTATGGGCGAGCGCATGGGGGTCGTCGAATCCCTCGCCCGTGAAGGGGTGACACCGATTTCCGTCGACGAGGGGTTGGAGGTGTTGCGCGACCTGCTCTCCGACACCTCCGCCGGACCGGTCATCGTGGTCTGCGGACGGCTGGGCGCCCCACCGACCCTGCCCGCCCCGGCCGCCCTTCCCCTGGGACGCTTCCTGGAGCGGATCCTGGTCCACCACCCCGGCACCGAACTGGTCACCGAAACGGAGTCGTCCACCGCGACCGACCCCTATCTGGACGATCACCGGCTCGACGGCGACGCGCTGGTGCCCGCGGTCATCGGCATGGAGGCCATGGCCCAGGTCGGAGCGGCGATCGGCGGACACACCGGTGTCCCCGTCTTCGAGGACATGGAGTTCCTGCGGCCGATCGTCGTGTCCGCCTCCGGAAGATGTGTGATCCGTGTGGCCGCCCTGGTCCGTGACACCCGCACGGTGGACGTGGTCGTGCGCAGCGAGGATACGGGCTTCGCCGTCGACCACTTCCGGTCGGTCCTGCGGTGGTCCCCGGCCGATCGCCCCGAGCGGGGGCCCCTGGTGCCCGGTACCGACGCACCACGGGTCCGTATCGACCCCGGCGCGGAACTCTACGGCTCCCTGCTCTTCCAGGGGAAGCGGTTCCAACGGTTGTCGGCCTATCGCCGCGTGAGCGCGCGGCACACCGTGGCCGAGGTCTCCGGAGGCACCGGTGTCCCGTGGTTCGCCCCTTACCTGCCGCAGGACCTGGTCCTGGCGGACCCCGGGGTCCGCGACACCGCGATGCACGCGCTCCAGAGCGGCGTGCCCGACGCGGTCCTTCTGCCCGAGCGGGTCGATCGCCTCCTGCCCGCCCGGACCGACGACGAGGGCCCGTTCCTGCTGGCGGCGTCGGAACGGTCCAGGGACGGGGACGCGCACGTCTACGACGTGGAGCTGTCGGACCCGGAGGGCCGGGTCGTCGAACGGTGGGAGGGTCTGCGCCTGAAGGCGGTGCGCGTCCGCGGCGGTGCCGGCCCCTGGCCCGCGCCGCTGCTCGGCCCGCACATGGAACGATGCGCCTCCCGGTTCCTGGGGGAAGGGGTGTCGATCGCCGTCGAGCCCGACGCCGGCCCCGACCGAGGGGAGGCGACCGCCGCGGCCCTGCGACGTTGTCTCGATCGACCCGTGCGCGTGCGCCACCGGCCGGACGGTCGGCCCGAGGTCGACGGAGCGCACGTCTCCGTCTCCCACGGAGCCGGAGTGACCCTGGCCGTGGCCGCGGACGCACCCGTGGGCTGCGACATCGAGGAGGTGGTCGGGCGGGACCGCACCGCCCGGGCCGACCTGCTCGGCCCCGACGCCCTGGCCGTGGCCGACCTGCTGGTGACCGAGACGGGTGAGGACGCGGACACGTCGGCCACCCGCCTCTGGGCGGCCCTGGAATGTCTGCGCAAACTCGGAACCGCGACGCGTGCCGTGGTTCTGGACCGCGTCCATCCCGACGGATGGGTCGTGTTCACCTCGGGTGCGACCGAGATCGCCACCGGTGTCACCACCCTGGCGGGTCGCGCGGACCCCGTGGTGGTCGCCGTCGGCCGTGTCCCCGAAGTCCCCTCGCCGAAGGAGTCGAACCCGTGACCGACCACTACGAGATGCGGCACATCGTCAGCCTTGAGGAGACCAACCTGGTCGGCAACGTGTACTACGCGCACTATCTGCGCTGGCAGGGGCGCTGCCGGGAGATGTTCCTGCGCGACCACGCCCCTTCCGTGCTGGACGATCTCCGGGGTGACCTCAAGCTCTTCACGCTCCGCGTCGATTGCGACTTCCTGGCCGAGACCACCGCCTTCGACGTCCTGTCGGTCCGTATGCGTCTGGAGGAGCTGACCCAGACGCAGATCGGTTTCTCCTTCGACTACGTGCGGGTGAACGGGGCCGTGGAGACCCCCGTGGCCCGGGGGAACCAGCGGGTGGTGTGCATGCGCGGTCACGGTGACGCGGTCGTCCCGGTCCGGGTGCCCGAGGTCCTGCGGGCCGCCCTGGCGCCCTTCGCCCCGGCTCGGGTGGTGGTCTGATGGTGGACCTGCGCACGGTCATGGCGCGCTTTCCCACCGGGGTGACCGTGCTCACGACCGGAGGGGACACCCCGCACGGGATGACCGCCAACGCCTTCACGTCGGTCTCCCTGGAACCCCCGCTGATCCTGTGCTGCGTCGCCCTCAACGCACGTCTGCACGCCACGGTCCACGACCGGGGGATGTTCGGCGTGTCCCTGCTGGGGGCGGATCAGACGGCTCTGGCCCGGTACTTCGCCGACGGCTCCCGCCCCACGGGCGCCGTCCAGTTCGACCGGTGGGCCTGGTACCGCGGGGCCCGTACGGGCGCTCCGCTGCTGGCGGGTGCCCGGGGATGGCTGGAGTGCGCGGTGGAGACCGTCCATCACGCCGGGGATCATTCCATCGTGGTCGGGAGGGTGCTCACCGCCGTCGCGGGGGCCGACAGCGACCCCCTGTTCTTCGTGGACGGCGAGCTGAGGGGGCCCGGGGCGGGGCGCTGGAACCTGGAACGCGACAGCTCCACCGAGTCCACGGCCCGCTCGCGGACGTCCCCGGCACCCACCATGAGGGCGGGCAACAGGGACTCGAAGCAGTCATCGGCCCCGTAGGGTTCGACCAGGTAGGAGCCCAATTCCAGCGAGGTCACCCCGTGCACGGTCGTCCACATGTGGTGGGCGACCAGGAACGGATCGCCGTCGTCGAACCGCCCCGCCCGCATGCACCGTTCGGTACAGGCGACCACACCGGCCATCGTGTACCTGCCGTGCTGTCGATCGTCGTCCGAGAGGGAGAACCCAGCCAGGGAGGAGGAACCGAACATCACGGAGTACAGGTGCGGGTCGGCCACCGCGCTCGCCCGGTAGATCCGCCCGTACAGCGCCAGGTCGGCCACGGGGTCCGCGGTCGCCCGCACACGGGAGAACCGCGCGTACAGCCGGGCGAAGCCCTCGTGGACCATCGCCCGGACCAGCCCCGTCATGCCGTCGAAGTTCGTGTAGACGGCCATCGTCGAACACCCGGCCTCCCGGGCGAGTCGACGGGTGGTCAGCGCCGACGGGCCCTCGGAGGCGAGCACGCGCGCGGCCGCGTGGACCAGGGCCGACGGGGTCCGGGGGTCGGCGCGTCTGGGGCTCACACGGCCCACCGTTCGGCCAACCGTGTTCGCCACACCTCGTAGCCCGGCACGCCTTCGCGACCTCGGCCCTCGGCGGGTCGGGTCTCCCGGGCCGACCACGCCGCCGATTCCGGGGAGGCACCGCACAGCGCGGTGACGGCGACTCCCACGTGCGGCACGGAGAGGTCGGCGCGCAGTCGTGCCTCCGCGGCGAAGGCCGCGCCCTGGGCCAGCCAACGCCGATGGGCTCCGGCCCGGTCGCGCAGACGCTCCAGAGCCTCGCGATCCGCGCCCCCGGCGTAGACGGCGGCCAGCCCCACACCGCTGTACAGGTCGGCCCGGCGCCGTTCGGGGAAGGACTCCACCAGGTCGGCGACGCGCCCGGGATCGGCGCAGGCGACGAACCACAGCGCCCGCCCGATCCCTTGGTCCATGGCCCGTGCGGCGTAGCCGGGGTCGCCGGACCAGTGCGCCGGCCGGGTGTCGCGGTCCCTCCGGCGCACGAACCGGTCCGTGTGGAAGTAGGCCTGGTGGAAACCGTAGCCGTCCAGGACCAGCCACCGGAGCAGCGGATCGAGGGTGTGCGCGGACGGCCAGAGCGGCCGGGGAAGCCGGGCCAGGGCCCAGCCGACGCCGACATGGGCCATGTACAGGTGGGGATGCCCCGGTCCCGCCATGTACTCCGCGGCGCGTCGCCCGCGCGGGGTGAGGGCGTCCAGGACGGTGAACGCCATCGCCGCCCCCTCGTGGGCGAATCCGCGGAAGCGCACGGGAACGTCCGCCAGCCGGCGGTCGGTGTCCTCGGGGCTGCCGGTCTCCGCCGCGTGTCCGTAGCCCACCAGGAAGAACCGGCCGACGGTCTCGATGAGGACCCGGGCCGTCGCGGTCCCCTGGTGGAAGCCGCGCGTCTCGACGAGGGTCTGGGTCGTGTTCGGCGTGAGGACGCGGCGGCGCAGCGTCCCGAGGGTGGTGTGCACGAGGACTCCTGGAGCGATCATCGGCCGCAGGCCAGGGGGGCCGTCACGTGGACGTGGTCGGAGGAGGTGTCGGCGAGGCTGATGGCCATGGGCACGTCGGTCGACGCCAAACGTCGCATCGACATCCGGGTCCAGGTGTTCATCCCCTTCCGTACCGTGAGCCGGTGGGGGAGGGTGCCGACCAGTACGTCGGCGTTGGCCGGGGCGCCCGTTCTCATGGCCAGGGCCATGAGGCTCCATTCCCCGCCCGGGACGTTGCCGAGGGTGAAGGTGACGCGCTCGGTGGCGGGCAGGAACCTGTAGGCCACGGGGCGGTTCTGGGGCACGATCGTGTCGTAGACGCCCACCAGCAGCCGACCGTCGGGGATCGCGCGAGGCAGTTCGATCATGCCGCGAACGCTGCCGGTGTGCCGTTCTCCGTCGAGGCTCGCCGGCCCGGGGGAACCGGCCAGTTCGACCGGTGAGGGCATGCGGTTGAAGTCCTTGGAGACCGCGACCATCGACCGCCCCACCTCGGGTTTGCGGTACTCCCTGGGCGACATGCCCACGAGGCGGGTGAACCTGCTGGTGAAGGTGCCCACACTGCTGTAGCCGACGCTGTGCACGATGTCGCAGATGTTCATCGAGGAGGCGACCAGGCGTCTCTTGGCCTCGAACATGCGGACCGCGCCGAGGTACCTGCCCGGAGAGATCCCGACCTCCTGGGTGAACAGCCTGGAGAAGTGGAAGGGGCTTACAAAGACCTCGGCTGCGATATCGGCCAAGGTGATCGGCTCGGCATAGCGTCTGCGTATGAAAGAAACTGCTTGGCAAACCGATTCTCGCACCATGGCTCCTCGTGACTCTACGGCATGTGGGGATGTCGTGGCGTTCGCCGGGGCGCTGCATGTTCCCGTGTATCCGATCATCTTGTACGAAGATTGGCCCGGCGACGTCTTCCGTATTGCTCTTTTCGGTGCCGGCGATAATGTGGCCAAGCGTTGAATCCTCGGTATGGGGAGGGTCGTGCGCACGGATAGGTCACGTCCGAAAACGGCCCCTGAGGGGCGTCATCCGCGCGAGGTTCTGGGTTCCGCGCTGATCAGAGTGCTTCTCACTGTTCTTGTGTGTACGGGTGTGTCTCTTGTTGCATTTGGGGTCTCCTCGCCCCGAAGGTGACTCTTCTCTGTGTTTAATTAGTCACACCTAGTGGTGTGATCTTGCTGGCCGCATTCTTGGAGCATTGATCGGTGTCCGGGTGTTGCGGCCAATTGAAGATTGTGTTATCGGGACGGCCAGCAATGCACGAGAAGGAATTCGTTGGCCGGTGAACCTATCGTGGTGAACATAATCCCGGTGCCCATTAGCTGGTTAAAGGAGAGAACAGATGGCGATCGACCTGGCGCACAAACAACCGCCGCCGGACCCCGCGGACGCCGAACTCCAGGCGGGCCTGGCCGGTCAGCCGCCCCTGACCGAGTTGGCCAGTGAGCAGCGCGACGCGCTCAACTTCTCCTACCGCACGACGCTCAGCATGGACCCCCGCCTCGTCGCCGGTGACCCCGCCGCCTGGCAGAGCGACTTCGGCTACGCCCTCAACAAGGCCGCCGTCCGCCTGGACACGCGCACCGACGAGGAACTCGCCCGCGACGCCCTCTCCCACCCCGACCCGGTGGCCCGTGAGCAGGCCGTCTTCGAGTACGCCGACCGCGACCCCGCGGACGTCTTCGAGGTGCTGGAACAGGTCGTGCGCACCGAGAAGGACCGCGAGATCCGGTGGGACACCCTGTGGGCCATCGAGAAGCTCGGCGGCCCCCACGCCATGAGCACCCTGTCCCGGTTCCTGGACGACCCGGACCCCGAGATCGCCGAGTGGGCCAAGCTCTTCCTCAGCGAGCTGCGGACCGGAGACCCGGCCTTCGACGCGCGTGAGGCCGTCTTCACCGAGGGCCGCACCTTCGACGAGACGATCTACCTGCTCATCCACTGCGACCTGTACATCCGCCTGGACGACACCAACCGGCACTGGGGCAAGCTCTCCCTCGGGCCGCGCGGCCTCGCCCGGGTCTACGGCCAGGCGCACGCCTGCCCCAACGTCGCCACGCGCGAACGCCAGCTCCTGATGGCCAAGACCATCGACGGGCTGTACGAGGACGGCACCCGGCACATGGACAACTACCTGTTCCGCGGGTTCACCGACCGGACCAGGGCCGACCGGGGCAACTTCTACTTCGAGTCCCAGGTGCCCCGGACCTTCTACCACTCGGGGCGCGCGGCGGACCCGAGCCGGGGTACCCGCCAGACCGACATCGGTTTCGCCCGCTTCGGCACCTGGTTCCTCGACCCCGACATCCAGGTGCGCGGGGAATCGGCCATCCGCTACGTCCGCGGTCGCTTCCAAGGGTGGGGCTACACCGACGTCGAGAACATGGTCGGCAAGGACATCACCGAGATGCTGGCCCCGGGCAACGGAATCCTGTCCACCCTCCACGACCCCGAGGTCGGGCCGAAGACCAACGTGTTCATCCTCGGCACCTTCAAGGGGAAGCTCAACGACTGGGACGGCGACGGGAAGATCGACCTCAACTCCCGCGATGTGTACAGCACCGTGGACGGTGAGCTCGACAGCGACCAGGACGGCATCCCCGACGAGCCCGGTCGCACCTGCTCCGACCACCGCCCCGGCCGCGTCTGACGAACCCCGCGGGGCCCGTTGGGCCCTTCGGGTTCCCTGCACAGGAAAGGTGAGGAAAGTCCATGTCCGAAAAGAAGACCCTGCTCGGCCGCCCGGTGGAGACCGAGGGGGTGCCGAATCTGTACGAGGGATCCCCCGTCGTCAAGTGGAAGGCGCCCGAGCCCGGTATCGACAACCTGGGCCTGCACTCGTGGGACACCTTCGCGATCCCCGGCGTCGGTGAGTTCGACGTCGAGTTCGACGGTTACGTGCGCGTCGTGCGCTCCCCGGCCACCGACGAGGAGTGGGCCGACGCCGAGGTCTACACCAACCTCATCGAGATGCACATGACCGGTGTCTCCGAGGAACTGGGCACCATCACGGTCACCCTCAACCCCGAGTACCTCTCCGCCGGGCAGATCCGCACCCCCTTCGACCCCTACGCGGGGGAGGGGCCGGCCGCCAAGGCCTGTCGGATGGCCGTCGGCTGCATGTTCGACATCCCCAAACTGGGCACCCGGTTGTTCAACCGCGAGCCCGTCATCCTCACCATCGACGACGTCCGTTCCATCCCACCGGCCGGCGCCCCCGGCAAGGGGCAGATCTACCGGATGCTCCCGCTCTACGACGTCCGCACCCCCTGGGACGAGCCGACGGCCTACCTGACCAGCCTGAAGTTCAACATGGGCGGCTACCTGCCCCCCGAGCGCTTCAGCTGATCGACCGCGGTGGGTGGACGGGCGGGGCCCGTCCACCCACCGTCGCGCGCCCCGACCCGCATCGAGAGTGGAGAGCCCCGTGTCCGTCGAACCCGTCGCACCACCCGAAGAGCGGCCCCGCCCGGAATCCGGTCCGCCGGGCGGCCCCGAGTTCACCCACGAGATCCTCGAATTCCCTCCCCTCGGCTCGTCGGGGGGACATCCGGTCGCCCACCGTCGCTGGGAGGAACTCGTCAGCGACATCCATATCCGGGGCCACGGCCTCGACGACGTGTGGAACGCCCTCACCGATCCCTACGCCATCGCCCAGTGGTTCGCCGACGCGGACGAGTTCTGGGCCGCCCCGGGTCGGGAGAGCGCGCTGGACTTCAACGACGGCGAGTTCTTCTGGTGCCGTACCGTCGCCGCCGAACCCCCCCACGAGGGCCGTGCGCTGTTGGAACACCTGTGGCGCTGGGTCGGGGTGGGGCCCGCGACCACCGTGCGCTGGGAACTCTCCGAACCGACCGGCGGGGTGGTCCGTGTCCGCGTCGTCGAGCGCGCCACCAACCCGCCCTCGGACTGGCGGTCCTGGAACGGCATGGGCTGGCCCGGCATCCTGGACCAGCTCGCCGAACACCTGCGCACCGGCCGCCGGCAGCGGTGGCCCTGGCGGCGCATGGGACCCTACATCCAGACCGAGCTGCCCCTCGGCACCTTCGAGGCCTGGTCGACGCTGACCTCGATACCGGCCCTCCAGTTCTGGCTCGGGCGCAGTTCGGGCACCCTCGTCGAAGGTGACCGGGTCGACTTCACCATCGGCGACGCCAGCGGTACGGCCTCGCTGACCGTGACCCGACACGTCGAGGCCAACCAGAGCTTCCCCTCCTTCCAGCCCCGCTTGGAGTTCACCCTCCACCGCCTCGGGTGGCCCGGCCCGCTCGACGGGCACCTGTGGATCGAACCGGCGGGCCTGGGACGCAGCGTCCTCCAGGTGTTCCACTCCGGGTGGGAACGGTTCGGGCAGCTCGCCGAGGCCCCGGTGGACCGGGCGCTGCTCACCGCCTTCTGGGCGTCGGCCTTCGGACGGCTGGTCCTGCTGATGGGCGGCCCCCCGGGTGAGGCGCCGGGATCGGGGACCGACGGACCGGGACCGCACGCGTGGAGCAGGTGACCCCCGGCCGCGTCGCGCGCCCCGCCCCGACGCGCTTCGAGACGGCCCGCCGTCTGGGCGCGCTCGGTCTGATCGGGGCGGGCACGGTCGTCACCGCCGCGGTCGCGGCCGCCGCCGGCCTGCCGGGTGGAGGCGCCGCGGGCGCCCGGCGCGGCGTGGCGACCTCCGTGGCCGTCGGCCTCCAGCGCTTGGGGCCGACGGCGGCCAAGGCCGGGCAGCTCATCGGATCCCGGCGCGACATGATCGGCCCGATCTGGGCGGACGCCCTGGGCGTGCTGCACGATCGGGCCCGACCCATGTCCGCCGCCGAACGCGCGGTCGCCCTCCGGAGAGCGCGGGACGAGGTGCCGGCTCTGGCCGACGTCGAGGTCACCGGGATCCTGCTCGGTTCGGGCACCGTCGGTTGCGTCTACCGGGGGGCCGTCGGTTCCGAACGGGTCGCGGTCAAACTGCGCCGTCCGGGCGTGGACCGGCTCATGGCGGCCGACCTGAGGCTGCTGCGGGCCGCCGCGTCGTTGGCGGTCCGTTGGGACCGCACCGGTGGCCGGCCACTGGCGGACCTGGTCGACTACGTCGCCGACGTGATCATGGCCCAGACCGATTACATCGCCGAGGCGGAGAACCACCGCGTTCTGGCCGCGAACCTGGCCCGCCTGCCCGGGGTCGACGTCCCCGCCCTGTACCCGGATCTGTGCGGATCGAGCGTACTGGTCACCCGGTACGTCCCCGGTCTGGGCGCCCGGGTCCCGCCCACCGCGCAGGCGGTCGCGGCGCGCCGTGCCCTGCGCGCCGTGCGGCGCATGGTGTTCGAGGACGGTTTCGTCCACTGCGACCTGCATCCGGGCAACCTCTACGTTCACGGGAACGGCCGGGTCGTGCTCTTGGACGCCGGGTACGCGGTACGGGTCTCGGAGCACACCAGGGAGAGCCTGGACCGCTTCTTCCGTGCCATCGCCATCGGCGACGGGCGTACCTGCGGGGAGATCGTCTTCGACAGCGCGCCGGACGCCGACGAACGGCGCCGGGGTGAGTTCGTCGAGGCGATGGAACGCCACGTCCGGGCGCACGGCGGTGACGGGGGCGTGTTCACCATGGCGGAGTTCGGCAACGGGATCTTCGAGTTGCAGACCCGCTACGGCGTGCATTCGCGGGCGGAGTTCGTGTTCCCGCTGTCCGCGCTGATGGTCGCCGAGGGGACGCTGCGCTCCCTCATGCCCACCGTGGAGATCCAGGACGGGTTCTGACCGTTCCCGCGTCGTTCACCGGCCACGGGAGGACCCGCCCAGGAACGAGCGCAGGTGGACGGCCGGGGCGGCCGACACCACCGGGGGGTCCAAGGGGTCGAGAGCTCTCAGGGTCAGCGCGGCGGTCCCGCTCCCGGCCGCCGTGCGTCCCCGGCTGACCAGCATGTCCTCGTCGCCGCCCACGGCCAGGTCGACCAGGGGGGAGTGGGCGGGCAGCGACATCAGGAACATCTCCGACCGTCCCGCCGCCGGACGCTGTTCCAACAGCGTGCCCGCGGCCCCCTGCACGATTCCGAACCCCGACAGCCCGCCCTGGGGCAGACCCGAGTCGAACAGGCCCACGAACGAGATCCGATCGGTGAGCGGCGTCCCGGCCGTGCCGGACAGCGTCAGTCGGCAGTCCACCCTGCGGCTCCCCGTGGCCCGGGCCCGCTCCAGGTCGGGCTCGGTGATGCGGTATCCCGCCAGGACGTCCACCAGTTCCCGGAACCTTCCCGGGGAGACCCCCACGAGGCGGGTGAACTGCGTGGTGAAGGAACCGATGCTCTGGTACCCGATCCGATCGCTGATGCTCATCACCGTCTCGGAGGTCTCCGCCAACAGGCGTTTGGCCTCCTGCATCCGCAACGCCGTCAGAAAACGTCCCGGAGTGGTCCCCGTGTGCCTGGCGAAGATCCGATGGAAGTGGAACTGACTGTAGAAACCAGAGGACGCGAGATCGGCCAGCAGGTGCGGGGCGGCCGGGTCCTCGCGGATGGCGCCCACGGCCGCCAGCACCGCCTCACGCTGGGCGGGGTTGTCCTTGCCGGTCCCATCAGCGGCCATGTCGTCCTCCTTCAGAGCCGGCCGCTCTCACGGCCTGTTCCAGACTCGCTCGCCAGGTGATCTCGAAGACGTCGCGCAGCCGGGTCATCCTACTCTCGGCCCCCGATACGATCGGCCACTGAGAGTGATGGATCGACAACACCACCCCGGTGCCGTCGTGGTGGGTCCGCACCACGGCGCGCGTCACCCCGTCGCCCACGTCGACGAACAGACTGAGCCGTTCGTCGAAGTAGTCCTCGACCCGGCGGATGGGGAAACGCCAGGGGCCCGCGTCGTCGACCACGTAGAACGCCGTCGGCGGGTAACCCGGTCCGCTCACGGGCAACCATCGGAAGAGGTTCCGCCGGTGCAGGGGCAACCAGGTCCCCACGGGGACGCGCACCCCGAGGGAGATGGAGCGGATTCCCGGTGGCGCCTGGCCTCCCTCCTCCGCGGCCAGGTAGAAGCGGAGCCGTTCGACACAGTCGTCCCAGAAGACCTCCCGCGCCACACGGGGCACAGAACGCGCATGGGGGAACTCCTCCCTGATCCGCAGGAGCGAACCGGCCGGTCCCGTCTCCACCGCCACCCGGATCCGACTCGGGGCCTCGACACCGAACTCGGACCAGTCCAGGGTGATGGACCGCCCCGGACCGACCTCACGGACCCGGAGACGGACGTACTCCACCGAGGGCGTGGTCAGAATCCACGTACCGTGAGTGCCGTCGGACCCGTGCGGCACGCCGTCCGGACCCAGCCCGCCCAACCAGTCGCCCACCGCGGCGGGGGTGCTCATCGCCCGCCACAACCGCTCCGGGGGCGCGGGCATCGGCACCGCGCGTTCGATCGCCTCCACACCGACCTCCTCTCCGCTCTCGCGTCGCCACCGGTTCCTAGAACGGCACCAGGGCCTCGTACCCTCCGTCGGGCCGCCAGTCCGCCGGATCCGACGACCACAGCCGCACACCGTCCGGACCGACCAGGGCCCGCACCGTGCGAGGGCCACCGTGCCCGCTCGGAGCCTCCACCCGCGCGTGTCCGATGCCGGGAAGACATCCCCGGAGCACACGGTTCAGCGTGGACCCCGGGTCCGCCGGGTCGAGGTTGGCCGCGCCCCCGACACCTCCCACCACCGCGACCGCCCCCGAGGACGTCGACAGGCGCGGCCCGCCCAGCGCGTACACCCCCGCCTCTCCCTCGGTCCCCGAACGCCCCAGGAGTCGGACGAGCGTGCGCGCCCCCCACGCCGGCGGGACGATCGCGAAACCGGCGGCGCGAAGACCGGGGCCGGCGACACCCGCGGCCATGCCCACCTCGCTCCACAGCGTCCACTCCGCCACGGTGAACGTCACCCGGGGGAAGGACTCCGCCAACTCTCGGACGGCCGCCCGAGAGCACGCGTGGGACAGGGCGTAGGCGCCGAACCCCCGGTGCGCCGCCCGGCTCTCCGTGGACCCCGGCACGAGCACGCTCGCCAGCGGACCCCGGGCCGCCGCCCGCACCCACCGTTCCAGCTGTTCCCCACGCCGTCGGGCGGCCCGGTCCAGCATCGTTCCCGACAATCGGTCCCACCGTCGCAAGCCCAGTTCGCCCGCCGCGTGCACCAGGTGGACGGCGGGCGAGGACAGGGTCCGCAGCACGGCGTGGGCGTCGACCCCGTCCAGCTCCGCGCGCACCACCGTCGTGGGCGCCGTCGCGCGCACCGAGGCCAGGGCCTCGGCCCGTTCCGCAGGAAGTCCCCCCTCGTCCGTCCGGTCCACCAGGACCACCGGGTGGCCGAGCACCGCGAACTCCCGTGCCGACCGCAGGCCGATGCCGCCCAGACCACCGGTGATCACCACCGGTCCCGGAACGGGAGGCCGCCACCGGGGCGCCGTGACCGGTTCCCAGGAGGTGGCGTCGACCGGGCCGTGCGGACGGTCGCCGTTCGATCTCACCCTCACCCGTAGCCACGGCCGCTCGGCGACGGCCGCGGCCAGGACCCCGCCCAGGGGCAGACCGTCCCCGACCACCTCCAACGGCGCGCGCCACCGTTCGGCCCACGCCAGCGCGGCCAGGAGCCGGTCGCCGTCGCCGGGGGACCACCGCCGCCCGGTGCGCACGCGGACGTACCGGGGGCCGACGTCGAACTCGGTGCGCGCGGGGACGCGACGGAACGCGCGCTCGCCGGAGGCGCGTTCACGGAACACCAGGTCGGCGGTGTGGGAGCCGCCGCCCTGGAGCGCGGGGCCCGTCCGAAGGGAGGTCGGCACCTGTGCGCTCCGCCGCTCACCAGACGGGCTTGCGGTTGCGGGCCAGGAGGCCGCGCAGGATGACCGGGTGCGCCACCGCCTGGAAGTTGAGGTCCGGGCACATCCGTTTGACCTGTCCCTCCACCGCGAGCAGGGCCACCAGCGGGAAGACGAACGAGGTGCGCGAGTAGGCGTTGTAGCGGCGCTGGATCATGAAGAAGTCGGCGATGAACGCGGTCAGACTGAACGCCCCGGCCGTCATCCCGTGGACCTCCGTGATGAGTCGCTCCAGTTCACGACGGAACCCCTTCTCGTCCTCGGCCGACACCGGTCCCATGCTCACGGCCAGGGCGTGGTCGGCGCAGACCTCGGCGTTGCCCGCCGCCATGCCCAGGAAGAACTCCGTGAAGTGCTCCTGGGTCGCCCGGTCCAGCGTGTACGTGAAACCGCCGTCGACCACGGCCAGACGGCCGTCCTCCAGGAACCACCAGTTCCCGGGGTGCAGGTCACAGTGGATCTCGCCCGTGGTGAAGAGCATCTCGAAGACCAGGGTCAACAGCAGTCGGCCACCCTGGGGTCCCGGGTGGTGCCGGCCCCCCTCCTCCTGCCCGGGGATCCACTCCATGAGCAGGGTGTCGCGGTCCCCGGGCACGCCCACGGGGCGGGGGAAGACCACCGGATAACGGTCCTCCAGAGAGGCGAACCGTTCCAGCGCCGCGCGCTCGGCCGCCAGATCGGTCTGCCGACGCACCACGGCGCAGAAGTCCTCGGTCAGGGCCACCACGGGCATCCCCCGGCAGAAGGGCAGCCGTGCCACGGCACGCGCCGTCGCCTCCACCACGGCCAGATCCGTCTCCAACCGTTCGCGGACACCGGGACGGCAGGTCTTCACGGCGAGGTCCCCCGAAGGGCCGGTGCGTCGTTCCACCACGGCGATGCTGCCCGAGCGCCGGGGCCCGCCGCGGCGGGCGCCTTCGAGCCCGTACCCCAGCGCCAGGCGATCGCGCATGACGCGGCACAACCCCCGGGGGAGCAGGTCCTCCCGGGTCGACACCAGTTGACCCAGTTTCACGAACGCCGGTCCCAGGTCCGCGCACAGGTCGGAGACCAGTCTCCCCACCCGTTCGTCGGAGCGTTCCGCGGTCTCGGGGGACGAGCGCCGACGCACCAGATGGGGCAGGCACCGGGCGCCGGCGTACAGCGAGCGGCCCAGGATGACGACCGTGCGCGCGGCGGTGCCCCTCACGACGCGGATCCCGTCGCCCCGTCGTCCTCCGCCAGGAGGCCCGCCAGTCTGCCCAGGTAGTACGGCCAGCCGGCGCTGTACCCCTCGATGAGGGCCTCGGACACGTCGGTGTGGGTGAGCGTGAACGTTCCCTTCCCGATCCGGGCGCTCAGCACCGAGTCGGGATGGCCCGGATCGTGCAGCACACCGGTCAGCGTCCGTCCCGGGACGCACTCGGCCACCTCGAAGACCTTGTCGTGGACGTGCCCCTCGTGGTCGAAGGTCAGGACGTACCTGTCGGTCCCCTCGGCGACGGCCGGGGCGAGCCAGGCGCCGACCGACGCGAGGTCGGTCAGCGCGGACCAGACCCGCTCCGGCGCCGTGTCGAAGGGGAAGGAGAGGGCCAGTGTGCGGGACGGGACGTCGACGTCCATGGAGACGGGGGACAGGGGGACGGTCATCGTGTTCTCCCTGGGTGGGTCAACGGGTCAGAGCCCGCAGGGCGGACAGCGAGGGGGTGAAGAAGTAGCCACCGCCGCGGGGGGCGGTGAAGGGCTCCGGCATCGGCAGGCGCACCAGGGTCCCCTCGGAGTCCCCGGAGGGCATGCGCAGGACGAACTCGCGCGGGACCCGATCGCCCAGGGGGCGGTGGGGCCGGCCGACGATCGGGTCGTGGTTGTCGCCTTCGTGCTGCTGGTAGGGGTTGTTCAGCCAGGAGCGCACGACGAACTCGAATTGCCGTTCCAGCGATGTCTGGTAGCAGGCGAACGCCATCCCCCGCTCCCCCCGATCGGCGTAGGGCATGCCGCGGCGCAACAGCCGGTGCGTCTCGATCGCGGCCGTGGTCTCCAGGTCGGTCTCGTGGTCACGGGGGTAGGCCTTGCGGATGTGCGCGCCGACCGGGACGCGCCAGCCCCGGGTGTCGTCCACGGGGCCGCGTTCGGCGGTGAACCCGAAGTCGTTGTCCGACAACGGGCAGGACGACACCCGTGGATCGGGGCCGTTCGGCCGCAGGCTCACCGGGGTCCCGTCGCGCCAGCGTCCGAACAACCGGGACGAGATCGCGTCCGGCGACCACCCCGGGAATCCCCTGCGGGCCAGTTCGGCCGCGGCCCGATCGGCGAAGGCGAAGAAGGAGTCGACGTCCTGGCGGTAGCGCCGCGTCACCAACAGGGAACCGTTGACGGTCCAATCCGGTCCTCCCGAGACCACCGGTCCGGGCGTGTCCGACAGCAGCGGATCCTGCCCGGGGTGTCCGAAGACGAACTCGCCCGGCCACAACCGTCGCTGTCCCGGCAGGGCCTCCTCGGGCCGCTCGGGGTCGGTGACCGGCGACAACGGTTCCCCCGTGTCTGCGGCCACCCCCCGGACGGCGGGCTGGGACACCGGGTCCCGGTAGCCGAAGTGCTCCCGTTCGTACCGGTGCCCCTCGCCGGCCAGCGACGCGCACCGGTCCCGATGCAGGACGCGCGGTCCCCCCGGGCCGGCCGTCAGCCGATCCGCCAGCGCGGCGGCGGCCCCGTCGTCGGCGGCGCGCACCACCAGGAGCGCGTCCGCCGTCGTTCCGGGTCCGCCCACCGGCCAGTTCCCCGCGTGTCCGGGGTCGGCCGGATCCACGGGGTCGCCCAGCAACGACGAACGAGCGGCCAGACCGTCCTGGAAGGGCACGTCCAACAGGGTGTCGGGGCGCAGTCCCAGCATCCGCAGCCCGGAGGCGGAGAACGACACTCCGACGGAGGTCCCCCCACCGCCCCCCGCCCGCAGGTCCATGAGGGCCCTGGTGGAGGTGACCCGGGGGACGACACGCGCCAGCCACCGGTGAGGGTTCCCGGTCAGCCGCAGGTAGAGGTGGTGTTGGACGGGGCCGCCGAACGGCACCAGGATGTTGCCCTGGATCTCGTTCAGGTCCAGGAGGGGTTCCCGGGCCGTCCTGCGGCCGTCCGCGATCTTCGCGTCCACATGTTCCCCTGGTCGGGTCAACCGGCCGCGACGCCGGGGTAGCGGCCCTTCTCGGGGAAGATCTCCAGGCGCGTCAGCAACGAGTACATGTCGAACCCGTAGATGATGTCCGACAGGCGCCCGTCGGTGACGGTGAAGACGTCGATGGACCGGGTGATCGCGGCGGTGCCCGTCGCGTCGTGGCCCATCAGGGCCCTCCGGTGCGTGCCGGCGAAGGCGGCCAGCAGCGACGCCCGGTCACCGTCGATGATCACGCGCTCCACGCTGAACCGGTAGTCCGGGAAGGCGTGCAGGAACGCCGCCATGGTGACGGTCTCCTGGTGCAGGTCGGTGGCTTCCGGGGCGATCAACCGCCCCACCGCCGACACGTCGCGTCCGTTGAGGACCTCGTTGACGAACGCGCGCAGCACGAACTTGCCGTCACCGGTGGTGCCGGTGGGAGTGGTGACCTCGACGACGCCCTCGCCCTCCGGAGCGCCCAGAGCCGAGGCCATCGCCTCCAGGTCGTAGGCCAGGGTCACGGACGTGATGGTCGTGCCCGAACCGTGCAGCGTGACGGTCAACGGCAGCGCGACCTCGGCGCCCGTGGGCGCGGTCCGCCACATCGGCCTGGCGAACGTGCCGCGCACGGTCACCTCGGCCGTCGCCGTGTCGCCGTCGATACCCAGCCGCTCCACGTCGACCGCGTATCCGTCCAAGGCGCCGACGACGCACAGGTGGACCAGGGAGCCCGCCGCGTCCGACACCGCGTCGATGTCCACCAGGGCGTCCAGGGCCGCCAGGTCGAACCGGCCCAGCACGGCGTCCAGGTACGCCCGCGCCGTCTCCTCGAAGGTCTCGACCGCCGTGACCTCGGGGCCGGTGCCGATGACGCCGAGGAAGCGCAACATCCGCAGCTCGTTGCCCACGCCCCAGCGTTCGGTCATCTTGTCGCCGTGGAACCGTACCGCGTCGGTGCGCCGCGCGGTGATGAGTTCGCCCGAGGCCGGCAGCCCCATGAACTCGTTCTGCATGGTGCCGTACCACTTGCCGACGCACACCACGCTGTCGCCTTCGAACAGCTCCTCGTCGACGTCGTAACGGAAGTCCGGGAACGACTCCAGGAATTCCTCCAGCACGCCTTTGAACCCGTTCAGGGCGACGTCCTGCCCCGGGTAGGGGTTCCAGTCGACGTAGTCGGCGACCTTCAACGTTTCGACGCGATCGACGCGGTGCTCGTTGAAGACCTCCCTCACCCATCGCCGGATACCGTCCACGACTTCTGGTCTGGTCGTCTCGCTCATGGTGCTCCTTTCCCTGCCTCGTTCGGGACAAGCCGGGATTCTTCTTGACATTAAGCCCGGTCCGTCGAACGCTCCTTCTCTCAACTTGCGGGGCTGAGGGAGGCGAAGAAAAGCCTGTTCAGAGCCTTATCTAAAGGCTTGGAGGAAAGTCAGCAATCCATGAGAAGACGTACACCGCGTATCGTGTCGGTCACCGGGTACTGTGCGGGTGCCACCCCTTATCGAGCGCACTCGCGCACCAATATGGGGAACGAAACATGGGAGGAATTCATGGCGGAGAAAAGCGGAGCCGCGAAACTGGGGATCAAACCGGGATTCGTCGTCGTCGCGCACAACGCGCCGGAGGACTACCTCGACATCCTCGGTGAACTACCGGCCGCGGCGACCGTCACCGACGAGCCCGAGGCCGCACCCGATCTGCTCCACCTCTTCTCGACCACCTTGGAGGAACTGCGCAAGAACCTCACCGAACGGCTGCCCGACGTCCCCGACACGACGGTGGTCTGGCTCTCCTACCCCAAGGGCGGTACGAAACGGGAGCTCAACAGGACCATCGTCATGGACGAGGCGGTCGAGGTCGGCTGGAAGGCGGTCTACGGCGTGTCCCTCGACGACGGTTGGTCGGCCAACCGCATCAAGCGCGCCTGACCTTTCCGCCGTGCGCGGTACGACGTGTCGCGCCCACGATTGTTTGGAGGACCATGATCAGCGTCAAGGGACTGGGGTGCCGGTTCCGGGTACGCCGGAACGAGCATGTCGACGCCCTGAAGGACGTCTCCTTCTCGGTCGCGGAGGGGGAGCTGGTGGCCCTGCTCGGACCCAACGGTGCGGGTAAATCGACCGCTCTGCGCGTCCTGACCGGGCTGGTCCCACCCACCTCCGGCAGTGCCTCCGTCGCCGGGATCGACGTGGTCGCCGACCCCACGGGGGTCCGCCGCAGGATCGGTTTCGTCGGTCAGGGCAACGGCGCGGCCCACGAACAGCGGGTGGACGACGAACTGCACGCGCAGGGGCGCGCCTACGGGCTGCCCCGGGCCGACATCCGCGCCAACGTCGCCGAACTGGTGGAACTCCTCGAACTGGGCGACCTCCTCACCCGCCCCGTCCGCTCACTGTCCGGCGGTCAGCGCCGCCGGGTCGACATCGCCCTGGGCCTGGTACCGCGCCCGCCGATGCTCTTCCTCGACGAACCCACGACAGGGCTGGACCCCCACCATCGCGCCCACCTCTGGGAGCACGTCGACGGCCTGCGCCGGACCTTCAACACCACGATCCTGCTCACCACCCACTACCTGGAGGAGGCCGACGAGCACGCCGAACGGGTCCTGGTCATCGACCACGGACGCGTCATCGCCGACGACACCGCGGCCCGTCTCAAGCGCGATCACGTCGGACACCGCGTGGCCCTGGACTTCGACGCCGCCGACGAGGCCGTGCGCGCCGCCAAGACCGTCGAGGACACGACGACCGCCCGCGATGTCGGCGTCGACGGCGCCACCGTGCACCTGCGCGTCGACGGCGGCGACACCGTCGTCCCCCTGCTGTTGCGCTCCCTGGACGCCGAGGGGACGACCGTGCGCCGTCTCGTCCTGACCGAACCCACGCTCAACGATGTGTTCCTCGAATTGACCGGCCGCTCCCTGCGCGAAGGCGACCGGTACCACGGCGAACCGGAGGTGACGGCGTGACGGCCGAAGGCGACCGATCCATGAAATCCCTCTCCGACATCGCGACCGTCACGGTCCGCGAGCTGCGCCCCATCATCCGCGGCCCGCTCTTCCTCGTGGTCAGTCTCATCCAACCGCTGGTGTTCCTGGGCCTGTTCGGCCCGCTGCTCGCCGGAGCCGTCGACGAGTCCGCCTTCGGCGGCGGGAACGCGCTCCAGTGGTTCGTGCCCGGCATCGTGGTGATGATCAGCCTCGTCGGCACCTCGACCATGGGGTCCAACCTGCTCACCGAGATCCAGACCGGCGCCCACGAACGCCTTCTGGTCACCCCGCTGACCCGTGGATCCATGCTCATCGGCCGCGCCCTGAAGGAGTTCGCGCCACTGGTGATCCAGGCCCTGGTGATCGTCCTGGTGGCCATGCCGTTCGGATTCTCGTCCGATCCGCTCGGCACCGTCCTGGGTGTCCTCCTGCTCGGCGTGCTCGGCATCGGCCTGGGCGCGCTGTCCTACGCGTTGGCCATCGCCGTGCGCCACCAGGAGTGGGCCTTCTGGGGCATCCAGCAGACCCTGCTGTTCCCCGTGCTCATCCTCTCCGGCATCCTGTTGCCGGTCGACGCCGGCCCCGGCTGGCTGGCGACGGTCGCCTCGTTCAACCCGCTCACCTACGTGGTCGACGCGGAGCGGGCGCTGTTCGCCGGGCACATCCTCACCGCCGAGGTGGGATGGGGCGTCGTGGCGGCCGTGCTCGTGGCGGCCCTCGGGCTCTTCGTCGGGGTGCGCTCCATACGCAGGTCACCGGTGTGACCGCCGGCCGTCGTCCCGCCCCCGACCCCCGGGGGCGGGACGACGCCGTGCCCGGGGGGCGAAGACGTCACAGCCATCGGGCCAGGACGCGGCCGGTGTGCGTGTCCTGGCGGGCCACCCGGGCCGGCACACCCTGGGAGACCACCTTGCCGCCCCCGGCCCCGCCCTCGTCACCGAGTTCCACGATCCAGTCGGCGGCGACCATGACGGCCGCGTGATGGGTGACCGCCACGACCGTCCCCCCGCGCTCCACGAGCCTGCGCAGCACGGTGTTCAGACGGGCGACGTCGGCCGCGTGCAACCCGTAGGTGGGTTCGTCCAGCAGGTACACCGTCCCGGGGACCGTGTCACCGGACAACTCCCGGGCGAGTTTGAGTCGCTGCGCCTCCCCACCCGACAGGGTCGTGGCCGGTTGGCCCAGCAGGAGATAGCCCAAACCCACGTCGACCAGCGACCGGAGCGGTCCGCTCACGCCCTTGACGTCGGAGAACACCTCGGCCGCGCGCTCGGCGGTCAACCCCAGCACCTCGGAGATGTTCAACCCGCGCACGCGGGCGCGCAGCGGTTCCCGTGAGAACCGGGCCCCGTCACAGGTCTCACAGGGCAATTCCACGTCGGGCAGGAAGAACATCTCCACCTGCACGACCCCCGCCCCCTCGCACGCGGGACAACGCCCACCGGCGTTGTTGAACGAGAAGTCCCCCGGGCCGAGCCCGGCGTCGGCGGCCTCCGGGGTCGCCGCGAACATCTTCCGCAGCCGGTCGAACACCCCCAGATAGGTGACCGCGTTGGAACGGGGGGTCCTGCCGATGGGTGCCTGACCGACGGTCACCAGGCCGGTCACACCCTCCAGACCCGACACCGAGGAGCATCGCGGCGCGGGCCGGTCGTCGGCGCCGGCGGCGGCCGCCAGCGCCGGTTCCAGCACGTGGGTCACCAACGAGCTCTTGCCGGCTCCCGACACCCCGGTCACACAGGTCATGGCGTTCATGGGGAAACGCACCGACACCGAGCGCAGGTTGTTGCCCTCCGCCCCGGTGAACTCGGCGAAGGTCCACCCCGGATCCTCCGCGGACCGCGGCCGCGCTCCCTCGCCGTTCGGGGCGGACAGGTACGGTGCCGTCACCGACTCCGCGACCGACGCCAACTCCGCCGCCGGACCCGAGTGGATCAACCTCCCCCCGTGGACGCCCGGACCGGGGCCGATCTCGATCACCCAGTCCGCCGCGGCGATCACGTCCAGGTCGTGCTCCACCACCAGCACGGTGTTGCCCTGGTCCCGCAGGGAGCGCAGGGCGTCCAACAGGCGGCCGGTGTCGCGCGGGTGCAGACCCGCGGAGGGCTCGTCGAACACGTACATGAGGCCGAACATCTCCATGCCCAGATGGGTGGCCAGCCGTACCCGTTGGGCCTCGCCGCCGGACAGGGTCGGCACGGGACGGTCCAGGGTCAGGTACCCCACGCCCACCCGTACCAGGTCGTCCAGTCGACCGCGGATCTCGGCGACGCCCAGCGCGGCGCGCGGATCTCCCGCCGTCGTCGCCGCCAGCTCGTCGGTCCACGCCAGCGCGTCGGCGATCTCCATCCGGCACACGTCGGCGATGTTCCGGCCGGCCACCAGCACCGACAACTGCGCGGACGAGAGGCGGCCGCCACGGCAGTCCGGGCACACCGAGGTGCTCATGAACGCGGTGGCGCGCGCCCGAGCGGCCTCGCCCGAGGCGTCGCGCAGGGACAGGGCCAACCACGGCAGCACTCCCACGTACCGGGTGTCGCGCACACGCGCCTGGCCGCGAATGGTGAGTTCCGCCCGCAGTTCGGCGCCCTTCTCGTGCAGCATCCGGTGTCGCACCCCGGGGTCCAACGACGACCAGGGGCGGTCCGGATCCGCGCCCAACGACTCGGCGAACCGCAGCGACAACTCGTGTTCCACCGTCGTCCGCCGGTCCCGCCAGGGGCGCAGGACCCCGTCCCGCAGGGAGCGGGACGGATCGTCCACGACCAGCGCGGGATCCCCGTGAAGGGAGGTGCCCAGCCCTTCACAGGTCGGGCAGGCGTGCGCCGACGAGTTGAACGAGAACGCGCGGGCCGTCATCTCCGGAACGTCCGCGGAGCCGTCCGGGGAGCCCAACACCGCGAACAGCGACCGCAGATGGTCGTGCGTGTTCGTGGCGGTCCCCACCGTCGACCGCGGGTTGGTCGCCGCCCGCGTCTGGGCGACCGCGACCGAGGCGCACACCCCTGAGACCGAGTCCACGTCCGGGCGCATCGAGCCGCCCACCAACCGGCGGGTGAACGCCGACAGCGGTTGCAGGTGCCGTCGCTGGGCCTCGGCGTACACCGTCCCGTGGACCAACGAGCTCTTGCCCGAGCCCGAAACCCCGGTCACCACCACCAACGCGCGGTGCGGCAGGTCGACGTCCAGGTCGCGCAGGTTGTGCACGCGCGCGCCGCGGACCCGCAGCAGGTCGGGGGGCGCGTTCCGGGAACGGTCGATCGGCTCCGCCATGGGCGTCCCTCCACCTCGCGTTCGCTGTTCGCCGCACCAGCCTAGACCGGCGCCTCTTCTCCCGGGTTGCCCTCCTCCTTCTCCTCGATCGCCCTTCTCCATTCGTGCTCAACCCCGATCGAACAGCAAGACGGAAGAGGACGGGGTCTCATCCGCGACACACGATGGGGCGATGTCCGGAGTCCGTTCTCGAAAGGAGCGCCGATGCGGTCACCGTTCCACGCGCTGAGGGTCGTCGTGGCCCTCGTCCTCCTCGGTACCCTCGCCGTCCTCACCCAGCGGCCGACCCCCGACGAAGCGGAGGCCGCCGACCGCGCGGCCGCGTTCTCCTTCTCACGGCTCAGCCTCAACGAGGAGCCGTCCGACGCCGCGCACCGCCGCGAGGTGGCACCCGACCTGGAGCACTTCGCGGGATGGATATCGGCGGTCGGCGCGGCGGTCTCCCTCACCGACCTGCGTGGGAACGGCCGGTCCGCCGACGCCTGCCTGGTGGATCCGCGCGACGACGGCGTCACCATCAGGGCCGTCCCCGGCTCGGACACCGAGGAGTACCCGCCGGTCGAACTCCGGCCCGTGGACCTGCCCTACGACCGGACGATGGCACCCATGGGATGCACCCCGGCCGACCTCGACGAGGACGGCGACATGGACCTCATCGTCCACTACTGGGGGCGCTCGCCGGTCCTGTTCCTCAACACCGCGGGTCCGGGCGACGGTTCCGCGCCCACCGCCTCCTGGTTCACCGCCCACGAACTCGTGCAGCCGATGCAGGTGTGGAACACCACCACCCTCAACGCGGCCGACATCGACGGGTCCGGTCATCTGGACCTCCTGGTCGGCAACTACTTCCCCGACGGCGCCCGTGTCCTGGACCCCGAGGCCGACGACGAGACCCGCATGCAGATGCAGGACGGCATGGGGCTGGCGAGCAACGCGGGCCGCAACCGGCTCCTGCTCACCGAACCCACGGGCACCCCGGACACCCCGCCGCGGATCATCGACGCCGGTACCGCCCTGCCGGAGGAGGCGGTCACGGGGTGGACCCTGGCGACCGGCCTTCAGGACCTGACCGGGAACGGGGCGCCCGACGTCTACATCGCCAACGACTTCGGCAACGATCACCTCCTGGTCAACCGCTCCACCCCCGGTGACGTGTCGTTGGAAGTGGTCCGAGGCGATCGCGACCTCGTCACCCCCAAGTCCGGCGTGCTCGGCAACGATTCCTACAAGGGCATGGGAGTGACCTTCACCTACACCGACGGCGCCGCCCTGCCCACCATCGTGGTCAGCAACATCACCACCCCCTACGCGCTGCACGAGAGCAACTTCGCGTTCGTTCCCGACGGCGACGGCGCCGATCTGCTGGAAGGGCGCGTCCCCTACCGTCAGGACAGCGAGAGTCTGGGACTGTCCCGGGGCGGTTGGGCCTGGGACGTCAAGGCCGGGGACTTCGACAACGACGGTGTCGACGAGCTGATGCAGGCCACCGGCTTCCTCAAGGGGGACGTCGACCGCTGGCCCCAGCTCCAGGAACTGGCCATGGGCAACGACGAACTGCTGCGGTACCCGTGGGCCTGGCCCGTCTTCCGCGAGGGTGACGACCTGTCCGGGCACGAGCACAACCCCTTCTGGGTCCGCGGTGCCGACGGCCGTTACGCCGACCTGGCCGCCCCGTTGGGCCTGGACACCACCGATGTCTCCCGTGCCATCGCCCTGGGCGACGTCAACGGCGATGGCCTGCTCGACGCCGTCGTCGCCAACCAGTGGGAGGATTCCGCGGTTCTGCTCAACGACTCCACCGAGGCGGCGCCGGGAATCGTGCTGCGCCCCCTCGTCCCGGCCACGGCGGCCGAGGACCGGTGGCGGCCCGCGATCGGCGCGACGGTGACCGTCCGCGACGGCGGCTCTCCCGCCCAGACCCGCCAGCTCTTCCCCTCCAACGGCCACACCGGTGTCTCCGCCGAGGAACTGCACCTGGCCGCGCCCGAGACCGGATCGCTTCCGGTCACCGTCACCTGGCGGTCCACCACGGGGGCCCTCCACTCCGTCGACCTGGACCTGTCGCCGGGCACCCGCACCCTCCACCTCGACGACGACGGAACGGTGAAATGACGACGACGAGACCTTCGAGCCCGCAGACCACAGCCCCGGCGGGGGAGCCGGTCGCCCCGCCTCCGCCCGCGACGGACACCAGGGTCAAGGCCCTGCGCATGTTCGCCACCAGCATCACCGCGTTCACCGTGCTCGGTCACCTGTTCCTCGGTTTCGAGCAGTCCGCCGTGACCCCGATCGCGGTCGTGCTGGTGGGCTACGCCGTGGACCTGCTCATGGAGACCCTGGGCGCCCGGGCCGAGGGCCGGCGTCCCGGGTACGCCGGCGGACCCGGCGCCCTGGTCACCTACCTGCTGCCCACCCACATCGCCGGTCTGGCCTGCGCGATGCTCCTGTGGGGTAACGAGTCGCTGTGGCCCTACCTGTTCGCCGTCACCGTCGCGGTCGTCGGCAAGCACCTCATCCGCATCCCGGTGAACGGTCGCCGCCGGCACGTGCTCAACCCGTCGAACTTCGGGATCGTCGTCACCCTTCTGCTCTTTCCCTGGGTGGGCATCGCGCCGCCCTACCACTTCACCAACAACATCTCGGGGGCGCTGGACTGGTTGCTGCCGCTCGGCGTCCTCATGGCCGGGACCATGCTCAACATCCGGTTGAGCGGCAGGTGGCCGCTCATCCTCGGCTGGGTCGGAGGCTTCGCCGGCCAGGCGGTGATCCGCTGGCTGGTGCTGGACCACGCCCTGGTCGCGGCCCTGCTGCCGATGAGCGGTCTGGCGTTCATCCTGTTCACCAACTACATGATCACCGACCCCGGCACGACCCCGACGCGGCCCCGGAACCAGGTGATCTTCGGGGGCGCCGTGGCGGCCGTCTACGGGCTGCTGGTCACCTGGCACATCGTCTTCGGCCTCTTCTTCGCCCTGGTGATCGTCTGCGCGCTGCGCGGTGTGATCCTCCTGCTCCCCCTCCCCGCCCGCCCCACCGCCGTTCCACGTCAGGAAGGACGATCATGATCCGAACCCACCGCCCCCGATCCCTGGACCTCCTCAACACCCGTGGTCACCGGAGCGGGCTCGCCCTGTTCATGGTCATCGTCGTGGCCCACTGGGCGGAGCACCTGGCCCAGGCCGCCCAGATCTACATCTTCAACTGGCCGATCCCGGAGGCCCGGGGCGTACTGGGCCTGCCCTTCCCCTGGCTGGTCACCTCCGAGTGGATGCACTACGGATACGCGCTGCTCATGCTGGTGGGCCTGCTGCTCCTGCTGCCGGGGTTCACCGGGCGTTCCCGCACCTGGTGGAAGATCTCCCTGGGCATCCAGATCTGGCACCACTTCGAGCACCTGCTCCTGCTCCTCCAGGCGCTGTCGGGGATGAACATCGGCGGTGGCGATGCCCCGACCAGCCTCGTCCAGTTGCTCGTTCCGCGGGTGGAACTGCACCTGCTCTACAACGCCCTGGTCTTCGCACCCATGGTGGTGGCCGTGCTGCTGCACCGCAGACCCCGCGCGGACGAGCGCGCGGCCATGGCCTGCGGGTGCGCCGCCCATGAGGACGAACCGGAGCACGTGAGGTGAGACGTCGTCGCTTCGGGCCCTTCGAGGTGGTGATCCTGCTCGCCGCACTGTGTCTGATCGCGGTGGGGGCGAGCGGGTTCGACCAGGCCGTCCGCGCGGCGCGCGCGGACGGCGCCCCCGGTCGCTTCGCCGTCACCTCTTCCGACTGCGTCAGCCACCTGGGCCACAGTTCCTGTACCTGTCTGGGCGACTACGCGGCGGACGACGGCTCGGTCCGGCTCACCGGGGTGCCGCTGGTCGGGGGCGGTGACGACTGCACCGCGGGCACGGTCAGGGGTGCGGTCGACATCGGTGTCGAGACCCGTGTCGTCGACCCCGGGGGTTCCGGCGAATGGGTCGTCACCGCCTTGATCCTGTCGGCGGGGACGGGGCTGGCCCTGTGGGCCGTCATCCCTCTACTGCGCCGATCGCGCGTTCGTTCCGCGGCGCGGTGAAGGCCGTCCGGGGTCCGGTCGGGCGGGGGCCCCGCCCCAGGACCTCGCGGGCCAGGCGGGCGAGGTCGTCGGAGGAGCCGTTGACCGCGCTGTCGCGTCGCCAGACCAGCAGGTGCCGCAGCTGTATCGGCTCGCCCTCCAGCCGGCGGATCACCACCTCACCGCCGGTGTCGAAGTCCGATTGGCAGGGGGCGATCGCCCGACGCCGGGCGATCAGGTCGCGGATCTCCGAGCGCTCGTAGAGCCGGTAGGGCACCTGGGGGGTGAACCCGGCCCGCTGGCAGGCCAGGTAGAAGCACTCCGGCCAGCCGGTGCCGTCGGGCGGGGTCAGCGCCCACGGGCAGTCCGCCAGGTCGCTCAGGGCGACCGACGGTTTGTCGGCCAGGGGGTGGCCGGCCCACAGTGCCACGTGCAGCGGTTCCACCGCGAGCATCGCCCAGGACAGCGGTCCGTCCGTGGACAGGTCGCGGTCCACGTAGTCGATGGTGGTGCCCAGGTCCAACCGCCCCGCCCGGACCAGGTCCGTGACCAGCTTGGGGGAGTACTCGGTGCGCACGTGGACCGGCACGTTGGGGAAGATCTCCGGCAGCCGCGCCGACAGCTCTATCGCCAGCGGCCCGACCCCGCCCACTCGCAGCGTCGTGGGCGAGGCACCGCGCGCGGTGATGTCGTGCAACAGGTCGTCCATGGACAGCAGGACCGCGCGGGCGCGCACCAGGACGAACTCGCCCAGCTCCGTCGGGCGCACCCCCGAACGTCCGCGGTGGAACAGGGCGCCGCCCACCTCCCGCTCGATCCGTTGGAGCTGGGTGGTCAGGGCGGGCTGCGACGTGGAGAGCGCGGCGGCCGCCCTGGTCACGCTTCCGGTGTCGGCCAGGAGGCAGATGGTGCGCAGGTGGCGGAGTTCGAGGTCCATCACATCCTCCTGTGCCGGTCACCGGACGGCGGACGGGACTCTCCGGGGGCGCCCGGTGGCCCCTGTCGACTGTACAACGCGGTTCTGTGGGGCGGATGTGACTCCCATGCACACCACTCGGGGAAGGGCGTCCTCCGTGGGAGCGGAGTCGGGTCGTCGGATTCTTCCTTCGGAGCGCTGAGAGGGGTCACAGCGTGGAATCTAGGCGCTCCGAGCGCCGGTGTACAGATGTGCTGGGCGAAGCGATGGGAGGGAACGCACCGTACAGCTCTCCGGGGCGAGCGGTCGCCGATGTCGAAGTCGCGCGCCGGCGCGCGGTCCTTCGTGGGGTAAAGTGCCGTTCGTCACCTTATAGTTGGACGTCCTACTACATTCTCGCGGCGATCCCGCGGGAGTGGCGCGGAACCGGTGGGAGAACTCATGGCGGTCGAACGCATGCTGCGCACACCCGAGGCGGAGCAGCTCTTGGAACTGACCCGCGAGCTCGTGGACAAGGAGCTCGCCCCGCGCGCGGCCCGGGACGAGGAGACGGGGGCCTTCCCCCGCGATCTGTTCCGTACCCTCGGCGCGGTCGGCCTGCTCGGCCTGCCCTTCGACGAGGAGTACGGAGGCGGCGGCCAGCCCTACGAGGTCTACCTCCAGGTCGTGGAGGAACTCGCCCGGGGATGGCTCGCGGTCGGTCTCGGCGTCAGTGTCCACACCCTGTCCTGCTACCCCATGGCGGCCTTCGGCTCCGACGCCCAGAAGGCCGAACACCTGCCCGCCATGCTCGGCGGCGACCGACTGGGCGCCTACTGCCTGTCGGAGGCGGCCTCCGGCTCCGACGCCGCAGCCCTCACCACCCGCGCCGAGCGCGACGGGGACGGCTACCGGATCAACGGCGCCAAGGCGTGGATCACCCACGGGGGCGAGGCCGACCACTACACCCTGTTCGCCCGCACCGGCGGCCCCGACTCCGGCGCGCGCGGTATCGGCTGCCTCCACGTCCCCGCCGACGCCCCGGGCCTGTCGGCGGCCGCGCCCGAACGCAAGATGGGCATGTGCTCCTCCACCACCGCCGGGGTGCTCTTCGACGACGTCCGCCTCGACGCCGACGCCCTCATCGGCGAGGAGGGCGAGGGGTTCGGTATCGCCCTGTCCGCCTTGGACTCCGGCCGGCTCGGTATCGCCGCCTGCGCCGTCGGCCTCGCGCAGGCCGCCTTCGACGCCGCCCTCGCCTACTCCCGCGAGCGCCGTCAGTTCGGTTCGGCCATCGGTGACCTCCAAGGGGTGGGCTTCATGCTCGCCGACATGGCCACCCAGATCGCCGCCTCCCGCGAGCTGTACCTGGCCGCCGCCCGCCTGCGCGACGCCGGTCGGCCCTTCTCCCGGCAGGCCGCCATGGCCAAGCTCATGGCCACCGACACCGCCATGAAGGTCACCACCGACGCCGTCCAGGTCTTCGGCGGCTACGGCTATACGCGCGACTTCCCGGTCGAGCGCCACATGCGCGAGGCCAAGGTCCTCCAGATCGTCGAGGGCACCAACCAGGTCCAGCGCCTGGTCATCAGTCGCCATCTCGCCCGCGGCGCCGAGGCCTGACCGTGAGGATGCGCGGTGGCCTCTCCGACGGGTCCGACCCACGGCCTGCCCCGACGCCCACCGGCTGCCTTCTGCGGGATCCGTCGGCCTGCTCGGGAATCCACCGCGCGCGACCGGACGGACGACCGTGAGGCCTCCGGGGCGTCCTCGCGGTGAGGGCCGCCCCGGACCTCAGCGGCGCAAGAGGTCCAGGGTGGCCGACGGGGGGTGCAGCACCGGGGTCACCGGTCGGTCGGTCAGCGCCGCGAACGCCGCCCGGTACTCCTCGCCCCGATCCAGATCCGTCAGCCAGGACGCCTTCGGGTCGCCGCCGCCGGTCCACGACACCAGCCGCGCGTCGGTGTGCGGCGGGCTCACCGTCACCCGGCGCAACCCTCCGGAGAGCCCGAGCCCCGTGGCCTTGAGAAGGGCCTCCTTGCGCGCCCAGTAACCGAAGAACGCGCCCACCCGCGCGTCCGATGACAGCGTCTTCCACGCCTCGTGCTCGGTGTCGGACAGGGTGTAGGCCGCCAGCCCCTCAAGGTCCCGCGACTCCGCCACCCGTTCGACGTCCACACCCACCGGGACCCCCTCGGCGAGGACCAGGACCACCCAGTCGCCCGAGTGGCTCACCGAGATCTCCCACCCCGCCGCCGCGCCCGTCGGATGCGGTTTGCCGTGCGGTTCGGAGTCGCGTTCGGCACCGGCCAGCTCCTTGTCGTCGCACGAACGGCACCGGAGCTCGAAGGTCACCTCCCGGGGATCGCATCCCACGCGTTCGGCCAGCACCGACCGGGCCATCGCCCGGCCCAACAGATGGCGGTCCCGGTCGGCCTTGTGCAGGAACCGGTCGCCTCGGGCCCGCTCCCGCTCGTCCAACAGGTCCGACAGTCGATCCATGGCCGAGGACGTGTGCGCCCACCAGACCTCGGGCGTCAAGCGAGGGAGAGTCATGTTCTCAATTGTGGACCGTGTGGCGGCGCGATCGGGGTGTGAGAGGGCGCGGAATCGGGAATCCGGTAAAGGACAGGTCAGCCCGTCCCCTGGGGAGGCCGGAGATGTCCGTTGTGATGTTGTTCGGAGCCGGAGCACTCGTCGGGCTGGTGGCCCTCACAGCGGTCATCCTGGTGACCCTCCTGACCGAGGACCCCGACCACATCGACACCCTCGACACGGAGGAGCCGGAGGAGGAACGCCCGGTCATCGACCGGTCCGTACTCTAGACGCGGTGCGGGACCCACCCGTGCCCCCCTCGGAGTACGGAAGGTCAGATCCATGGTCGAGGAGAACCGTCCGGCGTTCGCCGCCGAACGCCGAGAGCGCATTCTCGAACTCGTGCGCGCCAACGGCACCATGTCCCTGCGGGACATCGCCGTCAAGGTGCACGCCTCCGAGGTCACCGTGCGCCGGGACGTGCGCGCCCTGGAGACGGAGGGGCTCGTCGACCGCCGCCGCGGGGGAGTGGCCCTGCCCGGACGGATCGGGCACGAGCAGAGCTACATCGGCCGCAGCGGACAGTGCGCCGCGGAGAAGGCCGCCATCGCCGTCTCCGCCGCCCGCCTCGTCCGGCCCGGCGACGCCGTCACCATCGGTCCCGGCACCACCACCGAGGCCCTGGCCAGGGAACTGGCCGCGCGCACCGACATCACCGTCGTCACCAACTCGCTGCGGGTCGCCGAGGCCCTGGCCTCCGCCGTCGGGGTCGAAGTGGTGGTCACCGGCGGCACCCTGTACGGGCCCGCACGGGCCCTGGTCGGCGCCGCCGCCGAGCAGAGCCTCACCGGTCTGCGCGTCACCCGCGCCTTCCTCTCGGGCAACGGGGTCAGCGCCGAACGCGGACTGAGCACCCCCAACCCCGCCGTCGCCGGTGTGGACGCCGCACTGGCCGCCTGCGCCGAGGAGACCGTGGTCCTGGCGGACCACACCAAGATCGGTGCCGACACCATGGTCGCCACCGTCCCGCCCGAGGAGATCGCGCACCTCATCACCGACAGCAGCGCCGACCCGGAGGTCCTCATGACCCTGGAGGAGACCGGCGCCCTGGTCCACGTCGCCGTCGTCGCGCAGGAGCGCGGGCAGTGAATTTCCACCCGTTCGCCCCTTGAGAGCGCGTACCCTACCGTTCACGCCCATTGTGCCGTCGGTGCCCGATGGGTGATCCCGAACGCACTCCGCACCCCGACCCCTTCATCCACCGGCAGGAGCCGCCGAGCATGCCCTCTCCATCGACGCCCCCGGAGCACTCCCCGTCCGCGCCGGTGCGCGTCACCCCCGAGCCCGTGGCACTGCCCGAGCCCTGGTCGTCGGCGCGGCTGACGGTGGTCGTGCCCACCTACGACGAGGCGGAGAACCTGCCGGTGCTGGTCCGGCGGCTCATGTCCCTGGACCTGTCCGGTCTCAGGGTCGTGGTCGTCGACGACAACTCCCCCGACGGCACCGGCGAGGTCGCCGACAAGCTCGCCGTGGAGTTCCCCGGACGGGTGTCGGTGCTGCACCGCACCACCAAGGACGGCCTGGGTCGCGCCTACGTGGCCGGCATGACCCGGGCCCTGGAGGACGGCGCCGAGTACGTCGCGCAGATGGACGCCGACCTCAGCCACCCGGTCGGGTACGTCCCCCAGCTGCTCGGCACCCTGCTGTCGACCGGCGCGGGGGTCGTCATCGGCAGCCGGTACGTGCCCGGCGGCAGTCTGTCCGAGCAGTGGGGTCTCAAACGCCGACTGCTCAGCGGGTGGGCCAACACCTACGTCAAGACGGTGCTGTCGATCCCCGTCCGCGACGTCACGGCCGGTTTCAAGGTCTGGCGGGCCTCCGCCCTGGAGGTGCTGGACCTGGCGAGCATCGAGAGCACCGGGTACGCCTTCCAGGTGGAGATGCACTACCGGGCCTTCCGCCGCGGCCAGAAGATCATGGAGATCCCCATCCACTTCGAGGACCGTGTCATCGGTCAGAGCAAACTCGACGGCGCCGTCGCCCTCGAAGCGGCCCTGCGTCCGTTGCGCCTGCGCCGCGCCGAGAACTTCCGCCGCTGACCGTCGTCCCGGGCCGCCTCCTGCGAAAACCACCGTCGAACCGCGATGATCGGAGGACGACGGGGAAGGGGAGGGGTGTCGTGACCGAACGATCCCACGCCGTCGACGACGTCCCGGGGAAGGACCCCCGGGAGAACGCGATCGCCGGGACCGGGATCCGCGCGGACCCGGTCCGGGGCCGTGCGTTCGAGGACGACGAGGACCGGGACGGGGCGGGCGTTTCCGAGGAGGCACGGGAGGAGAACGCCCCCGTCCCCGAGCGCGGGGACCGGGACCCGGACGGCCCGGGTATCCGGACCGGCGCACTCCACGAGGATGACGCCTGAGACAGGGGGACCCGATGACCGAGCCCTACGATGTGGACACCGATATGGGGGACGATCCGGAGCGCAGCCTGATCGAGGAGCGCGAACGGCGGATCGAGAACGACCACGGAATCGAAGGCTACGCGTTCGAGGACGACGACAGCCGCGGAGAGCGCGGGATCGATCGCGCCGTGGCCGACGAGCGCAGCGACGTCCTCCCCCGCCAGAGCTGGGACGTGGAGGCCCCCTCCGCCGAGGAGGAGGCCCTGCGGGTCGAGGGCGACGGCTCGGTCGCCGAGGACGCCTCGGTCCGCGACCCGGGACGGGGCCGTACGAGGGGCCACCGGGCGGATTCGCCCCGTGGAAGGGACGACCGTACCCGGGATCCGGACCCCGACGCGTACGTTCCGGACGCCGATGACCCCAGGGACACGGGGGCGCCGGACGTCTGATCCGGCGGTCCGCGCGGCGGGGCCGCCGCCCGTCAGCCGTTCCGGCCCGAGCGGGGGTCGCCGGGGACGTCCCCGGCGGTCGACCCCGGGCAGGAGCGCAGCGGCGGCCCCGACACCCCGCAGAACCGCAGGGTCCGTTCCCGGCCGTCCGGCGGTACCGCGCCGACCTCCCGCGGAGGGGAGCCCCGCCCGGAGGCCTCGCCGGCCCCCGGCATCCGCCCCCGGGGGAGCAGGAGGGCGCACAGGGAGGCCGCCACGCACATCCCCGCCAGAACGAGCATCGCCGGGCCGAACCCCGCGATCAGCGAACCCGCCTCGGCGCCGCCCCCCGTCTCTCCGCCCCCGACGATCCCCGCCAGCGCCGGGATGGCCGCCACCCCGATGAGCTGGGCGCCACGGGCGAAGGTGTTGTTCACCCCCGACGCCACCCCCGCGTGCCGTTCCGTGACCGACGCCAGCACGGTCGCGGTCAACGGCGCCACCGTGGTGGCCAACCCCAACGCCACCAGCAGCACCCCCGGCAGGACCTCGGTGAGGTAGGGCGCCTCACGGCCGATCCGGGACAACAGCCACAACCCCGCCGCCACCGACAGCGGACCCGCGATCAACTGGGGCCGGGGACCGATCCGGGACGCCAACCTCCCGGACCGCGCCGACAGCGCCAACATGAGCAGGGTGATCGGCAACGACGCCGCCCCGGCCGCGACGGGGGAGTACCCCGCCACTTCCTGGAGGTAGATCACCAGCAGGAAGAACAGCGTCCCCAGCGAACCGTAGATGAGCACGGTCGCCGCGTTCGTCGCGACGAACCCTCGCGAGGAGAACATCCCCAGCGGGAGCATGGGATCGGCCACCCGCGTCTCCACCACCAGGAACAGCGCCAGCGCGAGCACGCCGACGGCCGTGCCGACCCACACCGCCGCAGTGGCGCCGACCGCACCCCACTGGATGAGCGCGTAGGTGATGCCACCCAGGGCCGCGACGCCCAGCAGCGCTCCGGGAAGATCCAGTCGGCGTGCCGCCTCGGGGTCGCGCGACTCGGGCACCTTGAACCACGCGATGGCCAGTACCGCGAGCGCCAACGGCACGTTGATGAGGAAGATCAGCCGCCAGTCGCCGATCTGGACCAGCCACCCGCCGACGAACGGGCCGATCGCCGAGGCCACCCCGGTCAGCCCCGACCAGGCGCCGATGGCCCGTGCCCGGTCCTCCTCCCGGAAACCCGCCTGGAGGATCGCCAGGCTGCCGGGGGTCAACAGCGCCCCGCCCACCCCCTGGGCGACCCGGCCCGCCACCAGCCACTCCAGGGTCGGCGCGAACACGCACAGCGCCGACGCCAGAGCGAACACGGCCACGCCCCACATGAACAGCCGCACCCGACCGAACCGGTCCGACAACGAGCCGCTGAGCAGGATGAGCGCGGACAGCGTCACCATGTACCCGTTGACGATCCACTGGAGCCCGGCCAGACCGGTGTCCAGGTCCTCCCGAATGGCCGGCAACGCGACCGTCACCACGGTCGAGTCCAGGAACGCCATCCCCGAACCGAGCACCGTGGCGGTCAGCATCCACCTCGCCTCGGGCGAACCCCAGGCCACGCCCCCCGCCGCGACCGGAACCGACGTCGAATCGCTCACCGGACCCCACCTCCTCGCCCCACCGTACGGTGAGGACCCCCGCTCCGGCGGGGGTCCTCACCTCTTCCGTCCCGTGTGTCGAGGTGATCGGCGGGAGGGGCCTACTCGCTGGCCAGCGCCCCGGTGATCGAGGTGCCCGCGGCCCGGCGGGCGGGCAGCACCGCCGCGATCAGCCCGGCCAGCAGCGCCAAGGCGATGAACACCGCGATCTGGTCGACCGGGGCGGAGAACACCATCCCCGGCAGGACCGAGTCCGCGGCGGCCCAGCCGAACACCACGCCGAGCACGATCCCGATACCGGCGCCGATGAGGCACAGCAGCACCGCCTCGACGCTGAGCATCCGCCGGAGCTGCGCCCTGGTCAGTCCCAGGGCCCGCAGCAGGGCGGACTCACGGGTGCGCTCCAGGACCGACAGCGCCATGGTGTTGGAGATGCCGAACACCGCGATGATGATCGCCAGGCCCAGCATCGCCGCCACCGTGTAGAAGGCGATGTCCAGGACCTCGGAGAACTGGTTCTTCATCTCGGCGACCGACACGACCTGGAGGGTCGGGTACCCGTCGACGGCACCCATGACCGTCTCGCGCACCAGGGCCGGATCGGCCTCGTCCTTCGCGATCACGAACAGCGCGCGGTCCTCGGTGATCTCCGGGAACGCGGCGGCGAAGTCCTCCGGGTCGATGACGGCGCCGTTCAGCCTCTGCGCGTCCTCGGTGATCGCGACGACCTCCAGGTCGAGGTCGCGGCCGTCCCACAGGCCCGGCACACCGAAGGTGTCGCCCACCTTCGCGCCGTCGGCGTAGCCCTCCGACAGCACGACCTTGCCGGGGCCCAGGTCGGTGAGTTCGCCCTCGACGGTGTCGGCCGTCAGGTCGACGCCCAGCCGACCGTTGACGTAGGTGGTGACCGGCAGGAGATCGTCCCCCTCCGTCGCCAGGGCCACACCGCGGTCGGCCATGACGCGCTCCAGCACGTCCTGTTCCTGGAGCAGGGCACGCACCTCGGTCGGGATGCCCGGGTCCAACGGCCAGGCCATGCCCTCGACGTCGTCGGTCCCGGTCTCCTCGCCGAGGGCGTCCTCGGTCCCCTCGGCGGCGCCCCCGTCCTCGGGGATCTCCTCGGTCCCCTCGCCGGCGATGGCCTCGGCGCCGTACTGGGCCATGATCTGGTAGTCCACCGGGAACCGGTCTTCGAGCTCCTCGGTCAGGGTCGCCTCGGTGGAGGCGCTGACCACCGAGTAGCCGGTGATGAGCGTGGCGCCCACGGTCAGGGCGATCATCGCGGTGGCGGCCCGGCGCGGACTGCGCACGGAGTTGTCCACCGCCAGCATGCTCGGCACGCCCACCCTGCGCAGGGGCGCGCCCACCACGCGCACGATCCCGCGCACCAGCAGCGGACCCAGCACCACCACACCGACGAACGCGACCAGCGCGGCGGCGGTCACGACGACCGGACCGAGCGGGTCGGGCCCGGTGGCCTGGCTGAAGCCGACCAGGGCGGCCGAGACGGCGAAGGCGGCCACCCCGAGGACCACGCGGATCCAGCCGGTGCCCTTCTCCAGCCCGGCGGCGGTCGCGCTGGTGCGCAGCGCCGCCAGCGGGGCCACCCGGGTCGCCCGGGTGGCGGGTACCAGCGCGGAGAACACGGTCACGGTGGTGCCCAGGACCAGGCCGACGGCCACCGCCAGAGGTGTGATCACCAGCGTGGAGCCCTCCGTGCCCAACAGCGGGCCGCCGAAGGTCGCTCCGGCCAGTCCGATGCCGATGCCCGCCAACACGCCCAACGCCGACGCGACCAGACCCACGACCACCGACTCGGCCAGCACCGACCGGAACACCTGGGAACGCTTGGCTCCCACGCACCGCAGCAGGGCCAGCTCGCGCTGACGCTGGGCGATGAGGATCGCGAAGGTGTTGTAGATGACGATCCCGGCCACGAACATCGCGATGAACGAGAACAGCAGCAGGACGACCCGCAGCATCTCGGTGTCGGCGCCCGACCCCTCGGCCATGGCCAGACCGAACTCCTCGCCGGTCGACACCTCGAAGTCCGGCCCGAGCACGGTGGAGACCGCCTCGACGACCTGATCGTCGGTGTGGCCCTCCGAAGCGATCACGTCGATCTCGGAGTAGCCCTCCGCCCCGGTCATCTCGCGCAGGGTGGCGGTGTCGAACACGACCGTGCCGAGCTGGCTGTAGGTCCGGTCGGCGCCGAAGTCCACCAGGCCGGTGAGCTCGAAGTCCCGTTTCTCCTGTTCCCGGTCGAGCACGGTGACGGTGTCACCGATCTCGAAACCGATCTGTTCGGCGGTGGAGGTGGCCAGGGCGATCTCGCCGCCGCCGACGGGCAGGCGCCCCTCGTCGGCGGAGAACCGGCTGTGCTCCTCGATGGAGACCGCGGCCGGAGGGGCGAAGCCGAAGGCGCGCCCCTCGCCGTCCAGCAGGACCGCCTGGCCCTGGGCCATCCCGCCGGCACCGGAGACCTCGGGCAGCCCTCGGATCGCCGTCAGGTGTTCCTCGGTGAGGGGGACCGTCTCCCACGGCTCGTCGAGGCCCTCGGGTTCGGTGTGGGTGTCGACGGCGATGGCGTCGACGCTGGTGGCCGACCCCATGACGGTCTTCTCATAGCCCGCCTTGAGGGTGTCGGCGAAGACCATGGTGCCCGTGGTGAACATGACGCCGAGCATGATCGCGAGCACGGTGGTGACGTACCGGGACTTGTGCAGGCGCAGCCCGGCCAGTGTGGTGCGCAACATCTCAGGCCTCTTCCAGCTTGAGCAGTCGGGCGGAGACGAGTTCCGCCGTGGGCTCGGAGACCTCGTCCACCAGACGCCCGTCGCGCAGGAACACCACCCGGTCGGCGTAGGAGGCGGCGATCGGGTCGTGGGTGACCATGACGATGGTCTGGTGCATCTCCTCGGCGGAGGTGCGCAGGAACTCCAGCACCTCGGAGCCCGACCGCGAGTCCAGGTTTCCGGTGGGTTCGTCGGCGTAGACCACCTCCGGGGCGCTGAGCAGGGCGCGGGCCACGGCCACGCGCTGCTGCTGGCCGCCGGAGAGCTTGGCGGGCAGGTGGTGCAGCCGCTCGCGCAGCCCCACGACCTCGACGACGCGGTCGAACCGCTCCCTGTCCACCTTGCGCTTGGCGATCTGGGAGGGCAGCAGGATGTTCTGCTCGGCGGTGAGCATCGGCAGCAGGTTGAACGACTGGAAGATGAACCCGATGCGGTCGCGGCGCAGCAGGGTCAGCTCGGCGTCGCGCAGACCGGTGATCTGCGTCCGACCGAGGTGCACGGTCCCGGAGGAGGGCACGTCCAGCCCGGCCAGGCAGTGCATGAGCGTCGACTTGCCCGAACCGGAGGGGCCCATGATCGCGGTGAACGCCCCTCGGTGGAACTCCACGTCCACCCCGTCCAGGGCGTGGACCCGGGTCCCCCCGGTGTCGTAGATCTTGGTCAGCCCCCGGGCCACCACCACCGGCGGCGGTGCGACCGGGGAACGGGGGTCCGATGCGGGTGCGTTCACGATGGACGACTCCAGACGATGTGCGGGAACACGGAAGGTTCGGGTGCCGATCCGGGAGCGACGCCCGGCCTCGTCACCGATGTCCTTCACGCTAGGTCCGGAAAAGCCCCTCCGCCTCGGCCCACAGGACGGTTCCCACCCTCGTCCAAAGGAATGAGGCCGGGCGGTCCGGCGACTCCTTCGTCAGGGGTGCCCCCCTACTTTCGTCGGGGTCCGGGCCGGTACCGAACGTGGCGGAGGCCCCCGCGCGCGTGCGTTGACCTGCGAGGGCGACGAAGGTCGAAGGGCTCCCCGGTGCCGGCCGGTTCACCGGCGCGGAGCCGGGGCCGCCATAGACTCCGCACCATGTGGACCTGGTTGGACGAGCGGGGGCGGGCGTTCGGCTCCCTGTGGACGCGCAACGGCCGTTGGTGGTGGGAACGCAGACTGGTCATCGCCGACTGGCTCTACGCGGTGCTCCCCCTGCCCTTCAGCGGCCTCCTCCAGCTCGCCTCCGCCGCCTCCGACGAGGTGGGCCTCCTCCGCGGACTGCCCGCCACGGCCCTGGCCGCGCTGGGCGGGGCGAACGTCCTGGCGGGCCTCATCGGCGCCTTCGCGATCTACGTGCTCCCGGCCTTCTGGGCCGCGGTGACGGTGCTGCTGCGCCGTGTCGACCCGCGCTGGCCGATGATCACCGCGTTCGGGCTCCTGGCGCTGTTCGGCAACTTCGTCCCGGCGGCCATCGCCCTGTACTCCTACGCCGTCTACTTCTCGAACCGCAGGATCCTCCTCGGCTGGCTCGCGGCCCAGAGCCTGGCCATGGTCGCCGCCTACCAGGCGACCTTCCTCGGCCACTTCTTCCTCATCATCGGGTTCCTCGTGATGCCGTTGGTCCTGGGACTGTGGGTGGGCACCCGGCGCCAGCTCATCGACCGCCTCCACGAGCGGGCCGAACGCCTGGAACGCGAGCAGCATCTGATGGCGGACCAGGCCATCACCGCCGAGCGCACCCGCATCGCCCGGGAGATGCACGACGTGGTCGCCCACCGGGTCAGCCTCATGGTGCTGCACGCCGGCGGTCTGGAGGTCTCCACCGACGACCCCCGCACCGTCGAGACCGCCGGGCTCATCCGCACCACCGGCCGCGAGGCCCTGGCCGAACTGCGCGGCATCCTCGGCGTCCTGCGCGACGACGGCGCGGCCGCGCCCACCGCTCCCCAACCCGTCCTGTCCGACCTGGACCGGCTGCTGGCCGAGTGGCGGGCGGCGGGGATGGTCATCGAGCGTCACGAGACAGGGGACGCGCGCCCCCTGCCCGGGGCCGTGCAGCGCACCGCCTACCGCATCGTCCAGGAGGGGCTCACCAACGCGGCCAAACACGCCCAGGGCGCACCGGTCACCGTGCTCGTGCACCGGGCCCCGGACCGCGTGGAGGTGGAGGTCTCCAACGGGCCGGCTCCGGTCCCCGCCGGGTCCCCCGCGCCGCGCAGCGGATTCGGCCTCACCGGTCTGCGCGAACGGGTCGTGCTGGCGGGCGGGGACCTCACCGCCGGGGTGTGCCCGGACGGCGGCTGGCGGTTGCGCGCTATCGTGCCGACCGACACACCCGCAGGCGACGAGGAGGCCGCCCCGTGATCCGTACCGTCCTGATCGACGACGAACAACTGGTCCGATCGGGGTTGCGGATGATCCTGGACTCCGCCCCCGACATCGAGGTGGTGGGCGAGGGCGGCGACGGCGCCGAGGCGGTCCGCCTCGCCGAGGAACTCGCGCCGGACGTCGTGCTGCTCGACATCCGCATGCCCGGTGTGGACGGCCTCACCGCCGCCGGTCGCCTGTCCGCCCTGCCCGATCCTCCGCGCGTGGTGCTGCTGACCACCTTCGACCTGGACGAGTACGTGCACGCGGCGCTGCGCGCCGGAGCCGTCGGCTTCCTGCTCAAGGACACCCCGCCGCGCGACCTCATCTCCGCGGTGCGCACCGTGCACGAGGGCAACGCCATGCTCTCGCCCAGCGTCACCAAACGCATGCTGGAGCGCTTCGCCTTGCCCGCCCCCGCCGACTCGGCCGAGGGGCGGGCCGCCGCCGGACGGCGCCTGGAGGTGTTGAGCGAGCGTGAACGGGCCGTGCTGATCGCCGTCGCCCAGGGCATGTCCAACGCCGAGGCGGGCCGCGCCCTCGGTATGCGCGAGGCCACCGTCAAGGCCCACGTCAGCCGCGTCCTGGCCAAGCTGGGCATGTCCAACCGGGTCCAGGCCGCCATCCTCGCCCACGACGCCGGTTGGGCCTGACCGGGTGACCCCCGTCACCCGGACGAACCCGCTCATGTCGGAACCCCACAGGAAGCCGGGGAGGAGTCCTGTACCCGGTCGCGATTGCGCCCACCCCGGGTGGCCTCGATACGCTGCAATGCGATCCCCGACCTCGTCACGTGTCGTGGCCGCTCACGCGCGGCCGCGGGTAGAACAGGAGCCCTTATGTCCCGCTCGGTACTGGTCACCGGCGGCAATCGCGGTATCGGCCTGGCCATCGCCCGTGAACTGGCGGCCGGCGGCGATGACGTGGCCGTGACCTACCGGTCCGGCGAGCCCCCGGAGGGCCTGCTCGGGGTGCGCTGCGACATCACCGACTCCGCCCAGGTCGACGCCGCCTTCAAGGAGGTCGAGGAGGCGCAGGGGCCCGTCGAGGTCCTCGTCGCCAACGCCGGGATCACCAAGGACCAACTGCTCGCCCTCATGAGCGAGGACGACTTCTCGTCGGTGCTGGACACCAACCTCACCGGCTCCTTCCGGGTCGCCAAGCGCGCCGTGCGCGGCATGATGCGCAAGCGCTCCGGCCGTATCGTCCTCATCTCCTCGGTGGTGGGCCTGCTCGGCTCCGGCGGTCAGGCCAACTACGCCGCCTCCAAGGCCGGTCTCGTCGGCTTCGGTCGTTCCCTCGCCCGTGAGCTGGGCTCGCGCAACATCACGGTCAACGTGGTGGCCCCCGGGTTCATCGAGACCGACATGACGGCGGCCCTGCCCGAGGCCCGACAGACCGAGATCAAGAAGAACATCCCCCTGGGCCGCTACGGCACCACGGACGACATCGCCCGCACGGTGTCCTTCCTCGCCGGGCCCGGCGGCGCCTACATCAGCGGCGCGGTCATCCCCGTCGACGGCGGCATGGGCATGGGCCACTGAGCCGGCCCCTCCCACCGCCTCTCCCAGCAGCGCAGACACAGGACGGACAACCCGACACCATGGGACTTCTCGAAGGTAAGCGCATCCTCGTCACCGGGGTGCTCACCGACTCCTCCATCGCCTTCCACGTGGCCCGCCTGGCCCAGGAACAGGGCGCCACGGTCGTACTCACCGGTTACGGCCGACTCAGCCTGGTGGAGCGCATCGCCAAGCGTCTGCCCGAGCCGCCCCCGGTCCTGGAGCTGGACGTCACCGACGACGAACAGCTCTCGACCCTGGCCGCGCGGGTGAGCGAGCACGTCGACGGCCTCGACGGCATCGTCCACTCCATCGGTTTCACCCCGCAGGACGCCCTGGGCGGCAACTTCCTCAACACCGAGTGGTCGGACGTGGCCACCGCCATGCACACCTCGACCTTCTCGCTGAAGTCGCTCACCACCTCGCTGATGCCGCTCATGAAGAACGGCGGCTCGGTCGTGGCGTTGGACTTCGACAACAGCGTCTCCTACCCCATCTACGACTGGATGGGCGTGGCCAAGTCCGCGCTCACCTCCACCGCCCGTTACCTGGCCCGCTACGTCGGCGAGCAGGACATCCGGGTCAACCTGGTCTCGGCCGGCCCGCTGAGCACCATGGCCGCGCGCAGCATCCCCGGGTTCGAGGAGCTGGCCAAGCACTGGCCCGAGCGCGCCCCCCTGGGCTGGGACGTCTCCGACCCCGAGCCGGCCGCGAAGGCCGTCGTGGCCCTGCTGTCGGACTGGTTCCCGGCCACCACCGGTGAGGTCGTCCACGTCGACGGCGGTTTCCACTCCACCGGCGCCTGACGACACTGCTAGGTTGACGCGGTCGGCCCCTTCCGGGGGTCGGCCGCGCGTCGTCTTCGGGGCGGTCGCGCGGACGCGAAGCCAGAGAAGGGACGGGGCATGGATCTGGGGCTGTCGGGGGCCAGGGTCATGGTGACGGGCGCAAGCCGGGGGATCGGCCGGGCCATCGCCGAGGTGTTCGCCCGCGAGGGCGCCGACCTGGCCCTGTGCGCCCGGGGGGCAGAGCCCCTGGCCGAGACGGCCGGGGAGCTGAGCGCCACGGGCGTCACGGTGTTCGCCCGTCCGCTGGACGTCACCGACCACGACGCGCTGCCGGGTTTCGTGGACGACGCGGTCACCGCCCTGGGCGGTCTGGACGTCCTGGTCTCCAACGTGTCCGGTGGCAGCGCCCCCACCCCCGACCAGTGGGACCGCGCCCACGCCACCGACCTCGTCCCGTTCCTGCGGCTGACCGAGGCGGCCGAACCCCACCTCAAGGCCTCCTCGGTGGGCGGGTCGGTGGTGCTGATCTCCACCACCTCGGCCCTGCACGTCACCCGGCCCGCCGGCGCCCACGCCTATGGCGCGATCAAGGCGGCCCTGAACCACCACGCCTCCTCCCTGGCGCGCGCCTGGGCGCCGGAGGGGGTGCGGGTCAACACCGTCTCGCCGGGGCCGATCGAGTTCCCGGGCGGTGGCTGGGCCCGACGCCGCGAGAACGACCCCGACTTCTACGAGGGCGTCCGCTCGCGCGTCCCCACCGGCCGGCTCGGTCGCCCGGAGGAGGTCGCCCGCGCGGTCGTCTTCCTGGCCTCCCCGGCGGCGACCTTCGTCACCGGCCAGAACCTCGTCGTCGACGGCGGGTTCCTCGACCGGGTCTGACCCCGGGCCGGGTCGGCGCGCCCGTCCTCCGCGCGCGGCGTTCCGCTGGTCGTTGCGACGTCACCGCCGCCGGATGGCCGCGTGTCCTCCACGCGCGGCGGCGTCCGGGCCGGGGCTCCGTGCCCCGGCCGCCTGCGGGGCGCCGACACGGCCGCGCCGGGCCAGGGGTGACAGGCCTCGCACCGCCAGGACCGCGCCCAGGACCCCGCCGGCCGTCACGGCCACGGTGACGTCGGGGAACCACAGCAGGGACGCGCGCGGCCCGAGGAACGACAGCGTCCCGACGGCCGCGACCACGGCGAGCACCCCGAGAACGCCCAGGACGGTCCGGGTGCGCCCCCGCCCCGGCCGCAGGGCCGCCGCGCCCAGGGCCGGCGCGGTCCCCGTGGCGCCCCACACGACGGCGGGGGCGATCCATCCGGCGGCGGGTTCCTCCACGGGGACGTCCACGAGCAGCCGGGCCAGGTCGAAGGCGATCCGCTGGAGGTCCCCGTCGGCGGCCACCGCGTAGGCGTTCTGGAGCACCACGACCGCCCGCGCGCGTTCGGGGAGCACCACCACCATCGCGGCGTGGCCGGGGGTGGCGCCGCCGTGGAACACGACGGGCTCCTCCGTGCCGGACAGCACGGTCTCCCGCCAGCTCAGGCCGTAGGTCTGCGTCGACCCCGGCACCGGGACCACGCCCTCGCGCATGGCGGCCAGGGTGTCGGCGTCCAGGAGCGGCGGCTCCGGGTCGAGCTGGAGCCGGGCGAAGGCGGCCAGGTCGTCGAGGGTCCCGCCGAGGTAGCCGTAGGTGACGCCCTCGTCGTCCACCCCGTCGGCGTCGGCGACCGGCCGGCCCCACAGGAACCGGTGTCCGGGGGTGAGCCCGGCGGCCCGGGCCTCGCGCGCGTCGGTGAACGCGCCGGACATCCCCGCCGGTTCCAGGACCGCCTCCCGCAGGTGGCCGTGCGGGTCCCCGGTGACGTCCTCGATCACGGCGCCGAGCAGCACGTGGTTCGCGCTGGAGTACTCGTGCGTTCCGGGTTCCCCGGTCGGCACGTCGGCCAGCAGGGCGACCCGCCCGTCGAGGTCCATCGCGTCCTCCCCGTACCGGTCGGTCACCGCGAAGGCGGCGCGCTCGGGGATCCCGGAGGTGTGCGTCATCAGGTGGCGGACGGTGATGTCGCGCCCGGCGAAGGCGGGCAGGTGGTCGCCCACCGGCGCGTCGAGGTCCAGCCCGCCCTCCTCGGCCAGGACGACGGCGGCGGTGGCGGTGACCGGCTTGGCCACCGACCCCCACAGGAAGGCGGTGTCGGCGTCCACCGGCTCCCCGGCGCCGTCGACCCCGGTGCGGAAGGCGTGCTCCACACCGTCGGGGCCGACCACGGCGTAGGCCAGGCCGGGGACGTCGAGCGCCGCCGCGTGGGCTTCGGCGTGGGCGTCCATGGCGTCGACCGGCGGGGGAGGGGCGAGGGCGAGCAGCAGGGCGAGTGGGAGGCGCATCGGGTTCCCTTCGATAACCGTATGAACATATTGTTATAACCGTATCCTGATACGGTCAACTCGTGCCACGAACCGCAGACCACGATCAGCGCCGAGCCCAGATCGCCGACGCCGTGTGCGAACTCATCGCCCGGGACGGCCTGGGAGCGGTCACCGTCGCCCGCACCGCCGCCCGCGCGGGCATCTCCGTCGGCCTGGTCCAGCACTACTTCCCGACCAAGGACGACATGCTGCTGCACGCCTTCGAGCGGGTCGGCGCCACCGTCGCCGAGCGGGTCGCCCGCCTCATCGAGGAGGGCGCCCGGCACGAGCGCTCCATCGCCGACGTCCTCACCGCGGCCCTCGCCGAGAACCTGCCGCTGGACGAGGGCCGCCGCGCCGAGTTCCGCGTCACCCGCACCTTCGCCGGGCGCGCCCTGGACAACCCCCGCCTGGCCGAGGTGGACGCCCGGACCTCCACCGCCCTGCGCGCCGAGATCGCCCGCGCGGTGACCAACGGGTTCGAGTGCGGAGAGGTCGACCCCGTCGCCGACCCCGCCCTGGCCGCCGCCCGCCTGGCCGCCGTCACCGAGGGGCTGGGCGCCGCCCTGTACCGCGCCCCCGAGGAGACCGCGCGGACCACGGAGGCCCTGCGCGCCGAGATCGCCACCGTCTTCACCGGCGAATGCCGCCAGTACGGCCGCTGAGGCGCCTCTCACCCGATTCCAACCCGGGACCGGACCGGCCCTCCCACCGGGGATGACGCTCCCGCTCTCAGGGAACTCCCAGGAAACCCTCGGGAAAGTCCCCGGGGCGTCGTGTTCCGTTCCTCTGGTCGTCACCGAACGAGTCGAGAGGAAGCGGACCGTGCCCACGAACACGACACCATCGGACGTCGGAGATACGGGTGATCGCCTCCGGGCCCCGAACCGGCTGCACGCCTTCAACCGCTACGAGCTCAAGTACCTCGTCCCGCGGTCCCGGCTGGCGGACGTGCGCGCCGAGCTCCGGGGCCGGATGCGCCGCGACCCGTACGCCGGCGAGCACGGGTACGGGGTGTGGAGCCTGTACTACGACACCGAGCGCCTGCGCTTCTACTGGGAGAAGATCGAGGGTCTCCGCTTCCGCCGCAAACTCCGCATCCGCCGCTACGGCGAGCTCGGCCCCGCCCCGGAGGACACCCCGGTCTCGGTCGAGATCAAGCAGCGCGTCAACCGGGTCACCCAGAAGCGCCGGGTCATGCTGCCCTACCATCTGGCCCGCGACCTGTGCGATCGGCGGACGCCCGTCACGCACCCCGGCGCCGACCCCGCCTTCGTCGGCGAGGTCCTGGACCTGATCCACCGCCTGGACCTGCGCCCCGTCGCCATGACCGGGTACCGCCGCGAACCCTACGTCGGTGTCGACGCCGACACGGGCCTGCGCGTCACCCTCGACCACCGGGTGCGCGGCCGCGACCGCGACTTCGACCTGCGCGCCGAGACCGACAACCGGCACATCATCCGGCCCGACCTGGCCGTACTGGAGGTCAAGGTCGACGAGCGCGCCCCCTCGTGGGTGACCGACATGGCCGCCCGCCTGGACCTCCAGGTGCAGCGCATCTCCAAGTACTGCCAGAGCGTCGAGGCGTGCGGCCGGGCCCCGCGCTCCGTCTTCCACCTGCCCGACGGCGACCCCGTCGACGAGGCCCGCCCCATGACCGACCACCACCTCACACCCGAGCGGATCCGATGAACCTCGATTTCTCCCTGACCGACCTGTCCGGCACTTTCAGCGTCATGGACGTCGCCCTGTCCCTGTCCCTGGCGTTCGCCATGAGCCTGGTCGTGGCCTGGACCTACCGGGCCACCCACCGCAACATCTCCTACAGCCAGAGCTACGTCCACACCCTCATCGTGCTGGGCATGCTCATCGCCCTCATCATGCTGGTGGTGGGCTCCAACATCGCGCGGGCCTTCGCACTCGTGGGCGCCCTGTCCGTGGTGCGCTTCCGCAACGCGATCAAGGAGACCCGCGACGTCGGCTTCATCTTCCTCGTCATGGGGATCGGCATGGCCTGCGGCACCCGCTTCTACCTGCTGGCCGTCCTCGCGACCGTGCTCATCTGCGCCGTCATGCTGATGATGCACCGGTTCGACTGGTTCTCGCTGAACGTCCAGCGCCAGGTCGTCAAGGTGCAGGTGCCCGCCGACGGCACCGACCACGGCCCGTTCGTCGACGACGTCCTCATCCGGTTCACCGACGAGTACGAACTGATCGGCACCGAGAGCGTGCGCGGCGGCTCCCTGCTGGAGTTCGTCTACACCGCCAGGCTGAAGAAGGGCGCCTCGCCCGGCGACGTCGTCTCGGCCCTGCGATCGGTCAACTCCGGGCAGAAGGCCACCGTCCTGACCGGCTACGACCAGACCGACCTGTGATCACCATGGACGACACTCACGACGGCACCGCACCGGAGCCCCGCCGGCGGCTCCGCCACCGACTGCCCGTCCGGCTCCGCCACCACGGATGGAAGGCGGGGGTCTTCGGGGCCGGCCTGCTCGCCCTGGTACTGCTCCTGGGGCCGACCCGGATCATGCCCTACGTCACCTCCGCGCTCGTCCCCGACGACGAGATCACGCAGGACGTGGAGGGTGCGGTGGACCTCTTCGCCGACGGGTCCCACACCATCGAGGTGACCTTCGACGAGCAGGAGTACGCCGAGATGGTGGACACCTTCCAGGAGGAGGGGGAGAAGGAGTACATCCAGGCCGACATCGTCATCGACGGCACCGAGATCGACGATGTGGGCCTGCGACTCAAGGGCAACTCCACCCTCATGAGCCTGCGCGGCGACACCGGCGCCCCCGGCGGGGGGACCGCGCCGACCGGGACCGCGTCGGCGGAGGGCGCGGCGACGGACGGGGACGCCCGGGACGGGGCCCGGGCGGGCGGGCCGAGCGGGGTCTCCCTGTCGGAGGAGGAGCCCGAGAACCTGCCCTGGCTCATCTCCTTCGACGAGTACGTCGAAGGCCGCGCCTACCAGGGGCGCACCGAACTCGCCCTGCGCCCGGCCGCCTCCGGATCCGACACCGCCCTCAACGAGGCCCTGGCCCTGGAGCTGACGGCGGCCGCCGGCCAGGCGACCCAGGACCACACGCTCACCTCGTTCGCGGTCAACGGCGGCGAGGGCGCCGTGCGCCTGCTGCTGGAGTCGCCCGACGCGGCCTGGGCGCGGCGGCTCGGCGACGGGGTGCTGTACAAGGGTCGGGCCGACGGGTCCTTCGACTATCTGGGAGAGGACCCCACCGAGTACGAGGAGGCGTTCAAGCAGATCAACGCCGAGGGGGCCTACGACCTGACACCCGTCATGGGGCTGCTGCGGTTCGTCGAGGAGGCCGACGACGCCGAGTTCGCCGAGGAACTGGGCGAGCACCTGGACGTGGATTCCTTCGCCCGCTACCTGGCCCTCCAGGACCTCATCTCCAACGGTGACGCCATGGACGGCCCCGGCAACAACTTCTACCTCTGGTACGACATCACCGAGGACCGGTTCACGGTCCTGTCGTGGGACCTCAACCTGGCCTTCGGTGGCATGGGGGGCACGGGCGGCCCCACGGGCGGCGCGGACCGGGACACGGAGACCGAGGACACCGGGGCGCCCGGGAGCGGGGAACCGCCCCAGGGCATGGAGATGCCAGAGGGCATGGAGCCTCCCCAGGGGATGGAGCCTCCTGAGGGAATGGAGATGCCGGAGGGCGGCGGCCCCGGCGGAGGGGGCGGTCGCGGCAGCGGGGCGCTCAAGGAGCGCTTCCTGGCGAACGCGGACTTCGCGGCCCTCTACGAGGCCGCCCACGCCGACCTCTACACCGAACTGGTGGAGAGCGGTACCGCCGACGACCTCCTGGCCTCCGTCACCGCACGGGCCGAGACAGCCGGCGACACCGCCGCCGCCGAGGTCGGCGCGACCCTGGCCGAGCGCATCACCGCGATCACCGCCGAACCGGGCGGATCCGCCGCCCCCACCGGGGGCGCGGCGCCCGGAGGACAGGGCACGGCGGACGACGCCGGTCCGACACCGGACGACACCGCCCGGGGGACCGACGGCTCCGCGGGCTCGTGACCGGCCCCGGCGCCGACGGCGACCGTCCCCGCCGTCGGCGCCGGACCGTACCCCGACCCGTCTCACCCCAGGGGCAACAGCACCGTGAACACCGTGCCGTGCCCCGGCCCGGAATCGGCCGTCACCATCCCCCGGTGCGCGCCCACCAGCGCGGAGACGATCGCCAGACCCAGCCCCGCGCCCGAGCCGCGCGGCCCGTCCGCCCGGTAGAACCGGTCGAACACGAACGGCAGATCCGCCTCCGCGATCCCCGGCCCCTCGTCCGCGACCGTGATGATCGCGACCTCGCCCACGTCCGGCGGCAGCGCGCCCGTCCGCGCCGGGGCGCCGACCTCGGGCACCGGTCCCCGTTCCACCCGGACCCGGACCGGCGTCCCCTCGGGGGTGTGCGCGATCGCGTTGCCCACCAGGTTCTCCACCACCTGCCGCAACCGGCCCGGATCGCCCACGATCCGCACCGGCACGGGCGCCGTCACCTCCACCCCGGCCCGTGGCGACCGCGCCCGCGCGGCCGCCACCACCTCCGCCGCGATCGCCCCCAGTTCCACGTCGGCCTGTTCGAGGGCGGGCTCCTCGTCGAACCGGGACAGCACCAGGAGATCCTCGACCAGCGCTCCCATCCGCTCGGCCTCGCCCTCGATCCGCGCCACCCAGTCGTCCCCGCGTTCGTCCCCGGCGATCACCCCCCGCCCCCGCCCCTGGCGGTACAGCTCGGCGAACCCCCGGATCGAGGACAGCGGCGTGCGCAGCTCGTGCGAGGCGTCGGCGACGAACCTGCGTGTCGTGGCCGCCGACCGGTCGCGTTCGGCCAAGGCCCGGGCCAGCTCGCCCACCATCGTGTTCAGTGCCGCGCCCACCCGGTCCACCTCCGTCGCCGCCCCGTGGTGGGGCACCCGCCGGTCCAGGTCGCCGGCGGCGATGGCCCGGGCGGTCGCCTCCATCTCCCGCAACGGCCGCAACCTGCGGTGCGCGAGCACGGCCGCGCCGAGGCCCAGCGACACGAGGACGACCACGCCCACCGAGACCTCGATGAACACCAGGGTGCGCACGGTGACGTCGACGCCGCCGAGTGACTGCGCCACCACCCCGACGCTCCCGTCCTCCCGGGGGGTGGCCAACACCCGCCAGTCGTCCCCGCCCTCGGTGTCCGGCAGGGTGAACGGGGCGCCCGCGCGTTCCCGCAGACCCTCGGCGCCCACCCCGGACACGTCGGGCAGCCCCTCGTCACCGACGCTCTGTCCGCTGCTCTCCGTGATCTCCCCCGACGCGGACACCGACAACGACCGCAGCTCGGTCGGCAGCGGCGGCGGCCGGTGCCCGGCGCCTCCGGGCGGAACGGCCCCACCGGAGGGCCCGCCCGCCTCGGCGGCGGCCAACCCGCCCAACCGGCGGTCGACCTCGTGGACCAAGGCGTGCCGCAACAGCAGCACCCCGGCCGCACCCGACACCACCAACCCCAGGGTCACCAGGAGCAGCACCGCCAGGGTGAGCCCGCCGCGCAGCGACCTCGACCGCCTCACCGTCCCTCCCCACGGGGCGGGCGCAGCCCGTAGCCGACGCCCCGGACCGTGCGGATCAACGGTGCCCGGCCCCGGTCGATCTTGCGCCGCAGATAGCTGATGTAGGTCTCCACGACCCGCACGTCGTCGCTCTCCCCGCCCCACACCCGGTCCAGGATCTGCGTCTTGGTCAGCACCCGACCCGCGTTGGCCAACAGGTAGCGCAGCAGCGCGAACTCGGTGGGGGACAGGTCGACGGGGACTCCGCCGCGACGCACCTCGTGGGCGTCCTCGTCCAGCTCCAGGTCCCCGAACCGCAGCGGTTCCCCGGGTGACTCGGTCCCGGACCTGCGCAGCACGGCCCGCAGCCGCAGTACGACCTCCTCCAGGCTGAACGGCTTGGTGACGTAGTCGTCGGCGCCGGCCCGCAACCCGGCGATCCGGTCCGCGACCGTGTCGCGCGCGGTGAGGAACAGCACCGGCAGGGCCGGTGCCCGTGCCCGCAGATCGTCGACCAGCTCCAGACCGCTGCGTCCGGGCAGGGTCACGTCCAGCAGGGCGATGTCGGGGGCGAACCCCGTCACGGCCGCCACCGCGCCCTCCGCGTTCGCCGCGCCCCGGGTGGTGAACCCGCTCAGCTCCAGCGACGCCGTGAGCAACTCCAGGATGTTGGGTTCGTCCTCGACGATGAGGACCCGGGGCCCCTCGGCCCCGGTGGGTGGGTGCGTCATCGTCCGCTCCTGCCTCGATCGTGCCGTGCGGCAGGGTACGCCTCCCGGGTGAGAGGCCGGTGAGAACGCGCCGACGGGCTCTGACACTCTGGGAGCAGGCGCGAAAGGTCGGCCGACGAGAAGGAGAACGATGACGGTGCTGGACGACATCCCGGTGACATTGATCGACGGACGCGAGACGACGTTCGGGGAGTGGGCGGGCCGGGTCCGCCTGGTGGTGAACGTGGCCTCCCGCTGCGGGCTCACCCCCCAGTACGGGCAGTTGGAGGAGTTGCAGAAGACCTACGGCGAGCGCGGGTTCACCGTCCTGGGCTTCCCCAGCAACCAGTTCCTCCAGGAGTTCGGCGACGACGACAAGATCGCCGAGTACTGCTCGATGACCTGGGGCGTGACCTTCCCGATGATGAGCAAGACCAAGGTCAACGGCAAGGGCCGCCACCCCCTCTACGAAGAGCTCACCCGTACCCCCGACGCCGAGGGCAAGGCGGGCAAGGTCAAGTGGAACTTCGAGAAGTTCCTGATCCTGCCCGACGGCGAGGTCCACCGTTTCCGCCCCACGACGCCGCCCTCCGACCCGGCGATCGTCGACCTCGTCGAGAAGCACCTGGCCTAGGAGCGGTACCGGGCGTCCTCCCGCACCCGGTCCTCCGGGTGCGGGAGGACCGGGTGGCCGGCGGTGTCCCCGACCTCGTCAGGGAGCCGCACGCTCGTCCCCGGCGGTCCCATGGGTGGGACCCGCCCCGCGAGGGGCCACCGCCCACGGCTCAGCCCTCGCGCAGGACGCGGACGAGACGGGTGACGCGTTCGGGGGCGGTGGTCTCGCGCACGCCCGTCTCCAACGCGCCGTCGGTGGCGTCCACCAGGGACACGTGACGGACCGCCCGGGTCAGCACCGTGTACACCTGGGGCCGGGAGACCGGCACCCCGGGAGGGAACACCCCCACCACGGCCGGCCACCGGCCGCCGTGGGCGGCGGCCACGGTGAGCGCCCAGCCCGGGCGCAGCGCCGCCGGGTCGGTGACGGTGACCTTCGCGCCGCCGGTCAGCTCCACCTCGACCCCGCCCTCGACCGGGCCGCGCAGCACACCGGTGTCACCCGGACCGAACCCCGGCCCTTCGGCGACCAGCAGCACCGCGTCCCCGGGGTCGAACCCGCCCAGGGCGCCCGGCCCCGGGTTCAGCCGCTCCTTGCAGGCGACGTTGAGCGCGCGGGCCCCGGCCGGCCCGTCCTCGCGGGCCGCGACCACGCGCACCTCCTCGGCCGGGACGCCCAACGCCCGGGGGATGGAGTCGGTCACCAACTGCACGACCCGGTGGGCGGCCTCCTCCGCCGACGCGGCCGGGACCCGCACCACCTCGCGGCCGGGCGCGTCCACGTGGGGGACCTCCCCCTCGGACACCGCCAGCGCCAGCGCGGCGATGGGCCCCGGGGCGGCGTCCTCCTCGGGGGAGGCGATCTCGGCGGTGTGCGCGGTACGGGAGCGGACGATGTCCTCCGCGACCCGGCCGGGGGTGGCGGACGGGGCCTGACGGGGGTCGGCGAGCAGTACCAGGTGCGCGCCGTCGGAGCACAGCGAGGCGAGTGCCGCCGCGCGGGTCACGCCCACCGCCATCGACTCGCACAGCACGACCAGGCCCGAGGTCAGGGGCCCCTCCCGCACGGCGCCGGCGAGGGAGAGCACGCGCGTCCCGGGGTCCCCCTGACCGACCTCGGCCAGGTCGGCCGCCACGGCGGCGGCAGCCTGCGCGGTGGGCGCCACCACCGTGATCCCCACCTGGCTCTCGTCGGCGATCGCGGCCAGGCACGCCAGGGCGCGCGCCGTCTCGGCGGTGTCGCCGGGCCCGTGCCACAGGACCGTCACCGGGCGCAGGGCGACGGTGACCAGCGCCGCCCGGGTGTGCTCCGACACGGTGAAACCGCCCTTGCCGCAGGCGGCGTCGACGGTCTCGGCCGCAGTGGCCGAGTCCATGATCGGGTCGTTGGCGGAGATCAACCGCACCAGCTGTTCTCCCAGCCGCTGCTCCGCGTGGCCGAGGTCCGTGAGCGCGTAGAACCGGTCGGGGTCGGGCAGGTCCGGCACCCCGCCCTCGGCGAAGTCGAAGTCGTCGTCGGAGTCGTCGGTGCTCTCGAACACCGCCACGGCGCCTCCGGCCACCGCGGCCTCCAAGGCCTGCGCCGGGGCGTTCACCCCCAGCCGCCCCACCAGTGAGGCCAGCCGTTTCTCCTCCACGGCGGTGTGCCCGCGCGCGGCGGCGGTGCGCAGCGCGTGCTCGGTCAGCGCGGCCGTCCGGCGCGGGTCGTCGGGGTGGGCCCGCTCACCCAGGGCCCGACGGGCGCAGAAATCGGTCTGTTCGACGGTCACCTGCGGCAACCGCAGCAGCAGCCACGGGTCGGCGGTGAGGTCGGTGGCGGCGGTCGGGCCCAAGGCGGCCAGCAACCGCGGGGCCAGGGCGCGCGGCGCGCCCATTCCGTCCAGGACGGTACTGACCTGTTCGACTGCCTCGGACACCTCGGCCGGTCCCCCTCGTTCGCGCGTGCGTCGTTCCCCGGCAGCCTATCGAGAGGTGACGACGTCCGGTGGCGGACCGTGGACGAGGTCCGCCAGGGGCGGGCACGGCGGCGCGGGGCCGACCACCGCGCACGGCGGCGCACCGGTTCCGGCACGGCCCGTCGGATGGCGTCGGCGGCATGCCGGGCGGAGGCGCGGAACAGGGCTCGGCCGGCGCCGCCCGGGCGGGCTCCCCGGACCCGGAGCACCCGACGGGCACGGGGTGGCCGGCGGGCCCGTCCCCGTCGCCCCGGGCCCCGCTCGGCCGCCGGGTCAGCGACCGCCCCCGGACGTCGCGTCGTCCAGGGCGTCCCGGATCTCCGAGGGCAGCTCCACGCCCTCCACGCCCAGGACCTCCTCCAACTGTGCCAGGGTGCGCGGCCCCACCACGGCAGCCGCCACCCCCTCCTGGTCGCGCGCCCAGCTCAGCGCCACCGCCAGCGGAGACACGCCCAGGCCCTCCGCGGCGGTGCACACCGACTCCACGACCCGCCGGCTGCGATCGTCCAGGTACGGCTCCACGTACGACGCCATGTGCGGGAAGGCCGCGCGCGAGTTCGCCGGTGTGCCGGTGCGGTACTTGGCGCTGAGGACCCCCCGGCCCAACGGCGCCCACGCGATCAGGTGCGCCTCCGCGGCGGCCGCGGCCGGCAGCAGATCCCGGTCCGGACCCCGGTTGAGCAGTGAGTACTCCGCGCCCACACTCACCAGCGGCACCCGCCCCGGCCTGGCCCGCTGCCAGGTCGCCAACGTCGCGAACTGCCACGCGTCCAGGTTGCCGGTCCCCACGTAGCGGGCCTTGCCGACGGTCACCGCGGCCTCCATCGCCGCCAGGGTCTCCTCCGGCGGCGTCACCGGATCGAACACGTGCAGTTGCCACAGGTCCACGTAGTCGGTCTGCAACCTGCGCAGCGACGCGTCCAGGGAGGCCAGCAGGTGCCGGCGCGAGGCGTCCACCGGTCGGTAGCCCTCGGGGGTGTGCCCGCTCTTGGTGGCCACCACCATGTCCTCGCGGCGCACCGAGGAGCGCAGCAGCCGCCCCAGGATCCGCTCGCTCTGCCCGCCGGTGTAGATGTCCGCGGTGTCCACGAGCGTGCCGCCCGCGTCCGCGAACGCGGTGAGCTGTTGCCCGGCCTCCTCCTCGGAGGTGTCCTTGCCCCAGGTCATCGTACCGAGGGCGGTGCGGGACACCCAGAGTCCCGATCTGCCCACCTGTCGCTGTTCCATGCGGCGGAGAGTACCGTGTTCATGCGAAGTCGTCCCGACGTACATTCTCACGGCGTATCCTCGTCGAAGCCCTGACCGGGGACGTTCACCACGCCGTCAGTGCGGCCCGGACCGGTTCCATCCGGCCGGGACGCGATCCCCGAGGCCCCCGCCCCCGGTCCTCAGAGGGAGATCCCCAGCGGTGCTCCGGCGCCCCCTCCGCGCCGGACCTTCACGAAAGCCCGAAACCGAGTGTCCATCTTCGAGGCGGTCGTCCTCGGCCTCATCCAGGGACTCACCGAGTTCCTGCCCGTGTCCTCCAGTGCCCACCTGCGCGTGTTCGCGGCCTTCTTCCAGTGGCCCGATCCCGGCGCGGCCTTCACCGCCGTCAGCCAGATCGGCACCGAACTCGCGGTGGTGGTCTACTTCCGGAAGAGGATCTGGGCGGTCACCTCCACCTGGTCGCGCTCCCTGGTCGACCGCGACCTGCGCGGTGACGTCAACGCCCGCATGGGCTGGTACATCATCCTGGCCACCATCCCCATCGGCGTCCTGGGCCTGCTCCTGGAAGACCAGATCGACAGCACCTTCCGGGACCTGCGCCTCATCGCGCTGACCCTCATCGTCTTCGGCCTCATCCTGGGCGCCGTGGACCACTTCGCCCGCCGCGAGCGGGAACTGGAGGACCTCACCCTGGGGCGCGGCATCGCGTTCGGCCTGTTCCAGACGCTGGCCCTGATCCCGGGCGTCTCCCGGTCGGGGGCCACCATCACCGGTGGCCGGCTGCTGGGCTTCACCCGCCCGGCCGCCGCCGAGTTCGCGTTCCTCATCGCCCTGCCCGCGGTGTTCGCCTCCGGCCTGTACAAGATGCTCGACATCGGCGGCGGAGAGTACGCCGGCTGGGGCGCCACCATCGTCGGCACCATCGTGGCGTTCGTCGTCGGCTACGTCGTCATCGCCTGGTTGATGAGGTTCATCTCCACGCACAGCTTCATGCCGTTCGTGTACTACCGCATCGCGCTCGGCGTCCTGATCCTCGTGCTCGTCTTCTCCGGCGTCCTGGACCCGCAGGGCGGCGCCGGGGTCGGCTGACCCCTCGCCCCGTCACGGGCCGGCCCCTCCCGGGGGCCGGCCCGTGCGCGTTCCGGCCGCCGCGCGGGAAAGGACGTGGGCGGTGCGGGCGACACCGTTCTAGGCTGGGGCCATGGCGACACCACCATCCCAGGACACCCTTCCGCAGGCGGTCACCCTCATCCTCGTCCGACACGGGATGACCGACGCCACCGGGCCCCGGCTGGCCGGCCGCGCCCCGGGGGTCCACCTCAACGACACCGGTCGCGCCCAGGCCGCACACCTGGCCCGTCGGCTGTCCGGGGTGCGTCCCGCCGCCCTGCTCTCCAGCCCCCTGGAACGCTGCCGGGAGACCGCCGAGGCCGTCGCCGAGGTCCTCGGCGTCCCCATCACCACCGACGACCGGCTCATCGAGTGCGACTACGGCTCATGGACCGGCCGGGCCCTGACCGACCTGGCCCACGAGCCCCTGTGGCGGGTCGTGCAGGATCATCCGGCCGCCGTCCGCTTCCCCGGCGGCGAGGCCCTGGCCGCCGCCTCCGCGCGCGCCGTCGAGGCCGTCCGCGACTGGAACTCCCGGTTGCTGTTGACTCCCGCCGACGCGCCCCCGGTGTACGTGGTGTGCAGCCACGGCGACATCATCAAGGCCATCGTCGCCGACGCCCTGGGCCTGCACCTGGACCTGTTCCAACGGCTGCGGGTGGACCCCTGCTCGGTCACCTCCATCACCTACACGCGCACCCGCCCCTTCCTCAACGTCCTCAACGACACGGGGAGGGGACCCGGCCCCGTCCTGCCCACCTCCGCCGAGGCCGCCGGGGACGCGGCGGTGGGCGGTGGAGCCGGGGCCGAACACAGCGTCACCGACATCCCTTAAGGTTCTAGGCATGCCCGTCTTTCAGTTCAATCCGCCGGAGCGGTTCATCACCGGGACCGTGGGCCAGCCGGGAGAGCGCACCTTCTTCCTCCAAGCGGTGGGGGAGGGCCGCATCACCAGCGTCGTCCTTGAGAAGGCACAGGTCGAGGCGCTGGCGACCCGAATCGAGGAGCTACTGGAAGAGGTGCACCGACGCTTCGGCGCGCCCCCTGGCGATACGACCGTCCCCGAGGACGACGGCCCCCTCGAACAGCCCATCGAGCAGGACTTCCGCGTCGGCACCCTGGCCCTGGCCTGGGACGCCGAGGCCGCCCGCGTCATCGTGGAGGCCCAGGAGATCGACGAGGGCGCCGGCGAGGACCTCGTCGACGACGACGACGAACTCGAAGTGTTCACCGAGGAGGGGCCGCCGCACCGCGACGTCCTGCGCGTCTACCTCACACCCGGGGAGGCCCGGGCCTTCGCCGGCCGGGCCCTGAAGGTGGTCGCCGCCGGTCGGCCCGACTGTCCGCTGTGCGGTCGCCCCCTGGACCCGGCCGGGCACATCTGCGTGCGCCAGAACGGCTACCGCCCCGACCGTCTGGTCTGATCCGGCCTTGACGCACGACGACACCGCCATCGAGGGGCCCTTCGAGGGGCTGACCCCCGCCGAGGGGCTCGACCTGCTGCGCACCGGTGGGATCACCGTCGAGGGGCGGCTCACCGCCGCCTCCAACGCCACCCTGTACTGCACCGTTTCCGACGGATCCCGTTCGGCGGCCTGCGTGTACAAACCCGTGGCGGGGGAGCGGCCCCTGTGGGACTTCCCCGACGGCACCCTGGCCGGCCGGGAGGTCGCCGCCCACGCCGTCTCCGAGGCGCTGGGCTGGGCCGTCGTCCCGCCCACCGTCCACCGCGACGGCCCCTTCGGCGAGGGCATGGCCCAGCTGTGGGTACACGGCGACACCACCGTGGACCTGGTCGCCCTGTCCCGGGAGACCGACAACGCGGCCCTGCGCCGCATGGCCGTCTTCGACGCGGTCATCAACAACTCCGACCGCAAGATCGGCCACCTGCTGCCCACCCCGCAGGGGCATCTGTACGGCTGCGATCACGGGGTGTCCTTCGCCGAGGACTACAAACTGCGCACGGTGCTGTGGCAGTGGCAGGGGTCGCCGCTGCCCGACGACGCGATGGTCGGGCTGGAGAGGCTGCGCGACCTGCTGGCCGACCCCGACAGCACGGTCGCCCGTGAGCTGGACCGCCACCTCACCGGCCCGGAGGTCTACGCGGTGCACGCCCGGGTCGACCTGCTCATCGGGCACCGCATCCACCCCTACCCCGCCCCGGACTGGCCGGCGGTGCCCTGGCCGCCCGTGTGACCCCGCCGGCCCGGTCGGGCCACCGGCCGAGTCGCGCACGCGGCCCGGGAGCGTCTCGCCACACCGCCGACCGCGGAGGGTCCGCAGGTCCCCCGGGTGTGAGGAGTATCGACTACCCGGGAGTAGGAATGGCGTGTTCCGCGTCGTTACGGGCACAATGGGGCACGTGAGCAACGAATGGAACTACCTTTTCGACATGGACGGCGTTCTCGTCCGTGAGGAGCACCTCATCCCGGGCGCCGATGAGCTCATCTCCGAGCTGCGCGAGCACGGCACCCCGTTCATGGTGTTGACCAACAACTCCATCTACACCCCGCGCGACCTACGGGCCCGGTTGCTCAACACGGGACTGGACATCCCCGAGGAGTCCATCTGGACCTCGGCCCTGGCGACCGCCCAGTTCCTCCAGACCCAGCGCCCCAACGGGTCGGCCTACGTGGTGGGCGAGTCCGGTCTGACCACCGCGCTGCACAACGTCGGCTACGTCATGACCGAGAGGAACCCCGACTACGTGGTGCTGGGGGAGACCCGGACCTACAGCTTCGAGGCCATCACCCGGGCGATCCGCCTGGTCCGCGCCGGAGCCCGGTTCATCGCCACCAACCCGGACGAGACCGGCCCCAGCGCGGAGGGCCCGCTGCCCGCCACCGGCGCGGTGGCGGCGCTCATCGAGAAGGCGACCGGTCGGCGCCCCTACTTCGTGGGCAAGCCCAACCCGCTCATGATGCGCTCGGCCCTGCGCCGGATCGGCGCCCACTCGGAGAACACGCTGATGGTCGGCGACCGGATGGACACCGACGTGCTCAGCGGCCTGGAGGCCGGCCTGCAAACGGTCCTGGTGCTGTCGGGCATCTCCGATCGGGACACCGCCGAGCAGTTCCCCTACCGCCCCACGCGGGTCATCGAGTCGGTCAAGGAACTGGTGGGCTCCACCCACGACCCGTTCGGCCCCTTGCAGTAGGGTCCCGGAGACGACGAAGGGGCGGTGGACACGGATCGTGTCCACCGCCCCCCCGATGTGCGCGGTGTCAGGCGCTCTGCCGCTGCTTGGCGATCTCCTCCACCTTCGCCGCCTCCTCGCGGCGGCGGGCGCGGAGCACTTCCAGACGCTCGGCGAGGACCTCTTCCAGGTCCTCCATGCTCCGGCGCTCCAGCAGCATGTCCCAGTGGGTGCGCGTCGGCTTGGCGGTCTTGGGCTCCTCGCCGGAGCCGTCGCGGCGCAGGGCCCGGTCGCCGCAGAAGCGGCACTCCCACTCCACGGGGATCTCGGCCTCGGTCGCGAAGGTGACCGAGAAGCGGTGACCCCGGGTGCAGTCGTAGGTGACCTCCTGCCGCGGAGCCAGGTCGGTGTTGCGGTCGTTCTCGTAGCTCGTCGCCCCGAGTCGGGTGCCGCGCAGTGCTCGCTCGGCCATCGTGTGGGTGCCTCCCAGGCGCTTGTGCGGTCTCGCGGGGTGTAACACGCGCGTATACGCCAAGATTCCCCTGCGTCCGTGCTCGAACCACGGGACGAATCCCCGCGGGCCCAACGGATCGCCGTGGAGTCGACCGACGCGATGCCGTGCGTGTGACCTGTGGCACTCCTTCCCTCTCTCCTCCGTATGCACACCCCGCGGCCGGTACGGAGTGCGGAAAAACCTTCCGGTGACGTTCCGTATCCGATCGATGGAGACTGATCCCTTTTCGTGTACATGATCGCTTTGCATGCCTTTCGTTATCGATATCAAAAAACGTGAAGAAGGTGGTCTCATGTCCGATATAAGTTCGCTGTGCTTCTCCTGGGACTCCCTGGGAAGGGCGTTGGGAAAATCGCGGAACGCCAGGTCGAGAAGGCGGATATCACCTTCGGTGTCATCTGGCGCGATCGGGATCCGGCGGTGGGGCCGCCCGCCGTCCGCACGGGCGATCTCGCCAAGGCCCGCGAACTCCTGGACATCGACGACCCCCTCGGGAGGATCCGCGCCTACACGTGCTCTCCGACGCGCGCATCCCCCACCCGTCCGCCCCGGAGGATCGTCACGGCGACGGCGGCCCCCTCCTTCTCCCGCCGGGCGGGACCACCCGGGTCAAGGCCTCCCGGGGGTCCGCGTCGGGAGCCGGGCCTCCGGGGTGGGAGGGGCCGCTTCCGTCGCTTCTTCGAACTCCTCGAACCGACGGTCCGGCCCCTGACGCGCGCGGCCGAACCCGCTCCCGTGGACCTCGCCCCTGGAACGACCTCCAGCGGTACGGCCCGGGCGCGCGGGCCCGTCGAGAGGAGCCCGGCCGCGCCCGGCCGGAGCCGTGCGCCCGGGACTCCGGGCATCACCGCGGACGCCGCTCCCGGCTCCAGGTCCTGCGCGAGAAGTGGCAGGGCTCCCACGAGGAGATGTTCGCCTTCGCCCGGGAGAACGCCTCCCCGGCCGGCCCCGGCGACGCGTGCCCGGGGTCGCCGCCCGCGTCCTGGCCCATGCCGGACGCGTGATCCCCGAGACCCCGCTCCGAGGGCACGTCGCCGCCCGACCGGTGTCCGACCACCGTGACGCCCCGAAGAAGCGCGGCCCGCCCGATGGCCCCTCCTCCTGACCGTCCACCGGCGCTCCCACCGGCCACCGCCGCCGGTCGGACGCCGCCCGGCCGTGTGACCCACGGAACACCGTTCCCGCAGTTCAGCGCTGTTCTCCAGGAGGGAGAAAAGCGGACCGGGGGTCGGTGCATTCACCCGTTCGCCGTTCCGCAATACCCTTTGTGTGAATCTGGTGATATGTTGACTCGCTGTGCGTCGAAAAGAACGCGTTGCGGAAAAGCGTCCCTTCTCGTATTCGGTGCGCGCCTGACCCCCCACCCCTTCGGTCCGACCGGTGTGGCCACCGGAACGACCAGGGGATATTCCGCAGTCGGACGTGAGACATGACTACCACCACCCCCCGGGGCGCGGGCTCCCCGCCGCTCTCATCACCCCGCTGGTCCCACCTCCCGGCGGCGCTGCTCGTCCTCTGGGGCGGAACCCTGCTGGTGTTCCCCGACGCACGGCACCCCTGGGCCCTGGGCGTCGGCGCCCTCGCCCTCCTCCTGATCCTGGTCCTCGCCCTGTTCCTGGACCGGCGCGACCGCGCGGTCCGCGTCCTGCGCGCCGAACTCGACGAACTGCACGTCAGCACCGAGTCCCTGGCCCGCGTCCACCTGCCGCGTCTGGTCGAGCGTCTGCGCGAGGGCGACTCCGCCGAGACCGCCCTGCACCGCATCCCCCTCCCCGAGGACGCCGCCCGACAGAACGTCGTGCGCGCCGTCGCCGCCGAGATCGCCACCGCCGAGCGCCGCCGTTCGGCCGCCATGGTCGCCTGCGCCACCGCCGCCGGGCGCATGCAGGCCCTCACCACCACGATGCTCGCCGACCTGCGGCGCATGCAGGAGCGGTACGGCGACGGGGACACCGACTCCGGGATCCTGGGCGACCTCATGCACCTGGACCACAGCACGGCCCAGGCCGGGCGCATCGCCGACAGCATCGCCGTCCTCACCGGGGCCCGCTCGGGCCGCCGCTGGAGCCGGGCCATCGGCGTCGAGAGCATCCTGCGCGGAGCCATGGCCCGCATCGGCGCCTACCGGCGGGTGCGCCTGCACAACGTGCCCCGTCAGGCCATCGCCGGATTCGCCGCCGAGGGCGTCATCCACGCCGTCGCCGAACTCCTCGACAACGCCGCCAAGTTCTCCCCGCCCACCTCCGAGGTCCACGTCCACGTGGAGGAGGTCCAGGCCGGCATCGCGATCATGATCGAGGACAGCGGCCTGGTCATGGGGGAGGAGGCGCTGCGCCGCGCCCGCGAGGGCGTCTCCGGTGACGCCGACATCACCACCATCTCCGGCAGCCGCCTGGGCCTGTCCGTCGTCGGCCGCATCGCCCGCCGCTACGACCTGTCGGTCTCCTTCCGCTCCTCCTCGCGCGGCGGTACCGCCGTCGTCCTGCTGCTTCCGAACAAGCTCATCAAGCCCCTGCCCGCGGCATCCGCCCCCGCCGCGCGGCCGGAACCGGCCGACTCGGAACCCGTCCGGGTCGCGGCCCCGGACAACGCCCCGGACATCGCCACCGACCCGGACACCGGCCTGCCCCAACGCCGCCGGGGGCAGACCCTGGCGGCGGCCCAGGCCACCGCGCCCCGCCCCGTCGAGGACAGCGGACCGCCCACCTCGCCCCGCGGCTTCGGGGCGTTCCGTGCGGCGGTGCGCGGTCAGGACCAGAACGGAACACCGAAGGACGCATGATGGACCTCGCACGATCGACCTGGCTGCTCGAAGGACTCCTGGAGCGCACACCGGGCACCCGGCACGCCCTCGTGCTCTCCCGTGACGGCCTCAAGTTGTGCCACACCCCGAGCCTGAAAGCCGACAGCGCCGACCATCTCGCCGCCATCGCCGCCGGGGTGCAGAGCCTGGCCCACAGCGCCTCGGTGGAGTTCGGCAACGGCGGCGGCGGTGTCCGTCAGGCCATGGCCGAGTTCTACGGCGGACTGCTGTTCATCGTCGAGGCCGGCGCCGGCGCCCACCTGGCCGTCATCACCTCCGACGAGGCCGACCCCGGACTGGTCGGCCACAACATGAACGAACTGGTCGAGCAGTTGGGCGAGCACCTGTCCACCCCGCCCCGGGCCACCACCGGAACGGTATGACCCGCTCCCACCGCCACGAGACGCCCGACCGCCTCTACGTCATCACCTCCGGGCGCAGCGACGGGGCCGACGAGTCCCTGGACGCGGTCACCCTCATCGTCGCCGAGAGCGAACCCACCCCCGACATGCAGTCCGAGCACGCCGCGATCCTGCGGACGTGCCGCGGACCCATGGCGGTGGTGGAGGTCTCCGCGCACCTCGGTCTGCCCCTGACGGTGACCCGCATCCTGCTCACCGACCTGCTGGACACCGGACGGATCACGGCGCGCCACCCCCGGACCGCCCCCTCGCCCGCCCATCCCCTCGCCTCCCCGGACGTGTTGGAGAAGGTCCTCGTTGCACTCCACAACCTCTGAACCCACCGCGGACCCGGTCCGGTCCCTGCCCTCGACCGTCGACCAGGCCCTGAAGATCGCCGTCGTCGGCGGCTTCGGGGTCGGCAAGACCACCCTGGTGCGCTCGGTCAGCGAGATCCGCCCCCTCAACACCGAGGAGACGATGACCCGGGCCGGCGACGGCATCGACGACCTGAACGGTGTGGAGGACAAGCACACCACCACCGTCGCCTTCGACTTCGGTCGCATCACCCTGGACGCCACCTCGGTCCTGTACCTGTTCGGAGCCCCCGGCCAGCAGCGCTTCTGGTTCCTGTGGGACCGCCTGTTCAGCGGGGCCCTGGGCGCGGTCGTCCTGGTCGACACCCGCCGACTGGGCGACTCCTTCTACGCGATCGACCACCTGGAGGCCCAGCGCACCCCGTTCGTCGTCGCCCACAACGACTTCGGCGAGGGCGACCACGGCCTGGAGGACATCCGCGCCGCCCTGGACCTGGACCCCGCGGTGCCCCTGCTGCGCTGCGACGCCCGCGACCGCACCTCCGCCAAGGGCGTCCTCATCGCCCTGATCGAACACGTCCGCTCCCTGGTCGCCGAGGCCGCCCGATGAGCACGGAACCCGTCGTCCTCCACGGCCCCGACATCGGCGCGGGCGGCGGTGGGTTCTACGACCGCCTGCGCTGCGAACACGGTCCCGTCATCCCGGTACTCCTGGAGGGGGACGTCCCCGCCTGGCTGGTCATCGGCTACCGCGAACTCCAGGACGTGCTCACCCGTCCGGACACGTTCGCCCGCGATTCACGCCGGTGGAACGCCTGGGACCGGGTCCCCCCGGACTGGCCCCTCATGCCCCTGGTGATGCCGATGCCCACGGTGCTCAACGCCGAGGGGGAGGAGCACCGGCGTCGCGCCGGCGCGATCGCCGAGGCCCTGGCCGCCATCGACCAGCACGAACTGCGCACCGTTACCACCCGCTTCGCCGACCGCCTCATCGACGGGTTCTGCGCCGCGGGCTCCGCCGACCTGCGCGCCGCCTACTCCTCCCGCCTGCCCGCCCTGGTCCTGGCCTGGGCGTACGGCCTGGAGGAGGAGCACGGCGACGCCCTGGCCACGGTCATGACCACCATGCTCGACGGGGGACCGGACTCCATGGCCGCCCAGGGCACCCTCCTGGCGGAGATGACCGCCCTGGTCGCCGCACGCCGTGCCGCACCCGGACCGGACGTCGTCTCCCACCTCATCGGCCATCGGGAGGAGTTCACCGACGAGGAACTGATCCCCGAACTCATCGTGCTGCTGGGCGGCGGCCACCAGCCCACGGGGGAGTGGATCGGCAACGCGCTGCGGCTGATGCTCACCGACGACCGTTTCGGCGCCTCCCTGTCCGGTTCCCGCCTCAGCGTCTCCGAAGCCCTCAACGAGGTGCTGTGGGAGGACACCCCCACCCAGATCTACGCGGGCCGGTTCGCCGCCCACGACGTGGACCTGGGCGGGCACCGCGTCCGTACCGGAGACCTGATCCTGCTCGGCCTGGCCGGGGCCAACCGCGACCCGGCCCTGCACCGCGTCCCCGGCGGACACCAGGCCAACCGCTCCCACCTGTCCTTCTCCCACGGCGATCACCGGTGCCCCCACTCGGCCAGGGAGATGGCCGAGATCATCGCGGTCACCGCCGTCGAGGTCCTCCTGGACCGCCTGCCCGATCTCGAACTGGCCGTCCCGGCCGGAGAACTGCGCTGGCGACCCTCACCGTGGATGCGCGGGGTCACCGGCCTGCCGGTCGTCTTCTCCTCCGCGCCTCCGCTCCACTCCCCTCCCCTCTGAGCCCGGGGCGCCCTCCCCGCGACCACGGCGCCCCTCACCCCCCGCACCCTCGACGAGGAGTCTGCATGCCCTGCCCCGTGCCCCACGGTTCCCCCGCCGCCGTGGTCCTGGACCCCTACGTGACCGACCTGCGCGCCGAGCGGGAGACCCTCCACGCCGCGGGTCCCCTGACCCGGGTGGAACTGCCCGGCGGGGTGAGCGCCTGGTCGGTCACCCACCACGAAGAGGCCCGCGCCCTGCTCACCGACCCCCGGCTGGTCAAGGACATCGCCCACTGGGCGGACTTCCAGGAGGGCCGGATCCCCCGCACCTGGCCGCTGCTCAGCACCATCCCGCCCACCCCCACCAACCTGCTGGGCACCGACGGCGCCGAGCACAGGCGGCTGCGGCTGCTCACCGCGAAGGCGTTCTCCGCCCGCCGCGTCGAGCGACTGCGCCCCCGCGTCGAGGAGATCACCCGCGGACTCCTCGACTCCCTGGAGTCCCGGGCCGACGCACCGCTCGACCTCAAGGCCGAGTTCGCCTTCAAGCTCCCCATGAGCGTCATCGGCGAACTGTACGGCGTGCCCGAGGACGAGCACGGCGTTCTGCGCGACCTGTACGTGAAGTTCTTCAGCTCGGTCACCGCGCCCGAGGAGTTCCTGGAGACCTACGCGACCCTGGAGCGCTACTACGACGACATGATCGCCGCCAAGCGCGCGAACCCCGGTGACGACCTCACCACCGAACTGCTCGACACGGGCGAGGACGGCGACTCCCTCAGCGACCTGGAGGTGCGCGGCACCCTCCAGGTGGTGGTGGCCGCCGGCCACGAGACCACCGTCAACCTGCTGTGCAACGCGGTGCGCGCCCTGCTCGCCCACCCCGACCAGTTCGAGTCGGTGAGGAAGGGCGAGGTCGGCTGGGACGCCGTGGTGGAGGAGACCCTGCGCTTCGACCCGCCCACCTCCAACTTCATCTTCCGGTTCGCCACCGAGGACGTCGAGGTCGGCGGGGTCGTCATCGCCAAGGGCGAGGCCCTGATGACCTCCTACGGGGCGATCGGCCTCGACCGCGCCGAGCACGGTGAGGACCCCCGCCCCGACACCTTCGACCTCACCCGCGCCCAGGGCCGCCACATGTCCTTCGGATACGGCCCGCACGTGTGCCCCGGAGCGCCGCTGGCCCGCATGGAGGGGCGGATCGCCCTCCCGATGCTCTTCGAGCGCTTCCCCGACCTGCGACTGGCCGTCCCCGACGAGGAGCTGGGCCATCACCCCTCGATCGTGGTCAACAGCCTCAAGGAACTCCCCGTTCTCCTGCGCCCCTGATCCGGCGATCGGGCCGTCCCGCCGGGGCGGCCCGCCCCGTTCGTCGTAACCGCCCCCCAGAACACGTGAGGTGCCCGGTGGACACCACGACCCCGGTCCGGCTCTACGATCCCGCCTTCAACGCCGACCCCCAAGGCTTCTACCGGAAGATGCGCGCCGCGCACGGCCCGGTCGTGCCCGTCCTCATGGACGGGGACATCCCGGCCTGGCTGGTCATCGGCTACCGCGAACTGCACCGTGTCCTGGGCGACTCCGACACGTTCGCCCGTGACCCCCGCCGCTGGAACTCCTGGGAGAAGGTGCCCCCGGACTGGCCCCTGCTGCCGGTGCTCGCCCCCCTGCCCAACCTCCTCTCCGCGGAGGGGGAGGACCACCGGCGGCGCACCCGCGCCGTCAACGACGCCATCAACGGCGCCGACCCGCACGAGCTGCGCACGCTCATCTCCCGCATCGCCGACCGCCTCATCGACGGGTTCTGCGGTGCCGGAGAGGCCGACCTGCGCTCCCGGTACTCCGAGCGCATCCCCGCCCTGGTGCTGTGCCGGATGTTCGGCCTGGACGACGCCACCGGCGACGCCGTCACCTCCGACATGAACACCGTGTTCAACGCCGGTGCCGACGCCGTCGCCGCCCACGGGCGCATCGTCGCCGTGTTCACCGGGCTCATCGCCGCCCGACGGGCCGAGCCCGGCCCCGACATCGTCTCCCGGATGATCACCCACGCCGTCGGGTACGGCGACGAGGACCTCAACGCCGAACTCATCGCGATCCTGGGCGGCGGCCACCAGACCACCGGTGAGTGGATCGGCAACGCCCTGCGGTCGATGCTCACCGACGACCGTTTCGGCGCCTCCCTGTTCGGCGCCCGCAGCAGCGCCCGCGAGGCCCTCGTGGAGGTCCTGTGGGAGGACTCGCCCTCCCAGATGAACGCGGGCCGCTTCGCCGCCCACGACGTGGAACTGGGCGGGAACCTCATCCGCGAGGGCGATCTGCTCCTGCTCGGCTACGCCGCCGCCAACAACGACCCCCGGCTGCGGGCCGAGGCACCCGAGACCGGCCACGGCGTCAACCACGCCCACCTGTCCTTCTCCCACGGAGAACACAGCTGCCCCCACGCCGCACGCGGACTCGCCGAGACGATGGCGGTCACCGCCATCGAGGTGCTCCTCGACCGGTTGCCCGACATCGAGCTCTCCGTCCCCGCCGATGAGGTCCGCTGGCGGCCCTCCCCCTGGGTCCGGGGCGTCGTCGCGCTCCCGGTCACCTTCACCCCCGCAACCCCCCAAGGAGTGCTCTGATGTCCTGCCCCCACCAGGCGGCCGACGGCGTCCCCCTCATCCACGCCGTTCCCGACGACGTCCAGGCCGACCGCGAGCGCCTGTACCGGGCGGGCCCCGTCACCCGGGTGGAGCTGCCCGGCGGCGTGCGGGCCTGGGCGACCACCCACCACGAGGCGAGCAAGGCCACGCTCAACGACCCCAGGTTCCGCAAGAGCGTCGACCACTGGGCCGACTACCAGGAGGGCCGGGTCCCCGAGGGGTGGCCGCTGCTGGGCACCATCCCCACCGACAACACCAACATGCTGGCCCTGGACGGCGCGGCCCACCGACGGCTGCGACAGCTCACGGCCGGCCCGTTCTCCGCGCGCCGGGTCGAGCGGCTGCGCCCGCGCATCGAGCGCATCACCCGCCTGGCGCTGGACGCCCTGGAGCCCAGGGCGTCCGAGACGCTGGACCTGAAGTCGGAGTTCACCTTCCGGGTGCCGATGGCCGTCATCGGCGAGCTGTACGGGGTGTCCGAGGCCGAGTACGAGAACCTGGGCGAGATGTACGCCAAGCTGTTCTCCGGCACCACGGAGGAGGGCGAGCACCTCCGGATCTACGGCACCCTGTTCCAGTACTTCGGCGAGCTGGTCGCCCGCAAGCGCGCCACCCTCGACGAACACGACGACTTCACCGCCGACCTCATCCGCGCGAGCGAGGACGGCGACGGTCTCGACGACATGGAGATCATCCTCACCCTGCTGACGGTGGTGGCGGCCGGGCACGAGACCACCGTCAACCTCCTCACCAACGTGGTGCGCGCCCTGCTCGCGCACCCCGAGCAGCTGGAGCGGCTGCGCAGGGGCGAGGTCACCTGGGAGGCGGTCGTGGAGGAGACGCTGCGCTACGACCCGCCCAACAACCTCATGATGTTCCGGTTCGCCACCGAGGACGTCGAGATCGGGGGACGGATCATCGAGAAGGGCGAGGCGCTGCTCACCCACTACGGGGCGGCCTCGCGCGACCGCGCCGAGTTCGGCGAGGACCCGGAGGTGTTCGACCCCGACCGGGAGAAGGGGCGGCACATCTCCTTCGGGTACGGCCCGCACATCTGCCCGGGGGCGCCCCTGTCGCGCCTGGAGGCGGGGATCATCCTGCCGATGCTCTTCGAGCGCTTCCCCGACCTCGGGCTCGCCGTCCCGGACGAGGAGCTCGAAGTCGCCTCGGCCCTGTCGGTCAACAGCCTCAAGGAGTTCCCGGTCGTACTGCGTCCGTGAGACGGTGGGGCCGTCCACGTGACGGCCCCACCGCTCCGTGTGAACTCCTTGCCTTCGCAAAAGCCCCTTTTTGCGACATAAGGCCATAAGCTCCCCGCGTCGTGTGTTCTCGACGAAGAGGGGCGGACATGGTCGCGACGAGGCTCCTCACCCTGCCCCTCGCCCTCCTCCTCGCCGGTTGCGGCGGCGGTGCCGAGACCATCGATCCCACCGACGGCGGCACCCGGGAACCCGGGATCACCGACGCCCCGGCCGCCCCGCCGAGCCCGGAGGGGGAGGTCGTCCCGCAGGCCCCCGAGGTCACGCCCTCGCCCACCGGGGAACCCGCGCCGCCGCCCTCCGCCCCGGCCACCGACATCACGGAGCCCGCCACCGGCGAACCCCCCGCCGAGACCGTCACGGGTTACCTGGAGGCGCTCGCCGCCACCGACGACCCGGACCGCATGCGCGAAGGCCTCCACCTGACCGTGGAGGGCTCCGCCGCCCACGAACTCCTCCTGCACACCTCCTCCATCGCCCAGGCCTGGAGCGACGGGGGCGTTGCCGCCCCGCCGACCTCGCTCAACCGCACCGACGACGGCGCCGAGCTGTGCCCGGCCCTGGGCAACGACCCCGACTGCGGCGAGTACACCGGATTCACCGGCCGCGACACGCTGGTCACCGGTCTGCACATCAACGGCTCCGACCCCGGACCGTCCCTCATCGTGGGCGAGGACGTCACCGCCGACTCCGAGGGGGTCAACGCGACCCTCATCACCGCCTACCGCTCCGTCGTCGACCACGCCCTCGTGGTGACGGCGGAGTTCGAGGCCGCCGAGGACGTCTCCCTCGACCTGGAGGGGACCGCCTACCGGGCGGAGGACGGGAGCGAGCAGCGCGTGGAGGACGCGGCGGGCCGACGCGAACTCGACGCCGAGACCGCCACGCACGCCGTCTTCCACCTGCCCGACGCCCTCCCGGGCGGAGAACTGGTCGTCGGCGGCTGCCTGGCGGAGTGCTCCGCCCTCGTCGACCTCCGACTCCCGGTCCGCTGAACCCGAGGGGTTCCCTCACCTGGCGCGCCGCACCCGACCCTCGTCCCATACCGGTTCATCGGCCTCGTAGACCCGCCCGTCCGCCCCGAACACCACGAACCGGTCGAACCCCCTGGCGAACCACCGGTCGTGCGTCACCGCCAGGATCGTCCCCTCGTAGGCGTCCAACGCCGCCTCCAACGCCTCCGCCGACACCACGTCCAGGTTGTCCGTAGGCTCGTCGAGCAGCAGCATCGTCGCCCCCGACCGCTCCAGCAACAGGATCTGGAACCGCGCCTGCTGACCACCTGACAACGTGTCGAAGGTCTGCTCCGCCGACCGGGCCAGCTCGTAGCGGTCCAGCGCCCGTCCGGCCTCGTCCCGGGGAACGCCCTTCCGGCTCCCCTCGCCCCGGTGCAGGATGTCCAGCAGCGTCCTCCCCGCGAACTCCGGGTGCTCGTGGGTCTGCGCGAACCACCCCGGCAGCACCCGAGCCCCCAACCGGGCCCGTCCCGTGTGCGGAACCGGCGCCACCTTCGCCCGCTCCTCCTCCGACAGCGGCGTCTCCTCCGGATCGGACCCGCCCCCGGCCAGCAGCCGCAGGAAGTGCGACTTGCCCGACCCGTTGGAGCCGAGCACCGCCACCCGCTCCCCGTAGTGCACCTCCAGGTCGAACGGGCGCATCAACCCCGTCAACCCCAGGCCCGCGCACACCAGGGCGCGCTTTCCGGTGCGCCCGCCGCTCAGCCGTATCCGCAGGTTCCGGTCCCGGGGCAGCTTCTCCGGCGGCCCCTCCTCCTCGAACCGGCGCAGCCGGGTCTGCGCCGACTGGTACCGCGACGCCATGTCGGAGTTGTACGCCGCCTTCTGCTTGTACATCACGACCAGCGCCCTGAGCTTGGCGTGCTCGTCGTCCCACCGCCTGCGCAGCTCGTCCAACCGCGCGAACCGCTCCCGACGCGCCTCGTGGTAGGTCCCGAACGCGCCGCCGTGCGTCCACGCCGTGTTCCCCGCCGCCCCCAACTCCAGGGTGACCATTCGGTCGGGCACCCGGCTCAGCAACTCCCGGTCGTGGGAGACCAGCAGCACCGTCTTGGGGGTGGCCAGGATCGCCTCCTCCAACCAGCGCTTGCCGGGCACGTCCAGATAGTTGTCGGGCTCGTCGAGCAGCAGCAACGGCGCCGGTCCCCGCAGCAGGGCCTCCAGCACCAACCGTTTCTGCTCACCGCCCGACAGGGTGCGCACCTCGCGCCACCGGCACCGCTCGTAGGGGACACCCAGCGCCGCCGTGCAGCACCGGTCCCACACCACCTCGGCCTCGTACCCGCCGGCGTCCCCGTACCGGGCGATCGCATCCGCGTAGCGCATCTGCGTCTTCTCGCCGTCGTCGACCATCATCGCGGCCTCGGCCGCCTCCAGGTCGGAGTGCGCCGCGCGCACCGGCGCCGGTGACACCGACACCAGCAGTTCGTGCACCGTGGTCCCATCGCGCACGTGCCCGACGAACTGGTCCATCACCGCCAGATCGCCGTCCAGGGTGACCGCGCCGGACCGCGGGCGCACCTCACCGCGCACGATCCGCAGCAGGGTGCTCTTGCCCGACCCGTTCGCGCCGATCAGGGCGGTGGTGGAACCCTCACCGACCCGGAAGGAGACCTCGTCCAGCAGCACCCTCCCGTCGGGCAGGGTGTGACCGATCCGGTTGACGTCGATGTGGCCCACGGCCGTGACCCCTCCGGGGATCGGCGACAGGGCCCGGCGCCCGTCCCCGGTCCGGCCGCACCCCGGCAGGCTGTCACGCGCCCGAACCCACGGGCAACCGGTTTTCCACCCCCGTACACCTCCGAAACCCCAGGTCACACCCACCGCGAGAGCCCTTGTCCACAGGTTCCCCCGCTCCGGGACGGAACGCCGTCACACGCTGCGATAATGGCCAATGCCCGGCGGCCGGGCGGGGGCGATTCCGACCGCACGGGGCGACCGCCGTCGCGCGGTCGCGACGACGTACGGGAACACGGGAACGGGGAACCACGGGTGGCCGAGCGCAGCGCTCTCGACCTGGACGCGCTCACGATCAGCGACCGCTTCCAGCTGTTCAACTTCACCCGGCGCGACGACCACGTGACCTACCTGTGGATCCTGCGCGCCCTGGACCGGCTGCGCGAGGTCCACCGGGTGCAGGCCGGTGCCGAGGACCTCGCCGCCACCCTGCGCGAACTCGCCGCCGCCCACGACGGGGTGCCCTCCCCGGACACCGCCGACCTGCGCAACCGCCTCGACGAGCTGTACGCCGACCGGGTCGTGCACCGCTTCGACGACGCCTCCCGCGCCGGCAACCTCGCCCGCTACCGCAACCGCCAGTCCGTCTACCAGTTCAGCGAACTCGGCTACCGGGCCTACCGGGCGGTCGAGGGCGTCCTCAACGCCCGCAGCGAGGACGTCAACCTGTCCCGCCTGGTCTTCTCCGACGTCCTGGAGGACCTGCGCGCACTGGCCGACGCCAACCTCACCGGCCGCGCCGAACAGGTCTACCGTCGGCTGTCCCGCCTGGACTCGGTGATGGAGGACATGGGCCGCCGCTCCGCCCAGTTCCACGTCACCCTGGGTGAGATCCTGCGCTCCACCGACGCGTCCCCGGACACGTTCCTCAAGTACAAGAACGCCCTGCTCGTCCACATGACCGAGTTCATGGCCGAACTCGATCGCTACCAGCCCCGCCTGGAGCGGGCGGTGCGCGAGGTGGAGGACACCGGCCTGACCACGCTGCTGGCCCGTGCCGCCGACACCGACGAACGCCTGTTCATGGACCGAGACGAGCGACTCGACGACTGGCGGCGGCGTTGGGCGGCACTGCGCGCCTGGTTCACCACCGAGGGCGGCGCGCCCACCCGCGCCGCCGAACTGCACACCGCCACCCGCTCGGCGACCTCGGGGGTCATCGCGCTGCTGCGCCAGCTCACCGAGGCCAGACGCGGCGGCGTCAACCGCGCCACCCAGCTCCGCCACCTGGCGCAATGGGTGTTCGACACCCCCGACGACGGGGCCGCGCACGCCCTCATGGGCGCCGCGTTCAACGTCCGCTCCGCCCGCCACCTGGGCGTCGCCCACGAGGACGACGAGCAGATCTCCCCGAACACCACCTGGTGGGACGCCCCCGGCGTGGAGGTGTCGGTGACACTGTTCCGCAGCGGCAAGGCGCCCACCGCGGGGGTGCCCAAGCCGGTGCGCCGCAACCCCGGCGCCCGCGCCGAACTGCGCCGCCGCCAGGCCGCCGACCGCGCCGCCGACCGGCAGGCCGCCGCCCGGCTGGCCGAGGAGGGCGCCCACGACCGGGTCCTGGACGAGGTCGACACCCGTGTGCTGCTGCGCCTGATCACCCGCGCCCTCGAATCGCGCGCCGTCGTGGCCGGCCGGCTGTCGTCGGCCACCGGCACCGACGAGGGCACCCTGGTGCGCCTGGTCCCCAGCGACACCGGCAGCACCGTCCGTACCACCCGAGGCCTGCTCCACCTGCCCGGCATGCGTCTGGAACTCGCCCCCCGCGCCCGCCTCCGAGGAGCCGCCCGATGAGCCCCGCGCACCGCTCCGCCTCCGCGCATGGACGCGACCCCCGGCCGGTGCGCGGGTGTCCCACGGCCGTCCGGCCGATGCGTGGGCGTTCCACCGCCGCCCGAGGGGTGTGCGGACGTTCCACCGCCGCCCGTTTCCCGGCCTCCGCCGGACGGCGCCGATCCTCGGTGGCCCTCCGCCCGATCCGTGTCCCCGAGGAGGGGCGATGAGCCGACGACACCGTCCCGCGCACCGGATCGACCCCGCCGACCTGGGCTCCTACCAGCAGGCGATGCGCCGGGTCCTCACCTGCGACCTCATCACCCGCTCCCGCCCCCGGCCCGGTGTGCTCTCCCACGTCCTGCGCTGGGCCGACGAACTCTCCGACGACCTGCGCGAGCTGTTCGGCCACACCCTCATCGCCACCACCGAACACGTCCGCCTGGTTCGCGAACCCGACGTCCTCGACCCCACCCAGCGCCAGGTCTTCGCCCGCGCCGGCCGTCCCTTCGACCGACGCCGCCTGGCCTACCTGTGCCTGCTGCTCGCCTCCTTCCAGCGCTCCCAGGTCGAGGTGAGCCTGGCCGACCTCATCCGCCACTTCGCCCCCTCCGCCAACGCCATCGAGGGCCTGGGCTACGACCCCACCGACGGCACCCACAAGGCCGCCCTCGTCGACGTGTGCTCCTGGCTCGTCGACCACGGCGCCCTGCACGTCTCCGACGGCTCCCTGGAGGCGTGGGCCGGCGGCCACGGCCAGGCCGACGCCCTCTTCGACATCGACCACGAGATCTGCGAGGTGCTGTTCCGCCCCTCGCGCCCCGTCCAGCACGTCACCGGTGTCGCCGGCCTGCTCGCCCACCACCCCGACGAGCCCACCCGCGAACAGACCGCCCGCCGCGCCCGCCGACTCCTCGTCGAACACCCCGTCGTCCACTACGCCGACGTCACCCCCGACGTCGCCGACGCCCTGCGGGTCCCCGGCGTCGCCGAGGAGGTCGCCCACCTCACCGGACTGGCCGTCGAACGCCGATCCGAGGGCGTCCTGCTCGCCGACTCCGGCGGCCTGTTCACCGACCGCCCCTTCCCCGGTCGCGGCAGCGCCGTCAACCGCACCGCGGGGCTCCTGCTGGCCAAGATCGCCGACCGCATGGAGACCGCGCGGGCGGCCCTCACGCACCTGCCCCTGACCGCCGCCCCGACCGCCCACGCCGACCTCATCGCCCGCGTCGACTCCGCGCTGCCCCGCGAGGGTGTGGTCGAGGCCCTGGCCTGGACCGCCCCCGCCACTACCGCCGCGACCCCCGAACCGGCCACGGCCCCGCTCATCGAACAGGGTCGCCTGGAGGCGATGGTCGACGACCTGTTCGCCGAGTTCGGCGCCGCCTCCTTCACCGCCGCCTGGCAGCGCGACCCCCGCGGCCTGCTCGACGCCGCCCTCGAACTGCTCACCGACCTGTCCCTGCTGCGCCCCGTCCCCGGCGGCGTCCTCGTTCTGCCCGCCGCCCTGCGCTACCGCAACATCCAGGGCGCGCTCCCACAGCGTCCCGACACCGGCATGCTGCCCCTGGGCCTCGAACCGGAAGGAACCTGATGTCCCACGACCGCTTCAAGCCCACCCGGGCCGGGGTGATCAACGTCTGGGACTACCTCGACGAGGAGTTCACCTTCGCCGACGGACGCCTGGTCCTGCGCGGCCACAACGGTTCCGGCAAGACCAAGGCCCTGGAGGTGCTGTTCCCGTTCGTCCTGGACGGTCACACCGACCCGCGCCGCCTGGACCCCTTCAGCGGCCAGAACCGCACCATGAAGTCCAACCTCCTCTACCGGGGGCAGGACGCCGAGTACGGGTTCGTGTGGATGGAGTTCGCCCGCCCCGGAGAGGGCCCCCGCCCCGAGACCGTCACCCTCATCATCGGCCTGCGCGCCCAACAGCACCGCGACGGCGTCGCCACCTCCTTCTTCGTCACCGACAAGCGCCTGGGCGTCGACTTCGGCCTGCTGGCGACCGACAACCGCCCCCTCACCGAACGCCAGCTCAAGGCCGCCCTGGGCGAAGGCTCCCACCACACCTCCGCCGCCGACTACCGGGCCGCCGTCGACGCCCGCCTGTTCGGTCTCGGCGACCGCTACGTCCAACTCCTCGACCTGCTCCTGGCCCTGCGCCGCCCCCTGCTCGCCAAGGACCTGGACCCCGAGAAGGTCTCCGACACCCTCACCGCCGGGCTCAGCCCCATCGACGAGGAACTCATCGACCAGGCCGCCCGCGACTTCGCCAACCTCTCCGCGGTCCAGCGCCGCTTCGACGACGCCACCACCGCCCACACCGCCGTCGAGGCCTTCACCACCTCCTACACCGCCTACCTCACCGCCCACGCCCGCCACCGGTCGGCCGGCATCGCCACCGCCCTGAACCGCGCCGAGGAGCACGTCACCACCCTCGCCGGGCACACCGGCGCGCTGACCACCGCCACCGCCGAGACCGAACACCTCACCGCCGAGGTCCGTCGCGTCGAGGAGGAGGTGAACGGCCTGGAGGCGGTGCGCAAGGGCCTGGAGGAGAGCGAGGCCCTGCGCGACGCCCGCGCCCTGGAGATCGAACTGCGGCACAACGACCGCATCGGCCGCGACCTCACCGAGGAGGCGCGCCGACTCCAGCGCCAGAGCGAGGAGATCGACCACCTGACCGCCGAGGCCCGAGGCGTCGGCCTGCACATCGACCGCCAACGAGCCGCCATCGCCGACCTGGTCGCCGAGGTCCGGGAGAGCGCGGACCGGGCCGGCGTCACGGTCGACGGCGAGGGCCCCGCCGACACCGACCTCACCACCGCCCGAGCCCGCGCCGCCGCCCGCGAGGCCGACGTCCACGAGATCCGCGCGCACCTGACCGAACTGCACCGCGTCGAGACCGAACGCGCCCGCGCCGACGCCGACGCCGCCCGCGCCGGGACCGACCTCGCCGACGCCGAGGCGGAATGCGCCCGTGCCGAGGCCGGGCTCGCCGACGTCCGCGCCCAGGTCACCGACGCCCTGCGCGCCTGGGCCCACCGCTGGACCGACGGCCCCGACGGTGTCTGCGCCCCCGCCGACGCCGACACCCTCATCGGGGTCCTGGACACCTGCGGCGAGCCCGGCGCACCCACTCTTCCCGAGGTGTTCACCGAGATCACCGACCCGGCGCGCACCGAGGCGATCCGCCACGAACACCGTCTCACCGCCGACCACGAGGCCCTGACCGCCGACCTCGCCGCCGTGCGCGCCGAACACGCCGAGATCGCCGCGGAACGCGATGACGCGCCACCCGCCGACCGTGCCCGCACGGCCTCCCGCGAGGGCCGCCCCGGCGCTCCGCTGTGGCGCCTGGTCCGCTTCGCCGATCACCTCGACCCCGCGCACGCCGCCGCCGTCGAGGGAGCCCTGGACGCCGCCGGACTGCTCACCGCCTGGGTCCACCCCGACCCCGACCTCACCCATGCCGCCCTCGCCGACGGCACCTCCGACGCCTACCTGCTCCCCGCCCCGGCCGGGCACGCCCCGCGGACCCTCGCCGACGTCCTCCTCGCCGAGGAACAGGACCACGTCCCCACCCGGACCATCGACGCCCTGCTCGCCTCCATCGCCCTCCTCGATCCCGCCGACGCCCCCACCGCCGGCACCCCCCACGTCACCCTCGACGCCCGCTTCGGCCACGGCGTCCTGGTCGGCGCGGGCCCCAAGGCCGCCCCCGAGTTCATCGGCGCCACCAACCGGGCCGCGCGCCGCCGCGAGCGCCTCACCGCACTCGACGCCCGCGTCGAGGCGCTCACCGCCGACCTCGCCGACCTCGGGCGCCGCCTCGACCGGGCCGCCGACCGGGTCAAGGTGTTCGCCATCGCCCGGGGCGACCTCCCCGAGGTCACCCCCGTCGCCCGCGCCGTCAAGACCGTCGAACACCACGCCACCCTCGTCGCGGGCGCCCGCACCGCACGCGCACAGGCCCGCCTGCGCCTGGACTCGGCCACCGCCGACGTCGACGCCCACCGCACGCGCCTGCGCGCGGTCGCCGCCGAACGCTCCATGCCCACCGCCCCCGCCGACGTGGACGCCGTGGCCGCCGCCCTCGACGTGTTCCGGGCCGCCCACCGCACCCTGCACGAGACCCGGGCCGACATCGCCCGCACCGAACACGACCTCACCGAGCGCACCTCCACCATCGGGCGTCTCACCGAGGAACACCGGAGCGGCACCCGGGCCCACGAGGAGCGCACCGCCGAACACGCCGAGACCCTTCTGCGCCTCCAGACCCGCAGGGACGGTATCGACGCCTCCGCCCAGGAGATCATCGACCGGCTGCGCCGCACCGAGGACGACCTCGTGCACGGCCGCTCCGTCCTGACCGACCTGCGCGAGCGGGCCGCCGCCGCCCGGGACGGCGTCGTCCGAGCCGAGACCGGCATCGAGAGCGGTCGCTCCTCGCTCCTGCTCGCACTGGAGTCGGTGCTCGATCACTGCGCCGGGCTGACCCCCCTCACCCGACCGGGGCCGCGCGTCCTCCTGGGCATCGACGGCGACCACGCCTGGCCGGCCCCGACCCTGTGGCCCGACGCCCAGGAGGCCGCCGACCGGATCACCGCCGCCGTCACCGGCGGGGGCGACCCCAACGGGACGCTGCGCGCCGTCCTGCCCCCGGGGGTCCCCGCGACACTGGACGCCTTCGCCGAGAGCGTCGGCACCGCCCCCGTCACCGACACCGCCCTCAAGTCCGCGGCCACCCGCATGTCCGAGGCGCTGCGCGTGTTCACCGACACCCTCGCCACCACCGTCGACGGCTACCGGGTCGACCACGAGGCCGACCCGGGCGGGATCATCACCGTCCACGTCGGGGACGAGACCGGACGCAACCCGCTGCCCGCCTTCGCCCGCACCATCGCCGAACGCGTCGAGGAACAGGACGCCCTGCTCCGCAGGGAGGAGCGCGGCGTCCTGGAGGACGAACTCCTCTCCGCCATCGCCCAGCAGATCCACGAACGCGTCCGCACCGCCCGCGACCTGGTCCGCAGCATGGACGCCGACACCCGGTCGCGCCCCATGACCTCCGGTACCCGGATCGGCATCCGGTGGACCCGCGCCGACCACCTCACCGACCGCCGCCGCGCCGTCGCCGACCTCCTGCGCCGCGACTCCGTCGGCCTGGGCCAGGGCGGCCTGACCGAACTGCGCGGCCTCCTGCGCGAACTGATCCGCGAGTACCACGCCGCCCACCCGCGCGCCACCTACAAGCAGGTCCTGGCCGCCGTCCTCGACTACCGCGAGTGGTACCGGTTCGAACTGCGCAAGGCCGTCCCCGGCCAGGACGAGGCCCGCCTCACCAAGGCCAAGCACGAGGAGATGTCCGGCGGTGAGAAGTCCGCCGCCATCCACCTGCCCCTGTTCGCCGCCGCCAACGCCCTGTACTCCTCGGCCCGCGCCACCTGCCCGCGCCTCATCGCCCTGGACGAGGCGTTCGCCGGGATCGACGACCGCTACAAGCCCGAACTGATGGGCCTCACCGTCACCTTCGACCTCGACGTGTTCATGACCGGGCACGACCTGTGGGTGCACTACGACAGCGTCCCCATGGCCGCCCACTACGACATGCACCACGACAAGGCCTCCCACACCGTCTCCGCCATGTTCATGCTGTGGGACGGCGCCCAGGTCATCGACGCCGACGCCGGGTTCTCCGGCAACGACGCCCTGTCCTCCCACCTGCTCGGCATCACCCCGAGCCGGTTCGTCCCCCTGGCCACCGAGGGCACGCTGCCCGTGGCGGTCGACGACGCCCCCGAGGCCCTCGACCCCGTCTGATCCGAAGGACCCCCATGTCGCCCCACCCCCTGGGCCGTCCCGACCACCCCCTGGGCCGTCCCGATTACGCCCGCCTCCTGGAGTCGGCCCGGCGCACCCTGGAACGACGCAACGCCGAACTCGGAGGCAGGGCCACGGTCCCCGCTCCCACCGACGCCGAGTGCGCCGCCGTCAGCGGCCTCCTCGGCAGCGATCACCTCCCCGGCGCCAAGAGCATCGTCGTGTCACTGGACCGCCTGGACACGAGCGTGCGCCGTGCCACCGGGCAGGGGCTCATCGAGATCCTGGAGACCGTCGGCCCACCCCTGCGCCGCCCCCGCGACGAGGAGGGGGAGCGGCGACGGCTCCGCGAGCAGATCCTCGCCCCCGCCCGCGACAGCCCCCTCAACGCCGCCGACTGGTACCGGACCTGGCTGGAGCGGATCTCCGGCGACGGCACGGTCACCAAACTCGCGAACCGGGGCGATACCGATCGGCTGCGCCGGGCCGTGCGGATCCTGGAGGTCGTCGACGCCCGCACCGACACCGCGCCACCGCTGCCCCTGCCGTCCCTGGCGGCCACGGCCACCGGCGACACCAAGGCCCTGGAACACCGCACCCCGCTGGCCACCCTCGTCCTGAGCGCTCTCGTCGAGCGCACCGGCCTGCCCCGGGCCGACACGGCCGAGGCGACCCGCGCCCTGTGGGAGGCCCACGGTGTCATCGGCGACGACCTCGCCAGCCGTGTCCTGGTCCTGGGCCTGCCCGCCGAGGGAGCCGGACTGGGGGAGTGGCTCACCGACGCCGCCGCCCGGGGCGTCCCCTTCCAGGTCACCCTCCACCAGCTCGTCACCCTGCCGATCACGGTGACCGCCCCGGTCGTGTCCGTCTGTGAGAACCCCGCGGTCCTGCGTCGCGCCGCCGACGGGCTCGGCGCCGCCTGCGCCCCGCTGCTGTGCACCGAGGGCTGGCCCTCGGCGGCCTTCCACCGCCTGGCCGCCGCCATCCGCGCCGGCGGGGGCCGGCTGCGCTACCACGGCGACTTCGACGCCGCCGGAATCGCGATGGCCCGGTACGCGATCGACCGCCACGGCGCCTCCCCGTGGCGCATGTCGGCCGCCGACTACACCGCCCACGTCGACGACGTGTTCCCCGCACTCACCGGCGCCGGGCCCACCCCCTGGGATCCGGCGCTCGCCCAGGCGATGACCCGACACGGACGCGCCGTCCACGAGGAGTCCGTCGACGACGATCTCCTACGGGACCTGGTCCGGGATCCGGCACCGGCTTTGCCCGCGCCGGAGGATGCGATGTGACCCCACCGGGCATGAGTTCCTGAGCGCGGAGTACAGGGAAGGCGGGCGCATGGACGGACACCCACCCCCGGAGGAGGGACCCGGAGCGGGTCGGCCGCCACGCTGGGCCCCGCCGCCGCCCGTCACGCCCTCGGCCCCCGGCCCGGGCTGGAGCGTTCCGCCGCCGCCCGGCGGACCGGTACCGCCCGGTGTCCCGGTCGGGGGACCGGGCGGGGTCCCGACCCCGCCCCCTCCGCCCGCCAAGGGTGTGCCCCCGCTGCTCACCCTCGTCATCGGACTCCTGAGCGGTCTGCTCCTGGGCGTGGGCGCCACCCTCCTGTTCACCTCCCTGGACCTGCGCCCACGTCCCTTCGAGGCGGCCCTGGACACGTGCGGCCTCACCGATCACCCCGACGCCCAGGTCGGTGACGAGGGGCGCTCCCTGTTCCTCCAGCACCAGGGCGCCACCGACGTCACCGGTCTCACCGACGACGAACTCGACTGCGTCCTCACCGAACTGGACGCCCCCGACAGCCTCTTCGTCGAGATGGGCCAGACCCGTGCCCTGGACGGCCGCCAGCGCCTGGAATGGGACGGCATCGAGGCGACCTGGAGTTACCACCCCGACGACGGACTGGACACCCAGCTGGTCGCCCACTGACCCCCGAGGACTACCCTGACGTGGCGGTGTCGACCCCGACCGGGGCGGCGACCGCCCGGGGGACGTCCCGTCCACCCCGGGGAACACACTGGGAAGCGAACCGATGACCCTCATCAAGAACATCGCCGACTTCGCCGGCCGATGGTTCGCCCTGCTCGTCCTCGGCGGGGCCGTGTTCGGCCTCCTCCTGCCGGAACAGACCGCGCACATCGCCCCGTACACACCGCTTCTGCTCGGCGTGATCATGTTCGGGATGGGCCTCACCATGCGCCCGTCCGACTTCGCGATCGTCGCCCGCCACCCCAGGGCCGTCCTCCTGGGCGTACTGGTGCAGTACACGGTCATGCCGACCCTGGCCTGGGGCATCGCCCACCTGCTCGACCTGCCGCCGATGCTCGCCGTCGGCATGATCCTGGTCGGCGCCGCCCCCGGCGGCACCGCCTCCAACGTCATCGTCTACCTGGCCCGCGGGGACGTCGCCCTCTCGGTCGCGATGACCTCCGTCTCCACGATGCTCGCCCCGTTCCTGACCCCGCTCCTGGTCCTGACCCTGGCGAACTCGACCCTCCCGGTCCCCGCGGGCGCCCTGTTCCTGTCGATCCTCCAGATCGTCCTGGGCCCCGTCATCGCCGGCCTCCTCCTGCGCATGGCCGTGCCCGCCCTGGTCGAACGCCTCCTGCCGGCGATGCCCCTGGTCTCGGTCTCGGGCATCGTCATCGTCGTCGCCGGCATCGTGGGGGCCAACGCCGACGCGGTGCTGGGCACCGGCCTGCTCGTGGCGCTCGCCGTCATCCTGCACAACACGTGCGGTCTGGGCCTGGGCTACCTGGTCGCCGTGATCGGTCGTCTGCCCGACACCGCCCGCCGAGCGGTCGCCGTCGAGGTGGGGATGCAGAACTCCGGACTGGCCGTCGCCCTGGCCACCGCCCACTTCTCCCCGCTCGCCGCCCTGCCGGGGGCGCTGTTCTCCGTCTGGCACAACATGTCCGGTTCGGTCCTGGCCACCTACTGGGCCCGCCGCTCGCCGAGGAACGCCCCGGTCCCGTCCCCGTGATCACAACCGCCTACCCGGGCACGATCACGACCACACCTGTACTCGATGTCCTCAACCGGACAGTATTCTCCGGGTGATCATCTGACATCGGAGAGTGATGCTTGGCAGGCTGGTGCCCATGCCTCGCATCCTCTCCGGCCTTCTCGCCCTGTCCCTGACCACGACCGGCGCCCACGTCCCCCTCACCCCGGCCCCGCCGCCCGCCCCCGCCCTGGCGGCACCCGCCCGGACCCGCGCGCACGAACCCGTCCGCCGCCCCGGACCCCGTCGCCGCCGACGGATCCCCCACCCGCGCTGTCACCTCGACTGAGGACGGAACACCCTCCGCAGCACGTCCACCACCAGCTGTCCGCCCACGACCAACGCCCCCAGGGCGAACAGCCCGCCCAGCCCGGAACAGAACGCGCCGATCAGCACCAGCATCACGATCGACGTCCCCGCCCCGCTGCCGAAACCCGCGTCGACGTAGGCGCGATCCCGCTCGGTCATCGACATCCACGTGTCCTCGCCGGGTAGCAGGCGCGCCTCGTCCACCCGCCCGGCCTCGCACGGACCGGAGGAGTGCACCCGCACCCCCTCCCGTGCGAGGCCGTCGCCGTCGGGCTCGAACGTCCCGTGGCACACCTCCCTGTTCCGCACCCGCTCCTCGTGGGTCACCGTCACCCGCCCGGTCTCCCCGGAGAACCCGTACGCGGCCCCCAACGACGCCCACTCGTACCCGACCACCTGAGCGCCCACCTGAAGGAGGAAATACGCCAGCACCCCGGCGACCAGCGCCAACCCCGCCCGCCCTATCGGCGAGGTCACCTCGTGCGCCCCCGGACCCCGTCCCACCGTCCACCCCGTTCCCGTCCGTCCGTCTCCGCTCTCATCCGACGCCCCCGGGCCCCCGTCGGTTCGGCCCTTCCCGGCCGCCCCCGGGATCAGGGAAACGACCCGTCCTCGGTCACCCACCGTTGACACCCGCTCACGGGGGATCGATATTCGGGAACCAGCGCGCTGCACACCCGCCCCCCCTGCCAGAGGACCCCCATGCACCGACGACGAGCACCACGCCGCCTCGCGGCCCTGATCCTGGGAGCGCTGACGGCCCTCGCCCTGCTCCCGGCCGCCTCGACCACCGCCTCGGCGCAGAACGTCGTCGAGGCCGCCGGCGGCACCGGCCCCTACGACGCGGGATACGTCACCACCTGGCGCCTGCGCGACCACACCGTCTACCGTCCCCTGACCCTGCCCACGAACGAGACCCTGCCCATCGTCGTGTGGGGCAACGGAGCCTGCCGCGCGGACGGCACCTGGTTCGAGAACGTGCTCACCGAGTTCGCCTCCCACGGCTTCCTCGTCATCGCCAACGGCCGCCCCGGCGGCACCGGCCGCACCGACGCGGAGATGCTCACCGAGGCCATCGACTGGGCCGTCGCCGAGAACACCCGCCTCTTCGGCGAGTACCGGGGCCGCATCGACACCGGTCACATCGCCGTCATGGGCCAGTCCTGCGGCGGACTGGAGACCTACGAGGTCGCCGACGACCCCCGGATCACCACCACCGTGCTCTGGAACAGCGGCCTGCTCACCGACCGCGACGACCACCTCCTCGACGACCTGCACGCGCCCGTGGCCTACTTCACCGGCGGTCCGAGCGACATCGCCTACGCCAACGCCCTGGACGACTACGGAAAGCTCCCCGCCGGGCTGCCCGCCTTCATCGGCCACCTCGACGTCGGCCACTACGGCACCTTCGCCGAACCCAACGGCGGCGAGTACGGCCGGGTCGGCGCCGCCTGGCTCCGCTGGCACCTCAAGGACGACCCCACGGCCCGCGCCGAGTTCGTCGGCGACGCCTGCGGCCTGTGCTCCACCGACTGGGACATCGACCGCAAGAACTGGTCCTGACCCCCGTGCGGCCGCGCCGCCCACCGGCACGGCCGCACGGATCGAACGGCCTCGACGCCGGACCCCGCCGAGGCCCAGGCCCGGCCCTCACCAGGGTCGGGCCTCGCCCTACTCGCCCGGGAACCGGCAACCGAACCGCTCCAGGCGGCCGCACACCCGCTCCGACGCCTCCTCGGTGAACAGCGGCGCGAACCCCGGCCACGACACGAGCGCCTCCACGGTCGGGGCCGGCCGTCCCCGCTCCCACGGGTTCGCGCACCCCTCCGACACCTCGGGTACGTTCGGCGGCCCACGCCGTTTCGTGCGGGCCTGACTCCGAGGGCATTCCCGGAGCGCGTGCCCCGCCTCCCGAACGAGACCATCGAGCGCGCTCCCGCACCCATGACCATCCACACCGCTCTCGGCCCCCATGTCGCGGAACCTGTGCCGTCCCCCACGGAAATGGCCGGATCCGGACGTGCCCTGAGCGGCGGCCCGGCACACGAGGACGTGCGCGCCCCGGTCCCGTGCCAGGTGGGGCCGGTGTTCCGCCGCGAGGGCGCCCAGATCGCGCCACCGTGGCCGGACCACGGAACGCGAGGGGTACCGGAACCCCGTCTCAGGCTTCCGATACATTCTGCTCTCGGATCACCCGTCTCGGTAGCGAATGGAGCGCCACCCCGGGCCCAGACGGTGAAACGGAGCGAACCCATGTCCACCTGGAACATCCAGCCGGCCGAGGTCGGCGCCATCCTCGACACCGTGTTCTCCCACATCGGGGACGAGGAGGGAACCAGCGGCCTGACCGGGGACACGGTCGACCTCGGAGATCACCTGGTCGACGCCGACACCCACGCCGCCAGCGCCCCGATCGGTCAGGCACTGAGCGAGTTCGCCGAACACTACTTCGGTGTCCTGGGGGAGGCGATCGGCCTGGCCTCCGGCGCGGTCAACGGGGCGGGAGAGGCGACCCTCCACTACGTCAACGGGAACCTGGAGATGGCCGCGGAGGCACAGGACGCCGTGATCGCCGCGGACCTGGAGGAAGAGAGACCACCCGGGGTCACCCTCCACTGATCCGCCCGCAGCCCCCCACCCCCGATCCCCGAGAGCACATGACCACTTCCTCCCCCTGGGACAGCGGCGGCGCCTACGCCTGTCTTCCCAACGGCGCCGTCGACCCCTCGCTGATCCCCATCCCCGACGTGGACCCCGACGAACTGGAGACCACGGCCACCCGGCTCACCGGGACCGCGGGCGATATCGGGCGGTCCGGTAGCGACATCACCGCCTCCTGGGCCGGCCTCGGCGGCGTCTACAGCGCACCCGAAGCCGAGACCCTCTTCGCGAAGATGGACCCGGTCGGCTCCCACACGCTCGACGCCCAAGAGGCGGTGGAGACCGTGGCCGACGCCCTGTCGGAATTCGCCGCCGACGCCCGGGAGGCCAAGAGCAAGCTCGTCTCCCTCAAGAGCCAGGCCGAGACCCTGCGCGCCGACATCGGCACGGACGAGGACTGGGCCGAGGACGACGACCTGCGGGACCGCAACAACTCCCTCAACAACCGGATCGCCTCGGCGGTCTTCGACTACCAGTACGCGGAACGGAACTGCGCCAACAAGATCACCCGCCTCTTCGGCGGCACCTACTTCGCGGGGTGGTCCGAGTTGTCGCCCGAGGTTCCAGGCCGCACGGGCGACGGTCGAGAAAAGGTCTACTACGGCTCCTTCAAGCCCTTGGTCGACGCGGTCAACCCGTGGGGGAGCCCGGTGGACGCGCCGCCGGCCGGCGGTGTCCTCGGCGATGGGATGGCCGCACTGGGCGACATGGGCATGGGGGCGCTGCTCGGTCTCGGCGCGGCCTCCGGTGTCTACCGGGACGGGAGGGCGGCCTACCCCTTCGGAACCGAGTGGCAGGAGAACATGGGTGCCCACTTCGGGGACCTGAAGGAGGGGTACGCGACCCTCACCGGTTTCTACGTCGACGGGCAGTGGACCGGCCATGAGTCGGTGGACGAGTGGTACGCGCATTTCAGGGGGCCCGCGGGTGAGCTCCTGGGATCGCTGGTCGCCTACGACCAGTGGGAGGAGCGTCCCGCCTACTCGATCACCACCGGGGTCGCCAACGCGGCACTCATGGCCAGCGGGGTCGGAGTGTTCAAGTTCCTTCTCGATGGCCCGTCAGGGCTGGGCGGTGGACCGGACGGCCCCTCCGACTCCTCACGGGGCGGTGAGGGGTCGTCCGGAAACGGTGGCCTCTCCTCCGGAGACCGTCCCGGTGCCTCCTCACTCCCCGGACAGGAGGGCTTCGGCGCGGGGAACGACGGCGCGCCCTCCCTGAACGAGGTCCGGCAGACGCTGAGCGACCTCAACGACCTGAACGGGGCCGACCGCACCGAGGCACCGCACTCCACGGGGACGGGACCCGTCGATTCCGGTACCTCGAATGGTCAAGGCACGTCCGGAGCGGACACCGACATCCTGACCACACCCTCCGGAACGGCCGATACGACCTCGCCTTCCACGTCGGTCGCAGGGGACACCGACAGGAACGCGAACGACCCGTGGACCGCCGCACCCGTCAACGGCACCGACCCGGCGCCCACTGCGAACACCACGAACGGGGCCGATCCCTCGGCACGCACCGAAGGCACGAACGGAACCCGGTGGGCCGGCGGCACGGGTACGGCGAGCGTCGCGCACGGTACCGGCACGGTCGACGCGAACGCCCCCGATCCCGCCACCGTCGACCCGGGATCCGGCCCCGACGGAGGCGGGAACGGTGGAGGCGACCCCCAGGCCGTCACAGGCGGCCAGGACCCGAACGGCGGCCAGCAGGGCGGCTCCAACAGCGGTACCGGTACCTCTCCGACCGACAGCACCACCACGCACCCGGTGCCCGTGCCGCCGCCCGACCCGACCGCGTTCTACCCCGGGCATCTGGACGTGGATGGCATCCGGCGCTTCGCCGACGAGTCCGAGGTGGACGCCTACGCGCAGCAGGTGCTGCTGGACCCGACCGCCAACCCGCACGCCTTCGACAACCTGCCCGCCGAACAGCGTGAACTCGCTCTCGGTTACACGAGGAACTCATGGATCAACAGCGTTGCCAGGGCCGGCTCTCCCACAGAGGTGCAGAGGATTCTCGACAGGATGGTCGACTACACCCAGAGCAGGATCGCAGCGGGAGACGGGTCGAGTGTGGGGTGGGAGCTGTACGAACTCAATGGTCGCGTCCGTCCTACGGTGGCCGACCTGATGGCCGCGAGTACAAGAACCGACCTCACGGCCAACCAGAGAACTCTGATCCAAGACATTCTTACCGACGGGAGCCCGAAAGATCGCCTCTCCGGCTGGCTGAAGAGATCTGGATACGCGGGTCTGGCCGCCGAGATGAACGGGGGGACGTACCCTGATGCGGCTGCCGTTGACGGCCTTCTCACCGGCTTGGACGCCGCGACCGACCGCCCGCTTCCCGAGAGCGTCGAGCTGGTGCGCGGGATGCACGGCATCAACCACATGGTGGGATTCGACCCGAAGGACCCCAAAGGTGTGGAGGGTGAGCTTCAGACCGAGCATGGGTACATGTCGACCTCGCTTGGTTCCCAGCCCACCAGGGTCGACGGGAAACCCTTCCCGTATGTTATGAATCTGACTTTCGACACCGAGGCGCGGGGCCTGTGGATGGGAGAGAGGAGCGTTTACCCGTTCCAGAGAGAACTCATCCTTCCGAGAGGAACCCAGTACATCGTGGACCGGGTCGAGCCCGTGGGCGGAGGGTACGTTCTCGATGTCAGGATCGTCGGTTATTGATGTTCGGTTTTCTTCTTGTGGAGTTCCCGTGAATTTTCCCTTTGGTGTCGGAGGCGACTACCACTCTTCCAGTGAAGGTGCGGTGCTCCACTATCCGGTGTTCTTGAACGGGGAGCGAATCGCTCATATCTGGTGTTCCGCGAATCCGTCCGAATTTGCCGCAGGGTACATCATGGTCGTCTCGGCGCTGGAATACGAGGATCGCGTCAAAGCCCTGGCGGTCTGGGCTCGCCGTTCCCATGACTCGGCTCGGCAAGGGCTCCCTCCCCGGGAAGCACTGGAGGAGTGGAGGCGGACTCCTGCCCACCCGGAGGCCGGTGGTGTGCCGCGGGACGCGTCTCTTGAGGAGCTGCCGAGTCTCGACGCCTTGGACGAGGTCGCCAACCCCGGACTTGAGGACCGGCCGTTCACATGGGGGGACAGCGGTGAACCGATCCCCACTATGGAGCAGGCCGAGAAGGATTGGGAATGGCAGCGGTGGGACGACTTCGCGCCGGTGACCATCGGGAAGACCTACCGGCCCCGCACCGATGAGCCGGTCCGATACCTTCCGGTGCGCCTCGGAGACGAGCTGATCGGATACCTGTGGGCGTCGGTCACCGACGACGCGGCCGCCTTCCAGTTCCTCCTTCCGGGTGACCCGGTCGGTTTTCGGGCCAACGCCTGGTGGATCGACGAGATGATGCAGCTCCAGGAGAGCGGCGTACCTCCGCTCCAGGCCCTGCGCTCGCGTGTCGGTGCGCCGGAGGATCCCAAGGGTGGTCGGATCGACTCCGATGCCGAGGAGCGCACCGCCCCCAGCCTGGACGCCCTCAAGGAGATCGCCCGCCGATGACCACGGCGCCCACCGCCATCGCCCCCACTGCCCCGCCCCTGCCCGCAGGCCGGACCCTGGTGGCCCTGCTCCACGACCGACCGGCCGTCCACGGCCTGTTCGACGCCCTGCGCGCCACCGGTCTGTGCCCACACCCGGTGGCCGGCGGCGTGCTCATCGAGCTGCGCGACGCCGCCGACCGGACCGTCGCCGCCGTCCAGGCGGCCCGGCACGTCAGCGTCCTCGCGGAGGCCGAACGCCTGCTCGGCCCGCTCGACGACGAGGACGTTCCGGCCCAGCCCTGGTGGGTGGAGGCCCGTGCCTCCCATCCCGACGCCTTCACCGCGCTGACGGCTTTCGCCGCCGCCCTGACCACGCGCTACGGCGGGACCGTCCGCACCACGCCCTCCGACGCGACCGCTCCGCCGATCGCGACCCCCGCACCCCACCCGGCCCTCATCGCCGCCACCGAACACACCCTCCTCGCCGCCGACGACCGACCGCTCATCCCTTTCTCCGCGATGCTGGCCGACGCCCTCGCCACCCACGGGCCCGAGGGGCGCGCCGTTCAGATCGTCACCCCGCCGGGCAGCACCGTCACCCCGCTGCTGGCGGCCTTCCTCGCCACCGGACCCCTGTTCCGCTGGGTCATCAGCAACGATGGCACCCACCACGACGCCCTCACCGGTGAGCCCCTGGTCTGGGACGACCGCCACGGCTTCGTCACCGACACCCACGCGCTGCGGGAACACGGTCCCCACCCCGACCACCTGCCCGCAGAGGGGCGGCAGGCCCCGGGGTGGCGGCTCACCGTCGAGCTCACCACGCTCCACCCGGCCACCGATGACCTGCTGCTCGGCGAGGCCGCCGAACTCCTCGCCGCGCACCTGGCCGGTGGGCGGATCGCCCTCTTCGACACCGGCGAACCCCTCTTCCTGCCCTGGGACCCGCACGCCCTCACCCGCCTGTGCCGGAACCGCGCGCCGGCCGCCTCGCTCCTGCCGTTCTCGGGGATGCCCGACTCCGTCCGCGATCCGAACACCCTCGGCTTCCACGGCCTCCTGCGCGTCCAGCGGGTACAGGAGGGCGTCAAGGAGACCGTCTGCCTCACCGTCGTCCACCCGCCGGAAGCCCAACCCGACCTCGACGCGATCCCACGCGCCGTCGCTGCACTCGCCTCCCGGGGCCTGATCCGGAGCATGTCGGTCGCCCGTCGCCCCGGCACCCGCCCCGAACCCCGCTGGACCGGGTTCCCCGCCCCCGTCGGCCTCGCCCTGGGCCCTGAGGGCATCACCGAACTCCGCGTCACCGACCCCGCGACCGCCCCGGTCCCGGTGAGCCTGTTGGGCCCCTCGCTCAACCCCACCGCCTGGTACCGGACCGGTGACGGCACCCGCCCCGAGGACTGGAACCGCCTGCGCCTGCTCCACCGCCACCTGTCCCCGGCGCCGACGGTCCGCTCAACGAGCTGACCGAGGGCACAGGTCGAACATCAAGCTGAGACCGCCGACCACCCTTATCGATCGATGGAGCGAGGGCCGCCGTCCTCCGGGACCAGGGCGCCCGAGGCGAGCCCCTCCCTGGTGAGCTCCGCCGCTCTGCGGGCCAGTGCCGCCAGCTCCTCCGCCCGCCGCTCGAACTCCTCCAGCGCCCGGAACGCCGCCCCGTACCGGCGCTGGTCGTCCGTGCCCATCTGAGGCACGCGCGCCGAACGGACATCGGTCCGGTGGGTGCCGCTGGCGCTCGTGGAGCGCCGCGTGTTGGCGGCCGCTGCCATGAACCCCCGCAGGAAGTCGGTGTCCAGCCGCTCGTCCACCGCGTGCGGCGCCTCGCCCGCCACGTCCACCAGCCCCGCGTCGACCAGGTCGCCCACCCGCACCTGTGTTCCCGACCATTCCACCGAACCGGCCGCGGACACCTCCGGCAGCAGGCCGTCGATGCCCTCCGCCGACCGGCGCAGCTCCTCCCGCAGCGCCGTCACCACCTCGGCCAGGTCCTCCGATCCGGGCGCCAGGTACCGGCCCGGTGTCAGGTCCACCTCGTCGTCGAGCAGGTCGATGAGCGGTACCTCGGCCCACCCCTGCTCCGGCCACGCCCACGGGCCGTCCGGATCCACACCTGTCAGGTCCCACATCCGCACCGACCGGGCCGCGTCATCGGTCCCGGTCGGGCGTCTGAGCAGCCACAGGTGCACCGGCTGGGCGTGCGCCGCGGCCAGCCCGGCCGGCAGCGCGACCACGTCCGTGAGCAGTCCGCGCCGGATCAGTTCGGCTCGGGTGCGCCGCCCGGTGCGCCGGTAGGCGCACGAGGTGGACAGCACCACGGCCGCCTGCCCGCCGGGCCCGGTGTGCGCGTACGCGTGCTGTAGCCACGCCAGCTCGCTCTCCGCCTTGGGCGGCACCGCCAGCTCCCAGCGCGGGTCCATGAGCAGTTCCTCGCGCCCCCAGTCGGTGGTCGCGGGCGGCGGGTCGCACACCACCAGCGGCACCCGGTGGCCCTCCCACTGATCCGAACGCAGTGCGTCGCCGACCCGGATGTCGGCCCCATCCCCGAGTTCCAGCTCCGACCGGGCGCGAGCGAGCCGTACCGCGTCGGGGTCGATGTCCTGCCCGGTGCGCTCCGCGTCCGGCGCACCGACCCCGAACAGCAGAGTCCCGGTCCCGCAGGCGGGGTCGAACACGCGGGCCGCCGTACGGCCGGTCAGCGCCGCCAGTGCCCTCACCAGCCGCGTGGTCGAACCGGACGGGGTGCCCGCGCGCTCCCCGGCGTTGAGGAATCGCTCGGTCAGGGCTCGGGAGACCTCGGCGGGGGAGGACTCGGCGACGAGCTCCCCGAGGAGCCGCACCGCCTCGTCGCCCAGCCCGCCCCGGTCCCCGTCCAGCAGATACCCGACGGTGTCGGCCAGCGCGAGGAGCATCCGCCTGGGGTGGTCGCCGCGCAGGGTGTGCCACAGCCGCACCTCGGTGGACTCCTCGACCCCCTTGTTCTGGCTCTCCAACCAGGCACGGACGCCGGTCAGGGAGAACAGGGGACTGGACGAGGTCCCGCCGACGGGGGAAGGGAAGTCGTCGTGGCGTCGGCGCCAGTTGGAGACGGCGGCGCGGGTGACACCGGCCAGCCGCGCGATGTCGGCGGCGGTGACCTGCTGTTCGTCTGTGGCGGTCCGGTCCCGGGAATCCATGGAGGTCACAGTACACGGCCGGATATCGCCCTCCGGAGAGGCGCTTGTTTGCGTTGTCAACGCCCCTTTTCGGCAAGGGATCCTTGCCCCGGTCGTCGGCCCGCTGCTCCTCGGGGGCATGTGACGAACGGGTCTCGGGTGCCATCCTCGCCGGGCGTTCGCGCGTCCTCGCCTCCACAAGGGAAAGTGGAACCCGGATCCGATCGGTAGTCGCTCCCCTGGATCACCCTGGTTCCCATTGAGGCTTGCCACACTCCACCATGCTGTATATGTTTGCGAAGTAAACAGCATTCAGGTTCTCAAGTATTCAAGAACTGTGTACTCGAGTGCGGCCCTCCCCGGTCCGGGCCGGCGTCCCGGCCCTCGGCTCCGGGCCTGCCTCCGGAGGTCGCCTGGAACCGGCCGGGCCGCCTTCCCGTTCCCCCCGGACCTCGGTCCCGCGGGCGTACGGTGAGTGCACACCCCGGACGGCACAGCGACACAGCGAAGCGCAAGGGACAGAGCGATGGAACGGCAGTACGTGGCGGACCGCTTCCGCCTCGACGGGATCATCGACCGCGGCAACATGGGCGAGGTCCACCGGGCCGAGGACACCCGACCACCCGAGGGCACTCCCGAACAGGACCGCCGCGTCGCCGTCAAGCTCATCCTGCGCCGCCGCTCTGGCGCCCCGGTCGACCCCGGGGACAAGTCCGTCAAGCGTTTCCTGCGCGAGGTGGACATCATGCGCCGCTTCGAGCACCCGCGCATCCCCCGGGTGGTCGACGGCGGGATGGACACCACCGGCGGCGACCATCTTCCCTACCTCGCCATGGAGCTCCTGGACGGGCGCACCCTGCGCGACCTGAGCGACGAGGTCCCCCAGGTGCCCGTCTCCTGGGCGGCCGCCATCGGCGCCCAGATCTCCGACGCCCTCTACACCGCCCACGCAGAGGGGGTCGTCCACCGCGACCTCAAGCCCGCCAACGTCATGATCACCCGTGGCGGCCTGGTCAAGGTCCTGGACTTCGGCATGGGACGGATCGTCGACGATCCCGACCTCACCAAGCTCACCAGTACCCACACCACCGTCGGCACCGCTCGCTACATGGCCCCCGAACAGTTCCAGGGCGCCAAGGTCACCTACGCCGCCGACCTCTACGCCCTGGGCTGTGTCCTGTACGAGCTCCTCACCGGGGCCCCGCCCTTCGACGGCGTCACCAACTTCGAGCTCGGCTACAAGCACAATAACGACGACATCCCGCCCCTGGGCATGCTGCGCGCCGACCTCCCGGGCCCCTTCACCCACCTCATCGAGCACCTGCTCAAGAAAAACCCGGCCGATCGCACGGGCGATGCCGCCGAGGTCCGCGACACCCTGCGCACCCTGGCAGCGGCCTCCGGCCCCCGGCACCGCCCCCACCGTCGATGCCTGGGCCGACTTCGACCCCCGCGCCCACCTGCCGGTGCCCGCCCCCGCCCCCGTCCTGCCCGACAGCACCACCGTGCACCGGATCCACGACGCCCCGCTCGGCGTCATGGACGTGTTCTCCCTCCACGAGCAGCTCATCTCCGAGTACCGGGACTTCACCCAGGGCGGCACCGTCCTGCGCGACGAGCGCATCGCCGCGTACCTCAAGCAGGACTTGGACGCCAAATCCCAGTGGCCCGACCCCTGGCTGTCCCTCAACCCGTTCTTCGCCTCCGGCGGCACCGTCCCCGAACTCGTCAGCGAGGGCCTGCTGCACCCGGAGACCGCCCGGATCTTCCAGGCGCAGAAGAAGGAGGGGAGCACCGTCTGCGACGGCCGCCCCCTCACCCTGCACCGCCACCAGCGCGAGGCGATCGAGACCGCCCAGAGCGGCCGCTCCTACGTCCTGACCACCGGCACCGGCTCGGGCAAGTCCCTCTCCTACATCGTCCCCATCGTCGACCGTGTCCTGAAGGAGCGCGACCGAGAGAAAGCCGGGGGGAACCACTCCAAGCGGGTGCGCGCCATCATCGTGCACCCCATGAACGCCCTGGCCAACAGCCAGCTCAACGAGCTGCGCAAGTTCCTCGTCGACGGCTACGGGCAGGGCCGCGAACCCGTCACCTTCGCCCGTTACACCGGCCAGGAGAGCGAGGAGGCCCGCAAGCGCCTGCGCGACGACCCGCCGGACATCCTGCTCACCAACTACTCAGCTTGAACTGGTGATGTCCGATGATGTGACCGTGTCGGGCTCCATGGTCAGGCCGGTGGGCGACAGACAGCCGTCGATGAGGTGGGGCCGGTACTGGATCTTCTTCAGCTTCCGCTTGACCACCCGGGTCAGATGCACCAGATCAGCGGCGGCGAAGTCGGCCAGAGACCGTGTGAGCAGCGACCAGATCCCCTCGGCCGGGTTCAACTCCGGCGCGTAGCGGGGCAACTGGACGATGCGCAGCCAGTCCTGGTGCTCCTGGGCGAACTCCACCAGCTCCCGCACCAGGTGCACGTTCAGGTTGTCCCAGCACCACACCACCGGGGCGCCCAACCGCAGATGGGTCATGACGATCAGATCTCGGTAACGCCGCCAGGAGAACGCCTTGGGCTCACCCTTGCGGCCGTGGTAGAGGTGCGGCGTGTAGAAGAAACGGGAGCGGTCACCGGGCCGGTAGCACACCACACCGGCCACGTTGACCCGCCCCGCGCCCCGGCCGCGCACCCGCACCACCGGCCGCCGCCCGCGCGGGGCCCAGGTGCGCCCCCTGGGCGGCCTCAGCTCCTGCCCCGCCTCGTCCTCGAAACAGACGTAGGCGCCCAGGTCCGCCGCGGTCTTTTTACCCGCGGCCACACCTCCCTCTTCCACACCTCGATCGCCTCGTCGTCGCGCTCCAGCGCCCGCCGCACGGGCACCTGGACGGACCAGCCGTGCCGACGCAGCAGCCTCCACACACCCTGGACGGTGTAGCCGGTGTGGAACATCCGCCCGATCAGCAGTTTCACCCGCGCCAGCGTCCACCCCTGAAACTCATCGCCCCACCCGTGCGCGAGCGGGCCGCGCTCCAGCTCCCTCTCCAGGCGCTCCCACTGCCCCGGGCTCAGCCGTTCGGCCGAGACCGGACCCCGAGAGCGCAGCGCGTCCACGCCGCCCTGTTCCCACGCCCGCCGCCAGCGCCGCACCGACCGCTCGCTCACCCGTAGCTCCCGCGCGATGACCCCGGTCTTGGTACCGCGGGCGAAGTGCTCGGCCGCCTGCATCCGCAGCCGTTCTCGCCGCTGTTGCTCTTGGGGCGTGAGTCCGCCCCCTTGCGCGTACCTCATGAGGACGTCGTACCTCGGTGGCCGACCGATGTCACCAGGTACCGGACACCACGAGTTCAAGCTGAGTATTTACCGTCCCGGAGAACGAGAAAGGCGTGGCGGAGGATACCGGCTGGGCTGGTGGCTTCGACTGCGTGCTGGGCAATCCTCCGTGGGACCAAGTACAAGTCGATGCTCGGGAGTTCTTCGCCTCTAGGAGGCCTGACATTGCTGAAGCTGCGAACATGACATCGCGCAACAGCATGATTGGGAAACTTGAAAATGAGGATCCTGAGCTCTTGTGGGCTTACAATGAAGAAAAGCGTGGAAACGACGGGTTCAAGCATTTTGCTCATGCTTCCGGTCGTTTCCCGCTTACCTCTTATGGGCGATTGAACACATACTCGCTTTTTGCCGAAGCGGTTCGCTGGCTTGTTTCTGAATCGGGGAGAACTGCGCAGATCATCCCTTCGGGAATTGCTACCGACTCGTTCAATCAGTACTTCTTCAAGGATCTGGTTCAGAAGGGTTCAATCGCGGCTCTCTATGATTTTGAGAACTCATCTCCTCTGTTTCCGAGCGTGCATCGATCGTTCAAGTTCTGCATTCTTTCCCTGGTTGGGCGAGGTCTGCGAGAGTCAAAGGCATGGTTTGCCTTCTTCTTGTATGACCCGGCTGAACTGGATGGCGCCGATAAGGCGTTTATCATGACTCCGGAGGAGATCACCCTCCTCAATCCCAATACGGGCACCTGCCCAGTCTTCCGTTCTCGCCGTGACGCAGAGATCACTTTGGATATCTATCGCCGAGTCCCAATCCTGGTGAAGGAGGGGGATCCGAATGGGAATCCGTGGGGCGTGTCATTCCAGCTGATGTTCATGATGAACACGGACTCGGATAAATTCCATACACGCCGCCAGCTTGAAAACGATGGATGGAATTTGGAGGGCAACGTCTTCGTCCGAGATGGCAAGCGGATGCTACCCCTCTATGAGGCGAAGATGCTCCACCACTACGACCACCGGTGGGCCACATACACCGAGGGCGGCGGCACCCGTGACCTCACCCTCGAAGAGAAACAGGACCCGAACGCCGTGGTCATGCCCCGCTACTGGGTGGGGGAGGTTGAGGTCTCCGATGCTAGAAAAAACAGGTCATGGGATCAATCTTGGTTTATGGGATTTCGAAAGATTTGTCGAAGTACTGACGAGCGGACGATTGTCAGCTTCGTCTTCCCGGAGGGCGGTATTGGGGATTCGGGGAATGTGATAATTTCCGAAAAGGCAAATTCTCATCTTTTGTATGCCGTCACCGTATCTTTTGCTTTGGACTATTTTCTTCGCCAGAAGCTCGGTGGCACCAACCTCAACTTCTTTCAATTCATGCAACTCCCTGTCTTGAAAGAAGGGGCTCTGAAGGGGGTTTCTGGATTCATTTCCAGGCGCGTATTGGAAATGGTATTCACTTCTACTTCTATGGGGTCATTCAATCGTGTTTTGGGTGACTCGGGAGGTCCGTTTCGGTGGGATGAAGGGCGGCGCGCGGCGATCCGCGCGGAGCTGGATGCGCTCTTCTTCCACCTGTACGGGATCGATCGTGATGATGCGGACTACATCATGGAGACCTTCCCGATCGTGAAGAAGAAGGATGTGGCCAAGTACGGCGCCTACCGCACCAAGGAGCGCATCCTGGAGATCTACGACCGGATGGCGGAGGCTGGGGTCTCTCAGGGCACCCCGCTGGTCGATGGTGAGAACTTCATCTCCGAGTTGACCCCGCCGCCCGGCCACGGCCCCAGGCACGCGCCCGCTTCCTGATGTGACTGCGCCCCGTCCTGAACGCTTCGGGGCGGGGCGCCAGCACTCAGCAGTCGGGTCTCGTCATGGACGCGCACTCCATGTGCTTCGGGTAGCAGTGATGACTTCTCCGACCGCGTTGCCCCGGGACCTTCCAGCTACCTCTTCTCGTTGCTGTCACCCGCGACCACCGAGGGCCAGGGGAAGTCCTCAGGTAGGGCGTCCATGACCACCTCCCCGCAGCGCCGCCCCTTCCAGGCCCCGGCGCTGCGCAGGATACCCACCTCCCGGAACCCAGCCTTGGCATAGGCGGTGCGCCCGGCGGCATTGGGTTCGAGCACTTTGAGCCAGACCATCTCCAACCCGATGACGTGGAAGGCGTAGTCCAGTGTCAACCGCGTGGCCGCCGTCCCCACACCTCGGCCGCGGCTCTCGGGCGCGACGACCAGAATGAACTCCGCCGTGCGCACCTGGTGGTCGATGAGCAGACTGGCCAGCCCGCACGGGACCGATCCGCCTTCTCGTGTGTCGTACACGGTGAACCGGGCCTGGTCGGGTGCCCCGCGCAGTTGGTGTTCCAGCCCTTCGGCCCGCGACTCCGCGCTCTCGGGCACCTGCCGCCCGTACCCGAGTACCGCGCCCGGGTCACTCTCCCACCGCCAGTACTCATGGGCCAGGTCGGCGCGCAGTGCCCCCAACGCGATGCCCTCGACCTGCACCCACAGGACGGGATCGGCGTTATCACTCACGGGACTCCTCGAAGGGTGTGTAGTCGATGATGTCGTCTGACTCGGCAATCGGTCGGCCTCCGACCTCGATCCAAGCGTGCAGCCGCACCGGATCGGTGGCCGCACCGTGCCGGAACACGGCCCGGTATCCCGCCCAGCGCAGGGCGACGGAGGTCGCTGCAGCCTCCTCCCAACATGCCACGCGCAGCGGCAACAGGCGGCCGATCCTCCTCACCGCGTACGCCGCCGCCTCCGCCGCGGCACGATCGGGAGAACCCGTCGCCGTCCGCCCGACCAGACGCCGGGTACGGGCGAACGCTCTCGTACGGCCGAGCACTCCAACGCTCACGACGAGGGACAGCGCACAGGCTCCCAACGCATACCAAGGCAGTGATGAACGGGGAACCGGCGCGAGCGCGGCAGGGCTCTCCCGCGTCCCCCAACTGGGCGAGGAAGACACTCCCGGCCTCACCCTGCCCCAGGCCCGGGGATCTTCTCCCTCGGTGAGGACCCCGGCGTTCACCAAGGCCGCAACCGTCCGTCCCCGCCCCGGGACGGACAGAGCCGAGACCACACCTCCCGCACCTTCCAAACACGAGATGACCTCAGCGGCCTCCCCCGAGAACAGCCGCACCGCCCCCGTCTCCGCGTCCAGGGCGACGCAGGCGGACGGGAAACAGATCAGCCGCAGCTGCGGGGCCGGAACAAGGTGCGGCGGAAGTGCCGTCATCACGCCTCCTTCCGTGCTCGGCTCCGCGTCCACGCGGCTGGAGGGCTTGCCTCGACCGCACGCCCCCACACCTCGGCGGAGATCACCGGCTCCAGCAGCCCCCAGGGGGAGTCTCTGCCCAGCGCCGCCATGTGGAGTTCTCTGCGCAGTTCCTGCGGGTCGATCAGGCCGTGACCGGCCAACCACCCGTCAAGGAGGTCGGACACTTCTGGAAGATGTGCGCGCAACCCCAGGTAGTGGTCGGCATCGGTACCCCCCCTTGGTACGGCGTCGCGTGATCGCTTCCGGTAGGACGTCTCGCATCGCCTCCGCCAGCTGCGGTTTGTAACTCCAGGGCGACCCCCGATCCGTGACACGGAAGGCCAGTGCGGCCTCCACCACGGATCTGTCCAGGAACGGGGCTTCCAGGCGGACCCCGAAGGCCTCGGCGAACTGCGCGTCGGCGTGGGCGGTGTGCCCGATGCCGCGCAACGTGAGGAGTTCCGCGTCCGAGCGCAGGAGGTCCAGCACACCACGGCCGCCTCCGAGGGCCGTCATGGTCTGTGCCTTCGGGGTGAGCCAACGGCAGGAGAACCTGTTCCCGCCCCGGGCCGACTGTCGCAGCAGTCCCGCGGGGGAACGCCCAACTTCCTCAACGTGTGCCTGTTGCCCTCCAGAGACATGTGTGCGTACCCGAAGCAGGCCCCTTCTGCGCTCGCTTGTTCTGTCGGTGCCGACCTGTGGCCGGTTTTACCGGTCATGGGTCTTCCGCTGTTCTAGCGCTGGACCTCGCTGGCCGGTTCTGGACATCGCTGTTCCTTCAAACTGCGTATTTGGCCCTAAGGGTCCCCCTGCGGGCACGGGGAGTGATAACAATCCTGTTCAATATTCCTCGACTAGGCCATCGTGCGCCCTGCCAGTCGGAACCCCGCACCGATGGATCCCCGGTCCCTCTCTCAATCGGGAAGGAAACGCTACGTGAGCACAGAAGAAGTCGGCGCCAACACCTGGGCAGCCATGGACAAGGGCGTCCAGGCTGAGGCCATGGCGGAGGCCATGGTCGGCTTGGAGGAGACCTTCACCATGCTCATGGACGATCTGGCGAGCTACGCGGGATGGATCTCCTCCGGCTACGTGGCCGTACGGGACGAACTCCAGCCCGAGGTGCACAAGGTGCAGCAGAACGGAATCTCGCTCGCCAACAACATCCAGGCCGGCGCCTCGGAGGTCGCGCAGAACGACTATGAGGCGGGCGACCGGTTCACCGAGGCCTGGGGGGAGATGCCCGAGGTGAACTTCAAGGACGACCGGCCTGACGGCACCGAACGCTTCTGACCTCTGTCCCCGACCGAAGGAACGCACCCCGTGTCCCAACGAGACGTGACCTACAGCGGTGAGACCATCGAGGCCGTGATGGTGGGCTTCCTACACCTTGGAGATGAACTACGACCCCGCCATGAAGGTCTCCGAGATCCGTGGCGGAGCCGAGGATCTCAACATGCTGGAACGAAGGATCCTCGGCCGTGCCGACGGGATGAACGACGGCTTCGACGATGCGGCTAAGGAGTTCACCGAGGTCGTCAAGTGGGACATCTCTGCTTTGAGTGCAGAGGATCTGGCCGTCTGGATGGAGGTCACCTCCACACTCCGCTTCTGCGCGGCCATCACTGAGGAGTGGGCGGACGCCGTCAGTGAGTACAAGCGGGAGCGCCGCCGGATCATCAACCGCTGGAACGAGGAGGCCCCCGCATACGAGGAGGACCTGGAGAAGACCGAGGTGGCCTTCAGGTTCGTCTGGATGGAGACCCCGGCACAGAAGGCCGGCGCAGCCCTCCGCGCGCTCAAAGAGGAACTGGAAGGAGAGGAGTCCACTGCTTACAGGGACCTGGACTCGATCTCCATCGACCTCCTCCAGGACCTCAAGAACGGCCCCACTCCCGAAGCCGTCCAGCGCCTCATCGAGAACGGCTATATCAATTGGTCGTACTTCAACCTCGGTGGCGAGGTGGAATCCGCTCCGGTCGAGGTCGATCCTGATGAAATGGCCGAGGAGCTGGTCGATTACCTGGACGATCCCGAGGGATACGACGGAGATATAACCCTGGTCACGGCCGTCCTGGGCAATATCGGACTCGCCGCCATGAGGAGTCAGCAGGAGGGGAGTGGGCTAAGCAGCGACCAGGTCCTATTTCTGACGAATTTCTATGAGGCCCTCGAAGAAGCAGGAGGGGAAGATGAATTCTATCCGGGAGTTCTTGGGATAGTCAATCGGATACCCGAGAACCCTGAGATCGATGAAGCCATGAGGGAAAAGATCCTCGGGGCTCTCGGCGATGGTATCCTCGCACTCTCCAGTGAGAGTGTGGGAGGCGCTTACTCACTTCTCCCCGAGAGCATTAGAAACACGGTAGAGGGACCTGATCCGGACGGAGCCTACCCGCGCACCTCATGGATATCGAACGCTCAAGCCCTTTCGCTGATGATGGAACATGCGAATCCTTACCTGAGGGGGGTCGGCAGTTCTCTGCCAACCTCACCGAGACCGTTGCTCGTGAGCTGGATTCTGCGGAAGGCGGTTCGGAGAGCGTTCCTTTCGAGCCGGGGGAGCTGGAAAACCTTCTGGACGTCTCCTTGCGGAACGAAGAGGCGAATTTCGCCGTCATCGATGGAGAGAACTCCCGGGAGACGCTTCGCGGACTCTACTCCTTCGACTGGCGGGACGACGGGGATGTGGTCGCATCTCTCACCGATTGGATATGGGAGTATGCGGAATCAGGTGGAGACGAGGCCGAGATGGCGGCGGAAGCCGCTGTTTCGCTGATCAAAACGCTCGGAGAACATGAAAGTGACTTCCTGGACACGGGATTCCAGGTCGGCGGTAATCCGAACGCCGCAGTCACCGAGTTGAACGGGGCGCTGGCGGGCAGTTTCAGTCGGATTTTCTACTCCTATATCGATAGTTTCGGGCTTTCCTACACCGGATCCGGTGCTGATTATGAGGTCCTGAGCGTCGAGCAGGCAGAGCACATGCCTCTCTTTGAGGAGGGGGATATAGCTATCTTTGTCCCCGAAGGTCAGAGACAGGGATTCTTGCAGTTGCTGATGGCCAACGAACAGGTTTCTCCCAATGTTCTGGCTTCGGCCGTCGGGCATGAGCAGAGAACGATCGAAGGGGCGATATTTGACGGCCGGTACGATCCGGACACCTACAGCAACGAGTCCGGCAGGTTGAGGGATCTGGTCGACGGAGCCCTTGTCGCGGAAATAGAATCCCGGATCTCCGAATCGGACAAGGCTTCGGAGGAAGCGGCGAAGGAGGCCCAAGCAAAATGGGAGACGGCGTACAAGGTAGTGGCGGCTCTCGGATCTGGCGCAACAGGTATGGTGCCGGTCGCCGGTGATGTCGCCGCCACGGGATTCGACATGTTCACGGCCTTTATGGAAGAACCGTAAAAGAACTATGTTTCCGAGCAGATCGAGGAAGAGATCGAGGAGTTCAGGAGGGGTTTGGATTCCGGTGAAGACCTGCATGGGCCGGTCATGGGGGGAGAAGACGAAGCCCGCTGGCACATCCAACTCCAAGTAGCACACGTACTGCTCAATGAAGGTGTTATTTCCCTGGATGACCTTGAGGGGATAGGGGCCGTCGTTGAAGGAGCGGGCGGTGACATCTACCTTCCCTTGTCCCCCAATGACTGGATCATCGGTCATTCAAGCAAGGGGAACGAACTCATCGGTGCCATTAGCGAGGCCTTGAGTGAAACGCATCCGGAAGTAGATGTCGAGAAAGTCATCGAAACTTACACGACCGGCTACAAGGAGAGTATGCAAGAAAGGGACGTGAATAGGTATTGATGATGGTGAAGGTTTTGGTGTCGATGTCGGGCTTCAAGAAAAAACTCGCTTCCGTTTCTATCGTTCTGCTTGCTGCTTCAGCGTGTTCTGGTTCCCCCATCTCGGTGTCCGGGGCAGTGGAAATAGACCATCGAACGGCCGGGGATCTGGGACTTGAGGGCGGAGGATCCCTTGAAAGCATTCAGGAATTCGAGGAGTTGAGAAGCACCCGGGACAACCAGGGAGAGAGGCTGGTGCGGCGGGACGATCATGCCATCGCGGTGACTGGCCGGGGGGTGGTCGGTGTAGGGCCTGACGGCCGAGAGCGCTGGCGATACCTGGTATCCGAAGATGTCGAGGTGGGTTTCCCCCGGGGAACAGATGCGATCGTCCTTGTTCACCCGGTCGAAGAAAACTCTTCAAGAATGACTGAAGTCGTTCTGGACCCCGAAAACGGGGAGATTGCTTTCTCTTCCGAGATATTCTCAAAGAACCCGCCGGATCCGGAGCTGGGGAACACGGAAACGCGTATCACTGTTCAGGATGGAGTGTCTGCGCAAATTCGTGAGGAATCCGGCGAATCCTGGACGGCCGACCTGGGGGCCTGGTGTGGTGGAACCGATGCCTCGGCCGCAGATTTCACTCTGGCCTCCGACGCGGAGCGACTTTATCTGTCCATTCTCTGTGGCTCCGGGGCGGACGGGCGGCTGGTCGCTCTCTCTCTGGAGACCGGTGAGATGGTATGGGAGGGTTTCTTCGATGGAGGAGAGGCCGCGCCAGAGGTCTTCATCGTTGACTCCACCGACCCGGACGGTCCCGAGAGGGACATCGTTCAACGGGTCCTGCAAGGCGAATTCTCTGGCGGGTATCGCTACGTGGAATCCGGTGATGGGAATCCGTACACCCCTGAGTCGCTGACCGTTGCACCCGTGATCCAGCATCTGTCACTTCCGGAAGAGAACGAGATCCCCAAGGTTTTCCTCATGGGAACCGAGACGAACTTGGAAGCCTTCGCCGTACACGGAGCGGCCTCCCTGCTCATGGATCAGGGTCTTCTCACCTTCGACGCCATCGATGATGTCGCATATGCCGAAGAGAACGGAGTTCCGCGCTTCTACACTCCCATGGAGGATGTGCAGTTCTTCAGCGACGTGACCCGGAACGGAATCGTGGATGCGTTGCGCTCCATAGAAGGCTGAGAACCGACACCATCCCGCCGGTCAGCCCCGGACCGGCGGACAACCACACTTGCAGTCCTTGTCATCCTGGTTCTCGAAGCTGAAGGACCAGGGCGGCCCGGTGATCTCCTCGGTCCGGTCAGGGCGGCCGGGTAGGTGGCGCAGGACGCTCCAGCTCTTGAACCGGACGATCCCCTTCCAATAGGTGAGCGGAGATCGGCGTGCCCGGAGTCGGCGTCCTTCTTCCACTGCGTCCTGCCACGACTCGTGCACGGGCAGAACACCACGGCAGGGAGCCCGACGCACCCCGTACCGCCCAAGCCGGCCAGACCTGCGGCCTCGACGTGCTCGGCGATCTGCCACACCCACGCCTCGGATTTCATGCACTGCCCCGGGCGGTGACCAGGAGGTCAACAGCGGTTCCTCCGTTGGGTGCGGACGTCGTCTGGACGTTCCATGCCGTGCTACCTGTGCTCGCCCGAGGAGAACGGCCGGTCGGGCGCTATGCGGTCGCAGGCGACGAGGGTGCCATCCACGATCACGTGTCCCGGCTCTTTCGGAAGTCACGAGGCCGCCTCGGGCACAGGGTGGGCGTCCGCAGGGTGAGCAGTCGGTGGTCTTCCGCACGTGCCGTCAGGTCGCCCGGTACGCGGGCGTCCAACCCCTCGAAGTCGCTGGACCTGGCCCGGATCAGGGCGGAGATGGCGTCGGTGGTGTGCGGGGTGAGGGGGAGATCGAAAGAAGCCACGGGGGTCCTCATCCGGAAAGCGGCCAGGGGAGGGTAGGGGCGATTCGGGTCAGTAGAAGTCGACGTTGCCCGGGCCGGAAGGCGGGTGCCGGGCGGCGGTGGACAGCTCCTCGGAGCCCTCCGGGTCGTTGAGGACGATCTCGCCTGCCCCCGCCTGGACGTCGTCGGCCAGTTGCGGTCCGTGGCCCTGGACCTCCACTAACCCCTGGAGGTGACACTCGTGGAAGGACCGCCACCCCGCCTTGACCTCCTCCTCGCCCGCCACCCGGATCGCGTCGTCGATCGTCAGCTCGAACGCGCCGGTCAGCCCGGCCATAGCCGTGGCGAGTGCCTCGGCGTCCTCACCGCCCTGCCGCGCCTCGTTCGGATTCGCACCGATCCCACTGCTCATACGAGATGTGACCTTGCCAAGGGGGCGGTACAGCCTCTCGTGAACCTTGTGTCGCCAGACTCCTGTCTGTCGCCATAAGTTTTCGCCCCGCACTGAGGGCAATGGATTCGCCCCGGTGGGTTATGGGTTGCGACCTGAGTTCCCCGTGGAACCGGTGACCGCCTTGGGCCAACCGCGGACACACGGTGTGGCCTTCGTCAGGCTGGGGCTCGACGGTAGGGTGCCGGCTGGTCTTCGTGAAGCGGCAGGAGCGGTGTCCTCGGCTGCGACGAGATCCCCTCTGCCGAGTGCTTCTCCCCTATCGGGAACACCGAAGGCGTCCGGAGTGGTGTGCAGGTGCTCATCGGCCCTCCCCACACCGGGTGCCGCACGGTCGGGCTGCGCACTCTGGGCACGCTGCCGCAAGCTGACGGACTCCGCGAGTTCCGCACGCCCGACTGGGACGAGCCCGATATGGACCGCATTCCCGTCGACCCCCGGTACGGCTACCTGCTCGACCTCACCGGCACCGGCGAAGCGCTCCCCCGAACGGTTCGCCGATGACCTGGCCCGGTATGCCAAGGAGGCGGTGGCCCAAGAGCACGGACCGCTGCTCTTCATCCTCGGACACGACGAGGTGGGCAGGAAACTCTCCCGGATCGGCGACCGGGACGGGGTCGTCATCAGGGAGCACCGGCGTCCGGACGCGGTGGACGTGGCCAAGCGCAGGATCAGGACCTCCGACAGGCCCGACCGGTGGCAACGGGAGAAGTGGGTCGACGACCCGGAGGGGGTCTTCCGCGGACTGGTGGCGCCTGAAGCCCTTCCTGCCCGAGGAGTCGCCCTCGCCGAGGCCGTACTGCAAGCGGCCGACAAGAACGACACGAACGTGCCGGGCTCCTTCTCGAACTGGCAAGAACTGATCCAGGGCTGGTTCTCCACCGATGTGCGGGGGAGAACCCCAAAGGCGCCGAGGTCAGGAGCTTGCGCATCGCTGCCTCCTTCCTCGACGGCCAGCCGGCCACCACAGTCTGGCCGCCCCCGACGACCGGGCACGCGGCCTCGCCGCAGACCCGACCCTGCGAGACGGTCGCGTCTACATCACCGACGACGGCCGAAAGGGGGTCGACCTCGCGCTGATCCGTTACCTCTGGGACCGCCGGCGTTCTGTCGCGGACCGGCTCGCCGGGTGGCTGACCGAGATCAGTGCTCCCGGCGGGGTCGCCGGAGACTGCCTGGACCGGCTCTCGGAGGTACTGGCCGAGGTCGCGGTGGCGCGGGGGAGCGCGACGGTTCTCTCCCTGTTGGAGGAGTGGTTGAAGCAGGACGCACCGCAGCGGATGGCCTTCGTGGTCGACGTCCTCCAGAAGCTCACCCAGCACGAGGACCTCGGACCGCGGGTGCGCGTGGTGGACCTGCGCAACTGGGCCAAGGGTTCGGGTACCCCGGAACGGCAGCGGGCCGTCATCGGGGTGTGCCGGGGGCGGTTCGGGGAGCAGTACCCCGAACAGGCGCTGATGCGACTGCGCTACGTCGTACAGACCGCCCGGGACCCAGAGTTGCGCCGGGAGGCCGTGGCCGCCGTGGCCGAGCGCTTCGAACCCGGACGGCATGAGCGGCCGGCGGCACTGAAGGTCCTGGTCGACTGGATCGAGGACGAGCGGACCGTTCTCGACGGCGGACTCCTCTTCCTCGACCTGTTCGGGGGCATTCCGAACGCCGACGGGGGCGCCGGGCCCGATCCGGCGCGCGGGCTGCTCACCCCCGCCGGTGATGAGGGGGAGCAGGCTCTGCTGCTGTTCCGGAGGGCGTGGACGTGCATATGGCGTCAACCGGCGCTGCGCCAGAACGCGAGCCACGTACTGGCTCTGTGGGCCGCCGCCGTGGAGAAGGGGGAGGTCCCGTTCGACAGGGGGCTTTCTGTGCTCTCGGTCGTGTCCGAATCCGCAGAGATCGACGAGGACGTCGATCGTGTCATCACGGTGCCCGGGAGTGTGGGGATCCGGCTCCGCAGGGGCTTCTGGAAGAAGCCGCGCGATGGGGCGCGACCCGACGGAGAGCGTGCGGATGTTCCGTCGTAGGAGGCCCACGGGCCCGGTCCCGGGATCGCCGTCGTTCGACCGCGTGCGCACGGCGCGCGTGGACAGTGCCGACGCCGGGCTGTACTTCGAGGCGTCCCTCTCCTACGGGTGGACGCTCGAAGAGGGCGCCGGTCCCATCCTGCACCCCGACGAGGTGGCCCGCAGCCTCCTCCTCGGGGCCGTCCGCGCCGCGACGGCCGAGCACCCGGTCCTGCACGTCGACGAGGCCCAGAGCGCGGCCAACAGGGAACTCTCGCGTGAGATCACCACCGATGACCGGATCACCGTCGTCGGGCACGTGCGCCTGGGGATCTCGGCGGACACCGAGGCGCGGGCCCGTGCCCGCCACTTAGCGGCCGAACGCGTGCGCCGGGAGGAGGACGAACGGATCATGCGACTCCAGGTGCTGCGCGAGCGGGTGCTGTCCCAGGACCTGGGCCTGGTGTGGTGGCTGGAACGGAACGGGACATCGCAGGGGGCGGCCGGCCCGGCGCAGTGGACCAGGGAGCTCATCGAGAGCCACGGGGAGCTGGTCGCCGCACTGCGTCGCGAACACGCCGTCACGGAGACGCGGGAAGATGCGCTGTTGAGAGCCCGGGTCGACGAGGCCCTGGCCCTGGTGGCGGACCCCGAGACCGCCGCGCGCTTCGCCCGCCACCTGGGTGACTACATCGCCCACATCCCCGCCCGACCCTCTGATGAATGAGGCGTGCGATCCGTCCCCGGCCGTCCACGACGGCTGACATCATGGCGGAAAGCCGTGTGCTCACCCCGCTCCCGCAGTATCGCCCCCACCCCCGAGTGCACAGGAGACCCGGTGCAGTCCAACACCTACAGTCCGACCGCGATCTTCGGCAGCCACACCCGGTACGTCGTCCCCCTCTTCCAGCGGCCCTACGTCTGGAACCGCGACGAGCAGTGGGAACCGCTCTGGCAGGACGTGCGATCGGTCGCCGAGCGCCTGCTGGAACCCCAGGTCCTGATCGCCCCTCCGGCACCGCACTTCCTCGGGGCCGTGGTCCTGGACCAGCAGAGCATCCCCACCGGGTACATCGCGGTGCGCCGGGTCATCGACGGGCAGCAGCGGCTGACCACCCTACAGCTCCTCCTGGACGCGGTGCGCAGGGTCGTCCGGTCGCACGGCCTGCCCGCTGACGAGCCGGCGCTGAGGATCCTGGTGCGCAACGAGGCCCAGATCGCCGGGGACTCTTCCGAGATCTTCAAGGTCTGGCCGACCGATCGGGACCGGGACGGCTTCCGGGCGGCGATGGGGGAGGAGGAGGTCCCCGGCCAGGAGGACTCCCCCCTGGTGCGGGCGCACGACTTCTTCGTCGAGGAGATCACCCGCTGGGCCCTGGACGACGGTGAGGGGGCGCCCGGCGGGTCCCCTCAGGAGCGGCTGACCACTCTGGTGCGCACGGTCCGCGACCACCTGCGCCTGGTCGTCATCGACCTCGAACCCGGGGACAACGCCCAGGTCATCTTCGAGACCCTCAACCACCGCGGCAGCCCGCTGCTGGCCGCCGACCTCATCAAGAACCTGCTGTTCCAGGTCGCGGAGCAGCAGGGCGCCGACGTCGAGGGCCTGTACCGGGACCACTGGGCGCCGCTGGACGGCGACCGGTGGCGGGAGGAGGTCAGCCAGGGGCGGCGCAAGCGCCCCCGGATCGACATGTTCTTCCAGGCGTGGCTGACCATGCGACTGCGCCGTGAGGTCCTCCAGGACCGGCTTTTCGTGGAGTTCCGGGAACTGCTGGCCACCGGGGGGCCGACGGCCGCCGCCCTGATGGAGGAGATCGCCGCCGACGCAGGGGTGTACCAGGGCATGGCGGACGCCCCGTACCACTCCGTCGAGGGCCTCTTCCACTACCGGGTGGTCCGGGCCCTGGACACCGCGGTCGTGGCGCCGTTGCAGCTGTGGCTCATGCGCTGGGACGAGACGGACATGCCCGAGGAACAGCGGCACCTGGCACTGGGGGCGCTGGAGAGCTGGATCGTGCGCCGCTCCCTGTGCCGGGCGACGGTCAAGGACATCAACCGCCTGATCGTCGTCCTCCTCAGGGCCGCGCACGAGGCGGGCCCCGGGCAGGCGGGCACGGCGGTGCTCCGGGAGCTGGAGCGGCAGACCGCCTCCTCCCGGTACTGGATCGACGACGAGCAGTTGCGCACGATCCTTCGGACCGCACCGCTGTACCGGCAGCTCACCCGACCCCGCATGCGCATGGTCCTGGAGGCGGTGGAGGACTCCCTGCGCGGGCCGTGGGGCGAGGGGCAGCCCTGTCCACGCCAGCTCACCGTCGAGCACGTGATGCCCCAGCAGTGGGCGGAGCACTGGGGCGAGGACGTGTTCGGTGATCCGGAGGCGGAGCGGACCAGGGAAGAGCACGTTCACGTCCTGGGCAACCTGACCCTGGTCAACGACAAGCTCAACCCCGCATTGTCCAACCGCCCCTGGACCGACGGGACCACGGCGGCGCGGGGGATCAACGGCAAGGGCAAGCGGTCGCTGCTGCTGGGGTACAGCACCCTCAAGCTCAACGCGCTCCTGGCCGTCGGCCACGAGAAGGAGTGGACCGAGGCGGACATCGACCGCCGCACCGAAGAACTCGTCGACCACATCGTCCGGATCTGGCCCCGGCCCGAGCAGGAGGGGCCGGGTACCGCGGTGGTCACGGAGAACACCGCTGTGGGGGAGGGGCACGGGACCGCCGGTGGGAGCACCGCCGCCGCCGACCACCACGGCAAGTACCGGGAGCTGTGGCGCTGGCTGCGGGACCAGGACGGCGACCGGATCCCGATGGACTTCGCCGAGGTGGCCGAGGCGACCGGGGTCCCACTGCCCGATTCGGCCTACGACCATGTACCTCACTGGCACTCCTACGAGGGGAGCGCCCTGTGCAGGGCCATTCGCGACGCCGGTTGGCGCGCAACGAAGGTGAACCTCAACACCAGGACCGTCTGCTTCGTCCGCTCCGACCCGGAGGGGTGACCTCGGATCCGCGTCCGATGCTGCGGAGGGCCCCTCGACCAGGGCGTTCGATCTCGATGTAACCGACATGGCTGTGCGGCCCCGGCCCGACCCCGGACAGGTCCACGCCGTAGTCCGGCCTCGCCCGCGGCCAGGGCAGGCGCACTTCCCCGCAGACGACGACCGGCAGCCCCATCGCCGCCCCGAGAACCTGGATGAGGTTCTTCACCGGGGCGCGCAGCTGGTCCTCCTCGGCTCCGCCCCGGCGCAGTACATCGGTGACCTCACTGACGAAGCCGCACATCAGTCCGTCGACGGTCCCGGGAGAAAGAGAGATGCGTTCTCGGGAGTTCGTGCGGGAGGGCGGACATATCGAACCTCCGAGGGGCGAAGAATCGGCACCTGATCCAAGGAGACGATTCGAGCTTGACATCGGTCGAACCTTCTCTTTCCCGGAGATCAGGGTGATCGCTTCTGTGAAGGATTCTCTTCGAGTGTCCGGTGGGGGGAACAGGCGGGCGGGGTCAGATCAGGCCGTGGTCGCGTGCGTGGACCGCGGCGTGGGTCCGGTCCCGCAGGCCGAGCCGGGTCAGGATGCGGGAGAGGTGGTTCTTGACGGTGCCCTCACTGAGGTGGAGGGCACCGGCGATCTCACGGTTGGTCGCGCCCCCGGCGACGAGCCGCAGCACCTGGACCTCACGGTCGGTCAGCGCGCCCCCGGATCGGGGGACGGCGTCCTCGCGCGCATCGCCGACCGGAGGGGCCGGGCGGGCCAGGGCGGCGGCCAGGCGCTGCACGGCCGAGGGGTCGAACTGGGCCACACCCGCGTGCGCCAGCCGCACGGCCTCGGCCAACTCCCGTGCCGGAAGGTCCTTGAGCAGGTAGCCCGACGCACCGGCCTGGAGCGCCCGCACGACGTACTCCTCGTCGTCGAAGGTCGTGAGCATCACGATCCGGCAGTCGGGCGCCCGGTGCCGGAGCACACCGACGGCCTCGACCCCGTCCATCTCCGGCATCCGCACGTCCATCAGCACCACGTCGGGTCGCAGGGCGAGGGTCTTCTCGACGGCGTCCCCGCCGTCCACGGCGGTGCCGACGACGGTGATACCCGGCTGGATGCCGAGCAGCGACGCGATGCCCTCGCGGACCAGCCGCTGGTCGTCGACGACCAGGACGCCCACCGGCCGGGCATCGGGCACACCCCCGTCCCCGCTCGCCGCGCGCTGGTCCTGACCGCTCCCGGGGTTCATCCCTGTTGCCCGTCGTCCACGGACGCCCCCGGCGCACCGATCCTCTCGCGGACGCCCACGTCCGCGCACGGCCGAACGTCGCCGCGGGGGACCGTCACCGTCACGCGGGTGCCCTCCCCCGGCACGCCGTGCAGGTCCACGCGCCCTCCGACGAGCGCGGCCCGCTCCCGCATACCCGCCAGCCCGACGCCGGGGGAGCGGGTGAGGAGGTCGGGCGGCGCCGTGGGCGGTCCGACGCCGTCGTCCTGGACCACCAGCCGCGCCTCCACGGCGTCGAAGACCACCGTCACCGACACGAGCCCGGCCCCGGCGTGGCGGCGGGCGTTGGTCAGCGCCTCCTGGCAGGCACGGTAGAGCGTGGTCAGCGCAGCCTCTCCGAAACCGTCCTCCTCCCCGACGACGGACAGGGTGACGGCCGGCCGCCCCCGGTCGGCGTGCCGCACCAGATCGGCCAGAGCGGGGCGGATCCGGAATCCGGCTTCTCCGCCGCGCAGGGCCCGCACCGAGTGGCGTACGTCCTCCAAGGCCCGCCGGGCCGACCCCCGGGCGTCGGCCAACGCCTGCCCCGCGGCCGCCGGGTCGCGGTCGCGGAACTCCGCCGCCTTCTCCAGCTGGACCGCGATCGCGGTGAGGTGGTGGCCGAGACCGTCGTGGATGTCCCTCGCCATCCGGTTGCGCTCGGCCGTCGCCGACAGCTCCGCGACCTGGTCGGCGTAGGCGGTGAGCCGGGCGTGGGACTCCTCCAGGTCGCCCAAGGCCTCCTCCAGGCGTCTGCGCCCCTGCTGTTCGCGGACCGCGATCCCCGCCATGGCGATGGCCAGCACCAACCCCACGGAGAACATCAGGACGTCGGAGACGTAGGTGGCGTCGGTGTACCAGCCGGGGACCCAGAGCGCGTGTCCGCCGAGCAGCAGGAGAAGGCACAGGGCCCCCAGCGTCAGGCTCGCCGCTCGGCCGAAGGCCAGGTAGGCGGAGAAGGGCACCAGGACGAACAGCACCCGCGACAGGCCCGAGGGGTCGAGCGCGGCCACCGCCACGAACAGCGTCGGCCGTACGGCGAAGAACGCGATCGCCGGACCGGTCGGGGTGCGCACGGGGAAGAGGCGACGCTCGACGAACTCCAACGCGAACAGCAGCGCGACGCAGGCCGTGAAGCCGACCACGCGGACCGGTGCCACCGGACCGTCGCCGCCCAGGTCGGCGATCGCGTAGTACAGGCCGGCGAACCCCACGACGCCGTAGACCACGGCCGACACCCAGGGCACGGCCCGCCCCGGCGGAGCGTCGCCCCGCCCGGTGACCGCGGCTTCGCTCATCCGCCCACCCTCCCGTGCCCGTACGCCGTGGGCGGCGCCCACACGGACGAGCGTAGGCGAGCGGTCCCGGTTCCGGGAGGTCCGATCCGTGTCCGTGGGCGGCGGGCGCCGAGTGTGGCCGACCGGCACGTGCCGGTCGGGCGGAAGTGTGGTCGACCGGTACTTCCGGGTGCCCTACCGCCGTTCCTAGGGTCGCATCACCCGGTGCCGCGAGCCGATCCGCACGCGGCGAACCCCCGACCGCAGGAGGACCTCACATGTACTCGTCAGCACTGTTCCGCACGAGCGCCGTTCTCGGCGTGCTCTCCGGCGCCTTCATGGCCGGTCCGGCCGCCGTCGAGGCCGTGACCGGCGAGACGGCCCTGACCGGTTTCTTCCTCGGTCTGTCCCCGTCGCTGGCCGTTCCCCTGCTCGTGGCCCTGTACCTGGGGCAGAGCCGCGCCGCCGGAGTGTTCGGCGCGGTGGCCTATGTGGTGAACCTGCTGGGTCTCGGTCTGTTCGGCGCTGTCGCCTTCAGCCTGAACATCATGCTGTACCACCTCGACGGGGCGGTCCTCGCGGAACTCATGGGCGGCGTGGCGGGCCCGATCGTGCTCGGCTCGGCCGTCGTCTTCGCCCTCGGTTCGGTGCTGTTCGGTGTCTCGATGGTGCGCGCCCGCGTCCATCCGCGCGTCCCCGCCTGGGCGTACACGGTGTTCCCCGCCGCGCTCGCGCTCGCGGCGCCCCTTCCCGACTCGCCGCTGACCCTCGGGATCCATGTGGTGGCCGGTGCGTCGCTGGTCTGGCTCGCGGTGTCGCTGTGGTCGAAGACTCCGCTGCCCGGCACCACCGATCCCGGGGCGCTGAGCGTCGCGGAGTCGGCAGCGCCGGACTCCTCGGCCGTTCCGGGGACCGCGGGCTGAGCGAACGTCGGTCGGAAGGCCGATCGCCTGCCCGGTGCCCACTCGGCCGTCCACCCCGTCCGGGCCGGTGCCGCCGAGCGGAGCACCCCGGGTTCCGACACGGCCGGGCCCGGTGCGGGCGGGTTCCGAACCCGTCCGCACCGGGCCCGGGTCAGCGGCCCACAGGGGCGAAGTCGCGCGAGGCGAGGAACTCCGGGCGCGGGGAGGGCGCGCTGAACGGCTTCACGCAGGCGTTCTCCACGCTGTTGAACACGATGAAGACGTTCGAGCGCGGGTACGGCGTGATGTTGCCGCCCGAGCCGTGCATGCAGTTGGAGTCGAACACGGTCACCCCGCCCGCCGGACCGGTGAGCACGTCGATGCCGTGCCGGCCGGACAGGCGGGACAGGGACGCCTCGTCGGGGGTGCCCACGTGCTGGCTCCTCAGCGAGGCCCGGTAGTGGTCCTCCGGGGTCTCGCCCACGCACGAGACGAACGTCCGGTGCGAGCCGGGCATGATCATCAGCGCGCCGTTGTGCGTGAAGTTGTCGGTCAGGGCCACCGAGAAGCTGCACGCCCGCATCCTGGGCATGCCGTCCTCGGCGTGCCAGGTCTCGAAGTCGGAGTGCCAGTAGAACGAGCCGCCGCCGAAGCCCGGCTTGTAGTTGACACGGCTCTGGTGCACGTACACGTCCGAGCCGAGGATCTGACGCGCGCGCTCCACCAGACGGGGGTCGTTCACCAGGTCGGAGAACACCGTGCTGATCTTGTGCACGTCGAACACCGAGCGCACCTCCTCGGAGGAGGGCTCGACGATCAGGCGTTCGTCGCCGCGCAGCGCGGGGTCGCGGGCGAGCCGGTCCAGTTCGGCCCGGTAGGCGGTGACCTCGGCGTCGCTGACGAAGGCTTCGATCTGTGTGTAGCCGCGACGCTCGTACCCTTCGAGTTCCCGGGAGGAGAAGGGTCCGTCGCCGGAGCCCCAGACGGTGGGGTCCTTGCGGTCCAGCAGCGCTGGTTCGGGGGTTTTGCGGGTCGGGTACTCGTCCGCGGTCGATGCCGGAAGATCCATCTGCAGAGTCATGGCCGAATCCCCTGGCGGGGTCTCATCCTCTCCGAGGTCGACGGTTTTTCCTGCCGAAACGTGAACCTAACAAAGAGGAGAGGCTTCTCGATCCGTGCCCGGGGGACTGTGTGTTTGTCGGATGATCTGCCGGGTAGGGCCCGATTACTCTATGGGGAGAAGTTCTTCGTGGAGGCTTTCGTCCATGCCCCCTGGTATCTACTCCACGGGAAATGAACCGGTTTACCTGCGAAAATCACCCGGGGTGCGGAGTGTGCCGCCTCGGGTCATCACCCCAGCTCGTCGCGGTGCGGGATGCGGATCGGACGGCTCGATGCGGCGATGCGGAATCGTGTTGTGCTCTGGTTCACATCAATCTGATTCAGCTTGTGGTGCAGAATCTCTGTCCGCCGTTCGGTTCTTCGTGACACCTCCGCTTTTCTCCACGAAGTCGGTGGAGCGACCCTTGTCGCTGTTCGTCGGCGGCTTTCTCCTGCGGTTCTCGCGGATCGGAGTCCGGGCACGGGCCGCCGTTCCCCGAGGTGCGCCGGGGCTCCCTCCCGGCATCGCCGTGTCGGCGGTATGTGGTTGTCTCGTCCCATGGGTGTCGAGATCGAGCGGTTCCTGCGATTGGTGAAGGCGCTACCGGAGTGCGAACAGCGGCAGGGGGACGAGTACACGACGTTCCGCGTGCGAGGGAAGCCGTTCGGCTACCTGTGGCCGCGCACCGCCACGGTGGGGCTGAAACAGACCCTGCTGGAGCAGACCGCCCTCGTGGCCGAACGTCCCGAGGTGTTCGAGGTGCAGTTCACCGCGGGCGGGTTCGGGTGGGTGGTCGTCCACCTCGACGGGATCGACCTGGACGAGCTGAGCGAGCTCGTCCTGGAGGCCTGGTTCCTGACCGCGCCGGAGGACCTGCACACCGCTCAGCCCACCCCCGGGGAGCTGGTCCAGGCCTGACGGTCGGGGTGGGCGGTGGCCGTCACCGGGGGGCGGGGACCACGCGCAGGGCGGGGCGGTCCCGGTCCCGGCGGACTCCGGTGCCGCCTCCCCCGCCGGTCCGGGCGGTGAAGGACAACCCGAACACGAGGGAGTCGAGCTCCGAGAGCGGGATGCGCAGTTCCTCGGCCACCCTTCCCGGCGTGGTGCCCCTGCCACGGAGCAGCGAGAACACCTTGGGCAGGAGCTGGGAGGTCTCGCGGGCGATCCCGTCCGGCTCGGCGGTGCGGTACCCCATCTCCGCCAACCGGCGGCAGGTGGACCGGTACTGCCAGTCGGTGAGCAGTTCCAGGTCGTGCAGCCGGTGGGTCAGCGCCATGGCGGAGACCCGCCAGATCGACTTGGCCTTGAGGATCTGGTCGACCTGGGCCCCCGCGGGCATGCGGGCCACGACGTCGTCCCGGGGCATGAGGAAGGCGCTGGCGAACCGATTGGCCTCCCGCTCGGCCTCCGGGCCGCCGAGCGGCCGTTCGTCCCCGTGCATGACCAGATGGCCGAGTTCGTGCGCGCAGTCGAAGCGCCCGCGCTCACCGCTCTTGCCGGTGTTGAGGAAGACGTAGGGCACCGCGTCGCGCCAGAAGCCGAACGCGTCCACCTCGTGGTGCTCGGTGTCCAGGGAGAACACGCGGATGCCCTGTGCCTCCAGGAGGTGCACCGTGTTCGGGGTCGCGGTGTCGCCCAGCTCCCACAGCGCGCGCACCGTCTCCGCCGCGTCCTCTGGGGAGGGCCTGCCGTAGGTGGGGACGTTCGAGGCGGGCAGGGAGAAGTGCCCGCCGAGCCAGTCGTTGAACTCGATCGCCAGCGCGGCCTGGGAGCGGACGGCCTTCTGTTTGCGCATCGAGGTCTTGGTCCGGGCCCGGAACGCGACCGCCTCGGAGGCCACCTCCTCGACCTCGTCCGCGGCGAAGAACCCCACCGGGAAGCCCAGGGCGTCGGCGATCCTCCCCAGCGTCTCCTCGGTGGGAACGGCTCGGGCGTTCTCGTAGTTGGACAGGCTCTGCTGCGATATCCCCGTCAGACCCGACAACCGCGTCAGGGTGAGCGCCCGGCGCTCCCGTGCGAGTCGGATGCGTGACGGCGTGACCATGGTGTGCGCTGCCCTGTCGGTTGTGGGCCCGGCGGGGCCGCCACCGGGCTGTTCGTCGCTAACGGAAGTCGACGGGGACGTCGATCGGCTCCATCCCCGCACCGCTCTCCGGGAAGACCACGCTCCCGATCGTCACTTCGGGGAACAGGATGCGGTCGTGCCAGGAGGTGATGTACCCACGCTCGTCGGGCGGGCGCGGGCGGGACAGTTCACTATGCCAGACCACGAGGTCGCTGTCGGGCACAGGCCTGCGGTGGGTCAAGAGGATCCACACCTCCAGCCCGTCCAGGTCGGAGGGTTCCGCCGGGGGCGGGAGGAGCGCCTCGGGCAGGCCGGGTAGGGAGAGTTGCTCGAACGCGGTCTCGTCCGTGAGGAGGTGGCGTCCGTTGGGGCCGCGCGGGTGCTGACTGTGCGGCACCGCGTCCGGTTTTCCGGTGTTGGCGTCGCCGCTCAGGGTCTGGAAGCCGATGGTGCGCTCGGGGTTGACGGTGAGGTCGATCTGGAGGTGGCTGACGTTCTCCCAGCCGTACCGGACCTTCTGCTCGGACCGCAGGGCGGCGAGCCGTTCGTGGTAGGCGTACTGGCCGGAGGCGGTCCTGCCGTGGCTCTCGGTCACCCGGCGCAGACCCGCCTCGCTCATGCGCAGGGCCTTCTCCATGACCGGCCAGGAGGTGCCCAGGAGGGCGAGTCGGTCGTCCCGTCGTGGGGCTTCGTGTGCGGCGATCGGCAAGGGACACCTCTCGAAGTCTGTGCACTTGAAGAAATCCTACCGCGATCGTGGTCGGATTTCTTCAAGTGGAAGGCGGAGTGGGGGCGTCGGTGCCGTCCATGATGCCCCGCGCCTCCGACGATCCGCCGCCGAACGCCGTTGACCGGGGAGGGGCGGTCCCTTCCGGATTCCGGGGCGCGGGGTCTCCGGCGATTCCGAACCTGCGAGCGGGGGACGCCCGCCCGGGTGGGACCGTCCGTGGAGACGAGAAGGTCGTCGGTCACCCGCCCGAGCGGTCGCCGCCGCCCCGGCCCGGGTCGGCCAGGCGGTTCGGAAGAAGGGTCCGGCCCGTGGGCGGCGATCATCCCGGGGCCGCCAGGGTCGACACCGCCGAGCGCCTCGCCGCGCGACCCGTCAACGAGGGGAGGGACGGGAGCCCGGGAACGCGAACCGACACCCGGGTCTTCGGCCGGATCACGGCCGATGCGGCTCTCGCGGACAGGTGTGAGGAGGACGCGATGGCGGTGGTGTGCGCGCTCGCGCGCGGCACCGGGCATCCCGGGCCGCTGCGGGAGATCGCCGCGCGAAGCGACGGTGCCCCAGGCGACCTGGCCCGGATCCCGGCCCGGGTGTGAGGGATCGGCGGCGCCGTGCTCCCGTGGGACTCGTGGCGGAGGCCGGAGGTCGCCCTTCGCCACGGGCCGTGGTCGTACGCCCTCGGTGGTCCCCGTGCCACGCGACCGGTTTCGTGCCCTCGGCCGCCGGCATGGAGCGCTATCGGGGGTGGAGGGCGACCCGGGAGGCCTCCTCCGGTTCGACCGTGCCGTTCAGGGCCGTGACCGGGGAGCGGACCCGTCGCCTCCGTCCGGTGACGGGGTGGCCGTGAGGAGGATGCCACCGTTCTCCCGGCGTCGTGCTCCGGTCAGCGGGTGTGGAAGTCCGCGAGGTCGATGGGCGGCGCGGCCGTGAACTCGACGCCGAGTTCGGGTGGCAGGGGTTCGCCCGAGGCGGCGTCGGTGCAGTGGGCGTCGAACATCTCGGCCTCGTCGAGGGGGACGAGGGTGTGGGCGGCGACCCGCCAGCCGCGGACGATCTTGACCGGGATGTCGACCCCGTTCGGGAGGGTGTGGGAGATCCGGTCGGTGAAGGTGCGCATGATCAGCGCCGCCGTTCGGCCGCCGGCGAGGGTGGTGGTCAGCCGTTCCACCACCGGGGGGTGGCCGAGGTCCCACCCTCCGTGGCGGAGGGCGATCGTGGTGGACATCGTATGGCCGGTGTGCAGGGTGAGGATGTGGTGTCGGCCGGGCAGATCCCGCAGGAGCGCGGACAACAGGATGCGGGCACGTGAGGTGAGCATGTTCTGAGTATGTGCGCGCGGATCGGGCCGGATCGGGTTGTCCACAGGGCGGATTCCGCGCACGTTGGGGCGGTCGGAATCCCCCTCCTTCGGGAGGGGGAGGAAGTCACAGCGCCAGGAACCCGACCGCGCTGGCGCCCAGGACCACCGCCCAGGCGGGCGTGCGCCACACGGCCAGCGCCACGAACGCGACGGAGGCCACCGCCATCGTGGCCGGTGAGACCACGCCCTGGGTGAAGACCGGGTCGTACAGGGCGGCGCCGAGGATCCCCACGACCGCCGCACCGGCTCCGGCCACGGCGCCACGCGCACGCGTGGCGGTGCGCAGCCGTTCCCACAGGGGCAGCGTGCCCACGAGCAGCAGCGCCGAGGGCAGGAAGATCGCGGTCAGGGCGATCGCCGCGCCCAGGAGCGGGCTCCCGGCCACGGGTGTCAGCGCGCCCAGGTAGGCGGAGAAGGTGAACAGCGGTCCGGGTACGGCCTGGGCCGCACCGTAGCCCGCGAGGAAGGACTCGTGGTCCACCCGGCCGGTGCCCACCACCTCGGCCTCCAACAGCGGCAGCACGACGTGTCCGCCGCCGAAGACCAGCGATCCGGCCCGGTAGAAGCCGTCCGCCAGCCCCACGGCGGGACCCGTGGTCAGCGCGGCGAGCACGGGCAGGCCCACCAGCAGGGCGGCGAAGACCGCAAGGCACATCACGGCGGTCCCGCGCCCCACGGGGACATCGCCGGCGTCCGCCCCGTTCTCGGGGGAACCGGTCGCGCGCAGCCAGAACAGGCCCAGCACGCCGCCCACGAGGATCGCCGCGACCTGGCTGAGGGCGGAGGGCAGCAGCAGGACCAGGACCAGGGCCACCACGGCGATCGCGGCCTGCCGTTTTCCCGCCGCCAGGCTGCCGGCCATGCCCACCACGGCGTGGGCGACCACGGCCACCGCAGCCGCCTTCAACCCCAGCAACCAGCCGGCCCCCGGCTCGGCGCCCACGGCCTGCACGCCCAAGGCGAAGGCCACCAGCAGCACCGCCGAGGGCAGGGTGAAGGCCACCCAGGCCGCGGCCATCCCCGCGTATCCGGCCCGGCGCAGGCCGATGGCCATACCGGCCTGGCTGGAGGCGGGGCCGGGCAGGAACTGACACAGCGCCACCAGGTCCGCGTAGGCCTCCTCGGTCATCCAGCGGCGCCGCACCACGAACGCCTCGCGGAAGTAGCCCAGGTGCGCCACCGGCCCGCCGAACGAGGTCGACCCCAGCACCAGGAAGGCGCGGAACACCTCGCCGGCGCTTCCGCGCCCGGTCCCGGGGCGCTCCTCCACGGTCTCCCCGCTCATCCGCGCACCCTCGGCGGAGCGGACCCCGAAGGCGTCGGTGATGAGTGCACGGTAGGGCTCCTTCTCGGGGCGACGTCCTCTGCGGACACCTGGTCCGATGTCGTCGGACGATATCGACCTGGAGCGTGGGGCCGTCGAACGGGGGCGCCGGACGCGGCCGAGGGCCTCGCTCCCCTCGTGATCGACGCGGGCGGAGCCGCCCCCGGCGCGGACGACGGTGGCCGACGAACGGCGTCGCCCCGACGTTCCCACATCGACGGGTCGGTCGAGGTGGCGTGGACACGGCACGCCACGAAATCGGAGGTGAACGATCACCTGTTGCTGGAGCCGCATGAGCGATGCCGGTCGTCGGGCAGGTCGCCCGGGGCGTGGGGAGATCACCGACCGGCACGTGTCCCCGGGGGTGCGGATCCCGGTGGCCCGCGCGTGGACGCGGCCGCCCGATGCCTTCGCCGAGGGGCGATGGCACCGGGGTGGTCAGGCGGGTTTGCGCAGGACGGTGATGCCGTCGCGGTACCTGGCGACCGTGTACTGGTCGCGCTCGCCCCACGAACGACGCTGTTCGACGACCTCCAGGCCGGCGTCGGTCGCCCAGCGGGCGAAGGCCTCGGGGGAGACGTCGGAACGGTTGCCGTCGTCGCGCCAGCGCCGCTGGCTGATCCAGCGTTGGGCGACGTGGCCCGGACGGCCGGTGCGTCGGGTCAATGGGGCCAGGCGCAGCGACCAGTCGGGCTTGCCGGCGTGGTGGACGACCGCTGTCGCCCCCGGGGCCATGACCCGGGCCATCTCTCCGAGATAGCCGGTGATGACGTCCGGGTCCAGGTGGACGAAGACGTCGAAGGACCACACGAACGCGATGGAGGCGTCGGAGACGGGGTCCATGCCGCTGTCGGCGGTGTGGTGGACGCGCAGGCCGGGGCGGTCGGCGAACCGTTCGCGGCAGTGGTCGAGGCAGGTCTCGTTGACGTCGACGATCCACACGTACGGGGAGTGGTCCAGCAGGTGCTCGGTCCATCGGCCGTGGCCGGGGCCGATCTCCAGGGAGGCGCCTCGGGAGGCGCCCGGGACGAGCAGGGCGTCGATGAGCGAGGACTTCCACTCCTCGTAGGGCTGTCCGCAGTGGGCCGCCATGAAGGACCACTCGTCGCCGTTCTTGTCCCAGGAGTGCTTTTTACCCCATGTGCTGCGATTCCATTCGACGGTGGGCATTTCTTCTCTTCCTTGTGCTTTTTCGGCTGATGCACATTTTCCTCGATGGGAGAAAGTGCGGTTCGCAGCCTACAGTCGATGAAGCGGAAAGGTGTTCTCTCTTCTTTCCCCGGTGGAATCCACCTGTTCCCACGACGCCCTGACGCGGGCTTTCGCCGCCCGGTCGGGCGGTGCGGCGTTCTGGGATCCGTGTCGTTCCGGGGCGCGCCGCCCGTGGTTCAAGGCGATCGCCGACGCCGCGCCGGTGCGCGGAGGTCGCGCGGCCAAGTCCCGCCGTCCCTTTCCGGCGGAAGAGGCGTTCACGTGATCGAACGTAGTGGTTTCAGGACGGCCTCGCGCGATTTTCCCAAAAAAGATCATGAAAACATGTGATCTACGCTATAAAGATGGCATATCGGTCATTGAATCCTCATCCCAGCCGGTCGACGGGGTGCCGATGACGCATCGTGCGCGTCATGTCCCGGAGGCCGCGCGACGAGCAGGGCCGACCGGGGTACGGACGCGCGCGACGTGACCCGGGTGGTACGGGGTGGCGCCGGGAGACGATAGGAAAGAGGGCGGTCCCCGCACACGTACGAACACGGAGAGCCCTCATGACCACCGCGCCCCCCGCCCCGACACCTCGGCCCGTACCCGACCCGGAGCGGGAGGACGCGCTGCTGGAGGAGTTGGTCCGGCTGCTGGTGGCGGAGGCGCCCGCGGGGTGGCGGATGATCTCCTACCGGGCCGCGCCCGTCGGCGGACCCGAGTGGGGGCGGCTGGGGGTGGTCACCGCCGAGGGACGCGAGACCGCCCCGGTGCCGCCGGTCTCCCTGAATCCCGTGGTCGAGCGGCTGAAGGACCTCTGGTACGTGCCGGGCGAGGGCACGTGGCTGGACATGCGTCTGGTGATCGAGGCGCCGGGCCGCCACACCGTGGAGTACGACCACGTCGGCTGCCCGCCGCCGGCGGAGGCCTACCCGGTCCTGTCGTTGTGGGAGTGGGAGAGGTACCCGCGCGATGAGGAGCACGTACCGCGGTGGTGGCGGGAGACCCTGGAGAAGGTCCGCGGCCTGGACGTCGAGGCCCTGCGGGGCGAGTTCGCCGCCCTGGTGACGGGGGCGTTGGAGCACGAGGGGCTGACAGTCCTGGGCCGGCGGACGTCGTCGCTGCGCCTGCTCACCCCCGAGGGACGCCCACTCGCCCTGCACGACATCGACCCGTTGTTCGTCCGGACCTTGCCCGACCGGCTCTTCACCGGCCCCGCCCCCGAGCCGAACGCCCCCCTGGCGCGGGACACGGCCGCGAAGTTCGTGCGCGCCGTTCTGCGGAGGGCCCGTGACCGGGGCCGGGGACACCGGGGCGATGGCCCGGACACGGCGGTCGGCGCGGTGGTGGCCGAGCTGGCGCGCCGGGGTGTGCGGTCGTTCGTCACCGACGCCGACGTGCTCGTCCTCTCCGGGGTCGACGGCCCTGGCGCGCGCACCGACCTCACCCCGTTCCGCGAACGGGCGCGGGACGCTTTCGAGGGGCGAGTGGAGGAGGCCGCGTCCTGGTACGCGGACCGGGTGACGGCGTGGTTCGGGCGCTCGCGGGCGGAGGAGGGCGCGGAGCCCTTCGATCACCGGCTGCGGGTGTCCCTCAGGACGGGGAGAGCGCCCTTTCGCCTGTTCCCCGACCGGGGTCTGCGCCCGGAGACGGGTCTGTACCAGTGGGTGGTACTGGACGGCCCGTTGGGCCCCGGGGACCTGGAGGGGACGGTGTACGGGGATTCGGCGCGGCCGTACGCCGAGGTGCACGCCGAGGCGGTGCGGCGTTCGATCGCGGAGCCGGTCGAGACCGTGCAGGGGTGGGTCGACGGAGCACGTCTGGTCACGGTGAAGGGGGCGCACCCGTACGTGGCGGCGCAGACGCACGTGCTGGAGCGGCACACCGGGGAACTGGCGCACGGGGCGATCGTGGCGTTCCCCGACGCGCGGACGGTGCTCGCGCACCCGCTGGGTCAGGGCGATCCGATCGCGGCCATGGAGGGGCTCAACGGTCTGCTGGCCCAGTGGCCGAGGGAGGTGGGCTGGGAGGTCGACGCGACCCGGTCGTACTGGTGGCACCCCTCGTCCCGGGAGCGGGCCGACGAGACCGACCTTCCGGATCTGCGCCCGGTCGGGGTGAAGGTCGACCACGGGCTCAGGTCGGTGTCCCTGCTCACCTCCGATGAGGAGTTCACGACGCTGATCCCCTCCTTGATGTGAGCCGGACGGTTCCCGGGACGCCGGTGCCGCCGGGAACCGATAGGAAAGGGGGTGATCGGTGCGAACCGTCGACCTCCTCCCCGCCCTTCGGCGAGGGGTCCGCACCCCCCGACCAGATGAACACGGAGAGCCCCCATGACGACCGCGCCCCCCGGACCGATGCGTCGGGTCGAGCAGGCCGAGGAGACGGCACGCGTCCTGTTGTCGGTGGCCCCCCAGGGGTGGCGGGAGATGGTCCATCGGGTGGTGTCCGTGGGCGGGTTCTCGCACGAGACGTTGTCGGTGGTGGACGCCGACGGTACGGTGTCCGAGGCGTGGATCCCCCGGGCGGTGTCCGACGCGGTCGCCGGTCTGAAACGGGCCTGCCACCGGAGGGGTGAGGGGACCTGGACGTCGTTGGAGTTCACGGTCGACCCGTCCGGGCGGTTCGGGGTGTCCTACGACCGCGACGCGGAGCCGACGCTGCCGTCGGGGGTGGCACCGGTGGTGTTCCGGCAGGAGCTGGAGCGGTTCCCCCGCGATGAGGAGCACGTTCCCGGGTGGTGGCGGGAACGGCTGGAACAGGCACGTTCGGTGGACGTGGACGCCCTGTACGCCGAGTACGCGGCGCTGGTGGCGCGTGAGTTCGAGGCGGAGGGCGGGGTGGTCGGGTACCGGCCGCCGACCTCGCTTCAGGTGCTCACCCGCGACGGGCGCCTGATCCTGCGGGAGGACCTGCGCGAGGAGTTCGAGAGGGCGGTGGCGGAGCCGGGTGCCCTGGGGTCCGCCGCGGCCGGGTTCGCCGCGTCCGTCTTCCGGCGCGTCGAGGGCGGCGGGCCGGCCGTCGAGGCCCTGGTCGCGGCGTTCGCGCGGTTGGGGGCGCGTGCCTCGCTCGGCGCGCTGGGTGTGGTGAAGGTCGTCTTCGGCAACGGCCGGCGGGAATGGGCCGACGTCGAGGGGTTCCGCTCCGCCTTCGGCGGTCTGCCCCCCGAGGAGCTGGCGCGGGAGGCCGCCGCGTTCGTCCGGGAGCGGACCCGGTGGTGGGATCGGCGCGGGGCCCGCCGGACGGTGGACGGCGGCGGTTTCGCCGGCCGGTGGCGGGTCCGGCTACTGCGCGGTCCGGAGTCGCCGGAGGCCGACCGGGAGCGGGCGCAGGTCCGGGAGGTCGCTCCGGGGCTGTGGCAGGCGGTGGTGTTGGAGGGGCCGGGAGCGGAGTCGGCGTCGCCCGTCGACCGGGCGGTGTTCGCCTGGGAGGGGCGGTCGGAGGCGCGGGTGTTCGCCGAGGCGGTCGAGTCCTCGGTGAACGAGCCGGTGCGGGTGCGCGAGCGCGGGGCCGACGGTACGCGGTTGCTGTGCATCGGTGGGGAGCACCCCTACGTGGCCGCGCAGGCGTACGTGTTGCCGAGGTACGCGGGGGAGATGCCGCACGGGGCGGTCGTGATGTTCCCGACGCCGTACGTGATGTACGCGCACCCGCTGGGGCAGGGGAGCCCGGTCACGGCGATGCAGGTGATGAACGCGATCGCGGACCGCCTGGCGGGGGTGGGCGACCCCGGGGCGCGGAGCGCGGGACGGCTGTACTGGTGGCACCCGTCGGAGTGGGGCCGGAACCTGGGACGCCCGCCGGAGCCGAGGGAGGTGGGGGTGCGCGTCGACCACGTGGTGGGGGAGGCGACGCTGCTCACCTCCGACGAGGAGTTCGATTCCCTGGTGCGCTCGCTGGTGTGATCGCCGTCGTCGGTTCAGGGGGAGCCCGCCCGGCGGCCCGGGCACCTCCCTCCGAGCCCGGTCCCTCAGGTCCGGGTCACGCTGACGGGGTGTGCCGTTCGCCGTGGCGGGTGGCGGGAGGGTCGAGTTCGTCCAGGGCGGTCACGGAGGCGGTGTAGGCCGCAAGCCCCTCCGGGCCGAGTGCGTCGGCGTAGGCCTCCACCGACACGGCGGGGACGTCCTGGCCGTTGGCCTGCGCGGCCAGCAGCCACCGCGCCACCTCGTGCGGGTCGACCCCCGCCCGCGCGCAGGCGGTGGCGTGCAGGGGGACCAGGGCCGACGCCTCGGCGGACGGGAGCGCGGGGTCGGTCAGCATCGGGGCGGTGCGGTCGATCAGCACGATGGCGCGGCGGGCCAGGGACTCGGCGGCCGTCCACTCGCCGAGGTCCGACAGCGCGGCGACCTCGCGCACCAGGTCGCGGACGGCCTCCGCGTACTCCTCGGCGCGGTCGGGCAGGAGTGAGGGGCCGGACAGCAGCTCCAGGGGGTCGTCGTCCAGGGGAGAGGTCATGGGACCAGTGTCCCCGACCGACGGTGGCGGCCGATCCGCTCCGTGCCGTGTCGGGAGGTCATGGCGGGGTGGGGCCCCGCGGGTGTGCGGGCGGCTGGGGAGGGCGGTGGTTCCGGCCAGGGTCGTGGCCGCACCCGGGTACAGCGTCGGTGTGCGGGCCCCGTCCAGGGGCCGCGGGACGCGGGCGCCCCTGGAGGGGCGGACGGTGGACGCCGGTGGTTTTCCCCGGCCGCGCCGGTGAGGCCACAATGGGGGGATGTCGCAACGCGGATCACGTCAACGCACCCTTCCGGCCCGCCCCGGGGACACCGACCCCTGCCCGTGCGGGGGCGGGGAGTACGGCTCCTGTTGCGGTCGGGCGCATCACGGGACGTGGGCCGCGAACACCGCCGAGGCGCTCATGCGTTCGCGCTACAGCGCCTTCGCCGTCGGGGACCGGGAGTACCTGGCGCGCACCTGGCATCCCGATACCCGCCCGGCCCGGGTGGAGGTGGATCCGGGCACCGAGTGGACCGGGTTGGAGATCCTGGGGACCGAGGGCGGTACCCCCTTCCACGGCGAGGGCACGGTGCGCTTCCGTGCCCGGTACCGGGAGGGCGGCCGGGCGGGCGAGATGGTGGAGCACAGTCGGTTCGTCCGGGTCGACGGCGCCTGGGTCTACCTGGACGCGCGGGCCTGAACGTCCCCGTGGGGCCGTGCCGGAGGGTCGGCGCGACCACCGCGGTCAATCCCGGTCGCGCCGGACCCGGACGGCGGCGGCCCGGAAGCGGGCGGCGCGGTCCGGGTCGGGGTGGACACGGCACAAAGCCTCCAGGACCCGCACGGTGTCGGGGTGGTCGACCCGCCGGAGCCGGTCGACGTCGTCCAGGAGCAGGCTCTCCAGACCGGCGGTGTCGGGAGAGGTGAGGAAGTCGACGAGGCCGACCTCCCCCGTCGACATCGCGGCCGCGACCATGTCCACGACCACCCACGGGCCGTGGTCCTCCATGATCCGGTCGATCTCCCCCTGATCGAGCATCCGTGAGCCGAGCAGGACGATCGCGGCCAGGCTCGCCAGGGCCGGCCGTTCGGAGCCCAGCAGGGCGCGCAGGTGCGGGCCCAGGTGCGAACTGGTCAGGTTGAGCACCTTGGCGCCGTCCCAGCGGCGCAGTGCCGACCCGGGCCGGTCCACCGCGCCGCCGATCTCCCGCAGGGCCCGCGCCGGGGTGCGGGCGGCCAGCCAGGAGTCGATGGCGATGAGCCGGCCGTCCAGGGAGAAGGAGTGCAGCGAGTCGAGGAACTCGGCGGCGCCCACCCGGCCGAAGTCCTCGATGAGCGGGGCGGGGACCCCCACGGACAGGAGGATCTCGCGCACCCCGAAACGGCCCAGCGGGGTGAGCCGCACCAGGCACGGCCCGGAGGAGGGCCGTGCGTGTCGGTGGTCGAGGTGGACCGCCCCGATCTCGGTCAGCTGCCACAGCATGGGCAGGAGCAGGTCGGACAGACGGCGGCGCACCCGGTCGGACGGGCCGCTCAGGGCCTCGGGTCCCGTCGACAGTTCGGTGACCAGGTCCGCCAGCGGGACACGGGACCGGTCGGGCGCCTCGTAGAGGGAGCGCAGCACCCGGGGGAGCAGGTCGGGGCCGGTGGTGCCGGGTCCGGTGCCGGCCAGGTCGCCGCGGGCGCTCTCGACGGTGGTCTCGAACATGTCGTTCCACCAACGCAGGATCTGTCGGGGGTCGCGGGCCCGTTCCTCCAGGTCCGGGGCGGGGCGGGCCTGCCCGGCGGTGAGTTCGACCATGCCGAGGCGGATCGCCTCCCACCAGGGAAGGGCGAAGAGGGGGTCGATGGAGGAGAGGTCCTCCGCGCGGGTCGGGCCGGCGTGCCCCGACGGCTCCGGGGGGAGTCCGGCGGGCCGTAGGGAGAGGGCGCGCACGGCCTCCCCGATCAGCGGGGGTTCGGGGAACCCGCGCGGGGTGACCGGGACGGTGGGGCCGGCCCAGCGCGCCAGCGCCAGGGCGTTGGCGTACAGGGGGCAGTGCGAGGCGGAGAAGGCCAGCTGTGTCTCCGGGTGCAGGTGTATCGGTCGTGCGGAGACCCGGGGAGGGTCCGGGGGCCGCGGGTGATGAGAGGGCGTGTTCAATCCCGGATTCTCCTTACGAGGAAGGAAGCGACGTCCCTTCTCTACCGCTCCGGGGTGAGGTCGTGGGCGGGTTTTCCGAACATTGGCGCGGAAAAACCGTGGCCGAGAAGGCCGAACCGCGCGTTCGTCGGGAAAAGGGGCATCGGGGCCGGGCCCGTGCGCCCGGTCCGTGGACCCGTGAGGACGGGTGGGAGGCGCGGTGGGAGCGGATCGGGCGGGGCGGAGCCCGTGCGGGCCGGCGCCCCGGGTGTGGGGCGGCGGCCGGTCCCGTGGAGAAGGAAGGAGGGCCCGATTCGGATGAACACCCCACACGGCGGTGCCGGGCGGTTTAGCGTCGTCTCCATGACCGATGACACGATCGGGGCTTCCTACCCCGCGACGGTTCCCTCCGCGCTGGCGGAGGTCTTGGAGCAATTGGATCTGCGGGAGGGGCTGCGCCGTGAGCTGCAACGCTATCCGGAGGAGACCGGCACCATCCTGGTCGAGACCGCCGAGTACCTGCTGCACGAGGGCGACCGGGAGCAGGGCCTGCGGTTGCTGGTGGCCCTGCGCGATCATCCGCCGACGCCCGAGGACGCCCAGTACGCCCTCATCGAGATCGCCCGCGACCTGCGCGAACACGGTGATCCGGCGGAGTCGGAGCGGATGGTGGAGGACCTGATGAAGTCGGCCGACCTGCGGCCGGGCCCGGCCGGGCTGTTGGCCGACCTGTTCGAGGGGGACGGGGACCCGGTGCGGGCGCTGCACTGCTACAACATCGCCGCCCGGGAGTTCCTGGACCGTCCCGGGGAGTCCCTGGCCGGGGCGAGCGTCTTCGACATCGGTCCGTTGGTGGGGCGGGCCCGCCTGCGGGGGGACGCGGGTCTGGAGCCGGACGTGCACGACCTGGTGGTGATGGAGGCCGCCGGACGGTTCTGGCGAGAGCGCTCGGAACAGGGGACGGACACCCCCGGGGCGTTTCATTCTCGGTGAGCGGTGATGTCCGTGCCGGTCACCGAGGCCCGATCACGTCCCGTGGGCGGGTGGAGGCCCGTACGGCGTCCACCGAACGGGGCCGGGGAGGGTGTCCTGCCCCGGATCGGACGACGACACCGTGGCGACGAGGGCGCGGCGCGTCCGGGTCGGCCTCGTCGATGTCGAGGAGATCCGGGGCTTCGCCGGTGGGCCCGGCCCGGACCCGTGGGGGGGAGGGGCGCCGCGGATCCGGGCGGAACGGGCCCTGGACCCGGAGGACCGGCGGTCGGTGGCCCGGCCGCCCGGGTGGACGCGCCCCACCGGTGCGATTCCGGGGTCTCCACGCCCGTCGCCGTGGCACCGACCACCGAACACCGCGGTCCGAGCCGCGTGCGGCCGCCGCGATCCGCGCACAACGCCCTGCGACGGATGATCGTGGCCTACGATTCTGTTCTCTCGACCTTCCTTGGTCGTCGTGGGCCGGGCGCGTGCGGGTGTCCGGAGGTTCGCTCTGGAGGGGTCCGTGGCCGTCGCAGCGGGTTCGGGTGAGGAGATCGTCCGTATCGTTCCCGGTTCACCGCTGGACGAGGCGTTGGCGGTGGAGGGCGACGGTGGCCGGTCGTCGGTGCGCGACGGTGTCGAGGGGGTCCTGTGGTGCGCCCTGATGATGGAGGACGTCCGGCTCGCCCCCTCCGAACGGGTCGGTCTGGGCTGGTTGCTGCGCGAACACCAGGAGTTCGTCGCGGCTTCGTTCGTGGTCGGCGACGGCCCCGGGTTCGCGGCGTTGTGCTCCGGGCTGCGTGAGGGCGAACGCGGGTGCGGGATCGTCGTGGGCCGGCCCGGTGAGGGCCGGACCGGCACGGCCGTCGCCGCTCTGACCCGGGCCGGGCTGACGGTCCGACCGCTCATGGTGGACATCGACGAGGACGACCCGTTCCAGGGGGTCTGGCCCGAGGCCGGGCGGGGGTACCTGGTCGACGTGTCCGGGGCGGGACCGCTGCCGGACGGGTTCCTGCGGGCGCTCGGCGACTTCGCGTCGGCGGCGGCCCACGGCGGGGCGGCGCTGGTGGTGATCGCCGACCCCGGCCAGTGGGATGCCGACCCGGTGCCCGGGGCCGCTCACCTGCGGGTGCGCCCACCGGGACCGCGCGAGGTGCTCGCGGCGCACCTGGGGTGCCTGTCGGGCGACCGTTACCGGGCCGCCCGCTGGGCACGCGAACTCGACGGGTACGGGTTGTTGCGCGGTGCGACCCCGGCCGAGGCCGCCGCGCTGGCCCGGACCGCGCACGGCGTTCTCCGCGGCCGTGAACGCGGATCGGGCGACCGGGAGCGGCTGGCGCTGATCCGGGAACGGTACCTGGGCGGTGGGGAGATCGCCTCCTGGTTCGCCGCCGCCACCGGGTCCGAAGGGGTGTGGCATCGGGTCGTGGTCGTGGCGTTGGCCGTGCTGGAGGGGGAACCGGTCCAGACCGCCCTGGCGGGAGCCCGGGGGCTGGCCGAGGAATGGGGGGTGGTCCCCCGGGAGACCGACGGCATCGACGGGATCGGCATCGGTCCGACCCTGGAGCGGGTGGGTGCCCGGCGCACCGGTACCGGGGAGGTGTTCTTCGAGAGGGAGGGCCACGCCGACCGCGTGCTGGACCACCTGTGGGCCGAACACCCGGGGGTGCGGGCGGGCCTGACCCGGTGGGCGGCGGAGGAGGCGGTGCGTCGCGGCGGGGGGACCGCGCACCGGATCGGGGCCCGGCTCTTCTCCCTGTTCGAACGGTGCGACGACCCTCGGGCCCTGGTGGGGTTGTTCGACGCCTGGGTCGGGGAACCGGACCTGGTGGACGTGGTGGTGTCGCTGGCCTCGGCGGCGCTGGTCCACCCCCGGTTCGCGCGTCCGCTGCGCGAACGCCTGTACGAGGAGGCCCGGGCGCCCGCGTCGGTGATCACCGCCCGCGTGGTGGCCCGGGTGTGCGCCGAGTACGGCAAGGCCGACCCGGCGGGTGCGTTGACCCGGTTGAAGTGGCTGGTGGAGGTGGATGAGGACGCCGAGGCGGCGCTGCGCGACCTGGCCCGGTACGAAGGGCTGCACCCGGCGTTGACGCGGGCGGCGCTGGGATGGATCGGTGGGGCGCTGCCGTGGAACACCGGGGCGACCTCGCCGGTGCGGGCCGACGCGGGTGTGCGCCTGCTGGAGGGTCTGATGACGGCCGGCGACGACATGACCCCGGTCCTGTTGGCACGGCACCTGCGGGGACCGGACGAGGAGAGCGAACGGCTCGTCGGGGCCGCGTGGTACGCGCTGTTGGAGTTCGGGGCGCACGAACGGGTGCGCGGGGCCCTGGCGTCGTGGATGCGGGCGACCTCGGCCGGGCGCGAGGGGTTCGACGAGGTGGTGTACGCGCTCGGGTGCGCGGTGGCCGGGTTGGCCGACGCCGATCCGGACGCGGTCGCCCGCCGGGCCGCCCGGCTGGACCGGGCGTTGACGGAGGTGTGCGCTCGGGAGGGATGGGAGGGGCCGCGGTACGCGCGCATGCGCGAACTCCTGGGGCTGGCCCCCGAAGAGGACCGCACCGCCTCCGTCTCCTGACCGCGCGCGGCGTCGGTCGGCGTGCGGTCAGTCCGGGAGGGCGGCCTGGTCCCCGGGCGGTGGGGACGCCGGGGCGGCCCACGGGAAGGGGGCCTCGGCGGCGACCTCGCGCATCCGCCGGTAGGCGGCCTCGTCGGAGGGGCGCGGAGCACCGTCCTCGGCCAGCAGGTGGGTCAGGGGCGGGGCGGTCCCGCCGTCGTCCAGGACCACCGTCTTCTGCCGGGCCCCGTCGCGCAGGGTCAGCCGGACCTCGGTGATGTTGTCCGTACCGCGCAGGTGGAACAGCCCGGCCAGGTCCACCCGACGGGCCAGGATCTGCTCGGTCAGCGAGGCGGGCAGATGGCGCTGACCCGGCGGCGGGGTCAGCACGTGCCGGAAGGTCCCCATGGGGCGGGGGTCCTCCAGGTTGAACAGGTCGGCGCCGCGGGTGATCTCCACGACCTCCACCCTGACGGCGTGGGCGCTCTCCAGGAACCGCCGGTAGGCGTCGGAGTCCGACAGGGGGGCGCAGCGCAGGGACAGCCGGCCGCCCAGCCGGGCGTCGACGGCGTGTTTGAGGTGGTCCAACAGGATGGTCCCGGCCCCGCGCCCCTGGTGGCGTTCGGTCATCGCCAGCGCGTGGGCACAACCCCGCGGGACGACCAACAGCGCGCGCAGGTGTGTGGTGGCGGCCTCCTGGGCCCCGTAGTGGTAGGGGTCCCGGTCCTCGGCGACGCTGCGGATGGTGCCCGGGGTGCCGAACCTGCCGTAGTCCAGCCGGACCTCGATCTCCCGGTCGTCGGTCCGGCGGTGGGAGCCCACGGACAGATGGGAGCGGCGTTCGGCGTCGGTGACCGGTGTGCTCTCCAGGTCGCGCACGGCGGTGTGGAGGAGATCGAGCAGGTCGGTCCCCTCGTCGTCGAGGCGGTCCACCGGAGGGTGGTCGTCCGGACGGCCGGGCGGGGCCGCCCACAGTCGGTAGGCGGCGAAACCGTGAGTGGCCACGCGTGTCCGTTCGGGTCGTCGGGCGGGTCGGCGCAGCCCCGGGCGGGCGGCACGGAACACCAGGGTAGTGGGGTCGGGGGCGGTGGTGCGCGGCGTGTCGGAGGCGGGTCGATCGCGGTCGCAACGGCGTCGGGGACGTGCGGCCGTTGTCGAGGTCGCGGTGCGAGGGGCCGGGCGCACTCCGATCCCCGGCCCGCCGCGGGTCGTCGGGATCCCCTCGTCGGGGGAGACGCCCGCCGGCGGGGAGGGGCCGACGTGGTCGTCCATGTCGGTACGGGGTGTCCAAACGGTGCGGGCGGAGTGCGGGAGGGGCTGCCGGGGCACGAACCCGGGCATGGGTGAACTGGTACTGGTCAGGCATGGACAGACCGAGTGGAGCCGCACGCGGCGGCACACCGGGCTCACGGACGTCCCGTTGACGGAGGAGGGGGAACGTCAGGCGGAGGCGTTGCGGCCGTTGTTGGCCCGGCGCACGATCGGTCGGGTGATCACCAGCCCGCTGGGCCGTGCGGTGCGGACCGCCGCGCTCGCCGGGCTCGCGGACGCGCGGGTCGCCCCGGACCTGGGGGAGTGGGATTACGGCGGGTACGAGGGGATCACCACCGCCGAGATCCGCGAGGAGCGGCCCGGCTGGGATCTGTGGCGCGACGGGGTGGTCCCCGGTGGCGCCGACCATCCCGGTGAGCGGGTGGAGGAGGTGGCGGCCCGGGTCGATCGGGTGCTGGCGTCGTCGGCCGAGGGGGTGGGCGATCCCGGCTCGGACGATGTGGTCCTGGTGGCGCACGGGCATGTGCTGCGGGTGCTCACGGCGCGCTGGCTGGGGCTGGACGGCCGGGCGGGGGCGCTGTTCTCCCTGGGCACCGGGGCGGTGTGCACGCTGGGCCGCGAACACGATCGGCCGGTGATCACCTCGTGGAACCTCATGCCCTGACCTTCCGCCGACTGAGGCCGGGGGATTCCGACCGCTCCATCGGGTGGTGCTCGGGCGGGTCGCCTCACGGAGGTGGTCGCCCGTTCCAAGACGGGGTCGGGGGTGCGCGGGAAGGCCGGCCGCGCGTGACGCGGGGGTCCGGAGGACCGGGACGGGGGAGGGACGGATCTCCCACCGACGGTCAGGACCGGACGGATACGGCACCGAAGGTGGCTGGTGGCCTGGTGTCGTTTCCCCGGTGAGGGGGCGGTCCTGTCAGGGGTGAGCAGGGGAAACTCGGGGCTCGACGGACCGGAGTCGACACCCGCGTTCTGTGCGGGGTCGGTTGTTGGTTCAGACGTGAGGCTGACGTCACCGGTTCCTCAGGGGGCCACATGAGGCCACTCTGGAACCTTTTGCCTCGTGATCCCGTGGAGGACGGGGACGGTCGGGTCCGCTCGTGGACAGGGGACACGAAGGACCCGACCGCCGACGGTCTCCCTCAGGTGAGAGGGGCCGGATCCGCCGTCGGTTCCCGTGGGGGGACGGCGGAGGATCATGTCGGCGCACCGTGTCCGCAGGGGTACGGTGCGCACACCGTTGGTGGCAGGGCCTTCCATGAACGGGGGACATGGAGGACCCCGCCACCTCGGCCCGCCCTCCGCGCGGGGGCTGCCGGAGGGCGAGGCCGACGGTGGCGACGGCACCGGAGGTGATGGCGCCGCCGCTCGGGGAAGGTCTATGCGGCGTTCTCGCGGTCGAGCGCCTCGCCGGGTCTGAGCCCGAAGGGCACGCCGAACCCGGCGAGCCACCCATCGCGTTCCAGGCGGTCGAAGATCTCCTGGGTGACGTCGTGGTCGGGTGCCGACCGGGGCGGCCAACCGAAGTGCTCGGAGACGGCCGACCAACTGGGGCCGTGTCCATGGTCGGCCCGGTATCCGTCCACCCAGTGGGCGACCTCGGCAGCGCGCCCGGCGAGCAGGCGGTCGGCGCGTTCGGCGACCGATACGTTCAACGGCGTGGTGGCCGGGGAGACCCGGGGCGGGGTCGGCGGCGGAGGCGCGGTGGGGGCCAGCCAGGCGGTGGTCTCACCCAGTCGGGCCTCGACGATCGCCCCGTCGTCGCGGACGGAGACGATCCACTCGATCCGCGCCAGCCATTCCAGGAGTTCGGTGAGCTCGTCGGGGCCGGACAGCGCGCACGCCACGGAGACCTCCACCCGGGGGACCCGAATAAGGCCGCCCGGCTCGGCGCGGGCGGCCAGGTAGGTGCCCACGAGACGGAGCCGGTTGGGCTTCTTGCGCATCTTCTTGTGCCCCATCGACCGGGCGACCCATCCCGAGGCCCGGGAACGGATCCCCTGTCCGACGTCCCAGGGGTTGCCCTCCACGTCGGGCAGGTCGCACAGGGCCGGGTCGGAGGGGTGGGAATCGATCACCCGCTCGGGGGTGGTGACCAGCCAGCCCGAGGCGATCAGGTCGCTGAGCGCGGCGTGCGGGTCCTCCAGACGGAGGATGCGCATGTCCTGACCGAGCAGGTAGACCTTGCCGCGTATCGCACCGCGCAGAGCACAGACGAGGGCGAGGTAACGGCTGTCGGGGTCACCGCCCACCGGTTTCGAGGCGACGTAGGTCCACACGTCCCGGAGGAAGTCCATCTTGCGGGTGCTGATGGGCAGTTCCCGGTTGGGGTGGGGGGTCGGCGGCGGCGGACCCTCCCTGCGCCTGGGCGGCTTGGGCGGCCAACCGGGCGGGGTGGTCACACCGTTCTCCTGGCAGCGGACGCATTCCATCGCCGCGGCCAGGTCCGGATTGGGCCTGTGGAACCGTGGTTGTGGGATCTGATCGGGGGTCGTGGACCCGTCGATCGCGGTGTGCTGCGTCATGGCAAGGAGACTAGCGGGATTCGCGTGGGCGGGGGTCTCCGTCGGTGGGAAAACCGCGGGCGACCCGTAATCCGAATAATCGCTCCCTCAAGCGCTCACATCCGGTATAGGGCGGGCGCCGAAGGCGCCGACCGCGGGGGTGGGGCGCGGGCGTGCGGGCGGGGCGGGGTCACGACGGCGCTCCCTCCTCCCGCTCGGATGCGGGACACCACGGGTGATAGGGACAGGTCCGGCAGACGGGGCCGGGTGCGGGGGCGTGCACCCGGTCCCGGTGCCAGGGGGCGACCAGGGTGCGGACGGTGCGCTCGGCCGCCGCCAGGACCGGTGGCGAGGCGGGGTCGACGACGTCGACCCGGGCGCCGTCGGGGGCGAGGACCTCCATCTCCACCGCCGGTTCCGGGCCGGCGGCGATCACCCCCGCGGCGAAGAACAGCACCCCCAGCGCGGCCCGCGGATCATCCGCGAAGAGTTCCGGCCCCCGGGCCTCGGGCGGGCCGTCCTCGGCGATCAGGACGGTGCGGTGGACCCAGGAACCGCGTCGGTGGTGCAGGACGTCGGCGCGGTGGACGACGAGCACGTCGGCGTCGGTGTCGTCGGCGGTCAGGGTCGGACCGGAGCGCACGTGGTCACCGGCGGGCAGGTCGCGCAGCGGACAGACGGGGATGTGGGCGGCGAGCATCGCGGCGGCCCGCCGCGCACGGTCGCCGAACAGGCGTCGACCCGCGCAGGCCCACCGGGAGGGGTCCACGGGCAGGTCGGCCGGTTCGCAGGCGCGCCGGGGCAGCCGGTCGTGTGCCCGCCGTAACCAGGCCCGGACCACCTCCGCCACCACCCCCGACCCCCGTCCACCGGAACCGCCGGGACGACAGGGTCCGCCGGGACGGCCGGGCCGCGGACCCTCGTCCGTTTCCGCGCCGTCCACGCGCACGACGTCGCGACGGGCCCCTCCGGTCCGTCCTTCGACGGTTCCGGACCCGTCCACGCGCACGATGGCCCGTCCGGTGCCACGGCCGGGGGAGCCGGGCGTCTCGGGTGTGTCCGGGGACGCGGGCGCCGTGTCCGCGCACCCGGGAGGAGGGACGACACCGGCGGCGCTCCCACCGTCGCCGCGATCGGGTGGGGACTGGGGCGGGCGAGGGGTGATCGTCGGGGGACGGCGGTCGATGACGGCGGGCAGGCCCAGGGCGTGGAAGTGGGCGCGGGCGGGGCAGAGGGCGAACTCGCGGGCGAGGGCCGGGGACCACGACCGCCGCTCACCGCCGGACGACCCCAGTAGTCCGGGAGCGCGGGGCAGCCGCCCGCAGCCGCGCCGGACCCCGCAGGTCAGGCAATCCGCACCCGGGGCTCGGGCCCCGCCCACCAGGGCGGCGCGCAACCCCTCGCGTCCCTTGGCGGCGAACAGTTCCCCGGCCTCGTCGGCGGTGCCGTCGAAACGGACCGCCGTGGCGCCGTCCAGGCACGACACCTGGATCACCCGCACCCGTTCCGGTGGCCGGCCGCGCCCGCGCATCGGGTAAGGGGCCCCGTCGTGGTAGCGCCGTGGATCGGCGGCGTAGGCGTCCCGGTCCACCGGCGACCCCGTGGCCAGGACGTAGGCGGCGACCGCGATCCCCGCGTCGGGGGAGAGGGGCCGGCGCAGGCCTCCCAGGCTCGGCGCCCACAGCTCCCTGACCGGCCCGTCGGTGTAACAGCGCCCCGCGGCGCGCACCTCGTAGGGGCGGCGGTGGCGGGACCCGGGTTCGGGCATGTACTGGCGCACCCAGAAGTCGCGGACGGGGGTGCGGCCCGTCGTCGCGGCGAGGTGGGCGCGGGCCGCGTGGCGGACCCACGCGCGCACCCCGTCGTGCACGGCCGGTACCCGTTCGCCCAGCACGGAGATCGCCGGGCGTCCCGGTGCGGGAAGGTGGGCGCAGGCCCGCTCCAACGACCGCCCCCGGTGTTCGACCAGGTCGAGGACGGCGTTCAGGGCGAGCGCGGGCACCTCGAACGGTCGGTGGGGGGCCGGACCGAGGGCGAGGTCGGCGCGTACCCGGCGGTGGGCGGGGCAGCCTCCCCGGGCCAGGACGGCGGTGTCGCTGAGGAGTCGGATGACGGGAGGGTGTCCGGTGTCGGTGATCATGTCCTGCGCCTTCCGGAGGGGCTTTTCCGGAAATGGTGGCATGGGCGGGGGATCGCCGCCGGAGGCCTGTGGATAACCTTTTCGGTCCCTGCCTCTATCGAATCTCGGGTCGGTCCGGATCGAAAATCAAAAATCCAGGATCTGTTTTCCCGGATATCCGTTCACCTGCGACGATGCCGTCGGTGTTCGACGGGACCGGGCGCCGGTCGTGGGAAAGCCCCACGCGGTGCGCGGTGTCCGATCAGACTGGGGCGCATGCTCCAACAGCACATCGTCGAGGGTTTCTGGTTCAACGATCGACTGTACGTGTGGGGAATGGACGCCACCCTGCCCCTCGTCACCGATTCCCGTCGCCGTGTGCCGCCCCACCCTTACGCCCTGCCGCCCGAGGACCTGGGGCGGCGCGTGGACGGGGCGGGAGCGGACACCCCCCGGGTCGCGGTGCTCCACCTGCCCGGATGGCCCCGGCACCCCATGGCCCCGCCCGGTCTGCTCCCCCCGGGGCGGGTCCCCGCCCAGGTCGCGCCGCCGACCCTGCGCCCGTGGTCGGTGCCGGTACGCGAACTCGACCCGGGAGCGGCGTCGGTCCTGCTGTCCCGGGCCGACGCCCCCTGGGCCGGCGGGAGCCTGCGTCACCTGGCCGCGCTCTCCCGGAGCGCGCGCGAGCACGCCGGGAACGGGTGCGTCGTGCCCTCCATCCGGTACGAGGAGACCGTGCGGGTCCGGTGGCGGCCGGTGCTGGCCCCGGCCGGCTTCTCCTGGTTGCGGGAGGCGGCGTCGTCGTCACCACCGTCGTTGCGCGCCCACCACCCCCCGGAGTCCGATCCGGACCGTGCGGGGGAGGCGGTCGTCACCGACCTGTTGGAGTGCCTGTGCGCGCTCACCGACGTCGCGGTCCGTGATCTCCTGGACCATCGTTTCCCCGACCGTCCCGGTGACGGTGACCTCGTCGGGGCCGCCGGGCCGACACGGGAGTGGTTCGTGCGCGCGCACCGCGCGGCGACCGGGGATCTCCCCTCGGTGACCGCCGCCGCGCCGGTCCTCCCCGGGCGGGGCGTCTCCGTGCCGACCGCCCCCGGGTGCGCGGCGTACGTATCGGACGGTCGACGATGATCTGGGGATGCGCCCGGACGGTGGCGTCGTGGGGGCCGGTGGAGCGTGTCGAGACCGGTTGGTTGGACGTGCGCCCCGGGTTGGTCGCGGCCCGGGTGAGCCCGGGTCGGCGTCACCACTGGGTGACCGTGCGTCACGCCTCGCTGCCCGGACCGGTGCGAGAGCGGATCCTCGGTTCCGTCGCCGCCGATCACGGTCTGCGCGAGGCGGTGTTGCTCGGGCGGACCCCGGTGGCCCTGGCCGGGGTGTTCGAGCGGCACCGTGCCGTCCTCTTCCCCCGGCATCCTTCGGCGCTCGACGTGTCCTGCTCGTGTCCTGTCCCGGGGTGCGCCCACGGGCGCGGGGCGGTGACGGAGATGGCGCGGGTCTTCGACGCCGACCCGTACCTGTTGTTGACGTGGCGGGGCCTCGAACGGGGGGAGCTGCTGCGCCGGGCGGGCCGTTCCCGGGGTGCCCTGTCCGTGCGGTCGGGGCCACCGCCGGTGGCGACGTTCTGGGAACGGACGGACCCGCCCCCGGCGTGCCCGGTGTGGTCGGGCGACCCCGGCGATCACCGTCCGGCCGGACCGGGCACCGACCGTTGGGCGGGGGCCCAACGGTTCCTGCGCGGCGCGCCCCCGAACGCGTTGCGTGATGGCCGGAAACCCCTCGCCGTCGGGGATGTCCCGGTGGAACAGCGGGAACGCGAGATCGACAGAGGGGATGAACCTACGTAAAAAGTCACTCACGGTGACGTTTTCGGCGTCTTGGGAGGCGCGGCGAACGCACACGTCTCCCCCTTCGATCATGTTGAATGTCGACCATGATCGTGCGTCGAGTACTTCCCGATGAGATGAGCGCCGTCAGCGAGCTGCGGGTGATCGCCTACACGGCCGACGGACTGTTGGATGTCAACCCGGACTACGTCGAGACGTTGCGGCTCTTGGGCGCCGACGGCCACGGCGAGGTCCTCGTGGCCGAGGACGACGGTCGTCTGTTGGGGACGATCATGTTCGAACCCTGGTCACCGCAGAGCGAGGTGGCCCGGGGCGCGGACGAGGCGGAGGTACGGGCGTTCGCGGTGGCGCCCGAGGCGCGAGGCCGGGGTGTGGGGCGCGCGTTGGTGAACGCGCTGGTGGAACGGGCCCGTGAGGAGGGAGTCTCCCGGCTGCTGCTGTCCACGCAACCGCAGATGCTCTCCGCCCAGTACGTGTACCGGGCCCGCGGGTTCGTCCCGGTTCCCGAGCGCGACTGGTCGCCCCTGCCCGACGTCGTGTTGTCGACCTACGAGTTGGTGCTCAAGGACTGAACGCCGTGGGGGCCGTGGCGGGGCCGGTCCCCGCCGCGTCCGCGTTCGCCGTGGAACCGCCGACGTGAGGCGGCCGCGTGCGCGGAACCGTCCCGTGGCGGGCGGTCGGGCTTTCCTCCTTCGGAAGGGGGAGGGAGGTCGTGTCCCGTCCGCGTTCGTTCCGGTGTCGTGTGCGTCGCGGTGCCGTGTTCACACCGAGCGCGCCCGGCGGGCCGCCCGGGCCAGGGCCAGCCCCAGTTCCCCGTCGGCCAGGCGGTCCAGGACCGTGTCGGCGGCCGGGTGGTCGGACGACCGTACGGAACGGATGAAGTGTTCGGCGTGGGGGGACAACCGTTCGCGGTCCCGGACGGGCAGCGGCAGGCCCGCCTCCACCAGCACGGCGTAGTCGTCCAGCAGGGCCCACGCCGTGGGACGTGAGGTCGGTGGTTCCTCACCGGTCGCACGCAGGCGCCGTACCCATCCGCCGAGCACGGGGTGGTCCAGGTGGGGGCGCAGGGTCGTCTCCGGATCGACCCCCAGCCGGGCGAGCAGTTCGGTGACGTTCCTGCGGCGGTGCCAGGCCCCGGGGGCGGTGGAGGCCTCCAGCAGGGCGCCGGCGGCGGTGTCGGGATCCCGCCCCTCGATCCACCTGTGCAGGAGGTCCCCGGTGTCCGTCGGACGCCCCTCCTCGATCAGGGAGAGCACCTCGTGGGCGTCCATGTCGGTGATCGCCCGGGTCACCCGCACCGGGACGCCGACCCGTCGGAGCCGGCGCACCACGCAGTGGTCGCCCAAGCGGCCGATCCGGAATCCTCCGTCGGTCCGGTGGACCGCCTTGAGGTCGGCCAGGAGTTCCAGGGCGACGCGCACCCGCTCTTCGTCGATCCCGTCCCTGCCCCGGTAGGCGGCGGTGATCTGGCGGGGGGTGCGCTCCCGGCCCATGAGGAACAGATCGGTGAGCGTCAACAGGGCGATGGTGCCGTGTTCGGCCGTCATCGCGGGCAGCGCGTCGGCCCAGGCGTCGGCGACCGCTCCGGGGACACCGGCCGACCAGGCGTAGGCGGCGCGTCCGGCCAGGACCCGGGTGTAGGTGGTGCGCAGCAGACGCGCGGAGCGGGCGACGGAGAACAGGTGGTCGATCTCGGCCGGTGACGCCTCCAGGTGGGCCGCGGCGGCCGGCACGTCCTCGGCGCACAGCGCGTCGCGGCCCTCGGAATCGGGGCGCAGCAGCCGGCCCCGATCGACCCAGACGGTCAGCCGGGCGGCATCGGCCAGCGTGCGGCACTGACGTGCGGCGTCGTCCAGATCGCTCGGTTCGGCGGGGGCGACCGGTCGCGGCGGTGTGCCGTCGAGCCGGTCCAGGAGCGGTTCGGCGCCCGCGGGGGCGGGGGCGGGCTCGCGGTCCCCTCCCACGGTCAGGTCGACCTCCTCGATGGCGGACCGGAGGCGGCGAGGGCTCTCGTCCGAGACCAGACCGCCCTGGTCCACCAGGTGATCGCACCAGGCCAGCCAGGTGGAGCGGAGCACAGCGGTGTCGCGGAGCGCACCGGGGTGGCGGCGGCCGTCGGGGCGCGCGCCGGCGCGCACGACGCGGGCGACCTCGTGCACGTCGTCCACGTACCAGTCCCCGGGCTCGGGCGCGCCGAGCTCCAGGTGCGCGGTGAGCAGCAGGGCCAGAGCGTCGGCGTCCGGTACGGGACCGGTGCCGGCGTCCCGCGCCCAATCGAGGCATCCCCGCACAGCGGAGGCGATGCCCTGCGTCACCGTCTCCCCACCGAAAGTCGTGGTACTCACGGTTTCAGGGTAACCGCGCCCCTCACCGCCGGAGACGGGAACGCCGAAATCGCGTCGGAGCCCCACCCCGAGACGGTCAACCGGCCATCGAGAAGTCCGGATCGGCGCTCACCCCCAGCCCGTCGACATGGGAGGCGATCCGTTCCACCGCCGCCCCGTACACCTCCCGGTCCACCTTCGACAGGCCGGGGGAGGCCAGCGCGTCGGCCAGGTCCACCACGCGCAACGGGTCCAGGGCGACCCAGGTGGGCACCATCTCCAGGGCGGTCGATTCCCATACGCCGGGTTCGACCTCGGTGAACTCCGCCTTCGCCAGGACCCCCTCGCGGCGCGAGTCGATGGGCGGCGAGGACTGGCCGGAGACCTGGTTGCCCAGGCCGTACACCACCCATTCACCGTCGACGCGCTCCACCGACTGCACCACGTGCGCGTGGTGCCCCAGGATCAGGTCGATGTCGGGTGAACCGACCAGCCGGGACAGTTCGCGCTGGTCGGCGTCGGCCTGGTGCATGTGCTCGGTGCCCCAGTGCATCGACAGCACCACGATCCGAGCGCCGCGTTCCCGGGCCAGGGCGGCCTCGGCGAGGATGGCCTCCTCGTCGATGAGGTCGGCCATCCACTCCTTGCCCTCGGGGGGCAGGAAGCCGTTGAAGCCGTAGGTGTAGGACAGGTGCGCCACCGGCACGGGGTCGCCCCCGTCGGCCGAGGCCACCTCGTAGATCGTCGGCAGGGCGGCCTCCTCCTCGGTGCGGGCGCTGCCGGCCGCGCCCAACCCGGCCTCCTCCATGGCGTCCAGGGTGCGGACGACCCCGGCCTCTCCGCCGTCCAAGGTGTGGTTGGAGGCGGTCGAGCAGCCGTCGTAACCGGACTCGGCCAGCCCTCGGGCGACCTGTGGGGGCGCGGCGAACACCGGGTAACCGGTGAAGGGCCCCTCCTCCGGCGCCAAGGGGACCTCCAGATGGCACAGGGCCAGGTCGGCCTCGTTCAGGGTGGGGGCGATCCCGGCGAAGAGGGGTGCGAAGTCGAACTCCCCCTCCCCGTTCCGGCGGGCCTCCTCCCAGACCGAGGAGTGGACCAGCACGTCACCGCCGCCGATCACGCTCAGCGTGCGGGGGACGTGCGGGGAAGGGCTGGGCGGACCCGCGGTGGTGGTGTGCTCGACCTCGGGAACGGAGCACCCCGCCAGGGCCGCCACGAGCAGCAACGACGGGGTGCAGAGACGGACGACGGCGCGGTGGGCGGGCCGGGATGCGGTCATCGTTCCACGGTAGGAACGGCACGGGTGAGCGATGGGAACCGATGGGTGTGTGGTCGGTCGAGGAAAGGAAAAGAATCGAACGTGATGAAACCGTTCCCACGAACATCGGGCGGCGTCGTTCTCGCGTTCGTGATCGTCGCCGGTGAACGCGCTCCGGGCCGCCCCCGGAGGAAGGGACCGTCCGAGAGCAAGGTTTGACCCCGCTCGCATAAGAGCACATAGGGAAGGGAATCGGTCCTATTCCCCCTTTTTGTGTGCTTTCGTCCCAGGAGGGCGCCGCGTGACCGACGACCCTGTCACGACAGCCCGTCCCCACCAGGCGGAATGGCCCGCCGGACTCGACGTGGAGGAACTGCTCGCCCAGGGATGGCGTCCCACCCCTTTTCGCCAGTTCGTCCTCAAGATCCACAGCCGTTGCAACCTGGCCTGCGATTACTGCTACATGTACGAAATGGCGGACCAGGGCTGGCGACGCCAACCGCGCCGAATGGCCCGATCGATCGTCGACCGCGTCGCCGAACGGATCGCCGAGCACGCCCGGACCCACGACCGTTCCCGGGTGGACGTCATCCTCCACGGCGGCGAGCCCCTGCTGGCCGGGGCGGACCACATCCGCTATGTCGCCGACGCCCTCCGCAAGACCTGCGAACCCGACGTCCACGTCTCCCTGCGCGTGCAGACCAACGGTGTCCTCGTCGACGACGCCTTCCTCGACCTGTTCGACGAACTGGGCGTGCGGGTCGGGGTGAGCGTCGACGGTGCCGAAGAGGACCACGACCGCCACCGGCGCCGTGCCAACGGACGCGGCACCCACGCCGAGGTCCGGGCCGCCCTCGACCGCCTCACCCGCCGTCACCGGCATCTGCTGTCCGGGCTGTTGGCCACCGTCGACCTGGAATCCGACCCCGTGACCACCTATGAGGCGCTGCTGGAGTTCGACCCGCCCGGCGTCGACTTCCTCCTCCCGCACGGTACCTGGGACGCACCGCCACCGGGCCTGACCGGGGAGGGCACCCCCTACGGCGACTGGCTGACCGCCGTGTTCGACCGCTGGTACGGGGCGCCCGTGCGGGAGACCGACATCCGTATGTTCACCGAGATCATCCGGCTGGTCCTGGGCTCCCCCTCGCGCACCGAGTCCGTGGGGCTCTCCCCGGCCGCCATGGTGGTGATCGAGACCGACGGATCGGTCGAACAGGTCGACAGCCTCAAGGCCGTGGCCGAGGGCGCCGCCGGCACGCCCTTCCACATCCTCACCCACCCCTTCACCGAGGCCCTGTACACGCCCGGCATCGTCGCCCGGCAGATCGGACTGCGGGCGCTGAGCGACACCTGCGTCGCGTGCCCTCTGGTCCGGGTGTGCGGGGGCGGCCTCTATCCGCACCGCCACCGGAGGGGCACGGGGTTTCGCAACCCGTCCGTGTACTGCGCCGACCTGGCCCGGCTCATCACCCATGTCCACCAGACCGTGGCCGCCGACGTGGCCCGCATCCGGGAAGAACACTGAATGCCCACCACCCCCGCCACCGTTCCCGACGAGGTGTTCGACGCCCTGGCCGTGGGAGGAGGGGGGACCAAGGCCACCGCGCACCTGCGCGCAGCCCAGTACGGCAAGCACCTGCTGCTGGTGCGCCGGGTGCTGGACGCGGCCAGGGAGGCGGGCCACCCCGACACGGGCCATGCCGAAGAGGCGTGGTGGGCCCTGATCGCCGCGCAGGAGACGGACCCCGCTGCGGTCGCGGTCACCCTGCGCCACCCCACGGTCGGGGTGTGGGCCCGGCGCACGGTGCTGGCCCTGGAAGGGCGGCGCCGCGATGACCCCCGTGTCTCGGTCCTGGCGTCCCTGGCGGCCGCCGCCGCGCTGCGGGCCGGGACGACGCTGCGGATCGAGGTCCCCCCGGACGGTCCCACGGCCCCGCTCGTGTCCCTGGGCCGGGCCGTGGTCGGCGGCGAGACCGGAGCGGTGGCCGAGGTCGCCGACGGCCGGGCGGTCCTGGCCACGCGGGACAGGGAGGTGGCGGTGCCCGCCGATCCGCACCGGGACGGCCCCGGCTGGCAGGCGCTGCGCCGGATGGAGGCCGAACACGCGGGATACCGCTTGGCCCTGCTCTTGGACGACCAGGATCCCGACCGCATGCCCGGGGCCGACATCGTCGCCCGCCGTCTGACCGGACCGGAGGTCGACCACTGGCGTGCCGTGTTGTGGAAGGCGTGGGAGATCCTGGTGGAGGACCACTGGACGATCGCGGAGGAGACGGTCGACACCGTCCTCACCCTCACCCCCACCCGGACCGCGGACGGCGCGCACACCAGCGCGACCGCCCGGCACGCGTTCGGGAACCTGGGGCTGTCCACCCCACCCGAACCGGTGGCGTTGGCGCTCACCTTCGCCCACGAGGTGCAGCACGCCAAAATGACCGCGCTGTGGGACCTGGTCCCGCTCACCCTGCCCGACGACGGCAGCCGTTACTACGCGCCCTGGCGGCCCGACCCGCGACCCGCGGCCGGACTGTTCCAGGGGGTGTACGCCCACTTGGGCGTGGCCGGTTTCTGGCGGCGGCACCGGCACACCGCGGCCGGGGCGCGGTCGGAGCGGGCCCACGCCGACTTCGCGCACTGGCGGCGTTCCACCCTGGACGCCGCCCGGGTGCTGGCGGGGTCGGGCCGGCTCACCCCGGAGGGGGAACGGTTTCTCACGGCCACCAACCGCACCCTGGAGGCCTGGCAGGACGAGCCGGTGCCGACGGCTGCCGCGAAGGCCGCCGACCGGGCCGCCCGGGAGCACCTGGCCCGATGGCTGGAGCGCAACGGCGACCGTTCGGGGGCCTGACCGGTTCGTACCCCTCCACGCCGGCTTCTCTCCATGAAAAGCCGGCGACCTTCTCCCTCTCCTCGGGGCGGGGCCCCGGCGCACGGTCAGAGTTGGCGGGGATCGAAGTCGAAGTTCATCCGCTGACCGGACAGGAAGGCCTCGGTGAACTGGTGCTCGCGGCCGTGGACGCGGGCGTACAGGGGTTCCACCTGGGCGAGCAGTCGGTCGGCCTCGTCGTCCTCTCCCTCCGCACGCAGGTCCAGGATGAGATTGGCCGAGCAGGACAGGGCCATGGGGTGCTCTTCGCCGAGGAGGGCCCGCATACGGCGCAGACTGCCCCGGCCCAGGCGGACGGCGTTCTTGGTGTCGTTCAGCGCGGCCAGGTCGCTGGCCAGGTTGAGGGTGACGCCCAGCGCGTAGTGGTGGTCGCGGCCCAGTTTCCCCTCCACACCCGCCAGTGACGCCTCGTTGAGCCGTCGGGCCTTCGACGGGTCGCCCAACATCCGGTACAACAGCGCCACGTTGCTGGTGCACCCGTGGTTGTAGGGGTGTTCCGCGCCGTAGATCTGGTCGTAACGCAGGTCGGTGTCCTCCGCCAGTTGCAGCGCCTCCGCCAGTGCGCCGTGCATCCGCCAGGTGTTGGCCAGGCACATGGCGGCGGCGAGGGTCTCGGGGTGGTCGAGCCCGTACAGCCGCAGGTGCCGGGAGTGCGCGTCCTGCGCCAGTTCCAGGGCCTGGTCCAGGTCCCCGTTCATGCGCAGGGAGGTGGCCAGGTCGATCTGGGTGCGCAGGGTCCGGGGGTGATCGGCGCCCAACTGTTCGCGGCCGTAGGCCAGGGCGTCCTCGCCCAGGTCGCAGGCCTCGATGTAGTCCCCGGCCAGCCGCACGGCCAGTGCCAGGCCGTGCAGATAGATGAGCAGGTGCACGGCGGACTGGGTCGCACTGTGACGCTTGTGCAGCATGTAGACGCGCTCGTGCAGGTCGCGCGCCCCGGAGAAGTCGCTGGTCAGGGCGAGGTCGACGGCCAGGTTGTACATGGCGCGCAGGGTCGCCGGATCGGTGGGGCCCAGCGCCTCCCGGTGCAGCCGCAGGGTCTCCTCGTCGCTCTCGCGGGCCTGCTGGAATTCGCCCTTGGCGCGCAGGTCGGCGCCGATGCCCGAGCGCACGGCCAGGGTCAACCGGTGTTCGGGGCCCAGAACGCGCTGCGTCTGTTCCAGGAGGGCCCGGTCCAGGTCGTACGTCTCCTGATAACGGCCCAGTTCGCGCAGTCGGTTGGCGTACTTGAGCCGTGCCTCCAGGACGTGGGGGTCGTCGGGGCCGGACACCGAGGCCCACCGCTCGACGAATTCGTGTGCGTAGCGTTCGGCCATCGCGTAGTTACCGGAGGTGTACAGGAAGGTCAGGACCTTGAGGGCGAACTCCCTGGCCTCGGGAAGGATGCTCTCGGCGATGCCGGAGGGACGCAGGTGGGGCAGCAGTTCGAGGTAACGGTCCTGGGAGGCCGGGTTGTTCATCGCCGACGGCGCGGCGGCGGCCAGGAGGGACCACACCTCCTCGCGCGCGACCCGCTGTTCCTCGGCGGACAGTTCGGCCCGGATCAGGGTCTGGATCAGTCGGTGCACCTGAATGGTCCGGTTGGAGTTGTCCAGCCGGATGAGCGCGTACCGGGCCAGCTGGCCGATGACCCGGCTCAGCCGGATGGGGTTGGCCAACAGGTCGACCATCTCCGGGCGGACCGGGCCCTCCTCCACCGGGAAGAAGACGTCCCGGGGGATCGGTTCGGGCCCGAAGAAGGCGCAGCAGCGCAGTAGGTCCATGGCCTCGGGCAGGTTTTCCCGGAGCTTGCTCACCGACAGCTGCCAGGCGGCCGTCATCGGTGTCGGATACTCGCTCGGCGCGCCCTCGCGCAGCAGGGAGACGGGTTGTTCGGCCAACAACCTGAGGTACTCGCGGTTGGACATGCCGGTCTCCGACCGAAGCGCTCCCGCCTGTTCCAACGCCAGGGGAAGGTGACCCAGGGCCTCGGCCAGTTCCTCCGCCTCCGCCCGGGTGATGCCGCGCGGAATGCGCTTCTTGAGGAACTCGACGCTTTCGACGTCGGGGAAGACGTCCACCGAGACCGTCTCGGCGACCGCCTGCCAGCGGTGATTGCGAGAGGTGATGAGCACGTGCCCGGTCTCGTGACCCTCCGGGATCACATCGCGCAGGTCCTCGGGTTCGTCGGCGTTGTCGTAGATGAGGAGCCACCGCCGGTAGGGGTCGCCCCTGCGGAGGGCGTTCAACACGGTCTCGGCGGCCTCCTCGATGCCGGTGGAGCTCACCCCCGGCAGGCCCATGTGGGGGGCCAGGTGCGCGAGGGATGAGCGCACCAGGCCCGGCTGGTCGGCGTTGATCCACCACACCAGGTCGTATTCGTGGCGGTAGCGGTAGGCGTACTCCACCGCCATGAGGGTCTTGCCGACACCTCCGTAGCCGTGGAGCGTGTGCGGGACCACGGCGGTGATCTGGTTCATCAGACCGAACCTGAGCGCGTTGAGCTGCTGGGCGCGTCCCGTGAAGTTCTTGTTGCGCCCGGGGACCCCTCCCCAGACCTCGGGAGAATGCCCCGGCGCTCGGTCGCCCACCGGTCCTTGCGCATCGGCCACTTGGCTTCCTCCGTTTTCACATGCGTCACACCAGAAAAACCTTTACCGCATCCGGTCCTGATGTCCCGTCCGTGTCACCATTCCTTTTTCCGTGCTTCCGGGACCGGGTGGTTTTCAGGGTAGGCGATCATGTTAGGGAGCGACAGTCGCGTGGTAAAAACCTCAACGAGGAAGTAGTCGGAAAAAACGTTTCGGGGGATGGTCCGCCGCCCTCCGGATGGGTGGGAACGGAGAGGTCTGTGACGGCAGTGCAACATGGCGATGACCTCGCCCTGGTATCTCTTGAGGGCCTGTCCCTACGGGACCTGGGCCGCTTCGGGGAGTCGGTGATCATCGGTGCGCTCGGGTCCGTCCTGGGTGCCGGAGAGGCCGACGGTGAGATCGTCGCCTCCTTCGCCAACGAAGGGGATAAGGCCTGAGTCGTTCCCACGGCGGATTCCCCGTGGTGTGGAGCGCTCGTCGAGTGAACCGTGCGCATCGTTCCAGGTGAGAATGCCTGTGTGGGGCATTGTTCTCCTTGTTTCCCACAGCATTCCCATTGTCGTTCCTGCTCTTGTCGATTTCTCGTTCTCGCTGGTCGGGAGCCATTTTCATGAAACGAACCGCCGGGTGGGACGACCGACCCGGGCCGTTCGTCGGCCCGCGACCCTTCCGTGCCCGGGATCGGCCGTTCTTCCTGGGACGAGGACGGGAGGTCGCCGCCCTGACGGCGGCCTGGCACGGTCATCGGCTCACCGTCCTGCACGGTGACACGGGCGTGGGCAAGACCTCCCTCGTGCGCGCGGGGGCCGTTCCCGGGGTCACCGACAGGGGCGGCGACGTCCTGCCCTATGACGACCTCTGTCTGGATTCCGGGTTCCCCGCCGCCGTCCTGCCCGACCAGAACCCCTACGGCCGCGCCCTGGTCTCCTCCTGGGACCCCGAAGGACCGCCCGGACGCTCCGTCGCGGACCTGCTGCGCACACGTTCCCGCACCGACCGCTATGGCCGCCGGATCCCCGTGTACGCCGTCCTTGACCGGGTCGAACTCCTCCTGCGGCCGGGGGGCGCGGGCGAACATCACCGGCGCGACCTGCTGGAGGAGTTGCTCACCTGTCTGGACGGGCACGAGGAGCTGCGCCTGCTGCTCGTCGTGCGCACCGACCACTGGGACGAGTTGCGCCGCCTGCTCGACAAGTACACCGTGCGGTTCGCCGAGATCCCGCTGCACCCCCTCACGGCACAGGCGGCGGCCGAGGCCGTCGATCTGGCCCTGGACCGGGTGGGTCACCGGTTGGAGCCGGGGCAGGGACGGCTGCTCGCCGAGGAACTGTGCCTCCCCGTCCCCGGAACGCCCCATCGGGGCGGAATCGTGGACCCGGGCCTGCTCCAGGTGGTCGGACGGGCGCTGTGGGAGGCGTTGCCCGCCGGAGCCCGCACGCTCACCCGTGACCCGACCGCCGACACCGACCGGGCCCTGCGCGCCCATACGGCGCGCGCCGTGGCCGAGACGGCCGCCGAGTGCCTCGTCTCCCCCCGCGCGCTGCGCGCCTGGCTCGCCCGAGTCCTCGAATCGGGGGAACAGGGCGCGCGGGCCTTCCGGGGCGGGGAGGAGGCCGCCCGAGCCCTCCAGGACCGGCACCTGGTCGGCCGACACCACGCCAACGGCACCTACCTCGTGCGCCACCCGAGGCTGACCGGCCCCCTGACCTCTCCGGATCCGCTCCCCGAGGTCCCCCGCGGGGCGGCCTCGCACTTCTCCTTCGCCTGCCGCACCCGGACGCGGGGAGACCTCCCCGTGGCCCGTGAGCACGCCCGTCGGGCGTTGGCCGCCCAGCCGCCACCCCGGCCCCGCGATCGGGCCAGGATCATCTCCCTGCTCGGCGACCTGGCCTTTCACGAGGGGGACTTCCCGTCGGCGGCCCGTCTGTACCAGGACGCGGCCGGACTCCGGGCCTCCCTGGGGGAGGGCGTCGCCGTGGGCCACGCCCTGCTCGCCCAGGCCCGCTGCCTGCTGCTGGCCCGTGACCGTCCCGCCGCCCTGAACGCCCTCGCGGTGGCGGCCGGTCGGGCCGGCGCCGACCCGGGGATGCAGACCGGCCTGGGCCAGGCCCTGTGGCAGGCGGGCCAGGCCGAATCCGCCCTGGACGTCCTCCATCGGGTGCTGTCCCGCGACGGTGCCAACGCCGAGGCCCGCCGCACCCGGGGGGAGATCCTCGCGGATCAGGGGGAGGCCGTCTCCGCCCTGCGCGACCTCGAACGCCTGGAGGCACCGGAGAGCCCTTCCACCCGTACCGCCCGCGCTCTGGCCCAGGCCACCCTCGCCGGGGTCGGCACCTGGTCGGAGGAGCTGGACGAGGCCCTGGTCGAAGCCGCCGACAGCGGTCCGGTCCTGCTGCGCGCGGCCCGGGTACGCCGTCTGCGGGGCGACCGCGACCTCGCCGCCCGACTGGCGGCCCGGGCCGTGAGCGCGCATCACCCGCCTCTGCCGCCGCACCAGGTGTCCACCGCCGCCCGGCTGTCGGAGGAGGCGTGACGCCGGTCCTGGCGCAATGGTCGGACCCCACCGTCCTGGTCGCCCTCATCACGGGGGTGACCACGGCGACGGCGACGATCACCGCCTCGGCCGTCACCGGGGGGCGGGCGGTCAAGGCCGAGCGGGAGCGGGCGCGCCACGCGCTCGAAGCCGAACGTGACCGGTTCGAGCGGGAACGCGGCCTTCGGTCCGAGGAGGCGCATCGTGCCCTCATCGGTGAGGCGGCCGCGAGTGTGCTCAGGTTCGGCATGACCGGGAGGTGGATACTGCACGTTCGGCTCATGGGGCCCAGCGGGCCGGGCCGGGAGAGCCTGGCCGACCTCATGGACCGTTTTCCCGATGACGCCCTGGCGGCCCTCACCGCCCTGGAGAGGCTGCGGGGCGTGCTGCCCGCGGAGGCGGGGGCCTTCGCGGAGGAGCTGGTGGCGACGGTGGACCGGGTCTTCGTGCGAGTGACCTCCGAACGCGCCGAGACCGGAAGCGCCGAACTCGTCAAAGCGGACCTGGATCGGGGGCTACGGCGACTGCTGGGTTCCCTGTCCGGGCCCGAGGACGGCTCAGGACCACCATCAGTACCGTGAACACCAGCGCGATCCCCCCGTTGGCCGCCGCGAGCAGGGCACTGGTGGGTCCCGGCCCCCAGGCCTCCAAGAGGTGGCCGCCGCACACCAGACCCAGGGGCATGGCCCCCTGGGCGAAGAACTGGTCCACCCCCAGGACCCGGCCCAGGAGGTTCCGGGGCACGTGGACCGCGTGATAGGTCCCCACCGTCACGTTCATGTGGGCCCCCACGAACCCGATGCCGCCCCAGGTGAAGGGGAGCGTGGCCATCAGCCAGCGGGGATCGAGGTGGTGGGCCACCGCCAGGGCGCCCAGCGGGAGCATCCACGACCACAGGCACAGGGCGATCATGTGCACCGGGCGGAAACGCCTCACCAGACGCGGCGCGAGCAGTGATCCGAGCAGGCCGCCCACCCCGGTGGCGGCCAGGACCACGCCGATGAGCACGGGCGGGAAACCCTCGTGCGTGACCGTCGACATGATGAGCAGCCATACCGTCTGGAACATGGCGTTGGTGATGGTGCACACGACCAGGGCCGACCTGAGCAGGCGATCGCGGTACAGCCATCGGAAGCCCGCCCGGAACTCCTCGATGAACGGTTCCCGTTCCTCGTCCCTGTCCACGGGGGCGGGGCGCACCGGCCGGGGCAGGAACAGGGCGGTCAGCAGCGCGCCCGAGGACATCACGACGTTGAACGCCGTGGGCGCCCACGCGGCCAGGCCGAACAGGAGACCGCCCAGCGGTCGTCCGGTCATCTGGGTGCCGTGGGCGCGGGCCTCGTTCCTGCCCACCGCCTCGGCCAGGTGTTCCTCGGGTACCAGGTGGGGCACCGCGGCGGTGGCGGCGGTGGCGAACAGTGTGGAACAGATCCCGTGCACCGCCATGGCCGCGATGAGGAGGGAGACGGGTGCGTCCCACAGCAGGACGGGGGGTACCAGGAGGACGGTCACCGCCAGACGCCCGGTCTGGCCGATGATCATGACCCGGCGCGGATCCACCCGGTCCACCAGGACGCCGACAGGTGCGTGCAGGAGGATGCGGGGGAGCATTCCCGCCACGGCGATCCACGCGGCCGTCACGGGCGAACCCGTCTGTGCCAGCGCCAACAGCGGCACGGCCAGGGTGAAGGTCATGGTGCCCAGGCCGTTGAGCGCCCCGCCGCTCCACAACAGGGCGAAGTGGCGCCGCCACGGGGTCTGGGCGACGGAGTTCTCGGGGACGGGGGGCGAGGCCACCGCGCGGGTCTCGGTGGTCACCCCGTCCATGTGACGTTCTCGGGCATGGCTCTCGGAAGGAAGTCGACGTCGTTGTCCGACGGCGTGCGGGAATCCGATGGCATTCCCGGGTTGCCGTCCTCCTACCTGCCTCGGTGGCCGGATGGGCCGTGAGGCGGCGTCGCGGCCGTGTGTTCCCCGCCGGCGCCGCAGTGGGACGGCGACAGCCTAGTGCGATGAGGGTCCGTGCGTGCGCGTAACACGTCAACAGCCGATGAAGAAGATCGTTCAGGCGCCTCCCGTGTCCACCAGGGTGAGCCGGTGGGCCTCGGTGGGGTCCGGGTGTTCCCATCGGCCCACCAGGCGGTCCACCACCGCCGTCGGGATCGGGGAGGGACGGCGGTCCAGACGGGCGCGCAGCGTCCGGGGCGGGGCCTCCACCGCGACGATCTCGACCCGGGCGCCGTAGGCCGCGGCCAGGGTCGTGCAGCGGTCGCGCATCGACCGGGACACGTTCGTGGCGTTCCAGACGAAGGACCGTTCCGCGCGCAGGTGCTCGCGGGCGCGCTCGTGGGCCGCGGCCGCCACCGGGCGCTGGTCGTCGGTGGGCCGCACCCCCAGTTCGCCGCGGATCGCGTCCAGGCTCACCACCGGCACGCCGGGGCGCTCCCGTCCGATCCAGGTGTCCTTGCCCGCCCCCGGCAGGCCGGACATGACGGTGACGGTCATCCGGGTGTCGTCGTAGGCGTCGTGGTCGGGGTCGCGCTCGGGGCGCTGGAAGAAGCGGAACCGGGCGTGGTCGGAGGGGAAGGCGCGCGGCTGGTCCAGGCAGGCCTGTTCGGCGCAGTACTCGCGGTAGAGGTCGATGTTCTCCAGCACCTCGGAGGCGTCCCCGCAGTCCCGGCCCAGGATGTCGGCGGTGGCCAGGATCGCCAGGTCGTCGTTGCGCGCGGTCAGGCTCACCCGGAACACGATGCCGCGCAGGTCGGGGCGTTCCAGCGCCCAGAACGGGACCTGGTGGTGGCGGACCAGCGCCGCCACGTGCTCGCGCCAGGCGACGGGGGCGCCCATCCGCCACAGGAGGCCGCGCACCATGAGGTCGCCCCGTCGGGAGTGGCCGTGGGCGGTCACCCTGCCGTCGGCGTCGCGTCGGGTGCACAGGGGTTTGGCGATGTCGTGCAGCAGCACCGCGGCGAACAGCCGTACCCGCTCGTCGGCGGGGCGGGCCCGCCACTCGGTCAGGGAGGCCAGTGCCTCGCAGGCCATGCGGGTGTGCACGGCCACGTCCCCCTCGGCGTGGTGGACCGGGTCCTGTTCCACCCCCTCCAGGGCGCGGACCTCGGGGAGTGCGTCGCGGATCCTGTCCCAGTCGAGGTCCCAGGTGGGCGGGGCCGGACACAGGTCGGTGAACTCAGTGAACGTTCGCATAGAGCACCTCCGGGTCGGCCAGGCCGTTGGCGATGACGGGCCGGTCCATCCAGTGCGTCCCCGAGTCCAGGACGGCGGTGGTGAAGTCGGCGCGCACCCACTTGTAGCGGTCCACGGTGCGGCCGTCCTCCTCGACCTTGACGTACAGGCCCTCCATGAGGTCGGAGCCGTCGCTCTCGGCCAGGGCGCGGGCGGGGTCGGCCCCGCCCGCGCGGGCGGCCTCCTCCAGGGACCGCCGCCAGTGCGGGGTGCGACAGGTGGAGGGGCCGACCAGATCGGCGAGGTCCTCCACCCGGCGGAGGGGCCCGGTGTGCAGTACGGGCACCGACACGATGGGCAGGCCGGCCAGCAGCGCCCGGCGTGAGGGGGTGTCCAGGAAGGCGCCCCCGCGGGTGTCCAGGACGTCGAACTCGCAGAACAGGTGGGGGAGGGCGTCGTAGTACACGGTGTGCTTGGCGTACATCCACTCGCCGTACAGCACGTACCGGTCGCCCAGCCGCTCGCGCAGGCGCGGGGCCACGGCGGCGGCCCAGGCCTTGAACGGGGCGAACTGGCGTTCGCGGGGGCCGCCGGTGAGGTAGTGCCCGCGGCTCTGGAGGCGCAGGTCGCCGTCGGGCCCGAAGCCGATGCCGGCGTTGGCGCCGTCGAGCTTCTCCTCCACGACCAGGTGCCGTCCGGCGAGGGCGGAGAAGGGGACCGCGGACAGGTCCCGGTCGCCGGGTTGCAGGCGTGATCCCTGGATGTGCCGGGTCCGCGGGTACTTGTGCATGAGGACCGTTCTAGCGCGGCGCCGGGCCGCCGGGCCAGGGATTTTCCGGGGCGCCGCACGGCACCGGGACACCCCGGGAGGGCACCGCCGCACGGTACCGGGGCGGTCCGGAGGACACCGCCGCCGAGCGCGTCCCGTGGTGCGGTGCCGTGCCGCCGGGGATCAGCGTCCGGTGACGGGGCGGCGCGATCCCAGGGAGGCGGCGTCGGCGGCGGCCCGTCCGGCGTTCCACCCGTCCTCGCTGTAGGGGCCGCGCACCCGCGAGTAGGTGAGCTCGCCGAAGGCCTGTTCCACGGCCCGTTCCACTTCGCGTTCTCGGGCGGCGAACAACGGGACCAGGTCACGGCCGGCCTCGGCCTGGACGGCGTCGCGGGCGGTGCGGGCGGCCTCGGTGAGTCGCTCCCCGACGCGCACGGCGAACGCCGACATGAACGAGGAGCGGAAGTCCTTCCCCGCCCTGCGGCCGGAGCGGTCGCGCGCCGAACTGCCCGCCCGCATCGCGGTCTCGGCCTGCACCAGCAGGGAGGTGAACAGCAGGTCGACGGCGTCCACGTCGTCGGGGAAGCCCATGACCGTGCACATTTCGAGTTCGCGGTGCCACACCGCCCGGCAGTGGTTGGCCTCGGCGACCTCGTGCAGCAGGACGGCCTTGGACTCGTCGTAGGGGGCGTCCACGGGGAGTCGCCGGGCGTGCCCGGCCTCGGAGGAGTCCGGATCGTCCTCGTCGAGCAGCGCCCGGTCGATGCTGTGCCGCGCCATGAGTTCCTGGGCGCGGGCGCTGAGCGCCTCGGCCTCCTCGGGGAACTCCGTCGATTCGGCCTTGGCCAGCAGGGCCCGCACCCGGGCGAGTTTGCCCCGGTCCACCTCGGTGCGCGCGCGGGTCGGGCGTGCCCGGCCGGGACGGTGGGCGCCGGGCGGGTCGACGAGGCGTTGCAACGGTGGCAGGACGCGCAGTGCGGCCAGGGTGCGCAGGACCTGTTCGACGGCTTCGAAGCGCAGCAGGCCGTGGGCGTCCGCCAGGTGGGCGAGGGGATCCCCGACGGTGTCGAGGGCACGCGCCTGCGCGATCCAGTCGGGGGCCACGGTGGTGGGGGCGTGCCGCTCCAGGTCGGCGGTGATCGCGTGGGCGCACACCGCGGCGGCGGCCGGGCCGAGGAGGCGTTCGACGCGGCGCGTGGTCTCGGCGGGTTGCCAGCCGCGCGCCCACACCGACGTCATCGCGTCGCGCAGCGCCTCGGTGAGGGCCCGTTCGGCGTCGTGGACCCGGGCGGCGTCCTCGGTGTCGGCGAGCAGGGCCGCGGCCAGGTCGACGCCGTCGCCACCGCGTCCCATCACCAGGGCGTCGACCGCCTCGGTGACGATCTCGGCAGGGGACGACGCGGTCGAGGGACCGTCCCAGTCGGGGACGGTCCGGTCGCGGCGCCCGGCCGTTCGTCGCCTCTTGGCACCCACGGTGTTCCCCTCGTTCGCGGTGTCGTGTGATCGGTGGACGATCCTACCGAGCGGCGCGTACCCGCCCCGCACGTGAGAGAACGGAAATACCCGAGAAAAACGTCCGGGCGGGCGTGCCGGCGGCTTTGCCGGGGAAAGTGTCCCGTATCACTTCACCCGCCAGGGGAAATGCTCGCGGCCGAACCCGGAACCCGACGGACGGGGCCCGACATCGCCGGTCAGCGGCGCCTGCGAGTGGCTTCCGCGTATACGTGCGGAGCATCCTGTAAGGGCTGATAGAGGACCCGAAGTCCGCCATACCTCCCAATCCGGACTCGCCCTCTCCTGGGATCGGGTGCCCGTCGAGGAAAGGTGGAACTTTCCTACCCGAAGCATTGCGGAAACATCCCGGTTCTACCGTCTCCTCAACCGCAGTCACCGAGGAGTCTCCATGCACCAGGGCACCGGTCCCACCGACCATGAGGGAACCGCGAGCGGAGACGGGGCGGGCCGCTGCCCCTACAGCGAGGACGGCGCCCTCGCGCTGCACCGGGGAGGAGAGCTGCCCTGGCGACAGTTGCGCGAACGGCACGGCGGACTGGTCCCGGTGGAACTGGGCCCGGGGGTTCCCGGGTGGCTCCTGCTGGGCTACAAGGAGAACCTCCAGGCGCTGCGGGACCAGACCTACTTCTCGGCCGATCCGCGTCCCTGGCGTTCCGCCGGGTCCCCGGCCCGCAGCGGGGCCCTGGGGCACGACGGCACCGAGCACCAGCGGCTCCGGGCCCCCATCGTGGAGGCGCTGGCCGCGGTCGGCACCGCCCAGCTGGTCCCGGTGGTCGAACGCGCCGCCGTGCACCTGCTGGGCCGGGCCGCGGCCGACGGCAGCGCCGACCTCATCGGTCAGTACGCGGCCCCGCTGCCCGCGATGGTCTTCAACGAGCTGTTCGGACTGCCGGACGAGTACGGGCGGCTCCTGGCCGACATCGCCGAACGCTCGTGGAGCGCGGACCCGCGGGAGGCGGCGGACGCCGGGGACTCGGTGCGCGGCTACTTCCACGGTCTGGTGGAGCGCAAGCGCCGTGAACCCGGCGAGGACCTGGTCGGACACCTACTGGCGCACCCCAACGCGCTCACCGACGAGGAGGCGGTCGAGGCACTGTCGATGCTGTGGGCGACCGGGCACGAACCCACCACCCACCTCATCGGCAACGCCCTGCTCAAGCTGTTGGAGGACCCCAACGTGTGGACCGCCTACCTGGGCGGCACCCTCACACCGGAGGACTTCATCGACTACGTCATGTGGACCGACTCGCCCATCCAGGTGCTGGCCGGTCGCTACTCCACCATGGACATCCGGTTCTCGGGCGCGCACATCCGCAAGGGCGAGCCGCTGCTGTTCGGGTTGGCCTCCGCGCACACCGACCCGTCGGTGTCGCGCGGCGGCGACGACGCGATGGCCCTGGCCGGCAACCGCTCCCATCTGGCGTGGGGGGCGGGCGCGCACCGGTGCCCGGCCACCGCCTTCTCCCGGGAGATGGTGCGCACCGCCATCGACATGGCCGTGGACCGGCTGCGCGGCATGGTCCTGGCGGTCGAACCGGCCGATCTGCGTCGGCGGCCCTCGCTGTCGATGCACGGTCTGGAGGAACTGCCGGTGTGGTTCACCGCGACCGGTGAACGGACCGAACGGCAGGAGCCGCCACGGGAAGCGGGCCCGATGCGCACCTGGATCCGAAGAAGGCGACGGCCCGCGGCGCAGGGGGCCCGCTATCAGGCCCCGCTGTCCCGGGAGGGCGGCCGGGAGGAGTCGGAGACGGTCGTCGCGGTCCCCGCGCCCAAGAGGCGTCGCGCCCCGCAGGGGGCGGGAGCCCGCTACCAGGCGCCCTTCGCCAAGCAGGAGGACGTCCCCGATCCGTTGGACCGGCTCTTGGCGACCTGGAGCCCCCGGGGCTGAACGGGCGCGGCCCGGACCCCTGGAGGGGCCGGACCGCGCGTGCACGGGGTCCCCCGTGGCGTCGGCCACCGGTCCGGGGCATCTCAGGTGGCGGCCTCCACCAGCAGCACCTCCAGGGTGCGCGGGCCGTGCACCCCCTCCACCCGGTTCAGCTCGATGTCGCTGGTGGCCGACGGCCCGCTGATCCAGGTGAGCGGACGGGCCGGGTCCAACAGGCGCACCCCCTGGGGCACCCCGTCCACCACCTGGTCGGCGCGCACCACGCACAGGTGGTAGTCGGGCACCAGGGTGATGGCGCGCCGACCCTGATCGGGGCCGCCGTCCAGGACGATCGTCCCGGTCTCGGCGATCGCGACGGCGCACCCGGTGATCACTCCGTCGGAGGCGTCCAGCTCCCGCACCGTCAGCGGCTCCTCCCGGGAGTCGGTCAGGGTCTCGATGCCGGTCCCGGCCAGCCACTCCCCGGGCAGGGCCGGGGGCACCACCACGCGCCGGGCCCCGCGCCGGGCCAGGGCGGCCGCGATCTCCTCGCCCACCCGGTCGGCGGGGGTCCGGTGCACGAGCGCCTTGTAGTCGATCAGCCGGTCCTCCAGCACGTCCAGGGTGGGTCCGACCCCGTGGGAGTCCAGATGGGCGCGGTCCGGAGCGCGCTCCAGCGGTTCGTCGGCGGGCACGTCGGCCAGGGCGGCCCGTACCCGGGCCAGGATCGCTTCCTTGGCGCTCATCGGCCTTCCTCTCGCTCTCGCTCGTTCCACCAGCGGCGGAACGACTCGGCCGGCACGTCCGGGACATCGCGTGTGTCGGTCCAGGCCCCCGCGAGCCCGGGAAGGTGGCGCGGGACCAGCGTGCGGCCCAGCCCCGCGGCGCGCTGCACCGCGCCCAGGGCGGTCGAGGACGAGAACACCGCCTCCGCGCCGGCCATCAGCGTCTTCTCGCCCAGGTGCCCGTGTCCCTCGGCGACCTCCTCGCGCAGGTGCACCAGCACCTCGGGGATGTCGATCGCGACCGGGCACACCTCGTAGCAGGCGCCGCACAGGGACGACGCGTAGGGCAGGGACTCCTCCACCTCCGACCCCATCCCGCGCAGCTGCGGCGTGAGGATGGCGCCGATCGGTCCCGGGTAGACCGAACCGTAGGAGTGCCCGCCGGTGCGCTCGTAGACCGGGCAGGTGTTCAGGCAGGCCGAACAGCGGATGCAGCGCAGCGCCTGGCGGCCCACGGTGTCGGCCAGTACGTCGGTGCGGCCGTTGTCGAGCAGCACCAGGTGGAACTCCTGGGGGCCGTCGCCCGGTGTCACACCCGTCCAGGTCGAGGTATAGGGGTTCATCCGCTCGCCGGTGGACGATCGCGGCAGCAGCTGCATGAACACCTCCAGGTCGTCCCAGGTCGGAACGATCTTCTCGATGCCCACCACCGAGATGAGGGTCTGCGGCAGGGTCAGGCACATGCGCCCGTTGCCCTCCGACTCCAGCACCACGAGCGTGCCCGAGTCGGCCACCGCGAAGTTGGCGCCCGAGATGGCCGTGCGGGTGCGCAGGAACCGTTCGCGCAGGTGGGCCCGGGCCGCCTCGGCCAACGCCCGGGGGTCGTCGGTCAGCCCGGGGGGAGCGGGGGTGCCCCACTCGGCCATCTGCTCCAGGAAGATCTCCCGGATCTGGGCGCGTCCCAGGTGGATGGCCGGGACCAGGATGTGCGAGGGCAGGTCGTTGCCGAGCTGGACGATCAGTTCGGCCAGGTCGGTCTCGTAGGCGGTGATGCCCTCGGCCGCCAACGCGTTGTTGAGCTCGATCTCCTGGGTGGCCATCGACTTGACCTTGACCACGTCGGTCTCACCGGTGGCCTTGACCAGGGCGGTGACGATCCGGTTGGCCTCGGCGGCGTCGGAGGCCCAGTGGACGTGCCCGCCCGCGCGGCTCACCGAGGCCTCCAGCTGTTCGAGGTAACGGTCGAGGTGGCGCAGGGTGTGCGTCTTGACGGCCGCGCCCTCGGTGCGCAGCCGGGCCCAGTCGTCGCCCATCTCGTCCACCACGTGGGCGCGTTTGTCGCGGATGGTGTGGGTGGCCTTGCGCAGGTTGTAGCGCAGCCGGGAGTCCTTGACGGCGGTGCGGGCCGCCTCGGGGAAGGGCGGCATGCCCAGGAACGTGGCGTCGCTCATCGGGTCGCCTCCTCCTTGTCGGTCCGGTCGCGGGTGTCGCTCCGGAAGTCCTTCTCCGTGCTCGCCAGGATCTCCGCGATGTGCGCGATCCGCATGCCGGCGCGCTGGCGCGACAGGACGCCGCCGATGTGCATCAGGCAGGAGTTGTCCACGGCGCACAGCACCTCGGCCCCGGTCTCCAGCGCGTGGCGGGCCTTGTCGGCGCCCATGGCCGAGGAGACGTCGCCGTTCTTGACCGCGAACGTGCCGCCGAACCCGCAGCACTCGGCGGCCCCGGGCAGTTCCACCAGGTCCAGACCGCGCACCGCGCGCAGCAGCTCGTAGGGGCGGTCGCCCAGCCCGAGCATGCGCAGTCCGTGGCAGGTGGGGTGGTAGACGACCTTGTGCGGGTAGTAGGCGCCCACGTCGGTGACGCCCAGAACGTCGACGAGGAACTCGGTGAGGTCGTACACGCGGGGGGTCAGCGCGGCGACCTTGCGGGAGAGGCGGCTGCCGCTCCCGCCCAGACGCGGGTAGTTGTCGCGGATCATGGCCGCGCAGGAGCCCGAGGGCACCACGACGGCGTCGGCGTCCTCGAAGGTCCGCACGAACCGCACGGCGAGCCTGCTCGCCGGACGCCGGTAGCCGGTGTTGTAGTGCATCTGCCCGCAGCAGGTCTGGCCTTCGGGGAAGACCACCTCGTGACCCAGCCGCTCCAGGAGGCGCACCACCGCCCGTCCGGTGTCGGGGAAGAGTGTGTCGTTGACACAGGTGATGAACAACGCGACCCTCATGTGCCTCCTTCGCGCCGCGCCGGATCGGCGGGCGTACCGCTCGCCACGAGCCTCTCAGTGGTCTGACCACTTTTGCACATGTGGGCGAAAAGCGGCAAGGAACTCGTCTTTTCGAGGGACGGCAAGGGGTGGTCGTCCAGATTGGTATGATCACTTTCGCGTGCAGGGTGTCAGAGGTCGCGCGGCGGCCCGCACTCTGCGGACGGGGGGTGTCGTGGACGGTTCCGACTCCGAGCGCACCTCGGTCACACGGCGGGCCGTCGAGCGCATCAAGGAGATGATCTCCTCCGGGGAGGTCGGCCCCGGTCAACGCCTGCCCACCGAGCGCGACCTGTCCGCCCGCCTGGGCGTCTCCCGCAGCTCCATGCGCGAGGCCATCCGTTCCCTGACCACCCTGGGAGTCCTGGAGGCCCGCCACGGAGCGGGCGTCTACGTCACCGCGCTGCGCCCCGCCGACCTGCTGGAGACCTTCTCCGTGCTGGCCGAGGTCTCCGGCGGTGAGACGCTCCTGGAAGTCCTCCAGGTCCGCAGGATCATCGAACCCGCCGCCACCGCCCTGGCCGCCGCCCGCGCCACCGACGCCGACCTGGAGCGGATCGGCGCGCTTTTGGACCGCATCGACGGCGACCCCGCCACGGCCGCCGACACGGTGACCGCCGACCTCGGCTTCCACCAGGCGATCGTGGCCGGCACCGGCAACGCCACCCTGGCCGCCGTCAACGACGGTCTGTCCTCACGGACGTTCAACGCCCGTGTGTGGGCCGGCCACCGCGAGGCCGGGTTCACCGACGCGCTGCGCGAGGATCACCGGCGCATCCACGAGGCCCTGCTGGCCCGCGACCCCGAGGCCGCCCGCGCCGCCGCCACCGTCCACGTCATGCGGGTGGAGCGGTGGCTCACCGCGGAACTGGCGACCCGGGAGACCCGGGACCGGTAGACCCGGCGCGCTCCGGAACCGTCGGGCCGGGCCGCACCCGCGTCGTCACATTCCGCGCTCGCGCAACCTCTCGGCGAACTCCTCGGCCCGCAGCACCCGTGCCAGATCCTCGCGCCGCGACGTGGGAGGCGTCTCCTCCTCGGGCTCGGGCGCCTGCTCGGGCACCTCCCGGCGCAACTCGGCACCGATCCCCAGAGCGCCCTGGTCCTCGATCTCCTCGATCCGCAGACCGTAGGGATGATCGAGCAGGTACCCGGCCACCACGCTGTCCTGGTTCGGGGCGCCCACGTCCATGTCGGCGTCGACGTCGTCGATGTCCTCGTCCCGGTTCCGGTCCGGGTACTCCTCGGTTGATCCGACCACCGGCGGCCCCCTCACCCTCGGTCATCCCTGGACCTTCGATCATGCCTGTTCGGAGCGGGGGATTCCAGTTCCGAGCGGGACGGAGCGGGACGAGAGGGGAACGGCCGTCCGTTACGGACGGTAGGATTCTGCGGCCCACCCCCCACCACAGGAACGGAGCCCCCTTCCCCGTGACAGCGCGCGAACGGGTCCGTACGATCGTCGACGCCTCCTGGTTCCAGGGCACGGTCGTCTCCCTCATCCTCGTCAACGGCGTCATCCTGGGCGTGGAGACCTCCACGAGGGTCATGGCCGCCCACGGAGGGCTCCTGCACGCCATCGACCTGTGCATCCTCGCCCTTTTCGTGGTGGAACTGGCCCTGCGGATGTTCGCCCACCGCGCGGCGTTCTTCCGCGACCCGTGGAGCTGGTTCGACCTCGTCATCGTCGGCATCGCCCTGCTGCCGGCCTCCGGACCGTTCGCGGTCCTGCGGGTGCTCCGTGTGCTGCGGGTCCTGCGCCTGCTCTCCGTCATCCCCAGCCTGCGCCACGTCGTCGCCGGGCTGTTCCGGGCGATGCCCGGCATGATGTCGATCCTGTTCCTGGTGGTCCTGCTGCTGTACGTGTCGGCGGTGATGGCGACCCGGCTGTTCGCGGAGGTCTCCCCGCAGTACTTCGCGGACCTGCCCACCTCCCTGTTCACGCTGTTCCAGATCGCCACCGCCGACGGATGGGGCACCATCGCCAAGGACGTGATGGAGCACGAGCCGATGGCGTGGGTGTTCTTCGTCGTCTTCGTGCTCGTGTCGACACTGGTGGCCCTCAACCTGTTCATCGCCGTTGCGGTGGAGGCCCTCGAACGGGACGACGACGAGCCGCCCCGGGGCGGTGGCGAGGGCCGGGCCGGCCACGGCGGTTCCGGACCCGACGACGAAGGCCCCGAGGGACAGCGCCTCATCCTCGCCGAACTGCGCGCCCTGCGGGCCGAGGTGGCGTCGTTGCGACGCGAGCGCGAGGGCGTCGGTCCGGGCTGATCCGTCCCATCCGATGGGACGGATCGGGGAGGACCTGTGGAAAACCCCGCGTTCGGCTCCGGACGTGGCAGGGTAAGGATCACAGCCGCAACGCGGAGCGCACGGCGCGGACCGAGCACACGTGTCCCTCGCCCCGCACCTGGACCTTACGGACGACGAGGAGCGACCGGATGTCTGCCACACCCCTCCCCCGCGCAGAGGGCCCCGGAGAGCGTGCCCGCGCGGCCATCGCCCTGGACCGACGGGACCAGTGGACGGCCCTGGCCGGGCACCGGGCCCGGCTGACCGGCACGCGTCCGCGCGACCTGTTCGACGCCGACCCCGCGCGGGCCGACCGTTTCACCCTCGACGTCGGCGGCCTGCACGTCGACTACTCCAAGAACCTCCTCACCGACGAGACCCTGCGTCTCCTGGTGGACCTGGCCGAGGCGACCCGGGTCGCCGAACTGCGCGACGCCATGCTGCGCGGCGAGCACATCAACCTCACCGAGGACCGGGCCGTGCTGCACACCGCCCTGCGCGCCCCCCGTTCGGCGGTCATCGAGGTCGACGGCCACGACGTGGTCCCCGGGGTGCACGAGGTCCTGGACCGGATGACGGAGTTCGCCGACGAGGTGCGCTCCCGGCGCTGGGTCGGGCACACCGGGCTGCCCGTGCGGCGGGTCGTCAACATCGGTATCGGCGGCTCCGACCTGGGCCCGGCCATGGCCTACGACGCGTTGCGCCCCTACACCGACCGGGGGCTGGAGTTCCGGTTCGTGTCCAACGTCGACGGCGCCGACCTGCACGAGGCGCTGGTGGACGCCGACCCCGCCACCACACTGTTCGTGATCTCCTCCAAGACCTTCACCACGATCGAGACCATCACCAACGCCACCGTCGCCCGCCGATGGCTGGTGGATGGACTGGGTGCGGAGGAGGCCGTCTCCCGGCACTTCGTGGCGGTGTCCACCAACACCGAGGAGGTGACCCGGTTCGGGATCGACACCGACCACATGTTCGGTTTCTGGGACTGGGTGGGCGGTCGCTACTCCTATGACTCGGCCATCGGGCTGTCGCTGATGATCGCCATCGGTCCCGAGCGGTTCCGGGAGATGCTCGCAGGGTTCCATCTGATGGACACCCACTTCGCGACCGCGCCCATCGAGCGCAACCTGCCGTTCCTGCTGGGGCTCATCGGGGTCTGGTACGGCGGTTTCTGGGGGGCGGAGAGCCACGCGGTGCTGCCCTACGCCCATCACATGGCGCGGTTCCCGGCCTACCTCCAGCAGCTGGACATGGAGTCCAACGGCAAGTCGGTGCAGCGCGACGGGCGGCCGGTCACCTGGGAGACCGGGCCGATCGTGTGGGGCACCCCGGGCACCAACGGACAGCACGCCTACTTCCAGCTGCTGCACCAGGGGACCCGGTTCGTGCCCGCCGACCTCATCGGGTTCGCCGAGCCGGCCCCCGACCTGCCCGAGGCCCTGGTGCCCCAGCACGACCTGCTCATGGCCAACATGTTCGCCCAGGGGCAGGCGTTGGCCTTCGGTAAGACCGCCGAGGAGGTCGCCGCCGAAGGGGTGTCGGCCGAACTGGTCCCGCACCGTACCTTCGCGGGCGGGCACCCCACCACCACGATCCTGGCGGAGCGGCTCAGCCCATCGGTGCTGGGGCAACTGGTCGCCCTGTACGAGCACAAGGTCTTCGTGCAGGGGGCGGTGTGGAACATCAACTCCTTCGACCAGTGGGGGGTGCAGCTGGGCAAGGTGCTGGCCAAGCGGGTCGAACCCGCGCTCACCGAGGGGGCCGAGGTATCGGGACTGGACGCCTCCACGGCCGCCCTGGTGGCCCGGTACCGCACACTGCGCGGGCGTTAGCCCCGTCATCGCGCGGACCGCGTGATGACGGGCGTGGGCCGCGACCCTCCCCTCCCGTGGGGACGCGAGCGCGGCCCGCGACGTGTTCGGGGCTCCGGTGGAAGGGAGCGTCGGGCCCCACGCGGGGTGCCGGTCCGTGTGGATGGTGCGCGTCTTCGACGCTCGTGCGGTCGGAACCGCTCGGAGCGCGGCCGGGACGCGACAGGGCGGGCGGGTGTGCCGCGCGCGGGGGACGCGGGTCCGGGTGGGTGCCGTGCGCCGGAGGCGGTGCGCTGGGACAACGGCCGTACAGGGGCGCCGCCACAGGAGAAGGTACCGGGAGCCGAAAGGGATCGTGTTTTTCGGTCAGGACACGTGGGGGGAGAACGCCGTCGTTAAATCCTCGCCGTGGGTGAGGAGGGCAGGTGGGTCGTGCCGGGAAGGGTCCCGTTCTGCTCAGAGAAACGGTCCAATGATGAAACATCATGACCTGAGCCGGACAATTCAAGCATTGAGCGGTGCATTGCCGTTACGGTTCCAAGGGTCCGTCGGAATCGTTTCCGGTACCGGTGGATGGAAATGCCTTCCCGCTTTTTCCCATGATCTTCGGAGGATCATCGTGACCACGCCCCCCAAGCGTTCGCTCTCACGCTCGCTCGCCGCGATCGCCCTGTCCGCCGTCACCGTCGTCGGTGGTCTGGCGTTGGCCTCCCCGGCGCAGGCCACCGCCGCCCCCCAGGAGGCCTCGGCCTCCCAGGTCCTGTGCCCCTACCGTGTCACCGTCGACGGGCTGCGCGTCCGCAGCGGCCCCGGCACCAACCACCCCGCCGTCGGCTGGCTGGGCATCAACTCCATCGTGTCGGCCACCTCCACGGTCCAGAACGGGTTCCGCCAGCTCGCCGGGACCAACCGCTGGGCCTCCAACCAGTACCTGAGCCGCACCAGCGGGCAGTGCATGGTCTGACGGACCCCTTTTCGCGCGCCGTCCTTTTCCGTGTGCTCCTCGCGCGCACCGCTTCCTTTCCGCCCTCCTTTTCGAAGCACTCTTTCCTGCCGTTCCCCATCCGGTGGGGAACGGGGCGCGGGGTCCCGCGCGTCCCCGCCCGGGGTGCGCGGAGGGTCGACCGGCCGCCGGGGAGACGACGTGTCGGCCGTTCGGGTCGGCGCCGGCCGGGGACCCCAGGGTCCCCGGCCGGTGGTGTGCCCGGGGTCGTGAGGAGGCCGAGGGTCCGACGCCGACGGGTCGGCGGGACACCACCCGGGCGCGGACGGGGACGGTGCCCTGCGGTCGGCGCGGATGTTGGAAATGGACACGCCATTCGTGCAAGCTCTACGTAGTCGATCTACTACGTAAAGCGATCTACGGGGGCAGTGCCGCACATGACCGCGCCGATGGACGCGCCGGAGTCCTCCCAGCACGCCGACCCCGAAGCGGTGGTCGCCGGGGCGAAGAACGCCGCGAGCCGATCCCTGCGCCAGATCGCCTGGCAACGGTTCCGCAAGGACAAGGTCGGTATGGCCGGCGGGATCGTCGTCATCCTGCTCATCCTCGTCGCGATCTTCGCCCCGCTGCTGACCGCCTGGTTCGGCCACCCGCCCAACCAGTTCAACCAGCAGATGATCGACCCGGCCACCGGCGGCGTCCTGCTCGACCCCGACGACCCCGTGCCGGGGATGCTGGACCCCTGGGGCGGCATCGGCGCCGATCACCTCCTGGGCGTCGAGCCCGTCAACGGCCGCGACCTCTTCAGCCGTATCGTCCACGGCGCCCGCACCTCTCTCCTGGTCGCCACCGTCGCCACCGTCGTGTGCGTCGTCATCGGCACCGTTCTCGGCGTCGTCGCCGGTTACTTCGGCGGCTGGGTCGACACCGTCATCAGCCGGGCCATGGACATCTTCCTGGCCTTCCCGCTGCTGCTGTTCGCCATCGCCCTGGTCGGCGTCATCCCCGACGGAGCGTTCGGCCTCACCGGCAACGGACTGCGCATCGGTGTCCTGATCTTCATCATCGGCTTCTTCAACTGGCCCTACATCGGCCGCATCGTGCGCGGGCAGACCCTGACCCTCAAGGAGCGCGAGTTCATCGAGGCCGCCCGCAGCCTCGGCGCGGGAAGCCCCCACATCGTCTTCCGGGAGATCCTGCCCAACCTCGTCACCCCCATCCTCGTCTACTCCACACTGCTCATCCCCACGAACATCCTCTTCGAGGCGGCCCTGAGCTTCCTCGGCGTCGGCGTCAACCCGCCCACGGCCACCTGGGGCGGCATGTTGGAGAACGCTCTGCGCTTCTACACCATCGCTCCGCACTTCGTGATCATCCCGGGCCTGGCCATCTTCATCACCGTGCTCGCCTTCAACCTGTTCGGTGACGGCCTGCGCGACGCCTTCGACCCGCGTTCCTCCGACTGACGGACCCGCCCGTTCGCCGTACGCGGCGGGCGGACCCGGTTCTCGACCGTGCTCCGCACGGTTCCCGCAGCAACCCGATCCTGGAGGCAAGGTGAACACCCACCACGGCACACCCGCGACGTTCCGGGGGCGCCGACACGCGGCTCCCGCGGCCGTCGGCACGGCCCTGGTCCTGATGCTGACCGCGTGCGGCGGCGGGGGCGGAGGCGGCGGCGGAGGGGAGGTCGACGCCGAGTTCAACCAGGCGGAGGCGGAGGTCGTCAATCCGTCCGACCAGACCGGCGGCACCCTCCGGTACGCCATCTCCGCGGACTTCGACTCCCCGGACCCCGGCAACACCTACTACGCGTTCAGCTGGAACTTCACCCGCTACTACGCGCGCACCCTGCTCACCTACACCGAGGCCCCGGGCGAGGCCGGCACCGAACTCCAGCCCGACCTGGCCGAGGCGCTGCCCGAGGCCAACGAGGACTCCACCGAGTGGACCGTCCGCCTCAAACAGGGGCTGAGGTACGAGGACGGGTCGGACATCACCGCCCAGGACGTCAAGTACGCGATCGCCCGCAGCAACTTCGGCGACCAGGCCCTGCCCAACGGGCCCAAGTACTTCCAGCAGCTCCTGGCGGACAGCGAGGACTACGAGGGGCCCTACGCCGCCGAGGGCGACCCCCTGGACGGCTTCGACGGCATCGAGACCCCGGACGACCACACCCTGGTCTTCCGTCTCAACAAGAGCTTCTCGGAGTTCCCGTACGTCCTCATCCAGCCGCAGACCGCGCCGGTACCGCCGGACGCCGACCGCGGTGAGCAGTACCAGAGCCAGGTCGTCTCCTCGGGTCCCTACAAGTTCGACGGGGAGTACCGGCCGGGCGTGTCACTGAACCTGGTCCGCAACGACCAGTGGGACGCCTCCACCGACCCCACCCGCGAGGCGCTGCCCGACCGCATCGAGGTGCAGCTGGGCGTCGACCAGAACGAGATCGACCAGCGCCTGGTCAACGGCGAACTCGACGTGGACATGGCCGGTGTCGGCGTGGGCCCGGCGATGCGCGGCAGCCTCATCACCGATGACGCCCGTCGTGTCAGCGTGGACAACCCGCAGACCAACACCCTGCGGTACGTCAACATCAGCACCGTGGTCGAGCCGCTGAACGACCCGGCCTGCCGCCAGGCGGTCATGTACGCGGCCGACCGCGACGCCCTGCACCGCGCCTGGGGCGGTGACAGCGGTGGGGACATCGCCACCCAGATCATGCCCTCGGCCCTGCCCGGCGCCGACCCGGACATCGACCCCTACCCGTCCGACGACGACAAGGGCGACCTGGAGATGGCCCGCGAGAAGCTGGAGGAGTGCGGGCGGCCCGACGGCTTCTCGACCTCCATCGGCGCCCGCGCGGACCGGCCCTCGGATGTGAGCACCGCCGAGGCCGTTCAGCAGGCTCTGGAGCGCGTGGGCATCGAGGTCGAGATCAAGCAGTACCCGTCCGACACCTACACCAACACCCAGGCCGGTTCCCCGGACTTCGTCCACGAGAACGACCTGGGGCTGACGGTCTACGGCTGGGCCCCGGACTGGGCCAGCGGCTACGGCTTCATGAGCAAGATCCTGGACGGCGACGCCATCCAGGACGCGGGCAACTCCAACATCTCCGAGTTCGACGACGACGAGGTCAACGGCTGGTTCGACGAGGTCGTCACGATCGAGGACCCCGAGGAGCGGGCCTCGATCTACACACGGATCGACGAGCGGGCCATGGAACAGGCCGTCATCCTGCCGGCGGTGTTCGAGCGCACGGTGATGTACCGGCCGCCGAACCTCACCAACGTGTACTACCACGCGGGTTACTCGATGTACGACTACATGTCGCTGGGCACCACCCGGGAGTGAGAACCAGTAGGTAGGACAGCGGGACCGTTCCCGCGTACGCGGGGCTCGGCCCTCCCGCGACGACCACCGTGCCGCGCACCCGGGATCATCCCCGCGTGCGCGGCGCTCGTGCTTGATGACCTGCGTCAACGCGGAGCGTTGGCTCCGCGTCATGTGGCCTCGCGGTAGGGCGCACGAGGGCGCGGAGGCCCCGAAGGGGCAGCCGAGGTGAAAGATGTGGGCGCGGGGGCGATGAGTTCGAAGGTGGATGGGGGTCGGAACGGGAGAGGTCGGAAGACGTAGGGAAAGGGAGTGCTCATGTCCTCGGGTGATGTCGATGGGATCGTTCTGAGCCTGCCGATCGCGGATCGGATGCGGGCGATGGTGTTCTACCGGGAGGTGTTCGGGTTCGAGGCGCTGGGCGAGCCGGCCGAGGACGGGGTGCCGGAGCCGTTGCGGTTCGAGATCGGTGAGCGGACGCGGCTGATGCTCATTCCTTCGGGAGGGTTCGGCTGGGTTCTGGGGGAAGGGCGTGAGGTCGCACCGGCGAAGTCGCACGAAGTGCTGCTGAGTTTGACGGTCGGCGCACACAGCGCGGTCGATGATGTGATCGGGCGGGCCCGGCGGGCCGGGGGTGAGATCGTTGCGGAGCCTCAGCAGCAGCCGTGGGGGTACACGGGTGTCTGCGCAGACCTGGACGGCCATCTCTGGCAGGTCATCGTCGCGGCTGCCGCCACCTCCTCATGAGTTCGGGGTGGAGACCGGAGGCGGCCTCCACCCCCGGAGGCCGCGGATGTCGCCCCGGGCGGGGCGTGACGTCGGCATGTCGGCGGAGGTGTTCCTGGAACCGGTCGGGGTGGGACCGTGGTGGGGTCGGCCGGGTCAGGGCGGACCGCGCTCCGCACCGGTCCGTCCCCGGGTGCGCGGCACCGGTGTCCGTCCCGGTGGGCGTGGCCAAGAGGTCACGGCAGCGGTTCAAGCCCTGTCGTCTGTCTGAATGAACTGCGAGGACGCGACCGAGAGGAAGTCACACCACTCCAGGGGGCATGCCCCCGCTCCTCGGTGCGGCCCGGGAACAGAACCGTGCTCGGATACCGTTCCGATCACAGGGGCGACCGTCCCCTCATCCGGGGCCGTCCCGGCGGCGTCGTCCCCACCCTCGTGAGCGGGTGATGGCGATGTGCGCCGTTCATCCGCCCCACCCGCGCCTTCATGGGGAGCAAGGTATTGCCGCCGCCCGGAACCGATGAATCCGTGCCGTCGGCCGACGGGGGAGGACCCACGTCCTTCCGGTCGGTCGTCTCGACCCTGCGGTCCGACCCGTCGGGTATCGCGCTGGTGCGCGAGTCCCTCCGCGGACTGGCGGGGGTGCTGCATCCCGAACGCCTCACCGAACGGGCGGTCCGCCTGCCGCTCGACTCCATCGCCGACGTCTGCGTGCTCTTCGCCGGTCGCCCCGGCGGTTCGCCGCGGTGGACGGCCGGGGTGTCCGGTCGGGAGAACGGCGGTGACGGCGTGGTGGTGCGCGGACGCTGGTCCGCCGAGACCGCCTCGGCCGCCCCGTGGCTGACCGAGGGGGCGGAATCCGGTCCGGACGCCGTGGACCTCCCCCCTGGAGACCCGGCGGAAGGGCTGCTGCGCGAGGTGACCGGACGGGAGATCTCGGGTCAGATCCGGGTGGTCCCCCTGCCCGGCCTCGCGGGCGCGTTCGGTGCCCTGCTCTGGTATCGCCGGTACGGCCGCTTCACCCCGTCGGAGGCGGACCTGCTCTCCGAGTACGCCGAGAGGGTCGGCTCCGCGCTGGGATCGGCCCACCTCTACCAGTACCAGGCACGGACCGCCACCACCCTCAAGGCCGCCTTGGTGCCCGAACCGCTGCCTCGGGTGGACCGGGTGGAGCTGGGCTCCTCCTTCCGCTCGGCGTTCGAGGCCGAGCGCATCGGCGGCGACTTCTACGAGGTGGAGGACGCGGGGGACCTGATCCACTTCTCCTTCGGGGACGTGTGCGGCAAGGGCAACGACGCCGCCGTGCTCACCGGGCTCATCCGCCAGTCCCTCCAGGCGCTGCGTCTGGTGGAGACCGCGCCGCTGCGCCTGTTGGAGCTGCTCAACGTCCTGCTCCTGCGCACCGACCCGGAGAAGTTCAGCACCATGGTGCTGGGCACGGCACGGCCGCTGCCCGGCGGAGGGCTGCGGATTCGCGCGGCGGGGGGCGGTCACCCCGCCCCCCTGGTGGTGGGGGTCGACGGCACGGTCCGGGAGTTCGCGCCGGGCGGGATCTTCGTCGGCGCGATCGAGGAGGCGGTCTTCCGCGAGGCCGAGACCGACCTGGCCTCGGGGGAGGCCATGGTGGTGTACAGCGACGGGGTCACCGAGGCCCGCAACCCCCTGCTGGACGGGGAGATGCTCGGGGAGGAGAGACTGGCCCGCCTACTGGCCGAGTGCGGCGGCATGCCCGCCCCGGCCATCGCCGACCGGGTCGCCCAGGCGGTGGGCGACTGGTTGGGCGGAGCCGAACACGACGACATCACGGTCCTGGTGCTCCAGGCCGTGGCCACCCCGGGTACCTCCTGATGTCGGGCAGCGCCGCGGAGCCCCCCGCGTCCGGGCTCGACCGGACCCGGGACGCCTACTTCGAGGCGGTCACCGCGATGGACGAGGCGACGGCCCTGGACGTCGTCCGCCGCGCCCTGGCCCGCGGAGACGATCCCGAGACGCTTCTTCTGGAGGTCGTGGCCTGGGCCCAGCGGCGTGTGGGCCTGCTCTGGCAGACCGACGACTGGAGTGTGGCCCGCGAGCACGCGGCGACCTACATGGGCGAACGCGCCACCGCCCTGATCACCGAGCACGCGACCGAGGCCGCGACGCCGCGCGGCGTCGTCGTGGTCGTCTGCGCCGACGGGGAGTGGCACAGCCTGCCCGCCCGCCTCATGGGCGAGGTGTTGCGGCTGCGCGGTTGGCGGGTCCGGTTCCTGGGGGCGAGCGTCCGGACCCGGCACCTGGCCCTGCACCTTCAGGAGTACTCGCCGGACATCGTCGCCCTGAGCTGCTCGCTGCCCTCGCGGCTGATCGCCGCGCACGGCATGATCGAGGCGGCCCGGCGCACCGGGGTCCCGGCGATCGTGGGCGGCGCGGGCTTCGGCGGCGACGGCACCCTGGCCGAGCGCATGGGCGCTTCGCTGTGGGCCGCCACCGCCACCGAGGCCGCCGACCTGTTGGAGAAGGGGCCGCCGTTCCCGGTCCGGCGCGGTCCCGCGTCGTTGCCGTTCAGCGACGAGTACACGACCATCCTGCGCCGACGGAAGGGTCTGATGGGCGTCTGCCTGCGCAGCGCGGAGGAGGCCCATGGGGGCCGAGGGCGCGTTCTGGAGGGGGCGGACCTGGACCGTACGGTGGAGGAACTCGCGCACATCCTGGACTTCCTTCTGGCGGCCCTCTACGTGGGCGACGATCGGGTGTTCACCCGGTTCCTGGAGTGGACCCGGGTGGTGATGGAATCGCACGGGGCGCCGTGGGGCCATGTCGTGGGGGTGCTGGGCGTTCTGGAGGCCGAGCTGTTCGACCACCCCGAGGCCGCGGCGCTCGTCGCCCTGGGCAGGGCGGCCCCCGGGGAAGGGTGAGCGGGGCCCCGCAGGTCTTCCCCGGGTCCGCGCCCGCGTTCTCCCGTTTCCGGTCAGGCCACACGCCGTGTGATCAAGCGTGATCATTCAAATGCGCTGCGTTATCTTTGTCGTCTCGGGTCGCGACTTCGCGCCCCTGCCGAATCCCCCTCCGAGGCGGGCCCGACGACAGAAGGAACACGCGCCTTGCCGACCTACATCCTGCGCCGTCTGGGCGCCGGTCTGCTGCTCCTGGCCGTGGTCACCATGGTCACCTTCGCGATCTTCTACGTGGTGCCCAAGTGGGCCGGCCGCACCACCGAGCAGTTGGCGACCATGTACGTGGGTCGGGCCCCCACGCCCGAGGCGATCCAGGCCACCATCGATCGCCTGGGCCTCGACGAACCGGTCATCGTGCAGTTCGGCGAGTTCGTACGCGGGATCTTCTTCGGCGCCGAGTACCGGTTCGGCCGCGACACCATCGAGTGTTCGGCCCCCTGCTTCGGTTACTCCTTCCAGACCTACCAGGAGGTCTTCCCCGAGATCGTGGCCCGCCTGCCGGTCACGTTCTCGCTGGCTCTGGGCGCGGGCGTCATCTGGCTCGTCGGCGGTATCGCGGTCGGCGTGATCTCCGCCGTGTGGAAGGGCAGCCTCTTCGACCGGGTCGCGATGGCGATCGCCCTGGCCGGCGTGTCCCTGCCCATCTTCTTCACCGGTCTGCTGGTGCTGGCCTTCCCGGTGCACTCCTGGGGCTGGTTCCAGACCCCGCGCTACGTCCCCCTCACCGTGGACCCCCTGGCCTGGGCCGCGGGGATGTTCCTGCCCTGGTTGACGCTGGCGTTCCTGCACGCCGCCATGTACGCCCGCCAGACCCGGGCGGGCATGCTGGAGGTGCTGGGCGAGGACTACATCCGCACCGCCCGCGCCAAGGGGCTGAGCGAGGGCAAGGTGGTGCTCAAGCACGCCCTGCGTCCCACGCTGACCCCCATCGTGACGATCTTCGGCCTGGACCTGGGCCTGGTCCTGGGAGGAGCGGTCCTGACCGAGCAGGTGTTCTCCCTCAACGGCATCGGCCGGTACGCGGTGAACGCCATCACCCAGAGCGACCTGCCGGTCATCCTCGGGGTGACCCTTTTCGGCGCGTTCTTCATCGTCGTCTGCAACCTGGTCGTCGACCTGATCTACCCGTTGATCGACCCGCGCGTGCGCATCCACTAGCGCACCGCCCTCGTGACCACGACTTCGGCCCCAGAGAGCAGAGGCGTCCCCGATGAGCGAATCCGCACCCGAGCCCGTCGTCCGGGTGGACGACCTGCGGGTGACGTTCCCGACCATGGACGGCGACGTCC
>NZ_JARBUT010000013.1 GCF_028882275.1 Nocardiopsis sp. N85
CCCGGACCTCGAAGGTCCGCTCGTGCTCTTCCGTGGAAGACGTTTGCGTTTCCGCTTTGTTGTGTCCTCACTTTATCAGCGTTTCCGTGTCCCGCCAAATCGGCGTTTTCCGGAACCTTCTGAAGTGTGAAGGGTTTTGCTCCTTTTCGGAGCGACCCGACCGAGTTTACATGGTCGAAGCGGTGCTTCGAACCGGTGAACTTCGGAAGGGAGGTGGCCGCTGATCCCGGTCCGGTTCCGAGTCGGTCCCTCTGCGGGGCCCGCTCGCCGTCCCGTGGCGACTCGGAGAACATTACCCCCCTGCCGGGGCTCCGGCAAACCAGTGCGCCTGTGTCGCCACTCACAGATCGCCGCCCATGCCCCGCCTTCCCCGTTCGGCCCTCCCGAGGGCCCGCTCGTCCCTGGGCCGCCGCTTCCGTGGCCACCCGCGCCACGAGGGAACCCCGTGTCGGACCGCCACCTCACGCGCTCCATGGCCGGGACACGGTGCAAGGAATGGACGCCCCTCTTCTTTCTCCTCGTCGCCGCACGTCAAAGCATGTTCGGGATCATTCACCCGGAATCCGGGAAAGTTCTGGGGGTCGCTCGTGGAATCCCTTTCATCCCATCTCCACGAGATGCGGCGGTACCGGAGGCGGCTCCGAGAGGGACCCGTCACCAGGGTTCCGCGGCGAGTGCCCGTGTCCGGGGAGCGGCGGACGGGGCGTGTGGCCGCACGTGTTCGCGTCCGCGACCGCGTGCGGGCCCGGCCGTACACGAGCCCTACCTCCCCGACGGGGCTCCCGCCTTCCGAGAGCCGCACCGGCTGGACGTGCCCGGAGCCGTTCTTCATCGCCGGGGGCCTCGCCACGTCGTGCACGGTCTCCGGTCGGGTCTCCGCCGAGCGCACGGTGAGGGTTCCGTCCGCTGCGTCGACCCGGCCGGACCGGATCGGCGAGGCCGTTCCCCTCGCGGTCTTCTTCATGCGCGGAACGGAGATCGTCGGCCCGTGCGGGCGGGGTTCGCCGCCCCGTCCAGTGATCGACGCCGATGTCCCGCCCGTCCCGATCACCGTGACGGGCCGACGATCACCCCGGCCCCGTCGCCGCCGGGAGGAGGCGACGGGGACCGTTCGGGTTCTCCGAGGGGACCGGTCGGGTCCCCTCGACGGGACCCGTCACATGTCGTCGTCCATGGACTCCTCGGACATGTCGTCCTCCATCGAGTCCTCCTCCATGGAGTCCTCTTCCATGGAGTCCTCTTCCATGGAGTCCTCGGACTCCCCCATCTCCTCGTCCATGGGCTCCTCGGACATGTCGTCCTCCATGGGCTCCTCGGACATCTCCTCCGAGTCCACCGTCCCCTCTCCCGGGCCGGCCGTGTTCTCACAGGCGGCCAGGCCGAGAACGGCGGTGAGGCTGATCGCCCCGGCGGCGAGCAGTCTGCGGCTCCGGTGCAAGGTCATGGACATGACTTCTCCTTCTCGTTCTCTCTCCGGCCCGCGGTTCGGGCCGGGTGTTCCCGGGGACGGTCAGGCCACGGTGACGGTCACGTGGTGGTGGCCCGTCGCACCATCGGGTGCGGGCTCCGCCCGGTCGGGGGTCTGTGTGCGTCCTTCGCGGTCGGTGGCGCGGACGGTGAGGAGGTGCTCTCCCGGTTCCGCGTCCCACTCCAGGACCCATTGACGCCAGGTGTCCGCGCTCCCCTCCGCGGCGAGTTCGGCGTCGGTCCAAGGGCCGTCGTCGATCCGGACCTCCACCCGGTCGACGCCGGTGTGCTGTGCCCAGGCCACGCCCGCGACCACGACCCGTCCCGGTTCGAGGTCGGCCCCCTCGCGCGGGGTGTCGATGCGCGACTGGGTCTTGACCGGGCCGCGTGCCGCCCATCCCCGGGGGACCCAGTAGGCGTCGAAGGCGTCGAAGGTGGTCAGCTCGATGTCGACGATCCACTTGCAGGCCGACACGTAGCCGTAGAGGCCGGGTACCACCATGCGGACGGGGAACCCGTGGTCGTGGGGGAGGGGTCGGCCGTTCATCCCGACGGCGAGGAGGGCGTCCCGGCCGTCCATGACGTCGGCGACCGGTGTGCCGATGGTCATTCCGTCGTCGGAGCGGGACACCAGTTGGTCGGCGGGACCGCCCTCGGCGGGCGAGCGCACCCCGGCCTCGGCGAGCAGGGAGGCGAGGGGGACCCCGACCCAGCGGGCGTTACCGAGGTAGTCGCCGCCCACCGGGTTGGACACGCAGGTGAGGGTGATGTCGCGTTCGCTCAGTTCGGGGTGGCGGAGCAGGTCGTCGTAGGTGAGGACCAGCTCGCGGCGCACGCCCGTGCCGTGGATGCGCAAGGACCATGTGGAGGCGTCGATGCGGGGGACGGAGAGGGCCGTGTCGATGCGGTAGAAATCGGTGTTGGGGGTGAAGTACGGGGACAGACCGTCGAGTTCCAGGTCGACCCCGTCGGGGAGCGTCGCGGCCCGGTTCACGGGGACGGGCAGGCGGACGTCCGCGGGGGAGAGCCCGCCACCGGTCGGGGCGGCGGACAGCAGCCGGGCCCCGGTGCCGATGCCGGCGGAGGCGGCGGCGACCGTCCCGGCCAAGAGCACGAAACGTCGTCGGTCGAAGCCGTCGGCGGGGGTGTCCGGTTCAGCGCCCCGGACCCGTGGGAACCGGATCGACAGGACGAGGACTCCGATGAAGGCCACGGCACCCGCCAGCGTGGGCAGGGCGTCGAGCGGGCCGGCGTCGGGGCGGGTGAGGGCGGCGGTGAGGCCGATGGTGATGAACAGTGCCGTGCCCACCGCGCCGAAAAGACGGCCGCGAGTGGCGGCGACACCGATGAGGGCGGCGGCACCGGCCAAGAGGATCGCGATGCCGCCGATCAGCACGATCTTGTCGGCCGTACCGAAGACGTCGACGGCGAACTGTTTGAGCGGCAGGGGGGTCAGGTCGATGACGCCCGCCCCGACGGCCTGGACCGGTGTGGCGGTGGGACGGGCGAGAAGTGCTCCGACGACCTCGGCCGCGCCCAGGGCGGCGGCCGCGGACACGAGTCCGGCGATGGCGGCGGGGCCCGTGGGGATGCGTCGTGGTGTGTCGGTCATGCCCTTCGTTCGGTGCCGGGCCCGGTAGGGCGACCGCACATTAGATAACGAGTAGGTCACGAAGTCGATGTGAAGGTCTCCTCGGGCCCCTCTGAACCGAATCCCGAAGGAGTCGAGGTGGGAAGGCCGGTGGTCCGGTGAGGTGGGTGAGGGCGCAGGTCGCCGGGTCCGGGGGTTTCCCGGACCGGGAGGAGACGCGCGAGAACGGTGGGGACTTCGCGGAGGCGGACCCGTTGGACGGGTTGCTGCGCGACGTCGCCGTCGGTGACCTGTCGGCCTTCGAGGCGGTCTACCGGGAGTTGTCGGGGGCGGTGTTCGGGGTGGCGCGGCGGGTGCTGGTGGATACGGCCCAGGCCGAGGAGGTCTGTCAGGAGGTGTTCCTGGAGGTCTGGCGGACGAGTGCGCGCCATGATCCCTCCCGGGGGAGCGTGTCCGCGTGGGTGACGACCATCGCCCATCGCCGGGCGGTGGACCGGGTCCGCTCCGAGCAGGCGGCGTCGAACCGGTTGTCCGCCCTCGGTCGGTTGGAGTCCGAGGCGACACCGCACGACACGGTCCCCGAACAGGTGGAGCACCGCTTGGAGCGGGAGAAGGTGCGCCGTTGCCTGCGGCGGCTGACCGAGCAGCAGAGAGAGGTCGTTCGGCTCACCTACTACACCGGGTACACGCAGCGGCAGGCCGCGGACCTGTTGCGGGTGCCGTTGACCACGGTCAAGGGCAGACTGCGCGATGGGCTGATCAAGTTGAGGGATTGCCTGGGGGTGATGGTGTGAGAGGGCCCGGAGAACACGGCCTGACCGCGGGCTACGCCGTCGACGCCCTGGAACCCGACGAGGTACGGGCGGCGGAGCGGCATCTCGCGGAGTGCGAGGACTGTCGGCGGGACCTCGCGGAGTTCCGGGAGACGACCGTGCGGTTGGCGCGGGGGGAGGCCACCGAGCCGAGGGAACAGGTCTGGGAATCGATCCTGGTCGAGGCCCGCGGAACACGACAGTTGCCGCCGGTGCGGTCCCGGCCGGCGGGTCGGTCTCCGCGTTCCCCCTCGGCGGGCCGGTGGTTGCCGTGGAGCCTGGCGGCGGTTCTCGCACTGTTCTCCGTCGTGCTGACGGGCACCCTGGTGTCCGTCCAGGAGCGACTGGCCGTCCAGGAGGCGCAGAACGCGGAGATGGAGACCCTGCTGGCGGCGGCGGACACCGACAGGTTGGACGCCTCCGTGGGGGAGGGGCGGGCGACCCTCTTCGCCTCCTATGACGAGGACGCGGCGATCCTGCTGGTGGAGGGTCTGCCCGAGGCTCCCGCGGACATGACCTATCGCATGTGGTGGGTGGACGGGAACGAGGTTAGGCCGGCCGGGATGCTCAAGCCCTCGGGCGAGGGCCGCTACATGGGCATGGCCGGGGAGATGGGCTCTCCCGAACAGTTGTGGATCTCCCTGGAGCCGCTGGGGGAGGCGGCGGAGCCGAGCGGGGAGGAGTACGTCATCGACATGTGAGGGTCCGGTGCGCGGTCGTCTCACACGTGTCGAGGAGTCGACAACGCGTCGAAGTGACAATGACCGGCGGGTAACCGCTCACCCCGGTTCCAAGAAACGACGGCGGTCGGTCGCCTACGGTCGCAGTACTTCCGGGTGGTCACGTGGCGAAGGCCGTCCGGTGAGGCGCGGAAGGCTTCGCCCGTCCCCGTACTCCTCGGAGACAGCATGGCTACCGATGGTCCGTCCCGTGTCCGGCACACATTGGAGGTGGCCCGGGTCCTGGTGCGCGCCGGTGTCCTCGCACCGGGTCGCCCCGACCGGATCGCCCGGCAACTCCGCGCCCTGCGCACCTGGGGCGCGACGATCGCCGGTGGTTACGCGGCCGCCCAGGAGCGGGTGCCGAACGATGTGGCGGTGGTCGACGAGCGGGGGGAGTCCACCTTCGCGGAGATGAACCTGCGCGGCCGGGTGCTGGCCAGGACCCTGCGCGGGTCGGGCGTCGGTCCCGGTGTCAAGGTGGGTCTGCTGTGTCGCAACCACAGCGGGTTCGTGCAGACGATGATCGCGTGCGGTCGGCTGGGCGCGGACACGGTGCTGCTGAACACGGGTCTGTCCGCGCCCCAGTTGGCCGACGTGACGGCGGCGAACGGCATCTCGCTGCTGGTGGCGGACGAGGAGTTCGCCGATCTGTGTGCGGGGGTCCCGGCGGGCATCCCCCGGTTGAGGGCGTGGGGCGACCCCTCCGACCTGTCGTGGGGGAGCGTGTCCCCGGGGCCGGAGTCGGAGGACCCGGCGCCGCCGGAGCGGCCGGGCCGGTTGATCGTCCTGACGTCGGGGACGACGGGCACGCCCAAGGGCGCGCGGCGGCCCACGCCGAGGGGTCCGCAGGACGCCGCGTCGGTGTTGTCGCGGATCCCCCTGCGCTCCTCGGATCGGATCCTGGTGTCGGCGCCGGTGTTCCACACCTGGGGGCTGGCGGGTGTGCAGCTGGGCATGTCCATGCGGGCGACGTTGGTGATGCGGCGGGTGTTCGAGCCGGAGGACGTGCTGCGGACCGTGCAGGAGCAGCGGTGCACCGCGCTGTTCGCGGTGCCGGTGATGCTGCGGCGGATCATGGATCTGCCCAGGTCGACGCGGGACTCCTATGACACGTCGTCGTTGCGGATCGTGGCGTGCAGCGGTTCGGCGATGAGTCCGAAACTGATCACCGACTTCATGGACGGGTTCGGGGACGTGCTCTACAACCTGTACGGGTCCACGGAGGTGTCGTGGGCGACCATCGCGACACCGGAGGACATGCGCAGGTCGCCGACGACGGCGGGGCGACCGCCCCTGGGGACACGGGTGGCGGTGGTGGACGCCGAGGGGGTGGAGTTGCCGCCCGGAAACGAGGGGTCGATCTTCGTCGGCAACGAGATGTTGTTCGACGGGTACACGAACGGCCGGGGCAAGCGGATCGCCAACGGCCTCATGGAGACGGGGGACCGGGGGCACCTCGACGCGGACGGGCTCTTGCACGTGGCGGGCCGGGACGACGACATGATCGTGTCCGGCGGGGAGAACGTGTTCCCCAGGCCGGTGGAGGAGGCGATCATCGCGCTCCCGGGAGTGCGCGAGGTCGTGGTGGCGGGGGTGCCGGACGAGGAGTTCGGTCAGCGCTTCGCGGCGTTCGTGGTGCCGCGTCAGGGTGCGTCGTTGGACCCGAACGAGATCCGGATGCGGGTGCGCGAGGCGTTGGGCCGGTTCTCGGTGCCGAGGGACGTGGTCTTCCTGGAGGAGCTGCCGCGCAACGCCACCGGGAAGGTGGTCAAGCGCGGGCTTCCGTTCGACGCTCCGCGTCGGTGACGGGAGGTGGGGGCGCCGTCACCGCTCGGGCGGTGACGGCGCCCCGTTCCGCACGGAGGGGGTCCTTTTCCCCGTGAAATGACTGGAATTCCGACCCTTGAGGAATTGAGTCTCTTTTTGCCTTGCGTGCAAGACAATTGTGTGCTTTGACATCGGGTACGGGGTTACTACCATGTTGCCGATGCCCGACCGATTCCCAGCCCCCACGGGCGATTTCTCCCTTCCTGCCGTCGATGAGCAGATGTGCTTCGCTCTCTACGCGGCGTCCCGTGCCATCACGAACCTGTACCGGCCGCTCCTCGATCCCCTGGGGCTCACCTATCCCCAATATCTCGTGATGATGTTGTTGTGGGAGCGGGGCGAGTGCTCGGTCAAAGAGGTGTGCTCCGCGCTCCAGTTGGACTACGGCACGCTGACGCCCCTGTTGAAGCGGTTGGAGGCGCGCGACCTGCTCCACCGGAAGCGGGATACGCGCGACGAACGATCCGTGCTGATCACGCCGACCGAGGCGGGGGCGGCCCTGCGGGAGCTGGTCGAGGGCGTCCCGGAGGCGATCCGGGAGGTCATCGACCTCCCGGAGGAGGAGTTCGAGGCGGCCAGGCTGGCCCTGCGGCGGTTGACCGCGAGCGTGCTGGACGGGAAGGCCCGGGTGCCGGAGCGGATCGCGGCGCTGACCGCGAACGGCGCGGTGCCGCCGCGGGGCGGGCCGGGGCCGGAGGTCGAGGACCAGAGGGGTTCATCTCCGTCGTCGTGTCCGTGACGGGCACGGTGGCGGGTGGGCCGGGCGCCGCGGGGGTCGTGCCCGGCCCCGGGGGCGGGCGGGTCGGGGGTTCCCGGCCCGCCCGCTCCCGTTCCGTCGGCGGTCAGCAGGCGCCGGGGGTGTGGTTCCAGTACCCGGGTGAGGTCTCGGTGATCGAGGTCGTCACGAAGACGTTCCACAGGCCGAGCGGGTCGTCGGAGCCGACCGCGTGGGTCTGGCCGAGACGATGGACGGCGCGGCCCGCTCCGACATGGGCGTGATTGGTGGCGCGCACGCACTCGCCGGGCCCCTCGGTGGGCTCCTCCGTCGGGGCCCCGGTGGGCTCGTCCGTGGGCTGCGGGTCGGGGTCGCCGCCCTCGCCGCCCAGTCCCCAGAAGTCGACGGTGTACCCGGTGGAGCAGATCGCCGTGAGGAAGTAGGCGCCCGCCGCGCCACAGCCGGCGGCCGGGTCGACGGGGGTACCGTGTCCCATTCCGGAGACCGTGTAGTGGGCGACCTTCGCGGTGGTGGCGCCGGTTCCGCCGTGATAGGCGGCGGTGGTGGACCCCGGCAGGGACTCGGTGGCGGTGGGGGTGGCGGAGATCCCGTGCGCGTTCGTCCACTGGCGGACGCTCCCCGTGCCGTTGGCGGGGACGACGGTGGTGTCGGAGGCGCCGTGCCAGACGGCGACGCGGGGCCAGGGTCCGGACCAGCCGGGGTTCTTGGCCCGCACCTTGTCTCCCCACTGCTGCGGGGTCCGGTTCTTGCCGGGGTTCATGCAGGTGAAGGCGTCCACCATGCTCGTGGCGCAGCCGGTGGGGACGCCCGCGACGATGGCGCCGCCGGCGAACAGGTCGGGGTAGGCCGACAGCACCTCGCTCACCATGGCGCCACCGGCGGACAGCCCGGAGGCGTACACGCGGTCGGCGTCGAGACCGTGGGTGCTCACCGCGTACTCGACCATGGAGCGGACCGATCGGGCCTCGCCGGAGTCGCGGCGCACGTCGGCGGCCTCGAACCAGTTGAAGCAGCGGGTGGCGTTGTTGGCGGTCCTCTGTTCGGCGTAGACCAGGGCGAATCCGCCCGCGTCGGCGGCCCCCGCCCAGCCGGAGTGTCCGTGATAGGCGGTGGCGTCCTGGGCGCAGCCGTGGAAGAGCACCACCAGGGGCGCGCCGGCGGGCAACCCGTCGGGGACGTAGGTGTACATCGACAGGTTGCCGGGGTTGGTCCCGAACGAGGCGACGGGGGCGAGGGTGGCGGCGTGGGCGCGTGGTGCCGGAGCGGCCAGGAGTGCGGCGGCCAGGGCGGCGACGGTGGCCAGGGCGATGATGAGGGGGACCCGTGTTCGGGGCGGGGCGGCGGAGTCCATGGGGGTTGCCTCCAGGCGATCCAGGTGAGCGGGGGGTTCGGCCGAGCCGTTGCCAGGACGGTAACGTCGATGTGACGCACACGACATGTAGTCGAGACCCCGATCACACACCTCCGTCCCGTGCGAACCCCACAGGGGCGGCGCGGACATGGTCGAGATCCACATGCCCGAGCCCAACGGTGTGTCCGTGCGTCCTATCCCCCGTTCGCGCGGGCGGGCCTACGTTGCTGCCATGACGACGCACGAGTTCCCGGCGGGTACGGCGCACCACGCCCCCCGGCCCCCCTCCCCCCGCCTCGGCGAACACACCACCCGGGTCGACCTGACCGGCAGGAGCGCCTTCGTCTCCGGTGCCGCGAGCGGTATCGGCCGGGCCTGCGCCCTGCGGTTGGCCGACGCCGGTGCCGCCGTTCGCCTGGTCGACGTGGACGCCGTGGCCCTCGCGGAACTCGCCGACCAGGGGGTGGGCGAGGCCGTCGTGCTGGATCTGACCGATCTGGACGCCGCTGAGGAGGCGGCCCGGGGCGCCGACATCGTCGTGAACAACGCGGGAGTGCAGACGGTCGCGCCCGTGCAGGACTTCCCTCCCGAGCGTTTCTCCCTCATCCTTCGTCTCATGGTCGAGTCGCCGTTCCGGGTGGTGCGCGGCGCCCTGCCCCACATGTACGAACGGGGATGGGGGCGGGTCGTCAACATCTCCTCCGTGCACGGGCTGCGCGCCTCGGCCTACAAGTCGGCGTACGTGACGGCCAAGCACGGGCTGGAGGGGTTCTCGAAGGTGGTGGCCCTGGAGGGCGCCGCACACGGGGTCACCTCCAACTGTGTGAACCCCGGCTATGTGCGCACGGCCCTGGTGGAGAAGCAGATCGCCGACCAGGCGGCGGCGCACGGCATCCCCGAGGAGCGGGTGGTGTCGGAGGTGCTGCTGGCGCGGACCCCGCTGAAGCGTTTGATCGAACCCGAGGAGGTGGCCGAACTGGTCGCCTACCTGTGCGGTGACGACGCGTCGTTCGTCAACGGCGCGTCGTTGCCTATGGACGGAGCATGGAGCGCGAGCTGAACACGACCCCTTCCCGCCCCGAGGACGACCCCACGGGCGTCGCCGGTCAGGCCCTGTTCCTGGACCTGTTGCTGCGCGACGCCCCGGCGGTGGAGTACGAACGCCCGGTGTTGCGGGCGCGGGCCGAGGGCGCGGACCCGGAGACGGTGGCCGCGTTGGAGGCGGCCAAGCTGACGGCGTTGCGGGTGAGGTCGGTGATGCGCGACCGCAGGCGCCGGGAGTCGGAGTTGAGCGCGCTCTTCGAGACCGCCAACGATCTGGCGGGGATGCGCAGCCTGGACCGCGTGCTGCGGGCGATCGTGGAACGGGCGCGCAACCTGTTGGGTACCGACGTCGCCTACCTGACGTTGAGCGATCCGGAGGCGGGCGGCACCGTGATGCGGGTGACGTCGGGATCGGTGTCGGCGTCGTTCCAGCAGTTGCGGTTGGGGCCGGGCAAGGGCCTGGGCGGGCTGGTGGCCAAGACGGCGTTGCCGTACGTCACCTCGAACTACTTCGCCGATCCCCGGTTCGCGCACGCGGAGAACATCGATCACGCGGTGCGCGAGGAGGGCCTGGTGGCCATCCTGGGCGTGCCGTTGAAGATGAACGGCCGTGACGTGGGGGTGCTGTTCGCGGCGAACCGGCGCGAGCGTCCCTTCGCGCATTCGGAGGTGGCGTTGTTGTCGTCGCTCGCGACGCACGCGGCGATCGCGATCGACAGCGCCAACCTCATCGACGACACCCGGCGGGCCCTGGACGAGCTGCACACGGTCAACGAGCGGTTGCAGCGGCACACGGCCTCGGTGGAGCGCTCGGCGGCGGCCCACGACCGCTTGACGGATCTGGTGCTGCGCGGCGGCGGGGTGCGGGAGGTCGCGGCGGCGGTCGCCGAGGTGCTGGGCGGTTCGGTCACGGTGCACGACGTGACCACCGACGTGACGATCACGGCGACGCCCGAGGGGGCGGTGACCGGACGGGCGCATCCGCGGGATCGGGACGAGGCGGTCGAGGAGGCGGTGGGGGAGGCGCTGACGAGCGGCCGCGCGGCGCGCGCGGGGGACGCCTGGGTGGCGTCCGCGGCGGCCGGGAGCGAGCCGCTCGGAACGCTGGTGCTGCGCGGCGTGGAACTCGACGAGACCGATCAGCGGGTGCTGGAGCGGGCGGCGATGGTGACCGCCCTGCTGCTGTTGATCCGGCGGTCGGTGAGCGAGACCGAGCACCGGGTGCGCGGTGACCTGCTCAACGAGCTGTTGGAGACGCCGGCCCGCGAGCCGGGTTCCCTGCGGGAGCGGGCGGCGTTGCTGCACGCCGATCTGGACGCCCCGCACGTGCTGGTGGTGGCCGAGGCGCCGGGCGCCGACCCGGGCCGGTTGCGGTCGGCGGCCACGCACGTGGCGGAGACGACGGGCGGGTTGGCGGGGAGCCGGGCGGGCCGGCTGGTGCTGGCGTTGCCGGGGACCGATCCGAAGCGGGTGGGGCGGCGGGTGGCCGAGGAACTGGCCCTGGCCGCCGGGGGCGTGCCGGTGACGGTGGGTCTGGCCGGACCGACGGGTGGACCGGAGCAGTTCCGGTCGGCTTTCTCGGAGGGGACCCGGTGCGTGCAGACGTTGCGGGCGCTGGGGCGGGAGGGCGACCTGGCGACGGCCGAGGACCTGGGGTTCTCGGGGTTGCTGCTGGGCCGGGACCGGGACGTCCCGGGGTTCGTGCGGGTCGCCCTGGGTCCGTTGCTGGAGTACGACGAACGGCGCGGAACGCTGCTGGTGGAGACGCTGCGCGCCTATTTCGCGGCCGGGGGCAACCTGTCCAGGGCCCGGACGGCGCTGCACATCCACGTGAACACGGTGGCGCAGCGCCTGGAGCGGATCGGTCAGCTCATCGGGGAGGACTGGCAGCGCCCCGACCGCGCGCTGGAGCTACAGCTGGCCCTGCACCTGCACGGTCTCCTGGACAAGGGTGTGGATCTGCTCGGCGACCAGCACGGCGGTTGAGGAGAACAGCGGCGTGTAGTGGTTGTCGTCGGGGAGTTCGAGGGCGGACACGGAGGCGGGCAGGCCGGCGAGGCGTTCGGGCGTGTACAGTCCGGGCGCCTCGTCCATGAGTCCGCGCGCCGCCCACAGCAGGAGGGCGGGGACCGGCAGGCGGTGGACGGCCCCGAGGGTCTCCTCGTCGGCGAGGACCTGTGCGCCGTCGACGCGCACCGCCGCCTCGTCACAGGAGGAGCGCAGGCCGGGGGCCTCGCCCGTGAGGTCGCGCATGACGTGGCCGTCGGCCCAGGCGTTCCACCGGCCGGCGAACGCGGGGTGGCGTCGCCAGAAGGCGCGGTAGTCGTCGGGGGAGTCGAAGGTCATCCGCAGGCGGGCCATGGCGGGGCCGAGCACGGTGTCGATGTCGGTGCCGGGAGGGACCGGCAGTCCGTGTCCGCCGTCGACGAGCAGCAGCCCGGCGATCCGGTCGGGGTGGCGGACGGCGGCCAGGCAGGAGACGAAGGCGCCCATGGAGTGGCCGACCAGGACGGTGCGCTCCACTCCGAGGTGGTCCAGGACGGCGATGAGGTCGTCGACGTGGACGGCCAGTCCGTGCGGTCCGGGCAGGCCGCCGCTGGCCCCGCGTCCGCGCAGGTCGGGGGCGTGCAGGGCGGGACCGCCGCGGACCGCGAGCGCGGCCGCGACGCGGGCGAAGGAGTGGCCGTTGGCGGTGATGCCGTGGACGGCCAGCACGGGGGCGCCGGGGCCGTCACCCCACCGGGTGACGGCCAGACCGCCCCCGGCGACGGGGACGGTGTACTCGTCCGCGTCGACCGGGGTGATGTCGTTCATGTGGATTCCGCTCTCACTCTCGTGTGGCCCGCCGGTCGCGCAGTGCCGACCGGACGCGCTCGGGCAGGGCCACCAGACCGCCGGGGAAGAAGAAGACCATGAGGACGAACAACGTGCCGAGGATGAACAGGGGCTGGGACAGGGGGGCGGCGATCCAGTCGGGCAGGGCGGAGAAGGAGTCGCCGCCCAGTTGGCGCAGCCGGTGTTCGGCGTAGGTGTACAGGCCCGCGCCGAGCAGGGCGCCCCAGCGGCTGCCCGCACCGCCCAGGGCCACCATCACCAGCAGGGTGAGGGTGAACTCGGCGGTGGTGATGGTGGGGGTGACGCCACCGGTGACCAGAAGGTAGACGACTCCGCCGAGGGAGGCCAGGCCGCCGCCGACGGTGAACGCCGCCAGTTTGTAGGGGTAGGGGTCGACGCCGAGCACCGCGACGCGCTGCTCGTTGGCGCGGATGCCCTGCCACACCCGGCCGACGGGGGAGGCGGACAGCCACCACACGACGACGGTGGCGAACGCGGCGTAGGCGACGGCCACCCAGTACAGGTTGACGGTGTTCATCACGCCCACGAGCGTGTCGGGGACCATGGCGGTGTTGAGGGACAGGCCCTCCTCCCCGCCGGTCGCCCTCCCCGGGTCGCGGGCGACCAGGATGGATCCGGTCTGGGCGAAGGCGAGGGTGACCATGGCCATCGCGATGCCGTTGACGCGCAGTGCCACCGCGCCCAGGAGCAGCGACAGCAGGGTCCCGGCGAGGACGGAGACCAGGGCCGCCCACACCAGGGGCAGTTCCAGGATCCGCATGAGGAGGGCGGCGACGTAGGCGCCGCACGCGAAGTACAGGGCGTGCCCGAAGGACAGCAGGCCCACCCGCCCGTACAGCAGGTCGTAGCTGGTGGCCAGGCCGCCGAACACCAGGCAGAACGCCAGGAGGTGGAGGGTGGCCGGGCTGTTGAGGGCGCCGTGGAACAGGCCCGGGACGGTGATGGTGGAGAAGGGCAGGGTGAGCAGGATCGCCAGGACGGCGACCGGGCCCGCCCAGCGGGGAAGGCGGCGGGGGCGCGGGGTGCGCCCACCGGCGGCGGCCTCGGTGGTGGGTGCCTGGGGTTCGGTCTCGGTGATCATGCGACCCTCTCCGCGGACTTCTTGGCGGCCAGTCCGCCCTGCCGGGTGAGCAGTACGACGGCGAGGACGATGACCACCGCGATGTCGCCGAGCCCGGCGACGGTGTAGTAGTTGGCGAACTGCTGGACGAGGGCGACCGTGACGGAGGCGATCGCGCAGCCGGTGAGCGAGGTGGTGCCGCCGATGACCACCACGATGAACGCGAAGATCAGCAGCGACATCCCCTGGGTGGGGGTGACCACGCCGTAGTAGAGGCCGCCGAGCGCGCCCGCCAGGGCCGCCGCGGCTCCGCCGATGGCGAACACCAGGGTGAAGGACCTGCGGACGTCGATGCCCAGGGCGGTGACCATGGCCCGGTCCTGGACGCCGGCGCGGACGATGAGCCCGTACCGGGTGCGGGAGTTGAACAGCCACAGGGCGGTGAACAGCGCGACCGCCACGAGGATGAGCAGGACCCGGTCCTTGGGGATGTGCGCGCCGAGCAGGTCGACGGTGCCGCGCACCGCCCGGGGCTTGGGGAAGGTCAGCGGGTCGGCGCCCCAGATCGCCTGGAGGAGCGCCGGGACCGCCAGGCTGAGGCCGACGGTGGCGAGGATCTGCTCGCGGTGCCTGCCGTAGAGCGGGCGGATGACGCACAGTTCGACGAGGGTGGCGGCCAGGGTGCCCGCGGCGACGCCGAACGTCAGGGCCAGCAGGAAGCCGGGCCCGTCGGGTCCGGCTCCGGGTAGGAAGCCCGCCGCCCACCAGGTGCCGTAGGCGCCGATCGCGAGGAAGGCCCCGTGCGCGAAGTTGAGCACGTCCATGAGGCCGAAGATCAGCGACAGGCCGGAGGCGATGAGGAAGTAGAGGGCGCCCAGGCCGAGCCCGGTGACGATGAGGAGGACCACGGTGCTCACGCGGTCGACCTCCCTTTGGTGTCGGCGGCGGGGGCGGGCGCCGCGCGGGCGACGCCGAGGAGTTCGCGGACGCGGTCGGCGTCGTCGAGGAGTGCGGGGGCGGGTCCGGTGTGGACGACCCGACCGGCGTCCAGGACGACGGCGTCGCCGGCGACCCGGCGGACCAGGGACAGGTTCTGTTCGACGAGCAGGACCGGCACCTCTTCGGCGGCGCGGGCGACGGCGTCGGCGACCTCGCGGACGATCCGCGGGGCCAGGCCCTTGGTGGGTTCGTCGACGATGAGGAGTCGGTTGTCGTTGAGCAGGGCGCGGCCGATGGCGAGCATCTGCTGTTGGCCGCCGGACAGGGTGCCGGCGGGCTGGGCGCGGCGCCGGTCCAGCTCGGGGAAGAGCTCGTGGATCAGGTCGTAGCGGTGGGGCCCGGGTCTGCGCTCCGCGATGCGCAGGTTCTCGGCGACGGTGAGGGCGGAGAAGATCCCGCGTTCCTCGGGGACGTAGCCGATGCCCCTGGTGACGATGGCGTGGGTGGGTTCGGCGGTGATGTCGGCACCGTCGAAGACGACCCTGCCGGTGCGGGGCACGAGACCGAGGAGGGCCTTGACCGTGGTGGTCTTGCCGACGCCGTTGCGGCCCAGCAGGGAGGTGACACCGCGTTCGGGCATCGTGAAGGTGACGCCCTGGAGGATGTGGGAGCCCTCGATCCACACGTTGAGGTCGGCCGCCTCCAGGAGCGGCCCGCCGCCGGTCACGCCCCGTCCCCGAGGTAGGCGGCCTGCACGTCGGGGTCGGCCATGGCCGAGTCGGGGTCGGTGAAGGCGAGCAGGGCGCCGTGGTGCATCACGGCCAACCGGTCTGCCATGTCGAGGAGCACCTCCATGTGGTGTTCGACCATGAGGACCGTGCATCCCTGTTCGCGGTGCACGTCCCGGATGACGGTGCTGAGTTCGCCGATCTCGCCGGCGCCGACGCCGGCCATGGGCTCGTCCAGAAGGATGAGCCGAGGGCGGCGGGCCAGCAGGAGGGCGAGTTCGAGCTTGCGCTTGTCGCCGTGGGAGAGGTCGCCGGCCATGGCGTCGGCGCGGTGGGAGAGACGGACCAGTTCCAGCGCGGCGGCGGCCTCGGGGCCGCCGTCGGCGCCGGCGCGCTTCCAGAACCGGCGGGACTCGCCGGTGCGGGCCTGGACCGCCAGGCCGACGTTGGCGCCGACGGTGAGGTCGGCGAAGACGCTGGAGGTCTGGAAGGTGCGGCCCATGCCCAGGCGGGCCCGCTTGTGGGGGGCGTGGCGGGTGATGTCGACGCCGCCGAGGGTGACGGCGCCCGCGGTGGGCCGGGTGAGGCCGGAGACCAGGTTGAACAGGGAGGTCTTGCCGGCGCCGTTGGGTCCGATGAGGGCGACGAACTCGCCCTCGGTGACGTGCATGGTGACGTCGTCGACGATGACGGCGCCGCCGACCGACCAGCTCAGGTGATCGAGGGCCAACGAGGTGACGGGCGGGGTGTCCCGGGCGGAGACGGCGGGAGAGGCCGCGCCCGTTGCGTTGTCGGTGGTCATCCCTGCTCCGCGGCGACGGGCTCGACGTCGGCGGCGGGGATCTCCGCGACCAGCTTCGGCTCGGCGTCGGCGCCCTCGCCGACCAGCTCCACCTGGTACATGGGCTGGATGAGGGCGTGGTCCTCGGCGCGGATGGTGAGTTCGCCCTTGACGCCGTCGAAGGTCCAGCCCTCCAGCGCGGCGACGCGGTCGGCGGTGGTGTCGCCCTCGGTGGCGGCGTGCACGATCATCTGGGCGGCGGTGAAACCGTCGGGGGTGAAGAGGTCGACGCCGCCGCCGGCCGCCTCGACCTTCTCGCGCATGATCCGGGCGACTTCGGTGTCGGAGGCGCCGTCGAAGTAGTGGGACAGGAACGAGATGCCCTCGCCCGCCTCGCCGAAGATCGGGTAGGAGGCCTTGATGTCGAGTCCGGTGACGACCTCGGTGGAGTCGAGGATGCCCTGCTGGTCGAGGGACTGCCACATGGCGGAGGCGGTCTCGCCGGCCCAGGCGACGAACACCAGGTCGGGGTCGGCCCGCCCGACCTGCTCGGCGAAGGGGGTGAGGTCGGTGGTGTCCGGCGGGGCCAGGACGCCGTCCACCTCGGCGCCCTCGTCGCCCAGGACCGCGGTGACGGCGTCGACGTTGTCCTGGCCGAAGGCGTTCTGCTGCGCGAACACGACGACCTTGGAGCCCTCGGGGTCGTCCATGAAGGTGCCCGCGGTGAGGATGTCCTGGTAGGTCTGGCGGCCGGAGCGGAAGGTGTTGCCGTTGATGCCGGTGATGGCGTCGGTGGCGGCGGGACCGGAGATGAAGAGGACGTCGTCCTGTTCGGCGAGGGGGGCGACCTGGACGGCGATACCGGAGGCGGTGGAACCGGCGATGATGTCGTGGCCGGTGCCGATGAGTTCGCGGGCCGCGGAGACCGCGGCCGTGGGGTCGCCGCCGTCGTCCATGTACTCGACCTCGACGGGGCGGCCGTCGATCTCCAGGGTGCCGCCCGTGGCGTGGTCGAGGCCGGCCTCGAAGCCCTGCTTGTACTGCTCGCCGTAGGTGGCCAGGGGGCCGGTGGCGGAGTAGACGATGCCGATCCTGAGGGGACCGTCCTCGCCCCCGCCCGCGGCCTCGCCGGGGCTGCCGCAGGCGGTGAGGGCGAGGACGACCGCGCACGAGGCGGCGGTCATGGGGGTCTTGCGCATTTCTCTTCCTCCAGTCGGCACCGCCCGTTGGTCGCCATGGCCCGTGCTCGGGGGGATAGGGGTGCCAACCCGAAGGTAGAGCCGGGGTGATCCGTTTCACATGTACCCGTGACATACATTCGGCCGCGAACCGATGTAGGGGGAAGCCACACGGGTTCGGTGGCGAGCGGGTGGGGCCCGCGCCCGGCGGCCCCGCCACCCGTGCGCGGTGTTCGTGCGCGCGACCCCGACGGGTGACGCGGGGCGCGCCGATCTCCTCGGTTCGGTGGCGAGCGGGCGGGGCGCAGCGGCGGACCCCCGCCCGCGCCCCGGAGCGATCGCAGGGGGAGTGCGCGGCCATCGGCGACATTGACCTCAACTTCTGTTGAGGAACCATGCTGGGTCCGACGGGCCGGACGATCCGGCCGCGTGACCGAGAGGGGAACGACCATGGGACGACCCGTGCTGGTGACAGGGGCGACGGGCAACACCGGACGGCATGTGGTGGCCGGGTTGCTGACCGAGGGCGTGCCCGTGCGCGCCCTGGTGCGCCGTGAGGACCACGGCCTGCCGGACGGGGTGGACGTGGTGATCGGGGACGTCACCGATCCGGGGTCGGTGGCGGACGCGGCTCGGGGCGCCCGCGCCGCCTACCTGGTGTGGCCCCGCTTGACCGCCGACGGAGCGGGTCCGGTGGTGGAGGCCCTGGGCCGGCACGTGGACCGGATCGTGCACCTGTCCGCCGATGGCGCCGACGCGGACGACCCGGAGGACCGGGGTGTGTGGGGCGCCGTCGAGGACGCCGTTCGCGAATCCGGGGCCGAGGGGACGTTCCTCCGGGTGACCGGCCTGGCGACGAACACACTGATCTGGCGGGACCGGGTGCGCACCGGTGTGGTCCGGGCGGTGCACGGGGAGGCCCGTCGTTCCCTGGTGCACGAACGCGACGTGGCCGCCGTGGCGGTACGGGCGCTGGTCGACGACGGACACGCGGGGCGCGCCCACCTGATGACCGGCCCCGCGTCGGTGAGCCAGACCGATCAGGTGCGGATCCTCGGCGAGGCGATCGGTGTCGACGCGCGCTGGGAGGAGCAGCCGGAGGAGGAGGCGCGGGAGGAGCTCACCGCCGTGTTCGGCGATCCGGGGTTCGCGCACGCGGCCGTGGCGCACTGGGCGGAGATGATCGAGCGGCCCGAGGCGGTCTCGCGGGACGTCGAGCGGGTGCTCGGACGCCCCGCGCTGACCTTCGAGGAGTGGGCGCGCGACCACGCCGACGACTTCCGGTAGCGCGCGCCCCGGCGGGTGATCAGCAGCGGCCGAGGTCGGACCACGGCCCCCAGACCGCGTCGGGGTCGGGCGGGCTGTCCCGGTTCCACCAACGGGCCTCGTATTCGCGCCCCCGGTGGCTCACGCGGTCCCCGGCGTCATAGGTGGTGCCGGGGCCCCAGGACGGAGCGGAACAGGAATCCCCTTGTCCGCCACCGCCGCCACCGGAACCTCCCCCGCCGTGGCCGTCGTCGCGGCCGTCGTCCCGATCGTCATCGCCGGACTCGTCGACCTGTTCGTCGGACGGGGTCTCCGAGGGGGACTCGGAGGGTTCCTCTTCCTCTTCCTCTTCCTCCTCCTCTTCCTCTTCCTCCGCCTCGGGGTCGGGGCCGAGCGAGAGGGTCACCGTGACCCGACCCTCTTCGGGCAGGATCGACCCGGGTTCGGGGTCCTGGCCGCTGACATCGCCGTCTTGGACGGTCTCGTGGTACTCCTCGACGGTCACCGGGGTGAGCCCGACCTCGACGAGGGTGTCGGCGGCCTCGTCGCCGGTCATGCCGTCCAGGGAGGGGACGATGATCCCCTCGCTGACGTGGACGACGACCTCCTCCTCGCGGTCGCCCTCGGCCCCCGGCTCGGGTTCGGTGGCCAGGACCGTGCCGGGCAACCGCTCGGACGAATGCTCCTGCACGACCTCGATGCGGGTGAACCCGGCCTCGCGCAGGGTGTCGCGGGCCTCGTTCTCGTTACCGTCGATCACGTCCGGGACCGGGGCGAACCTGGGGCCGATGGACAGCGACAGCAGGACCTCGTCGCCGGAGGAGACGACGCTGCCCGGACCGGGATCGCTCCCGGCGATCCCACCGGGGTCGATGGTGTCGTGGTAGTCGTCCCGGTAGCCGATCGCCAGGTTCAGGCCGAGGGCCTCCAAGCGCGCCTCGGCCTCGTCGGCGGTGACGCCCGTGACGTCGGGCAGGGTCGCCTCCGCCTCGGCCGGGACCAGCGCCCACCCGGCCGCGAACAGGGCGACGACCAGCACCCCGGCGCCGACCAGGACCGGGACGCGCCGCCAGAAGGGGACCCGGTCGGGTGCGATGACGGCGACGGTGCCCGCGGACGGGACCGCGAGGGCGTTCGACACGGCGATCGGGATGGGTCGGGTGTCGTCGGCCCCGGACCGGGCCGACGAGCGGTCCAGGGCCCGCAGCACCTGTTCGACCAGGGTGAGGTACTGGCCGGCGTCGCGGGGGCGGTAGCGGGGGTTGGGGTCGGTCGCGTTGGCGACCAGCATGTCCAGGTCGGGGGTCAGGGCTTCGACCACCGCCGAAGGGCGCAGCGGGCGCGCGTCGTCGTAGGCGACGCGTTCGCCGGTGATGAGCATGTACAGGAGCAGGCCCACCGCGCGCACGTCGGTCCGGGTGTCGGGGCCCTCGTCCTCGGCGTCGTCGAAGAGCAGCGGGAAACCGGTGAGGCGGGCGCCGCCCTGGCCGTCGACGACGACCCGTTCGGGGATGAGTCCGCCGTGGACGAGTCCCTGGGCGTGGGCGGCGTCGAGCGCGGCCAGCACGGAGGCCACGATCTTCAACGCGGCGTGGGGGGCGTAGCGCAGACCGCCGCCGCCCAGGGCGTGCCCGAGGGTCTCACCCGGGAGGTACTCGTTGACCGCGTAGACGCGGTCGCCGTCGCGGCCGTGACCGAGGAAACGGGCCAGGTCGGGGTGGGAGACGGCGCCCAGGTTCTGGGCACGCCCCTCGAAGGCGTGCACCGCGGCCTGGTCCCCGACCAGCCATGAGTGCATGACGGTGACCACGACGGTGTGCTCGGTGGCGCGATCGTGGGCCAGGTAGGCGCTCCCCGAGGCGTCACTGCGAAGGCGTTCACCGAGGACGTAGCGTTCGTCCAGAACGATGCCGGAGTGGGGATCGGGGGTGGGGGTCTCCATGAGTCGGAATTGTACGGGCCGAAACCCGGGTTTTCTGTCTTCAATGGGGCCGAATGAGGCCGGCGAACCGCGGTTCCCATGGGTTCCGAAGCGGTAATGTCGGCCCCGTTCCCCCTTCTTTCCCCGGGTATTGCGAGGCCGCCGTGCGAACCCCACCGACCGGAAGCATCGAGGATCGCGCCGTGGGCGCCCTGGTGGGCGCCGCGTGCGGGGACGCGCTGGGCGTGCCCTACGAGTTCGGACCGCCCCTGCCGGAGCGACGGGTACCGGAGATGATCGGCGGCGGGCTGGGCCCGTACGCGCCGGGGGAGTACTCCGACGACACCCAGATGGCCGTGTGCATCGCCCACGCCGTGCGCGACCACGACGATCCGCTGTCGGCCGAGGCGTTGCGACGGACCGCCGACGGTTTCCTGGAGTGGGCGAACGGCGGGGCCTCCGACATCGGCAACCAGACCCGCGACGTGATGCGGGGCGCCGGGCACGCCTTCCGGCGGCCGGAGGTCGCCGAGGTGATGACGGCCTACTCCGCCGGCCTGTTCGCGCAGGGGGTGCCGAGCGCGGGCAACGGGTCCCTGATGCGCACCGGACCGTTGGCGCTGGCCTACCCGCACGACCCCGAGGGGCTGGCCCGGGCCGCCGACGCCTACAGCCGCTTGACGCACGCGGATCCGCTGGCGTCGGAGGCCTGCGTGCTGTGGTGCGAGGGGGTGCGCCGGGCCGTGCTGGACGGGACCCTGGACGGGGTCCGCGACGGGCTGGAACTGTTGCCCGCCGACGCCCGGGGACGGTGGAAGACCTGGCTGGACGAGGCGGAGGGGGCGCCGCCGCGCACGTTCGAGAACAACGGGTTCGTGGTGAGCGCGCTCCAGGCGGCGTGGTCGGCGGTCACCCGGCACCCGGAGGGGTTCGTGGCCGCCGTACACGCCGCCGTGCGCGCGGGCAACGACACCGACACGGTGGCGGCGATCGCGGGGGCCCTGGCGGGCGCCCGCTGGGGGGTGTCGGGGATCCCCGCGGGGCACCTGGAGGCGGTGCACGGGTGGCCGGGATACCGGGCGGACGATCTGGCCGGACTGGCCCTGGACATCGTGCGACGGCACTCGGTTCCCTAGGTCGGACGGCGAAGAGCAGAGAAGAGGAGCGTGTCGATGTCCGTAACGTTGAACTGGGCGAACGCCGACGAGCAGCCGCGGTTGATGGCCGATCCGGTCCGCGAGGCGGTCCGAGGACTGTCGGAGGTCCGGGTCGCGCCGATCGATCCGGAGCTGGCCGACACCGCGGCGTTCTGCGCCCACTACGGGATGACGCTGGAGACCAGCGCGAACTGCGTGGTGGTGGCCGCCAAGCGGGGCGGTGAGGTGACCTACGCGGCGTGCATGGTCCTGGCCACCGACCGGGCGGACGTCAACGGTGTGGTGCGTCGCCACCTGGGGGCGCGCAAGACGTCGTTCGCGGCCATGGCCGAGGCGACCGGGTCGACGGGGATGGAGTACGGGGGGATCACCCCGTTCGGGCTGCCGGAGGGGTGGCCGATCCTGGTGGACGAGGCGGTGGCGGCCACCCCGAACGTGGTGGTGGGCAGCGGTCTGCGCCGGTCGAAGCTGTGGGTGCCGGGCAAGCTGGTGGCGTCCCTGCCGGGCGCGGAGGTCATCGCCCTGGCCCAGCGCTGACCCCGCGCCGGATCCGGACCGGGAGAGCGGTCAGGCCTTGTCGGTCTTGCGTCGCTTGGGCGTGGCCTTGGCACCGAACCGGGGGTCGACCAGGATCGAGCCGAACGCGATGACGACGCCCGTCGTCATCAGCGCCCAAGCCCAGGGGACGTGCTGGGAGCGGATCTCGGTGCACCCGTCGTCCTCGTTGGGGTACCGGGCGAAGGAGGACGCGCAGTCGATGCCCCGGTGGTTGACGGGGACCGAGCCGAGGGCGAGTCCGCCCAAGGCGAGCGCGAGTCCGATGACCACGAGGATCTTCGTCACGTGGGCCATGGTCTCTCCCGGAGATGCGGTCGGCTTGGGAGGCACACGGTAACAACAGGCCCGCTCGTCCCGGCAGGGGAGGGGCGTTGTCTCGTCCACAGGCTGTGGACGAGACCACGCCATGCGCGACCACCCGGGCCGGGGCCGGTCCTCGACCTCCGCCGCCCGGGCCGACTCCACCGGCACCGCGTAGTGGTCGACCCTCGGGGGTCGCACCCCTTCGGGCTGCTCCGTATCCGATTCCACCGTGACGATCCCGTGGTGGAGCGGTATGCCCGTGTCGGCGTCGTGGCACAGGGCGAGGAACCGCGCGCACTCCCCCGGGGTCTGCGCCGTCACCGGTGCGCACCGGTCTCCCTTCGTGTCCCCTCGCCTCCCTTCCGCTCTTCCGCCGCGTGTCCCTGGTTCGTCCCGCCCCTCCTCGATGTGTCGACAAGGTGCCCTCTCCACATGTCCACATGTCCACATGGTGGGAAAACGCAGGTGGACACGGGTTCCGAGCCTCGCGCACTATTTACTGAACGATCGGTCTGTAATACTGTGCGGGAAGACCCACAGCCCGAGGAGAGGACCGTCAGGTGTCCGAAGTACTGGAGAGCTACGCACTGGGATCGTGGTTCACCCCCACCGACGAGGGCGAGCCCCTCGCCGACGCGAACACCGGCGAGACCGTCGCCCGCCTGTCGCAGAACGGCCCCGACATCTCCGCCATGGTCGAGTACGCCCGCGGCGTCGGCGGCCCGGCGATCCGCGCGCTCACCTTCCACCAGCGCGCGAACCTGCTCAAGGCCCTCGCGCAGCACCTCATGGGCCACAAGGACGAGTTCTACGCCCTCTCGTACCGGACCGGCGCGACCAAGCGCGACAGCGCCGTCGACATCGACGGCGGCTTCGGCACCCTTTTCGGCTTCTCCAGCAAGGGCCGCCGCGAACTCCCCAACTCAACGGTCATCCTCGACGGTCCCCTGGAGCGGCTGAGCCGCGAGGGCACCTTCGTGGGTCAGCACGTGTACACCTCCCGCCCCGGCGTGGCGGTGCAGATCAACGCGTTCAACTTCCCCGTGTGGGGCATGCTCGAAAAGCTCGCCCCCGCCTTCATCGCCGGCCTGCCGAGCATCGTCAAGCCCGCGGCCCAGACCGCCTACCTGACCGAGGCCGTGGTCCGCCGGATCATCGAGTCGGGGATCCTCCCCGAGGGCTCCCTCCAGCTCCTCGTCGCCGGTCATCGCGGCCTGCTCGACGACCTCGGCGCCCAGGACATCGTGGGATTCACCGGTTCGGCCGCCACCGGCGCGATCCTGCGCAACCACCCGAACGTGGTGAGCGGCGGCGCGCAACTGAACGTCGAGGCCGACTCCCTCAACTGCTCGATCCTGGGCCCCGACGTCACCGTCGAGGACCCGGAGTTCGATCTGTACGTCAAGCAGGTCGTCACGGAGATGACCGTCAAGGCGGGCCAGAAGTGCACCGCCATCCGCCGCGTCATCGTCCCCGAGACCATGGCCGACGCCGTGATCGAGGCGATCACCGGCCGCCTGGCCAAGGTCGTGGTGGGTGCCGCCGATCACCCCGAGACCCGCATGGGCGCCCTGGTCTCCCTCGCCCAGCGCGACGAGGTCCGCAAGGCGGTCAAGGCCCTGCGCACCTCCGGTGAACTCGTCTACGGCGACCCCGAGCACGTCGAGGTCGTGGGCGCCGACGCCGGGTCCGGCGCGTTCATGTCGCCGATCCTGCTGCGCGCCGAGCCGGGCGCGCGGGAGCCGCACGAGGTGGAGGCGTTCGGTCCGGTCAGCACCGTCATCACCTACGGCTCGGTGTCCGAGGCGATCGAACTGGCCGCGCGCGGTCGGGGATCCCTGGTGGGCTCCCTGGTCACGAACGACGCCGACGTCGCCCGCGAGGTCGTGCTGGGCGTCGCCCCGTGGCACGGCCGCGTCCTGGTCCTGAACCGGGACGACGCCAAGGAGTCCACCGGCCACGGTTCGCCGCTGCCCGTCCTGGTGCACGGCGGTCCGGGGCGCGCCGGCGGCGGCGAGGAGATGGGCGGTGTGCGCGGCGTCAAGCACCACATGCAGCGCACCGCGGTCCAGGCCTCGCCGGACATGCTCACCGCGATCACCGGCCACTGGACCACGGGGTCGAAGCGGAACACGGACGACGTCCACCCCTTCCGCAAGAACCTCGCCGAGCTTCGGATCGGCGACACCATCGAGTCGGCCGAGCGCGTCGTGACCCGCGCCGACATCGACCACTTCGCCGAGTTCACCGGTGACACCTTCTACGCCCACACCGACGAGGAGGCCGCGGCCGCCAACCCGCTGTTCGGCGGGATCGTGGCGCACGGCTACCTGGTGGTGTCGTTGGCCGCGGGCCTGTTCGTCGACCCGGCACCGGGCCCGGTGCTGGCCAACTTCGGTGTCGACCACCTGCGCTTCCTCACCCCGGTGAAGGAGGACGCGGTCATCAAGGTGACGCTGACCGCCAAGCAGATCACCCCGCGCACCAACGCCGAGTACGGCGAGGTGCGCTGGGACGCCGTGGTCACCGACCAGGACGGCGAGGCCGTCGCCACCTACGACGTCCTCACCCTGGTCGCCAAGGGCGACGAGCGGGCATAGCCGCCCCGTCGACGCACCGGCGCCCCTCGGCCTCACGCCGAGGGGCGCCCGTCGTGTTCAGGGCCGGGAGGCCGGGAGTGCGCCCGGGGGCGGCCGCCCCGACCGCTCCCGGGAGGCGTCTTGTGCCGTGGTGGTCATGGCGTCATGCTCGAACCCTCACACGTATGTGAGGGCCAACGAGATGTCACGTGAGGTGGGACACATGCGGATCGGAGAGCTCTCCGAGCTGACCGACACCCCGCGCCGATCGCTGCGCTACTACGAGGAGCGGGGCCTCATCCTGCCCGCTCGCGGGCAGAACGGCTACCGGGACTACGACGAGGCCACGGTGGACCGGGTCCTCCAGATCCGGGGGCTGCTCGACGCCGGACTGCCCACACGGATCATCGAACAGATCCTGCCGTGTCTGGACAAGCCCCGGTCGATCCACTTCCCCGACGCCACCCCGGAGATGATCGCGACCCTGCGCGGGGAGATCGACCGTATGGACCGGCGCATCCGCTGCCTGGAGCAGAACCGCCGGGCCGTGGCCGAGTACCTGGAGGAGGTCCTCGTCCACGAGTCCCGGGCGGCCCCGGCCGTCTGAGGCCCGCGCGCACGAGGGCGCCCCGGAGGGTGCCGACTCCCTCCGGGGCGCTGTTCCGGATCCCCGCCTACAGGCGGGCGATGGCCCCGGCGGGGTCCTCGATGGCGTCGGCGACGATCCGCATGAACCCGGCCGCCGCTCCGCCGTCGCACACCCGGTGGTCGAAGGCGAACGACAACTGGGTGATCTTGCGGACGGTCAGCTCACCGTCGACCACCCAGGGACGGTCGATGATCCGGCCGATGCCGAGGATGGCCACCTGCGGGTGGTTGATGATCGCGGCGCTGCCGTCGACCCGCAGGGAACCGTAGTTGTTGAGGGTGAACGTGCCGCCGGTCATCTCGACCGGGGTCGCCTTACCCGCGCGGGCGGCGGCGGTGAGCCGCTTGACCTCGGTGTCCAGCTCGGCGGTGGTGAGCCGGTGCGCGCCCAGGACGGCCGGGGCGACCAGGCCCCGGTCGGTCTGCACGGCCAGGCCCAGATTGATCCCGTCGTACTGGACGAGTTCGCCGCGTTCGGCGTCCACCAGACCGTTGAGCTCGGGGAAGGCGCGCAACCCCGCCACGGTGAACCGGGCGACGTAGGACAGCAGTCCCGGCCCCTCGGGGCGGGCGGCGCGCAGGCGGACGAGTTCGGTGGCGTCGACGTCCACCCACACGGTGGCCTCGGGGATCTCACTGCGGCTGCGCGAGAGGGCGGCGGCGACGCTCTTGCGGAACCCGCTCATCGGCACACGGGCGGACTCGGCCAGCCCGGTGCGCGGGTCGACCGCGCCGGCGGCGATCGGTGCCGGGACGGCGGGCACCTCGGTCTCGGGCGCCGCGGACGGAGCCGGGGCCTTGTCCGCCTCGATGGCGGCGACCACGTCACGGCGGGTGATGAGCCCGCCCGGACCGCTGCCCCGAAGGTCGGCGACGCGCAGTCCCGCCTGGCGGGCCATCTGACGGACCAGCGGAGAGGTCACCAGCGGCACCCGACGCACGGGCGCGTCCGGGACCGCAGGGGAGACCGGGGCGGGGGCGGGGCGGGCGCCCTTGCGACGGCGGCGCCGACCGCCGTCACCCGTCTCCGGGGTGCCGTAGCCGATGAGGACGTTGCCCGATCCGGTGCCCGCGCGCTCCTCCTCCCGGTAGCGTTCGCCGTCCGCCGACGCCGGGGCGGCGGGCGTCACCGACTCCACGACGGCGTCGTCGGCGACGCTGATCAGCGGACCGCCGACGGCGAGCACCTCTCCCTCGGCACCGTGCAGTTCGTGGACCACGCCGGCGTAGGGGGTGGGCACCTCCACGATCGACTTCGCGGTCTCCACCTCGGCGACCGGCTGGTCGACGGTCACGGTGTCGCCGACGGCGACCAGCCACTTGACCACCTCGGCCTCGGTGAGGCCCTCGCCCAGGTCGGGCAGTTCGAAGACGTGGATCGTCACTGGTCGTCCTCCCACTGAAGGTCGTCCACCGCGTCGAGGACCCGGTCGACGCTCGGCAGCTGGTGGCGCTCCAGCTTCGGCGGCGGGAACGGGATGTCGAACCCGGTGACCCGGCGGACCGGGGCCGCCAGGGAGTGGAAGCAGCGCTCGGTGACCCGGGCGGCGATCTCCGAGGCCACGCTCGCGAACCCGGAGGCCTCGGCGATCACGACGGCCCGGCCGGTGGAACGCACCGCCGCGCACACGGTCTCGTCGTCGAACGGCACGAGGGAGCGCACGTCCACGACCTGGAGGCTGCGGCCCTCCTGCGCGGCGGCCTCGGCGGCCTCCAGCGCGGTGGGCACGGAGGGCCCGTAGGCGATGAGGGTGGCGTCGGTGCCGGGACGGCACACCACGGCGGTGCCGATGCCCGGACGCGACGCGGCGGGGTCGAACTCCTCCTTGGCCCAGTAGAGCTTCTTGGGCTCCATGAACACGACGGGGTCGTCGGAGGCGATGGCGTCGCGCAGCAGGTGGTAGGCGTCGACCGGGGTGGCGGGGGTGACGACCTTCAGGCCGGGGGTGTGGGCGTAGTACGCCTCGGAGGAGTCACAGTGGTGCTCGACGCCGCCGATGCCGCCCGCGTAGGGGACGCGGATGACGATGGGCATCGCGACCCGGCCCCTGGTGCGGTTCCGGAGCTTGGCGACGTGACTGACGATCTGCTCGAACGCCGGGTAGGCGAAGGCGTCGAACTGCATCTCGATGACGGGGCGCATCCCGTTCATCGCCATGCCGACGGCCAGACCGGCGATGCCGGCCTCGGCGAGCGGCGTGTCGAAACAGCGGTCCTCGCCGAATTCGGCGGTGAGGCCGTCGGTGATGCGGAAGACACCGCCGAGGGGGCCGACGTCCTCACCGAAGACGTACACGGTGTCGTCCTCGGCCATGGCGTCGCGCAGCGCCCGGTTGAGCGCCTGGGCCATGGTGAGTTTGGTGGTATCGGTCGCCATGGGTCAGTCGCTCTCTCTGCTCAGCTCGTCGGCCAGGAAGGCGGCCTGCTCCTTCAGCTGCGGGGTCGGCTCGGCGTACACGTGGGCGAACAGCTCGGAGGGGTGGGGGTCCGTGTCGCGGGAGATGCCCTCGCGCATGGCGGCGGCGACGGCCTCGGCCCGCTCGGTGATCTCCGTCTGACGGGCCTTGGTGAGCACGCGCTTGCGCTTGAGGAGGGCCTCCATGCGGGCGAGCGGGTCGCGCGCGACCCACGGGTCGACCTCGTCGGGGCTGCGGTAGCGGGTGTCGTCGTCGGCGTTGGTGTGCGCCTGCATCCGGTAGGTGTGCGCCTCGACCAGTTGGGGGCCCTCCCCGGCGCGGGCGGCGGCGACGGCCCGGCCGAGGACGGCCAGGACGGCGGCGGTGTCGTTGCCGTCGACGCGTTCGCCGTTGACGCCGTAGCCGACGCCCTTGTGGGCGAGGGAGGGGGCGGCGGTCTGGCGGGCCAGGGGGACCGAGATGGCGTACTCGTTGTTCTGGACGAAGAACACGACGGGCGCCTTGAAGACGGCGGCGAAGTTGAGCGCCTCGTGGAAGTCGCCCTCGCTGGTGGCGCCGTCGCCGCACATGGCCATGACCACGGTGTCCTCGCCGCGCAGGCGGGCGGCGTGGGCGACGCCGACGGCGTGCGGCAGCTGGGTGGCGAGCGGGGTGGCCTGCGGGGCGACCTTGTGCCCGTAGGGGTCGTAACCGGCGTGCCAGTCGCCCTTGAGGAGGGTGAGGACCTCGACGGGGTCGACGCCGCGGGTGACCACGGAGACGCTGTCCCGGTAGGTGGGGAACAGCCAGTCGTTCTCGCCGAGGACGAGCGCGGCCCCGACCTGGCAGGCCTCCTGGCCGTGCGAGGAGGGGTAGACGGCCAGCCGGCCCTGGCGCACGAGGGCGCCGGCCTGGTCGTTGACGCGACGGCCGATCACCAGGGCGGTGTAGGCGGCGAGAAGACGTTCGTTGTCGGGGAGGGGAAGAGCCGGGTCGGCGACCGGCCTCCCCGACTCGTCGAGCAGCTGCACCGGCTGCTCGGAGGGGAGCAGGTCCCGGTCGTCGGCCATGCCTCTGCCTCCATAGGTCGGATGTGTCGAAGATGACGTGTACAGACATATGGTGAGGTTTGTGGCCATATGTTCGCCACAGGCGCGCCGAAATCAAGAAAACGTCGTTGAAGAGCCGGCTTTTCGTGGCCGATCGTCTGGATATGTGACCCGGAACACCACCCCGTGTGGACAGGTGGTCGACACCCTCCGTGACCCTTCGGCGTCACTCCCGACCTGCCCGAACGCCGAGCCCTCGAAGCACCGTGATCGACCCCGCCCCAACATGCGCCGGGTCCGTTGCCGGGAGTGGCACGAGGGGGACGAGGCGCCGCGCGGACCGGAGGGCGCGGAGCGCCCCCGGTGGGCCGGCGCGAAGCCCGAAAGCGCACGCCGGTGCGGATCGGGCCCCGGTCCGCACCGGCGTCCGGTCAGGCCGGTGTGATGCCCTCGACGATCCGCAGGACCTCCTCGGGGTCGCCCTCCGCCGTCATGTCGTCGCTCGCCCACTGCTCCTCCCAGTAGTCGTCGTCGACGTAGGAGAGGTGGACGATCACGCCGGGCTCCGGGGAGAAGAGCGCGACGGAGCCGTTGTAGTGGCCGTCGCCGTCCGGCAGCTCCCGGACACCGCCGTCGGAGAACTCCTCCTCCAATCGGATGTCGGTGGCCTCCAGGTAGGCCTCGACATCGGTGAAGTCGTCCCGCCTCAGCACGGAGACGTACAACGAGGAGACGGCGACGGCCTCGCGCTCGGCCAGGACCACGCCGTAGTCGTCGACCAGGTGATGCACCTCGATGCTGTCGGCCAGCCACGCGCGTTCGACCTCGTGGATGTCGGGGGCGACAAAGCCGTTCTCGGCGAGCCAGACCGTGTGGTCCAGGTCGTAGGGGGTGCCCTCGACGTCGTCGGGCAGGTGACCGATCTCGTAGCCGTTCAGGTCCCCCTCGGCCGGGTGGTGGCCCTGCGCCTCCAGGAACGGTGCGGCCTCTTCCAGCGACATGTGCTCGGAGGGGGCCTCGCCGTTCGGCCCGAGCGGGGGGAGGCCGGTCTCGGTGGGGGCGGCCGCTCCGACGGGGGAGGCCTCGGATCCGTTCTGGCAGGCCGTGGTGGCGAGGGCCAGAAGGCCGAGGACACCGAATGCGAGTGAGCGCGTTCTCTTCGTCATGCGCTCATCCTGGCCGGGGCCGAAGGCCGGCGGATGAGTACCGACACTCATCTCGGCCGCGGTACCGGTTCGGACGGCGCCACCGGTCGATCACGGCGGTGTGCCGCCCTCCGCGCCGTCGGGCGGGTGATCGTTCTCGCCGTCGTTCGGGTCCCCTCGGCCGGGTGGTGGCCCCGCGCACGCGGGCACGGCGCGGCCTTCCCGGGGCCGGCGCTCGGAGGCCCCCGCCGTTCGGCCCGAGCGGTCCTCCGGGCCGGCACCGTCACGGGGCGTCCGGGCGCAACCGCTCCACCAGCCACGGCGGCGTGTTCGTGAAGTCCCGGGGGAAGTAGCGGGCGTCGAGGGCGTGATCGAACGCGCGCGGCGGCATGGAGAAGGCGGGTTCGCCGTCCCGGTCGTAGGCGACGCGCCACCCGGAGGTGCGACCCACGACGACGTCCACCGTGAACCAGGCGCCCCGCCCTTCGACGTAGGTGGCCGAGCGCAGCGCCTCCATGGCGGCGCGTACGCCTTCGGGCAGGGGGAGGTCGTGGTCGCCGTCGGCGCGGGTGGCGACGAGTTCACCGCCCGCGTATCCCACCAGGGCCCGGTAGGTCAGCCGCAACCGGGACCAGTCCAGGTTCCGGGCCGGGAAGCGCATCCGGTCGGCGATCTCGTCGATGAGGGCGACCCTGCGCTCCAGGGTGATCCGCAGTGGCGGCACGCTCGGTCGCCCGGGCGGGCCCGGCCGGGGCGGGGCGTACGCGGTACGTTCGGACAGCAGCCCCGCCCAGTCGGGCCGCCAGGCGGGGGGGCGGCGCCGCATCTCCTCCCGGAGCACGGCCGTGTCCTCGGGACCGCCGGTGGGATGGGCGAAACCGAGTTCGCGGATCCCCTCGTCGACGGGGCCCGGCAGCCAGGCGGGCCAGTGGTCGTAGGCGCGTTCCAGGACGACGTCGTCACGGGTGATGTTGAGGCGGGCGAAGAGCCAGCGGCCGCGTTCGGGGTCCTCCTCGTCCACGCGCAGGCCCTCCAGGATCGCGTGCGCGCCGGGACCGGTGGCGATCGGGACCAGGTCGTCGTGGACCAGGCCGTGGGGGTGGGGCGCGCGGTAGACGAGGACCCGCCGGTCGGCCTCGCCGAGCAGGTGCTCCCGGGCCAGTGCGGAGACCTCGGCGAGGGCCTTCTCGGCACGGCCGCGCGGGGTGGCGGTGGCGGCCAGTGCGGTGACGGGGTCCCCGCGTCCGGGTAGTTCCCCGGCCGCGCGCATGGCGTCGCCGATGAGCAGGGACAGGCTGCGGCGGCCGATGACGGGGTGGTCTCCGCCCACCGGTCGGGAGCGGCCGGACGGGAGCGTCTCGGGCTCCTGCTCACCCGTGAGCCCGAGACGGCGGGCGATGGCCATGCCCGCCGCGACGTCGACGTCGGGGCGGGCGGAGTACCCGAGGACCACTGCGAGGATCCCGGTGTCCAGGGAGCGCTGCTCCGCCTGGGCCGCGAGGTCGGCGACGGTCGTACGGGCGGACCCGACGTCGTCCGCGTTCAGGGCGGTGAGGGCCACCCATTCGGTGAAGCGGTCCAGGTCGGCGCACCAGCCGACGGTGGCGGCCAGGCCGTCGTCCTCCCAGTCGTCGGGGTAGTCGGCACGGGACCACCCGTCGTCCCACCAGTAGACGAAGTCCGGCCGGGGGAGTTCGGCGAGCCACTCCCGGGGGAGCCCGTCGGGCGCTCCGCCGAAGGGGTCGATCGGCCGGTCCCGCCCCTGGGCGGCCGCACTGTCCCGGTCCTCGCCGATGAGGAGGAACCGGCCGTCGGACACGCGGGCCAGGCAGAAGCGGGAACCCAGGATCAGGGAGAAGTGGACCGCGCCGCGCTCGGGCACGCAGTGGGGCAGTCCGAGGCCGGCGCAGATCGCCGCGTACGCACCGGCCCGGGACCAGAGGATCTCGGGATGGGGCAGGTCGGAGGGCGATCCTGGCAGGTGGAACACCGTGGTGCCTTTCCAGAGGGAGCGGTCTCCGGAATCATGCCCCACGACGCGCGGGCCGACCCCGCATTCCGAGCCCGTGTCCCGATCGGGGTTTCACGTGAAACATCGATCGGGCGACGTGGCGTGGTGTCGACATGCCCGTTCACCGACAGGTGGATCAGTCGGCGAACGCCGGACGGTCGATGAGTCGGGACAACTCCACCCGGGAGCGGATGCCGAGCTTGGAGTAGATGTTGCGCAGGTGGTGATCGACGGTGCGGGTACTGAGGAACATCCGCGCCGCGACCTCCCGGTTGGTGGCCCCGTCCGCGACGTGACGGGCGATGCGCAGCTGTTGCGGGCTCAGGTCGGACAGGCGCGTCTCCACACCGCTCACGGCCCCGCCCGCCGCGCGCAGTTCGGCGGCGGCCTGAGCGGCCCAGGGCGCGGCGCCCAGGCGCTCGAAGATCTCCCGGGCCTCGGTGAGGTGCTCACGGGCCGACCCCGGGTGGCGCGACCGGCGCAGCCGGGTGCCCAGGAGCAGCCGGGTGCGGGCCTGCTCGAAGTCGCAGTAGCCGGAGGTGTGCAGTTCCAGGGCCCGGAACAGGTCCTCCTGGGCCCGGTCTCCGTCGGCGAGCAGTCCCCGGCAACGCGCCACGAGGGCGCGGGCGGTGTCGTTGTCGGTGGCCTCCGCCCAGGCGTGGAGTGTGGCGACACCGGCGTCGACACGCGCGTCCAGGCCGCCGCGCACGGCGGCCTCCACCAGGTGCGGGGTGAGGAGCAGCCGCACCGCCGCGTGGCTCCGTCCGGGGCCGGAGCGGGTCAGGGCGCGCAGCCGCACGGCGGCCTCACGGGCCCGGCCGGCACCCAGGTCGAGCAGGGCCAGCGCCCAGGACGCCAGTGCCGCGGGCAGGCCGACGTCGTGCGCCTCGGCGGTGGCCAGGGCGGCTCCCGCCAGCCCCCGACAGGTCTCCTCCTCTCCCCGGATGGCCGCGACGAACGCCAACGCCGCCCGGTGGTGGCCGGCGCAGTTCTCCTGCCCGGTGGCCAGGGCGGTGCGCAACCCCTCGGTGGCGCTCTCCTCCGCCAGGGACAGGCGGCCGAACCAGAGTTCGGCGTAGGTGAGGAACTCCAGGGCCTGGGGGACGAGGGCGGCGGCCCCGGTGCGGCGGGCGATGAGGACGGCCCGGCCGGCGAGGGCCCTGGTCCGGATGTGATCGCCGCACAGCAGCCCGGAGATGACGCCGAGGACGAGCACGTCGGGTTCGCCCAGGTGGTCGGCCGCGACCTGGACCCGGCGCAGGGCGTCGACCCCTTGGGCGTGGCGTCCTCGGAAGATCGCGGACTTGCCCGCCATGTAGTCGAGGAGGACGCGGTCACGAGGGGAGTCGGCCCGCTCCGCGAGGGCTCGGGCGCGGGCCGCCGTGGCGAAGTAGCGGTCGTGGTCGCCGGCCAGGCAGCCGGCCTCCCCGGCGTGGTGGAAGAGTTCGAGGGCGCGTGAGGGGTCGTGGTCGGCCAGGCGTTCGGCGGCGGCGGAGAGACGGTGGAAGGCGTCGATGGCCACGCCGGCGCGCAGGTCCATCTGGGCGGCGAAGGGGTCGGCGACGTCGCCCGCCCGGTGGGCGTCCCGTCGGGCCCGCCGGTGGTCGCCGGCGAGCCAGGCGTGCCGGGCGGCCATCAGGAAACGGTCCTCGCGGATCTTCGCGCCGATCCGGTCCTCGGCGGTCGCGGGACCGCGGCCTTCGCGGACGGTGCCGTCGGTCGTGGGGCTCCTCCCGCCGATCGCTGGACTCCGGCCCTCGCGGACGGTGCCGCCGGTCGTGGTGACGGGTTCGGCGGCGCGCCCGGAGGGCCGTGCGGCCACGGACCCGGCCTCGCGCACGGTTCCGGCGGACCGGGATCCGCTCGGCGCAGCGGTGGTGGGGGTGAGCTCGGCGGCGCGCTCCCACAGGAGTGCGGCGGTGGCGTGCTCGGTGGTGTTCCGGGCGATCGCGGTGAGTTCGGCGGCCAGGACGGGGTCGGTGCCCGCGACGGCCGCGGCCCGGTGCCGGGCGGCGACGGCCGGGAGGTCGGCGTACAGGTCGGCCAGGGCCCGGTGGGCGGCGTGGCGTTCGCCGAGGGGGGAGCGGTGATAGCAGGCGGTGCGGACCAGGGGGTGCGCCGGCACGGGGCGTCCGGCCTCGTGGCGGACCAGTCCGGCGGCCACCGCGGGTTCGAGGTCCCCGGGCTCCAGGCCGGCGCCTTCGGCCCGGTCGTGATGCTCGGCGGTCTCGTCGAGGACCATGAGGAGCAGTCGGTGCCGGGTGTCGGCGGGCAGGGAGCGCAGGAGTCGCGCGCAGGTGTCGGTGAGGGGCCCGTGGGAACGGGGCGGCTCGCCCAAGGGCGCGTCACCGCACGCCTGTCCCGGGGTGAGCGCGTCGGCGAGTTCTCCGGCGGCCCGGGGGTTGCCCCGGGCGGCGGCGACCAGGTCGGCGCGGACCCCGGCGGCGAGCGGGTGCGGGGCCCGCTCGTCGAGGAGGCCGGAGAGGACCCGGTCGGGCAGGGGGGACAGGGCCAGTCGGACGGGGCCGGCCAGATCGCCGAGGACGTCGGCGTCGGCGGTGAGCAGGGTCGCGACGCCTTCCACGGAGAACCGGCGGGCGGCGAACGCGACGGCCTGCCGGGAGGACCTGTCCATGAGGTGGAGGTCGTCGACGCACACCAGCAGGGGGTGTTCGGCGGCGGCCTCGGTGAGCAGGGCCAGCGCGGCGGCCGCCAGCGGGAAGGGCCGGTCGTCCCGTCCCAGGCACAGGGCCTCGTCCAAGACCTCGCGTTGGGCGGCGGGCAGCCGTGGCAGATAGGGGAGCACGGTGCGCAGGAGTTGGTGCAGACCGGCGTGGGCCAGGTCGCTCTCCTCCGGAACCGCTCGGGCGTAGAGGACGGTGAGGTCGGCGGCCTCGGTGACGGCGTGGGCCAGCAGGGTGCTCTTCCCCGAGCCGGGCCCACCGGTCACGAGGAGGGCGTCACTGCGCCCGGACCGGGCCGCGTGGAGCAGACGGCGCACGGCGGCGAGTTCGCGCTCACGTCCGGACGGGGCGGTGACAGTGGGGGGCACTCTGGTCACGCATAAAAAGTTACCCACGAGTTAAGAAGAAGTAAAGGGACCGGCGATTCAGCCGATGCGCGCACAGTGACCCGTGCCACACACTCGCTCCAGATCCCCCCGCAGATCCGGAGCCCCCATGAAGCGTCTGATCGCCGTCCTGAGCGGCCTCGTCCTGGCCGTCGTCCTCTCCTTCGCCCAGGCCGCGCCCGCCGCGGCAGCCCCCCAGACCCCCGTGATCTTCATCCACGGTTTCGCCGGCAAGGGTGAGCAGTGGTCGACCATGCGCGGCAGCCTGGTCTCCTCCGGCTACCCGCAGGACCGACTGCACGTCTTCTCCTACGACTGGGCCCGTTCCAACAAGACCATCGCCGGGCAGCTCGCCTCCTACGTGGACGGGGTCCGCGCCCAGCACGGGGTCGACAAGGTCCACCTGGTCTCCCACTCCATGGGCGGCCTGTCCTCCCGCTGGTACATCAAGAACCTGGGCGGCGCGCAGAAGGTCGACCGGTGGATCTCCATCGGCGGTCCCAACAACGGGACGAACGTCGCCGGCCTGTGCCCGTCGCTCATCACCCCGTGCAAGGAGATGCGGCACGGGTCGTCGTTCCTGAACGAGCTCAACTCCGGGAACCCCACCCCGGGCCCGACGGTCTACACGACCTTCCGGTCGCCGTGCGACGTCGTCATCTCCCCGACGTCCAGCACCTCCCTGTCCGGCGCGAACAACATCCGGACCGGCTGCCTGGAGCACATCTCGATGATGTGGAGCTCCGAGGTCATCTCGGGCGTGCGCGGCACCATCACCTGACCCCCTCCCCATCCCCCGCTCGGGCGGGTCGGCGCTCCTCCCTCGCCGACCCGCCCCTTCCGCGTTCCCGGGATCAGGTGTGCTCGTCCTCGGGGACGTCCGAGGAGATCGACAGGTCGCGGAACACGGCCCGGAACCCCTCCCGCTCGGGCGAGCAGCACATGACACCGGCCAGGCAGGTCTCGCCCAGCGGCAGATGGGCCAGGCGCAGCAGCCGCCAGGTGCCCCACCCGTCCAGGTACTGGACGTTGACGGCCTCACCGGTGCGGATGACGCGGATCGTCAGATCGGGGAACGCGCCGCCGCGCCGGGGGAGGGAGACCACGGACCAGTCGGAGTGGCCCCGGGTCACCACGGAGCTGACGTTGAGCCCGCCGCCGACGAACTCGGTCCCCGTCTTGATCCAGTTCTCCTCGTCGGCCCGCAGCATGAGCCCGGCCTGGTCGTACTGCTTCCCGTAGTCGCCGTTGAAGGTCGCCTGGAGGACGAAGTCGCCGCTGACCTCCGTGTACAGGAAGTGACCGTCGTCATGGACGAACCCGTAGTGGGTGTGCCGCCAGAAGTCCTTGCCGTCGGCGGTGACCACGGTGAGGGATCCGTCGTCCTCCACCCGCCAGGACGGGGGTTCGTTCAGCCAGGTCATGTCGGTGAACACGGTGTCACCTCTCGTTCGCGGAGCCGCTGGGGGTCGGGCCATGAGAGCGCTCCCACGGCCGTCGACACGACCCTATGTCGACAAGGCGGCGGGGCGACAGGGCGACAGGGCGGTACGGCGACGAGTCGCCGTACCGCCCTCGGTGGGAACGGGGGTCAGGAGGCCTTGCGGGCCTCGCCGACGCCCTCGGCGTGCAGGTCCACGCCCATGTTCTCCTTGACCAGGGAGACGCCGATGAACGAGATCACCGCGGCGCCCACGATGTAGGCGCCGATCGTCCAGGACATGCCGGTGTTCTCCAGCAGGAGCTGGGCGATCATCGGGGCGAAGGCACCGCCGAGGATCGCGCCCAGGGCGTAGCCGATGGAGACGCCGGAGTAGCGGATCTCGGCCGGGAACATCTCCGCGTACAGCGCCGACTGGGGGCCGTAGCTCAGCCCCAGGGTCAGGCAGAAGACGAAGACGCCCGCGAAGTAGAACAGGATGTTGGCGGTGTCGATCATGAGCCACATCGGCACGGCCCACACGGCGAGCAGGACGAAGCCGATCTGGAAGGTGCGCACCCGGCCCCAGCGGTCGCTGACCCAGCCGCCGTACAGGGTCGAGATGAGCCAGCCGAAGGAGGCCAGGGTGGTGGCCAGGAGGACCGGGCCGCGCTCCATTCCCAGGGCGGTCGAGGCGTAGGTGGCGACGAAGGCGATGACGAGGTAGCCGGCCGCGTTGTTGGCGAGGAAGATCAGCGCGGCGAGCACGACCTCCTTGGTGTTGTTGCGGAACAGCGAGCCCAGCGGGGCGGAGGACTCGGCGCGGCGCTCCTGCATCTGCTTGAAGACCGGGGACTCCTCCACGGACTTGCGGATGAGGTGGCCGACGATGATCAGCAGGAAGGACAGCAGGAACGGGATGCGCCAGCCCCATTCGAGGAAGGCGTCCGGGCCGATGACGGTGGTGATGAGCCACACGACGAAGGTCGCGAGGATCATGCCGCAGGGCACGCCGATCTGCGGGTAGGCGCCGAAGAAACCGCGCTTGTCCACCGGCGCGTGCTCCACCGACATGAGGGCGGCGCCGCCCCACTCACCGCCCGCGGAGAAGCCCTGGAGGATGCGCAGGATGATGAGGAGGACCGGGGCGGCCACGCCGATCTGGGCGTAGGTGGGCAGCAGACCGATCAGGCAGGTCGCGACGCCCATCAGGACGAGGGTGGCGACCAGGACCTTCTTACGGCCGATCTTGTCGCCGAGGTGCCCGGCGACGATCGCGCCGAGGGGGCGGAAGAGGAACGAGATGCCGATGGTCGCGAAGGACAGCACCTGGGCCAGGCCGGGGTTGGACTCGGCCATGGGCGCGAGGAACAGGGGCGCGAGGACCAGACCCGCGGCCTGCGCGTAGATGAAGAAGTCGTACCACTCGATGGTGGTGCCGACCATGGTCCCGGCGAGGACCTTGCGCCGTTCCTTGGTGTCCAGGGGGGCGGACCCCGAGGCCGTGGCGTCGGATGTTGCCATTGCTGCTCCGTAATGTCTGCCGACCGGGGAGTCGGTCACGTCAGGGCCCGTGCCCCGCGCCCGAAGGACGCGAATCGGCACAGGACGGATGCGCCGACAGAGAGGTCACGAGCCCCAGGACACTATGCCATGTGATCTACGGCATTTTGAATACCTGTGCAGACTTATCCCTGATCAGACCACATGAACTGACCGAACGGTCGGTGAGTATACGAACACCGTCAGGCAGGCGTCGCAGGTGCGGCGGCTCGTGGGGCGGCCCGGCCGACGGCACGGAAGGAAGGGCCGAGGACGCGGAGGAGGGCCCGAGGGGCGGAGCGGCGGCGAGGGCTCCGCGGGGGCCGGGCCGGCGGGCGCGGCCTTGGGGCCGTCGCTCCCGCCGAGAAGGCGTCCCCGCCGGGTGCCCGGGGAAGGTCGACGCGTCACCACGGCGACACATCGCCACGGCGACGTGTCGACAGATCGACCGGCCGACCGGCGATGGGGGAGACTGGACCGGTGAGCACCGAGAACAGCCGCCCCGAGCCGCCCGCGTCGAGCACCTCCATCATCGTGTTGACGTTGGCCCGCCAGGTGGAGAGCGAACTCGGCGCCGCCCTGGCCCCGCTCGACCTGACGGTCGCCCGTCTCGGCCTGCTCGGTCACATCTCCGGGGTGCCCGGCATCTCCTTCAGTGAACTGGCGCGGATGTCGGGGATCACCGTGCAGAGCGCGCACACCGCCGTGAAGGCCCTGGTGGCCGCGGGTTGGGTGCGCGACCTGACCGCCCGCCCGGGGGCGGCCTCGACCATCGAGATCACCCCGGAGGGGAAGCGACTCCTGGAGCGGGCCGGACGGGAGATCGCCCGGATCGACGAGCGGCTGTTCGGCCCGGAGGCGGACCCGATCCGGCACCAGGTCGGCACGGCGATCCGCGCGGCCTTCTCCGGGATCACCCGGAGCTGAGACCCACCCCACCTTCAGCATGGCTGAAGCATGCCCTAAGCTTCAGCCTTGCTGAAGGTCACTCAGGCATTCGAGGAGCCGTCCATGGAAGATCTCCTTCTCTCGATCCACGTACTCGCCGGCATCGTGTTCGTCGGCGGCTCGGCCGTCGCCACCAGCCTCTTCCCCCGCTACGCGCCGATCGCCGTTCCCGCCGGGACGCCCATCGGACCGCTCGGGGCGGAGCCAGCCGACGAGCGGAACCGGAGCACGGCGCTCGTCCTGCACCGCATCACCCGGGTCTACGCGCTCATCGGCATCACGGTGCCCGTGGTGGGGATCGCCCTGGCCCTCGTCCAAGGACGAATGAGCGAAACGTGGGTCACCGTGGCGATGATCCTCACCGCCGCCGCCGGCGTCCTGCTGCCCTGGCAGATCCACCCCCGCCAGCGCGAGGCCCTGCGCGAACCCGGCGAGAAGGCCGCCCTGAGCCGGCTGTCCATGTACAGCGGCTTCTACAACCTGCTGTGGGCGGCGGTCGTCGTGCTCATGATCGTGCGCCCGGGTTCCGCGGACTGACGACGCGAGAACGTGGGCGGACGAGGGCCGGTGCGGTCCTCGGCTCGGGGCTCTCCGACGGTCACATCGCGGGGAGCACGCGGGGGACATCGTGGCGGTGCGGAACTCCAGGGGCGTTACCGGGGTCGTGGGTGAACGGCCCGAGGGGCGGGGCACCGCGTCGGCCTCCGACCGCCGTACGGTCGGGGCACGGGGACACGGCCGGGGTTCGGCGGACGGATGTACACCATCGAGCACCACGATGACGACCCCTGCGTGGACGCGTTCCGGCGTGCGGAGGTGACCGGGCCGGGGACCCACCTCGACCCGGCCACCGAGCATGGGATCGCTGCGCGATCCTCGGACCAGTGCGGACACCCTGGACCAATCCCATTGCCGACCGAGGAGAGGCGCTGTTAGCGTCGACGGAATGATTCCCATCACCGAGAACGAGATCCGCGACTCGTTCGTCAACTGTTCCAAGGGCGAGGCCAAGCGGCTGACGATCCCCAAGCTGGACGCCCGACCGTGGGAGAACCTGGACTTCTTCGGGTGGCGGGACCCGACCGCCCACGAACGCGCCTATCTGATCGCCGAGCGCGGCGACGGACTGGTGGGGGTGGCGCTCCGGCTGAGCGTGGCGGCCAACGGGACCCGGCGCAGTCTTTGTTCGGTGTGCGTGACCAGTCGCCAGGGTCCGGGAGTGGGGCTCATGGTGGCTCCGCGCGTGGGGAAGGCGGGGCGCGAGGGGAACACGATCGGTCTGCGCATGTGCTCGGACTTCGCGTGTTCGCTGTACGCTCGCGGGCTCAAGCAGCCGGAACCGGGCGGGCGATTCGAGGAGACGCTGACGGTCGAAGAGAAGGTCGATCGGATCGTGGAGAACCTGGGGACCTTCCTGGACCGGCTGACGAAGTAGTCGTGTCCGCAAGGCGAGAAGTGGGCGTGTCGATTGGTCGGCGCGTCCACTTTTTTAGCATTTGTCCTCAAATACAACGGAAGAATAAAAAGGGCTTATCGGACAGCCCGCGCACGGCGTGAACCGAGGGAACCCGATCGCGTGAAACCTCCCTCGACGACTTCGGAGAAAAGCTTCCCTTCTCGAACCCGTGTGCCCTAATCTGGCCAACGACAAATCAACAAGTGACCCCGCGACGCTTGCTAGCGCCCGGGGTCGTGGCCAGCAACTTCCCAGTTAACGATCGGATTGCCAGCGTGCGCCAGTCTAGTGCCGCGCTCCTCAGGGCTGTCTTCGCCCTGTTCGGAGCGTTGCTGTCCCCTTCCCGCGGCCGTCACACCCGCCGCCGTTCCACCCGGGTCCGCCGCTACGCCCAGAACCCCCGACCCGCGACCCGGCCCTCACCCCCGGCCGCCCCGCACCTGTCGGAATCACGCCTGCACCCGCCCCGCGAGGTCTTCCCGGCCGAGGAGCTGCCGCTCGTGCGGCCCTACTACACCGCCCACGAACAGGCCCGCGTCCAGGCCCGTGTCCAGGCCGAGGCGACCGCACGCCTGCACCGGTGGAGCGCACCCCGCACCCCCAAGGCCCACGCCCCCGAGGGGCGCCCGGCCGCACCCCACACCCCCGAGACGCGCCCGGCCGGACCGCTCGCCTCCGCGCCGCGTCCGCCCGAGCCGAGGCTCCCCGAGGGGGATCTGCTCGCGCCCACCCCGCCCCCGGTCACCTTCGAGGACCTGGCCGCACTCACCCGCGTGTGGATCGCCCAGCAGGAAAGCAAGGCGGCGGTGGTCGTATGAGGCCCACCCGGACCTGGACCCACCGCCTCTACCCCGGCGAGCTGCGCGAGCTGTCCCGGGTGCGCCGCGAGCTGACCGCCGACCTGACAGGGTTCGACCCCGGCGTGGCCGACACGCTGGTGCTGTGCGGCAGCGAACTGTTCGCCAACTGCGTCAGGTACACCGCCTCAGGCACCGACCACGACGGAGCGGTCATCCGTACCCTGTGGCTGGTCGGGGACCGCTCCCTCACCCTGGGGTTCACCGACGACGGCCTCGGCGGCACCGTGCCCCGCATCCCCACGACACGCACCCCCGACGAGTGGGAGCGGGCCGAAGGCCAACGCGGACTGCTGATGGTGCAGGAGTCGTCCACAGCCTGGGGATACTCACCCGTCTGCCCCTTCGGAGACCTGGGCACCCACACCTGGGCCACCTTCACCCTCACCACCCGGTCGTAGGCCTGCGGCCCGACCGCCTGGGAAGCGTACCTTCGGAGTCACACGAGAACGGGCCCGCCCTCTGAGAGGTGCGGGCCCGTCCGTAGCGGGTCACATCACGGGTTCAGCTCAACCACGGTCCTCTTCGACCCGACGACGACGCCCGAGGATCATGGCTCCGAGACCGGCCAAGGCGGTCAACAGACCCCCCACCGCCGGAATGGCGATCGAGGCCCCCGTCTGCGCGAGCACGGGGTGCTCGGGCTTCGGGTGCTCGGGCTTCGGGTGCTCCGGCTTCGGGTGCTCCGGCTTCGGGTGCTCCGGCTTCGGGTGCTCCGGCTTCGGGTGCTCGGGCTTGCAAGGCTTACCGGGCTTCCACGGTCCCTCTTCCCCGGGCTTGCAAGGCTTGCCCGGCTTCCCGGGCTTGCCAGGCTCCCCCGGCTTACCAGGCTTACCCGGCTCCCCGGGCTTACCCGGCTTGCCCGGCTTACCAGGCTCCCCGGGCTTACCAGGCTCCCCCGGCTTACCAGGCTTACCGGGCTCCCCGGGCTTACCAGGCTCCCCCGGCTTACCAGGCTTGCCCGGCTTCCCCGGTTCCCCGGGCTTACCGGGTTCCCCGGGCTTGCCGGGTTCCCCGGGCTTGCCGGGCTTGCCGGGCTTACCGGGTTCCCCGGGCTTACCAGGCTCCCCGGGCTCCCCGGGCTTACCCGGCTTGCCAGGCTCCCCCGGCTTACCCGGCTTGGGCTTCTCGGGCTTCGGCTTCTCGGGCTTCGGCTTCTCGGGCTTCGGCTTCTCGGGCTTGGGCTTCTCGGGCTTCGGGTGCTCCTCGGGCGGATACGGGTATACGGGCTTTCCCGACTTCAGCACCGTCTCCACACCGAGGTCCTGGCCGGCAAGCGGGTCCTGGCCGAGCAGGGCGTTGTCCACCGCCTGCTCGATGTCCAGCACCGCTCGGCCCGGTTCCGGGGCCGACGCGGCCACCGTCCCCTGGTGCTCCCGGCCGACCTCATCGGCGAACGCGGGGCTCATGCCCCACAGCAGGGGAGCGATGAACACGGCACCGGTGGACGCGGCGGCCACACGGAACAGATTGCGGGCACTGATGGCTTTGGAAGCCTTGGCAGCATGATTCGGGCAGTGATCCATGCTCGAATGGTCCGCAATTAATCACGCAGAGTCACTTCTCACTACTGTGTGAATTGGCAAAAGAATGGCAAAAATAATATACGCGGGAATGACTCTCACGAAGGATGTCTTCGAAAACGGCATGCCACCGGCGCGGAGAGGCGAATCCGCATAAGGGTGAGACTCTTTGTCGACTTCTCCATCAGCTCGGCTATACGGGTGCCGGTCGACACGCCGGAGAAAAGGACGGGCATCACCCGGCCCACGCCGAAAGCGATACCGGGATCAGGTGGCGTTCCACGCGTCCGATGTGGAACGCGGCCGACGACACCCGGCGCCACCCGGCCCCGATGATCGACGAGGCCCTGACGGAGACCGTGGAACGCCCCCGGCGGATCCGGACGACCCCCGGGGCCGGATCACCACCGCGACACGGAACACCTCGACCGCGCATCCGCGGTCGCATCCACGGATCGGGGCGTCCGCGTGCGGACACGACCGCGGGACGCGGCGGGATCGCCCCCCTTCCCGCGTGCACGACGGGGATTCCCGAGGGGTGCTCGACACCGGACCCGGAGGAAACACCGGCACCGATTCCGGAGCGAGCCCGGGGCCGACACCCCGACGTGACCCTCGCCTCATCGTCATTGACATCAACATTAGTTGAGCTTTTAGCCTCCTCGTATCACCCCCGGAAACGAGGAGGCCCTCGTGGCCACGAACTCCCCACCCCGCGCAGGTCGCCGAGAATGGATCGGCCTCGCCGTCCTGGCGTTGCCCACCCTGCTGCTCGCCATGGACATGACCGTCCTTCACCTGGCCATCCCCTCCCTGACCGCGGACCTGAGACCGACCACCTCCCAGATGCTGTGGATCCTGGACATCTACGGCTTCCTCATCGCCGGGTTCCTCCTCACCATGGGCACTCTGGGCGACCGCATCGGACGACGCAGACTCCTCCTCATCGGGGGTGCCGCCTTCGGGGCCACGTCCGTCCTGGCCGCGTTCTCCACCAGCGCGGAGATGCTGATCCTCGCCCGGGCGCTGCTCGGCATCGCCGGCGCGACGCTGATGCCGTCCACCCTCTCCCTCATCCGGACGATGTTCCACGATCCGGCACAGCGCACGGTGGCCGTCAGCGTCTGGATGACCTGCTTCGCCGTCGGGGGCGCCCTGGGTCCCCTCCTCGGCGGGCTCATGCTGGGCCGTTTCGAGTGGGGCTCGGTCTTCCTGCTCGGTGTTCCGGTGATGTCGCTGCTGCTGGTCCTGGGCCCCTTCCTGCTGCCCGAGCACAAGAACGCCGACGCCGGACGCCTGGACCTCATCAGTGCCGCCCTCTCGCTCACCGCGATCCTGTCGGTCGTCTACGGCCTCAAGGTGCTGGTCGAGGACGGGCCGGGCACCGCGCCGCTCGCCTTCCTGGCCCTCGGTCTGCTCACCGGCCTGGTCTTCGTGCGCCGCCAGCGCACCATCGCCCACCCGCTCGTCGACCTCACCCTGTTCCGCAACCGGACCTTCAGCACGGCCGCCGCATTGTTGACCGTGGGCGTGATGGTCATGGCGGGATCCCAGCTGTTCACGCTGCAATACCTCCAGCTCGTGGAGGGACTCTCACCCCTCCAGGCCGGACTGTGGTCCCTGCCCAACGCCGCGGGGCTGATGGTCGGGGCGATGAGCGCCCCCGCCCTGGCCGCCAGGACCCGCCCCGGAACGGTCATCGCGGGTGGACTGGCCCTGACCGCGGTGGCCCTGGCCTCCCTGACGCTCGTCGGCGCCACCGACGGCCTACTGATCCTGGTGGCCTCCTCCACCCTGATGGGGGTGGGCCTGGGGCCGATGGCGGCCCTGGGCACCGACCTCATCGTGGGCTCGGCACCGGTGGAGCGCTCGGGGACGGCCTCGGCCCTCTCCGAGACCGCGACCGAACTCGGCGCCGGCCTGGGCATCGCGATCCTGGGGAGCATCGGTTTCGGCGTCTACCGCAGCCGCGTCTCCGAGTCCGCGCCCGAGGGCGTGGACGTCCACACCGCCCGCGAGTCCCTGGGCGCCGCGGTGGACCTGGCCCGGGGCCTGGGAGATCCGCTCGGAACGGAACTGCTCACCGCCGCCAGGGAGGCCTTCGTGAGCGGGTTGCACGTCACCGCCACCGTGGCTGGTGTGGCCGCCCTGGTCATGGCGGTCCTGGCCGCCCTGCTGCTCAAGCGGACCCCGGAGGCGGAGAAGGGCGACGGGGCACCGGCCGACCGGAGCGCGGAACCGACCACGGACGGGTCCGTCCGGGAGACCGCGCCGACCGACACCTGAGTACGGACCCCGGCTCCGCTCCCCGGCACCGTAGGGGAGCGGGGCCGGGACCGGCTCCACCCACCCCACCGCACGCACGACCACACGAACGAGGGGTACCCCACATGCGGCAGCACCAGAGCGTACGGGTCGAGGTCGTCCTCGACGTCATCTGCGCGGCCTCCTACATCGCCTTCGTGCGCCTGCGCCGGGCGATGGACCGGGCTCGGGCCGGCGGCACCGAGGTGCACTCCGTCATCCGGCCCTTCCAACTCGCCCCCGGCGTCGACTTCCACGGCGAACCGCTCCTGGACTTCCTCACCCGCCGATTCGGGGAGCACGTCCGGCCCGAGTTGGATCAGGCCGCCGCGGACGCCCTCCGGGACGGGGTGGTCCTCGACTACGGGCGGGCGGTGGCGGCCGGCACCTTCGAGGCCCACCGCCTGATCGCCTCGGCCGACGCCCGAGGACGGGGAGAGGCCATGACCGAACGCCTGTTCCGCGCACACTTCACCGATGGGCTCGACATCTCCGATGAGGGGGTCCTACGGGAACTGGCCGCCGAAGTCGGGGTCCCCGCCAACGACGCCTCCGAGGAGGGGCTGCGCCTGGAGCTCGCCTGGGTCCGGGAGCGGGGTGTGCGAGCGGTGCCCGTGTTCACCTTCGGGGACGGCGCTCCGATGGTGGGGGTCCGGGACGAGTCCGTCTACGACGGGGCCCTGGCGGGGGAGGCGTCCCGCGTCGGCGGGCCGAGCGGCGCGTCAGGGGCCTGAACCGCGGTTCCGTCCGCCCCGCCTTCGTTCCCCCGGGACGGCCCCGGCCGGGCCGGGGCCGTCCCCTTGTCGAAAGGTCGACATGACGGTACGTCCATGTGTCGCCGAGCGGACGTGTCGACGGCTTGACCTTGTGGTTACCGCAGAGCCCACACTGGGCGCATGCTGTCGATCAAGGATTTCAGCGAGATGTGCCGCCTCTCGCCGCAGACGCTCCGCTTCTACCACGCCGAAGGGCTGTTGATCCCGGCCGAGGTCGATGAGCGGACCGGGTATCGGGGTTACACCTTCGACCAGATCGAGACGGCGATGTTCGTCATGGCGCTGCGGGGGACCGGCATGAGCGTCAAGCTCGTGCGGCGGGCGCTGGACGCACCCGACACCGCCGCCGAGCTGCTCCGGGAACACGTCGAGGAACTCCGGCTACGGCGGGAGGCCGAGGACGAGGCCATCACCACGGCCCGTGAACTCCTGAGCACCCGCCCCGAGGTGCGGCGGGTCCGGACCCCGGAACACCTCGTGGTGGCCGCGATCGCCCCCGACCTCTCGGAACGGGCCCCGGGGACGGACGAGGTCTGGGGCGCGACCATCGCCTCCATCACCGCGACCGCACGTGAACTGACCCACCTGGTCGAATCGCGCGGGGGTCGGGTGACCGGCCCCCCGTGGGCCTCCATGGCGACGGAGACCGAGGAACAGAGACGACGTCTCCACACCGAGGAGGGACCCCCGTGGCTGGTCCAGGTGCCCGTCGAGGCGAGCGCCGCAGCGCTCGCCGCCCTGGACGGGTCGGCGGAGACGAGGACCTCCGCGGCCGGTGAGGAACTGTCGGTCTTCCTCCCCGGCGCGCAGTCCATGGCCAAGTACGGCACCGCCCTGTCCCTGATGACCGCGCACTCCGTGGAGGACATGTTCATCGACGTCTCCACGATGCGCCTGGTCTTCCACGAGAACGGGATCGAGACCGCCGCCCGCCTGCGCCCTCTCGCCGAAGGCCCGGATCAGGAAGTCCCGGCCTGAGGTCCCACGCCCCTGGGGTCACCACGGGGAGCGCTCCGAGGCGCGCGGCCCCGCCTGGTCCGGTCGGTCAGGTCCGGGCGGGCGAGAGTCCGTGACACGTGGCCGCGCACGGCCGTCTCCGCCAGGAGGCGGTGCGCGGCGATGTCCGCGTCGGTCATCCCCCTCGGCCGGGACACCCCGGGATGTCCCGGTCCCGGGCACCCGGCCTCGCGGCATCCTCCCGAGCCCGCGCCGCCGCCCCGGAGAGTCCGGCGGACCCGCCCGCGTCCTCGCGGTCGTACGGCGCCGTCCCGGCGTCCCGTCAGCGCGTCCACATGACCGTATGACCGCATGTCGGCATGGCCCCATGTCCGCATGTCGACTCAGGGTCGGGCCACGCCCGTGCGGTAGGCCCACACGACCGTCTGCAACCGGTCCCGGGTGCCGATCTTGGCCATGGCCCGCCCCAGGTGGGACTTGACCGTGCTGGTCTCGATGAACAGCGACTCGGCGATCTCCGCGTTCGACATCCCCCTCGCCAGCAGGCGCACGATGTCGGCCTCGCGGGCGGTGAGCAGGTCCAGCGCGTCGGTGTCGGACCCGCTCGGCGGCCGACGACGGGCGAACTCGGTCATGACCCGGCGGGTCACCGACCGGTCCACCAGGCCCTGCCCCCGGGCCAGCCGACGCACCGCGTCGACCAGGTCGTCCGGGTCGGTGTCCTTGAGCACGAACCCGCCGGCTCCCGCCTCCAACGCCCCGAACACGTACTCGTCCAGGTCGAACGTGGTGATGACGAGGATCTCGGGGGGCTTCCCCACCGCCCGGTCGAGGATCTCCCGGGTGGCCGAGAGCCCGTCCCCGCCGGGCATCCGCACGTCCATGCAGACGACGTCCGGCTTCAGCCGGGCCGCCGCCTCCACCGCCGCGGGTCCGTCGGCGCACTCGCCGACCACCTCGATGTCGTCGGCCAGGCCCAGGATGACCCGGAACCCCGCCCGGACGATGGCCTGGTCGTCCACCAGCAGCACCCTGATCACCGTTCGTCCTCCCGGTCCACCCGCAGCTCCCACCGCACCAGCCACCCACCGTTCTCCGTGGGCCCGACGTCCAGTGTCGCGCCCACGACCTGTGCCCGTTCGCGCATGCCCAGCACGCCCAGCCCCCGATGCTCCCGTTCGGTCACCCGGGAGCCGCCCGCGCCGTTCTCGACCTCCAGCACGAAACGGTCCGTCCCGTACCGCAACGACAAGCGCACCCGGGCCCCGGCCGCGTGGTCGCGGGCGTTGGACAGCGACTCCTGCACCACCCGGTAGGCGGTGACGTCGGCGATCGGCGCCAACTCATAGGGGTCTCCCTCGCGCACGACGTCGATGTCGGCGCCCAGCTCCCGTTCGGCCGTCACGAGCCGATCGAGGGTCGCCAGTCCCGGCACCGGGGCGCCCCGGGCCCCCGGTTCGCCCCGGTGGCGCAACCCGCCGCTCTCCTCCTCCGGGTCGCGCAGGGCCCCGACCACCGCCCGCAGACCGGTGAGGGTCTCCTTGCCCTGCGATCGCACCCAGGCCATCGCCTGCCGGGCCGCGTCGTCGTCGCGCCCGACCAGGCGCTCGGCGGCCCCCGCCTGCACCACCATGCCGGACAGGTGGTGCGCGGCGATGTCGTGCAACTCCCGGGCCATCCGGGAACGCTCGGCGCGGATGGCCCCCTCCGCGCGTTCGCGCTGGGCACGGATCTCCTCGGCGGTACGCAGCCTCAACAGGGCGCCATAGCGACGCCGCGTCCCCACGTAGGCGCCGATCAGCGCGGGGAGCAGGTAGGTGGGGACCCCGGTGGCCAGCAGCGCCGACCGCGACACCAGCCCGCTCTCCACCGACAGCGGAAGATCCAACGGAGGGGCCAGGGCCCCCATGGCCAGGCCCCCGGCCACACCGTGCAGCAGGATGCCGGCCACGAGGGCCACCGTGAGCCGGAGCGGGGCCAGTCGGAGGCCGCAGGTGTAGGCGGCGATGAACACGGCGAGACCCTGGATTCCGACCTCGGGGGGCAGGAGGGCCACGATCAGCACCTGGAACGCCGTGGTCACCAGCAGGCATCCGACCGGGTACCGGCGGCGCACGCACAGCGCCAAGGACTGCGCGATCATCGCAAAGGTGAGGGCGATCCCCGAGCCCGGGGGGAGTCCCGTCCCCTCCAGCCACTCCAGTGACAGCAGCAACAGCCAGGTCAGTCCGGCCGAGACCACCCCCACCGTCACGCCCAGGGCGGTATCGCGGGCGAGTTCCCCGCGCAGTCCCACCCGGTTCAACGCCGTGTCGATCCGGGTCGTCACCGCGGCGAACGGGGAGCCCGGCACCATCCTCGCCGCGAGGTCGTCATCGTTCATCGCCGGGTCTCCCGTCCGTTCGGTCATGGACATGATCTCCGGGTTCAGTACGAGACGTCGAACGCGAGCAGCCCGAAGGTCACCGCGAACCACTGCACGCCGAGCAGGGCCACCAGGACCAGCGCGCCACCGAGGTACCGCTTCCAGCCGGCGCGGCGGCGGACGTCGTGGACCACGACCCAGGCGGCGGGGAGGATCGCGAGGACCCCGAGCAGTTGCAGCCCCTGGACCGCGCGCAGGACGGCTTCGGGCACGTCCCGCAACCCCATGAGGGCGGTGACCACCACGGCCCATCCGATGAGGGCCGCCAGGGCGCCGACCACACCGATCCGTGTGAGCACCCGGGCGGTGCGACCGGCCCGGTCACGGGCGGGTCGGGAGGCCAGGCGCCGTGTGATCGCGCCGATCGGCCAGGACAGCACCGCGAGGAGCAGGACCAGCACGCTGGACAACAGGACCGGCGGGGCCAGGGACGTCTCGGGGTCGGCGCGCAGCAGTGTGAACGCCGACGCGAACCCGATGGCCTCGACGCGGTCGCCGTCCGTCCGCATGGCGAGCAGGCGCTGTCCGCCGACCTCGCGCCACACCCACGGTTCGATCTCCTCGTAGACCGTGGGCGTCATGGTCTCCGGTCCGGGGGTGACCAGGATGGTGCCGTCGTCGCGGGCCTCCACCCGGGTCGGTCCCAGGACGTTGATCACCGAGAGGAAGGTGCTGTGCATGGTCCGGGAGGCCGTGTAGGTGCCCTCCGCCATCGCCGCGTGCTCCACGGCCGTGTCCGTCCCGGCCGTGGCGGGGCGCTCGCCCGGCAGGTAGCGGTCGGCGAACCCGTTGACGACCGCCTCGCGCAGGCGCAGGCTGTCGATCCCCTCACGACCGCCGCCGTTGAAGGACACGAAGATCCCGGTGCCGTGGTCGGGGTGGATGGACATGTGGGAGTGGAAGTAGAGGGTGTCGCCGCCGTGGCCGATGACGCGCTGCCCGTTGCGGTCCTCCTCGAAGAACCCCAGTGCCATCCGCTGTCCCTCGGCGAGGGCGCCCAGGGAATCGGCGTCCAAGGCCGGGGAGTGCATGAGGTCGAGGGTCTCGGGGGCCAGCGGTGCCGTCTCCGCGTCGACCTCGCCCAGGTGAGCGAGCATGAAACGGGCCATGTCCGGGGCGGACGTGGTCAGCGCGCCCGCCGGGGCGTCGTCGATGACCTCGAAGGATCCGGCCGGCGAGGTGTCGTTCATGTAGCCGTTCGCCAGGCGTTCGCCCAGGTCCTCGGGGAGGGGCTGGGCGAAGGTGGAGGAGTCCATGCCGAGCGGTTCGAGGACGGTCTCGTCCACGTACTCGTCGAACGGGGTTCCCGAGACCCGCTCGACGATGTACCCGGCGACGGAGTTGCCGTAGTTGGAGTAGGCGGGGACCGTGCCCGGCGGGTACACCTGCTCGGGCGGGTCCTCGACCAGGTAGGAGCGCAGGTCGGGGACGGCGTCCTCGGGCAGGAACATCCCCTCGATGCGCTCCTCGAAGCCGGGGGTGTGGGTCAGCAGGTGCCGTAGGGTGACGGGTTCGTCGAACTCGGTCTCCAGGGTGAAGTCGAGGTACTCGTTCACATCGGTGTCCAGGTCCAGGCGGTCCTCCTCCACCAGCCGCATCACGGCGGTCGCGGTGAAGAGCTTGGACACCGAGCCCACCCGGAACAGCGTGTCCTCGGCGTCGACCGGCACCGGACCGCCCCCGTCGGAGCCGGTGTCGGCGTACCCGTAGCCCCGGGCGGTGAGGAGTTCCCCGTCGGCGACGACGGAGACGACGGCGCCGGGGATGCCGGTGTCGGCGAGGGCCGCGGGGAGCAGGCCGTCGAGCCAGGCGTCGACGTCCCGCTGGGTGAGCTCGGCCGCGGTGGGCGTCGGGATCGGGGGCGCGGGGGTGCCCTGGGCCGCCGGTGCGGCGCAGCCGGTGGCGAGTACGGCGAGGACGCCCATCGAGGCGGCCAGGGTCACCGTGGTACGGCGCCGGTGCGGCGGTGCGGTGGTCTTCGCGGGGATCACGGTCCCCTCCTTCCGGTGGTGTGATCCCAGCGTCGCGAAACCGACCCCTCCGGCACATCGGGCGCGGATCGGCATTCGGCTTACGACCTTCGGTGGAGGCGGCCCCATCGTCGGGTGGATACGACGCCTTGTCGACTCATCGTCCCGTCGACACGGCGACCCACCCCCCGGTCCGCCCCGGGGTGGGATGGGCCGGGCCTCACCGGAGCAGGCCCCGGGCCAGGAGGCGATCGCGCCCCCGGCGATGCTCAGCGACGGGTCGGGGACCAGCGCCGCCTCGGTGACCTCGTACTCGACGCACTCCCCCCGGCACACGGGACGGGCCCCCGCCGGGGTGTTGGGGGAGGAGGAGTCGGAGTCCGGCCGGTCGGCGCCGGACGGGTGCCGGCCCGGGAGAAGAGCATGCGCGGCGCGTTGGAGATCATCGTCAGCGCGCCCACCGTGGACCGCCCCGAGGGCACGGAGCGGGTCTGGGTCACGGGGCCACCGCCGGCGGCGGTCCGGCGATGTCGTCGACGTCCGGCGCGGGCGGCCGCTGCGACAGGCGGCGCGCGTACGGCGCCACCGACTCCAGGTGGCGGTGCCGGGCCTCGGCGAAGAGGGTGTCGAGCGCGAGCGAGGACTTGCCGGACCCGGAGATCCCGGTGAACGCGACCCGGGCGTCGCGGGACGGGGGCACGTCCGCGGCGCGCAGGTCGTACACCCGCGCGCCGCGGACCCGGATGTGGGCGTCGGTGTTCTCCATGGTCATGCCCCTACCCTGCCGGACACCACGAAGAGACCGCCGCCGGTCACGGAGGACCCCGGAGGGTCAGCCGGTGTAGTTGGGGTCCTCCTCGATGGGGGAGGCGGGGCCGGCCCAGATCGGCGATCCGTCCGGGTTGAGGCCGGAGGTGTCCCACTCGCTCGGGTCGTCGGCCTCCTGCCTCGGGTCATCGGGGTCCTGGCCGGGAGAGGGGACCACGGGGTCCGCGGGGTCCTGACCGGGAGAGGGGGTAGCGGTCGGGGCCGCGGAGACGTCTTCGGAGGGCATCTCGTCCTCGGCGAACGCCGGGGTGGCCCCGAAGAACATCGCGGCCATCGCCGCGGTGATGAGGAGCGTGGACTTCACGCGCATGATCGACCTTTCGTCGTGTGTTCTGAGGCTCTGTGCGGATGGGCGGCGCGTGCGCCGCGCCGGGTGTGTCACCCGGTGATCTCGACCGGGGTTCCGAGCGGAAGTCGCTCGGCCATCCAGGTGATGTCCTCGTTGGACACCCGGATGCAGCCGTGGCTGACCTCGCCGCCCAGCCCCGACTCGTCGTCGGTGCCGTGCACCGCGAGTTGGCCGGGGCCGCCCGCGAAGGTCTCCAACGTCTCGGAGTGACCGCTGAGGCCGAAGGCGTAGACGCCGTAGGCGCCGTCGGGGTCCGAGGGCTGGAGCAGTTCGGTGAAGTAGTACTCACCGGGCGGCGTCGGGGTCTCGCTCGTGCCGATACCGATCGGCCCGGTGCGGACCTCCTCCTCTCCTTCGAGGACGGCGAAGGAGAACTCCGCCATGTCGATCTCCACGCGGTACGCGGTGACGGTGAGTTCGACGTCGTCGGCCTCGATCCAGCCGGTGCCGCCGTTGGGCCGCACCGGCAGGAGCACCTCCAGCCAGTCGCCCTGGACCTGCTGGACGAGGAACGTGCGGTCAGCGCCGAGATCGTTCGGGCTGGCCAGGGTGTGCAGCACCGTGTCCCCGCCCGGTTCGGCGAGGACGTCGATCCCGTCCCCGAGGACCGTGGCGATCCGCGCGCCCTTGGTCGCGGTCTCCCCGGTTCCTGTCGTTCCGGGGTCGGCGCCCCCCTCCTCGGAGGGGGACGAACAGGCTGCGACCGCGGTCAAGGCCACCACGGTGACCAGGGCGGGGAGGGCCCCGAGGGTTCGTCGGGGCATCAGGGATCGGCGCATGGGAGTCCATCCGGTCGAGAGGGTCCGGCGGGTCTCTCCACGCCGGACGCCATGAAGAGTGTCCGAAGAATGTGAAGAACCCGTGTGGCCGTCGTGTGCGTTCCGTGTGGTGACCTGCGGGGACCTCGACGCCGTTCGTCCCCGGGTCGCACTCCGGCCGTACGATCGTCGGTGTCGAGGCCCTGGAAGCCCGGGAACGGAGGTCCGTCCGCGTGTGCGCGCATGTCCTGGTGGCCGAGGACGACATGAACCAGGCCGAGCTGATCCGGCGCTATCTGGAACACGAGGGGCACACGGTCCGCGTCGTCCACAACGGACGCGCCGTGGTGGAGGAGCACCACCGCGACCGCCCCGACCTGATCGTGATGGACGTGATGATGCCGGTCATGAGCGGGTTGGAGGCGTGCCGCGTGCTGCGCGCCGAATCCGACGTGGCGGTGCTGCTGCTCACCGCCCGCTCCACCGAGGAGGACCTGCTGACCGGCCTGGACCTGGGCGCGGACGACTACGTCACCAAGCCCTACAGTCCGCGCGAGCTGATGGCGCGGGTGCGCACGCTGCTGCGCCGTTCGCGCGCGTCCGTCGGACCCGAGGAGCAGGTGCTGAGCGCGGGCCCGATCTCGGTCGACCCGGCGCGGCACACGGTCCTGGTCGACGGAGCGCGGGTGGAGTGCACCCCCGTGGAGTTCCAACTGCTCCGGGCACTGGCGACCAGGCCGGGCCGCGTGTTGAGCCGGACCCAGTTGCTGGAGCGCATCCACGGCATCAGCGGGTACATCACCGAGCGCACCATCGATGTCCATGTGAAGAACCTGCGCAGGAAGATCGAACCCGATCCGCGCCGACCGGCCCACCTGGTCACCGTCTACGGGGTCGGATACAAGCTCGTCGGGTCGGGCCGTGCCGGCTGAACGCGGGCCCGGGGAACGGCTCGACCGCGCGCGCGGGGGCTCGCTGCGGCACGGTCTGCTGTTCCGGCTGCTGTCCGGGTCGATCCTGGTGGCGGTCTGTTCGATCACCGCGACGGCCTGGCTGGCGGTGCAGCGGACGTCGGAGTCGATCACCGTCCAGCAGGGGGAGACCCTGGCGGTGGACACCCACATCCACGACACCCTGCTCGGCTACGCCGCGACCCACCGGGGGTACTCGGGGGTGGGTGAGACCGTCCGCGACCTCGCGGAGGAGACGGGGCGCCGGATCGTCCTGACCACCGAGGGCCGGGCGGTGATCGCCGACTCCGCCGAGGGCTCCCCACCGTTGCCGAGCCGGATCTCGTCCGTGGTCGACCCGTTGGCGGTGGACGTGACCCTCGCCGCGGAGGACGGGGACCGCATCGACCCTCGTGCGGTGGGCCCGTTCGCCCTGACCGACCACGAGCGCATGGTGCTGCGCGCGAAGGCGGAGGAGGGGGTCGCGTGCCTGGACACGATGTACATGATCCAGGCGGAGGTGGTGACCGCGCCGACCGGCCGGCCGGCCGTGGACACGCCCCGGGGGGAGATCGGAGAGTCGGCCTGGATCGACTGCGGTCTCGACGCGCTGGACGTTCCCTCCGGCTCCGAGGAGGATGCGCTGAAGGAGCTGAACGCGAGCGTCACCGACTGCGGCGACCCCTCCGGGACGAGCCGCTTCGAGTACGCGATCGACGGGGCCGCCGGCGCACTCGTGATCAGGCCCGCCTTCGGGGGGGATCCCGCCTCACCGGCCGGGGACGAGGCCAGGGCGCCCGCGGACCCCGCCGATCCCGACGCGCCGGCCGAACCGACTCCGGGTGACGGGCGGGGAGCGGGTACGGACGCCGAGCCCGGTGGGGACGAACCGTCCCCACCGGAGGAGTGGGAGGGCTGGAACGCACCGTCCGAACCCACCGCCGGCGCTCCTTCCGAGGAGGTACCGGAGGCGTTCGTGCCGGACATCCACGAGGACGTCTTCCCCAGCGAGGCCCCCCGATCCGGCCTCGACCCCTCCGGCGCCTTCAGCGTGCGGATCCCCCCCGAGACCGCCGCCTGCTTCGACACCGCCCGACGCGAACAGCTCGACCCCCATGTGGCGCCCGCCGCGCTGTTGTTCATCGACGACCTGTCCGAGGGTCCGGAGTCGGGGCTGTCGTTGTCGCGCGAGGGCGTGCTGCGCGTCGGCGGCATGGCGCTGCTGGTCCTGGTCCTGACCGTCGTGGTGAGCGCGACCCTGGCGACCCGGCTGCTGCGTCCCGTCCACGCGCTCACCACGGCGGTGCGCCGGATGCGCGCGGGCGAGGAACCGACCCGCGTCGAGGTCCGCGACTCCGGTGAGATCGGCCGGCTCGCGGAGGCGTTCAACGAGATGACCGAGCACCTGGAGCGGGCCGAGGAACAGCGCAGGGCGATGGTCAGCGACGTCTCGCACGAGTTGCGGACACCGTTGAGCAACCTGCGCGGCTGGTTGGAGGCCGTGCAGGACGGGGTGGTGGACCCCGAACCCGAGCACCTGGAGATGCTGGTGGGGGAGACCCTGCTGCTCCAGGCCGTCATCGACGACCTCCAGGATCTGGCCCTGGCCGACGCGGGGCGGCTGCGGCTGTCCCCGGAGCCGGTGGCGATCGGTCCGCTCATCGATCAGGTCGTCACGGGCCACGGGCTGCGCGCGGAGGAGGCCGGGGTGCGCCTGGTCGACGAGAGCGAGGACATGACCCTGGTCGCCGACCGGACCCGGCTGCTCCAGGCACTGGGGAACCTCGTCGGCAACGCGGTGCGGCACACCCCGGAGTCCGGCACCGTCACGATCCGGACCCGCCGCTCGGACGGGGAGGCCGTCATCGAGGTGACCGACACCGGTGTGGGCATCGCCGAGGCGGATCTGCCGTACGTCTTCGAACGGTTCTGGCGGGCCGACAAGTCCCGCAACCGGCGTACCGGCGGCAGCGGGCTGGGCCTGGCCATCGTGCGCGGGTTGGTGGAGCTGCACGGCGGCCGGGTGTCGGTGCGCAGCACCGTGGGCAAGGGCACGACCTTCACGATCCGGCTGCCTTCGGCCGGTCCCCCGGAGCGGGGACCGGCCGGGGAGCGCTAGATCAGGCCGCGCCGGTTCAGCAGCGGCTCCAGGCGCGGTTCGCGGCCCAGGAACTCCCGGGTGGCGGCCATCGGGTCGACGCTGCCGCCGACCGACAGCACCAGTCGGCGGAACCGGTCGCCGTTCTCCCGGGTGAGGCCGCCGTTCTCGGTGAACCACTCCACGCTGTCGGCGTCGAGCACCTCGCTCCAGACGTACGAGTAGTAGCCGGCGTGGTAGTCGCCGGCGAAGCAGTGCTGGAAGTAGGCGGTCCGGTAGCGGGGGCGCACCTGGCGCAGGTCCAGGCCCCACCTCTTCAGTGCCTCCGTCTCGAAGGTGGCCGGGTCCACCTCCTCGCCGGGGGCGATCCGGTGCCAGGACCAGTCGAGGAGCGCGGCCGCCAGGTACTCGACCGTCGCGAAACCCTGGTCATAGCGTTCGGCCGCGACCATCTTCTCGATGAGCTCGGTGGGCACCGGCTCACCGGTCTCGTGATGGCGGGCGTAGTTCGCCAGGACCTCCGGATCGTTCGCCCACATCTCGTTGACCTGGGAGGGGAACTCCACGAAGTCGCGCGGCACCTCGGTGCCCTCCAGACGGGGGAAGCGCACCGACGAGAGCAGACCGTGCAGCGCGTGCCCGAACTCGTGGAAGGCCGCGTTGAGCTCGTCCGGGGTGAGCAGGGTCGGCCCGGAGACCGGCTTGGTGATGTTGAGGTTGTTGACGACCACCGGTCTCTGCCCCAACAGCTCGGACTGCTCGACCAGGTTGTGCATCCACGCACCGCCGCCCTTGGTGGGCCGGGCGTAGGGGTCGAGCAGGAACAGGCCGAGCCCCGAGCCGTCGGCGTCGAACACCTCCCACACGCGGACGTCGGGGTGGTAACCCCGCAGGTCGGTCCGCTCGGTGAAGGTGATGCCGTACAGCCCGGTGGCGGCGTGGAAGACCCCGTCCACGAAGACCCGCTCCAGCTCGAAGTAGGGGCGCAGGGCCGCCTCGTCGACGTGGTAGCGGCTCTGCCGGACCTTCTCCGCGTAGAACGCCCAGTCCCACGCCTGGATGGGGTGTCCGGCCAGCTCCTCCAGTTCCCCGGCCAACCGGTGGAGGTTGCGGACGGCCGGTTCGACCATCGCGCCGAGTCGTTCCTCGACCGCCTCGACGGTCTTGGCGGTCTGGTCCGCGACCTTGTAGGCGGCGTGGTCGGGGTATCCGAGGAGGGCGGCGCGTTCGGCCCGCAGCGCGGCCATGCGGGCGGCGATCTCGACGTTCCCGGGGGCGCGTTCGACACTGAGGGTGTGGAGCCGCTCGCGCACGGACCGGTCGGTGAGCCGGGCCAGTGCGGGCTGGACGCTGACGTTGAGCAGGGGCAGGACGTACTTCCCGTCCTGCTCGGCCATGGCGATCCGGTCCTCGTCCAGGCCGTCGAGTTCCGCGGCGTCGTCGACGACGAGCGCGGACTCGGTGAGGGACTCGACCACGTTCTGGCCGAACTCCGTGGACAGACGGGCCAGTTCCCCGTTGAGCTCGCGCAGTCGGGTCTGGTCGGCCTCGTCGAGGAGGGCGCCGGCCTTGACGAAGTCGGTGCGGTACCGCTCCAGGAGGGCGGCCTCCTCCGGCCCGTCGGCCATGACCTTCTCGATCCGCTTCCACAGGTCGCGGTCGAGGGTGATGGCGTCGGCGTGCGCGGCCAGTCGGGGGGACATCTCCTTCTCGATCTCCTTGACGCCGTCGGTGGCGTCGGAGGAGCTGAAGGTGAAGAAGACGTTCGAGACCCGGCGCAGGACGGCCCCGGAGCGCTCCAGGGCGGTGAGGGTGTTCTCGAAGGTCACGGGGGCGGGGTCGTTCTTGATCGCGTCGATCTCGGCGATCTGCTCGGCCATGCCCCGTTCGAAGGCGGGGAGGAAGTGCTCCTCGCGGATGTTCTCGAAATCGGGGAGCCCGTAGGGCAACGCGCTGGGAGCGAAGAACGGGTTGTCGGTCAAGGGTCGGGCTCCTCGTGTGCTGGGTGACGGCTCTCCGTGCCGTTCTACCGCGCCGGGGTCGTCCCGTCACCCCACTTTCGTCGAGGGCGAATCCCGGACCGCGCTCCACCTTCGGAGGGTTCGGGGCCGCGCATGGCCTTCGGCCTGATCGAAGGATGGAGAGCCGCTGGACACCCGGGGCGGCCCGCCGATCAGACCGCCCGGCGCACTCCCTCGACGGCACACCGGGGAGCGGTGACCCGCCCGGCGGGAGCCGATGTCGGCCGAAACCACCACGCGAGCGCGGGCGGCCCGGCGTCCGACCGTGCCGACGTGTCGCCGTGTCGATACGGCGACGTGTCGGCAGGTCGGCAGGTCGGCAGGTCGACGCGGCCTCGGGGCCGCCGGCCCCGGCCTGGTCGCCGCCCGGGAGACCCCGCGCCTCCGCGTCAGGGACGCGGGCACGGCCGGGGACCGGCCGGCGAAGGCCCTGAGCGCGGAGCGCGGACCGACCGCGCCTGAACCGGGGCCGGAAGTCGGCGTATTCGGCGTGCACCGTCCTGACCGCCATGGCCCGGCCCTCAGGGCCCATCGCGGCGTGGACCACGTCCGTACCGCCCGCGCGCAGCCGTTCGAGGAGCCGATGACGGCGGCTGACGCGGGGCGCGGCCGGCGACAGGTCCTCGGCGGAGACGGACAGGCGGATCCCCACCCCGAAGGGGGTCTCGGCGGGGGCACGGGTCTCCGGAACACGATGGGGGCGGCTCCTCGGCGACCCGCCGCCGGTGGTCGGAGCGGTCGTCCGGACGGGCCGACGACCGGGTCGGCCCGTTCGTTCCGGGCCCGTGGCGGCCGTCAGCCGACGGGCCACAAGCGCACGCCTCCCCGGCCGACCGTGGCGAGCACGCTCCCGTCCGAGTTGAACGCCACCGCTCCCAGGAATCGGCGTCCCTCGACGATGACGGTGTGCTCACCGGTCGAGATCCCACAGCCACACCCCCTCGGTTCCGGCGGTGGCGAGCCGCGTGCCGCCGGGGTGGACCGCCACCGCGTTCGCGAGCTTTTCTTGGCCGTCCGTGTGGGCGCGGACGCCCGGGCCCGCCCCCGGCGTGCGGGCGGTACTTCGCCGCTGTACGCAAAAGACCCACCAGTGATCTGGTGGGTCTTTTGACTGGTGGGCGTACCAGGACTTGAACCTGGGGCCTCATCCTTATCAGGGATGCGCTCTAACCGACTGAGCTATACGCCCTCGTTCCGAGTGGAACTCTACCGCATCCGATGGACCGGGGCGAACCGGTTACCGGGTGCGGACGGGAGTCGGGACGCGGCTCGCGCGTCCCTCTTCACCTTCGATTTTACCGGTCTCCGGGAGTGCTCCGGACCGCTCTCGCGACGCGTGCGGGCCCGGACCCCGACGGGTCCGGGCCCGCACGCGGAGCCGTTTCCTACTCGGCCTCGGACAGCGTGACGTCGAGGCCGCCCACGAGGTCGGCGACCAGGTTGTAGACCATGGCGCCCACCGTGGACAGAGCGGTGATGAGCACGATGTTCAGCGCGCCGACGACACCCGTGTACCCGAGCACGCGGCCGGGCGAGAACCACGCCGCCGGGTTGAGGCCGAGTTCGCCGTCGCCGTCGCCGTCGCCCTCCAGCAGCGCGTTGATCATGTTGGTCAGCTCGTCGAACACGCCCAGCATCGACAGGGTCGCGTAGATCACCGCCACCGCGACGAACAGGATGATGAAGCACACCAGGGAGACGACGAAGCTGAACTTCATCACCGACCACGGCTCCACGCGGGAGACCGTCAGGTGCGCCTTGCGGCTGCTGAGGGTGGCCTTGACCGCGCCCCCGTCCTTGTGCGCCGTACCGTCGCCCGGGGTCTCCGTCATGGTGGTCGCCTCTCCGTCGCCCGTGGGGGCCGCGTCGGTCGTCTCCACGTCCCCTGCGGGAGCGGTGTCGTTCGTGGTGGTGTTCCGCTGGTTGTCAGACATAGAAACGTTACCGCTGGACTTTCCTTGAGAGCGGGTGGTTGAGCGACCGGGACCCGTGGGGGTGACGTCCCCCCACGGGTCCTATCGGGACTTAACGCGCAGTCTAGGCCTCGGGTTCGCCTTCGGCCGCGACCGTGTCGATGACCGTGTCGTCGGCGGCGTCCTCAAGCCCCTCCTCGTCGTCACCGGCCTCGGCGTTACGGGCGATCGCGACGATCTTGTTGCCCTTGTTCAGGTTCATCAGCCGAACGCCCATGGTGGTGCGGCCGGACTGCTTGACCTCGGCCGCGCCGGTGCGGATGACCCCGCCGGCGGAGGTGATCGCGAAGACCTCGTCGATCCCCGGGTCGACCATGAGCGCGCCCACCAGCTTGCCGCGCATCTCGACGACCTTGGCGGTCAGCACGCCCTTGCCGCCGCGGTTCTGCAGCGGGTACTGGTCGGACGGGGTGCGCTTGGCGTAGCCGTTCTCCGTGGCGACCAGGACGTCGGTGGACCCGTCGCCGGGCCGGATGACGTCCATGCTCAGCAGGTAGTCGCCTTCGAGGAAGCGCATACCGATCACACCGCTGGTGGCCCGGCCCATGGGACGCAGGGACTCGTCGGAGGCCGGGAACCGGATCGCCTGGGCGTCACTGGAGATGAGCAGCAGGTCGTCGTCGCCGAAGACCAGGCGGGCGGCGATCAGCTCGTCGCCCTCGCGGAGGTTGATCGCGATGATGCCGGCCGCGCGCGCCGAGTCGAAGTCCTCCAGGCGGGACTTCTTGACCAGGCCCTCACGGGTGGCCAGGACCAGGTACGGCGCGGCCTCGTAGTCGCGCAGCGCCATGATCTGCGCGATCTCCTCGCCCGGCTGGAACGGCAGGAGGTTGGCCACGTGCTGGCCGCGCGCGTCGCGGGCGGCCTCGGGCAGCTCGTAGGCCTTCGTCCGGTACACCCGGCCCTGGTTGGTGAAGCACAGGATCCAGTGGTGGGTGGTGGTGACGAAGAAGTGCTGGACGATGTCGTCCTGCTTGAGCTGGGCCCCGCGCACGCCCTTGCCGCCGCGCTTCTGCGCCCGGTAGTTGTCGATGCGCGTGCGCTTGGCGTACCCACCGCGGGTGATCGTGACGACCACGTCCTCCTCCGCGATGAAGTCCTCCATGCGCATGTCACCCTCGAACGGGATGATGTGCGTGCGCCGCTCGTCGCCGTACTTGTCGACGATCTCGCCCAGCTCCTGGCGGATGATGGTGCGCTGGCGGACGTCCGACTCCAGGATGTCGTTGTAGTCGGTGATCTGCGCCATCAGCTCGTCGTACTCGGAGGTGAGCTGGTTGCGCTCCAGGGCCGCGAGCTTGCGCAGCTGCATGTCGAGGATGGCGCGGGCCTGGACGTCGTCGATGTCCAGCAGCCCCATGAGACCGGTGCGCGCCTCGTCGGCGGACGCACTGGACCGGATGAGGGCGATGACCTCGTCGATGCGGTCCATGGCCTTGAGCAGCGCGCGCAGGATGTGGGCGCGCTCCTCGGCCTTGCGCAGCAGGTACCGGGTGCGCCGGACGATGACCTCGACCTGGTGCTTGACCCAGTGCCGGATCATCTGGTCCAGGCGCAGGGTGCGCGGCACCCCGTCGACCAGCGCCAGCATGTTGGCGCCGAAGGTCTCCTGGAGCTGGGTGTGCTTGTACAGGTTGTTGAGGACGACCTTGGCGACGGCGTCGCGCTTGAGCACGATGACCAGGCGCTGACCGGTGCGGCCGCTGCTCTCGTCGCGCACGTCGGCGATGCCGTTGATCTTGCCGTCCTTGACCAGGTCGGCGATCTTCAGCGCGAGGTTGTCCGGGTTGACCTGGTAGGGCAGCTCGGTGACGACCAGGGTCTGGCGGCCCCGGTTGTCCTCCTCGACCTCGACCACGGCGCGCATGGTGATGGAGCCGCGCCCGGTCCGGTAGGCCTCCTCGATGCCGCGCTTGCCGACGATCAGGCCGCGGGTCGGGAAGTCGGGGCCCTTGACGCGTTCGATGAGCGCGTCGAGCAGTTCCTCGTCGGAGGTCTCGTGGTTTTCGAGGTACCAGTAGACGCCCTCGGCCACCTCGCGCAGGTTGTGCGGCGGGATGTTGGTGGCCATGCCCACAGCGATCCCCGAGGAACCGTTGACCAGCAGGTTCGGGAAACGGGCGGGGAGCACGACGGGCTCGGAGGAGCGGCCGTCGTAGTTGGGCCGGAAGTCGACGGTCTCCTTCTCGATGTCCCGGAGCATCTCCATGGCCAGCGGCGCGAGCTTGCACTCGGTGTAGCGCATGGCGGCGGCCGGGTCGTTGCCCGGGGAGCCGAAGTTGCCGTTGGGGTCGACCAGCGGCATCCGCATGGACCACCACTGGGCCAGTCGGACCAGGGTGTCGTAGATGGCGCTGTCACCGTGGGGGTGGTAGTTGCCCATCACGTCGCCGACGACGCGGGCGCACTTGAAGAACCCGCGGTCGGGGCGGTAGCCGCCGTCGTACATCGCGTACAGCACGCGCTGGTGGACGGGCTTGAGACCGTCACGGACGTCGGGCAGGGCGCGACCCACGATGACCGACATCGCGTAGTCGAGGTAGCTGCGCTGCATCTCGACCTGGATGTCGACCGGTTCGATGCGGTCGGTGATGCGCTGGGGGGCGTCCAGGGCGGAGTCCGCTCCCTCAGGGGCGTCCGGGTTGTTCGCATCCGTCACGGATGTCGATCCCTTCTACGAAGCTTCGGTTGAGCTCGGTTCGCTGCCCGGGGCCGCCGGCCCCGGGCCTGGTCCCTAGATGTCCAGGAAGCGGACGTCCTTGGCGTTGCGCTGGATGAAGGCGCGTCGGGACTCGACGTCCTCGCCCATGAGCACGCTGAACATGTCGTCGGCCTGAGCGGCGTCCTCCAGGCTGATCTGGAGGAGGACACGTCGGTCGGGGTCCATGGTGGTGTCCCACAGCTCGCCGGCGTTCATCTCGCCCAGACCCTTGAACCGCTGGACCATGTCGCGCGGGCGCGGGTCCTTCCTGCCGGCGGCCATGCCGGCCTCGATGATGCGGTCGCGCTCGGCGTCGGAGAAGGCGTAACCGGCGTCGGAGCCGCGCTGGTCCCACTTGATCTTGTACAGCGGCGGCTGGGCCAGGTAGACGTGGCCGAGCTCCACCAGCGGCTTCATGAAGCGGAACAGCAGCGTGAGCAGCAGGGTGCGGATGTGCTGGCCGTCGACGTCGGCGTCGGCCATCAGGATGATCTTGTGGTACCGCAGCTTCTCGGCGTCGAACTCCTCGTGGATGCCGGTGCCCAGGGCGGTGATGATCGCCTGGACCTCGTTGTTCTTGAGGATGCGGTCGATGCGGGACTTCTCGACGTTCAGGATCTTGCCGCGGATGGGCAGGATGGCCTGGTTGTGCGGGTTGCGGCCGCCCTTGGCGGAGCCACCGGCCGAGTCGCCCTCGACGATGTAGACCTCGCACTCCTCCGGGTTCGTCGACTGGCAGTCGGACAGCTTGCCGGGGAGGGAGGTGGACTCCAGGAGGGTCTTGCGCCGGGTGAGGTCACGGGCCTGGCGGGCGGCGATGCGGGCGCGGGCGGCCTGGCTGGCCTTGGACACGATGTCCTTGGCCTCGCCGGGGTTGCGCTCGAACCAGTCGCGCAGGTGCTCGTTGGTGACCTTCTGGACGAAGGACTTGGCCTCGGTGTTGCCGAGCTTCGTCTTGGTCTGACCCTCGAACTGGGGTTCGGCGAGCTTGACCGAGATGATGGCGGTGAGGCCCTCACGGATGTCGTCGCCGGTGAGGTTGTCCTCTTTCTCCCGCAGCAGCTTCTGGTCGCGGGCGTACCGGTTGACGAGCGTGGTCAGCGCCGACCGGAAGCCCTCCTCGTGCGTGCCGCCCTCCGCCGTGTTGATGGTGTTGGCGAAGGTGTGCACGGAGGAGGTGTACGACTGGTTCCACTGCATGGCGATCTCGGCCGAGATCCCCTCGCCGTCCTCCTCGAAGGAGATGATGGAGGCGTGCGCCGGTTCCTTCTTGGCGTTGATGTGCTTGACGAAGTCGGCCAGGCCGTCCTCGTAGTGGAAGGTGTCGACGGTGGGGCCGCCGTCGGTGTGCTCGGGCCGCTCGTCGCGGAGGGTGATGGACAGCCCCTTGTTGAGGAAGGCCATCTCCTGCATGCGCCGGGCCAGCGTCTCGTAGGAGAACGTGGTGGTCTCGAAGATCGAGCCGTCGGCCCAGAAGGTGATCTGGGTGCCGGTCTCGTCGGTGGCCTCACCCTGGATGAGCGCCTCGGTGGGCGCGGTCATCTCGTAGTGCTGGCGCCAGACGTGACCGTCCCGCCGGATCTCGACGTCCAGGGCGGTGGACAGCGCGTTGACGACGGAGACGCCGACGCCGTGCAGACCACCGGAGACGGCGTAGGACTTGCCGTCGAACTTGCCGCCCGCGTGCAGCGTGGTGAGGACGACCTCGACGGCGGGCCGTTTCTCCACCGGGTGCATGTCGATGGGGATGCCGCGGCCGTTGTCGGCCACCCGCACACCGCCGTCGGCCAGCAGGGTCACCTCGATGGCGTCGGCGTGCCCCGCCAGCGCCTCGTCGACGGAGTTGTCGACCACCTCGTAGACCAGGTGGTGCAGGCCCCGCTCCCCGGTGGAACCGATGTACATTCCGGGGCGCTTGCGGACCGCCTCAAGCCCCTCCAGAACCGTGATTGATCGAGCGTCGTAGGCCAAGTGGGTACACCCTCCTGCTGGGGACGACTGCCGGCTTCGGCCGAGCGGACGGCGGCCGGCCGAGGGCATGGGGATCACAAGGGGCGGCATGCCGCGACACCTGGGAGATCACCGTTCGCCGCTCGGTCCGTCCGCCCACCCTCTCTTGGGGGCGTGATACCGGCTACAGACGTCTGAAGAACCGCTTCCATGATACCCCGCGCGGTACGACAAAGTGGCATTGGCGACCCCTGTGCCGCATCACAACGAACGTTCGGGGAGGGAGACGGGTCCCTACACGCGGGAGGGGCTTCTCGGGGTTCCGGGAGCACTTCAGATGCCTTGGGAGAGGTTCGGTTCCGGTTCGCTCCCGCCCACCCGGTCACACCGGTGAACACCACGGGGCACCTCCCCCACACGCCCCACCACAACCGCACCCACCTGGGGATATCCACAGCCTGTGGACGATGGGGGCCGTGCCGGGCATCGACCGGAAGGGCTCAGCGCCGGCGAGAACCGGGCCCCTTGACCTTGATGGAGACGACGGTGCCCTCGCCCAGCTCCTCGTTGATCCGTCGCATCAGGTCCCGGACCATGGAGCGCGCGTGGGCCGCCATGGTCGGCGAATCCGCCACCAGGACCAGCTCGCCCTCCGCGTAACTCTCCGGACGCAACCGGCGGGCGTTGAACTCCCCGACGATCTCCGACCAGCGGCCGAACACGCCGCCGATCCGCACCTGTTCCTGCCAGCCGTGCTCGACCAGCCAGGTGCGCACGGCGTCGCCGAACATCTGCGGCTCGTTGCGTGACCGCAACCGGCCACGCTTGCGCGGGCCGGAGCCCCGGGGCACCGCGCCGCGGTCCCGGGCCTCGGCGCGGGCCCGCGCCAGTGCCTGCCGGGCGAGGTCGGCGCCGGAGGCCGCCGGGGGCGCGGAAGGCGTGGAGGGCTTGGAGGGTGGGGAAGGAGCCGACGGGGCTTCGGCGCCGAGGCCGTCCACAGGCTGTGGACGACGGATCGCGGAACCGGGATCGGACAGGCCGGATCCCCGCCGGGGATCCACAGGCTGTGGATGACCCTCACTCACCGGCGACCGTCCCCTCGCGCACCCCGAACCGGGCGCCGTCCAGTTCTTTGGGGATGTCGTCGGCGACCGCCGCCGTCACCAGGACCTGTTCCGCGCCGCGGACCCGCTCGGCCAGCCGGCGCCGGCGTTCGGTGTCCAGCTCCGCGAACACGTCGTCGAGGATGAGCACCGGGTCGTCGCCGTCCGCCCGCAGCAGGTCGAACGCCGCCAACTTGAGCGAGAGCGCGTACGACCACGACTCACCCTGGCTGGCGTATCCCTTGGCGGGCAGCCCGCCGAGTTCCAGGAACAGGTCGTCGCGGTGCGGGCCCACCAGGCTCACCCCGCGCTGGAGTTCGCGGTCCCGCTGCTCGACCATGGCCGACCGCAGGGCCTCCGCGAGTCGGGCGCGGTCGTGCGGGGGTTCCTCCCCCTCGGCCGCGAGCGGGCTCCGATAGGAGGGCACCGCCGGACCGCCGGAATCGGTGAGCCCGGCGTAGGACGCGTCGACCAGCGGCCGCAGCTCCTCGACCAGACCCAGTCGGGCGGAGAGCAGCTCCGCGCCGATCTCGGCCAGGTGGGCGTCCCACACCTCCAGCGTGCTCAGGTCGGGCGCCGAACGCTGTCGGAACATCCGTCCCGACGCCGACTTCAGCAGGGCGTTGCGCTGCTTGAGGACACGGTCGTAGTCGGAGCGCACCCCGGCCATCCGGGGGGACCGGGAGACCAGGAGATCGTCGAGGAACCGACGCCGCTCACCCGGGTCGCCCTTGACCAGGGACAGGTCCTCCGGGGCGAAGAGCACCGTGCGCAGGATCCCCAGGACGTCGCGCGGCCGCCCGGCGGCCGCCCGGTTGATCCGGGCCCGGTTCGCTCGTCCCGGGTTGAGCTCCAGGTCGACCAGCATGTCCCGGTCGTCGCGCACCACCCGGGCCCGCACGATGGCGCGGGCCGCCCCCTGGCGTACCAGCGGAGTGTCGGAGGAGACGCGGTGACTGCCGAGCGTGGCCACGTAACCGATGGCCTCGACCAGGTTGGTCTTGCCTTGGCCGTTGGCGCCGACGAACACGCTCACACCGGGCTCCAGCTCCACGAGGGCCTCGGTGTAGGAACGGAAGTCGGCCAGTTGCAGATGGGAGACGTACATCCGGCCTTCCTCCTGGTCAGGGGAGCGGACGAGACGGTGGGAGGGGTGAGGCGGAGGGCGGGTCCGCGGCGGGGGCGCGGACCGCACGCCCCGGATCGCGTCCCGACCCCGGACGGGGGCCGGGACCGATCGGCGACGGTGGATCAGGCCTGGTCGGCGTTGGTGGCGCCGTCGGCCTTGGTGACCGCGTGGCCGCCGAACTGGTTGCGCAGCGCCGCGACGACCTTCATCGACGGGCTGTCGTCCTGGCGGGAGGCGAACCGGGCGAAGAGCGCCGCGGTGATGGCCGGTGCGGGCACCGCCAGGTCGACGGCGGCCTGCACCGTCCAGCGGCCCTCGCCGGAGTCCTGGGCGTAACCGCGCAGCCCCTCCAGCCCCGGGTCCTCCTCCAGCGCCCGGGAGAGCAGGTCGAGCAGCCAGGAGCGCACCACCGTGCCCTCGCGCCAGCTCTCGAACGTGCCGGGGACGTCGTCGACGATGCCGGAGGCCGCCATGAGCTCGAAGCCCTCGCCGAAGGCCTGCATCATGCCGTACTCGATGCCGTTGTGGACCATCTTGACGAAGTGGCCCGCGCCGATGGGGCCGGCGTGCACGAAGCCGCCGCCCACGTCGGGGGTGAGGGAGTCGAAGACCGGCCGGGCCCGCTCGATGTCGGCGGCCTCGCCGCCCACCATGATCCCGTAACCGTTCTGGCGCCCCCAGACGCCGCCGCTGACGCCGGCGTCGATGTAGCCGATGCCCTTGGCGGCCAGGAGGTCGGCGCGGGGACGGTCGGCGACGTAGTGGGTGTTGCCGCCCTCGATGACGAGGTCGCCCTCCTGGAGGAGGCCGGCCAGCTCGGTGATGGTGGACTCGGTGGGCTCCCCGGCGGGGACCATCACCCAGATCACCCGGGGGGCGGCCAGACGGTCCACCAGGGACGCGAGGTCGTCGACGTCGCGCTCGGGGGAGACGACGTCGTAGCCGACGACCTCGTGCCCCTTCTCGCGGAGCCGGGCGGCCATGTTGCCGCCCATCTTCCCGAGGCCGACCATTCCGAGCTGCATGCTCTCGCTCCCCCTTGTGCGCCGCCTGTGGACGGATTCTTCGGACCGTGGATCGTGGACCCCGAACGGCCCGGCCCGTTCGAACGTGTCGGGGACCGGACCGGGCGACCCGGATCAGTTCGGCTGTCGTACCGGCATGATCAGGTAGCGGTATTCGGGGTCCGTGCCTTCGGCGGCCGGCTTCCCGGTCAGGATCGACGGCCGCGTGGAGGTGGTGAAGTTCAGTCGGGCCACGTCGGTGCCGATGGCGCCGAGACCGTCGAGCAGGTAACCGGAGTTGAACGCGATCTGGATGTCGTCGCCCTCCAACTCGGCCTCCAGGACCTCGACCGCCTGGGCCTCCTCACCGGTGCCGGCCTCCAGGACCAGACGGCCCGGGGTGAAGGAGAGCCGCAGCGGGGTGTTGCGTTCGGCGACCAGGGAGACGCGCTTCACGGCCTCCACGAACTCGGAGCGGGAGACCTCCGCGACGGAGTTGAAGGTATCCGGCAGCAGGGCGCGGTACTTGGGGAACTCGCCGTCGAGCAGGCGGCTGGTGGTGCGTCGGCCGCCGCCCTCGAACCCGATCATGCCCTCGCCGGTGTCGCTTCCGGAGAGCGCGATGGAGACCTCGGCGCCGGAGGTCAGCGACTTGGCGGTGTCGTGGAGCGTCTTGGCGGGGACCAGGGCGACCGCGGACAGACCGGGGTCGGCGGGCTTCCAGGTGAGCTCGCGCACCGCGAGGCGGTAGCGGTCGGTGGAGGCGAGGGTGATGGTCTCGCCCTCGATCTCGACGCGCACACCGGTGAGCATCGGCAGGGTGTCGTCGCGGCCGGCGGCCACGGCCACCTGGCTCACGGCGGCGGCGAAGGCGTCGCTGCCGACGGTCCCGCTCACACCGGGCATCTCCGGGAGCGTGGGGTAGTCCTCCACCGGCATGGTGGTGAGCGTGAACTTGGCGCTGCCGCCGGTGACCACGACCTTGGCGCCGTCCGTGGCGACCTCCACGGGCTGCGCGGGGAGGTTGCGGGTGATCTCGGACAGGAGCTTGCCGGTGACCAGGACCGTGCCCGGCTCCTCGACGTCCACGTCCACGACGGCCTGCGTGGAGACCTCGTAGTCGAAGCCGGACAGGCGCAGCTGCTGACGGCCCTCGAACTCGCCCGCCTCCAGCAGGATTCCGACGAGGACGGGGACCGAGGGGCGCGTCGGGAGTGTGCGCGCGGTCCAGGCGACCGCTTCGGCCAGTACGTCGCGTTCGACCCGGAACTTCACTTGCCGACTCACTTTCCGCCCGGCCGGGGTGCCCGGCCGAAGTCTCAACGTTGCTGCTCTTGGGTGTCTCGTGGGAGGTCGCGGGTCGGCCGCCGTCAACAGGCTGTGGACGACGTGGGTGGCGGATGCCGTCACCGGGGTGGACACCTGCGAGGTGAGCCGGGTGCGTCGTCGGAGTCGGTCTCGGATCGGCCGGGCCGGGAGCCCGTAGGGGTCACCGCTCGGATGTGGGCGGCGAAGGACAGGGGCGAGATCACACGTTACCCGGATTCACCCGCTGCCGCTGCCGGCCCCGGGGTCACGGCGGTCACGGCGAGTTGTCCACAGATTTTCCGCGTTGCCGTTTCGAAGCCACACTTGGGTTAATGAAGGTGCGCAGTAGTAGTAGGGCCTGTGGATACTGTGGATAACCGTTGTTTTACCAGGTCAACACCGGAATTTTTATCCACAGGGCCTGTGGACGACCCTGTGTACAACTCGGCCGGCCTGTGGATGAATCGACTCGTCCCCAGGTTGTCCACAGCTCGTCCACAGGGTTGTCCACAGGTTCTCCCCAGGTTGTCCACAACCGGCTGTGGTCTGGTGATCCGATGACCCCCACCCCTGTCCACAGGAACACCCCGGGTTACCCACAGCGATGGCGTGGTTATCCACAGGTTATCCACAGGGTTGTCCACAGATTTGGACCCCCTTCTGTGGATAACTTCGTCGGAGTCGGCGAAAATTTTTTTTCCGGCCCTTCCACATTTCCGGCCAACCTGCACAAAGAGGCTGTGGACAGAGTTGTCCACAGGAAAGGTGCCAACGCGCGTTGACATGAGCGGCTGTCCTGCCGGGTGTGGGAAGGACAACAGGGCCGCGCGGGCCCCGGAAACCGGGGCGAAGCCACTGGTCCAGGCATGTTCGGTGACGATGGTCGACACTCCTCGCCGAGTTCTCGAAGCGGGACGGGCCTGGGCATAAACCTGTGGATAACCGCCTGTGGAGAGACCCAGCCTGTGGATAACTCCCTGTGGACAACGTGTGCGGACCGCTTCGCGGGGTTGTGCACAGGAAGGAACGGATCGGTGAGGGGATGGGGATCCCCGCCGTCGAAGGGCGCACGGGACGGAGGACGGAGACGCGCCGGGTCCCGGGGGCGATGGGATCGATCCGTCGAGGGGGTGTGGGGGAGACACGTGTCGACGACCCCCGGTTCCGCGCGTGTCCGCCCACGGCCCTGTGGACTGTCTCCGCGAGGGGCCCGGGGAGAAGGGGAGGGACGTCCCCGCTGACCTCCCGTGCGCCCTTCGTGTTTTCGCGGGCCGTCCTACGACGAGGGATCGGGGCGGGCACGGGAGGAGGGGAGAACAGGGGTGGGGGAGAGGTACGCCGGTACGGCGGAGGGGCGACCCCGCGGGGTCGCCCCTCCGCCGTACCGGCGTCGTGTCGATACGTCTCCGAAGAGACGAGGCGACACGACCGCTCATCGACATGTCGTCCGTGACGGGGGCACATGAGCGGTCAGGACAGGGGCGGCTGGTCCTTGATACGACTGGTGAGCTCGTGCACCTGGTTGTAGATGGACCGGCGCTCCGCCATCAGCGCCCGCACCTTCCGGTCGGCGTGCATGACCGTCGTGTGGTCCCTGCCGAACTGCTGCCCGATCTTGGGCAGGGAGAGATCGGTCAGCTCCCGGCAGAGGTACATGGCGATCTGCCGGGCGGTCACCAGCACCCGCGAGCGTGAGGTCCCGCACAGGTCCTCCACGGTCAACCCGAAGTAGGCCGCGGTCTGGGACATGATCGCCCCGGCGGTCACCTCGGGCACGTCGGCGCCGGGCACCAGGTCGCGCAGCACCTGACTGGTGAGGTCCAGGTCCACCGACTGCCGGTTGAGGCTGGCGAACGCGGTCACCCGGATCAGCGCGCCCTCCAGCTCCCGGATGTTGGTGGAGATCTTGCTGGCGATGAACTCCAGCACCTCCGGTGGCGCGGCCAGACCCTCCTGCACCGCCTTCTTCCGCAGGATCGCGATGCGCGTCTCCAGTTCGGGCGGCTGTACGTCGGTGAGCAGGCCCCACTCGAACCGGCTGCGCATCCGGTCCTCCAGCGTCGTCAGCTGCTTGGGCGGCCGGTCGCTGGAGATGACGATCTGCTTGTCGGAGTTGTGGAGCGTGTTGAAGGTGTGGAAGAACTCCTCCTGCGTCTGCTCCTTGTTCTCCAGGAACTGGATGTCGTCCACCAGGAGCACGTCGATGTCGCGGTACCGGCGACGGAAGCCGTCGGCCTTGCCGTCGCGGATCGAGTTGATGAACTCGTTGGTGAACTCCTCGGAGCTGACGTACCGCACTCGGGAGCCCTCGTAGAGCCGGTGCGTGTAGTGCCCGATGGCGTGCAACAGGTGGGTCTTGCCCAGCCCGGAGCCGCCGTGGATGAACAGTGGGTTGTAGGCCTTGGCCGGGGCCTCGGCCGCCGCCACCGACGCCGCGTGGGCGAACCGGTTGCTGGAGCCTATGACGAAGGTGTCGAAGGTGTACTTGGGGTTGAGCCGCGCGTGTTCGCCCGGTGGGATCTCCGGGGAACGCCCGGGTGGGGAGGACGGCGCCGACACCGAACGGGCCCGTCGCCGGGCCGTCGGCGCGGGACGCGGTTCCTCCGGGGCGTCCGCCGCGTCGTCGTCGCCGGACGGGGGGACGTCGTCCTCACCGGATTCCTCGGGTGCCGTGGGGGGCGGGGCGGGGAGGGCCTCCGGAGGGGCCGTGAGACCCTCCTCCGGGGTCTCCCAACGGTTGGGGCGCTCCCATTCGGCCTCGCCGCCGGTCCACGTCGCAGGGCCCCAGGAGGACGGCTCCGTGGGGGGCGCGGTCGGCTCGGACGGTGCCGCGGACTGTTCCCAGGCCGGGGGAGAGGATCGTCGGGGCCGCTGCGGGGCGGGCGCCCGGGACGCCGAGGAGGCTCGGGCGGCGGACGTCGACCAGGGCGCGGGCTCGCCGTACTGGATCTCCTCCTGGGTGAAGGAGCCGTCGGCGGGGTGACCGTAGGCGTCCGGGCCGGAGCCGAGCAGGTCCGGCTCGTGCGGCAGGGCGGCGTGTCGGCCCCCCGGGTAGGGGCGTTCCCGCGGGGGCTCCGGGCGTGCGTGCTGACCACGGGCCTCGGGCGACGCGACCGTTCCCTCGGGGCCGTCCAGGAGACCCTGGTCGAACCGGGCGGCACGGGGGTCCTCGGTCTCGCGCGGGCCGTAGGAGGTGTGCGCCGCGGGCGGGGGCGGCGGAGTGGGCACCGCGGTGGGGTCCACCGTCACCGCGACCCGGATCTCCCGCCCCAGGTGGGCGGAGAGCGCCTTGCTGATCATCGGGTAGAGCCGACTCTCCAGCACCTTCTTGGTGAACTCGTTGGGCGCCGCGATCAGCGCCGTGTCCTCGATCAGGCCCAAGGGGCGGGTCTGGGGCAGCCAGGCGCGCTGATGCGCCGGCAGGGAGTCGTTGTCGATCCCGTCCAGCACGCTGGACCAGACCGCTGCGAGGTTGACCTGTGCGTCAGCCAAAGCGACCTGCCATGTTGCTGTCCCTTCGATGCGGAGCTGTTCGTGCGGAGTGGAGAGGGGACGGGGGCGTGTGCGACGGGTGGAGGGTACGGCTCGGATCCCCGGAGTCCTGTGCCCGTGCCGGATCGGGGTCGGCGGCGGGCGGACTCTTCATTGTCCTCCCCTGGCGACGGTGCCGGGGCAGGGTGGGCGGTATGCCCGATGTGAAGGTTCGCACGGGCCTGTGGAAAACCCGCTGGTCCGCCGATCCGGCAAGGCTTTGACTACCTACGGGTATCCACAGCTTCGGTCGGTTGTCCACAGGTTGTCCACAGGGTTATCCACAGGATGGCAGATCTGTGGACTCCACGCAGAGTTATCCACAACAGGCAGGTCAGAATGTGTCCGCGAGGGTTTCTTCGGCATCGCCGGCGCTACGGGGAAGGGTGAGAGGAGAGTTATCCACAGGCTGAGGTTATCCACAGGGGAGGGGGGTTGTGGAAGTCTCACACGCCTGTGGATGACGATCTGTCCACAGGTCGCCCTGTCGACTCGTCCCCACGGACCGGGAGCCGACGACCGCCCCGAGGGGACCCGGCACCGGGCTCGGAGGGTCTGATTTGACCCCGCCCGAACCAGGTCGTATCTTCTTTATGCTTATGCCGACGATTCTGCCCGCGCCTGTCCGTCGACCGGTGCGCACGCGGCCATGGCACTCTGAGGGCCCGCATATCCTGGGGGTCCTGTCGTAGTACTTTCCTGACACGCCCCTGGAGCCAGTAGTGAGCAAGCGTACGTACCAGCCGAACAACCGGCGTCGCGCGAAGGTCCACGGCTTCCGGCTGCGCATGCGTACGCGCGCCGGTCGCGCCATCATCGCCTCGCGTCGCCGTAAGGGACGCGCCGCGCTGACCGTGAGCCACTAGGCCACGCAGCCCCACGTTCTTCGGGACCGGTCCGGCCTTCCGCCGGCCGGTCCCTTTGTCATGGGAAGCCCGGGGGAGGCCCGATGCTGTCGCCGAAGAACCGGATGCGCCATAGCGCCGAGTTCGGTTCCGTCATGCGCTCGGGCCGACGCGCGTCCCGCGACGACCTGGGTGTCGTGTACCTCCCACCGCCCGCCGTCCGGGGAACCACCGGGGAACCGGAAGCGTTCCCGGAAAAGACCCCCGCCCCTCCCCGCGTCGGTTTCGTGGTGAGCAAGGCGGTCGGTGGAGCGGTGGTGCGCAAGCGCGTCCAGCGCCGGCTGCGTCACCTGATGCGACCACGACTGTCCGAATTGCCGGACGGTAGCCTGCTGGTAGTGCGTGCCAGACCTTCCGCCGCGACCGCGCGGCACGAAGACCTGGCCGCGCAGCTGGACGGTGCGATCTCCTCGGCGATGCGACCCAAGGGGGCCTCGCGCCGTCGCCGCGGCCGCGGTTCCCCGAGACCGCAGACGCCGGAACCGGCGAAGAGCGAGACGACAGGCGGCCGCCCCGCACACGAGGGCGGAGAACGGTGGACGGACCGATGACCGAACACGCACCGACGCTGTTCGCGCGTGCGCTGATCCTCCCCATCCGGGGCTATCAGCGGTTCATCAGCCCGCTGCTCCCACCCGTCTGCCGGTTCTATCCTTCGTGCAGCGCGTACGCCGTCGAGGCCTTGCGCGTGCACGGGGCCTTGTACGGGCTGTGGCTGGGCATCCGGCGCATCGCCCGCTGCCATCCCTTCACCAAGGGTGGCTTCGACCCGGTCCCGCCACGGCGGGACCGGGCTCGGGAGTCCGAGGAATCTGCGGGCGGAGCCGGGACCACCGGCCATGCTCCCGGGGACCAGTAGCTGAATCGAAGCACATAGGAGTTGGCCGGTGCTGGACTGGCTTTACAACATCGTCGGCTGGACATTGGTCCAGATCCACGCGGGTCTGGGCTACGTCGGGCTGAACCCCGACAGCGGGTGGGCGTGGGGCCTGTCCATCGTGCTGCTCACCATGCTGATGCGTCTGCTCATGGTGCCGTTGTTCGTCAAACAGATGAACACGCAGCGCAAGATGCAGGAGATTCAGCCCAAGCTGCGCAAGCTCCAGGAACGCTACAAGCACGACAAGGAACGGCTCCAGCAGGAGTCGATGAAGCTGTACCAGGAGAGCGGCACCAACCCGCTCATGGGCTGTCTGCCGCTGCTGTTGCAGATGCCGGTCTTCTTCGCCCTGTTCAACGTGCTCCGCAGCGTCGCCGAGGGCAACGTCCGCTACTACTTCACCGAAGAGCTGGTGGAGAGCGCCCGCCAGGCCCTCGTCTTCGAGGCGCCCATCGCGGCCCACTTCAACAGCTCCCCCGAGGAGCTCCTGGCCCTCGGTTCCACCAACCCGATCATGGCCAAGGTCTTCATCGCGTTGGCCTGCGTCATCATGGGCACCACGACGTTCCTCACCATGCGCCAGAGCATGAAGCGCAGCGTCGTGCAGATGCCCGACAACCCGATGATGCAGACCCAGAAGATCATGATGTACATGGCGCCCCTCTTCGGGCTCTTCGGTCTCATGATGCCCGTGGGCGTGCTCATCTACTGGGTCACCTCCAACGTGTGGACGATGGTGCAGCAGCACTTCCTCTACCGGAACCAGCCGATGCCCGGAGAGCCGGTCGAGGCCAAGGGCGCGCAGACCTCCAACGGTTCCGCCAAGGGCATGCTCGGCCGAAAGAAGAAGCAGCCCGAATCCGCTCCGCCGCCGGCGGAACAGCCTAAGATCGAACGCAAGCAGCCGAAGAAGCAGCCTCGCTCCAAGCGCACCGGGGGCGGATCCCAGTAGCGAGGCTGCGGTACGCAGGCGAGGACGCCCCTGATGCGTACCGATCGCGGGAACAGGAGACGGGAACGCCGTGACATCGAGCGAGGAAGGAAGCGGTGCAGTGGCCGTGGCTGAGGCGCCTATCGACATCGAGGCCCTGGAGAACGAGGGCGACATCGCCGCGGACTACATCGAGGGACTTCTCGACATCGCGGACTTCGACGGCGACATCGACATGGACGTCGAAGGCGACCGTGCGATGGTCTCGGTCGTCGGGGCCACCCTCGATGAACTGATCGGCGAGGAGGGGGAGGTCCTGGAGGCACTCCAGGAGCTGACCCGACTGGCCGTGCACCGGGCGACGGGTGAACGCAGCCGACTGATGCTGGACATCGGTGGCTACCGGGAGGGGCGCCGCAAGGAGCTCTTCCGGGTCGGCGCCGAGGCGGCGGAGAAGGTCAAGGAGAGCGGGGAGGCTTACGACCTGGAGCCGATGACCCCGTTCGAGCGCAAGGTCGTCCACGACGCGGTCGCCGCGGCGGGCCTGCGCAGCGAGTCGGAGGGTGAGGAGCCCAACCGCTACGTGGTGGTCCACCCGGCCTCCTAGACCGGGGGAGACCCGAGGGGCGATGTTTCACGTGAAACATCGCCCCTTTCGCATGCCACGATCTCGCCGACCCGACGGACGGACCCGCCACCACAAGGGGGTGAAACGGAGGAAGGACCGTCTTCCTCCTCCCCAGTGGCAAAGGTGACCGCTTCCTTCGGTCCCGGGGGTGCTGGGGAAGCCGTCCGCGACCTTCGCTCCAGGAGGTTCGAGGAAGACGTGATCGCTGCATTCACCCCAGGGATGAAGGCGATTCTTATCCGCATGACCTGGGCCCGGCGGCGGACGGTGGGCCCCCTTCGGTCACTGGAGTGCTGAAGCGGCCGGGTGGTGAGGCATCGGGCAGGGTGTCGACATGTCCTTATGGCGACGCGATGTTTCACGTGAAACATCATCGAGGTCACGGCCGGACCTGAAGCCGCCGGTCCTCGACACCCCCGCCTCCTGAGGCGCTGGTCGAGGAGAACACGCCTTTACTTTTGAGTCGGGGTCGAGGGCATCCTTCTTTTGAGCCCTTGGGGCTGGCGCCGTAGATCGCTGTTCCCTGCACCCCCTGGGGCGGAGGCAGGGGGCACCGTCCCCTTCGCCCCCGGAACTCAAGGCAGCGGTGACCTTTCCCGCTGGGGCGCAGGAAGATGGCCCCTCCTCGGTTTCACCCCTTGTGGTGGCGGGGCCGCACGCGCCCGGTGTCCTCCCTTCCCGGAAACAGAAGCGTTCTGGGGTGGCGCGGGTCGGATGGGCGATCGCGCACCCGCCCCCGGCAGCACACCCTCACCACCCCGCACGTGCGCCCAACGCGCTCGCCCTGGGCTCTGCCGAGCGTCGACCGCGCCGTGGCCGGGAACGGGCCCACGCCCGCCAGGCCGCCGTCTCCACATGGCTCGGGAGGCCTACCTCATGGCGGTACCGTCTGCTGTCGTACCCTCTGCGGACACCCGCAGGGTCGTGGCACAGGTATCCGGGGAAAGGGGAAACCCTCCGGGGCCGGGCGGGAGCGGACGTCCGACGACCGAGGCCCAAGCGGAAGGAAACCAGCACCCCCCAGGCACCAGCCCCCGGCCAAGGGCCCACCTCCACCACCGGGCCCCGGCCCCAAGGCCTCCAGCCCCAGGGAGACAGCGACCCCCCGGGTCCAAACAGCGACCCCCCGGGTCCTGCCTGAGCGGTGATCCTCGGTCGTGGGCGGAAGACCATCCCCTTGCCGTGGTCGAAAAGGGACCCTCCGCGTCGGGGTGGGGAGGCGACACTCCCGGGGTGTGTCGTTCCCCTGACGGGGGCTGGGAGGGGGGGACGTTCGGGGAATCGATGTTTCACGTGAAACATCGGCACGCTCGCCCGCGTAGGATCGGTGGGGATCCTCCCCCCGTGCGTGCGGTGTTCTCTCCGACGCGGGGATCACCTTCATCGGCCTTCGGGTGCATGCCGCCTTCGCCGACGACCCGACCTTGGAAGTGAAAATGGAAGAGTTCCGACAGGTGGTGACCGATGACCGTGGGCGCTGAGGAGTCCGGTGCCGTGCCGCCCGAGCCTCCCGTCGAGGCGGTGGAGATCTTCGGCGATGCCCTGCCGAAGGCGCGGCGCTATGCCGAACTGCTCGCCGACGACGGCGTGCGGCGCGGGCTGATCGGACCACGCGAGGTGCCCCGCCTCTGGGAGCGGCATCTCATCAACTGCGCGGTGGTCGAGGAACTCCTCCCCGAGGGGGCGGAGGTCGTCGACATCGGTTCCGGTGCGGGCCTGCCCGGTCTGGTGCTCGGCCTGCTCCGTCCCGACGTGCGGATGATCCTCCTGGAGCCGCTGTTGCGTCGGACGGTCTTCCTGGACGAGGCGGTCGAGATCCTGGACCTGCCCAACGTCGAGGTACGGCGGGGGAGGGCCGAGGAGGCGCACGGCGATCTCCTCACCGACTTCGTGACCGCGCGGGCGGTCGCGCCGTTGCCGCGGTTGGCCGGGTGGGCGCTCCCGCTGTTGCGCAAGGGCGGCAGTCTGCTGGCGCTCAAGGGCGAGCAGGCGGAGGCCGAACTCGTCGCCGCGGAGCAAGCCGTTTCAAAACTGCGGCCCAACGTTAGCGATGTGATCAGGGTCGGCCGGGGTAAAGTCGAACCCGCTACCACGGTCGTTCGCGTCACGGTGACATCCGACGGTGGTCCGTCCCCGTCAGGGTCGCAGAAGTCGCGGGACGGCAAGAAGAAGCGCGGACGGAAGAGGTGAACTCATTCGTGCCCCACAATCCAACCGACAGTTCTGATGTTTCACGTGAAACATCCGCCTACGGAGACCTGCTCGATGTTTCACGTGAAACATCGTCCTACGGCGAGAACCCCGATACTCCACTCGCCCGTGCGGCACAGGCCGCCATGGCCTCCCGCGGGCACACCGAGATGTGGCCTCGCCCCGAAGCCTGCCGCGTGATCGGCGTCGCCAACCAGAAGGGCGGCGTCGGCAAGACCACGACGACGGTCAACATCGCCGCCGCTCTGGCGATGCACGGCCAGCGCGTCCTGGTCGTCGACCTCGACCCGCAGGGCAACGCCTCCACCGCCCTGAGCATGGAGCGCAACAACCAGACCCGCTCGATCTACCACTGCCTGGTGGAGGACGAGGAGATCCGCAAGCTGGCCCAGCCGGTCCCGGACATCCCCGGACTCTGGTGCGCCCCGGCGACCATCGACCTGGCCGGCGCGGAGATCGAACTCGTCTCCCTGGTGGCCAGGGAGGCCCGCCTCAAGCGGGCGTTCGCCGCTTACGACACATCGGATCTGGACTACATCCTCATCGACTGCCCGCCCTCGCTCGGCCTGCTCACGGTCAACGCGATGGTGGCCTGCGACGAGGTCATGATCCCGATCCAGTGCGAGTACTACGCGCTCGAAGGTCTGGGTCAGCTGCTCAGCAACGTCAAGCTGGTCCAGTCCCACCTGAACCCCGGGCTGGCGGTCAGCACCATCCTGTTGACGATGTACGACGGTCGGACCCGGCTCTCCCAGCAGGTGGCCGACGAGGTGCGCTCGCACTTCGGCGACACCGTCCTGAAAACGGTCATCCCCCGAAGCGTGCGCGTTTCCGAGGCGCCCAGCTATGGCCAGTCGGTGATGACCTACGACGCGTCCTCCACCGGTGCCGTCGCCTATCTGGACGCGGCTCGGGAGATCGCCTACCGGGCGAAGGACGTGCGGCGCTGATCCGTGCGTATGTGGACCCGGCCGTCCCGGCCGGGTGTGAACCGTGTGAGAAGTGTGGAGGGAAGTACCGGTGAGCCAGCGACCTCGCGGACTGGGCAAGGGATTGGGGGCGCTCATCCCGTCGGGGCCGCCTGCGGCTCCCATGGGGTCCGAGGCCGTTCCGGAGACGGTCAACGGGACGGCGGCCGTGTCCGGCGGCCCGGTGCCCATGCCGGACGGCACCTACCTTGAGGAGATCCCGCTCGCCGACATCCGCCCCAACCCCCGGCAGCCGCGGGTCCACTTCGATGACGACGCCCTGGAGGAGCTGCGCAACTCCATCGTCGAGGTCGGTGTCCTCCAGCCGGTGGTGGTGCGCGAGCTGTCGTCGGGGGAGGGGCACCGCTTCGAGCTGATCATGGGGGAGCGGCGGTTCCGGGCCAGTCACATGGCGGAGAGGGAGACGGTCCCCGCCATCGTCCGCAAGACGAGGGACGACGAACTCCTGCGGGAGGCGCTGCTGGAGAACCTGCACCGGCAGCAGCTCAACCCGCTGGAGGAGGCCGCCGCCTACCAGCAGATGCTGGACGACTTCGGTACCACCCAGGGCGAGCTCGCCCAGCGGGTGGGCAAGTCACGGACGCACGTCACGAACACCCTGCGGTTGCTCCAGCTCCCCGCGAGCCTGCACAACAAGGTGGCCTCCGGTGTGATCAGCGCCGGGCACGCCCGTGCCCTGCTGAGCCTCAAGGAGCCCGAGGCGATGGAGCGAATGGCCGAGCGGGTCATCCAGGAGGGCCTGTCGGTCCGTTCCCTGGAGGAGATCGTCGCGCTGCGGGAGAAGGGGCACGACGTCGAGAGGGCGGAGCGGATCCGCAAGGCCTCGCTCAAGGCGATCACCCCTCCGCACGTCGAGGAGTGGGCGACCGCCCTGGCCGACCGGCTCGACACGACGGTCAAGGTCGACCTGGGCAAGCGCAAGGGCAAGATCGTGGTGGAGTTCGCCTCGGTCGAGGACCTGGAGCGCATCATCGAGCAGATGGGCGCCCGCAAGGCCTGAGCACGTGTCGATTCATCGACTCGGCCCTGATGTTCCACGTGGAACATCAGGGCCGAGTCGCTCAGGTGGCCCTGGGCCGCCTGGCGAGGGGGGGTTCCTCCCCGTGCTCACGAGAGTGACGAAAGGCCCCCAGGGGCGACCTGGGGGCCTTTCGCGAATCGCCTACAGGTACTCGGCCAGCTCGGCTTCGAGGAGGCGCTTGGGCTTGGCGCCGATGATCTGCTTGACGACCTCGCCGTCCTTGTACAGGTTCATGGTCGGCAGCGACATCACGCCGTAGGCCCGCGGGGTCTCCGGGTTCTGGTCGGTGTTGAGCTTGACGACCTCGATCTTCTCGCCGTGCTCCTGGGCGAGCTTGTCCAGGACCGGGGCCATCTGCTTGCACGGCCCGCACCAGTCGGCCCAGAAGTCCACCAGGACGGGCTTGTCGCTCTTGAGGACCTCGACCTCGAAGGTGGCGTCGGTGACGGTCTTGACGGCGGACATGGTTCTCCTTGTTCGATGAGACCTGTTGGCGGGGCCGGGCCCGTGCGGGCGGGCGGCCGGTGGGGTTCTAGTTGCCGTGCTCGGCGAGGAAGCGCTCGGCGTCCAGGGCGGCGGCGCAGCCCGTGCCGGCGGCGGTGATCGCCTGCCGGTAGCTGTGGTCGACGACGTCGCCGGCGGCGAAGACGCCCTCCAGGTTGGTGCGGGTGGAGGGGGAGTCCACCTTGACGTAACCCTCGTCGTCGAGCTCGATCTGGTCGCGGATCAGGTCGACCCGCGGGTCGTGGCCGATGGCGACGAACACACCGGTGACGTCGAGGGTGCCGTCCTCGCCGGTCTTGTTGTCGTGGATCTTCAGCCCGCTGACCCTGTCGGTGCCGAGGACCTCGACCACCTCGGTGTTCCACAGGAAGGAGATCTTCTCGTTGGCGAAGGCACGCTCGGCCATGATGCGGCTGGCGCGCAGCTCGTCCCGACGGTGGATCACGGTCACGGACTTGGCGAAGCGGGTGAGGAAGAGGGCCTCCTCCATGGCGGTGTCGCCGCCGCCGATCACCGCGATGTCCTGGTCGCGGAAGAAGAACCCGTCGCAGGTGGCGCACCAGGAGGTGCCGCGGCCGGACAGTTCCTTCTCACCCGGCACGCCGAGCTCGCGGTAACCGGAGCCGGTGGCGAGGATGATCGTGTGCGCGAGGAAGGTCTCACCGCCGGCGGTGACCTCCTTGACGGGCTTGGTCAGGTCCACGGCGGTGACGTCCTCGGGGACCAGCTCGGCACCGAAGCGCTCGGCCTGCTTGCGCAGGTTGTCCATGAGGTCCGGGCCCATGATGCCGTCGGGGAAACCGGGGAAGTTCTCCACCTCGGTCGTGTTCATCAGCGCGCCGCCCGCGGTGATGGAGCCCTCGAACACCAAGGGGCGCAGTTCGGCTCGGGCGGCGTAGACGGCGGCGGTGTACCCCGCCGGTCCGGAACCGATGATGATGACATTGCGGACGTCACTCACGCTCGTAGGCCCTTCACACGATCAGATGCCCCGGCCACGGGATGGTGACCTCGGGGGAGAGTCGGTATAGCACAACCGATGGTAGGCGCACCTGATTCCCATGGACACATCCGCCCTGGTTACGGGGGCGGGGTATGCCGAAGGCCCGGTACGGCGGGAGGTCCGGCGATCCGTCGGCGAATCGTCCTGTCGACGTGTCGACAGGACGACGCGGGCCGTTCAACGGGTGGTGAAGGTCTCCTGCTCCAGGACGCCGTCGGGGCTCTCGCAACCGGCCGGGTCCACCACGTACACCTCGGTCGTGTCGCCCATCGGGGCGAACAGGACCCAGGCCGGTGCCCCCTCGAACCGGGCGTCGTCGACCAGGGTGAAGCGCACCCCCAGGCGCTCGCCCAGGGACACCGCGCACTCCTCGATGAGGATGGAGCCGTCCTGCGCCTCCTCCTCGGCGCCGTACCCGCTCTCGGGGACGGTCGCGTCGAGCACGTCGGCGGCCTGGTCCGCCAGATCCTTCGAGGTGTAGTCGGTGCCGCTGCCCACGATCTCCGGCTTGTAGGGCTGGGCGGCGTCGGGTACGGCCTCCTCGGCCTGCTCCTCTTGCAGCAGGGGCGCGGCGCTGCCGCCGACGGCGGATTCCTGCTGGGTGGACATCACCGCGTTGAGCACGGCCCCGCCTCCACCGACGACGACCGCGCCCGCGGCGGCGAGCATCATCAGCCGGGGCAGGTTCATCCCGTTGAAACCGCGCTTCTTCGGGCGGGTGAACGGAACGACCGGTGCCACCGGTCCGCCCGTCTCCGTAGCGGTGTCGTCGGAGCCGGCACGTTCGCGCACCGCCTCGTCGATACGTCGGTCGAGGAGGTCGGCGACGTCCTGTGGCATGGGAGGGACCGGCGGCACGTCGGCGAGCACACCGCTGACGGCGGTGAGCTCGTCCAGTGTCGCCGCGCAGAGCGCGCAGGTCTCTATGTGGTGGGCAACGGTGCGTTCCTCGTCGGGCTCCAGTAGCTCCTCGGCGAAGAAGGCGAGTGCCTCCACGTCAGGATGGGACGTCACGATGGGTTGGCACCTCCTCTCCCAGTTGTGACGTCTCGGGGGGGATGAGGGTTCCTCAGGTGGGCCAGAGACGGAAGAAGTTTGGCGCGACCTCGCGCACATCGGCTCTTGACCGTGCCCGTCGCCACATCGAGGATCTGCGCGGCCTCCTCCACCCGGTAGCCGAGCATGTCGACGAGGGTGAGGGCCATGCGCTGGTCGAGGGGGAGGGTCTCCAGGGCGGCGTGCACGTCCAGGCGCGCCTCGGTCTGGGAGGCGTGGTCGGGTCCGCCGCCGACGCGGCCCAGCCGGTCGTTGGAGAGCACGTCGAGGGTGTCGTCCTCGGTGGGGGTGGACGGGCGCGCCTTGCGGCGGCGCAGCCGGTCGTGGCAGGCGTTGACGACGATGCGGTGCAGCCAGGTGGTCACCTGGGACTCGCCGCGGAAGCGGTCGGCCGAGCGGAACGCGGACAGGAACGCGTCCTGGAGGGCGTCCGAGGCCTCCTCGCGATCACCCATCATGCGCACGGCGACGGCCCAGAGACGATCCCGGTGGCGTCGCACGAGCACCGCGAACGCCTGGTCGTCACCCTGGGTGTGTCTTGTCAGAAGCTCCCGGTCAGGAAGCTCTTGGACCGCGTCCATCAGTGTCGATCACATATCCCCGTCTACTCGACGCCGAGTACCTCTACCTCGTAGATGCTCCCACGGTACTTGCCGTCGTTGTCCACCGGCAGTTCGGTGAACCAGACGAGGACGTACTGACCGGAGGTCGGTGTCTCCAGCTCGATCGGCTGTTCACCGGTCACCGCACCGGACCAGACGGCCGGCATGGCGGCGTCCACCGCCTCCATCTCGCTGGGGTGCGAGGCCGCCTGGTCGCCGATCCGCACCTCGACGGTGTGGTCGGCGGTGGGCAGGTACAGGTTCAGCCCGTGGACCTCACGGCTGGAACCCAGGTCGACCAGGAGGCCGACCCCGTCCTTGGTGGTGCCCATGGGGTCGTTGTAACTCTCGGTCTTCCAGGGCTCCCCGCCGGTGTCCCCGTCGTGCGCCCTGTGCGCGTTGTTGCCGTGCTCGTCGCCGTCGCCGGCGGGCAGCGGGTCGTACCCCTCGGCACCGGAGATGTCGAGAAGTACCGTTTCGACGGTCTCCTCTCCGCCGGCCTGCTCGCTGCCGTCGCCGCTGGGCTGGGCCTCGTCGTCGTTGCGCATGTTGGAGCCGAACATCCAGGCGCCGGTGACCACGGCCGCGAAGAGCACCACGGCGAGCACGCCGATGATGATCTTCTGCGGCGATCCCTGTCGCTCGGCGGCCCGGCGGTCCATGCGCGAGGGCGCGGGGCGCTCGCTCCGCATGGTCGCGGCGGACCGCGGTCCCGTCCCGTTGCGTGAGGAGCGGCGCGGGCCGGTGGAGCCGAACTCGCCGGTGCGCCGTGAGGTCCCGGGCTCGGGCGGCGGGGCCGCCTCGGCGGGGGCGACGGGCAGCGGGATGAGCCGGGGTACGTCCGCCATGGCCGCGCAGAACTCGCCCGGCGAGGTGATCGCCGGGCCCGGGACCACCTGGCCCACCAGGTGGGGCAGGGCGGCGCGGGTGGTGATGGAGGCCAGGGGTTCGCCGACGCCCTGGCGGATCTGGTTCGCCGGGTAGGGGCCGGAGGGGCCCTGGGGGGCCGGGGGCAGGCTGTTCTGCGGCCCACCCGGCCAGGTGCCGGTCAGGGCCGCGTACAACAGGTTGCCCAGCCCCTGGGCGTCGATGGCGGCCGGGTCGGCGACGGGGGCGCCCAACAGGGCGGCGTCCACACCGATACCGGTGACCTTGACCGCTCCGCCGCTGCTCCACATGAGCTTGCTCGGCGTGAGACACAGGTGGTACAGGCCGCCCGCGTGCGCGGCGGCGATGGCCTCGGCCGCCTCGGCGACCAGGCCGGCGGCGCGTTCGGGGTCCAGGGGACCTTGGGACAGCAGGTCGGCCAGGGAGGAGCCGACCACCCACTCCTCGACCACGTAGGGGATGGGAGGAGTGTCGTCGGCGTCGAAGACCTGGGTGACGCGCGCGTCGGGGATGCGGCTGGTCGCTCGGGCCGCGCGGACCACTTCGGACGTGCGCGGGAAGCCGTCGGCGAAAGTCCACACGGCCACGGGCCGTGCGAGTGTCTCGTCGGTGGCCTTCCAGCGGGTGGCCCCACCGGTCTCGCTCACCACCTGGTCAAGGCGGTACCGGTTGGCCAGCTTCGCCCCGGGCTCGATCAGGAAGGTGCTCATGATGGGAGTGACGGGTGCCAGTGCCGGTGCCCGGCGCGGTCCGTGTCGCGATCCTGTGGGGATCGGTGCGTCACGGGGTGCGCGTGCAGGGGGTATCGGCCCTGTCTGCTGTCCCCAGCCTCCCTTCGGGCAGCTCGGATGAACATTGTGGTAGCGGTCAAGCGATGCTCGTCCATGCTAGGACGCCTGAACAGCATCTTTGGAGGACAACGGGTGTCCGTTCACCTTCTGGGACGTAGCGGCCCTGGGGCGCCCAAGGCCATCCATTCCCGGTGATCAGCGACGTCGCAGTCGGGTCTTGAGCAATTCGAGGAATGATGTGACTTCGGTCACATTGAGGAACTTGGCACTGACCACGAACAGTACGCCACCCACGACACCTCCGAGGACCATCGACGCGAGTCCGGGCCAGAAGTCGCCGGGCAGCCCTTGGAACACGTGGATCATCGCGATTCCGAAGACGGCCGAGGGGACCGTGGCCAGGTGCAGCTTGAACAGGGTGACCGCCGTGTGCCGCCCGTCCAGGCCGTTCAGCCGCTTGTGCAGCATGTACCACATGATGATCGCACCGACGATGTAGTAAAGCCCGTAGGGGATCGGCAGTAGCACCACCACGTGCTGTGGTTCCACGACGAACAGCAGGGCGATCGCGGTGGTCGCGTGCGCGATCTCCGACGGGATCGCCACCAGGGCCGGGGTGCGCGTGTCACCGAGCGCGTAGAACACCCGCATCTGGAGCTGGAACAGGGTGAACGGGATCAGCATCACGCAGAAGACCATGAGGATGCGACCGATCGCGGCGGCGTCGGCGGTGCTCGTGCTGCCCTGCGCGTAGATCATCACGCAGAACGGGATCGCGAAGACGATCATCGCCACCGAGATCGGCACGATCAGCACCGAGGAGAGCCGGAAGCCCCGGGAGAAGTCGCTGCGCACCTGGTCCTTGCGGCCGGCCGCCACGTGCTCGCTCATCCGCGGCAGCAGCGCGGTGATCACCGAGACGGCGATGATCGCGTACGGGAGCTGGAACAGCATCGAAGCGAACTTGTACGCCGCGATGCCCGAACCCGACTCGAAGCCCAGCTCGGCCGCCCGGGTACCGGCGCGGGAGGCCACGTTCGTGGAGACGAGGGCGCCCAACTGGGCGACGACGATGTAGAGCATCATCCACGAGGCGGCCTGGGCCGCCTCGCCCAGCCCCGCGCCCCGCAGGTCCAGGCGGGGGCGCCAGCGGAATCCCGCCGCGGCCAGCGCCCACAACAGCACCAGCGCCTGGACGACCTGACCGGCGGCCGTGCCCAGACCCAGCAGAATCAGCTCATCGGAGGTCACCGTGTCCGGAGTGCGGCCGGGCCCGGCGATGTGCAGGAACCAGACGCCGATACCGATGATCACCACGTTGTTGAGCACCGGGGCCCACATCGGCGCCCCGAACCTGCCGCGCGCGTTGAGCATCGCGCTGGCCAGACCGCTCGCACCGATGAAGAAGATCTGGGTGACCAGGTACCGCGCCATGATCACCGACACCTCGAACTGGGCGCCGGTGAACTCGCCCGCGTAGATGCGGATGAACCACTCCGACAGCAGCACCGAGACCACGGTGATCAGGAGCAGCGAGACCAGCATCAGCGTGACCAGCCGCTGCTCCGTCTTGTTCCCTCCGTCGACGTCCAGCCTGCGCCGTTTCACCAGGAACGGGACGAAGACACTGGCCAGCAGACCGCCGATGAGCAGGTCGTAGACCATGTACGGGACCATGCCCGCCACCTGGTAGGCGTCGCCCAGCATCTGCGTGCCGATCGCCGCCGCCAGCACGATGGTGCGGACGAACCCGGTGGCGCGCGAGAACACGGTGCCCAGCGCCATGATCGCGCTGGACCTGGCGAGGTTGCCCGGGGCGGTGTGGGTGCTACCGCCGATCTCGTCGCCGTCCTCCATGCCGGCGCGGTCGGCGGTGCCCAGGTCGCCGATGTCGCTCGGGTCCCGGCGCGTGGTCAGCCCGGTCTCGGGCTCGGTCGCCGGTTCGTCGCGCTCGTAGACGTCGAGGACGTCCTCGGGCATCACCATCTGGCGACGGCGCCGCTCCCCGGAGGCCCGCTCTCCGGGCCTCGTACCGGAATCCTGCTCGTGGGGGTCTTCGCTGGACACCGTGGTCTCGTCCTTGTCTCGTGGAGCGGGGGCGGTATCCCGGCGGGGGTCAGGGCCGGGAACGTCGATGCGGGATCAACGACGCAGGCGGCCGCGGATCAGTTCCACCGCGGCGCTCAACTCCGGGACCCGCAACAGCCGGGCGGCCACGAGGAAGAACAGCGCGCCGAGAAGGCACCCGGCCGCGGGGGCGCCGAGGTAGGTGAGCAGGCCGGGGCCGACGTAGGTGTCGAAGAGCCAGAGCACACCGAAGCCCGCCGCGATGCTCGGGACGACGGCCAGGTGCAGGCGCAACAATGTGCCCATGATGTGCTTTCCGTCAAGCCCTCCGATACGGCGGCTCAGCACGGTCCCGGCGATGACCAGACCGGACAGGAACGAGAACATGAAGCCCGCCGCGACGCCCACGACCACCTGCTCCGGAGGCAGGAACAGGTAGGACACCAGCGCGAGAGCGGCGTGTACGGCCAGGTTGGCGATGGCGATCATCGCCGGGGAACGGGTGTCCCCCATGGCGAAGAACACGCGCAGCATGAGCTGGAAGATCGTGAACGGCACCAGCCCGAGCGACATCACGGCCAGGATCTGGCCGATGTTGGCCGCGTCGGCCACCGAGATGGACCCGCGAGCGAACGCCAGGATCGACAGCGGTTGGGCGAACAGGGCGATCGCGAAGGCCATGGGCACCAGCACGAACGCGGAGATCCGCAGGGTCCGGGAGAAGTCCGACCGGACCGCGTCCCAGTCGTGGTCGTCGGCGTGCGCGCTCATCCGGGGCAGGAGCACCGTGATGAGGGAGACCGCGATGATCGCGTACGGGAGCTGGAACAGCTGGTAGGCCAGGTTGTAGGCGGTGATGCCGGCACCGACGTCGCGCCCCTGCTCGATGGCGGTGACGTTGGCGGCGTTGGCGATGTTGGTGGTGATCCACAGCCCCGCCTGCGTGAGCAGGGTGTACATCATCATCCAGCCGGCGGTCCTGAGGGCCTCGCCCAATCCGGAACCGCGCAGGTCCAGGCGGGGACGCCAGCGGTAACCGGTGCGCGTCAGCGCCACGAACAGCACCAGGGCCTGGAGGACCATGCCGGCGGCCGTGCCGGCGCCCAGGAGGTTCAGCTGGCCGTCGGTGACGGTGCTCGGGGTCTGGCCGGGACCGGCCATCCACAGGAACACGCCCGCCACGGACATGATCACCAGGTTGTTGAGCACCGGTGCCCACACGGCGGCGCCGAAGTACCCGCGGGTGTTGAGCATGGCGCTGAGCAGACCGCTCAGGCCCACGAAGAAGATCTGCGACAGCAGGTAGCGGGCCAGGTACACCGACACGTCGAACTGGTCCCCGGTGAACCGGGAGCCGTACAACCAGATGAGGAACTCGGCGGCCGCGATCGCCACGGCGGTGAGCAGGAACAGCGCCACGAACGTGGTGGTGAACAGTCGGTCCTCGGTCGCCTTGCCGCCGTCGGCGTCGCGCTTGCGCCGCTTGACCAGGAACGGCACGACGACGCTGGCCATCAGGCCGCCGATGAGCAGGTCGTTGAGGATGAAGGGGATCGTGTGCGCCGTGTGGTAGGCGTCACCGAGCAGGTGGGTGCCGATGGCGGCGCCCAGCACGATGGTGCGGGCGAAGCCGGTGATCCGGGAGGCCATCGTGCCGATCGCCATGATGGCGCTGGAGCGCATCATGCCGCCGCCGGTGTCCGACGCCGTTCCGCCGTCACCGCCTCCGTCGTCGCCCCCGTTCCGGTCGTCCCCGGGGGAGGGGACGCCGGGAACGGCCGGTTCGGGCAGTTCGCCCTCCTCGAACGAGGGGACGGGGCCGCCCGAGGGGCGGATCGGGCTCTCACCGGGGAGAGGACCTTCGGGCTGGGAGGAACGACGGCGGTGTTTTCCGCCATCGTTCGGGGAGTCGGTGACCACCGTGGATCAGGCTTCCTTTCGTCCGACTGGGAGGACCCGGCGGGACCGGGCCGTCGGCTCCGCGTTCGGCCGGGTCGGGCCGTGTCCGAGGCGCGCGGGGCGCGTCGACACGGCGACGTGATGATGTGTCGACATGGCGCCCTGTCGCCGAGCGGTCATGTCGATCGGGGGATCGGAGGGCTCACGACCCTTCGCCGCGCGGGGGCGCGGTGTCCCCGTCGGGCGTCCTCGTGTCGTCACCGGGTGCCCCGTCCTCCTGAGAGGGCGTGTCGCCCCCCTCGGTTCGCGGGCCCGGGTCGGCTCCGTCGGCGTCCGTGTCCTCGTCCGCGCCCTCCGGGGAGGCGCCTCCGGCGGGGGTGTCCCCCTCGGGGGTCTCCCCGGCGGCCCGCTCGGCCTCCGCCGCCGCCCGACTCCGACGGACGATCCACCTGCGCAGGGCGCGCGGGGCCAGGGCGGCGATGAGGATCAGCGCGCCGACACCACTGATCAGCAGTGCCTGGGTGCCCAGACCGGTGGCGTTCACCGGAAGCTGGACGGCCTGGCTGTTGATCGGTTCGCCGGCGGAGTTGTGCAGGCTGGCGTGCACCACGGTGCGCCCGTTGATCCGGGCCGACAACGGCACGTACACCGTGGTCTTGGCCCCCGGGGCGATCTCGAAGTGGGTGTCGTACTCGCCGATGCTCAACCGTTCGGCGTTCTCGGAGAACACCGACAGGTGCACGTAGACGGACTGGTCCTCAAGGTCGTTGGCGACCAGGATGCCGGTGATGCCGGTCCGGCTGGCGAGGGTGACGTCCTCACCGGGGATGATGCGCACGTCCCCCAGACCGTCGTCGACCTTCGCCATGACCAGGGAGCGCATGTTGCCGGCCACGGCCTCCTCATCGCGCCAGTGCACGGACTCCAGGCGCACCAGGGCGGGCCGGAACGGGTCCTCGTCCTCCACCAGGATGCTGTTGAACATCCGCACGTCGCGGCTGACGTCCTCGACCAGGCCCAGGTAGGTGGAGCCGAGTTCGTTCTCGGCCGCGCGGTCGGGGTAGTTCAGCGAGCCGCGGACGTCCTCCCACTCCTCCTCGGCGGGCGGTTCGATCTCGTCCAGGCGCTCCGCGGACAGCCAGGGCAGCTCGTCCGTGGCCGCGAGCACGCCCTCGGCGAACTCCCGGCTCGGGTCCCACCCGGAGTCGGGGGAGGCCACGATGACCCGGTCGCCGCCCACGTTCTCACCGGCGATCATCGCGGTCTCGGCGACGAACCGCCGCAGTGCCAGAGCGGTCTCCTCCGGGGTGTCCGTGGGCATCGACAGGATCTCGGTGATGCCCTCGTCGGCCACGAGCGCGATCGGCTCCTCGTCGGAGTCGCCCTCCGAAACGGGCAGCGGGGCCTGGGCGGTGGGGGTGGTGGGAAGCAGGCTCTGGACGGGCAGCGCGTCCTCGGTCAACAGGAAGCGGGTGGCCCCCTCTTCGGCGAAGAGGGTGTGCACGGCGCCGTCCATCAGCCCTTCGGCGGGGAGGGCGAAACGTTCGTCGGCGGGGCTCCCCAGCGCCCGTTCGACGGCCTCCCGGCCGATACGGAACGAGGCCTCGGCGTCGCCGTCCATCTCGTTGCGGAGCAGGGCCGCCAGGTCGGGGGAGGCGTAGGGGGTGGCCACGACCGTGTCGAGGGACAGCACGCGGCGCGCCTCGCGCAGCCACACCTGGGCGGCGACGTCGGCCTGCACGCTCTCCCGGTCCGGGTCGGACCCGGCGGGCACGGTCAAGGGGTCGTTGACGACGTCGTGTTCGTCGGCGGCCATGCGCAGGATGTCGTCGAGGGTGCCGGGGTCGACGGCCCAGGTGACGGGCACGCCCTCGGTACGGGACGGGTCGGTCTCCTCGGACTCGTTCTCCTCCTCGCCCTCCTCGCCGTTCTCCTCGCCCTCGTCCTGATCATCGGTCTCGGCCTCGGTCTCGTCCTGGGGCACCGGACCGGCGGTCTCCTCGGCGGTGGCCTCCTCGTCGAGGGGGGACTCGGAGGGTTCGGCGTTCAGTCCGAGGAGTTCGACGAGGTCCTCGTCGCCGGGGGCGAAGGACACCGGGGTCTGGGCGCCCACGGACAGCAGCCGGCCCAACCGGCCCTCCTCCGCGACGGTCGTCGACAGGCCGTCGCCGAGGAAGGTGTCGTCGTCCGCGCGCTGGGGCGGGGCCATCAGCGGCCACACCCAGGCGATGTCGACGGCGGGCGGGTCGTCCTCGTCGCCGACGTAGGGGAGGAAGGTGTACCGGGCGCCGATCACGGCGCCGTCGCCGTCGACGGCCTCGATCACCAACGGGTAGACGCCGTAGGAGCCCAGACCCAGCTCCTCGGCGGGCACGCTCAACGAATACGAGTGGCCGGTGCCGGGGGGCAGTTCGTCGGTGATCTCGTCCTCGGGGCCGGGCGCGTCGGGCTGCCAGCCGTCGCCGGAGGCGAAATCGTCCAGGGCGTCGCGGTCGACGAAGGGGTGCTTGGAGTACCGCACGCGGACGGTGACCTCGCGCATGCTCTCCGAGGTGGTGTTGGTCACCTCACCCGAGATGCGCAGAGTGTCCTTCTCGTCGAGGGCGTCCGGCGTGATCCGCTCGACGACGAGCGGCTCGGCGCCGTCCGAGGGCTCGGCCGGGACGGCCGACGCGGACGTGGCCGGGAACGGAAGCAGCGCGGTGGCCAGGGCCATGACCACCGGCACGGAGGTGATTCGACGCAACGCTTGACCGGTTTCCTGATTCGGGTCCAGAGGGCCGACCCGCCGGGATCTCGTCGCGAGGGCGGGAACGGTCGGGGTGCCCGCACGGCGCACACGACGTTCGCGGGTCGGGTGGACGCGGAGAACACGACCATCGCGCTCCACCACTGCACCCGAAGATACCGTCTCCCTCACATCCGGGGTCTGGCGAGGACCTTCGTGGGACGTGTCGTCGGGACACGATCGCACATCGAACGGGCGTGTTCGGGCGTTCGGACGACCGAGCCGTGCCCCGCGCGCCCCGGCTGCCGACGCCCCGGAAACGATTCGCGGTTTGCTCGCGGGGCCGCCTAACCTGCGTTGTGTGCCGAACACAGAGTCTTCGAGTGAGAACGACATCATGCCGACCACGGCGGGTGCGCCGACCCCCGCGCAGCTGTCCGCGATAGCCGAACTGGTCGAGTCGTCCCGTCCCGTCTCGGATGGACTCGGCGGTCGGTTCGCCGAGCACGGGAAGGAACTGGCCCTGGTCGGCGGCCCCGTCCGGGACGCCCTTCTCGGTCGGCCGTCCCATGACATCGACCTCACCACCGACGCCGTGCCCCAGCGGGTGCTGGAACTGGTCGACGGCTGGGCCGACTCGGTGTGGACCGTGGGCATCGACTTCGGCACCGTCGGACTGCGCAAGAGGGATCTCCAGTTGGAGATCACCACCTACCGCAGCGAGTCCTACTCTCCCAAGTCCCGCAAGCCCGAGGTGGCGTACGGCACGGAGATCGAGGACGACCTGCTGCGCCGCGACTTCACCGTCAACGCCATGGCGGTGCGCCTGCCCGCCGGGGAGTTCGTCGACCCCTTCGGCGGCCTGGCCGACCTGCGGGCCGGGGTCCTGCGCACCCCGGGCAAACCCGAGGACTCCTTCAGCGACGACCCTCTGCGCATCATGCGGGCCGTGCGGTTCGCCGCCCAGCTCGGTTTCGAGCTCGCCCCGGAGGTCGCCGACGCGGCCGGGGACATGGCCGATCGGCTGACCATCGTCTCCGCCGAGCGGGTCCGGGAGGAGCTGACCAAGCTGATGCTCAGCCCGGACCCGAGCCGGGGCATCGGGCTCATGGTCGACCTGGGCATCGCGCCCTACGTCCTGCCGGAGGTCCCCAAGCTGCGTCTGGAGATCGACGAGCACCACCGGCACAAGGACGTCTACGAGCACTCCCTCACCGTCCTGGACCAGGCCATCGAACTGGAGCGTTCGCGAGGGCACGAGCCCGACCTGGTCCTGCGCCTGGCGGCGCTGCTCCACGATGTCGGCAAGCCCAAGACGCGCGCCTTCGAGGGGCCCGGACGGGTGACCTTCCACCACCACGAGGTGGTGGGCGCCTCCATGAGCCGCAAGCGCCTCACCGCGCTGCGCTTCCCCAAGGACGTCATCTCCGACGTCGCCGCCCTGGTCGGGCTGCACCTGCGCTTCCACGGATACGGCAAGGGGGAGTGGACCGACTCGGCGGTGCGCCGGTACGCCCGCGACGCCGGTCCGCTGCTGGAACGGCTGCACATCCTCACCCGGGCCGACTGCACCACCCGCAACCGGCGCAAGGCGGCGGCCCTGGCCCGTTCCTACGACGACATCGAGCGGCGCATCGAGGCCCTCGCCGAGCAGGAGGAGCTGGACCGCATCCGGCCCGACCTGGACGGCAACGAGATCCAGGAGATCCTCGGCCTCAGGCCGGGGCCGGAGATCGGCAAGGCCTACCGCTACCTCCTGGAACTGCGCCTGGAGAACGGGCCGATGGAGAAGGAGGCCGCGATCGAGGAACTGCGCGCCTGGGCCGCCGAGCACCTGTCCTCCTGACCCTTGGACCCGCCCGCCACCGTCCTCGCCGGGGGGTCCGCGGACGCGGGCCCCTTGGCCGTGCCCCGGAATGATCCTCCGAACACGGACTAGGGCCGGCCGGGCTTGACGGCGGTGACCGCCATCGCCATCCCGAACACCCGCAGCGGCGTCCCCTCCAGCACGTCCGACAGGGACCGGAGGGGGCGCGGGCGTCGGTCGAAGGCCGGCATCAGGTAGTCGATCGCCCGCACCCGCAGGCCGACCCCTCGCAGTAGTCGGCCCATCTCCTGGGTGGTGAACGCGCGGACGTCGGACATCCGCCCGTGCAGCGGGGGCACCCACGGCAGGAACGGAGCGGTCAACGCCGGCATGCGCCGATCGCCCCACAGCACGCCGTGGGTCTCGAAGGGGAACCACCGGTTGGAGGTGGTGAGCGAGAACGCCCCGCCGGGTTTGAGGACGCGGTGGATCTCGCCCAGCGCCGACCCCAGGTCATCGATGTGCTCGACCACCTCGAACGCGGTGACACGGTCGAAGGTGTTGGGATCGAAGGCGAGCGAGTCGGCCGACATCTTGTGAAGGCCGATCCGATCCTCCAACGGGGTGCCGGCGATGCGCTCGGCGAACAGGTCCAACCGCTGCGGCTCCAGGTCGATGGCGTCGACCCGCACGTAGTCGTCGGCGATCTCGACGGTGTGGGCACCGTCGCCACAACCGATGTCGAGCAGTCGGTCCCCCCGGACGGGCAGGTGCCGCGAGACGGCTCCGACCCGTTTGGCCACTCCGCGTCGCCCGAAGGCGCCGGAGGGATCACCGATCCCCGGCCCATCGTTCATGGCACACCATCTCTCCGCATCGACGAGTCCTTGGCCGGGACACTACAGCAAGTGATGGATTGATCACGGAAGGATCGATCGCTGTATGGACATGTCGACACCCCGGCTTCGGAGTCCGGCCGTCCCGCTCAACAGGCACAGGTGGGGGCGCCCTCGGGGGCGGTCAGCGGGTCGGCCGGGGAACGCCGGGCCCCATCGGCGGTCTCCACCGCGAAACCCTCGCGGATCCAGTACTCGATGCCGCCCGCCATCTCCTTGACGCGGTATCCCAGACGGGCGAACTCCAGGGCGCCCTTGGCGGCGCCGTCGCACCCCGGGCCCCAGCAGTACACGACCACCGGTCGGGACGGGTCGACGAGCGCGGCCGCCTCCGCGGCGATCCGGGTCCTGGGCAGGTGTACCGCGCCGGGCACGCGGGCCTGGTCCCAGGCGACGTCGGCGCGGGTGTCCACCAGGGTGAAACCCGGGTCCCCGGTCGCCATGGCGGCACTCACGTCGGACACGTCGGTGTACAGGGCCAGACGCGCCGAGAAGTGGGCGACGGCCTCGGAAGGGTCGGCGAAACGCGATGTCATCATGTCGACAAGGCTAGATTCGGGGACCGATCGGGGAACAGGTGTGATCCACGGTCTCACCTTGTTCCGACCGTGGAACACGCGGTATATCCCTTTCATGACCGACGTATCCCTGGACGAGACCGATCTGCGCCTGTTGGCCGCCCTCCAGGCCGATGGCCGGGCCGGGTACGCCGAGCTGGCCCGGACCGTTGCCATGTCCGCCAGCGCCGTCGCCGAACGCGTGCGCCGGTTGGAGGCCGCCGGCGTCATCTCCGGTTACACCGCCGTCGTCGACCCCGAGCGGTTGGGGTTCACCGTGTCCGCCTTCGTCCGCCTGTCCTACCCCAACGGCAACCACAAGCCCTTTCACGACCTGCTGGCCACCACGCCCGAGATCCTCGAAGCCCACCACATCACCGGTGAGGACTGCTTCCTGCTCAAGGTCCTCGCACGTTCCATGCGTCACCTGGAGGAGGTGGTGGGTCGCGTCGCCACCCTGGGCGCGGTCACCACCAACGTCGTCTACTCCAGCCCGCTCACCGGGCGCGCGCCCACCGAGGCGCGAAGGGCGTGACGGCGGTCATTGCGCGGATCGGACCTTCGGCATGACACTGGCGCGATGAGCCTGACCACCTGGTACCTGGAGATGACCGACCTCGGTGACCTGCGCCCCGCGCGGGAGCCGGAGGGCGACGTACGGTTCGTCCGTGTGGGGATCCCCAGCCCCGCGTTCAGCCGGTTCCTCTACGAGCGCGTCGGCGGTGACTGGCAGTGGGTCGACCGCCTCACCTGGACCCCGGAGCGGTGGAGGGCCTGGGTCGACCGCCCCGCCGTGGAGACCTGGGTGCTCTACCAGGACGGGGCCCCCGCCGGCTACGCCGAGTTGGAGGCCCAGGACGACGGCGCGGTCGAGATCCTCTACTTCGGTCTCATGCCCGGCTTCCTCGGCCACGGGCTGGGCGGGCACACGCTCACCCTCGCCCTGCGTCGCGCCTGGGACCTGGCAGACCGGCTCCCCGGCCGGGAGCCCACCCGCCGGGTATGGCTGCACACCTGCTCCCTCGACGGCGAGCACGCGCTCACCAACTACCGCGCGCGGGGCCTGGAGATCTACAGGACGACACACGAACAGGTCGACACGTCGACCAAGGGGCGTGTCGCCTGAGACCCGCTCACGCCTCCGTGGTCTCGGGCAGCGCGACGGTGACGCGCTCCCTGAGGGACCAGACCAGGCTCGCCGCGAGGTAGACGGCGGCCATCCCGATCACCACGGTCGCCCCCGCCCCCGAGGGCGGCACCAGAGCCGCGGCCAACGCCGCGCCGAGCACGAACGTGGCGTTGAAGAGCACGTCGTACACCGAGAACACGCGGCCGCGGAAGGCGTCGTCGACATGTCGCTGTACCAACGTGTCGACGGTGACCTTCACCCCCTGGGACACGAACCCCAGCACGAACGCCGCCACCGGGAACAGCACGGGTGAGAACGGCAGGGCGAAGAGCACCAGCGCCACCGCCGCCGCCAGCAGCTGGAGTCGGATCCACGTCCCCGGCGTCATCCGCTTCGTCGCCCACGGGGTGGCCACCGCGCCGAGGAAGAACCCGATCGCCAGCACCGCCGCCGCCACGGAGAACCCGGCCAGGCCCGCCACCCCGCCGCCGGTGAACGTGTTGTCGTACAGCAGCAGCGTCATCAGCGAGGAGATCCCGAACAGCGTCCGGTGCAGCCCGATCGTGGCCAGGGCGTCCCGGGCCGGCGGGCGCGACCAGATGTGCCGCACCCCGGCGACCATGCCGCGCACCGATCCCCGCACGGCGTCCCGCACCTCAGCGGGTTCCCGCTCCATGTGGGGGCCCAGCTCCCGGTACCCCAGGGAGAGGGAGACCAGCCCGGCGCCGACGAAGCCGAGAGCGGCGGTCACCAGGACGACGCCCGTACCGAGCGCTCCGGCACCGCCGAGCACCCCGAGCACCAGACCGGCTCCGGTGCCCAGTGAGCTCGCCACGGTCCCACAGGTCGGCGTGACGGCGTTGGCCATCATGAGCTGTTCGCGCGGCACCACGTACGGCAGCCCCGCGGACAGCCCGGACAGGAAGAACCGATTGACACTCAACACCAGGAGCGCCGCGACGAAGAAGGCCGGGCCCTCGCCCCCGGTCACCACCACCGCGCTGACCACCGCCAGCGCGGCCTTGGCCAGCGCGGACAGCAGGAGCACCTGGCGGCGCGGCCACCGGTCGATGAGCACCCCGGCGAACGGCGCCACCACCGAGAACGGCAGGAGCAGCACCGCGAAGGCCGTCGCCACGGCGGCCGCGCTCGTGTGCTGCTCGGGGTTGAAGAAGACGAAGCCGGCCAGGCCCGCCTGATAGACCCCGTCGGAGAACTGCGAGACCAGCCGGGTACCGAAGAGCCGGCGGAACCGGGAGCCCTGGAGAACCGTGCGCAGATCGCCGAAGAAGGACACGCCACCAGGGTAGGGCGTGCCCGGGGCCGGGCCGGCCCCGGGCGTCCGCCCCGCGCTACTCGCCCGCGATGAAGCGCTCGACCGCGTCGTGCGCCTCGGCGTCGCTGTACTGCTCGGGCGGCGACTTCATGAAGTAGGAGGAGGGCGCGAGGATCGGGCCGCCGACGCCGCGGTCCTTGGCGATCTTCGCGGCGCGCACCGCGTCGATGATGATGCCCGCGGAGTTCGGGGAGTCCCAGACCTCCAGCTTGTACTCCAGGCTGAGCGGCACGTCGCCGAAGGCACGACCCTCCAGGCGCACGTACGCCCACTTGCGGTCGTCCAGCCACGGCACGTGGTCCGAGGGGCCGATGTGCACGGCACCGGCCTTCAGCTCGTGGGGGATCTGCGAGGTGACCGACTGGGTCTTGGAGATCTTCTTGGACTCCAGGCGGTCGCGTTCGAGCATGTTCTTGAAGTCCATGTTGCCGCCGAAGTTCAGCTGGTAGGTGCGGTCGACGATCACACCGCGGTCCTCGAACAGCTTCGACAGCACCCGGTGGGTGATGGTCGCGCCCACCTGGGACTTGATGTCGTCACCGATGATCGGCACGCCGGCCTCGGTGAACTTGGCGGCCCACTCGGGGTCGGAGGCGATGAACACCGGCAGGGCGTTGACGAAGGCCACGCCCGCGTCGATCGCGCACTGGGCGTAGAACTTGCCGGCCTCCTCCGAGCCCACGGGGAGGTAGGAGACGAGGACGTCGGCCTCGCTGTGCTTGAGGGCGGCGACCACGTCCACGGCGTCCTCGGGGGACTCCTGGATCATCTCCCGGTAGTACTTGCCGAGACCGTCGTAGGTGGGGCCGCGCATGACGGTGACGCCGGTGGGCGGCACGTCGCAGATCTTGACGGTGTTGTTCTCACTGGCCACGATGGCGTCGGCCAGATCGTGGCCGACCTTCTTGGCGTCCACGTCGAAGGCGGCGACGAACTCGATGTCGCGCACGTGGTAGGGACCGAACCGAACGTGCATCAGGCCCGGGACCCGGGAATCGGGGTCGGCGTCCTTGTAGTAGTGCACGCCTTGGACGAGCGACGCCGCACAATTGCCGACGCCCACGACGGCTACACGTACCGAACCCATTGGTCCTTGCTCCTTCTCGTTCGCGAACATGGATGCCACGGCGCGCGACGGCGCCCCCGTGCCCTGGGGCCGGTGGGGGACGGCCGCCCCGCGTTCGTTCTCCGTATGTGCTCAGCGGTTCGCACGGTGTTTCTGTTCCCGACCCGGACGGTCGGGCGGGGGAGGAACATGCGTCTCCGCCTGTTTTGTTCGGATATGACTCTATCTTCGGTCATCCGGGGAACCGCATGTCACGCCGGGTGACACCATCGTTCCGCAAGCGTCGGCACCCTTCCGTGTCCGTCCCCTCCTCCGTCGCGTCGCGCGCGAAATGTCACACACCCCCTCCATTCTGCGCCGACACCGCCTCGACCTTCCCTGGTGATACCGACCGGTGTTCGGTTCCATGGCCGCGAACAGCGTGAACGGTACGAGGCAGGCGGTACGTGGTGGATTGTTCCGCCGCACGCGGTACTCTCGCGCGTGGGTTGTGCTATACCGGCTCCTCGCCTTAACGTGACCTGTGATTTGCGTGTGATGGCCGGTACAGCTCCCCGCCCCGCCCCCGACACGATGGACATCGGCCGACACCTACGGGGCTGAGGTCCCTACCGGCCGAGGACCAGGAGGATGCAGCGGCCGACGTCTTCGTGACCTGTTGAAAACCTTCGCCCCGACCGGGGCGTCCTTTTATCAAGCCTTGAAGCACGGGCGACGGTGACGGGGTTCGGGCAAGGCCCCGCCCCGTCACCGTGGAACAGGTCGCGGACCACCGATCCCCCAGGGGGACCGTCCCCCCGTTCCACCAAGGAATCGTCAGGCCGACCGGCCGCGAAAGGCAATCGAGGACCACGTGAGTACCGAACGACGACGGAGCGCCGATGACGGCCGTCGCCGGGCCGACGGCCCGGCGAACGGCCCCGGCGGCAACGGCGGGAGGCGCCGGGCCGAGGGCCCGCCGCCCCGGGAACAACGTGCCGGAGGGCGCCGATCCCCGGATGCGGAGAATGGTTTCTGGGGGGAGGAGGACCGTCCGAGGCGTCGTCCCCCCGCCGATGACGCGCGCCCCGAGGACCGGGGCGGCCGCCGTAGGGCCGAGGGTGAGCGTCCGCGCCGCCCGGAGGGCCAGGGGCAGCGCCGCCGCCCGCCCGAGGACGACCCGCGTCGCCGCGGTGAAGGCCCGCGCCGCCGGCCTCCGGCCGACGGCGAGCGACCCCGGCGCCGCCCGGAGGACGCCGAGCACGGTGCCCGCTCCGAGGGCGGCCGACGCCGGCCGCCGCAGGACGGTGCCCGCCCCGGCGGCCGTCGGCGTGCCGAGGGTGGTCCGCGCGACCCCCGCGACCGTGAGCACGGTGCCCGCTCAGAGGGCGGCCGACGCCGTGCGGCCGCGGCCGCCGGCGGTGGCGGACGCGGTGGGGGACGTGGCGGCGGTGGACGCCGCCGCGAGGAGGGGCCGGACGACCGCCCCTGGTGGAAGCGCTTCCTGTCCAAGGCCTGGAAGCCCGCGCTGGCGGTGTTCGGCCTGATGATCATCGGCGGTGTGGCGGCCTTCGCGCTCCTCTACGCCCAGGCTCCCGACCCCAAGGATCTGGACGCGAAGGAGGACGCCATGCGGTCGGCCACCCAGATCTTCTGGGAGACCGGCGACGTCGCGGTCACCACCGGCGAGGTCCGCCGTATCGAGGTCCAGTACGAGGACATCCCGCCGCACGTCATCGACGGCATCATCGCCGCCGAGCAGCACACGTTCTTCGAGGACCCCGCGATCAGCATCATGGGCATCGGCCGTGCCCTGGTCTACCGCGGCGAGGCCGGCGGCGGCTCGACCATCACCCAGCAGATGGCCCGCAACTACTACAGCGACCTCGACGGCTACGGCACCATCGAGCGCAAGATCCGCGAGATCTTCATCTCCATCAAGCTCGGCCAGAGGATGGAGAAGGAGGAGATCCTGGAGCGCTACGTCAACACGATCTACTTCGGCCGTCAGGCCATGGGGATCGAGATGGCGGCCCGCCAGTACTTCGACAAGAGCGTGACGGAACTCGACGAGGCGGAGGCCGCCTACCTCGGCCTCGTCATCCAGATGCCGGCCAACTTCGAGAACTCCCAACTGGGTCCCTGGACCGAAAAATACCTCCACGAGGAGCGCTGGCCCTACATGCAGGGACAGCTGGCGGCCATGAAGGAGGAGAACGGCCGTGGGCTGTCCAAGGAGGAGGCCCAGGCCCTGGAGATCCCCCCGACGACCCAGTGGGGCCCCAGTGCCGAGGGCGAGGAGTCCGAGGAGGAGACCGAGGACGAGTTCGACCCCAAGCCCGGCTACGTCCGCGACGCCGTCATCACCGAACTCGTCGAGCGCTACGGGCTCACCTCGGAGCAGATCGCCACCAAGGGCTACAAGGTCGAGACCTCCCTCAACCCCGACCTCATGGACGCGGCCTACTCCGCGTTCGACACCCTGCCCGGACATCCGGAGGACACCCGCAAGGGTCTGACCGCGATCAACCCCGCCACCGGCGAGATCGTGGCCTTCCGCGGCGGTTCCGACGTGGGCGTCCAGTTGAACCAGTCCCTGGTGGAGCGCACCCAGGCGGGTTCGTCGTACAAGCCCTACGTGCTCGCCGAGGCGCTCAAACAGAACATCAGCCTCAGGACCCTGATGAACGGCGACTCGCCGCAGAACTTCGCCGGTCTGGAGAGCGAGGTCAAGAACGCCGACGGGAAAAGCCACGGGGCGGTCGACCTCGTCGAGTCCACGATGCACTCCTACAACACCCCGTACGTGCAGCTCGCCGAGAAGGTGACCCCGGTCAAGGTCGACGAGACGGCCGTCGCCGCGGGTGTGGACCCGGAGCAGATCAAGACCTCCACCCAGGGGCCGCTGATCGCCCTGGGCACCCACCAGGTCAGTGCCCTGGACCAGGCCACCGGCTACGCCACCTTCGCCGCGCAGGGTCTGCACCGCCCCGCCCACATGGTGACCAAGGTGACCAGCAAGGAGGGCACCGAGGTCCAGCCCAACGACGTGCAGGAGATCGAGACCGGGACCCGGGCCATGAGCGCCGACGTCGCCAACGACGTCACCTACGCACTGACCGAGGTCGTCGCGAACGGCGGTGGTTCCAACGCCGCGCTGCCCGACGGTCGCCCGGTCGCCGGCAAGACCGGTACCTCCTCCGGCGCCATCTCGGCCTGGTTCGTCGGCTACGTGCCCCAGCTGTCCGTGGCCGTGGGCCTCAGCCGCGAGGACGCCAACGTCGGTCTGGAGTTCGACGGCATCGCCAACAGCGATGTGTACGGTGGCCGTACCTCGGCCACGGTGTGGAACGCGTTCATGGTCCAGGCCATCGAGATCATGGAACTGGAGCCGCAGAACTTCCCGCCGGCCGCGAACGTCGGCACGGACCAGAGCTTCGCCCCCTCGCCGAGTCCCGATCCGACGCCGTCCGCGAGCGACTCCCCGGAGGAGCCGAGTGACGATCCCACCCCGGACGTCCCGTGCGACCCGAACGACGTCGACCCGAACAACCCCAACTGCGCCGGGTTCCCGACCGAGCCCGACTGCGAACGGTTCGACTTCGAGTGCCCGGGCGATGACGGCGATAACGACGGGGAGAGCCCGGGTCCGGAGGACTGCTTCGGTCTCCCCCTGGACGACCCCTGCTGGTCCGGTGATGACGATGGTGACGACGGCAACACCGGCCGCCCCGGACAGGACCAGAGTCAGAACGGCCGGGTGGTCATCCTCGGCTCGCGTGACGACTGATCCGACCGCCACATGAGAGGGGGCCGGCGCGCATCGCGCGCCGGCCCCCTCCGCGTTCTCCACAGGTGAGGCGGATCGCGGATTCCGGTCTTCGGCTGCTGGTAACCTTGGTTCCCGTATGGCTCTGAGCCCGCACCTCCCGCGCCCACGCGCGGGACATCCCGGCGGGCTCCTGCCCTCCTGCCATGGAGATTCCATGGCCGCGACAGTCCAGAGGAGGAACGTACGCCTATGCGTCGTTACGAAATCATGGTCATCCTCGACCCGAACCTCGACGAGCGCACCGTCGCCCCGTCGCTGGAGAACTTCCTGTCCGTCGTGCGCAACGACGGCGGCTCGGTCGAGAAGGTCGACATCTGGGGCAAGCGTCGGCTCGCCTACGACATCGAAAAGAACCCCGAGGGCATCTACGCCGTGATCGACCTGACGGCCGAGCCCGCCACGGTCAAGGAGCTGGACCGCCAGCTCGGTATCGCCGAGGCCGTGCTCCGCACCAAGGTCATCCGGCCCGAGGTCCACTAGCGGCTCTCGCCCGCACCCCCTACCTCTGATCCTCGGCCTCCCCACCGTCTGTCGGTGGTGGAGCGGATGATCGGGGGAGCAGGCGAAACCGCCTGATCCGATCTATCTCGAACCGGAGCCCTTTCATGGCAGGCGAAACCCAGATCACGCTCGTCGGCAACCTCGTCGACGATCCTGAACTGCGCTTCACTCCCAGTGGAGCCGCGGTCGCCAACTTCCGCGTGGCCTCGACGCCGCGCACCTTCGACCGCGCGTCGGGGGAGTGGAAGGACGGCGAGTCCATGTTCCTCACCTGCACCGTCTGGCGGCAGTACGCGGAGAACGTCGCGGAAAGCCTCCAGCGCGGTATGCGCGTGATCGTCCAGGGGCGGCTCAAGCAGCGCTCCTACGACACCCAGCAGGGTGAGAAGCGCACCGTCTTCGAGATCGATGTCGACGAGGTCGGCCCGGCTCTGCGCAGCGCCACCGCCAAGGTGACCAAGACGCAGCGCCAGGGCGGCGGTGGCGGTTTCGGCGGGGGCGGCGGTGGCGGTTTCGGTGGCGGCCAGCCTCAGGGCGCGAGCCCGCAGGGCGGCGGCTACGGGAACCAGGGCGGTGGCTTCGGCGGCGGCCAGCCTCAGGGCGGCGGCCGCAGCGGTCCCCCCGCCGACGACCCGTGGGCGAACAACGGCGGCGGCAGCGGTGGCGGTGGCGGTTTCGGCGGCGGCTTCTCCGAAGACCCGCCGTTCTAGACCGTCCGGACCACCGGTCGCACAACGCATCACCCCGGCCCGGCGCCCCAAGGCGCCGAGTCCATGTACACACGTCCTCAGACCATCCCCGGGTGGACCCCGGGGCTCTTGCGAAGGAGCACCACGATGGCGAAGCCGGCAGCGCGCAAGCCCAAGAAGAAGGTTTGTTTCTTCTGCCAGGAGAAGCAGTCCTACATCGACTACAAGGACACCACGCTTCTCCGCAAGTTCATCTCCGAGCGCGGCAAGATCCGCGCCCGCCGTGTGACGGGTAACTGCACCCAGCACCAGCGCGACGTCGCGACCGCGATCAAGAACGCGCGCGAGGTGGCCCTGCTGCCCTACACCAGCACCGCTCGCTAGCGGGGATTCTCCGAGGGAGGTTTTTGTCATGAAGCTGATCCTGACCCACGAGGTCAACGGTCTCGGAGCCCCCGGCGATGTCGTCGAGGTGAAGAACGGTTACGGCCGCAACTACCTGCTTCCCCGCGGGTTCGCCATCCGGTGGACGCGCGGCGGTCAGAAGCAGATCGACCTGATCCAGCGCGCCCGCTCGGCGCGCGACATCCGGACCCTGGACGAGGCCAAGCAGGTCGCCGGCCGGGTCTCCGCGCTCAACGTGCGCCTCAAGCAGCGCGCCGGTGAGGGTGGCCGTCTCTTCGGTTCGGTCACGCCCGCGGACATCGCCGAGGCCGTCAAGGTCGCCGGTGGTCCGGAGCTGGACAAGCGTCGTATCGAGGTCAAGAACCCGATCAAGTCGGTCGGCGCCTACAAGGTCCAGGTCCGCCTGCACCCCGAGGTCGTCGCCACGATCAATCTGGACGTCGCCGGCGTCTGATCCGGGCGTTCCGCTCGTGCCCGACGGGCCCCGTTCCTCCGTGGAGGAACGGGGCCCGTCCTGCTTTCCCGACGCGGGTGGCCAACACGCCGGGGCCCCACGAAAGCCACCCTTTGACTACTCTTTGTAACCTATCGTGTTCTCTGTGTTGATGTCGCGTGGTGCGACGCTCCGCACTGAGAGGACGACGGGCCGATGAACGGACGACCGGAGTACCCACCGGACCGCAGGACGGTCCTCAAAGGTACGGTGCTGGCGGCCGGGGGCGTACTCCTCGGCGGACTGCTGGGCCTCACCCCCGCGGACCGGGCCTGGGCCGCCGCCATGCCCAAGGTGTACACCCGGGCGGACTGGAAGGCCCGCAACCCCAGGAACCGCATCGAGGTCCGGCCGCAGGGGCCCACCCACATCGTCGTGCACCACACGGCGACCGGGAACGTCTCCGACACCTCGACCTCGCACGCGGCGGCGTTGTCCCGCTCCATCCAGCGGTACCACATGGACCACAACGGGTGGAGCGACACGGGTCAACAGCTCACCATCAGCCGCGGCGGGCACATCATGGAGGGTCGCGACCGCACCCTCCGGGCGATCGCCGACGGCGGGCACGTGATCGGCGCGCACACCGCCAACCACAACTCGCACACCATCGGGATCGAGAACGAGGGCACCTACTCCACGGTGGCCCCGCCGGACGCGCTCATGCGCTCCCTGGTGGACACCTGTGTCTGGCTGTGCCTGGTGTACCGGCTGGACCCGGAGAAGGCCATCGTCGGGCACCGCGACTACAACGCGACCAACTGCCCGGGGGACGAGCTGTACGCGATGCTCCCGCGGTTGCGCGAGGACGTCACGTCCCGGCTCAGGGAACAGCTCTCGCACCTCAGCCGGGTGACGGGGGTCGAACTCACCCTGGAACAGCTGCCCACCTATCCGCCCGCCCCGACCTCCGAGCGGGTGGCGACCTTCTACCACGGGCCGGCGGTCGGCGACCTCGACGATTCCCTCTGATCCGGGCGGACCCGGGATTTCCGCGTCTCCGGGACTCCCGGGTCAGGGCCTGGTCGCGCCGGTGACCAACCAGGCCCCGCCCCGGGCCCGGTGCCCCAGGGCGACCGCGCGGGCGAGGATCCACACGCCGTAGGCGCCCCACAACCCGATCAGACCCCACACGGGGGTCGTCCCCAAGGAGGGGACGACCAGGGCGAACGGCAGGAAGACCAGCATCGTCCACAGGGAGGCCCAGGCCAGGTACCGCTGATCCCCGGCGCCCATGAGCACCCCGTCCAGGACCATGGTCACCCCGCTCAGGGGTTGCAGGAGGGCCACCACGATCAGGGACGCGGTGATGAGCGCGCGCACCTCCGGATCGGAGGTGAACGGGATCCAGGCCCAGGGCAGGATCACCAGCACCAGGACCGTGAAGGCCAGGCCCGTCATCACGCCCCACTCGACCATGCGGCGGGTGGCGTCCCTCGTCCCCTGGACGTCACCCGCGCCCAGGTAACGGCCGACGATCGACTGCCCGGCGATCGCGATCGCGTCCAGGGCGAACACCAGCAGCGCCCAGATGTTGTGGGAGACCTGGTGGGCGGCCACCGGCGCGTCGCCGAGCCGGGCCGCGACGGCCACCGTCACCAGGGCCACCACGCGCATCGAGACGCTGCGCAGGAACAGGGCGAACCCGGCCGAGGCCGAAGCGCGCAGCCCGGCGGCCGTCGGCGCGAGGGAGACCCCCGCGGCGCGGGCGCGGCGGACCATGGCCGCCACGTACCAGAACGCGCTGCCCCCCTGGGCCAGCACCGTCGCCCAGGCCGAGCCGGCCATGCCCTGGTCCAGGACCAGTACGAGGATCGCGCACAACACCGCGTTGGCCACGTAGGAGGCGACCGCGACGACGAGCGGGGTACGGGCGTCCTGGAGGCCGCGCAGTACGCCGGTGCCCGCCATGACGATGAGCAGGAACGGCGTGCTCAACAGGCTGACGCGCAGATAGGTCAGGGCGTGGGGGGCGACCTCGGGGGAGGCGCCGAGCAGGTCCACCATGGCCGGTCCGAGCGGCCAGCCGATCACGATCGCGGCGACACCGAGGAGGACGGCCAGCCAGAGCCCGTCGATACCGTCCCGGATGCCGCCGGGGATGTCGCCGGCGCCGAACTTGCGGGAGACCGCCGCGGTGGTGCCGTAAGCGAGGAAGACGCAGACCGCCACCAAGGTCAGCAGGACCTGGCCGGCGATGCCCAGCCCCGCCAGGGCCTCGGTGCCCAGGGTGCCGACGATCGCGGAGTCGGTCAGCAGGAACAGGGGCTCGCTGACGAGGGCGAAGAACGTGGGGATCGCGAGGGCGAAGATCTCACGGTCGTGGCGGTGCCGGAACGGCGCGGCGGAGAGCGGTCTGCGCATGACCAGGCCACGGTATCGGACAGGCGTTCCCATGAGGACGTGAAGTTATCCACAGGCCCTGAGATGCCTGTGGATAACCTGTGGAAATCGGCCCTGTGAGACATGTTGCACACCTGGGTAGCGAAGCATGTTTTCGCAGGTCAACACCGATAAGAGGGGGCGTGTACGAAGTTATCCACAGGTTATGTGCACAATGGGTCGGAGAAACCCCTGCGGACCGGGCCGAACGGGTGCTAGAAGGCCTGTGGACGACTCCGCCGGCGGCGTCTTCGGCACCCTTCATGAGGCATCCTGGAAGGGTCGGTCCCGACCCGGGGTCGGTGGAGCACGGCCCAGGGGAGATTGTTCGTGAGCGTCGCTGAGCAGCCACCCGAAGAAGGCGGCGGATACGAGCGCACGCCCCCTCACGACATCCAGGCCGAACAGAGCGTGCTGGGGGGCATGCTCATCTCCAAGGACGCCATCACCCAGGTCGTCGAGATCATCCGCTCCGCGGACTTCTACCGTCCGGCGCATCAGATCATCTACGACGCCGTCGTCGACCTCTTCTCCCGCGGTGAGCCCGTCGACGTCATCTCCGTCAACGCCGAACTCACCAAACGCGGCGAGGTCACCCGGGTAGGCGGCGCCCTCTACCTGCACACCCTCACCGAGGCCATCCCCACCGCAGCGAACGCCGGTTACTACGCCAAGATCGTCTCCGACCGCGCCATCCTGCGCCGTCTCGTCGAGGTCGGCACCCGCATCGCGCAGATCGGCTACGCCGGCGACGGTGAGGTGGACGACCTCGTCGACCACGCCCAGGCGGAGATCTACAAGGTCGCCGAGAAGCGCACCGGCGAGGACTACGTCGCCCTGGCCGACATCATGCCGGGCGCCCTGGACGAGATCGAGGCGATCTCCTCCCACGACGGCACCCTCACGGGCGTCCCCACCGGCTTCGCCGACTTCGACGCCCTCACCAACGGACTCCACCCGGGCCAGATGATCATCATCGCCGCCCGACCCGCCGTCGGAAAATCCACGCTGGCCCTGGACTTCGCGCGGGCGGCGTCGATCAAGAACGATCTGACCTCGGTCTTCTTCAGCCTGGAGATGGGGCGCAACGAGATCGTCATGCGCCTGCTCTCGGCGGAGGCCCGGGTGCCGCTGCACACCATGCGCTCGGGTCTGATGACCGACGACGACTGGGCGCGGCTGGCCCGGCGCATGGGCGAGGTCGCCAACGCGCCGCTGTTCATCGACGACTCGCCCAACATGTCGATGATGGAGATCCGGGCCAAGTGCCGCCGGCTCAAACAGCAGCACGATCTCAAGCTGGTCATCGTCGACTACCTCCAGCTGATGAGCTCGCCCGGCCGGGTGGAGAGCCGCCAGCAGGAGGTCTCGGAGATGTCCCGATCCCTCAAGTTGCTGGCCAAGGAGTTGGAGGTGCCCGTGGTGGCGCTCTCCCAGCTCAACCGCGGCCCCGAACAGCGCACCGACAAGCGCCCGCAGGTGTCGGACCTCCGTGAGTCCGGATCCATCGAACAGGACGCCGACATGGTGATCCTGCTGTACCGCGAGGACGTGCACGACAAGGAGTCGCCGCGCGCCGGCGAGGCCGACATCATCGTGGCCAAGCACCGTAACGGCCCCACCGCCGACGTCACCGTGGCCTTCCAGGGCCACTACAGCCGCTTCGTCGACATGGCGCCCGGCTAGGGCGTGTCCCGCGGACACCCGTTCCGCTCGGCACAGGCCGAGAGGGCCTCCGGTGGCGGTGTGGATCGTGACATCCGCACCGACTCCGGAAGGCCCTCGACGGCCCACACCGCCCACGCCGAAATCACACCCGTAGGCCGCCTCGCGTCGGCCCGCCGCCTGGTCGAGGACGGCCGACCACCGCGCCGTGCCGCCGAACGCTTCCGGGTCGGCCCCACCACCGCCCAACGGTGAGCCGGGCGCGGGCCCGGGGCGGCCGTCGACGAATCGGTGCGGGGGGCACGGCCATGACCGGCGTGTGCACGATGGCCTCCTCTCGGGGACGTGGCCCGGGTACGGACGGGTGTCCTGCCGAGCCCCGACCCCTCACGGGACACGGTCGGGGCCTGGGACGCCCTCTCCGGCCTGTCCACGGCGGTCTCGCGGGTGCCCGCCCGGCGGTCACGGCACGCCCCCGCCGAGGGGCTTCGGGAGGACGAGGGGAGCGGCCGGCCGGGAGCGGTCCCGTCGGCGAAGGGCACGGCTTATGCTGTATCAGGTCGGTCTTTTCGGACACCGAAAGAGGGGTGTGCCGGTGTCCGACACACCCCCTGGTTTCGGTCAGTTGATTTACCGATTTATGGTCAAGCCGATTTGTCGACAAAGCGCCAGGGCGACCTCAGGCGGTGTCGGCGACGATCATTCCCCCACGCATCTCCAGCCGCCGACCGGTGAAGCGTTCGCGCGTTCTCCGATCGTGGGTCACGATCACCATCGCCCCCCGGTACCGGGACAGCGCTTCCTCCAGGTCCTCCACGAGACCCGGGGAGAGGTGGTTGGTCGGCTCGTCCAACAGCAGCAGGTCATAGGAGTCCGAGGTCAATCGGGCCACCTCGATGCGACGGCGCTGGCCGACCGAAAGGGACTCCACCGACCGGTCCATTTCCCGGGGCCGGAACAGGCCGAGCGCGGCCAGCTCGTCCCGGTGTTCCTCGGCCGCCCCCGGGCGACCGGCCGCGTAGGACTTGAGCACCGTCCGGCCTGGAACGATCACCCCGTCCTCCTGGCGGAGATGGCCGACCCGGCCCCTCCGGGCGACCCGACCTGAATCGGGTGCCGACTCCCCGGCCATGACCCGCAGAAGCGTGGTCTTGCCCGCCCCGTTGGGGCCGGTGACCAGCACGCGCTCGCCCGGGGCCAGGGTCAGCGCGGGAACGGCGAGCCGATGGTCGACCCGTACCCCTTCCAGCTCCACCGGCGGCACCGCCCCGTCCTCGGAGACGGCGGTCCCGAAGGACGCGGTCATCTCCAACGGGACCGGCGGCGGCGCGACGGGGTTCTCGATCAATCGCTCCGCCCGCTCCTTGGCCTGACGGATCCGGCTCATGGCGCCGTGCGCGCGCCCGCGCATCCGGAAGCCACCGTGACCGAAGGCCGCCTTGTCCATCTTGCGGGGGATGGCCTGGAGTGCCGCGACGTTGTTCTCCGCCAACCGACGCTGACGGGCCAGCTCGGTCCTCCACACGTCGTACTCGCGGATCCACCGGGCCCGGGCCGCGGCCTTCGCGGCGAGGAAGCCGTCGTAGCCGTTGCCGTAGCGGTTCACCCGGCGCGACTCGTGATCGACCTCCAGTACGGTCCCGGTGACCCCGGCCAGGAAGGCGCGGTCGTGGGTGACGGCGACGACCGTGCCCCGGTGGGCGCGGAGCCGCTGCTCCAACCAGGCGACCGCGCGGTCGTCCAGGTCGTTGGTGGGTTCGTCGAGCAGGAGGAGTTCCGGGTCGGCCGCCAGCACCGCGGCCAGCGCCAACCGAGAGCGCTCCCCTCCGGAGAGCGTGCGCAGCGGGCGACCCCGATCCAGGTTCGGCAGGCCGAGGCCGTGCAGGCCGGCGTCGACCCGCACGTCGGCCTCGTAGCCGCCGCGCGCCTCGAACTCGGAGAGCAGGTCACCGTAGGCCACCAGTCCCTCCGGGCCCGCGGTGCCCAGTTCCGCCTCCCGGTCCCGCAGACGGGTCTCCATCTCCCTCAGGTCCGACAGGGCGTCGTCGATGGCGTCGCCGACGGTGCCGCTCCCGACCCGTTCCATCTGGGGGAGGTGACCGATGCCTCCGGGCGCGATGACGGTCATCTCCCCGTTGTCGGGCTCCTCCTCTCCGGAGAGCAACCGCAGCAGGGTGCTCTTGCCGGAGCCGTTGTCACCGATGACGCCGACGCGCTCGCCCGGCGCGATGCTCAGGCTCACCCGGTCCAGGACGGTGTGATCGCCGTAGCGTTTGCCGACCTCGGTGAGGGTGACCCGGGCTGCGGATCGAACCGGGGGCGTGGGCACGGGCTTTCCTCCTCGGGTGATCTCGGTGGCGCGGGCTGCGGATCGAATTCGAGCGGTGCGCATGGTCCGCCTCCTCGGGTGCGGTGTGGCCGGTGGGTCAACGGGCCGCGGGCCGCCGGAGGGCTCGGGTCGCGTCACACGGGTGCCGGGCGGAGGGGTGCTTCGGGGGCACCGGTCCCGGGGCGTGGAGACGACGAAGAGGCCGTACCGGATCGACCGCGGTGGAGCGACGCCGAGGGAGCCGCGCGGGGCCGCCGGAAGGCGGTGGGGCGCGATGTGCTCGGACACGGGCGTCGGGCGCGGGATCACAGGAAGAAGTACAGCCTCATGAACAAGACGATACGTCTCGTTTCGCATCAGGTCAAGAGAGAATCCGGTGAGACGCGGATCACTCACGCTCCGAACTCGGGCTCCCTATAAGGCCATCTGAAATAGGGGTATTTCTTCAAACCGATATGTCGACACGACGACAAGACGCCTTCCGGCGCGGGGAAGGACGAAGGGCCGCCCCGCTCGGCGGGACGGCCCTTCACTCACTCTCGTGCCCGGTGTGAAAACCGAGCGCCCCCTCCGGCATGGTCGGCGGGGGGCGTACGTCGTTGACGCGCGGCTACAGCCAGCGGGCCTCGGGGCGGGTGCGCCCGGTCTCGTCGGTGACCGGCACCCAATGCATGATCGGGTGCCCGGAGGCGATGGTGTCGGCGTCCTCGCGCGGTCGGGGAACGCTCACGGCGTCCGGCGCGAGGCCGGCAAGGCGGAGGTTCTCCTCGGTGGAGCGAGTGCGTCGACGGACGTTCACGGAGCGAGTCGGGTGCGGTGCACGTTCGGTCCTGCGTGCCATGAAGCCCTCCTCGTTTCCGTATCAGATAGCACTAGTTAACCCTATGTTCACCTTCGAGTCAATTCTTCTCCGAACCTCCGCGTGTCGGGAACCTCTCTTTCCGCGACCACGGACAGAGAATCCCTGCTCTTCAGGGGGGTTCCGCAGGGCCTCTCGCGTGAGCGCGAAGCGGCCGAAGAAGCAAAGTGAACGGAAGGTGAACAAGGGGAGAATCGGTTGTCCTCTAGGTGCGACGTGAGGCCCGGCGGCCCGGGGAGGCGGCGAGGGGGCCGGGCGGGTGATCCGTCGGCGTGCGGAGAGGTGGAGCGCGCCCTCCGCCGGCGCACCGAACCCGGAAAAACGAGAAGCACCCGCCCAGGAGGCGGGTGCCCTATCGGACGCGAGTGGCGGGGCTACTCCTTGAAGATGAGCCCCACGACCTCCAGGTAGAGCTGCTCCGGGTACGGGATGAACGCGATCTTGCTCAAGGCCTGGTCCTGACCCGCGGACTCCATCACGAAGGTCCCGTAACCGAGGAAACGCCCCATCAGGGTGCGTTCGAACCTCATGTCGGTGACCTTGCCCAACGGCATCATGTTCACCTGCCGGGTGATCAACCCCGTCGTCAGCAACAGGCGCGCGGAGGTGATGACGAAGTAGTCGACCGACCACTCCGCGACCTGCCACACGAACCACACCAGGACCAGCAGCCACAACCACCAGATGATGGCCAGTGCCGCCGGTGTATCGGCGAGCTGCGTGTTGCTGAGGAATCCGGCGACGATCAGGGTCCCCAGGACCGCGCCCACCGGTCCCACCAGGACCGCGGGATGCCGCCGGATGGTGACCACGTCCTGCTCGTGTGGGAGCAGGTAGCGGTTGACCGAAGCCGGGGCGCTGTTACTCGACGCTACGAGGCGCATGGCACCCGACCATCCCCCTACGGCAGCAGTGCGTTAACGAAGCGGGACATCGACTCGGCGCCGCCCATCAGCCCCCCGAGCGCACTCTGGATCACGCCCGCCGCGCTTTCGGGTTGCGTGAGCAGATAAAACGCCACGAAACCGATGAGAGCGTAGCCGCCCCATTTCTTCAACTTCGCCACGACTGACTCCCCTTGGAATCCACCTGACCCACCGACCCAGCAGCGATTGTCGCACCGGGAATCCTGCCCGTAAAGCCTGGGGCGCACCCTCGGCGTGGCGGTATGTCGGACCTTCCTCGCTTGCGGGCTGTGTCCGGTTCCGGTGCTGTTGATCGCCGAGTGGCCGAAGGTCCGAAATTCGGGCGTCTTCCAGGGCAGGTCAGGAGGTTTGGGCTGGCTTTTGTGGAGAAGTGGGGCGCATCGATCAAGGCCGAAAATCACCCTGTGTGTCGGCCCGCCCGAAAAGGGAACTCGGGTCGGGTCAGATTTCTCCGGGATGCCGGGGAAACGGGGTCAGGCGCGTTCCGCGAAGGCCAGGGCGAGCACCTGGAGGTGCTGTCTGGCGATCCGCTCGACCAGATCCGGGGTGGCCCGGCCGGTGACCTCCTCGGCGCCGTGCCGGGCGGCGTCCACACACCGGGTCACGGTGGACTCGTGGTGAACCCCGGAGAACTCCGAGGCGAGGCGATCCACCACGGGAGCGAAGCGCGTGTCGGTGGCGGTGGGGGCGGAGGTGGTCTCGGGCATCTCTCTCCTTGAGAGCTCGGGAGACTGATGGCTCAGCGTGCGCGACCGGAGGCTTTCGGTAGTCACCGTGGGGTCGCCTGAAGGCCGCGTCCGGGATGGGCGAGGGGTGGGGGTCGGTGGAACGCGTCCTGATGGAGGTGGTTTCGGGCCGTTGAGGTTCCTTGTTACGGGCGGCCTGGAACCATGATCACTCCTGTCGGTTACGTTCCCGTCTCGAAATGAATTCGGATAATGCGGTCTGAGGTGTCGTCCTGGCGTCCGGCCCGCCCATCGTCCTTCCGGCTGCGACCTGGGGCGATGGTGGTTCGATGGAGGGACTCTGCCCGATTTTCGGCCATTCATTCATCCGGGCTTCAAAACAACCGAAAAAGCGCCCGACCGGAAGACCGGTCGGGCGCCCGAGAGGCCGGGGATCAGGCGCAGCCGTACAGCCGGTCGCCCGCGTCTCCCAGCCCCGGAAGGATGAAGCCGTTCTCGTTGAGTCGCTCGTCCACCGCCGCCGTCACCACGCGCAGCGTCGCGCCGTGGTCGGGGGCCAGGGTTTCGGACAATTTCTCCTTCACCGCCGTCAGCCCTTCGGGGGCGGCGAGCAGGCAGATCGCGGTGATGTGGTCGGCGCCCCGGTCCACCAGGAGCTTGAGCGCGGCCGCCAGGGTGCCGCCGGTGGCCAGCATCGGGTCGAGCACGTAGCACTGGCGGCCCGACAGGTCCTGCGGCAGCCGGTCGGCGTACGTGGCCGGCTGAAGGGTCTTCTCGTCCCGGGCCATGCCCAGGAAACCCACCTCGGCGGTGGGCAGCAGTCGGGTCATCCCGTCGAGCATGCCCAGGCCGGCGCGCAGGATCGGCACCACCAGCGGGGTGGGGCGGCTCAACTGGGTTCCGGTGGTCTCCACCAGCGGCGTGGCGATGGTGACCTCCGTCACTCGCACGTCGCGGGTCGCCTCGTAGGCGAGCAGGGTCACCAGCTCGTCGGTCAGGCGGCGGAAGGTCGGAGAGTCGGTCCGCACATCGCGCAGGGTGGTGAGTTTGTGCGCGACCAAGGGGTGATCGACGACCAGGGTTTCCAAGGTGGTCTCCGGGTGAGCTGGGACGACGGGACGGTGGCCGGGGAGCTGAGCCAGCCAGAGTCTAGCCTCGGGCACTCACCCGCCGGCGTGTGCTCGCGAGCCCACGGGGCGCTCACGGGAACCCCCCGTGGGAGCGCGTCCTCCCAACTCGTGAGAGCGTTGTCGGACTGAAGCGGACAAGGACCACGGTGGGCACGGAGTGATCGTTACCATGTCACTCGCACGGGCGATCCGGGTTCCATCGTCCGGACTGATGGCACCGGCCGGGTTGGGGTGACGATGACAGTGCTCGATCATGGTGACGACTCGGGTGACTTCGCGGCCGTCGCGTTCCGGGAAGAGGAGTACTGGGAGGTCGATCTCCTCCCGGTGGCCCTGACGCACGACCTCAAGGGGCTCATCCATGCCCTGCGCCAACAACCCAGCATCAGCGGGACGATCGGTCTGGTCTCGGTCGGGGACGACTTCTTCATCATCGTCCGGGTTTACGGCGGTGAGGTGTCCCTGTTCCTCTCCGACGTGACCGCGTCCGTCGACTGGCAGGTGGCCCGGGACGTCCTCGACCACCTGGACATCGACCAGCCCGACGACGACGATCTCGATCAGGTCCTGCCCGCGGGAGACCTGTCGATCGTCGCCGATCTGGGGCTGGACGAGATGGAACTGGGCGCCTTGGCGGGCGACCTCGACCTGTACCCGGACGAGGTGCTGGCCAGCATCTCCGAACGGCTCGGATTCGCACAGTCCTTCCAGCGTGTCCTTGACGCGATGGGGTAGGGAGTCCCGGGAAGCGCAGGCCGGAGAGCTAGGAGAGCACGCGGTGTCGACCTTCGCAGCCGTCTTCGCGCCCGATGGGCAGGCGTGGCGGGGAACCGAACTCGAACTCGGGGAGGTGGACGTCATCGACGACGTCATCGATCCGGCGCTCGACTTCGCCGCCGACACGGGAGCCGAATCCGCCGTCATCCTCATGGAGGCAGACGACGAATGGTTCGCCGTCGTGCGGGTCGGCGAGGACGGGGAGCCCCGTGTGTACCTGTCCGACGCCCGCGCGGTGGAGGAACATCCCCTGGCCGAGGTGCTCGCCGAGACGGGGATGCTCGTGGCGGCCGGCCCGGCCGAGACCTCCCGCGGGCCCGCCCCGGGCGGGGACGCGGGCCTGCTGGAGGAGTTCGGGATGCCGTCCGACGAACTGCGTTCGCTGTCCGTCGGCGGGGGAGTCCTGCCCGCCGACGTCCTGGCGGTCGTGGCCGACCGCGCCGGGTTCGGCGACCTGCTCGACGGCATGAGGCTGTGAACCACGCCCTCGACGCCGCGCTGCGCGCGGCCCTGACCGAGGGCGAGCGGGCCCTGGCCGCGGGGGACGTTCCGGTGGGCGCCGTGGTGCTGGACACCGAGGGCGCCATCATCGGTCGCGGACACAACGAACGCGAGGCCACCGGCGATCCGACCGGCCACGCCGAGGTCCTCGCCCTGCGAGCGGCGGCCCGGACCCGCGGCGAATGGCGGCTCTCGGGCTGCACCCTGGTCGTCACCCTGGAACCCTGCGTCATGTGCGCGGGCGCCACGGTGCTCTCCCGGATCGACCGTCTCGTCTACGGTGCGCGCGACCCCAAGGCAGGCGCGGCGGGATCCCTGTGGGACCTGGTCCGGGACCCCCGGCTGAACCACCGGCCCGAGGTCGTCCCGCCCGACCTGGTGGGGGCCGAGGTCGCCGCCGATTGCGCCGGGCTGCTCACCCGCTTCTTCTCCGAACGGCGCGGGTAACCGGTTTTCCGCAGTGGTCCTCATCCGGTAGAGTTGCCCACGGTGGAGTCGCCTAGTGGCCGATGGCGCCCGCCTCGAAAGCGGGTAAGGGGCAACCCTTCGGGGGTTCAAATCCCCCCTCCACCGCCACCAGCCGCCCCCGGCACAGCCGGGGGCGGTTCTTTCATGTCCGGGCCCGTGTCGACAAAGGACTTCGGCGACTCGCGGTCAGATCGACTCCGGGGCGGGGCCGGTGCTGCCGCGGGGGGTGAAGCGGGCGGCCGGGGACCACCGTTCGGTGATCGGTCGGCCCTCCGCCGCCTCCAGGGCGGCCTCGGCGACGGCGGTCCCGTAGCGGTGGACGTCCACGCTCATCGCGGTCAGCGTGGGGGAGGACAGTCGGCAGCGGGTGGAGTCGTCCCAGGCGACCAGGCTCACCCCGGAGGGGACGTCCACGCCCAGGGCGCGGGCGGCCGCCAGCCCGCCGACCGCCATCACGTCGTTGTCGTACAGGATCGCGGTGGGCGGCTCCGGAGCGGACAACAGGGCGGTGGTGAGCCGCTCGCCCTCCTCGTGCGAGTAGTCGCCCGTCAGGATCGCCGGCGCGGGCAGCCCCGTGTCGGCACAGGTCGAGATGAGGGCCTCGGTGCGGGCGCGGGTGTGCAGCAGCGGTTCGGGGCCGCTCACCCGGGCGATACGGCGGTGCCCCAGGGCCCGCAGCCGGTCCACGGCCTCCCGGACGGGCGCCGCGTGGTCGGCGGACACCGCCGGGAGGTCCGCTCCCGCGAGGGCGCCGGCCACCACGAACGGGAGCCCCAGATCGCGCAACAGCGCGGGCCGGGGGTCGTCCGCGGTCGGGTTGACCACCGCCACCGCGTCCACCACCCGGCGCCGCACCCAGCGGCGGTAGGCGGCGATCTCTTCATCGAGCGTGGAGACGAGGTGCAGCATGACCCACATGTCGTGGTCCGCCAGGCGCTCCTCGATGCCCGCGATGAACTCCATGAAGAAGGGCTCGGCGCTCAACAACCGGGGCGGTCGGGCCAGGATCAGCCCGACCGCGCCGGCGCGCTCGTGCGCGGTCATCGCTTCCCACGGGGGTGCGTGGAACCGGAGGAGCGCAGCACCGGTGCCCGGGTGAACTCCGCCGGGTCGACCTCCGCCGAGGTGCGCACCAGGAAGGTGTGCGACTCGCCCGCGAGCAGGTCCACGAGCATGTCGTCCACCTCCGCGTCCGGGGCGACCCGGTCGGCGAGCACGGACACGCCTCGGGTCAGCGAGGCCGCGCGGACCTCCACCCGGTACCCGCCGGGGACGGCCACGGCCGTGGCGGTGAGCGACTCGGGGTCGTAGGCCAGGTGGACGTCCTCGCGGAGGGTGTACACGAGACGGGTGTCGTCGGTGGTGGCCACCAGCGCCTCCCGGGTGTCGTCGGCGGCCGCGAAGAGCGATCGGGCCGGCTCGTGCTCCGCCGTGGACCGGGGCGGAACGGCGATGTCGATCTGGGTACCGTCTAGTATCCCGCCCTCGAAGTGCCGACGCTCCAGCCGCACCGTCGTCTCCCACGGTTCGTCGGTGTCGTTGATCGCGATGAGGACGAGGCGTCCGTCCCTCGGCTGGACCGTGAGCAGGCGGGGCGCGTAGGCCGCCCGCAGCGCGTACCACAGGGGCTTGCGCCGCCCCTCGCCGTCGACGGCCGCCCAGGAGGTGACCGGCCAGCAGTCGTTGAGCTGCCACACGAGGGTGCCGGCGGTGCGCGGCCACCAGGAGCGGAAGTGCTCGACGCCGAACGCCACGGCGCGGGCCTGGTTGAGCTGGGTGGCCCAGTGCCAGTCGGCGAAGGTGGTGGGCGTCGGCAGGTGGCCGGACAGCCCGCGGCCGAGCTTGCCGTTGCCGTCCTCGGCCTTCTGGTGGAGGAGGAAGGCGGGGGACTCCGGGGTGAGCGGCTCGTCGTGGATCCAGTCGGTGAGGGTGGACCAGGTCGGCGGTCCCTGGAAGCCGAACTCGGAGCAGAACCGGGGCACGTTGTCGCGGTAGCCGCGGTAGTCGACGCGGTTCCACACCTCCCATTCGTGGCGGGTGCCGTGCGCTTCGGCGTTGGGGTGGGACTCCTCCGGGGTGAGGCCCGGGGAGTAGGGGCTGCCGTCGGAGTAGAACCGGGTGGGGTCGAGTTCGGCGACGATCCGGGGGAACAGCTCGGTGTAGTAGCGGTGGCCCCAGGTGAGGTCGCCCAGCTGTTCCTTCCAGCCCCAGTCCTCGTGGCCCCACAGGTTCTCGTTGCCGCCGTTCCACAGGGCGAGGGAGGCGTGCGAGGTGAGGCGGGCGACGTTCTCGCGCGCCTCGGCCTCGAACTCGCTCCACAGCGGTTCCTCCTCGGGGTAGGCCGCGCAGGCCAGGAGGAAGTCCTGCCAGACGAGGACGCCGCGCTCGTCGCAGACGTCGTAGAAGTCCTCGGTCTCGTAGATGCCGCCGCCCCACACGCGCAGCATGTTCATGTGCGCGTCGACGGCCTGGTCGACGCGGTGCGCGAGGCGGTCACGGGTGATCCGGGTGAGGAAGTGGTCGTCGGGGATCCAGTTGGCGCCCTTGACGAAGATCGGCCGACCGTTGACCTCGACGGTGAAGGGCGTGCCGTGCGCGTCGGGCGCGGTGTCCACGGTGATGGTGCGGAAACCGATCCGGCGGCGCGCGCCGTCCAGGGTGGTGTCGTCGGCGGCGAGGGTGACGTCGAGGTCGTACAGGGGCTGGTCGCCGTATCCGACGGGCCACCACAGGTCGGCGTCGGCCACCTCGACGACCACGGTGCCGGTGCGGGCGCCTGCGGCGACGGTCGCGGTGGCGGTGCGGCCGGCGACCTCGGCGGTGAGGCGGAGGTCGGTGTCAGGGCCGGAGCGTTCGACGTCGACGTGGACCTCGACCCGGCCGGTGCCGTCGGGGGAGACGGTGACCAGGGGACGCACCCGGGAGAGCCGGGCGGTGTTCCAGCGTTCGAGCCGCACCGGCTTCCAGATGCCGGCGGTCTGGAGGTCGGGCCCCCAGTCCCAGCCGAAGGAGCAGGCCATCTTGCGCACCATGTTGTACGGGTGGGCGTTGACGTGCGGGCGGGCGCCGAGTTCGGCGCGGTTCTCCTCGGCGTACGCCAGGGCCGAACGCAGGTCCACGGTCAGTTCGTTGGTCCCGGCGCGCAGCGCGGAGCGGACGTCGAACCGGTGGGCGCGGTGCATGTTGGCGGTGGTGCCGAGCACGTGGCCGTTGAGGATGACGGTGGCGATGGTGTCCAGGCCGTCGAAGGCCAGGTCGACGCGTTCCCCGTCGCCGGGGGCCTCGGCTTCGAAGGTGAGGGCGTAACGCCAGTCGGCGCGGTGGACCCAGGCGAGCCCGGTCTCGGACTCGTCCAGGTAGGGCTCGGGGATCAGGTCCGCGGCGAGCAGGTCGAGGTGGGTGCTCCCGGGCACCTCGGCGGGGATCTCCCGGTCCGCGATGTGCTCGGGGACGGGGCCGGCGGTGGCGGTCAGTCGCCAGCCGTCGTGCAGGGTGTGACGGTGCATCTCGCTCCTCAAGTGCGAGCAGGTGGTCTGAGGATTCTTACTTCAATGAACTAAGTAAGTCAACGGTGGGTTTCCGGAACCCCTCGGTACGCTGGGGTCGCATCGCGCGTCGGACGCGGCACAGCCGGAGGTTCTCTTGGGTCGGGCCATTCCCCACACGTCGAGCCGGGCCACGGTCCTCGACGTCATCCGGGCGGCCGGCACCATCAGCCGGGCGGGCCTGGCGAGTGCCACGGGATTGACGGCGGCGACGATCTCCAACGTCGTGCGCGGACTCCTCGCCGACGAGCTGGTGACCGAGGTCGGCCGCGCCGAGTCCACCGGTGGCAAACCCCGGGTGCTGCTGCGCCTGGTCCCCAGCTCGCGGTACGCGGTCGGCGTGCATCTGGACGCCGGCGGCACCACGTACGCGCTGACCGACCTCACCGGCGCCGTCGTCTCCCGCATGGCCCACGTCGGAACACGTGAGGAGGACCCCGAGGAGGTTCCGGCCCGCATGGTCCGCCAGGTGGACGCCCTCGTCGACGGCGCGGGCGTGGACCGCGAACGGCTCCTGGGCATCGGTCTCGTCACCGCGGCGGGCGTTCCCGCCCCGGTCTCCCTCTCGGCGCAGGACCTGGAACGGGCCACCGGGCTCTCGGTGGTCACCGGCGACGACGCGACGGCCTCGGCCCTGGGCGAGTACTGGTCGGGTGAGGCGGGCGGCGCGTCGGTCCTGGCCGCCGTGCACATGGGCGCCACCATCGGCGCGGGCGTGCTGGTCGACGGCATCCCCTACCGGGGCGCGCACGGGAACGCCGGCGACCTCGGGCACGTGTGCCTGGACGTCGACGGACCGGAGTGCCGGTGCGGGGCCAGGGGCTGTCTGGAGGCGATCGCCGGACCGGAGGCGATCGTCGCGGCGGCCCGTGCCGACGAGCGCACCGCCGGTGCGGCCGGCCTGGTCGGCCGCGAACGGTCATCGGTCGTCGGGGGGTTCACCGCGGTGGTGCGGGCGGCCCGGAGCGGGGACCCCACCGCTCGCGCCCTGGTGGACCGGTCCGCCCGGTACACGGCGGTGGCGGTGCGCACCCTCGTCGGCATCGTCGACCCGGACCTGGTGGTGCTCACCGGTGTGGGGCAGGCCGTCGCGGGCGAGACCTACCTCCCGGCCGTGCGCCGGGAGCTGGGGACGGCGTTCGCCGGCCGGGGCGGGGATCCGGTACGGGTGCGACTGTCCACCTTCGCCGACACCGCGCCGGCGATCGGGGCGGCCGCGATGGTCCTGCGGTCCCGGCTGACGCCGCTGCGCACGCCGGGGCTGCGGCTGCCCGACGACCTGTCCGAGTCGGGTCCCGTTCCGGTTCCCTGAGGTCACCGTTCCTCGGCGGTCGACACGGGTCCCCCGAGGTCCCCGGAGATCTCGGAGAGTTCGTCGATGGCGCGGGTGAGCCAGGAGATCCACCCGTTCTCGACGTCGATGCCGCCGCGCAGCACCAACAGGTGGATGCGCTCCTGTTCGGTGCGGGGTCCGTCGGTGAAGTCGCGCCTCTCGAACTCCCGGTACTCGTCCAGCCGGGCGCGGTGCAGATCGCGGTGGCGGACGATCTCGGGGAGCAGGTCGCCCACGCCCACGACCCCGGCGGCGCGCAGGCGCAGCGGCAGCGGGTCGCGCGCGACCTTGGGGTCCTCGCGCCGGTTCACCCAGGAGCGCAGTTCCTCGCGTCCCTTCGGGAGGACCTCGTACTCCTTCTTCTGTCCTCGGGTGGGGACCGGCGAGGGCAGCGCGCGGATCAGTCCGGCCTTCTCCAACTTGCCCAGTTCCCGGTAGATCTGCTGGTGGGTGGCCGACCAGAAGTAGCCGATGGACCGGTCGAACCGTCGGGTCAGCTCCGACCCGGACGAGGGTTTCTCCAGCAGGGCGGTCAGGATGGCGTGGGGCAGGGACATGTGCGCATTCTAGGTTCGGGCGGCGGACGCGCCGGTCGCGCGCCCGCCGCCGGAGTGAAGGGCCGGGGCCCGGCCGCTACAGGGCGGCCGCCAGGCGGGTGCCCTGATCGATGGCGCGCTTGGCGTCCAGTTCGGCGGCCACGTCGGCGCCGCCGATGAGGTGCGCCGTCACACCGCGTTCGGCCAGTCCGTCGAGGAGGTCGCGGCGCGGGTCCTGCCCGGCGCACAGCACGACGGTGTCCACCTCCAGCACGCGCGGTTCTCCCGCGACGACGATGTGCAGGCCCTCGTCGTCGACGCGGGTGTACTCCACGCCCGCGAGCATCTCCACGCCCCGGTGGCGCAGCTCCAGACGGTGGATCCACCCGGTGGTCTTGCCCAGGCCCGCGCCGACCTTGCTGGTCTTGCGCTGGAGCAGGTGGACGCGGCGCGACGGGGCGGGCCGCTCGGGGGGGCGCAGACCGCCCGGGGTGGTGTGGTCGGTGTCCACGCCCCACTGGCGGAAGAACTCGTCGGCGTCCAGGGACGCCCGACCGCCGTCATCGGTGAGGAACTCGGCGACGTCGAACCCGATGCCGCCGGCGCCGATGATCGCGACCCGCGCGCCTACCTCGGCGTTCTTCCGGAGCACGTCGACGTAGCCGACGACCTTCGGGTGGTCGACCCCCGGGATCTCGGGTGTGCGGGGGGCGACACCGGTGGCCAGGACGACCTCGTCGTAACCGGTCAGGTCGTCGACGCCCACCTCGGTCTTGAGGCGCACGTCCACCCCCTGCCCGTCGAGCCGGACACGGAAGTAGCGCAGGGTCTCGTCGAACTCCTCCTTGCCGGGTACCCGGCGGGCCATGTTCAGCTGGCCGCCGATCTCGTCGGCGGAGTCGAACAGGGTGACCTCGTGGCCGCGTTCCGCGGCCGACACCGAGAACGCCAGCCCGGCGGGTCCGGCGCCGACGACGGCGATCCGCTTGCGCAGGCGGGTGGGGGAGAGCACGAGTTCGGTCTCGTGGCAGGCGCGCGGGTTGACCAGGCAGGAGGTGATCTTGAGGTTGAAGGTGTGGTCGAGGCAGGCCTGGTTGCAGCCGATGCAGGTGTTGATCTCCTCGGAGCGACCGGCGGCGGCCTTGGCCACGAACTCCGGGTCGGCGAGGAAGGGGCGGGCCATGGCGACCATGTCGGCCTTGCCGCTCGCGATGATCTCCTCGGCCACCTCGGGGGTGTTGATGCGGTTGACGGCCACGAGTGGGACGGACACCTCGCCCATGAGCTTCTCGGTCACCCAGCCGTAGGCGCCGCGCGGGACGGAGGTGGCGATGGTGGGGATGCGCGCCTCGTGCCAGCCGATGCCGGTGTTGATGATGGTGGCCCCGGCCGCCTCGACGGCCTTCGCGAGCCGGACGACCTCGTCGAAGGTGGAGCCGCCGGGGACCAGGTCGAGCATGGACAGGCGGTACACGATGATGAAGTCGGTGCCGACCCGCTCGCGGACCCGGCGCACGATCTCCACGGGGAAGCGCATGCGGTTCTCGTAGGACCCGCCCCACTCGTCGTCGCGCTTGTTCGTGGCGGCGGCGATGAACTGGTTGATGAGGTAGCCCTCGGAGCCCATGACCTCGACACCGTCGTAGCCGGCCTCGCGGGCCAGGGCGGCGGCGTTCGCGAAGTCCTCGATGGTCCGCTCGACCTCGTCGGCGGTGAGCTCGCGCGGGGTGAAGGGGTTGATGGGGGCCTGGATCGCGCTGGGGGCGACGAGGTCCTCGTTGAACGAGTAGCGGCCGGTGTGCAGGATCTGCATGGCGATGCGGCCGCCTTCGCGGTGCACGGCCTCGGTGATGATCCGGTGCCGGGCGACCTCCTCGGCGTTGGTCAGTTTGGCGGCGCCCTTGAAGGTGGCGCCGTGATCGTTGGGGCCGATGCCGCCGGTGATGATGAGACCGACCCCGCCGCGGGCGCGTTCGGCGTAGAAGGCGGCCATCCGCTCGAAGCCGCCGGGGTGCTCCTCCAGGCCGAGGTGCATCGAGCCCATGATGGCCCGGTTGGGCAGGGTGGTGAAGCCCAGGTCCAGGGGCGCCAACAGGTGGGGGTGGTCGCTCATCGTGTCTCCTCGCGCGGGGTGCCTCGCGGGCCGCTGTCCGGGCGACCCGCCATCTCATTATGCAACAAGTTGCAAAATGCCTCGCGGGTCGCCCCCGGAGACGGGGAGCGTCCCCGGTCAGCCCACCTCGACCGGTAGCGGTTCCGGGCGCTTGGCCACCCGGCCGTCCCCGGACGACCGTCCGCGCAGCCGCCGCATCGCCCACGGTCCGAGGAAGGCGCACAGCCACCGGACCTCCTCGGTCACCGTGAGGAGGGCCCCCGGGCGGGGCAACACCGGCAGCGGGTCGGACCAGGACCCGTCCGCCCCGGGCAGTTCCAGGGCCGAGGCCAGCGCTCCGGAGATCCGGGCGTGCCCGAGCGGGGTGCAGTGCAACCGGTCGGTCGCCCACAGCCGCCGGTCGGTGGAGATCTCGTGCTTCGCGACGTCCGCGACCACCACGCCGTGCCGATCGGCCGCCGCGCGGATCCGCTCGTTGAAGTCCAGCACCCGTGGCACCAGGGGACGCGTCAAGGGGGCCACCCTCGCGATGTCGGGGAAGGTCAGCGTGGCCACCCGGGCGCCGGCTCCGGTCAGGGCGGCGAACATCGCCTCCAGGTCGCCGATCACCTTGTCGGCGTCGTACCTGGACCGGATCACGTCGTTGACCCCGGCGAACACCGTGGCCACGGTCGGCTCCAAGGCCAGCGCGGGCGCCAGTTGCTCCGCCCTGACCTGCGCGGACAGCCGTCCGCGGATCGCCAGGTTCGCGTACTCCACGCGCGCCCCGGTCGCCGCCATCCGCTCGGCCAGCCGGTCCGCCCACCCGCGCACGCCGAGGACGTCGTCGCCGTCCCCGACCCCCTCGGTGTGGCTGTCGCCGATCGCGACATAGCGCACCCTGTCCCCAGGTCCCATTCCGGACTCCTCGCATCGTGGTCGTCAAAGCAGACTATTCCACAAAGTGACTAGTCGACTTATGGACCAAGGGGGCGCGGAGCGGAGCACGGGATCCCCGTCCCCGGGCCGGACGGTCCGTCCACCGACGTGGTGCGTCCGGTGAACGGCAGCGGGAAGGAACCGCTCGGCCCCTCCACGCGCCCGCCCTCGCCCGCCCGCGCGGGATCACCGCCCCCTACGCCCGACCTCCGGTGGGCGTGGCGGTCCGGGGCTCGGCCGGGGCGCGCTCCTAGCGTGGAGCGGGGGCGCCGGGGCGGCGCACCCGCGCACCGTCGCCGCGCTCCGGGGGAGACCGCCATGGCCAGGAACACCGTCGCCGAACAACTCGTCTGCACGTTGGTCGCCGCGGGGGTGAACCGGATCTACGGCGTGGTCGGCGACAGTCTCAACCCCGTCGTCGACGCCGTGCACGATACCGACGGCATCGAGTGGATCCACGTGCGCAACGAGGAGACGGCTGCCTTCGCCGCCGCGGCCCAGGCCCAGGTCGACGGGAACCTCGCCGTGTGCGCGGGTTCCTGCGGGCCCGGCAACACCCACCTCGTCCAGGGCCTCTACGACGCCCAGCGCAGTGGCGTTCCCGTCCTGGCCCTGGCCTCCCACATCCCCTCCCGACAGATCGGCACCGGGTACTTCCAGGAGACCCACCCCGAGCGGCTGTTCGGCGACGTCACCGGCTTCCGCGAGCTGGTCTCCCACCCCGAGCAGATGCCCCGCCTGGCCCGCGTCGCGATCCAGCACGCCCTGGGCACCCCCGGCGTCGCCGTGCTCGTCCTGCCCGGCGACGTCGCCGGACGCAAGGCGACCGGCGACGCCGACACCACCCCGGTCGTCCCCGTGCGCGCCACCGCCTGGCCCGCCGAGGACGATGTTCGCGAACTCGCCAAACGGATCAACACGGCCGAGAAGGTCGCCCTCTTCTGCGGCGCCGGTACGCGCGGCGCCCACGGCGAGGTCATGACGCTCGCCAACCGGGTGAACGCCCCGGTGGGGCACACCCTGCGAGGCAAGGAGTGGATCCAGTACGACAACCCGTACGACGTCGGCATGATCGGCCTGCTCGGCTACGGGGCCTGCCACGAGGCCCTCCACGAGGCCGACCTGGTGCTCCTGCTCGGCTGCGACTTCCCCTACGACGCCTTCCTGCCCAGGCGCAACGTCGTCCAGGTCGACCGCGATCCCCGCCGTCTGGGCTGTCGGGTGCCGCTCACCCTGGGCGTCCACGGCGACGTCGCCGCCACCCTGCGCTCGGTGCTGCCGCTCATCGGCCACAAGTCCGACACCCGCTTCCTGCACGACATGCTGCGCCGCCACGAGCGGGCCCTGACCAAGGTGGTGGAGGCCTATACGGGGAACATCGCCGACCGGACCCCGATCCATCCGGAGTACGTGGCCCGTCTCCTGGACGAGGCCGCCCCCGACGACGCGGTGTTCACCGTCGACACCGGCATGAACAACGTGTGGGCCGCCCGCTACCTGACCCCCAACGGTCGTCGCCGGGTCATCGGGTCGTTCACGCACGGCAGCATGGCCAACGCCCTGCCGCACGCGATCGGCGCCGCCTACGCCGCGCCCGACCGCCGCGTGATCTCCCTGTCCGGCGACGGCGGGCTGAGCATGCTGCTCGGCGAGCTCATCACCGTTCACCAGCACGGGCTGCCCATCACCACGGTCGTGTTCGACAACTCCTCGCTGGGGATGGTGCGGCTGGAGATGATGGTGGACGGGATGCCCGCCTTCCAGACCGATCACCCGCCCGTCGACTACGCGGCGATCGCCGGCGCGATCGGGATGCGCGCCCTGCGCGTCACCCGCCCGGACGAGGTGCGCGACGCCCTGCGCGAGGCGATCGCCGCGCCCGAGGCGGTGCTGGTGGACGTGGTCACCGATCCGAACGCGCTGTCCATCCCCTCACGGATCACCGCCGACCAGGTCGCCGGGTTCGCCCTGTCCGCCGGGCGGACGGTGCTCCAGGGCGGTGTCGGCTCGATGATCGACCTGGCCCGCTCGAACCTGCGCAACCTCCCTCGGCCCTGACCGGGGGAGGCCGATGATCGCGCGGGCCCACTCCGCCGGGGACGCCGGCCGTTCGTGCGCGGTGGAAGGAGGACTCCGACACGACCGTGGCCCGTGGCCCCGCCACCCCTTCCCCGCGTACGCACGGCGCAGCACGTCCGTGGACGTTCCGTGGTCGGGGCGCGGGCCTTCCAGCAACAGGATCGGGTCGCCCGCGACGACGCGCGTCTCCCGGATCCCGGGGATGGCGGCCGGCGCCGATCCGGCGTCGCCCATCCGGGCGGACGCGTCGACCACCACCACCGTGAGGAACCCCTGCCCCCGGGCCATCGCCGGGTCGACCTCGACGGTGGCGTGTCGGACGATTCCGCACGTCCGAGGCTTGCGCGCCCGGGGAGGGCGACCCCACCGCCCGCCAACGTTTTGCCCGCTCGTGCTCATACATTGACCCCCCTCGGGCAGTAGTCCACAGACCTGCATCCGACATCATGGAGGACATCGTGATCGCGAAACTGTCCGAGCTCGGCGTCACCTCGGAAATGGCCTACGGCGCCGGGACCGCCAGCATCGGGTTGGCCTTCCTGAGCTGGGCCCTCTCGAAGAAGAAGGAGGACGCCGGCCTCGACCGGGCCGACCGATGGGGGATCTTCATCGGCCAGTGGGCACCCACCTTCTTCGCCCTGGGCGTCGCCCTTCGCCTCGAAGAGGGCAGCAAGTGACCCGATGCCACCGGGCCGGCGGGCGCGCGACCTCGGTTCGCGTCCTGCCGGACCCGTCCCGGCGGGGTGGGCCGCGGGGACACCGGGGGACGGCCGTGCCGCCCCTGTGAAGGGGAGGGCCATCGGAAGACGCTCGTCCCCGCTCGGCTTCACCGGAGCGGGGACGAGGTCGTGTCACCGCCCGGACGGCCCGGCCCCGATCCGTCGGAGGCCGCGCTCCGAGCCTCTCCCCGCGGAGTCCATCCGGTAGGGGACCCAGGGAACATACCGACCAGTCGGTTACCATGGTGGCCGTGCGGTGACCGCGTCACCCCCGACCCGGCAAGGAGCCCCCCATGGCCGTCGACCCCACCGGAGCCGACCTCGCGACCCTGATGGACGAGGACCCGGGCGGTCCCGTCGTGATGCTGAACCTGCTGCGCTTCGCCCCCGACGGCCGCGCCTCCTACGAGGAGTACTCGCGGGCCGCGTCCCGCTTCCTGGCCGAGTACGGGGGTGAACTCCTCTACGCCGGCGACGGCGACACCCCGCTGGTGGCCGAAGCCGGGCAGGGCTGGGACGCGGTGCTCCTGGTCCGCTACCCCAGCAGGGAGGCGTTCGGCCGCATGATCGCCGACCCCGGATACCGGGAGATCACCGCGCTGCGCTCGCGCGCGTTGGTGGAGGCGGTCCTCCAGCCGACCAACCCCTGGGGGTCGGGTCGCTAGGACCCGGGCACGGGGGATCCGCGTCCCCGAGCCGGTCTCCGACATCGCGTTCGGCGGACCCGGGACAACCCCGTGAGTGGTCGTCATCCTCGATGGCCAAGCGCTACCGGCACGTGGTGGACGAGGTCCGCGCGGACGTCGCCGACCGGCTCGGAGGGCTGATCTGGGAGGCTCTCCAGGGGGAGATCCCGGCTCCCAACAGGCCGACTGAGACTAGAAGTGAGACTACGAACGACGAAGGCCCCGACCGGTGTCCGGTCGGGGCCTTTCATCCGCCCTGATGGGCTGTGGCGGAGGATAGGGGATTCGAACCCCTGAGGCGTTGCCACCAACACGCTTTCCAAGCGTGCGCCCTAGGCCACTAGGCGAATCCTCCGCGCACAACTCTACAGGCTGTCCGGGTGTACTTCGAACGGGCTTCCCCGACGGGGGTCGGCCCCGGTCGGAACGCGCGCCGAAGAGGGTGCCGGGCCGATGAACAGCGCTGGTCGGCGCGCACCCGGGCCGGGTGCGCGTGGGGGAAGTCCGCGCACTCCCGCCCGTGTCCGCCCGGCACCCCCATCAGCGCGTGCCCGAAGGTCGGCGGGCGCGTGGAGGGCGAACGGGTCGGCCGCCATCGTGCGGAATTCGCCCCGGAGCGCGGCGGGAGCCCCGGTCATCAGATCGGCGGGGGCGTCCTCCGCTACGGAGGCGGCGAGGTCGCGGCGCGCGGGAGAACGGTCGGCCGGGGAGCGAGCGTCGAACACGGTCCCGGGGGATGAAGGCCCCCTCCGGGTGACGGGCGCGGCCGATCGCGGTCGGTTGCCCGAGCACCCCCGGGTTCGGATAGACTCTGGGCAGACCCCTCGTGCGGCGTCACCTCATGAACCTCCCCAGGGCCGGAAGGCAGCAAGGATAAATGGGCTCTGGCGGGTGCGCGGGGGGTCCTTTCTGTTTTCTCCGGCCCGGTCCACTCCGGATTCCTCCCCGGAATCGGCGCGAGCTGTCGGTGCTCGCGGGTTGAATGGACCCGTGGCAGGGACCAGGGGAGTGATCACGCCGTGAGCATCGCGCTGTACCGCAAGTACCGTCCCGCGACGTTCGCCGAGGTGCGCGGGCAGGAGCACGTGACCGACCCGTTGCGGCAGGCGCTGCGCAGCGGTCGCATCAATCACGCCTACCTGTTCAGCGGCCCCCGGGGCTGTGGCAAGACCACCAGCGCCCGCATCCTGGCCCGCTCCCTCAACTGCGTCGAGGGCCCCACCCCGGACCCGTGCGGTGTGTGCGACTCGTGCGTGGCGCTGGCCCCCGACGGCGGCGGCAGCATCGACGTCATGGAGATCGACGCCGCCTCCCACGGTGGTGTGGACGACGCGCGCGACCTGCGCGAACGCGCGTTCTTCGCGCCGGTGAGCTCGCGCTACAAGATCTACATCATCGACGAGGCGCACATGGTGACCCGCGAGGGTTTCAACGCGCTGCTGAAGTTGGTGGAGGAACCCCCGCCGCACCTGAAGTTCGTGTTCGCGACCACCGAACCCGAGAAGGTCATCGGCACCATCCGGTCGCGCACCCACCACTACCCCTTCCGGCTCATTCCGCCGAGCACCCTCCGCGAGCTGATGGAGGATCTCCTCGGCCAGGAGAAGGTGCCCTACGACCCGGCGGCGCTGCCGCTGGTGGTGCGGGCGGGCGCCGGTTCGGCGCGCGACACCCTGTCGGTCCTCGACCAGCTCATCGCCGGTTCGGGTGATGGGGGGATCACCCGCGAGGGCGCGGTGTCCCTGCTCGGGTACACCGATTCGAGCCTGCTCGGCGAGATGGTCGACTCGCTCGGCGCCCGGGACGGCGCCGCCGTGTTCTCCCTCATCGACCGGGTGGTGGAGGGGGGTCACGATCCCCGGCGGTTCGCCACGGACCTGTTGGAGCGTTTCCGAGACCTGGTGGTGTTGGCGGCGGTACCGGACGCCTTGGACAAGGGTCTGGTCAACGTGGCGGCCGAGGCCACCGAGCAGATGAAGGCGCAGGCCGGTCGGCTGGGGCCCGCCGAGCTGACCCGCGCGGCCGACATCCTCAACCAGGGGTTGACCGACATGCGCGGGTCGACCGCGCCCCGGCTGGTGTTGGAGCTCATGTGCTCGCGCATCCTGCTGCCGGCCACCGACGGCGCTCAGGGCGCGGCGCTGCTGGCCCGGCTGGAGCAGGTGGAGCGCCGGGTCGCCACGGGCGCCGTGGCCGCTCCGATCACCCACCGGGCCCCGGCGGCGCAGCCCCCGGCCCCGCAGGCCATCGCGGAGCCGCGGCCTTCCGCCCCGCGGTCTTCCGCTCCGACGCCCTCCGCCCCCGAGCCCGACTCCGCGCGGCCCGAGCCTGCCCCGCGGGCGGCGCCCCGCGCGGCCGAGCCCGACGGCTGGGACGCGGCCCCCGCCCGCCGCGAACCGGCCCCGGCCCCCGTCGCGCCGGTCTCCGCGCCCGCGACACCGGCCCCGGGCGGTGGCGGCACGGTGGACCTGGGCCGGGTCCAGAGCGCCTGGCCCCAGATCCTGGACGCGGTCAAGGGGCTGCGCCGGTTCACCTGGATGGTGCTGAGCGGTGGCGACGTCCGCCCCATCGGGGTGGAGGGCAACGCCATCGTCCTGGGCTTCTCCCGCGCCAACGAGGCCAAGGGGTTCGGTAACAGCGGCAGCGACCAGGTGGTCGCCAACGCCGTCCGGCAGGTGCTCGGGGTGGAGGTGCGCGTGACGGCCTCCGCCGGTGCCACCGCCGCGCCCGCCCATCGCGCCCCCGAACCGGGGCCTCGCGAGCCCGTGGGCTGGGACGCCCCGGCCCCGGAGCCCGCACCCGCGCAGACCCCTCCACCGGCTGCCCCGGAACCCGTCGCCAACGGTTCCGCCGCGCCCGCCGGACCGCCGTCGGACCGCATCGTCACCGGTCTCCAGGAACCGCCGCCGGACCCCTACGAGGACGCCGCGGCCGCGCCGCCCCCGGAGGACGCCGGCCCCCCGACCGAGTCTCGGCGCGCCCCGACCGCCGAACGGTCTGCTCCGCCGACCGCACCGGACCGGCGGGAACCGGAGCCCGAAGCGCGGCGACCCGCTCCGGAGCCGGTCCCGAGCCCCGCCCCCCGCGAGGAGTCGGTGTCGACGGCGAAGGGTTCCGCGCCGCTGCCCCCGGGTTCGGGCGCTTCCCTCATCGAGACGGCGCTGGGCGGAAGGGTCATCGAGGAGATCGAGCACGAGGGCCCCGACGTCTCCCCGTGAGGCCCTCGCCGTGCGTCAGTCGCGCGGGCGCAGGGCCCGCATCACCGTGTCGATGAGGGTGTCCACGTAGGCGTGCGACAGCGCCCCGGTGCGCATCATCCACCGGTTCTGGATCGGCGCGAGCAGCAGTTCCACCGCGATGGCCGGGTCCAGGCCCGGGTCGATCTGCCCGGCGTCGCGGGCGGCGCGCAACCGTTCCCCGAACGCGTCCAGGTTGGGGCGCAGCAGGGTCCGTGTGAGGTGTTCGGCCAGTTCGGGGTCGGCCTGCATCTCGGCGATGACGGCCCTGTTGATACGGTCCATGAGCGGGTCGGCGAGTTCGTCGACGATTCCGTGCATGACCGTGCGCAGGTCGGCGGGCAGGTCACCGGTGTCCGGCAGGGGCTCTCCGGCGTCTCCTCCGCTCAGTTCGGCGAACACGTCCAACACCACGGCGGACTTGGCGGGCCACCATCGGTAGATGGTCTGTTTTCCGACCTTGGCCCGGGCGGCGATCGCCTCCATGGTCAATCGGGTGTACCCCACCTCGCCCAGTAGTTCTCCCGCGGCGGTGAGAATGGCCTTGCGCGCCCGCTCGCTGCGGCGACGGGGGTTCGGTCGGGTCCGGGCCGGCTCCTCCGGGGTGCTCGTCTGTGCCATAAGTCCCACGGTATCCCTGATAAATGACGAGACGTATCGTCTTGTGAAAAGGTACCCTTCAAGGGATCCACACGGCATCGGGCGAGGCAGACCTCGCCCCAGGGGGAGGTCCCATGTCCCGCAACAACGACAATCTTCTCGGCCTGGGCGGCGGGCGGGGCGTCTCCCGCTCCAACGCCAAGGGTGCCAAGAGCGGCCCCACCGGCCCCAGCGACGACGCCCGTCGCCGCAAGGAGGACCTGCTGCGCAAGATCAAGGAGCGCAATCAGGGCGATGACGGCGCCGCGGGCGCCGAGGCCACCGACGGCGAGTGAACGATCACCCGCGCCCCCGGACCGCGCCCGGTCCGGGGGCGTCGTCGTGTGCGTTCACCGTCCGGGGAGACGCGGTTCACACGCGCCATCCGGGTTGCTCGGGCGAGTCCAGCCACACCCGGTGCGTTCCGTCGGCCGCCACCGACAAACCGAAGCGGTCCGGAGCGGGCGAACCCAGCCGGGCCCACTCCTGAAGGGCCTCCTCGAACTCGTCCCAGATGCTGCGCGGGCCGCCCTGCTCGATCATCCACGACGTGCCGTAGGGGTAGACCCGCACCCACGAGTCCCCGGTGCGGTCGCACACCCACACCCCCGACCCGGTGCCGATCCACCTACGGCGCAGCCGCCACCCGGGCACCATCACCGACAGCGCGAACGCCGACGGGAACGCCATGAGCGGTGCCACCGGGTCCACCTGGGTGAGGCGGTACTCGTCGGGCTGCTGTCCGGTGTCCCGGACGGGCGGAAGCCGGGGGCCGGGGGCGCGCAGCGGCACGAAGCCGACCCCGCCGTGGAAGCTCGCCCGAGCCGTTCCGTCGCCGGGGCACACCAGGCGGGCCAGTACCCCCGTACCCTCCAGCAGTCCCCACGGGCACACGATCAGACCGCCGGGTGAGAGCTGCCCGATCCACGCGGGCGGGACGCGGCGCACCCCGCAGGGCGAGATGACGCGGTCGTAGGGTGCCCGCTCAGGAAGTCCCTCGTGGCCGTCGCCGGTCAGCACCACGGGGTCGTAGCCCTCCGAGTGCAGGGTCTGCCGGGCCGTCCGGGCCAGGCGTTCGTCGATCTCCACGGAGACCACGGCGGAGTCGCCCAGCCGGCACGCCAACAGCGCCGTGTTCCACCCGGTCCCGGTGCCGACCTCCAGGACCTTGAGCCCGTGGGCCAGGTCGGCCAGTCCCAGCATCCGGGCCAGCACCGTGGGCGCGGCACTGGAGGAGGTGGCCCGGGACGGCGCGGATCCACGCGGCCCGGGCACGCCGCCCTCACCGCCGCGCGGCTCGTCCCGTTCGGTGAGGACGGCGGGATCGTCGATCCGCGTCACGAGGGCGTTGTCGGCGTAGACCGCCGACAGCCACAGGTCCGGGTCGCTCGCGGCGTTGAGCGCCGTCCCGTGCGCCGTCAACGCCCCGGACTCGGGGATGAACCGGTGTCTGGGCACCGCTCTGAACGTCTCGATGAGGGAGGCATCGACCAGGGTGCCGTCCGCGATCATCGCCTCGATCAGTGCCGAGTGGCGTTCTCGTGCGGTCAACACGTCCTCGACCCCCGTGCCTCTCGCTGTGGCGGTGGTGCCCGAGTGCACCACCGGGACGGTTGTGCCCCGGGAGGCACGATTTCAACCGGCAGTGATGTTATCGCTACTCTTCGAGCTTTTCGCTGGTGGAAGCGGGCGTTCGGAGAGTCGTCTCCGCGTCGTGCCGCGGAAGGTCCACATACCCGTGTGGACCGCTCCCGTAGTGGTAGTCCTTTCCCCGGATCGGTGCCCACGCCACTCCCGCCGCGATGCGTTCCACCACGTCGGGGTTGAAGATGTAGGGCCGCCCCACCGACACCAGGTCCGCGCGCCCGGAGGCGACGAGCGCGGTGGCGCTCTCCTGTGTCGTCTCCACGTGTTCACCGGTGTTGCCCACCAGGGTCCCGGACCACCGGGGACGCAGGTCGTCCAAGGCCGGATAACGCGGATCGTCCGTGAGGTGCAGGTAGGCCGGACTCAACGGGGCGATCGCCGAGAGCAGCGCCCGGTAGGTCGGTGCCGGGTCCCGCTCCACCATTCCACCTTCCTTGTTGCCGGGGGAGATCCGCAACCCCACCCGGTGGGCTCCGATCGCGTCGGCGACCGCCTCGACCACCTCCACGGCGAACCGGATCCGCCCGGTGACCGGGCCGCCGTAACGGTCGGCGCGCAGGTTGGTGCCGTCGGCCAGGAACTGGTGCACGAGATAACCGTTGGCACCGTGGATCTCGACCCCGTCGAACCCGGCCCGGATCGCCGCCCGCGCCGCCTCCGCGTGATCGGCCACGGTCCGACGGACCTCCTCCGTCGTCAGAGCGCGCGGGACCACCGGATCGACCTTGCCGTCGAGGGTGTGCACCGGACCGGGCGCGACGACCGCCGACGGGGCGACCGGGATCCCCCCGTCCGGACGGTTGGCGGGATGGGTGTTGCGTCCGCTGTGCATGAGCTGGGCGAAGATCCGTCCTCCGGCCGTGTGCACGGCCCCGGTCACCGAACGCCACGCCGCGACCTGCTCCTCCGTGTCCAGTCCGGGTTGGAGGGGGTGATGCCGACCGGCGATGTTCGGGGAGATCCCCTCGGAGACGATGAGCGCTGCCCCGGCGCGCTGCCGGTAGTACTCGATCATCAGCGGGGTGGGCACGCCGCGGTGATCGGCGCGCATCCGGGTCATGGGGGCCATGACCACACGATTGGGCAGGGTGAGCCCGGCCAGGTCGTGGGGGGAGAGCAGCGGGTGGCCGGTCGGGGCGGTGGTGCGCTGGTCGGTCCGCGTCGTTGTCGTCGTCATGGGACGAGCGTAAAATCTGACATCCATGTGAGATTCAAGGGCTTGTGCGGTAGATCACCCCGGAGGGTGCGATGCGGATCGGCGAACTCTCTCGACGGACCGGGGCCAGCCCCCGTTCCCTGCGCTACTACGAGGAACAGGGGCTCCTGGTCTCCACCCGCACCCCGGGCGGGCACCGCGAGTACGCCGAAGGCGTGGTCGAACGGGTCGATCGCATCCGCTGCCTGTACTCGGCCGGCCTCAACAGCGACACCGTCCGTCGCCTCATGCCGTGCATGTACGCCAACGAACGCGGTGAGCCCGCCCCCGACCTGCTCGACATGTTCCGCGACGAACGCCGGCGGATCGACGCCGCCATCCGCTCCCTGGAACGGACCCGCGACTCCCTCGACACGGTCATCGACGAGACCGTCCTCGCCCGGGAGGCGTCGGCGGCCCCGCCCTCCGCCCGGGAACCGGTTACGCTCACACCCATACGGACATGACACCGAGACCCGTCACCGCGGGTGCGACGAGGAGACGGCCGTGAACCCTGGCGGAATGGACATGCAGGCCCTGCTCCAGCAGGCCCAGCAGATGCAGCAGCAGCTCGTGGAGGCACAGCAGGCCCTGGAGGAGGCCGAAGTGGAGGGCACCTCCGGCGGCGGCCTGGTCAAGGTCAAGCTGAGCGGGCGCGGACAGGTCGAGGACATCACCATCGACCCCAAGGCCGTCGACCCCGACGACGCGGCCGACACCGCCGAGACCATCGCGGACCTGGTCCTGGCGGCCATCCGGGATGCCGAGGCGCAGGTCGAGCGGCTTCAGCAGGAGAAGATGGGCCCGCTCGCCCAGGGTCTGGGCGGCGGCGGGATCCCCGGCCTCCCCGGTTTCTAGACACCGCCCCACCGAGGGACGAAGACGACGACCCGACGCGTACGCGGAAGGTCGTCGTTCCCTATACGGTGGTGGTAGGGGTGACGGACCGCCCCGAGCCAGACGGTCCGACCGAATGGGCGGGCGATGTACGAAGGCGCGGTGCAGAATCTGATCGACGAGCTCGGGCGGCTGCCCGGCGTCGGTCCGAAAAGCGCGCAGCGCATCGCCTTCCACCTGCTGTCCGCCGAGCACGCGGACGTCAAGCGCCTCGTCGGCGCGCTGGTCGAGGTCAAGGAGAAGGTGCGCTTCTGCTCCATCTGCGGCAACGTCGCGGAAGAGGAACAGTGCCGGATCTGCCGTGACCCCCGGCGTGACGCCGCCGTCATCTGCGTCGTCGAGGAGTCCAAGGACGTCGTGGCCATCGAGCGCACCCGCGAGTTCCGGGGGCGCTACCACGTCCTGGGCGGGGCGATCAGCCCGATCGAAGGTGTGGGCCCGGACGACCTGCGCGTCAAGGAGCTCATGAAACGTCTCGCCGACGGCGAGATCACCGAGCTGATCCTGGCCACCGACCCCAACCTTGAGGGGGAGGCCACCGCCACCTACCTCGCCCGCCTGGTCAAACCCATGGGTCTCAAAGTGACCCGGTTGGCCAGCGGCCTGCCCGTGGGCGGCGATCTCGAATACGCCGACGAGGTCACTCTGGGACGCGCCTTCGAGGGGCGCCGCAGCCTGGAGTTCTAGCTCACATTTCGCCTTGATCCTGTCGAAATATGAGTACTCTCCCGATCGCCGGGTAGGCCCGAGCGCTGGTGCGCCGTGCTCGACTACGCCTTCCGTCCCAGGTGGGACGGGCTGACGAAGACGTCACCGGTTACACTCCCTTTCAATCGTCTTTGATCCCAACTCTTCAGGAGCATCGACCGTGGCCTTGATCGTGCAGAAGTACGGTGGGTCTTCCGTGGCCGACGCGGAAGCCATCAAGCGAGTAGCCCAGCGGATCGTCGCTCAGAAAAAAGCGGGATATGACGTCGTCGTCGTGGTCTCGGCCATGGGCGACACCACCGACGAGCTCATCGACCTCGCCGAGCAGGTGTCCCCGATGCCGCCGGCCCGCGAACTCGACATGCTCCTCACCGCGGGTGAGCGCATGTCCATGGCCGTCGTCGCGATGGCCATCACGAACCTGGGCTTCGAGGCGCGGTCGTTCACCGGTTCCCAGGCCGGTGTGATCACCACGTCCCTGCACGGCAACGCCAAGATCATCGACGTCACGCCCGGCCGCATCAAGGAGGCCGTGGACGAGGGCGCGATCTGTATCGTCGCCGGTTTCCAGGGCGTCTCCCAGGACACCAAGGACATCACCACCCTGGGCAGGGGCGGGTCGGACACCACGGCCGTGGCCCTCGCCGCCGCCCTGGAGGCGGACGCCTGCGAGATCTACACGGACGTGGACGGCGTGTTCACCGCCGACCCGCGCATCGTTCCCACCGCACGGCGCATCCCCCAGGTCTCCTACGAGGAGATGCTGGAGATGGCCGCCAGCGGGACCAAGATCCTGCACCTGCGATGCGTGGAGTACGCGCGTCGGTACAACATCCCCCTGCACGTCCGTTCGTCGTTCAGCCAGAAGCCCGGGACCTGGGTCGTTCCGGAAGTCGAGGAAAGCGAAGGCATGGAACAGCCGATCATCTCCGGGGTCTCCCACGACCGGAGCGAAGCCAAGGTCACCGTCGTCGGGGTTCCGGACAAGGTCGGTGAGGCCGCCACGATCTTCAAGGCGCTCGCCGACGCCGAGATCAACATCGACATGATCGTGCAGAACGTGTCCGCGGTCTCCACCTCCCGCACCGACATCTCCTTCACGGTGCCCAAGGACTTCGGCAAGCAGGCCCTGTCCGCGCTGAAGAAGGTCCAGGACAAGGTCGGCTTCGAGTCGCTGCGTTACGACGACAAGATCGGCAAGGTCTCCCTCATCGGCGCCGGCATGCGCTCCTACCCGGGGGTCACCGCCCGTTTCTTCGACGCCATCGCCGGTTCGGGCACCAACATCGAGATGATCTCCACCTCGGAGATCCGCATCTCCGTCATCGTCGCGGAAGACCAGATCGACGCGGCCGTCCAGGCCGCCCACACCGAGTTCCAGCTCGACGCCGACCAGGTCGAGGCTGTCGTGTACGGAGGTACCGGCCGATGAGCAACCGTCTTCCCACCCTGGCCATCGTCGGCGCGACCGGCGCCGTCGGCACCGTGATGCTGGACATCCTCACCCAGCGGGAGAACGTGTGGGGCGAGATCCGCCTCATCGCCTCCCCGCGCAGCGCCGGCAAGGTGCTCCGGGTACGCGGCGAGGACGTCGTGGTGCAGGCCCTGGCCCCCGAGGTGTTCGACGGCGTCGACGTCGCCATGTTCGACGTCCCCGACGAGGTGTCCAAGGAGTGGGCGCCGATCGCCGCCGCGCGCGGTGCGGTCGCCGTCGACAACTCCGGTGCGTTCCGCATGGACGCCGACGTTCCGCTCGTGGTGCCCGAGGTCAACGCGGAGCAGGTCCGCAACCGGCCGCGCGGCATCATCAGCAACCCCAACTGCACCACCCTGTCGATGATCGTCGCCATCGGCGCCCTGCACCGCACCTTCGGTGTCACCGACCTGGTGGTCTCCTCCTACCAGGCCGCCTCCGGCGCGGGCCAGGAGGGCATCGACACCCTCCGCGACCAGATGGCCAAGGCGGGCGCCGACCGCACCCTCGGCGAGAAGGCCGGCGACGTCCGCGCCGCCGCGGGCGAGCTCGGCCCCTTCCCGGCGCCGCTGGCCTACAACGTCGTGCCGTGGGCGGGTTCGCTCAAGGACGAGGGCTGGTCCTCGGAGGAGCTGAAGGTCCGCAACGAGTCCCGCAAGATCCTGGGCCTGCCCGACCTGCGCGTCTCGGCCACCTGTGTCCGCGTCCCGGTCATCACCACCCACTCGCTGACCGTGCACGCGACCTTCGCCGAGGAGGTGACCGCCGACGCCGCCCGCGAGCTGCTGGGCAAGGCCGAGGGCGTGACCGTCCTGGACGACCCGGCCAAGGGCGAGTTCCCGACCCCGGCCGACGTGGTGGGCACCGACCCCACCTGGGTGGGGCGCATCCGGCAGTCGTTGGACGACCCGAAGTCGCTGGACCTGTTCCTGTGCGGCGACAACCTGCGCAAGGGCGCCGCGCTCAACACCGCGCAGATCGCCGAGGTCGTCGCGAAGGAGTTCACCTCCTAGGGCGTGTGTCCGTGGAACACGCCTTAGCGCTCGGTGGTTCTCCGTCCCTCGGGGGTGGTCGCTTCGGCGGCCGCCCCCGTCGGCGTGTACGGGTCAGGCGCGCCCTCGCGGCCGGGGCCGGGCGAGTGTCAGTTTGTAGAGGAGTCGACACTGGTCGGCGGAGCCGATGAGATCGGAGGTCTCCACCGGGCGGTCGCCGCTGAAGTGGGTGCGTTCGACCACCAGGACGGGGATGCCGGGGGCGGAGTCGAGCAGTGCCGCCTCGGAGTCGCGCAGCACCCGCACCCCCACCTCCTCCACGACCCGGTCCACCGGGTACCCGGCGGAGGCCAGGCGTTCGAGCAGGCCCACCTCGGGAGCGGAGTCGAAGGGGGTGCGCAGGGTTCCGACGGTGAGGGACGCGGGTTCCCAGGAACGGTGCAGGGTGAGGGGCCGGCCTTCGGCCAGTCCGCGCGAGGTGGTCCGGTACACGGGTTCGCCCTCGCGCATGCGCAGCCGCTCGTTGATCGGATGCTCACCGATCTCCTGCTCGGTGCCGAAGGGCTCCCGGGAGAGTCGGCCCAGGCCGGAACCGGAGGTGGCGTCGGTGCGGCAGAGGCGGAAGACGTCGGGCACGTCGCGCACGTAGTAACCGGAACCGGGTCGGGCCTCCACCAGGCCCTCGGTGACCAACAGGCGCAGCGCGGTGCGGGAGATCTGTTCGCTCACCCGATACGTCCGGGCCAGGCGGGTGCGCGAGGGCAGACGGGTGCCCGGGGGCATCTCGCCGCGCAGGATCGGGGTACGGAGCTGATCGGCCAACCACAGGTAGCGGGGTTTCCTGGTCACGGTCACGCGACTTCGACGCCTCCCGGCTCGGCTCTGCGCGTCCGGGGAGGAGGACGGAGCGGGGTCGCTTCGAGGGGAGGAGAGCCCATGTCTCTCAGTAAAGCAGTGGAAAGCGCTGGTGGGGGGCGGTACCGATGAGTAGCCCATCGATCCGGCGTCGAGGAAACGCCCGAAAACCGTGAAATGGGGGTGAGTGTGCCCTCCTGGTGATTACTCTTGGTATCGATATGATCACTTCATGCTTGGGGGAGTCATGATCGAACACCTCACGGACCGCATCGCCCTCGCGAACACGACGGACCCGGTCGGCACGGCCGTCGCCTGGATGACCGGTATCACGGGCATCGCCATCGTCGCCATCGGTCTGGCGCTCCTCATCCTGCTCATCGCCGCCGTCATCTCGGCGGTGATCGACGACAACACGACCGCCGGCGGGAAGCTCCTGTGGGTGATCTTCATCCTCTGGTTCCCGTTCTTCGGGGCGATCGCCTGGTTCGTGGTCGGCAAGAAGGGCTACCTGAACCGCATCCTGGGCGTGGACAAGGGCAAGGTCCGGCACACCAGCCCGCCCAGCGTCGGTTCGCACAGCGACATCCGTGTCACCGACCGGTCCGGTGCGGGTTCGCAGGGCGACTTCCACGACACCGACCGGTCCGATATGGGTTCGCACGGCGAGTACTACGACACCGACCGGTCCGGTGCGGGTTCGCACGGCGAGTACCACGACACCGACCGGTCCGGTGCGGGTTCGCACGGCGAGTACCACGACACCGACCGGTCCGATATGGGTTCGCACGGCGACATCCGCGGCACCGGGCCGATCCCGCAGCCGGGAACGGAGCGGTACACGGCCGCTCCGCAGCAGACCGGGCGGTACTGACCGGCCCTCTCGACCCTTCTGCTCCCCGCCGCGTGCGAGCGGCGCCCCGGTCCGCGCCGGGCCCCGGCCACCACCGGGAACATCGCGACCGACACGGCCGCCGAACCGCGTGCGCCGGGGGCGCCCGCCGCACACGGTCGGGACCGCGCCCGAGGGAAGGACCGTGCCGCCGAGGGCAGCGCCGTCGCCGCGGGGATACGTCCGCGGACCGGGTCGCGCGGGTCACCGGGCGTGATCCCGGTCCCGGGAGTGGCACCGGGGAAGCGGCTCCGACCACCGGCGAACCGCCCGGGGACGCCCGCCGGGCGGAGCGAAGGCCCCACGGCCCCGGTCGAGGGGCCCTGGGGCGCGTTCCCCGGGCACCCACCCGGCCGCGCGCCGCCCCGCCCTAGACCGACTCGAAGTCGGCGAAGTCGAAGCCCGGCGACACGAAGCAGCCCACCAGGACCTCTTCGGCGGCCGCCGGGCGGGCCGACTGCCAGGTCTCCGCGGGCACCAGGACCTGGAGCGACTCTCCCGCCGCGAGGTCCGGGCCCAGGATCCGGCCGCCGGAGGGCACCGGGGCGGGACCCGTCCCGCCGAAGTCCAGCCGCAGCGGGCCGCCCCGCTGGAAGACCCACATCTCGTCGGAGCGCACCCGGTGCCACCGCGACTTCTCGCCCGGACACAGCAGGAAGTGGATCCCGGTGGCACTCGGGCGATGGCCCGGATACCCCTCGGGCCGGATCCGCACCCCCGACTCCCAGGTCCGCCGGTACCAGCCGCCCTCGGGGTGCGGCAGCAGGTCCAGCGACTCGGCGGTGGACGGCCGGTCCTCGACCGCCGTGAACCGACCGTCCGGAGCGCGACGCAGGTGGCGGACCTCCGTCACCGCCTCCCGGGGGACGGCGCCGTAGACGTGCGGGAAGAGCGCGCCCCCGTCCGTCCCGGGCGGCGGTGCGGGATCGGCGGCCTCCCAACGGGTCTCCACGCCCAGGGAGTCCAGGATCCCGGTGTCCACGACCAGGGCGACCAAGGGCTCGGACACGTTCGTGTACAGGGCGTTGGCGACCGCGAGCAGGGTCTTGTCGTCGGGTGACGCGTGCACGAACCCCTGGGCGGCGAGCGAGTCGGCCTCGACGTCGCCGCCGGCCTTCCAGCGCTCCAGCTCGGTCATGTGCAGGATGTGGGCCATGCCGCCGACCGTACCGCTCAGGGGTTGCCGATGACACCCAGACCGTGGTGGTACAGGTGGTACTCCGGTCGGCCGTCCCCGCCCTGGACGCGATCGGCCCAGTCGGTCAGCGAGAGGTCCGAGGGGAAGGGGATGCCCAGGTCCTCGGCCATCTCCATCACCATCATGGCCAACCGGGTCCCGTTGACCTCGTCGTAGGGGGTCGGCTCGGTGTGGAAGGCGATCTCGTACTCCAGGTCCTCGGGGGCGGTGGCCCTGATCCAGCCCCGCTCCTCCGGCTCCAGGTCCTCCAGGTCCACCTCACCCTCGCCCGCCGCCGCGTACAGTGCCAGGCGCATGGTCTCGCCGATGTCGAAACCGAAGACCCAGGGGCCGCCGGCGCCGGGGACGCGCCCGTGGAGACCGAAGGAGCGTTCCAGCCCCAGCGCGGTCATCTCGGCGGCCATCGTCCCCAGGGAGGCGGACAGCAGGCGGGCGTACTCCTTCCAGTCCTCGTGCCGGTTCACCCCGGGCATGGTCATGCCGCTCAGGTCTCCGAAGGGAAGGGGTTCCAGCGCGATGGCGAGGAACCCGCTCATCCGTCCGTCGCAGTTCTCGTAGCTGCGCCGGTACCAGGACTCCAGCGGCCCCGAGGGGAGCAGGGTCAGGACCGGTCCGGTGAGGGCGGCGCGCAGTTCCAGGGACAGCTCCCCGTCCCGCCAGCGCGCGAACGGGGCGCCCCATGAGGGGGAGCCCGAGAAGTGGGACGCCAGGGTGTCGTAGGCGCCCATGACCCCGGGGTGACCATAGCCCTCGCGCAGCTCCCCGAAGGCCCTGCGGAAGGCCTCGACGTGCTCCCGGGTGCCGCCCTCGACCACCTCCAACGGCTGATGGAGGCCCAGGACCTCCTCCCCGTCGGTGTAGTCGACGTTGTACGACTCCACCCGGGTCAGGCGGGCGTCACCGGCGGGATGCCCGGTGCTCAGGGACACCCCGCGCTCGGTGGCGACCCACTCCCAGCCCAGGCCGGCGGTCCCGGTGCGGACCTCCTCCTCGGACCAGGAAACGGGGCGCAGGCTCAGGAGCCGTTCGGCGACCGGTAGTGCTCTCTGTTCCACGGTGTCCCTCTGTTCCTTCTCCCATACGGTCGGGGACGATCCTGGCAGAGGCACGTGACGGTCCGCCGGCCGCCCCCTCGCCCCCCCGTGTGGGGCATCTCGTCCACGGGGGCCGTGGACGGCGCGAACGCCCCGGCCGAACCCGGCCGGGGCGTTCGCGAAGACGTGCGGATCCCTACAGGATGATCCGCATCGGCTCCTCCAGGATCTCCGCGAGGTCCTTGAGGAACGCCGCGCCCACGGCGCCGTCCACCGCGCGGTGGTCCACCGACAGCTCCAGGGAGATCCGGTTGCGCACGGCGATCTCGCCGTCCACCACCACGGCCTCCTGGCGCATCGCGCCGACCGCCAGGATCGCCGCCTCCGGCGGGTTGATCACGGCGGAGAAGCTGTCCACGCCGAACATGCCCAGGTTGGACACGCTGAACGTGCCGCCGCTCATCTCCTGCGGCTTGAGCTTGCCGTCCCTGGCCTTGCCCGCCAGCTCGCGGGTACGGCCGGAGATCTCCGACAGCGTGGCCTTGTCGGTGTCGTGCAGGACCGGCACCACCAACCCGGAGTCGACCGCGACGGCCACGCCGACGTTGATCCGCCCGTGCTGGAGCAGCTTCCCGTCCACCCACGAGGAGTTGACGGCCGGGTGCAGCTTCAACGCCGTGGCACTGGCCTTGACGATGAGGTCGTTGAAGCTGATCTTCGCCCCGGTGCTCGCCAGCTGCTCGTTGATCTGCGAGCGGAAGGCCTTGAGAGCCTCGGCGTCGATCGTCCGGCGCAGGTAGAAGTGCGGCACCTGCTGCTTGCTCTCGGTCAGTCGGCGCGCGATCACCTTGCGCACGTTGCCGATCTGGACCTCTTCGGAGTCGCGGCCGTCGTCGAAGGCGGGGGCCTGCGACGCCGGGGCGGCGGGTGCGGCCGGGGCCGCCTTCTCCTTCGCGGCCGGGGCGGGCGCCTCGGCGGTGCCCTCCTTGGCCGCGGCCTCGATGTCGGCGCGCACGATCCGGCCCCGGGGACCCGAGCCCTTGATCTTGGTGATGTCCAGGCCGTACTCCTTGGCCAGCCGACGGGCCAGCGGGGAGGTGCGCGGACGTTCACCGCTCTCGGAGCCGGTCTCGGCGGGGGCGGACGACTCCGCCGGGGCCTCCTCGGCGGGGGCGGTCTCCTCGGCGGGGGCCCCCTCGGCCTCCTCTTCCTCCTCGTCCGCCTCCTCGGCGGCCGGCTCCCCGCTCCCGGAGCCGTCCGGGACGGCGTCGGGAGAGTCACCGATCACACCGATGACGGTGCCGATCTGTACCGTCTCGCCCTCGGACACCGACTGCGCGACGAGGAAACCGTCCTCGTAGGCCTCGTACTCCATGACGGCCTTGTCGGTCTCGATCTCGACCAGGACGTCACCGGACGCGACCTTGTCACCCACCTGTTTGACCCAGGTGCTGATGACGCCTTCCTCCATGGTGTCGGAGAGGCGCGGCATGTAGATCTCGCTCATGAAATGGAACTCCCTCTACCCGACCCGCTTGCCGACGGCGCTCAGGGTCTCCTTGATGGCGGTGCTGATCGACTCGATGGACGGCAGGGCCGCGGTCTCCAGCGGCTTGGCGTAGGGCATGGGCACCTCGGCCATGGCCACCCGTCGCACGGGGGCGTCCAGGTGATCGAAGGCGCCCTCCTGGATGGACGCGGCGATCTCCGCGCCGATCCCGTACGTCAGCCAGTCGTCCTCGCAGACGACGGCGGCGCCGGTCTTCTTGACCGAGTCCACGAAGGTCTGGCGGTCGAGAGGGCGGAGGCTGCGCAGGTCGACGACCTCGACGCTGATGTCCTCCTTGGCGAGCCTCTCGGCCACCTGGGTGGCGACCATGGCCATCCGGGAGTAGCCGATGAGGGTGATGTCGGTGCCCTCACGGGTGACGGCGGCGCGGCCGATGGTCGCGACGTCGTCGTTCTCGGGCTGCGCGTAGTCCTCGGGGACCTCGCCCTTGGTGTTGTACAGTCCCAGGTTCTCCAGGAACAGCACCGGGTCGTCGTCGCGGATGGCCGCGCGCAGCATCGACGACGCCTCTGCGGGCGTGCTGGGCGCGAGCACCTTCAGACCCGGGATGAAGGAGTAGAACAGCTCGATGTTCTGCGAGTGGGTCGCGCCGAGCTGCTGGCCGCCGCCACCGGGGGTGCGGATGACCATGGGCACGCTGGTCTGGCCGCCGAACATGCCGTAGATCTTGGCGGCGTGATTGATGATCTGGTCGATCGCGATGAGCGAGAAGTTGATCGTCATCAGCTCGACCACCGGGCGCAGGCCCAGCATGGCCGCGCCGATGGCGGCGCCGACGAATCCCTCCTCGGCGATCGGGGTGTCCTTGACCCGACGGGGGCCGAACTCCTTGAGCAGGCCCTCGGTGATCTTGTAGGAACCCTCGAAGACGCCGATCTCCTCGCCCATGACGAGGACGTTCTCGTCACGGACCATCTCGGCGTGCAGGGTGTCGCGCAGGGCCTGACGGTAAGTGATCACAGACATGTGTCGTCGTCCTTCTCTACTCTGCGAACACCGGGTCGGCCGGCATGCGCCGCGACTCGTTGGGGACCGGGGTGGCGTACGTGTAGTCGAAGAGGGTCGACACGTCCGGCGTCGGGCTGTTCTCCGCGAAGTCGGCGGCCTCGGTGACCTCGGCCTTGACGGAGGCCGCGATCTCCTCGCGCAGTTCGTCCGTGAGGACGCCCGCCTCGGTCAGCCTGGCCTCGAAGAGCGTGATCGGGTCGTTCTCGTCGGACCGGGCCTGCTCCCGCTGCTCGTCGGTGCGGTACTTGGCGGGGTCGACGACGGAGTGGCCCTTCTGTCGGTAACTCCATGCTTCCAGCAGGAACGGGGTCTGCTCCTTGCGGGCGCGCTCGACCAGCTCGGCCGCGGTGTCGCGGACCGCGAGCACGTCACGGCCGTCCACGCGCACGCCCTCGATGCGGAAGGCGGAACCGCGCTTGTACAGCTCGGGCTCGGCGGAGGACATCTCGACGGTGGTGCCCATGCCGGTGAAGTTGTTGATCACCACGAACACGATCGGCAGGTTCCATAGCTTGGCGATGTTGAGGGACTCGTGCCAGGCGCCGATGTTGGTGGTGCCGTCCCCCATCTGGCACATGACGACCTCGTCGCCGCCCCGGTAGGAGATGGCCAGCGCGGCGCCGGTGGCCAGCGGCAGCTGGCCGCCGACGATGCCGTAACCGCCGAGCATGCGGGTCTTGGTGTCGTACATGTGCATGGACCCGCCCCAGCCCTTGGAGACGCCGTCGGAGCGCCCGTAGAGCTCGGCCATGACCCTCTTGGGGTCCATGCCCTTCTCGATCGCGTACCCGTGGTCGCGATAGTTCGTGAAGAGGTAGTCGTTCTCGTGCAGGGCGTCGAGCAGGCCGACGACGGTGGCCTCCTCGCCCAGGTTGAGGTGACAGTAGCCGCCGATGCGCGCCTGGGTGTAGGCCTGGGCGGTGCGCTCCTCGAAGCGGCGGATGAAGAGCATCCGACGGTAGTAGTCGAGCAGGGCCTCGGGCTTCTCGGCGCCGAGACCGGGGGCGCTCTTGCGGCTCCGGCGCCGGGTTCCTGCGGACCTGACGGCGGCGCCCTTCGGCTTGGCCGTGGTGTCAGCCATGGTGTGCCTTTCTACGTACGAGAGGGCCCGGCAACCCGGCCTGTGGGCCGAGGTGCGAGAGGCCCGCCGGGGTCGCGCTGTCGGGTGCGGCTCCGGCACGCGTCACCGCCGGGCTCAACGGCGGTGACGCTCCTGTGGCTGTCGGGGTGCGCCCTGGGGAGCGTGGCTCGTCCTCTCCTGGGCGCGAAAGACTCGCGGGGTCTCGTATGCGGTTGTCACCGGACCCCTTCATCGCATGCTTCCCGGTCTCCACCGCGCTAAGCATGAGGTGGCGAGAGCGCGCGGCGATGAGTGCGTCGGGTTCGTTCACCGGCCGGATGAACGATTCCGGACACCCGTAAGGGGCCGTGCGGTGTGTGACGTGCGTCGCGCCACACTCTACGGTCTGATCGATGATCGATCAATAAGACTTTACGGCAGATACCCGGACCTTGGCCCGGGAGGGCCGGTCATCGGTGGGAAACGCCCGTGTCGGGCCCGGGTCAGTGCGTGCCCTCGTGCGACTTCAGGGCGGCTTCGACGTAGTTGAGCACGTGATCGCTCAGCATGTGACCGACCTCCGCGTCGCCCTCCCGGAAGGCCTTCGTGATCTGGTCGTGGTCGGCGGCCTTGGCGTGCAGCTCCATGTTCAGCCAGCGCACGGACAGGGTCGTCCACACCTCGACGCCCAGCGACTCCCAGGTGTGGAGGAGCACACTGTTGTCGGCGGCCCGCACGACCTCCCGGTGGAACTCCACGCTGTGCTTGATCTGCGCGGACACGTCACCCTCGGCGGTCGCCCGCTTGAGCAGCTCCACCTCCCGCTCCAACGGGGAGGGGTCGGCCCGGAGGCGCGGGGCCGCCAGTTGGGCCGCCACCAGCTCCAGGCCGGCGCGCACCGGATAGATCTCGGCCATGTCCCGGACGCCGAAGTCCCTCACCCGGGCGCCCTTGTTGGGCACCGTCTCGATGAGCCGCAACGTCTCCAGCTCGCGCAACGCCTCGCGGACCGGAGCCTGGCTGACCCGCAGCTCGGTGGCGATCCGGCGTTCGACGATCCGCTCGCCCGGCTGCCAGCGGCCGGACAACAGGCCCTCGACCAGGACCTGCCGGATCTGCTCCCGCAGCGGCTCCCTGGCCAACTTCGAGGGATCATCCGGCAACATCGGCAGGTCGACCATCCAGGGCCCTTCCCGTTCGCGGCCGCGCACAGCGCGTGCGCGGCCGGTTCACTCGTCGTCTCGGAAACTCCTTGAAGAGTGCCACACGCGCGGGAGCCGCTTCGCCGATCGGACTCGAAGCGCTAACGGAAAGCTCACGAACGTGTCGCATGGCGGTGAACCGCCTGGGTCCAGTATCCGGGCGTGCGGCAAAGTCCGAGGTGGAAGGGTCACACTTGGCCACCAGGGTCACCAAGGGGGCGAAGTGTCCGGGTAGGCTCATCTGTCGGCAATGTTCACACCGCGTCGCGCCCATGTGACGCACGCGACGGTAAAGGAACGACCGAGAGCGCGTGAACCGCGTTCGGGACATGAAGCGGTGCGGGGGGCACCGCAGGAGCAGACGACGCATCGCAGACGTTCTTCTTCCGTTCCTCGGAGACCGGACCTGCCGAGGGCCGTTCACAAAGGGGTGAACCGGCTCGAAGGTTCGGCCGTCGAAGGGAGGTGAGGGGTCATCCCTCACCCCGTCGACCCCGAGGGCGTTGGGAATCCCGTTTCCGGAAACCGCGGCTGGCCCTTCCCCCGACCAGTGCCACAGGCGAGCCCACGACACGTGAGACAGCACTGAGCACATGACGCACTCTTCAAGGACCCGGCATCCGAGGGCGAGACACGTGACCACGACGCACGACAGGGAAAAGAGGACCCCGGAACCGGGTCCCTACAGCGGCCCCATCCCCGTCGTGCGCGATGTTCCGCTCACCCCGGGGCCCCCGGTCGTCCGCGCGGTCAAGTGGCCGAGCGTCAGCGAGATCGCGTGGGGTCTGGCATCGGACCGGATCGCCATCATCCTGGCGGTCGCGCTGATCGTGGTGACGATGCTCGCGGCCGGTCCGCTGCATCCCGTGGACGATTTCCTCAATGAGCTCCCCCGGCCCTACTGGGACCTGATCCGCGAACCGCTCATCCACTGGCCGGACAACGTGGCCTCCCGTTACGTGGCGCTGCCGGTGCTGGGGGTGGTCGCCCTCCAGTTGGCGTACTGGCATCGCAGCTGGCGGCCGATCGTGTTGAGCGGTGTGGGCGTGGTCGGCATCATGTCGCTGGTATCGATCATGAAGCTGGGCATCAACCGGGGCCACGCCAAGCACTACGACCCGGAATTCTTCGCCGGGGCGGGGAACGTGGCGTTCCCCTCCGGGCACGGGTCCAACGCGATCCTCATCTACGGGCTGGTGCTGTTCCTCATCATCCGCTTCGGCGCGGCCCGGCCGCACATCATCCGGCGCCTGGGCTACTGCATCGTCGGGATCGCGCTGCTCCAGTCGGCGGTCTCGATCTACCTGCACTTCCACTGGTTCTCGGACCTGGTCGCGGGGATGATCGCGGGCGGTTTCGCGCTGCGACTGACGATCCGGTTGGACCGGATGATCCCGCACGGGCGCACCGTCGAATGGTGGCCCTGGTACGGCCGCCAGGAGGACTAGGGTCCGCTCTTCGCATGTCCTTCAGCGCTCCTGGGGGATCGCGAGGCCGCCCACGGGGTTCTGGAGGTCGACGTGGCGGCCGAAGGTTCGCGTTCTTCGGGCGGCCGAGCACGGACCGGAGCGCAGCGGAGGTTCGAAAGAACACGCCCCGGGCCTCCAGGGGTCTCGCGCACTTCCGACGGCGCCCACGGACATGGTCCGGGGCGCCGTTCCCGTTCTCCGTCGTTCCCGGGAGTCGAAGCCCTTGCGGGAATACCCCTAGGGGGTATATTCCTTGAAGAGTGAGAGCCGCATGGTGCGGAGATCCGTCCGAAAAATACCCCTATGGGGTATATGAAGGGAAAGGGGAGGGGCATGAGCGCACAGGGCCACGGCGAACACGTCGGGCACACCGACCACGGGGAGGGCTCCGACCACGGCGGGCACACGGGGCACGGTGGCGGACACGGGGACCACGCGGCGATGTTCCGGACCCGGTTCTGGTGGAGCCTGCTCCTCAGCCTGCCCGTGGTGTTCACCAGCCACATGGTCTCGGGGTGGCTCGGCTACCACGTGCCCGAGGCGCTCGCCTGGGTGCCGCCGGTGCTCGGCACCGTCGTCTACCTGTACGGCGGATGGCCCTTCCTCTCGGGGGTCGCCGGGGAGATCGAGGCGCGCCGACCCGGGATGATGACCCTGGTCGCGATGGCCATCACCGTCGCCTTCGGCGCCAGCACGCTCGCCACCCTCGGTGTGGTGGGCACGGCGCTCGACTTCTGGTGGGAGCTCGTCCTGCTGGTCGTGGTGATGCTCCTCGGCCACTGGCTGGAGATGCGCGCCCTCGGTCAGGCCTCCGGCGCCCTGGAGGCGCTGGCCGCCCTCCTGCCCGACCGGGCCGAGCGGATCGGCGCGGACGATGGGGCCGAGGAGGTGGCCGTCTCCGACCTGGGCGCCGGGGACACCGTGCTGGTCCGCTCCGGCGGTCGGGTGCCGGCGGACGGCACCGTCGTGCGGGGCTCCGCCGCCATGGACGAGTCGATGATCACCGGAGAGTCCCGCACCGTCACCCGAGCGGAGGGGGACCGGGTCGTCGCGGGCACCGTGGCCACCGACTCCTCCGTACGCGTGCGCGTCGACGCCGTCGGCGAGGACACCACCCTGGCGGGGATCCGGCGGCTGGTCGCCGAGGCACAGGCGTCCACCTCCCGCTCCCAGGTCCTGGCCGACCGCGCGGCGGGACTGCTGTTCTGGTTCGCGCTCGGGTCCGCGATCATCACCGCCGTCGTCTGGGCGGCACTGGGAGAGCCCACCGAGGCCGTCGAACGGACCGTGACGGTGCTGGTCATCGCCTGCCCGCACGCGCTCGGGCTGGCGATCCCGCTGGTCATCGCGATCTCCACGGCCCTCTCGGCGCGCAACGGCATCCTGATCAAGGATCGGATGGCGTTGGAGCGCACCCGCCTCGTGGACACCGTCCTGTTCGACAAGACCGGGACCCTGACCAAGGGCGCCCCGGCCGTCATCGAGCACGCCGCCGCCCCCGGCGCGGACGCCGCCCGGGTGCTCGCGCTGGCCGGTGCGGTGGAGGCCGACTCCGAGCACCCGTTGGCCAGGGCCGTCGTCCGGGCGGCGAAGGAGGCCGGGGACGTGCCGACGGCCGGTGGTTTCCGCTCGCTGACCGGGCGAGGGGTGCGGGCCGTGGTGGACGGCGCCACCGTGCACGTGGGGGGTCCCGCCCTGCTGGACTCCCTCGGGTCGATCGCACCGGAAGACCTGGAGGCGCGGACGGGACCGTGGCGTGAGCGTGGGGCGACGGTGCTGCACGTGGTCGTCGACGACGTCGTGGTCGGGGCGCTGGCGCTGGCCGACGAGATCCGTCCCGAGTCGCGAGCGGCCGTCCGGCAGCTGAGGGCGCAGGGTGTCCGGGTGGCGATGGTCACCGGAGACGCCCGTAACGTGGCCGACGCGGTCGCCGCCGAGCTGGACCTGGACGAGGTCTTCGCCCAGGTCCTGCCGGACCAGAAGGACGCCGTGGTCCGCGATCTCCAGGAGCGCGGCCGCACGGTGGCGATGGTCGGCGACGGCGTCAACGACGCCCCGGCCCTGGCCCGCGCGGACGTCGGCATCGCCATCGGCGCCGGTACCGACGTGGCCATCGAGTCGGCGGGTGTGGTGCTGGCCTCCGACGACCCGCGCGGTGTCGTCTCGGTCCGCGCCCTGTCCCGGGCGGGCTACCGCAAGATGATCCAGAACCTGGTGTGGGCGGCCGGCTACAACGTCATCGCGGTGCCGTTGGCCGCCGGTGTGCTGGCCCCGATCGGCATCGTCCTGGCACCGGCGGTCGGCGCGGTGCTGATGAGCCTGTCGACCGTCATCGTCGCGCTCAACGCGCAGTTGCTGCGGCGGGTGGACCTGACCCCGACGGAATGAGGGATGTCCTCAGTCGGCCAGACGGAGGAGTGGCGCACGGCCCATGGAGGGGGGAGGATCGAAGGGTCGGTCCTCCCCTCTGTAGCGGGAAGGGGCGGTCGGCGGGCCCCGTCCCGCTTCGGATACGGGACGGCGGCCCATTCCTCACCCCGCCCCGGCCGCGCTCTTCCACGCCGGGTCGTGATCAGGGTGGTCCTTGTGGATCCAGCGCCGTGCGGGCGAGCGCACGGGTGGGGCGGCCTCCTTGCTCGGTGCCCTCGTTCACGGTCCGCCGTGGGAGGACCGGTACGAGCGGTCGTCGTCATCCTCGAACCGGTCGCCGCACCACCCGGCGCGCTTCACCCGGGCCCGGCCCTCCTACTCGCACGGGGCGTCGAGGGCGTTGGCCGAGGCCCGGAAGGAGCGGGTCGCGGGGGCCTCTCCCTCCGGGCCCCGGCCGGCCGGGTGGCCGAGCCTCCTCTCCGCCTCGCGCCCGTCACCCCTCCTGCGCGCGAGGGCGTAGTGGCTCCGGGCGCCCGCGCGGAATTCGGGCGGTCCGCTCGGCGACGGCCTTCCGGTCGCCCCCGGCGACGAGGCCACACGGGATCGGGTCATCGATGCGTGTCCTTTCGTCCGTTTTCGGCCCGTATCCCCTGTCGAGAAGGCGATCCGGGGTTTCACGTGAAACATCGGATCGCGTCCGCCCCGCGCGTCCACCGCCATCGGTCCCGCCCGGGGTCCACCACTAGGGCGTGTTCCGTGGATGCCGCCCGTCGCGAGAGCCGTACCGGGGCGTCGCGCGGCAGGGTGAGTATCCGCGGAACACGCCTTGGAACCCGAGCAGGCGCGGGCCCGCCGCGAGGCGGCCCGGCCCCTGTCGGAGCGGCCCGTCGTCGCCATCCTCTGGGAGGGGATGCCATCAGCGAGGCCGCCCAGCGCGTCATCGCCATGGGCGAGGTGCGCCCGTGCGCCGGGGTGACCGCTCGGCACAGCCTGCTCATCGCCGCGTGGAACCGCCCGGTGGAGGACACCCGGCGCTTCGAGACCGACCTGATGCGAGTGGTGCCCGAGCCGGTCGTCGGCGACCGGGCCGTCGCCCTGTGGCGGACGAAGATCCTCGGCCAACGCGGGTACCGCACCGGCGGTGTCCCGGTCGACCCGTGGAACGTTCCCGCCCCCGGACGAGGGGGCGACGGCCCGGGGCCGTCCCGCGTTCAGTCCGCGCTCAACGCCCCGATGGGGTGCTGGGCCGCGGCGCGCAGGGCGGGCAGCAGCCCGGCCACCGCGCCGATCGCCACGGTCGCGGCCACGGCGCCCACCCCCGCCCACCAGGGCAGGGCGAACGGCCACCCGCGCACCAGCGCGAACACCAGGGTCACCACCGCGCCCAGTGCCACGCCGAACACCCCGCCCAACAGGGACAGCGCCATCGCCTCCACCAGGAACTGGACCCGGATCGCCCCGCGGGTCGCCCCCAGGGCCCGGCGCAGTCCGATCTCCCCGCGCCGCTCCAGCACCGAGATGACCATGGTGTTGGCCACCCCGACCCCGCCGACCAGCAGGGCCACCCCGCCGAGCCCCAGCAGCAGGCCTTGGAGGGTCCGGTCGGCGGCCTGTCCGGCCGCCAGGGCGTCCGAGGGCCGCGACACCTCGACCTCGTTCGGCCGCTCCGGGTTGGCGTTGCGGCCGATGAGCTCCCGGACCTCGGAGATCCGCTCCGGGTCCACGCGCACGTAGACCATGGACGCGTCGCCGGTGGCGCCCAACAGCTCCTCGGCGGCCCCTTGGCCGACCAGCGCGGCGTTGTCGAGTTCCGGAGCCAGTTCCACCGGCTCCAGCACGCCCACCACGGCGAAGTACACGTCACCGATCAGCACCAGCGTGTCCGGGGTGATCCGGGTGACGCCCAGGCGCTCGGCCGCCGACGCGCCCAGCACCACCGCCGGGTGGTCCGCGGTCGCCCCGTTGAACCACTCGCCCAGCGCCGTCTCGGCGCGCAGGGTGTCCAGAAGGTCCACGTCGACGCCGTACACGCCGATACCGCCCGACTCCGCCTTGGGGACCAGGTCGCTGCGGTACACGTTCGCCCCGCCCACGGACTCCACCCGGGCGGTGCGCTCCACCTCGGGCATGCGGTCGATCCGGCCGCGCGCCTCCTCCGGCAGCGTCGCGTTCCCGCCGAACAGCGTGCTCCCCGGCGCCACCGTGATCAGGTCGGTGCCCAGCCGGGCGAGCGTCGCCTCCAGGTCGGCCCGGCCGGAAGCCGAGATGCCGACCACGGACACCATCGCGGCGATGCCGATGGCGATGCCCAGCGCCGACAACACCACCCGGGTGGGGCGGGCGCGCAGCCCGCTCGCCCCGGTGCGCAGGTGGTCGAGCGGGGACAGTCGGGCCGGCCGGAGCCGGTCACGCCCGGCCGACCGGCTCCCTCGGCGCCCACGCGGGGCCGTCCGGTCCTCGTTTCCGGGTCGGGTCCCGTGGTCCTTCGCGCCCCCGCGTCGGGCCGTCCGCCCCTCCCCCTTGCCACGGCCGATCATGAGCGCCCCTCGCGAGCGGAGACGGACACGGTCGCGGAGTCGGCGACGACCCGCCCGTCCCGCACCTCCACCCGGCGGGGCGCCAGCGCCGCCGACTCCCGGTCGTGGGTGATGACGAGGACGGTGACCCCGTCCCGGTGCAGCTCGTGGAGCAGGTCCATCACCGCCGCCCCCGACGCCGTGTCCAGCGCGCCGGTCGGCTCGTCGGCGAGCAGCAGCGCCGGAGCACCGACCACCGCGCGGGCGATCGCCACCCGCTGCCGTTGACCGCCGGACAGCTCGTGCGGCCGGTGGTCGATCCGGTCGGCCAGTCCCACCCGCGTCAGCGCCTCCACGGCCCGTGTCCTTCGCACTCGCGCCGGCGATCCCGTGTAGAGCAGGCCGTCGGCGACGTCGTCCACGGCCCGCACGTTGGGGGCCAGGTGGAACCGCTGGAACACGAATCCCAGGGAACGGGCGCGCAGTGCCGACAGCGCGCCGTCGTCCAGCGCCCCCACGTCGTGGCCGAACACCCGCACCGTCCCCTCGGTGGGCGCGTCCAGGGTGCCGACCAGGTTGAGCACGGTCGACTTGCCCGACCCCGACGGCCCGACGATCGCCACCATCTCGCCGCGCTCCACACGCAGGTCCACCCCGTCCAGGGCACGGACCCCGCCCGGGTGGACCCGTGAGACCCCGACGAACTCGACGGCGGGAACGGTCTCCCGGAATCCCTCCCGCCCACCGCTCTCCTCGCGGACGCTCATCCCGGGATCACCACTTCCGTGCCCTCGGCGACGCCGTCGCCGGAGACCTCCACCAGCCCGTCGGAGAACCAGCCGGTCTCCACCGGGACATCGCGCACGGTGCCGTCGGCGGCCACGACGGAAAGCCCGTACCCTCCGCCGGAGAGCGCGATCAGCGCGCCCACGGGCGCGGCGAGCACGTCCTCGCGCGCCTCTCCTCGTACCTCCACGGTCACCGGGGCCCGATCGAGGAACCCCGCGACGTCGTCGGGCAGCCGGACCAGCACCTCCACGGTGGCCCCCTCCTCGGCACCGGGCGTGCCGTCCTCCGTGCCCTCCTCGGTGTTCGCCACGGTGCCGACGGAGGCGACCTCGCCGGTCACGAGGTCGCCGCCGGGCATCTCCACGGAGACCTCATCGCCCTCGGCCACGAGGTCTCGGTCGTCCACGTCCAGGTCGATCCGCACCACGCGCTCGGTGGCGGCGGTGTCGAGCAGGGCGGTGCCGGGGGCGATGTTCGCGCCCACGGAGGTCTCGTGCCCGGTCACCCGCACCGGCCCCGACGTGTACCAGATCCGCGCGGGGTCGACCGTGCCGGTGACCTCCATGCCCTCGGTGTTCCGCTGCCAGTTCCGCACCGCCTCGGCGGTGAGCAGGGTGTACTCGTCGTCCACGGTGAACCCGCCGTACCCGAGTTCGGCCAGCGCCTGCTCGAACCGCCGCACGTCGGGCCCCTCGACCCCGGGTTCGAGCACCCGGTGGGTAGGGGCGTCCCCGCGGAGCAGGACGGTGGGCCGGCCGTCGATCTCCCAGGCCCGGTCGCCCGCGGACAGTTCGGTGCCCACCTCGGGCAGCCGGGTCAGCACCCCTTCGGAGCGGGCGAAGAAGGAACCGGCCGCCGGGTGACCGAGTGCGCCGTCCAGTGACTCACGCCGTTCCAGGGTGGTGCGTTCGACGGTCGCGGTGGCCTCCGGCCTCGGGTCCGGTTCCCCGTCGGAGGAGGTCGGCGGCCCCCACACGGTGAGGGCGGCCACGACCCCCAGCGCGATCAGCGCCGCCAACGCGGCGATCAGCCATCCCAGACCGCGCCACCGGCGGCGCGGTCCCCCCACGGTTCCGGGTTCCTCGGGGGTGATCACGGTGCTCACGAGTCGCCGTTCCCCTCGCCCCGCGCGGTCTCCGAGCACCGGGTGAGGGCCGCCATGCCCTCGTCGTCGTCCGGGTCCACCGGGACGGCCAGGCCCATCCCCCGTTCGGGATCGGGCATGTCGTAGCCGTTCTCGCGCATGCACTCGGCCATCCGCAGGTTCTCCTCGAACATCTCCTCCTCGGAGGGGGCGTTCTCGTCGACGGGCAGCAGGTTCTCACAGGTCTCCATGGCGGCCATGAGCTCTTCGTCGTCGGGGCCGGCGGCGGGCAGGTGGACCATGCCCTCCCCCTCGGGGTCGGGCATGTCGTAGCCGTTCTCGCGCATGCAGGCGGCGAAGTCCACCATCGCCTCCTCCATGGTCGGCTCCCGCGTCCCGGAGGCCTCGTCGTCTCCCTCTCCGCCGAGGGGCCCGCAGCCGGTGAGCAGCAGGCCGGCCATGACCGCCCCCAGGGCGTACACGGTCGATGCGCGCATGTCGTTCGTCCTCCGATTCCGGGCGCCGGTCGGACCGGCGCCGTTCGCCTCGCGGTCGGAGCACATGTCATCGGGGGCGCGGTTAGCCGCCGGTTAGGGGCGGTCATAACCGCGTTCTAACCGGAGGAGTGCATACTCGCCGGCCAGGGGTGTCGTCGGGCGTCCGAAGGGGGAGCACCGTGCGGGTTCTGGTGGTGGAGGACGAACCGTCGTTGGCGGAGACCGTCGCCGAAGGGCTGAGGGGGGAGGGGATGGCCGTCGACGTGTGCCACGACGGCGGGACCGGCTGGGAGACGGCCACCGTCCACGACTACGACGTGATCGTCCTGGACCGGGACCTGCCCGTCCTGCACGGCGACCTGGTGTGCCGCCGGCTGGTGGCCGACCCCGACGTGCACGCCCGGGTGCTCATGCTCACGGCCTCCGGGGGAGTGGACGACCGGGTGGCCGGACTCGACCTGGGCGCCGACGACTACCTGGCCAAACCCTTCGCCTACACGGAGCTGGTGGCCCGGGTGCGGGCGTTGGGGCGGCGGTCCCGCCCGGCCGCGCCGCCGTTGTTGGGTCGGGCCGGGGTGGAGGTGGACACCGTGCGCCGCGTCGCGTTCCGGGACGGGCGGGAGGTGTCCCTGTCGCCCAAGGAGCTCGGGGTCCTGGAGGAGCTGCTGCGGGCCGACGGCGCCCCGCTGTCGGCCGTCCACCTCATCGAGAAGGTGTGGGACGCCCACCTCGACCCGTTCAGCGGGGTGCTGAAGGTGGTGGTGCACGGCCTGCGGCGCAAACTCGGCGGTCCGCCGGTGATCGAGACGGTCCCCGGTCAGGGGTACCGGATCCGGGCCGGGGGCCCGGAGTGAACGGGCTCACCCTGCGCACCCGGCTCGCCCTCGTCTACACGGCGGTCTTCCTGCTCGGCGGGGCCGCACTGCTGGCGGTGAACTACGGGATCGTCTCGGCCAGCCTGGAGAGCCGGGGAACGGGCCTGGCCACGACCGTCGAGGGGGTGGCGGTGGCGGCCCGGGTCGACGACCCTTCTTCGACACTCGACGTTCCGGCACGGCCGGCCCTTTCCATCGAGAGGACGGAGGCGGAGAGGACGCAGGAGGCGGTCCAAGGCCTGGTCGACGCCTACCGTTCCGCCGTGCTCTCGGACATGCTCCTCGACTCCGCCCTGGTCCTGTGCGGGGTCACGGTCCTGGCCGCCCTGGCCGGATGGCTCATCGCGGGACGCCCGATGCGGCGCCTGCACCGGGTCACCGAGGCCGCCCGCACCCTCTCCGAACACGACCTGCACAGCCGACTGGCGCTCACCGGCCCCGACGACGAGTTCCGCGAACTGGGGGACACCTTCGACGACATGCTCGCCCGCCTGGAACGGGCCTTCGACGGCCGGCGCCGGTTCGTCGCCAACGCCTCGCACGAGCTGCGCACGCCGCTGGCCGTTCAGCGCACCGCCCTCGAAGTCCCCCTGGCCCAGGGTCGGGTGCCCGAGGACCTGCGGCCGACCTTCGAGCGGGCGCTCGACTCGGTGGGGCGCAGCGAGGAGCTCATCACGGGTCTGCTCCTGCTCGCCCGCTCCGATCGGGGCCTCGCCGGGACCGGGGCGGTGAGCCTGGCCGAGGCCGCCGGCGACGCGGTCGCCCTCCACACCGGTGCCGCCGAGGCCGCGGACGTCGACCTGAGGCTGAGGGTCGAGCCCGCCGAGGTGACCGGTGAACCGGTCCTGGTGGCGCACCTGGTCCGCAACCTGGTCGACAACGCCGTCCGTTACAACGTCGACGGCGGGTGGGTCCGGGTGGAGGTGGGCACGACGGCCGACCGGGCCGTGCTGCGGGTCGTCAACACCGGGCCGAGGGTCCGCGACGCCGACGTGCTGTTCGAGCCCTTCCACCGGGGCGACGACGCCCGCCTGCATCGGAGTCGTTCGGGCAGCGGTCTGGGGTTGTCCATCGTCCGGTCGATCGCCGAGGCGCACGGCGGCACGGTGTCGGCGCTGCCGCGCCCCGAGGGCGGACTGACCGTCACGATCGGGTTCCCCGTCGCGCCCGACGAACACGGGCGGTGACGAATTCTCGGGTGACGCGACAACGCAACGAAAACGCGAACGCCGTCCCCGGTGGTTTCGTCACCCGGGGCCGCGGTGCGATCTCCGGGCCCCGCCAACGAAAGCCCTCGGACGGGTCGAGCCGGAGACGGGGTTCAGGAGGGGGAGGGGGAGGGGGAGGGGGAGGGCTCCCCGGCCGCGGCCCCCCGGTACAGGGACGCCACCACACCCTCGATGTCCGGTTCCTGCACGGTCAGGTCGGCGATCTCGTGCTCGGCGGCGACCCGCCCGATCACCGCCGTCGGGTTGTCCGCCAACTCCAGCCACTGACGGGGCCCCTCCACCCGCACGCACCGGGCGCCCTCCACGTGCAGGGCGGGCGCGGGTGCGGTCAGGTCCACCACCAGGACCCGGGGGACGGGCACGGTCGCGCGCAGACCGGCCAGGTCGCCGTCGTAGGCCATCGAGCCCTTGTCGATCACCACGACCCGGTGGCACAGGCGTTCCACGTCACCCAGGTCGTGGGTGGTGAGCAGGATCGTCGTGCCCTCCTCCGCGTTCGCCCGCAGGAGGAACTCCCGGATCGTCGACTTGCTCACCACGTCCAGACCGATGGTGGGTTCGTCGAGTACCAGCAGGCGGGGACCGTGCAGCAGGGCGGCGGTGAGGTCACCGCGCATCCGCTGCCCCAGGCTGAGCTGGCGCACCGGTGTGCCCAGGAACGGTCCCAGTTCCAGCAGCTCGGTGAGTTCGGCCAGGCGCCGGGCGTGGTCGGCGGCCGGGACCCGGTACATGTGCCGGGTCAGTTCCAGGCTGTCCCGCAACGGCAGGTCCCACCACAGGGTGGTGCGCTGGCCGAACACCACCCCGATCCGGGCGGCCAACCGGGTGCGCTCCCGCGACGGTTCCACGCCCAGCACCCGCAGGTGCCCGGTGGTGGGGGTGAGGATGCCGGTCAGCATCTTCATGGTGCTGCTCTTGCCGGCCCCGTTGGGACCCAGGTAGCCGACGATCTCGCCGGACCGGACGGTGAGGTCGATGTCGCGCACGGCGGACACGGTGCGCCTGCGGCGGCGGAACAGGGGGCCTTCGGACAGGACGAAGTCACGACCCAGCCCGACCGCCTCGATGACGGTCTCGGGGGTGTGCGTCGAGGTCATCGGTCAACTCCCGGTGGATCGGTAGCGGCGCAGTCCCAGCCGCCACAACAGGGCGGCGGCGGTACAGGCGAGGACGGCGACGAAGGGCGACGCGAAACGCAGGGACTCGGGCAGCCCGGTCGGGTCCGGCCGGTCCAGCAGGTACAGGACGGGCTGCCAGCCCACGAAGGCCAGGGGGACGGCGAAGGTCACCGCGGTCACGACGCCCTTGCCGTAGATGGACAGCGGGTACTCGGTGAGGGCCTGCCCGCCGTAGGTCACCGAGTTGGCGGCCTCGCGGGCGTCGATGACGAAGAACTGGAGACAGGAGCCGGCCAGCCAGATCGCGGCGGCGATCGCCACCCCCGACACCAGCAGGACGGGCAGGAACAGGATCTTGCCGAGGGTCCAGTCGATGTCGCAGTGGTGGAGGGCGATGCCGGTGATCACGCCCGCCGGGATCACCCGGCCCAGTCGGCGCAGCGCGAACCGGTCGGTGATGATCTGGATCAGCGGGGAGACCGGGCGCACGAGCATGACGTCGAGGCTTCCGGTGCGGATGTGCTGCCCCAGGCCCTCCACCATGCCCATGAGCATGTCGGCGGTGGCGAACATCAGGCTGGCCAGGCCCGCGATGAGCAGGCCTTCGGCCAGGGAGAAGCCGTCGAGGGCGCCGGCGTGCCGGAACACGACGAACACCGCGAAGACCTCGGCGATCGCGCCCAACGACGTTCCGAGGGTCATCAACAGCAGGGAGGCCGGGTACTGGGCCAGTGCCCGGCTCCAGGTCCAGGCCAGGAGGAGGTAGACGCGGATCGGACGCGACAGGCGCTCGACGGGTCGGCCCCACCGGGGAGCCGGGCGGGGTCCCGGGCGCGCGAAGGTGTCAGCCACCCTGGACCACCACCTTCCGCGTGGCGACGGAGGTGATCCAGGCTCCGAGCAGCAACAGCCCGAGCGCCCAACCGGCCTGAAGGGCCAGCCCGCCCGCGATGCTCCCGCCGGGCAGGCTCTCCTTGCCCAGGAGGATCTCGGCGGGGATCTGGATCGTCGACGCCCAGGGCAGGGCGCGCAGCACCCCGGACACCGCCGGCGGGTAGAGGGCGAGCGGGAGCAGCATCCCGGCGGCCACCGGGCCGAGCATGCCGACGATCGCCCAGATGCCCCGGGTGTCCAGGATCCAGAAACCGGCGAGTTCGTACAGGTAGCGCAGGGCGAACCCGATGACCGCGGCCAGGGCGCAGGAGACCAGGACCAACGCCCAGTGCCCGAGCGTCTTCGGTAGGACCAGGTCGAACAGGACCGTTCCGACGAGAAAGGTGGGCGTGCCGCGAAAGACCAGGCTGAACGTGGCCCGGCCGAGATCCTCGGCCAACCACCAGCCCATCAGGGACACCGGGCGCAGCAGGTCGACGCCGACGGCACCGGTGCGGACGCGCTCGCCCAGGTCGAGCGGGGGACCCATGACCGCGACCGTGGCGATCAGGGCCTGGCAGACGAACACCTGGGTGACGGCGTCGCCCATGTCGTAGCCGTTGATCTCGGGGCGGACCGAGAACAGGGCGATCAGGACGGCGGCGTTGATGCAGCCGAAGACGGAGTTGGTGAGGATGCCGGCGATCGTGGCGGCGCGATAGGTGGAATATCGGCGCAGCCCTCTGATGTACACGGCCGGATAGACGCGCACGGGAAGGGACTCCCTGATGAGAGACGTGCAGGTGGGAACGGTCGTGCCCGTGGGGCACGGTGTGTCCGGCACGTCCCTGACGCGCGAAGGGGCTCAGGTCCGGGTCGCCGCAAAGGGCGAACATAGCACGGTGGGGTACGGGGCGAGGCCGATTCGGATCAGAGGACCATGGGGTTCCGTGTTCCTTCGGCGTCGCGATGGGAGCGGCGGAGGTCGTCCTCCGCGCGATGGTCCGCGATGACGGCGGAGATCAGGAAGGTCAGGCCCAGCGCCGAGGCGACGGCGGTGGCGGGCATGGCCCATGCCGACACGGGGCCGAAACCGCTGAGCAGGGTGATGGACTCGGGGCGGGCCAGGAGCACCACTCCGAGGACGGCGATGAATCCGGTCAGGACGCCCACGGCGACGAACACGCCGATGGTCGTGGCGGACGAGGGCGGACGCATCAGCACCGTCTTCTCGTCGCCGTTCTCGGATCCCTCTTCTTTCGCGGTGGTCGTCACGCCCGTCGAGGTGAGCCCGGCAGGGACTCTCATGTGGACCTCCCGGTATCGGTCACGCGGTCTTTGCCGTCGGTCCGTAGGACACGCTCGGGCTTGATCAACTCACGCCCTGATCTATGTGATGTAGTTCACTTTCCCGTTCCTGGGAAAGAAATCTCCCGCGGACGGTGATTTTACGTTCACTCCTAGCAGGACGAACGTTGCGGAGGGGTTGCGCGCACGGCGCCGAACGCCGCCACCGGACACCCCGCCCGGTCCGGAGAGCCCCTCACCGCACGCGCGTCCGGACCCCGTCCGCCACGGTGACGACGATGATCGCGGGCACCTCCGGCACGCCGAGGGACACGCGCAACGCCTCGATCACCGTCTCCTCGCAGGCGCGCAGGAACGACCGGACGTCGACGTCCCCGGTCACGGTCGCCTCCACGTACAGGCGTGGCGCGTGCCCCGCGCCGTTGAGGCGCGCTCGGGCCCTGAGCACCCCGGGCGATCGCGCGACGGTGTCCGCCACCGCGTCCGCCAGCGCGCGGCCCGAGAGCACCGTGGAACCCGACGCCGTGTCCCGCCCCCGCACGATCCGGTGCAGCCGGTCGGCGTCCCGTTGCGCCGACAGCCACCAGGCGCCGAGCACCGTGCTGACGAGCGCCGCGACGATGACGACGTGAGGGATCCACTCGTGGGGGACTTCGGGAAGGGGCGGCCCCGCCGGGAGGGCGACCGGGACCGGGACGACGGCCCCGGTCGCGACCGCCCCCAGGGCGCCCGACCCGATCAGGGCCGCTCCCAGGAGGAACGACAGCGAACGGTTCAGGCGGGACCTGCGGCGTGCCCCGCGAAACCGCCGCGCGCCGGGCCGGGCCCTTCCGTCTTCCACACGCTCCCGCGTCCGTGCCGGTCGCGCCGCTGTCGTCGTCATGTCGATCCCACCTCTCGTACGCGCGTGCTCACCCGAGGAGGGGTGAGCACGCCCAGTCCCTCACATCGCCCGCGCACCGACGCCTCCACCCGCTCGCGCAGCGGTCCTCCGTCCCCGCGAAGATGGGTGGAGACCCGTATCCGGACGCGTCGGCGCCCGACCCGGACCCGTGCGTCGCTCACGCCGTCCACGCCCAGCACCTCCTCCGTCAACAGGCGAGCGGCGCCCCTACGGGTCAGACCGAGCACGATCGACGGGTCGTCGGTCCGCAGCGCGACGGGCCCCCGCGATCCGGGTACGACCGCCCACGTGATCAAGGCGGCCCCGGCGACCACCGCGGCGACGGCCGCGCTCGCCGGGGCCGCCGAACCGAGGGCCGAGGAACCCGTCACGACGTCAGAGAAGCCCCGGACCAACGGATGATCCGGATCGACGACACCGAGAACGGCGATCACGAGGGTGGCGCCGCCGCCGAGGACCAGAGCCGAGGCGCAGATCGAGGCGGTGCCGATCCGCTGCGGTCTCAGCATTCTCAGGGCGGTGCGTCGCGCGGCGTCGTCGGCGTTCATCGTGGATCCCATGGAAGACCTTCCGTGTCTCAACGCAGGCGTGGGGCGAGGACGAACCGCACGATCCGGATGTCGGTCGTGTGGACCGACAGACCGGTCGTCCGCTCCACCGTGGCGACGATGTGGCGGCGCAATCCGTCCGCCGTCTCCTCAAGCGGGCATGGGTAGGCCATCGCGACCTCCACGCGCAGGGAGACCCGGGAGCCGCCCCTGCGCACCTCCACGCGGACCGGGGCCCCGCCGATCCCGCCGGGCAGCGGCGTCTCCAACGGGCGCACCGCCTCGTGTTCGAGGGACGCGTGGCGGACCAGGCGCTCGATCACCCGGTCGGCGACCACGGTCCTGCCGGGGCCGCCGGGTTCCACGCTCCCGTCCCGGAACCCGGCGATGGGCGGACTCATCGGAGACCACCCCGCCCCTTCGCGGTGAACAGCGCCGCGAGGTCCACCTCGCCCGCGTACGCCCTACCGCCGAGGAACCCGGCGATTCCGAACGACAGGACCAGCAGGAGGGCCCAGAAACCCCCGAACGCAGCGGTCAGTCCCAGTACGACGCCGAAGGCGAGTCCGACGATCGGCCACATGACTCCTCATTCCCGGTCGGTCGCTCCGAAGTGCACGACGCCCCCGTCACCGCACACGGGGCTCGCCCCCGGAGGTCTCCTCGCCCTCGCCGGGCAGGCGGATGTCGTCGACGGTCACGTTCACCTCGGTGACCTCCAGCCCGGTCATGCGCTCCACGGCCGAGACCACGTTGCGTCGGACCTCGGTGGCCAGGTCGGGGATGACGGCCCCGTACTCGACGATCAGGTTGATGTCGACGGCCGCCTGGCGCTCTCCCACCTCGACCGAGACCCCCCGGGCGGCGGTGGACGTCGAGGTCGAGCCGGGAATGCGCTCGCGCACGGCGTCGAAGGCACGGGCGGTGTTGCCGCCCATGTGGTGGACGCCCCGGATCTGGCGCGCGGCCATGCCCGCGATCTTGGCGACCACGTGGTCGGCGATCACGGTACGGCCCTGGGCGGACTCGGCGCGGGCCGAGTCCACCCGGCGCAGCTCGGTGCCGGCGGTGTCGTTCTCCTGCGGGTTCTTCGCGGCCATGGGCCTCTCCTCTTCCTCGTCCTGATGCGTCGGTGACGGTGTCTCAGCGCCGGACGGTCCCGGATCCCGCCTTCGGAGGGGACGTGTCCCGACCAGAGGGGAAGCGCGTCGCCTCGCCCGTGACCGTGACCGTGCGCCGAGGGCCGGCGGTCGGGCCGTCGTGGAGGGTGGCGACGTCACCCGATCGGTCTGCGGGTCCCCTCTTCGCGGTCTCGGAGGTCGTGCGCGACCCTGCCGCCTCGCGCGCAAGGAACATCCCGGTCCCTCCCACGTCCCGCCCCTCCCGTCGTGGCGTCGGTCGTTCCGGCGCCGTCATGAGGGAGGACACGGCTGGAGCCGGTGGGCTCACGGCGCTCTTTCCGTGATCCACGTCACGTTTGTTCGGGTCATGGATGGATACTCAAGGTAACTGAACGCATACTCGGAGTGGGTGGCCCTTGTCAGGTGAGCGTCACGAGGTGACCGCGCCGTCGTTCGTCCCGGACACCGCCCTCCCCGAACCGGTCCTGGTGGAACGGGCTCAGGACGGTGACGACAGCGCGTTCGAGATCCTCCTGCGCCGGCACCAGGACACCGTCTACCGGATCACCCTGCGCATTCTGAGGGAACCCGGAGACGCGCGGGACGCGGCACAGGAAGCGCTCATCACGGCGTGGCGCAAGCTCCCCACCCTGAGGGAACCCGCCGGGTTCGGCGCCTGGCTGCGTCGTATCGCCGGTCGGAGGGCGCTCAACGTGCTGCGCGCCCGCGCCGACACCGATCCCATCGACGAGGAGAGCGCACCGGACCTTCCGGGCCGTGAGCCCGACGCCGAGGTCCTGGCCGGCGACCTCCGCGAGGCCCTGTCCCGGGCCCTGTCCGGTCTGCCCCCCTCACAGCGCACCTGTTGGGTTCTCCGTGAGATGGAAGGATGGGGATATGAAGAGATAGCCGAAGTCGTCGACGCGACCCCGACCGCCGTGCGCGGGCGCATCCACCGCGCTCGCGCCCATCTCGTGAAGGCGCTTGCACCATGGCGTTAGAACCGCCCGACGACAACGACGACCTCCTGCCCTGCGGGAACGGCGAGGACGCGCTGGCGCGGCACCTGATGGCCGGTCGGACCACGGACCATGAGGCCGGCTGCGCCCACTGCCGTTCGGCGGCCCGGGACCTGGAGCCGTTGATCTCCGTCCTGCGCGAACCGCCGGATGAGGAGACCACCGCCCCCGTCGGCCTCGTCGACGACGTGATGCGCATCGTCCGAAGCGAGCGCAGGAACACCCGCACGCTCACGCTGGGCGGCGCCGGGCCGGGGACCACCGAGATCCGCGAGTCGGCCGTCGCCACCCTGGTGCGCCTCTCCGCCCGCGACGTCCCCGACGTCCTCGTCGGCCGCTGTCGGGTGAGGCGGACCCCGGACGGGCTCGTGGTGTCGCTGACCGTGCTGGTGGTCGTCGGAACGCCCATCGTGGAGGCGGCCGAGCGCCTGCGCCGCACCGTGCGCGCCCTCCTGGAGGAGCGCCTGCGCCTGGCCGTCCCGAGGATCGACATCGACGTCACCGGACTCGTCGAGCCCGGCTGAGCGGGCCCTCGGCCCGGGCTCGGGCCCATGTTCGGTGACCGGACTCACACCTCGCCGTTACCGTTCCGTCACGCGCCGGAGCACGGGCGCAACGTCGACTCGGCATCGTCGGACCCATGGACTTTTCCGAAGGCCACCACGGGACCGACGACCGACGCACCGGCTTCCTCGGCAGGGAGGCCCTCGACATGGGGGTCCTGCTGCTCGCCGCCGGGGCGGCGCACATGGTGGTGCTCTCCCTCGGGCACAGCGACGGCGGGGTCCGCGCCCTGATCGCGGTGGGCGTCCTGCTCATCGTGGTCTCGATCCTGCACCGCTGGCACCGGCACCGTCGTTCCGCCACCCCGCCCCGGCCCCCGATCGCGTCGCACCGGCCGATCGTCCCGGCCGACCCGACCGGCGACCGACTGTGGAGCGTGCGGGTCACCGTCGCCGACGTGCCCGGCGGACTCGCGGCGCTCACCGCCGGATTCGCCGTGCTGGGCATAGACATCCGACTCATGCACGTCCACCCCGCCGGCACCGATGCGGTCGACGAGTTCTTCGTCAGCGCGCCCGTCCACGTCGGGGCGCACGCCCTGCACGCGGTGGTCCGGGAGGCGGGTGGTCGCGACGCCATCGTGCGCACCGCCGACCCGCACGAACTCAGCGACACCACGAGTCGCACGCTGGCGCTGGTCGGAGCGCTCGTCGGTGGGAACACGACTCTGGAGAACTCGCTCATCTCACTGGCGACGGCCGAGCGGGTGGACGCCGTCGACGGGCCGCCCCCGGGCCTGGGCCGCGAGGACCTGGCCGGGGCCGTCATGACCCTGTCCGCCCCTGACGGCCGGGTGTTGGTCGTCCGCCGTTCCGGGGTGCCGTTCACCTCGGTGGAGTTCGCCCGCTGCCGAGCGCTCGTCCAGGTCGCCGCCACCCTGCGCGACCGCAGCGAACGGTCGTGACCCGACTCCCCGGGGGCGGACCCCGGGGAGCCGGGCCGACCCACGGGATCGGATCCCGGTCCGTGTGCTTTCGTCCACAGGCTGTGGAAAATCCCCCATGATTCGCCGCAGGAGGGTAAAAGAGACGTATGGCTACCCCCCGAACACCCTCCGTCCCGTCCCTCCGACATCCGCGATCGACCCTCGCGATCCTGCTCACCGTCCTGCTGGGCGTGCTCCTGCTCGCCCCGCCCGCCCACGCCGACGCCCGCGAACTCCGCAACGGCGCCTCCGGGCCGGCCGTCACCGAACTGCAAGAGCGTCTTCTCGGCCTCGGGTACTGGCTCGACGGGGCGGACGGCCGGTTCGGACACCACACCGCGCAGGCGGTGGTCGCCCTCCAGAAGGCGGCCGGCATCGACCGTGACGGTGTGGTCGGCCCGGACACCCGGGCCGCGCTGGCCGACGGGATCCGACCATCGGCCTCCAGTACCTCCGGCGACGTGCTGGAGATCGACCTGGAGCGCCAGCTGCTCCTGGTCGTCTCCGACGGCGAGGTGGAGTACGCGCTCAACACCTCCACCGGGTCCGGAAGGCCCTACCAGGGCGCCGACGGCTCGGAGCGGATCGCGGTCACCCCCACCGGCGCCTACACGGTGTTCCGGCAGGTCGCCGGCTGGGATCCGGGTCCCTACGGGGCCCTGTACGCCCCCATGTACTTCAACGGCGGCATCGCCGTCCACGGCTACCCGAGCGTGCCGGCGCAACCGGCCTCGCACGGATGCGCCCGAGTGAGCCTGTCCGCGATGGACTGGCTCCGCGAGGAGGGGCACATCGCGGTGGGCACCACGATCGTCGTTCGCTGATCGCGCCGGGAACCGCGGGTCTCCGGTGTCCGGGGTGATGCCCCCGGGCGCCGGTCGCCCCCGGCGGGCGGTGGCGTTCGGGCCGTACCGGACCGCGCCCCGGGGGCGGCCGGGCACGATCGACCCGGTTCCCCACGTCCGGCCGTGCCCTCCGGAACGCCCCGGCCTCGAACCACGGGGGGCGGGAGCCGCTCTCGGAGCAGGTGCGGTGACCGGGTGCGGTGACGCGTGGCCGTCGGTCGGGTGACCGGACGCGACCCCGGGGAAGGAGAGAGCACGGCCGGGCGGAGAGGCCGACCGGCGCGAAGGGGACCCGTATGCCTTTCCTGATCGCCACCGAGCCCGGTCACGTCGACCGGCCCAACGAGGACTTCGCGGCGGTGACCGCGCGCTGCGCGGTGGTGCTGGACGGGGTGAGCGGGCCGCTCGACGGCGACGGCGGCTGCTCCCACGGGGTGGCCTGGTACGTCCGAAGGCTCGGCGCCCTGCTGCTGGCGGGCATCGACACCGGCGGACCACTGCGCTCCGCGCTGGCCGAGGCGATCACGGCGGTCACCGCCCTGCACACCGACACCTGCGACATCGCGCACCGGGACACCCCCTCGGCGACGGTGGTGGCCGCCCGCATGACCGGTGAGGGCCTGGAGTACCTGGTGCTGTCGGATTCGGTACTGCTGGTCGCCGACCCCCGCCCCGTGGACCGCACCGGCAAGGCCCTTCGCGCCGATGGGCGCCACGGCGACCCACATCCGGCGGGTCACCCGAGGGGAGACGGCCGCCCCGCGGGCCGGTCGACCGCGGCGACCGGCCCGAACACCGGCGCTCCCGTGGCGGTGGACGGGGTCGGCCTGGTCGCCGACACCCGGCTGGACGCCCTCCGCGCCGACCTGCTCCGCCGTGGCGAGCCCGCCGGGGCGATCCGCGCGCTGCGCGGTGTGCCGGGCGGATTCTGGACGGCCGGCTCCGATCCCCGGGCTGCCGACGAGGCCCTCACCGGAACGGCCGCGGCCGGCCCCTTCGCCCTGATGACCGACGGGGCCACCCGGGCGGTCGAGGTGTTCGGGGACCTGGATTGGGGACAGGCCTTCTCCTTGGTTTCGGACAAGGGGCCGAGGGCGTTGATCGAGCGGGTGCGCACCCTGGAGGCGGCCGACCCCGAAGGGGGTTCCCACCCCCGGGGCAAGGTCCGGGACGACGCCACCGTCGTGTTCTGGGAGCCGGAAGCCCTCGTGCGCTAACGAGGTGACGAAGCACGCGCGTCGGCGAGAGCGTGTCCCCGTGCCGAGGCGGAGGGCGGGAACCGGGAAGTCGGGACCTTTGAACCCCATTTTCGGGTGGCCGAAAAAGGGGTATTCGGATTTCTCTCTGCGCGGTGATCATGATCCACACGCACCGTCACCAGGTGGGACGCATGTCATGGGCATTGATCATTGGCGACGTTTTTCCAGTGGATTCAGATCACATTCAATGGATTTCTCCTGAAAAATTCAGAGAACCCTGGGGCGCCCTTCGCGCGTCACACCACCGTGTGGCGGAGAACGCCGGGATGCCCACGCCACAGGCGCTTTCGCCTGTCGTGTTCATCCGGTAGATTTCCCGGTAACCGAACAGTCGGGGTTACTCCACAACGTCCCCACTCGGCTCGGTGTTCTCTTCGCACCCCACTGCTCATACGCGCCCTTCGGCACCCCATACCCGGAAGAACGATTGACCACCTTCCTTGAAGCGAGAACCGGAAAAGGAGACGGCGTGACCCCCACGGGCGTCCTTGAACCGACCGGCCCGAACCGCGCCCTCAACGGCACCGGATGGCTGGATCGGCTGCTGTCCACCCCGGTGGTCACCCCCGTCGAGCGCTCCCGCCCGCTGCGCGACATCGACGGCTACGAACACCGCCCCAACCCCCTGCACGCCCGCACCGCCGCCGGATTCCTGCTCACCATGCGCCGCTACGTGGTGTGGGCCGGCGACTGGTCCTACCGGGAGCTGGAGTACCTGTGCGGCGGAGCGGTCAAGCACACCACCTTCCGGCAGGTCCTCGAAGGGGACCGACTGCCCAGGTACGTGTTCCTGATGGCGTTCGTCACCGCCTGCGCCGGGGAGGACGAGGCCGAACGGCGGCGCTGGGTCGCCGCCTGGCAGCGGTTGCGCCTGTCCGCCGATTGACCTCGGGCCCCTCCTCGCTACCGTGGACGGGTGTCCTCACCCCAGGCGGATCATCCGGCCGGGATACTCCGGCCCTATCAGCGCGCCGCGTTGACGGCGGTCCAGGACCGCTGGTCGAACGGCCACCGGCGCACCTGGATCGTGCTCCCACCGGGTGCGGGCAAGACCCTCGTCGGCCTGGAGGCCGCCCGCCGGCTCGGCCGCCGGACCGTCGTCCTCGTGCCCAACACCGCCATCCAGGGGCAGTGGATCCGCCAATGGTCCGCCCTGTGTCCGGACGACGACCGCACCGCCGGCGCCGACCGCGACCTCGCGCACCACGTCAACGTCCTCACGTACCAGTCCCTGGCGGTGTTCGACCCCGAGGCCGAGAACGATGAGGAAGGGCGCGGGACCGCCCCCGTCCGCGATCGACTGCACCCCAACGGGCGGGCCCTCGTCGCCGCCCTGCACGACGCCGGCCCCCTCACCGTCCTGCTCGACGAGTGCCACCACCTGCTCCAGGTGTGGGGTCGGCTCCTCTCCGAGATCCTCGACGAGCTGCCCGACGCCCGCGTCATCGGTCTGACCGGGACCCCGGCCACGAACCTCACCACCGCCGAGCGGACGCTGGTGGACCGACTCTTCGGCGAACCCGTCACGGGCGCCTCCATCCCCGCCCTGGTGCGGGACGGCTACCTCGCCCCCTTCGCCGAACTCGCCTACCTCACCGAACCCACGCACACCGAACTCGTCTACCTCAAGGAACAGGGCGAACGGTTCGCCCGGATGTGCGACGAACTGCTCACCCCGGGCTTCGCCACCACCGACCTGCTGCCCTGGATCGACGCCCGGTTCGTCCACCGGGACATGGCCGAGGGCGGTCGCCTGCCCTGGTCGCGGATCGCCGCCGCCGAACCCGATCTGGCCGCCGCCGTCCTGCGCCTGCACCACATCGGACTGTGCGCCCTCCCCGAGGGCGCCCGACCCCTTGAGGAACACCGCCGGCCGCCCACCGCCGCCGACTGGATCGCCGTCATCGACGACTACGCCCGGCGCTGCCTGGACCCCGGTTCCGCCCACGACCGCGCGGCCCGCGACCGCCTGCGCGCCGCCCTGCCCGCCGTCGGCCACCACCTCACCCGCAACGGTGTCCGGCGCGGCGCGTCCCCGGTGGACCGGGTGCTGGCCCGCAGCGATTCCAAGGCCCACGCCACCGTCGAGATCCTCGCCGCCGAGCACACCGCCCTGGGGGACCGCCTGCGCGCCCTCGTCCTGTGCGACCACGAACGCGCGTCCTCCCGCCCGCCCGCCGCACTGCTCGGCATCCTCGACGCCGACGCCGGGTCGGCCCGCCTCCAGCTCTCCACCCTGGTCGGCGACCCCCGTACCGGGCACCTGGACCCGATCCTGCTCACCGGTCGCACCGTGGCGATGGCGCCCGACACGGCCATGGTGTTCCTGGAATCGATCCGCGCCGAACTCCCGGACGCCGGACTCGTCGCCGTCGACCGACCCGACGGCCTGTGCGACATCGAGGGCTCCTGGTCGTCCCGCACCCGGGTCGCCGTGGTCACCCGGTTCTTCGAATCCGGTGGCGGCCGGATCCTGGTGGGCACCCGCGCCCTGCTCGGCGAGGGTTGGGACGCGCGGGGCGTGAACACCGTCGTCGACCTCACCACCGCCACCACCCCCACCGCCGTCGTGCAGAGCCGGGGGAGGGCCCTGCGCCTGGACCCGACCTGGCCGGACAAGACCGCGCACACGTGGACGGTCGTCTGCGTCAGCCGGGATCATCCGCGCGGGGACGCCGACTGGGAGCGGTTCGTCCGCAAACACCAGGGCTACCTGGGGGTGGACGCCGACGGCGAGGTGATGAGCGGTATCGCGCACGTCGACCCGTCGCTCTCGCCCTACACCCCGCCGGACGACCTCGACGCGGTCAACCTGCGCATGCTCGCCCGGGTCGGTCGCCGCGACCTCACCCGCGCGCGCTGGCGCATCGGCGAACCCTACGAGGACGCCCTCCTGCCCACTCTGCGGGTCCGCCGCCCCCGCCCGGTCACCGTCCGCGGCGTGGACGTCGCCCTACCCGACCCTCCCCGGGTCCTGCCCGCCGAGCGGGGCGTGTCCCTGTCGGGTGCGTCCCCCTCGGACCCGCCGCCGAAGTCGTTCCCGGACATCGTCATCCTCCTGGGGATCATCACCACCCTCTCCCTCGTGCTCGGACTGCTCGCCCCCTGGAGCCTGATCGCGGCGGTGATCGCCGTGGCCCTCGTCCCCATCGCGTTCCGGGCCCACGCCGCGGCGCGCCTGCGCCACGCACGGGAACTGCTCGCCGACGCGGCCACGCCCGACGACGCGATCCGCTACGCCTGCGTCGTCGCCGACGCCCTTCAGGGGACGGGTCGGTCCACGACCGGCGCGGCCGGGGTGCGCGTCCACATCGACACCGACGGCGTCTACCGCTTCACGCTCCCCGACGCCGCGGAGGAGTTCGCCATCGCCCTGGAGGAACTCGTCGGACCCGTCGTCGGCACGCCGACCCACCTGGTCCCCCGGCCGCTGCCGCCCACCCCCACCGAGGAGAACGCCCGCGCCCTCCTCGACGACGACCTCCCCGCCAACCCGGTCGTGTACCACGTGGTCCCGGCCCTGTTGAGCCGGAATCGGCTCCACCGGGACGCCTTCGAGCCCGCCTGGGCCCGCTGGATCGCACCGACCACCGTGATCCGTACCGACACCGACCCGGGGGCCACCATCCTGGCCGCCCACTACGGTTCCTCGCCGATCGAGGACGCCGTCACCGCCCACCGCCTCACCTGGTCCTGATCCCCGCCGCTTCACCCGGCCGACACCGGCCGTTCGGGCGAGCCTGGTTGGCTTCCGCCCGGGCGCGCTCGCGCCCGTTCCCCCGGAAGGAAGCACCATGCGCAAGACCACGGCGGTCGCGACGGCGTTGACCGTCGCCCTCACGGGAGCGGCGGCCCACGCCGACGAGCGCTCGGACGGCACCGCGCTGTCCCCGCTCGGCACCTACGCCACCGGCGCCTTCGACCGGTCCGCGGCCGAGATCGTCGCCCACGACCCGCGCCACCAGCGCCTGTACGTGGTCAACGCCCTCGCCGCCACCGTGGAGGTCCTCGACGTCTCCGACCCCACGGCCCCCACGAAGCTCTTCGACCTGGCCGCCCCGGGGATCCCGGCAGCCGACGGCTCGGTCGTCGAGGAGGGCGTGGTCGCCAACTCCGTCGCGATCCACGGCGACACGGTCGCCGTCGCCGTGGAGGCCGCCGAGGGCACCGACCCCGGCTGGGTGGTCTTCTACGACACCCGGGGCAACGCCCTCAACGCCGTCCGGGTCGGCGCCCTTCCGGACATGGCCACCTTCACCCCGGACGGCCGCCTCCTCCTCGTCGCCAACGAGGGCGAACCGAACGACGACTTCACGGTCGACCCCGAGGGCTCCATCAGCGTCATCAAGGTGAACCGCCGCCCGGCCTCCGTCACCCAGAGGGACGTGCGCACCGCCGACTTCCGTGCCTGGGACGAGGGCCGTGAACTCCCCGAGGGCGTCCGCGTGTTCGGTCCGGACCTGTCCACCGGCGAGCCGGGCACCCCGGGCCGGGTCGCGCGCAACCTCGAACCCGAGTACATCGTCGCGGACACCGCCCACAGCGCCTACGCGGTCCTTCAGGAGGCCAACGCGTTCGCGGTCATCGACCTGCGCACCGCCGAGGTCACCGAGATCGTGCCCTTCGGCCTCAAGGACCACATGGAGCCGGGCAACGGACTCGACGCCTCCGACCGCGATGGCGCGATCCGTATCGAGAACCTCCCGGTGTACGGGATGTACCAGCCCGACGGCTTCGACTCCTACCGGCACGAGGGCCGCACCCTCCTGGTCACCGCCAACGAGGGCGACGTCCGGGAATGGGGCGATTACGCGGAGGGGGTCCGCGTCAAGAACCTCGAACTCTGCGAGGACTCCCCGCGCTTGCGGCCCTACCTCGACGCGAACGGCCTCACCCTCGCCGACCTCCGGCGCGACGAGAACCTCGGCCGCCTGACGGTCTCCGCGGCCGAAGGGCTCACCGAGGACGGTTGCCACGACGAACTCCACGCCTTCGGCGGCCGCTCCTTCTCGATCTTCACCACCGACGGCGAGGTGGTCTTCGACTCGGGTTCCGACTTCGAGCGCATCACGGCCGAGGCGAACCCGGACTTCTTCAACTCCAACCACACCGAGAACACCTTCGAGACCCGCAGCGACGACAAGGGTCCCGAGCCCGAGGGCGTCACCCTCGGTGTGATCGACGGCCGCACCTACGCCTTCATCGGCCTGGAGCGCGTCGGCGGCGTGATGGTCTACGACATCACCGACCCCGAGGGCGCCGCCTTCGTCGACTACGTCAACAACCGGGATTTCTCGGCGACCCCGGGCACCCCGGAGGCCGGTGACCTGGGCGCCGAGGGGCTGACCTTCATCGCCGCCGAGGACTCCCCGCTCCCGGGAGTTCCCCTCCTCGCCGTCGCCAACGAGGTCTCCGGCACCACCACCCTCTTCCGCGTCGACCTCCCCTGATCTCCGGGCCCGGGCCATCGGCGGTGCCGAACACGACCGATGGCCCGGGTCGGCGGAGGGTCCGCCGGACCGGAGGACGGTCCGGGCCGATCAGTGGGGGAACCCTCGGAATCGGTTGAACTTCATGTACTCCAGCATCTTGAAGAACGCGTAGAATTTGATCAGCCGGGCCCTGGCGTGCAGATCGATCTCGCCCGTCGCGGTCGAGAGCAGGACACCGTCGAAGGCGTCGATCTCGGCCGTCCCCGAGCTCTCGACGAAGTCGGCGATCCGGGCGAACGCCGTGTTGTCGTCCAGATCGAGAAGTCGACGAACGGCCATGACGGAGGCCGTGCCCTGTGCGACTTCGCCGACGCCTTGGAGAAAACGGATCCAATCCACGGTCGAAACCTTTCGATGAGAAGGTTCTACGGCGTTGGTTCTCTCCGCCTCGGAATTCCTTTCACGGCTCATCTCCCGTTGCGTGCGGGTGTCGGGTCCGGGGGCGTGTCACCGGGGCGGGGGTGGGGGTTCTCCCTGGAGCGGGCGCAGGGGAGCGGTCCTCGGTCGTGGGATGACCCGCCATCTCGTCCCTGCGGACAACGGGGCGTCCGTGAAATGAACATACCCATTGCGGCGAATCGAAGACGCGAACAGGGAGAAGAAAGCCATTTCCGTTCGGCGGGCGTGATGCCCGCGCCGGCAACGGTGGTGCGGGAGTTCCCCTCGTGCCGAAATCAGGTTCGATATCCGTTTCCGTGGGAGGCCCGCCAAGGGCGCCCGGGGCGGAGGGAGAGGCGCCCGGGATCGATCAGGAATCGAGAAGCGCGCGTCGGGACGTCGCCCTAGTCTGGTCGGCATGGACCTGACGATTCACACCAGTTTCCTTCCGCACGACGACCCGGACGCGTCCCTGGTCTTCTACCGCGACGTCCTCGGCTTCGAGGTCCGCAACGACGTCGGCCAGGGGCGAATGCGCTGGATCACGGTCGGCCCCGTCGACCGGCCCGACACGTCGATCCTCTTGGCGCCCCCGGCGGTCGACCCCGGCATCAGCGAGGACGAGCGCCGCACCATCGCGGAGATGATGGCCAAGGGCACCTACGGCTGGATCCTGCTGGCGACCCGGGACCTCGACGTCACCTTCGACAAGGTGCGGGCCCAGGGGGCCGAGATCGTCCAGGACCCGACCGAGCAGCCGTACGGCATCCGCGACTGCGCCTTCCGCGATCCCGCGGGCAACCTCATCCGCGTTCAGGAGACGCGCTGAGCCGCGCACCGGCGGAAAGGGGCCTTCTCATGTGCCGTCCCTCGTGGGGCCGCGCCCGCGCCGAAGCGCAACGTCTGAACGACCTCGCCCTGATGCGCCGCGTCCGTGACCGGATCGACCGGGAGTACGCGCGGCCGTTGAACGTCGAGACGCTCGCCCGCGGGGTGCACGTGTCCGCCGGGCATCTCAGCCGACGGTTCCGGCAGGCGTACGGCGAGTCCCCGTACTCGTACCTGATGACGCGCCGCATCGAGCGCGCGGCGGCACTGCTGCGACGCGGCGACCTCAGCGTCACCGAGGTCTGCTTCACGGTCGGCTGCTCGTCCCTGGGCACCTTCGGCACCAGGTTCACCGAACTGTTCGGCATGTCCCCCGGCGCCTACCGCAACGCCACGGCGGGCGACGCGAAAGGCCTGCCGCAGTGCGTGGCGAAGCAGGTCACCCGGCCGGTCCGGCACCGGGGGGCGCCGGCGACGGAACCGCGGCCGGTCTGACGAACGCGGTGCCCGACCCGTACCTCGGGCACCGTCCTCGTCCCACCGGCCGAGTGCGCCCTCCGCCGCCGTCCCGCCCCCGGCCGCGCGCTCAGTCCCCTGCCCGGGTGAACGCCTCCTCGCCGTCCTTCCAGACCTGCCGCACCATCGCCGGCAACGACGCGAGCCGCGCGGTGCCGGTGAGCTCACCGTCGAGCACGACGGCGTCGGCGGCGTGCCCCGGTGCGAGCCTGCCGACCCGCGCGTTCCGGATGAGCTCGCCCGCCAGGGAGGTGCTCGCGCGCAGTACCTCCTCCAGTCCCATGCCGACGTCGGCCATCAGCGCGAGCTCCTTGAGGTTCTCGCCGTGCGGACCCACCCCCGAGTCGGTGCCCATGGCGACCTTCACACCGGCGGCGACCGCGTTCGCGACCGACTCCCGGTGCGTGTCGATCACCCGGTGGGCCTTGTCGATGACGGCCTGCGAGAGCCCTGATCCCGGCCGCTCCGCCCGTTCGATGACCGCGAGCGGCGCGGAGAGCGTCGGCACGAGGTAGGCGCCCCGGTCGAGCAGGAGTCCGATCGCCTCCTCGTCGAGGTAGATGCCGTGCTCGATCGAGCGCACACCGGCCCGCAGAGCGCTCTTGATGCCCTCGCTGCCCTGCGCGTGCGCCATGACGTACGCGCCCTGAGCCGCGGCCTCCTCGACGATCACACGGATCTCGTCCTCGGTGAACTGGGAGTGCCGCGGGTCGTCGGCGGGGGAGAGCACACCACCCGTGGAGCAGATCTTGATCTGATCGGCCCCCGCGCGCAGGATCGAGCGCACGGTCTTGCGCACCTCCTCGACGCCGTCGGCGACACCGGAGGGACGTCCGGTGTGCGGCGCCAGCATCGGGTTCTCTGCCCCCGAGGGCAATCGCATGTCGCCGTGCCCACCGGTCTGACTCATGATGGTGACCGCGATCCGCAGGCGGGGCCCGGGGATGACGCCCGAGTCCACGGCCACCTTGGCGCCGAGGTCGGTGCCGCCCGCGTCGCGCACGGTGGTCACACCTGCTCTGAGCGTGCGCCCGAGGTGCGCGGCGGAGTCGTAGAACTGGAGGGAGAACGGCTCGGCGAAGGAGTTGAGCGAGCCCGCGTGCCGCGCCGTCATGTGCACGTGGAGGTCGATGACGCCGGGGATGACGGTCTTCCCGGTCGCGTCGACCGTGCGCGCGCCCGGATGTCTCTCGGTGAGCCCCGGACCCACATCGAGCACGGTGTCCCCGGCGAACACCACGTCCGCACGCGGGAGGAAGGACTCGCCGTCGAAGACACGGGCTCCGGAGATGATGACGGTGGCTGCTGACATGGCTCTTCCCGCTCCGTACTCCCGCCGCGCTCCGAGGGTCCGTCGTGTCCGCGTGCGACGGGGGTCACGCGGCCGACGGTGCCCCACGTTCTCGCACCGGCTCATCGGGGGCACGGCGGGGGTGGCGAAAACGGACGCGTGACCGGTCAGGAATCGAGAAGCGCCGGCGGTGGGTCCCTCAATAACGTCGTGGTCATGACGAACATCGCTTCCATCACCCTCGACGCGACCGACATCGAGACCGCCGACCGCTTCTACACCGCCGCCTTCGACCTGGGCGGGCTGCTCCGACTGCGGGCCGCGGACGCGCCCACGGCCGGGTTCCGTGGTTTCACCCTGTCGCTCATCACGTCCCAGCCCGCCGACGTCGACGCCCTCGTCAAGGCCGCCCTCGACGCCGGCGGCGTCGCCCTGAAGCCCGCCGCCAAGTCGCTCTGGGGTTACGGCGCCGTCGTCCAGGCCCCGGACGGGGCCATCTGGCAGGTGGCCACCTCAAGGAAGAAGAACACCGGCCCGGCCACCCGGAAGGTCGACGAGATCGTGCTCCTGCTGGGGGTCGAGGACGTGACCGCGAGCAAGCGCTTCTACGTGGAGCGAGGGTTGAGCGTGGGCAAGAGCTTCGGCCGCTCCTACGTCGAGTTCGACACCGGCTCCGGCTCCGTCAAGTTGGCGCTCTACCGTCGCCGCGCCCTCGCCAGGACCATCGGCGTCTCACCGGAGGGCACCGGCTCGCACCGCATCATGATCGGAGGCGGGATCGGGTCCTGCACGGATCCGGACGGTTTCGCCTGGGACGCCCCGGCACCGGCCCGCACGCCTTGACGTCGGTCCCGGCGATCGCCCGACGAGGGAGACCGTCGGCCCCGGGCCGTGTGCGGGTCCGGCGGTTCGCGCACCGTCCCGAGCCGTGGCCCGGGGGCCCTCCCGGGCCACGGCTCGGGACCTCGTATCCCGGAAGGACGTTCGATCGGCGGGTGACCGACGCGATCGCACGTGCTACATTTACTTGCATGTACACGGAACCTTATGAATTCGAAGGGGGGACCGAGGTCCGCGGTCTGAGCGCGGCGTGGTCCCAGGTGTCGGCGCTGGTCGGCGCGATGGACGCGACGCTGGGCAAATGGCTGATGGACACCTATGGCATCGGCCTCGCCGACTACCGGGCGGTGCTTCACCTGAGCAAGGCCGCGGATCGCGAGCTGCGCCTCAACGACCTCGCTCGCAAGGTCGGACTGAACCAGAGTTCCGTGACCCGACTGGTGGGTCGGCTGGAGGGCAAGAAGTTGGTCTTCCGCGACACCTGCCCGGACGACGGTCGGGGTGTCTACGCGGTGATCACCGATCAGGGCATGGACACCGTCGCCGTGATCCGGGAGCCCTACGAGGCGAAGATCCGCGAACTGCTGCGGAAAACGACCGAGGAGTACCCGGACCTCGACCATGGCGGTCTGGACCGTGCGTTCGAGGTGATCGGTTCACTCGTCCGCTGAGCACCCACGGGCGCGCATCGGGTCGGGAGCGGCCTTCGCGCACTCAAATAGTTGCATGTACATGCATTTGAAGATGGATCGTCGCGGTCGATCGAGACGTGGTCGCGAGTCGGGGGTTCGACCACCGTTCCGGCCGTTCGGACTCCGGGGCCTCCGACGACGAGCTCGACGGTCTCGTGGCCCGACTCCCCGACGAGCGGGGCACGGAGCCCTTCGCACGGTACCCGCGAGTCCGCACACATCACGGGCGCGCACACGCGCTCATCGAAAGGAACACCATGAGTTGGCTCTACCTGGGCATCGCCGTCGTCTTCGAGGTCATCGTCGGCATCTCCGCGAGCAGGGCACAAGGCTTCACGAAGCCGTGGTGGACGATCGGCACCCTCGTCAGCGGTGCGATCGCCACGTTCTTCCTCGGCCTCGCGCTGCTGACCTTCGACGTGGGCGTCGGTTACGCCATCTGGACCAGCGTCGCCGGAGTCGGGATCGTCGTCGTGGGCGCGCTCTTCCTCGACCAGAAGCTGGGCTGGAGGAAGGGTCTCGGCATCGCGATCGTCATCGGAGGGGTCATCGGACTCCAGCTCAGCGGAGCCGCGTGACCCACCCCCCTCAACCCGAAAGGAACACTGTGATGACCACTGCCACCGCACCCACCACCGAGAACACGGATACCGGAAAGAAGGCGGGCCCCTGGCTGGTCCTGCTGCTGGCCGGGGTGTTCGAGGTCGGCTACGCGCTCAGCGTGGCCGGCAGCTCCGGGTTCACCGTCCTCGGATGGTCCCTCTCCGCCGTCGTCTTCTTCCTGCTGACCCTGTTCTGCCTCAGCGTGGCCCTGAAGGCGATCGACGTCGGCATCGGCTACGCCGTGTGGGCCGGTATCGGAGCGGTCGGTGCCGCGCTCTTCGGGCCGGTCTTCTTCGATGAGGTCCTGACCCCGGTCCGCGCCTTCTGGCTGGCCGTCATCATCGGCGGTGTCGTCTGGCTCAAGCTCGCCGACAGCCCCATGCTGCGCCGCGACCCCGAGGAAGCGCGGGTCGCCCGACCGACGCGGTGACGATCGGGACCGCATCACCCGCCCGCGGTGTGCTCGTATCGGAGCCGCCGCGGGCGCGGTCCGTCGCGGGGCCCCTCGGCGCCTCCGTCCGAACTCCACGGCATCGGCCCGAGGCCCCGATCGGGTGCGGCCCCCTCTTCGAGCAAGAACGCCACCCCCGACGGCGGCCCGGCTCCGGTGCCCGCCCACATCGACACCGTGCCGCCCGACGTGCCGCAGGGCCGGACCGACCCGGGACGGGTCTTCGACCGGACCGTGGACCCGGACCACGTCGCCGACGGCCACCGGGCCACGCAGGCCCGCCGGTCGCTCGGGACGCACACGGTTCGCCTCCGGTGCGCCGGGACCGCGCCCTCCGCGTGTCACGGCCGAACGGCGGCCGCGATGACGTCCTCCACCTGACCGACGATGGCAGCCCGGTTCTCCTCGAACTCCGGATCGGTGACCTCGTCACCCGGCCCGAAGGACAGCACCGGGGTGTGCACGTGGCCCGCGAGGACGTCCCGCCCGGTGGCGTCCCGCAGCAGGGTGTTGCGATAGGCGATCTCGTTGGACAGGTAGTCGCCCCCGCCGCCGGCGCGTGCTCGGGAGCCCGGGGTCGGTCCGTCCCATCGCACGACCTCCTCGGTCTCGCCCTCGGGGATCTCGACCACCATGGTGTTGTCGAACACGGGGAACGGCGCCCCGTCCGTCGCCTCGACGATCGCGGCCCGGTCCAGCGAGGAATCGGACCATTGCGGTTGCGGGGTGACGGTGGGGACGCCCTCGGGAACGGGGATCGGGCCCTGTTCGCCCGCACGCTCGTTGTCCTCGAAGCCCCCTCGCCAGGCTCCGTTGTGCGCCTCCAGGTCGAATCCCTCGCCCCCGCCCTGACTGATGGTGATGACCGCGTCGGCCGGACGGTCGCCCGTGTAATGCGGAAGCAGGGCCTCCTCCACCATGCCGTCGGAGAAATCGCGCCAGCGCACGGGGAAGAGCAGAGCCTCGACGACCGCGACGCCGTCACCGGTCTCGATCACCACCCCGTCCAGGGCGAGGGCCGCCGCCCCGGAGGGGTTGGCCTGGCGGATGTCGCCGTCGAGGCCGAAGGGGTCGAACCCGGTGACGACGACGCGGAGCATCGCGTCCTCGCGGGAGCCGGCGGAGAAGTCCGCGTCGTGGTGCCCCCGTGAGCGGCGTTCCAGGTCGGCCACGAGCGTGGCACGGTCGTCCTGGGCGAGCGTGAACCCCGGTTCCCAGCGGTGGAGCGCGGCGGTCATGCCGAGCCTCGCCCAGTAGAGCGGTCGGTCGTCCCCGGCGCTCAGGTCCCCCTCGGTCCCGCCGGCCCCGCCGACCCGGTCGACCGCCGTCCTCCAGAGCGCGTCCCCATGGCGTTCGACGACCGCCGCCGCGTGCTCGGCGTCGTGGGCGGTGCGCAGTTCCCGGGTGAAACGTTCCACGGCAGGGGCGAAACCCGACCTGTCCAGAATCTCCTGGGGGACCTCCCCGGCGGCCCGAGCCTCCTCCACCGTCACCGCCTGCTCGGCCTGTGTCGAGCCCACCAGGGTGAAGGCGAGGACCGGGAGCAGTGCCGCCGCCGTGGCACGGGGGATCGCGCGCGGGACGCGCATGCCCCGTTCGTTCCGTTCGCCTGATCCGTTCAACGACGTGCCCCTCTTTCCGTCTCGACGCACAGGTCTCCGTGCGGCGCCTTGGTCTCGCCGTACGACCGGCGTTCCGGGGCCGCCCCGTCGCGCCCCGCCCCCGGTGTACGGAGGCCTCCATGAGTTTCCAAGGTCGACCGTCGTGCCCATCGGAGGTATCGCGGCGGGTCACGTGATCGGTTCGACCCGCGCGCTCACACGTCCCGGTCGCCGCTCCACCCGAAGCCGGTGTGATCGTCCATGTCGCCGCCGTTCCCGACGCGACGCTTTCTCCGGGCCGTCAGCGGTGCCACCGTCGCCGGTACGGCCCTTCTGCCGAGTCCGGTCGTACCGGCCTTCCCGGACCCGCAGGACGCGCAGGTGTCCGTCGGGCACGCCGTGCCCGACACGGCCGTCGACGTCCACGTCGACGCCGCCCTGGAGGATTCCCGACCGGGTACCGTCTCCGCCACGCTCACCCTTCCCGCGGGTTCCTACGACCTGAAGGTCACGGAGGCCGGAGCGGGAGCCGATGCCGAGTCGCTCATCGATGCCGGGGGCGTTGACGTCCCCGCAGGTGCCAACGCGAGCGTGGAGGCCCCGTCCCGAAACCCGTGACGCCCGTCCCGGCGGCGGGCACCGCCGTCCCCGCCCCGAAGAACCCCACGAAGAAGCACGGGATGAGGTAGACCCACTCGATCGGCGGCACCAGCCCGATCAGCGCCATCGAGACCGCGAACAGCACGAACCCCGGCACGAGGATGTAACGCGCGGCGAAGCGGTCCACGAGCTGCGCGACGACGACCAGGCCGATCGCCATCCCGACCGCCGCGACCGAGCGCCCCGGTGACGGTCGTGCGGCTGAAGCCGGTCTCCTCGGCGATCGGCAGCACGAACAGGCCGATGGTGGCCAGGTACATCTGGGGACCGACGGCGCCGGCGGTGCCACCGCCGACGACCACCCACCAGGGGCTCCTGGGTTTCGACGCGCGGGGGGCGGGGGTACTCATGCGGCTTCTCCTGTGGTGATCGTGCGAACGGCGGTCAGGCGGTGGGGAAGGAGACCTGGGTCAGTTCCTCGGAGACCCGCCAGACGCGCGCGGCCTCCTCCGTGCTGCGCAGCGGCGGGTACGGCGGCTGCTTCGCCGGCGGGCCGCCCAGGTTCCCGGGACCGCTGGGGCCGTAGAGCGCGCCAC
>NZ_JARBUT010000014.1 GCF_028882275.1 Nocardiopsis sp. N85
GTGGCGCGCTCTACGGCCCCAGCGGTCCCGGGAACCTGGGCGGCCCGCCGGCGAAGCAGCCGCAGTACCCGCCGCTGCGCAGCACGGAGGAGGCCGCGCGCGTCTGGCGGGTCTCGGAGGAACTGACCCAGGTCTCCTTCCCCACCGCCTGAGCACCGCCCCCAGGACCACCCCACGACCCACGGAGACCGCATGAGCACCCCCGCCCCCCGCACGTCCAGACCCAGGAGCCCCTGGTGGGTGATCGTCGGCAGCGGTACCGCCGGCGCCGTCGGCCCCCAGATGTACCTGGCCACCATCGGCCTGTTCGTGCTGCCGATCGTCGAGGAGACCGGCTTCAGCCGCACGACCGTCACCGGGGCGTTCTCGGTCGCGGCGGTCGGGATGGCGATCGGCCTGGTCGTCGTCGCGCAGCTCGTGGACCGCTTCGCCGCGCGTTACATCCTCGTGCCGGGGTTCGTGCTGTTCGCGGTCTCGATGGCGCTGATCGGGCTGGTGCCGCCGGTCGAGTGGGTCTACCTCGTCCCCTGCTTCTTCGTGGGCCTCTTCGGGGCCGGGACGGCGGTTCCCGCCGCCAGGGCGGTGGTGAGCTGGTTCGACAACAACCGCGCCCTCGCCGTCGGAACGGTCACGGGCATCATCGGACTGGGGTCTGCCCTGGCCCCGCTGCTGGCCGGAGTGCTCATCGACGCCGTCGGATGGCGGCAGACGTACGGCATCATGGCACTGGTCTCGATCCTGGTGTCGGTCACGATGGTCACCCTGTTCGTGCGCGCCCGCGCGGAACGGCACGTCCGCGGACGACTCCTCCGGGAGACCCGTGTGGAAGGCCGCGACGTCAGCCTCGAACTCCCCGGCCTGACGGTCGGCGAGGCGGTCCGCACCCGGTGGTTCTGGGGCATCGCTTTCGGGCTGGGCCTGGCAGGGGTCGTCGTCTACGGCCTCCAGGTCCACCTCGTGCCGATGATGACCGACCGCGGGCTGACCGCCGAACAGGCGGCCACGCTGCTGGTCGTCTTCGGACTCGCCTCGCTCGTGGGCCGGGTGGCCGGCGGTCTCCTCCTCGACCGCGTGCACGCGGCCGTCGTCGGACCGATCGTGATGATCGCCCCCATCGCGGGCATGTTCTTCCTGGAACCGCCCTTCACCGGCGCCGCCGTCGCGGTCGCCTTCATCGGTGTCGCCTTCGGCATCGAGGGCGACCTGCTGGCCCTGCTCATCACCCGCTACCTGGGCACGCGGCACTTCGGCCGGATCCTGGGCCTGCTCCAGGCCGCCTTCCTGCTGGGCAGCGCACTGGGGCCGCTGCTCCTCGGGCTGGGGTACGACCTGTTGGGCTCCTACGACCCCGTCATCCCCGTCCTGATGGGTGTCCTCGTCGCCGGTGCCGTCCTCATCGCGACCCTGGGCCGCTACGCCCACCCCGCCGTCCACGGCTTCGACCGCCTCGCCGCACGCGATGAGCTCGCCGCCGCCGAGGTGCTGAGCGGCATCGCCGGGAGCGGCGAACCCCACGGCTTCCCGGACAGGCCGCGGGCCCGGACCCATGGCTGACCACCCCGACCCTTCCGCCCGGGCCTGCCGGGCCACCTACCGACTTACGGAGAGACCATGACCGAACAGAACCGGTGGCCGACCCGACGGGCGGGGCGGTCGACCGTCCTGGCCCAGTTCGGTCAGGCCCGAGCCGACCTGATGCGGTGGGCGCTGACCACCGGCGACGTACTCGCCGACGCGGTCGTCGACGAGATGCACCGGGTCGGGATGCGGCAGGCCAGGCCCGTGGTCGACCAGGGCATCCGGGAGGGCCTGGACTCCCTCGCCGATCCGCCCCCGGCACTGGAGGCGCTGCTGCGCCAGACCGAGGGCCTGCCCGACCACGCGGACGACGCCCTGCTCGACCGGGGCCCCTGCCGTTCTACACATCCCCGCCGCCGGTGCACATCATCGCGCTCAACGCGGGCTCCCTGATCCGGGTCTACGAGTCGCCGTCGATCTCCGCGGTGCTGACCACGACCGGGCGGCTGGTCGACTCCGCGCAGCGGCGCATCCAGGAGACCGGGTCGTGGCTCACCCGGGTCATGCTGCCCGGCGGCCTGCGCGTCGGGCAGCCCGGCTACGTGGCGACCCTCCAGGTGCGGATGCTGCACGCGCACATGCGCAGGCTCGCCCTGAACCGCGGCTACGACGCCTCCGCGGACGGTCATCCGATCAACCAGGTCGACCTGGGGCGGACGTGGATGGACTTCACCCTGACCGCCTACACGGCCGAGGGCCTCCTCGGGTTCGGGCTGAGCAGCCGCGAGCAGGCCGACCTGTACCGCTACTGGTGGTGCGTCGCCCACCTGCTGGGGATCGACGAGCGCCTGGTCCGGGGGATCACGGGCAACGAGGCCGCCGCCCGCCTCGACGCCGTGTTCCAGGCCGTGACCGGACCCGTCACGGAGGACTCCGCCGTGCTGGCGGACGCGACCCTGGAGTCGGCGACCTCCGCACTGCACGGGCTGCTCCACGTCCCGCGCGAGCTGGCCCGCCCGGCGCTGAACGCGCTCGCCCGCCGGATCCACGGCGACGCCGTCTGCCAGGACCTGCGGATCCCCCCGGCCCCGATCGCCGACGCCTGGCTTGGCCCGGTGCTCTCCGGTCTCGCGCTGGCGCGCGAGCGCCGCCGCCGCGACCCGCGGCAGTGGCAGGCCGCGATCGACCGCAACCTCGCGACCGCCCTCGACCTGGCGGCCCGGCCCGCCCGGCCCACGGCCTACCAGCGCGGCGCCACCGGCTCCGCCGACTGAGGCGACCCGGGCCGGGCCCGCACGCCGGGACGCGGGCCCCTCCCGGTCGGCCGCCCCCGAAGCACGGCGCCGCGCGGAGAAGGCCCGGGCCGAGCTGCTCCGCAGGCAGCCCCTCTGGTGACCTGTCCTGCGGCCGAAGCGGAACACGGTCGCCTGCCCTGCACGAAGACCCGGGCCGAGCCCCCCGAAAGAGCACAGCGCCTACGCCGCAGGGGATTCCGGATGGCCGGAATGGGCCATCGGCTTTGCTCCCACCGTCCGTCACCCTAGGCTCACCGGGGGCGCACCCGCCCCTCGGCCCCGGGAACACGCGACCCCCACGGAGACGATGTGCGGCGACGCCAACGACTCGCCCTGATGCTGCAACTGCTCCTCGTGCTGGCCGCGGGTCTGCTGGGCGTGGTCACCAATTTCGCCACCGACGGCAGGGAGACCCCGCTGCCGATGCGGCTGCTGGAGCAGGCCGCAGTGCCGGGCCTCGTCCTGATCCTCGTGGTCCTGCTCGTCGGGCACTTCATGGCCTACCGCCTGGAGAACCCGCCCCCTCCCGAGTTCTCCTGGGAACCCGGGCGCTCGCCCTACCCCGGCCTCGCCTCCTTCCACGAGGACGAGGCCGCGGTCTTCTTCGGACGTTCCGCCCAGATCGCGGAGGCGATGCGCAGGCTCAACGGCGTGGGGACCGGACCCCAGGAGCGCCTCTTGGCCGTCATCGGCGCCTCCGGAAGCGGTAAGTCCTCGCTGGTGCAGGCCGGGATCCTGCCCCGCCTGCGGGCGCAGCGCTGGAACGTCCTGCCGGTCATGGTCCCTGGAGCCGACCCCGTCGGAGCCCTGGCCCGAGCACTCGCCAAGGACCAGGCCCAGGCCGACGCCTACGCACGCCGCATCCGTCGCGACAGCGGTGAACTCCTCGCCCTGCTGCGCGGAATCCGCCGCGAGAGCGGAGGGTCCCGGCGCACCATCTTGGTCGTCGACCAGCTGGAGGAACTGGTCACCCTCAGCGGCGATCGGGACCGGACCCTCTTCCTGGGCGCCCTGCGCGACGCCCTGTACGGCGACCGCCATCTGCGGGTGGTCGCGACCCTGCGCGTGGAGTTCCTCGGCGACCTCCTCAGCGGGGAGGCGGCCGAGCTGTTCACCAACCCCCTGGCCCTCGGTGCGCTGGGGCACCAGGACCTCGTGGAGATCATCGAGCGCCCCGCCGAGGCATCCGGGTTCCGCTTCGAGGACGGCCTGGTCCAGCACATCGCCACCGACACCGGCAGCGGGGACGCCCTCCCCCTACTCGCCCACCTCCTCCAGGAACTCCACATCCGCGCCGGGGCCCGCGGGACCGCCACCGAGGAGGACTACCGGGCGCTCGGCGGTGTGGAAGGGGCACTGGCCCGCCACGCCGACCAGGTCACCGCCGAACTGCGGGCCGAGGCCGACCTCGACCGCATCCTCCGGGTTCTGCTGCGCTTCGTCACCGTGACCAGCGGGGACGCCACCCGCCGCCGGGTGCGTTCGGCGGAACTCGACGCACGCGACCGCCACATCGTCGACGCCTTCGTCGAGGCCCGACTCCTGACCAGCGACGTCCACGACGGCGGCCCCGTCGCTCAGGTCACCCACGAGGCGCTCTTCCGCCAGTGGGCCCCGCTGCGCCAGCAGGTGGAGGCGCACACCGAACGCCTGCGCCAGCGCGCCGAACTGGAGCGGTGGGCCGGCGACTGGGAGGGCGCGGGCCGCCACCCCGACTACCTGCTCACCGGGACCCGCCTGACCACCGCCGAACGCTGGCTGGAGACCCTGCGCGAGAACGGGCAGGACACCCCGGAGCTCACCGCCTTCGTCGACGCCTCCCGGCGCCGCGACCACCGGTTCCTGCACCGCGTCTCGCTCGCGATCGCCGAATACGTCCTGGCCGGGGTCGAGGAGCACCCCGAAACGGCCGTCCTGCTCACCCTGGCCGCCCTGGAGGAGTGCGAACCCGTACCCGTCGTCCGCGGTGCCCTGCTGGCCGCGCTCGCCCACAGCCACTGCTCCGCCGTCCTCACCGGCCACACCGACACCGTGCGCAACCTGGCCTGGTCGCCCGACGGAACCCTGGTCGCCACCGCCTCCCGCGACGGCACCGCGCGCCTGTGGGACACCGACGGCGGGCTGGTCCGGGAACTGCGCGGCCACCTGGGCATGGTGGAGATGGCGGCCTGGTCACCGGACTCGCGGCGCCTGGCCACCGCCTCGCGGGACCACACGGTGCGGGTCTGGGACGCCGGGTCCGGTGAGACCCTCCTGCGGTTCACCGACGCCACCGACGTGGTGCGGGGGGTGGCCTGGAGCCCCGACGGGCGCTACATCGCCGCGGCCTCGCGTGACCGCGTCGTACGGGTCTGGGAGGCCGACACCGGTCGCCTCGGCAGCCGGTTGACCGGCCATACCGACAACGTCCTGGGCATCCGCTGGTCCCCGGACGGTACCCGGCTGGCCACCGCCTCGCACGACCGGAGCGTCATCGTCTGGGACGTCGGCGACGCGCGGGAGGCGGTCAGGCTCGTCGGCCACCGCGACTTCGTCGAAGGCGTGTCCTGGCACCCCGACGGCACCCGGATCGCCACTGCCTCGGGCGATCACACCGTCCGTGTCTGGGACGCCGTGACGGGGGAGCAGACCCTCCTGCTGCGCGGTCACCGCGACCGCGTGTGGAACGTGGAGTGGTCGCCCGATGGCCGACTGCTCGCCACCGCCTCGGCCGACCGCACCGCCCGGGTCTTCACGGCCGACGACGCCGAGGAGAAGGCCGTCCTGCACGGCCACACCGACGCGGTCTGGGGTGTGGCCTGGTCCCCGGACGGTACCCGGCTGGCCACGGCCTCCGAGGACGCGACGGCGCGCCTGTGGGAACTGGAACCGTCGACCGTGGAGCACGCCGTCCACGGCGCGGAGGGTGCCGCCGTCAACTCCGTGTCCGCCCGCTCCGGTGCCGTCGCCGCCGCCTGCGAGGACGGGGCCGTGCGTGTGTTCCGCGAGGGCTCCCGGGGTGCCCCGCTCTTGCGCGGTCACACCGGCGCGGTGCGCGACACCGACCTGTCGCCTGATGGCACGGCCCTCGTCTCGGGCGGCACCGACCGCCGCGCTCTGCTGTGGAATCTGGATGCGGGCGGCGAGCCGAGGGAGCTCGATCACGAGGGCGCCATCGTGGAGTCGGTGGCCTGGTCGCCCGGCGGCGACCGTGTGGCCACCGGCGCCCAGGACCGGAGCATCCGCATCTGGGACGCCCGTGACGGCTCTCTGCTGGCCACACTCCGCGGCCACCAGGACTGGGTCGTGGGACTCGACTGGTCGCCCGACGGGCGCAGGATCGCCTCCTGCTCCGACGACCGCACCGCCCGGGTCTGGGACCTGAGCACGGGCCGCGAACACGTCGTGCTGACCGGACACGACAACTGGGTCGATGCCGTCGCCTGGTCCCCGGACGGGGCGCACTTGGCGACATCCTCGGCCGACTGGACGGTGCGGGTGTGGAACCTCGCCTCGGGCCGTACCGAACGGGTGCTCACCGGGCAGGGCGGCCGGGTGCCCGCGGTGTCCTGGTCACCCGACGGCGCCCGGTTGGTCACCGCCTCCCACGACCGCACCGTGCGGGTGTGGGACGTGCGGGGGGAGAGCGAACCTCTGACGGTGGGCGTCCACCGGGACCGCGTCCTGAGCGTCGCCTGGAGCGGAGGCTCCCGACTGGTCGCCTCGGGTTCGGCCGACGGCACCGTGCGTGTGTGGGACGCCGACATGCCGCTGGACGAGCTGACGCGTGTGGCGCGGCGGCGCACCTTCCGGGCGCTGACCCCGGAGGAGCGCCGCACGCACCTGCTCGCGGTCGGCGAGGAGGAGGGCCGGGGCGGGGTCAGTAGACCCGGGTGACCTCGCGGACCTCGGTGGAGACCAGGTAGTCCTTCGGGTCCAGGGCCATGGCCTCGCGTTCGGGAGAGTCCCAGTAGGCGGCGTTGCGCTCGGCGAAGGTCTCGGGGCCGTCGTAGGAGATCTCCCAGACGAAGTGGTCGCGCTCCCGGTCGATCCAGGCGCCGCCGAGGGAGAAACCGAACTCCAGGCGCAGGGGGACGATTTCCTCCTGCCAGCGCCGGACCCACTCGTCGAGCAGGCCCTCACGGACGGTGTAGGTACGGAGTTGAGTGGTGACGGCCATGGCGGTGCCTTTCCGGGGTGGTGTGTCGTGGCCAGGGGCGAGTACAGCATGCCCTTCCCGACGCGAACCCGCTGGGGAAGCAGCAACGCCCCGGCCGGGGAGGACGGGGCGCTGAGTCAGGGGAGGTTCGTGGGTTACGGCTGCGAGGTGCGGGTGGAGGTGAGAAAGGCGTCCCACTCCACGGCGGGGAAGGGAAGGTGACCAGCGGTGGGGTGCTTGGAGTCCCGGACGGCCGCACCACAGGGCAGTTCGGCGACCTCCAAGCAGTTTTGACCGACCCCGCTGTAGCTGCTCTTCCGGAAGTCAGCCGGGATATGTGCGACCTCGACGCAGTTCGGTTCCTGGCCGCTGTAGCTGCTCTTGCGGAAAACCAGCTCGTTGCTCATCCGTCGCTCTCTAGGGATGTGAGCACATCGGTGATGAACCGTGCGCTCTGGGTGGTGCTTAGGGCGGTGCCCTGGATGTCACCGAAAGTGGCACTGTAGCGCGAGACATCCTGGGACTGTTCGAAGAATACCGACCCGGTCACCGTGCCCACGTGGACGATGGGCAGGTCCGAAGGCTCGGAGAACTCCAGGACACTGAACGGGGCCACCAGGGCGGCATGAGAGCCCGCTGCGAACGGCAGCACCTGGACATCGATGTTGGGCATCTGCGCCATGTGAAGCAGGTGCTTCAACTGTTCGGTCATGATCTGTGGGGTTCCGATCATGCGGCGCAAGCCTGCTTCATCCATGACCACGCGTAGATGAACCGGATTGAAGCGGGTCAGGATCTCACGCCTGACCATGCGTGCCTCAACTCGCTGAGTGATGTCCTGAGCACTGGTGTAGCGCCCGCCTTGAATCAGCGCCTCCGCGTACGCCGGTGTTTGCAGCAGACCTGGGATGACCAGCCCTTCGAAGCTGCGAATGGTCGCCGCCTCGGCTTCGAAGTCGGGCAGAGCTTGGTCTCCGAAGATGTCACGATAAGAGGACCACCATCCCCGCTTCTTCGCGTCTTTGGCCAAGGTGTGCAAGGCAGTGCGTTGGATGGGGTCGGTGATCTCGTACAGATCCATCATCTTGTCGAGGTCGCCAGAGGTAATTCTACGGGTCTGTCCGGTTTCGATCTTGCTGATCTTGGACGAGGTCCACCCCAGGGCTTTGCCTGCTTGAGAAACGGTCAAATGAAGACTTTCCCGACCTTTCTTGAGCTGCGTGGCCAGGCGTCGGAAGCGAAGGGTTGGGCTGTGTGGTTCGTTCATGCGGTGAGCTTAAAACGAGGATCTCGACATTGTCTAGAAAGAGCCGTTGACATTCGACAATGTCGAGCTATGGTGGTTGGTGTAGTCGGTGATCAGATCCTCACCGAAGGTTGATGGGGATCGTTGCTGGTCAGGCTACGCCGTGGCCGTCCCCCGCGTCTGCGAAACGCGCGAGTTCAGCTTCATCCTGCGCGTATGGACGCACCGGCCAAGTCCGTTCGAGATTCCTCGTCCATTCACGCCAAGGAGTGTCTTCGGCATGCTCGCAATCGCCCTCACACCCCCGCCGATGCCGTCGCTGCCGGAGGTGACCCTCCCCCTCGGGGAGCTGGTGCCGCGGCGGTGCCGTCACTACTTCAACCCGCACGCCCGCCGGGCCCACTACAACGTGCGCTCCTACGAGTTCGGGTCCTCGCCGCAGCTGATGCCGTTGGTCCGGGCGTTCCTGGACACGAGCGCTGCCGAACGCGACACCGACTACCGGTACCTGTTCACGCTGCTCGGCTCGGAGCTGGCCGCAAACGCGCTCACCTACTCCCGCTCGGGACGGCCGTTCGGCACCTTCACCTTCCGCTGCGAGCGCCGCCGCACCGGCCTGCACCTGACCTGTACCGACCAAGGCGATCCCTCCGGGCGCACCACCCCGGATGGCCGGCGCGACCACCTCACCGCCGACCCGGCCAGCCTGAACGCCATTGCCGAATCCGGACGCGGCCTGGCCCTGGTCGACGCCCTGGCCACCTCTTGGGGCGACAACGGCATCGCCGACCACCGGCAGGTGTGGTTCTTCCTCGCCTACGACCTGACCGGCAACCCCTGGACCACCGCGGCTTGATCAGCCGCCTTCGCACCCCGAAACGTGAAACGGGCCCAGGAGAGCGCGGCAACGCTCTTCCCAGGCCCTCGCAATCCCGAAACCACACTTCGACATGTAGGAAAGCAGGATCGATGACGCATCCTATCCCGCGCCCCCGACCCTCCAGCGACCCGCTGTTCCGCCCGCTGCCGCCGCCGCTGCCGCGGCGGCGCTCGCCCGTCGGACCGTTCTGCCCGTCCTGCGCGCACCCCTCCTGCCGGACCCTGCGCGCCCAGCACCTGCCCCTCATCGGAGGCCACCGCTCCGAGTACCGGCGTGAGCACACCCTCGCCGCCGCCTTCCAGACGGAGCACTCGCACCTGGTCGTCTGGTTCGGCGAGGCTACCGGCTCCTACTGGGCCGCCTCCTCCACCGGCCTCGCCGAGGTTCTCGATCTTCGGACCCTGACCCGTGTCCTGGAGCCGATGATGGCTCATCGCTGACGGTTCACCTCTGGCGAGATCGGTACTGGTGACCGGGTCCGGATGCGAGAAGGCGGTCTCTTCTCGCACCCGGACCCGTTCCTATTCACCGGGCGGATTCGTCCGAAGGGTGCGGACACGGCACCGCCTTCGCAGGGCAATGCTCGTGCTTGACCACGACAGGTTTCACCAGGCCTTGCGTCTGAGATGCCTCTCCGGGATCGCATGGAGATGATCGGGCTCCCGGTCCCCGAGATAACCCAGGCCGAGCGATGACCGTGCCCGTGTGGTGAGCATGTAGTACAGGCAGCGCTGGTCGGGGTCCTCCGGGTGCGCACGGTCCTCATGGGTGTCGGGTACGAACACCGAGTCAAACTCCAGGCCCTTGGCGCTCGTCCGCGTCAGTAGAGTCACTCCGGCTCTCGCTGGATCCAGCCGTCGGTGGTTCGGATGCCCCGACCCCAGGTACGCCTGGACCGCGACACCCCGGCGGGCGAAGAGCTCCATGAGCTTCTTCTGGGTAAGGGTGCGTTGTACCACCACCGCTGTGGTCTGCTCCGGTTGGTTGCGCAGGTGATCACGGACCTGATCGACGAACCCCTCCCAGGAGCGGTGAGCGGTCAAGGTGGGCACGGGTCCGTCCGCGAGTCCCGGACCGGATGCCTTTGCTCTCTTGTGGAAGTGGTCGGCCAGCACGGCGATCTGGAGGGTGTTCCGGTGGTTTCCCGACAGGGGGATCGCCGATGCCTTCAGCTTTTTCTCGATCTCGGCCAGCGTGCTGTTGGTGTCGGTGATGGTCTGGTTCTCGTCCGCGAACACGGTCACCTGTGCTCGGAGGAGAGTGCACAGGCTGTAGAAGGCGGGTGGGAGATCCTGCCCCTCGTCGACAACTAGGGCGCCGGGGTAGGAGTGCCCCGCCAAGCCCGTCAGTATACTGGTCCAGTCGATATCCCACTTGGAGGACGCCCCTGCGGGAACGGGAACGCCGGTACCTTCGGCCGATCGGAACAACCCGTTCAGCCAGGAGTGGAACGTCATCACCTCCACTTCGGGAGCGATTCCCGACACCCACCGCATCGCCTGCTGCCGCAACGCGTTGGACCTGCTCAGGAGGGTTACCGGTGTGCCGGTGAGGAATAGCATCGCTGCCCGGTGGGCAGCCAGGACGCTCTTGCCGCTGCCGGCAGGCCCGTGGACCAGATGGGAGCCCTCGAAAGGGAGCCTTTCGAGCAGCCGTCGCTGGTCGGAGGTCAGTTCCAGGTAGTTGGTGACAGCCAGGGGGCGGTGTGTCGTCATGCCTGCCCCCGAGCGGTCCGGGCGGCCCGGTCCAGCGCCGCTTCGATCACCGGCTGGAAGAACCCCGGGACCCCGTTGCCGCCGATCAGCAGGACCCGGTCCAACAGGGTGTTACCGGTCTCGCAGCTCGTCTCGGGCAGCAGAGTGCAGGCGTGGCAGGCCGCTCGGTTCAGGGCTGCCGGACCCCGGGCCCCGTGTTCGGAGCACAGCGGGTCGTTGGAGCACCACGATCCGCTCTCCAACAGGCGCAGGACCGTTTCGGCCAGAGGCTCGGGCGCCCCCTGGGCTGCGAGTCCGCCCAGGGTTCCTTGAGAGTCTCCGGCAGAGGTGTAGACGAGCACACCCGCCTGATGCCGTTTGCCGCCGGGGCGGGCGTAGATCCTCTCTTGGAGTGAGGCGATCCCGTATCCGCTTTCGAAAGCCAATTGCCGGATGAACAGGTGGGAGAAAGTGTGCAGCATCGGCATCCGCGGAAGCAGTTTCGGTCCGGTCACTCCGAGCAGGCGGTCCTGTTGGAAGGCCTGCTCCAGTTCTCGGGAGATTCCCGCGACCCGTTCGCTGACGGAGGGCTCGGCCTCCCATTCGGCCAGGAGGCTCTCGTCGAAGGACAGGAAGATGCCCTCCCCGAATACTTCCACTGCGGGTAGCCAGGATGCCCGAGGGCCGCCCGTGACCGGGACCAGGCTGTTGAGAGACGGTGTCACCCGGGAGAACCCCAGAAGCGTCCGGACCTCGCGGAGTCGGTCAGCCACGGTGACCTCGAACCTCTCCCGCAGTAATTCCTGGATCGCGGTCCGCCCCTCGGGCCAGGAGAGCGGGCGGGTGACCAGGTTCTTTTCGTTAATGGGGACACGGGTGTTCAGCGCTTCCCACTCCTCGCGGCTCAGTTCCTCTGCGTGGGAGGAGGCCTCCGCGAACCCATCACGCCCACCGGGGATCTCCTGCCCGGTCTCGTACGCGGCCAAGATGAAGAGCTCTTCCTCGGTCACTTTCGCATCGTCCGCCAGCATGGATGCGAGCGCTCGGCGTATTGCTCCTTCAGCGGAGAGGAACGCCTGCCAGAGGTGATGGTCCTCCCTGATCCTGTCCACGACGGCGGGGTCTAAGGGAGGCCCACCGGAATCCTCCGGTGCCGGGATGTCCAGGGCAGAGCAGGTGACGGGGTAGTAGAGATTGCCCGCGTTCCTGGGGACCACGAGGGCCTTCTCCTCGCACACGTTCTCCGCGCTACCGCGTTTCCAGGGGTGCCTACCGGAGCAGTGGGTGGACTTGTTGTCCAGTAGGTTGAGCAAGTCCCGTCCGGAATCGCACCGGCGGCAGTGTACCCGCAGGGCCTCAAGGCCCATGGATGTTTCGTCGACCAGGAACGACAACTGTTCGTTTTTGCCTCCGCAGGGCTGGGCGGTGGCCTTGGGACGGCTGTGCGCCCACCAGGACCAGTTCACGTCGTCCATGTGGCCGCGCGGGCAGATCTGCACGAAGCGCATGGGAACAAGCGCCGGATTGCGGGGGCAGGACGGGCAGCGAGGCGGATGGCCTGGCTTTTCCAGCAGGTTGTTCCAGCGCACCATGCGCCGACAGGCCCCGCAGAACAGCCACGCCGGGAAGCGGACACAAGGCACGCCGGCGGCCTTGTCGTTGTCGAAGAAGTCGTTCTTGGCGGCGGGGGCGGAGCGGAATCCGCTCACCTTCAGTCGCGCGGCCAGCCGAGGGGACTCCACGACTTCGGACTTGGCGAGGTACCAGCGACCGGTGTCTGCGGCCACGAACGACTCGCCCTGAGTCTCCAGGATGGCCCCGACCCCGAACGGCACGATGGTCTGCGCCTGGCGCACACGGAGTTTGCGGTTCGTCATCGGGGTCCCTCCACCTTGATCTGGCATTCAAAGTCGACGGAGCGGACCGAGTTCAGCGTCGGCCATAGTCCTTTGTCCGTTCCGAACCCGGTCAGGAGGTGGTGCCGGTTGCGGCCGCTTCCGTTCCAGTACAGGTGTCCCCCCGAAGCCGCCGCCGTAGCGGCTTCTGTCCGCCAGTCCGTGATCAGGTCGTGTAGGTCGCTCTCCGTTGCCAGGGAGGCCGAAGGATCGGACCGCCGTACCCAGGAGAGGATGCGGCGAGCGGCGTCCTCCACCGCTTCGGGGCGCTTCGACACCAGACCTGCACCCGTGGGAGCGGCGGCGTTGTGTCCGTGCCGAACCAGGATGGCGAGCGCTGCGTGCAGAGCACGCCGCCGTGAGGGAAGGGACCAAGGGGTCACCGTCGCGGGTTCCACATACCGGTACAGAGACCGGTGGAACACCCCGAAGCCCTCGTAGTGCGACCGGTCTCGCGGCTTGTTCGAGTTGAAGAAGGCGACCACGAGTCCGGGAACCCTGGAACGCCCCACTCGGCTGGTGGCCTGGATGTACTCGGCCGCTGCCTTGGGCTGTCCGAGCATGAGCATCAGAGCCAGGCGGCTCACGTCGACGCCGACCGAGAGCATGTTGGTGCACGCTAGGAAGGAGATGGCCGAAGCCGAGGGCCAGGACTGCTCCAGCCTGGCCAGGACCCGTGGCTGGTCACGACGGTCCAGGTTGCTGGTCAGCTCCTGGATCGATGCCTCCGACAGTTCTCGGACATCCTCATCGTCTGATGACATCCCTTTGAGTAGGGCGGGGATGTCATCGCGGGCGGCGCTGAGAGTGCGTCCCAGCTCGCGAAGGCTGTGGTGGTATGCGACCAGGGTCCAGTAGTCGTCCCGGTGCGCTTCGGGGAGCTTGTTCACGGTGTGCAGCACCGCCGCCGCGGTCGAGACCGTGGCGCGGCCCGTCGGGTGCCCTTGGGCCATCACCCCCACGTACAGGCGTCCAGGGGAAACGGGGTCGACCTCCGCGAAATGGGAGTGGCGCGCGTCCAGGCCGGAAGGGGGGAACAACTGTACGTTCCGCCCGTACAGCCTGCGTACCTGTTCCTCCGAGCGGCGGATCGTCGCGGTGGAGGCGATGATCTTGGGCGGTGCCCCGTCCCACGCGCACAGTTCGACCACCGCGGACTCATACAGTCCGACGGTGGTGCCCAGTGGCCCGGTCAACAGGTGCAGTTCGTCTTGCAGGATCAGGGAGGGACGCAACCGCTCCTCGCCCCCGGGCGGATCGAAGCCGAACAGCCTTCCTGCGTAGGGTTCCCACGCCAATCGGGCGAACTTGTCCACCGTGCCCAGGAGCAGGGTCGGCGGCTGCTCGTAAAGGTGGTCGTCGATGACCCGCACGGGCAGTTCGTCGTGGAAGGAACAGTCCTGGCGCGGGCAGTGGAAGAAGAAGGAGGAGGGTGTGGTCCGCAGCCCGTAGTCGCCCGGGTCGGAGGATTTGCGTTCAGGGACGATGCGTGTTCCGCACCAGGGGCAGCGGTCCAGGATGAACATATCGTCCGGCGCAGCGGAGGAGCGCAGGTCCTGGGCCTTCTCATCCGCCGCCTGGTAGGTGTTAGGTGTGGTCGCCATCCCCGTCCACAACCCGAGGGAGAACGATTCCTCTCCCAGGTCCAAGCCCTGTTCACACCTTTCTCGCGGATGGAGCCTGAGGAATTCCAGTGCGCACACACTGGTGGCGGCACGCTGGAACTGCTGGGTTGTGAGCAGGCTGAGAGTGTAGCGGCTCACGACGGCCGTGCCCCCGCCACGGGCCCCGTGCCGCAACCGCCGGAGCACCATTTCGAAACAGGCCAGGAGCAGGTATGCCTCGGTTTTGCCGCCGCCGGTCGGGAACCAGATCAGATCCACGGTCTCCCGATCCGGCTTGTCGGTGTCGATCAGTCCGGAGACCGCCAACAGGAAGAACCCGAGCTGGAACGGGCGCCACGAGCGGACCTTGCCTGGCTCGGCTTCGGGAGCAAGCAGCTCGCCCCGGTGCCGTTTCTCCCCGGCGCGTTCCTTCTCGCTGTGGCGCATCTGCAATTCCATGGCTTGGTTGGCCAACCGGAACGCTGACAGGGCGTGCGGGTCCGCGCACAGGACGCGGACGCCTTCCTCCATGCGTTCCACGGCGCGGCGAACGCGGCCGAGGATCCGTGCTTTCGGCTGATCGGCCCAGGCGGGGAGCAGGTCGGCTTGCCGGGTCTGTTCTTCGTACCACTCCCGATAGTGGCCGACGAAGCCGAGGAGCTCGCGTTGGAGCTCTCTGGGATCGGTGCCGGTCGAGGACGCCCAGGACAGGCGCAGCGCCGGTGAGCCGTTGTCCCCGCCGTGCCCCACACGTGGGACCTCTTCGGTGGGCATGACCTCGGTCCGGATCCGTGGGGGCGGACCGTCTTGCGGGGGCGGACCGCCCCATTCCTCATGGACCGCGCACCCGTGCCCCACCGCGTAGGTGAGCACATGCCGGTACTGCAATCGCAGCTCTTCTTCCTCCGGGTCGCTGCTGTTCAGACGTACCCCCGGATATTCGAGGAGGGTGCCGTCCGCAGGTTCCACGTGGAGCTCCACCTGGAAGAGCATGTGATCCCAGTCACTGCGGACGGATTTGCCGATCCCGGAGTGGGAGGTGTCCTGGGTATGACCGTTGACCAGAGTGATAGTGAGCAGCCGGGCCCCGGCATGCGGTCGCTGACGCACTCGGACGATTGCACGCCCCTCCCACAGGGGATGTTCGTCCTGGCCCGGTCCCATTTCCAACGTGGTCTCCGGCAGCGGGAGCCGCGCCCACCTGCGTCCCTTCTCCGTCCGGTCGGTTCGGTAGCGGGCGGCCCGGCAGGTGATGCGCAGGGTCTGCGCATCGGTGAACAGGGACAGGCCTACGGAGGAGGGCAACCACTGGTCGGAGTCCTCCACTCGGCTCTCCGCGAAGGCAGACTCCTCACCTGCGGGGTCGTCCACGCCGTTCTCACGGTCGTCCGCCGAGGCTTCGAGCACATGTTCGCGCAGGTTCGATTCCTGTGGGTATAGCGTTCCCATCAGGTACCGGCGGTCCGGTGGGTCGGCCAGGATCTCGTCGGATCCGCCCAAAGGTCCGACCAACTCGAGTCTGAGTGCGTCGATGAGGTCGTTTCGAACACTGCGACGGTCCGGCTGGTATGCGGCGTTATCGATCAATGGTTCTTTTCTGTCACGCGCGGTAACTGTGTGTTGAAAATTTTTCTGAATGTGGTCTCTGGGTGCATTATGTCAGTGGTCGGTGTCATTCTTGGGGCATGAGGTCACATAATGGTGGAAAGGTTGGGAGTCGTCGCTCGACCCCCGACCGCTGGGAAGTCCTGGCGGAGCGCATCCAGAAGCTCATGGTCGGTGGGTCCGTCGATGCGAACCTGCTCGAACGCGAGTTCGAGAAAGTGGGGGTCAAGGGTGAGAAAAAGAAGAGTATCATTTCCTCTCTGCGTGGGAAGGGCGTTCTCATTGAAACCGGAAGCAACGCTTCCGCTGCCAGCGTGGAACGGGATTTCACTGACCCCGACCTCGCGATGGTAATACCACTGGCGCGTCGGTACGTCCATTCTGGTGCGCTCTCCCGGACCGTCCTCACCGGGATTGCGCGGATGTGCGGCCTTGGTGACACCCGGGAGCTGGTCCGATTGCTGAAGGCCCGAGGCATCGTCCTCGTCGAGCCGGAGCCGGACGTTATCGATACCGTCCCTGCACCCCGTGCTGTCGAGAAGCTCCAGTCGGTTCGGGTGCCAGCCGTGCCGCAGCCGTCGTCTTCTGGAGTGGTAGAGGCCGTCAATGCTGCGCGGAGGCGGATGGAACTGGACCGGGGAATCGCTCGCGTGGACCGTGAGCTGCTCACGGCCCAGGAAGAACTCGGCCTGTTCTACCTGATCCGTGGCGTGAACTCTCCGGATGTTCAGCCCACGGAACAGGAGCTGGCTGCCCTGGTCCTCACCGACGAGCGTCGTAGGGCCTACGAGACCTTCCTCCTGCACAACACCAGGCTTGTGCACAGTGAGGCCAAGACGCGGACGATCGAGGGGTTCGATCATGACGACATCGCCCACTACGGCATGGAGGGGCTGATGCATGCCGTGGTGATGTTCGACGGGAGGCTGGGGAACAAGTTCTCCACCTACGCGACTTGGTGGATCCGCCAGAGGATCGATCGGCGCACCAAGGACGACGCCGGGCCGATCCGCTTTCCGGTCCACGTGCACGAACAGCTGGCCAAGGTGGTGCAGGCCGAGCGCAAGCTCGAAGCCAATGGTCGTTCTCTCCGCCCGGCTGATGTCGCGATGGTGAGCGGACTCAGTGTAGACAAGGTCCTCGACCTGCGCCGGATCAGCACTCGGGTGGACTCGCTCGACCGTACGATCCGTGGTGACACACCGCTCATGGATCTGGTCGCCGAGGATCCCCGGAACGCACACCCCTCGCCGGAGGAGGAAGTGGTCGACCGAGCGTGGCGCGCACAGGTCCGTGGCCTACTGGACCCGCTCACCGAGCGGGAACGGAGGATCCTCGAACTGCGGATGGGCTTCAACGGAGTTGAGCCTTGGACCTTGGATGCGATCGGACGCGAGTTCGGAGTTACTCGTGAACGGATCCGCCAACTCGAAGCGAAGAGTCTGGGGGAGATCGCGGAGCGTTTCCAGAAGGAACCGCCCAAGAACAAGAAGCGGCGAGGTCGGAAGAAGAAAGGGTAGCAAGGGGTGGCAGGCCTTCCGTGCGCTACTGCCCGTGTGCGGGGCGGTCGGGTGCGGCCCGGTCGCTCTTACGGACAGGCGTCCGGTTCAGGACTCTTGGCATTTCTGGAACGACGTACTGCTCCGATAGCCTCCCCCTCTAGGATGTTTTACGGGCGTGACCCCTCGTGCGCCCCGAGGTGACGAGACGGAGCGGCGCATGCGTGAGGGCCGGTGGACGACCGTCACCGAGTCGGACTTCGACCACGAGCACCGCGGGCTGCAGACCATCCGCGAGCGGCTCCCCGACAGCGGTGTCTGGCACGCCTGGTCGAACTTCACCTTCACCGCCAACAGCGGCCATGTACGCGAGGTCGACCTGCTCGTGCTGTCCCCCAGCGGGCTGCACATGATCGAACTCAAGAACTGGCACGGCAGCGTCACCACCGAGTACGGCACCTGGGTCCAGACCAGGCCGAACGGGGGCAGGCAGCCCCACGGCAACCCGAGGCACCTGGTGGAGCAGAAGGCCAAGGAGCTGGCCGGACTCCTGAAGCAGAAGGGCGTCCAGGGCGTCTACGTCTCCGGATCGGTCTGCTTCACGGACTCCTCCCTGCGGCTGCGGCTGCCCACCAACGACCAGAACGGCGTCCACTTCGTCGACGGCCTGCTGGAGATGCTCCACCGCCCGCCCTACGACGTGAAGCGTCGGATCACCGGCCCCCGCTGCACCCAGATCACCAACGGGCTGAAGCAGGTGGGCATTCACCGCAGCGACGCCCAGTACAAGGTGGGCCCCTACCTGCTGGACCGCAAGCCCTTCGACACCGGCCCCACCTGGGTGGACCACATCGCCCGCCACACGGACCTGGACGAGCAGGTGCGCGTGCGCGTCTACCTCGTCGAGCGCGGCGCCAGCGCCGCGATGAAGAAGTCCGTGGAGAACGCGGCCCGCCGTGAGTCCGACGTCCTGAACCGCTTCCAGCACCCCGGGGTCGTCCGGTTCAAGCAGTACGACCCCTCCGGCCACCGCTCCGGCCCCGCCCTCATCTTCGAGCACGACCCCAGGACCCTCCGGCTGGACGAGTACCTCATCCGGTACGGCGACAGGCTCGACATCCTCACCCGGATGTCGCTGGTGCGCCAGCTCTCCGAGACCGTGCGCTCGGCGCACTCCCGCCGCATCCACCACCGCACGCTCTCCGCGCACGCGGTCCACGTGGCCCCGGGGCCGTCCCGGGGCGACGGCGACGAGTCCCGCTGGCTGGCCCCCCGCCTGCGGATCTCCGACTGGCAGGTCGCCGTGCGCCACAGCGGGCGCGAGGACACCCGGCGGTTCGCGCCGACCTCGCTGTCCCTGGGGCACGTCTCCGACCGGGCCGACGCCTACCTCGCACCCGAGCTGAGCGCCAGCCGCCCCGACCCCGTCCACCTCGACGTGTACGGCCTGGGAGTGCTGGCCTACCTGCTCGCCACCGGCCGGGCCCCCGCCGCGAGCCAGGCCGAACTGCTCGCCCGCCTGGAGGCGGGCGAGGGGCTGCGTCCCAGCGCCGTCGTGGACGGCCTGTCCCAGGACATCGACGAGCTGGTCCAGGCCGCCACCGCCTACCGCCCCGAGCAGCGGCTGGCCAGCGTCGACGAGTTCCTGGAGATGCTGGAGTACGTCGAGGACGCCCTGACCACTCCGGGCCCCTCCTCGCACGAGCCCGAGCAGGACCCGCTGGAGGCCTCCCCGGGCGACGTCCTGGGCGGGCGCTGGGAGGTCCAGCGTCAGTTGGGCACCGGCTCCACGAGTCGGGCCCTTCTGGTCCGCGACCTCACCGTGGACCCCCAGGTGAAGGGGGCCCGCCCCCTGGCCGTGCTCAAGGTGGCCCTGTCCGACAGTCGCGGCCAGATCCTGGCCCGCGAAGCCGAGATCCTCGGCACGCTGCGTGCCCACCAGGGCATCATCCGCCTGGTCGAGCCCGAACCGCTGACCCTGGGCGGGCGCACCGTCCTGGCGCTGGAGTACGTGGGCGACGAGCGCCCGGACGAGGACCGCACCTCCTCCCGGGGCGCTCCGCGCCGCCGGGAGGAGACCGTGGCCCGCCAGCTCCGCGAGAGCGGGCGGATGAAGGTCGACCAGCTGTACGCCTACGGTGACTACCTGTTCGGCGCGGTGGACTCCCTGGAGAGCGAGGGCATCTGGCACCGCGACATCAAGCCGGACAACATCGCCATCCGGGTGCGCACCAACCGCACGCGGGAACTGGTACTCATCGACTTCTCCCTGGCCGGATACCCGGCCAAGGCCGTCGAGGCGGGTACCGACGGCTACCTCGACCCGTTCATCGGCGGACTCAAGCGCTCGGTCTACGACAACCACGCCGAGCGCTACGCCATCGCGGTCACTCTGCACGAGATGGCCTCGGGTGAGCTGCCCCGCTGGGGCGACGGCAGCGTCGTTCCCGCACAGACCGACCCCGAGGAGTGGCCCCAGCCGCAGATCGCCGCCGAGGCCTTCGACCCCGCGGTCCGCGAGGGGCTGGAGAAGTTCTTCCGCAAGGCGCTCCACCGCGACGCCGCGCAGCGCTTCGGCGACCTCAAACCCATGCGGGACCGGTGGCGCAAGATCTTCCTGGACGCGCAGAACAGGCCGTCCTCGGGGCACCCGACCACCGCCCACCCCGCGCTGACGGGAACGGCCTCGACCGGCGATGCCGCCCGGACCCTCGACGGAGCCCCCGCGTCGGTGGTCCCCGACGCCGAACCCCTGACGGCCGAGCAACAGCGGGACGAATTGGCGCGGGCGGCCACCCGAGAGACCCACCTGTCGGCCGCCGGTTTGAGCCCGATGGCGGAGTCCTCCCTGTACGACCTGGGCGTCACCACGGTCGGTGAACTCCTTGACCACAGCCAGCGCAAATTCCTCAACGCACCCGGAATGGGGGCCAAGACCCGCGGTGAGATCCAGCGCCGCCAGCGCGAGTGGGGCGAACGGCTGCGGCCGACCGCCGACTCGCCGCTCACCCCGGAGGGCCGCGAAAAGGCCGCGGAGGAGCTGGATCGCAGCGACCTGGAGATGGCGCTAGCCGACAGCCTCGTGGAGCACGACGGCTCCGCGCCGCTGCCCGGCGACGCCCTGCGCTCGGTCAGCCTGGACGCCCTGGCCACTCTGTTCGTGCCCAAGCGCAACAACAACGGGTCCAACGGGAACACGGTGGAGACGGTCCGCCTGCTGCTGCGGCTCCCCGACGAACAGGGCGTGCTGCCCGGTATCGCCGTCTGGCCGCGGCAGAAGGACGTCGCCGAGATCGTCGGGCTCAACCCGGCCAGCGTCTCCCTGTCCCTCAAGGAACAGCGCAAGCGCTGGAAGGGGCTGCCGGCCTTCCAGACGCTGCGCGAAGAGGTCATCGACCTGCTCCGGGAGCGGGGCCGGACCGCCTCCGTCGCCGAGGTCGCCGACGCGCTGATCGTCCGCCGCGGCACCCGGCTGCGGGGACGCGAGCGCCGCAGGGCACTTGCTCTGGCCGCGGTGCGCGCCGTGGTCGAGGTGGAGCAGCTCGTCCCGGAGGAGGCGGCCTTCCTCCACCAGGCCAACCGCAGGGCCGCGGACGCGGACATGAGCGCCGGTCTGCTGGCCCTGGAGGTGGGGGAGGACGAGGCCCCCGACACCCCGTCCGCCCCGGGCCTGCTCGACTACGCCGTGCGCCTGGGCCGGGTCGCCGACCGGCTGGGCCAGCAGGACACCCTGCCCACCACGGCCACCGTGCTCGCGGAACTGGGCGCGGTGGATCCGCCCCCCGGCAGGGTGGAGTGGAACGAGCGCCGCCTGGTGGAGATGGCCGCCGCCGCCTCGACCAACGCGGCGGTGACCCCGCGCTTGGAGATCTACCCGCGCGACCTGTCTCTGGTGCGGGCCCTGCGCCTGTCCCAGGCCGGTCTGGTGCGAGAGATCCACGGTCTACCGTGGGCGAACCAGCCCGGCCTGCCCCCCGGAGAGATCCACGAGCGGGTGCGGGCCCGGTTCCCGGAGCTGGTGGACGCCCGCGGGCGTCGGGAACTGCCTGTGGGGGGTCCGCTCACCAAGGCTTTGAAGGACGCCGGTTTCGACCTGGTGCTGGCCACGCGCGAGAACACCGGAACACTGCGCTACCTCCCGCCGAGGGAGTCGGCGGAGTCCAGCTACATGAGCATGGGCGGTCGGCGCCGCAACACGCGCGTCGGAGCGTTCACCCGCTACGCCGACGACCCGCAGATCGCGGACGCCGCAGCGGCGGAGGAACACCTGGCCGCCTCCGCCCGCAGGGATGGGTTCCGGGTGCTGACCGTGCGCACCGGGCTGAGCCCGCTCGCGGTGGCGGAGCTGTCCGAGACCGGTGGCCGGTTCGCGGCCGAGCAGGTCTCCGTCACGGCGCTGTTCCTGGAGGCCCTGCACGCGCTGGTGGACCCCAAACCCAAGCCGAGCTGGGAGACGGTCCTCAAGGCGGACGCCGCACCGGCGGGCTCCAACGCGGCGCGCAGGTTCGCCGAGTACGCGACCACGGCGTGGAGCCGGGTCGAACCGAGACTGCGCGAGCTGCTGGCATCGGGGACGGGTACGAGCCTGCCGCCGGTGCTGATGACCGAAACCGGGGTCTTCGCCCGCTACGACGCGATGGACGTCCTGCACCGGCTCGCCGAGGTGTCCCGGCAGGGCGCACGCGGGCTGTGGATGCTCTGCCCGCAGGACGACCCCGCGCGCGAACCCCGTCTGGGCGGGGTCGCCGTGCCCTACCAGGCGGCACTGGGCGAGTGGGTCCGGCTGTCCGACGCATGGGTGAACAACCTGCACCGCTCCGGCGGATGACGATGGACGACGACTTCGGCCCCGGGGAGCAGTCGAACCCGGGGCCTGTAGAAGCACACGATGGGGGAGGGACCGCGTGGTCGACCACAAGGCGTTGCTGAACGATCTGAAGCGCCAGGTCAAGGAAGCCGAGACCGATCTCGCCGCGCAGGTCGGGGCGCTGCCCGAGGTGAAGGACCGGCTGGACGATGAGTACCGGCGGGCGTTCCGGCTCAACCGCACGGCGGCCACCTGGAACTCCTGGCTGGACGAGCGAGTCACCCAGGCCGCGGCGGCATGGGTGCTGGCCACGGTGTTCGTGCGGTTCGCCGAGGACAACCGCCTGATCCCTGAGCCGTACCTGGCCGCGCCCGACATCGAGCGCCGCGACCTGGCCGAGGCCCGGTACGGGGCGTACGTGGAGACCGATGACGACCCGACGTACCGGGGGTGGCTGGAGCGGGCCTTTGCGGAGCTGGGTGCGGGGCAGGTCGGCGGGCTGCTGTTCCATCCGGACCACAACCCGCTGTACCAAATTCCGCTGTCCCACGACGGCGCGCGCGCCCTGGTGGAGTTCTGGCGCGAGCGGGACGCGGAGGGCGTGCTCGTCCACGACTTCACGGACCCGTTGAACGAGGACGGGACGAAGGGGTGGGACACCCGCTTCCTGGGTGACTTGTACCAGGACCTGTCGGAGAACGCTCGCAAGACGTATGCCCTGCTCCAGACCCCGGAGTTCGTGGAGGAGTTCATCCTCGACCGGACAATGAACCCGGCGGTGCGGGAGTTCGGGTACCGGGAACTGAAGATGATCGACCCGACGTGCGGGTCCGGTCACTTCGTGCTGGGAGCCTTCCGGCGGCTGGTGAGGCTGTGGGCCGAGGGGCAGCCGGGCATGGACGCGCACGAGCGGGTGCGGGCGGCGCTGGACTCGGTGCACGGGGTGGACATCAACCCGTTCGCGGTGGCGATCGCTCGGTTTCGGCTGCTGGTGGCGGCAATGGCAGCGGCGAACATCCGAACGTTCGCTGAGGCGGGTAGGTACGACTGGCCAATTCATTTGGCTGTAGGTGACTCACTCATCAAGGCCCGCCAACTTGAACTCGATTTTGAGACCGAGGGGCCTGGCGACTCATTAACTTCGTTCGCGTACGCTACGGAGGATATCCACGAGCACAAGGAAATCCTGAAGCCGGGACGATACCACGTGGTAGTGGGAAATCCGCCGTACATTACGGTGAAAGATAAAAATCTAAATTCTCTATATCGAGAAATTTATGAATCTTGCTCAAGGGAATACGCCCTGTCGGTTCCTTTTGCTGAACGCTTTTTTGAGCTGGCGAGGCGAGGTGATTCCAGTGGCCTCAGGTGCGGGATCGTTGGTCAGATCACTTCGAATTCTTTTATGAGGCGCGAGTTTGGTGCCAAGCTGATTGAGAGTTTCTTTAAACAAGAAATAGAGCTGACTGAAGTAATTGATACTTCAGGCGCTCATATTCCAGGACATGGAACGCCAACAGTTATTCTGATTGGCGTGCCAAGAAAAGGTAGGGAGCGCTCAGAGAAGATTAGGACTGTCCGTGGTATCCAGGGGGAGCCGACTGCTCCGGAGAGGCCAGAAAAAGGTCGCGTCTGGTCGGAAATAGTAGAGCATATCGATGACCCTGGCTTTAGTGGCCAATGGGTATCTGTCGAAGATCTCGACCGGGCGCGGTACTTCAGCAGGCATCCGTGGATTCTCAACGACGGTGGAGTTGAGATGATCGAGATGGTCGAGTCTAGAGCTTGTGAGCAGTTAAAAAATCGTCTGTCTCTCGGGATTGGAGCCGCTGCGATATCTGGAGAAGACAGTGCTTACTTTCTTCCTTTGGGCGTGAAAGCTTCCGGGGAGAGCGTTGAAAATCTCGTTGCCATGGTAACTGGCGAAGATGTTCGTGATCATGTGATTACGCCAAAAAATGAGACGATTTGGCCTTATGGAAGTGACCTGAGTCTAAATGGTGAAGCAGATATTCCAGGGATTCTGCGATACCTGTGGCCGAATAGGGTGCTGCTTCAAAACCGTAAACGGTTCGGAAGGTCGGTGTCTCTCATTGCGGGGTTCTCCTGGTATGAGTATAGGGAATTCTATGAAGCTAAACTTCGCTTTCCGCTTTCGATTGCCTTTGCGGAGGTCGCGACGCATAATCACTTTGTTTTGGATCGAGGGGGGAGGGTGTTTAAGCAGACTGCTCCGATAATTAAATTGCGCGAAGACTCTAGTGTGGAAGAGTATTTGGGAATAATTGGAGTTCTCGATAGTTCTACTGCTGCGCTTTGGTTGAAGATGAATTGCCATAATAAGGGTGGGAGTGGGCTTGGTCGAGGTTTTCAGGATGAGGAGTGGGAGAATCGATACCAGTTCAATGGTAGTAATATTGAACGTTTTCCTCTTCCTTCTGCATGCCCTACTGGGCTCGCCATCGCACTTGACTCCTTTGCGCAGAGGCTCTCTGTCACCTCGCCTTCTGCCCTGACCGCTGAGAGTTTTCCCACCGCCGCCGCTTTGCGTAAAGCACGAATCCAATGGGAATCTCTTCGCAGGCAGATGATCTTCCTCCAGGAAGAACTCGACTGGCAGGTCTACTCCCTCTACAACCTCCACAACGAAGACCTGCGCACTCCCGCCTCCGTAGACATTACTGAGATCTCCCTCGGCGAGCGCGCCTTCGAGATCGTGCTCGCCCGCAAGCTTGAGGCCGGTGAAGTCTCTACAGCGTGGTTCACCCGTCACGGCTCCACCCCCATCACCGAGATCCCCTCCCACTGGCCCGAGGAGTACCGCCAGGTCGTCCAGAAGCGCATCGACGCCATGACCTCCTCCCGGGCCATCGGTATGGTCGAGCGACCCGAGTACAAGCGCCGCTGGGCCACCGAGGGCTGGGACTCCCTCCAGGACAAGGCACTGCGCTCCTGGTTGCTGGACCGGATGGAGGCCCGCGAGCTCTGGTTCGACGACAACGACCTGCCCTCCCTCAGCACCCTGTCCCAGCTCGCCGACACGCTCTCCCGCGACGAGGACTTCTCCTCCGTCGCCCGCATCTACGCCCCTCGCCAGGAACTGGCCGACCTCGTCGCCGACCTCATCACCGACGAGCACGTCCCCTTCATCCCCGCCCTGCGCTACAAGCCCTCCGGCCTGAAGAAGCGCGAGGACTGGGAGCGGACCTGGGCGCAGCAGCGCGAGGAGGACGCCGCACCCGACGAGCCTGCCAAGCGCAGGATCCGGGACAAGATCAAGGTCCCGCCCAAGTACACCTCCGCCGACTTCCTGCGTCCTACCTACTGGAGGGCGCGGGGCAAGCTCGACGTGCCCAAGGAGCGGTTCATCTCCTACGGCTCGGCCAATGTCGCCACCCCCCACCTGTACGGCTGGGCGGGCTGGGACCACCGCGAGCAGGCCCACGCCCTGACCGCGTACATCGCCACACAGCCCCTGTCGGACGAGGAGATCGCGCCCTTCCTGGCCGGGCTGCTGGAGCTCCAGCCCTGGCTGGACCAGTGGCACGGTGAGTTCGAGCCGATGTTCAGCGGTTCCCCCGCCGGATACTTCGCCGCCTACCGGCAGCAGAAACAGGGCGAGCACGGACTGACCGACGACGACCTGAGGGCATGGCGACCGGCCGCGGCCACCCGCGGCCGTCGAACGACGAAGAAGTAGCCGCGGCGGGCACGGCGGGTCCGGCGGAAGCGAAGGAGAGGTAGTACACCCCCATGGCACATCAGCAGCCCCTGCTCCGGGATGTCATCGACATCAAGGAGTCCATCTCCACCTCGGACTTCGTCCTGAGCCTGGCCGAGGCCGTCACCTCCGAGGGCACTGAGGCCGCGCTCCGCGACTACGTGGTCACCGACAAGCTCCTGGACAACTTCGACGAGGCCCTGAGCCTGGTCCGTGCCGCACTGGACGGGCGGACGTCGAAGGCCGCCTACCTGCACGGCTCCTTCGGTTCCGGTAAGTCGCACTTCATGGCGGTGCTGCACGCGCTGCTCACCAACCACCCCGCGGTCCGCTCCCGGGGCGACTTCGACCCGGTGCTGGGCAAGCACGAGTGGCTCGCCACCGACGGGCGCAGGTTCCTGCTGGTGCCCTACCACATGCTCGGCGCTAAGGCGCTGGAGCAGCGGGTCCTGGGCGGCTACGTCGAGCACGTCCGCAAGCTCCACCCCGACGCCCCGACCCCGCAGGTGTACCGGACCGACGCCCTGTTTGACACCATCCGCTCCATGCGCAGGAGGATGGGGGACGCCGCGGTCATCGAGGGGCTGAGCGCCACCGCCTCGGACGGAGCCGACGCCGTGGCTGACGACGATGACGACTGGGACACGTTCGCCTGGACGCCCGAGCTGCTCGATACCGCCCTGAACACCCCGGAGGCGGCCGAGGGCGTCGAGCTGAACCTGGTGGACCCGAGCACTCCCGCCGAGCTGCGGGCCAAGCTCGTCAACGACGCCGGAACGAACCTGCTCACCGGGTTCGCCAGCGGTGCGGCCGAGGACGAGCACGGGTTCATCTCCCTGGACGCCGGGCTGTCCGTCATCGCCGAGCACGCCCGCTCGCTCGGCTACGACGGGCTCGTCCTGTTCCTGGACGAGCTGATCCTGTGGCTGGCCACCCTCATCCACGACCAGCGGTTCGTGGCCCGCGAGGCCAGCAAGATCACCAACTTCGTGGAGGGCGGGGACGCCCGGCGCGCCATCCCGATCGTCTCCTTCATCGCCCGCCAGCGCGACCTGCGCGAACTGGTCGGCGAGGAGGTGTCCGGGGCCGCCGAGTCCTCCATCCAGGACACGCTCAACCTGGCCTCGGGCCGATTCGACAAGATCACCCTGGAGGACCGCAACCTCCCGCAGATCGCGCACGCGCGCCTGCTCAGGCCCAAGGAGGGCAAGGCCCCGCTCGTCGATGAGGCCTTCGCCCGCACCAAGCGGTCCGGCGGTCCCCAGGTGTGGGACGCCCTGCTCGGGTCGGACCACGGAGCCACGGGCGCCGACGAGGAGTCGTTCCGGCTCACCTACCCCTTCTCACCTGCGTTCATGGACACGCTGGTGCACATCTCCTCCGCGCTCCAGCGGTCCCGCACCGGCCTCAAGCTCATGGGACAGCTCCTCGCCGACCACCGCGACGACCTGCGCCTGGGCGACCTGGTGCCGGTCGGCGACCTGTACCCGGTGATCGCCCAGGGCGGCGACAAGCCGTTCGTGGACAGCCTCAAGGTGGTCTTCGAGGCCGCCGACAAGCTGTACCGCAACAAGTTGCGCCCCTACCTGCTCAACACCTACAACCTCTCCGAGGACGAGGTCGACCAGTACCTGCACCACCGCGACCGGATCCAGCATCCGGGCCTGAAGGGACGCTGCGCGGCGTTCGTCGGTGAGAACCGCCTGGTGTGCACCCTGCTGCTGTCGGCGCTGGCACCGAGCACCCCCGCGCTCAGCGACCTGACGATCCGCCAGCTGGGCGCCCTCAACCACGGCTCGGTCCAGGCACCCATCCCGGGCACCGAGGTCGACATCATCAGGAACAAGGTCGCCGAGTGGGCGGCCCGGTTCCCCGAGATCAAGGAGACCGGTACCCCGGCCGCACCCGGTGTCCGGCTGGAGCTCACCGGGATCGACGTCGACTCGGTGGTGCAGAACGCCGCGGTCAACGACAACGCGGGCAACCGCGCCGCCCTGGCCAAGCGGCTGCTGGCCGAGGAACTGGGGGTGGAGCGGGCCGACGGGCGCCTGGGCGCCGACGACCTGCACCTGGTCTGGCGGGGCTCCCAGCGGACCGCCGAGGTGGTCTTCGGCAACCTCGCCGACGAGGACGAGTTGCCCGACCACGACCTCCAGCCGCAACTGGAGGACCAGTGGCGGATCATCATCGACCTCCCCTTCGACGAGAACGACCGTACTCCGCGGGACGACGCGAACCGCATGACGACCCTGCGCCAGCGCCAAGGCGAGGGCCACCGGACTCGGACGGTGGCGTGGATCCCCGACCACCTGTCCACGCAGCGGTGGGCGGACTTCCGCCGGCTCGTCATCATCGACCGGGCCCTGGCCGATGAGGGCCGGTTCGCCAACCAGTACGCGGCGCACCTGAACGCCGACAACAAGGACCGGGCCAAGGGTCTGCTCCAGTCCCAGCGCGAAGCCCTGCTCAAGCAGGTCAAGGCCGCGTTCAAGCAGGCGTACGGGCTGGCGGAGAAGAAGCCGGGCGACGTGGTGACCGGTTTCGACGACCACTTCCACGCCCTGCCCGACATCAGCGGGCTGAAGGTCTCCATCGGCCAGTCCATGCGCGAGGGCGTCCGTCACGTGGTGGGCAAGCTCCTGGTCCACCAGTTCCCCGAGCACCCCGACCTCGACCCGGAGGGCACCGGCACCGCGGTCAGAACCGGCGACGCCAGGACCGTGTTCACGCACGTGCGCGCCGCAGCCGAGAAGACCGACCGACGCACCGAGGTCCCGGCCAAGGACCGCGCCGTCATGCGGCGCGTCGCCCAGCCGCTCGGCCTCGGACAGCAGAAGGAGGCCTACTTCGAGCTGTCCACCCGGTGGGCCGACCACTTCCATGCGCAGGCCCGCGCCGAGGGCGTCACCGGGGACCTGAGCCTGACCCACCTGACCGACTGGACCGACAGGCCCGGGCGACGCGGACTCGAACCGTTCCTGGCCGCACTGGTCGCGGCCTCGTTCGCCGAGATGACCGACCGGGTGTGGGTGCGCAACGGCGTTCCCCTGGACCCCGTCCCCGAGCTGACCAGGTTCAAGCCGGGCGACGCGCTGCGCGAGCAGCCCAGCCCCGCCCAGGAGGACTGGGACCGCGCACGAGGCCGCTTCGAGGTGATCTTCGGAGAGAAGGCGCCCACGCTGCGCCGGGGCCGGATGGTCAACCACTTCGCCCGGCAGATCACCCAGGCCGCCGGTGCCCACCGCGAGGACGCCGCGGACCTGGTCCGCAAGCTGGAGGAGCACTCGGTGTTCCTCAAGCTGGACGAGACCGGTGAGACCGGCCGCCTGGCCCTGGCCCGCCGCTCGCACGAACTGCTCAAGGAACTGGCGGAGGCCGGACAGGGGACGGCGGGCACGACCGGGGCCAAGCGCACCATCGAGGCGCTGGCCCGGTTCGATCTGGGGCCGGCCAACCCCGAACGGTACGGGACCTCGATCAAGCAGGCGCACCGGGTGGCCGGGGCGCTGACGGCCGCCTCCTGGGACACCCTGGAACTCGCCGAGGGCCAGGGCACCGAGGGCCACTCGCTGCTGGAGTCGTTGCGCGGGGTGGCACGGGCGGACCAGTTCACCGCCGACCTCGTGGAGGCGCTGGAGCGCACCCGCCGCGAAGTGACCGCTCTGATCAGGCGGAACCAGAAGCGCGACGACCACGGTGACCGTACCGTCCCCGCTCCCAAGCCGGACGACGTCTCCCTGGACACCCCCTCCCGTGACCCGCGGGTCGCCGCCGAACCCGCGGAGGAGACCGGTACCGGCACGGGTACGGGCACGGTGCGCCGCTCGGGTGTCGCGCACACCACGGCACGGGAGGCCGCTCGCCGACTGGAAGCGGAGCTGTCCGCCCTGCGCAGGACCCACCCCGATGCCACCGTCGAGATCACCTGGCGGGTGGTGGAGCAGTGAGCGCCACGACGACGGCCGTGCCGCGGCTGACCCTCGCGGCCCTGACCCAGCACCTGTCCGCCCAGAAATCCCTGGAGGACTCCCTCACCGGCACCGGACGGCGGCGTGCGGTCCTACTGCGGTCCGCTCCGGAGTGGACCGGCCCGGCCGAACACGGCTGGGACGGGGGCAGGTGCGCCCGTGTCGCGGCGGCGCCCTCACCGCTGGCCGTGCACGAACTGGTCATCGACCACTTCGCCCGCACCGACGGAGCCCGGCTCCTGGTCGTCCTCACCGACCGGGAACAGGACGAACTCGACCCGGCCGTCCTCGCCCGCGTGCACAAGCAGCGCGTGGAGGACGTGGACGGCTGGGACGTGGTGCGGGAGGCGTTCGGTGCCGAGGCGGTCGACCCCCGGCTCAAGGACGAGGGGTGGGCCTCGGAGTCCCTGCTCGACGCCCTGCCGCCGGGAGGCTGGCCCCGCCTTCCCGGCGGAACCCTGGCCCGCCGCCACGCCCTGACCGAGCTGGCCCTGCGCCGCCTGCGCCTGGGCCGCTACGGCGAGGAAGGCGACCGGGACGCCGAGGGGCCCGGAGGGCTCGACACCCACGCGCTGCTGCGCTGGACGACCGTTCCCGGCAACACCGAACTCCTCCTCGCGCTGCGCGGCCCCGAGAGGTCCGGGCTGGAAGCCTTCCTCGGGGAGCCCGAACAGGCCGGACCGGCGGGCCGGGTCCTGGTCGCCTTGGCGGAGGCGGAACACGGTCAGGACGCGCTCGCCTACGGCCTGGTGTGCTCGGCGCTGTGGAACGACGGCTACGAGCCCGACGCCGCCGCCTACCGGGCCCGGGGGCGCGCAGAGCGGTGGCTGGGCGAGGAACCCCCCGCCCAGGGGGAGGCCCTGGACCTGCTGCTCACCGTGTTCGGCCGCTCCTGCGCCGACTACGTGTCCACCCTGCTCACGGTCGGACGCCAGGGCGGGGATGGGGCGCGTGAGGCGCTGCGGATCACCGGTCCGGCCCTGGACCGGGCCTCCCGCCTGGCCGACCAGTTCGGCGCGGGCACCGCCGCCGCGCACAGCCCCCTCCTCCGGGAGGGGCTGGACACGCGCTTCGCCACCGTCGGACGCGCGCTGGCCGACGGCCTGCCCGAGGAGGCCGCCTCCGCCGTGGCGCGACTGGAGGCGCACGAACTCGCCGGGGACGCCGACCCACGGGTGCGCGTCGAGCGCGTCCGTATGGGGCTCCGCCTGGTCCGGTGGCTGGCCACCGACCCCGTCGCCGAGACCGACACCGTGGCCTCGGGGGTGGACCGGCAGGTCTGCGACACCGGATGGGTCGACCGGGCGCTCGACCACATCGAGGCGGGCGGGGACCCCGGCCCAGAGCTGAGAGCCGCCTACGCCCGCCTCGGCGCGCGGGTCCGGGAGCGGCTCCATGAGATCGACCGCTCCTTCGCGCGGACCCTCGCCACGTGGACGGCGGCGGGCACCGACCCCGGGTCGATGCTCACCGTGGAGACCTTCCTGGAGCGCGTCGTGCGCCCCGTGGTCGCGGACAAGGCCGGGTACCGGGTCCTGCTGCTGGTCCTGGACGGGATGAGTGCGGCGATCGCCGCGGAGCTGGCCGAGGAACTGCGACTGCGCTGGGCCGAGTACGACCCCCTCCCCGGTACCGCCGACTCCCCACCCCGGCGGCGCGGGATGGCCGCCGCACTGCCCACCCTGACCGCGGTCTCCCGGACCTCGCTGTTCGCCGGTCGGCTCATGAAGGGCTCCCAGACCGACGAGCGCAGGCTCTTCCCGCAGCACCGGTTCTGGCGCGGCGCCCCAGCCGCCGTCTTCCACAAGGACGCGCTGCGGATCGAGCAGACGGGGGACCCCTTCGACACCGGGCTGACCGAGGCCCTGACCGACGGGCGCACCCACGTCGCCGTCGTCCTGAACACCATCGACGACCGCCTCGCCAAGGAGCAGAAGCTCGGAGACGGTGCGTGGGGGCTCAAGGACGTGGGCAAACTCCCCGAACTGCTGACCGTGGCCGCCGAACAGGGGATGGCGGTCATCCTCACCAGCGACCACGGGCACGTCGTCGACCGGCACGGGAACGCCGTCGCGGCCGACGCCGTCGGCTCCGCCCGCCACCGCGAACCCGGAGGCCTCCTCCAGGACAACGAGATCGACCTGTCCGGGCCCCGGGTGGTGTGGCCCGAACCGGGAGCGGAGATCGTCGCCCTGTGGGACGCCGACTCCCGCTACACCGCCCAGAAGGCGGGGTATCACGGTGGTGCCTCCCCGGCCGAGTTCACCATCCCGGTCTTGGCGTTCCTGCCCTTCGGAGCCGAGCCGCCCAAGGGCTGGCGCGAACTCGGCGACCAGCAGCCGCGGTGGTGGGACACCGACGGTGCCCCCGAGACCCGCCGCTCTTCCGCACCGGACAAGCCCGTCCCGGTCCGGCGGAACCGGCCCACGAAGCAGCAGACCGAGATCGAGCAGACCCACGACGCGCTGTTCGACGTCGCCCGGACGCCCGAACAGACCGCGCCCGTACCTGCGGCGGAGACCGGCGGGCAGGCCCTGGCCCGGCGCCTGTGCGAGTCCGGCCTCTTCCAGGCCCAGACGGAGCTGCTCGCCCGCAAGCCCAACAGGGCGGCCCTGGACCGGATCGAGCAGGCCGTCGGGATGCTTCTGGAAGCCGGAACCCTGCCCACCACGGCGCTGGCCCAGCGGGTGGGCCACCCCCAGGGGCGCGCCGACGGGTTCGCCGCCGTGCTGCGCCAGCTCCTCAACTACGACGGGGTGCAGGTGCTGGAAACCTTGTCCGACGGGCGGACCCTGCGGCTGAACACCGCCCTGCTCCGCGAGCAGTTCGAGCTGGAGTAGGCCCCATGGGAGAGTGGAGGGCGTGAACGACGCAGGATCATCCCGCCCCGTCCAGGTCAGTGCGGCCCGCCGCCGCGGCGTGATCGACGCGCTGCGGCGCGGCGCCGTGCCCGAGAGCGGACTGGACCTCCTCGCGACCGGCCTGGGCCGGTTCGAGCAGGCCCTGGACGAGGAACTGGACGCGGTGGCCTCCGGGGAGGCCCGGTTCAAGGCCGTACGCGGCGAGTACGGGTCTGGCAAGACCTTCTTCACCCGCTGGCTCGGAGAACGCGCCAAGCGGCGCAACTTCGCGGTCTGTGAGATCCAGGTCTCGGAGACCGAGACGCCTCTCCACAGGCTGGAGACCGTCTACCGCCGGCTGACCGAGCGGCTGACCACCTCCAGCTTCCCGCCCAGCGCGCTGCGACCGGTCGTGGACGCCTGGTTCTACGCGCTGGAGGAAGACGCCCTGGCCGACGGGGCCACCGAGGAGGAACTGCCCGCAGCGGTGGAGCGCCTCCTCACCGCCCGGCTGGCCGAGGTGTCCCGGCACGCCCCGTCGTTCGCGACCGCGCTGCGCGGCTACCGCGCCGCGCTCGCCGAGGGCGACGAGGCCACCGCCGCCGCGGTGCTGGCCTGGCTCGGCGGCCAGCCCCACGTGGCCGCCTCCGCCCGGCGCGCCGCCGGAGTGCGCGGCGACCTCGACCACTTCGGGGCCCTGGGCTCCCTCCAGGGGCTGCTGACCGTCCTGCGCGACAGTGGCCACCCCGGCCTGCTGGTGGTCCTGGACGAGGTGGAGACCCTCCAGCGCGTGCGCTCCGACGCCCGCGACAAGGCCCTCAACGCCCTCCGCCAGCTCATCGACGAGGTGTACTCGGGGCGCTTCCCCGGGCTGTACCTGGTGATCACCGGCACCCCCGCCTTCTACGACGGGCAGCAGGGCGTGCAGCGGCTCGCCCCGCTCGCGCAGCGCCTGGCCACCGACTTCACCACCGACCCGCGCTTCGACAGCCCGCGCGCCCCGCAGATCCGCCTGCCCGGCTTCACCACCGACTCGCTGATGAGTCTCGGCATCACCATCCGCGACCTGTACGCCGAAGGCTCCCAGGACCCCGACCGGGTCAAACGGGTGGCCGACGACGCCTACGTGGCCGACCTGGCGCGGGCCGTGGGCGGAGCGCTCGGGGGGAAGGTCGGGGTGGCGCCCCGGCTGTTCCTCAAGAAGCTGGTGGGCGACGTGCTGGACCGCGTCGACCAGTTCGAGGACTTCGATCCCAGGGAGCACTACCGGCTGACCGTGCGGGACACCGAGCTCACCGAGACCGAGCGCAACCTCACCGCCGACGACGTCGAGCTGGACCTGTAGGTGGGCGCCGACCCGGTGGACCGGCTCGACCCGGTCGTGCTGCACCACATCGTCAACACGCTGGGCTGGCCGGACCTGCGGCCCCTGCAGCGAGCCGCGATCGACCCGCTGATGGACGGCGAGGACGCGATCCTGCTGGCGCCCACCGCGGGCGGCAAGACCGAGGCCGCGTGCTTCCCGCTGCTCTCGGCGATGCGGGCGGGCGACTGGGACGGTCTGTCCGTGCTCTACCTGTGTCCGCTCAAGGCGCTGCTCAACAACCTCCTCACCCGCGTCGACGGCTACGCGAACTGGTTGGGGTTCCGCGCCGGCCTCTGGCACGGGGACACCCGTCAGTCCCAGCGGCGGCGCATGCGCACGGACCCGCCCCAGATCCTGCTCACCACCCCCGAATCCCTGGAGTCGATGCTCCTGGGGACGACCACCGACCACGAGGTGTTCCTGGGCGGGGTCCGGGCCGTGGTCGTGGACGAGGTGCACGCCTTCGCCGGGGACGACCGGGGCTGGCACCTGCTGGCCGTCCTGGAACGACTGGAACGGCTGACCGGACACCGCATCCAGCGGGTCGGCCTGTCGGCGACGGTCGGCAACCCCGAAGACCTGCTCACCTGGTTGCAGGGTGCCTCCTCGGCGGAACGGCCGGGACGGGTGGTCGCTCCGGGGGTCGACCTTCCGGGTGGGGCGGGCGCCGGCGCACCGCCCCCGGGAGAGGTCGAACTGGACTACGTCGGGTCCGTCGCCAACGCGGCCAAGGTGATCGCGGCCCTGCACCGGGGCGAGAAACGCCTGGTGTTCTGCGACTCCCGCCGCCAGGTCGAGGAACTGGGGGCGGCCCTGCGCGCCCGGGACGTGCAGGTGTTCCTGTCCCACGCCTCCCTGTCGGTCGACGAGCGCACCCGCTCGGAACAGGCGTTCGCCGAGGCCCGGGACTGCGTCATCGTCTCCACCTCCACGCTGGAACTGGGAATCGACGTCGGAGACCTGGACCGGGTCATCCAGATCGACGCACCCGACACGGTCGCCTCCTTCCTCCAGCGCATCGGGCGTACCGGGCGACGGCAGGGGAGCGCCCGCAACTGCCTCTTCCTGGCCACGGACGAGCAGGCGCTGCTGCACGCCGCCGGCCTGCTGCTGCTGTGGAGCCGGGGCTGGGTGGAGCCGGTCGACGCGCCGCCCGAGCCGCGCCACCTGGTGGCACAGCAACTGCTCGCGCTGGTGCTCCAGAAACACCGGGTCGGAGATCGCCTGTGGCCGCAGGAATGGAACGGCCTGGCCCCGTTCGACCGCTCGGCCGCACCGATCCTGCGGAACATGGTCGAGCAGGGGTTCCTGGACTCCGACGAGGGGATGCTGTTCGTCGGCCCGGAGGCCGAGCGGCGCTTCGGAAAGCGGCACTTCATCGAGCTGACGGCCTCCTTCACCGCGCCGCCCCAGTTCACCGTGCTCTCAGGCCGTCAGGAGATCGGATCGGCCGACACCTCCGTGCTGACGGAGGAACGCGAGGGGCCCCGGCTGCTGCTGCTCGGAGGGAGGAGCTGGCGGGTCACCCACATCGACTGGACCAGGCGCCGGGCCTTCGTCGAACCCGCCGACGGCGGTGGAGTGGCCAAGTGGACCTCGGGGGCGGTCTCCGGGCTGTCCTTCGCCCTCACCCGCGCCATGCGAGACGTCATGCTGGGAACCGACCCACCGGTGCCCTTCACCGCGCGGGCTCGGACCGCCCTGTCGGAGCTGCGGGACGAGCAGGCGCCGTCGTCCGTCCACCCCGGCGGAACCCTGATCACCCGGGAGGGCGACGGCGTGCGCTGGTGGACCTGGGCGGGCTACCGGGCCAACGCCACCCTGACCGCGACCCTGTCCTCGGTCACCGACCCGGTGCAGCGGCCCACGGACCTCTCGGTGCGGCTGCGGGAGGACGTCACCGCCGAGATGTGGGCGAAGGCCCGGGAAGTGGTGCGTTCGGACGGGCCGCTGGTGCTCCCGGACGTGGACCCGCGTGCGGCGCGGGGCCTGAAGTTCGCGGCCGTGCTGCCCGACCGCTTGGCCGTGGCGACGGTGGCCGCGCGTCTGGCGGACTTCGACGGCGCGCGCCGGGTGCTGGACGAACCGGTGCGGATCCAGATGCCTCCTTCATAGAGTTCGAAAAGCGAGATTCGCAATCCGGGCCCCCGCCCGGAACAGGGACATCACAGGCGAAGAGCCGAATCAGAAGAAGAGATCAACCCTCTGGCGGATCGAGGGGAGAACCGCCATGTGGAGTATCCGCGTCGGAGACCATCGCATCCGCAAGTAGATGAACGACGGCGTGCTCGTCGTCCTCACCCCCGACGTCGCCTTCTGGGATGGGTTATGCGACGATCTGTAATCCTGGCCTCTGAAGGATGACGCACGCATAGGACAGAGTTCGCCGGTGACCTTTCACCATCCAAGGCCAGGCCATAGATCGCTGTTCCGAGTGTCGTGGCGGATCAGTCGAATCACGCCGGCACTGTGGGAGAGTCCCGTCGAAGTCAAGTGGATGGCCGGATGAGGACATGGTGTGCGGGATCCTGCATGTGCACCCATCCTCGAAATGCTTGTGGCCGTAGGTGTGAGTAGAGTTGTGCCTGTGTGAGGACACCTCAATCATGGTTCTCGCATCTCTGCGTTTTCGGGTCCGCCGGGGAAATGGTGAGACGTGCTGTTCCCTGGGCGGTGGCGTTGCGGGCCTGGCGGGCTGAGTCACTGAAAGGAATATGAAATGAGTTCGGATGGGGTCGGGGCCAACTGGGCGGCTATGGGCAAAGCCGAGCAGGCGGAGGCGCTCGCTGAAGCGATGGTCGGCCTCGAGGAGACATTTGAACTTCTCATCGGTGAAATCGCCCCGGCAGCAGGTCCCGTGGAAGCCGACTATCACAAGTTCAAGGAGAACCTTCAGCCAGAAATCCGTAAAGTGCAGTGGAATGGCCTGGCATTGGCCGACGATATCCAGGCGGGAGCTTCGGAAATTGCTCGGAACGACTACGAGTCCAGTGAAGAATATCGCGGAGCCTGGGGGGAGATCCCCAAGGTGAACTTCTTCTGACCCCAAGTCCCGTCGCGAATCGGAGGTTCACCATGGCCGGTAATATCTCTGTGCTCTACAATGCTGTCACCACGACGGCGGTTACTGTTTCTAGCACGAACGGGCTCTTCAGTAGCAAGTCTTTCTGTCTCTCGCTCAATTCCGATCCAGACGTCAAGCCCCTGGCGCTTGATTCCCTTGTGGAAGACCTCGAAACTTTCGAGGCCAGGATTCTTGGTCGAGCGCACGACCTTGAAGGGGACTTCGACACCGCCGCGAAGGAGTTCACCGAGATCATCAAGTGGGACATCTCCTCATTGGGTGCCGAGGATCTGGCGACCTGGATGGACGTTTCGGCCAGTATTCGTTTTTGTTCCGCTATCACCCGACAATGGTCGGACTACGTGAAGGAGTACAAGGAAGAGCGCCTGCGGATCATCAACCAGTGGAATGAGGAGGCGCCGGGGCTCGCTGAGGGCCTCGATGAGAATCCCCCCTTCATCTCCCCCATCTGGGTCAAGTCTCCGGCTGAACAGGCGGAGGAAGCCCTTGCGGGACTGAAGGGCCGGCTTGAAGGGGAGGAAGCGAAGGCATACCGGACTTTCGAGTCCCGGGCCGAGGAGGTCGGACAGGATCTGCGTGACGGGCCGACTCCGGAGACCATAGAACGTCTCATGAACGGAGGGTACATCACCTGGTCGTACTTCAACCTGGGTGGCGATGTGGAGTCCCTCCCGATCGACCTGGACCCCGAAGAGGCTGCGAGGAAATTCGAAGACTACGTCAACGATCCCGACGGTTACGACGGGGACGTATCCGAACTGCTCGCCCTGATCAACAACATCAGTATAGCGGCGATGGACCGACAGGGAAACGGTGGGACTCTGAAGGGAGAAGAACTCGATTTCCTTCGGGACTTCTACGGTTCCCTGGAAGAGGCTGGTGGCCCGGACTCGACTCCTCCCGGAATCTTGAACTTCGTGGACATCATATCGGCGAACCAGGATATCGATCCCGGCATGGCCGAAGAGCTGCTCGGAGCCCTGGGAAACGGACTTCTTGTCATCTCCGACGAGAGCCTCATCGGAGGTTACGAGAACCTTCCCGAAAGTATCAGAAATACAGTGGAGGGGCCTGGCGTCGATACGGACGCGATCAGCCCCTACTGGTACACCAACGCCTCGAATCTCGCGTTGATGATGGGGCACACCATTCCGGGCATCCAGGGTGGTGAGCAGTTCTCCGTTAACCTGGCGCAGACGGTCGGTCACGTACTGGACATCACCGGGCCGAGCAATCCCCCATCGATGGGGTCCACGTACTTCGAGAGACTTGTGGAGGTCGCCTCGCGCAATGAGGACGCCATGCACGCGATTCTCACCGGCCAAGGACAGTACGAGCACCCGGACCACGGCCTTGACCCGGAGATGACCCTGCGCGGTATCTACACCTATGACTGGGGGGACGAGGGCGAGAGCGCGGGCAGGCTGACCGACTGGATCGCCGAGCAGGCTCACGGAGACGATGCCGAGGCGGAGCGGGCGGGCGAGGCGATGGCCGCTCTCATGCAGCTGTTCGGAGACCCTGCCTTCAGCGACGCCCTCGCCGGGACGGGTTACTCCGTGGCCGGCGAGGTCGTGGGTCCTGACGGCAGCGTTGTCGAGACCGAATGGGCAAACGCCTCCGCAGGTCACGTGAATCCACAGTTGGCCTGGGCATGGTCCGAGCTCTTCAGTGCCTACATCGACGACTTCGGTTCGGGCTACGGGACTCCCAGCGGGACGGAAGGTATTCCGGAGGACCAACGCGAATCTCAGTGGACCAGGAGCGACGGTTTGCAGCTCACCCCCGGCGACCGTGAGGACTTCGTTCGCCTCATCATGGGCGATGAAGACGCCGCTTCTCGGATCTACGCCGAAACCCTGGCGTTCGAGGAGGAGAAGCTCTACGAGTTCTTCGCGAACCAGGACCATATCGATGATGCGCCGGCGGAAACAGCGGGTACCCTTCGCGGCCTGGTCGACTCAGCGCTTTTCGAGGAAGCCGAGATCAGATTCGACAAGAGTTCTGAGGACGCCAACTACAGGAACAAGGTCACCGGCTACGCCGCGGACATCGTCGGTGCCGCACTGGCGGAGGCCCCCTACAGGGGAAGCGGTCTCGTGGCCGAGGTCGTCAAGATCGGCATCAAGGAGGGTTTCGACGCGAGCTCTTATCCCGCCGAACTCCAGGTCGATGACGCCTGGAAGGGGGAGTGGGAGATCAACGAGACCTTCAAGATCGCGGCTATGCGGGAACTGGCCGCGCAGGATCCGGACCTGCTCGAAAGGCTCAGGTATCTCGAGGGGACCAATGGATCCCCTGTGGTGGACACGGACGCGGGGTCTCATATTCCTCCTCGAGCCAGTGACTGGGATCTGGAAGGTGACGAGTCCAGGACCGTGATCAGGCAAGCATGGCGAGAAATCGAGTCGGATCTGTGGGGTGCCACCGGGTACGACCTCGACTATGCGCTGGAAGAGTACGTGAAAGCCTACAACACTGAGCGTGGAAGAATGGACGAGAACTATGATGCCTCCGGTTCGGAAGACTGATGCGTGAACGCTTTTTTTCGTCCCTGCTCGTGGAAACGTGGTCCGTGACGACCAGTAGGACCGTTACGGTCATCGCCGTGGCCTTCGCCACCGTGGTGAGCGGATGTTCGTCCATGCCCGGAGGTGAACCAGGGGAAGCCCGTTCGGGTTCGGAGGGGCTTCACGAGGTCGCCGAGCATCCTCTGGAGGAGCGTGCCGTTCCGGGCAGCATCTCCGAGTCGGCATGGACGTGGGAAGGCCCCCGGGCAGTGGGGGTGGAGGAGGTCCTCCCCGTTCCCACAGGTGCCGTCCTGCGCCTGACCGATGGCGTGGTGGCCCTGGACCCGGTGACGGGCGAAGAAGTGTGGACGTTTCGTCTTCCGGGCGCGGAGGCCGACGCCGCGACCTCCCCTGACGGGGCCGCCGTAGCGGTGATCGCACAGGGGACCCTGGTGCTGTTGAACTCGTCCACGGGCGAGGAACTGGACACCAGGGAGTACGACACGGACGGCGGCAGTGGATTGGAGTTGTCAGGTGTGGGATTGGTGGCCGACACCGGCATGGTCGCGGCCACCGAGGACCCCGGTTCTGGCCTGGAAGTGCGCCTGCGTCCTTGGGCCGAGCAGGACGAGGGGTGGACGGCGGGCCCCCTCCTGTGTGCGGACGGTTCGGCGGGTACCGGCATCGAGGACGGATTCCTCACCCCGACGGGTGTGGTCGTGGTCTTCGGTTGTTCCGGCGGCACCTCGGCCATGGTGAGCCTGGACGCCTCTTCAGGGCAGGAGCAGTGGCGTCTGGTTCCGGGGGAGGACTACAGCAGCGAGTTCAGCGAGAACGAGGGCCCGGAGAGGGAGACCTTCGCCGTGGTGGGACAGATCGCGGTTTTGCAGAACCTGGCCCGTCAGCGAGGCACCGTTGTGATCGACACCCGAACCGGTCAGGTGCTGACGGACTCCTTGCCGAACGAGACGGGAGCCGACACCGTGCGGGTGCTCTCCGACGGCTATGTGGTCAGGCGCACCGAGGACACCGATGGGAAGACACGGGCCTGGTACGAACTGCGGGACTTCTCCGGCGAGGTGCTGAAGACGGTGCCGATCGACAATGCCAGGCTCGACGCGCTGCTGCCGTTGGAGGAGACGCTTGTTCACCTGGAGTGGGGCGAACGCGGGGCCGCGCCGGAACTGGTGGTCTTCCCGTGGGAAGAAGGGGAACCCTCGGAGAGGATCGCTTCACCGGTGCACGTGGAAACAGCGGCCCTCATCAGTGTCTGGCGTGCGGAGGAGGCCACCGGCCCGGCGGCCTTCCAGGCCGTTCCCGGCGCGGTATTGCTCTTGGAGTACACCCCCGGCGGTTTCTACGACCGTGTGGCCGGGTTCGTCTGAGCCGGCGTTCCGTCGGGCCGCCGGGTGGTGGCCGGATACGGCGCAGGGATGCCGTGCCGGTGGGGGTTCTGGGATCATCGGGGCGACCGAGGAGCGGATCCCCTACAGCGACGGCGACCCGGACCGGATCGGCCCCTACCGGCTGGAGGGGGCTGGGCGGCGGGAACGCCGGCGGCAGGTGGCAGGAACAGGAAGGGGCCACCGAGGTCCTTCCCAGGGGAGGGGCGCTGCGGCCGACGGCGGTCGTGACGGAGGCCGAGGGCGAGTCGGACCGGATTCCTGGGTCTGGAACGGACCCGGAACCGGACGGTCGGACCGCCAGGAGGGCGGTGGGCCTGGCCAGGGCCGATCTTCTCGGGATTCTGGCCATCGTTCTGCCGGCCGCCTTGAGTCTTTCCATCCCCGGCGCACCGGCTTGAGCGATCGTGGCGAACCTGGTGGTGGGCCTCATCGGGGCACCGCTGCGCTTCCTGGGAGGGCCGTGGGCCGCCGTGCTGATCGCCGTCATGTTCGGTCTGGTCAGCGCCGGGGCGCGGTGACCGCCGTACGTGCGCGGCGGTCCGTCGCTTTCCGGACCTAAGACTCTGGAGCGGCTCGCGGGGCTCGGATACATTCGCGCCACCGTGCGGCCCCCCGGCCGCCGGTTCACGGCAGTGCACCGACGCGACGGAGGAAGCGTGTACGGAAAGACCGCTGTCGAGTGGGAGCAGTTGGTCGACGCGACCGTGCACTTGCTGGAGGAGCGTGCGCGGGCGGGTGCGGTCGTGACCTACACCGAGGTGAACCGCGCGCTCGTGGTGCGTACCGGACAGCGCCCCTTCGATTTCTCCCAGCCGGACGATCGGGCCGCTGTGGGCCGCCTGCTCGGGGAGGCGGTGGAGCGCACCCTTGACGAAGTCGGTGCCATGATCTCGGCGATCACCCTCTACCAGGGCGGGAACGACCCCGGCCCCGGCTTCTACGCCTTGGCGGCGGAGAAGGGGCTGCTGACCCCCAAGGCCTCCCCGGCCCAGAGGCTGAACTTCTGGACCGGGCAGGTGAACAGGGTCTACGCCCACTACCGGTTCCTCTGAGGCCGGTCGCGGCGGGCGGGGTCAGAATCCGCCGGATCCGCGGAGGTGTTCCAGAGCGGCGACGACCTCGCCGTCGGGGTCTTCGACCATGTCCTCGGCTTCGTCGGTGAGGGAGTGCAGCAGGTCGGTCAGCTCCATCGCCTCCTCGACGCGCCCGGACGAGGCCAGGAGGTCGACGGCGTCGGCCGCGCCGCGCACGGCGCGGGCGTACTCGGCGGCCTGCTCCCAGGGGACCGTGTCGGTGAGGCGCAGGGCCCCGTCGAAGAGGACGCGCAGGGCGTCGAGGTCTGCGGCGGAGGCGGCGGCCCGCATCTGGAGGTCCAGGGCGAGTGCGGGGGAGCGGTCGGTCTCGGCCAGGAGGGCAGAGAGGAGCTCCTCCCGGTCCAGGGAGCGCAGGTAGTCCTCGGGGTCGGGTACGGCGGGCGCCGTGGACCCGTGCTCCTGCTCGTACAGGTGCACCAGGGCCACCGCGACGACGTGCTTGCAGCAGTTGCCCTCCTGCGCCCACGGGCAGGTGCAGTCCCAGGAGAACCGCCGTCCGGTGCGCAGTTCCACGCGGTAGCGGCGGGTGCCCGACACGGTGGCCCGTACGCTGTCGCCCTGGTGGAGGAGGCCGGACACCCGGTCCAGGTAGTCGATGCCGCGGTCGAAGGACGTGTGTCCGGCCATGTCACGGAGGGATTCACGGGTGAGGGAGGTCATGGCTCCATGACACCACGGTGGGTGCGGTTCCCGGGATGGATATCGAAACGGTCGACGGCGCTTCGCAGGCTGCCCCTGTGAACGATGCGGGGAGGGACACGGGCACCTGGGACACCGGCCCGGTCGGTAATGACACGGCAGCGGGCTTCTGCGGTGGCCTCGACGACGCGGCCACCGAGGAAGGCGCGGGCATGTTGTTCTGAGTTCGGCGCCGAGGTCGCGGTCAGGCGTGGCGGGAGCGGCCGGTGGGGGTGCGGTGGAGCAGGGCCGGGGAGCGCGTGCTCCTGCGGGTGGCGGTTCTGCGGGTGTGTTCGGGGCGTCCTCGGCCCCTGGGGAACCGGGCGCACCAGCCCGAACACGAGCACCCGGGCCGAGTGCAGCGGCCCGGGACGGTGCGGCGCTCCGGGGCCGCCATCAGCACCAGCTCGCACACCACCGCGTTGAGCGGGGCGGGCAGGCGGGTCGGGCTCGTGCGCATGCGCTCCCTCAGCTCCTCGGCTCCGGAGGGGTTCCGGTGGTCCGTCTCCGGGCGAACCTACCCCTGGGCCCGGAATCGGGGAAAGGGGTTTTCCCGCGCTCGCGGCACATAGGGACGAAGCGGGGACCGGGGCGCCGACCTGTCGGAGGAATGGGGTAAAACTGTGCGAAGTTCGCATATCCCCTGATGGACAAGTGAAGACGGGATCCCCCATGCCCCTGACCCCGCGTGCGGCGCTGTGCGCGGCGTTGGTCGCCGCGTCGACCCTCACCGCCTGTGCCCCCGCCGAGAACCTGCTGAACGATGTCGTCCGCGACGTCACCGGCGTCCCGATCACCTATGACGAGATCGACCGCGACGACCCGTTCGGCGGTACCGAGGCCGAGGGGTACGACGAGGAGTTCGTCGTGCCCGAGGCGGCCGGGATCGGGGAGTACCCCGCCGACCGGGTCCAAGAGGCCTACGACGTCACCGGCGCGTTCCTGGACGCCGTCTACCTGGATCGGACCTCCGTCTTCGAGGGCGACGACATGCGCTTCCGGTCCCTGCTCACCGGACAGGCCCGGGACTGGTACCAGGAGAACGCCGGACACGATGACCCCGCCCTCGACACCCGCTCCCTGCTCTTCCACCTGACGCCCGGCACCGCCGAACCCATCGGTGACGTGGTCAAGGTGAAGGGCCGGATGTGGGCCGAGACGGCCCAGGACGAGACCGGGTGGGACTACCTGGCGGTGCGCACCGAGTACACGATCGTGCACCCGGTCGCCCGACCGGGGGAGAAGGTGTCGGTGCGGCTGGTCACCTCGCACTACGGCGAGGTGTCCTTCTACGACCTCGGTGACGGCCGCTGGGAGGCCTGGCCGAACTGGTGGCGCTCGGCGGGCCCGGCCCACTGCCTGTGGGACGAGTACACCTTCACGCCCGCCTACCCCGACGAGATGCCCGAGGGCGAACGCCCCAAGGGGTGGATCGAGGGGGATCCCTACGACCTGGAGGCCGCCCGCGACATGGACGAGCAGGAGTGCGGCGCCATCGGCGCCACCTGACCCAGGCTCCGACGAGGGCCCGTCCGGCGACGGGCGGGCCTTCCCGCTTTCCGAGGCCGGTGTGGAACCCTGGAGGCATACGAGCGGGCGGAGGAACGACATGGTCGGGGACGGTTCACCGGTGACCCTCATCGCCACCGGGATCGATCGGTTGCGCGAGCGCAATCCCTTCAAGGAGGGGCGCGTCGCGCCCGAGCGGCTGTTCGCCGGCGAGGACGTGCGGATCATGCACCTCGCCTTGGACGCCGAGTTGACCGAGCACCGAGCCCCCTCGCCGATCGTCGTGCAGGTCATCGAGGGAACGGTGCGTTTCGCGGTGGAGGGGGAGGAGTACGGGTTGGGTGCGGGCGGCATGATCCACGTCGCAGCCGGCGTCCCGCACGCCGTCTCCCCCGTCGACGGCCCCGCGCGGATCCTCATCCACCTGCTCGACCCCGCGCGACGTCCCCGGGAGTGAGCGCTTCGGGATCGGCGGGGCGCATCCAGGGCACCTGACGCTTCGGGGGGCGTCGGCCGACGGGCCGGCGCCCCGTGCCCTCGCCGGGCGCTCGCGCCCGCCCCGGCGGGCGGTGCTTCCGGGCCCGTCCGATTCTTCCGCGTTCCCGCCCTCGGATCCGCCGGGCGTGGCTGACGCGCTGTCGCGATCCGGGCGTCCACACTGGTGGCATGGACGTGGTGGGGATCGATGGGTGTCCGAAGGGCTGGGTGGCGGTCCGTCTCGTGGACGGGCGTTTCGACGGGGCCCGGTTCTGTCCGACCCTGGCCGAAGCGACCTCCATGGCCGGGACCGTCGCGGTCGACATCCCCTTGGGCCTGGTCGATCACGGGTGGCGCGAGTGCGACGGGCTGGTGTCGGCGCTTCTGAAGGGGCACGCCTCCAGTGTCTTCCGGATACCGCCGAGACGGGTCGTCGAGGCCGACGGCTACGAGGCCGCCAACGCCCTGTGCAGGGAGCTGACGGGGAAGGGCCTCAGTCGCCAGTCCCACGCCCTGTTCCCGAGGATCCTGGAGGCCGACGCCCTGCGCGAAGCCGGTGTGCCGGAGCTGCACGAGGTCCACCCCGAGCTCTCGTTCCGGGTGATGGCGGGCCGCCCCCTCCGGTGGTCCAAGAAGACCTGGAACGGCCAGGCGGAACGCCGCCGCCTGCTCGACTCCGCCGGGATCCTGCCCCCCGACGACCTCGCGGAGGCGGGTTCGGTCCCCCTCGTCGACGTCCTCGACGCGACCGCGGCGGCGTGGAGCGCCCACCGCGTCGCCACGGGGGCGGCCGGGTCCCACCCCGATCCCCCGCAGCTCGACGGGGCGGGGGGACCGGTCGCGATCCGCTGCTGAGACCCCGCGCGACCGGATGGCCGGAACCCGCACTCCAACGGGACCGAGACCCGGTGCGGCGGCCGCGCCCTCAGAGCGATTCCGCCGCTTTTCGTGTGCCTCATTCCTTATGTCGTTCTGAAGGGGCCGATGGTCCGGGGATGAAATTTCATGATCTTTCGGGCAGGCGTGTGATATGGGTCGCGGAAATGCATCCGAAGGTTTATTTTTAAGGGTCTTAGTATTTTTGTGTTATGGGATGGTGGATCATGGTGATTGGCCGGTGAATTCGGCTTTCTCCTTGCGGTCACCACTTCTGTGCCCCTAGTGTGAGCAGCGCTTTCGTGGTCGGCGTCGTGTGCTCGGAAATCGCTTCCGAATCGCGATGGATGTCCGATTCGCGATTTCCCCTCCCTCTTCCGGGTCCCTTTCGGGTGCGCGGAACGGGTTCTGCACACGACACACAGGAGATGTACGGCCGATGTCGACCGAAGCCCCCGAGGTGAGTACCGGTCAGCAGAAGAGCCTGAGCACCGCGGCCGCGCGGAATCTGGCGACCACCACCAAATCCGCCCCCCAGATGCAGGGCAAGAGTTCCCGCTGGGTCCTCAAGACCCTGCCCTGGGTGCAGACCGAGGGCGGTGTCTACCGGGTCAACCGTCGGTTGTCCTACACACTCGGCGACGGCCGCATCGAGTTCCACCAGACGGGATCGCAGGTCAAGGTCATCCCCCGTGAACTCGGCGAGCTGGCGCTGCTGCGCGGCTTCGACGACGAGGAGGTGCTCACCGACCTCGCCGACCGCTTCACCCAGCACGAGATCGAGCCCGGCCAGGTCCTGGTCTCCGAGGGCGACCCGGCCGACCGCCTGTACCTGATCGTGCACGGCCGGGTGAGCCGGATCGCGACCGGCCACTACGGGGCCAGCGAACGGCTGGGCGTGCTCGCCGACGGTGACCAGTTCGGTGAGGAGCACCTGGTCGAGGACTGCCCGACCTGGGACTTCACCGCCCGGGCCGACACCGCCGGTCTGGTGCTCTCGCTGACCAAGCAGGAGTTCGCGGCCGCACTGGACCGCTCCGAGTCGCTGAGCTTCCACGTGGAGCTGTTCGGATCCCTGCCGCAGCAGAGCCAGAACAAGTACGGCGAGGCCGAGATCGAGCTGGCCTCGGGCCACCTCGGCGAGTTCGAGCTGCCGCAGACCTTCGTCGACTACGAGCTCCACCCCCGCGAGTACGAGCTCAGCGTCGCCCAGACCGTGCTGCGCATCCACAGCCGGGTCGCCGACCTCTACAACAAGCCGATGAACCAGACCGAGCACCAGCTGCGGCTGACCATCGAGGCCCTGCGCGAGCGCCAGGAGCACGAGCTGGTCAACAACGCGGACTTCGGTCTGCTCAACAACGCCGACTTCGGCCAGCGCATCCAGGCCCAGGAGGGTCCGCCCACCCCGGACGACCTGGACGACCTCATCACGATGCGCCGCAACACCCAGTACCTGTACGCCCACCCCAAGGCGATCGCGGCGTTCGCCAAGGAGTGCAACAAGCGCGGTCTGGCCCTGGACACCGCCGAGGTGAACGGCAACCGGCTGCCCGCCTGGCGGGGCATCCCGCTGCTGCCCTGCGGCAAGATCCCCGTCACCGAGCACCGGACCTCCTCGATCATCGCGGTGCGCACCGGCGAGGACAACGAGGGCGTCGTCGGCCTCCACCAGATCGGGCTGCCCGACGAGGTGGAGCCGGGCCTCAACGCCCGGTTCATGGGCATCGACGACAAGGCGGTGATCTCCTACCTGGTCAGCACCTACTACTCGGCCGCGATCCTGGTGCCCGACGCGGTCGGGATCCTGGAGAACATCGAGGTCAAGCCGCGTGCCTGACGCATCGCCCGAGACGACACCGACGAAGGAGGGGTGAGACGGTGTCATCGCTGTCCAGGATGTTCGCGGCGCCCGCCGCCCCCGAGACGGCGGCGCTGGTCGACGCGCTGCTGCGCGACCCCAGACGTCCGGGCCCCGCCGAGCTGCCGATGCCCGGCCGGGGCCCCGCGCCGAACGGCGCGGGGACCGGGACCCCGTCCCTGCCGGTCCACCCGCCGGGCCCGCTCCCGTCCTCGGGATCGGTGGGGACCGAGGTGGCCGGGTCACGGGTCGCGGGCGGGGGAGCCGACCCCGTGCCGGTCCTGTACTGCCCTCCGGCGGTGCGCGACGACCCCGCGCTCGGCGACGAGGTGGACGACCGGCTCGTCGCCTGGGCCGAGGAGGTCGGCGTCTACCCGGGTCAGCTCGACCGGGTGCGGGCCGCCGGGTTCGGGCGGCTCATCATGCTCGCCCACCCCGAGACCGACGACCCCGACCGGCTGCTGGCGGCCGCCAAGTGCGCCCTCGCGGAGTGGTCGGTGGACGACCACTACGTCGACGGGGAGGTCGAGGAGGCCCGGCACGACCTGCTCGGGCAGCGCCTGGCCATCGCCCACTCGGTGATCGACCAGGCGCACCTGCCGCGCCGCTACGCCCCCGAACTGGAACGGGTCGTGCGGGCCGACCCCGTCGCGGTGGCCCTGCGCTCCAGTATCGAGAACCTGGGCAGGTACGCCACCTGGCAGCAGGTGCGCAGGCTCCGGCACGAACTGGCCATCATGTTCGTCGCCTACAACCAGGAAGGCGTCTGGTACACCACCGGGCAGCGCCCGCCGGTCTGGGAGTTCCTCATGCACCGGCACGAGAACAGCTTCGTGCCGTGCATGGCCCTCATCGACCCGGTGGCCGGATACGAGCTGCCCGCCGAGCAGTTCGGTCGGCCCGAGGTCCGGCGGGTGTTCACCCTGGCCGGGTCCGCCAGCGTCATCGTCAACGACCTCTACTCCATGGGCAAGGAGGACGTCGACGACTTCAGCCTGCCCCGCCTCATCGAGACCGAGGACGGCTGCTCGCCCCGCGAGGCGATGGAGCGCACCGTCGCGATCCACGACGAGCTCATGCACGTTTTCGAGGCCGAGGCCGCCGCACTGGCCGCCACCGGGCCCCCGGAACTGGGCCGATTCCTCTGGGGCCTGTGGGCCTGGATGGGCGGCAGCCGGGAGTGGCACGCCAGCACCGCCCGCTATCACCGGACCGCTCAGGCCTGAACCGAGCGCACGCTCCACGGGACCGGCCCCCGGGTCGGCCCGCGCACACCATGACGACAAGGAGTTCCTCTCGATGACCGACACCATGCCCTCGACCGCGGACAAGGTCCTGCGCACCGCCTACCAGGAATCGGTGGCCGCCTACTGGAACGCCGAACAGGACCCGGTCAACATCCGCCTCGGCGACGTGGACGGCCTGTACCACCACCACTACGGGGTGGGGGACTACGACCCCTCCGTCCTGGAGGGCCCCGAGGAGACCCGGGACCAGCGCGTCATCGAGGAGATGCACCGCCTGGAGACGGCCCAGGCCGAGCTGCTGCTCGATCACCTCGGGCCGCTGGGGCCCGAGGACCGGATCATGGACACCGGATCCGGGCGGGGCGGGACGAGCTTCATGGCCAACGCCCGGTTCGGCTGCTCCGTGGACGGGGTGAGCATCTCCCGCAAGCAGGTGGACTTCTGCAACGCCCAGGCCCGCGAGCGCGGGGTGGACGACCGGGTGCGCTTCCACTTCCGCAACATGCTCGACACCGGGCTGGAGACCGGGTCGCTCAGCGCGAGCTGGAACAACGAGTCCACGATGTACGTGGACCTGTTCGAGCTCTTCGCCGAGCACGCCCGCCTGCTCCGCCACGGCGGCCGCTACGTGACGATCACCGGCTGCTACAACGACGTGACCGGCGGCCGCTCCAAGGCGGTCAGCCGCATCGACGAGCACTACACGTGCAACATCCATCCGCGCAGCGCCTACTTCAAGGCGATGGCGGCCAACGGGCTGGTCCCCATCTCCGTGGTGGACCTGACCGACGCCACCATCCCCTACTGGGAGCTGCGGTCCCACTCCTCCGTCGCCACCGGCGTCGAGGAGCCCTTCCTGACCGCCTACCGTGAGCGCAGCTTCCACTACCTGCTCATCGCGGCCGACCGCATCTGAGCACCCGGGGCCGTGCCCGTCCGCGGGCACGGCCCCGACGCCGCACACGGCAGTCACCACCCGTACGCACGAAGGACGGCGATGTCCCACACCGCGAGAACCGCACCGCCCGAGCGCGCGCCGGCGCCCGCCGACACGATCATGCTCGAACTGGTCGACGAGCACGGGGCCACCACGGGCACCGCCGAGAAACTGGCGGCGCACCGGGCGCCGGGCACCCTGCACCGGGCCTTCTCGGTCTTCCTCGTCGACGACCGCGGCCGACTGCTCCTCCAGCGCCGGGCCCTGGACAAGTACCACTCGCCCGGTGTGTGGTCCAACACCTGCTGTGGCCACCCCTTTCCCGGGGAACGGCCGCTCATCGCCGCCGTTCGACGGGTCGGCGAGGAACTCGGGATGGCGCCCGCCCTGCTCCGGGAGGCCGGCACGGTGACCTACCGCCACCCCGACCCGGAGTCGGGGCTGGTGGAGCACGAGTACAACCACCTCTTCGTCGGCCGCGCCGACCGGCCGACGCGCCCCGACCCCCGGGAGGTGGCGGAGGTCCGCGCGGTCACCCCCGGAGAACTGGAACGGCTGCGAGCCGAGGCACCGTTCTCGGTGTGGTTCACCACGGTGTGGGAGGCCGCTCTCCCCCGGCTCCGGGAGTCGGTGCCCGACGGGGGCTGGTGACCGCTTCCCGGCGGGCCCACCGAACCTTCCAGGGCCCACCGAACGCTCCGGGGCCGACCGGTCCGGGCTCTCACCCCGCGCCGGCGCCGGCGCCCACCGGCCGGCGGGCCAGGAGGCCGAGGAGATCCCGGTCCCCGCAGCCGTCCAGGTGTTCCGACAACCGTTCCGGTGGGGCGCCCTCGGTGAGGCCGCCGGCCCGGACCAGGGCGGCCGGACCGCCGGCCTCCGCGTCCGGGGCCGGACCGGCGAGGTTGCGGTGCCCGGACCGGCGGCTTCCCTTCCCCACGCCGCTCACCGGGCCGTCGCCTCAGCCGGCCAGCCTCCCCAGGACGGCGGGGAGCGGTCCGATGTGGGCGACGATGAGGCGGCGGGTGGCGCGGGTCAGGGCGACGTACAGGTCGTTGGCACCGCGCGGCGCCGCCAGCAGGGCCTCCGGGTCCACGACCACCACCGCGTCGAACTCCAGCCCCTTGGCCTCGGTGGCGGTCAGCACCACCACCTGCTTCTCCAGGTCCTCGGCGCGGGCGGCCGTCGGCAGGGCCGCCCGTACCGCCGCCACCCGGTCGTCGGCGGTGATCACCGCGACCGTGCCCTCGCCGATCCGGACCCGTTCCCCGTCCACCAGCGCGGCCAGCCCGTCCAGGTCGGCGGGCAGGGGCACCGCGCGCGGCGGGGCGCCGTCCTCGCGCACCGACTCCGGGGGCTCCTCGTCCGGGGCGGCCTCGCGCAGCACGTCGGCGGCGACCTCCATGATCGGCGCGGGCGTGCGGTAGTTCACCCGGAGCCGTTCCACGTGCACCTTGCCGCGCGCGTACGGTTCCAGCGCCCCGGTCCAGGAGACCGCCCCGGCGGCGCTGCCGGTCTGGGCGAGGTCGCCGACGACCGTCAGGGAGCGGGTGGGCACCCGGCGCATCACCGTGCGCCAGGCCATGGGGGAGAGCTCCTGGGCCTCGTCGACGATGACGTGCCCGTAGGCCCACTCCCGGTCCGCGCCGGCGCGTTCGGCGGTGGTGAGGCCGGTGCCGTCGTGGCGGTGGCGGGCGGCCAGGGTCGCGGCGTCCATCACCCCCTCGTCGGCCAGGCCGGTGAACTCCAGGACCCCCTGGGCGTAGCGCTCCTCCTCGGCGCGCTCGGCGGCGGCACGGCGCTCGCGGGCGCGGCGCCCGCCGTCGTCGCGGCCGAGCAGTTCGGCCGCCTCGTCGAGCAGCGGCACGTCCTGGACCGTCCAGTCGGCGTCGGCGGGACGGTGGAGCAGGGCGGCCTCGTCGGGGGAGAACCCGGCCCGGGCGCCGACCCGGGACAGCGCGTCGCGGTCGGTGAGGAGACCGCTCAGCAGGGCCTGCGGGGTCAGCACCGGCCACAGGGCGTCCACGGCGTCGCGCACCGGGTCCTCGGACCACAGGCGTTCGCGGACGAACCGCACGTCCTCCCGTTGGAACGGGCGGCCCAGGGCCTCGGCCTCGGCTCGGGCGAGCGCGGAGAGGAGTTCGGTGACGGTGTACCTGCGGGCGACGTTGTGCCCCAGGCGCAGCCCTCGCGCGGTGCGCACGATGTGCGCGCAGATCGATCCGGGCACGGTGAGGGTGGTGCCGTCGACCTCCACCACGAGGTCGTCGGCGCCGAACGCCTCGCGCGGGGTGCGCTGTCGGTCGGCGACGGCGGACCGGAGCAGACCGACGACGCGGGTGTCCCCCTTGAGCGCCGCCACCGGGTACGGGTCGTGCCGGTGGGCGGACACCCCGGGGAAGAGTCCGCCGAGGGTGCTCATGACCGCGTCGGTCTCCCCGAGGGAGGGCAGGACGTCGCCGATGTAGCGCAGGAACGCCGGGTTGGGTCCCACCACCAGGACGCCGCGCCGCTCCAGTAGGTCGCGGTGGGTGTAGAGCAGGTACGCGGCGCGGTGCAGGGCGGCGACGGTCTTGCCGGTGCCGGGCCCGCCCTGGACCACGAGCACGCCGTCGAGCCGGGCCCGGATCACCCGGTCCTGTTCGGTCTGGATGGTGGCGACGATGTCGCCCATGCGGCCGGTACGGCCGCTGCGCAGGGCCGAGAGCAGGGCGGCCTCACCGACGAGCTGGCGGCGGTCGTCGGCGCCGAGCCCGTCGATGTCGAACACCTCGTCGTCCAGGCCGACGACCCGTCGGCGGCGCACGCGCAGGTGGCGTCGGCGGGTCACCCCCTGCGGGTCGCCGGGGGTGGCGGCGTAGAAGGGGCGGGCGGCCGGGGCCCGCCAGTCCACGAGGATGGTCTCGTACTCGGCGTCGCGCAGGCCGATCCGACCGATGTAGCGGGCCTCGGGGCCGTCGTCGTGGACGATGTCGATCCGGCCGAAGCACAGCCCCTCCTCCACCGAACCGAGGCGGGCGCGCTCCCGCGCGTGTTCGTACGCGCGGGACTCGCGTTCCACGATGGCGGCGAAACCGGAGCGTTCCTGGAGGTGGGCGGCGGCGAGCCGGTGCGCGGTGCGGTCGCGCAGTTCGTCCAGCCGCGTGTACATCGCGTCGACCCGCCCCTGTTCGGCGGCCAGTGCGGCGCGCTCGGGGGAGACCGTTCCGGAGGTGTCGGATTGACCCACGGGCATCCTTCTGATAGGCTAAGCGCTAAGGACAAGATTTTTCTTGGTCCTTGGCGTGCAGAGTTTCCCACCGTAGCACGCCGTGGCCCCCGGCATGGACGGGGCGGGTGAGAGCGCCCCGCTCGGCCGTTCCCCTCCCGGCGACGCCGACACGGATCACGCGGACTTTCCCCGAAGGCTCCTCAGGCGCCCCCGCACCCGCTACACTCTGCCCCATGCGAAACACCTCCGTTCAGGCCCAGTGGTGGCGCCGCCTCTAGGCGGCGTCGATGTTTCGCGTATCTCTCGCAGCGACCGCCCCGGACCGGCGGTCGTTTCCGTTTCACGGCCCCCGGCCGGTGTGACCCACCCCGACCAGCGCCAGAAGGACCGGCCGTGACATCCAGCGACGCACAGACCACCACGTACCGCACCCGGGGCGGCGTGACCGTCCACCGCCAGGCCACCCCCTGCGATCCGGAGATCCTCACCGACCTCGTCCGTGACGTCGAGTACCGTCGCGGCGGTGTCCTGTCCTCCGGTATGGAGTATCCGGGCCGCTACGACCGCTGGCACCTGGGGTACGTCGACCCGTGCCTGGAGTTCACCACCCGCGGCCGTCGCGTCACCGCCACCGCCCTCAACGAACGCGGCCGCGTGCTGCTCCCGGTCATCGCCGACGCGCTGGAGACCACCGGTGTCGACTTCGAGAGCGGACCCGACCACGCGGCCGTCACCGTCCCCGAACCCGACCCCGGAGTCTTCTTCACCGAGGAGGAGCGCAGCCGCCGTCCCAGCGTCTTCACCGCCCTGCGCGCCGTCGTCGACGTCCTGAGCGCCCCCGAGGACGGCAACCTGGGCCTGTACGGCGCCTTCGGCTACGACCTGGCCTTCCAGTTCGAACCCATCCAGCGGCACATCGACCGCGACCCCATCGACCGCGACCTGGTCCTGCACCTGCCCGACGCGATCGTCGTGCGCGACCGCAAGCGCGAGACGTGCGTGCGCTACACCTACGACTTCGCCGTCCCGGCCGGCCCCGGCCGGCCCGAGGCCCGGACCCGGGGACTGGACCGGCTGACCGCGCCCACCCCGCCGGTCGTCGCCGGGGAGGTCCCCGAGGACCCCGAGCCCGGTTCCTACGCCCGCGTCGTCGCCCACGCCAAGGAGAGGTTCCGGCGCGGCGACCTGTTCGAGGTGGTCCCCGGACACCGCACCTACGCCCGCTGCTCCTCGCCGGCCCGCTTCTACGAGCTGCTGCGCGAGCGCAACCCCGCCCCCTACGAGTTCTTCTTCAACCTGGGCGGGGGCGAGTACCTGGTCGGCGCCTCCCCGGAGATGTTCGTGCGGGTCAGCGGTGACCCCGGAACCGGCCAGCGGGTGGAGACGTGCCCCATCTCCGGCACCATCCGCCGGGGCGACGACGCCCTGGGCGACGCGGAGAACATCCAGGAGCTGCTCTCCTCCGTCAAGGAGAAGTCCGAGCTCACCATGTGCACCGACGTCGACCGCAACGACAAGTCGCGGGTGTGCGAACCCGGAAGCGTCCGGGTCATCGGTCGCCGCCAGATCGAGATGTACTCCCGGCTCATCCACACCGTCGACCACATCGAGGGCACCCTGCGCCGGGAGTTCGACGCCCTGGACGCCTTCCTCACCCACATGTGGGCGGTGACCGTCACCGGCGCCCCCAAGACGTGGGCGATGCGCTTCATCGAGCAGCACGAGACCAGCCCCCGCCGCTGGTACGGCGGCGCGGTCGGGGTGATCAACTTCAACGGCGCCATGAACACCGGGCTGACGCTGCGCACCGCCCACATCCGCGACGGCGTCGCGGCGGTGCGGGTGGGCGCCACCCTGCTCTACGACTCCGACCCCGAGGCCGAGGAGCGCGAGACGTTCCTCAAGGCGCGGGCCCTGCTGGAGACCCTCGCCCTGAGCGAGGAGGACGACACCGCCCTCGCGCGGGTGGGCGCCACGAAGACGCGGGACGACGACGAGCGGCCGGGGGAGGGCATGAAGGTCCTCCTGGTCGACCACGAGGACTCCTTCGTCAACACCCTGGCCGACTACGTGCGACGCCACGGGGCCGAGGTGATCACGGTCCGCTACGGGTTCGAGCCCTCGCTCCTGGACCGACTGGCCCCGGACCTGGTGGTGCTCTCGCCCGGCCCGGGTCTGCCCGTCGACTTCGGCATGTCGGCCCTGCTCGACGAACTCCGGACCCGGAACCTGCCGGTGTTCGGGGTGTGCCTGGGATTGCAGGGCATGGTGGAGCACGCCGGCGGGGAGCTGCGCACCCTGGACGAGCCCGTGCACGGCAAGCCGGGGCGGGTCCGCGCCCTGGGCGGCGCGCTGCTCTCCGGACTCGGGGAGGAGGGTCTGTTCCAGGCGGCCCGTTACCACTCCACCTACGCCCTGCCCGAACTGGTGAAGGGCTACGAGGTCACCGCCGTCATCGACGCGGAGGGCGAGGAGCCGGTGGTGATGGCCATCGAGGACCGGCAGAACCGCCGGTACGCGGTCCAGTTCCATCCGGAATCGATTCTCACGGCCTCCGTCGGGGAGGAGATCGTCGCACGGGCGTTGCGCCTGGCCCGAGGCTGACGGGGAAGGGGGGCGCGGGCGAGTGTGACGGGGGTCACATTCGCCCCCGCTCAGCTGCGAAAAATGTTGTCTGTCGACAACATTTTAAGCTTCTTGGTGCTTCGTCTTGTTTGATCCGCTTCTTCTCGGTCAGAGGTGGGGCATGGGTATTCTGCTTACGATCCTCGGAATCATTCTTCTCATCGTCGGCGTCCTGGGCGTGGTGCGCGGACAGCTCCTCTGGGGCATCATCGCCATCGTGCTCGGACTCTTCCTCACCCCCGGCTACTTCTTCGGTATCTAGCCGGATGACCCCACGACCCCGGCGCGGTCCTCGACCGCGCCGGGGCGGCCCCATGCCTTCGGTCCGCGTGGGACCCGGCCGGACGTGTACCCTCGGGGAAGGCTGATCAGCCCCACCCCGTTCCACGTCCCCCGTGCCCGGTTCCGGTCACGGCCCAGCGGCGTGCCCGGGGCGGGGCCACGACACGGGAGGCAGTGCAGTGAAGAGGGTCGAACCGCAGGTCCGACTGATCTCGCGTCCGCAGGTGGACTACGACGCGATCGCCGACTATCTCAAGGAGGTCGGCGGGCAGTCCTGGCTGGAACGCTTCGACCGCGGCGAGCTCGACGACCACCTCAACGACCCGCAGAACCTCGCCGAGTTCGCCGGGCGCCTGTGCTACCGCTCCTGGGAGCCGGGCCTGAACCCGAACGTCACCCGCGTGCGCACCGACCAGGACGCCTACCTGGGCAACATCCTGGCCAGCCTGCACGGCTCGGTGCTGGAGCACGTCACCTTCGGGTTCGTCCTGCACAACGTGTCCCGCGTCCTGACCCACGAACTCATCCGGCACCGGCCGGGCGTGGCCATCTCCCAGGAGTCGCTGCGCTTCGTGCGCCTGAGCGACCTGCCGTTCTGGTTCCCCGACTGGGCCCAGGACGACCCGGAGCTGATGGAGCGCGCGGGCGAGATGCTCCAGCGGATGGAGGAGTTCCAGCTCTGGATGGCCGACCACTTCGGCCTGGACGACGAGGGCGTCAAGTTCGCGGAGAAGAAGCACAAGACCTCCTTCATGCGCCGTTTCGCCCCCGAGGGCGTGGCCACCGGGCTGGTGTGGAGCGCCAACGTGCGCACCCTGCGTCACACACTGGAGGCCCGCACCGCCCCCGGAGCGGAGGAGGAGATCCGCCTGCTCTTCCACCTCATCGGCGAGACCCTCCAGAAGGAGGCCCCGGCCCTGTTCGGCGACTACGTCGTCGAGGACGGCGCCTGGGTCCCGCGGTGGCGCAAGGTCTGACCGCACCCTGATCACCGAGCGGGGCTCGACCGGATACCGGTCGGGCCCCGCTTCCACGTGTTCAGTACCCCAGATCCGCCAGGCGTTCCGACAGCCGGTCGGCCCGCGGATCGTCGTGGTCGCGCAGGTACTCCAGAGCCGCTCGCCACACCTCAGCGGTGCGAGTGGGTTCGCCCATCACCAGGTGGGCTTCGCCCAGGCCGATGAAGGCCACCGCCCGGCTGTCCCGATCGTCACGATCCTCGAACTCCCGTGCGGCCGTCCGGTACTCCGCCACCGCCTCCTCTGCCCGGCCGGTCTCGGTGAGGATGCGACCCAGGGTGCACCGTGCCCAGGCCGTACTCCAGGCGGCCCCGATCTCCTCGAAGGCCGTGACGGCCGAACGACAGTGCCCGAAGGCCTCGTCCCACCGCCCCAGATCAGCGTTGATCTCGGCGAGGCTGAGCAGCCCCATGGCCGCGCCCCGATCCTCTCCCGCCTCCCGGAAGACCGTGACGGCCTGCTCGATGTACTGGACCGCCCTACCGTCTCCCCGTTCCCCGAGCTGCCATAGGACCGTTCCCGACTGTCGCAGGGAGAACCCCTCCACCCACGGGTCCCCCGCCTTTCGGCCGGCCGACAACGCCGCACCGTAGTGACGGACGGCCGCGTCGAGGTTCCCCGACAACCACTGGGCGTCACCCATCCCCAGGTGGTTGCGGGCCGCTCCGAAGACGCTTCCCGCGTTCTCGGCTGCTTGCAGCCCGATACCGTGCAGAGCGCACCACTGCTCCCAGCGCCGGTGTCGCTCGAACAGCGGATAGGTACTCGCGGGCAATCGCCAGGCGGTTTCGAGGTGGCCGTGATCGAAAGCCGACCCCGTGACGGCGAGCAGAGTGGCGTGCTCCTGCTCGAACCAGGCCGGGGCTTCACCGGGAGAGGAGAAGAGGGGCAGGCCGTCGGGGGCTTCGGCGCCGGGGACGACCGGGAAGTGCGGGTGTTCGGTGGCCTGGGCGCGGGCGGCGGCGTGGGTGTACCACCGGGCGACCCGGCCGACGGCCTCACTCCGTGCCTTCGGCCCGTCCTCGGCCTCGACGCGTTCGATCGCGTACAGACGTACCAGATCGTGCAGGCGGTAGCGGTCCTCCCGCACGCGTTCCACCAGATGCGCGCGGGTCAGCCGTTCCAGGAACCGCTGGGCCTCGTCCCATCGGGCCCCGGTGAGCCCCGAGGCCGCCCCGGACGAGAACTCGGCCCCCGGGTGTAGCCCCAGAGCGCGGAAGAAGCGGGCGGTGTCGTGGTCCAGGGCACGGTAGGAGGCGCTCATCACCGCGCGCAGGTCGCTCAGTTCGTCCTCCTCGGAGAGCGCGTCCAGGCGTGACTCCTCAGTGGCCAGTTCGGTCACCAGATCGCTCAATGACGCGTCGGGGCGGTCGATGAGCCGCTCGGCCGCCACCCGCAGGGCCAAGGGGAGACGCGCGCAGTGTTCGGCCAGTTCGTGCGCCGTGGTGGAGTCGGTGTCCACACGCGGACCGATCGTGTTCCGGAGCAGTGCCACGGAGTCGGCCATCGGCAGGACGTCCAGGGGGAGGCGTCGGGCCCCCTCCCGGGCGATGAGCCCCGACAACGTGTTACGGCTGGTCACCACCACCATGCAGCCGGGTGAGGCGGGCAGCAGCGGACGCACCTGAGCCGGTCCGAGCACGTCGTCGATGACGATCAGCAGGTGCTTGCCGTCGGTCTCGGTACGGTACAGGGCCGAGCGGCCGTCCAGGTCCAAAGGGACACGGTCGGGAGGGACGCCGAGCGCCCGCAGGAGGGAGTCCAGGTTCTGTGCGGCCTCCGCGCGCGGGCCCGGGGCGTGTGCGTGGACGCCGACGTAGAGGCAGCCGCCGGGGAATCGGGCTCGGGCACGGTGCGCCCAGTGAACGGCCAGCGCGGTCTTGCCGACACCGGGTGGGCCGGACAGCACCACGACCGGGACACGGACCTTCGCCTCCTCCGCCAAAGCGTCCAAGCGCCGCAGATGTGTCGTCCGGCCCACGAAACCGGTGGCCGGCAACGGAAGTTGGCGGGGGACCGGTGCGGAGCGGCCGGGGGAGGAGGCGATGTGGATGCCACCGTGGACGGTGCCCGCTTGGACCACGGCCTCGGGGCTGCCGTACACGGTGTTCTCTGTGCGGTCGTCGTGGGAGTTCGTCACAGGGGTTTCATGTCGGCGTCGAAACGTTTCTCGTATTCGCTGAAGGGGACCGACAGGTGCAGGGCCCGGTCCCGTACGGCGTTGGCCAGGACGACCTCTCCGGGGTCGGTCACCAGCTCGGGGGTGAGCATGGTTCCGTCCGGCGCGTAGTTCATCCGCACCAGGCGATGCGAGTCGAACAGCCAGTAGTCGGAGCGGGGGATGCCCGCGGGCCAGGTGTTCTCTGCGACGGGCAGGATGTTGACGTCCTCGCCGGCTTCGACGTTGGACCGGTAGGCCCACACGCATTCGAATCGCAGGTAGTCGGTGAGGGGTTCGATGACCACGTGCACACGACGGAAATGGCGCTCGCCACCGACGATGCGCGCCCACTCCGAGTGAGAGTCGGTGGTGATGATCTGGCCGTCGGCCAGAAAGCGCCGGAACGCTTCCTCCTCATAACCGACGTCGTAGATTTGAAGTGTTTCGAGCCGGAAGGCGGTGTAGCGGCATTCGGTGAAGAACCGGTCGAATTCCTCCGTGTCCACGGGCCGGATACCACCGCCGTCGGAAGGGGTCACACGCTCCTCCGCCGGTAGGCCTCCACAGCGGCCAGGACGATCTCGGGAGAGATGCGCACGGCGGTCTCACCGGGCAGGGGATCGGCCAGCTCACTGAAGTCGGTGTCGTTCAGCCCGACCCCCTGGACGACGAACTCACCCGTGTCGCTGAGGTAGACGGAGGGACAGCCCTTGTCCCCCGACTTGTCGTCCTTGGCCAGCAGTACCAGTTCCATGGTGCTCCGATCAGGCCGCTCCGGAACGCGAATCGCGGACCACGAAACTAACATGAAGCCTTGCCCCGTAGGGTTTGTGGCCGAGGTCGACCTACTCGCCGGTGTATCTTCTCCGTATCCGCTCCACTTCGTTCCCATCGTCCTCGCGGGACGCACGCACCAGCCGTTTGATGTCGGCTGCGGCGAGCGCGTCACCCAGCGCGGTGACGCTCGTCCGGCGTGTGTCCGTCCGGGCCTCGGTGGGGCGGTCGGAATCGCTCATGTCTCCAGTTGACCACATCCTCTCAAGGGCGATGGGCCATCGAATCACATCCGTTTTCGGTGTAGAAGGACTTTCGTCCCTCGAATACGGGGTTCGCTTCCGACAGTGGCCGTTACCCTCTTCCGGTACTCCAGTCGGACTTCCGGTTTGATCGGTAACGATCACGTTCGTAGGGATCTCGTGGTGTTCGACCGCGCTGATATGGCCGTTTTCCGGACACGGCAACGGCCACCGCCCGATCATCGATGGTTGTGAAGACGACAAATCCCGAGGCGGTGGCCGCACCTGCTGAACGCGACCACCAGCACGATCGTCGACCCGTACCCGGCCCGGCCCGAGACCCGCACCACCACCCGCCAGATGATCCGCGCCCTGCTCGCCCCACTCACCCGCAAGAACTGCCGGACCCTGGCCGAGCACGCCGGACACCGGGCCCCTCAGCGGATCCAGCACCTGCTCAACCGGGCCGCTCTGAACGAAACCGCCCTGGCCGCAGACCTGCGCGGCTACGTCATCGGCCGCCTCAGCACCGACGACGTGGTCCTGGTCGTGGACGGGACCGGCGACCTCAAGAAGGGCACCCACACCGTCGGGGTGACCCGCCAATGACCCCGTGCGGCGACCTTCTGTGATCCGCTTCCGATGGGCGCCGGTTTCGTGGAATGGTCATCGACCACGGCGGCTGTTTCACCCCGTCCGGCACCCGCTGGTGCGCGCGGGCCGTGTCATGGTCCAGGACGGGGACGGTGCCTGGGCGGGTGACCGCCGGCGCGGGCCCTCGGTGATCGCACGGGTATCGGGAATGCGCTTTCCATGCTAGTTTCCCGATTCTGGGAGCGCTCCTGTCATCACCCGCTCACGGTCCGCGACTCCCTCGCGGGCCGATGAAGGAAGGCAACCCGATGAGATCCCCTACCCCCCGGACCCGCCGCCGCGCCCTGCTCGGCGTCGCCGTCGCGGCCGCGCTGGCCTTCGGCGCCGCGACCCTCACCGCACCGGACCCCGATCCGGTCGCCCTCACCGCCGTCGAGGAGGCCGCCCCCGCGGAGACCTTCGCCGCCTGCGGTGACGGCGGCTTCGACACCGAGGTCACCCAGAACGGCTCCACCTACACCGCCCGCGCCGGCGGCAGCACCCTCTACCGGGGCGGCGACATGCTCGCGGCCATGCGCGCGGCGGTCAACGGGCTCAGTCCGGGCCGCACCTCCCGGGAACGGGTCGTGGTGCGGGCCTCCGGCTCCATGCCCGCCAACACCTCCCTGGACCTGCCCAGCCACACCTCCCTGGAGGTCTGCGGCACCATCAACGTCACCGGGACGCCCACCGGGAACAACGCGGCGATCCGGATCCGCCACGCCGTCGACGTCGCCGTTCCCCATCTGTCCCTGACCGGCAACCCGTACTTCGGCGTGTGGGTGCGGACCTCGCGCGACGTCCACTTCGGCCGGATCGACCTGCGCCTGTCGGGCGGTCTGGGCATGCGCATCGACAGCCGCGACAACGACGCGGTCCGCGAGGCCCGGAACATCCGCATCGACGACGTGTACGTCTCCGGAACGAACAACCACGGTGTGGAGACCTACGGCGTCGACGGGCTGACCATCGGCACGGTCACCGCGCGCGACACCGGCTACTCGGGCCTGCTGCTCAACGACACCGTCAACGCCACGGTCGGCCTGGTCGACGCCGTGGGCGCCGGGACCGGAACCGGGTACGCCGCCTTCCGCACGGCCAACCGCAACGGCCGCGTCGGCAACGGGTACCCCGTCAACATCCGGGTCGGCGAGATCCGCGCCCGCGGCGGCGGCCGGGGGATCTTCTGCGTCTCGGAGAGCGGCGGCCTGGTCATCGAACGCGTCGACATCGCGCAGACGGGGAGCAACGCCGTCCTGGTGGAGAACTGCCACAACGTCACCATCGCCGAGCAGGGCGGGACCATCGCCGGGCCGGGCGACATCCGGATCGCCGCCCGGAGCGAATTCGCCAACACCTCCGGGGTGACCTTCCGGAACCTGCGCCTGGTCGACACCGCCCTCAACGAGAACCCGTGCGCCGTCGGCACGGTCGTCCGCGACATCACCTGGGTGAACAGCCGCGACAACAGCTGCTGACGCCTTTCCGGGGCGGGCCGATCGCACACGGCCCGCCCCGGTCCACGGCTCCGAACGCATGCTCCCCGCCAAGGGCTGTTCCGGTCCCCGTCAACCACGGCCAAGCTCTCCCCAATTCTCGGTCGGTCCCACTGAAAACCCTCTTCCCCCTGATCAATGTGGGTAGGCCAGGCGAAGTGCGCGGCGGGTAACCGGCCCGCCGGCCGGGTGAAGGGGTGAGGAACATGGCACACCACCGCGCAGAGGAACTCGTGGGGCACCACGTGCTGGACGAAGAGGGCAACTCCATCGGCAAGGTCTCCCGGGTCTACCTGGACGACCGCACCGGTGACGCGACCTGGGCCTCCGTCAACACCGGCATGTTCGGCATGCGGGAGACACTGGTCCCCTTGCAGGGGGCCCGCCCGGTCCAGGAGGACATCCAGGTCCCCTACGACAAGTCCACCGTCAAGGACGCTCCCAACATCGACGCCAAGGACCACATCTCCCCGGAGGAGGAGCGCGAGGTCCTTGAGTACTACTCCGCGCACGGGATGCCCGCGCAGCGCTCCCCGCAGGCAGGTGCGCCGGACACGGCCGGTGCGCCGGGTGGGCCGGGCGAGCAGGGCAAGCCGGGTATGGCCGGCATGCCCGACCCGCGTGCGGACGCCGAGGACGAGGAGGTCGTCGTCCGTTCCGAGGAGCGGGTCGACATCGGTGTCGAGCGCCGTGAGGCGGGGCAGGCGCGGATGCGCCGCCACGTCGACAAGGAGCACTTCGACACGACCGTCCCGGTGGGCCACGAGGAGTTGGAGGTCGAGCGCCGGCCGATCACCGACCCCGACCAGGTCACGGGTGACCGCCCGATGGAGGAGGGGGAGGAGACCTTCACCCTCTACGAGGAGCGCCCGGTGGTCACCAAGCACCAGGTACCGGTCGAGGAGATCCACGTGCGCAAGCGCGAGGTGACCCACGAGGAGCACGTCGCGGGCGAGCGCCGTTCCGAGCGGGTCGAGTTCGAGGACGACGAAGAGGACCCGAAGGATCGGTGACGACCCCGAAGGCGCCCGTCCGGATCCCGCCGGTCGGGCGCCTTCGCCTGCGCGGATGCGCCGCCCCGATACGGAGCGACGTCTCCGGTGCGGGACGAGGGTCGCTCTCCCGCGCGCCTTCGCGTCCCTCACCACCGACGACCTGTACCAGGGGTGCCGCGACACCCGCCCGGTCGGCGACGACTCGCGGTCGGGCGCCCGTGTCGAGGACGGCCCGCACCGCGTGCCCGCGCGGGACCGGCTCCCGGAGGGGCCCGCGCCGGAGGTCTCCGCGGCCGGACGGCCGTGGGCGGTCAGGAGCACACCGAGGACAGGGCCATCCTCAACGCCGCGCGCCCGCGACGGTCCAGGCCGCGTTCGGCCGCCACCCGGCGGACGTTGCGGTCCAGTCCCGCCTCGCAGTCGGGAGCCGACAACCCGGCCCCGGCCTCGGTCAGCGCTCCCACCAGGGCCGGGGTGATCCGGTCCAGTTCGGCGCGCACCCCCGTCGGGTCCGGCGCCCCCTCGGGGCTCTGTTCGGGATGGGCGTACCACTGGGCGTGCCTGCCCCGTTGGATCACCTTGTTGGCCTCGATCTGGTCGCGCATGACCGTCAGCGCGGCCGCGGGGTCGCCGTCCAGGTCGAGGGCCGATCGCTCGGCCTGGGCCAGCACCGTCTCCTCGCGTTCGGGCGCCTCGACCGGGTCGCCGCTGTGCCATTTGGCGGCCGCCATCAGCTCCGCGGTGGCCAGCCGGTCCGCCGACAGCTCGACGACCGGGGCCAGAGCGGTCTCCACCGGCGGGCCGGTCGGCGGAGCGGCGTACACCGATGCGCCGGTGGCGCACACGAGGACGAGCGCCGAAGCGACGGTGGTGGCGATGACACGCACGGGAAACCTCTCGGAAGACGGGAGGAGGACATCCGGAGTGTAACCATAAGATCGCCGATCGTTACTGGAAGTGAGCGATCCCGGTTCCGTTCCGACCGCTCCGTCCTCTCGTGTCCCGGGGTGTCCTCCCCGCCACGGACACGCCGGGCACATACAGTCGCACTGTCGGTCACCGACATGGAGGGGAGTGCCATGGCTGACCAGGAGGACGTCGGCGCGGAGGTCACCGAGGAGCCGAACGGGGCCGGGGAACGCCCCGACCCCGAGCCCCGCGGTCGCGAGGCCGCTCCCGGACGCGGACACACCATCGTCATCGGGGCGGGCATGGCCGGACTCGTCGCCGCCGACCGCCTGGCCCGGGCCGGTGAGCGCGTCACCGTCCTGGAGGGGCGGGACCGCACCGGCGGACGTGTCCACTCGGTCCGGGCGTGGGACGGCGTCACGCTCGACGCGGGCGCCTCCTGGATGCGCGGGGAGGAGGGCAACCCCCTGGCCGAACTGATCCGCGACATGGGCCTGCGCACCGCCGTGTTCAACCGCTCCACCGAGACCGCCTACGACCCCAAGGGCCGACGGCTGCTCTTCGACCGGCACCGCCGCAACATGGAGGACGTCAACCTCCTGCACGAGCACATGTACTGGGACAACATCGGCGCGGGCGCGCAGGAGTCCATGGAGCACGGCATCGACCAGGCCCTCTACGACGCGAACCTGGTGCGCGGCCGCGCCCGCGACGCCAAGGAGATCGTGCACCGCATGGTCGAGAGCGATCACGGCGCCGACGCCGAGGAGGTCTCCTTCGAGGCCGTGGGCGCGCTGCACGAGTTCAGCGGCGACGACGTGGTCTTCCCCGACGGCATGGGGCGGATCACCGACCACCTGGCCCGAGGGCTGGACGTGCGCCTGGGGCACGTGGTGCGGGCGGTCTCCCACGACCGGGACGGCGTCTCGGTACGGGTGGACGCCCCGGGAGGGGAGGAGACCCTCACCGCCGACCGTGTCGTCGTCACCCTCCCGTTGGGCGTCCTGAAGGACGGGCGGGTCGCCTTCCACCCCGAGCTGCCGGAGGACAAGCGGCGCGCGATCGAGCGCCTGGGCAGCGGTCGCCTGGAGAAGCTGTTCCTGCGCTTCGACGAGGTGTTCTGGGGCGATGCCGAGGTCCTCGTGCACCTGGGCACCGAACAGGGCACCTGGTTCCATTGGTACGCCGGTCAGCGCGTGCTCGACGTGCCGGTGCTGGTGTGCCGCAACGGCGGCAACGCGGCCCGTTTCCTGGCCGGGATGGGGGAGGAGGAGGTGGTCGCGCACGCCATGGCGTCGCTGCGCACCATGTTCCGCAAGGCCCCCGACCCGATCGACCACCACCTCACCGACTGGACGGGCGACCCCTTCGCCCGGGGCGCCTTCTCCTTCACCGCGGTCGGCTCCGACGACGGGGACCGGGTGGCGCTGCGCGCGTCGGTGGACGAGCGGGTGTTCTTCGCGGGGGAGGCCACCGAGATCGAGCACATCGCGACGGTGCACGGTGCCCTGCTGTCGGGGCGTCGCGCGGCCGAGATGATCCTGGACGAGGAGTGAGCCCGACGGGCCCCGGACCGGGGCCCGCCGGTCGGTTCAGAGGCGGTCCAGTTCCCGTTCGACCGCCTCGACCTTGCCGTCCAGGGCCCCGGTGACCCCCGGCCGGATGTCGGCCTTGAGCACCAGGGAGACGCGGCCGGCCCCTTCGCCGGCGGCCTCCGTGGCCGCCTTCACGACGGCCATGACCTCGTCCCACTCTCCCTCGATCGTGGTGAACATGGCGTCGGTGCGATGGGGCAGTCCGCTGTCGCGCACGACCTTGACGGCCTTCGCGACGGCCGGCGCGACGGATTCGCCTGTGCCCTGAGGGCTGACGGAGAAGGCGACGAGCATGGTGATCTCCCTGGTCGATACGGCGGTGCCCTCCTCAGCCTCGCAGACGCCGCTCCGCCTCGGCCACTCCCGCCACGCAGGCGCGTCGCACCCGGTGATGGTTGTTCCACCGTTCCAGGAGACCGAACGGGCGGGGGTCGGGATCGGGGTCCCCGTCCGCCTCGGTGAGCGTCAGCGACTGCCCGGTGAGCTCTCCACGACGGGTCCACCGCTCCCACCGCTCGAAGTCGGGGCTGGACTGGTGCCCCATGACCAGGGCCGGTTCGCCGGAACCGGAGGGATCGTCGCCGTTGCGCCCCCACAGCTCCACGAGGGAACCGGGTTCGGTCGGCCACGCGGGGGAGGTGACCACCTCCACCCGGAGGTCACCGTCGCGTCCGCGCACCAGCAGCGCGTCCTCGGGGCGGTCGCGCGGGGGCAGCCCGACCACCCGGTCCACGTCCACCAGGCGCACGATGGCCCGGCCCATCCACCACCAGTTCTCCCGGCGCGCCATGAGGCTGCCCACCCGCAACCGGGTGGGCGGGTGTTTGTGGACCTCCTGCTCGACCAGGTCGGCGAAGGCCTCCCCACGGGGATCGAGGGACACCTCGACGCGGCCGATGGCGGCCATGGTCGGCTCCCCCTCGGCGGGGGGAGCGCTCACACAGAAGGCGGCCCATCGGCCCAGGGAGGCGATCAGGGGCAGATGGGCCAACGGCAGCGCGATGCAGGGCACGTCCTCGACCAAGGGGACCACCGGGATCGCGTGCGGGCCCGATCCACCCGACCAGCACAGTTCGCCGATGGGGGAGCGGCGCCAAGTCGTGGCCGGATCGTGCACGATACTTCCTTTGGTGTGACGTGGGACTCATGTTAATTTCTCGGGACTGTACTCTCACCCCCGGGTAAATGCACCCCGCCGAGTACGCGGGTGCACTAGAGGGAGGAAACCCCCCCCATGTCCGCTGTGGCCGTCCTACTAGGGGCGTTGGCGCTGTTCGCGCTCGGCTACCGCTTCTACTCCAACTACCTCGCGAAGAAGGTCTACGCCCTCGATCCGGCGTTCCTGACCCCGGCACACGCCTACAAGGACGGGGTCGACTTCGTCCCCACCAACAAGCACATCGTCTTCGCCCACCACTTCATCTCGGTGGCCGGTGCCGCTCCGATCGTCGGCCCGGCCATCGCCGTCTTCTGGGGGTGGGGTCCCGCCCTGGTGTGGGTGGTGCTCGGCACGATCTTCGCCTCCGGGGCCCACGACTTCGGTGCCATCGTCGTCTCGGTCCGGCACAGGGCCAAGAGCATCGGCGCGCTGGCCGGTGACGTGATCAGCGGCCGGGCCCGGATCCTGTTCCTGCTGATCATCTTCTTCCTGGTCACGATGGTCAACGCGGTGTTCGCGGTCATCATCGCCGGGCTGTTCGTCGCCAACCCCCAGGCGGTCCTGCCGGTCCTGGTCACGATCCCCCTGGCGATCGGTGTCGGACAGGTCGTCTACCGCCGCCGGACCGCGGCCCTGGTGCCCTCGGTCATCTCCCTGATCGTGGTCTACGCCTGCATCCCGCTCGGCCAGATGATGCCCATCACCGTCGACCCGATCGCCGGCGCTTTGGGCGTGGACGTCTCCCTGGTGTGGCTGGTGCTGATCTTCACCTACACCTTCTTCACCTCGCGCCTGCCGGTGTGGATGCTCCTCCAGCCGCGTGACTACATCAACCAGCAGCAGATGGTGCTGGCGCTCGTCGTCATCGTCGCGGGCATCGTCGTCGGCATGAACACCATCGAGGCCCCCGTCCTGCGCGGCGACCTGCCCGAGGGGTCCCCGGCGATCTTCCCGCTGCTGTTCATCACCATCGCCTGCGGCGCGGTCTCCGGTTTCCACAGCCTCGTCGCCTCGGGTACCACCTCCAAGCAGCTGGACAAGGAGACCGACGCCCGTTACGTCGGTTATCTCAGCTCGCTCGGTGAGGGCACACTGGCGGTCTGCTCCATCCTGGCCTGCACCGCGGGCATCATGATCTACAGCGCCAACCAGGGCGGGAACTGGTCCGACATCTACGTCGACTGGGCCGCCGCCGGCACCAACCCGGCCGGTCGCTTCGTCCAGGGCGTCGCCGGGTTCGCCTCCAACGTCGGCGTCCCCGAGGGCATCGGCCTGGTCTTCGCGACCCTGGTCGTGGTCAGCTTCGCCGCCACCAGCCTCGACACCGCCGTCCGGCTCCAGCGCTACACCATCCAGGAGATCAGCGTCATCGTCCGGGACCGGGCGACCGAGGGCGGCGCCCTGGAGAAGACCTTCTCCTTCCTGGCCCGCAACATCACCGTGGCCACGCTGATCGCGGTCCTGGTGCCCTTCGGTCTCGCCCTCATCCCCGGCAACTTCGCGGCCGGCACCCTGTGGCAGCTGTTCGGCACCACCAACCAGCTCACCGCAGGGCTGGCGCTGGCCGTCATCGCGGTCTGGGTCACCAAGCGCGGTCGCAACCCGATCGCCGTGCTGGTGCCCCTGGCCTTCCTGGTCGTGATGACCTCGTGGGCACTGGTCGTGCAGCTCCTCGGGTTCCTGGCATCGGAGGACTCCCTCCAGCGGTACCTCCTGGCCCCCCTGGACGCGATCATCTTCGGCCTCGCCGTGTGGATGACGATCGAGGCGGCCATCGCCCTGCGCAAGGCCTTCGCCGCCCGCCGCGAGGGCACCGCGCCCGTCGACGAGGACGCCGCCGAGCCCGAGACGGCCGCCGAGGGCGCCGCCGGCCCGGACGACAGGGCCTGAGCCGCCGGCCATGACCGAACACCGTGACGATGCCGGGTCCTCCCTCGGGAGGGCCTGGCATCGCGCCGTCGCCGCCTGGCGCCGCGTCGAGGACTTCCACCAGCAGGTCTTCGACGCGCGCTGGGGGCACGAACGCCACCGCCTGGCCCGCACCCAGCAGGACACCCTGCGCGCCCTGCTCATGCTGGAGAGCCTGGGCGTGGACAACCCCGTCGCCTACGAGACCCTGGACCTGCTCCCGTACATGGTCGCCGACCTGCACGAGTGGCACCTGAGAATGGGCCGGGACGACTTCGGAGCCCCGGGAGGCTGCTGCTGAACACCCCCACCGCCCACGCCGCCCCGATCCTCTTCGTCGGAGGCAAGGGCGGCGTCGGCAAGACCACGGTGGCCGCCGCCCGGGCCCTGGCCCTGGCCGACGCGGGACACCGGGTCCTGCTCATGTCCACCGACCCCGCCCACTCCCTGGGCGACGTCCTCGAACATCCGTTGGGCGACCGTCCCGTCCGGGTCGCCCCCGGCCTGTGGGCCGCCGAACCCGACGCCGACACCGCCGTGCACCGCAGGATCGCCCAGGTCGTCAGGGACGCCGAACGCGCCCTCCCGGCCGAGATCATGCCCGCCGTCCGCCGCCACCTCGACCACGCCGGGGCCGCCCCGGGGATGGCGGAGTCGGCCCTGGCCGACCTGCTCATGGAACGGATGGAAGAGGTCGGCGACCGGTGGGACCGGCTGGTCGTGGACAGCGCGCCCACCGGGCACCTGCTGCGCCTGCTGGCGCTGCCGACCCTCCTCACCCCCTGGGTGACGGGGTTGACCCGCCGACGCGAGCGCGCCCGCAAGGCCGAGGCGTTCGCCGACGCCGTGGTGGCCGAGCCGGAGGAGGACCCGCTGCTGGCCCGGTTGCACGAACGCCGCCATCGCCTGGAGGGGGCCGCCGCTCGATTGCGCTCCGCCAGCCGGGTGGGCCTGGTGACGGTGCCGCGCCGCATGGTCCTGGCCGAGACCGCACGGGCGCTGGATTCCCTCACCGAGGCGGGCTTCCCCCTCGACACCGTGATCGTCAACCAGATCCCGCCCCCGGGCGCGGTCGGCCCCGACGGGACCGCGGTCCTGGCCGAGATCCGGCGGCGCTTCGCCCACGTGGGCGTCGCCGAGGTCCCCCTGGTGGATCGGGAGCCCACCGGTCCGTCCGGGCTGCGCGCGCTCGCCGCCCACCTCCCGGGGTGAGCCCGCCGGGAACCGCGGCGGCCCCTCCTTCGTTCGATGTGATGGATCGGTCCGACTGAACCCGTCATATCGGGAGATTTCCGACAGGTGGCACGGGGTACCATGGGCGATCGACCGCCCACCGGGCCACGAGGAAGAGAAGGGCTCCGCGGTGGCGGGAAACGACGCGTCCGACCGTTATCGTTGGCGGCATGGGGCGATCCGCGCAAGACGGCAGACTCGATGCGGGGGGCGATGTGGCCAGTCCGGCGGTCAGTGACCGCATCTGGACGGTTCCCAATCTGCTGAGCATGCTCCGCCTATTGGGCGTTCCGTTCTTCCTGTGGCTGGTCCTGGTGCCACAGGCCGACTGGTGGGCGCTGCTCGTGCTCGCCTTCGCGGGGATCAGCGACTGGCTCGACGGCAAGATCGCCCGAGCCTGGAACCAGGCCTCGCGGCTGGGCGCGGTGCTGGACCCGCTCGCCGACCGGCTCTACATCTTCGCCGCCCTGCTGGGCCTGGTCGTGCGCGACATCGTGCCCTGGTGGCTGATGGCCATCCTCGTCCTGCGCGACGTCCTCATCCTCGGCGCGCTGCCCCTGCTGCGGTATTTCGGCTACGGCCCCCTCCCGGTCAACTTCGCGGGCAAGGCCGCCACCCTGTGCCTTCTCTACGCCTTTCCGCTGCTGTTCATCGCGGGTTACGCCAACATCCTCGGAGATGTGGCCAAGATCATGGGTTGGGCCTTCGCTCTGTGGGGAACGGCTCTTTATTGGTGGGCCGGATTGCTCTACGCCGTACAGGGACTGCGCCTGATCGCCCAGACCCGCCGCGACGAACGCGCCGATCACACCGACGGTCGTGACCGGGCCGTCGATGACGGCGACCCCGATCGCGGTCTCGGCCAGGGTCGACCCGATCCAGCCACACGGGGGACCGACGGCGGTGACACCGACGCGGTCACCGACGGTCTCGGCCTTCCGGGCCGGGATCAGGGGCGTACCACCGGCCCCTGAGCCACCGACGGGCCGGCTCACCGCGAGTCCTGTCGGAACGAAAGGGAGTGTCGTCTCCGTAATGAGAACATGTCCCACCGCGCGATCTGCCGCGCGCTCCGAACACCGTCCCCTCGCGGTACCCTCCGCGCCCACGCTCGGCCGGAGGTGCCGACGATGACCACCCACGACGAGGCCTCCACGACGCCCTCACCGAACATGAAGGCCGTCGTGATGGCCGGGGGCGAGGGCACCCGCCTGCGTCCCATGACCGCCAATCAGCCCAAACCGCTGCTCCCGGTGGTCAACAAACCCATCATGGAGCACGTGCTGCTCCTGCTGCGCAAACACGGTTTCACCGAGACGGTGGTCACCGTCCAGTTCCTGGCCACCCTGATCCGCAATTACTTCGGCGACGGCGAAGAGCTCGGCATGAAGCTCCACTACGTCGCCGAGGAGGTCCCGCTCGGTACCGCCGGCAGCGTCAAGAACGCCGAGGAGCACCTGCGCGGCGAGCCGTTCATCGTCATCTCCGGCGACGCGCTCACCGACATCGACCTCACCGACATGGTGCGCTTCCACCGGGAGAAGGGCGCCAAGGTCACCATCGCCCTCAAGCGGGTCCCCAACCCGTTGGAGTTCGGCATCATCATCGTCGACGACGAGGGGCGCATCCAGCGCTTCCTGGAGAAGCCCACCTGGGGCCAGGTCTTCTCCGACACCGTCAACACCGGCATCTACATCATGGAGCCGGACGTCCTGGAGCGGGTCGCGGCCGGCGAGGTCGTCGACTGGTCCGGCGACGTCTTCCCCGAACTCCTCCAGGACGGCGAACCCCTCTACGGGTACATCGCCGAGGGCTACTGGGAGGACGTGGGCACCCACGAGAGCTACCTCAGCGCCCAGGCCGACGTCCTGTCCGGCAAGGTCGACGTGGAGATCGACGGCTTCGAGGTCTCCCCGGGCGTGTGGGTGGGCGAGGGCGCCCAGGTCTCATCCGAGGCCGTCCTCAAGGGCCCCCTCTACATCGGCGACTACGCCAAGGTCGAGGCCGGCGCCGAACTGCGCGAGTTCACCGTGCTGGGCAGCAACGCCGTGGTGCGCTCCGAGGCCTTCGCGCACCGCACCGTGCTGCACGACAACGTCTTCATCGGTCGCGGGGCCAACCTGCGCGGCGCGGTCATCGGCAAGAACACCGACATCATGTCGGGGGCCCGGGTCGAGGAGGGCGCGGTCGTCGGCGAGGACTGCGTCATCGAGTCCGAGGCCTATCTCAACAACGACGTCAAGGTCTACCCGTTCAAGACCATCGAGGCCGGCGCGGTCGTCAGCACCAACGTCATCTGGGAGTCGCGCGGGCAGCGGTCGCTGTTCGGGCCGCGCGGCGTCTCGGGGCTGATCAACGTGGAGATCACCCCCGAGCTGGCGGTGCGGCTGGCCAACGCCTACGCCACCACGCTCAAGAAGGGCGCGACCGTCACGACCGCGCGCGACGTCTCGCGCGCGGCCCGCACGCTCAAACGGGCGATCATCAGCGCCCTGACGGCGGCCGCCGTCGAGGTGCGCGACCTGGAGGTCGTGCCGCTGCCGGTGGCCCGCTTCCACACGTCCCAGAGCGGGGTCGACGGCGGCATCACGGTGCGCACCACGCCCGGGGACCCCGAATCGGTGGACATCCTGTTCCTGGACTCCGACGGGGCCGACCTGTCCCCGGCCGCGCAGCGCAAGCTCGACCGGGTCTTCTCCCGCGCCGAGTACCGCCGGGCCTTCCCCGGGGAGATCGGCGAGCTCACCTTCCCCTCGCGCAACGTGGAGAGCTACGCCCACGACCTGCTGCGCGCGGTGGACACCTCCGGGGTCGCCGAGGCGAACCTGAAGGTCGTGGTGGACTGCGCGGGCGGCAGCGGCTCGCTCATCCTGCCCTCCCTGCTGGGACGGGTCGGCGTCGACGTGCTCACGGTCAACAACCGGCTCGACGAGTCCTCGCCCACCGACACCACGGCCAAGCGCGACCGGGATCTGGCACGGCTCGGCGAACTGGTCTCGGGCTCGGGCGCCGACTTCGGCGTGCGCTTCGACCCGGTCGCCGAGCGGCTGTCCATCGTCGACGACAAGGGCGAAGTGGTCGACGGGGACCGGGCCCTGCTGGTCGTCCTGGAGCTGGTGTGCGCCGAGCGGGGCGGCGGCAGGGTGGCGCTCCCCGTCACCACCACCCGGATCGCCGAGCGGGTCGCGGCCGCGCACGACGTCCGGGTGCACTGGACGGCGACGGCCACCAGCGAGCTCACCAAGGCGGTCCGCAGCGAGGGGGACGAGATGATCCTGGCCGGTGACGGCCGGGGCGGTTTCATCATCCCCGAGTTCGGTCACACCAGTGACGGCATCGCGGCCTTCGTGCGGCTGCTGGGCCTGGTGGCCCGGACCCGGCGCTCCCTGGGGCAGATCGAGGGATCGATCCCCCAGGCGCACCTGCTGCGCCGTTCGGTGCCCACCCCGTGGGCGGTCAAGGGCAGCGTCATGCGGGCCGTCGTGGAGGCGGCCGGCGACCGGGAACTGGACACCACGGACGGGGTGCGGGTCATCGAATCCGACGGCAGTTGGGCGTTGGTCCTGCCCGACACCGCCGAAGCCGTGACCCATCTTTGGGCCGAAGGTCCCGACTCGGACACCGCGCGCCGCCTGTTGGACGATTGGGCGGCCGTCGTGGAACGCGCGGAGGGCTGATCTCGATGATCGATCGGGGCGCGGGACACGAGGTCCGCGCCCCGATCGGTGTACAGAGGAAACAAAAGGTCGCCCATCCTGCCACCGATCGCGTTCCTCCTGGCTAAACTGGACATAACGACAGGTCGTGGCGGTCCGGAGGCGTCGAGGCGAATCCGTGGGGTGCGGTCGAGAACCAAACCCCCCGGAGCGGCATCGGTACCAGAACAGGTGCCTCTCCTCGGCGAGGTCGGCCATCGGTGGAGTCGGTGCTCAAGGCAGCGGATCCGCCGTTCACCCCATCGGTCGCGTGGTGGTGTGTTCACGGCAGGCCGCCGGGGAGCGAAACCTTTCCCGGACAGGGATATGGTTTAAAGTCGAGTGTTCCCTGGAGCGCCGCGTCGCCTATCGCACGGGCCTTCCCGCAACGGCGGACCCGTCAAGGGTGACAAGGAGTACAACATGGGGGATGAGACCTAGCGACCGACCGCGCGAGACGCGCCGCCGCGACGGCGGACCGCCTCGCCGCGTTCCGGACACTGTGCGGGCTCCTCGCCCGCACGACGGCCGGAACGTGCCACCGATCAGCCGAATCAAGCACCGCCCCGTGCGGTAGGAGGCCGAGCCGACCTATGTCGAGCGTTTACTGCACGCAGTGCGGTCACGCCGTTGCGGATGATGCCCGTTTCTGCTCCCACTGTGGGACTCCTGTCCGCAGGGCCGGACAGTCGGGTCCACGACCCGCGGGGAGCGGGGAATCCGCCGGAGACGTCACGTCCACCATCTCCATCTCCGGCATACAGGCCTTGGAGGAGGAGGACTCCGGTGACGACGTGGGCGGTGACGACCCCGGCAACGTCGACGCCCTGCCTCCGGGCACGGCGCTCCTGGTGGTCAAGCGAGGCCCCAACGCCGGTAGCCGCTTCCTCCTGGACAGCGACGTGACCACCGCCGGCCGCCACCCCAACAGCGACATCTTCCTGGACGACGTCACCGTCTCGCGGCGGCACGTGGAGTTCTTCCGCCGCGGTAATGGTTTCGGGGTCCGTGACGTGGGCAGCCTGAACGGCACCTATGTCAACCGTGAGCCGGTCGACGAGGCCGAGATCGGTGGGGGGGACGAGATCCAGATCGGCAAGTTCCGTATGGTCCTGCTGACCAAGCCGCGCCGCTGAGCGAAGTCGCCACGACGCGTGCGCACACGGTCGACGGCGGCGGGTGGGCCGAGGAGGTTTGCGGCCCCCCGCCGCCGGACAGCTTTGTATCGAAGGGTGCCGATTTCGCCCTCGGGTCCTGATCCAACGGGGGATACAGGGACGAGCGCCCATCCGGCATGACGACTCGTGGGACGGAGCCGCTGTGAAGCACATGGAGTTCGTCGGCGTCCGGGTTGAGATGCCCTCGAATCAACCGATAATCCTGCTCAAGGAGTCCGACGGTGACCGCTACCTGACGATCTGGATCGGTGGGGTGGAGGCGACCGCGATCGCTCTGGCGCAGCAGGGCGTCGTTCCGGCCCGACCGCTCACCCACGACCTCTTCCGGGACGTCCTGGACGCCCTGGGGACCAGGCTCACGACGGTGAACATCACGGGCCTGAGCGACGGCATCTTCTACGCCGAACTGGTGTTCAGCAACGGTGCGGAGGTCAGTGCCCGCCCCTCGGACTCGATCGCCCTCGCCCTGCGGACCGGGACGCCGATCTACGCACACGAGGACGTGATCGACGAGGCGGGGATGCCCATCCCGGACGAGCAGGAGGATCAGGTCGAGGCCTTCCGGGAATTCCTCGACAACATCTCGCCCGAGGATTTCGAGCGCCGAGCGGAGTAGCGGGGGCGGTGTCCGCGCGGGGCGGGAGCCGCCTCTCGCCGCGCCCCGGGAACGGATCATCTCGATGGAGTCCTGGGCGGGACACGGCCGCGACCTGCGGCTTCGTCCCTTGCCTCCGGTGTTAGATTGGGATTGGGGAATTGATCGTCGTGGTCGGGGCCGAAAAGCGGAGGACGCGCGCGTCGCGCGACCGCCGCGGCACCGAGACACCCGGGGGCGCGCACTTGACGACGCGCCGAGGGGTGTCGTTGACGCTGCCCTCCGGTCGTCCTACGGTCGGTGCAGTGGAACCCGCGGCGCACCCGTTCCCTCTGTGGACATCCCCTGTCGATACCGCCGCGGGACGAGGAGCCGGAGGTCGGCGTGGCGGTAGCGAGCGGCAAGCGGGAACCCCATGACAGGCGGTCCATGCTGCGGCTAGCGGGGCAGCAGGGCCTACTGTGCGAAGAGGACGTGGTGGCGCTGCCTATGGACGTCGGGTATCGGGGCCCCGCGGCGTGCACGGCCGCAGGGATCACCTACCGCCAACTCGACTACTGGGCCAGAACCGGTCTGGTGGAGCCGAGCGTGCGCACCGGCGCCCACAACGCCCCCCTGTACAGCCTCCCCGACATACTCCTCCTCAAGGTGGCCAAGCGGCTCCTGGACACCGGGATATCCCTCCAGCAGATCCGTACCGCGGTCGATCACCTGCGCGGTCGCCCCGCCCCCGAACTGGCCCGGATCACCCTCATGAGCGACGGTGTCAGCGTCTACGAGTGCACCTCCCCCGAGGAGGTCGTCGACCTCATGCAGCGCGGCCAGGGCATGTTCGGGCTGGCGCTGGCCAACGTCTGGCGGGAGCTGGAGGAGACCCTGGGCGTGGTCCCGGACGAGGAACGCGGCGACCTGCCCCCGGTGACCCCCGCCCCGATGGACGAGCTGGCCCGGCGTCGGCGGGAACGCCGTATCGGCTGACCCCTGCCGGCGCGAGCCGGTGACGGTCCGCGCGAGCGGATCCGGACCGCCGGCGTTCCGCGCCGCACGGCACGGGCGCGGAACGTCGACTCGCGGAGGTCGCCGAGAACGACCGGCGGGGCCGCGGCCGGCCGGTTCCTCGACGGCGGGCCCCGGGGACCGTTCCGGATCACCCGCGCGGCGGTTCCGCCCGCTCGACATCCCCGGCCGCGGGCGTCCCACCCGACCGAGACGCGAACGCGCCCGCCCGAGGGGCCCGATCCCGCCCGAACCCCGCGCACCGTCATCCCGGCCCCCTCGTGCCGGCCCCGGCCGCGCCGGTTCGACGCGGCCTCGCTCCGGTGCCGTGCGCGCACGGCCGACCGGCCTCCGAGACCGACCGGCCCCCCGGGGGTCGTATACGACAGCACCCCCGGACGAGGGCTCGCCGCCGTCGGATACGGCGGTCCGGCCGCGGATCGTCCGTGGGTGATGACAGAGTGAGTGATGAGGGGTTCGCGCGGATGGACGGCCGCGTGAACCTCTCCATACGTCCTGTCCGAGAGGAGAGGGGGAAGGGTCCGTGCGGAGGGACGGCCGCACGGGCCCTTCCGCGTCAACGCACCGATGCGATCGGGCCCGGGGTCGTTCCCGGACCGTCCGAGAGAAGAGGGCGTGGGGCCCGCGGGCCTCGTCGGGGACCGTCCGAGAGAGGGCGGTGGAGGGCCCGTGCGGAGGGACGGCCGCACGGGCCCTCGTCGTTCCCCCGGCCGCCCCGGTGATGATCCGGTGTCCGTGCGCGCGAAGAGGGCGGGGACGTGGCGCGCGGAACGCGCGGGGCGGCTCGGCTCCCGGGCGCGGAATCGAGTACGGTCGTAACCACAACAGGGATGAAAACCGACATTCACCCTGTCCTTACAAGTGCACACCGTCAGCAGGCTGTCGATACCGCGCGGGAGAGACCCCTGGATCCCAGGGGCGCCGACGGGGCAATACTCCCCAGTAACCTCTCAGGCACCACGGACCGCGCGAAGGAGGCCGCTCTGAAGCCTGGGCACCCTCGTGCCCGGTGACAGAGGGGGAGACCGTGAGGAACACCGCCGATCCGTATCGGCCCTGTCACCAGGAGGTCTCCGTGTCCGACCAGCCCGTGAACGTCCCCGGCGCGCCCGCCCGGGTGTTCGCCGACCGCCACGTCGGACCCTCGCCCGGTGCCATCGAGGAGATGCTCAAGACGGTCGGCTACGGCTCCACCGCCGAGATCATGGCCGCCGCCGTCCCCGAGACCATCCTCACCGCTCCCGGTCGCAACGCCCCGCTGGACCTGCCCGAGGCCATCGGCGAGGCCGAGACCCTCGCCGAGCTGCGCGAGCTGGCCGCCCGCAACAAGGTCGTCACCCCCCTCATCGGCCAGGGCTACCACGGCACCTTCACCCCGCCGGTGATCCTGCGCAACATCATGGAGAACCCGGCCTGGTACACGGCCTACACGCCCTATCAGCCGGAGATCTCCCAGGGCCGGCTCGAAGCCCTCATCAACTTCCAGACCATGGTCTCCGACCTCACCGGCCTGCCGGTCTGCGGTGCGTCCCTGCTGGACGAGGCGACCGCCGCCGCCGAGGCCATGACCCTGGCCCGCCGCTCCTCCAAGAGCAGGGCGGACGTCTTCGTCGTCGACTCCGACGTCCTCCCCCAGACCCTCCAGGTGCTGCGCACCCGCGCCGAACCCCTCGGCATCGAGGTCGTCGTGGCCGACCTGTCCCAGGGGCTGCCCGACGGCGACGCCTTCGGCGTCCTGGTCCAGTACCCCGCCTCCAGCGGCGTGGTGCGCGACCCGAGCGCCCTCATCGCCGCCGCCCGCGAACGCGGCGCCCTGGCCGTGGTCGCCGCCGACATCCTCGCCCTGACCCTGCTGCGCAGCCCCGGCGACCTGGGCGCGGACATCGCGGTGGGCTCCACCCAGCGTTTCGGCGTCCCGCTCGGCTTCGGCGGCCCGCACGCCGGCTACATGTCCGTCACCGAGAAACTGCGTCGCCAGATCCCCGGCCGCCTCGTCGGCGTCTCGGTCGACGCCGCCGGCCGTCCCGCCTACCGGCTGGCCCTCCAGACCCGCGAGCAGCACATCCGCCGCGAGAAGGCCACCAGCAACATCTGTACCGCCCAGGTACTGCTGGCCGTCATGGCCGGGATGTACGCCGTCCACCACGGCCCGCACGGCCTGCGCGCGATCGCCGAGCAGGTGCACGCGCACGCCATGGACATGGCCGACGCCCTGACCGCGCGCGGCTTCGAGATCGTCCACGCGTCCTTCTTCGACACCCTGCGCGTACGGGTGCCCAGCGCCGACCGGGTGCTGGAGAACGCCCTGGCCGCCGGCTACAACCTGCTGCGCGTCGACGCGCACACCGTCGGTGTCAGCCTGGACGAGACGACCACCCCCGCCGACGTCGCCGCCGTGCTCAACGCGTTCGGCGAGTCCGGCCGGACCCCGGAGGAGGGCGCCCCGGTCGCCGACGAGGACCGTCGGCGCTTCCCCGCCGAGCTGGCGCGCGGTGTGGACTACCTCGACCACCCGGTGTTCAACACCCACCGCAGCGAGACCTCGCTGCTGCGCTACATGCGCAGGCTGTCCGACCGCGACCTGGCGCTGGACCGCACGATGATCCCGCTGGGCTCGTGCACCATGAAGCTCAACGCCACCACCGAGATGGAGGCGGTCACCTGGTCGGAGTTCGCGGGCCTGCACCCGCTCGCCCCGCTGGACCAGGCGGCCGGCTCGGTCGAGATCGTCCGCGACCTGGAGGCCTGGCTGGCCGAGATCACCGGCTACGACGCGGTGTCCCTCCAGCCCAACGCCGGTTCCCAGGGCGAGTTCGCCGGTCTGCTGGCCATCCGCGGCTACCACCGCTCGCGCGGTGAGGACCACCGCGACGTGTGCCTCATCCCCGGCTCCGCGCACGGCACCAACGCCGCCAGCGCGGTGATGGCCGGCATGCGCGTCGCCGTCGTGGCCTGCGACGAGGGCGGCAACATCGACCTGGACGACCTGCGCGCCAAGATCGCGCAGCACGCCGACGCGCTGTCCGCGATCATGGTGACCTACCCGTCCACGCACGGCGTGTACGAGGACACCATCACCGAGGTGTGCCGCCTGGTCCACGAGGCCGGGGGCCAGGTCTACGTCGACGGCGCCAACTTCAACGCGCTGCTGGGCTGGGCCAAGCCGGGTGAGTTCGGGGCCGACGTCAGCCACCTCAACCTGCACAAGACCTTCTGCATCCCGCACGGCGGCGGCGGTCCGGGCGTGGGCCCCGTCGCGGTCCGCTCCCACCTGGCCGGTTTCCTGCCCAACCACCCGGGCCGGCCGGAGGCGGGCCCGCACACGGGCGTGGGCCCGGTCTCGGCCGCCCCGTTCGGCTCGGCGGGCATCCTGCCGATCTCCTGGGCGTACGTGCGGATGATGGGCGAGCGGGGGCTGCGCACCGCCACCGAGGTCGCCGTGCTGTCGGCGAACTACGTGGCCAAGCGCCTGGAGCCGTACTACCCGGTGCTCTACACCGGCGCCAACGGCCTGGTGGCCCACGAGTGCATCATCGACATCCGCCCGCTCCAGAAGGCGAGCGGCGTCAGCAACGAGGACGTCGCCAAGCGGCTGATGGACTACGGCTTCCACGCTCCGACGATGTCCTTCCCGGTGGCCGGCACCCTGATGGTGGAGCCGACCGAGAGCGAGGACCTCGCCGAACTGGAGCGGTTCATCGAGGCGATGATCGCCATCCGCGCCGAGATCGACAAGGTCGCGGCGGGGGAGTGGGACGCCCGGGACAACCCGCTCAAGAACGCCCCGCACACCGCCGAGGAGGTCACGGCCGACGAGTGGGGGCACGGGTACTCCCGCGCGGACGCCGCCTACCCGGTGCCGTCGCTGCGCCGTGACAAGTACTGGCCGCCGGTGGGCCGCATCGACCAGGCCTACGGTGACCGGAACCTGGTGTGCTCCTGCCCGCCGCCGGAGGCCTTCGAGCTGTAGGCCCCGAGGGGGGCGTCGCCCGGCACCGGGCGACGCCCCCATTTCGGACATAAAGTGAATCTACGACATAAAGGTGTGTCGTGTGTCCACTACCGGAACACACGGGCCCCATGAGGCGACACCGACCACCACAGCCCCCATCCCGGACCCCCTCCCGCGTTAGAGTTGCGGCGACACCCGCGTGTCCCACCCCGCGGACCCCCACCGGAAAGCGCTCAGCATGACCACGACGTCCGGACCCTCCGCACGCTCCGGCCCCGCCGACCCGCCGCCCCGCGCCACCGACCCCCGCGACGCCCCGGCCGGCCCCACGCCCTCGGCCGAGGAGGCGTCCGGACTGTGCGACCAGGCCCGCGACCTGGTCGCCAACGGCCACCTGGACCGCGCCGCCGACCTCTATCGCCGCGCCGCCGAGGCCGACGCGCCCGCGGCCGTACGGGCCCGCGCCCTGCTGGGCCTGGCCGTGACCGAGGACGGCCGCGGCGATACCGGAGCCGCCCGCGACGCGGCCCGCCGCGCGATGGAGGCCGGCGACCCGCGCCGCGCCCCCCGTGCCGCCCACCACCTGGCGCTGTCCCTGGAACAGGGCGGCGAGGGGGCCGAGGCCGAACGGATCTGGCGCCGCCTGCTCGACCTGGGGGCGGGCCCCGGCTACACGGCCCTGGCCCATCACGGACTGGCCCGCGCGGCGGAGGAACGCGGGGACGCCAGCGCGGCCGAGGCGCACTGGGAGGCGGCGCTCTCCCCGCCGGTCGGGTCCGCGCCTCCGGACCGGCTGCACGCCGAGACCCTGGTCGAGGCCGCCCGCGACCTCACCGGCCGGCTGCTGCGTCGCGGCTCGCCGGGTGCCGCCCTGAGCGCCGCAGACCGGGGCCTGTCCGTCGCCGACGACCCGGAACTGCGTCTGCTGCGGGCCGCCGCCCACCTTGAGCACGCCATCGCCGACCTCGGCGCGGTCGTCGACCCCGACGCAGGGGTCGCCGAGGCCGGACCGGTCACCGCGGGGGCGGCGGTGGAACTCCTCGCCGGGCTGCTCGCCCTGCGCGGGGACACCGACGGCTCCGCCCGGGTGTGGCGGGCCGGGCTGGAGGGGCACGGCGAGGAGACCGCCGAGGAGGCGCGCGCCCGGTTGCGCCGCGGGTTCGCCACGGGTGAGGACTCCTGGTGGGACGCCTACCTGGAGGAGGCGGTCGCGACGGCCAGCGCGCCGGCGCTGGCGGCGGAGCTGTTCGCGGCGCTGACCCGGATGCACGCGCTGGCGTCGCTGCCCGCACTGGAGGGCGAGTCGCGCCCGGCGGTCCTGCGGGAGGCCCTGGTGCAGGCGGTGCGGACCCCCGACGAACTCGTGTGGGGGCCGGGGCTGCACGCCGATCTGCGTCGCCGGTTGGCCGAGGCCACCGGAGGGGACGACGTACTGGCGGAGGACTGGCCGGACCGTCTCTGACCCTGTCCCGAAGACGGGTGGGCCCGGCCGTTCCGGGGCGCGTTCGGTGGACGCCGCCCGGCGCGTCCGGCGCGTTCGTCTCGGGGGCGGAGAAGGGGCGGGGCCGGTGCCCCGCCGGCCGAGGACGACTCCGCGCAGGGGGATGCCGTCGGCCGTGGGCCGCGTTTCGCGGGCGGAGGGCGACGGGTGGGTGTGCGGGGCGTCGTGCGGCGGGGCGGGCGTTCGCCGGGCACGCTCCGGGGGCGGTCTCCCGCTTCCCCGCCGACCGCGACGATCCTCGCCGTCCGAGGGCGACCCGGACGGGCGTGCCGCCGCCCGGGGCGATGGGTCCCGGGCGGGGTCGTCGGCCGGTCAGGGCCGGTGGGGACGGTGGGTTCCGCCGTCAGGCGGCCAGGACACGGGGCCGGTGCGGTGCCACGACGGCGCCGTCCGGCAGCAGCTCACCGGTGTCGTCGAAAAGGACGACGCCGTTGCAGAGCAGACTCCATCCCTGTTCCGGATGGCTGGAGACGACACGGGCCGCCTCGCGGTCGGTGTCCTCGAAGGACGGGCACGGAGGCTGGTGGCTGCACATGGGGTCGGCCTTTCACTAGAGGCTCTTCGTTGAGCTGACGCCAAGAATAGTGGTTCACATCACATGATCGTCGCGTTTCGGGTCGGAAACACGCTGCCTGTGTCGTCGTCCGCTCTCACCCTGTGAGATACCCGCAGGCGATGAGTGGTTCTCGTCACCTCGCGAGGATCAATAACCGCCGCGGGTCCGGCGCGCCGCCGGCCGGCTGCGCATGCCCGCCCCGGCCAATCCGCCGCGCTGGAAGGCGCGCACCAGCTCACCGCCCAGGTTCACCCCCGCGCCCAGGGCCAGCCCCACCATGACCGCCTCCACCAGCGACAGCAGGCCCGACACCGCGGTGCCCTGGGTGAACTCGATCAGCCCCCGGTACAGCAGGCTGCCCGGCAGCAGCGGCGCGATCGACGGCACCAGGTAGGGCAGCACCGGGCGACGGGTCCGCCGCGCCAACCAGTGGCCCACCACGCCCACCGCCACCGCGCCCGTGACGGTGCCGACCACCGGCGGCACCTGGAGCAGGGATCCCATCCCCGCGTAGATCACCCAGATCATCACGCCCAACAGGCCGATGGTCGGCAGCATCCGGGTCGGCACCGCCAACGAGATGGCGAACGCGATCGCGATCCCGGCCGCGCCGAGCAGCACCGGGACCTCCATCGAGGTGCCCGCCGAGGGCAGGTTGTCCAGGTCGATCGAGACCCCCAGGCGCACCGCCGTGTACGCGATCGCGCCCACCCCCGACACGATCGCGCCCAGGATGAAGAACGTCTCCAACAGCCGGGCCGCCGCCGACACGTAACTGCCGCTGATCCCGTCCTGGAGACTGGCCACCAACGGGCGTCCCGGGAGCAGCGCCATGATGTTGCCGGTGATGATCGCGCCCGCCTGCAAGCCCAGGTCCATCTCGGAGCTGACCCACAGCAGCCCGACGCCGATGGTCGCCGCGACCATCGCCGCCGCGGTCATCTGGTAGAACTCGGCGACCCCGCGCCGGGCCAGGAAGACCGAGGTGCGGTCGCCCAGCACGGCCGCCAGGAACGCCACCGTGGCCACGATCGGGCCGCCGCCCATCATCACGCCGGCGCTGGAGGCGATCAGCCCGAAACCGACGACGATGACCCAGTTGGGGTAGGGCGTCTTGGCCCGCCGGACCTGCTCCAGGCGGGCCGCCGCGTCCTCCAGCTCCAGCAGGCCCAGGGCCGCCTGCTGCACCAGGGTGTGCAGCTCGCCCACCCGGAAGTAGTCCAGGCTGCGGCGGCGCACCACGCGCTCGCCGGTGATGGGCGGCTGGTCACCGCCGGGGTGCGTGGACAGGGTGATGGTGGTGAAGGTGACCGACACCTCCGAGCGGGGCAGGTTGAAGGCCACCGACAGGCTGAGCATCGCCTCGCTGACCGCCTCGGTGCCCTCCCCGCTGGCGAGCATCAGCTCGCCCACACGCAGCACCAGGTCGATGGCCCGGGCGTCGGGCAGCGGACGCTCGTCCTCGTCGTCGAACCCGTCCGGCGTCAACTCGCGTTCGTGTCGGGCCCTCCAGTCGCGCATGCGGCTCAGCATGCGGTCCTCACCCGACGGCGGGCGCCCCCGCTTGTCCGACATGTTCGTCCTCTCCTCCCCGCCGATCCCCCTCGGCGGTCGACGCGGTGCTCACGACCCCAGAGAGGGACGCGGTCCCGAAGGGTCGGGTTCGCCCGCACGGGCACCGGGTACCGGTGAGTTCGATCACCGGATCATCCTGCCAAGTCCGGCGGTGCGCGCAGGGGGAACGCGCCGGAGGCCGACGATGGTCCGCGCGGGTACCTCACCCCTGCTCATCGCGCTCCCCGGGCCGCACCAGACCGCTCTCGTAGGCGTGCACCACGGCTTGGACCCGGTCGCGCAGGCCCAGCTTGGTGAGGATACGGCCCACGTGCGATTTCACCGTGGTCTCCCCGACGACGAGCCGCGCGGCGATCTCGGCGTTGGAACGGCCGCGCGCCACCAGACGCAGCACCTCGCGTTCGCGGTCGGTGAGCGGGTCGGCCGCCCGGGCGGCCTCGTCCACGACGGAGGGCAGCAGCGGGGCGTACCGGTCCAGCAGGCGTGCCAGGACCTGGGGCGAGATGACCGAGCCTCCGGCGGCGACGGTCTCCACGGCGCCGATCAGCTCCTCGGGCGGGGAGTCCTTGAGCAGGAACCCGCGGGCGCCCGCCCGGAGCGTCTCCACCGCGTACTCGTCCAGATCGAAGGTGGTCAACACCAGGATCCGGACACGGTGTCCCAGGGGGCGGGCCCAGTCGAGGATGCGACGGGTGGCCTCGACGCCGTCCATGCCCGGCATGCGCACGTCCATGAGGACGACGTCGGGCAGCAGCCGGCGGGCAGCCGCCACCGCCTCGCGTCCGTCGGAGGCCTCACCGACCACGGACGCCCACGGGGACGCCTCCAGGATCATCCGGAAGCCGGCGCGGACGAGCGGTTGGTCGTCGACCAACAGGACTGAAACGGGCACAGGGGTGATTGTGCCGTATCGGCGGGCGCCCCGTGGACCGTCCGGTGCTCCCGCCGAGGGGCTATCCGCGCGGGGCCGTGGGCAGGGGCGGCGGGGTGCCGCCGAAGGCGGGGCAGATCGCCTGGTGTTCGCACCAGTCGCACAGCCTGCTCTTCTTGGGCTCCCACACCCCGGCGCGGCCGGCCGCCTCGATGCGCGTCCAGATGTCGGAGATCTCGGCCTCGGCGGCGCGCAGTTCGTCCTCGGTGGGGTCGTACCACCGGATCGCCCCGTCCCCGCCCAGGTAGACGAGCTGCAACCGGGTGGGGACCACGCCCAGGTCGCGCCAGATCATGACCGCGTAGAAGAAGATCTGGAACTTGGCCTTGTCCTCGAACCGGGGAGAGGGGGACTTGCCGGTCTTGTAGTCGACGACGCGGATCCGGCCGTCGGGGGTCACGTCGAGCCGGTCGACGTAGCCGCGCAGTCGCAGCCCGGTGGGCAGGCCCACCTCCAGACGCATCTCCCGGTCGCGCGGCTCCAGGGCGGTGGGGTTCTCCAGGTCGAAGTAGCGGAGCACCAGGTCGCGGGCCGACTCCAGCCAGGCGTCGCGGGCCTGGTCGTCGGCGAACAGCTCCTCCACCTCGGGGCGCTTGTCCCGGAGCCGGTTCCACTGGGGGTCGACCAGGCCGACGGCGGTGCGTGGGGTGCGCGTCTCGGCGGGCAGCTCGTACAGGCGCTCCAGGCAGGCGTGGACCAGGGTGCCGCGCAGGGCCGCCGCGCTGGGCGCTTCGGGGAGCCGGTCGATGGCGCGGAACCGGAACAGCAGCGGGCACTGGAGGAAGTCCGACGCCCGGGAGGGCGACAGGGCGGACGGCAGGAGCGCGGTGGTCATGTTCCGAGCCTATGAGAAGGCCGTGACAGGCGACACCCGCTCGCGCGGGGGTGTGGACGGGGGTCGGGGAGGGGCCCGTAACCTGGGGGCGTGACCACCGGCAACGATCGTCCCGCGCCCCGTTCCCGCGACCGCTCCCGGCCTCCCGGGCTGCTTCTGGGGCGGCCCTTCGGGGTCCCCGTGTACGTCACCGCCTCGTGGTGGGTGGTGGCGGTCCTCATCACCCTGGTCTACGGCGGGATCGTGCAGGACCGGTTGGCGCTCGGGCCGATCGCGTACGTGTTGGCGTTCGTGTTCGCGCTGCTGTTGTACGCCTCGGTGCTGGTGCACGAGCTGGCGCACTCGGTGCTGGCGCGCCACTACGGGCTGCCGGTGCGGCGGATCGTGCTGTACGTGCTGGGCGGGGTCTCCGAGATCGAGAAGGAGGCGCCCACCCCGGGCCGGGAGTTCTGGATCGCGTTCGTCGGGCCGTTGTTCTCGCTGTTGATCGCGGCGGGGGCGTTCGGGCTGTACCTGCTGTCGGACCCGTTCACGGTGGTGGGGGAGCTGCTGTTCCAGCTGTGGGTGGCGAACCTGCTGGTGGGCGTGTTCAACCTGCTGCCCGGTCTGCCGTTGGACGGCGGCCGGTTGGTGCGGGCCGGGGTGTGGAAGCTGACGGGCCGACCGTTGGCGGGCAGTGTGGCGGGGGCCTGGGGCGGCCGGATCCTGGCCCTGGTGGTGGTGGCGACGCCGTTGCTGCTGGGATGGCTGGGCGGTGGGCTCAACCCCTGGGGCACGGTGTGGGGGCTGGTCCTGGGCGGTTTCATGTGGATGGGCGCCACCGATTCCCTGCGCGCGGCCCGAGCGCGTTCGCGGGTGCCGGGGCTGCGGGCGCGCGGGCTGGCCCGCAGGGCGGTCGCCGTGCCTGCCGACACCCCGTTGACGGAGGCCGAACGGCGGGCCGGGGAGGCCGGTGCCGAGGCGATCGTGGTGACCGATACGGACGGGACGCCGACGTCGATCGTGCACCCGGGGTTGGCCGCCGAGGTCATACCGGCGCGTCGGGCGTGGACGCCGGTGGTGGAGGTGGCGCGGGCGTTGGGCGCGCACTCCGTCGTGCCGTGGGGGCTGGAGGGCGAGGAGCTGTTGGAGTTCCTGACCGGGCACCCGCTTCCGGAGTACCTGGTGGTGGACGACGCCGGCGATGTGCACGGGGTGCTGCGCGCCGCCGATGTCAACGCGGCGATGTCGGACCGGGACTGACCCGTGCCCTTCGGGGTCCTCGCCCCGCCCGTTCGGGCGTCTCCGGCGGCGGGAGGGGCCCGGGCGGCCGCCGCGCCCGCGTTCCGGCCGCCCCACGGCGCCGTTCCCCGAAGGTGTCCGCTCCGTCGGTCCACGGGACCCCGGGGCGCCCGTGCCCCGGTGAGCCTCCGCTCCGCTCGGGTCGGTGCTCGGGTGCCCGAAGGACGGGGACCTTCGGCCGCCGCGTCGACGTCCCCGTGCTCCGGGCGTCTCCTGTGTCGGTCCGGGGCGCCCTCACCTTCGGGCGCCCTCGGGCCACAGCACCGTCACGGGTCGGCCCAGCGATCGGGCGTGGGCCACCACGTCGGCGGTCCCGCCGGGGCCGCGGGCGGGCTCGCCGTCCCACACCGCGACGAGCCGGTCGCAGCCCTCCACCAGGAGGCGTCCGGCCTCCGCGTGGGCTCGGGGCGTGGACTCCACGTGCGGTAGGGCGTGGACGCGGACGGCCCGGGAGAGCAGCCGGTCGTACAGCGGGTGGTGCTCGGCGGGCAGTCCGTCGCGGTACTCCCGGGCGGGGACGATCACCTCCAGGGGCGCTCCCGCCGCGACGACGGCCTCGGCGAAGAGGGCGTCGGCCCCGTCCGCCAGGCAGGACAGGCCGACCATGGCGCGTCCGTGGGATGTCAGGTGCGCGTCGATGAGCGCGGCGGTGGCGCGGCTCACGTCGGGGGTCAGGTTCCGATGGCCGGTGATGCCGATGCGGATCACGTCACCCTCCCTGCTGTTCGTTTAGCCGCCTTTCTACCCAAAGTGCAGGGAGTGGGCCCCTACCTTCCGGTAAGGGGTGGGTGGCGTTCTCGCGGGGCGGTCTCACCCGGCGACGGGTGTCTCGGTCACGAGCGCCGCGAGCCGGTCGTCGAGTTCTCTCACGCAGACGGCGTCGGGGCCTCTGTAACGCCGTCTGAAGGAGCGCACCCGGTCCACGACCCGGGCCGATCCGAAGCGCACGCCGGTCTCCAGGGCCTCCACGGCCAGGCGGAACGCCTCGTCGACGTCGCCGGCCTCGGCGTGGGCGGAGGCCAGTTCGACCTTGAGGACCGCGGACTGCTTGGCGCCCTGGGCGACGGGTCGCGCGGCCTCGGCGAAGGCCGTGCGGGCGTCGTGGGGGCTGCGCAGGCGCACGCCCACCAGGGCGCGGTAGCCGGAGATCTTGGCCTGGTCGAAGGCGAACACCCAGGGCCAGGGCGGGTTGATGTTGCCCGAGCGGGAGATCTCCTTCTCCGCGCGGCCGATGGCGTGGGCGGCGGCGGAGCGGTCGCCGATCCCGGCGTGGGCCAGCGCCCCCACACAGGCCAGCCAGGCGCGGGCGGTGGGGTGCGCGGAGGGGCCCAGGACGTGCTCGGCCTCCTGGACCAGTCCCAGTCCCAGTTCGGGATCCTCCGCGGTGTCGATCTCGAAGGCGGCCAGGGAGCCGAGCATGTAGACGTCGAGCAGGCGCATGCCGGCCTGGCGGGCGCGGATGACGGCGGTGCGGTAGTGCATGCGGGCCGAGCCCATGTCGCCCTGGTCGGCGTGCAGCCAGGCGGCGAACCCGGAGGCCTCGCTGGCGGCGGCGCTCACGGCGGAGTGGTGGCCGGTGCCGCGCGCCTTGACCAGCATCCGTTCGGCCAGTTGGACGTGGGTCACGGCGCTGGGCAGCAGGTCGCGGGTGGGCGAGGTGGAGTCCATGCGGCGCTGGCCGCCGGTGATGGAGCGCAGGGCGGGCGCGGTGGTCTCGTTGACGACCGTGTGGACGCCGTACTGGGTGGATCCGTCCGTGAGCGCCCCGCGTTCCCCGCCCCGGTCGGCGGGGATCTCCTCCGGTGTGGGCGGCGCGGTGCCGTCGAAGCGCAGGAGGTGCAGGGGGACGTCCAGGCGCCGGGCCAGGTCGTGGACCTGGGCGACGGTGAGCGCCTGTTGTCCGTTGACGACGCGGGAGACCCAGCTCTGGGAGTAGTCGACGGCGCGGGCGAGATCGCCCTGGGACCAGCCGCGGGCGGTGCGCACGCCTTCGATGACGGCGGCCATGTCGCAGGTGGCCAAAGCGGCCGCGATGCGCGGTCGGGACCACAGGTCCGGTGGAAGTTGGGGCATGGAGTTCAGATTAGGGATTCGTGGTGCGGTCGGTGGCCGTGTTCGGTCCGACGATTCCATGGAAAGTGTCGGTTCTGGCTTTTTCGTGGCTTCTCACAATGCCGTTCGATGGAACTTGGCTGACCGTTCCCTGCCTGCTAGGTCGAGATGTTCGGATAAGAGCGATAAAATACTTCTGGTGTTTTTTCACCGTTCCGGTTGGTGTTCTCCCGATATCGTCCCGTGCCTTGGGGAAAAGGGCGCGTGACGGCTCATGCGTGATCCGCATAGGCGTGCGTTCCCGGTCCCGGGGGTGCGGCATCGTGGGAGGGGACGTTGGTGACCACACGGGAGGCCTGAGTGACCGTCGAGACCCCACCGGCGGGTGACCCTGACGGGCGCTGTTCGGGCGGAGCCGACCTCGCGCTGCGGGGGCTCGCCGCCGAACTGCGCTCGCACGGGGTGGAGGCCCGTGAGGACGGGGTGCACGGGATCGTGCACGCCGGTCCGCAGCACGCGCTGCTGCGGCCGCACAGGGGCGACCTGTGGTGGTGGATGCGCTGGCCGGGGGAGCCCCGGCCGTTGGCGGGTGTGCCGCTCTCCCCGGCCACCCGTACCTCCGACGCGGTCCGGCGCATCCTGGGGGCCCTGGACCGCACCTGAGACCGCGCGGCCCGCACGGACCCGGACTCGCCCCGCGCCTCCCGGGCCGACGGCGCGCGGGCCCCGTGCGAGCCGGTCTCCCCCTCGGCGGGGCCTCCCGGCCCCGCCCGCCCGACCTCCCCGTCGAAGGGGCGCCTTCCCCGCGCCCCCGACCACGGCGGGGGACCGGAGCGTCCCGACCGCAGTCCCTCCGTGGCCGGGCCGCGTCCGTGCCGTGCTCCGGCCGCACCTCCCCCGTGGCCGGGGCACGGCGATCATCCACACGCCTTCTCGGCGGGCGCGGGGGCGTCCCGTCGTCCGGGACGGAGCCGGCGGGCGCGTCCCGCCCCGTGGCCGGGACGCGCCTTCCCGTTCCCCTCCCCGGTCCTCGCGGGGCCGCGGTGCCCGGACGGGTCCGGGAGACGGACCGCGCCGGCCGGGGAGAGCGACCCGTGCGGTGTCCGGGTTCAGGAGCGCGGGGTGTCCGGGGCCGCGGGGACCGCACCGGAGCCGGGGCCCGCCTCCACCGCCGCCAGGGCCGCGCCGACGATGCCCGCCGTGTTGCGCAGCTCGGCCGGAATGATGGGGGTGCGGATGTCCAGCAGGGGTAGGAACTTCTCGGACTTGCGGCTCACCCCGCCCCCGACCACGATCAGGTCCGGCCAGAGCAGGTCCTCCAGCACCCGGTAATAGCGCTGGAGCCGTTCGTGCGCCCACTCGTGGTACGACAGCCGGTCGCGCTCCTTGGCCCCGGAGGAGGCCTTGGATTCGGCGTCGTGGCCGTCGATCTCCAGGTGCCCGAACTCGGTGTTGGGCACCAGCCGTCCGTCCACCACCAGCGCCGTGCCGATCCCCGTGCCCAGGGTCGTCATCAGCACCACCCCCATCACGTCCTTGGCGGCGCCGTAGCGGGCCTCGGCGACGGCCGCGGCGTCGGCGTCGTTGAGCAGCCGCACCGGCCGTTCCGTGACCCGTGAGAACAGGCTCCGGGCGTCGGTGCCGATCCAGCTCTTGTTCAGGTTGGCGGCGGTGCGCACCACCCCGTTCTGCACCACGCCGGGGAAGGTGACACCCAGGGGGACGTCGACGGTCTCGGGGAAGTGCGCGGCGATCTCGCCCACGATCTCGGCGATCTCCTCGGGGCCGGCGTTGTGGGGGGTGGGGATCTTCAGGCGCTCCTTGAGGAACTCTCCGGTGGCCAGATCGACCGGTGCCCCCTTGATGCCGCTGCCGCCGATGTCGATCCCCAGCCCGGTGGTCGGCTGTGACATGAGTCCTCGTCTCCGTGGTCCGTGGGTCCGCGGGTCTCGACCCGCAGGGCTGATACTGCCCTGCCCGGTGGGGCTTCGCACACGATCGGCGGTGTCGGGGCGCGTAATCGCCCCGTTCCGGCGGCCCGTCGCCGCCCCGGGACGGCGACGGATGTGCGCGGATGGTGTCGGCGGACCGATACGCTGGGCGATCGCCCCGACCGAACGAACCTGGGAAGACGAGAGCGACGTTGACCGGTATCCATGGCCGCCGTGGTCCCTTCACCGACGGTGACACCGTGCAGTTGACCGACCCCAAGGGTCGTATGCACACGATCACCCTCCGCGATGGAGGCACCTTCCATTCCCACAAGGGCAAGGTCGAACACGCCGACCTCATCGGCCGGCCCGAGGGCAGTGTGGTGCGCTCCAACACCGGCACCGCCTATGTGGCCCTGCGCCCTCTGCTCATCGACTACACCCTGTCCATGAAGCGCGGGGCGACCATCGTCTACCCCAAGGACGCCGCCCAGGTGTTGGTGGAGGCCGACATCTTCCCCGGAGCCCGGGTCGTGGAGGCCGGGGCGGGGTCGGGCGCCATGTCCAGCTGGCTGCTGCGCGCGGTCGGCGAGAACGGCATGGTGCACTCCTACGAGCGTCGCGCCGACTTCGCGGAGATCGCCCGCAAGAACGTCGAGCGGTTCTACGGCGGCCCCCACCCGGCGTGGAAGCTGACCGTCGGCGACCTGGTCGAGGAGCTGGACGAGACCGACGTCGACCGGATCTTCCTGGACATGCTGGCCCCCTGGGAGTGCCTCGACGCCGTCGCGAAGGCGCTGATCCCCGGCGGGCTGCTGTGCTGCTACGTGGCCACCACCACCCAGCTCTCGCGCGTGGTGGAGGAGCTGCGCGAGGACGACCGGTTCTACGAGCCGCGTTCGTGGGAGACGATGCTGCGGACCTGGCACGTGGAGGGTCTGGCGGTGCGCCCCGACCACCGCATGATCGGCCACACCGGGTTCCTGGTGGTCGCCCGCCGCCTGGCCGACGGGGTGGAGGCGCCCGAGCGCCGTCGCCGCCCGGCCAAGGGCGCCTACGGCCAGGACTACGAGGCCGCGCGTGCCGCCGCCGGTGCCGCCTCCGCCGGGCCGACGTCGGCCGTGCGGGAGCCGCAGGCCCCGCGGGCGCCCGCCGAGGAGGTGGCGTCGGAGACGCCCGCGGAGGCCGTCGAGGAGACGGCGCCGAAGCCGGAGGGGGAGGCCGGGACGGCCGCCTCGGAGGCCGCCGGACCCACCGCCGAGTGATCCGAACGCGGAACCCCCTGGCCCGCACCGGTCACCCGGTGCCGCGTGCGTTCCGGTAGGAGTTCAGCCGAAAAACACCGAAGGCCCGTCCGGAACCTGGATCCGGGCGGGCCTTCGTGTACGCGCGGTGAGGGCGGACCGCGGCCGCCCTGCCCATCCTTCGCGGGGCGTAAACATGTGCGTTTCATCGGCGGCGACGTGCGCGGCGACGCCGCGCCGGCCAGGGGCGACGGCGTGACCGAACCTCTCCCCGGAGGTTACTTTCTCATTACGTCGGGTCATCCTGTAGCACTGTGACCTGCGATGACGCAAGACCTGGAAATGAGGCCTACGACACTCGTCCACGCTGGGAGGTTAGGAATCGGGCACGGGTAGGTAGGCTCCCGAGTAGTCGTAGTCGTCCTTCTCATAGGGAGGTGGCGGACGTGGCCGAGCGCGATGATGAGCGTCAGAGCGACCGGGACCGTGAAGTCGCTGAACTCACGGCCCAGGTCTCCTACATGGAAAAGGAACTCAGCGTGGTTCGGCGTAAGCTCGCCGATTCGCCCCGACATGTACGCCTCCTGGAGGAACGGCTCAGGGAGGCCCAGGCCAATCTCGCCGCCGCCAACGGGCAGAACGAGCGTCTGGTCTCCACCCTCAAGGAGGCCCGCGAACAGATCGTGGCGCTCAAGGAGGAGGTCGACCGGCTGGCGCAGCCGCCGTCCGGCTTCGGTGTCTTCTTGGGCGTGCGCGAGGACGAGACCGTCGAGATCTTCACCAACGGCCGCAAGATGCGGGTCAACGTGAGCCCCTCGGTGGACCTGGACGCGCTGCGCCCGGGCCAGGAGGTCATGCTCAACGAGGCCTTCAACGTGGTCGAGGTGGAGTCCTTCGAGACGGTCGGCGAGGTCGTCATGCTCAAGGAGATCCTTGAGGACGGCGAACGCGCCCTGGTCATCTCGCACCACGACGAGGAGCGCATCGTCCGCCTCGCGGACCCGCTGCGCGACGAGCCCATCCGACCGGGTGACTCCCTGCTGCTGGAGACCCGCTCGGGGTACGTGTACGAGCGCATCCCCAAGTCGGAGGTGGAGGAGCTCATCCTGGAGGAGGTGCCCGACATCTCCTACACCGACATCGGTGGCCTGGCCGGGCAGATCGAGCTCATCCGCGACGCGGTCGAGCTTCCCTACCTGCACAAGGACCTGTTCCGCGAGCACCAGCTGCGCGCCCCCAAGGGCGTACTGCTGTACGGCCCGCCCGGGTGCGGTAAGACGCTCATCGCCAAGGCGGTCGCCAACTCGCTGGCCAAACAGGTCGCCGAGCGCACCGGCCGCGACGTCGGCAAGAGCTTCTTCCTCAACATCAAGGGCCCGGAGTTGCTCAACAAGTACGTCGGCGAGACCGAGCGGCACATCCGCCTGGTCTTCCAGCGGGCTCGTGAGAAAGCGTCCGAGGGCACCCCGGTCATCGTTTTCTTCGACGAGATGGACTCCATCTTCCGCACCCGTGGCTCGGGCGTGTCCTCCGACGTGGAGAACACGATCGTGCCGCAGCTGTTGAGCGAGATCGACGGTGTGGAGGGTCTGGAGAACGTCATCGTCATCGGCGCCTCCAACCGCGAGGACATGATCGACCCGGCGATCCTGAGGCCCGGCCGGCTGGACGTCAAGATCAAGATCGAGCGGCCCGACGCCGAGGCGGCCCGGGACATCTTCGCCAAGTACATCCTCGTGGATCTGCCTCTCCACGAGGACGACATGGCCGAGCACGGCGGTTCGGCCAAGGCCACGGTGGACGCCATGATCCAGACGGTCGTGGAACGGATGTACACCGAGGGCGAGGAGAACCGGTTCCTGGAGGTCACCTACGCCAACGGTGACAAGGAGGTCCTGTACTTCAAGGACTTCAACTCCGGCGCCATGATCGAGAACATCGTCTCGCGGGCCAAGAAGATGGCCATCAAGGACTTCATCGACCACGACTCCAAGGGCATCCGGGTCGCGCACCTGCTCCAGGCGTGCGTCGACGAGTTCAGCGAGAACGAGGACCTGCCCAACACCACCAACCCCGACGACTGGGCGCGGATCTCCGGCAAGAAGGGCGAGCGCATCGTCTACATCCGGACCCTCGTCACGGGCAAGAAGGGCGCGGACTCCGGGCGGAGCATCGACACGGTGGCCAACACCGGCCAGTACCTGTAGCGACGCACCCGTACCACTCCTCGTGGGGGCCGACCGGACCACCGGTCGGCCCCTTCGCGTGCCGGTCGCCGGGGCCGGGAGGGCGTTCGACGCCTCTCCGGTCCGCGGGCGGGCAGGGGGGTGCCCCGTCGTCCTCTCGGAGAGCACCGACGGTGACCGTCGAGGGTGGACCCGGGAGGGCGTGGTGGCGGCCGTCACCACGGGAAGGGTCTGAGCGGGCGTGTGCGCCACGTGGCCCGTCCCGGAGCCGACCGGCCGGGGCCGGGGCCCCGGCCGGGTCAGGTCAGGGCGGTGAACAGGATCGCGGCGGTCGCGCCGAGCAGGCCGCCCACCACCACCTGGGCGGGGGTGTGGGCGCGCAGGTGCACCCGCGACCAGCCCGCCGCCAGCGCCGCCAGCGCGGCCGGGACGCCCGCCCACGGGCCGTACAGCAGCGCGGCCAGGGTCGCGCCCGTCACGACGGTGAGCGCGTGCACGGACACCTTCCAGCCGCCGCGGTCGGTGACCGCCCACACCACGGCCAGGGTCGCGCACATCACCAGCGCCAGGACCAGCAGTTCCACCGGGCCGCGGAAGACGGCGCCCACGGCCGCGCCGGTCAGCACGGAGGCGACCGCCACCGCGATCGGCCAGCGGCGGTGCGCCGGGTCGGGGACGTGGTGGTCGGTCCACCAGCCGCGCCGTTGTCCCAGCAGCAGGAAGCCCAGGGGGATCGCGGCCCCGAAGAGCACCGCCACCGCCGCCCACAGGAGCCCCGAGGCGGGCGTCGGGGCGGCGGCGAAGGCGACCATGGCCCCGATCGCGGCCGTCGCCACGGCGGGGGCGAAAAGTTCGGTGACCACCAGCGCGCACCGGGTGGAGAGCGGAACGGTCCGGGCTGGAGCGGTAGGGGACAATGGGCACCTTCCGGGCGTGCGGCGGGACGCGTCCATTGTGTCGCCGCCCCGATGCCCCGTCGTCTCCGGGGGCGGCCGAGGGCGCTCCGGCGCACCGTTCCGCCGAAGGCCACGGCGGGGCCGGAGGAGGAACGGCGGTGACAGGGCGCGGAGGGGGCGCGGCGCGGGCGGCCGGCTTTTTCGGAGAAACGGCCGGGAACCTTTTCCCCGCCTTTGGAAAGACCGACCGACCTGCGATGACAACGGCACGCCGGGGGCTCGGGAACTCCCGCGAAGACGGCACTTGGGCCACAATCGACGCGGAGGCGTTCAAGATCAAGCCTTGGTGGATAACCTCTCACCATGAGTGTGCGGCGGATTATGGGTATCGAGACCGAGTACGGGATCTCCGTGCCGGGCAACCCCGGGGCCAACGCGATGGTCACCTCCACCCAGGTGGTCAACGCCTATCTGGCCGCCTCGGCGGCCCGGGCACGGCGGGCACGATGGGACTTCGAGGAGGAGAATCCGCTGCGCGACGCGCGCGGCTTCGACCTGGCGCGTGAGGTGGCCGACCCCACGCAGCTCACCGACGAGGATCTGGGGTTGGCCAACGTCATCCTCACCAACGGGGCGCGGCTGTACGTGGACCACGCCCACCCGGAGTACTCGGCGCCCGAGGTCACCAACCCGCGCGACGCGGTGCTGTGGGACAAGGCGGGTGAGCGGGTGATGGCCGACGCGGCGGCCCGGGCGGGCGCCACACCGGGGATCGAGCCGATCCAGCTGTACAAGAACAACACCGACAACAAGGGCGCCTCCTACGGGTGCCACGAGAACTACCTGATGCGGCGGTCGACGCCGTTCGGCGACATCGTCCGTCACCTCATCCCGTTCTTCGTGTCCCGCCAGGTGGTGGTGGGCTCCGGCAAGGTGGGGATCGGCTCCGACGGGCAGGGCACCGGTTTCCAGATCTCGCAGCGCGCGGACTTCTTCGAGGTCGAGGTGGGGCTGGAGACCACCTTGAAGCGCCCCATCATCAACACGCGGGACGAACCCCACGCCGACCCGGACAAGTACCGGCGGCTGCACGTGATCATCGGCGACGCCAACATGAGCGAGATCTCCACGTACCTCAAGTTGGGGACGACGGCGTTGGTCCTGTCGATGATCGAGGACGGGTTCATCAGTGTGGACCTGTCGCTGGAGACGCCGGTGGCGGACCTGCGGGCGGTCTCCCACGACCCGACGCTGGCGCACCGGGTGAAGCTGCGCGACGGCCGGCGCATGACGGCGCTGGAGTTGCAGCGGGAGTACCTGGACCAGGCGCGCAAGTACGTGGAGGACCGGTTCGGGACCGACGTGGACCCGGACACGGTGGACGTGCTGAACCGGTGGGAGTCGGTGCTGACCCGGCTGGGGAGCGATCCGATGAGCCTGGCCGACGAGCTGGACTGGGTGGCCAAGCTGAAGGTGCTGGAGGGGTACCGGTCGCGGGACGGGCTGGACTGGTCGCACCCGCGGTTGCAGCTGGTGGACCTCCAGTACTCGGACGTGCGGTCGGACAAGGGGATCTACAACCGGTTGGTGGCGCGCGGGCGGATCAAGCGGTTGCTGGACGAGCCCCATGTGCAGCGGGCCGTCACGGAGCCGCCGGAGGACACCCGGGCGTACTTCCGGGGACGGTGCCTGGCGAAGTACGCGGACTCGGTGGCGGCGGCGTCGTGGGACTCGGTGATCTTCGACCTGCCGGGGTACGACTCGTTGCAGCGGGTGCCCACCCTGGAGCCCCGCCGGGGGACGAAGGAGCACGTGGGAGCACTGCTGGACGCCTCGGCCACGGCTGCGGACCTGGTGGCGGTGCTGTCGGGCAACCGCTAGGCGAACGGGCACGGGGGCACGGCCGAGGCCGTGCCCCCGCCCATGCCCGGCCCCACGAAGCCGGGATGATCCCGTGGGCTTCCCGCGAGCGGCCCAGCGGGAGTCGCGATGAACCGGGGGTCGAAGCCGGACCCCACCTGAGGGAACCTCGCCGTTTCGCGGTCCGCGACTCGAATGACCTTCCGTGGACCTCTGGGGGTGACCGTTCTCCAGCGGTCGCCTTTTTCCGCTGTGCGGGGCGCCGACCGCTCGAAGGGTCGTGGTCTCCGGGGATAGGCTGAGGCCGTTTCCCGGTGAAGAGAGAGGCGCATGAGTCCTTCGATCGCGACCAACACCACCGTCGACCTGCCAGGGCTGTTGGAGTTCATCCGGCCGAGGCACAACGCTCTGCTCATCACGCGCAGGGGTGACGGGGGGCCGCAGGCCTCACCGGTGACCTGCGGCGTGGACGCCCAGGGTCGGATCGTGGTGTCGACGTATCCGGAGCGGGCGAAGGCCCGCAACGCCGCACGCGACCCGCAGGTGAGCGTGGTGGTGCTGTCCGACTCCTTCGGCGAGGCCTGGGTCCAGGTCGACGGAGAGGCCGAGGTCATCGACGGTGAGGAGGCCGTGGAGCCGTTGGTGGAGTACTTCCGGGTGATCGCGGGGGAGCACCCGGACTGGGAGGAGTACCGGGAGGCGATGCGCCGCCAGGGGAAGGCGCTCGTCCGGGTGACCCCGAAGCGCTGGGGCCCGATCGCCACGGGAGGATTCCCCGCCGACCGTGTGCCGTCGCCGTCCGCCGACTGAGTTCGCGCCCGTGTCGCTTATGTCCGTTTCTTGAGAAGTTGCAAAATCGGCTGGTTTCCATTGGAATCCATGCAGGTCATGTAGCGTGCTCCCCGCGCACGCGGGGATGGTCCCAGGCAGCGGCTACCCTAGCGGGCTTCATGTCGGTGCTCCCCGCGCACGCGGGGATGGTCCCGCACTCCGGGGACGGGGGAACGCACTGGGGAAGTGCTCCCCGCGCACGCGGGGATGGTCCCCCCGAGCGCCGGGGGGACGTCCGCTTCCGGATGTGCTCCCCGCGCACGCGGGGATGGTCCCCGGCCGCCCATCGACGGCGGCGACACCTACCTGTGCTCCCCGCGCACGCGGGGATGGTCCCCGGCGCGGGCGGCAAACACCCTGCGGCTCTCTGTGCTCCCCGCGCACGCGGGGATGGTCCCACCTCTTCGTGGTGGTGCAGGGAACGGCCGCGGTGCTCCCCGCGCACGCGGGGATGGTCCCCGGGGGGGGACCGGCCCGGGGCTTGAGCAGATGTGCTCCCCGCGCACGCGGGGATGGTCCCGATCCCGGTTGCGTTTGTCCGGGTCGTAGTGCAGTGCTCCCCGCGCACGCGGGGATGGTCCCAACAGGTGGTTGGGGGTGTTCGGGTCGACCGCGTGCTCCCCGCGCACGCGGGGATGGTCCCGCCGCGGGCATCATCGCCTGGGCGGTCGTGCTGTGCTCCCCGCGCACGCGGGGATGGTCCCAACCCGGACGGCTACCGCACGGGCCGGAGAATGTGCTCCCCGCGCACGCGGGGATGGTCCCGCCGACAGGAGGCAGCTCACCGAGGCCCAGCGGTGCTCCCCGCGCACGCGGGGATGGTCCCATCGCGGTACCGCTCTTGTTGGGCAGAGCGCCGTGCTCCCCGCGCACGCGGGGATGGTCCCGTCTTGCCGGGGCCGTTCCGCGTGGTCGCAGTGTGCTCCCCGCGCACGCGGGGATGGTCCCTCCTCCACCAGGCAGGTGGGCTTGCCCGCGTCGTGCTCCCCGCGCACGCGGGGATGGTCCCGAGGGCCGCATGGTCCTCGCCCCCTTCAACGGGTGCTCCCCGCGCACGCGGGGATGGTCCCGCGAATGGTGTCGCCGGGAAAGACCTTGGGCTGTGCTCCCCGCGCACGCGGGGATGGTCCCATCGCGCGGTCGACCTTCAACGACTGGCGAGCGTGCTCCCCGCGCACGCGGGGATGGTCCCCAGGCGAGGCGGAGAGCGACGATGACGAGGGCGTGCTCCCCGCGCACGCGGGGATGGTCCCGTGTCCTGGGCGCGCACCCCGCACCGCGCCGAGTGCTCCCCGCGCACGCGGGGATGGTCCCGGGTTGGCCGGCGCGAACACCGACCCGCAGTCGTGCTCCCCGCGCACGCGGGGATGGTCCCTCTGAAAGGCAACACATGAAGCTCGAAGTGAAGTGCTCCCCGCGCACGCGGGGATGGTCCCCGCGACCCCGACGCAGGAGGGGTCGGGACCGCGTGCTCCCCGCGCACGCGGGGATGGTCCCGCCGCAGGCACCGGGCACCTGGGGGCGTTGGTGTGCTCCCCGCGCACGCGGGGATGGTCCCGGGTGCGCGGTGAACTGGGGTGCGGTGCTCCCCGCGCACGCGGGGATGGTCCCGGGGGTGGCAGCGGCAGGTCACCTACTTCGTGGTGCTCCCCGCGCACGCGGGGATGGTCCCTGGCTCGGTGTGTCCTCCTGGTCGTTCCGGGCGTGCTCCCCGCGCACGCGGGGATGGTCCCGTGCCCACCCCCATCGAGGTGACCGGGCTGAAGTGCTCCCCGCGCACGCGGGGATGGTCCCTCATCGCCGTCCCTACGCACCGTGACGGGCTTGTGCTCCCCGCGCACGCGGGGATGGTCCCGGGGCGTACGTGGCGGCCGCCCTCGACGCCGTGTGCTCCCCGCGCACGCGGGGATGGTCCCCCGTCCAGGTTCTCCAGGACGCGCACGTGCTCGTGCTCCCCGCGCACGCGGGGATGGTCCCGTCCGCAAGTCCCCGCTGACCACCGAGGTCGAGTGCTCCCCGCGCACGCGGGGATGGTCCCTACACCGAGAAGACCCAGTTCGCCCAGCACTGGTGCTCCCCGCGCACGCGGGGATGGTCCCGCGGAGATCAGCGTCCGGTACTCGTCGCCGTAGTGCTCCCCGCGCACGCGGGGATGGTCCCCGGACGGTGTCCGATCAGGAGACCCGGGTCGCGTGCTCCCCGCGCACGCGGGGATGGTCCCGAGGCGCTTTGCTTCTGCCTCAGCGACTCCGAGTGCTCCCCGCGCACGCGGGGATGGTCCCGGGCGTCTGGACGTCATCATCGAGCGCCTGGAGTGCTCCCCGCGCACGCGGGGATGGTCCCGGGACCCGCGTCGGACCGCGGGAGAAGTTCCAGTGCTCCCCGCGCACGCGGGGATGGTCCCGCGCTGGCCCGCGACGTCAAGCTGATGGGACCGTGCTCCCCGCGCACGCGGGGATGGTCCCTCCCACCTCGACACGGCCTGGGACACCGGCCTGTGCTCCCCGCGCACGCGGGGATGGTCCCGTGCAAGAGTGCTCCCTGTGCCGCCCCTGGGAGTGCTCCCCGCGCACGCGGGGATGGTCCCGCGACCGTGGTCGTGGACTGGCTCAAGGACCGGTGCTCCCCGCGCACGCGGGGATGGTCCCTTCTTGAGGTTCGCCGGGCGCGGCATGCGGATGTGCTCCCCGCGCACGCGGGGATGGTCCCGGCGGCCCGTCCGTGTGGGAGCCGGTGGTGTCGAGGATTTCGTCCACGAGCCGGTGATGGACAAGGATCTCCCCTGGGAGGAGGCGCGGCGTGCCTTCATGCGCGAGCACCGCTCGATGTCCCTGTCGCGGCGGCTCATCGGACCCGAGGAGATCGCCGAGATGGTCGGCTACCTCGCCTCTCCGCAGGCCTCGGCCACCACCGGCGGCGCCGTCCGGGTGGACGGCGGCCACGTCGACTCGATCCTGCCCTGACCCCGTGTCACGGATCCCGGCGGCACAGGCCGACGAAGACGAGTTCGAGGAGCCGCCTGGCACGCGGCTCCCAGTCGCCCGCCGGGTCGAGCTGGTACAGCCCGGCGATGGCCAGGAGCACGTCGTCGGGTTCCAGGTCCTCGCGCAGGGTCCCGGCGGCGCGGTTGGCGTCGAGCAGCCGCTGGAGCGCGGCGGTGAGCGGTCCCCGGGCCTCCTGGGCGAAGCGACCCCGGCTCGTGGCGCTCTGGAGTGCTCCGATGAGCCCCGCCTTCGTCATGGCGTAGCGGGCGAAACGGTTGAGCCACAGCCGGAAGGCGTTCAGCGGCGGGTGTTCCTCAAGCAGGTCGTCGGCGGCCTGCGCCATCTGCTGGACCTCGCCCCGGTACAGCTCGAAGATCAGGTCCTCGCGGGTGGGGAAGTGCCGGTACAGGGTGCCGATGCCCACGCCGGCCTTCTTGGCGATGGAGTTCAGGGAGGCGTCACTGCACGTCGAGAACGCCTCGCGGGCGCTCTCCAGCAGGTGGGCGCGCGTGCGGACGCCTTGGGCGTGCAACTGCTCGACGCGCTTGGTCGACACGGACGTGGTCCTTCGTTAGCGGAGATCTCTCCGCCATAGGTTAACCGATCTGTCGAATTTTTGTCATCCCAGCTCAACCGCCTTTTCTTGTGGAACCTGAGGCTGGCGTCACAGGCTTCGGAGATTGCGTGGCGGAGACCTCTCCGGTACGTTGGGGGTACTTGACGGAGACCTCTCCGTCACTGGTGCGGGACCGTTCCCCCCCGACTCGACGGCCTCGCACCAGGTCGAGCACCCGTTCCAAAGGACCCGCCCATGCAAGACAACATCACTCCCGTGCGGATCGGTGTCATCGGCGCGACCGGCGGCATCGGTGCGCGCATCGCGGCCGAGGCCGAGGCCCGTGGGCACAGCGTGTGCGTCATCCGGCGCGACGCCCTCGACCTCGACTACGGCGACCTCGACGGTCTGGACGTGCTGGTCAACGCCCACCAGGCGCAGGTGGGCCGCGAACGCGACCACCTGGAGGTCGATCGGCACCTCATCTCGCTGCTGACCGGTACCCCCGTGCGGCTCATCGTCGTCGGCAGCGCCGGACACCTGTTCACCGACGACTCGCGCACCGCCATCTACTGGCAGAGCAGGCTGGCCCGCGGGCCCCTGCGCAACCTGGCGCGCGCCCTCGAACGCGCCTACTTCCTGTACAAGATCAGTCTCGACCTGCGGTGGACCTACCTGGCCCCGCCGGTCGAACTCGTCAGCCAGGGCGAGCGGACCGGGCGCTACCGCGTCGGCGGGGACGTCATCCTGACGGACGAGTTCGGACGCAGCAGGCTCAGCCACGCCGACTACGCGGTCGCGCTCGTGGACGAGATCGAGACCGACGCCCACGCGGGGCGGATGTACACCGTCGCCGCCGCCTGACCACCGGCGGTCCTCCCCACGTGCGGCGGGGAGGACCGCCGGCGCCCGGCCGTTCCCGCGGCCCGGTCGCCGCGCTCAGTCGTGCCAGCCGCCGTCGGCGCAGCGCATCGGGTTCAGGCTCAACGCCGTCCACACCTCCAGACGGGCGCGCGGGTCGCGCAGGTCGTGGCCCAGCACCCGCTCGGCCGTCCGCAGCCGTGCCCGCAACGTGTTGCGGTGCACCCCCAGCTCCCGGGCCGTCTCCTCCACGTGCGCGCTGTTGTCCAGGTAGTGCCGCAGGGTGTGCGCCAGGTCGGTGCCGTTGCGCGCGTCGTGCTCCACGATCCCGCCCAGCACCGCGTCGGTGAACGCCCGCGACCCGCTCTCGGGCACCGACGACCGCAGCAGCGCCCAGGCGTCGGCCTCGTCCATGTGCCGGTGGCCCTGCGCGGGGATCGCCCCGCGCACCCGGGCCACCGCTGAGGCGAGTTCGCCCGGACCGCGCGCCCGGCAGGCCCCCGCCGCCGACACCCCGTCCAGCAGGGCGAGCAGCCGCTCTCCCGCGTACGGGCGGCCCGTGTCGGGCAGTACCGCCACCAGCACCTCGCCCATGTGGCACAGCCCGCTGTCCCCGGCGGCCCCCGTGTCGCCCAGCACGTCGACCAGGGCGTCGGCCGCCGCGTCCAGCGTCCCCGGGTCGGCGGTCCGGAAGCACACCACCTCCCAGGGCGGGGTCGGCAGCGTCAACGGCACCCCCACCGGGCGCCCCAGCGCGGCGGCGCGCAACAGCGGGGCGCGTTCGCCGAACAGGGACCGGCGCGCGTCGCGGGAGTGCAGCAGGTCCACGGCCAGCAGGGACGCGGCGTGGTTGGCGAGCACCCGCACGTTCGGCGAGGACTCCTCGCAGCGCAGCGCCAGCCAGCCGAGGGTGCGCCCGGTCGTGCCCAGGGTCTGCAACAGGATCGCCGCCCCCTCATCGGCCAGCACCCGCATGCCCGGGGTGCGCGCCGCCCCCAGCACCTCCGCGCGCACCAGCGAGTGCCAGACCGGCTCGCTCTCGGGGACCGCCCGACTGGTCATCCCGTTGCGGTCCAGCAGCAGACACGCCCCCGACGTCGCCGACGCGAGTTCGCGCATCACCCCCGCCGGGCCCGAACGCAGCGCCGCCCGCGCCATCGCGTCCTGGGCGGCCAGCACCCTGCCCTGCTCACGGGTGCGTTCGGCGGCGTAGTGGTCGGCGACGGTCTCCACCACGGCGATGAACGACGTCTCGCCCTCGACCCGCAGGACCGGGAACCCGAGCCGGTCGCCCTCGTCCAGGATCTCGGGCGGGATCGTCCCGCCCAGCCACACGTCGATGGCGAACGCCAGTCCCGCGCACCCGGCCTCGCACAGCCGCCGCACATAGGCGCGGCGCTCCTCCTCGCCCTGACCCAGGCCGAGGCCGACGGTCAGGACGAGTTCCCCGCCGCGCAGCCACCGCACCGGGTCGGGCAGTTCGGTCACGTGCGCCCACCGCACCGCGCGGTCCAGCCCGGCCAGCCCGGCGGAGGCGCCGACCTCCAGGTGCGGCGCCGTGGTGATGTCGCGGACGGTGATGCTCACGGAGCCTCCTCCTTGTGCGGCCCGCACTTTTGTCACGGTGCGCTCTGTGCGGATCATCCCATCACCGGTGGCCACGGGGTGTCTACCGTCACGACAACACCCGGATCACATCGGCCGTGGTCACCGACGACCACGCCACGCGCCATCGGAGTTCCCATGTCAGAGCGGACCGCCCCCACGTCCCCGCACCCCGCGCGTGCGGCCGTGGCGGCCTTCGTCGGCACCACCATCGAGTGGTTCGACTTCTACGTCTACGCCACGGCGGCGGCCTTGGTGTTCGCCACCCAGTTCTTCCCCCCGGGGACCGACCCGGTCGTCGGCCTCATGGCCTCCTTCGCGACCTTCTCCGTCGGTTTCTTCGCCCGTCCGCTGGGCGGGATCGTCTTCGGCCATTACGGTGACCGCCTGGGCCGCAAGTCCGCCCTGGTCATCACCCTGCTCATGATGGGAGTGGCCACCTTCTGCGTGGGCCTGCTGCCCACCTACGAACAGATCGGGTTCGTCGCCCCGCTGCTGCTGGTGGTCCTGCGTTTCGTGCAGGGCATCGCGGTGGGCGGCGAGTGGGGCGGCGCCGTCCTCATGGCGGTCGAGCACGCCCCCGAGGACCGCAAGACCTTCTACGGCGCCTTCGCCCAGCTCGGCAACCCCGCCGGTGCCCTGCTGGCCACCGGCTCGTTCAGCCTCATCGCCGCCTGGGACACCGAGATCCTCTACGACTGGGGATGGCGCCTGCCGTTCCTGGCCTCGGTGTTGCTGGTCCTGGTGGGCCTGGTCATCCGACTCAAGGTCGAGGAGTCCCCGGTCTTCGAGGCCGTCCGGAACGGTGAGGAACCCAGCGAACTCCCCGTCCGCGAGGCGCTGCGCACCTCCTGGCGGCCACTGCTGCTGGGCATCGGCATCCTGCCGGTCGCGGTCGGCGGCTACTACATCGTCACCACGTTCCTCCAGGGGTACGGCGTCACCGAGGTCGGCATCAGCGAGCAGGTCATCCTCAACGGTCTGAGCCTGGCCGCGTTCGTCGAACTCGTCGCCACCCTGGCCGTGTCCTGGCTGGGCGACCGCTACGGCACCGTCCGTGTGATCACCATCGGCCTGGTCGGCGTCATCGTCCTGGCCGTGCCCCAGTTCCTGGTCCTGGAGACCGGCAGCGTCGGGCTGATCTTCCTCGTCCTGTGCCTGATGCGCCTGGCCATGGCCACCGTCTACGGACCCATCGCCCGCGTGCTCGCCCAGATGTACCCGCCGCGCGCCCGCTACACCAGCATCTCCATCGCCTACCAGGTCGCCGGCGCGATCTTCGGTGGCCTGTCCCCGCTGGTCAGCACCGCCCTGTACGCGGCGACCGGGAGCATCCTGCCGGTGGCCGGACTGCTCATGGCGATGGCCGTGGTCAGCATCGTCTGCCTGGCCAAGGCGCCCCGACACCGCGACGCCGACCTGCTCGAATCCGCGGCCTGACCCCGCCCTTCCCGTCCGCCCCGGGACGGACCGCCCGTCCTGCGCTCCGTCCCGGGGCTCCCCACCCGTACTCCAACGAGGAGGAAGCCGTGCCCGGCCTGCTCATCCACAACGCCACCGTCCTGACCATGGACGAGGCCCGTCCCCGCGCCGAGGCGGTGGCCGTGCGCGACGGCCGCGTCCGTCTGGTGGGCGCCGTCGAGCAGGCCCGCGCCGCCGCCGGACCGGGCGCCGTCGAGGTCGACGCCGGTGGGCGCACCGTCCTGCCCGGGTTCATCGACCCGCACAACCACCTGTTGTCCACGGCCGAGTCCCTGGCCGCCGTCGACGCCCGCTACCCCCGGGTGGGCAGCGCCGCCGAACTGGTCGCGGCGCTGGCCGCCGAGGCCGCCCGCACCCCCGCCGGTCAGTGGATCCGCGCCTTCTCGATGGACGACGCCAAGTACCCGGGCGGACGTCCCACCCGGCGCGACCTGGACGCGGCCACCACCGAGCACCCCGTCATCGTCTACCACGTGTCCGGTCACCAGGCCGTCGTCAACTCGGCGGCGCTGGCCTGGAGCGGGATCGGCGAGGACGTGCCCGACCCCGCGGGCGGTTCGTTCGTGCGCGACGAGGGCGGTCGCCTCACCGGCATGGTCACCGACGCCGCCATGGAACTGCTGCTGCCGCTGGCCGTCGACATCGGCTGCCACGGCCCCAACTTCCACACCGACCTGCCCACCGAGCACCTGTTGGGCTGGCTGGCCGACGCCGCCCGCCCCTACCTGTCGGCCGGTGTGACCACCGTGTGCGACCCGCAGGTGTCGGCGCGCGAGCTGCGCGTGTACCGGGCCGCGCGGGCCGCCGGAACGCTGCCGCTGCGCACCTTCGGGATGCCGCTCTCCCACCAGCTCGACGACCTCACCCGGGCCGGTCTGGCCTCGCCCTTCGGGGACGAGTGGCTGCGGCTGACCGGCATGAAGTTCTACTCCGACGGCACCCTCCTGGGCGGCACCGCGAAGTTCACCGTCCCCTACGGCGAGCACGGTCAGTTCGCCGGAAGCCTGTACCACCACCCCGATCAACTGGTGGACCTGGTCACCCGGGCCGCCCGCGAGGGCTGGCAGGTGGCGATCCACACCCAGGGCGACGCCGCCATGGAGCACACCCTGGCCGCGATCGCCTCGGCGGCGAAGGTCTCCGGGCCCGATCCGCGGCCCCGCGTGGAGCACTGCGGGTACCCGACGGTGGAGCAGGCCAAGCGGTTCACCGAGTACGGGGTCATCCCGATCAACCAGCCCAACTTCCTCTACGACAGCGGTGGGGACTTCCTGCGCCGCCTGGGCGACCGGGCCCACCGACTCCAGCCGATGCGCGAGGAGATCGACCTGGGGTTGCGCCCGGCGCTGTCCAGCGACGCCTTCGTGTCCAGCCTGCGGCCGATGGACACCATCGCCAACGCCGTGGGACGCCTCACCCGCGAGGGCGACGGGATCGGGGTCGACCAGGCGATCACCCTGCACGAGGCGCTGCGGGCGCACACCCTGGACGCCGCCCACGCGCTGGGCGTGGAGGACCGGCTCGGCGCGCTCAAACCGGGGTACCTGGCCGACATCGTGGTCCTGGACCGCGACATCGAGGGTCTGACCCCGGACGATCTGCGTTCCGTCGACGCGTGGCTGACGGTGCTGGACGGGGGGATCGCCCATCGGGCCTGAGCCCGGATGGGCCACCCCGGAGAAAGGGGGTGTCCCCGCCCGCGCGGCGGGCGCGGGCGGGGACACCGGGGATGGGGATGGCGGGAGCGACTAGCTGGTGCGGATCCGCACGCCCCACGAGTTCACCATCGGCATGACCTCCTGGTAGAAGGTGGTGCCGCCGAAGGAGCAGTTGCCGGAGCCACCGGAGGTGACGCCCTGCGCCTGCGAGCCGGAGATGAACGAGCCGCCGGAGTCGCCGGGCTCGGCGCACACGGTGGTACGGGTCAGCGAGTAGACGGTGCCCTGCGGGTAGTTGACCGTCTGGTTGCGGGCCTGGATGGTGCCGCAGCGCCAGCCGGTGGTGGAGCCGGAGCGGCAGATCGCCGAGCCGATGGGGGCCTGCGTGGTACCGGTCACGGTCTGGTTGCCGCCGCTGTTGTAGCGGGAGACGAGGTTGGTCAGGGTGAAGTTCGAGGTGCCCCGCACGAACGCGGCGTCGTTACCGGGGAAGACCGAGCGCTCGAAGACGCCGGTGCCGTTGCCGATGGTGACGTTGGTGCCGACCCGGCCGCAGTGGCCGGCGGTGACGAAGCCGGGCTGGCCGGCGCTGTTGGTCGCCGCGAAGCCGACCGAGCAGCGGCCGCCCATGTAGTAGGCCAGACCACCGATGATGTTCGCGTACAGCTGGGGGGTCTCGTCGGTCGTGACGACCTCGACGGCGGAGGCGTCGACGTCGGCGTCGGCCAGCAGGGCCGCCACGTCGGCGCCCTCCAGGACCTCCAGCACGACCGTGTCACCGGTGACGTCGGGGTACCAGCCCAGGACGCCCTCGGGGACCTCGGCCGCGTCGAGGGCCTCGACGACCTCGGCCAGGCCCTCGGTGCCGTGGTCGACGACGGTGGCCTCGGCGCCGGCCGCCTCGACCGCCGCGACGGCGTCGGCGTCGGTCACCAGGATCGTGAGCTCGTTGGTCTCGATGTCGTACAGCGAACCGCCGTAGGCGTCGCCGGCGGCCTCGGTGGCCTCGGCGTCGACGTCCAGGGCCGCCTCCTGGGCGTCCAGGAGGTCGCCGGCCTCGGTGGCGGTCAGGTCGAGGTCCCGGGCCAATGCCTCCAGCATGGTGGCGCTGTTGTCATCGGCGACGGGGGCCTGTGGAGTGGTGGCCGCGTAGGCGCCGGGGGACATCGCGAGCACCAGGCCGAAGACCAGGGCTCCCGTTCCTACGGCGGAGATGACGGGGGAGGGTCGCATGATCCCTACTCTCCAGGGGGAGTGACGGGGGAATGGGAGTCCGTTCCTGTGGGGGCGGACATCCCTTCCGGAGGATGGAGTTGGTCCATTCCCCGGAGTTCACCAAGACGTTCAGTAAACGATTCCAAACCATAAGTGCACATTTTGGCGAGGGAAAGACCCGCTTTGTCGAGAAAGCATTCAAGTCGACGCCGGATCATCCGATGAAACCGGGTACCGTGGTGGCTGTTGGTAGTCGAAGGTTGAACGACCTTGTCTTTTTCCGCAGTCGTCCGGTTACCCAGCGAGTAAAGGTGGGGATTTCAAGGGGGGCAACGTGGCCGGATGCGGCCACCGGGACACCGTCCCCTTCGTGATCGCTCGGCTACACCTCGGTAACATTCGAGGTCACCGCGTTCACATTCGAGGGATCCCGACCCCTGGGCGACGGAGGACCACGCGGAGCACGCCTCCGGAGGGGAACGCTCCCAAGACGAACGGTCGGGGAAAAGGACAGGACGGCCGCCGAATATCGGACGACCGTCCCGCTGTATCGAGCGACCTCTTACCGGGGGGTAAAGTCGGATCCTCCGGGGTCTAGGAGGTGACCAGGGTCAGCCCCCACAATGACAACAAAGGATTGACCTCCTGTCCGAATGTGGTGCACCCGGTACCGGGAGAACCCGAACCCCCCGAAACGATCCCCTGCGCCTGGCTCCCGGCCACGATCGGCGCGCCCGAGTCACCCGGACCCGCGCACAAGGTGCTCCGGAACAGGCCCTGCACGCTGCCCTGCGGGTAGGTGACCGTCTGGTCGCGGGCCTGGAGGGTGCCGCACCGCCACCCGTGGGTGGACGAGGACAGGCACAACGCCGAGCCGACCGGCGCGGGGTTGGAACCCGTCACCCGAACGAACGTGCCGTCGTACCGGTCCACCAGGTTCGTCACCCGCCACGGGTCGTAGACCCGCACGAACGCGCCGTCACGCCCGGGGAAGACCGAGTGCTGGAACACCCCGACGGGACCGTCGGGACCCTGGAGGACCTGCCCGACCCGCCCGCAGTGTCCGGCGGTCAGGAAGCCCCGCGCGTCGCGCCCTCCGGTCGCGGAGAAGCCGATGGTGCAGCGAACGCCGTTGACGACGAACGGGCGCCCGCCGATGATCTGCCCGTAGGTCCTCGGGCGCGTGTCCGTCTCGACCAGGCGCACGGCGTCGTCGGGCACGCCCAGGTCCCCGGCGTCGATCCCGCTCCCGGCCATCACCTCCACCACGACGGTGTCGGAGTCGGGATACCAACCGACGACGCCCTCGGGCACCGCGGCGGCGTCCAGGGCGCGGACGGTGTCCGCCGGGTCGGTGTCGATGACCACCACCTCGGCGCCGGCGGCCTCGACCGCCGAGGCGACCCCGGAGTCGGTGACCAGCACCGTCAACGCGTGGGTGTCGATGTCGAAGGAGGAGCCCGCGTAGGCGTCGCCGGCGATGTCGGCGGCCTCGGCGTCGATCTCCCCGGCGACGGCCTGCGCCGCCAGGAGGTCGTGCGCCTCGGTCTCGGTCAGGTCCATGTCCCGGACCAGGGCGGCCACGGGATCGTCGGCGACGGGCTCGGCGGGGGAGGGGGCGGCCGTCGCGGGAGCGGGGGCCGCGAGCACCGCGGCGACCAGGCCCAGCGCGGCCAGAACGGGGGGGTACTTCATGGGGGGCACTTCCTTGTGGGAAGGGACGGGGGAGCGAACCCGAGAGGTTCGTGACGCCAGGTATGCCCGCTTTCCCGCTCCGTCACCACCTGGGATCATCCGAGCACTCGCCCTCGCCCTCTCCGGCCGTCCTCATGCCGCCGTGAGCGATCGAAAGGCCGATGCCGCGTAGGCGTCCCGGCGCGCGGCACGCTCCCACCGATCGGATCCCCCGCCTCCTTTGCCGGGCCCGTCCGCCCGCACCCCCGCGGTCCACCGCCTCGCACGGGCCGACGACACGCGCCGCCCCGGTGCCCTACCGCGATCCCCTCTTCCGCGGTCACGGCCCCGCCCGTCCGGCGACGCCGGACGGGCGGCAAAGGGGGAGCCGCGGACGAGGACGCCCCCGCCGGGGCGGGGGCGTCCTGTTCCACGGATCAGCCGGTCCTGAGGCTCAGGCCCCACGAACTCAGCATCGGGGCGACCTCCTGGTAGTAGGTGGTGCCGCCGGACGAGCAGTTGCCGGAGCCACCGGAGGTGACGCCCTGCGCCTGCGAGCCGGAGATGAACGAGCCGCCGGAGTCGCCGGGCTCGGCGCACACGGTGGTGCGCGTCAGGTTCCGCACGGTGCCCTGCGGGTAGCTCACCGTCTGGCCGCGGGCCTGGATGGTGCCGCAGTGCCAACCGGTGGTGGAGCCGGACCGGCACACGGCCGATCCGATCGGCGCCTGGGACGAGCCCGAGACGGTCTGGTGGGTGCCGTCGTACCGGCTGACCAGAGCGGTCGGGTTCCACCCGGAGGTGGCCCGGACGAAGGCGCTGTCGCTGCCCGGGAACACCGAGCGGTCGAACACGCCCGACCCGGAGCCGTCGGCACTGCTCGCCGACGTGCCCGCGGCGCCGCAGTGGCCGGCCGTGACGAAGCCCGGCTCGCCGGCCGAGTCGGTGGCGGGGAAGCCGATGGAGCAGCGTCCGCCGCCCATGTGGTAGGCCGCACCGCCGACGATGTCGGCGTACAGCTCGGGTGCCTCGTCGGTCGTGACGACCTCGACGGCGGCGGGGTCGACCCCGGCGGACTCCAGGAGCCCGGCGGGGTCGGCGCCCTCCAGGACCTCGACGACGACGGTGTCGTCGGCGACGTCCGGGTACCAGCCGGTGACGCCCTCGGGCGCGCCGGCGGTGTCGAGGGCCTCGACGATCTCGTCCAGACCCTCGACGCCGTACTCCACGACGACGGCCTCGGCGCCGACGGCCTCGACCGCGGAGGCGGCGTCGGCGTCGGTGACCAGGATCGTCAGTTCGTGGGTCTCGATGTCGTACAGCGAACCGCCGTAGGCGTCGCCGGCGGCCTCGGTGGCCTCGGCGTCGATCTTCAGCGCTTCCTCCTGGGCCTCCAGCAGGTTCTCGGCCCCGAGCGGGGTGAGGCCGAGATCCCTGGCGAGGGCCTCCGTCATGGTCGCCTCACCCTGGGGTCCGGGTGCGGCGGGGAGGGGTGCGGCGTCGGCTCCCGGAGCGAGCGCCAGCCCGAAGGCCAGAGCGCCGGTCCCGATCGCGGAGATGGTGGGGAAAGGTCTCATGGACCCTGAACTCTCCTTTGTCGTGAACGGGGGTCATGTTCACCGAAAGTCCTCGTTTCGAGACGTTCGGTAAACGAGTCCACACCCTAGGGGCCCGTTTCGATGAGCGGAAGTCGGAGAGGGGGATCGTTCGTTCACGGGTGGATTCATTCATCGGGTCACCCGATGAAAGGTGAATGATCACGGAATGTCACGAGTGCTCTGACCTGTCGCTTCCTCGCGAAGATCATCCGCGGAAGGCGTCGAACCCTTCGCGTCAAGAGGTGTTCCGTGGCCGGATGCGGCCACGCATTTCGGGCGCTCAGGGTGATCGATCAAACACGAAGACGTAACAACGGAGGTCAGGACTGTGACCCATCGGTAACTTCGCGTGGGCGAACGGCGGCGCCCTCGATCGACCCGACCGTCTCCCACCGCGACGCGCCCGGAAACGGGGACGTCGCGGCCCGTCGCCGGACGCCGGTACGCCCCGTGATCCGAGGTAACCAGCCGGTATCAGGCCCCGGGAACGGGGTTGAGGTGCCCGGCGTTGGGCCAAGATAAGGGCGAGAGCCCCGAACGGGAGGTAGCAGGTATGGCGAAGGACACCGGCGGCCAGAAGCACGCCTCGCGCCGCGACGAAGAGGTCGAGGAGGTCGAGGCCTCCACGGACGTTCAGGAGCGCAAGGACCAATTGGACGAGGACGTCGACGACATCCTCGACGAGATCGACGACGTGCTCGAAAGCAACGCCGAGGACTTCGTTCGACAGTTCGTGCAGAAGGGCGGCCAGTAGACCGCACGCGCGACGGTTCGCTGACAGCGCACTCCGGTGCCGTCGGCCCCGCCGCGAGCACGACTAGGGTCGATCCCGACCGACCGGCCGTCGCACCCGACGGCCGGTGATCAAGACAAGACGATCGAGGCGCCCCGTCCGCCCCCGCGTCGGGGTGGGGCGCGAGTGGAGGGAGTCGCGTGTTCGAAGGGTTCGAGGGCAAAGGGTTGCCCGCCGCTTTCATCAGTGCGGGGACCTCGTCCTTCACCGAGTTTCTCCGTGAGGTCAGGCCGGAACTCCTGCCCGGCCACGGCCTGCCGGGCCAGGGGGCCGCGGCCGAGCACCTCACCCCCGACGCGACGACCATCGTCGCGCTGACCTTCCCCGGGGGTGTACTGATCGCGGGCGACCGTCGTGCCACCCAGGGCAACGTGATCGCCAACCGCGACATGGAGAAAGTCTTCCGCACGGACGAGTTCTCGGCGGTGGCCATCGCGGGCTCCGCCGGCATAGGTATCGAGTTGGCCCGCCTCTATCAGGTGGAACTGGAGCACTACGAGAAGATGGAGGGCCGGTCGCTCTCCCTCGAAGGTAAGGCGAACAAGCTCGCCCAGATGGTCCGCGGCAACCTGGGCATGGCCCTCCAGGGCTTCGTCGTGGTCCCCGTCCTGGTCGGCTACGACGAGAACGACGACAAGGGCCGTGTGTTCAGCTACGACGCGGTCGGCGGGCGCTACGAGGAGCACCGCTACCACTCCATCGGCTCGGGTTCGGTCTTCGCCAAGGGCTCCATCAAGAAGCTCTACCGCGAGGACCTCGCCGAGACCGACGCCGTCAAGGTCGCCCTGGAGTCCCTCTACGACGCGGCGGACGACGACTCCGCCACCGGCGGACCCGACCTGCACCGCAAGATCTTCCCCTTGGTCGACGTCATCACCTCGGACGGTCACCGCCGTCTGCCCGCCGACGAGGTCGCCCGCCTGGCGACCGAGGTGGTCCAGGGGCGCGCCGTCCACCCGGAGGGCCCCACCGCCACCCTGGCCTGAGCCGCCCACCCGATATTGGACTTCTCCCGATCTAGGTAAGGAAACGATCCGCGGTGTCGATGCCGTTCTACGTCGCCCCCGAGCAGCAGATGAAGGACAAGGCGGACTACGCGCGCAAGGGCATCGCGCGCGGCCGCAGCGCCGTCGTTCTGCAATACGAGGGCGGCATCCTGCTGGTTGCGGACAACGTCTCCCGCACCCTCCACAAGATCAGCGAGCTCTACGACCGCATCGCCTTCGCCGCCGTCGGCCGCTACCCCGAGTTCGAGAACCTGCGCCTGATGGGCGTGCGCTTCGCGGACGTGCGCGGGTACCAGTACGACCGCCGCGACGTCAGTGCACGCCAACTCGCCAACATCTACGCCCAGACCCTGGGCACCGTGTTCAGCGAGAGCCTCAAGCCGTGGGAGGTGGAGATCGTCGTCTCCGAGGTCGGCGACACCCCCGACGACGACGAGATCTACCGCATCACCTTCGACGGCTCCATCGTCGACGAACAGGGCTTCGTCGCCGTCGGCGGATCCTCCGAGCACGTCTCCCAGTCGCTCAAGGACCGCTTCGCCGCCGATGCCTCCCTCGCCGCCGCCATCAACGCCGCCACCCACGCCCTGGCCAGGGAGAACGGCGAAGAACGCGAACTGGAGGCCGCCAACCTGGAGGTCGCCATCCTGGAGCGGTCCAGGCAACACCGCAAGTTCCGCCGCATCCAGGGGCCCCGTCTGATCTCCCTCCTCGAAGAGGGACGCGGCGGCCCCCGGAGCGCCTCCGGCGACGGGACCTCCACCGACGACGAGGCCGACGCATGACCTGTTGAGCGATGAGCAGATGGTCACGGTGCGGCACCCCCGAGGCGCCGCACCGGGCCGGGCCGGCGCGGACGACGTGGCCCCGTCGTCCGCGCCAACGGTGACGGGAAGTTGGTGAGGCCGCGTGGAACGACGGATCTTCGGGCTGGAGAACGAGTACGGGGTCACGTGCACCTTCCGTGGACAGCGTCGGCTGTCCCCGGACGAGGTCGCCCGCTACCTCTTCCGGAGGGTGGTCTCCTGGGGGCGCAGCAGCAACGTGTTCCTGCGCAACGGAGCCCGCCTCTACCTGGACGTGGGAAGCCACCCCGAGTACGCCACCCCCGAATGCGACAGCCTCGTGGACCTGGTGGCCCACGACAAGGCCGGCGAACGCATCCTGGAGGGATTGCAGGTCGACGCCGAGCAGCGCCTGCACGAGGAGGGCATCGCCGGGGACATCTACCTGTTCAAGAACAACACCGACTCGGCGGGCAACTCCTACGGCTGCCACGAGAACTACCTCGTGGGACGACACGGGGAGTTCGGTCGACTGGCCGACGTCCTCATCCCCTTCCTGGTCACCCGCCAGATCATCTGCGGTGCGGGCAAGGTGCTCCAGACCCCACGCGGCGCCCTGTACTGCGTCAGCCAGCGGGCCGAGCACATCTGGGAGGGCGTCTCCTCCGCCACCACCCGTTCCCGGCCGATCATCAACACCCGCGACGAGCCGCACGCCGACGCCGAGCGGTTCCGCCGCCTGCACGTCATCGTCGGCGACTCCAACATGAGCGAGACCACCACCCTCCTCAAGCTGGGCTCCACCGACCTGGTGCTGCGGATGATCGAGGCCGGCGTGGTCATGCGCGACTACACCCTGGAGAACCCGATCCGGGCCATCCGGGAGGTCAGCCACGACATGACCGGTCGCCGCAAGGTGCGCCTGGCCAACGGCCGTGAGGCCGGCGCGCTGGAGATCCAGCGCGAGTACCTGGAGAAGGTGCAGAGCTACGTCGACCGGCACGGCACCGACGCCACCGGCAAACGCGTCCTGGAACTGTGGCAGCGCACCCTGGAGGCCGTCGAGAGCCAGGACCTGGAATCGGTCTCCCGCGAGATCGACTGGGTGGCCAAGTACATGCTGCTGGAGCGCTACCGCGCCAAGCACGACCTGTCCCTGTCCTCTCCGAGGATCGCCCAGCTCGACCTGACCTACCACGACATCCATCGCGACCGGGGCCTGTTCTACCTGTTGCAGAACCGCGGCCGGATGGAGCGCGTGGTCGGCGATCTGCAGATCTTCGAGGCCAAGTCGGTGCCCCCGCAGACCACGCGGGCCCGACTGCGCGGTGAGTTCATCCGCCGCGCACAGGAGCAGCGACGCGACTTCACCGTCGACTGGGTGCACCTCAAGCTCAACGACCAGGCCCAGCGCACCGTGCTGTGCAAGGACCCCTTCAAGTCGGTGGACGAACGCGTGGAGAAGCTCATCGCCGGCATGTGACGGCCGGCATCGCGCGAACGCCCCGGCGACGGAACCTCCGTCGCCGGGGCGCCGTCGTCGCGGGGAAAGCCGCGCGAGGGGACGTTTCGTTACCGATGTTCCTCGTTACGGGGAGGTGGTCACGGTCGCGCTTTTCGGTAGTGTGACCCTGTCCCGAGCCGGAAAACAGAGGTAGTGACTCATGCACCGACGTGCCGCCGCCCTCGCGGTGCCCCTGACCGCCATCGCCCTGGCGGTCTCAAGCTGCGGAAACATCCCCGAAGAGTGGCGCACCCCCGCTTTCATGCAGATGGACGGGGAACAGCTCGATTCGCGGCTGCCCGGTGTCACCGGTGAGGTCGGCGAGGAACCCGAGATCACCTTCCCCGACATCGAGCCCCCCGAGGAGGAGCTGTCGGGCGTGGTGCAGGAGGGCCCGGGCGAGGGGGAACTGGTCCGCGCCGAGGACCTGGTCATCGCCAACGTCGTCCAGTACCAGTGGACCGGCCCCGGCGAGGGCGAGAAGGTCGAGGGCCAGTCCAGCTACGAGACCGGCGCGCCCGACCTCATCCGCATGGACCAGATGCCCGAGCAGATCAGCGCGCTGCTGGTCAACCAGTCGGTCGGCAGCCGGGCGATGTACGTCTTCCCGCCGTTGACCGAGGAGGAGCAGGCCCAGGCCGTGTCCATGGGCCAGGAGCCCCAGACGGGCGCCAGCGTCCTGGTCGTCGACGTCATGGCCCGCCACGGCAAGGGCTCGGTCGTGCCGGGCGAGCAGACCACCGACGGCGGTGACGGCCTGCCCACCGTGACCCAGGACGGCCACAGCGAACCCACCATCGAGGTCCCCGAGGGCGACGCGCCCGAGGAACTGGAGATCGTCCCCCTCATCGAGGGCTCGGGCGAGGAGGTGGAGGAGGGCCAGCAGGTCATCGTCCAGTACAGCGGAACGCGCTGGGAGGCCGACGAGAACGGCGAACACCCGGTGTTCGACTCCACCTGGAGCCGCGGCGGCGTCCCCTTCGACACCACCATCGGCGCCGGCTCCGTCATCAAGGGCTGGGACGAGGGCATCGTCGGCCAGAAGGTCGGCAGCCGCCTGCTCCTGGTCGTGCCCGGTGACCTGGCCTACGGCGAGACCGACGAGGAGGCCATGGGCGCCCCGTCCGGAACCCTGGTCTTCGTCGTGGACGTCCTGGGCTCCTACGACAACCCGCCGCCGGTCGAGCCCGAGGAGGGCGCGGAGGACGGCGCCGAGGAGGAGCCGTCCGAGGACGAGGAGTCGGCGGACGAGGAGTCCGCGGAGGACGACGAGTAACCGCCCGCGCGCGTTCCACCGAGGGCTCCCCCGGGCCGTGCCCGGGGGAGCCCTCCGCGTTCCCGGGCCCCGCGCCCGGCGGACACGCAGAAGAGGGCCACCTCCACCGGCGTCACCGGACCGCTGCGTAGAGTCGTGGACACCAACGGTGGACCGAGCGAGGGGGAGGCCGTGGTGGACCGGCGGCGCTACTGCTACGTATCGGGGCTGAGCCTGGGGATCCCCGCCCTGGAGGAACTCTGCGCCCAGGGGCGACCGCCCGGACTGGTGGTCTCCTACCCGGCCGAACTCGCCCACCGCTCCGGTTACACCGACTACGAGGCCGTCACCCGCCGCCACGACCTGCCGCACCTGCGCGCCGCCGACCTGGACTCGGACGAGGTGCGCGACGCCCTCACCGCGCACGACGTCTCCCTGCTGATCGTCGCCGGCTGGTCCCGGCCCGCCCCCGAACGCCTCCTGACCGCGCTTCCGCTCGGCGGGGTCGGCCTGCACCCCGCACCGCTGCCGGTCGGACGCGGCCGAGCCCCCATCCCGTGGACGATCCTGCGCGACATGCGCGCCAGCGCCGTCACCCTCTTCCACCTGGACCGACCCGCCGACACCGGCGACATCATCGACCAGGTCCGGTTCGACGTCGAACCCGACGTCACCGCCACCGGACTGTACGACCGGGTGGCCCGGTGCCAGACCGAACTCCTGGTGCGCCGCATCGACGACCTGCTGGCCGGGACCGCGCCGCGCCGGCCCCAGCGCGGGCACGTGTCGGTGTGGCCGCGCCGTCGGCCCAGCGACGGGCGCGTCGACTTCACGGCCTCGGGCCGCGACGTGGACCGCCTCGTGCGGGCCCTGGCCGCGCCCTACCCGGGCGCCTTCGCGATGTTCGGCGGGGCCCGCATCACCCTGTGCGGGGGAGCGCTCGCCGAAGGGCCGGTCGGCGAGGCCCCGGGCGGGGTGGTCGCCGTCGGTCCCGGTCGGGTCTGGGGTGTGACCTGCGGGGACGGCACGGTGTTCGTGCCCGACGCCATCCGCGTGGACGAGGGGGTGCGCGCCGACCCGACCTCCCTGGCCATGTTCCGGCCCGGGGCGTTCTTCGACGAACCCTCCCCGCACACCCCCGCCGCCGCGCGTCCCCTGCCGGTACCCGGCCAGGCCCCCGACCCCGAGTCACTCCTGCGCACCTGACATCGCCCCGTCACCCCGCGCCGCCCCCGGCCGGCGACTCCTCCGACGTTCGGAACCCCGGGGGCGTCCCCCGCTCCGTTCCGGTCCGGGCTGAGACACCCGGAGAACGGGAACGGGCGAAAGGGGGTGGCACCGGCGACACGGACCCCCGGACCTCTCCTCGCCGGCCTCCGCGACCCGTGGACGCCCCCGCTCAGAGGAGGGAGGCGGCGTGGCGGCCGGCGGCGGCCGCGCCGAGGAACGACGCCCGGTCCTCCTCCAGACCGCGCCCCATCGTGGACGGCTTCATCGGCAGCGCCCGCAGCGCGTCCTCCAGCCCCTCCACGTCCACCTCCACCAGCGTGTGCCGGTCGCCGAGCGGCGCGGCCTGGGCGCGCACCCGCTCCCCGAACACCCCCGGCAACAGCGGCACCACCACGTCGGCGCGGGCCGACGCCACCCGGCCGTAGGCGGTCAGACTGTGGTGGGACACCCCCAGGTGCCGAGGGCGCGGGTCGGCCTCACTGAGCCGCAACGACGCCACCGGACGCCCGTCCAGCACCGCCGCCGCGTTCACCGCCTCACCGCAGGACACCCCGGAGAACCCCCACGGCGTCCCCGTGCCCAGGTTGCCCGGCCCCTGACAGACGACCACCACGTCGGCGTCCAGCACGTGACGGGCCGCGAGCAGCCCCGAGTGCACGGTCACCGCCTCCAGATCGCCGCCGAAGGCCTGACCCGTGGTCACACAGCCCGCCAACAACCCCTCCTCCCGCAGCACCCCCAGGGTGCGGGAGAAGGCGGCGGGCAGCGCGCCGCCGTCGGTCATCACGTTCACCACCCGCGCCCCGGGCCGGTCCCGCAGCACCCCGGCCAGCACGGCGGGCAGCGCCGAGTGCAGGTCGGCGACCACCACCGGCATCCCCGCCACCCCATCCGCGTCGCGCAGCGTCGCGTGGTGCGGGGAGTCCTGCTCGTCGGCGCCCTCCACGGTCGCCTGCAACGGCGTGTACCGCGCCTTGACCAGGTGCCCCGGACCCTCCCGGTCCGCGGGGAGCCGATCGGGGAGGGCCACCACCAGCGCGTACCCGCCGGTGCCCAACCCCAGGTCCAACGCCCCGGTGTTGAGCAGGACCGCGTCCCCCGGACGCGGCTCGCCCACCAGGTCGGTGTAGGCCAACGCCCTGCACGACCTTTTCCCGCCGTCGCCTTCGGTCACGGTGACCAGGCACACGCTCACCCCCGGCCAGGAGGGGAGGAGTTCACGGACTTCGCCACGGCGCCACCGGATCATGCGGAGCACGGTACCTTCATTGCTGAGTCGGAACGGGGACGACGCGCCACGGCGCGCACCCGCCGCCGACCGCTTTCCACACGCGGGCGAGAAGAGGGTGCGGGCGATGTCGCGCAGGAAGACGGAACGACAGCTGAACCTGGTCATCTGTCTGTTGTCCACGCGCCGCCATCTGACGGCCCAGGAGATCCGGCAGACCGTGCACGGCTACGCCGAGGCCGAGAGCGAGCAGGCGTTCAAGCGCATGTTCGAGCGGGACAAGCGCGAACTGCGCGACAGCGGCATCCCCATCCAGGTCGGCACCGGCGACGCCATCAGCGGCGAGGAGGGCTACCGCATCTCCCGGGCCGACTACGAGCTGCCCGAGATCGAGCTGCTGCCCGACGAGGCCCTGGTGCTCGGCCTGGCCGCCCGCGCCTGGCGGCACGCCTCCCTGGGGGAGGCCGCCGCCAACGCCCTGTTCAAACTCCGTTCGGCCGGGGTGCCCGTGGACACCGAGGCCGCCCCCGGCCTCACCCCCGCCATGCGCACCGACGAGCACGCCTTCGGCCCGGTGTGGCAGGCGGTGCGCGACCGGCGCCCCATCACCTTCGACTACCGCAAACCCGGCCAGGCCGCACCCGAGCACCGCGAGATCGAACCCTGGGGCATCGTCAACCTGCGCGGCCACTGGTACGTGGTCGGCCACGACCGGCGGCGCGACGCCCAGCGCGTGTTCCGGCTCGGCCGGATCCGGGGCGAGGTGGAGATCCTGCGCGGCGGCCCCGACGTGGTCGTCCCCGACGGCGTCGACCTGCGGTCCGTGGTGGCCGGCCACCGGTCCGAACCGGAGGCCACCGCCACGGTGCGGGTGCGCACCGACACCGCCCACGCCCTGCGCCGCGCAGCACTGCGCGTGGTGCCGGGCGAACGCGACGGCTCGGGGGGCGGCCGGGACGTGCTCACCGTCCCCTACACCGACGTCCCGGCCCTGGTCGAGCACGTCGCCTCCTACGGCGCCAACGCCGTCATCGTCGAACCCGCCGAGGCCCGCGCCGCGATGGTCGAGCACCTCACGGCGACCGTCGACGCCGCGCCGCCCGTCGAGTCACCGACCCCTGTCCTCCCGGCCGAGGAGCACACCGGACCCGCGCGCGGCCCCCGTTCCGCCGACCAGCTGCGCCGTCTGCTCATGCTCGTCCCCTACGCCCTGGGCCGGGACGTGCGGGTGCCGGAGGTGGCCGCGCACTTCGGGCTGACCGAGAAGCAGGTGGTCGCCGACCTGAGCCTGCTGTGGATGTGCGGTCTTCCCGGCTACACCCCCGGCGACCTCATCGAGGTCGACCTGGACGCCGCCAGGGAGACCGGCGAGATCATCATCGGCAACGCCGACACCCTGGCCCAGCCGCTGCGGCTGACCGCCGACGAGGCCGCCAGCCTCGTGGTGGGCCTGTCCCTGCTGGAGTCCCTGCCCGAGGCCGAGGGGCTGGAGTCGGGCGCGCTCAAGCGGGTCTCCGAGAAGTTGCGCACCGCCGCCGGCACCGCGCTGGGCTCCCTGGCCGACTCCGTCCAGGTCCGGCTGGAGGACTCCGACGACGAGCAGATCGCACAGACCCAGCGGCGCTGCGCCGACGCGCTGGAGTCGGGGCAGCGCCTGCACCTGCGCTATCTGTCCGGTTACCTGGACCAGGTCACCGAACGCGACGTGGACCCCCTGGGCCTGGTCGTCCAGGACGGTCACACCTTCCTGGAGGGGTACTGCCGGCTGCGCGAGGACGTGCGCATGTTCCGGTTGGACCGGGTGCTGGAACTCACCGTGCTGCCCTACCCGGCCGAGGTGCCCGCGGGGGTGGGCCGCCGCGACCTGTCCGCGGGACTGCTCCAGCTCTCCGACCGCGACGCCCTGGTCACCCTCGACCTGGAGCCCTCCGCCCGCTGGATCACCGAGGACTACGTGTGCGAGTCGATCGCCGAACTGCCCGGGGGAGGGGTCCGCGCCGCACTGCGCACCCCCGCGCCCGCGTGGGTGGTGCGCCTGGCCCTGCGCCTGGGGCCCCGGGGGCGGATCGTCGCCCCCACCGCGCTGGCGGAGGAGGCCCGGGCCGAGGCGCGCAGGACCCTGGAGCGGTACCGCACCGCGTGAACCCGGGGGAAACCGGTCGAGACCGAGGCGTCGCACGAGTGAGGCGCGGCTGTTCACCGGGGGGTCGGGTGTAGGTCGGAGCGAAACGGATAAGGTACAAGCGTGATCGTCCTGACCGTCCTGTTCGGTGCGCTCGTGCTCGGAATCGTCGTCATCGGCGTCCTGCTGACGCGCGTGCGCCGGGCGGCGGGCGCGCTTGCCCGACAGGTGGCGCGGGCGTCGGACGAGCACCGGGCGGGCGACGAGGCACGTCCGCTCCTCGGCCACGGCGGAACCGGTACGTCCGGTACGTGACGGTTCCGCGCCCGGTGCGCGTACCATCGAAGGCGCCTGGTCGCGCCCCATAGAGAGGTAGAACCATGGGACCGTTCAACGGACCTACCATCGCCATCCTGGTGATCCTGGCCCTGCTGCTGTTCGGCGCGAAGAAGCTGCCGGACCTGGCCCGTTCGCTGGGACGCAGCGCACGCATCCTCAAGGCCGAGAGCAAGGGTCTGATCGACGAGGAGAACGAGTCCGCCGAGACCTCCGCCCCGCCGCAGCAGCCGCAGGCGCAGGCGCAGCAGGCCCAGGCGCAGACTCCGCAGCACCAGCAGCCGCAGGCCCAGTCCTACCCCCAGCTGCCCCCGGGCCAGCGCATCGTCAACGAGTCCGGTGAGACCACCGACCGGACCTACGACAACCGCTAGGGCCCACACCGGCCGGCGGCGCTCGGCGCCGCCCCCGGGGCGCGGCGCCGCGAGGGCGCCGCGCCGAACGGTCGTCAGCGGCCCCACCCCGCCCACCAGGGGTGCGGCCCCGAGGAGAGAAGAGTGACCGGACGATGAGGGTCCGACGCACGGCGGCCAACCCGGAGGCCCGGATGCCGCTCATGGACCACCTGCGCGAGCTGCGCGGCCGCGTGGTCAAGGTGGTGATCGCGCTCGCCCTGGGGTGCGTGGTCGGCTACCTGGTCTACGACTACGTGTGGGAGTTCCTCAAGGCCCCCTACTGCTCCCTGCCCGAGTCGCAGGCCGTCGACCCCGACGGGTGCGCCCTCATCGTCACCGGCCCCTTCGACGCGTTCTTCGTCGCCTTCAAGGTGTGGCTGTTCGTCGGGGCCATCGTCTCGTCCCCCTTCTGGCTGTACCAGGTGTGGGCGTTCGTCGCGCCCGCGCTGCACAACCGGGAGAAGCGCTACGCCTACGTCTTCGCCCCCCTGGCGGCGCTGCTGTTCACCGTCGGCGCCGCGCTGGCGTACTACATCACCTCGTTCGCGCTGACCATGCTGTTCGGGTTCCTGCCGCCGGACGCGCTGACGTTCCTCACCATCGACGAGTACCTGAGCTACATGCTCATCATGATGACCATGTTCGGCCTGGGCTTCGTCCTGCCGCTGCTGGTCGCCCTGCTCAACGTCGTCGGGATCCTCCCGCACGCCGCCATCGCCAAGTGGCGTCGGGTCATCATCTTCTCCTCCTTCCTGATCGCCGCGGTGATCACCCCCGCCGAGCCGATCTCCATGCTCGCCCTGGCGGTGCCCCTGGTGGTCCTGTTCGAGTGCGCCGAACTGTTCGCGTTCCTCAACGACCGCCGCAAGAGGCGACACGACCCCTACGAGGGTCTGTCCGACGACGACATCTCCGAGATCGACGACACGCCCTCCTCCCTGGACGATCCCGACTTCGAGGAGGAAGCGGGCAAGCGCTCCTGAGCGCGCCGCGCAGACGCTAGGGTCGGCGACGGGAATCCTTCGGGCCCCATCGCCGACTCCGGTCGTAGGAAGAGGAAGTTTCGATGAGCGAGCAGACCGAGGCCGCGCGGGAACTCCCGCCCGAGGCCATGGGCAACGAGAAGTGGCACGACACCACCGACGCGGTGTGGATGCGCTCCTCCCTGTCCAACCCCGACTCCGAGGCGATCGTCGAGGTGGCCACCTTCGACGACGGTTTCCGCGCGGTCCGCGACGGCAAGTCCCCCGAGAAGGGCACCCTGTTCTTCACCCCCGCCGAGTGGGAGGCCTTCGTCCTGGGCGCCCGGGACGGCGAGTTCGACATCCCCGAGGAGTACCTCACCGAGGAGGAGGCCAGGATCCAGCGCGGCGAGGTCGACGTCGAGGTGGGCTGGGTGCCCTCCCCGCTGAACAGCCCCAGGGCGATGGAGGAGTACCATCGCCGTCAACGCGAGGAGGCCGCCGCGGCCGCCCGGGAGACCGACGCCTCCTGAGCGGTCCGGACACACCCGGGCGTGAGGGTGTACGGGCCTCCCCGAGCCGTCCCGTACACCCTTCCCGCACCGGGTAGCGAAGGACCCCCATGCCCCCTCACATCGCCCTTCTGGTCAACCCCAGGTCCGGACGACGCCGCGCCGCCGTCACCGCCGTCCGCCTCAAGGAGGCGCTGCGCGACGCCGGGGCCCGCGTTCACGTCTACAGCGGTGAGTCCGCCGCCGACAGCCGTCGCATGGCCCGTCTGGCCGCCGCCGACGACCCCGACGCCCTCGTCGCCGTCGGCGGCGACGGTCTGGTCCACCAGGCCCTCCAGGGTGTGGTCGGCACCGGGGTCCCCCTGGCCGTCGTGCCCACCGGCACCGGCAACGACATCGCCCGCGCGTTCGGGCGGTTCCGCGGTTCCGCCCAGGACCTGGCCGCCGCCGTCCTGCGCGGACGCACCCGCTCGGTCGACTGCGTGCGCGTGGAACTGGCCGACGGCACCCGCCGCCACTACCTCAGCGTGCTCGCCTGCGGGTTCGACGCCCGCGTCAACGAACGGGTCAACGGGTTCCGGTTCAAGGTCGGCCGGGTCGGCTACCTCGTGGGCCTGCTCGCCGAAATGCGCGCCTTCCGGCCCGTCCACTACGAGATCGACGTGGACGGACGCCGCGTCGACGGACCCGGCATGCTCGTCGCGATCGGCAACACCAGCTCCTACGGGGGCGGCATGAAGGTGTGCGCCGCCGCCGAACCCGACGACGGGCTCATCGACGTGGTCTTCCTCAAGGAGGCGCCCATGGGCCGCTTCCTGCGCCTGTTCCCCCTGGTGTTCACCGGCGGCCACCTCGACCTGCCCGAGGTCCTCGTCGAACGCGGACGCACCGTGACGGTCCGCGCCGAGTCCGTACCGGTCTACATCGACGGGGAACGCCTGGGCGAACCGCCCCTGGTGTGCGAGGTGGTGCCGAAGTCGGTCGAGATGTTGGAGCTGACCTCATAGGCTGGAGGCATATGAGTAGTCACGCTGAGCGGTACGCCGCCTTCCGTCGGCGCCAGGGCGCCTCCAGCCCCGCCATCGAGGCCTTCCAGGGGCTGTACGGGTTCGAGTTCGACCCTTTCCAGATCCGTTCCTGCAAGGCCCTGGAGAACGGCCACGGGGTGTTGGTGGCCGCGCCCACCGGGTCGGGCAAGACGGTGGTCGGCGAGTTCGCCGTCCACCTCGCCCTGGCCGAGGGCACCAAGTGCTTCTACACCACGCCCATCAAGGCGCTGTCCAACCAGAAGTACAACGACCTGGTCGCCCGCTACGGCGCCGACCGGGTCGGTCTGCTGACCGGTGACAACAGCGTCAACGGTGAGGCCCCGGTGGTCGTCATGACCACCGAGGTGCTGCGCAACATGCTCTACGAGGGCTCGGCGACCCTCGGCGGGCTCGCCTACGTGGTGATGGACGAGGTGCACTACCTCGCCGACCGGTTCCGCGGCGCGGTCTGGGAGGAGGTGATCATCCACCTGCCCGAGTCGGTGCGCATGGTCGCCCTCTCGGCCACGGTGTCCAACGCCGAGGAGTTCGGCGAGTGGTTGCAGCAGGTGCGCGGCGACACCACCGTCATCGTCGACGAGAAGCGCCCGGTACCGCTGTGGCAGCACGTCATGGTGGGCGACCGCGTCCACGACCTGTTCGTCGACCTCCAGGAGAACACCGAGGAGACCGCGGGGGAAACGGCCGAGGGCGACGCGGAGTCGGCCACGGGGCGCAGGGGCGGCAAGAAGCGCAGGCGCGACCGCCGCCAGGGATGGAAACCCCGCGAGATCCAGGTGGGCGGCCACACGCTGCGGATCAACCCGCGCCTGTCGCGCATCGCCGAGGAGGACTCCCGCGTCACCCAGCTCGCCCATCGGCGCCGGCACCCGCAGTCGCGGGCGCGCGGGCCGATGCGCCCGCGCAGTCGGTTCGCGCCGCCCTCGCGCCCCACCATCATCGAGGAACTCGACGATCTGGGGCTGCTGCCCGCCATCACCTTCATCTTCAGCCGGGCCGGGTGCGACGACGCCGTCCGCCAGTGCCTGTCCTCGGGTCTGGTCCTGACCAGCCCCGAGGAGGCCGGGATCATCCGCGAGTACGCCGAGACCCGCTGCGCCGACATCCCCGGCGCCGACCTGGCGGTCCTCGGGTTCGACCAGTGGCTGCGCGCCCTGGAGTGCGGGATCGCCTCCCACCACGCCGGGATGCTGCCGACGTTCAAGGAGATCGTCGAGCACCTCTTCTCCCGCGGACTGATCCGCGCGGTGTTCGCCACCGAGACCCTGGCGCTGGGCATCAACATGCCCGCCCGCACCGTGGTCATCGAGAAGATCGACAAGTGGAACGGCGAGGCCCACGTCCAGCTCACCCCCGGTGAGTACACGCAGCTCACCGGCCGCGCCGGACGACGCGGCATCGACGTGGAGGGGCACGCGGTCGTCGTCTGGCAGGCCGGGAGCGACCCCGAGACCATCGCGGGCCTGGCGGGCACCCGCACCTACCCGCTCAACTCCAGCTTCCAGCCGTCCTACAACATGGCCGTCAACCTGGTGGGCCAGGTGGGGCGGCGGCGCAGCCGCACCATGTTGGAGGAGTCCTTCGCCCAGTTCCAGGCCGACCGCGCGGTGGTGGGGCTGGTCAAGCAGCTCCGCAAGCACGAGGAGGCGCTGGAGGGCTACGCGAAGTCCGCCGAGTGCCACCTGGGCGACTTCATGGAGTACGCCCGGTTGCGGCGGGACCTGAGCGACCACGAGTCGATGCTGTCCAAGACCCGGTCCGTGCGACGGCGCGAGGAGGCGCTGGAGAGCCTGGAGAAGCTCAAGCCCGGCGACATCATCCGCATCCCCTCGGGGCGGCACACCGGCCACGCCGTCGTCCTGGACCCGGGGCTGCGCCACGACCTGCCCGCGCCGCTGGTGCTCACCGTGGACAAGCAGGTCAAGCGGATCAACGCCGGCGACTTCACGATCCCGGTGCGCCCGTCCGGGCGGATGCGCATCCCCAAGTCGTTCTCGTCCAAGTCACCGCGTTCGCGCCAGGACCTGGCCTCGACACTGCGCAATAAACTTGAGGAACAGGGCACCGAACCCGTCCACGAGCGGGGCTCGCGCGGCGGGGGAGAGGACGCCGAGACGCTCCGCATGCGCGCGGCCCTGCGCGAACACCCCTGCCACGGGTGCGCCGACCGGGAGGACCACGCCCGCTGGGCCGAGCGGTACCACCGACTCCAGCGCGAGACCGACTCCCTGCGACGCCGGGTGGAGGGGCGCTCCCACGTCATCTCCCGTACCTTCGACCGGGTGTGCGGTGTGCTGGACGACCTGGGGTACCTGGACGGCGACGACGTCTCCGACGGCGGCGCACGCCTGGCCAAGGTGTACTCGGAGCTGGACCTGCTGGTCGCCGAGTGCCTGCGGCGGGGGCTGTGGAAGGACCTCACCCCGGTGGAACTGGCGTCCTGCGCGGCGTCCCTGGTGTACGAGGCGCGCCGCAACGAGGAGGCCTACCCGCGCCTGCCCGGGGGGCGGGTGGACGACACCCTGGCCGAGATGGTGCGGCTGTGGGGCGAGCTCAACGAGGTGGAGGCCCGCCACCGGGTGTCGTTCCTGCGCCGCCCCGACCTGGGGTTCGTGTGGACGGCCCATCGGTGGGCGCGCGGCGACCGGCTCGACGCCATCCTGCGCCAGGCCGACATGCCCGCGGGCGACTTCGTGCGCACCGCCAAGATGCTGGTCGACATGCTCGGCCAGATCGCCGGCGCCACCGCCGACGAGAAGGTCCGCTCCACCGCCCGTAAGGCCTCCGACCTGGTCCGCCGCGGCGTGGTCGCCTACTCCTCGCTCACCTGATCCCCGTTCGGGACGGCGCCGCGCGCGCCGTCCCGCGCTGGTTCAGCGCGGCGGGATCTCGCCGGATCCGCGGACGATCAGGGTGGTGGGCACCCGTTCCTCGCGGGGCGGGGAGGTGTCGCCCGCGATGCGCTCGAACAGGCGGCGCACCGCCAGCGCGCCGATCCGCATCACGTCCTGGGCGACCACCGTCACCCGGGGCATCAGCAGGTCGGCCATCGGGAAGTCGTCGAACCCCACCACCGCGATCTCCCGGTGGAGCCCCCGCTCCTGGAGGGTCTGGATGGCGCCGATCGTCACCAGGTTCTGCGCGGTGAACAGGGCCGTCGGCGGGTCCGCCGAATCCAGCATCCGCGCCACCGCGCGCGCCGCGCTCTCCGGGTCGGGCAGGTCCCACACCACGCGGCCCGGCCGTTCGGGCAGGCCCCGTTCGGCGAGGGCCGCCCGGTAGCCCGCCAGACGTTCCGTCGCCGTGCTGATCAGGTGCTCGTCGCCCAGGAACGCGATCTCGGTGTGGCCGTGGTCGGCCAGGTGCAGCACCGCCTCCCGCGCCCCCTCGGCGTTGGTGGCCAGCACCGCGTCGGCGGCCAGGCCGCGCGGCGGCCGGTCGGCGAACACCACCGGGGTCCCGTTGCGGATCTCCCGGTGCAGATACCCGTGGTCCCGGCCGGCCGGGACCAGCAGGATCCCGTCCACCCGGTGCAGGGTGGCCGCGCGCACCAGCTCCATCTCCCGCCGCGGGTCCTCGTCGAGGCTGCCCGCGAACACCAGGGTGCCGTGTTCGCGGGCCACGTCCTCCACGGCCCGGCTCAACGTGGCCGAGAACGGGTTGGCGACGTTCTCCAACAGCAGGGCGATCTGGCGGGTCGCCCCGTCGGTGCGGCGCAGACTGCTCGCCGCCAGGTTGGGCTGGAAGTCCAGCTGGACGATCGCGCGGGTGACGCGGTCGCGCAGTTCGTCGGAGACCGAGGGCACACCGTTGATGACGCGCGAGACGGTCTTGATGCTCACCCCGGACAGGGCGGCGACGTCGCGCATGGTGGCCCGGCGCGGCTGCTCGGACGCGGCACGGGGGACGTCGCTGTGGTTCACCGACACTGGCATCTTCTCTCCGACGATGTGACCGACCCGGGCGCGCACGCCCGGGGCGGTCTCATTGTGCCCCACCGTTCGGGGACACCGGGCGGACGGTCCGTCCTTCCCGGTCCCGGGGGTGCGGCGCCGTACGGAGCCCCCGGCCGGTGGCGGTGCCGGGCGGCGCGGCGGTCACCGCCGGGGCGGTGGGCGCCGCAGGGACGGCGCGCGGAGGTCGGGGCATGGGGGTCTCCGATCTCGCCCGGTGCGCCGGTGGGATGACACCGAGCGGTGGTGTGGCTCACCCTGCCCCTCTGAGTCAACGTTGTCAACGAGTGTCCGGAAGTCTTTTCGGCCTTCTGAACCGAAGTGATAAGGGGTATTGACACGATGTCGTCCTCTCCCGGAAACTTTCGGGACATCGTTGTCTCAGGTGACCGCGATCACGTTCCACCCCCTTGGCGCCGCGCCGGCGCCGTACGAGGAGATCCCCATGAACCACGCACCCCGGATCCGCCGGGCCCTGGCCGTCACCGCCGGACTCGGCCTGACGCTCTCCCTCGCCGCCTGCGCCGAGGAGCGCGCCGAGGACGGAGGGGTCCTGGTCGGCCTCATCACCAAGACCGAGACCAACCCCTTCTTCGTCAAGATGCGCGAGGGCGCCCAGGCCGCCGCCGAGGAGCACGGCGTGACCCTCCAGACCTACGCCGGGGACTACGACGGCGACAACGAGGGACAGGTCCAGGCCGTCGAGAACCTCATGGCCGCCGGGGCCGCGGGCATCCTCATCACCCCCAACGACTCCGCCGCCATCGTCCCGGTCCTGGAGCAGGCGCGCGCCTCCGGGATCATGGTCATCGCCCTGGACACCCCCGTCGACCCCGCCGACGCGGTGGACGCCACCTTCGCCACCGACAACTTCCTCGCCGGTGAACTCATCGGCCGGTGGGCGGCGGCCCACTTCGAGGAGTTGGACGAGGAACCGCGCGTGGCCATGCTCGACCTCAACCCCAACCAGATCGCCGTCGACGTCGCCCGCGACCAGGGCTTCCTCCAGGGTCTGGGCGTGGACATCGCCGACCCGGGGGTGATCGGCGACGAGGACGACCCGCGCGTCGTGGGCCACGAGGTCACCGAGGGCGCCGAGGAGGGCGGCCGCACCGCCATGGAGAACCTCCTCCAGCGCGACCCCGACCTCAACCTCGTCTACACCATCAACGAACCCGCCGCCGCGGGCGCCTACGAGGCGCTCAAGGCCGCCGGCGTGGAGGAGGACGTCGTCATCGTCTCGGTCGACGGCGGCTGCCCCGGCGTGCGCAACGTCGGCGACGGCGTCATCGGCGCCACCTCCATGCAGTTCCCGCTCGACATGGCCGCCCTGGGCGTGCGGGCCGTGGCCGCCCACGCCGCCGACGGCACGGTCCCCGAGGCGAGCGAGGGCCTGGACTTCATCGACACCGGCGTCGAACTCATCACCGATCTGCCCAAGGACGGCCTGGAGTCGCGGGACGGCGCCTGGGGCCTGGACCACTGCTGGGGCTGACGCCCGCCGAGACCGCCCCGATCACGAAGGAAGACCCCCGTGACCACCTCGCCGCCCGCCCCCGCCTCACCGCCGCCGGTCATCGACGACGTGCGCCCGCCCGGCCCCCTCGACCACCTCCAGCGCGTACTGCACTCCCAGGCCACACTGGGCCCGGCCGTCGTCCTGCTCGTGGCCGTCGCCGTGTTCGCCGTGATCAGCCCCAACTTCCTGGGCCCGACCAACATCTCCCTGATCCTGCAACAGACGGCCGTCATCGGCACCCTGGCCCTCGGCCAGACCCTCATCATCCTCACCGCCGGCATCGACCTGTCGGTCGGATCGATCATGGTCCTGTGCTCGATCGTCATGGGCCGGCTCTCCGCCGACCTGGGTCTGCCCGGACCGCTCGCGCTGCTCGCGGGCCTGGTGTGCGGCACCGCCTGCGGCCTGTTCAACGGGCTGCTGGTGACCCGGGTCAAACTGCCCCCGTTCATCGTCACCCTGGGCTCGCTCAACATCTTCTTCGCGCTCAACCTGTGGATCTCGCGCAGCGAGACGATCCGGGGCGTCGACATGTCCGACGTCCTGTTGTGGACCGGCCGGGTCCTGGTCATCGGCGGTGCCCGCATCACCTACGGCTCGCTGCTCATGCTCGCGGTGCTCGGCGTGCTCGTCTACGCGCTGCACGCCACCCGGTGGGGCCGCCACGTGTACGCCACCGGCGACGACCGGGAGGCGGCCCGGCTGTCGGGCATCCGCACCGACCGGGTCCTGCTCAGCGTGTACGCGGTCGCCGGTCTCGTCTACGCGGTCGGCGCGTGGATCCTCATCGGCCGCATCGCCTCGGCCAGCCCGCAGGCCGGGATGATGGACAACCTCGACAGCATCACCGCCGTCGTCCTGGGCGGCACCAGCCTGTTCGGCGGGCGCGGGATGATCGTCGGCACGATCATGGGCGCGCTCATCGTCGGCGTGTGCCGCAACGGGCTGTCCCTGGCCGGGGTGGACGTGCTCTGGCAGAACTTCGCGGTGGGCGTCCTGGTGATCCTCGCCGTGTCCCTCGACCAGTGGATCAGGAAGGCCCGGCGATGAACCCGACCACACCCGTGGAGGACACCGTGTCCGATCAGAGCCCTCACGCCCTCTCCGACCGGGAGCCCGTCCTCCAGGCCCGGGGCCTGGTCAAACGCTACGGCCGGGTGACCGCACTGGCCGGTGCCGACCTGGAGCTGTACCCGGGGGAGATCCTCGCGGTCATCGGGGACAACGGCGCCGGCAAGTCCAGCCTCATCAAGGCGCTGTCCGGCGCGCTGACCCCCGACGAGGGCGAGATCCTCCTGGACGGGCTCCCGGTGCGGCTGCGCACCCCGATCGCGGCCCGGGACGCGGGCATCGAGACCGTCCACCAGAGCCTGGCCGTCTCGCCGTCCCTGGACATCGCCACCAACCTGTTCCTGGGCCGGGAACCGCTCAGGCCCGGTCTCCTCGGTTCGGTGTTCCGGATGCTGGACCGGCCCCGGATGCGCGCCGAGGCCGCCCGGCACCTGGACGCCTTGGGCATCATGACCATCCAGAACCCCGGTCAGGCGGTGGAGACGCTCTCCGGCGGCCAGCGCCAGGCGGTGGCGGTGGCCCGGGCCGCCGCGTTCGGCGACAAGGTCGTCATCATGGACGAGCCCACCGCCGCGCTGGGCGTGCGCGAGTCACGGGCGGTGCTCGACCTCATCCTGCGGGTCCGCGACAACGGGTTGCCCGTCATCCTCATCAGCCACAACATGCCGCACGTCTTCGAGATCGCCGATCGGGTCCACGTCCAGCGGCTGGGCCGGCGCGTCGCGGTCCTGGACCCGCGGGCCTGCTCCATGACCGACGCGGTGGCGGTGATGACCGGGGCGCTGGACCCGGTCGAACTGCCCGAGGAGGCGCACGCCCCCGGAGCGGTGTGGTGATCGTCGTCTGCGGTGAGGCGCTGGTCGACCTCGTCCCCCGCCGGGGCATGGGCACGGGGGAGCTGTCGCGGGCGGTGCCCGGAGGCGGGCCCGCCAACACGGCCGTCGCCCTGGCCGGTCTGGGGGTGGACACCGCGCTGCTGTGCCGGCTGTCCGGGGACGCGTTCGGCCGCGCGATCCGGGCCCACCTGACCGAACACGGCGTCGACCTGCGCCTGGCGGTGACCGCCCGGGAGCCGTCCACCCTGGCGGTGGTGTCCCTGGATCCGTGGGGCTCCGCCGAGTACGGGTTCTACCTCCGGGACACCGCCGACTGGTCGTGGGGGCCGGGTGAGGTGCCCGAACCGCCCGAGGGCACCGAGGCGATCCACGTCGGGTCCCCGGCCGCGGTGATCGAACCCGGGGCCGGGCACCTGCTCGACCGGGTCCGCGCCCACCGGGGGCGGGCGGTGGTCTGCTTCGACGTCAACGCCCGCCCCGCCGTCGGTCTGACCCGTGAGGAGGTCGCGCGGCACGCCGCGGTCTGGGCCGACACGGCGCACATCGTCAAGGCCGGTGACGAGGACCTGGCCTGGCTGGAACCGGACGCCGACCCCCTGGACACGGCACGAGCGTGGACGGACCGTCACGGACTGGACCTCATGCTCCTCACCCGGGGTGCCGAGGGGGCGGTGGCGCTGTCGGCGCACCGGACGGAGGAGATCGTCGTCCCCGGCGTCCGGGTGGAGGTGCGCGACACCGTGGGCGCCGGTGACGCCTTCGGCGCCGCCGTCCTGGCGCGTCTGGGTGAACTCGGGCGGTTGGGCGACCCGGCCGGACTCGTCGACCTCGACCCGGAACGGGTCCGCGACGTCCTGGGATTCGCGGTCGCCGCCGCGGCCCTGGCCTGCACCACCGAGGGGGCGCTCGCACCCACCCGTGAACGGGTGCGCGGGTTCATGGACCTGCTCCGGCCGGTCGGGGGGTGAGGGAACGGGGACGAGAGGACGGGGGAGGGGCCGCACCGCCCCGGGCATCGAGGGCGAACGCCACCCCGGTGGTCGGAACCGGTCGTCGAGGAGGCCATCATGGGAGGAGCACGGGACCTCCGGTTCGGAGGCCTGTAGTTCGTCGGACACCTGAAACGAGGACCGAGCAGTGCTGCGCACCCTCATCAACGGCAAGATCCACCGCGCGACCGTCACCCAGGCCGACCTGCACTACGTCGGCTCGGTCACCATCGACGCCGATCTCATGGACGCCGCCGACATCGTCGACGGCGAGCAGGTCCACATCGTCGACATCGACAACGGCGCCCGCCTGGTGACCTACGCGATCACCGGCGAGCGCGGCAGCGGCGTCATCGGCATCAACGGCGCGGCCGCCCGCCTGGTCAGCCCCGGTGACCTGGTCATCATCATCTCCTACGCGCAGATGACCGAGGCCGAGCGCGCCGAGCACGTCCCCCACATCGTGCACGTGGACCGGGAGAACAGGGTCGTGGCGCTGGGCGGCGACCCGGCCGAGCCGATCCCCGGCGACCCGGAGCTGGTCCCCGGCCGCTGAACGCACTCCGTCGAACGCCCGTGCGGGCCCTCCGCACGGGCGTTCGCGCGTTCCGCAAGAGGGTGAAACGCCCTACCGCATGGCCGATTCCGGACTGATCGGCCCTGTCGGGTCCGGGTACACCCTGGACCGGAATGGACGACACGAGGGACGCCGAGCAGCGTCGGATCGCCGAGCACGTCGAGTGGCAGAAGCAGGGCGCCTGGGTCGTGCTCTGGGGCGTCCACACCCGCGTCTACTGGGCGTTCGCCTGCTGGCCGGTGATCCCCGAGGAGGGCGTCGTCATCAGCGCCCGCGACCCCGACGAGCTCTACTCGGGGATGCGCCAGGTCGAGCGCGAGCACGGTTACCTGCGCTGGCGGCATCGCCGACGCCGGTGACGACCGTTATCGTGGGGTTCGCGACATGGCGGACGAAGTTCGCACGGGGTTACGATTCTTCCGTTCATCGGACGAATCGAGAGAAGGCCGCGTGCCCACGCACACCGTCCCCGGCGCCCTGCCCGAGCAGACGCGACGGCGCCTCCAACGCCGCACCGTCGCGGTGCTCATGCTCACCCAGACCGTCGGGGGCGTCGGGATGGGCGCCATGCTCGCGGTGGGCGCGCTCATCGCCCTGGACCTCACCGGTTCCGACACCTGGTCCGGGATGGCCACGACCATGATCACCCTGGGCGCCGCCGTGTTCGCGTTGCCCCTGGCCTCACTGGCGGCCCGCCGGGGCCGCCGCCCCGGGCTGGGAGTGGGCTGGACGATGGGCGCGGTCGGCGGCACCGTCGTCATCGCGGCCACCCTCTGGGGGCTGTTCCCGCTGTTCCTCCTGGGCATGATCCTCATCGGCGCGGGGACCGCCACCAACCTCCAGGCCCGCCACGCCGCGGCCGACCTGGCCTCGGACCGCAGCCGGGGCCGCGACCTGTCCATCGTCGTGTGGGCGACCACCGTCGGTTCGGTGCTGGGCCCCAACCTCATCGCCCCCGGCGGGCGCGTCGCCGCCCTGGTGGGGCTGCCCCCGATCCTGGGGCCGGTGCTGTTCACCACCGTCGGGTTCGTCCTGGGCGCCCTGCTGACGTTCGCCCTGTTGCGCCCCGACCCGCTGCTCACCGCGACGCGCGCCGCGGCGTCCACCGCCGGACCGGACGAGGGGACGCCGGTGAGGCTCTCCGTGGGCGCCGTGCTCGGGATCGTCGCCGCCTCGCCCGGGGCGCTCCTGGCCGTCGTCGGCATCGTCGCCGGGCACACCGTCATGGTCGCCGTCATGACGATGACCCCCGTGCACATGTCCCACCACGGCGCCGCCCTGACCGTGATCGGCCTGACCATCTCCCTGCACATCGCCGGCATGTACGCGCTGTCCCCGGTGGTGGGCTGGCTGAGCGACCGACTGGGCCGGGTCCCCGTCCTGGTCGCCGGGCAGGTCGTGCTGCTGGTGGCGACGGCCGTGGCGGGCACCGCCGGACACGACGAGGGCCGGGTGACCGTCGGCCTGATCCTGCTGGGGTTGGGCTGGTCGTTCAGCCTGGTGGCGGGGACGGCTTTGCTGGCCGGGTCGTTGGCGCCGGCGGTGCGTCCCCGCGTCCAGGGGGTGAGCGACCTGCTCATGAACCTGGGCGGGGCCGTGGCGGGCGGTCTGTCCGGGGTGGTCCTGTCCCAGGCGGGCTTCGGCGGGCTCAACCTGTTCGCCGCCCTGTTCACCGTGCCGGTGTTCGTGCTGGCCCTGCGCGCGGTCCGCGCGGGCCGGTGAAAAACATCCGGACCTTTACCGGAAACGCCCCCTCGGCTTCCCCGCCGCCCCCCGCCACCACGGTTACCGTGCAGTTCTGAGGCGCCCACCGGCCTCGGTGGGCCGACGCCGCTGACTGAGGGGTGTTCTCACGTGACCGATCGGGAACCCGAGGAAGGGCCGGAGGGGCGACGGCAGGAGCCGCCGCGGGATCCGGTGAACCACCATCCCCCCGAGGAGTGGCGACCCGGTGACCCCGAGGACCCGATGGGCGGCGGCCCGTGGCCACCGGGCGAACCCCCGCACACCTTCCCCTCCCACGACGCGCCCGCGGGGGCGCGCCCGGGAGCGCCGGAGGAGGGCGGTCACCTGCCGCCTCCGCCCGGTCCCCAGTGGGTGCCGCCGCCCTTGGGGGGACCCGGTCCGGGGTCGGCCGGTGCCACCTCCGCCACCGGGCCGAACGCGCCGTCGGGCCCGCCGCCCGGCGGCCGCCCGCCGGGCGGGCATCCCACCGGAGGCCCTCCCGAACCCCTGGGAGGGGAACTGTCGGAGGGGCCCAACGGTCCGGGCCAGGCGGGGTACGAGCACGCCGGATACGCCCCCGGATACGGGGAGTCGGACGTCCCCGGCGCGGGCGCGGGGAGCTACCCGCAGGGGCCGCCGCCCGGCGGCCCCTACCGGCAGCCTCCCGGATACCCGTCGCAGGGCGGTTACGCCCCACCGGAGCGGCCGGCCAGGCCGTGGGGCAAGATCATCGGCATCGGCTGCGGTGTGCTGTTGCTCCTGTTGCTGGTCGGCGGCGGGTGCACCGCGATCGGACTGGTCATGGCGCAGAGCGGGCCGCCGACGATGGGCGGCTCCGGACCGGAGGAACCGGTGTCGCCCTCGATGGAGGAGGACGGGATCGTCGCGGAACTGACCGCGGACCGCACCGACTTCGAGCCGGGGCCGTTCTACCTGGCGGGGGACTACACCAGCGTCGAGGTGTCGGTGACCAATGTCGGCGACGACTCGCTCGACGTCAACCCGCTGTACTTCAGCGTCATCGACGTCTCCGGGATCCCGCACGACACCGCCGAGGCGATCGGGATGGACGGGCGCGAACTGGACGCGGTCACCCTCGTCCCCGGGCAGAGCACCTCCGGGGTGGTCACCGTCGAGGGACGGGTGGACGCCGACCGCGTCGTGTTCGAACCGTTCTACAGCGAGGCGGTCGAGGTCCCGGTGACCTGAGCGGACGCGGACGCGCGACGGGGCCGGCGCCCGCGGGCGCCGGCCCCGTCGCGCGTCCGGGGGTGCGGGTCAGGGGGCGAGCGCCGGATCGCGCAGCCACTCCGACAGGCTCTCCTTGCGCTCGGTGTCGCACTTGAGCGGGCACGTGGTGCAGTACCCGTGCTCGGGGTCGCCCTTGTAGTCGAAGCAGCAGGTGCCCCGCACCGCCCAGGTGCCCTGGGGATGTCCGGGCGCGAAGGGGAACAGGCGCGGGCGCTTGCGGGTGACGGCGCCGGCCTCGATCACGGCGTCGGCCAGCCGACCGGCCAGGTCCCAGGCCGCCTCGGCGTCCCGGGCCAGGTAGCGGGCCGGGTTGAGCATGTAGAAGTGCAGGGTGTCGAGCACCCACCCCCACAGGGTGCGCTTGCCCGCCCGCGAGTGCTCGTGCAGGGCGTCGATGAGCGGTTCGAAGGTCGCGAACAGCGCTTCGGCGGTCAGCCGGATCTGCTCGTCGAGGTCGCGGACGACCACGGTGTCGGGGTGGTCGGCGGCCGGGTCGTCGGGCAGGACGGCCAGCCGGGTGTCGACCGAGACCGGGGTGGCGAACCGGGCGGAGGCGGTGTCCCAGGGCAGGTACAGGGCGTCGGCGTCGAGCAGGGGCGCCCGGCCGGTCAGGTACAGCGACGCCGACACCATGAAGATCGGTTCGCGCAGGGTGACCCGCAGGAAGTTGGTGGCGGCGGGCAGCCGGTGGCCGGGCCCGTGCTCGGTGCGGAGCTTGTCGAACAGGACGGGCACCCAGCCCTCGGCGGCGATCGCGCCGACCGGGAGCCACTGCACGGTGCCCGCCGGGCGCGCGTGGAGTTCCCCGAAGGTGAGCAGCTCGGGCAGGGGGGAGAAACGCAGGGGCGCGCAGACGTCGCGGAGAGCCTCACGTGGATCAGGAGTCACCGTGTGCACCTCCCCTTCGTCGCAGCGGAACCGTCATGTCCGGGGTTCGGTCGCAGCCCACCACCGGTGGAACGGGTACGTCTGCGCCTCGTTAAGTGAGGCTACCCTAACGATCGGTGTCTCCGCAATGATCCCCGCACGTGATGAGGATCCTTCCCGGGAACGGGAAGGCACAGGTCGGGGGCGACCGGAGGTTCCGTTCGCGTTCGTCCGGGAATCTTCGTGCCGGGGTCGGGGGCACGGTCCGGCTCAGGAGGGGGCCGGTCGGCGACGCCCGCGCGGCCCACGGTACTTGATCCACCACTCGACGAACAGCAACGGCACGACCCACGACAGGAAACTCGACGCCGGGGCGATCGCCAGGGTGATCGCCGCCTCGGTGTTCGGGATGGCCCCCGTCCGCGCCTGGAGGATCGCCAGGGGGAGCAGCAGGAGGATGACGACCCGGTTGAACGCGATGCCGTAGATGAGGGCGAAGCTGCGCAGCATCCACTCGCGGTGGTCGGCGAACCGCCTGCGGCGCGCCATGACGTAGCCCAGGAGGGTGAAGGTCGACCACAGCACCGCCCAGAGGGTGTTGCTGACCTGGGTGCCGAGACCGGTGCTGCTGAACGGCGCGATGAGCAGCGCCGGGACCCCGACCAGGGGGATCCCCGCCAGTACGTAGATCCGGCCGCTCCAGCGGTGCACGACCGGGTGCCGCGAGCGCAGCCACGGCCACACCTGGAGGATCACCAGCACGGTCAGCAGGGTGCCGCCGAAGATGTGGACGAGCATCACCGGGAAGTACCAGGCGGGGGTCTCCGGGATGGGCAGCCGGGCGTCGGCGGGGTCCAGGCTCGCGTAGGGCGGGACCGAGTAGAGCAGGAAGGTGACGCTGAACAGGGCCAGCGGCGCGATCCACGGCCGTCGCCACCAGCGGACGGGTTCGAGGGGCGGGCGAGGGCGGGGCCTCGGCTCGGCGGTGTCGGTCGACACGGGGGGTGCCATGGTCTCTCCGTGAGTCGTCGGGCGGCCCGAGAGGGCCGGGTACGGCTGATGGTCTCCCGCCCCGAGCGGCCCGGGAGCGGGGGCCGACCGAGCCCCCGGTCGGGGATCTCGACTCTTCGGGGACGGGCGCGTGCCCCTCGGCCCCCGTGCGTCGGGGTCTTCGAGGCCGGGCGGGCCTGTCGGCGGTCTCGTGCCGGGCGGGCGCGGGAACGAGGGTGCGCTCACCCGACGGGGGTGGTGCGCGGGCGCCTTTCGCGCGGGGGAGGACGCACCACCCGTCGGGGGCGGCGATTCCCGTGCGCGTTCGCGGGCGGCGCGCGGGGACGGACCGTGCCGGCGGGAGAACACCACGAGGTTCCGGCGGTTCGTCGACCGTGGCGTACCGCCCGGTCGGGCCGATCACGGAGCGCACCCGGTCGGCCTGCTCCACCACGTCGAACCCGGCGACCTCGGCGCGTCCGGCGCCGGGGCGCGGGAGGGCGGCCGGGGCGCGGAGGACGGTGGTCTCGCCGGCACCGTCGGGTCCCGACGGCCCGAGCACGGTGCCCGCGGGCACCTCCGGATCGAGACCGGCCCGCACGGCGGTGCCACCGGGGTCCTTGCGCGGGCCCTCGGCCCGAACGGCGAGGAATTCCCGTGCCATGGCGTGTACCTCTCAAACTGTTTATGGCGCATACTCACTTGTGTAAGTAATACACGGTTCTAGGATGGTGTCAACGACGAATCCGACGACTGGTGACCCATGACGACCGAGGACGAGACCAAGAGCCGGATGGTCCGGGACGTGGAACTGCTCTGGGGACTGGACTCCCCACCCGCCCGTCGCGGTCCCAAACCCAAACTGAGCCGTGAGGCGGTGGTCCACAAGGCGATCGAGATCGCCGACGCCGAAGGGATCGAGGCCGTCTCCATGCAACGGGTGGCCAAGGAGCTCGGCTACACCACGATGTCCCTGTACCGGCACGTGGACAGCAAGGAGGACATGCTCGTCCTCATGCTCGACACCGCCATGGACGGGGTGCCCCCCGGGCCGCGCGAGGACGGCGACTGGCGTGCCGGACTGGAGGAGTGGTGCCACGGCGCCGGGCGGATGTACCGCGCCCACCCCTGGTCGGTTCTGGTCTCCCTGTCCGGACCGCCCAGCGGCCCCAACGGCCTGCGCTGGATGGAGGCGGGCCTGCGCGAGCTGGTCGCCTCGGGCCTGGACGTCGGCGAGGCCCTTCAGATGCTCATGCTGCTCTCGGCCGTGCTGCGCGAGACGATACGCATCGAGGCGGACATGCTCCGCGCCGCGCAGGCCACCGGCGGCACCGTGTTCGAGATCGAACGCGACTACGGCCATGGTCTGCGCCGGGTCGTCACCGCCGAGGCCTTCCCCACCATCGCGCGCATGCTGGAGGAGTCCGTCCTGGAGGAGGAACCCGGACCCGGGACCCCCGACCGGCCGGGCGGCCCCGCCGAGGAACTCGACTTCGGCATCCGCCGGGTCCTCGACGGCATCGAGGCCCACGTCCGCGCCAAGGACGCCGCCGGCGGGCCGGGAGAGGCCGGGTGACACGACGGCTCCGCACCCCTGACGGGCGCGACGCCGCCGAGGGGACGGTGGCCGTCGGAGGGGTGCTAGGGCGTGTTCCGCGGATACTCACCCTGCCGCGCGTCGGGCGGCATCCACGGAACACGCCCTAGCGGATCAGGACCAGGTGATGGCGGGCCAGGACCGCGGCGATCTCGGCGGTCCGCTCGGGGTCCGCGCCGGTCGCGTCGGCCAGTTCGGCGACCGTCGGCGTCCGCCGTTCGGCCAGCGCCTCCAACGCGTCCCCCACCTCCGCGGGGAACCGGTAACGACGGCCCGCCACCGACACCGCGACCCTGTCGCCCTCACGGGTCATCGGCGGCGGCAGGATCGGCACGAACTCCAACCGCGCGTCCAGGGGCGGCACCCCCTCCTCCATGGGCCAGGGCAGCGCGAACGACGTGCGTCGGGGGAAGCGCGCGTCCCGCTCGGCCAGGAAGACGTCCAGGTCCGCCGCCTCGACCAACTCCGCCAGCCGCGCCGCCAACTCCCGCCGGTGCTTGCGGCGCACGTCCGGGTCGGCGAACCGGGGCAGGTCCCGCCGGAACGCCTCCTCCTCGAACAAACGCCGCACCAGCGACTCGGCCCAGTCCACCCCCGTCGCCCGGGTGAACCCGAACGTCAGGTGCAGGCTCACCTCACCGGTACCGGTCACCGTGTGCCACCACCCACGGGGCACGTGCAGCACCTGACCGGGCCGCAGCACGCCCTCCCAGAGCACGTGGAGCTCCCCGTCGGGGTCACGCGGCGGCGTGTGGTCGTGGTCCACGTCGTTCTTCATCGGGTGGGGGCGCGAACCGGGACCGTGCACCCGCCAGTGCTTGCTCCCCTCCACCTGGACGATCACCGTGTCGTGGTCGTCCCAATGGGTGTCGAAACCCCGCGAATCCCCCCAGATCAGGTACATGTTGGCCTGCACGCGCTCGCGCACCAGCCGCATCAGGTCGTCGGCGGCCGCCGCCACCGGCGGGTGCATCCGGTCCAACCCGTCCAGCACCAGGCTCGCGCCGGCGCGCAACTCCCGGTACAGCGCCTCGGGGCGCACCACCCGGCGGGTCACCCGCGAGGCGGTTCCCACCTCGGTGTACCGCTCCACCGGGACCGGCGACCCGTCCTTGTGCAGCCGCAACCGGGGCGGCTCGGGCGCGCACGACGCCAACAGGGCGTTGAGGTCGTCGAACGTCACCAGGGAGCGCACCGCCTCCGCCCCCAGGTCGGCGAACACGAACTCCTCCGACAACCGCGCGGTCAAGGCCTCCCGGCCCACGACGTCGCACAGGTCCTCGGTGAACAGGTGGCCGGGGTCGGACACGTGGGTCCCGCCTTTCGCGCGCGTGGGGCCCGCCCGGCCCGGACGGTGCCGGGCCGGGCGGGCGTGGGGATCAGATGAAGTCGGAACTGGAGTCGGTACCGTCGCTGTCTCCGCCCGCGGTGATGTCACGGGAGGTCACCTCGGTCGGCTCCTCGACCTCGACCTCGATGGGGTCCATGCGCCGCACCTCTCTTTCTGTGTGCCGTTTCCTCAGGACCAGGACCGTCCCCGCGCCGGTCGGCGCGGTGCCAGTCCCGTTCGGTGGGCCGCGAACGCGTGCGCGTCCGCGGCCAGTCCCACCGCGCGGCCGACCGAACGGGGGCCGTGCCCCACGTCGCGTTCGTAGCGCAGCAGGGCCGGTGGCCGCCCCTCCTCGGCCCGCGCCGCCGCCAGCAGCGCCGCGCACATCTTGCGCGGGTGGGCGGCGTCGGTACGGGTGTCCCCGTCGAACCCGGTGAGCAGCACGCTCGGGAACCGCGGCCCCGGCGTGCGCACCGCGCTCTCCAACACCCGGTGGTAGGGGGAGTAGGACATCAGGGCGGCGAAGTCGTCGGGATCGGCGACGGTGCCGAACTCGCGGGTCCACATGCGACCCAGCCCCAGACGTTCGAACCGGGCCATGTCCGCCAACGGCGCCGACGCGATGACCGCCTCGCACAGGTCGGGGCGGGCCGCCGCCGCGGCCAGCACCAGCAGACCTCCGGCCGAACCCCCCGACAGGCACAACCCCGACCGGACGCACAGGTCCGTCGCGACCAGGGCGTCGGCCGCGGCGATCAGATCCTCCACGGCGCGCGGTTTGCGGCGCCCCGCGCCGGCCAGGTGCCACTCGCGCCCGGCGTCGCCGCCGCCGCGCACGTGCGCCACCGCGTAGCGGCCACCGGAGGCCAACCAGGCCAGGACGGTCGCGCTGAACCCGAACCGGCGCGGGCGGCCGAACCCGCCGTAGGCGTGCAACAGGGTGGGGACCGGCGTGTCCGAGGCGGTGCCGTGCGCGGTGAGGACGGTGACGGGGACCCGGGTGCCGTCGGCCGACCGGCACCACAGCACGGTGCGCTCCACCTCGGGCGCCTCCGGCGGCGCGGCGCCCCCCGGGGGCCAGGGCAGCGGGCGCGCCGAACCCGGGGCCAGGCACAGGATCCGCTGCTGGGCGGTGACGTCGGCGTACCCCAGGTGCACCGTTCCGTCGGGGGCCGCGACCGGCCCGCTCACCATGCCCTCGCCGGGCAGGTCGAGATCGCGCAGCGGCGCCCCGGTGCGGGCGTCGTGCACGGTGGCGGTGTCGATCCCCAGCCGGGTGCGCACGACCAGCAGTTCGGGCGCGTCGGCGGTCCCGCAGGGGGTGAAGGCGTCCAGGGTCGCCCCGGCCTCCTGCGGAACGACCTCGCGCCAGCCCGCCGGCCCGGGATCGGCGGGGTCCACGGCGCAGATCCGCCGCCAGGGGGCGTCCACGGTGGTGCGCAGGTACAGGAGCCCGTCGGGGCCCAGGGCCGCCTCGGTCTCGGCCTCCACGTCCACCTGGACCGGGCGGAAGACGGGCCGTTCGAGCGGGCCCTCGCCCAGGTCGGCCAACCACAGGTCGGTGCGGTGCCCGGTGCCGTGGCTCTCGGTGAACAACAGGAGCCGACCCCCGAGGACGCGCACGCCCGGCACGGTACCGGGACCGGAGCAGGCGCGGACGAACGTCTCCGTGCCGTCGGCCACCCGGCGCAGCCACACCCCGCGGGAGCCGTCCCCGTCGTCACGTCGCACGTAGTAGAACGCGGGCGGCCCCTGGGGGGCCCACGCCACATGGGAGTACCTGACCCCGCGCACCTCGGGGCCGACCGGGCGGCCGTCACCGACGCGCAGCACCCGCAGCACACCCCGTTCCACCCCGCCGGTGGAGCTCTGCACGGCGACCAGGCGCCCGTCGGGGTCGGGCTCCCAGGCGTCCAGGGTGGTCCGTCCGCTCGGGTCGGCCGCCACCGGGTCGTGGACGACCCGGGCCCGGTCGGCGCGCACCCCGTCGGCGGCGGGGGAGTCGAAGGCCACCAGACGCGGGTGCTCGGCCCCGGCGGGGCGGACGGTGGCCATGACCAGACCCGGTCGGTGCACCGGCGTCGACCACAGGTCGGTGGCGACGTACCCGCGGATGCGCTCGGCCAGCCGGTCGCGCAGCGGCCACGTGGCGGCCTCGCGGGCGTGATCGTGGGCCCGTTCCTCCAACCACCGAAGGGTCTCGGGGGAGTCGGCGGACTCCAACCAGCGGTAGGGGTCGGGTACGGGACGGCCGTGCAGGGTGTCCACGACCGATGAGGATTCGTGGACGAGGGCGACTCCGGGGGCTCGGTTGCGCACCTTCACATGGTTCGGCCCACCGTGTCGGACGGTCAAGAAAGAACCATCTCACCGCTGATCCACACGGACCTTACCCTCAGGTGAGACCCGCAGGCCGTCGCGGTCGTCCCGCGCGGAGCCGGTCGGAGAAGCCGCCCGTCCCGGGATTCGGTCGCACCCTTTCCGGTCGCCGCTCCACCCCCGTCGCCGCCGAAGGCCGGCTCGCGGCCCACGACCCCGCCCCGTGCGGTGCCCGGGCGAACGGGGACCGGGGACCCGGGGCCACCGCGTCGACGTTCCCGCCCCGGCCTCGGACGTCCCCTCCTCCGGCCTTCCGGGCACCCCCACGGAAGAGGCGGCGCCCCGCGGGAGCGGGACGCCGCCGGGGAGAGGGAGCGTCAGGCGGTGGGGTCCGGCCGGAAACGCTGGGAATCCGGTCGGGCACCGCCTCGGGAGTCGACGCTCCCGGCAACGACCGGGATCAGGAGTTGTCGGGGTGGCCGATGGCCAGACCGCTCACCTGGTCGAAGAAGTGAAGCTGGCTGACGTCCACCGCCAGGCTGATCCGGTTGCCCGGCCGGACCTGGCTGCGCGGGCTCACCCGCGCGGTGAACAGCGACCGCCCCGCGCCCAGCGGCATCCCGGCCTCGCTGTCGGGGTCGTCGCCCGCGGCGTCCTTGGCCAGGGCGGTGGCGTCCTCGTGGCGCACCGGCGGGGCGTCCACCGTGAAGATGACGTTGATCTCGGTGCCCAGTTCCTCGGTGACGCCCGCGGTCACCTCGATGCGCGGGTCGCCGTTGCCGTCGAGATCGGCGTCGCTGAAGTCCGAGGGGCGGATGCCCAGGATGATGTCGCGGCCCAGGTACTCGCGCAGGCCCGAGCGGGAGTCCAGGACCGAGGCGGGCACCGGCAGGCTGTGGTCGGCGAACTTCAGCACGGCGCCCTGGCCGTCGGCCGACAGGGAGGCGTCCACGAAGTTCATGGCGGGGGAGCCGATGAACCCGGCGACGAACAGGTTGACGGGGGCGTCGAACAGGCGCTTGGGGGTGTCGACCTGCTGGAGGCGGCCGTCGCGCAGCACCGCGACCCGGTCGCCCAGGGTCATGGCCTCGATCTGGTCGTGGGTGACGTAGACGGTGGTGACGCCCAGACGCTCGTGCAGCTGGTTGAGGGAGGCGCGCATCTGGACGCGCAGCTTGGCGTCCAGGTTCGACAGCGGCTCGTCCATGAGGAAGGCCTGCGGCTCGCGGACGATGGCGCGGCCCATGGCCACACGCTGGCGCTGGCCACCGGACAGGGCGCCCGGCTTGCGCTTGAGGTAGGGCTCCAGACCCAGCATCTCGGCCGCCTCCTGGACGCGGCGGGCGATCTCGGGCTTGGCGACCTTGCGCAGCTTCAGGCCGAAGGCGAGGTTCTGCTCGACGGTCATGTGCGGGTAGAGCGCGTAGTTCTGGAAGACCATCGCGATGTCGCGGTCCTTCGGCGGGCGGTCGTTGACGATCTCGTCGCCGATGACCAGGGTGCCCGCCGAGATCTCCTCCAGGCCGGCGATCATGCGCAGCGCGGTCGACTTGCCGCACCCGGACGGGCCGACGAGCACCATGAACTCGCCGTCCTCGATCCGCAGGTTCAGGTCGTCGACGGCCTTGACGCCGCCTCCGTAGATCTTGTCAACGCCCTCGAGGACGATCTCCGCCATGCTGTGCTCCGCTGCGTCGATTCGGGGGGTGACGGGGATCTCGTGGCCGCAGATCCGGGTCACCCGCACCGGTTCGCTCTGAAGTTGATCGAACCGGCTTGCTTTTCTGATCATATGAGACAGGAAGTTGATCGAAAAGTCTAGAGTCGAACCCACGTCGATCTGATTGCGGTCAGACTGAAACCCGAGGTGCTCGGCTGGCGTGGCGGCCCCAGGTGCGTTAGCCTGTCCGACGGTTCACCACTTCCTTCCCACCGGACACTCGACGAGGCCGTCACGACACGGCGGCCGGGTTGAGGCATCCGGTTGAGGAGTCTGGGTAACCTAACGACCAGTCCAGCACTGGACGGACCGGTTGTGCGTCCCCCACTCGTCCGATCGGACGCTGCATCACGCGCCAGGTGCAGCCGGGATCGGGTGAAGGGCGGAGTACCGCGACCGGGCGGGGGGTTGGACCCGGAAAAGGCCCGAACATCCAGTAGACAACGGTCTTCCGAGCTCGCCGCCGACGGGACGGAGCCGGTCCGAAGGGTGATTCGGGCCTTTTCCGCGTCCCCCCAATATGCTGACCGCATCCTCTCAACGCCTGCGGAAAGCGAGACCCCACGTGGTCACCGAACACACGGAACGGGGAGGCGCCGGTCCCACCGCGTCCGGAGCGCCACAGGCGCCCGTGGCCGCCCGGGACGACGTCCTGCCCCTCGGTCGCCGCTGGGGCCGCCTCGACCTCCTGTGGCGCGTTCTGGCCGCCGCGGGTTCCGGTCTGGCCCAACTTCTCGCCCTGCCCCCCTACGGGCTGTGGTGGCTGGGCCCGCTGAGCGCCGCCCTCCTCGTCTTCGCCGTCGCCGGCACCCGCGTGCGCCGTGCCGCCTGGCTCGGCGCCCTGGCCGGGGCCTCCCTCATGGTCCCCCTCGTGCACTGGCAGGACGTGTTCGGCGTCGACGTCTGGCTGCTCATCTCCGCGGCCGAGACCGTCTACTTCGTGCCCATGGCCATGGGCATCGCCCTGGCCGCGCGCCTGCCCGGATGGCCGGTGTGGACCGCCGCGCTGTGGGTCGCCCAGGAGGCCGTGCGCGCCCGCTGGCCGCTCGGCGGCTTCCCCTGGGGCAAACTCGCCTTCGCCCAGCCCGACACGCCCTTCGCCGGGTACGCCGCCCTCGGCTCCTCCGCCCTCGTGACCTTCACCGTGGCCCTGGCCGGCGGGCTGCTGCTGTGGGCCGCCCTGCGCCTCGCATCGCGCGGCCCGCGCCCCGGCGCGCCCACCGCGGCCCTCGCGCTGGCCGCCTCCGCCGCCGTGGTGGCCTGTGGGACCCTGGCCCCGGGCCTGGGGCGCCCGGCCCAGGGGGAGACCGTCACCCTCGGCATGGTGCAGGGCAACGTGCCCAACGTCGGCGAGATGTCCGTCGCCGGCGAACGCATGCAGGTCCTGAACAACCACGCCCGAGGGGTGCACGACCTCGCCGCCCTCGCCCGCGACGAGGGGACCGCGCTCGACCTGATCGTGCTGCCCGAGAACGCCAGCGACATCGACCCGTTCCGCGACCCCGTCGCCCGCGAGACCATCGACGCCGCCGCGGCCGACGCCGGCGTGCCCCTCCTGTGGGGCATGAGTCGCTTCAACGACGACGGCAGCCGCTACGTGTCCAGCGTGGTGTGGGACCCCGAGACCGGGCCGGGCGAGATGTACGACAAACGCTTCCTGGTGCCCTTCGGCGAGTACATCCCCTACCGCGACTTCTTCACCCGGTTCGTGCGGCGCCTCGAACAGGTGAGCTCCGACGCCGTCCCCGGCACCGAACCCGGAGCCCTGGAGATCGGCGGCACCACCCTGGCCGTGGGCATCTGCTTCGACGTGGCGTTCGACGCCCCGGTGCGCGAATCGGTGGCCGCCGGCGGCGGGATCATCGTCATCCCCACCAACAACGCCAACTACAACTTCACCGGCCAGTCCGACCAGCAACTCGCCATCACCCGGCTGCGCGCCGTCGAACACGGCCGCCCGGCCGTGGTCGTCTCCACCAGCGGCATCAGCGCCGTCGTGAACCCCGACGGCACCGTCGCGTACCGGTCCCCCGAGGCCGAGGCGGACGTCCACATCGCCGAGCTGACCGCCACCGCCGGACCCACCGTCGCCACCCGACTCGGCGCGGCTCCGGAGGCCTTCCTGGGCGCCCTGGGACTGGCGGCCGTCGTGGCGTCGGTGATCCTCTCCCGGCGGGCCCGCCGGGCGTCCGCCCACGGATGAACGACCCCCCTCGGGGAACCCTGGAGGACACCGGGGCGTTCTTCCCGATGAGGGGGGCCCGCACCGGCCCGTACGACCCGAGGAAGGTTCCACATGCCGCTTCTGACAGTGCTCGCGCTCATGGCGCTGCCCTTCGTGGAAGTGTGGCTGATGATCGTGGTCGGCGGGTGGATCGGCGTCCCGTGGACGCTGGCGGTCCTGGTCTCCCTGCTGGTGCTGGGCGTGGCGGTGCTGCGCCGGGCGGGGACCCGGGCCTTCCGCGACGCCGACGAGGCGCTGCGCTCCGGCCAACAGCCGCGCGGTGGCCTGCTGGACCCGCTCATGCTCATGGCCGGCGGCGTCCTGCTGATCGTCCCGGGCTTCCTCAGCGCCGTGGTGGGCCTGCTCCTGGTCCTTCCCTTCACCCGACCGGTCCTGCGCTGGGCCTTCGCCGGCTGGGCGCAGCGCCGGATGCGGCGCATGCAGGAACGGATGGAAGGCGAGTTCCTCGCCCAGGGCGGGCGCGTCCCCGGCCAGGGACCCGCGGGGGCGTCCGCCCCCGCCGACGGGCCCGGGCCCGCGCCCACCTCGCGCGGCCGGGTCATCCAGGGCCGGTTCGAGCCGGTCCGGGACGACGAGGACTGACGACCCTCCCCTCCCGGTCCGCCGGGAACGACGGGGCCCGCCGAGCGTCCGTCCCTCGGCGGGCCCCGGCACGTCCGCGATCGAAGTGATCGGAAACGATCGAAAGCCGCGCGTGGGTGTTGACCCGACCTTGACCCGCGGTGGCCCCGGATCCGGACGCGGGGATGCGAGGATCGCGGACGACGACCGCACCCCAGGAGGCCGCACGTGAGCACACGGATCCCCGAACCGGTGGCGACGTTCTTCGACCGGGTCAACGCCCACGACGAGGCCGCACTGGACGCCTTCGCCGCCGACGCGGTGGTGGACGACTGGGGACGCGAGTTCCTGGGGCGTGAGGAGATCGCGACCTGGAGCGCCACGGAGTTCATCGGCTCCCGGGGCGTGCTGACCGTGGAATCGGTCGAAGAGACCCCGGACGGCGTCCGGGTCGCGGGGGACTGGCGATCGAACCACGCCAACGGCCCCAGCGCGTTCACCTTCGCCGTCGACGGCGACGCCATCACCCGCATGACCATCCGCGAGGGCTGAGCGGGGGCCGGTGTGACAAGGGGCGTCCGGAGCGGTAGAACGGCACCGGTCCGAAGACGCGCGAGGGCGGGAGCACCGGTGGAAGAACAGGCGGGGACGGCGACCCTGGAGGAGCACCTTCGCGGGTTCTGGCCGGGACGGGAACCGGAACCCGTCACCTGGACGGATGGCCCCGTCCTGGAACGGCTTCCGGACTTCGTCACCTACCGGATCGCCCAGCGCGCCCCGGACCGCGGGTGGAACTACGCCACCGTGGGCGCCTCCGCGCACGGCGGAACGGAGTTCGTCCTCATGGCGCCCTTCGAGACCGACGACCACGCCGAGACCCTCGCCATGGTCGCCCACTTCAACTCCTTCGAGGAGCACCGGGTCGACGTCGGCTCGGTCCTGCACCTCGGCCGCCCCTGGACGGGCACCTCCCGCATGGAACACCTGCTGGTCAGCCCGCCCTACCCGTACGGTCCCCTGCTGGAACAGGCCCCCGGCGGCGTCCGCTACCTGTGGCTGCTGCCCGTCCACGCGAGTGAGGCCGAGGTGATCCTCACCGAGGGTCCGGAGGTCTTCGAGGAGCTCCTGGAGGCCGAGGGCATCGACATCCTCGCCATCGACCGCCCACCCGTCGTCTGACCCACGACCCCCGACCGGCCCCGCGGACCCCGGGGCACGGTCACGGGGATCTTCTCCGGTCGCCCCTCGGACGCGTTCCAAAAGAACGAGGACGAATCCGTGAACCACTCCCGGGGGAGGACCCGTCGGACCGGAGCGCTGCTCGGGGAGCGGGTCGAGGAGTCCCCGGCCCGGGGGAGGTCGGACACGCCCTCGCCCCGGGGCGGGCCGTCCACGATCGGCGCACGGGGCTCGGCCTGTCCCGGTCCGAACCGGCCCGCCGCGCCGACACGAACCGGCCCGGCCCGGCCCCAGGTCTCCGACATCGAGGGCGGCGACTCCGTCCCGACGATCCCCCCGCCCACCCGCCCACCCGGTCGCCCCGGGCGCTGGACGCGTCGCCGACGATCGACCTGGACGGCGACGTGTCCACCCTCCGCTCCACCCCGCACGAGAGCCGGGCGGGCGCTCCGCCGCAGGAGAGGGCTCAGACGCGGCCGTGGGCACGGGCCTGGAGGGCGCGCACGGCTTCGGCCGGCTCCGGGACCGGGCCCTCCACCGGCACGTCCGGGACGATGTCGTTGATCGGCAGCGACCGCACCGGGCCGGGCGGCACGCCCCACGCGCGCAGCCACTCGGTGAGCTGCGCCGAGGAACTCGCGTACACGATCCGCCCCAGCCCGGCCCACCCGTGCGCCGCCGCGCACATGGGGCAGTGCTCGCCGGAGGTGTACACCGTCGCCGCCGCCCGCTCCTCCGGCGGCAGGTGGGCGGACGCCCACCGCGCGATCGCCAACTCCGGATGCCGGGTCCCGTCGCCGTCGGAGACGCGGTTGTGGTCCTCGAACAGCACCTCGCCGCCCGCCGTCACCAACACCGAACCGAACGGCTCGTCACCCGCCTCCAACGCCTCGGCGGCCAGTTCCACCGCCCGGCGCAGGTACCTCAGATCGTTCTCGTCCACCGTGTCCTCCTTCGTCTCCACGACCGTGCACACGGCACGGCCGCGCCACCCGCGAGGGCGGTGCGGCCGTCGCCCGTCAGACCGGGGCCGGGGCGTCCTCCCTGGCGGCCTCCTCGGCGGCACGGGCCTCCGACCGGGCGATCGCCCGATCGTCCACCACCCGGATCACCGTGATGACGGCGATCGCCACGCCCGCCACCGCCAGACCCGTCAGCACTTTGGTCGGGTCGCTCACGTCCAGGTCGAAGAACCACCGCCCCGCCGGGGTCACCATCGCCAGGGTCAACAACCCCACCATGGACCCCACCAGTACGACCTTCCACCACACGTACGGTTTCGCCACCAGCAACAGCACCCACAGGGTGGTCGTGCACAGGGTGATCACCACCGCCGTCCGGTCCGCCGGGTCGGGCACCGTTCGCCCGCCCAGCACCAACAGGTAGGTGGTCACCGCCGCGAACCCCGCCACCATGCCCGAGGGCACCGCCAACCGCAGCGTCCGCGCCACGAACCCCGGCCGGGCGATGTCGGTGTTGGGGGCCAACGCCAGGAAGAACGACGGGATCCCGAACGTGACCGCGTTGATCAGCGTCGCGTGCCGGGGGAAGAACGGGTACGACACCGCCAACAGGCCGACGATCGTGGCCAGCACCATCGTGTACACGGTCTTGGTCAGGAACAGGCTCGCCACCCGTTCGATGTTGCCGATCACCCGACGTCCCTCGGCCACCACCCGGGGCAGCACCGCGAACCGGTCGTCCAGCAACACCAACTGCGCCACCGATCGCGACGCCGGACTCCCCGAGCCCATCGCCACACCGATGTCGGCCTCCTTGAGCGCCAGCACGTCGTTGACGCCGTCGCCGGTCATCGCCACCGTGTGCCCGCGATCGCGCAACCCCCGGACCATGTCGCGCTTGCGCTCGGGGGTGACCCGACCGAACGCCGAATGCCCGTCCACCCGGCGCCCCAGTTCCTCGGAGGCCTCGGGCAGGTCCCGGGCGTCCAACGGTCGCTCGGCGCCCGCCAGCCCCAGCTCCCGGCCCACCGCCCCGACCGAGGCCGCGTGGTCGCCCGACACGATCTTGACGTCCACCCCCTGGTCGGCGAAGTAGTCCAGGGTCGGCTTCGCGTCCGCGCGGACCTTCTGATCCAGCACCACCAACGCCACCGGCCTCACCTCACCGGGCGCCGCCGGGTCGTCCGGCCGGAGCGTGGACCGCGCCAGCAGCAGGACCCGTAGCCCTTGGGAACCGAGCCGGGCCGCCTCGGCCGCCGCCGGATGGGCGGGCGCGAGAACGTCGGCCGCGCCCAGCACCCAGTTCACGTCACCCTCGGGGGTGCGAAAGCCCATGCCGCTCCACTTGCGGGCCGACGAGAACGCCGCCTGCGCAATGGGCGTCCACTCCGGTGCCCGGTGGCCGCCCGCCTCGACGCCCTGGGCGATCGCCGCCATGCTCGCGTTGGGGTCGGGGTCGTGCGCCGCCAACGCCGCCAGCACCTCGGTGGGGGAGGGCCCGGACCCGGAACCGCCGCCCAGGTCGCGGATCTCCGACATCTTCATGCCGGCCTCGGTCAGCGTGCCGGTCTTGTCGGTGCACACCACGTCCACCCGGGCCAGACCCTCGATCGCGGGCAACTCCTGCACCAGGCACTGGTACCGGCCCAAGCGGATCACCCCGACCGCGAACGCGATGCTGGTGAGCAGGATGAGTCCCTCGGGGATCATCGACACCAGGGCCGCCACCATGCCGCGCAGCGCGTCCGCCAACGGCCCGGAGATCTGCCCCCCCGGGGCGCCCTCGTCCAGCGCCACATGGCCGCCCATGAACAACTGGCTGTAGATCAGCAGCGCGCCGATGGGGAACAGGGCATAGGTGATCCACGTGAGGATCCGGTTGATGCCCGAACGCAACTCCGAGCGCACCAGCGAGAACCGGCTCGCCTCCTCGGCCAGCCGCGCCGCGTAGGCGTGCCTGCCCACCTTGGTGGCGCGGAACCGCCCGGTGCCCGCCACCACGAAACTGCCCGACATCACCGCGTCCCCGGGTTTCTTCACCACCGGGTCGGCCTCACCTGTCAACAGGGACTCGTCGACCTCCAGAGCCCCCGACCAGGTGACGGTGCCGTCGACCACGATCTGGTCGCCCACCCCCACCTCCAGGACCTCGTCCAGGACGATCTCCTGGGAGGCCACCCGCACCGTCGCGCCGCCGCGCACCACCCGGGGCCGGGCCGCGTTGACGATGGCCAGCCGGTCCAGGGTCCGCTTGGCGCGCAACTCCTGGACGATGCCGATCAAGGTGTTGATGAGGATGACCATCGCGAACAGCCCGTCCTGGACGGGGCCGATCACGGCGATGATCGCGAACAGCACCGCGATCATCGCGTTGATCCGGGTGAACACGTTGCCCCGGATGATCTGTGCGACGGTGCGGCCCGCCCGTACCGGAACGTCGTTGGTCCGGCCCGCGGCCACGCGCTCGGCGACCTCCGACAGGGTCAGGCCCGGTTCCTCCGGCGGCCGGTTGGGTCCGCTCGGGTGCGGTGGTACGGCGGTGAGGCCGCCGTCGGGTTGTTCGGGCACACGTGCTCCTGGATGTGACATGAAGGGGTGTTCCCCGCAGGAAAGGGGAGGACCGGGAGGGGGCCGGCCCACGGACCTTCCAGGGGGACGCCTCAAGAGTAAGGAGGGACACAAGCGTAGAAGATCCCGCTGACCGGTCGCGGGCGCGAGCGCCCCCCGGAACCGGGTGGGGACACCACCACGACCGGGGAAGGGACCCGCACCACCCCGCACCCGGGAGCAGCGGTGTACGTCCCGGACGAGTCCGGGTACCGTGTTCCCACTTCCTGAGACGTCCCACCGCGGGGACCGGGAGAGACGGATAGGTAGAGGTCCACATGTGCACCGTCATCGTCGGATTCGACCCCGACGCCGACACACCCCTGGTCATCGCCGCCATCCGGGACGAGATGCGTGCGCGTCCCTGGGACGGCCCCGGCCACCACTGGCCCGACCGCCCCGGCCTCATCGGCGGCCGTGACCGGCTCGCCGGCGGTACCTGGCTGGCCGTCGACCCGCGCCGCGCCCGCGTCGCCGCCCTCCTCAACGGCTGGCCCTGGGACGGACGGATGCCCTGGGAGGGCACCTACCCGGCCAGCCGGGGCGAACTGCCGCTGCGGGCCCTGGCCCACCCCGTCCGAGACCCGTTGCACGGCGAGGACCCCACCCTGTACGCACCTTTCCACCTGCTGGACGCCGACGCCCACCACGCCACCCTGTACAGCTGGGACGGGCGGTGCATGGACACCCGGCCCATCCCGACGGGGGTGAGCGTCATCGTCAACACCGGTCTGGACCCCGCCGACCCGCGGGCGACGCGCCACACCCCGGCGTTCGCGAACGCCCGCCCCGATCCCGACCCGACCGGGGCGCGCACACCCGAGGAGATCTGGGGTGACTGGCTGCGGCTGATCACCGAGGCCGCCCACGCCCGCCCGCGTTCGGCGGGGCTGGACGACGCCGGCGACCCCGGCGGTCTCATCGCCCACGCCGACCTCGGCGAGGGGCGGATCTGGGCGACCGGGTCGATCACTCTGCTGGCCGTGGGTCGTGACACGGTCCGTTACGCCTTCACCGCCACCCCCGCCGACCCCGACACCTGGACCATGGTGGACACCGACGTCCATTGACCCGGGGTGCCCCAAGGTTCCGCCGCCCTCGGGGGAGACACCGGTGCGGACCCGGCACGGGCGTTGAGAGGGTGCCGCCACTCGTGCAACAGTGATCGGGGGCGGCGAACGGCTTCTCCCGAACATGGATAACGCGGAGATAACGACTCGTGTTGTTGCAGGTCATCAAGCGTGAGCCCCGCGCACGCGGGGATGGAACGCGGGGTCCGTTCTTTCCGGGTTCAGTGGGAACGTGAGCCCCGCGCACGCGGGGATGGAACCGACCCGAGATGAGCGGTCCCACCCCACTGGTGCTCAAGGGCGGCCTGTACGGCGCGTCTTGAGGCCCCGGGCGTTGGGAGGTTCCCGGGCACGTGATCGCTCACGGAGGCGTGGGGGGTGTGAAGATCGACTTCACCCGGGTTGAGTGCCGCCTCAGGGAGGTCTCAGTGGAGGCGTACGAGGAGACATCGGGTGTCACGATCGTCATCCCCGAGGGCTGGGCCGCAGACACCAGGGGCATGGATCCCGGCGTTGGCGACCTGACGGACCAGACCACTCCCGACCGGCTTCCGGGAACTCCGCTGATCCGACTCACCGGGTCCGGCGGCATGGCGGGAGTAGCCATCCGCCACCCCGACCGCCGGGAACGGCGCAAGCTGGACGGCGACCCGACGCAGGGCGGTACAGCCAGGCACCGTTCTTTGAACGGGTCGGGTCATGGAGCCGGATCCGGATGACCCCGCGCACGTGGTGAGGGGGCGATCGTGAGGACGTTCTCCTTCCCGAACGAGGCCGTGGCCCCGGAGCACACGCTCCGGGGCCACGGCCTTCAGACCTTCACGCCGGTGATCACACCTCGCAGGACCCCGCCGGGTTCCACGGGCTGAACAGGCCGCTCGGGTTGTGCTGCCAGAGCCACACGTGCAGCGTGTAGTTGACCGGCAGGCCCGGCGCCGGGCCCTCGTCGGGCCCGTCGAACGGCCGGCCGAAGAGGTAGGGGCGGTCGTCGTCGGTCTCCACGTCCTGGTCCGCGTCGACGTAGAAGTACTCCAGCGCGACGAGTTTGCGGCCGCCGTAGCCGTCGGGCTGGTAGACCAACACCTCGGGGGTGCGCGGGTCCAGTTCGCGGTCGATCAGGTACGGGTTGACGTAGTGGTAGCCCATCACGCCTTCCGGGCTCTCCACGCACTCGTCGCTCGGTATGTAGCCGTCGGCGATCGCCCGGGCCTCGTCCTGGTACTTCGCCGTGGCCCTCTTGGCGGCGACCAGGTCCTTCCTCACCGTGCTGTCCGCGTGTGCGCCCACCGGCGCGAGCACCGCCAGTGCGATTCCTGCCACCGCTGCCGCGGTGAGGTGTGTGGCGCGTGACGACATCGTGTCCTCCTGAGCTCGGTGCACCCTCGCGAGCCGTTCCCCGGCCGCTTGTCCGGGTCCTGGCGCCGCATTCGGGAACGGCGCCGGGCACACGGGCCCCTCTGGGCCGTGGGTGCTCGTCCGGGAGACAGCTTTTCCGTGTCCGTGCCGCTCAGAGCGCCGGACACGGCCCCTGATGAACCAAAGCCGGCCCAACCTTGACCAAGCGCGGCCACCGACCATCCCCGTGTGAGCGGAGATGTCCGGTATCGGGGACGGACGACCGCGCGAGCACCGGTGAGCCCCGCGCGCGCGGGGAAACGCCGCCCCAGGCGTTGTCGTCGGTGTCCTGGGTGACGGGGTTTCGGGGGCCGCGGTAGAGGGCTCTGCGCGACGAGCCGCCGCTCGGAGCCCCCTGTGATGACTTTTCAGGGCCGTGTGCGAAGCTTGCGACTTCTGCGCCGATCCTTCTCCGGCTTCGGCACGAGAGGGCTCGGCCGGCCCGAGCGGGGCGCTTCGGTCACGGGGACCCCTGGAATCGCCCACGCCCTGGAAACGCCTCCTGGGGCGCGGTACAACGAACGCCACGTCGAGTGGGAGGACGCGGTGGGGTCGGAGGCGGACAGGACCGAGAGCGCCGTCGAACACGGGTCGCCGCCCCGCCGACGACGCGAGGAACCCCGACCGGTGTTCCGCCCCGGGCCCTCCCGTGACCGGGGGACGGATCCGCTCCCCGACCGGGGTGAGCACCCGCACCCGTGTCGGTCGGAGTGGGACGGCAGACGTCGGCGCCCGGAACCGACAGGTCGTCCGGCGCCCCCGGACGCTCGCGTCTCAGCCGTGTCCGTACCGGTCATCGACGTGGACGAGCCGTGACGTCGGCGGCCGTGGAACGCCCTCCTCGGACCGGGGAGCGGACCCGTCACCGTCCTCCTTCGCCCTTTTCCCACTCCGCCTGCGGAGGGAGGGCGGGATCAGTTTCGCCGTGACGATGGCCCCCGCCAGCGGGCCCAGGGAGCCGACGGGATCACGGCGGGCCACGTCGCAGGGGATGTCCAGGCCGAAACCCATGAGCAGGGCCGCGAGCACCTCGTCCGACATGGTCTTGGCCGCCGACCGGGCGGTCTCATGCGTGTACGCCCCGAGTTGGAGGTACCAGGTCACGGAGTCCGAGGTCTCGAACAGTGCCGCAGGGGCGTGCGGGTTGGGCAGGTAGTCGACCACTTCGAGTGCCAGAGGTACCGGAGAGCGTCGGGTCATGGGCGCTGCCTTCCTGTGCGGGACGGGTGTCGGCCGGGCGGGCGGCGCGGACCCCGCCACGGTCGGGTGCACAAGGGCCGGGCCCTGCGCGTCGCCTCGGTCGACGCGGCGGGGTACGACGAGGGATCACGGTGTCACGACGTCTCACCGAGCACGGCCACCCCCCGTATCCGCTCCGCCATCTCCTCCACCGGCACGTCCGCTTCGGCCGTCATCCGGATGGTGAACGAACGTTCGCCCAATTCGGCGTGGTAACGCCAGTGCCACTCGCCGTCCGGATGCCGCCAGCCCTCCAGGAGTTCGTGCGGGAAGAGCGGATCGCGACGGGACAGACGGACGTCGGGTTCGTCCTCCTCCAGCGGTGGACACCCGTAAGGGGCGTCCGGGGCGGTCGGGCCGTCCCCCCGGAGCCGATCTTCTTCACCCGTGGACATGCAGGCGCTCCCCTTCGGAGGGAGGGGCCGCCGGTCGGGCGGTCCCGGTGAGGGAATCCTCCCTGGATTGTAGGACCCGGTGTACCAAGAGGGGCTCAAGTCATCCCTGGTCGGGGACGGGCGGGGGTTCCGCGACCGGGGAAGGAAACAGTGACCTCCCGGTGAGGTCTGATGACCACCCCGGGCAACGCCGGGATTGGTCCACCCCTCACCCGGGCGAACCACCTCCGCCACGGGCCCGGGTTCTCCCAGTTCGCGTTCCCCGGGGTTCCGCAGCCCCACCCGTACCGCTCCCCGGGCGTCGCCCACCGGTCCTGTGAGTGGTCCGGTCCGATCGGCGCACACGTCGCCACCAGGCGGTCCGACTGTTCGTCACGGGCCGGTTACCCGGCCTTCCCACGGGAAATCCTTCATGCACAGGGGCTTCGCGCACCGGCTCCCGGTGGCTCCGAACCCCCGAGCGCTCACCTTCGCCTCGAACCGGGATCCCGGTTCGAGACTCCCCCGACGGATCTTCCACCCGGCCTTCACGGTCCCGGGACGCGATCCATGACCGAAGGACCCCGCACATGCCGCTCCGCACGTCCGACATCCCCCGTAAGAAGCACCGTTTCCGCGCCGCCGCGGCGCTGGCCGCCGCCACCGCCCTCTTCCTCGGCCTCATGCCCGCCGGCGTCGCCAACGCCCACGGCTACATCTCCAACCCCATGAGCCGCCAGGCCCAGTGCGCCGCCGGCATCGTCCAGTGCGGCGGCATCCGGTGGGAGCCGCAGAGCGTCGAGGGGCCCAAGGGCCTCATGCGATGCGACGGCGGCGTCGGCCGCTTCTCCGAGCTGAACGACGACGGCCGAGGCTGGCGGGTGACCGACGTCGGCCGCGTCCAGGCCTTCACGTGGACCATCACCGCGGCCCACTCCACCTCCACCTGGGAGTACTTCATCGGCGGCCGGCGGGTCGCCGTTTTCAACGACAACGGTGCCCGCCCGCCGTGGACCTTCACCCACACCGTGGACCTGTCCGGCTACAGCGGTCGGCACAAGCTGCTGGCCCGGTGGAACATCGCCGACACCGCCAACGCCTTCTACGCCTGCGTGGACATCAATATCCGCAGCTAGAGACAGGTGCCCCGGGCCCACGGCGGTCCACCTCATGCGCCTCCGGCCGGCGATCGCCCTCGGGTCGGGCCGGCCGGAGACGCCACGCGGAGGAGGATCCGAGATCGGGTCCCACGTGTCGGTGCTCGCCGGAGAGCCGCCGACCGGCGGTCCGGGCCTCTCGGGCCGGAGGTCCTGCGACCCCCGGGCGGCTCCGCGCCCTCCTCCGGGTCGTGCGGTCGGTCGCGCGACGGCTCCGGTACCCCGCTGCGGTCGGCGGCTCCCGATGAGCCGGCGCATCCGCTCGGTGTCGGGAGAACGAACACGGTGCTGGAGCGTCCCGACCGGAAGGCCCCCATGTCCCTCGATCGGAGGCGTGGTCCCGTGGCGCGGCGACGTCCACGCCCGTCCTCGCCCGTACCGGGAAGGGAACGCGGGGATACGGCCGCGCGCGTGAAACAGGCGGGTGCGCGGGTGAAGGGCGAAATGACCCGGGACGATACCGACACGACCGCGCCGTCACCGCCCGCGATGGTCATCGCGATGCGAGGACGGAGCCTCGGTCGGTGCGGGGGCGACGGGGGCGCGGGGCGAAGCCGATCACGAGGCCCGCACCGATGACCGCCATGCCGATCCACGTGCCGACCGAGGGCATCGGGGCGCCCAAGGCGGTCGCGACCAGCGCCGCCGTCGGTGCGGCCACGCCCGCGGCGAGACTGGCGGCGCCCGCGCCGACCCGGTTCACACCGGTGAACCACAACACGAACGACAGCGCCGTCGCGATCGCCCCCAGATAGACCACCGCGCCCAGGGCGGCCGGGTCGGAGAGGACGCCCCACGCGGTGGGGCCCGCCCACAGGGACAGCACGCCGAAGATCACCGCCGCCGTCACCGTCGTGGCCGCCGTGTACCCCCACGCGCCCATCCGGGCCAGCGCCGGCGCGCCGAACAGGGTGAACCCCGCCTCCAAGACGATGAGCGACAACGCCAGCAGGATCCCCAGGGAGTCGGCGTGCCCCCAACCGGTCACGGCGACCGCCCCCGCGCTCACCACCAGCGCGCCCGCCACGACCTGCCCCGACGGCCGCCGTCCCCGGGTGAGCGGGCCCGCCACCGACAGCACGATGGGGATGCACGCCACCGCGGCGGCGAGCACCGCCGGTTCGGCGTGCGCGGTCCCCACGATCAACACCAGGTTGAACCCGACCAGGCCGGACAACGCCCCCGCCACCACCCAGAGCACGTCGCGCCCTCGGGGGAGCGGCAGATGTCGGCCGAGCAGACGGGCCAGGACGATGATCGCGATCGCCGCCACCGCGTAGCGGGCGGCCTGGACGACGAACGCGGGCAGGTCGGCGGTCGCGCCGATCACGGCGACACTGCTGCCCATCAGTGCCATGCCGCCCAAGGCGGGCCACAGCCCCCACAGGGTCGACGTACGGGTTTCCAGAGGAGAGGTTTTCTGCACGTCCTCCACCGTGGACCCGTTATGGTCCCATGCACAGGGCCAAACATGTGCGTTCCAATTGGACCAAGGGGGAACGATGGTGCGAGGTTCGGACTTCCTGCAACTCGACCCGAGCGACATCCCCCGGGGCGGGCGGACGGAGTGGCTCGTCGACGCGCTGCGCTCGGCGATCGCCGGGGACGTCCTCCCCGTCGGTACCCGGCTGCCGCCCACCCGGGCGTTCGCCGCGGAACTCGGGCTGGCCCGCGGCACCGTCGTCGAGGCCTATCAGCGGCTGACCGAGCAGGGCCTGCTCAGCGCCGCCCGGGGCGCGGGCACCGTGGTGGCGGCCCGGCCGGTGAGGTCCCCCGCCCCGGCCCCGGCCTCCGGGGTCTGGGAGCCGACGGTGTTCGACGGTGACGTCATCGACCTGGCCACCGGCATCCCCGACCTGGCCGCCTTCCCCCGCGCCGCCTGGCTGCGGGCCGAACGCGAGGTGCTGTCCGGCGCGGACACCCGGTCACTCGGGTACGCCCCGCCGCAGGGGACCCCGGAGTTGCGCGCCGAACTCTCGGCGTGGCTGGCGCGCTCGCGGGGTGTGCGCGCCGCACCGGAGCGGATCGTGATCACCGCCGGTGTCACCGGCGCCCTGAGCATCCTGGCGCGGGTCCTACGGAACCGGGGACGGACGACGATCGCCCGGGAGGATCCCGGCGCGGACGGCAACCGCGCGATCCTGGACCATTGGACGCGCTCCACCGTCCCCGTCCGGGTGGACGCCGACGGCATCGACACCGCGGCGCTGGCGGCGACCGGCGCCCGCGTCGTCCTGGTGACTCCGGCCCACCAGTTCCCGACCGGGGTGGTGCTGTCCCCGGAGCGCCGTCGCGCCCTCGTGGACTGGGCGCGCGAACGCGACGGCCTGGTCATCGAGGACGACTACGACGCCGAGTACCGCTACGACCGCTCCCCGGTGTCCGCCCTGCACGGTCTGGACCCGAGCCGGGTCGCCTACACCTCCAGCCTGTCCAAGACCCTGGCCCCCGCGTTGCGCTCCGGCTGGCTGGTCCCGCCCGCCCACCTGCTGGAAGAGGTCGTGGAGGCGAGATGGGCCGTGGACCTGGGTTCGCCGTCCCTTCCGCAACTGGCGCTGGCCGCGCTGCTGCGCGACGGGACGATCGCCCGCCACCTGCGCACCATGCGGTCCCGCCACCGGGTCCGGCGGGACGCCGCCGTGGCCGCGGTGCGCGAACACCTGCCCGGCTGTCCGGTCCTCGGGGTGGCCGCCGGGCTCCATCTGCTGGTGCTGCTGCCCCCCGACCTCGACGACCGGGAGGCGGCCGCCCGCGCCGAACGGGTCGGGGTGGCGGTGCAGCCGCTGTCGCGGCACCGCACCGTCCCCGGCCCGCCCGGACTGGTCATCGCCTACGCGGGACAGGGACCGGCGCGGTTGCGCGAGGCGATCGCCCGGATGGGTGCGGCGATCCGCCTGTGAACCCGGTCAGGCGACCCCGCTGGTCTCCCGGACGGAGGTCGCCGTCGCGCGGTCGCGGTCCAGGAATCCGGCGGTCACCGCGACCCCCAGCCCGGCCACCGCCAGGACGGCCCCGATCGCGGCCGGGGAGGCCAGTCCGAGCCCGGCGGAGATGCCCACCCCGCCCAGCCAGGCCCCGCCCGCGTTGGCCAGGTTGAACGCCGAGTGGTTGGCCGCCGACGCCAGGGTCGGCGCGGCGCCCGCCTTGTTCATCACCAGCAGCTGCAACGGGGTGGTCACCCCGAACCCGACCGCGCCCAGCACCACCACCGACGCCATCGCGGTCCACGGGTTGTGCACGGTGAGCGTGAACAGGGCCAGCACCACCGCCAGCGAACCGAGTGCGATGTAGATGGTGGGCCGCAGGGCCCGGTCGGCCAGGGGGCCGACGATCAGCGAACCCAGGGTCATACCGATGCCGAACAGCGCCAGTACGACCGTCACGCCCCGATCGCCCAACCCGGCGAGTTCGGTCATCATCGGCGCGATGTAGCTGTACACGGCGAACACCCCGGCGAACCCGAACACCGCCGCCAGCAGCCCGAGCAGCACCTGGGTGTTCCCGAGCGCCCGCACCTCCGGCATCAACCGGCCGCTGCCGGTGCGCGCCAGCCGGGGCACGAACACGGCGATGCCCGCCATGGCCAGCACCGCGATCACGGTGACCACCAGGAAGGCGGCCCGCCATCCCAGTTCCTGACCGAGCAGGGTGCCCACGGGGACGCCGATGATGTTGGCGACGGTCAGCCCCAGGAACATGCGGGCCACGGCGCGGCCCTGACGGGCGGGCCCCGCCATCTGGGCGGCGGCCAACGCGCCCGCGCCGAAGAACGCGCCGTGCGGCAGGCCGGCCACCACCCGGGAGACGAACACGGTCTCGTAGGTGGGCGCCAGGACCGTGGCCAGGTTGCCCACGGCGAACAGGCCCATGAAGAGGATGAGGACGTGCTTGCGCGGCAGCCGAGTGGCCATCGCGGTGAGCAGCGGGGCGCCGACGACGACCCCGAGGGCGTAGGCGGAGATGAGGTACCCGGCGGAGGAGATGCTCACGCCCAGCCCCTCGGCGACCTCCGGGAGCAGGCCCATGATGACGAATTCGGTGGTTCCGAGGGCGAAGGCGCCCACGGCGAGCGCGAGCAGGGCCAAAGGCATGGGAGAGCCTCTCAAGACGGCTGCGGAGTGGACCTGGGGGTGGTCGGGGACCGTGTACGGCCCCGCGCTCGGGCTCCATCGCCCGGGGACACCTCCACAACCGGCGCGGAGGGGTTTCTACTTCCCGGTAACCACCGTCCCCGTCGTGTGATGTCGGACTCGCCGGGTCACGGCCGCCCGGGTGGTCATCGCCACGCGGGTCGTGGAACGGGGGAGCGCAGGGCGCGGCCCGCCCTCTGTGGCCGTGAGAAGGGGCGGGCCGATCCCGGCGATCGTTTCCGAGCCGGTGGCCGGCGTCGATGGCGACATCACGGCCGGGTTCGAGACGGACCTGTCCCGGTGGACTCGGGTGCCGACGGACCTCCCCCCTCACCCCGAAGGCCTCCCGGGTTCCGCCGTCCGGTGCGCCCGCCTCCTCGCCCGCCCACGACGGTTCCCGGCCCGAACGCACACCGCCCGCCGGGGGACCGGCGGGCGGGCGGATTCAGTGGATCCGTGTCGACACGTGCGCACCTGGGCGGGCCGGTGCGCGGGCCGACGGATCAGGTCGTCAGGGCAGGTTCCAGCGTTGGACGGCGCTGCCGTCGCAGTTCGCGATCTCGGTGCGGGTCCCGTCGCTCTGCGTCCGTCCGACCGGTTGCAGACAACGTCCCGACTGCGGGTTGCGCAGTGCCTGGGAACCGCTCACGTGGGTCCACCGCTGGGCGCCGGTCCCGTTGCAGGTCCACAACTGGACGCGGGTGCCCGCGCCGGTCGCGCCGCCCGCGACGTCCAGGCACTTGCCGAGGGCCCGGACCGTGCCGTCGGAGCCGACCGTCCACTGCTGGGCCTGGTTGCCGTTGCAGTTCGCCAGCTGGATGGGGGTGCCGTCGCCGGTCTGGGCGCCGGCGACGTCGAGGCAGATCCCGTTGGAGGCGGTGATGGTGCCCGTTCCGCCGCCGCCGGAACCGTCCAGTGAGTACACCCGGACGTAGTCCACGACCATCTGCTGGGGGAACTGCGTGCTTCCGTCCGGGTAGCCGGGCCAGTTCCCGCCGACCGCCACGTTGAGGATCATGAAGAACGGCTGGTCGTACACCCACGGGTTCCCGCGGGTGTCGGCGGAGGTGTAGGTCTGGTAGGCGTTGCCGTTCACCGACCAGGTGACGGAGCCGGGTCGCCAGTCGACGGCGAAGGTGTGGAAGTCATCGGCGAACGACCATCCCTGCGGGTGCATGTAGGAGCCGGTGAGCGGGTTGCCACCGGAGTAGCCGGGCCCGTGGAGGCTGCCGTGCACCATGTGGGGTTCGCGGCCGATGTTCTCCATGATGTCGATCTCGCCGGAGTTCGGCCACGGAGTGTCGGGGAAACCGGAGCCCAGCATCCAGAACGCCGGCCAGATGCCCTGGCCCCGGGGGATCTTGATGCGGGCCTCGACCCGCCCGTACTGGGGCTGGACCTTGTTCTGGGTGGTCATGCGGGCCGAGGTGTAGGAGCCGTCGGCCTCCCGGCGCGCGGTGATGACCAGGTTGCCGTTGCCGTCCAGCGCGGAGTTGGCCCGGCTGTTCGTGTAGTTCTGGAGTTCGTTGTTGCCCCAGCCGTGATCGCCGGTCTCGTGGTTCCAGTTGGCGGCAGAGGGAGCGCTCCCAGAAGGACCGTTGAACTCGTCGGACCAGACCAGCGTGGCCTGGGCGGCGGCTTCGGCCTCGGCGGGCGCGGGGGCGGCCGAGGAGGTGCCGGGCACCAGGAGGGCCAGCGCGGCGACGGCGGCGGCCAGGGACAGGGGTGTGCGGAATCGATGTTCGGTGCGCATGGGTGTACTCCGGGGGAGATCCCGCCCGTGGGCGGGGGACGGACGGAGCGGTCGCGCCGCCGGAATGACGGACGCGATCGTGACGACCGAGAGCAGTCGTCTGGTGACCCACTGAATCGTTTCGTTACTTTATGTCCGTTCAGTCAGGCTGGGCAAGAGGTGAGGCCCGATCTCTTTCGGTCCGCGTTCCCGGTCTGTTCGCCGTCCCATGGCCCCCACGCACGTGACAGGGGTGGAAGGCCTTTTTCGTCCCTCACGTCACTCAGGCCTCATTTCTCGTTCCCCGCCTCCGTCGCGCGGCGGCCAGTGCGGGTTCACCCCGGCGAACGCCCGACCTCGGGCACGTCGGCGGACTCGGGCACCTCCAACACCTCCGCTCGCGGATCCTCCGGGGCCTGCTCGACGATCGACGACAACGCCGGGACCGCGCTCTCGTCGCCCACCGACAGTTGCCGGTCGGCCCCCCGGGCGGGAGGTGGTAGGGCCCCTCGGTGAACAGGCCGAGTTCGTCACCCTCCCTTGCGCCCAAGGCCCAGGCCGGTGCGGGACCCGCGTCGCCGTGCACCGCGAACTCGATGTCCGGTTCCAGGCGCTCGGTGTCGAACCGGCGGGCGGTGTGGTTGCGGACGTGCGGCCGCTCGGCGATGGGCATCAGGTGGTACTGCGCGGTCCAGCCGTTGTGCGCGGCGATGGGGACGCGCAGCCCCCGCCCCCTCACGCGCCAGGAACAGCCCGACGCGCTGATCCAGGCTCGGGAACGCGAAGTCCACGAGCTCCTCGCCGCCGACGGTGACGAAGCTCGGGCCGGTCCGCGCGGTGCGGACGACACGGACGCGGATCATCGGGTGGCACTCGGGGCGCGGATCCTCACGGGTCTCTCTTCCCGGGATGGGGTGGGAGCCGTGCGCCGCGAGGGCGCCCGAATGAAGTTAGGTTGGCCTAACCAATTAATGCCTCCAAGTTTGGGGAGGGCGCTCCGGGGAAGCGGTAGAGAACCCGTGGCGACAGTCGCCCTGAAAAGTGCCGAAAGGATTCCGAAACCGCGTCATAGGCGACTGACGCGAACGTGTTGAGGGTGAACCGAAAACCCGGATACTGCGTCAATTCGCACAACAGGTGCATCGCACGTCCGAGTCAGCCGTCCGCCTATGGAAGGACCGCAGATGAGCGCTATTCCCGCCTCCGAACAGCCCTACCGGCGTCCCGTCGAACCCGCAGACCTCGTGGGCCGCTGGGTCCGCCTCGACCACGACGCCTCCGTCGGGGTCCTCGACAACGCCCGACGCGAGACCGGGGCCACCGACTGGGAGTGGGATCTGCGCACCTCCGAAGGGACCGTCTCGGGAACGGGACCCCTGGTCGCCCGGCCCCTGACCGACCCCTCCGGCCTGCGCTCCGCCCGCCGTCGACTGCGCGCGGTGCGGGCCGACCTCACCGAACTCGCTTCCCCCGACGACCCCGCCCTGGCACGCGCGACCGAGGACCTCGACCTTCTGGAACTGGAGGCCGCGGCCCTGCCCTGACCGGGTGCCGCCCGCTCGGGAAAGGCTCTCTCCGGGCGGGCACCCGATCCCGACCCGAGAGGACGGGGCCGGCCGCACCCGGCCGCCCCGGACCCGGATCACCCGGACCGCGGACCCTCGAAGGGCGTCGGCCGGGCGGTGGACCCTCCGCATCGCGACACCCGCGCGGTCGCCTGCCCGGAGCCGACCAAGGGATGAGGACCTCCGCAGGGGCCAGAGGGATCGCAGTCGGTTCCGGACACCTGAAGTGTGCGCGGCCCTTTCCACTGTTCCCGGCCCATGCGCCTCGGTGGCCACGGATACGGTCGAGGCGCTTTCGGGGTTCTCCGTATCCATGACGACTGTCACGATCCCGGTTGCCCCTCCGTGACAACCCCCAGAGTGACCGGAGCGTCTCTGTCAGAGACGGTGTCCACACCGTCGTACGCGCCCGGTGCGCACGGCAGGGGGAGTGGGATGGAGGGACGCAACGGCGTTCTCATGGAGACCGGGGCCTACTGGCTCTTCTACGTGGTCTCCGTTTGCGGCGCGCTGATGCACTGGAGGCAGGGCAACGAACTCCTCGCGGCGGTCTGCGGCGCAGCCGCGGTCCTGGCGGCCCTGCTCATCGCGAGCGGACACCGCGACAACCTCGCCGCACCCCGATGAGCGGCCTCGACCTCCCGGTCGCCCGTGGGGCGATCATCACCGCGTACACCGCCCCTCCCTGGGCGTTTGCCGACCGCGTGTCCGGATAGTCTTCCGGTTATGCGTTCATGGTCTGCGCCTGACATCGTCCCCTTGCCCGGTACCGGCGGTCCCCTTCGGCTCCACGACACGGCCACCGATCGGATAAAGGAGACCACCCCCGGGCCCCGGGCGGGGATGTACGCCTGCGGCATCACCCCCTACGACGCCGCCCACCTCGGCCACGCCTTCACCTACCTGACCTTCGACCTGGTCAATCGGGTCTGGCGGGACGCCGGACGCGACGTGAACTACGTACAGAACACCACCGACATCGACGACCCGCTCCTGGAACGGGCCCATGCCATCGGGGTCGATTGGCGCGATCTCGCCCACCGCGAGATCGACGTCTTCCGCGACGACATGGCCGCCCTGCGCATCATCCCCCCGGCCTCCTACGTCGGCGTCGTCGAGTCCGTCGACCTCATCAGTGACCTGGCCGCCCGGATCCGCGCCACCGGCGCCACCTATGACCTCGACGGCGACCTCTACTTCTCCGTCGCCGAGGCTCAGAACTTCGGGGAGATCGGCCACCTCGACCGTGACGAAATGCTCTCCCTGTTCCGGCAGCGCGGTGGCGACCCCGACCGTCCCGGCAAGAAGGACCCGCTCGACTGGCTGCTGTGGCGCGCCGAACGCCCGGGCGAACCCGCCTGGGACAGCCCGCTGGGACGGGGCCGCCCCGGCTGGCACATCGAGTGCAGCGCCATCGCCCTGGACCGGCTCGGCCCGCGCTTCGCCCTCAACGGCGGCGGCAACGACCTGATCTTCCCCCACCACGAGATGGGGGCGGCCGAGACCCGCTGCGTCACCGGTGGCCCCAACGCCGACAACCACCTGCACGTGGGCATGGTCGGCCTGAACGGCGAGAAGATGTCCAAGTCGCTGGGCAACCTCGTGTTCGTGTCCAAGCTGCGCGAACAGGGTGTGGAACCGGCCGTCATCAGGCTGGCCATGCTCAGCCACCACTACCGCACCGCCTGGGAGTGGACCGACGACCACCTCCCGGTGGCCTGCGCCCGCGTCGAACGCTGGCGTGCCGCGTTCGCCCTGGGCAGGGCCCCTGACGCCGCCCCGTTGCTGGCCGCCGTGCGCTCCGCCCTCGCCGAGGACCTGGACGCGCCCGCCGCGCTGGCCGCCGTGGACGCCTGGGCGGATACCGCCCTCACCGAGGGCGGTACCGACGCCGATGCCCCCGCGCTGGCCCGCACCGTCGTGGACACCCTGCTGGGTGTGGCCCTGTAACACCCGCGATCCCGGCGGGGCCGGTGTTCGTGACGCGAACGCCGGCCCCGACCCGTCACAGGGTCGACGATGCCCGTGCCGGCGCCGACGTTCCGGACCGGACCGTCCGTCGATGGGGCCTCCTGATCGAAAGGACGTCCGCCCCCGGGGCCGGGGGAGGACGTCTCACCGGCATCCTCATTCCGCCCACCAACGGCTCGATGACGAGGGTCTTCGGGGAGTGCCCCGATCGGCCCGGACGAACGCCGTGGCCGATCCCGGTCCGTGGGCCGACAAGGGACGGGAACGGCGTCGAGACCGGTGCCACCGCGCGCCTGGGGAGGGGTGTGCGATGCGGTGGGCGGTCGAGGGTCCCGGGCCCGGGATTCGGACCCGGTACCGGAAAACGTCGGTGGGCGCTGTCACGATCCACGCATGAGCACCGGAACCGACGTACTCACCGCCACCGACTGGAAGCGGACCTTTCACGCCTATGGTCTGGGCACCGACGTGCCCGGACATCTGGCACTCCTGCTCTCCGACGACCCTCGGGATCACGCCTCGGCCCTGGACCACCTCTACTCCGCGGTGATCCATCAGGGCAGTGTCTACTCGGCCACTGTTCCGGCCGCCCGATTCGTCGCGGGCGTTCTCGACCGGCCGGGGCTCGACACAGCGGCTCCCGATACCGACGCGACGGACGGCGGATCCTCTCCGTCTCTGCGGGTCCGCCTGCTCGCCTTCCTGCGCGACGCCGTAGAAGGCACCATCGGGTATCTGGAGACGCCCGTGCCTCCACTGCTCGACACGACCGAACGCGACCGGGTGTACACCGCGATGGGTTCCGACGACGAGGATGAGGCCATCGACATCTGGGAGGACGAATCCATCGACTCCCTCATGTACCACGAGGTGGGGGTCGCCATGCGCGAGGCGGCTCCGGAGCTGTACACGGCGGTGCGCCCCCATCTCACCCACCCCGACGCGGCCACCCGTCGCCGGGCGGTGGAGGCGGCCGCCGCCATCGCCCGCCTGGGCGGCCTGGACCTCGACCTCTCCGGTGCCGCGGACATGGCCGAGACCCGAGACGAGGGCGCGGTCATCGTCCTGGCACTGGGGGAATCCGACGGGGACACCACCGAGTTCCTCGCCCATACCGACCCGGCGATCCGTGCCTGCGCCGCGCTCGCCCCCGGCCAACGTGAGAACCCGGCGGCACTCACCGAGCTACTGTCGGCCCTGCGCGATCCGGAGGAGGCCGACACGTGGTTCGAAGACCGGCCCTCGTTCTTCGACCGCTACGGGACTGTGCGGTCCACCCTCCTACGCGAGGCCGCGCTCCGGGGCACACCGGATGACGCGGAGCGGATGCTTCCCGTGTTCCGTGGGTTGACGCCGTGCACCTCGGCTTCCACGGCCGACGCCGATCTGGGGCCGATGCTGGAGGCCGCGTTCCCGGATGGGCTTCCCGAAAACCTCACCGGTGCCCAACGGGAATACCTGCGGGCACTCGCAGACGGCGTCCTGCCATGGAAGGGCGCACAGGTCACGGCGTTCGCCGCTCTGCTGCGGAGGCTCGGTCTGCCCGCCGACCGGGAGGAATTGAGGGTTCTCGTCGGGGAGTGGGAATGAGGGGCCCGGACACCGTCGGGCCTGGCCCGGATGGACGCCTGGTGGGCCGTCCGGACCAGTAGCGGTGTCGGTCCGTTTCCAGAGCGCGGCGGTGCTTGATGCGGTTGTGGGTCGAGCACAAGGGCTGGAGGTTGTCGGCGCGGGTGGGACCGCCCTGGAAGAACTCCGTGATGTGGTCGGCCTGGCACCAGCGCAGGGGCCGGTCGCACCCGTGGGGCCAAGCGCAGGTGGTGTGATTCGCGAACGCGGCCGCCCGTAGCCCGGGGGAGGCCAGTCTCCGGTTCTCTCCCACGTGGGTGACCACGCCGTCGGTGTTGGTGAACAGGGGCCTGATCACCGCTCGGGTCAGCCATTCGCGCAGGACCGAGACGGGCAGGACCTGGCCGGTGTCGGTGACCGGGGCCCCGGCGGTGGTGTCCCCGGCCAGCACGACATCGGGGACGGTGATCTTCAGCCGTACCACCGGGGTGCCCGGGTCCGTGCAGGTGTGGTGGGTGTGGGCGACCTCGATGGCGGTGGTGAACGCCTCGTACAACCGTCGCGGTCGCGAATCCGCTCCGCCGGTGTCGTGGGGGGAGGTCTCCGGATCCGGGGGAGGGGTGTAGGAGTCCAGGCACGCCTGTATCAGGGCGCCGTCGGCGGCCGATCCCCAGACCTGGAGCAGGAACGCTCCACGGGGGGTGATGTCCAGGCGGGCACCGCGTTGGGCGTGGGCTCGGGCGTGGTCGGTCTCCACGACGTCGGGCAGCAGGCGGGCCTGTAGACGGGTGGCGAACCGGCCGATCTGGGCCACCGAGAGCGCGCCGTTGTCGTTCTCCCGGGCGGTGAGGATGCCCGTCTCCATCATCTGGCGCATCTGCCCGGCCGAGATCGGCTCGGTGTCGTCGGGGAAGGTGGCGCACTCCAGCGCTTGAACGGCCTTGTCGGTGGCCTTGACCACGGCCACCGCCTCTCCCAGGGACAGGGCCCCGGTGTGGAAGGCGCGGTGGGTGGCGGGCAGGCGGTCGTGGTGGAAGGCCATGACCAGGTTCTGTAGGTCGGTGGCCCGGGAGGCGCTGATCCCGAAGGCGTGCACCATCCACTCTTTGAGGGTGCGATATCCGCACGCCTCGTCCAGGGTGCCGTCGGCTGCTGCTCGGGCCAGGGGGACGAGCATGGCCGCGATCATGGTGTCGATGTGCTGCCACACCCGGGTGACCTGGTCCAACAGCTCTGCTTCGTGCCCCGCCGGCACCGGTTCGGAGAAGGCCCGGGTGAGGGTGTCCACGGCGGCGGTCATCGCCGCATCGACCGGGGTGATCCCGGCCGGTGCGCGTGTGCGCTCTTGCGCGTGCTCCGTCATGTCCCTCACTTTATAGACGCGGGTTTTCGCGGGGCGGTTTTCCACAGGGCTTTCGAGAAGGCTTTCGGGGGCTCCGGACTTCTTCGGGGAGTGCTGATCTCCGGTGATGTCGGGGTTGTTTTCCGGGCGGGCTGGAAAGACCGGGAAATGGTCGTATGCGGTCCGCCGGTCCGGCCTTCGGCCCTGGGTTTCACGGGCCGTCCGCGGGCCCGGGAGCGGGTCGTTGGCAGGCCGGAGCGGCGGGAGGGTCCGTGCGTTGGAGGAGGGAGCCGGGGACGTGTGCGCCGCCCGCACGGGAACGCGCTTCCCGCGCATGAACGCGGACCCGCCCGGCCCTCCCACCACGCGTGTCCTTTTCGTCTGCGGACGCCCCTCTTCGTCCGCCGGCGGCCCATCGCCGAGCCCGACCGCCACAGCCGACCTCGATGCCCCGGGAACCGGTGGACCGGTCACGTGTCCTCGTGATCGGAAAAGCGACTTTTCCTGACCGGAAAAACCACGTCGAGAGGCGGATGCACGTGCACTTGCTCTGTACCTTAAGACTTCCTTAGCTGGCACCTAAGGTCACGTGAAGCCTCTGCCCTGTCTGCTTTCTCCTGATTTACGTTTTTCTCAACGGTCGGTTTCGCCCGTGGACCCGAAGACAGACGGAGGTGGCAGAGGTGGCCCTCATGCAGGGTGTCGAAGCGTTCTATGAGGAGCCGGGGAAGGTCCTCACCGACCTCGACGATCCCTTGGCATTGCCCACCGATGTGCGTCGGCGTGTGTCGGCTCTGGCCCGGGCCTCGCGGTTGCTGGTGGCCT
>NZ_JARBUT010000015.1 GCF_028882275.1 Nocardiopsis sp. N85
CCGATCACGTACGAGTCCAGGAACTCGTAGATCTCCCGAGGCTTGGGCAACGCGTCCCAGGAGTCCTCGACGGGGAGGACGCCCTCCTCTTCCTCCATGATCTCGTTGCACAGGCCGACGCACTCATCGCAGATGCAGATGTGGCCGGGTCCGGCGATCAACCTGCGGACCTCACTCTGGTCCTTGCCGCAGAACGAGCACTTGAGCAGGGGCCCGCCGGCACCGGTGCGTGTCACTGAACGTCTCCTCACGGGCTGCGGAGTCCCACCCCGTCGTACCAGGGAGTGTCTCCGTTCCTCCACGCTACCCCGGTTCGGGGACCGCGCAATCCAGCCGACGACGGTCGGGAGACGGCCCGGGGGCCGCCCCCGCCCGGTCGGCCCGGGTCGGTTCCTTCGGATGGTCGACCTCGGCCGTCGGGTACGGGAGCGACCTTCCCACCAGGGATGGAGTCCGTTCCGCGCGCGCGGACGGGCCGGCCCCCGGACCGGGGGCACCGCCTTTCCGGAGCGGCGGGATCACCGGCGGGCCCTCCCCGGCGTACGGGGACGGGCGGTGTCCGCGACCGCGTATCCGGCGCCGCGTTCGGTCGAGCGGGCGCTCACCCTGCCGTCGGTGATCCGCAGCGCGAACTCGGTGCCGTCGTCCACGGAGTCCGCGCCGGCCGCGGCGGCGATGGCGCCGTCATCGTCCAGGACCAGGCGTGCCCGGGGCCGACCGGGGAAGGCCCTGGACAGGCAGCGGCGCAGGTCGGCGAGGACCGCCCGGACCAGGGGCCCGCGTTCGGCGGGGGCGTCGGTGACGATGACGGCGGTGACCGCGCCGGGTGCGGCCCGCAACGCGTCCTCGACGGCTTCGAGACGCTCCAGACCCAGGACGACCACGACGCCGTCGACGGTCGGGTCGACCGGTTCCCGGGTCAGCAGGTCCACGCCTGCCGGCGGCGACCAGGGCTCGTCGACGCGGACGGCGGCGCCGACGTGGGCCAGGTGCGGGGGCGGGTCGGTGTCGTCGAGTTCCAGTCCGGCGAGGTGTTCGCAGGTGCGGATCACGGTGAAGGGATCGATGACGCCGGGGGTCGTGGCGGCCGTCGCCTCGGCGCCGTGGAGGACGGTGAGGACGGCCTGCGCCTGCCGGACCCGGCGTCGGCCGTCGCCCGCCAGGTCCTCCAGGGCCAGACCGAGCAGGATCGCGTCAAGGCGGGTGAGCTGGGCGAAGGCTCGTCTGACGGGGGCGTCGGACAGTACTTCGGGGGTGAGCGCGGCACCGGTGCCGAGGGAGTCGTCGGCCTCGGTGAGCGGAACCCGGGAGAGCCGGAGGCGGGCGAAGGCCGCCAGGGCGGAGGCCGGGTCGGTGCCGGGGTCGACCGCGGGGGCGTCGGCGCGTTCGGCGGCGTCGGCGAGGACCGCGAAGTAGAGGGCGCGTTTACCGGGGAAGTTGGAGTAGACCGCGCCTCGGGTGAGGTCGGCGCGTTCGGCGATGCGGTCGATCTTGGCGTCGCGGAAGCCGCGTTCGGCGAACTCCTCCCCGGCCGCGGCCAGCACGCGCGCGCGGTTGTGGGCCTGTTGTCGCGCCCTCGTGAGCCGGGCCATGTCCCTCCCCTGTCTCCTCGGTGCACCCATCCTACGTTGAGATGCCCTGAACACTCAGATACTGTCATCATCTGAATGTCGTGAACATTTGAATGTGAGGGAGACGGATCGTGGAGCAACCGGCGTTCCAGGCCGAGGGCCTGGTCAAACGCTTCGGGAAGACCGTCGCCTTGGACGGTGTGGACCTGTCCGCCCGGCCGGGCACGGTCCTGGCCGTGCTCGGCCCCAACGGCGCGGGCAAGACCACCGCCGTGCGGATCCTGGCCACCCTCGTCCGCCCCGACGCGGGGACCGCCCGCGTGGGCGGGTTCGACGTGGTCCGCGAGGCCGCACGGGTGCGTCGGCTCATCGGCCTGGCCGGGCAGAGCGCCACCGTCGACGAGGAGCTCAGCGGCCGGGGCAACCTGGTGCTGATCGGCCTTCTATTGGACCTGCGCCGCAACGAGGCCCGCACCCGGGCCGCCGAACTGCTCGACCGGTTCGGACTCACCGAGGACGCCGACCGCCCCGTCGCGGTCTACTCCGGCGGGATGCGCCGACGTCTGGACCTGGCAGCGAGCCTGGTGGGCCGTCCACGGGTGGTGTTCCTGGACGAGCCCACCACCGGGCTGGACCCGGGGCGGCGCGAGGAACTGTGGCGGATGGTGCGCGAGGCGACCGCCGAAGGTGTGTCGGTGCTGCTGACCACCCAGTACCTGGAGGAGGCCGACGCTCTCGCCGACGACCTCCGCGTCATCGACCACGGACGGGTGATCGCGGCGGGGACCCCGGCCGAGCTCAAGCGCGTGGTCGGCGGCCAGGCCGTGTCGGTGCGCCCGGACGACCCCGAGCACATGGACGAGACCGCCCGGGTGCTCGCCTCCGTGACCGGGCGTTCCCCGGAACGGACGGGGCGCGCCACCCTGTCGGTCCCCGTGGACGACGCCGACACCGCCTGGCGGGTGGCCGACGGGCTGCGCGCCGAGGGCGTCCCCGTGACCGAGTTCTCCCTGCACCTGCCGAGTCTGGACGAGGTGTTCTTCGCCCTGACCGGCGTCTCCCGCGACAAGGAGTCCGACACGTGAGCGACCTCCTCTCCCCCCTCGACACGCCCCGGCGGCCCGCCGCCCTGACCCGGCACAGCCTGGTCCTGGCCCGGCGCGGCCTGGCCAAGTCCGTCCGCGACCCCGGGGCGATCGTCAACGGGGTGATCACCCCGGCGCTGTTCATGGTCCTGTTCGTCTACCTGTTCGGCGGGTCGGTGTCCGGCTCCACCGGCGATTACCTGCGCTACCTGTTCCCCGGGGTGCTGGTGATGGGCGCCGGGCTGTCGGGGATGCTCGCCAGCGGCGTGAGCATCAACGTCGACCGGAAGAAGGGTGTGTTCGACCGGTTCCGCAGCCTGCCCATCGGACGGTCGGCGCCCCTGTGGGGATCGGTGCTGGCCGACGTGGTGCGGTACGCGGTGGCGGTGGCGCTGCTGTTCGCGATCGGATACCTGATGGGGTTCCGGGTGACCACCGACCTCGCTTCCGCGGCGGCGGCGGCCGCACTGGCGATGGGGTTCGGATTCGCGCTGAGCTGGGTCATGGTGTTCGTGGGCGTGCTGGTGCGCAACGAGAGCACCGTCCTGGCGGTGGCGTTCATCGCGTTCCTGCCGCTGCTGCTGGGCACGAGTCTGGCCGCGCCGGTGGACACCCTGCCGGGGTGGTTGCGGGCCTGGGCCGGGATCAACCCGGCGACGCACGCGATGGACGCGTGCCGGGCCCTCCTCACCGGCACCGCCGCCGGCGCCTCGATCACGGTCACCCTGGCGTGGTCGGCCGGCCTGGTCGCGGTCTTCTGTCCTCTCGCGGTCCTGGCCCACACCCGCGAACGCTGAGCCGTCGCGCCACGGGCCCCCGTCCCTCGCGGGAAGCGATCCGGCGGCGGGATCGCTCGGATCGTGGTGCGGTGGGCGTCGCCGCGCCGACCGCACCCGGTGCGCGGGGACGGGGTTCCGGCGGGCCGGGGTCGTCCCGGTCCGCCGGCCCCCTCCGGGCACGGGCTTGACCTGGAGCGCGCTCCAGGTCGCAGACTCCTGTTCCAAGGCCCGCGCCGCGCGGGTCAGGGACGGGAGAACCCTCATGCGACAGCGCACCATCGGCACCGACCCCGCCACCCGGCGCGAGGTGAGCGCCCTCGCCCTGGGCGCGATGAACATGGGCACGCGCACCGACGAGAAGACGTCGTTCGCGATCCTCGACCGGTACGTCGAGGCCGGGGGCACCTTCATCGACACCTCCAACAACTACGCGTTCTGGGCGGACGGCGGCCAGGGAGGGCAGAGCGAGGAACTGATCGGCCGCTGGCTCCGCGACCGGGGCGTCGGCGACGACCTCGTCATCGCCACCAAGCTCGGTGCCCGCCCGCTCGCGCCGGGTACGGGTTACACCGACAACGCCGAGGGGCTCTCCGCCCGGGCCGTCCGGGAGGCCGCCGAGGCGAGCCGCGAGCGCCTGGGCCTGGAGCGCGTGGACCTGCTGTACGCGCACATCGAGGACCAGCGGGGCGTACCTCTGGAGGAGACCGTCGAGGGCTTCGCGGACCTGGTACGGGAGGGCTCGGTGGGACTGCTGGGGGTGAGCAACCACTCCGTCTGGCGGGTGGAGCGCGCCCGCGCCCTGGCGGCCTCCGCGGGCCTGCCGGGGTACGAGGTGCTCCAGTACCAGCACGGCTACCTGCGGCCGCGCACCGACATCGGCGACCCGCTCTGCGCGGACGGCGACATCGGCGGAGCCGGTTCGGACCTGCTCACCTACATGCGCGCCGAACCCGGGCTGACCCTGGTCGCCTACACCCCGCTGCTCGGCGGCGCCTACGTCCGTGATGACAAGCCCCTGCCCCGCGGCTACGACCATCCGGGCACCACGGCGCGGCTGGCGGCGCTGGGGGAGGTCGTCGCGGAGACCGGGGCCACCCCCAACCAGGTGGTCCTGGCCTGGCAGATGGGCCACGAACTGCCGATCGTCCCCCTGGTGGGCGCCTCCACCGTGGAGCAGCTGGACGAGCTCCTGGGCGCGCTCGACCTGGACCTCACCGAGGACCAGCGCGCCCGCCTGGACGCCGCGAACTGAACCGGCGGCCGACTGCTCCGCCGAGGACCGCCCCACCCGCGTCGCGGGACGCCCCGGTGCCGTTCTCGGGGCGTCCCGTCCGCGTACCCTTCTTCGAGCCGCCGGGGCCGCGCCCCGTACGAACGTGTGGACGGAGAGACGGGGTGACCCGCCGGATCGGAACCGCCGCGGAGCGGCACACGACCGCACACGCCCGGTGGTCGTGTTCTCATCGAACCCTCATGCTCCCCTGCCTCGATGGGAGGCGATGGGCACGGACCCGTCCCGGTGGTGGACGACGCCCCGGCTTCGCGGATCCGGTCGCGGCGGTCCCGACCTTCCACGGGTTCACCGTTCCCACCGCCACCTCGCCGGCCCTGGACCGGCGGGTCCGGCCGAGCACGATCCCGACCTGCTGGTCATCGACGTCATGCGGCCCGACGGCGACGGCCGCGAGCCGTGCCGGGCGGCCCTCCCGCCCCGGCTCCGGCCGGTTCAGGAGATGGGCGCGTCCGCGTGGGCGCGCAGGGCGCGGGCGATCTCTCCGGCGGCCCGCACCTGCTCCGGGGTGAGGGCGTCGACGAAGAGTTCGCGGACGGCGGTCAGATGGGGGACCGTCGCGCCGTGGAAGGCCGTCGCCCCCTCCTTCTCCAGGACGATCTCGGCGCCCCGGTTGTCGATGGCGCAGTCCTCGCGGCGGATGAGTCCGCGCCGTTCCATGCGCCCCAGGTGGTGGGACAGGCGGCTGCGCTCCCAGCCGATCACCTCGGCCAGTTCGGAGGAGCGCATCCGCTCCCCCTCGGTCTCGGTGAGCGCGAGCAGCACCTTGTAGTCGCCCGGCGAGAGGCCCGAGTCCCGCTGCAACCGGGCGGAGATCTCCGCGTTCAGGGCCTCCGTCGCTTCGAGGAACGCGCGCCAGGAGCGCAGCTCGTCCCGTGTCGGCAGGCGTCGCCCCCTGCGCGGCGTGCGCACTTCGTCGGCCATGGCCACCCCCATAATTGACATGTCAATCATATGATCGCATAATTGACGCGTCAATCACCTGGCGGCGGGCACCTCACGAGGGACGACCGGGCCGCCACGGTTCGGACCCGTGTCCGGGCCGCTCGGCAAGGAGGCCACCCATGTCCGACCCGCTCTTCGGACTCGACACGTTCGGCGACGTCCCCGAAGGCCCCGACGGAAAACCCCTCTCCCACGGCGAGGCGATCCGCCGCGTCGTCGACGAGGCCGTCCTGGCGGACGAGATCGGCGTCGACGCCATCGCCCTGGGCGAGCACCATCGGCCCGAGTACGCGATCTCCACCCCGGAGACCGTCCTGGCCGGCATCGCCGGCCGCACCTCGCGCATCCGGCTGGGTTCGGGGGTCACCGTGCTCAGCTCCGACGATCCGGTACGGGTCTTCCAGCGCTTCGCGACCCTGGACGCGCTTTCCAACGGACGCGCGGAGGTCATCCTGGGGCGCGGCTCGTTCACCGAGTCCTTCCCGCTGTTCGGCCACGATTTGCGCGACTACGACGTGCTGTTCGAGGAGAAGATCGACCTCTTCGTCAAGCTGCTCGACGAGGCTCCGGTGACCTGGAGCGGGACCGTCCGAGCGCCGTTGAAGGACGCCGACGTCTTCCCCAAGACCGACTCGGGCCGGCTGACCACATGGGTCGGGGTCGGCGGGTCCCCCCAGTCGGTCGTGCGCACCGCGCGCCACGGACTGCCCCTGATGCTGGCCATCATCGGCGGCTCCCCCGAGCGGTTCGGCCCCTACATCGAGCTGTACGAGCGGGCCGCCGCGCAGTTCGGCACGGTCGCGCACCCGGTGGGGATGCACTCCCCCGGGTTCATCGCCGACACCGACGAGGAGGCGAAGGAGATCTTCTACCCGCGCTACAAGGTCGTCCACGACCGGATCGGCGCCGAGCGGGGCTGGGGACCGATGCGCAAGGAGCAGTTCGAGAACGAGATCGCCCACGGGTCGATGTACGTCGGCTCCCCCGAGACGGTCGCCCGCAAGATGGCCGCGGCCATCCGGACACTGGGCGTGGGCCGGTTCGACCTCATCTACTCCAACGGGGCGATCCCGGCACCGGACCGCATGCGCGCCGTCGAACTGTACGGGACCCGGGTGATCCCGATGGTCCGTGACATCCTCGCGGACCGAAAGGCGGAGGGGAGTTGAGCGACGTGGAACAGAGGACCGCTCCGGTCCTGGGCGTCCTGGGCGCGGGCAAGGTCGGCACGGTGCTGGCCCGGCTGGCGCTGGCGGCCGGGCACCGGGTGCTGATCGCCGGATCCGGCGACCCCGCCGAGATCGAGCTGACGGTGTCGGTGCTCGCTCCGGGCGCCGAGGCGATGACCGGAGAGGAGGCGGCGGCCAAGGCCGACGTGGTCGTGCTGGCGCTGCCGCTGGGCCGGTACCGCACGATCCCCGCCGGGACGCTGACCGGGAAACCGGTCATCGACGCGATGAACCACTGGTGGGAGGTGGACGGCCCCCGGGAGGACCTCGTGGATCCGCGCACCTCCTCCAGCGAGATCGTCCAGGGGTTCCTGGCCGGGGCCCGTGTCGTCAAGGCGTTCAACCACATGGGCTACCACGACCTGGAGGACGAGGCCCGACCGACAGGCGCGCCGGGGCGCAGGGCGATCGCGATCGCCGGAGACGACACCGGTGACCTGGCCCTGGTGGGGTCCATCGTGGACGCGCTGGGATTCGACCCGGTCGTGGCCGGTCCGCTGGCCGCGGGCGTGCGCCTGGAGCCGGGCACCGAACCCTTCGGGGCCAACGTGGGCGCCGAGGAGCTGCGCGCCATGATCGAGCGCTTCCCCCAATCCGAGCGGGGCCGGGCGGTCATCGCGGCGCGCGGGGACGCGCCCCGCTGAACCTCCCGGGTAGGGCGTACGGCCTCCGATCGACGGTGAATCGGGGGCCGTGCGCACGCCCGGCGGTGTTCGGCCCGGGTCGACGGCCGTCGGGGGCCGCGCGAAGTGCCGAGAACGCGCCGGCGGCCGGGGCGGTACCGCGTACGGCCGCTCAGCGTTCCCCGGCCCGCCCGACGCACCGATCGGCCGCACACGCGAACCGCGAGTATCGATAGGGACACGAAATGCCAGAAACGGGTGAGAACGGTCACGCGGAAAAAGGGGCGCCCGGTGGGGATCGAGTTCCTTTTGTGGGGTTCCCACAAGGTCCCGCTCCAGGTGTGGGCGGTTCGGGACATTGGTGTGCCGGTGGATGATCGAGCACAGTAGTAGGTGGAAGCAGGAAGAGGCGACCTCCGACACCTCGGAGGTCGCCTTCCGTCGTAGACAGCCCGGGGAGGTCGGCCGGTGTTCGGTCGTGTAGCCATCGTCAATCGTGGAGAGGCCGCCATGCGGCTCATCCACGCGGTTCGGGAACTTTCCGCGGAAACGGGGATCCGGATCGAAACGGTCGCCCTCTACACCGACGCGGACCGCAACGCCACCTTCGTCCGTGAAGCGGACGTCACCTACTCGCTGGGACCGGCCTCGGCCCGTCCCTACCTGGACCACGCCGTCCTGGAGCGGGCGTTGGTGGAGACCGGGGCCGACGCGGCCTGGGTCGGCTGGGGTTTCGTCGCGGAGGATCCGGCGTTCGCCGAGCTGTGCGAGAAGATCGGCGTCACCTTCATCGGGCCGAGCGCGGAGGCGATGCGCCGGCTCGGCGACAAGATCGGCGCGAAGCTGATCGCCGAGGAGGTCGGCGTCCCCGTCGCTCCGTGGAGCCGCGGTGAGGTCGCCACCCTGGAGGAGGCGCTGCGCGCCGGCGACGAGATCGGCTACCCGCTGATGCTCAAGGCGACCGCGGGCGGCGGCGGGCGCGGCATCCGCAAGGTCTCCTCGGGCGAGGACCTGGCCGAGGCCTACGAGCGCACCAGCCAGGAGGCGCTGCGCGCCTTCGGATCCGGTGTGGTCTTCCTCGAACGCCTGGTCACCGGTGCCCGACACGTCGAGGTCCAGGTCATCGCGGACGGTCAGGGCACCGCGTGGGCGCTGGGCGTCCGCGACTGCTCGGTGCAGCGGCGCAACCAGAAGATCATCGAGGAATCCGCCTCCCCCGTCCTGGCGCCCGAGCAGATCGCCGACCTGAAGACGTCGGCCGAACGGCTCGCCGTCGCCGTCGGCTACCGCGGCGCCTGCACCGTCGAGTTCCTCTATCACCCCGGTGAGAGGCTCTTCGCGTTCCTGGAGGTCAACACCCGCCTCCAGGTCGAGCACCCCATCACCGAGGTCACCACCGGGACCGACCTGGTCCGTTTGCAGCTGCACGTGGCCGCCGGCGGACGACTCGAAGGCGAGCAGCCCGAGGAGCTCGGCCACGCCATCGAGGCCCGACTCAACGCCGAGGACCCCGACCGCGACTTCGCCCCCGCCCCGGGACGCATCGCCCACCTGCGCTTCCCCGTCGGCCCCGGAATCCGGGTGGACACCGGTGTGCGCGAGGGCGACGAGATCCCCGCGGACTTCGACTCGATGATCGCGAAGATCATCGCCTACGGCCGTGACCGCGAACAGGCCCTGGCCCGGCTGCGCCGCGCGATGGCCGAGACCACGGTGATCATCGAGGGCGGCGCCACCAACAAGGGCTTCGTGCTCGACCTGCTCGGACGGCCCGAGGTGATCGGCGCGAGCGCCGACACCGGCTGGATCGACCGCATGCGCGCCGAAGGCCACCTGATCGACCACCGGCACTCGGCGATCGCCCTGGCCGCGGCCGCGATCGAGTCCTACCGGGAGGCGGAGGATGTCGACCGCCGACGGCTGCTGTCCACCGCGCACGGCGGTCGCCCACAGGTGCAGCACGACCCGGACCGCCCGCTGGACCTCAAACTCCGCGGTGTCGGCTACCGGGTGAGCGTGTCCCGGGTCGGCCCCGACCGGTTCCGCGTCGGCGTCTCCGGGGGCGGCGACGTCCACCCGGCCGACGTCGAGGTGGAGCGGTTCGACGCGCACAGCGGCCACATCACCGTCAACGGTCACCGGTTCCGGATGGTGTCGGCCGTACACGGCCCGGTCCACCTGGTCGAGATCGACGGTGTCCCGCACCGGATCAGCCGCGACGAGGGCGGCGTCGTCCGCTCCCCCGCACCCGCCCTGGTGGTCGCGACGCCGCTGGCGGTCGGCGACGAGGTCGAGGCGGACGCCCCGATCCTGGTGCTGGAGAGCATGAAGATGGAGACGGTGCTGCGCGCGCCGTTCCGCGCCCGGGTCCGGGAGTGCCCCGTGTCGGTGGGCGCCCAGGTGGAGACCGGAGCGCCGCTGATGCGCCTGGAGCCGCTGGCCGACGAGGATTCGGGAGAGGCCGAGTCCGCGGCCGAGGTCGTCGAGATCGACCTGCCGGAGGAGTCCGGCGTCTCCGCCACCGAGCGCGCCGACCGCGGCCTGCGGGACCTGCGGGCCCTCGTGCTCGGCTACGACTTCGACCCCGGGGAACGCCGACGGGTCTTCTCCTCCTACCTGGCCGCGCGCGCCGAACTGGGCGACCGGCCGGTCGAGGGCGAACTGGAGCTGCTGACCGTCTTCGCCGACCTGGCGGAGCTGAGCCGCAACAAGCCCGGCGACGCGCCCGAGGCCGCCTCGGACGGTCAGGTGCACAGCCCGCGCGAGTACTTCCACAGCTACCTCCAGAGCCTGGACGTCGAACGCGCCGGTGTCTCCGAGGCCTTCCAGGCCAAACTCACCCGGGTGCTCGCCCACTACGGCGTCACCGGGCTGGACCGCACGCCGGAGCTGGAGGACGCGGTCTTCCGGATCTTCCTCGCCCAGCAGTCGGTGGCCGCCCACGTCACGGTGGTCTCGGACCTGCTGCGCGCATGGCTGGCCGGCGCACCTCCGGTCGGGGCGCTCACCGAGCGCGCCGGTCTCACCCTGGAGCACCTGGTCCAGGCCACGCAGGTGCGCTTCCCCGCGGTGTCCGACCTCACCCGGGGCGTGGTGTTCCGCTGGTTCACCCAGCCCCTGCTGCGCCGCAACCGGGCCAAGGTCTACGCCGCCGTGCGCGACGACCTGCGTCACCTGGACCGCGACCCCGACGCCCCGGACCGCGCCGAGCGCATCCGGAGCATGGTGGCCTGCTCCGAACCCCTCGTCCGGCTCATCAGGCCCCGGATCGGCCGTCCCGGCCTGGACAACGCCCCGCTGCTGGAGGTCCTGACCCGCCGCTACTACGGCAACCGCCGGCTGTCCGGTATCACCGCGCGCGACATCGCGGGGTGCCGACTGGTCACCGCCGACCACACCGACGCGCGGGGCACCTCGCGGGTGGTCGCCGCCGCCGTCGACATCGCCGGGCTGCCCGACGCCGTCGAGGCCGTCTGGACGCTGGCCGCCGACGTGCCCGAGCACCACCTGGTCGCCGACCTGTACGTCACCTGGGAGGGACGGCCGGACGCCGAGGCGATCGCCCTGCGGCTCGGCGAGATCCTCGCGGCGCGACCGCTGCCCTCGGCGGTCCGCCGGATCACCGCCACCGTGGCCGGGGCCGACGGCGCGATGATGCACCACCACTTCACCTTCCGTCCCGAGGGGGACGGTCTCGTGGAGGACCGGCTCATCCGCGGCCTGCACCCGCAGATCGCCCAGCGCCTCCAGTTGCAGCGGCTCCGGGAGTTCGACCTCACCCGACTGGCGTCGGTGGACGAGGAGATCTATCTGTTCAGGGCCGTGGCGCGCGCCAACCCGGCCGACGAGCGGCTCATCGCGATGGGCCAGGTCCGCGACCTCACCCCGCTGCGCGACGCCGAGGGCCGCCTCATCGCGCTGCCCGCCGTGGAGGACATCGTCAACGCGTGCCTGGACGCGATCCGCAACATCCAGGCGCAGCGACCGCCCCACAAGCGGTTCGACACCAACCGCATCCTCATGTACGTGTGGCCGTCGACGGAGCTGACCCTCGACGAACTCGACATGCTCGTCGAGCGCATCCTGCCGACGACCGCCGGCGCCGGGCTGGAGGAGGTCCAGTTCGTGGCCCGCCAGCGCACCGAGGAGGGCGAACTCACCGAGGTCGCCGTGCGCATCGCCCTCGAACCGGGCAAGGGGGCGCAGGTCCACGTCGACAAGCCCTCGACCGAGCCGGTCCCGCCGCTGGACGACTACCGCCAGAAGGTGCTGCGGGCGGCCCGGCGCGGGAACGTCTTCCCGTACGAGCTGACCGGGATGCTCACCGGACCGGAGGGCTCCTTCGTCGAACACGACCTCGACGAGGCGGGCGCCCTGGTGCCGGTGGACCGGCCCAAGGGCGAGAACACCGCGGCGGTGGTGGCCGGCGTCGTCACCACGCCGACCGTGCGCCACCCCGAGGGCGTCACCCGCGTGGTGCTGCTCGGCGACCCCACCAAGGCGCTGGGCGCGCTGTCGGAGCCGGAATGCGCCCGGGTGATCGCGGCCTTGGACCTGGCCGAGCGGATGGGGGTGCCGCTGGAGTGGTTCGCGCTCTCGGCGGGCGCCCGGATCTCCATGACCTCCGGCACGGAGAACATGGACTGGGTCGCGGCCGCGCTCAAGCGGATCGTGGAGTTCACCCAGGACGGCGGCGAGATCAACATCGTCGTCGCCGGGATCACCGTCGGCGCCCAGCCGTACTGGAACGCCGAGGCGACGATGCTCATGCACACCAAGGGCATCCTGGTGATGACGCCGGACTCGGCCATGGTGCTCACGGGCAAGCAGTCGCTGGACTTCTCCGGTGGTGTGTCGGCCGAGGACAACTTCGGCATCGGCGGCTACGACCGGGTCATGGGCCCCAACGGCCAGGCGCAGTACTGGGCGCCCGACCTGGCGGGCGCCCGCGACGTGCTCATGGCGCACTACGACCACACGTACGTGATGCCCGGCGAGGAGGGCCCGCGCGCGGCGGTCACCGACGACCCGGTCGACCGCGACGTGTCGACGTTCCCGCACACGGTCGCCGGCAGCGACTTCGCCACCGTCGGCGAGATCTTCTCCGCCGAGCACAACCCGGACCGCAAGAAGGCGTTCGACATCCGGACCGTGATGCGCGCCCTGTCCGACCAGGACCACGCGGTGCTGGAGCGGTGGGCGGGCATGGCCGACGCCGACACCTCGGTGGTCCAGGACGTCCACATCGGCGGACGACCGGTCTGCCTGGTGGGCATCGAGTCGCGGTCGGTGGCCCGGCGCGGCTTCCCGCCCACCGACGGCCCGGACACCTACACCGCGGGCACGCTGTTCCCGCGGTCGTCGAAGAAGACCGCGCGGGCGATCAACGCGGCCTCCGGCAACCGGCCGCTGGTCGTGCTGGCGAACCTGTCCGGGTTCGACGGCTCTCCGGAATCGATGCGCAAGCTCCAGCTGGAGTACGGCGCGGAGATCGGCCGGGCGATCGTGAACTTCCGGGGACCGATCGTGTTCTGCGTGATCTCCCGGTACCACGGCGGCGCGTTCGTGGTCTTCTCCAAGGCGCTCAACCCGAACATGACGGTGCTGGCGCTGGAGGGCTCGTTCGCCTCGGTGCTCGGCGGCGCCCCGGCGGCGGCCGTGGTGTTCGCCGGTGAGGTGAACAGCCGGACCGCGGCGGACCCGCGGGTCACCGGGCTCCAGGACCGGATCGCCGAGACCAGCGGCGCGGAGCGGGCGGCGCTGACCAACCGGCTCGCCGAGGTCCGTTCCTCGGTGCGCGCCGAGAAGCTCGGCGAGGTCGCCGCGGAGTTCGACCGGGTGCACAGCATCCAGCGCGCGGTCGAGGTCGGATCGGTGGACGCGATCATCCGCGCCGCCGAGCTGCGGCCCCGGATCATCGAGGCCATCGAGAACGGCCTGAAGCGCTGATCGAGGACCGGCGGAGGGGACCCGGCGGATCTCCTGTGCCGTCGGTCGATCCCGGGTCCTGATCGCTTCGCCCCGTCGAGTCGTCGCTCGGCGGGGCGAAGTGCCGCACGGTCACGGGGGCGGGCCCGGGCCGACCGACCCGGGCGGGGACGGCGGCGTGCCCCGGGCGGGGCACGCCGCCGTGGTTCAGGGGCGGGCGGCCTCCCGCCGGTTCTCCCGGGAGTCCTCCCGGGTGATGTGACCCCGGCGCAGGTTCTCGCTCTCCACACGGTTCACCGCCGACGCGTAGCGGCCGTGGTTCGGGTAGCGCTCCGCGAGTTCCGCCTCGTCGAAGGGCCGGTGGGAGCCGAACAGCACACAGAAGTAGCTCTCGGCGTCCAGCGGGGCGTTGCTCCCGGTGTTCAGCGCACGCGGCACCTCCACCTGGGAGAGGCGGATGCCCCCGAGCGCGAACCCGTCGTCGTCCCGGGCGATCCGTCCGAGCGCGGTCCGCTCGATCGGGTCCGCCCCCGGAGGCCGTCCCTTCCCCCGCGCCCACGCGCTCAGGTGGTCGTAGGAGGCGTTGAAGACGTGGTGCAGCGGCACCCGGCTGAACGGCGGTTCCGCGCAGTCGTACTCCGCCTGTCCGCCCAGGTCGCGCTCCTCCTGGTCGACGCGGGCCATCCGACCGGCCCATGCCGAGTGCGAGGTGCCGGCCACCTCCCAGCGCCGGAAGGTGGCGGTGTCCTCCGCCACGGGGATGCGCGCCACGTCGGTCTCCGACAGCACCTGGAAGACCGGTTCCGGGCGGTCCGGGGAGGAGGGCGCGTTCCCCACCATGAAGGCGTAGCCGTCGAAGACCGGTTCGATCAGCGGCAGTACCCGCTCGTAGTAGATCGTCATGCGCTGCGCCGACTGGGACGCGCCGATCGCCAGGACCCTGTCGTGTTCGATTCCGCCCGTGAGCTCCCCTGCGGCGCGCACCGCCTGTGCGGCCTGGGAGAAGACGTCGTAGGAGAGCTGGTCGTCACCGACCGTGCCGCCGTCGGTGACGTCCAGGTCGCCGTAGCGGGCCGGACTCCACTCCGTCAGCTGTGACACCCCCACGTTCTGAGCGGAGACCCCCACCCACGTGTACCCCGAGCGCATGATGTGCTCCGCGCTCGGCCCCCACAGGGCGTCGAGGTCGTTCCCGGCCGTGACGTTCTGCCACTCGGCCAGGACCGTACCGTTGGAGTCACGCTGTTCGGCGGGGCGGCGGACCAGGAGCCGTGTCCTGTAGGGGTGGGACGAGAGCACCTCGCCCCCGGAGTAACGGTTCGCGGTTCCGGAGACGAGGAACTCCTCCTCCACGTAACCGTGGGAGTCGAGGTCCTCGGTCGTGGCGAAGAAGGGGTAGGTGTCCTCGATGTCGTCCGCCATCGGGTCACCGGGGAGACCGCCCGGAAGCGGGCCCTGGACCTCGGGAACGGGGACCGGGATCGCCCCCTCGGGTTCGGAGGGCGCGGCGGAGACGGTGGAGGCCAGGAGCGTTCCGGCGGCGGTCAGTGCCAGAACCGTTCCCAGACGGTGCGCGTGGGTGGTCACGAAGGGCCCTCCTCATGGCGGGGCGGAGCGGGGCAGCGGGTAGCGGGTCGCCACGCGAAGGTATGCCGGGGGGCCGTGGGTGACAACGGGGTGACGTGTCAACAGGTCGATCCACCTATGGTGAGGCACCGGGGGCGTCCCTCCCCAGGCGTGGAGGAGGCCCTTTCGGCACCTCCGAGGACGCGGAACCCGGACCCGCGCCCGGCATCGAGATCCCCGCTCGCGGTCGAGCGGCGGCGGGGCTCGGCCCGACGCCTCCCCTGCCGCGTCCACACTCCCCTCTCCGTTCCGCCCCGTTCAGGGCCCCCTCGGCCCGCGACGGCGCGGAATCGACCTCTCCGGCCGACGGGCCGACCTCGACGGGCCGACCCGGGCCCCGGCGGACCTCCGCTCGATTTTTCGCTTTACCGGCCTTGACGCGACCCCGGCGTCACGACAGCCTCGGACCGACAGCCAGATTCGGGTGCGTGACGGCGGCCGCGCCGTCCACCCAGGCACTTCCCCCGCGCCCCCTTCCCTCCCCCCGGCCCCCACCACCCATCACTGCGCAGGTCGATCCCTCGACGACGGTGTGAGTGCTGTCCCGTGGCCCCGCGGCCGGCTCGATCGTGCCCACCCGCCCCCGCCCGAACGGCGGTGGCGCCACTTGTCGCGGACGACGGGCCATCCGCCCGCTCCGCGCTGAGCGAGAAGGACCGGGATGGGACACATGACATGGAGCGGGTCTCGGCGTGCGCGTCACGCCGGACTCGTCGTCGGGGCGACCCTCGCGCTGCTGCTGCCGACCGCGGTGCCCGCGACGGCCGAGCCCGGCGCGACGACGCTGGAGCTGGACGAGCCGTCGGTGGTGGAGGTCTTCCTGGACGACCGCGACGAACTGGACCGGCTCGTGGAGCTGGGCGGTGACATCACCCGGCTGGACCCGGCGGGCGAGCACGGGTTCGTCGCCCAGACCGTGATCGGCCCCTTCGACCTGGACGTCTACAACGACGCCGGGTTCACCTTCGGCGAGGTGCTCTACACCGAGTCCGACGCGGAGGAGCGCCTCGACGAACGTGAGGCGGCCATCGAACGGCTGCGGGCCGAGAACGAACCCGAGGGCACGGCGAGGACCCTGGCCGACACCGAGAACCTCAGGATCCTGCGGGCGGACTACTTCGAGGGCCGTAACGGCGACTTCCTGTCCGTGGAGGTCCACTCCGACTTCGGACCGATCGAGAACTCCCGGCTGACCGTGGAACGCGACGCCGGGCCCGGCACCGAGATCGGTGACGGCGGCACCCAGACCCTGAACCGCTTCGTCGACGTCGGGGTGTACATGTACCACCGCGGCCAGGCCGCGGTGGAGGAGCGGCCCGAGCGTATCCGGGTCACCGGCCCGCACGGCGGCACCGCCGTCGCGGAGGTCACCGAATGGCTGCCGGACCCCCGTGGACCCGGGGATCCGCTGCCCTACACCGACTTCCTCAACGCCTACATGACACCGGACGAACTCTACGACCGGATCCACCAGATCGCCGACGAGTACCCGGACATCGCCGAGGTCGTCGAACTGCCCCACCGGACCAACGGCTACCGTCGCCACGCCCAGGCGATCCTCGGAGTGGGCGTCAACGGCCAGAACGCCGACCGCGGTGTCGTCGTGGAGTCACTCGTCCACGGCCACGAGGGCGGGAACGACATCGTCGTGGACCTGGTCGCCCCCTCCGCTCCCGACTCCGGGTTGTCGGTCGACGTCGAGGGGGACGAGATCACCGTCGCCCTGGCCACCGACGGCGGCGGTGCGATCACCACGACCGCGGCGGAGGTCGTGGACGCGGTCAACGCCGAGGCCGGTGACCTGGTCCGCGCCTTCACCTTCCGGGGCAACGCCGGAAACGGGGTGGTGCGGGCCGAACGGGTGCGGGCCGACGACTTCCTCAACGCGCCCGACGACGTGTCCCGCGAACCGGCGCCGGTCTACGCACTGCGCATCGGTTCCACGCGGGACGGCTCCAAGACCGGCGTGCTGGGTTACGCCCAGGAGCACGCCCGGGAATGGCAGACCCCGTTGGTGACCATCGAGACCGCCGAGCGCCTGGTGCGCAACTACGGCGTCCACGACACCACCACCGAACTGGTGGACGAGTTGGACATCTTCCTGATGCCCTCGTTCAACCCGGACGGCGCCAACCACTCCTTCTACGACGTGCCGCTGCACCGCAAGAACATGACCAACTACTGCGGCACCGACGGTTCCCGCGACCAGTGGGCCGTGGTCCAGGGGGCGCAGTGGGGGGTGGACAACAACCGCAACTACGGCGCCTACACCTTGTGGGACGGCTACGCCGGGGCCTCCTTCACCTGCACCGGAGGCACGTTCGCCGGCCCCGAGGAACTGGGGCCGCTGTCGCAGCCGGAGAACAAGAACCTGGTGTGGCTGGTCGACACCCACGACAACATCGGCTTCTCGATGAACATCCACTCCTCGGGCGACTACTTCATGTGGTCCCCGGGCGCCTACATCGCCGACGGGCGCGTCCCCACCCCCCGGCCGACGGCGATGGAGGAGGCCTACTTCTGGGAGTCGTCGGCGCACATCCTGGGCGCGATCAAGGAGTACCGCGGCACCGTGGTGACCCCGGCCCGCACCGGTCCGATCATCGATGTGCTGTACTCCGCGGCGGGCAACTCCGGTGACCACCTCTGGTACGAGAACGGGATCTTCGCCTGGAACTTCGAGCTGGGCCAGGCGGGGTTCCAGCCGCCGTGGGAGGAGGCGCACGCCCAGGGCATGGAGTACGCCAACGGGATGTACACCATGCTGGAAGTGGCCCTGGCCCATCAGAAGGACCGGTTCCGACCGCGTTCGGGCGTCTCTCCGCGCCCGGGCGAGCACACCGGACCGGTGGAGGTCGTCTTCGAGACCAACGAGCCCGCCGAGATCCACTACACCCTCGACGGCAGCCGTCCGGACTTCGACTCCCCCAGGCTGGAACCGACCGGTGTGCGCGGGGGCCTGGAGACCCTGCGGATCGAGGAGACGACCACCGTCCACTGGTTCGCGGTGGACATCGCCGGGAACGTCGAGGGAGGCTACGACCCCGATGGCAGGGCCCGGAACCACCGCAGGGGCACCTGGGTGATCGTGGACTAGGCGTGTTCCGTGGATGCCGCCCGTCGCGCGGCAGGGTGAGCATCCGCGGAACACGCCTTAGCCCGGAGGAGTGGCGGAACGACCCGGTGAGGAGACCGAAGGCCCTCGAACGGGGTCGGACGCCGTCGGTCGGCCCGGGTTCCGTTCCCCGCCCGACGCCGTTCTCCGCGATCCGGGATCGCGGAGGACGGCGTCGTCCCGGGAACGGCGGGTGCCGATGCGACCGGAGGGAACCGGGCCGGATCCGCCGGGAGGGCCCGGTTCCCCGATACGTTGAAGCCGGTCGGAATGCCGACGACGTGTGTCGGCAGCGGTCGCACGGCGCCCTGCCCACGCGCCCGCCACGAGGGGAGGCGTCAGCGTGTACGTCAGGACGTTCGGCCGTGAGGGCGACCCGCCCGTGCTGCTCCTGCACGGTGGAGGCGTCGCCGGTTGGATGTGGGATCCGACGCGGGAGCGGCTCGGGGGCGGGCTCCGATCGATCGTCCCCGACCTTCCCGGGCACGACCGCGGCGCCGACGAGCCCTACCGCTCGCACGCGCGGACCGTGGAGGAGCTGGGCGCGCTCATCGAGAAGGAGCGACCGGGCGGCCGCGTCGCGGTCGTCGGCTTCTCGCTCGGCGCCCAACTCGCCGTCCTGCTGGCCGCGGACCGGCCCGACCTCGTCGACCGGGTCATGGTGGTGAGCGCGCAGGCGGTGCCCACCCCGGCACCCGGCCTCATCCTCGGCCTGCTCGGCGCGACCGCCGGGCTCGCCCGGCGCGAGTGGTTCGCCAGGCTCCAGGCGAAGGAGCTGTTCGTCCCGGAATCACTGATGGCGGACTACATCCGCACCTCTTCGGGCGTCTCGAAGCAGACCCTGCTCGCCGCGGTGGGTGAGAACATCCGGTTCACCGTGCCCTCGGGCTGGGCACGGTTCCCCGGCACGGCCCACGTGCTCGTGGGCGCCCGCGAGCGGAGGGTCATGCGGAATTCGGGCCGCGCGCTCCACGAGGCGCTCCCCACCGCTCTCCTGGAGACCGTCGAGGGCTGCGGGCACGGCGTTCCGCTGCAACGACCCGAGTGGTTCGCCGGTCGGCTGAGGGAGTGGCTCGACGCCTGACCTCCATGGGAGCGTCCTCCCGCACGCCGTCGAACGGTGGGCCGGAGCGTTCGGCCCGCCGCGTACGATCGCCCCATGATGACCGTCCCGCCCCCCGCCGAGGTCGTGTTCTCACGCGGACTCGTGCGCACGCTGCTCACCGATCAGCACCCGGACCTGGCGGACCGGGAGATCGCCGAGCCCCTCGAAGGCTTCGACATGGCGATGTTCCGCCTCGGGGAGGACCTCGCGGTCCGGCTGCCCCGTCACCGCGGCGCGGCCGGCTCGCTGGAGTCGGAGCTGCGCTGGGTCGGAGCGCTCAGCGACCGCTGGACGTTCCCCACGCAGCGGATCGTGCGTTCGGGCGTCCCCGGGGCGGGTTTTCCCTGGTGCTGGGCGGTCACGTCCTGGTTGCCGGGCGAACTCGCCGCCGACCGCCCCCTGGCCGCCCCGGCCGCCCCGGAGATGGGCCGGGCACTGGCAGAGATCCACCGGCCGGCCCCCGCCGACGCCCCGTTCAACTCCGAGCAGAGCGTGCGGCTCGCCGAGCGTGAGCCGATCCTGCGCGACGCCCTTCCACGGCTGCCGTCCTCGGGCGCCGCCCGTGGTCTGACGTTGGACCCGGACGCCGTGGCCGCCCTCTGGAACCGGGCGCTCGCGGTTCCCGACGAGGCTCCGCGCGTCTGGATCCACGGAGACCTGCACCCGTTCAACGTGATCTCCCGGAACGGCGCGTTCGGCGGCATCATCGACTGGTCGGACATCGCCCGAGGAGACCCGGCGGTGGACCTCGGTTTCCTGAGACTGCTGTTCCCGGCCGCCGACATGCCCGCCGCCCACGAGGCCTACGGCGGTGTCGACGAGGCCACCGCGGCACGCGCCCTGGGAATCGGCCTCGTCAAGGCGGCCCTGCTCGCCACGGTCCCCAAGGAGACCGTCGCGGACATCGGCTGGCGGACCCTCGTGGAACTCGGCGTGGCGAACCGGACCGCGCCCGGCGGACCGGGCGGCCCCGGATCTGGAGGTCCGTCGCGCTCTCCCGGGACGGGGTGCTGAGACGGACCCTGGAACCCGAGGGCCGGTCGGTGGCGGCGCGCAGCGGGATCCGCCGGGCCAGGACCTCGGCCAGGCCGGGGTCGTCGATTGCGGCCAGGGTCGCCTGGGCCGCGTCGGGATCCTCGATCGGCCGGGTGAGGTGGTCTGCGGTGATCTCGGCCCACTCGCGGCGTCGTCGGACTTCACCCGCGGGCAGGCCCGGCTTCAAGAGAACGGCCGACCCGTCCGGTTCGTTCGGACGGGTCGGCCGGTATCCGGTCGGCTCCGGTACGGGAGCCGACCGGATCGGTCACAGGTCGACCCGGGTGCCGCCGATGGTCACCACGAGTCGGCCGTCGGAGTCGAAGCTCCAGTCCAGGGACCCGGAGTACGGAGAGCAGCGCGAACCGTTGGAACCGTTCCAGAACTGGTTCGAGCCATCGGCGTCGCCCCTGTACCGGTCGGTGGAGCCGCTGTCGCACGAGGTGTTGTCGCGGAACACCGAGTCGCCACCGTCGAACTGGAAGTTGCGTTCCTCGTTACCGATGCTCAGGTTGTTCGAGACCGTCATGGTGCCGGGGTTCGAGTTGTAGGTGAACCCGTGCTTGCCGTTCTCGAAGGCGATGTTGTGGTGGATGTCGTGGTCCACCTCGATGCCCGAACCGCCGAGCTTGAACCCGTTGCGGTCGCCGTCCGGGTGCTGGGAGCCGTCCGAGAGCGAGCCGTTGCCGAACGCCAGCGAGTGTTCGATGGTCACCTCGCCGATCGGGCCCGTGTCCGACTTGGTGTACAGGTCGTAGCCGTCGTCGATGTTGTTGTACGCCACGGTGTAGCGGAACACGTTCCCGTCCCCGACGGTGAGCTTCGGGGCGAACCCGTCGGCGTTCTCACCGCCGGAGTCGGCGTTGTCGTGCGAAACCGAGCTGACGATCAGGTTGTTCGAGGGCCACTCCGCCCTGGGGGCCCCGGCGGTGTACCGCGACAGTTGCAGCCCGGTGTCGCGGTTGTACCGGGTGGTCACCCGCTCGATGACGTTGTCGTGGCCGCCCAGCAGGATTCCGTTGTCGCCGGCGCGCTCGACGATGATGCCCTTGATGTGCCACCGGTCGCCGCCGATGGCGAGTCCCCTGTTGGCCGGGTCCTCGCTCTGGGCCGAGAAGTTCAGCACGGGGGTCTCACCGGGGTAGGCGAACAGCTCGTTGCGGTCGTTCGACAGGCCGTCGTTCCCCGGCTCGATGTGAACCGTCTCGGAGAGGTCGTAGGTACCGCCGCGCACGTAGATCGACCCGCCGGGCTCGATCCGGTCGATCGCCGAGGTGAGCGTCGTCGGGTCGGACTCGGTGCCGGAGGCGCCGTCGTCGCCGTCAGGAGCCACGAAGAGCTCGTCGCCCGAAGGCAGGGGGGTGTCACCGCCGCCGTCCGTCGGCGGGGTGTCACCTCCACCGCCCGTCGGCGCGTCGGCGTAGGTCTCGAACTCGGCGACGCGCGGCGTGCCGTTCGAGCCGGTGATCTCGAAGTTGATCTTGCGCAGCGTCGTCGAGTCGAAGGTGATGACCCCGGCTCCGCTGCCGGTCGCCAGGACGGTGCCGGTGTCGTTGTCGACGACACGCCAGGAGCCGATGTTGCCTTCGGCCCCGGCCGCCTCACGGATGTTGATCGAGGACACCGTGGTGTCGGAGTCCCACTTGACCGAGATGCGACCGGTCGAGCCGCTCGGTGACCAGTAGGTGCCCGTGTCGCCGTCGACCACGTTCCCGTAGCTGGTCCCGCCGGCCTTGCTGGAGCCGTCGGCGCCGGCACCGATGCTGAGGTTGGTCCCGTTGGGGGGATCGGTGGGGTCCGGGTCGACCGGGTCGGGGTCGGTCGGGTCCGGGTCGGTCGGGTCCGGGTCGGTCGGGTTCTGCGCTTCGCAGTCACCGTCCGAGATCCGGTTGCCCTTGCCCGCGCCCGCGGTCTGCTCCAGCACCTCCGGCACGCAGCCGGCGTCGTCGAGCTCGTAGGAGTACGGAATGCTCACCGACGTGGTGGACCGCGGGTCGGGTCCGGCCGGGTAGTTCTCGTTGCCCTCGCCGGACCAGGTCACGTTGTCGAAGATGTTGCCGTTGACCTGCCAGGAGCCCCTCTCGTTGGTGTAGAAGGTGCCCAGGACGTCCCTGGAGTCCTTGAAGTAGTTGTTCTCCACCTTCGCGCGGGCCCCGGCCCGGGAGTTGATCCCGGACTTGTGCAGCCCCACGTAGTGGTTGTTGTACATGTGCCCCACGCCGCCACGCAGCAGGGGGACGCGCGAGTCGATGTTCTCGTACAGGTTGTGGTGGTAGGTGACGTAGCCGTTCGAGAGGTCGCTCTCGCTGGACCCGACCAGGCCGCCGCGGCCGGAGTTGCGCAGGACGCTGTAGGAGAGGGTGACGTACTGGGTGTTGTTCTTCAGGTCGAAGAGGGCGTCGTAACCCTCGTCCTCCCCGCCCGACGCCTCCAGGGTGACGTGGTCGACCCAGACGTTGCGGACGTCGCTCTCCATCCCGATGGCGTCACCGCCGTTGGACGTGGGCGAGCCGGACTTCTTGACGTTCCGGACGGTCACGTTCTGGATGATGATGTTGTGGGACTCCCGGACGTGGATGCCCAGCTGGTCGAACACGGCTCCACCGCCGGTCCCGACGAGCGTGACGTTGCTGATCCTCTTGAGCTCGATCACGTCGTCGGCGGTGTCGCAGCCGGGGCCCGACACCTTGGAGGTGTTGCCGTGGTTGATGGTCCCTTCCACCTGGATGATGATCGGGGTGCCGGTGCTGGGCCGACTGCACAGGGCCTCGTGGATCTGGGTCCCGGTCGTGGCCCGTACCGTCTGTCCGCCCGCGCCGCCGGTGGTCCCGCCGTTCTGGGTCGCGTACCCCGTGGCGCCGGCCTGGGCCGATGCCTGGGACATCGGCAGGGTGAGGCAGGCCGCCACCAGGGCCGCGGTGGCGAGCGTCGACACGAGTCGACGCCCGGTTGTTCTTCTCATCTTTAACCCTTCGTAACAGAGCATGAGCGTTGACGTGCTTTTACCCGAGAGTAGAGAAAGCGCTTTCCACGTCAAGGGGGGTTAGCGCAATCGTTTGCAAGAAGGTCGAGCACTCGGACTGCCTCTCATGCCCTATGGCCTGCGGCTTCATCGATATTCCGCGCCGACTTCGGAATCGGGTACCTCAAAAAATGCAACCGGTTGGAGCGTCTCATCGGCGACACGGCAGGCCGGACGCGGGCACCCGGACGCGGTCGATGGAGCGTCGCGGTGGGGCGGGAAGGCCTTCCGGGTCACCGGTGTCCCGTGCCGTACCCGACGTTCCACGACCCGGCCGGCGGCACCGGTGCCGGCATCGGTGCGCGCGCCCGTCCGCCCCCACTCGGGCCTCTCCTCACTCCGGGGAACGGACAGGCGGAAGTGGCGGCCGACGGAGAGAGGGGCGGTCATGACGCCACTGGCATCGGGATACCGCCGAACGTCCGTTTGGCCGCGACGCCACCGCCCGGACACGACAGGCCGGCCTCCGGAACAGGAGTCCCCGGGCCCCGGAGCACCCGGGCCCGGACGCGGCCGCTCCTCCCCGCGCCCGGGGCCACGGAACGCCGTCGAACATGTGGCGCACGCCACTGCGTGGAAGGCACCCGGCGTCGAACAGGGTTCGGCGACAGTGCCCGTTCCCCGCACGGTGAGCAGGGTGTGTTGAAGCGCACCACCGATGTGTCGACCATTGCCCATCAGCGGAAGCACGCTCCGGTGACCAGCCATGGAACCCTGTCGTGCCGGTGAGACCGACCCGGCATCCCCCGCGTGCCCGCACACGACAAGGAGCGAACATATGGATGCGCTGAACAGCGCCATCGTAGGCATGAACGACGTCTTGTGGGCCTACCTGGTCATCCCCCTGCTCGCCGTCGTCGGCGTCTACTTCACGGTGCGCTCCGGTGCCGTCCAGATCCGGATGGTTCCCGAGATGCTGCGCTCCATGCGCAGCCACCCGGAGTCGGCCCCGGACGGCAAGAAGGCCATATCGGCGTTCCAGGCGTTCTCGATCTCGGCGGCCTCCCGCATCGGAACGGGCAACATCGTCGGCGTGGCGGTCGCGATCGCCCTCGGCGGCCCCGGAGCCGTGCTCTGGATGTGGCTGATGGGCATCGTCATGGGCTCGGCCGCGTTCGTCGAGTCCACCCTCGCCCAACTGTTCAAGGTCCGGGACAGGACCGGATTCCGCGGCGGCCCGGCCTACTACATGACCCTCGGGCTCAAGGCGCGGTGGATGGGCGTGCTGTTCGCCATCGCCATCATCTTCACCTTCGGCTTCGCGTTCAACATGGTGCAGGCCAACAGCATCGCCAGCGCCGTGGGCGGTTCCGTGTCGACCGCGACCGGAGCGCAGACCCCCGAGTGGATCGCACCCGCCGTGGGGACGGTGCTGGCCGTCCTCGCCGCGCTCGTGATCTTCGGCGGCGTGCGCCGCATCGCGCACGTCGCGCAGGCCCTGGTGCCGTTCATGGCGCTGACCTACCTCGTCATCGGCGTGATCGTGGTCGGGATGAACATCGACCAGGTCCCCGCCGTGCTCACGAACATCGTGAACTCCGCCTTCGGCCTGCGCGAGTTCGGCGCCGCGGGCGTGGGCACCGCGATCATGATGGGCATTCGCCGCGGCCTGTTCTCCAACGAGGCGGGCATGGGCTCCGCACCCAACGCGGGGGCGACGGCGTCGGTCAGCCACCCGGTCAAGCAGGGCCTGGTGCAGACGCTCGGCGTCTACTTCGACACCCTCGTCATCTGCTCCGTCACCGCGTTCATCATCCTGGTCTCCAACCCCGTGTACGGCGAGGAGGTCGGCGCCGAGCTCACCCAGCGGGCGCTGGAGGCGAACCTCGGCTCCTGGTCGCTGCACCTGCTCACCGTGATCATCTTCCTGCTGGCGTTCACGTCGCTGGTCGGCAACTACTACTACGGCGAGTCCAACCTGCGGTTCCTGACCGGACACCCGGGAGCCCTTCCGGTGTACCGCACGGCCGTGGTCGCCATGGTGTTCCTGGGCGCCATCGCCTCGCTCGACCTGGTGTGGAACTTCGCCGACGTCACCATGGGGGTCATGGCCGTGATCAACCTGGTCGCGATCGCACCGCTCGGCGCACTCGCCCTGCGCCTGCTCGCGGACTACCGGGAACAGCGCAAGCAGGGCCTGGACCCGGTCTTCACCCGGGACCGGATGCCCGATGTCACCGGCATCGAGTGCTGGGAGCCCAGCCCGGCCGACGAGCGCGACGCGCGGCCCGGGTCCGCCTCGGAAGTCCACTGACCCGGCCCTCCGGGTGAACCGCACCCACCACCACCCGGACGCGGTCCGCGCCCGCCGCGGGCGGGTCCGGGCCGCGTCCCGGTCCAGGACTCTTCGAGACGAGAAGGAAATGATGCACCAGCAGGACGCGACCGGCCAGGTCGTACTGATCAGCACCGGCGGGACGATCGCCAGCCGCCGGGTCGGGGACGGGTACACCGCCGAGCTGAGCGGGCCCCAGATCCTCAGGGGAGCCGGTGTCCCCGACGGGCTGCGGGTCCGGGTCCGGGACCTGTTCACGGCGAACAGCTCGGCGCTCACCACGGACCGGCAGCTGATCCTGCTGGGCGCCGTGCACGAGGCGCTGGCCGACGATGAGGTCGACGGCGTCGTGGTGACCCACGGCACCGACACCCTGGAGGAGTCGGCGTTCCTGGTCGACCTGTACCACCACGACAGCCGACCGGTGGTGTTCACCGGCGCGCAGCGGCCTCCGGACCACGACGAGAGCGACGCCCCGGCCAACCTCCGCGACGCCCTGGCCGTCGCCGCCACCGCGCGCGACCTCGGTGTGGTGGTGGTGTTCGACGGCCTGGTGCACGCCGCGCGCGGCACCGTGAAACAGCACACGCTCGCCGTCGAGGGCTTCGGCGACCCGTCCGGCACGCCGATCGGCGGCGTCTCCGAGGGCCGTGTGCTCGTCCGGCACCGACCACTGCGAAGGCCGTCGCTACCGCTCCCCTGCGGCCCCGCGCCCCGGGTCGACATCGTCATGCACCACGCGGGCGCCGACCCGGTGCTGCTGCGCGCGGCGGTCGCGGCCGGCGCCCAGGGGATCGTGCTGGCCGGCACCGGCTCCGGCAACGCCTCCCCCGTGTTCGTCGACGCCGTCGCCGAGGCGGTCTCCGCAGGGGTGCTCGTCGCGCTCACCACCCGGGTGCCCGCCGGCCCGGTCGCCGGGATCTACTCCGGTGGCGGCGGGGTCGACCTGATCGCGGCCGGAGCGGTGCCGACCGGGACCCTGCGCGCTCCGCAGGCCCGGATGGCCGTGATCTCCGCCCTGCTGCACCGTTCGGACCCGGCGGAGCGCACCGCGGCGTTGAGCCGGCTGCTCTCCGACGAACCGCTCGCCTCGCTCACGTCCGAGACCGCCGGAGTCCTGCGATGACCCCGCCCCGCCAGGACGGCCACCGGGTGGAGCACGACCTGCTCGGGTCGCGCGACGTGCCCGCGGACGTCTACTACGGCATCCACACCCTGCGCGCGGTGGAGAACTTCCCCATCACCGGCATCCCCCTGTCCGCCCACCCGGAGTTGGTGAACGCGCTCGCGGCGGTGAAGCTCTCCGCCGCCCGGGCCAACCGCGACCTGGGTCTGCTCCCCGACGGCAAGGCCGCGGCGATCGAGAAGGCGTGCTCGGATATCCTCGACGGCCGCCTGCACGACCAGTTCGTCGTCGACGTGGTCCAGGGCGGGGCGGGCACCTCGTCCAACATGAACGCGAACGAGGTGATCGCCAACCGAGCGCTGGAGCACCTCGGCCGCCCCCGGGGCGACTACCGGCACCTGCACCCGCTGGAGGACGTCAACGCCGGTCAGAGCACCAACGACGTCTACCCGACCGCCGTCAAGATCGCCCTGCACCTGGCCGCCCACCGGCTGTCGGACGCCATGGAGCACCTCGGGTCGGCCTTCGCGGTGAAGGCCACCGAGTTCGAAGACGTGCTGAAGGTCGGCCGGACCCAGCTCCAGGACGCCGTGCCGATGTCCCTGGGCCGGGAGTTCGGCGCCTACGCCGTGATGCTCGCCGAGGACCGGTCGCGGCTCTCCGAGGCGTGCGCGCTGCTGCACGAGATCAACCTCGGCGGGACCGCGATCGGGACCGGTCTCAACGCGCACCCCGACTACCCGGCCGCCGCCTGCGAACACCTGTCCGCGTTGCTGGGGATCCCGCTGTCGGTGGCCCCCGACCTGGTCGAGGCCACCCAGGACGCCGGGGCGTTCGTGCAGCTGTCGGGGGTGCTCAAGCGCATCGCGGTGAAGCTGTCGAAGACCTGCAACGACCTGCGGCTGCTCGCCTCGGGCCCGCGCGCGGGGCTGGGCGAGATCACCCTGCCCGCGGTGCAGGCCGGGTCGAGCATCATGCCCGGCAAGGTCAATCCGGTCATCCCCGAGGTGGTCAACCAGGTCGCGTTCGAGGTGATCGGCGGCGACCTGACCGTCACCATGGCCGCCGAGGCCGGCCAGTTGCAGCTCAACGCCTTCGAGCCGATCATCGCGCACCGCCTGTTGTCCGGCCTCGCCCACATGGGGGCGGCCTGCCGCACCCTGGCCGACCGCTGCGTCGCGGGGATCACCGCCGACCGGGAGCACCTCGCCCGGCAGGTGGAGCGGTCCATCGGCCTGGCCACCGCGCTCAGCCCGCACCTCGGCTACGAGCAGGCCACCGCCATCGCCACGGAGGCGCTGGCCACCGGAGCGGGCGTGTCCGAGCTCGTGCTCGCCAAGGGCCTGCTCACGGAATCGCGGCTGCGCGAGATCCAGGCCGGTTTCACGGCGACCGGGACCTCCGCAGCGGCGTCATCCCGGTGATGGCAGACGTTCCCGGGCGCTCGACGCGAGCGCCCGGGGGCTGTGTCGAATGAGGCGGATTCCGACCGATATGCGGTCCGTATCATGGAGAGCTATGGCCGCCGCAATCGAACTGGACGCGATCGACTGGGCCATCCTCGAACAGCTCCAGAAAGACGCCACCATCCCCAACAAGCAACTGGCAGAACAGGTGGGGGTGGCCCCGTCCACCTGCCTGCTACGTGTTCGTCGGCTGCGTGAGAGGGGCGTCATCACGGGGATCCACGCCCACGTGTCGTCGACGGCCATCGGGCTGGCGATGAACGCGATCCTCGCCGTGCAGGTCCGACCGCACACCCGCGAGGTGTTCAACCGATTCGTCGACTTCGCCATCGCCCTGCCGGAGACCCGCTCGCTCTACCACGTCAGCGGCGCCGAGGACTTCCTGATCCATGTGGTGGTCGGCAACGCCGAGCATCTCCAGCAGCTCGTGCTCGACGTGATGTCGCAGCGCTCCGAGGTGACCAGGGTGCAGAGCTCGATCGTGTACGAGCAGACGGAATTCCACACCCTGCGCTCGCCCGACTCGCGACAGCGTCGGCCACCTCTGATCGCGCCCCGCCTCCGCGCCCGCCCCGCCATCCGCCAGGACACCCCGCCGGGGCGACCCAGTGGACCGGCCCTGGAAAAGCCCCGCTGACGGACCGCCCCGGTGAGGAGGGCAGATCGCCGGGTGTACCGGCTGCGACCCACGAGGCGAAGCCTCGCGTCGCAGGGGAGCGATCCACCCACCCCATCGATCAGCGCGACCTGGGCCACAGAGGGGCACCTCAGGGGGTTCGGGGGGTCTCCCCCGGGAGAAACGACGAGACGACCCGGCGAGGCGGACGAAGTCCCCCGAGCAGGGTCGTCCTGAGCCCGTGGACCCTGGGCAAACCAACTGCACCCCCGTCCGGCTCGCCACCGGGTTCGAAGCCCTCCTCCGCGAGCTTCCCGCATCGACAGCACCGCTCCCCCGGCACAAGCCCACGAAGAAGCCGAGTACCGCGAAGCGCCTCAAACCCCATGAGGTCGACGAGCTGATCGCCGCCTACCAGGCAGGCGCGAGCGCCTACAAGCTTGGAGAACGCTTCAATATCACCCGGCAGACGGTGAGTGCTGTCCTCAAGCGCCACGGTGTTCGGACGCGATGGAACCGCCGGTCCGCGAAGCGGATCCGATGATCACTCACCAGGCTTTTGGCCCATGCCTGAGCGTGAGACCTCTCCCGATCCTTGTACACCGACACCGCCAGGAGGTTACACTTATTACAGTTAATCAGGAGGGTGACATGGCCACAACACTGAACAGAGTGGTGGAGGACATCGCTCCGCCAGCGTCGGAAGAGCAGCGGGAAGCCACCCGAGCAGCGATCAGTCAGATCCTCAGCGACACAGCACAGGTGCTGCTGAAGCTGCCCGGCGGAGAAGAGTACCGACTCGACAGAGACGAACTGCGGGCCCTCCTGGCGATCGCCTTTGCCAGGGCGAACGGCCAACGTGTCTCCGTCATCAGCCACGACGTGATGCTCAGCCCACAGCAGGCGGCCGAACTACTCGGCGTGTCCCGGCCCATGGTGTACCGCTTCATCGAGCGCGGCGATCTGGCCGCAACACGTGTGGGCACGCACTGGCGGCTGCCGACCGCAGACGTGCTCGCGCTGGCGGAGCGTCGAACGCGACTCGCCGATGGTGTTGACACCGGACTCGACCACGTTGCTCAGGCAATGGCTTCCTCCGGCCAAGGAACCGCAGCCAAGGATGGAGCGAAGGAGAGCTGGCGTGCAGCGACTCCCGAGCAGAAGGAAGCATCTCTGGAGCGGGTACGTCGCAGGACAAGGAGCCGGCGTGAGTGAACGGTGGAGGTTCCCTTCTCGGTGTCGTACTGGACGCCAACGTCTACATCGACGCTGTCAGTGGTGACAACCTGGAGGTTCTCGGTGACCCGCTGGAGTTCGACGGCATACCGTCACTTCCTCCCCGGCGGGTACACCCAAGCCTGCACGTCCTCGGAGTCATCCGTGACGGAGGGATCTTGGGACGGGGATATGCCTTGGAGGTCAGTGAGCACATCCTCGCCATGATCGATCACAAGCTGATCGACGCAAGGTGGATGGAATCAGATGTGGACACCTACATCGATCTCATCTGCGATCTGGCTGAGCTGTCCGGAGGCGGCTACTACAGGGACGTCCCACAGACGCAACATGACTGCGAGGACCCCGAGGACAATCTCATCCTCGACCTGGCCGCCTTCACTGATGCGTCTCTGATAGTCGGCAACGACAGCGACCTGCTTGTTCTCGGCCGCCCGAACGGGTGGAAGGGGAGGGGCATCGTTTCTCCCGCCGACTTCACCAAGCGAGCCGAAGCCGCGATGCGTTACAGGTGAGAGGTCACGCCGGAGGCACTAGCGGCCCGCACCGGAGCAACCGGGAGTTCCCTGGAGGAAACGACGGACGACCCGGCGAGGCGGACGAAGTCCCCCGAGCAGGGTCGTTCCGGAGTGGAGTGGGCGCGAAGGGACTCGAACCCCTGACCTATTGCTTGTAAGGCAATTGCTCTAACCAGCTGAGCTACGCGCCCTCGTATCGCAGGCGATCATACCGCTTCGCGGCACTCGTCGGCGCGCGGTCCTCCGGTGGCGCGGCCAGGGCGCGCAGGTGTTCCAGGTAGGCCTCGGTGTCGCGGGGCTCGGAGATCGGGGTCAGGGTGCGCCAGCGCACGATCCCGTCCGCGTCGATGAGGAAGGTCCCCCGGCGGGCCGTGCCGCGGTCGTGGTCGAGCACCCCGTAGGCGTCGGCGACGGCGCCGTGCGGCCAGAAGTCCGACAGCAGCGCGAACGGGAACCCCTCCCGGTCCGACCACGTGCGCACGGCGAACACCGAGTCCACCGAGACGGTCAGGACCGTCCCCAGCGCGGCGAGTTCGGCGTGGCGGGCGCTCAGGTCGGCGAGTTCGCCGGAGCACACCCCGGAGAACGCCAGCGGGTAGAAGACCACCAGGACCGGTCGGCCGCGCAGTGCGGACAGGGTGATGTCCCGCCCGTACTGGTCCTGGAGGGTGAAGTCGGGGGCGGGGGATCCCGCCACGATGTCGGTCATGTCCTCGTTCGTGTTCGGCGGTGCGGTGGGCGTCCCACAGCGCCGCGCGTCCGCACGTGGGACGCGCGGCACCGGAAGCCTCACCCCTTACGGGTGATGTCCGTCACCGCTTGGGCACGACCAGGCGCGTACCCGACCAGTCCGCTCCGACGCTCACCGCGCTGGTCTGGGACAGACCGGAGGTGCCGGCGGCCTCCGCCACGTCGCTGGGCGACACGTGCAGTTCACGCCCCGCCTTAGGGGTCAGGACCAGGATCGTGCCGCCGTCGGCGATGGTGGTCACCACGTCCATGAGGGCGTCGGTCAGGTCGCCCTCCTCATCGGATCGCCACCACAGCAACGCCGCGTCGACGTCGCCGTCGTAATCCTCGTCGACCAGCTCCTCACCGGTGAGCTCTGCGATGGATGCGCGCAGGCCTTCGTCGACGTCGTCGTCGAAGCCGAATTCCTGCACCACCTGACCCGGTTTGAATCCGAGTCGGTCAGCCAAGTCACGCTCGCTCTGTGCCTGGCCCGCGGTCGCGCTCACGAAAGTTCTCCTCCACAGATGGTTTTTCTCAATCTTGCCTGCACGAAGCAGTTGTCACAACGATGCCGGGCCTTTTCCGCCACCCGTCACGTGCGCCCGCGACCATCGCTGATGGCCTAGTTCACACGCTAGCGGGCCCGTCCGTCAACGTGCCCTCGAACCGAGGGGCCCTCACCCCTCATCCAGAGGAGAGGAAGGACAGCCGCACCGTCCGGTCCGGGTTGTCCACGTTGAGGTCGACCACGGCGATCGACTGCCATGTTCCCAGCCCGAGCCGGCCCGAGAGCACCGGAACGGTGGTCTGTGGCGCGATGAAGGCCGGCATGACGTGGGACCGACCGTGCCCCCGCGACCCGTGTCGATGCCGCCACCGGTCATCGGCGGGCAGCAGGTCGTCGAGGCTGGACAGAAGGTCGTCGTCGGAGCCCGAGCCGAGTTCGATGATCGCCACACCCGCGGTGGAGTGCGGGACGAAGACGTTGAGCAGGCCGTCGCCACCGGTCTCGGCGACGAAGTCGTCGCACTGGCGGGTGATGTCGGTGATGCTCTCCGACCCGCCGGTGCGCAACTCCAGGATCTGTGTCCGCATAGCGTCACCTTCGCGCAGGTGCGCCTCTCGTGCAACCATCCCGGTTTCGTCCTGTGGATGGCGATCCGGTCCCAGAGGGGCCATACTCGTCCACTACGTGTGCGAACCCGGTCGAAATGAGGGAGAACGGTGACCGCCTCTTTACCACTGGGCCCCGTGCTGCGGCACGTCGGACCGACCACCGCCACCGTGTGGGTGCAGGCGTCCGAGCCCGGTCGGGTGCGGGTGGTGGCGGACGGCGGTGTGACGGGCGTCGCGGAGACCTTCACGGTGCACGGTCACCATTACGCGGTGTGCGAGATCACCGGTCTGCCCTCGGGCGCGGCGCTGCCCTATGAGGTCTTCCTGAACGAGGATCGGGTGTGGCCGGAGCCGGGTTCGACGCTCCCCCCGAGCACGCTGCGCACCATCGATCCGGACGCGCCGACCCGTCTGCTCTACGGTTCGTGCCACACGCCCACCGGCGACACCCCCGAGGGCGTGGTCCGGTACGGGCCCGACATGTTGCGCGCCACGGCCCGGCGGTTGGCCCGGGAGCCGGTCGAGGGCAATCTGACGTTGCTCCTCATCGGCGACCAGGTGTACGCGGACGAGATCCAGGAGTCGATGCGCGCCTTCCTGCGGGTGCGTCGGGCGCGGACCGGTGAGGACGGCCCCGAGGACGAGGTCGTGCACTACTCCGAGTACGCCGAGTTGTACCGACAGGCGTGGAGCGACCCGCAGGTGCGATGGTTGCTGTCGACGGTGCCGACACTGATGGTGTTCGACGACCACGACATCCGCGACGACTGGAACACGTCGGCGGCCTGGCGGCGCTCCATGGACGGGCATCCCTGGTGGCGCGCCCGCGTGACGTCGGGGTTGGGTGCCTATTGGGTGTACCAGCACTTGGGAAATCTCTCACCCGACGAACGCGCCGCGGACCCGCTGTGGGCGCTGGTGCGCGCCGCGCGGATCGACGCCGGAGCGGAGGTGGACGCCTTCGCCCTGCGGGCGCACGAGGAGCCCGGTTCCTACCGGTGGAGCCATCGGCACGACGTGGGCGGCGGGATCCGGGTGCTGATGCTCGACACCCGATGCGGCCGTGCCCTGGGCGAGGGAGACCCCTCGGACGGGTCGCGGTCCATCCTGGGGCGGGAGGGCCACGCCTGGCTGGACGAGCACCTGACCGGCGGCCCCGAGCACGTGGTCGTCGTGTCCACCGTGCCGGTGGTGCTGCCGCCGGCCGTGCACCATCTGGAGGCATGGAACGAGGCGGTGTGCGCGGGTGCCTGGGGCGGGTGGCCGCGCCGCCCGGCCGAGCGGCTGCGCCAGGCCCTGGACCTGGAGCACTGGGGCGCCTTCCGGTACTCGTTCGAGCGGTTGGCCGACACGTTGGGGCGGGTGGCGCGCGGCGAGCGCGGTCCGGCGCCGACGACGATCCTGATGCTCAGCGGCGACGTGCACTTCTCCTACACGGCCCCGGTCCGGCACCGGGACGTCGGTGAGGACGGCTCCCGGATCGTCCAGTTGGTGTCCTCTCCCCTGTGCAACCGGCTGCCCGAGAACTTCCGCGGGGTGGTCCGGCTGTCGGCGAGCGCGCCCGTACACCTGGTGGGTCGGTTCATGACGTGGCTGGCCCGGGTGCCCCGACCATCGCTGCGGTGGCGGCTGTCCTCGGACCTGTACTTCGGCAACACGATCGGCGAGGTGTCCTTCGCGGGGCGCGATGTCCGGGCCCGCTGGTACCACGTCGCCGAGGGCGGCCCCGACGCCCTGCCGGTGGTGCGCACCCGGGTGGACCTCTAGTCGATCCCCGTGGCGGCGGACCGGGACGTCCGGGAACCCTGAGGGGTCCGGCCCGGCGTCATCCGGGGTCTTCGCGCGCCCGCTCGACCGTCCGCGCCGGTACCCACCGGGCGGTACGTGGCCGTTCCCGAGCCCCGCGCGGCCCCGGACCGGAGCCGCCCGTGCCGGACGACGGGAACCGCGGAGGGGCGTCGACGCCCGCTCCGGGCCCCTACCGGGCCGGTGAGGGCACCGAGGGCGGGAGGGGGCGGAACGGGGCCGCGGGGTCGGGGCGGCCCGCTCCGGGAGGATCAGGGCTTGTGCGGGTGGGGACGGCGGTTGTCGGTGCGGCGGGTCTTGCGGACGGCCAGGCCCAGGGCGCCGCTGCCGCGTTCGAGGAGCTGCCGGGCGGCGCGGTCGACCATGGAGCGCGGGCCCGAGTCCGACGCGTCGTCCCCCTCGTCCGCGCCCTCATCCTTCTTCGACTTCTCCGCCTTCTCGGGAGTCCCGGGCTTGTCGGCGTCGTCGGCACCCTCATCGGTCCCGTCGGCCTTCTCACCCCCGGTCTTCTCCGCCCCCAGGTGCGGGAGGACCGCGGTCGGTTCGAGCCCGCGCCCGCCCAGGTGCGGCAGGACGGCCGTCGGCTCCTCCTTCTCCTCGTCCTCGGTGTCCCGGGCACCCAGGTGCGGGACGACGTCGGTGGGCTCGTCGGCGCCCTTGACCGGCGGGGTCACCGGGCGAAGGAGGTCGGTGCGCTCGTTGGCGGCGCCGACCTCGGCCTCACCATCGGCCTCGCTCTCCTCGCGGACGGCCTTGCGCCAGGCACGCTCCACGAGCTTCTGCCGCATGGACTCGCGGGAGCGCTGGACCTGACGGGCGCGCCAGACCTTCACCAGCGGGGTGATGACCGGCCAGGTCACCTTGGCCGGGCGGGACAGGGCGTGCCACAGGTAGGCGGTGGTGCCCCACGCCTCCATGGCGCGGCGGGCCCGGGTGATGGTGAAGAAGGTGGGCATCGCCAGCAGCAACTGCGGGAAGGCCAGCGTCAAGGCCGCCAGCAGCGGGTACAGCCCGCCTCCCACCAGCGCCGCGGCGGCACCGATGACCATGGTGACCAGGGCGAGGGCGATGCGCAGCCCGGTGAACTGGCGGAACCGGTGCAACGCCCGACGGGCGGACACCGGCGGTGCCAGGCCCTCGGGCAGCGGTGTGGGCTGGACGATGAGCGACATCAGCAGCGTGCCCACGCCCACGCTCGTGGCCAGCAGGATGGTCCACCCCGCGGCCGACATCGATCCGCCCACGAGCAGGGCGACCAGCCCGGCCACGGGGAGCGGCGCGGGGACCCAGAAGAGCACCCGTCGGCGCAGCTCGCCTTCCTGCGTGGGCTGGAGCACGAACTCGCTCACCGGATTCGATGTCCAGGACCACTTCCTCGGTCGTTCGACCACAGCGTTGACCCCCCAAGACGTCATGAAGAACGGCGCGCGGAGGCCCGCACCCGGGAGCGTGCTCTGACCTCGTCGGGCCTGGCGTCCACCGTTCATCGCAAAGCTATCCCTTTTCATGCGGTCCCCGGGCGCACACGGGCGGTCGTGGACATACCCGGCGCAGGTGAAACTCGGATAAGGGGGCTCGCATGGCGGTTAACGATCAGGTTACGCCGCCGGTTCCCCCATCGACAGCGTTACGGCCGATTCAGGATGAAGACCACATCCCGATCCCATGTCAACCGTTCTCCGCCTCGGAGAGGCGACCCAGCGCGACGGCGATCCGCAGCACGAACGACCCCCGCCCGTCGGAGGGCGTGTGTCCGGTCAGCTCCGCGATCCGGCTGAGCCGGTAACGCACGGTGTTGGGATGGACGAACAGCATGCGGGCCGTCGCCTCCAACGACGACGCGTGCTCCAGGTACACCGACAGGGTGTCGAGCAGGGGCGATCCCGCGCCCGCCAACGGCAGGTACACCTCCTGGACCAGTTGGCGCCGCGCCTCGACGTCGCCCTGCAACGCCCGTTCCGGCAACAGGTCGGCGGCCGAGACCGGGCGCGGTGCGTCCGGCCAGGCCACGGCGGCGCGCAGGCCGCTGACGGCGGCCCGAGCCGACGCGCCGGCCGAGCGCAGGTCGGGCACCGCCGGACCGACCACCACCGGTCCGGGGCCGAACATCCCGGTCAGGGGCTCTGCGGCGGCGGTGGGCAGGTCCTCCTTCGGGTAGCGGTCGCCGACGCCCACCACGACGACCACGCGCCGCCCCTGGGTTCCGGCCAGGACGTCATGGCCCGATCGGCGGGCGGCGGCGCGCAGGTCGTCCATGACCTTGGCCTCCTCCTCTTCCTCGCCGATCTCCCCGGCCACCGTGATCACGGGGGTGAGCGACCATCCAAGCGCGGATCCCCACGTCTGGAGGCCGTCCTCCCGGTCGCCGTGCAGCAGCGCGTCGACGATGAGGGCCTCCAGGCGGGCGTCCCAGGCGCCGCGCGCCTCGGCGGCGCGCGCGTAGACCTTCGCCGAGCTGAACGCCACCTCGCGGGTGTAGCGCAGGACCGCTTCGCGCAGTTGCTGGGCGCCTCCGGGCGCGGCCAGCTCGTCCACCTGGCCCTCCACGACCTCGATGACGACCCGGATCATGTCGACCGTCTGCTGGAGGGAGACCGACCGGGTGAGTTCGCGCGGGGCCGTGCCGAAGACCTCGACGGTGATGGCGGGCCTGCCGCGTTGGGGATTGCGGAACCAGTCGACGAAGGCCGCGACCCCCGACTGGGCGACCAGGCCGACCCACGAGCGGTCCTGGGCCGACATCCGGCGGAACCAGCCGAGCCGTTCCTCCATGCGGGCGACGGCGGCGGTGCCCAGGACGCCCATGGAGCGCTCCAGGCGGCGGACCGTCTCGGCGCGGACGCGCTCCTGGTCGTCGGTCCCGTTCCGCGTCCGCGGCTCCTCGTCGGTCTCCTCCGGAGCGCTCCGGCGTTCCTCCGGGTCCTCCGGGGAGCCGGTACCGTTCCGTGCGGGCTGGGATGGGGTGTTCACCTCTCCAGCTTCGCATCCCCGGCATCCGGACGGGCTGTCCCTCCCCGTCCGATCCCGTGCGGCGGTCGCGGTGAGCCTTCGACCGGCGGGGATGTAACGTCGAAAGGTGATCCGCCTCACCGGTTCTCGTCTTTCCGACACATGCCGGAGACCGTTTTGTGGGGTTTCCACAAGCACCTCCGTGCGAAGTTCGTGTCCCTCCCCATCCAACTGGTGATCTCCTACAGGGCAAGGTGGATGTCGTGCTTGTAATCGTTGCTCCCGGCCAAGGCGCCCAGGTACCCGGTTTCCTCTCCCCGTGGCTCGAACTCCCCGGCGTCGCCGGACAGTTCGCCGCGTGGTCCGAGGTGGTCGGGCTCGACCTGGCGCGCTACGGCACCACCGCGGACGCGGACGAGATCCGCGACACCGCCGTCGCCCAGCCGTTGCTGGTCGGCGCCGGCATGGTCTCCGCCTCCGCGATCCTCGGTCCCCTCGTCTCCCCCTCCCCGGGTCTGCCCGCCGAGGCCTCCCTCGTGGACGCCGTCGCCGGGCACAGCGTCGGCGAGTTCACCGCCGCCGCGATCGCCGGGGTGCTGTCCCCCAAGGACGCGCTGACCCTGGTCGCCGAACGCGGTCGGGGCATGGCCGACGCGGCCGCCCGGACCGAGACCGGCATGACCGCCGTGCTCGGCGGGGATCGCGAGCAGGTGCTGGAGGCGATCGCCGCCGCGGGGCTGACCCCGGCCAACGACAACGGCTCGGGGCAGATCGTCGCCGCGGGGACCGTCGAACAACTGGCGGCGTTCGCCCAGAACCCGCCCGAACGGGCCCGGCTGCGCCCCCTGTCGGTGGCCGGCGCCTTCCACACCGAGCACATGGCCCCGGCCGTGGAGCGGGCGCGACAGGCCGCCGCCGTCCTGTCGCCCTCCGACCCCTCCGTGCGCATCCTGTCCAACGCCGACGGCGCGGTGGTCGAGAGCGGCTCGGAGTACCTGGACCGTCTGATCTCCCAGATCTCCTCCCCGGTGCGCTGGGACGCCTGCACCGAGACGTTGGCCGAACTGGGCGTCACCGCCCTCATCGAGCTGACGCCGGCGGGCACGCTCACCGGTCTGGCCAAGCGCGCGCTGCGCGGCGTCGAACTCCTCGCGGTCAAGACCCCCGAGGACATCGACCGCGCCGCCGCCCTCATCAAGGAGCACGCGGGGACCTCCGCCGCGGGCACCGATCAGGAAGGCTGACCCCATGTTCCCCACTGCGAGCGTTCCCGGCGGAGCGATCATCCGCTCCGTCGGTGAGTACCAGCCCTCCAGGGTCGTCACCAACGCCGACCTTGAGGCGCGGGTCGACACCAACGACGAGTGGATCCAGAGCCGTGTCGGCATCAAGGAGCGGCGCATCGCCGGTCCCGAGGACACCGTGGCGAGCATGGCCGTGGCGGCCGGCGGCAAGGCCCTGGCCGCGAGCGGTCTGTCCCCGGAGGACATCGACCTGGTCATCGTGGCCACCTGCACCGTGCAGGACCAGATCCCCAACACCGCCGCGACCGTCGCCGCCCGGCTGGGCATCGTCGCCCCGGGCGCCTTCGACATCAACGCCGCCTGCGCCGGGTTCTGTTACACCCTGGGCATCGCCGCCGACATGGTGCGCGCCGGCAGCTCCCGCAACGCGCTGATCATCGGCTCGGAGAAGCTCAGCGACTGGGTGGACTGGACCGACCGCTCCACCTGTGTGATCTTCGCCGACGGCGCCGGCGCGGCCGTGGTCTCGGCCTCCGAGGACAACGGCATCGGCCCGGTGGTGTGGGGTTCCTCCGGCGAGCGCGCCGACAGGATCCACCTGCGCGACCACAAGTACCTCTGGCAGGAGGGACAGGCGGTCTTCCGCTGGACCACCACCGAGCTGTACAAGACCGGACTGGAGGCCCTGGAGCGGGCGGGCGTGGCCCCCGAGGAGCTCACCGCCTTCGTCCCGCACCAGGCCAACCTGCGGATCATCGAATCCATCGCCAAGAAGCTGGGCGCGCCCCAGGCACTCGTGGCCCGCGATATCGTCACCGCGGGCAACACCTCTTCCGCGTCCATCCCGCTCGCGCTCTCGCGCATGATCGGACGCGGGGAACTCCCTTCGGGGAGCACCGTCCTCACCCTGGGCTTCGGCGCGGGGCTGGTCTACGCCGCACAGGTGATCCGCATCCCCTGACGTACGACCGAGGGTCCGATGAGGACCGCATCCCGGACATCGAACAGTGATCAAGGAGAAGAACGACATGGCTCACAGCGAGCAGGAGATCCTGGCAGGCCTCGGCGAGATCATCGAGGAGATCGTCGGCACCGAGCCTTCCGAGGTCACCCCGGAGAAGAGCTTCGTGGACGACCTCGACATCGACTCGCTGTCCATGGTGGAGATCGCCGTCGCCGCCCAGGACAGGTTCGGCGTCGAGATCCCCGACGAGCAGCTCAAGGACCTCAAGACGGTCCAGGACGTCATCACCTTCATCCAGAAGTAGCGCGTCCGGGCCGCCGGGTCACCACCTCGACCCGGCGGCCCGTCCTCCGGTGCATCACGCCGGCCCTCCCCCGTCATCCGCCACCCCCCGGCCCGTAGCCGGGAACGACCCACGAGAAGGGCGATCGGATCATGGCAAAGACCGATGTCGTCGTTACCGGCCTCGGCGCCACCACCCCGCTCGGGGGGGACGTCGCGACCACATGGTCCGCGCTCCTCGACGGCCGCTCCGGCATCACAGCGCTGCCCGAGGAATGGCACGAGAGCCTCCCCGTCCACTTCGCCGGGCGCATCGCGCAGGAGCCCTCGGAGAAGCTCCCCAAGCCGCGCATGCGCCGGCTGGACCGCACCCAGCAGTTCGCGCTCATCGCCGCCGAGGAGGCCTGGGCCGACGCCGGTTCGCCGGATGTGGACCCGCTCCGTCTGGGAGTGGTGGTCTCCAGCGGCATCGGAGGCATCCTGACCATCCTGGAGCAGTACGACACCTTCCGTGAGAAGGGCTGGCGTCGGGTGTCACCCTTCACCGTGCCCATGCTCATGCCCAACAGCCCGGCCGCCGCCATCAGCCTGGAGTACACCGCCCGCGCCGGTTCGCACGTCCCGGTCAGCGCCTGCGCCTCCAGTGCCGAGGCCATCGCCAACGGCGTCGACATGATCCGCGCGGGCCGCGCCGACGTGGTCATCGCGGGCGGCACCGAGGCGGCGATCCACCCGCTCAACATCGCCTCGTTCGCGTCGATGCGCGCGCTGTCCACCCGCAATGACGACCCGCGGACGGCGTCGCGCCCGTGGGACAAGGACCGCGACGGTTTCGTCATGGGCGAGGGCGCCGGCATCCTCATCCTGGAGTCGGCCGAGCACGCCGCCAAGCGCGGCGCCCGGGTGTACGCCCACGCCGCCGGTGTCGGCTACACCAACGACGCCTACGACATCGTCCAGCCCGACCCCGAGGGCGCCGGCCAGTCCCGCGCCATCACCCAGGCGCTGGCCGACGCCGACCTCAGGCCCGAGGACATCGTGCACGTCAACGCGCACGCCACCTCGACCCCGGCGGGCGACGTCGGGGAGACCCGCGCCATCCGGTCCGCCCTGGGCGACTCCGCCACCGACCGGGTCGCGGTGACCTCCACCAAGTCCATGACGGGTCACCTGCTGGGCGGCGCGGGCGCGGTGGAGTCGATCGCGACCATCCTGGCGCTGCACGACGGTCGGATCCCGCCGACCATCAACATCCAGGAGCTGGACCCGGACGTCGTCGTGGACATCGTCCGCGACAAGCCCCGGGACATGCCCGGTGGCGACGTGGCCGCGATCAACGAGTCCTTCGGGTTCGGCGGTCACAACGTCGCCGTGGTCTTCCGCCGCGCCTGAGCCGACGTCCGTCGTACGACTCTCGGGGCCCCGCCGCACGGCGGGGCCCTTGTCCGTGTACGGCGGGGAGCCGGGGACGGGCGTCCCAACGGCCTGTGAAGGTGAGCTGAACAGCGCTGAAAAGAGCTTCATGTCGGTCCGGCCCCCCGCCACCATGAAGGGGTGACCACAGCGCGTTCTCACCATGCCCCCACGGTGACCGGCCCCCTGCCGGCCGCTCCCGCGCCGCGTTCGACCCGACCGCCCCTGGGTTTCCAGCCGATCGTCGACCTGGACTCGGGGGCCGTCGTGGCCGTCGAGATCGTCTCCCCCGCTCCGTCCGGCGCTCGGGGCGGCGGTCCGCACGAGACGACCGTCCCCGAGATCGAGGCGATCGCGGAATGGCTGTTGTCGTTGGTCCGCGAGTCCGCCGACACCGAGAGCCTGCTGCCGTTGGTGCTGCCGCTGCCCGCGCGCACGTTGATGGCCGGGAACGGCTTCGTCGGCCTGGTGGAGAGCCTGTTGCGGCGGGCCGGGCGGCGCCCCCGCGACATCACGTTCATGCTCGGCGCCGAACTGGCCGACCTGCCCCGCTCGATCGTGGTCTCGGGGGTGGCCCGACTGCGCAACGCGGGTTTCCGATGCGGCTTCGGCACGGCGATGGTGCGACCCGACCTGGTCGTGGAGGCCGCGCCGTTCCTGATGCGCATCGACCCGAACCTCGTCTCGGGGGTGGCCACCGACCACCGGCACGCCACGGTGGTGGAGGGTCTGTCCCGGATCGGTCGGGGCAGCGGCGTGTACGCGATGGCGTCGGGGGTGGAGACCGCCGACGACGTCGTGCGGTTGCGCCGGTGCGGGGTAAGGGTGGGCACGGGTCCGTTCTTCGCCGCCCCGGTCTGGCGCCCCGGGGAGCGGGTCACCCCGGTACCGGAGCCGACCGTCGGCCAGGATCGGGCGGAGGACGACGGGCCCCGGGTCACCGAGTTCATGGTCCCGCCGGTGGGGTTCGACGCCGACACCACCACCGAACAGGCCTTGGAGGCGCTCACCGGGGACAAGGCGCTCAACAGCGTCATCCTCATCGACCACCGGGAGCGCCCGGTGGGCGTGATCGACCGGACCCGGTTCCTGCTGTCGGTGACCGGGCGCTACGGGCACGCCCTGCACGCCAAGCGACCGGCGATCCGGTTGGCGGAGCCACCGCGCACGGTCCCGGCGTGGATGTCGGCGATCGCGGCGCTGAGCGTCGCGGGTCGGGACACCGAGCGGGTCTACGACGATCTCGTGGTGGTCAACACCTACGGCCAGTGCCTGGGCGTGGTGCACATCAGCGACCTCATCCAGTCCCTGTCGCGCAGCTGAACCGCCGGAGAGCGCGCGACCGGAGCGCCGGAGACGGCGCCGCCCCGCGCCGGGGCGCCGGGGCGGGGCGTGGGGTCGGCGTCAGCGCCGGGGCTCGGGACCCTTGACGCCGGACGGGCTGTTGGTCGGCGGTTCGGAGGCGTCCTCGATGGTGGGCAGCGGGGAGTGACCCTCGGCGATGGCCGCGGCGATCCGCGCGCGCGTCTCCTCGTCGTTGAGGTAATCGAGCTCGGGCCGTCTGGGCAGCAGGCCGTCACCGGAGGAGCGGCCCATGGCGCGGCGACGCAGCCAGGGCACCAGGTGCTGGCGGGCCCAGCGGCGGTTCTCCCTACGGCGCAGGATGGCGGGCAGCTGCTGGGGCGGGGTGCTCCACGGGTCGGCCCAGGAGTCGCGCGGTCCCATCGGGAAGCCCAGCAGGTCGGCGAGGCGCGCAGCGACGATCTGGTGACCGGTGCCGTTGAGGTGGAGCCGGTCCTCGCTCCAGGCCCGGGAGTCGGTGAGCGCGTTGAGCGCCCACATGTCGACGATCTCGGTGCCGGTGCGCTCGGCGATGGCGCGCATGTGCATGCTGAACACGGCGATGCGGCCGCGGTAATAGCGCAACACGGGGATCCAACCGGTGTCGTGACCGGAGAGGATGACGGTGCGGATGCCCGCGTCGCGCAGCCGACGGATGCCCCCCTCGAACTCTTCCGCCAGCTCGTCGAGGCGGGTACCGGGGCGCAGGACGTCGTTGCCGCCGGCCAGGACGGTGACCAGGTCGGGCTTCCACTCCAGCGTCCGGTCGAGCTGCTCACCGAAGATGTGGTGCATGCGCCGACCGCGCACGCCCAGGTTGGCGTAGCGGAAGTCCGCGGTCACCTGACCGAGGTGTTCGGCGAGTCGGTCCGCGAAGCCGCGGTACTGGCCGCCGGGGCCGCTGTCGTCTTCCATCCCCTCGGTGATGCTGTCACCGATCGCCACATAGGACCGGATGGGAGCCGGTCTGTGCACGGGAGCGGCCACGGGGGGATTCATCTCAAGGTCTGTCACGTCAACCAATCATCCGGCTCGACCGTCCCACGCCGACTGGGCGCCGTAGGGTGCGCGGGTACGGAATCCTGGCACGGGTCGCGGTGGGTCGCCCCCCGTCTCCGAAACACCATCGACCCCTGTGGCCGCTCGGCGGCCGCCGGCTCGAATGGTCGTTCGGGCGAGGACAGTGCCCCTCCAGCATACCCGGGCCCGACATGTTCGTGCTTGCCGCGGAGGACCTCGGGCCCGTGTCCCCCACGTGCGCGCCAACGACTTCACCGGGCCCGTCGCCGTCGTGGGACGCGCACCCTCGTGTGAAGGTTCCGTGAAGGACAACGCCCGAGGGAAAACGGAAAAGCCGAATACACCTTATGAGGTGGATCACACCACGATGTGCTTCCACGTGGCGAAAGTCCCGAGGAAAGGTGACCGGTGCGCCGCGGGCGGGAGGTTCTCCGCGCGGAGCGGGACGGCCCGGGGCTACCCATGTGGCGTCAAGGGACGTACGATCTCCGGAAGTGCTCACGGCACCTCTGTCCCCCGGCCCGCCGTGCCCACCCGTGGCGCCCCGGCCTTCTTCCGGTCCGGGCTCCCCCGCGGGCGAAGGGCGCGTACTGTGGTGCATCGAACCGAAGGCCCGTGCGGTTCCTCCCCAATTCACGTGCAGACACCAGGAGGTCGAGGTCCCCAGCGGATGAACGCCGTCTCTCCGATCTGCCTCGTCGACCTCGCGCCCGCGCTGCGATGGTCGAAGTCGCCGGATGTGGCACCCCTACTCCACCATGACCGGCTGATCGACGGCTGGTGGCACTCGCTGCCGGTAGCCCGGGTCCTGGAGATCGCCGGACCGCCCTGGTTGGCGCACGGGATCGCGCGTCTGGCCGTGGAGCAGTGGGGACACATCCCCCTGGGCGAGTTCCTGCCGAACCTGCGCGCCCAGGTCGTGGAATGCGCCGACCTGGCCGAACCGGTGCGCAGCGCCGTCGTGTCCACCGCGGGGGACTGGGAACGCCTGATCTCCAGTCCGCCCCAGGAGATCGGTGAGTGGCCGTTGGGCGACTGCCGTCTCATGGACGTGGTGAGCACCGTGGCCTGGCGGGCCCTGCGCCCCTGCGGGGAACTGCCCGGCGGCCCCACCCCCTCCCCCGCGTTGATGTTGGAGGCGGTGCGCACCATCGCGCACTGGCTGCCCGACTCCGCACCCGAACACGTGCACAACGCCCTGGACTACCTCACCAACGCCACCGGCGCCGAGCACGACGTGGCCTTCGAGGGGGCCGGAAACGACTCGACGCCGCCGCAGACCCCGGCCACCCGGGCCATCCGCACCCTCCGGGCGTTGCGCGCCCAGCGCGCCGGGGAACAGGACGAACCCGTCGCCCTCGCGGTGAACGGGCACGAGGCACCACCGGCGATCGCCATGGTCAGTTCCGCGGCGATGATCCCCGGTTCGGAGCTCGGTGCCGAGGCCGCCGGCCCGGCCACCGGGGTGGGCGACCTGCGCTCGCAGTTCCGCAGTTCGCTGCTGGGCCCGGGACGCACCCTGCGCAGACCCAGCTTCGGACCTCCCAAGCACCGCACCGAGCCGGAGGAACGGCCCCCGGCACCCGCCCTGGGCGAGCATCCCCTGGTGGACATGGTCGAGGAGATGTTCCGTTCCTGGCCCGAGTTGGAGCGCACGGTGGCCGCCGAACGGCTGTTCGCCACCGACCCCATCAGCATCCGGGTGCTCTCCGAACAGATCGCGGTCGACGTCACCGAGATCCGCGGCGCCCAGCGCAAGGTCGAGGAACGCCTGCTGCGGTGGCTCAACTCGCCCGAGGGCGCGCCCATCACCAAGCACCTGCGGGACCTGTCGGAGCAACTGGGTTCGGCGACCACGATCGATCGGTTGATCAACGCCCACCCCGACCACCCGGTGGACGTGCCGACCCTGAACACGCCCCTGTGGCGGGTGGTCATCACCCTGTTCACCGACCGCCGTATGCACAACGGTTGGCTCATCGCCGACGACCCGGGCCGGCTGCGGTGGCAGACCCGTGAGCTGTTGGGGGACGGCCCCGGCCTGACCGAGGCGGGCATCCGCCTGGGCCGGATCGGCATCCGGCAACAGGAACTGCGCGCCTGGCTGCTCAGCACGCCCGGGGTGAGCCTTCAGGACGGACAGGTGATCGTCGACCCGACCGTGCCGCTGGAGGCGCCCGGCGGGCACCCCGGGCACACCACCCCGGAGGACTCGGGGGCCACCACGGAGAACGGCCTGCCGATCCGCCGTCGCCTCGACGGCTCGGTGGCGGAAGCCGCCGAGCAACGGCCCGTCGCCCCCGGCGCGTCCTTCCCGACGGAGCCGGACGTCCACCGGATGCCTCAGGCCCCGGCGCCGATCGCGGCACCGCCCCTGGCGTCCCCCGGCGCCGCGGGGCGGTCGTTGCCCGGCGACCCGGCCATGGCGGCCCGCTGTTTCCGGGCCCCCGACGGCCGTTGGTGGCACCGCATCGACATCACCGCCGACCACCTCAACGGCGCCCCGGTGGCCGTGCCCCCGGGGTACGCCGCGCACCTGGGCCTCCAGCCCGGCCGTCTGCTGTGCCTGACCGCGCCCGGCGCGGACCTGCTGGTCCTGGTCTGGCGCGACCAGCCCGCGTTCGACTCCCTGCGGCCGTTGCTGCGCCGGCAGGCGGCCCAGCCCGGCGACCGCGTCTTCATCACGGTGTCCGGGGACCGACTGGACGCGCGCAAACTGCCCGCGACCGATCTCAGCAACTACTCGCCGACCGCGCGGGCTCTGCACCTGAGCGGGTACACCGCCCCGGCCTCCACCGAGGAGGCGCTGAAGATCCTGTCCCGCCGGATCACCGACAGCGACGAGCGGGCCCCCACCGATCCGCCGTCGCTGGTCGAACTGCTCACCCGACGCGGTGACAACGACATCGCGGGAGAGTTGCGCGCCGGCCTGTTCGCCGCGCACTGAACCCACGGTGAGAAGGCCCCGGGCCCCCGGCCGGGGGCCCGTTTTTTTACCCTCCGGGGCTTTCCCTCCACCTCACCATTCTTGTAGGTTAGCCTTACCTAATAACAGTTGAGGTGGTTCCCCTGCACACTTCCCGACACCTGGCCCCCTCGCCCGCCGAGCGCGCCCGCGCGGTCCTGTCCCGACCCAACCCCGCCACCGTCACGACCCAGGGCGGCACCCTCCACCTCGTCGACCCGGCCTGCCACGTGCACCCCGGAGGCACGGTGAGCCTGCTGCTCCCCGACCGCCATCACCTGCTGGACGAGATGGCCCGGGGGCGCACCGCGGCCACCGTGGAGTTCACGGACACCGGCGCCGTCGCCCTGCGCGACCCCACGCGCTCCCTGCTGTGGATCAGCGGTACCCTCACCGCCCTGGACGAGGCGACGGCGCGCATGCGCGCCCTGCGGCTGATCCGCGACGACCCCGACGAGCGCCTGCTCGACATCGGCCACGGCCGCACCATGGTCGTCCTGGAGCCCTACCTGGTGGTGCACTCCGACACCGAGGGCTGTCACCTGCTCGGCACCGACGAGTTCGTCCGGGCCCTGCCGGACCCGCTGGGCCGTTGGGAGGGCCCCTGGCTGCGTCACCTGGAGGAGGACCACCCGGACCTGCTCATGGCCTTGGCCGGGGCCTGCCCCGCCCCCGTCCCCCTGTCCCGGCCGCGCCCCCTGGGGGTGGACCGCTACGGCATGACCCTGCGCTTCGAGGCCCCCGACGGCGACCACGACGTCCGACTGTCCTTCAGCCGACCCGTCGAGTCCCCCGAGGAGGTGGCGGTGGAGGTCCACGCGCTGGCCGGGCTCACCGACGCCTGCGGTCCCTTCTGAACCGTGCCCCCGAACCTCCGCCGCCCTCCTGCCCACCCGCCACCCGCCACCGCCCGCCGAGAGCGGCCCACGGCTCTCTCGCGCCCGGGGAACGGGAACGGGCGGAAGGAGGCACGGCGGTCGCCGCTCCGCCTCGTGCCGGGGCGCACGGGGCGCGGGAACCGGGTTCGAGGCCCGGCGGTCGCCGCGTCGACGCCGTCGCCCACCCTCCGCCCCCAGGGGCGGGCGACGAGCGCCGCGACCGGACAGCCGGGGGACGGGGACCGCTCAGGGGAGGCGCGGGACGTCCCCGCTCCGTCCCCGCCTCTCAGAGCCCCGCCAGCGCCCCGGCCAGCCGCCGCACCCCCTCGGCGGCCTCCTCCGGACCCGACGTGTCGGCGAAGGCCAGCCGCAGGTACGGCGCGGGCGGCTCCCCGGGGAAGAACGGCCGCCCGGCCGCCACCTTCACCCCGGCGCGCAGGGCCGTCCCCGCGACGGCGTCCTCATCGGTACCGTCGGGCAGGCGCACCCACACCTGGTAGCCGCCCGGTCGGAGCACCGGTTCCACCAGTGGCGCCCGCTCCAGCAGAGCGGCCGCCACCGCCGTGCGCCGCCGGGTCAGCCCCTCGGACAGCGCCCGCAGGTGCCGTCCCCAGGCCGGGGAGCCCACCAGCTCCAGGACCGTCTCCTGGAGGACCCGGGGCACGAAGAGGGAGTCCACCACCTGGACGGCGCGCAGTCGGCGCAGCACCGGACCGCGCGCCGCCAGGGCGCCCACCCGCAGGCCGGGGGAGGTGGCCTTGGTCAGCGAGTGGACGTGCACCACCGTCCCGTGTCGGTCGTCGGCGATGAGGGGCGGCGGCGACGGCGGGGCGTCGGTGTGCGCCAGCCGCCGGGCGAAGTCGTCCTCCACCACGAACGCGCCCGCCTCACGGGCGGCGCGCAGCACCCCGGCCCTTCGCTCCGGTGCCAGCACCGCGCCCGTCGGGTTGTGGAACAGGGGCTGGCACACCAGCACCCGGGCACCGGTGCCGGCGAACGCCTCGACCAGCAGTTCCACCCGCAACCCGTCCTCGTCCACCGGGACCGGAACCAGACGCATGCCCAGGGCGCGGGCGACCGCCAGCAGCCCCGGGTAGGTCGGCGACTCCACCAGGACCGGCGCCCCGGGCGGGGCCAGGGCCCGCAGCGCGGTGGCCAGGGCGCTCTGCCCGCCCCCCGTCACCAGCACGTGCGAGGCGTCCAGAGACGCCCCGTCGATCTCCCGGGCGAACCAGTCGCGCAGCTCCGTCACCCCCTCCCAGGGCGGGCTCCCCCACACACCCGGTCGGCGGGCGGCCCTGGTCACGGCGGCGGACAGCTCCCGGTCCGGGCGCAGTGAGGCGTGCGGGTAGCCGGCGTGCAGGGAGATCACCCCGGGCGGGGCGGGGGCGAAGGTCGCGGTGAGCCCGGAGTCGTCCACACTGCGCGGGATCCCGCCGGCCTCGGGCACCGCGTCCAGGGCGACCTCCTGCCAGGAGGTGTCCCGCGCGAGTCGGCGGACCGGCTCTCCGGCCCGGAAGGAACCCGCGCCGGGGCGGGTGACCACGAGCCCCTCGGCGACGAGGCGGGCCATCGCCCGGGACAGGGTCCCCGGTCCCACTCCGTGCCGCTCCACCAAGGACCGGCTGGCGGGCAACCGCTCCCCCGGAGCGTAGCGCTCGAACTCCCGGCGCAAGAAATCGGCCAGATCACGGTCACTGCTACCCTTGTTCATGAGATTAGACGATAGCGCTACCACCTCATCTTCGGTAGCGGTTCCGAACGGCGCCGTTCTGGCCTTCCTCGGGGTGGCCGCCTTCTCCTTCACCCTCCCCGCCACCGCGCTGGCCTTGGAGGGGTTCGGCCCGTGGACCACGGCGGTGTTGCGGGCCTCGGTCGCCGGGCTGATCGCCGCCGGGTGCCTGGCCGCCGTCCGCGCCCCACTGCCCACCCGCGCGCAGCTGCCCGCACTGGCGGCGGTCGCCGCGGGCTGCGTGGTGGGGTTCCCGCTGCTGTCCTCACTGGCGCTGGGGAGCACCGGGGCGGGCGACGCCGCCGTCGTCGTCGGACTGCTGCCGGTGACCACCGCCGTCCTCGCCACCGTCCGAGGCGGGGTCCGCCACTCCCCCGCGTTCTGGGCCGCCGCCGGTGTCGGTGCCGCGGCGGTCGCCGGGTTCACCCTCGTCCGGACCGGCGGTGCGCCCGGGCTCGGGGACCTCTTCCTCTTCGGCGCCCTGCTCACCTGCGCCTACGGGTACGCCGAGGGCGGACGACTGTCGGTAGCGCTGCCCGGCTGGCGGGTGATCGCCTGGGGCCTGGTGCTGGCGCTTCCCCTCACCCTGCCCGCCACCGCCCTCGCCCTGGCCCTGGAACCGGCCGAGCCGACCCCCTCCGCGTTGGCCGGAACGGCCTACCTCGCCCTGGTCAGCCAGTTCGGCGGATTCGTGCCGTGGTACAGCGGGATGGGCCTGATCGGCGTGGCGCGGGCCGGGCAGATCCAGCTCGCCCAGCCCCTGCTCACCCTGGTGTGGGCGGCCCTCCTGCTGGGCGAGCGCATAGACCCGTTCGCCCTGCCCGCCGCCCTCGTGGTCCTGGGGTGCATCGCCGTCACACAACGGGTGCGCTGACACGGCGACGGGCCGGGCCCCGTAAGGGTGCCCGGCCCGTCGCCGTCGAACGACCTCTAAACGTTGAAGCCCAGCATGCGCAGCTGGTCACGACCGTCGTCGGTGATCTTGTCCGGACCCCACGGCGGCATCCAGACCCAGTTGATCTTGACCTCGCGCTCGAAGTCGTCCAGCGCGCTCACGGCCTGGTCCTCGATCACGTCGGTGAGCGGGCAGGCGGCACTGGTCAAGGTCATGTCCAGGGTGATCACCGCGTCGTCGGCGTTCACCCCGTACAGCAGTCCCAGGTCGACGACGTTGACGCCGAGTTCGGGGTCGATGACGTCCTTGAGCGCCTCGGCGATCTCCTCGACGAGCGCCTCGGCCTCGGGGGACAGGGGGACCTCGGCCGGCGCGGCCTCGGTCGTGGTGGTCTCGTTCTCGCTCATCGGGTCAAACGCCTTCCTTCTCCAGGGACTGCGACACCGCGTCCTTCCACGCCATCCATCCGAGGAGGGCGCACTTGATCCGGGCCGGGTACTTGGACACCCCGGCGAACGCCACCGCGTCCTCCAGGACCTCCTCGTCGGGTTCGCCCTTGCCCTTGGAGTGCATCAGCTCGGTGAATGCCTCCAGGGTCCGCATCCCCTCGGCCACCGTGCGTCCGATCAGCAGGTCGGTCAGCACCGAGGTGCTGGCCTGGCTGATCGAGCAGCCCATGCCCTCGTAGGAGACGTCGCTGACGACCGCGCGGTCGTCCAGCAGGCTCCCCTCCGCCGAGGTCAGCGCCACGCGGAGCGTCACCTCGTCCCCACAGGTGGGGTTGATGTGGTGGGCCTCGGCGTTGTGCGGCTCCCGCAGCCCCTTGTGGTGCGGGTTCCGGTAGTGGTCCAGGATGATCTCCTGGTACATCGCGTCCAGCTGCATGTCAGGGTGTTCCTCGTTCCGGGGTCGCGTCGTGTCGGGGTTCGGGTGCGCGGCCCTAACCCCGGGTTCCGAAGAACTCCTGCGCGACCTTGACGGCCGACACGAGCGCGTCCACGTCCTCCGTGGTGTTGTAGAGGTAGAACGACGCCCGGGTGGACGCGATGACGCCCAACTTGCGGTGCAGGGGCCAGGCGCAGTGGTGACCCACCCGGACCTCCACCCCACGGTCGTCGAGCACCTGCCCGAGGTCGTGCGGGTGGATGCCCTCCACCTCGAAGGACACCGCGCCGCCGCGGTCGACGGCCTCGGTGGGGCCGACGATCCGCAGCCCCTCGACGGCGTCCAGCTCCTTGAGCGCGTACTCCACCAGCGTGTGCTCGTGGTCGGCGATCCGCTCCATGCCCACGGCCGACAGGTAGTCGCAGGCCGCGGCCAGGGCGACCGCCTGTGGGGCCATCGGCACACCGGCCTCGAACCGCTGCGGCGGCTCGGCCCACGTGGAGTACTCCATGTGGACGACGCCGATCATGGACCCGCCGGTGATGAACGGCGGCATGGCCTCCAGCAGCTCCCGGCGCCCCCAGAGGACGCCGATGCCGTTGGGACCGAGCATCTTGTGCCCGGAGAAGGCCAGGAAGTCCACGCCCAGCGCCACCACGTCCACCGGCATGTGCGGTACCGACTGACAGGCGTCCAGCACCGTCAGGGCACCGACCTCTCGGGCCCGGGCGACGATGTCGGCCACCGGGTTGACGGTGCCCAGCACGTTGGACTGGTGGGCGAAGGCGACCACCTTGGTGCGCTCGTTGACCAGTTCGTCGATGTCCGAGAGGTCCAGCCGGCCCTGGGCCGTCACCGGGAACCACCGCAGGGTGGCCCCGGTACGACGGCACAGTTCCTGCCAGGGCACCAGGTTGGCGTGGTGCTCCATCTCGGTCACGACGATCTCGTCGCCGGGCCCCACCTGGAAGCGGCGCAGCCCCTCGTCGGCCGTGGCGGCGTTGCCCATCGCGTAGGACACGAGGTTGATCGCCTCGGTGGCGTTCTTGGTGAACACCACCTCGCCGACGTCGCCCCCGATGAACCGGGCGATGGTCTCACGCGCCGCCTCGTAGGCGTCGGTCGCCTCCTCCGCGAGCTGGTGCGCGCCACGGTGCACCGCCGCGTTGTGGCGTTCGTAGAACTCACGCTCGGCGTCCAGCACCTGACGGGGCTTTTGCGAGGTGGCCCCGGAATCGAGGTACACCAGCGGGCGCCCGTCACGGACGGTCCGGGAGAGGATCGGGAAATCCTCCCGGATCGCCGCGACGTCGAGCGGGCCGGAACCGGCCCCACCGAACTCGCGGACCGTGGTCATGGGTTACGCGCCCACCTTCACGAAACGCTCGTAGCCCTCGGACTCCAGCGTGTCGGCGAGCTCGGGGCCGCCGGACTCGGCGATGCGCCCGTGCGCGAAGACGTGCACGAAGTCGGGCTTCACGTAGTTGAGGATCCGGGTGTAGTGCGTGATGAGCATGACGCCCAGGTCGTTGTTCTCCTTGGCGCGGTTGACGCCCTCGGAGACGACCTTCAGCGCGTCGACGTCCAGACCGGAGTCGGTCTCGTCCAGGATCGCGATCTTCGGCTTGAGCAGCTCCAGCTGAAGGATCTCGTGGCGCTTCTTCTCACCGCCGGAGAAACCCTCGTTGACGCCGCGGGCGGCGAACGCCGAGTCGATGGACAGGTCCTTCATCGCGCCCTGGAGTTCCTTGGAGAACTGGCGGAGCTTGGGAGCCTCGCCGCGCACCGCGGTCACGGAGCTGCGCAGGAAGTTGGACATGGACACGCCGGGGACCTCGACCGGGTACTGCATGGCCAGGAACACGCCGGCGCGAGCGCGCTCGTCGACGCTCATGTCGAGGAGGTTCTCACCGTCGAGGAGGACCTCGCCCTCGGTGATCTCGTAGCGCGGGTGACCGGCGATGGCGTAGGCCAGGGTGGATTTGCCGGAGCCGTTGGGGCCCATGATGGCGTGGGTCTCACCGGAGTTGATGGTGAGGTCGACGCCCTTGAGGATCTCGCTGCGCTCGTCCTCACCGATGAGGACGTCGGCGCGCAGACCGCGGATTTCGAACTTCGTCATTTCAGGCCTCAGGAATTCTTCTCATCCAGCGAAACGAGCACGTCGTCGCCGTCGATCTTCACGTCATAGGTGGGGACCGGTCGAGTGGCGGGCGGGTTGATCGGCGCGCCCGAACGCAGGTCGAAGCACGAACCGTGCAGCCAGCACTCGATGGTGCCGTCCTCGACCTCGCCCTCGGACAGTCGGACCTCCGCGTGCGAGCACACGTCCCGCAGCGCGAAGACCTCGCCCTCGCTCCGGACCAGTGCGATGGGCGTCTCGTCGTCGGTCTCGATCCCGAGGACCCCCTCCTCGGGGATCTCGGCGAGCTCGGCGACCTTCACCCAGCGACCGGTGTCACTCATGTGCGGCCAGCTTCCGCTCGACCTTGACCATGATCTCCTCGGCGAGCTCCTCGACCGGGATGCGGCCGATGAGCTCCAGGAAGTAGCCGCGGATGACGAGGCGGCGGGCCTCCTCCTCCGGGATACCGCGCGAGCGCAGGTAGAACAGGTGGATGTCGTCGAGACGACCGCTGGCGGCGGCGTGGCCGGCACCCTCCACCTCACCGGTGAAGATCTCCAGGTTCGGCACCGAGTCCACGCGGGTGTCGTCGGTGAGCTGGAGGTTGCGGTTGTGCTCGTAGGAGTCCGTCCCGGTGGTGCCCACGCCGATGATGACGTCGCCGATCCACACACCGTGGGCGCCCTTGCCGCTCAACGCGCCCTTGTACTCCACCCGCGAGCGGGTGTTGGAGACGTTGTGGTCGATGAGCGAGCGGTGCTCGTGGTGCTGGCCGTCGCCGGTGAAGTACAGGCCGTGGAGTTCGGCGTTGCCGCCGCGCCCCTTGTAGGCCACCTTCGGGGAGAGGCGGACCAGGTCGCCGCCGAGCGTGACGACGATCGACTTGAACGTGGCGTCCTTGTCGATCTGGGCGTTGTGCTGGGTGACGTCGACGGCGTCGCGGTCCCAGTCCTGGAGGCTGACCAGGGTCAGACGGGCACCCTCGCCGACGTGGACGTCGACGCTGCCGGCGCGCACGCCGGTACCCTTCTGGTCGAGGATGACGATCGCCTCGGCCAGCGGCTGGACCTCGATGACGAACTGGTCGTAGCGGGTGCCGCCCTGGGCCCGGCGGTGGATCGTGATCGGACGCTCCAGGGCGGTGCCCCGGGCGACGGTGACCACGGTGGCCTGCTCGAAGGACGAGTAGGCCTGGGCGATGACGCGGTCGGCCGGGGTACCGGCCGTGCCCAGACGGGCGTCGTCACGGCCGACGGTCTCGACGGTGACGCCCTCGGGGGCGTCGATGTCGAGTTCGTCGGTGCCGTCGGCGACGGCGCTACCGTCGTGCAGGCCCTTGAGGCGGCGCAGCGGGGTGAACCGCCACTCCTCCTCACGGCCGTTGGGGACGGGGAAGTCGTTCACGTCGAAGGACCCGTGGGTCGCGAGCTTGGAGAACGGGATGTCCCCGAGGCCATGGCTGTGGGCCTTGGGTTCGATGCTCGGGCCGGTCAACTTAACCAACCGCTCCTTCCATCTGAAGCTCGATCAGCCGGTTCAGTTCCAGCGCGTACTCCATGGGCAGCTCGCGCGCGATGGGCTCGACGAACCCTCGCACGATCATCGCCATGGCCTCGTCCTCGTTCATGCCCCGGCTCATCAGGTAGAAGAGCTGGTCCTCGCTGACCTTGGAGACGGTCGCCTCGTGCGCGAGTTCGGCGTCGTCCTCGCGCAGGTCGTTGTAGGGGTAGGTGTCCGAGCGGCTGATGGTGTCGATCAGCAGCGCGTCGCACTTGACGGAGGACTTGGCGTTGTGGGCGCCCTCCTGCACCTGCACCAGACCCCGGTAGGAGGCGCGGCCACCGCCGCGGGCCACCGACTTGGAGATGATGGTGGAGGAGGTGTTGGGCGCGCAGTGCACCATCTTGGAACCGGTGTCCTGGTGCTGACCCTCGCCCGCGAAGGCGATGGACAGGGTCTCGCCCTTGGCGTACTCGCCCATCAGGTAGACGGCCGGGTACTTCATGGTCACCTGGGAACCGATGTTGCCGTCGACCCACTCCATGGTGGCGCCCTCTTCGGCGACGGCGCGCTTGGTGACCAGGTTGAAGACGTTGTTCGACCAGTTCTGGATGGTCGTGTAGCGGCAGCGGGCGTTCTTCTTGACGATGATCTCGACGACCGCGGAGTGCAGCGAGTCCGACTTGTAGATCGGCGCGGTGCAGCCCTCGACGTAGTGCACGTAGGCGCCCTCGTCGACGATGATCAGCGTGCGCTCGAACTGGCCCATGTTCTCGGTGTTGATCCGGAAGTAGGCCTGGAGCGGGATCTCCACGTGCACGTTCTTGGGAACGTAGATGAAGGACCCGCCGCTCCACACGGCGGTGTTGAGCGCGGCGAACTTGTTGTCGCCGGCCGGGATGACCGTGCCGAAGTACTCCTGGAACAGCTCCGGGTGCTCCTTGAGCGCGGTGTCGGTGTCCAGGAAGATGACGCCCTGCTCCTCCAGGTCCTCACGGATCTGGTGGTAGACGACCTCGGACTCGTACTGCGCGGCGACACCGGCGACCAGACGCTGCTTCTCCGCCTCGGGGATGCCCAGCCTGTCGTAGGTGTTCTTGATGTCCTCGGGCAGTTCCTCCCAGGAGGTGGCCTGCTTCTCCGTGGACCGCACGAAGTACTTGATGTTGTCGAAGTCGATCTTGGACAGGTCCGCGCCCCAGTGGGGCATGGGCTTCTTGTCGAAGAGCTTGAGCGACTTGAGACGGAGTCGGGTCATCCACTCCGGCTCGTCCTTCTTGGCGGAGATGTCGCGAACGACCTCTTCGTTCAGACCGCGACGGGCCGAGGACCCGGCCTTGTCCGAGTCGGCCCAGCCGTACTCATAGTTTCCGAGCCCTTCGAGCTCGGGATGCGCGATAGACGTCATGCGCGGACTCCTCCTGGACTCAGACGTCCTTGTGGTGTTGCAATCCTCCGCCCGCCGTGCGGCGGGCGCTGGTGGTCGCGGGGGCGTGGCCGTCCCCGCCCGCCCCCTCACCCCGAGGGGTGACGTGCGTGGTGCACACACCATCGCCGTGGGCGATGGTGGCCAACCTGCGCACCGGGGTGCCCAGAAGCCGTGAGAAGGCCTCGATCTCGGCCTCGCAGAGTTGCGGGAACTCGGCTGCCACGTGGGCGACAGGACAATGGTGCTGGCACAACTGGTCGCCGCCTCCGGGGGCCGGTGCCCGGCCGGCGGTGGCGGCGTAGCCGTCGTTGGACAGGGCCTCGGCCAGCAGCCGGACGCGGTGTTCGGGTGGAACGGCGTCGAGCAGCGGCTTGTAGCGCCTCTCCAGGTCGGCGACCTGACTGCGGGCGAACTCCCCGACCGCGTCGGGGCCGGCGGCCTCCGCGAGGAAGCGGAGCGCGCTGGTGGCGAGGTCGTCGTAGGCGTGGACGAAGGCGTCGCGCCCGGCCTCGGTGATGGCGAACACGCGCGCGGGACGACCCCTGCCGCGTCGGCCACCCGGGGGTCGGGCGTCTCGGGCCTCGACCATGCCCTCGCCGGTCAGGTTGTCGAGATGGCGGCGGATCGCCGCCGGAGTCAGACCGAGCCGCTCCCCCAACGCGGAGGCGGTGATCGGACCCTGCTCCAGAATGAGCCGGGCGACACGGGCACGGGTACCGGTCTCGGCACCGCGCTCCGGTCCGGTCAGGGGCCGGGGTACGTTGATGGCGTCGGGCACGACGTTCCCCTTCCTCCTTCGGACTGCGGCTCCTGGTTTAGACAACATCAGTGTGGCGTAAATAAGTCCACCGTGGCAAACCCGCATTCATGCCTTTCGTCACGAAGGTCAGGCTTGCCTAACAGGGAGTTCATCGCACCGAAACCCGGAGGGGAAAAGCTCAGGTCACCCGGAGGCGCATCGTTCGTCTCGCGTACCGAGAAGCGAATCCCACGATACGGACGAACAGGAATGCGCCCGAACGGCCCCCGGACCCGGTGCCCGCCGGGCGGTGGAACGCCCCGCGTGAGCGCACGTAAACTCAGGAGCCATGGACACAGCCGCGGTCGAGGTCGTCGATCTGGTCAAGCGCTACGGCGCCACCACCGCCGTATCCGGCCTCACCTTCCGGGCACGCCGGGGCGCGGTGACCGCGCTCCTCGGCCCCAACGGCGCGGGCAAGACCAGCACCATCGAGATCTGCGAGGGCTTCCGCCGTGCCGACGGCGGTCGGGTGCGGGTCCTGGGGATGGACCCGGTCACCGACGCCGGCGCCCTCAAGCCCAGGGTCGGGGTCATGCCCCAGTCCGGTGGCGTCCCCACCGGCGCGCGCGCCGCCGAGTGGCTGCGTCTGATGGCCTCCTTCCACGCCTCCCCCGTCCCTCCCGACCTCTTGTTGGAGCGGCTGGGGCTGACCTCGGTGGGACGCACCCCGTTCCGCCGCCTGTCCGGCGGCCAACAGCAGCGCCTGTCGCTGGCCTGCGCCGTGATCGGCCGCCCCGAACTGGTCTTCCTCGACGAACCCACCGCCGGCCTGGACCCCCAGGCCCGAATCGCCACCTGGGACCTGGTCTCGGAACTGCGCGAGGCCGGCGTCGCCGTCATCCTCACCACCCACCACATGGAGGAGGCCGAACGGCTGGCCGACCACGTGGTCATCATCGACCGGGGCGAGGTCGTGGCCGAGGGCACCCCCGCGGAGCTGGCGGGCGGCCGCCGTGAGGTGTGCTTCTCCACCTCCTCCCCCATCGACACCGACACCCTGCGCGCCGCCCTGCCCGCCGGCAGCCGGATCTCCTCCGCCCACGGTGTCGGGGGGCGACGCGAGTACGTCATCGGCACCGACGACCCCGCGGCGCTGGGCCCGGGCTTCCTGGCCACGGTGACCGCCTGGTGCGCGTCCGCCGACGTCCTGGCCGAGGACCTGCGGGTGCGACGGCGTACCCTCGAAGACGTCTTCCTCGAACTCACCGGCCGGGAACTGCGGGAATCATGACCGAGCACACCTCCAGCACCACCGCACCCGCCCCGGGCGGCGCGCGCCCGGCGGGCGGGCCCTCCCTTTTCGCGCCCGCGCCCGGAGCCGCGCCGATGTGGCGGATGGTCGGCGCGCAGGCCGGCATGGAACTCCGGGTCATGCTGCGCCACGGCGAGCAGTTCCTGTTGACCATGGTCATCCCGGTGCTGCTGCTGGTCGGCTTCAGCCTCACCTCCGTCCTGGACGTCGGCGAGGGCTCGCGGGTCGACGCGCTCACCCCGGGGGTGCTGGCGTTGGCGGTCATGTCCACCTCGTTCACCGGGCTGGCCATCGGTACCGGTTTCGAGCGGCGTTACGGGGTGCTCAAGCGGCTGGGGGCCACCCCCCTGTCCCGATTCGGCCTGCTCGCCGCCAAGACACTGGCGGTGCTGGGCGTCCAGACCATCCAGATCGCGGTGCTGTGCGCCGTGGCGCTGGGCCTGGGGTGGAACCCGGCCCTGAGCCTCGGCGGCGTGGCGGCGGCGATCGCCCTGGTGCTGCTGGCGACCGCCGCGTTCAGCTCGCTGGCCCTGCTGATGGCGGGGACGCTGCGGGCCGAGGCCACGCTGGCCGCGGCCAACCTGGTCTACATCCTGCTCCTGGGGCTGGGCGGGGTGCTCTTCCCGATCACCGCGTTCCCGCCGGCCTTGGCGACGATGGCCTCGGCGCTGCCGATCACCGCGCTGAGTTCGGGTCTGCGGGCGTTGCTGACCGACGGTTCCCTTCCCTCCCTGGGCGCGTTCGCCGTCCTGACGGTGTGGGCCCTCGTCTGCGGGGTCCTCGCCGCCCGTCTCTTCCGCTGGGAATGAGGGCGGGCGCCGCGCGGGCGGACGGACACCGGGGGGACCGCTCGCGCGGGTGCGGCGGCGGTCCGGTGTCGGTCCAGGTACGGGAGTGGAACACGGACCCGGGCCGACGGGCGTGTCGGGGCGGAGTCCTAGGATGGCGGTCATGATCGACATGGACGCGGTGACCGGCATCCTGCGCGACGCGGCCCGGGAGGTCATCCTGCCCCGGGCCCGCTCCCTGGCCGAGGGCGAGGTCATGGAGAAGTCCCCCGGCGAACTGGTCACCGTCGTCGATCGGGAGGCCGAGGAGGTCATCACGGCCCGGCTGCGCGAACTGATGGACGTGCCCGTGGTGGGCGAGGAGGCCGCCTCCGCCGATCCCTCGCTGCTGGAGGCGGTGCGCACCGAGCCCGTGGTGTGGCTGGTCGACCCGTTGGACGGGACGCGCAACTTCGTCGAGGGTCGGCGGGAGTACGGGGTGATGGCCGCCCTGGTGCGCGGCGGCGAGACCGTCGCGGCGTGGATCGTGCAGCCCGAGTGGGACCGCTCCTACGTCGCCGAACACGGATCGGGCGCCTGGCGCGACGGGGTGCGGCTGCGCCGGGAGGCGGCGCCGACCGACCCCGGGGAGATGCGCGGCGCGGTGATGAGCCGATTCATGGCCCCGGAGACCAGGGAGCGCGCCGAGGCGGCGTTCCCCCGGTTCGCCGAGATCGGCGGGGGCACGCACTGCTGCGCCGTCGACTACCCGATGCTGTGCGAGGGCTCGCAGGACTTCCTGCTGTTCAACAGGACCCTGCCGTGGGACCACGCCCCCGGCGCGCTGTTGCTGAGCGAACTGGGCGGGGTCGCCCGGCGCCCGGACGGGTCGGTCTACCGGCCCGACGACGACGCGCTGGGGCTGCTGGGCGCCACCGACGAGACCTGCTGGAAGACGGTCCACGAGCTGCTGCTCGCCTGACCGTCCCGGCTCAACCGAGGGGGATCAGGCGCCACTGCTGGAAGGCGTGCCCACCGTCGGCGGCCTGGACGACCGCGGTCCCGTTGTCGGGGGCTCCGCCCTGGCCCTCCAGGGCGTTTCCGGTGGCCCGGTTGATCAGGCGGATCACACCGCCGCCGACGTCGACGACGGTCCAGTGCTGGTTGGCCGCCCCGGTGGGCGTCAGCAGGGTGGCCGTGGGCGGCTCGTCCGCGACGTTGGAGACCTCAAGGACCTTGCCGCTGCCGATGCCCTCGATCTCGTAGAAGCCATCGTCGAGGGGAACGAAGCGCCACTGCTGGTTGCCCTGGTCGTGGCGGTCCCACAGGTGGACGGGCGCGCCGTTGTGGGTGGCGGCCTGGGCGACGTCCATGACCCGGTCACCGTGCACGTTCTGGAGGACGTAGACGACCTCGGGGTCGATCCCGGCCGGGTGGGTCGGTTCCTCGGAGGCCTCCGGGGAGGGTTCGGGTTCGTCCTCCGGCGCGTTCGGGGGTTCGACGAGGACGCCCGAGACGGTGATCACGCCACCGCCCGCCTCGGCGTCGTCGGCGACGAACAGGCCGCCGATGTAACCGATGATGGCGGCCACCAGGACCAGGGCGACGGCACCGGCGAGAACCGGCCATTGGGGGACGTACCGTTCCGTTGCGGGCTGGGGGGCGGCGCGGCGGCGGGATCGGGACATGGGGCGGTGCTCTCCCGTGTTCTACGGAGTTCGGTCCAACACCGAAGCATGTCATACCGTTTTGCACCTTTCGCGCGCATTCCCTCGGGTACAAGGACGCCGGCGGCGGCGCTCTCGATAGAGTGCCGCCCGTGGAAGCCCTCGGAGTGCCCTGGTTCATGGCCGTGCGCCTGCTCGGTCCCCCCGTGTTCCTGTTCGTGGTGGGCGGCGCCCTGGTGCTGTGGCGACGCCCGGCCCGTTCTGGCGTGATCTGGGCGGCGTTGGCGGTCAACCTGACGGCCGCCGCCCTGCCGTTCCTGTGGATCGGGGCGCAGATCCTGACCGATCAGGCGGAGCAGACCGTGTACGGACTGGTCATGACCCTGCTGCAACCGTCCGTCGTCCTGTTGGCCTGGTCCCTGATGCTGTGGGCGGCGGTGTCGGCTCCCGCGTCGGACCGAAGGACGAGGGCGGGCGGCGGAGGAAGGACGACCACGGAAACGGAGCGTGCGCCCGAAAACATAGGATGAATGACCATGGGCACCCCGACCACTCCCAGGACGCCGTTCTCTCCGCGCACCGCGGCGGAGGCGATACCCCCCGTGTGGCTGGTGCTCGTCGGTATCGTCTCGGTGCAGACCGGCGCGGGCGTGGCCAAGAACCTGTTCGAGGTGCTGCCGCCCTCCGCCGTGGTGTGGCTGCGGCTGCTGACCGCCGCCGTCCTGCTCGGCCTGGTCGTGCGCCCGGCGTGGAAGGCCCACACCCGGGGCGACTGGCTGGTGGTGGTCGGCTACGGCGTCGCCCTGGCCATGATGAACTTCTTCATCTACCAGGCGTTCGCGCGCATCCCCCTGGGCATCGCGGTGACGATCGAGTACCTGGGGCCGCTGGCCATCGCGGTCCTGGGGTCGCGCCGCCGGGTCGACCTGCTGTGGGCGGGGCTGGCCGGTCTCGGCGTGGTCGCGCTCGGCCTGGAATCGGGCTCCCTGGACCCCTGGGGCATCCTGTTCGCGGTGCTGGCCGCCGTCTCCTGGGCGGGCTACATCCTGTTGAGCGCCGCGACCGGACGGCGCTTCGACGGGGCGTCGGGGCTGGCGATCGCCAGTGTGGTCGGCGCGCTGCTGATGGCCCCGGCGGGCATCGCCGAGGGCGGGGCGTCGCTGTTGGACTGGCGGGTGCTGCTGTTCGGCCTCGCCGTGGGCGTGCTGTCGTCGGTGGTCCCCTACACCCTGGAGCTCAACGCCCTGCGCCGGATGCCGCCACGGGTGTTCGGTGTGCTGATGAGCCTGCAACCGGCCGCCGCGGCCCTGGTGGGCCTGATCCTGCTGGGCGAGATGTTGACGGTGTGGCAGTGGCTGGCCGTGGGCTGCGTCATCGCGGCGAGCGCCGGCTCCACCCGTACGTCCGCCTCCTCCGTCTGATCCGACCGAAGGACGTCGGCGCAGGTGGTGATGGTCGGCGGGGTCGGGTCAGAACTCCCGGGAGCGTGTACTACGCTCTGTCGTATGTCTGATTCCCCGGTCTCCGCGGCGTCCGCCGTGGCCACCCTCCCCCCGTTGGCGGCGGAGGACATCGTCCTGCTCGGCGTTCCCCTGTGGGGATGGCAGATCGCCGTCGCGGCCGCCGGTGTGCTGGCCCTGATCGTGCTCTCCCGCAGCATCTGGAACCCCACCGCGACATCGCTGCGGCTGTGGGCGTTGGGCAACATCGTCGTCAACGCCGGGATCGCCGTCACCGGCGCCACCGTGCGGGTGACCTCCTCGGGCCTGGGCTGCTCGGAGTGGCCCAAGTGCACGCCCGAGAGCTTCGTGCCCATCGACACCGGGCACGCCGCGCTCAACGCGGCCATCGAGTTCGGCAACCGGACCCTGACCTTCATCGTCCTGGCGGTCGCCGTCATCACGTTCGTGGCGTTCCTGCGCGCCGCGCCGCGCCGCCGGGACCTGGTGCGTCTGGCCGCGATCATCCCCTTCGGCGTGCTGGGCCAGGGCGTCGTCGGCGGCATCACCGTGTGGACCGACCTGCACCCCGCCTCCGTGGGCGCCCACTTCCTGCTGTCCATGGTGATGGTCTTCGTCACGGTGGCGCTGTACGTGCGCTCCCGCGAGCCCGAGGGCACCCCGCGGATCTCGGTCGACCCCATGCTGCACACCCTGAGCATCGGCCTGGTCGTCATCGGCTTCCTGCTGCTGATCGCCGGAACCGTCGTCACCGGCACGGGCCCGCACGGCGGCGACGCCGCCGCGCCCCGGTGGGCGTTCGCGTTGGAGACCGTGACCAGGGTGCACTCGGCGCTGGCCTGGCTCACCCTGGTCTGCGCGATCCTGGCCGTCGTCCTGGCCTTCCGCACCGGAGCGGGCCGCCCCACCCGGATGAGCACGGTGCTCCTGCTCCTCGTGGTGATCGCCCAGGGCGTCCTCGGGTACGTCCAGTACGCGATGGCGCTGCCCGAGGTGCTGGTCGTCCTGCACGTCCTGGGTTCGGCCCTGACCTGGATCGCGATCTCGCGCCTGTACTTCTCCACCACCCGGCTGACGCCGGCGGGCGAAGGGCTCAGCGCGGCCCCTGACCATGCCGTGGCAGGTACTCCTGTTGAGCCCGCGCCTGGGCGATGACGTGCGCGAAGTCCGCACGGCGTAGGAACCCCGAGTCCGTCGGCCGCTCGGCCCAACCCGGGGCCAACGGCTGGGGGACGCGGCCCAGGAAGGCGTCCCGGGAGACGTGCATCAGGGCCAGGAACGCGTCGCGGCGCACCTTCCAGTCCTCCCGGCTGATCCCCCTGTCCAGCTTCTGGTGCAGCAGGGCCAGCTCCGTCGCCGCCAACTGGTACTCGCGCATCGCCTCACGGCCCTTCTGACCGGCGTTGCGCGCCGCCCATTCGCGTGCCAGGCGCCGCCCCTTGAGCGTGCTGAGCATGGTGATGTCCGCCGGGGTGACCAACCCGGTGGAGATGTAGGGCGGCAGGTAGTGGGAGATCGCCTGGACCTGACCGCGACGGTCGTGGGCGGCCAGCGCCAGGATCCCCAGGAGCACGACGAACAGCACCAGGTAGGCCAGGCCCAGACCGGTCCAGCCGAAGTAGGTCGCGCCGTTCCACATCCCGTGGAACAGGACCGCGAAGAACCAGCCGACCACCGGGGCGAGCAGTCGGAGGAAACCGGTGCGCATCGCCGCGTACGCGACACCGATGCCGATCATCGCCGTGTAGAGCGGATGCCCGAGGGGGGCGACGACGCCCCGGATCGCGAACGTGGCGACCAGGGTTCCTTCGAAGAAGGCGCTGAGGAAGTACAGGATGTTCTCGGTGAAGGCGAACCCGGCGGCCACCATGGCCGCGTAGACGACGCCGTCGGTGAACGTGTCGATCTCGTTGCGGCGCCGCCACAGCAGGATGAGCAGCACCGCACCCTTGGCGCTCTCCTCGACCAGGGGGGCCACCACAGAGGTGCCCAGGAGGTCGCCCATCTCCTGGCCGAACATCGGGACGGTGATATTGGCGAATCCCCAGGTGTTGAGCAACAGGGCCGCGACGACGGCCACACCCGCGCCCCACACGAACGCGAAGAACAGCACCCACCCGGGCTCGGGTTCGAGGCGGTCGAGCATGAGGATGAGCGGGACCAGGATGCCGGCCGGGATGACGGCCGCGATCAGCGCGATGACGAACCCGGTGGCGCCGTCGATCCCTGCGGCCGCACCGCCGGCCAGGGCCAGGAGCCACAGATAGACGAGCATGCCCGCCATGCACACGAGGCTGACGGTGATGCCCAGGAAGAGGGTCATCGAATGACGGGAGCGGCGGCCCTGGAGCACGGCCTTGCTGTCGAGACGGGACATGGGCATCGATCGTAGCGGGGTTCACGGGCGGAAAAGGGCGCGGGACCTGGGAACGGAATGCGGCCAGTGTCGTCTTGTGGACGGAAGGAGGCCTTCGTCGGGGGGACAATGGCCGGGTCCGCCGTATCCATCGACGAAAGAGGCCTCGCTATGGACCGGACCACCACGACCACCACGACACCGACACCCCTGTGGGCGGTGCGCGTCGCCGTGCTCGCCCACCTGGCCGCGATCCTGTGGGAGGGGGCGACGGCCGGGCAGTTGGTGACGTTCAACCACGACGCCCTGCCGCTGCACTACTTCGGGGCGTTCGGTGTGCACGCGATGGCGGCGCTCCAGGTGCTGACGGCGTTGTGGTACTGGAACTCCGCCGGCCGGGGCGCCGGAGCGCCCCGAACGTTGCTGCTGGTCAGCGGTTCGGCCTTCCTGGTGGGCTTCCCGCAGGCGGCGTTGGGCACCTACGGTCCGCTCCAGGCGCACGTGCCGTTGGCGCTGGTGCTGACCGGCCTGGCGGTGTGGTCGGCGGTACTGGCCTGGCGACGCCCCTGACACGGTTCACCCGGCCCAGGCCAGGGCGTTCAGGCGGGCGCGGACCGCGTTCAGGTAGGTCGACGCGGCCAGCCAGGCCACGGCCGCCCCGTCGGGGGACGGCACCACCGACTCCCCCGTCACCGTGCGCACGCGCTCACGGGCGGCGGCGATCACGGCGGTGAGCAGGTCGGCGCCCGTGGGCAGGTGGTGGGCGCGCAGCCGGGCGATCGCGGCGGTGTCGACGGAGACCGTCTCCCGGCCCGCCTCCGCGAATCGGCTCAGCACCCGGGCCAGGGCCGCCTCGGCTTTCGGCGACGGCACCGGGAGCGGTGCCGGAGCCGCAGTCGGGGCGGCCGGAGCAGGATCCGCCCATTTCAGGGTGTCCAGGGACACGTCGAGCCGGCCGCGCCGGGTGTCCGGCAGGCCCGTGAGCCCGGAGACGGTGAGCGGGATCAACCGGCCCGGGCGTTCGGGGACGGGGCGGGCCATGACACGCAGCACCGTTCCCCGGTTCAGGCCGATCCGGGCCAGGTTGCGGGCGCGCAGCGGGTCCCGGGGGCCGTCGGCGACGAGCACGTGGGGGCGGCCCTCACGGGTCTCGACGACCTCCACGCCCTCCGGGTGGGGGCCGACCACGGAGAACCCGGCGAAGACCAGATCGGACCCGCTGCGGCGGGTGGGGGCGGCCAGGGCCGCCAGCGCGTCGGCGACCTGGTCGGCCAAGGGGCGCTCCCAGAGCGCCGCCAAGGGCCCCTCGTCCCAGGGGATCGGGTCGATGGTGGCGGCCGTGGTGGCCGACATCCCGCTGAGCCGACCGTCCGCGGAGGCCCCCGCCCGCTGCGCGATCAGCGCGCCGCGCCCCAGGTCGCGGTGGCTCAGGGCGATGCCGCCGAAGGAGACGCGTGAGCCGTGGGCGGCGGTCACCCGATCGGCGTCACCGGGCGCGACGTCGGCGACCCGCCACAACCGGGGGGCGCCGTCGGACACCGATACGAGGTGGGTGACCACCCCCGCGTACCCGGAGGCGGTGACGACGCGTTCCCCGCCCAGGCCGTACAGGCGCAGCGACCCCACCTCGGTGTAGGCCCGACGGGCCACGCCCACGTCGGCCCGGGTGGGGGGCGGCCGGTCGCCGGCGGGGCCGCCGCCCAGGCGCAGGGACAGGTCGAGCAGGTCGGTCAGGTCCGCGACGTAGGCGGACAGGTCGAAGGCCGGGGTGGGGTGGTCGCGCGGGCCCGCGGCCACCGCGACGCAGGCGGCGGACAGACGAGGCAGGTGGGCGGCGCGGGCCAGCGCGGAGGCGCGCAGGAGTTCGGCGCGCCGGCCGGAACCGGCGGAGCGCACCCCGGCGGCGAGGACCCGGGCCGCCGCGTCCCAGGCGGCGTGGGCGGCGGCCCGGCCTGCCGGATCGACCTCGACGACCTCGGTCAAGGGGTCGGGGGACGCGGACGCGGGGGGCGTCGAGGACGTCTCCGGGACGGGTCCGTCGTCCTCGACGGCGTCGAGCAGGCCCGCCACCGCGAGCAGGTGCAGGCAGCGCGGGCCGAGCAGGCAGGTGCAGGCGACGTGTCCGGGTTCGGTGAGATCGGTTCCGGTCAGAGTGACGGTCTCACCGCCGGCGGCGACGGTCCACGTTCCGTCACCGCCGCTCCAGGGCCACCCCTCGGCGGTGCGGGGCGCGGCGTCGAGTTTGCGGCGTACCCGGGCCGGGGCCGCCTCCAGCAGGGCGGCGAGCAGATCCGGGGCGATCCGGGGCCGGTCGGTCATCGGTGGTCCTTCCAGAGTGGTCAACCGCGCACCTTCTCACCGATCCACGCGGCCAGTCGCTCGGGGCCCAGGGCGGCCACCGGCATGCCGGCGTCGGCGAACGACGCGGCGATCGCCCGGTTGTACACCGGTGCGCCGCCGTGATCGAGGGCGGCCAGGCCGAGCAGGTGCACGCCGGCCGAGGCCAGGGCCCGGACCTCTCCAAGGGTGCGCGACAGGCTGCCGCCCTCTTCGAAGTCGGTGATGAGCGCGACGATGGTGCGGCTCGGCACCCGCACCTTCGCCCGGGTGTGGGCCAGTCCCGCACCGATGTCGGTACCGCCGCCCACGGAGACCTCCAACAACAGGGCCAGGGGGTCGTGGACCCGGTCGGTGAGGTCGATGACCTCGGTGGAGAAGGCGGTGAGGGAGACGCTCAGCGCGGGCATGCCGTGGAGGATCGCGGCGACCAGGGCGGCGTGGATCGTGGAGCGTTCCATCGACCCGGACACGTCCACGACGATGTGCACGTGCCAGTCGGCGCTGCGCCGCGCACGGGTGGTGAACACCGGGTTCTCGGGGACGATCAGAGGGCCGTCCGCCCCGGGGCGGACGGTGTGGAGGTTGGCGCGGACGGTGCGTCCCAGGTCGAGGCGACCGCCCCGGCGGCGGGTGGGCCGGGGGACGGACAGCCCGGACAGCGCGGGGCGCAGGCGGCGGGCCAGTTCGGCGGTGAGGCGGTCGGTGAGGCGTTTCACCAGGGGGCGCAGCCGGACCAATCGGGCCTCGGGCAGGGCGCCGGCCAAGGAGAGGACCTGTTCGAGGAGGTCCACCGAGGGGGTGACGGTGTCGGGGTCGAGGTGATCGAGGACGTCGGAGCGGCCGCGTTCGGCGGCCCGGCCCAGGACCTCTTCGCGCACGTCGACGCCGAACAGGGCCTGGAGTTCCTCCGACCATTCCCGGGCTGCGGGTTCGGAGCGGCCCCGCCCGCCGGTGGGGTCGTGCGATCCCTCGCCGTGACCGCGTCCGTAGAGCTCGTCCAGGGCCCGGGCGGCACGCCGCGCCGGGGCCGAGCCCCCTTGCGGTTCGCGCCCCAGGACGAGCCGCCACCGGTCGGCGGCGCCGATGGCGCGCTCCCCGGGAACCGGGCCTGTGGACAACCCGCTCGGGGCCGTTTCCGCAGGCGACACTGAAAGGGATCCGGTCCGTGTTCCGAGAGGAATCGCCATGTTCTCCACCGTGGGCGTGTCCACCCCGTCCCCCGCATCCTCCTCCCCGGCCGGCCGAGGGGGCGCCGCACCGGAATCCATCGGCGCGGACCCCCCGGTCCGGGGGGCGGCGGGGTCGGCCCCCTCCGGCGGAACGGCCGATCCGGCGGTGTCCCCGGAGGTGGGTGTGCCGGCGGTGAGGGCGGTGAGGAAGGCCGGCAGGAGGGCGTTCACGGCGGTGCGGGCGGTGGTGTCGGCGTCGGCGAGGGCCGCGGCCAGGGCCTGGGGCACGGTCAGGTCGGTGTCCACCTCACCGAGGCGTTCGGTGATCGCGTCCAGGAAGCGACCCCTGGCCGCGTTCGACAGGGCCTCGAATCCTTCGCGCAGCGCGGGCAGGCGGGTGAGGAACCCGGGGTCGTCCCAGCCCTCCACCCGTTCGGTGAGGGTGTCCAGGAGCGCGGGGTCGGCCTCCAGCACCGGGGCGGCCACCACCAGCGCGCCGGTGAGTCGGCGGGCCAGGGCCGTGCCGTCGGAGGCGTCGTCGGCCCATCCGGCCAGGCGGGCGGCCGTCTCGCCGGGGTCGGTGGCCTCCAGCAGGAGCAGGGCGGCCAGGGCTGCGCCCTGGGCGAGCGCTCCCCCTTCGGTGAGCAGCGAGCGCAACTGCCACAGCAGTCGGTGGACGCCGACGGCGCCCGGCAGGGCCGCCTGGTCCTGGACCATGCGGACGACCCGCAACAGGGACTCCGCGTCGGCGCGGTCGGTGCTGCCCGCCATACCGGGCACGGAGGCGATGGCGGCCTCCGCCAACCGGGTGCGGAGCCTCACCAGTGCGTCGGGGGCCTCGGGCATGCCGGGGATCCGGCCGACGACGATCCGTTGGAGCCGGTCGTGCAGGGTGACGGCGTCGGTCAGACCGGCCCGGGGCAGCACCTCGTCGCGGACGCGGTGGCCGAGGTCGGTCACCAGGTCGGGCAGCGCGCACTCGGCGGCCCCGGTGAGCAGGTTCCCGACGAGTTCGGGGGTGAGGTCGCCTTCGTGGTCGCGCAGCCGGGCGGCGATCCGACCACGGGCGACCTGTTCGAGGGTCGTCCCGTAACAGGCCGCGAGTTCGAGGGTGGCCCCGGTGGAGGGGGTCCAGCGGAGGTTCCAGGAGCGGCCCAGGGTCTCGCCGTCGGTGGTGGGGCCCGTGTCGTCCAGGGACTCGCCGTAGGCGATGCCCGCGGCGACCATCCGTTGCAGGGCGATGTGCCGTTCCCGGTCCAGCGGGGAGCGCATCGGATCCAGCCGCGACTCCCGGCGTTCGTCGCCGGGACCGGGCAGGCGCAACCGGGCGACCAGGGAGGAGACGTGCACGCTCAGGCCGGAGGCCGGGGCGTCCGGTGCCGGGCGACCGCGCCGATCGCCGACGAGTTCGCGCTGGGCGGCGCGGGCCAGGGCCCGGGCCCGCCCCAGGGGCTCGCCCTGGGCGAGGGCGCTGGTGAGCGCTTCGATGAGCTCGCGGCGTCCGGGCGCGGGCAGCCCGCGCAGGACGGCCAGGTCGCGGGCCATGCGATAGGCGGCGGTCGTGTCGGGGACACCGCACACGTGCCCGTCGGCGCGCAGCCGGGCACCGATCGCCGACAGACGGCGGATCGCCGCCTCCTCCACCCGCTCGGGGACGCCGGCGGCCGCGTGGACGTCCTGCTGCCATTCGGGGTCGCGGATGCCCGCCGGGTAACCGGAACGGGAGTCGAGGAGGGCGAAGGTGTAGGGGATGAGGGCGGTGACCGTGCCGCCGGTGTGGGATCCGGGTTCGGGAACGGGCACCTCGTGCGCCTCGGGCAGGGCGATCGGGCTCTCCGGCACCGCGAGCGACCGGCCAGGGTCATCGGTTCCGCGGCCGGGGGGCCGCGCTTGGGCCGCCGGGTCGGCGGGCGTCGGGTCTGCGGGCGTCGGGTCTGCGGGCGGGACGGCGGGCGGGGTGAGGGAGCGGCGCAGGGTGTCGCGGGCGGTCTCGGAGAGCAGGGCCGCGGCGTGGTAGGCGCCCACGACGGCCACCGGACGGACGGCGCCGATCTCGGCGATCCGGCGTCGCATCCAGGCCTCGCGGGCACGGTCGTGCGAGCCGGGGCCGTCGGGTTCGGCCGCGCGGTGGGCCCAGCCCAGGGCCAGTGCCGCACGGCGGATCCGTTCGGGATCGGCGCCCTGGGAACGCGCCTCGACCAGGCGGTCCCAGAGCTCCTCCCCGTCGGTGACGTCGGCGGCCCGCAGCATCGCCTCGGACAGCCCCGAGGGGGTGCGCGGGGCGTCGGTGTCGGGCACCCTCACCGAGGCGGGCAGGTCGATGGCGTGCACCGGAACGCCGTGCTGCCGGGCCCAGCGCAGCGCCGCGAGTTCCGGCGAGAAGTCGGCGAACGGGTAGAAGGCGTGCGCGCCGTCCTCGGACCCGCCCAGGACGAGGGCGACGGGTGCGATCGTGTCGGGGTGGGCGAGCCACTCCAGCCACGGCCCTGCCTCCCAGGGCAGTTCGACGAGCACCGCGTCGGGGTCGGCGGCCGACAACAGGGCGGGCATGGCGGCGGCCAGGACCGGCGAATGGTGGCGCACGCCCACCAGGTACGGCGAGGCGCACCCGGCCAACGCCGCCACCACGGCCTCGGGGGCCTCGGCGGTGGACGTCACGTCACTCCCCCAGGACATGACGCAGCTCGTACAGGCGCTGCCACATGCGGGCGCCGTTCTCGGCCCGGTGGCGGATCGTGGAGTCCCAGTAGGCGAGCAGCCGCCCGTGGTCGTCCGGGTCGTCCTTGCGGACCGTGCCCAGCAGGTATCCGGGCAGCAGCGACAGCGGGTCGGACACCCCCAGGTAGGCGCTCTGCAACCCGAGGGAGGTGGTGACGCCGACGGCCTCGGCGGTGCTCATGACGGTGGTGGGCCGCTCCACCGGCCACCCCTCCACCGAGGTGCCCGAACGCAGGTCGCGGAAGGCGGTGACGAGTGCCTCCAGGACCGCGTCGTCCACGGGCCGGGCGTGGCCGTGGCGGGCCAGGGCGGTGCCCGCCTGCCGGCGCACCAGCGCCACCTCGGCCGTCAGGTCGGCGATGGGCGGTACCACCTCGAAGTTGAAGCGGCGCTTGAGGGCGGCGCTCATCTCCGACACGCCCCGGTCGCGCAGGTTCGCGGTGGCGATGACGTTGAACCCGGGTCGGGCGAGGAAGGTGCCGTCGTCGGCGAGTTCGGGCACGGACATGCGGCGGTCGGAAAGGATGGACACCAGGGCGTCCTGCACCTCCGGCAGGCAGCGGGTGACCTCCTCGACCCGGGCGATGCGGCCGGTGCGCATCGCGGTGAGCACCGGGGAGGGGGCCAGCGCGTCGGGGACGGGCCCCTTCGCGAGCAGGAGGGCGTAGTTCCAGCCGTAGCGCAGGTGCTCCTCGTTGGTGCCGGCGGTGCCCTGCACGGTGAGGGAGCCGGTCCCGCCGACGGCGGTGGCCAGCAGTTCGGAGAGCATGGACTTGGCGGTGCCGGGTTCGCCGACCAGGAGCAGTCCGCGCTCACCGGCGAGGGTGACCGCGCAACGCTCCACGAGGCCGCGGTCGCCCACGAACTTGGCGGTGATCTCCAGGGAGGCGGGCAGCCCGTCGACGGGTTCGGGCAGGCGCAGGCGTTCGCCGGCGCTGCCGACGATGAACGTCACGACGGCGCGGGGCGTCAGCGCCCACCCCGGCGGCCGGGGACCGGTGTCGTGGGCGGTCAGGAACGCCAGTTCCTCGGCGTACCGCCGCTCGGCCGGTTCGATCTGCGCGTCGGTCGTGGGCTCGGGCACCACGGTCTCCTCCGGGGTAAGGGGGGCGGGGATGGAAGGTCGATCGGGTGCCCCGGTCCCGGCGAACGGCCGGGACCGGGGCGGGGGGCGGAGGTCACGAGGTCGGGGCGTCGCCCTCACGGACACGTCGCCAGGCCTCGGCGAAGACCTCCGGAACCGGACGCACGGGCAGGTTCCGTTGCGGGAGCGGCGAGAGCACGGCCGTGCCGTTGATCCGCAGGTCGTACAGCGACGCCTTCCACGTCTCGAAGGGCAGGTCGGGGCCCTGCTTGATGTCGGTCCACGCGCCCGGCAGGAAGACCGTGCGACCGGCTCGGGCGCGTTTGGCCGTCATGACCAGGCCTCGGTCGAGCAGTTCGGTCCGGGCCCTGCCGTGCCGGGCCGGACTCCATCCGTTGACGGCGCGGATCCGCTTGTCGGTGGGCTCCAGGACCGCGAGCAGTTGCAGGTACAGCCGGGCGGCGTCCTCGGACAACCCGAGTGTCCCGGCGGCCTCGGCGAACAGCTCCGGTACGGAGGCCGCCGGATCGTACTCGTGGGCGCCCTCGGGCAGCGCTCCGGAGGCGATACGGTCGGCGATCGCCGTGTACCCGGGGCTGCGCAGCAGGTCCACGGTCCGCACGGCGGAGGAGCCGTGCGAGGGGAACTCGTCCCCTTGGATCAGGGCGCGCAGCGTCCCGGAGTGCACCCCGTCGTCGAAACGGGCGGGACGGAACCACAGCCGCAGGCCGTAGGCCTCACCGGACAGGACCACCGTGCCGTTGTCGGTGGCCTCGATGGGGGTGGCCCCGCCGACGGCGGCCCGGTAGGGCTCCCCGCCGATCCGCTCCCGCAGCGCCTCACGCCCCTCCCCCCAGAAGGAGCCCACGCTCAGCAGCAGTTCGGGGGCGTCCAGGCGGGCACGCAGGATCCGCAGGGTCCCGGGGACGGCCTCACGGACGGGGTCGCCCGCGGGGAGTTCGGCGTGGACCCAGGGGATCAGCAACGCGAACTCCGCGAGCAGACCTTCCAGGGCCGACGCCCGCGCGGGTTCGTGCCGGACCTCGATCCGGACGCGGTTGTAGGACTCCTCCGACTCCAGCCGGCTGCGCGTGTCCGTGGTCAGGACCGGGTCGTGGGAGGGGTCCATCAACAGGCGCAGCGTAGCGGTGCCGGTGGGAGGCCACGGGGTCTGGAGGGCGGCCAGGACCGCGGGCGACAGGGGCTCGCGGACCCCCTTCAGCCGGTTCCAGGCGTCGGCGAGGCGTTCGGCCGCCGCGCGCGTCCCCTCCGGGGACCACAGGGCGGCGAACTCCTCGGGGGTTCGCGGCAGGGCGTCGCGGTACAGCTCCAGCACGGTCTCCCGGTCCACCGCGCCCAGTTCCCGGGCGCCGATCCAGGTCTGCGTCTCCGTCAAGCCGATCGCCCTGCGCGCTTCGGTGGTGAAGGCGTTCTCATGGAAGCGCTGGACCAACAGCATGGCGGCGGCCTCCGTGGGCAGGCCGGTGCGCGCGGCCAAGGCGTCGACCGCCTCGGGGCTCCAGGACAGCGGACCGTGCTCGGCCAGGGCGGCCAGGAACGCGGTGATCGCCCGAGCGGTGCCCCACCCCGGGGCGATCCGGGTGCGGCGCAGTTCCCGAACGCCCGGGGCCGTGGGCAGGGCGTCACCGGCCGACGTCTCGACGAACCACTGGGCCCGCTTCTCCTTCTTCGTCCTCTCCCGTTCGGGGACGTCCGGCACGAGGTCGAGTCCGGCCCGGCGCCCGCCGTCGGCGCCGATCACGGAGGGATCGTGCCTCTCGTTGGAGAGCACGATACCCAGGTCCAGTTCCACGTCGGGGTCGGCGAACACGGTGTCGGCCCACCGGGTGAGAAGGTCGACCAGGACCGCGCGCTCGGCCTCCCCGGTCAGGGGTGAGGCCGCCGACCAGGCCAGGGTCCCGATCGAGCCGGGGAGCGAGGACCAGTCCAGGGCCGTCGACGGTCGCCCGCGCAGCGCGTCGAGGTCGTCCTCACCGCGCAGGAAGCGGGAGGTGGCCTCGATGTGGCCGCGCACGTCCCCGTCGCCGACGTGGTGCAAGGGCAGGAAGGGCCTGAGCGCGGTGAGGAGTTCCTCGGACTCGGGACCGACGGCGTCGAGTCCCTTGACCCGTTCGGCCTTCTCCAGGTAGGTGTCCAGGTCGTGCCGCAGCCGCGCGGCGGCGATCGCCAACCCCATGAGCCCGTCGATGATCCCCGGAGCCGGTGGGGCGCCCTCCGGGGAGGACAGCAGGGCCGTGACCGCCCGACGGGTGCCGGCCAGAGGGCCGTCGGCCGCCGTGACGGGGGCCTTGGCGACGATCATGGACCGTGCGGCCGGCGTCATCCGGTCGCGCTCGGCCAGGGCCGCCGCCACCAGGTCCTTCAGGTCGGCGCCGCGCACGGTGCGCAGGAACGCCGAGGCGGCGGTGTCGCGCGGCCTCATGAAGTACCAGAACAGCATGGGCGGCAGGTGGGGTGTGCCCCATTTGGCGGTGCAGTCGCAGGCCCCGCCGAGATGGCAGCTCCACAACCGGCGGCCCTCGGTGTCGACGAGGCCGATCCCGTTGGCGTTGGTGAGGACGTGGGTGTCCTCACCACCGGGTGGGGTGAACAGGCCGATCGCGGGCAGGAACCGGTGTCCTCGGTTCTCCGTGGTGCGGATCCGGACCTCACGTCCGTCGGTGGAGACGATCCGGTGGAGGCCCTCACCGGCCCGGCCGCGCACGATCGCGAACCCGGCCGGGCCCTCGGTGTTCCCGAGCGGGCCTTCGGTCGCCGGTTCGACGAGCGGCACCAGGGTGGACAGCCACGGCATCAGCGTCTCCCCCTCACCGATCCGCTGTTCCTCCAGGAAGGCGGGCAGGCTGGCCCGCCCGAAGGCGCCGGTGGCGGGGTCGACCTCCACCGCGACGTCCCGCTGTTCGTCACGGGTCCAGAAGGTCCGCCCGTCGGAGAGCACGTGCCGGTCGCGGAGCCCGTCGACGTCCCCGGCCCGCAGGGCGCGTCGACCGTTCATGCGGGCTCCGTCGGCGGTCGCCTGGGCCACCCCGGGGGTCTGATCGCGCCACATGGCCCCGTGGACCACCGAGTCGTAGTCGAAGGCGAGTCGTTCGTCGGGGGCGTCGGACCAGTAACCGAAGTGGTCGTGATCCTTGGTGTAGGACACCAGGAACCGGCCCTGGACGTAGAGCGCGCCGGTGGCGGTGGCCCCCCTGGGCAGCATCAGGTGGTGCTCGGCCACGCGTTCCCGAGGGCCCACCGCGATGGCCCGCTCCTGTGAGCAGAGGGTGTAGACCGGCCAGGAGGAGGTGCCGTGGAGCTCGGTGCCGCCGCCACCGTGGGCGCCCAGTTCGAGGGCGGCCTCCTCCAGCGCCGGCCAGGTGTACTCGTCGACGATGCCGCTGTTGAGGGTCCGGGCCAGGAAGTCGGCGACGTCCAGGGCGGAGAGCCGGGCCAGGTGCCGGGGGAAGGCCCGGAAGATCTCGCCGTTCGTCTCGTGTCCCAGCGCCTCCAGTCGGTCGCGCAACCGGAACAGGCCACCGCCCTCCATCGCGGAGGTGAGCACCTCCAGCCGCCGTTCGACGTAGGGGTGCAGGTACTCGTAGGGGAGCAGGTCCTCCAGAACCTTTTGTCCGCCACGGTAACCGTAGCCGCTGCCGTAGGAGGCGACGGCCTCCTCCAGCAGCGGTTCCCACTCGGGGGCGGCGCGCAGGAACGCCAGGTCGCGGCGGGGGCCGCCGCGCGGGTGGTCCAGCCAGGTCTCCAGGTCGAGGGAGCCGCGCGCCCGGTCGGTGGTGACCGGGACGCCCAGTTCCAGGCACAGGTCGAGCAGATCGGCGGGGATGTTCGAGACGTACCGGCTCCGTCCCGAGACGGTGACCGGGGTCCCGTCGGCGCGCAGCCGGCCGGCGATCCGGGTGACCAGATCCAGGAACCCGTCGGGCAGCGACCTGTTCCATCCCCGGGTGTGGCCGATCATGCGGCTCACCCACCCGGCGGCGCCGCCGGGCACGGTCTGCGCGGGGTCGGCGAGCAGGTCCACCGCCCCCGCGTCGGCGAGAAGCCCCAGCCACCACCCGTGGAAGGGGGTGTCGCCGTAGCCGCCGGCGTTGACGAACGTGCCCAGCAGGGTGCGTGCGACCTCGGTGTCGGACCGGCCCAGGGTCACCAGTCCGGAGCGGGCGGACTTCCAGAACCCTTCGGGGGCGGAGGCGGTGGCGGGCACGGTGAGGAGTTCGCGCAGCAGCGACGCCTCCTCCTCGGCGGGGACGAGCCCGGCGGCCTTGGCCAGGGAACGGATCTGCTTGACGAGACCGGTCCACGGCGGCAGCCCGCCCAGGGTGCGGCGCACCGCCAGTTCGCGGAACTCGGTGTAGGCGCGGTCGGGGGCGTAACGGCCGGACAACTCGACGGCGTGCGCGGCCAGGGCCTTGACCGTGAGGGCACCGGCGAACGCGAACTCCAGGAAGGACTCGCGTCGGGTGGTCTCGTCGACGGGCAGGCTGTAGACCTGTTCGGCCTCACGGGCGCGGCCGAACATGATGGCGGCGGTGCGGGCGTTGTCGGCGGCCAGGAAGGCGCGGCCGGCCTGCTCCCAGTAGGCGGGCAGGTGCGGGATGGGGACCTCGGCGGCGATGCGGACGAACTCGTCGGAGGCCGGGCCGGGGCGGGTGGCGGCCAGGCGGGCGGCACCCTCCATCGGCCGGACCAGGGCCAGCGCCTCGGCCCGCCGGTCGGGGTCGTGGACGAGCGCCCACTCGGGGTAGCCCAGGCCGCGCGGGCGGGTCAGGGTCAGGGGCTCGGAATGGTGCGCGATGGCGAACCCGAGGAAGTCCATGGCGGAGTCCTCGGCGGGGGCCAGGGCGTCGGGGACCAGGCGCACGACCTGGCGGTCGCCCAGGGCCGGGTGGGTGTGGACCCGCGCGGAGACGGGGTCGGTGTGCCCGTCGACGACGGCGTCGAGAGGGGCCAGACCGGCGTCGAGGAGGCCTTCGTGGGGGGTGGTCACTTGTTCTCCTCCCGGGTGTTCTTACGGCCCGCGTAGATGAGTTCGGCCATGCGCACGCCCTCGGACCAGGCGACGGGGCCCACATCGGTGAGTCTCAAGGGGCGCTCGTCGGTGTCGACCCACAGCAGGGATCCGGTCTCGGTCTCCCAGTCGGGGGCGTCGGAGCCGATCCAGTGGCGGGCCTGCACCGGACGTCCGCCCTCGACGACCCGACAGGTCGCGTAACCGCCCCGGACGGGGAAGCCGTGGCGCTGGGCCAGGCCGGCGGCGTGGCGCAGTTCGTCGAACCGTCCGCCCGCGTAGTCGTCGATCTGGGCGGCGTCGGCGGCGAAGGCGTCGGGGCGGCGGTGGATCTGGCGGGTGAGCTGGGGCAGGCGTTGGGTGATGTCGAGTTCCAGGGCGAACTCGCGTACGTCGGCCAGGTCCTCGATGAGCACGGGGTGCGGGGGGACGACCCGGTCGGCGTCCAGCCAGACGCTCTCGGCGTCCAGGTCCAGGACGCCGATCCGGCCCCGGTCGTCGACACCGCGCAGGAACCCGCCCTCCCCTCCCTCGACGGGGGCGACGAACAGGTCGGTGAGCAGATCCCGCCAGGTCGGGTCGGGCCACACCGCGGCGATGACGGAGGCGGGCACCGGCAGGGAGCCCAGCAACCAGGACTCGACCCGGGCCGCGCAGTCGCGTTCGTGGCGTTCCAACCACAACAGCACGTCGGCCAGGCGGCGCGCCTGATCGGATTCGCGCACCTTCTTGGGCACCGTCTTGAGCCTGCGTCCCTTGGCGTTGCGGCAGGCGAGGGTGGTGCCCTCCAGGGCGAGGGAGTAGCCGTCGGGACCGTCGGTCCAGACCGGCTGGGGGGAAGGGGAGGTCATCGGCATGTCTGAGGTTATAGCGGTCTCCTGTGACAAGAGCGCGGTCCCGGGGAGCACCGGTGGACGCGATGTCCGATGAGTGCCGGCCCGATCGCGGCCCGTGCGCGATCCTGCTCCCATGAACACGGTGATCACATCGCACGAGATCCGGGCGATCGCCCCGGAGGTCCTGGAACGGTTGCGCGTCGCCGACGACGCCGGCCGTGTCCGACCGATCCGCACCGATCCCGAGGGCGGCGCCCCCTTGCGCTGCTGTCTGCGGCGGAGCCGGGCCGGGGAGCGGATCATGCTCGTCTCCTACGCCCCGTTGCGGGTCCGGCCCGGGGCGCACGGCGTCGACGCGGGCGCCTATGACGAGGTCGGCCCGGTCTTCGTCCACGGCGACGAGTGCGGCGGACCGGCCCACGGAACGGGGTATCCGGTCGCGTTGCACGGACCGCTGCGGGTCCTGCGCGCCTACGACGCCCGGGGCCGCATCCTGGGCGGGCGACTGATCGAGCTGCCCGACGCGCGGGCCGGGGAGGTCGACGGCGTCCTGACGGAGATGTTCGCCGACCCCGACGTGGCGTTGGTCCACGTGCGCGCGGTGGTGTTCGGCTGTTTCCTGGCCGAGGCCCGACCGATCCGCTGAACGCCGGCCCCGGGAACGACCGTGGCGGCGCCCCGAGGGGCGCCGCCACGGCGGACGGGTCGTCGGTCCGGGTCAGCCCAAGAGGCCGGCGAGCAGCGGGTCGACCGTGACGGCCACGAACAGCAACGCCAGGTAGGCGTTGGACAGGTGGAAGAAGCCCATCGTCTTGAGCTGCGCGCCGCTCACCCCGGCGCGGGAGCGCTGGAGCAGACGGTGGGCCTGGACGATCAGCAGGGCGCCGAGCGCGGTCGCGACCGCACCGTAGAACCAGGTGGTACCGGCCACCGGCCAGAAGATCAGCGACACGACCACGGTGGCCCAGCTGTACAGGACGCACTCCAGCAGGACCCGGCGGTCGCTGGCGACCACCGGCAGCATCGGGACCTTGGCCTGCGCGTAGTCCTCCTTGTAGCGCATGGCGAGCGTCCAGGTGTGCGGCGGCGTCCAGAAGAACACGACCAGGAAGAGGACGAACGGCGCCCAGTCCAGGCTGTTGGTGACGGCGGACCAGCCGATGAGGACGGGCATGCACCCGGCGATGCCGCCCCACACCACGTTCTGCGCGGTGCGGCGCTTGAGCAGCAGGGTGTAGACGAAGATGTAGAACGCGATCGCGAAGACCGACAGCGCCGCCGAGAGCAGGTTCACCAGCAGGGCGAACCCGACCGTGGATCCGATCGCCAGGATCAGCCCGTAGACGAGCGCGCCACGCGGTGTGACCAGTGCCATCGCACCGGGCCGTTGGCGGGTGCGACGCATCTCACGGTCGATGTCGCGGTCGATGTAGCAGTTCATCGCGTTCGCGCTGGCCGCCGACATCGTGCCGAACAGCAGCGTGTACACGGCGGTCCACAGCGGTGGGACGCCACCGGCCGCGACGAACATCACCGGGATCGTGGTGATGAGCAGCAGCTCGATGACGCGGGGTTTGGAGAGGGCCACATAGGCGCGCACGTACTCGCCGAAGGAGGCCTTGCGGGAGGCCTCGGGCACGGCGTCGTCGGACGTGGTGCGGGGCGCGGGGTCAGCGAGGGCCATCGGTCACCGTGTCCCCACTGCCGGACGGCTCGCTCGCGTCCCCACGGGGGGCACCGGCTCGGTTTCAGACACGCGGATACCTCGACAACTCTAGGGTCTTCGACACTGCTCGCCACGCGGGGTCGGGCGGACCGACGAAAAGCGTCATGATCGGCGGAAACCCCGTCAACGACATACTGTAGTACTTGTTCGCGGGGCCCGAGGACCAGCCCCCTCCGATGCGAAAGTCCCAGGTCCTTCGGCACGTCAGGGCGGTCGGCCACGGCGGGTCACAGAAGGGTCGCACACGCCCCGCACGCCCGCCAGCCGCCACGCACCCGCTCCCCCACCGCCCGACCGGCCGTCTGCGGGGTGCCCGGACGAGCGTGTGAGCGGTGTCGGGCAACGACATCTCCGGTTACGGACGATAGGCTCGAAGTCGACCGAACCAGCCCCGGTTCCGGACACGCTCCCGGCCGCCACCGGCCGAGAGCGGCACACGGCCCACGGTGTTCGGGACGAGAACACGATCACGGCCCACCCCCGCGCCCCTTGAGCCCCGCCCCGACGGCGGGTCGCCAGGGTGCCCGGCGACGGTGCGGACGACCGATGCGACACCGACCCCACACCCGGGCCGGAACCGGGGACGTGCCCGAGAAGGAGAAACGAGAGTCCGTGAACGCCCACACCCCGCAGGCCCTGGAGTGGTCGGACCTCGACCGCCGCGCCGTCGACACGGTCCGCGCCCTGGCCATGGACGCCGTAGAGAAGTCGGGTAACGGACACCCCGGCACCGCGATGAGTCTCGCACCCGCCGCCTACCTCCTGTTCCAGAAGATCATGCGGCACGACCCGGCCGCCCCCGAGTGGGTGGGCCGCGACCGCTTCGTGCTGTCCGCCGGCCACTCCAGCCTGACCCTGTACATCCAGCTCTACCTGGCCGGCTACGGACTGGAACTGGACGACCTCAAGGCTCTGCGGCAGTGGGACAGCCGCACCCCGGGACATCCGGAGTTCAGCCACACCCCCGGTGTCGAGACCACCACCGGTCCGCTCGGCCAGGGTGTCGGCAACGCCGTCGGCATGGCCATGGCGGCGCGCCGCGAGCGCGGCCTGTACAACCCCGAGGCCGGCCCCGGCGCCAGCCCCTTCGACCACCACATCTACGCCATCTGCTCCGACGGCGACGTGCAGGAGGGCGTGAGCCACGAGGCCAGCGCCCTGGCCGGCACCCAGAACCTGGGCAACCTCACCCTCATCTGGGACGACAACCGGATCTCCATCGAGGACGACACCCGCGTCGCGCACTCCGAGGACGTGGCCGAGCGCTACCGGGCCTACGGCTGGCACGTCGAGGAGGTGGACTGGACCTCCGGCGGCGAGTACGCCGAGGACGTCGACGCCCTGTACCGGGCGATCCTCAACGGCAAGGCCGAGACCGAGCGTCCCACCTTCATCCGCCTGCGCACCGTCATCGGTTGGCCGGCGCCCAACAAGCAGAACACCGGCGCCATCCACGGCGCGGCCATCGGCGCCGCCGAGATCAGCGCCACGAAGGAACTCCTCGGCCTGACCGACGAGCCGTTCCACGTCGACGACGACGTCATCGAGCACACCCGCGCCGCGCTGGAGCGGGGCCGCACCGCCCGCGCCGAGTGGGAGACCCACTTCGAGGCCTGGCGTCGCGGCGCCGGCGAGCAGGGCGAGCTGTTCGACCGCCTCCAGTCCGGCAAGCTGCCCGAGGGCTGGGAGCAGGCGCTGCCGACCTTCGAACCCAGCGAGAAGGGCGTGGCCACCCGCAGCGCCAGCGGCTCGGTCCTCACCGCCGTCGCCCCCCTGCTGCCCGAGCTGTGGGGCGGTTCCGCCGACCTCGCCGGCTCCAACAACACCACGCCCAAGGGCGAGCCGTCGTTCCTGCCCTTCGACCGGGCCAGCTCGATGTTCCCCGGCAACCCGTACGGTCGCGTGCTGCACTTCGGTGTCCGTGAGCACGGCATGGGCTCGATCCTCAACGGCATCGCCCTGCACGGCCCCACCCGCCCCTACGGCGGCACCTTCCTGGTGTTCAGCGACTACATGCGCCCGTCGGTGCGGCTGGCCGCGCTCATGAAGCTCCCCGTGACCTACGTGTGGACGCACGACTCCATCGGTCTGGGCGAGGACGGTCCCACCCACCAGCCGGTCGAGCACCTGTGGTCGCTGCGCGCCATCCCGGGTCTGGACGTGGTCCGCCCGGCCGACGCCAACGAGACCGCCGTGGTCTGGCGCAGGATCCTGGAGAACCCCCACGGCCCGGCCGCCCTGGCGCTGACCCGCCAGAACGTCCCGGTCCTGGACCGCTCCGAGTACGCCCCGGCCGAGGGCGCCGCCAAGGGCGGCTACATCCTCGCCGAGGCCACCGGCGGTTCCCCCGCGGCGATCATCATCGCCACCGGCAGCGAGGTGCAGCTGGCCTTGGCCGCCCGCACCGAGCTGGAGGACGCCGGCACCCCCACCCGTGTGGTGTCCATGCCGTGCGTGGAGTGGTTCGAGGCCCAGAGCCGGGAGTACCGCGAGCAGGTCCTGCCGCCGTCGGTGCGCACCCGCGTCTCCGTCGAGGCCGGCATCGCGCTGGGGTGGCGTTCCCACGTCGGCGACGCCGGCGAGTCGGTCTCCCTGGAGCACTTCGGGGCCTCCGCGCCCTACCAGACGCTGTACGAGAAGTTCGGGATCACCTCCGAGGCCGTCGTCGCCGCTGTCCGCAGCAGCGCCGCCAAGGCCGGACGCTGACATCGCGGGCCCCGCCGGAGACACACCGGCGGGGCCCGCGCTCCCTGTGAGAGGAAGGCGCACACCATGAGCAAGCCGCTTCAGGCACTGTCCGACGCGGGCGTATCGGTCTGGCTGGACGACATCAGCCGCGAACGCCTGCGCACCGGGAACCTGACCGACCTGATGTCCACGCACAACGTGGTCGGGGTCACCTCCAACCCGACCATCTTCGACAAGGCGCTCGCCGAGGGCGACGCCTACGACGAGCAGGTCCGCGAACTCGCCCTGCGCGGCGTGTCCGTGGACGAGGCCGTCCGGGCGCTCACCGCCTACGACATCCGCTGGGCCGCCGACACCCTGCGCCCCGTCTACGACGCCACCGACCGCGTCGACGGCAGGGTCTCCCTTGAGGTCGACCCGCGACTGGCCCTCGACACCGAGCGCACCGTCGCCGAGGCCAAGGCCCTGTGGTGGCTGGTGGACCGGCCCAACCTGATGATCAAGATCCCGGCGACCGTCCAGGGTCTGCCCGCCATCACCCGCGTACTGGGGATGGGCATCAGCGTCAACGTCACGCTGATCTTCTCCCTGGGCCGCTACCGTCAGGTGATGGACGCCTTCCTGGAGGGCATGGAACTGGCCCGGAACAACGGCCACGACCTGTCCCGGATCCAGTCCGTCGCCTCCTTCTTCGTCAGCCGGGTGGACAGCGAGGTGGACAAGCGACTCAAGGCCATCGGCACCGACGAGGCCAAGGCCCTGCTGGGGCGGGCCGCGGTGGCCAACGCCCGGCTGGCCTACCAGGCCTACGAGGAGGTCTTCTCGGGCGCCGAGTGGAAGGCCCTGGAGGCGCAGGGCGCCACCCCGCAGCGCCCGCTGTGGGCGTCCACCGGTGTCAAGGACCCGGCCTACGCGGACACCCTCTACGTCACCGAGCTGGTGGCGCGCGACACCGTCAACACGATGCCGCAGGCGACCCTGGACGCCACCGCCGACCACGCGGAGGTCACCGGCAACACCGTGCTGGGCACCTACGACCGTGCCCGCGCCGACTTCGCCGCGCTGGAGGACGCCGGGGTGAGCCTCCCCGAGGTCTTCGGGCTCCTGGAGGAGGAGGGCGTGAGGAAGTTCATCGACTCCTGGGAGAGCCTGCTCGGGGAGTTGTCCGCGAAGCTGGAATCGGCCACCTGATCCGTTCGGCCGACCGGCGTCCCGCCCGCGCCCCCGAGCCGGGGCGCGGGCGGAGCCCGTCACGACCCACCGGCCACTCTCGACAGGAAGAGCGAGAACCTTGAAAGAACCGGTGATGCCGGGAGCGGTTCCCAACCCGCTCCGCAGCGCCCTCGACCGAAGACTGCCGCGCATCGCCGGGCCCAGCGTCCTGGTGCTGTTCGGCGTCACGGGCGACCTCGCCCGCAAGAAACTCCTGCCGGCGATCTACGACCTCGCCAACCGCGGGATGCTGCCCCCGGGCTTCGGCCTGGTGGGTTTCGCCCGCCGGGAGTGGGAGGACCAGGACTTCGCCGAACAGGCGCACGAGGCGGTCCGCAAGTACGCCCGCACCCCGTTCCGTGAGGACGTCTGGCGCCAGCTGAGCGAGGGCGTCCGTTTCGTATCGGGCGAGTTGGACGACGACACGTCCTTCGACCGGCTCGCGGAGACCGTGCGCGAGCTGGACGCCGCGCGCGGCACCGGCGGCAACTACGCCTTCTACCTGTCCCTGCCGCCCAAGCTGTTCCCCACCGTGATCAAGCAGCTCAAGCGGTCCGGCCTGGCCGAGTCGCCCGAGGCGGACCCCGAGGGTGCGCGCCCCTGGCGTCGGGTGGTCATCGAGAAGCCGTTCGGCCACGACCTGCGCAGCGCCCAGGACCTCAACACGGTGGTGGACGACGTGTTCCCGCCCTCGTCGGTGTTCCGCATCGACCACTACCTGGGCAAGGAGACCGTCCAGAACATCCTGGCGCTGCGGTTCGCCAACACCCTGTTCGAACCGTTGTGGAACCGCGGGTACGTCGACCACGTGCAGATCACCATGGCCGAGGACATCGGTGTGGGCGGCCGGGCCGGCTACTACGACGGCATCGGCGCGGCCCGCGACGTCATCCAGAACCACCTGCTCCAGTTGTTGGCGCTGGTGGCGATGGAGGAGCCCATCTCCTACGACGCGGACGCCATCCGCGCCGAGAAGGAGAAGGTCCTGGCGGCGGTGTCGCTGCCCGAGGACCTGGAGACCGGGACCGCGCGCGGCCAGTACGCGGCCGGTTGGCAGGGCGGCGCGTCGGTGCGCGGTTATCTGGAGGAGGACGGCATCCCCGACGACTCCATCACCGAGACCTACGCCGCGCTGAAGCTCGCCGTCAACACCCGCCGTTGGTCGGGGGTGCCGTTCTACCTGCGCACGGGCAAGCGGTTGGGGCGTCGGGTCACCGAGGTGGCGCTGGTCTTCCAGGCCGCGCCCCAGCAGCTGTTCCCGCGCACCGACGTCAGCGAACTGGGCCAGAACGCCCTGGTGTTGCGCATCCAGCCCGATGAGGGGGTGACGCTGCGCTTCGGCTCCAAGGTGCCGGGCGCCAGCATGGAGGTGCGCGACGTGAGTATGGACTTCGCCTACGGGCAGTCGTTCACCGAGGCCAGTCCGGAGGCCTACGAGCGACTCATCCTGGACGTGCTCATCGGCGACCCGCCGCTGTTCCCACGCCAGGAGGAGGTCGAGCTGTCCTGGCGGATCCTGGACCCGGTCGAGGAGTACTGGGCCAAGGCGGGCCGGCCCGATCAGTACGGGTCGGGTACCTGGGGACCGGAGTCCGGCGAGCTCCTCCTCGCCCGCGACGGCCGTCAGTGGCGGCGTCCGTGACCGGCAACGACCACGTCGGGAGGAACCGATGACGCTCTACCTGCCGCGCACCACCACCGCCCAGATCACCGAGGCGCTCATGGCCGAGCGGCTCAGTGTCGGCGGTGGCGCCATGAACATGGTGCTCACCCTGGTCATCGTCACCGACGAGGCCGACCACTACGACGCGGTGCGGGCCGCCACCGAGGCCGGGCGCGAGCACCCCTCACGGGTGATCGCGCTGATCCGACGCGACCCCGACACCGAACCGGCCATCGACGCGGAGATCCGCCGTCCGGGCACCTCCGGTCCCGGCGAGGCGGTGCTGCTGCGACTGTACGGACCGCTCGGCGAGCACCCCGATTCGGTGGTCACCCCGCTGCTGGTGCCGGACGCCCCCGTGGTGGTGTGGTGGCCCGGGATCGGGCCCGTCGACCCGGCGGACGACCCGATGGGACGGCTGGCCCAGAGAAGGATCACCGACGCTTTGCGCGCCCCCGACCCGTTGCGGGACCTGGTGGAGCGGGTGTCCCACTACAGTCCGGGTGACACCGACCTGACCTGGACACGGCTGACCCCGTGGCGTTCGCTGCTGGCCAGCGCGATGGACCAGCCGTGCGGTTGGGTGACCGCGGCCAAGGTGACGGCCGAATCCCACTACCCGAGCGCCGACCTGTTGGCGGCGTGGCTGTCGGAACGGCTGGAGGTGCCCGTGGAGCGTGAGACCTCGCACGGCCCCGGCCTGACCGAGGTGCGGTTGATCACCGACCGGGGGGACATCACGATCTCCCGGGCCGACGGTCGCACCGCCACGCTGTCCCGGTTCGGCCAGCCGGACCAGACGGTGGCTCTGGCCCGGCGCGGCGCCGCCCAGGCCCTCGCCGAGGAGCTGCGCCGACTGGACGCCGATGAGATCTACGAGAGCGCGGCCCGCCATCTGGGACCGCTGCTCGCAGGAAGCGGAGTTGGGGCATGAGCACACCGCAGATCATCAGACACGCCGACGCCAAGGCCCTGGCCGAGGACGTCGCGCTGCGCCTGGTCAACGAGATCGTGCGGGCGGAGGCGGACAAGCGCACCTTCCACCTGGTCCTGACCGGGGGCGGGATCGGCATCGCGGCGTTGAACGCGGTGCGCGAGCACGCCGCCGAGTCCGGGATCGGCTGGTCCCACGTCCACCTGTGGTGGGGTGACGAACGGTTCCTCCCCGACAAGGACGCCGACCGCAACGAGACGCAGGCCCGCGCGGCGCTGATCGACGCCATCGGCGTCCCCGCCCAGCAGGTGCACCCCATGCCGGCCTCCGACGGGCTGGACGGGGACCACGCGACGCACGCCGCGACCCGTTACTCGCGGGAGTTGGCCGTGGCGGCGCGCGGGCAGGGGCCGGTCCCGGTCTTCGACGTGTGCCTGCTGGGCGTGGGACCGGACGCGCACATCGCGTCCCTGTTCCCGGGGCTGCCGCAGGTCCACGAGGACGAGGCGTCGGTCGCGCCGGTGCACGACTCGCCCAAGCCGCCGCCGACCCGGATCACCCTGACCCTGCCGTCGATCAACACCTCGCGCGAGGTGTGGGTGCTGGCCTCCGGTGAGGCCAAGGCGGAGGCGGTCCGGCTGGGGCTGGCCGGGGGCGACGTGGGCGAGGCGCCGGTGGCGGGCGTCCGCGGCACCGAGAAGACCCTCTTCTGGGTCGACGAGGCGGCCGCGTCGCTGATCTGAACGCACGTGTGAAGGGCCGGTGACCGAAGGGTCGCCGGCCCTTCGCGTGGGGCCCCGGGCGCTGGGTCGCGAACCGGGCGCGACCGGCGTCGGCCCTTCGCGCGGGGGGACCGGTGCCGATCGCGTGTCACACGCGCGGAACCGTACGCCGAGTCCGAGCCGCCCGCAGGGTGAGCACGGTGTACAGCACCGCCGCGGGCAGGGCGTAGGGCCCCGGCCCGGCGAAGAGCCCCCAGAGGTCGGCCGGGGATCCGGCGCCCAGGGCGGGCAGCAGTCCGATGACGCTCAGGCCCCAGGTGAGCACGGCGGTCACACCGGAGAGCGCCACCCAGATCGCCGCCGGGCGCGATGAACGGCCCAGGATGAGGCCGAGGGGCGCGAGGCCCACCCCGCAGATCAGCGCGGGGACGACCACCCACGCCAGGTGGGCGGGGGTGAACTCGGCCCGGCCGACGAGCGCCAAGGCCGTGGTGACGACGACGTGGGCGATCCCCAGCAGCATCGCCGCCCCCGCCGCCGCCGTGCCGAGCCCGCGGTGCGGGGTGTCCGTGTGCGCGATGGCCATCGTTCCTCCCGGTGACGTCCCTATCCGTGTCCATGCTCCCGCCGCCGGGCCGGCCCCGTCCTCCCCCGGTACGGGGAACGGGGCGGGTCGGGCTCCCCCGCGCGGGTGAGCCCGGCCCTCGGCGCGGCCTTTGCGGATTTCCCGTTCCGACCGGCTCGGATCCCCGTGAACGGACCGTGGATTGTCGGTGCCGGGTGCGAGACTGGGGTCACAGTCGATGAGGTCGAGGATTCTCCCCGACGACTCCCACCACAGCACTCTCCCGATGGGGGCGACACCGTCATGGGTGCGAACACACGGAACCCGCGATCGGCCACGGCGAGCGCGGCCGGGGCCCGACGGCAGGCGGACACGACCCGTTCCCTGCTGCTCTGCGGCATGTCGACCGGCCCCGCGCAACTGCTCCTCTCCCTGACCCAACAGTCCTGGGGCGACCCGACCCCGGTGATGAACCCGTTCGTCGCCGCCGGCCCCGGGTGGGTCCGCGCGCTCGTGCTGTCGGCGTGCGGAGCCCTGGCGATCGGTGGCGCGGTGGGGCTGGCGCGGGCTCTGCGCGGACGGGCCTCGGCCCGCTCCACCTCGGTATCGGTGGCGGTCTACGGGGTGTGCGTGCTGTTGAGCGGGGTGTGGGTGATCGATCCGATGTCCGTGCCGCTGCCGGGCGCGACCGAGGCGGCGACGCCGATGGCCGACGCGGCGGTGCGCACCGCCCTGGGGTGGGCGGCGCCGATCGCCCTGACCCGCGCGGTCCTGGGCGGGTCGGGGTGGATGCGTTCCACCGGCCGGGGCGGCCTCGTCCTGTACTCGTGGGCGAGCGCCCTGGTGGCCGTGGTCGGCGGGGTCCTCGCGTTGGCGGTGCCCACGCTCGCCGGAGCCGTGGCCTGGACGGTGGCGGTCGTGCTGTGGGCGTGGCTCTCGACGCTGTGCGCCCTGGTCCTGCGCGACCTCGTCCCCGGGCGACACCCGATTCCGGTACCGCCACCGCGACGCCGTCCGTGAAAGCCGGGGACCTCGTCGCGCGGAACGACCGTACGGCGGGGTCTCCTCCACTCCCGGGTCACACCCGGGGGCAGCGCGACCCGTCCGGCGGCGGCTCTCCGGTGAGCAGGTAGTGGTCCACGGGTTCCTCGACGCACGGCACCCGGCCCGAGCCGTACAGGGTGTGTCCACCGCCCTCGTAGGTGATCAGGACCGCGTGGTCCAGGCGGTCGGCGAGGTCGTGCGACCAGGCGTAGGGGGTGACCGGGTCGCCCACGGTGCCGATGATCACCACCGGCGGGGCGTCGGGGGCGGTGAACCCGGTCGGCGGACGTTCGACGCGCCCCCAGTGGGCGCAGGGCAGGTGTTCCCAGACGGAGTCCGCGCCGAAGAGCGGGGACCGGTCGGCAGCCTCGGCGGCGACGTCCCGATACCCCTCGATACCGGCGGGCGAGGCGTGATCGGCACAGGTGACGGCCGTGTAGGCGGCACGTGGATCGCCGTGGTCGCCGCCCGGCCCGGGTTCGACCGGCTCCTCCCCCTCCTCCTCCACGTGACCGCCGAAGAGTTCCTCGTACAGGACGCGCAGCCCCTTCTCCGGTTCCCCCTCCTCCTCCCGTTCCAGGGCGGCGAACGCGTCGGCCAGCGGATCCCAGGTCTCCTCCCGGTACAGCGCGCTGGTGGCCATGAGCAACAACAACCGACCGTCGACCGGTACCCCGTCGACCGACGCGGGGTCACTGTCGAGCGCGTCCAGGAGTTCGCGGGCCAGGGCGTCGGGGTCGGTCTCCCCGGCGAACGGGCAGTCCTCGACGGTGGCGGCGCAGTGCGCGACGAACCGCTCCCAGGCGCCCTGGAACGCGACGGCCTGGTCGAGCGCGATCTCGACGGTGGAGCCGTCGGTGTCCACGGCGGCGTCCAGCACCATGGCCCGGGTGTTCGCGGGGTACGTGTGGGCGTACAGGGCGCCGATGTGGGCGCCGTAGGAGTAGCCCACGTAGGTCAGCGTCCCGTCGCCCAGGGCGTCGCGGACGATCTCCAGGTCGCGCACCACGTTGACGGTGCCGATCTCGGCCAGGAACGTCTCCCCGGCCGCCTCGGCGCAGGAGGCCGCGTAACGCCGGGCGGCGTCGTCCAGGGGTTGCAGGTGGACCGGGGTCAGGTGATCGGGGTGGACGTCGGCGATGTCCTGTCGCGCGTCGTCCAGGGCGTAGAGGTCACCGCAGGACAGAACGTCGCTGGCGCCGACACCGCGCGGATCGAAGGAGACCAGGTCGAAGACGGAGCGGACGTCCTCGGAGAACGCGGACCCGTGGAACAGGCCGGTGCCGGGGACGCCCGGACCGCCCGGGTTGATCACCAGGGAACCGATCCGTTCCTCCGGGGCGCCGGTGGCCGGAAGTCGGATGAGGGCCAGATCGAGGGTCTCCCCGTCGGGCCGGTCGTGGTCGAGGGGGACGGCGACGGTGCCGCACTCCACGGGCTCCCCGCGAACGGGACAGGGCCCCCAGGCGATGTCCTGTCCCGCGAACCGCGGGGGGATCGTCTCCACGGCGGGATCGGGGCCGGTGGACGGCGGGCAGGCGAGCAGCAGGGCCGCCGTCACCACCGCCGCCGACCAGGTCCGTACCGACCGCATCACCGCGGACTCCGTTCCCCGCCCGCGCCTCGGGCGGTCCCCTGCCTCCCATCCTCGCCGGTCGGCGGGCCTGTGGTCGGGGATGACACGGTTTCCGCGCCCGGTCGTTCCGTGCCGGGTCGGGGCATGGCACCGCTCCCGGTCACAGGACGCTGACGTCGGTGTTCCACAGGGCGGGCGGCGCTGCGGGGTCGGCGACGACCAGCACCGGGCGCTGTGGGTCGCCGAACCCCCAGCCCCCTCCACCGCCGTCGTCCGGTTCGTCGTGGGTGATCCACGCGACGAGCTCGCCGGCCCGCCCCACGTCCCCGCCCGGCCGGGACAGGGCCATCACCTTGCCCGCGACGTCACAGCGCAGGTTGAGGTGGCCCGTGGCGGCCGAGACGCTCTGCGCCCAGGCGCCCCGGCTCACCCCGCGCACCACGCCGGAACGACCGGGGCGCCGCCAGGAGGGGGCGACCAGACCGACCGCCCGGTCGTCGAAGGTGAGCACCACGGCGGACCGTTCCCGGGCCGTCGACGCCGTCGCCGGGTCCGCCAGCGAGCGGTCCGCCCACACTCCGACCGGGCCGCTCGCCGCGCGCGCCAGGTGATCGGCGGCGGCCGCCACCAGGGGGACGTCGATCTGCGCGGCGCCCTGAGGGCACACCACGTCGGACAGGGGCCCGACCAGGGGCGCGTAACCGTCCAGGACCAGGGCCCAGTCCACCACCGCCCGCCCCTGCGCGGCGGTCCCACCGTGGGCCAGGCACACCACGGCACGGTCGCGCACCACGAGGCAGGCGATGCACGCCCCCGATCGACGGGCGGCCAGGGCCAGTCCGAGGCTCATCGCCTTGGTGCCGGTGGTGACGTCGACGACCACCGGCCGCTCGGGGTCCTCGGCGCGCACTCCGTCGATCCAGGCCCGTGCCGCGTCGGCGACGGCCCCGGCGTCGAAGCCGTCCACCGGGTCGGCGGCGAACCGGATCCGGTCGCGGTGGCCCGACTCCCGCAGCCCGGCGGTGTCGGGCAGGGGGGCGTCCGGGTGTTCGGCGGCGTACAGGGCGCGCGCCGCCGCCTCGCGCACACCCGAGCGCACGCCCTGCCGGGAGGAGATCAGCAGCGCCCGAGCGGGCCGGTGGGCGTGGACGGCCGACAGCAGACCCAGGCGACTGCTGCCCAGGGCGGTGACCAGGATCGGGGCGGGCCCGGTGGCGGTGACCGCGCAGATCGGCGCGGCCGCTGCCGCGCAGGGGGCGACCGGGGGCGCGGAAGGGACGGCCCGGGGCGCGGCGGAGGCGGTGGGCGACGCGGAGGGTCCGGTCGGGGGTGGGAAGGGTGCGGCAGGCGGCGCGGTCCGCGTGTGGAGGCCGCTCCCCGGTCCCGCCTGGCCCGGGAAGAAGGCCCGACGCAGGGCCTCCGCGTCGGTCAGGCGTTCGCGCAGGTCCTTCAGGCTCCACGCCTGCACGTTCGAGGAGCTCAGCGCGGGGCTGTGGTCGGAGATCCGTTCGCGCAACCCGGGGACGGGGGGCCCGGTGTGCACGAACAGCACCTTGGCGACGTTGCCGAACACGCGGCGGGCCTTGGCCACGGTCCACCCGGCACGGGCGACCACCTCCTCCGGACCGCTCTTGACCTCCACGCACAGCACGCGGTGCCGGATCCGAACGAGGGCGTCGAAGTCCGCGATGGAATCGGCGGGATGCCGCGGGTCGGCGACCCGGCGCGGGCCCAGCACCTCGATGTCGCCCCGACCACGGGTGATGCGCCGCAGGTGGCGCAGGACCTCCGCCTCGTTGACGACCCCGCGCACCTCCGTGGGGTGCAGTCCGGGGAAGGTCTCGCGCAGCGCCCGGGCACCGCCGCGCAGGGCGGCGCGCACGGGGGCGGGATCGCGGTCCTCCAGCCAGTGCGCGCCGTGGACGTCGGCGAGCACGCCGAGGTCGACCCCGCCGTCGGCGATGGGCAGGGCCGGGTCGGCCGCGTCGACGGGACGCAGCAGGTCGGAGGCGGGATCGAGGTAATGGCACCGGAGCCCCGGAGCCCCCGTGACCGGCGCGCGGTGCAGGGCGGCGGCCACGCTCATCACCTTGGTGCCACCGGTGTAGTCCAGGTGGCGGGGGGCGACCCCGTGGTCGCGGTGGATCCGTTCCAGCGCGGCGCTCACACCGACCGGATCATGCGGGTCGGGGCCCACGCCCATGACCCGCGCCGTGCGGTCGGGGGCGAGGCGTTCCAGGGCCGCGGCCACGCGTTCGGCGAGAGAGCGGGTCCCGTCACTGCACAGCAGGACGATCCGGTCGGCAGGAAGGGTGAGGGAGGACAACAGTGCCGGGGTGGGGTTGAGGCCGACCAGCACGACGGCGACGCTGGGACTGTCCACGGCGTCCTTTTCCACAGGGGGGATTTGTTCTTTTCGCGAGGAACAAAGCTATCCCGTGGCGAAAGGTGATGGTCGAACGACTCACGTCCGTTTCGCGATCTCCATGGCGCGCCCCTTCCCTTTCTTCGGTGACCGTCCGCTGATCACGAACGATCGGCACGCCGTGACCACGCCCCTCTTGTCCCTGACCAGATCGGAGGGTATGAGCAGGTCGTCGCGCTCGGGGTGCGCGGAACCGACCACGGAGGAGACGATGAACCACACCCCCTCCCTCGGCTCGGGAAGGTTGGCCCTGGTGCGCCGCTCGACGATCAGGGGGACCAGGCCCCGGCACTTGTCGTCGTCCAGGTGGCCCATGGGCACCCGCTCCGCTTCGACCCGAGCGGGGTCGGCCGCGCCGGGCCAGGTGCGGATGACCCTCGCGTCCTCGTCCACGACTGTCACCACATGCGGCGTCAGGTTGACAACCGGCATCCGGCGACCTCCGTTCCTCTCGCTCGACGGCGGCCCCGGGACCGCGTCCGCCCCTGCCCCGGAACCCTCATCGCAGTCTCTCGGACAGGGGCGATCGCGGTCCGGGCGCGACACGGCGGAGCGCGGGAAGGGACTGCTGTTACTGATGTCTGATTTATAGCTATCTAGAAGGATTGATATGCCTTGGGGACCAAGGCAAAGAATTGACATTCCGGTCGTATCAGTCATATTTTGTTATACGGTCTCCCGTTGACGCGGGAGTGCCACCTGAGGTCTCACGTACTCGCACACGCTTCTCCGGAGGGCTGGGGAAGCGACCCGGCCCCGGAACACCCGGGGAGAAGAGTTCGTGAGCACGCACCACTGCTCCGCCTGGGAGCTGTTCGGCTCCGCCACCTTCCTGCGCGTCTTCACGCGTGTCCTGGGGTGCGGGCCCTGCTCCGCGGACGGAACCGCGCAGGGCTGCTCGGGCCACGCCGAACAGTTCTGCGACTACGTCGATCTGTGCGCCGAGCACTGCCCGTGCCCGGTGCACGGCGGCGATCCCGACGGCGTCATCGCCGTGCGCATGAGACGCGCCGTCCCCGGCGAGGGAGGAGTCGACCGCACCGCCGCGCACCGGCTGCGCGATGCCCTGGACGACGTGCGCCGGGACCGCTCCTACAAGAACCTGCGCCACGTGTACCCCCGCCCCTCCTCCGACGGGCGGGTGCGCTGCGCGTTCTCCGAACGCCCCCGGCGCTGGGCCCAGCGCCGTGACGTCGCCCGCGTGGCCACCGACGTGGTCGAACAGGAGGCCTTGGCCATGCTGGTGCTCACCGCCGGCTGGGGCAATCCGGCCGCCGACCTGCCCGAGGACATCGCCCCCGGGGAGAACGTGTCCTTCACCGAGGACGGCAGTGCCGTGCCCATCGTCGACCTGCACGGGCGTCGCCTGGGCGGGGCCAAGGAGGCCCCGATGGTCTCCACCGCCACCGGCGACTACCTGCTGCGCAAACTCGCCGAACTGGCCTGCGGCCGCGACGCCGACCCCGGCCGCACCCCCGACCAGCGACGCCGCCTGCTGCTGCGCGACCTGCTGCCGACCCTCGACGGCGAGGACGTCGCCCGCAGGCTGACCGGGGTCCTGGGCCGTATGGCGGTGGACATGCCCACCCACTTCGCCCTGGTGCAGCAGGCCCGGGGCCGGGCCCGCAGCGCGCCCTACGCCCCCGTGCCGGACGGCCCCGCGCACCCGGTCCAGGACGAGTCCGAGCGCCGGGAGGTGCTCAGCGAGGAGGAGAAGATGTGGCTGGAGCGGACCGCCCTGGAGCTGTCCGCACGCGCCAGGGAACAGCGGTCCGCCCTCGAAGCCGATCCCCAGGGCACCCTGGACTCCCTGCTGTGCGATCTCCTGGAGGAGGGTCGGGGCGTGCCCGCGCTGTGGGCGAACGCCCAGGACGACCTGGACCTGCGCGCCGACCTGATCGACGCCCTGACCGAGGTCATCACCGGTTGACGCGGTCGGCCGCCGCGAAGCGGTCGACCAACGACGGCAGGATCGGGTACTCGGCGAACTCGCGCAGCGACATCACCGCGGTGTCCTCCCAGGGCAGTCGGTGCCGCCAGCGCGCGGCAAGGAGCACGTCCACCGCCTGATCCACCTCGCGCCACCGCGACGCCTCACCGCTCCCCGCGGACCGGCGCGCGGCCAGGGCGGCGTCGAAGACGTCCAGGAACCCTCGGACCCGGGCCTCGTCGGCGCGCTCCACCCCGGCCCCCGGGTCCACCGACAGGGCCCGGACCCGCCGGTCCACCAGGTACAGCTCCGGGCGCAGGTACACGCTGCCCATCCCCAGTGACTTGCCCATGCCGATCTTGTGCGCGTACTCGGGGTCGGACGGGTCCCCGCCGTCCACCGGGTTGTCCAGCAGCAGGGCCCGCATCAGGGCCCCCACCTCCCCGTCCGTGAGATTGGTGAAGGTGATCCGCGACCGGAAGGTCACCCCGTCCCGCAACGGGACGATGTCGCGCTGGGTGTCCCGGGGCGGTTCGTGGTCGCGCCCCGCCTCCAGCACCGTCACCCCCAGGTCCTCCTGCGCCCGGGCGTCGTAGCGCACCGGCGTCCCCAGATCGTTCCGGTGCCGGTGCAGGTAGACCTTGTAACCGTTGAGCCGCACCCGCCCCTCGTGGGACCAGGTGATGATGTCCGGCCGGTCCCCCGAGGCCGCGTCCGGCCCTTGGAGCAGGTAGTTGGCGAAGCATCCGCGCTGGGGCGAGAGCAACCGCACCCGCAGCACGGCCCCGTCGGGATGGTCCGGATCGGGGTCGGCGCACAGCGCGTTGCCGAAGAACACCCGCCCCTTCGAGGCCGGCGCCTCCCCCGCGAAGGTGTCCACGTCCCCGAACAGGGCCCGGCACACGTCCACCGGACGACCCGCGCGCTCGGCCCGGTCGACGTCGCCGTGCTGGGGCGTCATGAGCCGCTCCGGGACGGCCCGACGGATCGGATCCTCGTCGCTGACCGCGATCCGGTAACCGCCCGAACGGCCGAAGGACACCACCGTGCCCCGGGCGTCCACGTCGAACCAGACCGGCTCCATCCCGCGGCGCGGCAGTCCGCCGCCCCCGGCGCCGGCCACCGCCTCGCGTTCGGGATCGCCCTCCCCCACTCCGAGCCCGTCGGGGAACGCGGCCCGCTGGTACCCGGTGATCTGCTCGGCCGACTCGAACATCTCCACCAGGGAATCGGGGACACGCGCCCGTCCCGTCCGCAGGTCCGGCGGCCGGGGGAAGAGGTACGCGTTGCGGCGTTCCCCGGCGGCCGTGCCGGTCAGGACCACCAGGGCCTGGACGACCCCGCCCCGCCCCAGGTCCCCGGGGCCGAACGTGTGCTCGGCCAAGTGCGCGCGGGCCTCCTCCTCCGTCGGCGCCACCGCGTGGATCCGCCGCTCCCCCGGCAGGTGCACGGCGTGCACCCAGCGGTACTGCACGTGTCCGTGCTGTTCGTGCGAGGTGGGCACGTAGGCGGTGCCCCGAGGCGGATCCGGGAAGTCGTCCACTCCGAAGTCCCACCGTTTCAGGCTCTCCCGCAGCACCGTGAAGGGCACCTTGAGCGCCCGTCCCCGGTCGCCCGCCACCGGGGTGGAGGGGACCTCGACGATGGACCAGCGGTCCCGTGACCGTTCGTGGAACAGGAACCCCTGTTTGGTGCGCAGCCCGGTCCGGCGTTCCCGGTACTGGGCGTGCCGCAGGGCCATCACCGACCGCGCCCGCGCCGACAGGGCACTGTCCGCGGCCGCCGGATCGATGCGAACCGGGGCCCGGAAGAACAACATCGGCGTGTTGACCGGCCCCGTCTCACCGCTGGTGAGCATGCGCAGGGTGTTGCGCACCAGCCCGCGCAGCCCCGAACCCGGGACCGCCGGCAGCGGGTGCTCCCCGTCGGGCAGACGCAGGGACCGGCTCACCCCTCCCCGGCCCGGGGTGCGGCCGACGAAGGTGGGCGTGAGCGTGGTCAGCGTCAGGTCGATCCATCCCGAACGGGTGCCGGGCACCGTCCGGTCGTGGCTGCGCAGCAGGTCGCCGGTGTCGTGGTCACCGTGCAGGTCGGCCGCGGGCAGGGGTTCGTCGGCCATCCGGACCGCGCCGTAGGGCGCGGTGGCGCGCACCGGGCCGCCACGTCCCGGAGGCCGGGGCCGACCGCCCCCGAGCCGGGAGGCCACATCGCGGGGGTTCACCACGGCCCTCGCCCCCCGGTCTCGGACGGTTCGTCGCCGGTCCCCGGGTCGAACACCGGCCCGGTGGGTTTGGGGCCGGTACCCACCCCGGTCAGCCGGTGGAAGGCCACCCCCACGGCCCCCGTCTCCGGATCCTGCGCCCAGTACTCGCGCACGGTCAGCCAGCTCCCCGTGCCCTCCACGACCGCCCGTCCGCCGCGTTCGCGCCGCACCCGCGCGGAGAAACCGGTCCAGACGACCGGGAGGACCGCCAGCGCCCCGGACGGTTCGGCGGTCACCGACAGCGGCACCCCCTCGCCCGGGGAACGGCCGTGCTCGGGCCCCGTCCACCCCTGCAACAGGAAGGAACGGTCCCGGGGGCGCGACCACGAGGGGAGTTCGCCGGGGGCGTCACCGCTGATCCACCCCGCCCGAGCGCCCTCGCCGATGCGGATCTGGGCGTGGGGGGCGAAGACCAGGACCTCCAGAACGCGCACCCGGTCCACGGCCGTGACCGGCGGGCGCGCCGACAGGTCCGCGGTGGCGGGTCCGTCCGAACGGTGCCAGCGCCCCCGCGGGCAGACACCGGTGATGCGACCGTCCCCCAACTCGGCCAGCATCCATTGGGGAACCTCCGGGTCACCGGCGACGCCCGCCACACCGGCGTCGAGCAGACGAGAGCGCACACCGCGAACGAAGACCTCGTCCAGCACGGCGTCGATCTCCCCGGCGTCCAGCCGGCGCACGGTCACTCCCAGCGGTTCGGGGACATCGGTCATGGTCCACCGCCCTTTCCTCGTGATGTGCCGTCCTCGCGGTCCGGCTCCGGGGAGAGCAGGGCGCGCAGGGCCGCCACCCACCCCCGGACGACCTCCGCGTCCGCGCCGTCCGGCGCGAACGACGCGTCGAGCAGGTCGACCCGGTCGGGCGCGCGGTCACCGGTGATGGTGACCAGCTCCGCGCGGACCGCGCTCACCCGCCCGTGGCCGACGCCGGCGCCCGCCCCCACGGTGTCGAAGGGGACCGTCGCCAGGTCGCGAACGACCAGCGCGCACAATCCGCGGATCGCGTCGTCGGGATCGTCGATGTCGAAGACCACCTCGGCGACGCCCCCGCACTGGAGGTCGTCGGTGAACAGGCGACCGTCCACCGCGTCGCCGAACAGGGAGTCCACGGTCATCCGGGTGGCGGTCAACACCGCGCCTCCGGTGATCACCGGTACGGTCCGCAGCCGCACCCGGGAAGGGCGCGGAACGGCCTCCCGCGCCCCGGTGTCGGCCCCCCACCAGTGGTCGTACCAGGCCTGACGTCGCCCCGGGTCGGCGTCGCCCAATGCCTCGGCCGCGTCTCGGACCGATCGCGCCGCGATCCTCTTGACCAGGGCGAACAGTGCGGTGTCGCCGAGTACCGGTGCGATGCGCACCCCGCCCTTGTCGGGGTCCTCGACCACCGGTCGCTCCCGGTGGGCCCGGTCCACCTCACCGAGCCGGTCACCGGTGGGCGCGTCCCCGATCGACAGCAGCCCCGGCCGCAGGTCACCGGAGGGGGCCGTCAACGGGTCGGTCCGCTCGGCGACCGCCAGGACCAGGCGCAGTTCGGCCCGGCGCCGACGATCGGGCCCGGCGACCCGGGCCGCGAGGTGGGCGGCGGTACCGGCCCGGTCCTTGGCGCGCAACTCCCGGGCCAGCGCGACCGACAGGTCGGCGGACGCCTCGGCCAGGGCGTCCTCCCCCGCCCGCCACCGCTCCTCCCACGACCTCCCGTGGTGGGCGAACCAGTCGTGCTCGTCCCCCAGGTCCAGGCGGCGGACCGCCCAGTGGGTGGCGCGCACCGACCCGTGCCCGCGCCCGGTACGACCGCCCACGCGCGTGCCCGGTCCCGCGCCCCCCACCCCTTCGACCGCCAGCGCCATGAGCGTCAACAGGCGGGCCTCATCGGCCGGAACGGCCACCCGCAACCGCAGGTGGACGACGAAAACGGTGCCCGCGGGCAGCACCTCCCACTGCCACAGCAGGCCGGGCAGGACCGTCCCGGCGGCGGGATCCACCCGGGTCCCGGTCCGCACCGCCACACCGGCGCCCTCGGGCAGCCGGCCGAACGCGTCGTCGATCTCCACCGCGCTGGCCCGGGGCGCCCGTCCGTCGCCCTCCGCCGCCCCGAACAGCTCGCTCACCCGCGCCGGGTCGCCCACCCGGGCGGCGAGCCCGTGCCGCAGCAGACCGGCCAGGGTGGTGGCGCGCAGGCGGGGCGCCCCCGTGCGCGGATCCCGGTCGAGGTGCAGGTCCACATCGCTCTGGGCGGCGTGCCGGGGCACGACCTGCGCGGCACCGACGTGGGTGTCGGAGAGCAGACACCACCGCCCGGTGATCTCCCACAGCACCCCGGGACGGTCCGCCCGCGCGCTCACCGCCACCCTCCACCACCGTGCGGCACGTCCCGGGCGCGCAGCACCCGGGCGACCTCCGCCAACCAGGAGGAGACCAGGGTCAGGCACAGCCGAGCGGCGGTGCGACGCTCCCACTCCAGGGCCCGCTCGGACAGGCCGGACGGATCCTCGCGCGACGGCAACCCCTCGGGCACGGACAGGTCCACGACGGCGATCGCCTCGGCGTAGGCGGGACCGTACGCCGGCCGGGGGCGGTTGGCCTCCCACCAGGAGACCGCGGCCGCACCCCCGGACAGCCCCGACAACCACCCCCGCACCGGGATCGGCGCGCTCCCCGGCGACACCACACGGGCCCGCGACAACGCCCGGACCGCGCGATCGTGCAGGCCCTTGTGCGCGCCGCCCGGGGAGCGGTCCCCGTCCACGACGTTCGCCAGCGCCTCCAACGCGGCGTCCGCGTCATCGTGGGGATGGGTCACCACCTCCCGCAACCGGCCCACCAGGCTCGGGGTGAGCGGCTCCAGCCTGCGGGCCGACCGCCGGGCCAGGAACCGGGCGTGATCGCGCACCGGGCCCGCGGCGGCGTTCCACAGCAGCTCGTCGTACAGGGCGGCCAACCCCGGATCGTCCCATTCCTTCGAGGTCCACGCCGCGACGGTGCGCCCGTCGGTCAGGGCGACCGTGCCGGCGGGCCGTCCCACCAGGGGGACCGTCTCGGGGGCGTGCGGCAGCGGGCCCGGCGGCGGCGGATCCACCAGTACGAACTGGCCGTGGCCGTCGATGACGCGATCGCCCAACGGGTCGGCCTCGATCGCCCGGACCAGTTCGGTGGGCAGGTCGCGGTCCAGGCGGAGCCGCACCACCGCGCCCGGCGCGGCCGCCCGACGCTGGGCCATGGGACCGTGGTAGCCCCGGTGGTAGGCGCCGATCACCGTGGACTCCACGTGGGCCGCCACGACCTCGACGCCGACCCCGGGCAGCCACCGGTCCAGTAGCGCCGGCACCTCCGAGACCAGGGCGCCGGGAGCGTACTGACCCTGTGCGCCCACCACCAGCGCCGCCGACGACAACAGCAGGTCGAAGGGGCGGCCCGCCGCCCAGGCGCGCGGCCCCACCGGGTCCGCCCGGTCCGGGCGGAGGGGGTCGTCGGGGTCCACCGGGGCGACCCGCACGCCGCCGTGGGCCCGGGTGCCGCCCGAACCGAGGGTCAGGGTGCCCTCGGCGTCGGCCAGGACCTCGGCGATCCGCCGCGCCAGTTCCGACAGTGCGGTCCGGTCGGAGGCGAGCAGCTGCCATCGCGCCTCGAAGACCTGCCCGGAGTCCAGGGCCGTGGTGAAGAACGGCATCCCGCGGTCGGGGTCGCCGATGCGCGCCCGCCCCAGATAACGCTCGGTGGTGGTGCGCACCCGCGCCCGCAGCGTCCGGTCCAGGGTGATCGGATCGCGCACGGCCCGGTAGGGGACCGTCGGATCGGCGTCACCGAAGACGTCCGCCATCGTGTCGCTGTTCTTGCCCAGGGTGTACAGGTGGGCCGGCGGCGGATAGGCGACCAGCGCGCGGGAGAGGCCGGGCAGGTCGGGGTCGGCCCCCGGCTCCAGTCTCGGGTGGGCGGTGGCGAACCGGATCCGGCCACCGTCGGCCACCCACTCCCGTTCCTCCCGTCGCAGTCCCGCGCGCCGCAACGCGGCGGCGAGCATCCCGCGCTGGGCCCGCCCGCCGATGACGTGTTCGGAGTCGATCCGCAGCGGGTCGAAGGAGGTGCGGACGACGAGCGTGTCGGTCAGGACGTACCGCAACGGCAGGTAGCCGCTCACCGGGACGCTCATCGGCGGCCCTCCCCGGGTGGGACGGCCAGCCGCAGGGTGAGCGCGTCGGGATCGGCGCCCTCGGAGTCGGCCAGGCGCACATCGACCCGTCCCCGCCCCCGGGTCCCCTTGAGCCCGATCTGCGTGGTCGCCAGACAGGCACGGGCCACCAGACGCCAGTGGTCGGGGCCCGGTTCCTCCGCCCAGGTGAGCGTCGAGGTCAGGACCAGGTCCGGCAGCAGCACCCGGTGGGTGCGCAACCGGCCCGGCTCCGCGGCCCCGTCCGGGCCCACCTCGATCCCCGCCTCCAACGCGGTGTGGGCGTCGGTGACCGCGCGCCGCAGCACGGCCCGCGCCCGCTCCGACCGGCCCGCCAGCGCCCGGGAGACCGCCGCGCGCACCGCGTCGCCCACGACGGCGTGCCCCATCCGCAGCATCCGGTCGCGGCCGTGCGATCGGCTCCGCCCGAACACCTCGTCCACGACCCCCACCAGATCCGGGGAGACGGCCAGGGCCCGGTGCGCCCCCGCGCGCAGACGCGCCGCCAACCGGTGCCGCGGCAGATAGGGCGCCCCGTGGTCGTCGGTGACCACGTCGGTGTCGGCCCCCGTACCGTCGGCGCTGGCGCCCACGAACAGGGCGGGCGAGGCCAACCGCACCACGACGCGATCGGGGGCGGTCACCGGGACGCGCCTCTCGACGGGGCGCGTCGGGCGGCGGAGAGCCGGGGGTCCAGCGCCCGGGACAACCCCGGGTCAAGGTACAGGTCCATCATCTCCACGGCGTCGAGCAACCCCGCGGGCGTCCAGTCCCGGGGCAGGTCCACCGGTGCCCCGGTGACCCGGGCCCGGCGGGCGATCTCCGGTTCCGGGTCGACCCCCGACTCCAGGAGCGGCACCAGTGCCGAGATCAGCCAGCCCCGACGGCGGGAGTCCCGATCGGCGGTCAGGCTCCCCGGCGCGTCCGCCGCCAGGTACCGGTCCAGGAAACCGGCGAAGCCGGTGCCGGTCAACGGCAGGGCGGTGCGCGGAAGCGGACCGCGTCGGGCCGCCTCCCACCGGCCGAGCAGCCGGTCGACCCCGTCCACCCGGGTCGTCCAGGCCACCGTGTGCTCGTCGGGGGCGCCGCCCTCCATCGCGGCCACCCGGTGCCGTTTGGCCGTGCGGCACATCGCCTCGCACGATTCGTGCCCCAAGGACAGGGGCGCGCCCACCGGCTGCACGGCGATGCCCACCCCCACGGTCGGCACGAACGTGGTGTGGGACCGACCGTCGGAGCGCGCCACCACCCGGCCTCCGCCCGGCCGATCGCCGTGGGCGTCGGCGAGCGTCCGGTGCAGGGCGGCCCTGGGGTCGTCCGGGTCACCGATCCGTCCGGGGTCCACGTCCAACCAGTCCAGGACGTATCGGACCAGGGACAAGGCCAGTCGCGCGTCGCACAGAACGGTGAGATCGTCCCCGGCCACCACGATCGGCCGCACCGGCAGGCGGACCGTCCCGGAGGGTTCGTGGTCGAGGGTGATCGGACGCGCGCCCCCCTCGCCCGGGATGACCGGCGCCCGCCCCGGGTCGACGCGCACCGTCGCCGCCACCGCGCGTACCAGGACGCGCGCCAGCGCCTCGATCAGTCCGGCGATGCGCGTGGACAACCGTCGCTGGGCCAGCGCCCCCGAACCGGGCACGGCGCGGTCGCCCGCGCGGTCGCGGTACTCGCCCAGGATCGCGCCGAGGCCGTTGACGTCCATGTGCACGACCGCGATGCGGCTGACGTCTCCGGGTTCGCGGCCGAGCCGGTCCACCTCCATCGGCAGCGTCAATCGCGGCGCCCCGGTGGCCGTCACCGCGCCGGCCGCCCAGGCGGCGCTGTGCGCACGGTGCCACCGACGGCCGATCCCCCGGGCCCTCGCCACATCGGCGCTCACCCGTTCGGGGACCCCGGGCCGGTCGTCCTGGGCCCGGCTGGGGTCGATCACCTCGGCCGGGCCACCGCCCACCGCGCACACCGCGGTGATCCCGTACCCGTGCGCGGGGTCGTGCAGCGTGGACATGTACCCGCGCGCCCGCCGCAACCGGTCCGGCAGCACCGACAGCGCCTCGTCCACGTCGTAGGCCCACGGGCCCGCCGCGACGGGGGCCGTGGGTCCGTAGGGGACGTGGGCGACCACCGGGGTGAGATCGCCGGCGCGCTCGCGCAGCGACCGGGTGTACCAGGCGGTGAAGTCCCGGGCCGCCGCGGCGTCGGGCAGGACCACGGTGAGCGCGCCACCGGCGTCGCGCAGCACGACGCACGTGTCGGGCACCAGGTCGGCGATCCCCCGTACCGGGTCGGAGGTGTCGGTGAGCTCGGCGACCAGCGCGGCCCGCCCCACCGCGTCCAGGATCCGACGCCCGCTGTAGACGTAGGCCTGGATGCCGCGCAGGTCGACGCCGACCAGCACCCCGCTCACCGGGGGCGTCGCCGAGGCGGGCGCACCGACGGTCGACCGGTGCGGCTCGGGAACGGAGGTCACCGTGTCGAGACTCCTCATCGCGGGTCCGGGCGGGGGCAGGGCGTGGTCCCGTGAGGGTGGGCACCCGTTCATCACTCTCGGACGGTGGTGTCCCACCGACGGACACGAAGAACCACCCTTACCAGTCGGGCGCCCGCAAAGCACCTTCGGGGCCACGGGTTGTCCCCATCCGGCCACCCCGGGTGGGGTCGACCGGTCACTCCGCGTGCCCGTCCGAGAGAGTTCCATGCACGAACCGCCCACGACACGGAGGTTCCCACGGTGTCAGCGCACACATCCGGAACGACCGCCCCGCGCGATCACGCCCCGACCACCCCGACCGCCCCTCGCGACCCGACTCCGCCCACCCCCCAGGACCTGGTCCCGCACCTGCGCGGACTGGCCCGCTCCCTGCGCGAGCGGGCCGCCGCCGAACGCCGCCCCTCGTGACCCGAACGGGCCCGACCGACCTCGACGGTCCCCGTTCTCCCCGGAACGCCCCCACCGGAGTCGTTCCGCACCGGTCCCCGGCCCCACCCCGCCGGACCACCGGAGGGTGACGACCCCCTCCTTCCGTGCACCGCCCACGTCCCGGTGGTGGCACGCGCACCGTGACCGCCCGGCCCCGCGCCGTCTCCCCGGCGCGCCCCTCGACATCCGGCGGTCCGGCCCCCTCCCCCGCGCCCGTGAGGCGCGCCCGTACCCGACCCGGTGACGGGCCCGGGTGGAACGACGACGGCTCCCACCCCCGTCCACGGGGTGGGAGCCGTCGTCCGTCCATCTCGACGAACGTCTTCGGCGCGGTGCCCTCTCTCCGACGCGCCTTCCCCCCGGACGAGGACGTCGGTGGCCTCCGGGATGCTCCCATGAGGTCACGGTCGCCCGTCCGGTCGCGTGCGGTGGCTCCCCGAACAGGCTGACGAATCCCGTAAAGGACAGCCGGTCGGTGGGTCAAACCTGCCGGAGAGGCCACCGCACATCCTCACGGTCAGTCGAAGAGCACGCCCCCGAACTCCTCTAGTTCGGCCACCGCCCGCACGGGCGCCTCGCCCCCGGGCGGCCCGGACAGCGCGGACGGACGCCGGGGGGCGCGGCGAGGCCGTTGGACGGCCTCGCCGACGACCGCCCGCTCCCAGGTCACCGTGTCGACCAGCACCGACCCGAAGCCCTGAGCGGTGTACTTGCCGATTCCCGACAACTCCACCAGTTCGAGCAGGGTGGTGAAGACCTCGGCGTGCCGCCGGTCCCCGCCCACCACTTCCAGGCGCAACGCCCCCCGCCAGCCCAGGACGGTCCGGCCTTCGGCCTGGTGGTGCTCGACCAGCCGCACCTCCTCGTCGGGCACGGGGGACCGGCGCACCAGATCCAGCCCCTCGAACACCGATTCCAGCCACGGCCCGGACAGCGCGGGCGGCGCGAACCGGGCGACCGCGCCCACGGCCCCGCTGCCGCCGACGATGCCGCCGCCGGAACGGTGCACGGCGCCGAAGATCCGGCGCGGCCCCGGCCACACGTGGGGGATCCGCTCACCGGTGGTGTCCCGGGTCGTGGTGACCACGGGGGTACGGCTGCGCAGTTCGGCCGTCCGCACCGTGGCCGGGCCCCGCGCGCGGGTCAGCAGCGTCGCGTAGTCGTGGTCGAAGGTGCGGGTCACCGAGAGGGGTTCGAGGATGTGGTCGCCGATCCGCTGGATCCGTCCCACCGTTCCCTCCGGATCCACCGGCGGGGCCACCGCGTCGTCCAACCAGGTGAGGGTCCAGTGGTACAGCCGATCACCCAACGGGGCCGGCCACCCGTTCATCGCCCACCGTTTGGCCGAAGCGTGCTCTTCGGGGGGCTGGGGCCACCAACGGTTGAGCAGACCGTGGCAGTCCTCGGGCCGGATCGGACGCGCCGTGTCGGCCAGATCGCGCAGGATCACGGTCCATCGTCTCGGCACGGACACCACCGTTCCTTCCCGGAGTCGTGCACCGTGGACTTCTCTCGGACGGATGTTTTCTCTCGAACAAGGATCTCGGCAAGGGGCTCACCGGATCATCTCGGCGATCCTGAGGACCGTTCGCCAGTTGCGTCCGGTGACGACGCCGTCGGTGTGACGGGCCACCACGTCGGGAAGCCGGGCCTGGCGAAGCCCCTCCTCGTGAACGGTGTAGGCCTCGGTCGCGGTCACCGCGAAGCGTTCGTCCGGGTACCGCCCCATGTCCAACGAGGTGAGCGCGTGGGTGTCCAGGGCCCCGGAACAGAACAGGACGAGGAACCGGGAGGGATCGACGACCTCCAGCGGATTGGCCGATACGGCGGCGGCGAACGTCTCCGCGGTGCGCACCACCACCGGCACGTCGAGACCGCACCGGTCGCGCAACCCCTCGGCGACCGCGGCGGCGACCGCGGCGGGCCCCTCGTCTCCCGAGGTGACCACCGCGTTACCGCTCTGGAGGTGGGTGGCGACGTCCCGATACCCCAGACCGGCGAGCAGCCGCCGCAGATCGGCCATGGCGATCCGCTTGTGCCGGCCGACGTTGATCCCTCGCAGCAACACCACGTACACGGTCATGGGGGCCATTGTGCCGCCCGTGGCCGACACCGGAACCCGTACGCTGGTGCACGCCGCGCACCCGAGCCGACACCGGAGCCACCGTGACCCGTCTGAGTCATACCTTCGACATCGCCCCCGTGGACCGGGAGACGGTGGACCGGATCGTCGCGGGCCTGTACGAGGTGGCCGCCGCGTGCCGGTTCGACGGCCGCGGCTGGCTGATCACGCCCGACGAGGAGGCACTCTCCCTCCTCGTCGAACGCGCCGGGGAACTGGGGCTGATCGACGTGCGAGAACGCGAGAAGCGGATCGCCGAACGGGAACGGGCCATCACGGAACTGCGCGAGGGCGACCCCTCGCCCGGACGGCGCGAGGAGCTGGAGATCCAGGCCTCCCGGCTCGGGCTCCAGTTGCGGAGCGGCCGGCACCTGGAGCCGCGCACCCGCTACCTGGTCGCCGAACTCTCCCCCGACGGGATCCCCGTCGAACCCGGAGACGACGAGACCAAGGGCTGGAGCGGCACCGGCGTCGCCGTCACCTCCTGGGACCCGTGGGGGCGGGCGGCGATCGACTACGCCATGCCCGACGGCACCGGAACCGGGGAACCCGCGGTGACCTGGGGTTCGGTCGCCCACGACGGGGCCGCCGGCACCCTGGACTGGTCCCTGGAGATCCGGTTGCCCGGACGCGGGGCCCGGTTGCGGTCGGCCTCCGGAGCACTGCACATCGACCTCGACGCCTGGTACGCCACCCTCGACGGTGGCCCGGTACCGCCGGTGCATCTGAGCGCCACCCACGCCATGGCCCGGGTGGAGGGGTGGATCGACGCGACGCGCACGCCCGAGGGTCGCTGGTCGGTGAAGGCCGTCCTGGACGTGCGTGGGCGTGGGCTCTACCGGCCGTTCGTGGCGGCGGCGCTGTGGGCGACACGGGCCTCCTTCCGCCGCCAGGACGCCCGCATCCGACGGGAGGGCACCGGGGAACCGACCACGGCCGACCGGTTGGAGCAGGCCGCTCGGGACTGGGACACGGCCGCCCAGGCCGCCCCACAGGTCCCCGATCTGCTGGCCGACCTCGCCCGGGTCATGTCCGAGGAGCGCCGACGCCCCTGACCCGCCCGCACCGCCCACCCGGAGCCGGGGTCCTCGACGGACTCCTCCGGCGCTGCCCCTCCCTCACCCGTCAGTCCCGGTCGGCACCCCATCCGGTGAGGGAGCGCACCCGCAGCTCGGTGAACCGGGCGCTGTTGCGCTCGGGGGAGAGCAGGCTGCCCACCACCGCGCAGGCGAAACCGAGGGGCACCGCGACCAGTGCCGGGTTCTCCATGGGGAAGAACCCGATATCGATCCACGGCGGCAGCACCGACAGGTTCTCTCCGGTGACCGGGTCGGTCTTGCCCGACATCACCGGTGAGAACAGCATGAGCAGGAGCGTCGCCGACAGCCCGCCGTAGATGCCCCACTCGACGCCCTTGGTGTTGAACCGGCGCCAGAACATGGTGAGCACGATGACCGGGAGGTTCGCGGCGGCGGCGATGGCGAAGGCCAGTCCCACCAGGAACGCCACGTTCTGTTCCTGGGCCTGTACGGCCAGCACGATGGCGACCGCGCCGATGAGACAGGCCGAGAAGCGGGCCACCCCCATCTCCTGCGACTCGCGCGGCCTGCCCCACATGAGGATGTGGCCGAACAGGTCGTGGGCGATGGAGGAGGACGAGGCCAGGGTGAGGCTGGCGATGACCGCCAGGATCGTGGCCAGCGCCACCGCCGAGATCAACGCCAACAGGACGGCGGCGCCCACCGGGCCGGCGGTGAGCCGGCCCAGCTCCTCGGCGAGCATCGGCACGGCGCTGTTGCCGGAGGGGTCCAGGGCCATGATGCGTTCGGAGCCCACCAGGGCGGCCGCGCCGAAGCCCAGGGCGAGCGTCATCAGGTAGAAGGCCCCGACCATGACGATGGTGCGGTTCACCGAGGAGCGCGCCGAACGCCCGTCGGGCACCGTGTAGAAGCGGATGAGGATGTGCGGCAGGGCGACCGTGCCCAGCACCAGCGCCAGGCCCAGGCTGATGAGGTCGAGCTTGTTGAACAGGGTGGTGGTGGGCTCCCCCGGCACCTCCACCCCGAAGCGCAGTCCCGGCTCCAGGAACGCCGTCCCGTGGCCGCTGGCCTCGGCCGCGGCCCCGAGCAGGGCCCGCGGATCGAACGAGAACATCGCCAGGACCAGGACGGTGAGCATCCCGGTGGCGGCGAGCAGCACGATCGCCTTGATGATCTGCAACCAGGTGGCGGCCTTCATCCCGCCGTACATGACGTAGACGATCATCAGCACGCCCACCAGCACGATGGCGCCGGTGCGGGCCTGGGAGGCGCTCATGCCCAGGAAGGTGCCGCCGTCGTGCAGCCCCAGCAGGACCGAGACCAGGGCGCCCGCCCCGACCATCTGGGCGACCAGGTAGAACACGCACACGGTGACCGTGGAGATCGTGCAGGCCAGGCGCACCCGCATCCGGCGCATGCGGAAGGCCGGCAGGTCGGCCATGGTGAACCGGCCGGTGTTGCGCATCAGCTGGGCCATGGGCAGCACCAGCAGCCAGGCCACCAGGAAGCCGATGGAGTACAGGAACCCGTCGTAGCCCTGGAGGGCGATCATGCCGGCGATGCCCAGGAACGAGGCGGCGGACAGGTAGTCACCGGTCAGGGCGAGGCCGTTCTGGGTACTGGAGAACCCGCGCCCGCCCGCGTAGAAGTCGACGGCGCCCTTGGTGGTGTGCCGGGCCCGAATGGTGATGGCCAGGGTGACCAGGACGAACAGCGCGCACAGGCCGATGGTCCAGGCGTGCGCGGGACCGAACCGCCCGTCCAGGGCGGTGGGTTCGGCGAGGAGGTGGACGATGCCGTCCCCCGTGACGGCACCGTCCACACCCGCCCTCGAAAGCGATCCGACGATCATCGGGACACCGCCGGACCGTCCACGCCGGGCCGCGGCGACCGGGCGCCCCCGTCGGCCTGGTCGCGGATCTGCGCGGCCAGGGGGTCGATCGCACGCGCGGAGAAACGGCCGAACGCCCAGGCGAGCACGAAGGTGAGCAGGAACTGCCCTATTCCCAGGAGCAGGGCGACATTGATGGAATCGGCGATCTGCACGCTCATGAAATCGCGCGCGTACGCCGACAACAACAGATAGGCCATGTAACTACCGAGGAAGGCGACGACCAAGGCGCCGGCCTGGAACGCGAATCTCCTTCGTAGTTTCACGAAGCGGGGATCGACGGACACACGTTCGCAGGCGTGGGCGATATCCGCCTGCTCACGCCGCCGCGCCGCCGCCGACCTGGCCGGTCGCGCGCCGGACTCCTCCTCGGCCTCCGGTGCGCGCCTTCTGTAGACACCCTCCATGTAATCGACCACGAGCCTCCCCCTGTTCCCCTTCCCCCGGACATCGCTCCCCCGCGATCCCCATCACCGACCGGCGCGCCGACCACGGCGGGCGGCTCCCGTCCCCCTTCGCCGCGCCGCGAGCGCCCCCCTTTCCGGGCGGTACTGGCAATACCCTAGCCACGCCGTTCGCTGCTCGTTCACCAAATGCACAAATCGACTGGAGGAAATCATGGCGTCCCGTTCCGAGAACGGACGAAGAATAAGTGACAATGACAGTCGGTGCGATATCACCGCGCATCGCGCGATCCGGATCACAGCGACGCCACCGAACCGGAGAAGGCCTGCTCACCGGGGGCGCGCGCGAGCGGGCGGGCCGCACTCGTCCCCGGTCTTCGCTAGGCTTCGGGGCGACCCCGAACCCCGTGCACGGCGAACCCGGCGCACATTCGGCCGTTTCGTTCGTACAGGTGTATGATTAAGGGGTCCAGCACTGTTCACGCGATACCGAAGGGAAATCCCCGCCGTGGTCACCGAGGTCTTCACGCGCAAGTACTGCGATCCCCACGCCGTTCGCGAGGAGAAGGTCGAGGCGACTGAGGTCATCCAGTTCGCCTGGGAGGGCACCGTCCGCGAGGTCGACGCCTGCACCGACTGCTTCAAGGAGCACGAGGTCCGGTTCGAACCGCTCGTGGACTACTCGCGTCCGGTGAAGAAGCAGCGCCGTGTCACGAAGAAGGCCGCCTCCGACGCGGCCGACGGCGCGACCACCGAGGACGACGAGTAACACCCACCGCCCGGCCGATCGGCGCTTCCGCGCACCGATGACCGGCCGCGCACCCGAGCACTCCTCCCCGAGGGGCGAGGGCTCCCGTGCCCCAGGAGACGGCCTCGACGCGTCGAGCACGAGCGGGGGTCGGCGACACCCCCAGTGACCGCCGACCCCCGCGTCCTCGCGCGGCCCTCGGGCCGCGCCGGGTTCAACCCCGGCCCATCAGCCGGGCCAACTGCCCGACACGGCCCGGCTCACCGGCCGGCCCGTTCTGCACGGCCTCGGCCACCGGCAGCCGGGCGTGCACGTACGAACCCTCCTGCGTCCGCACCGCGGCCCCGAAGCGTCGCATGATCCGCAGCATCGCGGTGTTGGACAACGTCGTCTCCGCCCGCACCTCGGCCAGGCCCCAGTCGGCGGCGATGACCGTCAGCGCACGGGTCAACGCGGTACCCACACCGCGGCCCTGCCACCCGTCCTCCACCAGGAACGCGATCTCACCGACCCCCGGATCCAGGGTGTACATCAGATGCGCCAGGGCCACCGGGTGCTCCTCGCCCTGCGTCCGCACCGCCAGCGTCAGTCCGCGATCGGGATCGCAGAACACCCGCAGCATCTGCGGAGTCGGTTCGCGCATGCCCGCCAGATAACGTCCCCGCACCGTCTCCGGGGAGCACCGCCGGTGCAGGTCCACCACGGCGGGGGCGTCCGTCTCGCGCACCTGGCGCAGCGACAGCGCCGTCCCCTCGTTCGTGCGGATGGTCCGATCGGTGGGCACCGGGCCCGTCGAGGGCATCACCGACCGCACCAGGGCGTCCGCCCGGCTGGACTCGGTCCAGGTGAAGGGGTGGGAGGCCCGGCGCACCAGCACCCCGCGCAACGGACCCACCGGCACCAGCATGGCGGTGCCCGGCTCCGACTCGTCCACGCCCTCGGCCCGGGTCAGGTTGGTCCAGTGCGCCTCGTCCGCCATCAACAACTCGGCCAGCGCGGCGGGCAGACGATTGGGGTGGGAGCGCAACCGCGCGGTGAGCAACAGGGCCCGCGTGACGTCGTCGCCCACCTCGCGCCGGTGGGCGGGGACCGCCGTGACCGTCCCGGCGGGGCAGTGTTCTTGGAGCGCGCGCAGGGCGGCGCCGTGATCGTCGGGGATGTCCACCACGAACTCGTCCACCACACCCGTCACATCGGTGTGGATGGACAGCCCCACGATGTTCCCTCCCCGTCCGGCGAGGGCGTCGACGAGTCCGGCCAGACCGCCGGGGCGATCCTCGACCGCGGTCCTGATGCGCCACAGGCCCACTGTGCCCCCCTGGAGAGAAGATGTTCCCGCCGCCGCGGGACGACGCTGTCACCACGGCGGCGGGACGCGCACCGACGTGTCTCCACACTGAGGGGTCGAGGTTTCCGGCGCGTTATGCGCCTGTTGAGTTCTCCGTTCCCCTTCCCGTTCCCGTTCGCTCCGGCCCGCCCGCCGCCGACGGCCCACGGCGGACGACCCGACGTTCACCCCACCGGGCTCCGGAACCCCAGGGGCGCACCGTGCCCTCCCGGCCCTTCGCCTCGGGCCGCGCGGGGCACCCGGGGCACGGGACCTCCGATCGCCACGCGGCCCCCCACGTCCGCTCCGCCGGCCCCGTGCGCCGTTCGCCGGTCAAGGACGGCCGTGCGCCAGGACTCCGTCCTTCCACACCGCCGCGACCTGCGGGACACCGGGCCGGTAGGCCAGGTAGAGGTGGTTGGGCGCGTTCAGCAGGACCAGATCGGCGTGGGCGCCCGGGGACAGCCGGCCCACGTCGGTGCGGCGCAGCGCCAGCGCGCCGCCGGCCGTGGCCGCCCACACCGCCTCGTCGGGGGTCATCCCCATGTCGCGCACCGCGACCGCGATGCAAAAGGCCAGACTCGACGTGAAGCACGACCCCGGATTGCAGTCACTGGCCAGCGCCACGATCGCGCCCGCGTCGATGAGCGCGCGGGCGTCCGGGTAGCTCTGCCGAGTGGAGAAGTCCACACCGGGCAGCAGGGTCGCCACCGTCGGCTCGGTACGCTTCGCCGCCTGCGCCAAGGCGTCGACGTCGGCCGCCGACAGGTAGGTGCAGTGGTCCACCGACGCCGCGCCCACCTCCACCGCCAACCGCACGCCCGGCCCCTCACCCAGCTGGTTGCCGTGCACCCGGGGCAGCAGGCCGCGGGCCATGCCCGCCGTCAGGACCCGACGCGAGGCCTCCTCGTCGAAGGCGCCGCGTTCGCAGAACACGTCGATCCACCGCGCGCGCGGGGCGCACGCGTCCAGCATCGGACCGGTGACCAGGTCCACGTACCCCTGCGGGTCGTCGGCGTACTCGGGGGCCACCACGTGCGCCCCCAGGAAGGTGACCTCGTCGGTCACCCGTCCGGCCACCGCCAGGGCACGCTCCTCGTCGGCCACGGTCAGCCCGTACCCCGACTTGACCTCCAGGGTGGTCGTTCCCTGGGCTCGCGCCTCGGCCACGAACCCCCGCGCGCCCGCCAGCAGCTCGGCGTCGCTCGCCGCCCGGGTGGCCGCCACCGTGGTGCGGATCCCCCCGGCCGAATAGGGGCGTCCGCTCATCCGGGCGGCGAACTCCCGGCTGCGGTCCCCGGCGAACACGATGTGGGAGTGGGAGTCCACGAACCCCGGGATGACGCACCGGCCGGCGGCGTCCACCCGCGCGTCGGCGGCCGGGGCGTGGGCGCGCGGCCCCGCCCACGCCACCGCGCCGCCCTCGATCACCAGGGCGGCGTCCTCGACCGTGCCGACCCGCCCCTCCCCCAGGCCCGGGTCGTTGGTGACCAGGGTGGCGATGTCGTCGATGAGGATGCTCTCGGGCACATCGGTCATGTCGCGATCTCCTTGATCACCGTGTCGAGGTCGTGGGCGAGGTCGGGCCGACGGGTGTGGACGCCGTCGCGGACGATCCAGCGGCCGTCGGCCATCACGTGCCGCACGTCGGAGGCGTCGGCGGCGAAGACCACCGCGTCCACGGCCCGGTCCGGGTCCGCGCCCGCCAGCCGCACCCCCTCCAAGGGGACGTTGACCAGGTCGGCGCGGGCCCCGGGGCGCAGCGCGCCCGCGTCGTCCCACCCCAGGGAGGCGTGGGCGGTGGCGGCGCGCATCAGGTCGCCCGAGCCCAGGGTGCCGCGCCGGTGGGTGCGCAACCGCTCGTGCAGCTCCACCGCGCGCGCCTCCTCGAACAGGTCGATCCGCGCGTGCTGGTCACTGCCCAGGCTCAACCGGTCCGTGTCCAGGTCCCCGGTGCGGGGCAACCCGTCGGCCAGGTCCCGTTCGGTGGTCGGGCACAGGCACACCGTGGAGCGCGAGGCGCGGATCGCGGCGACGTCGGCGTCGGTGAGGTGGGTGGCGTGCACCAGACTGGTGCGCTCCCCCAGCACCCCGGCGTCGGCGAGCACCGCGATGGGGGTGCGCCCGTGGGCGGCCAGACAGACCGCGTTCTCGGCGGGCTGCTCCGACACGTGGACGTGCAGGGGGCCGCCCAGCCCGTCGGCCACCGCCGCCACCCCGGGCAGCGCGTCGACGGGAACGGCGCGCACCGAGTGGGCGGCCACGCCCAGGCGCGCGTGCCCGGGGAGCGGCCCGAACCCGGCGACCCGCTCGGCCCATCCGGCGACGTCGCCGTCCCCGAACCGCACCTGGGGCCCGGTCAGGGGCCGGTGGGTGCCGTCCGGTTCCAGTCCGCCCGCCAGGTAGCACACGTCGAGCAACGTCACCCGCAGCCCGGCGTCGGCGGCCGCGCCGAGCAGGGCCCGCCCCATCTCGTTGGGATCGGCGTAGCGGACCCCGCCGGGGGCGTGGTGCAGGTAGTGGAACTCCCCGACGCACGTCACCCCGGCCAGGGCCATCTCGGCGTAGACCGCGCGGGCCAGCCGCAGGTAGGTGTCGGGATCGAGTCGGTCGGCGACCCGGTACATCACCTCGCGCCAGGTCCAGAACGAACCGCCGTCGGAGTGGGTGCGCCCGCGCAGCGCCCGGTGGAAGGCGTGCGAGTGCGCGTCGGCCAGCCCCGGCAGGGTGACCCCGGTGAGCGTCTCGGCGTCGGCGGGCGGCTCGACCCCGGCGACGACCGACGCGAACCCGCCGTCGACGATCTCCAACAGGACCCCGTGTTCGGGGGCGCCGTCGGCGGACCCGGTCCAGGCCAGCTCGCACCACAGCCGGATCGGGGCGCTCATCGCGCCCCCTCCCCGGTGAGCAGGTCCGTCAGGACGTCGGCCAGCGCGATGACCCCGGCGTGGCAGTCGTCCGGGCGCGCCCACTCGTGCGGGGAGTGCGAGACCCCGGTGGGGTTGCGCACGTACAGCATCGCCGTGGGCACGTGGGCGGCGAGCACCCCGGCGTCGTGCCCGGCGCCGGTGGGCAGCACCGGCACCGCCGGGCCCCGGCCGGCGATCACCGCGCCGAGCCGGTCGCGCAGCGCCTCGGCGAACCCCACCAGCGGGGTCCGGGACTCGGTGACCATCTCCACGCCCACACCGTGTTCTCGGGCGGCCCGCTCGGCGGCCCCGCGCACCTGGGCCACCACCGCCTCCAGCGCCGTCTCGTCGGCGGCCCGCGCGTCCAACCAGGCCCTGACCAGTGACGGGATCGCGTTGGTGCCGTTGGGCGTGACGAGGGTCTTGGCGACGGTGGCGCGGGCGTCGTGCGCCACCGCCGCCTCCCGGGCGGCCAGGACGGTGTGCGCGAACGGCAGCATGGGGTCGTCGCGGTCCACCAGGCGGGTGGTCCCGGCGTGGTCGGCACGGCCGGTGAAGTCGATCCGCCACCGGCCGTGCGGCCAGATGGTGGAGGCCACGGCCACCGCGTGCGGGGTGTCCTCCAGGGCGCGCCCCTGTTCCACGTGCAGCTCGACGAACACGTCGAGCAGCCCCAGGGTGTCGGGGTCGGCGCCGATGCCCTCCGGGTCCAGCCCCGCCCCTTCCATCGCTTTCGCCCAGGTCAGGCCGTCCGCGTCGGTGAGGGAGCGGGCCCGCTCCGGAGAGATCCCCCCGGTGGCGAGCCTGCTGCCCAGACAGGGGACACCGAATCGGCCGCCCTCCTCCTCGACGAACACCACCACGGCCAACGGCCGCGCGGGACGCACCCCGCGCCGCCGCAGCTCGTCCACCGCGGCCAGCGCGCTCACCACCCCGAGCGGACCGTCGAAGGGCCCTCCCGAGGGCACCGAGTCCAGGTGCGAGCCGGTGGCGACGGCCCCCGGTCCGGGTCCGCCCCACCAGGCCCACAGGTTGCCGTTGCGGTCGGTCCGCACCTCCAGCCCGCGGGCCTTCGCCTCCTGGACGAACCAGGCGCGGGCGTCGGTGTCGGCGCCCGCCCAGCTGAACCGGTGGTAGCCGCCGTCGGTGTCCCGGCCCACCGGGGCCAGGTCCGCCCACATCCGGTCGAACGCCCCCGCGTCGGGGACGGTGCGCTGCTCTCCCACGGGGTGCTACTCCCCCTCGCGCATGGGGACGCGGATGCCGTGCGTCTCGGCGACCCGCTCGGCCTCCTCGTACTCGGCGTCCACGTGGCGGATCACGCCCATGGCGGGGTCGTTGGTGAGCACCCGCTCCAGCTTGGCGGCGGCCAGGTCGGTGCCGTCGGCGACGCTGACCTGCCCGGCGTGGATGGACCGGCCCATGCCCACGCCGCCACCGTGGTGGATGGACACCCAGGAGGCACCCGAAGCGGTGTTGACCAGGGCGTTGAGGAGCGGCCAGTCGGCGATGGCGTCCGACCCGTCCTTCATCCCCTCGGTCTCGCGATAGGGCGAGGCCACCGAGCCCGTGTCCAGGTGGTCGCGGCCGATCGCCAGCGGCGCGGCGAGCTCCCCGGCCGCCACCAGCTCGTTGAACCGCAGGCCGGCGGCGGCCCGCTCACCCTGGCCCAGCCAGCAGATGCGGGCGGGCAGCCCCTGGAACGCCACCCGCTCCCCGGCCATGCGGATCCACCGGGACAGGTGCTCGTTGTCGGGGAACAGGTCCAGGATCGCCCGGTCGGTGCGGGCGATGTCGGCGGGGTCGCCCGACAGCGCCGCCCACCGGAACGGGCCCCTGCCCTCGCAGAACAGCGGCCGGATGTAGGCCGGCACGAACCCGGGGAAGTCGAAGGCCCGGGTGAACCCGCCCTGACGGGCCTCGTCGCGGATCGAGTTGCCGTAGTCGAACACCTCGGCGCCCGCGTCCAGGAATCCGACCATCGCCTCCACGTGCGCGGCCATCGACTCCCGGGCCCGCACCGTGAACTCCTCGGGCTTGGCGGCGGCCAGCCCCTTCCAGTCCTCGAACGCCACCCCGGCGGGCAGGTAGGCCAGCGGGTCGTGGGCGGAGGTCTGGTCGGTGACCACGTCGATGGGTGCGCCGCGCGAGAGCAGTTCGGGGAACACCTCGGCGGCGTTGCCCGGCACCCCGATGGACAGCGGCCGGCGCTCGTCCCGGGCGGCCACGGCCAGTGCCAGCGCGTGGTCCAGGTCGTCGGCGCGCACGTCCAGGTAGCGGTGCTCGATACGGCGGTCGATGCGGCTGGAGTCGCACTCCACCACGATCGCCACGCCGTCGTTCATGGTCACCGCGAGCGGCTGGGCGCCGCCCATGCCGCCCAGTCCGGCGGTCAGGGTGATGGTGCCGGCCAGGGTGCCGTTGAAGCGTTTGGCGGCCACCGCCGCGAACGTCTCATAGGTGCCCTGGAGGATGCCCTGGGTACCGATGTAGATCCACGAACCGGCGGTCATCTGCCCGTACATGGTCAGTCCCTGTGCCTCCAGGCGGCGGAACTCCGGCCAGTTCGCCCAGTCGCCCACCAGGTTGGAGTTGGCGAGGAGCACCCGGGGCGCCCACTCGTGGGTGCGCATGACGCCGACCGGGCGCCCGGACTGCACCAGGAGGGTCTCATCGCCCTCCAGGTCGCGCAGGGAGGCGGTGATGCGGTCGAAGCTGCGCCAGTCGCGGGCGGCCTTGCCGGTGCCGCCGTAGACCACCAGTTCCTCGGGGTGCTCGGCGACCTCGGGGTCGAGGTTGTTGTGGAACATGCGCAGGGCGGCCTCCTGCTGCCAGCCCTTCGTCGACAGGGTGGTGCCGCGGGCGGCGCGGACGGTGCGCGGAACGCTCATGGGGCGGTGTCCTCCTGGGATCTCAGTGCAGCGGGATGACGGACCCGGCGGCGTCGAGGACCGACCCGTCGGTGATGAGCTCGGCGACCCGGGCGATCTCGGGCGCCAGATGGCGGTCGGGGCCGGGACCGGAGACGTGTTCGCGGACCGTGCGCAGGACCGCGCCGGTGGCCGGACCGGGCTCTAGCGGGGAGCGCAGGTCCAGGGCGCGGGCGGCGGTGAGCAGCTCCACCGCGAGCACGGTGGTGAGGCCGTCGACGGCGCGGCGCAGCTTGCGGGCGGCCGACCAGCCCATGGACACGTGGTCCTCCTGCATCGCCGAACTCGGGATGGAGTCGACGCTGGCGGGCACGGCCAGGCGCTTGAGCTCGGAGACGATGGCGGCCTGTGTGTACTGGGCGATCATGTGACCCGAGTCGACGCCGGGGTCGTCGGCCAGGAACGCGGGCAGCCCGTGGGAGCGCGACACGTCGAGCATGCGGTCGGTGCGCCGCTCCGCGATGGAGGCCACGTCGGCGACCGCGATGGCGAGGAAGTCGAGCACGTACGCCACCGGCGCGCCGTGGAAGTTGCCGTTGGACTCCACCCGGCCGTCGTCCAGCACCACCGGGTTGTCGATGACGCTGTCCAGCTCGCGCCCGGCCACGGTCAGCGCGTGATCCAGGGTGTCGCGGGCGGCGCCGGCCACCTGGGGGGCGCAGCGCAACGAGTAGGCGTCCTGGACCCGGTTGCAGTCGGGGCCCCGGTGGGAGGCCACGATCGGGGAGTCGGCCAGCAGCGCGCGCAGGTTGGCGGCGGAGGCCGCCTGCCCGGGATGGGGGCGCAACCGCTGGAGGTCCTCGGCGAACACCCGGTCGGTGCCCAGCAGCGCCTCCACGCTCATCGCCGCGGTGATGTCGGCGACCTTGAGCAGCCGCTCCAGGTCCAGGCAGGCCAGGGCGAGCATGCCGAGCATGCCGTCCGTGCCGTTGATGAGCGCCAGCCCCTCCTTGGCGCCCAGTTCGACGGGGGTGATCCCAGCATCGCGCAGGGCGGTGTAGGCGGGCTTGAGCTCCCCGGCGGCGTCGCGCACCTCCCCCTCGCCCATGAGGGCCAGCGCCACGTGCGACAGCGGCGCCAGGTCACCGGAGCAGCCCAGGCTGCCGTACTCGTGCACGATCGGTGTGATTCCGGCGTTGAGCAGCGCGGCCAGGGTGTCGACGGTGGCGACCTCCACCCCGGTGTTGCCCGAGGCCAGGGTGCGCAGACGCAGCAGCATCAGGGCGCGCACGACCTCGCGCTCCACCTCGGGGCCGGCGCCGGCGGCGTGCGAGCGGATCAGCGACCGCTGCAAACGGGCCCGCAGATCGGGGGCGATGTGTCGGGTGGCCAGCGCGCCGAACCCGGTGCTGACCCCGTAGGCGGGCACTTCTCCCCGGGCCAGGCTCTCGACCCGTTCGCGCCCGTGTCGGACGGCCTTGCGGGTCTCCTCGGTGAGGGTGACGTGGGCACCGTGTCGGGCGACGGCCAGGACCTCGGCCGGGGTGAGCGGGGCACCGCCGACGGGGACGGAAGGAACTCCAGTGGACATGCCCCCATTCGACACCCCGCGCCACCCCCGGTGAAGACCTGACACGGCCGTTGTGTCTGAGATATCGGACAGCCGCCCCGGCCCCGTCCGACCGGCGGACGATCCCCACAGCGCGGTCCCGGTGCCGCCGCGGGTCGAGCGTGCGCAGTGACCGGAGCGCGATCCGACCCTTCGGCGACCGCCGCGTGAGCGGCACCGTCCGACGTCGTTCCGTATCCCCCGGACGCGCTCGGCGGTCGCCCCGGGTACCGGCGTGGTGTCCTCACCGGACGGATGCTCGACCACCGCGCACAGGTCATGGGGGCATGTGCGAGCACACGGGTGCCGAAAGCACGGATACCCGGGTCGGGTCGTGGGACGATCGGGGCATGAGCCTCGTTCCGGCGGCGACGCGCGCGTTGCGGCTGCTCCGTTTCCTGGCGACCCGCTCCGGTCCGGTGTCGGCGTCGGCGATCGCCGCCGAACTGGGCGTCCCCCGGTCCAGCGTCTACCAGCTACTGGAGGCGATGGCCGAGGAGGGGTTCGTGACCCACCTGCCCGAGGAACGCCGGTGGGGACTGGGCGTGGCCGCGTTCGAGATCGGATCGGCCTACCTGCGCCACGACGGCATGGAGCGCCTGGCCCGGCCACTGCTCGGTCGGCTCACCGAGTCCACCGGCGCCACCGCGCACCTGGGCGTCCTGCACGGCGCCGACACCCTCTACCTGCTCAAGGAACAGCCGCCGCACGCTCCCGCGCTGATCACCGGCGTCGGCGTGCGCCTGCCCGCGCACCTGACCGCGTCCGGCCGGGCCATGCTGGCCCTGCTGCCCCGCGCCCAGGTGCGCGCCCTGTACCCCGACGCGGCGGCCTTCACCGACCGCACCGGGCGCGGCCCGGCCACCCCCGCCGAGCTGCGACGGCTGTTGGCCGAGGAAAGCCGTCAGGGATGGTCGATCGAGGAGGGCCAGGTGACGGAGGGGTTCGTGTCGGTGGCCGCGGCGGCCCTGGACCACAACGGCCGTCCGGCGGCGGCGATCAGCCTGACCGTGCCCGGCGCCCGCCCGGTCACCCCGCAGGCGCTGGCCGGGCGGGTGCGCGACGCGGCCGCCGAGCTGACCCGCAGACTCGGCGGCCGCACCTCCTGACGGCGGGTGCTATCCGGCCTTGGGGCGCACCCGCTGGACGATCTCGGGGAAGGGCGCCGTCCGCTCGATCATGCGCAGGATCCTCTCCTTGAGGTCCTCGGGCACCTGCACGTAGAAATGGGTGACCGCGTCCGGGTCCTCCTCCAGCCCCAGTGCGGCGGCGTTCTCGGCCCAGGACGGCAGCTCCGGGTCGGTGCGGTGGGTGTCCAGCGCGAACTCGATGAAGTAGGTGGTCCGGTGCGCCACCACCGTCTCCTCGCGCACCCGCCGGACCTCCGGCCAGGCGATGAAGGTGCCCTCGCCGGGGAACCACCACTTGCGCTCCTGGAGGACCGTGATCCCGTCGCTGTCGGCGCTGATCCCCTGACGGGTGATCCGCTGGGGCAGCCCGCGCAGCACGAACACGTTGCTCACCGGACCGATGAACATCATCGTCAGCGACGCCGAGACCCACAAGGTCACCGAGCCGACCGTGGTCTCCTCGAAGAGCACATGCCAGAAGGTGGACCCCAGCACCACCAGGAACCCGGCGGTGAGGGTCGCCGAGAAATAGGCGACGGCGATCCACATCCGCGCGTTGGGCCCGCGCAGGCTGACGTACCTGCGCAGGTGGGAGACTCCCGTGGGCGGATGGATCAGGTCCGAGGGGACGCCCCGTGTCACGGGGACGTCCGAGGGGTCGGGGGAAGCCATGGATCCATTGTCCCCCTCGCCCACGGTGCTCCATACGCCCGGCACGCCCGAAAAAGGGAGGGTTCCGACGCTTTCACACCGAACGATGCGATGAAATCCCGGGTGGTCACGGAGCCGCCCCGTTAGAGTCCGGACCATGAATTCCAACACGAGACCGGGCGGCAGCGAGTACGACACCGAACTGAGGGTCGGGGACAGGGTCGTCGTCCTGGACGGCATGGCCTACCAGGGGTGCACCGTCCTGGAGGAGGGGCCGGAGATGTTCGAACCCCTGGAACGCTGGGCCAAGGGGGTGGCCGAGACGTTGGGCGAACCGGTGACCTGGCGGGCCACGGACCGCAAGGGCGAACTCGCCGGACGCGGTACCGTCCAGCCCGGACCCGCGGCTCAGAATCTGCGCGCGCTCTGAGCTCCGCACTTGGCGCACTGGAACTTACGGTCGTCGCCGAGGATCCAGTCGTGGTCCCCGCCGGTAGGGCATGCGGACATCGACACCAACTCCTTGGGAGGGGGTTTCCGGGGGTCTGTGCTGCTCACTGTACGTCTCACGCACCACACCGGTCCCGCGAATGAGGAATTTCCTCCCTTCCCTCACCTCTACCCCCACCACGTCCGAAAACCGACGGGGCCCGTCGCACAGGCGACAGGCCCCGAGGCGGGTTTCGAGAGGGGGAGATCAGTTCCGCACGGCCCGCATGTGGGCCTCCACCGCGGCGCGGTCGGCGCGCAGCTTGGCCAGGGCCTCATCCAGGATGAGCTTGCCCTCCTCCTCGCTGCGTCGCTCCTTCACGTACGCCAGGTGGGTCTTGTACGGCTCGGTGCGCGGCGGCGAGGGAGGGTTCGCCTTGTCCTTGCCCGAGGGGAACCCGCAACGGGGGCAGTCCCACTCGTCGGGAACGAGCGCCTCACTGGCGAAACTGGGCACGACCTCGTGCATGTTCGCACAGTAGAACGGGACCCGGACGCGGGGGGCGGCCTCGCCCCGCTCAGCCTCGCCCATGGGACCGGCTCCGACCCGGCTGCCACGGATGGCACTGCCACTACCCACGAAAAACTCCTTCGGCGAACACGCTCACCGGAACTGATGGCGAGCTTGACTGTGGAGGGTGAGCCCCCGCCGGGTGGCGGGTCACATCCCCCGGTTGATCAGCAGGCCGAGGACGACGATGGCGATGATCCACACGATCCCGATGACGACGGTCATACGGTCGAGGTTGCGTTCGACCACCGACGATCCCCCGAGCGAGGACGTGACGCCACCGCCGAACATGTCGGAGAGGCCACCGCCCTTGCCCTTGTGCATGAGCACCAGGAGGATCAGCAGCACGCTGAGAAGCATCACGAAGATGGACAGACCGAGGATCACACGCTCACCCGTAGCTCGACCCCGCAGCGGGGGGATGGACACCTCGATCCCTCGCTGCCCTTCCGTCCCGTCGGAACCATCACGGTGCCGGCCAGGTTCGGGGGAGGAGGAGATCGGGGACGATTTCGGATTTTACCGTGCCTTGAGCGACACGGGTGGGGAAACCGCGAGGCACGCAAGAACCCCACAGCGAAGTGTAGCCCGACCAGGGGACCCGTCGGGCGCCCCGCCCGTCACCATTGGGCAACGGAGCGCGACGGCCGCGCCGTTTCCGCGTCCGCGCTCCGCGTCGGTCCACGTGAGGGCGCCCGGAGGGGCGGGCGCCCTCACGGCTTCCTCAGGAACCCTCGCCGTAGCGGATGACCTTGACGAACTCGTCGGCCTTCAGGCATGCGCCGCCCACCAGGGCGCCGTCCACGTCCTTCTCCGCCATGATGCCGGGGGCGTTGTCGCCCTTGACCGAACCGCCGTAGAGCACGCGCACCTTGTCGGCGACGTCGGCCGAGTACAGCTCGGCCAGGCGGGCGCGGATCGCCGAGCACACCTCCTGGGCGTCGGCCGGGGTCGCGACCTCGCCGGTGCCGATGGCCCACACCGGCTCGTAGGCCACCACGATGCGCTCGGCCTGCTCGACCGGGATCTCCTTGAGGGCACCGTCGAGCTGGGACAGCACGTGCTCGACCTGACGGCCGGACTTGCGGACGTCCAGGCCCTCGCCCACGCACAGGAGCGGCACGATGTCGTTCTTGAACGCCGCCTTGATCTTGGCGTTGACCAGGGCGTCGTCCTCGTTGTGGTACTCACGGCGCTCGGAGTGGCCCACCAGGACGTACGCACAGTCGAGCTTGGCCAGCATGGCACCGGAGATCTCGCCGGTGTAGGCGCCCTTGTCGTGGGCGGAGAGGTCCTGGGCGCCGTAGCCGATCCGCAGCTTGTCGCCGTCGACCAGCGTCTGGACGCTGCGGAGGTCGGTGAACGGGGGAAGGACGACCACCTCGGCGGCGTCGTGGTCCTTGTCGTTGAGGGCGAACGCCAGCTTCTGGACGAGCGCGATGGCCTCCAGGTGGTTGTTGTTCATCTTCCAGTTGCCGGCGATGAGCGGCAGACGCTTGGACATATCGGTCACTTCCTTACGAGGTACGAGGGAGCGGGGTCGTGCGAGGGGGTCAACGCAGGGCGTCGATACCGGGCAGGTCCTTGCCCTCCAGGTACTCCAGGCTGGCCCCGCCGCCGGTGGAGATGTGGCCGAACGCCGCCTCGTCGAAGCCGAGGGCGCGCACCGCGGCGGCCGAGTCGCCGCCGCCGACCACGGTGAAGGCGTCGGAGTCGATCAGGGCCTGGGCCAGGGCACGGGTGCCGCCGGCGTAGGGCTCCATCTCGAACACGCCCATGGGCCCGTTCCAGAACACGGTCCGGGTGTCGGCGAGCTTCTCCGCGAACAGGGCACGGCTCTCGGGGCCGATGTCCAGGCCCATCCGGTCGGCGGGGATCGCGGCGGCGTCGACGACGCCGTGGGGGGCGTCGGCGGCGAACTTCTCGGCCGCGACGACGTCCACCGGCAGGACGATCTCCACGCCCTCGCGCTCGGCCCGCTCCAGGTAACCCTTGACGGTGTCGAGCTGGTCGGTCTCCAGCAGGCTGGTCCCGACCTCGTGCCCCTGGGCCTTGAGGAAGGTGAACACCATGCCGCCGCCGATGAGGATGCGGTCGGCGGTGCCCAGGAGGTTGTCGATGACGCCGAGCTTGTCGGAGACCTTGGAGCCGCCCAGGACCACGGCGTAGGGGCGCTGCGGGTCGGTGGTGAGCTTCTTGAGGACCTCGACCTCGGTCAGCACCAGCCCGCCCACGGCGTGCGGGAGCCTTCCGGGCAGGTCGTACACGCTGGCGTGCTTGCGGTGCACGGCGCCGAAAGCGTCACCGACGTACAGGTCGGCGAGCCGCGCGAACCGGTCGGCCAGTTCGCCGCGCTCGGCGTCGCCCTTGGCCGTCTCACCGGGCTCGAAGCGCACGTTCTCCAGCAGCGCGACCTGACCGTCGGTCAGCGCGGCGGAGACCGCGGAGGCGGACTCCCCCGCCGTGTCGGTGGCGAAGGCCACCTCGGTGCCGAGCAGCTCGCCCAGGCGGGCCGCCACCGGGCGCAGGGAGTAACGGGGATCCGGGGCGCCCTTGGGGCGGCCCAGGTGGGCGGCCACGATGACACGGGCACCGCGCCGACGGAGCGCCTCGATGGTGGGCAGGGCCGCGCGGATGCGACCGTCGTCGGTGATCCGGTCACCGTCCAGGGGCACGTTCAGGTCGGCCCGGACGAACACGCGCTTTCCGGAGACGTCGAGGTCCTCGATCGTCCGCATGCTGGTCTCCTCGTGACGAATATCGGGTCTGGCGGCCCCGCGCCGGGGCCGGAAGGGGGCGCGTTCACGACGGCACCCCTCCGCGCGCAGTGCGGGCGGAGGGGTGCCGTCTCACGCGCCGATGGCCGCAGAAGGGCCGGGGCGCCTACAGGCCGGAACCGACCAGCTTGGCCAGGTCGACCAGGCGGTTGGAGTAGCCCCACTCGTTGTCGTACCAGCCGACGATCTTGACCTGCTTGCCGAAGGCCATGGTCAGGCTGGAGTCGAAGGTGCAGGAGGGCGAGGTGCCGACGATGTCGGAGGAGACGATCGCGTCCTCGGTGTAGACCATCACGTCCTTGAGGGGCCCCTCGGCGGCGGCCTTGAACGCGGCGTTGACCTCTTCGGCGGTGACCTCGCGGCCCAGGGTGACGACCAGGTCGGTGACGGAGCCGTCCGGCACCGGAACGCGCATGGCCATGCCGTCCAGCTTGCCCTTGAGCTCGGGGATGACCAGGGCGGTCGCCTTGGCGGCACCGGTGGTGGTCGGGATGATGTTCTGCGCGGCGGCGCGGGCCCGGCGCAGGTCCGAGTGCGGGAAGTCGAGGATGACCTGGTCGTTGGTGTAGGCGTGGACCGTGGTCATCAGGCCCTGCTCGATGCCGAAGGCGTCCAGCAGCACCTTCGCCATCGGCGCCACACAGTTGGTGGTGCAGGAGGCGTTGGAGATGACGTGGTGGGAGTCCGCGTCGTACTTGTCGTCGTTGACGCCCATGACGACGGTGATGTCCTCGCCCTTGGCCGGGGCGGAGATGATGACCTTCTTGGCGCCGGCGGCCAGGTGCTTCTTGGCGTCCTCGGCCTTGGTGAAGCGGCCGGTCGACTCGATGACGACGTCGACGTTCAGGTCGCCCCAGGGCAGCAGCGCCGGGTCGCGCTCGGCGAGGACCTTGATGTTCTTGTCGCCGACGCGGATGTGGCCCTCGCCGACCTCGACGTCACCGGCGAGAGTGCCGAGCACGGTGTCGTACTTGAGCAGGTGCGCGAGTGTCTTGGTGTCGGTGAGGTCGTTGACCGCGACGATTTCGATGTCGCTGCCGCCAGCGGCGACCGCGCGCCAGAAATTGCGGCCGATTCGACCGAAGCCGTTGACGCCTACACGGATGGTCACGGAACCAATCCCCTCATATGTCGCACTTCATTTACACCCGGCTTTGCCGACCGGTTCTCGCCAGGACCGCGGTGTACACCGCACGAACGGTGTGAACAGGTGTTACGCCGCAACGGGTGTTCACAAAGAGCCTAGCGGAGGGCGCGTGGAGATCGGTTGCCGACCCATGCCCACGGCACTCCGAACGGCTCGTGGATTCGCGACCATCCTGACACCGCAAAGCGAAGAGGTCTATACCATTTGCCGAAGTTATCGACGAGTTCCCGCAGTTAACAAAGCCGAACATCGGTGTTACGCCGACACCGGGACGCGGCACGCACCACCCGGGTCAGGGCACCAGCATGTCCGGAGTGAGGTTCGCCTCGGTCCCCTCGATGCCCAGGTCCGCCGCGCGCTTGTCCGCCATGGCCAACAGCCTGCGGATACGCCCCGCGATGGCGTCCTTGGTCAACGGAGGCACCGACAGCTGTCCCAGCTCCTCCAGCGACGCCTGCTTGTGCGCCAACCGCAGCTTGCCCGCCGCCACCAGGTGATCGGGGGCGTCCTCGCCCAGGATCTCCAGGGCCCGCTCCACACGCGCTCCGGCCGCCACCGCCGCCCGAGCACTGCGCCGCAGGTTGGCGTCGTCGAAGTTGGCCAACCGGTTGGCCGTCGCACGCACCTCCCGGCGCATCCGACGCTCCTCCCAGGCCAGAACGCTCTGATGGGCCCCCAGCAGCGTCAACAGCGCACCGATGGAGTCACCGTCGCGCACCACCACCCGGTCCACACCGCGCACCTCGCGCGCCTTGGCGTGCACCTTCAGCCGCCGCGCGGCACCGACCAACGCCAACGCGGCCTCCGGGCCGGGGCAGGTCACCTCCAGCGACATCGAACGCCCCGGCTCGGTCAGCGAACCGTGCGCGATGAACGCGCCCCGCCACGCCGACTCCGAGTCGCACGCGCCCCCGGCCACCACGTGCCGGGGCAGACCGCGCACCGGACGGCCGTTGTTGTCGACCAGACCCGTCTGCCGGGCCAGCGACTCGCCCTCCTTGATCACCCGCACCACGTACCGGTTGCCCTTGCGCAGACCGCTCGGGGAGAGCACGACCACCTCCGACTCGTGCCCGAACACCTCGGAGATGTCCTTGCGCAGCCGGCGGGCCGCCGCACCGGTGTCCAGCTCGGCCTCGATCACGATGCGGCCGCCCACCAGGTGCAGACCACCGGTGAACCGCAGGATGGTGGACACCTCCGCCTTGCGGCAGCATGGCTTGAGAATGGCCAGACGGCTCAATTCATCTTTCACCACGCCGGTCATCGCCATCGCTGCGATCCTCCCCCTTGAAACGACCCGGACCGGCGCCGCGCGCCCGACACCGGTGGTTGTCGCCGCGGCCCCGCCACGAGCGACTTTCTTCGAGGCAGACTACGTTACGAGACGCTCGGTGCCGACCCCCGAACGGCGTGTTGCCGATCCCCCCGCACCGCCGACACCCCGCACCGCGACGTTCGTGCCGGTGTGCGGTCAATTGCCCTCGACCTGCGACGACAGCGACTCCACGGGGCGAGCGCACACCACCTCGGCCCGATCGTGCCCGGTACCGCGTCGAGCACGACGACACCACCGACCCCTCGCGCACCCGGCCGCGGACCCGCTCCACCACGACGCGCGGACACCGGCTCCGGCCCTCGCACCGCACCCGCGCGGGGAACCCTCAGTCGGTCAGGACCGCTTCGAGCGCCGCGGCCAACAACGCGGGATCGTGCCGGGGGCTGCCGTCGCCCATCGCCAGGTCGGCCAACTCCAACCGGCCGCCCAGATCCCGCGCGGCCGCCGCCAACGGCTCGACGTCCTCCACCGCGCCACGGTCGGCCAGCACCACGTCCACGCCCAACTTGGGCGCGTGCTCGCGCAGCACCTCCAGATAGGTCTCCGGCCGGAAGTCGTCGGTCTCCCCCCGCTGCGGGGACAGGTTCAACGCGACCAACCGCCGCGCCCGGGTGGTGACCAGCGCCTGGGCCAGATCCGGCACCAGCAGGTGCGGCAGCACACTCGTGAACCACGACCCCGGCCCGAACACCACCCAGTCCGCCTCGCGCACCGCCTTGACCGCCTGCGGGCCCGCCGGCGGTTCCTCCGGGATCAACGAGATCGACCGCACCCGACCGCCCGTGCTCGCACAGGCCACCTGGCCCCGAACGGTCATCACCTCATCGGGTCTTTCGGGGTCGGCGCCGACCACCTCCGCGGAGATGTCCAACGGCACCGACGACATCGGCAGCACCCGACCGTGCGCCCCCAACAACTGGCCCACCCAGTCCAGCCCGGCCACCGGGTCTCCCAAAAGTTCCCACAGGGCCACGATGAGCAGGTTGCCCACCGCGTGACCGTGCAGATCGCCCTCGGACCGGAACCGGTGCTGGAGCACCTGGCTCCAGGTGTGCCCCCACTCGTCGTCACCGCACAGGGCCGCCAACGCCATCCGCAGGTCCCCCGGTGGCAACACCCCCAGTTCCCGGCGCAACCGCCCACTGGAGCCACCGTCGTCGGCGACGGTGACCACCGCCGTCACATCCGTGGTCACCCGCCGCAGGGCCGACAGGGAGGCGTACAGTCCGTGTCCGCCCCCCAACGCCACCACCCGGGGCCGAGGCGGCCCGTCTCCGTCAGGTGCGGTGCTCTTCGCCATGGTTGTGGCCCGTCCCCTCGTCCCATGTACAGCGGACGTATAGGACCGCACCGCCCCGGGCGGCGGACGCGCCCCACGCCCTCGAACCGTCGGCGCCCCCTCACCCACGGGGATCGGCACAGACGGTGACCGAGTCAATGTAAGGGAAGACGGCCCACTTGGCGATTCGGTTCGCCGCTCCCGCCCCCGACCGGGAGACCCGCCCCGGCAGGGGAAGGGGTCACTCCCGGCCCACGTCCCGGTGGACCACGTGGACCTCCACGCTCTGGGCCCGCAACCGCTCCGCGAACTGTTCGGCCATGGCCACACTGCGGTGCCTGCCGCCCGTGCACCCCACCGCCAGGGTCATGTAGTGCTTGCCCTCGCGCTGATACCCCTCGATGGTGAGCCGCAGGACCTCCGCGTAGGCCTCCAACATCTCCTTGGCCCCGTCCTGGGACAGGACGTAATCGCGCACCGGCTCATCACGCCCGCTCATCGGACGCAGCTCGGGGATCCAGTGCGGGTTGGGCAGGAACCGGCAGTCCAACACCAGGTCGGCGTCCACCGGCAGACCGTGCTTGAACCCGAAGGAGACCACGTTGGCGCGCGGCCGCGCCTCGTCGCTCTCCCCGAAGAAACCGATCACCCGCGCCTTGAGCTGGTGCACGTTGAGCTGGGAGGTGTCGATGACCAGATCGGCCTCGCCCCGGATGGCGCGCAGGGTCTCGCGCTCCCGGGCGATCCCGTCGGTCACCCGACCGTCGCCCTGCAACGGGTGCGGTCTGCGCACCCCCTCGAACCGGCGCACCAACGCGTCGTCGCCCGCCTCCAGGTACAGCACCCGGGCGGTGATGTCGCGCTTGCGCAGCTCCTCCACCGTGGACAACAGGTCCTCGGTGAACGCCAACGACCGCACGTCCACGACCACCGCGACCCGCGGCACCGCGCCGTGCGTGCGCCCCGCCAGCTCGATCATCGTCGGCACCAGTCCGGGCGGCAGATTGTCCACCACGAACCAGTCCAGGTCCTCCAAGGCCCTGGCCGCCGTACTCCGACCCGCACCGGACATACCGGTGACGATGACCACCTCGGGCGGCAATTCCCCGCCCAGTTCGACCGTCATGTGTCTCCTCCCCCGTCGATGGTGTTCGCTACTGGTGCCCCGTCGATCTCCCGTCCCCCTCCGGCGGGGCCCCCGGACAGGTGCGCGTGCACGGCGTCGGCCAGCTTGGGACCGATCCCGGGGACCGCCGCGATCTCCTCGACCGTGGCGCCCGCCAACCGCTTCACCGAACCGAACTCCTTGATCAGTGCGGACCTGCGGGTCGGCCCCAGGCCGGGCAGCTCGTCCAGGGCGCTGCCCGTGAGCGCCTTGGCGCGCTTGTGCCGGTGGTAGGCGATGGCGAAGCGGTGCGCCTCGTCGCGCACCCGCTGCAACAGGTACAGACCCTCGCTCGTGCGCGGCAGGATGACCGGGTCCTCGTCATCGGGCGACCACACCTCCTCCAGGCGCTTGGCCAGGCCGTACACGGCGATGTCGTCGATGCCCAGCTCGTCCAGGGCGCGTCGCGCGGCCTGCGCCTGGGGACGCGCCCCGTCCACCACCACCAGGTTAGGGGGATAGGCGAACCTCCCGGGTTTCGGCTCGTCGTCGATCCGGTGACCGTCCCGTTCCACGGAGGCGTCGCCCGCCACTCCCCTACCGGTGCCCTCACCGCTGCGCGAACTCTCCTCCAGGTACCGCCGGAACCGGCGCCGGACCACCTCGTACATGGCCGCGACGTCGTCCTGCCCGGCCCCGCCCTCACCGCTGCCGCGCACCGAGAAACGCCGGTACTCGGACTTGCGGGCCAGCCCGTCCTCGAATACCACCATGGACGCCACCACGTGCTCGCCCTGGAGGTTGGAGATGTCGAAGCACTCGATGCGCAGCGGCGCCTCCGACAGGTCCAAGGCCTCCTGGAGCTCGTTGAGAGCCCGGCTGCGGGTGCTCAGGTCCCCGGCCCGGTGGGTCTTGTGCCGGGCCAGCGCCTCCCGGGCGTTCTTCTCGACCGTCTCCATCAGCGACCGCTTGTCGCCCCGTTGCGGCACCCGCAGGTCCACACCCGCGCCCCGGCGCTCGGACAGCCACCGCTCGACCGCCCCGGAGTCGGCTGGCTCGTGGGAGACCAGCACCTCGCGGGGCACCGCCCCACCGGTACCCGCGCCCTGATCGGCACTCTCCTCGGCGCCCTCCGCCGACCCGTAGAGCTGCCCCAGGAACGTCGCCATGAGCTCCTCGGGGCCCGCGTCGTCGACCCTGTCCACCACGTACCCGCGCTGTCCGCGGATACGACCGCCGCGCACGTGGAAGATCTGCACGGCCGCCTCCAACCGGTCGTCGGCCAGGGCGATCACGTCACAGTCGGTGGAATCGGGCAGCACGACCGCCTGCTTCTCCAACGCGGCGCGCAGGGCCTCGATGTCGTCGCGCAGACGGGCCGCCCGCTCGTACTCCATCTCCGCCGCCGCCTCCTTCATCCGCGCCTCCAGGCGGCGGATGAAGCGTCCGGTGTCCCCGGCCAGGAAGGCGCAGAAGTCGTCGGCCAGAGAGCGGTGGCCCTCCGGGGAGATCTCGCCGGTGCAGGGCGCCGAGCATTTGCCGATGTACCCCAGCAGGCAGGGACGGCCGCTGTTGCGGGCGCTGCGGAACACCCCCGCCGTACAGGTCCGCACCGGGAAGACGCGCAACAACAGGTCGACGGTCTCGCGGATCGCCCAGGCGTGCGAGTAGGGGCCGAAGTAGCGCACCCCCTTGCGCTTGGCGCCCCGCATCACCTGCACGCGCGGGAACTCCTCGTTGAGGGTCACCGCCAGGTAGGGGTAGCTCTTGTCGTCGCGGTACTTGACGTTGAACCGCGGGTCGTACTCCTTGATCCAGGAGTACTCCAGCTGGAGCGCCTCCACCTCGGTGCCCACGATCGTCCAGTCCACGTCGGCCGCGGTGGAGACCATCTGCTGGGTGCGCGGGTGCAGGCCCGCGAAGTCGCGGAAGTACGACGACAACCGGGACCGCAGGTTCTTGGCCTTGCCCACGTAGATGACCCGCCGGTCCCCGTCGCGGAACCGGTAGACCCCGGGAGAGGTCGGGATGGAACCGGGCGCGGGACGCAGGTGAGGTGTCGCAGGCATGCACCCATTGTGGTGCGTCCCGACGACATCCGGCCACTCACGCCCCGCAGGGCCCGAACGACCTGCGAGGACCCCGTCACATTCACCACGATCAGGTCGCCCGAACGTCACGATCGGGTATCCGCATGCTCTAAGTTGGGCGGGTATCACGACCCTTCCCGACATGAACGACAAGGGGGTCTCGGATCGTGGACCTCGACGAGTACTGGGCCTGGATCGCCGTGGGCATCGCCGTGGTGGTCTCGATGGCGTTGGTGTTCGCGGCGCGCTGGGTGCTCAAGCACAAACTCGCCAAGGTATGGCGGACCGCCGAGTTCGTCGTGGCCCGCACCGCGTACTCGGGTTACGCGGCCGGCGCCGTGGTCGGGGCGAACCTGGCCCTGCCCAGCCCCGCGGACGTGGGGTGGAGCACCTACGGCAACATCCGGCACGCGATGGTCATCCTGATGATCGCGTCGCTGACGGCGCTGGGCATCAGCCTGGCCTACGCGGTCACCGACCTCATCCTGGCCCGGCTGTCCCTGTCCAACGGCGACGCCGACCGCAAGGCCCGCCGGTTGCAGACCCAGGTGCGCCTGCTGCGCCGGGTCATCACCTCGGTCATCGTGGTGCTGGCGGTCTCCTCCATCCTCTTCACCTTCCCCCAGGTCCAGGCGCTGGGCGCCGGGCTGCTGGCCTCCGCCGGCATCATCGGCATCGTCGCCGGTGTGGCCGCCCAGTCCACGCTGGGCAACCTGTTCGCCGGCCTGCAACTGGCGTTCAGCGACGCCCTGCGCCTCGGCGACGTGGTCGTCGTCGAGGGCGAATGGGGCCGGATCGAGGAGCTCAGCCTGGTCAACGTGACCATCAAGATCTGGGACGAGCGCCGCCTGGTGGTGCCGGTCGCCAACTTCACCACGACCAGCTTCGAGAACTGGACCAAGCAGGGCACGGCCATCACCGCCAAGGTGATGATGCCGCTGGACTGGGAGGTCCCCATCGCCGAACTCCGCGAGGAGGCCGGTCGTCTCATCACCTCCAGCGATCACTGGGACGGGCGCAGCTGGTCCTGCCAGGTCGTGGACATCACCGAGAACGGCGAGGTGATGGTGCGCATCGTGGCGACCGCCGCCGACACCGGCGCCCAGTGGAACATCTCCTGTGAGATCCGCGAGCACCTCATCGGCTGGCTCGTGGCGCACTACCCGCAGTCGCTGCCGCGCAACCGCACCGAGGTGATCTCCGAGGACGAGCTGGGCGCCGCCCACCTGGGCCGGTTCGCCGTGGTCTCCTCGCGCGAGCGCGGGTCCCGCAACGGGGTCACGAGAACGGACCGCGAAACGGACCGCGAATCCGAAGAGGGCTGACCGGTACGCGCGGGCGCCCCGGGGCGGTGCTGCTCCCGGGGCGCCCGCGCGTCATCGGGGTCAGTCCAGGATGATGTCGGTGCCGTCGATGGTGAGTTCGAACTCCTCCAAGGCCTCCTGGGCGGGGCCGACCACGACCTCACCCGTGGTGTAGTCGAACTCGCTGCCGTGACACAGGCAGCGGATGACGCCGTCCTCCACCTCCTGGACGGTGCAGCCACCGTGGGTGCAGGAGGCGGCGAAGGCCCGGTACTCCCCGGCCTCCGGCTGGGTGACGACCAGTTTGCTGTGGCTGAACACCGTGCCGCCGCCCTCGGGCACATCGGTGGTGCTCCCGATGACATGTCCCCGTCGGACGTCCTGCGGCTTGGGCGGCTCGCCTCCGCAGGCGCTCACCGCGGTGACGGTGCCCACGGCGGCGACCGCCCCGGCCGTCCCGAGCAGACCCCTCCTGCTCACCCCGCACCCGCACGTCTTCTCGACCGCCACGACGAAACGCTCCTCACCTGCGCGGAAATATCACTACACAATGTAGTAGAGCAGGTGGTGTGCCCTGTTCCGGGGCGACCGAAGGCCCGCCCCCGCGCAGGGGACGGGCCGTACGCGCGGACCGCGACTCAGAGCATCTTGGCCAGGAACCGCCCGGTGTAGGACTCGGCGACCGCCGCGACCTCCTCCGGGGTGCCCTCGGCCACCACCATGCCACCGCCGGAACCGCCCTCGGGTCCCATGTCGATGATGTGGTCGGCGGTCTTGATCACGTCCAGGTTGTGCTCGATGACGATCACCGTGTTCCCGGAGTCGGCCAACCGGTCGAGCACCCCCAGCAGCTTGCGGATGTCCTCGAAGTGCAGACCCGTGGTCGGCTCGTCCAGCACGTACACCGTGCGGCCGGTGGACCGGCGCTGCAACTCCGCGGCGAGCTTGACCCGCTGGGCCTCACCGCCCGACAGCGTCGTGGCGGGCTGCCCCAGGCGCACGTACCCCAGACCCACGTCGGTGAGGGTCTGGAGGTGCCGACGGATCGCGTTGACCGGCTCGAAGAACTCCAACGCCTCCGAGATCGGCATGTCCAGCACCTCGGCGATGTTCTTGCCCTTGTACTTGACCTGGAGGGTCTCCCGGTTGTACCGGGCGCCGTGGCACACCTCGCACGGCACGTACACGTCCGGCAGGAACTGCATCTCGATCTTGAGCGTGCCGTCACCGGAGCAGGCCTCGCAGCGCCCGCCCTTGACGTTGAACGAGAACCGGCCCGGCTGGTAGCCGCGCGTCTTGGCGTCGGTGGTCTGCGCGAACAGCTTGCGGACGTGGTCGAACACACCCGAGTAGGTGGCCGGGTTGGAACGCGGGGTGCGCCCGATCGGGCTCTGGTCGACGTGCACGACCTTGTCGACCTTGTTCAGGCCGTTGACCCGCAGGTGCCGGCCCGGCACGTCGCGCGCCCCGTTGAGCTCCTTGGCCAGCGCCTTGTACAGGATCTCGTTGACCAGCGTGGACTTGCCCGAGCCGGACACCCCGGTGACGGCGGTGAACACCCCCAGCGGGAAGGTCACGTCGACGTTGTGCAGGTTGTTCTCACGGGCGCCCTTGACGACCAGCTCGTGCCCCCTGGTCAGGGGGCGGCGCACCGTCGGCAGGTCGATGGAGCGCCGACCGGACAGGTAGTCGCCCGTGAGCGAGTCCGCGCTGGTGAGCAGTTCGTCGACGATGCCCGACACCACGACGTGACCGCCGTGCTCGCCTGCCCCGGGGCCGATGTCCACCACCCAGTCGGCGGCGCGGATGGTGTCCTCGTCGTGCTCCACGACGATGAGCGTGTTGCCGATGTCGCGCAACCGCTGAAGGGTCTCCAGCAGGCGGGCGTTGTCACGCTGGTGCAACCCGATGGAGGGCTCGTCCAGCACGTAGAGCACCCCCACCAGCCCCGAACCGATCTGGGTGGCCAGACGGATCCGCTGGGCCTCACCACCCGAGAGCGAGCCCGAGGACCGGGCCAGGGTGAGGTAGTCCAGGCCCACGTCGAGCAGGAACCCCAACCGGGCGTTGATCTCCTTGAGGACCTGGGCGGCGATCACCATGTCGCGGTCCGACAGCCGCAGGTCGGCCAGGAACCGGGCGCTGTCGGCCAGCGACATCGACGCCACCTCGGCGATGGACCTGCCGCCGATGGTCACCGCGAGCACCACCGGCTTGAGCCGGGTCCCCTCGCAGGTGGGGCAGGGCACCGTGCGCATGTACCCTTCGAGCCGTTCACGACCGTAGTCGCTCTCGGTCTCGGTGTAGCGGCGCTTGACCCAGGGGATGACGCCCTCGAAGTCGGTGTAGTAGGACCGCTCGCGGTTGTACTTGGTGCGGTAGCTGACGTGGACCTGGGTCTCGTGCCCCTCCAGGATCGCCTTGCGGGCGCGCTTGGACAGCTTCTCCCACGGGGTGTCCAGGTCGAACCCGATCGCCTCGCCCAGGGCGACCAGCAAACGCTCCCAGTACCCGCCGTTCTGCCCGCCCGACCAGGGGGCGAGGGCACCCTCGGCCAGGGTCTTGGCCGGGTCCGGGACGATCAGCTCGGCGTCGACCTCCATCCGGGTGCCCAGGCCCGAGCATTCGGGGCAGGCGCCGTAGGGGGCGTTGAAGGAGAAGGAACGCGGCTCCAGCTGCTCGAACGACAGGTCGTCGTAGGGGCAGTACAGGTGCTCGGAGAACACCTTCTCGCGTTCGGCGTCGTCCTCGGCCAGGTCGACGAAATCCAGCACGATGGTGCCGCCGGCCAGCTTCAGCGCGGTCTCCACCGAGTCGGTCAGCCGACCCCGCGAGGACTCCTTGACACTGAGCCGGTCCACGATCACCGAGATGTCGTGCTTGTCGTAGCGCCCCAGCTTGGGCGCCTCGTCCAGGCGCACCGCGGCGCCGTCCACGACGGCACGGGTGTACCCCTTGGACTGGAGGTCCTTGAAGAGTTCGACGTACTCGCCCTTACGGCCGCGCACGACCGGGGCCAACACCTGGAACCGGGCGCCCTCGGTCATCTCCAGGACCCGGTCCACGATCTGCTGCGGACTCTGCCGGGAGATCTCCCGACGGCACTCGGGACAGTGCGGGACCCCGACACGGGCCCACAGCAGACGCAGGTAGTCGTACACCTCGGTGATGGTGCCGACCGTGGACCGCGGGTTGCGGCTGGTGGACTTCTGGTCGATCGACACCGCCGGGGACAGCCCCTCGATGAAGTCGACGTCGGGCTTGTCCATCTGACCCAGGAACTGACGCGCGTACGCCGACAACGACTCCACGTAGCGACGCTGGCCCTCGGCGAAGATCGTGTCGAAGGCGAGCGAGGACTTGCCCGAACCGGACAGGCCGGTGAACACGATCATGGCGTCGCGTGGCAGATCCAGCGACACGTCCTTGAGATTGTGCTCCCGGGCGCCCCGGACTACCAGTTGTTCGACCATCGAGTGAGACATCCTTCGGCTGTGGCGCACAGGACGTCGGCCTCGGCGCGGACGCCGGCCGGCCCGTGTGTGGTTCGTGGTGCGGCGATCGAGCCCCCCGGACGACCGCCCCGGCCCCGGATCCGGGCCGCTGAAGGGGGTGGGGGGAAGGACGCGGGTCCTCCCCGTCCGTCAAGACTAACGACCACCGGTGACGGTTTCTTCCGCAACGGAGAAGTGCCGCGCCTTCGCACTTCGGCGCCGGCACCCGACCCTGTCGAGAGGCGGGAGAACAGCGGGGTTCTCTCGCGCGGGTCGAGGTTTCGCATCTTCGGAGGGGCTCCTCCTCTGTTCGTGTGGGAGCGGACGGGCGAGCGGACATCGGGCCCGGCCCGGTGTGCGAGCACGCGGGAACGGGTGGATCTCGGCGTCGCCGCCGACACCCCGTGCCGACGCGCCGCCTCGACCGGCGACCCGGCCTTCCAGCCGGACGGCGCGGATCCGTTCGTCCACCGGCACCCGCCGTGACGGCTTCCGCCGTCCGCTCACCCGGCCGTCCCCCCTCGGATCCGACCCCGAGGGTTCGGCTCACTCCGACCCACTATAGACGAACGGATGTTCGATATCAGGGTTTTCGGGGTGCCCGGACGAGAAAACCGGGGGCGGCCCCGACGTGCGGGACCGCCCCCGGACGGGAGCGCCTCGATCGACCTCAGGACCGGTCCCGGGCGGTGTCCCGATCCCCCTCGTCGATCTCGGGGGCGTTGCGCTTGTCGGCGGCGGACTTGACCAGGCTGCCGATGACGGTGATCGCCATGACGCCGATGATCACGGTCAGGGACAGGGCGATGCCGATCTCCGGCACGTGCACACCGTTCTCGTGGAGCGCGTGCAGGATCATCTTGACGCCGATGAACACCATGATCGCCGACAGGCCCCAGCCGATGTAGGCCAACCGGTCCATCAGACCCGCCAGCAGGAAGTACAGCTGACGCAGACCCAGCAGGGCGAACGCGTTGGCGGTGAAGACGATGTAGGCGTCCTGGGTCAGACCGAAGATCGCCGGGATCGAGTCGACCGCGAAGACCAGGTCGATGACACCGATCGCCAGGATGACCAGCAGCATCGGCGTGAGGTGCCGCCGGCCGTCCAGCTTCACCGTCAGGCGCGAACCGTGGTAGTCGTCGGTGACCGGCCAGAACCGCTTGACCAGACGCACCACCGGGGTCTGGGTGAAGTCCTTCTGCTCCTCATCGCCCTTCATGTGGTCACGGACGATCTTGTAACCGGTGTAGATGAGGAAGGCGCCGAACAGGTAGAAGACCTCGCTCCAGGCGTTGATGACCTGGGCGCCGAGGACGATGAAGATCCCGCGCATGATCAGCGCGATGACGATGCCGACGAGCAGGACCTCGTGCTGGTACTTCTTGGGGACCGCGAACGAGCCCATCAGGAGGTAGAACACGAAGAGGTTGTCGATGCTCAGGCTCTTCTCGGTGACGAACCCCGCGAAGTACTCGGCACCGGCCGTCGCACCGCCGAAATACCACAGGCCGAAGCCGAAGAGGATGGCGATGCCGATGTAGAAGGCGGCCCACCAGGCGGCCTGTTTGACCCCGAACTCCTGGGGCCCCTTCTTCTTGCTCCAGGGATGGTCGACGATCGCCAGGTCGATGATCAGGATGACGATCATCGCGCCGATCGTGGCGGCCCACACCCACAGGGGGACGTTCACTGTCGTTCTCTCCTCCGGTCAGTGCGCGCGAGCTGTTTGCACGCACGTCGAACTGCCGGAGGTCTCTCCCGCTCGTCTTCCATGGAAGACGAACCGACGGAACCGGGAACACGCCGTTGTGCTCCGTGTTGACGGCACCGCCGCGACAGGGATACTCCCCTCACATGACAACCAAGGATAGCCGGTCGCACCACGCGACGGCGCACGCCCGGCCCGTCACCACGATGCCACATCCGCCCTCTCCACAGAAGTGGCGCCGAGGATGAAGTCGAACGCCCCCGAGGACACATCGACCGACCCTTCGGGACATCCGACGACAGGCCCGACCCGGACCCGGAGCGACAAGGCGGACACCGCCCCGCGCGCACCCCGGCCCCCACTCACCACCAGGCCACCGACTTGTACACGTCGCACGCCGCCGCCACCGCGTCCTCCTCCGTGGGCAACGCCCGCGACGCCGCCCGCGAACGCTCCCGAAGGTCCCGGGCGAGCAACGGATCGTCCAGCACCCGGCCCACCGCCGCCGCGAACGCCTCCGGATCCCCCGGCGGCACCATGAGCACCGTCCCCGTGTACAGATCGGGGATACCGCCCACCCGGGTGGCCACCACCGGCAGTCCCGCCCGCAACGCCTCCATGATCACCAACGACGGTCCCTCCCACTGGCTCGTCAGACAGAAGACGTCCGCCGCCGCCAACAGGTCCGCCACATCCGTGCGATGCCCCAACATCCGCACATCGGCCGACAACTCCGCGGCCGTGTCGTGCAGACTCCCCCACAACGGGCCGTCCCCAGCGATCGCGATGGCCGGCTCCGGGCTCCGATCGGCGATCGCGGGGGCCGCCGCCAACAACATGTCCAGCCCCTTCTGCTCCGCCAACCGCGCGATGGTCAACAACAGCGGACGCTCCGACGACACCGCCAGGTCCGACCGGGTCGCCTCCCGCCCGTTGAGCGGCTCCCCCGTGTCGGGGGCCGCCACCACCGCCGGGCGGGCGTCACGCGCCCCCGCCCGCTCCAACCGCCGCACCAGGTCCCCCGACACCCCCAGCACCACGTCGGCGCGCAACGCCACGATCCGTTCCAGCACCGGGTACGCGGCGACCATCGGCCCCCCCACCACGGGCGGGGCGTTGTGCGCCGTCACCACCAGGGGGCGCGCCCCGGCCAACGCGCACAGCGCACCGGCCCGCATCCCGTGGGCGTGCACGACGTCGGCGCCCTTGAGCACCGAACGCAGCCGCAGCACCGTCGCCGGATCCGACACCGAGGGGGCCGCACCGATCCCCACCGACGCGAACCGCATGCCCGCGTCGGTGAAGGCGAACTCACGGTCGGCCGCGGCCGGACCGACCACCGCCACCCGATACCCCTGCCGGAGCAATCCCTCCCCCAGGGACCGCACATGCCGCCCGGCCCCACCGGTACTGGTCCCCAACACCAACGCGATCCTGCCGTTCACCGGTTCCCCCTCCTGCGTTCGATCACGCCCCGGACCCGATCCACCACCGACCGCACCGCCGACCGGTCCACCACCGCGGCCACCAGCGTGAACACCGTCACCGCCACCGCACCCGACACCAGGGCCGCCCCCACCGAGGACCACACCCCGCCGCCCTCCAACGCGTCGGCCACCGGCCGACCCGCCGCCCATCCCAGCACACCGCCCACCACGACCGCCGTCACCGACCGGCCCGCCCCGGACAGCGCCGCCGCACCGTGCACCCGCCCCACGGCCACCGCCGACACCACCGCGGCCAACGTCAACCCGGCCGTCGTCGACCAGCCCAACGCGGCGATCGTCCACCCCGCGGGTACCACCGCGACCGACGCCACCGCACAACCCATCACCACCAGCCAACCCGCGACCTGCGCGGCGGCCGCCGGCCGACCGTGATGGGAGGCGTACAACGCCCGACTGAACAACGCCACCAGACCGAACCCCACCACACCCGGAGCGTAGGCCACCAGCGCCCGCTCCAACGCCTGCGGATCGTGCCGGGCGAACACCGCCGCCACCGGACCCGCCGCCACGGCCAGAGCCGTACCCGCTCCCGCCGTGATCACCGCGCAGGCCCGCGCCGCCCCCGAGACCAAGGCCGCGTACCCGTCCCGGTCCCGGTCGACGTGCGCCACCGCCAACGCCGTGAACGCGCTGGTGGCGATCGGCACCGCGATCACCCCGTACGGCAGGGTGAACAACGCCCAGGCGTAGGAGTACAGCACCGCCGCGCCCGCGCCCCCGCCCCGGTTGGCCAACGCCACCGACAACAACAGACACACCTGCATCGCCACCAACGGCAGCAGGGACGCCGCCGCCAGAGAGCGCACCCGCGCCCCCACCCCCGGCGGGAACCTCAGCCTCAAACGCCACCGCAACCGCAACCGGGCCGCCGGCCCCAGGACCGTCAGGAACAGGGCGACGACCCCGGCCGTGGCCCCCAGCGACAACACCAGCTCGGCGACCGTCGGCAGGCCCGCCAGATCGTCCCGATGCGCCCCGCCCACCGGGACGAACACCAGGTAGGAGCAGATCACCACCAGACTCGACACCAACGGAGCCAGCGCCGGCGACAGGAACCGCCGATGCGCCTGGAGAACGCCGTACAGCACCGCCGCCAACCCGTAGAACACCACCTGGGGGGCGAAGACCAGCAACATCCGCACCGACACCGCCGCCAGGGCCACCGGGTCGCACCCCGCGCCCGCCCCCAACATGAGCGCCATCGCGTAGGGGGCGACCGCGGAGATGACCACCGCCAACGGCACCGACGCCACCAGTACCCAGGTGAGCAGCGCCGAGGCGGTGTGCTCCACCTGCTCCCGGTCCCCCCGGCCGGCCGCCGCCGCCAACACCGGGACCACCACGGCCGTCAGCGCCCCACCGATGACGATCTCGAACAGCACGGCCGGCAACTGGTTGGCGGTGACATAGGCCGTGCCCAGGCAGGTGTCGCCCACCGTCTGGGAGAACACCACCGTGCGCCCGAACCCGGCCAGACGGGCACCGACGGTGACCACCGCGATGAGCAGCGCCGCCCTGCCGACCCCCCGCGTCACCCCGGCGGCGACGCGGGACACCCCGGTCCCCTCACGCGCACCGCCCCCACCGGTCCAGGGCCCGCAGCGGCGGCACCCGGTCGATGACCCGGGAGAAACTCGTGACCTCGCTGGCCAGGGTCAGGGCGACCACCCCGCCCAGCAGGGCCAGCCGCACCGGGCGGGACGCGCGGGCGACCGCGGCCACCCCCAGCGCCGCACCCAGGGCGTTGGCACCCGCGTCGCCCAGCATGGACCGTTCGGCCAGGTCGTCGGAGAGCAACGCGGCACAGGCGCCGACGGTGGGGGCGACCAACGGCGCCGCCGGGGAGGCCAACCCGGGCAGGGCGGCGAGCAGACCGAACTTGACGGCGCGGCCCGGACGCAGATCGAACAGGTTCACCAGATTGGCACCGGCGGCGATCAGCGCCCCGTCCACCAGGGTGTCCCAGGGGCCGCGCCGCAACAGGGCGGCGGCGGCCAGGCCGGTGACGCCGATGCCCACCATCTTGACCGCGCCGGTCGTCACCCGGCCCCGGGCCAGAGCACCCAGATGACCCCGCAGACCGCGCGCGTCGGCCGACCCGGCCAGGTCGTCGTAGGCGCCGAAACCGGCGGCCCCCGCGGCCGCCAACGCCGACGCCGCCCGCACCCGGGGATCGAGCCCGGGAGTGAGCAGGCTCGCCGCGCACACCCCCGACGCCAACGCCGGCCCCTCCTGGAGGGTGACCCGACGTCCCCGGAAGTTGGTGCGCCACCACGTCCCCGCCCGCGACGGCCCTGCGACCGAGGTTCCCGTGCCCCCGGGCACGGCACCGGTCTCATGGACCAAGACCCGATCAGCTCCGGACGAACCGTCGGCGCGGGCCACGGCACCACCGTCGAAGGCCCGGGGCCGGACACCGGTCCCGGCCGAGCGGGTTCCCCCGGCACCGCCCGGAACGATCCACACCACGGGGGGCACGGCATCCGGAGCCGCCCCCGCGGCACCGGACGGACCACCGATCGGTGCCGTGGAACCGACGGCGTCCGCGTCCGGCCCTCGACGCCCGTCCCGGGACGGACCCCCGGCACCGGCCGGCGGCGCGACGCCCAAGGCCGCCGCATCACCGGGCGCGAAGGGCTCGGCGATCACACGCGCACCGGATCGCGCACAGGGCCGGGAGGCCGGGACACGGACGGGCTCGACATCAGGGGTGGCCCGGGTGAGCAGCGCGTAGGCGGCACGCGCCGCCACCGCCGCCACCACGGCACCGATCACCCCCTGCACGGTGGCCGCGGGCACCGCGGCGACACGCCCTCCGCGACCACCGGCGACGTTCAGGGGCCGAGACGACGTCCCCATCACTCACCGTCCGGGACGACCCGGCGGGCCTCGTCGAGACCGTCCGAGGGCTCCGGGGACGGCTCGGTGTCGGCCGTCCCCCGAGGCTCGGGCAACGGGTCCGGAAGGAAACCGTCCACCCCTGCGCCCACCCCGTAGGCGCCGCCGTCACCGTCGATGTCCTCGGCCAACGCCAGTACCGCCACGATGTCGCCCATCGGCCGCCCCGCCATGTCGACGGTGGCGAAATCGGCCTCCTCCGCGCGGGCCTGGGCGATCATCCCGTGACCGTGCGAGGAGGGCACGTCACCGGTCAGCACCAGTCCCCCGACCCGATCGTGCAGAGCCGACACGAACGCCGTGAGCACCGTGTTCACCGTCTCCCGGTCGTCCCGCCCGGCCTGCTCGGCCGAGGAGGGGGAGACCATCACCACCACGTCGGACCGGCCGGCCGGCTCCCCCCGCACCGTGAGCAGACCGCCCTCGACGAACGCCGCCAACGCCGAGGCCGGATCGTGGCCCCCCTCCTCGGCCTCTTCCCCGTCCTCTTCCCCGTCCTCGTCCTCGTCCTCTTCGGGTTCGGGTACCCGGGCCAGGGCACGGCCGATCTCGATCCCCGCCTTCTCATAGGGTCCCGAACCCGACAAGGACCCGGCGTCGGCGGAGACCTGCAACGCCAGCTCGTCGACGAACGCGGTGTTGGCGGGGTCGACGAACTCCGGGGCGATCTCGACCCGACCGGCGATCCGACCGCCCGCCTCCTCCACACGCTCACCGAGCGAGGCGGCCGTGTCGGCGTCGGCGCCGGGCGCCTGCACCACCACCACGTCCAGCCCCTCCAACCGACCGTCCAGCATGTCCGCCGAGGCCGCGTCGACCATCTGATCGGCACCGGCGTTGACCCGGTCGGCGACATCGCGTTCGGACCGCAGGTCCTCGGTCTGCCCTCGCAGATCGGCGGTCTCGTTCTGCAAGGTGTCGAGCAGCGGATCCTGCAACATGGTGGTGCCCAACACGAGCCCCACCGTCAACGCCAGGAACACCGCGATGATGGACACCAGGTGATAGCGGAAATCGATCACGTGAACAGCCCCGTCAGCCAGTAGGTGAAGGCGTCCCAGCGCGCCGCGAGGAACGTGAGGTAGACCTGCCCGGCCGGGGAACTGTAGGCGGCGACCACGATCGTGAGCAGACAGGCCGCCACCAGCCCGAGCAACGCCCACGGGGAGATCCGCGAACGGTACAGACGGCTGACACCCTTGGCGTCCACGAGTTTGCCGCCCACCCGCAACCGGGTGAGGAAGGTGCTGGCCATCCCCGACCGCCCCTTGTCCAGGAACTCCTCCAACGTGGCGTGGGTGCCCACCGCCACGATGAGAGAGGCACCGGAGCCGTCGGCGAGCATCATCGCCACGTCCTCACTGGTACCGGTCGCGGGGAAGACCACGGCGGCGTGCCCCAGGTCGGTCAGACGCCGCAACCCCGGGGCGCGCCCGTCCCGGTAGGCGTGCACGACCAGCTCGGCGCCACTGGTCAGGGCCCGATCGGACACCGAGTCGAAGTCCCCGACGATGATGTCGGGCCGGTACCCGGCCTCCATGACGGCGTCGGCACCACCGTCCACCGCGATGATGACCGGACGGAACTCGCGGATATAGGGCCGCAGCGCCGAGATGTCCTCCCGGTAGTGGTAGCCGCGCACGACGATCAGGACGTGCCGGCCCTCCATGTCCGTGGCGATCTCGGGGATGCCGATGCCGTCCAGGAGCAGATCGCGTTCATGCTGGAGGTAGGCCATGGTGTTGGCCGCGAACGCCTCCAACTGGGTGGCCAGCCCGGCGCGGGCCTCGGCCATGGCGGCGGCCACCGTCTCGGGGGTCTGCACCACACCCCGGGCCACGACCTCCTCGCCCCGGTACAGCACACCGGCGTCCAGGCGCAGCCGCTCGCCGTCCCCGACCCGCGTGAAGACCTCCGGGTCGACGTCGTCGACCAACGGGATGCCCGCGGCCGTGATCATCTCCGGCCCCTGATTGGGGTAACGGCCGGAGATGCTCCGGGCGACGTTGAGGACCGCGGCGACCCCGCACCCCACCAACGCCTCGGCACTGACCCGGTCCAGGTCCACGTGGTCGATGACCGCGATGTCCCCGGGACGCAACCGCTTGGTCAGGTTCTTGGTGCGCCGGTCCGAGCGCACGGGAGCGACCAGCCCGGTGGGAGGGTCCGCCCGGGCACGGCGGAACCGCATGACCGTGGCGCTGAGTGCATCCGATACCTTCATCGCTGGCATACTGTCAGAAGTCGACTACGCAAAGTCATAAGTGCGTGGTGGTCGGCGTGTTCGGGCTCCGAGCGCCGCACCAGGAGTTCCACGACGACGCTCCACCCCGGTGCCTACCCGCACCCGAGCCCCTTATCCCCCACCGGTCACACCCGGACCGCCCGGGACGACCTCACGCGGCCGGATGCGCCCGCTCAGGATCGGCGTTGACCAACAACTCCTCGGCGTGCGCCCGACCCAGCTCCGAATCCTCAAGACCCGCCAACATCCGCGACAGCTCCCGGACCCGGCCGTCCCGGTCCAAACGCACCACACCGCTCTCGGTGACCAGCCCGTCCGTGGACTTCTCCACCACCAGGTGGGCGTCGGCGAAGGCCGCGACCTGCGGCAGGTGGGTGACCACGATGACCTGGGCCCGGCGCGCCAACCGCGCCAACCGACGCCCGATCTCCACCGCCGCCTTACCGCCCACACCCGCGTCGACCTCGTCGAACACGAACGTCGGCACCGGGTCGGCACCCGCGAACACCACCTCGATCGCCAGCATCACCCGCGACAGCTCACCCCCGGAGGCACCCTTGTGCAGGGGCAGCGGGCGGGCACTGGGGTGGGGCGCCAACAACAGCTCCACCTCGTCACGCCCGTGCGACCCGAACTCCTCACCGGTGGTGATGCGCACGCTCACCCGCGCGTGCGGCATGGCCAACGCCGTCAACTCCTCGGTGACCGCCGCGCCGAACCGCTCGGCCGCCTCGCTGCGGATCCGGGTGAGCTCGCCCGCCCACCGGTCCATCCGCTCGTGCAGCTCCTCGACCTCGGCCCGCAACCCCTCGATGCGCTCGTCGTCGCCCTCCAGCGACGCCAACCGCTTGGCCGCGTCCTCCGCCCACACCAGCACGGCGTCGACCGTCTCGCCGTACTTGCGCGACAACGAGGTCAACAACGACCGCCGCTCCTGCACCTGCGCCAACCGGGCCGGATCGGCGTCCACCGACTCGGCGTAGGACGCCAGCTCCGTGGCGGCGTCGCTCAGGATGTAGGACGCCTCGTCCAGCCGCTCACCGATCGACGCCAACTCCGCGTCGTGCTCGCTCACCGACGCCACCGCCTGACGGGCCGCCGACAACAGCGCGGCCACGTCCACCTCCACATCGGAGGTCGGATCCCCCGCCAGCGCCTCATGCGCGGTGGTCGCCGCCATCCGCAACCCGTCGGCGTGCGCCAACCGGGTCTCCTCCGCCAACAACTCGGCGTCCTCACCCGGCAACGGCTCGGCGGCGGTGATCTCCTCCACCCCGAACCGGAGCATGTCGGCCTCCTGGGCGCGCTCACGCGCCCGCTCCGTCAACTCCGTCAGCTCCGCCGACACCTCACGGTGACGTCGATGCGCCACCGTGTACTGCTTCAACGCCTTGGCCAACTCCTCGCCGGCGAACCGGTCCAACGACGCGCGCTGACGATCGGTGCGCAACAGGCGCTGCTGATCGGACTGGCCGTGCACCGCCACCAGATCATCGGCCAGGTACGCCAACAGGCTCACCGGCGCCGACCGGCCGCCCAACGTCGCACGCGACCGGCCCTCCGCCGACACCGTGCGCGCCACGATCAGCACGTCATCGTCGAGCACACCACCGGCTTCGGAGACCCGCTCGGCCACACGGCCCTCGCGCGGCACCGTCAACCGGCCCTCCACCAGGGCGCGATCGGCCCCGGGACGGACCCGCTGAGGATCGGCCCGGCCACCGAAGAGCAGCCCCAATCCGGTGACGACCATGGTCTTACCCGCGCCGGTCTCACCGGTGACGACGGTCAACCCCGGTGACAGTTCCAACACGGCGTCGTCGATGACCCCGAGTCCCTGGATGCGGACTTCTTCGAGCACCGAACCCTCTCCTGATAGTCGGCCCCACTGTCTTGGCGTTCCCCTCACGGGAACGGCCCGGAACGATCACGCCCTGCCGGGCACGCTCAACGGCCCTGTTCCCCGCGGCCGCGCCAACCCGCGACCGGAAGCCCGAACTTGGCCACCAACCGATCGGTGAAGGGCGCCCGATGCAACCGGGCCAACCGGACCGGCGTATCGGCACGGGTGATCTCCACTCGGGCCCCCGCGGGCAATTCGACCATACGCCGTCCATCACACCAGAGCACGCCCGGCGCCGTGCCCGGCAGCACCTCCAACGCCACCTTCGCCCGCGGCCCCACCACCAACGGCCGGGCGAACAGGGCGTGCGCGCTCAACGGCACCACCAGCAGGGCCTCCACATCCGGCCACACCACCGGACCACCGGCCGAGAAGGCGTGCGCGGTCGATCCCGTGGGAGTGGCGCACACCACGCCGTCGCACGCCCACCGCGACAACGGGCGGCCGTCGATCTCCAGGACCGCCTCCAGGATCCGCCGCGACTCGCCCTTCTCCAAGGTGGCCTCGTTCAACGCCCAGGTGCGCACCGAGGGCACACCGTCGGCACGCCCCCCGTTGAAGACCGCCACCTCCAGGGTCATCCGCTCCTCGACGTCGTAGTTGTGCTCCACGACGCTGTGCACGGTCGCGCCCAGATCCTCGCGCTCGGCCTCGGCCAGGAAGCCCACATGCCCCAGATTGACCCCCAGCAGGGGAGCCCCCGCAGGCCGGGCCAGCTCGGCCGCCCGCAACAGGGTGCCGTCACCGCCCAGCACCATGACCAGTTCCACGCCCTCCGCCGCCGACTCCGGCTCGACGACCTCGACCGGGGAGAGGGCGCACCCCGCCTCGGCGAGTTCGTCGAGCTCCGCCTTGAGCATGCGCACGGTCAACCCGGCACGGCTGAGGCTTTCGTGGACCAGCCACGCGCTGCGCACCGCCGCGGGTCGACCGGTGTGGGCCAGCAGGAGAACACTGCGTCCGCTGGTCCTGGTCATCGTCGTCCCCTTACGTTCACTCCCCCGAAGGCGAGTTCGGATGCGGTCCGGGGCGTGTGAGCCGACCCGGCCGGGTCACGTTACCGGACCCCTGCGACAGGGTGCCACGCCCTAAGCCGGGCCCTCTTCCACCGCCCGCGCCAAACGGGCCGGGTCCAGGGCCGGGGCATCGGCGCGCAACCACAGGAAGTACTCGACGTTGCCCGAGGGCCCCGGCAGCGGGCTCGCGACCACGTCCACCGTGCCCAGTCCCAGGGTCAGGGCGTGGGCGGCCACATCGGCCACCGCCCCGGCCCGCAGCTCCGGCTCACGGACCACGCCCCCGGCGCCCACCCTGTTCTTGCCCACCTCGAACTGGGGCTTGACCATCATGACGAAATCGGCCCCGGGAGCGACACCGTCGCGCAGCGGACCGAGCACCAACTTCAGGGAGATGAACGACAGGTCCCCCACCACCAGGTCGGGGAACGGCTCACCGATCATCTCCGGCGTGAGTTCACGGACGTTGACCCGCTCCATCACCCGCACCCGGTCGTTACTGCGCAACGACCACGCCAACTGCCCGTACCCCACGTCCACGGCCGTCACGTGGGCGGCGCCGCGCCGCAGCAGCACATCGGTGAACCCACCGGTGGAGGCACCCGCGTCCAAGGCCCGCCGATCGGTGACGTCCAGGGAGAACGCGTCCAGGGCACCGATGAGCTTGTGCGCCCCACGGGACACGTACGGGGGTTCGTCGGAAGGAGCGCGCACCACGATGGGCTGATCCTGTCCGACCTGGGTGGCCGCTTTGGAGGCCACGATCCCGGCCACCTTCACGAAACCGCCCTCGATGATCTCGGCCGCGTGGCCGCGTGAGCGTGCGTGCCCGCGACGGACCAGTTCCGCGTCGAGCCGAGTACGTTTTGCCATGATCACCTACGATACCGGCGGTCGCCGGTCGCCTTCCTGATCGAGCGCGCCCAGCACCCCCGACAACTCCCGGTGCAGGGAGTCGAAGACCTCCACGTGCCCGGCGGTGGGACACCCCTCCAGCCCCGCCAACCGCTCCCGGGTGCCCTCCAGCGTCCGGGCGGCCAACACCTCGGCCTGTTCCTTGGGATCCATCGCCCCTCCCGACATCGTCGATCCGCGACGACCCTACTTCTTCGTGGAGCTACGGGCCTTGGTGGTGCGCTTGGCGGTGCCCCCGCGCGCCCGGGTGGTCTTGGCCGCCGCGCCCTTGGCGGGCGCCGCCTTCTTGCGGGCGCCCGGCTTCTCCTCGGACCCGGCGTCCGACCCGGCGTTCGGTTCGGTGTCCGACCCGGTGTCCGGTTCGGCGTCCGACCCGGCCGCGGTGTCCCCCGGAGCCTCCGATCCGGTCACGTCCACCGCCTCCCCCTCGGAGACGGACACCACGTCCGCGCCCTCCTCCACGACCGGCGCGGACTCCAGGACGGCCGCGGGCACGGGCTCCGGAGCGACGGACGTCTCCTCGGCCCGCTCCTGCGGGGCCGGGGCCGCCACCGGCCGCTCCCACCCCTGCCGGGCCGCCAACCGCCGCTCCAACTCCGCCACCCGACGCACCAACCGCTCGTGCTCGGCCCGCGGCACCACGTCCATCCGCTCCAGGCGGTGCTCCACCTCGGCCCGGACCAACTCGGCCAACGCCTCCCGGTTGGCCCGACTGGTCTCCAACAACTCTCCGGCCAGCGCCTGGATGCTCTGACCCACCCGGGGCGGGACCGCGCCCGCGTCCCCGACCGGCGCGCTCGGCCCGCTCGCCCGCAGCAGGGTCTTGGCCGCGGCCACGGCCTCCTTGCGCGAAAGCTCGGTGAGGCCATTGGCGGCATCGAGATACGTGCGCACCGCGTCGACGACCATGATTCGTGTACTCCTTGACGGGCCGGACACAAGAAAGGGGAAACGGCGCCGGAAGCGGGAGGGGCACCGTGCGGTGGGGGGTTTCCCGCACAACGCTACCGGGGCCGCGGAGCCCGTGACACGCGAAACCGGCAGCCCGTCCCCTTCGTCCCTTTGGTCGAACGACGCCACGATCCGGGCACCCCGCCCCGCATAGGGCATCATGTGCCCATGAACAGCATCGACGCATGCCTGGACGGCATCGCGAAGGTCAACGAGCGCATCCTCGCCGAACCCGAGGCCGAACGCCGCAAGCACATCCGCGAACGCACCGTGAGCGTGACCGTCCCCGACCTGGCCACCGTGTTCGACATGCGACTGACCATCGAAGGCCTCACCGACATCACCCACCGCTCCCAGACCGCGCCCGCGCCCCGCCCCCGGGTCCACGTCACCGTCACCGTCACCAGCGACGACCTCGTCGACCTCGCCGGAGGCCGCCTGGACCCGGCCCGCGCCCTCCTCACCCGCCGCGTCAAGGTGGACGCCAGCATGGGCGACCTGTTGCGCCTGCGCAAACTCCTGTGACCGAGCGGTACCTTGCTGGGATGCCACGCCAACCTCTCGAACTCGCGCCCTTCCGCGGACTGCGCTACGCGAACGGGGACCTCGACCGGTTCATCGACGGGGAGTTCGACCTCGCGCGTCTGCTGGCCCCGCCCTACGACGTCCCCGACGCCGAGGAGGCGCGGGCCCTGCAACGCTCCGACCCGCACAACGCCGCCCGGGTCACCCTGCCCTTCGAGCTCAGCCGCCACAGCACCGACGGCACCGAAGGCACCGTGCCACGCCGCTACCGGGCCGCCGCCGCGCTCCTGCACGACTGGGTCGACACCGGCGTGCTCACCCTCGACCCCCTCCCCGCCCTGTACGTCTACGAACAGGTCACCGCGGACGGACGCCGCCAACGCGGACTGATCGGGGACCTGCGCCTGCCCGAGGACGGGGACCCATCGGCGGTCCTGCCCCACGAGGACGTGGCCGACGCCCCGGTCCACGACCGCTTCACCCTCATGAGGGTCGCCAGGGCCAACCTCGAACCGATCTTCCTGCTCTACCGCGGCGCGGGCGGCGCCGCCTCCATCACCACCGAGACCGTCACCGACCCGCCCCTGGTGGAGACCCGCACCCGCGACGGCGCCGAACACCGCCTCTGGGCGATCACCGACCCCGACGTCCACACCCGCGTCGCCGCCGACCTGGCCGACCGCTCCGCCCTCATCGCCGACGGCCACCACCGCTACGCCGCCTACCGACGCCTGCGCGCCGCCCACACCGACCCCGGCTGGCGGCACGGACTCGCCCTCCTCGTGGACAGCGACACCCACCCGCCCCGCCTGGGCGCCATCCACCGGGTCCTGCCCGGCCTGCGCACCGAGGACGCGATCGCCGCGGCCCGGACCGTGGCCGCCGTCGAGACCGTCGACCGGCCGTCCGCGCACGCCTTCGACACCGTCGAGGGACCCGCTCTCCTGCTGGCCTCCCCCGAGGGCGACACCCACCTGGTACACGACTTCGACGAGAACGCCCTGGCCAGCGCCATGCCCGACCGGTCCCCCTCATGGCGCCACCTGCCCACCGCCGCCCTCCACGAGGTGCTGCTGCCGCTGTGGAACATCTCCGAGGAGGCGGTGCGCATGGTCCACGACGATCCCGCCGAGGCCGTGGCCGCCGCCCACCACGAGAAGGGCACCGCCGTCATCGTGCCCGCCCTCGACGTCCACCTGGTCTACGAGATCGCCGCCCAGGGCGAACTGACCCCGCGCAAATCCACCTCCTTCGGCCCCAAACCGCGCACCGGACTGGTCATGCGGCTCCTGGACACCTCCGACCGCTGACCCCGCCTCACCGGGCCGCCGCCGGTGCGGCGGCCCGCCGGACCAGGACACCGACGCGCACCGCCCACACCACCGTCGCCACCAGGAACACCACCCACGTCGGCACCGTGTACAACGCCTGCGTCCACGTGAGGTCACGGCCTCCCGCCAACGCGGAGATCCACCGGTGCGGGAACAACGCCGCGGCCACCACCACCGCCGCACCGAGCGCCCCCACCGGGAACCGCCACCGGCGCCCCCGCACCGCCAGGGCCCACCCCGGAGCACGACGCACACCCCGCACCGCGAAGAACACCACCACCCCCATCGAGACGACCAGCACCACGTCCACCACCAGGAGCCACACCCCGACCGGGGCCGGCGGCTCCACCCCCTCGGCCAAGGCGACCAGCCCCCACATCAGGTTCGCGGCGTCCCCGGACCCCAGACCGGTACCGGTCATGACCGCGATCCCCACACCGCTCTCGGGCAACAACGCCTGGTGGGCGGTATAGGTGAACTCGATTCCACCGTGGGAGATCAGCGGCGCGCCCGTCCCGGTCCGCCCCACGCTCCAGCCGAGCGCCCTGTCCCCGCCCGGCCCCTCTCCGCCGAGCGGAGCGAGGGTTGCCTCCCATCCCCCCGGCGACAGGACCCGCCCACCGTCGGGACCCGCACCACCGCTGTACTGGGCGATGAGCCACCGAGCCATGTCGTCCGCCGTGGAGACCATGCCGCCCGAACCGTTGACATACCCCTCCGGCTCCGGCAGGGCCACGGCCCGCCCCAGGACCGACACGTGCCCCGACGCCACCCCCGCCGTGAAGACCTCCTCCGCCGTGTCCACGGTGACGGTGTCGACCATCCCCAACGGCACCGGCACACGCTCGTCCAGAACCTCGGCGAAGGGCCGCCCCTCCACCACCTCCACCATCCGCGCCAACACGTGGTAGTTCGGGTTGTGGTAGTGCTCCTCGGCCCCCGGATCGGCGACCAGGGCGGCGTCGGACAGCCGGGCCACCGCACCCTCCGGATCCCCCGGTGTCGGCTCGCTCTTCTCCCGGAACCCGACATCGGACATGCCCGAGGTGTGCGTGAGCAACTGCCGCACCGTGATCTCGTCCCCGCGCGGGTCGTCGACGGCGAACTCCGGCAGACGCGCCACCACCGGATCGTCCAAGGCGATCGCACCGTCCTCCACCAGGCCCATGACGGTGACCGCCGTGAACGCCTTACCGACCGAGGCCGTCCCCATCGGAGTGCGGGCGCTCATCGGCCCACCGCGGGAATCGACCCCGTACCCGCCCGCCCGCACCACCTCCGTCCCCCGGGTGACGGCCACGGCCGCACCCGGCAACGGCGTGGCGTCCAGATAATCGGCCACGTACGCGTCCACGGCCTCGGCCGTGAGCGGTGTCTCCGCCCCGGGAGAGGCGAAGGCGGGGGAAGGCGCGGGAACGACGAGGGCCGTGGCCAGCGATACCGTGATGGTGATCCGGGAGAACATGCGACCATGCTCGCCGCGCGCCCCCGTCCCCCACCACACGGTCACCCGCACGGTCGCCCTGCGGTCGCCCCCACCCCCACCCCGGGGAGCGCACCCCCCGCACCCGCACGAGACCCCGAGGCCCCGCAGCCCCGAGGCCACCACATGATCCCGGGAAGCACACGCACCCGTCGCGCACACGAGGAAACCGCCTGCGACGGCCCGACCGGACGCTCCGCGCACCCGCACCCCCTCCCCCACGACCCGACCGCCCCTGGACCGGGCCCGGCGACACCGCCACGGACTCCGACGACCTCCCCACCCCGAGCCCGGCCCGGAAGGCCACCGGACCGGCACCCCCGACCGGACCGACCCCGCGACGACCCACCCGACCTCCGCCGCGAACACCGCCACCACCCACCGGACACCGCCGCCGAACCCGTGCGACGCAACGCACACCCCGCCCGGCGGCGCCCGCTCCCTCCTCTCAGGAGGTGGGCCGTACCCTGAAGGACGTCCACCGCCACCACACGGAACGGGTCCGCCGCCATGTCCCTGCTCGCCGCCGAGCACCCCTTGAGCACGATCCACGACGCGCTGCTCCTGGACCTGGACGGGGTCGTCTACATCGGCCCGCACGCCGTGCCCGCCGCCCCCGAGGCGATCGACAAGGCCCGCGCCGCGGGCGCACGGGTGGCGTTCGTGACCAACAACGCCGGACGCACCCCCGCCCGGATCGCCGAACACCTCACCCACCTGGGCGTCGACGCCACCCCGCAGGACGTGGTGACCTCCGCCGAGGCCGCCGCCCGCCTCATCTCCCAACGCCACCCCGCCGGCTCCGAGGTCCTCGTGGTCGGTGACACCGGTCTGCGCCAAGCGGTGCGCCGCATGGGCCTGAAGCCGGTCACCGTGGCCACCGACTCCGTGGTCGCCGTGGTGCAGGGCTACTCGCGCAACATGACCCGCGACCTGCTCGACCAGGGCACCCTGGCAGTGGCGCGCGGCGCCTTCTACGTCGCCGCCAACGCCGACGCCACCGCCCCCACCGAATGGGGCACCACCCCGGCCAACGGCTCCTTCGTCCGTGTGATCGCACACGCCACCGGCGTCGAACCGGTCATCGCCGGCAAACCCATGCGCCCCCTGCACGAGGAGGGCATACGCCGAACCGGGGCCCGCCACCCGCTCATCGTCGGCGACCGGTTGGACACCGACATCGAGGGCGCCATCGTGCACGGCGCGGCCGGCCTGCTCGTGCTCTCGGGGGTGACCACCCCGCTGGACCTGCTCGCGGCCCCCGAGCACCAACGCCCCGACTACCTCTCCTGGGACGTGTCGGGCATGAACCACACCCACCCGGCCGTCGACCTCCTCGACAACGGGGCCCGCTGCGGCGGATGGACCGTCACCCTGATCGACGGCGCCCCCGCCCTGACCGGTTCCGGCGACCGCTTGGACGGCCTGCGCGCACTGTGCGCCGCCGTGTGGGCAGCCCCGACGACGGACCCGACCGGCCCGGCCGCACGCGCCGCCCTGAACCGCCTGGGCTGGTGACCCCACCGGCAGCGACATCCACCCCGGCCGGAACGCCTCCCCGTGCGGGGACGATCCACGCCCCCGGTCACCCATCCGGCCCACGCCCGGCCCGGTGCCACCCCCGGCCCTCGATGGCGGCGACGGACAACGGCCCTCCCGTTTCCGACCGGGCGCACCCTCCCCCGGAGCCCGCATCCCCACCCGACCCACGTCCGACACCCCACCGGCCCCGGACCGACCTCCGACCTCCCCGGGCGCCGATCGGCGCGGAGCACCCCGCCCACATGGGTCCTCCCCCGACGGCCGCGCCCCCGCCCGACCCGCGCCCGACACCCCACCGGACCCGGGCGTGAGGGGCACCGACGAACAAGGGCGAACGCCGTGGGAGCGGCCTTCCGCGGGAGGACGGTCCCGCGACGACGGGGGCGTGCCACACGGCTCCCGTCCTTCCCCCAGACCGCGCGACGGCGCGTGCGAAGGTCGGAAACGCGGCGCACCGGGCCCGAGCCACCTCCCACGCCACGAGCACGACCCCCGTGCGCCGGCGGCCACCGGACCCGCCACCGGACTCCGAAGAGGGGCCCGGCGCCGGGAACGCACGCACGACACCACCGTGACGACGGCGCGGACGGCACGGCGCACACCCCGCACCACGCAGGAACGCCGGGACCGGACGGCCGCGACCACCGCGGGGGACCGCGACCTCGACAGCCGGCTCCACCGGTTCACCGCCCATCCCTCTCACCGAAGGAGACCGCGAAAGGCACCGCCGAGGCGACCGGCCCGCCATCACCGAGGGCCGCGACGGACTCCCCCACCGGGTCATGACGGCGCACCAGCTCCACCGCACCGGCCTCCACCTCATAGGTGATGCGGACACCCGACCGCCCCTGCCAGGCCCGACGGCGCAACCCGCCCATCACCCGAACGACATCACCCGATCGCCACTCCCGGACCTCCGTGTGCAACCCGGGGTCGAAGCTGACGCAGTAGATCGAATCGGAGCGCCGTCCCGGAAAACCATCCACGGGAGACCTGCTCACACAGATCCGCCACGAGGCCAGCCAATCCCCGCTCGGTATCTCCCGGAACACCGCCTCGGAGGTGATCCGCCCCACCAGCAGCACCTCGTTGAAGTGCTCCTCGTCCTCGACCCCCCGCCGAAGGGACGTCGCCTCCCCCGGACCGACGTCCCCCACCGCCGGGGACCCCCGCCCCGCCCCACCGGAACCGGGCTGCCGGGCCGTGACCCCCACCGCGATCCGCGCACCGTCCTGCTGCATGTGTCCTCCAAAGCCCTGAGGCGTCGAACATGAGGGGAAGAGCGACACGACGCGTGGCGTGTACGCGGCACCGAGGGACCGCGATGGCCGAAGACGCGCGCTCTCGATACTCAGGATCACCGCCCACCGGCCCCGGCGAAAGAGGCGGATCGCGCCTGTGGAAAACCACCTCGGCCGGACGCCGCCCGATGATCCCCGCCCCGACACGGGCGATCACCGCCCGCGTGTCCTAGAGTCGGATTCGGATCCGGTTCCTCCCGGACCCCACGACGACCAGAGGGAACAGGGGTGCCTACCGTGCACGACGACGTGGACGTGAGCCGCCTGCCCGAGGGGATCACCCCCCTGGGCAACGACATCTTCGCCATCGACACGATGCTCGCCGGTTATCCCGGAATCGTGTCCAGCTACCTCATCCGCACCGAACGCCCCTGCATCGTCGAGGTCGGCACCGCCGGTTCGGCGCGGATCCTGCACGACGCCGTCGTCGCCCTGGGCCTGGCCCCGGCCGACCTGGCCACCATCGTCGTCACCCACATCCACCTCGACCACGCCGGGGGCACCGGTGACATGGCCGCCCTCTTCCCCAACGCCGAGATCGTCGTGCACGAACGCGGCGCCCGACACCTGGCCGACCCCGGTCGGCTCATGCGCAGCGCCGCCATGGTCTGGGGCGACCGCCTCGATACCCTCTTCGGTCGCATGAGCCCCACCGAGGCCCGACGCATCCGCTCCGTGTCCGAGACCGGCGAGATCGACCTGGGCGGCGGCCGTCAACTCGTCACCCACTACGCCCCCGGCCACGCCAAACACCACATGGGCCTGGTCGACACCCTCACCGGCGACCTGTACGTGGGCGACGCCCTGGGCGTGTACAACCCGCTCACCGGCGACGTCCGACCCGCCACGCCCCCGCCGGACTTCGACCTGGAGGCCTGCCTGCGCACCCTGCGCCTGTTCGGCGACATCAACGCGCAGCGTCTGATGTTCTCCCACTTCGGAGCGGTCGACACGGTCTCCGAGACCATCGACCGGGCCGAGGCCGAACTGCGCCTGTGGGTGGACACGGTGCGCGAATCACACGGTTCCGTCGGCGACCTCGACCACGCCATCGCCATGGTCCGCGACAAGGTGATCACCCGCTACCGCCCGCTGCCCCCGGACGCCTCACCCGAGGCCGCCGCCGTCCTGGACACCCTGAGCGGCGCCGAGGCCAACGTGTCCGGCATCGTGCACTGGCTCGACCGCCTGGAACGGGAACGCGCCGAGGCCGAGCGCGGGGAACGCGAAGACCGGGCCTGAACCGGGACCCGGGCGGGGGCGTCACCCGACCACCGGTCGGATCCGGGCGACGCTCCCTGCCCGGGGGCGCACCGGCAGCGGGACGCGCGCCGACGGAAGGACCACGGTTCGCCGAACGGCGACCGGCCGCGGACCTCACGGCGACCGCTCCCACCGCGGCCCCCGCCCCCGGAAAACCGCGTGCGGGAGGCGACACGGCTCACCTAGGCTCGCCGCCATGACATTCGAGATCCGGCCGCTGGCCGTGGAGGACATCCCCACGGTCCTCCCCCTGGCCCGTGCCTGTCACCCCTACCGGGTCCTCACCGAAGAGGCCGTGCGCTGGCGGATGACCAACGAGTCGGACCACGTGAAGGACCGGCCGTTCATCGCGGCGGACCCCCGGGGGAACGCGGTCGGCTTCCTCCGCTCCCTGCTCTCCGCACCCGAGGGGACCACACCGCGGGGCCTGACCTTCGTCGTCTCCATCGCCGAACCGTACCGAGGCACCGACCTGGCGGATCACCTGATCACCGCCTCCGAGGCGTCCCTGGTGGAACAGGGCGCCCGGGTCCTGCGCACCGAGGTCGCCGACGAGCCCGTCCAGGCCGGGAGCGCACCGCTCCGCGAGGTCGTACGGGAGCACGGCTACACGGAAGAGGGCACCCACCACATCCTGGGCCTGGACCTGTCCCTGCTGCCGCCGGCCCCCGAACCCCCCGCAGGCGTCGAACTACGGACCTTCCGCGACTACGCCGACGCTCCCCGGCAGGTCTACGAACTCGACCGGCTCACCAGCGCCGACGAACCCGGCCCGGCCCACGAGGAGGGGTTCATGTCCTTCGAGGAATGGCTCCAGGGCCCGTGGAGCCATCCCCTGAGCGACCTGGACCTGAGCCTGGTCTTCCTGCACGAGGGCACCCCGGCCGGGATCACCTGTTACGGATCCGACCGCCGCACCCGCCTGGAGTCGTCGATGACGGGGACCCTGCGGAAGTACCGGGGACTCGGCCTGGCCGGATACGCCAAACACGTCGCCCTCCTGCGCGCACGCGAACGCGGCATCACCCACGCCTCCACCGGCAATCACGAGGCCAACGCACCGATGCTGGCCATCAACCGCCGGCTCGGCTACACCCTTCTCGGCGAGGAGACCGACTACATCAAGCGGCTCGACGGCTGACACGTCCGCCTCGGAGAACGCCCCATCAGACGGGCCGCGCCCCCGGCAGACCCAGGACCAGCAACAGGTGGGCATAGAGCCCGTCCGCCCAGGAGAGCTCCTCATCGGACGGCAGAACGTCGAACTCCCGGACCTCCACCGTCTCGAACTCCCCGGTGAGCGGTGCCAGGTCGACGACCTGCGCGTGCGTGACGACGGTGACGTGACCGGCCGAGAGAACGTAGTACCCGGCCACTCGGACCTCACCGAGGGTCGCCCCGGCCTCCTCCGCGGCCTCACGGCGCGCCGTGTCCAGGACGCTCTCACCCTCCTCGGCGTGCCCACCGGGGAACTCCCAGGCGCGATGGCGGTTGCGGACCAGCAGCGGCCGGTCCCCCCGGTAGGTCAGACACACCACGGAATGGTGGACCTCGGGAAGGACCCCCAGACGCACGACGGCACCGCCGAGCGGTTCGGATCCGCCCGACGGTGCCATGGGTTCACGCCCTCGTGCCGAGGTCAGTCACGCTCCCGGACGTCACGGTCATCGGGACGACCGTCGGGCTCCCCGCTCGCCTCGGTCTCGGCGACGCCGTCCTCGGTACCGGCACCGGACACCGTCCCGGACTCTCGCTCGGGCTCGGGCTCGGGCTCGGTCACCGACGCATCGTCGGGTCCGGGCTCGTCGGAAGCCTCGACGGCCTCCTCGTCCTCGGTGTCCACGACGTCCTCGTCGTCATCACCTTGAACGTCGTCACGAACATGACGGTGGTCGCGGTCGTGGTCACGACCTAGCTCGACCGTGGGAGCGGACGGCGTCTCTTCCGGCTCCTCGAAGTCCTGCTCCTCGGCGTCGGTCCAGACGATGCCGTCCTCCAGGTCGACATCGACCAGCTCGACGCCCTCCAGGGTCGCCAGACGCTCATCGGCGTCGGTCACCCCGTCGGTGTCGACGGCGGCCGCTCGGGAGAAGTACTCGCGAGCGTCCTCCTCACGGCCGAGTTCCTCCAGGACATCGGCGTAGGCGTAGAACAGACGCGCGATCCACGGCCGGGCCCGACGTTCCTTCAGCTCCGGGACCTGCAACTCGGCGAGCGCGCCCTTGGGGTCGCCCATGTCCCGCCGCGCCCCGGAGGCGACGATGCGCAACTCGATCCGCTCCTCGGCGTCGAGCGCCTCGGCCGCCGGGTCCCCGGTGATCTCCAAGGCCCGCTCGGGGCGGCCCAGTCCGCGTTCACAGTCGGCCATGACCGCGAGGAAGTTGTCGCGCCCGCTCATCCGCCGTGCGGCGCGCAGGTCCGACAGGGCCTCCTGCCACTTGCCCACCGTGTAGGCGGCGACACCGGAGGCCTCACGGACACTCGGGAGACGGGACGCCTTGCGGCGGGCGTAGGAGGCGTGCACGTAGGCCCGCTCCGGGTCCTCGTCCATGAGCAGACCCGCGGCGACGATGTGCTTGCCGACCAGTTCGGCCAGAGACTTGGGCAGAGAGTTGAGGTCGCGCCTGGTGTCGGCGTCCAACTGGTCGTAGGTCGCCTCTTCGGGAAGCTGGGGAGCGATGTCCGCGGGATCGCGGTCCTCACGGGGAGGACGACGGTCATCGCGGTAACCGCCCCGGTCGTTGCGGAAGCCGCCCCCACGATGGTCGTCCCGGCGATCACGGTCGCCCCGGTATCCACCACCGCGACGGTCGTCCCGGCCCTGGTACCCACCGCGGTCATCGCGCGGACCACTACGGTCACGGTCCCCACGGAACCCACCACGATCGTCACGCGGACCACTACGGTCGTCCCGACGGTCGTTGCGGAACCCACCACGGTCATCACGCGGACCACTACGGTCACGGTCCCCACGGAACCCACCACGATCGTCACGCGGACCACTACGGTCGTCCCGACGGTCGTTGCGGAACCCACCACGGTCATCACGCGGACCACTACGGTCACGGTCCCCACGGAACCCACCACGATCGTCACGCGGACCACTACGGTCGTCCCGACGGTCGTTGCGGAACCCACCACGGTCATCACGCGGACCACTACGGTCACGGTCCCCACGGAACCCACCACGATCGTCACGCGGACCACTACGGTCGTCCCGACGGTCACGGTCGCCACGGAAACCACCGCGATCACCGTCCTGAACCCGGTCGTTACGGTAGCCGCCACGGGCACCCTGGTAGCCGCCCCGGTCGTCCCGACGGTTACGGTCGCCACCGGAACCACCGCGATCACGGTCTTGGTTCCGGTCCCCGCGGTACCCACCGCGATCATCGCGGGAGCCGCCTCTGTCATCGCGACGGTCGCTGCGGTACCCACCACGGTTCCGGTCGTCACCACGGAAACCACCGTGCCGGTCATCCCGGCCTCGGTCGTCTCTAGGGCCCTCATAGCCGGAACGGGAGCGGGGCCCGTCACCGCGTCCCCGACCGTCAGAGGCACCGGAGCGGCCACTGTTGTGCTCGTTTGCTCCGGAGTCCTCGCGGTCTCCCGATCGGCTGTCCTCAGTCATCCAACCCGTCCGTCAACACTCAAAAGCGCTGCCACTGAGCAGTAGCAGCGCGTCATGGTAATCGTGTCCTCCAGCTTACGTCATGGAGTCGGTGGGGACCGCCAAAGTCCGAGTGCTCAAAGTCCCAGCCCGAGGCGAAATAGAGGCCTTGGCAAAGAGCACGAGCTACCCGGGCGGTCCGGGCGTGAAGACGAAGCCCGACCTGCGACGGGCCGCTTTCCCAGGTTCCGACCATAGCCGTGGAAGGTACGTTCCCGGGTTCTCGCTTTCCCTTTGGATCGGGCCATGGGCTGGGGCCCGGTGGTAGGGACGGGCGCGAACCCGCCCCCGACCACCACGACCCAGCCGAACACGAAAAAAAGCACCCCCCCACCCCACACCACCCCACACACACAAAAAAAGGGGGGCCGCCCACGGCGACCCCCCCAACACACCAACCCCACACACAGGGAAAGCCCCCCACCCCCAAAAAAAAGAGGACGGAAGGCTCTCAACCCGAAAAAAAACCGTGGCGGCAACCTACTCTCCCACCCCACCACAGG
>NZ_JARBUT010000016.1 GCF_028882275.1 Nocardiopsis sp. N85
CCGGGTCTTGCGCCGCGTCGCCAGCGGGCGCGGCGGAGTGGCGGGAATGCCGAGATCGACGGTGGTCATACCTTCCCCTCGGTGTCGGAACGAACGGTGGAGGCCGATGCGCCGCCGGTGAGGCCGCGCAGACCGGCCGCGAACTCCGGGTCCCTTTCGCGGCCGTCCAGCACGGCCATGTCCTCGGCCGCCGCCATCGAGATGTCCTCGATGGTCAGCCCGCACAGGGAGAGCACGTCGGCGCGGCCTCCGTGGTCCAGGAAGCGGCGGGGGATGCCGAACTCGCGCAGCGGTGTGGTGACATCGGCGTCGCGCAGCGCCTGGGCGATGGTGGAACCCACCCCGCCCACCCGGCTGTTGTCCTCCACAGTGACCACCAGGCGGTGACGGCGGGCCATGTCGCACAGACCGGGGGCGACCGGCGAGACCCAGCGCGGGTCCACGACCGTCACGCCGTGGCCCAGGTCGGTGAGGCGGTCGGCGACGCCCAGGGCCACGCGCGCCAGCGCGCCGATCGACACCACCAGGACGTCCAGGGCGCCCTGGCGGTAGAGGACGTCCATCCCGGCGAACACGGTCTCGGTGGGGATGTCGGGTCCGGTGGCCCCCTTGGGGAAGCGCACCAGGGTGGGCCCCTCCTCCCAGGAGACGGCCTCGTCCAGGAGTTCGGCCAGCCTGGCCCCGTCGCGGGGGGCGCAGATGCGCAGGCCCGGCACCACCTGGAGGACGGACATGTCCCACATGCCGTTGTGGCTGGGCCCGTCGTCACCGGTGACCCCCGACCTGTCCAGGACGAAGGTGACGGCCCGACGGTGCAGGGCCACGTCCATGAGGAGCTGGTCCAGGGCGCGGTTGACGAAGGTGGAGTAGATGGCCACCACCGGGTGGACGCCGCCCATGGACAGCCCGGCCGCCATCGTCACCGCGTGCTGTTCCGCTATGCCGACGTCGATGACGCGTTCGGGGAAGCGCTCGCGCAACGGCAGCAGGCCGGTGGGCTCGGTCATCGCCGCGGTGACGGCCACCACGTCGGGGCGCTCGGCGGCGATACGGGTGACGCACTCGCCGAACACCGCGCTGAAGGAGGGGCCGGAGGACGTGGACAGGGCTCGTCCGGTCCGACGGTCCATGGGGCGGATGGCGTGCCCCCGGTCCAGGTCGTTCTCCTCCGTGGGGGCGAACCCCCGCCCCTTCTCGGTGACGGCGTGCACGATCACCGGACCGGTCGTCCGCCTGGCGCGGGTGAGCGCCTCCCGCAGGGCGGGAATGTCATGGCCGTCCACCGGCCCCAGGTAGGTCAGCCCCAGCTGCTCGAACACGCTGAGGTCGGCGTCGCCGCCGCGCAGGCGCGCGCAATGGTCGGCGAAGCCGCCGAGGGTGGGGTCGTAGGAGCGCTCGTTGTCGTTGAGCACGATGACCAGGGGGCGGTCGGGGCCGCCACCGATGTTGTTGAGCGCCTCCCAGGCCATCCCGCCGGTCATGGCCCCGTCGCCGATGACGGCGACCACCGCCCGGTCCGTGGTCCCGGTGAGGGCGTCGGCGCGGGCCAGACCGTCGGCGTAGGACAGCGCGGTCGAGGCGTGGGAGTTCTCCACCAGGTCGTGCTCGGACTCGGCACGGGAGGGGTAGCCGGACAGGCCGCCCGCCTTGCGGAGCCGGTCGAACCCGGCCCGGCGCCCCGTGATCAGCTTGTGGACGTAGGACTGGTGCCCGGTGTCCCAGAGCAGCCGGTCCTTCGGGGAGTCGAAGACCGTGTGCAGGGCGATGGTCAGTTCCACCACCCCCAGGTTGGGGCCCAGGTGACCACCGGAGGCGGTGACCCGGTCGATGAGGAATTCGCGGATCTCCCCGGCGAGTTCCCGGAGCCGTTCGTCGGAGAGCCCGCGCAACGACGCGGGTCCTTCGATCGTGTCCAACAGGGCCATGTGATCACTCCTCGGGACCGCCTCGGGGCGGTCCGGGTTACGGCGGTGGGCGGCACCCGTTCAGCGGTTGCGGTAGGCGACCTCGTGCGCCATGGCGGCGAGTTCGTCACGCCACCCGGAGTCCAGGGACGGGTGGCGCAGCGCGTTGACGGCGTCGGCGACCAGTTCGCCGATGCGCTCCTCGATGACGTCGCCGATGCCCAGGGCGTCGAGCCGGTCGCGCAGTCGGGGCACGTCCCATTCGGGCTGCTCCACCAGCGCGCGCACCTCGGCGTCGCGCCGCACGGCCAAGGCCAGGAGCAGGGTCATCTTGTGGGTCTCCAGGTCGAGGCCGACCGGTTTCCCGGTGTGGTCGCTGTCCCCGAACAGGTCGATGAGGTCGTCCCGGAGCTGGAACGCCTCGCCCAGGGACTCCCCGTACCTCTCGAAGACCGGTGCCAGGTCGGAGCGCCCGGCCAGGGCGGCGCCCAGCAGCAGGGGGCGGTGGATGCTGTACCGGCCCGACTTGCAGACGGCGATCCACCGGGACAGCTCGGGATCGACGACCGAGCGGGCCGCCACGGCGACGTCCAATTGCTGGCCGATGACGATCTCGGTGAGGAAGGCGTTCCAGATCGTGCGCACGTCGGGCGGCAGCTCGGTGGTGAGCCGGTCGGCCAGGATGTCGGCGAAGTCCCCGGAGAGCACGGCCACCCCCTCGCCGTAGCGGCGGGCCTCGCCCCTCCACTGGTGGTGGAGGTGGTCGCGCAGGTGGCGCACGTGGGCGGTGGAACGCCCCCGACGCAGGTCGGAGTCGTCCAGGACGTCGTCGTGCAGGAGCGCACCGACGTGGACGAGTTCGACGGCGGCGGCGCAGTCGACGGCCCGCCGGTCGTCGGGGTCCCCGCCCGCGGCCAGGTGGCCGCTGAGCAGGAAGGCGGGGCGCAGGCGCTTGCCGCCCGCGGCGACCAGGGCGGCCACGTCGTCCACCGGCACACAGGCGCGGGGGTCGACCCTCGCCCACCGTTCGCGTTCGGTGCGCAGCAGGGTGTCGAGCCGGTCCTCGACCCGGTCCAGCAGTCGGGCGCGCAGGTCCCGGACGTCATCGACGGTGGGTGTCGTCATGGGGTCCCCTTCGCGGATGCGGGCCGGTCGTCGCCGGGCCCGGTGCGGGCGAGTCTCGTCGGCGGGGAGAAGACGATGTCCTCCCGGGCGACGCTCTCCAGCTCGGTGTCGCGGAAGCCGTGGTCGGCGAGGAGGTCGAGCAGTTCCTCGACCAGCACATCGGGGGCGCTGGCCCCGGCGCTGACCCCCACCGTCGAGACCCCGGTGAGCCACTCCGCGGAGAATTCGCCCACGTCGGGTACCAGGTGGGAGGCGGTTCCGGAACGCCTGGCCACCTCGACCATGCGCACGGAGTTGCTGGAGTTGCGCGAGCCCACCACCAGGACGAGATCGCTGCGGGGGGCGATGGCCTTGATCGCGTCCTGGCGGTTCTGGCTGGCGTAGCAGATGTCATCGGTGCCCGGCCCGGTGAGGTCGTGGAACCGATCGCGGAGCACCTCGACGATCTCTCGGGTCTCGTCGACCGACAGGGTGGTCTGGGTGAGATAGGCCAGCGGGGCGTCGGCCGGCAGGTCCAGGGCCCGGGCGTCCTCCACCGTCTCCACGATCACGGTCCGGTCGGGGGCGTGCCCGTGGGTGCCCTCGACCTCCTCGTGCCCGGAGTGTCCGATGAGCAGGATCGTCCGGTCCGCCTTGGCGACGCGCAGGGCCTGCTGGTGGACCTTGGACACCAGGGGGCAGGTGGCGTCGATGACGTCCAGCCGTCGCCTCCCGGCGTTGCGGCGCACCTCGGGCGAGACGCCGTGCGCGGAGAAGACGCAGACCTCTCCCTCGGGGATCTCGTCCTCCGAATCCACGAAGATCGCGCCGCGCTCGCGCAGCACGCGCACCACGTAGTGGTTGTGGACGATCTCCTTGCGCACGTAGACCGGTGGGCCGTACCGCTCCAAGGCGATCTCGATGATGGATATCGCTCGCCGGACACCTGCGCAAAAACCTCGCGGCTCGGCAAGGATCACTTTCTTTCGCTGCACCTCAACGCCACCTCCAGTGACCCGGCTCCGGCGTTTCCGGACACCGGGAGGGTCGCCCTCCGGTGTTATCCATGACTTCGTTCGCGCTCCCCCGACTCTGCAACCGGAGCCGGCGCCGGGTCAACACGGGAGCAGGAGAAATAGCAGGAATCAGCTACATGTGACCAGAACCTGCTGGACAGGCCATTGTCAGTCGCTTGTCATTCACAAAACGACGAATCCGTTCTTAGTGTGAGAGCCACCTCAGAAAGAAATCGGAAAACACATTAGCCCCGTGTGGGCCGAGCGAAGTGCACCGGAGCGGAGAATCCGCGTGAATACCGTGATCAAACCCGTGGAGAACGAGATCCCGTCACCGTCCGCCGCCCCGCCGCCCGCAGTGGCGGACGACGACCCGTTGCTGAACGACCTGGTCGACGAGTTGTTCTTTTCCCTGACCCGCAGCGACCAACGCCGTAAAGGGATGGACTACCTGCGCGGACTGTTGAGCACCCCCGGCCGCAAGTCGGTCCGGAACATGGCGGCCGCCCTCGGCGGCGCCGGGACGGGGCAGAGCCTGCACCACTTCGTGTGCAGTTCCACCTGGGAGTGGTCGCCGGTGCGCCGGGCCCTGGCCCGGTACACGATGCGCGAGTCGCCGCCGCAGGCGTGGGTGGTACGCCCCCTGGTCATCCCGAAGGTCGGGCGGCACTCGGTGGGCGTGAGCCGGTACTTCTCCGCGGACCTGGGACAGGTCGTGAACGCCCAGCGCGCCGTGGGGGTGTGGCTGGCCTCCGATCACCTGAGCGTGCCGGTGGAGTGGCGGCTGCACCTTCCCGGCCGGTGGCGGGGCGCGCTGGACTGCGGCGCCCCCACTCCGGCGATGGCCCAGTCGGAGACCCTGGTGGGGTGCGCCGCCGAGGCGAGCCTCGCCATGATCGAGAGCTGGGGGCTGCCCCCTCGCCCGGTGATCCTGGACCTGGACGACACCGACCCGTTGCCCGCGTTCCGTCGCCTGTACGCGGCCGGGCTGCGCCCGGCGGCGCGGATCCGACCGGAGCTGCCGCTGCGGGTGACCGACCCCGCCCTCATCGGCCACCGGGGGCGGACACTGCCCGCCGAGCTGGTGATGCGGGCCGGCCAGGAGATGCGCCGACCGGTACCGGACCCCTCGGACCCCGCCCGGCGGGCCCGACTGGTCGCGGCGGTGCGGGTGACCCGCCCCTCGGCCGCGCCGTCGGCGCCCGGGGCCGCTCCCGAGGAGGAGTTGTTGCTGGTCGGGATCGGCCGGGGCGGACGCCCCTGGCCCCAGGAACTGTGGCTGGTCCGGCCACCGGAGTCCCACGCGGGCCCCGCCGCCCTGTGGGCGAGCCGGCTGGTGGACCGGGTCGAGCGGTCCTTCGCGCGGTTCGGCGACCCGGTGGGCATGCGCGACTACGCGGGCCGGTCGTTCAACGGGTGGCACCGCCACATCACACTCGCCTCGGTCGCGCACACCTTCCGCGCCCTGTCGCCGGTCGCGGAGGCGCGGGCACGGCCCACGACCGTCCCCGCCGCGACATGACGAAGTACAGCCGACTTCCCATGGCCGAGCCCGAGACCTCGGCACACTCGAACGGTCCGCGGTACGCGAGCGACCCTCTCGTGCCGCACCGACGCACCCGGATCATGGAGCAGCCGTGAAGACCGAGTCGCCCGACCTGCGCCGACGAACCGCGCTCCAGCAGCCCGACTGGGGCGACGACCCCCGGTTGCCCGAGGTCCGCGAACGGCTCCGGGCCCGGCCCGGACTGGTGCGGATCGAGGACGTGGACCGGTTGAGCGGCCTGCTGGCGCGGGTCGCGTCGGGCGAGGCCCGTGTGGTCACCGCCGGCGACTGCGCCGAGGACCCGGAGCGGTGCGGGCCCGAGGCGGTCGGCGCGCAGGAGTTCCTGGTGGGCGCCCTGGCCGAGGTGCTGGAGGCGACGACGGGTCGGCCGGTGGTGCGGGTGGGCCGGATCGGCGGACAGTTCGCCAAACCGCGCTCGCGGCCCACCGAGATCGTCGAGGGGCGCGAACTGCCGGTGTACCGGGGCCATCTGGTCAACGCCCCGGAACCGACCCCGACCGGGCGCGCGCACGACCCCGAGCGTCTGTTGGCGTGCCACGACGCGGCGCGCACCGTGCTGGAGCACCTGGGCCGGCGGTCCGGTCCCACCGGCCCGGCCCGGACGCCGTCGCTGTGGACGGCGCACGAGGCCCTGGTGCTCGACTACGAGGTCCCCGCGCTGCGCCGCACCCCGGACGGGCGCACCCTGCTGACCTCCACGCACTGGCCGTGGGTGGGAGACCGCACCCGCCACCCCGAGGGGGCGCACATCGCCCTGTTGTCCGGTGTCGCCAACCCGGTGGCCTGCAAGGTCGGCCCCTCGGCGACCGTCGAGGAGTTGCTGGAGGTGTGCGACCGGCTGGACCCCGAGCGGCGGCCGGGGCGGCTCACCCTCATCTCCCGCCAGGGGGTGGGCGGAACGGAGGCGCTGCGCCGCCTGGTCGCGGCCGTGCGCGCCGCGGGCCACCCGGCGATCTGGATGAGCGACCCGATGCACGGCAACACCGTCAGAACGCCCTCGGGTCTGAAGACCCGCTACGTGTCGGCGATCGTCCGGGAGGTGCGGGAGTTCCAGGCGGCGGTGCGCGCGGCCGGCGGCATCGCCGGGGGCCTGCACCTGGAGGCCACCCACGAGCCGGTCACCGAGTGCGTGTCCGACGCCTCCCGGGTCGACCGGGTGGCCGACCGGTACACCAGCCTGTGCGATCCCCGGCTCAACCCGGCCCAGGCGGTCGCGGTGGCGTCGGCGTGGACCGCGTGAGGACCCCCATGGAACGAGAGGAGTCCGCGATGGAGCGGAAGGTGGCCCTGGTGACCGGGGCCGCGAGCGGTATCGGGGCGGCCGTGGCACGCGCTCTGGGCGAGCGGGGCGCGATGGTGGCCCTGGTGGACCGGGACCGCCCCGGCCTGGAGCGGGTCACCGCCGGGCTCACGGACGACGGGGTGCGGGCGGTGGCGATCACGGCGGACGTGGCCGCCGCCGGGGAGGCCGAGCGGGTGGTCGCCGAGGCCGAGGACCTGCTGGGATCACTGGACCACCTGGTCAACGCCGCCGGGGTGCTGAGGATGGGCGGGGCCTGGGAGCTCGACGACCGGCAGTGGAACGAGAGCCTGGAGGTGAACGCCACCGGTGTCTTCGCCATGTCCCGGGCGGCGGCGCGCACGATGGTGACGCGTTCGACCGGGGCCATCGTCACCGTGGCCTCCAACGCGGCGGGCACCGCGCGTGCCGGCATGGCCGCCTACGCCGCCTCAAAGGCCGCGGCCGTGGCGTTCACCCGCTGCCTGGGGCTGGAGCTGGCCGGCCATGGCGTGCGCTGCAACGTCGTGGCCCCGGGCTCCACCGACACCCCGATGCTGCGGTCGATGTGGAAGGACGCGGCGGGCCCCCGGGCCACCCTCGACGGCGACCCCGACGCCTACCGGGTGGGCATACCCCTGCGTCGGATCGCCGAGCCCGACGACGTCGCCGACGCGGTCGTCTTCCTACTGTCCGACCGGGCCCGGCACATCACCATGCAGACGCTCACCGTGGACGGTGGGGCCACCCTGGGCGCGTGAACCCGCCCGCACCGGGGACCGCACCGGACGACCAGCAGGAGGAGGACGACCATGCCAGGCATCCCGCCCATCCGGAACTACCCCATGCCGACCGCCGACGCACTGCCCGACAACGTCGCGCGGTGGGACCTCGATCCCGACCGAGCGGTCCTGCTCGTCCATGACATGCAGCGGTTCTTCCTCCGGCCCTTCGCCACCACCGAGGAGCCGTACGGAACGCTGCTGAAGAACTGTGCCCTGTTGCGCGAGCACGCCGTGCGTGCGGGCGCACGGGTCGCGTACACCGCCCAGCCGGGACGGATGACCCCCGGCGAACGCGGCCTGCTCCGCGATTTCTGGGGACCGGGCATGACCACTTCCGTCGAGGACCGCGAGGTGGTGGAACCGCTCACCCCGGGACCGGACGACTGGATGTTCACCAAGTGGCGTTACAGCGCCTTCCACCGGTCCGACCTGCTGGAGCGCATGCGCGCCGAGGGGCGCGACCAGTTGGTGCTCTGTGGCGTGTACGCGCACGTGGGCGTGTTGATGACGGGGGTGGACGCCTTCAGCCATGACATCCGCGTGTTCCTGGCGGCCGACGCGGTCGCCGACTTCGACGCCGAACACCACCGTCTCGCGCTGGAGTACGCCGCGACGCGGTGCGCCGTGGTGGCGCCCACCGAGAGACTGCTCGACCGCATGACCGTCCCCGGGGCCGACCGGAGCCCGGTCGAAGTGGAGGAGGAACGATGACCGCACACCCCCACGACACGGATTCCGGGAACCTGCTCGACCGGATCGTCACCGGCGCGGTGCCCGCGTTCGCACTGGTGCACCGTCCCGAGTCCGGCCCGGGGGCGATCGAGGTGCTGACCGGGACGGTGTCCCTGCACGACTCCCTCGCCGACATCCCGCTGGAGGAGGGCGGCGACGCGCCCGGTCCCCCCGGGTGGGACGTACTGGTGGCCGTACCGTACCGGCAGATCTCGGAGCGGGGGTTCGCGAGCGTCGACGACGGCGCGCCGATCATCTCGCTGAAGGTCTCCGAGTGCCGCGAGGAGACCGTGGAGCGGGTGTTGGAGCGGGTCCCCGACACCGGGCTGACGGTGAACGGCGGCGACTTCGACATCGACGACGACACCTATTCCGACACCGTGCGGCGGGTCATCACCGAGGAGATCGGCCGCGGCGAGGGCTCCAACTTCGTGCTGCGCCGTTCGTTCACCGCGCGGATCGAGGGGTTCGGCCACGGCAGCGCCCTGAGCCTGTTCCGTCGCCTCCTGGAGCAGGAGTCGGGGACCTACTGGACGTTCGTGCTGTTCACCCCCGAGTACACCCTGGTGGGCGCCACCCCCGAGCGGCACGTCAGCCTCGAAGGCGGGACGGCGGTGATGAACCCCATCAGCGGCACCTACCGGTACCCGGCGGGAGGCCCCACCCTGAACGGGATGGTGGACTTCCTGGCCGACCGCAAGGAGGCCGACGAGCTGTACATGGTGGTGGACGAGGAACTGAAGATGATGGCCCGGATCTGCGACTCCGGGCTGCGCGTGGTGGGTCCCCGGCTCAAGGAGATGGCCCGGCTGGCGCACACCGAATACCTGATCCAGGGGGAATGCGACCGGGACCCGCGCGAGATCCTGCGCGAGACGATGTTCGCGCCCACCGTCACCGGCAGCCCGCTGGAGAACGCCTGCCGGGTGATCGCGCGTTACGAGACCCTGGGGCGGGGCCACTACAGCGGGGCGCTGGCGCTCATCGGCCGCGACGCCCGCGGGGCCGCCGCCCTGGATTCGGCGATCCTCATCCGCACCGCGGAGATCGACCGGGGGGGTCATCTGCGCCTGTCGGTGGGGGCGACCCTGGTCCGCCACTCCGTCCCGGAGTCGGAGGTGGTGGAGACCCGGGCGAAGGCGGCCGGGCTGCTGAGCGCGCTGAACGCCGACCGTTCGAAGGCCCTGGCCGGCGACCCCACGGTGCTGGACGCGCTGGCCGCGCGCAACGCGCGCCTGTCGGGTTTCTGGCTGGGCCGGCCCTGCCCCACCCCCCAGGTGACCCTGGACGGGATGGACATCCTGGTCGTCGACGCCGAGGACACGTTCACCGCCATGCTCGCCCACCAGCTGCGCTCGTGCGGGGCGTCGGTGCGGGTGCGCGGGTTCGCCGAGGAGTTCGCCCCGGACGGGTACGACCTGGTGATCATGGGGCCGGGCCCGGGTGATCCGCGCGACCTGGACCACCCCAAGATCGCCCGGGTCCGGGCGGGGGTGCGGACCCTGCTGGCACGACGGTCGCCGTTCCTCGCCGTGTGCCTGAGCCATCAGGCCCTCAGCCTGGAACTGGGCCTGCCGGTACTGCGCCGGGAGCACCCCAACCAGGGGGCGCAGCACCTGATCGACCTGTTCGGCCACCAGGAGCTGGTGGGCTTCTACAACACCTTCTCGACCCACTGCGAGGAGGACAAGATCCACTGCGAGGGCCTGGGGGCGGTCGAGGTGAGCCGCGACCCCGGCACCGGGGAGGTGCACGCGCTGCGCGGACCGTGGTTCGCCTCGGTGCAGTTCCACACCGAGTCGGTGCTCACCCGCGACGGGGTGGGGGTCATCACCCGCCTGATCACCGAGGTGGCGGGGCGCTGAGGCCCACCGGGGCCGCCGCGGCCGTCCTCACGGGCGCAGCGCCCCGGTGGTGAGCGCGGCCAGCAGGGTGCGGGCCTGGACGTCCAGGTAGTGGCCGTGACGGGCCAGCGCCACGAGCTGGTCGGGGGTGGCCCACAGGTACCCCGGGGGCTCGGGCGCCCCGGCGGGGCGGGGGTCCTCGACCACCAGGCAACGGGTGCGGGCGTGCAGGAACCGGCCGCCCTCCTCGGAGTGGACGGCACGGTAGCGCACCAGTTCGGGCGGGGCGGACAGCACCGTGTCCAGGAAGGGCGGCCGCAGCCCCGGGGGCGCGGTCGCCTCGTCGTGGGTGCACTGCACGGTCGGCCCCAGCTCGACCGTGTCCAGGAAGCCCGGCTCGACCCGGGCGTGGACGAGCAGGTGCGGGACCCCGGCCACCCGACGGGTCAGGAAGGCCGCCACGCCCGGCCCGCGCGGGGCCAGCAGGGGCTGGGACCAGGAGGCGACCTCGCGGGCCCGGGCCCGGACCGCCACGGCCACCACGTCGAAGTCGCGGTCCTGTTCGTGGTGCAGCCGGTCGGGGGTGCGCACCCAGCCGGGCAGGGAGCCCAGGGGGACCCGTTCGGCGCTCAGGGTCCTCGACGCGCGTTGCTCGGTGAACCACGACAGGAGTCCGGTGTCGGAGTGGGCGGATCCGTCGGCGCCGAAGGACACCGGGGCGCAGGCCAGAACCGTGCGGGTGTCCATGTTGACGGTCTCGTCGACGTGCATCAACGCGCCGAGGGTGCCCAGCGTGACCCAGCGGAAGTCCTCGTGGGGCTCGACCTCGCGGTCGGTCTCCACGATCATGTTCCGGTTGCTCTTGTGGTGGAACCACCAGCCGTGCTCGGACTGGAGGACGTCGGTGAGCACGCGGCCCCGACCCGACCCGACGAAGTGCTCGATGTGGCGCACCGGGCGCCCCCGGTGCGCGCGGGTGTAGTTGCTGCGGGTGGCCTGGACGGTCGGTGAGAGCTGGACGATGCCCGGGTTGCCGGGCTCCATCTTGGCCTGCACCAGGAAGTGCAGGACCCCGTCGAACTCCTTCGCGAGCAGGCCCAGGACGCCCACCTCGGGCTGGTGGATGACGGGCTGGTGGCGGAGGGTGCCGGGATCGCCGTCCACGACGCTGCGCAGGCCGGTGATGGAGAAGAACCGTCCGCTGTCGTGGACGAGGTCGCCGGTGTCGGGCCGAAAGCCCCAGGAGTCCATCTCGGCGAAGGGCACCCGGGTGACGGAGAACCCGCCGGCGGCGGCGCGTTCGGCGGCCCAGGCGACGACGTCGGCCGGGCCGTCGGAGGTGGGGGCGCCGTCGGGGCCCCGCACCGACGGCACGTCGGCGGAGAGCGCCAGCCGCTCGGCGTCGTGCCGGCCGGAGGGGTCAGGCCGCGAGGGGTTTCCACCAGCCGGGGTTGTCGCGGTACCAGGCGACCGTGTCGCGCAGGCCTCGGGCGAAGGGGACGCGGGGTTCATACCCCAACTCCTCACGGATCGTGGTGTCGTCGATGCAGTAGCGCAGATCGTGCCCGAGCCGATCGGGAACCCGTTCGATGGCCGTCTCGTCGGCGCCGCACAGCTCCAGCAGGCGCCGGGTCATCTCCAGGTTGGTCAGACCGTCGCCGCCGCCGACGTTGTAGACCCCGCCCGCCCGACCCCGGGTCAGCACCAGGTGGACGGCCCGGCAGTGGTCCTCCACGTGCAGCCACTCGCGGACGTTGCGGCCGTCGCCGTAGAGGGGGACGCGACCGCCCGACACCAGGGCGGTGACGAACCTGGGGATGAGCTTCTCGGGGTGCTGGCGCGGCCCGTAGTTGTTGGAGCACCGGGTGACGGAGACGTCGAGGCCGTGGGTGCGCCAGTAGGCGCGGGCGATGAGGTCCGACCCCGCTTTGGAGGCCGCGTACGGGGAGTTGGGGGCGAGCGGGTGGTCCTCGCGCGCCGCACCCCGTTCCAGGGAACCGTAGACCTCGTCGGTGGACACGTGCACGACCCGTTCGACACCGGCCGCCACCGCCGCCGCCAACAGGGTCTGGGTGCCGACGACGTTGGTGCGGACGAACACCGACCCGTCGGCGACGGAGCGGTCCACGTGGCTCTCGGCCGCGAAGTGCACCACGGCGTCGTGTCCGGGGAGCACGTCGGCCAGGGCCCGGGCGTCGCAGACGTCGGCCCGGACGAACTCCATGCGCGGGTGGGAGGGCGGCAGGTTGTCCCGGTTGCCCGCGTAGGTGAGCAGGTCCAGGGCGGTGACCCGGGGCGCGTCGGCGTCCGCCAGCAGGGACCGGACGTAGTGCGATCCGATGAACCCGGCGGCGCCGGTGACCAGGATCCTCATATCCGGACCTCCGCCCGGCCGTGGTCGCCGATCACGAGGCTGGGGCCGAGGGCCGAGGTGTCCGTGGGCCGGACCGAGGCGGATCTGCCGATGATGGAACTGTGCAGGCCGGGCACTCCGACCAGTTCGGCGTCGTCCAGGACGATGGAGTCGCCGATCCCGGACCGTCGGATGACGCAGTCCCTGCCCACGGAGGTGTGCGGTCCCACGTGGCCGTCCTCGATGACGGTGCGGGCGCCCACGATCACCGGACCGTCGATGCGCGAACGCACGATCCGCGCTCCGGGCTCCACCACCACGGGGCCGTTCAGCACGCTGGACTCGTCCACCCACCCCCGGATCTCTCTCCGCGTCCCGTCCAGGGCCCAGCGGTTGCAGCGCAGGACGCCCGGGATGTCCCCCGCGTCCTGCCAGAACCCGGTGTGCTCCACGGCCCGGACCGGGCGTCCGGCCGAGACCAGCCACTGGATGGCGTCGGTGATCTCCAGTTCCCCGCGAGGGCTCGGCCGGATGGCGGCCACGGCCTCGTGGATGGCGGAGGTGAAGAAGTAGGCGCCCATGACGGCCAGGTCACCGGGCGGGTCCTGGGGTTTCTCCTCCAGTCGGAGCACGGTGCCGTCGTCACCGACCACCGCCACCCCGAACTCACGGGGATCGGGGACCCGGTGCACGGCCAGTTGCACGTCGGGGCGGTCGGCGGCGAAAGTGCGCGCCATCCCCGCGACCCCGTCGGAGAGGATGTTGTCGCCCAGATACATGAGGAAGTCGTCGTCGCCGAGGAAGTCCCGGGCGAGCAGGACGCAGTGGGCCAGTCCCAGCGGCGCGTCCTGACGCAGGTAGGTCAGACGCAGCCCCAACCGGGACCCGTCGCCGACCGCCCGCTCGATCTCCTCCGCGTGGTCACCGACCACGACGCCGACATCGACCGCTCCGGCCCGGCGGACGTCGTCCAGGACGTGTTCCACGACGGGGCGGTTGGCGATGGGCATCAGTTGTTTGGGCATGGAGTGGGTGAAAGGACGGAGTCGGGTTCCCATCCCTCCGGACAGAACCAGAGCCTTCATCGTCGTTATCCCTTCGGAGCCGATCCACGCTGATCCCGCGACCAAGGACACCGGAAGCATCGTGTGTTCGCGGGTGCCGGGCAACGGCGATCGCGGAAATCTGTCAGGTCAGACGACTTGACACAGTGCCGACGGTCGGTGCCGGGACGGCGTCGGGGTCGCGCATGATCGGTGTGCACGGACCGCCGAGAAGAAGGGCCGACCATGCTCGGGGCACGCAGGAGGGCACGCCGCTACGCGCGTCTGCGCGAGATCGAGGCCATGGACGTCGAGCGGGACCACAGCGGGATCTGGCTGCTCGACATGGCCTACGAGTTCCCCTGGGACATGCAGGTCGGCGGAAGCGTGGGCTTCTACCACAGCCTGGCCCCGCCCCGGATGGCCCGGCTGCTGGCGCGTACCGGCGAGCTCACCGACAACACGCAGCGGCGGTTGGACGACACCAACATCCTCATGTGGGAGATGTTCCGGAACGGGTTCGCCGGGCACCGGGGCCGGGAGGCGGTCCGCCAGATGAACCGCATCCACCGCAACGCGGTGCGGCACGTCAACGGGCTCGACGGTGAGGGCCGGTGGTCGATCACGAACGAGGAGTACATGTTCGTGCTGGCGGCCGTCATGGTCAACATGGTCCGGGCGGTGGACCGGCACGGGTGGCGGCCCTTCGGGGACGCCGAGCGCCGGGCGGCCTACCTGCACTTCCGTTCGATGGGCGAGCACATGGGGATCAGGGACCTCCCCGACACCTACGAGGGGTTCGAGCGCTTCCACGACGAGTACGTGCGCGCCGAGTTCGCCTACTCCCCCGAGGGCGCGGCGCTGTGGCGGGCCACCCGGGGGCTGTTCGTGGAGGTGCTGGTGGGCTGGTTGCCGCCGCGTCTGCACGGGGTGGCGGGCCGCGCCGTGGGTCCGGTCCTGCCCGCGCTGCTGGGCCCCGACCTGTGCCGGGCCTTCGGGCTGCGGCCGGCGTCACCGCTGCTGACCCGGGCCGTGCGGTCGGCCCTGCGCGCCCGTTCGGTCTACGTGCGCTGGTCGCCGCCGCGCCGGGAGTCGGCGATGCCCGACCGGATGCCGACCGAGCGCTTCCCCGAGGGCGACTACGAGTTCCCCCAGGTGGGACCGGATCACAGCACGGGCTGACCGGCGGGGGCCGGACGGAGCGCGTACCAGCGTCGGGCGCGCTCCACCGTCTCCTCCAGCGGCTCCCGGGCACCGCGCTCCCATCCACGGGCGAACGCCTCCTCCCCCAGCGCGGCCACCGACGCCACCCGCACCCGCTCGACGTCCCAGCGCTCGGCGGGCGGCAGAGGGGTGTGCACCGAGGCGCGCGCGGACGAGGCCGCGCCCAGCAGGCGGGCGGCCCGCAGCGGCAGCCCCGCCAGGGCCCAGGCACCGGCCAGGCCCTCCAGGGCCAAGGCGATCTTGCGGGGGCTGCCGGTGGTGAACGCGGCGGTGAGCCCCTCGTCGTGCAGGCGCAGTGCGGTGTCGGCGTCGCCGCGCTGCTCGGCGACGAACCCGAGTTCGGCCAGCACGGTGGCCCCCGCCGCCGGGGCGTTGATCCCCCGGACCCGGTCCAGCCAACCCGACAGGTACCGTTCGGCCCGGTCGAGCCTGCCCTCGCGGCGGGCGCCCAGGCCCAGGCCGAACTCGGCGAAGCGCTCGCCGAACCGGTCGCCCTGCTCCACCGCCAGGCGGCGGGCGCGCTCGTGGAAGTCCTCGGCCTGGCGGTGCTCGCCGCGCAGCAGGGCGTTGCGTCCCAGCTCGGAGAGCCGGTAGGACACCTCCGACCACAATCCGAGGTCCTCCGCCAGACGCAGACCCTCCCGGTGCAGCCGGGCCGCCTCCGGGTAGTCGCCGTCGATCTCGGCACGGCTGCCCAGGGCCGGCATGGCCTGCAACCGGCCCCAGCGGTCCCCGATCTCACCGAAGAGCTCCAAGGAGAGCCTGCCGTCGGCCTCGAACCCGGCCATCCGGCCCCGGGCCTTGAGCAGCCACGCGCGGGTGCACAGGGCGGCCGCGGTCCCCCAGCGGTCGTCCTCGCGGCGGAACACGGCGAGGGAGCGCTCGACGAGGTCGCCGCTCACCTGAAGCTCGCCGAAGTCCAGCAGGGCGGTGCCCAGGAACCACTCGACCCTGGCCCATTCGCGTTCGGGGACCGGGTCCGCGCGGTCCGCCAGGGCGGCCCGCACCAGCGCCACCGGGTCCTCGGGTTCGTTGACCATCAGGGCCATGCCCACCCGCCATGCCCCGGCGAGGGCGCGCAGGGCGGGGGTGCCGCCCGGCAGCTCCAGCGCCCGGGACAGGGAGCGGTGCGCCTCGCCGGGGCGGCCCCGCAGGTAGCGGTACCAGACCAGGTCCAAGGCCAGCCGCAGGGCGGTGTCGGCGTCACCGGCACGGGCCGCGGTGTCCTCGGCCGCGCGCAGGTCGGCGTTCTCCTCGTCCAGACGGCGCAACCAGAGGTGCTGCCGACGACCGCGCAGGAGGGGATCGGCCGTGGCGGCCAGCGACGCCAGGTGGCGCAGGTGGCGCAGGCGCACCGTGTCGGCCTCGCCCGCCGCCTCCAGACGCTCCCGGGCGTAGGCGGCGATGGTCTCCAGCAGTCGGTAGCGGATCCCGTCGGAGCCCTCGACCGCGATGACCAGGGAGCGCTCCACCAGACGCGCCAGGATCTCCACGACCTCGTCGGGTTCGATGCCGTCACCGCCCACCACCGCCTCGGCGCCCTCGGGGGTGCAGCCCTCGGCGTGCACGGACAGGCGGCGCAGCACGGTCCGCTCGGGCTCGCCGAGCAGGTCCCAGCTCCAGTCGATGACGGCGCGCAGGGTGCGCTGGCGTCCCGGAGCGCCCCGGCTGCCCACCGCCAGCAAACGGAAGCGGTCGTCCAGTCCGTCGGCGAGGCGGCGCACGCCCAGGGCGCGCACCCGGTTGGCGGCCAGTTCCAGGGCCAGCGGCAGGCCGTCGAGGCGGCGGCAGATCGACGCCACGGTCGAGGCGGTGTCCTCCCCCAGGGTGAAACCGGGGGCGCCCGCCGAGGCGCGGGAGGCGAACAGGCGCACCGCGGGGTAGGACCGCGCGTCGGCGGGGTCGGCCGGATCGGGGAAGCCGAGCGGGCGGACCTCGTACAGGTGCTCGCCGTCGATCCCCAGGGGTTCACGGCTGGTCACCAGCAGGCGCAGGTGCGGGGCGGCGCGCAGCAGCTCCCGGGAGAGCGCGGCCACGGACTCGACGACGTGCTCACAGTTGTCCAGGATCAGGAGGGTGCGGGTGGCGCTCAACGCCTGGACGAGATCGCGGGCGCCGGTGACGGCCACGACCGCTTCGGCCACCCGGGCGGCCGCGCCCGGGTCCTCCCCCTGCTCCGGGGGGACCGTGCCCAGCTCCACGAACCACAGTCCGTCGGGGTGACGGTCGTCCAGGCCCGCGGCCACCTCCAGGGAGAGCCGGGTCTTGCCGACACCGCCCGCGCCGGTGAGGGTGATCAGGCGGGCGCGCTCCATGAGGGCGCGGATCCGCTCGACGTCCGCCTCGCGGCCGATGGTGTCGTCCACCGGGGCGGGGAGGTTGGTGCGCGGGCGCAGGACCGCCCGGAGCGGACCGGGGTCCGCCGGGTCCAGGGTGGTGTCCTGGCGCAGGATCCGGGCGTGCAGCTCGGCGGTCTCGGGGCCGGGCGAGGCCCCCAGCTCCTCTTTGAGGCGGTGGCGCAGCCGGTCGAAGACGCCCAGCGCCTCGGCCTGGCGGCCGGAACGGTACAGCGCCCTCATGTAGGCGGCGCACAGGCGCTCGCGGAGCGGGTGCAGGTCGACCAGCTCGCCGAGTTCCTCCACCCACAGGTGGTGTTCGCCCAGGTCCAACCGGGCCAGGGCGAGCTCCTCGAACGCCGACAGGCGTTCCTCGTCCAGGCGGAGCGCGGCGCGGGCCAGGCGGGGGGTGTCGGTGAGGCCCGCGAGGGCGTCCCCGCGCCACAGGGCCAGCCCGTCGTTGAGGGCGACCGCCGCCGCGCGCCGGTCGTCGGTGCCGCGCGCCCGCTCGACCAGGGCGCGGAACCGGGTGGAGTCCACCTCGTCGGGTTCCACCCGCAGCCGATAGCCGCCGGGGGTGCGCAGCACCCGGTCGCGGGCTCCGGGTTCGGCCTTGTCCAGGACGCCCCGGAGCTGGGACAGCTTGGCGCGCAGGACCCGTGTGGGGTGGGCGGGCAGGTGTTCGCCCCACAGGTCGTCGATGAGGGTGTCGGCGGTGACCGGCCGTCCCTCGTCCAGGAGCAGTGCGGCCAGCAGCACGCGCACCTTGGCTTCGGGGACGCGGACCGGTTCGCCGTCGCCCCACACCTCCAGCGGGCCGAGAATCCCGAAGCGCATGGGATCACCGTAGTGCAAGGGGAGGGTCCGGAGCGTGGTCGGATCACGATCGGAGCCTTTTCGGAACGCCGGGGGGCGATGGTGGTGGTCGAGTCATGCTCGCGTCACGGCACAACGACCCTGGAAGGACGGACACCACCCATGTCCCCGGACGAAACGACCTCCGCCCCCGCCGCGAAGGCGGGGCTGCGCGAATGGCTCGGACTGGCCGTCCTGGCACTGCCGACCATTCTGCTCGCCCTGGACTTCACGGTCCTGCACCTGGCGTTGCCGCACCTGGCGGCGGACCTGGCGCCCACCAGCGCGCAGCAACTGTGGATCCTGGACATCTACGGCTTCATGATCGCCGGGTTCCTCATCACGATGGGCACGCTGGGGGACCGCATCGGCCGACGTCGGCTGCTGATGATCGGTGCCGTGGCCTTCGGCGCGGCCTCCCTGCTGGCGGCCTACTCCACCAGCGCCGAGATGCTCATCGCCGCCCGCGCCCTCCTGGGTGTGGCGGGCGCCACGCTGATGCCCTCCACCCTGTCCCTGATCACCAACATGTTCCACGACCCCAAGCAGCGGGGTGTGGCGGTGGCGGTGTGGCTGAGCTGCTTCTCCGCGGGCGGGGCCATCGGCCCGATGGTCGGCGGCGTCATGCTCCAGTGGTTCTGGTGGGGTTCGGTGTTCCTGATGGGCGTGCCGGTGATGGTGCTGCTGCTGATCGCCGCGCCGTTGCTCCTGCCGGAGTTCCGCGACCCCACCCCCGGGCGGCTGGACCTGTTCAGCGTCGCCCTGTCCCTCGCGGCCATCCTCCCGGTCGTCTACGCGATCAAGGAGGCCGCGGCCGAGGGATGGAACCCGATCGTGATCGCCATGCTCGTGGCCGGTGTGGTCTTCGGTTGGCTGTTCGTGCGACGCCAGCGCAGGCTGGAGAGCCCGCTGATGGACCTGGCCCTGTTCCGGCTGCCGCCGTTCACGGTGGGGCTGGGCGGGCTGCTGCTGGGCACCGTGGTGCTGGGCGCGTTCGTCCTGCTGTTCGCCCAGTACCTCCAGCTGGTCCTGGAGTTGTCGCCGGCCGCCGCCGGCCTGTGGATGGTCCCCTACGCGGTGGCCAACATCGCCGGCGCGATGCTCGCCCCGCTCGTCGCCGCACGGCTCCGGGCGGCCAACACGATCGCCCTGGGTCTGCTGGTGGCGGCGGTGGGCCTGATCGTGTTCACCCTGAGCGGGGCTGACTCGGGCCCGCTCCCGGCGGTGCTGGGCAGCATGCTCGTCACCTTCGGACTGAGCCCGCTGATGGTGCTGGTCATCGACCTGGTCATCGCCTCCGCGCCCAAGGAGAAGAGCGGTTCGGCCTCGTCCATGTCCGAGACGTGCAGCGAGATCGGCATGGCCATGGGCATCGCCACCCTGGGTGCGCTGGGGACCGCCGTCTACCGCTACCTGATGGTCGACTCCGTGCCCACCGGAGTCCCCGCCGAGGAGGCCGCCGCGGTCCGCGACAGCCTGCCCGGCGCCATGGCGGCGACCGAGGACTTGGAGCCGTCCCTGGCGGCGCAGGTGTCGGAGGCCGCGGAGCAGGCGTTCATGACCGGCCTGTCCGTGGTGGGCTACACCGGGGTGGCCATCGTGCTCGGCGTCGCCCTCATCACCTTCCTGTTCCTGCGCGACGTCCCCGAGGAGGCCGAGGAGGAGCAGCGGGAGGAGCAGCCGCAGGAGAGCTGACGACAATATCCTGCTATTCATCGGGACGCCGATGAAAAATAAAATGGGAAGGGCGGGGGAAATCTCCGCCCTTCCCATTCTTTTCGGAGGCCTGACGCATGCCGGAGCACACGAGGATCGCCGTTATCGGCGGAGGAATGGCGGGATGCGCCGCCGCCAGGGAACTGACCGCGGCGGGGAAGGAGGTCGTGCTCTTCGAGTCGGCCGACGGCCTGGGAGGGCGGGCCCGCTCCTGGCGTCGGCCGGAGATCGAGCCCGAGGTCGGGATCAACCTGATGTGCGCCAGCATGTACTCGACCATGTGGGGGATGATCCGCGAGTACGGCCTGGAGGGGGAACTGGAGAAGATCTCCAGCAACCTGCTGGTCTCCGACGGCGGCGTCGTGGCCCCGCTGCCCTCCGACTCCATTCCGGCGCTCCTGCGCTACCGGCACGTGCGGCTGCGCGACCGGCTGGCGTTCCTGTACTCCTCGATGCGGGAGATGCTGGTGAACGGGCGCACGGGCCGGATCGACCTGTTCGACCCCGAGCGTCTGGCCGACTTCGACGACGGCACCACGGCCACGGAGTACGGCCGGAGCCTGATGTCGCACCGGGGCTTCGACTACATGCTGCGATCGCAGATCGAGGGGTTCTGGAACTTCGACTGCGACGGGATCTCCGTCTCGCACGCCCGGGCGATGCTCGCGACGATGGGCGGGGCCGAGTTCTTCGTGTTCCGGGAGGGCATGCAGGTCCTGGCCGAGCGCAACGCCGCGGACGCCCGGGTGCTGCTGCGCCATGAGGTGTCGGAGGTGCGTCTGGAGCACGGCCGGGTGGTCGTCTCCTCCCAGGGGGAGGGGGGAGAGGCCGGCGGGGAGTTCGACGCCGTGGTGGTGGCGGTGCCCGCGCCGATCGCGGCCAAGGTCATCGCGTCGCTGCCCCGCGAGGCGGTGGGCGACCGGATGCGCGACTACCTGGAGGGCCAGGAGTACGAGCCGGCGCTGTCGATGTCCTACCTGGTGGACGCGGACGCCCTGCCGCCGGAGACGCACATCATGGCCGGCGGCGCGCAGGACCCGCCGATCCGGAACATGATCACCTACCCGCGCCGGGTGCGCGGCGCCGACGGCACCGTCCGCGACCGGCTGCTGGTGTTCGCCTACCCGGGACGGGCCGTCACCCGTCGTCTCCTGGGGCGCGGCCCCGAGGAGCAGTACGCCACCGTCACCCCGCTGCTGAGCAGGCTGTGGCCGGACTTCCCCCGCGACCCCGAACCCTTCCAGGTGGCCGAGCGGCCCTACGGGTTCCCCATCCCCTCGCCGGGCCGCTACCGGGCCTCGGTGGCCGCCACCCGGGGCCAACGGCCGCCCGTGGTGTTCGCGGGCGACCACTTCAGCTCCCCCACCACCGAGGCCGCGATGCGCTCGGGCATCCGGGCCGCCCGCAGCATCCTGGGCGCCTCGTAGGTGTTCCGGCCGGGCGCCCCGGTCGGCGGTCGTGCGCGATCGACGGCCGCCCGGCCGGGGCGCCGGGACACGGACGGGCCCGGTGATCGTCGTCCGCCGACGATCACCGGGCTCAGGCGTACCACATGTCGTGCAGGGAGTCGCTGACCGGGACCACGGGACGCCAGCCCAGCAGGCGTTCGGCGGCCGCGATGTCGGCGAGCATCCAGCCACCGCCCATCCCCGCGACGGGTTCGAGCACCTCTTGCACCCGGTCCGGGGCGACACCGGACGCCCGGCGCAACCAGGCGACCATCTCCCCGATGCCCACCGCCCGGCCGCCGCCGACGTTGAGGATCCGCCCCGAAACACCGGGCCGGTCTCCGGCGAGCACCACGGCGCGGGCCACATCGCGCACGTCGACGAAGTCGCGGCGGTCCCCCGTCACCCGCAGGGAGACCCGTTCTCCCGCGACGGCCCGTCGGAACCGCTCCAGGAGGACGCCGGGGAAGGACGCCGGGGAGGGGTGCGGCCCGCAGACGTTGGCCACGCGCAGCACCACGGCGTCGACGCGTCCCTCCCGGGCGGCTCGGACGACCGTGTCCGACCCCGCGCGCTTGGTGCGGGCGTAGGCGTTGGCCGGGCGGGGCGGGGTGTCCTCGTGCACGGCCGTCCCGTCGGGGACCGGACCGTACTCGTGGAGGGTGCCCAGGTGCACCAGCCGGGGCGGGCGCTCCACGGCCTCGACGGCATCGACCAGGGTGGCGACCGCCCCGACGTTGCCCTTCTCCAGCTCGCTCTCGGGCCGGTGCCAGCCGTCGCGGGAGTTGGCGGCGTCGGTGGCGTTGACCACCACCCGGGCATCGTGCGCCTCCAGCAGCCGCGCCACCTCCTCCGGGCCGGCCTCGGCCAGGTCGAGGCGGTGGAAGGGGTGCCCTCCGAGGTGCGGGGCCGGCTCCCGTGCCACCGCCACGGCCGGGCGGCCGGTGCGGGCGTGGGCGGCCAGTACGTGACGGCCGATCCACCCGGTGGCGCCGAGCACCACCACCGTCCCGGTCCCCTCCCCGGTCATACCGGCGTCCCCTGCCGCCACAACGCCTCCTCCAGCTCGACACAGGTGCGGTGGTCCGGTAGCCCGCCCTCCTCCATGACCTGCGCGAGGCCGGGGGCGGCCCGGTCCCGTTCGGACAGGATCGGGGTCACGTCCTCGGGCAGGGGCAGCCCCAGGTCCGGGTCCAGCGGGTGCAGGGCCCGCTCGTTGCGGGGGTCGTACTCCACCGACAGGGAGTAGGTGACGATGGTGTCGTCCTCCAGCGAGACGAACAGGTGGCCGACCCCCACGGGCAGGTAGAGCGCCACCGGGGCCGTCGGCTCCAGCACGACGCTCTCGTGCCGGCGGAAGGTGGGCGAGCCGACGCGCAGGTCGACGGCGATGTCCAGCGCCCGACCGCGCGGGCAGTGCACGTACTTGGCCATCCCGGGCGGGGCCTGGGTGTAGTGCACGCCCCGCACGACGCCCCGGCGGGAGACGCTGTAACTGGTCTGCACCACGGGGAAGAGCCCGTGGCCCGAGACACGGCGCAGCTCCGCGCCTTGGAGGGGTGTGGCGAACAGGCCGCGTTCGTCGTCGAAGACCTCGTAGGGCAGCAGGTAGGCCCCCTCGATGCCGAGGGGGCGGGCCCGGAGGGTCACGCCGGGCCTCCCGCCACACCGACGAACAGGCCGGGGCCGGGGCCGGGGATGTACTCCACCGAGCATCCGGCGGCGGCGAACGCCTTCTCGTAGACCTCGCGCCGGTGGACGGCCAGCACGTGCACGTCGATGAAGTGCTCGACGCCCTCCTCAGGGGAGGCGACGGTGTAGTGCACGTCCATGTGGTGGGCGCCGTCCCGGTACAGGCTGTGGGACACGCGCGCGATGGTGCGGCCCTCGACGGTGACGAGCGCGCTGGACACGTGGCGTTCGGTGGCCCTCTCGGGGAAGTACCAGGGTTCCAGCACGATCACGCCGCCGGGCTCCGTGTGGGCGGCGAGGCGGGCCAGGGTCGCCTCGACCTCGGCCGCCTCGGACAGGTGGGCGATGGAGCTGAACATGCAGATGACCGCGTCGAAGCGGCGGCCCAGGTCGAAGGAGCGCATGTCGCCCTGGTGGACGGGCGTGCCGGGCAGGTTGGCGGCGGCGAGTCGCACCATGTCCTCGGCCAGGTCCACTCCCTCGACCCGCTCGAAGGATCCGGAGAGGTGGCCCAGGTGGGTGCCGGGACCGCAGGCGACGTCCAGCAGGGAGGAGGCGTCCGGCCGACGCTCGCGCACCAGGGCCGTGATCTGGGCCGCCTCGGCCTCGTAGTCCTTGCCCCGGCCTCGGTAGACGGCCTCGTAGATCTCGGCGCGACGGTAGATCGCGGTGAGGCGGTCCTCATGGGTCTCGGTCATTGTTCTCCTTAGAGTTCGTCCAGGACCTTGCGCAGCACGGTGATGACCCGCTCCTGGTGCTCCCGGGGCAGGTGGGGGTACATGGGCAGGGAGAAGATCTCCCCCGCGAGGGCCTCGGTCACCGGCAACGACCCTCGCTCGATCCCCAGGTGGGCGAAGCCGGACATGGTGTGGACCGGCCAGGGGTAGCTGATGTTGAGGTGGATGTCGTGTTCCCGCAGGCGCTCGATGATCGTGTCGCGCTCGGGGTGACGGACCACGTAGACGTAATGGACGTGCTCGTTGCCCTCGGTGGTGACGGGCAGCCGCAGGCCGTCGGGGGAGACGAGGTCGCCCAGGCCCTCGACGTAGCGGCGGGCCACGTCGCGGCGGCCCTCGACGTAGGCGTCCAGGCGGGTCAGCTTGCGCCGCAGGATCTCGGCCTGGACCTCGTCCAGACGGCTGTTGTGCCCGGGTGTGCGAACGACGTAGTAGACCTCCTCCATGCCGTAGTAGCGCAGGCGGCGCAGCGCCCGTTCGACCTCGGGGTCGTCGGTCACCACGGCCCCCGCGTCCCCGTAGGCCCCGAGCACCTTGGTGGGGTAGAAGGAGAACGCGGCGGCGTCGCCCATGGTCCCGGCCGGTCGGCCGTGGTGACGGGCCCCGTGCGCCTGTGCGCAGTCCTCCAGGACCACCAGGCCGTGGCGGTCGGCGACGGACCGGACCGCGGCCATGTCCACGCACTGGCCGTACAGGTGGACCGGCAGCAGGGCCTTGGTGCGTTCGGTGACCGCGGCCTCCAGCAGCCCGGTGTCCATGAGGTGGTCGCTCTCGTGGACGTCCACGAACACCGGGGTCGCGCCGACGGCGTCGATGGCGATCACGGTGGGGGCGGCCGTGTTGGACACGGTGACGACCTCGTCACCGGGACCCACGCCCAGGGCCTGGAGGCCGAGGGCGACCGCGTTGGTGCCGTTGTCGACGCCGACGCAGTGGGCGAGTCCGTGGCGGGCGGCGAACTCCCGCTCGAAGCCGAGCACGCTCTCGCCGAGGATGAGCCTTCCCGAGGCGAAGACGGTGCGCACCGCGTCCAGGACGTCGTCGCGCTCCTTCTCGTACTCGGGCAGGTAGTCCCATACGCGGATGGTCATGTCGTCCTCACTCCTGTTTCCTCCTTCGCCGGGCACGGTGGCGCTCCCCCTTCCGGCCTCGACCGGAGGGGGGAGCCGAGGTCACCGGGCGAGTTTCTCCAGCAGGCCGACGACCTCCGCCGGCGAGGGCAGCGCGGCCATCTGCTCCGACAGCGCACGGGCACGGTCGCCGTAGGCGGGGTCGGCGAGGATCCGGCCGCAGGCCGCGGCGATGTCCTCGGTCCGCTGTGCGCCCGGTTCGAGCAGCAGCCCCGCCCCGTAGTCGGCCAGGCGGCGCATGGCGTCGGCCGAGACGTCCTGCTCGACGATGAGCTGGGGGACCCCGGCGCGCAGGGAGGCCATGTCGGTCACGCCACCGCCGTGGTGCAGGATCACGTCGCAGGTGGGGGCGACCACGTCGAGGGGGGCCCAGCCCACGTGGGCTTCGGGCAGGTCGCCGCGCACCTCGGCGGCGACGTGCTCGGCGACCCCGATCACCACCTCGACGCCGAGGTCGGCGACGCCGCGGGCCATGTGGACCAGGGCCCGGGGGTCGGGCACCCGCGCCCCCGCGGTGATGTAGACGCGGGGGCGGTCGCCCTTGGTGTACATCCACGGTTCCAGGGGGCGCTGGGGGTTCACCGGGAGCCAGCGCATCGGCTGCCGCCCGGCCTCCTGGCCGGGGGTGCGCAGGTCCGGCGGGCAGATGTCGATCCACAGGTCGGGGTCGGGGACGGCGTCCAGGCCGCGCCGTTCCAGTTCGGGGGCGAGGACGTCCCGGGCGCCGGGGGCGTAGATGGCGGAGTCCGTGCGGTCCCACTCCAGCCGCACGGACGGCACGCCCAGCGTGTGGGCCAGCAGCGGGGCGGAGTAGAACATGGAGCCGCCGACCACCAGGTCGGGCCGCCACTGCGCGGCCAGGTCGAGCAGGGCCGGCTGGCTCCGCAGGGCGATGTCGGCGTAGATGCGGCCGACGGCCACGGCCTGTTCGGCCGGGTCGGCGGGCGCGTTGCCCATGAACTCGGCGACGTCGGCCCCGGTGACGGGGGCGATCGTGAGGGGGGTCAGGCCGATGGCGGCGATGTCGGGGACGACCCATTCGATGCCGCCGACCACGACCTCGTGCCCGGCGCCGCGCGCGGCGTAGGCGAGGGCCGCGTGCGAGAAGATCGGCGAGGGACTGTTCCCGGGAATGAAGAGAATGCGCATGGGAATTCACTTTTCTGCGGCAGATGAGAACGCAGCCAAGGGTGGCCCCGGCCGAAGGGGCCGACAAGGGGCCCGAATCCGGTTTGTCATGTCGTCCCGTCCCCCGGAAATCACGACATGACATAGTGATCGCCGCGTTTCCGTGGCCGCGGGCACCGGGCGTTAGAACGGGGTTGACGCCTGGAAGGGAGAACGGCCGTGATCGACGACACGGAACTGACGACTCCGGAGAACCTGCCGGAGGAGGCGATCCGCAAGTACCAGGAAGAGGGGTACCTCCACATTCCCCGGGTCCTGACGGACGAGGAGGTCGCCGAGTGCTACGCGGACGCGAAGAAGCTCATCGAGGAGGAGAAGGGGGGTGTGTGGGACGACTCGGTGGACGAGATGGTCAAGGACAAGGGCGCGACCGTCATGCAGTGGCTGGAGGAGGCCGAGACCCGCAGTGAGGCCCTGCGCCGCCTGGCCCTGCACCCCCGGGTCACCACCATCGCCGAGATGATCACCGGCCGACCGTTGCGGATGTTCCGCTCCGAGATCCTGCGCAAGCCCAGCGACAACTCGGCGGCCACCCCGCCGCACATCGACGAGCCCTACTGGCCGTGGCAGGGCGGGGTCACGATGACCGCGTGGGTGGCCCTGGTGGACGTGCCCGTGGAGCGGGGGTGCATGTCGTTCGTCCCCGGTTCGAACAAGATCCCGCCGCCCGGACCCGGTGACTGGGACATCTTCTCCAAGTACCCGGAGCTGACGTGGCGGCCCCGGGTGACGGTGCCGCTGCGGGCCGGCGGTTGCACCTTCCACAACGAGCGGGTCGTGCACATGGCCGGGGCCAACCTGAGCGGCTCCGACCGGTTGTCGCTGGGCACGGTGTACATCGACGCCGAGACCCGGTTCGACCCCGACGCGGGCTTCTCCGAGGAGGACCTGGGGTTCGGCCCCGGCGACCTCATCGTCGGGGACAAGTACCCGCTCGTGGGCACGTTCTCCGGCTGAGCGGCCGTGTCCCAGAGCGCCGGGCGGGAGACCCGGCAGTCCACGGTCCTGGTCGAACTGGTCGATGGCGGCGGGGCGACGATCGGCACACGGGAGAAACTCGCGGCGCACCGGCCGCCGGGCGAACCGCACCGGGCGTTCTCGGTGTTCCTGTTCTCCTCTGACGGACGGATGCTGTTGCAGCGCCGCGCCGAGGGCAAGTACCACTCCCCCGGCGTGTGGTCGAACACCTGTTGCGGCCACCCCCTGCCGGAGGAGCCGCCGTTCCTGGCGGCGACCCGGCGCACCGTCGAGGAGCTGGGGGTCGCGCCCTGGTCGCTGCGGCCGGCGGGCACCGTCCGCTACGACCTGGAGGACCCGCGCTCGGGGCTGGTGGAACGGGAGTTCAACCACCTGTTCGTGGGCCGGGTCGCCGACACCCCTCGGCCCGACCCCGAGGAGGTCGCCGAGACGACCCTGGTGACCCCCGACGGGTTGCGCGGGCTCCAGAAGGAGACGGAGTTCTCCGTGTGGTTCGAGACGGTCCTGAACGCCGCCTCGCCGGAGATACGGAGACTGGTGCCCGAACACCTTTGGTGAGGGCACCGTCCATCGGACCCCGGGCCCCGTGACGTTGCGCCAAACGTCACGGGGCCCGGCACCTTTCACGGGGGCGGGCCCCCGGAAGCGCCGATCGGGCGGGCCACGGGGTGGGCGGAGTCCCTCCGGAGAGCCCGGCCCTCCACCGGTCCGAGACTTGACAAGCTCGAAGCGATCAATAAAGTTGAGCTTAACCGCATCAAGTCATCGACGATTATGTCGAAGATACGTGGAGGTGACGAGCGATGCTGATGCGCACCGATCCGTTCCGGGAGTTCGACCGGTTCACCCAGCGACTGCTGGAGAACGGCAGGCCGACCGTCATGCCGATGGACGCCTACCGTGAGGGCGACGACTTCGTGGCCCACTTCGACCTTCCCGGGGTCTCCCCCGAGAGCATCGACCTCGAAGTCGAGCGCAACGTGCTCACCGTCAAGGCGGAGCGTCCCGCACCACGCCGCGACGGTTTGGAACCGATCGTGAACGAACGGCCGAGCGGCACGTTCACCCGCCAGGTCCTCCTCGGGGACACCCTGGACACCGAGCGCGTCACCGCGCACCACGCGGACGGCGTGCTCACCCTGCGCATTCCGGTGTCCGAGCATTCCAAGGCCCGCAAGATCGCGGTCGGCCACGACGCCGGGCGCGAGCAGACCTCGATCGAGGTCTGACGGGGGCGCCCGTACCCTGTGCCGTGGGGGCCGCGCGAGCGGCCCCTTTTCGCGTGTCACCAGTCGCGCTCGGCGAGCGCCTCCTCCAGATCGGCGTCGGCGAATCCACAGGCGGCCATCACGTACTCGAAGGAGAGGGCGATGTCGTCGCGGGCGACGGTCTCGATCTCACTGTCGGCCGCCCAGAACTCCTCCTGGAGGGCGTTGAACTCCTCGACCGCCGCGTTGGTGAGGACGTGGAGGGCGGGCAGGTCGGCCGGGCGTTCGGTCTCGATGCGCTCGCGCAGGGCCACCAGGATCGCCCTGCCCTTGTCCACGAGGTGGTCGGGGAAGTAGGCGTCCCGGTACATGCCCGCCAGGTAGGCGGGCTCGGTGGTGGGCACGGGGTCCTCCTCGATGACGGATCCGCGCACATCCTGCCGGCCGGGTCCGACGGATCCGGTCAACCGGCGGTGACGGCCGCCGCGAGCAGGACGGCGGCGGAGAACAACAGGGCCCCGGGGGCGCCCACCGCGCCGGCCACCCCGGCGGCGGCCGCGGGGATGGCGACCTGGCCCAGCCGGTTGCCCCAGATCCGCAGGGCCAGGGCGGCGCCCCGGGCGCCCTCGGGGGCCAGGGTGGTCACCTGGGCCATCGTGAGGGGCTGGCCGAGGCCGAGCAGGAAGCCGCCGACGCCCAGGACCACGGCCAGCACCGCGAAACCGCCCAGGGGCAGGGCGACCAGGGTCAGCGACAGGCCCGCGACGGCGGTGCTGGTGACGATGAGGCTCGTGCGGGACCAGCGGCGCAGCATCCACGGCAGGGTCAGCCGCGAGAGCAGGGAGGAGCCGGCGCGCAGGCTCAGCAGCACGCCGACGAGCATCGGGGAGATCCCCCGGCTCTCGGCGATGAGGGGGAGGTAGGCGGTGAGGATGTCCACCGCGGACAGCAGCGCCAGACTGCTGAGCAGTGCGGAGGGCATCCGACGGCGGCGCAGCAGGTCCCGGGCCGGTACCGGCGGGGCGGCCCTCTGTTCGGCCGTGCGCCGGACCGGGCGCAGCCGCAGCAGCGGGATCAGGGGGAGCGCGCCCGAGGCGGCGACGAGGCCCGCGACGATCAGCGCGGTGGAGGTGGCCGGGAGCAGGGCCGCGCCGGAGGCGTCGGCGAGGATCGCGCCGGAGATCAGGGGGCCGGCGAGCTGGCCGAGGGAGGCGGCGGCGGCGAACCAGCCGAAGTCGCGATCGAGGTTCCCCGGGCGCGAGTACCGCGCGATGATGCCCTGCCCGGCGACCATGCACAGCAGGTGGCCGACACCGACGACGGTGCCGGCCAGGGCCAGTCCGACGAGGCCGTCCGCGCCCGCCAGGAGCAGGCCGCCCACGGCCAGGATCGCCGAGCCCAGGCCGACGATCCAGGCGATGCGCGCCGAACGGTCGGTGAAGCGGCCCAGGGGGACGGCGATCGCGAGTGGGAGGAGCGCGTAGGCCGCGGTGATGAGACCGACCTCGACGGCGTCGCCGCCCACGGCGATGGTCCGGTAGGAGATGAGGGGACGGATGAGGTTGAGTGCGGTGTGGGTGAGCACCACGCTGCCGAGGAGGGCCCAGAGCCGGCGCGTGCGCTCCGGAGGCTCCGTCTCCGCCATGGTCCTCCCCCTCCCACCGTGCCCCCGCCGCGACGCCCCGGGTGGGGTCCCGTCGCGGGATCACCGGATTACCGGCGGCGTCGAGCGGCAGGGGCATCGTATCGAGGACACGAGGGGCGAAACCGGGCGGGTCAGGAGCGGCTCGCGTCGATGACGCAGAAGCGGTTGCCCTCGGTGTCGGCGAGGACGACGAAGTCGGGGTCCTCGGGGTAGAGGTCCCAGTCGACGCGCTCGGCGCCCAGGGCGACCAGGCGTTCCACCTCGGCGGCCTGGTCGGCGGCGTCGCGGGCGTAGAGGTCCGGGTGGACTCGGGGGTGTTCCTGGAGGGGGACGTCGCTGAGGCCGAGCGCGACCTGCACGCCGGGCCCTCGGGCGGGCACCAGGACGACCCAGCGGTCGGTGCCGGGCTCACGGGGGACGTAACCCAGGGCCGCGGCCCAGAAGGTCGTCGCGCGGGCCACGTCGGAGACGCCCAGCACGACGGATCCGATGTTCAGCATGTCCCGCATTCTGCCCGACGCGGGGGAAGGGAGCGGCATCAGCCCGCGACCAGACGGGGCACGAGGTAGACGAGTTCGAAGGCCTCGTAGAGCGCGCCGATGACGAACAGCGCCAGCGCGGGCAGGCTCAGCCACCCGACCTGCTTCAGTCCGTGGACGTACGCCTGGCGGCGGCTGTCGGCGCCGACCGTCGCGGGGCGCAGCCAGGCCCGGCCCAGGACGTGGGCGGCGAGCATCACGAGGATGTAGGCCTGGAACTCGATGAGGATCGTCACCGAGTGCGGGATCAGGATCTTCGCCATGGTCGCGTCGACCGGGGCCAGGACCACCCCGAAGGTGAACGCCTTGTACGAGAAGAGGACGATGCCCGCGAACGGCACGACCATCGAGGGAAGCAGGATCATCGGCAGGGCGACCGTCAGCACGTTCACCGCGAGGATGGTCAGGCCGAACAGCCAGACGTTCCCGAGCAGTATCCCCACCAGGTCCGCCGTACCGTCCTCTTCCAGGGACGCGGTCTGCGCCGTGTGCAGGTCGGGGAAGACCAGCGCCGCCGCGACACCGATGAAGAACAGGCCGAATACGATCGCGTTCATGGCGAGGTAGGCGCGGAGGTTCGCGCGGATGATCCGGAAGGGCTCGTGAAGGCGGCGCATGTGTCTTCTTCCATGGTGGGGTCCGGACGGTCATCACCACTTCAGACCATGCCCTCGGGGCATGGTCAAGCCCGGCGCGGGTTCGACCGTGGGAACGCTTGACCCGGTGCCGGGGTCAGGATGTGGGCTGTGCGCGGAAGCGGAGGAGGGGCACATGGCGTGGAGTACCCGGCAGGTCGCCGAACTCGCCGGAACGACGTTGAAGGCCGTGCGGCACTACCACGAGATCGGGTTGCTGGACGTACCGGAACGGACGGCGAACGGCTACAAGCAGTACGGGGTCTCACACCTGATCCGGCTGGTACAGATCAGGCGCCTGAGCGAACTGGGGGTCCCGCTGTCGGAGATCGCGGCGATGGAGCACGGGGACCGGGAGCCGGATGAGGCGATCCGCGTGCTCGACGCGGAACTGGAGGCGAAGATCGACCGGCTGACCCGGGTACGGGAGGAGCTCGCCGACATCCTGCGCCACCGCGCCCCGGCGCACGCCCCGCCCGGATTCGCCTCGGTCTACGGTGACCTGTCCGAGCGGCAGCGGTCGCTGCTGGCGGTCTACTCGACCGTCCTCAGCGAGAAGTCCACCGAGGAGCTCCGCGCGCTCATCAGCGAGCCGGACGCAACGGAGCAGGAATTCGAGGCGCTTCCCCCGGACGCGGACGACGCCTCGATCGCCGACCTCGCCGAGCGCCTGGTGCCGGGAACCCTCCGTGCGCGCGAGAGGAGTCCCTGGTCGAGGGATCCGACCTCGGACTCCCCGCAGGGGTCTCGGCAGGCGGCGCGGGCGATGGCCGACGCGGCGGCGGAACTGTACAACCCGGCGCAGCTGCGCGTGCTGAAGCGTCTGATCGAGCTCATGGCCGAGACGGCCGGGGGGACGGGCGACGAGGCGCGTTGAGCCGACCGTCCCGGCTGTACGCGGTCACCGGGGGCGGCGGATCCGGTGGTCGGCGGCGCGGCTGAAGACCGCGCGCACGGTGAGGGGGCCTCCGGCCTCACCCGTCCAGTCCCAGTACAGGGAGAGGGATTCGAGCAGGCGCAGTCCGTGTCCGCCGACGGCGGGGAGCTCGCCGTCGGGGGCGGGCGGGAGGGCGAGGGGAACACCGAAAGGCACGGAAGTGTCGGGGCCGTTGTCGGTGACGTAGAGGATGTGCACGAATTCCTGGCGTTCGAGAACGATGCGAACGGTACCGCCGGGTTTTCCGGAAAGAGTGTGACGCAAACAGTTGGTGTGGAGTTCGCTGAGCGCCGACACCAGGGCGGAACTCACCGAGGGCCCGCTTTGGGAAGAGCGTTCGATCCACCGCCGCGCGACGGCGACGTGCCGGGGATCGCTGCCGCACAGGAGGCCGGTCGTGGCGGCGTCGGGGAAGGGAATGCGCCGGGGCAGGGCCGGTGCGGGTGTTGTGGCCTGCATATCTCTCACCTCGTGTGTTGGTGTCCCACCGATGACATGGGGTCGGAGGCCGCGCCCCGGAGCTGTCGCCGACAGGCACCGGAACGACCGGGTGGCCAGGTCCGTCCGCGTTTTCGCAGGCGGGAGGGTCGTTGTGGAAAAGCCTGCCCTTTCTCTCCGCCCCGCTCTACACTCATTCCGCAATACGGTCTTATTCCCATGGCTTGCGGTAGCCGGCGGTTCGTCAGCGATAAAGGCGGTAAAATGGTGGTGGCAAGCGATTCCTCAAGGAGGAGGTTCGGACTCCTGTTGCGCAATCACCGACTCAGGGCGGGGATGACGCAACAGGAGATGGCGCGGGCCGCGTTTCTCTCCCAGAGCACGGTCAGCTCCCTGGAGAGCGGAGAAAAAGGGACGAAAAGGGAGCAGGTGGAACGGCTGGACGCGGCCCTCACCGCCAATGGCACACTCGTGAACTCCTGGGACGCCCACTTCGCGCCACACGGGATGATCGACTACTTTCGCGAGGTGGCCGAAGCGGAGCAGACGGCCACGGAGATCCGGCAGTACGGCTTCGGCGTCGTTCCAGGGCTGGTCCAGACGGAGGGCTACGCCCGGGTGATCAGCCGGATGGGATCCCCGCACGCCTCACCGGAGAAGATCGAGGCCATGGTCAAGGCCCGCCGGCACCGGCAGTCGATCCTGGACCGCGAGCATCCGCCGATGTGCGTCATCCTCTTGGACGAGAGCACGGTCATGCGCGCGTTCAGCGACCCGGACATCATGTACGCCCAGATCAACCGGCTGCTCGAACTCTCGTACCGCCCGCGGATCACCATCCAGCTGGTCCCGATGCTGACCGAGCAACATCCCGGCCTGGACGGCTCCTTTAAACTGCTCGCAGTCCCCGACAGCGGCGATTTCGCCTACATCGAGGGGCGTGGAGCGGGTCTGACGATCAAGGAGCCCGAGATCGTCCAGGGCTACGAGCGAGTCTTCGGAGAGCTGCGGAGCGCCGCTCTCCCCCTCCCCGCCTCCCGTGCCCGGTTGGAAGAGATTCGAGGAGAGGCTCCATGATCAGCGAGCACTGGACCAAGTCCGGTTACAGCAACGGTGAGGGCGGGGACTGCGTCGAGGCGCGGAGCATGGCGGCCCACTCCCGGATCGGTGTCCGCGACACCCAGAACAGGCACCTCGGGCACCTCGAAATCCCCGCCGCCGAGTGGGCCGCCCTCCTGCGCACCGCCACCGCGCACGGCTGACGACACCGCCGGCCGGGCGGACCGCTCAGAGGACGTGGTCGGCCAGTCGGACGAACGCCTCCACCACCTCGGGGCCGTGCACCAGCTCGGCGTCGTTGTGGTCGGCCCCCGGCAGGACCACCTCCTCGAAGAGGTGCGCGCTCGCCCCGGCCACCGCGCGGCTCTGTTCCGGCGGCACGACACGGTCGGCGTCCCCGATCACCACCGTGGTCGGGACGTCCACCTCCGCCGCCCGCTCGGCCACCGGGTAGCGGTCCCACAACAGCATCCGTACCGGCAGGAACGGGTAGTGCCGCTCCCCCATGTCCGCCAGGGAGCTGAACGGGGAGCGCAGGAACAGCGCCGCGGGCGGGCGTTCGGCGGCCAGACCGGTCGCCACGGCGGCGCCGAGGCTCTCCCCGAAGTAGATCGTGCGGTCGGCGCCGAAGCCGCGTTCGGCGAGATGGTCGGCGGCGGCGCGGGCGTCGGCGGCCAGCCCCCGCTCCGAGGGCGAGCCCTCGTTGCCTCCATAGCCGCGGTAGTCGAACAGCAGCACCGAGAAACCCTCGGCGGCCAGCGCGCGGGCCAGGGCCGCCCGGCTCTCCCGGTTCCCGGCGTTGCCGTTGGCGACCAGCACGGCGGCCTCACGGTCCCGGCCCAGGGGCGGAACGAACCAGCCGCCCGGTTCGAGGCCGTCCTCCGTGGTCAGGCGTACGTCCTCGGCTCCCGGAAGGACCCCGGCGGCGGCCGGGGGGACACCGCCCGAGGGCAGGTAGATCACCGATCGCTGCCCGGCCCACAGGAGTCCCGCCGGGATCAGGACCAGGATGACGACGACCATCACCGCGATCACGGCCGAACGACCTCTTCTCCCACTCGTCACGGAACCTGGGTATCACACGCGCGGGTGACCCGTTGGGCCCCGGTCTCCCGCGCGTGGAGTCGGTGACGGCGCGGTGGGTCGGGTGAGTCGGAACCCGGACCGGTAGGCCGACGGACTGAGGCCGGTGTGGGCGCGGACCGCCTGGCGCAGGTTCGCCGTCGTGCCCAGACCGCTGGCCCGGGCCACGGCGGCCAGGTCCAGCTCCGTGCCCTCCAGCAGGCGCCGGGCCGCGAGCACCCGCTCGGCGCGCAGCCACGCCAGCGGGGTGGTGCCCAGTTCGGCGCGGAAGCGGCGGTGCAGGGTCGCTTGGCTCACCGCGATCCGGACGGCCAGGTCGGCCACGGTGATTGGGTCGCCCAGACGCTCGCGGGCCCATTCCAGGAGCGGGGCCAGGGACACGTCGGTGCTCTCCGGGACCGGGACGGGCACGAACTGGCGCTGCCCGCCCTCCCGGTGCGCGGTGAACACCAGACGCCTGCTCACCGACGCCGCCGCCTCCGCCCCGTGGTCGCGCCGGATCAGATGCAGCCCCAGGTCCAGGGCGGCTGCGCTGCCCGCCGCCGTGAGCACGTCCCCCTCGTCCACGAACAGCACGTCGCGCTCCAGCCGCACCCTCGGGTACAGACGGGCGAACAGCTCCTCGTGCCGCCAGTGGGTGGCCGCCCGGCGGCCGTCCAGCACCCCCGCCGCGGCCAGGGTGAAGGCACCCGTGCAGAAGCTCACCAGCCGGGCCCCGCGCCCGGACGCGGCGCGCACCGCCTCGATGACCTCCGGCCGGGGCGGCACCCACGGATCGGGCCGGTTGGGCACGATCACCGTGTCCGCCTCCTCCGCCGCCGCGTCCAGCCCCGCCAGGTCGGACAGGGTGAACAGGCCCAGGTGGACGGGCGCCGACGGGGTGGCCGAGCAGACGGCGAGGGTGTACCACGCCCGATCGATCTCGGGTCGGCGCAGCCCGAACAGTTCGGTGGCGACCCCCATCTCGAAAGGGTTGGACCCGGAGTCGACGATCAGCGCCACCCGGTGCGAGGAATCTTGCGGCATGTGCGATTCCTAGCACTTCCGTGGCCCGCGCACCACCGAGAGGATGGCGTCCATGAGCGAGGAACCCATCGACCTGGCGACCGCGCTGGCCTCCTTCGAGCAGTTGTGGAGCCCGCGCGTCGTCACCCGGGTCAACGACTACGACGTCCGGGTGGCCAAGGTCCGCGGCGATTACGTCTGGCACGCCCACGAACACACCGACGAGTTCTTCCTGCTGCTCGACGGGGATCTGCGCATCAGACTGCGCGACGACGCCGACGCCCCCGAGCGCACCGTGACCCTGCGACCGGGCTCGGTGTTCGTGGTGCCGCGCGGGGTCGAGCACCGGCCCGAGTCGGACGGCGGCGCCTCGATCCTGCTGTTCGAGCCCACCGGGACACTGACGGTGGGCGAGCGCCACGAGGAGATCCCCGACCACGTCGACGCCACCACCGGCCACCCCCTGGAGTGCTGATGGACCGCCGGAGGGCGGGACGCCCCCGGGCAGCGGTCGCCCGCCCCGGCGCACCCGACCGGGATCAGGCGTCCGACCGCAGCTCCGGGAGCAGGTTCTCCTCCGCGTAGGCGAAGAAGTCCTCCACGTCGGCCCCGGCGTTCATCAGGACCAGGTGGTCGAACCCGGCCTCCGAGAAGGTCCGTACCTGCTTCAGGTGCTCCTGCGGGTCCGGGCCGACGGACGCCATCTGTCGCATGTCCTCCGCCCTGGTGAGGGCGGTGGCGGCCTCGAAGTTGATCGGGTTGGGCAGCTCCGACATCACCTTCCACCCGCTGAGGCCGAACCGGAACCCCTCCCAGGCGTTCTGGAGGGCGGTGTCCACGTCGTCGGCGATGGCCAGCGGCACCTCCACGTACCGTGGCCCGTCACCTCCGGCGGCCGTGTAGGCCTCCACGAGTTCCGGCTTGGGCTCGGTGGCGAACAGCCCGTCACCGAGTTCGGCCGCCAGGGCGGCGGCCCGCTCCCCGCCGGCCGCGACGATGATCTCGGGCGCGGTCTCGGGCAGGTCGAACACCCGCGCGTCGTCCAGGGTCAGGTACTCGCCCTCGTAGGAGTGGTAGCCCTCGGTCCAGAGCGTCCGGATGATCTCCAGCGACTCCCTGAGCATGGCGTGCCGCACGGTGACCGACGGCCACGCGTCACCGACGACGTGCTCGTTGAGCCGCTCCCCCGATCCCACTCCGAGGAAGTGCCGTCCGCCGGACAGCACCGCCGTGGTGGCCGACATCTGGGCGACGATCGCCGGGTGGTACCGCATCGACGGGCACGTCACCCCCGGACCGATGCGGATGCGCTCGGTGGCCTGGGCGATGGCCGCCATCACCGACCACGCGAACGGCGAATGGCCGTGGCTGAACAGCCACGGGTGGTAGTGGTCGCTGATCTCCACGAAGTCGAACCCGAGTTCTTCGGCGCGCACCGCCTGGCGCACCAGTTCGGGGGCCTCGTACCTCTCGGCCATGAGCTTGAATCCGATCTCCACCGTGTCTCCTCTCCATCGGGCCATCGCGTGGTGCCACTGCCCGGGACGGGCCGGTGGAACACCCGTGTCCCGGGAGTTTTGGGGATTCTTGGCGCGCCCTTCCTCCGACCGGGTCGGAGTCCGGCCCGTATCGTGGGCTCCGCCGATCCGAGAGGAGCCCCATGTCCATCCGGGACCTGCTGCGCGGTCTGCCCGTGTTCGCGGGAGATCTGCCCGAGTTCGATCCGTCCACCGCGCCCGACGACCCGATCGCGCTGTTCGTCGCCTGGTTCGAGGAGGCCGTGACGAGCGGGGTGTCCGAGCCGCACGCCATGACGGTCGCGACCGCCGACGAGAGCGGCGCGCCGTCGGCCCGGGTGGTGATCCTCAAGGACCTCACCCCCGAGGGCTGGTGGTTCGCGACCACGACGACCTCGCGCAAGGGGCGGGAGCTGGCCGTGGAGCCGCGGGCGGCGCTGCTGTTCCACTGGCGCGAGCAGGGGCGTCAGGTGCGGGTGCGCGGGACCGCCGGGCTCGCCTCGCCCGAGCGGTGCGCCGCCGACTTCCTGCACCGGCCGCTGGAGTCGCGGGTCGCCGGATTCCAGGGCCGGCAGAGCTCCCCGTTGGCCGACCCCGCCGAGGTCGGGCGGGCGGCGGAGGAGAACCGCGCCCGACTGATCGCCGATCCGTCCCTGGTGCCCGACGACTGGGGCCTGTACCTGGTGCGCCCGGCCGAGGTGGAGTTCTGGCAGGGTTCCCCCGACCGTCGCCACGTACGCCTGCGGTACCTGCGCGAGAAGCCCGAGGGGCCTTGGGAGCGCGGCCTGCTCTGGCCCTGACACGGGACCCCCCGACCTCTCGGAGGCGGGTGTGGAACCCCGGGCGGCGGAGGTCCGGTGGCCGGAGCGCCGGTTCGCCCCCGACCGGGGCGGGTCCTGCTCTCACCGGGCCCGCCGGATGCCCAGGCGGCCGCACCGTGCGGGAAAAGCCCGTGCGCGCCCGGATCCCGCTTCCTAGGATCGCCGGATGACGAACTCCGCACACCTTCCGTTGCAGGGCAGGACCGCGCTGGTCACCGGGGTCTCCCGGCGCAAGGGCATCGGGTACGCGATCGCCGTCCGCCTGGCCGGGCTGGGCGCCGACCTGTTCGTCCACCACCACCGGGCGCACGACGCGGACCAGCCCTGGGGCGCCGACGACCTGGGGCCGGTGCGCGACGGGGTCAGGGCGGCCCTGCGCCCCGGTGCCGCGTTCGGGGACATGGGTCTGGACCTGGCCGCCCCGGACGCCCCCGAACGGCTCATCACGGCCGCCCGGGGCCTGACCGGCTCGCTCGACGTCCTCGTGTGCAACCACGCGCGTTCGGGCGGGGACGGCTCCATCCTGGACATGACCGCCGAGAGGCTCGACGGCCACTGGTCGGTCAACACCCGCTCCACCCTCTTGTTGACCTCGCACTTCGCCAGGGCGTTCGCCGGGGTGCGGGAGGCGCCGGCGGCCCGCCCCGGGGACCGGCGGGCGTTCTCCGCGCCGCTGGACGAGCACGCCACCGGCCGGGTGTTCTGGACGACCTCCGGGCAGATCCACGGCCCCATGGTGGGCGAGGTGGCCTACGCCGCGAGCAAGGCGGCGCTGGCCGGGCTGACCCCGACCGTCGCCGCCGAACTCCTGCCGTACGGCATCGTCCTCAACACGATCGACCCCGGTCCGGTGAACACCGGCTACCTGGACCCGGAGTCCACCGACCGCGCCCCGGAGACCATCGCACGGGTGCTGGCCGCCACCCCCTTCGGGAGGTTCGGGCGCCCGGACGACCCGGCCCGGCTCGTGGGGTGGCTGTCCACCGACGAGGGTCGCTGGATCACCGGTCAGGTCATCAGCACCGACGGCGGCTTCTCGTTGGGCACCGGCGGCTGATCCGGGGAGGCCCCGGGAGAGCACGACGGGCGGGGGCCGCGCCCTCACGGACCAGGCCCCCACGGGGACGTTCACGCCGACCCGGGAGGCCCGCGCACGATCACGACGGACGGCTCCGGCCACCCACACGGACGGAAGGCGCGCCGTCACGGACGAGGTCCCCACGGGGCGGTCACGCCGGTCCGCTCCTGGGCACGGGCGGCCGTTTCCTCACGGAGCCGCCTGAGGACCCGGGTGGACGCCTCGGCGGGGCAGGATCGGAACAGAACCCGGTTCTAGTGTCGTGGCTCGGTACGGGAGTAGGATGCGCGGCACCCCGGCCGCCTGCGAACAGGAACGGAAAGCACGCCATGCCCCCGACACACGAGGTGTTCAACCAGGCCGCCCCGCTCGGCGACCACAACGCCGCCGACGACCCGGCCCTCCTGGAGGGCGTACGGCGCGAGGACGCCGGCTGGGCCGAGGCGGAGGTGCGCGAGGTCGGTGACGCCGCCGGCACGGAACGGGTCCGCTCCTGGGGTGAGTCCGCCAACGCCCATCCGCCCGTGCTGCGCACGCACGACCGCTACGGCCACCGCATCGACGAGGTCGACTACCAGCCCGCCTACCACGTGCTCATGGACCAGGCGGTGGAGTTCGGACTGCACGCCGCGCCCTGGGGCGACGAGCGGCCCGGCGCCCACGTGGCCCGCGCCGCCAAGTTCTACCTGTGGTCCCAGCCCGAGGCCGGGCACGGCTGTCCGATCTCGATGACCTACGCGGTGGTCCCCGCGCTGCGCCACGCCCCGGAACTGGCGCGGCGGTACGAACCCCTCCTGACCTCCCGCACCTACGACTTCGGGCTGCGCGCGCCGCACACCAAGCGCGGCCTGCTCGCGGGCATGTCCATGACCGAGAAGCAGGGCGGGTCGGACGTGCGCGCGAACACCACCCGCGCGGTGCCCACCGACGACGGGCATCACCTGCTCACCGGGCACAAGTGGTTCACGTCCGCGCCGATGAGCGACTTCTTCCTCACCCTGGCCCAGGCGCCCGAGGGGTTGAGCTGCTTCCTCGTGCCCCGGGTGCTGGAGGACGGCACCCGCAACCGGCTGCACGTCCAACGGCTCAAGGACAAGCTCGGCAACAGGTCCAACGCCTCGGCGGAACTGGAGTACGACGGCGCGGTCGCCCACCTGGTGGGCGAGGCGGGCCGGGGCGTGCCGACCATCATCGAGATGGTCAACAGCACCCGGTTGGACTGCGTCATCGGTTCGGCGGCGGGCATGCGCGCGGCGCTCACCCACGCCCTGCACCACGCGGAGCACCGGTCCGCGTTCGGCAAGGTCCTGGTGGACCAGCCGCTCATGCGCAACGTACTGGCCGACCTGGCGTTGGAGTCGGAGGCGGCCACCGCGCTGATGACGCGGCTGGCCGGGGCGGTGGACCGGTCGGTGCGCGGTGACGAGGCCGAGACGGCCTTCCGCCGGCTGGCGGTGGCCGTGAGCAAGTTCTGGGTGACCAAGCGCCAGCCCGCGCACGCCGCCGAGGCCCTGGAGTGCCTGGGCGGCAACGGGTACGTGGAGGAGTCGGGCATGCCCCGGCTGTTCCGGGACTCCCCGCTCAACTCCATCTGGGAGGGGTCGGGCAACGTGGCGGCCCTGGACGTGCTGCGCGCGATGGGCCGCGGCCCCGAGACCGTGGAGGCGTTCTTCGCCGAACTGGACACCGCCCGGGGGGTGGACGACCACTACGACACTGCGCTCAAACGGCTGGAGCAGGTCCTGAGCGACCCGGAGGAGATCCAGTACCGGGCGCGTTCGGTGGTGGAGCTGATGGCGCTCACCCTCCAGGCGTCGGTGTTGCTGCGCCACTCGCCCACGCCCGTGGCCGAGGCGTTCACCGCGTCCCGGTTGGGCGGTGAGTGGGGGCACGTGTTCGGCACCCTGCCCCGGGGTGTGGACACCGGTCTGATCCTGGACCGGGCCCGGCCCCGGCAGTGAGCTCCCGGCCGGTCCCTCCTGTGGCGGGAGGGGCCGGTGTGACTCTTGTGGTCATTTGCGTGGACCGAATGCGGGAAGCGCGGTCGAAGTTCGTCTCATCCGCGCGCCTCGTATATCCCTGGAAATCATCATTTTCGGGGTCGCGATCCTCGATCCGGGGTGGCCGATGAATGATCATCGGCCCAGTTCTGCATACTTCTACGGTCAGAGCGGAAGGAAGAAGTCGTCATGAACACGACCGCCCGCTTTCGGACCATCGCAGGACCGTCCGCGCACCCGACCGCAATGGGAGCGCTCACGGACGGCCCGGACGATACCCTCCGAAGGCCCCGAGATCAAGAGACCGATAACGTCCATGGTGGAAGTCTGGCCAGGTAGTTCCTATCCTCTGGGTGCGACCTACGACGGGTCCGGTACCAATTTCTCCCTCTTCTCCGAGGCCGCCGAACGGGTCGATCTGTGCCTGTTCGACGACGACGGCGAGGAGACCCGCATACCTCTGACCGAATACGACGGATTCGTCTGGCACGGATATCTTCCGGGCATCGGTCCGGGTCAGCAGTACGGGTACCGCGTCCATGGTCCCTACGCACCAGAGCACGGACTGCGCTGCAATCCGAACAAACTGCTCACCGATCCCTACGCCAAGGCGCTGAACGGCACTCTCACCTGGCACGAATCGCTGTTCAGCTACCACTTCGCCGATCCCGGTCGCAAGAACACCGCCGACAGCGCGCCCTACGTGCCCAAGTGCGTCGTGGTGAGCCCGTTCTTCGACTGGGGCAACGAGTCCAGACCGCGCACCCCGTACCACCAGACGGTGATCTACGAGGCGCACGTGCGCGGCCTGACCATGCGCCATCCCGGCATCCCCGAGCATCAACGGGGCACCTACTCGGGGTTGGCGCACCCGGCCATGATCGACTACCTCACCTCGCTGGGGGTGACGGCGGTCGAGATCATGCCGGTGCACCACTTCGTGCCCGAGCACGCCATGGTGGCGCGCGGGCTGACCAACTACTGGGGGTACAACACCCTCTCCTTCCTGGCCCCGCACAGCGGGTACGCGGCGCGCGGTTCGCGCGGTCAACAGGTCCAGGAGTTCAAGGCGATGGTGAAGTCGCTGCACGAGGCGGGCATCGAGGTGCTGCTCGACGTGGTGTACAACCACACCGCCGAGGGCGACCACATGGGACCGACGCTGTCCCTGCGGGGCATCGACAACCTCAGCTACTACCGGGTCAGCGATCAGGACCAGCGCTACTACCTCGACTACACCGGGTGCGGCAACAGCCTCAACGTCCGGCATCCGCACTCGTTGCAGCTCATCATGGACTCGCTGCGGTACTGGGTCCTGGAGATGCACGTGGACGGGTTCCGGTTCGACCTGGCGTCGGCGCTGGCCCGGGAGTTCCACGACGTCGACCGGCTGAGCACGTTCTTCGACATCGTCCAGCAGGATCCGGTGATCTCCCAGGTCAAACTGATCGCCGAACCCTGGGACGTGGGTCCGGGCGGCTACCAGGTGGGCAACTTCCCGCCGTTGTGGACGGAGTGGAACGGCAAGTACCGGGACACCGTGCGCGACTACTGGCGGGGCGAGCCCGTGATGGGCGAGTTGGCGTCGCGGCTGTCGGGCTCCAGCGACCTGTACCAGGACGACGGTCGCCGTCCGGTGGCCTCGATCAACTTCATCACCTGCCACGACGGTTTCACCCTGGCCGACCTGGTCGCCTACGACCACAAGCACAACGAGGCCAACGGTGAGGACAACCGGGACGGCACCGACGACAACCGGTCCTGGAACCACGGGACGGAGGGGCCGACCGAGGATCCGGCGATCATCACGTTGCGACGCCGCCAGGTCCGCAACTTCCTCACCACCCTGTACCTGTCCCAGGGGGTGGTGATGCTGTCCCACGGCGACGAGGTGGGACGCACTCAGGGAGGCAACAACAACGCCTACTGCCAGGACAACGAGATCTCCTGGATCGACTGGAAGGCGGCCGGTCTCGAAGAGGGGGAGGAACCCGAGAACGACCTGCTGGACTACGTCCGCGAGCTGGCGCGGTTGCGCCGGGAGCACCCGGTGTTCCGGCGTCGGCGCTTCTTCCGGGGCAGCCCGGTGGAGGGCGGGGGGACCACGAAGGCGGGCGACCGGGAGGGGCTGCCCGACATCGCCTGGTTGCGCCCGGACGGTCGGCCGATGGACGGGGGCGACTGGAACCGCCCCGGCCGGGCCTTGGGGGTGTTCCTCAACGGGGACGCCATCACCGAGCCCGATCCGCGGGGGCGGCGCATCCGAGACAGCTCCTTCCTGCTGCTGCTCAACAGCGGCGCGGACGCGGTGGACTTCACCGTGCCGGGAACCGAGTACGGCATGGCGTGGGAGACGGTGCTGGACACCGCCGAACCGGACGTGGCGGACCGGCCCTTCGTGGCGGCGGGCGGCCCGATCCGGGTCATCGACCGGGCGCTGGTCGTACTGCGCCGGGTGTCCCACCGCACCGGTGGCGAGGACTGATGGAGGGCGAGGGCTGATCGGCACCGACCCGGCGGCGCGACGACCGCGCCGCCGGGTCGGGCGGGGCGACACGGGCCGGGTGTGGAGGGGCCCCGCCACGGCAAGGCCCTACGCTGGTGCACCATGTCCGGCAACGATGTGAACGTGACCTTCCGTGCGCTCCTCCCCTCCCCTGACGTGGAGGTGGACCTGGTCGCCGCCTACGCCCATCCGGTCGGCCTCGACCGCCCCTGGGTGAGGGCCAACATGGTGGCCAGCGTCGACGGCGGGGCCATCGGTCCCTCCGGGCGCAGCCGCGACCTGTCATCATCCGCCGACCGCCGGGTGATGGGGGTCCTGCGCGGACTGTGCGACGTCGTGCTGGTGGGCGCGCACACCGCCCGGGTGGAGGGCTACGGCCCCGTCAAGGCCCGGACCTCCTGGGCCGCGCTGCGGGCCGGGCGCCCCTCGACCCCTCCCGTCGCCGTCGTCTCACGCACGCTGGACCTGCCCGAGCGGCTCCTCGCCGAGGCGCCCGGGCACGCGCGCACCATCGTGTTCACCACGGCCGGCGCTCCGGCCGACCGCAGGGCGCACGCGGCCCGCCACGCCGACCTGGTGGTGGTCGAGGGGGAATCGGTCACGCCCGCTCACGTGGTCAACGCGCTCGCCGGCCGGGGGCTGCACCGGATCCTCACCGAGGGCGGCCCGCACCTGCTGGCCGAGTTCACCGCCGCCGGGCTGCTGGACGAACTGTGCCTGACCCTGAGCCCGCGCCTGTTGGGCGCCGGGGCGCCGCGCATCGTCTCCGGCGGTCCGGGCACCCCCGGGACGCGCGAACACGTCTCGACGCAAAGCACACCCGTGCGGATGGCGCACCTGTTGGCGGCGGAAGGTGCCCTGTTCGCGCGCTACGTGCGGTGATGGCGCACACCCGCGAACCCTGACCATAACCGGTCGATTTCGGCCACCACTCAATCACGCATGAACCCTCCCGCAATCGGACATACCCGAGATGTGCCATCCAGTGGACACACCGCATCGACGGGACTGACCGGGCCTGGCCCCCGGCCGAGAGGAAGAACGTGGTGCCGACGTCCGAAAACGGATCCCCTCCGCCGGTCTACAGGGAGATAGCCGAGGAACTACGCGAGCAGATCCGCTCCGGACGGTACGCCGACGGCGACCGCCTTCCCGGGGAGAACGTCATCATGGAGCGCCATGGTGTCGCGCGGGCGACCGCACGGCAGGCGCTGTCCGTGCTCATCAACGAGGGGCTGGCCGTGGCCGTGCGGGGGTCCGGCGTCTACGTGCGCCTGTTCCGCCCGATACGAAGACACGGTGCCCGACGCCTGTCCAGAGAGCTGTGGGGCAACGGACGGGCCATCTGGCAGACCGACACCGATGGTGAGGATCGCGGCTACGAGGTGGACCGCCTGCGGGTGGAGGAGGGCACGGCGCGCGATCACGTGGCCCGCGTCCTGGGATTGACCGAGGGCGAGGGGGTGCTGCTGCGTTCCCGGCGCTACCTGGTGGACGGCCGGCCCGTCCAGACGGCCCTCTCCCACCTGCCCCTGGCCCTGGTCGGCGACGAACCGCGCTTCCGCGACGGCGACACCGGACCCGGTGGGATCTACGCGCGCCTGGCCGAACGAGGGCTGGCCCCGGCGCGCTTCACCGAGGAGATCCGCGGCCGCATGCCGACCCCGGAGGAGACCGAGGCCTTGGGACTGGCCCCGGGGACCCCGGTGCTGGAGGTGGCGCGGACCGCGCTGACCGCCGATCACCGGCCCGTGGAGTTCAACGAGATCACGATGGACGGCTCGGCCTACGTGCTGCAGTACGACTTCGAGGCCTGAGCGTCGAACATCCCGGTGGGGCGCCCGCGTGGGCGCCCCACCGGGATGTTCACTCCCGTTCCTCCGCCACGGCGCGACGCCTCCGTTTGGAGGTGAACACCAGGTGGCCCAGGGGCAGCAGCACCGCCCCGACCACCACGGCGCCCAACCCGGCGATGAGCAGCGCCTCGGGCTCGGTCCGCATCCATTCGGCCACGCCGAATCCCAGGAGGAGGGAGACGGCCACCGCCACCACGGAGAACACCGTCAACCCGGTGAACAGCGTCCGGTCGTCCCAGGGTTCGGACGCGGTGGAACGGCCCGCCCTGGCCGGGAGGAGGCGCAGGGTCGCGTCCGCGGCCCCCCGTATCTCCCGAGCCGCCACCCGGGTGAAGGCGTGGATCCCGCCGCGCGCGCCGGCGGTGGCCCGTTCGACCCGCCACAGCCCGTACCGCACCCTTCCCACTCTTCGTGTTCTTTTAGTCACTTTCAGTGACTGTTCCGCTGCAACGGCCATGTCACCCGCCTCGTGCGCCCTCGATCTTCGAACCCTGCCCGCTGCCCTACCCGCACGGGTGACCACCGAACGCCACCGAGGGTGAAGTTAGGGGTATGTCACGGCCAAGGAGGATTTACCACGCCGGAGAGTGAACGCGCCCCGAGTCCGCCCGGGGGCGACACCGGCATCCGTTTCCGGATAACGTCGAAGGTATGGCTGACACAGCGGACCGGACCCCGCCCGGCGGGACCGACATCCCGAAGACCGACCGGGAGTGGCGCGAGCGGCTCGACGACCAGGAGTACGCGGTACTGCGCCTGGCCGGCACAGAACGCCCGTGGACCGGGGCCTATGTGGAGACGAAGACCCGGGGCGTCTATCGTTGCAGGGGTTGTGGGAGCGAACTGTTCCGTTCCGACGAGAAGTTCGACTCCCACTGCGGCTGGCCCAGCTTCTACGACCCGACCGACTCCGACGCCGTCGTCCTGCACGAGGACCGGTCCCTGGGCACGGTGCGGACCGAGGTACGGTGCGCCACCTGCGACTCCCATCTGGGGCACGTCTTCCACGGTGAGGGGTACGCCACGCCCACTGACGACCGTTATTGCATCAATTCGGTCGCCCTTACCCTGGAGCCGACGGAGTAGGTTGGCGTACCATCCTGGTTCCGGGCGTACGCCTGCGGGTCGCCCGAGGGCGACCCGGTGTTCACCTGATCACCGCCCTCGGCGGATCAGGGATAATCGCATGCGGTGTGCCGAAGGCCTGCTCCCCCGCCGGCCCGCGACACACCGAATCACCCGCGACGAAAGCGCTCGATGACCGACGACTCACCTTCCACATCCGTCTCCCACCGGCCACCGGCACGCCCTCGGTTCGGCATGGCCCAGGGTTCCGCCCCGTGGCTGCTGCCGGCGCTCGGCGCCGCCGGCGTCGCGGCCCTGGCCGCCCGCGGTTCCCGAGCACGCACGGCGGTGGCCGTGCCGGTGGTGGCCCTGGCCGCCGGGATGACGTGGTTCTTCCGCGACCCCGAGCGGGGTCCGGCGACCGGTCGGGTGTTGTCCGCGGCAGACGGCGTCGTGCAGAGCATCGATGTCCGATCCGATGGCCGCACCCGGATCGCGGTGTTCATGAACCCCCTCAACGTGCACGTCAATCGTGCCCCCCTCGCCGGTGTGGTGACCGGTGTCGAACACCGCCCCGGGGGCTTTCGCCCCGCATTCGACAAGGACAGCGAGCGTAATGAACGCGTCATCTGGACCCTTGAAACCGAGATCGGTGAGATCACGGTCGTTCAAATCGCCGGCGCGATGGTCAGGCGTATCATCCCGTATCTCGCTGCGGGGCAGAAGGTCGAACAAGGCGAGAGGATCGGGCTCATCCGGTTCGGCTCCCGCGTCGACGTCTACCTTCCGGCCGGTGTCACCCCGGCGGTGGAGGTCGGCCAGCGGGTCCGCGCCGGGGAAACCCGCCTTGACGCCGACTGAGGGCCCCCTCGCCTCACCCGTCACCGACGGTACCCCCCGGCTTCGTCTGGCCCTGGCCGACTACTTGACGCTGGGCAACGCCCTGTGCGGGTTCCTCGCCGTGTTGGCGCTGGTCTCCGCCCTGTCGACGCACATCGCCACCGGCGCGACGGGGCCCCTGCCCCGCAGCGCCATGGCCATGGTCGTGGGGCTGATGCTGGTGGCCGCCGCGCTGGACGTGCTCGACGGGCGGGTGGCCCGCAAACTCGGCGGCAGCGGCATGGGCGCCGAACTCGACAACCTCGCCGACGTCATCAGCTTCGGGTTCACCCCCGCGTTCCTGTTCGTCGTCTGGGGCACCCAGAGCGGCGGAGCCGGGACACTGACGATCATGGCGGGCGGCGCGGTGCTGCTCGCGGTGATCGTGCGTCTGGCGCGCTTCTCCCTCCAGGCCCCGGGCACGGGGTACTTCACCGGTCTGCCGTGCCCGTTCGGCGCGATGGCCGTGGTCACCGTGGTGTTGCTGAACCCGCCGCCGGCCATCGCCGCGGTGGCGGTGCTGTTCATCTCCTGGCTGATGGTGAGCCGCGTCGAGTACCCCAAACCGCGCGGCCGCAAGGCGTACGCGGTCCTGGGCGTGCTCGGCACCGGTGTGGCCCTCATCGTGTCCTGGGGTCTGGGCCTGCCCGCCGGACAGTGGCTGGTCTACCTGATGAGCGCCCTGGTCCTGGCCTTCATCGTGACGGTGCCCTTCTACGTCCTGGCCACCCGGCACGCGGTCGAGGAGCCGGCCCGACCGGCCGACCCCGTCGAGGAGTAGGCGGGACGAACGCGCGACGGCGCCCCGGCGGAGATCCGCCGGGGCGCCGTTCGCCGTCCGGGGCCGGTTACGGCAGGGACTCGACCAGCTCGGCGACGCTCTTGCGACGACCCGTGTAGAACGGGATCTCCTCGCGGGTGTGCAGCCGGGCCTTGGCGCCGCGCAGGTGGCGCATGAGGTCGACGATGCGGTGCAGCTCGTCGGCCTCGAAGGCCAGCAGCCACTCGTAGTCGCTCAGACCGAACGAGGAGACGGTGTTGGCGCGCACGTCCGGGTAGGGGGCGGCCATCCGGCCGTGCTCGGCCAGCATCGCCCGACGCTCGTCGTCGGGCAGCAGGTACCACTCGTAGGAGCGCACGAAGGGGTACACGCAGAGGTTGTCGCGGGGCTCCTCGCCCGCCAGGAACGCCGGCACGTGGCCTCGGTTGAACTCGGCGGGCCGGTGCAGGCCCATCACCGACCACACCGGGGTGGCCGCGCGGCCGACCGCGGTGCGGCGGAACGCGGCGTAGACGTCCTGGAGCCGCTCGTGGGTGTCGGCCACCCACCAGAACATGATGTCGGCGTCGGCGCGGAAGCCCTGCACGTCGTAGCCGCCGCGGGTGGTGACGCCCTGCTCGGCCGCCTTGTCGAGCAGGCCCTGGAGTTCGTCCGCTGCGGCGGCCCGGTCGACGCCTTCGAGGGTGTCGACCTTGAAGACCGACCACATGGTGTAGCGGATGAGGGCGTTGAGGTCGGTGCCGCCCTGGCCGGTGGCGTCGTTGTGCTGGCCCGTCACGGGTTGACTCCTTGCTGGTTGGTGCCGTCGGCTCCGTCGCCGCGGCTGGTGCGACTGTCGGTCTGGAGGGCGGAGACCAGGTCCCGGGCCTGGCGATCCGCGTCGGCGATGCACGCCGGTACGCCCACCCCGCCGTAGGCCGCTCCGCACACCGACAGTCCATGGTGGCGGGCGAGGGCCTCGCGGACGCGGGCGACGCGCGCGGTGTGCCCGACCGCGTACTGGGGCAGACCGTCGTCCCAGCGGGTCACCCGGGTCTGGGCGGGGCGGCCGATCGGGCCGAGCACCTCGGACAGGTCGGTCACGGCGGTGGCGACGAGCTCCTCGTCGGAGCGGTCCAGGACACCGGTCTCGCCGAAGCGGCCGATGGAGCAGCGCACCATGACCAGGTCCTCGCCGGTCGCGGCGAGCTCCTCGGCGATCCAGGGCCACTTGTTGCTCGAAAAGGTGGCCGCCTTGATGGTGAGGCCGCCCTCCCCCACCGGGACGAGGAAGCCGGTCCCGGTGAGCGGGGCGGGCAGCGCCGACGCCGGAAGGGCCAGGGTGATCAGGGCCATGCTCGCGTACTCGATGCCGCGCAGGTCCCGGGCGGCCTCGGGGACGTGGTCGGTGAGGAGGCGGGCCGCCTCCGGGGCCGGGCAGGCCAGCAGGACGGCGGAGGCCTCGACCCGGTCGCCGCCGTCGAGGTGGACGCGCCAGCCCTCGGGGAGGCGTTCCAGGGAACGGACACGGGTTCCGGTGCGCAGGTCCCCGCCGTGGCGTTCGGCGAGTTCCCCGGTGAGACCGGCGATGCCGCCGCGCAGGGAGGCGAAGACCGGTCCCGACGCGGCCCCGGCGCCGCCCAGGGCGTCGTGGACGCCGCGGATCAGGGATCCCCCGTCGCGGGCCATGGCCGCGATCCGCGGCACGGTGGCCTCCAGGGAGAGGAGGTCGGCGTTGCCCGCGTAGACGCCGCCCAGCAGCGGTTCCACGAGGCGCTCGACGACCTCGCGGCCCAGGCGCACCCCGATGTAGGAGGCCACCGGGAGGTCGCCGCGCACCGGGGTGCGCGGGCGCACCAGGTCCAGGGCGGCGCGGGCGGTCCCCAGGGGGGAGAGCACGCCGCTGCGGGCCAGCGCCCGCAGGTCACCGGGGACTCCCATGAGCTGTCCCCGGGGCAGGGGGCGGACGCGACCGCGACTGTAGACGGCGGCCGTGCCGGGACCGGGGTGGACGACGCGGTCGGTCATCCCGAGTTCGGCGATGAGATCGAGCGCCTCGGGGCGGCGCGCCAGCACGGATTCGGCACCGGCGTCGACCTCCACACCCGCCACGGGGGAGGCCCGCAGCTTGCCGCCGGGCGCGTCGGCGGCCTCGATCACGGTGACGGCGACGCCGAGCCCGGTGAGACGGTGCGCGGCGGTGAGTCCGGAGACGCCGCCCCCGACCACGACGACGTGCGGTGCTTCAGGCATGCTCCCAGCTTCCCAGATGCCGTGGATCACAGCGTCCCGCCGCCCCCGTTGGCGACCGGGGTCGCGACCCTCCCCCTCCAGGATCGGACATCCGGTGCCGGAGGGGCGTCGGGAACGTCCCGTAGAGCCTTTCGACCCGATTCGGACCGTTGTCGGCTCGTTACCAATGGGTCGAAACGGGTGTGGTGCGGGCCACGTCGAAGGAGCATGGTTATCTCAGGTTCGACCCCGGTGCGGCGTTTCGCCGGGGTGATGTGCGCGGGCCTGACGGCCCTCATGGTCACCTCGTGCGGGGCGACCCTCCATTCCTCCGACTCCTCCGCCGGGTCCTCCGCGGAGTACGCCGTCCCGGGCACCGTCGAGGACGGGGGGTTCTCCGAGGAGGCGGGCCGGGCCGAGGACGGTGCGGTCGAACAGGAGGGGGGCGCGTCGGGCATCGACTCCGACGTCGTGATCTCCGATCGCGAGCTCATCCACACCGCCGAACTCACCGTGCGGGTGGACGACGTCTCCGAGGCCTCCGAGCGCGCCAAGGAGCTGACCCTGGCCGCCGACGGCTACGTCTCCTCGGAGTCGCTGTCCACGCCCAAGGGCGGCACTCCCGAGGCGTACCTGACGCTGCGCATCCCCAACGACGACTACGAGGGCGCGCTGGAGGAGCTGGCGGACCTGGGCGACCGGTCCGACCTGCACCGATCGGTGCAGGACGTCACCGAGGAGGTCGCCGACGTCGAGAGCCGCATCGCGTCGTCCGAGACGGCCCTGGAGACCCTGCGCGGGTACCTGGAGGAGGCCGAGGACGTCGACGACCTGCTGCGGGTCGAGCGGGAGATCCAGGACCGCCAGGCGGAGCTGGAGGCGCTCCAGGCGCGGCAGAAGGCCCTGGAGAACGAGATCTCGTACTCGACGGTCCACCTCGTGCTGATGCCGCCGCAGACCTACATCGAGGAGCCCTCCGAGGAGAGCATCGGGTTCCTGGGCGGCCTGGAGCGCGGCTGGCTGGCGCTGGTCTCGGTCTTCGAGGGGTTCGCCGTCGCGCTGGGCTGGCTGCTGCCGTTCCTCGCCGTCCTGGCCGTGCCGGTGACCGCGCTGGCGTGGTGGCTGCGCTCCCTTGTCCGGCGCCGCCGCGCCGCCGCGCCGCACCCGCACCCGCACCCGGGGGTACCGGTCCACACCGGCGCCGCGGGCCCCGGGACCGCGGGGGCCGACGGGACGCCCGTCCCGGAGGGGGGCGCCGTCACGCCCGAGCGCGAGGGGACGCCCGAGGCCGCCGGGACCGGCGAGGTGCCCGAGGACGGCCGGGACACCGACACGGACGGGCCGCCGACCGGCGGCCGCTGACACCGTGACGCCGACGGCGCCCGCCCCCACCGGGGACCGGGCGCCGTCGGCGATCAGGGGAGGCGCGGATCAGACCGCGGTCTCCTCGTGGACGAACGCGGTGAGGCGCTGGAGCATGTCCGGGTCGGTCTCCGGAAGCACGCCGTGGCCCAGGTTGAAGATGTGGCCGTCGGCGGTCCGGCCCCGGGACAGGATGTCGCGGGTGCGCTCGGCCACGACCTCCCAGGGTGCGAACAGGGTGGCCGGGTCCAGGTTGCCCTGAAGCGCCGTGCCCGGCTGGACCCGCTGGACGGCCTTGTCCAGGGGCACCCGCCAGTCCACGCCCACCACGTCGGCCCCGGCCTCGCTGAGCAGGCCGAGCAGCTCACCGGTGCCCACGCCGAAGTGGATGCGGGGCACCTCGTACTCGCTGAGCTGGCCGAAGATCCACGAGGTGTAGGGCAGCACGGAGGCGCGGTAGTCCTCGGCGCCGAGCGCGCCGACCCAGGAGTCGAACAGCTGGATCGCGCTGGCGCCCGCTTCGATCTGGGTGCGCAGGAAACCGAGCGTGATGGCGGAGAGCCGGCGCATCAGCTCGTCCCACAGTTCGGGCTCGCCGTACATGAGCGCCTTGGTGTGCTCATGGTTCTTGGAGGGCCCGCCCTCGATGAGGTAGGAGGCCAGCGTGAACGGGGCGCCCGCGAAGCCGATGAGCGGCCTGTCGCCGAGCTCTCCGGTGAGCATGCCCACGGCCTCGGTCACGTACGACAGGTCGTCGGGCTCGATGTCCCGCAGCCGCTTGACGCCGTCGGCGTCGCGGATCGGGTCGGCCACCACGGGGCCGACACCGGGTTTGATGTCCAGGTCGATGCCGATGGCCTTGAGCGGAACGACGATGTCGCTGAAGAAGATGGCGGCGTCGACGTCGTACCGGCGGACCGGTTGCATCGTGATCTCGGTGATCATGTCGGGACGGGCGCAGGCCTCCAGCATCGGCACGTCGGCGCGGACCCGTCGGTACTCGGGCAGGGAGCGCCCGGCCTGGCGCATGAACCACACCGGGGTGTGGGACACGGGCAGGCGCCGGCAGGCGCGAAGGAATGGAGATTCTTGCAGCGTCACCCTCCGATCGTGCCATGCCCCGCCCGGTGCTCTCACGCGGATGGCGGGATCGGCCGTCGCCGGGCCCCGGCCCGGGAGGGCCCACAAAGGCGCACAAAGGCTCGCAAGGGCGCCGTCCGGTGGCGGAGCGGTCCCAAGATCATCACAAAACCCCGACACGCCGGGGGATCTACGACCACGGGGCCGTGACTCGTGCCACGGTCGGTTCCGTGCCCACCCTCCTGCCCGCGATGGGGAGAGCCGTCCCCTTCCGAGCGACACCCCGCCAGCGCGCGATCACACACAATGAAGGCTGACGTTTCCACCATGCCCGATGTCGGTAGCGCCGCGGACGCCGGCGAAACGTTCCGACGAGCGATCGAAGCCCTGAACAGCCCTTCCCTCAGGTCCGAGATCACCGTCCGGGAGATCCCCGCCCCGGCCCGTCTGGCCCCCCATACCGCCGCCGTGTCGGCGCAGGTCACCGTACACGGCGAAGAGATCGCCTGGGGGCGCCTCATCGTCCTGTACGACCCCGAGGGGACCCGGGAGTGGCCCGGGCCCTTCAGGGTCGTCTGTCAGATCAACTCCGAGTTGGAGTCGGACATCGCCACCGACCCGCTGCTCGGGCGGGTCGCCTGGAGCTGGCTGACCGATGCCCTGGCCGCGTGCGGGGCCTCCCACCACACGTTGAGCGGCACGGTCACCCGTGCCACCACCGAGGGGTTCGGTACCAAGGCCGGCGAGGGGTCGACGACGGAGGTGGAGATGCGCGCCTCGTGGACCCCGGAGGAGGACGACCTGCTCCCGCACAGCGCGGCCTGGCAGACCCTGTTGGCGGCGGCCGCGGGGCTGCCGCCCGCCGATGTCGCCGACATCGCACGACAGCGTTCACGGCCCTGAGGTGCCCGGCCCGCGCGGGTCCGGGGACCTCGTTCGTGACCGGACCGAATCCGCGTACGGTGTCGGCAGCGCATACCGTAGTGGTGTGGCGAACGCGTTGAACTCGAAGACAGAACCCCGCGATCCAGGTGACGACGACGCCGAGAAGGCGCCCCTGTTGCGGGAACCGCGCGAAGGCCTGCCGGAGGTCACCTCCGACGATGACGCCCTGGCCGGAGTGATCGCCGCCCTCGCCGCCGGCAGCGGACCGATCGCGGTCGATGCCGAGCGCGCGTCGGGGTACCGCTACGGGCAACGCGCCTACCTGGTCCAGTTGCGCCGGGAGGGGGCGGGGTCGGCGTTGATCGACCCGATCGCCTGCCCGGACCTGAGCGGGCTGGACGACGCCGTGCGGGACATCGAGGTGGTGCTGCACGCGGCCCACCAGGACCTGCCGTGCCTGACCGAGGTCAACCTGCGACCGCGCCGGTTGTTCGACACCGAGCTGGCCGGCAGGCTGCTGGGCTACCAGCGCGTGGGGCTGGGTTTCATGGTGGAGCGGATGCTCAACGTGCGCCTGGCCAAGGAGCACTCGGCCGTCGACTGGTCGCAGCGTCCCCTGCCCGAGGACTGGTTGCGGTACGCGGCGTTGGACGTGGAGATCCTCATCGAGCTCCGAGACGCCCTGGAGGTGGAGCTGGAGGAGGCGGGGAAACTGGAGTGGGCCCTGGAGGAGTTCTCCTCGGTGCTGGCCGCCCCGCCCAAGGAGCCGCGTCCGGATCCGTGGCGTCGTACCTCGGGCATCCACCGGGTGCGCAATCAGCGTTCCCTGGCCGCAGTGCGGGAGCTGTGGTACGAGCGCGACCGCATCGCGCAGGAGCGGGACATCTCGCCCGGGCGGGTGCTGCCGGACGCCGCGATCGTGGAGGCCGCGGCCACCATGCCGCGCACCACGACCGACCTGACCAGGATCCGCCAGTTCGGGATCAAGCTGGCGCGGCGGTACGTGAGCACGTGGATGCAGGCGATCGACCGGGTCCGGGAGTTGGAGCAGTCGGACCTGCCCCGCCCCAACGCCCCCGGAGACGGTCCGCCGCCGGTCAACCGGTGGGCCGACCGCGCCCCGGAGGCGGCGCGCCGACTGGAGGCGGCACGGGCGACGGTGACGGGCATCGCGGAGGACGTGGTGATGCCGACCGAGAACCTGCTGTTGCCCGACACCGTGCGCAGGCTGGCGTGGGCGCCGCCCGCGACGGTGGACCCGGACTCCATCGGGGTGTTCCTGCGCGAGCGCGGGGCCCGGGAGTGGCAGATCGGACTGACCGCGGAACCCCTGGCGAGGTCCCTGAAATCAGCAGAAGAGGGGTAAACCTTTACCCACTTCAAACGTCCCGAATCCCATGTGTCCGAAGTCACTATGCATCCAGAGGTCAAACCGCCTGTTCCATCACCTCGTGTCCGATTAAGTTATGGAAACGTGCCCTGGAACTTCCAGGTTCCGTGACCTCTTGACGGGTGAGAGGGAACATTGCGACGGTGTGAGTGCACACCGGGAGCACCGGTGGTCCGATCCGGGGTGCGACGAGGATGCGATCAGGGAAATAGGGTGAGTCTGCTGTCGTTCTGGCGTTCGCTGCTGGGCGGAACCGGGCGGGCGCGCGTGAACCGGGCGCGTGCCGCCGACGAGGTCGTCCCCTCGCTCGACGAGTCCGTGCCCGTGCCCGAGACACCCGACCGGGTCGTGGTGGAACCCTCCGTTCCCCTCCCTTCGCGGGTCCCGGCCACGGCGGGCGTGATGAGCGATCCGATCCCCGTGGCGGCGCTCGCGCCGGTGTTCGACTCCTCCCCGCCCGCGTCCACCGCGGGGATGCGAGCGGCCTCACTGGAGCGCACCCTGCGGTCCCTCGTGGAGCGGCTGGGCACCGAACACCCCGACACCATCACCGCCCGCAACAATCTGGCGACCAAGTACGCGCAGATGGGCCGCCGCCAGGCCGCCGTGCAGCAGTTCGAGCTGACGCTGGCCGAGGCCATCGCGGTCTTCGGCACCGAGCACCCCCGGACCGAGATCATCCGCGAGAACCTGGCCTGGGCCTATGAGGACGCCGGGCGGCCCGCCGACGCCGCCTCGCAGTGGGAGGTCCTGCTGCGCGACCGGGAGGGCGCCTTCGGCCCCTCCGACGAGGACACCGTGGAGGCGCGCACCCGGCTGGCCGTGTGCTACCGGCGCAGCGGCCGACTGGACGCGGCCATGGCCCACTACGAGCGGGCCCTGGAGGACGTGACCGGCGCGGAGCGCTGCGAGGACCTGCGGCTGGGGCTGAGCGCGGCGCAGAGCATGGCGGGCCGCTACGACGACGCCGTCCGCCAGTTGCGCATGGTGCTGTCCGCCCGACGCCGTCGGATCGGCAAGGGTCACCTGGACACCCTGACCGTGCACCACCGGCTGGGCCGCGCCTACACCCAGGCGGGCCGCACGGAGGAGGCCGTGGAGACGCTGCGCGAGGCCTACCGGTCCGCGCTCAACTCCTCGGGCGACCCCGAGGTGCGCCGGCTGACCCTGCGGCTGCGCCGCGACCTGGCGGGCGCCTACAGCGCGGCGGGCCGGCACCGCGAGGCCGACGCGCTGTTCTGACCGGTCGTCGCCCTCCGGGCCTTCGATCGCACCGCACCGTCCGCCGCTCCGGGCCGGGACCCCCTCGGGTCCCGGCCCGGAGGCGTGTCGTGCGCCCGTACCGCGCGGTGCGGCCGGGGCGGGACGACGGGCGAGGACGCGCCGAAGGGCGGGAGTCGTGGGAGCGGCCGGAGCGGGACGCGCCCCGGACGTCGACGCCCGCCCGGCGAGGACCGCGCCCTCCCCCGTCCGGGGCGGCGTCCGTTACATACTCGAACCCGCCCCGGTGTCCGCCGGGGCGGGAGCGCCTCGCGTTCGCGCACGTCGCACCGGTGGTGACGCCCACCGGGGACCGGGGACGGCAGCGAGGACCGACACCCCCGGGAAATCCGCGCGACAACGCCGGGCCCGGCGCTCGCACAATTTGTTACTGACGAGTAGCATGGGCTTGACAGTCCATCCCACGCTTTGGAGAAGGAGGGGCCATCGTGCCGCGAACCGCCCGCGATGTCGTATTCGTCGACGGGGTCCGTACCCCGTTCGGCAAGTCAGGCAAGGGCCTCTACGCCGAGACGCGCGCCGACGACATGGTCGTCCGCGTCATTCGCGAACTGATGCGCCGCAACCCGGATCTGCCCCCGGAGCGCATCGACGAGGTGGCCATCGCCGCCACCACCCAGATCGGCGATCAGGGCCTGACCATCGGGCGTACCGCCGCGATCCTGGCCGGGCTGCCGCGCAGCGTCCCCGGCTACGCCATCGACCGCATGTGCGCCGGCGCGCTCACCGCCGTGACCACCTCCGGCGCGGGCATCGCCTTCGGCGCCTACGACGTGGTCATCGCCGGCGGCGTCGAGCACATGGGCCGACACCCCATGGGCGAGGGCGTCGACCCCAACCCGCGCTTCCTCTCCGAGAAGCTGGTCGACCCGACCGCGCTGGTCATGGGCAACACCGCCGAGAACCTGCACGACCGGTACCCCTCCATCACCAAGGAGCGCGCGGACGCCTACGCGGTGCGCAGCCAGGAGAAGGTCGCCAAGGCCTACGCCGACGGCAAGATCCAGCCCGACCTGGTCGAGGTCGTGGTCCGCTCCCTGGAGCAGGGTTACGGTCTGGCCACCAAGGACGAGCCGCCGCGGCCGGGCACCACCATGGAGTCCCTGGCCGGCCTCAAGACCCCCTTCCGCGCGCACGGCAACGTGACCCCCGGTAACGCCGCGGGACTCAACGACGGTGCCACCGGCGCCATCCTGGCCGCCGAAGAGGTCGCGCGGGAGCTGGGCCTGAGCGCCAGGATGCGCCTGGTCGACTTCTCCTTCGCCGGTGTCGAGCCCGAGGTCATGGGTGTCGGCCCGGTTCCGGCCACCGAGAAGCTGCTGGCCCGTCAGGGTATCTCGATGGACGAGATCGGCCTCATCGAGATCAACGAGGCCTTCGCCGTCCAGGTGCTCGCCTTCCTGGAGCACTTCGGCATCGCCGACGACGACGCCCGCGTCAACCCGTGGGGCGGCGCGATCGCGCTGGGCCACCCGCTGGCCTCCTCCGGCGTGCGTCTGATGATGCAGCTCGCGCGCCAGTTCGCCGAGCGTCCCGACGTCCGCTACGGCATCACCACCATGTGCGTCGGTATGGGCATGGGCGGCACCGTGCTCTGGGAGAACACCAACTACGAGGGGGGCAAGTGAGCACCGCGATCGACGAGGCGCGCGAGCTGTTCAAGGACGAGGTCGTCACCAAGGCGATCTCCCGGGACATCGAACTCCCCTACGGTGCCGGCACCGCCGTCCTGATCACCCTGGACAACGGGCACGACCACACCCGGCCCAACACCTTCGGCCCCGGCGGCCTGCTCAGCCTGGACGCCGCGATCGAGGCGGCCCGCGGCCGCAAGGACATCGTGGCGCTCGCGGTGACCGGCAAGCCGTTCATCTTCGCCGTCGGCGCCGACCTGAGCGGTGTCCCGGCCCTCCAGAACCGCGACCAGGCACTGGCCATCGGCAAGCTGGGCCACGACGTGTTCCGCAAGCTCGGCGAGCTGGACGTACCGACCTTCGCGCTGGTCAACGGCGCGGCCATGGGCGGCGGTGTCGAGGTGGCCCTGCACTGCACCTACCGCACCATCTCCTCGGGCGTCCCGGCGCTGGCCCTGCCCGAGACCTTCCTGGGTCTGGTGCCCGGCTGGGGCGGCACCTACCTCCTGCCGAACCTGATCGGCGCGGAGAAGGCCCTCAAGGTCATCATCGAGAACCCGCTGGCCCAGAACAAGATGCTCAAGGGCGGGCAGGCGTTCGAGCTGGGCATCGCCGACGCGATGTTCGAGCCCGCCGACTTCGTCGAGGAGTCGCTGCGCTGGGTGGCCAAGGTCGTCAAGGGCGACGTCACCGTCGAGCGCCCCGAGGTCGACAAGGGCGAGGCCTGGGACAACGCGGTCAACATGGCCCGGTTCGTCGTCGAGGGCAAGCTGCACGGCGCCGCCCCGGCCCCGGCCCGCGCCGTCGAGCTGGTCGCCGAGGCCAGGACGCGCACCCGTGACGAGGCCTTCGCCGCCGAGGACGAGGCGCTGGCCGACCTCATCATGAGCCCCGAGCTCAAGGCCGGGCTGTACGCCTTCGACCTGGTGCAGAAGCGCGCCAAGCGGCCCGCCGGCGCACCGGACAAGTCGCTGGCCCGCAAGGTCACCAAGGTCGGCGTCGTCGGCGCCGGTCTGATGGCCGGTCAGCTGGCCCTGCTGTTCGCCCGCCGCCTGGACGTGCCGGTCGTCATGACCGACCTGGACCAGGACCGCCTGGACAAGGGCGTCGCCTACGTCCACGGCGAGGTCGACAAGCTCCTGAAGAAGGGGCGCGTCAACCAGGACAAGGCCAACCACCTCAAGGCCCTGGTCACGGGTTCGCTGACCAAGGACGCCTTCGCGGACGCCGACTTCGTCATCGAGGCCGTGTTCGAGAGGATGGAGGTCAAGCAGCAGGTGTTCGCCGAGGTGGAGGCCGTGGTCTCCCCCGAGGCGATCCTGGCCACCAACACCTCCTCGCTGTCCATCACCGAGATGGCCTCGAAGCTGGAGCACCCCGAGCGGGTCGTCGGCTTCCACTTCTTCAACCCCGTGGCCGTCCTGCCGCTGCTGGAGATCGTCCGCGGCGAGAAGACCGACGAGGTCGCCCTGGCCACGGCGTTCGCCACGGCCAAGAAGCTGAAGAAGACCGCCGTCCTGTGCAAGGACGCCCCGGCGTTCGTGGTCAACCGCCTGCTCACCCTGTTCATGGGCGAGGTCCTGGGCGCGGTGTCCGAGGGCACCGAGCCCGAGACCGCCGACCGCGCGGTGGCCCCGCTGGGTCTGCCGATGTCGCCTCTCATGCTGCTCCAGCTGGTCGGCCCGGCCGTCGCGCTGCACGTGTCGGAGACCCTGCACGAGGCGTTCCCGGAGCGGTTCGCGGTCTCCCCCGAGCTGGCCGAGGTCGTCAAGGCGGGCAAGACCGCGATCTTCGCGCCCGACTTCAGCATCGACCCCGAGGTCAAGAAGCTGCTCGTGGGCGGTGACGAGCCCTCCGCCGAGAGCGAGATCCTGGACCGGGCGCTGCGCGCGCTGGCCAAGGAGATCCGGATCATGTTGGACGAGGGTGTCGTGGCCGAGGCCGCCGACATCGACCTGTGCCTGATCACGGGTGCCGGCTGGCCGTTCCACACCGGTGGCATCACCCCCTACCTGGACAAGGTCGGGGTGTCCGAGGCCGTCAACGGCAAGCCCTTCCACGAGGGTGACCCGAAGGCCGTCTGACCACGTGGGACCATCGTCCGACACGGCCGGGCCCGGCACCCTTCACGGGGTGCCGGGCCCGTTCCCGTGGGGGTCAGCGGGCGGATCCGGCCCGCATCGGACCGGTGGGCAGCATGCCGTGGCCCCGATACCAGGAGCCCATGGCGGTGATGGTCTCGGCGACGGAGCGGAACCCCACCCCGAGTTCGCCGCGGGCCAGGTCGGAGCTGATGTTGCGGGTGTCCCCCTCACGCAGGACCCGCACGCCCTCACGGGTGGCGGTCGGTTCCCCCCCGCTCAGCCGGGCCTGGAGTTCCATGAGTGCGGCGGCGGCCGTGGCCAGACCGGCGGGGACCGCCCGGGGCGGGCGGGCCCCGGTCTCGGCGGCGATCGCTTCGGTCAGCGCGGGCAGAGAGCGCTTCTCCCCCGCCACCACGTAGCGCTCGGAGGAGCCCACCCTGGCCGCGGCGACGCAGGCGTGGGCCACGTCACGGGCGTCCACCACGTAGTTGGACAGACGCGGAACGGCCCGGACCGTCCCCTTGGCCACATCGAGGAAGAGCCGGCCGGAGGAGGTCGGTCCGGCGTCCCCGGGCCCCCACATCCATCCGGGCAGGACCGTGGTGACCCGGGTGGAACCGGTCCGGCCCGAGCGGACCATCGCGGCCACCGCGCGGTCGGCGCGCACCTTGCTGGTGGGATAGGAATCCGACACGGTCGGACGCGCGTACCTCTCCGGAGGCGGGGTGGACTCGTCGGCCGGGCGGTCGGGACCGCGCAGGGCGAGGGTGTTGATGGACCCCGTGTGCACGAACACGGGGGTCCCCGCCGCGGCCGCGGCGCTCAGGACCAGCTCGGTCCCGTGCACGTTGATCTTCTCCAGGGGCTCGGTGAGTGTGGGGTCCTGGAAGTACTCGCGGAAGTAGGCCGCGGTGTGGAAGACCTCGTCCACCCCGGCCAGGTGCGACCGGTAGGTGTCGGGTTCGGTGATGTCCCCGGGGACCAGGCGCAGCCGAGGGTGGTCGGGCAGCAGCCGGCGGGCCCGGTCGACGTCCCGGACCAGGGCGACGACCTCCTGGTCGAGGTCGAGGAGGAACCGGACGATGTTGCCGCCCAGGAGGCCGGTGGCCCCGGTCACCAGGGACCTCTCCCTGTCCGGGAGTCGTGTCGCGTCGGTGTCCGCCATGGTGTCACATCCCAACTATCGTATAATTTTTATATAATCTTTTTCGATGATTAATTTTTGAGGGTGATCGGGCATGGAGAACGCGTCGGGGTGGGACACCCCCCTGTGGCAAACGACCGGCTTCCGATTGATCAAACTGGGTGAGCTGGTCCAGGCGGTCACCGCCGACATCTTCGACCCGCAGGAGATCTCCTCCCGGCAGTTCCACGTACTGGCCGCGGCGGAGGCGATGTCCGAGCCCTCGCAGAAGGAGCTGAGCCGTTCGCTGGGCGTGGATCCGAACGTGATGGTCGGTCTGATCGACGACCTGGAGTCGCAGGGGCTGGCCGTGCGCACGCGCAATCCGAAGGACCGGCGACGCTACATCGTGACGCCCACACCCGAGGCGTCGCTGCTGTTGCGGAAGGCCCGTGAGGCGATCGCCCTCGCCGAGGAGGAGTTCTTCTCCTCGCTCTCCAAGCAGGAGGTCCGGACCCTGCACGAGCTCTCGGGCCGGCTGCTCGACGCGCACCCCCGGGTCACCAAGTTCGAGTGAACCGGACGGGAGCCGCCGGGGATCGGGACGGACGATCCCCGGCGGAACGCGCTACTCGGAGATGCCGAACCGGGCGTGCAGCCGCTTGAGCGGCGCCGGCGCCCACCAGTTGGCGTCACCCGCCAGACGCATGAACACCGGGACGAGCACACCGCGGATGAGGGTGGCGTCCACGAGGATCACCACCGCCATCCCGATCGCCAGCATCATCAGGTAGAGCACGTCGGAGACCGCGTAGGTCGCGAACGAGGCGGCCAGGATGACCGCGGCCGCCGTGACGAGCGGCCCGCTGCGCTGGAGGCCGGCCGCGACGGCCCGGGTGTTGTCCCCGGTCAGGTCGTACTCCTCCTTGATCCGGGACATCATGAACACCTCGTAGTCCATGGAGAGACCGAACGCGATGCAGAACATCAGGATCGGGAAGGTCGTCTCCAGGGTCCCGTTGGCGGTGAACCCGAGCAGCCCGGACAGGTTGCCCTCCTGGAAGATCCACACCATCACGCCGAACATCACCGCGAGGCTGAGCACGTTGAGGACGATCGCCTTGGCGGGCAGCAGCAGGCTCCCGGTCATGAAGAACAGCAGGACGAAGGTGATGGCCAGGATGAGACCGAACACCAGGGGCACCTGGCCCAGCAGCGCGCCGCGGAAGTCGGTGAGGTCGGCCGGGTAACCGCCGATCTCGGCCTCCGCCGGCGCCGGCACGTCCCGGATGCGCTCGATCAGGTCCTCCGCGTCGCCGAGGGCGGCCGCGTCGGGCACCGCCGAGAACCACGTCGCCTCCTCCGAGCCGAACCTCTCCCGGGCGTCCGGCTCCGCCTCGGCCACCTGCTCGCCGTCCACGAACCGGCCGGTGAGGGCGTCGACCTGGTAGACGCCCTCGACCCGGGACAGGTCGGCGGCGTAGGCGGTGATGGCGTCCGACTCGGCGTCCGTGCCGGGCAGATCCGCGATCACCTGGACGGCGTCCATCTCCTCCTGGGCGAAACCGGTCTCGATCTGGTCCTGCACGTCACGGCTGGAATTGCCCTGGGGCAGCACGCGGGCGTCGGGCAGGCCGAAGTTCAGCCCGAGCGCGGGAGCGGCCAGCACCAGGACGATGAGCAGGGCGGGCAGACCCCACAGCACGGGGCGGCGCATCATCCGCAGGGCGGTGTCGTGCCACCAGCCGCGGTCGGGGTCGGGTTCGCGCTTGGGCCGGACGCGGTGCCCGATCCGCGCCAGCGCGGCGGGGAGGATGACCAGGGACGCGAACACCGAGGTCACCACGGTGCCCATACCGGCGTAGGCGAAGGACTGGAGGAACGGGAAGGGGAAGAGCATCAGGCACGACAGCGCGACGGCGACGGTCAGGCCGCTGAAGGCGACGGTGCGCCCGGCCTTGGCCACCGCGATCGCCACGGCGTCGGGGACCTCCCGGCCCCGGGCCAGTTCCTCCCGGAAGCGGTTGATGACGAACAGGCTGTAGTCGACGCCCAGCCCCACGCCCATGACCAGGGTGAGGTTGGCGGCGAAGGTGGACACGTCGGTGATGTAGGTGACCCCGCGCAGCAGGGCCAGCGTGGTGATCACCGAGAACAGCCCCATGCCCAGGGTGAGGGCGGCCACCGAGAACCGGCGGTAGATGATGAACAGGAGCACGAACACCAGGGGGAAGATGATCGCCTCGGCCAACAGGAAGTCGGCCTGGGCCTGGAGGGCCGCCTGGCGGAAGATCTCGTCCCCGCCGCCGACCTCCACCCGCATGACGTCGTCCTCGCGGGTGAAGTCCGGGGAGATCTCGCCCAGCGCGGTCCGCGCCTCGGTGACGCTCCCCTCCATGCGCACGGTGATGAGCGCCTGGGAGCCGTCCTCGGAACGCATCGCCGGGGAGTCGCCGCGCCCCCAGTAGGAGGCGGTCTCGGCGACGCCCTCCCGGGAGGCCAGTTCGTCCTCCAGGGCCGTGGCGGCCTGGATCACGGCGGGATCGTCGACGTCACCGCCCTGGGCGGTCACCAGCAGCAGGAAGTGGTGCTTGCCGGTGGCGAAGCCCTCCTCCAGGCGCTGTTCCACCAGCGCGGACTCCGAGCCGGGGCTCTCGAACCGGCTGAGCAGCAGTCGGTCCATCGTGCCCGCGGCCAGGACCAGACCGATCAGCGTCAGGACGATGCCGAGCGTGATGAACCGTCCCGGGCGCCGGGCCAGTGCCTCTCCGAGACGGGCCAGCAGGGGCGGGCGGTCCGGGGGTCCGCCGTGGCTTTCGGCGCCCGGGGGTGGCGCGGTGGTCGATGAGGTCGCCATGGTGTTCTCGCCTTCCAGGGTCAAGACGTGGGGGCGTGCCGTTCCATCCATTCGGCAGCCGTGTCGTACAGGAGTTCCGCGCCGGCGTCGATGGTGACGAAGTGGCCGGCGTCGGCAAGGGTGGTCTCGGTGACGTCGGGGCTGGAGGTGAAGAGGCCCGGATAGCCCTCGACCCCCTGACGCAGCACGTCGTGGGCACCGAAGACCAGGTGGACGGGAACGTCGATCTCCCCGACCAGGTCGAGGTCGTAGAGGATGGCCATGGGCTCGGAAACCATGACCCCGCAGGGGTTGCGGCCCCACAGCCCTTCGATCTCGGCGACGACGGCGGGGTCGGCCTGGGGTCCGAGTCCTCCCTCGACGAAGTCCTCCAGGGTGGGGTCGAAGTACACGTAGCCCCGCGGGTCACCGGGGTCGGTGTGCTCCTCCCCGCCCTCCAGGCAGGTGCGGTAGGCGGTGAGGAACCGGCGGTTGGTGTCGTCGGTGATGCCGACGGCCGCCCAGCCGGTGAGGAACAGGCCGTCCACGCCGCCGAAGGAGACCGCGACGCTCTCCGCGACCAGGGCGCCGCTGGAGTGACCGCCCATGACGACGGTGTCGAAGGCCACCGGGTCGTCGCCCCGGACCTCGTAGTCCCCCGCGCGCAACCGCTCCACCACCTGGTGGGCGATGTCGGCGTGGGCACCGCTGCAACTGGCGAACCCCTCGGGGATGTCGCTGGAGCCGTAACCGAGGCGGTCGATGGTGACCGAGGCGTGTCCGCGCTCGGCGAGCTCGTCGACGTAGTTGCGGCCCTCGACGTCCAGTCGCCAGATCCACTCACCGGTGTTGGTGCCGTGGATCAGCAGGGCGACGGAGGGCGAGTCCGCGGCCAGGACCGCCTCCGGTGCGGTCAGGTGACCGCGGACGGTGTACTCCTCACCGTCCGCGGAGCACTGTCCGCGGGTGCGGTTGACGTTGTCGACCGTGAACTCCACCTCCAGGTCCACGACCCCCGGCGGGGTCTCGGCCGGCCTCTCGGCGACGGGGTCGATCGCGGTGGGGGTGGTGGCCGCGGGCCGCTCCGGGGCGGTGGGGACCGTCCGGGCGGCGGCCGTGGTGATCGTGGCGGCCGTGGTGATCAGGAGCGCGACCGCCACGGCCGCGACCCGGACGGGGCGCCCGCGTCGGAGCGCGCGGTTCGGGGGTGTGCCGGTGGTGTTCACCGTTGTCCCTCCAGCCAGTCGGCCAGGGCCGCGCGCAGGTCGGCCGCCCCGGGTTCGAGGACGAGATAGTGACCCGCGTCGGGCACGGTGACGGTCTCGGTGTCCGGTGCCCCGCTGAAGAGCGCGACGTGGTCGGCCCCGTCGGCGACGCGGGTGTCGTCGTCGGCGAAGGCGAACAGGACGGGCACCTCGACGCCGTGGAGATGACGGGTGTCGGTGGACAGCGCCTCGACCTGGGTGCCCAGGTCACCGCAGGGTGTGCGGTCCTGGAGGCCGGCGGCGAGGGAGGCCACCGGGGTCGAGGGATCGTGGAAGTTCGCCCGGGTGTAGGAGGTGCGACCCACGTCGACGTAGGCGTATCCGGCCGGGGCGGTGTCCTCGGCCCCGGGCGGGCCCGCCCCGGCGTCGGCGGGCACGCCGCCCTGCATGCAGGAGGCCAGGCCACCGAAGAAACGGGCGTTGGCCCGGTCGGTCAGACCGGTGCCGCTCCAGCCCAGGAGCACCAGGGCGTCGGGGGCTCCGGGGCCGTCGAACGAGTAGGCGGTGATCTGGGCGATCTGTGCACCGCTGTGGTGCCCGGCCAGGGTGACGTGGTCGAAGGCGGGCGGTCGGTCGGGTCCGGTCTCGGAGTCCTCGACGGTGTAGTCGCCCTCGCGAACGCGCTCGATGACCTGGGCGGTCATGTCGGCCTGCGAGCCCAGGCACATCGACATGCCGTCCGGCCGGTCCCCGGCCCCGTAGCCGAGCCGGTCCAGGGTCAGGGAGACCCGGCCCAGCAGCGCCATCTCCTCGGTGTGGTGGAATCCGGGTTCGTCCAACCGCCAGAACCACTCCCCCGCGGCCTGTCCGTGCTGGTAGACGGTGACGGCGAGGTCGTCGTCCGAGTCCGTCAGCATTCCGGCCGGACCGGTGAGGTGACCGTTCAGGGTGTACTCCTCGCCGTCGCTGTTGCAGGGCAACCGCGAGTCGTTGCGGTTGACGACGGTGAAGCGGACCGGGACGTCGACGATGTCGGCGGCGGCCATGCGCTCGGCGGTGGCCCGCGCGCGTTCCTCGGCCGTGGGTTCGGGTGCGGCGGCGGGTCCGTTCTCCTCGGAGGGGAGCAGTATCAGGGCGGCGGCGGTCAGGACGACGGCCGCGCCCGCGGCGATCAGGGTGTTCCTAGTCCCGGGCACGGGCCACCTCCGCGTTCTCTCGGACGGGTTCGGCGTCGCGTTCCGCCACCGGGGGCGGGACCACCGGTGACGGCCCGGCGGGGACGCGGGCGGGGTCGGCCGCGTTCTCACCGAGGGTCGCGTCGAAGGCCCGGTGGAAGCGGCGCAGCGGGCCGGGCGCCCACCAGGTGGCACGGCCGGTCATGCGCAGGACCGAGGGCACCAGGAGGCAGCGCACGACGGTGGCGTCGGCGATGACGGCCAGGGCCACGCCCCAGCCGAGCATCATCGTGTTGGTCACCCGCGAGGCGCCGATGACGATGAGGACGACCGCCAGGGCGACGGCGGCGGCGGTGATGACGCCGCCGGTGCGCCGCAGTCCGAGTTCGACGGCCGCGCGGTGATCGCCCGTGCGGTCGTACTCCTCGCGCATCCTGGCCAGGAGGAAGACCCCGTAGTCCATGGACAGCCCGAAGGCGATGCAGAACATGAGCACCGGCAGGGCGGTGTCGATGAACCCGGTCGGGGTGAAGCCGAGCGGCCCGGAGAGGTTGCCGTCCTGGAAGACCCAGACGACGGCGCCGAACATCGCGGTGAGGCTGAGCGCGTTGAACAGCACCGACAGCACGGGCAGGAGCACACTGCCGGTGAGCAGGTAGACCAGGACGAGCATGCCGGCGACGACGACGGTCAGGGCGAGCGGGATGCGCTCGGCGATGGCCTCCTGGGCGTCCACGACGGCGGCGGCCTGGCCGGCGACCGAGACCTCCAGGGGGGTGTCGACCGCGCGGATGTCGCGGACCAGGTTCTGGCTCTCGGGTGAGATGTCCTCGACCTCGGCGTCCGGCAGGACCTGGATGTAGGCCAGGTCCTCGGATTCGCGCAGGGCGTCCACGGGAGTGCGTTCACGCAGGTGGGCGCCGTCGATGTGGACGCCCAGGGGGGAACGGACCTCCTCGACGTGGTCCAGGCGCGAGAGGGCGCCGACGTAGTCGTCCAGCAGTTCGGTGTCGGTGTCCTCCGGGGCCTCGTGGACGAGCACGTCCACGGCACCGGTGGCGGTGGAGCCGAAGTCGGTCCGAATGGTGTCCATGACCTCCCGGGACTCCACCCCGGCGGGCAGTTGGCGGTCGTCGGCCATGCCGAACTCGACCCGGAGGAAGGGCAGTCCGGCCACGATCAGGAGGGTGAGGGCCACCAGGGCGAACACGGGGGCGCGCCCCATGACGGTCCGGGTGAGCCGGCCCCAGCGCCGGTCGGCGGCCTCCTCCGGGGAGAGGGCGGAGCCTCGGCGCAGCAGGCGGCGCGGGTCCAGCGCGTTGACGCGCGGGCCCAGCAGGGTGAGCACGGCGGGCAGGACGATCAGGGAGGTCAGCGCCGCCAGCAGCACCACCGTCACACCGGAGTAGGCGAAGGAGCGCAGGAAGTAGAGGGGGAAGAACAGCATCGCGATCAGGGCGGCCGAGATGGCCAGGGCGGAGAAGACGACGGTGCGTCCCGCGGTGCGCACGGTGGTGAGCGTGGCGGCGGACGGTTCGGCCCCGGACGCGAGTTCGGCCCGGAACCTGCGGACCATGAGCAGGGCGTAGTCGATCGACAGACCCAGGCCGAGCGCGATGGTGAGGTTCTGTGCGAAGACCGACACGTCGGTGAATCCGGCGATCGCCCACAGCACCGCGTTGGTGCCGATGATGGAGACCACCCCGACCAGCAGGGGCAGGGTCGCCGAGACGACGCTGCCGTAGACCCACACCAGGATGAGCAGGGTCAGGGGCAGGGCGATCATCTCCGACCGGATCAGGTCCTCGGCGATGGTGGCCTCGATGTCGTTGAGGACGGCGGTCTGGCCGCCGACGCCGACGGTGAGGGGCCCGTGGTCGCCGCCGTAGCGTTCGGCGAGGTCGGCCACGGCCTCCCCGGCCTCGGCCTCGGTGCCGGAGACGTGCGCGGCGATGAGCGCGCGCGTGCCGTCGTCGGACTTCAGCTCGTCGGAACCGGTCTGCCAGTAGGAGGTGACGCCGGCGACGGCGTCCTCGTAGGCCAGTCCTTCGGCCAGTCCCAGTCCGCGGGCGGCGACCTCGCGGTCGTCCACGCCCTCCTCGGCCGTCACCAACAGGATGAGGTTGGGTCTGCCGTCGGGGAAGTGGTCCTCCAGGATCTCCGCCGCCAGGGCCGATTCCGAGGACGGGTCCTCGGTGCCCTGGCCCGCCCGGAGGCGGTCGGCGACACCGGAGCCCAGGATCACCGCGCCGATCACCGCCAGGAACGCGATCGCCAGGACCCACCAGGGCCTGCGCGTGGTGAGGCCGGTCAACGCGTCGAGCATCGTGTCACCCCCGTTCGTCGTGCGCGGGCGGAACCGCCGGTGGCGGCCGGAGATCTCCGGCCGCCACCACGGGTGCCGTCGCCGTCACAGTATCGTATAAACATGCGACGATCATCAACCTAAACGATAGGGTTCATATATCATTTACTTGAGGGACCGCTCGGCGTCGGGCAACAAGGTCGCTCCGAGGAACACCCCCGGTCGCCAACGCGCGTCCAGAGGGGCGACCGAGGCGACGACCGCGTCGGGCCGGACGTGGATCACCCACTCGGCCCCGGCCCCCTCGCCCCCTCTCCCGGGCAGCAGGGCGACATCGTGATCGCCCGCCGCCTCCACCGCCGACGGGGCGAGCAGGAGCACGTCCACGTCGTCGGGGAGGCGCCCCCGCAGCTCGGCCGCCGCCTCCCGCGCCCGCGACGAGCCGCCGCCCACCAACAGCGCGTGCCGCCCGGAGGCGAGGTAGGCGTGCAGGGTGGTCGCGTCGGTCCCCTGGAGCGGGGACAGCGGGGCGTCGCCGATGCGCCGTCCCGGGAGGGCCCCGCCCACCGCGTCGCGGGCCCGCCAGCCGGCGGGCGGCGCGACCACGGCCGGGCTCTCGGTCAGATCCGGGGAGATCTGCGCCAACTGCGGCACCAGGCGCTTCTCCAGCAGCCCCGACGCCGACAGGACGCGCATCAGGGTGTCGCGCACCAACCTGGCCAGAGGGGAACGGGCCATCCAGGTACGGGTCTGCTGGTCGGCGCTGCGCACCACCGTGCGGGCGATCGGACGACGCTCCAGCGGATAGCTGTCCAGCAGCGTCTCCGGAGCCCCGCGCAGGACCGAGGCGAGCTTCCAGGCCAGGTCGAACCCGTCCTGGATGCCCGTGTTGAGGCCCTGACCGCCGGCCGGACTGTGCAGGTGGGCGGCGTCTCCGGCGATGAGCACCCGGCCGCGCCGGAACTCGCGCGCCACCCGGGCGTGGACCCGGAACCGGCTGCGCCACCACACGGTGTCCACGCGCAGTCCACGGGGACCGCGCTCGGCCAGCAGCCGGGCGATGAGCGCGTCGTCGGGCGGCGCGGTCTCCCCGTCCGGAGCGATGTCGAAGAAGACCCGGTGGCCGCCGCCGGGCAGCGGCACGACCACGAGCACCCCGTCGGGGGTCAGGTGGTACTGGGCCTCCCGGACCGGGGTCGGGCCGCTCACGACACCGTCCGCCAGGAGGAACACGCGGTCGTAGGTGTCGCCCTCGAAGGGCACCCCCAGTGCTTCGCGCACCGCGCTGCGGCTGCCGTCGGCGGCCACCACCCAGGGGACGACGACCTCTTCCCGGGTATGGGCATCGCCGTCGGGGCCGAGGACCACCCGCACCCCCTCCCCGTCCTCGGTCGGTTCCGCCGTGTGGACCCGGGTGGACCACTCGACGGACCCTCCGAGGGCGAGCAGGCGATCGTAGAGGGCCTGCTCCGTTCCGGGCTGGGGCAGGCAGATCGGCCCCGGGAACGCGGTGTCGCTCAGCCCGCCGAAGCGGACCCCGCCGATGCGCCTGCCCCTGGAGAAGTAGGAGGCCGACTCCAACGGCAGGGACCGGTCGACCACCTCTTCGGACACGCCCAACCTGCGCAGGACCTCCAGCGCCCCGCTCCACAGGATGAGGGCCTTGGGCTCCTCGGCCACCCCCGCGCGGCGTTCGACCACGCGGCAGGGGACCCCGTTCTGTAGGAGCGTGCAGGCGGCGGCCAGCCCCGTGGGACCGGCGCCGACCACGAGCACCGGGGGGTGCGGGCCCGGCGCGCTCATCGCGGAGCCTCCGCGGCCCGCGCCGGTCGGCCGGCGCCGTCGAGCAGTTCCGTGATCTCGGCGATCGCCTGGGCGTTGTCCTGGAAACGGACGGTGGCCATGCCCAGCTCGGCGGCCGGCTTGAGGTTGGCCTCCAGGTCGTCCACGAACAGGCAGCGGTCGGGGGTGAGGCCGAGCCGGGCCAGGAGTCGCTCGTAGATCTCGGTGTCGGGCTTGCGGACCCCCTCGTGCGCGGAGTTGACCACGACCTCGAAGAGTTCGTCGGCGGGCACGGTGGCCCGCCACAGCTCCTCCCACTCCAGGACGTTGTTGGTGAGCAGGGCCAGTCGGTAGCCCTCCATGTTCAGGTCGCGCAGGAAGTCGGCGAACCCGTGGTTGCCGGTGCGACCGGCGAACCACAGTTCGCCGAAGGTGCGGTCCTCGGGCAAGGTCCATCCCCCTTCGGGCAGCTCGGCGGTGATCTGGGCGACGAGGTCCGCCTCGGTGATGGCCCCGACCTCCAGTAGCGCCATCGGGTCGGCGCCGCCCTTGGCCGCGGCGGCACCGATGGCGGTGAGGATGGCGTCGGCGCTCAGGCCCGCCGTCCCGGCGAAGTGCTCCAAGGTCTCGTGGAGCGGGTTGGTGAGCACGCCGCCGTAGTCGCACACGACGGCCTCGATACGGGTCACACCCACTGGGCCACCTCGATCCGGAAGGAGCTGTTGGTCGTTCCCTGCTGGTTGACGCGGACGTCGACGCCGACGACCGGACCGAACCGCTCGTCGGAGCGGAAGGGCGTGATGTCGGCCTCCAGGGTGGAGGGGAGGTCGTTCTCGCAGAAGGACGAGAACGACGCCTCCACCGAGACCGGGACCAGGGTCACCGGGTCCAGGCCCTCGGAGCGGGCCACGCCGGCCACGGCCACCTGGCGGGCGGCCTCGATGAGGAGGTTGCCGGGCAGGTGGTCGAGCGGGTGGTCGAACAGGTGGGGGTGGCTGTGGTCGGGGACCACGGTGGCCCGCCAGCTCTCGTCGCCCCGCTGGACGGGGTCGGTGATGACCACGTTGCGCGGATCGCGGCGACCCACCACGGAGGGCTGGGCCGGGATCGCCCGGGGCGCCGCGGCGGCGCTCCAGTCCAGGGACTCACGGCCCTTGGTGCGCAGCGCCTGGTAGGCCTGGCGGCTCAGGAAGATGAGCGCGCCGGTGGCCTGGGCGACCTCGGTCCCGTTGAGGAGGACCGTGCCGCGGAAGTCGTAGCCGCGCAGTCTGCCCGCCTGGTTGCGGTACAGGTCGGCCTCGGTGGCGACCATGAGGCGGGCGGGTTCGGCTCCCTGGCGCAGCCCGTCGAGGTCGCCGATGTGCAGCGACATGCGGTGCATGATGAACGCCCGGTCCATGGGGACGTCGAGGTGCCGGTGGGAGATGAGCACGCCGGTCTGGCGGCACGCCTCCAGGATCAGCGGCAGGTCGTAGGTGGGGGTCTCCAGCATGACGTGGCCGCGGGGCAGCTGGGCGGCGACGTCGAAGGTGTTCTCGCCGGTCTGCCGGGAGTCGGTGACGAACACCTCCGAGACGGCCTTGCGGTGGACCAGCCCCCGGGGGACGGTCGCGTCGTAGTCGAGCTCGCGGATGCCGGTGTTCTCGGGATCCAGGTCGGCCAGGGCCCGCTGTGCGGAGTCCGTCACCTCGGCCACGGCACTCGGGGCGTCTGCGGTCGTGCGGTTCATGTCTTCCCTTTCGTTCGCGTTCCCCTCGGGGGGGTGTTCCGCCGAGGGACAACGGGGTTCGGAACGGTGAGGAGAGCGGTCCCCCGTGACGGGGACGGGCGGGGAACGGCCCGTCCCCGTACAAGAACCGAGTATCGAGAGGGGGCCTGAAGACGACCTGGAACCCGACCTGAAGGCCAATTGTGAAGAAAATTCATTTTTGACCCCGCACGCGGCGTTCACATGCGAAGATGCGCGTGCAATTGATCCCTGCCGCAGATGATCAAGACTTTGTGACTATCGACACAAGGTACGACTTGTGCCCTGTCGCCTCCGGTCCTCGTCTGCGAAAGCTCCCGCCTCGACGTCGGAGTGGAGCCGATCCATTACATAAAGCCATGATCTGCGTGTTTATGATCGCCTTACCGCATCCGAGCGACATGGACCCGTCGGGACGGGGCGGGACTCCGTACCCCTCAGAGCGAATCGGCCGGAACCGGAACCGGGGCGATGTCGGGAGAAGCCGGAGTGCACGGAACGTGGGAGACATCGATAGCGCAAGACAACGGCCGGAAGGATTCCGGAATGATCAGAACACGGCGGACGGCACCGACGACCGTCTCGGTCCTGGGAGAGCTGGAGGTGATCGGGGATCACGGCCCTCTGCCCCTGGGCGCACCCCGACAGCGCGCGGTGCTCGCGGCCCTGGTGCTCAACGGCGATCGCCCCTTGACCACGCAGCGCGTCATCACGATGGTCTGGGGTTCGACCCCCCCGGCCTACGCGGTCAACCTGGTCCACAAGTACATGTCGGGCCTGCGCCGCGCCCTGATCGACCTGCCCCCGCACAAGCGGGTCGACATCGAGAGCGGACCGTCGGGATACCGGCTCGTGGCACCGGTCGGCCAGGTGGACCTGGCCCTGTTCCAGACCTGGATCGACGCCGCGCGCGACCTGCGCGCACGCGGGGACGGCGAACGGGCCGCGGAGTTGTTCGGCCGGGCGCTGGACCTGTGGCGCGGCCCCCTGCTCGGGGAGCTCTCCGGCTCCGCCTTCGACGAGGAACGCGAGTTCATGGAGACCGTTCGACTGGCGGTGCTGGAGGAGTACGCCACCGTCGCCATCGAGGTCGGACGCCAGGCCGACGTGGTGGAATCACTGCGCGAGGCGCTGCGCCGCCACCCCCTGGAGGAGAACCTGGCCAGGCTTCTGATCCTGGCCCTGTACAGCGAGGGACGCACGGCCGAGGCCGTCCGTGTGTACCAACGCCTGACCTCGCACATGCTGGGCGAGCTCAACGTGCCGCCCCGCCCCGAACTGCACGATCTCTATCAGATCATCCGACGCCACGGGCCGATCCCCACCGGGAGACGGCTCCAGCACATCCCCTGACCCCCTCCTCACCGATGCCGCCGCGCACCGGTGACCATGCCGTGGTGCGTCACAGGTCCCGCCGGAGAGAACCTCACGGCGGGACCGTCTCCGATCTCAGACTCCGGCGGGCACGCGTTCGCGTTCGTCCGAAACCCGGACCGAAGGCTCCTCATCTCCGCCCTCGGAGATCCCGATGCGGTCGTGCAGCCACCGCAGTGGCCGGGGCAGCCACCAGTTCACCCCGCCGAGCAGGCGCATCGTCGCCGGCACCATGATCGCGCGCACCAGAGTGGCGTCCACGAGCACCGCGAGCGCCAGGCCGATGCCGATGATCTTCAGGAACAGCAGGTCCGAGGCGCCCATGGCCAGGAGCACCACCATGAGCAGGATCGCGGCGCTGGTGATGATCCGGCCGGTGTGCTGGAGACCGGTCGCCACCGATCGGGTGTTGTCACCGGTGCGCAGGTACTCCTCGCGGACCCGGCTGAGCAGGAACAGCTCGTAGTCCATGGCCAGGCCGAACGCGACGACGGTGATGAGCACCAGGTACGTGGGATCGATCGTGCCCACCGCCTCGAACCCGAGCAGGCCCGCGAAGGCCCCCTCCTGGAACCCCCAGACGACCACGCCCAGCGAGGCGCTCAAGGACAGCGCGCCCATGAGGACCGCCTTGACGGGGAGGACCACCGAGCCGAACGCCAGGAAGAGCAGGAACAGTGTGGCGCCCGCGATGAAGCCGATGGTGGTCGGGGCCGCCGCCACGATGGCGGCGACGTTGTCCTGCTGCATGGCGGCCACACCGCCCACCAGGGCCTCCTCCGCGCCGTCGGGCGCGGGTTCGGCGCGCACGTCGGCCACGAGGCCCTTGATCTCGTCGGAGTCGGCGGCGCCCTGGTAGGCGACCAGGACGTGGGCGATGCCGTCGCCGGTGCGCTCCACCCGTGCCAGGGTGACCTCGGGCAGACCCTCCAGACGTTCGACGTAGTCGTCCAAGGCCTCGTCGCCGGCGTCGCCGACCACGGCGACGTGCAGCCGTCCCAGGCCGCCCCCCGGGAAGTCCTCGGCGACCGACTCGGTGGCGATCCGGCTGCCGGCGTCCTGGGGCAGGTAGCGCTGATCGGTGGTGCCCAGGTGGGCGGAGACCAGGCCGGAGCCGAAGATCACCAGGACACCGAGGACCGCGACCAGTGAGACGGCGGGGCCGCGCATCACGGTGCGGGCCAGACGCGTCCATCCGCCCTCATGGAGGGTCCCGGTGACGGTGCGTCGGGGCAGCGGCAGTCTCAGGCCGTCGATGCGGTGGCCCACCACCGACAACAGCGCCGGAAGGAAGACCAGGGCGGCGAGGAGGTCGAACAGGACCACGGCGATACCGCCGAAGCCGATCGACTTCAGGATCGGCTGGGGAAAGAACAGCAGGCCGGCGAAGGCGATGCCGACGGTGACCCCGGAGAAGGCGACGGTGCGTCCGGCGGTGTCCACGGTGCGACCGACGGCGGCGGCCACCCCGCGCCCCCTGGCCAGTTCCTCGCGGAACCGGCTGACCATGAACAGGCCGTAGTCGATCGCCAGTCCCAGGCCCAGGATGGTGGCGACGTTGACGGCGAACACCGACACCTCGGTGACGTGGGTGAGGACGCGCAGGGTCACGAGGGAGCCCAGGATCGCCAGACCGCCCACCGCGAGGGGGACGACGCCGGCGATGAGGCCGCCGAAGATCAGCACCAGCAGGAACAGCAGGAGGGGCAGCGTGATGAGTTCGGCGCGGACGACATCGCTCTCGGCGGCCTCCGACAACTCGTGCTCGACGGCGATGGGGCCGCCCAGGTGGGTCTCCAGCGGGCCCGAGGCCAGGTGTTCGGCGACGTCGTCGTACTGGTCCAGCCGTTCGGGGTGGCTCTCCCCCGTGAGCGTGATCGGGATGTACGTCGCGTGCATGTCCTCGGAGACGAGCATGCCGCGCTCGATGTCGGAGAGCCCTTCGTCGAGGTAGACGTCGAAGTCGGCGACGACGCCCCGGGGCATGTCGTCGGCGATGCGCTGGATCGCCGCGGCGAAGGTCGGGTTGTCCACCTTCATCTCGTCGCTGCGGTAGACGGCCACGATGTCGACGTCGTCGTGGCCCAGTTCGCCTTCGAGCACGTCCATCGCCCGGGAGGACTCGGCTCCGGGGTCCTCGAAACCGCTTTCGCTGACGTCCGAGAAGACGCCGGATCCCCATACCACCGCGAACACGGCGAAGACCGCGGTGGTGACCAGGACGGCCCACCGGAAGCGATGGGCGCCAAGCCCGAGACGACCGAAAAGCCCCGTGTGCGTTGGCATGAGCAGCCCTTTCGGCGAACGGCCTTCGTGTCCGTTAACGCTGTTCGCTAACGGCGTTCACTAAAGCGTGCAGGCATTACGATGTCAATATCACCGGATGTGACCATAAAACGGGGTGTACCGCAGCACATGACGAAGCCGCAGCTTGAACGGGTCGAGCGGGTACCGAGCCGCCGGGAGCGTGTGCGCGAGGCCACACTCTCCGAGATCAAGGCGATCGCCCGCAGCCACCTCGTCGAGCACGGGGTCGCGGGAGTGTCCCTGCGGGCGATCGCCCGAGAGATGGGGATGACCGCGCCCGGTCTGTACCGCTACGTGTCGGGGATCGACTCGCTCCTGGTGCTCATCACCGCCGACATGTTCGACGAACTGGCCGCCGCGGTGTCGGACGCCGACGCCAGCGTGCCCGCCGAGGACACCGACCGGCGCATCAACACCTCGCTGCGCGCCTTCCGGGGGTGGGCGCTGGAGCACCCGGCGGAGTTCGCCGTGATGTTCGGGCCGCGCAAGCGGCTGGAACAGGAGGTGGACCTCACTCCGGCGGTCGAGGCGGGAAGTAGGTTCGGGGCCACCTTCTTCACCCTGTTCGAGCGCTTGATCGACGAGGCGAGGTTCGAGCTGCCCGACAGCGGACGGGTCACCCCGGAGCTCGCCCGGGAGCTGCGGGCCTTCGCCGTCACCTGCGGCTTCGCGGGATCGGAGACGTCCGTCGAGGCGATGATGGTGCTCAGCTCGTGCTGGGTGCGCCTGTACGGCGTGGTCTGCATGGAGGTGTTCCAGCACCTGGATTTCGTGATGCGGGACATGGAACCACTCTTCGAGTCCGAGCTTCAGAACGTACTGACAGGCCTGGGCGTTCGGTACGAAGCACCGCAAAGCAACGAAACGGCTACCATCAGTACGCCCGATTAAGCCCCATACTGGAGGTCTGTGGCACTTGCCGGATTCGCCCGGGGTGGATCCGGTCCCGGCCGGCGCGCCATGGCATGAGAGCGAGGACCGACCCTGTGGAGAACCGACCCGGCGATGAGCGGTACGAACCGTCCACCGGCACCCCCTGGGTCCCCGGCACCACCGTGCACACGAACTCCTCGCGGTCCTCCGACGGCGGGGCCGACCGGGGCCTTCCGCCGGGCGTGCCCGCCGCACCCCCGCCCGCCGCCGCCCCTCGGCCCCCGGCGACCCCCGACGCCTCGGCCGCGCCCGACGGCGCCTCCACCCCCGGGACGCCGCAGGGCCCGTACACATCACAGGTCCATCGAGGCGGGGGCGTCCCCCAGGGCGCCCACGCGCCCGGTGGATCGCAGGGTCACGGCGGTGTCCACGGTCCTCCCGGAGCGTCCAGCGGCGGGCCGTACGGCCCGCACGGCGCGCAGGTCCACCGGGGCGAGGGCGTCCCCCCGGGTTCCACCGGAACGCCGTGGGGTCCGCAGGGGCACCGGGGCGGACCGGCCCCCGGCGGCCAAGGGGCGCCGTGGGGTCCGCAGGGGTACCAGGGCGGACCGTGGGAACCCCGGTTCCCCGGGAACGGACAGGGCCCCTTCGCGCAGGCGTACGGCGGGGCACCGCAACGGCAATGGCGCTACGTACAGCCCCCGGTACCGCAGTGGGGGCACCCCGAGGCGTGGCCGCGGCCCCAGCCCGGAAGACGGGGGCGCGGTGTGCTGGTGGCGTCCGCGCTGGCCGCGACCGTGGCGTTGGCGGCGCTGGCCGCCAGCATCGCCATCGTCGTCGCCACGCCGCAGCCGGAACCGACACCGACGGGCGAGGACCTCTCGGCCTACTACGACGAACGGCTCTCCGAACCGCCGGAGGAGGTCGTCGTCGACATCGCCGACCACCCGCTGTACGACGCGGCCACGCCCGTGGAGATCCCCTGCGACGTCCCCGACCTGGAGATGGGCTCCGACGACTCCTGGGAGGAGTTCGCCACGGCCACCGGGCATTGCCTGGACGAGCTGTGGGCCCCCGTCTTCGACGACCTGGGGCTGAGCGTGGGGACCCCCGAGATCGCCGTCACCCGCGAGTCCCCCGACTCCGGCGACGAGGAGGGTTACACCCTCGCCTACTACGAGGGCGACTACGAGCGCATCACCGTGGTCCTGCCCAACGTGCGCACGCTCGGCGGACAGATCCCCGCCGAGGCGCGCGAGGACGTGTGGATCGCCCTCATGGGCCACGAGTACGGCCACCACGTGCAGTACGTGACCGGCATCCTCGACATCTCCCACGACCTGCGCCGCAAGGCGGCCGACGAGGACGAGGAGCTGGACACCCTGCGCCGCACCGAACTCCAGGCCGAGTGCATGGCCGGGATCGGGCTGCGCGCCATCACCGGCGCCGACCGGCGATCCCTGACCTGGGTCAACGCCAACTTCAACGGCGGCGGCGACCTGCCCACCCACGGCACGGCGACCAACCGGGCCGAGTGGCTGGAGCGGGGCTGGGACGAGAGCACCGTGGGTGGCTGCAACACCTACGGCGCCGACCCGGACCAGGTCACCTGATCCGTTCGCCGAGGATCTCGCGGTAGGCCGACCACCCGTGGAGCTTGACCCGTTCGCCGCGGTCGAGCTTCCGGGCCTGGTCGGCCTCGGCGGCGTCGATGCGCAACCAGTCGTCGTAGCCGCCGCGGTCTTCCACGACCTCGTAGAGGTCGACGAGGTCCGGCGCGGACGCGCGCAGCACGGACGCGTCATCGAGCAGGGACCGCACGGTGCCGGCGGCGTCGGACTTGTTGGTGCCGATCACCCCGGTGGCACCGCGTTTGATCCAGCCCGCCACGTAGTCCCCCCGGACGACCTCGCCCCGTTCGTCCAGGACCCGGCCGTCGCGCTGGGGCACGGTGCGGGCGGCCGCGTCGAAGGGCACTCCCGGCAGGGGCACGCTCGCGTAACCCACCGAGCGGAGCACCATCCCGGCCGCCAGGTCGATCGTCTCACCGGTGCCGACCAGGTTCTCGCCCTCCAGGCGGGTGCGCTCCACCCGCACACCCGTGACCCGGTCGGTGCCCAGGATCTCCTGCGGGCGGGCCCAGAAGTGGAGGTGGACCGAACGCGGTCGTCCCTCGGGCGCGAGAGCGGCCCGTTCGCGCAGCAGGCGCAGGTTGGTGCGCGCGGCGCGGGCGACGTCCCCTCTGATGGCCGTGTGATCGATGTCGACCTGGGCCGGGTCCACCACGACGTCCACGCCGGGCAGGGACAGGAGGTCGCGCAGTTCCGGAGCGGTGAACCTGGCCTGGAGCGGACCGCGCCGGGACAGCAGGCGCACGGTGCGCACCCGGCTGGCCGCCAGCACGTCGAGCACGGGCTGGGGGATGTCGGTGTGCCGTAGTTCGTCGGCGGTCTTGACGAGGATGCGGGCGACGTCCAGGGCGACGTTCCCGGCGCCGACGACCACCACCTCCTCGGCGTTCAGCACGAACCGTTCCAGCTCGCTGTCGGGGTGACCGCAGTACCAGTTCACGAAGTCGGTGGCGGCGGCGCTGCCGGGCAGGTCCTCGCCGGGCACGCCCATGCGCCGGTCGACCGAGGCCCCGGTGGCGTACACCACGGCGTGGTGGGTGCGCGCCAGGTCGGCACGGGTCAGGTCGGTCCCGAACTCCACCCCGCCGACGAACCGTACGTCGGGGTGTTCCAGCACACGGCGCAGCGAGTGGGCCACACCCTTGATCTTGGTGTGGTCGGGGGCCACGCCGTACCGCACCAGACCGTACGGGGTGGGCAGCCGGTCGACCACGTCGACCCGCACGGGCACCCGACGCTGCCGGGTCAGGGATTCGGCCGTGTACAGGCCCGCGGGTCCGGAGCCGATGACGGCCACCTTGAGCGGTGCGGTTTCCTCATCGCGCTGCTGTTCGGGAGAGGTCATACCCCCATTCTGACAGTCGGGGGCGCGACCTCTCCCGTTCCCGCGGAAGCCGGGGCGTGTTCCGGGGACACCGACCCCGCCGCGCGACGCCCCGGCATCCGAACACGCCTCAGGCGTTCTCGTCCTCCAGGGCCGGGTCGGTGGCTCCCTCGGTGTGACGCGAGACCGTCTCGGTGAGCTTGCGCGAGAGCTCCTGCGAGGTCAGCCCCTGCTGCTGGAGGATGGTGTCGCGCTTGGCGTGGTCCAGGAACTCCTGGGCGATGCCGAAGGTGCGCACGGGCACGTCCACGTCGTGGTCGCGCAGCAGGCGGGCCACGGCGTCGCCGACGCCGCCGGTACGCCCGTTGTCCTCGACCACCGCCACGACGCTGTGCCGGGCGGCCTCGGCGATCAGCGCCTCGTCCAGGGGCTTGACCCACAGCGGGTCGATGACGGTGACGCCGATGCCCTGGTCGGCCATCCGGTCGGCGACCTCACAGGCCACCTGGGCCATGGTGCCGACACCGACGATGAGCAGGTCCTCGGAGTGGCCCTCGCCGGCCCGGCGCAGCAGGTCCATGGAGCCGACCTCGCCGATGGCGGGCAGCTCCTCGGTGACGGCGCCCTTGGGGTAGCGCACGACGGTGGGGGCGTCCTCGACCGCGACGGCTTCGCGCACCAGGGTGCGCAGGCGCTCGGCGTCGCGGGGCGCGGCCAGGCGGAGTCCGGGGACCACCTGGAGGATGGACATGTCCCACATGCCGTTGTGGCTGGCACCGTCGTTGCCGGTGACGCCGGCCCGGTCCAGGCAGAAGGTGACGCCCTGGCGGTGCAGGGCGGCGTCCATGAGCACCTGGTCGAAACAGCGGTTGAGGAAGGTCGCGTAGACGGCGACGACCGGGTGCAGGCCGTTCATGGCCATGCCGGTGGCGGCGGTGGCGGCGTGCTGCTCGGCGATGCCCACGTCGAAGATGCGGTCGGGGTAGGCGGCGGCGAACCTGTTGAGCCCGGTGGGGTGGAGCATGGCCGCGGTGATGGCCACCACGTCCTCGCGCTCGGCACCGATCTCGACCATGGTGTCGGCGAACACCGACGTCCACTTGAGGGCCTTGGACCCGGGCTTGGCCTCGCCGGTGGCGACGTCGAACGGTCCGGGGGCGTGGAACTGGTCCTCGTCGTGGTTCTCGGCGGGGGCGTACCCCTTGCCCTTCTGGGTGATGACGTGGACGATCACCGGTCCGCCGAAGTCGCGGGCGCGGCGCAGCGCCTTCTCCAGCGCGGGTTCGTCGTGGCCGTCGATGGGGCCGAGGTACTTCAGTCCCAGGTCCTCGAACATCATCTGGGGCTGGATGGCGTCCTTGATGCCCTTCTTGAGGCCGTGCAGGGCCTCGTAGAGGGGCTGGCCGACCACGGGGGTCCGGTTGAGGGTGTTCTTGGCCAGGTCCAGGGCCTGCTCGTAGCCGGGGGTCATGCGCAGGGAGGCGAGGTGGTCGGCGAGGCCGCCCATGGTCGGCGAGTAGGAGCGCCCGTTGTCGTTGACGACGACGACGAGGCGTCGGTCCTTCTTCTCGGCGATGTTGTTGAGCGCCTCCCAGGCCATACCGCCGGTGAGGGCGCCGTCGCCGATGACGGCGACGACGGAGCGGTCGCTCAGGCCGCGGACCTCGTTGGCCTTGGCCATGCCGTCGGCGTAGGACAGGGCGGTGGAGGCGTGGGAGTTCTCGATGAAGTCGTGCTCGGACTCGGCCCGGGAGGGGTACCCGGACAGACCGCCCTCGGACTTCAGGTTCGTGAAGTCGTGCCGGCCGGTGAGGACCTTGTGGGCGTAGGCCTGGTGTCCCGTGTCGAAGAGGATCGGGTCCTTGGGGGAGTCGAAGACGCGATGCAGCGCGATCGTGAGCTCGACGACGCCGAGGCTGGGACCGAGGTGCCCGCCGGTCTGCGAGCAGGACTCGACCAGGAAGTCCCGGATCTCCTGGGCCAGGACCGGGAGCTGATCGGCCGGAAGCCTCTTGAGGGCTTCCGGATTGTGCATCGACTCGAACAGTGTCACTGTCTCGTCAGTCCCCTCGTCCAGCGTGTCGGTTCAGTGTGCCGCGCCCGACCCCTGACGTGGGTCGGCGTCGGCTACCGGCAGGTATACATACCCGAGTTTATGGTCCTACGTCCACGGGTCCCGCCCGGACTCGGCGTGGGCCGCGCACCGGTGGGGTGCCCGTGCGTCGCCGTTCCCACGTCGGGCGGACGTCGAACCATGGGAACGTTGCCCCGTGCCACGGTTTTCGGCGTACATTACCCGCTTTCGAGAGCGGCTTCCGCCGACCGATCACCCCGGCAGAGGCTATCTCAGAACCGCCTGGACCAGCAGCGCGAACGCGGAGGCGGTCACCACGACGAGCATGCCGACGCGCAGTCGCGCGGCGTTGACCCTGCGGCGCAGGAAGACGCCGGCCCCGAACCCGATCACGACCAACGGGATCGCCGTGAGCCCCACCACGACGATCCGGGTGTCGAGCTGACCGCCGACGGCGAGCGCGAACAGCGAGAGGGCGCCGCCGAACAGGAAGAACGCGGCGAGCGTCGCGCGGACCCTGGCGGGTTCCTCGTACTGGTAGAGCAGGGCCATGGGCGGGCCGCCGACGGAGGTGGCGGTGCCCGCGAAGCCCGACAGCGCGCCCGCGGTGACGAGCGAGGCGGGGGTGATGCGCACCCGGAAGGAGCGCAGGGACAGGCCGACGGCGACGAGCACCATCACGCCGACCATTCCCGCCAGGGCCCGGGGCGGCAGGACGGCGACCACCCACACCGCCAGGACCGTCCCGGGCAGGCGGGCGGGCAGCCCCCAGGCGATGCCGCGCCAGTCCACGTGGCGGTACTCCTGGAACAGCGTGAGGATCGGCAGGACGATGACGGTGACCAGGAGGGCCCCGGGCATGAGGGTGGGGTCCAGCAGGGACAGGACGGGCGCGGCGACCAGTCCGAGGCCCAGCCCGACGGTGCTCTGCACGGCCGCCCCGGCGATGACGGCGAGGGCGGCGGCGATCACGAACGTCCACGTGTCGCCCGCGGGGAGCACCCCGTGGCCGGTGGGTGAGAAGAATTCCGGGAGCACGGGGTGCGACGCTACACCCCCACCTCTCCGACCGGGATCACGAGGTGGGGACGGAGGACGTTCCGCGTCCGCCCGCGCGACCGCCGCCGGACGCGGTCAGCGCGCGGTACCGGCGACCGGCGCGGGGTCCGGCACACCGTCGATGTACTCCATCGCCCGCTCCGGGTGCGGGAACCACTCGATGAGCCCGGTGGGGTCGGCGAAGGAGTTCGCGAACCGGTCGACGGTGGCCCGGTGGCGCGCGGCCAACCGGTACGGCTCCCACACGTGCGGCGGGCCCGAGAGCATCACCCGGCTCCACGCGACGACCTGACGGGCCCGCCGCCGGTACTCGGCGAACGTCTCGCGCATGAACCGTTCGTCGAAGGGGCGCGTGCCGTGGTCGACGATCACGCGGCGGTGGACGTCGGCGGCCGGGAGGCCGTGTCGGCGCCCTGGGCGGTGATGGGGTCGGTGGCGACCACGGTGTCGGCCATGCCCAGGATCGGGGCGCCGCCGTCGAGGCGCGCGACGGGAACGCGGACCACGGGCGTGTGTCCGCCGGTGAGCGCGGCCATCGGGTCGGCGGGCCGCGCCGGGGCGAACCGCTCGTACTCCCAGGGCGCGTAGCGGCGCACCACCCGCGGCAGGTGGCCCAGGACCTCCTCGGCGCGGGCCGTGGCGGGCAGCGGACGGTCCAGGGGTCCCCCGGGCACCGCCTCGACCATGAGGGCGTCGCAGGGACCGTTCAGGGACAGCGTGGGCAGGCTGGACACCTCGCCCGCGCCGGGGACGGCGGTGCGGGCGAGCACGGGGCCGTCGGGGAGGTCCGCGCCGGTGGGGTCGGCCACGCTCAGGCCGACGCCGTGGACCTCGGGTGCCCGGTCGTCCCGGAAGGCCGGGCCGTGCCGGCGCTCCCGGCGCAGCGCGGGCCCGAAAAGGCACTGGGTGGAGGTGATCCGTCCGGCGCGGATCTCCGCCGGCCCGCTCGGAGAGACCAGGGTGACGTCGTAGCCCTCGGCCGGCAGGCCGAGGGCGAGTTGGAGACCGGACTGCCCGGCGCCGACGACGAGGATCCTTCGCATGCCTCCCGCTCTCTTGGTTCGCGCCCGCACCGGACACCCGGCCGTGTTCCGGGCACGGCGAGAAGGGGCGTACGCGTGTTGCCCCGTGTACGACCCCGTGCGGACGGTGGTGTTCGCGGCGAACCCAGCGGTACCGTCGCGAAGGGTTCGGGCACCCCCACCGACCGGGACCTTCGCCCCTGCAAGCCCAGGACCTGCGACATCACCGCGATGGGCCGATGGTCGGCGCGTTCGGGTGCCCCGGACACGACGAGGCCCCGGTCCGGCTACCGGGGCCGGACCGGGGCGGGGGCGGCGGGGAGTGGGCGCCGCCCCTTTCCGGGAGGGAGTGGAGGATCCGGGTGTCAGGCACCGCCCCTGGCGTGGGACTTGCGTCCACGCCGGGAGATCGCGTCGATGATGACCGCGATCAGCAGGACCGCCGCGGTGATCATGAAGCGCACCGAGGTGTCCATCTGGAGCAGCAGCAGACCGGAGGTGATCGCGCCGAGCACCAGGCCGCCCAGCAGCGCCGAGTAGGCGTTGCCCCGACCGCCGAAGAGGCTGGTACCGCCGATGACCGCGGCGGCGATCGCCATCATGAGCTCCGCGCCGCCACCGGTGGACACGCTCGCCGCGAAGTTGCGCGAGACGAGCATGATGCCGCCCAGGGCCGCCAACGTGGAGGCGATGCCGAACACGGAGATCCGGATGAGGTCGACGTTGATGCCGGCGCGCCGGGCCGCCTCGGCGTTGCCGCCGACCGCGTACACCATGCGGCCGTAGCGGGTCTTGCGCAGGACCAGGTCCAGGACGACCACGAAGCCCACGAAGATGAGGAAGGCCAGCGGAACGCCCTTGTACTGGTTGAGCACCCACACCCCGCCCAGGATCGGCAGGGACAGCAGCGCGGCCCGGAAGACGATCTCGCTCGGCGGCTTGTAGGGCAGGCGGGCCCGTCGGCGGCTCCGCTCGACCACGAACACCGAGATCGTGTACAGGATCACGGTGATGGCCGCGATCGCCCAGCCCATGAACGGGACGAAGTAGGTCTGGGTGAGCATCGCGATCGCCCCGTTGGGGCTGGTGTTGATGGTGCCGTCGGAGCCCATCAGGTACAGGTGCACGCCCTGCCAGCCCAGCAGACCCGCCAGGGTGACCACGAACGCCGGCACCCCGAGTTTGGCGAAGACGGTGCCGTGGACCAGGCCGATGAGCAGACCGACGCCGATCGCGGCGGCGATGGCGCCCCATTCGGGAAAGCCCTGCTTGACCGCGAGCACCGCCAGAACGGCCGCGGACAGACCGGCGACCGAGCCGATGGACAGGTCGATCTCGCCCAGCAGCAGGACCATGATGACGCCGGTGGTCATCAGACCGATGGCGGCGATCTGGACGGTGAGGTTGGACAGGTTCTGCGGCGACAGGAACCGATCGTTCATCGACTGGAAGACGACGGCGATCAGCAGCAGCCCCACGATGACGGGGATCGGACCCAGTTCGCCGCCGCGCAGCCTACGGCGCAGCGCGTCGAGCCAGCCCTTGGGCGAGGCGACCGTGGTCAGGAGCCGGGGGTCGCGCATGGGTTCGGCCGGTGCGGCTCCGCCCTCACCTGACGCCTTGGATACCGGGGTCTGCTGGGTCATCACTTGTCCTCCGTGGCCAGGGCCGAGGAACCGGTGCGCTCGGAGCGGCGGCTGACCGGGTTGTCGGCGGCACCGGTGATGGCGGCCACGATCTCTTCGTAGCTGGTCTCCGCGATGGGGAAGTCTCCGGCGTTGCGGCCCAGCCGCAGCACCACGGCGCGGTCGGCGACCGCGCGGACGTCGGCCATGTTGTGGCTGATCAGGACGACGCCGTGGCCCTGGTCGCGCAGTCGCTCGATGAGGTCCAGGACCTGGGCGGTCTGGGCGACGCCGAGGGCGGCGGTGGGCTCGTCGAGCATCACCACGCGCGGCTGGCCCAGGAGGGAGCGGGCGATGGCGATGATCTGGCGCTGACCTCCGGAGAGGGAGGCGACCGGCACGCGCAGGCTGGGGATGCGCACCGACAGGGAGTCGAGGAGTTCCATGGCCCGGCTCTCCATCTCGACCTCGTCGAGGGTGCCGGGGAAGTGCAGCTTCTCGTTGCCCAGGAACAGATTGGCGACGATGTCCAGGTTGTCGCACAGGGCGAGGTCCTGGTAGATGGTCGCGATCCCCAGACGTTGGGCGTCGGAGGGGGAATTGATGCCGACCTGGCGGCCGTCCCAGCGGATGACTCCACCGGCGTCCGCGGGGTGGGCTCCGGAGATGACCTTGACCAGCGTGGATTTACCGGCGCCGTTGTCACCCAGGAGAGCGACGACCTCTCCCTCGGCGACCTGGAAGTCGACGTCGCTGAGCGCGCGGACCGCCCCGAAGGTCTTGGAGATCCCGGACAGTTCCAGGACTGGTGTACTCATGCGTTCGTTATCTCTTCTCTCGTCCCGGGGCGGGGCGGGCGGGCGGCGGGGGCCCGCCCGCCCCGTCGGGGCGTCGCACCGTGCCTAGAGGGCTTCCTGGCAGAAATCCGTGTCGGCGTAGTCGTCGGTGCAGATCTCCTCGATGGAGTAGATCCCGTCCGAGACGACGGTGTCGCCGACGTTCTCCTCGGTGACCGCGATGGGCTCCAGCAGGACCGCGGGGACCGTCTCGCCGTTGGCGTCCTCCACGTCGGTGAGCCTGTACTCGCCGAGGTCGGGGTCGGTGTCGGTGGCCAGGGCCACGGCCATGGCGGCGGCGATCTGCGCCTCCGGCTTGATGGCCTTGTAGACGGTCATGTACTGCTCACCGGCGATGATGCGCTGGATGCCGGCGAGTTCGGCGTCCTGACCGGTGACCGGCGGCAGGTCGTCGACGTCGACGCCGGCGCTGCGGAGCGCGGAGATGATGCCCGAGGCCATGCCGTCGTTGGCGGAGTAGACACCGATGATCTCGTCGACGCCCAGGGCGGTGATGGCGCCCTCCATCTGGGAGTTGGCCTGGTCCGGGGACCAGTCCGGGGTGTCGAACTCCTGGCCGATGTCGACCTGGCCCTCGAAGATCTCGTGGGCGCCGGCCTTGAAGTCGGCGGCGTTGGGGTCGGTGGGCGAGCCGTTGATCATGACGATCTGGCCTTCACCGGCGGTGCCCTCCTCCTCCAGAGCGGCGATCAGCGCCTCGGCCTGGACCTGGCCGACGCGGTGGTTGTCGAAGGAGACGTACATGTCCACGCCGCCTTGGGCGAGGCGGTCGTAGGCGACCACGGGGACGCCCTGGGCCTTGGCCTCACTGACGGTGCCGGCGGCGGCCGCGGAGTCGACCGCGTCCAGGACCAGCACGTCCACCCCGTCGGTGAGCATGGCCTGGGCCTGGGTCTGCTGCTCGTCGACGTCCTGGTCGGCGTTGGCGTAGGACAGTTCGCAGTTGGGGCAGAGCTCGGTGAGCGCCTCCTCGAAGAAGGGCTTGTCGAACGCCTCGTAGCGGGCGGTCTGGAGCTCGGGGAGCAGGAGGCCGACGTGGAAGCCCTCCTCGACGGTGTGGGTCTCCCTCTCGGCGTCCTCGCCCGAGGTGGTGAGCGAACCACAACCGGAGACGAGCAGGGTCAGAGCGGCGCCGGCGGCGGCGAGGCCGCCGACGACCGTGCGCTGGTGGACGGTGCGTGTACTCAACGCTGCACCTTTCGTAACGGGGGACGGATGTGAACTCGCGAGTGATGGTGTGAAGTAGACCCCCGGCGCAGCCTTGTCGTCAACTCCTGAACACATAACCGAAACATCACGGATATTGCGTTCATACTCTAAAGACAAAGAAAGCGCAGGTCAGAGGGGCTTCCCTCGATGGGTCACCCTCTCAGCATGCGCGGAAAGAACATGATCGAACACGCACGGGCAGCACAAACCTTCACCAGGAGAACCCCAAGGGAGGGTTTTTCGTGACGGTGCGTCGTTCAGTGGGCGCTCTGCGCGGCCATGCGCAGGGCCCCGTACAGGGACGCGTCCCGGCCCAGCGCGCTCGGCACCAGGTCCAGCCGGGACAGGGCACTGCCCAGGGCTCCCAGCTCCATCGCCCGGCGCATCGGGTCGAGCAGCAGCTCGCCCGCCTCGGCCAACCCGCCGCCCACGATGACCCGGTCGGGGTTGAACAGGTTCGCCATGATCGCCACGCCCTGGCCCAGCGCCGTGCCCGCCTCGGCGATGATGCGCCGGCAGCCCGGGTCGCCGGAGCGGGCGGCGCCCACCAGGTCGTCGACCCCGGCCGGACCGGGGTCGTGGGCGACGTAGCTGTTCTGGGGCAGCATGTCCATGAGGTAGCCGGCCCCGACGAACGTCTCCAGGCAGCCCCGGTTGCCGCACCGGCACACCTGGCCCCGGGGGTCCAGCGCGATGTGCCCGATCTCCCCGGCGGTGCCGCCGGCCCCGCGGAACAGTCCGCCCGAGACGATGATGCCCGCGCCCACCCCGTCGCTGATGATCAGGTGGACGAGGTGTTCGGATCCCTGACCGGCGCCCTTGTGCAACTCGGCCAGGACCGCGAGGTTGGCGTCGTTCTCCGCGACGACCGGGACGCCCAGCCGCTCGGACAGCGCCTCGGCCGGGCGGAAGCCCGCCCATCGGGGAACGCAGGAGATGCCGCCGACCTCGCCGCTGTGCGGATCGATCGGTCCGGGCACCGACGCCACCACGGAGGCCACCGTGGACAGGTCGACGCGGGCGCGCACCAGCGTGGTCTCGACCAACCAGGAGGCGCGGCGCACCCCCCGGTCGGGATCGGCCGCCACGTCGTAGTCGATCTCCTCGCGGGCCAGCATGTTGCCCTCGCTGTCGCCGATGGCGACCGTGACGCGCTCGGCGGTGAAATCGACGGCCACCACCGTGCCGGGCGGGCGCACCAGGGTGACGGCGCGGGCCCGACGACCGTTGGAGGAGGTGTCGTGGACCGCCACCGTGCCCGCGGCGCGCAGTCCGCGCACGATGTTGGAGACGCTGGCGGCGGACAGGCCGGTGGCTCGGGCCAGTTCGGCCTGGGTACGGGTGCCGTCGCGGCGCAGCACCTCGACGACGCGACGTTCGTTGGCCTGGCGCAGGGCGGACTGGGACCCCGGTGTCACTGCGGTGTCGGTCACCGGGCGTCCCCTTCGATCGGTCATCGGCACGGCACGGGCGTGCCTCGTGCGTCGAATGCTACAAGGATTGAACGCAAGCGGAAACCGCCCACCTGAGCACGTTAAGGTCCGAAGGTGACCGTAACGCGTGTGGACACCGACCGGGCCGGGTGGGTCGCCCGGCTGGCCGAGACCGTCGCGGAGGGTTCCGGACGGGGCCGCGCGCGGGTCGTGGTCGTCGAGGGCCGGTCCGGTTCCGGCAAGAGCACGGTGGCCGGGCGGCTGCGCGCGGAGCTGGAGGCGCGGGGCGTCCCGGCGGCCGTGTTGTCGATGGAGGACCTCTACCCCGGGTGGCACGGGCTGGCCCGGGCTCCGGAACTGCTCGTGTCCTGGGTGTTGGAGCCGCTGCGCGACGGCCGCCCGGCGTCGTGGCACCGCTACGACTGGGAGCGCGGGGAGTTCACCGCCGCGCGCGTACCGGTCCCGTCGGAGGTGGCGGACGGCGGGGTCCTGGTGGTGGAGGGATGCGGCTCGGGCGCCCGGATCGCGCGACCGTACCTGGACCTGTCGGTGTGGGTCGCGGCCCCCGACGCGGTGCGCGCCCGCCGGCTGGACGCTCGGGGGGACGCCGCCGTCTACGCCCCCTACCGGCGGGTCTGGGCCGAGCAGGAGGCGGTCTTCTACGCGGCGGAACGCCCCCGGGAGCACGCCGACGTCATCGTCGACAACCCCCGGGGGGCGTGAGGGGGTCAGCCCACCCCGACCGGAACGGGGGCGAGGAAGTCGGTGATCCGGTCCAGGACGTCGGGGTCGGTGAGGATGCGGTTGTGCCCGAGGCCGACCGTGCTGACCAGCCTGGTGCCCGCCCCCATCGCGGAGAGGACGCGCAGGGACTCGGCGTGGGAGATCACCGGGTCGTCGACATCGTGGAACAACAGCACGGGCGCCTTCAGGGTCTCGGCGTCGCGGTCGGTGGAGAAGCGTTCCCAGATGTCCCGGTCCCCGGCGAAGAAGGCGTCCTCGATGGCCCGGCGCAGGGCCTTGTTCACTCGGGGACCCCAGCCGAAGGCGGTGACGAAGCCGTCCACGGTGGCCTCGAAGTCGGCCATCGCCGACAGCAGGACCAGACGGTCGGCCCGGATCCCCTCCCGCACCAGGTGGGTGGCGAACAGCCCGCCCAGGGAGTGGCCGACCACGGCCGCGAAGTCGCCGTGGCGCTCCTGGAGCCGGCGGGCGATGGCCAGGGCGTCCAGGACGGTGCCGGCCGGGCCGCCGGTGGCCCCGTGGCCGGGCGCGTCCCAGGAGACGACGGTGTGTCCGGCCCCGGTGAGGGCGCGCACGAGCGGGGCCATCCGGGAGGCGCGCGAACCCCAGCCGTGGACCAGGAGTACGGGGCGGGCCCCCTCGCCCCAGGTGTACGTGGCGACCCGCCACCCCTGATGGCCGAAGTGGTCGACGCGGGCGCGATCGTGCACGTCGCGGTCGCGGTCGACCAGGGGGGTGTCACCGGGGTCGCTCCACAGGCGCAGGGCCCGTTCTCCGGCCACGCGCGGAGCGGTGACGGCGAGGACCTCCAGGTCGATCGGGTGAGGGGTGGTCATGGGAATCTCCTTGTTCGGGTCGGTGGCGCGGATCGGACGCGGTCCGTCATCTTCCGAGGGCGTGCGCGGGCAGGTCGGTCCCCTGGACGAAGGAGGTGATGGCGTCCAGGTGCTCTCCCACGGCGAGGGCGCCGCTGTGACCGAGGCCGGTGGTGGCGATCATCCGCCCCCGTTCGCCGAGGTGTTCGAGGGTGCGCAGGGAGTGCGCGAAGGGCACGACCTCGTCGGTGTCGTCGTGCAGGAGCAGGAAGGGCCGGTCGAGCGTGTCGATCCGGTGGGTGGTGGAGAAGCGTTCCCACACCGTCGGGTCCGCCTCGAAGTAGTGGCGTTCCACCGCCGTGCGCAGCGCCCCCCGGGCGCGGGGGCTCAGCCGCAGGGCGTCGGAGAACGCCGTGAGGAGGTAGTCGAAGTCCGACACCCCGGACAGGAGGACCACCCGGTCGGCCTCCACGCCCTCGCGCAGGGCGTGGACCGCGAAGGGCACGCCCATCGAGTGGGCGACGACGGCGTGGAAGCGGCCGTGTCGCTCCTGGAGGAGTCGCTGGATCCGGAGCGCGTCGAGGATGGTCCCCACCGGCCCGGGCGTCGCCCCGTGGCCGGGGGCGTCCCAGGACACCGGGCCGTACCCGAGGTCGACCAGGCGTCGGATGAGCGGGGCGAAGCGCAGGGACCGCGAGCGCCACCCGTGGGCGAGAAGGACGGGGCGGGTGGTGTCGCCCCAGGCGTAGGTGGTCACGTCCCAACGGCCGACGCGGATCGTCGCGGTGTCGGCGCTCTCGTGCAGCTCCCGGTCCTCCTCCGGGATCGAACGGGGCGGGCCGGGGGCCGCCCACATCCTGCGGGTCAGTGCTCCGGTCAGGCGCGGGGCGGGCAGCGCCAGCGCGTTGACGGCGGCACCGATGAGGGGAAGTCGCTTGACTGCGCTCATGATCTTCTCCGGTCCACAAACTATACGAACGATCGTATTATTTGTTTGGAAGGAGGCCGCCGTCAAGTAGCGGCTATTCTGGCCTTGTAACCGACCTGTCGTTCGAACAAGGACCGTCCGGCGAGGGACGGTGCGGGAGGCGCGCATGAGGACTCGGACCGACGGCCGTGTGCAGCGGGGCGACCAGACCCGGCGCGCCGTGCTGCGCCGCGCGGTGGACATCGCCTCGGTGGAGGGGCTGGAGGGGCTCTCCCTGGGCCGTCTGGCCAAGGAACTCCAGGTGAGCAAGAGCGGGGTGTTCGCCCACTTCGGCTCCAAGGAGGAGCTGCAACTGGCCGCGATACGGGCCGGTCGGCGCATCTTCGCCGACCACGTGGCGATCGGGGCCATGGAGGCCCGCCCCGGCCTCGAAAGGCTGTGGCGGCTCTTCGAGAACTGGTCGGAGTACTCGCGCGGACGGGTGTTCCCGGGGGGCTGCTTCTTCTACACCGTCAACGCCGAGTTCGAGTCCCGCCCCGGGCGGGTGCGCGACGCCCTGGCGCGGATCCGCGGCGAATGGCGCGACCTGCTCACCCGCGGCGCCACGGACGCCGTGCAGCTGGGTGAGCTGGCCGCCGACACCGACGTGGACCTGCTGGTGTTCGAGCTGGCCTCGTTCCTGGAGACCGCCAACTCCGACTCCCTGCTGGAGGACGACCTGGAGGGACCCTACCGGCTGGCCCGCGCCGCGGTCGTGGCCCGACTGTCGGCCCTGGCCACGGAGACCGCCCCCCGCCCGTGGGCGGAGAGCGGTGCGTGAGAGGGGCCGGGAACGAGGAGGGCACCGGACGCGGGACCCGGTCAGCCGCCGGTGAGTCGGCGGGCGTGGAGCAGGTCGGCGCGGATGCGCTCCACACCGGAGGTGAGTTCGGGAAGGCGGGCGGCGGCGTTGTTCAGCTCCATCACCCGCTGCCCGCGACGGACCGGATCGCCGTAACCGACCCGTAGGACCATCGAGAGCACGACCGAGACGCAGAACGCGAGAACGGCCACCGAGATGAGGAGCCCGCCGAGCACCTCGGCCCGGCCGGAGAGGTCGAGCACCAGGCCGATGGGGAGACAGAAGAGGGCGTGGTTGCAGTAACGGCGGATCCGGAAGAAGCGCTGCTGCTGTTCGACCTTGGCGTGCAGCGTCTCGTGTTCGGTGGAGACCTCGGTGTAGCGCTCCTCCCAGTAACGGCGCTGGCGGGCCAGCGCCTGAAGGGTGGCGAGGGCGCCGTAGATCGCGGCCGCGTGGCCCACGCCGACCGGTCCGGGCGAGGCGTCCACCCGCCGCCACAGGATGTCGATCCACTCCCCCACCCCGTTGTCACCGCCGTTGGAGGGCGGTGTCATCCGTTCCGGATGCAGGAGGAAGGTGAGGATGAGCGCGGGGTTGACGTTGGGGACGGCCGCCCGCCACCCGGCGAGCCCGCCGGTGAGCTCCTGATGGAAGGCGTTGCCGGCGTGCTCGGCGGTGTCCAGGGAGTCGGCCAGGCGCTGGTACGCCCCCGGATCGGCGCCGTGGTGCAGGCCCATGAGCCGCAGGACCGCGGGGCGGGCCAGCAGGGCCATCTCGTTGGACATCGGCGCCCCGGTGATCACCGGGCGCGGGTCCGAGAACAGTTCGGCCAGTTCGGGCAGGGTGGCGCCCAGACCGCGGAAGGCCGGCGGCAGATCGGGGCGGAGCTGGGCGATGAAGGAGGCCAGGGCGAGGTTCGCGTCGTCGGCGTGCCGCCGGAACAGGGCGCGGTCGACGATCGTGTCGCCCAGGTCGTTCATGAGCCAGGCGCCCAGGGCGGCGCGCTCGGTGGCGTCGCCGAACACCCGGACCGCGGCGCCCCAGTTCGCCTGCATCGCCTCGGCGAGCGCGCCCGGGTCGGTGAAGCGGATCCCGACGAAGTGGTAGGGGGGCACACCGCCGATGCCGGTGTGGCGGGCCGACCCGCCGACGGCGCCCGGACCGGCGTAGGACGGCGGGACGGGCACCGGGGTGCCGGGGCCGGTGTGGGGGGCGGGCGACGGCGCGGCGGGAAGGGCCCGGCTCGGGGCGACCCGCGTGTAGGAGCGCGTGGGGTCGACGCCGTGGTGCGGTGCCACCCGGGTGGGGTCCACCACCGGCGCGGGGGCGACCCGGGTGGGGTCCACCACCGGCGCGACGAGCGTGGGCGCGGCCGAGGCGCCCGGACCGGCCGCGGTCACCCCGTTCGGGCCGGCGATGAGCAGGGTGAGCAGGGCCGAGGCGTCCGGTCTGCGCTCCGGGTCCTTGTCCAGACACCGGTGGACGATGCCCCGGAGGGGTTCGGGCAGGTCTCCCAGATCCGGCGTGCCGCCGAGGATCCGGGCGATGCGCGAGGCCTGAGTGGGGGCCTGGAAGGCCTCTTGGCCGGTGGCCGCGTAGACCATCACCGCGCCCCAGGAGAAGACGTCCACGGCGGAGGTGAGCCGGGCGCCCTCCAACTGTTCGGGCGCCATGTACCCGATGGTGCCCACCACACCGCTGGCGGTCACCGAGGTGGTCTCCACGGCTCGGGCGATGCCGAAGTCGATCACCCGGGGGCCGTCGGGGGCGAGCATGATGTTGTCGGGTTTGAGGTCCCGGTGCACCACCCCGGCGGCGTGGACCGCCGCCAGTGCCGTCGCCGTGTTGACCGCCAGCCGCTGCAACTCCACGCCTCGGCGCGGTCCCTCCTCGGCGACGGCGCGCTGGAGGGTGGGGCCGTCGATGTACTCGGTGGCGATCCAGGGCCGTTCGCCCTCGGGGTCGGCGTCCAGGATCGCCGCCACACAGAACCCGCTCACCCGCCGGGCCTGCTCCACCTCGGCGGCGAACCGGCGGCGCATGTCCGCGTCACCCGCCCAGGAGGCGTGCAGTACCTTCACGGCGGCCCGGGTGCCGTCCTCGGCCTCACCGAGGAACACCTCGCCGAACCCGCCGCGCCCCAGGGAGCGCACCAGGCGGTAACCGCCCAGGACGGAGTCGTCCGCAGCGTCGTTCAACATCATGCCTTTCCGAACACGGACCGCCCGGGGTGACGGTGATGCGCCGGGCGGTGGTCGGGGCCTTCCCCGAACGGTGCGACCGGGATGAACGGGGCAGGGACATCGCGAACACGCGTACGTGGCGCCGACACACGGTGGCGCCCCGAGGGCGGGGCGACCGGGACCGTCTCACGGACCGAGGAACATCGCGGGTTCCGTCGGGTCCGAATCGACCGCTTTTCCAGGACCACCTTACGACGGATCACCGTCCCCACCGCAACGGCGGTCACGTGAACCCCGTCGCCGTCATGGACCGGTCAGCGGGCGGGTCGGTGCGCACCGCGCAGGATCCGCTCGACCAGGTCGTCGGTGAGGACGCCGTACCCGGTCGCGGCCCACACGCTCTCCTCGGCGGGCACCTCGTAGTAGGGGACGGACCTCCCCTCGTACTCGGCGGGCAGCACCGTGGGGCGGACCCGGTCGCGCACGGCGCGGGCGCACTCCGGGCACAGCGGCACCCGGATCGTGCGGGAGCCGCCGAACTCGCGCCACTGGATCTGCCCGGTGTCGTTGCCGTGCAGCGGGTTGGCGTAACAGGGGCGTCGCGGGGTGCGCGACCCCGCGAGGGCGTCCTCGGCGAGGTCCAGCAGGACGAGCACACCGACCGCGTCGGTCAGGGTGGGCCCCTCGGCGATCATCCGGTCGTGCACCCGCGCGGCGGCGTCGCGGGCGTCCAGGGCCCGGGACAGATTCCCCCGGGCGGCACCGGAGTCGGCGCTGAGCCGCTCCCCCAGTTCGATGAGGTCGCGTTCCCCGCGCTCGACCAGGGACTCCAGGCGGGCGCGGTCGGCGTTGTCGAACGCGGCGTGCTGGGTGAGGGGCGCGGACGCGCGGCGACGGTCCCGTGGACGGACGGCGATCCGGTACAGCGGGACCGCCAGGCCGATCAGGACGAGGGCCCCCGCGACCGCGACCCAGGGGATCCATGCCGCGCCGGCCGGGGTACCGGAGACGTCCGGTGGTCCCCCGATCTCGTCGTAGTAGGCCTCCTGGGCCTCCTCGTAGGCGGCCTCGGGATCGTCGGAGAGGGCGGCCTCCACGGCGGCGTCCACCAGCGTGGGCAGTGTCCTCTGCCCGCCCATGGTCACGTAGCTCGCGGTGAGCGCGCCGTAGAGGGCGGGCCGGCCCCGGTCGTCCGGGGCGCCGCCCAGGTCCTCTCCTTCGAGGTCGCCGCGACGGTCGTAGACCAGGTAGTGGCGTTCGCCGCCGCCCATGCGGTCGTGGACGGCCGAGGCGAGCGCCGAGGCGTCCCCGTCCCAGGGGTCGCCCTCGACGAGCGGGACGACGATGACGTACAGGTCCAGGTCGCCCTCCTCGATCCGCCGCACGGTGCGTTCGCGCGCCTCGACGGAGAAGGCGTCCTCGTAGGCGGGGTCCACCAGGACCGGGGACTCGGCCAGTGCGGCGGCGATCTCCTGCGCCGGGCTCGCGGGCGCCTCCGTGTCGGCGGCCAGGACCGGGGGGCCGCCGAGCAGGACCGCGGCCAGGATCATGAGCGGTACCGACGCCCGCAGGGCCGCCCGGAAGGGGCGGTCGGGCGTCTCACGGGGGTCAGTGGACACGCGTCTCCTTGAGCAGCAGTTCGACCATCTGATCGGGCCGGTGGGCCCCGAAGCGGTGACGGATCCACGGGGTGTCCGGGTCCCGCCGGTAGGAGTGCGCCGTGCTCCGGGTGCGGAGTCGGAGCATCCGCTTCTCGCGTTCGGAGTCGTGGAGTTCCGCGCACGCGCCGCACAGGGGGGTCCGTCCACCGCCGCCGATCCGGGAACGCGCGCGTTCGACGGCGAACGGGTGCAGCGGGTCGACGGAACAGGGCTCCGTCTCGGCGTCCGGGTCGTCGGCGACGGCCAGCACCCGGCGGGCCAGTACGGCGACCCCGAGCAGGTCGAGCCCTTCGGGATCACGGTCCATGAGCATGAGCGCGGCCTCCGCCTGCGCCATGAAGGGGGTCGGGATCCGATCCGGCTCCCTCTCCAGCAGTCCGCGCAGCAGACCCGTCTCACGGAGCGCGACGCGGCGCAGCGCGCGCGGGCTCCGGATCGTGAGGTCGGCCCCTGCGGCGCGAACCCGTGCCAGGAAGACGGCGAGGTAGGTGAGGCCGATCGCGCAGGCGGCCAGGAAGGGACCCACGATCAGGAGCGCGGGGACGAGCCCGCCCGACCAGTAGCGTTCGCCGCGCGGACCGGGCAGGTGCGGCTCGTCGTCGGCGAACAGCGGCTCGTACCCGTCGCCCGGGGTGAACTCCATCTCCGCCACGTCGGCCACGGCCTGCTCCAAGGCGGCGGCCGGGGTGGCCCCCTCGTTGAAGGCCATGGGGGACCACAGCGTGTACGGGTCGATCTCCAGCCCGTGCGCGGCAGCCCCGACATCGGGTGCGATGATGCCGGAGCCGACGACGATGTACACACCGTCCTCCTCGGCCACCGACGCCAGCGCGGCGGCCAGGACCTCGGCGTGGCCTTCGGCCTCATCGTGGTGGTTCATCGTCACCACCGCCGCGTACACGGGCACGGGGGCGTCGGCGAGGAGCCCGGGCACCCTCTCCAGGCCCTCCCGTGGCAGGGGCATGATCGGGTCGACGTACAGCGGTTCCTCGGCCAGATGGGCGGCGATGGCCTCGACCCGCCCGGTGGACACCACGTAGGGGGCCTCCAGCCGGACCAAGTCCTCGGCGTCGGCCACCTCGTGCCCGCCGACGGGCGCGCTCATCATCCACTGGTAGGTGGAGGCGACGGCCGCGCCGGTCAGGGACAGCGGGACCAGGACGGCCACGATCGACCCGACGAGTCGGCCGCGGCGTCCCTGGCGCCAGGCGACCCAACCGCCCACGCACAGGATCGCGCCACCCGCCGCCCCCACCAGGAAACCGAGGTTCTCGGGTCCGTTGTGACGCGTGGGGTCGATGTCGTCCAGGAAGGCGCTCAGCGCCCCCTCCCGCGGCTCCTCCTCGTCGCGCGCCGCCTCCACCGAGGAGGGGTCGGCCATTCCCTCGACCATGACCCGGGCGACCTCGTGGGCCGGGGAACCGTACACGTCGGCGGCGTACACGGCGTCCCGTCCGGCGTCCACCGACAGGTCGATCCCGTAGGCGCGCAGTTCGGTGACGCCGCCCTCCGGCGGCAGGATCACGTAGAGGCCGTCCGCGCCGAGTCGGTCGTGCACGGCGGGCAGGATCTCGTCCATGCCGGCGTCGCTGCCCGCACCGAGGAAGGGCGTGACCACCACGTGATAGGGCACCCCGAGGGACGCGAAGGTCCCGTGCAGCGCGTCGGTCATCTCCTCGGGGGGCGTCAGGCCGCCCACGGCCCCGTCCACCACCACGGCCGCGCCCTCGGGGTGCTCGGCCAGCAGTCCGGCGTAGTGCTCGGCGTAGGTCGCCTGTGGCCCGACGGTCGCGGGCCCGGAGTGGGTGGGATCGGCGGTATCGGCCGCGGCGGGGGCAGAGAGGAGCAGCAGGGCCGGCGCCACCGTGAGGAGGAGTGCGCGGAGAGGGCCGCGGGCACGGTGAGGGATGGGCATGGGCAGAGCCTAGTACCTCATTACGGACATCCGTAGGGCGGATCCTCGTTCGTCTCCCCCGCACCGACCCCTTCCGACCGGCGACGATGGCCGGTCCGGCCTCGAAGGGCGGGGAAACGGAGAAGGGGCCGCCATCGTCGTTCGGACGATGGCGGCCCCCTGGACCGCGCCCCGCGCCGATCGGGCGCGCGAGCGGGGAACCGTTTCCGCTACTGGGCGATCAGCTGGCGCAGCACGTACTGCAGGATGCCGCCGTTGCGGTAGTAGTCGGCCTCACCCGGGGTGTCGATGCGCACCACGGCGTCGAACTCGACGCCGGTGTCGGTGCTCACCTTCACCGTGGCGGGGATGCGCCCCTCGTTCAGCCCGGTCACGCCGGTGATGGAGAAGGTCTCCTCGCCGGTCAGGCCGAGGGAGTCCGCGCTCCGCCCCTCCGGGAACTGTAGGGGAAGGACGCCCATGCCGATCAGGTTGGAGCGGTGGATGCGCTCGTAGGACTCGGTGATGACGGCGCGCACGCCCAGCAGGCTGGTGCCCTTGGCCGCCCAGTCGCGGGACGAGCCGGAGCCGTACTCCTTGCCGCCCAGGACGACCAGCGGGGTGCCCTGCTCCGCGTAGTTCTGCGCGGCGTCGTAGATGAACGACACCGGGCCCTCGGGCCGGGTGAAGTCGCGGGTGTAGCCGCCCTCGGTGCCCGGCGCGATCTGGTTGCGCAGGCGGATGTTGGCGAACGTGCCGCGGATCATCACCTCGTGGTTGCCGCGACGGGAACCATAGGAGTTGAAGTCGCGACGCTCCACACCGTGGGCCTTGAGGTAATCGGCCGCCGGGGTGCCCGGCTTGATGGCACCGGCCGGGGAGATGTGGTCGGTGGTGACCGAGTCGCCCAGCTTGGCCAGAACGCGGGCACCGGTGATGTCGGTGACCGGGGACGGGCTCTGGTCCATGCCCTCGAAGTACGGGGGCTTGCGGACGTAGGTGGACTCCGCCTCCCACTCGAAGGTGTTGCCGGTCGGGGTGGGCAGCGAGCGCCACCGGTCGTCACCGGCGAAGACGTCCGCGTAGGCCGACTCGTACATGTCGGCGGCGATCGCGGAGTCCATGACCTCCTGGATCTCCTCGGCGGTCGGCCAGATGTCGGCCAGGTAGACCGGCTGTCCGTCCTTGCCGATGCCCAGGGGCTCGGTGGTGATGTCCACGTCGAGGGAACCGGCCAGGGCGTAGGCGACCACCAGCGGCGGCGAGGCCAGGTAGTTCATCTTGACGTCCGGGTTGATCCGGCCCTCGAAGTTGCGGTTGCCGGACAGCACCGCGGTGACGGCCAGGTCGTTGTCCTGGACGGCCTTGGAGATCTCCTCCGGCAGCGGGCCGGAGTTGCCGATGCAGGTGGTGCAGCCGTAGCCGACCAGGTTGAAGCCGAGCTTGTCCAGGTACGGGGTCAGGCCGGAGCGCTCGTAGTACTCGGTGACGACCTTGGAGCCCGGGGCCATGGAGGTCTTGACCCACGGCTTGCGGGACAGGCCCTTCTCCACCGCCTTCTTGGCCAGCAGGGCGGCGCCCAGCATGACCGACGGGTTGGAGGTGTTGGTGCAGGACGTGATCGCGGCGATGACGACGGCGCCGTGGTCGACCTCGGTCTCGGTGCCGTCGGCCATGGTGACCTTGACGGGCTTGTGCGGCCGGGCGCCGTTGGCGGCCTGGGCCGGGGCGTCGGAGGCCGGGAAGGACTCCTCGCCCGCCTCGTCGACCTCGTCCTCGACGTAGTCGCGCACGTCGTGGCGCCAGGTCTGCTTGGCCTCGGTCAGGACGATGCGGTCCTGCGGGCGCTTGGGGCCGGCGATCGACGGGACGACGTCGCCCAGGTCGAGCTCCAGGTACTCGGAGAACTCGGGCTCGACGGCGGGGTCGTGCCAGAAGCCGTTGGCCTTGGCGTAGGCCTCGGTCAGGGCGACCTGCTGCTCGGAGCGGCCGGTCAGGCGCATGTACCGGATGGTCTCGTCGTCGATCGGGAAGATCGCGGCGGTGGAACCGAACTCGGGGCTCATGTTGCCGATGGTGGCGCGGTTGGCCAGCGGCACGGAGGTGACGCCGTCGCCGTAGAACTCGACGAACTTGCCGACCACACCGTGTCGACGGAGCTGCTCGGTGATGGTGAGCACGAGGTCGGTGGCGGTGGTGCCGGGCTTGAGCTGCCCGGTCAGCTTGAAGCCGACCACGCGCGGGATGAGCATGGAGATCGACTGGCCGAGCATGGCGGCCTCGGCCTCGATGCCGCCGACGCCCCAGCCCAGGATGCCCAGGCCGTTCTGCATGGTGGTGTGCGAGTCGGTGCCGACGCAGGTGTCGGGGTAGGCCTGGCCGCCCCGGCTCATGGTGACGCGGGCCAGGTGCTCGATGTTGGCCTGGTGCACGATGCCGGTGCCGGGCGGGACGACCTTGAACTCGTCGAAGGCGGTCTGGCCCCAGCGCAGGAACTTGTACCGCTCCTGGTTGCGCTCGTACTCGATCTCGACGTTGCGCTCGAACGCGTCGGGGGTACCGAACAGGTCGACGATGACGGAGTGGTCGATCACCAGCTCGGCGGGGGCGAGCGGGTTGATCTTGTCCGGGTCGCCGCCCAGGTCGCGGACGGCCTCGCGCATGGTGGCGAGGTCGACGACACAGGGAACGCCGGTGAAGTCCTGCATGATCACCCGGGCCGGGGTGAACTGGATCTCCTGGTTGGGCTGGGCCTTGGGGTCCCAGCCGCCCAGGGCGCGGATGTGGTCGGCGGTGACGTTCGCGCCGTCCTCGGTGCGCAGAAGGTTCTCCAGGAGGACCTTCAGGCTGTAGGGAAGTCGGTTGGAGCCCTCCACGGCGTCCAACCGGAAGATCTCGTACGACTCGTCGCCAACGCGCAACGTGTCACGGGCGCCGAAGCTGTTCGCGGACACGGTGTCTGCCTCCTGATCTCGCCACTTTGTCCCTGGCATCCTGCCCCATGGGACGGATGCGGGACCTATTGAGGCCGCCCTAACCGGTCGCCGGGTGGACGGAGGGCCGCGGGGGTGTCCTCCGACCGTATCCGACCTCTCGGAAGCGGCCATGACCTGCGACGACACCACTCGTCACAGGTCAGGCGGTCCGCTGCGCGCGGACGCCCGTGATGCTCGGGGCCGGGCGACGTCGAGAGGTCGACGTCACACACCCGGGCGCCCGGCCCGGGTCGGGGGGAACCCTCTTTTATCTTGATATCAAGTTATCCCACTTGTATCTCGATATCAAGTTATCGGGAGGGCCCCGGCCCCCCGTCGGCGGCCCCCCGTTCAGTCCAACTGCGGCGCCACCCGGTCCGCCACCAGTTCCAGGTGCTCCAGATCGGCCATGTCGAGCAGTTGCAGGTACATCCGCTCCGCGCCGAGTTCACCGAACCGGCCGATCTTCTCCACCACCTCGTCGGGCGTCCCGGCCAGACCGTTCAGTCGCAGCTCGTCCACCTCGCGGCCGATGCGCTCGGCCCGCCGGGCGATCTCCGCCTCGTCGCGCCCCACGCACAGCACCTGCGCCGCCGAGTAGACCATCGGCTTCGTCCGCCCGAGGTCCACGACGGCCTTCCGCGTCCGCCCGAAGGCGGCCCCGGTGTCGGCCACCGAGCAGAACGGCACGTTGTACTCGTCGGCGAACACGGCCGCCAGGCGGGGCGTGCGGCGCGGACCGGTACCGCCGATGACCACCGGCGGACCGGGGGTCTGCCACGGCTTGGGCAACGCGGGCCCCTCCGCCAGGCGATAGTGCCCGCCCTCGTAACGAAAGGTCTCCCCGACCGGTGTGGACCACAGGCCGGTGATGATGTCCAGCTGCTCCTCATAGCGGTCGAAACGCTCCCGTGCGGTCCGGGGGAACGGGATGCCGTAGACGGCGTGCTCCTCCTCGAACCACCCCGCGCCGAACCCGAACTCCACCCGGCCGCCGCTCATCCGGTCCACCTGGGCCACCGCGATCGCCAACGGCCCCGGGTGGCGGAAGGTCGCCGCCGTCATCAGCGTGCCCAACCGGACGCGCGAGGTCTCCCGGGCCAGACCCGCCAGTGTGATCCACGCGTCCGTCGGTCCGGGCAGGCCGCCGGAGCGATCGCCCATGCGCAGATAATGGTCCGAGCGGAAAAGAGCCTCGAATCCGGCCTCCTCGGTCGCGCGGGCGACCGCGAGCTGGTCCTCGTAGGTGGCCCCCTGCTGGGGCTCAAGGAAGATCCTCAGGCGCATAAGGCCCATTTTCTCCCACCGCGGAGGACGATCGCCCCTCGCCGCGCGGGTAGCGTCGAAAAGGCCCCCTTCCCGTGAACCGACCACCGAGCGACGAGCGATAACCCGACCGTGAAGCTGCTTCGACGCGCACGCCGCCGCGTACCCTCCTACGGCCCCGACAGCGCCGACCCGGTGTTGTTGACCGCCATCGCCGCGGGCGAGGCGGAGGCCCTGGAGATCCTGCACCGACGACACGCCCCCTGGTTGCGGGCCCGTCTGAACTACCGGTGCTCGGATCCCGACCAGGTCGACGCGGCGCTCCAGGAGACCTTCCTGGCCGTGTGGAAGAGCGCCGCCTCCTTCACCCCCAGACCGGGGGACACCGACGCCGGCGCCTGGTTGTGGACCATCGCCATCCGCCAGCTCATCTCCCAGTTGCGCAAACGGGCCAATCGATGGATCGGCGAACTGGAGACCGAACCCTACGAGACCATCGGGGACGCCTCCGCGGAGGACACGGTGCTGCTCAACATCGAGCACGGACCGTTGGGCGCGGCGCTGCACTCCCTGTCCCCCGAACTGCGGGCCGCCATCCAGGCGACCATCCTGGACGGTCTCACCGTGAGAGAGGCCGCACAGATACTCCAGATCCCCGAAGGCACCGTCAAGACACGGGTGATGCGCGCCAAGGCGCGTCTACGGGAGGCATTGACGTCATGAGCGGTTGGCACTTGACCCCGGCCCAGGCACACGACTACGCGGCCCGAAGAACCGACGAGATCACCGCGATGTCGGTGGAGGCCCATCTGATGCACTGCCCACCCTGCCGTTCCATGCTGCCCGCCGACGAGGAGTGGCTGGCCGACGGTTGGGCCTCGCTCCGCGACGTCGTCGACCGCCCCCGTCGGGGCGTGGTGGAGACGCTGCTGTCGCACACCGGACTGCGCGCGGAGACCGCCAAGCTGCTCGCCGCGACGCCGCGCCTGTACCAGGCCTGGCTCGGCTCCACCGTGGTGGTGCTGATCGCGGCGCTGGCCGCCGCGCACACCCTGCCGCGCGGCTCCCTGATGTTCGTCTTCCTCGCACCGGTGGTGCCCCTGGTCGGGGTGGCCCTGGCCTACGGGCGGGGGATCGACCCCGCGCACACCCTGGCCTCCGTCACGCCCATGGCCGGCCAGCGCCTGCTCTTCCTGCGCACCTGCGCGGTCCTGGTACCGGCGCTGCTGCTGTGCACCGGGGCGGGGCTGCTGCTGCCCCACACCGTCACCGCCTGGGACGCGATCTTCTGGTTGCTGCCGGCTCTGACCCTGGTCTCCGGTTCCCTCCTGCTCGGCCGGATGATGCACCTGAGCGTGGCCTCCGGGGTCGTGGGCGGACTGTGGGTGCTGGGCCTGATCCTGGTCTCCCTGTCCGGACAGGGGGTCCCCCTCGGGGTGTTCGCCCCGCAGGCGCAGATGTGGTGGGGCGTGCTCCTGGCCACCCTGGTCGGCGCGCTCGTGTTCAGGGTGAGGGTCGCGTGAGCCTCACCCTCACCGGGCCCGTGCGCCTGCGCGGGGTGACCCGCCGCTACGGCACCCGGGCCGCCCTGGACGGGGTGGACCTGGACCTGGGTCCGGGGGTGACCGGTCTGCTGGGCCGCAACGGCGCGGGCAAGACGACCCTCATGCGTTGCCTGGCCACCGACCTGGACCCCACCTCCGGTGAGTTGCGGCTGCTCGGCCGCGACCCGGGCAGGACGACCGAACGCACCGAGATCCGACGCAGGCTCGGCTACCTGCCGCAGAACCCCGACTTCTACCCGCACTTCACCGCGTTCGCGCTGCTCGACTACATGGCCGTGCTCAAGGAGTTGGGCGGGCGCCGGGCCCGACACGACGAGGTGCGCCGGGTGCTGCGCCAGGTGGGGCTGTACGACCGGCGGCACAGCCGGGTGCGCCGACTGTCGGGGGGCATGCGACAGCGCCTGGCCCTGGCCTCGGCCCTGATGGGCGACCCCGACCTGTTGCTGCTGGACGAGCCGACGGTGGGGCTGGACCCCGAGCAGCGCATCCGGTTCCGCAACCTGGTCTCGCACCTGGCCACGCGCAGCACCGTGGTCCTGTCCACCCACCAGATCGAGGACGTGGCCGCGCTGTGCGGGCACATCGTGTGTCTGGACGGGGGGCGCGTCGTCTTCGACGGCGCCCCGGGCGACCTGGTCGACCGCGCGCGGGGGCACGTGTGGGAGGGCACCGGGGATCCGGGGATCGGCCTCACCTCCTGGCGGCTGCCCGACGGGCGCCACCGGGTCCTGACCCCGGAGACGGCGGGTGCGCCCGGACCGTCCTTCACCGCGGTGGAACCCACACTGGAGGACGCCTACCTGCTGCTGATCGGCGTCTCGGGGACGGAGGGGCGGTGAGGCGCACCGTCATCTTCGCCCGGCTGACCCTGTTCAACACACTGCGGCTGGTGCGCGGGCCGTTCCTGCTCCCCGGAGCCCTGCTGACCGCCCTCTACGTCTGGGTGGTGTCCAACGAGTTCTCCTCCTCCGTCGAGGAGTGGTACAGCATCCTGTCCCTCATCGGCCTGCTCTTGGGAGCCGTCGGGTTCGCCGCCGTGACCCCCTCGGCCGTGCGCGAGGCACGTTATCCGGGCACCTCCACGACCCCGTTGGAGCGCACCGGCCGAACCCTGTCGGTGGCGCTGGCCGCGCTCCCGCCCCTCTGGCTCCTCCTGGGCGCGATCGCCCTCTTCATGTACACGGACGACCCCGGGGGTCCGGTGGGGATCGTCAGTCCCTTCGCGCTGCCGGTGCCCTTCCTGATGGTGGCGGCCGGTCCGCTGGCGTCCCTCCTCCTGTCCGTGTGGACCCGGTCGTACCTGCCGCTGATCATCGTCGCCCTGTGCCTGCCCGTGTACCTGGTCTACAACGGCTTCCTGCTGTCGGAGCGGTTCAACAACGCGGTGTCGCGGGCGACGACGGCCGCCCAGCAGGTCATCAGCCCCTTTCAGAACCCCTCCGTGTCCCTGGCCGAACCGACCCTGTTCTCGCTGGTCTACACGCTCCTGATGACGGGCATGCTGACGGCCCTGGTCGTGGGCGCCCGTCGGCGGGGCCGGGTCCTGGTCACGTCCACGGTGACGGCGGTGGTGCTGGGGGCCGGCGCGTTCGGGGTGACCGTCCAGGGGAACCGGGCGAACCCCTGGGACCGGTCGTACGCCGACGACGAGGTCTACGGGGTCGACGGGCCCGCCCCCTGCCTGGAACTGGACGGGCTGACCTACTGCCCGCTGCCCGGTTACGAGCCCTGGGCCGAGAACTGGCACTCCACCCTCTCCGAGGTCCTGGGGGAGCTTCCGGCCTCCGCCCGGGAGGGGGCGCCGCTGGTGTGGCAGGACGCCCTCTACTACGACCGCTCCCTTCCCGAGACGGACCGGCCGGTATTGGTCCTCTACGACGACCTCGACCCCGACTGGGCCTACTGGCAGGGGTACGTGTTCCTGGACTTCCTGCGCAAGGCCCTGGGGATGGCGATATCGGACACCGGTCCCTACGGGGATTCCTTCTGCCGGTCCAACGGTCAGGCACGGACCCCGGTGATCGCCTGGGTGGTGGACACCGTCACCTCCCGGCACGGCCTCGAAGGGCTGGACCGGGCCGACTCCCTGGCGGGCGTCCTGAGCGAGCTGACCGCCTCGCCCATCGACCTGGAGGTGGCACGGGCCCTCACCGAACGGCCGCACGACGAGGTGTCGGCGGTGGTGCACGGGCACTGGGACCGGATCGCCTCGGGGGAGATGAGCACCCCGGAACTGGCCCGGGAGCTGGAGATCCCCATCACCGACGCGAGCACGGAACCGGCCCCGGGGAAGTCGTGGGACGCCGTCTTCCCCGAACTGGAGAAGGGCGTTTACCAGGCGTGGGACGTGGATTCACCCCCGTGCGCCCCCTCCCACCGGACGCCCGCCTGACCCGCGCCGACACGGCTCGGCGCGCCGGCGCGGACTTTCCCGTCGCTTTGCCGGACGGTCCTTAGACTCGCGATCATCCGTCACATTCCCGGCGCCGTGCCGCGTCGGGCCTTCCGCGAGGTGGACAACCGTTGAGTCTTCGCCGTACCGTCGCCTGCGCGACCGCCCTGGGCGTCGTCGCGGCTCCGGTGTCGATCGCGCCCGCCCTGGCCGCCCCGGCGTTCCCGGCGACGGCGAGCGGCACCCTCGTGGGTCTGTCCGTCGCGCCGGGTGAGGGCGGCGTCGAAGGGCTCTGGGGCACCATCTACGTCAGCTCCGAGGTCGGCGGGGAACGGCTGACGGCCGACACCGGGAACGACCCCGGCGGCCTCCTCGGACCGGTGTCGGTGGTGGGGCCCACCCAGGTGTCGGTCAACACCACGGCGACGGGGGAGGGACGCGCGGAGGCGGTCGCCGAACTCGGTGGGCTCACCCTGGCGCTGCCCGGGGCCGACGTGCCCGCCGTCGAGGTCGGGCCGCTGTACAACTCCCTCACCTGTGACTTCTCCGGTGACCTCACGTGGGAGACCGGCCCGGAGGACGAACGGACCGTCACCGTGTTCGGCACCACCGTCTCCCCGTCGGACACCGGGGAGACCACCGACGTCACGCTGCCCGACGGACGCACCGCCGAGGTCACGGTGACCGACCGGGTGCCCGACGGGGACGACACCGGGGAGGGGCGGATCCACACCGCCGTCGTGGCCACCGTCGACGAGACCGAGCTGTTCGACCTCACGATGGCCGCCGTGGCCGTGGAGTGCCCCACCGGCGGAACCGGTGAACGGGACGCCCCCGAGACCGATGGGCCGGCCGAGGAACGGGACGACGACGCCCGGGAGCCGTCGGAGGAGGGCACCGAACCTCCGGCGGACGAGACGGACGGAGGCGTTGACGGGGGCACCGACGGTGCCGACGGGACGCCCGAGGGCGCGGAGAAGTCCTCACCGCCCCCCGCGCCCGCCGCCGACGACGGCGAAGGCTCCGAAGCAGGGCCCTCGGGCCTGCCCATCACCGGGGCCGCGCTGGCCGCGCTGGTCACGGCGGGGGTCCTGGCCCTGGGCGGCGGCGGTCTGGTCCTCTACCTGGCCCGCCGCCGTACCCACCACCCCACGGACGAGGGTTAGACCGCAGAACCGAACCCGGCGACGAAGCGCTCTTGGCGGCGGGTCTCGACGGCGTGCGGGGAGTAGTTCTCCCGCACGTAGGCGACGGCCTCCTGCGGGGGGACCCCGTCGAGGACGGCCAGGCAGGACAGGGCGGTGCCGGTGCGCCCCCGACCGCCCAGACAGGCGAACTCCACGCGTTCGTCGGCGGCGCGTTCCAAGGCCGCCGTCAGCTCGCGGGACAGGGACTCGGGGTCGGCGGGGAGGCGGAAGTCGGGCCAGCGCACCCAGCGTCCCTCCCAGGGGACCGAGGGCGGGGCGTGACCCAGCAGGTACAGGCCCAGGTCGGGGGTCGGACCCTCGGGGAGGGGACGGGCCAGCGGCCGTCCCCGGACCAGCCGCCCCGAGGGCAGGCGCAGGACGCCGGGAGCGTCGGGGTTCCATGTGTCGGTCATCCGGTGAGACTAGACGCGGCCGTCGCCGCCCGGAAAGAGATCCGATGAGCGGATGTGCATTACCCTGGCTTCCGTGAAGAACCCGCACTGGCACGTCGTGCTGCCCCCTCCGTGCGCCTGACCGGGCGCACCGCACTCCCCCGTTCCTGAGGAGTCCCCGACCGCAGCGCGGTCGGCCATCGTCGTGCGCCCGCACCGGACGTCCCCACCGCACGATGACGGAGAGAACACGACCGTGTCGCACGACCTTTCTTCGACGACCCCCGCCCCGACCCTGCTCCGGGGCCCCCTGCCGATCCTCGCCGCGGCCGTCCTGTGGGGCACCACCGGCACCGCCGCCTCCCTGGGCCCCGCCCAGGCCCCCGCCGCGGCGGTGGGCGCCACCGGACTCGTCCTGGGCGGGTTCCTGCTGTTCCTGACCGGCCGGGGCTCCTGGTCGCTCATCACCCGGAGCGACCGGGCCACCCGGCGCTTGCTCGCCGCGGGCGCCGTGGCCGTGGCCGGGTATCCGCTGACCTTCTATCCGGCCGCGGCCGAGGCCGGGGTGGCCGTCGCCACCGTGATCACCCTGGGCTCCTCGCCGGTCTTCTCCGGGCTGTTGGCCTGGTGGGCGGACCGCAGGCGGCCCGACGTCCGCTGGGCCGTGGCGACCGCGGCGGCGGTGATCGGCTGCGCGGTACTGGTCCTGGGGTCGGAGGGCGGTGCCGACCCGGTGCGCCCGCTCGGTGTGCTGGCCGCGTTGACCGCGGGGTTCTCCTACTCCGCCTACGCGCTCATCGCCGAACGCCTCATCCGGGGCGGACACGGGTCCTCCCCGGTGATGGGCGCCCTGTTCCTGGGCGGCGGCCTGGTGGCCCTGCCGATCGTCCTCGCCCTGGGCACGGGCTGGTTGGCCACCGCGAGCGGGGCGGCGGTCGCCCTGTACCTGGCGGTGTTCACCGTGTTCTGCGCCTACCGGCTGTTCGGTCGGGGGCTGCGGCACACCCCGGCGGTGGTGGCCACCACGCTGACCCTCGCCGAACCGGCGGTCGCCGCGCTGCTGGGCGTGCTGGTGCTGCACGAGCGCCTGGCGACGGTGTCGTGGATCGGACTGGGCGTGCTCGTGCTGGGCCTGGCCGTGCTGCGCACGCCGTCGCCGCGCCGGCACTGACCCCTCGCGGGCCCCGCGCGGTGACCTGGACCTTGTCGGGGTAGAAGGCCGCGTGCCCGGCGATCTCCGCGACCGCGGGGTAGGGCTCTTCGTAGACCCACAGGGCGTCGACCAGCTCGGTGCCGTCGACCGTGACCGTGCGGTAGGTGGCGGTCCCCTTGTAGGGGCAGTAGGTGGTGGTCGGGCTCGACCGCAGGACCTCGGGGTCCACATCGGCGAGCGGAAGGTAGTGGACCGGCGGGTAGGAGGCCTCCCGCAGGGTCAACGCCGCCGTGGTGTCGGCGATGACGCGGTCGCCGACCCGTGCGACCACGCGCGTGTCGGCGGGTCGGACGGTGATGGGGTGAGCGGTCCCGGGGACCCTGCCCTGTTCTGCCATGGTGATCCTCCCTCTCGCCGCCGAGACTACCCCGCGCGGGCCGACCGCGCGGTGGCCGCTCCGAGGCCGACCGGCGGCGCCCTTCTCACGGCTCGCCGGGGCGAGGACGCGCCGGGAGGCCGGGGCCGACCTAGGCTGTTCCGCATGAGCGACCTGCCCGAACGCTGTGACGTCGTGATCGTGGGAGCAGGGGTGGCCGGGCTGGTGGCCGCGGCCGACCTGGCGGCATGGGGCCTCGACGTGACCGTGCTGGAAGCGGAGGAGAGCGTGGGGGGACGCGTCCGCAGCACCGTGCGGGACGGCCATGTGCTCGACCGGGGCTTCCAGGTGCTCAACACCGCCTACCCGGCGGTCCGCCGTCACCTGGACCTGGACGCCCTGCGCCTGCACGCGTTCCCCAAGGGGATCGCCGTGCGCACCGACCGCGGACTCCTGCGACTGGAGGTGTCGCCCTCCGGTGCCCTGTCGGCCCTGTCGCTGCTCTCGGGCTCCGTCGTGCGACCCTCGGACCTCGTGCGCCTGCTGCGCATGGTGGGCGCCGACGCGCTGGAGCCGTCGGACCGGATCAAGAGGCGTCCCGAGACCGACACCCTGACGGCGCTGCGCCGGAGCGGCCTGGGCGTACGGGCCGTGAACACCCTGGTGCGCCCCTTCCTGACCGGTGTCTTCCTCGACGAGTCCCTGAGCACGTCCAGCCGGGTCAACGACCTGGTGTGGCGCAGTTTCGCCCGCGGCCGACTGGCCGTGCCCGAAGCGGGCGTCCGGGCCGTGACCGAACAGCTCGCGGCACGGACCGGCGGCACACGGATCATCCTGGGAACGCCCGTGCGCGAAGTCGCCCTCGGACGGGTGCGGACCGACGCCGGATCCGTCAGGGCCCGGGCGGTCGTGGTCGCGGTCGGGCCGGGCGCGGTCACCCGACTGCTGCCCTCGCTCCCCGCGCCGACCCTCCGTCCCGCCACCACCTACTTCCACTCCCGGCCCGCGCGGCGGTACGAGGACCCGCTGCTGCACGTGGACGGGCGTTCCGAGCGGGGCGGGACCCGGCTGAGCGGCGTCATGGTGATGACGGCCACCGTTCCGTCCTACGCGCCTCCCGGACGGGCCCTGATCGCCTCCTCGACCGTCGGCCCCGAACAGCCCTCCGAGGCGGAGGTCCGCGCCGAGGCGGCCCGGATCCTGGGAACGGACGGCGGCGACTGGGAACACGTGGACACGGTGCACGTACCGGACGCCCTGCCCGCGGCGCCGCCGCCGATGGGCGATCTGCGCCGCCCCGTCCGACTGGAGAAGGGCCTGTACGTGGCCGGGGACCACCGCGACACGCCCTCGCTCCAGGGGGCGATGGTCAGCGGGGACCGGGCGGCCGCCGCGGTGCTGGCCGATCTCGCCGGGCGGTGACACCGGACCGTGCGCCGGTCCCCCGGCCCGGCGCACGGCGCGGGGCGTGTTCTTCGAACCCCGCGCCGGTTCGTGCTCGGCACGCCCGGAGAACGGGAGCCTTCGGCCGCCGCGTCGATCCCCGACGGCACGGAAGGGCGTTGGAACACGTGCCGGTCGTACCGGCCGCCTAGTCCCGCGGTTCGCGGTGGCGACGGGCCGGGTTGACCGGCTCCAGCACCGCGAGGCACTCCACGTGGTGGGTCATCGGGAAGGCGTCGAAGGCGCGCAGGCCCGTCAGCCGGTACCCGACGCGCTCGAACTCGGCCAGGTCGCGGGCGAGCGTGGCCGGGTCGCACGACACGTAGGCCACCGCGCGCGGGCGGGTCCCGGCGATCGACCGGACCACCTCGGCGCCGGCGCCGGCCCGGGGCGGGTCCAGGGCGACGACGTCGGCCCGCACGTCGGCCCACTCGCGCAGCTGGGCGGCCACGTCGTTCTGCTCGATCCGCACCTGCTCCAGATCGCGCAGGTTGTACCGGGCGTCGCGCACCGCGTCGGTGCCGTTCTCCACGCCCATGGCACGCCCCTCCGGGCCGACCGCCTCGGCCAGCGCGGCGGTGAACAGTCCGGCGCCGCAGTACAGGTCCATCGCGGTCTCACCGGGCTTGGGGACGAGCGCGCCCAGCACCGCCGCGGTGAGCACCCGGGCGGCGGCCGGATGCACCTGCCAGAACCCGCCCGCGCCCACCCGGAACTCGCGGCCGTCGACGATCTCGCGGACCCCGCGCCGGCCGCGCACCTGCTGGATGCGACCGCCCTTGAAGCGGCGCAGCACCGCGCTGGAGGCCTTCAGCTCGGGCAGGGTGCCCAGCTTGGCCCCGGTCGGGGTGACCACGATCGCCCGGTCGGCCCGTTCGGCCGCGGCCACCGCCTCGACCTCGCGCACGCCCGGCCAGGGCAGTTCGGTGACGCCCAGTTCGCTGACGCCGGGGTGGGCGATGAGGCAGCGGTCGACGGGTTCGATGTCGTGGGAGCGGTGGCGGCGCAGCCCCGGGTTCCCGTCCGCGTCCACCGCGAACCGCACCCGGGTGCGCCAGCCGAGCCCGCCGGGCGCGTCGGGCAGTTCCTCGACGACGACCTCGCGCTCGATCCCGGCGATGCGGCGCAGCTGGTCGGTGACCACCTTCGCCTTGAGCCCGCGCTGGGCCTCGGGGGTGACGTGCTGCCAGTCGCAGCCGCCGCAGGCGCCGGGCCCGGCGAACCGGCAGGGCGCCTGGACGCGGTCGGGGGAGGCGGTGAGGATCTCGATCGCGTCGGCGCGCAACAGGTTGCTGGTGCGCTCGGTGACCCGGACCCGTACGTGCTCTCCGGGCAGGGCGTGGCGGACGAACACCACCTGTCCCTGGTGGCGGCCCACACACCAGCCGCCGTGTGCGACGTCCTCGACGGTCAGTTCGAACTCGTTCCCGACACTGGTCATGACGGTGCTCCTCAGGGATCGCGGATGTGCTGCGGCGGCGTCCACGGGGCGTCGCCCGTCGCGGGAGGATCCGGATCACCGACGGGGACGTTACGGGACGTCCCGGGTGCGCGGTCGGGGTGCGCACCGGTGGCGCACGTCCCGCGGGTGACCTGCACGCACGGTCACCGACCGCCCTAATCTACCGTCCTCCGGGGCGGGACCCGCCACGCTCGGCGATCGGAGGCCGCGGGGCCGGCGCCGGCGCGGACGCCCGGTGTCGGCCCGAACGCACGGGAACGGGACCGATGTGCCAAGGTGTCACTGAGGGGGCACGGGACGACGTCCCGCGCCCGGGAGGCGCTGTTTCGACGGGAGTGCGGGCGAGGTGCACATCGTGATCATGGGGTGCGGCCGCGTGGGGTCCACGCTGGCGCACACACTGGTGGATCTGGGACACACGGTGGCGGTGATCGACCAGGACCCCGAGGCGTTCCGCCGGCTGCGCGGGGACACCGCCAAACACGCGGTCCGAGGGCTCGGACACGACCGGGAGGTGCTGCTCAGCGCGGGGATCGACCGGGCGGGGGCGTTCGCCGCGGTGAGCAACGGCGACAATTCCAACATCATCGCGGCCCGTGTGGCGCGCGAGACGTTCGGCGTGGAGCACGTGGTCGCGCGGATATACGATCCCCGGCGGGCGGAGGTCTACCAGCGGTTGGGCATCCCCACCGTGGCGACCGTGCGCTGGACCGCCGACGCGATCCTGCGCCGGATGGTGCCCGGGGACGAGCGGCTCACCGCCGGCCCCGAATGGCAGGACGCCTCCGGGACGCTGGCGATGACCGAGGTCACCCTGCCCGAGGGGTGGGCCGGGCGGAGCGTGGCGTCGGTGGAGGAGGGCGCGCCGTTGCGCGTGGTCTACCTGAGCCGGCGGGGACGGATCGTGCTGGCCGGGACGGAGGTGGTCCTGGAGGAGGGCGACGTGCTGCACGTGGTGGCCGACAGCCGGGACCTGGACGGGTTGCCCGGAAGGCTGAACGAGGACGGGACGGAGGCGTAGGGATGCGGATCGCCATCGCGGGGGCGGGGAGCGTGGGCCGTTCCATCGCCACGGAACTGGCGGGCAACGGTCACGACGTGCTGCTCATCGACCGGGACACCCGGGCGATCGGCGTGGACGACCTGCCCGAGGTGGAGTGGCTGTTGGCGGACGCCTGCGAGCTGTCCACGTTGGAGGACGCCCGGTTGGGCGACTTCGACGTGGTGATCGCCGCCAGCAGCGACGACAAGGTGAACCTGGTCGTGTCGTTGCTGGCCAAGACCGAGTTCGGGGTGGGACGGGTGATCGCCCGGATCAACGACCCCGCCAACGAGTGGTTGTTCAACGACTCCTGGGGCGTGGACCTGGCGGTGTCGCCGCCCCGGCTCATCGCCGATCTGGTCGAGGACGAGCCGGAGGAGGAGCCCTTCGACGAGGGGACCCTGCCGCCGTTGCCCGGGGCGGAGATCGCCGAGTCGGTGCTGCGCGCCGACAGCCCCTTCGCGGGCGGCCCCGAGAGCGGGCTGATCGCCGCCCTCCCGGAGGGGGTGGCGCTGGTGGCCGTCGTGGGCCCGGGCGGTGTGCGGGCGCCCGAGCCCGAACGGGTCCTGTCGGTGGGCAACACCGTGGTGTTCCTGGCCGAGCCCGACTCCCTGGGCCCCTTGGAGGTCCTCCTGGGGTCGGTGGACGGGACCCCCGAGGCATGAGGGAAGGGGTGCGCCCGTACGGGCGCACCCCGCGGTCCGGAGGGCGGATCAGTCCTGCGCGGCGGGGCTCCCCTGCCCCTGCTCCAACGGAGTGCGGCCGCGCGCCAGCACCCACACCATTCCCGCGAACGCCGCCACCTGCAACGGCCAGCCCATGGCGATCTTGGAGAGGCCGAGCAGCGCGAACGTGTCGGCCCACCCGTAGGTGTCGGCCGCCCAAAGGGGGTACTGCACCAGCACCCGGATCACGCAGGGCAGGACCAGCAGCCAGGTCAGCTTGGACGCCAGCGTGACCACGGCCGGGTTCTCCCGCCAGGAGGAGAAGTCCTCCTTGTTCCCGATGAACGGGCCGATCATCAGGCCGATCGCGGGCCAGCGCACCAGCACCGACAGGCTCAGTACCACGGCGTAGACGGCGTTGTAGATGATGCCGGGCAGGAAGGCGTCGGCGGCGTTGCCGCTGCGCATCGCGAAGATCGCGGCGATGCCGATCCCGAACAGGCTGGTGACCACGTACTGCACCGAGGAGCGCTGGACCAGTCGGAGCACGCCGAGCAGCACCGCGGCGGCCACGCCCAGACCGATCGACAGGCGCAACTCGGAGGAGACGATGTAGGAGATCGTGAAGGTCAGGGTGGGGATCGCGGCCTCGACCATGCCCCGTTTGCCGCCCAACGCCTTGGCGAGCTGGGAGCGGACCAGCGCCTCGACGGTGTCCTCGGTCACCACGGAGGGCTTGGACTCCTCGGGTTCCCGGCCGGTCCCCTCCTCGGCACGCTGCTGCTCAGTCATCTGCTCCCGGTCCGCTTCACGTCGTCGATGCCGCCCCGGGCGGGGGGCACGGTCATGGTGCCCCAGCCTACGCGAACCGGCGCCACCGTTCCGGCCCCGTCCAGGGCGGTTATGGGAGGTCTCGCCCGGGTCCGTCACGACCCGTCCGTGCGACTTCTCACCCGATCCTTTTCGGGAGGGCCCGTTCTCCGGAGGGAGCCGGACTCGACCCCGTGGGACGATCCCCCCACGGGCGGGACCGTCCCACGGGGGTGGTGTCGGGCCCTCCTTCCCCCACGACGGGGAGGAGGGTCGGCGTCCTCCCACCGGCCGGGTGCGGTCACCGCCCCCTCGGTGCCGGTGACCGGCGGGGCGGCCCTGGCCAGGGGCGTCGGCACTCCGTACGCTGGCCCCGGAGAGCCGCCGATCCGAGGAGTCCGATGTCGACCATCCCCCGTCTCCGGAGGGACCACCTGGAGTTCGCCGCCCCGGTGGACCGGGAACTGATCCACCCCGGCGCCTCCCACGTGTGGTCCCCCCACTCCGTCGGCACCGTGCTGGCCCTGCTGGCCTCCGGGTCCTCGCACCGGACCCTGGCGGAGATCGTCTCCCTGATCGGTCGTGACTTCGCGGGGCAGCTGGCCGACCTGGACGCGTCGGTGGGCCCCACCGACGGGTTGGACCTGGCCGTCCTCAACGGCCTGTACACACCCGCCGACCTGCCGCTGCGCAGGACGTTCGTGGAGCACGTGCGCGCCCGGGGCGGAACCGAGGTGGCCAACGTCGACTTCAGGGGCGACTCCGAGGGGGTGCGGCGGTACATCAACGGCCGGGTCGCGCAGGTCACCCACGGGCTCATCGACCAGTTGCTGCCGCCCGGGCTGCCACCGCCCGACGTCCGGCTGCTGCTGGTCAACGCCCTGTGGGTGAGGGTGGCGTGGCAGGAACCGTTCAAGGTCTCCCACACCGGGCCCCGGCCGTTCCGGGCGCCGGGCGGGACCAGACCCGTGCCCACCATGCACCGCACCGCCAAACTGCCGCTGGCCCGTGCCCACGGCTGGAGCATGGTCACCCTCACCGGCCGGCACGGCCTGTACCTGGACATCCTGCTGCCGGACGTCGCCTCCCCCACCCCGCCGCCGCTCGCCCCCGGTCTCCTGGCCGCTCTCCACCGGGGTGCGTCCCCGACGATGACCAAGCTGGCCCTGCCCCGGTTCACGGTGCGCACCAGCGTCTCCCTGCTGGGGCCGTTGGCCCGTTTGGGCCTGAAGGAGATGGTCACCGACAGGGCCCGGTTCGACGCCATCAGCCCGGATCCGCTGAAGGTGAGCGAGATCCTGCACCAGGCCGTGCTGAGCGTGGACGAGAAGGGCGCCGAGGGGGCGGCCGCCACCGGTGTGATGATGCTGCGCGGGTCGGTCCTGCCGTCCCGGTCGGTGGAGTTCACCGTCGACCGGCCGTTCGTCCTCGCCCTGCGCCGCGCTTCCTCCCTCCTCTTCCTGGGCCGGGTGACCGACCCCGTCGACCCCGGTCCCGCCTCCTGACACCCCCCGCTACCGGAAGGCCCGCCATGACACCGGACATCGACCCGGACCACCTGCACTTCGCCCTCTCCCTGGAACACGCCCTGGCCGAGACGGGCGTCTCGCACGTGTGGTCGCCGCACTCGGCGGGGACCGCGCTGACCCTGCTCGCCGAGGGATCCTCCGGGAAGGTGCGCGAGGCCCTCGCCCGCGCCCTGACCGCGCGGGGAGGTTCCCTGGGCGGACACGTCGCCGCCCTGGACGCGACGGTGGGGGCGGGCCCGGCCGCCTTGGACGAAGGCGCGCGGACCCCCGACGACGACCCGGGCGGCCCGCCCGCCCTGGACCTGGTCTCGGTGAACGACCTGTACGTCCGTCAGGGCTGCGCGGTCCTGCCGGGGTTCGCCTCGGCGCTGGCCGCGCGCCCCGGGTCGGCGGTGCGTTCCGCGGACTTCGCCGCCGCCCCGGAGAGGGCGCGCGCGGACATCAACACCGCCGTCGCCGACGTCACCCGGGGGATGATCACCGACCTCATCCCCCGGGGGACCATCACCTCCGAGACCGAGTCCATCCTCGTCAACGCCCTGTGGGTGCGGTTGATGTGGCTCGAACCCTTCGAGGCGGAGGCCACCCGGGAGCGGGTGTTCCACACGCCCGACGGCGACCGGTCGGTGCCGACCATGTGGCGTTCCGGCCACGCGCGGGTGGCCGAGGCCGACGGGCTGCGTCTGCTCACCCTGTCCGGCCATCACGGACTCGACCTGGACATCGTCCTGTCGGAGGAGGGTGGCACGGAACCGCCGGCCCTGACCCTCGAATCGCACCGGACACTGCGGGAGGCGGCCCGCTCGGAGACGGTGAACGTGGCCCTGCCCCGGTTCCGGGTGGAGAGCGGTTTCGAGCTGCTGGAGGCCCTGCCCGACCTGGCGGCCGTGGCGGGGCGCCCCACCCGCGATCTGTCCGGTATCACCGGCGACCCGCTCCGGCTGGACGCGATCGTGCACCGGGCGGTGCTGAGCGTGGACGAGATCGGCGCGGAGGGCGCCGCGGCGACGGCGGTGTTCGCGGTGGCGGCGGCCATGCCGCTCGCGCCGCCCGTGGAGTTCGTCGTGGACCGGCCGTTCGCGTTCGTCCTGCGGCGCGGCGCCTCCGTGCTCTTCCTGGGGCGGATCACCGACCCCGAGGACCCGGGGCCCGCGGGGTCCTCGGATCGCGGTCGGTGAGGGCGTGCGGGTGGCCCGCGCCGACCCTCCCGGTCCGCGCGGGCCACCCGTGTCCCCGACCTCCGCGGTCGGTACACCTACACCTCGAACACCTCGAACCCGGTGGCCAACGGCACCCCCGCCCACTCCCCCGCCATCTCGGCCATCCGGGGCAGGAAGGACTTCTGGTCGAACCCGTCCAGGTTGGCCAGGTAGACGGCGTGGGCGTCCAGGGAGGCCACCCCGTCGGCCAGGTCCTGCCCGCTCAACTCCACGTAGTGACCGGCCTTAGGTGAGGAGCCGAACGCGACGAAGCGCACCTCCGACCAGGGCTCCAGCCCGTCGGTGAGCTGTTCGGGGAAGACCCACCGGTTGGCGGCGTCGCGGACCGCGTCGAGCAGGGCGGGGCCGAGCACCCGGTGATCGGCGTGGTTGAAGGCGCTCCCCCCGGAGAAGTGCTCCCGGAAGTTGATGGAGACGATCACCTCGGGCCGATGCCTGCGGATCGCCTCGGCCAGGGCGCGGCGCAACGGCAACCCGTACTCCAGCGTCCCGTCGGGGAAGTCGAGGAACTCCACCCCGGCCGCGCCCACGGCCGCGGCCGAGGCGCGCTGTTCGGCCATGCGCAGGGGCGCGCACTCCTCCGGGGCGACGGTGTCGATGCCCGCCTCGCCCCGGGTGACCAGGAGTTCGGTGACCTCCTTGCCCTGGCGGGCCCACCGGGCGATCGCGGAGGAGCTGCCGAACTCCAGATCGTCGGGGTGGGCGACCACGGCCAGGGCTCGGGTCCAGTCCTCCGGCAGCAGGGAGGGGGCGCTGTCGTTCGTCATGGTCCCCACCCTACGGAAGGGGCCGGGCGGCGGCGGGAAGGCGCTTCGGGCCGGAACCGGCCACCCGCGCGCGGGAATGCGGACCCCGTGCACGGGAACGCCCCGGAGCGGTCGCTCCGGGGCGGTTCCACGACGGTCCCGCGCCCCTCAGGACGCGGAGGAGCCGTTCGGCGAGGCCCCGCCGGGGCCGCGGGGCGCCGCGCCGTTGGGCGAGGTGCCGGTGCCGCCCTGCTGCGCGGCGGTGCGGCGGGCCTCGGTCTGCTGGGCGGCGCGGGCCTGGGCGGCCTTGGCCATCTGCTCCTGGATCTGCTTGGGCACGGTGATCTGGAGCAGTTCACCGGGCGGGCTGGGCTGGTCGCCGCGCACGACGATGATGTCGGAGAAGAGCTTCTCCACCTCGGCCATCATCTCCGGCTTGGCGGCGCCCTCACCCCGGATCACGCCGCGCAGCACCCAGCGCGGGCCGTCCACGCCGATGAACCGCACCCGCTGGGCGAGCTGCTTGCCGTCCTCGGTGGTACGGCCGGGCACCGGGACGAGCGCCTTGAGTTCGGGCCCGAAGGTGCCCTCGTGCTCCTCGGCCTTGCCGCCCTGCTTGACGACCTGCTCGCGCAGTTCCTCGCGCATCTCGTCCCACATGCCCGACGACTTGGGAGCGGCGAAGGGCTGCACCTGGAGGGCGCTCTTGCCGCGCACCAGGGTCACACCGATGATCTTCTGCTTGCCCTGGCCGTCCTGGGCGACGTTGACCTGGACCTCGGTGCCCTGTTCCATCGGCACGCGCATACCGCCCAGGTCCATGCGCTTCATCTCGGGCGCGTCCTCGCCGGCGTCCCACGGCCCGGTCGCCCGGTGGCGGTCGGCCTCCTTGACGGGTTCCGCGCCCCGTTCCCCCGGCTCGACCTCGTTGCCGAAGGAGACGGCGCCCGCCGCCCCCTCGCGGGGAGCCCGCGTCTCGGTTCTGTCGGTCTCTTCGTTCCGCTTCTTGCGGCGGCGTCCAAACACGCCCTCACCTCTTTGCTCTCCATTGGCCCCGGGATCGCACCGGGTGCGGGAATGTCGTCACCGCAATGCGGTGTGGCCCCCGGTCGAACCGAAACCGCCCGCTCCGCGCACCGACTCGGGCAGGGCGTCCGCCTCGACGAACACGGCCCGTTCCACACGCTGGATCACCAGTTGCGCGATCCGGTCGCCCCGGGTGAGCGCCACGGGATCCGTGGAATCGGTGTTGAGCAGGGTCACCTTGATCTCGCCCCGGTATCCGGAGTCCACCGTGCCCGGGGCGTTGACGATCGTCAGGCCGCAGCGCGCGGCGAGCCCCGAACGGGGATGCACGAAAGCCGCGTACCCGTCGGGCAGGGCGATGGCCAGCCCGGTGGGGACGGTGGACCGCTCCCCCGGGGCGAGAACGACGTCGACGGCGGTGTACAGGTCGGCGCCCGCGTCACCGGGGTGCGCGTACTCGGGCAGGGGAAGGCCGGGGTCCAGGCGGTGGACCGTGATCGGGATCCGGCCGCTCCCCAGGGATGCACTACTCACATTCGCCGAGCCTATCGCCCCCGGGACGTTGCGCGGATACACGTGCGGCCGGGGCGGACCGTTCCGCCCCGGCCGCACGGTGCCGATGGTGCTACTCCGCGGGTTCCTCCGCGGTCTCGGGCAGGGTGACCTCGACCGTCAGCTCGGCGTCGTCGGTGGGCTGGAAGTCGATCCCGGCGGCGCGACCGGCGGCGGCGATGTCGGCGGCCGCGGCACGGGCGGCCTCCACGCGCTTACCGGTGACCCGGACGTTCTCGACCTCGGCCCGCATGGACAGCTTGGCCTCGGACTTGGCCTTGCGGACGGCCCGCAGGACCTCGGCGGTCGCGGCCAGGACGGCGGGGTCGCCGTCGGCGGCGGCCGTCCGGTACTCGGCGGCGACCGGCCACGGCCGGGCGTGGACGGAGCCCTCCTGCCACCAGCTCCAGACCTCTTCGGCGACGAACGGGACGAACGGCGCGAAGAGCTTGTGCAGGGCGCCCAGGGCGATGAGCAGCGCGGCGCGCGCGGAGGCGCCCTCGGCCGACTCGGTGTCGTAGGCGCGGGTCTTGACGAGCTCCAGGTAGTCGTCGCAGAAGTCCCAGAAGAACCGCTCGGTGCGCTCCAGGGCCCGGGTGTGGTCGTAGTCGGTGAACGCCTTGGTGGCGTCCTCGACGACCTCGGCCAGGGCGGCGAGCATCGCGCGGTCCAGGGGCTCGGTGACGTGCGCCGGGTCGGCGGCGGCGTGCTCACCCGCGACGGACATGACGAACTTGCTGGCGTTGAGGATCTTGATGGCCAGCCGGCGGCCGACCTTCATCTGGCCCTCGTCCATGGCGGTGTCGGTCCCGAGGCGACCGCTGGCCGCCCAGTAGCGGACCGCGTCGGAGCTGTACTTCTCCAGCAGCGCCAGCGGGGTGACGACGTTGCCCTTGGACTTGGACATCTTCTTGCGGTCCGGGTCCAGGATCCAGCCGGAGATGCCGGTGGTGTGCCAGGGCAGCGTGTCGTTCTCGGAGTCGGCGCGCACGACCGTGGAGAACAGCCAGGTGCGGATGATGTCCTGGCCCTGGGGACGGAAGTCCATCGGGAAGACGCGGGCGAACAGGTCCGGGTCGCGTTCCCAACCGGAGGCGATCTGCGGGGACAGCGACGAGGTCGCCCAGGTGTCCATCACGTCGGGGTCGCCCATGAAGCCGTTGGCCGCCCCGCGCCGGTCCTCGGTGTACCCGTCGGGCGCCTCGGAGCTGGGGTCGACGGGCAACCGGTCCTCGGTGGGCAGGATCGGCTCGTCGTAGCGCGGGTTGCCGTCGGCGTCGAGCGGATACCAGACCGGGAACGGAACGCCGAAGAAGCGCTGGCGGCTGATGAGCCAGTCGCCGTTGAGGCCCTCGACCCAGTTCTCGTAGCGGGCGCGCATGTGCTCGGGGTGCCAGGTGAGCTCGCGGCCCCGCTCGATGAGCCTGCGGCGCAGTTCCTCGTCACGGCCGCCGTTGCGGATGTACCACTGGCGGGTGGTGACGATTTCGAGGGGCTTGTCGCCCTTCTCGTAGAACTTGACCGGGTGGGTGATGGGCTTGGGGTCGCCGACCAGGTCGCCGCTCTCGCGCAGCATCTCGACGATGCGCTCGCGGGCGGTGTGGACGGTGGCCCCGACCAGTCGGTCGTAGGCCTCGCGGGCGACGCCGGACTCCAGGCCGGTCGGCGGGTCGGCGAGGACGCGCCCGTCCCAGCCGATGATGGGGCGGGTCTCCAACTGGAGCTCGCGCCACCAGGTGACGTCGGTGGTGTCGCCGAAGGTGCAGATCATGGCGATGCCGGACCCCTTCTCGGGGTCGGCGAGCCGGTGCGCCTCGACAGGGACCTCGACGCCGAAGACCGGCGTGGTGACGGTGGTCCCGAACAGGTCCTGGTACCGCTCGTCGTCGGGGTGGGCGACCAGCGCGACACAGGCCGCCAGCAGCTCGGGGCGGGTGGTCTCGATGTGGACCGGGGTGCCGTCGGGCCTGTGGAAGGCGACCTTGTGGTAGGCGCTGGGGCGCTCGCGGTCCTCCAACTCGGCCTGGGCGACCGCGGTGCGGAACGTGACGTCCCACAGGGTGGGCGCCTCGGCCATGTAGGCCTCGCCGCGGGAGAGGTTGCGCAGGAAGGCGCGCTGGGCGGCCGCCCGGGAGTCGTCGTCGATGGTGGCGTAGGTGTGCCGCCAGTCGACGCTCAGCCCCAGACGGCGCCAGATCGACTCGAAGACCTTCTCGTCCTCGGCCGTCAGCCGGTCGCACAGCTCGATGAAGTTGCGCCGGGAGACGGGGACCTGGCGCTTGGGGTCGGGCTTGGCCGGAGGCGCGAAGTCCGGGTCGTAGGCGACCGAGGGGTCGCAGCGGACACCGTAGTAGTTCTGGACCCGGCGCTCGGTGGGCAGGCCGTTGTCGTCCCAGCCCATCGGGTAGAAGACCGCCTTGCCGTTCATGCGCTGGAAACGCGCGACGGTGTCGGTGTGCGTGTACGAGAACACGTGGCCGATGTGCAGCGAACCCGAGACCGTGGGCGGCGGGGTGTCGATGGAGTAGACGTCCTCGCGCTCGGCCGTACGGTCGAAGTGGTAGACGCCGGACTCATCCCATACGTCGACCCACTTCGCCTCGATACCGTCCAGCGAAGGCTTGTCGGGCATGCGGAAGGAATGAGAGCGGTTGGTCATGGGGCAATGGTAGTGCGCTCCGGAGCGTGATCGCTCCGGGTTTTCCCACACCGCACGCCCCGTTCCCTCCGGCCGGCCGTACCTCGCGGGGGCGTTCCGTGTCGGGGGGTCCCGCACGTGAAAGGATCGTCTCGGTAGACCATGGTGGGACGGGCGGTCCGCCGCCCGTGCCCGTGCACACGACAAGAACGGTGAACGATTCACATGGCTAAGAAGGACGGCGGTGACGTCACTCCGGTCCTGTTGGGCTTCGTGGCCGGATTCGCGGCCGAGTTCGTCATGCGCAAGGCGCTGACCTTCGCCTGGACCCGAGCGACCGGCGAGGAGCCGCCCACGGACCTGGAGTCCCCCGACGTGAGTCTGGGCAGTGCCCTGGGCTGGGCGGTCGTCGCCGGTGTCGGGGTCGAGGTGGCCCGGGTGCTGGCGGTGCGCACCGCCCGCAAGGGTCTGCGCCGTACCGCTCCCGAGGTCCTGGAGTCCTGACCGACCCCGGGGATCGCCCCGCCCGGGTGCCGTCCCCCTCGAAGGAAGACGACGGTGGGCGGCCCACCGCACCGTGAATCCCGTGCGCTGGGCCGTCCACCGTCGTTCGTGTTCCCCGTGCTCCCGTGCCCCGTCAACGGGTCCCGGGATCGTGTCGGGCGCACCTGGACGGGACGGAGTGGGAACCGTCCCGCCCGGTCAGGTGCATTCCTTGCAGACCAGCTGTCCCGCCCGCTGCTCGGCGAGCTGGCTGCGGTGGTGGACCAGGAAACAGCGCGAGCAGGTGAACTCGTCGGACTGACGCGGCAGAACGCGCACGGCGAGCTCTTCACCCGACAGGTCGGCACCGGGCAGCTCCATGCCCTCCGCGACCTCGTCGGGGTCGATGTCGATCGTGCCGGTGCCCTTGTCCACGCGCCGGGCCTGGAGCTCCTGAAGGCTGTCCTCGTTGATGTCCTCGTCAGTCTTGCGCGGGCTGTCGTAGTCGGTGGCCATCTCTGCTAACTCCATCCCCCTCGTTCAATGCCTCGTCGCGCGGGTAGTAACGCTTGAGAGACCTCGGTTGTGCCCGGTTCGGCCGATGAGTTCTCCCGATGTCGGTGAACCGTGCCCCCTCCCGGGCCACCGCTCACAGGTCGGCAGCACTTTCCTCGGGACCGTGTCCGAAGGCGGCCATGGAATGTCGCCGCATTCGGGTCCGGTTTCCTTGGAGTACTACCCAACGTCGGGTGCCCCGTAGACCTGGAAAAGCCGTTTCCGCCCACCCCGGACAAAGCGCTGATCACTCCCCCACCGCGGGCGAAAACCGAAGACATGCCCACGTCAGGAGGGATTCCCTCCGTGTCCACGCCCGAGGCAGCATACCCACCCGAGCTCGGCGCACGTGACCCGGATGGGCGTGTCTTCGGACACGTATAGATACCACGAAGTGTGGCGTGACGCAGCTTGGGCCCTATGCCTCGCCCCAGGGGATATGTTCGGGCACCCGGAAAGGTCCGGATTCAGCGCCGTTCCGGCGTCTCATCCGTTGGGACGGGGAGACAGACGGTGATGACCAGACCACCGCCGGAACGCGGCCAGGCGGTGACCACGCCCTCGTGGGCGCGCACCACCGAACGGACGATGGACAGGCCCAGTCCGGCGCTGCGGCCCGAGCCCACCCGATCGCCCGACCCGCGACGGAACGGCTCGAAGAGCCCCTCGATCTCGTAGGCGGGGATGATCTTGCCGGAGTTCTCCACCTGCACGGCGGGCCGGCCCTCGTACATGCCGCTGCGGACGGTGATCCCACCGTCGGGGACGTTGTACTTGAGGGCGTTCTCCACCAGGTTGGCGACCAGCCGCTCCAACAGGACCGGGTCGCCCACCACCGGTGCCTGCCGCAGGTCCCTGCGCAGGGCCAGCCCGGATTCGGCGACCTCGGCGGAGAGTTGGCTGAGCACCGTCCCGGCCACTTCGCCCAGGTCGACACGGGCGCGCACCTCAAGCTCGCGGTCGCTCTTGGCGAGGAAGAGCAGGCCGTCGATGAGGCGTTCGTGGCGCGCGTTGGTCTCCAGCAGGGTGCGGCCCACGGACTTCAGGTCGGACGAGACGTCGGGGGCGGTGAGCGCCACCTCCAACAGGGTGCGGTTGATCGCCAGGGGCGTGCGCAGCTCGTGGGAGGCGTTGGCGACGAACCGGCGCTGGCCGTCGAAGGCGCGGTCCAGGCGTTCCAACATGCCGTCGAAGGTGTCCGCCAGTTCGCGGATCTCGTCGTCGGGCCCGGACAGGGCGATGCGTTCGTGCAGGGAACGCTCCGACAGGCGGCGGGCGATGCGGGTGATCTTCTGCAACGGCGACAGGGCCCGGCCGGCCACCGCGTACCCCAGGGCCACCGCGAGCAGCCCCACCAGGAACAGGGCCAGCAGCGAGAACCGGGTGACGTGGGTGAGGACCTCCTCGATGAGGTGGCCGTGCGCCACCAACTCCGCGGCGCTCTCCTCACTGAGCAGGGCGTTGAGCAGCACCGCCACGATGAGGTAGTTGACCAGGACCAGCACCGAGCCCGCGGCGAAGAACAGCATCCCGTAGATCAGGGTGAGCCGGGCTCGCAGGCTGAGGTTGTCGGCGAACCGGTGCACCCGCTCCGAGGTGGGCGACCGTTCTGCGCCCATCCGGGCCGGGTCGGCGATGCTGAGGCTGCGCCAGGTCCCGGTGTCACCGGGCCGGGTGGGTTCCACCTGGCCCGGCTCCGGCCGGCCCGGGGGTCTCACAACCGGTACCCCGCACCGGGCACGGTCTGGATGACCGGCGGCGCGCCGAGCTTCTTGCGCAGGGTCATGACGGTGACGCGCACGACGTTGGTGAAGGGGTCGGCGTTCTCGTCCCAGGCCTTCTCCAACAGCCCCTCGGCACTGACGACGGTGCCCTGGGCGCGCATGAGCACCTGGAGGACCGCGAACTCCTTGGGCGTCAGGGGGATCTCGCGCCCCTCCCGGTGGACCCGGTGGTTGGCCGGGTCCAGGGTGATGCCGTGCCTTTCCAGGACGGGGGGCAGCGGCGGGGTGGAACGCCGGGCCAGGGCCTGCACGCGGGCCACCAGCTCGGGGAAGGCGAAGGGTTTGGCGAGGTAGTCGTCGGCGCCCAGGCTCAGGCCCTCGACCTTGTCCTGGACGGCGTCGGAGGCGGTGAGCATCAGGATGCGCCCGTTGTAGCTGCTCCCCACCAGGGTGCGGGCGACGTCGTCGCCGTGGACCCCCGGGAGGTCGCGGTCCAGAACGACCACGTCGTAGTCGTTGACCGCGGTGTGCTCCAGAGCGGTGTCCCCGTCGTAGGCGACGTCCACGGCCATGGCCTCGCGACGCAGTCCCACCGCGATGGCGTCGGCCAGGACACGCTCGTCTTCGACCACGAGTACACGCAACTTCTCGTCCTCTTCGGTACCTGGGAGAAAAGGGGCCGCTGCCGGCGCATCCCCCAACACACCGGCAGCGGCGTTCTCGGTCCCGACCGCGTCAACCGTTCTCTCACGGCGGGGGTAAGGAGACGGTAAACCGCTCGCGCCTTCGGCGCGAACCGGATCTCGTCCTCACCCCGCGCCGGTGACGGGCGCTGGGCCGGGAGTCTCAACGACCCCTTTGTGAGCGGGGCGCCGCCGTCGGCGAATCCCCCAACCGCCGGCGGCGGCGTAACCCCGCACATCTCGAATCTGACACATCAAGAATAAGGAACGAGTAAGCAACGGGCTCTGCACGGAGATGTGTCATGGGACACGTGGTCCGGAAGTGCGAACGGCTCGGGTGGGCGCGCGCGGCCGTTCGTCCGGCCGACCCTCCGCCACAAGGGCTTTTCCGTCTTCCGGAAGGCCGCCGGCCCGCGGGTCGGATCACGGAAGGGTCACGTGCGGGGGGTGCCGGTTTGACCTGGATCACAGTGCGGTAGACGTAGGTAACACCCGCGCGGAACCCGACCGACAGGCCGGACCGCGACGGGCACGCATGTCACAGGGACGTGACCACACCGAATCCCGCGCACGCCGCGGCCTGCGCGCGGACCGACTGCGACCGGAGCACACACGTGTTCCGGTGACTACCCCTGGAAGAGGTGCAATGGGCGAGTTCTTCGCGGAGATCAAGGTCCGGATCAACGAGACCCGCGGTGCGCTCCAGTCGGCGCAGGCCGCCGGGGACGAGTTCCTCATCGACACCCACACGTCGGAGCTCGAAGACCTGTACCGCATCGCGGCCCGCAACGGTATCGACTGCGCCTGAGCGATCGTCCGGATCCCGAGGGGACCGGAACGACGACCGGACATCGAGGGGGGCGCGAGGGGGACGATCCCCTCGCGCCCCCCTTCCGCGCCCGTCAGTCCCGGTCGGCGCCCAGCGGCGCCAGCAGGGCGTCCAAGGCGTCGTACAGCTCCGGGCGGGCGGCGATGACCAGATCGTTGGCGGGAGGACCGCCGTGGAGCCCGCCCACCCGGACACCGGCCTCGGTGGCGACCAGGCCGGGGGCCGCCCAGTCCCACGGGTGCAGGCCGCGCTCGTAGAAGGCGTCGCAGCGGCCCGCGGCCACACCGGTCAGGTCCACCGCGGCCGAGCCGCCCCGTCGGATGTCGCGGACGAGCGGGGCGACCTCCAGCAGCACCCGGGCCTGCTGCCTGCGGCGCTCGGAGAAGTATCCGAACCCGGTCGCCACCAACGCCCGGTCCAGCGGTACCGCGGGCGGCGCCTGGAGGGGCTCGCCGTTGCGGCGGGAGCCTCCGCCCAGCACCGCCTCGTACATCTCGCCTCGCCGGGGGACGTTCACGGCGGCCGCGACGACCGTTCCGTCGATCTCGGCGGCGATCGAGACCCCCCAGTCGGGCTGTCCGTACAGGTAGTTGACGGTGCCGTCGATGGGGTCGACCACCCAGCGCACACCGCTGGTGCCGGACTCGTCGCCGCCCTCCTCCCCCAGGATCGCGTCGTCGGGGCGGGCCGCCAGCAGCCGGGAGCGGATGAGGTCCTCGGTGGCCCGGTCCATCTTCGTGACGATGTCGGTGGGGCTCGACTTGGTGTCGAGCACGGTGACGCCCGCCTGTCCCTCCGCGGCGAGTTCACCCGCCTCGACGGCCACCCGCACGGCCAGGTCGCGCAGACTCTCGGGATCGGATGTGGTGTGGATGCTGCTCACTGCTCCGCTCTCAGGTTCGGGTGTGGAATCCGACCGCACTCTACGCCGCCGAAGAGACGGCCGGATGAATCACGGCCCCACCCCCGCCGTCGAGGTCTGCACGGACCGGGTCGGCGGGTCGTCGGGACCCCGTCGACGCGGGTCTCCGGGGTGTGGTCCACGGTGGGAGGGGCGAGCGGGCACGGGGCGCCACGGCCGAGGTGCGGCCGTGGTCCTTCGCCGTCGCGCCGCCGACGGTGCGCCGGGCGCACGACGACGCGGTCCGCCCCGACTCCGCGGTGGACACGGCGCCGGCCTCCTGGGCGTACGACCGGCGCCCCGGGGCGTCCCCGCGCACGGCGGAGACGTCCCGGGGCCCACCGCACCCGGCTCAGAGCAGTTCGGGCTTGGCCCACTCCTTGCCGTGGACGTGGTGCTCCAGGAACGCGAAGACCGTCTCGTACCAGATCTGCGCGTTGCCCGGCGTGAGGATCCAGTGGTTCTCGTCCGGGAAGTAGAGGAACTTGGCGTCGACCCCGTGGAGCAGCAGGTCGCGCCACAGGCGCAGCCCCTCGTTGATGGGCACCCGGTAGTCCTTGTCGCCGTGGATCACCAGCATCGGCGTGACGATCTTGTCCGCGTGCAGGTGCGGCGAGTTGAGCAGGTACCGTTCCGGCTGCTCCAACGGGGTGCCGAACTCCCGCTCCCACACCGGCGGGTAGTCGGTGGCGCCGTTGAACGCGTCCAGCCCCCACAGGGAGGCGTGGGAGACGATGGCCTTGAACCGGTCGGTGTGCCCGGCGATCCAGTTGGCCATGTACCCGCCGAAGGAACCGCCCATCATGGCGGTGCGTTCGGCGTCGATGTCGTCACGGGCCTCGGCGGCGTCGGTGATCGCCATGATGTCGGCGAACACGCGCGGCCCCCACCGGCCCCAGGCCCGGCGCAGCATGTCCTGGCCGTACCCGGTGGACAGGGCGGGGTCGGGCAGCAGGACGGCGTAGCCCCGGGCGGCCAGGATCCACGGGTTCCACCTCCACGACCACCCGTTGAAGCTCATGTACGGACCGCCGTGCACCCACAGCACCAACGGAGCGGGCGCCTCGGCGGAGGCCTCCTCGGGCAGCACCAGCCAGGATCGGATGCGGGCGCCGTCGTCGGCGGTGGTCTCGATCTCGGTGAGGGTGCCGGGCATGGTCGGCGCGGAGCCCGGGGTGCGCAGGTGGACGGGGGCGCCGTCGGTGGCGTCGGCGTCCAGGCGCACCGGGGCGGGCGGGGCGTCCCAGGCGTCGCGCAGCGCGTACACGTACCGTCCGTCGGGGGACGGGTTGAGTTCGCTGTAGGCGCCGTGGTCACCGGTGATCCTGGTGACGGAGCCCTCGGCGAGGTCGGCGCGGAAGACGGGGCGGCGCCCGTTCTCGTCGGCGACGAAGAACAGCGACCGCGAGTCGGCGGACCAGGCGGTGCCGCGCTGCCACAGTTCCAGGCCCGGGTGGACGGGGGAGGTCTCGCCGGTCTCCCGGTTCAGGACCCACAGCTGGTACTCGCGGGGCTCGCCGTCGTAGTGCCCCTCGGATCCGCGCGTGTAGGCGACCAGACGGCCGTCCGGGGAGACCAGGGGCGATTCGAGGTCGGTGTCCTCCTCACTGAGCAGGACGGTGCGCTCGGCGGTGGCGACGTCGATGGCCACCAGGTCGCACCGGTGGGCGCCGCCACCGGTGGGCGTGTTCCAGGTGGTGATGAGGACCGTGCCGTCGGGGGTGAGGGAGACCTCGGCGTTGAGCAGGGCCTTCCCTGCGTCGGAGGTGAGGTCGCGGGCCTCGGCCGGGCCCGTCTCGTCGTCGGCGGGCGGCTCGATGACGAAGAGGCGGGGGTGGTCGGGGCCGATGTCGGAGTCCCAGTGGCGGATGGGCAGCGATTCGTGCAGGATCGCGCTGACCCCGGCCTCTTCGCGGGCCTTGCGGGCCTCGGCGTCCTCCTCCTCGTCACCGCTGCCGGGCAGGGTGTCGGAGGTGAACGCGACCAGCCCGGAGTCGCGGGCGACGGTGAAGGAGCCGACACCGCCCGGGCGGGCCGCCACCCGACGGGCCTCGCCGCCGGTCGCGGGCAACAGCCACAGGGCGGACTTCGGCTTGTCCTCGGGCTTGGTGTCGGGGTCGGGGCGACCGGTCGTGAACAGGACCGAGCCGTCGGGGAGGAAGTCGGCGCCGCTCTCGCCCTTGGCTCCACGGGTGAGGCGTCGGGGGGCGTCACCGCCCTCCGCCTCGGGAAGGACGTCGATCTCCCACAGGGCACTGCGGAAGGACTTGGCATCGTGTGCGATGCCGCTGACGGGCGCGACCAGACGGGTTCCGTCGGGGGAGAGGCGCAGCCCGTTGACGCGCCGAAGGCGAACGTATTCCGGCAGTTCGTACCAGGAACGGACCAAGGCAGTTACTCCTGAGAGGGGTGGATTCGTGATCTGCGTCGAACCCTATCCGCTCAGGGTGTCAGCGGTGTTTACCGAGGTGTCGGACAACGGCCCGGGGCGTCGCCGCCGGCCGGGGGCTGGGAGGTGTCCCACCGGCCGGTGCGCGGGGCGCCCGTCAGCCCCGGGAGGGGCACTGGGCGCACGCCGGCAGGCCGCCGCCCCGACACCCCGCCCCGTCGCCTTCGGTGTACTCGCGGACCAGGTCGGAGACCATGGCCACGAACGCCGGGTGGGTGCCGGGGCTGAGGGCGCGCTCGTACCCGATGCCGAGTTTCCGGGCGGTCTCGCGGGCCTCCACGTCCAGGTCGAACTTGACCTCCATGTGGTCGGAGACGAACCCGTGCGGGATGACGACGACGGCGGGCACGCCCTCCTCGGCCAGCTCCTCCATGCGGTCGTTGACGTCGGGCTCCAACCAGGGCTGACTCGGCGGGCCGCTGCGGCTCTGGTAGACGACCTCGAAGGGGTACTCGCGGTCGAGTCGGTCCACGACCAGGCGGGCCACCCGGGCGAGCTGGGCGCCGTAGGCGCCGTCGGGACCGAAGCCCAGCTCGGGGCCGCCGCTCTCCTGGGCCATCGCCGTGGGGATGGAGTGCGCGGAGAACAACAGGCGCACGCCCTCGCGCTGCTCGGCGGGGAGCGCGTCCAGGGCGTCGCGGGTGTGCTCCACCAGGGGTTCGATGAACCCGGGGTGGTCGTGGAAGGGGCGGATGAGATCGATCTCGGGCGCGTCCTCGCCCAGGGCCGCGCGGACGCGGTCGATGTCCTCCAGGTAGGCGGTGCGGCTCGACCAGTTGCAGTAGGCGGAGGTGGGCAGGGCGAGCACGCGCCGCACCCCGTCCTCCTTCATCCGGGCGAGGGTGTCGGTGAGCATCGGGGCCCAGAAGCGGTTGCCCCAGTGGATCGGCAGGTCGATGCCGTCCTCGTCGAACCTCGCGGTGATGGCGGCGAGCAGGTCCCGGCACTGCTGGTTGATCGGGCTCACCCCTCCGAAGAGGAAGTAGTGCTCACCGACCTCCGCGAGCCGCTCGCGCGGGATGTTGCGCCCGCGCGTGACGTTCTCCAGGAACGGGATGACCTCGTCCTCGCCCTCCGGGCCACCGAAGGAGATCAGCAGAAACGCGTCGTAAGGCCTCATGGACCTTATGAAACCAGCTCCGCGGGACCTCTCCACGGCACCCCCCGGTCAGCACCGCTGTGGTGTCGGCCTCGCCCGGACCAGGACCTTTCACCGCACTTCTCCTCTGTTCAGAAAAGTGACCGGCGAGTAATGTCGCCTGTCATGACAGATGTGTTGTGGCACACATGGGCGGACACCCATCAGGCCCGTCCCAAGCGCACCGCCTCCCCCAACGACACGCCCGAGGTCGTCGCGGCCGTGACCTCGGCCGCCGCGGACGATCTGCGGGTCCGCATGGTCGGGTCGGGACACTCCTTCACCGACGTGGCCGTCACCGACGGACTGCTGCTCTCCCCCACCTCCCTGACGAAGGTGCGCTCGGTCGACCCGGAGGCGGGCACCGCCACCGTCGAGGCGGGTCTGCCGCTGTGCGACTTCAACGAGGTACTGGCCGGGCACGGGGTGGCCCTGGCCAACATGGGCGACATCGCGGTGCAGACCATGGCCGGGGCGGTGCAGACCGGCACGCACGGCACCGGTCGGGACGCGGGCGGCCTGGCGAGCCAGGTGGTCGGCCTGGAGATGGTGCTGGCGGACGGTTCGGTGGTGGCCTGCTCGGCCGAGAGGGAAACGGAGCTGTTCCACTCCGCCCGGGTGGGCCTGGGCGCGTTCGGTGTGGTCACGGCGCTGACGATGGCGGTACGCCCGTCGTTCCTGCTGCACGCCCGTGAGGAACCGATGCCGCTGGACGAGGTGCTGGAGCGGCTGCCGGAGCTGCGGTCCGACAACGCCCACTTCGAGTTCTTCTGGTTCCCCCACACCGGCAACACCAACACCAAGCGCAACAACATCAGCGCCGGTCCGGCGCGACCGCTGTCGCGCTTCAAGGCGTGGCTGGACGACGATTTCCTGTCCAACACCCTGTTCGACGGCGTCAACCGGGTGTGCCGCCGCTTCCCCGGCACGGTCCCGACCGTGAACCAGATCAGTTCGCGCGCGTTGTCGGCGCGCACCTACACCGATGTGTCGTACAAGGTGTTCGCGTCGGTGCGGGACGTGCGGTTCGTGGAGATGGAGTACGCGATCCCCGCCGAGCACCTGGTGGACGTGCTGCGCGAGGCCCGCCGGATCGTGGACCGGGGCGACCACAGGGTGAGCTTCCCGGTGGAGGTGCGGTTCGCCCCGGCCGACGACGTGTGGCTGTCGACGGCCTACGGGCGCGACACCGCCTATGTCGCGGTGCACATGTACAAGGGGACGCCGTACGAGGCGTATTTCGCCGATCTGGAGGCGGTGTTCACGTCGGTGGGCGGGCGACCGCACTGGGGCAAGATGCACACGCGGGACCGTTCCTACCTGGAGACGGTGTACCCGCGTCTGGGCGAGGCCCTGGCGGTGCGCGACCGGGTGGACCCGGACCGCCGGTTCGGGAACGACTACCTGGACCGGGTGTTCGGCTGATCGACCACCGCCCGCGACCGGCCGCGACGGAACGTCTCCGGCTCCCGGGGAACGCGCGAGGCGGGTCCCACCACCGGTGGGGCCCGCCTCGCGCGCGGACAGACCCCCACGGTCGCCGCGCGGTGACGTCGGTGTCGGGCGCGGGGCCCGCTCGCGCGGGAGGCCGGATCAGCCGACGGAGGCCGCGGGCGGGGGAACGGCGTTCTCCGTTCCTCCGGAGCCCTGGTCCCCGGTGCCGGACTCGGGCTGCGGTTCGCCGGTGCCCCGGCCCTCCTCCTCTTCCGCCGGTGGCGGGGTGGTGGTGCCGCCCTCCGGCGTCTGCGCGCCCGGGTCGGTCTGCTCGCCGTCCTCGGTCGGCGGCGCGGTGCCGTCGGTGTCGGGCGCGGGTTCGGTGGCCCCGTCCGTGGGCCCCTCGGGCGTCCACCCGGTGACGTCCTCCTCCGGGTCTCCGTCGGTCCCCTCCTCGGTCCCGGTGTCCGTTCCGTCCTCCTGGGTCGAGGACACCGAGGCGTCACCGCCGAACAGGGTGGGCGAGGTGGACTCGTCCTGCCCTTGCGTCCACGCGGTCAAGGAACGCCCGGTGAACAGCTCGAACACCAGAATGGCCAGCATGACCAGGGCGAACACGACAGCGGCGAACACCAGGCGCCGTCCGCGACGGACCGGCGGGGCGTCTCCGGACCCCGGCCCGTCCGGGTCCTCGTGGACGACGGTCGCGCCACCCCTGGCGTCGTCCTCCCCGAACGCTTCGAAGCGCCCGGTGGGGTCCTCCAGGCCCTGGACCGGCAGGGCCATGGTGCGGGTGGCGTCGAGGTCTTCGGGCAGGCCGGGGATCGGTCCGGTCGGCGGCACACCGGGGATCGGACCGGTGCCCGGCGGGTCCAGCGGGTGGGCGCCGGGACGGGGAGAACCGGTTCCCGTGGGGTCGGTGTACCTGACGGTCTTCTCCGCGAACTGACGGGCCTGGGTGCCGCTGCGGGAGAACCACTCTTGGAGGAAGGGGCTCGCCAGGGTGCTCAAGGTGGCCATGACCGCGGCCCCGATGACCGTCCCGTAGACGTTGAGGTAGGAGGCGGCCGTGGCGGCGGCGAGGGTGGCCGCGCCCGCCCCCGCGACCTGGGACAGGCTCAGATCGACGCGCTTGCTCTCGGGTTTCTCATCCTCCTCCGCCTCCTGATCGTCGTGGTACTCGGTCCGCCCCATGCGGCCGCCCCCTTTCGTGTTCCGTTCCGTCCGGAGGGCGCGCGACACGGCGCGCCGCGCTCCGGAACGGGCGTGTGTCGGGCCATGTGGCCCCATACGCCCCAAAGTTCACATTCGACTCATGTACGGATAACTCAGGCTAAGGGCGACAGGGTTCCGATAACGCCATCAATAAAGATTGATCACTCTCCGATGGCCACCGGCGTGTCGAGTTGCGTCCGAGAGAATCCCCATACCCCTGGAAGCGACCGAGATCGGAGTTTTTCCCAGACCTGGGGCGATTCGGGAGGCGCGGGATACCATCACGGCGGAGCCTTCGCACGGGAACGACGACATTTCCCCGTGATCGCTCCCGGTCGTGGAAGGGCCGACGTGCCAAGATTGGCAAAGGAAGCGACCGTGAGGACCCCGGGAGGGCCCGGGGCGCTCCCGACCGTGGACCGGTGCGCCACGGGCCGGGAGGCGGGCACACATGTTCGGGCGCGCCGGGCACGGTAGTGGCCGAACCGTTGTCGGCCGACCAGACTTGGAGAACGCGGGGATCGGTCACACGACCTGCCCTCGACGGGACGCGAAAGGGAGGGCGATGCACGAGCTTCGCCTCGTGGCCGTGAGTGAGGACGGCACCTACCTGGTGCTGGCCAGCACCGGCCGTGGAACCCGTTTCATGCTCCCCGTCGACGACCGCCTCCGCGCCGCTGTACGCGGCCAGTTCTCCCGGCTCGGCCAGTACGAGATCGAAGTGGAGAATCCGTTGCGCCCCAAGGAAATCCAGGCCCGGATCCGGTCCGGCGAGACCGCGGAGGCCATCTCCGAGATCTCCGGCATCCCCCTCGAACGGGTCCGCTGGTTCGAGGGCCCGGTCCTCCAGGAACGGGAGTACATCGCACAGCAGGCCCAGCGCGCCGGCGTGCGCATCGCCGGCGAGACCGCCCCGGGGGGCACCCTGGAGGAGCTGGTCACCCGCAGGATCGGGGCCCACCAGCTGGAGACCGGAGACGCGGTCTGGGACTCCTGGAAGCGGGAGGACCGCTCCTGGCAGCTCAAGCTCGTCTTCCTGGACGACGGCGAGGAACGCGTCGCCCACTGGCTGTACGAGCCCAGACACAACACCGTCGCCCCCGCCGACGAGGAGGCCGCCCGGTTCTCCTCCTCGGGGCCTCCGAAGACGCCCTCCACCACCGCGAACGTGACCCCTTTCGCCCCTCGGCGCACCGACTTCGAACCCTCGCGCGCCGCGATGCGTCCGGCGCCCGAGCGCGTGGGCGGTGCCCTGCGGCGGCACGGGTCCCCGCCGGACGACCCCCTGCGGCCGTCGTCGGCACGGGGGGAGTCCGACCGGGCCGCCCAGCGCCCCGAACGGCGTGAGGAGCACGACCGGTGGCGGGCCGAGGAACCGCGCGAGCGCCCCGAGTACCGGGAACGCCGGGAGTACGAGGCACCGCGGGCGCGCCCGGAACCGGCCGCCCACGAGGGGTACCGCGAGGAGGAACGGCGCGAGGAGGAGAGGCGCACGGAGGAGCGGTTCTTCGAGGAGCGCGGCCACCGGGCCGAGTACCGGCCGGAGCGGGACGAGTCCCGGGAACGACGCCACGAGGAGCCCGAAGACCGGGCCGGGCACCCCGCGCCGGTCGAGGAACCCGTGCGCCCGGCGGCCCCCGTGTTCGAGGAGCCGGCCGCGGACGGGCGCCACGACGGACCCGTGCCCGACCCGATCGAGCGCCCGGAGGAACCGCACGCCGAACGGCCGCGACACCCCGAACAGGCTCCCCCGGAGCGACCCGAGCGGCGCACCGTCGAGCGGTCCGATCCGCGGGAGCGCCCCTCCTGGCCGGCCGCCGGCGGGGCGGAGCAGGCTCCGCCCGCGGCACCGTTGGCCCAACCCGCGCCCCGGCGCCGTCGTGCCACCATCGACCTCAACGACACCGGGACCCCGCGACGGGCCGCCGACCAGCCCCCGGCGGCACCTCCGGCGCCGATCCCGGCCGCGGCGTCCGGCGGGGACCGCCCCGCGCCCAAGCGCAAGGGGCGCGGACGCCGCGCCTCGGTACCGTCCTGGGACGAGATCATGTTCGGGGCCAAGAAGGACGAGTGACCACGGGAACACCGGGCCCGACACCGCTTCCCACGAGGGCGGCCGCCACCGGCGGCCGCCCTCGGCCGTGTCCGAGGCCTCGCCGCTCTCCTCCACCCGGACGTCGCCGTCGCGCGGACCGGCCCCGAGCCCGTCGAAGCCGGGGCCCGGACCGGCCCCGCACGGGCCCGTGGAGGGCGCGGCGACCCGGGCGACACCGCCGCGCCGGTGGAACGCGCCCATCGGCGGGGGTGCCCGGACCCGCCACCGGAGGCGGCGCATACGATCGCACTCCACCGTTCCCCCGAGGAGAGCACTCATGACCGTGGACGGACCCACCGTGCGCGTCGGCGCCGGCGCGCTGCGCGGTACCGCCGAAGGGGGGATCGTCCGGCACCTGGGCGTCCCCTACGCGGCCCCGCCCGTCGGCGAACACCGGTTCGCCCCGCCGGCGTCGCGCGATCCGTGGGAGGGCGTGCGCGACGCCACCGCGCACGGCCCCGGCGCCCCGCAGGCGCCCTATGAGGGCCCCATCGGGGAGATCCTGCCGTCGGTGGACCACGTCGGTGACGACTTCCTGCACGTCAACGTATGGGCTCCCGAACACGCCGAACCCGGTTCGCTGCCGGTGCTGTTGTGGTTCCACGGCGGCGCCCTGGTCCGGGGCGCCAACGCCCTGAGCGCCTACGACGGGACCGCGTTCGCCCGTGACGGTGTCGTGTTCGTGTCGGCCAACTACCGACTGGGCTCGGAAGGGTTCTCCGTACTGGAGGGCGCGCCGCTCAACCTGGGACTGGCCGACCAGTTGGCGGCGCTGCGGTGGGTGCGACGGGAGATCGGCGCGTTCGGCGGCGACCCGGAACGGATCACGGTGGCCGGGCAGTCGGCGGGGGCCTCCACCACCGCCGCGCTGGTGGCCCACCCCGAGGGCGGACGACTGATGCGACGGGCGATCCTCCAGAGCGGACCGCTCTCGGCGGTCGCCCCCGACAAGGCCGGGAGGGTGAGCCGGCTCATCGCCGAGGACCTGGGCATCCCCGCCACCCGGGACGCCTTCGCCGACACCTCCCCGAAGGAACTCGTGGCCGCCCAGCATCGGGCGATGGCCACGGGGAACCCGCTGGTGGGCGGACCGTCGTTCGCGCTGGCGGTGGACGGCGACCTGGTGCCGCGCTCCCCCTACGACGCGCTGCGCACGGGCGCCGCCGACCACCTGGACCTGATGATGGGCACCACCGTGGAGGAGCACCGGCTCTGGTTGGCCCCCACCGGGGCCGACAGCGACCTGGGATGGCCGCTGCTCGCCCTGGGCTCACTGCGGTTCGGGGTGGGGCCCGCGACCCTGCGCCGTTTGCGGGGCCGACGCCCCGACATGGGCACGGGCATGCTCGCCGGGGCCATGATCGGAGAGGTGGTCCTGGAACGCCCGATCCGTCGGGTGGCGCGGGCGCGCGCCGCCCGGGGCGTGGACTCGCACGTGTACGGGTTCGCCTGGCGCAGCCGGGTGGCGGGACTGGGCGCGGCCCACTGCATGGAGCTGCCGTTCGTGTTCGACCGGCTGGGGACCCCGGGTGCCCTGGCCATGACCGGCCCGGACGCCCCCGCCGAACTGGCGGCGCGGACGCACCGGGCCTGGGTGGGGTTCGTCCGCGACGGCGACCCGGGGTGGCCCGCGTGGGCCGACCGGGCCGGGCCGCACGTCCTGGACGCCGCCTGACGGGACCCGCCGGGTCGGCGAGACCCGGCGCGGCCGTCGGCGGGTGGGCGCTTCGCCACCGGGAGCACGCGATCTCCGCCGTGACCCGGCCGGCCGGGTCAGGGGCGCGGGTCGACCAGGAAGGGACGGACCATGTCCGGGGTGACGTCGGCGGCGAAGGCGACCGACGCGCCCAGGGAGGCGTCCTGCGCGGTGTACCCGCCCGCGCCGGCGCCCACGGTGACCTGGAGGTCGGCCAGACCGGACCTGCGCTGGAACAACGTCTGGCTCCAGGTCCAGCCGATCACCGCCGACCGCTCCACCGTGGCCTGGGACCGGGAGATCGACCCCGAGCGCACGCTCACGCGTTCCCCGTCGTACCCGTGCCCCAGGGACCGGTAGCGGTCCACGCCCAGAGGCACCCCGGCGACCGTGAGGGTCAGTGTGAGGACGACCGTCCAGGCGGGGCCGAACGCGACCGCCACTGCGACGGCCAGGGCCGGCGGGCCCACCGAGCGCAGCAGGCGGCGGACCAGCGCGGCGCGCGGGTGGCGACGCAGCGTTCCGGTGTACCGGCCCAGGGCACGGTCGACGACCGCCTCGACCTCGCCGCGCGGGCCGATGGGCAGTAGCACCGATCGACCCGCCGCGTCCCCGAGACCGGTGACGATGGCGCGCAGGCGCACGGCGCCGCGCAGACGTTCGAGCGGGTTGTCGGCCAGTTCGTAGCCTCGGATGCGCCGTTTCTCCAGGGTGACGCTGCGCCGGGTGAACAGACCGCGTTCGGCCACCAGGGAACCATCGCGTTCGCGGAGCGTGAAACCCCAGTGGGTGATGGCGTAGGAGACCACCGCGAACACCGGCATCAGCAGCACGATGATCACGACGCCGGCCACGGCGAACATGACCAGTCCGCTGCGGTCGGAGTCCCGCACCCAGTCGATGAACGCGTCGGTGGCCCACTCCCCCGCCGTCTGCTGGACCGCGCCGAACAGGGTGGCCAGCACCGCGAACGGGGTGAGCAGGTAGCCCAGGCTCAGTGCCCCGTAGAGGTACCAGGAGCGGGGCACCGCGAAGTGGACGATCCCCTCGTCCGTCCCCCCGCCCTCCCCGGAGGGCGCGGAGGCGTCGTCCGGGGTGTCCGCGGACGCCCGCCCGGTCAGCACCTCCCGCCGGTGCAGCAGGACCCGGCGCAGCCGTTCGGCCTCGGCGATGTCCACGGCGTCGAGCTTGCCGTCCTCGGTGGCACCGGCCGACCCGGCCGCGGCCTCGATGCGCACCACCGCCACGCCGAGGATCCGGTGCAGGAGGGTGCTGGTCACATCGACGCCCCGGACCCGTTCCAGGGGGATGGTGCGCCGGGAGCGGCGCACCAGGCCCTTGCGGATCTCCAGACGGTCCTCGCCCACCTCGTAACGTGTGGTCCGCCAGGTGACGAAGCCGTTGACGAGCAGGGCGACGATGCCGGCGCCGGTGGCGCCGAGCACCCACGGGTTGAACCCGCCGACGACCAGACCGAAGAGGATCGGCAGCAAGAGGCTGCGGAGCTGGTTGACGGGGCCGACCACCATGCTGCGCGGGCTGAGCCGCCGCTCGCGCTCGGAGACGAGCGCGGTGGGGGCCGGGTGTTCCCCGCCCCACCAGTCCCGAGCGCCCTCCGCGGTCTCCTCACAGGCGTCCGACACATCCCGTGCGCCCGTTGCGCCCGCCGCATCCGGCGTGTCCGACGCGAGCCGAGCGCCCGGCGCGTCCAGCGCATCCGACGTGCCCGTCGCGTTCGACGCATCCCGTGCGCCCGACAACTCCGCCGCGTCCGGCGCACTCGGCACGTCCGGTGAGCCCGAGTCGGTCGGCGCATCCGACGCGTCCGGCGCGTGCGACGTACCCGGCGTGCCCGAGGTGGTCGGCGCGTCCGGCGCGTCCCGTGCGCCCGGTTCAGGGGACATATCGGGCGCGGGGTCCTCGGTCACCCCACCACCGGCCCCGGGACGCACCGCGTCCTCGGGAGTCGCGGAGGAGGAGGGGACATCGGGGTCGTGGAAGGCGTGCGGGGAAGGGGTGGAACCCGGGGCCACCCAGCCGTGCTCCTCGTGATCGCCCATCAGGTCGCGTCGTCCCGCAGCGCGCCCGCGCGCACGGCGAGCTCCTCGCTCAATCCGCGCGCCTCCTCGGCGTCCAGGCCCTCGATGGTCGACGACCCGGCGTAGGAGGCGGTCTGCACCTCCAGCGTCGCCACCCCGAAGAGTCGCTCCAGCCACCCCTGGGTGTGGTCGACCGTCTGCAACCGGTTCACCGGGACCAGCTGCCAGGTGCGGCTCACCCACCCCGCCCGCGTGTAGATGACGTCCTCCGCGATCTCCCACCTGTGCACCCGGTAGCGCCAGGACGGCACGATCGCCGCCCTGGCCAGCGCGTACGTTCCGTAGACGAGGGGGACGAACGGGGCGTACTCGCGCACCCACGGCGATGGCCAGCCCCATCCGAGGGAGGTCACCGCCCACGCGGCCGCGCTCAACATGAGCGTGACGAACACACCGCCCATCAGCAGGCGCACCGTCCACACGCCGACCGCGCGTCCGCTCACCCGACGCTCGGGTGGGCGGAGACGGGCCGTGGTCATCGGTTCCGACGTCGGGGGGATCTCGGGATCGGGCGGGGTGGAGTTCACGCACACGAGTCTAGGGCCGCGCGATGCCCGGTGGCCGGGCGATCCGGGGACACCGGGTGTCAGCCGGACGTGGGCGGCCCCCTCCCCATGTCAGCGTTCTGTCAGGGCCGAGGAGGAGACTGGTCATCGAACGTACGAACGGAGGAGCGCGATGACACACGCCATCCGCGCGGAGGGCCTGGTCAAAGAGTTCAAGGGCAAGAGGGCCCTGGACCGGGTGGACCTGACCGCCAGAACGGGGACCGTGCTGGGCGTCCTGGGCCCGAACGGATCCGGCAAGACCACCACGGTGCGCATCCTGGCCACCCTGCTGCGGCCGGACGCCGGACACGCGGAGGTCGGCGGGTTCGACGTGATGCGTCGACCCCACGAGGTGCGCCGCCTGATCGGTCTGACCGGCCAGTACGCCGCGGTCGACGATGAACTGACCGGGATCCAGAACCTGGTGCTGATCGCCCGTCTGCTCGGCTTCGACCGCTCCGGCGCCCGTGCCCGCGCCGACGAACTGTTGGAACGGTTCTCGCTGTCCGACGCCGGCGGCCGTCCCGCCAAGACCTACTCGGGCGGCATGCGCCGACGCCTGGACCTGGCCGCGAGCCTGGTCGGACGGCCCGCCCTGTTGTACCTGGACGAGCCGACGACCGGGCTGGACCCGCGCAGCCGCAACGGACTGTGGGACGTGGTCCGCGACCTGGTGGACGACGGGGTGACCGTCCTGCTCACCACCCAGTACCTGGAGGAGGCCGACCGGCTGGCCGACGACCTGATGGTGCTCGACCACGGTCGGGTCATCAGCCGGGGCACCCCCGAGGAGTTGAAGAACCGGACCGGCGACCAGGTACTGGAGCTGCGCACCGTCGACCCCGGGCGGCTGCCGCTGGCCACCAGGATCATCGAGGCGGTCACCAGCAGCCCGGTCACCCGGGACGACCTGGTGGCGAGCGTCGCGGTCAGTGACCCGCGCGTGCTGCCCGAGGTCGTGCGCCGACTGGACGAGCAGGGCGTGGCCGTCGCCGAACTGTCCCTGCGCAAGCCGAGCCTGGACGAGGTGTTCCTCGCCCTGACCGGGCACTCCGCCGAGGAAGAGACCGAAGGGACACCGGTATGAGCACCGTGACGACACGGGAGCCGTCGACGGATGACGGGGCCCTGCCCCTCGTGCCCGAGCGCATCACCCCCCTGACCACCGTGGGCAACGGCCTCCAGCTGGCCTGGCGCAGCGTCCTCAAGATCAGGGCCAACCCGGAGGAGGTCTTCGGGCTCATCCTCCAGCCCGTCATGTTCGTGACCCTGTTCGTGTTCGTGTTCGGACAGGCGCTGATGGGCGACTGGCAGGCCTACCGGGACTTCCTCATGCCCGGCATCGTGGCGCAGTCGGTGATCTTCGCGACACTGGGCACCGGGTTCGCGTTGAGCCAGGACGTGGAGAAGGGCATCTTCGACCGGTTCCGTTCCCTGCCCATCGCCCGGTCGGCCCCGCTGATCGGAGCGATCCTGGGCGACCTGGTGCGCTACACGATCACCGTGGTGATGGTGATCGCCGTGGGTCTGATCATCGGGTTCCGACCCGAGGGCGGTGTGGTCGGTGTGGTCGCCGCCGGCGCGCTGGTGCTGCTGTTCGCGTTCGCCCTGTGCTGGATGTCGGCGTTCGTCGGCATGATCGTGCGCACCCCGATGGCGGTGCAGGCGTTCGGGATGATCCTGATGTTCCCGCTGACCTTCGCCAGCTCGGCGTTCGTCGATCCCGACAGCATGCCGTCCTGGCTGCGGGTCATCGCGTCGAACAACCCGGTCACGCACATCGTGGACGCCATGCGCGGGCTGATGCTCGGCGGCGATGTCGCCGGCCCGGTGACGTGGACGCTGGTGTGGGCGGCGATCATCACCGCCGTGTTCTTCCCACCCGCGGTGTGGGCCTACCGACGCCGCACCTGAACCGGTCCGCTCCGGTCGGCCGGGGACGTGTCGTCCCGGGGCGACCGGAGCGGACCGGCACGGTCACCGACGATGGGCGGACCCCGGATCGGGGACGATCCCGGACAGCCACCGTGAGGCCTTTTCGAGGATCTCCGCCGCCGGTGACGCCGCCGCCTCCGACACGATCCGGGTGTACTCCCCGTCTCCGAGCCGGTCCCGGAGCCGTGCGTCGACGCGCAGCACGAGCGGGGTGGTGGTGTCGGGGACGCCTCGCAGCCCCACCGACCATCCCATCAGCAGGGCCGCCCGGTGGGGGTCCTCCTCCACCGTCATCGCGGCCATGACCTCCAACAGCTCCGAGCGGATCGGGCCCATGAGGCCGATGACCGACCACCACGAGCGCCCCGCCTCGCGCCAGGCCGCCTCCGTGTCACCGGAGGACCAGGAGATGGTCGCCGCCAAGGCGGACGAGCCGACCTCGACATAGGTCGGCGCGAACCCGCCGAGCGCCTCCACCAACGGACCGATCCGGTCCACCAGGGCGCGGGCGCGCGCGTGCTCGCCCCGCTCGCGCTCCCACTGGGCCTCGGCCAGCAACAGCAGCACCCGGTGCTCGGGCTGGGCGGGACCCCCCGCGGCCGACGCCAGATCCAGATCGGCCCGCGCGGCCACCAGATCGCCCCTGTCGATGTGGATCTGGGCGCGTCGGATCCGGAACACCCCGGCCATGCCCTCCAGGCTCCTGCCCTCGGCCAGGAGGACCCCCTCGTCCATGAGCTCCCGGCAGTGGTCCAGGTCGTCGTAGCGGCGCACGTCGATCACCTGGGCCAGGGCCTGGCACTGCCCCCAGGCGTCGTCGAGCGCGCGGAACCCCTCCAGCGCCTCGGTCGCCTGTTCCAACGCCGAGGGGAGTCGCCCGGAGAGGGCGTCGGCCAGGGACAGCAGGAGCCGCACCATGGCGCGCATCCAGGGATCGGGACCGTCCAGGGCGCGCGCGATCCGCGCCCTCGTGGTCCCGTCGCCCTCCAGTATCACCCGGTACATGAGGACGTAGACCAGCAGGGGGTGATCCTCGGGGAGGAGGCCTTCCACCGCGAGCGCCTCCTCCACCGCCCGCACGTGTCCCTGGACGTCGTCGAGGGAGGTCACGGACGAGGCCGACAGGTGGAACAGACAACTGGCGTGGGCGACCGCGCGTCCGGCCGGCACCTCGTCGCCCATCAGGTCGAGGACCTCCTTGGACCAGCGGGAGAGCGGTTCCCAGGAGTCGCCGAGGGTCCAGTACCACTGGGAGTACTCGATGAGGTCCAGGGCGGTGGCGACGTCGCGGCGCTCCAAGGCCCAGCGCACGGCGAGGGCGAAGTCGTCGTTCTCGTCGTGCAGTCGGGCGAGCAGCTCGCCCTGCCGGGGACCGCGCAACAGCGGGTCGGCCGTGCGCCACAGGTCGCGAACGTGGCGGGCGTGCGCGTCGCGGACCCGATCGACCTCCCCCGCGTCGGCGAGACGCCCGGCGGCGTAGGCGCGCACGGTCTCCAGGAGCCGGTAACGGGGCGGGGCCTGGGCCCGTCGGGGATCCTCCGCGATGACCAGCGACTTGTCGACCAGGTCGAACAGGACCGTCCACACGTCGTGACCGGCGACGGTGCCGGGACGGTCGGGGTCCGCGCACACCCGTTCCAGGGAGTCGAGGGAGGCGCCGCCGGCGAACACCGACAGGCGGCGCAGGAGCCGGCGTCCCGCCTCGTCCAACAGGTCCCAGCTCCAGTCGACGACGGCCCGCAGCGTGCTGTGCCGGGGCGTGCGGCGCACCCCGCCGCCCAGGAGCCGGAACCGGTCGTCGAGGCGGTCGGCGAGGTGGTCGGGGGTCATGACGCGCAGGCGGGCTGCCGCCAACTCCAAGGCCAGGGGCATCCCGTCGAGGGCTCGGACGATGCGGACGACATGGTGGACGTTGTCGTCGGTCACGGCGAAACCGGGGCGGACGGCGCGGGCGCGTTCGGTGAACAGGACCACGGACAGGGCCGCCGCGGCCTCCTCGGCGTCGGCGTGCTCGGCGGGCAGGGACAGCGAGGGGACGGGCAGGAGGTGCTCGCCGGGCGTGCCGAGGGGTTCGCGAGAGGTGGCGAGGACGCGCAGGCGCGGGCAGCGGGACAGGAGGAGGGCGGTGAACCGGGCGGCGTCGGCGACGAGGTGTTCGCAGTTGTCCAGGACCAGGAGCAGGGGCTGGTCGGCGATGAACGCGGCGACGCGTTCGGCGGGCGGCGGGGGCGGAGCCGATCGGGCCTGGAGGAGGGCGTGTTCGCGCAGGCCGAGCGTGTCGGCGACGGCGTCGGGGATGTCGACGCCCTCGGTGAGCGGGGCGAGTTCGACGAACCAGGCGCCTCGGTCGATCAGACCGGGGACCCGCGCGGCGAAGGCGGTGGCGGCCTCCACGGCCAGCCGGGTCTTACCCGCCCCGCCGGGGCCCAGGAGGGTGACCAGGCGGTCGCGGGAGAGCAGGTCCACGGCGATGTCGACCTCCGCGCGCGGCACGAACCCGGTGAGCGGCACCGGCAGGCGCACGGGGACCGCCTCCACCGACACGGGGGCCCCGCCGGAAGGGGCCGCTCCCACGGAGAGGGCCGGGCGATCGGGTACCGGTCGTGGGACGCGCGCGGTCGCCGCCGCCGTCGTCGTCGTCGGAGCGGAGAGTTCGCCGCGCAGCAGGCGCAGATGGACCTCGGCCAGACGCGGCGACGGGTCCAGTCCCAGGTCATCGGCCAGGCGGGCGCGGAACCGCGCGTAGACGTCCACCGCGTCGGCGGTGCGACCGGCCGCCGCGAGGGCGCGGACGAGGAGTTCCAGCGGGCGCTCCCGGTGCGGCTCCCCCTCGGCCAGCGCCTCGGCCTCGGCCACCGCGTCGGCGGTACGGCCCAGGTCGAGCAGGGCCGCCAGCCGCTCCTCGCGGGCGGTCGACCGGGTCTCGGCGAGGCGCGCGGCGACGCCCTCGGCCAGGCCGCGGGCGGTCAGGTCCACCAGGGCGGGTCCCCGCCACAGCCCCAGGGCCCGTTCCAGGTCGGCCAAGGCCGGGGCGGGGCGTCCGGCGGCACGGTGGGAGCGGCCCTCGCGGACCAGGTCCTCGAACACGAACAGGTCGACCCGGTCGGGCGCCACGGCCAACCGGTACCCCTGGGGACCCCCCTCGATCTCCGCGCCCCCGGCCAGGGCGCGGCGCAGCCGGGAGACCAACGCCTGGAGGGCGTTGGTCGCTCCGACGGGAGGCGCGTCCTCCCACACGGACGCGAGGAGGCGGTCGGTGGTCACCCAGTGGTCGGGGCTGAGCAGCAGCAGCCCGAGGAGGGTGCGCAGCCGGGCACCGCCGATGGTCACGGGCTCCCCCGCGGCGTCGTGGACCAGCAGGGGACCCAGAGTGGAGAACCGCACCCCTCCATCATGGCCCCCCGGAAGCGGTGGGGTGTCGGCTCCCGGGGGGCGCGGTGGACATCCGGCGCCCACCGCGGTGGGCGGGGATCACGTGCGCCGGGTCCACAGTAGGGTTCGCTCAGGAACGTGTGCGGGTGTTGGCGCACGTCCCTCCGCCACGCCCGGCGCCGGGGCCGTCCCGGAGGCCGCGCCGCGAGCGGGTCCGTCCTGCGGGGCGCCGCGTCCCTACCGCGTCCCGCGATTCCGAGAGTCCAGCAGGAGTCCCACATTGTTCCCGGCCCTCCCTTCCCCCCGGACGACCGGGGCGCGCCGCGCGCCCCGCACCTTCCCCGGCGCGCTCGCGGGCGCCCTGGCGGCGGGGACGGCGTTGACCCTGACCACGGGCTGCGGCCTGTTCTCCCCCGGCCAGAACGGGGACATGCCCGACGACATCACCGTCACCAGCCCCTTGATGCAGGAGGGCCGGCCGCTGGCCGACGCCTACAGCTGCGTCGGCGAGGAGACGGGGCAGGACGGGGAACGCGAGACCGTCTCCCCACCGCTGACCTGGTCGGGACTGCCCGAGGACACGGTGTCGATCGCGCTGGTGGTGGACGATCCCCAGGCCGCCGAGGTGTTCTGGGTGCTGTACGACCTGGATCCGCAGTTGGGCGAACTGCGGCAGAACACGGTGCCCGCCGACGCCCGGCAGGGGCTCAACAGCGCCGGTGAGGCCTCCTACGACCCTCCCTGCCCGGAGGAGGACGACCCGCACGGGTACCGGTTCACGGTCTACGCCCTTGAGGCGCCGTTGGACCTGCCCGAGGGCGCGGAGCTGGGATCGACGCTGGAGGCGATCGCCGAGCGTGCGATCGGGAGGGGTTCGCTCGTCACCGGCACCGGGTGATGTGGGTCATGATGGTCGCCTCTCCGCGGGTCCGCCCCGGGTGGACCCGTGCGGACGACGCTTCCGGGATTCCCCCAGGAAGCTCGGATCGCCCTCTGCACACAGGCCGCCACAGCGCATACAGTGGGGCAGTGCCCCCCGTCCCTTTTCAGATTGACCGATACCCGTCCACTCGCCGCGCGGCACGCTGACCTGAGACCGCACAGGAGTCGCCTGCACCACACCCGACCAGCAGGCCGGCCCTCCACGGGAACAGGCGGTCGCCGCCTCGCTCCGATAGGACCCGCCCGGACCGTTCGCCGGAGGAATCCGGGCGCGCGGCCGACCTCCCCAAGGTAGTGCGTACACCATGACCCTCACCGTCATCATCATCGCCGTCGTCGTCGTGCTGGCCGTGCTGTTGCTCCTGTTGCTGGGCATGCGCGCGCTCAACCTGGGGTCGCGTGACGACCGTTACGAGGACGACGACTACGAGTACGACGATGCCGAGGAGGGCGAACGCGCGCCCGACGAGGAGGGCCACCGGGACGACGGTCGCGACGACGCACCGCGCGGACGCGGACGGCGCCAGGGCGGACGGCCCGAGCGACGCCCGGAGCGGCGGCCCAAGCCCAAGGCGCGGCGCAACAAACGCGAGGTGGACTGGGATGACGACGACGAGGACGGCGGCTTCTGGTCGAGTCTGGGCGGCGAGGACGTCGACGAGCGCGGCGGCGGGGGCCGGGCCCGGGGCGAACGGGCGGACGACCGGGGACCCAACGTCACCGCGTACGAGTACGAGGACGAGGACGAGGACGACGGGTACGAGGACTACGACGACAACGAGGCGTCCGGGCCGCCCGGAGCCACCACCGTCCTGCCTCGCGCGACCGGCCCCGACCCCTCGTCCGACCTGGCCGTGCTGGCCAGTCTGGGCCGTAACGAGGAGCCCCCGCCGGTCCCGGAGAACGAGCGGGCCCTGCCTCCGCGTCCCGAGCGCACCGAACTGCCCTCCGCCGGATCCCCGACCGTTCCCGCGCCCGCAGGAGCGGACGACGATCCGCTGAGCTCCAGTTCCTGGAAGGTGAACACACCCCCCTCCTCGGACACCCGGTCGCTGGCCGACCGGCTGACCGCGCCGAACGCCGACCTCTCCGGCGGCGCGGACCCCTTGGGCGGTCCCCTCGGAACCCCGCGCGACCCGCTCGGGGCCCCGTCGGCGAGCGGGTCGACGCCGTCCTCGGGAACGTCCCCCTACTCCCCGTCGTCCTACGACGGCGGCCGGGGCGGCTCCTCGCTCGACGCCGATCCGCTGGACCCCGGTTTCCGGGGCTCCCCCTCCCCCGGTTCCACCACGGGATCACCGATCTGGTCGAGCCTGGACACCGGCTCCCACCAGCGACCGCAGGGCGGTTACGGGGTTGCTCCGGGCATGCCCGGCGACCCGCTGAGCGGTGGATACCCCGCCCCGAACCGGCCCGACCCGTTGGCGGGCCACAACACGGGAACGCACCGGCGGTCCTCCCCGTACGACAGCGGGACGCACACCCGCTCCCCCTACGACACCGGGAGCCACGTGCCCGGAAGCCCCGTGCCCGGAGGGCCGAGCGCGCCGCGACGTCCCGAGTACGACACCGGCGAACACACCCGCCCCTCCTACGACACCGGCTCCCACACCCGCCCGGAGTACGACACCGGATCCCACACGCGTCCCGGGTACGACGGCGGAGCCCGCGCGCGGCCCTCCTACGACCCGTACGACAGCGGGACGCACACCCGCTCCCCCTACGACACCGGGGGCCACGTGCCCGGAAGCCCCGTGCCCGGAGGGCCGAGCGCGCCGCGACGTCCCGAGTACGACACCGGCGAACACACCCGCCCCTCCTACGACACCGGCTCCCACACCCGCCCGGAGTACGACACCGGATCCCACACGCGTCCCGGGTACGACGGCGGAGCCCGCGCGCGGCCCTCCTACGACCCGTACGACAGCGGGACGCACACCCGCTCCCCCTACGACACCGGGGGCCACGTGCCCGGAAGCCCCGTGCCCGGAGGGCCGAGCGCGCCGCGACGTCCCGAGTACGACACCGGCGAACACACCCGCCCCTCCTACGACACCGGCCCCTACACCCGCCCGGAGTACGACACCGGCAGCCACGGCCGGCCCGAGGACACCGGATCCCACACCAGGCCGCCGTCCCCCTCCCCCTATGGCCCGGGTCCGTCCTACGACACCGGTTCCCACCGTCGGCCCGCCCGACCGGGCAACGACCCGTTGTGGGGGCCGGGCGAGGACTCCTTCGGCGCGCCGAACACGCCCGGTGGCTACGGCGGCCCGGCTCCGACCGGACGCCCCGACCCGTTCGAGGGCGGCCCGGTCCCGCCGCGGCCCGACCTGCCCGGCGCCCCCTCCTACGGTGGCTTCCCCGGGTACGGAGCCCCCACCGGAGGCCACCCCGTCGACCCGACGCGCGGCGGCGTTCCGGGCCCGGGTTACGGCGCCCCCACCGGCGCGAACCCGGCCTACGGGCGTCCCGCCGGCGGCCCGGGCGGCCCCGGGGCTCCGGGCGACGGATACGACGACGTGCTGGGCGGGGAGTACCCGCCGCGCTCCCAGGAGCCGGAGTACGACGGTTACCGCCCCTTGGAGGAGTGGCACCGCCCCGGCGGCGCGACCCCTGATCCCTACCGCGACGCCCCCTACGACCAGCGCGGTCGCGACGACCGGGGGTACGACGACGGCTACGGCGACGGTCGGTTGCGCTGATCCCGCAACGCGGACACCGAGCGTGAACGCCGGTTCCGATTCGCGGTGAGGGCCGGGCGGTACTCCGCCCAGGACTTCACACTGCCGAGGTGGCGGGTCTCAACCCGCCACCTCGGCTTTTCTTCTGTGCGTATTCGCACCCGTGTCATGTGAACTCGGGAAAATGGTTACCGAAACCACAACAGTCCGTAACACTGCGCTACCACCATTGACTACAGTTGGTGATTGACACGACACCCTTCGAGACATCTCGAAGGGTCCCCGTCGTGCCCGCGCACCCCCGGTCCGGACACCCGTCGTCCCGTGCGCCTACGCATCACCTGCCAGAACAGAACAGGAGTCACCATGCGCAACGACGCCCAGGGAATACCGCCCGAACCACCACTGGAGGTACCCGCTCCTCGCGCCGACCGCAAGGGCGCGGCCGCCGACGTCGGCGCCTCCCTCGTGGTCTTCCTGGTCGCCGTCCCGCTCTCCCTCGGCATCGCCGTCGCCTCCGGGGCGCCGCTCATCGCCGGGATCATCGCCGCCGTCGTCGGCGGCATCGTCGTCGGCCTCGTCGGCGGATCCGCCGTCCAGGTCAGCGGCCCCGCCGCCGGCCTGACCATCATCGTCGCCGACCTCATCGCCACCTACGGCTGGCGCGTCACCTGCCTGATCACCCTGCTGGCCGGCCTCGTGCAGCTCGGCCTGGGGGCCTTCCGCATCGCCCGCGCCGCCCTGGCCGTCTCACCGGCGGTCGTCCACGGCATGCTCGCCGGGGTCGGCGTCACCATCGCCCTGGCCCAACTGCACGTCGTGCTCGGCGGGGAACCCCAGAGTTCCGCCCTGGCCAACATCGCCGACCTGCCCGCCCAGATCGCCCACAACCACACCCCGGCGGTGGCCGTCGGCGTCATCACCATCGCGATCATGTTCTGCTGGGGCAGACTGCCCGCCATCGGCAGGTTCCGTCCCGCCCTCGTCCCCGCCGCCCTGGTCGCGGTGGGCACCGCCACCGTGATCGCCACCATGGGCCGCTGGGAGGTCGAGACGGTCGCCCTGCCCGACTCGCTGGCCGACGCCTGGAACGGGCCCGCCCTGCCCCAGGACGGCCAGTGGCACGGCGTCTTCCTGGGCGTGGCCACCGTCGCCATGGTCGCCAGCGTCGAGTCCCTGCTCGCCGCCATCGCCGTGGACCGGCTGCACAGCGGACGCCGGGTCATGCTCAACCGCGAACTGTGCGGCCAGGGCGCGGGCAACGCCATCAGCGGCGCCCTCGGCGGCCTGCCGGTGGCCGGGGTGATCGTGCGCAGCACCGCCAACGTGCGCGCCGGCGCCCACAGTCCGCTGTCCACGATCCTGCACGGCGTGTGGATCCTGGTGTTCGTCGCCCTGTTCGCGCACGTGGTCGAACTGATCCCGATGGCCGCGCTGGCCGCGCTGCTGGTGTTCATCGGCGTGCAGATGGTCTCCATCGCCCACCTGCGCGACCTGCGCCGACACCACGAGGCGGGCGTGTACCTGGTGACCCTGTCCGGCGTGGTGCTCCTGGGTCTGCTGGAAGGGGTGTTCCTCGGGTTCGCGCTGGCCATGGTGGTGTCCCTGCGCCGCCTGACCCGGCTCACCGTCACCACCGAGGAGCGCGACGAGCGCGTTCACATCACCGTGCACGGCTCCCTGACCTTCCTGGGCGTGCCGAGGCTCGCACACGTCCTGCGCACCGTCCCCGCCGGCGCGGCGGTCGACCTGGACCTGCACGTGGACTTCATGGACCACGCCGCGTTCGAGGCCATCCACGCCTGGCGCGTGGACCACGAACGCACCGGTGGCTCCGTGGACATCGACGAGGTGCACGAACGCTGGTACGAGCGCAGCTCACAACGGTCGGCACCGGCCACCAAGACCACGCCGCGAGGGCTGGCCCGCTGGTGGGCGCCCTGGGAGATGCGCGGGGGCACCGAGGCGGTCGACCCCATCGGCCTGCTCGCCGCGGGCGCCCGCGAGTACCACTCCAGCACCGCCGACCGGATGCGCTCGTTGATGAGCCGACTGTCCCACGGGCAGAACCCGACCGCCCTGTTCATCACCTGCGCCGATTCCCGGGTGGTGCCCAACCTCATCACCGCCAGCGGCCCGGGGGACCTGTTCACCGTGCGCAACGTCGGCAACCTGGTGCCGCCCCCGGACGGTCCCGGCGACGACTCGGTGGGGGCCGCCGTCGAGTACGCGATCGCGGTCCTGCGGGTGCCCTCGATCGTGGTGTGCGGCCACTCCCACTGCGGGGCCATGAAGGCGCTGCTGGAGAAGACCCATCTGGACCCCGACGCCACCGACACCTCGCACGTGCGGCGCTGGCTCACCAACGGGGCCACCAGCCTGACCCGCGCGGGCGAACCCGTCGGAGCACTGGCGGGACTGCCCACCGCCGAGGCCCTGCGCCGCCTGGCCCAGGCCAACGTCCGACAGCAGCTCGCCCACCTGACACTGCACCCGCTGGTGCGCGAACGGTTGGAGTCCGGAGAGCTGGAACTGACCGGGATGTACTACGACCTGGAGACCGCCCGGGTACACCTGCTGGACACCGCGACCGGGGAGTTCACCCCGGTTCAGGATGTCCGGGACGTGACCGATCCGGTGCCGCACCCCCGTGAGGGGGACCTGGTTCAGCCGGTGGAGGAGTCGTCGGGCGCGTCGTCACGCCCGTCCTCCTGAACCCCCGAGGCCTGGTAGGTGGCGAGCAGCACGATCGCCACGATGGCCATGATCGGCAGGCCGAAGAGGATCACCCAGAAGCCGGTCGAGTCGAGCAAGAGTCACCCATTCCGTGGACGCGGATGCCCGTGAGGACCGACCCCGTCGGCCCCGCGGGTGTCCGCACCCCGCGTGTGCGGAGCGCGGAGCGCTCCGCCCAATCTATCGGTGCCCTCGCCGATGGACCATCACCACGGGGATGTACACACCTGCCCCACCCGCCGAAGCGGCGAGTGAGGGGGAGGGGGCGGCCGGTGGGCAGGAGCCCGACCGGGCGTCCCGGGTCGATCCGCCCCGAGACCCGAAGAAGCCGCGCGACCTGTCGGTACAGGTGGCGCGGCTTCTCGCTGTTCCCTGGTGCTTCCCGGTCTCCGAGCAAGCACGGCCAAGGGCCGGGCAGCGCATGGCCACCTCGCCGAAAGCCGACATAACCGACTTCGACGTCTTCATGCCCTACGGGCTTTGTAGGCCTGTCGGACCAGATAGATGATCGTCCACGACAGAACCCGGCCGTTTCCATGCCCTACGGGCTTTGTAGGTCTACCGAACACGGCAACAACCCGACCGACGCTACCACCGGCGCACGTTTCCATGCCCTATGGGCTTTGTAGGTCTACCGAACCCTTCCCGATTCTCACAGGGTCCGGCCTGCGGTGATACAGCCCTTCTGCACGCAATACGCCTTCAATGCCGCCAAGGACACGTGACCGGGGTCACATTCTTCTCCCGAAAGGCCATGAACAGCGCAAACGCCGTGCACGCGCAGAGGGGTTCTGACACCCGAACCGGATTCGGTGTACACGCCTCGACTGACAAAGACCGCTACTCACAGTCTGCCATGAGCACCCGCACACCCGCCTCAGGTTCTCTGTCTCCCGAACCGCCGGCTCCCTCACCCTGCTCGTGATTTCTCGATCGTCGTCCCGATCCGGGATACCTGGCAGCTCCCACACAGAGCGTTCGGGCCGATCTCGGCCGTCCTGGTTCCGGACGTGGCCCCGCCTGCGGTCACCGTGCTCGACCACGCCTGCGGGCTCCACAAGCAGGAAATACTCCGGCTACGCCCTCCAAAATGAGCCCTCCGCTCGATCCCAGACCGTCAGGGGGTTCCATCCGCCAACCGGATGGAACCCCCTGACGTTTGTCAGGTCACCCGCACCTGTTGCCGGTACCCGGTCTCGGCACCGGCCGCTTCGAGGGCAGTGAACACCTCGTCTTGCAGCGCCTCGCGCAGCGATTCGGCCGGGGCGAGTCCGTGCTCTTCCCTCAGCATGCGGGCGCCTTCCTCTGACAGGTCGACCCTGACCCTCATGTAGTAGAACATCGTTCTCCGATCGTGGTCTTCACGGGGAAGGCCGAGCGCCCATGGCGGCGCCCGGCCCATGCCCGGCACCCCTTGCGGCCGGGCTGCGGTGCCGTCCCTCCCCAGGTGTCGGCCGGGATGGGGCACCGCGTCTTGGTGCCCGCACGCCCGGGAGAGAGGTCCCGGACGTGCGGGGGTATCAGTCGCCGATCGCCCAT
>NZ_JARBUT010000017.1 GCF_028882275.1 Nocardiopsis sp. N85
GGTCCTGTGGTCGCCCCGTTCTGGGTGGCGCGTGGCCTTGACGGCCGTCCTCCGCGAAGGAGCGCTGTGGCCCCGTGCCCGACGAGAACGACTGCTGGGGGCCGGTCCCGGAGGCGAACGACTGCTGGGGTCCGGTCATCGAACGCCCCGGGTCCTGGCCGCCGGTCCCGGAGGCGAACGACTGCTGGGGGCCGGTGCCGTTCGTGAACGACTGCTGGGGTCCGGTCATCGACCGCCCCGGGTCCTGGCCGCCGGGCATCGTGTACCCGCCCTGGTCGCCGCGCAGCGACTGATGGCTTCCGGTGACCGGGTATCCGTGACCGGCCGCCCCCGGATATCCGGGGGCCCCGGTGACGGAGGACTGACCTCCGGAGGGGAAACCGTTGGCGTCGATGCCGCCGGTCCCGCCGCTCCCGCGCCCGTCGTTGCCCGCCCCGGCGAGGTGATCGCCACCGCCGCGCTGCTGGGCCAGGGTCCGCCGCATCGCGCGGAGCTGCTCCATCGCGCTGCCCTGGGCGATCGACTGTCCGCCGGTGCCGGCGAACATCGCCTCCAGGTCGCCGGTGGAGGCGTCGACCGGCTCGACCCGGGAGCCCCCGGGCTGTGCCGTGGCGACGGGGCGGCGCGGGGTCTCGGGGGCCGACCGACCCCGCCCGTTGGCGAACGGCGTGGTGGTCTTGGCCGCGGTCTCCTGGGGCGCGCCGCTGCTGGAGAGCAGGCTGACGTGCGGGCGCAGGTGTCCCGCGCCGATCTCGATGAGGTCGTCGCACTCCCGGCGCAGCGCGCGTGAGATCGTCCAGTTGCCCTCGACCGAGACGTGCACGACGGTGACGCGCACCCCCATGTCCTGGACGTCGGCGACGACCGCGGCCATGTCCTCGTCCCCGCTGACCAGGACGGCGTCGCACAGGACACCACTACGGGCCAGGGTGGTGAGGTCGCGCTGGACGTAGCTCTCGACACCCTCACGACGACCGGGTCTGATCCGCGCGGCGCGGAACTTCACGCCGGGGATGTCGGCGATGCCCTCCTGCTCCTGGGTGCGGCGGTCGTCGGAGACCGCCTCGTACCAGTAACAGCGCAGCAAGGGCAGGCCGGTACGGTCGCGCGCGACCTCGTTGAGGAACTGCACGAGGCCGGAGTAGTCCCAGGAGACGGAGTCCCGGTTGCGGGTTCCGTGCACGGCCATCGCGCCGTCCGCGAGAAGGTACCCCGCGTCGACGAACAACGCGCAACGGTCCACGACATCGCCCCCTTCCCTGTTGACTCTGGGGCCATATCCATGGCCGGGGCACAGCCTAGCCAAGTCTGTGTGGTTTTGCGTGCCCCTTGCGAACACGGACAGTCACGGTTCGGAGAACCGGGAGTAAGGAGAACCGGTGGGGGGACTCCCCCGTACGCTCCCCATCACACCGCGGCCCCCGTGCGGGAGGGGATTCAGGTGCGCATCGGTGCCACCAGGGCGATCACGCCGGCCAGCACGGCGTCCTGTTCGGAGACGATTCGGATATCCGTTTTCCTTCCCACCACTGGGGCGAATCGCACGACGTCGGTACCGAAGGCCAACGGGTCGCCCACCGCGCCTCGGGCCGAACCGGCGAACACGTTGTCGGCCGTCCCGTACCCGCCGACCGGTGTCGCCACCGCCCCGTCCACGGTCACCCGGTCGCCGCCCAGGTCCGCGTCGCCCTCCCAGGCCACCACGTCCAACCGCGCGGGCACCGCGGCCGGCAACAGGCCCGCCACCGGGAAGCCCAGCCCGACGGAGTCGTGGAACACCGCGCCGGCGTCGTCCAGGACCATCGCCTGGTTGTAGGAGCCGATCGACGGATCCTCGATCACGACCACCAGGCTCCACCCGGCGTAGAGGGCGCGGCCCTCCAGCGCCGGGACGTCACCCACCCACCACTGGCCGCCGCCCTGCGCTCGCACCAACCCGGTGACGTCGGCGAACGCCTGGTAGGCGGGGAATCCCGGCAGGTCGACGACGCTCACGTCGATCGCGGTGACCGTGTGGTAGACGTCCTCCGCGGGGCCCTTGACGCGCGCGGTGTAGGAGTCGTGCGCACCGGCCGCCGAGAAGTACAGACCGGCCCAGCGCACCCGAGCGCCCTCGGGCAGGGCCCAGGTGGCGGCGCTGGAGGAGAGGGTGGTCGGGTTCCAGTCGTCGTCGCGGGGCGCCATCACCCAGTTGTCGTTGTCGCGTCCCTCGCCCTCGCGGGCGCGCGCCTGAGCGCACGGGCCGTCCGAGAGGGATTCCCCGACCTCCGGTGCGGGACTCGGTTCCGGCGTGTAGCCCTGGGGCGCGTCCTCGCCGGTTTCCGTGACCGCATCGTCATCCGGCGCACTCTCCGGGGCCGACGGGATCACCTCCGGCGCTGGGGGCTCATCGGCCTCTTCCGCCCCTTCCCGCACCGAGGTGTCGGCCGCTCCGGGGGCGGGGGCCTCCGGGTCTTCGGGAGCACGGGCCAGATCGGCGTCCTCGTCCGGTTCCGGGGTGGGCGCGGATTCCCGCTCCGTACCGGTACCGGGCGCGACCGGCCGCTCCCACCACGGCCACGGCCATCCGCCCTCGTCCTCGGGTTCCACACAGGTCATCAGGGAGTTGCCGACGGTCTCCGCGGTCACCCGGCCCGCGGTGGCGTACCGGGCGGGCACCCCTTCGGTGGTGACGCCCCGCTCGCCGCTGGCGACCGCGCTCACCGAACCGGAGGAGATGGTCGCCGTGGCCGGGACGTCGAGTTCCGCGTCGGGGGAGACCCGCACGTCGAAGAAGTAGGTGCTGTTCTCACCGGCGCCCATCGCCGAGCGCGCGCACTCGCCGCCGACACCGCCCGCCGCGCAGCTCCAGTCGCCCTCGCCGTCGGCCATCGGCACGCCGTTGCCCGCGCCGCCGGAGAAGATCATCTCCACCCCGGGCGGCAGCGTGATCATGGCGATGACCTCGGTCACGGTGGGGGCGCCCAGGTTGCGCACGTCCAGAACCATGATCCCGGAGCCACCGGGGACCAGCGCGCCCACCGGGTCGATGCCCACCGCGAAGAACGCTCGGGGGGCCTCCTCCGCCGGCACCTCCTCTTCGGGGACGTCCGCGGGCGACACCGCCTGAGCGGGCTCGCCGGGCCGCGGGCGAGGGCGCGGGTCCGACGGGGAAGCCGGGTCGGGCCGGTCCGCGGCGGGCGGATCGGCTGCGGGTGGATCTTCGGCGGGCGGGAAGTCCGGTCGCGGGTCCGCCGGCGGCGGGGCGTCCGGGTCCGCTCCCGGGGGGAGCACCGGCGGGGCCGCGGCGGGGGCCGTCCCGTCCTGCGGCAGCGGGCCCTGAGCCCCCACCAGCGCCAACGCCACGGCGACCGCCACACCGGCCGCGGCGGTGGCCCCCGCCGTCACCTGCTGCCGCCGACGCGACATCCGGCTCCACCAGGCGCTCGTGGCCGCGCCACCGGGCGTGAGGGCCAGGTAACCCGTGGCACCGACGCCGACCACCAGGGGAAGGACCACCCCGCGCAGGCCGACGTTGACGTCCATCAGCTCCGCGTACACCTCACGGCAGTCCGCGCAACCGTCGAGGTGACCGTCGACCTTGGCGGTGTCGCGCTTGGACAGGCCGCCCCGCACGTAGGCGCCGAGCAGACCCACCGTGGGACGACAGGGCTCGGCGACCGCGCCGCCCGCCAGGTGCATCTGGAGGTAGGCCTGCCGCAGCCCCTCCCGGGCGCGGTAGGCCAAGGCCGCGACACCGTTCGCGTTCAGACCCAGGATGGCGGCGGCCTCGGAGGGTTTGGCGCCCTCGATCTCGGTGTGCCACAGCACCGCCTGCCAACGTTCGGGCAGGGACAGGAAGGCGCGGGCGATGAGCGACCGCTCCAGGCCCTCCAGTGCCGGGTCCACGAAGGGGACGCCCGGGTCCAGACTCTCCATGTCGTCGGTGACGACCTGGCGTTTCTCGCCGCGCCCCCGGTCGTAGGCGGCGTTGCGCACGGCGGTGAGCAGGTAGGGCCGGAAGGAGTCGGCGGGGCCTCCGCCCCGCTGGATGACACTGAGCACCCGTGTGAACGCCTCGGCGACCGCGTCCTCGACCTCGGCGTCGCTCCTGAGCAGCTGGCGGGCCAGACCGCGGGCGGAGGCGGCGTGGCGCTCGTACAGGACGGCGTAGGCGGAGGTCTCCCCATCACGGACACGACGGATGAACTCAGAGTCACCCGTGAGTACCTCTGTGTGATCTACCTCGGCGTTGGTCACCCAACGTCCCTTCTTGCGCGGAGCCGTCTGTGGAGGGGCCGGAGGAGATGGGGATTTCCGGCCTCGTGAGAACACGTCAAAGAAATATCCCGCATCCACGTCATAGGCGCCACCGATCTCCGTAATCAGGGGTGAGGGCGCACGAAAGAGCCCGTCGCGGGGGCGCGGGCCCGACCGTGAGCCGGGAGGGGAGAGACCATGGGTGAGGCCGAAGCGGGCACCGTTTCCGCCCGAGGGTTGCGCACCCCGTGGGAACGCCGGAGCCGGGAGACCGGGTGGGCGTCGCCGGAGGACTGGTGGACGCCCGCCGTGGACCTGGTGTGCACGACCTTCGTCACGGGCGGCGACCTGGCGGGGGCGTGCGCGCGGCTGGGCGAGGCGCGGGCGCGCTCGGGTATCGGGATCGGTCGGGCGATCACCGACCTGGCCGCGTTCACCGAGGTCGCGAGCCGGGTCGAACCGCCCTTGGAGCTGGTCCGCGCCCTGGCCGAAGGCTGGGCGGAGGCCGGACGGGACCGGAGGACCCACCTGGACCCGTTGACCGGGCTGGGCACGCCGGAGTACCTGCGCACCCGTTTGGGAGAGCTGTACCGCCACACCGACGAGGTCTCCCACTGGCTGGTGGTGGTGATGCTCGACCCGGGGCTGGACCCATGGCGCCGGGCGGCCCGCATGATCGTGCTCGGCTACGAGCTGTCCCGCTTCTTCACCCGGGGGGAATCGGTGTGCCTGCTGGGCAAGGGGCGCATCGGGGTGCTCACCCCGGACACGCCCTCCCTCGAAAGCGACCTGGACCGGCTGCGCACGGGGCCGGGATGGGAGCAGGGGGCGGCGGTGTGGGGGACGCCACTGCCGGCGGGCCACCGGGAGGCGTTGACCCTGATCGACCGGTTGGGGGAACGGCAGTGACCACATGAACGCCGTCCGGCGTCGCGCGGCCCGCCTTGAGGGGGGCTGGGCCCGGCGCCGGGCGGTCGGGCCGATCGACGGGTTCCGCTGAGGGGACGGACCGCCGGTCGGCCCCGCCGGACGACGATGGCGGACCCTCTGGCCCCGGGAGGGGGCGGTCCGCGCCGTCCGGTGAGGGGGAGCGCCCTTGTCGGCGCCCCCGGGAGGCGCGTCCGCACAGGGGAGTGTGGGCGCGCCTCCTTCACCCTGTGAACCGATGACGGGATCAACCGGGGTTGACGCGGCCCCGGGTCACGGTGAAGACGGCCCGCCGCCAGACGGAGACGGGGACGGGCTTGACCGCGGCGATGCGCTGCTCGTATCCGCCGGGCGCGGCGTACGCGGGCGAGAAGCCGGTGCCCGCGACCCGCCCGGTCAGGAACGCCGACGCGGCGTCGGCCGTCGCGTACCCGGGTGGTGGCATCCGCCCGAGGTCTCCCCCGGAGAACACCCCGAGGCCCCTGTCCGCCCCACCGGCGGCGGGCACCTCATGCTCACCCGACTCCACGGAGCCGAGGTCATTGGAACGTGCCGCCGGGGCCGAGGCCCCGGCGGTGTCGTCCGCGTCCACGGACGCCCCACCGACCCCACGGTCACCCGGAACCCCGGTACCGGGCTCGCCTCGCCCCTCCGGAGCGGCGAGGCCGTGGCCCCCGGTCCACCCGGCGGAACGGGGGTCGTCGGCGGTGGCGGCCGGCTCCACCGAAGGTGTGTCCGCACCCTCGTCGACAGGGGCGACCGACGCCGCGGTGCCGAGACCGGCGACGCCCGCAGGGCGCTCGGGGGCGTCAGAGGCCGCGGGTGTCACATCGGTGTCGAAGTGTTCGGCTGGAAGACCGGCGGGCTTCTCCGCCGACGTGCCCGTGGCCCCGTCGGTGCCGCCGGACGCGGGAAGGGATTCCTCGGTCTCCGGAGCCCGGTACCGGTCCCGGGGTACGACCGAGACGGCGTCCACGGAACCGGCGGCGTCGACCGGTCCCCCCTCCGGTGCCTCATCGGCGGTGGCTGCGCCCAGAGGCCGTTCCCCCGCTTCCGGAGCGAACAGCGACACGCCCCGGTAGAGCAGGGAACCCTCGGATTCGGAAGCGGGATCCGGGGCGGGAGGTCCGATCCGCAGCTCCTCGGCCTCGGCCCGGGGCTCCTCCTCTCCTTCCTCCTCTTCCTTCTTCTTCTCCACTCGGGCACGCCGGTCGGCTCCGAGCACCAGGAAGACGTCGGTCTCCTCGGCGTCCGGGTTGGTGGGCTCCTCTTCCCCCCACACGTTGACGACCGCCGGGTCGGCCGGGCGCGGCGGCCCGACCACACGCGGAGCGCGTGTCCATCCGCCCGTGTCGGGACGCTCCTGCGCGCCCGAAGGACCCTGCCGAGACTGCGCCGGGCCGCTCCACCACTGTTCCGGGGCCGGACCCGGCTGCCGGGGCGACGCGGGCGGCGTCACGGGAGGCGCGGCCGCCGACTGTGGTCCCGGCACGGGTTCGGGGCCCCACTGCGGATTCTCCCGCTGGGGCATGGGGGTACCGGAGAGGAAGGCCTCGGCGACCGAGTCCTGGGCGAAGGTGCGCGGGTTCTGTGGCCCGGACCGGCCCGGCCAGGGACGTTCGTTTCCGGAGTCCATCGCGTAGGGCGTGGGCGGCAAGCCGCTCCAGGGCCCGCTCTCCGCCCGGTCGCCGTGGTCCGGGTTCTGCCGCCCCGGCACGAAGCCTTGGTGGTCATGGGTTCCGGGGCCTCCCGGCTGCGCGTGCCCCTGCCCGCCCCGTCCCGGGGGCGGGGTCTGTCCGCCGGAAGGCGCGCCCCAGGCGGGCCCACCGCCGGAGGGGTCGTGCCGTTCCCACCCCGGGTGGCCGCCCGAAGGCGCATTCGGTCCGGAGTGATCGCCGGGACCACTCGGGTTCGGATACCCCGGAGCGGGCCGACCACCAGAGGGATCACCCCATCCCGGACGCCCACCCGAAGGATCACCACCGGCAGGAGTCCCCTGACCGGCGGGAACACCCGGGTACGGACGCCTCGCCACGCCCTCGTCACCAAAAGGCTCCCGGACCGGCCGACCACCGGACGGGGCACCGTGCGACGGCCGGCCCCCCGAAGGAGAACCCCACCCCGGATGACCACCCGAGGCGTCACCGGGAACCCCCCGACCACCGGGACCGCCCGGGTTCGGATACCCCGGAGCGGGCCGACCACCAGAGGGAGCGTCCCACCCTGGATGACCACCGGACGGGGCACCGTGCGACGGCCGGCCCCCCGAAGGAGAACCCCACCCCGGATGACCACCCGAGGCGTCACCGGGAACCCCCCGACCACCGGGACCGCCCGGGTTCGGATACCCCGGAGCGGGCCGACCACCAGAGGGAGCGTCCCACCCTGGATGACCACCGGACGGGGCACCGTGCGACGGCCGGCCCCCCGAAGGAGAACCCCACCCCGGATGACCACCCGAGGCATCGCCGGGAACCCCCCGACCGCCGGGACCGCCGGGACCGTCCGGGTTCGGATACCCCGGAGCGGGCCGACCACCGGAGGGAGCGTCCCACCCCGGCCGGTCGGCGGGCGGCGTGCCCGGATACGGACGCCCCGGCGTGTAGGGCGCCCGTCCGCCGGAGGGCGGCTGGGCGTACGCCGGGGGCGGGACCGGCGGTACGCCGCCCTCGGGAACGGCCTCGGCCGATCCCTCGTCGTCCGGTTCGGGATCCTGGTCGTACCGGTTCATCGTCCGCTCCCCGTGTTCGGGCCGCCGTCGATCGCGCGGTCCAGTGCCGCCAGCGCCACCGTCTGCACCAGCCGGTGGGTGCTCTCGGCGATCCGCCGTGGCAGCACCGCCGTTCCCTGCGCCAGGTGGCGGTCGTGCGGCAGGGCGATCACCTCGGCACCGCTGCCGGCGATGATCCGCGCCGTGCGCTCCACGTCCAGACCCCGGTCCTCACCGCGTTCCTGGTCGAACACCACCACCACGGTCCGCGTGGCCTCGTCCTCGCGCCCCTGCGCGGTCAGGACGTCCAGTTCGCGACCGACGCGCAACGCGGCCTCCCGGGTCGCCCGCACCACCCGCACCCGGGAGTGCGCGCCCGCCGCCACGGTCTCCAGGAATCCCCCGCCGGTCTCCCCCACGACGATGGTCACCCCGAAGAATCGGGACACCGGCAGCAATCCGGCGGCGTAGGCACCGGGGTCGGCGGGATCGGTGCGCGCCGTCCACAGCCGGTCGGTGACATCGCCCAAACCTTCGCACACGGTCTCGAAGGCGGTCCCGTCGGCTTTGGCGAGGTCACCTGGTTCCTCGACGTCCAGCCGGGTGGCCAGGGACGGTTCTCGCCCGGTGGCGTCCACCGCCAGCACCCGGTCGTGCCGGAAGTGCGCCAAGGCCCGGGCCATCAGTGCCGCCACCACGGTGGCGTCGGAGCCCGTGCCCAGGTCGTCCACGACGATCCGCCGCCCGGTGGCCGTGGACCGTTGGAGTCCGACCCCCAGGTCGATGGCGCGGGCCACCTCGTCCACGGGACGGAAGGGCCGCAGCACGGCCCGCCCCACCCTCCGGGTCCACCCGTCGCCGGTCATCGGCTTGGGGTCGGTCTGTCGAACGTTCATCCGTCCCCCGCTCAGAACGTGCCGAGGAGGCGCTGGTAGGTGCCGAACGCGCCGATGGCCAACGGCACCAGCGCGACGACGGCGACGGCCTCGAACCTGCTGGTCGCCCCGCGCAGCCGGGCCCGCACGTGTTCGGGCTGTTCCACGGACAGCACCACGGCGGGGATGGCGGCCATCCCGACGGCGATGCCGAGCGCCGGCCACACCCCCCACGTGTAGGCCTGGGTCCACGAGAAGAGGAAGGCCGCCAGCACGACGAGACTCGCCGCGGTGAGCGCCGCCTTCTGGGCGACCAGCGGGAACAGGCGGGCCCGGCTGGCCACGACGATGGCCAGCACCGTGGACAGGCCCGCCGTCCACGGGTCGAAGTGGCCGGCCAGACCGATGCCGGCGATGGCGGTGGCCACGGCGACGGCCACGGTCGCGATGACGAGACTGCGGTGGGCTCCCGCCACGGAGGCGAGCACGTCGCCGCGGGCGACCGCGTCACCGGAACTGCGCTTGTCGTCGAGCACGGCCAGCCCGGAGAGCATGAGCGCCAGGCGCAGCAGCAGGCTGAGCAGCACCACGCAGGCCACCGTCATGAGCGCCGCCACCTGGTACGCGGGCAGGCCGAAGGCGGCGCCCACCGACCAGACGACGGCCAGGGCCAGGCCCACCCCGCCACCGGTCAGGCCTCCCCGGCCGAGGCCGGAGGTGAGGCCGAGCAGCAGCACGAGCGCGGCGATGAGGGCGGCGAGGCCGCCCCAGCGCGCCCATTCGGGCCAGGAGAAGAGGTCGCAGGCCAGCCACAGGGTGAGGCCGCCGACGGCCGCGCCGGAGATGGCCAGTGCCGTGCCCAGGGGTTCGCGCCAGGTGGGGCCGATGGCCGCACCGACCGCCACGAGCAGTGCGGCGGCCACGGCGAGCCCGACCATGCCGCCGGTGGAGGGCGCGTACAGGTGCGCGATCCACGCGGCGACGAGGGAGAGGGCGACGAGAGAACCGGTGGCGGTCCACCGGGCGGCGTCGGGGTTCCAGCGCCCCCGATGGTCGTCGATGGCGTTGGACACCGCCTCGGGCACCTCGTGGACGACCGGTGCGGGCACCGGTTCCTCGGCCCGGACGAGGCGGAGGACCGCACCGTCGGCGATCTGCCGTTCGGCGAGGGTGGTGTCACCTTCCAGAACGGTCCCGGACGCGGTGACGAGGTGTCTCAGACGCGCCGGGTTCTCGACGGGGTCGCCGAGGAGGTCGAGCACCTCCGGCATGAGCGCGCCCACGGGTTCGCCCGCGGGCAGGACCGCGTCGACCCTGCGCTCCTCGCCGACGAGCGTGACGCGGCTCCAAGCGGTCATTGCCTTCCCATCCTGCTGTGTTCGCTGTGTCGGGTTCGGTGGGTGATGGAGGGTCAGCCGGGCATGTCGGTGACGGCGACGCGTTCGACGTAGCCGTTGCCGATGAGCCAGCGGATCGTGGGCACGGGCGGCACCTCACCGAACCCGGCCGTGTCGAGGGTGAACCGGATCCCGCCACCTGTCGCGTCGCCGTCGGCGGGCGCGGTGGTGGCGGTCACCTGGAAGGGGTGGATGACCCGGTACCGGTGGTAGAGGGGTTCTCCGTCGGCGTCGGTGCGCACGTACGCGGGCAGACCGCGTTCGGCGAAGGGGGTGCCGTCGGGGTTGAGGTGGCGCCCGCTCTCCTGGCCGAAGGCGTCCAGGACGTCACCGGGTTCGAGGGTGTGCAGGTAGGAGCCGCCGCTGCGCTGTTCGAGGTTCCCGCGGACCTCTTCGACGAGCTCCGAGGAGGTCTCGGCCATCTCGGCCTCCTCGGCCGCGGTGAGGGGTTCGGGGGCGGCCTCGGTGGTGGCGAGTTCGCGGTGGAGCCAGCGGGCGGTCTCGTCCTCGGTGCTGAACCCGGGGCCGGGGCGGCCCTGGTCGTGGTCCATGACGGACACCGCCGGATAACCGTCGGCGTCCTCGGTGACGAGGTAGTAGCTGTCGATGGTGCCGGCTTCGGGCCGCGGGTCCCCGGGAAGCACGTACAGGCTCTCGGGGACCCCGGCCGCGTCGAGCTCGGCGCGGAGCTGGTCGAAGGTGACCTCGGTGCCGACCCAGGCACCGGGAGTGGCCGGGAGCGCCTTGGTGGTGGGGCCGGACGCCGCCTGCTCCCGCTCGACGCGCTGGGTGCCGAGCTGGTGGCTGACGAAGGACCAGCCGACCGTCCCGCCGCAGATCACCGCGGCGAGGCAGGCACTGATCATCACCTTGGTGATGTTCTCGTCGAGACGGCGCCTGGTGCGCTGTCCCCCGAAGAGCACCGCCTCCCGCAGGCGTTGTCGGCGTACGGCGACGGACTCCAGCAACTGACTGTCGTAGTCGCGTGCCACGCGTGCTCCTCGTCGCTTCTCGTTCCCGGCCGGTGCTCCGCTCCGCGCGTCAGATGTTCTGGACCGCGGAGTTGGCGCGGCTCAGTGTCTCCTGCGCGGTGGAGTCGTTGGTCTCCAGGGTCTCCCGCACGAGGCGGATGATCTCGCGGACCTCGTTGGCCGCGTTGTGCCACTTGAGCTCTTTGGCGCTGTACTCCTCGGAGACCCCGGTGGCCTCGAAGTCGGACATGGCGGCGCTGACGTCGGTGTCGTGTTCGCCGATGATCGCTTCGAGCCGGTTCATGATCGTGTTGATGTTGCCCTGGGCCTCCTGGGAGGCGCCGATGTCGTAGGCGTTCTTCATCTGAGGCTCCTCGGGGGGATCAGCGGAACTTGGCGGCGTCGAAGTTGGCCGCGCCCATGTTGGTGTTGGCGTCGTCGGCCATGGTGTCCGCACCACCGGTGAAGGCGGTGTTCATGCCCTCCTGGCCGACCTGGATCGAGCCGAGTCCCGCGCGCAGGTCCGCGGTGATCCCGTCGGCCCGGGTCTTGAAGGAGTCGAACGCGGCCTTACCGGCGCCGTCGAACTTGCCGACGAGCGGTTCGGCCGCCTGAACGAGTTGCTGAATGAGCGAGCTGAGCTCGTCGCCCGAGCCCGCGGTGCTCTGCCCCAGAGTGGCCAGCGTGGTGTCGCCGACTTCCCAACGTGACATCCGTTCACCTGTTCTTTCTCGGGGGTCCTCGCGAGGCTGTCGCCTCCCGTGGAGAGAGGATGCACAGAGCGTGCCGACAGTTCAGAAGAACGACCACGAAGCCGTACAAGGGACCCGATACACCCGATGAGGAGGATCTGCATACTACAAGCGGTCACGGTCCGAGAAATAGACGAGTCGGCTACCTGTGGACAAAGGGGTGAGGGCACGTGAAGTTCGAGGTCGTGGAGTCCGACGACTGGGACGAGGTACCACCCGACGGCGGGACGGATACGTCCGCCGAGGCCGATCCCGAGCCCGGGAAAGAAAGTCGGGCCGCCGAGGAACGCAATCCGATCGAACTCATCGCCGAGCAGGTGAATTCGCAGGTCAAAGCGGATATCGCGGCCACCCGGGCAGCCATCGGAAATTTGTGGTCGGCGATCGCCGCAGCAAAAAGTGATCCTCATCACAGCACTTCGACCACGAGCCCCGTCGCCCCCACCGAATTCCGCGTCTCTCCCGCACCTTCCTCACCGGTCGCCCCTCCCACCCCCACGGCTGATGGAAGCGAGCACGAATGAGGTGGCGACCGCCACCGAGATCGACCGGGTCCGACGCCGGTCGACCTTCGCCCCCTGGCGGGAGGGCCTCGCCGAGGCCGAGCGGAGCGGTCATCTCCCGGCCGCGCCGATGGAAGGGCGCGCCTCCTTTGAAACCGTGTCCTTGCAGTCCCTTCCGGCGGGCATCCGGCGTCGGACGGCTTCGGTGTGTCGTCGGCCCCGGTCACGGCCGAGGGGCGGGTGCGCGGGAAGGATTCGCGTCATGAGGCCGAGGTGGGTGAAGGCGTCTCCCCGTGCCCGGTCGGTGGTCCAGGTGGCGGTGGTGGGTCCGGAGACGGCCTGGACGTGGCACCCGGGAGCCTTCCGCGGATGCGGCAAAAGTTATCCACAGCCTGTGGACGAATCCCGCACGAGGAGTGGACCACGCCGCCGCTCCGCCCATCGGCCTGCGCCTGAAGGCGGCCGAGAAGAAATAGCCGACATGGGTCTTTGATTCGATTTGAAAGAATTCACAACCCGCCGAGCAGGAAACGGGATGTGCCCGGCAGAGGAGGTCACCGGCTCTTGAGCGCTGTCGTTCGACCGGACGGAGGCCGGCCGGCGCGTTCGGTGAAATCCGCCGGGACCGGCCGCCCGCCATCGTGGGCTCCGGTCACCCGGTTCCCTTGTGCCGCCCGCCATGGACTCCGACGGAAACCTCTCACCATGTCGGCCACCACGACGACTTCCACGAGGGCCGGTGGGAATCCCCGAAGATTCACGGCAGAGAATCCACACGCCGTTCCCGACGTCGATCTTTCGTCCCCGAGAAACCCGACACCACTGATCGCACGTCGATTTCGCAGGTCACAGTGATCGCGTGGGAAACCTCACGAGCCCACTCACGGCACATCGGCATTTTCATCGCCGGAGAGGGAACAGCTTCCCATGATGAACGGCATCCATCTCGACGATCCACCGGCCACCGCCGCGGACGCACTCGACCGCGGCGGTGCCCGGACCGCCCCGGGGGCCGAGGAGGAACGGTGTGTTCGGGCCGTCCGCGACGCCCTGCGTCGCGCGCGGGACACCGACGACGCCCACGCCGCCGTCGGGCTCCTGGACCGGAGGCTCCACGAAGGCAAGGAGCCCGCTCCGTGACCGCGCCCCCTCCCTTTCCCTCCACCCCCTATGTCGCCCCGCTGTGCGGAGAGGCCCGACTCGACCACGCCTGCGCCCGGCGGGTCTGCCTGCTGGAAGCAGGACACAGCGGACCGCACGAGGACGCCAAGGGGCAGACCTGGGAGCCGCCGGAGCAGACCCTCGAACGGCTCAGGTCCACGTGGGGGCGCACCCATCGCATCGCCTGGACGGGATCGTTGTGGATGGCCACTCACCGGGACCCCGACGCACCCTGGCGCACGGAGGTCGAGCCCACCCCCGAACAACTCGAAGAGCGGCTGCGCGCGCACTCGGCCCTGTGACCCGCCGACGACCTCCCGCCCCCAGAGGTCCTCTCGTGTGCCCGCGTCCTCGGCGCTCCGCACGTTCCGCGCGCCTCCGGCCCTCCACCCGCCCCACGGGCACCCGTGGCGCGTACGCGGTCCCCGCGCGCACCACGCCCCCGCTGAGACCGAGGCCACTCCCATCCGCATGACCGCAGGTCACCGGCGTGCCTGAAATCCCTCCCCGGTCATGACCTTCCTTCGCGCCACGGTCGGTGAAACCATCGACGCCGAACGAACATCCCATACCCGTGTCCGCCTCCTCACAGGCGGACGAAAGCCAACGAAGGGCACTGAACCGCCGCCGGAGGAAACACCGTGAAGTTCGAGCTGGTCGAACCTCTCGATTGGGAGGACCCGCCGCAGACCGCTCGGTTCGAGGCACCCGAGCCGCCGCAGGCCGTCGTCGGCCCCGTCCGGGCCGCCGCCGACCGTGCCCGCGAACGCCTTCGTCTGGAGAGGGAGGCCCTTCAGTCCGCCCTGGGCCGTATGTGGGAGACCATCACCTCCGTCCAGGCAGAGGAGTCCGTGATCCTCCCGGCCGACTCCGTGACCCCCGCGAACTTCCGCCCCGGAGCCTTCTCCTCACGCAATGCCTGACGCACCCCCTCGTCCCTGCCCCCGACCCCCGACCCCCGACCTCGATCATCGACACGTCGGCACGGCGCCCCGGTCACCCACGCACCGACGGGCCCGAGAGCCGACCAACACGTGAAAGGAGCAGTCCGTGTCGCAGTGGAACATCCAGCCCGCAGCGGTGGGCGGTGTCCTGACCACCGTCGCCGGTCACCTCGGTGAGGAGGGGAGCGGCGAGGGCCTCATCGGTGTCATGGAGAACATCGAGAAGCACCTCGGCGAATGCGGTGACTGCGCCCAGAGCGGCGTGGTCGGCATGGCCTTGGGCGAGTTCGCCACGCACTACTTCAAGACGATGGGCGACATGGCCTCCCTCACCATGTCGGCGGTGTCCGGCGCCAGCAAGGCCACCACCCACTACGTCAACGGCAACCTTGAGATGGCGGAGGAGGCCCAGGGCAACGCCGGGGTGGTCCCCGAGCCCGAGCCGCCCCGCAATCACGGTCCCAACCTGGCGGTCTGACACCCGCGTGGTCCGGGGACACGTGAACGCGTGACCGACCCGACGCCCCACCACACCCCCCACGTCGAGAACGGTCGAGGAGGTCGTGCGATCCGCGTCCGGATCCACGGCATCCTCGACCGGGAGAAGACATCGGCGGCCACCACCGGCCGTCCTCCGCTCTGGAAGTGAAGGGATCCCTTGATGAGCACAGCGGTGAGCGACCTCGCCGTCCGTATCCACGCGATCGATTGGAACGGGAACCTCGATCACACCCGGTCGCTGGACGCCAAGGGCCGGCCCTTCTACGCCCTCGACGACTGATCCGGCGCCGCCCCGCACACCAGACTTCCCGATCCCCGCCCCTCCCCCGGTGCCCGACCCCACCGGCCCCCGGATCCGCGCCGTCCGCCCCCACGAACGCGCCGCACGGATCCACCCCCAGACACGTACGGAACCCTGGGAACCGCCACGGCCCTCGACCCCGCCCGCGGCCTCCCCTGGAACAGGTAACGGTGGTCCACCTTGTCCGACCTGATCGATCCGAGTAATTTTCCCGTCCCGAAGACCCTCACCTACGCCTTGGACGCGGTGGCGGCCAAGCTGAAGACCGACGGCACCGACCTCACCGACACCGCCGGTGACATCACCGGCGCGTGGGCGGGGTTGGACGGCATCTACTCCGCTCCCGAGGACGAGACGCTCTTCAACGTCCTCAAGCCGATCACCGGCGATGCCGGGGACGTGTCCTCGGCGTTGTCCAGCACCTCCAACGCGCTCAGCGATTTCGCCGAGAAGGTCCGCGATATCAAGGGGCGCTGGGCCACCCTGAGAACCGACTCCAACGAGTTCCTCCGCAAGATCGACAACGGCGACAAAGAGGGCTGGCGGGACGGCGGCGGCTTCCTTTGGTGGAAGTCCGAGAGCGCCGAGGTCGGCGAGCACAACGAACTGCTCAACCGGGCGGCCGGTCTCCTGCACGAGTTCCAGGAGGCGGAGCGCACCTGTGCCAACGCCATCACCGGTCTGTTCGGCGGCACGACGTTCATCGCCCAGAACTCCGAGGGGTCCGTCAAGCCGGGCTCGAAGGAGTTCGTGTACGGGTTCGACAAGCCGTTGGAGGGCGTCCCCATGGAATGGGGGGCGCCGCAGACAACCGACCACGCCTGGTACAACGACTTCGGCGACGCCGTCGGCGACTTCTTCGTGGGCATCGCCGAGGACGCGGGCGGCATGGTCGGCGCGCACGGTCCGAACGGGTGGTTCTCCGGGAACTGGGGGGACAACCTCTGGGACTACTGGGGCGGCACCGTCGAGGGCCTGGCCGGGTTGGCGGGCGTCGGCAAGGACGAGAACGGCGACTGGGGCTTCTCCTGGTCGACCATGGGCAACTCCTGGAAGGAGGCCGCGCACGCGGTCGTGCCGTGGGAGGAGTGGGGCGAGCGGCCCTGGTACACCATCGGTACGGCGCTGCTGAACGTCGGCGCGGTGGTGGGCGGCGCGCTCCTGACCGCCACCGGAGTGGGCGCGGTCGTCGGTGTTCCGCTGATGGCCTGGCGCGGCGCCAAGATCGTGAACTCGGTGGGCGGCAGCCGTACCCCGGACGTCCCGGACGCTGCGGACCTGCCGGGCGGCATCGATCCGGCGTTGCTGGCCCGGGTGCCCAGGTTCGGCGACGGGTCCATCACGCCGGTGGACCTCGGCAGTGTGGCCGACCTCGACATCGACGGTGCCGACCTCGGCCGGATGAACGAGGCCTTGGAGCGGCTCAACGCCTCGACCAACAACAACGGGAACGGTCAGGGGTCGGGAACGCCGGGCGGCACCGACGGGCGACGCGCACCGGTCACCGCGGACGCCCCCGACACCCCCGGCGACACGTCCTCGCCGCGCGCCACCACGACGCGCACCGAGTCGACGCCGGAGGGCACCGAGCGGCGGCGCACCGACACCGCGGACGACCGCGACGGAACGGACACCGACACCGAGCGGGAGCCGGTCCACCCGACCACCGAGCAGCTCGACGCGAGCCAGGACTTCCTCGACGGCATCGACCCGGAGTCCCGCCGCTCGTTGGGGGAGGGGTTGAACGGCGAACAGGATCGCTGGGTCGCCGGACAGACCGTGCCCGATGACATCTCCTCGGTCAACGACACCCCGGTGCAGCGCTACGAAAGCGAGCCGTCCCGGGTGGAGGCCGACGTGGAGCAGCGGGTCGAGGTCGACAGCGCGGGCAACGAGATCAACGGTCACAACGACACGACCGTCAACAACAGCGTCGGCGGTACCGACGGTCTGGACACCCCGCGCGGCGGCACGACCGTCGTGGACGTGGACTCCGGGTCGGGCCGCGGCGGCACCGGTGGTGGAGGCGGCGGCTCGCACTCCTCCGAAGGTTCCCTGCCGGTGCGTGGTGGCGGGGGCAACGGCGGTAACGGTGGAGGCGGAAGCGGTGGTGGAGGCGATGTGCCGAACACCCCGGATGGCGACCGCACACGCCCGGGTGGCCGGGACAACCCGCACGTCATCCGTCCGAACGACCCCGACAGCCGCTTCACCGACCTCATGCCCGGACCGAAGGAGCGTTTCGGCGACGGCGTCGACCTGGACCCCGACACCACCTACCGCATCGAGAACTCCGACGGACACTGGCGGGGCACCTACACGACGGACGCCGACGGGAACGTCACTCGTGTCGAGACGGTCCCCGATCGGGCCGGTTCCAAAAACCCGGAGTTCTTGGACCCACGACCCGACACCACCTACGTGGTCCGGGATCCGGACAAGATCGTCGACGTCACCAACCCGGACGGGACCGTGTCCCAGCGACCGTACGAGTACTCCTACACCACCGACTCCGGTGGCCGCACCACATCCGTCGAGGGCGACCTGATCTCGGACAGGCACCCTCGCAACGTGGACGAGCAGGATGCCGTCAACAAGTCCGCCAAGGACTACTTCGCCGCCCTCAACGAACAGTTGGAGGCGAACGGCTCCGGATACCAGTACGCCAACGGCCGATGGAACGGCGGCCACCTGATCGGCGCGAACGAGTTCGGTGGCGTGGGCGAACGACTCAACCAGATCCCCATGCTCGAAGTGGTGAACCAGCGACGCAACGCCTTCCCGGGTATCGAGGGCAGTTTCCGCAACATGGAGAAAACCTGGGACAATCTCCTGAACGGGAACTGGTCCGAGCTGCGCAAGGTCGAAAAGCGCGAAGGCGTGCCCGCCGCGAACTGGGACGCCGCGATAACCGAATGGCAGAAGATCATTCGCAACGGGCCACAGCCGCCGAACATCCACGTGCGGATCACCACCATGGATCACCCGGATCTGAAGCCCATCGACGTGCTGGACGACAACGGTAACGTGGTCGACGTCCTCCGACCGCCGCCCGGCGAAGTGATCGTCGAGTGGTCCCTCAACGGCATCGAACAAGAGCGTCGTTCCTACCACAACATCCCCGACACCGTACCGACCCCACCGAGCGGGAGCTAGACGATGGATCGTGGCCACCTGGGACCCCAGGAGCAGCAGGAACTCCTCCAGAAGATCGGCGTGGAGTTGCTCACGGCCGTGGGCGACGAGTGGGAGACCGTGACCTACACCGTCCGGGCCCTCATCGGTCAGATGTCCGAGCAGCTGGAGGAAAGGCGTGCGGACGGGACGACGGAACGCAAGCGCATCCCTCTCGGGGTGATCGACATGGTCAAGGAGCTGCGCGCGGGAATGTACCGGGAGGGCAAGGGCACCTGGTTCACTCTCACGTACGTCATCGGCAGGCCCGGAAGGTTCAAGGTCGACTACGACTACGACGGGCAGCCCGGTTTCACCTTCTATCCGCAGGCGTCGGACTTCGCCTTGGACCTGGAGTTCTTCCCCCGCGCCGACGAGAACCTCCCCGACTGGCTGCGCGAGCACCTGGACGAGGCCACCCGGGAGGGTTAGACGCCGGTCTTTCCCGGGTGAAAGGGCCGGGTGCGAATGGATCATCCCGTACCCGGCCCCGTGGCGGGACAGCGGTCACCAGCGCGTCCGCCGACGGCCGTGGACGCCACGCATGCCTTGGGCGAGGGCGTCATGGTGGAGCGTGTTCTCGCCACCGAGCAGGATCGTCGTCGAGTGGTCGCTCAACGGCGTCGCCACGAAGAGAATCCAATACAAGAACCCCCCTTCCCCGAGTAGGTGAAAACCCTTGGTGGACCACGCTTTCAAGCGTGGGCATCCGGGGCCGGCGGAGCAGCAGGAGATCCTCACCAATGCCGGATCGAAGATCCTGGGCAAGGCACCGAATGGCTGGGAACGGATCATCTGCACACGAAGTGCGCTGATCGAGGCCACCAACAGCCTCGTGGAGATCGAATTCACGAACGGCGAAAAAAGCGCGCATCGCCTCCGAGCGATGGACGACGACCCCGGCCCGACCTTCGCCACAGCCAAAGCCTTCACCAACGACCTCGAATACTTCCCCCGCGACCCCGAGTACCTCCCCGACCGGCTGAACGAGAAGCTTCGCGAGGAGGCCGGGGGCACCGCCGCCGGGTGAGGCCCCGGGGCGGAGAGGAACACTGCGGACACTCGGGAATCCCTCGAACGCGAACCTTCCGGACACTCCGTGTATCCCACTCGATACCCGTCCGGCCCCCACGAGTGTTGAGGAGACCCCTTGAGCCACGACGCGGTCGCCCTGCTGGCCGATCCCCCCGACCGGAGAGCCCTCACCAGGGCACTCGTCGCCGCCGGCCCGGACCTGCGCGTACGCCTGGCCGCGGACGGCGCCCTGGTCGAACTCCTCGACTCCGATGACCGGGTCGTCGCCGCCATGCAGGCCGCACAGCGCCTGGCCCTGTCGGCCGAGGCCGAGCGGCTGCTCACCGACGACATCGCCGACGAACTGCCCGCCCAGCCCTACTGGGTGGAGGCCCGGGGCGCCGACCTGTCGGACGCGGACACGGCCGGAATGGTCGGGCGGTTCGTCCGCGACCTGGCCGAGCGGCTCGGGGGCGCCGTGTGGGAACCTTCCCCCGTACTGGTCCGAGGTGACGCCTTCCTGGAGGGCGCCACCGAACACCCCGCCGTCACCACCCGCACCGAGAAGACCGTGGTCGTGGTGCAGGACCGCCCCCTGGTCCCCATGTCCCCCTGGCTCGTGGACGCGATGGCGCGCTACGGGCGCCAGGGCCTGCGCCTCCAGGTCGTCACCCCCTCGACCTCGCGCGTCACGCACGCCCTGCGTTCCATCCTGATGACGCCCACCGCCCGCTGGGTGGCCCAGACCCCCGACGGCTCCTACTACGACGGCTTCTCCGGCATTCCGCTGCGCTGGGACGACCGGGAGGCGTTCGTCGTGGACGAGGACGCCCGCCCCGACGGGCCTCCGGAGGCGTTCCGCGCCGACGACGCCGATCGGGGCTGCCAGGTGCACGTCGACCTCAACGTCGAGCACCCCGCCGACAACGGCCTGGTCCTGGGCACCTCCGTGGAGCTGCTGGCCGAACGTCTGGGCGGCGCGGCGCCGTCCGTGTGGGGTACCGCCGAGCCCCTGCCGCAGGAGTGGAAGCGGGCCGTGTTCACCCGGCTGGCCCGCGGCCGCGCCCCCGGCCAGACCTGGGCGGTGATCGCCGGCCCGCCCGAGGGCGTGCGCGAGGACGGGGTGCGCCCCTTCGCCGGCACGGTGCGGGTGAGCCGCACCGTGTCCGGGGTGCGCGAGGCGATCACGTTCGCCGTCGGATACGCCGAGGGCGAGGAGCCGGATCTGTCTGCGTTGGCGTCCCTGGTCAAGGAGCTCACCGACCGGGACGTGCTGCGGACCATGAGCGTGCGACGCGCCGGCGGCCGCGCGGACCTCACCTACGCCCCCCACTGGACCGGGTTGCCGCTTCCGGTGGGCATGGCCGTGGGCGTGGAGGGCGTGTCCTCCATCGGCACCGAGCGGGCCCTGTCCGCTCCCGTGCGGGGCATCCCGTTCGGCCCGCCCATGACCCCCGCCCTCTGGTACCGGATCGGCGACGGGACCGAGGACGACGCGTGGACGCGGTTCCGTGAGCTGATGGCCCACCTGCACCCCGACGGCGAACCCGCCACCGTTTGATGCCCATTGGCGCCCGTGCTCACCGAAAGGTCCGCTGCGTCCGTGTTCGGTAGGGTTCTCACGGACCCCGAGCGCCCCCGTCTCCCCCTCCACCCCTGCACCGCCGAGAGGAACGCCGATGAGCCTTCGCGTCGTGCACCGGCCGACACGAACCGTGCATCCCGCCCCGGCGCAGGAACCCCACGAGGTGGAGGCCCCGCCGACCCTTCCGGACGGCAAGGCGCAGGGCAATCCGCTCATGACGATCCTGCCGATGGTCGGCATGATGGGGTCGATGACCATCATGATGGTCATGCGCAACCCCGCGTTCATCGCGCTGGGCGGCGTGGTCCTCGTCATCGCGCTGCTGGCCGCGGTCGGCATGCTGTTCTCCCGTCGCGGCCAGGTGGGCCGCCAGCGCCGCAACCAGCGCGAGCTCTACCTCCAGTACCTGGAGGAGCTGCGCGAGGAGCTGACCGAGTGGGAGCAGTCCACCCGCTCGCACGCCCGCCTGCTGGACCCGCCGCCGGAGGCCCTGTACGACGTGGTGCGCGACCCCACCCGGCTGTGGGAGCGCCGACGTCGACACCGCGACTTCCTGCGGGTGCGGGTGGGGACCGGCCTCACCGAGGGCCGCCCGATGCGGCTGGCCGAACAGGGCACCGCGCTCACCCCCACCGACCCGTTCATGCTGTCGGAGGCCCAGGCGGCGATCCGCCGGTTCTCCACCATCCCCGAGATGCCCCTGGCCCTGCCGTTGGACATGGCGGGGAACGTCAGCGTCATCGGTGAACGCGCCGACGTCATGCGCCTGATGCGGGCGCTCGTCGCCCAGTTCGGCGCGTTCCACGCCCCCGAGGACGCCGGTCTGGCGGTGTCCTACCCCGCCGACCGCGCCCGGGACTGGGAATGGCTGCCGTGGCTGCCGCAGGTGCTGGACCCGCAACGCCGTGAGGGCGGCGCCGCGGTGCGGCTCATCGCCCCCACCCCCGCCAAGCTGGGCGGGCTGCTCGCCGACGAACTGCGCGCCCGTACCGACTTCGCTTCGGAGATCCGTCGGGGCATGGGCAAACGGGAGGCGTACCAGATGATGCGCCGCCTGCTCGTCGTCCACGACACGCACGGCGAGGTGGCCGCGGAGCTGGTGCGCCCCGACGACGCGGTGGACCCCGGCGCGCTCGCGGTGACCGTGCTGCACCTGGTGTCCCGGCAGGTGGACGAACCCGGTGACGTGAACGTGCGCGTCACCGTCAAGGGAGACCAGGTGAGGGTGGAGGAGCTGCGCGGCTCCGACCCGGTGGTCACCGTCGGCACCGTGGACGACGTCCCCGCCGCCACCCTCATGGGCCTGGCCCGCATGCTGGCGCCGCTCCGGCTGTCCCCGGAGTCGGTGGAGGAGACCGCCCAGGAGGGCGGCAGCGTCGACTTCACCTCCATGATGGGCGTCCAGGACCCGGGGGCGATGGACGTGCAGCGGCTGTGGGCGCCGCGCAGCGAGCGGGCGTTCCTGCGGGTCCCCATCGGCATGGACGACATGGGCCAACCGGTGGTGCTGGACCTGAAGGAGTCGGCGCAGCTCGGCATGGGCCCGCACGGGTTGTGCGTGGGCGCGACCGGTTCCGGCAAGAGCGAGATGCTGCGCACCCTGGTGCTGGCGCTGGCGGCCGGGCACTCGCCGGATCGGGTGAGCATGGTGCTGGTCGACTACAAGGGCGGTGCGACGTTCGCGCCGTTCGAGGACATGCCGCACGTCGCCGGTGTGATCACCAACCTGGAGGACGACGCCGCGCTCATCGAGCGGGTGTACGCGAGCCTGTCCGGTGAGGTGCAGCGCCGCCAGCAGGTGCTGCGCGACACCGGGAACGTGCCCAACATCGGCGACTACGCCTACAAGCGCCGACACGACCCGAGCCTGCCGCCGCTGCCGCACCTGCTGGTGATCATCGACGAGTTCGGCGAGCTGTTGACCGCCCGCCCCGACTTCATCGAGCTGTTCCTGTCGATCGGCCGGATCGGTCGCAGTATCGGCGTGCACCTGCTGCTGTCCAGCCAGCGCATCGAGGGAGGCAAGCTGCGCGGCCTGGACACCTATCTGTCGTACCGGTTGGGTCTGCGCACGTTCTCCGAGGAGGAGAGCCGCACGGTCCTCAACACCCCCGACGCGTTCCACCTGCCGTCACTGCCCGGGTTCGGGTATCTCAAGGTGGACACCAGCGTGTACCAGCGGTTCAAGGCGGGGTACGTGTCGGGCCCCTACCGGGGTCCGGTGGCGGAGGAGGAGAGCAGGGAGGCGTCGGTGTCGGTGCGCCCCTACACCGCGTACAACACGGCTCCGGAGGAACCGGGGGTGAGCGCGGTGTCGGCGGCCGAGGAGAGCCCGATGCCGTCGCGATCGGTGGGCCCGACCCTGCTCGACGTGATGGTCGGCCAGTTCGACCGGCACGGGGAGCGCACCCGGTCCATCTGGTTGCCGCCGCTGCCCACGGCCGCCGCCCTGGACACGATGGCGGGCGCCCCGGAGAAGACCGACCTGGGGTTGCGGCTTCCCGGCGAGCACCCGCGGATGAGCGTCCCGATCGGTCTGCTCGACGACGCCACCAAGCAGTGGCAGGGCGTGTGGAGGCTGGACCTGACCGCGTCCGGTGGTCACGTCGCGATCATCGGCGGTCCGCAGAGCGGGAAGACCACCCTGCTGCGCACCCTGGTCCTGTCCCTGGCGATGACCCACACCCCGCAGCAGGCGGCGATGTACTGCCTGGACCTGATGGGCGGCGGTCTGCAATCGCTGTCCTCCCTGCCGCACGTGGGCGGGGTGGCCGGGCGCACCGACACCGAGCGGGTGCGGCGCACGGTCGAGGAGATCCGGGGGATGCTGGAGCACCGCCAGGAGGTGTTCCGGGAGCGGGGCATCGACTCGGTGGCCCAGCTGCGGCGCATGCACGCCCGGGGCGAGGTGCCCGAGCTGGCCAGCGCCGACGTCCTGCTGGTCATCGACGGGTTCGGGGCGTTGCGCAAGGACTTCGAGGACATCGACGGCATGGTCAACGAGCTGCTCCAGCGCGGTGGCGGGTTCGGTGTCCACGTGGTGGCGGGCATGCTGCGCTGGAACGACGTGCGCATCGCCGTGCAGTCGAACTTCGGACAGAAGGTGGAGTTGCACCTCAACGACGCCTCCGAGTCGACGATCGACCGCAAGCTCGCCGAGACCATCAGCGCCAAGGCCCCCGGCCGGGCGCTCACCGACGACGAGCTGTTCGGACAGGTGGCGTTGCCGCGCATCGACGGGGTCGACGGTGACGAGGACCTGGGCGAGGCCGTGGAGAAGGCCGTGCGGGCCGTGGACGGCGCGTGGGGCGGGCGCCGGGCGCCGGGTGTGCGGGTGCTGCCGCACAAGCTGTCGGCACGGACCCTGCCCACCCGGGAGTCGGAGCCGAGGCTGGTGCCGATCGGGGTGGACGAGCGGGCGCTGGACCCGGTGCTGTTGGACCTGTTCGACCGGGACCAGAACCTGTTGGTGCTGGGCGACGGGGAGTGCGGCAAGACCAACCTGCTGCGGCTGGTGGCCGAGGGGCTGGTGGCCCGGTACTCCTCCGACGAGGTCGTGTTCGCGGTGATGGACCCGCGTCGCACCCTGCGCAACGTGGTGCCCGAGGAGTACATGGGCGGGTACGCGAGCACCCCCAAGGTGTGCGCCGGGCTGGCCGGGGGCGTGGCCAAGGAGGTCGAGTCGCGCATCCCCGAGGACGGTGACCTGGACTCGTTGGAGCCGGGTTCGTTCAAGGGGCCGCGCATCGTGGTCCTGGCCGACGACTACGACGTGCTCACCACGGCCGGGCAGAAGCCGCTGGCGCCGTTCGTGCCGTTCGTGCCCAACGGGCGGGACATCGGTCTGCACTTCGTGCTGGCCAGGCGGGTGGCCGGATCCGGTCGGGGGATGTACGAACCGCTGGTGCAGGCGGTCCGGGAGATCGGCACGAGCGCGCTGGTGATGTCGGGCGACCGGTCGGAGGGTCAATTGCTGCCGCGGGTGTACGCGGCCCCGCAGCCGCCCGGTCGCGGCAAGTGGGTGACCCGGGGCGGTGCGACGCACCTGATCCAGACGGCGTTGCGGGACTGAGGCGCGGCGAGGGCCGGGGCGGGTTCCGGACCGTCCCGGCCGATGGGACAGGTGTGGCCTCGGGTCCGAAACCTCCCGGGTCCTTGCGGCATCGGAAGGGATGCGCGCCGGGCCACGCCCGGGTGGACACCGGCGCCCTGATGACGTCACGCCTAGAGATCATCCGATGACCTGCGGCAGGAGTAGCATGCAGCCCCCGTCCCAGCACCCCGACAGCGGCGGCCCTTCCCCCGGCTCCGACCATGGGAGGAGCCCGATGAGCGGTGCCACCGCGGTCGACGCCCTGGCCGTCCGTATCCACGCGATCGATTGGAACGGGAACCTCGATCACACCCGGTCGCGCGTCCTGCTCATGCGCGAGTACCTGCGCCGGATGGCGCTCTGGACCCGAACACTGGACGCCAGGGGCTGGCCCTTCTACGACCTCGCCGAATTCGCCGCACCCGGAATCCGCGCCACCGACGAGGTCCTCGAAGGCGTCAAGGACAACCCCGACATCGTGCGGCAGTTCCCCACCGTCGGCAAGACCTGTGTCTGGGCACTGCACCTGGCCGCCGCACGCGACGCCGGGGCGCCCCTACCGGACCTGCCCGACCCCTTCGAACCCCTCATCCGCATGTACGAACGCGGCGGCGGCTTCTCCCTCTCCACCACCGGCACCATCGACATCGACGGAGCCGGCATCCACCGCGGCACCCTGCTCCACCACCTCGAAGACACCCCCAGGGCCCCCGAGACCGACACCGAACTCAACGCCCTCGACGACATCGGTCGGGAGGTCCCCGAGACCGCTCCGAACGGTGGCGGTGCCGAGGAGGCCGCGCCCGCACGGCGCTACGCCGGTTACACGATCACCGCGGCCCCCGCGAACGGCGAAGGCGAGCCGCGCGTTCTGCCGACCGTCCCGCCCGCCCCGCGGCCGGAGGCCCCGTCCGCGAAGGCGGTTGCGTCGGAGCCGCCCCCGTCGGGGGACGCTCCGCCGACCGCACCGGCGATCACGGGGACCGACGGCGGACCGCCCCGCCCGCAGTTCGCCCCGCCGGGGCCGCCCGCGTACGCGACGCCCGCCCACCCGACGGGGGCGGGCCCCGCCGGGCACCCCGTTCCCGGTGCCCCCTACGGCGGCGGTGGGATGCCGCCCGCGGGTACGCCCGCCCACGGCCACCCGGCTCCGCCGTTCGCCGGATACCCCGTCCCCCCGGCCGGGTACCCGGTGCACCCCGGTGGACATCCCGGATACCCCGTCGGTCACCCGGGCGCCGGGTACGGGACACCGGTGGTCCGGCTCTCCGACCCCGCCCAATGGGATCCGAACAACCCCACCGTGGGGCTGGCCGACTCCGGGCAGCGCTTCCTCGCCCGGTTCCTGGACACCTTGGCGGTCGGGGTGCTGTGGTTCCTGTCGATGATGGCCTCCACGCTCACCGCCGTGGCCATCGGCGGGGGCGACATCGTGGACGGGCCCTCGGAGACGGGCTTCGCGATCGGATACGTCTTCTCGTTCTTCCTGCTGCCGATCCTGTGGGAGTGGTTCCAGGTCTCCGTGTGGGGCCGGTCCCTGGGCAAGATCGCCCTCGGCCTGTGGATCGTCCCCACGGAAGGCGGCAAGCGGAAGCTGCCCGCGGGCCGGGCCCTGCTGCGCGCGCTGTGCTTCGCCCCCGGGGTCTTCAACCTCGTCAACCTGCTGTTGCCGTGGTCGCTCACCAACGTGCTCTGGCACCTGCGCGACAAGCAGCGCAGGCAGTGCCTGCACGACCGGTTCTCCCGCTCGGTGGTCGTCCAGACCCCGCGCTGAACGGTCCGCGGTCTCGGGTTGACCGCATACGGCCCGATCACCCCGCGATCGGACATTCGCCCGCTAGGTTCTCATCATGCGTCAATTCACTGGTTTCTTCATCGGCGGCGGCTTCGGAACGGCCTTCGTGCTGGCCAACGCCGGACCGCCCCTGCCGTCGGCCGCGGGTCTGATCCTGCGCCTCCTCGCGGTCGGCGCGATGGTGGCCGTCATCGCGGCGGCGGTGATCCTGTCGCGCCGGGGCGAGGTCGACCCCGCCCCGGGTACGGAGGACGCCCCCCGATTCCGGTTCGGTCCCTTCTACGGGATCGTCGTGCTGCTGGAGGTCGTCCTCCTCTTCGGCGGCATCCAGGTCCTCCGGGCGCTGGGAGCCCCCATGGAGGCGAACGTCGCCTGGATCGCCCTGGTCGTGGGTCTGCACTTCCTGCCGTTGGCCTGGTACTGGCGCATGGGGCAGATCCTGGGCGTCGCGGTCTACCTCTCCGCGCTGGGCGCCGTCGGGCTGGTGATGGCGGCGGTCGGCTTCGCGGAGTGGGTGCCGTTCGTCAGCGGCGTCCTCAGCGGCGTGGGCATGCTGGCGGGCATTCTCGTGGGCATGGCGGGGATGCTGCGCGCCTCCCGGAGCGAGGGGGACGGCGCGGCGAACGGGGAGCCGGTCGGCGGCACCGCCCGCTCCTGAAGGAGGGGTGGCGCGAGGGCCGGAAGGGACGGCGTCGGCGGGCGGAGGACGTCCCCGACCCGCACGCCCGGTGACGCGTACGCGCGACTCGCACTCAGGGGCGGGACGGCCCCTCACCCGGAACGTCGAACCAGGAGCGCGGAGTCCCCTGCCGGGGACCGGTCATCGGACGGGACTCCCCCGCGAGGAACGCGGCGGCGATCGCGTCCGCCACCCGGGTGCGGGGCGGGCGCGGTCGGTTCGGAGGCGGGCCCTGGTCGTGCGGCAGAGCCCTCGGCGCACCCCGTGGGGGCGTCATCGCCCGAGGGAGGGGACCGGGGACACCGACCCCGCCCCGGACCGGGCGGGGGCCGGTGGACTCGTACGGGTCGGGTCTGCGGATCGCGTACGGGAACTGGAGTCCCGGGGGGAGCGAAGCCGTCACCGCCCGATCGGCGGGGGGTCGGTTCTCGTACAACGGAGACGTTCCTTCCGACTCGTCACCGATGCCCGCCCTGAGGCGGTTCCGATGGCTCTGTCGGTGCAGAACCGTACCGGACGCGTGACGACGCCGTCCCACCGCGTCACTCCGAACGGTCCTCCGCACCGAAGAACGGCAGGCAGGGCTCCAACCCGGTGACGGTGATCGACAGGTCGAGGCGGTGCGACGCCCAGTCCTCCCGGGTGAGGCGGAACCGCCGCTCGCGCAGCGGAGCACCCCGGATCGCGAAGAGGGCGGTTCCGTCGTCGCGGTAGCCGAGCCGACGGGAGACCCGCTCGGAGGGCGTGTTGCCCTCCATGGCCCCCGAGGCGGCCTCCCGGGCACCGAGTTCGGCGAAGGCCAGGTGCAGGACGGCCGCGCGCATCTCGGTGCCGATGCCCTTGCCCTGGTGTTCGAGACCCAGCCATGAGCCGGTGGAGACCTGGCGGGTGACGGCGAAGTCCCGGGCCGTCATGTCCTGGATGCCCACGACCCGGCCCTCGTGCACGACCGCGAGCGGGAGGTGCCACTTCTCCGGGGTCCACCGGGAGTAGACGCCGAGGTTGTACTGGATCACCGACAGGGCCCGCCGGGCCGGGGGCTCATCGGTCCACGGGGCGAGGAACGGCATCACGGCCGGGTCGTGGACCCCGTCGGCGGCGAGGTCGGCCAGCGCGGAGAGGTCGTCGAGCGAGGGCGGCCGCAGTTCCAGGCGGGGTGTGCGGACCCGCAGGCCCAGGATCGGGAAGTGGTCGGTGATCATAGGGCGATGTTGCCGTGGCCGGAGGGGATCCGCAGCCCGTTTTCGCCGACTGGGGAACAGAGGAGAAGAGGCGGGAAAGGGTCCCGGCACGCGGCGCGGGCCGGTCGACGGGTCAGCCCATGCCGCGCAGGTCGATCAGCAGCGCGGCCAGGACGCGGGAGGCGTCCTCCGGTGCGCACTCGCGCACCGTCCAGCCGCGCATCCCCGCCAGTCGGGCGGTGTGCGCGCGGGAGGGGTCGGTGAGCAGGTACCCGCACGGTGCGTCCGGCCAGTCGGCGGAGGGCGGCAGGGGCTCCGTGCGGTAACCGTCCGGCTCCCCGACGGCGGGCGGAGGTGGCGCACCCTCCGGGTTCTGGGCCCGGTCCAGGTCGGCGCGGGTGGCGAGGCCCGGCTGCGGCAGGAGGGCGTCGACGAGCACGTACCCGAACACGGGCCGGTGCGCGGCGCGCTGTGCCGCGCCGAGGGCCGCCGCCAGCGGCCCGGCGTCCCCCTCGACGACCAGGGCCGTGGGAGCGTCCGGAGCGACCAGACGGTTGATCTCCAGGCTGGCGCCGGCCACGTACCGGGCGGCGTGGGGCGGCCGTTCGTCGCCGGTGACGGTGACCCGGACGGGCGTGGGGCCGGCCTCGGACAGTTCGTCCCCGAGTGCGGGCAGGCGGGTGGGGCGACCCAGGGTGGGGGGAAGGAGGACGGCGATCACTCGGCGGCGCCCCGACCCTCGCCGACCGCCCCCGGTGCCTCCGCCGGGCGGGTCTCGTCGCGGACCCAGGCCAGGTAGGAGGGGTTGCCGCCGACGACGGGCACGGCCACCACCTCGGGAACGTCGTAGGGGTGTTCGCGGACGATGCGCGCGGTGAGGTCGTCCAGGCGGTCCTCGGCGGTCTTGAGCACCACGGTCCACTCCTCGTCGCGCCGCGCCTCCCCCTCCCAGCGGTAGTGGGAGGTGACGGGGCCGCCCACCTGGGCGCAGGCGGCGAGCCGGTGTCCGACCACCGATTCCGCCAGGCGGTCGGCGCCGTCGCGGGTGTCGACGGTGACCTCGACCCGGACGATCCCCGGCGTCGACGTGTGCGGCATGGCGGTCCCTCCGTCCGGGCGCCGCCGATGACGTGCGGTGTCGCCCGGTGTTCTACGCTCATGGATCATGAGCGAACGTGATGAACTCCTGCGTCAGATCAACGATAAGGCGGTCGTGCGGGGGAAGGTGATCCTGTCCTCCGGCCAGGAGGCCGACTACTACGTGGATCTGCGCCGGGTGACCCTGGACGGGGAGGCCGCGCCGCTGGTCGGGTCGGTCATGCTGGACAACGTCGCGGACCTGGAGTTCGACGCGGTGGGCGGGTTGACGCTGGGCGCGGACCCGGTCGCCACCGCGATGCTGCACGCCGCGCACGCGCGCGGACGGAGGCTGGACGCCTTCGTGGTGCGCAAGGCCGGTAAGGCGCACGGGTTGCAGAAGCGCATCGAGGGCCCGGACGTGAACGGCCGCCGGGTGCTGGCGCTGGAGGACACCTCGACGACCGGCGGTTCGGTGCTGACCGCGGTGGAGGCGCTGCGGGAGGCGGGTGCCGAGATCGTGGCGGTCGCGTTGATCCTGGACCGCGGGGCGCGCGAGCGCGTGGAGAAGGAGGGCCTGGAGTACCGGGCCGTCTACGAGGTGTCGGACCTGGACATCTAGGGCGCCCGGGACCGATGACAGAGCGGCGGGGCGTTCGTCCCCGCCGCGCGGGCTCGGGACGACGCGGACACGGACGCGCGCCCTCCGGCGTGCGGGGTGTCGCGGGGGACGGCTCAGCCGTCGATGGTGAAGCTGTAGTCCGGGCCGCGGTCGGCGATGTCGCGCTCGCTGCCGTTGACGTAGAGCTCGACCGCGGAGGGGTCGCCGATGGTGACCTCAAGGCCGCCTTCGGGGATGTCGGCGTACCGGAGGGAACTGCCCTGCCGCACGTCCTGGTCGTGCAGGACGTCGCCGCCGGGGACGCGGACGAACACCCGGCTGGACTCACCGATGACGCGGACGTAGAACGCGCCCTTGGGGGTCTCTCCCTCGGCCGCCGCTCCGGAGGCGTTGGCACTCACACTGGAGCCGGAGTTGCCGGGGAGCGACTGGTACAAGAAGAACCCGCCGAGCGCGAGCATCGCGATCAGGAGCACGACTGCCCCGACGATGGCCGCTACCTGGCCAACGCCGCGAGGATCATTCCTATGCCTTCCCACGGCGTTGAATGTAGCGTGTATCACGGCAAAAAGCGACAGTGATCGCATACAACCTCCCCGGTTCCCACAATTCGGTCACGCGCACACGGAACTTCACAAGCTCCCGCGATGAGGTAGAGAACTTCACAAATCGCCCAGCGAATCGACGATGTCGCGGCCGGGAAACCTCGGTAATTTGGTCTAGACCTTTCCATCGGCTCTGTTGGTTCGCGATACTTGGGTGACACCTGGTGGACACGTCCGGACGCACGGCCCGACCTGTGGGCCGCCCCCGACGACCGGCCCGTTCCACCGGGCAACGCACGTGGGGCGCCGTCGGCGCGACCGTCGGCCGATCGCTCCAGGTCCGATTCCAGGGAGAGTCAAACCATGCCCATCGCCAGCCCCGAGGTCTACACCGAGATGCTGAGCCGCGCGAAGTCCGAGGGCTTCGCCTACCCGGCGATCAACGTGACCTCCAGCCAGACCCTGCACGCCGCGCTGCGGGGCTTCGCCGAGGCCGAAAGCGACGGCATCGTCCAGATCTCCACGGGCGGCGCCGAATTCCTGTCCGGCTCCACGATCAAGGACATGGTCACCGGCTCGGTGGCCTTCGCCGAATACGCCCGCGTGGTGGCGGCCAAGTACCCGGTGAACGTGGCCCTGCACACCGACCACTGCCCGAAGAACAAGCTCGACGGGTTCGTGCGTCCGCTGCTGGAGATCTCCAAGGAGCGCGTGGCCCAGGGCCGGGAGCCGCTGTTCCAGTCGCACATGTGGGACGGTTCGGCCGTGGAGCTGGAGGAGAACCTTCAGATCGCCGAGGAGCTGCTGGCCGCCTCCAAGGCCGCCCACGCCATCCTGGAGATCGAGGTCGGCGTCGTCGGCGGCGAGGAGGACGGCATCGTCGGCGAGATCAACGAGAAGCTCTACACCACCCCGGCGGACGCCCTGCGCACCGCCGAGGTCCTCGGCCTCGGGGAGAAGGGCTACTACATGACCGCCCTGACCTTCGGCAACGTGCACGGCTCCTACAAGCCCGGCTTCGTGAAGCTGCGTCCCGAGGTGCTGAAGAAGGCCCAGGAGGCCGTGGCCGAGAAGTACGGCAAGGCCAAGGCGTTCGACTTCGTGTTCCACGGTGGTTCGGGCTCCACCCTGGAGGAGATCCACGAGGCCATCGAGTACGGCGTGGTGAAGATGAACATCGACACCGACACGCAGTACGCGTTCACCCGCCCGATCGCGGACCACATGCTGAAGAACTACGACGGCGTGCTGAAGGTCGACGGCGAGATCGGCAGCAAGAAGATCTACGACCCGCGCGCCTACGGCAAGGCCGCCGAGGCCGGCATGGCCGCCCGCGTGGTGGAGGCCGCCCAGCAGCTGAAGTCCGCCGGCAACAAGATGAAGTAGCGATCGCGTTCGACGCGGGCGGCGCCCGGTGGCCGATGCCGGTCACCGGGCGCCGTGCGTCCGGGTGGGGGCGCGGCGGGAGCCGCCCGGCGAGGTCCGGGGGCCGCGTCGAAGCGCCGGAGCGGGGAACGGGACGGCGGGCGGGTGGGCCCCGATTCGGCCGCCGAGGCCCGGAGGCCGGGATCCGGCCTGTGGACGACCGATCTCCGGACCCGTCCGGGTGGCAGGATGGAGGACATGAACCTGCACCAGAACCTGCTCAACGAGCCGCCCGAGACCCGCCTCATCGACGACCCCGAGGCCCGCGAGGCGCTGGCCGCCTCCGAGGACCCCACCCCGGTCGCCGGCCGGTTCCCCGGGTATTCGGCGGCCTGGGCGCGCCTGGCCGAGAACGCCCTGGCGGCGGGCGAGCCGGTCACCGCGTACGCCTACGCGCGCACCGGCTACCACCGAGGGCTGGACCAGCTGCGCCGTTCGGGCTGGAAGGGGCACGGGCCCGTCCCCTGGGAGCACGAGCCCAACCAGGGCTTCCTGCGCGCCCTGCACGCGCTGGGCAAGGCCGCCGAACAGATCGGCGAGACCGCCGAGGCCGAGCGCTGCGCCACCTTCCTGCGCGACTCCAGCGCCGAGGCCGACAAGGTCCTCAACTCCTGACTCCCGCGCGGGCGCCCCGGACCGGGGCGCCCGCCGTCCCCGACGTGAGGAAATCCCACCTCGGGCGCCACTCAACCGGGACGGACGGGTCGTGTACCCTCAATACGCAACGGCCCCTGTCGCTGCCTTGCGCCAGGGGTTCTTCCATGTTCGGGGTCGGGAACACCCCGGTCAGGTGTCGAGCGAAGAGGTAGAGACCAATGCCGGCGATCACGCTCGTGGGTGCCCAGTGGGGCGACGAGGGCAAGGGCAAGGCGACCGACCTTGTGGGCGACCGCGTGGACTACGTGGTCCGCTACCAGGGCGGGAACAACGCCGGGCACACGGTGGTCATCGGCGACCAGAAATACGCCCTCCACCTGCTCCCCTCGGGCATCCTCTCCCCGAACGTGGTGCCGGTCATCGCCAACGGCGTCGTCATCGACCCGGGCGTGCTCCTGGAGGAGCTGAGCGGCCTGAACGCCCGCGGCGTGGACACGTCACGCCTGCTCATCTCGGCCAACGCGCACCTGATCATGCCCTACCACCGGGCCCTCGACAAGGTCAGCGAGCGCTTCCTCGGCAAGGGCAAGATCGGCACCACCGGCCGCGGCATCGGCCCCACCTACGCCGACAAGGTGTCCCGTCAGGGCGTGCGCGTCCAGGACATGTTCGACCCCAAGATCCTGCGCAAGAAGATCGAGCTGGCCCTCAACGACAAGAACCAGCTCCTCGCCAAGGTGTACAACCGGCGCTCCCTCGAAGCCGAGCCCATCATCGAGGAGTACCTGGGCTACGCCGAGCGGCTGCGCCCCTACGTCGCCGACACCTCGCTCATCCTCAACAAGGCGCTGGACGAGGGCAAGACCGTCTACCTGGAGGGCTCCCAGGGCACCCTCCTGGACATCGACCACGGCACCTACCCGTTCGTGACCTCCTCCTCGCCCACCGCCGGCGGCGCGGCGGCCGGTTCGGGCATCGGCCCCACCCGGATCACCAAGGTCGTCGGCATCCTCAAGGCCTACACCACCCGGGTCGGTTCGGGTCCCTTCCCCACGGAGCTGCTCGACGAGCAGGGCGTCTGGCTGCGCACCCAGGGCCACGAGTACGGCGTCACCACCGGGCGCGACCGCCGCTGCGGCTGGTTCGACGCGCCCATCGCCCGGTACGCGACACGCATCAACGGCATCACCGACTTCTTCCTGACCAAGCTCGACGTGCTCACGGGCCTGGAGAGCATCCCGGTCTGCGTCGCCTACGAGGTCGACGGTGTCCGCCACGACGAGATCCCGATGACCCAGACCGACTTCCACCACGCGACGCCGGTCTACGAGTACCTCGACGGCTGGTCGGAGGACATCACCGGAGCACGGGAATTCGACGAACTCCCCAAGAACGCCCAGGCGTACGTGCGTACTCTGGAGGAGATGTCCGGAGCCCCGATCTCCGCCATCGGTGTCGGTCCCGGTCGCGACCAGACCCTCGAACTGCGTTCGCTGGTCTGAACCGGCGTCCACCTGTCCGCTGTCCGTCTCCCACACGAAGAGGCCCCCAGTAGTGAAAGCCCTCGTCCTCGGCGGCGGAGGCCGCGAGCACGCCCTCGTCCGCGCCTTGTCCCTCGACCCGGGTGTCACGGGTATCCACTGTGCCCCCGGCAACCCGGGGATCTCGGAAATGGCCGACAACCACGTGATCAACGTGACCGACGGGCTGGCGGTGACCGAGCTGGCCGCGCGCATCCGCGCGGAGCTGGTCGTGGTCGGACCGGAGGCACCGCTGGTGGCGGGGGTCGCCGACGCCCTGCGCGAGCGGGGCATCCCGGTGTTCGGCCCCGACAAGGAGGCCGCGCGCCTGGAAGGCTCCAAGGCGTTCGCCAAGGAGGTCATGGAGGCGGCGGGCGTGCCCACCGCCAAGGCCAGGGTGTGCCGCACCGCGGGCCAGGTCTCCGAGGCGCTCGACGAGTTCGGCACCCCCTACGTCGTCAAGGACGACGGGCTGGCGGCGGGCAAGGGCGTCGTGGTGACCGAGGACCGGGCCCTGGCAGAGCAGCACGCCCGCGAGTGCGGCCGGGTCGTCATCGAGGAGTACCTCGACGGCCCGGAGGTGTCCCTGTTCGTGCTGAGCGACGGCGTGCACGCGCTGCCGCTGCTGCCCGCCCAGGACTTCAAGCGCGCCTACGACGGAGACCAGGGTCCCAACACCGGTGGCATGGGCGCCTACGCGCCGCTGCCGTGGGCACCGGCCGGTCTGGTGGACGAGATCATGGGTTCGGTCGTGCGACCCACCCTTCAGGAGATGAACCGGCGCGGCACCCGCTACCAGGGCCTGCTGTACGTGGGCCTGGCGCTCACCTCCGAGGGACCGCGCGTGGTCGAGTTCAACGCCCGGTTCGGCGACCCGGAGACCCAGGTGGTGCTGGACCGGCTGGCCACCCCGATCGGCGCGGTCCTCCAGGCCACCGACACCGGCGGGCTCGGCTCGATCGGCTCCCTCCAGTGGAAGACGGGCGCCGCGGTCACCGTGGTGGTGGCCGCCGAGAACTACCCGGGCGACCCGGTCAAGGGCGATGTGATCGGCGGGCTGGACGCCGCCAACGCCCTGGAGGGCGCCTACGTGCTGCACGCCGGTACCGGCTGGAGCGACGCGCGCGACGTGGTGTCGGCGGGCGGCCGGGTGCTCAGCGTGGTCGGCACCGGTGTCGACCTGGCCCAGGCCCGTGAGCGTGCCTACGCGGCGGTGTCGCGGATCGAGTTGCGCGGGTCGTTCCACCGGACCGACATCGCCGAGCGCGCCGCCGCAGAGTCGTAGCGGCGAGCGCCGAACCGTAGCAAGGAAAGGACCGCATCCACCATGAGCGGTTTCGTCGTCCGGCCCGAGCCGGTCCACGTCGACGGCCTGACACACCTGCACACCGGGAAGGTGCGCGATCTGTACGCCACCGCCTCGGGTGAACTGGTGATGGTGGCCAGCGACCGGATCTCGGCGTTCGACTGGGTGCTGCCCACCGAGATCCCCGGTAAGGGCAGGCTGTTGACGCAGCTGTCCCTGTGGTGGTTCGACCGGCTCGCCGACCTGGTGCCGAACCACGTGGTCTCGGACGTGCCGCCGGCGGGCGCGCCCGCCGACTGGGCCGGGCGGACCCTGGTCTGCCGCAGGCTGGACATGGTGCCGGTGGAGTGCGTGGCCCGCGGCTACCTGACCGGTTCCGGCCTGGCCGAGTACCGCGTGGACGGCACCGTGTGCGGGGTGGCGCTGCCGGAGGGCCTGGTGGACGGTTCGGAGCTGCCCGAGCCGATCTTCACACCGGCCACCAAGGCCGAGGTGGGCGAGCACGACGAGAACGTGTCGTTCGAGACGGTCGTGGACCGGCACGGCGCGGAACTCGCCGGCGCGCTGCGCGACCTCACCCTTCGCGTGTACACGCGCGGCCGGGAGCTGGCGCGCGATCGGGGCGTCCTGCTGGCGGACACCAAGTTCGAGTTCGGCCGGGACACCGACGGCGCCCTGGTCCTGGCCGACGAGGTGTTCACTCCCGACTCGTCCCGGTACTGGCCGGCCGACGAGTGGGCTCCGGGCGGCGCGCAGCCGTCCTTCGACAAGCAGATCGTCCGGGACTGGCTGACCTCGGCGGGGTCGGGGTGGGACCGGGCGGCCGACGCACCGCCGCCGGAGCTTCCAGGGCCGGTGGTGGAACGCACGCTGACCCGCTACGTGGACATCTACACGCGGCTGACCGGAGCCGAACCCAAGCTGTGACGCGCGTCCGGCGCAGTGATTCCGAGCACGCGATCTCGGAATCGCTCGCCGGAGCGCGTATGGTGGTGGGGTTGTGCGGGACATATCGAGGTGTCCGGCCACTCGCACGGCGTCCCCACATCCACCCCGGTACTTTCCGTTAAACGGATGCCTCTTTGGCCGTTTGGCGGTACTCCATCCCTGTTCCGGGGGTATACCACGTTCTGGACCGGTACGGACCACAGGGTGCTATAGAGTCGTGCCGAACACCCGGTTCGCTGGCCGTGCAGGTCACACGCAAGATCGTCGAACGTTCCAGGGGAAACCCGCGTCTAAAACGCACATAGGCGAAACCCGACGAGGGTGACCTATTTTCACATCTGCCTCACGAAGGAGCACATGAGCATGGGCCAGGAGGTTCGTTACCGCGTCCGCGGCGGACGCCCCCTCAGCGGTACGGCGTTCATCCAAGGCGCGAAGAACGCCGTCCTGCCGATGATCGGGGCCGCTCTCCTCGCGGCCAAGGGACGCACGGTGTTGCGGAACGTCCCCGTCATCGAGGACGTCTACCGATCGCTCGAACTCGCCGAGCACGTGGGTGCCAAGGTCGAGTTCCACGAAGCCGAGCGGACCGTCGTCATCGACGCCTCCAGGCTCAACGACCCCGAGCGGGCCGTTCTCCCCGCCGACATCGCCGCGCGTTTCCGCGGCTCGGTGCTCTTCGTTCCCGCGCTGATGCACCGCACCGGCCGCGCCCGGATCGAGGGTGTCGGCGGGTGCAACCTGGGCAGCCGCAACCTGGACTTCCACTACCGGGGCTTCGCGCGCCTGGGCGCCGAGGTCACCGAGGACCTGGAGCGCAACCACATCAACGTCGAGGCCTCCAACCTCCGCGGTGGTCGCCTCTACCTGGACACCCCGTCCCACACCGGCACCGAGAACCTCATCATGGCCGCGGTCCTGGCCCCCGGCACCACGGTGATCGAGCACGCCGCGCTCGAGCCCGAGGTCCTGGACGTCATCTCGTTCCTGAGCGCCATGGGCGCCAAGATCAGCGGTGGCGGCACCGGCCTCATCACGGTCGAGGGCGTCGAGGAGCTCACCGCCGTCGAGCACACCATCATGTCGGACCGCATCGACGCCGGCGTGTTCGCGATGACCGTCGCGGCCACCGGTGGCGAGGTCAGCCTGGTCGGCGCCAACCTGGACCACCTGGGCGTGGCCCGCTGGAAGCTGGAGCAGATGGGCGTGGGGTTCTCGCAGGAGGGCGCGGTCCTGCACGTGACCCGCGACCCCGCGGTGCCGCTGCGTCCGATCAACGCCGTCACCTCGCCGTTCCCGGGCTTCGCCACCGACCTCCAGTCGCCGCTGATGGCCCTGGCCACCTTGGCCGAGGGCGAGAGCTACATCCACGAGGCGATCTACGACGGTCGTTTCGCGCTGGCCGACGAGCTGAACAAGATGGGCGCGAAGATCGAGGTCGAGGGCACCCGTGCCATCGTGCACGGCACCACCCACCTGCGCGGTACCGAGGTGATCGCACACGATCTGCGCACCGGTGCGGCCCTGGTCCTCGCCGGACTGGTCGCCGAAGGTGAGACAATCGTGGCGCCTGGTTATCTGGTGGACCGCGGTCACGCTCAGTTCGCGACACGGCTCGCCGCGCTAGGCGCCGACGTGGAGCGCGTCGTCGCCTCGTAGCGGGTCGAAAGCGCAGTTCAAGCCGGGGTGGGAGCCCGTCTCCCACCCGGGCTTTCGGCGTTGATATGGAAAACGATCTTCTTTGGCCCCGCACAATGGGTACGATCTCGGCAATCATGCCGTGACAGAGATCGGGTCGGGAAACCAGTGGGCGCACATAGTGAAGAGCGTGGAATGGTAGCGGGGAGCAACCCGAGGTGAGTGCCCAGCGTACTGGCGATTTGACGATCGGCGTCATAGGTCCCCATGAGGTGGTCGAGCGGGTCATGCTCATGGGTCCCGGGTCCACAGGACCCCTCAACGCCAGACTCATCGCCGCCGCATACCGAGATGAGCAAGAGGCGACGGACAAGGTCGTCAGGCTGGGTTCGGCGATCGACGCGTACCTGTTCGCCAGCCCGGTGCCCTACGAGTTCGCGCGGAAGGCGGGCGTGCTGACGATGCCCGCCACCTACGTGCCGCTCGGGGGTGCCAGCCTGCACGAAGCCCTACTGCGCGCCACCCTGGACGAGCGCTACGACCCGACCAGAGCCAGTCTGGACGTGCTCAGTCGCGCCGACGTCGTGGAGGCCTATTCCGAGGTGGACCTGCCCGTGGACGGGATCCACGTCCACGAGGAGTTGACCAACACCGCCCAGCTCACCTCGTTCCACGAGGGGTTGTGGCGGCGCAAGGCCACGAAGATGGCCATCACGTGCGTGCGCGGCGTCGCGGAGCGGCTGGAGGCCATCGGTGTCCCCGTCATCCGGTTGCGGCCGACCAACGCCGGGGTGCGCAGCGCTTTGCAGACCGCCGGTCTGTTGGGCGCCCACCACCGGTTGGAGGAGGCGCAGCTGGGTGTGGTCGTGGTGGACGTGCCGACGCTGCGCGACTCCTCGCGGCGGTCGACCCCCCGGTACTGGCGAGAGGAGCTGCGCCTGTCACTGCACCGGCTGCTGCTCCAGGAGGCGCACCGGATCAACGCCACGGCGCACCGGCTGGACGACCATTCGTTCATGATCACCGCGACCCGGGGTTCGCTGGTGACGGCGACCGAGGGGTTCCGGCAGCCGCCGTTCGTGGAACGCATCAAGGCGGAGCTCGGGATCGCCATCGAAGTGGGCATCGGCATGGGTCGCACGACCCAGGACGCCGAGGCGCACGCACGCGCGGCCCTGAACCGCGCTCAGGCGTCCCGTCAGAGCTTCGCGGTGGACCGGGAGGGGCGTTCCCTGGTCCCCGCCCAGCGCGCGCCCTCACGGCAATCCTCCGAACCGTTGCGCACCAAGGGCCGTGAGACCCTGATCCGGCTTTCGGAGAAGATCGCGGAGGAGGACGGTCCCCTCGTCGTCGACGCGGAGAACGCCGGTCGCATGCTCGGCGTCACCTCCCGGACCGCGCGTCGACTGCTGCGCACCCTCGTGGAGGAGGGCCTGGCCTGGCCCCTGCCCCCCAACCGCACGCTCCAGCCGGGGCGCCCCCGCCAGCTGTACCGGCTGATCGTGGAGAAGCTCGACAAGGACGCCGCCGGCAAGTAGCCGCGGCTTCGCACACGGGGCGCCTTCCCCCCGGGAGGCGCCCCTTGCGTGTTCCCCGTGCGGGAAGGCGTCCGAGGACCGGCACGACGGGGCGCCGTCCGAACGGCGCCCCGGCCCGCACCCCCGAAGCGCGGCACGCTCCCGTTCTGGGAGGATCCTGCGATGATCCGCCGACGACTGCTCTCCCTGGCCGTACTGGAACTCGTCAACATCCCCCTGTTCGCGTTCGCCCTGTTCGGGGTGCTCGGCGCCCCGGCCTCCCCCGCCAACCTCGCCGGGTTCGGCGTGTTCGCGCTGCTGCTGGCGGAGGGGTCCGCCTACTGGTGGCTCAAGCTCCGGCAGACCGCCGGGGGCGGGCGCACGCCCGCGGGCATGGCGGTGTTCCGGGTACTGCGGTGGATCAACGTCGCGCTGTTCGCGCTCACCGGCGCACTGGTGGCGGTCACCGTGGTCGAGGGCGGGCACTGGACCCGGGCGGCGGTGGGCGTGGCGCTGGGACTGTTCGCGATCGTGGAGCACGTCAACTACTTCCACGTGCAACTGATGCACGACACCCGCGCCGACCTGGGTCGCCTGCTGCGCACCCGGCGGCCGCGCCGGTCCCACCTGGCCCGCGACCTGGCGCGGACGGCCCGCCGCCCCTGAGGGTCGCGCCCGAGAGCGGGAAGGGCGCCGTCCAAGGCCGGACGACGCCCCCGTCCCGCCGGTCCGCGCGGACCGGCGGGCCTCAGCGACGCTTGCCGTACTCCAGGGCGACCGACAGGAACACGTCGTTCTCCTCGGGGGTGCCCAGGCTGACGCGGGCACCCTCGCCGTCGAAGGGGCGCACGGACACGCCGACCTTCGCGCACTCGGCGGCGAAGTCGAGGGTGTCCTCGTCCAGACGCACCCACACGAAGTTGGCCTCGGTGGGCGGGACGGTCCACCCGGCGGCGATCAGGGCGTCGCGCACCCGGGTGCGTTCGGCGACGGTGGCGGCCACCCGCTCCAGCAGTTCGTCCTCGGCCGAGAGCGAGGCGATGCCCGCGGCCTGGGCCAGGTGGTTGACGGCGAACGGCACCAGGGTCTTGCGGACCGCGGCGACGACGGGCGGGTGACCGACGAGGAAGCCCAGGCGTACCGCGGCCAGGCCGTAGGCCTTGGAGAAGGTGCGCAGCACGGCGACGTTGGGGCGGTCGCGGTACAGGGTGACGCCGTCGGGGACCCGCGGGTCGCGCACGTACTCGCGGTAGGCCTCGTCGAGGATCACGAGAACGTGGTCGGGGACCCGGTCCAGGAAGGCCGTGAGCTCGGCTTCGCGCACGGTGGTGCCGGTGGGGTTGTTGGGGTTGCAGACCAGCACCATGCGGGTGTTCTCGGTGATGGCGTCGAGGATGGCGTCGAGGTCGTGGGTCTCGTCGCGCAGCGGGACCCGGACGGAGGTGACCCCGGCGAGTTCGGCGAGCAGTGGGTAGGCCTCGAAGGAACGCCAGGCGTAGACGACCTCGGCGCCGGGTTCACCGACGGCTTCGAGGAGCTGCTGGAGCAGGCCGACGGAGCCGGCGCCCAGGGCGATGTGGTCCTCGGGGACGTCCGACCGGCGGGCGAGGGCCGCGGTGAGCTCGGTGGCCCCGGGGTCCGGGTAGCGGTGGAGTTCGGCGGCGGCGCGGGCGATGGCCTCGCGCACCGACGGGAGCGGCCCGTAAGGGCTCTCGTTCGAGGACAGCTTGATCGATCGCCCGTCGGGCCCGATGACCTTCTTGCCGGGCTTGTAGGCGGGGATGCTCTCCAGCACCGACCGCAGATATGGCGATTTCGACTCCGACACCATTGTCCTTCCTCAATACTTTGTGCTAACCCCGCGACACGCTCAGCGATCTCGCGTCCGGGTCGGTCACCGCTCCCAGCGGAAATATCGCACAAACGAGGAGACAACACCATGTGTTCGCGTCCGGAACCCACCACAACAGCCCGGGTCGTCCCTGGTCAGAGCCGCTATGACGGCGGCGGTCGCAAGGCCGTCCGATCATGGGCCCTTTCTCTGGGCCTGCCTCTCGTCCTCGCGCTGAGCGCCTGCGGCGGCCAGGCCGAGGAGGACACCGGCGGGGACGCCGAGGACGTCGCGCTGCTGCACGAGGCACAGCTCATCACGTTCGAGGGCGCCGAACTCATGCCCGAGGGCAGCGAGGCCGGCGTCTACTCCGAACTGGTCACCGTGCGGTACAGCGAGCAGGTGCGGGCCTCCACCGAACTCGACAAGCCCGCCTGTCTGGACGCCGCCAACCGGTGGGCGGACACCGAGTCCGTGAAGGCCGCGCCCGCGTCCCTGACCTCGTACCAGTGGGATCAGGGTTCCCTGACCCATCTCCTGGTCCGGTTGGACGACGAGGGCGCGGCCGCCGCCCTGGCCTCCCGGCCGCCCTCCGATTGCGACACCTACACCGCCACCTACGAGGACGGCACCTCCTCCGCTTACGGGGTGCGCGACCTGACGGAGCTGCCGGAGCTGGGCGACGAGTCGCGCGCCTTCGCCGTGGACGTGGAGACCGGTGACGATCGCAACCACATGTACAGCGTCATGTACCGCAACGGCGGGCTGGTCGGCACCACGTCGATCATGGGCCCCGGCGGCATCGACGACTACGAGGAGATGTTGGTGGGGTTCACCCGTGCCTCCGTGGAACGCCAGAACGAGAAACTCGGCTGAGACCGGGGCCCACGAGCGGTCACCCGGTGACCTCCGCCTCCAGGTCCTCGCTGGGCCAGGTGCCGGAACGCCCCAGGGGATGTTCCCTCGCCTCGTCGAGGCTCGCGGCCGCCCGGGCCTCGTCACGGCGTTCGGCGTCCAGGCGCGCCGCCTGACGCGGCCCGGGCAGACGACGCGGCGGCCCCTGGAGCTCCCGCATGGAGATCGCGCCGAAGGAGGCGATGACGCGACCGTTCTCCCGATCGAGCACGACCGAGCGCACGGCGGTGCGCCGAGGTCCGTCGACGCGCACGGCGTAGACCACGTCGACGCGCCGTCCGTGGCGCAGCCCGTCGTAGCGCAGGAACCGTCGGCAGCCGTGCCGCCAGGTGTCCATGGGTTCGGTGTCGAGCAGGAGCGGTGCGTTGGTACGCCACATGTCGCTGCGGCGGAGCCTGCGCAGGACGGAGCGTTCGGAGACCTCGCGCAGCTCGCAGGGTTCACGGTGGCGCAGGCGCCGGGCCATCTCGCGCGGCTCGGGGCTGAGCAGGGCCAGCAGGAGCAGCTCGACGCCCAGGACGGCGACGTGCGCCGGGCCGATGTCGAGGACGACCCGCCAGGCGTTCGGTTCCACCCCCAGGGTGAACAGCGCCGCGACGGACAGCAGTCCGGCCCTGGCGAGGGTGCGCCACCCGATCGGCGCGCGACTGAGTCCGCCGAAGCAGCCGCAACCCGCTTCCGGGTCGCGACGGCGGACCAGCAGCAGGACGACGATGGACGCGGCGAACACCAGGGCGGTGAGCAGTCTGGCCGCGTCGCCGAGCGCCCCGGAGAGCAGGATCAGGCCGGCGGCCAGGGCCGTCTCCACCAGCCCCGTGCCGAGCGCGGACGTGCGGCGCAGTCGTTCGGGGACCAGGACCGACAACCCCGAGGACGCTTCGCGGGAGGTGAACTTGGCGAGGGCGCCGAACAGGAGCAGCACCGCCAAGAGCGGCAGCTGGACCTCGCGGAGCGCTTCAAGGATCTCCGACGGCATGTCACACCTCTCCGTTGTGGACCGTCACGGTCGCGTTGAAGCAGCCGTCCTCCAGCCGCCCGCCGAGGGCGACGAAGGAGGTCATGGTGAGGGAGGCCAGGCGCCCGGCCCCCTGGCCGCCACAGCTCGGGCACAGGTCGCACATCCAGCCGTCCGCGGCGGCGCAGTCGACGACGGGCAGGACCGCGGACCTGTGCACGCAGTCGTTGCGCAGGCTCAGTGTGGCACCGGTGGACAGCAGCGGCAGGGGCACGCAGGAAGTGCGCCGGTCGCAGTCGCGGGAGTGGCCGGCCCGGTCGAGCGCGGGGTAGGCCAGCCCTTCGATGTGGGCGCGCGGATCCAGGTGGGCGGCGCGCCCCGAGGCGGGGTCGTACCAGGTGGCGATACCGCTCAGGGTGGCGGAGCGCCGTGTCGCGGGCGGGCGTCGCGGGGTGGCGGAGCGCGGGTAGGGCGGCTGGGTGGTGGCCGGGCGCACCGCCCACACCGCGCCCTCGCGCCAGATGCCGACGGCGTCGAACAGGTACCCGGGTTCCAGGCGCGGATGGCGCACGGTGATGCGGCCCGAGGTGCGATAGGGGAGGACGACGGTGAGCCGGGGACGACCGTGACCGGGGTCGACCTCCAGGGTGTCGTCGTCGCGGGCGGTGATGACCCCGGTGGCACGGGCGGCCTGCGCCCAGACGCGTTCGGCCACCAGGCGTCCATCGTGGGAGCAGAGCACCACGACGTCATCGCCGGGGCGCAGTTCGCCGACCGGGACCTCGCCTCCGCGCCAGAAGGAGGTGGCGCGTTCGTAGAGGAAGCGCTCCTCCCCGCGCGGTGTGGCCACGCAGAGCATGTAGGAGGTGACGTCGACGACGACACCGCGGGCGACCCGACCGTTGAGCGGTGTGGGCGCGGGTGTGCTCTCGGGACCCAACAGCGCGGCGGTGAACCGCGCGCGATCGCGTTCTTTGTCAGTGATCAGTGACATGTCGCTCGCGTCCCCCTGTCGCCCGACTCGTCCTCTGTGCCCATTCTCCCGATTGCGGGCCCGACCTGCGGACCACACGCCGAAGCTCGGCGGTTCATGTGGATGGCATGTCCCGAATATTGCCAAGCGCGACAAAACAGGCACCTTGTGCAACCAAAGAAGAACTCCATGTCAACCGCCCCGGGACCGGCACGTCATGCGATCTTCCGAGTGCGGCCTGTGGCCACACGGTTGCCGATAGACCCCAGAAAATCAGGAAAGAGCACGAAAGGCGGACAAGGGCCTCCGCACCCTCGCCACCGTCGCCGTTCCCCTGCTCCTGGTCCTGGTCGGGGTGCCCTCCCCGGCCGGCGCCACCGAGTTCGCCCCCATCACCGGAGCCGCGGACCGACCCTTCGCGGTGACCGCCGAGCAGCCCGCCCTCGGCGACGGCCTCGCGTTCCTGGGCCTGTCGTAGCGGTAGCGGCCCGCCGCCGGGCGCGGCGGGGAGGACGGGAGCCTCCCCGCCGCGCCGTTTGTCGGCGCGTGGGCCGTAGGTTCCCGGGAGTTTGCGTGCGCTGTGTGAGAGTTGAGGCCACAGGCCTTTCCAGGGCGCACACGGTGAAGGGCGGTGAACGCGTGTGGCCGGCACCAAGCAGACACCCCGGTACGAGGAGTTCAGCCGCTACGTCGCCGAACGCGGACCCGCACTGCTACGCATGGCCAGGTCCATCACCGGTAGCCACAACGACGCCGAGGACCTGCTCCAGGCCGCGCTGGTCAAGACGTTCCTGTCATGGGACCGCATCGTCGATCCGCGCGCCCGCGACGGGTACGTGCGCCGGGCCATGGTCAACGCCCGGATCTCCGAATGGCGTCGCAACCACCTGGACGTGTACCCCACCGACGAGATCCCCGAGCAGCGGGTCGACGACCCCACCTGGCGCAGCGACCTCGCGGACGTGGTGCGCCGGTCCATCGACAAACTGCCCGACCGCCAGCGCACGACGGTGATCCTGCGCTACTACGAGGACCTCACCGAGGCCCAGATCGCCGAACGGATGGGCGTCACCCTCGGCACGGTCAAGAGCACGCTCTCCCGGGCCGTCGACCGATTGCGCCGGGACGCCGACCTCATCATCGAACGCACCACCGGCTGACCGGAAGGGTGTGCGGTGGTTTCTCCGACGGGTCCGGCTCACCGACTGACCGACACCGACAGGTCGTCCTCGATGGGATTCGTCGGCCCGCACGGGGAAGCCACCGCACGTCCGGGGTGAAACGGATGGATCACCCGACGGTGGGCCGGATGGAGAAGGATTTCGAGACGTTGGACATACCGGGAGGCCCGGGGCAGCGGATCATCACCTACGGCGCCGGGCCGGGAAGCCCGTCCGAGCCGGCGTTGTGGACGCTGTGCGCAGCCGCGGACCCACCCGCGACGAGCCGCCGGCTCCGCCTCGCGGGAGCCTGAGGACCACCCCGGGAACCGATCGGCGGGATTCGTTTTGCACAGCGGGCCCACGTGTCTGTACCCTTGGGGCAGCCAGGAGGATTCGCCTAGTCAGGTCTATGGCGCCGCACTGCTAATGCGGTTTGGGTTTACGCCCATCCGGGGTTCAAATCCCCGATCCTCCGCGCTCCGACCTGGGGTTTTCCACATGCTGGAAGACCCCAGGTCTTTTTATGCGGTGTTCAGCACGCACGTCGGCCCCGCTCGGCACCACCGTCGAGGCACCGGCCCGTCGCCTCGGCGGCCTCACGCTCCATAGCCGGCAGCACACTTCCGTGGACATCACTGGTGAAGCTCGGCTTCGCGTGACCCAGCGTCCTGCTGATGACCTCGATGCTCACCCCCGCCGCCCGTCCCAGGGTGACGGACTCGTGCCCGAGGCCGTGCAGGGTGACCGATGGAAGGCCGGATCGACGCACCGGATCGACCGTCCACCGCGTGACGCTCCCCGGTGGCAGAGGCTCTCTCCCAGCTCCGTGATGAACACCAGGCCGCGTTCCTTCCACGACGCCCGACGGTGTCTCACTGCCGGTGCTGGCGAGCACGCCACTCGCGCGGTGCCTTCACGGTGCCCGCGTCGAGGTCGATGTGGCGATGCCCGGGCCTCCGTCTTCGGCTCACCGTCGTAGGTCTCGCGGATCAGGGTGGAGGCGTTGTCCAGATCGACGTCCGCCCGGCTCAGACCGATGAGCTCACCGCGGCGGGGAGCTCGCAGCATGGCGAGCCCGTACAGAGCGAAGAGCCTCTCCTCCTCGGCTAAGGCGAGGAACAGCCTTGCCTGCTCCGCGGCCCACACTCTTCCCGGCTGCACGGCCATTGATCCGTTCCAGAATCGGGACAGCCACTCGGCAAGAGGTTCCGGCTTACCTCGATGATCTGGTCACTCACCCGCACCAGCCGCCAGCGCGCAGATCAGAACCGCTCCCGTGCGGGTCATGCAGCGCGCGAGTGCAGGCCGATCCCGTCAAGGCGCCACTTTCAGAACCCCACCCCCCTGGAATCAGAACACGTTCTGAACTATCTTTTCAGTATGCCCGTCACCGACCCGGACACCGTTTCCTTCTCCGACCTTTCCCGCCACCCCAAGGACGTGGCGGCGCGGGCCGCACGGCTCGGCCGGGTCCGCGTCACCCACCGCGACTCGGCGGACTTCTACCTCACCTCCGCTGACAAGGCCGACAGCCGCGACCAGTCGCTGACGACTGCCTCTCGGCTCTTCCTCGCCCTCATGCGGCAGGACCCCACAGCCCGCACCCTGCTCCTGGCCATGCCCGAGGTCTTCCCCTGGGTCCGCCATCTCACCGAGGAGGAGGTCCGCGAGTTCACCGTCGAACTCGTCGGGGCCCTGTCCGACGCCGCCGAACTCGGCACGGACGGCAACGCCGAAGAAGTCGTTGCCGGCTGGCGCGCCACCGCCCGCATCAAGGCCGACCCCGACGCCTACCGAGAGGCGAAGCGTCCCACCGACGGAGACTTCGGCACCGTGGACGTCGTCGCGTGAGCCCTAAGCGTGGCGACCGCGTCACCGTTCCCGCCCCTGACGGCCTCTGGGAGATCCGCTTCGCGACCACCGACGCGGTACGCGGCTGGGAAGGGTTGTGCCGTCTGGCCCTGGCCAACACCCGACGCTGCTTCGAGGACCTACGCACCGGACCCCGCTCACGTGCCCGTCCAGACCGGCAGCACCGCCTCCGCGGCGACCTCGGAACTCACCGCCACAACGGTGCCGATCTCGAACAGTGGGAGTACGAGGTCACCAGCGGCGGCCGCGTCCGCTACGCCATTGACGACGACCGCACCCTCTGGCTCGTCTACGCCTCACCCCGCCACCCCAAGGACACTGACCGGTGACGCCGGTTCGCCCGGGCCGTGATGCTCTGGTGCCGGGTTTTCTCGGTCGTTAACTCCTCTGCGACGGGCTTCTTGCTGTCCCCGAGGGGTTTCGGGAGGCCGGTGCGGGGCTGTGCCCTGAGCCTTCAAGAAAGCTCATTGAGCCTTTTCATCCTGCTTCTCGGAGCTGAAGGACCAGAACAGCGCGGGTGATCTGGCCGGCCCGCTGCGGGCAGCAGCGCAGGCGGCGCAGGATGTCCCACTGTTTGAGCCGGGCGATCGCGCGTTCGCCCGGTGAGCGGAGCCTGGCGTGGGCGGCGTTGGCGTCCTTCTTCCACTGCGGCTTGCCGCGCCCTTTGAACGGGCAGAACACCACGTCCGAGAGCCCCACGTGTCCCTTGTCGCCCAGCCCGAGCAGGCCTGCGCCCTCGATGCGCTCGGCGATCTTCCAGACCCGGGCGGCCCTGGTGTCGTGCACCGCTCCGGGCAGCGACCACGACGTCCAGAGGGGTTCGCCGTCCGGGGCTGCGACGACCTGGATGTTCATGCCGTGGTGCTCGTGCTTGCCGGAGTGGAAGGGCCGGTCGGCCGCCACCCGGTCGCAGGCGATCAACGTGCCGTCCACGATCACGTACCCCCGGCCCTTGCGGCGGGCCCGGCGCAGCCCTTGTTCCAGGGTGGGCGCCTGGGCGGCGAGCAGGGCCGTGGTCTCGCGCACGTATCTCCAGGCGGTCGTGGTGCCGACGCCGAACCCGGCCGCGACCTGTGTGAACGTCTCTCCTTTGTGCCGGTGGACCAGGACGAGCAGGGCCTGGGTGGCCGGGTCCAGGCGCCGCCATCGGGACCCGGTCGTGGCGCGGTGGGCGCGGATGGTGCGGGCGATCAGGTTGAGGGTGCGGCGTGACAACGGCAGCGCGGAACGGTAGAACAGCATGCAGCGCCCTTGGTGTGGCAGGTTTTCGTGGTTGTTAACCCACCTACCAGGGGCTTCCTGCTGTTCGGAAGAGGCGCGGGGAGACCGGCACAGGGCTGTGACCTGCACCTTCAGGATGAAAAAGGCTCAGTATGCCTGCTCGGCACCGTACACGTCACGACCGAATCTCTTCATCAGTTCGAGTGTGATCGGAGCCATCGTGGTGGTGAGCAGGCTTCGATCGGTGGCGAGCCGGTCCCGCAAGTAGGAGAGGGCGGTGCTCTTGCCTATGCCGTCGATGCCTTCTACAGCTATTCGCATGGAATCCGTCCTTCTCTGCTCAGGTTTCGCTGTTGAATTTACTCAGTGATCGATGAGGCGTCTCTGCCGTTGGTAGTGGCAGCGGCGGGCCGGGGCCTGGTGGCGGCGTCTCCACCACGACCAACGAACCCTATGCGAACAGGCATGATCGGGCCGGTGGTAGTGGGCGTGCAGACGGCGGATCTCGTTGACGGTCAACCCGATCAGCTCGCCCGGATCATCACCGTCCGGCCCCTCACGCGGCAATCGTCCCCACTGGTCGGCCCCTGTCGGGCGGAATCGTCGCTCCCGCCGACCGGATTACCTCGGCCGGTTGGTGGATCGGCGGTCAGGAAGGCCCGGTGTGTCTTGTTCCAGGTGTGATGAAGACCCCGAACCCGGTACCCATCGCGGCACCGGGCGAGCAAGCAGCAGCGGCCCGCTCAGGCTCGCCCGTCCGGGCCGCTGACTGCGTGTGACCGACCGTCAGAGACGGCACAAGTGCCGGTCCCAGTGGCTCGCAACGCTCCAGGAGCGACCCGGGGCCCGTCCGGGACTCGAAGGGCTCCGTGGCGGACCGGTTCGGGATTTCGAGCGCGGTGACTCCGTGGTCGATCAGGATCGCCGAGCGGTGATGTTGAACATCCAGCTGATCCCGAAGCGGTCCACGAGCGCGCCGGCCTCGTCACCCCACGCCTGCTTCTCCAGAGGCATCGTCACGGTGCCGCCGACGGACAGCTTCTCGAAGTGGACGCGGAGTTCGTCGTCACCGCCGAGGTAGACCGCGACGTTGTCGCCCGGGTGGTGGGGCACCCCCTCCGGGACGTCCCAGGCCATCAGCGTGCAGCCGTCCGGGGTGTCGAGCCGGGCGTGCATGAGCTTGTCGGCGTCAGGCGAGTCCGGTGAGCCGAAATCCGAGACCGTGCCCATCTCCAGCTCGCCGCCGAAGACCTCCCGGTAGAACTCCATCGCCTGCCGCGCGTTCCCTTTGTAACCGATGTAAGGGTTGAGTCGAGACCCCATCCGATGCTCCTTCGTGTGCGTGGATCGCGAACGGCCGGGACCGTGGCGGCCGGAATCGACGGTGGTCCGAACCCGGAGTCGCTCGACCGCCGGGGTTCGACCCCCGCGGGAACCGTCCGCGCACCCGGACCGTGGGGAGTGACCGCTCGGGGTGTCCGAGGGGCCACTCCGTTGAGCCTCCCAACAAATCACGACATCCTCTGTCGTGTATTCCTGTAAAGTTCTCGCATGCGCGCGGACCGATTGGTATCGCTGGTCCTGCTGCTGCGCCGGCACGGCCGGCTGTCCGCGGCCACGCTGTCCCGCGAGCTGGAGGTGTCCACCCGCACCGTGCTGCGCGACATCGAGGCGCTGTCCGCGGCCGGCGTCCCGGTCTACGCCGAACGCGGTCGGCACGGCGGTTTCGCGTTGTCGCCCGGCTTCCGGACCGAACTCACCGGACTGAACCACGACGAGGCCCTCGCCCTCCTGGTCGCCGGATCCCGACGCGGCGCGCAGGCGTTCGGTCTCGGCTCCGCGCTCGCCTCGGCCATGCTCAAGGTGGTCGACGCGCTGCCCGAAAGCCATCGGAACGCCGCGGCAGACGTGGCCGAGCGCCTGCTCATCGACCCGGAGACCGACCTCCTCTCCCGTCGACCGGCCGTCGAGGAGGTGTCCGACGCCATCGTGGCCGAGATCCGGCGCGCGGTGTTCGCCGGACACAGGCTGCGCATCCGCTACGCGGCCGTGGACCAGCCCCCGAAGTGGCGCACGGTGGACCCGATCGGGCTGGTCACCGTACGCGACCAGGGCTACCTGCTGGCCACGAGGTCGGGCGCGGACCGCACCTACCGGCTGTCCCGGGTGCTGGCCGCCGAGGAACTCACCGAACCCGCGCAGCGACCGGACCGGGTCGATCTGGACCGGGCCTGGCAGGAACGCGGCGCACGGTTCCGGACCGGCGGTGACCAGGTCACCGTGCTGGTGCGGGTGGACCCGGCACGGCGGGAGGAGTTGGTGGACACCGCGCTGGCCGTCCTCGCCGAAGAGGCCGACGAGGAGGGTCGGCTGCGACTGGAGGTGACCTTCCAGGATCCGAGGCACGCCGAATGGGCGCTGTGGCGGCTCGCCACGGACGCGGAGGCCCTGGCCCCGCAGTGGTTGCGCGCCTCCCTGCGCGATCGCGCCGCCGCGATCGCCATCCGCTACGGAGCGTCATCGTGAGCGTCGTCGCGTTCCGCCTTGCGCTGGGGGTGGCGAGCGGTACGCCGGAAGGGGAGCACGATGCCCAGCCGGGCCGTTTCGCCCTTGTTCGGGTCGTAGGTCCAGGTATGGACGGCTTCGTGTGAGGTGCGGGAGCCATCGGCGGGGAGAGAGCCTGCCATGGTCCCCACTGTGTCGTCGGCTTCGAGCTTCAACCGGCCCGCGATCCGGTTGGGGGTGCGGCCCCGAGCGAGGCAGTCGATCAGGCGCTCACGAAGGAGCGGGTCGGTGTCCGGACGGCGCTCCCGAGGGGCGGGATCGACGAGCCTTGGCGCTCTTGTGGGCGGTGGTGACCCGGTAGCCGCGATTGGAGGCGTTGCGTCGGGTCTCGCGGCTGACCACCGATGGGCGTCGACCCAGGGCAAGGGCGATGCGGCGGACATCCTCACCCCGAGCGCGGTCTCCTCACCTTCCTCCATGAGGAGCATCCGTCGTGTCTCCATCGGCAACCCCTTTGACCTGAGGTGTTGCTACGACGCTGCGACACCGCCCAGGACAGCACCATGGACGTCGGCGGTAAAGCTCGACCTCGCGCGCCTCGAACACTCGCTGATCAGATCAGCAATGGCACTCCTGGCGACAAAAACGGCAAATCGTTATTCACACACCAAAAGACTCCCACGCGGATACATTTCCTCGGAGAACCTTTTAACGTAGGCCTCAAGCGGCTACGATTTCGCCATCACTGAGATCGGCCGATGCGCTGGTTGGTCTGGCGGGTCGCGCTGAACTTCAGCACGGAGTAATCGTCGACCCTGGTGTCATCGGCCTTGGTGAACCTCACCGGGTGACCTTTGTGCCATTGCCTCTCAAAGCTACCGAAACCGGTGAGAACAAGACGATCACCCTGACTGACCACGTCCAGGAGTTCGGCCATGGCGGCGTCGTAGACTTGAGAGACGACGTTCTTCGGAAGTCCGGCGCGGCGCGCCACCGACGCGATGTACTCGCGCTTGGTCACACGTCCTGAGCCTGTGGGGGGCTGGGTCGCCGCCATGTCCGGTCCTTCGTGTCGATCAGGGCATCATGCCATGGTTTTACTCGTATACGAGTGTATCCAGCCCTCCCCTGGAGGGTCAAAACACTGCTCGGCGCGCCGGTGGGGTTTCAGCCGAACTCGGGTTCGTCGTCGATGAACTCCGTCTGCTCCTCCACCACCGTGCGCTTCCGTCGCGTTGTACGGGCATCGTCACGCCCCGCGATCTGGGCCGCCTGCATCCGCGATCTGGTCGCATGCTGCGCCAGGTTCAGGCCCGGCTCGACCACCTCCCTGGCGATGCGATCGACACCTCCCCCACGCTCGATGCGCTTTTTCGCGGCGGCCTCCATTTTCTCCCAGCGTTCGCGGTCCTCGGGCTCGACACCGAACATCTGTGCCCAATCGATCTCGGCCATTGCTTTTCCTCCTGGAATTTTTCTTCGCCATCCCCGCCCCGGTGACTGTTCAGCCGCCGAGTTCGGGTTCGTTCTCCCGCTCCGGAGCGACCACTGACGGCATCTTGCCGACGGAGGCCTGCCCTGGTTCGGCCCGGACCCACGCACCCTGCTGCTCGTGGACATGGGACGCCTGCCCGCCGAAGTCGTTGTATTCCGAGATCAGATCGCGCATCCGCTGTTCCCACTCGGGCCCCAGACTCCGGCGCCACCGCGCCACCACCTGCGGGTGGGTGCGGTCCAGGGCTTGCAGGGATTCGATGAACCCGCCCACGTAGACCAGCTTCTGGTCTTGTTCGCTGAGCCCGTCACCACGCATGGACGCGAACATCGCCCTGGAGCGGTCGAGTCGCGCGCGTGCCGTGGCATCCCTGGTCAGCTCGACCGCTTCGGGATGATCGCGGGTGGCGGAACCGATGACGTACTGCTCCAGAACCTCGCTGAACTCGGCCGGGCTTTTCGCGCTGGTGAGTTCGCCGTACATGGTCCGGGCCACCGCGGCACGGTGCTCGTCGACACCCATCGGCTCGCGAAGCGTGAAGGTCCCGCCGGTGATCACATCGCCGTTGTAGGCGTCCACGTAGTCACCGGTCCAAGCCGTCGCCGACCGGGTGGTGCCCGGCAGGACGACCGTCCGCGGTTCGGTCTTGACGAACCGGCCGTGGCCCAGTTCGGTGAACACCGCCGCCTGCTCGGGGTCGCGTTCGATGAGCCGGCCGACGATGATGCGCATGTTGCGTGCCACCGCCTTGCGATCCAGTCCGTCGTCGTCCACGTAGCCGTAGAGCGCGCTGAGAGCACTCTCGTAGTTCTGCCTGACCAGTTCCCGGTCGGCTCCGGGTCTGCGCATCTCGTCGTAGGCGTTCTGGGCGATACCCACGTGCGTCAGTGCGGCGCTGTGCTCGGTGAACAGGTCGCGGTCACCGCGTTCCATCCGTTCGATGCGCTCCAGGCGCCTGCGGTGCCGCCATCCCGACAGGCCCCGCATGCCTTCGCGGCCCTGGCCGGTCCGGTCGAAGTGCCGGGCCTCCTTCTCACGTGACTTCTCTCCCTTGGCGGCGATCTGCGCATCGCGCCGGTCCCGCATGTCCAGCCGGCCACCGATGGCGGTGGCCATCTGACCGGCGTACTCCCCCATCTGGGTGCGGAAGTTGGGCGAGAGCAACCACATCGCCGCACCCATGCCCACGGTGCGGAGTACGTTCTCTGCGCTGAGTCCTCGCTGGAGCGGGCTCAGACACTGGAGCACCATCATCGAGGCGTACGCCTGGTGCAGGTCACCGAGCTTCTCGCGCTGGGCGGTCCTGGACGCACCCGGCGAGGTGATACCCGAGGCACGCAGGTGGTCGATGAACCGATCCTGCGCGAGCCGCGTCTGGAGCTTGAGTCGAGCGATCGGATCGCCGTCGGGCCCGGCCGCGTCACGCATGGTCTGCCGCTGTTCACGGGCGCGTTCGCGGTCGTAGCGCCTGCGCTGTTCCCGCGGGGCGTCGACCTTGAGCTCCTTGCGGCGCTGCCGCGGCTCCCGCACCCGTTCACCGGCGGTCTCGTCCGGGCCAGGGTGCCTCTGGGCGCCCAGCGTCCTCTTCTTCCCCGTCGCCACGGCCCTCTCCTGTTCTCGTCTCAGCCCGGTGGCGGCCCGTCTCCGTGTGCTGTGACCCGCCCCTGCTCGGTCTGCGCCGTGGGGGCCCATCACCTGGACCCGCGCCGATGTGCCCTCCGACTTCTCTTCGTCTATCAGCGGATTCGGCATTTTTACCTTACCCTGACCCCGGGCTGCGCACACGGTCCCACCGGTACCAGAAAGGGCGGAACAAGGGCGCGGGGCCCGCGCCGGGCCTCGCGCTCTTGCCCGTCGGTCTCCCGGTTATCCCTGGTCGCGCATCACGGCGGCCATCGCCCGTTCGAACTCGCCGCGCGCCAGCCCCAGCCAGCTCTCCTGCTCGGCGAGGAACTCGTAGAACGCTCCGTGCACGTGGAATCCGTGCAGGTCGGCCAGGTGCTCCGGGTCCTCGGCGAACACCCTCTCGGACGCGTTCTCGCTGGCCTGTTGGAGCCGTTGCATCGCCTCGGACTCGTCCTGTCGCGAGACGTAGACCCGCGAGCCGTCGGCGCTGCGCAGTGAGCCGTCACCACCCACCGAGAAGTGGGCGCCGTCCCGCTCAAGAGCGGTCCGCACCGCCTTGTACGCCTGGGTGATCTGAGCGTCCAGGGGACCTTCCAGCGCGCCCGCGTGAGATCGTGCGGGGTCGGAGGAGAAGTGGACCAGCATGTCGCGGCTGATCAGCCTGTCGGCGTAGCGCATCTGACGGAACGCGTCCATCCTCGCCTTCTGGCCGTCGACGGCCTGCTGGGTCGCCACGTCGTACTCCCAGGGCATGTCCAGGTCGATGGCGCCCTCCAGGTCTTCCAGGTCGACCTCGTCGGCACCGCCCAGGTCGTGCTTCTCCGCGTAGGTCTCGCCCCGGGCGGCGTCGACCAGCTCCATGACCTCGTCGGCGTAGGTGTCGGGGTCCAGTCGTGCGACGTCGACCTCGGTGAGGTCGTGCGCCCTCCTGTACTTCTCGCGGCATTCGACGGTCAGCTGGGCCTGCTGCATGCGCTTGGCCAGCATCGCCTCGAAGTCGGGCTGGTTCATGCGCACGTCGAAGTCCACCGCGCTGGACAGCGTCGGGATGGTCTGGAGCGTGTAGTCGTGCCCGGGGTGCACGATCGTGTCCTCGAACATGCGCCACGACATCGGCAGGATCGTCTCGTTGCGGTTCCACACGGGCGGGTCGCCCGCCCGGAAGACGATCGAGTTGCGCTCGGAGATGAAGGCCATGTCGTTGTAGGAGATGACCGGCTCCTCCTTGGTCGACATGGTGTAGGAGACCTTGCCCTCCACGCTCAGGCCCTTGACCAGGTGGCCCTTGTCCTGGGTCACGGTCTTGGAGTCCATGTAGGTGGTGTGGCGCTTGCCGGACATCTTCTCCAGCGTGTCGAGCATCGAGTCGTCGGTGCTCTTGAGAAAGACGATGTTGGAGGTGTTGCCCTGCACGATCTTGTCCACGGACTCGCCGTAGACGTCGCGCAGCTGCTGAAGGGTCTGGAGGATGAGGGTGAACTGCTGTTCCTGGCCCAGCCCGATCGAGAGCATCGTCTCGAAACCGGAGATACCGTGCCCCTCCGACTGGAGGTTTCCCAGCTCGTCGAGCATGAACCGGGTCTTGTACAGCGGCTTCTGGTTCTCCTTGGTCATGTACGACTTGTCGAAGTTCAGATCGACCAGTTGCTTGATGAGGATGAGGATGAGCTTGGCGTACTTCATCAGGTGCGGCGGCGTCACCAGGAACACCACCTTGGGCTGCTCCGAATAGCGCACCATTGTCTGCGTGATCGCGTTGGCCCGGCCCATCTCCTTCTGCGGCAGGTCCCCCGTGATGTTGGTCAGCCGCATCTGCGGGTAGGTGGTGTGCCCCGGCGCGAACGAGCCGTCTGCCTGAGCCTTCAGCTCCAGCAGGATGCCGTTGCGAATGATCTTCTCGCCGGTCACCGGGTCGGTGACGTAGAACCGGCCGTTGAGCGAGGTCTGGTGGTCCTTGGTGAATTTGAAGTAGAAGGTGCGGATCAGCATCCCGGTCTGCGGGTTCACCAACCGCAGCCGGATGTAGGCGACGTTGCCGGGGAATGTGCCCTTGAAGTAGTACCGGGCCCAGCCTTCGCGGGAAACGATGTCCTCGTGCTCGAAGTCCCCGCCGAGCGCCTGCTCGTACTTCGCGTCGGCGTAGGCGTCCCACTTGGCCTGAGCCCCGACCAGATGGTCGCGTCTGAGGTAGTTCACGGCGAAGCGCACGCCCATGCGGCGCGGGAAACTCAGGCCCCCCAGATCGGTGTTCTGGCTGGGAGTGCCCGAGGTGAGGGTGGAGATCGTGGGGTCGGTGAAGAAGCTCATCGCCGTGATCGCGATACCGTAGACGCTCGCCAGCATCTTCTCGGCCGCGCCCATCGCCCGCAGCGCGTTGTCGGCGTTGCCGACCAGGGTGCGCATCGAGTTGGTCGGCAGCCCGTTGGTGGCGTTGAAGAACAAGGTGAGCATGTCCAGCTCCTTCTTGTCCTCCCATAGGAACTGCTTGCCCTCGGCCTCCTCCAGCGCGGCCTCGGCCTCGGCCTCGCGGAACGTGCCGTCCTCCAGGTTCCCGAACTCACCCCTTTGGATCTTCTCCTCGACCAGGCCCACCGGGTTCTTCACCTTCTTGGCCGAGAGCTGTACGAACAGCTGGTAGCAGTTGTACAGCGTGACCTTGCCCCACTTCTCGTCGAGCTTGGTCTCCAGCACCTTGGGGTCCATGTCCACCCGGGCGGCGTAGGCGCGCAGCTCGCGCTCTTCCTCCAGGTAGTAGTCGATGAGGCCGTAGGCGGCGCGCTTGAAGGCGTTGTTGGCGGCGTTGGGCCACACCGGGTCCTCACCGCCGTCGAGGGGGAAGAAGACGTCGGCGATGTTCTCGATGTACATCGCGCACTTGGTCGAGTCGCCTTCTCGGGCGGCCTCGGCGGCCATGCCGAGCGGGTTGTAGATGTCGGTCTTCATCGCGTTGATGAGGTTGAACTGCACCACCTGGAAGCCGCGCATGGTCGCCCGCACGTAGTGCTTGACCAGGAGTTCGCCCTTGGGGTCGTTGATGACCATGTTGTTGGGGCGCTTCTCGCGCAGCCACATGTCGATCATCGGCTCGATGTAGGTCTGGCCCTTACCGGCGCGGGTGATGGCCAGCACCATGGTGTTGACCGGTGCGGTGTCGACGATGTAGGCGCCGGCCGGGCGCTGCACCTCGTATTCGGGGAACTCCCAGTCGGCGTTGATCATGTCCGCGACGGTTCTGTGCTCTCCGAGCTTGTCGCGGTCCTTGCCGCCGGGGTTGTAGGGGATCTTGGTGGTGTCGAACCGCTTGCGGATGTTCTTGTCCTTCGGCAGACCGGAGGCCTCGAACAGGTCGTCGCCGAACTTCTCGTCGATGATCGGCATCTTCTTGCTGATCGCCCGGTCATCGTCGTCGCGCAGGATCTCGCCCTTGACGTACTCGACGTCGCCGTCGGAGTCGAGGACGTCTTCGGCGGCGCGCTGTGCGACCTCGATCGATTTGAGGCCCTTGCGGCCCGCCATGACGTGGCTGATCATCGAGGAGGGCTGCACGGAGCTGTGCGCGCCCACGTCGGGGAACCAGTCGAACTTGCGAACGAGTTCCTCCGGTAGGGCGATGTGCTGGTCGCCGTGGTACTGGTTGATGTCGCTGGTGTCGTGCAGCAGGTTCTGCGCGTCCCGGTTGCGCATGAGCCACAGGTACAGCACGCCGAACGTGAGCATGCCCGCGCCGAGCGAGGCGGCGAGCTTGAGCCAGGTCAGGTGGAAGAACCACCCCAGGGGCGCGTCGGGCTCGCCCTCGCGTGCGGCCTCGTACTCCGCCTGCTGCGCGGCGACGTCGTCGAGCACCCACTGCGGCGGGTTCTCCAGGGCTTCGGTCTCGGTGTCGTAGCACGGCTGGCCGGAGACCGCCTGCCCGGCCTCGTCGAGGACGCGGTAGCAGTACTGGGCCGCCGACAGCCTCTCGCGTTCGACGAAGGCGGGGGCCGTGGGCCCGCCGAACGAGGTGACCACGGCGCTCGCGGTGAACTGGCCCACCGACCACAGCGCCCACACCAGAACGGCGATGAGGGCTCCTGCCACGATGGCGAGGATGGTGCGCGAAGTGCGGGTCCGTTTGCGTTTGATGCGGGAGCGGTCGAGTTGTTGGGATTCGTAGATGTCGCGATTGGCGAGCGTCTCCCCGGCTTCGCGCGATGAGAGCTTGTCCCACGCGCTCGCCTTGGGACTGGAACTCCTCCTGGCCATGAGGCGTGCCTTTCTGTTCACATATGCGCTACGATGCGCCAATTCTATTGATTTATCAGTAGATATGACATCTTGCCCGGGTGCCGCGACCAATGTGAACAGGGCACCGCCTTCGTCGCCGAAGGCGGTGCCCTACTCCGAGATACACCGTGATGCGCGGCGCCCTAGACGGACCACACGGGGAGGATCATCGCGCCGGCGGCACCGGTCGACCCGTATCCGATCGTCCAGCCGAGAATGAGACCCACGGCGATGGAGATCAGTACCAGCACCGCCGCCAGGACCAGGATGAGCTTGTTGAAGCGGCCGTGGATGTGATTGGTCCGCTTCAGCTCCTCGACGTAGGCGCGCTTGTGGCCCTCCAGCTCCTCGATCCTGCCGCGGTACTGCCGGTGCATGCCGTCGGCCATCTCCTGCATCTGCGTGTGCAGGTCCGTGTACAGCTGGTGGGCCGAGCGCAGCTTCTCATCCCTGATGTCGATCTCGTGCTTCCACTCCCCCTCGCGTTCCCGCAGCCGCGTCTTGGCCCGCTCGCGGTCACGCTCCAGTTCGGCCTCCAACCTGAGCGCCTGTTGCTCCTTCTCGGTCTTGAGGCCTTCCACCCGGTTCGTGTGCTCGGCCTGTAGCTCCTCGACCCGGTTGTCCAGCCGCAGCTGCTCGGCCAGCGCCTTGGCGCGGACGATGTCGTGCTTGCGGTTGTCGTCGATGAAGCGCGTCACCTTGGCGTTCCACTGCTTCAGCAGCTCCATCTCCGCTTCGCGCTGCTTGGCTTCGCGCTCGGACAGAAGACGGAGGGCGCGTGTGGTGCCCAGTTGCATCCGCGTGTGCGCGTCTTTGCGACGCATCTCCAGCACGAGTCGACGCTGGTGGGCGTAGCGTTCCTCGTTGCGGCGCTCGATCTCGGGGGCCACGTCGGCGAGCTTGCGTTCCAGCTCCGGGCGGAACCGATCCCAGAACGTCTGCCTGGCCTGGGCCGCGGCGACCTCGGCCCGCTCGTTGGCGTCCTTTTCGTAGCGCTGGGTGATCTCCGCGCGCTGGGCGCTGACCTCCTGGCGCGCACTGGACGTGAGCTGGGCGAACTCCTGCTCGGCCGCCTTCGAGAGCATGCGATAGACCGAGCCTTCGCGCTGTTCGTCGACTTCGCGCATGACCGACTCGGCGTGCAGGCTCATCGTCTCGACGAAGAACTGACGAAGCTCCTCGCGGTGATCCCTGTGCAGCTTCTCCAGTTCGGTGTTGGCCTGTTCGGCCATGACTGCGACCTGCTCGCCGAGCCAGTCGGTGGAGTTGTCACCGAACTCCAGCCGCACCGACGGTGCCCGGGTGTCGAACGTGGCCTCGAACTCGGCGAACGGGATCTCCAGGCCCAGGTCGTCGGGGAGGAAGCGCCGCGCGATGGTGTGCCGCACCTGCTCTTCGGTGAACTCCCGGTCCCGGTTCTGCTCGGCATAGTGCTGCCAGGGGGGAGCCTGCCCCCCTTCGCCCCTTGCAACGGGGCCTTCGTCGTCGTCCACCTCGTCGTCGTAGCCGCCGGGTTCGTCGTCTTCGTCGTCCACCTCGGCATGGCCGCCGGGTTCGTCGTCGAAGCCCTCGAAGAACGACGGCGTCATATCGTCGTCGCTCGGCTCCCCGTCGAACAGGTCCGCCGAGAACTCGCCGTCGGCCAGGGGATCGTCTTCCGGCTCGCCGTGGTCGAAGCCCTCGCCCGGGGCGGGCCCCGCGACCGCCGGACCGGCCGGGGGGGCGTATTCGACGGCGGCCGGGGCGGGCCGCGGTGTCCGGGCGGCGGCGGCGAACGAATCGGCGGCGGCGCTGTTCTCGGTGCCCGCGGGGGTCGTGGTCGTTTCGATGGCCTGGGTCCAGGCCCACACCTGCGGCAGCAGGTCGGCCAGCCTCCGGCTGCCGTTGGAGACGCTCACCACCTCGGCGTAGGAGATCTCCTCGACCATGACGGCGTTGACCAGCAGTTCCTGACGGTCCTGGCTCGGCCCCAGGACCATCCAGTAGTACGTGGCGCCGGTGAGCAGCGAGTACTCCCCCATGCGCTCCAGTGTCTGGGGGGTGGGGACGATGCCGAGGACTTCTTCGTCGAGGAGCTGACGGGTGGTGATGGTCTGGATGTGGTCATGGTTGATGAGCTCGATGAGCGAGCCCTTGGCCTCATCCCTCTGGTGCTTCTTGCTCAGTCCGCCGATGTTCTCCACCGGCAGGGCCAAGGCCACCCAGGAGTTGCCCCCGGGCAGGATGAAGGGGTCGTTGCGGCCCAGCAGGTCGATCGCGGCGTTGACGGTGCTCTCCCGCACCACGCTCGCCAGCATCTCCTCGGGCTTGCGCCGCTTGGCGCGCTTCTTGGCGTCACCGTTCGACGGGGCCGCCTCTTCCGAACCGCCGGAGGACGTGTCGTCGCCCGGCCCCTTCTTCCACATGCCGTCGATGAGTCCCATCGGCGCATCCTCTCGTTCTGACCATGACACATCGATTCAGCTGGTTCATCAGGCCACATCGGGTGATCGTCACCCGGTGGTCCGTTGTCACCCCACATGCCGCCTCATCGTGCGGCGGCCACCTCGATGTGGGATTCGCTCTTGAGGAGGCCCTTGTCCTCACTGCGCATCGTGCCGTGCACGTCCACCCGCAGGACCCTTTCGTACGAGTGTGCGTTGACGAACGCGGCGATGGCGGTGGTGACCTCGTCGGTCATCTTCGCGATCGCCGCACGCGCGCCGCCCGCGTTGGAGTCGGTGTCGGCGTGGTCGTCGATGAGGTACTGGAGGACCCGTTCGGCGATCTCGACCCTGACCCCGTGCTTGACCATGACCTCGCGCCGCATCTGGCGCAGCTTGTTCTTCACGATCTTGCGCTGGGTCTCGCGCGAGAGCGGCTGGAAGGGGACGATCGCGTCGATACGGCCCAACAATTCGGGCGGGAACTTGTTGTCGCCCTGCGTCGTGGAGATGGAACGACGGATCTCCTTCATCTTCTCCACCAGTTGCTTGCCGGATCCGCTGTCATCCACGTTGTACTGAGCGATCGTCTCGTAGATCTCCGATCCCGCGTTGGTCGTGAGCACGATGTAGGTGTTGAGGAACGACACCTGACGCCCGTTGTCATCAGAGAGCCTGCCGTCGTCGAGCACCTGGAGCAGCACACGCGTGATCGCCGACGCGGCCTTCTCGATTTCGTCGAACAGCAGCACGGCGTGCCCCATGTCCCACACGCGCTTGGTCAACTCCGAGCGGAACAGGTCCAAGGATTCCTCGCGCGCGAACTCCGACATGTCGAAGCGGATGAGGTGGCGCTGATCGTCCCCGAAAAGCAACCGGGCCAGCTGTTTGGTGAGCTCCGTCTTTCCAACACCGGAACTGCCCGTGAAAAGAAAGGAGGACATGGGCTTTGTCTTGTCGTTCAGATCCGCGACGCACAATTGCAACCTTTTCGCGACCACACTGGTGGCGAAGTCCTGGGAGAAAACCGCACTGTCGAGCTGCTTCTTGATCTGCACCGCGTCGACGCGGAAGGCCACATTGACGTTGGTCGACTCCATCAACACGTCCGCCAGCAGATCCCGGTCCATCGGGCGGCCGGTGTAGCGATGCCAACCCACCATCGAATCGAGCACCAGGATCGACTTGCGCGGCTGCGTCGAGGCCGGGATATAGCGGTTGGTGTACTCGTAGATCAGTTCGAAGAGATGGTCATCGTAGAACTGTTCGGCCACCTCGTAGCGTTTGGCCATCCCCTTGAGGATCTCAACCGTGGTTTTCTGGTCGGGCGGGTTGACATTGATGCGCTGAAGACGTTCCATGAGCGGCTGGTTCGGCGCCACGTACTTGTGGAACTCATCGAAGGTCGTGGCCGCGATGACGCGGATGCCGCGCGCTCCGGAGGCCGCCAGAACCGGCTTCAGCGCTTCGACGGAGGCGGCGCTGAGCTGCACCACCTGGTGGAACTCGTCGATGAACAGCACCAGCTCGATGTGCTCGTCGGCACTGAACCTTTCGGCCTCATCGAACAGGCCCTTGAGTAGCGCCGCCATTTCGTCGGGGGTACTCAGCCCGGCGATCATCCGGGCCAGGTCCACTTCCAGGTACACCCGCTCGGTGTCTTTGAGCATCGCCGCCTGGACCAAAGCGGTCTTTCCCGCTCCGGCCGGAGCCAACAGGAGGGCGTTGCACAATTCAGGCCGGGCCATGGCGGCCATGAGCTGGGAGATCTCATGCTCGCGGCCGACGATCTCGCGCTCGGGGGCTTTGAGGTGGTCGCTGTACTTGGCCAGCTTCGGGTAGTGCTCGTTGAGCCTGTCGTCGAGGGAACCGTCAGACCTGGTGAACAACTGCTACCGCCTCCGCGGACGGGAGGAACACGAACTCATCTCGCCCTTGCTCATAAATCAGCATTATCTGAACATTTTACGCATAGTCGACACCGGGCGCAAAGCGCTTTTGGTCATGACCGAAAACACGGCCAAGGCCCCTTCCTCACAGGCGGGAGACGGTCCTCGAATGAGTGCGGGCCAAGAAAGGGAGGAACCTCAGACACCGGGCTGGTAATCGTCCGCCTCATCCTGTCGATCGCTCGCAGCCCTCTGGTAGATGCTCGTGCGGACCGGGGCGACACCGACCCCGGCCGTCTCGTCGGCCTCCTCCAAGTCGAGGAAGCCGGTCTCGGAGGCCGTGGCCCGCGTGTGTTCGGTGCCGTGCTCCGGGGAGTCGACCACGGCCTCCCGGGCCCCGCTCGACAGCGCCTGCTCCACACCAGGCGTGATCCACTCGCGCAGCACGCCTTCGGGGGTGTCGGGGTCGTAGTCCACTCCGGGCTTCTCGGTGCCCCCCTGGGCCAGGCGCTCGGCCTCCACCTCGTTCATGAGCTTGTCGAACAAGCCTTGGGGGGCCTGCACGGTACGCCCCGGAGCCGCGTCGCGGCGGGCGGACCCCGCCGGCCGGCGGTGGTCGGCGTCCTCGAACTTCTCATCGGCGAACAGGTCCTGGATCGCGCCCGAGTGCGTGGGCACCGGGAGTTCGTTCCCAGCCGAAGCCTGCACCGAGTCTTCGAGTGAATAGTCCGGGAAGTAGTCGGCGAGGTTGTAGCCGCTGGTCTCCTCGGTGAGCACGAGGTTGTTCTGGTCGCGCACGCCGACGAACACCACCGGGGGCTGCGCCGTGCTCTCCGGAGCGACCACGAGGAAGTCCGCCTCGGCGGGCAATTCCCACACGATGCCGACCATCGTCTCGGGTACGCGGAAGCGGGTGCCGAAGTAGCCCTTGCGGACCAGTTCGGCGAGCTGGGCGGAATCGAACTCGTAGAAGGCGTCGGCGACGGGTTCGGCCCCCCGGCGGAACGGCAGTTCGGTGATGCCGTACGGCAGTTCGACGTCGGGCTGGACCTGGGCGAGCCGCCCCCGCAGGTGCAGGTAGGGGCGGTAGTTCTGATCGATGCCATGGTGAAGGATCGACACCGCCTCCATGCGCACGGCGATGTCGCAGGGCACGGCGCGCAGGGTCTGCACGTCGGCCTTGCCGTGCCGGGCCAAGCGGTGGAACCAGGGGTCGGTGATCCGCAGGGGCGCGATCTTCATGCGGGGAGTTTCGCTTTCGTGTCGGGGTTCTGCTGACCTGTCAGCGGCCAGCGCCGTCGGTGGTCAGAGCGGTGTCCTCCGCATCGCCCAGCAACGCGCGCCGGGCCTTCTCTCCCAGGCGGCGCTGGGCGAGCCAGAGTGAGCGCACAGCGACCAGCACCAGCACGAAGACGAGGCCGATGAGGAACAACGACGGCGCCAGCCAGTGCACCAGTTGCAACTCCAACGGAGAGGTCGGGCCGACTCCGGTCCCGGTCGACACCACGACGAACAGGTTGGGCACCACGGTCACCGCCACGAACATCGCCAATACATAGCCGGCCAGGCCGGATCCGATCATGAGACCCGCGCGCACGGCCACCAGCACCGAACGCGCCCCCGACTCCCCCACGCGCGCGCGGATGCGGGCTCCCAGCGGCACCGCGGTGCCGCCGGTGTCGGCCTCCTTGGCCTCGGCCGCCTGCTTGGCTTCGGCGGCCCGCTGCGCGGCGCTCTTCTTCGCCTGTGGCTTCCGCTTGTCCTTGGACCCGGTGGCGGTGGTGCTCATCGGCTCTCCTGTCTGGGAGTGACGTTTCGGGTGTGCGTGCGCTAGGAGCGTTCGGGGACCCTTTCGGTCCAGTGGGCGTCGATCCCGGTGATCGCGCCCCCACTGTCGGTCGACCACTCCACCGACAGCGTCGCGACCGGATCCGCCTCGACGTCGGCGTCGTGGACCTCGACGAAGGCGAAGTAGGAGTAGGTGACGCCCGTGATATCGACCAGCACCGGCTCGAACGGTCCCAGCCGTGCTTGCGAGGCGCCGTCCAGACCGGGGACACCGTCGCGGGCCAGGTCCTCGAACAGGGCCGGGGGTTCCCCGTCGTCCGTCGCGACCAGTGCCGCCGGGACGGCCGCGCCCTCCATCACCGTCTCGCGCAGCAGAGCGTGCATCGCTTCGCCGTCGTTCTCCAGCCGTTCGACGCGGACCACCGACGAGCGACCCAGCACGTCGGACCAGGCCGTGTGGAGCTCCTCCCGGGCCTCCTCGGCCTCGATCTCGCGTTCGTCCACCAGGGCCGCGACCTCGGCGCGGTCGGCGTCGTGACCGGAGGAGGCCGACCACACGGACAGCCCGCCCACGGCCAGCATCAGGGCGGCCACCCCGAGTGGCGCCCAGGACACGGCGCGCCGGATCCTCTGGCGGCGGAGCCGGCGCTCGCGCTCGTAGGCTTCGAACTCGGCCAGGCTCATCACTCACCGCCTTCGGGCTCGTCGCCTTGCACGTCTTCGCCGTTGTCTTCGACAGGATCGTCGGTGTCGTCCTCATCGCCGTCTTCATCGTCTTCATCGTCTTCGACGCCGGCGACGGTGCCGAGCACCAGGTCGTCGAACTTCTTGACCACCGGGTCGTACTCACCGCGAAGCCATGCGGCGGTCCGTCCCGTCTCGTCCTCGACCAGGATCCAGACCATGCGGATCGCCGTGTCCTCCTCGAAGACCCGCGCCCGGTGGGCGGTCCACGTGTATCCGGCCAGTGAGGCGTCTTCGTCGAAGGTGGCGACCGACAGGTGCCACGGGCTCACGGCGCTGAAGCCTTCGGAGTCGCGGGCGCCGGCGGCGAAGTGCGGTGTCAGCTTCCGTTCCAGGCCGCCGACGGCGCTCTCGCGCAGCCCTTCGGCACAGGTGGTGTGCTCCTCTTCGGTGTATTCACGCGTGGTGATCGGCGGGTCGCCGACATAGGGGGTGCACTCGTCGCGCTCGCCCAGTCCCGGCGTCCGGGCGGGCAGGTCGTCGACGTTGATCGGCCCGGAATGCTCCAGGTAGGTGTTCTGCGCCGCGGCGACGCTCTCGCCCGCGGTCGTGGCCTGGAGCAGCCAGCGCTGGGCCTCGGCTCTGTCCGGCAGGCCTCCGACGTCCTGCCGGGCGGCGGTGATGCGGTCCTGCGCGTCGAAGCCGTCCTGGGCCTGTTCTTGCAGTCCGGCCCGGTGCTGGGCGCTGATCGCGCCCGCCGCGGCCATCAGCACCAACGCGCCCAGCGCCGCCAGGACGGTGGCCGACCAGTACCCGATGCGGATCAGGAGGACTCTGAGCCCAGAGGTCGAACGCCGCGGCGAGGGGTCCTCCCCCTGCTGCTCCTGTTGCGCGTGAGGGGCCGCGACCAGGCGTTGGGCCAGGCGGCTGCCCTGGTCCGGGGCGGGGGACCCGCCGGGCTCGTTCCTTCCGTCGGTCACGTCGACCTCCTCCCTTCGCCAGCGAGAATAACGTTCAGATTTTCCTCGTATACCAACAAAATTCTAGCACCGCAGGGTGACACCCCACTCGTGCCGAGCCTCGGGTCAGGGGGTGCTGCGGCGCCAGGTCCACGCCGTATCAGTCAGGGCCCGAGGAGCGCACCCGGGACGTGGAGGCATAGCCCTCGACACCCGAGACACCGCCGTCGCCGTCGGTGGTCAGCAGCACCGTCGACGTGCTTTGGGCACTGCCCCGCCCATCGTCGGAGGTGCTCTTCACATCGACCAGGACCAGGTAGCTGTACTCGGTGCCCTGTACCGACAGCAGCTCGGTGCGGAAACCGGCCACCCTCGAGTTCAGTCCGAGCAGGTCGATGAGCGCGTACTCGGTGCCCTCGGCGTCGACGTTCACCGTCGGCTCGGGCAGGAACACGGTCATGAACGCCGAGTTCTCGTCGAGACCGTAGACGTTCATCATGGCGGCGCGCGCGTCGACGTACTCGGCTTGGCTCTCCCACGTCAGCGCGGTGTCCAGCACCTGTTCGATGAGTTCTTCGTCGGCGTCCAGCCGTGTGTGACCGGCGCCCAGGGCCTGGCCGGCGATCTCGCTCGCCTTCTCGTCCTGCGCTTCTTCGAGCTCGGCCTTGCGCCGCAGGAGCTCTTCGATCCGCTGCTCCTGGGTGGTGAGGGACACCTCCTGCGCACCCCGGGTGGCAGCGAAGGAGCCACCCGCCACCAGCAGCAGCGCGGCCGCGGTCAGCGGGAAGGCGTTGCGTTGGACGAATCCCATCAGTCCCGGCCCTCCCCGCCCGTGCCGGCCCCGCCCGCGGGAAGGTCACCGATCGTGGTCTGGCCGACGTACAGGCTGTGGAACGTGCCCGTGTCGGCGTCGTAGGTGCCCCGGGCCCAGGCCAGCAGCTCGCCGGTGGAGCCGTCGCGGTTGAGCCAGGCCACGCTGACGGTCCCCGGGGATTCCACGCGGGGCACGGCCGAGGCCAGTTCCCAGGAGTTCAGCGACGCTTCGGCGTACTCACTGCGGCCCTCGTCGGCGTAGCGGATGTACCAGGGGAAGAGCACGTCGATGTCGCCGGGGCCATAGGGGACGTCCGCGCCGGGGCGGTAGGCCTCCTCGTCCTCGATGACCCGGGCCGACGCGTCGAAGTAGTCGACGAGCTCCCTGCGGTGTTCCGCCATGGGCGCGAACGCGTCGCCCGCGCCGCCGTCCCCCGACGGCTCCGCGTCGTTGAGGTCGGCGAGGATCTCCTGGTAGGTGTTCTGGAGCTCGGCGACCTCTTCACCCTTCCGCCGGGCCTGCGCCACGGCCTCGTCCAGCTGTTCTTCGAGCGCGGCGGCGTCCTCTTCGTCCCACGAGGCGGCTTCCAGGGCTCGGATCTCGCCTTCGAGCAGAGCGATCTCCCGGTCGTTGGCCTCGCTTCGGACCTGTGTGATGTCGGTGCTGGAGGCGGCCAGCGCGCCGGTCCCGATGGCGCCGACCATCAGGGCCCCGCCCAGGCTCAGGCGCGCGATCCGGCCCGCGTCGCGCCGGAGCGCCCGGTCGCCACCACGCCGTTCCCTGCGCTCCCGCCGCCTGGCGCGGCGCTCGCGCAGCATCTCCTGCACGTCGTCACCGGTCATCCGCCTGCGGTTGGCGCGCTGCTTGGCCTGGTAGGCGTCGAGGCGCTCCATCACCTCCTCGCGGCTCATCGCGCTCCAGGGCTTCTTCGGGGCGGCCTCCCGCGAAGCGCCGTCACCGCTGTCCGGTGCGCCCTCGTCGGCCATCGCCACGCTCCTTCCCTGATCGTCTCCGGTCCCGACGCGGAGAAGGCCCCGGCCCGTTCCACCGTGTCCCTGCGTTCGCCGGTCCGCCCTGAACCCTGCTAGGCGAAATCGTCGGGCCCCACGCTGATGTGGATGTGGTCGACGTGATTCTGCGTGTTGTTCCCGCGCTCGCCCGCGGACCGCGTGGTCTCGTCGCTCCATGGCCCGACCGGGTCGTTCCCGGCGGCCCACTTGCGGTGGTCCCACAGGATGCCCTTGATGTTGAACTCCTCGGCCCGCGGGATGAGGTAGTCGATGATCGTCATCGCCGAGTCGTACATCTCCTGGCTGGGAACGGAACCTCCCGGCGCCATCATGTAGTCGATGGCCTGACCGTTGTTGTGGTTGCTGCCCGCCTCGTTGCGCTGACCGTGTGCGGCCAGGAAGAAGCCGCCGAACTCCTCCTGGAGGTGCTCGTGCAGGCGGCAGGCGTCCGGGTGCATACGCCCCAGGGAGTCGCAGGGGATCTGCTCGCCGGCCGCGACCACGCCGCCCCTGGATCCGTTGACGTTGGCGGTGCGGCACTCCTGCACCACGGCGTTGCGACGGTCCTGGTCGGCGGCGACGACCGTGGTCTGGGCCTGGTCCAGGATGGAGGCGGCCCGCCCCTCATCGGCTTCCCAGGCGTCCAACTTGGCGAACCAAATGGCGGCGTGCTCCTGGCGTTCGGTGAGCCGCGGCCGGTTCACGGCAACGTCCAGCGACAGGCCCTCCCACTTGACCATCCAGTCCCGGGTCGAGTCATTGACCGAGCCGGAGGGGTCCTCGATGAGGTCCTTGACGAACCGCACGCGCGCGGGGTCGTCGTCGGAGATCATGAAACTGAGCTGGGTCTCGAGCTCCCACCACTCCCCGCCGGTCCTGTCGGCGTAGTCGGTGAGCATCGAGTTGCGGCCGTTGGTCCACTGCCCCAGACCGATGCCCACCAGATCGATGGCGGGCCATCTCGCGGCGTAATCGGCATCGATCAGCTCGACCTGGAAACCGTTCTCCTGCGCCTCCTGCTTGCGCGGGCCGATCTTGTAGGGCTCGTTGTAGATCGTCTCGACGGCGGTCGGGTCGATCGCCGACTCGTGCTGGAAGTTGCCCAGGACACCCGCGATGTTCTCGTCCTGCATGCCCATGCCCGCCAGGATCGAGTACACCTCCTCGGCCGTCGCCTCCATGTCCGCGTTAGCGGCCCCGGACCGGGTGTTGTCGTCGATCTCGCGCACGGTCGCCTCCGTCATGGGACGGCAGTCCACCGGTACGGCGTCGCGCTGAGCGATGGCGTTGGTCTCCTGAACCGTGTACACGGTACCGACGGCCAGGCTGACCACGGCCAGGGTGGCCGCACCGAACGCGGCGAAGGCACCGGCGACCGCGCCGATGGCTCCTCCCACGGCCGAGGCGATGGCCGCGCCCACTCCGAGAACGAAGCCCACCACGGCCTTGACGGCCGCGACCACCATCATCCAGAGCAGGTTCAGCAGATTCATGATCAGCGCGGCGATCATGGCGAACAGGCCCTTGAGCCAGTTGAGGAACATCAGGAGGACCATGAGCTGGGCGCCGACGCCGACGGCCGGGACCGCGCCGGCCACGCCCGCCCCCTTGGCGACACCCTTCATGTCGGATTCGGGTCCGCCCTTGGGTGCCGCCGAAGTGCCTCCGGCGCCCAGCGCGGGAAGGCCCCCCTTGTCTCCGACCGGACCCTTCAGCGGGTTCGCCTGCTCCGGGCCCGCCCCTCCTGCTCCCGATCCGCCCTGAGCCCCACCGTTCCGGGCGGCATCACCGGAATCGGGTACCCCCTTCTGGGCGGCCTGACCGACCTGGTCCGACGCACCCGAACCGAGGCCCGGAGGCTGCACGCCCCCTGCCCCACCACCGGTCCCCGCCATGGCGCCCTCTCCTCTCGCCTCCGGACGCCTTCGTCCGCGTTCCCTGCGCTTCGCCCGTACCGCTTCAGGTCAGTACGTGAGCAGGGCCTCCTCGCCTGCGTTGACCGACCCGGATGAGTCGACGCCGCGCAGCGCCACCTCCAGGTCCAGCAGTTCGCTGTAGGAGTCGACCTGGTAGGCGGTCTTGAGGCGGTGGTAGTCCTGGTAGGCCTGCGTGGTGTTGTTCATGATGTTGGTCAGCGGCTCCATCGCCTGGCTCGTCTGCCTGTGCTCCTTCAGGTCGTTGCCATCGGTGAGGAGCCACGCCATGTCGTTGGGCGCGAACCCGGGGTTCTCCTCGTCCACGGCCCGGGCCTTGTCGCCAAGGAACGTGACGTAGGAGGTCTCGCCCGCGGGCATGATCGCGTCCAGGTAGCCCTCCTCGACCGAACCCGAGCGCCAGTCGAAGTCGTAGCCGCGCGGGTCCACCCAGTCGGCCTCCAGCGCGAGTGTGGACTCGGCCTCGGCGTCGGCGGGCTCGCCGGTCACGGCGTCGCCGGCGACCTGCACCGGAACCTCCGGGGGTTCGATGAACACCCCGTCGACGTTGACCCTGCTCATCTCGCCGTTGTATTCGTCGATCCGGTTGAGGACGGCGCGCATCTCCATGAGCTGCCCGTCCATCGCCTCACGGATCTCCTGCTCCTGTGCGGCGACCACCAGCTCGTAGTACAGGGCGGCGGGGTCGATGCGCTCGCCGCCCAGCGAGGCGGCCTCTTCGGTGCCCGAGGCTCCGGGGTTGACGAACAGTCGCCACTGGTCGAACTCGGTGAAGCTGCCGTCGTCCTGCAGGTCCTCGCGGAGCTCGCGCCCGGAGTCCTCCTTGTAGACCAGTTCGCTGTTGGCCCGCAGGGTCAGGCTCGCGATCTGCTGCTCGAACGGCGCGTCGGAGTCGAGCACCACCCCCAGGTAGCCGGTGGAGCCGAACACGACGATCGAGCCGGTGATGGAGGTCGCCAGCGCCTGGGTGTCGAGTTGTTCGTTGGAGCCGGTGAGGAACGCCTGGTAGTTGGCGGCGTCGGTCGAGAACGATCCGGCGGCGGAGCCGTCGAACCGCATGAGGACCAGGGCGCGGGTACGCCCGTCGTTGGTGTACACCCCGTGGACCTTGCCGGTCAGTTCGGTCTTGGAGGTGGTGAACGAGGTCGTGTACAGCGCCGTCTCGTCCAGGCGGGCCCTGTTGTTGGCCGTGGCCGAGGCGATGGTTCCCACCAGCAGCATCGCGAACGTGATGGCGACGACGCCGGTGACGACCCCGAACCGCTCGATGGCGTGGTGGGGCCCCAGCTTCAGCTTCGCCGCGTATGTCTTCGCGGTCTCTTTCATGCAAGCCTTTCCGCTGCTCCGCTGTTCGGGTGCACCTGGTCTGTCGCCGCCCAGGCGGCGTCGCCTCGGCGGCGGAGGGGGTCCCCTGGACGCAAGAGAGGGCCGACGGCCTCGTCGGCCACCGACCCTCCCGCGTTCGCCGATCGATACCCGGCCGGGCCATGGATCAGAGAAGGCCTTGGAGGAGGATCATGCCGCCGCCCAGATCCTCGATCGTGGTGCGGCCGCCCGCGGCGATGTTGGAGATGAGGGAGAATCCGCCGACCATGAGAGCGCCGCCGACCAGGACCAGGCCGAGGATCTTGATCCAGCTCGTCTGGTCCTGTTGCGAGGCCATCAGCTTCTTGATGAGCAGGACGCCGCCCCACACGACGCCGACGGTGCCCATCAGCGCGAGGAGGCCACCGCCTGCCGTACCCACGTAATTGCGGGCGTTCTCGAAGAAGGAGACGAGGTCCCACCCCGCAGCGGGGAGGTTGGTGATGTTCATGCTTGTCCTTGTCCTGTTCGGGTCCGACGCCTGACGCTGGGCAGTGCACAACGCGGCGGGGCCCGACGGAGTCCGATGGGGATCTGCTGGGGGTCACTGGGGGTACGGGTGTGTTCGGGGGGTTCTGCGTAGATTCTAGCCATCGGGCACAGCCGTCAACAACTTTCTTCTGCGCATGGTTAGCTGAAAGATGAGGGTAAACGTCACCTGTTCAGGGCGGGGAGGGCCCCGCTCTCGGTCCTCATCAGCGCTTACTTTCTCCTGTTCTTGTCTTGGCCCGACTTACCCGCGTTTCCGCCCTTCTGGCCGGCCGAGGGAGTCGAGCCACTCGGCTTCGGTCCACCGCCACCGGGTTTGCCACCGGCACCTCCGGGTTTGCCCCCGGTACCGCCGCTCGCCATGCCTGCGGTGTTGGACACGGCGCGTCCGGTTTGCGAGATCTGTTGTCCTTGTTTGATGCGCTGTTGGTGCGTGGGGTTCGGGGCCTGATTGTCGAGGGAGGACTTCCCGGCCTGTTCCTTGTGCTGAGCGGCCTGTGCGTTCTTCGCCACAGCCGAACCGCCCTTCTCCGCGGCCTTGCCCGCCGACTTGGCCGCACCGGCGCCGTCGCCGGCCGCGGCGCGGCCGGCGGCGATCCCGGCGTGGGCGCCCGCCTCGACACCGTCCTTCACCGCACCGACCTTGGCCCGGTCGGACTTCCTGTACTCGTCGGCGGAGTGCTGGGCGGAGGCGGCCGCGACGTCCAGCGCATCGCCGTCGCCGACCCGCGGGTTGTCCGGGTCGGAAGGCCCGGGGGCGTCGCTGCCCGGAGGGAGCGACAGGCCGTTGGCTTCGACGCGTCGACCGAGCTCGGCCTCCCGCTCGGCGTCTCCACCCAGACCCCCGGCGTCCAGACCCGGACCCGGCCGGCGGTCGTCCCCGCCACCGCCGGACCCGTCGGGCCCCTCCAGCGTGCCGTCGGTGTCCACGTCGCCGCCGACCCTGGTGTCGTTGCTGCTCGCCGCCGAGGTGCTGATGCCCTCGGGACCGCCGCCGTTGGTGCCGCCCGCGTTCGGGCCCTTTCCGCCCTGGGAACCGCCGCCGCCGATCATCCGGTTGGCCGCCGCCGCACCGGCACCGGCGGCGGCCCCCCGGCCCAGGGCGGGCATGATGCCCTGGCCCTGGCCACCGCCGCCGGGGGGCGCGATCTGGGCGTCGGTGAGCTTCTCGACCAGCTTGGTGGAGGCCTCCTCCACGGCCTTGACCAGCGTCTTGCGCAGGCGCATCGCCATGATCGTGAAAAGGATGACCGCGATGATCGACACCAGGGTGACGACCATGCTGATGAACCCTCCGGAGGCCAGGAAGGCGACCATCGCCGTGGTATCGCCTTCACCGCCTTCGTTGAGCACCTGTGAGAACGGGATCTCGATGATGCTCGGGATACTCAGGAGGAACTCCTGCACGAACTTGTACAGGAAGAGCGTGATCACGACTTCCATGATCATCGCGATCGAATAGACGATCACTTTCGCGATGCCCGCCATCGCACCCAGCGTCGCGAACGGAATCGCCGTCATCAGCTGGAAGCTCCTGCGGATGTTGCCGATCACCATCGCGATGGCGTAACCGAAGCCGATGGTGATGAACGCGCCCAGCAGCACGACGGCGTTGACCCAGTACACGAAGCTCATGGTTCCGGTGCCCACCATCGACACCGAGTTGTGAATGGACCGGGTCGCCTCGCTGGTGGTCTTGCCGGAGGAGTAGGCCGTGTACGACGTCGGGCCGAAGTCGGTGTTGAGGTAGTTGTACATCGCCAGCGGCGAGAGGTTGCACGCCTCGGGAGAACCGTCGGACTTGGCCAGTCTCAGCCCGCAGTCGCTGACGTCTCCCCTGGTGTGGAAGCTGGTGTAGCGGAAGAAGGAGAAGAAGTCGAAGAAATCGGTGTCCTCCTCCTGCATTTCCGGCGGCAGCTCTTTGTACGTGCTCAGGCCCACGCCTTCTTCCACCCAGATCAGTGGGTTCTGGTGGATTTTCACCTCGCTCTCGACTTGCACGACCTCGTCCGGATCACCGATGTAATCATCGAACCATTGGCGCGCTTTACAGTTGTCCGCGTCGCAGTCCAGAGTCGCCTTGGACTGGGTCTCGAACGACGAGGCGGACACGTGGGCGTTGCCCATGTACCGGAAGAGGATGTCCGTGACCTCGGCGTACCTCGACTCGGTGAACACCGATTCGGCGGCCGGCTCCAGTGCGGTCTGGCCCCACGAGCCGGCCCCGGCGTTCACGGGGTCGATCCGGCCTTCCAGACCCAGGACCTGGGCGTTGATCAGCAGCGCCAACTCCCGCACGCTCGCCTGGGAGCGCCCGGAGGGGGCGTTCCGGTTGTGGTCCCATTCGATGTACACATCGTGGTCCCCCTTCTCGGGCACACGCAGGCGCTGCTGCATCGCCCAGCCCTCGAAGTCCACGAACGTGGAGAGCACCACACGCGTGGAACCCGAGTTCCCCTCGTCGGTGGCCTGCTCCATGGCGTTGAGCATGCCGGTGTACATGGATCCGAGCAGCGGCAGGCCCAGACCGATGAAGAGCAAACGGATGAAGAGTTTCTTCAGTGCCGAGCCCTTGTCGAGCTTCTTGAACATCACGACGCTGAACAGGAAGGTACCGATGAACAGCGGGACCATGACCGTCCACGACAGTTCGACCAGGACCAGGTACCAGGAGCCGATCCATTGGGCGAGGCCGGCCAGGGCACCTTCCGGCCGCTCACCGCCGGTCATGCCGTTGGCGAAGTCCGGGTTGAGCGCGAAGATCGCCCAGTAGAACAACCTGAAGGGGTTGAGCCAGGTCAGCGCGGAGATGAGCACCGACCACAGGACATCGATGGCCGCCGAGGTGATGTACAGGAGGAAGATGATCCCGCCCGCGATCGCGTTGAAGAACCCCAGCGAGAGCCCCGTGCTGGTGGAGTCCAGCCCCAGCCCGTTGAGCGTGGCGCCGAACAACGCGTAGTCATGCGCACCCTGAACTCCCTGGAGTCCCGCGTCTTCGCTGCCTCTCAGCGTGTCGTAGCCGACGCTGTCCGAGGACTGGGCGATGTGGGAGTTGAGCCATCCCATGATCGGGTTGTAGTTCGAGTCGGCGTAGCCGAGCATCGACCCGGCACTGGCCGGGTTGTCCAGGAGCGTTTCCCACTCGGTATCGGCGAGGGCGATATCGCTGCCGGGTTCCTGCGCCGTGGAGAACAGCGCCGTCATCGACGAGGAGAGCCGGTAGAACGACAGGCGGCCGAGGATGTCCTCGTCGTCGTCGGCGTGCGCCGTGCCCGTCGACCCCAGCAACAACGTCAAGGGGAACGCCAGTACCAGCGCCCACGCGGCCAGGCGCGCGAGCACCCTGAAGCCCTCCCCACGGGCAGGCGCGCCGAGCCGTGCGCGCACAGGAGCGCCTTGCTCCATCATCCGTTCCTTCACTCTCGCGTCGGTCACCGGTCGCGTCCGATGCGGTCACTCGCCGTGGTCCGGTCCTGCCTGCCCGCCCGCCGGTCCGGCTTCCTGCCCGGTGTCATGCGCTCGGCGCGCAGCCGCGCCTCGGCCCCCGTCTCGGCCACACGCCGAGCGCGTTCCTCGGCTATTTCTCCCTTGGCGGCCATGACCGCCGACGACTGCTCCCGCTCGGCCCGCCCGCGCCGGCCGGCCTCCAAGAGCTCGGCGCGCCGCTCGGCACGGGCCGGGTTGACGCCCAGTGCCAGGTCCAGGTGGAACACGACGTTGGTGTGCCCCCGCCGCAGGTAGGCGAGGTTCTCACCGCGGGTGGTCACCAGGCGCTCCAGGTCGGGTGGGATGTCCTGGTGCAACTGGCGCTGGTACTCGGTGACCGTCGCGTCGCGCATCGGCCCCAGCACCGTCCAGTCGGCGGCGTCGAAGCGGTTGAACGCCGAGTCGGCGAGCATCCTGTCGACGTCGTTGTACAGGTAGGCGACCCGGCCGCCGCGCAGGAACAGGTGCTCGAACTGTTCGGTGAGGTAGGTCTTGACGCGGTCGTCGATGTTCTCGGCGCCGTGGATGATGACCGTGTCGCCCAGGCCCAGGTTGTCGACGGCGAAGCCGATGACGTTGACCAGCTGGGCCATCGCCACCCCCTTGCCGCGCTTGAGCAGCCGGGAGAAGTCGTAGAGCACGCGGCGGGCGTCGGCCACCCCGTCGATCTCGTCGTTGGTGTGGGTGTTGAACAGGTCGCCGTTGTTGTCGAGCAGGTCCTTGAAGACCAGCCGCAGGATGTTGTAGGCGTGCAGCGCCTCGTCGTCACGGGCTGTGGAGTTGGCCAGCGCGCGGTACTGGGTGTCGAAGTAGGTGACGATGTCCTGGAGGCGCGGCACCTGGGTGTGCGGCACGCCCACCACCCGCAGCCGGTTCCGGTTGTGCTTGGCGTTGCGCGCCCACATGCCCTTGTCGATGTAGAACTGCGTCAGCGTCTCCTTGAGCGAACCGCGGATGATGGAGCGGTCCTGATCGGTCGTCTCGTAGGCCTGCTCGGCCATGAGGACGACCTTCTCCAGGTGCGCCGGGAAGATGCTGAGCTCGTTCTCCTGGTCTCCGAACATCTCGAACATGTTGATGTCGCCGGAGTTCATGTCCAACCGGGCGGTGAGGGCGTCCAGGCGCGGTCCCAGGTCGTCCAGGCGGGCCCCGTCCAGGACGACGTGTACGGTGCGGGCGTTGGACAGCAGGGCCGCCTGGGAGATCTTCGATCCCCACATGTCGGGCACGTGCGCCCGGTCCAGCACCGGGTTGACGGTGTTGTCGGCGACGACCACGTGGTGGTCGTAGGCGTTGACGTCGAAGAGCACCGCGGAGTTGTTGACGTCGCCGACCATGAAGCCGACGTACTCGCCCGCGGGGTCGTTGAGCCCGTTGGTGACCAGCGAGTGGGATCCGGCGAACTCCACGCTGGTGAAGTGGAAGCCCTTGCCGCGCTTGCGTTCGTTCTTGCCGAGAAGGTTGGTGAGCTCCTGGCGCTGTTCGCCGGGGTAGGCGGCGACCTTGAGGGTGCCGAACCGGTCGATGTACAGGCGTCCGATCCGTTCGACGGCGTCGTCGAGGACCTCCAGGTCGGGGGCCTTGACCAGGAGGCGGTCGTGCACGTGCAGGTAGCTGGCGCCGTCCTGGAGCTCACCGGCGACGATCTCGATGTCGTCGCTGACCTTGGCGGCCTTGCGCCGCGAGCTCATGGTGCCCGACTGGGCCTGTTCGCCCTCCTCCAGGCGGTCGAGCTTCTCCGCGGTCTTGAGCCGCTCCTCGATCCACTTCTCACCCATGCGGCGGACCTGTTCGAGCACCACGACGGTGACGTCCTCGGGCAGCCCGGTGGGGATGCGGTTGATGCCCCAGAACGCGCCGAAGTCGTCGCGGGCCCCATCGTCGTGGAAGAAGCCGAGGACGCACGCGTGGTGGTCGTCGATCTCGAAGTAGTCGCTGCGGAAGACGTAGCGCTCACGCGGTTTGAGGGCGAGCAGGTGCGGGTGGTCGTCGAAGGTGCCGCCGAGCTGGCGCTCCTTCTTCCGCTCGGCACGGCGCTCGGCGGCGCTCATCCCCGCGTACGGGTCCTCGTCCTGCTCGTCCTCGGTGTCCTCTTGTTCGGACGCCGGCCTCCCGCTCTCCTTCAACCTGGAGAACAGGGTGCCGGGGAGCGGGGCGATCGCGGCACTGTCTTCGTTCTCATACGCATCGGAGCCGGCACCGTCCGCCTGGGCCGATGCGCGGGCGTTCTGCGAGAGCGCACCGGGTAGGTGCCCCTGCGAGGTTCCGGTCGCGCTGCTTCGGTACGGTGAGCCGGTCATCCGTGCCCTTCGCTTTCTCCTCATATACCAGCAGATATTTGGCACTCCACAGGCCCACGACCCCGTCGCGACCGCAGGGGTGTCCCGGCGCCCGTGCGTCGCCGGGACCGCTCTACCGCACGGCGGTGTAGACGGTCCGCAGCATGTCGTAGAGGTCGTCGGCGCTGAGCATCACGGCCTGTTTGATCATGAGACTGGAACCCTCGACCTCGGCCCGTACCAGGGCGTGCGCCCGGCGCAGCGCCTCCAGGTTGTCGCCCTTGATCACCAGGTACTGGTGGATGGAGGTGAACTGCCCGCCCACGTAGTCCTTGAGGATCGAGTACCGCTCGTCGAGCAGGTCGAACAGCTCGGGGTCGCGGATTTCGAGGTCGCGGTTGAGCAGTTCCAGGTTGCCGAGCTGCCGGTAGACCCGCTGGGGCTCCTTGGTGGTGACCCAGATGAACTCGGCGTTGGTGTCGACCTTGCGCCAGAAGGCGTCGACCCGGTTGAGGATCGCCTTCTTGTCCTCGTCGAAGACCAGGACCGAGGCGGACCCGACGACGAGGTAGGCCTGGCCGACGGTGCCGTCCAGCCACTCGATGTAGCCGGTCTCGTCGACGCTCTTGACGCCCAGCACCGAGTAGAAGCCGCTGGGGTTGGATCCGCGCCGGGTGATGACGCGGCGTGCGGGCCGCGGCAGGTATTCCAGGAGCGCGGGCAGGGACGAGAAGCGCATCTCCTTGGTCTTGGAGTACTGGCCGAAGAAGGCGGTGGCCGCCAGCCACCAGATGACCACCAGGAGGATGAGCCACCAGTCGGCGCTGGAGACGAACGTGGAGGTGGTGACCCAGAACAGCAGCATCAGGGAACCGGCCCAGAACAGGATCACCTTCATCGGCAGCGGCCGCATCTGCCAGCCGCCACCCGCCAGCGCGACCTCGTGGTCCAGGAACGACCGATCCAGGCTGGTGGGGATCTTGAAGACGCTCTTGGCCATCGTTCGGATACTCCACTTCTGCTCGTCTACGAGCAACACCTTACAGTTGCGGTCGGACAGTGACAGATGCTCACCAACGTGTGCGCCAGGGGCATATCCGACCGTCCGGCGGCCTGTCCCAGGCCGATCAGCGGGCTGATCAGCCGCTACGGCGGATGGGGCCACATGGTCCGGACATCGGAACAGTTCGCGTCTCTGGTTCACGTTCCCGGGGAGGCACGGGTGTCTCCTACGGCGATTCGGGGGACAGGGGGGTGGAGGTAGGGACTATCGGGTTGCTCCAAGGAAGATGCCGAAGTCTGCGCGATAGTTCGGCGAAAGGGAACGAAACGGAGATCCGATCTTGACCGAACTCATGGAACGGCTTGGTCCGACGCTCCACAAGATCGAACCGGCCGCGGCCGCTGACGAGGCCTTCGTCTCCTCCCAGTAGCCCGGCGACCGGGAGGAGGACAACCGCGACCAGGCCGAGGAGTTCCTCCTCCATGAGCCGAGATGACCTTTTCCGTTCCCGGTTCCGAGACGCCTTCCCCTGCCCAAGGCACGGGCATCGCCCCGTCGAAGAAGACGCGAACCCCACACGCACCATCTGGAAATATCTGCAAGGCTGACATCGACCGAAAACCGTGACGAAACCCCGGTCGCCTACGTCCTCTCCAACCTTTCAGAAGCCGTACCAGAAAGGCGGACAACATGAATGGCACCTCTTCCAGCAGGGAGTGGCGCTCATGGACCGGAGCCGAGGCCGGTCGATACGAAGCCGCTTTGGAGGCTGTCAACGGCGCCGTGGGCGCCTATAGCGCCGTGATCGCCCGGGAGGAGGCCACGGAGAATCCCGACCAGCAGGTGATCGAACAGGCCGAAGAAGGCCAACGTGCGTGCGTCCGCCGACGTGAAGAACTCGACCCCGCGGACGCCGATGAGGTCGCGCAGGTCCGTGCCGAGTTCACCGAGTTGGCAGAGAAGGTCAGGCGGACACACCAGTGAGCGGCGACGCCGGCTTCGACCCCGCACAGTTCAAGCTCAAGCCCGAGAGAAACGACTACATCTTCCGGAAGCGAATCGTCCCCAGTTTCTAACGGGGCGGGAGCCGCAGGAGCGCCCTCGGGCGGTTTTCCTCATCTCCCAACCGGGCTCGGGCAAGAGCCGTGTACAGAAGGAGATCGACCCCGAGCCAAATGACAGCGGCGGCCACATCGACCTCGACAGCGATCTGTACAAGCCCTACCACGACAAATACGACGAGCTGATGCAGCGCGACGACAAACTCATGACCGCGGCCACGCGTACCGACGGCCGCGAATGGATGGCCAAGGCGCGGGAATACGCGATCGAGAACCGCATCAACGTCATCGTGCAGGACACCTCCCAAGATCCCGGGCACAGCGCCACGATGATGCGTGACTTCCGTGGGGCGGGATATGAGGTCGAATCCGTGGGGATGGCGGTCCCCAAGGTGATCAGCGACCAGGGCATTCAGTACCGCTACTTCGAACAGGTTCGCGACCGCGGGGCCGGCCGGTTGACCGTGCAGGCCAACGCCGACCAGACCTATGAGGGAGTCACCGGGGTGAGCCGTCTCATCGACGAGCAACCCGACCTGGTCGATAGGGCCCGGCTCTTCCGCCGCAGGAAGGGCGTTCCCTGTTACGACAACGCGGTGAAGAACGGGCGGTGGGTCCAGGAGCCGCGCCTGGCCGCCACACTGGCCTACGAACGCGAGGAACGGCCTTGGACTCCAGAGACGGCCACCGCGTTCGTGCAGATGCAGGACGAGATGAGGAACCCGCCCACACCGGAGGTCGCGGCCAAGCTCGGCCCGGACTGGTACACCACACTCACCGCGTTGGACGAACGAGCCACTCAGGCACTCGGACCGATCGCTGTCGCTTCACCGCGTGGACAGGAGCCGGATCGTGAGCCGGCCGAACGGGTGATCCTGTTCGATCTTCGCATGGGAGGCACTGGGCAAACCCGAGACCGCACGGGAACGGGAGGCTCGCATCGGAGCCCGACCGATCACGCCCGAGGCCGCCCGGGAGAAGGTGCGGGAGCCGACCGCAAGCCCGGAGCCCGCCCGGGAGCCCGGGTCACCGATCACCACACCCGACAAAGCCTCGGAACGCCACCGGGACACGGACACCCGGACGGCGGAGAGGACTTCCAGCAAGATCTGGGAGACACCGAAGCCGCCGACCGCGTCGATGGCCGAGCACCGCACCCAGTAGGCGCTCTACGACGACCCGCACGGTTACGCGAGGCTTCAGCCGCTCATCACGGTGAAGACGCCGTCCAAGGCGCCCGGCATCTACCAGAAGCTGCTGCACCCGGACACGGGCACGACCTACGAACGCGACCAGTACCAAGCCGAGTCGGGCGACCGGGGATACGGCGAATAACGCCCCATAGGCGATCGTGCACGTCCCCGTGGACCCTGGCGCCTCCGCGACCTGAGGTCGCGGAGGCGTTCCCACCGAACGGAACAACCGGCCGTGCTCCCGCATCGCACACGTCCACGTTCTTGCGCCCCGGGAGGCGGCCAGGCGATCTTTCGAAGGTAGAGAAACCCGTACGAACTGGTCCTACTGGATCCAGTTGCCGTTGGAGTCGAGCTGCCAGTCGTCGATCTCCGGCTCGTGGATGAACAGCTCGCCGCCCTGCATAACGGAAACCTCGGCTTGAGCGAAGTTGTCCAACGAACCGTCTTCAAGCATGGGGAAGTTCACCTCCACGGTGGTCTCGTCATCGGTCGGCGAGGTGGCACACCCCCGGGACACCACCGCGGAACCGTAATTCTCACCGAACTCGATCGAGTCCGGCCCCGAGCCGGTCAGTCGGCTCGCCATACGGTCTTCCTCCGGAGCGGAACCCTCGGACGTCTCCTCCAGGAACGTGAGCAGACGCTCCGGACCGCCGTCGACATACTCGAACCGGAACTCCACAGAGCACCGCCCGGGCTCCTCGGACTCGGTCGAAGAAACGGTGACGGACTCGAGCACGCGCGTCTCGGCGTACTCCTCGTTCAGCTCGACCAACTCTTCGGGGACGCGGAACTCGATCCTTTGGGTCGGCTCCGTCAAGGGCTCGGCGAACTCGTAGGCGGCAGCGCCACCCGAGCACGCGGTCAGGGTCAGCAGAGCCGCACCACTCGCGACCGCGAGCGACTTGGTAGGGGTCTTGAGGGAGGTCACGCTGGGGGTCTCCTTGATTCGACCGGCAATCCAGGGGTTCTCAACACTGCCCGGTTCGTCGCACCGAAGCACTCTCGGCAATGTGGACATGGCGCATCGAATATGCCACACCGGACTCGGAGGCTTCACGAGGGCCGGGGATTTCCTCGCTGGGGACGCTCTTCGGCCTTTGTCCTGCCGCACGCCCGCCCCAGGCCCGGACCCAGGGCGGGCACATTTGATAATTTCATGCCATGTGCTCTGGTAAACGAGCAGAAACACCCGTACCGGGCACGATGGACGAATCCAGAGGACGCCTGCTCGTGCCGGACCTGGCACGAGGGGCGGCGTTGCTCCTCATCGCCGCGGCCAACGCCCATTACTGGTTCCGACAGGACCCGAACGCGTCCCGGACCTACGAGAACCTCGTCTCGGACCTGCTGCACCTGCTGGTCGACGGGCGGGCCTACCCGGTCTTCGCGCTGCTGCTCGGCTTCGGCCTGGCGCGGAGCGCGCACGGGTCCATCCGCGCGGGTCTGGCCGCGGGCCTGGACCGTGAGCAGGCCGAGCGACGGGCCACGGCGCTGCTGCGCAAGCGGGGCCTGTGCCTGCTGGCCTTCGGCTCCGTGCACGCCCTCGTCTTCGCCCAGGACATCCCGGGCGCCTACGGGCTCGTCACGGTGGTGATCGCCGGTGTCATGGTCTCCCGCCGCCGACGGGCCGCACTGATATCGGCCGCCCTCATCTGTGCGCTGTCGACGTCCTTCCTGGCGGTGGCCGGACCCGAGGCGGTCCTGGCCCGCAGCCACGGTCTGGCGGCTCAGGCCCTGTTCGACGAGGGCCTCGCCGGGATCGCGGCCAACCTGGTGATCTGGACCGTCGCGACCCCGGCGACGGTCCTGACCTCGATGGTGCTGCCCGGCGCGCTGCTGGGGGCGTGGCTGGCGGGCCGGGGGCCGATCGAGCAGCCGCACCGGCACCGGCGAGGACTGGCCGGTGCGGTCCTGGCCGGACTCGTCGTGCCCACCGCGGCCCTCGCGGTGCTCTGGGTGGGCGTGGAGGGCACCGGCGTCCTCGCGCGGGTCCTGATCGCCTGGCACCAGGGCGTGGCGGGGCTGCTGGCCGGAGCCGGTCTCCTGGCGCTCGTCACCTTGGCCGCCTCGTACCGCGCAGCGGGCACGGGAGTGCTCGGCCGGGCGCTGGCGGCCACCGGGAAGCGTTCCCTGTCGGCCTACCTGTCGCAGACCGTGCTCCTGGCACTGGCGGCCGGAGCGCTGCGCGTCTGCGGTGTCGAGGCACTGGCCCTGGCATGGCAGATGTTCGTCGCGGCCTCCGTCTGGTCGGTCTCGGTGCTCGCCTGCTCCCTCATGGAGCGCCACGGGGTCCAGGGGCCCGCCGAGCGGGCGTTGCGCGGCCTGGTGGCCGCGGGCGTGCGCCGATGACGGCCTTTCGGGGAATGACCGGACCGGTGCGAATGGTGTGGCCGATACCGGCCAATCGCCATAGGAACGGTGTGGCGTTCGCCTCCTTTCCCTTCTTCATGTCTGCGGAGAAGAGGTCTTCTTTTCGCGCTCGCCGTCGCTGCGGGCCGGGTACAGCATCATCAGGGCCGCGGCCGCGCCCACCAGCATGGTGGAGAACACCACGGGGGTCGCCATCGCTTCGACCAGGTGCACGGGCACCAGAACCGAGGCGAGGTTGAACAGCGCGTGCAGGGCGATCACCGGCCAGAGCCTGCCCACGTGCTCGTAGACGAAGGCCAGCAGCATCCCCAACGGCAGTGCCACGGCGATCTGCACGGGATTGCCGTGCAGAGCGGCGAACACCACCGAGCTGACCAGCGCCGAAACGACCACCGGCCAGCGGCGCCGCAGCAGCGGGTAGACCAGGCCGCGCATGAGCGCTTCCTCGCCCGCCGGGGCCGCCACGACCAGGGCGAACAGCAGCAGCGCCACCGGCACCGCGCTCTGGGCGCTCTGGGCGGCGTCGAAGACGGGCGAACCGTACTCGGCGTAGAGCCACACGGCCAGTGACTGGCCCCCGAGGAAGCACAGCATCAGACCGGCGAGGGCGAACACCCAGAACCCGGCCTCCCGCGCCTGCTCCGAAACGGGCCGGGACGCCCCCGAGCCGAAGGTCCGGCGTCGCCAGATCGCGACCGCGCCGAGTACCACGGGGCCTGAGACGGCCGCGCCGAGCACCGGCGAACCCGAGAGCAGCCCGACCGTGAACGACACGGTGACGTAGAGGACGAGTCCGGCGGCGCACTGGGCGATGATCGCCGCCCAGGAGCGGGATCGGCCACTGTGGGCACTGGTCCAGGTCTTCGGCCACCAGGTGGATCGCGTCACCGATGGGGGTCTTCGGTTCACCACGGCAGTTCGTCCTCCACTCACCGGTACGTCGCCGGCGCGTCCGGGGCCTGCGTCGGCCGCTTTCCGCCCTATTTCCCAGGTGCCATGATGGCTCCCATCGTTCGCTCGTGGTGCAGCGCACGGGGAAGAGCACGAGGGGATGGCGATGTCGGACAGGGGCGACGAGACGGACCAGGACTCAGGTGAGCGGACCGCGGAGAACCCCGGTGAGGGCCCCGCGCCCGAGGACGGCACCGGCGACGCCGGGGAACTCGCCGAGGACCTGAGGCCCACGGGGCTGCCGGCGCTCGCCGCGGTGTTGGCGTTCCTCGCCCCGCCGGTGGGAGCGGTGCTGGGCCACTTCGCGGTGCGGCGCACCTATTGGCGGCTGGGCCTGTCACGGCTGGCGATCGCGGCCGGGTGGACCATGACCGCGTTGAGCGCCTGCGGAGTGCTCCTCTACCTGTCCCACCGGGAGGAGGTGGCCCGGATCGAGGCGCTGGCGGTCGCCGAGGAGCAGACCCGGGAGCAGGTGCGCCAGGCGATCGCCGAGAGCCCCAGCCTGGGGCTCGTCGACGAGGAGTTCTGCCGGGTGTTGGGCGAGGTCGCCGAGACGGCGCCCGCCACCGGGTTCGTCACCGGCCCGGAGCAGATCAACGGCGCGATGGTCGAAGGCTACGGCGTGCTGGGGCAGACCGACACCCCGAACGCCCGGGTCTACGGGGACTACGCGCAGTACCTGGTCTCGTTCGCCGACCACGACGCGGACGAGCACGCCGCCCACGCGGAAGACCTCCAACAGGCGGTCGGCGACGACGTGCTGGCGTGCCTCCCCCTCGTGAACGAGAACCTGGAGTAGGGGATCGGACGCCGTGCCGACCCTGTCGATCGTCCGGGTGGCAGCCCGTCGGTCGGCGCGGCGGTGGTCGGGCAGGTCGGGCAGGTCGGGCAGGTCGACCATCGGCTTCAGGACGCCCGCGCGCGGAGACAGCAGGCCCGGCTCGTGGCCGACGACGTCGTGCGGCTCCCCGGCGATCCGGGAGTGTTCGCGCAGCCGGACGCGTTCGGCGACCAGCCCGGCCTCACTCTCCAGGATGCGCGCCCACTTCCAGCCCGCCTTCTCCGGAGAGGCTCTGCTGCGCAGGTAGCGGCCCGCCGACCAGGGCAGCGGCACGGCGAACAGCACCAGGACGCCACCGGTGATCCCCATGCACGCGGGCCGGCCCGACCACAGCAGTCACACCGCCCCGGCCGTCGCCCCGGTCGTGTACACGACGGCCGCGAGGCGCGGGTCCGTGGACAGGCGGCCGGTGAGCAGCAGGAGCGACCACGGCCGCGCAGATCAGGACCGCGTGGCCGGGCGGAATCCGGGGAGTGCGCATACCGGGGACGGTAGCCCACCGCACCCCCGCGGACATCCGACGAAAGTCAGGTCTCGGTTCGTCCCAGCGCGATCGCGGTCACACCGGCGAGCAGGGCGACCACCGCCAGCGCCAGAAAGCCCGCGTGCGTCCCGGAGGCGGCCGCGACCGGGGCGACGACCGCGAGGCCGACGGCGGCACCGGCTTCGTTGAAGGTGTTGAGCAGTCCCGACCCGACACCGGCCCGCTCCGGGGGGATCGGCGTGGACCCGGCGGTGTACAGCGGCACGAACATCGTCGGCAGGCCCAGGCCGAACACCCCCAACGCGGCGATGAGGACTGCGGTGTCCCCCTCGGAGGTGGCGGCGACGATCGCGAGGATAGCGGCCAGTTGCACGACCACGCCGCTCAGGTGGACCCGGGCCATCCCGACGCGGTCCACAAGACAGGGGATCGCGATGGCCGCGACCAGGGAACCCAGACACAGCGGTAGCAGGGCCAGCCCGGTCTCCAGCGGGGACAGGCCGCGGGTGTTCTGGAGGTGGTCGCTGGCCAGGTAGAGGGTTCCGAGCATGAGCGTCGCGGCCAGGAGCAGCCCGAACCCGGCCCAGGCGTAGGCCCGCACCCGCAGCAGGGACACCGGCAGCAGTGGATCGTCTGCGCGGTTCTGATGCCGCACGAGCAGGGTGAGAACCACGGCCGAGGCGGCGAGGGCGAGCCAGGGCCACGGTTCCGCGGGCCCCTCGTGCAGACGGGTGAGCCCGAAGCACAGCAGCCCGATCCCGAGGGTGGCGACGACGGCGGTCGGCAGGCGCAACCGTGTTCCCGCGGCTCCCGGCATCGGGGCGAGCCGAGCGAGCGCGGCGACGAGGACGGCCAGGAGGATCGGGACGTTGATGAGGAACGCCCACCGCCAGGAGAGAGACTGCACGATGAGCCCCGCCCAGGATGACCCCGACGGTCGCGCCGACGACCCCCAGCCCGCTCCACACGGTCAGGGCGGTTCCCGGGCGGGCGGGGAAGCGCCCGTAGTCGGCCACGATGATGGACAGCGCCGCGGCCGACAGCATCGCGGCGCCCGCGCCCTGGCCCAGGCGAGCGGCGACGAGGACCGGTGCGCTCCCGGCGACGCCGCAGGCCAGGGAGGCGGCACCGAACACGGCGAGGCCGATGAGGAAGGCGTTGCGCCGCCCGATGGTGTCGGCCAGCCTGCCGCCGAACAACAGCAGCGCGCCGTAGGTGAGGACGTAGCCGCCGACCGTCCACTGGAGCGCGGAGGCCCCGGCGCCGAGATCGCGGCCGATCGAGGGCAGGGCGACGTTGACGACGGTCGAGTCGAGCATGATGAGCATCTGTGCGATGCCCGCGATCGCCAGGGCCGACCAGTTCGGGGGTGCCGGGGGCGGGGAGGCGGGCGAGGCCGGGGACGTGGGTGAGGGTGGGTGGACCGGGGAGGTCTCGGCGGGGGTCGGCTCCGTCATGGGGGTGACCTTTCGGGTCGGAGACAGGGCACCCGGCACATTTATATGCGCGGGCATATTTCTGCGTCCGCTAGAGTACATGCCCGCGCATATTGTTTGCCCCGGCGACACCAGGACAGCGAAAGGAACCGGCTGTGACCTCGCACGACGCCCCCGACACCGAGGCCGCAGGGCGCGCCCTCGATTCCTGGCTCGGCATCGCCCGCCCCGTCGAGGCGATCGGTGCCGCCCTGGAGTCCGCCCTCGGGGAGCACCACGCGATCTGCCTGACCGCCTACGAGATCATGCGCCTGCTGTCCGACGACGGCGGGTGGACCCCCCTGGCGGAGGTGTGCCGGGCCGTCGACCGCTCCCAGCCCCGCATCTCCCGCCTGGTCACCCAGATGCAGGATGAGGGGCTCGTCGACCGCGCCCGGGTCGACGGCGACGGCCGCGCGTTCCGCATCCGCCTCACCCCCCGGGGCCGGGAGGTCCACGCCGCCGCCTCGGTGACCCTCGTCGAGGTCCTGGACCGGGCGGCGCGCGAGGACTCCCCGGTCACCCGACTGCTGGGCGCGCGCACCGCCTGAGCCGTGACTCACACGGCGGCGAGCACCGCCGCGCCGACGAAGACGACCTGCATGACCGTGCGGGCCGGCAGCGGGGTCGCCGGCTTTCCCGCCAGGGACACACCCCGGCGGGCCGCCGAGACGTTGGCCGGGAACATGGCGAGCAGCAGCAGCGCGAGACCGATCGCCGCGAACCGGGCGGTGGGCGGGAACAGCAGGGCGGCGGCTCCGACCAGCTCCAGGACACCGGTGACGGTGACCAGCAAGGACGGATACGGAAGCGTCGGCGGGATCATGGCGACGAAATCGCGGCGCCACGAGGGCAGGAAGTGCACCACCCCCGTCAGGACGAACATGAGGGCCAGACCGCCGCGCAACGCGGTCTGCCAGTCCAGCGCCTCCACTCCGGCCAGGCCGAGCAGCCACAGGAACGCGGTACCACCTATCAAGGCGATGAGGGGAGCCATGTGCGGCCTCCAATCTTTCCAGTGACAAGATTGCCGCCACGCTTGAATCTTGTCAATGGCAAGATAGGGTGGATCCGCTAGCGCGACCTTCGGAACGGGGAGGTGGGAAGGATCGCCCAGCGGACCTACCATCACGGTGACCTGCGGCGCACCATCATCGACGCCGCCTTGGCGGCGACCGGGGAAGTCGGCCCGACCGGGTGGAGCCTGCGCGAACTGGCCCGCCGCGCGGGTGTCTCGCACGCCGCCCCCGCTCATCACTTCGGCGACAAGACGGGACTGCTGACGGCCGTGGCCGCCGAGGGCTTCGCGCTGTTCGCGGACGCCCTGGAAGCGGCGGCCGGGGAACCTGTGGAGGTCGGCCTGGCCTACATCCGCTTCGCCATCGACCACCGTTCCCACTTCGAGGTGATGTTCCGCCCCGAGCTCTACCGAATGGACGACGAGAGCATGCGGCCGGCCCGCGAACGCGCCGCCGCCGCGCTCGCCGCCAGTGCCGGAGCGCTGTCGCCCGATCCCGAACGGGTCCGGGCGACCACGATCGCCGCGTGGTCGTTCGCGCACGGCTTCGCCGAACTCTGGCTGAGCGGCTCTCTTCCGGAGAGCGCGGACGGGGACCCCGAGTTCCTCGCGCGTTCGGTGATCGGGGTCCTCTTCGACAGGGACGGGGAAGCGGACCGATAAGGGACCACGCGGTGCCGAACCGGCCGAGGGAACGGCCGAAGGACCGGCCGAGGGCACCACCGGGACGACGAGAACGCCGGCGACGGACGTGCGACCGGGGTCGACGACGGTTCGGTGACGCCGATCGGGCCGCACCGGATCCGCACGAAAAGGCACGACGATGACCGTTGACCCGGTCAACCGAAAACGGGGAGTCGTGATACGAGGGTTCGATCATCCGCGAGGGAGTACGTCGTGGGACTCGCTTTCCGCGTTCCCTGGAATGGACGGCGGCGCGGTGACGGCCCGACCGCCCCGCATCCCCCTTCCGGGCCCGGAGGGAAACCCCCTTTGCCCCAGCCCACGACCGTGCCCGTGGTGGCTTCCGAGAGCTGTGAGAAATGGCGTCTCCGCAGGTCGATCCCCCTTTATCACCTCATCGGCGCGGCGGCGAGCACTGCGGTCCTCCCCTTCCTGGCGAAGTTCCACCCGAGCGTCCCGGAAACCCCGGCCCGGTTCGGTGTGGGAACGCCGGGGCCAGAGGTCGTGGCATCCGCGGAATACCCGAGTGGGCTCCTCGCGGGCGGACCGCTGGTCCTCCAAGCCCTGCTGTTCCTCCGTCTCGTGTCCTCGTTCCTTCGACCGCGGGACCTGCCCGAGGGCGGGACCACTGCGTGAGTGGGGGCGGCGATGGCCCGAGTGCGGGCCGGAGACGCGATGAGGGGGTCCGGCCGATGAGCGGCGCTCCGTCCCGGCTCCTGCCCGGGCACCTGATGCCGCCGGCGGTGCAGTGGTTCGCCCAGGACCACCCGCGCTCGTACGGGGCGATCATCGGAACCGTCACGGGGCTGGTGACGGTTCTGTTGACCGTGCCGATATCGACCGAGGATCGATTCGGGCTGCCTGACGCGGTGCCGTGGCTGGTCGGTGCCCTCTGCGCGGTGTCGTCCGTGGTGATCGGGGTCTGGAGCACGGAATCGGACGTGCGGCGGGCGATCTTCGACGGGGACCGCGAGCGGTTCCGGGAGGCTCAGCGCCTGGTCCGCCTGGGCCGCCTCGGAGGCGACGCGGAGGTCGATCGGGCGGCGGCGCGGTACGCGCGATCGGTCATGAGCGCACCGGTGGGGCACCCCTGGCAGGGCGTGCTCTGTGGCTTCGCCGTACCGCTCTTCACCCTTCTGGGTGTGGCCCGGATCGGCGAGGGGTCGTTCGGGTTCGCCACCACCTACCTGACCTCAGCCGCCGTGTGCGCGTCGTACCTGGTCGTGGCGTTTCCGCTGATCGCGCACCGCAGGAGGCGGGCCCGCGCCCTGCTCTTCCTTTTCTCGTCGAGCCCTTGAACCTCCAGGAGGACCGTTGACCCCCGCTCCCTCTCCTCCCGCACCGGACCGGGTGGCCTCGGCACGGCGCGGGCGGATGCTCGTCCTGTGGATCTGCTCGGGCGGGTTCGGCCTCGCCATGGGCGTGACGTTCGCGGTGACCATGGTCTTCCTCGGATCCGGCTCCCTGACGGGTGAGGGTGTGCCCCTGGTGTGGGTGGTGGTGGTCTTCCTGCTGACGGGGCTTTTCTGCGGGATGGGGTTCGGCCTGTTCATGTGGCACGCCATGGGCGGTCAGGCCGGGTTCCCGCCACCGGGCGCGACCACGGCGACGCGGCGGGCCGCCGCACGGGCGGTGAGGCGGCATCGGCCCACCGGGGACACACCGGTGGACGGAACCGCCCGGGTCGCCGCGGAGAACGTTCTCCGGCGGTCGCCCTGGCTCACCCTGCGTCTTCCCCTCATCGTCTTCCTCGTCGGCTTCGGTACGAACGCGTGGTCGATCCTCGACCGGTTCCCCTGGCCGGAGGGAATCCTCGCGGTCCCGTGGGGCAACCTCCTCGGCTTCGTGCTCTTCGCTTCCCTGCTGACCGTGGCCCTGCCGCTGACGGCTCGGGGCAGGAAGGACGCGCGCCTCTTCCTCGACGCTCTGGGCGAGGCGGAACGGGAGCGGCCGGCCCCCGGGACGGGTCGGTAGCGGGCCGGTCCACGACCGGGCCCCGGCCGGGACACGGGGCGCTCGTACGAGCCGGGTCCGGGGGTCCTCCGGCCGGGTTTGAGACGGTGTCCCAAGGCCGCCGTGTCCGTACGGCTCGCGGACCGAGCGAGGGGATTCGATGAGGACGTCAGGCGCGCAGCGGGGGTTGATCGCGGTCACGCAGGTGCTCGCGCTCGCCGTGTGGTTCTCGGTGTCGGCGGTCGTGCCGAGCGTGCAGCACGATCTGGGGATCTCCAGTACGGCGTCGGTGTGGCTGACCGGGTCGGTACAGCTCGGCTTCGTGACGGGGGCACTCGCCTCGACGGCGCTGAACCTGGCCGACCGCATGCCGGTGCACCTGCTGCTCGGCACCAGCGCGGCCCTGGCGGCGGCCTGCACGTCCGTGGTGGCGCTCTTCGCCCAGGACCTGCCGTCCATGATCGCGCTGCGGTTCCTCACCGGCGTGTTCCTGGCGGGCGTGTACCCCACGGGCATGAAGCTGATGGCCTCCTGGGCCGGTTCCTCCAGCCGGGGCCTGTCCATGGGTCTGCTCATCGGTGCCCTGACCCTCGGTTCGGCACTACCGCACCTCATCGGCGGCCTCGCGGTGCTGCCATGGCGGGAGGTCCTCCAGGCCACCGCGGTCGTGGGCGGCGTGGGGGCGGTCATCGCGCTCACCGCCGTGCGCGCCGGCCCCCACTTCGCGAGCCGGGCGGTCGTCCTGCGCCCCCGCTACGCGTTGCGCATGCTGTCCGAACGGGAGACCCGGCTCGTGAACCTGGGCTACTTCGGGCACATGTGGGAGCTCTACGCGCTGTGGACGTGGATTCCCGTCTTCGTGCTCCACGCCCCGGCCTCCGCCTCGTTCGCCGGATACCAGCAGGTCATGGTGTTCGTGGCGATGGGGGTGTTCGGGTTCGCGGGGTGTCTGGTCGGCGGGTGGGCGGCGGACCGCTACGGGCGGAGCCGGGCGGCCGTCACCGCGCTCGCCGTCAGCGGCGCCTGCTGTGTCCTGTCACCGTTGGCGTTCGGTTCACCCGCCCCGGTGCTCGCGGTGTTCTGCGCCCTGTGGGGCGCATCGGTGATCGCCGATTCCGGCGTGTTCTCCACCGCGCTGTCCGAGGTCGCGGACCGGTCCATGGTCGGCACCGCGCTGAGTGCGCAGACCGCCATCGGCTTCGCGCTCACCGTGTTCAGCATCCAGCTGGTGCCGCTGGTCGCCGAAGCGACGCACTGGCGGTACGCCTTCCTGGCGCTCGTTCCGGGACCGATCATCGGCGCGATCGCGATGGCCCGGTTCCGAGGGGGGTCCACCGCGGTTTCAGAACCGTCCGGTCCGTGACGCGGACGGCGATCTCGTCATGCGGGCCCTACGGTGAGGTCTTCACGGTCTTCCGGAAACGGAATCGGGCGCGTGCCCTTCCGCGAGATCTCGAAGGTTCGGGGCGGGTTCCCGGGTCTCGGATGCGAATTCGACCATCCCCTGGTGAGGGTGTGACTCCCGAGAGAACACCGGGATGGGTTCGACGGGCTTCATCCACAGGAGCCGGGGGCGTCTTCCGGTGAACGGACGGCACTGGTTCCATGAAAGGGATCTCCGGGAAAGAGGTGGGACCGTGACGGGAACCGACACCCGAGCCCCCCGGTCGGCCGTGCCCGACCGGTCCCCGCCGGGTCGGTCTCCGCTGGCGGAGGTGAGCGACCCCGACACACGCGGACCCGTGCGCTACCTGTGGTGGTTGACCAGGGCGCAACCCGGGCGGGTGGCGCTGGGGTCCTTCTGGGGCATCGTGTGGACGTTCAGCCTGTTGGCACCGCCCTATCTGATCTCCCGGGCCGTGGACGAGGGGCTGCGGGCCGGCGACCGGGCGGCGCTGCTGTGGTGGACCGGCGCCTTCACCGGAGTCCTGGTCGTCACCGCGATCACCTCGATCATGCGGCACCGCACCATGACGATGGTCCGGACGCACGCCTCCCTGCACACCACACGGGCGTTGGCCCGGCACGCCGTCCGGGTGGGCGCGCCGTTGTCGCGGAGGACCTCCTCCGGTGACCTGTCGGTGGCGCAGTCGTTGGACGCGGGCCGGATCGGGCAGATCCTCACCCTGTTCGGGCCGGGCGTCGGCAGCGTCGTGGCCTGCGTGGTCGTACCGGTCATCCTGTGGGGCTTCTCGCCACTGGTGGCACTGGTGGTGATCGTCGGGTTGCCGCTCACGGCGGCGGTGCTGGCGCCGTTCCTGCGACGGATGCACACGCGGCAGAACGAACACCGGGAACGGGAGGGCGCGCTCACCACTCTGGCCGGGGACATCGTGGGCGGGCTGCGGGTCCTGTGCGGGATCGGCGGGAAGGAGCGGTTCGCCCGGCGGTACCGGGAGGGGTCCGGGGAACTGGTGGGCACCGGGTACCGGCTGGGATCGGCGACGAGCTGGTTCGAGGAGATCAGCGGGTGCGCTCCGGTGGTGTTCACGGCCGTGATCACCTGGGTCGCCGCCCGGCTGGCGGTGGCCGGGGAGATCACCGTGGGCGAGACCGTCGCGGTGTACGGGTACGCCGCGGTGCTGATCGTTCCCGTGTTCTCCCTGGTCGAGACGGCCACGGACGCCAGTCGGGGCCAGGTGTCGCTGACACGGGTGCTGCGGCTGCTGCGGGTGGAGCCGGAAAGGTTCGGCGACGGCTCGGCACCGGCGCCGGAGGGCCCCGGCGAGCTGGTCGACCCGGAGTCGGGGGTGCGGGTGCCGGTGGGGTCGATGGTCGCGCTGGTGAGCGCCGATCCGGCGGTGGCGGCCGAGGTGGCGGATCGGCTGGGCGGCTACGTCGACTCGTCGGTGACCTGGGACGGGGTTCCCCTGCGCGACGTGGACCGGGCCGTGGTGCGTCGACGGATCCTGGTGTCCGACAACGACGCCCACCTGTTCGCCGGGTCGTTGCGGGAGGTCGTCGACGTGCACGGCGACCGGGAGGAGGCCGAGATCGGTCCGGCGTTGCGCACGGCGGCGGTGACGGACGTGGTGGAGGCGCTGCCGAACGGGCTCGACTCGCCGGTGGAGGCGCAGGGGCGCGATCTGTCGGGCGGGCAACGACAACGGGTACGGCTGGCCCGTGCGGTGCTGGCCGATCCGGAGGTGCTGATCCTGGTGGAGCCGACGTCGGCGGTGGACGCGCACACCGAGGCCACCATCGCCGGTCGGCTGTGGGCGGAACGCCGGGGTGCCACCACGGTGATCGTCGGTACCTCACCGTTGGTGGCGGACCGCGCCGATCGGGTGGTCCTCCTGGTCGAAGGTCGGGTGGCGGCGGAGGGTTCGCACGGGGAACTGGTCGCGGACCGCGCCGACTACCGGGCGTTGGTGCTGCGGGGCGCGGACGAGGAGGACACCCGATGACCGGCGGGGACACGGCGGCGGCACCGAGGGCTCCCATGCCCCGCGGCGCGCACGGAGGAGAAGGGTCGATGACCGTCAAGGACGGGACCGGAGCGGGGACGTCGGTGAACCCGGTGTCGCGCGGCACGAACGCGGACGGCGCCGCGCCGCGCTCGGGCGGGCCGGCCCGCCCGAGGCCGGGCGGCGGGGGCCGGGAGGAGAGACGATGACGGCGGCGTTGCCGGTGGCCTCGCGCGAGGTCGTGCGGGGTGAGCTGCGTCGGCTGATGGAGGCCGAGCGCGGCCCGTTGCTGCGCATGCTGCTCGTCACCTGCGCGGCCTCCGGGATCGGGTTGGCGGGCCCGTACCTGGTGGGGCGGATCGTCGACCTCCTGGAGGCGGGCACCGCGACGGTGTCGGCGGTGGACGGGTTGGCGGTGGTGGCCGTGGTGTGCGCGATGGCGCACCTGGTGCTCAACCGGTACGCGAAGCTGAGCGCCTTCCGGTTCGGGGAGCGGGCGCTGGCCGGGCTCCGCGAGGACTTCGTGGACCGGGTGCTGGCACTGCCCGCCCGGGTGGTGGAGCGGTCCGGGACCGGAGACCTCACGACACGGGTGACGGCGGACATCGCCGCCGTGGGGACGACACTGCGGACGGCGGTGCCCGACATCGTCCCGGCGTCGCTGCGGATCCTGTTCCTGCTCGCCGGGGTGTTCTGGCTCAGTCCGCTGATGGGGGCGGCGGTGCTCATCGGGGTGCCACCGACCTGGCTCGCGGTGCGCTGGTACCTGCGCCGGTCCCGGGACGCCTATCTGGCGGAGGGCGCTGCCGGTTCGACGGCGGTCGAGGGGGTCACGGAGACCGTGCGTGGCGCACGCACGGTGGAGGCGTTCGCTCTGGGCGGCCGGCGGGTCGCGCGGGCCGACCGGGACGCGGTGGAGGTGTACCGGGCCCGGCGGCGCACGCTGCGCCTGAGGTCGGTGCTGTACCCGGTCACCGATCTGGCGTTCTCCGTACCAGCGGTGGTCGCCCTCCTGGTGGGCGGGCTGCTGTACCTGGACGGCCGGGTGGCGCTCGGTGTGGTGGTCACCTGCTGCCTGTACATGCTCCGGTTGCAGGACGCCGCCGGCTGGATCATGCTCTGGATCGAGCAGCTCCAGCGCAGCGGGGCGTCGTTCGCCCGGGTGTTCGGGGTGGGCGAGGTCGCCGGGGGGCCACGGCCGGAGGGCCCGGCTCCGGTGGACGATCGGATCGAGGTCCGCGACGTCCACTACGCCTATGTGGACGGCCGGGACGTGCTGCGCGGGATCGATCTGACGGTGCGTCCGGGTGAGCGGTGGGCGATCGTGGGGCCCTCCGGGGCGGGCAAGACCACCCTGGGCCGGTTGTTGGCGGGGTCGGACGCACCGCGTTCGGGCCGGGTGCTGGTGGGCGGGGTCCCCGTCGCCGATCTGGGCCCACGGGAGTCGCGCGAGCGGATCGTGATGGTGAGCCAGGAGCAGCACGTGTTCGCGGGAACGCTGCGGGAGAACCTGGCGATCGCGGCCGAGGAGGCCGACGACGCGACCCTGGCGGCGGCGTTGACGGTGGTGGACCCCGATTGGGCGGTGGCGCTGCCCGGGGGTCTGGACACCCCACTGGGTCCGGGCGGGGTGGCTCTGGACCCGGCCCGGGCGCAGCGGGTGGCACTGGCGCGGGTGGTGCTGGCCGATCCGCGCACGGTGATCCTGGACGAGGCGACCTCGCTGCTGGATCCGACGACGGCCCGGCACGCGGAACGCTCGCTGGCGGCGGTGCTGGAGGGGCGGACGGTGATCGCGATCGCGCACCGGTTGCACACCGCGCACGACGCCGACCGGATCGCGGTGGTGGAGGACGGCCGGATCACCGAACAGGGGTCCCACGCCGCGCTCGTCGACGCGGGCGGCCCCTACGCGGCGTTGTGGCGGTCCTGGCACGGCGTCTGAACGGAGAGCGGCGGAAGCCCGGAGGGGACCGGCCCCCTCCGCCGGTCCGGAGGAGGCGTTCCGAGGGCGGACCACGGAAGGCGTTCACGGGAGTCGCGCCACCACGATCGGCACCGGTCCCACATCGCGATCGGCGGCCCCTCCGCCTCCCGTGTCCCCCGACCTCTCAGGACAGAACACCCGATACGCAGAGGCTTCACGGCAAGGGTGCGGCGCTGATCGGCGCCGACGGGTGAAGAACACTCGCCCCCGTCGCGTCCGTGCCGCAGCCCCGGCCCTTCACGAACCCTTCCCGCGTACCGTCCAGGAAGCGCGGTCCTGCTCCGGGGGCCTCGGCTCGCGCCGGGCGGTACGGAAACGGTCCCGGTAGGCCGAGGGCGTCAGGCCCAGGCGCCGCCAGAACACCCGGCGCAGCGACTCGTCGCTGCCCAGGCCCGAGCGCTCGGCCGCCCCCGTGACGCTCTCCCCGGCCTCCAGCAGCGCGCACGCCGCCTCCAGCCGCACCGACTCCACGTGGGCGGCGGGCGTACCGCCTAGGCGCTCGCGGAAGAGCCGGCTCAGGTGACGGGTGCTCATCCCCGCCCGGCCGGCCATGGCCGGCACCGAGTGGTCGCCCGCCGGATCGGCCGCCACCGCGTCCAGGACCGGGCGCAGCACGTCCTGGCGCGGGCGCGAGGTCCGTGCGGTGACCGAGAACTGCGACTGCCCGCCCGGCCGCTGGAGGAAGACCACCAGGTCGCGGGCGACCTCGCGGGCCAGGGCGGACCCCTCGTCCTCCTCCACCAGCGCCAACGACAGGTCCAGGCCCGCGCTGACCCCCGCCGAGGTCAGTATCCGACCGTCACGGACGTAGATCGCGTCCGGTTCGACCCGGACCCGTGGGAAGGTGCGTGCGAGCAGGGCCGTGTGGCGCCAGTGCGTGGTCGCCCGGCGGCCGTCCAGGAGCCCCGCGTCGGCCAGAACGAAGGCCCCCGTGCACACCGAGGCCACGCGCTCGCTGCGCCCCGCCAACGCGTCGACCGCCTCCGACAGTCCCTCGGGCCGGGGACGGCGGGGCAGGTCGGGGGAACCGGGCACGATCAGGGTGTGCGCTTCCCGCACCCGGTGGACGGCGGTGTCGACCCCCAGGCGGGTGCCCGCGGAGGTGAGCACGTCCCGACCGGTGGGCGAGCAGAGGGACACCGTGTACTCCCCACCCTGCCCGGCCGCCGTGGTGAACACCTCCACGGGGGCGGTCACGTCCAGCAGCCGGACACCGTCATAGGCCACCATCACGATGGCGCGTCTGGTCATGACCCGAGACTAAGGGTCGGGCGTGTCCGAATGTGTGGGGTCGTCGTCCCAGAGGACATGGCGGCGGACCGTCCCGGACCGGCAGGCTCGGACACGTCCCACAGGCGCCGGTACGGCCCCGGACGCCGACCACGACCACCACCCACGAGGAGACCGCGATGACCCGCCCGCCCCTGCCGCCCTTCACCGAGGCCGACGCACGAGCCAAGGTCCAGGCCGCCGAGGACGCCTGGAACACCCGTGACCCCCACAAGGTGTCCCTGGCCTACACACCCGACTCCGTCTGGCGCAACCGCGACCGCTTCCTCACCGGGCGGGACCGGATCCGGGACTTCTTGACCGACAAGTGGAAGCGCGAACTCGACTACGCCCTGCGCAAGGAGCTGTGGGCCTTCGGCGCGGACCGCATCGCCGTCCGCTTCCAGTACGAGTGGCACGACGACCGGGAGCGCTGGTGGCGCAGTTACGGCAACGAGCTGTGGGAGTTCGACGCCCAGGGGCTGATGCGGCGCCGCGAGGCCTCCATCAACGACGTGTCCATCACCGCGCGGGAGCGCCGCATCCTCGGCCCGCGCCCCCGGGACGAGCACGGCGTCCCCTTCCCCCTGGCGTAGCGGTTCTCGGCTCGGGGTCGGGTGTCGCCGGGAGGGAGGCCCCCGGCCGATCGTCCGGGGGTCGCGGGAGTGGAGGCGCCGGTGGCCGGAGAACGGACGGATCGTCGCGGGTGACGGCGTACCCGGCGGCGGCGCTCCCCGGATCGTGGGCCCCGTCTCCCCCGACCACCGCGGCTTCGAGGGGATGGAGGTACGCCGTCACCGCTTCCGGCCGTTCGTCGGGGCGGGCGGGCACAATGACCCTCAGGCACCACCGGCACCGAGGAGTTCCCATGACCGAGCAGCGCTGCGCCTGGGCGCGTAACGCGCCGGACCTGATGACCGCCTATCACGACGAGGAGTGGGGACGCCCCTCGCACGACGACACGCACCTGTTCGAGATGCTGGTGCTGGAGGGCGCGCAGGCCGGATTGTCCTGGGCCACGGTACTGAACAAACGCGAGAACTACCGCGCGTTCCTGGACGGGTTCGACTACACGCGGATCGCCGAATACGACGAGGACCGCGAACGGGCCCTGCTGGCCGAGCCCGGCATCATCCGCAACCGGCTCAAGGTCGCCTCCCTGGCCCGCAACGCTCGGGCGTTCCTGCGGGTGCGCGAGGAACACGGCACCTTCTCCGCCTACCTGTGGTCCTGGGTGGACGGTACCCCCCTGATCGGCCGGTTCGCCGACCAGGCCGAGGTACCGGCGAGCACCCCGCTGTCCGACCGGGTGAGCAAGGACCTCAAGAAGCGCGGGTTCACGTTCGTGGGCACCACCATCGTCTACTCCTACCTCCAGTCCACGGGGGTGGTGGACGATCACCTGGTGGGCTGCCCGGCCAAACCCGCCGGAGACCCCGAGGCCTCCGCGGCCTCGACCGGGGCACCGGTCGAGACCGTACCGTCCGGCGGGTGAGCGACGGGGCCTTCGTCACCCGGGGCTGAACCGCCGCCGGCCGGAACCGTCGGCGCGGGACGGTGACCGCCTCAGCGCCCCGCCCCGTCCGCCGGATCGCGGAGGAAGCCGAGCGCGGCGTCGGCGCGCCCCTCGGAACGAACACGCCCTCGCAGGTCGGCCCGGCTTCGGAGGGGGCGGGGAAAAACACCCGCGACAGCGCTGCGGGCGGTTCCTGGGGGCACTCCCGGGAGTACGGTGCAGGGGAACGGATCACGACGCACGACCGAAAGGGCCGCCCGTGGAGGACATCGATCTGTCACTGGTCGGCGACCTGTACCGCAGGTACCGCACACCGCTGGCGAAGGTCCGCGACGAGCAGCGCGCGTTCCTGCGCGCGACGGCGGGGAGGATGACACCGCAGCTGGACGACCTCGAAGCGGAGATCACCTACCTGCTGTTGCGCGAGAACCGGCCCCAGACGGTGATGGAGCTGGGCACCTTCCACGGTTGGTCCACCACGTGGATCCTGTCGGCGCTGCGTGACAACGGCACCGGGACCCTGCACTCCTTCGACATCGTCGACCATGTGGTCTCGAATGTGCCGAAAGAGCTCGCCGAGGGTCGCTGGCACTTCCACCAGGGCGACATCAGGGAGTCCCTGGACCGGGTGCCGACGGACATCGGCCACCTGTTCGTGGACGCCGCGCACAATGGCCGGTTCGCCCGCTGGTACCTGTCCGAGCTCTTCCCCAAGGTGGCCCCCGGCACCCCGGTGAGCGTCCACGACGTGTTCCACGGCCGATGGGCCCTGCCCTTCACCGAGGGGGCCGTCGTGTTGTCGTGGCTGCGGCGCACCGACACGGACCACCTGACCGTCTCGCGCCGGCGCGCGCCCGCTCCCTACACGGCGCTCATGGAACTGCGCGAGGAGCTGGGCCTCGGCGAGCCGGTGCGCGACCGCACCCGCAACCCCATGATCTTCTTCCGCATGCCCAAGCCCTGACCGCCCGCCCCGGCCCACGCGGCCGGGGCGGTGCGGGTCACAGGGCGGCGGCCTGGCGGGCCAGCTCGGTGATCCGGTCCCAGTCGGCGGTGGCGACCGCGTCGGCGGGGGTCAGCCAGCTGCCGCCCACGCAGCCCACGTTGGGCAGGGCCAGGTAGGTGGGGGCGGAGGCGGACGTGATGCCACCGGTCGGGCAGAACCGCACCTGCGGCAGCGGCCCGGACAGGGACTTGAGGAAGGCGGCTCCGCCCGCGGCCTCGGCCGGGAAGAACTTCAGTTCCGTGAGACCGCGCTCCAGCAGCGCCATGGCCTCGGAGACGGTGCCGACACCGGCCAGGAACGGCAATCCCGTGTCGGTCATCGCGGAGGCCAGGGTGTCGGTGCAGCCGGGGCTGACCAGGAACCGGGATCCGGCCTTCTCGGCCGCCCGCGCCTGGTCGGGGGTGACCACGGTGCCGGCCCCCACCACGGCCTCGGGGACCTCGGCGGCGATCCGCTCGATGGCACCGAGCGCGGCGGGGGTCCGCAACGTCACCTCGATCCCGGGCAGGCCGCCGGCGACCAGCGCGCGGGCGATCGGCACGGCCGTCTCGACGTCGTGCAGGACCACCACCGGCATCACCGGGGCGAGGGCGAGGATGTCGCCGCCCGATCGGGGCGTCGTCGTCATGGAAGGGTTCTCCTGTTCGATCGCGGTCAGTGGCCGAAGACCCCGGCACCGGCCTCGGCGGGGCCGACGGCCGCGCGCAGGGCGGTGAACAGCTCCCGACCGGTGCCGGTGGAGGAGTCCACGCTCGGGCGGGCGGGCTCGCGACCGCTCAGGTCGGCGAGCACCTCCAGGGTGCCGGTCCGGGCGTCGAGGCGGACGATGTCGCCGTCGCGGACGTAGGCGAGCGGGCCGCCCGCCTCGGCCTCCGGGGAGACGTGGATGGCGGCGGGCACCTTGCCCGAGGCGCCGGACATGCGGCCGTCGGTGACCAGGGCCACCTTCTGGCCCCGGTCCTGGAGGACGGCCAGCGGCGGGGTGAGCTTGTGCAGTTCGGGCATGCCGTTGGCGCGCGGTCCCTGGAAACGCACCACCGCGACGAAGTCACCGGTCAGCTCGCCGGCGGAGAAGGCGGTCTGGAGTTCGGCCTGGTCGGCGAAGACCCGGGCGGGGGCCTCCACCACGTGCCGGGACGGGTCCACGGCGGACACCTTGATGACGGCGCGCCCGAGGTTGCCGTCGAGCATCCGCAGGCCGCCGTCGGAGGCGAAGGGGTCGTCGGCGCTGCGCAGCACCGAGGTGTCGCCGCTCTCCTTGGGCCCGTCGACCCAGGTCAGAACGCCGTCCCGGAGTTCGGGGACCTGGCGGTAGGCGCCCAGTCCCGCGCCCATGACGGTGCGCACGTCCTCGTGGAGCAGCCCGGCGTCGAGCAGGGTGCCGATGAGGAAGGCCATGCCGCCGGCCTCGTGGAAGGCGTTCACGTCGGCGGCGCCGTTGGGGTACATACGGGTGAGCAGCGGCACGATCTCCGACAGTGCGGCGAAGTCGTCCCAGTTCAGCTCGATACCGGCGGCACGGGCGATGGCCACCAGGTGCAGGGTGTGGTTGGTGGAGCCGCCGGTGGCCAGCAGGGAGACCACGGCGTTGACGATGGCGCGCTCGTCGATCTGCTCGCCGAGCGGCGTGTACCCGTCTCCGACGGCGGTGCGGGCCAGGACCCGGCGTCCCACCTCGGCGGTGAGCGCCTCCCGCAGCGGGGTGCCCGGCTGCTCGAAGCTCGCGCCGGGCAGGTGCAGGCCCATGACCTCCATGAGCATCTGGTTGGAGTTGGCGGTGCCGTAGAACGTGCAGGTGCCGGGCGAGTGGTAGGCGGCCGACTCGGCCTGGAGGAGTTCGCGCCGGTCGGCCTTGCCCTCGGCGAAGCGCTGGCGCACCCGCGCCTTGTCCTTGTTGGGCAGACCGGAGGGCATCGGTCCGGCCGGCACGAACGCCACCGGCAGGTGTCCGAAGGCCAGGGAACCGATGAGCAGGCCGGGCACGATCTTGTCGCACACACCGAGCATGAGGGCGCCGTCGAACATGTCGTGGGACAGGGCGACGGCGGTGGACATGGCGATGACGTCGCGGCTGAACAGGGACAGTTCCATCCCGGCGCGGCCCTGGGTGACGCCGTCGCACATGGCGGGCACGCCACCGGCGAACTGGGCGACGCCGCCCGCCTCGGCCACGGCGGCCTTGATGGTCGCCGGGTAGGTCTCCAGCGGCTGGTGCGCGGAGAGCATGTCGTTGTAGGAGGAGACGATCGCCAGGTTCGGGGTGACGTCCCCGGCGAGGGCGAGTTTGTCGGAGACTCCGCAGGCGGCGAATCCGTGGGCGAGGTTGGCGCAGCCCAGCGCGGTGCGGGCGGGTCCCTGTCCGGCGGCACCGGCGATCTTGGCCAGGTAGGCGGATCGGGATTCGGTGCTGCGGTCGGCGAGGCGACGGGTGACCTCGGCGACGACAGGGTGGACGGTGGGGATGTGCGCGGTCATCAGGCTTGCTCCTCTTCGTACCACGTACGGCCGGTACGGCCGATGAGCCGGTCGGCGCCCGCGGGGCCGGCGCTCCCGGCCGGATAGGTCTCGGGGACGAGGTCCAGGTCGGCCCAGGCGGCGATGACGGGATCCGTCCACCGCCAGGCGGCCTCGACCTCGTCGCGGCGCATGAACAGGGTGGAATCGCCGGTCAGCACGTCCATGAGCAACCGCTCGTAGGCCTCGGGAGAGCGGGTGGCGAACGTGTCGGCGAAGCTGAGCTCCAGCGGGACCGACCGCAACCGCAGCGCGCCCGCGCCGGGGGTCTTGGCCAGCATGGTGAGGTGTATGCCCTCGTCCGGCTGGAGGCGGATGACGAGACTGCCGCCGCCGGTCGCGGCGCCGGGGAAGATCGTGTGCGGCACGTCCCGGAACCGGATGACGATCTCCGAGCGGGCGCGGTCCATGCGCTTGCCGGTGCGCAGGTAGAAGGGCACGCCGGCCCAGCGCCAGTTGGCGATCTCGGCGCGCAACGCCACGTAGGTCTCGGTGGTGCTGTCGGTGGGGCCGCCGGGCTCGTCGAGGTAGCCGAGCACCTCGGTGCCGTGCAGGACACCGCTTCCGTAGCGGCCCCGCACGGTGTCCTCGCGGACGTTCTCGCCGGCGAGGGGCTTGAGGGCTTGGAGGACCTTGAGCTTCTCGTCGCGCACGGCCTCGCGGTCATAGCTCGCCGGGGGCTCCATGGCGGTCAGGCACAGCAGTTGCAGCAGGTGGTTCTGGACCATGTCGCGCATGGCCCCGGCGGTGTCGTAGTACCCCTTGCGGCCACCGACGCCGACGGTCTCGGCCGCGGTGATCTGCACGTGGTCGATCCACCGGGAGTTCCACAGGGGTTCGAGGAAGACGTTGGCGAAACGCAGCACCAGGAGGTTCTGCACCGTCTCCTTCCCCAGGTAGTGGTCGATCCGGTAGGTCTGCTCCTCGGTGAAGATCGCGCCGACCTCGGCGTTGACGGCCTGCGCGGAGGCGAGGTCGCGACCCAGGGGCTTTTCCATGACGACCCGGGAGTCGACGGTGACCAGGCCGGCGTCGGCCAGGCCCCGGCAGATGGCACCGGAGATCATCGGCGGGACCGCGAGATAGAAGACGCGGTCGCGGTCGGGGTCGAGGGTGTCGGTCAGCTCGGTCCAGCCGGTGGGGTCGCCGCCGACGTCGACGGTGATGTGGGAGAGCCGATCCAGGAACCGGCGCAGTACGGCGGTTTCGGGGACCTGGACGGCGTGGTGGCCCTGAACCGCGGCGTCGGCCTTGTGCCGCAGATCGGCGTCGGTGAGCCCGTCGCGGGAGACCGCGATGACGCGGGTGCTCGGGTGGAGGTGGCCGTCGCGGTCCAGCAGGTACAGGGAGGGCAGGAGTTTGCGCATGGACAGGTCACCGGTGCCACCGAAGACCACCAGATCGGTGGGGCGGGGCGCGGACTGCTGCGGCATGTCGAGGTGCTCCAGCGTGGGGATGAGGTGACGGAAGGGACGGAAAGCGTGCGGGGTTCGCCGAGCGGGAGACGCGGGAGGTCCTCCGAGCGGCGTGGTCCGTTCGTCCCTTTCGACCTTAATCCTCGATATGGTAAAAAACCAAGCACACTTCAGAACACTTCTTTACAGAAGATCCCATGTTCGGAAACCTGACCGAGTGGTTGAATGAGATATGGCCAGAACCCCGGGACGCCTGTCCTCCGCTGCCACGACGAGCGGTCACCTCCTGGAGCTCATCCGCACCGGCGCGGCGACCAACCGGTCCGAGCTCTCCCGCGCGACCGGGCTCTCCCGTCCCTCCGTCGCCCTCCGCCTGACCGAGCTCATCGACAGCGGCCTGGTGATCGAGGGCAGCGGCACCGTGTCCAGCGGCGGTCGCCCCCCGTCGCTCCTGGAGTTCAACGCCGACAGCGGACTGCTGCTCACCGCGGCCCTGGGCATGGCGCGCAGCCAGGCCGCCGTCTGCGACCTCAACGGTGAGATCCTCGTCCGCACGCCCGGTTCCCCCCACATGGCCTCGGGCCCCGACGCCACCGTCCCCTGGCTGCTCGAAACCTGGTCCGAGCAGCTCACCTCCCTGGGCCGGGACCGCGCCGAGGTGCGCGGCGCCGGCATCGGCCTGCCCGGCACCGTCGAGTTCCACGCCGGACGCGCCGACGACCGACCCCTTCTCGGCAAATGGGCCGGAGTACCGCTGGCCCCGCTCATCGCCGAACGCTTCCCCGTGCCCGTCATGGTCGACAACGACGTGAACGTGATGGCCCTGGGCGAACACCTCGCCGGCGGTCACGGTCACCCCGGCGACATGGTCTTCGTCAAGGTCTCCACCGGTATCGGCGCCGGCCTGATCTCCGGCGGCCGACTACTGCGCGGCGCCCTCGGCGCGGCGGGAGAGATCGGCCACATCCCCGTCCGCGACGGCCAGGGACTGCCCTGCCGCTGCGGCAACACCGACTGTCTGGAGGCCGTCGCGGGCGGTCCCCGTCTGCTGGAGCGCGCCGCGGAGGAGGGCCGGGAACTCGACAGCATCAAGGAGTTGGTCGCCTTGGCCGCGGCGGGGGATCCGGTCGCGGTGACGCTCGTCCGCGAGGCCGGCCGACGACTCGGCGAGGCCCTCGCCGGGGCCGTCAACCTGCTCAACCCCGAGGTCGTCGTGCTCGGCGGCGACCTGTCCGAGGCCTACGATCACCTGGTCGCGGGAGTGCGGGAGATGGTGTTCCAACGGTGCACCGCGCTGGCCACCCGGCAGTTGCGGGTGGTGGCCAGCAGTCTGTGGGACGACGCGGGGGTGCGTGGCTGCGCGGCCATGGTGGCCGAGGAGATCCTCTCCCCCGAAGCGGTGAACAAATTCCTGGCGGGATAGATCCCACACCGAGGGGAAGACCCCTCTCGGTGGTCCCGCACCGAGCCCACCGACCGTGACCGACGGCGCCCTCGCGCCCCGCCCCTCCACCTGCGACGACGCCGTCGCCTCCGTGCCGCGTGCCCGCGACGGCACTTGACAAGCACCCCCTGCGTGCCGAATAGTCACCCACCACCCGGCCCCGCTACCGCACGCCTCCCCGCCCCCCACCGTGCGGATCCCCGCCCGGAAAGGTCTCCGAACCCGTGCCAGACGTCCTAGCGAACCCGATCGTCCTGATCCTGCTCGGCGCCGTGATCAGCCTGGTCACCAGCGTCGTCGTGACCGGCTTCCAGGCCCGTCTGCTGCGCCGGAACGATGTCCGCGAGGCCTCCCGGGCCTCGGCCCGCCGGCTCACCAGCACCTTCATCGCCGAACGCGACTCCTCCGACCCCACGGACGGTTTCCTCGCCGAGGCCGAGATGACGGTCATGTCGATGACCGAACGCAAGACGCGGGAGCGGCTCACCTCCATCCTGCGCCTCCTGCGCGAGCGTGCGATGCCCGAACTGGAGGAGCTGAGCGGTGTCCGGGCCGACCGGGCGCGCCTGCTGCTGTGCGAGCACGCCCTGGAGGTGCTGGGCGCCCACCTGCGTTCCGAGCGACTGCCCGAGACGCCCGCCGAGGTCAAGCAGATGCTGCGCGTGGAGGAGGAGGCGCTCAACATCCGCTCGGGTGACAAGGCGCTCCCGGTCGCCCCCGCCGAACCCATCACCAAGAGCCAGGTCACCCCGCGCCCCCGGCACACCGGGGCCAAGGCCCCGAGTGCTTCGGGTGCGTCCGGTGCCTCGGGTACCTCCGGGACCCCCCGCAAGAGCACCAAGACGACCGGCCGGAGCACCGCCAAGTCCGCGGCCAAGACCACCGCCGCGACCGACGAGCAGCCCGGCAAGGACAGCGCGTTCTGGGACGACTGATCCCGGCGCACGGATCGTTCGTACCGAACCCTCCCGACCCGCCGCCCGTGCCAAGGCTTGGTCAGGGAGGCGGGTCGGAAGTGCTCTTTGCGGGCATCGGTGAGAAAGTCGGGCATGCGAGCGTCGACCGACGGCGCATACCGGCGAAGGAATTGTGCGGCGCAATTGTGGTCACCAGCCCCGCGCTCGGACATCTTGAGCGCGCACTCCGCGAGAACTTCACCTAGGATCACCACCACAAGCGGGTTCCCCCGTCGACGGCCGTGCCCTCCCTTCGGCGCACCCTCGTCCCCCGAGGCCACCGCACGTCGCACCGCCACCGCCCATGGCATCCCGCGATCAGATCACGCGCGACCTCCACCCTCCCCGGACACGGACTCACGGCCCTCCCCTGGGGCCGACGTCCGACCGTTGGCACGTCCCGCCGTCCGAACTCACCGAGATTGCACGATGACCGCTGACGAGAACGTCTCCGCCACAGCAGGAGCGGACACCCTGCCGGAACCCGAGAAGGATCCGGCGCACACCACCGAACGGGCCGGGGAACCCCCCGACCCGGAACCGTCCGTGACGGAGTCCGGCGGTGGGGTCGACCCCACCGCCGAGACCGGACCCCGGCAGGACCCGGAGCCCGCGCCCGGTCCGGAACCCGCGCAAGGCCCGAAGCGCGCCGAGCCGGTCTGGCGGATCGGCCGCTCCGGCCGGCTGGAGCGGGTCGGGGACGCACCGGACGACGGCTACGACGAGGACGACGTGATGGCCCTCGTCAACGCCACCGCGACCACCGACGCGCGAGCCGGGAACGACGCCCCCGGGCTGAAGCACGCGTCCGGACCGAAGCACGCGTCCGAGAACGGCGGCACCGATGACGCGAAGGCCGACGCGTCCTCCTCGGCACAGGCGACCGGTCGGGCCGCCGGGCACGGGGAACCGGTCCCGCCCGCGGGGCCGGGCGGGCCCGGCGGGTCCGGCGGCGAAGGCCCTCCGGGCGCCCCCGTCCCGGCCGCCCCCGGGGGCGGAGGAGGGGACGGACGCCGCCGACGACGCCTGCGGCGGGCCGTGGCGTGGACCGCGGCCGGGCTGGCCGTGGTGCTGACCGCCGGGGTCGCCACCGCCTACGGCTACTATCACTCGCTGCGTTCCGGCATGGTGCGGCACGACCTGGAGGCCGCCCTCGACGAGGGCGAACGCCCGGAGAAGATCAACGACGCGGTCAACATCCTCTTCATGGGATCGGACGGGTACGAGGAGGGCAGCACCGCCTACAACAGCGAGTTCGAGGGCGAGCGTTCGGACTCGATCATGCTGGCGCACATCTCGCCGGACGACCGCGTCTCGGTGATCAGCTTCCCCAGGGACTCCCTGGTGGATCTGCCGCAGTGCGACCCCTACGGCACCGCGCAGGGGACCTACGGCTACTTCGGGATGATCAACGCCGCCATGTACCACGGCGGCCCGCCGTGCGTGGTCCGCACCATCGAAACGCTCACCGACATCCGTGTCGACCACTTCGTGCACCTGAGCTTCATGAGCTTCCGCGACGTGGTGGACGCCATCGGCGGAGTCGACATCTGCATCCCCGAACCGATCGAAGACGAACGCTCCAAGCTCGACCTGGACGCCGGGGAACAGACCCTCGACGGGGACCAGGCGCTGTCGTTCGTCCGGGCCCGTTACGAGATCGGCGACGGCGGCGACATCGGCCGGATCGACCGCCAGCAGATGTTCATGGCCGCGCTGGCCGACCAGGCCATGCGGGGCGAGGTCCTGGGCAACCCGAGCAGGCTGCACGGCATTCTGACGGCGGTGGCCCAGCACAGCGCGACCGACGAGCAGCTCACCCTGGACCGGATGCTGTCGATCGCGGTGTCGCTGTCCGACGTCGACCTGAGCGACATCGAGTTCCACACCGTGCCCTGGTACCAGGCGCCCTTCGACCCCAACCGCATCCTCTGGTACGAGGACCGGGCCGCGGAACTGTTCGAGGCGGTGCGCGAGGACCGGCCGCTGCCGTCGCTCGTGGCGGCCGACGACGCGCCCGTGCCGTTGGAGCCGCCGGGCGCCTCGCCGAGCGCGGTGGACTCCCCCAGTGCCGTGGCCTCGCCGTCGCCGGACCTTCCGGCCGCCCGCGCCGGCGAGGGGCGCGACGCCACCTCCGACCCGTGTTCCGACGGTCTGGGTTTCGGTACGAGCGACGAGTTCGAGTAGACGACGAGAAGCGGCCCCGGACGCCCATGGGCGTCCGGGGCCGCGGTGCGCCCGGGGCGGCGGTGATCCCGCTCCCGCGTCGTGCGCCGAGGAACCCCCACAGTCCTTCGGTGTCACCTGCGCGGACGGATCCCGCTCATCGCCCCGGACGGTGTGCGCCCGCCACGACCTGCGGGCGCACTATCCGGTGAGGCTTCAGACGAGGTCGCCGATCGGGGTGTCGGCCACGGTGGGCTCACCCAGGGCGGGCAGGCCGTTCACGCCGACCAGGTCGCCGCCGACGGAGTCGGTGGCGGGCAGGGTCGCGGGCAGGTCGGTCGGCGAGGCCAGGGCGAGCAGGTCGTTCGCACCGGCGTCCTCGACCAGCACGGAGGCGTCGTCCCCGAGGACCACGGCGGGCAGCTCCGACAGCGTGTCGTCGGGGGCGGCCTGGGGCAGCACGCCGTCGACCGGCAGGGTGCCGGCGATGGGAAGGTCGTCGGTGAGGTACAGCTCGGGCAGACCGCCGACGGGCGCGGCCTGGGGCAGGGTGACGGCGTCGGAGCCCAGGACCAGATCGGAGACGATGTCCGCGGCGCCGCCGCTGATGTCGGTGTTCTGGCCGGTGACGGGCAGGACCGGGCCGTTCATCGGGACGACCGCGCCCAGGTCGGCGGCGTCCAGGTCGGTCAACCCGGCACCGGCCTCGTGGGTGCCCTGGCCGACGGCCGCGCCCAGCTCGTTCACGGTGCCGTCGAGCTGCCCGACCGTGCCCTCCATGGACAGCGGGCTCTGGGCGGGGTGGCTCAGCGGCAGCGTGCCGCCGGTGTTCGGGCCGACCGCGTCGAGCAGGCCGAGCCCCCCGAGCCCGTCGAGCAGGCCCAGCCCACCGACCGCACCACCCAACGGGTCACTCTGCGGAACGGTCGGCGCGGACAACGGCAGCAGACCACCGGTACCCAGGCCGAGCCCCCCGAGCCCGTCGAGCAGGCCCAGCCCACCGACCGCACCACCCAACGGGTCACTCTGCGGAACGGTCGGCGCGGACAACGGCAGCAGACCACCGGTACCCAGGCCGAGCCCCCCGAGCCCGTCGAGCAGGCCCAGCCCACCGACCGCACCACCCAACGGGTCACTCTGCGGAACGGTCGGAACGTCCACGGGCAGGGATCCGGTGACCGCGTCCAGCCCGAGGTCGGTGCTGTTGCCGTCGAGGGCGACGGGGGCGTCGGCGGGCAGGGCGTCGGTGAGCGAGTCGGTCACGGGGGTGACGGCGCCGCTCTGGGGCACGGTGGGAACGCCCGCGGGCAGGGCGTCGGTGACCCCCGAGCCCTCGACGGCGTCGAACACGGGGGCGAGCTCGGACGTGGAGGCGCCCAGGGGCGAGCCGGTCACCGGGGCGGAGTTGTGCTGGACGTCGGGGGCCGCGGAGATGGTTCCGGGCTGCACCTTGGCCAGGTCGCCGACCGGAGAGCCGATGCCCTCGGTGAGGACGGCGGGCAACTGCCCGCCCAGGTCGTTCAGGGGAAGGCCGTCGGTGACACCGCCGAGGGTGTCGGCGCCGGCGATGCCGGAGCCGAAGGCGATGAATCCCGCCGCGCCGGCGGCCACCAGCAGGGTCTTGGCTGAAGTGCGGGCGGTGGTGTACATGAGTGTCCTTCCGAGGTGGCCGCGTGGTGCGGCTCGTGATGTGTCCTGTCGAGTGGGCGGTGGGCGGGTGTCGGTTCCCACCGCCCGGGGAGAGCCCCTCCCCTGGCCAAGAAGGAGGTGCTCGGTTTCTCAGTGATCGACCTGGCGGGCCGTCGACTGATGTGAACCTCGCGAGGACGCGCGGCTCACATCAATCCCCAGAAGGGTGCGGAGGAGATCACTCGACGTGAGGGACCATGGGCGTTCCGCGGCTGGGAAGGGTGTGCCAGGGATGGTCGACGTGCGACCGGGAACGCCGCTCTAGTCGGGCGAGAAGGTGGGCTCGTCGGCGTCCTCGGCCGGAACCGAGCGCAGGACGTGCCAGGCGGCCTGGACGAGGCCGGGAGCCGGGGCCGGAGCCCCGGAGGCGGGCAGGTAGCCCGCGAAGAACGCGCCGCCCTGGGTGACCCCGGAGGGGGTGGCCGAGGCGGCGGAGGTGGTGCCGCCGGTGACGCCGAGCGGAGCCGAGGCGACCGTGCCGCCGGCGTCGGCGGTCCGCACCGGGGTGTCGCCCTGGACGAAGGGCGGTACGGCGGTGACCTGGACGACCGGAACGTCCGGCGCGACCTCGGTGATCTCGGTGGCTCCGGTGTCGGTGACGCGTTCCGGCGCCGGGACGTCGTCCCGTTCTGCGGACGGCACGGTCTCCACGGCGGTGTCCGACGGGACGACCTCGGGCGATCCGGCGATCGGGACCTCCGCGATGGGCGCGGTGACGACCTGTCGCACGGCCTCGTCGAGGTGGCGGGCGACGTCCTCGGTTCCGGCGGGCGCCTGCGGCGTCGCGGCCGCGGACTCCTCCAGGACCGCCCTGGTCCGTTCGACCTCGGCGCCGACCGTGGAGACGGTCTCGGTCAGCGGTCGTCCGAGTTCGGCGACGGCCGCACCGTGGCGCGGATCGACGACCCCGACGGGTACCGTGACATCGGTGCCCGGTCCCTCCGCGGCCCCGGCCGACTCGGCGCCGGCCAGCCACAGGGCGCACAGCACGCCCGCCACCAGAGCGGCGAGCAGTAGTGCCCGACGCACCGGTGCGGGGCACACGACGGAGCGGGCGCCGTGAGCGCTCGCGATGCCGTGGGCTGTGAACACCGGGGTTCCTTCCACCGTGGACGGGGATCCGGGAGCGCGATGGGGGCCGGGCCTCCGGTGTCGTGGACACCTGGGCATCGCGGGCTCGTCGGGGGTCGGACGCGGGGTCTGGGAGACCCTTCCTACGTCGACTGACGGCGACGTTAGCATGAATTGGGGAGGCCGTGGTTCGATTCCGCGGCAATTCCCGCCCAGGTGAGATGGCGTCTGTACGGACAGATGTGGCAAACCGGGAAAAAAACAACGACAATTCATCTATATACGTCCGAGGAAAAGCACGCATTGCGAGACCGCCCGATCGGCTCTGCGGAGGTTGACCCAAACATGACCGAACTCCCCCAGAGTCCCCGGCTGTCCCCCGGCCACCTGGAAGACCTCCTCACCGATGCGCACGGCCGGCATCGGGACATGTCCGACCAGGCCAGAATGCGCTCCCTGCTCCAAGCGGTGCTCACCATCGGGGGCGACCTCGATCTGGCGACCGTGCTGCGCCGGCTCACCGAGATGGCCGCCCAACTGGTCGGCGCCCGTTACGCCGGGCTGGGGGTGATCGACGGGGACGGTGGTTTCAGTGAGTTCATCCCGGTGGGGATCGGCCGGGAACAGGCCGAACGGATCTCCCGGTTCCCCCACGGCAAAGGCGTCCTGGGCGCACCCCTGCACGACCGTTCCCCGTTGCGCCTGGCGGACCTGCGCGATCACCCCGATTTCGGGGGTTTTCCCGACGGGCACCCGCCCATGTCGAGTTTCCTCGGGGTGCCCATCCAGGTGCGGGACGAGATCTTCGGAAACCTGTACCTGACCGAGAAGGCCGACGGCGGCGAGTTCGACGAGGACGACGAGTCGGTCGTCCTCGCACTCGCCACGGCCGCGGGGGTGGCCATCGAGAACGCCCGCCTGTACGAGGAGGCGCGGCTGCGCGAACGGTGGTTGGCCGCCTCCACCGAGATCACCACGCGTCTGCTCTCCGGGGCCGCCACCGGAGAGGTACTGACCTACATGGCCGCGCAGGCGCGCGAGATCGGAGGCGCGGACACCGCCGTGATCCTGCTGCCGGACCCTCGTGCCCGGGACCACCTGTTCGCGGAGATCGCCGACGGCCCCATCGCGCAGGAGATCCTGGGCACCCCCGTGGAGATCCACGGAACCGGGTGCGGTCGGGTCTACGAGTCGGGAGAGCCGATGAGCATCCCCGACCTGCGGCTGGTCGACTGCCCGATGCTCACCCAGCGCGGTTACGGCCCGGGGCTGCTGGTGCCGTTGGGCACCCCCGGGAACACGCGGGGGGTCCTGCTGCTCGGGAAACTGTCGGAGCGGGCGCCGTTCCCCTCGACGGTACGCCGGATGCTGCACTCCTTCTCGGTCCAGGCGGGCATCGCGCTCGAACTGGCCGAGGCCCGTCAGGACACCGAACGGCTGGTGGTGCTGGAGGAGCGCGACCGGATCGCCAAGGACCTGCACGACGTGGTCATCCAGCGGTTGTTCGCGTCGGCGATGACGCTGATGAGCACGATGCGGCTGATCTCTTCCCAGGAGGCGGGAGAACGGGTGCAGCGCACCATAGACGAACTCGACGCCACGATCAGGGAGATCCGGTCGACGATCTTCGCGCTCCAGAACCCGCCGAGCCGGCAGGACACCTCGTTGCGCGGACGCATCCTCAAACTCGCCGAGAACACCGCCTACAGCCTGGGGTGCCACCCCGGGGTGAGCCTGGACGGGCCGATCGACGCCTCGGTACCGGACGAGGTCGGAGAGCAGTTGCTGGCGGTCCTCGGGGAGTCGCTCAGCAACGTCGCCCGACACGCGCGGGCCACGGAGGTGCACGTCTCGGTCACGGTGGAGGAGACCGCGACGACCGGTCGGCCCACCACGCTGACGCTCACCGTGACCGACAACGGGGTGGGGCTGCCCGAGGAGGGGCGGCGCAGCGGACTGCGCAACATGGACGAACGGGCCCGGGCGTTGGGCGGTGGTTTCTCCGCGCGGCGCGGGGAGACCGGCGGCACGGTGCTCACCTGGAAGGTGCCGGTGCCCGACGACGGGACACCGCCGTTCGACACGTTCCATTGACGGTCGAAGGCCGTCCGCGGAGGGCCGTGGGGACGACGGGCGGACGAGGAGGCCGCACCGGCGGCGACCGTGCCTCGAACCCGACCCCCGTTCTCCGGGAGCCCGATCGCGGTAGCGCCGCAGGCCGCGGCCTCCCGTGGGGGCGGCGGGCGGGCGCACGACTCAGTAGCGACGGCCCCGCAGCTCGGCGACCAGGACGGCGGCCTGGGTGCGACGCTTGAGGTCGAGCTTGGACAGCAGGGCCGACACGTAGTTCTTGACGGTCTTCTCCGCCAGATAGAGGCGTTCGCCGATCTGACGATTGGTCATGCCCTCGCCGATGAGGTCGAGGATCTGGCGCTCCTGCGGAGTGAGCTCGGCCAACGGGTCGGGTTCGGCCTGGGCGCCGCGCAGCCGCTCCATCATGGCGCCGGTGCTGCCGGAGTCGAGCAGGGAGCCGCCGGAGGCGACGGTGCGCACGGCGCCCACGAGGTCGGCGCCGTGGATCTGCTTGAGCACGTACCCCGCGGCCCCGGCCATGACGGCGTCGTACAGGGCGTCCTCGTCGGCGAACGAGGTGAGCATGAGGCAGGCGATCTCGGGGTGGTCGGAGCGGATCTCCCGGCACACCTGGACGCCCGAACCGCCGGGCAGGCGCACGTCGAGGACGGCGACGTCGGGTACCACGACGGGGATGCGGGCCAACGCCTGTTCGGCGGTGCCGGCCTCACCGACGACGGTCATGTCCTCCTCGGTCTCCAGCAGGGCCGCGACCCCGCGTCGGACCACCTCGTGGTCGTCCACGAGGAACACCCTGATCGGCTTCCGAGCGTTCTCGGGTGCACCGCCCGTCATCCCGTTCATCCTCATTCCTGTGCCATCCCCGCATCACCGCGCCTCGGACACGTCTCCGGGATAGACGGTAGTACGTACGCGGGGCCACGCGGGGGCCTTATGACACAGAACTCCTCCGACAAAGGTCCTGCACGCGGACATATCACCCAAGATGAGGGCGAAAACTCCGAAGCGGTCCGGTCTCAGGGGCGGCGCTCCGACCACGGTCGCGCGAGTTCCAGCGCGCGACAGGCCGCCAGGACCCGGGCGTCCGCGTGACGCGGACCCACCACCTGGAGCCCCACCGGCAGTCCCGCCGACGTGAACCCGCACGGCACGCTCGCCGCCGGTTGCTGGGTCATGTTGAACGGGTGGCTGAACCCCGCCCACGCCGTCCACCGCTCCCCCGCGAGTTCCGGCGGGCACTCCCGACCGGCCTCGAACGCCGGGAACGGGGTCGCCGGGGTGAGCAGCAGGTCGTGCTCCGTGTGGAAGCGTCCCATCCGGGCGCCCATCTCCATGCGCGACGCCATCGCGGTCAGGTAGTCCTGCGCCGAGAAGGCGAGCCCCTCCTCGATGATCTCCCGCAGCCCCGGGTCCAGCAGCTCGCGGTCGGGGCCGGTGACGCGCTCGGTGGCCTTGGCCGCGCCCGCGTACCACAGCACGTGGAACTCCCACCGGGCGTCGGGCAGCCCCGGGTCGGCCTCCACCACGTGCGCGCCCAGGTCGGACAGGACGTCGGCGGCCGCGAGGACCGCCGCCGTCACCTCCGGATCGACGGCGAGCCCGCCCAGGGTGGGGGCCAGCGCGATCCGCGTCCCCCGGACCAGGTCCCCGGGTTCGGTGCGCAGGCGCACATCGCCCAGGCCCGGCCCCGGCGGGGCCAGCGCGGCCCAGTCCCGGTGGTCGGATCCGGTCATGACCTCCAGCATGAGAGCGGTGTCGCCGACGGTACGGGTCATCGGCCCGGTGTGGGCGAGCGAGCCGAAGGGACTGGCCGGATAGTGCGGGACCAGCCCCCAGGTCGGCTTGATCCCGACGACTCCGCTGAAGGACGCGGGGATGCGGATGGAGCCGCCGCCGTCGGTCCCCGTGGCCATCGGGACCATTCCGGCGGCCACGGCGGCCGCCGAACCGCCGCTGGACCCGCCCGGGGTGGTCGCCGGGTCCCACGGGTTGCGGGTGACTCCGGTGAGAGGGGAGTCGGTGACGGCCTTCCAGGCCAGTTCGGGGGTGGTGGTCTTGCCCACGAAGATCGCGCCGGCCTCCCGGAGCCGGGCCACGGCGGGGGAGTCCTCCTCCCAGGGACCTTCCGACGGCGTGGTCAGGGAACCCTTGAGGGTGGGGTGACCGCGCAGCAGGTGCACGTCCTTGACCGCGACGGGGACCCCGTCCAGCGGGCCGACCGGCGCGCCGCGCTCCCAACGCTCGGCGGAGGCCCTGGCGGCGGCGCGCGCCTCGTCGGCCAGGACCAGGCAGAAGGCGTTGAGGCCGGGATCATCGCGGTCGATGCGGGCCAGCGCCGCGTCGACCGCGGTCACCGGGGAATTCTCCCCGGTGGCGTAGTCGGCCAGCAGACGCTCGGCGGAGACGTCGGTCGCGGTGGCGGGAACGGGTGCGCGTCCGTCGGTCTCGGCCCGGTCGGAACGTAGCGTCACTTCGGCCTCCCATAGGGGGTTCAGCCGGGGACGTAACCCCGGCGCTTGTCGACGACGTTGCGCGGTTCGCGCCCGTCCAGGTAATGGGAGAGCTCGTCCAGGAACAGGTCGACCAGTTCCTCACGCCAGCCGACGACGTCGCCGGACATGTGGGGGGAGACCACGGATCCCGGCCGGCTCCAGAGCGGACTGAAGGCCTTGAGGGGTTCACGCTCGAACACGTCGAGCGCGGCTCCGGCGATGACGCCGGAATCCAGGGCGGCGACCAGGTCGGCCTGGTCGACGATGGGCCCGCGGGCCACGTTGATGAGACGGGCGGTCGGTTTCATCAGGTCGAGGAAGTGCCGGTCGACCAGGCCGCGCGTGTCGTCGGTGAGCGGGGCGGCGATGATGACGTGGTCGGCCTCGGGGAGTTCTCCGAACAGGGTCGGCTCACCTCGGGGACCGCGTTCGGCGATGTCGGAGAGCACGACGGCGCCGAAGTCGGGATCGCCGTCGCGGGCGTGACTGCCCGACGCGCGCACCTCCATGCCCACGGCGGTGAGCAGGCGACCGATCCGTCGGGCGATGGGGCCGGTGCCGACGATGAGGGCGCGCTTGCCCCCGACCCGTTCGGTCTCGCGGTGCTCCCAGCGGTGTTCTCGCTGGTAATCCCAGGTGCGGTGGAAGTCCTTGGCGTAGGCGATGATCAGGCCCAGGACGTATTCGGCGATGGGCTGCTCGAAGACGCCGCGCGAGTTGGTGACCACGACGTCGGATTCCACCAGGGCCGGGAACATGAGGTTGTCCACCCCGGCGGTGGCGGCGTGTACCCAGGTGAGGGCGTCGGCCTTGGGCCAGGCGGCGGCCAGGGCCTCGGAGAAGAGGTCCCAGACGAAGAGCACGTGGGTCCCGGGCAGTTTGGCGGCCAGGTCGTCGGCGGTGGCGTACACGACCCGGCCCAGAGCCGGGTGGTCGTCGATCCGTTCACGGCCGGGCGGCAGGTCGCCCGCACCGTGCAGGATCAGCAGCCGGGGGCGGTCGGGCGGGGACGGGACGGCACTGTTCACTGGGCTCGCGCTCTCCGGTCGGCGTCGTCTGTCGGCAACGCTAGGGAGCCGACATGGGATTGTCAACAATCGACAAACAGGCGCTTCCGGGACGAGCGGGGCGCCGGGGGCACGCCTCGGTGGTGCGGCTTGTCTCGAAGAACGACTTGATCGTAAGATTGTCGACAATCAACAGTCCGCCGGGGCGCGCGCGTCCCGGCGCGGAATCATCCGCGCGACCGCACCGTTGGACCGGACCGCCCGCGCCGACAGCACTCGTCCCGTGGTCTCCGGGCCTGTGAGGAGAGCCATGACCCGCGTCGGGTTCCTGTATCCCGGTTCCAGCGCCGAGGACGACTACAAGGCCTTCGAGGAGCTCCTCGGCAAGGACGTCGAACTCCCCGTCGTGCACACCCCGCTGCGTGACGACCGGCCTCGCCTGGACACCCTGCTCGAAGCCGGCAGCGAGGAGTCCCTCGTCAAGGGCGCCCAGAAGATGGCCGCGCTGAACGTGGAGGCCGTCGTCCAGGCGTGCGCCGGCAGCGGCTTCGTGCACGGCTGGAAGGGGGCCCGCCGCCAGGTGGAGTGGGTCCGGAACACCACGGGGACCCCGGCGTCGAGCACCTCGTGCGCGTTCGTGCACGCGCTGGCCCGGCTGCGGCTGCCGAGGGTGGCGATCGCCGCCACCTACCCCGACGAGATCTCCCAGCGGCTGGTGGAGTTCCTCTCCGAGGCCGGGGTGACCGTCGTGTCCGTGGCCGGCCACGGCGTCACCACCGCCGCGGAGGTCGCCCACCTCGACCCGGACGAGGTGCTCGACTTCGTCATCTCCAACGATCACCCGCGCGCCGAGGCCGTGCTCGTCCCGGACACCGCCCTGCACAGCGCCCACCTCATCGACCCCATGGAGGCCCTGCTCGGCAAGACCGTGCTCACCGCCAACCAGGTGAGCGTGTGGGAGGGGCTGCGACTGGCCGGGCGCACCGCGCCGCGGGCGGGCGGTCCGGGCATGCTGTTCCGTGTCGGATCGGCCGCCGTCACGAGCGTGCTGCCGCCCGGTTGACCTCGACGCCCCCGCAGGTACCCCACCACACCGACAGGAAGACGCCCATGCCCGCCCACGGTCGACTCACACCCGTCCCCCGCAGATCCACCGCCGAGCTCATCGCCGAGCAGCTGCGTTCGGCGATCATGTACGGCTCCCTCGCCCCGGGCGACCAGCTCGGCGAGGCGGACCTGGCCGGACGGCTGGGGGTGAGCCGCGGTCCGCTGCGCGAGGCCATGCAGCGCCTCGTCCAAGAGGGCCTGTTGCGCAGCGAACGCCACCGAGGACTGTTCGTGCGCGAGCTGACCCCCGCCGACGTGCGCGACATCTACGTGGCCAGGCTCGCCGTGGAACGCGCCGCGTGCGAGCTGATCATGCGCGGCAACCGGGGTGAGGCCGTCGCCCGGCTGACCCCGGCCGTGCACCTGCTGGCGGAGGCCGCCGCCTCCGGCGACCGGAGCGCCATGAGCGACGCCGACCAGGAGTTCCACCGGACCCTCGTCAGCTGCGCGGGCAACACCCGGCTGGAGCGCATGGCGCAGACCCTCCTGGTGGAGACGCGGATGTGCCTCACCGTGATGCAGACGGTCTACCCCGAACCCGCCGAACTGCTGGAGGAGCACCGCCGCATCCTCGACGCCATAGCCGACGGTGCCGAGGGCCGGTTGCTGGAGCTCATCGAGGCGCACATGAACGACACCGTCGAGCGCGTCAACGGGCAGGTCCCCGTCGAGCCCCCCGCCCCCTGAACCCTCACTCGACCAGGTCGTCCGGCATGGCGCGCGGCGGCCCTCCCGGCCGGTTCGGTGAGGGACTCCGGCGATCCGTCGCGCGTCTCGGCGACGCCGAGAACGGCGGGGATCTTCGCGCCCCTGCTCCGCACACGAGAAGTCGCACGGTCTCTTCGGGCGGCGAAGATCCCCGGAAGGGGGATCACAGGCCGCCGATGCCGACGTACTTGGTCTCCAGGAACTCGTCGATGCCCACACGGCCGCCCTCGCGGCCCAGGCCGGACTGCTTGACCCCGCCGAACGGCGCCGCCGGGTTGGAGACCACGCCCTGGTTGAGGCCGACCATGCCCGTCTCCAGGTTCTCGCTCACCCTCATGGCCCGGTTGAGGTCACGGGTGTAGAGGTAGCTCACCAGACCGAACTCGGTGTCGTTGGCGGCGTGGACGGCCTCCTCCTCGGTGTCGAAGGTCAGTACCGGGGCGACCGGGCCGAAGATCTCGGTGGAGGACAGTTCGCTGGCGAACGGCACGTTCGCCAGCACCGTCGGCCGGTAGAAGTGGCCCGGACCGTCGCCGGGACCGCCGCCGACCAGGACGGTGGCTCCGCGTTCGACCGCGTCGTCCACCAGGTGCTGCACCTTCTGGCGGGCCTTGTCGTCGATGAGCGGACCCACGTCCACCCCCTCGTCCAGGCCGCGCCCCAGCCGCAGGGCCCCCATGCGCTCGCTCAGCCGGTGGGAGAACTCCTCGGCGATGCCCGCCTGGGCGTAGATGCGGTTGGCGGCCGTGCAGGCCTCGCCGATGTTGCGCATCTTCGCGAGCATCGCACCGTCGACCGCCGCGTCCAGGTCGGCGTCGTCGAACACCAGGAAGGGCGCGTTGCCGCCCAGTTCCATGGACGTGCGCAGCACCTGGCCCGCGCTCTGCTCCAGCAGACGGCGCCCCACCCCCGTGGAACCGGTGAAGGACAGCTTGCGAATGCGACCGTCGCTCAGCAGGGGTTCGGTGACCGCGCCCGGATCGGTGGTGGGGATGACGCTCAGCACGCCCTCGGGCAGGCCCGCCTCGGCCAGGATCCCCGCCAGGGCCAGCGCCGACAGCGGCGTCTGGTGGGCGGGCTTGAGGATCATGGTGCATCCGGCGGCGATGGCCGGGCCGATCTTGCGGGTGCCCATCGCCATGGGGAAGTTCCACGGGGTGATGAGCATGCAGGGCCCCACCGCCTGGCGCATGATGAGGAACCGGGACCTGCCGTCGGGCGAGGTGGCGAACCCGCCCTCGATCCGCACCGCCTCCTCGGAGAACCAGCGCAGGAACTCGGCGGCGTAGGCGATCTCGCCGCGCGCCTCCGCCAGCGGCTTGCCCATCTCCAGGGTCATGAGGACGGCCAGGTCCTCCTGGCGCTCCATGAGCAGTTCGTAGCCCCGGCGCAGGATCTCCCCACGCTCCCGGGGGGCGGTGCGCGCCCAGGACGGTTGGGCCCGGTGCGCGGCCTCCAAGGCGGTGAGCGCGTCCCCCTTGCCCGCGTCGGCGACCTCGCAGAGCACTTCGCGGGTGGAGGGGTCCTCCACCTCGAAGACGGCGCCCGACGCGGCGTCGCGCCACGTTCCGCCCACGAACAGTCGCTTGTCCACCTGTGCGACGACCCGTGCTTCCTGATCCGACATGTTCACCGCTCCCGGTCGAGACATCGTTGGGGTCAGACCTGCCCGGCGTGCGTCCCCTGGACACCGCCACGGGACGGATGTTTCCATAGCCGTGTCGATTGTCAACAATCCTACGGACATGCGCGACAACGAATCGAGGCATCGTATGGCGGAGCTCTCCCCTGTCCTCAAGCAGGCCACCCCGGTGGTCGCGGCACGAGGCGAGGGCGCCTACATCCACGACGAGGACGGCCGCCGCTATCTCGACTTCACCGCCGGTATCGGCGTCACGAGCACCGGCCACTGCCACCCCCGGGTGGTGGCCGCGGCTCAGGAACAGGTGGCCACGCTCGTCCACGGCCAGTACACCACCGTGATGCACCGCCCGCTGCTGCGGCTCACCGAACGCCTCGGCGAGGTCCTGCCCGCCGGGCTGGACCGGCTGTTCTACGTCAACTCCGGCAGCGAGGCCGTGGAGGCCGCACTGCGGCTGGCACGCCAGGCCACCGGTCGGCAGAACGCGATCGTGTTCCAGGGGTCGTTCCACGGCCGGACCATGGGCGCGGCATCGCTCACCACCTCCGGAAGCAAGATCCGAGCGGGCATCGGGCCGTTGATGCCGGGCGTGGTGGTCGCCCCGTTCCCGTACGCCTACCGACTGGGGATGCCGGAGGAGGAGGCCGTCGCGTACGCGCTGCGCGAGTTCGACGAACTGCTCATCACGGTGACCTCCCCCAAGGACGTCGCGGCGGTCTTCATCGAACCGGTCCTCGGCGAGGGCGGTTACGTGCCCGCACCGGACGCCTTCCTGCACGGTCTGCGCGAACGCGCCGACGCACACGGGTTCCTGCTGGTCGCCGACGAGGTGCAGACCGGGTTCGGGCGCACCGGGACGTTCTGGGGGCATGAGCCCTCGGGGATCACCCCCGACATCGTCATCACCGCCAAAGGCCTGGCCAGTGGGTTCCCGCTGTCCGCGATCGCCGCGCCCGAGGCGATCATGGCCAAGGCGTGGCCGGGATCCCAGGGCGGGACCTACGGCGGCAACGCCGTCTCGTGCGCGGCCGCCCTGGCCACCCTCGACGTGATCCAGGAGGAAGGACTCGTGGGCAACGCCGCGCGCATGGGAGACCGGCTCCGTCAGGGGCTGGAGAAGGTCGCCGCGGCCTCTCCCCTCATCGGGGACGTGCGCGGTCGGGGGCTCATGCTCGCCAGCGAGTTCACCACCGACGGGCGGCCGGACGGCGCGGCGGCGCTGCGCGCCCAGCAGGCGGCGGTCCGCCACGGGCTGCTCCTGCTGACCTGCGGCCCGGTCGGGAACGTGGTGCGGATGATCCCGCCGCTCATCGTCACCGGGGAACAGGTCGACGCGGCGCTCACCGCGTGGGAGGCGTCGGTGGCCGAGGCCGGCTAACCGGCGGCGATCGCGAGGTCGGCGAGCACGTGGACGCCCACCCCGAGCGGGATCAGCGCGGCGAGCACCGCCAGCGCCCGCGCGCGACCCTTCCATCCGTCCCCGAGCAGGAGGGGGACGGCCGGGCCCAGCAGAGTCTGGACCCAGGCCGTCCCCATCATGTGCGTGAAGTGCTCGTGGTTCACGAGCTTGAAGACGCCCTCGGCGGCCAGGACCGCGCCGAGCAGGGCGATCGCGCCCGCCCGCCACCAACCGTCCCGTTTCCGCCACACGGCCCCGGCCAGCCCGAACAACGGACCGGACACCGCGCCGGCCGCCATCCAGACCAGCGGGGCCCACAGGTCCTGCGCGCCGAGCCACATCAACGAGGTACCGCCGTAGTAGCCGATCACCGCGCCCCACTGGGTGAGCAGACCGGCCACGGCGCATTCCCACGGACGCGCGGCGGCCCCCACCGCCCCGGCCACGAACGCGGCCGCCGCCCAGACCGCTCCGGAGTTGGCCGGCCAGGCCACGGCATCGGGCAGCAGGCCTTGGGCGAGGATGGTGGCGATCCCGATGATCAGCCCGCCGGTCCCGGCCAGGAGGAACAACGCCCACAGGGGGAAGGTCCGACCGGGGGTCTCCCGGTCCGACTCGGTTTCGACGCTCATGCACGACCTATCGTGTTCACGCCGGTCCCCGGTTCCGGGCCACGTCCGGATGACAGGGGTCACACGCATAAATGGCACGAAGCCACTCCGGCCCCGTGATAGAGTTGGAGACGTCGCCAGGGAGGACGAGGTCCGCCAGGGCGACGACAACTGAACAACATGCACTCGTAGCTCAATGGATAGAGCATCTGACTACGGATCAGAAGGTTGGGGGTTCGAATCCTCCCGAGTGCGCCACCATGAGACAGTGGCATTGCGGCCCTGAACAGCGGAAACGCGGTTCGGGGCCGTTCTGTGTGCGGTGTCGGTGCACACTCGGCTTCGGCATGGGAGCCACGTGGACTCCAAGTCACACCAGCTCTGAGCTGCGGTTATTCCTGTGAGCTCCGGTGGGAGCCAACCGTTTCAGATGTTCGGCCGACTTTCGTCGGATTGCGATTACCGTATCCACGCCCCCAGAACCCCGCCCTTTGGCCCAAAGGTGGGGATCAGACCTCCAGCAGGCCCTTCAAGGTCGATTCCCACCTGGGAGCGGAAAAACTCCGTACGGAGGATGTCCTCGTCCGGCGCAGGGCAGCGACCGCCTGTGTCCGGGCCAACGCTGAACCACCCGAGGTTGCACGTGGACGGTCCTGGCGGTCAGGCGGCCTTCTTACGCGGTGACACGACGGCCCAGGAGTCGGTATCACCCGGGTGTGCCGCCTGACCGGCCGCTCCCGCGTCACCCACCGCCGACGCCTCGACCTGGCCCCGCCCACCGAACCGGCCCCACGGCCCCCGCACCCGGCGGTCCTGACCCCCGAAGGAGCGGTCCCGAGTGTTGAGTCGGTGAACAGCGAGCCCTACGCCGACCTGCCGCCCGCCCAGATCTGGGCCCGGGAGATGGACGAGGGCCGCTACCACTGCTCGGTCTCCACCATGTACCGGATCCTGCGCGGACATGGCCAGGCCGGCGAGCGGCGCCGCACGGCCACCCACCCGCCCAGGACGGTGCCCGAACTGCGCGCGAACGCACCGGGGCAGGTGTTCACCTGGGACATCACCCGCCTCAAAGGCCCCCGGCGTGGTGAGTACTTCCACGCCTACGTGGTCATCGACATCTACTCGCGGTACGTGGCGGCGTTCACGGTGGAGCGGTCCGAGTCCGGGGCGCGGGCCGCGGAGCTGATCGCCGATCTGGCCGCCGCGAACGGGGTGGCGCCCGGGGTGGTGCACGCCGACCGGGGCGCGGCGATGACCTCCAAGGAGGTGTCCCGGTTGCTGCTGGACCTGGGGATCGAGCGGTCGCACTCCCGCCCCAAGAATTCCAACGACAACCCGTACTCCGAGGCGCAGTTCAAGACGGTCAAGTACGTGTCTGACTACCCGCGCGAGTTCGCGTCGCCGGCGCACGCACGTGAGTGGTTGGAGGGTTTCATGGCCTACTACAACCACGAGCACCGCCATTCGGGGATCGGTTGCCACACCCCGGCGTCGGTGCGTTTCGGTACTGCCGAGCAGGTCCGTGACCAGCGAGCCCGGACTCTGGCCGAGGCGTACGCGGCCCACCCGGAGCGGTTCTCCCGCCGACCGGAACCACCCAGGCTGCCCGAGACGGTGTGGATCAACGACCCGGCCAAACGTCGGGAGGCAGCACCACAGACTTCATGACAAGACCGATGTCTCATTTGATTTGACATCTTCCGCCCGAGGTCCGCCCCACCCGCCTCACCGAAAGCCCCGGACCGCGACGGCCCGGGACCCCGGCCATCCCACACACCCGGTGACAGACCAGACCGGACAACTGGCGCGCCCGCAACGACACCACGGATAAGGGAGCGCACACGGCCACCGGTAGCGACAGCAAGACCCGCAACCTTTAAAGACCGAACCGCGTCGAGAGGCAGGTCCGAGCATCTCCCGCATGGTCGAGTTCGACCGGCGCCCGAGCCGACCTGCGCAAGCCGCTCGGCGCGGACCGCCTCGGCAGGACACACGGGCAAAGGGCCCATCGGTGTCACGCACGGCCGTGCACGCGACACCGACCGGCCTTAGTTGTTTCCAGGACCAGCTCTCACCAGGAACGGAAGGTGGCCCCGGCGTCGGTGGACCGGGTCACCCTGTGGTCGGCGACCACGACGAGCTGCTCGGCGTCGGCGTGGAGTGCCTGTGCCTCCCCCTCGACCAGGCCGGTCGACTCCCAGGTCACACCGGAGTCCTCACTTCGGTGCACTCTCCCGTCCAGCGCCACACCGAAAACGACCTCCGTGTCCGGAACCCAGTCGACCAACGCCAGGGGCGGTGCCCCCTCGACGGGAGCGAAGGCCGCCCCGCCGTCGGTCGAGCGCATCAGTCCGCCCTGTGTGGTGGCCATGACGGTCCGGCCATCATCGGCCATCGACAGGGAGAACGGTTCGATGCCGTCGTCGAGCGTCTCCCAGGTGCTTCCGTCCTCGGTTGCCTGGAGGCTGCCGTCGAATCCGACCACGCGCTCGGCGTTCGCGACCAGGGCGTGGAAGTCCGACTCCCCCGCTCTGGAGAGGGACTGCCAGGTCGCCCCGCCGTCGCGGGACTCGATCAGGCCCACCGGGTTCGGCATGTCGAAACCCTCGTGGGGGTGGCCGCTCGCCACGTAGCGTCCCGGTTCGGCGACCGAGAAGCCCATCAGGTCGATGTCCGGGCCGATCCGCTCCGGCACCACCGACTCTTCTCCCGACCCCTCTGGAGCCGGTAGGACGTAGAGGCCCTCGTGGGAGGCGACCAGGATGTCACCGGTCTCGGGATCGACCCCGACCCCGTGGACGTGCGACACCGCCGTCGGCAGCTTGATGCCCACCACTGCGGATTCCGGGTCCCCGTCCTGTCCCACACCGCCGGAACCGGCCGACGTACACCCGGCCGACGCGACGACCAGGCCCGCGCTCACCACGACGGCGACCGCCAGCCGAGGCCTCTTCTTCAAGTTCACTGCTTCGTACCCATCCCTCACCGGACATCGTGCAACGCGGAACGGGTGCCGGGCGGGCCGCCCGGCACCCTCGACGGGCGGGTCAGTGCCCGCTGTGGCTGTCATCCTCGGGGGACGATTCCTCCGCGCCGCTGTCGCCACCACCGGTTCCGAGCATGTCGTTCATCTGCTCGATCTCGGTTCGCTGCGCATCGACGATCTCCTGCGCCAGCTCCTGGGCCTCAGGGTCGGCACCCTGTTCGATCTCGGTCTCGGCCATGGCGATGGCACCTTCGTGGTGCTCGATCATCATCTCCAGGAACATCGTGTCGAAGGCGTCGCCCTCGGCCTGCTCCAGGTCGGCCATCTGGTCCTCGGACATCATGCCGTCCATGCCGCCGTGGTCCATTCCACCCATGTCGTCCATGGGCTCCTCACCCCACGACTCCAACAGACCGGTCATCTGGTCGATCTCGGGACCTTGGGCCGCCTCGATCTCCGCGGCCAGCCCCCGGACGTCCTCACCGGCCCGGGTCTGGGCCAGCTCCGACATCTCCACGGCCTGCTCGTGGTGCGGGATCATCATCTGCGCAAAGCTGACGTCCGCGTCGTTGAACTCGGTCGCACTCTGCTCGGAAGACTCCGGCGCCCCGGTCGTCGACCCGTCCTCGGCCCCGCCGCAGGCGGCCAGGAACACGGCCGCAGTGACGGCGACGGCCGCCGGGGCGAGGGCACGCTTGTACACGCTCATAGTCGATTCTTCTCTCTCCGTGGTCATTTCGCCGCGCGCGCGAACCAGCGTCGTCGTAGCGGCTGTGGTGCACGTGTCACGACAGACGTCGCTTTCGGACCGGCCGGTCGACATCCGCCGATCGGCCTCCTATATGCGGAACACCTGTAACTGCGTCAGAGAGAGGGCGCCGGGTGGAGGAGAGAGGGTCCGGACGGATCGGCGAAGCAGGCACACCGCGCGCTGCGGCGCCTCGGGCCAACGGTGGAACACCACCGCGGCCACGCCCAGCGGTGTGATCGCGGCAGCCACGATCGCCAGGCACATCAACGTGGGATCCATGGGAGGCGGATCGGTGTCGACGGCGGAGTGGGCCGGCTCCGGTGCCGTGGCCATGGCCATGGCCACCGTCTCATGGCCTCCGCCGTGCTCGTCCTCATGCGGATGGCCGAGCGTGTGCATGGCGCCCACGCCCAGCACCAGCGCCGCCAGGAACAGGATTCGCACCCAAACGAGTCCTACGCGACGGCTCCGCCATGACGTGGACAACGGCATAGCCGCAGGGTAATACCACTGTCTCCGCGGCCTCGGTGATCGCGATCCGCCACGACGCCGGAGCGAGACGCCGAAGACCGCGCAAACGTGTTCCACCCTCTCTCCTCCTATCTCGGTTCGGCCGACACCCGTCAGGGACGCCGGGCGCCGACGAAGTGCTGCGCCCAGTAGTCGGCGAGCCGCACCTCGGAGACGGTCTTACCGCTGCTGGGGGCGTGGACCATCAGGCCGTTTCCGACGTAGAGGCCGTTGTGGCCAAGGTCGGGGAAGAAGAACAGGATGTCGCCGGGCTGGATGTTCTCCCACGAGACCTGGTTGGGCAGGTCGTACTGGGTGTAGGTCGTTCGGGGGATGCTCACCCCGGCGGCTCCCCAGGAGGCCTGCGTCAGTCCGGAGCAGTCATAGCCGTTGGGACCCGTTCCACCCCACAGGTACGGTGTGCCGATCTTGCTGTAAGCGAAGTCGATGGCGGCACGCGCGTTGCCCGAGGCCGAACCGGTGTAGGTGGGGGCGTCCCCTCCCTCCGCGGCCGTCTCACCCGCGTTGACAGGGCTCTCCCCGCCGAACGAGGCCAAGAGTTCCTCCTGCTCGGTGAGGCTGGAGTCCACCTCTTCCTTCTGCTCCTCCAATTCCTCCAACAGCTCGGCGGCCTCATCGCGGGCGAGCTCGGCCTCGGCTTTGAGGGCGATCAGGCGCGCGTCGCTCTCGGCGAAGGCCTCCAGCTCTCTCCTGTTCGACTCGGAGAGGTAGGACAGGTCGGCGGACTGCTCGTAGATCTCCTCGGGGTTGTCGACGAACAGCGAGGTCCGCACCGAGTCGGGGTCGTTGGACTGGTAGCTGGCGCTGGCCAGCCGGGCCACCTTCGTCTGGAGCTCCTCGTAGTGCTCCTCCTCCGAGCCGACCTGCTCGTCCAGTTCCTCGGCCTTGTACTCGGTGACTTCCAGGTTCTCCTCGGCCTTGTTGTACTCCTGCACAAGGGTGCTCGACTCCTGGAGGAGTTCTTCGATCCGCTCCTCGACCTCCTCACGAGTGGGTTCGGGTTCGGCCTGGGCCACGGCGGAGGGAAGGAGCAGGCTTCCGATGATCGTGAAGACCAGACCGGAGAAGATCCGTTTTCTGGCAGCAGTGCGGCGGTCGTTCTTCATGAAGGCCTCATAGTCAGGTACCGCGCTCACCGAAGCGCGGAAATCAGGGGAAAGCTTGAGATGGGGGCCGACACGGCGCAGCTCTCTGGTGTCGGGGCGGCGCGCGAGTGCTCGGCGCGAGGGCGCCGGAGGCGCGCTGATCGGCCCGGGTCGCCGAACGGTCGGCAAGGGCAGCCGTTCAGAGAGCGGCTGGTCCGGAACCGTTCGGGGCGCCGGGAATATCGCGCGCACGACAGGCGAACACGCACACGCGCGTGTGCGGTCGGGTGTGCTGGGTCGGCCTGTCTACACCCGGCGCACGCACAGGGACACGAGTGCCCTGGTGCCGCCGAGCGGAAGGGTGCGCTGGTACCAGGGGGCGCGGTGACCGGCGACCGGGCGCGGTGAAGGCAAGAGGGGGCCGACGAACGCGAAGACGCCGGAGCCCAGCAGCGTGGATGCCGACAGCGATCCCACGCGCTGGTCCGACAGGACGTCCGCGCCGTCATCGCACGCATCGTGCTCATGGCTGTGCACGGTGTCGGAGGAAGCCCTCACGTGCTCAGAAGCGTGGCTGGACCCGACCGGGGACGCGACCCCGTCGGCGGCCGAGGCCGCGTGGGGGTGGCACAGGGAAATGGTCACAACGCCCAAGGCCAACAGCATGGTGAGAACCGCTCTGATCCAGAGCGGCGTCACTGACGTCGGTGATGCTATGGGCACGAGTGACAGGCTACCGAAGCTGTCAAGGAACCATGATCAGATCGGAGACCGACGACCCCAGGGCTGGGGCGGCCCGCCAAGGGTGGGCCGCCGCTGTTCAGCCGCCCGGGCCAGGCATCCGACCAGGCAGACAGGGACGCTGAGAGCTGGCCGGTAGGCCGGTGGCGGATCTCGTTGCGGTTCTCGCACACGCCCACCGGATGAATCCGCACGCACCGGTCTCGTACCGGACCGACCCGATGAGGGGAACACGCGCCGCTCATCGGTCAGGCCAGAGGGGTAGGTCGGGCGTCGCGGCATGGGGAGGCATGCTCGCGGCCTGCCGGTATGCCAGAGCTCAGATACCCCGGATCTCCGCCTACACACCTCCCGAACGCGGGACCGCGCGTGATGAGGACGTGTCAAGACACCTGACACGTCCCGAGAAAATGTTAAGTTCATCCAGGATTCTTAACACGTGGCGTGGATATGTCGAAGGAGTCGACGCGTGCCCTGGAACCCCGACGTTCCCTTCAACGATCTGCCCCCGCTGCCGCCGGCCGACCTCGACCTCGAACCCAAGCCCGTGCTCAAGTCGACCGTCCAAGCCCGGACGGCACTGGCCACACTCGCCCAAGCCGGCCGACTGCTGCCGAACCCCAACATCCTGATCCACGCCGTCCCGCTGCTCGAAGCGCAAGCCAGCTCCGAGATCGAGAACATCGTGACCACGGCCGATGAACTGTTCAAGCACGCCGACTCGGGCGGGGGAGACCACGCCACCAAGGAGGCGCTGCGCTACCGGAGCGCGCTGTTCGCAGGAGTCGAATCGATCAGGAACCGGCCGCTCACGTCTGCGACGGCTATCCGAATCTGCTCCGAGTTGCAGGGGCGGGAGATGGCCATTCGTACGGTGGCCGGCACGCGCATCGCGAACCCGACCACACGGCAGGTCGTGTACGCCCCGCCCGAGGGCGTCGACCTCATTCGCGAGAAGCTTGCGGCCTGGGAGCGATTCGTTCACGCTGAGGACGATCTCGATCCGCTGGTGCGTATGGCGGTGGCCCACTACCGGTTCGAGGCGATCCACCCCTTCCACGATGGCAACGGACGCACCGGCCGCGTCATCAACATCCTGATGCTGATCGAGGCCGGTCTACTGCACGATCCGATCCTTTATCTCTCACGCGCCATCATCGCCCGCAAGAACGACTACTACCGGCTCCTGCGAGCCGTGACGGCTGACGGTGCCTGGATCGAATGGGTCCTCTACATGCTCGACGTCGTCCGCGACTCCGCAGTGTCGACGACGCGAAAGATCGGAGCCATCCGCACGTGCCAGGAGGACATCGCCGAGCGGGCTCGTGCCGCCACCCTGGGTGGTCGGGACGCGCGGTTCTTGGCCGTGCTGTTCGAGCAGCCCTACTGCCGCATCAACACTGTCGCCGACCGGTGCGAGGTCTCGCGCCAGACCGCGTCGTCCTGGCTGCACGCCCTGGTCAAAGCGGGGCTTCTCCGCGACGTCAAGGTCGGTCGCGAACGCCTCTTCGTGAACCATGAGTTCCTGGACGTGTTGACACGCCCCGAGTGAGCCGACACAAGCCACGATCGGCGATCATGGTCGAACACGTTGTCCGCAAACGCCTGTTCGTTGAGCCCGGCGCGCTCGCGAGGCCGCCCTGAAGTCGGCGCCGACGTCGTCCGGCGACTCATGCGGGTTGCCCTGTTTCTGCGCGAGTGTCGTCGATGTCGACCTGGTGGGCATCTTCGATGACCCCTTCCGTAGGTACATCGAAACAGAGAACCCACTCAACTGCCGGAACTGATGCCGGGGAGGCACGATGGCCGACGGGACGCTGTTCTGTGCGTTGCACGGAACCCTGGAGCCCCACCCCTGGTACGACCCCGCCACCGCCGACCCCTACATCCTGTTCCACGCACGGTCCCACACCCGCCGATGGCTGGCCGCGCCCGACGACGGAAGGCCCGAAGCGGGGCTGTGGGGCATGAACGACGCCGGCCTGGACCCCCTCGACGAGGACAGCCGGCGGCTGTGGTTTCAGGTCTCCCGGCAACCACCCGCCGTGCCCCGTCGGGCGGTGCCCGCCCAGCAGATGCTGGACTGCGCCGGGGCCGTCGCCGACCGCATGGGCCGCCTCGACCTAGAGGCCGCCCAACTCCTCGTCCCCCTCCAGGACCTGCCCCCCGGCCCCGACGAAGGAGCCTACGGCGACCTCGTGAGCGCACTTGCCTGGTTCGCCGAGCTACCCGCCCGGTCACGTACCGCCGTGCTGGTGAGTCTGGACTCCGGCACCGGCACAGAGGCCTCCGACGCCGCCCCGGCCATGGTGGAGCGGCTGTGCGAGATCCGCCAGCAGGTCTTCACCGACATCACCGCCGTAACCGACCGGGACGCGGCCCGCGGACCGGCTCCCGGGATCCCCGACTTCCCGGCCATGGAGACTGAGGGACACCGCGCCACCTTCGAGGGATACCTGGCGGAGTGGTCCTGTGAGGCGATCGGGTGGCTGATGGCCTTCGTCTGCGAGGCCGCGATCGAGCAGGGAGTGCGCGTCCCCGTGGTGGCCACCATTCGACTGAACCCACGTCCCGGCGGGTGAGCGGGCAGCCTGACACGATCCTGCGAGCCAACCCGGGGCGATGGGACAGGCTCCACACCTTCCGACTCCGTGTACCACCGCTGTACCAAGGTGGACCATTCCGGCTCAGGGGTGTTCCAACGCGGACCAGGGCCGAACCACGATCCGAGAACACGTGCCATCGCATCCCCGCCTTGTTCGTACAGTAGACGAAGCTCTCAGAGCAGTGGCCGGGGAGATAGCGGGCGAAGCCTTCGAAGAATGAGAATTAGGTCCTGCGCTGGGACGCCCGGTCCCGACGTGGGTCGGCCACAAGTGGAGTACGCCCGCACGAGCCGCCAGGGCCGACCATCTGAACCCCAGGGGGAACCGGGTATCTCGCACCGAAGTACCGAGCTTGGGTCGCCGCGTCGGGACGAACTCCTTCGGCACCACATTTTCCGTTGTCCTCGTTCGAGGACCTTCGAGGTTCGTCCTCGAACGAGGACACACGGAGACCGTCATCGCACAAGGACAGTGCACCAGGGAAACAGCGGACCCTTGTGAGCGGCGTCGTGTCGACCATCGTCGACGACCAGGGCGGCCCTGTGGGCGCTTGTTGGTTTCCTACTTGTTTGACACAATCAGCATCATGTCCGAGACGACGTACAGCATCGGTGAAGGGCCGGCGACCCGGGTCAGTCTTTCCCTGCCCGAGGGGACCGCGGAGGCGATCCGGACCCGGGTCGGCAAACGGGAGTTCTCCGCGTTCATCGCCGCGGCCGTCGAGCGGGAACTGCGGGGACAGGTGCTGGACGAGTACCTGGCCGACTACGAGAGTCGCAAAGGCCCGGTATCCGAGCAGGCGAGGCTGCGGGCGCGGCAGGTCTTCGACGAGGTGTTCGCCGAGGAGGACCAGTGGCCCGCCGTCGGCTGAGCCACGAGGGGACACTGGTCCTGGACAGCGAAGGGCTCTCCAAGCTGCTCGCCGATGACGAGACCGTGGTGGCCCTGGTCGCCGAGGCGCGCTCGCGCGGCATGGAGGTGGTGATCTGCGCGCTCACCATCATCGAGGCCGTGCACACCCGTACGAACAAGGCCCGACTGAACTGGGTGCTGTCCGGTTTGCGCACCGTCCCGGTGGGCGACGAGGAGGCGAAGGCCGCTTCGGCGCTGTTGATGGGGGCCGGGCTGCACGGCCACACGTACGCCATCGACGCGGCCGTGGCCGAGACCGCGCTCCGGCAGCACCGTCCCGTGGTCATGCTGACCTCCGACATCGACGACATGACCAAGCTCTGCGGCGACCGGGTCCGTCTCGTCTCCGTGTGAGTCGCCAGAAAGATGCTTTCGGGCCGACGGGCCCGGCACCGACTACTTCCCGGCATTCCACCGGCGGAGCCAGCGGCGACGGATCCCCGTCCGGGAAGTGTGCTTGTCCGGTTCGGGGCTTCGAAGGTCCTGGCCGACCGATGGTCGTTGCTTTCCGATGCTGCTCCGGCGGCCGTGTTCCATGCCGTGTCGGAGAGAGTCGGTGCGCATGGGGCGTCCGCACGAAACAACACTCTCGCCCTACTGGCGAGGTTCTGTGGTTTCGTGTGATAGAGAGGTCGCGGTGCAGGAAGGGCCCTTCGAGGCGGCCCGCGGGCACCATCTGATGCCGGTCAGCGAAGGCGAGGGGCATGGCTGCGGCGGACCGTGCAGGCTCTGCCGCGCCGAGCAGGGAGCGCGCTGGAGACCCACTCGGGACACCGATCGCGGCGGTGTGGCACATACGTGGAAAAGTACGGAGCCGGACCGGCGGTGCAAGGCTCTGACCTGCGGGTATTCATCCCATCATCCGATTACTACGGATCAGAAGGTTGGGGGTTCGAATCCTCCCGAGTGCGCCACCATGAGACAGTGGCATTGCGGCCCTGAACAGCGGAAACGCGGTTCGGGGCCGTTTTGTGTGCGGATCGGACGCATGTTCGGTTCCAGGACTCCCACCGGACCTGCTCCGGCCCTCAGTTCTTCCCCCAGAACCCCGTGGGAGCCCATCGATTCATGGGGCCGCTTTCGACCGGATCGCGGTTGCGGTATCCACGCTCTCAGAGCGCCATTCCTTTTGATCCAAAGGTGGCCACCAGGCCATCAGCAGGCCTTCAAGGTCAATGCCCGCCCATGGGCGGCGGAACACTGTGCGAAGGATGCCCTGTGCCCCAGGGAAGAGCACCGACCGCCCACACCCGAACCGGCGCTGATCCTCTGAAGGACACGCGTGGACGGTGCCGGACTCGGAGCACACGTACCGGGAGCGCGGCGGCGTCGAAGAGGTGGGGACATACGGGGCCGGGAGAGGGGCGGGCCCTGTGCGCGGGCCCTCGGTCACGGCCCCTGGTACCGGCCGCCGTCGGCCGCGCGGCGCCCGCCGCGCAGCAGGAACGCCCGCCCTCGTCACCGATCACACCGGGATCCGGTCCGGTCGAGAACGTCCTCTCGGCGTTGGAGGAACCCGCCGCTCCCGGCCTGCCGGGTCCGCCGGTGGACGTGGACCGGCCGGTCGGCGGCGGCCCGGCCGCCCTGGACGAACCGGCGTTCGAGGACGCGGGCGGCGTCGCCCGGTTGAAGGACACCGGGCCGATCCGGGGAGGGCGATACGGCTTTTGATAACGAAAACATCACGGAATCGCGGGCGCGGTCTCCTGGTGCCTCTCTGATCCGAATCCCGTGGTGAACGAACAAGGAAGGCTGGTGGTCCGGTGGTACGGGCGGGATCGCACCCGGCCCCGGAAAGGGCGTGGACGTGGCGGGCCGACCCCTGGCGGGCCGACCGCCTCGACGGGGCCGTCCTCGGCCAGGACACCGGCCACGACCACGGACGCAACCCCTACGTCGGCTGCGACGACCCCGACAGCGAACCGTTCCTGCTGGACGGGGACGCAGACCCGCGCCTGCCCGCCGAGACCCGCGGCGTCGGAACCGGGGCCTGGGCGCTCGCCCTGCCCGTGAAGCGTGTTCCGGAAGAGGGTGCGGTGGCCGCCGAGGCAGACGGGGAGCCCGTGACCGTGCGGGCCCGACCCGGGGCCTTCTCCGCTCTGGACGACGCGGTCATCGCGCAGGGCCGCGGAACAACCGCCGCCGACGTCTTCCTCACCGTCCTGGACAGTGGAGAGCTCGCCTTCGAGCGGGACGGCGGCCTCTTCACCGACGACCGGACCGGGAGCCGCCGTAACGTCTCAAGCCGTGCCGTCGACGGTGAACCGGCGGGCAGCGAACCCACCCCGGTCGACCACGTGGACACGTTCTGGTTCGCATGGGCGACCTTCTACCCCGACAACGACATCCTGAGGTGATGATGAAAACGAACCCCCGCTCCTTCACCGCCGCGGCGACCGCCATGGTCGCGATCCTGGGCCTGGCGGCCTGCTCGGCCCCCGAGCCCGAGTCCCCGCCCGAGCCCGAGACGAGCACGGCCCAGCAGGCACGACCCGAGACCGAGACCGGCTCCGAGTCCGAGACGGTGGAGTCCGCGCTGCCCGCGTTCGACGCCCCGACCCTGGACGGGCAGGACCTGGCCTCCACCACGTTGGCGGGCGAACCCGTGGTGCTCTGGTTCTGGGCCCCCTGGTGCAGCGTGTGCCGGGGCGAGGCGGGCGGCGTCGCCGAGGCCGCCGAGCGCTACGAGGGACAGGTGGACTTCGTCGGTGTGGCCGGGCTGGGCGAGGTCGAGGACATGCGCGCCTTCACCTCCGACACCGACACCGACCACATGACGCACATCATCGACGAGGATGGCGGTATCTGGTCGGACTTCGGCGTGGTGGGCCAGCCCGCGTTCGCGTTCGTCAACGCCGACGGCACCTTCGAGACCGTGGCCGGCACCCTGACCGACGCCGACCTCGACGCCCACGTACGCGACGGGCTCCTCGCCGAATGAGCCAGCTACCGTACGCGATCGCGCTGGTGGCGGGCATGCTGGCCGCCCTCAACCCATGCGGGTTCGCCATGCTCCCCGGCTACCTGGCACTGCTGGTCGCCTCCGACAACGACAACGACACCGGCGGCGGGCGCCTGCGCCCGCTGGGACGGGCCCTGACCACCACACTCGCGATGACCGGCGGGTTCACCGCCGTGTTCGCCGTCTTCGGGCTGGTGGCCGTCCCGCTCGCCCTGTCTTTGGAACGCCACCTGCCCTGGGCCACCGTGGTGATCGGGATCGCTCTGGTCGGCATGGGCGCATGGCTGCTGGCCGGGCGCGAGATCGGGTTCCTCATGCCCCGGCCCTCGCCGGGCCGCCCGGTCCGCTCCCTTCGCTGGGCCGCCGCCTACGGCGTCACCTACGCCATCGCGTCCCTGTCCTGCACCATCGGCCCGTTCCTGGCACTGACCACCAGCGCCCTGCGCACCACCAGCGCGCTGGGAATGGTGGGGGTGTTCGCGACCTACGCGGCGGGGATGGGCCTGGTCGTGGGCACCCTCACCGTGGCCGTCGCCCTGGCCCGGCAGTCCGTGGCCGCCCGGCTGCGCTCGGCCCTGCCGTACGTGACCCGCGCCGGCGGCGCCCTGCTGGTCCTGGCCGGGGCCTACGTCACCTACTACGGATGGTTCGAGCTGAGGGTCCTGGCCGGCGCCGCCGGCACCGACCCGGTGGTGGGCGCCGCGGTGCGCTGGCAGGGCGAACTCGCCCGACTTCTCCAGCAGATCGGCGCGGGATGGATCGCGCTCGCCTTGGTGACGCTCATCGCGATCGGCGCGGCGACGGTCCTGCTCCGCCGCCGGCGAACCGACCCGGCCGACCGGCCCATCGCCCCCGCCCCGGAGAAGTGACCGACCGAGGCCGGGTACACGGGCCGCGCCGGCGCCCACGATGGCCCGCGTGCCCGGCCGCGGTCGATGACGTGGAGGGCCTTCGACCGCTCATATGGTGTGCACCACCCGGCACGCGTGTAGGGGGCGAGGGGGATCCGGGCGCTCATCCGCTCCCTTTCGGCCCGGTCGGGGTCCTGGGACAAGGCGCTTTCGGACAGGCCCCGGTGATCCGCCACCGCGTTCCCGTGCGCGATCACGGAGTCGGCGCCGTGCGGCCTGAGCCGCCGCGAGGCCCAGGGCCCTGGGAGACACCGCGGACGAACCGATGGCGCACCCACGGTGGTGGAGCCCCCGTGGCGGAGGCCGCCCACCGCTACCTCTCCGAAACCATCCTGGACAGCCGAGGCCGTGCGTGCCCGTGGTGCCTCCGGGCGGGCTTGGGGCAGAGGCGCATGTCGACAAGGGCGTCAACAGCCTCCAGCGGCGGTGGACCCGGCGTGTCCTCCTGGGACACGCGCGCGATCATCCGGAGGAAAGTCCCGAGGCCAACGTGTGGCGGTCCTGCACGAGATCGGTCGGGGCTCGGCTGCGTCGGCATCAGCGTTCGACCGCAGGGTCGGAGTGAGGTCCAGAGCGGCCGGCAGTCGGAGCAGGGGCTTGGATCCGGCGCCGCGGCGGCCGGCCTCGACGCGGGTCGGCCAAGAGCGGACGACACCGGCTCGGGCCGCCAGGGCCGCCTGGCTGAGGCCCTTGGGAAACCGGGTGTCGCGGTCGCATCCGGCCCCCGGAGTCAGTGGAGCGTCTGAGCGCCGATGACCGACAGCATCTGGAGTTTCTCGTGGCTTTCGGTGCCGGGGATGGCGGTGTAGACCAGCAGTAAGTGGGCCTGGTCCGGGTCGAGGAGCCGCTGGCAGGTCAGCTCCAGCGCGCCGACCTCGGGGTGGACGAAGCGTTTGACGTCGTGGGGGCGTATCCCGATCTCGTGGTCGTCCCACACCCGCCGGAACTCCTCGCTACGGGCCAGCAGCAGTTCGGCCAGGTGGGCGGCGCGGGACTGCGCACCGCGGAGGGTGACGAGTCCGCGCAGCCCCGAAGCGTACATCCGGGTCAGGAAGGGGTGTTCCTCCGGGGCGTGGATCCGTCGGGCGGCGGGGTCGGTGAACCACCGGTACCCCACGCTGCGAGCGGGCCCCGTGTACCGCGTCGTGTCCCCGGTCAGCGCGACGCCCATCGGGGACTGTCGCAGGGTCTCCCCGAGTTCGGTGACGATCTCGGCGGGTGTGTCGTCCAGGCGATCGAGCACGCGCAGGAGCCCGGGGCCGATGTGATCGTTGGACGTGCCCCTGGGGGGCGGGTTGTGGCCGGCCAGGCGGAACAGGTGGTCGCGCTCGTCGAGCGACATGTGCAGCCCCTGGGCGATCGAGGCGAGCATCCGGTGCGACGGCTGAGGACCGCGTTCCCGTTCCAGGCGGGAGTAGTAGTCGACCGACATGTGGCACAGCGACGCGACCTCCTCACGCCTCAGCCCGTCGGTCCTGCGGCGCCGCCCGCGCGGCAGGCCGACGTCCTCCGGTTGCAGTGCCTGACGCCGGTTGCGGAGGAACTCCGCCAGCCCGGGGCGATCGATCACGCGCTTCTCCTTCTGGGGTGCCGTCTTGCTTCCCACCGCCTGTCTACCGCCTGCGGACGGAGGTATCCACGGCCCGCCGATCCCCCCGTAAAGAGCGCAGAGGTGGCCTGGCGAGCCTGTGATCGGGAGGCCCTGGATAGGTCCGCGCCCCCCACCCAGGATCGGTGCCGAGGCCCGAGCGGAATCCGGGGAGCCGAAGCCGACCGGGCCGGTCAGCGGTCGGTCCCCGCCCGTGGCGGGCGACGCGATTCGGTGATCACCGCCGGGCCCGTGTCAGGTCCGCCTACACCGGGATCGCCCGCGCGGATCGAGGGTTCCGGATCGCCCCGGCGACGGAAGCTCGACGACGAACCCACCACCACGACCTGAAGGAGCAGAACGATGTCACGTCGACCCATCGACATCACCGTGCCGGACCTGTCCGGAAAGCGCGCCGTCGTCACCGGTGCGAGCGACGGGATGGGCCTGGGGATGGCCGCGCGGCTGGCCGCCGCGGGTGCGGAGGTGATCATGCCGGTCCGCAACCCGGGCAAGGGCGAGGCCGCCCTCGCGAAGATCCGGAGCGCGACACCCCACGCCGAGGTCTCGCTGCGCAGCCTCGACCTGTCCTCCCTCGACTCGGTCGCGACCCTCGGCGACACCCTGCGTGAGGAGGGACGGCCGATCCACATCCTGATCAACAACGCCGGTGTGATGAGGCCACCGAACCGACAGACCACGGTCGACGGGTTCGAGCTGCAGTTCGGCACCAAC
>NZ_JARBUT010000018.1 GCF_028882275.1 Nocardiopsis sp. N85
CGAGGTGATCAGGTACATGTACCCGATGACCTTGTGGTCGGTCGACGTCAGCCAGCTGACGATCTTCGAGCCCTTGTGGGTCGTCGCCCCCTGGCCTTCGGTGTGTGTCGGGGTGGTGGTCGTGCTCATTACTCGTTGGTCTCCTCGGCCTCGTCGGCGCCGGAGCCCGTGCCTTCGGCATTGGAACCCTCGGCGCCGGTGTCCTCGCCGGAGTCCGGGGTGTCGGGGGTCTCGGCGGCCTCGGTCTCGGCGGCCTCGGTCGCCTGCTCCTGCTCGGTGGCCCAGGACTCGTAGTCGCCCTCGGACAGGACCTGGACGTTGAAGAGCATGCGGGTGTGGTCCACACCGCACAGCTCGGCGCATCGGCCGATGTACTCACCGGCGGTGTCGTCACCCAGGTTCACCTGGAACGCGTTGTCCCGGCCGGGGATGACGTCCATCTTGAACCCGAACTCCGGGACCCAGAACGAGTGGATGACGTCCGGGGAGTGGAGGTCGAAGTGGACGACCGCGTTCTCCGGAAGCACCAGGGTGGCCTGGGTGGAGGGGTCGGCGGTGCCGTCCGGGTTGGGGATGCCCACCTCGGAGAACAGCACCTGCCCGCCCTCCTCCTTGGGGGCGTCCAGGTAGTTGAACTGCCAGGCCCACTGGAAGGCGACGACCTCGACGTGGACGTCGGCCTCCTGCTCGGTGTCCAGCAGGTAGTTCTGATCGCGCGCGGTGAAGTAGAAGAGCACCGCGACCACGACGATCGGAAGAACGGTGTAGAGCGCCTCGATGGGCATGTTGTAGCGCACCTGGGGCGGCAGCTGCTCAGAGCGCTTGCGGTGGAAGATGACCGACCAGATGATCAGTCCCCACACGAGAATGCCGACCGCGAAAGCCGCCACCCAGGAACCCTGCCAGAGCGAGAGAACACGCTCGGCCTGCTCGGTGATCGGCTCCGGCATGCCCAAACGAGTGAGCTCGTTCGACGCGCAGCCGGTCGCGGCCAGCCCCAACACGGCGAGCGCGGCGCCGCGTGGTGCCCATCGGCGCAGACTTGAACGCCGATTTTCTTGGCGGGTCGGACTCACGGATTGCCTTCCCAGCGGTGTAGCCCGTGGATCTCCACGGGCGGCCTAAGTATCCAAAGCTTGTCAGGGGGAAACATTATCGCGAACCGCCCAGGGTCCCGTTCATGGGCTTGCCTGGTCAGCGTGTTGCCGAAGGCCCGTGTACGGGACACTCGGTGGTCCGTGGAGCCGGGCCCGTCGGCCCCGTCGGGGATGACCCCTCCCGGCGGACGGCGAGGCGCGGCCCGGCGTTCCCCCGGGCCCTCCTCCATGAGGTCGCCGACCCGCCTGAGCGGGTCCCGGGCGGTGCCCGCGTCCACTGCGGGGGCGGCCCGGAGGCGTCTCACGAGGAGAGAACAAGGTGAGCGTATCGCTGGGTTCACGACACCCTTAACCGGGTTCGCCTTACCGCGCGGGACGGGTCAAGATTGGGACACGGAACGACAACGCACAGGGGGTTCCCGTGTCCGATCGACGGCCGATCCCGCGGCCGACGGCGCCGTCGGTGATCGTGGAGGCGGTGGGCCGCAAGTGCCCGATCCCGATCATCTGGGTGGCCCGGCGGCTGCACGAAGTGCCCATCGGAGGGGTCATCGCGGTCACCGCGGACGACCCCGCCGCCAAGGCGGACATCCCGGCATGGTGCCGGATGAAGATGCACGAATTCGTCGCGGAGGTGCCCCTCGCCCGGGGTAGCGCGTTTCACATCCGCCGCATGTACTGAGCCGTTCCCGGTTCCGGTTCCGTTGGCGTAACGATTAGGACACGCCGAATTCCGGGATGACGCGGACACGGCGAAGGCCGCGCGGACACGGGGTCCACGCGGCCTTCGCGTGCTCGCACGGGACACCCGCGAGGGCGTCCACGGGGGTGCTAGCGGGCGTAGAACTCGACGACGAGCTGCTCGTCGAAGGGCACCGGGATCTGCTCACGCTTGGGGCGGTCGACGACCGCGATGCGCAGGTCCTTGTGGCTGACCGCCAGGTAACCGGCGATCTTGTCGTCGGCGTGGACGCCCTCGGCGGCCTCGACGAACGGCACCATGCTGCGGGACTTCTCCCGCACCGCGATGATCTGGCCCGGCTTGACCTGGTACGACGGGATGTCGACCTTCTTGCCGTCCACGGTGACGTGACCGTGGTTGATGAACTGACGCGCGGCGTAGATCGACGCGGCGAGACCGGCGCGCAGAACGACCGTGGCCAGACGCAGCTCCAGCTCGGCGAGCATCTCCTCACCGGTGCGGCCGGTGCGCTTCTTGGCGTTCTCGTAGATCCTGAGCAGCTGCTTCTCGGTCAGGTCGTAGTACCAGCGCACCTTCTGCTTCTCGGCCTGGCGAACGGCGAAGTCGCTGCTGTTGCGGCGAACGCGACGGCCGTGCTCACCGGGCGGGTAGGGGCGCTTCTCGAAGTAGCTGACCGCCTTACGGGTCAGCGGCATTCCGGCGCGCCGCGACAACCGCACCTTGGGTCCGGTGTAGCGCATGCAATGTCCTTTCACGGGGAATGCGGGGAATCCCAGGTAAGGCTGACCTAGAACTGGGAGGCGTCCCGTGGACGCCCGGGCTCCGGGCACGTCCGTCGGACGTGGACCGGAGCGGGTTCCCCACCGTCGCGGTGACCCTGCGCTGACGGTTCGGGCGATACACCGACACGCGTTTCAGCGCATCGGCGGGCACGGAGGATCCACCGAACGAGGCGGTGGGGATCCGTGCGAATCGTGTCCCGGGCACGCGAGTGCTCGGGACACGGGGTCACGACGATCTACTCTACGGGGTCCGGACGACCTAGACGAACGGGCGGACCTCAGCGGCGACCTCCGCACCGTAGGAACGCTCCAAACGCTCCAACAGGGAGGCGCCGGTGAGCATGTACTCCTGAGGGCCGTCGACCTCCAGGCAGTGGACGGCGGTGGCGTTGCCCACCTGGGCGGCGCGCTCCAGGGCCAGGCCCCAGGAGTGGGCGGCCAGGAAGCCGGCGCGGAAGGCGTCGCCCATGCCGGTGGGGTCGACCAGGTCGCCGACGGCGGCGGCGGGCACGTGGACGCTCGGCTCGCCCTCGCGGTCGATCCGGGCGCCCTTGGCGCCGAGGGTCGTGATGCGGGTGCCGACCTTGGTCAGGACCTCGGTGTCGGACCAGCCGGTCTTCTGCTCGGCCAGAGCCTTCTCGTACTCGTTGGTGAAGAGGAAGGTCGCCCCCTCGATGAGGGTGCGCACCTGCGGCCCCTCCATCCGGGCGAGCTGCTGGGAGGGGTCGGCGGCGAAGGCGATGCCCCGGGCCCGGCACTCCTCGCTGTGGCGGACCATGGCGGCCGGGTCGTCGGCGCCGATGAGCACCAGGTCCAGTCCGCCCAGGCGATCGGCGATCGGCTGGAGCTCGATGTTGCGGGCCTCGGCCATGGCGCCGGCGTAGAACGACGCGATCTGGTTCTGGTCGCGGTCGGTGGTGCAGATGAACCGGGCGGTGTGCCGAAGCTCGGAGATGTAGACGTGGGAGGTGTCCACGCCGTGGCGGTCCAGCCAGGCGCGGTAGTCCTCGAAGTCGGCACCGGCCGCGCCGACCAGGACCGGGGACAGCCCGAACCCGCCCAGTCCGAAGCAGATGTTGGCGGCGACGCCGCCGCGTCGGACGTCCAGCTCGTCGATGAGGAAGGAGAGGGACAACTGCTGGATCTGCTCGGGGATGATCTGCTCCGCGAACCGCCCCTCGAAGGACATCAGGTGATCGGTGGCGATGGATCCGGCAACCGCGATACGCACGGGACGGGGGCTCCTTGCTCGGGACGCACCGGTCGGGGACCGGACGTGGTTCCGGGCACGTCGACGACGCGCCCGCTCGGACCGACCCAGGGTATCCGGCCCCTCACTCCCGCCGGAAGGAGGGACCGCGCCCGGGCACGACGAAGGGAGGGCGGACCGGGTCCGCCCTCCCTCACGGGCCCACCGGCCGGCCGCGGGCCGGCCGCGGTGGGCCGGGGGCGTGTCCTGCGCGGACGCCCACCCCGCCGCACGACGGGGGACCTCCACGGAGAGCGCCCTAGTTGAACGAGTCGCCGCAGGCGCAGGAACCGGTGGCGTTGGGGTTGTCGATGGTGAAGCCCTGCTTCTCGATGGTGTCGACGAAGTCGATGGTCGCGCCGATGAGGTAAGGGGAGCTCATCCGGTCGGTGACGACCTCGACGCCGCCGAAGTCGGTGACGACGTCGCCGTCGAGCTCGCGCTCGTCGAAGTAGAGCTGGTAGCGCAGACCGGAACAACCGCCGGGCTGGACCGCGACGCGAAGGCGCAGGTCGTCCCGGCCCTCCTGCTCAAGCAGAGCCCGGATCTTGTTGGACGCGTCGTCCGTGAGGTTGATCCCCTCGGTGGTCTCGCTCTGAACCGTCATCGTGTAAAGCTCCTCATGGAAAGGGGTTGCGGCCCGCTTGCGCCCGCGGCCCCGGACTGGCCCCGTCCTAAGAACGGATGTCCTCTTCAACGGATGCCAACGCCCGGCGCCGGCGCCGCATTCCAACGCGCCGCCACCGTGTCCGTCCGACCTCGCGGACCCTGGCGAGGGTCCGGTACGGGCTGACTTGCGCGTGTTCCACCAGGGTACCCATCCGGCCCGGCCACCACACCGCGCGTCGGGGCCGATCAGCGCGCCCGGCGGACCACGCCGGCGGCCGGAGAGCGCGGTTCCTCGGCGGGGCGTTCCATCGCCGCCGCCACCGATCCGGCCGGCTCGGCGAGGACGTGGGTCTCGGTGCTCCCCGAGGCGGCGGCCCGTGCCGGGAGCGAGGTCGACCCCGTCGGCTTCCACCGGGGCTCCGCCGTCCCAAGAGGGGATCGGCGGAGGCGGCGCCCTGGGCGGCGAGCAGCCCGGTGCCGGCGTCGTTGGCGGAACCGACACCCGGGCCGACCACGACGGTGCGGGCGCCGTCGGCCCGGGCGGCCTCCGAGGCGCTCAGGGTTCCGGCGAACGTGTCCGGTGCGATCACGATGCGCACGTGCTCGGTGTGCTGCGTCACGTGGCCCGGCACCAGGGTTCGGTATCAAAAAAATTCACATTATGGATTTTTAATTCCATTATGTGAAAATCAGAGACCGGGTGCCCCGTACACCGGGAACCAACGCGACCGATCGGCCTCCATCGGCAGGTCCCCGCCGATGGCCGCCTCCGCCTGGAGCTCCAGGGCGTTGTCCCGCCGCTGCCCCGGCAGCGGTGCGAACGGGTAGAAGGTACCGCGCTTGTAGAGGTAGACCAGGGCCAGCGAACGTCGCCCATCGGTGAACCCCAGCAGCGAGCACAGCAGCGAGGGCCCGTACCCGTTCTCCTCCAGGGTGGAGTTGACCGCGTGGAGTGAGGTGACCAGCCCCGTGATGTCGGGATCGGTCACCTCGCCCTGTTCCGCCGGCGGGTGGTCGGAGCGCACCACCAGCCACGTGTACCCGTACTCGTCGGTGACCTGACCGACCGGCGGCCCGTCCCCGACGTCGAGGAGCGCGGTGATGTCCTTCTCCAGATCCGCGAAGGCCGCGCCCTCCGCCGAGCGGAAGGCCACCGACCCGGTCCCGGTCGGCCGGAATCCGGCCGAGGCGCGCAGGGTGACCGCGGCCGACGGCAGCCCGAACAGGGCGTCCAGGTCGGGCTCGACCGGCTCGGATCGGCCCAGCAGGGCCCGCCAGAAACTCACGATGTCTCGACTCCCATCGGGATCGTTGTGCTCAGGCCCCCCGGCCCAACTGGCGGGAGATCTCCGAGAGCTGCTCCAACCGCTTCTCCACCGGGGGGTGGGTGGCGATCAGGCTGTTCAGACTGAACCCCTTGGCGAAGGCGGGGGCGAAGAAGAAGGCGTTGAACGGTTCCACCTGCCGCAGGTCCCGGCTCGGGATGCGGGCCATGTCGCCGGTGATCTTGGTGAGGGCGCTGCCCAGCGCCGACGGGCGGCCGGTGAGGTGGGCGGCGGCGCGGTCGGCCGCCAGCTCCCGGTAGCGCGACAGCGCCCGGGTGAGAAGGAAGCTCAGCCCCCAGGCGATGGCGCTGACCACTACCACCAGCAGGGCGACCACGGCCGGGGCGGGTCCGTTGTTGTTGCCACCGCGGCTCGCGCCGGCGAAGACGGCGAAGCGCAGTCCGGCCTGGGTGAGGAACCCGGCGACGATGCCCAGGAACCCGGCGACCGTCATGACCGTGACGTCGCGGTGCGCGACGTGGGACAGCTCGTGGGCCAGGACCGCCTCCAGCTCCGGTCCCTCCAACCGACGCAGCAGCCCGGTGGTGACGCACACGACGGCGGTCTTCTGGCTGTGCCCGGTGGCGAAGGCGTTGGGGACGTCGGTGTCGGCGATGCCGACCCGGGGCTTGGGCATGTCGGCCATGGCGCACAGCCGGTCGATGAGGGCGTGCAGCTGGGGGGCCTGCTGGGGGGTGACCTCCTTGGCGCCCATCGCGAACATGGCGATCTTGTCGGAGGAGAAGTAGCTGAACAGCGCGAACGCGGCCACGATGATCAGGACCAGCCAGATGTTCAGCCCCACCGCGACGAGACCGACGATGAACGCCACGTACACCAGGACCAGCAGGAACATGGTGAGGGCCATCCGACCCGTCAGTCCTCGGTCCGGTGCGAATCTGGAACCCGCCATGCGTTACGTCCTCCCCTGGTCGGGACGATTCGGAGTCTAGTTCGCGAAGGTGAGAAAAGGGTGAAGAGAAGACGTGAACACGCCGGGGCCGCCACGACGCGGAAAGGTCGTGGCGGCCCCGGTGCGATGTGCGCGCGCAGGAACCGGGCCGGTCCCGCCCGGACGGTGGAGGCGGGCCCGGTCGGTCGGTCCGGGTACGGGGGTCGGACCGCGGGGGTCCGGGTCCCCTAGCCCGGGATGAGGCCGTCGTCCTGCAACATCTGACGGACCTCGTCCATGCCGGCTTCGGCGTGCGGAAGGATGAACTGCGAGGGCTCCAGCGCGTCGGGCGGCAGCGGTGTGCCGTGCTCGCGCACCTTGGCCAGCAGGTCGTGCAGCGCCTTGCGGAAGGTGTCCTCGTCGCCCGCCTCGATCGCCGACTCCAGGGCGGAGTCGAAGGAGTTGAGCAGGTCGAGGTCGGCGTCGGTGAGGTCGAGCTGTCCCTCACCCATGATGCGGACGATCACGCGCCCTCCCCACGACCGGTGGTGCCGTTGCCCCGCTCGATCTGCGGGGTGGCGCTGCCGCCGCCCAGCTCCATCCTCATCCGTTCCAGTTCGGCCTCGACACCGGTGGTGCTGGCCATGCGGTCGAGCTCGGCCTGGATGTCGTCGCGGGGACCGGAGCCGGTGACGTCGTCGAGCGCGCCGGAGGCGAGCAGTTCGTCGACGGCCCCGGCACGGGCCTGGAGCTCCGCGGTCTTGTCCTCGGCCCGCTGTATCGCCATGCCGACATCGCCCATCTCCTCGGAGATGCCGGTGAAGGCCTCGCTGATCTGGGTCTGGGCCTGGGCCGCGGTGTAGGTGGCCTTGATGGTCTCCTTGCGGGTGCGGAACGCGTCCACCTTGGCCTGGAGGCGCTGGGCCGCCAAGGTGAGCTTCTGCTCCTCGCCCTGGAGGTTGGAGTGCTGCTGACGCAGGTCGTCGATCTGCTGGCTGAGACCGGAGCGACGGGTCAGGGCCTCGCGGGCGAGGTCCTCCCGCCCCTGCGTCAGGGCGGCACGGCCCTGGTTCTCAAGCTTGGAGGACTGCTGCTCCAACTGCTGTATCTGCAATTCGACCCGCTTGCGGGAGGTCGCGACGTCGGCCACACCACGTCGGACCTTCTGCAGGAGTTCGAGTTGTTTCTGGTACGAGTAGTCGAGGGTCTCCCTGGGGTCCTCGACCGAGTCCAAGGCCTTGTTGGCCTTGGACTTGAAGATCATCGAAAGTCGCTGAAACACGCTCATCGGCGTGGCCGTCCCCTTCTCGGTGCGTACATCGGCTGTTCCCAGCGGGCGCTTCGCCCAACCCTACGCGGTCTGGCCCGCGGTCGCCATAAAGCTGTGACCGGCTACCCTGTGGGTGTGTTCCGACGTCGCTCCGCTTCCGCAGACACGGATTCGCAGTCCACCGAATCCGCCAGCCCCGAGGCCTCTGAGGCCACCCAACCTAAGGGATATACCCCCAAGAAGGGTGTCCCCACCCCAAAGCGCAGGGAATCAGAGCCCAACCCGCGCAAACCGATCAAGGCCCCGGAGACCCGCAAAGAGGCCTACCAGGCTTACCGCGCCCGTCTCGATCGTCAACGAGGCGTGAGCAAGGTCAGTTCCGGGGGCCTGAAGGGCGTTCCGCAGGACGAGGCCCGGTTCTACCGCCCGGCCGACCTCGGCCCGGCCCGCCGGTACGCCCGTGACCTGGTCGACTCGCGCCGTTCGGCCAGCGAGTTCTTCCTGCCGTTCTCGATCGGCATCATCATGTTGCTCTTCATCCCCAACCCGATCTTCCAGATCGGCGTCGCCTACGTCGCGTGGCCGCTGATGATGGTGACGCTGGTGGCCGAGGGCGTCTTCACCTCGCGGCGGGTCAAGCGCCTGACCGCCGAGCACTACCCGAACGACGATCTGCTGCGCGGCATCGGCTGGTACGCGACCATGCGCCAGCTCCAGTTCCGCCGGCTGCGTCTGCCCAAGCCCAAGGTGAAGGTCGGCGAGGCGCCCGTCCCGCACTGACCACGGGTGTTCGCATCCCCCTACGGCCACCCGGGGCCGGCGCCGAGCGCCGGCCCCCGACCTTTTCCCGGCTTCCCGGCCCGCCGGAGGCACGGGAGCGTTCCCAACGCGATCGGACGAACCTCGCGAACGGACACGATCTCCCACTAGAGTGCTCGCCATGGACTTTCGCCATCTGGGCACGAGCGGTCTCGTCGTCAGCGAGATCGCCTACGGCAACTGGATCACGCACGGTTCCCAGGTCGAGGAGGACGCGGCGGTCGCCTGCGTTCGCGCCGCCCTGGACGCCGGCATCACCACGTTCGACACCGCGGACGTCTACGCCCGCGGCAAGGCCGAGGAGGTCCTCGGCCGGGCGCTGAAGGGCGAGCGCCGGGACGGTCTGGAGATCTTCTCCAAGGTCTACTGGCCGATGGGCCCGGGCAAGAACGACCGGGGCCTGTCCCGCAAGCACATCATCCGCGGCGTGGAGGACACCCTGCGCCGCCTGGGCACCGACTACCTGGACCTGTACCAGGCCCACCGGTTCGACCACGGGGCCCCGCTGGAGGAGACCCTGCGCGCCTTCGAGGACCTGGTCCGCCAGGGCAAGGTGCTGCACGTGGGCGTCTCCGAGTGGAACGCCGAACAGATCGAGCGGGCCCTGAAGATCGCCGACGAGTCCGGGTTCGACCGCATCGTCTCCAACCAGCCGCAGTACAACATGCTGTGGCGGGTCATCGAGTCGGAGGTCGTCCCCCTGTCCCGCCGCGAGGGTCTGGGCCAGGTCGTGTGGTCGCCCATCGCCGGCGGCATCCTCACCGGCAAGTACAAGCCGGGCGCGCCGCTGCCCGAGGGCACCCGGGCCACGGACCCCGACAGCAAGCACTTCATCGCCGACCGCGTCGACGACCGGGAGCTGCTGGAGCGGGTGCAGAACCTGGCCCCGATCGCCGCCGAGGCGGGTCTGAGCCTGCCCCAGCTCGCGGTCGCCTGGGTGTTGCAGAACGACAACGTGTCCACCGCCATCATCGGCGCCTCCCGGCCCGAACAGGTGCAGGACAACGTCAAGGCGGCCGGGGTGACGCTGGACGCCGAACTGCTCGCCCGGATCGACGAGGTCCTCGGTGACAGCGTCGACCGCGACCCGACGCTCACCCGCAGCCCCGAGGACATCCGCGCCTGAGGCCTGTTCTTCGTGTGCTCTTCCGTGGCCTGAGGTCGCGAGGCCGCCCACGGGGTTCTGGAGGCCGGCGGAGTGACCGTCCGAGGAACGAGGACGTTCACGCAGCGGCCGAAGGTTCCCGTTCCACGGGCACCCGAGACGACACGCGAGCACGAAGCCCCGGCCCTCTCGGAGGGCCGGGGCTTCGTGTCATCTCATTCGGCGGGCTCCAGGGACATCGTGTAGACCTTCTGGTCGTCCTCCAGCAGGACGACCCGGTCCACCCCGCCCTCGGTGAGCTCCTGCCAGTTCTCGCCGAGCCAGCTCTCGGCGTCCCCGCGCGAGGTGAACGACTCGGAGGGGAGGTCCCCCGCGAGCGCGTCGGCACCGTCGGCCTCGTGGTACCGCCAGGTCCACGCCATCGTCGAACGCCCTTTCCGTCGAGGAAGGTCGCGGCCTACGGGTCGCCGCGATCCCGTGCCGAGCTTAACCAAGCCTGGGCGGGGCATGCGGTTTACTTCTTCAGGTGCGAATCCGATTCTCGGGAACGGCGGGCCACGCCGGTTGGCCCGCCCCTCAGTGCACCTGCTCCTCCTGCAACAAGGCCCAGGGGGAACGCCGGCTGCCCTTGCGCGTGACCGTCGACGACCGGTTCCGGCTGCGCGAGAACGGCGCCGTGGGCCCGGTACCCCGGGAGTACTCGGTCAGCCGGACCTCCGACGGCGTCCTGGTCGAGAGCGCCGGCGGCGGGCGTCTGCTCTACGCCCGTTCCGTCCCCGGGCCGCTGCCCGCGGTGCCGCCGGTGGAGGCCGCCTCGGCCGGTCACGGGTTCGCCTCGGCCCCGCCCCAGCGGGTGGACATGGTCATCGTGGACGCGGCCCAGCGCCCGGAGACCATCGGCGAACTGCGCCGCAGCGGCGTGATCGGGGTGACCACCGCCGTCGTGGCGGTCGGGGGCGACCATCGGGTCCGATCCCCGCAGGAGTTCGCGCGGCGGGCCCTCCTGTGGGGCGCGTTCGCCCCAGGGGACGGTCACGTCATGTCGTGTCCGCCGGCGGTGTGGCCCGGGTCCCGGCCGCACGGCCCGCACCGGGTGCTCATCACGGGCGGGGCCCGCTCGGGCAAGTCCGTCGAGGCCGAACTGCGCCTGCTCACCGAACCGCAGGTGTCCTACGTGGCGACCGGGGAACCCTCGGACCCCGGCCGCGACGCCGAATGGGCGGAACGGGTGTCCGCGCACGTCGCCCGAAGACCCTGGTGGTGGACGACCGAGGAGACCCGTGATCTGTCCTCGCTGCTCGAACGGAGCCGGGGCGCGGTCCTCATCGACTGTCTGGGCACCTGGCTGACCGCGATCATGGGGAAGCACGGCCTGTGGGAGGAGGACCCGCCGGTCGACGCCGAGGAACGGGTCGAGGCCGAGGTCCACTCCCTGTTGGAGGCCTGGCGGGCCACCCGGGCCTACGTGGTGGCCGTGACCAACGAGGTCGGTTCGGGCGTGGTGCCCGCGACCCGGTCGGGCCGCCTGTTCCGCGATCACCTGGGACGGCTCAACCAGTGGGTGGGGGCCGAGTCGGAGGAGGTCGTCCTGGTCACGGCCGGCCGTGTACTGGAGTTGCCGTGAGGGGTGCCGTCGGTGCCGGGGCCCGTCTGGCGGTGGGGACGCTCACGGTGTTCCCGGTCCGGGTGGAGCGGGTGGATCGCGTCACGGCCGGGTCGGCGATGCTGTGGGCGCCCGGGGTGGGGGCCCTGCTGGGGGCGCTGACCGGTGCGGTGGCGGTGCTCGGGACGTGGTCGGGACTGCCGACCGCGCTGGCCGCGCTGCTGGGGGTGGGCGCGGCCGCGCTGCTCACCCGGGGGCTGCACCTGGACGGGTTGGCCGATCTGGCCGACGGTCTGGGCAGTGCCCGGCCGGCCGAGGGGGCGCTGGAGGTGATGCGCCGTTCCGACATCGGGCCGTTCGGTGTGATCACCCTGCTCGTGGTGCTGGGCGCGCAGACGCTGGCCCTGGGCGGGTTGGCGGAGGCCTCTCCGTGGGCGGCCCTGGCGGGCGCGACGGTGGCGGGCGCCGCGGGACGGTTGGCGATCACGTGGGCGTGCACGCCCGGGGTGCCCGCGGCACGGCCGGAGGGACTGGGCGCGTTGGTGGCCGGGACGGTCCCGGTGGCGGGCGCCGTGGCGGCGAGCGCGGGCGCGGTGGCACTGTGCGCCCTGGGACTGGTCCGCTCCCCCGGTTTCGCGGTGGCCTGCGCGGTGGCGCTCGCGGTCGGTTCGACGGCGGCGGTCCTGTTGCGACGGCGTGCCGTGCGCCGGTTGGGCGGTGTCACCGGGGACGTGCTGGGCGCGTTGTCCGAGACGGGGGCGACGGCGACGCTGATCGTGGCCGCGGGGGCCGTCGCGTGGGTGTGAGTCCGGAGGCGGCGCCCCACCGGGCTTTTTGTACCGATGGGTAGCATCAGCACGCGCACAATGTAGCCATCATCACATTTCTTCACACGAGGTTTCACCGATACCCACCTCGGGCACCGCGCCGCCCTCCCCGCGCCCCCGTGCGACACCTCCGGTCGGCGTCCAGAGGCGCCCTCTCGGCCCGGCCGGACCGGGGCCGATCCCGGACACCCCCGGAGTCCGCGCCGCACCCGGGGGCGCTCTCGCACCCCGGGGTGCCACGTCACCGAGCGGAGCACGAGGCGACTAGCATCGTGGATGTGAGCACGACGTTGTCAGTACACACGGAGTCCCCCAGTTCGCTCGACGCCGACGCCCTCGTCGTCGGTTACCACTCCGGGGGCGACGCCCCGGAACCCGCGTCGGGCGCTCATGACGTCGACGCCGCCTTCTCCGGCGGCCTCGCCCGGACCCTGTCGCTCCTGGGAGCGAGCGGCGCCGCCGAGGAGGTGCGCACCCTCGCCTCCCTCGGAGCCGTCACGGCCCCGGTGATCGTCACGGTCGGTCTCGGCCCCGCGCCCGCCGACGGTCCGGTCGACCCCGACGTCCTCGCCCGCGCCGCGGGCGCGGCCCTGCGCGCCCTCAACGCCCGACCGGAGGGTGCCGGGCGCGTCATCCTGGCCCTGCCCTCCGACACCGCCGCCGAGGCCGGAGCCGTCGCGGTCGGCGCCCGCCTGGGCACCTACTCCTTCGACCGGTACCGCACCGGTGAGAAGGCCGAGAAGAAGGCCGCCCGCCCCGACGTCGAACTGCTCCTCGTGAGCGGTGCCGAGGACGCCCCGGCCGCCGTCGAGCGCGCCGCCGTCCTGGCCGACGCGGTCGACCTGACCCGCGACCTGGTCAACACCGCGCCCTCGGACCTGGTCCCCGAGGACCTGGCCGCGGCCGCCCAGGAGATCGCCAAGCAGGCCGGTCTGGACATCGAGGTCCTCGACGAGCAGGCGCTCGCCGAGGGCGGCTACGGCGGCCTGACCGGTGTCGGCCAGGGTTCGGCCAACCCGCCGCGCCTGGTCCGCCTGTCCCACACCCACCCGGAGGCCACCCGCACGATCGCCTTCGTCGGCAAGGGCATCACCTTCGACTCCGGCGGCCTGTCCCTCAAGCCGGCCGGCGGCATGGACGCGATGAAATCCGACATGGCCGGCGCCGCCTCCGTGCTCGCCGCCATGCGGGCCATCTCCTCCCTGGGCCTGAAGGTCGATGTCGTCGGTTACCTGGCCGTCGCCGAGAACATGCCCAGCGGCAACGCCCAGCGTCCCTCCGACGTCCTGAGCATCTACGGCGGCAAGACCGTCGAGGTCCTCAACACCGACGCCGAGGGCCGCCTGGTCATGGCCGACGCCCTGGTCCGCGCCCAGGAGGACGACCCCGACCTGGTCGTGGACATCGCCACGCTGACCGGCGCCCAGATGGTCGCGCTCGGCACCCGCGTGTTCGCGGTCATGGCCAACGACGACGACGCGCGCGAGCGGATCGTCGCCGCGGCCGGCGAGGAGGGCGAGGCCGCCTGGCCGATGCCCCTGCCCGCCGAGCTGCGCGCCGGCCTGGACTCCTCGGTCGCCGACATCGCCAACGTGGCGGGCGAACGCTGGGGCGGCATGCTCTCCGCCGGTGTCTTCCTCAAGGAGTTCATCGGCGAGAACGTCACGTGGGCCCACCTGGACATCGCCGGCCCGTCCTTCAACCAGGGCGGACCGCACGGGTACACCCCCAAGGGCGGCACCGGCGCCGGCACCCGGACCCTGATCCGGATCGCCGAGACCTACGCCGAATAGTTCCACCCCGGGGCGGGCGGCGCTCCATGAGCCCGCGCCGCCCGCCCCGACCGCGGACCCCGCAGGGACTCCCCGATCCGCGGTCCCACCACCTGAATCACCAGCCACCACAACAAGGAGTTCGTTCCCGTGAGTGAGAGCGGCGGCACCTTCGACCTCGTCGTCCTTGGCGGCGGCAGCGGCGGCTACGCGGCGGCACTGCGCGCCGCGGAGCTCGACATGAGCGTCGTGCTGATCGAAAAGGACAAGCTCGGCGGCACCTGCCTGCACCGTGGCTGCATCCCCACCAAGGCCCTCCTGCACTCGGCCGAGGTCGCCGACTCCGCCAAGGAGAGCGAGAACTTCGGTGTCAAGGCCACCTTCGAGGGCATCGACATCGAGGCCGTGCACAAGTACAAGGACAAGGTGATCAACGGCCTGTACAAGGGCCTCAGCGGGCTGATCAAGTCCCGCAAGATCACCGTCGTCGAGGGCGAGGGCCGCCTCACCGGCAAGGACGAGGTCACCGTCGGCGACGCCGTCTACAAGGGTGGGAACATCCTCCTCGCCACCGGCTCCAAGCCCAAGACCCTGGGCCTGGACATCGACGGCGAGAAGGTCATGACCAGCGACCAGGCCCTGGGCCTGGACCACGTCCCCGCCTCCGTGATCGTCCTGGGCGGCGGCGTCATCGGCGTGGAGTTCGCCAGCGTGTGGCGCTCCTACGGCGCCGAGGTCACCATCGTCGAGGCCCTGCCGCACCTGGTCCCGGTCGAGGAGGAGTCCAGCTCCAAGCTGCTGGAGCGCGCCTTCCGCAAGCGCGGCATCAAGTACGAGCTGGGCACCCCCTTCGAGTCGGTCAAGACCACCGACTCCGGTGTCACCGTCACCCTCAAGGGCGGCAAGACCCTCGAAGCCGAGGTGCTGCTGGTCGCCATCGGCCGCGGCCCCGTCTCCGAGGGCCTGGGCTACGAGGAGCAGGGGATCACCCTGGACCGCGGCTTCGTCACCGTGGACGAGAACCTGCACACCGGCGTCGGGAACATCTACGCCGCCGGCGACCTGATCCCCACCCTCCAGCTGGCCCACGTCGGCTTCGCCGAGGGCATCTTCGTCGCCGAGCACATCGCCGGTCTCAACCCGGCCGCCATCGACTACGACGGCGTCCCCCGCGTGACCTACTGCGAGCCCGAGGTCGCCTCCGTGGGCCTGACCACCAAGGCCGCCGAGGAGCGCGGTCTGGAGGTCGTCGAGATGAACTACAACCTGGCGGGCAACGGCAAGAGCCAGATCCTCCAGACCCAGGGCGCCGTCAAGGTCATCGCCGAGAAGGACGGCCCCGTGCTGGGCGTCCACATGGTGGGCAGCCGCGTCGGCGAACTCATCGCCGAGGGGCAGCTCATCTACAACTGGGAGGCCCTGCCCTCCGAGGTGGCCCAGCTCATCCACCCGCACCCGAGCCAATCGGAGGCGCTGGGCGAAGCGCATCTCGCGCTGGCGGGCAAGCCGCTCCACGTCCACGACTGACCGCACCCGGGGGCGGGCCCACGGCCCGCCCCCGTCGCCGTACGACCGCGCTGCCCATCAACGGGATCGGGCAGAACACCGCGCCCATATCCAACGAGGAACCCATGCCGACATCCGTTTCCATGCCCGCCCTGGGTGAGAGCGTCACCGAGGGAACCGTGACCCAGTGGCTGAAGAACGTGGGCGACACCGTCGAGGTCGACGAGCCGCTCCTTGAGGTGTCCACCGACAAGGTGGACACCGAGATCCCGTCCCCGGTCGCGGGCGTGCTCACCAAGATCCTCGTCCAGGAGGACGAGACCGTGGAGATCGGCGCGGAGATCGCCGTCATCGGCGGTGAGGGCGAGGACGCCGAGGCCCCGGCCCCCGCCGCCGAGGAGGAGCAGGCCGAGCCCGAGCCGCAGCCCGAACCCGAGCAGAAGGCCGCCGAGCCCGAACCCGAACCCGAGCCGGACCCCGAGGCCGCCGCCCCCGACGCCCCGGTCGCCACCGGACCCGAGACCTCGGTGACCATGCCGGCCCTGGGTGAGAGCGTCACCGAGGGTACTGTCACCCAGTGGCTGAAGAACGTGGGCGACGCCGTCGAGGTCGACGAGCCGCTCCTTGAGGTCTCCACCGACAAGGTGGACACCGAGATCCCGTCCCCGGTCGCGGGCGTGCTCACCCAGATCCTCGTCCAGGAGGACGAGACCGTGGAGATCGGTGCCCGGATCGCCGTCATCGGCGGTGAGGGCGGCGAGGGGGCCGCTCCCTCCGAGACCCCGGCCGAACCGCCGACCCCCACCACCTCGGAAGCGGCGACCACGGCCAAGGCCGCCGAGCCCGAGCCCGAGCCCGCACCGAAGCCCACCCCTGAGCCGGCGCCCGCCGCCCACGGCACCGGGGACGAGAGCCCCTCGGTGGACATCGGGACCCTGAGCGGGACCGGCCCCTCGGGGACCGACGCCGGCGTCGAGGGTTACGTGACCCCGCTGGTCCGCAAGCTCGCCGCCGAACACCGCGTGGACCTGGGCCGGGTGCGCGGCACCGGCGTCGGCGGTCGCATCCGCAAGCAGGACGTGCTCAAGGCCGCGGAGGAGCTCAAGGCCGCCTCCGCGCGCGCCGCCGCTCCCACCACGCCGTCCTCGGCTCCGCGCGAGCAGGCCGATGACGACCTCGCGCTGCGCGGTCGTACCGAGAAGCTGAGCCGGCTGCGTCGGTACATCGCCGACAGCATGGTGGAGTCCCTGCACGTCTCGGCGACGACCACCCAGGTCACCGAGGTGGACGTCACCAAGATCGCGCGACTGCGCGAGCGGGCCGCCGAGCACGGCGGATCGGCCCCGGACTTCTTCGCCTTCTTCGCCCTGGCCACCGTGGAGGCGCTGCGCGCCCACCCCAAGCTCAACGCGGTGATCGACGCGGACGGGCAGGAGGTGACCTACCACGACGTCGAGAACCTGGGCGTGTCGGTGGACACGGAGCGCGGTCTGCTCGTCCCGGTGGTCAAGGACGCGGGCAAGCTGAACCTCGGCGGTCTGGCCGGCAGCATCGCCGACCTGACCGAGCGGGCCCACACCGGCCGGCTGGGCCCGGACGAGCTGGGCGGGGGCACGTTCACCCTCACCGAGACCGGTGGTTCCGGGGCGCTGTTCGGCACCCCGATCATCAACCAGCCCCAGGTCGCGATCCTGGGCACCGGCGCGGTCGTCAAGCGGCCGGTCGTGGTCGAGGACCCGGCCATGGGCGGTGAGGTGATCGCCGTGCGTTCGATGGTGTACCTGTCGCTGGCCGTCGACCACCGTCTGATCGACGGGGCCGACGCCGGCCGCTTCCTCCAGGCGGTGAAGAGCCGGCTGGAGGAGGGCGAGTTCGAGACCGAGATCGGTCTGGGCTGAGTCGCCGCCGCATCACGCCGAAGGGCCGGACGCCGTACGGTGTCCGGCCCTTCGGCGTCGGTGAGATCACATCCACTTGACCTCTACCGCTGTTGAGGTCTTAGCGTTGGTGCATCTACAGCACGGCACGAGGACCTCATACATGGACAACCTTCGGATCGCGGTGATCCTGGGCACGAACCGGAACGGACGCACGGGGCCGGCGGTCTCCCGCTGGTTCGTGGACCTGGCCCGGACCCGGGCGGACATGGAGATCGACGTCCTGGACGTCGCCGACCTCGCCGACCTGGCCGACCTGGCCGCCGAAGAACGGTACGGACACGGGCACGGCGCCCCGTTGGCGGACTTCGGCCCCCGGGTGGCGGCGGCCGACGGGTTCGTGGTGCTCACCCCCGAGTACAACCACGGATACCCGGGACCGCTCAAGAGCGCGATCGACTCGGCCCGCCGGGAGTGGTTCGGCAAGGCGGCGGGGTTCGTCTCCTACGGAGGGATGTCGGGCGGCCTGCGCGCGATCGAACAGTTACGGCTGGTCTTCTCCGAGCTGCACGTGGCGACGATCCGGGACACGGTGAGCCTGCACAACGCGAGCGCGATGTTCGCCGATGACGGGTCCCCCACCGGAGACCTCTCGGGGGCCGAGTCCGCGGTGAAGCTCCTGTTGGACGAACTGCGCTGGTGGGCCCTGGCCCTGCGCGAGGCCCGCGAACGACGCTCCTACCCCGCCTGAGGCGCGCGGAGGGGCCGGGAACGGTGGACGGGGCGGCGCCTCACGGCACCGCCCCGTCTTTCTACCCCACCAATCACCATCCCCTGATGATCCCCATCATCAAAGGTCTGTTGGGTGGACGCGACAGCCAGCCCGACAGCGCGTCGCCCACGGTAGCCCCGCACTGACGCGGAGTTCCATGTCCCACGTTCAAAGTAGAAGACCCCGGGCCCGCTCCGCAGGACTTTGGCGAAAAACCCCGAGAAAAAAATCCCGGCGCACCGGCAAGGGCACCCCGGCACCCGGTACTCGCTCCCGTGGGGGGTAGACACCAGAGCATGAAAGTGGCGATCACGGGCACTTCGGGACTCGTCGGCAGGGTACTGGTCGAGTCGTTGCTCGCCGACGGGCACACGGTCGTGCGCATGGTGCGGCACGCGCCCCGACCCGTCTACCGTTCACGGCTGGAGGAGGCGGAGTGGCGTCCGGAACAGGGGCGCGTGGACACCGTGGCCCTGCACGGGGCCGACGCCGTGGTGCACCTGGCCGGCGCGCCGTTGGGCCCCTCCCTGTGGACCCGGCAGCGGCGGGCGCTCATCCGCCGCAGCAGGGTGCGCGGAACCAGGACCCTGGCCAAGGCCCTGGCCGGGATGGACACCCCTCCCCCACGGCTGCTGACCGCCTCCGGGATGCAGTACTACGGGGACACCGGCGGCCGGGTGGTCACCGAGGCGGATCCGCCGGGCGCCGGCTTCCTGGCGGACATCTGCCGGGACTGGGAGGGGGCGGCCGCCCCCGCGGTGGCCGCCGGCATCCCCACCGCCCACCTGCGGTTGGCGGTGGTGCTGGACCGCTCCGGCGGCTACCTCAGATCGGTGCTGCCGCTGTACCGGGCGGGACTGGGCGGCCGGATCGGATCGGGGGCCCAGTACATGACGTGGATCGCGATGCGCGACGCCGTGGGCGTGATCCGGTTCCTGCTGGAGCGCCCCGGGATCACCGGTCCGATCAACACCTGCGCGCCCGAACCGGTGAGCAACGCCGCCTTCACCGAGGCGCTGGCGGGCGTCCTGGACCGGCCGGCGATCCTCCGGGTGCCGGCGACGGCGCTGCGGGCGACCCTGGGCGACTACGCGGAGGAGACCGCCCTCCTCGATCTGAGGGGGCGTCCGGAACGTCTGCTCCAGGCGGGTTATTCCTTCACACTTCCCACCATCGACAGTGCGCTATCCGACATCCTGGCCAGACCGGTGTCCTCGCCCGGCGCGTAAAGTGAGTGTGTGAGTGATCTCGTTTACGCATGGCTCGGCGACACCCCCGTCCCTTACCACCAGGGCTGGGACCTGCAAAAGCGGCTCCACGAGCGCCGCGTCGCCGACGAGGTGGCCGACACCGTCCTGCTCTTGGAGCACGAACCGGTGTACACGGCGGGCAAGCGCACCGGGAAGTGGGATCGTCCCATGTCCGACCCCGGCGCGCCGGTCGTGGACATCGACAGGGGCGGCAAGATCACCTGGCACGGACCCGGCCAGCTCACGGTGTACCCCATCGTGCGGCTGTCGGACCCCATCGACGTGATCGCCTACGTCCGGATGCTGGAGGAGGCGATCCTCCGCACCATCGCGGAGTACGGCCTCACCGGCCGGCGGGTCGAGGGGCGCACCGGGGTGTGGCTGGACGCCGACCCCGAGCGCGGCCTCGCCGAACGCAAGATCGCCGCGATCGGCTGCCGGATCGCCCGCGGGGTCGGGATGCACGGGCTCGCCGTGAACTGCAACAATGACATGTCGTGGTTCGACCGGATCGTCCCCTGCGGTATCTCCGACGCCGGGGTCACCTCGCTCACCGCCGAACTCGGCCGTGACGTCACGGTCGCCGATGCGCGGCCGCTGATGGAACGCCACCTGGCGGACGTCTTCGGTGCGAAGGAGTACGGCCACATCGACGGCGCCGGACTGTTGGCCGGTCCCGTCACCGCCCGAGGATGACACACCACACCATGAGCCGGTCCCCGCACCCCGCCCTCACGAAGGGCATCCGGGTCCGCGGGGCACAGAAGGGAACGGGTTCACGTTGACCATCGCTCCTGAGGGTCGCCGCCTGCTGCGCGTGGAGGCGCGCAACAGTGAGACCCCCATCGAGAAGAAGCCGCCGTGGATCAAGATCAAGGCGCACATGGGGCCCGAGTACACCGAGCTGCGCTCACTGGTGAAGACCGAGGGTCTGCACACGGTGTGCCAGGAGGCCGGCTGCCCCAACATCTACGAGTGCTGGGAGGACCGCGAGGCCACCTTCCTCATCGGCGGCGACCAGTGCACCCGTCGCTGTGACTTCTGCCAGATCGCCACCGGCAAGCCCAGCGCGCTGGACCGCATGGAGCCGACCAAGGTCGCCGAGTCGGTCAAGACCATGGAGCTGCGCTACGCCACCATCACCGGCGTGGCCCGGGACGACCTGGAGGACGGCGGCGCCTGGCTGTACGCCGAGACGGTCCGCAAGATCCACGAGCTGAACCCGGGCACCGGCGTCGAGTTGCTCATCCCGGACTTCAACGCCGACCCCGACCAGTTGGCCGAGGTCTTCGGGTCCCGCCCGGAGGTGCTGGCGCACAACGTGGAGACGGTGCCGCGGATCTTCAAGCGCATCCGCCCCGGCTTCCGCTACGAGCGCTCCCTGGAGGTCATCACCAAGGCGCGCGAGGACGGTCTGGTCACCAAGTCGAACCTGATCCTGGGCATGGGCGAGACCCGTGAGGAGATCGGCGAGGCGATGCGCGACCTGCACGAGGCCGGCTGCGACCTGCTGACCATCACCCAGTACCTGCGTCCCTCCAAGCTGCACCACCCGATCGACCGGTGGGTCAAGCCGCAGGAGTTCGTGGAGCTGGGCGAGGAGGCCGAGGAGATCGGCTTCGCCGGGGTCATGTCCGGTCCGCTGGTGCGCTCCTCCTACCGCGCCGGACGCCTGTACCAGCAGGCGCGTGAGAAGCGTGACGCCGAGGCCGCCGCACTGACGAAGTAGCACGTAACGGGCTTTCCGCCCGAGTCGTGACCAAGCTGGAACGGTGGCCCCAGGGCCACCGTTCCGCGCACCCGGGTCCCGACGCATATCCTGGTGGTCCGGAGGCGCCCGAAAGTGGCGCCGGAGGGCGCCGCACGAGGTCGACCGCGTAGAAGGAGGCAAGGCAGCTTCGGGATCTCCGTCCCCGCCGACCGTACGTCGGTGCGCGCTGCCTGAGAGCACGATGGCGAAAAAGGGTTCCGAGAGCACAGCACCCGCAGAGGGCAAAGAGAAGAAGGAGCCCGGTCGGCTCAAGCAGATCGGCATGGTCGCCAAGGTCGTCCATCGCCAGAGCCCCCGCAGCATTCCGCTCGCCGCCGGCGTGGCGGCCGTCATCCTCGCGGTGTTCGTCGGCATCGGCATCTGGACCGGCTCCTGGATCCTGTGGCCGCTGACCGGCCTGCCGATCGCCCTGCTGGTCGGTTTCATCATCTTCACCCGTTCGGCACAGCGCGTGCAGTACCAGATCCTGGACGGCCAGCTGGGCGCGGGCGCGGCGATCCTGGACAACATGCGCGGCAACTGGGTGACCGAGTTCGCCGTGAACGCCAACCGCCAGCAGGACGTGGTGCACCGTGTGGTGGGCCGCCCCGGCATCATCCTGATCGGCGAGGGCGAGCCCGGCCGGCTCAAGTCGCTCATCGCCGCCGAGAAGAAGCGCGTCTCCCGGGTGGCCTACGACATCCCCATCTACGACTACAAGGTGGGCAACGGCGAGGATCAGATCCCGCTGTCCAAGTTGCAGCGCACGCTGGTCAAGCTGCCGCGCAACCTGGACAAGAAGGAGGTCACACAGCTCAACTACCGGCTGCGAGCGCTGCCCGCCAAGATGCAGATGCCCAAGGGCCCGCTGCCCAAGAACGCCAAGATGCCCCGCGGCATGCGCGGTCAGATGGGCGGCTGAGCGCCCCCGGCCTCGCGGTTCGAAGGGGGCGGCGCACCGGTTCCGGTGCGCCGCCCCCTTCCGTGTGCCCCCGGACGGCCTCAGGACCGTTCGGCGGGCGCGTAGTCGATGAGGTCGCCGGGGCGGCAGTCCAGTTCCCGGCACAGGGCGGCCAGGGTGCTGAACCGGATCGCCTTGGCCCGCCCGTTCTTGAGCACCGACAGGTTGACGACGGTGATCCCGACGCGGGCGGCCAGTTCGGTGAGGGTGATCCCGCGCTCGGCGAGCAGTTCGTCGAGGTGGACGACGATGCCCTCGGCCTCCTCCGGAGGCATCAGACCAGCCCTTGCACGTCGTCGCGCATCAGGGTGCCGCGTCGGAAGATCTCGGCCAGTCCGGCCAGCAGCAGCCCGACGAAGACGAAGGTGAACCGGATGCCGCCCTCGCCGACGAGGACCACGGAGGCCTCCAGGGTGCCGCTCCCCAGCGCGGCGGCCGTGAGCACGTCGTTCCGGAACATCTCCACCACCGGGACGAGGATCGCCCCGAGGAGGACGGTGAAGGCGATGATCCGCAACCGGCGGACGTTGGCACGGACGAAGGGGTCCCCCGCGTCGAGGCTCCGGACGATCCCCAACAGGCCGGCCATCACCACGAGGGTGGCGATCATGGCCAGCAGCGAGGGGAGCACCAGGAGGAGCCGCTGCGCCGTCGTGGGGTCGTGGAAGACGAGGGTCATGGTCCCGGCGGCCTCGACCGTGTGGTCGGCGTCGGCCGTGCTGACGGGGGGTGCGGTGTCGGGGACGCCGTCGGGGATCGGAACGGTGATGGCGTTGATCGGCACGCCGCCCCCGGCGGGCAACAGCGGGGTGATCCACACCAGGGCGTAGAGGGTGGCCAGGCCGGCGAACACGAGGCCGATGACGAGAACGCATCGAGTGATGACCGCATCGCTGCGGCTCCATCGGAGAGGCGACCTCTCGGACATGCCCCACTCCCTTTCTTATCGTTTTTCGATATTAACGATAAACGATAAGTGGAGTGGTCGCCACCCCCGGACACGGACGAGGCCCCCGGAGCGTCCGTGGACGCCCTGAGGGCCTCGATCGTGCTGGGGAGGGGCGCTATCCGCAGTCGACCCTCTCCTCGGCCGAGGTAACGCCCAGGCCGGCCAACGGGTCCTCCTCGGACTCCTCGTCGTCACCGCCGCCGGAGTCCGCACCGTCCGGTTCGACGCTCTGCCAGTCGGAGCCCATCACGAGTTCCAGCGAGCCGGAGAGGTCGGTGGCCTCCTCGATCGCGGCGCCGCTGACGAGCACGTCGGCGAGGGCCGCGGCCTTCGCCTCCTCGCCGGGAGCGTGGTAGACCGTGGTCTGCCCCGGGGCCCGCGTCGTGGGGTTGCCCGATCCGGTGACCGTGAAGCCGAGGCCGGCCAGGAGCGGCTCGACCTGGGCGGCCAGCCCCGGGGTGCCCTCGTTGTTGACGATGTGCACCGACACCTCGGAGGGGGAGACGGACTCCTCGGCGGATTCTCCGGCCTCCTCCCCGCCCTCGTCCTTCTCCTCCGGATCGGAGGTGGCCTCTCCGGCGGCGATCGCCCCGAACAGCTCCGACGCCTCCGGTTCCCGGAGCTGGACCTTGTCCCTGTTGTTGACGTAGTCGTCGACGGGGACCATCACCATGTTCATCCGGCCCAGGTCCACGTCGCGCATGGCGATGGCCAGCTCGCCCATCTCGTCGACGGTGAACCCGTCGTCGGTGATGAGACTGTCGGTGACCGAGGCGAAGAAGTCGTAGAGCGTGGTGGGGCTGGACATGATCTCGCCGGTGGTGACCTTGCGCAGGATCGCCCCGATCATCTCCTGCTGGCGCTTGATGCGGTCGAGGTCACTGCCGTTCTCGGTGGTGTCCCGGGAGCGGGCCAGGGCCAGGGCCTGTGTGCCGTCCAGGGTCTGCTGACCGGCCGGGAGGTCGAGCTTGGCGTTCCTGTCCTGGAGCGGCTCGGGGATGCACATGTCGACCCCGCCGATGGAGTCCACGATGGCCTGGAAGCCGGCGAAGTCGACGATCACCATGTGGTCCAGGTGGACGTGGGTGATGTCCTCGATGGTCTTGCCCTGACAGTCCAGTCCGCCGAAGAACATGGCGTGGTTGAGCTGGTCCACCGTGCCGGCGGTGACACCGGGCTTGTCCTCGGCGGGATCGCAGCCGGGGCTCGTGACCATGAGGTCGCGGGGCAGGTTGACCATGGTCACCCCGCCCTTGTCGACGTCGATGTTGACCAGGATCAGCACGTCGGGCCGGATGCCGTTGGCCTCGTTGAACGCGGCGTCCTCGCCCGCCCGCTCGTCGGTGGCCAGCAGCAGGATGTTGCGGATGCCCTCCACCTGCGCGGGGCGGTCGCCCCAGGCGTCGGTGTTGATCTGCTCCGTCTGCACCGCCAGGGCGTCGCGGTAGCCGACGTATCCGGTCAGGCTCGCGGCGATGACCACGCCGGTCATACCGCAGGCCACCCACTGGCCCGGGGACATCTTCGCCTTCGCGGCCTTCGACCTCGCGGCTTTGGACACGTGTCTGGGAGCCAAAAGGGCACCTGCGATCCGTTCAGGGACAAGGGAGGGGGGCGACCGAGACCGGCGCGCAGCGGGGGATCACGCCGAGATCACGGTCGAGCGCTAGCACGGTACGCCTTGGGACAGGTTTCGGTCAAGTGAGGGCAATGAGCCCCAATGACCGGAACACCCCTCGCGGGTCAGCAGACGCTCTCCGGCTCCTCCTCCGCGGTGATCCCGCCCAGGTCCTCGGTGACCGAGAGCCCCGGTCCCGTCGCGTCGCCCTTGAAACCGCTCCAGTCCGGGCCGATGACCAGCTCCAGGGTCCCGGTCAGCCCGGAGGCCTCCTCGGTGACCGCGTTCTCCAGCGACTTCGCCAGCAGGTCGGCGGCGGCCTCCTGGCCGGTCGCGTAGTAGACGGTCGTGACCGAGGGGAAGCGCACCTCGGGGTTGCCCGTGCCGGTGACCACGTAGCCGTCGGAGGTCAACCGATCGGCGGCCTGGCCGGCCAGGCCCTCGATGTCGGTCCCGTTGAGCACCTGCACGGAGGTCTCGGCGGGAGCGGGCGCCGCGGGCGCGTCATCGCTCTCCTCCTTCTCCTCCTCGCCGACGTCGGAGAGGTCCGTTCCGGAGTTGATCGCCTGGAAGAGCTCGGTGGCCGCCGGCTCGCTGAGCGCCAACCGGTTGGGGTCGGCCGGGTGCTGACCGTTGGGCACGGTGACGAACTGGACCTTCTTCAGATCGACCTCGCGCATGGAGATCGCGAGGTCGGTCATCGTGTCGATGGTGAGCCCGTCGTCGGTGGTGACCGAATCGGTGACCGCGCCCAGGAAGTTGGTGATCGTCAGCGGGCTGGTCATCACCTCGCTGCTGAGGACCTGGCGCAGCATGGCGCCCATGAACTGCTGCTGGCGCTCGATGCGGGACAGGTCGCTGCCGTCGCCCTGTCCGTACCGGGAGCGCACGTACCCGAGGGACTGCTCGCCGTCGAGGGTCTGCTCACCGGCTTCGAGCGTCAGGTGGGCCTTGGGGTCGTCGATCGGCCCGGGGATGCACATGTCGACGCCGCCGAGGGCGTCCACCATGTCCTTGAACCCGGTGAAGTCCATCATCACGAAGTGGTCCAGGTGCACCTCGGTGACCTGCTCGACCGCGTTCCACTGGCAGCCCACGCCGCCGAAGGTCATCGCCGAGTTGATCATGCCGCTCTGGGCGACCATCCCCTCGTAACCCTCGGTCGCCTCACAGCCGGGCAGGTCCACGACCAGGTCGCGGGGCAGGTTGACCATGGTGACGGTGCCGTTGTCGACGTTGATGCTGGCGATGAGCATCATGTCGGGGCGCGCGCCCTCGACCACCCCGTAGTTGGCGTTCTCCCCCGAGCGCACGTCGGAACCGATGACGAGCAGGTTCATCACGCCCTCGACGCTGGTGGGCCGGTCCCACTCGTCGGTGTCGACCTGCGTCGTGGTGATGTTGTTGACGATGCCCTGGTACCACATGTAGCCGCCCAGGCTCGCCATGATCGACAGCGCGGTGACGGCACAGGCGACCCACTGGCCCGCGGACAACCGGATGGTGTCGAGCACGCCGGCGGGGCGGGGGGCGGAACGTTTTCCAGCCATGCGAACCTTCGAGGGTGCGGTGAGGCCCGGGAGGGAGCGGACGCGCGGCGCCCGATGAGGGGGTTCACGACCGTCCCGGCACGATGTGACCGAATTCGGATGCTAACAGCACCGGAGGTGCCGTGAATCCACTCGTGACCTGGGTCGGTACCTCAGAAACGGACGGAGACGGTACCGGCGGCACGGTCGTGCAGCCCGCGGGTGTCGCGATCGTAGATGACGGCGGGGATGACCAGGCAGAGCAGGAGGGTGCGAACGGTCATCGACACGAACCACGGCCAGGAGCGCTCTCCGGTGGCCTTGACGCCGACCCCGACGAGGCGGCGGCCGACCGAGGTGCCGAACAGGGTGAGCAGCAGGATGTTCGACACCGCGAACACGACCATCGCCATGTTGCTGATCAGGGTCGTGGCCTGCTGCTCGTCGGTGACACCCGCGCCGATGAGGCCCGCGCGGTACAGTCCCCAGGCGATGAGCAGGGCGAGCGTCCAGTCCAGGATCAGCCCCACGAGGCGACGGCCGACGCCGGGCACCGATCCGGAGCCGTTCTCGGGCAGGCCGAGCCGGTTGCCCCGGTATCGGAAGTCGTCGGTCGCGGCCGCTCCGCCCCTGTCGTCGCTCATGTCCTCAACGGTAGCGACCCTCGTGAGCGTTTCCGACCCGCCCCACCCGTCATCCCGGGGCCTTCGGGCACGCCCCTCCCCGAGCCGTCGCCCTCGACGGGGCGTCCGGGCGCGGTTCCCGGGCGAACACGACCGACTCCACCGGAACGGTGGCGCGGAACACATTCGACTTCCCTGATGTCCGGTTTTCGCCCTGAACACGGTGGAATCACCGGGTCAGGCGGGGTGGTCTGCGAAAACACCGGGCTCCGTAACATACAGGAAACAATGGAGACATGGCACGGAAATCACCCGCTCCTAGCTTCGACACCGAAGCCGGGAGACGCCGCGATGGTCCGACGTGGCCGCGATGGAGCGGGCGCGGACCCGTCGTCTCAGCCACCTGCACGGAGGTTCGTTTTGTTCAGCAGCGTCGACGAGGTGCTCGCTTTCATCCGAGATGAGGACGTCAAGTTCCTCGACGTCCGTTTCACGGACCTGTTCGGAGGCGTGAACCACGTTACCCTCCCGACCGAGAACGTCGACGCCTCGACGTTCACCGACGGTCAGATGTTCGACGGTTCGTCGATCCGTGGCTTCCAGGCCATCCACGAGTCCGACATGCTGCTGCTCCCCGACCTGAGCACCGGCGTCCTGGACCCGTTCCGCAAGTACAAGACGCTGAACATGACGTTCTTCGTCCACGACCCGCTCACCCTGGAGTCGTACAGCCGCGACCCGCGCAACGTCGCCCGCAAGGCCGAGGCGTTCCTGCGCGGCTCCGGTGTCGCCGACACCGCCTTCTTCGGCCCCGAGGCCGAGTTCTACATCTTCGACGACGTCAAGTTCGAGACCCGGTCCAACACCGGTTTCTACGAGATCGACTCCATCGAGGGCGCCTGGAACACCGGCTCGGCCCTCGAAGGCGGCAACCGCGGCTACCGCCCCCGGTACAAGGGCGGCTACTTCCCCGTCGAGCCGGTCGACCACTACAGCGACCTGCGCTCCACCATGGTCCGCACGCTCATCGAGTCGGGCATCGAGGTCGAGCTCCAGCACCACGAGGTCGGCACCGCCGGCCAGGCCGAGATCGGCATCAAGTTCGGCACGCTGCTCCAGCAGGCCGACCGCGTGCAGCTGTACAAGTACATCGTCAAGAACGTCGCCAACGAGGCGGGCAAGACGGCGACCTTCATGCCCAAGCCGCTGTTCGGTGACAACGGCTCCGGCATGCACTGCCACCAGAGCCTGTGGAAGGACGGCGAGCCGCTGTTCTTCGACGAGTCCGGCTACGGTCAGCTCTCCGACACGGCCCGCTACTACATCGGCGGTCTGCTCAAGCACGCCCCGGCGCTGCTCGCCTTCACCAACCCGACGGTGAACTCCTACCACCGCCTGGTGCCCGGCTACGAGGCCCCGATCAACCTGGTCTACAGCCAGCGCAACCGCTCCGCGTGCATCCGCCTGCCGCTGACCGGCTCCAACCCCAAGGCCAAGCGCATCGAGTTCCGCGTGCCGGACCCGTCGGCCAACCCGTACCTGGCCTTCTCCGCCATGCTGATGGCCGGCGTCGACGGCATCAAGAACAAGATCGAGCCGCCGGAGCCCATCGACAAGGACCTGTACGAGCTGCCCCCGGCCGAGGCCAAGGCCATCAAGACCGTCCCGGCCTCGCTGGACGACGCGCTCAACGCGGTGGAGGAGGACCACGAGTTCCTCCTGGAGGGCGGTGTGTTCACCAAGGACCTCCTGGAGACCTACGTGGACTTCAAGCGCACCGAGGAGATCGACTCCCTGCGTCTGCGTCCCCACCCGCGCGAATTCGAGCTCTACTACGACATCTAGGTCGTAGGCACAGCTCCTCGGAGTGACGCGCCCGGTGGGCGCGCCCTCCTCCTCGGGGCCGGTATCCGCTCGGATACCGGCCCCGAACCGGTTCCGGACCATCCCCTGGCGAACCCAACGGCGGGAGCGTGTGGAGGTGTTCCGGCCCGCCACCGTGCGGTCCACCATCGGCCGTGCGGCTACCGTTGACGCGTGGCAAGGGACGGAAGAGACACCATGACGGCAGGCGCGCTCGCTCGGCGCGGGTTCAGTGACAGTCCGCGGGCTCTACGGCTGCTGTCGGGGGCGGGGCTGGACGCCTCCTCCGACACGGTCGTCATCGACTCCCTGGGGGCGGCCCCCGATCCCGATCAGGCCCTGCTGGGGCTGATACGGATCCTGGAGACCGACCCCGACCCGGCGGGGCTGCTCGACGACCTGCGCGAGGACCCCGCCCTGCGGGACCGCCTGTGCCGGGTCCTGGGCACGGGAACCGCCCTCACCGACCACCTCGTGCGCCACCCCGGCGACTGGCGGGAGCTGCGCGGCGCCGACGCCGCCCGCACACCCGAACCGGAGGAGCTGCGCCGAGGGCTGATGCACACCGTGGGCGCCGACCCCTACGCGTCCACCCCCGTCGCCGCGCTCTCCGACGCCGACCCGCGCCATGCGCTGCGCGTCGCCTACCGCCGCCGGGTCCTGCGGCTGGCCGGGCGCGACCTGACCGGCCTGGTCAGCATGGAGGCCGTCGCCGCGGAGCTGTCCGACCTGGCCGCGGCCCTACTGGACGCCGCCCTGGCGGTGGCCCGCGCCGAACACCCCGAGGACGCCGCCCGGTGCCGGTTGGCGGTCATCGGCATGGGCAAGTGCGGCGGCCGCGAGCTCAACTACGTCAGCGACGTGGACGTCGTGTTCGTCGCCGAACCCGCCGAGGTCCCCGAGGGCGACGAACCGGTGGACGACCAGGCGGCGATGCGCTCGGCGACCCGGTTGGCCACCGCCATGATGCGGGTGCCCGTCGAGACCGACGCCGAGGGCACCCTGTGGGAGGTCGACCCCGCGCTGCGCCCCGAGGGCAAGAACGGACCGCTGGTGCGGCCCCTGGCGGGGCACCGCGCCTACTACGAGCGCTGGGCCAAGACCTGGGAGTTCCAGGCCCTGCTCAAGGCGCGCCCCATCGCCGGGGACGCCGAGCTGGGCAGGGCGTACATGGAGGTCATCACCCCCATGGTGTGGCAGGCCTCGTCCCGCAAGGACTTCGTCGAGGACGTCCAGGCGATGCGCCGCCGGGTCCTGGAGCACATCCCCGCCGACCAGACCGACCGGGAGCTCAAACTGGGCCCGGGCGGGCTGCGCGACATCGAGTTCTCCGTGCAGCTGCTCCAACTGGTGCACGGGCGCGCCGACGACCGGCTGCGCTCGGGTACCACCCTGGTGGCCCTGACCTCCCTGTCCGAACACGGGTACGTGGGCCGGCAGGACGCGGTCGGGCTCGCCGACGCCTACCGGTTCCTGCGCCGCCTGGAGCACCTGTTGCAGTTGCGGCGGCTGCGCCGCACCCACCTGATGCCCGCCGCCGACAGCGCCGACGCGCAGTCGGAGCTGCGCCTGCTGGGCCGGGCCCTGGGGTTCACCGCCGACCCGGTGCGGGAGCTGACCGAGGCGCGCCGACGGGTCGCCGCCGAGGTGCGCCGCCTGCACGAGAAGCTGTTCTACCGTCCGTTGCTCAACGCCGTGGCCAAACTGCCCGGTGAGGAGGCGCGCCTGTCCCCCGAGCAGGCCCGGGACCGGCTGGAGGCCCTCGGATTCGCCGACCCGGCCGGGGCACTGCGCCATCTGGAGTCGCTCACCTCCGGGGTGTCGCGACGCGCCGCCATACAACGCACCCTGTTGCCCGTGATGCTGGGCTGGTTCTCCGACTCCCCCGACCCCGACGCCGGACTGCTCGGGTTCCGTCAGGTCAGCGAGGCGCTGGGGACCACACCGTGGTACCTGAGGCTGCTGCGCGATGACGTGCGGGTCGCCGAGCGCATGGCGTGGCTGCTGGGCACCAGCCGTTACGTCACCGAACTGCTGCTGCGCGCCCCCGAGGCGGTGGCGATGCTCGCCGACGACTCCGACCTGGTACGCCGCGATCCCAAGGTCCTGGCCACCGAGGCCGACGCGGCCCTGCGCCGCTACGACACCGCCGAGGAGTCGGTGTCGGCGGTGCGGGCGCTGCGCCGCCGCGAACTGCTGCGCACCGCCGCCGCCGACCTGTTGGAGGTCTCCAACGTCCAGGAGGTCGGCGCGGCGCTCACCGACATCGCCGCGGTGACCATCGACGCCGCCCTGCGCGTGGCCGCCGCCCGGGTCCTGGAGTCCGAGGGCGAGTCGCTGACCCGGGTGTGCGTGATCGCGATGGGCCGCTTCGGCGGCGGCGAGCTGACCTACGCCAGCGACGCCGACGTGATGTACGTGCACTCGCCGCTGCCCGGGGTGGACGGCACCAAGGCGACCCGGCAGGCCATGGCGATCGTTCGGGAACTGGCGCGGCTGCTGGAGATGCCCGCCGCCGAACCGCCGTTGAAGGTCGACACCGATCTGCGCCCGGAGGGCAAGAGCGGACCGGTGGTGCGCACTCTGGACTCCTACGCCGCCTACTACGGTCGCTGGTCCCAGGTGTGGGAGAGCCAGGCACTGCTGCGGGCCCGGCCGGTGGCCGGCGACCCGGAGCTGCGCACGGCGTTCACGGCGCTCATCGACCCGATCCGTTACCCGTTGGGCGGCGTCGACGCCTCGGCGGTGCTGGAGATCCGCAAGCTCAAGGCCCGGATGGAGGCCGAACGGCTGCCGCGCGGCGCCGACCCCACCCTGCACACCAAGCTGGGACGCGGCGGGTTGTCGGACGTGGAATGGGTGGTGCAGCTGATCCAGTTGCGGCACGCCCACGAGTACCCGGACCTGCGCACCACCGGCACCCTGGAGGCGTTGGGGGTGGCGGTCGCCCACGGGCTCCTGACCGCCGACGACGGCGCCGTCCTGGAACAGGCCTGGCGGTTGGCCTCGCGGGTGCGCGGCATGGTGATGCTGGTGCGCGGCCGGAGCGGCGACTCCCTGCCCTCCGACCTGCGGATCCGTGCGGCGCTGGCCAACGCCATGGGCTGCCGCAGCACCCAGGACGAGGAGGGCGTGTGGGAAGGGCCCGCCGAACAGTTGACGGAGGCCTACCTGCGCACGACGCGCCGGGCGCGGGCCGTGATGGAGCGGGTCTTCTACGACGACTGAGCGCGGCCGGGCAGGCGCACCGTGACGGTGAGCCCTCCCCCTTCGCGCGGGGTGACGTCGAGCGCCCCCTCGTGGACGTCGACGACCCTGGCGACCAGGGGCAGGCCCAGGCCGTACCCGTCCCCGTCGCGTCGGGTGCGGCCCTCACCGCGCAGGAAGGGTTCGGTGAGCCGGGCCGCCCCCTCGGCGGTGTGCGCGGTCCCGGTGTTGGTGATCCGCAGTAGGGCCGAGCCGTCGCGGTCGCGGCCGACCGTGACCGACGCGTTCCCGCCCCGGACGTTGTGGCGGACGGCGTTGCGCACCAGGTTGTCGGTCAGGCGCAGGAGCAGCTCGTCGTCGCCGAGCACCGGGGCCGGGAAGGCCGTGAGGTCCAGGGCGACGTCGCGCTCGCGGGCCTCCTCCTCCGCGTCGGCGACGGCGCGGCGGGCGATGCCCGCCAGGTCCACGGGGACGGACGCCGCGGTCACGGCGTCGACGTCGGCCAAGCGCAGCAGCGCCTCGGTGAGTCCGACCGCCCGGGCGTTGACCGCGCCCAACCGTTCCAGCAGCACGGTGTGGTCGTGGCCGGGGTCGCGGCGGGCGACGTCGATCATGGTGGCGGTGATCGCCAGCGGGGTGCGCAGCTCGTGGGAGGCGTTGGCGGCGAACCGCTCCTGGGCGGCGAAGGCGTCCTGGAGCCGGTCGAGCATGTGGTCGAAGGCGTCGGCGAGACGTCGGAACTCGTCGTCGGGGCCGGTCGGGTGGATCCGGTGATCCAGCCGGCCGGCGGCGACGACGCGGACCGCCGCGTCGATGCGGTGCAGGGGGCGCAGCACCCATCCGGCCAGGAACCAGCCACCGGTCAGGCCGATCACGGCGAGCGCCGCCAGCACCCACAGGGAGATCTCCACCAGTACCCTCAGGATCTCCCCTCGGGCGGTGATGGAGACCTGATCGCGCAGGCTGGGATCGTCGGTGGTCAGCGGGTAGGGAGGGATGAACCGCACGACGACGTACACCCCGACCAGGACCGCCAGTCCGGCCACGACCAGGAACACGGCGTAGCCCAGGGTGAGCCGCGACCGGGCGCTGATCCGCACCCCGGGGCGCCGGTTCACCGTTCCTCCCCGGGGTCGACGAGGCGGTACCCGACGCCCGGGACGGTGATGATGGGGTCGGGGTCGCCCAGCGCCTTGCGCAGGTGGGACACCGTGACCCGGGGCGCGCTGGTGAAGGGGTCGGTGTGCTCGTCCCACACCTTCTCCAGCAGGGTCTCGGCGGTGACCACCGCCCCGTCCGCACGCATGAGCAGTTCCAGGACGGCGAACCGCTTGCGGGGCAGACGCAGGGGCCGGCCGGCCCGGTGGGCCTCGCGCCGGTAGGGATCCAGGCGCAGGTCGCCGACCCGCAGGACGGGATCGACGGCGGCGGCGGGACGGCGGGCCAGCGCGCGCAGGCGCATCACCAGTTCCTCCAGCGCGAACGGTTTGGTGAGGTAGTCGTCGGCGCCCAGGGTGAACCCGTCGACCTTGTCGCGGAGCCGTCCGGCGGCGGTGAGCATGAGCACCCGGGTGCCGGGGTGGTCGCGGACCAGGACGGCGCACACGTCGTCTCCGTGCACACCGGGGATGTCGCGGTCCAGGACGACGGCGTCGTAGTCGTTGACCGCGATCCGTTCCAGCGCCTCGTCGCCGTCCAGGGCGATGTCGACGGCGATGGTCTCCTGACGCAGCCCCGTCTGGAGGGCCTCGGCCATGAAGGGTTCGTCCTCGACGACCAGTACGCGCATGGATGTCCCCCGTTCGGCGGGCCGCTCCCCCGGCGGTCCGGATCCGAGTCTAGGAGGACACCGTGTTGCGCGAGTGTTGCGCGATCGTCCGACACGGGCGCAACACCCCTCCTGGTGGCCTGGGACCCGTCGACCGGGCACGGGCCCGGTTCCGGAGCGAGGGGGAGACCGTGGGCGCATCGCGTCGGTTCGCGGCGATCGCCGCCGTGGCGGCCGTGCTGGTGTCGGGTGGTTGTGCGGTCGGGACCGCGGAGGGCCCCGCGGGGGACGCCGGCGGGGAGGGGGCCACGGTGTCGCGGACGCCGGTGACCCGGTTCACGCCGCTGACCGAGGACGACGGGTACGTGCCGGAGGGCGAGGGGCTCGACGTCGACGCGGACGTGCCCGCCTTGACGGGCCTGGACGCGGATCTGCTGGCGGCGGTGCGCGAGGCGGCCGAGGCCGCGGAGGCCGCCGGGGTCGAGGAGGTGGTGGTGATCAGCGGCTGGCGCAGCGAGCGGTACCAGGAGTTCCTGTGGGACGCGGCGGTGGACCTGTACGCGAGCGAGGAGGAGGCCCGCCGGTGGGTGGCGTCCCCGGAGGGGTCCGCCCACGTCACCGGGGAGGCGGTGGACATCGGCCGTACCGAGGCCGCCTACTGGTTCTCACGGTTCGGCGGCGAGTACGGGCTGTGTCAGACCTACGCCAACGAGGTGTGGCACTACGAGCTGGTGGTCGAACCGGGCGAGGAGTGTCCCCCTCCGGCCGACGACGCCTCGGTGAGGCGATGAGGGGACAGGGGACCCGGTGAACCGCCGGTCCCGACCCGGACGGGGGGGCGCCCCCGCGCCGAAGGAGGAGGGAGCGCGGGGGCACCGGTATCGAGGGGAGGATCAGCCGTTGTTCCAGGTGACGCTGGCGGCGGGGCCGATCCGGTTGGACCCCGACTCCCACTGCGCGTTCCCGGAGCCGTCGACCTTGACGAGCTTCCACTCGGTGTCGGCTCCGATGGTCACCGTGCCGGCCCAGGTGGGGTAGGTGGTGGCGTCGGTGGACAGTTTCACGCCCTGGTGCGGGTTCCAGGACCCGAGCGCCGGGGTGGAGCCGACCACGTACACCTCCTGTCCCCAGTTCGTGTAGACCACGGCGGAGAGCTCGCCGCCGGGGACGACCGGGTCGGTGCCGCCGCAGTCGTCCTCGCACTCGCCGTCGACGTGCAGGGCCACGGCGCCGTTCGCGGGCACCTGGACGGTGACCCGACCCCCGGAGACGGTGGCGGTGCCGCCGCCGGCGGCGTTGTCGTAGGTGCCGTCGGGCAGTGAGGTGTCGGCGGTCAGGCTCCAGGCGCTCCCGGTGGCGTTGAACGCGGCGAACCCGCGGGAGCCCCGGTCGAAGGCGAGGCGGCCGTTGCCGTCGGTGGCCCGCTGGGTCAGCCCGGCGTTCCCCGCGGAGGCGCGGAAGGCGGCCATGCCCGCGACGGTGGGGTGGCGGTGGGAGCAGACCCACTCACCGGTGGAGCAGTCGGTGTCCTCGGTGATCCAGCCCGCCGGGTTGCCCCCGACGGCGCCGATGTTGGGCGGGCCCTCGGTGACGTTGGTGCCGAAGTCGTAGCCGGCGGTCACCACGGGGGTGCCGTAGGGGTGGGCCAGCATGAACGCGGTCGCCAGGTGGTAGCGGTCCCCGTCCTTGTAGGTGAGGGTCGGGTGGTAGCGCTGGGTGTCGTGGTTGTCGATGAACACCGTGGCCTGGTCGGAGGTCAGGCCACCGTGGTTCGGGATCTGGGCGAGCCCGGAGATGTTCCCGTCCTTGAACTTCCCGGCCAGGTCGCGCTGGTAGTCGAAGTTGGTGACCTCGCCGTAGGGGGCGTAGGCGGTGTAGGGGACGGTGGCGTCGCCGTAGACCTCGTGGAAGACGCGCGGGGTGCCGCCGAAGCCGGGCACCGTGTTCAGGTCTCCGAAGATGTCGGCGATGTGCGCCTCGGGGACGTGTTTGGCGGCGTCCACCCGGAAGCCGCCGACCCCGAGGTCGACGAGCCCGTTGAGGTAGCGCTTGATCTGGTCACGGACCCGCGGGTCGGCGGTGTTGAGGTCGGCCAGACCCACCAGCTGGCAGTTCTGGACCTCCTCCTTGTCGTTCCAGTTCGCGATCTCCTCGTAGCAGGGTCCGAAGTCCGCGTGGGAGTAGCCGGCGGTGCCGTCGCCGAAGAGATCGGGGTGGTCGTACTTGGCCCACGCGGTGCCGGCGCTGCCCACACCGTCGCCGTCACCGGTCATGTGGTTGACGATGGCGTCGACGTAGATGCGCACGCCGTTGTCGCGGCAGGTCGCGACCATGTCGGCGAACTCCTCGGCGGTGCCGCGCCGGGTGTTGTCGAGCTTGTAGGAGACCGGCTGGTAGTCCTGCCACCAGGGGTGGTTGCCGCCTTCGGCGAAGGGGATGACGACGTGTTCCTGGGGCGGGGAGACCTGGACCCCGGAGAAACCGTTGGGGCCGAGGAACTCCTCGCATTCGGTGGCGACGGAGTTCCAGTTCCACTGGAAGAGCTGGACGAGGGTCTCGTCGTTGGGGGTGACCGGGGCGGCGCCCGCCTCAGCGGGGACGGGCAGGGGTGCCGCGGACGCGGGGAGGGCGGCCAGTGGCAGAAGAAGGAGGGTCGCGGCGGCGGCCGCTCGGAGGGGGGTGCGTCGGTGCATCGGCGCTCCTGGTTCACTTGTGCGGAGGTCGCGCATGCTCTTGCGATAAACGCAAGATTTTGCGTGATGCCGAGCACATTACCGACCCGTGTCGGCTTTGTGAATACACCTGAACCCGCGCGTAAAAAAGGGACTCGGTCCCCGGGCCGGCGAGGAACGGTGCCGATTCCAGCGCGTGACGGCCCGTCACCGGGGTGGATCGCGCAAGAAGTTGCGTCACCCGGCAAAGCGAAAGGCCGGCGGGGCGCGGATCACGGGTTCCGCACCACCACCGGCCTCGAAGGGGACGTCGCCCCTCGGTTCTCGGGTGTTCCTGTGAACCTCCGCTGCGCTTCGGTTCGTGCGAGGGCGCCCGAAGGACGGGACCTAGCCCCAGAAGACGGCGACACCGATGTTGACGATGGCGAGCACGCCGGCGATGATCGCCAGGTTCTTGGCGGGCCTGCGCAGGTTGAGCACACCCAGGACCACGATGGCCAGCGCGATCACGAGCTTGACCGCGACCTTGATGTGGTCCGGGTCGTAGAGGTCGGCCATCTCGGCCACGCCCACCAGGGCCAGGCCGGTGACGAACTGGAGGAGGGAGCTGTGCAGCAGGACCTTGGGGGATTTGGGATGGTCGGTCATCAGCTGCATGAGGAAGCCCGCGATGATGCCGGCGAGCCCGAGCATGTGCAGGAAGACGAGCGCGGAGTAGAAGATGTCCATGCGACTAGAGTACTACCGCGCGTAGTACTCGAATGCTTTTTACTGACACCCTGACGTAACGATCGGGTGGACTTCACCGCGTCCCGACACGACGCCGCCACACCGTCCATCCCAGCCCCACCAACAGCACCGCCCCCGCCATCCGGGCCAGGGCCCCGCCGTTCATCGCCTCCGACATCCGCGACATCACCGTCGGGGAGGCCACCACCACCGTGTCGCTGGCGCACGCCGTCGGGTCGGCGTCCCGCTCCAGCAACAGGCAGGCGGTGCTCATCAACCGCTCCGTCCCCTCGGTGTCCTCGCCCACCCGCACCCGCACGGTGTAGACCTGCTCCCCGCCCGCCGGCACGTCGACCCGCCAGTTGACGATGCCGCCCGCCAGGACGCCCTCGCCGTCCACCTCGACCACCTCCAAGTCGTCGGGCACGTGCTGGGCCAGGTGGGCGCCGCGCACCTCCCCCTCCGGGTCGCCGTTGGCCACCGTCGTCCGCAGCACCACCTCGTGTCCGGGCAGCGGCGTCCCCCCGCCCTCCGCCACCAGGGAGAGGCCGACGAAGGCCTCCTGCCCCGGCGCCGCCGCGGACGGGTCCGCCTCCGCTCCCTCCCGGACGGGGTCCGCGAGCGCCGCCGGGGCGACGGCCAGGAGGCCCGCCCCCACCAACGCGGCCACCCCGGTGGCCCGCCACCGACCGCGTCGATCGTCCTCGATGTTCACCATCATCCGAGTCCTCCGTCCGTACGGATCCGACACGGATCAAGCCAACTATGAGTAAGTGTCCGATCGCCTTGAGTGACACGCCCGAAGTGCCCCTCCATCCGCTCGACGAGCCCCCCGAACCCGACTAAGGCGCCCGTGCCCGCCTAAGACCACGAGAACACCCGGAAGCGGGGATTTCTCCCGATGCGCCCTCCCTCGCCTCAGACCGATCGTGGAGGTGAAGGCGGCGGGCGTACCCCGTCGCCGCCCCTCAGAAGGAGGAGACCGTGTACCACGAGGCCCTGTTCCCGACCCACGCCCGATCCCTGACCGAGGAGGACGTCCGCCGCATCGCGCACCGCGCCGCCGCCCGTGCGGCGCGGGCCAGGGCACGCGCCGAACGCCGCACCGCGCGTCGTGCCGAACGCCGGAGGCGCCGCGAGCGGGATCCGCGCTCCTCCGACCGCGCCGCTTGAACCGATGGGGACGAGGGTGCCCACGGCCCTTCTCCCGGCGGCGTTGCGCACACCCACCGCCGCCGCACCGACGGCGTCCCCCGCGCCGGCCGCCGCCGACCCGCCGGTCCGGCGAGGTCCCGACCGGTTCCGCGACCCGCCCCGGACCATGGTCGCCCGGATCGCCGCCGAGCGTTCCGGGGGGTCCGGAACCGGCCCGCGCTCAGGGCGGACCCGTGATGTCTCAGACGCGACCCCGATCCGCCGGGGTCGGGCCCCCGATGTCTTAGACACGGTCCGCGGCGTGCCGGACGCCCCCTGCGGAAACAGGGTTTTCTCCCGATGCGGAGGTGGGGTTCTCAGCGGGATCGTGGAGTCGTCGGTGAGGGACACCGACGGACACCACCGCTTCGAGGAGCACCCCGTGATGAACACCGAACTACTCGGTCGGACCGCCCGCGCCATGCACGAGGAGCGTCTGCGCGACGCCGGGATCCGACGTGAGGCCGCGCGTCGCCGCGACGAGGCCCGCGACCGGGCCAAGGTCGAGAACACCGGTGGGAAGGGGCGTTTCGGCCGGGCCGCCTAAGGCGTGTTCCGGCCCGCCCCCGCGTAATTTCCCGACAAAGTCATACGAGGTTGGCATAATGAGCGATATGCCCCTTCTTGTCGACAACGGGTCGGTGTTCATCGGCCGTGAGGCCGAGCTTCGCGCCTTGAGCGACCACGCCCACCGCACCCGCACCTCCACCCCCGGCATGGTCCTCGTCGGCGGTGACGCGGGCGTCGGCAAGAGTCGGCTCATCAGCGAGTTCGCCGCCACCCTCCCGCAGGGCGCGGTGTACGTCGGCGCCTGTCTCCAACTCGGCGGCGACGGCCTGGCCTACGCACCCTTCACCGCGATACTGCGCCAGCTCCTGCGCGCACACGGGCCCGAGATCTTCACGGCGGCCGCCCCCGGCGGTACCGGCGAACTCGCCCGTCTCCTTCCCGAACTGGGCGAACTCTCCATCGGCCGGCCCGAGAACCGGGGCATCCTCTTCGAACAGGTCCTGCGCCTGCTGCACCACAGCGCCGGCGACACCGGCGTCACCTTCGTCCTCGAAGACCTGCACTGGTCCGACAGCGCCACCCGCGACCTGCTCGTCTTCCTCATCCGCAACCTCGAACTCCCCGGTGTGCAGATCGTCGCCACCTACCGCAGCGACGACCTGCACCGGTCCCACCCGCTGCGCCGGCTGCTCCCCGAACTCGAACGCGTCCCCGGCGTCACGTCACTGCGTCTGGCCCCGCTCACCCTCACCGAGACCGGCGACCACGCCACCGCCCTGCGCGGCGGCCGCCCCCTCTCGCCGCACGACCTCGAAGAGCTCTACCGGCGCACCGAGGGCGTCCCCCTGTTCGTGGAGTCCCTGGCCACCGCTCCCGCCACCGAGGACGACGTGTCCGACCGGTTCCGCGACCTGCTCCTGGAACCCCTCCACCGGTTCGACGACACCGCCCGGGCCGTCCTGCGCACGGCGTCGGTGGGAGCCGTCTCCGGCGGCATCGACCACGAAGTGCTGCGCCACGCCGCCGACCTGCCCGACCGCGACCTCGAAACCGCCCTGCACACCCTGGTCGACGCCAACGTCCTCAAGGTCCACGGCGACGGCTACCGGTTCCGGCACGCCCTGCTGCGCGACGCCGTCCACGGTGAACTCCTCCCCGGCCCGCACACCCGCCTGCACCTGCGCTTCGCCCTGCTCATCGACGAACGGCCCGACCTGTTCCCCTTCGACCGGCGCGCCGCCGAGGAGGCCCACCACTACATGGCCGCCCGGGAACTGCCCCAGGCGCTGGAGTCGGCCTGGTGGGCCGCCGTCCGCGCCGGCGACATCCTCGCCTACAGCGAGGAACTCGACATGCTGGAACGGGTCCTGTCCCTGTGGGACAAGGTGCCCGACGCCCACGAACGCGTCCAGGGGCAGACCTGGGCCGAGGTCGTCTCCCGGGCCGCCGGGGCCGCCGTGGAGGCCGGGCGCGACCGCCGCGCCCTCGAACTCGCCGACGAGGCCCTGGCCACCCTCCCCGAGACGCCCTCCGACGAGCACACCCGCGCCGTCAAGGCCACCCTGCTGCGCCGCCGCGGCCTGGCCCGCGCCCTGAGCACCTGCGGCGGAGGCATCACCGACCTCGTCAAGGCCCTGGAACTGCACCCGCCCCACATGCCGGGCTACGCCCCGCTGCTGTCCACCCTGGCCCGCGAGAGCCTGCGCCACCGCGCCGACCGCGTCGTCCCACCCGACCAGGAGCAACTGCGGGACCTGCGCGAGGCGGGCTACTCGGCCCGCGAACTCGCCGAGAAGGCCATCGCCCTGGCCGAGACCGCCGAGCCCGCGGACCGGTGCGCGGCCGCCGACGCCCGCATCACCCTGGGCAGCCTCCACATCGGCGACGGCGACATGGACCGGGGGCGCCCGCTCATCGAGGAGGGCATGGAGATCGCCGCGAAGCTCTCCCAACCCTCCCTCCAGGCCCGCGGCGCCGGCAACCTCGGACACTTCCTCCGCGAACTGGGCCGCCACGAGGAGGGGCTGCGGGTCCTGGAGGAGTCCCTGGCCCGCCACGAGGAGATGGGCTGGGCCTCGGTCCACAAGACGTTCAACCACCAGAACCGCGCCGAGATCCACTTCGAGCTCGGCGACCTGCGCCAGGCCCGCGAGATCTGCGAGATGATCCTGCGCACCCGCGCCACCGTCAAGGACCGCTCCTACGTGGACGCGGTACTGGCCCGCAGCGCCGCCGCCACGGGGGACCTGGAGACCGCGCGCAGGGTCTCCGGCTGGGCGCGCGAGGACCGAGTCCTGGACGCCCAGCGCATGAACGTCGTCCAACTGGACCTGCTGGCCAAACTGGAGACCGGTCTGGCCGAAGGTTCGGTGGACGCCGTGCTCGTCCTGTCCGAACGGGCCTTGGAACAGCTGGAGCTGGAGGCCTCGCGCGGCTACACCTGGCCCCTCGTCGACGTGATGGTCGAGGCCGCCCTCCGGGGGATCGAGCCCGGCCGCCCCGAGGAGACGGCGGCCCGCGCCCGCCGTGTCCTGATCCTGGCGGTGAAGGTCGTCGAGGCCATGAAGATCACCGGCACCCCCCAGCGCGCCCACCGGGCCCGCGTCCTGGCCGGGGCCGCCGAGATCGACGACACCGGAGCCGCCGAGCGGCTGGAGCTGTGGACCGAGGCGGTCACCGCGTGGGAGGCCACCCCCATGCCCCTGCACCTGGCCTCCGCTCGGCTGCGGGCCTCCGTCGCCGCGATGAACGCGGGCCACCGCGACCGGGCCCGCGACTGGGTGCGCGCCGCCCACGCGACCGCCGCCGACCTGGGCGCGGTCCCCCTGGCGGCGTCCGCCGCCGACCTGGCGCGCCGTATCGGCGTCGGCCCCACCGGCGATACGTCCGCCCCCGCGGCCCCGGCCGGACTGACCGCCCGCGAAGTGGAGGTCGCCCGGCTGCTCGCCGCCGGCGGCACCAACGCGCGCATCGCCGAGGAACTGTTCATCTCCACCAAGACCGCGAGCGTGCACGTGTCCAACATCCTGGCCAAGCTGGGCGTACCCAACCGCGCCACCGCCGGTGCCCGGCTGAGGGAGCTCGGTCTGGGCTGAGGTCCCGCTCCCCGCGGGGCCCCGTCCCCTCATCGCCCGTGTGCGCCCCGGCCCGCCGTCCTCGGGCCGGGGCGGAGAGACGGCCCTCGTTCGAAGGCCCCCTCGCGGTCAGGACTCCAGTTCGATGTACACGCCGCCCGGGGACTCCAGGATCACGTCCACCACGATGCGGTCGTCGCCGACCTCCCCCTCGGAGAGCACCGCCATCTCATTCTCCCCGTACCCCTCGGCGCCCTCCGGCGGGGGCGCGATGTAGAAGCCCACATCGAGACCCCGTTCGCCCAGTACCGTGCGGATCTCTCCCACGGTGACCCCCTCCAGTTCCACGCCCTCCAAGGGCTCGCCGGGGGCGTTCGCCGCCTGCGACATGGAGTAGGGCTCGTCCGGACGGGCCTCACGGCCGAAACCGATCACCACCGGCGTCGGGTGCCCCACCGGGATCCGGACGACCGCCGGGCACCCGTCCTCGATCGAGCACTCCCCCAGGGGTTCCTCGACCTCGATACCGCCGCCCTCCTCCAGGCTCTCGGTCCCGGCGTCGGTGTCCAGGTGCACCAGCTCGCCCACCATGCCCGGGGACACCGGTTCGAACACGATCCGCGCGTCCACCCCGTACTCGGCGAACTCGGCCCGATAGTCCGCGGGCTCGGCGTCGGCGCGCAGCAGCCTCGCGGTGACGAACCCGTCCTCGACGACGATGTCCGCCACCGGAGGCCCGGCCGGGGTCAGAGTGCGGATCAGCTCCTGACGCTCATCGGGGGCCAGGACCAGGAACGTACCGGCGACCACGGACGCGGCCACCCCCAGGGCGACCGGCATCGCCCACAGCGCCCGACCCCGCCGGGGGCGCCGTGCGAGATCCGGATCCCTCGGATCCGCCATGATCAGGGTCGCCAGTTCCCGGGCGCCCGGGGAGCGGGCGGGATCGATCCCGTCCACGCCGCGGACGGTGGGCCGCAGGGCCTCGACCGCACGATCGATCGGATGGCCGGGCCGGTGGGACGGAACGGTGTTCATCGGGTCGCTCCCTTCAGAGCCGTGGAGGTGGCGGCGCCGGAGGGGACGACGCCCGGATCGATATCGGCCCCGCGCAGGGCCTTGGCGAACCGCGACCGGGCCCGGTGCAGCCGCACCCGGGCCGTGCCCCGGGCACACCCGAGCACGACCGCGATCCGCCCCGCGTCGAGGCGTTCCCACCCCGCCAGGGTGAGGACCTCCCGGTCCTGTTCGGACAGCGACCGGAACACCCGTCCGATCTCCCCCATGCCGTGCTCCGGGGACGGCGGTGAGACCGTCACCCCCGCCAGTTCGGCGCGCAACCGCATCGCCAGCGCCGACCGGCGGCGGTCCCCGCGCCGGTGGTTGGCGAGCACGTTGCGCGCCACGCCGAACATCCAGGGCCGGGCCTCCTCGCCCGACGGAACGTCGTCGATCCGGGACCAGACCGCGGTGAACACCTCCGCGACGAGGTCGGCGGCCCCCTCCGGATCCTGTGTGCGACGCAACAGGTAGCCCAGGACGTCACGGAACGTGGCCTCGTACAGTTCCTCGAACCGGGCGACGTGTTCCTCGCGCGACCGTGTCCGATGTTGTCGGGGCAATGGTCGACCCTTCTTCTTCGGTGATCGATCCTTACGACCCCGTACATGTCCGGACCCCGCCGTGCGTTACGGCGGGGTCCGGAGAAAGAGGGAAGGAGGGTCAGACCGTCCAGCGGTTGGTGATCGGCAGCCGCCGGTCCCGCCCCAGGTTCCGGGCGCTGATCTTGGTGCCCGGCGCGGACTGGCGGCGCTTGTACTCGGCCCGGTCCACCAACCGGATCACCTTGCGCACCAGCTCCGGGTCGTACCCGGCGAAGATCAGCTCGGCCTCGCCCTTGTCGGTGCCGATGTAGGCGTCGAGCACCGCGTCCAACATCGTGTAATCGGGCAGCGAGTCGGTGTCGAGCTGGTCCGGGCGCAGTTCGGCGCTGGGCGGCTTGCCGATGGAGTTCTCCGGGATCGGCGGGGTCTCACCCTGGCGCGACGCCTCCGCGTTGCGCCACCGGGACAGCTCCCACACCAGGGTCTTCCAGCAGTCCTTGATGGGCGCGAACCCGCCCACCGAGTCGCCGTACAACGTCGAGTAGCCGGTGGCGGCCTCGCTCTTGTTGCCGGTGGCCAGCACCAGATGGCCCTCCTCATTGGACAGGGCCATCACGAGGGTGCCGCGCACCCGGGCCTGGAGGTTCTCCGCCGCCAATCCGCCCAGGCGGGCCTCCGCCTTCTCCGTGGCCGCCTCGAAGGCGTCCACCATGGGCGCGATCGCGATGGTCCGGGCCGCGAACCCCTGCCGCCGGGCCAGTTCCTCGGCGTCGGTGATGGAGTGGTCGCTGGAGTGCGCGCTGGGCAGCAGCACCCCGTGCACCCGGTCGGCGCCGACCGCGTCGACCGCGATGGTCGCGGCGAGCGCGGAGTCGATCCCCCCGGAGATCGCCACCAGCACGGACGCGAACCCGTTCTTGGCCGTGTAGTCGCGCAGACCGGTGACCAGTGCCCGGTACACCTCACCGACGTCGGAGAGCGGATCCGGACGGGGGGTGACGACGTTCTCCAGCGGCTCGTAGGGCTCGACGGTGTCGGCCGACACGGTGTGCCGCACGATGGTCAACCCGTCCACCACGTCGCCGTCCCGAGCGGCCCGGGGGTCCCGCCCCGCCTCCGGCAGCTCCAGGTCGGCCACCAGCAGGGTCTCGGTGAACTGGGGGGCGCGCGCCACCAGCTCCCCCTCGGCGTCGACCACCAGCGAGTCGCCCTCGAAGACCAGCTCGTCCTGGCCGCCGACCATGTTCACGTACGCCAGCGCCGCCCCCACCTCGCGGGCGCGCCGCCGGCACAGCTCCAGGCGCACGTCGTCCTTGTGCCGTTCGTAGGGGGACCCGTTGAGCGACAGCAACAGCCCCGCCCGGGCCGCTCGGGTGGCCGTGACCGGGCCGCCCTCCTGCCACAGGTCCTCGCAGACCGCGATCGCCACGTCCACCCCGCGCACCCGCACCACCGGCAGTGTGTCGCCGGGCACGAAATTGCGGAACTCGTCGAACACCCCGTAGTTCGGCAGATGGTGCTTGGCGGAGGTGAGCGCCACCTCGCCCCGGTACAGGACGGCCACCGCGTTCTGGGGGGCGCCCGCCGGTTGGCCGTAACGGGCACCGGGCCCTTCCCGCCGCGACAGGAAACCCACCACCACCGGCAGGTCGCCGAGGCCTTCGGCGACCAGGTCGGCGGCCAGTCGGTGCACGGACTTGACCGAGGCCGAGACGAAGGAGTTGCGCAGGGCCAGGTCCTCCACCGGATATCCGGTGACGACCATTTCGGGCAGGGCGAGCAGGTGCGCGCCCCGCTCCCGGGCCTGCCGCGCGGCGTCCACGACGATGGACCGATTGCCTTCCAGGTCCCCCACCGTCGGGTTGACCTGGGCGAGTGCGATTCTCAGCTGTGCCACGGCACCGAGCCTAACCGGAGGGTTCCCTCCGGTCTCGGAGCGGGTAGGCCCCGGGACGGGTCGAAGGACCCCCGCCACCGGCCATAATGCGAGTACAGGGGAGGAACCGGACGGCCCGGAGGGCGGCTGCGGAAATACCCCGGAAATATGCGCACGGCACACTGGGGCCGGGACACCCAGCCCGGCCGGGCTCCGAGAACGTCGGACCGTGACACGGGACGACCGCCATCGAGGAAGGTTGATCGTGAATCGACAGCAGGAATTCGTGCTCCGCACGTTGGAGGAGCGCGACATTCGGTTCGTGCGGCTGTGGTTCACCGACGTGCTCGGGTACCTCAAGTCCGTGGCGGTGGCCCCCGCCGAGCTGGAGGCCGCCTTCTCCGAGGGCATCGGTTTCGACGGTTCGGCCATCGAGGGCTTCGCCCGCGTCTACGAGGCCGACATGCTGGCCCAGCCGGACCCGTCGACCTTCCAGGTCCTGCCCTGGCGCAACGAACCGCACGGCACCGCGCGCATGTACTGCGACATCCTCATGCCCGACGGGTCGCCCTCCTCGGCCGACCCCCGGCACGTCCTCAAGCGCCAGCTCAGCAAGGCCTCCGACCTCGGGTTCACGTTCTACACCCACCCCGAGATCGAGTTCTACCTGCTCAAGAAGATGCCCGAACTGGGCGAGCTGCCCGTGCCCAACGACTCCGGCGGCTACTTCGACCACACCCCGCACAACAGCGCCCACGACTTCCGGCGCAACGCCATCAACATGCTGGAGGCCATGGGCATCTCCGTGGAGTTCAGCCACCACGAGGGCGGGCCGGGCCAGCAGGAGATCGACCTGCGGTACGCGGACGCGCTGACCACCGCCGACAACATCATGACCTTCCGGCTCGTGATGAAGGAGGTGGCGATGGAGCAGGACGTGTACGCGACGTTCATGCCCAAGCCGTTCACCCAGTACCCGGGTTCGGGCATGCACACGCACCTGTCGCTGTTCGAGGGCGACCGCAACGCCTTCTACGAGCCGGGCGCCGAGTACCAGCTGTCCAAGGTGGGACGCGGGTTCATCGCGGGCCTGCTGCGGCACGCCGACGAGATCACCGCGGTGACCAACCAGTGGGTGAACTCCTACAAGCGCCTGTGGGACGACCCGGCCGCCTCGGCGGGCATGGGCGGCGAGGCGCCGGCGTACATCTGCTGGGGGCACAACAACCGCTCCGCCCTGGTGCGGGTGCCGATGTACAAGCCCGGCAAGTCCAACTCCAGCCGGATCGAGATCCGGTCCATGGACACGGCGTGCAACCCGTACCTGGCGTACGCGGTGATCCTGGCGGCGGGTCTGAAGGGCATCGAGGAGGGGTACGAGCTGCCCCCGGGCGCCGAGGACGACGTGTGGGCGCTCACCGACTCCGAGCGTCGCGCGCTGGGGATCCGGCCGCTACCGCAGAGCCTGGACGAGGCGCTGCGGTTGATGGAGAACAGCGAGCTGGTCGCGGAGACGCTGGGCGAGCACGTGTTCGACTTCTTCCTGCGCAACAAGAAGGCCGAGTGGCGGGACTACCGGCGCCAGGTGACGCCGTACGAGCTCCAGCGGTACCTGCCGACCCTGTAGGACTTCGCGTGAACGAGGCCCCGTCCCTTCCAGGGCGGGGCCTCGTCGTTCCGGGCCCGGACCCCGGTGCCCGGATGGGCGGCGCCGTTCCCCGGACCACCCTCCGGGCCACCCGGAACGGCGCCCCCGGCTCACTCGGCCGGCGGACGGGGCGCGGACGCCCGGTGGGCGAGCACGGCGGTGATGACGGCACCGACGAGGAGGAGCGCGCTCGCCGACCCGAACGCCATCACCGCCAGGCCGAGGCCGATGTTGGCGCCGATGACCGGCGCCGTGGCGATCATCCACGTCACCCCGGCCATCAAGGCGATCGGCACCAGCAGCAGGACGGCCAGCCCACGCAGCGGGGCGATCCTCCGGGTCGCCATTCCCCGGATGAACAGCGCCCCGGTCGCGACCATGAGCACCGGTGCCCCGATCCCGATCACCGTCTCGGCCCAGCCGGGCAGTGGAAGCGGCCGGATCGCGTAGTCGGCTTCGCTCAGCGGAAAGCCCTCGGCGGCGGCGACCTTCTCAGGCGGGGTGCGGGAGACCCACCAGGCCGTGATCGCGGAGGTGACCAGGAGCACGAGGCTCTGGAGGGCGAAGATCGGGCCGGAGGTGCAGGGGGCGTGCGCCGTCGTGTTCATCTCCCCATGTTCGTGCGCGCGGCGCGCGGGCGCATGAGTGCGGGTACTCACGGGGATCCGCCGCCCCCGCGCCCGGGTCCACCGTCGATCCCACCGCGCGACGGGGCGGACGGGAGCGGCCCGGACACCGCCCCGGGGTGACCGGGTCGCCGGAGGCTCCACGGGGAGGCGGCCGCGCCCGGTTCCGCCGAGGCCGGGGAAAGGCCGGTTCAAGCTTGTGCGAGGTGCCCCGTGGCACGCGTGACGCGCCGCGGTCCGGGTAGCCGACCATCATGAGACTCGGTGAACGCATCCGTGAGATCGAACGCGACGACCGCCTCGACCCGGCGGTCTCCCGCTTGAAGAGGCTCGCCGAACGCCTGCCGTCCGGCACGGTTCGCGACATGCTGCACGGCGTGCAGCTCGGCCACCCCACTCACCCGATCCTGGTGCAGCTGCCCATCGGTACGTGGACGGCCGCGACCCTGTTGGACATGCTGCCCGGCGACCACCGCCGCAGCGCTCACGCGCTGATCGACATCGGCCTGTTGACCACCCTGCCCGCCGTGGTCAGCGGCCTGGCCGACTGGTCGCAGCAGCACGAACGCCAACAGCGCGTGGGGGTGGTCCACGCGGCGACCAACGGTGTGGGAACACTGCTGTTCTGCGTCTCCTCGTTGGCGCGGGCGCGGGGACGTGAGGGGTGGGGGAGGTTCCTGGCCTTGGCCGGGATGGGCGCCGTCGGTCTCAGCGGATCGTTGGGCGGGCACATCGCCTACTACCGTGCGAGCGGCGCGAACAGCGCCGACCACCTCTCCGACCTGGTGCCCCAGGGATGGCACGACCTCGGTCCGCTGAACGGCTTCCCCGACGGGGGGATCGGCGAGAGCGAGGTGGGCGGCGTCCCGATCGTGGTGGCGCGTACCGGCGCATCGGCGTCCGCGCTGATGGGCACGTGCCCGCACATGGGCGCGCCCCTGGCGGAGGGCGAGCGGGTGGACGGGTGTGTGCGCTGCCCGTGGCACGGAAGCGAGTTCCGTCTGGACGACGGGGTGGTGATCCACGGACCCGCGACGGCGTCGCCGGAGACGTTCGAGACGTCGGTCGTGGACGGCCGCCTGATGGTCCGCCTGCGGTCGCCCGAGTAGCGGCGACCTTGCGGCGCGGGCCGGGAGGGGGCCGTCTTCTCAGGGCCGGCCCCCTCCCGGTCACCTCCCTGCCCCTGCCCCCACGCCCCCGGAGCACCGGCGCCGTCGCGTCCCGCGGTGATACGGGCCCGCCGGGGCTTGCGGATGCACAGGGGCACGTCTATCTTTCATGTGTAAGTGTTTTCTTACACGCATAGGAAAGACATGACACAGCGCGATCTCTCCGGCGACGAACTCGTCGAGTCGCTCGCCGCGCTCGCCAACCCGATCCGCCTGCGGATCATCGCGACGCTCACCGGCGGCCGCGACTACGTGAGCAACCTCGCGCGCGTCATCGGCATCAGCCGCCCCCTCCTCCACATGCACCTGCAACGCCTCGAAGCGGTCGGCCTGGTCACCGGCTCCCTGGAGCTCTCGGAGGACGGCAAGGCGATGAAGTACTTCGAGCTCACCGACTTCGACATCGGTCTCACCCCCACGACGATCGCCGCCGCGGTCGAGACCCTCACACGCAAGGAGAAGAACTGATGGACTGGCCAACGGTCATCCTCATCCTCGGCCTGGGCGCGATCGCCACCTTCATCGGTGTCGTGGTCGTCTCCAGCCGGCACGAGTTCCGCAAGACCGCCGTCGACGCCGCGCGCAACGACGAACTCCGCCGCCTGGTGACGCGGTACGAGGAACTCGCCTCGACCACGCTCGACGCCCAGCAGCGCACCGCGGCCGACGTCGCCGAGCTGCGCGCTCGCACCACCTCCATCGAAAAACTCCTGAGAACGGTGGAATGACCGCCATGAACCGCACCATGAAGGCGATCGCACACGACGAGTACGGCGAGGCCGCCGATGTGCTGGCGCCGCGTGAGGTCCCCGTCCCCGAGCCCGGCCGAGGCGAGGTACGCGTCAAGGTCCACGCCGTATCGCTCAACGCCGCGGACGTGTACATCACGCGCGGCGAGCCGACCATCGGCCGACTCGCCTTCGGGTGGCCGCGACCGAAACGGACCATCCGGGGACGGGACGTGGCCGGCGTCGTCGACTCCGTGGGCCCGGGGGTCACCGAGTGGTCCCCGGGCGACCGGGTCGCCGCCGAAGGGGAGGAGTCCCTGGCCGAGTACACCTGTGTGAAGGCCTCCCTGCTGGCACGCGTGCCCGACGGGGTCCCGCTCACCGAGGCGGCGGCGGTGCCGCTCGCCGGGGTGACGGCCCTCCAGGCCGTGCGCGTCGGCGAGGTGAAGGCCGGCGACCGCGTTCTCGTCAACGGCGCCTCGGGCGGCGTCGGCACGTTCATCGTCCAGTTGGCCACCGCGGCGGGCGCCGAGGTCACCGGCGTGTGCGGGGCGGGCAACACCGACCTGGTGCGGTCGCTGGGCGCCGTCCACGTCGTCGACTACGGCGTCGAGGACTTCACCGAGGCGAAGGAACCCTACGACGTCGTCATCGACCTGGCCGGCAACCGGAGCCTGCGCGAGCTGCGGAGCGCTCTCGCGCCGGGTGGAACGCTGGTGCTGACCTCGGGCCATGGGAGTCGGGCCATGGGACCCCTGTGGCGCAACGCCGCGGCGTCCCTCACCTCGCCGTTCGTACGGCAGCGGCTGCGCCCGTTCCTCGCCCGCACCGGGGTGGACGGCGAGGTCGAAGGACTCCTGGAGCGGGTGGCGGCGGGGACCCTGCGGCCCGCGGTCGGGCGGACGTACCCGTTCGAACGGGCCGTCGACGCGCTCGCGCACGTCTCTCGGGGGCACGCGCGCGGGAAGGTCGTGGTGGTCCTGCGGGAGGGGTGAGGCGCGCCGCGCGCCGTGACCGCGAGCCCCTCCTCGCGGTCACCCCTCCCACGCGTCGGGTGGGCCGCGCACCGAGGCGCGCGGCGCGGGCGGCATCGACCGTGGGCGATCCGGGGCCGGCCACGGCCGACGAACACCGGGAGGACCCATCACCCCGCCGGGTACGCCCGGATCGGTCGTCGGGCAGAGGACCGAGAGCCCGACCTTTACGTCATAGATCACACATGGGACGAAAAGGACGCTCAGTCGACGCCCAGGCCCCTGGCCCGCACCGCCGTCGCGTTGCGGTCGGACACCCCGAGTTCGCCCATGAGGTTCGACGTGTGCACGCTCACCGTCTTCGCCGAGATGAACAGCCTCTCCCCGATCTCCCGGTTCGTCAGCCCCCGGGCCACCAGACGCAGCACCTCCGCCTCCCGGGGCGTCAGCCCGGCCGGTGCGGCCCCCTCCACCGGGACGCGCGGACGGGCCGATCCGTGGCGGTCGCGGACACGGCCGGCGGCGGTGGCGGATCGTCAGTCGGTGCCCTGCCACAGGTCGGGGCCGAACACCTCGTAGCGGATACGGCGGGCGGGCAGGCCGGCGGCCGACAGCCGGACGCGCACCCCGCGCATGAACGGGAGCGGCCCGCACAGGAACGCCTCGGCGTCGACGGGGATGTCGACCCCGGTGAGGTCCATACGGCCGGTGAGGTCTCCGCCGCCCCGTTCGTACCAGGTGAGGGCGCGGGCGTCGGGCAGTCCGGCGACCAGGGCGGCGATCTCGTCGCGGTGCGCGTGATCCTCGGGGGACCGGTCGGCGTGCAGGACCAGGACGGGTCGGGTGTCACCGCGTTCGGCCAGGCCGCGCAGCATGGCGACCATCGGGGTGCAGCCGATTCCGGCGGAGGCGAGCAGGAGCGGGTGGTCTCCGTCGGGCAGGACGACGTCCCCGGCGGGCACCGAGACCATGACGGTGTCGCCGGGGCGTGCGGTCTCGTGGAGATGGGTGGAGACCTCGCCGGCGGGCGTGTCCCCCGCGCGCAGGCGTTTGACGGTGATGCGGCGGCGGGTGCCGTCCCAGCCGGTGAGGGAGTACTGGCGGGCCTGGCGGACGCCGTCGGGCATGCGGACCCGGACACCGACGTACTGGCCGGGGTGGGGGTCGGGGGCGTCGCCATCGTCGGGTTCGAGGGTGAGGCTGACGGTGTCGGGGGTCTGTTCGCGGCGTTCGGTGATGGTCCAGGGCCGCCACACGTCGTGCCCGGTGTGCCCGGTGGCGGCGTACAGGCGGGCCTCCAGGGCGATGAGGGCGCCGGCCATGAGCCAGTAGACCTCGTCCCAGGCGGCGACGACGTCGGGGGTGGCGGCGTCGCCGAGGACGTGGGCGATGGCGCCGAACAGGTACTTGTGGACGATGACGTACTGGTCCTCGGTGACGCCGAGGGAGACGTGCTTGTGGGCGATGCGGGAGAGGAGGGCGTCGGGCCGCTCGTCGGGGTGGTCCAGAAGGCCGACGGCGAAGGCGGCGACGGCGCCGGCCAGGGCGCGGCGCTGTTCGCCGGAGGCCTGGTTGCCGCGGTTGAAGAGACCGTCGAGGAGTCCGGGGTTCTCACCCAGCATGGTCCCGTAGAACCGGGCGGTGATGGCGTCGAGGTGTTCGGCGATGACCGGAAGGGTGGCCCGAACGGTGGTGGCGGATTCGGTGGAGAGCAATGCGACCTCCTCGCACTCGATAATGTGCATCTGAAATGCACATTAGGCGCGGCCTCACGGCCCTCTCCTCCGGGTCCCGTCCCCGCGCGGCGCGTGATGGACCCCGCTGCCGGATCGACGGCGGCACGGCCAGGGCCCTTCGGTCCCCGCGGGCCGGGCCCCGGGTCCCGCGCATGGCCGGGAGAGCCCTGCGAGGGGCCGGGAGAAAGCCGGGGAGAGAGGTCGATCACACTTCGGGGCGGGACGTCCGCGGGTGCGACAGGGTCAGGGTCTCGCGGGCCGGTGCGGAGGCCACCAGGGACTCCACGGACACCTCGTCGAGGGAGGCGTGGAAGGCCTCCCGGGCCCGGTGCAGAGCGCCCCGCAACCGGCAGGCCGCGCGCAGCGGACAGGGCGGATCGTCCTCGCAGCCGGCCAGGTCTCCCCCGCCCTCCAGTTCCCGGACGATCGACCCCACCGAGGCCCGGCGGCCCCGCTCGCTCAGGCGCAGCCCGCCGCCCCGGCCCCGGCGTGCCTCCACCAGGCCCAGGTCGGACAGGCGCGCCACCGCCTTGGCCATGTGGGTGTAGGGCACGGAGGTCGTCTCCGCCACGGCGCGGGTGGTGAGGAGTTCGCCCTCCCCCGCCACCGCGAGCCGCATGACGAGGCGGAGGGAGACGTCGGTGAAGGCGGTCAGGCGCATGTCCGCGAGCGTAGTCGGCGGCGGGGGTCGGCCGCGTCGGAGGCCCGAGGCGGGACGGCCGGAGGCGGGACGCGTCCTCCGGGCCGGGCGGTGACGTCAGTTGTGTTCGTCGAGGTCGGGGCTCTGCTCGCGGGGTTCCGCCGCGGCCCGGTGGGCGACGGTGTCACGCGGCATCCACACCAGTACCACGATCACCCCGACAAGCCCGCAGCACAACGACACCAGGGACGCGGTGTGCAACCCCGCCAGGAACGCCTCCTTGGCCGGGGCGACCAGGACGGCGCCCTGTTCCCCCAGGCCGCGGGCGACCGCCAGGGTGGCCTCGATCGACTCGCCGGCCGTGTGCAACCCGCTCCCGCTCAAGTGGGCGGCGGCGCCCTCGTCGCTCTCCGCGAACCCCTCCAGGGTGGGCGTGATGTCGGCCCGGTAGCGGAAGGAGATGATCGCGCCGAGGACGGCCACGCCCATCGCCGTGGCCACCTGACGGACGGTGTTCTGCGTCGCCGAGGCCGCGCCCGCCTTGCCCGGCGGTACCGCCGAGACGATCGCGTCGGTGGAGGGGGTGAGCACCACCGCCATCGCGGCGGCCTGGGTGAAGAAGAAGATCAGGATGAGCCAGACCGGGGTGTCCACCTTCAGGAACGAGAAGAACGCGAAGCTCGCGCACACGGTCCCGATGCCGACGGCGGCGACCGCGCGCGGCCCGAACCGGCGCACCAGGGCGGGGCTCAGCGGGGCCAGGAGCATCTGCCCGACGGCCGCCGGCAACACCAGCAGCCCCGCGATGAACGGCGAGAACTCCCGGACGCTCTGCCAGTAGAAGCTCAGGAAGAAGATCAGCCCGGACATGCTGAAGAACATCAGCATGATGGTGGCGATGGCGACGCTGAACCTCGGGTTCTTGAAGAACCGCACGTCCAGTGAGGGTTCGGGGGTGCGCGCCTCGTGGATCAGGAACAGGGTGATGACCGCCAGGCCGCCCAGCAGCGCGCCCCACACGTCGAGGTCGGCCAGGGAGGAGCGTTCGCCCGCGGTGATGATCCCGTAGATGAGCAGGACCAGCCCGGGGATGGACAGCAGCACCCCGAGCACGTCGGGCCGACCGGGGGCCTCGTCACGGGTCTCGGGGATGAGGAAGAACATCAACGCCAGGCCGAGCAGCACGAACGGCACGTTGACGAGGAAGATCGACCCCCACCAGAAGTGCTCCAGCAGCAGGCCGCCGGCCGACGGTCCGATCGCCATCGCCAGGCCGACCGAGCCCGACCACAGGCCGATGGCGCGACCGCGTTCCTCGGCCGGGAAGATGTTGGTGATGATCGACAGCGTCTGCGGCATCACCATGGCCGCTCCGAAGCCCATGACCGCGCGGGCGGCGATGAGCTGTTCGGGGTTCTGGGAGTAGGCGGACAGGGCCGACGCGGCACCGAACACCACGAGTCCGGCGGTGATCATCCGGCGCCGCCCCCAGCGGTCGCCCAGGACGCCGAAGGTGAACAGCAGCCCGGCGAAGACGAGGGTGTAGGAGTTGATCGCCCAGGCCAGTTCGGACTGGCCCGCGCCCACTCCCAGTTCGGGGTCGGACAGGGTGCGCAGGGCGACGTTGAGGATGGTGTTGTCGGCGACGATCACGAGCAGGCAGATGATGAGGACCGCCAGTCCGCCCCACCGCCGCCGATAAGCCGTCCGCGCGTCCACGTGAGCACCCTCTTCCACGAACCGGTCCGCACCGGGGGCCGACGCGTCCCGGGGCCGGGAACCGCCATCGTAACGGCCGCCCGTCCCTGATTCCCGTTTCGCCCCCGATCATCGGATGTGTCCGTTCAGGGCCTCCCCGCGCCGTCCGAGAGATCCGGGTACGGGGGGAAGTTCCCGGGGCGCGTTCCGGTTGTATCCCGAGGGAAGCGGACGCGCGGGGCCCGTGCGATGATGCTCGCACGACACGCGGACCCGGCCTTCCCATCCGTCGTACACGGCGGCCGGATCGTCGACCGTCCTCCAGGTCCCTCGGGGCCACCACGACCGCGTTCGCGCGGCGCACACCATCATTTCGTCCACACGTCCGGGGACACCCACGCGGTGCTTCGAGACAACGGAGGAAGACATCATGAGCACCACCGACAAGACCACCGCCGCCCTGTACGGCGGGGTCACCAACCGGCGCGTCACCATCCGCGACCTGGCCGCCGCCAAGGAGCGCGGCGAGCGCTGGCCGATGCTGACCGCCTACGACGCGCTCACCGCGCGGGTGTTCGACGAGGCGGGCATCCCCGTCCTCCTCGTCGGCGACTCCGCCGCCAACGTCGTGTACGGCTACGACACCACCGTCCCGGTCACCGTGGACGAACTCCTCCCCCTCACCGCCGCGGTCGCGCGCTCCACCAAGCGGTCCCTGGTGGTGGCGGACCTTCCCTTCGGCTCCTACCAGGCCTCGCCGCGTCAGGCCCTGGAGACCGCCTCCCGGTTCATGAAGGAGGGCGGCGCCCAGGCGGTGAAACTGGAGGGCGGCCACGCCGTGGCACCGCAGGTGGAACTGCTGGTGTCGGCGGGCATCCCGGTGATGGCGCACCTGGGGCTCACCCCCCAGTCGGTGAACACGCTGGGCGGCTACCGGGTGCAGGGGCGCGGTGAGGCCGCCGCGGGTCTGCTCAAGGACGCCAAGGAGCTGGAGCGGTCGGGCGCGTTCGCGGTCGTGCTGGAGTGCGTGCCGAGTGAGCTGGCCGCGCAGGTCACCGAGCAGCTGAACATCCCGACCGTGGGCATCGGGGCGGGCAAGGCCACCGACGCCCAGGTCCTGGTGTGGCAGGACATGGCCGGGTTGAGCCCGCGTGTGGCCAAGTTCGTCAAGACCTACGCCAACCTGCACGAGACGCTGCGCGAGGCCGCGTCGGCCTACGCCGACGAGGTCGTCGGCGGCGCCTTCCCGGAGGAGCGCCACTCCTACGCGAGCTGATCGCCTGCGGAGAACGCCGGTCGGGGCCGTGCCCCGGCCGGCGTTCCACGCGTCGTCCCGAATGGAGCGGGCCGGAGAGGGTAAGGGGAGGGGCGTCGGAGTAGCCGACACCCGCTCTTCCCGCTCACGAAGGGGTCATCCCGTGTCCGCTCGCATCGCCCCGGTCGTCGACGCGGCCTGGCTGGCCGCCCACCTCCATGACGGGGACCTGGTGGTGGTCGACGCCACGACCCTGACGGGCGCCCCGGGCGGGGGGCCGCACGCCGTCGGGTCCGGTCGGGCCGGCTACGAGGCCGAGCACGTCCCCGGTGCGCTGTTCGCCGACCTGACCACCGACTTCGCCGACACCGAGGCCCCCGAGCCGTGGACGGTGCCCTCCTCGGAGAAGTTCGCCGTCCAGGCCGGGCTGCTCGGCATCGGCGTGGACAGCCGTGTGGTGGTCTACGACCGGAGCACCGGTTTCTGGGCCACCCGCCTCCACTGGCAGCTGCGGCTGGAGGGGTTCGACGACGTCGCGGTGCTCGACGGCGGCCTGCGGGCCTGGAAGTCCGCGGGCGAACGGGTGACCGCCGATCCCACGCCCGACCCGATCGCCGCCGCCTTCCAGGCCGAGCGCCGCCCCGAACTGCTGCGCTCGACCGAAGAGGTGGCGAAGTCGCTGGACGACCCCGGAACGGTGCTGGTCGCCGTGCTGGACCCGGACGCCCGCCGGGGTGAGGTGCGCGCCTACGCCCGCGAGGGTCACATCCCCGGCAGCGTCGTCCTGCCCCCGGCGGAGATCCTGGACCCCGCGACCGGCGGCCCGCGACCGGTGGGGGAACTGCGCGCGACCTTCGAGCGCGCGGGCCTGCTCGACCCGGGGGTGACCCCGGTGGCCTACTCCGGCCACGGCATCGCCGCGACCGGTGTGGCGTACGCGCTGGTGCTGGCGGGCCGGGACGACGTCGCCGTCTATGACGGTTCGATGGCGGCGTGGGCGGCGGACGACTCGCTGCCGTTGGTCACCGGTGACTCCCCCGGCGGCGACGCCTGACGGGACCGCCCGGTCGGCGTCCTCCCCGGATGCGTCGAGACCCGCGCTCCCCCTGACGAGGCGAACACGTGGTCGCACCATGCCCGCCCCGATGCCGCCCGGCATCGGCCGCACGGGGGCGTCCGGCCTCACGGGCCCCGGTCGCGGCGGGAGCGCGGACGGCGCTCCCGCCGGGACCGGTCCGGAGCACGAGCGCGTGGGACACGGGGCACTCGGTGTGAGGCGGGCCACGAACCGAACCGTACTCGGGAGTAGAGTCACCTCGTACCCAGCACCGACTCGGGCCGGGGTCCCCGGCCCTCACGGGAGGACGCATGCGCATCTCGATGCCGCTCCAGTACGCGGGCGACCCCAAGGCCGCCGTCGACCAGGTCATCGAACTGGAGAAGGTCGGCCTGGACACCGTCTGGGTCGCCGAGGTCTACGGCTTCGACGCCCCCACGCTCATGGGCTACATCGCCGCCCGGACCGAGACCGTCCAGATCGGTTCGGCCATCCTGCCCCTGTACACCCGCACGCCGACCCTCATCGCGATGACCGCGGCCGGGCTGGACGACCTGTCCGGCGGACGGGCGATCCTGGGGCTGGGCGCCAGCGGACCGCAGGTCATCGAGGGCTTCCACGGCGTCCCCTACGTCAAGCCGTTGGCCCGCACCCGCGAGACCATCGAGATCTGCCGCAAGGTGTGGAGGCGCGAGGAGCGCCTCACCCACGACGGCGCGGTCTTCCAGCTGCCGCTGCCCGCGGAGAGGGGCACCGGGCTGGGCAAGCCGCTCAAGATCATCAACCACCCCGTGCGCTCGGAGATCCCCGTCTACGTGGCCTCCCTCGGCGTCAAGAACGTGGCGATGACCGCGGAGATCGCCGACGGCTGGCTGCCGCACCTGTTCATCCCCGAGAAGGCCCACACCGTGTGGGGCGAGGCCCTGGCCGAGGGTCGGGCCAAGCGGGACGCCTCCCTGGGCGAACTGGAGGTCTCCGCCGGTGGCCTGCTCGCCATCGGGGAGGGCGAGGACACCAAGAGGCTGCTCGACCTCGTGCGGCCGATGATCGCCCTGTACGTGGGCGGGATGGGCGCCAAGGGCAAGAACTTCTACAACACGGTCGCCCGCCGCTACGGCTATGAGGAGGCCGCCGAGAAGATCCAGGACCTCTACCTGGCCGGGAAGAAGGACGAGGCGGCGGCCGCCGTACCGGAGGAGTTCGTGGAACTCACCAACATGGTCGGCCCCGAGTCCTACGTCCGCGAACGCGTGGAGGCGTTCCGGGCCGCCGGGGTCACCCGCCTCAACGTGATCCCCGTGGGCGAGGACCCCGTCGCCCTCATCGAGAAGGTCAAGGGCTGGGCCTCGTCGACGTGACCCGACCCTGAAGGGCCCCGCGGGCGTTGACGCGCCCACGCCGGGCGCCCGGTCGGGATGTCCCGACCGGGCGCCCGGCCACGGACCGCCGACGGCCGTGTCGCGACGATTCCCGGAATCCGCCGACTCCTCCCGGCCCGGCGGCCCCGCTCACGGTCCGGTGATCCGGATGCCCGCGTGGGTCTTGTAGCGGCGGTTGATCGCGATGAGGTTCGCGGTGAGCGCCTCCACCTGGTGGGCGTTGCGCAGCCGCCCTCCGTAGACGCCCCGGACACCCGGGATGAGCTCGGCCAGGGCCCGCACCGTGTCGGTGGCGCCCCGGTCCTCGCCCAGCACCAGCACGTCCAGGTCCACGCTCTCGACCTGCGGGTCCAGCAGGAGCACGGCGGACACGTGGTGGAACGCGGCGACCACGGTGCTGTCGGGCAGCACGGCGGCGGCCTGCTCGGCGGCGCTGCCCTCGGGCACGTCCAGCGCGAACGGACCGCGCTTGTCGAAGCCCAGCGGGTTGACGCAGTCCACGACGATCTTTCCGGACAGCGGAACGGCCAGATCCTCCAGCAGTTCCTTGTGACCGTCCCAGGGCACGGCGACGATGACGATGTCACCCTCGGCCGCGGCGGCGGCGTTGTCCAGCCCTCGGACGTCGATCGGAGTGGATTCGGCCTCCACCAGCTCGCGGGCCGCCTTCTCCGCGCGTTCGGTGTCGCGCGAACCCAGGTACACGGTGTGCCCGGCCAGGGCGAACCGGCGGGCCAGTCCGCGGCCCTGGTCACCGGTGCCGCCAAGGACGGAGACGGCCCGTCCGGTGATGTCGGTGCTGTCGGGTGTGCTCACTTCGGTCATGGGCCGATCCTGCCAGAACGCGGTTCGGAACCGGTCGAGCGCCCCGTCACCAACGGTCCTCCTCATCGTCGGAGTCCCACTCGTCATTGCGCTCGGCCGCGATGCCCAGCGCCCGCGCGGCGGTCGCCTCGTCCGGGTAGGGGCCCATCCGCTCCCGGTTGGGGCAGCCCGCGCCGTGCTCGACGGTGTTGTGCTTGAGGCAGTACCACCAGGCGTCGTTCTGTACGTCGGCCACCGCGTTCACCTTTCGTCGGTCCTCATCGGGCACCTACCCGCGGCACGGATGTTCCTCACACCGGGAGGGGTCCTCGGAGGGCACCGGCGGGTGGGCGCCACGAACTACAATCCGTGTTCATGACTACTCCGCTGGTTCCCGGGCGCATCTCGCCACAACGTTCGGTCCCCTCCCACATCGTCCGACCGGAGTACGTCGGGCGGAAGCACCCCGTGGAGGGTGTCCTGGGCGACGTGCAGACCCCGGAGACCATCGAGAGGATGCGCGCCACCGGCCGGATCGCCGCGCAGGCCCTGGAGGAGGTCGGCAAGCACGTCCACCCGGGAGTGACCACCGACGAGCTGGACCGGGTCGGGCACGAGTTCCTGCTCGACCACGGCGCGTACCCGAGCACGCTGGGGTACAAGGGTTACCCCAAGTCACTGTGCTCCTCGCTCAACGAGGTCATCTGCCACGGCATCCCCGACGACAGGGCCATCGCCGACGGCGACATCGTCAACATCGACATCACCGCGTACAAGGACGGCGTGCACGGCGACACCAACGCCACCTTCCTCGCCGGGAACGTCTCCGAGGAGCACCGCCTGCTGGTGGAGCGCACCCACGAGGCCACGATGCGCGCCGTCAAGGCCTGCCGTCCGGGACGGCGGATCAACGTGATCGGCCGGGTCATCGAGTCCTACGCCAAGCGGTTCGGCTACGGAGTGGTCCGCGACTTCACCGGTCACGGCGTCGGGCCGGAGTTCCACTCGGGCCTGGTGGTGCCGCACTACGACGACCCGCGCGCGGACACCGTCATGGTGCCGGGGATGACGTTCACGATCGAGCCGATGATCACCCTGGGCGGCGTCGACTACGACATGTGGGACGACGGCTGGACCGCGGTGACGGCCGACCGCGAGTGGACCGCCCAGTTCGAGCACACCCTGGTCATCACCGACACCGGCGCGGAGATCCTCACCCTGCCGTAGCCGGGGCGGACGCTCCCGTGCCGGGCCGGGGGTCCCGCCCCGGGCGAGACCGCACACCGGCGAGCGCCGGGGAGGAGGGCCCCACCCGGCGGTCGACGTGATCCGTTCAGGGCACCGGGACGACCTTCCCGGTGCCCTGTCGTGTTTCCAGGAGCCGGTGGGCCCGCGCGGCCTCGTCCGGGGGGACCGGGCGGCGACGGCGGGGGCGATGCCCCCTGCGGCGAGGAGTCCGAGCAGGTGGGCGAGGTCGCGTCGGACCCGTTCCGGATGGCGCTCGACCGCACGGCCGGAGCCGTGGAACAGCGCGGAGGCCGCGCCGGCCGGTGCCACCGGCGGGTGCGATGGGATGAGGCCGTCCAGGGGCCACCGGGATCCCGCCGGGGCGCACCGCCCGCCGGGCCGCCGCCCGATCTGCGGGCGGGCACGGTCCTGATCCGGCCACGTCTGGCGCGGTCCGGACCGCGACGGCTAGGGTCGGACCGGTGAAGATCCTCATCTCCGCGGACATGGAGGGCGCCACCGGCGTCACCTGGCCCGCCGACTGCGAACCCGGCACCGAGCAGTGGCGGCGCTGCCGCGTGATGTTCACGAGCGACGTCAACGCCGCGATCGCCGGCCTGTTCGACGGCGGCGCCACCGAGGTCCTGGTCAACGAGGCCCACGCCACCATGCGCAACCTGCTGCTGGAGGAGCTGGACGAACGCGCCACCATGATCACCGGTCGGCACAAGGAACTGTCGATGGTCGAGGGCGTCCAGCACGGTGACTGCGACGGGGCGGTGTTCCTGGGCTACCACTGCGGTGCCGGGGAGGAGGGGGTCCTCGCCCACACCTACCTGCCCAACGCCGTCACCGGTGTGTGGCTGAACGGCGAGCCCGCGAGCGAGGGCCGGCTCAACGCCGCCGTGGTCGCCGAGTACGGCACCCCCGTCATCCTGGTCACCGGCGACGACCGCGCCTGCCAGGACGCCGAGGCCTACGCGCCGTTCGCCCGGACGGTGGCGGTCAAGGAGTACGTCAGCCGGTACGCCGCACGCTGCCGCCCGCCCGCGCGCACCGCCGAGGAGATCCGGCTGGCCGCCTCGAAGGCGACGATGCTCGCCGGTCGTCTGGATCCGGCCGAGCCCTCCCCCAAGGCCGTGGAGATCGAGGTGGACGCCGCCCACCTCGCCCAGGACGCCGCCCTCGTCCCGGGCGTCACCCGGATCGGGGCGCGTCGCGTCCGCTACACCTCACCGGACGCCTACGAGATGATCCGCTGCTTCAAGACCGTGACGACGATGATCGCCCGGTCGATGGAGAAGGACTACGGCTGACCGCCCCTTCCTCCCCCGCCCTGCCGGCGCGAGGAGGATCCTTCCCGTTCGTCCGAAACCGGGGACGGCACCCCGTCGGAGCAGGTAGAACTATGGCGGAACCCGTGTCGCGCCCGGCCGTCGCCCCGGCCCGGCCGTCCCCGCGCGTCGACCCGCACCCCGCAGAAAGGCCGCACCGTGGGCCCCATCGCCCCCCTCACCGACACCGCCCGGACCGGTGAGGACGCCGTCGTCCTCACCCGGGAGCTGATCCGCAGGGACTCCACCAACCATGGCGGGGGTCGGGGTGACGAACGCGCCTCGGCCGAGTACGCGGCCGAGGCGCTGACCGACGCCGGACTCACCCCGGTGGTGCTGGAGTCAAAGGAGCGGCGGTCCAACGTGGTGGCCCGGGTACCGGGCACCGACCCCGACGCGCCCGCCCTGCTCGTCCACGGCCACCTGGACGTGGTGCCGGCCGACGCCGCCTCCTGGACGGTGCCCCCGTTCTCGGGGGAGATCGCCGACTGCCCGGTCACCGGGCTGCCCGCCCTGTGGGGGCGCGGCGCCGTGGACATGAAGAACACCGTCGGCATGGTCACCGCCGTCGTCCGGGAGTGGGCCCGCACCGGGGCGCGGCCGCGCCGCGACATCGTGCTGGCGTTCGTCGCCGACGAGGAGGACAGTTCCGAACACGGCGCCGAGTTCCTGGTGCGTCGGCACCCCGACCTGTTCGAGGGCTGCGCCGAGGCCATCGGCGAGGGCGGCGGTGAGACCGTCCACGCCCGCACCGCCACGGGCGGGACGGCGCGGCTGTACCCCGTGGGCGCCGCCGAACGGGGCAGCGCCTGGCTGACCCTGCGCGCCGAGGGCACCGCAGGGCACGGATCGCGTCCGCCCCGGGACAACGCCGTCGCCGCGTTGGCCGAGGCGATCGTGCGGATCTCCGGGCACCGCTGGCCGCCGCACCCGACCCCGGTCACGCGGGCGTCCATCGACGGGATCGCCGCGGCGCTGGGGGTGGAGCGCGGTCCCGACGACACCCGCACCGACGAGGCGCTGGAGGCGTTGCTGGCCCGGCTGGGCGCGGCCGCCCCGCTGGTCTCCCCCGCCGTGCGCAACAGCGCCGCGCCCACGATGCTCTCCGCCGGGTACAAGGTCAACGTCGTGCCGGGTGAGGCCACCGCCGGGGTGGACGGTCGCGTGTTGCCCGGGGCGGAGAAGGCTTTCGAGGAGACCATGGACGAGCTCACCGGGGACCGGGTGGGCTGGGAGTACGCGCACTCCTCGCCACCGGTGTCCGCGCCGGTGGACGCACCCGTGTTCGAGGCGCTGCGGGCCGCCCTGCTGGCCCAGGACCCGGACGCGCACGTGGTCCCGGTGTGTCTGGGGGGCGGCACCGACGCCAAGGTGTTCTCGCGGCTGGGGATCGACTGCTACGGCTTCTCACCGCTGTGGCAGCCGGAGGGGATGGACTACGCCGGGCTGTTGCACGGGGTGGACGAACGGGTGCCGCTGGAAGGGCTGCGGTTCGGCGTCCGGGCCTTGGACGTGTTCCTGCGGGCCTGAAACGACCGAGCGTCGTGGGTGGTGGGCGTGCGCCACGGTGGCGGGCGCCGCTGGGCGATGACCGATGTCCGGAGGGGGACGTGTGACGGAATCGATGACGGTGAACGATGAGGGCGTGGTGGCGGGGGTCCGGCCGCCGCGGCTGCGCGCGGGCGACCGGGTACGGCTGGTGGCACCGTGCAGCCCGGTCCCGGAGCCGATGCTGGAGTCGGCCGCGGAGGAACTGCGCCGATGGGGGCTGGTCGTGGAGTTCGGGGCGCACGTGCGCGACCGGCATCCGGTGCTGCCCTACCTGGCGGGAGCGGACGCCGACCGGGCCGCCGACCTCCAGGACGCCTGGTGCGACCCGGACGTGGCCGCGGTGTTCTGCGTACGAGGCGGCGACGGGGCGCACCGGACCCTGGACCTGCTCGACTTCGCCGCGCTGCGCGCGGCCGCGCCCAAGGCCCTGATCGGTTTCAGCGACGTCACGGCCCTGCACGAGGCCTTCTCGGTGGAACTGGGTGTGGCGACGGTGCACGGGCCGGTGATCGGCACCAAGTACTTCGTGGGCGACCCGGTGGCGCAGGAGGAGCTGCGGTCGACCCTGTTCGAGCCGGAGCGCCGCACGGTGCTGACCTCGCCGGGGGCGCACGCCCTGGTGCCCGGACGCGCCGAGGGTGTGCTCTTCGGAGGGAACCTGAGCCTGCTCAACGACGGTCTCGGGACACCGCACAGCCGGGCGTCGGCGGCCGGGGGCATCCTCATGCTGGAGGACATCGGCGAGGACGTGGCGCGGCTCGACCGGATGGTCACCCACCTGCTGCGCACGGGGTGGACGACCGGGCTGGCCGGGGTGGTCCTGGGCACCTGGACGGACTGCCCGCCGGGCCCGGGGGTGATCGCCGACCTGATGCGCGAGCGGCTCGCCCCGCTCGGGGTGCCGGTGCTGTGGGGGTTGGAGACGGGACACTGCGCCGCCCAGCTGACGGTCCCGCTGGGGGTCCCGGCCCTGTTGGACGCCGAGAACGGCCTCCTGGAGCTGGCGGTCCCCGGCCTGGCATGACCCGGGTGCCGTCGGGCGCACCGTGCCCGACGGCACCGTCCAACGGCGATGACCCGCGGATCCGGCGGTGCGGACGACCCGGTCGGCCGGGAGCCGGGGAGGAGGGGCCCGGCGTCGGCGACGACACGGGCGGGGCACGGTCCGGGCCGGCGATGGCGCGGCCGGGTTCGGCGAGGTCGCGGGCGGTGGCCGGGGCACGGACGAGGATCGGGCGGCGGCGTGCGGCGTACCCGCTGACGTGCTCCTCGACCGCCACCGTCCGGGCGAACGGCGCGTAGGTCTCGGCGTCCTGACAGGCGCGGTCGTCGCCGGTGACCAGGGTGGCGGGGGCGCCGTACCCGGCGACCACGACCCTTCCCCTCGTTCGGATGGTCGTACCGGTACGACCGTGGGGCTTCGGAGGGGGAGTCTAGACTCGACGCCATGGTGAGAGAGCCGCTGACCCAGAGCCAGATCGAACGCGGACGCCTGCTGGGCGGTCTACTGCGGCGGGCCCGCGCCGACCGCACCATGGTCGACGTGGCCCGACAGGCCGGGATCTCGGTGGAGACGCTGCGCAAGATCGAGGGCGGGCGCATCCCCACCCCGGCGTTCTTCACCGTCGCCGCGATCGCCGCCGCCCTCGACCTGTCCCTGGACGACCTGTTCCGCCGGGTCGACGAGGCCGCCGCGACCCCCGTGGGGGCCTGAGGTTAGGTTGGGATGGCACGCCCTTCCCGGGCGTGTTCCCGACCCCTCCGGCCGTGCGGGTGGTAGGCACGAGAGGGCCGCGTCGACGAGGACCAGCAGGGGGAGAAGATGAGCGAACAGGCGTTGCGGGTGGACGAGGCCGAGCTGCGGGGCCTCGTGGACGGCCGGTGGGCGCACGTGCGCGAACGCGCCCGTGATGTGATCCGGGGCGAGCTGTACGCCCCTGTGTACGGCCTGTCCGTGGAGGAGCACCGCGAGCGCACCCTCACTCAGCTCTCGGCCTTGGCCAAGACCGACATGCCCTCCTACGGGTTCCCCGCCTCGGTGGGCGGCAAGGACGACGTGGGGGCCTCGGTGGTGGCCTTCGAGATGCTCGTCGCGGACCTGTCCCTCATGGTGAAGATGGGTGTGCAGTGGGGGCTGTTCGGCGGGGCGATCCGTGCCCTGGGCACCGAGCGCCACCACACCGAGTACCTGCCCCGGGTGATGTCGATGGAGATGCCCGGCTGCTTCGCGATGACCGAGACCGGCCACGGTTCGGACGTGCAGCAGCTGCGCACCACCGCCACCTATCACCCGATCACCGAGGAGTTCGTGGTCCGCACGCCCGACGAGGCGGCGCGCAAGGACTACATCGGCAACGCGGCCAGGGACGGTCGGATGGCGGTGGTGTTCGCCCAGTTGCGCGCCGATGGCGAGGACCACGGCGTGCACGCCCTGTTGGTGCCGATCCGCGACGAGGACGGGAACCCGATGCCGGGGGTCCGGATCGAGGACTGCGGGCCCAAGGCCGGGCTCAACGGTGTGGACAACGGGCGGTTGTGGTTCGACGGCGTGCGGGTGCCGCGCGTCAACCTGCTCAACCGGTACGGCACCGTGGCGCCCGACGGCACCTACTCCAGTCCCATCCAGAACCCCAATCGTCGGTTCTTCACGATGCTCGGCACCCTCATCCGAGGCCGGATCAGCGTGGCCGGGGGCGCGGGGAGCGCCACCAAGGCGGCGTTGACCATCGCGTTGCGCTACGCCGACACCCGGCGCCAGTTCACCCGTCCGGGCATCGACGGCGCGCCCGAGCAGGAGGTGCGCATCCTCGACTACCTGGCGCACCAACGTAAGCTGCTGCCCGCCCTGGCCCGCACCTACGCGTTGCACTTCGCCCAGGAGGAACTGGTCACCAGGTTGCACGAGCTGTCGCGGGCGCCGCGACGGGACGAGCACGCCCAGCGGGAACTGGAGTCGCGGGCCGCCGGGTTGAAGGCGATCGCCACCTGGCACGCGACCGAGACCATCCAGACCTGCCGGGAGGCGTGCGGCGGGGCCGGGTACCTGGCGGAGAACCGGATTCCGCAGTTGAAGGCCGACTCCGACATCTTCACCACGTTCGAGGGCGACAACACGGTCCTGTTGCAGCAGCTCACCAAGGGCCTGCTGACCAACTTCCAGGACTCGTTCGGCGACCTCGACACGATGGGGCTGGCCCGGTTCATGGCGGGCAGGGTGTTCGAGACGGTGATCGAGCGCACCGCGGCGATCCCGTTGATCGACCGGCTCATCGCGGCCTCCCCCGGACGCGGGGACGAGGCCGACCTGTACAACCGGGGCTGGCAACTGGAGCTGCTGGAGGACCGGGAGAAGCACGTCATCGAAGGGCTGGCGGGGCGGTTGCGCCGGTCCGGCAAGGACGGCGACGCCTTCGAGGTGTTCAACCGGGCCCAGGACCACGTGCTGGCCGCGGGACGGGCGCACATGGACCGGGTGGTGCTGGAGGCGTTCGTGGCGGGTATCGACCGCTGCGGCGACAAGTCCACGGCCAAGCTGCTGAACCGACTGTGCGACCTGTACGTGATGTCGGTGATCGAGGAGGACCGGGCCTGGTTCCTGGAGCACGAGCGGTTGTCGACCGGTCGGTCCAAGGCGGTGACGCGGGCGGTGGACGACCTGTGCCGGGGGCTGCGGCCGTACGCGGTGCGGTTGGTCAACGCGTTCGGGTTGCGCGACGAGTGGCTGGGGGCGCCGATCGCGCTGGGCGCCGAGCACGCCCGGCAGGGCGACCCGGCCCCGGACCGGGGGTGACCCCCGGGTGCGGTCTCGATGCCGGGGCCGCACCCGCCCTATACTAGTCAAAGTTTAATAGAGACGCGGAGTCGAGCGAGGAGGGTATGGCATGTCGGCCATTCGGCTGCTGGTCCTGGGGGCGGTCCGCCTGCACGGGCGGGCGCACGGCTACCAGGTGCGCAACGACCTGGAGTTCTGGGGCGCGCACGAATGGTCCAACGCCAAACCGGGATCGATCTACCACGCGCTGAAACAGATGGCCAAGCAAGGACTGCTCGTCGCGCACGACGTGGCCCCCTCCACGGTGGGCGGCCCGCCCCGCACCGAGTACGAGATCACCCCCCGGGGGACCGAGGAGTACTTCGCCCTGTTGCGACGGTCGTTGTCCGGGTACGACGAACGCCGGGACATGCTCTCGGCCGGACTGGGCTTCATGGCGGACCTGCCCCGCGAGGAGGTGCTCGACCTGCTGAGCAAGCGGGAGGAGGGCCTCAAGACCTGGCAGGACTCGGTCTCCACGCACTACCTCCCCGAGGAGCACGCCGAGCAGATGGGCCACATCGGGGAGATCATGGAGATGTGGCTGCACATGGCCAAGGCCGAGACCCTGTGGACGCGACGGCTCATGGAGCGCATCGAGGCGGGCGCCCACACGTTCGCCGACGAGGCGGGCGAGCCGTTCGCGGAGGTGTTCGCCGAGGACCACCCCGACCTCATGGCCGCCTGGCGCGTCGGCGATTCCTGAGCCCCACGGGCCCGAGACCCCCGAAGCTCCGAGACCGAACGATCGGGGGAACGCCGCGTACCAGGACGGACGACCGGGACGGGCGACCGCCCCGGGCCGATCCCCGGGCCTCGGAGACCGGACTCCCCGGGAGGGGCCGCCCGCCGGGGCGGACGACCGGGACGAGGGCGGACCCCGCCCCGCGTCGACCCGGTGTCACGGGACGAGCGGACCGCGCGACGGTCCCGGCGTCATGGGGTGAGCGGACCGCGCGACGGTCCCGTGCGACCTCCGGCGCGGCCGGAGACCGATCGCCGGAACACCCTTCCGCGCGCCGGAACGGGTCCGGAGTGGACGCGGACGGTAGTCCGTGAGGGGCCCGCCCCTCCCGGCGCGGGAACGAGGCGCCGGGGAGGGCCGCCGCCCGGGATCAGCGGGACAGGGAGCGGAACCGGCCGGCCGCCATCGGGCAGGCGACCACGAGCAGCAGGACCGGCCACAGCACCGCCAGGAACAGGGCGTGCTCCGCCGCCCACGAGGTGCCCGCGACCCCCGGGTTCCCGAACAGGTCGCGCACCGCCGTGGCGGTGGCCGACATCGGGTTCCACTCGGCCACCGCGCCCAGCCACCCGGGCATGGACTCGGGCGAGGCGAAGGCGCTGGAGGTGAAGGCCACCGGCCAGACCAGGATCTGCACCGCCATCACCAGTTCCGGGCGGCCCACGACCAGTCCGAGCCAGATACCGCAGGCCAGCATCGCCGCGCGCAACAGGAGGAGCAGGCCCACCGCGCCCAGCGCGGCGCTCAAGGTGCCGTGCCAGCGCCAGCCGAGGGCGAACCCGACGGCGAGCACGATGAGCAGGGCCACGACGGATTCGAGCAGATCGGCGATGCCGCGGCCGACCAGCACGGCGGTGGGCGCCATGGGCAGGGACCGGAACCGGTCCAGGACACCGCGTCCCAGGTCACGGGTGATCGCCGTCATCGTGCCCTCCAGACCGAAGGCCATGGTGAGCACGAGCAGACCGGGGACCAGGAACTCGGTGTAGTCCCCTCCGCCGGCGACGGTCATGCTCCCGCCGAGGAAGAGGGCGAACATCACCAACATCATCACGGGGAAGAACAGGGCGAGGAGCACCCCGGCGGGGTTGCGGGCCCAGCGGGCGAACTCGCGCCGGGTCATCGTCCAGGAGTCGATCACCCACCGGGCCGCGTCGCCGGGCGTTTCCTCGTGCGCCCGGTCCTCCCGTACATCGGTCATCCGTGCCATCTCCCTCTCCCATCGTCGTCGCCGACCCGGGTCCCGCCCGGGTGGTCGCCTTTCCTCCCCCGCCCGAGCACGAACGGGTCATCGGTCGCGGACCCGCGGCCGGACCGGGGGCGCTCCCCTCCCCGGGTGGTCTCGGGAGGTCCGTCCGCGCCCGCTCCACCGCCCCGGGCGCGACTCCCGTCCCAGACCGGCACGGACCAGGCGGGCACAGCCCAAGCCGACACGGACCGGACGGGCTCGGGCCGGACGGGCACAACCCAAGCCGGCACGGGCCGGAGCGCCCTCCCGGAGGTCACCCGGAGCCCTGAGGAGCGCCCACCGGGCCGGTGGGGACATTCCCCGCGGCGCCGGGGCCGGAGTCCGCCGGGGCGTCGGGATCCGGAAGGACGCCGGCAGCGCCGTCGACGTCGGCGCCGGTGGTCCCGGTGAGGTGGAGGAAGACCTCGTCCAGGGTGGGGCGGCGGAGGGCCAGGTCATCGGCCTCGATGCCCGCCCCGTCCAAGGCGCGGACGGCGCGGGCCAGGGCGCCGCGCCGATCGGCGACGGGGACGCTGACACGACCGGAACGAGTATCGGCCTCCCGAGAATGGTCAAATTTGACCAGTTGGTCGAGGTCGGGGCCCCCGGGATGGCCGAAGAGCCTCGCCAGTAGTTCGGCGGCCTCGGCGAGGCGGGCCGGATCGGTGACGATGACGTCCAGGCGGTCGCCGCCGACCATCGTCTTGAGCCGATCGGCCGTACCCTCGGCGATCACCCGACCGCCGTCGATCACGCTGATGAGATCGGCCAACCGATCGGCCTCCTCCAGGTACTGGGTGGTGAGGAGCACCGTCGTACCACCGCCGACCAGGGAGTGCACCGACTCCCACACCTCGGTGCGCCCGCGCGGGTCCAGGCCGGTGGTGGGCTCGTCGAGGAACAGCACCCCGGGGTCGACGATGAGCGACGCGGCCAGGTCCAACCGGCGTCGCATGCCGCCGCTGTAGCCGGACACGGGCCGACCACCGGCGTCGCTCAGCCCGAACCGCTCCAGGAGTTCGTCGGCGCGGGCGGCCGCACGACGGCCGCCCAGGTGGTGCAGCCGGCCGAACAGTTCGAGGTTCTGGCGACCGGACAGCTCCTCGTCCAGGGCGGCGTGCTGTCCCAGCAGGCCGATGCGACGGCGGACGTCGCGTGGACGTGTGACGACGTCGATCCCGTCGACCTCCACACGCCCCTCCTGGACCCGGAGCAGGGTGGCCAGGGTCCGCACCAGCGTGCTCTTGCCCGCCCCGTTGGGCCCGAGGATGGCGTGCACCGTACCGCGCGCCACCGTCATGTCGAGGCCGTCCAGCGCCCTCTTCGTCCCATAGGACTTGCGCAGTCCCGCCACCAGGACGGCGGGATCCCCCCGTTCCACCATGACACCTCCCACTCATTGATCAATCTTGACTACTGGAGGAGGATAGCTCCCCGGAAGCTCATTAGTCAAACTTGATAAGTCACTTCTTCCGACAGGACACGACGCCACTCCGCCCATCGTTCGCCACCCGCCGCCCCGGCCACACCCTCCGACGGACATCCACGCCCGCCCCCGGGGAGCACCGGAGGAGACCGGCCCCCGCACACCCCCTCGGCGGACGCGGCCGTGGCGGGAACCGGGGAATCAGAGCCCCCTGGGGGCACACGTCACCGAGGTCGTCCGGAGAGCCAGTGCTCCAGCTCCTCGGCGTTGCGAAGCTCGCCCTCCACGCGCCGACGCTCCTCGGCGGTGAGGTCGATGGTTTTGAGCGCCTCGGTCCACTCGGACCGGCGCTCGTGCTCGTCCAACGCCACCGAGAGCTCGATGAGGGCGGCCAGCGCCATCGCCCGTTCCACCGCGGGGGCGTCGTCCCCGTGTCGACGCAGCGCGGAGCGGAGGTAACGCCACGCCGCCCGGTCGTCGAGCTTGAAGTCGCGGAGGATGCGGGCCCCGTCCAGCGCGCGGGCCAGACCCTCCAGTTCGACCGAACCGCCGTACTCCAACTCCTGGGGTTCGTCGCGCTGGATGAAGATGATCGAGTTGCCCGAGGGGTCCACCACCGTGAAGCGACTCGCCCCCGAGCGGTAGCGGGTGATCCGGGGCACCCCCTTGGTCGGGACCCGACCCTCGGCCGACCGCATCCGGGCCGACAGAACGGCGTGATAGGCCGCCACGTCGTCCACCATGACCAGACAGCCGCCCCCGTCCTCCCCCGACGGGTCGAACCCCTTGGGCGCCCGGCCGTAGTGCAGGTGGACACCGCCCCACCGGAAGGCGAGGTAGAGGTAGGGCCGGTCCTGCTCGTAGGTCACCTCGAACCCGAGGGAGCGGAAGAAGCCCAGGGTCTCCTCCGCCGACGCGCACGGCAGCAGCGGCACCATCGTCTCGTTCGCCCGCACGCCGGCTCCGGCACCCTCCCCGCCCTCCGGACCGGTCATCCCGACTCCCTCCGCCCGCCCCTCCACACCGGCCGCCTCCATGGCCCCCTCCCGGTCCGGGCTCCCGGGCATCCGCGCGTCCGACATCCGACCGGCGGCCCCAGGGCCACCACCGCTCCCCCTTCCCGCCGGCCCGGACCGCCCGACCCCCGCATCGGACCGGAGCCCCGATCCGCCGACGGCCTTCGCCCGCCCCTCGCCTTCCGCAGGCCTCACCGCGTCCCGCGCCCCCGGCTCGACCGTTCCGGCCGACGGGTCGGCCCTCGTACGGGACCCGGGTCCCGACGCCCGGACGAGCGCAGCGCCCTTCGTCGGTTCCGAACCCGCGGCCTCGTGGTGCGTTCCGATGTGCGTCATCGCCACCCCCACCTTCATTAATCAAGTTTGATCAGCATTCGAGGTTATCCCCCGCGCGGAATCTGGTCAAAATTGATCAGCCATGCCCGCCGCACCTTCGGGTCTTCCGCTCGCACATGTGACCCACATAACATGAAGACAATTCACGTTAGGCAGGTGACACGTGCGCCCACCCCCCGCGCCCCCGCCCTCCGAACATCCCCCGCCACGACCCGCCCCGATGGTCGAGGCACTCGCCGAGCCCACCGCCCCCGTCGGCGCGCCGTGGGTGGCCGGGATCAGCCTGGCCAACCTCGGCATGTGGATGGCGTTCTTCGGCCCCCTCCAGGTACTCCTCCCCGAGCAGGTCGGGGCGATCGTCCCGGAGGACAAGGAGACCGCCCTGGCCTGGGTCACCGGTATCGGCGCGCTGGTGGCCACCCTCGGCACGCCCCTGGCCGGGGCCCTGTCCGATCGCACCACCGGTCCGCTGGGACGCCGCCGCCCCTGGGTCCTGCTCGGCGCGGTCCTGGGCGGGATCGGTCTCGTCGTGCTGGGCCGCCAGGACACCGTCACCGGCGTGCTCGTGGGCTGGTCGTTCGTCCAGGCGGCCCTGTCCCTGCTCAACGCGACCCTGCTGGCGGCCATCCCCGACCGGGTCCCCGTCCGCCAACGCGGCGCGGTCTCCGGCTGGGTCGGCATCCCCCAGTCGGCGGGCGTGGTGATCGCCGTGGTGCTGGTGACCGTGGTCGTCACCCGCGTCGCCCCCGGTTACACGCTCATCGGCGTCCTTCTCATCGCCTGCGTTCTGCCGTTCGCCCTGACGGCCCCGGACCCGCCGCTGCCGCGCGAGGCCCGACCGCCCTGGCGCGAGTTCGTCCGCGGATTCCGGATCCCCCTGCGCGATCACCCGGACTTCGGCTGGGCCTGGCTGACCCGGTTCCTCATGCAGACCGGCAACGCGATGTTCACGCTCTACCTGCTGTACTTCCTGCGTGACGGGATCGGTTACGAGGACCTCTTCCCCGGTTCGTCCGCCACCGACGGTCTCCTGCTGCTGATCCTGGTCTACACGGGGGCGGTCGTGGCCACCACGGTGCTGGCGGGCGTGCTCTCCGACCGGTGGGGGCGGCGGCGCGGCCCCGTGTGCCTGTCGGGGATCGTGTGCGCGATCCCGGCGTTCCTGGTGGCGGCGTTCCCGTCGTGGCCGATGCTGATCGCGGGGGCGGTGGTGCTGGGTGTCGGGTTCGGCATCTACCTGTCGGTGGACAACGCCCTGGTCACCCAGGTCCTCCCGGCCGCCGAAGGGCGGGCCAAGGACCTGGGAATCGTCAACATCGCCAGCGCCGGCCCGCAGGTGATCGCCCCCGCCCTGGCCGGCCCGATCGTGGTGCACCTGGGCGGTTACCCGGTGCTGTACACCGTCTGCGGGCTGCTCACCCTGCTCGGCGCCCTCCTGGTGTGGCGCATCAGGGGTGTGGCCTGACCCGCTCCCACCCGAGAAGACGCCCTCCCGCCCCGGGAGGGCACCACACGTGCACGAAGGGATCCGTATGTCGTCACCGTTCCTGTGGGGTACGGCCTCGGCCGCGTTCCAGGTGGAGGGCGCCCTGTCCGAGGACGGTCGCGCCCCGTCCGTATGGGACGTCTTCGCCGCCCGCCCCGGGGCGATCCGCGACGGGCACAGCCCCGCCGCGGCGTGCGATCACTATCACCGCTGGTCCGAGGACGTGGACCTGCTCGATCGCCTGGGCGTGAACGCCTACCGGTTCTCGATCGCCTGGCCCCGGGTGGTGCCGCGCGGGTCGGGGGCGGTGAACAAGGCGGGCCTGGACTTCTACGACCGCTTGGTGGACGCCCTGTTGGAACGGGGCATCGCACCTCTCCCCACCCTGTTCCACTGGGACCTGCCCCAGGCGCTGGAGGACGCGGGCGGGTGGCTCGCCCGGGACACCTCGAAGGCGTTCGCCGACTACACCGCCGTCGTCGCCGACCGGCTGGGCGACCGGGTGGGGCGGTGGATCACCCTCAACGAACCGGTGGTCCACATGGCCTACGGTCACGCGTTCGGAATCCACGCCCCGGGTCGGACCCTGGACGTACCGGAGGTGCTGCGGGTCGCCCACCACCTGCTGCTCGCCCACGGCCTGGCCGCCGCCGAACTGCGCTCGCGCGGTCTGGAGGCGCTGTTGACCAACAACCTCTCCCCCGTGCGGGCACCCGAGCACGCCACCGACGCCGACCTGGCGGCCGGGGCGGCCTACGACGCCCTGCACAACCGGTTGTTCACCGACCCGGTGCTCACGGGCGCCCACCCGGACCTGTCGGCGTTCGGTGTCCCGGAGGTGCCGGGGGTGCGCGAAGGCGACCTGGACCTCATCACCGGCAGCGTGGACGGCATCGGCGTCAACTACTACAACCCGAGCCTGGTCCTGGCCCCCGAGGAGGGCTCCGGTCTGCCGTTCGCCCTGGGGGAGATCACGGGGGTGCCGACCACGGCGTTCGGATGGCCGGTGGTCCCGGAGGGGCTCACCGAGACCCTGGTGGGGCTGACGGACCGCTACGGGAACGCGCTGCCGCCGTTGTACGTCACGGAGAACGGGTGCTCGTGCCGCGACGAGGTCGAGGACGGCCGGGTGGCCGACCCCGAGCGGATCGCCTACCTGGAGGGGCACATCGCCGCCGTGGACGCGGCCCGGGAGCGGGGCGCGGACGTGCGCGGTTACTTCGTGTGGACGCTCACCGACAACTTCGAGTGGGCGGAGGGCTACCACCAGCGCTTCGGTCTGGTGCACGTGGACCACGCCACCCAGACGCGCACGCCCAAGGACTCCTTCGCCCGCTACCGCGACATCATCGCCGCCCGCACCGCCGCCCTCTGAGGGCTCATTCGGTGACGGCGTCCAGGGGTCCGCTGTCGAACCGTTCGGGGGCCTGCTCGCCGCGTCGGCGAGCGGGCTCCCACCACCACCAGTGCGAATCGGGCACCCAGGAGGGCACCTCTTCCTCGGCGGTCGAGACGGCGGTTTCGGCGACCGCCTCCAGGGCGTCGTCGATGCGGGCGACCGCCTCCAGGTCCTCCTCGCGCAGGAACTCGCGCCAGGGCACGAACTCCTCGGCGAGGATCTGGAGCATGGAACGGCGCCAGCAGGCGGGCCGGTAGCCCTCGTAGCGGCCGTTCTCGGCGGCGGTCTGACTGCGCACGACGTACAGGCCGAGCCGGTCGGGGTTGTTGCCGCCCACCAGCAGTTCGGTCAGGGTGGCGATGAACTCGCGGCCCGCCGGGGACCGGCGTTCGGCGCGGTTCGTCGCCCGGTAGAGGTCGAACAGGGCGGCGAAGGCGTCGTCCATCAACGCGTCCCGGTCCCTGCGACGCGCGGCGCTCTCGGCGAAGGCGTCCAACGCTCTCCTGGCCAGGGTGGAGATGTCCCTGCCCATGTCCGGAACCACCTGTTCCACCGCCTTCTCCTGTTGTGGGGGTCACGCTCGCACGGCCGGTGCGGTCGGGCTTTCGATCATAGACACCGTTCGCGGGCGACCGCCATCGGTCAGGGCTCCGGCCGCCGTCCTCATCCGGACAGGACCGCGTCGAGCATCCCGGCCCATTGGCGGACGATGCGGCGGCGACGTGCGCTGTCGTCGGTGAGCAGGTTGGCCAGACCCAGGCCCCGGGCCAGGTCCAGGGTGGCCTGGACGGCCTCGCGGACCCCGGGTCGGGACTCGTCGGCCCCCAGCAGGCCCACGGCGGCCCGGTGCAACTCGCGTCCCACCCGTTCCTCCATGGGAAGGATGCTCTCGCGCAGCGCCGGATCGTTGGCGGCGGCGGCCCACAGCTGGAGGGCGGCGCGGAAGTCCTCCCCGGTGAAGGCGTCCACGGCCATCTGCACCACGGCCTCGGTACGACCGGGGCCTTCGGGGACGGTGGCGATGCGGCGGCGCAGCTCCTCTCCCCGGCTGTCGAGGATGTGCCGCATGACCGCCAGGTACAGGTCCTCGCGGGTCGGGAAGTGGTGCTGCGCGGCACCCCGGGAGACCCCGGCGGTCTCGGCGACCGCGCCGACGGTGGCCCCGGCCACGCCGCTCTCGGCCAGGCGGGTCACGGCCGCCTCCAACAGCCGGGCCCGGGTGGCCCGACTGCGCTCCTGTCTGGGTTCGCGCTCCGCTGCGGTCCCCACCCGTCGCTCCCTCGCTGTGTGGCCGCGCGGGCCCCGGGGTCCGGGTGTCCGCGCGCTCCGATCAGTACGACCTGGGCAGGCCCAGGGACTGCTGTGCCACGTAGTTGAGGATCATCTCCCGACTGACCGGGGCGATCCGGGCCAGGCGGGCGCTCGCGATCGCCGCTCCCAGCCCGTACTCACCGGCCAGCCCGTTGCCGCCGAGGGTCTGCACGGCCTGGTCGACGGCCCGCACACACGCCTCGGCGGCGGCGTACTTGGCCATGTTGGCCGCCTCGCCCGCCCCGGCGTCGTCGCCGGAATCGTAACGGAACGCGGCGTGCTGGGTCATCAGCCGGGCCTGTTCCAGTTCGATCTTGACCTGGGCGAGGGGGTGGGCCAGTCCCTGGTGGGCGCCGATGGGGGTGTCGCGCCAGACCCTGCGCTCCTTGGCGTAGGCGACGGCCTTGTCGAGGGCGTGTCTGGCGCTGCCGGAGGCCAGGGAGGCGGCCATGATGCGTTCGGGGTTGAGTCCGGCGAAGAGTTGCAGGAGCCCGGCGTCGGGGTCGCCGACCAGCGCGTCGGCGGGCAGGCGGACGTCGTCCAGGAAGAGCTGGTACTGGTGGTCGGGGCTGAGCAGGTCCATTTCGATGCGCCGCGCCTCGAACCCGGGGGTGTCGGTGGGCACGATGAACAGGGCCGCGGACAGTCGGCCGGTGTCCTGGTCCTGGACGCGGCCCACGACCAGGACGGCGTCGGCGACGTCCACCCCGGAGATGAAGGTCTTGCGGCCGTCGAGGACCCAGTGGTCTCCGTCGCGGCGGCCGGTGGTGGTGATGCGGTGGGAGTTGGATCCGGCGTCGGGTTCGGTGATGGCGAAGGCCATGATGGTCTCGCCGGTGGCCAGTCCGGGCAGCCATCGCTTCTGCTGCGCGGGGGTGCCGAACCGGGACAGGACGGTGCCGCAGATGGCCGGGGAGACGACCATCATGAGGGTGGGACAGCCGGCTGCGCCGAACTCCTCCAGGACGGCGGCCAGGTCGCCGATGCCTCCCCCGCCGCCACCGTGCTCCTCGGGGAGGTTGACCCCGAGGTAGCCGAGCCTCCCGGCCTCCCGCCACAGTTCGGTGAGGTAGGCGCCCTCCTTGGCCCTGGCCCTGTAGTAGGCCGATCCGTAGTCGCGCGCGAACGCGGAGACCGCGGCGCGCAGTGCTCCGCGCTCGTCGGATTCGTTGAAGATCATGGCCCCGGTCGTCAACTGCTCTGCCCTTCGTAGTCGAGTACGGCGAGGGGTGTTCCGGCGGACACGCGCCGGCCCGCCGCGACCGGGATCTCCCGGACGGCGCCGGCGGCGGGCGCGGTGATGCGGTGCTCCATCTTCATGGCCTCCATCCGCAGGAGGGTCTGGCCCGCGCGGACCTTCTCCCCCACGGTGACGTCGACGGAGGTGACGGTGCCCGGCATCGGCGCGGGCAGCGCGCCGGGGTCGACCTCGACCTCGGGTGCGGGCAGGGGGTCGACGGGGGTGAGGGAGACGGATCCGTTCGGTGTGTCGATGTGGACCCGGCCGCCGGCGAAGTGGACGGTGTGGGCGCGGCGCAGTCCGTCGACCTCCAGGACGACCCGGTCCGCGGCGACCGACCGGACGCGTGTGCCGGGTCGTTCGGGGAGGGGCGCGCCGCGCACGGTGCGGTGGGACGCGGAGATCTCACGCCCGTCGTCGGTGGTGTAGCGGCGCACGTGCGGCCCGGAGGGGAGGTTGCGCCAGTGCGCGGGGATCCCCGGCGGGACGGCCGTTCCGGTCCGGGCGACCTCGGCGCAGGCCAGGGCGGCCGCCAGGGCGGCGAGTTCCTCGGTGTCGGGGGCGACCAGGGGGGTGGCGAGCGCGGTGAGGCGGTCGCCGGTGAGGAACCCGGTGTGCAGGTCCCAGGGCCGGTCGGCGGCGTCGACGAATCCGGGGTGACGCAGGGTGCGCACGAGCAGGTCGCGGTTGGTGCCCACGCCGTGCAGGCGGGCCCCGGTGAGGGCGGCGGCCAGTCGGCGCAGGGCGTCGCGGCGGTCGCGGCCGTGCGCGACGACCTTGGCGAGCAGGGGATCGAAGTCGGTGCCGACCTCGTCCCCGGCCTCGACTCCGGCGTCCAGGCGCACTCCGAACCCGGCGGGAGGGGCGAAGCGGGCGGTGGCGGCGGGAACGTCGAAGGCGGTGAGCACACCGGTGCGGGGCCGCCAGCCGCAGCGCGGGTCCTCGGCGTAGAGGCGGGCCTCGACGGCGTGGCCGACGGGCGGAGGCGGGTCCGCGGCGGGCAGCCGGTCCCCCTCGGCGACGCGGATCTGCCATTCGACCAGGTCGAGTCCGGTGACGCATTCGGTGACGGGGTGTTCGACCTGGAGTCGGGTGTTCATCTCCAGGAAGACGGGGACCCCGAAGGCGGTGGGGTCGCCCTCGGCGGGCGGGTGGACGGGGACGAGGAACTCGGCGGTGCCCGCGCCGACGTAGTCGATGGCCGCGGCCATCCGTCGGGCCGCCTGGTGGAGGTCGCGGCGCAGGTCCTCGGGCAGGCCGGGGGCGGGGGTCTCCTCGATGACCTTCTGGTGGCGGCGTTGCGCCGAGCAGTCGCGTTCGCCGAGGGCCCACACGGTGCCGTGGGCGTCGGCGAGGATCTGCACCTCGATGTGGCGACCGCGTTCCACGTACGGCTCGCAGAACACGGTGGGGTCGCCGAACGCGGACGCGGCCTCGGTGCGGGCGGCGGCCGCCGCCGCGGGCAGGTCGGCGAGGTCGTGGACCGCGCGCATGCCCCGGCCGCCGCCTCCGGCGGAGGCCTTGACCAGGACGGGCAGGTCCTCGACGCGCACGTCCTCGGGGTTCAGGGCGTCGGCGACGGGCACTCCGGCGGCGCGGGCGATCTCCTTGGCGCGGGTCTTGGCGCCCATCCGTTCGATGGCGTCGGCGGAGGGCCCCACCCAGGTCAGTCCGGCCTCGACGACGGCGCGGGCCAGGGCGGGGTTCTCCGACAGGAACCCGTAGCCGGGGTGGACCGCGTCGGCACCGGCGGCGCGGGCGGCGGCGACGATCGCGGCGGGGTCGAGGTAGGCGTCCACGGGTCCGCCGCCCGGGGGGACGGGCAGGGGGACGGCGGTGTCGGCCTCGACGACGTGGGCGGCCTCCTCCTCGCCCGGGGCGTGGACGGCGACGGTGCCGATGCCCAGGGCGCGGCAGGTGTGGATGACGCGTCGGGCGATCTCGCCGCGGTTGGCGACGAGGAGGGTGGTGACGGGTGGGGTGTTCACGGGTGCCCTCACATTCGGAAGACGCCGAAACGGTCGGTGCCGCGCACCGGGGCGTTGTGGGCGAAGGACAGGCACAGTCCCAGGACGGTGCGGGTGTCGCGGGGGTCGATGACGCCGTCGTCGTAGACCCGCCCGGACAGGAACAGGGGCAGGGACTCGGCCTCGATCTGGCCTTCGACCATCTGCCGGACGAGGGCGTCCTGTTCCTCGTCGTAGGGTCGCCCCTTCCGGGCCGCGGACTGCCGGGCGACGATGGAGAGCACCTCGGCGAGCTGCTTCGGGCCCATGACGGCTGAGCGGGCGCTGGGCCAGGCGAACAGGAACCGGGGATCGTAGGCACGGCCGCACATGCCGTAGTGGCCGGCCCCGTAGGAGGCGCCGACGAGCACCGAGAAGTGGGGGACCGTGCTGTTGGAGACGGCGTTGATCATCATCGAGCCGTGCTTGATGATGCCGCTCTGTTCGTACTCGCGGCCGACCATGTAGCCGGTGGTGTTGTGCAGGAAGATCAGGGGGGTGTCGGCGCGGTTGGCGAGCTGGATGAACTGGGTGGCCTTGTGCGCCTCGGCGCCGAACAGCACCCCGTGGTCGTTGGCGAGCACGCCGACGGGGTATCCGTGCAGGTCGGCCCAGCCGGTGACGAGTCCGGTGCCGTAGGAGGGCTTGAACTCGTCGAACTCCGAGCCGTCGACGACGCGGGCGATGATCTCGCGGGGGTCGACGGGGATCTTCAGGTCGGGCGGCATGACGCCGATGAGGTCCTCGCCCGGGTGGAGGGGTTCGCGGGCGGCGGCGGGCGGGGACCCGGCCTTGCGGTGGCCGAGCCGGGCGACGATGCGGCGGCCGATGCGCAGGGCGTCGTGCTCGTCCTCGGCGAGGTGGTCGGCCAGGCCGGAGACCTCCGCGTGCATGCGGGCCCCGCCCAGGGACTCGTCGTCGCTCTCCTCGCCGGTGGCCGCCTTGACCAGGGGCGGTCCACCGAGGAACACCTTGGCGCGGTCGCGGACCATGACGACGTGGTCGCTCATGCCGGGGACGTAGGCGCCGCCCGCGGTGGAGTTGCCGAACACGAGCGCGATGGTGGGGATGCCGTCGGCGGACAGGCGGGTGAGGTCGCGAAAGGTGCGCCCGCCGGGGATGAAGATCTCCTTCTGGGAGGGCAGGTCCGCGCCGCCGGACTCGACGAGGCTGATCATCGGCATGCGGTTCTGCGCGGCGATCTCCCCGGCCCGCTGGGACTTCTTCAGCGTCCAGGGGTTGCTGGCCCCGCCGCGCACGGTGGGATCGTTGGCGACGATGACGCATTCGACGCCGGAGACCACGCCCACGCCGGTGATGAGGCTCGCGCCGACGGTGTACTCGCTGCCCCAGCCGGCCAGGGGGGACAGTTCGAGGAAGGGGGAGCCCTCGTCGAGGAGGAGTTCGACGCGTTCGCGGGCGGTGAGCCCGCCCCGGGAGCGGTGTCGCTCGACGTACTCGACGCCGCCGCCGGCCAGGGCCTTGGCGTGTTCGGCGTCGATCTCGCCCAGGGCGGCGAGCATGCTCTCCCGGGCTTCGGCGAACTCGGCGGAGGCGGTGTCGATCCGGCTGGGCAGTACGGTCACGGGCGTGCCTCCTCGGGCAGCAGGACGACGGGCAGGGGGACGCGTCGGGCCCGCAACCATTCGCCCAGCCCCTTGGCCTGGGGGTCGAGCCCCTCGCGGCGCGCGGTGCCGGGGGCGAGCATGCCCTCGATCCAGAAGTTGGCGGCGCGCAGTTCGGGCAGCAGGTGGCGGGTGACCTTGAGGTCGGCGGTCTCGGGCAGCAGTTCGCGCAGGAGGTCGACGGTGAGGTGGTGGGCGATCCACCGCCAGGCGTCCTCGCGCTGATCGCGGGCCCAGACCCCGAGGTTGGCGTCGGCGCCCTTGTCGCCGCTGCGGGCGCCCAGGATCAGTCCCAGCGGGGCTTCGCGTACCGGCCCTTCGGGCGGGGGCGCGGGCGGCGCGGGTTCGGGGACCTCCACCAGGGACCGTGTGACCTCGGCGGGGGCGATGGTCAGCCGGTCGCCGTCGGGGAGGATCGCGAGGTGTTCGACCTCGGAGGCGGGTACGAGGGCGTGGGTCGCGGCCACCCCGTCGGGGCGGGCGTCGCGCGGCGGGGCGGTGAGGTGGAACCCCGCGTAGCCCGACAGCGCGAGCTCGACGGCGGCGGCGCCGAGGGGACGCCCGATGACGGTGGGTTCGTGGTCGCGGGCGGTGACGCGCAGGCGGGCGGTGGCCTTGTCCTGGGTGTCCCCGTGAGGGTCCTCGGCGGGGACGAACTCGAAGCGCAGTTCCTCGGGGCGGCGACGGGCCAGCGCGGCGCGCAGTTGGCGTTCGGCCAGGGCCGCCTTGGTCTCGGCGTCCAGGCCGGTGATGAGGAACTCGACGTCGTTGCGGAAGCCGGTGAGGCCGGTGAGGCCGACCCTGAGGTCGGGCGGCGGCGCCTCGCCCCGCGTGCCGGACAGGCGCACCCGGTCGGGGCCCTCCTGGACCAGGCGGACCGTGTCCAGGCGGGTGGTGACGTCGGGGCCGGGGTAGCGGGCGCCGGCGATCTCGTAGACCAGTTGGGCGGTGACGGTGCCGACGGTGACGGCGCCGCCGGTGCCGGGGTGCTTGGTGATGACCGCGCCGCCGTCGGCGTGGATCTCGGCGATGGGGAAACCGGGTCGGGCCGGGTCGTGTCCGTCGCGGACCAGGTCGTCCAGGAGCGCGTAGTTGCCGCCGGTGGCCTGGGCGCCGCATTCGATGACGTGTCCGGCGACGGTGGCCCCGGCCAGGGCGTCGAGGTCGTCGCGGGTCCAGCCGAAGTGGGAGATGGCGGGGCCGACGGCGAGGGAGGCGTCGGTGACCCTGCCGGTGACGACGATGTCGGCGCCGGCGTCGAGGCAGGCGGCGATGCCGAAGGCGCCGAGGTAGGCGTTGGCGGTGAGGGGGCCGTCCAGGCCCAGTTCCTCGGCGCGGTGCAGGAGGTCGTCGCCGGTGACGCAGGCGATGCGGGGGTCGAAGCCGAGGGATTCGGCGAGTTCGGTGAGGCGGTCGGCCAGCCCTCGGGGGTTGAGGCCGCCGGCGTTGGTGACGACCTTGACCCGGCGCTCCATGATGAGGCCGAGACTGTCGCGCATCTGCCGCAGGAAGGTCTTGGCGTAACCGCGCGAGGGGTCGGCGAGCTGGTCGCGACCGAGGATGGCCATGGTGAGTTCGGCCAGGTAGTCACCGGTGAGGACGTCGACCGGTCCGTCGGTGAGCATCTCGTGGACGGCGCAGAGGCGGTCTCCGTAGAAACCGGAGGCGTTGCCGACCCACAGCGAGGGCGTATCGGTCATGACCACGAGAGTGACACCGGACACATGAAAGAACAAGCACTCGTGATTGTTTTTCTGCGAACCGTCCCTTTCATCACGATATGGCCGAAAGTGGCCACGGAGCGTGGGTTACCGCTCTCGGAGAACCGGGGAGAGGCCGGATATTTTGTCCGGGTGAGCACCTCCGAGAACACCACCCCAGCCGACGACTCCACCGCCACGCCGGCCGAGGAGACCACCACCGAGGGCGGCACCACCGCCGAGGACACCCCGCCGGGCCCCGACGCCTTCCTGGCCGGCGTCCGCCCCGAGAGCACCCCGAGAGTACTCTCCGCCGAGACCTTCGCCCTGACGGGTCTGCTGCTGGTCCTCCCCGTGGTCGCCACCGGTCGCCTGTTCGAGCTGTTCGGCTGGTTCGCCCTCACCGACCTGACCCTGGAGGACCCGCGCCAGGCCGTGGTCGTCAACGCCGACCTCGTGGTCGCCGGCGGCCTCAGCGTGCTGGCCGTACTGTCGGGCTCGCTGTCCCTGATCATGGGTCGGGCGACGAACCGGGCCCGTGCCCGCTGGCTCGCCTCGGCGACGGTGCTGACCGGCGCGCTGTTCGTCGTCCTGGCCATCGTCACCTACGTCATCGCCTCGGGACGGATCTGATCACGTTCTCCGGGGCCGCGCGGCGTTCGGGCGCCCCCCGCCCCGGAGAACGGCGACCCCCTCGACGCCCGACGGCGCCGACCCCGTTCCCAGGCGTCGCCCTCCGGCGGGCCCGCGCGCCCCGGCGGCACCTCGATACCGGATTCCGCCCCTGACCGAATGTGGACAATCGCCCCCCATTCCGTCACACACGGTGACATCCGTCGTATTTCCGAGAGATGACGCACCTAGCCGCGAACGGCGCCCGCCCCGAGTCGCGATATTTCCATCACAGAGCGTGATCACCCGCTCTCTTTCGTCGTTGACGCCTCGCCCCCGCTGCCGTAGAAAGGCAATCGCGGACACGGAACCCGATATGGGCGCGAACATTCTCCCGCGTACCCGATATCCCACGGAAGTGGATATGGACTTCCGTTCCCGTGTCATGGGTTAAAACGGCATCACATCGCCGAAATGAGGGATGACATGAACGTCCTCGACCGTTTCACCACGCATTTCTCCCCCCTGACCTCCCCGGGCCCCGAGGCCCTGGCCGCCGCATGGGACGCGGTGGCCCCGACCGTACCGGAGATCCTGCCCCTGGCGGGCCCTCCCGGGGTGTACCCCTACGGCAGGAAGGTGATCTTCGCCAGTGATGACGTGGAGATCATCGTGATGAACTGGGCCGCCCGCCGCATGTGCGCACCGCACGACCACGGCGCCTCCTTCGGCTGGGTGAACATCCTGGCCGGCGAGGTGGAGCACACCCTCTACACCCTGGACCAGAATGACTTCCCGGTCTCCTACTTGAAACGTAGGGAAAAGTCCGGGAGCCGCTATTTCGCAGCGCGCGGAATGGTGCACAGCATGGGGAACTCCAGCGATGACCTGACTTTGACCGTGCACGTCTATGCCCCTCCCATTCACGGGATGAAGGTCTATGACCTGGAAAAGTGCGCGGCCTGTGTCGTCAGTGACGACTGCGGTGCCTGGTGGCCCGAGGACCAGCGCCAGATCCTCCGTGAGATCCGCTTCCGCAGCCCCGAACCCGCGGGTTCGTGAGCATCGGATCACCTCCCTCCCGAACGAAGGGCCTCATGACCTCCGTACAGCTCTCCCACCGGTTCCTCACCGACCCCGAGCGCACCAACGACGACGTGCTCTCCCTGGTGTCCGCGCCGATCGACCGCGACGACTTCCCCACGGCCCCGACCTCCGACCTCGTGGGCGACCGGCGGACCGTCCTGATCCGCGACCTGACGGACGGGGACGCCCGGCTGACCCCGACCCCCACCGGGACGCCGTTGCTCCTCCTGGTCCTGGAAGGGCGGGTCGAGACCATCGGTGACACCCACGAGCTCCTCGGGCGCGGCCAGAGCCGGTTGTTCCCCGACGGAGGGACGACCCTGCGCCTGGCCCGCTCCTGCCCCTCCGCGCGGGTGTGCGCGGTGTGGCTCGCACCGGTGTCCGACGCCGGGGCGACCGTCTCGGCCCCCGGGCCGGACGAGCCGCCGCACCTGCCCGACTACTACTACGGTTACGACGAGCGGTACGCGGCGGTCTACGCCGCCGGAGGGGAGACCTGGGAGACCCCCGAACCCAACGAGGCCCTGCTGCACGCCCTGGAGAAGCTGGGTGTGAGCGCCGGGCGGGTCATCGACCTGGGGTGTGGAGAGGGCCGCGACGCGCTCCACCTGGCGGGCCGGGGGTTCGAGGTCGTCGCGGTCGACGTGTCGGCGGCGGCCCTGGACAAGGGCCGGGCCAAGGCGGAGGCGGCCGGGGTGACCGTCACCTTCCTGGAACGCGACGTCACCACGCTGGCGCACCTTCCCGGCGACGCCTACGATCTGGCGATCAACATGGGCTGCCTGCACATGATGCCCGACTCCGGGCTGCGCGCGGCCCACCTGCGCCGGGTCCGCGACGTCCTCGCCCCCGACGGGCTGTTCCTGGTGGCCCACTGCCGGGAGCGGTGGTTGGACGGCTTCTACTCCGTCCCCGACTACGACGCGGTGGGCGAGGTCGTCCCCGGGAAGGTCATCCCCCGACGCATCCGCACGGAGGACGGCGGCACACGGATGCTGCCGCTGCCGCTGGTGCCCTACAAGGAGTCGCCCACCGAGGAGTTGCGCGCGGAGGTGGAGTCCGCGGGGTTCCGGATGGTCGCCGACCTCAGCGCGCGCACCGAGGCCTTCGGGAACACCTCGGTCCTGGCCTTCGTCCCCGCCGCGAGGGGGGACGCGTAGATGCCGGCGCTCGCCTTCGTCGCCCTGTGCGTCGCCTGGGGCGGTACCTGGGTGGCCATCCGTCTGGGCGTCACGGAGGCCCCGCCCCTGTGGCTGGCCGCCAGCAGGTTCATCGTGGCCGGGGTGATCATCCTGGTGATCGCCCGCTTCCTCGGCGGGCTGCGGTGGGTCGAACGTCGGGACTGGGGACGACTCGTCCTGATGTCGCTGGGCGCGATCAGCGTGTGCTTCGGACTGATCTTCTGGGGCGGTCAGTACGTCGACGCGGGCCTGACCGCGATCATCGTCCAGGGGTTCGTGCCGATCGGCCTGTTCTTCTTCGGGGTGCTGCTCGCCCGTGAGCGGGTGTTGACCCGCCAATACGTCGGGCTGGGCCTGGGGTTGGCCGGGGTGTGCCTGTTGTTGGTCTCGCAGGCGACGGTGAGCGCCGAACCGCGCGGGCTGCTCGGCATGGTGATGATCATCGTCGGGACCCTGGTCTACGACTGGGCCGCCGTCTACGGGAAACCGATCTTCGAACGCTATCCGGCGGCGTTCGTGTCGGGTATGGAGAACCTCATCGGCGGGCTGTTGCTCCTTCCGTTCTCGCTGCTCTTCGAGTTCGGGGAGTTGCGCTCGGGCGGGTGGATGTTGTCGGGGACCGCCCTGGGCAGTTGGCTGTACCTGGTGTTCGTGGGGTCGGTGGTGGGTTTCACCGCCTACACCTACCTGCTGGGCACCTGGGGAGCCTCGCGCACCTCGGCGTACGCCTTCGCCACCCCGGTGATCGCCGTGGCGGCCGGGTGGTGGCTGGCCGGTGAACGGCTGACCTGGGATCAGGGGGTGGCGATCGTCATCATCTTCTGCGCGGTCGCCTTCGTGACCGTGCGCGACCCGGGCGCGTCGAAGGGGACGAAGGGGTCCGCCGCCGATCCCGCCGCCGAGCGGTCCCGGGGGTAGGGCGCGGGCGGCACCGAGTGCGGCGGGCACGCGGAATGCCCGACCGGGGTCCGCTCCGGGGAGGACATCGCCCACGTCGGCCCGCGTGCCCCACCGACCTGGGGCGACATCGACCGACCGGTGGACGTGCCGTTCGAGGTCGTGCGTCCGCGCGGCGAGGGCGAACCGGTCGACGCCGAGACCCGCGTCTTCGAGCCGGCCTCGTGACGCGCCGTGGGGCGGCCACCGGGGGTCCGGTGGCCGCCCCACGGGTGTCGGGGTCAGGCGATGCGGTCGATGACGATCGGTCCCGGCTCGAAGACGCCGTCCGGGTCGATGTCGAAGGCACCCTCCAGGGCGTCCGCGCCGCGCTCGAACCGCTCGGGTTCGTCGGCGTACAGGGTGAACAGCGGTTCGCCCGCCTTGACCGTCTCCCCCGGCTTGGCGTGCAGGGTCACGCCCGCGCCGAAGGACACCGCGTCCTCCTTGCGGGCCCGGCCGGCGCCCAGGCGCCAGGCGGCCAGGCCGACCTGGTAGGCGTCCAGTCGGGTGAGCACGCCCGAGGTCGGAGCGAGCACCGTCCGACGTTCGGCGGCCTGCGGCAGCGGCGCGTCCGGGTCGCCGCCCTGGGCGCGGATCAGCCGCTTCCACGCCTCCAGCGCGCTGCCGTCCCGGAGTGCCTCGGCCGGGTCCTTGACGCCGTTCTCGCCCGGGGTGAGTCCGGCGGCGGTGAGCATCTCCCGGGCCAGGGCGACGGTCAGCTCCACCACGTCGGCCGGGCCGCCGCCGGAGAGCACCTCCACGGACTCGGCGACCTCCAGGGCGTTGCCGACCTGCCGTCCGAGCGGCACGGACATGTCGGTGATGAGGGCGACCGTGCGCACACCGTGGTCGGTGCCGATGTCCACCATGGTGCGGGCCAACTCGCGCGCGGAGGCGACGTCCTTCATGAACGCCCCCGAGCCCGCCTTGACGTCCAGCACGAGGGCACCGGTGCCCTCGGCCAGCTTCTTGCTCATGATGGAGGCGGAGATCAGCGGGATCGACTCCACCGTGCCGGTGACGTCGCGCAGCGCGTACAGCTTGCGGTCGGCCGGGGCCAGCCCCTCACCGGCCGCGCAGATGACACCGCCCGTCTCGGAGAGCACCGCGCGCATCTCGTCGGTGCTCAGCGACGCCCGCCACCCGGGGATGGACTCCAGTTTGTCCAGGGTGCCACCGGTGTGGCCCAGCCCCCGACCGGACAGCTGGGGCACCGCCGCGCCGCAGGCGGCGACGGTGGGGGTGAGCGGCAGGGTGATCTTGTCGCCCACTCCTCCGGTGGAGTGCTTGTCGGTGGTGGGCCGGTCCAGGTCGGAGAAGTCGAGCCGGACACCGGAGGCGAGCATCGCCTCGGTCCAGCGGGCCACCTCGGCGCGGTTCATGCCGCGCAGGAAGATCGCCATGGCCAGCGCCGACATCTGTTCCTCGGCGACCTCGCCGCGTGTGTAGGCGTCGATCACCCAGTCGATCTGCTCCGGGGTGAGCTCTCCCCCGTCGCGTTTGGCGCGGATGATCTCGATGACGTCCATGTCAGGGTCCTTCCACCGGCGGAAAAAGGGTCTCCCCGGTCGTCGCCGATCGGGCGACGCCGGGGAGAGGGGTGGCGCTGTCGTGTGATCAGGCCAGGTCGTGCGGCCCGAAGGCCTGCGGCAGCACCCGGTCCATGGTGAGGATCCCCTCGGGGGTGTCCACCAGCAGATCGGGGCCGCCGTGTTCGTACAGCAGTTGGCGGCAGCGCCCGCACGGCATGAGGGTCTCCCCCCGGCCGTCCACGCAGGCGAACGCCACGAGGCGACCGCCGCCGGTGGCGTGCAGGGTGCTGACCAGCCCGCACTCGGCGCACAGCGCCAGACCGTAGGAGGCGTTCTCCACGTTGCAGCCGCTGACGGTGCGACCGTCGTCGACCAGCGCCGCCGCGCCCACCGGGTACTCCGAGTAGGGCGCGTAGGCGTGGGTCATGGCCTCCCGGGCCGCCGCGCGCAGGGCCGCCCAGTCCACGTCGGCGGGGTCGAGGGCGCTCATGACCGGCTCGCCCGCCACTGCTTGCCGATCCCGGCGGGCGGTCGCAGACGCTGGGAGGCCAGCGAGAGCACCAGCAGGGTGGCGATGTGCGGGCTGTAGGTGGCCAGCTCGCGCGGCAGCGAGTCGGTCGTGAAGTACCAGGCCAGCAGCAGCACGGCCGCGATGACACCGGCGATCGCCAGGCCCTTGCGGTCGTGTCGGATCTGCCACAGGGCCGCCAGGAGCAGGACCGCGGCCAGCAGGAGCAGCAGGGCGTGGATCGCCGCGCCGCCGCCGCGGATCTGGAGGGCGTCGGTGTAGCCGAACAGGCCGGCGCCCATCGCCAGACCGCCCGGCCGCCAGTTGCCGAAGATCATCGCGGCCAGACCGATGTAGCCTCGGCCACCGGTCTGCCCCTCCTGGTAGATCTGCGAGGCGACGATGGACAGGAACACGCCGCCCATGCCGGCCAGGCCACCGGAGATGACGACCGCGATGTACTTGAAGGTGTACACCGGCACACCGAGGGACTCGGCGGCGTCGGGGTTCTCACCGACCGAGCGCAGTCGCAGACCGAACGAGGTCCGCCACAGCACCAGGTAGGTCAGCGGGATCATGAGGATCGCGATGACGGTGAGTGCCGACATCCGGGTGGTGAGCCCGATGACCAGCGACGCCAGGTCGGCGACGACGGGGACGCCGCCGGCCGCCACCGGGCCGAGCGCGTCGGCCACGAAGGGCACGTCCAGCACCGGGAACCGGGGAGTGGTGGGCGACTGGGAGGCGCCCGCGCCGGGCACGTCGGCGTACACCAGGATGGACAGGTAGCGCATCGCACCGAGCATGAGGATGTTGATCGCCACGCCGGAGACGATGTGGTCGACCGCGAAGGTGACCGTGGCGATGGCGTGCAGCAGACCGCCCGCCATACCGGCCAGGACACCGGCGATGAGACCCATCCAGGGGTCGCCGGTGGACCAGGCGAAGTAGGCGCCGAACCAGGTCCCGAGGATCATCATGCCTTCGAGACCGATGTTGATGATGCCCGCGCGTTCGGCCCACAGACCGCCCAGCGCGGCCATGGCGATGGGCACCGCGAAGGTGATGGTGGTGCGGACGGTGCCCGCGTCGGTCAGCATGTCCTGGCCGGTGATGATCCGCAGACCGGCCAGCGCCACCAGGACCGCGCCGAAGAGGCTGAGCAGCCGCCAGACCGACCGGCCACCGCGGGCCGGGGGCTTGGCCACCGGTCGCATCACGTTGAGTTCCTGGCTCACTTCGCCTCCCCGCCGCGGGTGCCGGCCTCACCGGGGGTGTCGTCCCCGGAAGGCGCGTCGCCGCTGTCGGACGCCGTACCGGCCGGCACGGTCGTCTCGGTCTCGACGGGCCCGGCGACGGTGGTGCCGAGCTCCTTGCCGATCTGTTGCTGCTGGTAACGGCGGCCCCAACGGTGGACGACCTCGTAGACCACGACGACCGTGAGGACGATGGTGGCCTGGGCGATGACGGCGATCTCCTGGGGGATGCCGTCGAAGGGCAGGATGCCCGACGCCTGGTTGAGGAAGGCCCAGAAGAGGGCGGCGAAGGCGATGCCCACCGGGTGGTTGCGGCCCAGCAGCGCGATGGCGATGCCGATGAAGCCGATGCCGGTCGGGAAGTCCAGCGCGTAGTAGTGGGAACTGCCGAGCAGCTGCGGCATGCCCACGAGGCCGGCGACCATGCCCGAGAAGAGCATGGACAGGAACACCATCTTCTTGACGTTGACACCGCTGGCCTCGGCGGCGCTCTGCGACTGGCCGGTGGCTCGCAGCTCGAACCCGAAACGGGTCCGGTTGAGCATCACCGCGTAGCCGACGCCCACCCCGATGGCCAACAGCACCAGGCCGAAGATCTCCCGCTCCGAGCCGAGGAAGCCGGCCGGGATACCGGGCACCCAGGACCCCTCCGGCAGCGGCGGCGTGCCGATGTTGTTGGTGCTGATCTCCACCGCCAGCCGGTTGGTGTTGAGCAGGTAGGCGGTGATGCCCGTGGCCACGGCGTTGAGCATGATCGTCGAGATGACCTCGGACACGCCGCGCGCGACCTTGAGGTAACCGGCGATGCCGGCCCAGGCGCCGCCGACGGCGACCGCGACGACGATCATGACGATCTGGCTCAGCACCGGCGGCAGCACGAAGTGGCCGCCGACGGCGGCGGCCATCAGCGCGGCGAGCCGGTACTGGCCGTCCACGCCGATGTTGAACAGCTTCATCTTGAAGCCGATCGCCACGGCGACGGCGGCCAGGTAGTAGGTGGTGCCGTCGTTGATGATCTGCACCAGGCTGTTGGGCCGGGTGCCGTACTCCATCATCCGGGCGAAGGTGGCGCCCGGGGCGATCCCGCTGAGCAACAGCACCAGCGCGGTGACGGCGATCGCGATGATCCCGGCCGCGAACACCGCGGCGAAGGACAGCGCGAGCATGGCCGACAGGCGGCGGTACAGCAGGAAGGCGACCGCGGAGCCGACGAACGCGCCCACGGCGGCGGCCACCGGTTCGATCAGGGACAGGTCCAGGAACCAGGCCGACAGCAGACCGGAGACCACCGACAGCACCAGGGCGGTCGGGACCACCAGGGTGCGGTGCAGGGTGGTGCCCTCCTCCTTGGTGCCGGCGGCACCGGCCCGGCCCACCTCGGGCATCCGCCGGTCCACCAGGACGACGGCGGCGAACGCCAGGACGACGCCGATGATCAGCGCCGCCCACCACAGCAGCGCCATGTCGAGGGCGACGGTCACGAGGACGCCCAACAGGGCGATGAGGAGCGCCGGGAACGGGCTCCGCGACGCACCCGCGCGGGTGGTCTCACTCATGCCCCACCCCCGTTGCGGTCGGCGGTGTCGTCACCGCTGTCACCTTCCGTGATGTCGGTGCCCTCGTCACCGTGGAGTCCGGCGCCGGTCATGGCGGAGCCGAGCTGCTCGGGGGTGACGGAGGTCGGATCGGCCTGGGCGACCAGGCGGCCGCGCAGGATGACGTGCAGTGTGTCGGACATGCCGATGAGCTCGTCGAGGTCGGCGGAGATCAGCAGTACCGCCAGGCCGGCGGCGCGGGCCTCGCGCAGCTGCTCCCAGATGGCGGACTGGGCGCCGACGTCCACACCCCGGGTGGGGTGGGCGGCGACGAGGAAACGGGGGTCGCCGCTCATCTCCCGGCCGATGATGAACTTCTGCTGGTTACCACCGGACAGGGCGTCGGCGATGACGTCGATGTTGGGCGTGCGCACGTCGTACTCGGCGACGATGCGCTCGGCGTCGGCGCGCGCGCCGGCCTTGTCGATCCAGGGGCCGCGCACGCTCGGCGGCTTGGTCTGGTGGCCCAGGATGCGGTTCTCCCAGAGGGAGGACTCCAGAAGTACGCCGTGGCGGTGTCGGTCCTCGGGGATGTAGCCGACCCCTGCCTCGCGGATCTTGAGGGTGTGCCATCCGGTGATGTCGTCGTCGCCGAGGTGGATGCGGCCGGAGGCGACCGACCGCATGCCCATGATGGCCTCGATCAGCTCGGACTGGCCGTTGCCCTCGACGCCGGCGATGCCGACGATCTCGCCCTCGTGGATGTCGAGGGTGACACCGTCGATGACGGCGCGCCCGTCGCCGGAGTGGACGGTGACGCCGTCCAGGGACAGGACGGTGCGGTCGGTGACCGTGGACTCGCGCAGCTCGGGCACCGGGAGTTCGCCGCCGACCATGAGCGTGGCCAGTTCCCGGGCGGTGGTGGTGCTCGGGTCCGCGGTGGCCACGGTGGTGCCGCGACGGATCACGGTGATCTCGTCGGCGACGGACAGCACCTCGTCCAGCTTGTGCGAGATGAAGATGACGGTGAGGCCCTCGCGCTTGAGTTCGCGCAGGTTGTCGAAGAGTTCGTCGACCTCCTGCGGGACCAGGACCGCGGTGGGCTCGTCCAGGATGATGGTCCGCGCGCCGCGGTAGAGGACCTTGAGGATCTCCACGCGCTGGCGGTCGCCGACGCCGAGGTCCTCCATCAGGCGGTCCGGGTCCACCCCGAGCCCGTACTGCCCGGACAGGTCGCGGATCCTCGCGGCGGCCCGGTTGCCGATGCCGTGCAGGCGTTCGGCGCCCAGGACGACGTTCTCCAGGACGGTGAGGTTGTCGGCGAGCATGAAGTGCTGGTGCACCATGCCGATGCCGTTCTTGATGGCGTCGGAGGGGGAGGAGAACCTGACCTCACGCCCCTTGACGTGGATCGTGCCCTCGTCGGGACGGTGCATCCCGTACAGGGTCTTCATCAACGTGGACTTGCCCGCACCGTTCTCGCCGACGATGGCGTGCACGGTGCCGGGGGCCACGGAGATGTTGATGTCGTGGTTGGCCACGACCCCGGGAAAACGCTTGGTGATCCCGCGCAGCTCAACGGCGGGGGGCGCCTGCCCCTCCTCGCCCGATGGCGTGCTGCTCATCTCTCTCCTTGTGGAAATGCGGAGCGGCGCGGGGCCGGTCGCCGCCGCCGGACGCCCTCGTCCGCGTAACGACGGCCGGGACGGCGGCCGGAGCGGGGATCTCCCCGTCCGGCGGCCGTCCCAGGCCGTGATCATCACGGGTCCTACCCGTGGTGGGGGTGCGCGATCGCGCGTTTACGGCTCGGTCGGAACCTCGATCTCGCCGTCGATGATCTGCTGCTTGATCTCGTCCAGCTCGGTCTGGATCGGGCTGATCAGCTCTTCGTTGGAGGTGGTGTAGTCGACACCGCCACCGGAGAGGTCGAAGCGCTCGATACCGGCGGCGACGTCACCGTCGACGGCGGCCTGGATCAGCTCGAACACGGCCACGTCCACCTGCTTGATGGCGGAGGTGAGCACGAACGGCTTCTGGGCGTCCTCGGCGTTCTCGTACTGGTCGCTGTCGACGCCGATGAACAGGAAGTCGTTGTCGACGGCGGCTTCGAGGACGCCGTTGCCGGAGGCGCCGGCGGCGTGGTAGATCACGTCGGCGCCGCGGTCGTACTGGGCCTGGGCCAGCTCACGGCCCCGGGCGGGGTCGCTGAAGCCGCTGAAGTCCGGCGGCTGGCTGAGGTAGTCGACCTCGACCGTGATGGAGTCGTCGACGTGCGCGACGCCGGCCTCGTAGCCCGCCTGGAACTTGTGGATCAGCGGGGTCTCGACGCCGCCGATGAAGCCGACGTGGTCCTCTTCGGTGCTCAGCGCCGCGGCGGCGCCGGCCAGGAAGGAGGCCTGCTCCTCGGCGAAGACCAGGCTGGTGACGTTGTCGATGTCCGCGATCTCGGAGTCCACGATGGCGAAGTGGACGTCCGGGTACTGCTCGGCCGTCGCCAGGACGGCCTCGTTGTAGGCGAACCCGACGGCGATGACGACGTCGTAGCCCTCCTCGGCCATGGTGGCGAGACGCTCCGCCTTGGCGGACTCGGCCTCGCCGTCGGCGGGCTCGAACTCCTGGGCGTCGACGCCCAGTTCGTTCATCGCCTGCTCCAGGCCGCGGTAGGCCGAGTCGTTGAACGAACGGTCGCCACGACCGCCGACGTCGTAAGCCAGGCCGACCCGGAGCTCGGAGCTCTCGTCGCCGCCGTCGGCACCGTCGCCGGACCCCTCCTGGGCCGCGTTGTCACACGCGGTGAGGGCCAGCACACCGGCCGCCGCGATGGCGGCGAACCTGACCGTGTTGCTGCGCTTCACTTGTTAACTCCCCTTCGCCCTCTCAGTGGCCCGCTTTCACGCGGGGTCCGAACTGAGTTCTGCGGTCGGACGATATCCGGTGGTGGAAAGTACACCCAACCGGCGCACAGAGTTGTTATGAAGGCGAGAGCTGAGTGACACGGGGCCTTACTCGGAAGTTACCAATCGCACACCGAGAGGGGGGCAACCCGCTTTGTCCCGAGGTATTCTGCGGGCCTCCCCGGGCCTCCCACGAGCCACTACTACACAAGGTTCTCGACCGAGTTCTCGGAGTCACAACAGCACGTGAAACGGTGCCGGTCTAGACCGGTCTGGACTCCGATGGGGATCCCATCGGAGCCCGACCGCACCCGGGGCCCGGCGTGGGAGCGGCGGACCGGACCGGGTGTGTTCCGCACCCCTCAGGAGGTGAGGAAGTCGATGACGGCCTGCTTGAAGACCCGCGAGGAGACCGCGTTGAGGTGGTCGCGTCCGGGCACTTCGACGTGGGCCCCCTCGACCGTCGCCGCCAACTCGCCGGCGCCCGCCGCGATCGCGTCCTTGGCGCCCGCGACCAGCAGGGTCGGCACCCGGACCGGGGGGTCGGCGCGGAAGGGGCGCCCGGCCTGTCCCCGGGCGCAGGCGGCCAGCGCGGCGGGGTCGTTGCCGGGGAGCGCGGAGACCGTGCGGTAGACGTGGTCGAAGGGGGTCGTCCCCTCCCCCGGCGCGGACAGGTCGGCGTCCTCGAAGGCGTTGACCGGTCCGAATCCGCCCAGGACCAGGCGACGCACCCGCTCGGGTCGGGTCAGCGCCAGCTCCCAGGCCAGCCGGGAGCCCATGGAGTAGCCGACGACGTCCACCCGTGCGATGTCGAGTTCGTCGAGCAGGGCGAGGAGATCGGACACGAAACGTTCGGGCAGGTAGGAGCCGTCATCGGTGGGTTTTTCGCTGGCGCCGTGGCCGCGCAGGTCGGGGCCGATCACGCGCAGCCCCTCGGCGCCCAGCGCCTGGGGCCACCCGGCGGCCTGCCAATTCATGCCGAAGTTCGTCCCGAAACCGTGGAGCAGAAGCACCGGTGCGGCGTCCGCCGGGGACTGCGGACGCAAATCCGCATAGCGCATTGTCACGTCGCCGACGAGATTCGCAGACATGAATCCTTCAATCCTTATGCGGCCGGATGTATTAACAGAAGACGGAACGGGGCCTTTTCGGAGGTTCCGATAAACGATGGACGGCGAGAACCGCCATCGTTCGTGGATTCCTCCGAACAGGCCCCGTCGCCGAAGCCCGGATCAGTCCGTCGGAGGCTTGAGTCGGACCCGGCGGGCGGGCCTGGCCTCCTCCGTGGGCACCTTGCCGACGATGCCGGCCTGCGGCGCGTCGTCACCGATCGTCACCGCGAAGGTGACGAGGGGGTCGCCGACGGGGACGACCCGGTCCTCCTCGGCGTGCAGTGCGACGATCCGCCCGGCCTTCGGGGAGGGGATGACCACGGCAGACTTGGTGGTCTCCACCTCCACGAGCGGGGCGTTGCGTTCGATGACGTCGCCGACGGACACCTGCCATTCCAGGACGGTGGCCTCGACGAGACCCTCCCCGAGGTCGGGAAGGGTGAAGGTGACGTTCTCTTCAGCCATGGTCGCTCTAGTACTCCAGGGTTCTCTGCACCGCGAACAGGACGCGGTCGATCGTCGGCAGGTACTGCGGCTCCAGCGGGCCCGCGGGATAGGGCACGTCGAATCCGGTGACGCGCTGGACCGGGGCGGCCAGGTCGCGGAAGCAGTGCTCGGTGATGAGCGCGGCCACCTCGGCGCCGAGCCCGGCGGTCAACGGGGCCTCGTGGACGACCACGGCGCGCTTGGTGCGCGCGACCGAGGCGGCCAGTCCGGCCGCGTCGATGGGCTTGAGCCAGCGCAGGTCCAGCACCTCCAGTTCCACTCCGTCCTCGGCGGCCAGTTCGGCCACCTGGAGGCACTTGTGGACCATCGCGCCCCAGGCGATGAGGGTGGCGTGGCGTCCGGGTCGGACGATACGACTGGTGCCGATGGGGTCGGTGGGTTCGGCGAGTCGAACCGGCCTACGGTCCCAGTAGCGGGCCTTGGGCTCCATGTAGACGACGGGGTCGTCGGAGCGCACCGACTGCAACAGCAGGCTGTAGGCCTCGGCGGGGTCGGAGGGGGCCACGACCTTCAGCCCCGGGGTGTGGGCGAAGATCGCCTCCAGGCTCTCTCCGTGGTGTTCGGGGGCCTGGATGCCACCGAAGGAGGGCAGCCGCAGGGTGATCGGCATGGGTGCCGAGCCGCGGGTGCGGTAGTTCATGCGCGCCACCTGGTTGACGATCTGGTCGATCGCCGGATAGGCGAAACCGTCGAACTGGAGCTCGGGGACGGGGCGCCAGCCGTTCATGGCCAGGCCGACCGCCATGCCCATGATCGCGGACTCGGCCAGGGGGGTGTCGAAGACGCGCCGGTCGCCGAACTCCTTCTGGAGGCCGTCGGTGACGCGGAAGACACCGCCCAGGGCGCCCACGTCCTCACCGAAGACCAGGACGTCCGGGTCCTCGGCGAGCAGGACGCGCAGGGCCCGGTTGATGGCCTGCTGCATGGAGAGTTCGAGTGCGGGGGTCTCTGCGGCGGCGTCGGCGCGGTCGATGAGTTCGGTCACGGCTGGACCTCTTCCTCCCAGATGCGGCGCTGCCGGGTCAGCTCCTGGGTGGTCTCCCGGAAGACGTGCGTGAACAACTCGGTGCCCTCGGGTTCAGGGGCGGCGGAGACGCCGTCGCGGATCTCCTCGGCGCGCTTCTTCGCCTCGGCGTCGATGGCGGCGAGTTCGTCGGCGTCGGCGTGGCCGGCCTCGATGAGGGCGGCGCGCAGCAGCGCGACCGGATCGCGGTGCGTCCGCCAGCGGTCGGCCTCGGTCTCATCGCGGTAGCGGCCGGTGTCGTCGGAGGTGGAGTGGGGTTCCACCCGGTAGGTGAGGGCCTCGATGAGGGTGGGGCCCTCACCGCGTCGGGCACGGGCCACGGCCCGGGTGACGGCGTCGTGGACGGCGGCGGCGTCGTTGCCGTCCACCACGACGCCGGGCATGCCGTAACCCTCACCGCGCGCGGCGACGGAGCCGCCGGCGACCTGGCGCTCGTTGGGCACCGACAGCGCCCAGCGGTTGTTCTGGCAGAAGAAGACGACGGGGGCACCGTAGACGCCGGCGAAGTTCATGGCCTCGTGGACGTCGCCCTCGGAGCTGGCGCCGTCACCGAAGTAGGCCAGGGCGACACCGTCGTCACCGCGCATCCGTTCACCGACCGCCCAGCCGACGGCGTGGGGGACGGGGCCGCCGACGACCGCGTTGACGGCGCCGAAGCGGGACTCCATGACGTCGTAGAGGCCGCCGTGCCACAGGGCCCTGTGGGTGGCCATGTAGCCGACCATCTCCACCCCGTAGGCGAGCGCGGAGGCCATCTCGCGGTAGGTCGGGAAGACGAAGTCGCGCCGGGGGTCCAGTGCGGCCGCACTGGCGACCTGGGCCGCCTCCTGCCCGCGGACGGACACGTAGGCGGGGAAGACGCCCTGGCGCTGGAGGGCGACGGCCTCGGCGTCCAGGTCGCGTGCGGTCCGCATGTGCGTGTACAGCGCGCGGGTGAGGTCCGGGGGCAGGTGGTCCACGGTGACGGTCCCCTGACCCGCTGGCTCGTGGGTCGACATGTGCAGCGGCTCCCAACGTGGCCCGTCGCGGTGGTGTGACGCGTCGGACTCCGGGCGATCTGTTAACTGATGAGGCAGATTGTCCGGATAATTCGACACTCGCGCTAGATAATCTCGAAAACTTGATACACATGAGGACGAAAAGCCCTTTCAGGTTCGCGATCGTCCAGCACCCGAGGTGTACGAGCAGGAAAAACGACAGGTCGGTCTGTACACCGCGAATCGGGACTCACCATCACAGATGGATCGCAGTTGGCCACGATAGGTGCCCGTTCGACGATGGAGCGCATACCTTCGGATGCATTCAGGCACTCCGACACGGAAAAGGCGACAAGGCACGACAAAGACGAACGAAAGCGGCCGTCACGCGAGAAGGCCGGCCATCTTCTCGGAACTCGCGCGTGATCACCTCCAGGCCCGGGGAAACCCCCGGACCGACCACCGCGTCAACCATGGGTACAGTCGGATACCCCTCGGCACCCCTGCGCGCCGGGGCCGCGAGAGCAAGATTCCGCCATGTGAGACCGCCCACGCGCATCCCCTGGTGATCGGGCGAATACGCAGATGGACATCATCTCGCCGACTGAGACTCCCATGGAAGCAAACAGCGTTTACCTGGTAGTTCGTTAGCCCCGGTCGATGACGATGAGAGGGGCTTCCACTGGAACGAGAAGACACGAGGAGCACCCACATGGCCATGGGCGAGCAACGCAGGAACGGCCGGCGGCCGGATGCGACCGACCAGACGATCCTCAGTGCTCTCGCCAAGGACGCGCGGACCGGGATCACCGAGATCGCCGCACTGGCCAATGTCTCCCGGGCCACGGCCTACAACCGGATCAAGCGTCTGACGGACGAGGGCGTCATCCGCGGTTACTCCGTGGTGACCGACCACTCGAAGATGGGTCTGGGCGTGACCGCGCTCGTGCTCATCTCCGGCAGCCAGCCGGACTGGCGGGCCAACCGGGAGATCCTCTCCTCCTACCCCGAGATCGAGTACTGCTGGTACGTGGTCGGTTCGGCGGACATCGTCCTGCTGGTCCGCGTCGCCAACACCAACCAACTGCGGGACCTGATCCTGACCCGCCTGCAATCGCTCCCCGGTGTGACGTCCACGCAGACGCTCACCGTCATCGACGAGGTCGTGCACCGGCCCGTCGTGGAGCCCGGCGACCTCGACTGAACGGACGACCCTAACCCCCGACCACCTCGGCGACCGAGGCCATCAGTTCGGCGAGCAACGCCGAACCCTGCGCGCGGGTGGCCGCGACATCGCCGTCCACGTCCATGACCACCTCGGCATAGGCCTTCAACTTGGGCTCGGTGCCCGAAGGCCGGAGCGTCACACGCCCCCGGGCCCCGCCCTCCAACCGGAAGCGCAGGGCATCGGTCGGCGGCAGACCCGCGTGTCCGGCGGCGAAGTCGTCGACCCCCGCGACCTTCAGGGGGCCGAACGCGGCGGGCGGTTCGGCGCGCAACCGCCGCATCGCCGCGTCGATCAACGACAGGTCCGACACGCGCACCGACAGTTGGTCGCTCAGGTGCAGGCCGTACGCGCGGGCCTGGTCGTCGAGCAGGTCGAGGAGGGTCCGCCCCTCCGCCTTCGCCCGCGCGGTCAGGGTCACCGCCATCAGCGCGGCGCCGATGCCGTCCTTGTCGGCGACCGGGCGACCCGCGTCACCACCGATGCAGTACCCCAGTGCCTCCTCGTACGCGAAGACCCGTCGGGTGCCGGGGCCGCCGGCCCGGGCCAGCCACTTGAACCCGGTGAGGGTCTCCTCGTAGTGCACCGCCCGGCCGCGGGCGATCATGCCGAGCAGGCTGGAGGAGACGATGGTGGTGGCCACCACCCGGTCGTCCCCGGTGGTGTGGTCGAGCACGAACTCGGCGAGCAGACCGCCCACCTCGTCGCCGGTGAGCGGCCCGTGCCCGGGGATCGCCAGGGCCAGCCGGTCGGCGTCGGGATCGTTGGCCACGACCAGGTCGGCGCCGATCGCCTCCCCCGCGGCCATCGCCAGGTCCAGGGCCCCGGGTTCCTCCGGATTGGGGAAGGACACCGTGGGGAAGTCGGGGTCGGGGTCGAACTGGGCGCCCACCACCTCCGGTGCCGCGAACCCGGCCCGTTCCAGCGCCTCGACCAGCACCCGGCCGCCGACACCGTGCATGGCGGTGTAGACGATCGACAGGTCGCGCGGTCCCGCGGGCACCGGCGCGGTGACGGCCGACAGGTACCGTTCGACGACCCCCCGGTCCAGGACCGTCCACTCCGTGCCCGACGGCAGGTCGCCGACGAGGCCGACCTCGTCGATGGCCTCGGAGATCTCGGCGTCGATCGGGGCCACGATCTGGGCCCCGGCGTCGTCCCCGTCACCGCCCACATAGACCTTGTAGCCGTTGTCCTGGGGCGGGTTGTGGCTGGCGGTGACCATGATCCCGGCGTCGGCGCCCAGGTCCCGCACCGCGAAGGCCAGGACCGGGGTGGGCAGGGGGGCGGGCAGGAGGGAGACCCGGTGTCCGGCACCGGTGAGGACCGCGGCGCTGTCGCGGGCGAAGTCCGCCGACCGGTGTCGGGCGTCGTAACCGATGACGACGTGCCCGGCGCCGCCGCGCGCGTGCAGCCAGGCGGCGATCCCGGCGGCGGTGCGCATGACCACGACACGGTTCATCCGGTTGGGGCCGGCCCCCAGCGCGCCGCGCAGTCCGGCGGTGCCGAACTCCAGCCGCCCGGAGAAGCGGTCGCCGAGGTCGGCGGCGGCCTCGACGTCACCCGCGGCGACCCGCTCCAGCAGGGCGGCCAGCTCGTCACGGGTGGCGGGGTCGGGGTCGCGCTCCATCCACGCGCGGGCGCGGGCGACGGTGTCGATGGTCATGGCGGATCTCCTCGGCTCGGGCTCAGACGCGGGCGACGATGTCGGCGAGCAGCCGACCCACGGTCTCGGCGGCGTCGCGACCGGCGGCCAGCACCTCCTCGTGATCGAGGTTGGCGCCCTCCAACCCGGCGGCGATGTTGGTGACCAGGGACATGCCCAGCACCCGGGCCCCGGCCTCGCGGGCGGCGATGGCCTCCAGGACGGTGGACATGCCGACCAGGTCGGCGCCCATGGCGCGGAGCATCCGGATCTCGGCGGGGGTCTCGAAGTGCGGGCCGGGCATGGCCGCGTAGACGCCCTCGGCCAGGCTCGGGTCCACTTCGAGGGCCAGGGCTCGCAGCTCGGCGGAGTAGGTCTCGGTGAGGTCGACGAAGGTCGCGCCGACCAGCGGCGAGCGGGCGGTCATGTTGATGTGGTCGGCGATGAGCACCGGGGTTCCCACCGTGTAGGTGGCGTTGATGCCGCCGGCGGCGTTGGTGAGCACGATGGTCCGGGCCCCGGCCGCGACGGCGGTGCGCACGTTGTGCACGACGGCGTCGGTGCCGTGCCCCTCGTACAGGTGGGTGCGGCCCAGGAACGCGAGCACGTCGCGGTCGCCGTCGACGATGCCGCGCACGGTGCCGCTGTGCCCCTCCACACCGGGGGGGAGGAAGCCGGGCAGTTCGGCGGCGGGCAGCTCGTCCCGTCCCTCCCCCAGGAGGTCGGCGGCGGGCGCCCAGCCCGAGCCCATGACCAGGGCGATGTCGTAGGCGTCCACCCCGGTGCGCGAGCGCAGTGCGTCGGCGGCCTGCTCGGCGATGGCCTTGGGTCCAGCGGTCACAGCGTGTTCTCCGTTCGTTCGTGCCGCGGGAGCGGCGCGGGGTGCGCCCCGGTGGACAGGGGGCGCGACATCACGTGTTGCGGGCCCGCGTCACCGGAGATGACACGCCCGGTCGCGGTGTACCCGGCGGCCTCGTAGACCCGCAGGGCGGCGTGGTTGCCGACGTTGACGCACAGCACGACCCTGTCGGCGTGCGGCGCGATCTCGGTGATCAACCGGTCCAGCAGGGGCGCGGAGCAGGAGGCCCGGCCCAGGCCCCGGCCCTGCCATTGTGGCGTGACGTAGTAGGCGCGCAGCAGCACGGCGCGCTGGGGTTCGGCGACCATGTCGCGCGTGCGCAGGGCCCGGTCCAGCACCCCGAACCCGACCGCCGCCGCCCGCGCGTCGGCCGCGTCCTCGACCGGCCCCAGCACGATGGCGAAGGGCACCCGGGCGGGGTCGGCGTCGGCGGCGGGCAGGGTGGCCACGGGCAGCCCGGTGAACCGGGACTGCCCGGGGGCCAGCCGGTGGCGCGACACGGCGGTGCGCAGCAGGGCGACCTCGGCCGTGTCCCGGTCCAACCGCACCAGGCGCGGCACGAGGGCCCGATCGGTCGGTGCCTCGGGACCGGCCGTGTCCACCGCGTCGTTCACCGCATCGCTCCTCTCCCGGACGTGCCCCTTCGGGCCCGTCGGAGTCCACGGGGCTCGGCGCCGGACGCGCTCCGCCCCTGGACTCAGACTGGCGTTCGACCCGGGCCCGCGCAAGCCGCCGTCCGCGACCTGTGGACGGCCCGGGTCATCTACCCCTCGTCCCCGTACGGATCAGACGCCGATGGGGTGCCAGACCGTCTTGGTCTCCAGGAACGGCGTCATCCGGGAGGTGCCGGGGTCGGGGTCGAGCCAGGCCTCCTCGCCGCCGTCGGCGTCGGGACCGCGGCGCAGCACCCGGGTGAGGGTCTGCGCGGCGGCCTCCTCGAAGGCGGTCGCGTCCTCCCCCGTCCCGGTCAGGTCCAGGGCGTTGACGTCGGCGTGCGCGGCCAGGTGCGGGCCCAGCTCGGGTACCCGGCCGGTGAGCAGGTTGACCACTCCGCCGGGCAGGTCGGAGGTGGCCAGCACCTCGGCCAGGTCCACGGCGGCCAGCGGCGCGGCCTCGGAGGACACCACCACGGCGGTGTTGCCGGTGGCGATGACCGGGGCGACGACCGAGGTGAGGCCGAGCAGCGGAGCGTTCTGCGGAGCGAACACGACGACCACACCGGTGGGCTCGGGGGCCGAGTGGTTGTAGTAGGGACCGGAGACGGGGTTGGCCCCGCCCAGGACCTGGGCGACCTTGTCGGTCCACCCGGCGTAGTACACCCACCGGTCGATGGCCGCGGAGACGACCTCCTCGGCCCGGACCCTCGTCAGGCCCTGGGCCGAGGCCGCCCGGGCGACGAACTGGTCGCGCCGGCCCTCCAGCACCTCGGCGACCCGGTACAGGATCTGTCCCCGGTTGTAGGCGGTGCGCCCGGACCACCCGGAGAACGCCTTGCGCGCGGCGGCGACCGCGTCACGGGCGTCCTTGCGGGAGGCCAGGGCGGCGTTGGCCAGGTGCGTTCCGTCGGTCGAGGTCACGGCGTAGCTCCTGCCCGACTCGGAGCGGGGGAAGGCCCCGCCCAGGTAGAGCTTGTAGGTCTTGCGGACCGCCAGTCGGGCGGGGACGGCGGGTGTCCTCGCCGCCTGGGCCGCGCCGCCCTTGTCGGCCTTGTCGGCCTTGTCGGCCTTCTTGCCGCCGCGTCGTTCAGCCAACGTAGGCCTCCAATCCGTGCCGTCCGCCCTCGCGGCCGTAGCCCGACTCCTTGTAGCCGCCGAAGGGGCTGGTCGGATCGAACTTGTTGAACGTGTTGGACCACACGACCCCGGCGCGCAGCCGTTCGGCGGTCCACAGCATGCGCGAACCCTTCTCCGTCCACACGCCCGCCGACAACCCGTAGGGGGTGTTGTTGGCCTTGCCGACGGCCTCCTCGGGGGTGCGGAAGGTCAGCACCGACAGGACCGGGCCGAAGATCTCCTCCCGGGCCACCCGGTGGGCCTGGCCGACGCCGGTGAAGATCGTGGGCGCGAACCAGTAGCCGTTCTCCGGCAGGTCGCAGGCGGGCGACCAGCGCTCGGCGCCCTCGGCCTCGCCGGAGTCCACGAGGTCGCGGATGCGCTCCAGTTGGGCGGCGGAGTTGATGGCGCCGATGTCGGTGTTCTTGTCCAGCGGGTCGCCCAGGCGCAGCTTGGCCACGCGCTCCTTCAGGCGGGGCATCAGTTCGTCGACGATGGACTCCTGCACCAGCAGCCGGGATCCGGCGCAGCACACGTGGCCCTGGTTGAAGAAGATGCCCGAGACGATGCCCTCGACGGCCTGGTCGATGGCGGCGTCGTCGTAGACGATGTTGGCGCCCTTGCCGCCCAGTTCCAGGGTGAGGCGCTTGTCGGTGCCGGCGACGGCGCGGGCGATCTGTCGCCCCACCTCGGTGGAGCCGGTGAAGGCGACCTTGTCGACGTCGGGGTGCTCGACCAGGGTGCGGCCGGTCCCCCCTTCGCCGGTGAGGATGTTGACCACGCCCGGGGGCAGATCGGCCTCCTGGCAGATCTCGGCGAAGACCAGCGCTGTCAGCGGGGTGGTCTCGGCCGGTTTGAGGACGACGGTGTTGCCGGTGGCCAGGGCCGGTGCGATCTTCCACGCGAGCATGAGCAGCGGGAAGTTCCACGGGATGACCTGGGCGGCCACACCGAGCGACCGGGGGGCGGGGCCCAGGCCGGCGTGGGCGAGCTTGTCGGCCCATCCGGCGTAGTAGAAGAAGTGGGCGGCGACCAAGGGCAGGTCGACGTCGCGGGTCTCCTTGATGGGCTTGCCGTTGTCCAGGGACTCCAGCACCGCGAGTTCGCGCGAGCGCTCCTGGATGATGCGCGCGATGCGGAACAGGTACTTGCCGCGTTCGGCGCCGGACATGCGGCTCCACACGGTGTCGTGGGCGCGGCGGGCCGCGGCGACCGCCCGGTCCACATCGGCGGGACCGGCGACGGCGACCTGGGCGAGCTTGGTCTCGTCGGCGGGGTTGAGGCTGGTCAGGTGTTCGCCGCTCTCGGCGGGGGTGAACTCCCCGTCGATGAACAGCCCATAGGACTCGCGCAGGGTGACGACGGAGCGGGACTCCGGTGCGGGCGCGTACTCGAAGATCACGGCTTCAGTCCAGCGTGTAGTAGTCGGGGCCCGGGTAGGTGCCGGTGGTCAGCCTGGTGCGCTGCATGAGCAGGTCGTTGAGCAGGCTGGAGGCGCCGATCCGGAACAGGTCCGGGGTGAGCCATGCGGGTCCGGCGGTCTCGTTGACCAGGACCAGGTTGCGGATGGCGTCCTTGGTGGTGCGGATGCCGCCGGCCGGTTTGACGCCCACGCGGCGGCCGGTCTCGGCGAAGTGGTCGCGCACGGCCTCCAGCATCACGAGGACGACGGGCGGGGTCGCCGCCGGCGAGATCTTGCCGGTGGACGTCTTGATGAAGTCGGCGCCGGCGCGCATCGCCAGGTGGGAGGCGCGGCGCACGTTGTCGTAGGTGACCAGCTCGCCGGTCTCCAGGATGACCTTGAGGTGGGCGTCACCGCAGGCCTCCTTCACGGCGACGATCTCCTCGTGCACCTTCAGGTAGTCGCCGGCGAGGAACGCGCCGCGGTCGATGACCATGTCGATCTCGCTCGCGCCGTCGGCGACGGCGGCGGCGGTGTCGGCGATCTTGACGGACAGGGGGGCGCGACCGGCCGGGAAGGCGGTGGCGACGGAGGCGACCCCGATACCGGTGCCGCGCAGCGCCTCGACGGCGGTGGGGACCATGTCGGGGTAGACGCAGACGGCGCCCACACCGGGCACGGTGCGGTCGGAGGGGTCGGGCAGCGCGGCCTTGGTGCACAGGGAGCGCACCTTGCCGGGCGTGTCGGCCCCCTCCAGGGTGGTCAGGTCGATCATGGAGATGGCCAGATCGATGGCCTGGGCCTTGGCGGTGGTCTTGATGGACCGGGTGGACAGATCCTGGGCCCGGGCGCGGGCACCGACCTCGTCGACGCCCGGGAGTCCGTGCAGGAACGTCCGGAGCGCGCGGTCGGTCGTCGCCTCGGGAGCGGATGCGGTGTGGGGCACGGGCACCTACAGCTCGGTCGAACGATGTGACTGCCCCCCGCCGGGGTCGGCGGGGGTGGCCCGGCACGGGATCGGTGATCCCCTCCGGGCCGTCAGGTGGTCACCATAACCCCGGAGGGCCGGGCCACCGGTACCCCTCGGGAGCGCATCGCCGAAGGTTGGAGAAGAGTCCAACCGAAGCTTGACCAAGGAATGGTCTTTTCCTCCAACAAGAGGGCGAGAACCCCCGAGAACAGCGTTTCCCGACATTCGGGATCCCCGCGCCCGGACCTGCGCGGTCTAGACCGGACTCGTCCTCCGGGCCCCTCCCGCCACCTCCGTCCGGGCTCGCGCGGACGGCGCGGATGCGTACCCTGTCCCCATGGCGGAGTTCCGGATCAGCAGCGATGACGAGCAGGTCGACCTGCGCAGGATGGCGACGGCCCTGGCCGAGTCCCAGGGGTGGGCGCGCGAGGACGTGGGCGTCTGGGACAACCGGCGCGGCGAGGTCATCGTCACCATCGACGACTCCCTGCTGCGCCGATCCGCTCCGGACCCGCGCACCCGGCCCCTGCACACGCCGCGCGACGTGCACAGGGCGTGCGAGGCGATCCACACCGAGGACGCCTCCCTGCGGGGCGTGGACTTCGCCTCCCTGCGCGACGAGGCGGCCCGGCTGTTCTCCGCCGGGTGGACCACCGAGGACGTGCTCCACGCGCTGGGTCACCGGCCCGACGGCGAGGCGTGGCCACGGGGGCCCGAACGGCGGGGCACCGAGTGGATGCTGCACCGGTTGCGCGCCTGGCGCACCCCCGACGGGGACATCCGTCCCTCCCGTTCGCAGGAGGGCGCCCAGTTGCGGGTCATCGGCAAGGCCGGGCTGCCGATGGACATCGGCCTGCCCGAGGACGCCGAGTCGACCCAGGGACCGGTGGCCAGCCCGGCGGTGGCGCGGTCGGCGGCCGACGACGCCCGCAGGCTCATCCGGCAGAACGCGCGCACCACCTCCGACACCCTGGCCCACCGGGACCGGACCTCGGCGACGATCCGCCGACCGGACTAAGGCCTGTTCTTCGCACGCCCTTCGCGCCCTCGGGGGTCGTGAGGACTTCCACGGGGGCTCTGGAGGTCGGCGGAGGAGACGTCCGGGGGGAAGCGCGGCCGAGGGCGCCCACGGGGTTCTGGAGCCCTGGAGCGAACGCCCGAGGAACGGGGACACGAGCGCGGGGCCGAAGGTCCCCGTTCTCCGGGCGCGCCGGGCACGAACCGAAGCGCGGGTTCGAAGGAACACGGACCGGTCCGCCCGGCCGATGCCCGGGACGCCGCAGGGGCGGTCCTACCTCCGGTCCTCGCGCAGGGAGTCGACCAGGCGGACGGCGCCGTCGGCGGCCTCGCCCAGGACGATCTCCGCCGGGCCCCGCCCCACGACGAGCCGCCACAGAGTGGCGAGGACCAGCGACCACAGGACGAACTGCTCCAGCAGCCACGGGGTGTGGAACTCGTACCCGACCGCGGAGATGATCAGCGCGAGCGCCACCAGGTGCCCGGTGTAGACGGTCAGCGGCATGCGGCCCACCGAGGTCAGCGGGTACATGACGATCCGCGCCCGGTCGCACAGCCACATGCACAGGACCATCACCACCAGCCCCTGGCCGATCGCCTCCAGTATCTCGAAGGTGGTCCCGGTGTGCGGGGTGTTGACCGCCAGCCACCACCACGAGTCGGTGGGCACCTGGCCCGAGATGGACTCTGCCTCGTCCCGGACCAGGTAGCGCAGTTCCTCGACCAGCGTCGGATCGGTGATCGTCGACAGCGGGGCGCCGAGCAGCTCGGGGGCGCGCGCCTCCATCAACCGGTCCATCCCGCCCAGCGGGCCCAGGGCCAGCCACGAGCCCAGGTGGCCGCAGACGGCGGCCACGGCGCCACCGACGAGCAGCCGCGACCGCGTCCCCGTGGCGGTGAGGTCCAGTCGGCCCACCGCCATTCCGGCGATCACGAAGACCATGAAGGTCACCGCCGGGTAGTAGCCGGTGAGGAAGAACTCGGTGAACGAGGTGAGCGCCCCGGTCCGGGGTACGGCCGGGAAGAAGGCGTCGCGCAGCAGGAACGACAGTGGCGGGCCGACGACGGCCAGGACGCCGGCGACGGTCCACAGCGCCCCCGAGCGCAGCTTGACCAGGGGCAGGGCGAGCAGGAAGAACCCGCCGTAGTAGGTGAGGATGACGGCGACGGGAACGGCCATCATGTCCAGGATCAGACCGAGCAGCGCGATGAGCACGGCGCGGGTGACGATGCGCACCACGGACCGGAAGAGCGGTTCGCCGGAGATCGGCCGGGTGCGGCCGGTCATCATGGCCAGGGAGACCCCGGCCAGGAAGGCGAAGAGCGCCGACGAGTTCCCCCGCACCACCCCGTGCAGGTCCCAGGCGTAGTTCTCCGGGGACAGGAGACCCATGGAGTCCACCCCGAGGTGGACGATGAACATACCGAAGACGGCGAGGGCCCGGGCCGCGTCGATGCCGTCGATACGGGTCTTGGCGGGGGCCGGACCGGAAGCCGGTTCGGCGAGGTCGTCAGGTCGCTTCTGTGCCACGCGGGCCAGGTTATGCCCCCTGGGGTAGGGCCACAATCAAGACACTTCGCCCCGGTGTGGCCGGCTCCGGCCAACGTGCCCGGTAGGCGACCGGTCGATGGGCGTGGTGCCGTCCGACAGGGTCCGGTGGGTCCGGTTCCCGGGGCCGGGCGGCCCCGGGAACCGGTCGCGGTCAGCCCACGAGGGTGCTGAAGTGGTCCAGCGCCTCCGGGTCGGCGAGGGAGTCGCGGCTGGCGACCTTCCCCGGGGCCTCACCCATGAGAATGCGCTTGACCGGCACCTCCAGGATCTTGCCGGAGAGGGTGCGCGGCACCGCCGGGACGACCCGCACCCGGTCGGGCACGTGCCGGGGGGAGCAGTCGGTGCGCACGCGCCGGGCGATCTCCTTGACGAGGGCGTCGTCGAGTTCGGCGCTCTCGCGCAGGACGACGAACAGTTCGATGCGCGAGGAACCCTCGCCCTGGGGCACGTCGACGACCAGGGCGTCGGTGATGTCGTCCACGGCCAGGACCGCGCGGTAGATCTCGCTGGTGCCCATGCGGACGCCGCCGCGGTTGATGGTGGAGTCCGAGCGGCCGTAGATGATCGCGGTGCCCCGGTCGGTGATCTCGATCCAGTCGCCGTGCCGCCAGACGCCCGGGTACATGGAGAAGTAGCTGTCGCGGAGGCGCTCGCCGCCCTCGTCCCCCCAGAAGAAGACCGGCATGGACGGGGCCGGGCGGGTGACGACCAGTTCGCCGACCTCGCCGATGAGCTCCTTGCCGTCGGGGTCCCAGGAGGCGACGGCCATGCCCAGGGCGCGGGACTGGATCTCGCCCTCGTACACCGGGAGGGTGGGGGTACCGCCCACCAGGCAGCTGCACACGTCGGTGCCGCCGCTGGTGGAGAACAGCCACAGGTCGTCGCCGAACTCCTCGTAGGCCCACGCGAACGCCTCGGGGCTGAGCGGGGAACCGGTGGAGCCGATGGCCTTGAGGCGGGACAGGTCGCGGCCCCGGCGCGGGTGGACGCCCTCCTTCATGCAGGAGGACAGGAACCCGGCGCTGGTGCCGAACACGGTGATGCCGGCCTCGGCGGCCAGGTCCCACAGCGTGTCCAGCTCGGGGGCGGCCGGACTGCCGTCGTACAGGACGATGGACGCCGGGGTCAGCAGCACGCTGACCAGGAAGTTCCACATCATCCAGCCGGTGGTGGTGAACCAGAAGACCCGGTCGTCCTCCTGCGCGTCCAGGTGCAGGTGCAGGTTCTTGAGCTGTTCGAGGAGGATGCCGCCGTGCCCTTGGACGATGGCCTTGGGCAGTCCGGTGGTGCCCGAGGAGTAGAGCACCCACAGGGGGTGATCGAAGGCGACGGGGGTGAACTCCAGGTCCGCTCCGGCCCCGGATGCCTCCAGGGCCGACCAGGCCAGGGTGCCCTCGACGGGGTCGGCGCCGGGCTCCAGGTGGTCGAGGAGGACGGTGTGCTCGACGGTGGGCAGGGCGGCGCGCAGTTCCTCGACGACGGGACGGCGGTCGAAGTCCTTGCCACCGTAGCGGTAGCCGTCGACGGCGAGCAGGACCTTGGGTTCGATCTGGGCGAAGCGGTCGATGACGCTGCGCACGCCGAAGTCGGGGGAACAGGAGGACCAGATCGCGCCCAGAGAGGCCACGGCGTAGAACGCGGCGACGGTCTCGGGCAGGTTGGGCAGGTAGGCGACGACCCGGTCGCCGGGGCCGACGCCGAGTTCGCGCAGACCTGCGGCGATCGCGGCGGTGCGTCGGCGCAGCTCGCCCCAGGTCCACTCGGCCAGGGGGCGCAGTTCGGTGGCGTGGCGGATGGCGACCCGGTCGGGGTCGCGGCCCTCGAAGAGGTGCCGGGCGTAGTTGAGGGTGGCACCGGGGAACCAGCGCGCGCCGGGCATGACGTCCTCGGCCAGGACCCCGTCGTGGGGGGTGTCGAAGCGGACGCCGTAGTACGCGCGGATCGCGTCCCAGAAACCGTCGACGTCGGTGACCGACCAGCGCCACAGGGCGTCGTAGTCGAAGTCGCCGTCGTCACCGAAGGCCTCGACGCCCTCGTGCTCGGCGGCCCATCGGGCGAAGGCGACGATGTTGGAGGCCGCCACCGTCGTCTCGTCGGGTTCCCAGAGCACACGGGGCACGCTGCTCTCCGTCATTGGCCCGCCTTCCCATTCGCGTGGCTGTGTGTTGCGGTGAGGTCCATCTAACAACACACCATGACCGGGGTCATGCCCCGGGCATCCCTTCGCGAAGGCCGGAGGACTCTGGGAAGTACGCAGGTCACACCGTGTTCACGGGGCCTGTGGAAGGTCCACTGCCGGGCGCGACCCAACAGTGGGAACCCCCCATTGACAGGCCCCTGCGGATCTCCGCGATCGACCGAGAGGGCCGGTCATGGGTTCTTTCGGTCGATCGCGGAAGGAGGTTCACAGCCCCCGCAGGGCGCGGACCGCGGCCACCGGGGACTCGACCACCGGCGAACCGGTGGCGACGAGCCGTTCGGGGGCCATCAGCCCGGTGGCGACCAGGATCGAGTGCGCGCCGGCCTCTCGGGCGGCGCGGGCGTCGTCGTCGATGTCGCCGATGAGCACGACCTTGGCCGGGTCGATGTCCAGGCCCCGGAGGTGGTGTACCAGGTGCTCGGCCTTGGAGTCGTGCTCGGTGTCGTACCTGCGGCCGTCGATCCTGGTGAAGTGCGGGGTCAGCCCGCGTTCCGCGATGAGCGGGACCAGGTGGTCGTGCGAGGCCATGGACAGCAGCGATTGGGTGCGGCCGTCGGCGCTCCAGTCGTGCAGCACGTCCGGGACGCCGTCGGTCAACTCGCACGTGGGCAGGTGACGCAGGTAGCCCTCGTCGTAGAGCTTCTCGGCGCGCGCCCACTCGCCCTCGGCGAAGGTCCGACCGAGCAGTTCCTCGTAGCAGGGGATGAGGGGCCGTCGGAAGACGGTGCGCCAATGGTCCAGTTCGACCGGTTCACGGCCGAAGGACGCGCAGACGGCGTTGACCGCCGCGAGGTTGGCGTGGTTGTCGTCGAGGAGGGTGCCGTTCCAGTCCCAGACGATGTGCGCGATGTCGTTCGGGTCGAAAGTCATCTCTGTCATTACGTGCATTTTACGTGTCCCGGACCGGTCGTGGCCGTGCGGTTCCGGTCACATCAGGCGGGCGCCCCGGGGTCCACGGCCTCTCGGCGTTCGGTCCGCGATCGGCGGCTGCGCCGCACCAGCCACACCCCCGCGACGACCAATGCCGGGAACACCACCAGGATGAGCACCGGCAGCAGGATCGCGACGATCGAGGTGAGGAAGCTGACGACGTCCTCGAAGAAGGAGACGAACGGGGCCGCGCAGCCGGCGCTCATCGAGTTCGCGGCCAGTCGGCCCAGGGACTTGACGAGGTGGAAGCCCAGGGCGATGACCACGCCCGCGATCACCGGACCCCAGGAGAACCCGTCCCCGGTCTCCGCGCCGGAGGCGGCGCCGGTGATCTCGGAGAGTTCGACGCTGGAGGCGCCCGCGCCGAAGACGATGCCGCCGGAACTCGGACGCACGACGGTCTGGATGATGTCGTTGACACTGTCGACGGCCGGGAACTTGTCGGCCAGGAACTCCACGGCCAGGAGCACCGTCAGCACGATCAGGGTGATCGGGTGCTCCAGCCACGTCCAGGAGTCGCCCAGGGGGAGCAGGTCGGTGAAGCGGGCGATCAGACCCACCAGCAGCAGGGGGATGTAGGCGTTCAGCCCCGCCGCGGAGGAGAGACCGATACCGGTGAGTGCAGTGAGCAAGGGGGCCCTTTCCATGGTGCGAACGCGCGGGGCGGGCCCGCGCGCTCACACGCCGGGCCCGCCCCCGCCGGTTCACCCTGGTTGATGCCCGCCGACGGCCCGCGGTTGCGGTCGGTCCGGCTTCACTGGCGGTAGTTCTCGACCTCGGCCACCGAGCGGGCCTCGGCCTCGTCGGGGTCCCGTCCGAACTCTTCGCGGGCCCGTCGCTGGCGGAGCAGGTCCCAGCACTGGTCGAGGGCCTCCTCGACCTCCTTCATCCGCCCACGCTCCACGGAGGACAGGGCCCCGGGGGTGTCGCGCAGGGCGTGCTCCTCCTTCATCAAACCCTTGATGGTGGTCAGGATGTCCTTGTCGCCGCTTCGGTCCATAGGGACATGGTGGGTTCGGCACGGGACACGGGCAAGAGCCTTGCCCCGGGCTTACCCAGATCAGGCCCGACGTTTACGGACGGCGGCCAGCAGCGCGATCGCGGCGCCGACGGTGATGAGACCGCCGGAGAGCAGGGCGGCCAGGCCGGGGCCGGTGACGGGCAGCTTCGGCTTGCCGGGCGGAGTGGGCTCGGGATACGGGCCCGGGGTGGGCTTCGGCGACGGATCGGGCGACGGACTCGGGCTCGGAGAGGGGGACGGACTCGGCGACGGGTCCGGGCTCGGAGAGGGGGACGGGTCCGGAGAGGGGGACGGGTCCGGAGAGGGGGACGGACTCGGAGACGGGTCGGGCGACGGACTCGGGCTGGGCGAAGGAGACGGATCCGGAGAAGGTGACGGACTCGGAGACGGCGACGGGCTCGGGGAAGGTTCCGGAGGGCGGCAATCGGCCGTCACGTCGCCCAGGACCAGATCGAACAGCGTCACCGGGTCCCCCACCGGGTTCCCGTTCCCGTCGTAGCGCTGGGCCGTCGCCGTGTAGTCGGTCTCCACATGGCCGTGGTACGGGTGATCCTCCTCCACGACATGACCGATGACCGTCTCCACCCGGACCAGGGTGGCACCGTCCCCGAAATCCCCCGGGAAGGTCGTCAGGGTGGAGGCGGTACCGGCCTGGTTGGGAGGCGGGGCGTCGAGAAGCCGCCCGAACAGGGTGGGCGCCGTGGTCGAGGTCTGGGCGATGACACCGTTCGGGGGGTTGCACTGCACCCGGTTGCTCCAGGTGGCGACCCGGAGGACCACGTTGCCGTCGGGGGCCGACCCTTCCACCAGCCGCGCGACCCAGGGCACCGAGGGCGTCGGTACCGCCAGTCCGGTGAAGGCGCCGTCGGCGTTGGTCATCGCGCTCTCGGGCGCGGTCACGGCGCTCACCGCGCCGGTCGCCGTCGCGGACGTCAGATGAGGGGAGGAGGGGAGCCCGCTCCAGGAGTCGGCGTCGTCCCCGGAGACCTCGATGACCTGGAGGGTCTCCTCCACCGGCGTCCCGTACACGGACCCGTCGAGCGTCAGCCGACCCCAGGTGCTCGACGCGTAAGGGGTGGCCGGCGCGGCCACCACGTCACGGGCGCCGAAGGTCGCGCCCGCCACCACAGCGCCGGATGCCACGAGGACCGAGGTGACGACGGCGACGCCGACCTGCCGTCGTCCCACCGAGCGAACTCGCACCGCGATCAATTCAGCACTCCCAGTAGTCAATTTTCACCGTGGACAACACTCTAGGTAACGACCGGACGCGATGCCCGGAGGACTCGACGATTCACCCGCGACGTCTTACGCCCCTGTTCGTCTGGGAAACTCCTACCTGAGGACCCAACGGCGGAATGCCTTGCCGAACGGGACCGTTCAATACCTCAAGGGGGTATTGTTCATGGCATCTGAGCAGGAACGACACGGAAGCGGGACCATGGCTGCGACCCACGGTTACAGCAATGACAAGCAGAGCCACATCAACCGGTTGCGCCGCATCGAGGGACAGATCCGCGGTCTACAGCGCATGGTCGAGGACGACCAGTACTGCATCGACGTCCTCACCCAGACCTCGGCCGTGAACAGCGCCCTGCGCTCCTTCGCCCTGGCCATGCTCGACGAGCACCTCAAGCACTGTGTGGCCCACGCCGTCGCCAACGGCGGCGAGGAGGCCGACGCCAAGGTCAAGGAGGCCTCCGAGGCCATCGCCCGGCTCGTCCGTTCCTGATCCCCTCCCCCGTCCCGCACCGTTCCGGGGGCGGCGGACCGCCGTGGTCCGCCGCCCCCGTCGTGTCCGGGTCAGCTGTCCCCGTACCGGGCCCTGAGGTTCTCCAGCAGCCGGGCGCCCTCGCGTCCCGCCGCCTCCGAGTCGAGGTAGTCGACGTTGTCGTTGGCCACGAACGAGGACGGGCGCCCGTGGTCCGCGAAGCCCATCCGGGACACGTCCCCTCCGATGAACGCCCGGATGCCCCAGTTGGCCAGGATGCGCGCCCGCGCGTTGGGCGAGGGCACCGCCATCAGGTGGTAGCCGCGGGTCGCGCCCAGCGCGGGCAGGCCGCTCAGCTCCAGGTCCATCACCCGGGCCAGCGCGTCCCTGCCGCTCAGGTCCACGACCAGACCCAGGTCCCGATGGCGGAACTCCCGCAGCGGGCGCCCCAGGATGGAGGCCACCACGTTGTGCGCCACCGTCGTCGCCTGCCGGGTCGCGTACTGGGCCGTCGGCGGGCAGTAGGGCGACTCCCCCGCCAGGTCGGGCACCGCCACCGCGTCGCCGAGGGCGAACACCTCGGGCTCTCCCGGCACCCGCAGGTCGGCTCCCACCTCCAGACGGCCCCTCGTTGTGGGTACGCCCAGGGTCTCCATGAGCGGGCTCGGGGAGACCCCGGCCGTCCAGATGAGGGTGCGACAGGGCAGGGCCCGTCCGTCGGTGAGCACCACCTTGTCGGCGGTGACCTCGCGCACCGACACCTTGAGCTTGACCTCGATACCCAGATGGCGCAGCAGGTCCAGGGCCTTGCGGCCGAGCCGGTCCCCCAGTTCGGGCAACACCTTGGGCGCGATGTCGACCAGGTGCCAGCGGATCACCGAGCGCAGCTCGGGGTAGCGTTTGGCGGCCTCCTCGCACAGGCGCATCAGCGACGCCGCGGTCTCCACTCCCGTGTAGCCGCCGCCGACCACGATGAACCGGCAGCGCTCCTCGCGTTCGATCGGGTCGACGCTGTCGTTGGCCATCTCCAGCTGGGCGAGCACGTGGTCCCGCAAGAGGACGGCCTCGGCCAGGGTCTTGGCCCCGTAGGCGTGCTCGGTGAGGCCGGGGATGTCGAAGGCCCGGGTGTGGGCGCCGGGCGCCAGCACCAGTCGGTCGTAGCGCACCGGGGTGAACTCACCGGTGGGCCGGCGCACCACCACGACGCGGTCGTCGGTGTCGACGCCGACGGCGTGGCCGGGGACGAGCCGGGTCTCGCGGGTCAGCCGGTGCACGGACATCGCCACCGACTGCGGGGTGAGCATCCCGGAGGCCACCTGTGGCAGCAGCGGGCTGTAGAGCATGTAGTCGTGGGGGGCGATCAGGGCGAGGTCCGCCGCCCCCGTCGGAATGCGGCGTTCGAGGTGACGCAGGGTGTGGATGCCGCCGAACCCCGCGCCGACCACCACGATTCGAGGCCGAGCCATGTATTGCTCCTTCTCCGTGTCGGTCGCCGTCGGAAGCGGGCGTACCCGATGAGCCGAACCTAAGCCCGGACCGGACGGGACACACGCCCGCCGGGCCGCACCGTTCCCACCTCTTGGCGACCTCTTTGTCGGCTTTCGCCTCTGCGGTCGGGGAAGGGAACGGACCGGAAGGCGGTCCATCCCTTACGGGTGCGACGGATCGGCCGTCGTCGGGCTTCGCGGCGATGCGCTCGCCCGTCCCGGAAGCACGGCCCCGCCGGCACCCCACGGCGCGCCCGGGTACCACGTCGTCGGTGGCATCGGTGTGCGCCCGGAGTCACCGCCGATCGACACGCGCCGTCCCCTCGAACGGGCCCCTACCCACGGAACGGTCCGGCACCACCGACGGCGAACGGCGGGTCCGCCCGCGGCACCCGCGGCCGGTCCCCCTACTCCGAGGGCACCACGGCCCGCTCGGGGTGGGCCTCGTTGTGCGCGGAGACCTCCACAGGCCGGTCCGGGAGGAGGGCGGCCGTGCCCATCCGCAGCAACAGGGCCGCCATCTCCCCCCGGGGCAGCACGTGGCTGTGGGGAGTGGAGTTGAGCAGACCGAACGCGGCCTGCGTCGAGGCGAGCAGGACCTCGTGGGGTTCGTCGGGGCGGAGTTCGGCCAGGACGGTCACCCATTCCTCCACGTAACGGCGCTGGATCCGACGGACCCGGCGGTTGTCCTCGTCGGTGAGGTGGTGCAGTTCCCGGTCGTGGACGACGATGAGCGACGGCTCGTCCAGGGCGAAGGAGATGTGACCGCGCAGCAGCAGGTCCAAGGCGTCACGGGGCTCGGTGGAGCGGGCCAGCAGCACCGAGCCGCGGCGGGACAGGCGTCGGCTGATGTCCAGGAGCACTTCGCCGAGCAGCGCCCGCTTACCGGGGAAATGCCGGTACAGAGCGGGACCGGTGGTGCCGATCGCCCGGCCGATGTCGTCGATCGACACGCCGCGATAACCGCGCTCGGCGAACAGGCCCGCCGCGGCGGCGAGGATCTCCCGACGGCGCTCGCCGATCGGTCTCTGTTCCACCGGTCTGGGGCGCATCCGGCCTCCGCTCGCCGTCCTCCGGACGGGTCCTTCCCGGCCCGGCTGTGGACACCCATGTTAATGGTCACTAACATCACGAATGTTAGTGACCATTAACACCCCTCCACGAGAGGACAGCATGAGCAGGGCATCCGTACTCGGCTCGGCGGTGGACACCGCCGGGCCCGCGTTCGCCGCCAACGACGCGGCGAACCGCGCCCTCGCCTCGGAGCTGCGCGAGCGGATCGCCACCGCGGCCCTCGGCGGACCCGAGAAGGCCCGCGCGCGCCACATGGAACGCGGCAAACTCCTGCCGCGCGACCGTGTCGACCACCTCCTCGACCCCGGTTCACCCTTCCTGGAGATCGCCCCCCTGGCCGCCCACGGTCTCTACGGGACCGACGGGCGGGACGCGCCCGGGGCCGGGATGATCGCCGGTGTGGGTCGGGTGGCCGGCCGCCCCACGGTGGTGATCGCCAACGACGCCACGGTCAAGGGCGGCAGCTACTACCCGATGACCGTCAAGAAGCACCTGCGCGCCCAGGAGATCGCCCTCCAGAACCGCCTGCCGTGCGTGTACCTGGCCGACTCCGGCGGTGCCTTCCTGCCCCTCCAGGACGAGGTGTTCCCCGACCGCGAGCACTTCGGACGGATCTTCTACAACCAGGCGACCATGTCGCGGCTGGGCGTCCCGCAGATCGCGGCGGTGCTCGGTTCGTGCACCGCCGGCGGCGCCTACGTCCCGGCGATGAGCGACGAGGCCGTCATCGTCCGCGAGCAGGGCACGATCTTCCTGGGCGGTCCGCCGCTGGTGAAGGCCGCCACCGGCGAGGTGGTCACCGCCGAGGAACTGGGCGGGGGCGACCTGCACTCCCGGGTGTCGGGGGTGACCGACCACCTGGCCGACGACGACGCCCACGCGCTCGCCATCGTGCGGCGCATCGCCGACACCTTCGGGCCGCTCGATCCGCCCGCCTGGGAGACCCGCGACCCGCGCCCGCCCGCGCTGGACCCGCACGAGCTGTACGGCGTGGTGCCCGCCGACACGCGCACCCCCTACGACGTGCGCGAGGTCATCGGCCGGGTCGTGGACGGCAGCGAGTTCACCGAGTTCAAGGCCGAGTACGGGACCACCCTGGTCACCGGGTTCGCGCACATCCACGGGCACCCGGTGGGGATCATCGCCAACAACGGCATCCTGTTCGCCGAGTCGGCGCTCAAGGGGGCCCACTTCATCGAGCTGTGCGACCGGCGGAGCATCCCGCTGGTCTTCCTCCAGAACATCTCCGGGTTCATGGTGGGCCGCGACTACGAGGCCGGGGGCATCGCCAAACACGGCGCGAAGATGGTCACCGCCGTGGCCTGCGCCCGGGTCCCCAAGTTCACCGTGGTCATCGGCGGTTCGTTCGGCGCCGGCAACTACTCCATGTGCGGCCGGGCCTACTCGCCCCGCTTCCTGTGGATGTGGCCCAACGCCCGCATCTCGGTGATGGGCGGAGAACAGGCCGCGTCGGTGCTGTCCACGGTCCGCCGCGACCAGATGAACGCGCGCGGCGAGGAGTGGTCGGCCGAGGCGGAGGAGGAGTTCAAGGCCCCCATCCGGGACACCTACGAGGCGCAGGGCAGCCCGTACCACTCCACCGCCCGACTGTGGGACGACGGCGTCATCGATCCCGTCGACACCCGCGACGTGCTCGCCATGGCCCTGTCCGCCGCCCGCCACGCCCCGCTGGAGCCCGTGGGCTACGGCGTCTTCCGGATGTGAGGAACCCTTGACCACGACCGTACTCATCGCCAACCGGGGCGAGATCGCCCTTCGGGTGATGCGCACCCTGCGCCGGATGGGCCTGGGGTCGGTGGCCGTGCACACGGACGCCGACGCCGACGCCCCGCACGTGTCGGCCGCCGACCGGGCGGTGCGCGTACCCGCCTACCTGGACGCCGACGCCATCGTCGCGGCCGCCGTGGAGACGGGGGCGACCCTGGTCCACCCCGGCTACGGCTTCCTGTCGGAGAACGCCGCGTTCGCCCGCGCCTGCGCCGAGGCGGGGCTGACGTTCATCGGACCGCCGCCCGCCGCCATCGACGCGATGGGCGACAAGATCCGGGCCAAGGAGACCGTGGCCGCCGCCGGTGTGCCCGTGCTGGGCGGGTTCACCGAGGAACCCGGGGCGCCGCTGCCCGACGACGTCCTGCTGAAGCGGGCCGCCGCCACCGGTTATCCGCTGCTCATCAAGCCCTCCGCCGGGGGAGGCGGCAAGGGCATGCGCGCCGTGCACTCCCCCGACGACCTGGCCGCGGCGGCCGCGGCCGCCCGACGCGAGGCGCTGGCCGCTTTCGGCGACTCCACCCTGCTGGTGGAACGGCTGGTGCGACGGCCCCGGCACATCGAGGTGCAGGTCCTCGCCGACGCCCACGGGAACGTCGTTCACCTGGGCGAACGCGAGTGCAGCCTGCAACGCCGACACCAGAAGGTGGTGGAGGAGGCGCCCTCCCCCCTGCTCACCGACGAGCAGCGCGCCGCCATGGGCGAGGCCGCCGTGGCCGCCGCCCGCTCCTGCGGATACGTGGGTGCCGGCACCGTCGAGTTCATCGCCGAGGCGGGCGCGGACGGCGACCTGGTGTTCTCGTTCCTGGAGATGAACACCCGTCTCCAGGTGGAGCACCCGGTCACCGAGGAGGTCGTCGCGATCCGCGGCGAACGCGGCCTGGACCTGGTGGAACTCCAGGTCCGGGTGGCGTCGGGCGCCCCGTTGCCGTTCGGCCAGGAGGACGTGTCCTGGGTCGGGCACTCCGTGGAGGCCCGGATCTACGCCGAGGACGCCGACCGCGGGTTCCTGCCCAGCGGCGGACCGATCCTGGCCCTGGCGGAGCCCTCCGGCGAGGGGGTGCGGGTCGACTCCGGTGTCGCCGCCGGAGGCGAGGTGACCTCGTCGTTCGACCCGATGCTCGCCAAGGTCATCGCGTGGGGCCCGGACCGGGCCGAGGCGCTGCGCCGCGCCGACGCCGCCCTGGCCGGGTACCTGCTCCTGGGATGCGTCACCAACACCGCGTTCCTGCGCAGGTTGCTGCGCCACCCCCGGGTCGCCTCGGGGGACCTGAGCACCGACCTCATCGAGTCGACACCGCCCGAGGCCGCCCCCGAACGCGTCCCGGAGGAGGTGTACGCGGCGGTGGCCCTGGACCACACACTGGACCTGGAGCCGCCCGCGCCCACCGCCGACCGGTTCGCCGTCCCGGACGGGTGGCGGATCGGCGGACCCGCCTGGACGCCGTGGCGGCTGCGCGCCCCCGGCCATGACTCCGCCGTGGTGCGGGTGCGCCGCTCCGGCACCGGATTCTCGGTGAGCGTGGACGGCGCCGAGCCCGTGGCCGCCCGCGCCCACCGCGACGGCGGTCGGCTCACCGTCACCTACGCCGGGCGCACCCGCACCTACCTGCGGGCCGATGACCCCGTCACGGCGCACCGCTGGCTGGGCGCCGACGGCACCGCCTGGACGTTGCACGAGGAGCCCGTCGACGCCGCGCTGCGCAGCGACGAGGCCGCCGCCGACGGCACCGTGCGCAGCCCCATGCCCGGCACGGTGCTCGCCGTGCCCGTGGCGGTCGGCGACACGGTCACCGTGGGGCAGTCGCTGGCCGTCGTGGAGGCCATGAAGATGGAGCACTCCGTCACCTCACCCATCGACGGGACCGTGACCACCGTCGCGGTCCGATCCGGCGCGTCCGTCCCGATGGACGCCGTGCTGGTCGTCGTCGAACCTTCCGGGGCCCCGGACACCGCCGAGGTCCCGTCCACCCCCGCCACCAGCGAGGAGAACCAGCGATGAACAGCCACCGGTTGTCGACCGAGCACGCCGACCTGCGGGCCGCCGTGGAGGAGTTCGCCCGGACCGAGGTCGCCCCGGTCATCGGCGAGCACTACGAGAACGGGACCTTCCCCTACGAGGTCATCGCCAAGATGGGGCGGATGGGCCTGTTCGGGCTGCCCTTCCCCGAGGAGTACGGGGGCATGGGCGGCGACTACTTCGCGCTGTGCCTGGCCCTGGAGGAGCTGGCCCGGATCGACTCGTCGGTGGCGATCACCCTGGAGGCGGGGGTGTCGCTGGGCGCGATGCCGCTGTACCGGTTCGGCACCGAGGACCAGAAGAAGACCTACCTTCCCCGGCTGACCGCCGGTGAGGCGCTCGGCGCCTTCGGGCTGACCGAGCCCGACGGGGGCTCCGACGCGGGGGCCACCCGCACCACCGCCCGGCTGGAGGGCGGGGAGTGGGTGATCAACGGGACCAAGTCGTTCATCACCAACTCCGGGACCGACATCACCGCGTTGGTCACCGTCACGGCCGTCACCGGGCGTCGGGAGGACGGCCGGCCGGAGATCTCCTCGATCCTGGTGCCCAAGGGGACACCGGGCTTCTCGGTCGGGCAGAAGTACTCCAAGGTCGGCTGGAACGCCTCCGACACCAACGAGCTGGTGTTCGAGGACTGCCGTGTGCCCGAGGCCAACCTGGTGGGCGAGCGCGGGCGCGGGTACGCCCAGTTCCTGCGCATCCTCGACGAGGGGCGCATCGCCATCGCGGCGCTGTCGGTGGGTCTGGCCCAGGGCTGTGTGGACGAGAGCGTGCGCTACGCCCACGAGCGGCACGCGTTCGGCCACGCGATCGGTCACTACCAGGCGATCCAGTTCAAGATCGCCGAGATGGAGGCCCGCGCGCACACCGCCCGACTGGCCTACTACGACGCCGCCTCGCGCATGCTCGCCGGCGAGCCGTTCAAGAAGGAGGCGGCGATCGCCAAACTGATCGCCTCCAACGCCGCGATGGACAACGCCCGCGACGCCACCCAGGTGTTCGGCGGGTACGGGTTCATGAACGACTACGCGGTGGGCCGCTTCTACCGGGATGCCAAGATCCTGGAGATCGGCGAGGGCACCAGCGAGGTCCAGAAGATGCTCATCGCCCGCGAGCTGGGCCTTCCCGCCTAGGGCCTGTTCTTCGCATGCTCTTGCGCGCCCTCGGGGGGTCCGAGGGCGCCCACGGGGTTCTGGAGGCCCGGAGCGCGGGGCCGAGGGTGCCGTTCTCCGGGCGCGCCGAGCACGGACCGAAGCGGGGCGCGGGTTCGAAAGAACACGGCCGGGGGATGGATCGGGGTGGTCCTCCGGGAGCGGTGCGGGGGTCCGCCCCGTGGGATCGCCCTGGCGAGAGGAAACGATCGTCGGCGGGGCGGCTCCGACCCTCGGAGCCGTCCGATAGGCACCCGTACGCGGAGTCGGGGTGGCGCCCCGGATGTAGCCGACCCGAGCGGTCGGTACACCGCCCCCGGGGCCGCGTCCGATCGGACGCGGCCCTTTCCGGACAGCCCTTCAACGGTTCCAAGGGGTGACAAGTCCCCATAATCGTCACAGAATGGACTCCACGCGGCCAGTGCGGGTCCCTTGTGTTCCGGACCCGGCGACCCGGTCCGCCCACGAAGCGGGCCCCGCCTCGGGTCCACTGCCGACCCTGTCCCCGGCCGGAGGAGTCACCGGATGGAAGGCGCCCTTCCCGTCCTCGCCGTGGTCGTCGTCGTGGTGACGGCCGGCGCGGTCGTGGTCTCCGCGCACTTTCGCAAGGAACGCGTCGTCGAGCTCCGAAGTTGGGCGCGCGCGCACGCATGGACCTACGACGAACACCACCCCGCGCCCTTGGGCGACACCGCGCTCCCGCGTCCTCTGGGAGGCAGGTCCCCCCGTTTCCACCACGTGCTGACCGGACGGCACCGCGCCCACGAGGTCGTCTTCTTCGAGCACACCCCTCGCCCGACCGCTCCCGTGGCGCGGGGCGAGACCCGGCACACCTACCGGATCGTGGCCGTGCGCATCCCCGGTGTCGGATCCGACCTGGAGATCCGCCGCCGCGACGACGCGTCGACCGCCGTTCCCACCGAGACCGCCTTCGACCGGGCCTTCCAGGTATCGGGGGCCGACGGATTCGCTCGCGCGGCCCTGGACCGGGAGACGGTGGCGTGGCTGCTGTCGGACCCCCGCTCACGTTCCTTCCCCGTCCGTTTCAGCGGGGATCACGTGCTCACCTGGGCCGTCATGCGACTGGACCCGGATCGGGCCCTCACCGCGGCGGACTACCTCATCGACCTGATCGCCCGTATCCCCGCACAGGCCTGGCGGCACGACGACGCGCTCCGCGCCGGTGGAACGTCACCCCGCTCACCGGTGAGAACGCTACAATCCGGCTTGCCCCAACGCAGCAAGGAGTGACATCCGTCTTGAGCGACCCCAACACCACGGCGCGCATCTCCCGCGCGGACCTCTTCCGCGACGAGACACCCGACCCCGACTCGACGGCCCGCATCACGCGCGCGGACCTCTTCCGCGACGAGACACCCGACCCCGACTCGACGGCCCGCATCACGCGCGCGGACCTCTTCCGCGACGAGACACCCGACCCCGACTCGACGGCCCGCATCACGCGCGCGGACCTCTTCCGCGACGAGACACCCGACCCCGACTCGACGGCCCGCATCTCCCGCGCGGACCTCTTCCGCGACGGGGACTGACCCTCCGCCCCACGAACGAGCGCCCGCCCGGCGATGCCGGACGGGCGCTGCGCTTTCTCAGGTGTCAGCGACGCTCGCGGACGGTCGCGATGATCTCGGCGACCGCGTCGTCGACCGGCACACCGTTGTTCTGGGAGCCGTCGCGGTAGCGGAAGGAGACCGCGCCCTTGCTGATGTCCTCGTCACCGGCCAGCAGCATGAAGGGCACCTTCTGCTTCTGGGCGTTGCGGATCTTCTTCTGCATGCGGTCGTCGCCGGCGTCGACCTCGACCCGGATGCCCTCGGCGCGCAGCTTCGCCGCCACCTCCTGGAGGTAGGGCACGTGCTCGTCGGCGATCGGGATGCCCACCGCCTGCACCGGGGCGAGCCAGGCCGGGAAGGCGCCCGCGTAGTGCTCCAGCAGCACCGCGAAGAACCGCTCGATGGAGCCGAACAGGGCACGGTGGATCATCACCGGCCGTTGGCGGGAACCGTCGGCGGCGGTGTACTCCAGGTCGAAGCGCTCGGGCAGGTTGAAGTCCACCTGGATGGTGGACATCTGCCAGGTGCGACCGATGGCGTCCTTGGCCTGGACGGAGATCTTGGGTCCGTAGAAGGCGGCACCGCCCGGGTCCATGACCAGTTCCAGCCCCTGCTTCTCGGCGGCCTGGCGGAGGGTGTCGGTGGCCTCCTCCCAGACCTCGTCCGAGCCGATGGACTTCTCCGGGTCCTTGGTGGACAGCTCCAGGTAGAAGTCGTCCAGACCGTAGTCGCGCAGCAGGTCGAGCACGAAGGTGAGCAACGAGTCGAGCTCGTCGGCCATCTGCTCCTTGGTGCAGTAGATGTGCGCGTCGTCCTGGGTGAAGCCGCGGGCGCGGGTGAGGCCGTGGACCACACCGGACTTCTCGTACCGGTACACGGTGCCGAACTCGAACAGGCGCAGCGGCAGCTCACGGTAGGAGCGCCCGCGCGCGTCGAAGATCAGGTTGTGCATCGGGCAGTTCATCGGCTTCAGGTAGTAGTCCTGACCGCCGTCGAGCTGCATGGGGGGGTACATGCCCTCCGCGTACCAGTCCAGGTGCCCCGACTTCTCGAACAGGGCGCCCTTGGTGGCGTGCGGGGTGTAGACGAACTGGTAGCCGCCCTCTTCGTGGCGCTTGCGCGAGTAGTCCTCCATGACCCGGCGCACGATGCCGCCCTTGGGGTGGAAGACCGCCAGGCCCGAGCCGATCTCCTCGGGGATCGAGAACAGGTCGAGCTCGGAGCCGAGCTTGCGGTGGTCGCGCTTCTCGGCCTCCTCCAGGAAGGTCAGGTACGCCTTGAGGGCGTCCTTGGTCTCCCAGGCGGTGCCGTAGACGCGCTGCAACTGCGGGTTGGTCTCCTTGCCGCGCCAGTAGGCGGCGGCGGTGCGCATGAGCTTGAACGCCGGGACGACCCTGGTGGTGGGCAGGTGCGGGCCCCGGCACAGGTCCTTCCAGCACTGCTCGCCGCTGCGCGGGTCGATGTTGTCGTAGATGGTCAGCTCACCGGCGCCGACTTCGGCGGAGGCGCCCTCGGCGGCCTCGGCGGCGCCGCCCTTGAGGCCGATCAGCTCCAGCTTGTAGGGCTCGGTGGCCAGCTCGGCGCGGGCCTCCTCGTCGGTGACGACCCGGCGGTCGAAGCGCTGCCCCTGCTTGATGATCTGCTGCATCTTCTTCTCGATGCTCTTGAGATCGGCGGGGGTGAAGGGCTCGGCGACGTCGAAGTCGTAGTAGAAGCCGTTCTCGACGGGCGGTCCGATGCCCAGCTTGGCCTCGGGGAACAGCTCCTGGACGGCCTGCGCGAGGACGTGCGCGGTGGAATGGCGCAGGATCGCCCGCCCGTCCTCGGAGTCGATGGCGATGGGCTCGACGGTGTCGCCGTCGCGCAACTCGCGGAAGAGGTCCCGCGGCTCTCCGTTGACCAAGGCGGCGATGACGGTCCTACCGTCGGCCTCCAGCGCCTGCCCCGCCGTGGTGGTGGCCGCCACCACACGCGGTGATCCGGCGATGGTGATGTGCAGCTCGGGCGCGGCGGACACGGTGACTCCTCGTAAGACGCGAACAGATCGTGGGACGTCCGGCGGCACACCCGAGGTGGGCGGCGCCACGTCTGGACCGATGCTATCGGCTCCGGGCCGCGACCGCCCCGTCGTCCACAGGCGCGGGGAACGCGGTTCCGTCGAGCCCGACGCGGCTTTCCGAGAAGAGCGAGGGGTGAATGAGAAGTGTCGGGAACCGGTCGGGGAACAGGATCGTTCTCTCTCAGATCCCATGATTCGGACTCGACCGTCATCGCGCACGGGGGTTCCGTAACGGACACCGCGCCCGGGGTCGACCGTGCAGGCCAACGGCCGGAGGTCCCATGAATCAAGACGAATCTGTCATGAATTGTCGCGTTTTCAGCGAGTCGTCCACAGCTTCGGCGGGGGCCATTGATCCGGAACCCGGGATCGGTGACAATCAGCAGACGTCCGATCACCGTCCCCAGTCGACCCGAATGCACCGAATCGCTTCGACCGAATACTGTGAGCGCATGTCACCGAGACCACCGAACGGCCCCTCGACCCCGGAGACATCCCCCCGAACCGCCCGTGGTGGCAGCACCCGCCTGTGGCGTCGCGCCCGGGCGCGCCTGCGCCTCTTCCGCAGGCGCATGCACGCTCACCCGGTACTGCACCTGCCCTGGCTCATCCTCGTCGGCACGGTGGGCACCCTGATCATCCTCGCCGGGGTGGTGATGCTGGTGGCCCCTGGGCCGGGGGTCGCCGCGATCATCCTCGGACTGGTGGTCCTCAGCACCGAGTTCAGGTGGGCCCAGCGGCTGGTGCGGCCGGCCCGCGTCTGGTTCCGACGCGCGGAGAGGTACGGCATGCGCCTGCGCGCCCGGGCGTTGGAGCGCTACCGCGCCCGACGGGCACTGCGACGCGAACGCCTGACCTCCGAGTGACCCGAAGGGCCCCGCACGGGCCCTTCGTCATGTCCTGCGGTCCTCGCTCCCGGCCGTGGGGCACGTGAGCAGCCGCCCCTGGAACGGTGCGACTCACCGCGGTCGCGTCTTCACGGGATGGCCGTGCACGGCCTCCACGGACGCTCCGCCCCGTCGGACAGGGCCGACGCACCGAGCCGATCCGCACTCGCGAGACCCGGGCCGATCCCGGCCGCTCCAGGAACAGACCTCCGGCGACCGGGGCATCCGCCACGACAGCACACCCGATCCACATCAGCGATGGACACGACCCCGATCACAGGGGTCACCTCGGGGGGTCTCCCCCTGGTCGAAACGACGAAACGACCCCGCGAGCAAGCGAAGCTTGCGAGCAGGGTCGCTCCGGAACGAGACGGACCCCGGGCGGACCGACGACCACCCGCGAGGCACAACCTCGCGTTACAGGGAAGTGCCCCGGCCACCCCACCGGTCAGCGCGACCCGGGCCAGAGGGGGTCACCTCGGGGGGTCGGGGGGTCTCCCCCCGGTGGAAACGACGAAACGACCCCGCGAGCAAGCGAAGCTTGCGAGCAGGGTCGCTCCGGAGTGAGGTGGGCGATACAGGACTCGAACCTGTGACCTCATCGGTGTGAACGATGCGCTCTAACCAACTGAGCTAATCGCCCGGGAACCGCGTCTGACCGCCGTTTCCGTGTCCGTCCTGTCGTTCGGACAAGGAAAACTCTAGCGCATGTCCGAGGGTGTTCGCTCCACGCGGCACCCGGCCCCGGATCCGTATGTGACTGAGGTCACATTACGCTACCGTCGAGTTCATGGCAGAGTCACCCGACGGGCGTGTATTCCCCCAGTTGGAAGGAGTTCCGGCTCTTCCCGCCCCTCGAAGCGGCACCGCGATATGACCATCTCGTGACGCGGGCCACCCGACATTGGGAAATCTTTGGTTTCTCCTGGTCATTACAGTGACGAAGGATCGTGAAGCCGCCCTGCGGCGAGCCGACCCCGCTGGGCGGGCGGCGAGACCTCCGGTCCCATCAAGGAAAGTCTCCGTACTCACGTCATAGTCCGCGAGCGACCGCGTTGGAGCGAGTGAGACGGCAACCGACCCGCACCGCCACAGGCGAGGGCCGGACGAGAAAAGGTTTGGCGAACATGAACAGTAGCGACACCACTGCCACCGCCGAGCTGGGCCTTCGGCTCGTGGTTCCCGAGCGCACCGCGGTTCCCTTGGTCGCTCGGCTCGACTACAGCGCGGACGACCCGTACGCGATACGCGTGGCGTTCCACACCGGCGAGGAGGACCCTGTCGAATGGATCTTCGCCCGTGAACTCCTGACCGTCGGCATCGTGCGACCCGTCGGCGAGGGCGACGTGCGGGTGTGGCCCTCCAAGGACGAGAACGGCGACCGCAACGTCTGCATCGCGCTCTCCTCCCCCTTCGGCCAGGCCGAGTTCGACACCCAGGTGTCGCCGTTGGCCGAATTCCTCCACCGGACCTACGAGATCGTCCCTGCCGGCCAGGAGGCCCAGTTCGTCGATCTCGACAACGAGATCCAGCAGCACCTGGCCTCCTGAGGCCGCGAGGCCCGCACACGGACCACGACGAAGGGGACGGCGCGATCGCGCCGTCCCCTTCTCGCGTGTCGGAGACCCGTCACGGGTCCAGGTCGGACGCGGAGCGCTCGGCGAACACCTTCATCGCCTCCAGGGTGATCGGGCCGGGCTCGGCCGACACCCTCAGGTCGTCGATGTCGAGGATCGGCTGCACGTCGCGGCCGGTGGAGGTCAGGAACGCCTCGGTGATCTCCGGCAGGCGCCCCATCGGCACGTCCTCCTCCTCGCCCCCGTACCACTCCAGGACGAGTTCGCGGGTGATGCCCGCCAGTGGACCCGCCGACAGCGGAGGGGTGACCAGGCGGCCGTCCAGCACCACGAAGACGTTGCTGCCGGTGCCCTCGCACAGGTTCCCGGAGATGTTGCGGAAGATCGCCTCGCTCGCGCCCTTCTTCTTCGCGAAGGCCAGGGCGCGCACGTTGTCGGCGTAGGAGGTGGTCTTCAGGCCCGCCAGTGCGCCGAACTCGTTGCGCGGCCACGGGGCGAGGGCGACGTCGGTGTGCGGGGGAATGCCGGGGAAGGGGCCCAGCGCCACGATCGCGGTCTGTTCGCCGACGGCGCGGTCCGAGCCGAGCGGGCCCGCCCCGTCGGTCACGGTGATGCGCACCCGGGCGTCGGTCAAGTCGGGGTTGGCGGCCATCGCCAGTTCCACGCCCTCGGCGATCAGCTCCAGGTCGGGCGCCTCCATGCCCAGCCCCTCCGCCGAGCGGACCAGCCTGCGCAGGTGACGGGTGAGCGCGAACGGGCGACCGTTCCGTGCCCGCACCGTCTCGAAGACGCCGTCGCCGACGGTGATGCCGTGGTCGACCACCGGGATCCTCGCCTCGGCCTCGTCGACGACGGCGCCGCGGCCGTAACCGGCCCCGGAGATCCACACCCTCATTGTTCCAACCCCCCACGAATCTCGGGCGCCCGGATCGGGCCGGGCGATGACACGATCCTCCCACCTCAGGGGCGACCTCGCCCTCCGGGCGCCTACCGGCAGCCCGTCGGACTGGCAAGGGTCGTGACCGGCACCGGCCGTGGTCCGGTTCTTCAGGTCCGTTCATCATCGCATCGTGACTGGTCAGACGCGCTCCACTCACGGGCGGCCCACCCGGGGGCCCGTGGGGCGGCCGCAAAGATAAGTTACGAATGACTATCATCTGGGCAACGCTTATGCGGGACCCGGCGGTGGTCGGCCGCGCTCTCCCCCTCATGACGGCCGCCCCGAAGGCGCACGGGTCCCCAGGTCCACGACCGCCCGATCGACAGAGCAAAGAGAGACATGACTCCACCGAGTACCGCCCGCGGAGAACTCAGCTGGTTGTTGGACGACCTCCTCACCCGGGCCTCCGGAACACAACACGCCATCGTTCTGTCCACCGACGGTCTCCTCATGGCCACCTCCAGCGGACTGGACCGACCGGCGGCCGAACACCTCTCGGCGATCGCCTCGGGGCTGCACAGTCTCGCCGGGGGCGCCAGCAAGCAGTTCTCCGCCGGGACCATCCGGCAGAGCATCATCGAGATGGACCGCGCCTTCCTCTTCGTCGCCGCCGCCGGCGAAGGGGCCTGCATGGCCCTGATGTCCGACTCCGACAGCGACGTGGGCCTGATCGCCTACGAGATGAACAAGGTGATCGAGAGGGTCGGCCAGTACCTCTCGGCGCCTCCGCGCCCCGACATGCCCTCCACACCGGCGCACGTGGAGACGTGATCCCCGCCGCCGCGGCGGGCCGCCCACCGGCTCTGCCACGGCAGGGGTCGGGCCCGCCCGGACCGCCGATTTCGCGCTCGGCCGGGAATCCGCTAGAGTTCTTAACGCAGCGAACGGGGCGGACCGGGAGACCGGGAAGCCCGCGGAACTCGCCGCGCGGACGTGGCTCAGCTGGTAGAGCATCACCTTGCCAAGGTGAGGGTCGCGGGTTCGAATCCC
>NZ_JARBUT010000019.1 GCF_028882275.1 Nocardiopsis sp. N85
CGAGGTGATCAGGTACATGTACCCGATGACCTTGTGGTCGGTCGACGTCAGCCAGCTGACGATGATCGAGCCCTTGCCGCGGTCCTCCTCCCGGACGTCCGCCAGGCTCCGTGTCGTGGATGTCTCTGCCATCTGGTCACCACCGGAATAAATGGACATAAGTTTTACTCAGCCCATGAGTCATATATGTTGATATTTTTGCGGTTTCTTTCGCGTGGGCGGTGAACACACTAGTTGTATTCCCGGGGAGCGGCGAACGGCGCGCGGTGTGATCGTCGTTTTCATTCCGCGTGATTCCCCGAGAAATCAGAAGTGATATGCCGTGATCCGGGGGGTCGGCCTCGTCCCGACGCCGGCGGTGCGGACGCTCCTCGGCGTTCTCGTCGTCCGCACGTCGTCATCCGGGGCGGACCTGCGGTCATCACGGCGCGGGACGTGTCCGGCGATCGCGCCCGGATCCTGATTCATTCAGTACTCCCGGTGAAAAGCGGCGGACGTCCGCGGGTCTGTGCGAAGAATCGCCCCGGATCGTGGAAAACGGTCCGGGCGGGTGTCATGGAAATCCGTTCGGGTCCTCCACGGGGGCACCGTGCTTTCCGGCGGTCTCGCGCGGACGGTGCGCGGCACCGACCCCGTGCCGGCTCCGGAGTCGCTCTTCTCCCGGCGCGAATCCGCCGAGCGCGAAAAGCGTCGGAGCGTGCCGTCCGCGCGGTGCGGGGCGGGTGGCCGCCGTACGCCGGTCCCGCCGCTCCGGGAGGAGGGACCGCACGTGTACGGCGCGCCCGGTCGCGGTGGGCGGCCGGGCCCGGGTCGCGGAGGCGACGGCGGCCGGGACGAGGTCCTCCGGAGGACGGTGGCGGCGACGGGGTCGGGCCGCCCGCGCCCATCGGGCGCTTCGAGGGCGACGGCCGCGACATCGGACCCGTCGACGCCGCGACGGGTCGCGCCCCGCCCCGGGACCACGCCTCGGCGTCGCTTCGCGTCATCCGCGTTCACGGCGCCCGGCGGAGTGGACCCGTGTCGGCGCACCCGGGAAGGCCCCTCTCCACTCGGTGGGACTCCGCCGAACGCCCGAGCGAACAAAAGGTGGAATATGGCTTTTTGTGAATCTCGTGATGTGAGTTTTATTCGGAGTCGTCGGATGGACCGAAAAGGGCTCATGCGCTGTTCCTGTTGCGGCGGTACACGGTTTCGGAGAAGATCGCTGTGGTGATCCTCCGTGTCATTGGCGCGAGAGGGGATCATTGCCGTGAAACGCTTACACAGTGAGAAAGGATGGTGGAATGAGGTCTTCGTTCACCGTGGTCGCCCTGGCTCTGGGAAGCCTGCTCCTGGGCGTCGCCCCCGCGCACGCCGCGACCGGTGAGGTCGTGGTCTTCACGACCGAGTTCGAGGACGTCGTGCGCTACGCCGACCCCGCCTCGGGCGATTGCGTGCGACTCCCCGCCACCGCGCACGTGCTGGTCAACCTGACCGACACGGACGTGCGCATCCACGCCGGCCCCTGGTGCTCCGGCCCCGGGGTGACGGTGGCGCCCGAGCGCGGGTGGCACGCCCCGCCCAGCGGTCTGTTCAGCTTCTCGGTGGGCTGACCCGGAGGGGCGAAAAGGGCGAAAGCCGCTATCGGGCGATCACCCTGTATGTCATATTTTTCTTTGTCGGTTGAGGAATCGGGTCCCCGGGGTTTGGGGCATGAGGACCGGTTCCCCTCGTTGACGTCTTTTCCCGGATGGCCCAAGCTGGGTTTCCGTTCGATGGTTCCGCACGCCTGAAAAGGTGCGGAACGACGGGGACGGTGAACGGAAAGGTGTCCTCCCTTCATGCTGCACACCCTCATCGTGGGCTTGGGGAGATCGGGACGAGGACTGCACGCGCCGTCGCTCGCCAAAGCGCGGGCGGCGGCCCCCGGCCTCTTCGCCGCCGGTCCGGTGATGGGCCACGATCCTCGGGTCGGCGAGGTCGACGGGATCCGGAAGGTCGCCTCCCTGGAGGACGCCGCCCGCCGTCGACCGCCCCGGGACACCGTGGTCCACCTGTGCACGCCCCCGCATCTGAGGGTGCGGGCGTTGGAACGGCTGGCCGGCCTCGGCTACCGGAGGATCATCGTCGAGAAACCGCTGGCCCTGGACCTGATGGAACTGGCCGCGATCGCCCGGCTGCGCCGCCGCTGGGGCCTGGACCTCACCGTCGCCACCCCCTGGTCGGCCAGCACCCTGAGCGCCCGACTCCTGGCGGTCCGGCGTTCCGGCGCCTTCGGGTCCCTGCGCGCGGCCACGGTGCTCCAGCACAAACCCCGGTTCACCCGCACCCTGGAGTCCCCGGGACACCCCACCGCCTTCGACATCGAGGTCCCCCACGCCCTGGCCGTGGTCGTCACCCTGGCGGGCGGGGCCGACGTCGCCGCCGCCGAACTGGACGACATGGTCCTCGACGGGACCCGCCTGCCCGGGATGGGCGGGGCCCGCATGGACCTGGTCCACCACACCGGGGTGCTGACCCGTCTCGAATCCGACCTGACCGCCCCACTGCGGGAAAGGCGCATCGTGCTGGAGTTCGACGAGGCCGTCCTGACCGGCCACTATCCGTGCAGCGAGACCGACCACACCGCGCAACTGTCGGTGGCCCTCCCCGGACGGGAGGCCACCCGCTCGGTCTTCCCCGACGACGCCCTCACCGCCTTCCTGCGCTCCTGTTACACCCGCTACTCCCGCCCGTGGGGCGATCGCGACCGCGGCGACCTGCCCGTCCACGTGGAGGCGGTCCGTCTGCTGGTCGAGGCCAAGAGGCTGTGCTCCCCGGACCCGTACCCCCCGTACACCGAGCGACGGGAGGTGGCCGGTGAGGTGGACAGCGTCGTCGGAGCCTGAACCGGTCCTGGCCGGGATCGGAGACGAGGCCGCCCCCGCGTTGCCCGACCAGCTCGCCGCCGTGCGCGAACTGGGCTGGAACCGGCTGGAGCTGCGCACCCTGGACGGAACACCGATGGCCGACCTGTCCGAAACCGCCTTCGCGCGGGCGGCCGAGGAGATCCGCGCGTCCGGTGTGGAGGTCGTCGCCGTCGCCGCCAAGATCGGCGACTGGTCCCGACCCGCCACCGGCGACTTCACCGTGGACCTGGCCGAACTCGACGTGCTGGCCCGACGCTGCGCCGTCCTGGGCGTGCGCACGGTGCGGATCATGTCCTATCCCTCCGGCGGCCTGACCGAACCCGTATGGGGGCGCACGGTCCGCGCCCGGGTGGGCGAACTGGCCCGGCGGGCCGAGGACGCCGGTCTGGTCCTGGCGCACGAGAACTGCGCCGGCTGGGCGGGAGAGCGCGCCGACCGTGCCCTGGACCTGATCGCCCACGTCGACAGCCCGGCGCTGCGGATCCTGTTCGACGTCGGCAACGGGGTCGCCCACGGCTACGACGCGGCCGCGATGCTGCGTCCGCTCGTGGAGTACGTGACCCACGTCCACGTGAAGGACGCCGTCCGCACCCCCGACGGCGACACCGCCTACGTGCCGCCCGGCGAGGGCGGGGCCGGAGTGGAGGAGTGCCTGCGCGTCCTGGCCGACCACGGCTACCGGGGTGCCCTGTCCATCGAGCCCCACCTGCACCTGCGCCCCCACCTGCGGGCCGATGGCGGCGACCCCGGTCGGGGCGACCGGGCCGCGTTCGTCGAGTACGGACGGGTCCTGGAGGAACTGGTGCGCCGGGTCCGGCACACCCGCACGGACGCCGAGGCGGTCCGATGACGCTCACCGACGAGGACCGTTCCCTCCTGCTGCGCCTGTTGGCCACCCCCACCGCCGGCCCCTTGGAGGTCGGCGAGGCCGGCCCGCCGCCCCGGTTGTGGGAGGCCCAGCGCGACTACGCCCGCGCCGCCGAACGGATCGGCTTCCGGGTGGTGCGCCACGCCCCGGCCGAGCCGGCCGACCTGGCGGCGCCCGGGGTGCCCGCGACGGTGCGCGCGGCCGCCGCCGACCCCGACTTCCTGACCTGCCAGCCCAGCCTGGTCCTGCGGCTGGGCCCCGACACCGTCCCGCGCGAGCGCACCGTGATGTTCAACGTGCACCTGGACACCGTCGCCGGCGGCCCGCCGGTCTCCTTCGACGGCGAGGTCTTCCACGGTCGGGGCGCCATCGACGCCAAGGGGCCGGCGGTGGCACTGCTGGCCGGAGTGCGCTCCGCCCGGGAGCGCTCGACCTCCCTGGGCCGCGACAGCGCGGTGATCGTCCAGGCGGTCGCGGGGGAGGAGGGCGGCGCCATGGGCGTGCTGGGCACCCGCCCCCTGGTCGAACGCGGTCACATCGGCCGTCTCAACGTGTTCTGCGAACCCACGTCGGGGCGCCTCCTCACCCGCTCCACCGCGTCGATGACCGCCCGGGTCTCGGTACGGGGGGACGACGCCATCGACGATCGCCCCCACGCCGGGCACAACGCCTCCGTACTGCTGGGGTTCCTCGCCCAGCGGATGGGCCGCGCTCTGGACGGACACGCCCGCGACGGGGCGGTGTGCGTGGCGGGACTGCACACCGGCACCCTGCACAACCGGGTGTACGGCACGGGCGACCTGCTGCTCAACCTGTCCTACGCCGACGCCGGTTCGGGTCGGACCCTGGAGGCGGCGGTCACCGGCGCGCTCGACACCGCCCTGACCGAGTTCACCGACTCCTTCGCCGACACCGCCCTGTTCGCCCGGACCGCGACCGACGCCCGCCGCCTCACCCGCCTGGACTGGCCCAAACGGGGACTGCCGGTCCTGGACGACCGGGACCGGTGGGGCCACGACCTGCTGCGCCGGGCCGGGGTGCCCGACTGGCCCGCCGACGAGCCCGCCTTCACCTGCGACGCCATCTGGATGGCGGGGATCCCCGACACCTGCACGGTGGTGCTGGGCCCGGGGGACCTGGCCGCGGACGGCGCGCACGGCGACGACGAACGCGCCCGCCTGTCCGACCTCGACGGGTTCGCCGACACGGTGACCCGCTTCCTGACCTCCTTCACCGACGAGACGAACGGTTACCAGTGACAGCCCTTTCCCCCGCACCCCCTCCGGCGGCGCCGGAGGCGACCCCGGTCCCGACACGGGAGACCGTCCCGGTCGACCACGACGTCCTGCTCTCCTTCCTCACGGAGGTCTTCACGGGCCGGGGAGTGCCTCCGGGGCGCGCGGCCGAGGCGGCGCGCGCCCTGTGCCACGGCGATCTGACCGGGATGGACTCCCACGGAGTCGCCAACCTGACCCGCCTCTACCTGCCCCTGCTCGACGAGGGCCGCGCCGACCCCCGCGCCGAACCCCGGATCATCGCGGACCTGGGCGCCGCCGTACTGCTCGACGCCCGCCGCTCCCTCGGACTGTGGGCCGCGTCGGAGGCGATGGACCTGGCCGCCGAACGGGCCGAACACCACGGGGTCGGACTGGTCTCGGTGCGCGACGCCACCCACCTGGGCTGCGCCGGGTACCACGCGCTGCGCGCGGTCGAACACGGCATGATCGGCGTGGTCGCGAGCAACTGCGGTGGCCAGCGCATCGCCCGGCCGCCGGGCGGCGCCGTGACCGTACTGGGCACCAACCCGCTCAGCGCCGCCGCCCCCGCCGGGGCGCTGCCCCCGTTCCTGCTGGACATGAGCACCACGGCCGCGCCCACCGGGCGGATCCGGCAGGCCGCCCGAGAGGGGCGGCCGGTGCCGGAGGGGCTGCTGCGCGACGACCACGGGACCCCGGTCACCGACCCGTCCGCGTTCGACGCCGGTCGGGCGCACCTGATGTGGCTCGGCGGCGAGGTGGGCCGCTTCAAGGGGTTCGGGCTCGGGGTGCTGGTGGAGGTGTTGTCCGCCGTCGTCTCCGGTTCCGGTCGGGGCCCCCACCCGGACGCCCTGGCCGGGGACGGGCGACCCACCGGGCGCGACGACGACATCGGATTCCTGATGCTGGCCATCGCCCCCGGGGCGTTGCGCGACGGGGCGGAGGCCGACGCCGAGGAGCTGTTCGGCGTCCTGACGGACTGCCCGCCCGTCGATCCCGGGCACCCCGTGCGCTATCCCGGCTGGCACGAGCACCACCTGGCGTCGGAGCGCCGCGCCCGGGGGGTGCCGCTGACCGTCGACCTCTACGCGGAACTGGTGGAGGTGGCCGAACGGGCGGGGATCCCCGCCCCCGTGACCCTGAGGGGGGAACGATGAACCCGTTGCGCGTGGGAGTGGTCGGCCTGGGAGTGATCTCCCGATTCCATCTGGCGGCGCTGGCGGCGTCCCCGGACTGGGAGACGGTGGCGGTGTGCGACCTGGACCCGGGCCGGATCGCGGACCCTCCGCCCGGCGCGGTCGGCCACACCGATCACCGCCGGATGCTGGCGGAGGCCGACCTGGACGCGGTCGTGGTCACCGCCCCCAACGACGCGCACGCCCGGATCTGCGCGGACGCCATCGCCGCCGGGGCGGCGGTGTGCGTGGAGAAGCCGCTGGCCCTGGACCTGGCGGAGGGGGAGGCGCTGGCCGCCCTGGCCCGGGAGCGCGGGGTGCCGTTGTTCACGGCCTTCCACCGCCGGTACAACTCCGGGTTCGCGGCGTTGCGGGAGCGGATCGGCGACCGTGCGGTGACGGAGGTGACCGTGCGCTACGAGGAGCGGATCGAGGAGCACGCGGGTGACGACACCTGGTACCTGGACCCGGCGCGGTGCGGGGGCGGGTGCGTGGCCGACAACGGGCCCAACGCCTTCGACCTGGTGGAGACGCTCCTGGGCCGGACCGAGGTCGCCGGGGCACGGGTGGGGTACGACGAGGCGGGCGTGGACCGCCGGGCGGACATCGCGTTGACCGCCGGGGCGGGCCGGGCCCGGGTGGTCCTGGACTGGTCCCATCCGGGTGAGCGCAAGGACGTGGAGGTGCGCACGGCCGACGGAGGCGTGTGGACGGCCGACCTGCTGGCCGGGCGGCCCGCCTTCAAGGAGTCGCTGTGGCACGAGTACGAGGGCGTCGCGGCCGACTTCGCGCGGCGGACACGCCGGGGACCGATCGAGGACGGGGCGGGTGTGTCGGCGCTGCGCCTGGTCGGCGACGTCTACCGCGCGGCGGTGCGTGAGGAGAGGGTGGGACGGTGAACCCGCACGAGGACGGTCCCAAACGGGACGTGACCGGGAGCCTGGTCAAGGTGCTGGTGCACCGCAGGGCCGAGCGGGGGATGCGGCTGGAGCCGTTCGCGAGCCGGTGCGTGCGTGCGGGTGAGGTGCACGAACTGGTCGCCACCGACCACACCGAGACCGCCGAGGGCTCCCGGATCGACCGGGTGGGGTTCCTGGGCTTCGCCGAGATCACCGCGGCGGGGGTCGTGGACCGGGGCGACGAGGTGTGGATCGGGCCGCGTCGGGTGGGCGTGGTGCTGGGGTTCGACGCCTGCCACACGCCCAACCACTACAACGTGCTGATCCACACCGATCCGATGCCGACCGGACGCGATCTGGGACTGTCCCCGGAGGAGCCGGTGGTGTTCCGGCAGGGAGCCCCCCGGGCAGTGGAGGAAATTTTCCGGGCACCATTGAGCGGCAATGCACAAGAATGTCCGATGTAAATTTAAAGCAGGTCTCATGATTTTCCTCCGAGAGGTTTTTCCCGGGCTCTCCATTGGGTAATCTTCGAGTGAGGAAAGGCGATTCACGGGTCGCCTCTGTTTCTCCTCGTTCGTATTTCCATTTCTTTTGTTTTCTTTTTCAAGGGAGTAATATGACGATCGCCGTCAAGGCCAACGACCGTCTCGAAGAGCGTTTCCGCCTGTGGGACCACAACGGCAACGGCGTGATCGAGCGCTCGGACTTCGAGCAGGAGATCGAGGGCATCCTCTCGCGCTTCGGCGTCGCCTCCTCGGCTCCCGAGGCGGCCGGCCTCCGGGGCGCCTACCTGGGCCTGTTCGACCGGCTCGCCCAGGCCGCGGGCACCGAGCAGATGTCCAAGGACGACTTCGTCCGTGCCGCCGAGAGCGAGATCGTCAGCAGGGGGAACGCCGGTTTCGCGGAGGTCCTCCAGCCGACCATCCAGGCGATCATGGCCATCGCCGACACCGACGGTGACGGCCTCATCAGCCCGAACGAGTTCCAGCGGTGGTTCGCCGCCATCGGTCTGAACCCCGGGCAGGCCGACGAGGCCTTCCAGGAGATCGACACCGACGGCAACGGTTCCCTCAGTGTCACCGAGCTGGTCGCCGCGGTGCGCGACTACCACCTCGGCAAGAACGACATCCCGCTCCTGGGCGTCTGACCCACCTGCGGTAACGATCCTTTCCGGCCCGGCCGCGACCCGAGTGCGGCCGGGCCCCCCGACCCCTTTCGTGGAACGGAACACATGAAGTCGACTCTCCCCCCGCCGGTCACCGGAGAAAGGAACGGGAGGCGCTCGGACGTACCTTTCTTCGATCAGTCGGAGACCTTTCGAAGACTATGGTCGGAGATCGAGGGAAATTGTGTCCGCGTCATGGACGACGGTAAATTCTCCCACGGCTCCATGGTCGCCGGGTTCGAGCGGGCACTGGAGCGTTACACCGGTGCCCGACACGTCGTCGGCGTCAATTCCGGGACCGACGCACTCGTCCTGCTCCTGCGCGCCGCCGGGCTGCGCCCCGGCGACGAGGTGATCGTCCCGGCCTACACGTTCGTCGCCACCGCCACCGCCGTCGTGCACGCCGGCGGGGTCCCCGTCTTCGCCGACATCGAGGAGGGCGGGTACGGCATCGACCCGGATTCGGTCGCGGCCGCCGTCACCGGGCGCACCCGCATGGTCATGCCCGTCCACCTCTTCGACCGGCTCGCCGACATGGAGGGCGTCGGTCGCGTCGCCCGCGCCCACGGGCTGACGGTGGTGGAGGACAGCGCCGAGGCCATCGGCATGCGCGCGAACGGCGTGCACGCCGGTCTGCTCGGCGTCGGCGGTGTGCTCTCCTTCTTCCCCGCCAAGACGCTGGGGGCGGTCGGTGACGCCGGGGCGCTGCTCACCGACGACGACGCCATCGCCGACACCGCGCGGATGCTGCGCCACCACGGCCGCTCCGGACGCACCCTGGCGGCCTTCCCCGGTATCTCCAACCCGACGGTCGTCATTGGCGGCAACAGCAAGATGGACGACCTCCAGGCCGCCGTGCTGCTGGCCAAGCTCACCCGCCTCGACGCCGACATCGAACACCGCGCCGCGCTCTCACGCCGCTACGACGACCGGCTGCGCGACCTGCCCGGAGTCCGTGCCGTCCCCGGCGACACCGCCGCCCGCCCCGGCGAGGACCGGGTGGTCTACGTCCACCTCATCGAGGTGGACGACCGCGACGGCCTCGTCGCCCACCTGACGGCCGCCGGCATCGGCACCGAGGTCTACTACCCGCGCCCGCTGCACCTGCAACCGTGCTTCGCCCACCTGGGACATCGGTCGGGCGACCTGCCCCGCGCCGAGGCGGTGTGCCGTTCGGCCGTGGCCCTGCCGCTGTACGCGGACCTGACCGAGGACCGGGTCGACCGGGTCTGCGACGAGATCGAACGCTTCCTCACCGGGGGGTCCCGATGACCGTCACCGTCGAACGGACCATTCCGTTCTTCCCGCCCGACCTCTTCGAGACCGACCGCGAGGCCCTCCTGGCGACGCTGTACGAGGTCGGCACCGACCCCGAACAGAAGTTCATCCTGGGCCGGCGCACCGCCCGGTTCGAGGACGCGCTGCGCGCCTCCCTGGGCTCCACCGACGTCGTGGCCTGCTCCAGCGGGACCTCCGCGCTCACCCTGATCCTCGCCGCCGTGGACATCGGGCCCGGCGACGAGGTCGTCGTCCCCGCCTTCGGGTGCGCCCCGTTGGCGAGCACCGTCCTGTCCCGGGGAGCGGTCCCGGTGTTCGCCGACATCGACCCGGTGACACTGACCATGGACCCCGGGCACGCCGGGACGCTCGTCACCGACCGGACCCGGGCGCTGATGCCCGCGCACATGTTCTCCGTCATGGCCGACATGCCGCGCCTGCGCGACCTGGCCTCCCGAGCGGGGGTGCGGCTCATCGAGGACTCCGCGCTCGCCCAGGGCGGTTCTCTCGCGGGTCGTCCCGCCGGACGGTGGGGCGACGCCGGGGTGTACTCCTTCGTGCAGGTCAAGGTCTTCGGAATGCCGGGCGAGGGCGGTGTGGTCCTCACCGACGACGCCGAGCTCGCCGGGCGGGTGCGGATGCTCCGCAATCACGGCCAGGACGGCCGCAACCGCTTCCTGCACCACCACGTCGGCCACAACAGCCGCTTCGACGAGGTGATGGCCGCCTTCCAGTCGCACCGCCTGGCCGGCCTCCCCTCGCGCGTCGCCCGCCGCACGGAGATCTGCTCGTACTACTCCGAACGGTTCGCCGACCTGGCCGAGGCCGGTGTCGTCGCGCCCCCCGTGGGCGGGGACGGCCGGTTCCCCTACGTCTACACACTGCTGTGCGAGGACCGTGACGGGCTGCGCGACCACCTGGCCGCCGAGGGGATCGACACCCACGTCTACTACCCCAGGATCCTGCCCGAACAGCCCGCCTTCGCCCCGCACGCCGACCTCGACGGGTCCCGTCGGCCCTGGCCCCGGGCGCGGGAGGCGGCGCGCCGCAACATCTCCCTGCCCCTGTACCCGCACCTGACCGACGCCCACGTCGAGCATGTGGCCGCCGCCGTCCGCGCGTTCGCCCACGGAAGGAAGCGATGACCGACCACACGACCGCGCCGCCCGCGCCCGAGGCCCCGCCCGTCCCGGAGGCCCCGACGACCCCGACGACTCCGATGGCCCTGCCCGACCCGGTGGCACCGCTGGCTTCGGAGGCCCCGACCGCCCCGGCCCCGGGCACTCCGGTGGCTTCACCCGACCCGATGGGTGCGCCCGTTCCGGAGGGGTCGCCCGTCTCGGGGGCCCCGGTGGCCCCGGTGGGCCCATCGGTCTCGGAGACCCCGCCCGACTCGCTGGACCCGGCCGCCTCGATGGGGTCGCCCGCTTCGGGGGCCCCGCTGGTCCCGATGGGCCCGCCGGTCTCGGAGACCCCGCCCGCCCCGCCGGTCCCGGCCGCTCCACGGCGTCCCACCGTGGGCACCTACGCCCGGCTGGCCAAACTCGACATCGTCGACTACTACATCGGCCTGCCGCTGGTGTTCGCCATGTCGCTGCCCCTGTTGGGGGCGCGCGTCGACACGGTCGGTCTCCTCCTGCTGATCCTGGTCGCCGAGATCGCGGTGGTGGCCGCCATGGTCTCCTTCGACGACGTCACCGGCTACCGGGACGGCTCCGACGCCGCCAACTACGGCTCCGACGCCGCGCGCCGCCGACTGGCCCGCAAACCCCTGGTCGCCGGGACCCTCACCGAACCCCAGGCGCTGCGCTTCGGACGGGCGGCGACCGTCGCGAGCGTGGTGCTGTGGACCCTGGTCGTGGCGCTGGCCCCGCACCGGCCGCTGTGGGCCGTCGTCGGTGCCGCGCTGTGCCTGGTCGCGTCGGTCCAGTACTCCTGGGGGCTGAAGATCAGCTACCGGGGTTTCCAGGAGATCTTCCTCATCGGCCTGGGCGTGGGCTGGGTCCTGGTGCCCTACGGGCTGCTCGTCGGGCACATCGACGGGTTCGTCATCGTCCAGGCGCTGATCTTCGGGGGCGGCCCGATGATCTTCGGCCTGTACTCCAACACCAACGACGCCGACGGCGACCGGTCCGCCGGACGGATCACCGTCGCCGCGCAGGTCTCACCGCGCGTCAACATGGTCTTCATCATCGCGCTCACCGTCGCGGAGACGCTGCTGGTCACCGGCTCCCACCTGCTCGGCATCGCCCCGTGGTGGTTCCCCCTGGCCCTGCTGCCCGTCATCGGGCTGAGGGTGGCCCAGCTCTTCATCGGGTTCGTCCTCGGCGACATCCTGCGCGCACGCCGCCTGGCCATCCACACCCACCGGGCCACGGTCGTGCTGCTCATCGGCGCCAACCTGGTCGCCCCGTTCCTCCCGGAGGCGCTGTGAGCACGTCGATCGACGTGGCGGTGGTGGGCGCCGGCCCCGCCGGACTGGCCACGGCGCACCTGCTGGCCGCCGCCGGACACACGGTCCGGGTCCTGGAGTCCGCCGACGCCGTGGGCGGCCGGACGCGCACCCTGCGCACCGACGGCCACCTCATCGACACCGGCGCCGAGATGATCCCCTCGGCCGACGCCTACCCGGCGACCTGGCGGCTCATCCGCGCCATGGGACTGGACACCGACCCCGAGGCGATCCCCCGGGTGCGCGACGCCCTGTCGGTGTGGTGCGGCGGACGGTCCCGCCGCCACGCCGGCCGCCCCCTGGGCCTGCTCACCGGAATGGGACTGTCACCGCGCGCCCGCCTCGACCTGATGCGTCTGCGACTGCGCCTGGAGCGGGCCGGACTGGACCCCGAGCACCCCGAGAAGGCCGTGTTGGGGGAGTCGACCGTCGCCGACCTCCTGCGTCCCCACCACCCGCAGCTGCGCGAACGCCTCCTGGGCCCGCTGGCCGCCGGGTTCTTCGGTTGGTCCCTGGACCGGGCGGCCGCCGCCCCCTTCGCCGCCCACCTCGTCGCCTCCGGCAGCACCGCGACCTGGCGCACCTACCGGGACGGGATGGACACCCTCGCCCGGACCCTGGCCGACCGGCTCGACGTGCGCACCGGCCACCCGGTCACCGGGGTCGTCCCCGGCCCGGACGGGGTGCGCCTGGACTCGCCCGAGGGCGCGCTCACCGCCCGGGCGGCCGTCCTGGCCGTACCCGCCCCCGTCGCCGCCCGTCTCCACCCCGGGGCGCCGGAGGCGGAACGCGCGTACCTGGCGGCCTGCGGGTACGCGCCGATGCTCCGACTGTCCCTGATGCTGGACGCGCCGCTGTCCCCGCGCGGCGCGCGCCGGGGCTTCGCCGTCCTGGTCCCCGGCGACCCCCTGCTCGGCGTGGTCACCCTCGACCACGCCAAACACCCCGGCCGGGCACCGCGCGGGCGCGGCCTGGTCTCCCTGATCGCCGCACCCACCGGGGTGGGGGAACTGCTCGACGCCCCCGACGACGAGGTCGTCCGCGGGCTCGTCGAGCGGGCCGAACACGTCCTGCCCGGCGTGGGCGCGCGCGTGCGCGGGTCGGTCGTGCACCGCTTCCGGCACGGTCTGCCCCTGCCCGAGCCCCGAGCACTGGCCGCCCGCCCCGCCTTCGTCGCCCGCCCCCCGGCGGCCGTCGACTACGCCGGGGACTGGATCTCGCTGCGCCCGTGCAGCGAGGGGGCGGTGGCATCGGCGTTCACCGCCGCCGAACGTACCTCGGCCTTCCTCGCCGCGACCCGCGAACCGACCCTGATCGAGGCCTCGTGACACCGCTGAACAAGCCCATCCACCTGGGCACCCTCTTCGACGACATGGCCGCGCGCGGGTCCACCACCGCCGTACGGCTGAGCCGGCCCCTGGACATCGCCCCGGAGGCGGGCGTCGAACTCGACGTGCCGGCCGTGTCCTCCCTGGTGCGCCGGGCCGCCGGGTGGTTCGCCGAGGCGGGGGTGCGGTCGGGCGACCGCGTCGCCATCGTCAAGCGCAACCACTGGGACTACGTGCTGCTCTCCTGCGCCGCCGCGCGCCTGGGCGCCGTGCCCGCGTCGCTGTCGGCGCACCTGGCGCCGCGCACCCTGGAGACCCTGCTGCGACGGTTGGACCCGGCGCTGCTGGTCACCGACACCGCCCTGCTCCGAGGCGCGCGGGACGCCGGCCACGACCCCTCGACCCACGCCGCCCGGACCCTGGTCGTGGACGGGATCGTCGAGGGCGCGCTCTCCCTCGGCGACGTGCGCGGCGGCACCGCGCCCCCGCCGCGCCGTCCGCACCTGGACGCCCCGTTGGCGATCATGCACACCTCCGGGACCACCGGTGTCCCGAAACTGGTCGTGCACTCCACCCGCACCATCATGCGCCGGCTGGCCGGGTTCGAATCGCACCGGTGGCCGATCCTGGGCAGCCGCCGCGACGACACCGTCGCCTCCTCGATCTCCTTCGCCCACGGCCGGGCCCTGGCCTGGACCGCGGGGGTGCTGTGGCTGTTCCCCGAGGCGATCTCGGTGATCACCTCACCGGACTGGGACGAGGCCGGACCCGCGCTGCGCCTGCACCGCCCCACCACCCTGGAGGCCCAGCCCTCCACCCTGGTGCGCTGGCAGCGGCACCTCGACGAGCGGGGGGAGGGACTGCGGCGGGTGCGCCTGTTCGTCAGCACCTTCGACGCCGTGCACCCCTCCACCGTCCGCGCGTTCCTCAACGCCAGCGAGCGGCGCGCCCCGGTGTGGATGCAGGGGTGGGGCCAGAGCGAGACGGGGCCGCTGACCTTCCGTTTCTTCACCCGCCGATCGCTGTCCCAACGACAGGGGCCCGGACCCACCACCCGCGATCTGGGGCGCCCGATCCCGGGTCGGACCCGGCTGCGCGCCGTCGACCCCGCGACCCTGCTCCCCGTCCCGCCGGGCACGCCCGGCCTGCTGTTCTGTCGCACCGACGCCCTGTGCCCGGGCTACGTCGGCGAAGAGGGACGCTGGCGGGACAAGCTCGTCGGCCAGTGGTGGAGCACCGGCGACATCGGTTCCATCGACCGCACCGGCGCGGTCCGGCTGGTGGACCGGGAGGTGGACGCCCTGGCCGAGGGCGGCTGCCTGGAGATCGAGGACGTCGTGGACGAACGCCTGCCCCGGGTGCTGGAGTGCGTCGTGCTGGGGGTCGCCGACGGGCCGCCCGTCCCGGTCGTGGCCACCGAGGACGGCACCCTGGACCCGGGGGTGTGGAAGGAGGCCGTGGTCGACCTGCCGACGATGGCCGACCCCGTGGTCCTCACCTGGGACGACCTGCCGCGCACCGGCACCGGCAAGGTCCGGCGCGCCGCGCTGCGCGAGGCTCTGGGACTGCCCTCCCACACCCGTGCGACGGGACGGTGGACGTGACCGCGACGGCGGTCACCGCCGCCCCGTTGGCGGGGACCGCCGTGCGGGCCGTGGGCGACACGGTGCCGGTACGGGTCGCGGTGTCCCGGTTGCGGGCGCTGGGCTGCGCGGTCGAGCGGGTGGACGGGGCGCCCCCGGCGACCGCGTCCGCCGGGCGGATCGACCTGCTCGGGACCGGAGGGGCGACCTCCGGGTGCGACGTCGCGTGGTCCACCCCCGACGTCCCCCTGACCGATGAGCGCGACGTCCAGGCGGCGTGCGGACTGGCGCACCTGCACGGCCGGGCCCGGGGCGGCCCCCGGTTCCTGCCGGTCGACTACGCGTCGGTGTGCGCCGGGGTGCTGACGGCCCAGGCGGTGACGGCGGCGGCGCTGGTCCTGGAACGCGGGGGGCCCGCGCTGCGCGGATCGGTGTCGGTGGCCGGGGCTGCGTTGCTCGCGGTCGCCCCCTACGTCGCCGAGGCCACCGCCACCCGGGGGAGGGCCTTCCTCCCGGAGACGGGCGAACCGCCGCCCTTCCGTTCCGCCGACGGGATCCGCTTCGAGATCGAGACCCTCGACCCCGAGTCGTGGCTGCGGTTCTGGCGGACGCTGGACGCCCCCCGGGACGCGATCGCCACGGGGTGGGCGCCGTTCCAGCGCCGGTTCGCCACGGCGATGTGCCCGCTGCCCGCCGCGCTGTTCGCCACCCTCGCGTCCCTGCCGTTCGAGGTCGTGCGCGACACCGCCCGGGAGTGCGGTGTGGGCGCGGTCCCCCTGCGCCCGATGGCCGAGGTCACCGACGACGGGTCGGCGTCGACGTGGCGACCGCACGCCGTCGACGTGCCGCCCGCACCGGCCCTGCCGGCGTGGTCGCCCACGGGACCGCTGGCCGGACTGCGGGTGGTGGAGGCCACCAACCGGGTCCAAGGGCCGCTGGCCGGACTCCTGCTGACCCTGCTGGGCGCCGACACGGTGCGCGTCGAACCGCCGGGCGGAGACCCCATGCGCGGTGTCCCGCCCCTGGCCGGTGGGCTCTCGGCCCGCTTCGCCGCGTTCAACCGGGGCAAGGACGCGGCCGAGTGCGACCTCAAGAGCGCCGGGGGCCGTCGCGCGGCGGTCGACCTGGCGGTCGACGGGCACGTGCTGCTCTACAACTGGCCGCCCGGCCGGGCCGAACGGTTCGGCCTGGGCGCCGAGGACCTCGCCGCCCGCGCCCCGGGGCTGGTGCGCGTCCACGCCGACGGGTGGGCCGGCGGCGAACCCGACCCCGGGACCCCGGCCACCGACTTCCTGGTCCAGGCCCACGGCGGGATCGCCGACCTGCTGTCCGACGGCGCGGACCCCGCCCCGTCCCTGGTCACCCTCACCGACGTCCTCGGCGGAATGATCGCCGCCGAGGCCGCCCTGGCCGGTCTGCTGACGCGCGCCCGCGCGGGCGTCGGCGCGAGCGCCCGGACCTCGCTGGTCGACGCCGCCCGCCTGCTGCGCCTGGCCGGACGCGGGACCGCCCACCGACCCCGGGCCGGCACACCCCCGGTCGCGGATCCGGTGTCGGTGGCCGAGGCCTTCCCGGCGGCCTTCACGACGGTCCACGGGGTCGCCCTGCCCCGCGCCCCGTGGACGTTCACCACACTGGAAGGGGAGGGCGCCCGATGACCTGGACGTCCACGGCGGGACTGGTCCTGCCCGACCTGGTGCCCGCCGGGTTGCGGGCGCGGTGGGTCCGGGAAGGACTGTGCCCGGGACGGGACCTGTACTCCCTGTTCCTGGACACGGTGCGCGCCGATCCCGCGCACGAGGCGATCGTGGACGGGCGCGGAGGCCTGGACCGCGCCGGGCTGGCCGCGCGGGCCCTGCGGGCCGCCGCCGGCCTGGCCGCCCACGGGTGCGGTGAACGCGACGTCATCGGGGTCCTGCTGCCCGACGGCCGGGACGCGATCGCCGTCGAACTCGCCATCGCCGCCCTGGGCGCGGTCGCCCTGCCGATCCCGCACGGGCGCTCCCGCGTCGACACGCTCTCCCTGGTGGGCCGATCCCGCGCCGCGCTCGTGGTCACCGACCGGGGCGAGGACCTGGAGGGCGTGCCGGTCTGGTGCGTCGACACCGGGGCGCTGGATCCCGACGGGCCGTACGCGGACGCGAGGGCGCCCGAACCGGCGCGTCCCGATCCCGCGTCGCCCGCGCGCATCCTCATCTCCTCGGGGTCGGAGGGCGAACCGGGCATGGTCGCCTACTCCCACGACGCCATGGCCGGGGGCCGGGGCAACTACGCGCGTGCGCTGCTGGGCGACACCGTCCGCGCCCTGATCCCGGTCCCCCTGGCCTCCTCCTTCGGATCCCTGGGCATCGTCTCCCTGATCCGGCTCGGAGCGACCCTCGTCCTACCGGGACGGTTCGACCCGGCCGCCGTCCTGCGCGCCGTCGAACGCCACCGGCCCACCCACCTGATCGGCGTGCCCACCATGCTGCGGCGTACCGCCCTGGTGGAGGAGACCGTCGACACCTCGTCCCTGCGCGCACTCGTGTCCAGCGGCGCGCCCCTGCACCGGGACGTCCGCGACCTGTGCGAACGGCGCTTCGGGCGGCCGGTGGTCAACGTCTACGGCTCCACCGACGGGGTCAACTGCCACACCGCGCACGACCCCGGGGCGTGGGAACCCGGCATGGCCGGTCGACCCGACCCGAAGGTCGCCGAGATCCGGGTGTGCGACCCCCGGGGCCGACCGCTGCCGACCGGGGAGGTCGGCGAGGTCCTGGCCCGGGGCCCGATGACGCCCCTGTGCCACGTCGCCGCCCCCGAACTCGACGCGCGACGGCGCGGGGCCGGCGGGTGGGTGCGCACCGGCGACGCCGGCCGCCTCGACGAGGACGGGACCCTGTGGGTCGTGGACCGGTTGCGCCGCACGGTGATCCGGGGCGGCGTCACCCTCTTCCCCGCGGAGGTGGAGCGCGCCCTGGCCGCCCATCCCTCGCTCGGCGACGTGCAGTGCGTCCCGGTGCCCGACCCCGATCTCGGCGAGCGGATGTGCGCCTGCGTCTGCCCACTGCCCGGGGTGGACCCGCCCACGCCCCGCGCGCTCCTCTCCCACCTGCGCGACCGGCACGGTGTGGACGTCCGCGCCCTGCCCGAACACGTGCTGTTCCTGCCCGCGCTGCCGCTCGGCCCGACGGGGAAGGTGTGCACGTCCACCCTGACCCGGATGGCGACCGAGGCGGTCCGCGCCCGACCGACCGTACTCTCAGGAGGCCCACGATGACGGACACCGTCACCGTCGAACCCGGTTACGTGTTCGACAACCACAACGAGAACGCCCACGACCAGCACCGGTTCCTGGCCGCCGCCTACGACCCCCTGACCACGCGCAGGCTCGCCGAGACCGGGGTCGGTCCCGGGTGGCGCTGCCTGGAGGTGGGCGCCGGGGGCGGCGGTGTCGCCCACTGGCTGGCGCGGCGGGTCGCCCCCGGCGGCGGGGTCATCGCCACCGACGTCAAACCCGACCACATCGCCCCGGCCGAAGGGCTGGAGGTGTGGCGGCACGACGTCACCCGCGACCCGCTGCCGGAGGCGGCCTTCGATCTCGTCCACTCGCGTCTGGTGCTGCTGCACCTGCCCGAACGCGTCGAGGTGCTGGACCGGCTGGTGCGCGCCCTCAAACCGGGCGGGGTGCTGCAACTCGACGAGTTCGACATCACCTACGGGCCGTCCCTGCTCATGCCCGACCCCGAGGCCCGTGAACTGTACGAGGAGTTCCTGGCGGCGAAGATCGGGCTGATGACCCGGGCGGGGGCCGACCCCGCGTGGGGCCGCAACGCCGGAGAGGCGATGCGCCGGGCCGGGCTGGTCGACGTCGACCCGCGCCCGTACGTGGAGTCCTGGGACGCCGACTCCCCGGGCGTTCACCTCATCTCCCACCACACCCGGCACCTGCGCGACGCGTTCGTGCGCGAGGGGATGACGGACGAACGGCTGGCCCGGGTGCGGGACCTGCTGGCCGATCCCGGGTTCCGGGCCTGCTCCTGCGTGATCTACTCCGTGCAGGGGCGGCGCCCCGAGTGAGTTCCCCGGGGCGGGCCGCACCGGCCCGCCCCCGCGAGGGCGGGCGGCCAGGGCCCGGGGCGGCGCGTTCTCCCGCGATGAGGCGTTCCGGGACCGCCGGCCCGCGCGGGGGCGGCGCCGACGATCGCGATGGCGAGTCCGACGACGTCCCGCGCGGTCAGCGGACGGGCGGGGTCATGCCGGTACCGACGCCCAGGCGGTTGTAGAGGTTGATCAGGCCGACGGCGGTGATGAGGGCGACCGTCTCCCGTTCCGACAGGTGCGCGGAGGCCTTCGCGTACACGTCGTCGGGGAGGCCGTTCTCACCGACCCGGGTGAGGGCGTCCACGAGTTCCAGGACGGCGCGCTCGACCTCGGTGAAGTGGTCGCCCGCCTCACGCCAGGCGGCCACGAGGGACACGCGCTGCGGGGACAGGCCGGACTTGAGGGCCTCGTGGGTGTGCGTGTCGACGCAGAAGGCGCAGCCGTTGAGCAGGGAGGCCCGGAGCTTGACGAGGGTGTGCAGGTCCGCGTCGAGTGCGGCGTCCACGACCGCGCCGAGGCGGGCCAGTTCGGCATAGGCCTCGGGCAGGTGTCGTGCCAACTGTGCGCGGGGCGAGCCCATCGAACGTCCTCTCCTCGGTGCGTCCGGACGAGGCCGCCGGACAGAGGGAAAATACCAAGGGTCACGCTCGTGGCACCGGGGGTTTCCGAAAGGTCGCCTTGATGGCGATCGGCCCGTGTATGTTCTCGCCTCCTGGGCCCTCACCTGCGAGAACGCGAGAGGGAGAGGGAACCCGACCGGCCCGTCCGCACGCGGACGGGCCGTGATCGGGCTCGCAGGACACGCCTCAGAACGGGTAACGGGCGGGGTCGGCCTGCATGGTGACCCACTGGGTCTCGGTGAAGGCCTCCAGGTTGGCCCGGGTCCCGCCGAAGCGCGACCCGGTGCCGGAGTCGCCCACACCGCCGAAGGGCGCGACCGCCTCGTCGTCGACGGTCTGGTCGTTGATGTGCACGATGCCGCTGGGAACGCGGTCGGCGATCTCCAGGCCGCGCATCGGGTTGGAGGTGACCACTCCCAGGGACAGCCCGTACTCGCTCGAACCGGCCAGCTCGACCAGCTCCTCGATGGTGGAGAAGCGGACCACCGGCGCGACGGGGCCGAAGACCTCCTCGGCGTAGGCCGGGGTGGAGGGGGTGACCCGGTCCAGGACGGTGGGCCGGTAGTACAGGTCCCGGTAGGTGCCGCCCGCGCGCAGTTCGGCCCCCGCCTCCACGCTGGAGGTGACCAGGCCGTGGATCTTGTCGCGCTGGGAGGCGTCGATGATCGGGCCGAGCGCGGCGCCGTCCTCCTCGGTGCTGCCGACCGCCAGCGCCTCCGCCTTGGCGGCGAGCCTCTCGACGTAGGCGTCGGCGATGGACTCGTGCACCAGGTGGCGCCCGGTGGTCATGCAGATCTGCCCCTGGTGCAGGAACGAGCCCCAGGCGCCGATGGAGGCGGCCGCGTCCACGTCGGCGTCGTCCATGATGACCAGCGGCGAGTTGCCGCCCAGCTCCAGGTGGGCGCGCTTGAGGTGGCGGGCGGCGGCCTCGCCGACCTTGCGCCCGGCCGGGGTGGAGCCGGTGAAGGAGATGACGCGCACGTGCGGGTCGGCGACCAGCGCCTCACCGGCCTCCACCCCGCCGGGCAGGACCTGGAGGACCCCCTCGGGCACGCCCGCCCGACGGAACACCTCGGCCAGGACCGCGCCCCCGCAGACGGCGGTGCGCGGGTCGGGCTTGAGGACCACGGCGTTGCCCAGGGCCAGGGCCGGGGCGACCGAGCGGATACCGAGGATGAGGGGCACGTTGAACGGGGCGATGACCCCGACCACGCCCACCGGGACCTGGCGGGAGAAGCTCAGCCGGGGCTTGGCGGTGCGCAGGATCTCCCCGTGGGGCTGGGAGGCCAGGGCGGCGGCCTCGAAGCACTCCTCCGCGGCCACGTGCACCTGGAAACCGGCCATCCCCGCGGCGGCGCCGCCCTCGCGCCGCAACCAGTCGATGATCTCGGCCTCGTGGGTCCGCAACAGGTCGCCGGCCCGGCGCAGCACGGCGGCGCGCTCCTCGAAGGTGGCGGCCGCCCAGCCGCGCTGGGCTCCGGCGGCGCGCTCGGCGGCCTCGCGGACGTCGTCGGCCCCGGCGATGCCGATGCGCCCCAGGACGGTGCCCGAGGACGGTGAGACGACCTCGGCGTCGCCCCCCTTGGCGTGGGTCCAGGTGCCGGTGAAGATGGCGGAGGTGAACTCCCGGGCATCGAGCAGACTCACGGTGTGCTCTCCTTCTGCGTCGTAGGGCGGGTGGAAGGCGAAGAGACGCGGGCGCGCTCAGGCGGGGGCCGGGGCGGTGCCCTTCTTGGCCTGCTGGATCTGTGCGTAGACCCGGGCGCGCAGCCGGGTGAAGCGCTCGTCCTGTCGGGTGCCGAGCTGGTCGCGCTCCGCCGGCAGGTCGACGGTGACATCATCCTGGACGACGGTGGGCGAATTGGACAGCACCAGGACGCGTTCGCCCAGGTAGACGGCTTCATCGATGTCGTGGGTGACGAACAGGACGGTCACGCCCAGGCGCTGCCAGATCTCGCGGACCAGGTCTTCGAGGTCGGCGCGGGTCTGGGCGTCCACGGCGGCGAAGGGCTCGTCCATGAGCAGCACCTGGGGTTCGTAGGCGATCGCGCGGGCGATGGCCACGCGCTGCTGCATGCCGCCCGAGAGCTGCCAGGGGTAGGAGTCGGAGAAGGCGGTCAGTCCCACGGCCTCCAGGGATTCGGTGACCAGTTCCTCTCGGCGGGCCCTGGGGAGCTTCTTCTCCTTGAGCGGCAGTTCGACGTTGGCGCGCACGCTCATCCAGGGGAAGAGGCTGCGCCCGTACTCCTGGAAGACCACGGCCATGCCCGGCGGCGGGGACAGGACGGGCTCCCCGGCCAGTTCCACGGTGCCGCCGGTGGGCGTCATGAGCCCGGCGATGCACTTGAGCAGGGTGGTCTTGCCGCAGCCGGACGGACCGACCAGGCAGACCAGCTCGCCCTCGGCGAGTTCGAAGGTCAGGTCGCGGACGGCCTCCACCGCGGTGGAGCCTCCGTTGTAGATCTTCTGGAGGCCGGTGACCTTCAGCATGGTGGGACGCTCTCCTCGGTGGTTCCGTGTCGCTTCGTCTGTTCCATCTGTTCTGTCCGTTGCGTGCATTGCGCTCACTCTCCCCGGTGCGCGGCGCGCGAACCCCGGTACCAGCCCAGGACGCGGCCTTCGACGAGTTCGAAGAGGGACGACAGCGCGAAGCCCATGATGCCGAGCAGGACCATCCCCGCCCACATCTCGGGGATGGCGAAGGTGCGCTGGAACTGCACGATCGCGAAACCCAGCCCGCTCGAACTGGCGAACATCTCACTGATCACCATGAGGATGATGGCCAGCGCCAGCGACAGGCGCAGGCCGGCCATGATCTGCGGCGAGGCCGAACGCAGCACGAGCACGCGCAGTCGGGTCGTCCCGGTGACGCCGTAGCAGCGGGCGGTGTCGGCCAGCACCGGGTCCACGGCGCGCACGCCCTCGACGGTGTTGAGCAGGATCGGCCACACGCACCCGAAGACGATGACCATGATCTTCATGCCGTCGTCGATCCCGGCCAGCATGATCATGAGCGGGACCAGGACGGGCGGCGGGATGGCGCGCAGGAACTCCAGGACGGGTTCCACGGTGGCGCGCACGCGCGCGTCCAGCCCCAGCAGTGTCCCCAGGGCGATCCCGATGAGGGCGGCGACGGCGAAGCCGACGAGCAGCCGGCCCAGACTCGGCAGGACGTCGACGAAGAACCGCTCGGAGAACCACAGCTCGGCGAAGGCCACGGCGATGGCGTCCGGGGTGGGGGTGTAGAACCCGGCCCCGGGCTGGGCGGTGAAGGCCCAGTACACCCCGACGAGCACGGTGGGCAGCAGCAGGACGTGCGCGGTGCGCAGGGCCGGGCCGGCGGCCCGGGCGGCGCCGGTGCGACGCCGCGGTGGGCGGGCCACGGGGGACTCCTGTTCGGTCGGGGTCGCGGGGACGGTCTCCCGGGTGGTCTCCCGGTCCTCGTCGACGGTGGGACGGCTCATGCCGCGGCCTCCCCTCGGACGGAGGTGTGCCAGCGCAGGACACGGCGTTCCAGGGCGCGCACACCGATGTTGATGACCACGCCGAGGATGCCGGTGGCCACGATCCAGGCGTAGACCAGGGCCACCGCGCCGCCCTGCTGGGCGTTGGTGATCTGCTGGCCGATCCCGGGCGAGCCGATGATCAGCTGGGCGGTGATGGACAGGATGAGCCCCACCGCGGCGGCCAGGCGCAGCCCCGTCATCAGGTAGGGCAGCGTGGTGGGCCACACGACGTGACGGATGCGCGACAACCGGCCCAGCCCGTAGGAGCGAGCGGTCTGCTCGGCGACGGGGTCGACGTCGGCGACCCCGTAGAGGACCTGGATGTAGATGAGCCAGAAGCAGGCGTAGATCACCAGGAGCAGGGTGGAGCGGATGTCGGTGCCGTACATCAGCACGGCCAGCGGGATGAGCGCGACCGAGGGGATGGGGCGCAGGAAGTCGACCGTGGAGGTGGTGAAGGCCCGCACCCGGGGCGTGGAGCCCAGGACGAAGCCGAGGAGCACGGCGGCGGCGAAGGCGATGGCCAGCCCCAGCGCCCACCCGTACAGGGTGTGGCCCACCGCCTCCCAGAAGGGCGCGGTGCCGGCGCGCTCGACGAGCGTGGTGAGGACCTCCGAGACCGGCGGGAAGTAGCGCTCGGGCACGATCCCCAGGCGCGGGACGGCCTCCCACGACAGGAGCAGCGCGAGGATGCCCAGGGTTCCCAGCAGCGGACGGTCGGGCGCGGTGCGGGCCCGGACGCCCGGGCGGCGGACGCCGCCCGGGGTCGGGGCCTGTGCGGTGGCGGTGCTCATCGGATCAGGGTGTCCAGGTCGGGCTCGGAGTCGATGACGCCGTCGGTGACCATCAGGTCGGCCAGGGTGTTCAGGGCGTCGCGGTCGATGTCGGCCGGGAAGCGCGGCCAGCGCAGCCGGTCGATGAGCTCGGGGTCGATCTCGGTGTACTCGGTGAGGATCCCCGTGGTCTCGTCGGGGTTGGCCTCGGCGTACTCCAGGGAGGCGTTCATGGCCTCGGTGAAGGCGTCGACGGTCTCGGGGTCTTCGGCGATCAGCTCGTCACCGGTGAAGTAGCCGGCGATGGACAGCTCCGGGTGCAGGTCCACGAAGTTGCCGGCGATCGGGGTGGCGCCCTGTTCGAGGGCGACGGTGAGGAAGGGCTCGACCACCCAGGCGGCGTCGACCTGCCCGTTGGCCAGGGCGCCGGGCATGTCGGGGAAGGCCAGCTCGATGAAGTCGAGGTCGGTGGGGTCGCCGTCGGCCACGCGCACCGAGTTGCGCACCGAGGTGTCGCCGATGTTGTTGAGGTTGTCGATGGCCACGGTGGCGCCGTCGAGGTCGGCCGGGGAGGCGATGTCGCTGTCGGCGGGCACGACCAGGGCGCTGTAGTCGGTGTCGGCGTCGCCGGTGGTGGTCATGCCGTTGGCGATGACGGTCAGGGGCAGCCCCTGTTCACGGGCGATGATGAGGGAGGCGAAGTTGCCGAAGGCGAAGTCGAGTTCGCCGCTGACCACGCGGGGGACGGTGGTCGCCCCACCGCCGCCGGTCTCGATGGTCACGTCCAGGCCGTGCTCTTCGAAGATGCCCTGCTCCACTCCGAGGAAGAGCGGGGCGACCGCCGTGATCGGCAGCACGCCCACGGTGACGGGGGTCAGGCCGTCCGCGGTCTCGGCGCCGTCGTCGGCGCCGCAGGCGGTCGCGGTGAGGGCGAGCGCGACGCCTGCGGCGAGCACCCACGGAGTGGTCTTTCGAGCGGTCATGTGTTCTCTCCAGGGACGGACGGGATCGGGGCGGGCGGCGGGATCGGTGGGTGTCGTTCGGTGGAGCCCGGATCAGGGCAGGAGGGCGTCCAGGTCGGGCTCGGAGTCGAGGAGGCCGTCGGTGACCATGAGGTCGGCCAGGGTCCGCACGGACTCCTCGTCGATCTCCTCCGGGAAGCGCGGCAGGACCATTCGTTCGATGACCTGCTCGTCGATCTCGGTGTAGGTGCCCAGGATGCGGCGGACCTCGTCGGGGTTGGCCTCGGCGTAGGTCAGGGACTCCGCCAGGGCCGCGGTGATGTCCTCGAACAGTTCGGGGTCCCGGGCCGATCGGTCCTCGGAGGTGAAGTAGGCGGCCACCGACAGGTCCGGGTGGGTGTCGACGAAGTTGGAGGCGATCTCACGGTGTCCGGCCTCGCGGATGACGGAGGCGAAGGGCTCCACCGCCCAGACGGCGTCGATCTGGCCGGTCTCCAGGGCGGCGGGCATGTCGGGGAAGGGCAGTTCGACGAAGTCGACCTCTCCGGGGTCCCCTCCGTCGACGCGCACGGACTGGCGGACGGTGGTGTCGCCGATGTTGTTGAGGTTGTTGATGGCCACGGTCAGGCCTTCGAGGTCGGCGGCGCCGGTCACGTCGCTGTCGTCCAGGACGAACACCCCGCCGAAGTCGGCGCCCTGTTCGCCCGCGCTGGTGGCGCCGTTGCCGAGCGCGACCAGGGGCAGTCCCTGTTCGCGGGCGACGATGAGGGAGGCGACGTTGCTGAAGGCGAAGTCGAACTCGCCGTTGACCACACCGGGGACGATGGCCGCGCCACCCGATCCGGCCTCCAGCCGCAGGTCGATGCCGCGGTCGCTGAAGAAGCCCTGTTCGACGCCGAGGTGGACGGGGGCGACGTCGACGATCGGGATGACGCCGGCGGTGACGGTGATGAGTTCTCCTTCGGCCGGCTCCTCTCCGGAGGGAGAGCAGGCGGTGGCGGCCAGCAGCGCCGTGGTCGCGGCGGCGAGGAGGGCCGTAGAGGGGCGCATCGGGACTCCAACGGGGGTGGGCTGCGCATTGTGCGCTTGGCGAACAAGTGTTCTCTAGGTGAACATAAGTGATCGGCGTCACCGGGTCAAGGCGTGCACAGGGCACATTTCGAACACGTGAACCGCGAAAGGTCGGATGACCGCGCCTGGTCAGCGGCCGTGTCGCGCCCGGTGCAGGGGAAGGAACGGGTCCTGCGAGCCGGCCCCGAACGCCGCTCCCGAGCGCCGGTCGGTGTTCGGGGAGGTGATCGCGGCGAGAGGCCTGCGACGCGGCCCTCTGACGCGGGCTCCGCCACCGCCCGGACGGACTGTTCCCGATCCCAGGGACGCGCTCGGGAAACTGTGAAGCCGCACATGGGACGGGGCGTCCCGCACGGTGAGAATGGGGTGAACGTCAACGCCGGGTTTCGGGACGGTGTCCCCGTCCCCGCACCCGCCCGTTCCCGACAGGAGCCCAGGATGTTCACTTTCACCGGCCGAGACGGCCTGCGGATCCATGTGCACGAGTGGCGGCCCGAAGGGCCGGCGCGCGGTGTCGTCCAGATCGCCCACGGCATGGGCGAGCACGCCGGCCGCTACGACCCGCTCGCGCGGGCGCTGAACGCGCGGGGGTACACCGTGTACGCGAACGATCACCGGGGCCACGGGGCGACCATGCACGCGGGCCCCGGTGTCCTGGGGAAGGACGGATGGAACCTGCTGGTGGAGGACGTCGCCGAACTGTCGCGCGTCGTCGGCGGTCGGCACCCCGAACTGCCGCTGGTGCTCGTCGGCCACAGCCTCGGCTCCTTCGCCGCCCAGCAGTACCTCCTGAAGCACCCCGGCCTGGCGGACGGGGTCGCGCTGTGCGGCACCACCGCCGTGGACCTGCTCCTGGCCGACCTCGCCCAGGCGGGCCCCGACGTGATGGCCTCCCTGAACGCGCCCTTCCAGCCCGCCCGGACCGACTTCGACTGGTTGAGCCGGGATCCCGCCCAGGTGGACGCCTACATCGCCGACCCCCTGTGCGGCTTCTCCCTGGACGACGAGGGCATGGGCGGGCTGGCCGCGGCGGCGACGCGGTTGGCCGACCCCTCCGGAGCCCCCGTCGACCTGCCGCTGTACCTGTTCGTCGGTGACCGGGACCCGCTCAACAAGGGGCTGGCCCACAGCGACCGCCTGGTCGAGCGCTACCGGCGGGCCGGTGTCGCGCACCTCCTCTACCGCACCTACGAGGGCGCCCACCACGAACTGTTCAACGAGACCCACCGCGACGAGGTCGTCGCCGACCTCGCCGACTGGATCGACCGGGTCGCCGCCGGCGAGTTCGACCGGATCGGCGCCGAGTGGGCGCCGGGTGGGCGCGGTCCTGCTCCGGGGCCCTCCGGCGGGTGACGCGGGCTACCATCACCGTAGGGTGACCTGCGGCATACGGAAGAGGGCTGTCGGTGGGGCGAACGTGAGGGAACCGGGGCTGCGACGTGTCATCGGCGCGTTGGAGTCGTCGCTGGAACGGATCACGCTGGACGCCGTCGCCGAGATCTGGGAGCAGGTCCCCGCCTACCGGGCCAGCGCGGACCCGCACCTGCGCGACGATCTCACCACCCATGTCGGACTGGTCTTCCGCGCGCTGCTGACCAGCGTCGAGGAGGACCGGCCGGTCGTGCCCTCCGACTTCCCGATCACGGCGGAACAGGCGCGCGAGCGGGTCCGGCAGGGGGTGTCGCTCCCCGACTTCCTCCAGGCCTTCCGCATCGGCCAGCTCACCCTGTGGGACGGGGTGAGCGCCGCCGTGCGGGACGACCCACACTTGCGGGACGCCGCGATGTCGCTGGCCGGGCGCGTGATGCACCTGATCGAGGTGGGCAGTTCGGTCGCGGCGGAGGCCTACCTGGACGCCCAGCGGAACGAGGTGGCCGAGCACGACCGCCTGCGCCGGGACCTGTTCGAGGACCTCCTCGCGGGACGCGACGTCCCCCCGGGGCCCAAACGGTCGCTCCTGCGCACCGCGGGCCTGGAACCGGGCGCCCACCTCATCGTCGCCTCCGTGTTCCCGGTCGGCCCCCTGCCGGAGCGGCAGACCCTGCCCGAGGTCGCGGCCACCCTGGGCGGGGCGCTCGCCCCGCCCTCACCCGGGCTCACGGTCGTCCGCCAACAAGAGGTGATCGGGTTGGCCCCGGTCCAGGCCGACACCTCCGATGCCGTCGTCGACCGGGTGCGCCGGGCCGTGTCCGAACTCGGACGCGGCGGGGTCGACCTGGCGGTGGGCGTGAGCACGGTCCGACCCGGCCTCGCGGAGGTACCCGAGGCCTACACCGAGGCGTGCGTCGCCAGGCGCGGCCTGCGCGGTTCCCCCGGCCTGGTGCCGTTGTCGCTCATGTCCGTGTTCGACTACCTCGTCCTGCGCGACGACGTGACCGCCCTGCGGCTCATCCGGCCGGAGCTGCGGCGCTTCGTCGAGGAGGACCTGGCCCGCGACGGGGCGCTGGTGGAGACCGTGCTGGCCTACGCGGCGCACGACCTGCGGGCCAAGGCCATGGCGGAGGAGCTGCACCTGCACGTCAACACCGCCTACTACCGGCTGGACCGGATCGCGGAGCGATCCGGATGCGACCTGCGCGGTTTCGCCGATCTGCTGGAACTGGTCATCTCGATCCGGCTCCTGAGCGATCACCACCGCGTCGCGCGGAACACGCCTTCGGACCACCAGCGGCGGACGGGTGGGCCCGGTCGAGACGGGCGGTGACGCGCCGCCCCCTCACGCACGTGACGGCGGATGCGGCGCGTCCCTCCTCCGGGCCGCCCGCGAACACGGGCGGCCCGGCCGACGGCGGCGGTGACAGCACCGCTCGCGGGGAGGCCGCGCCGTGCTCGAACCCGCAGGACACCGCACGCGAGCGGCGACGGTCGGTGCCGTGTGGGAGGGTGGCCCCATGACACTGGAGGACCTGGTCCGGATGCGCCGGGCCCGCGACCGGATGGACCGCGACCACGCGCAGCCGCTCGACGTGTCGGCGCTGGCACGCGAAGCACTCATGTCATCGGGCCACTTCTCGCGCAGCTTCCGCGCCGCCTTCGGCGAGACGCCCTACGGCTACCTGATGACCCGCCGGATCGAGCGGGCCAAGGCGTTGCTACGGCGGGGCGACCTGTCGGTGACGGAGGTCTGCTTCGAGGTCGGCTGTACGTCGCTGGGGTCGTTCAGCTCGCGTTTCACCGAACTGGTCGGGGAGAGCCCGAGCGCCTACCGGGCCCGCGACCACGACCACGGCGCCGCCGTCCCGGCCTGCGTCGCCAAGATCCACACGCGACCGATCAGGAATCGAGAAGCCGGATCCGGGTCCCGCCCGTAGCGTTGGGGTCATGAACATCAACCTTTCGCAGTGCTTCATCGCCGTCGACGACCACGACGAGGCCCTCGTCTTCTACCGGGACGTGCTCGGCCTGGAGGTGCGCAACGACGTCGCGTTCGAGGGGATGCGCTGGGTGACCGTGGGATCGCCCGCACAGCCGGACGTGGACATCGTCCTGGAGCCGCCCCTGGCGGACCCGAACGCCTCGTCCGCCGACCGGCGGACCATGGCGGAGCTGCTGGCCAAGGGCATGCTGCGCGGCGTCATCTTCGCGACCGACGACGTCGACGCCACCTTCGAGCGGATCAGCGCCGCGGGCGGCGAGGTGATGCAGGAGCCGGTCGACCAGCCCTACGGCGTCCGCGACTGCGCCTTCCGCGATCCCTCCGGCAACATGCTGCGCTTCGCCCGGTCGCACGGCGGGTGAGTCCCGACCTCCCCCGGCACCCCGAGCGCCGGGGGCGCCTTCCGTGTCTTCGGCCGGGGCGCGTCGGTGCTCAGGGGGAGGCGTAGCGGCGGGCGAGGGCGTGGAAGGCCTCCTTGGGCTCCCAATGGCCGTCGTCGGGGGACAGGCCCGACTCCAGGGACGGTGGACGCACGATGCCGAAGCTCGCCTTGTCCAGGTCGCGGTCGGGGTCGGGGGAGTAACGACAGTCGCCCTCGATGAACATGCACACGAACGCGCCGTGCACGTCCTCGGTCTCGTACACGTCCAGCAGTTCCTCGATGACGTCGGCCTGCACCCTTTCGTCACGGACGTACCCGGGTCGCACCTTCCGGTCGTCCAGGTCGCGCCAGTCGAGGATGTCCGCCCCCGACCCGCCGGCCTCCCGGGCGCCCTCGTAGGCGCAGCAGCCGAACTCGGTGACCAGGATCGGCTTGCCCCAGCGGCGCAGCGTCCGCAGCCCGCCCCGCTCATCGCCCCGGGTGGTGATGTCGAGGTAGTGGTCGACGCCCACCATGTCGAACGGGGACCAGTCGACGCCCTCCCAGCTCCCGGACCCGTAGGTGAGGGGGCCGGAGAACCGGGGGCGGGCGGTGTCCACCAGGCGTCGCAACAGCCGGTTCAGCCTTCCGTCGAACAGGGGCCTCAGCGGGTACAGCGCGCCCAGGGCGACGGTCCGGCCCCCGAACGAACGCCCCGGGATGATCCCCCGGGCGAAGAGGGTCAGTTCGCAGCCCACGTTGAGCCCGACCCGGTCCGGGTGTTCGGCGCGCAGCCGCTCGCAGAACACGGCGGCGCGCTCCAGCCGCTCCACGATCTCGTCCTGTGACCCGTCGACGAGACGGGGCTGCACCCACACGAACAGCCCGCGCGCCAGCGCCAGGCGGGTCGCCTCCTCCAGCCGGCCGAGATCGTGTCCGAACACGGTGACCGCGGTGCAGCGCAGTTCCTCGGCGATGACCCGTATCTCCTCGGCCACCACGTCGGGCCGCCACCGCTCCCGGGAGTGCTGTCCCGGCAGGTAGGAGGAGCCCACGTCGTAGAGCACGCCCTTCTGGGACAGCGGGTGACGCGGTAGCGGCTCCAGACCCCCGCCGGCGGCCCCGGTGGCCGGGCGCAGCAGGTGGACCACACCCACGGCGGCCAGGCCCGGGACGACGGCCAGGGCGATCTCCCAACCCGGGGACGGGTCCGTGCCGGTGGCGACGATCCCGGCGACGACCAGGCCCGTGCGCACCCCCAGCACGTTCCACAGAGCTCCGGAGCGCAGCCGCAGGTAACCCAGGAGGAAGCCCAGGAGGAAGGGCATCGCGAGGTTCCGCGCGTCCCCTTGGACGACCGCCGTGGACAGCGCGAACAGCGCCGCCTGGCCGGCGGCCACCGACAGGCCCCGCCACCGCAGGCCCAGGGCGTGCTGAACGTGGCCCCGGAACACCGCTTCCTCGGGCAGGACCACCGCGAGCACGAGCAACGGGATCGCGAGCCACAGGGACGCCGTCATCGTCGGGGCGGTCGCTCCGCCGAGGAGCAGGGCCCCGCCCAGGACGAGGGCCGCGCCCGCCAGGACGGCGGCCAGGCCCGCGACGGCACTCGTCAGCGCGGCCGGCGCACCGTCGGGCGCGGTCAGCCCCAGGGCCGAGAACGGGGTCCCGGTGACGCGCAGGGCCGCCCACACCAGGAGCGCGGTGGCGGGGAGCGACACCAGGGCGCGCACCGCGAGGCCGGTCGTCCCGTCGTCGCCGAGGGCGGCGGCCCCCAGGGCGATGATGGTGGCGGCGGACGTCACGAGCACCGCCGTCACGAGAGGACGGGAGGGCGGGTCGGTCATGGCGGACTCCAAAAAACTCCGTACACTGTTCGGGATTTCAATGTACGTGTTGATCGGAGGAGGCGCCAGTGGTGATCGACGATGATCCGAGGCCGACCCTCGACCTGTTGTGGCACGGGATCGCCGCACCCCGCCGCGGCCCCCGCCATCGGCTCACGGTCGACGCCGTGGTGGAGGCCGCCACCGGCATCGCGGAGGAGGAGGGCCTGGCCGCCCTGTCCATGCGCCGCGTCGCCGCCGCCCTGGGCGTCGGGGCCGCCACCCTGTACACCTACATCCCGGACAAGTCGGCGCTGCTGGCCCTCATGGTCGACACGATGATCGCCGAGGTCCCCCTGCCGCACACCCGTCCCGGAACCTGGCGGGAGAAGATGGCCCGCCAGTCGCGCGAGGACCTGGCCGGCTACCGCGCCCACCCCTGGCTGGTGGACCTCATGGCCGCGGACCACCCCATCGGTCCGGGCGCGCTGGCCTGGACGGACTCGGCGATCCGGATGTTCGACGGCACCGGGCTGAGCGACCGTGAGGTGCTGTCCGTGATCGAGTCCGTGGACGGCTACGTGCGCGGACACGCCTCCCGGGTGGTGGAGGCCGACCGCACCGCGCGCAGGGCGGGCCGGTCCGAGGCGCAGCTGGAGTACCTGGCCCGGAACCTGGAACCCGGCCGGTTCACCGCGATCGAGCGGCTGACCGAGCCGGGGCCGGACGCCGAGGAGGTCTTCGAACAAGGCCTGGGCTGGTTGCTGGACGGCGTCGAACACCGTATCCGCGCCGCCGCCGACCGACCGTGAAGCCCCTCGTCCGGGTCGGTCAGCGTCGGGCCGCGCGGCGGCGTTCGGCGCGGTGCGCCTCCAGCAGGCCCGGGGCGAGCAGGTGGCCGAGCCCGGTACGGTCCAGGCGGGCGACCAGCTCCGACTCGGTGATCCCCAACGAGTCGGCGGCCTCCGCCGACCGCCAGTCGGCCTCGCGCAGCGTGGACAACAGCCGGGCCCGCCGCACCTGGCCGGTCGACAGCCGCAACGTCTTCAGGTAGGCGGGGCGGCCGTGCGCGTCCACGATGATCTCGCCGGCGTGGGCCCCGTCCCCGCGCGTCGGCTCCGGGGCCAGCCATCCGACGCGGAACATCGGACTCCGGGGGCCGCCCTCGGAGCGGGACTCCCAGCGGCCGAAGGCGATCTCCCCGCCGTTCCGGTAGAGCCCCTCGGTCAGCGACGACACCATGAGGGAGTCGTGGCCGCTCCGTGTCCCGGCACGGCTGCGCGCCACCTCCCGCCGCAGGTCCGCCAGGGAGCGCACCTCGCGTTCGCGCAGCGGCGCGTACAACGGGGCGACCCCGGTCCGCAGCAGCCCGTACATGTACAACGACTCGCCGAACAGGTCGAGCAGCATGCTCGTGTGCAGCGCCCGGTAGTCGTCCGGGTGCGGGTACAGGTGCACCGACGCCAACACGTCCGCGACGTACACGGCCACCCCGCACTGGTCGGGGTGGATCTCGAACACCCGCAGCGCCTCGGCCAGCCCCTCGATCTCCTCGCCCAGGTAGGTCGTCAACGCGGGCGCGGACAGCCCGTCGCGGATCAGCCTCCGCGACCACTCCGCCCAGGCGATCTCGGGTCCGCCCGCGAACAGCGACAGCAGCCCGTCCACCGCCGACCGCATCGGCAGGAACCGGGCCCGGCCCCGGACGGATTCGCGCACCCGGCGGCCCCGCAGGTCCAGGTGCACGCGCCGAGGAGCCGACGACCGGCCCGGCGGGATCAGCCGGGTGCCGTAGGCGGCGCTGGGCTCGGGGTCGCCGTCCCAGGTCAGAACGTAGGCGTGCGGGACGTAGCAGCAGGTCCCCGCGTCCTCGTACTCAGCCGCGAGCGCCGGGTCGTCGCGCACGTCCTCGGCGGCCATCGGATGCAACCGCAGCCCGGGAACCGGCTCGGCGCGCGACAGCGGCACCAGCCGGACGCCGCCCCACCGCTGGGCGGTGCCGGTGGTGATCCCCTCCAGGGACAGGTGTCGGCCGGCGTTCACGAGCCCTCCCCCAGGTGGGCGTCGGCGGTGGTGATCAGGTGACCGCGCAGCTCCGACAGCCCCAGTCGGCCCTCGCCGAAGCGGGCCAACTCCACCAGGGACGGCAGGACGGCCGGGTCGTGCAGCCCGATCGTGGGCACGGCGGGCGAGAGGCGGTGCGGGGCGGATGAGTCGGCGTCCCACACCGGGGACAGGTGCACCATCGTCACCGACCGGTCCGGATCCACCCGGCGCCGCCACAGCGTGAGGGCGTCGGCGAGCAGGGGAGGGGTGTCGTCGTACCCGTCGGAGACCACCACCACCCGCGCGGGTCCGGTCTCCAGGGCGTCCAGGATCGGCTCGATGAGCGGGGTGGGTCCCAGCGGGCGCGCGGTGAGCGCGTCGGTGCGCCCCGAGACCCAGTGGGAGGAGGACTCGGGGGCCAGGGCGCGCACCAGGTGATGGCAGGCCAACGCCAGGGCCAGCGGACGATCGCGGCGGGCGCGCGAACCGGTGGAGGAATGGCTGTCGTCCAGGACGGCGGCGGTGCGGGGCCAGGTCCCCGCCAGGGGCCCGGCGGTGCGCAGCGCGGCCCGTTCCAGCGCCTGTTCCAGCTCGGCGCGGCGGGCCCGGCGTTCGGACGGGGACAGGGCGAGCACGTAGGAGCACAGCCGCAGGAGCGGGACCGAGGCCAGGTCGGCGAGCGGCGGGGCCAGACCGTGTCGGTGCGCGGTCCGGTCCAGCCGCAGGCGTTCGGCGCGGGTGGCGCGTGCGGCGATGCCCTCCAGGAAGACCGCCCTCGGCACCCGGTGGTGGGCGGCGAAACCCTCGGCGACGCTGTAGGGCAGGTCGTACAGGTCCCGGGCCGCGTAGTGGGCGCGGCGGTGCGCCTCCAACAGGGAGGAGGCGTAGGGGCGGGCGCGCCGTGCGGCCGGGGCGGAGAACAGGAACCGGGCCACCTCGTCCGGCAGCGGCACCCGGGCGTGCCGGGCGGCGGCGCGCAACCCGGCGCGGTACTTCAGGGCGTCCAGGTCCAAGGCGCGGCCGGCGATCCAGTCGCGCATCACCGCCCGGGTGCGACGGTTGTTGACCCGTTCGGCGGCAAGACGCGCGAACAGGCGGTACACGCGCTGCGGCGGCATCAGCGCCAACCGTCGCCGGATCAGGCCGTTCTCCCGCGCCCGCTCCTCGGGAGGGGCCTCGGACCGGGGGCGCGACAGCAGGGTGTGGACGATCCGGGTCGCGTTGTGGTCGTTGACGTGCAGCGCGAGCATCAGCGCGTACAGGTCGGGGAGGGTGCCGTGCACGTATTCGTGCAGGAAGTCCAGGGACAGGCGCTGGGCGTCGGCGTCGCCGTGGAACTCCCGCTGTCCGGTGGAGGAGATCGCCGCGCCGGCGAACAGCAACAGGTCCTCGCAGGCCAGCAGGTCCGCGTAGGTGTCGGTCATCGGGGCCCGTCCAGGGGAGGAGGTGGCGCGGGCCGGGGAGTGGAGGCGTGAACGGCGTGAATGATGCTTACAAGGCGGTTCTCGGAAGTCACGGTCGAAGTCCCACGGCCCGCCCGCCGACCCTAGCAAAACCGGCGGGCGGCTCGGAAGCGGTTCGTCCCACCGTCCCTCGGGCGGGGCGATCGGAGCGGACGCCGTCGGCGACGTCCGCACCCGCTTTTTCATTCTGTGCGCGCTCGGGTCGATTCGTTTGTTTTTCCAGAACCCGGATGGGCGGAAAAATCAATTCACCTCATCCTGCTTTATCCTGCTCTTGGAGGAGCGCATGACCGAACTGCGTGAGCGCCATGACCTGTCCGCCGCCGACCTCAACCTCGATCTGGGGCCGCTGGGCTCCCTGCCGCCTCGGGACTGAGCCGGATCCCTCCGCTTACCGACCCGATTCACCATCGGGCGTCGGAGAACCCTTTTCACCCCCTGTGGGCGATAGCGTCATCGAGATGTCAAGGCACCGTTTCGGACAGTGGATGGGGGAGCGCCTTTGCCACGTCCGGTCCGCGCGCTCGGCCGCTCGGCGCTCGTTCTCACCCTGGCGGTCCTGCTGGTGACCGTGCCGGGGGCGACGATCCCGCTCCCCGACGACCCGGTCGCCGCCCACCGGTCCACGGGGTGCGGACTGTCCCCGCCCCACGAACCGGGCGCCGCGGTGCGGTACTCGCTGACCAGCGGCGGATCGGAACGTTCCTACCTGCTCCACCTGCCCCCGGGCTATACCGAACACCGTTCCTGGCCGGTGCTGCTGGCCTACCACGGACGCGGGGGCAGCGGCGAACGCATGGCCGAGTGGTCGGGGTTGACCGGGCTGCCCGCCGTCGTCGTCCTGCCCGACGGCCTCATCGGTGACGACGACCGATCGGCATGGCAGGGAGCCCCCTACTCCCCACCCGGCGTCGACGACGTGGCCTTCACCCGTGCGCTCCTCGACACGGTGGAGGCCGGACTCTGCGCGGACCGTACCCGGATCCACGCCGTCGGCATGTCCAACGGCGGCGGGTTCGCCGCGCTCCTGGCCTGCGCGATCCCCGACCGCGTCGCCGCGATCGCCACGGTGGCGGGCGCCTTCTACCCCCACGGCCTGGAGTGCGACCCGGCCCGGCCGGTTCCGATCGTGTCCTTCCACGGCACCGACGACGCCACCACCCCCTACACGGGCGACGTCGGGCGCGGCCTGCCCGACCTCGCCCGCTGGAACGCCGACCGCGCCCTCGCCAACGGTTGCCGGTCCGGCCCGGAGACGACCCGGTCCGGTCTCGACGTCACGGTCCTGGAGTGGTCCGGATGCGATCAGGGCGCCCACGTGCGTCACCTGGTGGTGGACGGCGGCGGGCACACCTGGCCGGGGGCCGACGTCTCCGGTGACAAGGGGCGCACCACCGACACCGTGGAGGCCCACCACGAGCTGTGGCGGTTCCTGTCCCGGCACCACCTTCCCCTGAACCGGACGGGGCCCTGAGAAGAACCGGCGGCCCGGCCGGGATCCTGTTATCTTCTCCTGGGCTTCGACCACGAGGGGGACGATGAGCGGGGAACGGGTCACGGCGTGGCGCGAGGAGCTGGCGGCCGTCCACCGGCGGTTGCGGGACGCGATCGGCATCGCCCGCGCCGCCATCGACCGTGGCGAGGCCGACGCGAGCCCGTCCCGCGACCTGCTGCTCTACTGCCACGGTTTCTGCGAGGCGCTCACCGGCCATCACCGAGGTGAGGACGCCGCCCTCTTCCCGTTGCTGGTGGCGGCCGACCCGGCGCTGAAACCGGTGGTCGCCCGGTTGAAGCAGGACCACTCCATGCTCGATCACCTCATCGGCGCGTTGGAGAAGGCCCTGTCCCAGGGCGCCGGGTCCGAGGAACTGCACCGCCACCTCGATGGCATCGAGGCGATCATGGAGACCCATTTCGGATACGAGGAGCGCAAGATCGGCCCCGCCCTGGACACCCTCGACAGCGGCGCCCTGGACCGCGTCGACCTGTTCGGCCCCATCGCGTGAACCGCCCGGACGCCGGGAGGATCGGCGGCGGCCCGACCGGCCCGACCGGTCCGTCCGCCGCTCCGAGGCGGGGGAGGCCGGGCGGGTGGGACGCGCGATCGGTTCCCGGTACCGCGATCCGGACGGGTGACGCCCGTACCGACCCCGCCGGGGTCGTGGCGCGGACCGCCGGCCGGGCCCTCGGATTCCGTTCGCTCCGGCCGTAGCGGCGTTCGCCCGAGGGGAAAGGGGCGGACGAAAGGGACGATCGGGACGCCGATGTCGAGGGACCCGACGTCGTGGGACAAGGCCCGGTGTCGTAGCGTAGCCCTCATGGGATCGCTCCCATGCCTTACGGTAACCCTTCGATACGTTCTGTCATCACAGGAGGAGCCCCGGTGAACGCCCCTCACCCCTACCTCGACCCCTCACGGAGTGTCGCAGAACGGGTCGCCGACCTACTGGCCCGGATGACCCTGCCGGAGAAGGTCGGGCAGATGCTCCAACTGGACGCCCGAGGCGGGGTGCGCCCACTGGTGGAGGACATGCACGTCGGTTCGCTGCTGCACACCTCGCCCGAGTCGGTCCTGGAGGCGGCCGCGCTCACCGAACGGACCCGGCTGCGCGTTCCCCTGCTCATCGCCGAGGACTGCATCCACGGACACTCCTTCTGGGAGGGCGCCACCATCTTCCCCACCCAGCTCGGGATGGCCGCCACCTGGGACCCCGACCTGCTCGAACGCGTCGCCCGCGCCACCGCCGTGGAGGCCGCCGCCACCGGGATCCACTGGACCTTCTCCCCCGTCCTGTGCATCACGCGCGACCTGCGCTGGGGGCGTGTCGGGGAGACCTTCGGCGAGGACCCCTTCCTCATCGGCGAGTACGCCTCCGCCATGGTGCGCGGCTACCAGGGCGCCGGCCTGGACGACCCCACCGCGATCCTGGCCTGCGCCAAGCACTTCGCCGGCTACTCCGAGACCCAGGGCGGCCGCGACGCCAGCGAGGCCGACCTGTCCCGGCGCAAGCTCCGCTCCTGGTTCCTGCCCCCCTTCGAACGGGTCGCGCGCGAAGGGTGCCGCACCTTCATGCTCGGCTACCAGTCCATGGACGGGGTGCCGATCACGATCAACTCCTGGCTGCTCGACGAGGTGCTGCGCGGCGAGTGGGGCTACACCGGCACCCTGGTCACCGACTGGGACAACGTCGGCCGCATGGTGTGGGAACAGCGCATCCGGCCCGACCAGACGGCCGCCGCGGCCGCCGCCGTCCGGGCCGGCAACGACATGGTGATGGCCACCCCCGCCTTCTTCGAGGCCGCCCAGGAGGCCGTCGCCCTCGGGACGCTCACCGAGTCCGAGATCGACGCCGCCGTCGCCCGCGTCCTCACCCTCAAGTTCGAGCTGGGCCTGTTCGAGAACCCCCGCCACCCCGACGCGGCCCGCCAACGCGCCGTCATCGGCTCCCGGGAGCACACCGAATTGAACCTGGAGGTGGCCCGGCGCTCCCTGGTCCTGCTCGCCAACGACGGCACCCTGCCGCTGACCGACGCCCGCGAGGCCGACGACACCGGTCGGGCCCGCGCCCGCGACGACGAGGCCGTGCGCATCATCGCGGTCGTCGGACCCAACGCCGACGACCCCCACACCCAGCTCGGCGACTGGGCGGGCGCCTCCGGTCAGGTCGACTGGCTCCCCGACGGCCACCCCCGCGAGATGACCCGCACCGTCCTGGACGGGCTGCGCGACCACGCCCCCGAGGGCTGGAAGGTCGTCCACGCCCGGGGCGCGGACATCTGCCACTGGGGTCCCGACCCGGCCGGGGACACCTTCCCCGACGGCCAGCCCCGACCCTCGGTGGTCCACGCGGCCGAACCCGACGAGACGATGATCGCCGAGGCGGTCGCCGCCGCCGAGGCCGCCGACCACGTCGTCGCCGTCGTCGGCGACCGCATCGAACTGGTGGGGGAGGGACGCTCCACCGCCACCCTGGAACTCGTCGGCGCCCAGATCGCGCTGCTGGACGCGCTGGCCGCCACCGGCACCCCGATGACGGTCGTGGTCATCTCCTCCAAGCCGCTGGTGCTGCCCGCGTCGGCGCTCGACGCGGCGGCCCTGGTGCACGCCGCCAACCCCGGCATGCAGGGCGGCCGGGCCGTCGCCGAGCTCCTGCTCGGGCTCATCGAGCCGTCCGGGCGGTTGCCGATCTCCTACGCCCGCCACGCCGGGCAGCAGCCGACCTACTACAACCAGGTGCGCGGCCAGCACGGCGACCGCTACGCGGACCTGACCCAGCGGCCCGCGTTCGTGTTCGGGGAGGGGTTGGGCTACACGACGGTCGCCTACTCGGACCTGACCGTGGAGCGGGGCGAGGTCGGCGCCGACGACGTCGTGCGCGCCGAGGTGACCGTCGCCAACACCGGTGACCGGCCCGCGCTGGAGACGGTGCAGGTCTACGTCTCCGACACCGTCACCTCGGTCACCTGGGCCGACCGGGAGCTCAAGGCCTACCGGCGGGTGGAGCTGGCCCCGGGGGAGAGCCGCCGGGTGACGGTGGAGGTGCCGGTGGCCGAGTGCGCCCTGGTGGACGCGGCCGGGGCGCGGCGGGTGGAGCCGGGCGACTTCGAGCTGCGGGTGGGCCCCTCCTCCCGCGAGGAGGACCTGCTGCGGGCGGCCTTCACCGTCCGCGCCTGATCGCCGGTGGGGCGGGGGAGACCCCGCCCCAGCGCGTCGATCACTCGGAGGGTTCGGGCATGGCCGGGCATTCGATGGTCGGGTTCACCCCCATGTAGTTCAACGGTCCGACGAAGACGGTCCCGAGGGTGTAGCCGATATTGGAACACGACGTGTTGTCGCTGAACAGTCCGCGCTGGAACACGGCCACCACGCCGATCACCAGCCATAGAACGACGAGGGTCGAGAGAACGATCTTCACGCGCATCTTCCGTCTCCAGAGGGGTCGGGGGCGGCCCACGGTGTTCTGACCGACCTTTACCCCTGAGACTGGCACGTTTCACCCGATAAGGGTCACGGCCACACGTCGAATCGCCAACGAGTGGGGGCCGGGCCGTCCTCCCCGGTGGGGAACGCGAACACCGTGGAGGGCACCACCGTGTACACGAGGTACGGGGGCGGACCGGCCGTCGGAGCGCCCTCGGCGCCGATCAACCCCCCTTCACCCGGCTCGGGCGCCCACCCGTACCGTTCGGCGTAGGCCGCCGCCACCCAGGTGAGGCGATCGCGGTCACCGACCCGCTCGGCGACCCCCTCCACCACGGCGTCCATCCCCTCCACGGCGAACGCCAGGCTCACCTGCGGGGAGCCGGCCAGCAACCGGGACTTGGCGGTGCCCTCACCGGAGGCGAGGAACGGCTGACCGCCCACCCACACCGCCAGCACCGGACGGGTGTGCGGGGTCCCGTCGGGACGCGACACCGTCAACCAGGCCGTCCCCGTGCCCCGGGTCAACCGCGCCAGCGTCTCCCCCCACTCACCGGGCTCCTGCGAGGTCAACGATCGGGCCTGCGGGTTCGGAAAAGTGGACATGCGCTCCCCCCGGGTCGCCTTACGTGAACCGCCCAGATTAACGTTCCGTGCCGACATTCACACGGTCGCGGCGCGGGCGCGCCTCGCGGGCACCGCCGCCAACGCGAACACCGCGGCCGCGCCGACGGCGGCGGTGAGCATGACCGCGGTCATGCCCGACAGGGTCACCGACCCGCCCAGGCCGGCCAGGGCCGCCACCGCGGACCCGATACCGAACTGAAGGGTGCCCAGCAGCGCGGAGCCGCTCCCGGCCGTGCGCGAGGGCTGCCCGGCCAACGCCAGCGCCGTCGCGTTCGGGGAGACCAGCCCGGTGAACAGCATCATCACGAACAGGGCGACGGTCACCGAGAGCAGGGAGGCCGAACCGGAGACGTCCAGGACGCCCAGCGCCACCACCGAGGCGATCGACCCGGCCAGGCCCAGGATCAGCCGACGGTGGATCTCCACCCTCCTGATGAGCATGGCGTTGATCTGGTTGCCCACGATCATGCCGAGCGTGGTCACCGCGAACACCAGGGCGAACTGGCGGGCGTCGGCCCCCAGCTCGTTGCGGGACACGAACGAGAACGCCGAGATGTAGGTGAAGCTCATCCCGAAGCTCAGCGCGAGCGTCATGGTCGGCACGATGAACCGGACATCGCGCAGCAGGGCTCCGAACACCCGTAGCTGACCGCGCGGGTCCACCGCCGTGCGCCGCTCCACCGGCAGGCTCTCGGGCAGCGCCCACCACACCAGGGCGGTGGTGAGCAGCCCGGCCGCGCCCAGCACGCCGAACAGCAGCGGCCAGGGGCCGATGACCAGCAGCTGCCCGCCCAGGATCGGGCCCAGCATCGGGGCCAGGCCCGACAACAGCACCAGCCGGGAGAAGAACGTGGCGGCGGCGTCACCGTCGAACACGTCGCGCACGATCGCCCGGGACACGACCAGCCCGGCCGCGGCCGACAGGCCCTGGACGAACCGGAGAACGGTGAAGACCTCCACGTTGGGGGCGAACGCGATGGCACCGGTGGAGAGGGTGAACACGATGGTGCCCACCAGCAGCGGACCGCGCCGCCCCCACCGGTCGCTGAGCGGGCCCACCACCAGCTGGCCCAGCGCCATGCCGGCCATGACCGAGGTCAGGGTCAGCTTGACGGCGGACTCGCTAGTGCCGAGGTCGGCGGCGATCTCCGGGAGCGCCGGCAGGTACAGGTCGGTGGCCAGGGGGCCGATGGCCGACAGCGCGCCCAGCACCACGATGAGCAGCAGCGCGCGGGCACGGCCGGGACCGGCCGCAGGGGGCGTCGACCGCCGCGGGGGCGCCGGGACGGAAGGGATCGTCGGGAGTGTCGGGGTCGCCGCGTGGCGGCGATCGGGGCGCACGGAGGCAAGGGTCACCGGAGAATCTCCATTACCGGAAGAAAAAGGGATGTTCTGAGGTGCGCGGAACGCACTGTGCGCATGGCCGCCGTGAGCCGCCTTCGGGCGGGGCGCCGTGAATGACCCGGAAGGGCCGCACTCCCGCCTCCAACACGTGATCGGGGGAGGGCAATCCCCGCTCGACCCGGAAAATCCCGTGATCCGGATTACGGTGCCGGGATCCCCTGTGGGACGGGCGATCCGGGTCGGAGTGACGACGCCCATGGGGGGAAACGGCGCGTTCGGGCGCCGGCCTGGGGTACACGCGGCGCCGAGCCGACACCATGCCAGGTCATGGGGCCGGTAACACGACCGGATGTCGCACGAAACGGTCTTTTCACCGCTGCACGTCTTGTCCGCCGGGCGACGCCCCGGTAGGAAGCAGGGGACGCCCCCCAGGAAGGACCCCCGTGTACCCATCCCCGCCCACCCACCGGCGTGCCGCGCTGACGGCCGTGGCCGCGGCGGTCGCCGCCGGCGTGCTCATCGCCCCGGCGCCCGCCCTGGCCGATCCCGCCCAGCGAGAACACGGCAACGGACCCGAACGCCACGACGTCGCCGCCACCCCGTTCCCGGCGCCCGCGCAGACCTTCGCCGCCCCCGCGCCCCGGGCGCCCGGCGTCGACGACACCGCCCCCTACCCGCGCCAGGGCGAACTCCCGGTCCACCCCGAGGACCCCGCCGACCACTCCATCAAGCTCGGCCTGACCCCGTACCACGAGCTCGCCCCGACCCTCAACGACCTCATGGAGACCTCCGACCGGGTCAGCGCCGAGGTCATCGGCACCAGCACCCGAGGGCGGGACCTCTACCTGGTCACGGTCACCGAACCGGAGAACCGGGCTCGGGCCGACCAACAGCGGCGGATGCGCGAACTCATCTCCGACGATCCCGCACGGGCCGACCGCGACCGCACCCTGCCCGACCGTTACAAGGCCCCGGTGCTGGTCAACGCCAACATCCACGGCAACGAGTGGGAGGGCACGGACGCCTCGCTGCGGGTCATCGAGGAGTTGGCGACGAGCGGGGACGCCGACACCGAGGAGATGCTGGAGGGGGCGCGGCTGTACTTCGTGCTCACCGCCAACCCCGACGGTCGGGTGGCGGGGACCCGGGCCAACGCGGCCGGGTTCGACCTCAACCGCGACTTCGTCACGGTGTCCCAGCCGGAGACCGCGGCGGTGCGCCAGGTGATGATCGACACCCAGCCGCTGGTCATGGTGGACCAGCACGGGTACGTCAACGGCACCCTCATCGAGCCGTGCACGCCCCCGCACGGCCAGAACTACGAGTACGACATCTTCATCGAGAACACGTACGAGAACGCGCTGAGGATGGAGGAGGCCGTCCTGGAGCTGGGGTACACGCCCGAGGACGACGGGGTGCTGCCGCCGCAGATCCCGTTCCGCGACAGCACCGACGGATGGGACGACTGGCCGCCCGTCTTCACCCCCATGTACGCCCCCTACCAGGGCGCGGTCGCCTCGGCCACGGTCGAGTTCCCGATGCGGGTGAACAACGCCGACTACGGGAACCTGCCCGAGGAGGAGCTGCGGCGGCGCGCGGCGATCAACACCGACATCTCCGCCGCCACCATCGAGGCCACCATCGACTTCGCCCGGGAGAACCGCGGGAAACTGGTCGGCGACCAGATCGAGGTCTTCCGTCGGGGCGCGGCCGGTGAGGAGCAGGTCGTGCCGCCCGAGGGGTGGGTGCCCGGGTTCGGTCCCGAGGACGTGTACACCACCGAGTTCCCGCGCGCCTACGTGCTGCCCGGTACCGACCGCGCCACCGCCCGGCTGGTCGACTTCCTCATCGCCAACGACGTCCGGGTGGGGCGCGCCGAGGAGTCGTTCACCGTGGCGGGAGAGGACTACCCGGCGGGCTCCCACGTGGTGGACATGCACCAGCCCAAACGCGGCATGGCCAACGTGCTGTTGGAGGCCGGCCGCGACATCAGCGACGACGTCGAGGCGATGTACGACATATCCGGCTGGAGTCACGGGCTCCTGTGGGGTGCCGAGGTCGATCCGGTCCAGGAGGCCGTCACGGTCGCGACCGCGCCGGTCACCGTGGCCGCGCCCACCGGGCGGGTGGACGCGCCCGACACGGCCGGCTGGCGGTTGACGGTGACCGACGGATCCGACGCGGCCGCCCTCAACGAGGTGCTCGCCACCGGGGCCGAGGTGACCTGGGCCGAGGGCGGCGCCGTCATCGCGCCCGAGGCCGCCGACGCGGTGGAAGGGGCCGCGGACCGCCACGGCTCGGTGTTCGAGGCCGCCGCCGAACCGGGCGACGCCGTCCTGGAACCGGTCACCGTGGCGGTGGCGGGCGCCGCCGACGAGGTCTTCACCCTGGACGCGCTCGGGTTCGACCTGGTGCCGGTGTCCACGGCGGTGCTCAACGCCGGATTCGACTGGTCGGAGGTGGACGTGCTCTACGCGGGCGCCGGTCTGACCTACACCGGCCTCAACGCCGACGCCCGCGCGGCCCTGGACGGGTTCCTGTCCTCCGGGGGCGGCCTGGTGGGCCGGGGCGCGACCGGCGCCCGCCTCAACGACCAGGCGGGACTGCTGGCGGCGACCCGGATCACGGGCCGCTCCGACGCCAACGGCGTGGTGGCCGTGACGGCGGGGGAGGGGGTGCTCACCGGGACCGGCGGGCACGCGTTCGTGTACTCGCCGGGCTGGTTCACCGGGCTCGGCGAGGGAGTGGCGGTGGAGCAGGCCTACGGCGACGACCCGCTCGTGGCCGGGTACTGGCGGCCCGCCGCCAACGGCTCCGGCGGGCCCGACGCGGCGGCCGGGCGGGCGTCGGTGATCAGCGGCACGGCCCAGGGCGCCCCGGTCGTGCTCTTCGGCACCGAGCCGATGTTCCGCCATCACCCCAAGGGCCTCTTCGGCCAGGTCGCCCAGTCCCTTTACTGGGCGTCGTCCACTCCGGGGAACTGAGTCCGCACGTGACGGGCCGCCCCGGGGTTCCCGGGGCGGCCCGGGGGCGGGGTCAGGAACCGTCGCAGTGGGCGGAGGCGCAGACGCCGTAGCCGGTGGCCCGCTCGCGGCCGGGCTCCTCGGGGCGCGGGCCGGCGGAGGCCTCCTCCGGGAGGTCGAGGTACCAGCGTTGGTCCCGGCCGAGGAGGACGCGGACCGGCCACCGCTGGGCCTCCGCGACCACCCGCACCACCCAGGTCTCCTCGACGCCGTCGCGGACACCGTCCACACGCACCGTGCCCGTTCAGGTGTCGGTGAACGAGACGACGAGCTGCGGCCCTCATCCTGGTCGCGGTGGCGCATCGAAGTGGCGATCAAGACACGGAATGCATCAAAAAGTCTTTTTTGTTTTATTTCACGCAAAAGACCCAAAATGCAAATAACACCCCATTGGGAGCATTTTGTGATTAATTATGGTGCGATCTCCTGGGAATCGATAAGATGGGCACGGTAAGCCGATCCAATGCCATGCCGGAGGTCCAGTGATCGACACGCCACGGGCGGTCTTCCTCCATATGATGTCCTCTTATTCTTCGGTCGCAGAACGTCCTCGAAGTGTCCATGAAGGGTTTTCCATTCTTGATTTCGAGTTCCGGTTTCTTGCATTTCTGGCTTCTTCCACGATTCGGTCTTCTGGCTTGCCGGATTCTGCCATTGGCAGGTCTCCTGGGCTTGGGGAATGGATTGGAGTGCTGCGTCGAACGGGATCGAAGCTGGAACAATGTCAGAATATTTCGGCATCCCGGGTGTGTCAGGCCGTCAGCGACGTTCTGAAAATCTATGACCAAGGTGTGTCTGAGGTCCCGGGAGAACTTCGCAATGTCAAGCGTCTCCGAGATCACATCAGTCATGGCGGCCCTCTGCCCACCGGACAGAATGAGCTGACTACCCTGGATAATCTCATAGAGTCTGTCTCTGGCATTATCATCGAATGTCTATCCGGGGCTGAGCTGTATATCTCTGAGGACCGCCAAGATTCATCGAAGCCGCGTCGTCCTTCATTTGTTTGGAATCAGGACGAAGTGGTGTTGTGGCCTTTCATGTACGTCACTGGAGAAAGTGAGTGGCATCTTTTCTCCAGATCCCGGGGGGCCAATCCCACATACCTCAGTTTCGGTGGAGTAAAAGTGTTCGCCACCACATCGGAAGAAACCATCATCAGTGCGCTTCACCCACTCCTCAAAGAAGGCATCAAGGAAAACAATGCATTGAATTATTTTGCCAAAGATGTCGAGCGAGATATTCAGGGATTCGCTGATGAGGATTCCTCTCCCGTGTACTCGGAAAGTGAACAGGGGTTTGAATTTTATTGGACCAAGGCAACCGGTGAAGGAACGGGAACCCAGCCTCGTCGGGACTACTTCCGTCTCGGACCCAACGACACAAGGCAATGGAGAGGCGAAGACGGATGGGTTTTGTACTCTGAATACTTGAGGTCACTGGCCAACTGGCGAGTCGTAGCCACACGTCTACGACAGAAATTGGAGCAGATCGAGACGCAACTCGCCAAAGAGGAGACCGAGACGCTGGGTTGGCCGCCGCGAGAATCAAATACTACCCGGATGGCCAAGGTCATCGTTTCTGACATGGACGGTAGTCACTCCCAGCCGGCCTGCACGTTCAACCAACTCATCGACGGGGTCGATGAGGATCTTCAAGCCAACCGAGGGCAAACCCAAGTGGTGTTCATCAACGGAGAGGCCGGTATCGGTAAGACCAGGGCCATGGTGAACGCAGCCAAGACTAGGGCTCAAACCGTTGAAAAGGCGCTGGAGGAAGGCCAGTCCTCGGATCAGGCCCTTTTTCTTTACGTCCGTTCCACCGGCCAGGTTCTCGATAGCCTGCCAACGGTGGTGTCGAGCGCGGTCGCGTCCACCCGGAATCTTACCGATGCCGGTGTGAAAGCTCTATGCCGCAATGGACTGATGACACTTCTCATCGATGGTTTCGATGAACTTCTGGGCGGCGTTGGTTATAGTGATGCCATCGGATCGCTGCGGCCGTGGCTCAACGAACTCGGAGGGCGTGGCGTGGTCGTCGTGTCCGCCCGCTCCTCGTACTACATGGGCCAGTACCGTTCTAGCGTGGAGCGTGCCAATAAGCAAGGACTTCCGCTCGTGCGCCACCGCATCGCGGAAGTGCAACGCTGGACTTTTGATGATGTCATTTCTTTTTTAGAAGATCATGGTGTCCATAAGGAAAATCTGGAACGCCTGTCAGATCATGATCTCCAGTTGCTCGGCCTCCCCTTCTTCGCTCGCGCTTTTGTTGAAATGATACTGTCGCCAAGCGAAAACGGCGCCGAATTTGGTACGCTCACCGAGCACTTGCTTAAAAAGTACGTTGAGCGCGAAGAGGGAAAGCTGACCCTGGGTCAGTCGGACAAAGCCCTGCTCAGTAGCTCAGAGCTTCGACGTATGTTCGAGTGCGTAGCCGAGTTCATGGCGAGCAATGAGGAGAGAGAAGCTGATATCAGTGAATTAGAACTTGCGGCCGAGAGTGCCATCGGTGAAGAACTCACGAGTCCCGGAAGGCGTCATTTAAAGCAGCGCCTTCCTGTGCTCTGCGGTATCACTTCCAGTTCGGATGAAACGTCTGCGTCCCGCTTCCGCTTCCAACATGAACTGTTCTTCGATCAGTTCTTGGCTGGTGCGGCAAGCCAGTATATCGAAGCCGGTCACGTCAATCTTTTCAGAACCATGCTGCAACAGTCCCACTGGAGATCAGCCACCGTCACAAGTGTAGTGGCCACGTCCGGTGCAGAGAAAATCGCTGAAGCCATTGAAGGATTTCTCCCGGGGATTTTCGAAGCCGAACGCCACAGAGAGTCAACCGTTGCCGCGACCAATCTGGGATCGCTCTGGTCCGCCATGGTACGTGAAACAAAAAGAATTCCTGGCGTTGACATCTCCAACGCCATCTTCACGGATGAGCTCGATCTTGGTGAAGTGCAGTTCGGTCATTTTCGCATGGTCCATTGCGAAGTTTCCTCGCTGGTCCTCCCGAGTGCTTCGGGATGGCATCTCGATCTCGAAGGTACCAGAATCAAGAAAATTCGTAGGGTGGGCCCCTCCGAAGATCTTTCTGGATTGAGAGGCGTGCGCCACGCTGATCTGATCGAGTTGCTTCTCCCCAGTGAGCTTTTTGATCGAAAAGAAAAAATCCTCACCGCGCTTCGAAAGCACGGAGCAGAAGTCGTGGACGCGGAGGAAGAATCCGATGTCTCCCCCACCGCCGATGTGCTGGCCGCGCGTCACTTCCTGACAAACTTTTCGAGAAAAGCAGAAATGTCAGTAATTCTGCGTCGCAATCATCAGGCGGAAGAAAACAGGCTGAAGTGGACCCAGGCTTACGGTCCGGATTATTGGAAGAATTTTGTCAGTGACTTGAGTTCAACAGAATTGGCTACGCTTGAAACTCTCGCTGCCAGTGGCGAGCCAAAAGTCAGGCTGCGATTGAAATGCAATGCCGCAGCGATCTTGGCCAACGATGGAACGCAGTCGGGCGTGCGTGAATTCTGGGACAGGGTTGAGAGCAGGTAAGAATTCATGCCACAACGCTTCGATGCCGATTGCCCCGGCTCGTTGATGGAAAATCCCTGAACCGGTAGCGGACGGGCGAAGGGCGTCGAGGATCAGAATGTCACCCGTGACCTCGGCGTCCTTCCGGCCGCACCCTACGTCCCTCTGGACGATGATGTGATCGCCTCTGTGAACCAGCGTCCTGGTCCGCCTACTCGCCGATGCCGAACGCCGCTGACTCCGTATGGGCCCACTGCCGGGTCGGCGCCTCTTTCGCCGCTTGCCCGACCCGAGTACACCGGGCACTCCGAGTCGGTCATGTTCACCGACCGGGCCGACCAGCCCGCCATATCCCAGCCCGGTAATGGAATCTGTGGCCGATGAGCGGTACCCCGTACCGGACGGGGCCTCACACACCATCCTGGAACGCTTTCTGCCCGGCGAGGTGCGCGCACGGGCACGACGCCTCTCACCACTGGTTCTGCGGGGTTGCACGCTGATGCTCGTCACGACCACTGATGGGCGGTGAACTCCTGCTCCCGGCCAATCCCGAGGAGTTGCGTGAACGTGATCAGGACCCGCACATACCGCTCGTCCAGGAACGCGCGTCGGAGTCGGGCTCCTCAGGGCGCGGGCCGGCGGAGGCCTCCTCCGGGAGGTCGAGGTACCAGCGTTGGTCCCGGCCGAGGAGGACGCGGACCGGCCACCGCTGGGCCTCCGCGACCACCCGCACCACCCAGGTCTCCTCGACGCCGTCGCGGACACCGTCCACACGCACCGTGCACATCGCGCCCAGCTGCTCCGACCACACGCCCTCGACCTCCAGGGCGGGGCCGCCGCCCTCCGCCGCCAGGGCCCGTTCGGCGTCCGCGCGCCCCGTACCCGGGCCGGTCAGGGCACGGATCGCCTCGGCGTCGTCCGCCGCCACCGCCTCGATGTAGGCCAGGACCATGACCTCCGGGTCGTCGCCACCACGGTTCAGGAAGGGCACGGCGATCAGGGCGCCGATCAGGGCGACGAGGACGGCCCCGGCCAGCGCGGGGAACAGAGGACGCGTTCTCTTCTTCACGTTCCCTTCCTATCCGTGCGGTGCCCCCCTGAAGCCCCGGTGTCCGATCGTGGCCGAAAACGAACCGTTCCGTCGGCGACGGGCGTTGGACGACGAGAACCCGTGGTGATCCGTCGGTGGTGGGATCTAGGGTGTCCGGCATGAACAGCTCATCCCTCCGCGCGGTGGAGATCACCCCCGAGAACGTCCGCGCCGCGATCAAGGTGCGGGTCCGCGAGGACCAGAACACGTTCGTCGCCCCCGTCGTCCACTCCCTCGCCGAGGCCTACGCCTCACGCGAGACCGCCTGGCCCCGACTGATCCTGGACGGGGACCGGCCCGTCGCGTTCGTCATGGCCGACTTCGACCCCGACGAGGACGAACCCGATCACCGTTGCGGGATCTGGCGGCTCAACGTCGCCGAGGGCGAACAGGGCAAGGGCTACGGCGGGTTCGCCGTGGAGACGGTCCTGGCGGAGGCCCGGCGTCGGGGCCAGAAGCGGGTGACCGTCTCGTGGGTGCCCGGCGAGGGATCCCCCGAGGACTTCTACCTCCGGCTCGGCTTCCGTAAGACCGGTCGGGTCGACGAGGGCGAGGTCGTCGGCGAGTTCCTCCTGGACTGAGGCGCGGCGACGCCCCGACAGGGCCCGAGCCGAACGGCCCGCCTCCCCGGAGAGGCGTCCGAGAACCGCTCGCCCGGCGGCGCCCGGCCCCCGTCCGCTCCGGGGCGCGCACCGGACGGACACGTCCGGTCATTGCAGACCCTGGCCCAGGCCTCCGTCCACCGCCAGTTCGACCCCGGTCGTGAAGGTCGCCTCGAACCCCAGGAACAGCACGGCTCGCGCCACCTCGGCGATGGTGCCGTGCCGCCCCATCGGGGTGGCCTCGTCGCCGATCCGCGCCATCTCCGCCTTCTCCGCCTCGGTGGCGCGGGTGAACCCGCCCGAGGGGGTGTGGACGAACCCGGGCGCCACCGCGTTCACCCGGATCCCGCGCGGCAGCAGTTCGGCGGCGAGCACCCGGGCGAACGCCATCACCGCGCCCTTGGTCCCGCTGTACACGGCCATGCCCGACGAACCGGTCGCGTTGGTGATCGAGGTGGTGAACACGATCGCCCCACCGTCGGCCAGCAGCGGCAGCAGCCGCTGCACGGTGAAGAACACCCCCTTGACGTTGATCGAGAACATCCAGTCGAAGGACTCCTCGGTGACCTCGGGGAACATCCCGAGTTCGGAGACGCCCACGTTGACGTGCAGGAGGTCGACACCGCCCAGCGTCCCCTCCACGGTCTCCGCGAGGGCGTCGGTCTCGGCCGGGTCGGCGACGTTCGCCCGTACCGCGTACACGTCCGGGCCCAGCCGACCGCGCACCGCCTCCAGGTTCTTCTCGTTGTTGCCGGTCAGCAGCACCCGGGCCCCGCCGGCGAGCAGTCCCTCCACCACGCCCAGGCCCATGCCGTGCGTCCCGCCGATGACCACGGCCCTGCGGTTCTCATAGACGCCCATGTCGGTCCCCGTTCCCTCTCACGGGGCGGCACCTCGCCGCCCCCGGTGGGATCACGATGTCGCCCTCCGCCACGGGTGTCCTACGGGAACGCTACGGTGAGCCCATGCGCTTCGGGGTGTTGGGTCCGCTGGAGGTACGGGCCGAGGACGGGACGCCCGTGCCCGTCCACGACACCAAGGTCCGCTCCCTCCTCGTGCTCCTGCTGCTGGCCCGGGGCCGCGTGGTCCCCACCGACCGGCTGATCCACGACCTGTGGGGGGAGGACCCGCCGGCCCGGCCCAGGGCCGTGCTCCAGGCCCGGGTCTCCCAGCTGCGCGGTGCCCTGGAACGCGCCGAGGCGGGGAGTCGCGCCCTGGTGCGGCACCGACCGCCCGGGTACCTGCTGGACACCGTCGAACTGGACCTCGCCCGATTCGAGGACCTGATCGACCGGGCCGGGGACACCGCCGATCCGCGCGGGCGCGTCGACCTGCTCACCCGGGCGCTGGACCTGTGGCGGGGGTCAGCCGCGGCCGGCTTCACCGACCTGGAGCCGGTCCGCGAGGCCGCCGCGCACCTGGAGGAACGGCGGCTGACCGCGTTGGAGGACCTCGCCGAGGCCCGCCTCGACCTGGGCGCGCACGTCGAACTCGCCGACGCCCTGGCCCCACCGGCCCGGGAGCACCCCTACCGTGAGCGGTTGCACGCCGCCCTGATCCGAGCCCTGTACGCCGCCGGCCGTCAGGGCGAGGCCCTGCGCCACTACGACCTGCTGCGCACCCGTCTGGCCGACGACCTGGGCGTGGACCCCGGGCCGGAACTGGTCGCCCTGCACCACGCGATCCTGGTCCATGACGACGGCCTGATCCCCGCGCCGCCCGCCGGGAACCTGCCCGCCGCCGTGGTGGACCTGGTGGGTCGCGACACGGAGGCGGCGGCCCTGCGCGACCTCCTGGACCGACACCGTCTGGTCACCGTCACCGGTCCCGGCGGGGTGGGCAAGACCAGCCTGGCCCTGGCGGTGGCGCGCGCCGTCGCCGCCGGCGACCCGGCCCGGCCGGTGGACCTGGCCGCCCTGGACTCCGAGGGAGACCCGGTGACCGCGTTGGCCACCGCGCTCGGCGTGCGCGACGGGGACGGGCCGCTCACCGGCCGGATCGGCGCGCTGCTGCGCGGACGGCGCGCCCTGCTGGTCCTGGACAACTGCGAGCATCTCGTCGAGGGGGTCGCCGACCTGGCGGCCCGGTTACTGGCGGGGGTGTCCGACCTGCGGATCCTGGCCACCTCCCAGGTACCCCTGTCGGTGGCGGGGGAGTACCTGTATCCGCTGGCGCCCCTGGACGTGCCCGTCGACGACACCCCGCGGGCGCTGGCCGCCTCGGGGGCGGCCCGCCTGTTCCTGGCCCGCGCCGAGGCCGCGGGCGCCAGGCCGGGCACCGACCCGGACACCGTCGCGGCGATCGCCGAGCTCTGTCGCCGCCTGGACGGCATCCCCCTGGCCCTGGAGCTGGCCGCCACCCGCCTGCGCCACCTGCGCGCGACCGACCTGGCGGCCCGTCTCGACGACCGGTTCGCCCTGCTGGGCGGGGGCCGCCGGGACGCGCCCGCCCGCCAGCGCACGCTGCGCGCCGCCATCGACTGGAGCTGGGAGCCCCTCACCGGCCCGGAGCGCGCCCTGCTGTCCCGGCTGGCGGTGTTCGCCGACGGCTGCGACCCGGCCGCCGTCGACACGGTCTGCGGGGGGTCGCCGGAACTCGTCGGCGCGCTCGTGGACCGGTCACTGGTGGTGACGACGACCCACGCGGAGGGGACCCGCTACCGGTTGCCGGAGTCGGTGGCGGCCTACGCCCTGGAACACCTGTCGGAGTCGGAGGAGGAGGGGACGCGCGCCCGCCACGCCGCCCACTTCGCCGCCGTGGCGGAGGACGCCGACGGTCGGCTGCGCGGTCCGGGACAGGCTCGGGCGCTCGCCCTCCTGGATCGGGAGAACGCCAACCTGCGCGCCGCCTCCGCGTTCGCCGCCCGGTCCGGCGACGCGCGCACCGCGCTGCGGCTGGTGGTCGCCCTGACCTGGTACCGCTTCCTGCGCGGCCGGGCGGGAGAGGCCCGCGCGGCCCTGGACACCGCCCTCGCCCTCCCGGACACCCCCGCCGGAACGACCGGCCGGTCCGCCGCGCCCGCCGGGGCCGTGACGTCGCAGGTGCCCGGGATGTCCGCTGACCCGGGGGCGGCCGGGGCCATCGGGTCCGTCGAGGGTACCGGGACCACCGGGGCCATCGGGTCCGTCGAGGGTACCGGGACCACCGGGGCCATCGGGTCCGTCGTGCCTGCCGGGTCTGTGGAAGCCGCCGGTGCCGCCGTGCTCGGGGCTCCCGCCGGGACGGGGGGTCCGCCGGGGGAGTCGCGGGCGCGGGCCACGGTGCTGCGGGCCGCGTTGGCGGTGCACGCCACCGACGACGAACGGTGGCGGGACGACGTCCACGACCACCTGAGACGGATCGGGGATCCGGTGGCCCGGGCGCGGCTGGCCTGGTTCGCCGAGTTCACCCGGTGGGCGCTCGGCGATCCGGCCGTCGCCACCGCCAGGGTCGCCGCCGCCCACGAGACGGCCCGAGAGGCCGGGGACCGCTGGGGCGCGGCCCTGTCACAGGTCACCCTCGCCCTGGCGGCCTTCGGGCGGGGCGACCTTTCCGAGGCCTCGGCCGCCGGCCGGGAGGCCGAGGCCCTCCTGCGCGACCTGGGCGACCCGTGGGGTCTCCTCCAGGCCTCCGACGTCCTGGCCCGGATCGCCGAGGCCCGGGGCGACCTGGACGACGCCGCCCGTCGCCACGAGGAGGGCCTGCGGATCGCCCAGGACCTGCGCCTGGACCTCGTCGTCTCCCGCCACCTGGCCGGGCTGGGGCGCGTCGCCCTGCTCACCGGTGACCTGGACCGCGCCGACGCCCTGCACGAACGCGCCCTGCGGTCGGCCGAGGAACAGGACGACGCGGTGGCCCGGCAGTTCGCCGACGCGGGCATCGCGCTGATCGCGCGTCGGCGCGGCGACCTGGACCGTGCCGAACGGTCGCTCACCCGCTGGCTGGAATGGAATCACCGCACCGACGGTCACGTCGGCGCGGCGTTCATCCTCGCCCAACTGGGCTATATCGCCGAACAGCGGGGGGAACCGGAGCGTGCCCTGGAATTGCACGCCCGTGGCCGGGAGCGGGCCCGTCTCAGCGGTGACCCCCGGGCCATCGCCCTGGCCCTGGAGGGCGAGGCCGGCGCCCGTTCCCTGGCGGGGGAGCACACGGCGGCCGCGGAGCTGCTGGCCCGTGCCGCCGGACTGCGCGAGAGCGCCGGCGCGCCGTTGACCGAGGTCGAACGCTGGGACGTGGACCGGGCCCTGGCACGCGTCCTCCCCTGACACGCCTCGGCCGCGTTCACGGGCGGGGGACGCGGCCGAGGCGCGGAAGACGATCGAAAGGGGACGCGGAACCCTTTCTGGCCGTTTCCACTCAGGGGCCGATGCGCGTGCGCGGGTGGCTTTCCCGGCATTCCCCCGGATCGCGACGGTCTTTATCGGAGGCCCTTCCCGAAAAGGCTTCTCCGGTGCCGCGCATTTCCTCGACCCGATGCCTTCCGCGTTGCGGGGAAAGAGCGAGGGCGACCTCTCCGTGAAGGCCGGCACCCCTGCTGGCGGGGCGGTTCAGCCCACGGTCTCCGGGACGGGCTCGGTGCCGAGGACCCGGGGCAGGCGTCCGCTGCGGTGCAGCCACAGGTCGGCGATCAGCGTGCACAGGGGCGGCACGGAGGCGGCCAGCGCCAGCAGGGTCGGCCACACGCCCCAGCGCAGATGGACGGCCGAGACCAGGCAGACGAGCACGTAGAGGACGAAGGCGATCCCGTGCAGCATGCCGAAGATCTCCACGCCCCGCTCGTTGCCGCTCCCGAGGTACTTGACGTACATGCCCGCCAGCAGGCCGACCCAGGTCAGGGCCTCGACGATGGCGATCACGCGGAAGGCGATCGTGTTCAGCAGGACTGCGATGTTCACGGGTTCCCTCTGGTCACGGTGGTGCGGACACGACCGATCCCGGTACACGGGTCCCGGGATCTGTCTCAGGCTAGATCACCGTTCCGGACGGCCGTTTCCGGGGGTCGGAGGTCCCCCTCTCGACCATCCCCTGCCGGGACAGGGTGTTCTTTCGAGTGACAACCACCTCACTTCGGGCGTGCTTCGGCGAGGTTTCGAGTGAGCACCCGAGTGGCCCACGGGGCGGTGTCGGCCGGAATGTCCGACCCTCCCCGGCGTACGTGAACTGGGAGGACTCCGGTGGGGCGCGTGGTCGACGTGGGCTCGGCGCGCCCGACGACGACCTTCTCGCGCGGCCCCCGTGCGATCCGGCTCACGGGCCGGTCGCTGTTGACATCGCCCCTCGTCCGGTCGGAGACTTGCCGCGGACTTCTTAGGTAAGGTTTACCTAATTTGTAGGTCAAGGGCGTGTCGAAAGGAGAACCCGCAGGTGAGCGAGAACGGTATCGACGGCACCGTCGCCGTGGTCACCGGTGCCGCGAGCGGAGTCGGCCGGGCCGTGGCCCTGGACCTGGCCGCCCACGGCGCACGGATCGCGGCCGTGGACGTCGACCCCACCGGGCTGGGCAACCTGGTGGGGGCCCTCGTACGGGCCCCCACCGCCCCGTGCCCGCGCCCCCCGCCTCCGGACACCGTCGTCCCCGAACCCCGCGAAGGAACCCGTGAAGCTCTCCCGGGTGATGGTCGACACCAGCCCCCTGCGCCTGAGCCGTGAGTTCAGGATCGTCTTCACCGCCCGGCTCATCTCCGTGTTCGGGCTGGGCTTCGCCACCGTCGCCCTGCCGTTGCAGGTGTACGGGCTCACCGGGTCCTCCCTGATGGTGGCCACCGTCCACACCACCACCGCGGTCAGCGTCCTGGCGGGGACGATCATCGGCGGACTCCTCGCCGACCGGGGGGACCGGAGACGGTTCATCGTCATCGGCCGGGCCTCGGCCGTCATCGGCTTCGGGGCGTTGGCCGCCGACACCCTCGTCTTCGACACCCCCTGGCTGTGGGTGATCTACGCGGCGGCGATCGTCAACGGCCTCTTCGGGTCGTTCAGCGCCGTCGCCCTCCAGACCGCCGCCCCCGGATTCGTGCCCCCCGACCGGCTTCCCTCCGCGGGGGCGCTGCCGGCCCTCAACGCCGAACTCGGCTCCGTGCTCGCTTCCGCACCGGGTGGCGTCGTCATCGCCACGTGGGGGATGGGCGCCAACCACGTCATCGCCGCCGGATTGTCCCTGGTCACCACCGCACTGGTGTGGCGGCTGCCCCGACTGGACGCACCCGCCTCCGAGGAGGGGCGACGCCCCTCGGTGGTGGCCGACCTGCGCGAGGGCACGGCGTTCACGGTGTGCCACCGCGTGGTGGGACCGCTGCTGCTGCTCGGCCTGGTGCAGATGCTCTTCGCCGCCCCGGCCGTCCTCATCCCCGAGTTCACCGACAAGGTCCTCGGCGGGGGAGAGGCCATGGTCGGGTTCCTGTACACCGCCCCGGCACCGGGCGCCCTCATCGGTTCGCTCACCAGCGGATGGGCGGGGCGCGCCCCGCCGCACCGGGGGAGCGCTGATCCTCGCCGTCGTCCTGTGCGGGGCGGCGGTCCTCGCGCTGGGGGCGTCCCCGTGGGCGCCGTTGGCGTTCGCCTTCCTCGTCCCTGCTGGGGTTCGGGCCGGTCGTGGAGGAGATCCTGCGCTACGCGCTGCCGCAATCGCACACCCCGGACCGGCTGCGCGGGCGCGTCAACGCCGCGTGGACCGCCCAGGCCACCGTCGGCGACTCGACGGGCGCCCTCACCCTGGGGGCGCTGGCGCCGATCATCGGCGCGGCGGGCGCCCTCGTGGCCGGCGGTGTGCCGACCGTCGCCGGGACGGGCGCGATCGCCCTGGCCTGCGCGGGCCTGCGCACGGCCCGCGTGCGCACCGGACCCGAAGACCCCTCCGTCCCGTAACGGAACACCGATCACAAGGAGCAACGCATGACCACCCCGACCCACGAGCGCCGCATCGAGATGTACCCGCTGCGGTCGCGCGTGTTGGAGGTCGTCGCCGTCGAACGCGTCACCCCGCGCATGATCCGCGTCCACCTGGGTGGACCGGACCTGGAGGGCCTCCGGAGCGACCACTTCGCCGACCACGTCAAGCTGTGGTTCCCCAACGAGAGGGGGGAGCACGTCCTGCCCGTGGTGGAGGACGACCGCTGCCTCAACTTCCGCGACCCGGACGTGGTCTTCCGTGACTACACGGTGCGCGCCCTCGACGCCGAACGGCTCACCGTCGACTTCGTGTCCCACGACCACGGGCCGGCGGGACGCTGGGCGCAGGCCGCCGAGCCCGGCGACCGGATCGGCGTGCTGGGCCCGCGCGGCACCACGTGGATCACCGTGGAGTTCGACTACCACGTGCTGCTGGTGGACGAGACGGCGCTGCCCGCCGCCGCCCGCTACATCGAGGAGCTGCCGGCCGACGCGCGCGTGTTCGCGTTCTTCGAGGTGGTCGACGCCGCCGAGGAGCAGGGGCTCGACGTCTCCGACGACGTGCGGATCACCTGGCTGCACCGGGGCGACGCCGAGCCGGGGAGCACGGACCTGCTGCCGGAGGCGTTCCGGGAGTTGGAGCTGCCCGAGGGCGACGGGTTCGTCTACGCGGCCGGTGAGGCCGACACGCTCAAGCCGATCCGCCGCCTGCTCAAGGAGCGCGGGTTCGTCCGCAACGTCACCTGCGAGGTCGACGGTTACTGGCGGCGCGGCACCGCCAATCTCGACCACCACGACGCGGAGGACGACGAGTAGGGGGTTCCCCGCGTGCGCCGCGCCCCGGAGGGACCCCTCCGGGGCGTGGTTGCGTCCGGGGTGTCGGGGTGTCGGGGTGTCCGGAGGCCGGGGGCTCGCTCGGTCGATCACGCGGCGGGCGATCCGCGAGGGAGGGCGGCCGGTCGGCAACCCGGCCACCATCCCGGTCCCGACCACCACCAGCCCGAGACGATCCGGCTCAGGAGGAGGGTTTCCCAGTGGGGCGCCGTCCTCTGTCCGGTGAAGTCTTCCCTCTCCGGTGCTTCTGCCGGGGAGGTGGCGTTGCTTCGAAGGGTGGGATCCGGTAGGAAGTCGGAAGGCGTGGTCGGCGGGTGGGTGATTTGTCTGTTTCTTGAGAAGTTGCAAAATCGCCTGGTTTCCATTGGAATCTTCCCAGGTCATTTACTCTGCTCCCCGCGCACGCGGGGATGGTCCCCGACACTCTCCGTGATCGAACGTTTCTACGCACTGCTCCCCGCGCACGCGGGGATGGTCCCCTGCGACCGGCCCATCGGTCCTGCAACAGTGCCTGCTCCCCGCGCACGCGGGGATGGTCCCCGCACCCTCACCCACTCCGGTGACCCGCGGCTGGCTGCTCCCCGCGCACGCGGGGATGGTCCCGCGGGTCGTGGTGCTCATCGGGTGGTGCTCCTCTGCTCCCCGCGCACGCGGGGATGGTCCCATCGCCGCCCGGATGATCATGCAGCACCTGTGCTGCTCCCCGCGCACGCGGGGATGGTCCCAGCACGGACGTGGGGTTCAGACCCTCCTTGGTCTGCTCCCCGCGCACGCGGGGATGGTCCCGACATCGAGGTGCAACGGGACCGGGGGTCGACCTGCTCCCCGCGCACGCGGGGATGGTCCCGACCATCGTCCTCGGCGCGGTCCTTGGCGGCCCTGCTCCCCGCGCACGCGGGGATGGTCCCCATCAGCAAGCACCTGAACCGACACAAGGAGCCTGCTCCCCGCGCACGCGGGGATGGTCCCTCACGCGGCATCGGGGGCCTCCTCGGGCTTGTCTGCTCCCCGCGCACGCGGGGATGGTCCCAACGGGTTCGATCCGGACCAGTACGGGAGGGCCTGCTCCCCGCGCACGCGGGGATGGTCCCGGGAACCGGATGATGTGGTAGGCGCCGCCCGCCTGCTCCCCGCGCACGCGGGGATGGTCCCGATCTCCGAGTCCCAGGTGGGCGCCGGAACGGCTGCTCCCCGCGCACGCGGGGATGGTCCCGAATCTCCCCGGACCTGAAGGACATCCCCGCCCTGCTCCCCGCGCACGCGGGGATGGTCCCGAGGAGATCGACGCGATCGCCAAGGAGGTCGACTGCTCCCCGCGCACGCGGGGATGGTCCCACGCCGCGACCAACGAGCGCATCGCCGAGTACCTGCTCCCCGCGCACGCGGGGATGGTCCCGTTCAGCACGGGGAGATCGGTGGTCCCGGACGCTGCTCCCCGCGCACGCGGGGATGGTCCCGATCCCCATGTGTCCGGACAGGGTCCCCCGATCTGCTCCCCGCGCACGCGGGGATGGTCCCCGCAGGATCGCGGCGGCCTCGGGGTCGTGGTGCTGCTCCCCGCGCACGCGGGGATGGTCCCCGTCACCCTCTTGAGACGTCTATCGCGAAAGTCTGCTCCCCGCGCACGCGGGGATGGTCCCCCCGCCGTGTACGTCGCGGTCGGCCTGGTGGCCTGCTCCCCGCGCACGCGGGGATGGTCCCCTGATCTAGGACCCACGATGAACCTATTCCCGCTGCTCCCCGCGCACGCGGGGATGGTCCCCCCGCCGTGTACGTCGCGGTCGGCCTGGTGGCCTGCTCCCCGCGCACGCGGGGATGGTCCCCTGATCTAGGACCCACGATGAACCTATTCCCGCTGCTCCCCGCGCACGCGGGGATGGTCCCCCCGCCGTGTACGTCGCGGTCGGCCTGGTGGCCTGCTCCCCGCGCACGCGGGGATGGTCCCAAGGCGGACCGGCCCGCGCTCGGGATCATGAACTGCTCCCCGCGCACGCGGGGATGGTCCCGACTGCGTCCAGCGGATCACCACCGACCTGATCTGCTCCCCGCGCACGCGGGGATGGTCCCGACTGCGTCCAGCGGATCACCACCGACCTGATCTGCTCCCCGCGCACGCGGGGATGGTCCCGTCCCCCTCCGCTCCTCCTGGCGTTTCGTCTTCTGCTCCCCGCGCACGCGGGGATAGTCCCCGGTGCGGGTGGATGTTCGTCTCCAAGGCGGAAGGACGAGCCCCGGCCGTATGTCGGCCGGGGCTTGTTCTGTGCGTTTAACGGTGGCGGGCCTTGTTCCAAGGGGCGGGCAGCGTCCCTCCGCGTTTGAGGTGGTCATGGAGGGTGTTGAAGGCCCGGTCGGCTCGGCGGAGAGCCGTGGCGGGGTCGACGCCGGGTTCCTTGATGTCGCGCAGGGCCGAGGAGACCTCATCGAACAGCTCATCGGCCCGCTCCCGCTGGGAGCCGGTCGAGGGCCGCCCGCAGCGCACGGTGCCGGACTCGATCTCGGACATGCCCGCCTCCTCTCCTGTGGGAAGGCGCTGTGCGCGAGTGCGTCGTGGCAGCGCGATCCGTTCCTCCGGGCGCGGCACCGGGACCGCGCGGCCCCGGGGCGCGGTGAGCCGGGCGAACTCCTCCCAGTTCAGCGGCTTGCGCGCCATCACAGCCGCCCCAGGAGTTCGGCCACCAGATCACGGGCGAGCATGTCCTCGTCCCCGGAGCGGGCGACGGGGATGGTGACGTCCGGTTCGCCCGGCATCGGTCGCCACCACCGCCGGTTTATGTAACGGACTGTCACCCGGTGACCTGTGTACTCCACACGCACGCTCCCGGGCAGGTCGCCCTCGATCGCGGCGATACCCCGACGCCGCAAGGCGGAGTGCAGAGCGAGCACGGCTTCCTCGTGAAGTTCCGAAGACGGTGCGGGTGGCATTGGCGGCTCCCAGTGCGTAGCGAACTCGGTACACCTGAAGTGTCCGCTCGTGGAAAGCCGCAGGTAAAGCGCGTTGTCTGCCCATCGGCAGTGTTCCGTTCGCTTCGGAATTCTTCGGAATCGCTCCAGCGGGTGCGGCGAATGTGGTCTGCTGAGAACATGCCTCCTGTACCAAAGCAAGTTCTGCTGCGTTATGGCCGCGAGGTGGCACGTCTACGCACCGAGGCGGAACTGACACAAACCGCTCTGGCCCATCGAGTTCAGAGCAGTAAAAGCCAGATATCGGACGTGGAGCGAGGGAAGGCCCCGCCGTCCCCCGCGCTTCGCAAGGCGCTGGACGGGACGATCGGCTTCGGGAGGCTCTCGCGCTTGTGGGAGGACCTGACCGGTAGCAATCGCGCTCCCTGGCTGTCGGAGATCGCGACGGCGATCCAGGAGGCTGAGGCGATATGGGAGTATCAGGCCTTGGCTCTGCCCAGTTACCTTCAGGTCGAGCGCTACGCCCACACCCTGATCCGAACGGCTTTGCCGTGGCTCTCTCCAGACGAACTCGCGAAGAGCGTGGAGGAGCGTGTTACGAGGGCGAAGAATTTCGCGGAGTCACTGCGTCCACTGCTGTGGCTGGTACTCGACGAAACCCTGATCCACCGCCGGTACGGGGGAGTCCGTGTCGCGAAGGATCAGCTTACCTACCTCGCTGATCTGGCAGAGAGCGGGCGCATTACGCTACAGATCATGCCGGCCGATCATACTGGACATCCTGGTAACTCGGGTTCCTTCCGGGTGATTACCATGCGGGACGCCACAGAACTCGCCTACGTTGAGAGCGCCGAAGAAGGGCGCATCCTGACCAGCCCGACGGTGGTCGCCCAACGCAGGATGCTGCTGGGGAGTCTGCAAGGGTTGGCATGGGAACCGGAGACCTCGCTCCGGGCCGTCCGCGAAGAAGTGAAGAGGTTGGTCAGTGACTGAGTGGCACAAGTCGAGCTATAGCGGGGGATCGAATGACTGCTTGGAGGCGCGGGAAGGCTCCCACGGTGCGGATGTCCGTGACACGCAGAACCGTGAGGCCGGGCACCTGAGATTCGATCGGGTGGAGTGGGCCGCACTGGTGCAGTCCGTGGGACGCTGATCTCTTCCCGATTCTCTCGCCTGGCCCCCTGCGTTTTCGCAGGGGGTTTCTCGTGTGCGGATGTGAATTTCATCCGTGAGCGCGGAAGCGACGGTCCCGCGAGCATGGACCGCATCTACTTCTCAACGTTTTGGGGTCCCGCTCATGGCCGCCGTCCCATGGGCCCCACACGATCGAGGTCGGGGGAGTGGGTCGTGCTCCTGGGTGCCTTCATGTAGTAGCACCGAAGGGACGAGACCGGCTCCTACCAGAGATGCCGAAGGGGACAGGCCGTTGCTGCATGCGGCCATTTGCGCTTCCTGTAGTGCTTCGTCGAGGCAACCGTTCGGCCGGCCCTGAACCGCTTTGATGAACATGTCCTGTACGACCGAGTCCTGCGGCATCGACACGGTGTTTTCCTCTCCGGTGCTTCTGCCGGGGAGGTGGCGTTGCTTCGGAGGGTGGGATCCGGTAGGAAGTCGGAAGGCGTGGTCGTCGGGTGGGTGATTTGTCTGTTTCTTGAGAAGTTGCAAAATCGCCTGGTTTCCATTGGAATCTTCCCAGGTCATTTACTCTCTGCTCCCCGCGCACGCGGGGATGGTCCAGCGGCGCACGACCATGGCGAGCGGGGTCAGCTCTGCTCCCCGCGCACGCGGGGATGGTCGCTGCGAGTACGAGCAGGAGCACGAGGACGGCGGTCGCGATCTCTGCTCCCCGCGCACGCGGGGATGGTCAGGTTGCGCGGCCTCCTGACCTGCACCACTGACTCTGCTCCCCGCGCACGCGGGGATGGTCCGGCGCTGGCTCGGGACGTGGTCCAAGACCATCTCTGCTCCCCGCGCACGCGGGGATGGTCGTGCGTGGTTGCGGTCGGCGTTCCGGGAGCCGCTCTGCTCCCCGCGCACGCGGGGATGGTCAACAACGAGGAGAAGCCCGGCGAGCGCAAGGCCTCTGCTCCCCGCGCACGCGGGGATGGTCCCCGGACCGCGAGGCCCATGACCACGGCGAGGAGCTGCTCCCCGCGCACGCGGGGATGGTCCCCGGCATCCCTGATGGAGGTGCGCCTGTGCGCTCTGCTCCCCGCGCACGCGGGGATGGTCCCTCCTCCCGCATCGCCGGGGTGATGTGCGAGTACTGCTCCCCGCGCACGCGGGGATGGTCCCAACCCGGACGGCTACCGCGTGGGCCGGAGGGTCTGCTCCCCGCGCACGCGGGGATGGTCCCGCCAAGGCCGCCTACTCCATCAGCAAGCAGGGCTGCTCCCCGCGCACGCGGGGATGGTCCCATGCACAACCCGCAGTACGTCTCGAAGTCGTCCTGCTCCCCGCGCACGCGGGGATGGTCCCCCGGACAGTGTCGAGGCCGGCCGGTTCCGCAACTGCTCCCCGCGCACGCGGGGATGGTCCCCTGCGCGCAGCTCAACGCAGCGGGGCATCCCGCTGCTCCCCGCGCACGCGGGGATGGTCCCACCTGACCCGGGCCGCTGGCGGCCGGGCCCCGCTGCTCCCCGCGCACGCGGGGATGGTCCCTGCGGGTTCGTGGTGCTCACCGCGTCCGAGGTCTGCTCCCCGCGCACGCGGGGATGGTTCGATGCCTTCGTAGGTCAGGCGGCGAGGACGGACCGTTCGTCGGTGGGGTGGCCGCAGGTGGGGCAGGGGACGGCGGTGACCTCCCGGCCGTCCGGGGTGGGGCGCAGGACGGTGCGGTAGCGAGGCGACCCCCTGTCGGGGTTGCAGCGTTCGTTGTCGCACTTGGGTGCCGGGAAACGCGTGTCGACGTCGGGTGGGCCGAGCCAGGTTCCGAAGGGCGCGGCCCCGGCGGACGCGGGCGGGTGGACGATCTCGTCGGGTTCGGTGCGGCAGAGACCCCCGCAGAGGGCGCAGGTCCCGCCCGGAACGTTCCGAACGCTGGGATGGGCCGGGCAGGTGCCGGTGGCCTTGCCCCGGGCGTCCGAGGCGAAGGCGGGCCGTCGGGAGAAGGCGTCCTCGGGCGGCGCAGGTGGCCGGGGGAGGGCCCGCAACAGGGCGCCGCCGTTCCAGGCGCGCACGGACTCGGGGGAGACCAGCCGGGTGCGCAAGGCAGGGAAGGGACGGGCGGTGTCCTGCCACCCCGTCAGGGCATCGGTGAGCTCCTCCACGGACACACCCGAGGCGCGCAGGTCCACCAGCCGGGCGGCGAGGGTGCCCCGGTCGCGGCGCGGATGGGTCAGGGCCGCGTCCGGGATGGGTCGGAGCAGGTCCAGCGCCCAGGCCGGGGCCGGGGCCGGGGCGGGTTCCCCCGGGGTGCGCGGGCGGGGCACGGAGGGGACCGGCCGTCCGGTGGGCCGGGGTGAGGGCCGCCGGTCCGGTTCCGGTTCCCGGCGCGGGCCCGTGGGGCCGCCGACCTCTGCGCCGGACGCTGTGCCGACCTCTGCCTCGACCTCTGCGCCGGACGCTGTGCGCGGAAGCGGCACCGCGGACCCCGGACGCCCTGTGGTGACCTGCCCACGGACGGGATCCGGAGAAGGGTCGCTGGAGTGGGGGTCGGTGGAGTAAGGGTCTGTCGGTCGATCCGACACCTCGCGGCCGGTCACGGTGACCGGCCGCGAGGTGTCGATCCGACCGGTCGTGGGCGGGGCGGGCCGGTTCCGCGGTGTCAGGGGCTCCTCGCCCAGCAGGGCGCGTGCCTCGTTGACCCGCTCCAGGACATCGGCGGGGAAGGCCTCGGCGGGGATGAGCAGTTCCAGCACGTCCGGCAGGGCGTCCGGACGGCGGTGCCCGGCGGCCAAGTCCTCGGCGAAGAACACGCGCACGTGCTCGCGGGGGAGTTTGCGGACCAGGCCGGCCCGGACGAGATCGTCGATGGCGCGCTGGGCGGTGGTGACGCTGAGGTTGCCGCCCGAGCGTTCGGCCAGGGTGGCCTGGCGCAGGAAGCACCAGCGTCCGTCGCGGTCGGCGGCGTCGGCGATGAGGACGGCCGCCATGTGGGAGCGGGGAGTGGGGAACAGCCCCTTCTTGAGTGCCGCGGTCACCCAGTGGAGAGGGGAGAACCCGCGAAGGTCCAGTGAACCTTCGGGACGTTTGCGCGGGTAGGGGACGGGACTCGCGGCCCGGTTTCGGGCATGCGGTATTCGGGGACTAGGATTCATGCCTAGCCGCCTTCCTGGTGTTGCAGGACGGTCGGTCAGGAGCCGTTCGGTGTTGGCGCACCGGGCGGTTCCGCTTTTCGTGTGACGGGGAGTCACCGGCTGAAGCCTAGTGGCATCGGAAGGCCGGCCGGGGGCGGTTTTCTGGATTTGTGTTCGAGTTCCCCGCGCGACTGCATGAATCTACGTCGTAAAGGTGGGGGTTTTCGAGAAGAAAACCCCGAAAAGAGAAAACGAGTACGGCTACGCCGCACCCGCCCCATCACCCTGGGCACCCTTCTGTGCTCCGAGGGTGACGGAACGGGGGTGAGAGGCGCCGAGGAGACGCCCCGCACCCCCCTGGGGTCAGCCGAGGCTGTCGACGACCACCTCGGTGGCCTCGGCCACCAGTTCGTTGATCGGTTCGGCGTCCTGTTCGTCCTGGCTGCTGAAGACGGAGATGATGATCGGGTCCGCGCCCTCCTCCGGCCAGGCCAGGGCGATGTCGTTGCGGCCCCCGTAGGCGGGCGAGCCGGTCTTGTCGCCCACGATCCACCCCTCGGGGACGCCGGCGCGGATCGTCTCGTCACCCGTGGTGTTGCGGATGAGCAGGTCGATGAGCACGTCCCGCTTCTCCTCCGGGAGCACGTCCTCCAGGGTGTAGGCCCGCAGGCTCTCCGCCATGGCGCGCGGGGTGCTGGTGTCGCGGATGTCGCCGGGGGTGGCCTCGTTCAGTTCGGTCTCGTAGCGCACCGGCTCGGTGACCTCGTCACCGATCGCGCGCAGGTCCTCCTTGAAGGCCTCCACCCCGCCGAGCTCCTCCAGGATCAGGTTCGCGGCGGTGTTGTCGCTGTAGCGCACGGCGGCGTCGATGATCTCCATGCGGGTCATGCCGGTGTCCACGTGCTCCTCGGTGACCGGGGAGTACTCGACCAGGTCGTCCTCGGTGTAGGTGACGGTCACCTCCATCTCCTCCAAGGTGTACTCGTCCAGCAGGGCCCCCGCCGAGAGCGCCTTGTGGGTGGAGGCGTAGGCGAAGCGCTCGTCGGCCCGGTAGAACACCTCCTCGCCCGTGCCGGTGTCGATCGCGTACACGCCCAGGCGGGCGTCGAACTCCTGCTCCAGCGAGGCGAACAGCGCGTCGGAGGCGGCGTCGGGCGCGGAGGCCGATGCCGAGGGAGGAGCGGGCGCCGAACCGGACTGCGATTCCGCTCCCGTCGCCCCGCAGGCGGTGAGCGCGGCCAGTGACAGGGCCGCCAGTGTCGCGGTGGTGGGGAGATGGGCGGATCGGATGAACATCTTCGTGTGTCCCTTCGTGTACGGAGAGCGCGGACGTACCAGGGCCCGGGGAACGTCGAGCCGCGCGAAGCGGCGTCGAGAGCAGTCTGTGGCCGGTGTGGTCATGCTGTCCAAGACGGAAACCGGCTTTTCCATGCGTTTCCCGCATAGGATCAGCTCATGGATCTCGTCGGAGCCTGTCGGGCCTTCGTCCATGTGAGCGACCGGGGGAGTTTCACCCTCGGTGCGGCGGCCGCCCGTATCCCGCAACCGGTCGCCAGTCGCCGGGTGGCGGCGCTGGAACGTCATCTGGGCGGCCGTCTGTTCGACCGGTCGACCAGGCGGGCCGTGCTCACCCCGTTCGGGCGGGAGGTGCTGCCCGCCGCCCGTCGGTTGATCCTGCTCGCCGAGGAGCTGGAGTACGACGCCGAGCGCGCCCGGCACAGCCCCGTGCGCCTCGCCGTCCCGGAGGTGTGCGGCACCCGCGATCTGGCGGCCCTGGGGGCGGCCGGCCGTGACGCCGGCCTGCGTCTGGACTTCCGTCAGGTCCCACCCGCCGCCCGCGCGGACGCGTTGCGCGACCGCGACGTGCACGCCGCGGTGTTGGCGGTGCCCCCCGACGGGGCGGCCTGGACCGTTCCGCTGGGGGTGGGCGCGGCCGCCCGGCCCGGTGTTCGGGCCGTCTACCTGGAGACCCTGCGGGTGGGGCGGGGGCAGCGTCCCTCCACCGGTCGCAGGTTGTGGATCCAACCCGAGGACGACGTCCCGCACGTGCGCGATCCGCTGCTGCGCCTGCGTGACGCGCTCGGGTTGGGCCCGGCCCAGATCGCCGTCGCCCCGTCCCTCGCCGACGCCGCCACCGAGGTCCTGGTCTCCTCGGATCTCCTGTTGTGCCCGGCGGGGCAGGCCGAGTCGCTCGGTCTGTACTGGTGTGAACTCGGTGAGCCCGTTCTGGCGAGGGGTTACGATCTGGTGGCCGAGAGCACCGAGGAGTCCGAGCGGTTGCGCGATCCCCTCGCCGACGCGCTGGCCCACTGCCTGGACGCCGCCCCGTCGGGGGCGGCCGCCCCCGGACCGAGGAGGACCGATTGACCACGACCGCCCTGTTGCGAGAACTGCGCCGGGAGTTGGAGGAGGGCGGGCTGCGCGGCTCTTTCCTGGTCCGGGACCTGCGCACCGGTGAGGAGGTCGGTATCGATCCCGAGGTGGAGTTCCCCTCGGCGTCCCTGGTGAAGGTCCCCCTGGCGATCGCCGTCCTGGAGCGCGTTCACGCCGGTGAGATCGACGGTGCGGCTCCGGTGCTGGTCCAGCCCGGCGGGGTCACCACCTTCGGTCCGATCGGCATCGCCCGGTTCCGTCACCCGGCCCGGGTCGCCGTCGACGATCTGGTCTACCTCAGCACCTGTCTCAGCGACGGTTCCGCCGCCGACGCCCTGCTGGAGCTCACGCCGCCCGACCGGGTCGCGGCGACGCTGCGCGCCGCCGGTCTGGTCGGCATCACCGTGCGGCACGCCGCCGGCGAGCTGCACCACACCCCGGTCGATCGGCTGAATCCGGACGAGGGGCATCTGGCGCACAGTCTGGCCATCGACGCCGGGACGGCGGGGCGCGGTCATCGGATTCCGCAGCTGGACGTCGCTCGGGCCAGCACGGGTACGGCGCGGGCGTTCACCGATCTGCTCCAGGCGTTGTGGACCCCGTCGAAGATCCATCCGGAGGTGGCGGCCCGGGTGCGCCGGTTGATGTCGAACAACGTGCTGCGTCACCGGCTCACCCCGGATTTCGTCTCCGACGCCACGACCTGGTCGTCCAAGACCGGGAGTCTGCTCAACCTGCGCCATGAGATCGGTGTGGTCGAGCATTCCGATGGCGCGATGTACGCGGTGGCGGCCCTGACGGAGTCGCGGGTCCCGGCGGTCCACCAGCCCGGGGCCGAGGCGCTCATGGCCCGGGTGGCCCGTACGCTGCGCGATCATCTGCGCGCCGGCGGGGTCGACTGAATCCGATCCGGCGGCACCGGGGCTTTTCGCGTCGGGGGCGCTCGGTGGGTGGATCCAAGGGGCCTTCGCCCCACGCCCCGGGCCCGCGCTCGTGGTGGCCGTCGCCGGGCGCTCGGTGTCCGGGACTTCGTCCTCATGCCCCGAACCCGCCCTCCTGCCCCGGGCCCGCCCTCCTGGCGGCCGTCGCCGGCGGTCCGGTGTCTTCGGGGCTTCGCCCCGTGGTGGTCGTGTCGACGCCGGGGCGGCCGGTCCGGTCTTCGGTCCCTCGTCCGCCGGGTCTTCGGGTCGGGGAGGGGCCGGGGCCGGCCACGAGAACGGTTCTCCTCACCCCGGGGCCAGCGGGTGCAGGCGGGCGGCGGCGTGGCGGCGGACCACGTCGGTGAGCAGGTCCAGGGCGGGGGAGCGCAGGTTCCAGCGCTGCCAGTACAGGCGTACGTCCACCGGGTGGTCGGGTGCCATGGGTACCAGTTCCCCGGTGGCGAGCGCCTCCCGGCACTGCCATTCGGGCACCGCGCCCCAGCCCATGCCGAGGTGGACGGCGCGGGCGAAGTCCTGTGAGGCGGGGATGTAGTGGCGCGGTCCTCGGGGTTCCCCTCCCAGGGCCCGGCGTACGAACCGGTCCTGGAGGTCGTCGCGCCGGTCGAAGGTGACCATGGGGGCCTGGGCGAGGAGTGCGGGGTCGGCCGGGTCGCCCAGGTGGCGGCGGGCGAACCCGGGGGTGCACACCACCAGGTAGCGCATGGTGCCCAGGCCTTCGACGGTGCAGCCCTGGACGGCTTCGGGGGTGGAGGTGACGGCGGCCATCACGGTTCCGGAGCGCAGGAGCGAGGTGGTGTACTCCTCGTCCTCGCGGTGGACCTCGAAGACCTCTCCGAGTTCTTCGGCGACGGTGGCCAGTGCTTCCAGGAACCAGGTGGACAGGCTGTCGGCGTTGACGGCGACCGGCAGGAGCCGGTTCCCGTCGCCCGCGCCCAGTTCGGTGAGGGCGTCCTCGTCGAGTACCAGTACCTGTCGTGCGTGGCGGAGCACCACGTCGCCCGCCGGGGTGGTGGTCACCGGGGTGGTGCGCCGTACCAGGACCTTGCCCACCGCCTGCTCCATGGCCCGGACCCGCTGGGACACGGCGGAGGGGGTGACGTGCAGGTGGCGGGCGGCGGCCTCGAACGTCCCCTCGTCCACCAGGGCGGTCAGGGTGCGCAGGTGCTCGTACTGGAACGGCATGTGAAGCCTCTCTTAGGGGTTCTAAGAAAGTTTAGCTTTACTGCATGCGGTGTCCGGGCCTAGCGTTCCACGGGTGAACGCGACGCTTCTTCCCGCGATGCTCGGTCTGGGGACCGGGCTCGCCCTCATCGTGGCCATCGGCTCGCAGAACGCCTTCGTCCTGCGGCTGGGCATCGACGGCCGGATCGGTGTCGTCCTGCCGGTGGTCCTGGTCTGTGCCGTCTCCGACGCGCTCCTCATCACCCTGGGGGTCCTGGGCATCGGCGCGGTCGTCGCCGCGCTGCCCGCGCTGGTCACCGTCGTCCGTGTGCTCGGCGCGGGGTTCCTGCTCGTCTACGGGGCCCTGGCGGCCCGTCGGGCGCTGCGACCCGCCGGGGAGGCCCTGTCGGTGGGGGCGGGGGCCACCGTCGGGCGCGGTGCGGCCATCGCCACCGCCGTCGTGCTGACCTGGCTCAATCCCCACGTCTACCTGGACACGGTCCTCTTCCTGGGCTCTCTGGCCAACCAGTACGACGGTGCGCGTTGGTGGTGGGCGGCCGGCGCGGTCTCCGCCAGCTTCCTGTGGTTCTTCTCGCTGGGGTTCGGCGCGCGCCTGTTGCGCCCGGTGTTCGCCCGTCCCGGGGCCTGGCGGGTCCTGGACGGGGTGATCGCCCTCGTCATGCTCGCCCTGGGGATGCGGATGCTCCTGAGCGCCTGAGGTCGGACCCGGGTGGTGGGCGGCCGGACCGGTGGGGCCGGCTCCGGCCGTTCACCGCCGTCGAACGCGGCTCCGGTGCCGTTCGGTCCGGTGCGGTGCGGTGCGGTGCGGTCCGGTGCGGGTGACCGGTGCGCGTCGCACGCGCCTTCCCGGCGGTCCCGGGCCGGGGCGTCACCGGCCGGTCGCCGCCCGGCCGCACCCGGTCGCCGTTTCACCCGTACGACACCCTGGACGACGCCGGTCGGGTCGCGGGGGCTCTGACCGGCTCCCCGGCGCGTACCGAGGACGACGCCGGCCGAGGGCGGGGGTCACCGGGGGGAGGCCGTGATGACGGTGGCGTCGCGGTCGGGGCGGTGCGCACCTCGGGTCGCAGTCCGGCGTCGGCGAGCACCTTCCGGGCGGTGCCCGCCTGGTGGGCGGCGGTCTCCACCAGGACCGTCCCCGTCGGGGCGAGTCGGCCGGGGGCCTGCCGGGCCAGGCGGCGCAGCACGTCCAGGCCGTCGGGGCCGCCGTCCAGGGCCAGGGGCGCCTCGTACAGGCGGGCCTCGGCGGGCAGCAGGCGCAGGCGGTCGGTGGGCACGTGCGGGACGTTGGCCACCAGCACGTCCACCCGCCCGCGCAGGCGCGGCGGCAGCGCCGCGCACAGGTCGCCGTGGTGGACCCGGTGCGCGGGCAGGTTGCGGCGGGCGCAGGCCACCGCGTTCGGGTCCAGGTCCACGGCGTGCACACGGGCGTGGGGGCGGGCCGCGATCAGGATCGCGGCCAGGATCCCCGACCCGCAGCACAGGTCCACGGCGACGCCGCGCTCGGGCAGCAGTCCGACGGCGAGGTCGGCCAGGAGGGCGGAGCGGGGCCGGGGGAGGAACACTCCCGGATCCACGCGCACGGTCACCCCGCGCAGCCGGGCCCATCCCAGGACGTGTTCCAAGGGGGTGCCGGCGGCGCGGCGCTCGGCCAGGTCGGCGGCGTGGGCGGGGGTGCGGGCGTGGTGGGCGATCAGGTGCGCCTCCTGTTCGGCGAACACGCATCCGGCGTCGCGCGACAGGGGGGTGAGGGAATCGGCGAGGGTCGGGGACGACAAGGTGGGCGCCTTTCGGGCGTGGGCGTCCCCGTGGGGTCAGTGGCCCCGGAACGGTGAGGACGCGCGTGCGTTCGCGATGTGGATCGTCCTCACCTCCCCGGTCGTGGTCGCCCGCCCACGGTGGCGGCGGCCCCGTGGGCGGGCGACGGTTTTTCAGCGGGTGTCGGTGACGCGCTTGTCGTCGCCGTCCTTGTCGATGGTGAAGGAGTCCACCACGGTGCCGTCGGCGGTGCGGGCGGTGTACACCAGCACGCCTCCGTCGACGTCCACGGTCTGGTAGGTCTGGGTGTCCTCGAACTGGACCCGGACCTCGGCGCCGTTGTCGGTCCAGTTGCCCGGGTCGATGTCGTACATCTTGGGGCCGGTGACGGTGACCGCGTAGACGGGCCCGGTGTGCACGTCGGGGTCGTCGGTGCGGTGGGCGGTGAGGTTGCCGCGTCCGTAGGAGTGGTCGTGTCCCTGGAGGACGAGGTCGACGTCGTGCTCTTCCAGGGTGTCCAGCCAGGCGGTGCGCAGTCGCCCGTTGTCGCGGCTGGGGCTGTTGGAGAACAACGGGTGGTGGAAGAGCACCACGGTCCAGGTGTGGGGGTTGTCGGTCAGGACCCGGTCCAGCCACCGCTGCTGGGTGTTCAGCCAGCTGGAGGCGCTCAAGGGTGCGGCGTTGCGGTGGTTGGAGTTGAGGACGACGAACCGCACCCCGTTGTAGTCGGTGTAGTGGGCGGTCCGGGACAGGTCGCGTCCGCTGGTGGGGCCGTTGCCCGAGGTGGGGAACTGCGGGGCCCACCGGGAGCTGAGGGAGAGGGCGGAGTACTCGTGGTTGCCGGGCGTCGCCAGGTGGTCCATGCCGCCGGTGGCCCGGGGGCCGAAGGCGGCGAACCACTCCGACCACTGGGAGTCGCTGTTGGCCGAGTCGACGAGGTCGCCGACGTGGACGGCCAGGTCGGCGTCGGGCTCGGCGGCCAGGGCGGCGCGCACCACGGGGGCGGCGCCCGCGGTGATGTTGTTCTGGATGTCGCCGAAGTACAGGAACGTGAACGGGTCGGCTTCGTCGGCGGTGGTGGTGAAGGTGTGCCAGGGGCCGAAGGTCGTGCCGTCGCCGACCCGGTACCGGTAGTCGGTGTCGGGGGTCAGGCCGGTGGCGGTGGCGGCGTGGTGGGTGCGCCCGGACAGGGTGGCGGTGGTGGTGCCGGAGACGGCGCGCACGTCGTCGGGGGCGGCGGCCGGGGCGATCTGCGCGGTCGGGGTGGAGGTGCCGGCCGAGCGCCAGGTGAAGGTGCGGGCGGTGTCGGGGGTGGCGGTGGGCGACAGCAGGATCCGGTCGGAGGTGTCGGTGGCGGTGGGAGCGGCCGTGGCGGCGGGGGCGCTCGCCAGGGTCAGGGCCAGGGTGGTGGCGGCGAGCAGTGCCAGGGGTGCGCTGGGGCGGGCGGGCATGGGCCGGGGCCTTTCTGCCGGTGTCGCTGACGCCGGTGACGCTAACCACCACCCGGCAACGGAGGGTGAATCCGCCGTGGCGGGGCGTCGCATGGTGGGTGACGCCCCGCCCCGTCGCACCCCGCCACGGCGGCGGTGCCGGTCAGGCGCGGCGGTAGCGCAGCAGGACGACCTGGGAGTCGAACACCCGCGACTCCACCAGGTTCAGTCTCAGTCGTTCGGGGGAGGTCGGGAAGGCGGGCTTGCCTCCACCCAGGACCACCGGGTGCACGAACACCCGGTACTCGTCGATGAGCCCGTGGCGGGTGAGGTCGGCGGCCAGGGCGGCGCCGCCGAAGAGCACCATGTCGGTCCCCGCCGCCTTGAGCGCGGCGATCTTCTCGATGTCCCCGACGACCCGGGTGTTCCAGTCCGCCTTCTCCAGGGTGCGGGAGACGACGATCTTGGGTTTGTCCCGCCAGATGGGAGCGAACGCGAGGTCGTGCGGGTCGTCGGAGTGCTCCTCCGCCTCGGGCCAGAACCCGGACATCATGTCCCATACGACGCGTCCGTAGAGGAAGGCGTCGCAGCGGTCGCTCAGGGCGCGGGAGTCCTCGGACAGTTCGGGTCCCATGACGGGCCAGTCGAACTCGCCGTTCGGGCCCTCGATGTGGCCGTCGATCGACTGGTGGACGAAGTGGACGAGTTCCGCCATGGGGGCTCCCCGAGGTGTCGGGTCCGGTGCTTCCCACCGGACGGGGTCCACCTTAGGAAGCGGTCGTGACATTCTTCCGGAGGCCGGCCGGCCGGCCCGGTCCGGGGCGGGTCGTGGCCGGTGTGGTCGCGATCAGACCTTGCGGGCCGGGCCCGTGGTGCCGGGGCGGGTCGCTACCGGGGCGGGTCGCGGGTCGAGTCCGTCCCGGTGGGGTCGGGGCGCCACCGGAGCACGGAGACCGCACCCGGGTCGATCGGTTCGAACCCGTCGAGGTAACGGGTGAAGTCCTCCACCGGGCGCATGTGGTACTCCGTGGGCCACGGGCGACCAGGAAGATGTCGCCGGTGGCCGGGCCGTGGGCGTCGGCGACGACGATGCGGGGGAACGGCGGCATGGCGTCGAGGTCGGGTGTTGCGCCGGTGGAGGCCGCGGCCCCGGAGGTGTCCGTCCCGGCCGCGGTCAGGCCCTCGGTGACGAAGGAGGAGCCGGCCCGGAGACGGGTGCGCGAGGTCGTCCGCGCCCGGTCGTCCGACACCGGCCGGAGGGGGCCCGGAGGGGAGCGGCGTCTCCTGCGCCGACCCGCCCGTCACCGCCCGACCTTCGCGGCCCGCGTGGTAACCAGGGGCCATGGACGAACGCATCCCGCTGCCCGCGACCACCGGACCCGAGGAGGCGGAGCGCGCCGCGCCCGCCGCCGTCCTGCCCGTGGGCAGCCTCGAACAGCACGGCCCCCATCTGCCGCTGACCACCGACACCCTCATCGCCTGCGCCCTGGCCTCGGCGATCGCCGCCGCCCACGGCCCGCGCGCGCTCCCGCCGCTCACCTTCGGCTGTTCCCACGAACACGCCGCCTGGCCGGGCACCGTCAGCGTCTCGGCCACCACCCTGCACGCCGTCGTCACCGACATCGCCGACTCCCTCGGCGACACGCCCCTGATGCTGGTCAACGGGCACGGCGGCAATCACGTGCTCGCCAACACCGTCCAGCAGTCCGGCGGGCGCATGGCCCTGTTCCCCTCGGCGGGGGAGTGGGAGGCCGCCCGCGTCGCGGCGGGGATCACCCTCACCAACGACCAGGACATGCACGCCGGCGAACTGGAGACCTCCGTGCTGCTGCACACCCACCCCGACCTGGTGCGACCGGGGTACGAGAAGGCCGACCACCGCGCCGACGAACGCGACCACATGGGCACCCTGGGCCTGGCCGCCTACACCGACAACGGCGTGGTAGGGGCGCCCTCACGGGCGGACGCCGCCAAGGGCCGGCTCCTGCTCGCGTTCCTCACGGATCGGGCCGCCGGACACCTGGCCGCCCTGGAACAGGCGCGCCACCAGGACCGCCGCCCCCGGTGAGGCCGCGACCAGGGCGAACAGGCCGTAGACCACCGACACGGTCAGTCCCTGTTCGGCGCCCAGCCCGGCCGCGCCGAAGGCCGCCGCCGTGGCGACCTCGCGGGGCCCCCACCCGCCCACGTTGACCGGCACGCTCATCGCCGCCAACGCCAGGACCGCCAACGGCACCAGCCGCGTCGGCGGGGCGTCCACCCCGACCAGGTGGGCGGCCAGCAGGAACAGGGCCACGTGGCCGACCAGCGCCGCCGCCGACAGCACGATCACCGTCGGGGCCCGGCCCACCAGCCCCACCCGGACGTCCCGGGCCGTCGCCACCAGGACCCGGCCCGCGCGCGAGCCGCGCGCCCGGGGTGAACGCGCGCCGACGGCCACCGCCGCCCCGGCCACCGCCACCAGGGCCAGGGGCAGCGCGACCGCGCCCCACCCCGGTCCCCACAACGTCGCCGGCAGCACGAAGATCAGCGCCGCCACGGCGACCGTCAGCACCACCTGGCCCGCCACCCGTTCCAGGACCACGGCGCGCACCCCGCGTCCCAGGTCGCCGTTGGCCCGGCCGTGCCCCACCGCCCGGTACGCGTCGCCCAGGACCCCGGCGGGCAGCACCGCGTTGAGGAACAGCGCCAGGTAGTAGTCGGACACCGCCCGCACCGGGGACAGGCTCAGGCCCACGGCCCGCGCGATCACGCGCCAACGGGCCGCGCACAGCACGGTGGTGGCCGCGCCGACGCCCAGGGCCGTCGCGACCGCGCCGGCGTCCACCACCGCGAACGCCGCGGTGAACGCCTCCAGGGGGTACCACCACAGCACCCACCCCAGGATCGCCGCCCCGATCAGGGTGCGCGTGAGCGCGCCCCCGTGCCCGCGGGCCCATCCGCCTCCGTCGCGCCCCGCGGACCGGCGCGGGCCCCGGTGGCCGTGCGCGCCGGGGCGGGCGTCCTCCTCGATGACGGTCGACGCCATCGGCCCGGCGCGGCGCGGCGCGGCGTCGTCCCCGGTGCGCGGGCGCGGTGGGCGGTTCATGGGCGGTCCCCGGGTTCGGGGGGCATGAGCATCAGGTCGTCGTGGTGGACCACCGCCGTCAACCGTCCCTCCTCCAGCGCGGCCAGTCGGCGGCGCAGGTAGTCGGCCACGGGCAGGTCCGGGGCCTGCTCGGCGGCGGCCCCCGCCCACCCGCGCAGCCACATCCCGGTCACCTCCGGGTGGTCGGGGCCCAACCGCCACGGGCTCGGGAAGGTCGTCGCCCGGTACCCGCGTCGGGCGAACGCGTCGATGGTCGCGTCGATCGCGTCCGGGCCGAGCCGTTCCGCCCGTCGCTGGTGGGCGTTGAAGGCGGCGGTCACCGCGCCGTCCAGCGGATCCTCGGGGGTCAACGCCACCCGGCCCGCCACCGACAACGTGAACCAGGCCGGGCACCCCGTCGACGCCACCGCGTCGGTGACGGCCCGTACCTCCTCGGCGGTGAGCAGGTCGAGCAGCGCCGACGCCGCCACCAGCGTCACCCCCGTCAGGTCGGCGGCGCGCAACCGGGCCAGTTCCACCAGGCGGGTCTCCACCCGTCCCGGCACCCGGTCGGCGGCCAGGGCCAGCAGGCGCGGGTCGCGGTCGAACAGCAGCCACCGCTCCACCCCCGGCGCCCGGGCGGCCGTCCAGCGGCCCAGCGAGCCCGTACCGCACCCCAGGTCGGCGACGACCCGGTGGTGTTCGGCCAGGACGGGCAGCGGGCCGTGCGAGCGGGCCAGTGCGTCCACGCCCTCGCGCGCGGCCAACCACTCCGGCGCGAACTCCTCGGTCTCGACGGTGTTCAACGGAACTCCTCCGGGTCAAGGGCGGCGGCCACCCCCCGGGCCACCTCCGCCCATCCTGTCAAGTCGGTGCGGCGCAGGCGGGCCGAACTCCGAAGCCTCTCCCGCAGGTCCGGTTCGGTGAGCCATCGGCGCAGCCCGGCCGCCAGCGCCTCCGGATCCTGCGGGGGTACGAGGAGGCCGGGGGGTCGTCCGGCGCGGTCGCGGCCCAGCGCCTCGGGGATCCCGCCCACGTCGGAGGCCAGGACGGGGACGGCTCGGGCCAGCGCCTCGGTGACGACCATCCCGTAGGTCTCCGCGCGCGAGGGCAGGGCCAGGAGGTCGGCCGCCGCGTAGGCGGCCGCGAGGTCGTCGCCGATCAGTGCCCCGGGGAGGGTCACGCGCCCGGCGAAACGCTCCGCCCCGGCCCGGATCCGCTCCGCCCACCCGCCGGAGCCGTCCGGTGTCGGACCGACGCAGACGCAGGTCCACGGCAGGTCCGACACCCGGGCCAGGGCGGAGAAGAGCACGTCGTGGCCTTTGCGCGGGGTGGGGGAGGCCACGCACAGCAGCCGGGAACCGTCTCCGGGTACGGTCTCCGGGGCCGGGTCGACGCCGGGCGGGACGGCCCTCACCCCGGGCAGGTCGTGTCGGGCGGCCAGGTCGCGCGCGGCCGTGCGGCCGGTGGCGATCACCGCGGCCGCGCCGCGCAGCACCGACCGCTCCCGCGCCTCCAGGTCGGCCGCCTCGGCCGGGTCCGTGCCGGTCTCGTCGGCCAGGGGCAGGTGCACCAGGACCACGATCCGCAGACGGGCGGCGTGGGGGAGCACCACCTCGGGGACCCCGCACGCCACCAACCCGTCCAGCAGTACCGTCGCCCCGTCGGGCACCGACGCCAGCACCCCGTCCAGTGCCGCGCGGGCCGCCGCGTCCGGGCGCGGCCACGATCCGGCCACCGTCACCGGGCGCAGTCGGGGAAGGGCCCGCGCCAGGCGCCGGTCGTAGGTGTGGCCGCCGCTGGGCGCGAGGGCCGGCGGGACCGCGAACACCGTCACAGGTCGCGCTCGTAGGACGCCCACGCCACGTGGGACTCGTGCAGGGTCACCGCGATCGCGCACAGTCCCCGGGCCCGGGCGTCCAACCGCTCCACCAGCCGGTCGGCCACCGTCCGGGCCAGGAACTCCGTGGTCGTGTTGACCCCGGCGAACTCCGGTACCTCGTCCAGGTTGCGGTGGTTCAGTTCGCCCACCACCCCGGCCAGCACCTCGGAGAACAGTCCGATGTCCACCACGATCCCGTCGGCGTCCAACTCCGGTCGGCGCACCGTGGCGTCCACGGTGAAGGTCGCCCCGTGCAACCCCTGGGCGGGACCGAACACCTCACCGCGGAAACTGTGGGCGACCATCATGTGGTCGCGGACCGTCACACTGAACACGGGGTTCTCCTCACGGGTAGACGACGCGATGACACAGGGCGGGCAGCGAACCGTCCGCCAGTCGGGGCAGCACCGACGGCAGCTCCTCGAACGGGCTCTCGCCGGTCAGCAGGGCGTCGAACGCCGGGTCGGCCAGCAGCCGCAACGCCAGTCCCAGCCGTTCGGCGTGGTCGTAGCGCGATCGGCGGGCGGGGGAGATCATGCCCACCTGGCTGGCCCGCATCGTCAGCCGTCGCGAGTGGAACTCCTCGCCCAGCGGCAGGATCACCCGTCGGTCGCCGTACCAGCTCAGCTCGACCACCTCGCCCTCGGCGGCGAGCAGTTCCAGCGACCGGATCAGCCCCGCCTCGGTGGCGCTGGCGTGGAACACCAGGTCGCAGCCGTCTTCGGCGTCCGGGGCCAGGGCGAAGTCGACCCCCAGCAGGTCGGCGGTGTCGGCCCGTTCGGGCACGGTGTCCACCAGTTGCACCCGTACTCCCGGGATTCCGGCGAGCAGGCGGGCCACGCAGCATCCGACCATGCCGGCGCCGACCACCGCGATCCGGTCGCCGATCAGCGGGGAGGCGTCCCACAGGGCGTTCACGGCGGTCTCGACCGTGCCGGCGAGCACCGCGCGTTCGGCGGGCACCCCTTCGGGCAGCGGTGAGACGGCCTCGGCCGGCACCGTGAACAGGTCCTGGTGGGGGTACAGCGTGAACACCGTCCGCCCGACCAGTTCCTCGGGTCCCTCCCGCACGGTTCCCACGTTGAGGTATCCGTACTTGAGCGGGCCGGGGAAGTCGCCCTCCTGGAAGGGGGCGCGCATCACCTCGTACTGGTTGGGCGGCACGCCGCCGCCGAACACCAGCGTCTCCGTTCCCCTGCTGATCCCCGAGTACAGGGTGCGCACCAGCACCTCCCCGGGGCCGGGGTCGGGGATCCCGACCTCTCGGATCTCCCCCCGGCCGGGGGACTGCGTCCAGAAGGCCCTCGCGGTCCGACCCATCGTTCTCCTCACCGTGGACATCGTCTCGACGACCACCCTTTCAGGTCGGGGCCGATCCCGCCGGTCGAGTGGTGGGTCCGTCCGCGCGGGATCGCCACAGCGTGACGACGTCGCGTCCGAACGACCAGAACAGCAGGGCCAGTGCCCCGGCCACCACGGCCGTCCCGAGCGAGGGCGGCACGACCGGTGCGACGCCGGCGACCAGGGCCACCCCCTGGACCGCCGCCACCAGCTTGCGGGCCCGGCCGGGCGGCAGCGGGCCGCCCATCCAGGGCGCCCACCACACGGCGGCAGCGAACAGGTAGCGCATCGCCCCGATCGCGATCGTCCACGGCCCCAGGAGCGGTGCGGCGCACACGCTCAGCACGAGCAGCAGGAAGGCGTCGGCCTCCATGTCGAACCGGGCCCCGAACCGTGAGGAGGTGCCGGTGCGGCGTGCCACCGGTCCGTCGACCAGGTCCAGTGCCAGGGCGAGCGAGGCCAGGGCGACCACCGCCCAGGCGGGTCCGCCGTCGACGACCAGCGCCGTGACCGCGACGATGAGCGTCGAACGGGCCAGGGTCACCAGGTCGGCGGGCCCGAAACGGTGTCCGGTGCGGGCCGCCGCCCATGCCAGGGTGGCGGCCCCGGTGGCGGCGACGAGGACCAGGGTCGCCCAGCCGGCCGGGCCCAACCCCACGGTCACCGCCACCGCCACGGCCACGGCGGCCTGCGCGGTGGCGGCCCCGGCGAGCACCCGGCGGGCCCTCGGGCGCGCCGGGCGCGCCGCGGTGGCTCCCGTGGACGGGGCGGCGTGACGGGCCGGGGCCGGCCCGTCGCTCACGTGGCGGACCGGATCAGGCACCGGGTGCGTCCAGGTGCGGTAGGTCGTGTCCCAGCCGGTCGCGTTTGGCGACCAGGTAGGGGAGGTTCTCCGGGCGGACCGGGGCGTGCAGCGGTTCGCGGATCGCCACCTTCACCCCGTGCGCCTCCAGGACCCGGGCCTTGTCCGGGTTGTTGGACAGCAACCGGACCGACCGCACCCCCAGGTGCAGGAGCACCCGTGCGGCGGGGCCGTAGTCGCGCACGTCCACCGGCAGGCCCAACGCCGTGGCCGAGTCCACGGTGTCCAGTCCCTCGGTGTCCTGGAGGGCGAGGGTGCGCACCTTGTCCAGCAGGCCGATGCCCCGGCCCTCGTGGCCGCGCAGGTACACCAGCACACCCCGGTCGGCCGCCGCGATCGTCTCGACGGCGGCGGCCAACTGGTCTCCGCACTCGCAGCGCAGCGCGCCGAACACGTCACCGGTCACGCATTCGGAATGGACCCGTACCGGTACCTCGTCGTGGTCGCGGACCGGGCCGCGCACCAGGGCCAGGTGTTCCTGGTGGTCCACCGGATCGCGGAAGGCCACCAGGCGGAACGGTCCCCACCGGGTCGCCAGTTCCGCCTCGGCGGCCTCGTCCAGCGCGTCGTCGCTCATCCGTTCCCCTCGGGCCGTGTCTGTAGAGGACTACGGACGGGAGAGTCGACCGGTTCACGTTCGGGCCCGCCCGATATAACCAGCCGCGTGCCCCCACCGGCGGGGTCCGAAACCCGACGCTACTTGCCGCCCACCCCCATCAGGCCGTCGGCGAGGGAGCGGCGTGCCACCAGGTAGATGACGAACAGCGGCACGGTCGACAGCACCACGGCGGTCAGCAGTCCCGGCACGTCCACCCGGTACTCGCCCTGGAACTCGAACAGGCCCATGGTGATGAGCCGTTTGTCGGCCGACTGGGTGAGGATGAGCGGGAAGAGGAAACCGTTCCAGGCCTGGAGCGCGGAGTACACGGCCACGGTGCTCAGTCCCGACCGTGACATCGGTACCACCAGCCACAGGAACGCGCGCACCGATCCGGCCCCGTCCAGGGCCATCGCCTCGTAGAGTTCCTCGGAGATGTCGCGCATCGATCCCACCAGGATCAGTACGCACACCGGGAGCGCGAACGCGGCGGTGGGCAGCACGATCGCGGTGAGGGAGTCGTACAGTCCCAGCCGGACGATGATCAGGTACACGGGGATGATCACCGCCTGGGAGGGGATCGCCAGCCCCAGCAGGAACATCCGGAACGCGGCGTCGGTGAGGCGGCGGCGCGAGCGCACGATGGCGAACGACGTCGTCGCCGCCAGGACGACGACCAGCACCACCACCGCGACCGTCACCAGCGCGGTGTTCCATACGAATCCGAGCAGCCCCTTCTCCACGGCGGTGGCGTAGTTGCCCAGGGTGGGGTCCGAGGGCGGGGCCAGCGGCCCCTCGGGCACGTAGTTCTCCCCGCGTTGGACGGTCGCGATGAGCAGCGCGTACAGCGGCACCGCCACCACGAGCAGCCAGATCAGCGCGCCCAGCCCGCCCAGGACGTTGGGTCGCTCGCCCACGCCCCGGCGCCGGATCCGGCCGGTCCCGGGGCGCGGTGACCGCGTCCCGCCGGGTGTGTTCACGGGTGCGCGCTCCTGAACGACGCTCATATCCCCTCCCTGGTGCTGCGCATCGAGCCGAACCCGGTCAGGCGCACCATCACGAGCGCGATCAGGGTCGCGGCGACGACCAGGGTGAACGCGATGGCGCTCGCGTACCCCAGTTCCCAGCTGCGAAAGCCCGCCCGGTACATCAGGTACGGGACGATCGTGGTGTCGGTGCCCGGGCCGCCGCCGGTCATGATGAGCACCGTGTCGAAGTAGGTCAGTGAGCCCACCACCATCAGGATCGACGACGTGGTCATGGTGTTGCGCAACTGCGGCAGGGTGATGTGCCAGAACATGCCGAGCCGGCCGGCCCCGTCGATCCGCGCCGCCTGGTAGAGCGTTTCGGGGATCTGCCGGGCGCCGCCCTGGTACAGCAGCATGTGCAGCGGGATGAACTGCCAGGAGGCGACGAACACGATCACCCAGAACGCGCTCGTGCTCCCGCCCAGCAGGTCCACCGTTCCCAGGCCCAGGAACGGGCCCGCCCAGGCCAGCGGCCCGAAGTTGGGGTCCAGCAGGGCCCGCCACACGATCGCCACCGCCGCGGAGGACAGCAGCAGCGGCAGGAAGAACAGCGCCGACACCACCGCCCGTCCGCGTTGCCGGCCCGCCGACCACACCCCGAGCAGGAGGCTGATCGGGGTCTGGATGGCCCAGCTGGCGACGGTCAACAGCAGGCTCAGCCCCACGGCGCGGTGCATGAGCCGGTCGCCCGCCAGCCGGGTCCAGTTGTCGAATCCGGCGAACCGGGGGTCGCCGAGTCCGCCCCAGTGGGTGAACGACAGGTACGCCACCAGCACCATCGGCAGGGCCGCGAACAACGCGAAGAACGCGACGCCCGGCAGGGCCCACAGGGGGCCGGGCCGCCCGGTGCGCGGGGCGGCCCGGTCTCGGACGGTCGCGCTCACAGGGCGGCCAGGGCGTCGACGAACTCCTGTGGGGTGCGCTGCCCGTTGAACAGGGCCTCGATCTCGGTGACCATGGGGGTGGCCACCTCCGGGGTCAGCGCCTGGTCCCAGGAGAGCTGGAAGTGGGGGGCGTCGCGCACCAGCTCGTACTGGAAGGTCGCGAACTCGGGGTTGGGGCTGTCGGCCAGGACCTCCTCGGCGTTGGCGGTGGTGGGCACCTCGCCGTTGGCGACCATGTCGGCGACGTACTCGTCCTGGGCGGTGTAGCGGAGGAAGTCCAGGGCGTGCTCCACGTGCGGGCCGTCGGCGCTCACGGAGAAGTAGTTGGTGGGGTTGCCGACGACGTTGGCGGGGTCGCCCGTGCCGCCGGGGATGGGCGGGAACTCCACGTAGCCCAGGTCGTTCTCGGCGAATTCGCGGGCCTGGTCGAGGTGGGTGGAGTACTCCCAGGACCCCATCAGGTGCATGGCCGCCCGCCCTTCGGACAGGAGGGTGGAGGCGCCGCCCTCGGTGTAGCTGACCGAGGCGTAGGAGTCGCCGAAGGCGCCCCGGTCGACCAGGTCGACGACCATGTCGGCGGCCTCCAGCACGGCCGGGTCGCGCCAGCCCTCGGAGTCGCCCTCGGCGATGCGCGCGAACACGTCGGGGCCGCCGATGCGGTCGACCAGGTACTGCAACCACATCTGCTCGGTCCAGGGGTCGGCGCCGGCCAGGGCGAAGGGGGTGACCTCGGCCTCGGTGAAGTCGTCGACGAGGCTCAGGACGTCCTCCCAGGTCTCGGGGGGCTCGACGCCGACCTCCTCGAACACGGCCCGGTTGTAGAAGAGCACCACCGGCTGGGTGCCGCGCAGCGGGATGCCGTACTGGACGCCGTCGACCTTGCCCGATTCCAGGACGGAGGGCAGGAACGCGTCGGCGAATTCGGGGTCTTCGGCGAGGAGGTCGTCGAGGGGTTCGAGCAGGCCCTGTTCGGCGTAGGGCGCGATGCTGCCCGACCCCCAGTTGAAGAACACGTCGGGTTGCTCGCCGGATCCCATGGCGGTGCGCAGCCGTTCGACGTAGTTGTCGCCGGGCACCTGGTCGATGACGGCCTGGAAGCCGTCGTCCGCGTGGTCGGCGTTGAAGCGTTCCACGGCTCCTTCCTGTACGACGACCAGGGTGTCCTGGTACATCCACACGTGCATCTCGTCGCCGGAGGAGGAGCCGCCACCGCCGCAGGCCGTGACGGTGAGCAGGGTGAGCGCGGCCAGTGCGGCGGCCGTTCGGGGGGAGGTCATCGCGCATCCTTTTCGAAACTATCGGACTTTATTCCGAAACTTGTGGTGCCCGAATGTACGGCGCGACGTGAGGCGCGTCAATATCCGCTGTGGCTCAGATCACCGATCGTTTCCGGTCGACGGTGATGAACAGCGCGAAGACGCGTAGTATCTGGCGGCGTGAGTACACAGCCGAATCGGGAAACCCCGGGAACGACCATCACCGAGCCGGTGACCATCGCGAAAATTGCGGAAGCGGCGGGGGTCTCCGTCCCGACCGTCTCCAAGGTCCTCAACGGTCGTGCCGACGTGGCCGAGGGCACCCGGGCCCGGGTCGAGGAGCTCATCCGCGTACACGGCTACCGCCGCCGCAAGGGGCCGGGCGGCGGCCGTTCCGCCCTCATCGACCTGGTCTTCCACGAACTCGACAGCGCCTGGGCCATCGAGGTCGTGCGCGGCGTGGAGAACGTCGCCCGCGAGGAGGGCCTGAGCGTCGTGCTCACCGAATCCGGCGGCCAGACCCCCCGCGACGACTGGGTCGACGCCGTCCTGGCGCGCCGCCCCACCGCCGTCGTCCTGGTCTTCTCCGACCTGGCCGCCGAACAGCGCACCCGGCTGTCCGCGCGCGGCATCCCCTTCGTCGTCGTCGACCCCGCCGGCGACCCCGGCCCGGACATGCCCGCCGTGGGCTCGGCCAACTGGAGCGGCGGCCTGGCCGCCACCCGTCACCTGGTCGAACTCGGCCACCGGCGCATCGCCGTCATCGGCGGACCGCGCGAGGTGCTGTGCAGCAAGGCCCGCATCGACGGCTACACCTCGGCCCTGGACGCGGCCGGCATCGCCGTCGATCCCGCGCTCATCCGGCACGGTGACTTCCACGTGGAGAGCGGACGCCACCGGGGCCGCGAACTGCTCACCCTGGACGATCCGCCCACCGCCGTGTTCGCCGGCAGCGACCTCCAGGCCATGGGCCTGTACGAGGCCGCGCGCGAACTGGGCGTGCGCATCCCCGAGGACCTCAGCGTGGTGGGCTACGACGACCTGCCGGTCGCCCGCTGGGTGGGCCCGCCCCTGACCACGGTGCGCCAGCCCCTCACGGAGATGGCCGAGGAGGCCACCCGCATGGCGCTCATCCTGGCGCGCGGCGGCCGCCCCGCCAACCTGCGCCTGGACCTGGCCACCGCGCTGATCGTGCGCGGCAGCACCGCGCCGCCGCTCCGGGGGTGAGACCTGGCCGGGACGCGGGGAACGCCCCGGTCAGGTCCGCCGTCGCGGTCGCGTGCGGGGGTGCCGTGCCGTGGCCCCGGGGTGTCGCTGTACCGGGGGGCACGGGCCGCTCGGGTCGGGGCCGCCGGCGCTCCGGGGTTCGCCGGGGGCGGCCCGCCGCCGGTCGGGGGCCGGTCGGGGGCCGGTCGCCCGTCCTCGCCCTCACTCCCGCGGCAGCGACACGGCGATCTCCCCGCCCAGGGCGTGGCCGCCCTCCAGTCGCAGGTCGTCGCCGCTCCAGAACCGTCCCGGGTCGTAGTAACCGGGTCGCCGGCCGGCCGGCAGCAGCCCCATCTCCTCGTAGGTCAGGGCGATGACCTCCGCGCAGTAGGCGGTCTCCAGGGCGCGTTCGCCCTGCTCGACCTCCGAACGCCGACGCAGGAACGACGGCCGGCGCAAAGGCATCCGACCCCGCGCCCACCGGCCGGCCAGCTGCGCGGTGGAGGGGAAGGGCGTGCCGTCCAGCCGCGCGATGACGCGCAGCACGGCGTCCTCCATCTCCCGGCCCACCTCCGGGTCGATCTGGCGCAACCAGCCGCGCTGCCCGTACTTGCGCCCCCACACCACGACGGCGTCGCGCAGATCGTGCAACTGCACGCCGCGCTGGTGCTGCCCCGTCCACATGTCCGGGAGGGAGCGGCCCAGCTCGGCGTGCCACATCAACGGCGGCAGGTCGTCGATCACCACGGACATGCCCACGTGGTTGACCGGGCTGTTGGTGGTGATCTGAATGGCACGGTCGGCGGCGCTGCTCCCCCGGAAGACCCACACGTCGCCGGTGCGGGTGAGTTCCAGGGCTCGGTCCAAGGACATCTCGGTGTCTACCACACCGCTAGCCTAGGCACATGCGATGGTGGAAGGTCCTCGGAGTGGCCGCGTTCGTGGGCGTGGCGGCCACCGGTGCGGCGATCGCCCGTGCCGAACGACAGCGCCGCGCCTACACCCCCGACCAGGTGCGCGACCGGTTGCGCGAACGGCTGGCCCAGGCCGAGGCCTCCGCCGGACCGGAGGTGGACGTCCCCGAACAGGGGGAATCCGCGCCGGGGCGGCTGCGGCGCCTGCTGGGTCGGGCGCGCGCCCTCGCCGGGAGGATTCCGGCCCGGTTCGGCCGCGAGGTCGACCCCCAGGGCTGATCGGCGCTCGAAGGCGTGGCCGGATCCGGCCATTCTCAGGCCGCGCCGTCCGTCTCGCGCACGGCCTCGACGATCCGTCCGGCCACCTCGGCGGGCTCCTCGTGCTCCCAGAACCGCAGCACGGTCCATCCCGCCTCGGTGAGTCGACGGTCGGTGTCGGCGTCACGGGACCGGTTGGTCTCCACCTTCTCCGACCAGTAGGCGGCGTTCGTGCGCGCCCGGGTGTGGTGCTCGGGGCAGCCGTGCCAGAAGCAGCCGTCGATGAAGACCGCCACCCGTCGCCGGGTGAACACCAGGTCGGCGGTGCGGCGCAGCGTGGGCACGGGCCGCGCCGATACCCGGTAGCGCAGCCCCGCGGCGTGCACCAGCCGCCGCACGGCGAGCTCGGGTCCGGTGTCGCGGCCCTTGTTGGACCGCATGCTCTTGCGGACGCCCTCGTTGAGCGCCCCGGTGGGCCTGGGAACCGCCATGGCCGCATCCTAGACCCCGCCCGCGACGGGTCGGTCTCTGTACGCTGAGCCCCATGTCCAGCGACGACACCTTCACCGTCCTCGACCTCTTCGCCGGGTGCGGCGGCCTCTCCACCGGGTTCCACGCCTTCGCCCCCGAGGGCGGGGGCGAGAGGGCCTTTCGCGCGGTGGGCGCGGTGGAGATGGACCTGGCGGCGGCCTCCACCTACGCGGTCAACACCGGGCTGGACTCCGCGCGGGTGCACGCCGGCCGCATCGAGGACTGGGATCCGGCCGCGATCCCCGAGCGGGTCGACCTCATCCTGGGCGGCCCGCCCTGTCAGGGGTTCTCCTCGCTCAACCACAAGAACCGCAGGCCGGTGGGCTCCGATGACGCGCGCAACCGGCTCTGGCGCGAGTACGCCCGGGCGGTGCGGGTCCTGGAGCCGCGGGCGTTCATCATCGAGAACGTCGACCGGTTCTTCCGCTCCCCGGAGTTCGCTCTGCTCAAGGCGGCGACGGAGGACCCCGACGGTGAACTGCGCGATTACGCGCTCACCGCCGAACGGGTCGTCAACGCCGCCGACCACGGGGTCCCCCAGGCCCGGCGTCGGGCCATCCTGCTCGCCACCCACCGGGACCTGATCTCCTCCCACCCCTCGGGGCGGGGGCTGGTCTACCCCGATCCCACCCACGCCAAGGCGCCGGGCGCGGGGTCGTTGGCGCCGTGGGTGAGCGCCGCGACGGTGTTCGACCGCACCCCGGCCGGCACCTCCACCACGGTGCTGCCCGACCGGGTCTGCGCTCCGTTGGGCGTCCGGATCCGCGGCCCGTTCACCATGGCCGAGCTGCACGTGGGACGGAATCCGACCGCGCGTTCGCTGCTGCGCTACGCGACGATCCCGCCCGGCGGCAACCGGTGGGACCTGCCGCCGGAGCTGTCCACGCGGGGGTGGCTGCGGCACCGGGGCGGGTCCGGCGACGTCATGGGGCGCATGCACCGGGACCGGCCGTCGGTGACCATCCGCACCGAGTTCTACAAACCGGAGAAGGGACGTTACCTGCATCCGACCGAGCACCGGCCGATCACCCACCTGGAGGCGGCCCGGATCCAGGGGTTCCCCGAGGACTTCCTGTGGTGCGGGAGCAAGACCCAGATCGCCCGGCAGATCGGCAATGCCGTGCCGGTGGGACTGGCCGCGGCCCTGGCCGTGAGCGTGCACGCCTACCTCACCGGGGCGCCGGTGCCCGCGACCGGCTGAACCCCCGTGTTACCGGTGGGTGTTACTGGCTGGTAGGTTCGCGATGTCGCGGCGGACCCGTCGCGGGTGGACCTCGACGGGGGAGTGCGGTGAGGCGGGAGACCCTGATCCGGATCCGGCCCGTGCCCGAGAAGGGCTTTCGGCTGTTCGTCCTGCACCACGCGGGCGGTTCGGCGCAGGCCTACCGTCCCTGGGTGCGCCACCTGCCGCCCGACTGGGACGTGTGCCTGCTCCAGGCCCCGGGCCGCGACGGCACGGACGCCCCGCTGCGCGACGGCCGTGCACTGGCCGAGTTCCTGTACCCGCACGTCACCGCCGAACACGACCGGCCCTTCGGGCTGTTCGGCCACAGCATGGGCGCGCTCGTCGCCTATGAGATCGCCCTGCTCGCCGCCGCCGGAGAGGGACCCGCGCCCGCCTGGCTGGGGATGTCGGCGTGGAGTCCCGAGCCCGGACCCGAACGGGACGAACCCCGCCACCTGCTGCCCGACGAGCGGCTCCGTAGGGGCCTGGCCCGCATGGGCGGCACCTCCTCGGGCGTCCTGGACGACCCCGACCGGTGGCGGGCCGCCGCGCCCCTGATCCGCGCCGACCTGGAGCTCGTCGACACCTGGCGGCCCCGTGCGGGGATCCCGCCGTTGCGGGTGCCGGTCTCCGTGTTCGCCGGCGCCGACGACATCGGAATGCCGCCCGAGCGCATGGACGCCTGGCGCGATCACGTCGACGGTCCGCTCGTCCGGCACACCCTGACCGGGGGACACTTCTACTTCGTCGGACGGATCGCCGACGTGGCGGCCCGCATCACCGCCGACGTCCGCGCCGCCGTGGGCGCCGGCGTCTGACCCCCGCTCCGCCGACCGCGCCCCGACCGGCCGGAGCGCGCCGTCACGCCGGTGATCGACCGGCCGCTCCGCCTCACCACAACGCCGCCCCGTCGTGGATCCCGGCCGTGGCGTGCGCCTGGGCCCCGTCGACGCACCCGCTCCCCGCCGGTGCCCGCGCTCTGCCCCGGCCGTTGGTCGCCGGGGCCGACACGAGGTCGTGGGCCTGCCGGAGGCGGGCGCCCGCCCGGGGCCCCGTCGCCGACGGGCGTGACACCGAGGACGTCCGGGAGGGGTGATCCCGGGGCGCCGAACGGATCGGCGCCCCGGGGGCCCGGGTCCGTCCCCCACGGCCGGGGCCCGGGCGGTTCCCCGGTCGGGTCGCGGGGGAGTCGGTCCGCGGCGCCCCCAGGATTGGGAGCGCTCCCACACCGGGGGTTCCACGATAAGGGACACGGCGACCCTGGGTAAAGGGGGGATGACCAACCGTTTCCGCTCACTTGGGGCGTGTCCGGGTATCCGGGTCCCCGATCGGACCGGAACGCCGCTCCCGGAACGGATGCCGACTCTTGCCCTTGCTCCCCTGTCCCGGTGCTCGCGCTGCCGCTACCGTTGTGTTATGAGCCTTGAGCTGCCGACCGACCGACTTCACATCAGGGAGTGGAAGCTGGACGACGCCGAGGCCGCCCTGAGGATCTACGGGGCGGACGAGGTGGCGCACTGGCTGACGCCGGAATGGCAACCGGTGAACGACGCGGACGCGATGCGCTCGGTCCTGCACGCCTGGATCGAGGCGGGTCCCAACCTCATCCCGCCCGCCGGACGCTGGGCGATCGTCCGCAAGGACGACGACGAGCTGGTGGGCGGTCTGTCCCTGAAACTCCTGCCGCCCTACGAGGAGGACTTCGAGCTCACCTGGGCGCTGCGCCCCGACGTCTGGGGCGATGGCTACGCCACGGAGGCCAGCCGCGCCGTCATCGACTGGGCCTTCGGACAGGGCATCGAAGAGCTCTTCGCGGTGGCCCGCCCCCACAACCGACGCGCCATCGCGGTGGCCCGCCGACTGGGCATGGAATGGGTCGGCGAGACGGAGAAGTACTACGACATGCGCCTCCAGGTCTTCCGGCTGCGCCCGAGCTGACCGCGCACCCGGCACGGCCCGCCGGAGGCGCGCTCCGGCGGGCCTTGGTCCGGGACGCGCCTCAGCTCAGGAAGCTGTCGATGCGCTCGGTCTCCTCCTCGGACAACCGGAGCGCGGCGGCCGCCGTGTTCTCCTCCAGGTGCGCCACCCGTGACGTGCCCGGGATCGGCACCATCACCGGCGATCGGTGCAGCAGCCACGCCAACGCCAACTGCACCGGGGTGACCTCGTGCTCGGCGGCCAGCGCCCTCAGCGGGGAGTCCGGACCGGCCAGCGCCCCGCGGTCCACCGGGGCCCAGGGCAGGAACGCGATCCCGTCCTTCTCGCACTGCTCCAGCACGTCCTCCGACTCCCGGAACGAGGGCGCGTACTGGTTCTGCACCGACGCGATCGGGGTGATGGCCCGGGCCGCGGACAACTCGTCCACGGTCACCTCGCTCAGCCCGATGTGGCGGATCTTGCCCTCGGCGCGCAGGTCGGCCAGGGCGCCGAGCTGGTCGGCCAGCGGCACCTCGGGGTCGATGCGGTGCAACTGGAACAGGTCGACGCGCTCCACGCCCAGGTTGCGCAGGCTCAACTCCACCTGCTGGCGCAGGTACTCGGGGCGTCCCAGTCGGTGCCACACCCCCGGTCCGGTGCGCAGGAAACCGGCCTTGGTGCCGATGACCAGGTCCTCGGGATAGGGGTACAGCGCCTCCCGGATGAGCTGCTCGCTGATCTGGGGCCCGTAGGAGTCCGCGGTGTCGATGAAGGTGACGCCCAGCTCGACCGCTCTGCGCAGGACCGCCAGCGCCTCGTCACGATCGCGGGGCGGTCCCCAGACCCCTTCTCCGACGATCCGCATGGCCCCGAAGCCGAGCCGGTGGATCGGCAGGTCACCACCGAGGGTGAGGGTCCCCGAGAGTGCGGCGATGCCCGCCGCGTCGTGCTGGTCGGTCACGGTGTCCCTTTCGTGTGCGACGACCACCGGAAACGTGTCCCGGCGGTGTTCCGGGCAGGATCTCAGGCGGCGGCGCGCACCCGCAAGGCGCCACCGGGCCCGTGTCCGGGCCGTGGCGCCGGGACCGCCCGTCCCGGCGACCGCTCCAGGGGCGGTGAAGGCGATCTCCCCGGTGACCGGGACGGGGGTGCGCCCCCGGTGCGGACGACGTGCCCACCGCGCCGGGGTGCGGGCCGCGGGGCCCCTCGGCGTCGGCCGTGAGGGGGCCGCCGGCCTCGGCCGGGTGGACGGGCGAGGCGGTGGTGGACCTCGGTCCGGGCTCCCTCGCGGTCACGGACACCCGGTCGGCCGCGCGTGCGGCGGTGCCGCCCGCCGGGGCCGACGATTCCCGTCGAGGACGGCCGGGGCGTCGGTCGGTCGGCGGGTCGGGCCCGCGAGCGGTGCCGTCCACATCCTCACCGTCGGTCGGTGGGGGTGGCGGCCACGGTGACGGCGGGGGAGAGGGTGACGCGGCGTCCGCCGCAGGCGCAGTGCTGGTAGGCCACCAGGCCCTCGCTGGTGGTGTGCGCGGAGTCGGTGATCCAGTGGTGTTCGTGCTCGGTACGCATGGGATCAGTCTGATGTAATGGCATTATGCACATCAACCCTTACGGCAGGGATCCGGTGGGACTGGCCGTGGACCTCGTCAACCGGCCCGTCGAGGGCGTCGAGGACCTCGCCCGGCGCTGCGCCGACGTCGGCTTCGTCCTGGAACGGGAGATCGACCCCGACGACTTCGCCAGGGTCCGCGCCTTCCTGGAACGCTGGACGGCGGTCGTCGACGCCGCCGACCCGCCCGAACGCGCCGAGCGGCTCAACCCCCTGCTCATCGAGTTCGCCTCGGCGCCCCGCCTCACCGACCACACCGGCGACGGCTGGCACCTGCACTACCGTCCCGAGGACCTGCCCGCCCACCGCCAGATCGCCGTGCTCGTCTCCGTCGGCACCGCCCTGCACCTCACCGGCCGGGGCATGGACCGGCTCGGCCGCTGCGCGGCCCGGGGCTGCGACCGCGTCTACGCCGACTTCTCCCGCAACGGTCGCCAACGGTACTGCTCGCCCTCCTGCGGCAACCGCGACGCCGTCCGCCGCCACCGAGCCCGCCACCGGGGGTGATCGCGCCCGCCACCGGGGGCGGGCGCCGTCGGGCCCCGTGCCTCCCGGGGATGGCGCCGGGCGCCCGCCCGAGGCCGACGCTCCGGGCCCTTCCACCCCGCCGGATGACGGATCCCGGGGCGGAGGAGGGTTCCGGTGGAGGAGGGGATTCCGGAGCGGAGGAGGGGAGACCCGTGTGGCCGCCTCTGAGACCGGCCCGGTCCGTTCCGGCCGGCCGCCCTGACGGGCCCGGACACCGCGCGGGAACCGGCGGACGCCGCGAGGCGCGCCGCGACCACGGCCGTGAGGCCGTGGGAGCCCCCCGGGGGGCTCACCCCCCGGGGAGGACCTCAGAGGCCGGCGTCGCGCCGGGACACCGACGCCAGGTCCGACTCGATCCGGGAGGCCGTCTCCAACAGGGCCGGCAGCAGGTCGCGGCGTACGTCCTCGATCGACGAACGGTTGGCGTGCGCCGACACGTTGGCGGCCGCGATCACCTTCCCCGTCGTGTCGCGGATGGGCGCGGCCAGCGACCGCAACCCCTCCTCCAACTCTTGGTCGACGATCGCGTACCCCCGCTCGCGGACCCGGCGCAGTTCGACGCGCAGCTCCTGCGGATCGGTGATGGTGAACCGGGTCAGCTGCTCCAGGCGCGTCCGCGCCAGGAACGCCTCCAGTTCGGCCTCGTCGCGGTCGGCCAGCAGCACCCGGCCCATCGACGTCGCCACCGCCGGGAAACGGGTGCCCACCCGGATCCCCACCGTCATGATCCGCGAGGTCGCCACCCGCGCCACGTACAGGACGTCGTCGCCCTCCAGCACCGACACCGACGCCGACTCGCGCACCCGGGCCGACAGGTCCTCCAGGTGCGGCTGGGCGACGTCGGGCAGCCCCGCCGACGCCACGTAGGCGTACCCCAGCTCCAGTACCCGGGGGGTGAGCGAGAACAGACGGCCGTCCGTGCGCACGTACCCCAGATCGGCCAGGGTCAGCAGGAAGCGGCGGGCCGCAGCCCGGGTCAGGTCCGTCTCCCGGGCCACGTCGCTCAGGGTCATCGAGGGGTGTTCGGCGGAGAACGCCCGGATGACGAGCAGGCCGCGCTCCAGGGACTGCACGAAGTGGGGGCCGCGGTCCGGATCGGTTCCGGCGGGCTGGGGTTCGACGGGCATCTGGTCTTCCTGGGAGTGGGGACAGAGGGGAGAACGGGGCGGGAGGCAGGGCCCCCGGTGATGTTCTCATACCGCACACTCGCGCCGGTTCCCCGGAGCCCCCGCACGGTTGGGATGATGGGCCCACCCGACCACCACCGTCACGAGGGCGGGACACCCGCCCCGGAAGGGAACGGCAGGCCCATGAGCGTTGATCTGCACCATGTCGAGAGCGGCCCCGCCGACGCGCCCCCGCTGCTGCTCGGCGGTTCGCTGGGCACCACCACCGCGATGTGGGCACCCCAGGTCGCCGCGCTGTCCACCGTGTTCCGGGTGATCCGGTTCGACCACCGGGGCCACGGCGGCTCCCCGATCCCGCCCGGCCCCTACGGCATGGCCGACCTGGCCGGGGACGTCGTCGCCCTGCTGGACCGGCTGGGCATCGAACGCGCCCACTACGCGGGCCTGTCCATCGGCGGCATGGTGGGCCAGTGGCTGGCGGTCCACCACGCCGACCGTCTCGACCGTCTGGCCCTGCTCGCGACCTCCCCCCACGCCGGACCCGCGGACCCCTGGCGCGAGCGCGCCGCCCTGGTGCGGGCCCAGGGCACCGGGGCCGTCGCCGACACGGTGGTGAGCCGGTGGTTCACCCCCGGCTTCGCCGCGGAGCACCCGCACGACGTCACCGTGCTCCGCGACCAGATCGCCGCCACCTCCCCGGAGGGCTACGCGGGCTGCTGCGAGGCCGTCGCCGGCCACGACGTGCGCGAGGACCTGGCCGGGGTCACCACGCCCACTCTGGTGATCGCCGGGGCCGAGGACCCCGCGACCCCGCCCGCCGCCCACGCGAACGTCATCGCCGCACGCGTCCCCGGCGCGCGTCTGGTCACCCTCACCGACGCCGCCCACCTGCTGTCCTGGCAGCGGCCCGACGAGGTGAACGCCCTGCTCACCCGGCACTTCTCCGTCGGCGCAGGGGAGTAGGGCCTGTTCTCGAACGCTCTTCCGCGCCCGTGGGCGCGAGGCCGCCCACGGGGTTCTGGAGGTCGGCGGAGGAGACGTCCGAGGCACGAGGACGTTCACGCAGCGGTCGAAGGTTCGCGTTCTCCGGGCGGCCTCGCACGGACCGAAGCGCGGCGGAGGTCCACAGGAACACGGCCCGGCCGAGCGCCGCCCGTGCCGCGACACCGGCGGCGCTCTCCCCTCAAGGCTTGACGGCCACTCCCGAGAACTCCCACAACTTCACCGACAGGTCACCCGGCCGGGTGCGCGGTGCGATCTCCGGATGCCGCCAGCTCGCGCAGTCCACGATCCTCGGCTCCTCGTCACGGTCGTCGGCCCACGCGCTGACCGGCTCCAGTCCCTCGAACACCACCCCGGCCTCCTGGGGGCTGCGCACCCGCCCCCACGGGGTGCCGAAGCCCAGCATCTTGTCGGTCGTCCACCTGGCCGCCTCCGGGTCGTCGGAGACGATGTGCGAGTAGATCAGGAAGGACCCCGGGGCCAGCCGCTCCATCAACCCGGCCACCATCCCGAACGGGTCGGCGCTGTCGGGGACGCAGTGCAGCGTCGACACCAGCATCACGCCCAGGGGCCGGTCCACGTCCAGCAGGGCGTGGGCCTCCGGTGAGGTCAGGATCGACTCCACCCCCTCGGAGAAGTCCGCGTGGAGGAACGCGGCCCCCTGCCCGCCCGTCAGCAGCGCCCTGCCGTGGGCGATGACGATGGGGTCGTTGTCCACGTACAGCACCCGCGAGCCGGGGAGGACGCGCTGGGCGGCCTGGTGGGTGTTGTCCGCCGTGGGCAGCCCGGCGCCCAGGTCGAGGAACTGGTCGATACCCCGGGCGGCCGCGTACTCCACGGCCCGGGTCAGGAAGGCGCGGTTCTGGTGGGAGAGCGACAGGAACTCGGGGACCTGCGCCAAGAGGACGTCACAGGCCTTGCGGTCCACCTCGAAGTTGTCCTTGCCGCCCAACAGGTAGTCGTACATGCGGGCGACACTGGGTGTCTCCATGTCGATGTCGGGGGGGAAGCGATCGGCCATGAGCGGTCCGGGGCGGCACCCGGCGGCCCGCGCCGGGCAGAGGGCGCCCCTGCCTCCTTCGTCGTGTGAGTGCGGTCGTCGCGTGCGGGGGCGGCGGCACGGAAGAGAGAGGACCTTCCCGGCGGAAGGGGTGGCGGTCGGACGGCGCGGCGCTGCGGACCGGCATCGTCGACCTCCTGTGCTCGGCCGACGCGGCGGCGTCCGCGTCGGAACCGGATCCCGTTTCCGATACGGGAATCCGCCACGCCCTGCGACGTGATCTTCAGCCGAATCGTAACCGCCCGAGTCCGTTCCCACCGGCGTTTTCCCGAGGAAATCCGAAAGCGCGTATTCGATCGGCGGATGTTCACGTTCGAAGGGAGCCGAATGGGGGGAGTTCGTCGGCCACCGCCCCCGGAGCGGCTGTCCTGACGCGATCCCCGGCCCCGGACGGTATCTCCGGAGGTCCGGGCGGCATCGGTGCGGACCAGAACGCGGCCGCCGAGTTCGGCGCGTGTTCGAAGCGATCGTCACCGTCTTCGATTTTCGCCTCGGAGACATTATCCCCCGCCGTCTCCTCTGAGGTCGAAGGTCCTTTTATGGCGCCCTGCGCCATGACCTGTGAGTGGAGCGCGCGCCGATCCCGCCCCGCCCACCGGGTGAGCGTGAACGGATCCCGGTCGGCCTCGGCGCCCAACGCCCCGGCCACCGCCCGCAGATGCGCGCACACGCCGTCCCACCGGTCGCAGGAGCAGGTCGCCACGAGGGCGTCCCACCCCCGGGGCACCAGGTCCACCCCCAGCAGCGCGCACACCTCGCCGACCGGCACCGGCAGTTCGCCGGCCAGCACCCGCGCCCGGAACACCTCCTGGGAGGCCAGCGCCGCGCACACCCGTCCCCACGCCTCCTCCGGGGGCACCGTGCGGATCAGGCTCACCTCGTGCCCGCCCACCCGCGCCGTGATCTCGCCCGGGGCCACCGACAACCGCTCGACCGTGCCCGAGCCGGCGCCCAGGCACCGGGCCACCTCCCGCGACCAGCTCACGCCACGGCCTCCGGCGACAGGCGCACCACCTCGCGCAGGTCCTCCACCGACAACCCCGCCAGCCACTCCTCGCCCGTGGTCACCGCGCCCCGGGCCAGCGCGCTCTTGCGTTCGATCATCTCGTCCACCCGCTCCTCCACGGTGCCCACGCACACCATCTTGCGCACCTGCACGTCGCGCCGCTGCCCGATCCGGAACGCCCGGTCGGTGGCCTGGTCCTCCACCGCCGGGTTCCACCACCGGTCCACGTGGACCACGTGGTTGGCGGCTGTCAGGTTCAGCCCGGTCCCGGCCGCCTTCAACGACAGCAGGAACACGGCCGGGCCGTCCATCGACTGGAACCGCCGCGTCATCTCCTCCCGATCCGCGCGCGGGGTGCCCCCGTGCAGCCACAGCACCGGAACGCCCAGGCGTGAGCGCAGGTAGGGAGCCAACCGGTCGCCGAAACGGGCGTACTGCGTGAAGCAGAGCGCCCTGTCGCCCTCGGCGACGGCCTCGCCCAGGATCGACTCCAGCCGGTCCAGCTTCCCGGAGCGGCCCGCCAGGGCCGACCCGTCGCCGAGGAACTGGGCGGGGTGGTTGCAGACCTGCTTGAGCCGGGTCATGGTCGCCAGCACCAGGCCCTTGCGCTCGCGTTCGTCGGCCTCGCGCAGGCGTTCGGTCATCTCGTCCACCACGGCCTTGTACAGCGACGCCTGCTCGGGGGTGAGCGTGCACCAGGTGCGCATCTCGACCTTCTCGGGGAGGTCGGCGATGATCGACCGGTCCGTCTTGAGACGGCGCAGCACGAACGGGCCGGTCATCCGCCGCACCCGGGCGGTGTCGGGCCCCTCCTCGCCGGCCACGGCCTGCTGGAACGACGCCGCCGAACCCAGCAGGCCCGGGTTGGCGAAGTCCATGATCGACCACAGTTCGCCCAGGTCGTTCTCCACCGGGGTGCCGGTGAGCGCGATCCGGGTGCGCGCCGGCAGGGAGCGCACCGCCTTCGCCTGGAGGGTGTCGTGGTTCTTCAACGCCTGGGCCTCGTCGCACACCACCCGTTCCCAGGGAAGGCCCGCCAGTTCGTCGGTGTCGCGGGCGACCACGCCGTAGGTGGTGACGACCAGGTCGCAGTGGCCCACCAGCCGGGCCAGGGCGTTGGCGTGCGGCCGGTCCGGGCCGTGCTGGACGTGCACCCGCAGGTCGGGGGCGAACCGTTCGGCCTCCCGACGCCAGTTGCCGACCAGCGACACCGGGCACACCAGCAGGGTGGGGCCCGTGTCGCGCCCGCGCGCGTCGGTGAGCAGGGCCAGCAGTTGCACGGTCTTGCCCAGGCCCATGTCGTCGGCGAGCACCGCCCCCAAGCCCAGGTCGCCGAGGAACCGCAGCCAGGAGGCGCCCCGGTCCTGGTAGGGGCGCAGCTGTGCCTTGAACCCGTCGGGCGTGCCCATGGGCCGCCGGTCGGCGGCGGCGCCCCCGTCGAACAGCGCGCCCAGGGGGCCGTCCGCGACGACCTCCTCCACCGGTATCGGCGGGGCCCCGGCCGCGCCGACGGCGGCGCGCACCACCTCGTCGGGGCGCATCCGCCGGCCCCGCTCGGCGATCCACTCCAGGGCGGCCTGGACCCGCTCGGGGTCCATCTGCGTCCACCGGCCGCGCACCCGTACCAGGGAGCGCTTGAGGCGGGCCAGTTCGGCGAGTTCGGCCAGTTCGTCCTCGGTGAGCGGGTCGGCCGCGCCTTCGGGGTCGCCGCGCAGCACCGCCTCGAAGGACACGTCGACGAGGTCGGAGGGGCCCACCCCGCCGGTGCCTCGCCTGCCCCTGGCGGGTTCGGCGGTCATTCGCAGGCCCAGCGCGGGGCCCTTGCGCAGCTCGGGGAGGACCACCCCGAACCCGGCGGCGGTCAACCGGGGCGCGGCCTCGGCCACGAACCGCTGGGCGTCCTCGACGTTCAACAACAGCCGGGTGGGTGCCAGGTCGCCCAGGGCACGGCCCACCAACGGGTGGTGGCGGGCGGCCCGGCGCAGGTCGGCCAGGGCGGTGACGCCCACGTCGCCGGGCAGCCAGGCGGCGCCCTCGCCCGACCACACCTGTTCCAGCGGCAGTCGCAGCCCGGGGTCGGTCACCGACCGCACCCAGAACTCGACGGTCCAGGGGGTGCCGCGTTCGGGTTCGCGCAGCAGGAACAGCAGGGCGGCGCGACCCGCGCCGCGCACCCGCGCCCGCCAGTCCCTCAACGCGGGGCGCAACCGTGCGGCGCCCTCGGGGTCCATCGCGCCGTCGTCGTCCACGAGGGCGGCCGCGAGCAGCGCCCCGGGGGAGGCGGCCTCGGCCGGGTGGCCCGTGGGGCGGGCGGCCCGGCGGGCCAGGGCGTCGGTGAGCAGTTCCACGGGGGCCAGCACACAGGACCGGGCGGTCGTGTCGGGCCCCGCGTCGGGCAGGTGGGCGCGGGCCGAGGCGGGCAGGGCGGCGCTCAGCGCGGCCAGGTGCTCCTCGGCCCAGGTCATGGGCGCCGGTCGCCACCGCGCCCGGGGCGGGTCGCCGACCAGGTCCGGCAGCACGCACCCGGTCTCCACCAGGGTCCGGGCGAAGGCGTGCACCGCCTTGAGGTGCCGCAGTGACGGGCCGACGTCCCGGGGCATCGTGGCGCACCACCGCTCGGCGGCCGCCGGTGCCAGCCGCAGTCCGGGCACGGTCCAGGTGTGGAACGCCGCCGGTTCCGGGGAGGGGGCGGTGGACCGGTCGGGCGCGGCGGTCGTCCCGGGCAGTCGCAGCTCCAGGGTGACGGTTCCGGCGGGTACCGGGACCAGGTCGCGCAGTGCCCGGTGGCCGAGCGCGAACGGGTGCGGCCGGTCCCCGGCCCGCCCGCCGTCGGGGGCCTCGCCCTCACCCCACACCACCAGCGCGTCCCGATCCCACACACCGTGCAGCACCCGCATCCGTCCCCCCGTTCGCATCGCGTCCCAGTATCCCGGCCCCCACCGACACCCGGGCGTGGAGGTGATCGGGGTGGGGCGGGTCCACCGGGCCACGCGCGAACCTCGGCCCGGCATCGATGGGGCACGGGTGTCCACCGGCCGGCCGGGACGGTCGTCCCCGCCTCCCACTTCACCGGGGTGCCGGACCCCCGAGGAGGGTGTCGGCGGATGGGGCTAGGGTCGTTGCGCCTGCTGAGAGCACACCCTGGAGACGCGCATGACCCGCACCACCCCGCCCCGGCCGATCGACGTCGAGGCGCGCTTCCCCGAGTTGCGCGCGTGGCGGCGCGAGGCGGTGCGGCTGAACCCGCGTCCCGGCGTCCCCGGGCCCGGGGACGACTCCATGGGCGGGCCGCTGTCGTGGCCCGCCGACGAGACCTGGCCGGTGTGCGCGGGCGAGCACGAGGACATGGGCGACGGCCTTCCCGAGGAGGACGAGCCGTCCCTGGTGCCGATCGTGCAGATCCGCCGGGAGGCCGCCCCCGGCGTCCCCTTCCCCGAGGGCCGCGACCTGCTCCAGGTGCTGTGGTGCCCCTTCGACCACGACAACGGCTTCTACTGCCCCGAACCCCGGGTGTACTGGCGCACCGCGGCCGAGGTCGGCGAGGTGCGCCCTACTCCGTCCGCCCCGGCGGGAGCCCCGGAGCGGTACGTGCCCGTCCCGTGCGTCCTGCGACCCGAGCCGGTCGCGGACTACGGCCTGGCGGAGCTGGAACCGGGGCTGCGCAAGGAACTCGGCGAACGCCACTCCTCGTCGGCGGCCGAGGTGGGGACCTACCTGGACGAGCTGGTGCGGGTGCCCGGCACCAAGCTGGGCGGGTGGCCCGGCTGGGCCCAGGGTCCGCAGTGGCCCGCGTGCGCGGGCTGCGGGGAGGTGATGGAGCACCTGCTCACCGTGGCCTCCTGGGAGTTCTCCCCCGGATCGGAGCGACTGTGGACGCCGCCGGAGGACCGGGAGGAACAGGAGCGGGACGGGTTCCCGCCCGCGTTGGACCCCACCGGCCTGATGCTGGGCGATGTGGGGTCGATCCAGGTGTTCGAGTGCCGCTCCTGCCCCGGCCGTCCGAGCGCCTTCTCCTTCGACTGCTCCTGACACGCGCGAGGGCCCCGGCTCGCGCCGGGACCCTCGCGGTGCACGGACCGGGTCAGAGGCGTGCGGGGACCTCGTTGCCGACGGCGCGGATGCCCTCCTCCATGCGGGTGCGCCACAGCAGGAGGCCGCCGATGATGAAGAAGGCGATCAGTGACACCACCGCCACCCGGTAACCGCCGGTCACCGACACCGCGATGGTCACCGCCAGCGACCCCAGGAACGTCGATCCCTTGTCGGAGATCTGGTAGAGGCTGAAGTACTCCGCCTCCCGGCCCTTGGGGATGAGCTGGGAGAACAGCGACCGCGCCAGCGACTGGGTGCCGCCCAGCACCAGGCCGATGCCCACGCCCAGGGCGATGAACATGGGCACGTTCCCCGCCGGCAGGAAGTACGCCGCCGCGACCAGGCCGCTCCAGACGACCAGGGTCGCGAGCACGGTGTTCTTCGCGCCCAGGTACCGGGCCAGCCATCCGGTGGCGAACGCGCCGCCGAAGGCCACGAACTGGATGATGAGGATCGTCGTGATCAGGATGCCCTGGTCCAGGCCCAGGTCCTGGGTGGCGAACGGGGCGGCGTAGCGGATGGCCGCCTGCACCCCGTCGTTGAAGAAGATGAACGCCACCAGGAACAGGATGGTGTTGGGGTACTTGCGCATGTCCTTGAGCGTGCGTCCGAACTGGCGCAGCGACGCCCCGACCCTGGGTCGGCCGCCCAGGGCCAGCGCCCCGTACCGGTTGCGCAGCGGCCGCAGCGACAGGATGGTGAAGCCCACCCACCACACGCCGCAGGACGCGAACGCGATGCGGGCGGCGTGTCCGGCGTCGATGCCCAGCGCGTCGGCGTTCAGCACCAGCACCAGGTGCACGACCAGCAGCAGCGCCCCGCCCAGGTAGCCGATGCCCCAGCCGGCGACCGACACCCGGTCGCGTTCGTCGGCGGTGGAGATCTCCGGCAGGAACGCGTGGTACACCACGATGGAGAAGCCGTACAGCAGGTTGGCCAGCACGAACAGCGCCGACGCCACCAGGTACCCGTCGGTGGCGAAGTACAGGCCGACGGTGGCCGCCGAGCCGCTGAACGCCAACCAGAACAGCCAGCGCTTCTTGTTCCGGGAGTGGTCGACCATCGACCCGACCACGGGCAGCAGCAGGATCTGCAACAGGATCGCCGCGGTCGTCAGCGCCGGGTACAGCGCGTTGGGGTGCAGCCCGAACAGCCCCAGGGACAGGCCCGGGTCCAGACAGGCCTCGGCGGTGTCGGCCCCGACCGAGGAGCAGGCCAGGCCGCTCAGGTAGGGGCCGATGAGCACGGTGACCACCGAGGTGATGAACACCGAGTTCGCCCAGTCGTACAGGTACCAGCCGCGTTGCTCACGTCTGCGCTGTGTCGGGTCGGGGGAGGGGCCGGAGTGCGCGGTGGCCTCCGAGGCTTCGGTCATGGTGGGGGTTTCCTATCGGTTGCGGTGCGCGGTGGCGGTGTCGCCGGTCCATCGGCCACGGCGGACCAGGACGTCCCGGAGGGCGGTGATGTTGTCGGTGACGATCCCGTCGACCCCCGCGTCGAGGAGGCGTTCCATCACCTGGGGCTCGTTGACGGTCCACACGTGGACCTGGACGCCGAGCCGGTGGGCGGTGTGGATCAGGTCGCGGCTCAACACGGGGAAGGAACCCTGCCAGAGGGGGATCTGCGCGCACCGAGGGGCCCGGGGGGCCAACGGGCGCAGCAGCCCCGACAGGGAGGCCACGCGCAACCGGGCGACCTCGACGGGCCCGCACGAGGTGGTGACGGGGCGGGGGAGGAGCCGACGGGCCCGGTCGAGGCGGTTCTGGTCGAAGGAGCCCACACAGACCCGGTCCCAGGCGTCGGTACGGCGCAGCACCTCGATGAGGGGTACCACGGCCCCGTCGGACTTCAGGTCGATGTTGAACCGCGCGTGCGGCCAGGACCCGAGCAGCTCCTCCAGCAGGGGGACGGGCTCGCGGCCGCCGACCCGGGCGCGCGCCACCTCGCGGTAGGGCAGGTCGGCGATGGCGCCGTTCATGTCGGTGGTGCGGTCCAGGGTGTCGTCGTGGAACGCCATCAGCACACCGTCGGAGGTGGCGTGGACGTCCGTCTCCAGGTGGGTGTAGCCCATGTCGACGGCGTGCTGGAAGGCCACGGCGGTGTTCTCCAGCTCGGTGTGGCGCACACCCTGGTCGTCGGTGAGCCAGCCGCCCCGATGGGCGAGGGCCAGCGGGCCGGGGGAGGAAAGGTACGCGTGAGTCACGTTAGGCAGTATGCCTCCTGACCGGGACGTCGTGCCTCGTGGCGGATCGGTCGGTGGCCGAAACGAAACCTGGTATTCCAGGTGGCGATGGGCCGGAGGAGCGTGCTCTGTAGGTGGATGTGACCGGATGTCGTCCATGTGGAAGGGAAACGTTCATGTCCCACTCTCCCGACCGTCACCGGTGCCCCCGCCCGGTCTGCGCGGGCACGGTCGCCCCGCACGCCCGCCGGGGCCGTGCCGCCGACCCCTACCGGCCGATGATCACACCGGGCCGGACCCCGGTGCGCCGTCCCCTCCCCGGCCGCTGCCGTGCCGTGTTGGAGGGGCACCGGACCCCGGGCGAGATACGCCTGCTGGCGCAGCAGATGGCCGAGGTGCTGGTGGGGCGGCGCGCCCCCGAGGCGCTGCGCGACCGGTCGAGCCCGGCCGTGCGCGAGGAACTGCGCCGTCTGCGGGGCGCGCTGCCGTGCCGGTCGGCGCCCCGCCTGGAACGGGTCTTCCACCAGCGGTCGGGGGATCGGCTGGAGGTCGGCGCCGTGATCGCCTGCGATCTGCGCTCCCGGGCGTTCGCGTTCGGGGCCCGCCGTCGGGGCGGGGCGTGGGTGTGCACCGACCTGGAGACCGACGGTTCGCTGTGAGCGCCGGGGTGCGGGCGGATCGGTGTTCGAAACTCCCTGGATCTTCCCGGGGCGGCGCCGATAGTGTCCGTGGGGGACCGGCGCCCGGATCGGGGCCGTCCCCTGGCGGACAGGCCGACCGCACCCCACGGTCGTGCCCGGTACGCGGTGGTCCCGGACGGCGGGTCCGCCGCCGAACGAACAAGGAGAGGGCGCGCTCGTGCCCCCGTGCCGGGAGCGCCGTGACCGTATGAAACCCACTGACATCGTTCATCTGCACACCGTCGGCGCGCCGACCCTGGCGCCGGACGGCGCCCGCGCGGTCTTCTCGCTGGTCCGTCCGGACCTGGACGAGGACGCCTACCTCGGGTCCCTCTGGTCGGTGCCCACCGACGGCTCGGAGGCGCCGAGCCGGTTGACCCGGGGCGACCGGGACCGGGCCCCGGTCTTCTCCCCCGACGGCCGGTGGATCGCGTTCCTGCGACCGGACGGGGACAAGCGCCCGCAGATCCACGTCCTGCCCGCCCGGGGCGGTGAGGCGTGGAGGATCACGGCGCACCCGCTGGGCGCCGGGGTCCCCGTGTGGAGCCCGGACTCGACCCGGGTGGCGTACACGGCCCGCGTCCCCGAGCCGGGCCGGTACGTGGACGTGGAGCCGGGCAAGGAGCCGCCGCGCCGGATCACCTCGTTCAAGTACCGGTTGGACGGCCTCGGCTTCTTCGGCGATCGGCGTTCGCACGTGTTCGTGTCCGCGCCGATCGACCCCGCCCGGGATGCGGGCGAGCCGGTGCGGGTCACCGAGGGCGACTTCGACCACTCCGACGTGGCCTGGAGCCCGGACGGCCGTGAACTGGTCTTCGCGGCGGCCCGTCACGAGGATCGGGACGTCGACCTGGTCGTGGACCTGTGGGCGGCGGCCCCGGAGGAGGGCGCGACGCCGCGTCGGGTCACGGACGGGACCCTGGACGCCGGCGCGCCGAGGTACTCCGCGGACGGGTCGACCGTGTTCTTCCTCGGTGACCGTCTGGGCGACGACCTCACGGACTTCGTGGGCCGGACCACGGCGGCCTGGTCGGTGCCCGCCGACGGGTCGGCGGCGCCGAGGCGGCTCACCCCCGAGGAGGACCCGCGCCTGTCCGGCGTCCCCGAGGTGACGTCGGAGGGCCTGCTGGTCCTGGCGGAGCGGCGCGGCGCGGTGGACCTGCTCCTGGTGCCCTTCGAGGGCGGTGGGCTCCGCGAGGTGCTCGCCGACAAGGCGCAGGTGCAGTCGTTCGACACCGCGGGCGGGACCACCGTGGCGGTGGTCTCCGACGGTCGTGGCAGCGGTGAGCTGGTGGTGGTCTCGGAGTCGGGGACCCGGCCGTTGACGTCGTTCGCGGAGGGCGTCGACCCGCTGCCGATGACGGAACTGGTCGCGCACGCCGAGGACGGGTACCCGGTCCACGGCTGGGTGGCGGTCCCCGAGGGCGAGGGGCCGCACCCGGTGCTGTTGATGATCCACGGTGGCCCCTTCGCGCCCTACGGGCACCAGCTCTTCGACGAGACCCAGGTCTACGCGGCCGCCGGGTACGCCGTGGTGATGTGCAACCCGCGCGGCTCCTCCGGCTACGGCCAGGAGCACGGGCGGGCGATCATCGGCGCGGTGGGCGAGATCAGCGCGCGCGACCTGCTGGCGTTCCTGGACGAGGCGCTGAAGGACGAGCGCCTGGACGCGTCCCGGGTGGGGGTGATGGGCGGCTCGCACGGCGGGTTCATGACGACGTGGATGTCGGCCCACCACGGCGACCGTTTCCGGGCCGCCGTCAGCGAGCGCGCGGTGAACGCGATCGACAGCTTCCGCGGGTCGTCCGACATCGGTTCGCTGTTCCCCGAGCCGTTGTACGGGCCGGCGGAGACCTGGGTGGAGCAGAGTCCGCTCACCTACGCGGACCGGATCGACATCCCGGTGTTCATCATCCACTCGGAGGAGGACTGGCGGTGCCCGGTGGAGCAGGCGCAGCGCCTGTTCGTGGCGTTGAAGGCGCGCGGCGCCGAGACGGAGATGCTCCTCTTCCCGGGTGAGGGGCACGAGCTGTCGCGGTCGGGGCTGCCGAGCCACCGGGTGGCGCGGTTCGAGGCGATCCTCGACTGGTGGTCGCGGTACCTGTGACGGAGGCCGGGGGCGGGGGATCCCCGCCCCCTTCCTTTCGTTCACATGATGCACGTCACATTTTCGGTGGTTTTGACCTTGTTTTGGGTCTTTTTCGTCGGGCATGAACACGGGTCGTTTCCGCCCATCGGTGGGCTTTCCCGCATCTCCGAAGCAACCTCGCAGGTGGGAAGGTTGCCCAAGGAAAAGTAACGAAAGGGTCGCGTCCGGTCCAGGGGGTGGATTACTGTTCCCTCAGACCGGGTCGCCCCCGTGAGTCGCCACCAGGGCGACGGCACCCGGTGCCGCCGCGCTCCGCTCGCTCCAGAGTCCTTTTCCCAGGAGCGGAGGCCGCCGCAGAACGCCCGACACCCGCGGTCCCCCGCGTCGTCCGTCGGGACCCCCTCGCTCCCGCATCCCCTGCGCGCCCCCACCGGGCGTGCCCTCGGGATGCCCTGCGCCGGTAGGCGGGTGTGGGAGGAAGGCAGTCGGTCCCTTGACTCGCAACCCTGAATCCGGTGGCGCGCGCCGTCGTTTCGCGACGGCGGGCTTCGCGGCGCTGGGCGCGGTCCTGCTCTCCTCGGGCATCGCCGCGGCGGAGCCGACGCAGGAGGAGGCCCGTGAGCGGTACGAGCGGCTCCAGGAGGAGCTGTCGGAGCTGAACGAGACCTACAACCAGGCGCAGGAGGACCACGAGGCGGCGCAGGCCGAGCTCGACGACATCGAGGACCGGCTCACCGAGGCACAGGAGGAGCTGGACGCGATGGCGGGCAAGGTGGCCGGGATCGCCCGGGTCGCCTACACCGATTCGCCCTACAGCACCTTCACGGTCCTGTTCGGGGGTGCGCCGGACAGCGCGCTCCAGAACGTGGCCGACCTGGACCACCTCTCCGAGGGGCAGCAGGACGTGCTGGCCGGTTACATCGAAGAGGTCGAGGGCAGCGAGAGGCTGCACGACGAGGCCGCCGAGGTCGAGGAGGACGCCGCCGAGGCGCTGGAGTCGGCCGAGGCCGCCCAGGCCCGGGGCGAGGAGGCCCTGGACGAACAGGCCGAGGTGCTGGAGAGCCTGGGCGGTGTGGACCCGACCTCGGTGGGGACCGCCGACTCCGGCGGCACCGCCGCGGTGGCCGCCTCCGGCGACGTGCGGGCGGTGCTCGACTTCGCCCGCGCCCAGATCGGCAAGCCGTACGTGTGGGGCGGCACCGGACCGAACGGGTACGACTGCTCGGGTCTGGTCCAGGCCGCCTGGCGTCAGGCCGGCGTGAACCTGCCGCGGACCACCTACGACCAGGTGAACGCCGGCACGCGCGTCTCCCGCGACCAGGTGCAGCCCGGCGACCTGCTGTTCTTCTACAGCGAGTCGGCGCCCAGCCACGTGGGGATCTACTCGGGCAACGGGATGATGATCCACGGCTCCAACCCCTCCAAGCCGTTGGAGGAGGTGTCCCTGGCCGCGTACTGGGACGGTGTCTTCACGGCCGCCGTCCGCGTCGGCTGACCGGGGGCGTATTCTCCGCTCATGGGACGTCTGCTGATCAAGGTCTCCGCCGGTCTCGTGGTCGCCCTGCTGCTCCTCTGGGTGCTGTCGTCGCTGGTGGGCCTGTTGGTGTGGTGGGTGATGGCCGCTTCGGTGATCGGTCTGGCGGCCCTGGGGATCGCGATGGTGCGGGCCCGGCGGCGTTCCTGATCCCTTGTTCCGCGCGCCCGGGGCGCCCCGCGGCACGGGCCGCGGGGCGCCTTCGCGCGTGTGATGCGTGTGCGGGGAAGGCGGGAGGGTCCGGGGACACCGGGGCAAGGCTCCCCACGATGCCGCGAAACAGGGCTATAGTGACTCTGTGTCACTGAATAAACACGTAGGGTCTCATGTCGACGGGGTTTCGCACCGCGGGCGGGTCGAGCGGGTCCTCACCCGTGTCTTCCGCAACGACTGGAGTGCGCTGACACCCCCCGACATCGGCGGATGGACCCCCGACCTGAGCGTCAGCGTCGTCATCCCGGCGCGCGGCGGACAGGCCCGGCTCGACCTGACCCTGGCCGCGCTCGCCGGCCAGACCTACCCCGAGCACCTGATGGAGGTCCTGGTCGTCGACGACCACTCCTCCCCACCGCTGCGCCTGCCCGCCCTGCGGCCCCGGCGCTGTCGGATCCTGTCCACGCCCGAGGGCGTCTGGGGTGCCGGCTACGCCCGCGCCTACGGCGCGCACGCCGGCACCGGCGACATCCTGGTGTGGCTGGACGCCGACATGATCGTGGACCGGGAGTTCGTCGAGGCCCAGGCCCGGTGGCACCACGTGCACGCCGAGGCCGTCACCCTGGGGCGGGTCCGCTTCGCCGAGACCGTCCCCGAGAGCCCCGCCGAGGTCCTCGCCCGGGTGCGGGCCGGCACCCTGCGCGAGGAGCCGGACCACGGCCGCCGCCACGAGTGGATCGAACGCGTCCTGGCCGACAGCGACGACCTGCGCGACGCCGACCACCTGGGATTCCACGCCTACGTGGGAGCGGCGGCCGCGGTGCGGCGCAGCCTGTACGAAGCGGCCGGGGGCGTGGACCCCGACCTGGACCTGGGGCAGGACACCGAGTTCGGCTACCGGTTGTGGCAGGCCGGCGCGGTCATGGTGCCCGAACCCGCCGCCACGGCCTGGCACGTGGGGCCGGCCGGCACCGCCCGCACCCGGATCCCGTCCCAACGGTTCCGCACCGAGGTCCTGGCCGAGGTCATGCCCCACCCGCACGCCTACCGCGAACGGGTCCCGGCCCACCGTCGGCGCGTACCGCTGGTGCACGCCGTCGTCGACGTGTCGGGGGCGCCCTACGACCTGGTCCGCGGATGCGCGGACCGGCTGCTGGACAGCGCCGAGACCGATCTGGCGCTGACCCTGGTCGCCGACTGGGAGGGCGCGGGCGGCCGTTCGGGCGGACCGGGCGGCCCGCACCTGGACCTGCGCCTCATCCAAGCCAACTACCTGCGCGAACCCCGGATCTCCTTCGCCTCCCGGGCGCCGCGCACCGGGTTCCCCTCTCCGTTCCTATTGCAGGTCCCGGTGGCGTGGGGGCTGGGCCAGGTGGCCCTGTCGCGCCTGCTCGCCGGCGCCGAGCGCTCCCGGGCGGGACTCACCGAGCTGTTCCCGGCGGCCTCGCCGACCCGGGACGCGGGCGTGCGGCTGTGGCGGACCCGGGCCCTGGCCCGGGCGATGCGGGTGTGCGATGAGGGCGAGGACCTGGGGAACGTGGTGGCCGAACTGCACGGTCGCTACCGGATCCACGCGGGGGAGGAGACGCTCACCGACCTGTCGCTGTACCGCTCGGTGCCACCGCCGCCGCGCAGTGGATCCGACCCGGCCGGGCCGCCGGTCCGGGCGCGGGCGACGGTGAAGGCGGTGCCCGCCGCCGACCTCGCGGAACGGGAGGAAGAGGACGACGACCGGGGGAACGGGGAGCGGGGAACGATCGTTCGGTGGCGTGACCGGTGGAGGACGCTGACGCGACGGTGGCGGCACCGGTAGGTCTCGGGGGTCCGACCGCGGCGGGCAGATGGGGGAAGACACCGACCCGGAGGCGGGCGGACCCCTCCGAAGGCGCGCCGACCTCAAGGTCCTCACCCGTTGCGACGTTGCCAGTACGTAAGGTACCCGATGCGGTGCGGAGAACGGGCGCGCCGCACCGGCGACGCGCCCTCACCCGCGCCCGGGTCAGGAGACGGCGTCGATGGACGCCAGCAACTGCTCGCGCAGGGTGTCGTTGACCGGGGTGGAGCCGGTCTCGTCCGAGACGGCCTGCTGGCCCTCCTCGCTCACCAGGTACCGCAGGAAGCCCTTGAGCCGCTCGGCCTCCTTGTCGTCGGGGTAGTCCAGGCACACCGACTCGTAGCTGACCAGGACCAGCGGGTAGGCGCCCTCGGCGGTGGTGCCGTAGTCCAGGTCCAGGGCCAGGTCGTACTCGCCGCTGGCGTCCTCGCTGCGCGGGGAGTCGGCCACCACCTGGGCCGCGGCCTCGGGGGAGATCTCCACGAACGTCCCGCCCACGCCCACGGCGACGGTGGACATGTCGTGCACGTGGGACATCTCCACGTAGCCGATGGAACCCTCGGCGCGCTTGACGGTGTCGGCGATGCCGCTGTTGCCCTGCGCGGACTCGCGCGGGGTGATCGGCCACTGCCCGTCGGCCTCGTGCGGCCAGGCCTCGCTCGCGGCCTCCTCCAGGTACCGGGTGAAGTTCTCGGTGGTGCCGGAGTCGTCGGCCCGGTTGACGGGGGTGATCTCCAGGTCGGGCAGCTCGACGTCGGGGTTGGTCTCGGCGATCTCCGGGTCGTCCCACCGGGTGATCTTCTGGTCGAAGATCTTCGCGATGGTGTCGGGGCGCAGGTCGAGGGAGTCGATGCCCTCCAGGTTGAACACCACCGCGATGGCCACCACGTAGGCCGGCAGGTTGATGGTGTCGGAGCCCTCGCAGCGCGCGCGGGCGTCCTCGTTCTCCTCCGGGCCCACGGCGGCGTCGGTGCCGGCGAAGGTGACCGCGCCGTCGATGAACTGGTTGCGGCCGCCCCCCGAACCGATGGAGTCGTAGTAGACGCGGGCGTCGTCGCAGGCCGACTGGTATCCGGCGATCCAGGTCGTCATCGCGTTCTCCTGGGCGCTGGACCCGGCCCCGGAGATACTGCCGGAGAAGCACTCCAGGTCGTCGGGGACGGCCGGAGCGGCACTGTCGCGGACGGCGTCGTCGCTGCCGCACGCGGTGGTCGCCAGGAGCAGCCCGGCGAGGACGGCACCGGCGGCGGCGTGGGTCCGGTTGCGCTTGTTGGACGGGAGCACGGCTTGCTTCTCACCCTTTCGTCGATGTCGGTGAGCCCCAGTGGCCACCGACGCGTCGCCCGTCGTGGGCGCGTTGTGGCAGGTGATGGAACACCGCCGAAGATTTAACCATCACGCCCGTACCGACCCGCACCGGCCCCTGACGGCCCCGTTCGGGGCCGGACACGACGGATCCGCGTGCATGACACGCGGGCGCGGCGGGCACGGGTACAGGCGTGATGAGCACGTATGACATCTCCGCCGCCGTTCCCGTGACGTCAACCTACCGCCTGCAACTGCGCCCCGGGTTCACCCTGGTCGACGCGGTGGGGACGGTGGACCGACTGGCGCGCACCGGTGTGGGCGCGCTGTACCTGTCACCCATCCTCCAGGCCGCCCCGGGCTCCGACCACGGGTACGACGTGGTCGATCCCACACGGATCTCCGCCGAACTGGGCGGCGAGGAGGCCTTCGCGGCACTGGCGGCCAAGGCCCACGAGGCCGGGATGGCCGTGGTGGTGGACATCGTCCCCAACCACATGTCGGTGGCCCGGCCCGACGCCAACCCGTGGTGGTGGGACGTGCTGGAGCGCGGCCGGGCGTCGGCCTACGCGCGGTGCTTCGACATCGACTTCGACACCGGACCGATACCGATCCCGGTGCTGGGCGACGACGGCGACGGAGGCCGGGCCGCCCTGGCCGACCTGCGGATCGTGGACGGCTCCATCGCCTACCACGACAAGCACTACCCCATCGCCCCGGGCACGCACACCCCGGGCGAGGACGTCGCGACCGTGCACGAGCGCCAGCACTACCGCCTGGTGTCCTGGCGGCGCGGCGACTCCGAACTCACCTACCGGCGGTTCTTCGACGTCAGCGAGCTGGCGGCGGTACGGGTGGAGGACCCGGGCGTGTTCGAGGCGGTGCACGCCGAGATCCTGCGCCAGGCCGACCTGGGCCGCGTCGACGGCCTGCGGATCGACCACGTGGACGGGCTGACCGACCCGGGCGGGTACCTGCGCACCCTGGCCGCCCGGTTCCCCGGCTGGATCGTGGTGGAGAAGATCCTGGCGCCCGGAGAGGAGATCCCCCGATCGTGGCCGGTCGCGGGGACCACCGGCTACGACGCGCTGCGGGTGACGGGCGGGGTGTTCACCTCCCCGTCGGGCGAGGCCGACCTCACCACCCTGGCCGCCGACCAGGGGGTGGAGGTGGACGTCGTCACGGTGGACGCCCACGCGCGCCACGCGGCGGCCACCGACCTGCTGGCGGCCGAGGTGCGGCGGATCTGCGCCCTGGTGCCGCCCCGGCCGCCCCGCGACGGCCGGACCCTGGACGCGGTCGCCTGGGAACGACGCCGCGACGCGGTCGTCGAACTGCTGTGCGCCTTCGACGTGTACCGCTCCTACCTGCCCGAGGGGGAGGCCGCCTGGACACGGGCGGTGGAGACGGCGACGCACCGCCGCCCGGACCTGGAAACGCATCTGGAGGTCATCGACGACCGGGTCCGCGCCCACCCGCGCGGCGAACTCGCCCGACGCCTTCAGCAGACCAGCGGCATGGTCGTGGCGATGGGCACCGAGAACACCGCGTTCTACCGGGCCACCCGGTTCGTCGCGCTCAACGAGGTGGGCGGGGACCCGGCCGACTTCGCGGTCGCCCCGGAGGAGTTCCACACCGACGCCGCCCTGCGCGAGGCGCACACCCCGCACACCATGACGGCGCTGTCCACCCACGACACCAAACGCTCCGAGGACGTGCGCGCCCGCCTGGCCGCGCTGTCGGAGGTGGCCGAGGGGTTCACCGAGGCGGTGCGGCGCTGGACCGACCGGTGCGCCCTGCCCGAGCCGTCACTGAACCTGCTGGGCTGGCAGACCCTGGTGGGCGCCTGGCCCATCGACGCCGACCGGCTCACCGACCACCTGCTCAAAGCGGCCCGCGAGGCCCGGCTGGGCACCTCCTGGATCGCCCCGGAGCCCGACTTCGAGGACCGCGTCCGTGCCTGGCCGGGCCGGGTGCTGGGGGACCGGGCCCTGCTCGGCGAGGTGCTGTCGGTGGTGGGCTCGATCCGGGAGGCCGGGTGGTCCAACGCGCTGGGCCAGAAGGCGGCGCAGCTGCTGGGACCGGGCGTGCCCGACGTCTACCAGGGCACCGAACTGTGGGACCTGTCCCTGGTCGACCCCGACAACCGCCGCCCGGTGGACCACGCGCTGCGCGAGGAGATCCTCGAACGCCTGGAGTCGGGGTGGCGTCCGCCGATCGACGACACCGGCGCCGCCAAACTGCACCTGGTGCGCACCTGCCTGCGCGCCCGCCGCGACCTGGACCCGCGCGGATACCTGCCGCTGGAGGCCTCGGGCCCGGCCGCCCGGCACGCCCTGGCCTTCGCCCGCACCTCACGGGGCGCCGCCCACCCGGACCTGGCGGTGGTCGCCACCCGGCTGCCGTTGACGCTCGACGACGCCGGGGGGTGGGCCGGCACGGTGCTGCCGCTCCCCTCGGGTCCCGGAACCTGGACCGACCTGCTCACCGACCGGGAGATCGCCCCGACGAGCGTCGACGGCCTCACCGCCCCGCCGCTCGCCGACCTGCTGGACCACTACCCGGTGGCGGTGCTGCGCCGGCGCTGAACCGGGACCGGCCGGGGCGCCGGTAGGCTGACGGGCGATCATGACGAGTACGAACACCGCCGGCGGCCCTCGCCCTCGCCCGCGCATGCCCGAGACCGTGGCCGACGCCCTGGCCTGCCCCGCCTGCGGACATCCGCTCACCGCCGCCGACCGGGGGATGGGGTGCGCGGCCGGGCACGTGTTCAACGTGGCCCGCGAGGGGTACGTCAGCCTGCTCACCGGCGCGACCCCGCCCGGTACCGGCGACGACAAGGCGATGGTCGCCGACCGGGTGCGGTTCCAGCAGGCCGGACACTACGCGCCCATCGGCGCGGCGCTGGCCCGGGTCGTGGCCCGCGAGACCACCGACGCCCCGTTCGTCGCCGACGTCGGCGGCGGCACCGGCCACTACCTGGCGCACGTCCTCGACGCGCTGCCCACCGCGACCGGGCTGACCGTGGACGTGTCCAAGTTCGCCGCCCGCCGCGCCGCCAAGGCCCACCCGCGGGCCGGCGCGGTCACCGCCGACGCCTGGCGGGGGCTGCCGCTGCGCGACGGCACGGTCGACGCGCTGCTCAACGTGTTCGCGCCGCGCAACGCCGAGGAGTTCGCCCGCGTCCTGGCGCCCGGCGGGATCCTGGTGGTGGTCGTCCCCGACGCCGGCCACCTGGCCGAGCTGCGCGCCCCGCTGGGGTTGCTGTCGGTGGACCCCCGCAAGGACGAACGCCTGGAGAAGAGCCTGCACGGGGTCTTCGAGCCCGTCGCGGTGGAACCGCTCCGGTTCACGCTCGCACTCGCCCGCGAGGACGTCGCCACCGTGGTCGGCATGGGCCCCAGCGCCCGCCACCTCGACCCCGCCGACCTGGACGCGCGCATCGCCGCCCTGCCCGCGCCGGTCGCGGTGACCGCGTCGACGCGCCTTCACCTGTACCGGCCGCGCTGAACCGGTGTGTCGCGCGGGTCGCCCCCGCGCGGCTCGGGTAGACCGTTCCATGTGAGCCGATCGGAGATCATCACCACCGGGTCCACCACACCGGGATCGGGCGTGGACGGCGATTTCGCGGTGTGGGCGCCCCACCGCGACCGGGTGCGGTTGCGCCTGGGGGCGGCCGACGACCCCGCGCCCCGGGTGGTGGACATGGAGCGCGACCGGGGCGGGTGGTGGCGGGCCCGGGTCGACGGCGCCGGGCCCGGCACCGACTACGCCTACCTCCTCGACGAGGACCCCGTCCCGCTGCCCGACCCGCGTTCCCCGTACCAGCCGGGCGGGGTGCACGGCCCGAGCCGGGTGTACGACCACGGGGCGTTCGTCTGGACCGACGACGCCTGGACGGGGCGGCCGCTGGCGGGCGCGGTGGTCTACGAGGCGCACACGGGCACCTTCACCCCCGAGGGCACCCTGAAGGCGGCGATCGACCGGCTCGACCACCTGGTCGACCTGGGCATCACCCACGTGGAGGTGATGCCGGTCAACGCGTTCGACGGCGTTCACGGCTGGGGGTACGACGGGGTGCTGTGGTACGCGGTGCACGAACCCTACGGCGGCCCGGACGCCTTCAAGGAGTTCGTCGACGCCTGCCACGGACGCGGACTGGCCGTGCTGCTGGACGTGGTCCACAACCACCTGGGCCCCTCGGGCGCCTACCTGCCCCGCTTCGGTCCCTACTTCTCCGGGGAGAACGCCTGGGGGCCCTCCCTCAACCTGGACGGCCCCGACTCCGACCCGGTGCGCCGGCACGTCATCGACAACGCCCTGGGGTGGCTGCGCCACTTCCACCTGGACGGGTTGCGGCTGGACGCGGTGCACGCCCTGCGCGACGACCGGGCGGTGCCGATCCTGGAGGAGCTGTCGGCCGAGGTGGAGGCGCTGGCCACGGGCCTGGGCCGACCGCTGTCGCTGATCGCCGAATCCGATCGCAACGACCCGCGCACGGTGCTTCCCCGGGAGGCCGGCGGCACCGGGATGACCGCCCAGTGGTCCGACGACCTGCACCACGCGCTGCACGTCGCGCTCACGGGGGAGACCCACGGCTACTACGCCGACTTCGCCGACCCCGAGGCGCTGCCCACCGTGCTGAGCCGGGTGTTCCGGCACGCCGGTACGTACTCGTCGTTCCGCGGCCGGACCCACGGGGCCCCGGTGGACCTCGCCCGGGTGCCCGGACACCGCTTCCTGGGCTACCTGTCCACACACGACCAGATCGGCAACCGGGCCCGGGGCGACCGCATGGGCGAGCACGTCCCCCCGGGGCTGCTCGTCTGCGGTGCCGCGCTCCTGCTGTGCTCGCCCTACACGCCGATGATCTTCATGGGGGAGGAATGGGCGGCCACCACCCCGTGGCCGTTCTTCGCCTCCTTCACCGACCCCGACCTGGTGGAGGGGGTGCGCAACGGACGTCGCCGGGAGTTCGCCGCGCTGGGTTGGGACGAGGAGGAGATCCCCGACCCGATGGACCCGGCCACCCGGGACGCGGCGGTGCTGGACTGGTCACAGACCGAGGCGGACGTCCACGCCCTGGTCCTGGAGACGTACCGGGCGCTCATCGCGCTGCGGCGGGCCGAACCGGACCTGGCCGATCCGCGCCTGGACCGGTTCGCGGTGGTGGCCTCCGGCGACGGTCGGCAGCTGGTGCTGGTGCGCGGGACACTGCGGGTGGTGTGCAACCTGGCGTCGGACGGCGCCGAGGTGGAGCTGGACGCCGTCCCGCACGAACTGCTGCTGGCCAACGGGGTGCCGGAGATCGACGGGGAGCGGGTGGCGGTGCCGGGCGAGTGCTTCGCGATCCTGCGGGTCTGAGGCTCAGCCGGGGGCGCCGGTGAACTCCAGGCGGTAGTCGTAGTGTTCCACCGCGATGATCAGTTCTCCGGTGTCCTCGGGGATCGCGCAGGTGTAGGGGATGGCGTAGGAGCTGGTCGTGGCCTCGCCCAGGACGCGGTCGGTCAGGGCCGGGTTCCGGTTCCCGCCCGCCGCGCAGTCGACGGACAGGTCCGACAACCCGAAGGTCCGACCGGTCTCGGGGACCTCCACGTTCAGGACGAACGCCACCCTCTCCGAACCGAGGAGGACGACGTCGTCGATCGTGTACAGGGCCTCGGCGTCGAGATCACGCCGGTACTCCTCCGGGTGGGCGCCCACCGGATGGGCGACGACGATCGATTCGCCGAAGCCGGCGCCGTCCGTCTCGGGTTCGGGGCCGGGGGTGCAGGCCGTCAAGGTCGGGATCAGCGCCAGGAGTGCGACGCTCGGGGGGAGGTTTCGCATGGTGGAACACTAGCGAAGCCTCCCCCCGAACGGTCGGGAACGCAGAGGTCGGAATACGCGGATCCGCCGATGGGCGACCCGGCGCCGAGGCGGAGCAGGACACCGGCCCGCGCGAACCGCGGCCGACGGGTGCCGAAGATCGGCGGGAGCGGGTGGCGGTGCCGGGCGGGTGCTCCGCGATCCCGCGGATCCGAGGCTCAGCCGAGGGCCCCGGTGAACTCCATGCGGTGGTCGTAGTGCTCGACCGCGATGAGCAGTTCCTCCGCGTCCTCCGGTACCGCGCACACCATCGCGAAGGGGTGGGTGCCGCCGTCCGCCTCCCCGAACTGCTCCTCGCTGCGCGCCGGGCCGTGGTGTCCGCCGGACTCGCACACGGCGGTCAGGTTCCTCAGACCCGAGGTCCGGCCCAGTTCGGGGATCTCCACGGTGAGGGTGAAGGTCACGATGCCCGGAGAGGGGGAGACGACCTCGTCCACGCTGTACAGCACGTCGGCGGTGCGGCCGGGGATGAATTCCGACTCGTAGGCGCCCACGGGTCGGGGAACCGCGGCGGACTCCCCGAATGCGACGGTCTGCGTTCCCCCCGAGGCGCAGCCGACCGCGAGCGGAACCAGGGCGAGGGGGAGGAAGGGGAGTTTTCGCATGGGTGGAGCCTAACGAACCCTCGGTCGGCGGTGGGTGACGGCGCGAACGCCGTCACCCACCGGCCGGGCGGGCCGACCCCGACCGCGGCGTCGTTCCCCTTCGGCACCCCCTCACACCGCCGTGGACGACCGCGCCGGGGCGGCCCGCACCGGGATTCCGGACGATGAGGAACCGCCGTCGGATCCCGGGAGCGGGCGCACACGTACTCCGCGCCGGCGGCCCTCCCGCCTCCCGTGTTCCCGACCGCGCCGGGGCGGAACACCTGGGTCGTGTTCTTTCGAACCTCCCCGTTCGGCTTCGGTCCGTGCTCGGCGCGCCCGGAGAAGCGGGCCTTCGGTCTCGCGGGCGCCCTCGCGACCCCCGGGGGCGCGGAGGGGCGTTCACGGAACAGGGTCTTGGGCGGTGCCCGGCCCTCCGGCGGAGAGAGAGGCGTCCGGCCGCGGTTCGCCGAGCGCCTCCGCCGGGACCCGGTCCGCCCGGTACAGCCAGGCGTCGGCCTCCACCACCCCGGAGGCGTAGGAGCGCTCCTCGGCGACCCGGCGCGCCCGCTCATGGAAGCGGCGCGCCCGGGAACGCTCACCCCGAGAGGCCGCGAGGCGTCCGAGGCGGAAGAGCGTCTCTATGACGTCGACCCACAGGCCCAGCCCTTCGGCGGCCCGCAGGTCCTCCTCCAACAGGGCCGCGACGCCGCGGTGGTCGAGGTCGACCTCCGCCGCCCGTGCCAGCGCCGCGTTCGCCCGCAGCAGACCCCAGTGGTCCTCCAGGTCCAGGAAGATCCCGGCGCTGCGCCGGGCGTCGGCACGCGAAGCCGACACCTCGCCGTCATCGAGGCGGTGTCCGGCGCGTTCCGCCAGCGCGGCGGCCTCCACCCAGCGGTCACCGCTCTCCCCGGCGTGGGCCAGCGCCTCCTCGACGAGGGCGCGCTCCGCCTTGCGGTCATCGCGGTGGTAGAGGACCGACTCCGCGAACCAGAGCAGCCGCAACGCCCCCGCCTCCACGAGTCCCCCCTCGCGTGGCGGGCGCCCCTCGAAAGCCGCGAGCCTGCCCTCGGCGACGCGCCGTGTGCGCGGCGATCCGCCCCGGAGACGCAGCGCGGCTTCGAAGGAGCGCTGTGCCTCGGCCACCCGGTTGCGCAGCCGCCAGTACCACGCCAGCGCGTTGACCAGTCTCAGCGCCGCGTCGGCGTCCCCCGCGCGCATCGCCAGCTCCAGTGCGTGGCGCAGGTTGACCGTCTCGGTGTCGAGCCATTCCAGGGCCTCGCGCTGTCGGGAGCCCCGCAGGAGCGGGTCCCTGCGCTCGGCCTCCCGAACGTGGAAGGCGATGAACCTGCCGCGCACCTCCTCCAGCTCGCCGGCCCCTTCCAGCCGCTCGACGCAGTACGCGGAAACGGACTCCAGCATCCGGTACCGCTCGCCCTCGCGCACCACGAGCGAACGGTCGACCAGCCGGGAGAGCACGTCGAGGACGTCGTGTCCGTCGTCGCAGACGGCCCGCGCCCCCGCGAGGGTGCACCCGTCCCTGCCCACCGCCAGCCGGCGCAGGACCGTGCGCTCTCCGTCGGTCAGGAGGTTCCAGCTCCAGTCGACCATCGACCGCAGGGTCTGCTGCCGGGTGGGTCGGCCGCGGCCCGGCCCGGTCGGCAGGGCGAAACGGTCGTCCAGGCCGGCGGCGATCTGCTCGGGCGTGAACGCGCGCAGCCGGGCCGCGACCAGTTCGAGGGCCAGGGGGACGCCGTCCAGGCGGCGGCAGACGGCGGCGACGGCGGGGGCGTTCTCCCCGGTCAGCACGAAGCCGGGGGACGCGGCCCGTGCCCGCTCGACGAAGAGCCGCACCGCGCTGGAGGAGGCGATCATCTCGTCCGGGTCGCCGACGGCGTCGGGCAGCGTCAACGGCGCCAGCGGGAAGACGGTCTCCCCGGGGATGTCGAGCGCCTCCTGAGTGGTCACCACGAGGCGCCCCGCGTCGGCGGCCAACAGGGCCCCGGCCAGGTCCGCGACCTGGGACACCACATGCTCGCAGTTGTCCAGGACGATGAGGGACCGCCGGTTCCGGAGGGCCTCGCGGAGCCACTCGACCAGGTCGAACGAGGAGTCCACGGCGCCTTCGCACAGACCCAGCGTCGCGATGACGCGCTCGGCGAGGTCGGCGGTCGTCGCCGCGCGGTCCATGGCGGCCAGTTCCACGATCCACGCCCCGTCGGGGAAGTCCTCGGTCAGCGACCGCGCGACGGCGACCGCCAAGCGGGTCTTGCCCACGCCGCCGGGGCCGGTCAGTGTCACCAGGCGGTCGCCGTAGGGGTCGGAGAGCGCCGCGCGGACGTGCGCGCTTTCGCACTCGCGGCCGATGAGCGCCGTCGGCGGGCCGGGCAGGTTGCTCCGCGGGCGGTCCGCGACGCGACGCGGCGCGCTCGACTCCGGTTCCTGACGCAGGATGGAGGCGTACAGGTCGCGGACCGCCGGGTCGGGGTCGATCCCCAACCGGTCGCGGAGCCGGGCACGCAGGTCGTGGAAGGTTCTCAGCGCCTCCCCCTGCCTCCCCGTCCTGGACAGGGCCAGCATGTACAGGCCGTGTGACCGCTCCCTCAGGGGGTGCTCCTCGACCAGCTCCCGCAGCCCCGCGACCGCCGCGTCCTCCTCGCCGGTCTCGATGCGCGCCTCGGCCAGCCGCTCCGCCGCCCCGACCCTCAGCTCCTCCAGGCGGGCGGCCTCGGCGCGGACGAACACCGCGTCGGTGAAGTCCGCGAAGGCCGGTCCACGCCACAGGCCCAGAGCCTCGGCGAGCAGCCGTCCGCGAGCACCGGGGTCGTGGATCCGGTCGGCCCTCTCCACGGTCCGCCGGAACAGGGCCGCGTCGAGTTCGTCGTCCTCGACGCGCACCCGGTAACCGGCCGGGGAGCGGAGGACGCGTTCGGCCCCCAGGGCTTTGCGGAGCTGGGAGATCTTGGTCTGGAGGGTGTTCAGGGGCCGGCCGGGCGGGCGTCCCTCCCACAGGTCCTCGATGAGCCGGTCGGCGGAGACGGAACGGCCGTGGTGCACCAGCAGGTCGGCGAGCACCGCCCGGACCTTCGTTTCGGTGATCGGGACCTCACCGCCACCGGAGTCCCACACGGTGAGTGAGCCGAGCACCCCGAAACGCATGGCCCCAGCATACAAGTCGGCCCCCGGGCCCCGTGCGCGCCGCGTGCGCACGACGTGCGCGGCCCCTCCCAGGCTGGAGTCGAATCCCCACCACGAGAGGAGCCATGACATGACCCGTCCGAGCAGCGGCGGGGCAGGCCCGGCGGAATGGGCGGGCCTGGCCGTCCTCGCGCTACCGACCGTTCTTCTGGGGTTGGACCTCACCGTCCTGCACCTGGCACTGCCCTCACTCGCCGTCGACCTTCGGCCCAGCGGCACCCAGGAACTGTGGATCGTGGACTCCTACGGTTTCCTGATCGCCGGTTTCCTCATCACGATGGGCACCCTCGGAGACCGGATCGGCCGCCGCCGCCTTCTGGTCATCGGCGGCATCGCCTTCGTGGCGGCCTCGCTCGCGGCCGCCTACTCGTCCACCCCCGAGATGCTCATCGCCTCCCGCGCCGCGCTGGGCGTGGCCGGCGCCACGCTCATGCCCTCCACGCTCGCGCTGATCAGCAACATGTTCGACGACGCGCGCCAGCGGGCGCTCGCGATCGGTCTGTGGGCCACGTTCTTCGCCGGGGGCATGGCCGCCGGTCCACTGGTCGGAGGTGTGCTCCTCCAGTACTTCTGGTGGGGCGCGGCCTTCCTGCCGGCCGTCCCGATGATCGGTCTGATGCTCGTGGCGGCCCCGTTCCTGCTACCCGAGTACCGTGCCCCGCGGAGCGGGCGGTTCGATCCGTTCAGCGTGTTCCTGTCGCTGCTGGCCCTCTTGCCGGTCGTCTACGCGATCAAGGAGTTCGCCAAGGAGGGGCCGAGCCCGACGGTGCTCGCCGCCGTGGCGGCCGGCGCCGTCTTCTCCCTGGTCTTCGTCCGCCGCCAACGGACCCTGGAGAGTCCGTTGCTCGATGTGACCCTCTTCGGGAACCGGGCCTTCAGCGTCGCCCTGGGGATGATGCTCGTCGGCCTGGTGGGTGTCGGCGGAACCATGCTCCTCACCACCCAGTACCTGCAACTGGTCGAGCGGCTCTCACCTCTGGCCGCCGGACTGTGGTTCGGGCCGCCCGCACTGATGATGATGCTGTCGTCGATTCTCGCGCCGGTCCTGACCCGATGGATCCGACCGGGGTACGTGGTGGCGGGGGTGCTGGCGTTGTCATCGGTGGGCTACGCGCTGATGGGCCTCGTGGGACCCTCCGGAGGGCTGCTCCTGGTGGTCGGGGCGTTCTCCCTGGTCTACCTGGGCCTGGGTGCGATCGCCGCGCTGGGCACCGATCTGGTGGTCGGCGCCGCGCCGCCCGAGAAGGCCGGGTCGGCCTCGGCCATCTCGGAGACCGTCCAGGAACTCGGTCTGGCGGTGGGCATCGCCGTGGTGGGAAGCCTGTCCGCCGCCGTGTACACCAGCAGGATGAACGCGGAGGCGCTCACCGGGCTCTCCGCGGACACGGCCCGGATCGTGGAGAACGGCCTGTCCGGGGCCACCTCCATCTCCGGGGAGATCCCCGCGCCGGTGTTCGAGCGGGCCCAGGAGGCCTTCATCGCGGGTTTGAACACCACGGGCTGGACGGGTGCCGTGGTCACCCTCGCCCTGGCGGTGGCGACCGCGGTGATGCTTCGGCACATCGGCGTCCAGGACACCGACGCTCCCGGCGGCGATACCGGAGGGGGCCGGCCCGCCCCCGGCGTCGCCGTCGAGCTGGGGGGCCGGACCGCCGACGACCCCGCGCGATGAGGGCGGGGAGCCTCCCCCCGGTCCCGGGCGGGGAGAGGCCGGACGACGACGGGGGGTGGTGACACCCGACTTCGGCGACACCTGCGAGGAGGGCCTTCGGTATCGGTGCGGATCGCGACATCCACCCGGGCCCGAAGGCCCTCGACGCCCCGCCACTCGCGCCGACCTCGCACCCCCATCCGTCTCGGGTTCGGGGGCGCGGGCCGGAACCGGCGGCGGGAGGGCGGTGCTCGGGGAGGCCCCGCATGGTGGAACCCCGGCGAGGCCTCCCCCGGAACGGTCAGGAATGGAGGTGTCCGAACACGGTGATCCACCGGTCGGGGGAGACGTGTCCGACGAGGGCGTCCGGGGGCACTCCGGCGGCGTCCAGCGCCCGGTCCACCCGGCGGGCCGGATGGGCGCGGCACAACGAGGCCCGCAGCGAGCCGCCCACCCCGGAGAAGCCGAGCTCCACCAGCCGCCGGTGGGCGTCGGCGCGCGCGGGGTCGATCAGCGGGGACGGTCGGCGGCGCAACAGCAGGACCCCGGCGTCGACGCCCGGCACCGGGTGGAACCGGTGACGGGGGATCCGACCCGCCAGATCCCATGACCACCGGGGCCACGACAGGACGGTCAGGCGGCTCCACCGCCCGTGACCGCCGGTGCGCTTGGCCGCGTACTCCCACTGGGTGATGAGGGTCGCGCCGGTCAGCGCGGGCGCCGACAGGCACCAGCGCACGATGTCCGCGGTGCGCGAGTAGGGGATGTTGCCGACCACGGAGAAGGGCTCGCGCGGTGGGCGGGCCCGGGTGAAGTCCGCGCACACCACCCGGACGCCGGGGTACCGGCGGGTGATCCGGGCGGCCCAACGGGCGTCGAGTTCGTAGGCGATCAGCCGGCCGGCGGCCGGGGCCAGGAAGCGGGTGAGGGCGCCGTCGCCCGGCCCCACCTCCAGGACCAGGTCATCGGGTGCCACCTCGGCCAGGCGCACCACGCGCCGTGCCGTGGCGGGATCGGTGAGGAAGTTCTGGGACAGGCGTCGTCGTGCGCCGTTGGAGCGGTGTCGTGCGGTTCGTGCCACGAAAGGTCCTTGTCGGCCACCGGGACGGTGGCGGAAGGGACGGGTGGCACGACGGAGGAACGGCACGAGGGCACGCGCAAGGAGGCCGGGCGACCCGTCCCGCGGATGTGGGGACGCGATCGGGCCCGGACCGGGGCACCGTCAAGGAAGGAGCGGACCTCCTGGCACCGCCGACGTCGTGCCGGGGAGGGCACGGGAACGGCGGTGCGCTCGGAGGGGTCCGGTCACCGGCCCGGGCCGGAGCGGCGGGGCCGGAATTCGAGGACGTGGGCGCGCGCGGACCGGGCCGGGGCACGGTCGGTCACGCCGAAGAAACCGAACATGTCCTCACCGTAGGGGGCGTCCTCCCGGCGGGCAACGCATTTAATGACTCGCGCCGGCCGGTCGGGGCCGCGATACTCGGGGCCATGCTGGACTTCTCCGCCTATGACACCCGCAATTACCGCACGGTCGACGTGGCCACCGGCTATGACGGCTGGTCGGCCACCTACGAGGACTCGGTCCTGGACGCCATGGACCTGGCGCTGCTGGAACGCCTGCCCCACCCCGACTGGGCGGGGGTGCGCCGTGTCGCCGACCTGGGGTGCGGGACCGGTCGCACCGCCGCGTGGCTGCGCGCCCGAGGCGTGACGGGCGACATCGACGGCGTGGACCTGAGCCCGGGCATGCTGGCCCGCGCGAAGGAACGCGGCGCCCACACCACGCTGGCCGAGGGTGACGTGCGGACCAGCGGACTGGAGGGGGGCGGCTACGACCTGGTGGTCTCCTCGCTCATCGACGAGCACCTGCCCGACCTGGCCCCGTTCTACGCGGAGGCGCGCCGCCTGGTCCGCCCCGGCGGGACGTTCCTGCTGGCGTCCTACCATCCGCAGTTCGCGATGGTGACCGGGATGCCCACCCACTACACCGACGGTTCGGGGGAGTCGGTGGCCATCACCACCCACGTCCACCTCGTCAGCCACCAGGTGCGGGCCGCCCTGGACGCCGGTTGGGCGCTGGCGGACATGGTGGAGGGCGTGGTCGACGACACCTGGGTGGCGGCCAAGCCCAAGTGGGAGAGGTACCGGGGCCACCCCGTCTCGGCCGCCTACGCCTGGCGCGCCGTCTAGGGGTGTTCTTCGGACCCTCCGCTGCGCTTCGGTTCGTGCGAGGCCGCCCGGAGAACGGGAACCTTCGGCCGCTGCGTG
>NZ_JARBUT010000002.1 GCF_028882275.1 Nocardiopsis sp. N85
GCCTTACCTAACCAGAGCGGAGGGGGTCTCGTCAACCCCGTGACCCGACGAAGACGGACCCGGGGAGAACGGTTCAGAGCAGCAGGAACGCCGCCACGATCAGGGTCACGGTGAGGCCCAGGACGACGATCACCTCCACCGAGACCATGGTCTGCGGACGGTCCTCGGCGCCCAGTGCGGCGGGGCCGGCCTCCTCGATGTCCCGGATGGGGCCGGGGAGCGGACGCGCCTTGTGGCGTTCGGCGTCCTGTCGCAGCTGGAGGGCGGCCCGGTCCATGGGGCGCAGCTCCCGAGGATCCCCCTCGTCCGCCTGGTCCACGAACCCGCCCTCACGGCGCATGTTGTCCCGGACCCGCTGCCGCTTGGTCTCCCGCAGCGGCCACGAGCGCACGATCCGGTCCGGCGTGTGCACCCTCAGCACGTCGACCACGTCGACCCACTGCACGGCCGCCCAGGGGACGAAGGTCTCGCGCAGCGGGTTGATCATCCGCAGGCCGCGTTCGGTGACCACCACGCGGGGACGCAGCCACACCAGGTACACGAGGGCGACGGTGACCACCAGGATGGACGCGTAGGTCCAGATCTCCGGTCCCTCTCCCCGCAGGAACAGGTCGGCCAGGAGCAGCACGGCGATGACGATCCATCCCGCGGCCAGGACACGCGAGGAGAGCGAGTAGTGCACCGTGGGATTGCCGCCCGACGCCGGTCCGGTCATCGGTCGGCCGCCCACTTCAACTGCGCGAACCCGGGCTTGATGACACCGTTGATCAGGGCCAGCCGCTCGTCGAAGGACAGGAACGCCGACTTCATGGCGTTGACCGTGAACCATTGGATGTCGTCCCAGTCGTACCCGAACGCCGAGGAGAGCCGGGCGAACTCCTCCGACAGGGTGGTCCCGCTCTGGAGCCGGTTGTCGGTGTTCACCGTCACCCGGAAGCGCAGGTCGTGCAGCAGCCCGATGGGGTGCTCGGCGATGGACGCCGCGGCGCCGGTCTGGACGTTGGAGCTGGGGCACATCTCCAGCGGCACGCGCTTGTCGCGCACGTACTGGGCCAGACGACCCAGGCGCGGGACTCCGTTCTCGGTGACCGTGATGTCGTCGATGATGCGCACGCCGTGACCGAGCCGGTCGCAGCCGCACCACTGGAGGGCCTCCCAGATGGAGGGGAGCCCGAACGCCTCACCGGCGTGGATGGTGAAGTGGAAGTTCTCACGGCGCAGGTACTCGAAGGCGTCCAGGTGTCGGGTGGGCGGGTTGCCCGCCTCGGCCCCGGCGATGTCGAACCCGGACACGCCCGCGTCGCGGTAGCGGACCGCGAGCTCGGCGATCTCCGACGAGCGCGCGGCGTGGCGCATCGCGGTGACCAACTGGCCGGTGCGGATGCTCCGCCCGGCGTCGGCGGCCCGCTTCTCTCCGAGTTCCAGCCCCTCCTGGACGGCCTCGACGACCTCCTCCAGGGTCAGCCCGCGCTCCAGGTGCTGCTCGGGGGCGTAACGCTGCTCGGCGTAGACCACACCGTCGGCGGCCAGGTCCTCGGCGGCCTCGGCGGCGACGCGCACGAGGGCGTCGCGGGTCTGCATGACGGCGGTGGTGTGCGCGAACGTCTCCAGGTAGCGCTCCAGGGACCCGGAGTCGGAGGCCTCACGGAACCATACGCCCAGCTCCGCCGGGTCATAGGTGGGAAGGTCCTTGTAGCCGATCTCCCGGGCCAGGTCGACCACGGTCGACGGGCGCAGTCCGCCGTCGAGGTGGTCGTGCAGGAGGACCTTGGGCGCCCGCCGGATCTGTTCGACTGTGAGTGGCTGGTTCATACGTTCAGAATGCCATCGGCGCCGCACACGCCCCGCCACCCCGACGCGAAGTTACCGAGAACCCGGCAGATCCGTGGCCCGCGCGCCCGAGGACACCCAGGTCACACCGGCTCTTCGGCATGACACCCGCGAGGGCGTCCACGGGGTTCCGAAGGTCGAACGGGGCCGGGGTTCAGGAGTCCGGGGTTCAGAAGGACACGGCCTCCTCGGCGTTCTCGACGCCGGTGCGGCGGCCGTCGACGCCCAGGGCGGTCAGGGCGGTGGTCACCATGAACCGGATGCCGACTCCGATGGCGCGCTCGTCCACGTCGAAGGTGCCCCGGTGCAGGTCGAGCATGGGCCCGTCCCAGTCCGGAGAGTGGGTGCCCAGCCTGGCCAGGGCGCCGGGAACGTGCTCCAGGTACCAGGCGAAGTCCTCCCCGCCCAGGCTCTGGGGGGTGGGCGCGGCCGCGTCCGGCCCCAGGGCCAGGGCGGTGGCCTCGCGCATGATGTCGACGCTGGTGGCCTCGTTGATGGTGGGCGGGACACCGCGCCGGTAGGTGACCTCGGCCTCGGCCCCGTAGGCGGTGGCGACCGACTCCACCAGCCCCTTGACGATGTCGGGGGCGGCGTGCCAGGCCTCGTCCTCCAGGCAGCGCACGGTGCCCTCGGCCACCGCGTCGTCGGGGATGACGTTGGGCGCCGAGCCGGCGCTGATGCGCCCCCAGACCAGGCTGAACCCGGCGCGGGCGTCGATGCGGCGCGAGAGCGCGGCGGGCAGCTCGGTGACGACCTTGCCCATGGCGTAGACCAGATCCGCGGTCAGGTGGGGACGGGCGGTGTGCCCGCCCGGGCCGGAGAGACGGACCATGAGCTGGTCGCAGGCGGCGGTGATGCCTCCGGTGCGCAGCCCGACCCGGCCGGTCATGAGGCGCGGATCACAGTGCAGGGCGAAGATGCGGTCGACCCCGTCCAGGGCTCCGGCGTTGATGACCTCGACGGCGCCGCCGGGCAGTTCCTCGGCGGGCTGGAAGATCAGCCGGACCCGGCCGGGGAGGGCGCCGGCACGGTCCTGCTGGGCGAGGAAGACCCCCGTGGCCAGCAGGACCGTGGTGTGCACGTCGTGTCCGCAGGCGTGTGCGGCGCCCGGGACGGTGGACCGGTAGGGGACGTCCTTCTCGTCGGTGAGGGGCAGGGCGTCGATGTCGGCGCGCAGGGCCACGGTGGGGCCGGGTCCCGCACCGATGTCGCAGACCAGCCCGGTGCCCCCGGGCAGTTCCTTCGGGGCCAGACCGACCCCGCGCAGGTACTCGACGATCCGGCCGGTGGTGCGATGTTCGGCGAAGGCGAGTTCGGGGTGCATGTGCAGGTCACGGCGGAAGTCTATGAAGTCCCGCTCACGGCGCGCCAGAAAAGCGGTCAACTGTTCCGGCAGGTCTCGTCCCTGCATGCGAGGGTCCCCTTTTCGCTTTCGCCCATGTCTTACCGGGTGCCGTCGCCGGCACCGACTCCTGCACGGGTGGGGCCGTCGTCGAGCTCCGCCGCGAGCATGTCGACGACGTCGTCGAGGGTGCCGCCCTCGGCGATGACCGCGCGCTGCCGCTCGTAGGAGGCGCCCTTGTCCAGGATCTCGGAGATCAGGTCCAGGTCCTCGGCGCAACCCAGACGGGTCGCGACCGGCTTCAGCTCGCGCACCAACTCGTAGAGGTCGTCACGGACGGGGACGGTGGTCCCGTGGGTGTCCGTGATGACACGAGCGTCGAGCCCGTAGCGGGTGGCCCGCCACTTGTTGTCCCTCACCAGCCAGGACGGCGGGCTCGGTAGACCGTAGCCGCGGTCGAGCTGGTGATCGAACAGTTCCACCAGGCTCTGTGAGAGCGCGGCGGCCATTCCCACCTCGCGCAGTGTGGGAATCCCGTCGAACATCCGGATCTCGATGGTGCCGAAATCCGGGTGCGGCCGGATGTCCCACCACACTTCTTTGATAGAGGCGATGGTACCCGCACGGAGAAGGGTTTCGAGGTATTCCTCGAAAGCGGACCAGTTCGGGAGGTTCGGCGGCGGACCGGAGGTGGGCAACGCGCCGAAGATGACGGAGCGGGCGGAGGCCAGACCGGTGTCGTGACCCGACCAGAAGGGACTGGACGCGCTCAAAGCGAGGAAATGCGGAAGATACCTCGTGAGCGCGTTCACGATGGGAATGGCCTTGTCCTGGTGGCGGACCCCCACGTGCACGTGGACGCCGCAGGTGAGGATCCGCCGGGCGACCCACTGCATCTGATCGACGAGTTCCCGGTAGCGGACACCGGGGCTGAGCTCCTGATCGCGCCAGTCGTCGATGGGGTGGGTGCCCGAACAGGTCAGTGTGGCCCCCCAGGGGGAGAGGACCCGGCGTATCCGGTCGATGCTGCCGGACAGGTCGGCCTTGGCCTCGTCGACCGTCTCGCAGATCCCGGTCACGACCTCCACCTGGGACTGCATCAGCTCGTGACGCAGTGGAGGGGCCTCCGCCGCGGAGCTGAGTTCGGGGAGTTCGGAGAGAAGCTTCTGTGCCTCCTGCCGCAAGTGGCGGTTGCGCCGATCGACCAGCTGAAGCTCCCACTCCACACCGATCGTCGCGCGTTCGGACGACTTGAATGCGGTTCCCATCTGCCCTCCGAGGGGGGTTCCCACCGATCGATTCGGTCGGCGGACGGTCCTGCCCCGGCGGGACTCTCGGCCGGGACAGGGGAGGACTACCCGGTCGGCACCTCGTACATACGGGAATGAGGGGTCTTCACTGTCATTTTCCGCGAACGGGCCGTCACACTAGGCGACAGGACGGTTCCGTCGACGCAGTAGCCACGCCGCGAAACCGCCCGCCCCGAGGGCGCCGGCCGCGGAGAGACCCACGGCCAGGGCGCGCTGGGTCCGGTGGTGTTCGGCGAGTTCCTCGGGGGGCACCCGCGTGACGGGTGCGGGCCGGGTCCAGTCGATGCCGTTCTCCTCCGGCAGCGGGAGCGACCCCGTGTAGGGCGGTGGCACCACCAGCGAGGTGGCCGTCCACGCGGCGCTGAACATGACCAGGCGCATCACCAGGTTGATCCACACGAGCAGCCCCACCAGCACCGCGAACGAGGCGTAGACCGGGTTGTCCAACGTCCCCGACAGCAGCAGGGCCGCGGTCGCCTTGAGGATCTCGAACCCCACCGCGCCCAACAGCGCGCCCCGCCACATCATCCGGGTCGGGCGCCCGCTGCCCGACAACACGGTGAACGCCAGCATGAAGATCAGCATGTTCGCGGCGATGGCGATGACCAGTGCCAGCAGGCGCAACGCCAGGTTGGCCACGATCGAGTCGTCCAGGTCGACCAGGGACAGCAGCCACCGGGTCGCCGCCTGGGCGATACCGGTGACGGAGACCGTGAGCAGCAGGGAGAACCCGAGTCCGATCATCACCAGCAGGTCGGCGCCCTTGCGGAGGAGGAGGTTCGGGCCGTCGTTGAGGTTCTTCAGCCAGATCGAGTGCAGGGCCTCGCGCAGCGCCGACACCGAGTTCAGGCCGGCGTAGAGCAGACCCACCAGGCCGAACAGACCGGCGCCCACCCGCGCGCCGGCGATCTGTTCGATGGGCAACTGCTCCGACAACCCCGGGAGCACGTCGTCCAGCGCCTGCTCCAACTGCCCGGCCAGTTCGATCTGCAACGTGGCCAGGACGAACCCGACCGCGGCGAAGGCCAGGGCGAGCAGGGGGAAGAACGACAGGAACGCGAAGTAGGTGACCGCGCCCGCCAACTGGTTGCCGTTGCGATCGGCGTACCGCTCGTAGGCCCGCACCAGATGGTCGACGGACGGACGACGACGACGCAACCCCCAGTAGGTGTCCATCGCCGCGTGCCGATGGTGCCGGACCGTCTCTCGCGCCCTGTCCAACACCGAGGCCACCGCGCCCTCCCCCACCTTCGCCGATCCGTCACCCTAGTGGCCTACCCACCGACCCCGAAGGCCCCACACCGGGCGCTCCGGGACTTGGGCAGACTTGTGGGGACGGAAGAACGGACCGGGGGAAGGAAGACGACGTGGGGGGCGCGGGGGCGCGGTGGAGAGCGGTGTTGGGTGTGCGGTCGGCGGGGCCCCGGGGGGAATGGCCGACACGGACCCCGGACGCCGACGAACTGGCGAAGGCGTTCGACACGCTGTACGGCGGGCCGGCCGCCGGGGTCTGGCACGCCCCCGGGCGGGTGGCGTTGATGGGAGAGCACACGGCGGCGTCGGGCGGGGTCGGCCTGTACACGGCGCTGCCCTGGGGGGTCACCGCGGCGGTGGGCCCCGTCCCCGGCGACCCCGCCGTGCGCGCGGCGACGCTCAACGGTCCGCTGCGCCTTCGCGGGACGACGGGGCGGGCGGTGGCCGGGGCCACCGCCGCGGCACGGCGCACGGGGCTGCTGGAGGCCGACACCGGGCTGCGCGTGATGCTCGGCGCGGACCTGCCCGAGCACGCCTCGCTGGGGTACGCGGGCGCGGTCGGCGCGGCGGTGTCGCTGGCCCTGGCCGACCTGGCCGGAGGCCCGCCGCCGGAGGGCGACACCGTCGACCAGCGGGTGGCCCTGGCCGGCCGCCCCGGCTGCGCGGTCCGGGTGAACCTGCGCACCTCCGGCACCACGGTGCTGCCCTTCGACCCGGCCGCCGAGGACCTGTGTCTGCTCATCGTGGACACCGGGGCGCTGCACCGACGGGACCCCCGGGCCGGGTACACCGCCGACCTGGGGCGCGCCGAGAGGACCCTGGGGCCGCTGCGGGCCGTCCGCGACCTGCCCGCCGCGCTGACCGCGCTGCCCTCTCCCCCGCTGCGCCGTCGGGTGGAGCACGCGGTGACCGAGGTGCACCGGCTCAACGCGGTGGTGGGGCTGCTGCGCGCCGAGCGCTTCGGCGAGGTCGGCGTGGTGCTGACGGCGTCGCACCTGTCGCTGCGGCGGTCCGGGCTTCCGCTTCCCGAGGTGGAGGCGGCGGTGGAGGCCGCCGGCCGGGCCGGGGCGCGGGGGGTGCGCATGACCGGGTGGGCGGGCACCGCGCTGGCCCTGGTCGCCGAGGACCGGGTGGCGGACGTCTGCGACGCCCTGGCCGGGCAGGCCGCCGATCGCGGCCGACCCGCGCCACGGGTGCGCGCGGCCCTGCCGGCGGCCGGCGCCCACCGGCTCCGCTGAACCGTTCCCCGATACGGGCCTCGGGATCGTCCCCGATGCCCGGATCGGGGGCGATCCGTGGAACCCCGCTACTCTTTCTGCGATCCCACAGAGTGGAGGCCGTGACCACGGACCTTCGCATCGCGGAGGAGAGTAGGCGGTTCGATGTCAGACCGACGGCACCGGGGGGAGTCCGGCCCGACCGGTGAACACGACAGACCGGGCGTGTTCAGGCGCAAGGGCGCGGCGGGCGGGCCCGACGCGTTCGAGAAGCTCTACCGGGAGAGGGAGTCGGAGCGACGGGTCGTCGGCGAGACCCGGCGGATGCCCTCCGAGGGCGACGTCCCGCCGCTGCGGAGGCCGCGCTCCGAACGGCGCACCCACCACGCCGGGCGCGAGTACGACGGCACCGGGCGCACCCGGCGCCGCGACCGCAAGCGCGTCCGCAACGTCCGGAACGTGACCGTGGTGACCCTGGTGGTGTTGCTGGTCGCGGTGCTGGTGCTGCCCACCTGGTTCTACCTGTGGGCCAACGCGCGCCTGCAACGGATCGACGCGCTCCAGGACTACGAGGGCCGTCCGGAGCGCCAGGACGGCACCGTGTTCATGATCGTCGGCTCCGACAGCCGCGAGGGCCTGGACGACGACCAGATCCAGGAGTTGGCCACGGGCCGGGCCGAGGGTCGACGCACCGACACGATCATGCTGCTGTACATCCCCGACGACGGCGAGGCCGAGCCCACCATCGTCAGCGTCCCCCGGGACTCCTACGTGCCGCTGGCCATCCCCGGTTACGCGGACAACAAGATCAACACCGCCTTCGCCGACGCCGTCTGCGGCACGGACGAGGGGGGCGAGGAGATCTGCGGCGGCCCCGCGCCGCTGGTGCGGACGTTCGAGGAGGCCTCGGGCGTGCGGGTGGACCACTACGTCGAGATCGGCATGGGCGGGTTCGTCGGCCTGGTCGACGCGGTCGGCGGCGTGGAGCTGTGCCCGGAGGAGCCGATGGTCGACCCCAAGGCGGGCCTGGACGTCGAGGCCGGCTGCCAGACGATGGACGGCGGCACCGCGCTGGGGTACGTGCGCACCCGTGCCACCCCGCGCGCCGACCTGGACCGGGTCGCCCGCCAGCGCGAGTTCTTCTCCGCCCTGGTGCAGGAGGCGAGCGCTCCGTCGACCCTGTTCAACCCGTTCACGTCGGTACCGCTGGTGATGGAGGGCACCGACCTGTTCGTGGTCGACGAGGGCGACAGGCTGCGTCACCTGGCCACGATGTTGCTGGCGATGCGCGGCGGGACGCGGACGACCACGATCCCGGTGGGCGACACCCCGACCCTGCCCGGGGTCGGCTCGGTGGTCCAGTGGGATCAGACGCGGTCGGAGGAGATGTTCGCGGCGATGCGCGAGGGCGAGCCGATCCCCGACAGCGCCCTACAGGACTGATCCTCACGGTCCACGCGATGGACCGGCGGGGAAAGGCGAAGGGCCCGGTGCCGAAGCACCGGGCCCTTCTTCGTGACGTTCCGTACTGTGCGCGCCTACCCCCCAGCGGGCGCACGGCCGGCACGTCGGTCCTTGCGGCCGAGCGGGAAAAGCCGCTCTGGCCTGCCGGTTCTCACCGGCGTGACTCCACTGTAGGTCAAAGTTCGTGAAAGGTGCGAATCAAGTTCACGTGGCCTACGTCGCACTGCCTTGGTGACCCAGCGCCGTCATCCTCCCACTCTGGAGCGGCCGATGTCCGCAGAACCCGGGAAACACGCCGGAAAAAATCATCGGACACGGCGGATCGGCCCGGGAACGCGCCCGGCCGCCCCCCCGAAGGGGACGGCCGGGCGTGGTGAAGGTCACCCGGGCCGCCGGCTCAGAGCGGCCCCGATCCCCTCCCTAGGCCAGACGCTTGGCCAGGTTCTCGTCCAGGGCGGCGAGGAACTGCTCGGTGGTCAGCCACTCCTGGTCGGCACCGACGAGGATCGCCAGGTCCTTGGTCATCTGACCGCCCTCGACGGTCTTGATGACGACGTCCTCCAGGGTGGTGGCGAACTCCAGCAGCTTGGGGGTGTTGTCCAGCTTGGCCCGGTGCTCCAGACCGCGGGTCCACGCGAAGATGGAGGCGATCGGGTTGGTGGAGGTGGGCTTGCCCTGCTGGTGCTGGCGGTAGTGGCGGGTGACGGTGCCGTGCGCGGCCTCGGCCTCGACGGTGCGGCCGTCGGCGGTGCGCAGCACGGAGGTCATCAGGCCGAGGGAGCCGAAGCCCTGCGCGACGGTGTCGGACTGGACGTCGCCGTCGTAGTTCTTGCAGGCCCAGACGTAGCCGCCCTCCCACTTGAGCGCGGAGGCGACCATATCGTCGATGAGGCGGTGCTCGTAGGTGAGACCGGCCTTGTCGAAGTTCTCCTTGAACTCGGTCTCGAAGATCTCCTGGAACACGTCCTTGAACATGCCGTCGTAGGCCTTGAGGATCGTGTTCTTGGTGGACATGTACACCGGGTAGTTCCGGTCCAGGCCGTAGTTGAGGCTGGCCCGGGCGAAGTCCTCGATGGACTTGCGGAAGTTGTACATGCCCATGGCCACGCCGCCGGCCTCGGGGAACTGCGCGATCTCGAACTCGACCGGCTCGCTGCCGTCGGCGGGGGTGTAGGTCATGGTGACCGTGCCGGGGCCGGGGACCTTGAAGTCGGTGGCCTTGTACTGGTCGCCGTGGGCGTGGCGGCCGATGATGATCGGCTTGGTCCAGCCGGGCACCAGGCGGGGCACGTTCTCACAGATGATCGGCTCGCGGAAGACGACGCCGCCGAGGATGTTGCGGATGGTGCCGTTGGGCGACCGCCACATCTTCTTCAGGCCGAACTCCTCGACCCGGGCCTCGTCCGGGGTGATGGTGGCGCACTTGACGCCGACGCCGTGCTCCTTGATGGCGTTGGCGGCGTCGATGGTGATCTGGTCATCGGTGCGGTCGCGCTCCTCGATGCCCAGGTCGTAGTACTTCAGGTCGATGTCGAGGTACGGAAGGATCAAACGGTCCTTGATGAAGGACCAGATGATCCGGGTCATCTCGTCACCATCGAGCTCGACTACGGGGTTCTCGACCTTGATTTTGGCCATGGCTGTGCGGCTGTCCCTTCAATCTTCGCCACCACCTCGTGCGGCGGTGGGCGGCGTTCGGCTCGTGACCGGTGTGCCGGCGTCCGCGCGCGCGGCGATCCGCTGATCCCGCCCTGTCCGTGCTCTCCGGGGAGGGGGTGGCTCGTCGGTGTCGCGGTATCTCGACATCAAGCTTATTAGACGCCTACGATGACAACTGCGGCGCCACCCACGCGAGCACGATGAGCAGCACCGCCATGGTGATCAACGTGACGAGATCGACCCAGCGACGACGGACGGCGAGCATGCCCACCCAGTCGTGGGGCAGGAAGGCCCGGAAGGCGGCGGCCAGCAGCAGGGCGCCCGCGATGATCGCCGGCCCCCGTTTGAAGTAGGCCGCGGCCACGATGACGATCCCCGCCGCCAGGGCGGAGAGCACGAGTGCGTACGGCACCTGGGTGAGCCAGACCGGGACCCGGCCCTCCTCAGGGGAGGACGTTTCCTCGTCCGCGTCCGACAACTCCGCCAACTCCACCCTGTTCACCGCGCTCCGCATCGCCTGGTCCACGATCTCCCGCCCGGAGCCGGCACAGACCGGCCACCCGTCGATGTTCGGGCGTCCGAAACGGAGCATCACGGCGGAACGGCTCATGTTCCTGGTGGCTCCGGTCACCGGCGGTGCTTTCGGACCGGGAGGGTCAAGGACAGTGTAGTGATCCGTGTCGCCACCGCCTCAGGGCTCACGGAAACGGACCGGCATCGATCGGGGCACCCAGGCGACCGTTTCCCGCTTCCGGTTCGGCCACAGAGCCGTATTTCCGCGTCTTATCCGCCTAACTCCGGAGTAAGCGCGTAGAACGCTCGGCACCCGGGTAACCAGAGGGGAGACGAGCGCACCGGTGAGCGAGGACCCCACCCCCCATGAAGCCCACCCCACGAACCTCAGCCCCTCGACCCCACCGGCGTCCGCACACCCACCGGCAGCGATATCCGAGCCCGGGAGGAGCCACCGTGGACGGGCCCTACCTCCGGGTCGAAGAGAACGGGCAGATCCGCGAACTCGCGGACGAGGTCACCACGGTCGGCCGTGGTGAGGGCGCCGACCTCCGACTCGACGACCCCAGCGTCTCCCTCCTGCACGCCGAACTGGTCCGGCGCGGCCCCTATGTCTACGTGGTGGACATGGGGCTGTCCCGCAACGGCACCCGCGTCAACGGCCGGCCGATCGCCCGCCGGGTCCTGGAGGAGGGCGACGTGGTGAGTTTCGGTGGCGCCCGCTGCCGGGTCGGGGGACTGCCGCAGGAGCAGATCAGTCCCGACGTCGAACTGCGCCGCAGCTCCGCCCCCGAGCTCACCCGCCGCGAGCTGGACGTGCTGACCGCGCTGTGCCAGCCGGCCCTGTCGGAGGAGGCCTTCGTCGCCCCGGCGACGGCCCGCGACATCGCCGAGGTCCTGGTGGTGACCGAGGCCGCGGTCAAACAGCACCTGTTGCGGCTGTACCAGAAGTTCCGCATCCCCGAGGGCCAGAACCGGCGTACCCGGCTGGCCAACGAGGTGGTGGCGCTGGGACTGGTGCGCCCGCTGCCGGTGGGACACCAGACCCACCGCGCCGCCGGCTGACCCGGGGTGCCCACGGGGTCCGGGGCACCGGCGGAGGAGACCGTCCGGGGCACGACGGCGGCCGCGGTCCCCCGTTCTCCGGAGACCCCGCGACGCCGGTGGAGGGCCGGAACGAGCGGGGGGCGGTGACCGACCTCGGTCACCGCCCCTCCCGTCGCCCACGGGTGTCGGCCGCTAGCGGTCCTCGGCCTGACGTTCGGCGGACTCGACCACGTTGACCAGCAGCATCGCGCGGGTCATCGGCCCCACCCCGCCGGGGTTGGGCGAGATGTGGCCCGCGACCTCGGCCACGTCCGGGACCACGTCGCCGACCAGACCGGACTCGGTGCGCGAGACACCGACGTCGAGCACGGCGGCGCCGGGACGCACCATGTCCTTCGTGATGAGTCCGGGCACCCCGGCGCCGGCGACGATGATGTCGGCTCGGCGAGTGTGCTCGGCCAGGTCACGGGTACCGGTGTGGCACAGGGTGACGGTGGCGTTCTCCGAACGGCGGGTGAGCAGCAGACCCAGCGGCCGGCCCACGGTCACCCCACGGCCGACCACCACGACCTCGGCGCCCTTGAGGGGGACGTCGTAGCGGTTGAGCAGCTCCACGATCCCGCGCGGGGTACACGGCAGCGGCGCCTCCTGCATCAGCACCAGTTTGCCGAGGTTGGAGGGCTGGAGGCCGTCGGCGTCCTTGGCCGGGTCGATCAGCCCGAGCACCCGGTTCTCGTCCAGTCCCCGGGGCAGCGGGAGCTGGACGATGTAGCCGGTGCAGGCGGGGTCCTCGTTGAGCTCGCGGACGGCCTGCTCCACCTCTTCCTGGGTGGCGTTCTCCGGCAGGTCGCGACGGATGCTCGCGATGCCGACCTGGGCGCAGTCGCGGTGCTTGCCGCGCACGTAGGAGTGGCTGCCGGGGTCGTCTCCCACCAGCACGGTGCCCAGCCCGGGGGTGATCCCCTTCGCGTGGAGTCGGGCCACCCGCTCGGACAGATCCTCGCGGATGGACTTCGCGACGGCCTTGCCGTCCAGAACGATCGCGCTCATGCCTGGTCTCCTAGTGGAAGAAGTGCCGGGTGCCGGTGAGGTACATCGTGACCCCGGCCGCCTTGGCGGCCGCGATGACCTCGTCGTCACGGACCGAACCACCGGGCTGCACGACGGCCCGTACCCCGGCCTCGGTGAGGATCTCCAGCCCGTCGGGGAAGGGGAAGAAGGCGTCGCTGGCGGCGACCGATCCCGTGACCCGGTCGCCGGCCCGGGAGACCGCGAGGCGGGCGGAGTCGACCCGGTTGACCTGTCCCATGCCCACGCCCACGGTGGCGCCGTCGGAGGCGAGCAGGATGGCGTTGGACTTCACGGCGCGCACCGCCCTCCAGGCGAAGACCAGGTCGGCCAGGGTCGCCTCGTCGACGGGCTCGCCGGTGGCCAGGGTCCAGCTCGCCGGGTCGTCCCCGGCGGCGTCGATGCGGTCGACGGACTGGGCGAGCAGACCGCCACTGATCTGGCGGGTCTCCGCCACCGGGCCGCCGGTCTCCCCCACCTTGAGCAGGCGGATGTTCTTCTTGCGGGTGAGGATGTCCAGCGCGGCGGGCTCGAAGGCCGGGGCCACCACGACCTCGGTGAAGATCTCCGAGATCTGGGCGGCCAGCTCCTCGCCGACCGTCCGGTTGGTGGCGATGACCCCGCCGAACGCCGACACCGGGTCGGCGGCGTGCGCCTTGCGGTGGGCGTCGGCGTTGTCGGCGCCCACCGCGATGCCGCACGGGTTGGCGTGCTTGATGATGGCCACGCAGGGCTCGTCGAAGTCGTGGGCGGCGCGCAGGGCGGCGTCGGAGTCCACGTAGTTGTTGTACGACATGGCCTTGCCGTGCAGCTGTTCGGCACCGGCCAGCCCGTGGGGGGACACGCCCGCCGGGACGTACAGGGCGGCGTCCTGGTGCGGGTTCTCGCCGTAGCGCAGGACGGTCTTGCGGGTGTGCACGGTGGCGCGGAAATCCGGCCAGGCGGTCTCGGCCGTCTCGGCGTCGGGCGCGTAGGTGTCGGAGAACCAGCCGGCGACGGCCGCGTCGTAGGCGGCGGTGTGCTGGAACGCCAGTCCGGCCAGGCGCTTGCGCTGGTCGAGGGTGAACCCGCCGCCGCGCACCGCCTCCAGGACGGAGTCGTAGGAGGAGGGGTCCACGACGATGGCGACGCTGGAGTGGTTCTTGGCGGAGGCGCGCACCATGGCCGGGCCGCCGATGTCGATCTGCTCGATGCACTCGGCCTCGGAGGCGCCCGAGGCGACGGTGTCGCGGAAGGGGTAGAGGTTGACCACGACGAGGTCGAAGGGGGCGATCCCCAGATCCTCGATCTGGGCGACGTGGTCGGGGTTGTGCTGGTCGGCGAGGAGACCGGCGTGCACGGAGGGGTGGAGGGTCTTGACCCGACCGCCCATGATCTCGGGGAAGCCGGTGACGTCCTCGACGCGGGTCACGGGGACGCCCGCGTCCCGCAGTCGGGAGGCGGTGGAGCCGGTGGAGACGATCTCCACTCCGGCCGCGGCCAGGCCCGCGCCCAGCACCTCCAGACCGGTCTTGTCGTACACGCTGATCAACGCACGCCGGATGGCCTGCTGGGTCACCGGTTCTCCTTCGGTTCGGTCGCGTCGGCGACGCTCTGCTCGGTGCGGTCGGCTCGACCGAACCGCACCTTCCTACCGTCGATGGTCCAGCCCTCGCGGGCGAGCCGGCCGACCGTGTCGACCAGCATGCGCCGTTCCACGACCTTGATGCGCTCGTGGAGGCTCGACTCGTCATCGTCGTCCTCGACGGGGACCGCCACCTGGTCGATGATCGGCCCGGAGTCGACACCCTCGTCGAGGAAGTGGATGGTGGTGCCGGTGATGCGGACACCGTGGGCGAGCGCGTCACGCACCGCGTGAGCGCCGGGGAAGGAGGGGAGGAGCGCCGGGTGGATGTTCACCGCGGAGTGCTTTCCGACGACCTCGGGGCCGAGGATGCGCATGAACCCGGCGGAGACCACCAGGTCGGGGGTGTGCGCACCGATGCGCTCGGCGAGGTCGGCGTTCCAGCGGGAACGGTCGGTGTAGTCACGGAAGGGGACGACGAACACGGGTACGCCGGCCTCGCGGGCCAGTTCGATGCCCCGGGTCCCCTGGCGGTCGGCCCCCACGGCGACGATCTCGGCCCCGTAGACCGGGTCCTTCGCCGCCTCCAGGAGGGCAGCCATGTTGCTGCCCGTGCCCGATATGAGAACCACCACTCGCGCGGACAATGCTTCTCCCATGTACTAGAGAACGGTGCGGGAGTCCTCTCCCGTACTCCGGGGGCACCGGGGGACGGCGCAGCATCCGGATGTCGCGTACGCCCGGTACAGATCCCGGGCACTGGGCCTGTTACGGCCCGTCCGCGTACCCACCCTATCGGTCCGGGTAGCGTCGGACCCACGGGGAGGTGACCGTCCGGCACCGTGTGACGTGGGCCTCTCGACGACACCGCCCCGTCTCGAAGTCGTCGGTGGCGGATACCCTCCGTCCAGGCGCAGTGGACCGAGGACGCCCGACGGGGCGTGCCGAAGGAGTGAGACCTTGACCGACAATCGCCCGGAGCCGCGATCGGACACCGAACCGCCCCGTGTCGAACGGGGCGGGCTGTGGGGCCTGTTCTTCGGACTGGCCGGGCTGCTGCTGCCGCCCTACGGCGGTGTCCTGTCCGCGTTCGGTCTGGTCCAGGGCCTGCGGGCGCGCAGGGCCGCCCGCCGCAACCGCTCCGACGCCCCGCTGGCGCTGCTGAGCGTGGCCGTGGGCGTGGCGGGCATCGTGGTGTCCATCGCCATGGTGGCGGTCTCCGTGGTGTTCCACGACCAGTTGATGGACTACCGGGACTGCTCGGCGCGGGCGCACACGGTGTCCAGCCAGCAGGTGTGCGACGACGCCTGGAACTCGGGGACCGAGCTGCCCTCGTGGGTGACCGGCGCCTGACCCGTCGACGGGGGCCCGCGAACCCCCCGCGAACTCGGTGAAGGGCGTCGAGGACCGGTGTGCGACCACCGGCCTCGGCGCCCTTCCCGCTCTCCCCGCCCCGCCTCCGCTCGCACGACCGCGCCGCACCGGGACGCGGGGGCATGGATCATCGGCGTTCCGGGGGGCGGTGGGGTGACCCACCGCCCCTTTCGTCGTTCCTGCGCCCTTTGCGGCCCGCCTCTCTTTCCGGTCGCTTCCCCTCGGGGAAACGGACCGCGGCCCAACCGGCGAGCACACCCCAAGGGATTACACTTAGTATGCAATCGTTTACTAAAAGTGCTGTCATGCAGACACGGAGAGACCTCGATGGACACCGACGTCCCCGGATCACCCGGACCGGAACTCAAGGAGTACACCGCGCTGCTGCGCCGCCGGTGGCGGCTGGTGGGCGCGGGTGTGCTCGGCGGGGTGACCCTGGCCCTCGCCGGAGTGTTCGCCGTTCCCTCCACCTACACCTCCTCGGCCGCCGTCCAGGTACTGCCGACCGGCATGGCCGAGTTCACCGGCGAACGCTCCGGGCGGGTGGCCGGTGACGTCAACCTCGACACCGAGGCGCAGGTCCTGCGCTCCGAAGAGATCTCCTCGGTCGCCGCCGCGCTCGTGACGGAGGCCACCGGGACCACCGTGAACGCCGACGCCATGCGCGAACACGTCGACGTGACCGTCCCCTCCAACAGCAACGTGCTGGAGATCCACTACACCGCGCACTCCCCCGAGGCCGCGCGGGCCGGCGCCGCCGCCTACTCCGACGCCTACCTGGAGCAACGCCGCCAACGGGTGGACGACCTCATCGGCGGTCACCTGAAGGCGCTGCGCGGAGAACGGGAACGGCTCGAAGGGGAGCTGGGCGAACTCGTCTCCGTCACCGGGGCCTCCGATCCCCGTGCGGAGGCGCTGCGCCAGGAGATCACCGGGGTGGGCGCCGGTATCGGCCCGTTGAGCGCCCTGCGCGAGACCGTCGAACCCGGCCGGATCATCACCCCCGCCGGACTGCCCGAGCGGGCCTCCTCCCCGAACCCGCCGCTGTGGGTGGCGGGCGGTGCCGCGCTGGGGCTGCTGGCCGGACTGCTGGCGGCCGTGGTCCGCGACCGGCTCGACCCGCGCCTGCACGACACCGAGGAGACCGAGCGCGTCGGCGGGCTGCCCGTGCTGCTCGACCTGTCCCCCGGCTCCCCGCGGCGCGGCGGACGTACCCCCGGTCTGCTCGGCGAGGACGACCGGGGCGGTCAGCGGGTCCAGTCCCTGGTCCACCTGATCCGCGCCGGCACCGGTGACGCCCCCGTTCCCGCCCCCGGGGAGGAGGAGGGGCCGCGCGCGGGCCGGGTGCTGATGGTCGCGGCCACCACGCCGGGACGCGCGGGTGCCGCCGCCGCGGTGAACCTGGCCGCCGCGCTGGCCCGGACCGGCTCGGAGACGCTGTTGGTGTGCGCCGACCCGCGTTCGGACACCGTGGGCGAACTCCTCGGACTGCCCGAGGGCCCGGGACTGGCCGAGGCCCTGGTCGACGGTGAGAACCCCGCCGAACTGGAGGTACGCCCGCAGGCCGCGCCGCGCTTGCGCGTGCTGCGTCACGGGCGTCCGGGCGTCGCCGCGCCCGTGCAGGACACGGGCATGACCGATCTGATCGGGCTGTTGCGCGAAAGCGCCGACCACGTGGTGGTGGCCGTGCCGCCGCCGAGCGAGCGCGCCGACGTCCACGCGGTGGCCGGTTCGGCGGACCTCATGCTCCCCGTCGTCGAGCTGGACCGCACCCCGCGGGCCGACCTGACCGGGCTGCTCGCCGCCGCCGGCCGGTTCGGCCTCGACGTCCCCGGCGTCGTCGTCCTGCCCCGGCAACCGCTGCCCGGCCCCCTGCCGCATCCGACCCCGGCGAGCACCACCCCGGCCTCGGATGAGCACGTCACCGCGGCGGGGACCGTCCGGACCGAGGAGACCCCGGCGGAATCGGACACGCCCGCGGAGGCCGTGGAGGACCCGAAGGCCGTGGAGGACCGGGGGACCGGCGAGGACCTGGGGACCGCGGAGGACCCGGGGCTTCCGGGGAGGCCGAAGGCCGTGGAGGACCCGGAGGACTCCGAGGACCCGGAGGCTCCGGAGGACGACGAGATCGTCACCGTGCCCGCCGACAGCGCCACCGGGGCTCGACACTGATGGCGCGCCACCCGTCGTGGGCCCGGACCGGTGTGTCCGGGCCCGGTGGTCCGGTGCCCGGCGGCGGGACGACCGTGATGTCCCCCGTCGCCGAGGGCCCGACCTCGACCGGCCGCCCCCTGGTGTGGCTGTTGGCCGGTTATCCGCTGTGGTGGGCGTTGGGACTGGGCCAGTTCGCCTACTGGGTGTTCGCCGTCCCGATGGCCGTCGAGCTGATGCGCCGACACCGGACGGTCGGCCTGCGCGTACCTCCGGCGTTCTGGCTCTGGGCCCTGTTCCTGCTGTGGTCACTGCTGGGCCTGGCCATGGTCCCGTTGGAGATGGCGGGCACCGTCCCGGGCAGCGGCGGGTACGGCGGAGCGCTGCTGCGGATCACCAACTACCTGGTCCTGACGGTGCTGCTGCTGTACGTCGGCAACCTGACCGAACGCGAACTGCCCACCCGCGCGGTGGTGTCGGCGCTGACGGTGCTGGGGCTGGTGACGATCGCGGGCGGGTATCTGGGGATGTTCGCCCCCCGTTTCGAGTTCACCGCCCCCCTGGAGTACCTGCTCCCCGGCGGTCTGGCCGCCGACCCCTTCATGCAGACCCTGATCCATCCGGCGTCGGCCCAGGTCATGGACATCTTCGGCTACGACTCGGCCCGCCCCAAGGCTCCGTGGGAGTACACCAACGTGTGGGGGTACATGATCTCCCTGCTCCTGGTGTGGTCCGCGGTCGCCCTGCTCACCCCCGGGCGCTTTCCCCTCCTCGCGCGCTGGGGGGTGGCGGCGGCCATGGCCCTGTCCGTGGTGCCGATCGTCCATTCCCTCAACCGCGCCCTGTGGGCGGGGCTGGCGCTGTCCCTGCTCTACGCCGGATACGTCGCCGTGCGCCGGGGGCGGGTCGTCCCGGTGGCCCTCTGCTCCCTGGTGATCGTGCTGGCCCTGGCGGTCCTGGCCGTCTCGCCGCTGGCCGACGTGGTGCGGGCCCGGGCCGACAACCCGCACAGCGACGACGGCCGGGCGGCGACCAACGCCGCGTCCGTGACCGCCGCCGACCTGTCGCCGGTGCTGGGCTGGGGCACCACCCGGGAGGCCCTGGGCAGCTCCGACTCGATCGCGATCGGGCCCTCGCCCGACTGCCCCGGCTGCGGTCAGCACGTCATCGGCAACGCCGGTCAGCTGTGGATGACGCTCATCGCGAGCGGCTGGGTGGGCACGGCCCTGTTCCTCGGTTTCTTCGCGGCGACGGCCTGGCGGTACCGGTCGGCCGTGACGATCGCCGGCCGGGGCGCCCTGCTGACCGTGCTCCTGTTGTTCTGGTACATGTTCTTCTACGTCGCGTTGATGTCCCCGCTGGCCGTGACCATGGTGGCCGTCGCCCTGCTCTGGCGGGACGAGGAACCCCTGCTCCGCCGACGGACCGCGCGCACGGGCGGGGGGTCCCGATGAACGGCGAGACGACCTATCTGACCGACCTCGCGGCCGTGCTGTGGCCGTGCGGCGGCCTCCTCGGCCACGGGGACGCCGGAGTGCGCCGCCGGGGCAACCAGTACCTTCCGGTGCCCAACGCCTACGATCCCCGGGTCATCCTGCCCGCGCACAACCGGTCGGCGGCGACCCGGGGCATCGCCTCGTTCTCCCAGGGGCACTCGCTCAAGGAGCGGATGCGCGCCCTGTTGCTGACCGGCGCGTTCGCCACCGGGATCGCCCCGCTGCTGTTGCGCGACCGCCTGTACGTGGGCGCCGGGCCCGGTATCGAGCACGCGCTGGCCGCGGCCCTGGACCGCGAACTGACCATCGCCATCCACGTCGGCCCGCCCCGGGCCAACCGCAAGCCCGTCCTGCTGCTGCTCACCCCGGCGGGACGCACCATCGGCTACGCGAAGGTCGCCGTCAACGACCTCACCGGCAGGTTGGTGGTCGCCGAGGCCCGGGCGCTGCGCCTGTTGGCCGACACCCGGATGCGCGACGTCACCGTTCCCCGTCTGATGTACGAGGGCGAGTGGAACGGTCGTCCGCTGCTGGTGCAGGAGGCGTTGCCGGTCGGCGACCAGACCGACCGGCCCACCCGGCGGCAGCTCCTGCGCTGCGTCGCCCAGATCACCTCCCTGGTGGAGGTCCGGCGGCGCCGGTTGTCCGAAAGCCCCTATCGCCGCGCCCTGGAGGAAAGGATCGTGGCGCTGGGGACCAGGCCGGAGGCGGCGCCGCTGCGGGCGGCGCTGCGCGGCCTGCCCGACGTGCGCGTCCCCTTCGGGGCCTGGCACGGCGACCTGACCCGGTGGAACATCGCCGGCACCGCGCGCCGCTCGTTCGTGTGGGACTGGGAGCGCCTGTCGTTGGACGCGCCCGCCGGTTTCGACGCACTCCACTACGACCTCAACGAATGCGTCCAGGCCGGGGTCCACCCGGGGGTGCACCGGTGGCTGGAGAGCGGCGCCCGCCTGCTGCGCGATCCGTTGATGTCGGAGCTGGGGCTGGCGTCGCACACGGTGTCCACGGTGATGGCGCTGTACCTCATCGACCTGGCCACCCGCTATCTGCACGACCGGCAGGACGAGCTCGGCGTCCACCTCGCCGCCGTGGACGACTGGCTCCTCCCCGCCTTGGAGGGCCTTCAGGAACGCGCCACGCACGAGGCCGCCCACACCGGTTGAGGGCGACCTTCCCACACCCGAGTACAACCTCCGAAATGAGTCGATGTGATGCCGGAGAACACCTTTCCCTCCCTGCCTCGACGGCTGGCCGGTCCGGCGCGACGGGCGGTCCTGCCGTTCGTCGACGCCCTGGGCGCGGTGACCGGCCCCGGCCGTGCCCTGCCCGACTTCCTGATCTGCGGGGCGCAGCGGAGCGGGACCACCTCGCTGTTCAAGTCCCTGTGCCGCAACCCCGCCGCGACCGGACCGGTCCTGCGCAAGGGGGTGCACTACTTCGACACCGGTTATCACCGGGGAGCGAACCGGTACCGGGCGCACTTCCCGCTGCGCGCGTCGCTGCGGGCCCGAGGGGAGGCCCCGCGGGTGCGGGCGTTCGAGTCCAGCCCCTACTACCTGTTCCACCCGCTGGCCGCCGAGCGGATCGCCCGTGACCTGCCGCAGGTGCGGGTGGTGGTGATCCTGCGCGATCCCGTCGAGCGGGCCTACTCCGCCCACGCGCACGAGCACGCCCGGGGGTTCGAGACCGAGCCGTTCGCCCGGGCGGTGGAGCTGGAGCCCGCCCGTCTGGCCGGCGAGGAGGACAAGCTGAGGGCCGACCCCGGATACGTGTCGCACTCCCACCAGCACCACGGGTACGTCGCCCGGGGCCACTACGTGGACCAGTTGCGGCGTATGGAGGGGCATCTGGGCCGGGACCGGATGTACGTGGTCGACTACGCCGACCTGTTCGACGGGACCGATCGGGAGTTGCGTCGGATCGAGGGGTTCCTGGACCTGCCGCCGGGCCCCGACGGGGTGCCGGGGCGGCACAACGCGCGCAAGAGGACCGTGATGCCCGAGGGGCTGCGCGCGGAGTTGACGGAGCGGTTCGCCGAGAGCGACCGGCGGTTGGCCCTGTGGTGGGGACGGACCCCCTCGTGGCGCACATGACCGACGTCGCGCGACGGAGCGACCCCGTGCTGGGCCGTGTCCTGCGCGGCGGCGCGATCAACATGGCGGGCGCGGCGATCGGCGCCGGGCTCAACCTGGCCCTGATCGTGGCGATCACACGGGCGTTCTCGCAGGAGACGGCGGGTCTGCTGTTCTCCGCCACGTCGGTGTTCCTCATCGCCGCGACGGTCGCGAACCTCGGGGCGCCCGACGGGCTGGTGTACTTCATCGCCCGGATGCGGGTGCTGGGACGTTCCGGGGGCGTGCCCCGGCTGATCCGGATCGCGGTGACCCCGGCCGTCCTGACCGCGTGCGCCACGGCCGGGGTGATGGCCGGGTTCGCCGAGCCGATGGCCGACATGGTGGGGACCGACGAGGCCGCCGTGTACCTGCGCCTGCTGGCGGTCTTCCTGCCGTTCGCGGTGTTGGCGGACACGGCGCTGGCGGCGACCCGGGCCCACCACGACATGGCGACCACGGCGCTGGTGGACAAGGTGGGTCGACCCTTGGCCCAGGTGTCGCTGGTGATGGCGATCGCGCTGTCCGGGTCGGCGGGGATGCTGGCGTTGGCCTGGGCCGGCCCCTACCTGCCGGCGGCGATCCTTGCCTGGTTCTGGCTCGGGCGGATCGTCCGCCGGGCCGCACCGCCCGAGGAGGGGGGCGGTGGCGGCTCCCCGGTCTCCCCCGCCGAGTTCTGGTCGTTCTCGCTGCCGCGCGCGGTGGCCGGGGTGGCGCAGATGGGGGTGCAGCGCGGCGGCGTCGTGCTGACGGCGATGCTGGGCGGGCTGACCGGGGCGGCGGTCTTCACGGCGGCGACCCGGGTGATGGTGGTCGGCCAGTTCGGCGCGCAGACGGTGCTGTCGGCGGCCCAGCCCCGGTTCGCCGAGCAGATGGCCACAGGGGACCACGCCGGGGTGCGCCTCCTGTACGGGGCGGGCACGTCGTGGCTGATGTGTCTGACCTGGCCGTTGTACCTGACGGCGTTGATCTTCGCGCCCGAGGTGATGGGGTTGTTCGGCCCGGACTACGCGGCGGGGGCGGGCGCCCTGATGGTGGTGTGCGCCGGACAGTTGACCGCGTCGCTCCTGGGCATGGGCGATCTGATCCTGACGATGACCGGGCGCACCGGCGCGAACCTGCTCAACAACGTGTTGTCGTTGGCGGTCAACGTGGTGGGGTGCGTCCTGCTGATCCCGGTGGCGGGGGCGACCGGCGCCGCGGCGGCGCTGGTTGCGGCGGTACTGGTGCGCAAGGGGTTGCCGCTGTGGCAGCTGCGCTCCCATGTGGTGTTGCGCCCCTTCGGGCGACCGGTCCTGGTGGCGGCCGGCGGCTGCCTGCTGTGGTTCGGGGTCCTGCCCCTCCTGCTGGACCGACTCCTGGGGGGCGGCCCGGTGGCCCTGGTCGCGGCCATCGCTCTGGGAACCCCGGGGCACCTGGCCACCGTCTGGGCGTGCCGGAGGGTGCTGGGTCTGCGCCACTGACCGATCAATACTCTGAGTTATGGAATGATGACAGTATGTCTTCGCGACCGGTTCTCCTGGTGGCCTCCAGCGGGGGCCACCTCACCCAGCTGTGCGCCCTCCGCCCCTGGTGGCGGGAGCGCGAACGCGTCTGGGTGACCTTCCGCACTCCCGACGCCGAGGCCGCCCTCGCGGGCGAGCGCGTCCACTGGGCCCACCACCCCACCACCCGCGACGTGGGCAACCTGCTGCGCAACACCCGGCTGGCCGCCAGGGTCGTGCGCGCCGAGCGCCCCTCCGTCGTGGTGACGACCGGGGCCGGGGTGGCCCTGCCCTTCTTCGTCCTGGGTCGGGCCCGGCGGATCCCGACCGTCTACATCGAGGTCTACGACCGGATCGACACCCCCACGCTCACCGCCCGGTTGTGCCGTCCCTTCACCCGGTTGTCCCTCGCCCAGTGGGAGGAACAACGCGCCTTCATGCCGACCGCCATCACGGTAGGACCGCTCCTGTGACCGAACAGACCACCCGCCCCGCGCCCCGGCCCGACGACAGCGACCACCCCGACATCGTGGTCAGCATCGGGACCGACCATCACGCGTTCGACCGGCTCGTGCGCTGGGTCGACGACTACGCCCGACTCCACCGGGAGCTGCGCGTCCTGGTCCAGCACGGGCACAGCTCGACGCCGACGGTGGCGTCGGGGACGCCCTTCCTGCCCGGCGAGGACCTGGGCGGGCACATGAGGGCGGCACGGGTCGTCGTCACCCATGGCGGGCCGGGCACGATCGTGCAGGCGCGCCAGGCCGGCCACCTGCCCATCGTGGTCCCCCGCGACCCCGAACTGGGAGAACACGTGGACGACCACCAACTGCTGTTCGTGAGCAGGCTGGAACAGGCCGGGCGGGTGCGCTCCTGCTCCACCCCCCAGCAGCTGACCGCCCTGCTGGACAAAGCGCTGGCGTCTCCCGAGGACTTCCGGACACACCCCGACGACGGCGACGGGGCGGTCCGCGCCGCCCTGCGCGCGGGGGCCCTCATCGACCTGGTCACCAGGGGTTCGGGGACCGTGCCCTCCGAGGATGACGTGCGATCGACGGGGATCCGGCAGGAGACGGTCGCCGACGTGGTGACACGACCGGCGGAGGGCGCCGAGGGCGCCGAGGGCGACGCGGAGGGGACGGAGTGGCCGGAGGTCACCGTGGTCGTCCCCACGCGGGACCGCCCCGAACTGCTGCGGCGCACCCTGCGCGCCATCGCCGAGCAGGACTACCCCGGCACCATCACGACCATCGTGGTCTTCGACAACGACCAGCCCGACCCGTCCCTGGCCCGCGCCGACGGGGCCCGGCCCGTGCGGGTGGTGACCAACACCCTCACCCCCGGGCTGGCGGGGGCCCGCAACACCGGGGTGCTGGCGACCCACACCGACCTGGTCGCCTTCTGCGACGACGACGACACGTGGATGCCCGGCAAGCTCCGCGCCCAGGTGCGGGTGATGCTGGAGGAACCCGGGATCGACCTGGTGTGCTGCGGCATCACGGTGGTCTACGACAAGGTCGAGGCGGTGCGCACCCTGGAGCGCACCAGCGTCACCTTCGGCGACCTGTTGGGGTCGCGGTTGACCGAGCTGCACCCGTCGACGTTCCTGATCCGGCGGCGGGCGATGATCGACGGCTGCGGGACGGTCAGCGAGGAGATCCCCGGCAGCTACGCCGAGGACTACGAGCTGTTGTTGCGATTGGCCCGACGCGGCCCCATCCGCAACATCCCCGAGACGGGCGTGCGGGTGCTCTGGCACCGCCGCTCGCACTTCTCCGGCCGCTGGCGGACGATCTCCACCGCCCTGCGCTGGCTGTTGGAGCGCTACCCGGAGTTCCGGCTGGTGCCGCGCGGATACGCGCGGGTGGCCGGCCAGATCGCCTTCGCCGAGGCCTCCGCCGGACGACGCCGCGACGCCCTGCGGTGGATCCGGACCACCCTGCGGGCCCGCTCCGCCGAGGGGCGGGCGTACCTGGCCCTGCTGGTGGTGCTGGGGGTGCCCCCGGGCTGGATCACCCGCGCCCTGCATCTGCGAGGCAAGGGCGTCTGAGGACCGCGCGGTGACCGCCGCTCCGGCGCCGGCGGTGCCGGAGCGGCGGTCGCGCCGGTCGCGGAACGACGGCGAACAGGCCTCCATCACGGCCCGGTGCGGTCGTCCGGGAGAACCCCGGGGGCGCGGCCGGGAAGACCGACTCCTCACGGCAGGTGCGGGGCGTGGCCCCGGCTCGGATCAGGTCCACCGCACGGGCGGACCCGCCGCCCGGGGCGCGCCGGTGGCACGCGGACGGGCGGCGATCCCCGGCGTCGGTGTGCGGCACCGCCCGACACCGCGCCGGGTGTCGGGCGCCCGTTCAGTTCGTGCCCCTCCCGCCCGCCGCAGGCCGTATCGCCCGATAGGTCAGCCCGCGCAGGGCCACCTCGGCGGGGCCGCGCAGACCGCGTCGCTCCATCGCGACGGCGACGGCCACCGTCGCGGCCCAGACGGCGACGCCGAACAGCATGACCGACCAACTGGACAGGTGCGCTCCCAGGCCCAACCCCCAGGCCGCCAGCAGTGGGCCCCATGCCAGGGACTGCGCGAGGTAACCGCTCATGGACCGGCGGCCCAGCGCGGCGATCCAGTGCACCGGCCCGGCGGAGGCCGCCGCGCGCCCGGACAGGCGGTGGGCGATCAGCCCGAAGATCCCCGCGTAGCCGACCCCGGTCAAGATCCCGGCGAGAAGGTGCAGGTTCACCAGCGCGAGGTCCGGAGCGATGTCGACGACCCCGGTGTGCTGGAGCGCGAGTGCCGCGCCGGTCGTCCATCCGACGGCGACGCCCCACAGCGCCAGGCGGCGCAACAGCACCAGGTGACGGCCGGGTTCGTCCAGGAGCCGGTGCCGTGCCGCCAGCACCCCCATCAGGAACACCGCCGGAAGCGCCATCCCGACGAAACCGCCCACCAGTGTGTAGAGCCAGGCGGACAGGCGTTCGGCGACCGAGACCAGGTAGTCCGGCTCGGCGATGCTGAGCCGCTGCTGATCGGCGAGGCTCACCTCCGTCAGTGCCGGGACGAGGACCGAGCCCACGATGTTGAGCAGGGCGGACACGGCCGCGAGCCCGAGCAGGATGCCGATCCAGACCTTCAGTGTGCGATCGGTGCGGCCGAAGAAGAGCGGCACCATGATCAGCCCGATCAGCCCGTAGACGCCGATGATGTCGCCCTGCCACAGCAGCGCCGCGTGCACCGCCCCGAAGGCGATCATCCACAGATGGCGCCGGCGCAGCAGGCGCCGGACCGCGAGGGGGTCGGTGCCCCTGCCCGTCTGGCGGGCGTACATCTGCCCGATCCCGTAGGCGAAGAGGAAGCCGAACATGGTGTACACGCGGGCGTCGACCACGATCAGGGTGAGCGCTTGGGCGATCTTGTCGGCCGTGTTCCCCACGACGGGATGGACCCCGATCGCACCGGTGGGAGCGGTGTGGAGGAAGTAGGGGACGTGGGCCAGCGCGATGAGCAACAGCATCATGCCCCGCGCCAGGTCGGGGGCGAGGGAGCGGTCCGACAGTGGGGTCGAGCGGACCACGGTGTCGGACCGCGCCCTCCGCCGCCGGTCACGGTGTTCGTCCACGGCGTCGTGGGCGTGGTCGGTCATGTCGGGTCTTTCCTCTCCTGATGGGGGCGTGTGCGGGTCAGTTCCCGGCCGCGTCGAGCAGCCAGTGGTAGCGCAGCCGGAGTCCGCGTTCCATGCCGGCCACCGCGGCCCCGAACCCGAGCGTGAGGTTGAGCCAGAGCGGCAGGTGGAACGGTGATTCGAAGTGTCCGAAGCGCTCGACCACCGGCGGAATACCGGAGATCGGTTCGAGAAGTTGGAGGAGGTTCAGTCCGATACCGATGACGAGCAGCACCACGGAGACGGCCCCGATCCAGCGGCTCACCACCGGGTGCTCGCGGTCGAAGCGCAGCCGGCGCCCCGCGGCCGACCTCGGATCGGGAACGAGCTGCTGTTCCGCGCCCTCGGCGGGGACGTAGTGGGCGCGTTTGAGCCCGAACCCGCTCAACGCCACCTCGATGGTTCCGCCTTCGACGGGGAACCCGGCGGGGAGCGTGGACTCGGCGCGGTGTCCGCCGTCGAGGTAGAGGTGCGCCTTGCCCTCGTCTCCCCCCTGCCTGCCCCAGTGACGGACGTCGACGGTGTACACCGACCGGTGTCCGTCCTTGCGGTCGAGGGGAAGGTGAAACAGCTTGCGCCCGGACGGCAACTGCCACCAGCGAAAGGGCTGGAGAGGGCGACCGTCCCCGGGTCGAACGCGTTTCGCGGCTCTGCGCCGCTTCCAGTCCCCGAGCATGTCCAGCCTTCCTCATCTGGGATGACAGCCAGACCAATACACTGTATTGGTCCCATCTCGGTGATAGTATCACGCTGTACTAGCACGGTGTATTGGAAGGGCGTCATGGAACAGAAACCACCGGAGGGCCTCGGCAGCCGGGACAGGATCCTGTGGGCGGCGGCGACGATGCTGGGGGACGGGCCCGGCGCGGCGTTGAGCGTGCGGGCGGTCGCGGCGCGGGCGGGCGTGAGCACGGGGTCGCTGCGGCACCACTTCCCGACGCAGCGGGCCCTGATGGACGCGGTACTCGCCCTCGTGTACGACATGGTGCTTCCGGACGACAGCGTCCACGACCGGTCGATACCGGCCAGGGATCGACTCACCGCCTCCCTTCAGCGCGCACTCGCGCCTCTCGGGGCCGAGACCGACGCTCGGCGGTCATGGCTGCTGGCCTTCGAGCGCTATGCCTCGAACGAACCGACGGAGGCGGCCCGAGAGGAGTACCTGGCCCTCGAACGGGAGATGCGGCGCCGCATCGAGTACTGCCTGACGGTCCTACAGGACGAGGGTGCCGTCCCGGAAGGCGACAACTCCCGTCGGGCGAGGTTCCTGATCACGGTGGTCAACGGGCTCTCGATCGCCCAGGCCATGCCGGCCGAGGAGTCCCGCCTGCAAACGGAACTCGATGTACTGCACACCGCCGTCGACAGCGTTCTCAACGACCGGACCTGAGGGTAGGACGCCGAGCAGGACGTACCGCCCCGTGCCGCCGAGGGGCGGGGCGCCCACACCCTCGGCCGCAACGTCGTCGGGTTCAACACGGGTGCGCGGCCCCTACCCGTCGCTCGGCCACGAGACGACCTCGGTCGAGATGCGCAAGAGGCTCGACTGATGCTCGGTCCGCATCCGTGTCGGCGGCGAGGGCGTGCAGGCATCGGCGTGACGGTTCCACCGAATGGCGTGGGAGCGGATCGCGCCGCCCCGTTCCTCACGCCGCCGAGGGTCGTTTCCACGAACCCCTTACCCCATCCGGTCCAATGCGAAATATTTTCATTTCCCCAATGACCGAATAGCACTTTTGCAACCATTAGTCGGAAAAATTCTCAGACCGACCCCTACCTGCACAAACACAGATCAGAAAAAGTTTTCCGGCGCTACTCACCCGTAACCGGCCCTGTCGTCTTTCCCATCCCCTAATCTCTGCTTGGAAACCACGACCGAACACAGAGACCCCGCGACGCCTAGTTGAGCGCCCGGGGTCGTGGCCGGCAAATCACCCCTTCAAGCAAAGGATTGCCGGTGTGAGCCAGTCTAGTGCCGGGCTTTTGAGTCGCGCCCCGCACATACTCGAAGTACCGTCCTCCCCTCCCCGAGACCGCCACTCGCGGTCCTCCCTCTTCGGACCGCGCAGCGGGTCGAACCGCGTACGCCGGTACGCCGCGAACCCGGCACCGGCCCGGCGCACCACCGTCCGCCTCCCGACCGAACGCGCCCACGCGCGCCCTCTCACCCCGGAACGGGACCCGGCCGAGGGCGGACGGGGCCTGCTCCTCATCGAGGCCACCGCCACCGCCCGGGGCCACCACCAGGTCCGTGAGTGCCGTGACCTGGGCCGCGTTCACCCTGCCTCATGCCCGCTGGACCCGGCGGGCACGGGTGCCGCTCACCCCCGGTGCCCGCGTCCGCCTCTCCCCCTTGTGAAAACGACCGATGTGAAGGAGTTCGATGCCGAGTCGATCCCATGAGATCCCGCTGCGGATCGTGCAGAACCGGCCCGAGATGGTCCCGGTCCTGCTGCGCGAGGCACTGGGCTACCCGGTGCCCGAGCACACCGAGGCGGTGCTGACCTCCTCGGTGCTGACCAACTGCGACCCCAAGGAGTGGAACTCCGACGGCGCGGTCCTACTGCGCGATGGCGACCGGCCCGTGCTCGCGGTGGTGGTGGAACGCCAGAACGACCGCGACACGGAGAAGCACTTCAGCTGGCCCGCCTACCTGGCCACCCTGTACGGGCGGCTGGAGTGCCCGGCGGTGCTGGTGGTGCTGTGCCCGGACCAGACCATCGCGCGGTGGTGCGCGCGTCCGATCGAGATCGGGCATCCGGGGTTCACGCTGCGGCCGTTGGTGATCGGCCCGGACGACACCCCGGTCATCACCGACCCGGGCCAGGCCCGAGAGCTGCCGGAGTTGGCGGTGCTGTCGGCCTACGCCCACGGCGACACCGACCCGGGGGTGTTGAAGGCACTGGTGGAGGCGTTGGATTCCACCGGTGGAAGGAACCGTCCGTTCTACTATGACTATGTACTGGCCGGCCTCAACGAGGCGGCTCGTCAGGAGCTGGAGGGCTTGATGTCCGTGGAGACCTACGAATGGCAGAGCGACTTCGCCCGCAAGTACGTCGGCATCGGCCGCGAAGAAGGCCGTGAAGAAGGCCGTGAAGAAGGCCGTGAAGAGGGGCTGGAGAAGGGCATCGCCGGCAGCGTGCTGCGCATCCTGACCAAGCGCGGCCGAACCATCTCCGACGAGGTCCGCACCCGCATCGAGTCGTGCAACGACATCGACACCCTCAACTCCTGGGTGGACAAGGCCCTCGACGTCGACCGCGCCGAAGACCTCTTCGACTGACCCACACCGACCACGCACCCGGGGTGACCTCAGAAACAGGCCACCCCGGCACGCACCGGCCGGCCTCAACGAGGCGGCTCGTCAGGAGCTGGAGGGCTTGATGTCCGTGGAGACCTACGAATGGCAGAGCGACTTCGCCCGCAAGTACGTCGGCATCGGCCGCGAAGAAGGCCGTGAAGAAGGCCGTGAAGAGGGGCTGGAGAAGGGCATCGCCGGCAGCGTGCTGCGCATCCTGACCAAGCGCGGCCGAACCATCTCCGACGAGGTCCGCACCCGCATCGAGTCGTGCAACGACATCGACACCCTCAACTCCTGGGTGGACAAGGCCCTCGACGTCGACCGCGCCGAAGACCTCTTCGACTGACCCACACCGACCACGCACCCGGGGTGACCTCAGAAACAGGCCACCCCGGCACGCGCCCTCCCGGTGGGCGATGGGTGCCCGGGCGGGCGTCGTCATCACCGACACCGGCTGAACGCTCAGGTCGTGGGCGCCCGGTCCACGACCACGGCGGCGTCCGGCCAGGCGTCGCGGGCGACGAGGTACGCCACGAGGGCACCGATGTTCCACGCGTCGTCCTCGCCCCGGTGGTGCCGCCCCTCCAGGGGCAGCCCGGCGACCTCCAGGGCACGCGCCATGCCGGGTGCCCGCTTGCGCATCCCGTGGACCTCGGCGAAGACCTTCTTGGCGTTGACGTGGCGAACGCCGAACGGATAGCCGACCCCGGTCATTGCGCACTGGCGCTCGAACTGCCTGCGGTCGTAGTCACCCCAGCTCGCCCACGGACGTTCGGCCGCGCCGTGCTCATCGGCCAGCCAACGGCAGGCCTCGGCGAAGCCCAACCCGCCGGCCGCCATCTCCGGGGTGATCCCCGTCAGCTCGGTGCAGAACGGGCTCACCTCGGAGCGCCGCGGCCGGACCAGCACCCCGTGCCTCCCCCTCCGCTCACCCGAGGCGGCGTCCACCACGGTCAGTCCGACCTCGATGATCTCGTTGGCGGTGCCCGGGGGCGGCGGCCCCTTCCAGCAGGTCGCCTCGACGTCCACGATGTTCCACAGGTCGGTGCTCATGGAGCGGATTCGACCACGGGACGCCCCGCCCCGTCACCGGGTTTTCCGCACACCCCGCCGGTCAGTCCCGGTGGGCGTGCTCGGCCAGGCGGCGCACCCGGTCGGGCAGGTTCACGTAGGGGTCGCGGCCGGCCGCCTCGAACCCCTGCCGGGCGTACCGGTTGGCGCCGATCCTGAAGTCACAGCCGCTGGAGACCTTGCTGTCCCACACCTTGACGGCGCGGATGCGCTCGTACTCGCGCAGCACCTGGGGGACGTCGGTGTACCAGCGCATGGTCTCGCGCGGGCCGATGTCGGTGGTGCCCATCTCGCCGATCATCACCGGTTTGGTGGGATCGATCCCGTGCCGGGGGCCCTCGTTCTGGATCCACTCGTAGGCCGGGCGCAGCGCGTCCTCGAAGGAGTCGACGTGCTTCCAGTTCGGCATGAGGTCGCAGCCGGTCATGTTGTACGCCTCCCAGCTGATCCAGTCGACGTGGTCGTTGCCCGGCCACAGGCCGGGCAACCGCCCGAGGTTGCCCTTCCAACCGGTCACGTTCCACACCCAGATGGCGTTGTCGGCGCCCTCGTCGCGGTAGATGTCGACGATGTGCCGCCAGGCGCGGGTGAACTCCTGCGGGGTCCCGCGCTTGTTGTAGCGCTTGTTGGCGTCGGCCTCGTGGTCGAACGTGAGGAAGTAGGGCGTCTCCAGTTCGGCCACGCCCCTGGCCTGGTCGCGCAGGACGGAGTCGAACTCCCCGCCCAGGATCGCCCGGTAGGAGACGGCGGGGTGACCGGACCGGGTGAAGCGCCGGGCCTCGATGTTGGTGTGCACGAACCGGCCCTCGGCGAGGATCCGGCGTTCCCGGTCCCCGGGGATCTTCGCCTGGTCGATGCCGCGCCAGGTGTAGACGATGTCCATGCGGCGGCCGGCGTTGCGTTCGAGTTCTTCGAGCCGGTTCTCGTGAGGGCTGCCGCCCCACCAGACGCCGCAGGAGGGTTCGAGGATCTCCGAGACGGTACAGCGACGTTCGGTGCCGACGGGCGTCCCCGAGGCGTGTGTGGTGAACAGGCCCCGGGAGGGCCATGGGGGGCCTGCCGGATCGGGCACGTTTCCGCCCGCTCCGGTCAGTGTGAGGGTGAGGAGCAATGCCCCCGCCGACGCCATCACCCGTACCGGTCCGCTGTCCACGACACATGCCCCCTATGCGTCACTACAGATAGTATTCACATGAATACCATACGTTATCTTTTTCGGGCGCAACACCTCCACCAGACAAAACGGGCCGGGTTCAGTAGCCGTACCGCCGCCGCGCGGGGGTCGTCATCATCGCGACCAGACGGCGGCGCCACGGGGGCAGCGCCTCACGCCAGCTCTGGTCCGCGTGCACCCCGACCGGCCCGGAGGAGAAGCGCATCGGGTTGCCCGACAGCGCGTGCCCACGCGACAGGGACACGCCGTCACCCAGGTCCGGACACGCACCGGTGTGCCCGGCGAATCCGGCGATGCGCGCGAACTCCTCCGTGGGGGCGCCGACGAAGTCCTCGTAGCGCACCCGCAGGGTGGGGACCCCCTGGCGGGCGAGGGCGTCGAAGCAGGTGTTCTGGGCCACCCACTGCACCGCCGAGCGGCCCGCGGAGTAGCGGGCCATCTCCGGTTCGCTGCTCTCCGGCGAGGCGTCGGGACGGGGCACCCGTTTGCTCCACGAGTGCGCCACCGCCCGGGGGTCGCGCACCACGTGCAGCAGCCGCATCCGCGCCCCGTAACGCCATCGCAGACAGGCGGCCAAGGAGGCGTGCTTGCTGGCGTCGACGATCACGCTCGCTCCGCTGACCAGGGCGATCGCCGAGTACAGGCGGTGGTAGAGCTCGGTGTAGCGGGCACTGCGCGCGGCCAGCAGACCGTCCTCGGAACCGTTGAGCAGGACGGGCAGGAAGCGCGTGCGGTCCACCCCGTCCTTCAGCCCCAGGACCTCGTGGGGGTTCAGGCGTCCCCAACCGCCGAAGGCCTCCCGGCCGACCTCGGCCCAGAAGCCGCAGTCGGCGAACGGCAGGCCGCAGCCGCACCGCTCGTTCTCCAACAACCCGCGTCTCCACAGGTGCACCGTCTCGCCGATCGAGCAGAACCCGGGCAGTTCGCCCAGCAGTCGCTCGATCAGGGTCGACCCGGAGCGGCCCATGCCGCCGACGAACACCAACCGATATGCCTCATCCACCCGCCCAGGCTATTACCTTCGGTGATGAAGCGTGGACCATATGTGATCATCCCTGGAGGTGACGTTCTCGGGTACGCGAACGGCCCCGGTCCGGGGGTTCGCGCCCCGGGCCGGGGCCGTCGCTTCCTCGTCGATCCGGAGGCGGGTGCGGGTGCGCGGGGTCTCCACGACCCGACCCGTACCACAGACCCCGAACGTTGAGCGGGAGGTCGGCGGTCCCGTACGGCGGGGAGCACCGCGCACGCGGCGACGGGGGCCGCCCCGGTGGGCGACCCCCGTTTCACGCGTCCCGTCTCGCCAGGGCGCGTGCGCTAGTCGGCCCGGACGACCATCCCGGCGCCGACCGTGGCGTTGGTGGACTCGTCGATGAGGATGAACCCGCCGGTCTGCCGGTTGCGGGAGTACTCGTCGACGAACAGGGGCTGGGTGGAGCGCAGTCGCACCCGGCCGATCTCGTTGAGCGCCAGGTGGTCGGCCTGCTCGTCCCGGTGCAGCGTGTTGACGTCCAGTCGGTAGCGCAGGTCCTTGACCATGACCTTCGCGGTGCGGGTGGTGTGCTTGACGATGAGTTTGGAGCGCGGGGTCAGCTTGCGCGCGTCCGTCATCCAGCAGACCATCGCCTCGATGTCCTGCGACGCCGTCGGGGTGTTGTTGGGCCGGCAGATCATGTCGCCCCGGGAGATGTCGATCTCGTCCTCCAGCAGGAGGGTGACCGACATCGGCGCGAAGGCCTCGGCGACGTCCCCGTCCGCCGTGAGGATCTTCGAGATCCGCGTGCTCAGCCCGGACGGCAGGTGCACGACCTCGTCGCCCGGCTTGAGGACACCGCCGGCCAGCTGGCCGGCGTATCCCCGGTAGTCGTGCAGTTCGGGGTCGGCGGACTTGTGCGGCCGGATCACGTACTGGACCGGGAACCGGGCGTCGATGAGGTTGCGGTCCGAGGCGATGTGCACGTTCTCCAGGTGGTGCAGCAACGAGGGGCCGCTGTACCAGGGCATGTTCTCCGAACGCCCCACCACGTTGTCGCCGTGCAGCGCCGAGATCGGCACGAAGGTGAGGTCGGGCGCGTCCAGTTTGGCGGCGAAGTCGGCGAACTCGGCCTTGATCTCCTCGAACCGGGCCTGGTCGTAGCCGACCAGGTCCATCTTGTTGACCGCCAGGACCAGGTGCGGCACCTGGAGCAGCGTGGTGAGGAAGGCGTGTCGGCGGCTCTGCTCCTGGAGGCCCTTGCGGGCGTCCACCAGGATGATCGCGAGGTCGGCGGTGGAGGCACCGGTGACCATGTTGCGCGTGTACTGGATGTGGCCGGGGGTGTCGGCGATGATGAACGTCCGCTTGGGCGTGGCGAAGTACCGGTAGGCCACGTCGATGGTGATGCCCTGCTCGCGCTCGGCCCGCAGACCGTCGGTGAGCAGCGCGAGGTTGGTGTACTCCTCGCCCCGCGCGGCGCTGGTGCGCTCCACCGCGTCGAGCTGGTCCTCGAAGATCGACTTGGAGTCGTACAGCAGGCGACCGATCAGGGTGCTCTTGCCGTCGTCCACGGAGCCCGCCGTGGCGAACCGCAGAATGTCGTTTCTCATGCTCGCTGGTCCAATGTGGGAAGAGGTGCGGCCGAAGGAGGGGAGGGTGGGCGGGTGTCCGCGGGACACGCCCTAGAAGTAGCCCTCGCGCTTGCGGTCCTCCATGGCCGCCTCGCTGGCACGGTCGTCGGCCCTGGTCTGTCCGCGCTCGGTGATCCGGGTCGCGGCGATCTCGGCGATGATGTCGTCGAGTTCCACGGCGGTCGACTTGACCGCCCCGGTGCAGGTGAGGTCGCCGACGGTGCGGTAGCGCACGGTCTCGGTGAAGGGGACCTCGGTGTCGTCGCGTGCGATGAGCGGCGAGTCGGCGAGCAGGATGCCGTCGCGTTCGAACACGCTGCGCTCGTGGGCGAAGTAGATGGAGGGCAGCTCCAGGCGCTCCCGCTGGATGTAGGCCCACACGTCCAGCTCGGTCCAGTTGGAGATGGGGAAGACCCGGATGTGCTCGCCCCGGGCGATGCGGGTGTTGTACACGCTCCACAGCTCGGGGCGCTGGTTCTTGGGGTCCCACTGGCCGAACTCGTCCCGGAAGGAGAAGACGCGCTCCTTGGCGCGGGCCTTCTCCTCGTCGCGGCGGGCGCCGCCGAAGGCGGCGTCGAACCCGTGGTCCTCGATGGCCTCCAGCAGCGCGGCGGTCTGGAGCCGGTTGCGGCTGGCCCAGCGGCCGGTGGACTCGACGACCTTGCCCGCGTCGATCTGCTCCTGGACGGAGGCGACGACCAGGCGCACCCCGGCCTCGGCCACCCGACGGTCGCGGAAGTCGATGACCTCGGGAAAGTTGTGCCCGGTGTCGACGTGCATGACCGGGAACGGGACGGCGCCGGGCCAGAAGGCCTTCTCGGCGAGTCGGAGCATGACGATGGAGTCCTTGCCGCCGGAGAAGAGCAGCACCGGCCGCTCGAACTCCGCGGCCACCTCGCGCATGATGAAGATCGCCTCGGCCTCCAGAACGTCCAGCTGTGAGAGCTGGTAGCGTCCGGGCGCCTGCTGACTCGCCTGACCCATGAATCCGCCTTAGAGATACCGCTGGGGGCACCGGTTCGACCGACGGCGGGGGCCTGTCGTCTAGCCCCCCGCGTGCGGACCGGCGCTGTCCAGGTCCGCGCCGTCGCGGATGCTAGCCAACAACATACCCGACAATTCCGATCGGCATACAAGGACATCGGGGAGTAGCGGGTCGGCCACGTTATAGCGCAGGGGCGAGCCGTCGACGCGGGAGGCGTGCAGCCCGGCGGCCGTGGCCACCGCCACGGGCGCCGCCGTGTCCCACTCGTACTGACCACCGGCGTGCACGTAGATGTCGGCCATGCCGAGCAGCACCGAGCAGATCTTGGCGCCCGCCGAACCCATGGGGACCAGTTCGGCGCCCAACTGGGTGGCCATCCGTTGCGCGAAGGCCGGCGGACGGGAACGGCTCACCGTGATCCGCAGCCGCTGTCCGGCCGGACGCTCCTCGGGCAGCCAGGGCGGGTCGACCGTCGACAGCGTGCTGCCCTGGGCGGGCAGCGACACCGCCCCGGCGACCAGTTCGCCGTTCTCCCACAGGGCCACGTGCACGGCCCAGTCGACCCGGCCGGCCTCGGCGAACTCACGGGTGCCGTCGAGCGGGTCGATGATCCACACCCGACGCGCCCGCAGCCGGGCCGGGTCGTCCACGCCCTCCTCGGAGAGCACCGCGTCGCTGGGACGCAACCGCCCGAGCGCGGAGAACAGGAACTCGTGGGAGGTCCGGTCCCCGAGCGTGCGCAGCACGTCGGGCTCGTCGAAACCGTGCCGGGCGCGCAGGCGCAGCAGCAGCTGACCGGCCTCGCTCGCCAGATCGCGGGCCACCTCATGGTCGTCTCGGATGTTCTTCACCGGCTCAGTACGCCCCCGCCCCACGGATCACCGCTGACCACGTCTTCCACAGGATCTGGATGTCCAACGTCAGCGACCAGTTTTCCACGTAGCGCAGATCCAGGCGGACCGATTCCTCCCAGGAGAGATCGGACCGTCCGCTGACCTGCCACAGCCCCGTCAGCCCGGGTTTGACCACCAACCTGCGGCGGACGTCGTGCCCGTATCGGGCGACCTCCTCCGGAAGCGGCGGCCTCGGGCCGACCAGGGACATCTCGCCCCGGGCCACGTTGACGAGCTGGGGAAGCTCATCGAGCGAGTACCGGCGCAACCATGCCCCGACCGAGGTCACCCTGGGGTCGCGTCGCATCTTGAAAAGCACACCGTCGTGCTCGTTGCGGGACCGCAGCGCCGCCTTCAACGCGTCGGCCCCGACCACCATGGTACGGAACTTGTACACGGTGAACTCGGAGCCACCCCGCCCTACGCGCGTCTGGGTGAAGAACACCGGTCCTCCGTCCTCCATCCGGATGAGCGCGGCCAGCGCCATGAACAGCGGGGACAGCAGGATCAGGGCCAGCACGGCGGCGCAGCGGTCGAAGACCCCCTTGAGGAGGCGGCGCGCTCCGACGAGCTCGGGATGTTCGACGTGCAGCAGGGGGAGCCCGGCGACCGGACGGATCGTGGTGCGCGGGCCGGCGACCTCCATGAGGGCGGAGGCGACGATGAGCTCGGTGTCGGTCTTCTCCAGCCGCCAGGCCAGTCGGCGCAGTTCGACGCCGTCCATCTCGGGGCAGGCCAGGACGGCGACGGTACCGGCGCCGACCAGCGCGGCGGCGTCGGCGGCGCCGCGGAAGGAACCCAGGACGGGGCAGTCCTCGATCTCGGCGAGGCCCTCCCCCAGCTCGTGTTCGGGCAGACAGACGCCCACCACCCGCATACCGTGGTAGGCCTCGTCGCGGAAGCGCCGGATGAGGTCACCGGCGGCCACCCGGTGGCCGACCACGACGACCCCGTTCATGCACTCGCCGGAACGGCGCCGGCGGTGCAGCGCCTTGCGGCGGGCGTACCGCAGGGCGAGAGTGGCGAACACCACCACGGGCAGGGTGAGGAGCACGTACCCCCGGGCCAGGTCGAACTTGACGGCGTAGGCGACGATGGCGGCCGAGGCCGCCAGGGTGAGGCCGGCGACGGCGACGCGTCGGTACTCCTCGGTGCCCACCCCGATGAAACGGCGCGCGTACCCGCCCGACAGGTAGATGAACAGGCCCCACACGGCCGGCAGTGCCAGGGAGAACCACAGGTAGGGGATGGTGGTGGCCGCGGTCAGCGCGCCGTGGAAGCGGACCGTGGTTCCGATCAGACCCGCACCGAGGGCGCAGAGCAGGTCGAACAGGACCAGACCGGCGACGTAGGAGCGGGTCCAGGCCTTGGGCGGTGCGGGCAGGGCCCGGATCACCGGCATGACGGCCGTATCGCCCACGACACCGGCGGCCAGTACCGCCGGCCGCTCGCGAACCTCTTTCACCCCACTGTTTGCGACCATGTGTCCCCCAAGACCTGCGCGCGTCCGAAAATCATTACTTCCAGTCATCGCCTCCAGCCGTACAGAACCCACCAAGGAGGGTGTGAGCGGGGTGCGGCGATGGCGATGGGTTCAGGGTCGACGCCCTGGATCGTAACCAAAAGTAGTGGAAAAGTCGCGCTGAGTTGCCGACTGTCGGCAAAGAGAGGCCGGTCGGCCCGAGAATGTATCCCGCTTGAGACCAACCGGCGTCACTCAACGTGTCAAGGAAGGGTCATAAAGGTCCCTGCAATGTCCTGACCGAAACCCGCCTCAGCTCCCGGCCATCGCGTCCGCCAACCGAAGCTGCGTCTCCGCCGCTCCGGGCTCACCGCCCCGGCGCAGCGCGCTCGCCAGCAGTCGTCGGGCGTGGGCGTCGTCAGGGGCCTCCGCCACCAGGATCTCCAGCTCCTTCCGGGCCCGCCCCACCTGCGCGGAGCGCAGCCGTGCCCTGGCCGCCACCAGGCGTACGCCCCGGTCCCCGCCGTGCTCGGCCAGCAGCGGCTCCAACAGGGTGAGCGCGCCCAGGGGGTCCTTCTCCACCAGCGCCTCGGCCAGCCGCAGCCGCTCCACCTCCGCGGGCGGACTCCACACCGACCGCTCCCCGGCCCGTTCCAGGAACCCGGCGATCTCCTCCGGGTGGCAGGCGCCCTCCAGCGCCAGGTCGCCGACGAGCAGGGTCGGCGAGGTGCGCACGCCCCGGGCCCGGCCGCGCAGCAGCAGCTCGCGCACCTCCCCGCCACCCTCCCCCGCCCGGAGCAGGCGGCCGCCGTCGGCGAAGCCCGCCCGGTCGGCGGCACCCTCCAGGACCTCCGCGGTGCCGATGTCCTCGGCGTCGACGAAGTGGGCCCGCATGATCTCCTCGGCCACGGCGTTCTGGAGTGCCGGTCCCCCCTCGCGCTCGGCCAGGTGGAGGAGCCGGTGGGCGTCGTGGGAGCTCACGTGCCAGGCGGCGCCCCACCGGGGGAAGCCCTCGGCCGCGGCCACCTCGGCCACCCGAACCCGGTTCTGCGCCGGGGTGAGGTGGGGGGCGCACGCGCGCAACGCCTCGTCCACGAAGGGGTCGCGCAGCAGCCCGTCCAGCGGCCGGGCCTCCTCCGGGGCGGTGGGGTCGATGCGGTAGGGCCGCCAGAGCACCTCCACCGGTTCCCCGCCGTGCGCGGCCAGAGTCCGCTCCACCCTCCGCTTGCCGATGTACGCCCAGGGGCAGACCACGTCCGCCCAGATCTCCAGTCGCATGCTCATACGGAGAGACTAAGCAACACCTGTCAACTAAGCAACAGATATTACTTAAGCGACGCACGTCGTACACTGGGCGCGTGAACCCCGACGACCCGCGCGCCCGTCGCACCCGCGCCGGACTGCGCACCGCGCTCCTGTCCCTGCTCGCCGACACCCCGCCCGAGCGCATCACCGTGTCCGCCGTGGCCCGCGAGGCGGGGATCAACCGCGCCACCGTCTACCAGCACTACGCCGACATCGACGCGCTGGTGGCCGACGCCATGGAGGGCGCGCTCGCGCACGCGGCGCGCTGCGCCGCGCTGTGTCCGCTGGAGGCCCCCACCGACGGGGCGCCGGCCCCACTGGTGGACCTGTTCGCCCACGTCATCGAACACGGATCCCTCTACCGGACGCTGCTGGCGGGCGACTTCGCCCACCGGCTGCGCGCGAGCGTGGCCCGGGAGCTGGAGGAGCGGTTCGCGACGGGGGCCAGGCCACCGGGCACCGACGGCGTCCCGGACCGGGCACTGAGCTCCCACCTGGCGGGGGGACTGGTCGCCCTGCTCACCTCCCGGGTCGGGCAGGAGGGACCGGGGCCGGGCGCCGAGGAGTCCGCCGCGGTCGCCTGGCGGCTGCTGGCGCCGGTCCGCCACCGCTGACCCGGGCGGGTGCCGCCGGACGCGGGGAGGGGCCGCGTGGGGATCCCCACGCGGCCCCTCCCGTTCGCCGCCGGCGTCAGACGGCGGTGTGGTAGATGTTCTGGGCCCGCTCCAGGCCGTCGGCCAGGAGAACGCGCACCGCGTCGGCGGCGCGCTCCACGTTGAGATCCAGCTCGGCGCGCTCGGTCGAGGAGAAGTCGCGCAGCACGTACGCCGCCGGGTCCATGCGGCCCGGGGGACGGCCCACCCCGAAACGGACCCGGACGTAGCCCGGCCCGCCCAGGGACGCGGTGACGGACTTGAGCCCGTTGTGCCCGCCCGAGCCGCCGCCCTTCTTCAACTTCAGGGCACCGAAGTCGATGTCCATCTCGTCGTGCACGACGATGACCCGGTCCAAGGGGATCTTGTAGAACGCGGCCAGCGCCGACACCGGCCCCCCGGACAGGTTCATGTAGGTGCGCGGCTTGGCCAGCACCACCGGCACGCCGTCCAGACGGGTCTCCACCGCCTCGGCGTGCGCCTTGTGCGCCTTCCAGCGCTCCGTTCCGGCGAGGGCGTCCACCACCATGAAACCGGCGTTGTGCCGGTTCCCCGCGTACTTGGGGCCGGGGTTGCCCAGGCCGACGACCAGCCGACGCTCGGTCTCCGCCATGTCGTTCTTCCTCCACCATCCCCACATGGGGGCGAGCCTACAGAGAAAACACCGAGCGCGCGGCTCCGGAGAACCGCACGCTCGGTGTGATGTACGCGCTGGGACTACTCGGCGGCGGACGCCGCGGTCTCGCCCTCGGCGGCCTCACCCTCGGAGGCGCCCTCCTCCTCGACGCGCGGGGCGGAGACGTTGAGGACGATGGCCTCGGGCTCGGTCACCAGGATGGAACCGGCGGGCAGCTTCAGTTCGGCGGCGGTCACGACGGTGCCGATCTCCAAGCCGTCGATGTCGAACTCGATGCCCTCCGGGATGTGGGTGGCCTCGGCCTCGACGGTCACGGTGACGAGCTCCTGAGTGAGCACACCGGCGCCCTTGATCTCACCGACCAGGTTGACGGAGATCTCGACCTCGACCTTCTCGCCCTTGGAGACGACCAGCAGGTCGACGTGCTCCAGGAAGCCCTTGATGGCGTCGCGCTGAACGCTCTTGGGCAGGGCGAGGTTGTCCTTGTCCAGGCCCTCCAGACGCAGCAGGACGTTGGGGGTCTTCAGGGCGAGCATGAGCTCGTGGCCCGGCAGGTTCAGGTGGCGGGGCTCGGTGCCGTGGCCGTAGAGGACGGCCGGCACCTTACCCGCGCGGCGGGCGCGACGGGAGGCGCCCTTGCCGAATTCCGTGCGGGGCTCGGCAGCGATACGTACCTCGGACACGACAAAACTCCTCGGGTTCAACCCCGCAGCACGGGGAACACGACTCCAGTAGTACGAACGATTCCCGCTCTCGGGCGGGTCAGTGGCGGGGTCTCCCCGGTAGGGGACGCGACCGCCCTGGTTCCAGGCGTGCCCGGCGAGCCGTCACCGGACCCGTCCGGCCCGGGAACGCTCGTCGCGCACCCCTGCCCGCGCGTCCTCACGAAGCCGAACGAGGCTCCGCTCGGGCAACGGGGACACTCGGCCAAGTCTACTGGCTCCGCCGACGACTCCGAACACACCCCACCGACGTTCCGTCACCGGCCGCGCAACGACCGGGACCGGCGTGTCGGTGGGGGAACGGACGCGCGGGTGGGGGATCCGGGCGGATCCCCCACCCGCGCGAGGTCCTACTCGAACAGGCTCGTCACCGAACCGTCGGTGAAGACCTCGCTGATCGCGCGCGCCACGAGCGGCGCGATCGACAACTGCGTGAGCTTCTCGAAGGAACGCGACTCGGGCACGGGCAGCGAGTTGGTGATGACCACCTCGGAGATGGGCGAGTTCTGGAGGCGCTCGGCGGCCGGGCCGGACAGCACACCGTGCGTGGCGGCCACCAGGACCTGCTTGGCGCCCTGCTCGAAGAGGGCATCGGCGGCCTTCACGATGGTGCCGCCGGTGTCGATCATGTCGTCCACCAGCACGCACACCCGGTCCTTGACCGTACCGACGACCTCGTGGACACGGACCTGGTTGGCCACGTCCGGGTCGCGGCGCTTGTGGATGATCGCCAGCGGGGCGCCCAGCCGGTCGGCCCAGCGGTCGGCGGTGCGCACCCGACCGGCGTCGGGGGAGACCACGGTGATCTCGGAGCGGTCGACCCGGTTCGCGATGTGGTCCGCCAGGATCGGCAGCGCGAACAGGTGGTCCACCGGTCCGTCGAAGAAGCCCTGGATCTGGTCCGTGTGCAGGTCGACGGCCATCATGCGGTCGGCGCCGGCGGTGCGGAACAGGTCGGTCATCAGGCGGGCCGAGATGGGCTCGCGGCCGCGGTGCTTCTTGTCCTGGCGCGCGTACCCGAAGAACGGGGTGACCACGGTGATCCGTTTGGCGGAGGCGCGCTTGAGCGCGTCCACCATGATCAACTGCTCCATGATCGACTCGTTGATCGGGTCGGAGTGCGCCTGGATGACGAAGGCGTCGGACCCGCGGACCGACTCCAGGTAACGGATGAAGATCTCGCCGTTGGCGAAGGTGTCGAACCGGGTGGGGACCACATCGATCCCCAGTTCCTTCGCGACCTCCTCGGCCAGGCTCGGGTGCGTACGCCCCGAGAACAACATCAGGTTCTTCTGGCCGGTGGCCTTCATCCCGGTCACGCGTTTCTCCCCCACAGTCACTACTGGTCGCCGGCTCTGTACCGCTCGGCGTCTTCGGCCGAAAGGGCCCTCTCCGCCGCCTCCGCCGAGGCGGTGCCCGAGCGCTTGCGCACGGTCCACCCCTCCACGTTGCGCTGCCGGTGTCCTTCGGACACGGCGAGCGCGCCGGGCGGGACGTCGTCCCGGATCACGCTCCCGGCCCCGGAGTAGGCCCCGTCGCCCACGGTGACCGGAGCGACGATGGTGTTGTCGCTGCCGATGCGCACGTGGTCGCCGATGACGCTCCGGGACTTGTGGACCCCGTCGTAGTTGACGAACACCGACGAGCAGCCGATGTTGCTGCCGACGCCGATGTCGGCGTCGCCGACGTAGGTCAGATGCGGGATCTTGGAGCCGGTGCCGACGTTCGCGTTCTTGATCTCGACGAACGCACCGGCCTTGCTCCGGTCGGCCAGGCGGGTGCCCGGCCGGAGGTAGGTGTAGGGGCCGACGGTGGCCTCGGGCCCGATCTCGGCCCGGTCCGCGGTGGTGTGGCGGACCGTGGCGCCGTCGCCCACGAGGGTGTCCGTCAGGTCCGCGCCGGGGCCGACGACGGCGTCCTCGCCGATGACGGTGGCGCCGCGCAGGCGGCTCCCCGGCTCGATGAGGGTGTCGCGGCCGACGCGCACCTGAACGTCGATCCAGGTCGTGGCGGGGTCCACGACCGTGACGCCGGCGAGCATGTGCTCGTTCAGGACGCGGTCGTTGAGGAGCCGGCGGGCCTCGGCGAGGTGGACGCGGTTGTTGACGCCCTGGACCTCGTCGGCGTCCCGGGCGATCCGGGCGCCGACCCGGTGGCCGTCGCCGCGCAGGAGTCCCACCACGTCGGTGATGTACTCCTCACCCTTGGCGTTGTCGCTGTTCAGGCGCTGGACGACGGAGGCCAGCAGGGAGCCGTCGAAGGCGTACATGCCGGAGTTGATCTCGTCGACGGCGAGCTGCTCGGGGGTGGCGTCGGCGTGCTCGACGATGGCGGTGAAGTCGCCGTCGGCACCGCGGACGATGCGTCCGTAGCCGTGGGGGTCGGGGACGCGGGCCGACAGCACCGTGACGGCGTTGCCCTCCTTCTCATGGAAGGAGACCAGGTCGGCGAGCGTGGAACCGCGCAGGAGCGGGGTGTCGCCACAGGTGAGCACGACCGTACCGGTGGGCTCGATGCCCCGGCCGGCCAGGTCCTCCAGGGCGGTGCGCACCGCGTGGCCGGTGCCCTTCTGCTCCTCCTGGACCGTGGTGAGGACCTCGGGGGCGATCTCCTCCAGGTGTGCGCCGACGCGGTCACGAGCGTGCCCGAGGACCACGACGGTGTGCAGCGGATCGAGTTCGCGGGCGGCGGCCAGCACGTGGCCGACCAGACTGCGACCACCGATCTCGTGGAGCATCTTGGGGAGCCGGGACTTCATCCGGGTGCCCTCGCCTGCGGCGAGGACGATGACGGCAGCCGGGCGGTTCACGCTCACTGGAGGAGACCCCTCGTGATAGCTGGCTAAGAAGAAGACGTTCTCGCGGTCGGCGTTCCGGCGGGGCGACCCGCATGCCGAGCGCGGCCGGCACCGTCGTGCGGCCGACATGGGAAGGATACATCCGTGTCACAGGCCCGCAGCGGTGGCCATGGCCGTCCCGGGAAAGGCGTGCGATCGCTCTCCGCGTACCGGCCCGGTTTTCGGGTAGGGCTGTGATGTACGCCGCTCCGGGGGATCGCGGGCCGTGACCATCGGCTCCCGGACCAGGGCTCGAACCTGGACGATGGGGACCAAAACCCCACATGCTGCCGATTACATCATCCGGGAACACGTCGGGCGCGGATGCGCCGCGACTGCGTGACGGTCACCAAGATAGCGCCTTCCGCATGGCCCTTGCCAAACCTACGGGTTCGTAGGTTACGGTTACGTAGGTATAGGTCGGGTCATCGCGACGGATCCCCGTGTTCCGTGTCACGCGGTCCTGGCCACCGACGACGTTGCCGTTGACGACGAGGTAGGGACCACCATGACCGCCACTCCCGAGCTGCCCACCCATGGGTCGGCCACAACATCGGAGGGCGCTTCCAAGCGCACTCCCATCCCCGAGTACGAGCCGGAACTGCGCGGACGCGCCGAACGCTTCACGGTGTTCGCCTTCGTGTTCATCCCGCTCATCGCCCTGCTGGCCACCGTGCCGTTCTTCTGGGGCTGGGGCCTGAGCCTGCTCGACATCGCCATCGCCGGCGTCTTCTACGTGATCAGCGGCCTCGGCATCACGGTCGGGTTCCACCGGTACTTCACCCACGGCTCCTTCCGGGCCAACCGCCCGCTCAAGATCGCGATGGCGATCGCCGGCTCGATGGCCATCGAGGGCAGCGTCATCAAGTGGGTCGCCGACCACCGCCGCCACCACAAGTACTCCGACGCCGAGGGCGACCCGCACTCGCCGTGGCGGTTCGGCGACGACTGGAAGTCCGTCGCCAAGGGCCTCTACTACGCGCACATGGCGTGGATGTACCTGGACGACAAGAAGACCTCTCCGCGCCGGTTCGCCCCGGACCTGCTGAAGGACAAGGACATCGTCCTGGTCGACAAGCTGTTCCTGCCGATCGTGCTCTTCTCCCTGGGCGCCCCCGCCCTCATCGGCGGTCTGGTCACCATGTCGTGGTGGGGCGCGCTCACCGCGTTCTTCTGGGCGAGCCTGGTCCGCGTGGCCGTGCTGCACCACGTCACCTGGTCGATCAACTCCATCTGCCACACCATCGGCGAGGAGAACTTCGAGGTGCGCGACCGCTCCCGCAACGTGTGGTGGCTGGCCATCCCCTCGTTCGGCGAGTCCTGGCACAACCTGCACCACGCCGACCCGACCTGCGCCCGGCACGGTGTGTTCAAGGGCCAGATCGACATCTCCGCCCGCGTCATCTGGGTCTTCGAGAAGTTCGGCTGGGCGACCAAGGTGCGCTGGCCCGACAACGAACGGCTCGCCGCCAAGCGGGTCAGCGTCTAGGATTCCGAACCATAATGGGAGCAGCCGACAGCGAACAGAGGGTCCGTGTGCGCCGTAAGCGCATGACGGGCGAAGAGCGTCGGCGACAGTTGCTGGAGATCGGTCGGGCACTGTTCGCCGAACGCGGGTTCGACGCGACCTCCGTGGAGGAGATCGCCGCGCGCGCGGGTGTGTCGAAGCCCGTGGTGTACGAGCACTTCGGCGGCAAGGAGGGCCTCTACGCGGTCGTCGTCGACCAGGAGATGCGCGCCCTGGTGGGCATGGTCTCGGAGGCTCTCGGCGCCGACAGCGCGCGCAACAAGATCGAGAAGGCGGCTCTGGCCCTGCTGCGTTATGTGGAAGAGAACACGGTCGGGTTCCGGGTGCTCACCCGTGACTCGCACGTGGCCTCCGGCACGGGGAGTTTCGCGAGCCTGATCAACGACATCGCCAGCCAGGTCGAGTACATCATGGTGGACGAGTTCGCCGAGCGGGGCTACGACCCCGCGCTCGCCCCGATGTACGCCCAGGCCCTGGTGGGCATGTGGGCGCTGACCGGACAGTGGTGGCTGGAGGTGCGCAGGCCCAAGCGCGAGGTGGTGGCGGCGCACCTGGTCAACCTGGCGTGGAACGGCCTGTCGAGTCTGGAGGCCAAGCCGAGGCTGCGGACCAAGCGGAGCCGCTGAGCGCGCTCCGAGGCACGGAATCTCTCGTGGGGCGGGTGTGCGTCGCATACCCGCCCCACTATCTTGATGTCAAGAGATATGCTGGGTCCATGCGCGATGAGGTGGATGGGCTGATCGAGGCGTGGCGCTCCGAACGCCCGGACGTGGACGTGACGCCACTGGAGGTGCTCAGTCGTGTGTCCCGGCTCGCCCGACACCTGGACCGGGCCCGGCGGACGGTGTTCACCGAGCACTCCCTGGAACCCTGGGAGTTCGACGTACTGGCCGAACTGCGCCGTTCCGGCCCGCCCTACGAACTGAGCCCCGGTCGGCTGCTGCGCGCCACCCTGGTCACCTCCGGGACCATGACCAACCGCGTCGACCGGCTGGCCGCCGCCGGCCTGGTCCGCCGCCGCCCCGACCCGGCGGACAAGCGAGGCGTGCTGGTGCGCCTGACCGACCAGGGCGCCGAGCGCATCGACGCCGCGCTGGAGTCGCTGCTGCGGTACGAGGAGACGATCCTCACCCCGATGCCCCCCGAGGACCGCGAGCACCTCGCATCGTTACTGAGATGCCTCTTGGCCCCCCTCGACACCGAACCTTCCGGTCGGTAAGTCTGTTACCCGGCGGTACCCGTCCTCTCACCGGGTCCGTCTCCGGGCGCGCATCCCTTGCTTCACTTGGTTGGAGAACGACTGTGAGAATCCGGTGGAACGTCCGGTACGTCGCCCTGATCGCGGCCGCCGCGACCGCCGTGGCGGCGACCGGCTGTGCGGGCGGCGACGATGGTGGGCCGGCCGGGGCCGAGGAGCGCTACTACCTCTCGCTGGGCGACTCGCTGACGGTCGGTGTGCAACCGGGCGAGAACGGCCCCGGGGAGACCTCGGACGGGTACACGGACATCCTGTACCGCACCCTGTACGACGCGGACTCCACCCTGCGCCACGAACGCGGCGGCTGCGGTGGTGAGGACACCACCACGTTCCTCGAAGGCGGGATCCCCCACTGTGGTGACCTCTACGAGGGCCGCTCGCAGATCGAGGTCGCCGAGGGGTTCCTCTCCGAGCACGCGGGCCGGGTCGACCTGGTCACCCTGACCATCGGCGGCAACAACTTCACCCGCTGCGTGCGGGGCCTCGACGGCACGGCCGGCGGCGACCGGCCCGTGGTCGACACCGAGTGCGTCGACGACGGGTTGGAGCGCATCGAGACGGAGACCCCCGTCATCGCCTCCCGCCTGCGCGCCGCGGCCGGTCCGGACACCCAGATCATCGCGATGACCTACTACAACCCGTTCCTGGCCGCGATGCTGCTCGAACCCGAGACGGACGAGGACGCCGAAGAAGAGGGGGAGGAGGGTTCGGACGAGCCCGCCGAGTCCGCCTCGGTCGACGAGGGTCCGCGCCTGGGCGAGGTCGAGGGGGACATCCCCTTCGACGCGACCTTCGCCGGGTACGCCACCGACGTCCTGGAGACGATGAACGAGTCCCTGCGGTCGGCCTACGCCGCCGAGGACATCGACGTGGCGGACGTGGAGGCGGCGTTCGATTCCACCGACTTCGACATGCCGACCGACGGCACCATGCCCACGAACCTCAAGGCGATCTGCGACTTCACGTGGATGTGCAACGCGGACCTGGGTCCGGACATCCACACGAACAAGGCGGGCGCGACGGTCATCGCCGAGGAGTTCGCCGGCCTGGTCCGCTGACCCCTTCCCCACCCCGTCCCCACCGAAGGCGCCGGAGCCCCACGGCCCCGGCGCCTTCGCCGTGTCCGTCGACGGTCAGGGGGTTCCGGGGCCGCGGTCGCGGGCGAGGGGACCGAAGCGGGCGGTGACCGCGCCCAGCAGGAAGTGCGCCACCTGGTGCTCGGTCAGGGAGATGATCCCCACCGGCATGGTGACCCGGTAGGGCAGGTCGTCGTCCGGACGGATCTCGAAATCGTCGATCAGCCCTTGGGACAGCAGCAGGGTCAACCCCTCCCGCACCTTCCCCGCACGGTTGTCCGAAGCCCACATGACCATGCTGCCCACGGTAACCGTCCCGGCCCCCGAACACACCGACCCCCGGGGATTCTTCTCGGAACGGGACCTTCGGGCACCGTCAGTCGCCGACGGTCTCGGCCTGTTCGAGCCAGGCCTCCTCCAGCTGATCGCGTTCCGCGGCCAGGGCCTTGGCCTCGGCGTCCAGTTCGGCGAGCCGGGTGTAGTCGTCCCCGGCGGCGGCCATCAGCTCGTGCAGCTCGGCCTCCCGGACGCCGATCCGGTCCATGCGCCGCTCGATGCGCTGCATGTCCTTCTGCGCCGCGCGGCGATCGGCCGCCGACACCGCGGGGACCTCGGGCTCCGGCTCGGCACGCTCTCCGCCCAGTGTGGGCACGGTGACCTCGCCCAGGGCGCCCGCGCGCCGTTCCAGGTACTCGTCCACGCCGCCGGGCAGGAACGCCAGGCTCCCGTCGCCCATGAGCGCCAGCACCCTGTCGGTGACCCGCTCCAGGAAGTAGCGGTCGTGGGAGACCAGCACCATGGAGCCGGGCCAGCCGTCGAGCAGGTCCTCCAGCTCGGTGAGGGTCTCGATGTCCAGGTCGTTGGTGGGCTCGTCGAGCAGCAGGACGTTGGGCTCGTCCATGAGCAGCCGCAGGAGCTGGAGGCGTCGGCGCTCACCGCCGGACAGGTCGCCGATCGGGGTCCACTGGCGTTCGCCGCGGAACCCGAAGCGCTCCAGCATCTGGCTGGCGGTGTAGTCGCGCTTGCCGATGGTCACGTGCTCGCGCACGTCCATCACGGCCTGGAGCGGCCGGGCCTCGGGGTCGAGTTCGACGACGTTCTGCGACAGGTGGGCGAGCTTGACGGTGCGCCCGGTGCGGACGTTGCCCCCGTCGGGCGCCCGTTCCTCGGCGAGGATCTTGAGCAGCGTCGACTTGCCGGCGCCGTTGACCCCGACGAGGCCGACCCGGTCGCCCGGGCCGAGCTGCCAGGTGAGGTGGTCGAGCAGGGTGCGGCCGGGGACGGTCGCCGTCACGTTCTTGAGGTCGATGACGCTCTTGCCGAGTCGGGAGCTGGCGAACCGCACGAGTTCGACGGCGTCGCGCGCCGGTGGCTCGTTCTCGATGAGACGGTTGGCCGCCTCGATGCGGAACTTGGGCTTGGAGGTGCGCGCGGGAGCGCCCCGGCGCAGCCAGGCCAGCTCCTTGCGCATGAGGTTCTGGCGGCGCTCCTCGGAGACGGCGGCCTGGCGCTCGCGTTCGGCCTTGGCCAGCACGTAGGCGGCGTACCCGCCCTCGTAGCGCTCGACGGCGCCGCGCCCGACCTCCCAGGTGCGGGTGGTGACGGCGTCCAGGAACCAGCGGTCGTGGGTGACGACCACGAGGGACTCGGCACGACCGCGCAGGTGCTCCGCGAGCCAGTGGATGCCCTCGATGTCGAGGTGGTTGGTGGGCTCGTCGAGGACGATGAGGTCGTGGTCGCCGACCAGCAGGCGGGCCAGACCGGAGCGTCGGCGCTCGCCTCCGGACAGCCCCGACATGGGGGCGTCCAGGTCCCAGCCGCCGAGCAGGCCGCGCAGGATGTCGCGGAGCCGGGCATCGCCGGCCCATTCGTGTTCGGCCCGCTCCCCCAGCACGAAGGCCCCGACGGTGCTGTCGGGGAAGTCGTCCCGCTGGTGCAGGAAACCCACGCGCAGACCGCGGTTGTGCACCACTCGACCGGAATCGGGGGGCAGGGCCCCGGCCAGCACGGAGATCAGCGTGGACTTTCCGCCGCCGTTGCGGCCGACCACACCGATGCGCTCGCCCTCGTCGACCCCGAGGGACACGGAGTCGAGGAGCACGAGGGGCCCGTAGGCCAGGGACACGTCCTGAAGGTTGACCAGATTCGTCATCGTCTCCATTGTCCCGGGTGTCGCCGGGTGCCCTGGACGGCCCCGGGGAGAAAAAGGGGGCGCCCGGAACGGGCGGGCCCGGGGCCGCACCACGCAAGGCCCCGGGCTGGTCCGTGTCCCTGGATATCAGTGCTTCGCCCCCACCGGACATCGAGGGGTGTTCCGAACGCGGACCTACGCCAGGAAGAAGTCCCTCGCGGACCGGGCGATCCCCTCGGCGTCCAGCCCGTGCGCCCGAGCGTGATCGGCCGGTGTGCCGTAGGCCCGCAGCTCCAGGTCCCGGGCCACGCCCAGGCCGAGCTGCCGGTGCCGGCGGTCGGACAGCGCCTCGGCGACCTCGTGCGCGGAGGTGCCGCCCAGGTAGGGCTCGACCAGCATCACGTCGGCGTTGCCGGCGGCCGCGACCAGGGTGTTCAACCCGGCACGGTCGAAGGGCCGCACGGTGGCGGTGTAGGCGACGGTGACGTCGAGGTCGGCGGTGGCCTCCAGGGTGCGGTCGAGCATGGGTCCGACGGCGACCACCACCCCGGCGGCACGGGGCGAGCCGGAACGCACCACCGTCAGTCCCTTGGTGAGGGGCATCGGGGCCCGGTTCGCGGTGCCCGAGAGGCGCAGGTACACCCGGTCATCGCCGGGCAGCGCGTCGCGCAGGGCGTCGCGCACCTCGTCGGCGTGGCCGGGCACGTGGATCGTCCATCCGGGCAGGGTGTCGAGCAGGGCGACGTCCCCGGGCGCCTGGTGGGTGCGGCCCTCCTCCGAAGCGTCGTAGGAACCGCCGATGCCCACCAGGACCGCACCCGCCTCCTGGTGGCCCAGGTCGAGCTTGACCTGCTCGAAGGGCCGTTCCACGAGGAACGGGGCGTAGCTGTGCACCACCGGCCGCAGCCCGGTGAGGGCCAGCCCGCCGGCGACGCCGATCATCGCCTGTTCCCGGATACCGAGGTCGATGACCCTGCCGGGGTGGCGGGCGGCGGCCCGGCGGAACATCCCGGACGAGATGGCGGCGAGGACGACGGCCACGCGGGGGTCGCGTTCCATCTCCTCGGAGACGACGGCGCCGAACGTCTCCCGCATTCCGCTCGGACCGGGTTCGGGCGGCCGTGGCCGGATGGGGATCCCGTTGACGGTGCTCCCCGCCGTGGTGCGGATCATGGTCGTGCTCCCTCGGGTCTGTGGCGGCATCAGGCGGTGGGACGGACACGGGCGACGACGGCGAGCGGCCGGGCGCCCCAGGGCCGGGTGAACGCCTCCTGGAGCGCGTCGTGGTCGCGGCCGTGGACCTCGCGGGTGGCCCAGCCCTCCGTCTCGAAGCGGCGGGCGATCCCGCCCGGCCAACCGTGCAGGGCGGATCCGTTGTCGATGACCACGGTGGTGAGGGATCCCACTCCGAGCCGTCCGGCGGCGGCGATCGCCTCGTGGTTGCTGCCCTCGTCGAGTTCGCCGTCGCCGATGAGCACCACCGTGCGCGGTTCGGCCCCGTCGGGGCGGCGCAGGCCCTGGGCGCGCAGTCCCAGCGCGGTGCCCAGGGCCAGGGGCAGGCCGTGGCCCAGGGATCCGCTGCCGATCTCGGCTCCGGGGACGAGCACCCGGTCGGGGTGGTGGCCCAGCCGGGAGTCGAAGGTGGTCCACCCGCGCAGGGCGGACACGTCGAGGAAGCCCTTGGCGGCGAGGACGGCGTAGAAGGCGGCGGGGCCGTGTCCCTTGGACAGCAGGAAGCGGTCCCGGGTCGGATCGTCGGCGGTCTCCGGGGCGACGGCGAGAACGCGGTCGTAGAGCACCCAGAGCACGTCGAGCGTGGAGTGGGCGGCCACGCTGTGCTTCTCGTCGCCCTCCATGAGTCCTATGAGGGCCGGCAGGTCGGCGTATCGCGTGAGAGCGGCTGTCGTCGGCATGGACCCAGTCTTCGACCTAAACCATGGTTAAGGTCAATACGGACGCCAGGGACCCCCTCCGGGGAAGCGAGGGTGATTTATGTCATACGAAGACGACTCCGGGGACGTCCCCCTCGGCCCGCACGATCTGCTCGCACAACCCGCTCGCCTCCAGCGACGCCACCACCGCGGCCTCGCGCTCGGCCACCACCGACGCCTCCTCGGCGCCACCGCCGACCAGGAAGGCGCAGGTCGGACCGGACCCGGAGACCACGGCGCCCAGGGCACCGGCCGCCGCGCCCGTCTTGAGCGTGCGCTCCAGCTCCGGCAGCAACGACAGCGCCGCCTCCTGGAGATCGTTGGTCAGCGCCCGCCCCAGGGCCACCGGGTCCGCCGCGGCCAGCGCCCGGCTCAGCGCGGTGCTCAGCTCCGGCGCGGGCGCGTCCGGCCGCAGCCGGTCGTACTCCCCGAACACCGCCCCCGTGGACAACCCGTGCGGGGACAGCGCGAACACCCAGCGGTATCGGCCGGGGCTGTCCATCGGTTCCAGGATCTCACCCCGGCCTCGGCCCACCGCGGTCCCGCCCAGCAGGGGAAAGGCCACGTCACTGCCGAGTTCGGCGGCCAGCCGGAGCAACGTCTCCCGGGGCAGGTCGGCCCCCCAGAGCCGATCACAGGCCACCAGGGCGGCCGCCGCGTCGGCGCTGCCGCCGGCCATCCCGCCCGCGACGGGGATGCGCTTCTCCAGGTGGATCCGTACCGGACGGCCCAGACCCGTCTCCCCGCCCAGGAGCTCGGCCGCGCCGGCCGCCAGGTTCGACGAGTCCAGGGGCACACGCGACAGGTGGGAGACGGAGTGACCGTTCGCGGTCAGTCCGGCGAGGAGGGGGCCCTCCCCCGGCGAGGTGCTACCGTCGGGTCGCCCGCTGCGCGGTCGCGCCTCCTGGACGGTAACCTCATCGAACAGTGAGACGGCGTGGAAAACGTTGACGAGGTCGTGGAACCCGTCCTCACGTCCGGGCCCCACCGCCAACTGGAGGTTGACCTTCGCGGGAACCCGCACGGTTACGGTGGTATCAGCTGTCACGAGTCCCCAATCGTAAAGGACCCCCATCTTGCGTGAACACGTACCCCCGCGGGGGAACCTCCGTGTTCACCCCCTGCCATCGACCGGAACACGATGTTCGGCGGGAAACGGGAACCAAGGGCGGGATTCGGGGATCGTCACCATTGTCATGTCAGTCACCGCCCCTCCTGTGAACGGCCCGATCCGGTCCGTGAGTGGGAATCAGGGCACAAACGCCGCTACCTTGGGGCAAGGCGGAGTTTGGACACCGTCGGGGAGGGTCACTTGCCGTCGGATGGGCTCCCGAAGAACCTGGAACCGCTGGGCGCCGGGGATCCGGCCACCATCGGTCCCTATGTGCTGTCCGGGAAGCTGGGTAGTGGCGGCATGGGCACCGTCTACCTCGGTGGTCTGCCGGAGCGGAACCACCAGGTAGCGATCAAGGTCATCCGTCCCGAGCTCGCCTTCGACGAGGCGACCCGGGCGCGGTTCCGCGACGAGATGGAGAACGCCCGCAAGGTCGCCTCCTTCTGCACCGCGAAGGTCCTCGACCACGGAACGTTCGAGAACCGTCCGTACATGGTGACCGAGTACATCGCCGGTACCGCCCTGGCCGAGCACATCTCCCAGAACGGTCCGCTGGACTCCTCCACCCTGCACGGGTTCGCGCTGGGGGTGGCCGCCGCGCTGGCCGCGATCCACCGCACCGGCCTGGTCCACCGCGACCTCAAACCCGCCAACGTGCTGTTGTCGCTGTCGGGTCCGCGCGTGATCGACTTCGGCATCGCCCGGGCGATGAACACCGCCACCAACCACACCCAGACGGGCATCGTCATGGGCAGTCCCGGTTGGATGGCGCCGGAGCAGCTGTTGGAGGAGCAGGTCACCACCAAGGCGGACATCTTCGCCTGGGGCTGCCTGGTGGCCTTCGCCGGCAACGGCACTCATCCCTTCGGCAACGGCGACGCCATGACGCTGGGCAAGCGGGTGCTGTTCGCCGAACCCCAGATCGGCAACCTCGTCAGCCCCTTGGACCGGCTCGTGCTGCGCGCCCTGGACAAGGACCCGAACCGCCGCCCCACCGCCCAGGACCTGCTCTTGGAACTGGCGGGCGGCGAGGACACCTCCAACCCCAACGACATGGTGTCGCACGCGCTGCACCAGTCGTGGCGGCCCAACCTGCCCCCGCCCGTCCCGCAGATGCCGCACCCGCCGCAAGGCGGCCACCAGACCATGACGGGCATGCGCCATCCGGCCCCCGGGGCCTACCAGGCACCGCCCGCGGCAGGTCCGCCCCAGGCGCCCGCGCCCCAGATGAACCCCGCTCATCAGAGCGGCACCTTCGTACGTCAACAGCAGTCCGCGCCGCCGGGGCATCCGGTGACCGGGCACCCGCCGCAGGGACCGCCGGTCGCCCGGCCCCGGACGGGGGCGCCCGGAGGGCCGCAGCAGGCCCAGCACCCGGCCTCCACGGGGGCGATCCCGGTCGTGCCGCCCGCCGACCAGCAGGCGTCGCGCCCGGGGCCCCAGCCCTACGTGCCGCCGGTGCCCCCGCCCCCGCACCGTCCCACCACCCCGGCGAACCGGCGCGGGATCCTCATCATCGCCGCGGTGTCCGCCGTGGCCCTGATCGTCGCGCTGCTGCTCCTGCTCTACGTGGTGTCCAACCTGACCGACCGGGACGATGCCGGCGGTACCGGCGGCCCGCAGGCCGGGACCCCCTCGACCGGGGCCCCCGAGGACGATGACGACGCGACGGACGACGGCGCTCCGGAACCGGGCGCCGGGTCGGGAGTGATGGCGGCCACCTCGCTCGACGGCCGGGTCCACTTCGAGATCCTCGACATGGAGTGCGGTCTCTCGGAGATCCCCACGCGGGAGACCCGGGTGGAGTCCGGCGGCCAGTACTGCGTGTTCGACGTGCGGATGAGCAACCTCGGCGATCAGGCGCTCGCCCTGGACTACACCGACCAGGCACTGGTCACCGGGGAGGGCCTTCCGATCACGGCCTCGCGGCCCAGTCGGATCGAGGAGGGCGAGCCCCTGTGGGGTGCCGCCGTCACCCCGGAGACCGCCGTCTCCGGAACGATGGTGTTCACCATCTCCGAGACGGCGCGCCCCCAGGCGCTCCTGCTCCGGCACTCGCCGGACGTGGCGCCCACCGAGGTCCTGCTGGCGGAGGAGTTCACCGACTGACCCCGTGTACGCGGAAGGGGGCCCGGCGCGTGCGCGCCGAGCCCCCTTTCACGTGGGCGGGGAGGGCCGTCGGGCTACTCCCACTCGATGGTGCCCGGGGGCTTGCTGGTGACGTCGAGCGTCACCCGGTTGATCTCGCGGACCTCGTTGGTGATCCGGTTGGAGATCTTGGCGAGCACGTCGTAGGGAACCCGCGACCAGTCGGCGGTCATGGCGTCCTCGCTGCTGACCGGGCGCAGCACCACGGGGTGACCGTAGGTGCGACCGTCGCCCTGGACGCCCACGGAGCGGACGTCGGCCAGCAGCACCACCGGGCACTGCCAGATCTCGCGGTCCAGCCCGGCGCGGGAGAGCTCCTCGCGGGCGATGGCGTCGGCCTCGCGCAGGACGTCCAGACGCTCGCGGGTGACCTCGCCGATGATGCGGATGCCCAGGCCCGGCCCGGGGAACGGCTGGCGCCACACCATCTCCGGGGGCAGGCCCAGCTCCTCGCCGACCTTGCGGACCTCGTCCTTGAACAGCTCGCGCAGCGGCTCCACCAGGGTGAACTGGAGGTCGTCGGGCAGACCGCCCACGTTGTGGTGGGACTTGATGTTGGCGGTGCCGGTGCCACCACCGGATTCCACCACGTCCGGGTACAGGGTGCCCTGGACCAGGAACTCGACCTCGCTGCCGTCCTCCCCGCTCTCGGCGACGACCTCGCGGGCCGCCTGCTCGAAGACGCGGATGAACTCCCGGCCGATGATCTTGCGCTTCTCCTCGGGGTCGGTGACCCCGGACAGCGCGGTCAGGAAGCGCTCCTCGGCGTCGACGACCTTGAGCCTGGCGCCGGTGATCGCGACGAAGTCCTTCTCGACCTGCTCGGCCTCGCCCTTGCGCAGCAGGCCGTGGTCGACGAACACACAGGTGAGCTGGTCACCGACGGCGCGCTGCACCAGGGCGCCGGCCACGGCGGAGTCCACGCCGCCGCTCAGGCCGCAGATGGCGCGCTTGTCGCCGATCTGCTCGCGGACGCGGTCGACCTGCTCGTCGACGATGTTGACCATCGTCCAGGTGGGCCGGCAACCGGCCCCCTCGTACAGGAAGCGGCGCAGCACCTCCTGGCCGTGCTCGCTGTGCAGGACCTCGGGGTGGAACTGAACGCCGAAGAGGCGGCGGTCGGTGTCCTCGAACGCGGCGACCGGGGCGCCCGTGGTGGTGGCGACGGCACGGAATCCCCGCGGGGCCTCGATCACCGAGTCGCCGTGGGACATCCAGACCAGCTGCTCGGTGGGCAGCCCGGCGAACAGCAGGGAGTCCTCGGCGACGACGTTCAGCTCGGTGCGGCCGAACTCGCTGAGGTCGGTCTTGTCGACCGTTCCGCCCAGGGCCCGGGTCATCGCCTGAAAGCCGTAGCAGATGCCGAAGGTCGGGACCCCGGTCTCGAACAGCTCGGCCCCGACGTTGGGGGCCCCTTCGGCGTACACCGACGAGGGGCCGCCGGAGAGGATGATCGCCTTCGGCTTCTTGGCGAGCATCTCCTCCACCGGCATGGTCGAGGGCACGATCTCGCTGTGCACGTGAGCTTCGCGCACCCGTCGGGCGATCAGCTGCGCGTACTGCGCGCCGAAGTCCACGACGAGAACGGTGTCGAACGTGCTGTCAGCACCAACGGACACGACGGAGGACCTTCCGCAGGAGTTCAGGGATACGCCCAGTCTAGGGCGTTGGGCGTGCCCGGCTGATCCTCGGTGGGTGTGCGGTCGCGCTCAGCCGGCGAATCCGCTCGGGTTGGCGAACTGCCAGCGCCAGGTGTCGGCACAGGCCTCGTCGAGGTCGCGGTCGGCCTTCCAGCCCAGGTCACGGGCGGCGGCGGTGGGGTCGGCGTAGCAGACGGCGATGTCCCCGGGGCGGCGCTCCACCACCTCGTACGGGAGGGGGCGGCCCACGGCCCGCTCGAACGCGCGCAGGCATTCCAGGACCGAGTACCCCTTGCCGCTGCCGAGGTTGTAGACCCGGTGACCGGGGGCGTCGGCCAGGTGGTCCAGTGCGGCCAGGTGGCCGCGGGCCAGGTCGACCACGTGCAGGTAGTCGCGGACGCCGGTGCCGTCGGAGGTGTCGTAGTCGTCGCCGAAGACCTGGAGGAACTCACGGCGGCCCGCGGCGACCTGCGCGATGTAGGGGAGCAGGTTGTTGGGTACCCCCTGCGGGTGCTCGCCGATGAGACCGCTGGAGTGGGCCCCGATGGGGTTGAAGTAGCGCAGGGAGATGATCCGCCAGCGCGGGTCGGCGGCGGCCAGGTCGCCCAGGATCCGCTCGGCGAAGAGCTTGGTGGCGCCGTAGGGGTTGGTGGCGCTCAGCGGGGCGTCCTCGGGGATGGGCACCGTCTCGGGGTCGCCGTAGACCGTCGCGGAGGAGCTGAACACGAGGTCGCGGACGTCGTGCTCGTCCATGACCTCGACGAGGGAGAGCAGGGCGTCGAGGTTGTTGCGGTAGTAGCGCAGGGGCTGGGCGACGGACTCGCCGACGGCCTTGAGGCCGGCCGTGTGCACGACGGCGTCGATGTCGTGATCGGCCAGGACCCGGGCGACGGTGGCCCGGTCGGCGCAGTCGCCGTTCTCCAGGACGGGGGCCCGCCCCGTGATCCGCTCGACCCGGCGCAGCGACTCGGCGTGACTGTTGACCAGGTTGTCCAGGACGACGACCCGGTGTCCGGCCTGGAGGAGTTCGACCGCGGTGTGCGAACCGATGTACCCGGCCCCGCCGGTGAGCAGTACGTTCATCTTCGCTTTCCCTGCTGAGAGGAGCACCCGCCGCGCGACGGGTGTCCACCAGGATAGGTTCACCCGGCGGCCGGAGGCCACGGACACGACGGCGCCCGGCCGGAACGGGTCCGTTCCGGCCGGGCGCGGTGGTGCGGGGTCGGTCAGTACCGGCCCGGCGGGGTGGAGCGGCGGGTGTCCAGCCACAGCACCTGCGGGTCGTGGTCGCTGACCTGGTCGTGGAACTCGGAGTTGATCCGCACGACCTCGTAGTCGACTCGGCCTGCCAGGGCCTGGTTGACCAGGATGTGGTCCAGGGCCTGGGAGTTGCCGTCGAACACGTAGTTGTGGCGTTCGCCGGCGGGCAGGTCGGTCATCGGGTTGTGGAGCGGCCCGTCCCCGGCGAGGATCTCCAGGGTGCGGGAGAACTGGAAGTCGTTCAGGTCGCCCATGACCACCAGGTTCGCGTTCGGGTCCACGGCCAGCAGTTCCTCGGAGAAGTCCGCGACGAGCTCCGCCTGGGCGTTGCGCTGCGTCTCGCTGGTGCGGTTCGGCGGCTGCGCGACCCCGTGCAGCGCCTGGTCGCCGCCCTTGGAGTTGAAGTGGTTGGTCACCACGTAGATGTCGCGGTTGAGCGCGCGGAAGTGACCGACCAGCGGCTTGCGGCTGGACTCCCACGCCGGGTCCTTCGGGGCGATGCGTCCCGGGGACACCGACAACTCGGGGCCGCGGGCCCCCTGGACGACCTCGACGGCCGTGGTGGCGTCGCCGCCCGGGCGGTCCACGAACCGCACGCGCGCGGGGTCGAAGAGGAAGGCGTTGCGGATGTTGCCGCCGGGGGCGCCGCCGTCCTGCTTGTCCTCGGGGCTGATCTGCCGCCACTCGTAGGCGGGCCCGCCCTGTGCCTCGACCGCCGCCACCAGCCGGTCCAGGGTGACCCCGGCGTCGACGGTGCCGTCGTCCACGGCCCCGTTGTCGTCCTGGATCTCCTCCAGTCCGATGATGTCGGGCCCGCCGAGGTACTCGACGATCCCCGTGGCCAGCGCGTCGTACTTGGCCTGGTCGTCCTGCCCGCCGAGGTTCTCGACGTTGTAGGTGGCGATGGAGACCTCGTGCCGGGCGGTGTCGCGGACGGGGGTGCGCTCCAGGTCGCCGGGCACGTGCTCGCCCAGGGCGGTGGCGCGGACGAGGTAGCCGCCGAACCGGCTGTAGTACACCGGACCCTCGGTGACCCCGGCGAGCGTGTCGCCCACGTTGACCTGGGGGAACGGGCGTACGTCGCGGTCCAGCAGCGATTCGATCTTGACCCGGCCGGCGTTGGGGTCGTCGTAGGAGCCGTAGACCACGCCGCCGTTGGCGGTGCGGTTGTGGTCCGGCTCCACCGTGACCCAGAAGGCGGAGTAGGGGTCGGTGGGGGCGATGACGGGGGCGTCCTCGATCCGGACCATCATGTGCTCGTGGGCGGCCCAGAAGTCCAGGGCGTACGTGTCGGGGAGCAGTTCGAGGTCGGAGATGTCGCCGCCGTGGTCGGGGGCGTAGGTCGCGGGGATGACGCCCGCCTCCAGCGTCACCGACTCCGGTACCGGGTTGCCGGTGGACAGGGTCGTCCACACGGCCTGGTCGAGCTGGGTGATGGTCTGCGTGCCGGAGCCGGGCCGGTACTCGTTCACCCGGCCGGAGACCAGGACCTCGTCGCCCACGGCCAGGGCGGGTGTGGTGGAACCGGTGAACACGAACAGGCCCTCGCTGGTGCGGGGGTCGTCGTCGCCCTCGGGATCCTGGAACCAGAAGCCGCGCGCGCTGCCGAAGGCGTTGATCGCGGTGACCACACCGGGTACCCCGGTCACGGTGTCCCCGGCGTACGGGGAGGTGCGGGTGACGCCTTGGACGTCGTGGATGCGCAGGTCGCCGGGCTCTTCGGGACCTCCGGGGTCTTCCGGACCCTCGCCGAGGCCCTCCCCCGCCGCGTTCACGGGAGTGGGCTCACCGGCGCGGAAGTCGGCGGCGTTGTCGTCGGTGTCGGTGAGGGAGTCATCGCGGGCGGCCGCGGTGGTGTTGGTCAGCGCCGGGGCGGGCGCGCCCTCGCGGATGACGGCGCTGCCGTAGCCGACCACGTCGATGATCGTCTCGTCCTGGGCGCAGGCGGCGGCGGTGCGGCACTCGACGGGCGCGGTGCCGGAGACGAGCAGGACCGTGCCCGAGGTGGCGGCCATGTTGGCCGAGCCCACGGCGTCGGGGGTGGGCAGGTCGACCTCTCCCCCGGCGCCGGCGGCCTGGCGGATCAGGTAGCGGCCGTCGGCGGGGATCTCCCCGGACAGCGGCGTGACCTGGGCACGGGTGTTCGCGCCCGGGGAGGCGGGCAGGTACTGGACGCTCCATCCGTCGAGGCCGAGCGCGACCCCGGTGGGGTTGCCCAGCTCGACGAAGTCGTGGCGCAGCACGGCGCCGCTGTTGCCACCGCCGCCGTAGACCTCGGCGATCACCGGGGTGGTGGCGTCGGCGAGGGCGGTCGGGGCCGCTCCCAAAGCCGCGGCCAGGATCACCGCTGCCGCGGCGGACGTCGGCGCGAGCATGCGCCGTGGTCGATCGGGGGACACGTTCTCTCCGGGGTACTGGGGAGTAAGGGGGCGGGGACATCATGACGCCTGTCCGTGTCCGGTCGAAAGAGAGAACGTGAAAACAAGACGAAGCGGCACCGGGTTGGTGTGATCCGCCCAGTGCCACTCCGTCCTCCCTTCGTGCGATCCGCCGAATCGCGCCCCCGCGAGGCCGCCCACGGGGTTCTGGAGGCCGGCGCAGGAGACGCCCGAGGCACGAGGACGTCGACGCAGCGGCCGAAGGTTCCCGTTCCCCGGGCGGCCTCGCACGAACCGAAGCGCAGCGCAGGTTCACAGGAGGCACGGCCGCCCACGGGGTTCTGGAGGCCGGCGCAGGAGACGCCCGAGGCACGAGGACGTCGACGCAGCGGCCGAAGGTTCCCGTTCCCCGGGCGGCCTCGCACGAACCGAAGCGCAGCGCAGGTTCACAGGAGGCACGGCCGCCCACGGGGTTCTGGAGGCCGGCGCAGGAGACGCCCGAGGCACGAGGACGTCGACGCAGCGGCCGAAGGTTCCCGTTCCCCGGGCGGCCTCGCACGAACCGAAGCGCGGCGCAGGGCCGAAGGGGCACTCCCTCTCAGAGACGCGGGTCGACCGGCTCCGTCTCCAGCGCCAGGACCGCGAACACCGGCTCGTGCACCCGCCAGAGCGGTTCGCGGCGGGCGTGCCGGGCCAGGGACTCCAGGCCCAGCTTGTGCTCGCGCATGGCCAGGCCGGTCTTGCGGCCCAGGCCACGGTCCTTGAGGACCTCCAGCCGGTCCGGGTCGGTGTAGTCGGGACCGTAGATGATCCTCAGGTACTCGGGGCCGCGCACCTTGAGACCGGGCTGGGTCAGCCCCTTGCCGCCCTCGGCGCGGGCGCCCTGGAGCGGCTTGACGACCATGCCCTCACCGCCGGCGTCCACCATGTCCTTCCACCAGGAGGCGGCGGAGGCGCAGGCGGAGGGGTCGGTGGTGTCCACCACGAGGTAACGGGTGACGCGCACCAGCGGGTCGGCCTCGGCGAGCCGTTCGGCGATGGCCATGTGCCACAGGTGGTCGGCGTCGGTGTACTCGCGCCCTTCGGTGGCGAGCACCATGAACGGCGCGAACCGCAGGCCGGCGATCCCGTCGGTGTCCCAGGAGTAGCGCCGGTACACCCGGCTGAACTCCTCCATCCGCACCGTGCTCCGCTCGACCTTCTCCACCAGTCGGCCCACGTCCAGGCCGCGCGCGGCGGCGGCGGCCAGGGCGGTGCCGGCGGCGGGCAGGGAGGCGCGGGCCGCCGCGCCCACGGAGGCGTACTGGGAACGGATGAGCTCACGGGCCTTGGCCGACCACGGCAGCATCTCCCCGTCCAGCGCGATCCAGTCGGTGCCGAGGCGGTCCCACAGTCCGGCCTCGGTGACGGCGGCGCGCAGCCGGTCGATCACCTCGGCCTGGAGCACCGGGTCGTTGAAGAACGGCCGGCCGGTGCGCGTGTACACGGTGCCGAACTCCCCGGGCACGAACCGGCGTTCGGCGGCCTCGGCGTCGCGGCACAGCACGGCGACGGCGCGCGAGCCCATGTGCTTCTCCTCGCAGACGACCTGCCCGATGCCGGCGCCCCGGTACCAGGCGAACGCCTCGGTGGGGTGCTCCAGGTACCCGGCCTCGGCGCTGGTGGGCGCCGGGGCCATGGTCGGCGGCAGGTACAGCAGCCATCGGGGGTCGACCGCGAACCGGCTCATCACCTCCAGGGCGCCCAGGGTGCTCGCCCCGTTGGTCCGCACGGCCCCGTGCTCCGTCTCCACGAACTGTCCGGAGCCGTGGTCGCCGAAGCCGACGTCGGTGATGTCCACGACCGCGTCGGAGCGTTCCGTCGGACCGTCGGCGGTCTCGCCTCCCAGCGGTCGGGAGGGCTCGTACCAGGTCTCGCGGGCGGCGACGTCGACGATCTCGCGTTCGGGGTAGCGCAGCGCGGTGAGCCGTCCGCCGAACACGCAACCGGTGTCCAGGCACAGGGTGTTGTTGACCCACTCGGCCTTGAGCACGGGGGTGTGTCCGTACACGACGGCGGCCTTGCCCCGGTAGTCGCGGGCCCAGGGCAGGCGCACCGGCAGCCCGTACTCGTCGGTCTCCCCGGTGGTGTCCCCGTACAGCGCGAAGGAGCGCACCCGCCCGGAGGCCCGGCCGTGGTAGGCCTCCTTGAGTCCGGCGTGGGCGACCACGAGTCGCCCCTCGTCGAGGATGAGGTGGCTGACCAGGCCGTCGCAGAAGTCGAGGACCTCCTTGCGGAACCCCTCGCTCTCGCGGCCCAGCTGTTCCAGGGACTCGGCGAGCCCGTGGGTGGTCTGGACCTTGGCCCCCTTGAGCGCCCGGATCAGCTTGTTCTCGTGGTTGCCGGGCACGCACAGGGCGTCGCCGTCGCGGACCATGCCCATGGCGAGGCGCAGTACGCCGGGGGTGTCGGGGCCCCGGTCCACGAGGTCGCCGACGAACACCGTCGTGCGTCCCTCGGGGTGGTGGGCGCCGACGGCCCTGCCCCGGTCGTCGCGGGCGATCGCGTAACCCAGGGTGGTGAGCAGCTCCTCCAGTTCCTCCCGGCAGCCGTGGATGTCGCCGATGACGTCGAAGGGGCCGGTGAGTTCGCGCCTGTCGGGCCAGGCGCGCTCGCGTTCGATGGCGACCCGCTCGATCTCCTCCACGCCGTCGAGGACGTGGATCTTGCGGAACCCCTCCTTGCGCAGGTACTTGAGGCTCTGGCGCAGGTCGCGGCGCTGCCGTCGGATCACGTGGTCGCCGAAGTCCCGGTCGGGGCGGACCCGGTTGCGCTCCCGGGCCAACGCCTCGGGGACGTCGAGGACGATCGCGGTGGACAGCACGTCGTTGGCCTTGGCGATGGCCAGGAGTTCGGCGCGGGCCCTGGGCTGCACGTTGGTGGCGTCCACCACGGTGAGCAGGCCGCGGCGCAGCCGGATGTCCACCACGGTGTGCAGCAGGGAGAAGGCGTCCGCGCTGGCGCTCTGGTCGTTCTCGTCGTCGCTGACCACCCCTCGACAGAAGTCGGAGGAGATGACCTCGGTGGACCGGAAGTGCCGGGCCGCGAACGTGGACTTGCCGGAACCGGACACGCCGACCAGCACGACGAGTCCCATGGCGGGCACGCCGAGGACGCGCGGTGCGGCGTCCGGAGCGGTCTCATCGGTGCTCATCGTGTGAACACTCCCATCTGGGTCGGGGAACCGGTGGTCGGGTCCTCCGGACCCACCGGCAGGTAGCGGACGGTGTAGCCGTTGCGTTCGGCGACGCCGTCCGCCCACAGGGTGAACTCCGCGCGATTCCACTCGAAGCGGTGGTCCGCGTGGCGGAAGGCGCCGTCGGCCAGGCCCTCGTAGTGGACGTTGTACTCGGCGTTGGGCGTGGTGACCACGACGATCCGGGGCCGCGCGGAGGCGAACACGGTCTCCTCCAGGGCGGGCAGCCGCGCCGGGTCGAGGTGCTCGACGACCTCCATCAGCACGATGGCGTCGTGTCCGGCGAACCGGGCGTCCCGGTACACGGCCGAACCGACGAGCAGGTCGGGGCGGGGCGGCCGGGTGCCCTTCTCCCTCGTCCCCTCGGCGTCGGCGAACAGGTTCCGGTGCCGCCTGTTGCCGGGGGCGCAGCCCCGGCAGGTCCGGCGGTGCGCCATCTGGAGGGAGACGGTGTCGACGTCCACGCCGGTGACGCGCTCCAGGGTGGGGTCGGCGACCAGTTTCGTCAGCAGCGCCCCGGAGCCGCAGCCCAGGTCGAGCACGCTGGAGACGCCCTCCGCGCGCAGGACCGCCAGGACCGCCCCGGCGCGCTGTTCGGCCAGGGACGGCGGGCGCTCCTCCCCCTCGGGGGTGACCACGGGGGCCTCCTCCAGGCTCGGGTCGTCGACGCCCTCGTCCTCGGCGACGTCGTCGGCCTCGGCCAACCGCGCCAGGGCGGTGCGCACGTAGGTGGCGCGCCGATTGAGGTAGCGGCGGGTGATCCAGGCGCGTTCGGGGTGACGGGCCAGCCATCGGGACCCGGCCTCCGTGTCGGGATCCTCCTCGGTGGTCTCGGCCTCGGGGTCGGTGACGCGCAGGCCGCCGGCGCGCAGGAGCTTGTCGATCTCGGTGCGGTCCACCCAGTAGTGCTTGTTGCCGTCCATCGCGGGCAGCAGGACGTACAGGTGGCTCAGCGCCTCCGACAGCACCTGCTCACCGGTGAGGGTGAGCGACAGGTAGTGGGAGTCGCCCCAGTCGGGCAGACCGGGGTCGAGCGGCACGGGTTCGGCGGTCACCCGCCAGCCGAGCGGTTCGAACAGGGCGCGGGCCTTGTCGGCGCCGGCCCGGCACGGGACGGCGGGCAGGCGCAGTTCGAGGGGCAGGGGCGTGGTGACCAGTTCCGGCCGTGCCCGGCAGTCGCCCTTGAGCGCGGAACGGAACACCCGGCCCAGCGCGACCGTGAACAGCGAGGAGGTGGCGAAGGGGCGGTCGTTGACGTACTGGGCCAGGGCGAAGTCGGGTGTGCTGACGGAGGTGCGCGTCCGGAGCAGCGCCTGGGGGTCGACCTCCAGGAGCAGGGCCGCCGTGCACCGTTCCTCGGTCGCCTCGGGGTAGAACACGTGGGCGGTCCCGAAGGACTGCTCGAAGCTCTGCGCCCTGTCGGGGTGTTTCTGCAACAGGAAGCCGAGGTCGGTGGCCGGGGCCTCCGGGGTCGCGGTGGTGGTGATCGTCAGTAGCACCCGTGCATTGTGACCTGTGGGCCGGCACGTTGGCCAAGTCTTTTCCTCACGTTTCGCCCCCCGGGCCGCTCCGATGAGTGCTTCTCCTCGTGGCGGCGACGAAACCCGCGCCACCGCGGCGGCTCCACACCACGCGGGGGATGTGCGCCACGCGGGGGACGTGCGGGTCATGTCCCCACCGTCCCCCGTGGTGACCGTCCGCGCCCGAGTACCCCTACCCGGCTCCGCCCGGTCGAACGCCCAGCTCCTCCATGGCCCGGGCGACCTGGCGGCGGGGGTCTCCGAAGAAGGCCCAGGGCACGTCGCAGTACAGGTTGCCGACGGCGGTCAGGTGCCAGCGCGCGGCGTCGGCGAGTCCGACCCGGTGGAAGGCCCATCCGAAGAGGTGGTGCGCCTGGACGTCGCGCGGGTGCGGGGCGGCGCGTTCGGCCCAGCCCCGGGCCAGGTCGAACAGCTCGGTCACGGCCTCCCCGTGCAGCCGCCCCAGGGTCCGGTCCGCGATGAAGGCCATGGTGCCCTCCGCGGTGAGCCGTTTGTACTCGGCGCGCAGGAACTCGGCGTGCGCCAGCGCCAGTACGGCGGGCAGCGGATCGCCCTCGGGAGCGGTGTCGGCGGCGGCGCCGGCGAAGGCGAACATCTCCTCCTCGCTGCCGCCGCGCGCCGGGGACAGGATCCGCACCCGGCCCATGTGGGCGGCGAACAGGTGCGGGGCGCGCCGGTGGATCTCCGTCCACAGCAGGTCCTTGGTCTCCCGGTCCGCGCCCGCGCCCATCGCGACGGTCTGCAACGCGGTCCAGGGGGCGGCGTCGTCGGGGCGCAGTTCGGCGGCGGCCTTCAGGAGCCGGCGGGCGTCGTCGAGTCCGGCCTCGGCGGCCTTGTGCTCGGCGGTCCCGCCGTGTGCGCGCAGGGCACCGGTGAGCAGGGCGTGGCCGAGCCACAGGAGGACGTCGGCACGGTCGGCGGTGTCCATGAGGTCGCCCAGTTCGTCGACCCGGTCGGCGGCGGCCCGGCCGAGCACCTCGACGGTCGCCACCCGCGCCTCGGGGTCGTCGCGGGTCTCGGCGAGCAGGGGCAGCGCGTCGGCGAGGTCACCCTCGGCGATCGCCTCGGCCGCCGCCCGGAGCATGGGGTCGGTGCCCAGGGAGGCGGAGGTCAGGAGACTGTCGATCGGGACTCCGGAGGTCGCTCTCGGGTCGCCGGGATTCCATCGCCACATGTCGCCGAGGGTAGCGTTCCCGCCGCGCCGGCGGGACCGGGGCGGATGACCGGGCGGCACGGGTGCGCCCGCCGCGCCCACGTGAACGGGTAGGGGCGCGGCGGGCGGGCGGTCAGGCGACGGGGGTCGGCGTGCCGTCGGCCGTCGCGGGAGCGGTGTTCCGGTTCCGTCGGTGCGCGATCACCTGGAGGGCGATGAGGGCGGTCCCCAGGACGGATCCGGCCAGGACGAACCAGGAGGAGTCCACGCCGAGCGACAGCGCCGCCCCGAACAGGGCGCTCCACTCCGGAGCGATCATGATCAGCAGGGAGGCGACGACGAACGCGATCCGTTCGCCGACGGCGACCGGCCTCAGGAAGTGGCCCTCCAGGGCGATGGCCGCCGTGGCCAGGGCCACGCATCCGCTGACGACGGCGACGGCCAGGTCGGTGATCGGGCCGTCGACCTCCATGAGCGCCGAGTAGGCCATGAGCATCGGGATGAGGTAGAGCCCCTTGGCGAACTTCCACGCCGACAGTCCCGAGCGCATCGGGGAGGCGTTGGCCACGCCGGCGGCGGCGAACGCGGCGAAGGCCACCGGCGGTGTCACGTTGGAGTCCTGGCTGTACCAGTAGACGATCATGTGCGCGACGATCACCGCCAGCCCCAACTCCTGGAGGGCGGGGACCGCCAGCACGGCCAGGACCACGTAGGCGGCGGTCACCGGCAGGCCGATGCCCATGATGAGCGAGGCGATCGCCACCATGAGCAGGGTGAGCAGGAGGCTTCCGGCGAACACGGTGACCAGGACGTCGGACAGCACCAGTCCCAGGCCGGTCAGCCCGACCATGCCGACGATGATGCCCGCCACCGCGCAGGCCACCGACACCGGCATGGTGTTGCGGGCGGCCAGGACGAAGACCTCCAGGATGTCCCGGGGCCCCAGCCGGCTGGCGGCCCGCAGCATGGCCACGAGGAACAGGGCGCCGCAGGCCCACAGGCCGGCCCGGGTCGGGGGCACGTAGTTGAGCAGCAGGACGATGAGCAGGAGCAGGGGCGCGAGGAAGTGCCAGCCCGCCGCCATGACCGCGCGCATGCGGGGCAGGTCGGAGTCGCGGGCCACCCCGATGCCGTACTTGCGGGCGAGGATGTCCACGAACAGGAACATCACCCCGAAGTACATGAGCGCGGGGATGATGGCGACCTTGACGATGTCGGCGTAGGGGATGCCGGTGCGCTCCGCCATGATGAACGCGCCCGCGCCCATGATGGGCGGGAGGATCTGGCCGCCGGTGGAGGCCGCGGCCTCCACCCCCGCCGCGTCGTGCCTGCGGTACCCGACCTTCTTCATCAGGGGGATGGTGAACGGTCCGGTACTGACGACGTTGGCGATGGCGCTGCCGGACACCGAGCCCATGAGCGCGCTGCTGAGCACCGCGCCCTTGGCGGGGCCGCCGACCATGCGCCCGGTGAGCACGTAGGCCAGCCCGACGAAGAAGCTGCCACCGCCGGTCTTGGACAGCAGGGCGCCGAACAGGATGAACACGAACACGAAGGTGACGACCACGCCCAGGGTGAGGCCGTAGACGCCGTCACCGAGGTAGGAGTGCGTGGCGATGCGCTGGATGGTGGCGCCGGAGTGCCCGAACTGGCCGGGGACGAGCGGACCGACCCACGCGTAGAAGATGAACGCGGCGACCATCACCACCATGACCATGCCGACCGTGCGCCGGGTGGCCTCCAGCAGGACGACGATGGCGATCAGGCCCATGATCCAGTCGAGGTCGGTGTAGGCGCCCGCTCTGGAGGCCAGCTCCTGCTGGTACACGATCGGGTAGAGGCTGGTCACGAAGGCCGCGCCGATGAGCACCGTGTCGAAGACCAGGGCGGGGATCGACCGTCCCGCGCGACCGGGCAGGGACGGTTTGACCAGCAGCACCAGGACCAGCACGAACAGCAGGTGGATGAGGCGCTGTTGACGGGCGTCGAAGCCGCCCAGCAGGGCGATGTGGATCTGGAAGAGGCCCAGGCCCAGGGCCAGGACCAGCACCAGGACGCCGACGGTGGTGGCGAGCGGCCCCTCGCCCCAGCGTTCGACGGCCATCCGCTTCCAGACGGGTCCGGCCCCGTCGTCCTCCCCCTCGACGTCGGGGAGCACGTCGGCGGACGTGCCGGTGCGCCGGCGTCCGAACCCGGGTCCGCGGTCCGCGGTGTCCCCGTCGGTCGCGGTGGACGTCGCCGTCCCCTCCGTGGCGGGGACGGTCGCGGTCTCCTCCCCCTCGTGTCCGGGGGTGTCCCCCCGTGCCTGTGACGGTGTCTCGGCCATGGTCTTCCTCGGGTCGTCCGTAGGGGGCCGTCGGGGGCGCGGTCGTATGCGGGATCCCGGCGGCGGAGGCGGTGGTCGGGCGGCGCCCCGGAGCGTCAGCAGTCCGGTGCGGGCACGCGGGTGAGCGGCAGGTGGAGAGTGGAGAGGCGGACCGGCTCCACGGTCACCCGGTGGGCGGCGAGGCACGGGGAGAGCCGTACCTCGGCATCGGGTGTGCGGATCCGGTGGTCGATGGCGGGGGCGCCGACCCGCAGGGCCAGGACGGGCCCGATGTCGCGGCCCATGTCCTCGACGACCCACCACGGCCCTTCGGCCCGGCCGTTCCCCTCACCGGGGATCTGCCCCATACCGGCGCCGAACTGGCGGATCCGGGTGGCGTCGACGACGAGGTGTCCGTCGCGGACCACGAGGTCCTCCTCGATCGGCAGGCGGTCGATGGAGTGCACGTAGGAGACGGTGAACACCTCTCCCTCCGCCAGGGGGAGGTGTCCGATCACGGCGCCCTCGTCGGCGACGCGCAGGGCCGGGTGGACCGGCCACACCAGTGCGCCGAGGAGCGCCAGGGCGACGGTGAGCAGTGCGGCCGTGCGCACGTCGCGGTCGACGGGGGCCCCGGGACCGGGGCCCCCGGGACGCGGCCGCCCGGCGGTGCCGGGGGCCGCGTCGCGGTCGGGTGTCGTCTTCACGGGGTCCTACGTCAGGGGCGGAGTTCCTCGGGGATCTCGATGCCCTGCTCCTCGTAGTAGCGCAGGGCGCCGGGGTGCACCGGGACCGGGCTGTTGAGGATGGTCTCGGCGACCAGGTACTCCTCGGCCGGGGCGTACACGTCGAGCACCGCGTCGATGTTCTCGAACATGGCCTTGGTGATCTCGTAGGCCTGGTCCTCGTTGAAGCCGCCGCTGACCACGAGGGCGTTCCACACGGCGATGGTGGGGACGTCCTCGTCGACACCCGGGTAGGTCCCCGCGGCGATGGTGTGCTCGGTGTAGCCGCCGTAGCCGTTGACGACCGCGGAGCGCTCGTCGTCGCAGAGCGGGATGAGGTGGAGGTCGTCGGTGGTGCCCAGCTCGGTGATGCCTGCGTGCCCTTCGCCGACCACCCAGGAGCCGGCGTCGAGCTGGCCGTTCTGGAGGGCGCTGGCGGTCTCCGCGTAGCCGAGCTGGTCGATCTCGATCTGGTCGCCGGCGATCTCCAGGGAGGCGAAGACCTGGTTGGTGGTGGCCTCGTTGCCGCTGCCGACGTCACCGACGGAGTAGCGGCTCTCCACCACGTCGGAGAAGCACTCGAACCCCTTGGACTCGGCGATGGGGTCGAGGGTGACCGCGTGGAAGACGTTGGGGTAGAGCACGGCCAGGGAGTAGGTCTCGACGGGGGCGCCCTCGAAGTCGGCGGTGCCGGTGGCGGCCTGGTCGGCGGCGTCGCCCTGCACGATGGCCATGTGCGCGGTGCCGGACCCGAGGAGGCGGATGTTCTCCACGGAGGCGCCGGTGGCCTCGACGGAGCCCGACTGTCCTTCGATGTTGTCGCCGATGATGCCGCTCAGCGCGCCGCCGATCGGGTAGTAGACGCCCGCCGTGCCGCCGGTGGCGATGCTCAGCTGGTTCTGCACGGGCCCGGAGCCGATCTCCACCTCCTCGTCCCCGCCGGATTCCGCGGGCTGGGTGCAGGCGGTCAACAGCAGGACACCGGTGGACAGGGCGGCCAGGGAGGGGAGGGCGCGTCGCATGGTCAGGGGTCCTCTCGGGTGTTCCTCGGGGGCTGTCACGGAGCGGTGGGCGGCGGTCCCGTGCGCCCCGGGATCGGGGGGACCGCACCGGAGAGCGGGTGTGTCGCACGCCACTCCGTTGCCGAGAAACGTAACCGGCACCTCCCGGAAACCCCCCGTCCGTCCTCACCTTTTGAGGTTCCTCTGAGGTTTCCCCCGACTTGCTATCGTTCGAGCATGTCGCGGTCCTCTCTGAGCCTCGTGTGGCCCCTCACCGCGGCCCTCCTCGTGCTGACGGTGTCCACGCCGCTGCTCACCCGGGCCGAGCCACGGGAGGCGCCCCCGGTACACCTCTCCCTGGGCACCGGCGGGACCGGCGGCGTGTACCACGAGTACGGCGCGGCGCTGGCGCGGATCGTCTCGTCCTCGCACGGCGACGTGCGGATCACCGCGCTCACCACCGCGGCCAGCGTGGAGAACAACCGGCTGGTGGCCGAGGGCTCCCTGGACGCGGCCTTCACCCTGGCGGACGTGTCGGCGCTGGCCGTGGCGGGCGACCCGCCGTTCGACGAGCCCCTGCCGATCAACGCGATCGCCCGGTTGTACGACAACCACACCCACGTGGTGGTGCGGGCCGACTCCCCGTACCGGTCCCTGTCCGACCTGGCCGGGAGCACGGTGTCGGTCGGGGCGAAGGGTTCGGGTACCGAGATGATGGCCGAACGGCTGCTGGACCTGGTGGGGCTGGAGGAGGACGGCGGCCCCGATGCGGGGGTGCACCGGTTGCGGCTGTCCATCGGCGGATCGGCCTCGGCCCTGGAGCGGGGCGCCATCGACGCCTTCTTCTGGTCGGGCGGGCTTCCCACCCAGGCGGTGGCCGACCTCGCCGAGCGCTTCCCGATCCGGTTGCTGGACCTGTCCGAGCACGTCAACGCCCTGAGCGAGGAGCACGGGGCCTACTTCTCCGAGCTGCCGGTACCGGCGAGCACCTACCCGGGCGTACCGGCGGTGCGCACCATCGGTGTGCCGAGTCTGCTGGTGGTGGGCGCGGGCATGCCCCGCCCCACCGCCGAGGAGCTGACCCGGCTGCTCTTCGACTCCCGGGCCGAACTCGCCGAGATCCACCCGGTGGCGCTCCAGCTGCACCCCCGGTCGGCGATCGCCACCTTGCCGGTGCCCCTCCACCCCGGGGCCGCCGGTTACTACCAGGAGGTCAAATACGCGCACGATCGGGTGGCGGAATCGGCCGCGGTTCCGTGACCAGGCGGATCCGCGCGTCGATCCCCTGGGGGCGCGCGGGACGCAGGGTGAGCGAGGCCCCCTGGAGTTCGAGCAGGGTGACGACGATGGACAGGCCCAGGCCCGAACCGCCCACGCCGCCGTCGCGCCAGAACGGCCGGGTGGCCTGTGCCAGCTGCCCTTCCGGCAGGCCGGGACCGTCGTCGACGACGTGCACGTCCACGTGACCCTCCCCGTCCGGCCCGGGTGGGGACCCGTGGACGCGCACGGTGATCCGCACGCCCTCCCCCCCGAACTTCAGGGCGTTGTCGATGAGCGCGTCCAGGGTCTGGTCGAGCGTGCCCTCCACGCACCGGACCCGTATCCCGTCCCCGCCCTCCTGGAGCAGGGTCGCCCCGGCCCGTTCGGCGATGGGCTCCCATGAGAGCAGCCGGTCCCGGACGACCTCACCGACGTCCTCCCACACCGTCGAGTGCTCGGTGTCCTCGGTGCGCGCCAGGGTGAGCAGGCTGTCGCAGATGCGGGTGAGCCGGTCCACCTCGTCCAGGGCCAGCCTGTGTCCGGTGCGGCCCTCGGGGGTGAGGTGCCTCGACAGGGCGTCCACCCGCAGCCGCAGGGCCGCCAACGGGTTGCGCACCTGGTGCCCGGCGTAGGCGACGAAGACGCGCTGGCTCTCCAGCATCGCGGTGATGGTGTCGGCCATCCTGTTGAACGACTCCCCCAGGCGTCGCAGTTCGACCGGCCCCGCGGCGGTGCGCACCCGGATGTCCAGACTGCCTCCCGCGACCGCGCGGGTGGCCTCGTCGAGGTCGTCGATGGGCCGCAGGATCCACCGGGTGAGCGGCCCGGCCGCGGCGATGCCCGCGATCATGAGCGCGGTGACCGCCGCCGCGGCCAGGGCCCACTGGACGAGGGTGGCCCGGCGCAGCGACGCGGTGGGCGAGGCCGTGACGGCCGCGCCCACGACCTCACCGGACCGGCCGACGGGTTCGGCGACGATGAGGGGGCCGTCCTGCCAGGGGTAGACCACCCGGTCGGCGCCCATCCGGTTGCCGGCCAGCGCGTTGCGGACCGCCTCGGGCATCGGGTCGTCGGACCGCCGCCCGGGGTCGATGTCCGTGATGTCGAGGCCGGGCCGGGACGCGGCCACCACCCCGCCCTCGCGGTCCACGACGATGGCGGAGATGCCGTAGAGGCGGTCGTAGGCGGTCAGTTCGGCCGTGAGGATGCCCCCGGAGCCGGTGAGGACCGCGGGTTCGGCGATACCCGCGAACCGGGCGGTGTCGTTGATCCGGTCCAGGAGCATGTCGGAGGTGCCCCGGGCGGCGATGCTGCCGCACAGGGGGAGGGAGAGCCCGAGACAGGCGGCGACCAGCAGGGTCACGTACACGGTGATGACACGGCGATGCATCGGCCCGCCCCGGATCAGTGCCGTGACGCCGCCGGAACGGCGTCCGCCGACGCGTCCGCCGGTCCGTGGGCGACGGTGAGCCGGTACCCGACCCCGCGCACCGTCTCGATGAGGCCGGGAACGTCGAGCTTGGCGCGCAGGGTGCCCACGTGCACCTCCAGGGTGCGCAGCGTCCCCGACCAGGTGGTCCCCCAGACGCGCAGCAGCAGGTGCTCGCGGGACAGGACGGTGCCGGCCTCACGCGCCAGGGCCAGCAGCAGGTCGAACTCCTTGCGGGTGACCTCCACCCGGGCGCCGTCGCGTTCGACCGTGCGCCCGGCCGGGTCGATGCGCAGGGGTCCCGCGATCAGGGGTTCGTCGGAGGGGCGGCGGGTGCGGCGCAGCACCGCCTCCATGCGGGCGCACAGTTCCTCGATGGCCAGGGGTTTGACCACGTAGTCGTCGGCGCCGGAGCGCAGTCCGCGCACCCGTTCGCGCTGTTGGCCGCGCGCGGTCACCATGATGATCGCCGTGTCGCCGACGTCGTGGCGTTCCCGGATCATCCGGCACAGTTCCACGCCGTCCATGTCGGGCAGTCCGAGGTCGAGCAGCACGATGTCGGCCGGGTCGGCGGCCAGCGCCCGCTGCGCGGTGCGCACCTGGGTGACGGTGTAACCGTGGGTTTCCAACGCCCCGGCGAGGGCGTCGGCGAGGCGAACGTCGTCCTCGACGAGCAGCACCTTGATCATGGGTCGGGTCCTCGGGTGCGGGGGTGGTGATACCCCCGCACCCTAACCCGACGAGTGTGCCCGGGGACACACCAGGGCGTCCCGGACGTCACATTTCAGGGGCGCGAGATGTTCGCCTCGGGGACGATCTCGGGCGCACCGTGCTGGATGGCGTCCGCCTCGTGGTCGGTGTCCTGTTCCTGGGCGGAGCGCTCGGCCTCGATGCCCTTGCGGTAGTACTCGACCTCGCGCTGGACCTGCGCGTCGTCCCATCCCAGCGGTTCGGCCATGAGTTCGGCGGCCTCCTCGGCCGCGGCGATGCCGCGGTCCCAGGTCTCGAAGGAGATCCGGGTGCGCCGGGCCAGGACGTCCTCCAGGTGCCGGGCCCCCTCGGCGCGGACCGCGTACACCACCTCGGCGCGCAGGTAGTCGTCGGCTCCGGTGAGCGAGCGGCCCAGGTCGGGGCGTTCCCTGATCAGGTCGAGCAGGTCGTCGGCACAGGTGCCGTAGCGGCGCAGCAGGTGGGAGATGCGCGAGACGTGCAGCCCCGTGTCCCGGGCCAGCCGGTGGCGCTGGTTGACCAGGGCCGAGTAGCCGGAGGCTCCCACCAGCGGGAGCTTGTCGGTGACCGACTTGGGGATCCCACCGCCCAAGCCGTGCGCGACGGCGTCCACTGCGTCCTTGGCCATGACCCGGTAGGTGGTGTACTTGCCGCCGGCGATGAGGACCAGTCCGGGCACCGGATGGGCGACCACGTGTTCGCGGGAGAGCTTGGAGGTCTCCTCCGACTCCCCCGACAGCAGCGGGCGCAGGCCCGCGTAGACGCCCTCCACGTCGTCCCTGCTCAACGGGGTGCGCAGCACCTGGTTGAGGTGATCGAGGACGTAGTCGATGTCGGCGCGGCTGGCGGCCGGGTTCTCCTTGTCCAGGTCCCAGGCGGTGTCGGTGGTGCCGATGATCCAGTGCCTGCCCCAGGGGATGACGAACAGCACGCTCTTCTCGGTGCGCAGGATCATCCCGGAGGAGGCCTGGATGCGGTCGCGGGGCACCACCAGGTGGACGCCCTTGGAGGCGCGCACGTGGATCTGCCCGCGACCGCCGACCATCTCCTGGATCTCGTCGGTCCAGACCCCTGCGGCGTTGACGACCTGGCGGGCGCGGATGGAGATCTCCTCGCCCTTCTCCAGGTCCGCGGCGCGGGCGCCGACCACGTGTTCGCCCTCGCGCAGGAAGCCCACCGCCTGCACCCGCGAGGCGATCCGCGCCCCCAGTCCGGCGGCGGTGCGCAGGACGGTGGTGACGAAGCGGGCGTCGTCCACCTGGCAGTCCCAGTACTGGACCGCGCCGGCGAGCGCGTCGCGTTTGAGCGCGGGGAAGATCCGCAGCGCCCCGCCGCGCGTCAGGTGCCGGTGCGAGGGCAGTCCCCGGTTGTTCCGCGAGGTCATGGCCAAGGTGTCGTACAGGGACACGCCCGCGCCGATGTAGAAGCGTTCCCAGTGGTGGGCGAACGGGAAGAGGAAAGGCACCGGTCGCACCAGGTGCGGGGCGATGGTGGTGAGCAGCAGGCCGCGCTCCCGGAGCGCCTCTTGGACCAGTTCGAAGTCGAACTGCTCCAGGTAGCGCAGGCCGCCGTGGATGAGTTTGCTGGATCTGCTGGAGGTGCCCGACGCGTGGTCGCGCGCCTCGATGAGAGCCGTGGACAGCCCGCGCGAGACGGCCTCCAGGGCGATGCCCGCCCCGACGATGCCGCCGCCGACGACGAGGACGTCGAACTCCTCGTCCCGCATCGCCGCCAAGGCGTCCTCGCGCCCCTCCGGTCCCATCCAGGTGGTCGTCATACCCGTGTGTCCCTCCGTCGCGATGGTTCTTCCTCCCCGGCGCATACCCGCCGGAGGGGCCCGCCCATCGGAGCGGCCGAAGGACCCCAGGCTAACCGGGCCCTCGGCCGTCTCAGGGGACGCCACGCGCGGCGTCCGGTCAGCTCCGGTCGGGACGCGGCAGGAGCAGGGCCGCGAAGGCGACGACGACGGTGGCGGCTCCGCCGACCAGGGCGGCCGTGCCGAGCCCGCCCCAGACGCCGGCGACGGCGGCCAGCACCGTCAGACCGAGGGCCCCGCCGATCTGCTGGGCGGTGGAGGCGGCGGCGGAGGCCACCCCCTGTTCGCGTTCGCCGACCCCGCCGCCGGCGGCGGTGAACACGACCGGGTAGACGGTACCGGCCGTGAGGCCGAGCAGGATCACCACGGGGAGCATCGCCCAGTACGAATCGAAGGCCAGGGCGACGGCGAAGGCCGCGGAGGTGAGTCCGACGCCGACGGTGCCGACGAACAGTGCGGTGCGCACGCCCCGTGCCAGCAGGCGGGGCAGCAGCAGGGCGGAGCCGAGCATCGCGGCCGCCCCTTGGGGCAGGAAGCCGAGGCCGGCGGCGAGCGGGTCCAGTCCCAGAACGGTCTGGACGTGGGTCGTGTACACGTAGTGCAGCGTGGCCACGACGCCCATCAGGACGAGGATCAGGACCATCGCCACCGGGAGGTGACGGTCGCGCAGCAGGGTGGCGGGGAGCAGGGGGTCGGCGGAGCGGCGTTCGACGGGGACGAGGGCGGCCAGTGCCGCGAGGCCGAGGAGGAGGACACCGCCGCCGTCGAGGGAGAGCCAACCCGAGGTCTGGAGACGGAAGACCCCGAACACGAGCAGCAGCGCCCCGACGGTGACCAGCGCGGTGCCGGGCAGATCGAACCCGCGCGGGTCGGGGCGGTGCCGGTCGGCGGGGAGCAGGCGCGAAGCGGCCAGGGCCACCGCCAGGGAGGGGACGACGATCGCCCAGAACACCGCGGACCAGCCGAAGGCGCTGGCGAGGACGCCGCCGACGGCGCCGCCGGCGAGTGCGCCGCCGGCGCCGGCCGATCCCCAGACGGCCATCGCCCGGTTGCGGGCGGGGCCCGCGGGAAAGGCGGTGCCGATGAGGGCGAGGGTGGCGGGGAACAGGGCGGCGGCGCCGACCCCTTGGGCCGCGCGGGCGGCGATGAGCACGCCCGCGTGGTCGGCCAGGGCGCCGGCGACGGAGGACAGGCCCAGCAGGAGCGCGCCGAGCACGAGCATGCGGCGTGCGCCGAGGCGGTCGACGGCCCGCCCGCCCAGGAGGAGGAGACCTCCGTAGCCGAGGGCGAAGGCGTTGACCACCCACGGCAGGGCGGCGTCGTCCAGGTCGAAGGCCCTGCCGATCTCGGGCAAGGCGATGTAGACCACGTTGAAGTCGAGCGACAGGGTGAAGTGGGCCGTGGCCAGGAGGGCGAGGGCGGCCGGTCCGGCGGTGCGCGCCTCGGCGACGGTACGGGACTCCGGGGAGGTCATGGTGCACGTCCTTGACATTGATCCAGAGCTGGATTATTCAGCACTGGAATATATGTGGATGATGCGGCACTGGAACTTTCAGTGGGAGACTAGGCCAATTCATTCCAGCGCGCAACAATCCAGCGTGGTAGCATATCGGCATGAGCGAACAGGGCTGCCTCGACACGGCCGAGGAGCGGACCTGGGACGCCGCCACACTGGCGTTCCGGCTGCTCGACCAACGGGTGGAACGGGACGTACAGGCGGCGTCCGGCCTCCCGCTCACCTACTACGAACTGCTCGTCCTGCTCTCCAAGGCGCAGCGGCGCTCCCTGCGGATGAGCGAACTCGCCGAGATCACCCACACCCGCCCCAGCCGCGTCTCCCACGCCGTCGCCAAGCTCGCCGAGGCCGGGCTCGTCGAGCGCGTCCACTGCGAGACCGACCGGCGCAGCTGGTTCGCCACGCTCACGGACAAGGGCATGGACACCCTGCGCACGACCGGCATCGAACACGTGCGCAGCATGCGCGAGAACATGTTCGACCTGCTCAGCCCGGAACAGCAGGCCCAACTGCTCGACATCTCCCGCACCCTGCTGGACCGTCTGGCCCCGGGCGCGACCGAACACGCCACCCGGGTCCTCCAGGAGGTGTAGGGCCGCCCTCGAACGCCCTTCCGTGCCCTGGGGGGTTCTGGAGGCCCGGAGCGAACGTCCGAGGAACGAGGACGTCAGCACAGGGGCGAGGGTTCCCGTTCCCCGGGCGCCCTCGCACGGACCGAAGCGCAGCGGAGGTGCAGAGGCACGGCCGCCCACGGGGTCCGGGAGGCCGGCGCAGGAGACGCCCGAGGCGCGACGCCCGCCGCGCCGGGGAACGCCGGGCACCGGGCGGAACCCCTCCCGGTGCCCCTCCGAGAGGCCCCGGGCCGCCGGGAGAACCCCCGGTCAGGCCGCCGCGTCCGCGTAGGCGTGCGCGTAGGCCAGCACGTCGGCCACGTACTCCGACGACCGGTTGTACGACAGGATGGCCGCCTCCCAGTCCGCGGCGACGGTCAGGTCCCGGCCGCCCGCGCACAGGTAGCGCCCGGCGGACAGGGCGGCGTCGTCGATCTGGTGCGGGTCGGGATCGCCACCGCTCACCGAGACGCCCCAGCGGGCCCACGTGCTCGGGATGAACTGCATCGGACCGATGGCCCGGTCCCATTCGGCGTCCCCGTCCAGGAGACCGCCGTCGGTGTCGGGGATGGCCTGGGTGTTGTTGGTGCCGTCGAGCGGGATGCCGATGATGTCGACGGTGGTGGTGCCGTCCGGGCCGATCTCGCCGCCCGCGTAGGTGCCGTGCCGCGACTCCACGAACCCGATCCCGGCGAGGGTCGGCCACGACAGGTTGCACGAGGGCAGTTCCTCGGCGAGCGCCAGTTGCGCGCCGGCGTAACCCTCCAGGGCACGGGGCGGAACGGAGGTGGCCGTTGAGACCAGCTCCAGCCAGTCGTCGGCGGGGCGGCGTTCCGCGGCGCCGTCGGGGGTGGACCGTTCGTCGGCGCCCGCCGCCAGGGACTCCTCGGCGCCCGTGGCCGGATCGACCTCGGCGGGCGTGGGGGGACCGGTGAGCCCGTCGTGCGGAGGCGTCTCGATGGTGCCGTCGAGCGGGCCGGCGGCCGTCTCGGGGGGGACCTGCCAGGCGTCGAACGTCCGGGAGAGCCGGTCGACCACGAAGAGCACGCCGCCGGTCAGCAACAGGCAGAGCGCCAGGGTCGCGCAGACGGCGATGAGCGGGCCCTTGCCACGCTTCGTACCGCGGGTGCCTCCACCCAAGGTCGTTCCTTCCATCGGGGGCGTCGGACTCGTATGCCGACGGCCGGATCATGGTCGCACACCGCGTTCACGGGGGTTTCGACCGCACAACGCGGACGGGGGCGCCCCGGTTCCCCGGGACGCCCCTCGTTCGCGGAGAGCATCGGATCAGCGATGGGGGTTGACCACGACCTCGACCCGCTGGAACTCCTTGAGGTCGGTGTAGCCGGAGGTGGCCATGGTGCGCCGCAGCGCACCCATGAGGTTCATGGAACCGTCGCTGGTGGACGCGGGCCCGTGCAGGATCGACGACAGGTCGCCGATGGTGCCGACGTGCACCCGCTCGCCGCGCGGCAGCTCACCGTGGTGCGCCTCGCTCCCCCAGTGGTAACCGCCGCCGGGGGCCTCGGTGGCGCGGGCCAGCGGTGAACCGACCATCACCGCGTCGGCGCCGCAGGCCAGGGCCTTGGCGATGTCGCCGCTGGTGGTCATGCCACCATCCGCGAGGACGTGCACGTAGCGGCCGCCCGACTCGTCGAGGTAGTCCCGGCGGGCGGCGGCGACGTCACCGATGGCGCTGGCCATCGGCACGGCCACGCCCAGCACGGAGCGGGTGGTGTGACCCGAACCGCCGCCGAACCCGACCAGGACGCCGGCGGCGCCGGTGCGCATCAGGTGCAGGGCGGCGGTGTAGGTGGCGCAACCGCCGACGACGACCGGGACGTCCAGGTCGTAGATGAACTGCTTGAGGTTGAGCGGCTCGGCGCGCCCGGACACGTGCTCGGCCGAGACCGTGGTGCCGCGGATCACGAAGATGTCCACGCCCGCGTCGACGACCGCCTTGTGGTACTGGGCGGTGCGCTGCGGGGACAGCCGCGCGGCGGTGACCAGGCCGGCGTCGCGGATCTGCTCGATCCGGCGGCCGATCAGCTCCTCCTGGATGGGGGCGGAGTAGATCTCCTGGAGCCGCTTGGTGGCGGCGACGTCACCGAGTTCGCGGATCTCCGCCAGCAGGGGGGCGGGGTCCTCGTAGCGGGTCCACAGACCCTCCAGGTCGAGCACGCCCAGACCGCCCTGGCGGCCGACGGCCACGACCGTCTCCGGCGAGGCCACGCTGTCCATGGGGCTGACCATGAGCGGCGTCTCGAACCGGTAGGCGTCGATCTGCCAGGCGATCGACACCTCCTCCGGGTCGCGCGTGCGCCGAGCCGGCACGATGCCGATCTCGTCGAGCTCGTAGGCCCGGCGCCCGTTCTTGCCCAGCCCGATCTCCACCTGAGCCAACGATTCGATCCCCTCTGACGTGCTGCCCCGGCCGTATGACCGGTGCCTGTACTGCCGTCGCGAGTCTATCCGGCCACGGCCGGGGACGGGTCGGACCGCCCGGGAGGTGCTCCGGGCGGCCCACCTCAGGACAGGGCCTGCTCCAGGTCCCTCCACAGGTCCTCGACGTCCTCGATGCCCACGCTGACCCGGATCAGCCCGACGGAGATCCCCGCCGCCGCCAACCCCTCCGCGTCCAGTTGCCGGTGCGACGTGGTCGCCGGGTGCATGACCAGCGTCCGGACGTCGCCCAGCGAGGGGGCGAGCGCGGCCAGCCTCACCCGCGAGGCGAACGACCGGCCCGCCGAGAGCCCGCCGGCCAGGTCGAAGGCGAGGACTCCCCCGAACCCGCCGTCCAGGATCCGTCGCGCGGTCGCGTGCCCGGGGTCCTCGGGCAGGCCCGGGTAGCGCACCCGGGCGACGGCCGGGTGCGCCGCCAGCCGCTCGGCGAGCTCCTGCGCGTTGGCGCAGTGCCGCTCCATCCGCACCGCGAGCGTGCTCAGGCCGCGGGAGACGAGCCAGGCGGCGAAGGGGTCCATGACGGCGCCGAACTCGGCGGTGCGCGAGCGCACCGTGTCCAGGGTGTCGGGGTCGGCGAACACCGCCACACCCCCGATGGTGTCGGAGTGGCCGCCCATGTACTTGGTCGCCGAGTGGACGACGACGTCGGCCCCGTGTTCGAGGGGTCGACACAGCAGCGGGGTCGCGAAGGTGTTGTCCACGACCGTCGTCGCGCCGACGGCCCGGGCGAGCGCCGTGAGCACGGGCAGGTCGACCACCTGCCCGGTCGGGTTGGAGATGGTCTCCAGGAACAGCACGCGGGTGTCCGGGCGCAGCGCGGCGCGCACGGACTCCGGGTCCCCGCCGTCGACCCGGGTGACCTCGATCCCCCAGCGGGTGCGCAGCGCGTCCAGCAGGTCCTGGGTCCCCCCGTACAGCCGGTCCTGGGCGACCACGTGGCCGCCGGTGTCGAGGAGGGCCCAGAGGGTGGCCGAGATCGCGCCCATCCCCGAGGCGGAGGCGATCGCCCCCGCCCCGTTCTCCAGGTCGGCCACCGTGCTCTCCAGCGCGTCGATGGTCGGGTTTCCGTAGCGGGCGTACACGTACGGGGCGCCCGGACCCTGGAACGCCTCGGCCATGGCGTCGGTGTCGGCGAAGGAGAAGGTGTGCCCCTGATAGAGGGGCACGCCCAGCGGGGTGCTGCCCGCGGTCGCGGGGACGGGCTGGTGGACGGTTCTCGTGCCGGGGTGCGTCATGGGATCCAGTCTGGTCGGGGCCCGATCCCTCCGGCAGAGCCAATCCGGCACAATTGGCCGCATGGGAGATCCGATCCGCGCCGACGGCCTGTCCTCCCTGCTCGGCCGCTGGGCGGCCGGGCGCGGCCCGCTCTACCGACTCCTCGCCTCCCGCATCCGCTCCCTGACCGAGGAGGGAACGCTCGCACCGGGCACGGGGCTGCCCGCCGAACGGCCGCTCGCCGCGCACCTCAGCGTGGGCCGCGGCACCGTGGTCCGCGCCTACGACCTGCTCCGCGACGAGGGCGTCCTGGTCCGCCGCCGGGGCAGCGGCACCGCCGTGGCCCCGCGAGCCGTGCCGGAACCGGACGCGGGCGGGGTCCCGCGGTACGGCATGGCGTTCCTCGGCATGTTCGAGGAGCCTCCCCCGGCGTCCCTGGTGTTGACCTGCGCGGCCCCCGACTCCCCGCCGCCCGAACTGGGCCGTGCCTACCGGGAGGCGGTCGGGCGGCTGGCCGGGTTCTCCGACGACATCGGCTACCACCCGGCGGGCCTGCGGGAACTCCGGGAGGCCATCGCCGACCGGTTCACCGTGCGCGGCCTGCCCACGACCCCCGAGGAGGTGCTCGTCACCAGCGGCGCCCAGCAGGCGCTGGACCTCCTGGTGGGCTGTCACGTCCTGCCCGGTGACACCGTGGTCGCCGAACGTCCCACCTACCCGGGCGCGCTGGCGCTGTTCGACGAGGCGGCGGCGGTGGTGCGCACGGTCGACACCGGGCCCGAGGGCGTGGACGTTCCCGCCCTGCTGGCCGCGATGGCCGACAGGCCGGCCCTGACCTACCTGGTGCCCTCGTTCCACAACCCGACCGGGACGGTCCTGGCTCCGCTGTACCGACGGCGGATCGCCGCCGCGGCGGGGGCGCACGGACTGCTCGTCGTCGACGACGAGACCATGGTGGACCTGGGGTTCGAGGGGTCGCCGCCCGGTCCGCTGGCCTCCTACCCGGGAGGGGAGCGGATCGTCACGGTCGGTTCGTTGAGCAAACTGGCCTGGGGCGGGCTGCGGGTGGGATGGATCCGCGCGCGGCCACCGGTGATGGAGCGGCTGCGCCGCGCGAAGGCGCTGTCCGACATGGGCGGGGACGTCGTCTCCCAGCTGGCCGCCGCGTCGCTGCTGCGCGATCCCGACGCGCTCGTCCGGCGCCGCCGGGCGGAGCTGCGGACCGGGCACGACCGGCTGGCGGCCGAGCTGGACCGTGAGCTGCCGGACTGGCGGTACACCCCCGCGACGGGCGGGCAGACGCTGTGGGTCCGCATGCCGCACGGCGACTCCGCGTCGTTCGCGCAGGTCGCGCTGCGCCACGGGGTGGCCCTGCTGCCCGGGGCGGCGCTGTGCGCCGGGGGCGGCGGAGAGGCGTGGCTGCGCCTGCCGTTCCTCGCCCCGGAGGAGACCCTGGCCACGGCCGTGCGACGGATCGCCGACGCCTGGGAGCACTATCGCTCCGCCGGAGGGCCGCGGACCGCGTCGCCGCGCATCATGGCCGTGTGAGGGCGGAGAAACGGGTCGGGCCGCCCGGGAGGTGCTCCGGGCGGCCCGTGACGGCGTGGTGTCAGCGCGCGTTGTAGTTGGGCGCCTCGACGGTCATCTTGATGTCGTGCGGGTGGCTCTCGCGCAGGCCGGCGCTGGTGATGCGCATGAGCCGACCGCGCTCGCGCAGCTCGTCCAGGGTGCGGCTGCCCGCGTACCACATGGACTGGTGCAGACCACCGACGAGCTGGTGGGAGACCGCCTGGAGCGGGCCCCGGAAGGGCACCTGGCCCTCGATGCCCTCGGGGATGAGCTTGTCCTCGGAGGAGACCTCGGCCTGGGCGTAGCGGTCCTTGGAGAAGGAACGGCCGCGCATCGCGCCCAGGGAGCCCATGCCCCGGTAGGCCTTGAACTGCTTGCCGTTGATGAAGATCAGCTCACCGGGGCTCTCCTCGACACCGGCCAGCAGGCTGCCGAGCATGACGCTGCTGGCGCCGGCCGCGATGGCCTTGGCGATCTCGCCGGAGTACTGGAGACCACCGTCGGCGATGAGCGGGACGTCGGCGGGGCCGCACGCCTTGGCCGCCTCCAGGATGGCGGTGAGCTGCGGGGCGCCCACACCGGCGACGACGCGGGTGGTGCAGATGGAGCCGGGGCCCACGCCGACCTTGACGGCGTCGGCGCCGGCGTCGACGAGCATCTGGGCGCCGGCGTGGGTGGCGATGTTGCCGGCGACGACGTCGGCCCGGGAGTTGGCCTTGAGCTTGGCGACCATCTCGGCCATGCCGGCGGAGTGGCCGTGGGCGGTGTCCACGACGACGAAGTCCACACCGGCCTCGACCAGCAGCTTGGCGCGCTCGGTGGCCTCGGGACCCACGCCGACCGCGGCGCCGACGATGAGGCGGCCGTCGGCGTCCTTGGTGGCGTTGGGGTACTGCTCGCTCTTGATGAAGTCCTTGACGGTGATGAGGCCGCGCAGCCGGTTCTCGGCGTCGACCAGCGGGAGCTTCTCCACCTTGTTGTGGCGCAGCAGCTCGAAGGCCCGTTCACGGGTGACGCCGACGGGCGCGGTGACGAGGTTCTCGGTGGTCATGACGTCGCGGACCAGGCGGGTGCGGTCGCTCTCGAAGCGCATGTCCCGGTTGGTGACGATGCCCACCAGACGGCCGGTCTCGTCGGTGACGGGGACGCCGGAGATCCGGTAGTGCGAACAGAGGCGTTCGACCTCGGCGAGGGTGTCCTCGGGCTTGCAGGTGACAGGGTCGGTGACCATGCCCGCCTCGGAGCGCTTGACCAGGTCGACCTGGGCGGCCTGGTCCTCGGCGGAGAGGTTGCGGTGCAGGACGCCGGCGCCGCCCTGGCGGGCCATCGCGACGGCCATGCGGGCCTCGGTGACGGTGTCCATGGCGGCGGACAGCAGCGGGATGTTGAGGCGGATGTTGCGGGACAGGCGCGTGGCGGTGCTCGCCTCGCCGGGCTGCATGTCGGAGTAGGCCGGTACGAGCAGTACGTCGTCGTAGGTCAACCCCGGCGGCAGCAGTTTGTCCCCGTAGTCGCCGATGTTCTCCTGACCCATGACACAACCTCCGCTGCTCGCTCCGGCCCGCCGGCCCTCCGGCGCGCCCGCGGTGCTCGCCCCCGCGTGTCGTCTCATCCTAGGTCGTCGGTCCGGGCGGCTCGGGGGGAACGGGGTGTTCTCCCCGCCACCGGGACGGGAAAGTGAGCAGTCTCACGGTTTGGGACGGGCCGCGCGAACGGGAAGGGCCCTGCCCAGGTCAACACCCCGGCACGGGGGCCTTCTTCCCTCCACAGGGCGGCGCACCCCGTGTGGGCGGCGCCGACGACACCCGTACGTCGGTGTCGCCCGTACGTCAGTGGCGTCCGCGCGGACGGTACCGGATCGGGCCCACGGCCCGGCAGGCCACGAGGGCGTGGGGGCGGGGACGGTCGGGACAGGGCCGAGGCCCCTCTCCGGGGCGGCCGGCGTGTTCAGGGGAGGAGTCGGTTCGCCACGGCCACCTGCCGAAGCCGAGCGATAGCCCGGTGCTGGGCGACCCGTACCGCACCCGCCGACATTCCAAGTACATGTCCCGTCTCATCCGCTGTCAGTCCTGCGATCACCCTCATGATCAGCAGTGTGCGCTGTAGTTCCGGGAGCTCTTCGAGCAGCTCCCTGGCGCGTTGGGCCTCGATGACCCGCACCGCCGCCTCCTCCGGGCCGGGCGCCTCGTCGGGGTGGTCCGGAACGGTGTCGGTCGAGACCAGTTCGACCCTGCCGGCACCGCGCAGGGTGTCGGCCACCTTGTGCGCGGCGATCCCGAAGACGAAGGAGGCGAAGGGCCGGCCCCGATCCTGGTAGCGGGGAACCGCCGAGAGCAGGGCGATGCAGACCTCTTGGGCCACGTCGTCGGAGTAGTGGGCCAGCCCGGAGACCCGGGCCAGCCGGGCCCGGCAGTAACGGACCACCATGGGGCGGACCTCTCGGAGGAGCGAGTCCATGGCCCCGTCCTCCCCTCGGACCGCACGCGATCCCAGGCTGTTCAGGCCGGTATCGCGTGAGGTGGGATCGGGTTCCCCTGGTGTCCCTGGCCGCTGCGCGGTAACGCCCCCCCGGGCGTTTGCATCCGTCACGCTAGTGATCATGCCCCCGCCGACCGACTTGACCGCCCCAATCGCCAACTACGGAATGGTCACGTTTTGGAAAATTCACCCCAAAACGGTACCGGACTCACGGCCGAACGTGAGACCCGCGTGATAGGGAGCACCCTCCGAGGCTCCTGAGGACGCCCCTCCGCGACCTCGGGTCACGGCCCGCACAGGCCGGTGGGCCGGTCCCGGATACCCCCGGGCCGGCCCACCGTCGACGTCCGCGAACGGATCGGGTCCGTCAGTGGCCGTGGCCGTGGCCGTCGTCGGCCTCGTCCTCGGGCTTGTCGGCGACCAGCACCTCGGTGGTCAGCAGCATGCCCGCGATGGACGCGGCGTTCTGAACGGCCGAGCGGGAGACCTTGACCGGGTCGATGATGCCCTCGGCGGCCAGGTCGCCGTAGGTGCCCTTGGCGGCGTTGTAGCCCTGCCCGACCTCCATCTCGGAGATGCGGTGGACCACCACGTAGCCCTCGGCGCCGGCGTTCTCGGCGATCCAGCGGGCAGGCTGCACCAGGGCGCGGCGGACGATGCCCACACCGGTGGCCTCGTCGCCGGTCAGGCCCAGGTCGTCCAGGGCCGTGGAGGCGTGCACCAGGGAGGCGCCGCCGCCGGCGACGATGCCCTCCTCGATGGCCGCTCGGGTCGCCGAGATGGCGTCCTCAAGGCGGTGCTTCTTCTCCTTGAGCTCGACCTCGGTGGCCGCTCCGACGCGCAGCACCGAGACGCCGCCGGCCAGCTTGGCCAGGCGCTCCTGGAGCTTCTCGCGGTCCCAGTCGGAGTCGCTGGCCTCGATCTCCTTGCGGATCTGCGCGATCCGGTCGGCGACCTCGGACTGCTCACCGGCACCGTCCACGATGGTGGTGGTGTCCTTGGTGATGGTGATGCGGCGGGCGTTGCCCAGCACCTCCAGGTCCGCGTTCTCCAGGGTGAGGCCGACCTCTTCGGCGATGACCTGACCGCCGGTGAGGATCGCGATGTCCTGGAGCATGGCCTTGCGGCGCTCGCCGAAGCCGGGCGCCTTGACCGCGGCGACGTTCAGGGTGCCGCGGATCTTGTTGAGCACCAGGGCGCCCAGGGCGTCGCCCTCGATGTCCTCGGCGATGATGAGCAGCGGCTTCTTGTTCTGGACGATCTTCTCCAGCAGCGGCAGGAGCTCGTTGAGGCTAGAGACCTTGCCCTGGCTGATGAGGATCTGCGCGTCCTCCAGCACCGCCTCCTGGCGGTCGCCGTCGGTGACGAAGTAGGGGGAGATGTAGCCCTTGTCGAACTGGAGGCCCTCGGTGAACTCCAGGTCGAGACCGAAGGTCGGGGACTCCTCGACGGTGATGACACCGTCCTTGCCGACCTTGTCGAACGCCTCGGCGATCAGGTCGCCGATCTGCTCGTCCTGGGCGGAGTTGGTGGCGACGTACGCGATGTCCGCGCGCTCCTCGACGGGGCGGGCGCGCTCCAGGAGGATCTCGGACACCCGTACTGCGGCGGCGTCGATGCCCTTCTTCAGGGACATCGGGGAGGCGCCGGCGGCCACGCTGCGCAGACCCTCGCGTACGAGCGCCTGGGCCAGCACGGTGGCGGTGGTGGTGCCGTCACCCGCGGCGTCGTTGGTCTTGGTGGCGACCTCCTTGACCAGCTGGGCGCCCAGGTTCTCGTGGGGGTCCTCCAGCTCGATCTCACGCGCGACGGTCACACCGTCGTTGGTGATGGTGGGGGCGCCGAACTTCTTGTCGATGACGACGTTGCGGCCGCGCGGGCCGAGCGTCACCTTGACGGCGTCGGCGAGGCGGTCGACGCCCCGCTCAAGGGCGCGACGGGCGTCGTCCTCGAACTCCAGGATCTTCGGCATGTGGTTCTTCCTCTTAGGCCTGGTCGAAAGCGAACATCCCGCCCGCCCGGCGAGATGCCGACCGGTGCGGGATGCGCGGAAATGCTCCGGACCCGTACTGACGGGCCGTGTCGAGGACTACTTCTCGACGACCGCGAGGAGATCGCGGGCGGAGAGGACCAGGTACTCCTGGCCGTCGTACTTGACCTCGGTGCCGCCGTACTTGCTGTAGAGGACGACGTCGCCGACCTTCACGTCCAGCGGGATGCGCTTGTCACCCTCGTCGTCCCAACGGCCCGGGCCCACCGCGAGGACCTCGCCCTCCTGGGGCTTCTCCTTGGCGGTGTCCGGAATGACCAGACCGGAAGCGGTGGTCTGCTCGGCCTCCAGGGCCTTGACCACGACACGGTCCTCAAGCGGCTTCAGCACGGTCTTGGTGGCGGTCGACACTGTGTGACCTCCCCCTTCAAAGTTTCGGTGTCCACTTCGGCCCGTGCGAAGGCACGGACCGGTTAAGGAAAAGGGGCGACCGCGGCGGTCTGTCGTCGCGGGTGCCAGACCGGCCTCGTCGCGATTAGCACTCTACCCCCGAGAGTGCCAGAATGGAAATGTGACCGTGACCCCTGGTCGGTGGCGTCGGTGAACCGGCATCGCCGGGTGGACCCATCCTGTGAGGGAGACCCATGCGCGTGCCCGCGTTCGAGGCCCTGCTGACCGACGCGGGCCGTGAGCTGCTGGCGTCGGTGGACGACGCCGAGGCGACCCGGGACGCGCTGGCGGCGGCCTCCCGGTTGCGCGAGGACCCACGGGTGGCCGGCCTCGACCCCGATCTACCCGTTTCCGAGCTGGTGAACGCGATCCTGACGCAGATTTCGCTGCGCGTTCGCGGGCGCGTCAAGTTCGGTGCCCTCGCCGATCGGATGTTCTTCACCCCGAACGGTCTGGAGCAGTCCACCCGGGGTTCGGTGGCCGCCCACCGCGCCGAGCGGATCTCCACGGTGGGTCCGGGCCCGGCCGGGGACCTGTGCTGCGGGATCGGTGCCGACCTGTTGGCCCTGGCCGGCCGGGGCGTCCCGGTGGAGGGCGTCGACCTGGACCCGCTGACCGTGGCGGTGGCACGGGCCAACATCGCGGCACTGGGGCTGGGCGACGTGGCCCGGGTGCGCGAGGGGGACGTCACGGAGGTCGCCCCCGGCGCCTACCCCCTGCTGGTGTGCGACCCGGCACGGCGCGGCGGACGCGGCCGGGTGTTCGATCCGGCGGCCTACTCGCCGCCGTGGGACGTGGCCGTCGGGCTGGCGGAGGGTTCGGCCGCGGCCTGCCTGAAGGCGGCGCCGGGGATCCCGCACGAGGTGCTGCCCGCCGGGGCGGACACCGAGTGGATCTCGGTGGACGGCGAACTGAAGGAGGCGGCGTTGTGGTTCGGCGACCTGGCCGGGGGGCCGCGGCGCCGGGCGACGGTGCTGTCCGAGCGCGACGGCGCGCGGACCCGCCTGGACGAGGAACCCGGCCTGGGACCGGCCCCGGTGGGGGCGGCCCGACGCTACCTGTACGACCCGGACCCCGCGGTGGTCCGCTCACACCTGGTCGCCGAGGCGGTCGCCCGAGTGAACGGGGCGCTGCTGGACGAGCGGATCGCCTACTTCACGGCCGATGAGGCGGTGCGCTCGCCGCTGTGGCGGGTACTGGAGGTGACCGAGGTGCTGCCGTTCTCCCTGAAGCGCCTGCGATCGGCGTTGCGGGAGCGCAAGGTGGGGACGGTGACGGTGATGAAACGGGGGTCGGCGGTGGACACCGAGAAGCTGCGCCGCGACCTCAGGGCCTCCGGCCCGGAGTCGGCGACGGTGGTCCTCACCCGCGTCGGGGAGCGCCCCTTCGCCCTCCTGTGCCGCGAACTCCCCGCCGCCTGACCCTCCCGCCGGGGACGGCCGTCCCGGAAACGACCGCGCACAGTCGGTTCGTCCCTTACATGACCAGGGACGACGCCCTGGATCACCCGACGTCGCGACGGTCACCCAGCGTGGAACGCGAGGTATCGGATCGTTATCTCGTGGAGCGAGATCTTTCGCCGCTCCCTGGGGCGAAGGCGCTCCGTGTCGTTAGACTGGCCGGGCGATTCCCTCCCTTCTCATGGGTTCATCCGGAAGGCCGTGCGTGAGTGATCCGCAACGCGGTTCGGTCGACGTTCCATCTTCGCCTCTCTCGCATACGCACAGTCACACTCTGATCACATTGGGGCACGAACGGCTGCGGGAGTGCCACCCATCCGGGGACCATCGAGAACCCGACCTGCCCGGAACACCCACCGTCCATTCCCCCGGGCCAGGTGTCGGGAGCGCCAGAGACAACAAGGAGCACCTCGGTGGAACAGACCAATCACAACTTCCTCAACGGGGGAGGTCAGGCCGGGATCTCCGACCGCATGCGCGACCTGCTCTCCCAGGCGGCCCACGAGCACGACTCCGAGCAGAAGTCCATGGGCGCGGTCAACGAGGAGATGCGCCAGCGCCTCGAAGGCATGGAGTGGCTCCTGCGTGAGCTGCGCGAGCGCGAGCTCGTCGGGCTCGCCGAGTCGGTCACCGCGGTCAACGGCCGGATCGACGACTTCCTCGCCCGTCCCCCGGAATGGGCCGAGACCCTGGCCGAGCACATCGAGGTCGTCGGCCGCCAGGTCAAGCCGCTGTCGGACATGCCGTCCCTGCGGGCGGACACCCACCGCATCGCCGGCCACCTGGACACCGCGCTCACCCGTCTCCAGCGCATGTCGGAGACCGGTACCCGCACGGCCGACCAGGTCGGCGAGCTGGGCGAGCGGCTGACCTCGCTGAGCGAGACCTTCGAGTCCAGGCTCGACGCGCTCGACGGCGCCCTGTCCGCGCTCACCGCCAAGACCGAGGCCGTGGAGACGTCGCTGAACGCGCTCGCCGAGGTCTCCGGCACCCGGCACACCGAACTCGCCGAGGCGCTGTCGGAGAACCGCGCCGAACTCACCGAGGCGGTCACGACCGCCCGCGAGGAACTGTCCACCGCGCTCGGCGAGGCCCGCACCACCCTCACCGAACAGGCCGACACCAAGGCCGCCGAACTGACCGACGCCGTCTCGACCACCCGCGAGGAACTGTCCACCGCGCTGGGAGAGACGCGCGCCGGGCTCGCCGGGGCCCTCGACGCCAAGGCCGCCGAGCTGACCGAGGCGGTCACGACCGCCCGCGAGGAACTGTCCACCGCGCTCGGCGAGGCCCGCACCACCCTCACCGAACAGGCCGACACCAAGGCCGCCGAACTGGCCGACGCCGTCTCCACCACCCGCGAGGAACTGTCCACCACCGTCACCGAGGGCCGCGCCGCCCTGACGGAGGCCCTGGGCGAGGCCCGCACGGACCTGGTCGAGCGCACCGAGGAACTGCGCACCGCGCTCACCGAGCAGGCCGACGCCAAGGCAGCCGAGCTGGGCACCGCCCTGGAGGAGCGGCACGAGGCGCTGCTCACCCGTCTCCAGGAGAACACCGGCGAGCTGAACGGCGAGCTGAACGCCCTGGCCACCGCCGCCGGCGAGCGCCACGACGACCTCGTCGAACGGCACGAGACCCTGGCCGCCAAGGTCACCGAGAGCGTCACCCACCTGACGACCCTCGCCGAGGAGAACCACGCCGAGGCCACCGCGGCCGTCGCCGACGTCACCGGCGCGGTCGGTGGTCTGCGCAAGGACCACGAGACCTCGCTCCTGGAGCTGCGCACCCACCTGCGCCAGCGCCTGGCCGAGATCAACGAGCAGATGGAGCTGGGCCGCACCGAGGCCCGCGAGCGCTCCGAGGCCACCGCCGAGCGGATGAGCGCGTCCTTCACCGAGCGCGCCGACTCCCTCGCCGAACGGATCACCGAGGACTCCGAGCGCGTCACCACCGGCTTCGAGGAGCTGCGGACGTTCGTGGCGGAGAGTTCCGCCCGGCTCGCCACCGACGCCGAGGACCGGTCCCAGACCCTCACCGAGGCGCTCACCGAGCAGGTGGAGGCGCACCGGATCGCCCTGGACGAGCGGTTGGAGCGTCAGCGCGAGTCCCTCACCGGGAAGGTGGACAACCACCTCTCCCAGATCACCGGCAAGGTCGACCACGAGCTGGGTCGGCTCACCGACCGCTTCGACACCTTCGAGGGGCACTTCGAGGGCCAGTTCGAGGGCATCGAAGGCAAGATCGACCGCATCGACGGCCGAATGGACGGCATCAACGGCCGCCTGGACGGCATCGACGGTCGGGTCAACGGGGTCGAGGGCCAGTTCGACGGCGTCAGCGGGCACTTCGACGGGGTCGACGGCCGTCTGGAGGCCGTGGACGACCGGCTGGAGGCGCTCAACCAGCGCCTCAACCAGCTCCCGCAGACCATGGAGGTCAGCGAGCTGCACCGCCGCCTGAGCCAGCTGGTCGACCGCCCGCAGATCGACCACGGTTCCAAGCTGGACGAGATCGACGAGCACGTCACCTCGGCCGTCTCCCCGGTGCTGCGCGAGTTGAAGCAGCGCCCGGACCGGCACGAGCTGGAGGAGACGATCACCGAGGCGGTCGAGAACTCCCACGACGACATCACCAAGCGCTTCTCCTCCCTGGAGGAGACCGTGCTGGCCCTGGCCGAGGCGCTGCTGCGACCGGGCCGCGAGGGCGGGCCCAAGCGCAAGCGTCGCCGCGACGAGGAGGACGACGACGAGTAGGCCGCAGGTCGCGTTCGCGGAATCGCGATGAGGGGCGGGGCGCCGAGGCGCCCCGCCCTTGCGCGTGGGGAGTGCTCCCCACCCGATCCCCGGCGGGGGCGCCCGCGGCCGGCGAACGCGGCACGGTCGGCGCCACCCTCCCGGGCACCCGGGAGGCGCAGGACCGACACCGACGGGACGAGGCCCTGCACCGACCTCCGACGGGCAGCGCGCCGGGAGCGCCCGGAGCGCTCCCCGCCCCGTCAGACCGTGAAGACGACCTTGCCGAACAGAGCGCCCTCGGCCATCGCACGGAAGCCCTCGGCCGCCCGGTCCAGCGGCAGCACCCGGTCGATGACCGGCCGCACCCCGGTGCGGGCGCACATCTCCGTCAGGGTCGCCAGCTCCTCCTTGGTGCCCATCGTCGAACCGATGACCCGCAACTGGAGGAAGAACAGCCGGGTCAGCTCGGCCGGGGGCGCCTCACCACTGGTGGCGCCGCAGATGACGATGGCCCCGCCGGGCTTGAGGGAGCGCACCGAGTGCGCCCAGGTGGCCTGACCGACCGACTCGAACACCGCGTCCACCCGCTCGGGCAGCCGGTCCCCCGTCTGCACCACCGCGTACGCGCCCATGTCCAGCGCCTTCTTGCGCTTGCCCTCGTCGCGACTCGTCACGTACACCCGGTGCCCCGCCTGCACGGCCAGCCGGACCAGCGCCACGGACACGCCGCCGCCCGCGCCCTGCACGAGGATCGTCGACCCGGGACGCAGGTCGATCTTGCCGAACAGCATGCTGTAGGCGGTGAGCCAGGCCGTGGGCAGGCAGGCCGCCTCCTCGAAGGACAGCTCCGGCGGCTTGGGCAGCAGGTTGGCCCGGGGCACGAGGATCCGCTCGGCGAACGCGCCGTCGTACTTCTCGGACAGGATCGTGGGGCGAGAGCCACCGTCCTCGACGACCGCGTGGACGACGACCTCGTTGCCGTCCTCGTCGATCCCGGCGGCGTCGCAGCCCAGGATCATCGGAAGGCGTTCGGCGGGAAGGCCGATCCCGCGCAGGCTCCACAGGTCGTGGTGGTTGAGCGAGGCGGCCTTGACGTCGACCACCGTCCACCCGTCGCGGGGTTCGGGGTCGGGGCGTTCACCCGCCTCCAGCGCGGAGAGGGGGTCTTCGAAGGACGAGCGTGCTGCTGTGATCGCGAACATGTCCAGTAGTGGACCACACCGACCGAACCCGGTTCTAGCCCCGGCCCGCCCCGGAGACGATCTTCTTCCGCGCCGGGAGGCCGTGGAGGATCGTCGTCCGTTGGTGGGAAGGTACCGACCCATGGAACAACGCACCCACTTCATCACCCTGGCCACCGCCGATCTGGAGGCCGTCCGCCGCTTCTACGTCGAAGGACTGGGCTGGGAGCCGCGCCTGGACGTGGCGGAGGAGATCGTCTTCTTCCAGGTGGCCCCGGGGCTGCTGCTGGGCTTCTTCGACGCCGTGAAGTTCGACCGCGACCTGGGCGGCGCCGGCGACGCTCCCGTCGCGCCCTCGGGGCTGACCCTGGCCCACAACGTCGGCGGACCACAGGAGGTGCGGGACCTGGTGGCCGCGATGGCGACCGCCGGGGGGACCGTGCTCAAGCCGCCGCAGGAGGGCGCGTTCGGCGGCGTGTTCCACGCCCACGTGGCGGACCCGAACGGCGTCGTCTGGGAGATCGCGCACAACCCGCACTGGCGCGTCGACGAGGACGGGACCGTCCACCTCGGCTGAGGCCCCGACGAAGACGACCCCGCCCGGGGCGACCGGGTACCGGCCCCGGGGCGGGGTCGCGCGACCGCCGTCTACCGGACGGCGGGGACCTCGAAGTTCACGAGCCGGGAGAGGTGGGCCCGGAGTTCATCGACCATGTCGACGGCCTCCCGGTCGAGGAGCCACTGGACCTGGAGCCCGTCGAAGAGGCCGATGGTGCTGCGGGCCGCGCTGGCGGGGTCGACGCCCTCGACCAGGTCTCCCTGGTCTCGAAGCGCCTCGAAGATCGAGGTGACCGTCCCCCGTATCCAGTCGTAGCGGCGCACGAAGTAAGCGTGGGCGGGATGCGCGGGCGCGGTGGCCTCGGCCGAGAGGGTGCAGTACAGCTCGACGATTCCCGGAACCGAGGAGTTGTAGGCCGTGAGTCGGAGGATGCCGATGAGCCCCGTCCTCGCGTCTCCGGGGTCATCCGATTCGAAGAAGTCCGCCGTGCGCTGATCCCGGTGTTCGAGCACCGCCGCGAGCAGGGCGCTCTTGTTCGGGAAGTGGTGCAGGAGCCCGGCCTCGCTCATCTGCACGCGGTCGGCGATGTCGCGCAGCGAACCGGAGCGGTAGCCGTCCTGGGCGAAGACCTCGAAGGCGGCCTCCAGGATCAGGCGCCGTTTCTGCTCGCTCTTGGCGTAAGACCCGCGTTTCCTGCCGACCCGTCGGCCCGAGGGGGGCTGGACCGCCGTCATCTGTTCACGACTCCTTCCGGATCCGGTGGGGCCTCAGCCTAGTTCAGCGCCCCCGTTCGGAGGACACGAGACGCCGCACACCGTCTCCACCTGGGAAATTACAGTACGGTAAAAGCCTAGTGGTCACTTGGTTTTTAAGTTAACGTGTTGGACATCACGGCGGATCGCCGCTTCCCCCAGAGTCGCGAAGGAGTCAAGAACGTGTCCCAGAAGAAAACTTTGGTGGTCATGGCCCTAGCGGCCCTCACCCTGAGCGGGTGCGCCAACGGCGAGGGCGCCGGATCCGGTGACTCCGACACGCTGACCATCGGAACGATCCTGCCGCCCACCACCTTCGACCTGGAAGGACGCGAGTGGGGCAACGCCTCGCCCTTCTACCAGGCCGTGTACGACACGCTGCTGAGCGCCACCCCGGACGGGGACGTCGAACCGCGTCTGGCCACCGAGTGGTCCTACGACGAGGACGGCACCGTCCTGACGATGGAACTGCGCGACGACGTCACCTTCAGCGACGGCTCCGAGTTCACCGCCCGAGTCGCGCGGGACAACCTGGAGGCGTTCCAGGAGAGCGGCGCCACCGCCTCGATCTACCTGGCGGATGTGACCGGCGTCGAGGCGACCGGGGATCACACCCTGGAGATCACCCTGGCGGAACCCGACCCCGCCTTCCTGAACTACCTGGCGCGCGACCCCGGGGTCATGGTGAGCGGTGAGGCCCTGGGCGACGACTCCCTGGCCGGCGAGCCCGTCGGGTCGGGCCCGTACCTGCTGGACACGTCGGCGACGGTCACCGGCACCGGCTACGTCTACACCCGGAACCCGGACCACTGGGACACCGAGGCGCAGCACTACGACAGGCTCGTCATCAACGTCTACGAGGAGCCGACCGCCGCGCTCAACGCGATCAAGGCGGGGGAGGTCGACGCCGCGCAGCTGGCCTCGAACGACAACCGACCCGAGGTCGAGGCCGCGGGCTGGGACATCCACACCGTCGAACTGGACTTCCAGGGCCTGCTCCTGTTCGACCGGGCCGGTGACATGAACCCGGCGCTGAGCGATCCCCGGGTCCGCCAGGCCATCAACCACGCCGTGGACCGGTACGCGATGCTGGAAGCCCTTCAGGGCGGCTACGGCTCGGTGACGTCCCAGGTCTTCCCGGAGCACTCCATGGGGTTCGACCCCGAACTGGAGGAGTACTACGACTACGACCCGGAAAGGGCGCGGGAGCTGCTGGAGGAGGCCGGTTACGGCGACGGGTTCGTCCTGGAGATGCCCATGTCGACCGCCCTGGGCAGCACGCCCTACACGCTGCTGGAACAGCAGCTCAACGACATCGGGATCGTCGCCGAGCACACCGACTCCGGCAACAACTTCTTCGCGGACATGCTCGCGCCCAAGTACCCGGCCGCGATGATGAGCCTGGAGCAGAACCCCGACTGGCAGCTCGTCCGGTTCATGGTGGCGCCCGGGGCCCAGTTCAACCCGCTCGACTCGCAGACCGACGAACTCGACGCCCTGATCGAGGAGCTCCAGTACGGCGCCGATCAGGAGCAGGCCGCCCGCGCCATCAACACCTACCTGGTGGAGGAGGCCTGGTTCGCGCCGTTCTACCGGGTGGACGCCGCCTTCGCGACCAGTGAGGGGGTCGAGGTCGACACCCTGGCCACCAACGCCTACCCGAACCTGTACGACATCCGCCCGCAGTCCTGAGGACGGTGATGCGGGAGGTCCGTCCGGGCCTCCCGCATCACCTCTTCCGCAAGTTCCCTGGACGAAGCCCGTGTTCAGATTCGCACTCCGCCGCCTGCTCTCGGGCGGCGTGCTCCTCTTCCTCATCACCACCGTGGCCTACGCGCTGCTGTACGCGGGCGGAGGCGACATCGCCCGCCGCATCATGGGCCCCAACGCCACGCAGGACCAGGTGGACCGGAGAGCCGCCGAACTCGGCCTGGACCGCCCCCTGTGGGAGCAGTACTCCTCATGGCTGGGCCAGGCCGCGACCGGCGACCTCGGAACCGCCTGGTTCAGCCGACAGCCGGTGCTCACCGAGGTGACCGACCGTCTGGGGGTCACCCTTTCACTGGTCATCGGCGCCACCGTGGTCGCCACGGTCGTGGCCGTGGCCCTGGGTGTGCTGGCCGCCGTCCGCCGGGGCTGGATCGACCGCGCGGTCCAGGTTCTCGCCCTGCTCGGCTTCGCCGTCCCGGGATTCCTGATCGCACTCGGACTCGTGGTGCTCCTCGCCATCGAGCTGGGATGGTTCCGGGCCACCGGCTACATACCCCTGGACCACTCCCCGGGCGGATGGCTGTCCTCGGTCACGCTTCCGGTCCTCGCGCTCTCGGCGAGCGCGGTGGCCGCGGTGGCGCAGCAGATCCGCGGGTCGGTCATCGACGCGCTGGACCGCGACTACGTGCGCACCCTGCGCAGCCGGGGCCTGGGCTTCCGTCGTGTGGTCCTCAAGCACGTGCTGCGCAACTCGGCGGGGCCCGCCCTGGCCGTCCTGGGCGTGCAGTTCATCGGCCTGCTGGGCGGAGCGGTGATCGTGGAACAGGTCTTCTCCATCCCCGGCCTGGGACAGCTCTCGGTCCAGGCCACCGGGAACGGCGACATCCCCCTGGTCCTGGGGCTGGTCCTGGTGACGGCCGCCCTCGTCATCGTCGTCAACCTGCTCATCGACCTCTGCCAGGCCGCCCTGAACCCGAAGGTGAGGCTGTCATGACCCAGGAGACCGCACGGCGGCGACGGGCCCCGGGACGAGGGCTCCTCGCCAGGCTGTTCGCCAACCCGGCCTCGGCCGTGTCGCTGGCCTTCCTGTTCTCGGTCGCGATCGTCGTGGTCCTCGGGGAGCCGCTGGCCCCGCGCGACCCCAACCACTCCTCGCTGTACGACATCCTGTCGGCCCCCGGGGGCGAGTACCCGCTCGGCACCGACGGGGCGGGACGCGACGTCCTCTCACGGCTGCTGGTGGCGACCCGGGTCAGTGTCCTGGCCGCGCTGCTCGCCCTGGCCGTCTCCCTGGTGCTGGGAGTGGCGGGAGGAATGCTGGCGGGCTACTACGGGGGCTGGTTCGACACCGTCTCCACCTGGCTGACGAGCCTGGTCATGTCGCTGCCCGCCATCGTGGTCCTGCTCGCGGCGCGCGCGGTCCTGGGTCCTTCGGTGTGGCTGTCCATGGCCGTCTTCGGGGTGATCCTGTCACCGGTCTTCTTCCGCCTGGTGTACAGCCTGGTCTCCTCGGTGAGGGAGGAACTCTACGTCGACGCGGCCCGGGTCTCCGGGCTGGGGGACGCCAGGATCATGGGGCGGCACATCCTGGCCGTGGTGCGCGCGCCGATCATCGTCCAGGCGGCCATCGTGACCAGCACGGCCATCGCCGTCCAGTCGGGGCTGGAGTTCCTCGGGCTGGGGGACTCCTCCGTGCCCACGTGGGGCGGCATGCTCAACGAGGGGTTCGCGAACATCTACCGCGCCCCGATGCTGCTGCTCTGGCCCGCGCTGACGATCGCCCTGACCAGCGTCGCCCTGGCGATGCTGGCCAACACCCTGCGCGACGAACTGGAGGGCGGAAACCGCTCGGCCGAGGGCCGCGGGGACGGGGAAGGGGACAAGGAGAACGGTTCCCGGGAGGCCGCGCACGCACCGATCCGCCACGGCGCGGAGCAAGCGGACGCCGGACGGGAACTCCTGACGGTACGGGGTCTGCGCGTGGGCTACCGGACCCCGGCGGGGATCACGGAGGTCGTGCACGGGGTCGACCTGAGCGTCGGCCGCGGCGAGGTCCACGGACTGGTCGGGGAGTCGGGGTCGGGCAAGACCCAGACCGCCTTCGCCGTCATGGGCCTGCTCTCCCGAGGAGGACGGGTGCTGGAGGGCTCGGTGTCCTTCGACGGCGAGGACCTCGTCACCGGTGGGGAGAGCGCCCTGGCGCGGATCCGCGGCCGGGGCATCGGTTACGTTCCGCAGGAGCCCATGAGCAACCTGGATCCGTCCTTCACCATCGGCTCCCAGCTGGTGGAACCCCTGCGGGTGTGCCTCGGCATGGACCGGCGGGCCGCTCGGGCACGGGCCCTGGAACTGCTCGAACGCGTGGGCATCCCCGATCCCGAGCGCACCTTCTCCTCCTATCCGCACCAGGTCTCGGGAGGCATGGCCCAGCGCGTCCTCATCGCGGGCGCCGTCTCCACCGAACCGGCGCTGCTCATCGCCGACGAACCGACCACCGCCCTGGACGTGACCGTGCAGGCCGAGGTCCTCGACCTGCTACGCGACCTGCGGCAGGACCTGGACATGGGCGTTCTGCTGGTCACGCACGACTTCGGTGTCGTCGCCGACCTGTGCGACCGGGTCTCGGTCATGCGGTCGGGCCACATCGTGGAGACCGGCCCCACCCGAGAGATCTTCCACCGGGCGCGGCACCCGTACACGCGGTCGCTGCTGGACTCCATCCTCGACGGCGGCGGTGCCCGGGGCCCGCTGGCCCCGACCGACCGGAAGGGCGTGACCCCGTGACCGATCCCCTGCTGGACGTACGAGACGTCGAAGTGCGCTACCCCGGCCGGGGCCTGCGCTCCAGCGGTTTCCTCGCGCTGCGCGGGGTGAGCCTGGACATCCGCGAGGGCGAGACCGTGGGGCTGGTGGGCGAGTCGGGGTCGGGCAAGACCACCCTGGGCCGCGCCATCCTGGGCCTGGCCCCCGTGACCTCCGGCGGCATCGGCTACCGCGGCCGGGAGATCTCGGGGCTCTCGCGCCGCCAACGGCGCGCGCTCAGCGACCAGATCCAGGTCGTCTTCCAGGACCCCTACAGCTCCCTGAACCCGTCGATGACGATCGAGGCGATCCTCGGCGAGCCCCTGACGGCGCGGGGGCGGACCGGTGGGGAGGCCGGCAGGCGGATCGCCGAGCTCCTGGAGCGGGTGGCCCTGCCCTCCGACGCGGGCCGACGCCTGCCGCGCGAGTTCAGCGGAGGGCAGAGGCAGCGCATCGCGATCGCCCGCGCCCTGGCGCTGGAGCCCCGGCTCATCGTCTGCGACGAGGCCGTCTCGGCCCTGGACCTGTCCAACCGGGCGAGGATCCTGCGGCTGCTCACCGAGATCCAGGAGACCACCGGGGTCTCCTACCTGTTCGTCTCCCACGACCTGGCCGTGGTCCGGCACATCAGCCACCGCGTGGCGGTCATGTACCGCGGGGAGATCGTCGAGTCCGGGGACGGCGACACCGTCACCTCCGACCCCGCACACCCCTACACTCGGCGGCTGCTCTTGGCCGCCCCGGTGCCCGACCCCGACCTACAGGCACGGCGGCGCCGAGAGCGCGCGGCACTGTCGGACCGAGAGAACCACGAGAGGCCCGCATGACCACCAGTAGGCGACCGAGCGAACTCGTCGCTGAGCTCAGCCTTGAGGAGAAGGTCCGACTCGTCTCCGGGGGCGGTTTCACCACCACCACGCCCCTGGAGGGCATCGGGCTGCGACCCCTGTGGCTCTCCGACGGGCCGTCCGGTGTCCGGGGTCCCGTCTGGGACGAACGGGATCCCTCGCTGTGCCTGCCCTCGCCCACCGCCCTGGCCTCCTCCTGGGACACGGAGCTGGCCCGGGAGTACGGGACGGTGATCGCCGCCGAGGCGTCCCGCAAGAAGGTCGACGTGGTCTTCGGGCCGGTCATCAACATGCACCGCTCGCCCCTGGGCGGTCGGCACTTCGAGGCGTTCAGCGAGGACCCGGAACTGACCGCGGCCCTGGCGGCGGCCTACGTCCGGGGACTCCAGGAGAACGGCGTGGCGGCGGCGCCCAAGCACTACGTCGCCAACGACTCCGAGACCGACCGCATGTCCCTGGACGTGCGCGTCTCCGAGCGGGCCCTGCGCGAGGTCTACCTCCTGCCCTTCGAGCGCGTCGTCGAAGCGGGGACCTGGGCGCTGATGAGCGCCTACAACGCGGTCAACGGGACACCCATGACCGAGCACCCGCTGCTGGAGGAGCCCCTCAACCGGTCCTGGGGCTTCGACGGCGCGGTGGTCAGCGATTTCATGGCGGTACGCGGCACCGCCGCCGCGTCCGCCTCACTGGACCTGGCCATGCCGGGCCCCTCGCCGGTCTGGAGCGAGGCCCTGCTGACCGCCGTGCGCGAAGGAAGGGTGAGCGTCCGGGCGATCGACCGCAAGGTGGAGCGCCTGCTGGGCCTCGCCGCCCGGGTGGGCGCCCTGGAGGGCACCGCCCGGCGCCCGTCCGCGCCGGTGAGCGGTCGGGACTTCGCCCGCCGGGCGTCGGCCGAGGGCATGGTCCTCCTGCGCAACGAGGCCGCGCTGCCCCTGCCCGCCTCCCTGAAGAGCCTCGCCGTCATCGGCCACAACGCCGGGACCGCCCGCGTCCAGGGCGGCGGCAGCGCGACCGTCGTACCCGACCGGGTGGTCTCCCCCTTGGAGGGGCTGCGCGCGGCCCTGCCCGACACGCGCGTCGGGTACGCCCTGGGAGCGATCGTCCAGGAGGACGTCGAGGGGTTCGCCCCGGAGCTGACCCGGGACCCGGTGACCGGCCGGCCCGGTGTGCGCGCCACCTTCCTGGACGCGGAGGGAGAGGTGGTCTTCAGCGAGCACCGGCGGTCGAGCGCCCTCTACTGGATGGGTGACGAGCGGCTGCGCCGGGCCCGGCGCCTCGTCCTGCGCACCGCCCTGGGCTTCGCCGAGAGCGGTGACGTGCTGCTGGGATTCGCCACCGCCGCCATGGGCCGCCTGAGCGTGTCCGGGCGGACCGTGCTCAAGGGCAGGCCGGACACCCTGGCGCTGGACCCTGCGGCGGCGGTCCTGTCGCCCCCGGCCCTGACCACGCCCCTGAGCGTGACCGCCGGGGAGTCCGTCGACGTGGTCGCCGAGTTCGAGATGGACCCCGACCGACCGCTGACCGACGTCTTCTCCGCGATCCTGGGGACGGCCCCGGTGCCGGTGCCGCCGGCCGACCTCATCGCGGAGGCGGTGGCCGCGGCCCGCGAGGCCGAGGCCGCGGTCGTCGTGGTCGGGACCAACACCGCGGTGGAGTCGGAGGGACACGACAGGACCGGACTGGCCCTTCCCGGGCATCAGGACGCTCTGGTCAGCGCGGTGGCCGCCGTGAATCCGCGCACCGTCGTCGTGGTCAACGCGGGCGCCCCGGTACTGATGCCCTGGCGGGAGGAGGTCGCCGCCGTACTGCTCGGCTACTTCGGCGGGCAGGAGTTCGGCAACGCTCTCGCCGACGTGCTGCTGGGCGAGCGCGAGCCCGGCGGCAGGCTGCCGACCACCTGGGCGGCGCACACCGGCGACGTACCGGTGCTCGACGTGACCCCGGACGGAGGGCTGCTCTCCTACGACGAGGGCGTGCACATCGGTTACCGGGCCTGGCTCAGGGACCGTGCCGAGCCCGCCCATCCCTTCGGTTTCGGTCTGGGCTACACGTCCTGGCGCCTGGAGGGGGCCGAACTCCTGACCGAGGCGGGCACCGGACCCGCGCTTCGGGTGGAGATCACCAACACCGGAGGGCGTCCGGGCAAGGAGGTCGTCCAGGTCTACGCCGAACGCCCCGACTCGCGCGTGGACCGCCCGGTCAGGTGGCTGGTGGGTTTCCGCCCGGTGCGGGCCGAGGCCGGCGAGCGGACGACCGTGGACATCCCGGTGCGCCCCCGTTCCCTGGCCCATTGGGACGGTGAGTGGGTCTACGAGCCGGGGGACTTCCGGCTCCGTGTGGGTACGTCGGTGGCGGACCTCGCCCTGGACGTGACGGTGGGACTCGACGGCGAGGGGTGCCTGAAGTGACGAACGCGCACATCACGGAACTGCGCGCCGAGCGGCGCCGGGGGGACGCGCCGGTGGCCGTCGCCGAGCCGAGGCTCAGCTGGGAGGTGGGCGGCGGCGTCGCGGACTGGCGGCAGAGCGCCGCCGAGCTGCACTGCGACGGCCGGTCGGTGAGGGTCTCCGGTTCCGAGTCGGTGCTGGTGGACTGGCCTTTCGCGCCCCTGTCCCCCGGCGAGGTCCGCGAGGTGCGGGTCAGGGCCGCGGACTCCGAGGGGACGTGGACACCGTGGAGCCGCCCGCTCCGCGTGGAGGCCGCCTTCCTGGGGGAGGGCCGGTGGCGGGCACGGCCGATCGGGCTGGCCGCCCCGGAGCGGCCGGCCCAGCCCGTGCTGCTGCGGCGATCCTTCACCGTGCGGGGCCCCGTGCGCCGGGCACGGCTGAGGTGGACGGCGCTCGGGGTCGCCGAGATGGAGGTCAACGGCTCGCTCGCCGACGACTCGGTGCTCTCCCCCGGATGGACCGACTACCGGCGGCGTCTGGTCTACGACACCGCCGACGTCACCGCGCTGCTGGTCCCCGGCGAGAACGTCGTCGGTGCCCGTCTGGCCGGCGGCTGGTACACGGAGGAGTACGGCTTCTTCGGCCGGGTGTCCCGCCATTACGGCGAGCAGCCGAGCCTGATGGCGCAGCTGACGCTGGAGTACGAGGACGGCACCTCGGAGGAGATCCTCACCGACGGCCTCTGGCGGGCCAGGGGGGACGGCCCCCTGGTCTCCAGCGGGATCTACGCCGGCGAACACCACGACGCCGGTCGTGAACAGCCGGACTGGTCGCGCCCCCGGGCGTCCGTGGACGGTTGGTCGGCCGCGGCCCTCACGGAGGAGGACGTCCCCGAACCGGAGCCCCGTTCCCTCCCCCCGGTGCGGCGGATCGAGACGCTGCCGGTGCGGGAGGTCATCACGTCGCCCTCCGGTGCCCTGCTGCTCGACTTCGGACAGAACCTGGTGGGGAGGCTGCGCATCCGGGTCAGGGGCCCGCGCGGCACGGTGATCACCCTCCGGCACGCCGAGGTCCTGGAGGACGGCGAACTCGCCCTGCGGCCGCTGCGCCGCGCCGCCGCCACGGACGTCTACGTGCTCTCCGGTGAGGGGGAGGAGGAGTGGGAGCCGAGGTTCACCTTCCACGGTTTCCGCTACGCGCGAGTGGACGGCTGGCCGGGCGGGTTCGACCCCACCGACGTCACCGCCGTGGTGGTGCACACCGACATGGCCCGGACCGGCTGGTTCACCTGCTCGGACCCGCTGCTGAACCGGCTCCACGAGAACGTCGTGTGGAGCATGCGGGGCAACTTCCTGGCCATCCCCACCGACTGTCCCCAGCGGGACGAGCGCCTGGGGTGGACCGGGGACATCCAGGTGTTCGCGCCCACCGCGTGCTTCCTGTACGACAGCTCGGCCTTCCTCTCCTCCTGGCTGCGGGAACTGGCGCTGGCCCAGGAGGAGGCGGGGGGCGTGGTGCCCTTCGTCGTACCCTCGGTGACGAGCGGCCTGGGCGACGGCGCCGCCGCCGCGTGGGGCGACGCGGCGACGGTGGTGCCGTGGGTCCTCCACGAACGCTACGGCGACACCGGCGTGCTCCGCGCCCAGTACCCGAGCATGCGCGACTGGGCGAACGTGCTGTTGGAGGAGAGCGGAGGCACCGGGCTATGGGAGGGGACCCTCCAGTTCGGTGACTGGCTGGACCCATCCGCCCCCGCCGACCGGCCCGGACAGGCCAGGACCGACTCCGACATCGTCGCGAGCGCCCATCTGTTCCGGTCGCTGGACATCGTCGCCCGGTGCGCCCTGCTGCTGGGCCACGAGGAGGACGCGCTCCGGTTCTCCCGTGAGGCCGAGCACGCGCGCCACGCCTTCGTGAACACCTACGTGACCGCCGCAGGTCGTATGGTCTCGGACGCCCCGACCGCCTACGCGATGGCCCTGCGCTTCGGCCTGGTGACCGACGGGGAACCACGCCGACGGCTGGCCCGGCGTCTGGCCGAACTGGTACGCGGGGACGGCTACCGAATCGGCACGGGGTTCGTGGGGACCCCGATCGTGACGGACGCCCTCACCGACCACGGATACGTCGAGGCGGCGGGGCGGCTGCTCACGCAGACGGAGAACCCGTCCTGGCTGTACCCGGTCACCATGGGCGCCACCACCGTGTGGGAACGCTGGGACGGCCTCTTGGAGGACGGCACCCTCAACCCGGGTGAGATGACCTCCTTCAACCACTACGCCCTGGGGGCGGTGGCCGACTGGATGCACCGGGTGGTGGCGGGCCTGGCACCCGCCGAACCCGGTTATCGAAGGATTCGGGTGGCACCCCGGCCACTGCCCGGTCTGGAGCACGCGAGCGCCCGCCATCTGACGCCGTACGGTCCCGCGAGCGTCGAGTGGCGCAGGCGGGGCGAGGACGTGGTGGTGTGCGCGACCGTACCGCCCAACACGGAGGCCGTGGTGGAGTTGCCCGGCCGGGAGGTGTTCTCCGTCGGCTCGGGTGAGCACGAGTGGGTCTTCCACGGGCCGCCCGCGAAGCGGCGGGGCGGCACGCTGGACCTGGAGTCGTCGACCGCCGAAGTCATCGACGATCCGCGTGCGTACGCGGCCGTGCTCGAAGCGATCGGGGAGCACTCCTCGGAGATGGCTCGGGAGATCGGCCGCACCACCGTCTGGGGCGAGCGGCGCACCCTGAGGCAGGCGTTGATGTTCCTGCCCCCGCAGGTGGCCGCGAGCGTCGAGAGGGCACTGGCCTCGTTGGTGGAGGCGTGAGGGCGGGGGCGTGCCGGCGGTCGGCGTATCGCCGGCGCGCCCCCGGTGTAGTCGTTCCCGAATACGCACGACGCCCCGCCGAACGGCCCCTTCCCGGGACCGGCGAAGGGTGTTCCGACCGGCCGGGAGGCCGGCCCCTGGCCGTCAGGTGTCAGCGGGCGAAGCGCGTGAGCGGGTCGGTGTCCAAGACGATCCCACGCCCGGGGACGGGCACCGCTTCGCCGTAGGGGTGTGTGCTGCGGTCCAGGTATCGACCGCCGACGGGACGGCTGTGGACCATGACGGCGTCGGCGTCACGGTCGACCAGCAGGTGGAGATCGATCGCGGTCGCCGCGTAGGCGGAGGGCTTCTCGACACGGTCGCGGGCGGCGTCCCACGAGGTCACCTCGACGACGGCGAGGGCACCGTCGGGATCCGCCCCTTCGCCTGATCGGTCGAAGTGGCCGATGGGGACGAGGACACCCCGGGACGGGCCCGTCCCTTGCGGTAGGTGTCGACCTTGAGACCGAGCCCGCTGGTGATGAGGTCGAGGTCGGGTCGATGGGCGATGCACTCCCGCATCAGCCATGCGAGGACTCCGGCGTGTGCCCCGCCGGTCGCCTTGTGGACCCGGACCTTATCCGTTGAACATCTCCATGCGGACGCGATCGGCCTCGGACGCCTGCTCGGCAAGGTGCTCGAATTCTTCGTCCTTGAGGCCCTCACCAGCGGCCGGGTGGGAGGTGTGCCGCTCTCCGCGGTTCGGAGGTTCTCCGTATCCGCCCTTGCCCCACCGCCCGGTCAGACGTAGGAGTCGTCGAAGACATGCGGTTCGAAGGAGTCGACGATCGTGGTGGCCATCTCCCGATGTCTCTCCGCGTCCACGGCCGGGAGGCTCACCCGGATGCCGTACGCCATGCCCGTGTCCTCCCTCGTGACGACCTTCTGGAGGACGAGCCGGTGGGGGTCGTCGACGTCGACGTGGATCCACCAGCGTTCGCCCTGTTCGAGGACCGCCTCGAACTCCAGGAGCGCGGTGGAACCGTTCACGCTGAACAGGTTCGCCAGTCTCCGTTTCTCCAGGGAGAGTCGCTCATAGGATTCGGCGGCCTCCGAGGTCTCGGACTCCCTCTCCTCCGTCCACTCCACGGCGCTCTCTCCGGAATCGAGACCGGCCCAGATCGTGTGGACGACGACATCGTGGTCGGGTCCCCTGATGACGCCGGTTTCGAGACCGTGGTCCTTCGTATCCCAGTCGATGTGGAGTTTCCCCTCGTCATACCAGTCCACCGGCAGTTCCACCGTGAAGTTCCCCGATTGATGCCGCTCGTAACCGGAAGCGGGCGCTCCTCCACCGCAGGCCGAGACCGGGAACACGATGAGCATCGCGCAGAAGGCGGAGGACAGGGTGCGGCGGAACATGAAGACCTTTCCGTAGGCGGGGATCGTCCGCATGAACCGTTCGGGCACATGACGCACACGGCCCACCCGTCCGCGGCGTGGGCCGACGCGCCACCCGCCCGGACATCTCATGCGGTAACGGTGTAGGACGCGACGTGCCCCGAGGATGTTCGACACCCGATGCCGTGGTCGTCGAGGACGACCGGCAGAACCCGCTACCGCCTCGGGCCGCCGTGGAGTCGCCGGTCCATGCGCTCGGCCCATCCGGCGACACGGCACGGCCATGGTCGACCACGACGGGGACCGTGGGCGCGGTCGGCGGACGCGCGAAAGGGGGTCCCGGAGCGTTGCTCCGGGACCCCCTTTCGCGCGTGCGGGCGTCAGCCGGCCAGGGGGGACTCCACCGGGAGGGAGGTGTCCGTGGCCAGGTCGAGTGTCGACGGGGGCAGGCCCGCCGCCACGACCTCGGCGCCCAGGGCGGCGATCATCGCGCCGTTGTCGGTGCACAGCCGGGGCCGGGGCACCCGCAGGGTGATGCCCGCCTCGCGGCAGCGCTGCTCGGCCAGGGTGCGCAGCGCCGAGTTGGCCGCCACCCCACCGCTGATCACCAGCGTGCTCACCCCGTGCTCCACGCAGGCGTCGACCGCCTTGCGGGTGAGCACGTCCACCACCGAGTCCTGGAACGCCGCCGCGATGTCGGCGACCACCAGCGGCTCGCCCCGGCGGTCGGCGTCCTCCACGTGGCGGGCGACGGCGGTCTTGAGCCCCGAGAACGAGAAGTCGTACGTGCCGTCCCCCCACTTGCCGCGCGGGAAGCGGATCGACTTGGCGTCGCCCCGCTGCGCGGCCTTGTCGATGGGCGGGCCGCCCGGGTAGGGCAGGTCCAGCAGTCGGGCCACCTTGTCGTAGGCCTCGCCCGCCGCGTCGTCCACGGTGTCGCCGAGCGACACCACGTCGGTGGCCAGGTCGTTGACCAGCAGCAGCGACGTGTGTCCGCCGGAGACGAGCAGCGCGATCGCGGGCTTGGGCAGCGGCCCGTGCTCCAGCTGGTCCACGGCCACGTGCCCGACCAGGTGGTTGACCCCGTACAGCGGCTTGTCCAGGGCCATCGCGTAGGCCTTGGCCGCCGAGACCCCCACCAGCAGCGCGCCCGCCAGGCCGGGCCCGGCGGTGACGGCGATGGCGTCCACGTCGGAGAGCTTCACCCCGGCCGAGTCCAGCGCCCGCCGAACGGTGGGCGTCATGGCCTCCAGGTGGGCGCGACTCGCCACCTCGGGCACCACGCCGCCGAAGCGGACGTGCTGCTCCACACTGGAGGCCACCGACTCGCCGAGCAGCTCACAGCCGCGCACGAGTCCCACTCCGGTCTCGTCGCAGGACGTCTCGATGCCCAGGATGAGCGGGAGGTCGTGGTCACTCATGGGTACCCTCCTCGGCGATGCGCCGCATGACCAGGGCGTCGGCCCCGTTGTAGTAACCGCGTCGGACGCCGATCCGCTCGAATCCGAAGCGGCCGTAGAGCTTCTGTGCGCGCGGGTTGTCCGAGCGCACCTCAAGGAACATGTGGGTCACCCCGCGCCGGGCGGCCTGGTCGAGGAGGCCGGTGAGCAGCGCGCCCCCGATCCCCTGCCCCCAGGCGGACGCGGCGACCGCCATGGTCTGCACGTCGCCCTCGGGCGGGACGAACCGCAGGCCGGCGTAGCCGACCGGCCCGCCCTCGTGGGTGACGGCGACGATGTAGTGGCGGGTGGCGACCTCGGCCAGTTCGTCGCGGAGCATCCCCTCGGTCCAGGCGTCCGCCGGGAACAGGGCCCGCTCCAACGCCATGACAGCGTCGACGTCGTCGGCGGTCATGGGGCGCAGGGTCACGCCCTCGGGCGATGCGACGCGCACCGCGTCCAGTGCGGTGTCGCGGACCGGTGTCACCTCACCCACTGGCGGACCTTCTTCGGCGCGCCCGGCACCACCGCGTCGGGTCGGCGCAGGTAGAGCGGGGTGGGTTCGGGGAGCGCCTCGCCCCGGTGGAGCCGGTACAGGGCCAGTTCGGCCATGGCTGCGGCGTCCGGGTACACCGGTTCCGGCGCGGACGCGGCCTCGCCGAACACGTCGGCGTACATGCGGGCGCCGTCGCCGACCAGCGGAAGGCCCCCGGTGTCGAGGTCGGCCGGTCGCTCCACGGCGACCTCGCCCACGCGGGTGAGGTGGTCGTCGTAGCGCGCCCAGAACACCTCTTTGCGGCGGGCGTCGGTCATCGCGACGAACGGCCCGTTCCTCTTGGTCGCGAAGGCCAGCGCGTCCAGGGTGGTGACCCCGTGGCAGGCGATGCCGAGGGCGTCGGCCAGGGCGTGGGCCGTGGCCAGTCCCACACGCAGGCCGGTGTAGGGGCCGGGCCCGACGCCGACGGCGATGGCGCCGAGGTCGGCCAGGGCGACCCCGGCCTCCTCGGTGAGGGACCGGATGGTCGGGGAGAGCAGTTCGCCGTGGCGGCGGGCGTCCACGGAGGACGCGCTCGCGCGCGGGGTGAAGGAGCCGTCCGCGCCGGACTCGCCGATGGCGGCGGTGACGGCGGGGGTGGCGGTGTCGAAGGCGAGGAGGAGCACGCGTCTACCCTTCCGAGTTCTCGTCGGGGACGCCGGTCGCGCCCTCGTCGGCGATGTCGGCGGAGGTGGGCAGGGCGACGCCCGCCCAGCGGTGGCCGACCGGGGTGAGGTGGACGGTGCGACCGTCGTCCGGGTGCCGCTCGATCCGGATCTCCAACCGGTCGTCGGACAGGCCCTCGGCGACGCCCTCGCCCCACTCGACGACGGTGACGGAGTCGGGGAGGGTCATGTCGAGGTCGATGTCGTCGATCTCGTCGGGCCCGCCGAGGCGGTAGGCGTCCACGTGGACGAGCGACGGTCCGCCCACCAGCGAGGGGTGGATGCGGGAGATGACGAAGGTCGGGGAGGTGACCGAGCCGCGCACGCCCAGCCCCCGGCCCAGGCCCTGGGTGAGGGTGGTCTTGCCCGCGCCGAGCGGGCCGGACAGGATCAGCAGGTCGCCTGGTCGGCTGAGGCCGGCCAGGGCGCGGCCGAGGGCGCGCATGGCGCCGTCGGTGGCGGCGGTCACCGCGTGGACGGTGGACGCGTTCGCTGTGGTCGTCACGTCTGTCATCGGGCTCGCAAGGCTGTGTGTCGGTACGGTTCGGGCGGTGGCCGGCCGGGGTGGGGCGCGACCGCCGGGTGGTGTGTCCTCCTCACCCCAGGTTAGGCGGGGCGGCGGGGGCGCGTGACCGGTTGTGGACGATCGGTGGAGGTCGTTCACGCCACACCCCGGACCGGCCGGAACACGACCGCCGACCGCGGGTCAGCCGCCGACGTACTCGCGGGGGACCCGGACGCCCACCCTGGTGACGATCTCGTACGGGATGGTGTCCAGGACCCGGGCCCAGTCCTGGGCGCTCGGGGTGCCCGGGTGCTCGCCCGGGTCGCCGAACAGCACCGCGTACTCTCCGGCGGTCACCTCGTCGTCGCCCACGTCGATGACGAACTGGTCCATGCACACCGTTCCGGCGATGACGCGCGGGCGTCCGCCGAGGAGCACCGGCCCCTTGTTGGTGGCGGCCCGGGGCACGCCGTCGGCGTAGCCGAGGGGTACCAGGGCCAGAGTGGTCTCGCGGTCGGTGACGTAGCGGTGGCCGTAGGAGACGCCGCTGCCGGCCGGCACCCGCTTGGTGAGGGCGACACGGGCGCGCAGGGTCATCGCGGGCCGCAATCCGGGCACGTCGTAATTCGGGATCGGGGAAAGACCGTAACTCGCGATCCCGCCCCGGACCAGGTCGAAGCGCGCCTCGGGCAGGGTGAGCAGCGCGGCCGAGTTGGCGATGTGGCGCACCTCGGGGGTGAGGCCGACCTTGTCGGCGGCCGCCAAGGCGTCGTGGAACACCGCGAGCTGAGCGGCGATCGAGGGGTGGCCGGGTTCGTCGGCGCAGGCGAAGTGCGACCAGACGCCGCTCACCTTGAGGTCGCCGGTCTCCTCGGCGCGGGCGGCGGCCTCCACCAGGTCGCCCCACTCGGCGGAGCCGACCCCGCCCCGGTTGAGACCGGTGTCGATCTTGAGCTGCACCCGCGCGGTGCGCCCCAGCCGCCGGGCTTCGGCCAGGACGGCGTCCAGCAGGAGGGGATCGCTGACGCCGAGGTCGATGTCGTTCTCGATGGCCGCGCCCAGGGGCTCGCCCGGGGGGATGATCCAGGACATGACGGGGGCGGTGATGCCGGCTTCGCGCAGGCGCAGACCCTCGTCGATGAACGCGGTGCCGAGCCAGCTCGCCCCGCCCGCGAGCAGGGCGCGGGCGGCGGGGAGCATGCCGTGCCCGTAACCGTCGGCCTTGACCACGCCCATGAGGGGGGTCCCGCCGGCGTGCCCGCGGAGCGACCGTGCGTTGTCGGCGATCGCGTCCAGATCGACGCGAGCGTGCGCGAAGTGAGCCATGACCTCAGTCTTCCACGTGTGGGTTACCTTCGCGGGGCTTCGGGTATGTGGGCTACGACCGAGTACGGACGTATCCGGATGTATACGGAGTGCGACGATACTCGACGCCGTATCTGGGGGTATCGGCATGAACGAGTTCACAACCGAACGAACCGTCAACGCGGTCCGCTTGTGGTCCGGCGGCCTGGCGACGGCGGTGGTGGCGGCACTGGTGATCCTCGTGGGCACCCTGTTCGTCCGGGGTGTGCTGGGGATTCCCGTGCTGGCCCCTGAGGAGGCCGGTTACCTCGGTGACGCCGGGACCGCGCTGTACGCCCTGGTGGCGGCGATAGCCGCCTTGGCGGCCACGGCCCTGATGCACCTGCTGCTGGTGGCGGCGCCGCGTGCCCGCGCCTTCTTCGTGTGGATCATAGGGTTGATCACCGCCATAGCGGTGGTGACCCCGTTCACCCAGGGGGCCGAGGGCGCCAGCCAGGTCGGCACCGCCCTGATCAACCTGGTCGCCGGTGTGGCCATCGCCATCCTGGTGAACAGCGTGGCACGGACCGCCGTGGTCCGCAGCGACAGCCGCGGTACCGAGAGGCCCGTCCTGCGCCACGAGGGCATCCTGCCCGACGTCGATCAGGCCGAGTTCCGTGGGGAACCGCGCGGCCGGTGATCCCCTGAACCAGGGTCATCAAGGGGAGGGGCGGAGCCGATCGGCTCCGCCCCTCCCCCACGTGCGGACCCCGAGCCCCGCACGGTCCTCACCGGGCACCGGGTCAGGCGACGCGAAGGACGAGCCGGTCGGCGTGCCCCGCCGTCAGGCCGCGCGCCGGGCCTCGCACGGCCTTCGTGGAGCGTCCCCGTCAGGCGGTGCCGGAGATGAGCCGGTCGGCGTGCTCCGGGCTCAGACAGTGCTCGATGACCAGCACCGCCGCGCCGATGACGCCGGCGCCCTCCCCCGCCTCCGAGGAGACGATGTTGAGGTGTTCGGTGGCCAGCGGCAGCGACCGCTGGTAGATGACCTCGCGCACGCCCGCCAGTAGGTGATCGCCGGCCAGGGCCAGGGCCCCGCCGATGACGATGACCGACGGGTTGAACATGTTGACCGACGCGGCCAGCACCTCGCCGATGTCGCGGCCGGCCTGGCGCAGGGCGCGCAGCGCCGGGACCGAGCCGTTGCGGGCCAGTTCCACCACGTCGCGGGCGCCGGCGGCGGGCACGCCCTCCTCGGTGAGGGCGGCGGCCAGGGCCGCGCCGCTGGCGACGGCCTCCAGGCAGCCGGTGTTGCCGCAGCGGCAGGGTTTGTCGGCCCCGGTGGCGACGTGGATGTGCCCCATGTCGCCGGCCGCGCCCTGCGCGCCCCGGTACACGCGGCCCTCGCTGACGATGCCGCAGCCGATGCCGGTGGCGACCTTGACGAACATCAGGTGGCTCGCGATGGGCCAGGCGGTGTGGTGTTCGCCGATGGCCATGATGTTGACGTCGTTGTCGACCAGGACCGGCACGGCCAGGCGTTCGCCCACGTAGCCGGGCACGTCGAAGCCGTCCCACCCCGGCATGATCGGCGGGTTGACCGCCCGGCCGGTGGAGTGCTGGACGGGTCCGGGCAGGCCGATGCCCAGGCCGAGGAGTTCGGAGACGTCGCGGTCGGCCTGGGCGATCAGGGCGCGGCCGCGCTCGACGACCCAGTCGAGGACGGGTTCGGGGCCCAGGGAGATGTCGAGGTCGGCGCGGGCCTCGGCGACGACGTCCGCCGCCATGTCGGTGAGGGCCAGTCGGGCGTGGGTGGCGCCCAGGTCGGCGGCGAGGACGACCCGGGCCCGGGGCCGGAACGAGAACGTGGTGGGCGGGCGCCCGCCGGTGGACACCGCCTCGCCGGTGGGGCCGATGAGGCCGCTGGCGAGGAGGGCGTCCACCCGCTGGGTGACGGTGGACCGGGCCAGCCCGGTGGCCCCGGCGAGTTCGGAGCGGGTCCGGGGGCGACCGTCGCGCAGGAGTCGGAGCAGGGTCCCCGCCCCGAGCGCGGTGGTGGAGGGAGCGGCGCGGAGCCGGGTGAGGGCCGCCGCGTCGGTCAGCGCGTCTTCCGTCATGGGACAAGTCAAGCACAGGATCTATTGACCGACTGGTGTCACCCTATTGCGGTCACATTTCTCAACTTATGCTTGACCATCGTCATAAGTCCGGCGTACGGTTCCACCATGTCAGTGAGCAAGGTCACAAGCATCGGCGGCGGATCCGATGCCACGACCACGACGAACGCCTACCGCGCCGCGGTCATCGGCACCGGGTTCATGGGGCGGGTCCACGGCCACGCCGTCCGCGCCCACGGGGGCGCGGTGGTCGGGGTCGCGGGCTCCTCCCCGGAGAAGGCCGAGGCCTTCCGCGTCGCCCACGGCGCCGGACGCGCCCACGCCGACGCGCTCGACCTGATCCGCAGCGACGACGTGGACGTGGTGCACGTGTGCGTCCCCAACCACCTGCACGCACCGCTGAGCCTGGCCGCGCTCGACGCCGGCAAGCACGTGGTGTGCGAGAAACCCCTGGCCACCGACGCCGCCACCGCCCGGGAGATGACCGCGGCGGCGGAGGCCGCGGAGCGGGTCGCCGTCGTCCCCTTCGCCTACCGCTTCCACCCCATGGCCCGTGAGGCCCGCGCCCTGGTCGCCGCCGGCGCCATCGGCCGGGTCGGACTGGCCCACGGCGGCTACCTCCAGGACTGGCTCCTGTACCCGGGGGAGGACAACTGGCGGGTGGACCCGGCCATCGGCGGACCCACCCGGGCCTTCGGCGACATCGGTTCGCACTGGTGCGACATGCTGGAGTTCGTCACCGGCGACCGGATCACCTCCGTCAGCGCGCAGACCGGCCGTTTCAACGACGTCCGCGACGGACGCCCGGTCGCCACCGAGGACCTGGTCACCCTCCAGTTCACGACGGCGGGCGGGACCATCGGGAGCGCCGTCATCAGCCAGGTCTCCCCCGGCCGCAAGAACAGCCTGGTGCTGGAGGTCTCCGGCACCGAGGGGTCCCTCCGCTTCGACCAGGAGCGCCCCGAGACCCTGTGGGCGGGCGGGCGCGGGCGCACCGCGATCATCTCCCGCGACTCCCCCGACCTGAGCGCCGACGCCGCCCGGCTCTCCGGCGTCCCCGTCGGTCACCCCCAGGGCTACCAGGACTGTTTCAACGCCCTGGTCGCCGACACCGCCGACGCCGTGGCCGGCGGCGCCCCCGAGGGGCTGCCGGTCTTCGCCGACGGGCTGCGCGCGGCGGTCATCGCCGAGGCCGTGCTCCTGTCGGCGCGCGAGCACCGCTGGGTCGACATCACCGAGGTGGACCGGGGATGAGCGCCGAACCCCCCGAGGCACCCGTCATCCGCATGAGCGGCATCACCAAGTCCTTCCTGGGCGTCCGCGTCCTGCACGGCGTCGACCTGGAGCTGTACCCGGGACGGGTGCACGCCCTGGTCGGTGAGAACGGCGCGGGCAAGTCCACGCTGATGAAGGTCCTGGCCGGGGTCCACCCGGCCGACGAGGGCGTCGTCGAACTGGACGGACGCCCCGTCTCCTTCGAGCACCCGGTCCAGGCCCAGCGGGCGGGCGTGGCCACCGTCTTCCAGGAGTTCAACCTGCTCCCGGAGCGGACCGTCGCCGAGAACGTGTTCCTGGGCCGGGAGATCCGGGGCCGGTTCGGCACGGTGGACGGCCGGGCCATGGAACGCGCCACCGCCGCCCTGCTCGCCGACCTGGACCTGGAGGGCATCGACCCCTGGGCGCGGGTCCGGTCCCTGTCGGTGGCCCGGCAGCAGGTGGTCGAGATCGTCAAGGCGCTCTCGCACGACGCCCGCGTCATCTCCATGGACGAGCCGACCGCCGCGCTGGCCGAGGGCGAGGTGGAGGTGCTCTACCGGATCATCGGCCGCCTCCTCGAACGCGACGTGGCGGTGCTGTACGTCTCGCACCGGATGCGGGAGATCTTCGACCTGGCGAGCCGGATCACCGTCCTCAAGGACGGTCGCCTCGTCGACACCGTGGAGGCCGCCGACACCCGCCCCGCCGACCTGGTGCGCATGATGGTGGGCCGCCCGGTGTCGGCGGTCTTCCCCGGTCACCTGGAACCCAGGGGGGAGCGCTCCGGCGAGGTGCGCCTGGAGGTGCGCGGCGGCGGCAACTCCCAACTGGACGACGTCTCGTTCGAGGTGCGCGGCGGCGAGATCGTGGGGCTGGCCGGTCTTCAGGGAAGCGGTCGCACGGAGATCGCCCACGCCCTCTTCGGGATCGACCGCTTCACCCGGGGCGAGGTCGTCGTGGACGGCCGCCGGGTGGACCCGCGCTCCCCCCGGGCCGCGATCCGGGCGGGTCTGGTCCTGGTGAGCGAGGACCGCAAGACGCAGGGGCTGGCCCTGAACCAGTCGATCGCCGCCAACGCCCGCCTGGTCCTGGACGCCGTGTGGCCGTTCGGGTCCGGTCCCCGGGCCGCCCGGTTGCCCGGGGTGCTCTCCTCCCTGGAACTGGTCTCGCACGGCGGGAGCGCCCAGGAGGTCCGCTACCTGTCCGGCGGCAACCAGCAGAAGGTCGTACTGGCCAAGTGGCTGGCCGCCGAACCCGGCGTGATGGTCCTGGACGAGCCGACCCGCGGCATCGACGTGGGCGCCAAACAGGCCGTCTACCGGCTGATGCGCGAACTCGCGGCGTCGGGGGTGGCGATCGTGCTCATCTCCTCGGAGCTGCCCGAGCTCATCGGCATGTCCGACCGCCTCGTCGTCCTGGCCGACGGCCGGGTGGCGGGCGGACTCCCCGGCGGCTCGGGTGAGGAGGAGGTCATGGCCCTGGCCACCGGGTCCCCGCCGGAGACCGCCGACCCGGGGGTGGAGGACCCCCGGATCACCGCCGTGGTCGAGGAGGTCGCACAGGCCGAACACGATCCCCCCGGCCCTCCGGGCTCCCCCGGGCCCGACCCCGGCACAGCCGCCGAGACCACCCCGGGCGACGGGGACGGCCCCGCCCGACACGAGGAGGCCGCACCGTGAACCGTCCCCCCGCCTCCCTCATCGACACCGTCCGAGGCCTGTGGGCGCGCACCGGCACCACCGGCGCGGTCTACCTGGCCCTGCTCCTCCTGCTGGTGCTGAGCAGCGTCTACGTGGCGTCCCAGGGCCGGAACCTGTTCACCACGGCCAACACCGTCGACCTGTTCACCCGCAGCAGCCTGCTCGGGTTCCTCGCCATCGGCCAGACCCTGGTCATCCTGTGCCGGTCCCTGGACCTGTCCGTCGGGTACGTCGCCGCCCTGTCCACCGTGGTCGCGGCCACGACCATGGCGGGCGACCCCTCCCGGATCCCGCTGGGGATCGCCGCCACCCTCGGGCTCGCGGCGCTGATCGGCCTGGCCAACGGCACCATCGTCACCTGGCTGCGGGTCAATCCGTTCATCGCCACCCTCGGCACGGGGCTCATCATCAAGGGCTTCCTGGACACCAACTTCCAAGGCCCGGCCGGGGACGTGCCCGCCGCCTTCCAGGCGTTCGGCCACACCCGCGTCGGGGTGCTGCCGATCTCCACCCTGGTCATGGTGGGCCTGGCGGTCGCGGCGATCGTGTTCCTGCACCGCAGCCGCACCGGCTATCACATGTACGCCGTGGGCGGCGACGCGGAGGTGGCCCGACTGTCCGGGGTCCGCGACCGGGTCCCCGTCATCACCGCGCACGTCCTGTGCTCGATGACCGCCGGGGTGGCCGGGCTGCTGCTGGCCGCCCGGTTCGGCACCGGCAGCGCCCTGGTCTACGGCAACGGCTACGAACTGGAGGCCATCGCCGCGGTGGTGCTGGGCGGCACCTACCTGCTGGGCGGGCGCGGCGGTGTGGCCGGGACCCTCGCCGGGGTGTTCATCCTCGCCACCCTCGACACGGTGTTCAACGTGCTGGCGGTGGATCCGTTCGTCAAGGACGTGCTGCGCGGCGTCATCGTCATCACCGCCGTGGCCATCTACGCCCGCGGTCGGCCGTCACGGTCGGCGGGGCGGGTGCGCTTCCCCTCCGGCGGACCACCGCCACCCGTGCCCGATCCCTCCCCCGACCCGACCGATCCCCCCTCCGAACCGGGCGACGCCGTCCCCGCACCGATCACCCGGGGAGGTGGACGATGACCGCGCCGACACCCTCCGCGCGTCGCCCGTACCCGGCGGCCCTGGCCGCGTTCGGCCGGGGCGGCACCGCCACGGTGCTCCTGCTACTGGTGCTCGTCTTCGTGGTCATCGCCACCCAGAACCCGTCGTTCTTCCAGGGTCCGCCGCTCATGGCCTTCGCCAAGAAGGCGGCACCGCTGGTCGTCCTGGCCGTCGGCCAGTACCTGGTCATCGTCTCCGGGGAGTTCGACCTGTCGGTCGGTTCGCTGGTCGGCGCCCAGGTGGTCATCGCGGCCCGACTCATCGACGGCGAGGAGGGCGTGACCCTGCCGGTCATCGGCCTCATGCTCGCCTTCGGACTGCTGGTGGGCCTGGTCAACGGACTGGTCACGACCCTGCTCAAGGTGCCCTCGATCATCACCACCCTGGGCATGATGCTCGTCCTGTTCGGCGCGGTCCGCTACTGGACCGGCGGCGCCCCCACCGGCTCCCTGTCGGAGTCGTTCCGCGTTCCGGGCCGGGGCGGGATCGAGGACGTGCCGTTCCTGGGCCAACTGCCGTGGGCGGTGCTCATCGCGCTGGCGCTGACCGTCGTCGCCGTGTTCCTCATGCGCTCCCCGTTCGGACGTTCCCTCATGGCGACCGGGGACAACGACGTCGCCGCCGCCTTCTCCGGAGTGCGGGTCCAGCGGACGCGCACCCTGGCCTTCGTCGGCTCCGCCCTCATGGCCACGGTCGCGGCGATCCTCATCGGCGGGTACGCCGGGGTCACCGCGCAGGTCGGCCAGGGTCTGGAGTTCACCGCCATCACCGCCGTGGTGCTGGGCGGTGTCGTCCTGGGCGGCGGCCGCGGGACGGTCGTGGCCGCCGCACTGGGCGCCCTCACCGTCGAGGCGCTGTTCACCCTGTTCAACCAGCTCTACCTGCCCTCCACCATCCAGCCGTCGGTGCAGGGGCTCATCATCATCGCCGCGGTGGCCTATGCCGCCCGCCGAGGCGAACTCCGACTTCCGGGACGCCTCCGACGGCGACCGGACCACGAACCCGAGCCACCGCTCGGCACTCCCAGGAGGTAATCATGCGCATCCCCCGCATGCTGCTCGCCGGCACCGCCGGTCTGACACTGATGCTCTCGGCGTGTACCACGGACGCGCCGGACGACGCCGCCGGAGGTGAGGGCGGTGGAACCGGGCTGACCCCCGACGCGGAGTGGTTCGACCCGGCCGAGTACGAGGCCCAGCTCGCCCAGCGCGAGATCGAGCCGGAGGGACCGGCCGACGAGCCCTGGTCACAGGCGATCGAACCGGAGTGGACGGACACCGCGGAGTTCGTCCACGACTCCCCGGAGGACGCCACCGTGTGCTTCTCCAACGCCTCGGTGTCCAACCCGTGGCGCGTCACCGGCTTCATCACCATGGAACAGCAGGTGGAGGCGCTCCAGGAGGAGGGACGCATCGGCGACTTCCGGGTCTCCGACGCCGCCGACGACGACAACCAGCAGATCTCCGACATCCAGGCGTTCGTCGACTCCGGCGACTGCGACGCCATCATCATCTCGCCGTCCACCACCGCCACCCTGACCCCGGCGGTGGAGACCGCGTGCGAGAGCGGCGTCCCGGTCATCGTGTTCGACCGCGGCGTCAACTCCGATTGCATGGTGACCTTCATCCACCCGATCGGCGGTTACGCCTACGGCGCCGACGCCGCCGAGTTCCTGGTGGAGAACCTGGAGCCCGGCTCGACCGTGCTGGCGTTGCGCATCCTGCCGGGTGTGGACGTGCTGGAGCACCGGTGGGCGGCGGCCCAGGAGATCTTCGGCGGCAGCGACCTGGAGGTGCTCGGCTACGAGTTCACCGAGGGCGACGGCGCCAAGATCAAGGACCTGGTCTCCCAGCACCTCCAGCGCGGCGAGGTGAACGGCATCTGGATGGACGCCGGCGACGGCGCCGTGGCCGCCCTGGAGGCCTTCGAGGACGCCGGTCGGCCCTACCCGGTGATCTCCGGTGAGGACGAGCTGAGCTTCATGCGCACGTGGGACGAGGAGGGGCTGACCGCGATCGCGCCGGTGTACTCCAACTTCCAGTGGCGGACCCCGGTGCTGGCCGCCTCGATGATCCTGGCCGGCGAGGAGGTCCCCGCCGAGTGGGTCCTGCCGCAGGAGCCGATCCGCCAGGACGAGCTCCAGGACTACCTGGACCGCAACGCCGACATGCCGTCGCTGCACTACGCCAAGTTCGGCGGCGAGGACCTGCCCGGCTTCCCCGAGGCCTGGACCGACCGGTAGGAGGAGGGGCGCATGCGCGCGTTGGGGGTCAACACCTGGGTGTGGACGTCACCGCTGACGGGGGCGGATCTGGAGCGGATCGCCCCCCGGGTGGCCGGGTGGGGGTTCGACGTGATCGAACTCCCGGTGGAGGACGTCGACGACTGGGACCCCGGCCGCGCCCGGGACCTGCTGGACGGACTGGGCCTGGCGCCCAGCGTCGTCCTGGTCATGGGCCCGGGTCGGGAGCTGGTGGCGACCGACCCGGGCACCCGTGGGGCGACGCGGGACTACCTGCGTCGGGTCGTGGACATGGCGGCGGCGGTCGGGTCGCCCGTCGCCGCCGGTCCCGCCTACGCCTCGGTGGGCCGGACCTGGCGGATGACACCGGCGGAGCGGTCCGCCCTGGCCTCGGAGCTGACCGAGGCGCTGGCCCCGGTCGTCGAGCACGCGGCGGGGGCGGGGGTGCGGTTGGCCGTGGAACCGCTGAACCGTTATGAGACGAGCGTGCTCAACACCGTCGACCAAGGACTGGAGCTGCTCGCCGACCTGCCCGTCGAGCACTGCGGTCTGGCTCTGGACGTCTACCACATGAACATCGAGGAGCGGGACGTCCCGGCGGCGATCCTGCGGGCCGGTGACCGGGTCGCCCACGTGCAGGTGTGCGCCAACGACCGGGGCGCCCCCGGCGCCGATCACCTGGACTGGACCGGGATCGTCGACGCGCTGGACACGATCGGTCACCCAGGCCCCCTGGTCATCGAATCGTTCACCGCAGAGAATGCCACCATCGCCACGGCGGCCTCCATCTGGCGGCCGCTCGCGGCGACCCAGGACGCGATCGCCGTCGACGGACTGGCGTTCCTGCGGTCTCTCCCGAGTGGAAGGTGAGGAGTGGTGGGGGGAGGCGGGACGCGGTCCGTACCCGGCCGTGTGCGCACAGCGGCCGGTCCGGCGGCGTGTCCCGGACGGCACACCCCCACCCCGCTCGGTGCCGCGCTCGCCGGAAAGCGCCGCTGGGAGCAGGGTGACTCCCACCCGCTAGGAGACGTCACCATGCCCGCCGACCACCGGACCCCCCTGGACGAGGAGCACCACGCCCCTCCCTCGGAGGATCTCCCCGAACCCACGCACACCACCGCCCTGACCTGGTGGCTCACCATCGGCTCCATGGTCCTCGTGGGCGCACTGATCGCAGCGCTCGTCCTGTCCGCCGGGGAGGGCGGGCCGTCCGGTGACCCGGACGCCGTGGGCGCGCTGGCCGAGACCGCGATGACGGCACGCGAGGACCTGACCCCGGTCATCGCGGAGATGGAGGAGTGGCTTCCGACCGACGGCTCGCACCCGTCCCTGGAACCGGTGGACGCCGCGACCGTGCACGGGTGGCGGACCACCGCGCACGACGTCGTCACCTCCCTGGCCACCGAGGACGACGTCGATCCCGTCCGTACCGGTCTGATCTCGTCGGCGTCGCTGCTGGTGGTGGTCGCCGACACCTACTCCAAGGCGGCGCTGGTGGAGGACGAGGACCTGCGCATGGACCTGCTGCACACGGCGATGGACGTGCGGAACGAGGCCGTCGTGGGCTGGTCCGTCGCGGCCGCGCACCTGGACGAGGCCGCGGTCGGCGCGGGGATCGGCCCCGTCCACGCCCACCTGCCGGCGGCCCCCGGCCTGGGTGCGTTGGAGCCCGACGGCACCGCCGGAGACCGGACCGAGCACGAGTACCACCACTGACGACGACCGACCACCACGACCATCGATGTCACCGGTCCCGCCGCCACCGCGGCGGGACCGCCCGCCCCCGCCCCAAGCGGACTCCGGGGTCCACCGACGAAAGGCCCGACCATGACACGACCAGTCACCCTCTTCACCGGACAGTGGGCCGATCTGCCCTTCGAGGAGATCTGCTCCCTGGCCTCCGCGTGGGGTTACGACGGGCTGGAACTCGCCTGCTGGGGCGATCACCTCGACGTCACCCGGGCCGCCGTCGACGACGACTACGTGCGCGACCGCCTCGACACGCTCGAACGGCACGGGCTGGGGCTCTGGGCGATCTCCAACCACCTGCTGGGGCAGGCCGTCTGCGACGACCCCATCGACCGAAGGCACCGGGACATCCTGCCCTCCCGGGTCTGGGGCGACGGCGACCCCGAGGGGGTGCGACGGCGGGCCGCCGAGGAGATGAGGACGACCGCGCGGGCGGCCGCCCGGCTCGGCGTGTCCACGGTGGTGGGCTTCACCGGTTCGGCGATCTGGAAGTACGTGGCGATGTTCCCGCCGGTCGGCGCGGACGTCATCGAGGCCGGATACCGGGACTTCGCCGACCGCTGGAACCCGATCCTGGACGTGTTCGACGAGGTGGGGGTGAGGTTCGCGCACGAGGTCCACCCCTCGGAGATCGCCTACGACCACTGGTCCACCGAGGCGGCGCTGGAGGCGGTGGGGCACCGGGAGGCGTTCGGCCTGAACTGGGACCCCAGCCACATGGTGTGGCAGGACATCGATCCGGCGGGGTTCCTGTGGGACTTCCGGGACCGCATCTACCACGTGGACTGCAAGGACACCCGCAAGCGCACCGGCAACGGCCGCAACGGTCGGCTGGGGTCCCACCTGCCCTGGGGCGACCCGCGGCGCGGCTGGGACTTCGTGTCGACCGGGCACGGCGACGTGCCGTGGGAGGACTGCTTCCGGGTCCTCAACGCGATCGGCTACACGGGGCCGATCTCGGTGGAGTGGGAGGACGCCGGGATGGACCGGCTGGTCGGGGCGGCCGAGGCGGTGGAGTTCGTCCGGGCGCACGCGTACGACCCGCCGGAGGCGTCCTTCGACTCGGCGTTCGGTTCGGACTGACGTCCGTCCGGGGCCCCGTCGGTCACGGGCCCCGGTTCTCGTCACATCATCGGGGCGATGATCACCCGATAGCGGTGGCCGTCTGCGACGACGTCGCGCCGGAAGTCGTTGACCCGGTTGACCGAGTCCTGGACGGCTCTGCCGGTGAACGCCGCCGGGTCGACGGCGGGCAGACGGTCGAGGACGGCGCGGACCGCCTCGTCGACGGACAGCACGGTGCCCCGGTGCTCCGGGACGATGCGCGGTCCGTCGTCGGCGAGACGGCTGATGGCGATCCGGAACATGGCCGGTTCTCCTTGGCGAGGGGGCTGCTGGGAGGAGAGCGGGGTACCCGCAATTGTCCACCATCCCCTCGCTCCCTGGGAACCGGTTTCCGGCCGGGACGGGGGCGCCGCGGTGCTCGTCGCGACCCGTGCTCGCGCCCCCGTCCCGGCGTCACACCTCCAAGGTCTCCTCGATGCTCTTGAGCCGGTGCCGGGCCAGGGCGAGGTTGCCCCGGCCGCGGTCCAGTGCCAGGTAGAGGAAGAGGCCCTGCCCCTTGCGGCTGGTGAGCGGCCGGATGACGTGGTACTGCCCGGACAGGGTGATGAGGATGTCCTCGATGGCGTCGTTGAGGCCGAGCTGGTCCATCGTGCGCATCTTGGCGCGGACCACCTCGGTGTTCCCGGCCGCCGCGACCGTGAGGTCGAGCGTGTTGGTGGAGGCGAGGGTGCCCAGTGCCATCCCGCTGCTGTAGTCGACGACGGCGGCGCCGACCGCCCCCTCGATCTCCATCATCTCCTTGAGACCGGATTCGATGTTCGGCATGTCGTTCTCTCTCCTTTGGGTGGTTCGGCGCGTCCGGCCCCGATCGGCGATCCAGCGGCGCAGCCCCTGGACCTTGCGGCGCGGGGAGGCTCCACCGGTCACGTGATCACCGCCCGAGCGGTACCGGGATGGTCCGTGGACAGGGTGCGCAGGGCGGTGAGGACGCGTTCCAGCACGCTCCGGTCCACGGGGGTCGCGGCCCGGGGCCGGGGGACGCCCCGGCCCCGGGCCGGTGGCCGATCGCGGTGGGGCACGGGCACCTGCGCGGTGCGGGCGAGGAGGCGCAGGCGTCGTAGGGCGAAGCCGAGGTTGCCCTCGTGCCGCGCCACGCGTGCCCGAAGGCACAGGTCGTCCGACCCGGCGAGGACGGCGAGCAGGACATGGTGGTCGGCGTCGGAGACGACGACGTCCTCCATCTCCTGCGCGGCGCACAAGGGTCCCGTGTGCACGGCGCGGAGGATCGCGATGGCGTCCTCCGCGCGGTCGTCGTCACCGGTCCGGGCGAGGGTGTGCCCGCTCCGCCAATCGACGAGGTGGACGCTGCGCACCCCGGGCGTCTGGAGCATGTCCCTCATCTGTCGGTCGATGGCGCGCACGTCGGTCCTTTGCGAAGACGGGGCCGGGCGACCCGCGACACATCGATCACGGGTGACGCCCTTGTACGGACAGCACGAGAATAAGGCGACTCACCCGGGTTCGCAGGGTTTTCAGAAATTAATGACGTAATGCCTGGTGAAAGAGTTAGGTCGACAATGTCGCAACGAAAACGATTGAGGATGAATGTGCATGGAAAAACCTTGGAAAACAGTGATCGCCCAGAATGGTCTGGGCGATCACTTTTATGATCTTGTGGGTTTTTAGGGACCTACCTCCCTGGTTTTCCGGACCCGGGTCAGAGCCAGTCGACCCCGTACCCGTTCAGGTCGTAACGGGCCGGAACGATGTCCAGACGGCCGGACTCGACGAAGGGGCGCAGTTCGTCGTCGGTGCGCAGCAGGTCCGCGACGTGGACGGCGTTGGCCCGTACGCAGGCGTCGAGGAAGTCGTCGCCCTCGTCGGGTGTGGCTTCGACGACCTCCAGGATCTGCTCGACCAGGTAACCGACGTGCCCGTGCGGGAGTTCACCGGTGCGGTGGGCGTCCACGGCGGCGCTCACCGCGCCGCACGAGGAGTGCCCCAGGACGACGATGAGGGGGACCTCCAGGTGCTCGACGGCGTAGGTGACGCTGCCGAGCACCGAGGAGTCGAGGACCTCGCCGGCGGAGCGGACGGTGAACAGGTCGCCCAGACCCCGGTCGAAGACCAGCTCCGGAGGGACTCGGGAGTCGGCGCAACCGAGGACGAGGGCGAAGGGGTTCTGACCCTGCGCGACCTCGATCCGGCGGTTCCGGCCCTCGTTGGGGTGACGGGAGGCGAACCGGCGCCAGCGCCGGTTGCCCTCCTTGAGCAGTCGCAGGGCCTGGCGCGCGCCCCCGTCGAAGGGGGCGTCGGGTTCGGCCCAGGCAGACGCGGGGGCCGCGGTGGCCAGGGCGGCCCCCGCGCTCCCGAGCAGGGAGGCGCGCAGGGCGTGACGACGTGAGATGGCCATGGGGAGTCTCTTCTTCTTCGCTTGAGGGCAGAAAGTGCCCCTTGTCCAAAGAAAGCGAAGAAAAGCTACTACTCGCCAAAAAAGGACACCAGTCACTTAACGGATCCTTAGCGTTACGGATCCGCTCCCACTCGGCGAAGGTGCCGGGATCGAAGGTGGCCGAAGCCCGTCTTCAGGCCCCTCACCTCTACCGATGCGCCGCGATCCCCCGTAGACTCCCTGCCGACCGACCGTTCGGTCACCGGATCCCCGTGTGGCGTCCACGACACGTCACCCGTCGATCCGGTGTTCACCCCCCGACCGGGGGACCACACGAGGTAGATTCGACAACCGTGCCCCGAACCAGCCCTGGCGAGTCCGCGCCCCCGCGATCCGGAAGGCGCCGCTCCGGACGCCCCGGACACGACGCCGATTCCGTCCTGCACGTGGCGGCCCGCGTCTTCAACGAGCGCGGCTACGACGGGACCAGCATGGAGGACCTGGCACGCGCGCTCGGCGTGACCAAGTCCGCCATCTATCACCACGTCTCCAGCAAGACCGAGCTGCTGCGCCGATCCCTGGACCTGGCGCTGGACGCCCTGTTCGCGGTCACCCGCGAGGAGGAGTCGACCACCGGTCCGGCCGTGGACCGCCTCGACCACGTCCTGCGGGGCAGCGTGCGGGTACTGGTCGAACTGCTCCCGCACGTCACCCTGCTGCTGCGGGTGCGCGGCAACACCGAGGTGGAGAAGCACGCGCTGGAGAGGCGCCGCGAGTTCGACCACCTGATCGCCGACCTGGTCCGCGAGGGCATCGTGGACGGCGACATCCGTGACGACGTCGACCCCGCGGTGGCCGCCCGGCTGCTGTTCGGCATGGTCAATTCGATCGTGGAGTGGTACAAGCCCGACCGGGGACTGGCGGCCGAGGAGATCGCCGACGCCCTCGCCACCATCGCCTTCCAGGGTCTTCGCCGCACACACCGCTCCCCGTGATCGCGACACCGCGGAGTGATGCGTGACACGCAGGTCACGGTCACCTTCCGTGACACGTCCGATGGGATCGGCCGCCCCCGCCACCACCGGCACACCGACATTGTTTTATGTGATATGGGGCGGTTTTCATTTCCGGGTCCGCTTTCTATGATCGCCTCACCAGGAAGAATCGCCACTGTCGCACCGGGACGGCCCAGCATGATCGACCACTTCACCAACGGACTGTGGACTCCGGTGATCGCCTACGCGGTATCGGTCATCGGTTCTTTCATCGGCCTGATGCTGTCCGTCCGGGCGCGTAGGACCACGGGCCGTTTCATCCGCTGGCAGTGGCTGACCCTGAGCGCGATCTGCCTGGGCGGCACCGCCGTGTGGTCCATGCACTTCATCGCCATGATGGGCTTCCAGGTCTCCGGCACCGCCCTCCGCTACGACACCGGACTGACGCTCACCAGCGGCGTGATAGCCGTGCTGGTCATGGGTGTGGCGCTGTACCTGACCAGTCGTCGCGCCACCACGGCCTGGCTGCTGGCCGGCGGCGCCATCGCCGGTTCCGGCATCGTCGCCATGCACTACCTGGGCATGGCCTCGATGAACCTGAACGGCGAACTCCACCACGACCCGCTGTACGTGGTCGCGGCGTCGGTGATCGCCCTGGCCGCGGCGACCGTGGCCCTGTGGTTCGCCCGACGCGTCGACGGCCTGCCCGCCATCACCCTCGCCTCCCTGCTCATGGGCCTGGCCGTCTCCTGCATGCACTACACCGGCATGTTCGGGATGAGCGCCACCGTGGAGGACCACGGGCACGTGATGGCCGTCCCCGACGGGGCCACCTCCTCGGAGTTGCTGCTGCCGCTCGTGGTGGGCCTGTTCGTCTTCCTGCTCGTGTGCAGCCTCTTCCTGATGCTGGGCGTGGAGGACACCCCTCGACGGACCTCCGCCCCGGCCGAACGGATTTCAGAGGACGAGGGGAAAAAGGGAAACGAGAACGGAGAGTACTCTCCTCGTCACGGTTTCGATTCCTTTCGTCCGACGGGCCGCTGATCCCCATACGGACATCGGACTCAATAGGCGAAAAACCTCCTCCCTTTCGCAAAAATTCACCGCGTCAGGCCGAACGGATTTCGGAGACCCCCTGGCCAACGGGGCGATTCCTGCCTAACATCCATAACCCGTGCCGAATGTGACACAGGTCATGGAAAGTAGAGTCCCGTGCTCGACGATGTCTTCGGCCAGGACTGGCTGACCCCCGCCATCGCCCTCACCGTCTCCGCGATCGGATCCTTCCTCGGGCTCTCGTTCGCCTACCGGGCCCGCAGGACCACCGGCCTGGCCCGATGGCAGTGGACGGGCCTCGCCGCCCTCTCCCTCGGCGGCATGGCCGTGTGGTCCATGCACTTCATCGCCATGATGGGTTTCCGCCTGTCGGGGACGGCGATCCGCTACGATCCGACGCTCACCATCGCCAGCGGTGTCATCGCCATCGTGGTCATGGGCGGTGCGCTCGTCCTGACCCTCCACAAGCGGACCGGCCCCTGGCTGCTGCTCAGCGGCCTCCTGCTGGGGAGCGGCGTCCTCGCCATGCACTACATCGGCGTCGCCTCGATGAACGTCCACGGTGAGCTGCACCAGGACCCGCGCCACGTGATCGCCTCGTGCGTCATCGCGCTCATCGCGGCCACCGTCGCCCTGTGGTTCGCCTCCCGCCTCAGGGGGGTCCTCCCCATCATCGGCGCCTCCCTGCTGATGGGCGTCGCCGTCACCTCGATGCACTACACCGGGATGGCCGGCGTGCACGTCGAGCCGCCCGACTTCGCCCGCTACGGCGCGCCCGAGGGATCCACGGTGCCCGACCTGCTGTTGCCGATGATCGTCGTGCTCTTCGTGTTCCTGCTGGTCTGTAGCCTCTTCCTCCTCCTGGGGGTCGAGGAGGAGCGCGTCGACTACGCCCGCCGGCCCGGGCACGCGACCCCCGACCCGGCCGAGACCGTCGTGCGCCCCGAGGAGGCCGGGTACGCGCCCCGCCACGCCTCGGGCCCCCCGGTGGGCTCCACCCCGGCGGGCGTCCGGCCCTCGTCCGACGACGTCTGGAGCCGTCGCCGCTGACCCGCCGGAGGGCCGGTGGGAAAACAGGTGGCCTTCGCGGACCCGCCGAGGGTACTTTCGGTGGGTCCGCGTGCGCGTGCCGTGGAACGAGACGGAGAGGAGGACGACCGATGCCCGTGTTCGTCCATGCCCGAAAGCCCCATCTCCCGATCTACCGCGAGCCCTGAGCGCACCTTCTCCACAGGTGCCCGGCTCGCCTCCCCAGAGGAAAGAGCCACACCGTGAACACCCGTGTCACCGACACGCCCTCGCGTCCGCTGACCGCACTGGGCTGGAACCCGCGCGTCGCGGCCGCCTTCGACTCCGTCTCCCACGCGTCCGAACACCTCCTGGTGCCCGGACGCGTCTCGGCCGCCCGCCGTGGCGGCTCGGTGGTGAACCTCCCCGAGGAGGTCCCCGCCGACCACTCCCCCGCCGTCCTCAAGGCGGCCCGACGGGATCCCACCCTGGCACCGTGCACCGGCGACTGGGTGGCCGTGCGCCGCTCGGGCGACGCCTGGCTGGTGGAGGCCGTGCTGGAACGCTCCGGCACACTCGTCCGCCAGGGCATCGCCAAGGACTCCCACGACCAGGTGCTGGCCGCCGGCGTCGATCACGTGCTGATCTGCGAGGCCGCCGACCAGGGGCCGAACGTGGGTCGCCTCGAACGGTTCCTGAGCCTGGTCCGGACCGGCGGCGCCACGCCCGTCGTCGCCGTCACCAAGGCCGAACTCGCCGGGGACCGACTGCCCGAGGTCGTCGAACTCGTGCGTTCCGTCTCCCCCGGCGTCGAACTGCACGTGGTCAGCGCGCACACCGGTGAGGGGCTGCCGGAACTCGCGGAGCGGCTGCGCCCGGGTTCCACCTGGGTGCTGCTCGGCACCTCGGGGGCGGGCAAGTCCAGCCTCGTCAACGCGATCGCCGGTGGCGACCTCATGGACACCGGGGAGGTGCGCGGCGACAAGCGGGGACGGCACACCACCACCCACCGGCAGCTGCTCCTCCTGCCGGGCGGGGCGATCGTCCTGGACATCCCGGGCGTGCGCCGCATCGACGTCCCCGGCGATACCGAGGGCGTGGACCGCACCTTCTCCGACGTCACCGACCTGGCCGAACGGTGCCGTTTCCGGGACTGCGCCCACGAGAGCGAGCCCGGATGCGCGGTCCGGGCCGCCGTCGACGAGGGCGAACTGGACCTGCGCCGACTGGAGCGCTGGAACAGGCTGCGCCGCGAGGCGGAACGGAACCGGTCCCGGGGGGACGTGCGGCTGCGCGCCGAACGGATCCGCCACTGGAAGAGCGCCGACCGCCGGGCCCGGGAGAACGCCCGCTTCAAACGCGGCGGGTACTGACGGCGTCGGGCGGCGTCCCCGAGGGGACGGCGCCCGACCGTCCGGGTCTTCGGGTCCTCAGAACCCGAAGGCCCGCTTGGCGTTGCCGGCGATGATCCCGGCGAGCACGTCCTCGTCCAGCCCCTTGACCCGGGCCAGCGTCCGCAGCGTGTGCGGGATGAGGTAGGGGGCGTTGGGCCGCCCCCGGTAGGGCTTGGGCGTCAGGAACGGCGCGTCCGTCTCCACCAGCATCAGCTCCGGCGGGGCCGCCTTCGCGGCCTCGCGGAGCGGATCGGCGCTGGCGAACGTCACGTTCCCCGCGAAACTCATGAAGTACCCGAGATCCGCGCAGCGGCGGGCCATGTCGGCGTCGCCGGAGAAGCAGTGGAACACCACCGTCTCCGGAGCGCCCTCCTCCGCCAGCACGCGGAACACGTCCTCGTGCGCCTCCCGGTCGTGGATCATCAGGGCCTTGCCGTGCCCCTTGGCGATGGCGATGTGCCCCCGGAAGGAGTCCTCCTGGGCCCGCGTGCCCTCGGGGCCGGTGCGGAACGTGTCCAGGCCGGTCTCGCCGACCGCCACCACCTGCGGCAGGGCCGCCAGCGCGTCGATCTCGGCCAGTTGCCGTTCCAGGGCCTCGGGGCCGCCCGCGGACCGGGTCTTGCCCGCCCAGTCGGTGTCGTCCACCTCCACCCCGGCCGCGCCGTCGCCGTGCACGACGCGCGGGGCCTCGTTGGGGTGCAGGGCGACCGCCGCCCACACCTTCCCGGGGTGCGCGGCGGCGACCTCGACCGCCCACCGCGACGACGGCAGGTCCACGCCCACCTGGAGCAGCGGGGTCACCCCGACGGCCTCGGCCGCCGCGATGATCTCCGGGACCTCCGGGGTCTGCATGTCCATGTGGGTGTGCGCGTCGGCCACCGGGACCCGCAACGGCTCCGGAGGCGGAGGCGGCGTCTGCGCGTTGCGCGCCTCGACGGCCTTCCCCGACCGCTTGCCCATGGAGGACCGCCTTCCTTCTCGACTCATCGTGCAGATTCTAGGTGCGTGGGCCGGCACTTCCTCCCGGGCCCTCCGACAGGCGGAATCAAGGTGGGGACCGCACGCATCTCCTTCGACCTACATCGGGGTCGCACTTGTACATCGAGCGGATCAGCGTCTCAGGCATCCGGGGGTTCCATGGGGCCCGCGCGGTGAACGACCTGGCGTTCCCCCTTCCTCGCGACGGCCAGGCCGGGTGGACCGTTCTGGCCGGACGGAACGGGTCCGGTAAGACGACTCTGCTACGAGCCATCGCCCTGGGTCTGGTCGGCCAGAACTACGCTCTCCGACTGATGCCCGACTTCGGCCACTGGATGTCCCATGACACGAACCTCGGCGAGATCACGGTGACCATCCGCCCCGACAGCCGGTGGGATCGGTTCACCCAGGGCCGCCCCAGACGGACGAGCTTCGCGGGGACCCTCCAGTGGAGAAGGCCCGATCCGAGCCACCACTCGCGGGAAACCGTGACCGGTCCCACCAACGCCTCTCGGGGGGCGGGAAGCAGGTCTCCCGAACGCGGCCCTTGGTCAGAGGACTCATCCGGCTTCCCGGGGTCAATGAAGAGGAGGCCCCGCGAGCGGTCTCCGAGGACCTTTATCAACGCATCGTGTACGGCAGCGGTGACGACGTCCTCCTCACGGACCTCTTCGGCATCGACACCCCCTACTCCGAGGAAGCGGAGCGCGAACGCCGACGGTTGGGGGCACTGGAGTGGTCTGTGCTTCGGGGAACGGCCTCCGATGCGGAACAGCGCGAGTACATGGAGCTCAACAGACTGCTCAACAGCTCTCTCAGCGCTCGTGTGGACGAGGTCGCCGCCCGATTGGACTCCGAGAGGTGATCAGGCTCGGTCGTACCGGACTACCCGCTGACCTGGCCGAGAAGCTCACGCAGAAGACCGACGAGCTCACCCGAATCGCAGCGGACGGAGAAACCGCCCGAAGCGAGTGGAAGAGTGCGGGCACCTGTAGGAAAGGCGTACGCGAACAGCTCGACCTCATGGCCGCCGGCATCAACCGTTGCATGTACCGCGGTGACAGCATGGGAACCGACATCGATCACTTCGAGCCGCTGTTCCTCGCTCCCCTTCGGGCCTTCTCTTGGCCCAACCATCTCCTGGCCTGTTCTCACTGCAACAGCCATGAGGAACGAGAGACGTTCCCCCGTGACAGTGGCGGAGATCCCCTCCTGATCGATCCCACTTCGGACGAACCGACCGAGCACCTGCGGCTGGCACCGTCCACCGGCGAATACCAGGGCATGACCCCGCAGGGGAGGGAGACGATAGAAGTCTTCGGTCTCAACAGGACGTCACTGACACTCGGTCGGCGCGCAGCCTTCGTCAACACGAAGAACATCCTGCGCTCCTATCTCCGACAGTGCGAGGAAGGGCTGGTGGACCAAGCGTCGGAGACCGCCACCGCGTTCGGATACCATCCCTTCGCGGACGTGCGGGAGACCATGCTGTGGATCAGAGGGCACATCGAACCCGAACCGGCGCGCATCGTCCTCGGAGGCCGGGACATCGTCCGAGCACTCGATCTCCTCTCGCCCCCTTGAGCGTTCCGCACGAGACGAAGGCCCTGGAAGTCCTCAGCGGTCCTCCAGGGCCCTGTGTCATCCGGCCGGTCGTCTACTCCGCGCCGCCCTCCAGGCGGGCCAGCTCCTCGTCGACGATGGACGGGTCGAGCTTGGCGAACAGCGGCTCGGGCCGGTTCAGCGGGGTGCCCGGCACGATCGGGATCGACTCCCAGCGGGCCGCGTCGCCGGCGTAGTCACCCGTGATGACCGGGTAGTCCACCTTCTCCGCCGAGCCGCCGATGTGGTCGTGGCCGGTGTCCAGCCGGGGCATGCCCGTCCAGGAACCCTCGCCGCCCAGCATCGCGTACACCTTGTTGGCCGACTCCGGCAGGAACGGCGTGAGCAGGGTGTTGGCGTCGTGGACCAGCTGGAGCGCCACGTGCAGCACGGTGGCCATCCGCTCCGGGTCGGTCTTCTTCAGCGCCCACGGGGCCTGCTCGGAGATGTACTTGTTGGCCTCGGCGACGGTGCGCATCGCCTCCTGGAGACCCGCCTTGAACTGCGACCGCTCCAGACGCGCGCCGACCGTGTCGAACGCCGTCCTGGAGGCGTCGAGCACCCGGCGGTCCTCGTCGGTGAGCTCACCGGCCTCGGGGATCGCGCCGAGGTTCTTGGCCGCCATGGAGATGGAGCGGTTGACCAGGTTGCCCCAGGCCGCCACCAGCTCGTCGTTGTTGCGGCGCACGAACTCGGCCCAGGTGAAGTCGGTGTCCTGGGTCTCGGGTCCGGCGGCCATGATGTAGTAGCGCAGCGCGTCGGCGGAGTAGCGCTCCAGGAAGTCGCGGACGTAGATGACCACACGCCGCGAGGAGGAGAACTTGCGCCCCTCCATGGTGAGGAACTCGCTGGAGACCACCTCGGTCGGCACGTCGAGCACACCGAGCGGACCGGGCTCGCCGGCGCGGTCGCCCTTGCCGCTCACGCCGAGCAGGATGGCCGGCCAGATCACCGAGTGGAAGACGATGTTGTCCTTGCCCATGAAGTAGAACGAGTCCGGCGCGTCCCCCTGCTGCCACCAGCGCCGCCACGCCTCGGGGTCGCCGGTGCGCTCCGCCCACTCGATGGACGCCGACAGGTAGCCGATGACGGCGTCGAACCACACGTACAGCCGCTTGCCGGGGTTGTCGCTCCACCCGTCCAGCGGGATGGGCACGCCCCAGTCCAGGTCGCGGGTGACCGCGCGCGGCTGGAGGTCGTCCAGCAGGTTCAGGGAGAACTTCAGGACGTTGGGGCGCCAGTCGCCCTCCTTGCCCTTGAGCCACTCGCCGAGCACGCCGGCGAACGCCGGCAGGTCGAGCATGAAGTGCTCGCTGTCCACGAACTCCGGGGTCTCGCCGTTGATCTTGGAGCGCGGGGAGATGAGGTCGATCGGGTCCAGCTGGTTGCCGCAGTTGTCGCACTGGTCACCGCGCGCGCCGTCGTAGGCGCAGATCGGGCAGATGCCCTCGATGTAGCGGTCCGGCAGGGTGCGCCCCGTGGACGGGGAGATCGCGCCCTTGGTGGTGCGGGCGAAGACGTACCCGTTCTCGTACAGCGTGGTGAACAGCCTCCGCACCACGTCGTAGTGATTGCCGGTGGTGGTGCGGGTGAACAGGTCGTAGGACAGACCGAGGGCGACCAGGTCCTCGGCGATGATCCGGTTGTAGTGGTCGGCCAGTTCGCGGGCGGTGACACCCTCCTGGTCGGCGAGCACCTGGATCGGGGTGCCGTGTTCGTCCGTGCCGCTGACCATCAGCACGTGGTTCCCCGACATTCGCTGGAAGCGGGAGAAGACGTCGGAGGGGACTCCGAAGCCGGACACGTGACCGATGTGGCGCGGTCCGTTGGTGTAAGGCCAAGCGACCGCGGTCAGGATGTGACGATTCGACGACATGGCCTAAGCCTAAAGCCGCGAAGGCCCTGACACGCACTCCCTCGGCGGTGGTGTGGACGAACGCTCCGGGACGGGAGATTCCCCGGGGACCACGGGTGCCCGTATGCTCTGCTGGACGAACACGCGCATTGTGACGCACGCGACTCGACGCCCCTCGGCGCTCCCGGACCTTAGGCGGTGGTCATCACGGTTCCCCGTGCACTGACCCGTATCGTCCGCGCCCACGCCCGGACCGTGGCCGCCGGGATGGCCCTGCTCGTCGTGTTCTCCGTCCCCGTGATCACCGCCGGCGAACCGGCCCTGCCGGTGCTGCCCTCGTACGGGGTGGCCAGCACCCCCCACGACGGCCCCGCCGAACCGGCCCGGGGCGAGGGGGAGTACGCGAGCGCCGACGGCCATCGGGTCACCGTCGGTCCGCAACCGACCACCTGCGAGCCCCGGTCGGGGGTGCGGGACATGCCCGACGCCCTGCCCGGTCGCGTCCTGCGCCTGGTCGTGTGGGACCAGCCCTGGTGGCCGGCCGACCCACCGTGCGTCGAACCGGCGCCCGTGCAGACGGCGCCGGAGGCGTTGCCGCCGACCCGGGCCCCGCCTCTCACCGCGACCCCGTTCTGATCCCATCTCCCGGACGCCGTCCCCCCGGCCGACCGTGCCCATCGCGCGTCCGGATCCACCGTCTTCGTCCTTTTTCGCAGTGAGAGGTACCGACCCCTTGTCCACTCAAACGGGAGCCGGGGCGCGCTGGACGCGCGCCCTCATATCCCTGCTCGTCATCCTCGTCGCGTTCGGCGCGGCGTGGTTCATCCCGCCCCGCCTGGGCCTCGACCTGAGCGGCGGCACCCAGATCGTCCTGGAGACCCAGGACGGCCCCGACGGCACCCCGGCCAGCTCCGAGAACACCGACCAGGTCGTCGAGGTGCTCCGCCAGCGCATCGACCGCCTGGGCGTGGCCGAGGCGACCATGTCCCGATCCGGTGAGAACCGGATCATCGTCGAGCTGCCCGGCGTGCAGGACCCGGCCGAGGCCGCCCAGATCGTCGGCCAGACCGCCCAGCTGTCGTTCCACCCCGTCCTGGGCGTGGGACAGGCCGGCGGCCAGGGCGTCCAGGCCCCCGGCGACTCCGCCAACGCCCCGCGGGGCGAGGCGGACGAGGCCCGGGCCCCCTCCGACAACGAGGAGGGCGCGGACGCCCAGGAGGGCACCGAGGAGGGCTCCGGCGAAGGCGACCTGACCGACCAGGAGCTCCAGGACCTCATCAGCGGCATGGGCGGCGGCCAGGGCCAGGCCCCCGCCGGCCCCAGCGCGGAGAACCCCGAGGACGTCGCCGTGACGCTCCCGGACGCCGACGGCAACCACCTCCAGCTCGGCGAGACCGTCATCAAGGGCGACCGGGTGTCCAGCGCCGAGGCCGGCCTCGACAACGTCAACCGCGCCCAGTGGGTCGTCAACGTCAGTTTCCGGGGCGAGGGTCGCGATCAGTGGCGCGAGCTCACCGGTGAGGCGGCCTGCTACCCGCAGGGCGACCCGCGCCGCCGGGTGGCGATCGTGCTCGACGACCAGATCATCTCCGCCCCGGAGGTGAACCCGGAGATCGGTTGCGAGACCGGTATGCCGGGTGGCTCGACCACCATCACCAGCCCCACCTTCACCCGGGAGACCTCCAACGAGCTGGCCGTCCTCATCGAGGGCGGCTCGCTGCCGCTGCCGGTCACCGAGGTCCAGCGCCAGACGGTCGGCCCGACCCTGGGCGCCGAGGCCATCCAGGCCAGCGCCATCGCGGCGATCCTGGGCATCGCCTTCACCGCGCTGTACATCACGCTGGTCTACCGCGTGGTCGGTTTCCTGGCCTCGATCGCGCTGGCGTTCTACACCCTGATCGCCTATGGCGCGCTGGTCGCGCTGGGGGCGACACTGACCCTGCCCGGTCTGGCGGGTTTCGTGCTCGCGATCGGCATGGCCATCGACGCCAACGTGCTGATCTTCGAGCGCGCCCGTGAGGAGTACCAGCGGCAGCGGTCGGTCTACGAGGCCAACCGCTCGGCCGGTATGAAGGAGGGCCAGGACGGCGATGAGGACACCGGCAAGTCCGGTGGCGCCCTGGCCCGACGTCGCCGTCGCGCCATCCCGCCGAGCCTGGAGAAGGGCTTCGTGGAGGGCACCGGCAAGGCGTGGAGCGCGGTGATCGACACCAACGTCACCACGCTGCTCGCCGCCGGCCTGCTGTTCTTCCTGGCCTCCGGCACCGTCCAGGGCTTCGGTGTCACCCTGAGCATCGGTACGCTCGTGTCGATGTTCTCGGCGCTGATCATCGCCCGCGTGCTGGTGGAGTGGGCGGTGCGCCGCGCGTTCATGCGCAAGCACCCGGCCATCAGCGGCCTGGACCGGATCGGCCCGGTCCGTACCTGGCTGGTGAAGAAGAACCCCGACCTCATGAAGCACCGCTCCAAGGCGCTCATCGTCGCGGGTGCGCTGGTGGTGGCCGCATTGGTCGGCCCGGTCGTGCAGAACGTCAACCTGGGCGTGGAGTTCACCGGCGGCCGGGTCCTGGAGTACGCGATCACCGGGGACGACCCGGTGAGCGTGGACGAGGCCCGCGCGATCGTCTCGGACCTGGGCTTCGCGGGTTCGGACACGGCCGTGGTGCAGGAGGCCGGCGACGGCGACATCTCCGTGCGCACCGGTCAGCTCAACGACGCCGACGCGGCCTCGATCACCGACGCGCTGTCGGAGGCGACCGGCGGTGCCGAGGTGGTGAGCGACGAGCTCATCGGCCCGAGCATGGGCGACGAGCTGCGCAACCGGGCGCTCATCGCGCTGGGCGCGGCGCTGGCCCTCCAGATGATCTACCTGGCCTGGCGCTTCCGCTGGTCGTTCGGCGTCTCCACGATGCTGTCGCTGGCGTTCAACATCCTGCTGGTGATCGGCCTGTTCATCTGGCTGGGCAAGCCGATCGACGGGGTGTTCCTCGCCGCGATCCTGAGCGTCATCGGCTTCACGGTCAACGATACGGTCGTGGTGTTCGACCGTATCCGCGACGAGTGGGCGCGTGACGAGAAGTCGTCGTTCACGGAGATCGCCAACCGCGCGATCATCAACACCCTGCCCCGTACCGTCAACACGACCGTCGGCGCGTGGATCATCCTGGGCTTCCTGACCTTCTTCGGCGGGTCCTCGCTCCAGGACTTCTCCATCGCGATGCTGATCGGTCTGACGACGGGTGTGGTGTCGACGGTGTTCGTCGCCGTCCCGCTGGCCATCTGGTTGCAGAAGTGGGACAGGACGCCGCCGCCGCACGTCATCAAGGAGCGCAAGGCCAAGCAGCGCGTCGCCGCCAAGGCGGCCCGCGAGGCCGACGACGGCGCCGTCGTCTAGCCGTCCGGGCACGGCCCGAAGCACCGGCGGAGGGCCGAGAAGGCGCTGAGAGGGCCCCGGGGACGCATGCGTCCCCGGGGCCCTCTGCGCGCACGGGCCGGCCATCGCGGAGCGCGTATCGGCGGACTCCGGGCGCTCCGTGTACGCGGTCCGGTCAGCCCGCCTGGACCGGGACGGGCGCCCCCTCGGAGGCCTGCACCAGGACGAAGCCCTGCCCCTCCAGCGCCAGCTGGAACGCCTCGCCGCTGCCGCGACCGATGAGGGCGCCGATCTTCATGGTGCGGCGCACCCCGGTGCGCAGCGAGGCCGACCAGGCGACGGCGGAGTCGGTGTCGACGAAGGTCGGCTGGTCGATGTCGAGCAGTACAGGGGTGCCGTGGCAGGCGATGGCGATGCGCCCCCGGCCGGTGAACGTGGTGTTGAACAGGCCGCCCGCGGTGATGCCGGCGCCCTGGACCCGCTGGATGTCCCAGGAGAGCCCGGACTCGAAGGCCAGCACGTTGTCGCCGTTGACGGTGATGGCGTCGTCGCCCTCCAGGTCGATGAGGTGGACGTCCCAGGCGTCGCGGGCCAGGAACACGTCACCCTGACCGCTCACCTTCATCAGGGGCATGCCCTCACCGGTGAACGCCTTCTTGAAGAACCGGCCCACACTGCCCGCGCCCTGGTAGTCGAAGTCGACGTTGCCCTGGTAGGCGACCATCGCCCCCTGGCGCGCGTGGAACTCTCCGTTCAGGCCGACCCGGAGCATCTTGTGGTTCTGAAGGTGCATCCCCGGCTGACCGATCTCCCGTGCCTGCTGGAAGAGTGCGCTGCGCATGGTCATGTCTCCTCATGGGTGAAAGGCGTTCCGTCGGGTTTGACGCGCCACCGGCGGAAAGGTTCCGGGTCACTCCCCAGCGTCGGCGGCGATCCCGTGCACGAGGTCGTAGACGCGGCGCTTGGGCACGCCCACCTCCTTGGCCACCCGGGCGATCGCGTCCTTGCGTCGCTCGCCGTCCTCCTCCAGCGCGGCCACCGCCGCGATGAGCTGCTCGTCGGTGGCCGCCCCGCCCGCGGGCCGGGCCCCCTCGACGACCACGGAGACCTCTCCCCTGACTCCGTCGGCCGCCCAGACCGCCAGCTCGGCGAGTCCGCCGCGCCGCACCTCCTCATAGGTCTTGGTGAGCTCGCGGCACACGGCCGCCCGCCGGTCGGCCCCGAAGGCCTCCGCCATCGCCGCCAGGGTGGCGGCGACCCGGTGCGGGCTCTCGAAGAACACCATGGTGCGGCGTTCGCCCGCCAGCTCGGTCAGATATCCCGACAGGCCCTTGCGCGGGGGGAAGCCCTCGAAGCAGAATCGGTCGGTGGGCAGTCCGGAGACCACCAACGCCGTGGTCACCGCCGACGGTCCCGGCACGGCCGTGACCGGGATGCCCTCCGCCGCACAGGCCGCCGTCAGCCGGTAACCGGGGTCGGACACCCCGGGCATGCCGGCGTCGGTGACCACCAGGACGTCCCTCCCCTCGCGCAGGTCGGTGAGGAGTTCCTCCGTGCGGCGGCTCTCGTTGGCGTCGTAATAGGAAACGATCCGGGCCCCCTCGGCCCCACCGGGACGCACCCCCGCCCGGGTCGCGAACTGACGTAGCCTGCGGGTGTCCTCGGCCGCGATGACCCGACTCTCCGTCAGGACGCGCAGCAGCCTGGGCGGCGCGTCCTCGATGTTCCCGATGGGGAGCCCGGCCAGGGTCAGCGTCCCCACCCGCTCCGCCGTACGGTCGCCCTCAACCACTGTGATCCCCGTCCTGTCACGCTACGGTGGCTCTACCACACCACCCGAAACCTGTTTGCCGGCGCGTCCGCACACGGACGACCATCTCCGACCCCAACCTACGAGCCGAGATGACCAGCACCGCACTTTCCTCCGAGGTCGATTCGACCCCACCCGCCCCCCCGCGTCGGTCCCCCCTGCGCGCACGGTTCCTGCCCGCCGACCCCACCCCCGCGTGGATCGCCTGGCTGGGCGCGGTTCTCGTCGCGGCCTTCGCCGGTGCCCTCCGGTTCGTCGGCCTCGGTCAGCCCGAGCGGATCTACTTCGACGAGACCTATTACGCCAAGGACGCCTACGGCCTCTGGAGGTTCGGCTACGAGCACGAGACGATCGAGGAACCCGTCAAGGCCGACGTCCTGCTCCAGAACGGCGAGACGGACATCTTCGCCGGCGGCGGCGACTTCATCGTGCACCCGCCGGTGGGCAAGTGGATGATCGCGCTGGGCGACCGGCTGTGGGCGCTGTTCCCGTTCGGTGAGTCCATGACCCCGGAGGCGTGGCGCTTCGCGTCCGTCCTGGCCGGTATCGCCTCGGTCCTCATCCTGGTCAGGGTGGCCACCCGGATGACCCGCTCGGTCCTGCTGGGCTGCACGGCCGGTGTGATCCTGGCGCTGGACGGCCTGCACTTCACGCTGAGCCGCGTCGCGATGCTCGACATCTTCCTCACCCTGTGGATCCTCGCCGGCTTCGCCTGCCTGGTGGTCGACCGGGACAAGACGAGGGAACGCCTGGCGCGGCTGGCCGAGTCCGGGATGAACGTGACGACGGTCGGCTGGTTGGGGATGCGCTGGTGGCGGTTGGCGGCCGGGCTGTGCTTCGGCCTGGCGGTGGGCACCAAGTGGTCGGCCCTGTTCTTCATCGCGGCCTTCGGCCTGCTCACCGTGGCGTGGGACTACGGGGCGCGCAGCAGCGCCGGTCAGCGGAGCCCGGCCCTGCGATGGCTGGGCTTCGACGCGATCCCGGCGTTCGTGCAGACCGTGGTGGTGGCCGGGGTCGTCTACGTGGTGTCGTGGTCGGGCTGGCTGTTCACCCGGGGCGGGTACGGGCGGGACGAGGCCGACGGCCTGGCGCCGGACCTCCTGCCGGGCTTCCTGGCCTCCCCGGTGGAGGCCCTGGTGAGCCTGTGGAAGTACCACCAGGCCATGATGGGCTTCCACGAGAACCTGAGCAGCGACCACACCTACATCTCCCAGCCGTGGGAGTGGATCATCATGCGGATGCCGGTGATGTTCCACTACAACGGTGAGGCCGTGGGCTGCCCGAGCGGGGACTGCGTGACCTCGATCGTCTCCATCGGGACGCCGATCGTGTGGTGGCTGTCCATCATCGCCCTGACGGTGCTCGTGGGCTGGTGGGTGACCTTCCGCGACTGGCGGGCGGGCGCGGTGCTGCTGGGCGTGGCCGCCGGGTGGCTGCCGTGGTTCGCGTTCCCCGACCGCCCCATGTTCCTCTTCTACGCGCTGCCGATGCTGCCCTTCCTGATCCTGGCGATCGTGCTGATGCTGGGACTGGTGATGGGCGCGGGCGAGGAGAGCCCGCGCTTCTCTCCCTATCTGCGGGCGGTCGGCGGTGTGGTCTTCGGTGTCGTGATGCTGTTGATCATCGCCCACTTCGCCTACCTGTACCCGGTGCTGGCCGCCTATCCGCTGGACGCCGAACTGTGGGACGACCGTCTGTGGTTCCGCGTGTGGATCTACGGTCGCGACGCGGTGGCGTGACCTGCTTTGACGAAGAACGGTCCGTTTCTCCATTAGTGGCAGCGCGGAAGGAAATCAATGCTTTCGCGTAGCCGAAACAGGACAAGCGGAGAGGGGGGATTCCCGCGCCGAAAGCCTCGGCAGGGGACCCCCCTCCCTGGTACTGTCTGCAACTGGTTGCTGTTGTAGTTTCCATGGATGCCCGAGGCGCCTCGCGGAACTTCACGTGGGCGCTTTTACGGGGGATGATCTCGTCGGTTCGGCGCCCGGCGACCCGGGGCCAGCAGGGTGCGGCCCCGTTGTAGTCCCCAAGGGAGAGCACATGGCTCAGGGCACCGTGAAGTGGTTCAACTCTGAAAAGGGTTTCGGGTTCATCGCCGTCGAGGGCGGTCAGCCCGACGTGTTCGTGCACTATTCGGCGATCTCGGGCAGCGGCTTCCGGAACCTGGAAGAGGACCAGCGGGTCGAGTTCGACATCATCCAGGGCCCCAAGGGCCCGCAGGCCGCGGACGTCCGCGCGATCTGACGATCGTGGCGGGCCCCCGGGCCCGGCGGGACGGGCTCGACCGTTCCCACCACACGCGTTCCCGACCCTCCGTCCCTCCCTCGGGGCGGGGGGTCGGCCGTGTCCCGACCCGTTCACTCCCGTGTCACCCCGCCGATCCGGGCACGGTTACCCAACCGCACCGATACCGGTTAACCTGCTTGAAGCCGGTCGGTACACGAAGAACGAGGATCGCGCATGTTCAACATCAGCGGAGGAGAGTTCGTCGTCCTCCTCCTGCTCGCGCTGCTGATCTTCGGGCCGGACCAGCTCCCCAAGGCCGCCCAGCAGGTGGGCCGGGTGCTCCGCCAGCTGCGGACCATGGCCAACTCCGCGTCCAAGGACATCAAGGAGGGCCTGGGACCGGAGTACAAGGACTTCGACGTCCAGGACCTCAACCCCAAGCGGTTCGTGCAGAAGCACTTCTGGGAGGGCGACGAGGAGCCCGAGGCCAAGCCGGTGGCCCGGCTCAACGGCAAACGGCCCCCCTTCGACGACGAGGCCACCTGACCGGATCCCGTCCCGTCAACCGGCGAGCATGAGGACGAAGAGTCCCAGGGCCGCCAGGATGATCGAGCCGACGATGATGGCGGGCGAGCCGACGGCGATGATGAGGACCTCGGTGATCAACGCCCCGCCGATGGCGGCGGCCGCCCAGGGCCAGCGCGGTTCCGGCGACCAGTCGTTGCGGCGTTCGCGGGCGACGGTGACGCCGAACGCGACCGCGATGAGCGCCCAGAACACCAGGTGGGCGACGGCCCGCGCGGAGGGGTCGACGTAGTCCGCCATTCCGCCGACGATCATCACGTACACGAGGGTCCCGGTGATCAACCGCCAGTACCCCCGACCGCGTTCGACGGGAATGGCGCGCAGTCGGGCGGGGCTGGTGCGTCGAAAGCGTTCGGCGGCGGCGGGTGGGGGCTCCTCGCTCGCGGGTTCGGGGGGCGGCGGGTCGAAACGGGGCCGGGGCGGCAGGGGCGGGGGCTCGTAGCCTCCGGCCGGCTCCGATTCCTCGGGGTACCGATGGCCATCAGGGTACTGGGGGGAGTCGGACATGGTCCGCCCCTTCACGATCGGCGCTGTCCGGCCCGAGGCCGGGGGGTCTCGCCCTTTCCCTACCCGAGGGCCCGTGGCGTCAAATCCTCACAGGTCCCGCCTGGAAACACGCGAGGGCCCGGCCGCCCCGACGACCGTGATCAGGGGTCGTCGGGCGACCGGGCCCTCCGGGACCACGTGTCAGAGCCAAACCCATCCGCTCTCGCGGGCGCAAAGCGTCTGCTTGATCATGGCATGTACCTTTCGTGTGGTTTCAGCCCATCCCTGGACCACTGTGGACCACCCGACCACCCTCGGCAAGACCCTCACTCGAAGTTCATCTTTTTATGACGAACCAGAACACAAAGGACAGAAGGGCAGCGATCCGACTACACGACCCCCGCGGAACCGCAGATCAGCGGCACGCATTCGCGATCGCAGAGCACACCCTCCCCGACGACCTGCAAAAACAAGGCCGCTCAATGGCAAAATCGGATACTCCCCCATAACCGAGGGTGAGCACGGGGAGATTGCGGGATCCGGCGACCGGAGGAGCCACGGAACCCCATACCAACCGGAATGAAGATCCCTTCGCCCTGCATATCGAGGACGCCCGGATAAACCCTTCCGAACCCGCCTCTCGACCTCCACCAACGGGACCACGGAGGAACAGTGGCCGTCCATCACTCTCCGTAATTACCTTGCGACAGATCACCTCGCCCCCCAGGTGACTCCTCCGACCCCCGACCCCTGTTATGGACGTACGAAACCTCGATATATTGCCGGTCTCTTTTCTGGAAAAGTCGACGACCGCCCTTCCCGAGGGCGCGATCCACCCCACAGGACGCCCGTTTCCTGATGAGTCGACCCGGATGCCGAGGGGTGAGTTCATCCGTTACCCGCGCGGCCCCTGGAAACCCCACCCGAAGGCAGGAAGGACCCGTCCGAGTCCCCGACCGTCCCGCACGCGAAGGGTCCGGACGGAACGTGGAGTCCCCTCCCGGCGTCACGCGCGAGGAGGCGCCCGTCGTGAGCCCGCACCCCCGAGCACGTCCCCTTCACCCGTTCCCCCGGGGGCATCCCCCTCAACGGTGCCGCACCATCCGCGTCATGGTCGTGGACGACCACGCCTTCTTCCGGCGCGGGCCGGTGTCCGTCCTGGACGAGGAGGCGGACATCGACGTGGTCGGCGAGGCGGGGGACGGCGAAGAGGCCGGCCGGCTCACCGTCCGGTCCCGTCCCGACGTGGTCCTCATGGACGTGTGGATGCCGCACGCCCGCGGCATCGAGGCCTGTCCGCGCATCCGCGAGGCGGTGCCGAACACCAGGCTCGTCATGCTGACCATGAGCGACGAGGAGTCCGACCTGCTCGACGCGCCCAAGGTCGGCGCGAGCGGCCACCCGCTCAAGGAGATCGCGGTCACCGACCCGCCCCGGGCGTTGCGCGGCATCGCCGACGGACGTTCCTTCATCAACCCCACCATGGCGACCCGACTCATCGGGGAGTTCGCCGAGTCGGCCGAACAGGACGGCCCCCGCCGGAGCCGCCGGTGATCTCCCGGCTCACACCGAGGGAGACCGAGGTGCTCAGGCTGGTCACCCGGCCCCCCTCAACGACCGGGGGATCGGCGAACGGCCGTTCATCACCGAGAACACGGTGAAGGCCCGCGTGCGCAACATCCTGGGGAAACTCCAGGTCCACTCCCGCACCGAGGCGGCCATCTACGCCGTCCGCGCCCGGTACGTGTCCTGACCGGTCCGGAATCGGCCGATCCCGCCCGGGATCGAAGCCGGCGCAGTATTCTGGTGGCGCACCGGCCCCCGCCCGAGGGGATAGCCGCTTCGCCGGTGACACTCGGGGCTCCGGTCCGGAATCGACACCCCGCGCGAGGGGATAGTCCGACCACCCGAGGCCGACGGGGGCCCGTGCCGCGCACGGGCCCCCGTCGCACGCCCCCGCTCAGCCGCCGAACCGGCCCGGGACGTCCAAGCCCGGAGGGCTCCACAGAGGTCGTGATGGCGCCGCACGCTCACGCCCCGGGCGGCCCCGACCGCCCCGGATACGACGAAGCCCCCGCGGCACGGCGGTGTCCCGCCTTCGGGACCCGGACACCCTCCCGGGAAACGACGAAGGTCCTCTCCCCGGAAAGGGAGAGGACCTTCTTTTCTTCGGTGGAGCTATGGGGATTTGAACCCCAGACCCCCTCGATGCGAACGAGGTGCGCTACCGGACTGCGCCATAGCCCCTTGAAGACGAGATAAGCCTAGCAGGGATCCGGGGATGCTCCGAACCGGTTCGGGGGCACCCCCGGGCCCGGGTCAGTCGCCGGCCGCGCGCAGGCGGGCGTCGGCGTACTGGTCGTAGACCTGGTTGCGGCGATCGCGCAGGGCGATGATCTCGGCCTCGCGTTCGGCCTCCCGCTCCTCGCGCTCCTCACGCTCGACCGCCCTCCGTTCCCGCAGGGCGACCTGGCGCCGGACCTCGATGACGGCGGCCCGGTGTTCGGCGTCGGCCTTGGCGGCCTCGCGGAGCAGGGCCAGGTGACCGCCCAGCAGGAGCACCGGCGGGAGGATCACCCACCAGGGCCCCAGCCCGAACGCGACGGCGATCACCGTGCCCAGGGTGAGGAGGACGAGCGTGGTGGTGCGGCGTCGCCGGCGGGCCATCACCCGGGAGCGGCGCTCCCGGATGATCGGGACGGGCGGCGCCGGTTCCCCCATCAGAAGGACCTCGCCTTCGATCCCCTCATCGTCGTCCTCCGGAACCTCGGCATCCCCCATGGTCTCCATGTCCTCGTCCTCGCGCCGCGGTTCCTCGTGGACGACGTCCACGGGGTCCTTCCGCAGCAGCATCGGCACGAGGACGATGAGCCATACGACCACGATGGCCAAATACAGAGGAGAGCTGCTCATCACCCCTCCTCACGATGACGGCCACTGAACGTTGCTCGACACGTCGTCGACACCGCCCCGCGCGGCTCGTCCGGAGAGGGGAACGTCCGTCCCGGGGACGGGGTTCCTGACCTCGGACGTTCCCGGGAGTGGTCCCGGGCATATCCGCGCGCTGCCCGCATCGTCAATGCGTCTATGTTCCGCACGGTACGACCCCGTGTCCATAAATGCGCCACATTCTGACCGGAGTGTCGCAAGATTGTGGACTCTCAGTTTCGGCCATCCGGGGCGACTGGGCTTCGGCGCAGGTCAAAGGATGACTGCACAGAGCAATGCCAATTCAACGCAAAGTAATTGATCAATGTCGCTAAAGAGAGGTTTAAGTTCCGGTCACACCCGAGATCGTGCCACGTTCAGTTCGAACCGGGGTGCGGACTCGCCGGGTGGTGGGGATCTCCGCCGCCGTTCGGGCCTTGTGGCCCCAAAGCGGAACCGGGGCCGGAATCGGACTCCGGTGGAGACCCCGGGGCTCTCCCCATGCGCCACCGGTGCAGCAGCCCGTTCGGCACCTCCTCGGCCGTGAGCGCGTAACAGATGTGATCGCGCCAGTCGCCGTCGATGTGCAGTTGGCGTCTGCGCACACCCTCGTCCCGGAAGCCCAGCTTGTCCACGACCCGCCTGCTGGCCTTGTTCTCGGGACGGACGTTGGCCTCGATCCGATGCAGCCCGGCACGGAAGAAGGAGTGGTCCACGGCCAGCGCCACGGCCGTCGGGGTGATACCGCGCCCCGCGTGGGCACCGTCGATCCAGTAGCCGATCTGCGCCGACCGGGCCGATCCCCAGACGATGCCGCCCACGGAGAGCTGACCGACGAAGCGCCCCTCGTAGAGCACCGCCCACGGCATGGACAGCCCCTGGCGGGCCTCCCTGCGGACGGCCTGGATCATGGCGATGTAGGGGGACAGGCCGGTGGTGCGCAGGGGCATCTCCGGATAGGTCGGTTCCCAGGGGCGTAGCCACTCCGCGTTGCGGGCACGGGTGTCGCGCAGGGCGGTGGCGTCGCGGAGACGGAGCGGCCGGAGTGCGACCGGCCCCTCCTCCAAGGTGACGGGCCACCCTTGTCTGCGATTCACGACCGTCCCTTCGCCGACGCCGCCGGCGTTCGGGCGCCGACAGGGGTCTCCAGTATTCCACTCCTCGGGCACGGCGCGTCGGGGGTCACCCGGCGCACCAGAAACGGACGGGGTCTAATGCGGATAGTCCGGCACCGGAAATAAGGGTGCGGGTCAAGGAATTCTCTGCGGACGGAATGCCCGAGATGTGATTTGTGTCATTGCCCGACTCATTCGGAACGAGGGTGATCCGCACCACGCAACTGGTCGAGGGCGTGTCCCAGCACCGGTGCCAGAACGTCCATCCCGTCGCTCGCGCCTCCCCGTGACCCGGGGAGGTTGACCACGAGCAGACGCCGGTCACCGCGCACGATCACACCCGCGAGGCCACGGGAGAGGATGGAGGTCGGCACCCCCTTCTCCCGTCCCGCGGCCCGGATCGCCTCGGCGATCCCCGGGACCTCGTAGGTGATCAGGGACCGGGTCGCCTCGGGGGTGAGGTCCTGGGGGGTCACGCCGGTGCCGCCGGTGGTGAGTACCGCCTCGGCGTGTTCGGCCAGGGCCCGTTCGATGGCCTCCGCGACCGGTGGGCCGTCCGGCACCACCCACGGCCCGAGCGGTTCGCAGCCGAGGGCGCGCAGCCGTTCGACGATGACCGGACCGGACCTGTCGGGGTAGACACCGGCCGACGCCCGGTTGGACGCCGTCACGACGGCCACACGCGGCGCACGGGTCTCACTCACCGCTCCGCCTCCAGTGGCCCTTCTTACCGCCGGTCTTCTCCTCCACCCGGACCCGGGTGACCTCGGCCTCGGGGTCGACGGCCTTGACCATGTCCACCAGGCCCAGGGCGGCGGTCATGACGCTGGTGAGCGCCTCCATCTCCACCCCGGTCCGATCGGCGGTGCGCACGGTGGCCCGGATGTCGACGCCCTCGTCCACGACGGTGAGTTCCACGTCCACGCCGTGCACGGCGATGGGGTGACAGAGCGGGACCAGGTCGGGGGTGCGTTTGGCCCCCTGGATGCCCGCGATCCGCGCCACCGCGAGGGCGTCGCCCTTGGGCACCCCTCCCCCGCGCAGCGCGGCGACGGCCTCGCCGCTCAGCAGCACCTTGCCGGTGGCCGTGGCGGTGCGGGCGCTGACGTCCTTGGCGGAGACGTCGACCATGCGCGCCGCGCCCGACGCGTCCAGGTGGGTGAGCCCGCCGGGGTGCCCGTCCGGTCGTGGGGTGTCGCTCATCGTCGTCCTCCGTGTTCGCAACCGTGGGGACGCGGTCGCGCCGCGCCCTCCACGAAGGTACGGCACGTCGACCCCGTCCGGCCCCGACCCACCGCGGTCGCCCCGGCGCCGGGAACTCCGGAGACCCTCCCCGGTCAGGCGGGGCGGGGCAGGACCAGAACCTCGACGGTGGCTCCGGCAGGGAGTTCCGTGACGTCCTCGGGCACGACGATCAGGGCGTTCGTGGTGGTGAGCGCGGACAACTGGTGCGACTGCTGTCGGGTCAGCGGGGTCACCGTCGCCTCACGGTCGGGGCCGGTCGTCTCCAGGACGCCCCGCAGGAAGGAGCGGCGGCCCCCGGGCGAGGTGGCGGGTGCGGCCAACCGGGCCCGAACGCCCTCCAGGGAGGTGGGCGGCAGCCCGCGCAGGCGGCGCAGCGCCGGCAGCACCAGCACCTGGAAGGAGACGAAGGCGCTCACCGGGTTCCCCGGCAGGGTGACGATGGGGGTGCGGTCCGGTCCGATGACGCCGAACCCCTGGGGCTTGCCCGGCTGCATGGCCACCTGGGTGAACTCGACGGTCCCCTGGCCGGTCAGGACCTCCTTGACGACGTCGTGGGCACCCATGCTCACCCCACCGGTGGTGATGATCAGGTCGGCGCGGACCAGGAGGCCCTCCAGGACGTCGAGGACCGCGGCCGGGTCGTCGCCCACGAACCCGTGCCGGTGCACGTCGCAGCCGGCGTCGCGGGCGGCGGCGGCCACCATGAAGCTGTTGGACTCCCAGATCTGGCCGGGCCCCAGGGGACGTCCCGGTTCGACGAGTTCCTCGCCGGTGGAGAGCACCACCACGCGGGGTCGGGGGAAGACGGAGACGGTGCGCCGCCCCACGGCGGCCAGGACGCCCATCTCTCCGGAACCGATGCGCGCGCCCGACCGGAGGACCACGGTGCCGGCCTCGACGTCGCCGCCCGCACGGCGGATGGAGTCCCCCACCCGGACCGGGCGGCCGAAGGCGGCCCGCACGACGTCGCCGTCGGTCCACTCCACCGGGACGACCGCGTCCGCGCCCATGGGCAGGGGCGCGCCGGTCATGATGCGCGCGCACAGGCCGGGACGGATCGCGACGGGCGAGGCGTCTCCGGCGGCGATGTCGGCGACCACCGGCAGGACCACGGGGGTGTCGGGGGAGGCCGTCTCCAGGTCGGCGGCGACCACCGCGTAACCGTCCATGGAGGAGTTGTCGAAATTGGGCAGGGACACCGGCGAGGAGACGGTCTCGGCCAGGACGGTGCCGTGCGCCCGGAGCAGATCGACCTCGACCGGCCGCGGGTCGGCGACCACGGCCAGGATGTCGGCGATGTGCTGTTCGACGCTCTTCACGGGGGCTCCTCGGGTTCGTGGTCGGAACGCGCGCGCCGCCGAACGATCCCGGCGGCGCCCACGCCCCATTGTCACCACCTTCGGGATCCGGGCACGGCACCCGTCCCCGGACCGTGCGTCACGTCCCCTGACGGTCCACGAACTCGCGCAGCCACGGCAACAGCTCGTCGGCGAGGTCGGGGCGGCGGCAGGCGAAGTCGACGACGGTACGGATGTAGTCGGCCTTGTTGCCGGTGTCGTAGCGGTGGCCCCGGAACAGGACGCCGTGGACCGTGCCGCCGTCCTCGGGCTTGCGGCGGGCCAGTTCGAGCAGGGCGTCGGTGAGCTGGATCTCGCCGCCCCGGCCGGGCGGGGTCTCGTGCAGGATCGGGAAGATCGCCGGGTCGCAGATGTAGCGGCCGATGACGGCCCACCGGCTGGGGGCCTGCTCGGGCGCGGGCTTCTCCACCAGGTCGGTGACGATGACGACGTCGTCCTCGTCGGTGGGTTCGATGCCCGCGCAGCCGTAGAGGGAGACCTGTTCGGGCTCGACCTCCATGAGCGCCACGACGCTGCCGCCGTGTCGGTGCCGGACCTCGATCATGCGACGCAGCAGGTCTGCGGATTCGATGAGGTCGTCGCCGAGCAGGACGGCGAACGGGTTGTCGCCCACGTGGGCCTCCGCGCACAGGACCGCGTGCCCCAGGCCGCGCGGTTCGCCCTGACGGACGTAGTGCACCTGGGCCAGACCGCTGGGCTCGCGGACCGAGCGCAGCCGCTCGGTGTCGCCCTTGGCCTCCAGGGCCTCCTCCAACTCGTAGGCGCGGTCGAAGTGGTCCTCGATGGAGCGTTTGTTGCGCCCGGTGATCATGAGAACGTCGCGCAGCTCGGCGGCGACGGCCTCCTCCACGACGTACTGGATCGCGGGCTTGTCCACGATCGGGAGCATCTCTTTGGGAGTGGCCTTGGTCGCCGGGAGGAAGCGGGTGCCGAGGCCGGCCGCCGGGATGACCGCCTTGGTGACGGGGGCGGGGGCGTTGTCGGTCCGTGTCTGGTCGCTGGCGTTCATGTCGGCACTCTAGGCCAGTCGCCGGTCACCCGGTGCGCCACGACCCGACCGGCGCCCCGAGAAGTCTCGACGGTTTCCGGACGAAGCCTCCCGAATGCCACCCGGTGTTCACCGGAAGGGATCGGTGGAGGTCCGCTGCCAGACTGGGGGCATGGACGAGACGGCACGGTCGGAGAAGCGAAGGATGCGGCGGCGGCTCCTGGACGCACGCCGGGCGATGGACCCCGGGGAGCGCGAGCGCGCCGGCTCGGTGGTGCGCGACGCTCTCACGGACCTGCCCTGGCTGGCCATGAGCGGGACCGTGGCCTGCTACCACTCGGTGGGCACCGAGCCGGGCACCCACCGGTTGATCACGGCGCTGTGGAAGCGGGGCACGTACGTGCTGCTGCCGATCTTCCTGCCCGACGGGAACCTGGACTGGGCGGCCTACGACGGCCCGGAGAGCCTGGCCCCGGCGGGGCACGGACTGCTGGAGCCGACCGGGCACCGGTACGGGGTCGGGGCTCCGGCCACGGTGGACGCCATGGTGTGCCCGGCGCTTGCGGTGGACCGGTCCGGCGGCCGACTGGGGCGGGGCGCCGGATGCTACGACCGGGCGCTGGCGTTGCGGGGGCCGCACTGTCCGGCGATCGCCGTGGTGTACGACGACGAGTTCGTGGACGAGGTGCCCGGAGAAGCGCACGACCTGCGGGTGGACGCCGTGATCACGCCGGGCGGCGGACTGCGCGTCTTCGACTCCGGGGTGTGGCCGGACCGGAATCGAGGGGATTAACCGGACGGTCGGGGGCGTTGTCACCGACGATCGTGTTCCGGTCGCCACCGACGCCCCCGACGTGTGCGTTCCCTGTGACGAGTGCGTTCCCCCTGAGGTGCTGTCACGGCCCCGGCCGCCGAGCGCGTACTATTTAGCAGTCAACGGGCGAGAGTGCCAGCAAGGAGGACCCGAACAGTGCCTACGTATCAGTACGCGTGCACCGAGTGCGGCGCCCAGATGGAGGTCGTGCAGAGCTTCAGTGACGACGCCCTGACCGTCTGCCCCGAGTGCGAGGGGCGCCTGCGCAAGGTCTACTCCGCGGTCGGCATCGTCTTCAAGGGCTCCGGTTTCTACCGCACCGACAGCGGCAAGACCTCCAACAGCTCCTCCCTGACCGGCTCCGGCGCAGGCGCCGCCTCGGCGGGCTCCTCCGGTGAGGGCAAGTCCTCCACCACCGAGACCAAGAGCACCGAGTCGACCTCCGCCCCCAAGAGCGAGAGCAAGGCGACCACCGCCACGACGACCGCGGCGACCGCCGGCTGACGGCCTCCGCCATCGATCGGGCTCCGCGCCGCCGAGTACTCGGCGGCGCGCGGCGCGTCCGGACCCGGACGACGGAACGGGTCCCCGCCGCAACGGCGCGCCCGACATCCCCGGCACGGTGCCGGCGGCACGGGCCTTCCTCGGGGCGGTGTCCGCCGAGACGACCGGCCTCCTCGGAAAAGGGCCTGTGGACAACCGACCCACCCCTCCTCCGGCGACCTAGCGTTGAGGCATGACCAACGCCCCCCGTCTCCCCTACCGTCACCGCCGGGCGCTCACCCGGTTCGTCGACCGTCACCGGCGGACCCTCGCCGCCCTGTTGACCGCCATCGCGCTGATCGGCGCCGTACTCGCGGTACGCCCGCCGCCCCCGACCACCGTCGAGGTGCTGGTCGCCGCCCGCGACCTGGACGCCTCCGGCCCGCTCTCCGAGGGCGATCTCACCCCCGCGGCCCTGCCCGATTCCACCGTGCCCCGAGGCGCCCTGCCTCCGTCCACCGAGGTGGTCGGCCGTTCCCTCAACGCCCCGGTACGCCGCGGGGAGGTCATCACCGACGCCCGGCTGGCCGATCCACCGACGCGGCCCTACGGCGACGACCTGGTCGCCGTCCCGGTCCGGGTCGCCGATCCCGGCGCGGTGGCCCTGCTCTCCCCCGGAGACCGGGTGGACGTGCTGGCGGCCCGGGGCCACGACGAGTTCGCCCCGGCCCGGGCGGGACCGGCGACGGAGGTGGTCGGCGCCCGACCGGTGCTGGCGGTTCCGGTCGAGACCCGTCACGGAGGCGAGGCGGGTGCGCTCATCCTCATCGCGGCGACCCCCGAGGAGGCCCGGGAACTGGCCGGACACGCCACGGGGTCCCGACTGTCCATCACCATCCGCGGTTGACCACTGACCTTTTGTCGTGAAAGCTGGCCGGGCGCTCTCCCCCCATGCCCCCGCGCCCGCTCCGAGCGGGCACGATACCCCCGGCGAGGGCGCTCCGCACAGCACGCACGAGACACGTAGGGCTTTGCCATGGAAGGCTTCAAGAAGTTCCTGCTCCAGGGGAACCTGGTGCAACTCGCGGTGGCGGTCGTGATCGGTACGGTCTTCGCCAACCTCGTCACCGCGTTCACGGAAGGATTCATCACCCCGCTCATCGGGATCTTCGGCGGGGTCCCGACCTTCGGCGATCTCTACTTCGAGGTCAACGGCAGCCGGTTCCTGTACGGCGCGTTCATCGACGCGCTGATCTCGTTCCTGATCACCGCGTCGATCGTGTACTTCTTCGTGGTGCTGCCGCTGGCCAAGCTGATGCAGAAGTTCATCAAGGCCGAGGAGGCCACCACCCGCGAATGCCCGTACTGCTTCAGCGACATCAGCAAGAAGGCCGTCCGGTGCTCCGGTTGCACCGGTGAGGTCGTCCCGGAGACCGTCTCCTGACCCACGCCGGGGGCGGCCCGACGGGCCGCCCCCGGGACGCTCAGCGCGTGTACTCCCAGTGCCAGGGCTCGAACGGACTGGACTTGGCCCAGGCCGGGTGGATCCACCCGTGATCGGCGCCGTTGGTCTCCATCCAGTTCCACCGTTCGGAGCGGAAGTTCTGGATACCGCAGCCGAGATCGATGGCCTGGCCCAGACCGTGGTTACTGGTGCCGGGGACGGCCGCGAAGCCGGGCGGCTGCTCGGCGTAGACGCGGTGCTGGTTGGGCAGGTCCCGATAGGCACTGGTGATGCACATGTTCTCGCCGAAGCGGTCCACGTACTTCATGTTGAGTTCGAGGAAGTCGACGGCGGCGTCGGCGCGCAGGAACTTGTCGTCGTAAAGCGCGCACAGGGCCTCCGACGGCAGCAGACCGTTGGGGTGCCCCTGGGCGAGTGAGGCCTTGCTCGGATCGCAGTTGGCGGCGGCCATGTACGCGTCGGGGTCGATGCCGAGCTCCTCCAGCTCGTCGGTGAGCGCCTGGCTGCTCTCCTCCGATTGCTCGCGCAGCCGGTCCACCTCGGCGGCCAGGGAGGCCTGTTCCAGCTGGGTGGTGGTCTGGAGTTCCTGGGCCTGCCCGGCCAGCTCGATCTGCTCGTCGCGCAGGTCGGTGGCGTCCTGGATGAGCGTCTGGTTGTTCTCCGACAGCTTGGCCGCGTAGGACTGGGTCTGGAGGTCCTCGTCGAGGTCACCGGCGGCCAGGGCGCCCAGGGCGCCGGCGCTCGGCTGCTGGTAGAGGGTGCTGGCGAGCCGGGCCAGCGGCTCGCGCATCTCGCCGAGTTCCAGCTCGGTCTGCTGGAGTTCGTGGATGGTCTCCACGAGTTCCTCCTGGGCCTCCTCCAGCGCCTCCTGGCGCTCGACGTACTCGTCGTTGGCCTCCTCCAGCTCCTGGGCGGACTGCTCCGCCCGTTCGCGAAGGTCCTCCAGACTGGCCTCGGCGGGCGCGATGGCCAGCGGCGGCGGCGGAACGACGAGCAGCGTGGTCACGAGCAGCAACGCCACGGTCCGCGCGAACCGGGCACGGTGACGGCCGGCGAGCGCGACCAGCATCCCGCCCTCCGGTACGCGGGTTCCCCGCAGCACCGAATCAGAGGTGAACGGCACGAATGCTCCTCCGGCTGCTACTAATCCTCGAACGCCTACCCGTGGCCGCAAGGCAACGTACTACACGTCCACTTGCGGTCACGTGAGAACGGCCGACCGAGCGGTGCGATATCCAGGGGAAGAGGTTCCCCGGTTCCACGCGCTCTTTCCGGTCTCCGATGTCATGGCTGGTCATCACGGTGTCGCGGGTCGAAGACCCCGACCGCACCGTGTGGCTTCGGGACACTGAAGGGCGAAACCCCCCAGTCCTCGTGAAGAACATCACAACGCCACCAGGACAACCAATCGTAGGTCAGAGTACTCCGCCATGCACGCAGAGTCCCCCACTCGCGGAGCCCGGACACCCATCGACACCCGGAGAACGCCTATCCTGGGTTAGGCTTGGCCCGGTGGCGGGGCAACGCATACCTCCACCAGACCCATGGCTCCATAGCTCAGGGGATAGAGCACCGCTCTCCTAAAGCGGGTGTCGCAGGTTCGAATCCTGCTGGGGCCGCCGTGCGCGAACGGGCGCCGTTCCTTCGGGAGCGGCGCCCGTTCGCGTTCCCGGACACCCGATCTCTGGGCATGACCCGTTGCCAAAATATGACGACCGGTCTACTTTGAACGTGTGGGCATCAAGGGCGAGGAGACACGCGGGCGACTGGTGACGGCCACGCGGGCGCTGATCGAGGCGCAGGGGTACTTCGGCACCGGACTGAACCGGGTGCTGGCGGAGAGCGGGGCGCCGAGGGGCTCCCTCTACTTCCACTTCCCCGAGGGCAAGGACCAACTGGTCGCCGGCGCGTTGGCCGAGGGCGGCCGGGAGGTGGACGATCTGATCGCCTCGGCGGAGGCCGAGGGCCTCGACGCGGTCGGGATCGTCCGACGCCTGCTCGACGTCCTCGCCACGCGCCTGGAGGCCTCGGCCTACGACAAGGGATGCCCCGTGGCGACGGTGGCCCTTGAGGTCTCCGGCTCACCGGAGCGCGGGGGCAACGAACGGCTGCGTGAGATCTGCGCGGGCGTCTACGCGGGCTGGGAGCGCGCGCTGGCGGATCGACTGGTCGTCGAAGGGCGCTCGCGCCCGGAGGCGGACACGGCGGCGGAGGCGGCGCTCGCCCAGGTCGAGGGCGCCCTGCTGTTGGCGCGGACCCGGCACGACCGGGCACCGCTCGACCGGGCGGCACGTGCCGTCGAAACGCTGCTCGCGGCCTGATCGCGACCCGGCCACGGGTGGGGCCCCCTGCTCCACGAACAAAGAATATGTAGATCGGTCTATTGGCAAGGGGTGGCGATGATCGAGAACGAGGCACCGGAGAGCCTGGTCGTGGGTGCGACGGGGTTCGTCGGCCGCTGGGTGGTCCGGGAACTGCTCATCAGGGGCGGACCGGTGGCGGCGACGGTACGCGGCGGCCGTGACGAGTGGCTGCGGCGGTGGCTGCGCGACCACGGCGCGGACGACACCGGGCTGACCACGGTGTCCGCCGACATCGGCCGGCCCGGTCTGGGACTCTCCGTCGCGGACGGGGAGTCGCTCGCACGGGTGCGGGACGTGTTCAACGCGGCGGCGCTGTACCGATTCGGGATGCCCGTGGACGAGGCCCGCGCGGTGAACGTGACGGGGGCGGTGAACGTGCTCGATCGGGCGGCCTCCCTCCCCCGGCTGCGCAGGTTGGTGCACGTGTCCGGGTACCGGGTGGGGCGGGAGCCGTTTCCCGGGTTCCCCTTGCCGACGGCGGCCTCGCGAGACCTGTACCGGCGCCTCGGCGCCTACGAGGCCTCGAAGGTGGAAGGGGACACGGCCGTGCGGCTGCTCGCGGGCGACCGGGGGGTGCCGGTGACGATGGTGTGCCCGGCGACCGTGATCGGACATTCGGCGACCGGTGAGGCGGGACAGTACATCGGACCGTCCATGCTGGTGGAGCGGTTGTGGCGCGGACGACTGGCGGCGCTCCCGGGAAGCCCGCGCACCTTTCTGCCGGTGGTGACCGTGGACCACCTGGCGGCGTTCATCGCGGCCGTCCCCGAGTACGACGAGGGCCCCCTCCGGTCGCACACGGTCCTCGACGGGGCGACGCCCCCGCTGCCGGAGATGATGTCGCTGATCGCCGACCACCTGGGGGTGCGGCGCCCGCGCGTGACGGTCCCCGTCACCCTCGTTCGCCGACTGCCGCGAGCGCTCACGGGCGTGGACCCGGAAGGGCTGTCGTTCCTCTCGGAGGACCGCTACGACACCGCCTCCGCCGACCGGCTGGCGCGGGCCGCGGGTCTGGCGCACCCGCCGGTGGAGGAGGCCCTGCGCCGCTGGGCGTCCCGGCTCGTGGAAGAGGACTTCGGCCACGGGGCCGACGCGCCCGGCTCGCCCCCGCGCTGACGACCGCACCGGCGCGATCGGCCTCGGCGGGGGACCACGGCCGATCCGCGGCGGGTCCGGACCCGCCGATCCCCACCGTGCCCCGTTCACCCGTTGGCACCGACTTCCCGTGGGTACGCCGTGTCGCCATGACAACGGAGCGTCGCCGTTCGATGATGGCTGCGGCAGCACCAGCACCATTCGGGGGGCCACGGGAATGAACCTTGCGGACGGACCGCGCCGCGACGACCACGCCGACGAGCCGTCGGACGACTCCCGATCGCGCTCCCGGCAGCGGGGCGGTTCCCCGTCCGCCATCGCCGCCGCACTCCACCGCCCGCCGCACCCCGGCCCTCAGCACTGGGGCGGCCCGCGCCCCCGCAAGGTCGAGCCCGACCCGTTCTTTTCGAGCGGCCTGGTGCCACCGCCGGGAGAGCGGTTCCGACGCCGTTGATCCCGGCCCTCCCCGGACGCGGTCCCGGTCCGGCGGGGGAGCCCCGTCCCCGAGCCCCGGAACCCGGTGAGGGGATCACGGCGGTCCTTCCGCCCGGGTCGGCACCGGTGTCCTCCGGGCGGCGGGCGGAGCCCCCCGTGCGAGGGCGGCGCGCCGAGACCGCGCTCGGACACCGCGAGTCCACCCTCTCGGACCGTTCCGGGTCCGGACGCGCCGGAACCCGAGGGCCCGAACCCGCCGTTCCTCAGAGGAGGGGCCGCCACGGGGCCAGGATGATCTCGCTGAACTTCGCGGCGAAGGGCCGTCCCCGCCACTCCTCCTCGGTGAGTTCCCGCGCGTTGGTGAGGTCGTTGGCGAAGACCTCCTCCAGATGCCGGGCCACGCCCTCGTCGAAGATCTCCGTGTTGATCTCGTAGTTGCCGGTCAGGCTCAGCCGGTCGACGTTGGCGGTGCCGATGGTGGTCCAGCGGCCGTCCACGGTGGCCGTCTTGGCGTGCACCATGGCGTCCTGGTACAGCCACAGGCGCACCCCGCCGCGCAGCAGCACCGAGTACTGCCCCCGGGCCAGCCAATCGACCAGCACGTGGTTGGAGTTCTCCGGGATGAGGATGTTGACGTCCACGCCGCGCACGGCCGCGTCCACCAGGGCCCGTTGCAGCTCCCGGTCCGGGATGAAGTAGGCCTGGGTGATGAGGATGTGGTCCTTGGCCCGGTCGATGGCCTCCAGGAACATCGCCCGGATGGGGTAGATGAGCTGTTCGGGCACGTTGCGGTGGACCCGGAACCGGGCGTCCCACTCCGGGTCGCCCAACATGCCCAGCTCGGGCAGGCGCGCGCTCCGGTTCGAGTTCCAGAAGTCGACGAAGGCGTTCTCCAGCTCCCACACCGCGGGCCCGTCGACCCGCAGGTGGGTGTCGCGCCATTCGGTGGCGTACAGGGAGCCGACGTTGTAACCGCCGACGAACCCGACCTCCCCGTCCACGGTGAGGATCTTGCGGTGGTCCCGCCCGGACTTGCGGACGTTGAGCAGCAGCACACCCGGCCGGAAAGCGGGGTAGCGCAGCACCTTGACCTCGGGCGGGAAACGGAAGAACGACCGGGGCACGACGAGGTTCGCGAACCCGTCGTAGATGACGTACACCTCGACGCCGCGTGATGCCGCCTCGATGAGCGCCCGCTTGAACTCGTTGCCCGCCTGATCGTCCTTGACGATGTAGGACTCGAAGAGGACGCGGCGCCGGGCCCCCCGGATCGCCGCGAGCATGTCCTCGTAGAGGTCCCCGCCGTACGTGTACACCGTGGCGGTGGTGTCCCCGACGGGGAGCGCCTCCGGCTCCGTCCGTGGGAAGAACGCCCGGTGGGGGCGCACCTTCCGCCGCCAGTGGTTGATGCCCATGAGCGTCGCCGCCACCGCGATCTGGGTGGCCAGGAGACCGAGCAGCCCCCACTTGGCCACGGACTTGATGGTGGAGCGTTGCACGATCGCCTCCCGAGCAGGGCGGACCCCCGGTCGGGCGTCCGGTCCCCATGGCCGCCGTTTCCGGCACAAGGTGGACACCAACCGTAACGTGTCGGGCCCCACGGGATCTCCTACGACCCGTTCGTGTCGGGTCGCACGCGCCGCAAGCGCCCCCGTGGGGCTCGGAGGCCGGACCCGGGTCTCAGCCCCGCAGCCGGCACACCAGCAGCTCGGTGGTCGGGCTCTCGCGGCGCCGGCGCACGAGGCGCCGCTCCAAGGGGTAGAGCGCGGCCCCGGCCAGCCAGCCGGTGGGGCCGGTGAGGGTGGCGGCGCGCAGGGCCCCGCCCCACGTCCTGCGCCACGGCACGGACGCGTCCACCTGGGCGTTCATCAACATCAGCATGGGCACGCGCAGCCTGAGGTCGAACCCGGCCTTGTCGAGGGTGCCGGCGATCCACTCCAGGGTGCGGTTGACCTGGTGCTCACCGCGCTGCTCGGGACGTTGGAGGCAGTTCTCGGAGATGACGAGGGTCCCGCCGGGGCGCAGGACCCGGGCGAACTCGCCGATCGCCGAGGTGTAGCGTTCGTCGTCGGTGATGTGGAACAGGACGTCCATGCACGACAGGGCGTCGAAGGCGTCGTCGTCGAAGGCGTCGAGGTCGGCGGCGTCCTGGCGGGAGAACCGGTGGCCGGGGAAGCGTGCGCGCAGCCGCTCCACCGCCGCGTCGGTCATGTCGCAGCCGGTGATGTCGGCGGCGCCCAGCCTCTCCCAGAGCCGGACGTAGAAGCCGGTGCCGCTGCCCACGTCCAGGACACTCGGGTCGATGAGTCCCAGGTGCCCCACCCGGCGCAGGAACACCTCCTCGCGGACCTTGTACATCCAGGTGTTGAAGGGGCGCCCGAGGGCGCGGTAACCGACGCCGCTCTCGGTCCAGTCCTTCTCCAGGCGGCGTTCCCAGAAGTCGCGCAGTTCACTGTGTGTGGCCATGACACCACTCTCACATCGGGGCGACGGGGATGCCCGCCACGACACCGCGTGTCCCCGACGCGTTCAGGGACGATGGGCGACGACCAGCTCCAGGAGCCCGAGGGCGGTCCGGTCGTGACGGTCCACCGCGAACCCGACCTCCTCGGCCACCGCGCGGGGCAACCGGCGGGGTCGCTCCTTGCGGGCCTCTCGCAGCCGCATCGGCCATCGGGTGTACTCGATGTGGTCGACGAGCAGGAGCCGTCCGCCGGGACGCAGCACCCGGTGCATCTCGGTCAGGGCCCGCCGCTGGTCGGGGATGGCGCACAGGGCCAGCGCGCACAGGACGGTGTCGAAGTCACCGTCGCCGAACGGCAGGTCCTGGGCGTCGCCCTCCACCAGGGTGACCGGGCGGCCGAGCGCGGTGGCCCGTCGCCGGGCAGCCGCCAGCATGGCGGGACTCAGGTCAAGGCCGGTGAGCTCGACGCCGTCGGGGTGGTACGGCAGGTCGTGGCCGGTGCCGACGGCCACCTCCAGGGTCCGACCCTCGGCCGCGCCGCACAGCCGTGCCCGGACGCGGCCCATGAACAGCCGTTGCAGGCGCTCGCCCCGGTCGTACCCGGCGGCCATGCGGTTCCAGTCGTCGCGGACGTGTTCGGTGCGCTCGTCCATGGTGATTCCCTCTCTCTCGGGTGTTCCCGTCCCACGCCCCTTGACACGGGCCCCCAGTGTGGAACCTCATGTCGACATGAGGTCAAGCGCTGAGGAGTCGTCCATCGGGGATCTCGCGGCCGGTTTCGGCCTGGCCCCGCACGTACTGCGGCACTGGGAGGCGATGGGGGTGCTGGAGCCCGTCCGCCGGGTGGGCGGGCAGCGCCGGTACACGTCCGAGCACCGGTTGCGGGTGGCGCTGATCCTGAGCGCACAGGAGGCGGGGATGAGCCTGGAGCGCATCCGGGAGTGGGTCGGCGCTCCGCGCGCGGAGCGGCGCGGCGAGGTGCTGGCCGAGCACCTGGCCGAGCTGGACGGGCGGCTGGAGCGGCTGCGGGTCGCCCGGGAGTTGGTGGCGCACGCGGTGGAGTGCTCCTCCGGGGACGCGCTGGAGTGCCCGGAGCTGCGCCGGATACTGGAGAAGAGCGTGGAGTCGGGCTGCCACGCGCGTGCGCCGCGGGGCCCGGTGGCGCGGGACTGACCCGCCCTCGCGGCGTTCGTCACCCGGTTCTGCTATTCCTGGTTCCTCCCTTCGCGACCCCCCGAGGAACCCATGACGTTCAATTCCCACCTGACCGAGTTCGCGGGGCTTCCCGTGTTCGAGTACCGACCGACGCGGCGGGCGGACGACCCCCTGGCGACGCTCGCGGCCCTGCGGGATCCCGGCGCCTTCGCCTGGCTGCTCCGCGACTCCCGGGGCACCGAGACCGAGGAGGCGTCGGGAGGGGTCGAGGGGTACTTCGGCCGGTTCGCCGCCGAGACCGCCGCGGGGACGGTGACGGCCCTGGTCGTCGGCTACCTCCCGGAGACGATCAGCACCGGGCACTCCCAGCCGGTGCGCGACGCCCTGGTGGCGTGCGCGCCCCGGCTCACCGGACTGCGCTCCCTGTTCTTCGCCGACCTCACCTACGAGGACTGCGAGGTGTCCTGGATGAACCACGGCGACCTGGGGCCGCTCCTGGCCGCGTTCCCGGGCCTGGAGCGGTTCGCGGTGCGCGGCACCGGCGGCCTGGGGCTGTCGGTGGACGGACACCCGGCGCTGCGCTCCCTGACCCTCCAGGGCGGCGGGCTCCCCGCGGACCTGGCCCGCCAGGTGCTCGCGGGCGACTACCCCGCCCTGGAACACCTGGAACTGTGGCTGGGCGTGGAGAACTACGGCGGCGACACCTCACCCGACCACCTCGCCCCGCTGCTGAACGGCGAGGTCCACACCGGGGTACGGTCACTGGGCCTGCGCAACGCCCAGTACACGGACCGCTGGGTGCGGGCGCTCGCCGACGCCCCGGTCCTCGGCCGTCTGGAGGACCTCGACCTGTCGATGGGCACCCTCACCGACCAAGGCGCACAGGTCCTCCTCGACACCCCGGGATTCCGCGAACTCCGCCGCCTGGACCTGCATCACCACTACATGTCCGAGGACATGGAGAAGCGTGTCCTGGAGGCCTTCACCGCGGCCGGCGTCGCGATCGACGTCTCCCAGCGCGAGGAGCCCGACGACGATGACGAGGAGTGGGAGGACGACGAGGACGGCTGGACCTACCGGTACTACCCCTCCGTCACCGAGTGAGACCGTTCCGCGCCTCCGATCCCCACCCCCACCACGCACCCGGAAGGTGTCCACCGTGACCTTCAACGCCCACATGACCGAGTTCGCCGGGCTGCCCGTGTACGAGTACCGCTCCCCGGAGGGCATGGCCGCCCAGCGCGAGTGGGCCGGGAAACACCCGAACGGCCGCCGTGAGACGACGGACCCGCTGGCGATGCTCGCCGCCCTGCGCACCCCGGGCTCGTTCGCCTGGCGACTGCGCGACTCCGACGGATGGGAGCCCGGTGAGGGTGAGTTCGTGCGCCGGTACTACGAGCGGTTCTGCTCCGAGGTGCCGCCGGAATCGGTGTCGACCCTGGTCATCGGGAACTTCGAGGAGACCATGGAGGTCATGGAACCCGAACCGATCCGGGACGCCCTGGTGACGTGCGCCCCCCGGTGGACCGGGCTGCGATCGCTGTTCTACGCCGACCTCACCTATGACGAGTGCGAGGCCTCCTGGCTCGAACACGGCGACCTGTCCGCGCTCGTGACCTCCTTCCCCTCCCTGGAACGCCTCGGCATCCGGGGTACGGGTTCCCTGTCCCTGCCGGTGGACGGACACCCGGCGCTGCGCTCCCTGACCCTCCAGGGCGGCGGGCTCCCCGCGGACCTGGCCCGCCAGGTGCTCGCGGGCGACTACCCCGCCCTGGAACACCTGGAACTGTGGCTGGGCGTGGAGAACTACGGCGGCGACACCTCGCCCGAGGCACTGGCGCCGTTGCTGAACGGCGAGGTCCACACCGGGGTACGGTCACTGGGCCTGCGCAACGCCGAGCACACCGACCTGTGGGTGCGGGCGCTCGCCGACGCCCCGATCCTGGAACGGCTGGAGGACCTCGACCTGTCGATGGGCACCCTCACCGACGAGGGCGCGCGGGTGCTGCTCGACGCCCCGGGGTTCCGGAAGCTGCGCCGTCTGGACCTGCACCGCCACTTCCTGTCCGAGGAGGTGGAGGTACGCGTCCGTGACGCCTTCGCCTCCGTCGGGGTCGAGGTGGACCTGTCCGAACGCCTCAACGCGGAACGTGACGGCTCCTACCCGTCGGTCACCGAGTGACCCGGGCCCGCCGAGGAACCGGTGGAAGACCTCCGGAACGACACCGACGAGTTCGCCGGTCCGTCATCCCCGGGTGCTAGACATGGCTCACCCGATGCCCCGTGCCAGGAGCGATACCCATGATCAACGATCACCTCAGCGAGTTCGCCGGACTTCCGGTGTTCGAGTACACGTCCACGAAGGAGATGTCCTCGAAGAAACCCCGGTACGGCCGCGACGGGTCCGTCGATCCGCTGGCGCAGCTCGCGGCCCTGCGCGCCCCGGACGCCTACGCCTGGCGGCTGGGCGTCGACAGCTACGAGCCGGAGGAGGAGTTCGCCGAGTACTTCGGTGACTTCGTGAAGGCGGCGAACACCACGGCGGTCAAGGCCATGGTGATCGGCCCGGCCGGCTCCTCCGACTCGGAGGAACCCGGGACCCCCGCCCGCGACGCGCTCCTGGAGCACGCCGCCGCGTTCCCCGCCCTGAAGGCGTTGTTCATCGGGGACATCACCGCCGAGGAGTCGGAGATCTCCTGGATCCATCAGCCCGACCTGTCCCCGCTCTTCGCGGCCTTCCCGAACCTGGCCGAGTTCACGGTGCGCGGCACCGGCGACCCCTACATGCACGAGATCAGCCAGTTGGGTCTCAACATCGGTCGGCACGACGCGCTGCGCTCCCTCACCGTGCAGAGCGGAGGCCTGCCCGCCCCGGTCGCCCGGGGGATCGACTCCGCCGAGTCGCCCGGCCTGGAGAACCTGGAACTGTGGCTGGGAATCGAGGACTACCGGGGCGACACCACCCCCGAGGACCTGGCCCGGACGCTGTCGGGTGAGGCGTTCCCGAACCTGAACCACCTGGGGTTGCGCAACGCCGAGGAGAGCGACGTGTGGGTGCGCGCTCTGGCCGACGCACCCGTGGTGGGGCGGTTGCGCTCCCTCGACCTGTCGATGGGCACGCTCACGGACGAGGGAGCGCGAATGCTGCTCGACGCCCCGGTCTTCCGTGAACTGGGCCGACTGGACCTGGAGCACCACTACATGTCCGAGGAGATGGAGGGGCGGGTCCGGGACGCCTTCACCGAGGCGGGCGTCGACGTCCGTGTCGGCGACCGGCAGGTCCCGAACGGCGACCGGCTCTACCCCGCGGTGACGGAGTGACCCGCGCACCCCATCCGGCGTACCTCTCCGGGTTCGGCCGGCTGCGACCCCTCGGCCCGCGCCACCGGTGAGCGGGGGTGGGCGATCACCCGACGCCTCGGCGCGTTCGCCCACCTGGAACTGCGGACCCGCGTCACCGCCTGTCCGAGGAAGGGAGCGCGCGGGCCGCCGAAGACGTGCCGGGGCGGAGGTCGACCTGTCCGGTCCCCGAGAACCCGATGTCGACGAGGACGAACCCGAGTACCCCCGACCGCTCGGCCCCTACGGAATGGATCATGCCCAATACCCGCCACATCACCGAGTTCGCCGGGCTTCCCGTCGCGGAGTTCACCTCCTGGGAGAGCATCCGCGACGACTTCGACACCGCCATGCGCTGGGCGCGCAACCGCGGTGAGCCCCACGCCGAACTCCCCCCTTCCCACGAACCCCTCTTCCGGGCCCTGGCCGACCCGGGTTCCTTCGCCTGGCGGTTGCGCACGGTCCCGCCGCCCTACCACTTCACCACGCGGGGGAAGGGACGTCCCTTCGAGACCCTGAGCGAGTACCTGGACCGGTTCGTGGAACTGGTCCCCCCGCAGAGGGTGCGCGCCCTCGTCGTCGGCCACACCCCCGACGAGAAAGGGGAGATGGACGCGGCGCTGGTCGCCGGGGAGCTGCGCGAGCGAGCCCCGCACTGGCCGGAGCTGAGGTCCCTGTTCTTCGGGGAGATCCTCCAGGCGGAGAACGAGATCTCCTGGATCGACCTGTCCGACCTGGCACCCCTCGTGTCGGCGTTCCCGAAGCTGCGCCGACTGGTGGTGCGCGGCGGCTCCGGGACCCTGGGCCTGCGCCTGCCCGAACACCGGTGGTTGCGGGAACTGACCGTGGAGAGCGGCGGCCTGCGCCCCGAGGTGGTGCGCGACGTGTGCGCCTCCGGCCTGCCCGGCCTGCGACGCCTGGAGCTGTGGCTCGGCGCCGACGAGTACGGAGGCGGTGCCGCACCTGAGGACCTGACGCCCCTGCTGACCGGGGAGGCGTTCCCCGAACTGGAGTACCTGGGCCTGCTCAACACCGAGGGCGTCGACTCCTGGATCGCCCCGTTGGCGCGTTCGGCGGTGCTGAAACGGGTGCGGTCGCTGGGCCTCGGGCTGGGCGACCTCACCGACGAGGGCGGCCGCGCGATCGTCGAGCACGCCGACGCGTTCGCCCACCTGGAGCTGCTGGACCTGCACCACCACTTCCTGTCCGAGGAGGTGCGGACGGAGATCGGCGCGGCCCTGCCCGGTGTGCGCGTGAACCTGTCCGCCCCGCAGACCCCCGAGAAGTGGGACGGCGAACTCCACTACTACACGGCGGTCTCCGAGTGATCCGCGAACGCCCCCTGGTGGTGGTCGGCGTCCCCGGCGGCCGGCGGCTGGAGCTGTTCCGGGCCGCCGCCGCGGCCTCCGGGTGGACCGAGCCGGTCGTGCTGCCCTGGCGCGACCTGGCCTCCGGCCCCGTGGAGGTGCCCGACGACGCCCTGGTCCGGGTGGACTCCCCCGGCGGCGATGTCGCCACCGAGCGGTCGCTGCGCGGCTGGGACCGCGACCCCGACCCCTACCGGGCCGAGGGCACCGGCGACCACCACGCCGGGTTCCGGTCCGCGCTGGACCGGCTCGCCGAGGCGGTCGCCGCCGCCCCCGGCGCGCACCTGCTCCAGGACGTGGACGACCTGGTGGTCATGTGCGACAAGCGCCGCTGCCACGCCCGGTTGGAGGCCGCCGGAGTGCCGGTGCCGCCCGCGCTGGCCGGTCCCGTCGGGGACTACCGGGCGCTGCGGGAGGCCATGGAGGAGCGCCGCTGGCGCCGGGTGTTCGTCAAACCCGCCCACGGCTCGTCCGCGTCCGGGGTGATCGCCCTGGCCACCGCCCCGGGGGGCCGCGTCAGCGCCGTCACCTCCGCCCACCTGACCCGGGACGGCGAGGGCCGCCCCGCCCTGTTCAACAGCCTGCGGCTGTGCACCTACACCCGGGAGGAGGACGTCGCCGCCGTGGTGGACGCCCTCGCCCCCGACGGGCTGCACGTGGAGCGGTGGGTGCCCAAGGCCGGGTTCGCCGGGAAGACCATCGACCTGCGGGTGGTCGTGACCGCGGGGAAGGCGCGCCACGTGGTGGTGCGCTCCTCCGACTCCCCCATGACCAACCTGCACCTGGGCAACGCCCGCGGCGACCTGGAGGCGCTGAGGGCGAAGGTCGGCCCGGACCGCTGGGACGAGGCGATGGCCGTCGCCGAGGCCGCCGCCGGGTGCTTCGCCACCCTGCACGCCGGGGTGGACCTGATGGCCACCCCCGGCTGGCGGTCGTTCGCGATCTGCGAGGTCAACGCGTTCGGCGACCTCATCCCCGGGGTGCTGCACGAGGGCCGCGACACCTACGCCGAACAACTGCACGCCCTGGACACCGGCCGCCACCCCGTCCCGGCGGCCCCGGCCGCCCGGGCATCCTGAAGGACACCATGGACACCACCCTTCCCGACATGAACGCCGTCGTGGGCGGCCACGACATCCTGCTGCTCACCCTGGACACCCTGCGGTACGACGTCGCCGTCGAACTGGCCGAGGCCGGGCGCGTCCCCCACCTGGCGCGGCTGCTGCCCGGCGGCCGGTGGGAGGAGCGGCACGCGCCCGGCAGTTTCACCTACGCCTCCCACCTGGCGATGCTCGCCGGCTTCCTGCCCACACCCGCCGCGCCCGGACCGCACCCGCGCCTGTTCGCGGCCGCGTTCCCCGGCAGCGTGTCCACCGCCCCGCGCACGTGGACGTTCGACACCCCCGACCTGGCCTCCGGCCTGGCCGCCGAGGGTTACCACACGGCGTGCGTCGGCGGCACCGGGTTCTTCAACCGAAGGTCGGCGGTGGGATCGGTGATCCCCGACATGTTCGCCGAGAGCCACTGGGAGGAGTCCTTCGGCGTCGCCGACCCGCGCTCCTTCGAGAACCAGGTGGCGCGGGCCGTGGAGATCACCCGGGCCCGACCCGTGGAGCGACCGCTGTTCCTGCTGCTCAACGTGGCCGCCCTGCATCAGCCCAACTGGTTCCACCTGCCCGGGGCGAGCGCGGAGGCCGGGGACACCCGGGAGAGCCACGCCGCCGCCCTGGAGTACGTGGACCGGCGACTGCCGCCGTTGTTGGAGGCGATGGCCGCGCACCGCCCCTGCTTCGCGATCGTGTGCTCCGACCACGGCACCGCCTACGGCGAGGACGGCCACGTCGGGCACCGGATCGGGCACGAGGTCGTGTGGACGGTGCCCTACGCGCACTTCTTCCTGCCCCACGGGTACACCGTGCCCGCCGTGCCCGCCGACACCGAGGAGACGATCGCGTGACCCTGTCCCTGGTCCCGGCCACCGAGCCCGTGGCCCCCGACTCCCCCTACCGGTCCTACGTCTACGCCTATCCGCACAAGAGCTCCTACCGGCCGTTCGGGCGGCGACCGCTCCTCGCCGACCTGTGGCGGGACGAGGACGTGCGGGCGCTGTCGCTGTACCTGCACATCCCGTTCTGCGAGATGCGGTGCGGGTTCTGCAACCTGTTCACCCGGTCCACGCCCCCCGCCGAACAGGTGGCCGCCTACCTGGACGCGTTCGAGCGGCAGGCGCGGACCGTCGCGGGGGTGCTGCCGGAGGGCACCCGGTTCGCGCGGGCCGCCCTGGGCGGAGGCACCCCCACCTACCTGGAGGCCGACGAGCTGGCCCGGGTCTACGACGTGCTGGAGTCGGCGTTCGGGCTGGACCTGACGGCCGTCCCGATGTCGGTGGAGACCTCGCCGGCCACCGCCACCGACGACCGCCTGGCGGTGTTGGAGGCGCGCGGGGTCACCCGGGTCAGCATGGGCGTGCAGAGCTTCATCGACTCCGAGGCGCACGCCGCAGGCCGACCGCAGAGACGCGCCGAGGTCGACCGGGCCCTGGCGGCGATCCGCGCGCACACCACCGCCGACCTCAACGTGGACCTCATCTACGGGATCGACCGCCAGGACGAACGGACCTGGGCGTACTCGCTGGACACCGCCCTGGAGCACGAACCCGAGGAGATCTATCTCTATCCGCTGTACGTGCGACCGCTCACCGGGTTGGGCCGACGGGGCGGCTCGTGGGACGACCACCGGCTGGGCCTGTACCGACAGGGCCGCGATCACCTGCGCGAACACGGATACGAACAGGTGTCGATGCGGATGTTCCGACGGACCGACGCCCCCTCGGTGGAGGGCCCCGAGTACTGCTGCCAGACCGACGGCATGGTCGGCCTGGGATGCGGGGCCCGGTCGTACACCGTCTCCACGCACTACTCCTTCGACTACGCGGTGGGGGTGGGGAGGGTGCGGTCGATCATCGACGACTACACCGGCCGGGACCCCGCCGACTTCGCGCACGCCGAGGTGGGGTTCGTACTGGACGAGGACGAGCGGCGGCGACGCCACCTGCTCCAGTCGCTGCCGCGGGCCGAGGGGATGGACACGGCCGGGTACACGGCCCGGTTCGGCGGGAGTCCCCGGGACGACTTCCCCGGGCTCTTCGCCGCGCTGGACCGGCGCGGCTGGGTCGCGGGGGACTCCACCGAGCGGATCGTGCTGACCGAGGAGGGGCTGGCGCACTCCGACGCGATCGGGCCCCTGTTCTTCTCGGAACGGGTGAACGCCCTCATGGCCGAGTACGAGGCCCGATGACGGCCGACGTCGCGCGGCCGCTGCCGCCGCACCTGACACTGCTGTACCGGGGGCCGCTGGCCAGTTGCGACTACGACTGCCCCTACTGCCCGTTCGCCAAGCGGCGCGACGGCCCGGAGACGCTGCGGGCGGACCGGGCCGCCCTGGAGCGGTTCGAGGACTGGGTGGCCGCGCGGGCCGGGGAGGACCCCGGGACCCGGATCTCGGTGCTGTTCACCCCGTGGGGCGAGGGCCTGGTGCGGTCCTGGTACCGGCGGGCGCTGGTCCGGTTGAGCGCGCTGGAGCACGTGGAACGGGTGGCGATCCAGACCAACCTGAGCGGCCGGGTGGAGTGGCTGGCCGACTGCGACCGTTCCTCGGTGGCGCTGTGGACCACCTATCACCCCGGTCAGGTCGCCCACGAACGCTTCCTGGCCAAGGCGACGCGCCTGGTGGAGCTGGGGGTGCGGTTCAGCGTGGGGGTGGTGGGAGAGCCCGAGCACCTGGCGGCGGCCCGGCGGATGCGCGCCGACCTGCCCGAAGAGGTGTACCTGTGGGTCAACGCCGCCGAGGGACGGACCTACACCGACGCCGAGGCGGCCGACTGGCGGGCGCTCGACCCGCACTTCCACTACAGCCGTCACCCGCACGTCAGCGGAGGACTGCCCTGTCGGACCGGTGACAGTGTGCTGTCCGTCGACGGCGACGGGGACGTGCGCCGCTGCCACTTCGTCTCCGAGTCGCTGGGCAACCTGTACGACGGCTCGTTCCGGGCCCGGCTCGGCCCGCGCGGATGCCCGCTGACCACGTGCGACTGCCATATCGGGTACGTGCACCTGGAGTCGCTCGACCTGTACGAGGTGTTCCGGGGCGGGATCGTGGAACGTGTTCCGGCGGTGCGCCCACGGATGCCTCCGTTGATCACCTGAGGTGGTGGCCGCCTTCCGGAGCGTCGGCGGCGACCGACATAATTCGACACATGGTCTTTCCCCGGGTCATCGCGACGGATCTCGACGGCACCCTCCTCGGCCTCGACGGTCGCGTCTCCGAACGCAACCGCCGGGCCCTGTCCGCAGCCGTGGCCGCCGGCGTGAAGCTGGTCCTGTCCACCGCGCGCCCCCCGCGCACCACCCGGCACATCGCCGCGCAGTTCACCTGTTCGGCGGTGTTGTGCGGCAACGGCGCGGTGGCCTCACTGCCCGGTGCCGAACCGATGCTGCGGGCGCTGGAGGTGGCCACCGCGGGGGACGTGGTGGCCAGGCTGCGCGGTGTCATGCCCACCGTGGGCTTCGGGGTGGAGACGGGGACGGACTTCTACCACGACGCCGAGTACCGGCTCGCGCCCTGGATGTCGCGCGACTGGGTGCGCGAGGTGGTCGACTCCACCGACTCCCTGTTGGCACGGGCCAAGCCCATCACCAAACTGCTGGTGCAGGCCCAGGAGACACCGGTGCACCTGCTGCACGAGACCGCCGTGGAGGCCGTGGGGGCGCTGGCCGAGGTGACGTACTCGGGCGGGTCGGGACTGTTGGAGCTGAGCGCCTCGGGGGTCGACAAGGGCAGCACCCTGGCGATGGTGTGCGAGCGGTGGGGGGTGTCCGCCGAGGAGGTCGTGGCCTTCGGCGACATGCCCAACGACCTGCCCGCGCTGACATGGGCCGGGGCCGGGTACGCGATGGCCAGTGGGCACCCCGGGCTGCTGGATCCGGCGTTGGGGCTGCGGGTGGCCCCGCCCGCGCACGAGCACGGGGTGGCCAGGGTCGTGGAGGAACTGCTGTCCTGATCCGGGCGGGGACGAAAATCCCTGGTCCGATCGGAAGCGACCGTCCTAAGGCGTGTTCGGTGGATGCTTTCGAGGGGTTCGGCGCTTGTGCGCCGAGTGCTGGGAGCGGTCTTGAGGCGATCTCTCGCGAGACGCCCGGCGGGGTCGGCCCGGGGTCGGCCGGCCGAGCACAGGCGGAGCGGCGAGAGGCGGCCTCGTGGTCGCGCCCCGGAACGATCCGCCGAACACGGCCTAGGGTGCGGACGCGCCGAAGGTCCGGGGACTCCGGGCCCGGACACGCGCCCGAGAGACCCTGGGAGCCCACCGTGCCGCACCCGACACAGGTCGCCTCCGCCCTCGCCGACCCCGAACGGTTGGAGCTGTACGCCCGCGTGATCGTCGCCGGGGCCGCCGGTGTGCCCGCCGAGGAGGTGATGGCGGCGGGGCCGATCGCCGCCCGCCATCCGGCCCGGTCGGCCTCCTCGGGCCTGGTCCGCGAGGAGGAGGGCCGGATGACATGGGTGCCGGACGTGTTCGCCACCGCACTGCGCGACCAGCGGCCCGACCGGCCCGGGGATCCCGTGGACGAACTGTTCCGGGACGGCCGGCTGGCGGCGATGCCGACCCGCCGCGCACTGCGCCTGGGCGTGCTCGACCGGATCGCCCGCACCCTGTTCGCCCCCGGTACGGAGTACGACGAGAAGCAGGTCGACACCGCCCTGCGGAGCTGCTTCGACGACCACTCGGCACTGCGCCGGTACCTGGTCGACGAGGGGTGTCCGGAGCGGAGCGCCGATGGCGGCGTCTGCCGGTCGACCGCCCGGTAGCGTGGACGGGCACCGGACGTCGACGCGGTGCGGACGAGGGCGGTGGTGACGGTGGGACGGGTCACGGTACGGGACAGGATCCTGCGGATCAGGGACGGGGTCGCCACCGAACGGGTCGACACCCTGGTCGCCGAGGAGCCGATGGAGATACGGCTCAACGGAGATCCCCTGACCGTCACCATGCGCACCCCCGGCCACGACTTCGACCTCGCCACCGGCTTCCTCGTCGGCGAGGGCGTGGCGGTGGCCGCCGACGACGTGCGGGCGATCCGCTACTGCGCGGGCGCCACCGAGGACGGGTCCAACACGTTCAACGTGGTGGACGTGGGACTGGCACCGGGGGTGCCGCTGCCGGAGACGTCGCTCGAACGCAACTTCTACACGACGTCCTCGTGCGGCCTGTGCGGGAAGGCCGGCCTGGACGCGGTGCGCCTGCGGGCACGGTGGCCGGTGGCCGACGACCCGGTCCGGGTGGACGTCGCGACGTTGGCGGAACTGCCGGTACGGCTGCGCGAGGAGCAGAGGATCTTCGGGCGCACCGGCGGGTTGCACGCGGCGGGGCTGTTCGACGCCGGGGGCCGGCTCCTGGTGGTCCGCGAGGACGTGGGGCGTCACAACGCGGTCGACAAGACCGTGGGATGGGCCCTGCGGGAGGGCGCGCTGCCGCTGCGGGGAGCGGTGCTCGCGCTGTCGGGGCGGGCGTCGTTCGAGCTGGTCCAGAAGGCGTGGATGGCGGGCGTCCCGGTGGTCGCCGCGGTGTCGGCGCCGTCGTCGCTGGCCGTGGAGCTGGCCCGGGAGGCGGGCATCACCCTGGTGGGGTTCCTGCGCGGCACCTCCATGAACGTGTACGCCGGGGCCCACCGGGTGGTCCTCCCCGACACCCCCTGACCGCTCCCGGCGCCGGTCGACGGGACGCATCCCTGACTTTCGTCAGATGCCCAGGGCCGCACGTACGACCTAGCGTCAGAACATGGCCCTTCTCTCGTCCCGTGTCCCGCTCGGACACGTCGCACTGGCCGGCGTCGTCGTCCTCGCCGTCCTGGCCGTGCGATGGCCGGCCCTCGTTCCGGTCCTGCCGGTGCCCGCGCTGCTCACCGGACGCCTGTCACCGGACCCCCGACCGGCCACGGTGGTGTACGCGGTCGGCGCGTTCATCGGGGCCGGGTGGCTCCTGGTGGGCGGGGGGCCGGTGGGGCTCTGGGGCACCGGAGGGATCCTGCTGTTGTTCGCGGTGCTGATGCCCTGGCTGGTGGGCTCGTACCTGCGTGTCAACGCCGTACTGGAGCGTTCCGGCTGGGAGCGGGCGCGCACCCTGGAACGGGAAGCGAGGCTCATGGCCGAACGGACCCGGATGCGGGAGCGCTCGCGGATCGCCCAGGACCTGCACGACGAGGTGGGGCACGAGTTGAGCCTGTTGGCGCTGCGGGCCGGGGCTTTGGAGATGGCGGCCGACCTGCCGGAGGAGCGCCGTGCCGCGGCGAGCGCGCTGCGCGAGGCCGCGGCGCGGGCGGCGGATCGCCTGTTGGAGGCGGTCGGAGTGCTACGCGCCGACAGCGGGGTTTCGGCCCCGTTGGGCCCGGCAGGGGACGGAGTGCCGGCCCTGGTGTCCCGGGCCCGGTCGGCAGGCTTGGACGTGACGTTGGCGGGGACGACCGGACCGCTGCCGACGCTGGTGGACCGGGCGGTCCACCGGGTGACCCAGGAGGCGTTGACCAACGCGACCAGGTACGCCTCCGGGGCCACGGTTCGGGTGCTCGTGGAGGAGGACGGCGATGAGGTGCGGGTGACGGTGACCGACTCCGGTGGGACACGGACGGACACGGCGGGGCCCGCCCCGGCGGGAAGAGCCGTCCAGGGTGGAGGGCTTGCCCGAGGTGGAGGACCCGCTCGGGACGGGAGCCCCACCCGGGACGGCTCCGCCTCGGGCGGAGGCACGGGGCTGACCGGCCTGGACGAGAGGGTGCGGCTGCTCGGCGGCCGGTTAGAGGCGGGCCCGCAGGGGGCGGGCTGGTCCGTCCACGCCCGGATCCCCCTGCACGGCACCCCTCGACCGACCGCAGAAGCGTTCTCCTCGCCGACCGTGGACGGGGGCCGGCCGGCCCCCGTCGAGGGTGCCCGGCGGCGAGATGCGGCGCCGGAGGCGGGGTCGGATGGGATGGGCCCCGTGGCCGCGGAAGAGGCCGCGCACCGGTGGGCCCGGCGGCGGACCGGGGCGGCCATCACCGTGCTCATCGGGGTTCCGATCGCGGTGGTCCTGATGGGTTACGCGATCACGGTGTCGCTCGCCGCGCACCAGGCCGCCACGGCAGGGCTGGATCCATGGGTGTTCGAGGAGCTGCGCCCTGGAAGGGATCGGTCGGAGGTCGAGGCGCTCCTGCCCGAACGCGACCTCTACCAGGGCCCCCTCCACGACACCGGGTCGCCACCACCGGACCCGGCCGGGTTGGAGTGTCGCCATTACCGGGTCGGAACGGATGTGTTCGGCGAGGGGTACGGGCGTTATCGGTTGTGCTTCGATACCGAGACCCTGGTGTCGGCCGAGGTGTGGTGAGGAGTGGCGGGTGATCCGGGTTCTGCTGGTGGACGACGAGGCGATGGTGCGCGCCGGGGTACGGGCGCTGCTCGCCCATGCCCCTGACATCAAGGTGATCGCGGAGGCCGAGGACGGCCGCCGAGGGGTGGAGCTGGCACGGTCCCACCGCCCCGACGTGGTGCTCCTCGACATCCGCATGCCCGGCATGAACGGCCTGGACGCGTTGGCGGAGTTGCGGCGTGCCGCCCCCGAAACCGGGGTGGTGGTGCTGACCACCTTCGGAGAGGAGGAGTACGTGGTCCGGGCGGTCGCCGGCGGGGTGGACGGGTTCCTGCTCAAGACGGGTGACCCGTACGAGCTCCTCTTGGGGGTGCGGGCCGTCGCAGAGGGCGGGGTCTTCCTGTCCCCCAAGGTGGCGCGGCGGGTCCTCGCCCTGGTGGACCGGGACCGATCGATGGAGCGCTTGCGCGCCCGGACACGGGTGGCGGCGCTGACCGAAAGGGAACGGCAGGTGCTGGCGCTCCTGGGGGAGGGTTCCTCCAACGGGGACATCGCCCGGCGGCTGTTCCTGGTGGAAGGGACCGTCAAAGGACACGTGAGCGCGATCCTCGCCCGGCTCGGGGTGCGCAACCGGGTGGAGGCCGCGGTCTTGGCACACGAGGCCGGGCTGACCCCGGTCCACGGGGCCCCGACCGAGCCTCCCGACCGGGTGACGGGACCCGCCGACCGATAGAACCCGAGCTTCGGAAGATCTGTACCGGACCACCGCCGGCCGGGGACCTGCCAGGGTGCCCGAACGGACGCGTTGGCGGCTCACAGACCGACCGGGCCCCGGGGCGATGGCACCCGGAGCGGCGGAGCCTCGGCCGGTGAGCCCTGGAGTGGTGAGCCCCGGGTCGCCGGGATCTGAGCCGGTGGGTCCCGGAACGGTCGGCCCCCGCCCGGTGGACCCGGGGCCGGTGGGACGATCATGCGGCGAGCCCTGCGGCCGGGGCGGTCCGTGCCGCCCGACGGGCCGGCAGCACTGCGGAGATGATCCCGATGACCAGGGCGGCCACCGGTATCGACGCCAACCCCGCCCAGGGCACCGCCACCACCAGGGGCGCGGTGTCCCCGACCACGGCGGCGATTCCGGCCAGACCGTAGGGGACCCCGATGAGCACACCGAGCAGGGCTCCAAGGAGGGCGATGACCATCGCCTCCACTGCGAGGGTGCCGCGCAGTCCCGCCCTGGTCAGCCCGAGCGCCCGCAGCAGGGCCGACTCCCGTGTCCGCTCCACCACGGACAATCCCAAGGTGTCGGCCACCCCCAGGGTGGCGATGAGCACGGTCACCAGCAGCATCGCCAAGGCCAGGTTCACCATCATGTCGAGAATCCCGGTGATGTCGCGGCGTTCGCTCGACGCGCCGCCCACCTCCAGGGAGGGATCGGCCGCGGCCACCCGGTCCAGGTGTTCGGAGAGGGCGTCGCGGTCTGCGTCGTCCCGGGCCACACCCCACACCATGCCCCGGTCGACGTCCACCCCCGAGGTGTCCAGGACCCGGGCGTCGACGACCGGGGCGGCGGTCCCCGAGACGGTGGCCAGCGCACCGGTGACCACGGTGAAGGTCCGCTCGGTTCCGCCCAGAGCGAGGGCGACCCGCTGCCCCGATGCCACCCCGAGTCCGGCGAGCTGGTCGTTGGAGACGACCATGACGGGCGTGCCGTCGTCCCCGGTGAGCGCCGGCGCGCCGCTCGCGGCCGTCAGCTCCGGGGTGACCCCGACCAGGGTGACCTCGCCCAGGCCGGTGATCTCCGTACGGGACGTGCGCACCTTCTCCACCATGGTGAGGGCCTCGATGTCGGCGATGACCCGTTCCGTGTCCGGGGAGATCGACCCGGTGTCCACCCGGACGCTCACGTCCACCGGGTAGCGGTTCCTGAGGTCCGCGTCGATGGTGGCCCGACCGGTGGTGGCGGCGGTGAGCAGTGCGGAGATCAGCCCGAGGCCCAACACCAGGGTGAGGGCGGAGGTGGCCGCCCGACCGGGGTCGCGTACCAGGTTCGCCCCGGCCAGTCCCGCGACCCCGCCGCACCGGTCCAGGATCGGTGCGACCAGCACCATGAGGCGGGCCAGGACCGGACGCAGCACCGAGAGCAGGCCGACTGCTCCGAGGAACCCTGCGCCGATGGCGATCGGCAGAACGCCGACGAGCGCGCCGACGGACATCACCGTCCCCCCGACCAGGGCCGCCGCCGCGCCCACCAGGTGCACCGGCCGGGTAGGGATACCGGGTGGTGGGTCGGCCGCGCGCAGCGCCTCGATCGGCGGTACGGCGGCGGCCCGACGCGCCGGCGCCCAGGCCGCGCACACGGTGGTGAGGACACCCGCGCACACGACCCCGACCAGGGCGAGCGGGAAGACGCGCAGTCCCACCCCGGTGAGGCCTGTCAGAGAGGCGCCGACGTACCCGAGGCCCACCCCGGCGGCGCTCCCGAGCAGGGAGCCGAGCAGACCCACGACGGCGGCCTCGGTGACGATGAGCCCGCGAACCTGTCCTCGCCGGGCGCCCACCAGGCGCAGCAGGGCGATGTCGCGGCGGAGCCGGGCGAGCTGGACGGTGTGGGCACCGGCGATGACCATACCCGCCGCGAGCAGAGCGATGAGGCCGAAGACGAGCAGGACCAGGTCCAACTGTCGAGAACCGCCCGCGAACCGATCGGCGGCGAGTTCGGCCTGCTCCACAGCCGTCATGGCGGACAGCCCGGGGGGCAGGGTCGCGTTGAGGTCGGCGACCGTCGCCTCGGGAGAGGCCCCCTGGCGCACCCGGGCCAGCACGGTGGACGGGATGTCACCGGCGAAGAACCCCTCCGTGGCGTAGAGGCGGTACCGCACGCCGGTGAGCGGCCGGAACCCGAGGTCGGTGACGCCCACGACGGTGACCTCGGCCTCACCGGGTCCGCCGAACGCCCCGGTGGAGGCCGCCGTGCCGTCGTCGGCCGTGTCGGTCGCCTTCTCACCCGTCCCCGCGGCGGTGGGCCCCCCGACGCTCGGAGCGGTGTCCCTGAGCCGGATCCGGTCGCCGAGGGCGAGCCCGGCCTGTTCCAGGGTCTCGGTGTCGACGACGACCTCGGTGGGCGACGCGGGCCAGCGCCCCTCCTCCAGGTCGAACCAGCGCAGCGACGGTTCGGCGGCCAGGGAGTAGACGTTGGCGATGGCCCTGCGTTCCTCGGTGACCAGTTGCCGCGTGCGGGCGTGGAAGGCGGTGGCCGCGACGACATCGGGATGCGCGGTGACCTCCGCCGCCCAGTCGGGCTCGGGGTCGGCGCTCTCCGGATCGTGGTCCACCACCACGTCGGCCGTGTTGAGCGGGGCCGCGGCCACGGCGCGGAGCCCGGCCGCCGAGGTGGCGGTGAAGACGGCGGTGGCGGCGAGGAAGGCCGTACCGATCACGATCGCCATCAGGACGGCGAACCGCCGTCCCGGGTGCGCGCGCAACCGGGCCAGGGCGTGGGTGATCACCGGGCCCCCTCCATCGCGCTGAGGATCTCGTGGGGAGCGGGCCGTGGGAGGACTCCGTGCAGGGCTCCGTCCGCCAGCAGCAGCACCCGATCGGCACGGGCGGCGGCGAGCGGGTCGTGGGTGACCATGACGATGGTCCGGCCCAGTTCGTCGCAGGCCGTACGCAGGTGATCGAGCAGTTCGCGGCCGGCGGCCACGTCGAGTGCCCCGGTGGGTTCGTCGGCCAGGACGACCGCCGGTTCGGTGATGAGGGCCCGGGCGATGGCGACCCTTTGCCGTTGGCCACCGGACAGTGCGCTCGGGCGATGCCGAAGGCGCTCCCCGAGCCCCAGCGTCGTGACGAGCGTCTTGAGCGCTCCTGGGGCCGGAGTGCGTCCGGCCAACCTCAGGGGTAACAGGATGTTCTGCTCGGCGGTGAGGGCGGGCAACAGATTGAAGCTCTGGAAGACGAACCCGATCCGATCCCGGCGCAGACGGGTGAGCCCTCGATCGTCCAAGCCGGTCAGGTCGCGCCCCTCGATGAACACCCGACCGGAGGTGGGACGTTCCAGCCCCGCCAGCAGGTGCAGGAGGGTGGACTTGCCCGAGCCCGAGGGGCCCATGACAGCGGTGAACCCGCCGGCCGGGAAGGCGAGGTCGACCCCGGCCACGGCGGTGACCGCGGTCGGGCCCTCTCCGTACCGCTTGACCAGTCCTTCGGTGCGCAGGGCGGGTGCGCTCCGCACCACCGGTGTCCTCATTTCCGCCTCCAACGGTCGATTCCTTCAAACCGTAGAAAGCGGCCCCCGTCCGACGACAGCGCCGGTCGACGGGGCGCACCCCTGACCTTCGTCAGGGGTGCGGGCGCGAGGCGGGGTCAGTGCAGGAGTTTGAGGCCGACCACCCCGGCCACGATGAGCAGCAGGCACAGCGCCTTGGGCACGCTGAACCCCTCACCCAGGAAGAACATGCCCACCAGGGCGGTGCCGACGGCGCCGATCGCCACCCACACCGCGTAGCCCGTGCCCACCGGGATGGTGCGCAGGGCGTAGGCCAGTCCCGCCATGCTGGCGACCAGTGTGACGCCGAACGCGACGGTCGGCCACGGTCGGGTGAAACCCTTCGACGCGCTGAGCGCGGTCGCCCACGCGGTCTCCAGCAGACCGGAGATCACCAGTACGAGCCAGGCCATCGACACACCTCCACGACGAGAACGGATGTTCCACGCCGTCTTGTCCTGACCGGGTACGGCGCACCTCGTCCGGGGTCCTTCGGGACCTGGCCCGCGCGAGGGCGCGGGCGGTGATGGTGTGCACGGTACAACGTCCCGTCCGGGCGGGACCTTCCGCCCCCGTCGGAGGGCTCCCTCACCCCCGGGGACCGTTGGCCGACCGTTCGTCCCCTCAATCGACCGTTCATCGCGCGGTGGGCGACCGCTCGCCGCGCGACCTCCGCGTTCGGCGCGCGCGGACGCGCACCCCCTCCTGCTCGATAGTGCGCCTGCTTACAGTGCCGAGTAATACAGGTCACATCCGAGAAATCGAGCCTTGACACCGCACCGTCCCACCATCCCCCGGAGGTAGTACCCATGACGATCGAGCGGTCCTCGAAGGACGCCTCACCGCCGCCCAACGGCGACGGTGCGGCCCTGAGCGCGGAGGCGGCCATCGCCATGCACTCCGACCCGCGCTTCCTTCAGCTCAAGCAGAGGCTGTACCGGTTCATCTTCCCGATGAGCATCGCCTTCCTCGCCTGGTACCTCCTGTACGTCCTCATGTCGGCCTTCGGCCGGGACGTCATGGGCACGGTGCTCTTCGGCAATGTGAACGTGGCCCTCGTCTTCGGGGTGCTCCAGTTCGCGTCGACCTTCGGCATCGCGATCTGCTACACCCTTTACGCCCGCCGCCACCTGGACCCCGCCGCCGCCGAGGTGCGCGAGGCCCTCCGAGAGAAGGAGGAGGGCTCCGCATGATGCACTTCGCCCAAGAGGCCGCCGCCGGTGACGGCTCCCGCGTCGTCACGATCATCCTGTTCTCCCTCATGGTGGCCGCCACCCTCGGGATCACCGTGTGGGCGAGCCGCCAGACCAAGTCGGCGACCGACTTCCACTCCGGTGGACGCAGCTTCTCCCCGCTCCAGAACGGCCTGGCGATCGGCAGCGACTACATGTCCGCCGCCTCGTTCCTCGGCATCGCCGGCATGATCGCCCTGTTCGGCTACGACGGCTTCCTGTACTCCATCGGTTTCCTCGTCGCCTGGCTGGTCGCGCTTCTGCTCGTCGCCGAACTGCTGCGCAACTCCGGCCGCTACACCATGGGCGACGTGCTCTCCTACCGGATGCAGCAGCGCCCGGTGCGCACCGCGGCGTCGATCTCCACGCTCGTGGTGTCGATCTTCTACCTCCTGGCGCAGATGGTCGGCGCGGGCGCGCTCATCGCCCTGCTCCTGGGCATCCAGGAGGGCCAGACCTTCCTGGGCATGGACGCCGGCACCGCGAAGATCGCCGGCATCGTCGTCGTCGGCCTGCTGATGACCGTCTACGTCGCCTTCGGCGGCATGAAGGGCACCACCTGGGTGCAGATCGTCAAGGCCGTCATCCTCATGTCGGGTGCCGCCCTGTTGACGGTGCTGACCCTGGCCCTGTACGGCTTCAACCTGGGCGCCCTCATGGGTGACGCAGCCCAGGCCAGCGGCCAGGACGGTTTCCTGGAGCCGGGCCTGCGCTACGGCGTCGAGGTCGCGGGCGACCCGCTCCAGACCATGTGGAACAAGCTCGACCTCATCAGCCTGGGCCTGGCCCTGGTGCTGGGTACGGCGGGCCTGCCGCACATCCTCATCCGCTTCTACACGGTCCCGGACTCTCAGAGCGCCCGTAAGTCGGTGAACTGGGGCATCGGTCTCATCGGCACCTTCTACCTGATGACGCTGGTGCTGGGCTTCGGCGCCGCCGCCCTGGTCGGACACGAGGCCATCCGCGCACAGGACCCGGCGGGCAACACGGCCGCCCCGCAGCTGGCGCAGACCGTGGGCCAGAGCATCGGCGGCGACATGGCGGGCGCGGTCCTGCTGGCGGTCATCGCCTCGGCCGCCTTCGCCGCCATCCTGTCCACCGTCGCCGGTCTGGTCATCGCGTCCTCGTCGTCCCTGGCGCACGACTTCTACAACGCGGTGATCCGTCGCGGCAAGGCGACCGGCACCGAGGAGGTCAGGGTCGCCAAGATCGCCGCCCTCGGCGTCGGTACGGTGGCGATCGTCCTGGCGGTGTTCGCCCAGGGACTCAACGTGGCCTTCCTGGTCGCGCTGGCCTTCGCGATCGCCGCCTCGGCGAACCTGCCGACCCTGCTGCTGAGCCTGTTCTGGAAGCGCTTCAACACCCGAGGCGCCCTGGCCGGCATCTACGGCGGTCTGATCAGCGCCGTCGGCCTGGTGTTCTTCTCGCCGGTGGTCTCCGGGTCCGAGACCGCGCTCATCCAGGGCGTGGACTTCTCCTGGTTCCCGCTGCCCAACCCGGCTCTGGTGTCGGTGCCGATCAGTCTCCTGTGCGCCGTCATCGGAACCCTGTCCTCCAAGGAACAGGACTTCGAGAAGTTCGCCCTGCTCCAGGTCCGCGCCCTGTCCGGCGCGGGCGCGGAGAAGGCCACCGACCACTGACAGGAGATCCACACGGGATCCGGGGTGGCCATCGGTGGCCGCCACTCCCTCCGGGGGTCCACCCTTCCCCCGGCACCAGGTCACCGCCCCCGATCCCCTCCCCACCGGGCCCGCCATTCCCACGGGATGGCGGGCCCGGCCCGCTTCCGGACCCGTGCCCACACGGAGATTCCGACGGATACCGAAAGGTGACCCGGGCAACGTGAGCGTCGACACACTTTGCTGGGATATCGTCGTCATGTGTCGTACCGGTGGCCGTCGTGGTTGTCCCCCTCCCGGCGTCGCCGCCCCGCGGCGTCGGAGCAGCGGGCGAGCGTCGAACTGATGCGCCAGGTCCACGCTCTGGGCGTCGACCTCCGGGACGGTCTGCACGGCAGGAGCGTGCACGCCGCCGCCAAACGGCTGCGGCGGCTGCTCTCCGCCGACGGCGTCGTCCTGGCCGACCTGGACGGGCCGGTCGCGGGGCACGGCGGACGGCCGGATCCCGAAGAGGTGGAATCCCTTCTCGCGCAGGTCTTCGAGTACGGCGGCAACGCCCGGACCCGGCTGGGGGACGGCACCACCGTGTGCGCCGTCCCGTTGACGGTCGCCGACGAACTGGCCGGGGCGCTGGTGGCCTGCGGAGATCCGGTGGAGTCGGACGTGGAGGCGGCCGCCGCCCTGGTCTCGGACTCCTTGGACCACGCGGCGCTGCGCAGGGCCCGGGACCGGATCGCCGCCGCCGACCTGCGCACGCTGCGCGCCCAGATCTCCCCGCACTTCGTGCACAACGCGCTCGCCGTCATCGCGGCCCTGGTGCGCACCGACCCCGATCGGGCCCGGCACCTGCTGTCGGACTTCGCCGACTACCTGCGGTACGGCTTCTCCGAGAAGGGCGACTACGCCACGGTCGCCGACGAGCTGGAGGCGGTGCAGACCTACCTCGAACTCCAGCGGGCGCGGTTCCACGACCGTCTGGACATCACCGTGCGGATGGCCCCGGAGGTGCTGCCGGTCGCGATCCCGTTCCTGGTGGTGCAGCCCATCGTGGAGAACGCGATCCGGCACGGCCTGGAACGCAAGGAGGGCCGCGGGCACATCAGCGTCTCCGGGTTCGGCGAGGGCCCGTTGTGCGTCATCGAGATCGAGGACGACGGGGTGGGCATGCACCCCGAGCTGGCCCGGTCCCTGCTGGCGGGCACCGGACCCGAATCGCGCAGCATCGGACTGGCCAACGTCGACCAGCGGCTGCGGGCCGTCTACGGACCCGAGTACGGTCTGGTGATCGAGACCGCGCTGGGGGAAGGGACGAAGGTGACCGTGCGCGTACCGAGGTTCACCCGGGGGGTGGTGGCGCAGTGAAGCCCGCGCTCCGGGTCCTGGTCGTGGAGGACGAGGCGTCCACGCGGCAGGAGATGGCGTCGCTGTTGGGGGACATGCCCGAGGTGGCGAAGGTACTGGTGGCCGACAACGGGGCCGCCGCCGTACGTCTGCTCGGGGTGGAGAGCATCGACGCGGCCTTCCTGGACATCCTCATGCCAGGGCTGGACGGCATGGACGTGGCCCGGGTGTTGAGCGTCATGTCCGAACCGCCGTCGATCGTGTTCGTGACGGCGTCGGAGGCGCACGCCGTGGAGGCGTTCGGCATCGGCGCCGTGGACTACCTGCTCAAGCCGATCCGCCCGGAACGGCTGGCCGAGGCGGTGGGGAGGATCGCGCAACTGCGCCGCCCCGAGGAGGCCGCCCCGCCGGCGGAGGATCTGCACGTGGTGCAGATCGACACGGGGCGCAGGACCGTGTTCGTCAAACGCGACGACGTGCAGTTCGTCGAGGCCCAGGGCGATTACGTGCGGCTGCACACCGCCGATGGGGGCCATCTCATCCGGTTGTCGCTGTCGTACCTGGAGGAGGTGTGGGCGTCGGCCGGGTTCGTCCGGGTGCACCGGGGGTTCCTCATCGCCATCCCGTGGGTGCGCGATCTGCGGGTGACCTCCTCCGCCGGTCTGGTGGCGGGCACCCCGGCCGGGGACGTACCGGTGAGCCGCAGGCACGGACGTCACCTGCGCTCCCGATTGCTGGAGGCGGCACGACGGGACCAGCTGGGGCGCGCGGCCAACGCCCAGGCGCCCCGGGCCGGGGACGGCGACCCCGAGCACCCGCCCCGGCAGACGCCATGAGCCCGCGACGGGAGAAGCTGACCAGCCCGCAGACCCGGATCGCGTTGGCGCGGGGCAACCGCCCGGCCCAGCATCTGCTGCCGATCCCGGAACCGGTGGACACCGAGGCGGCGCGACGGCTGTTCCGGATCCAGCGACGGGCTGCGGTGCGCACGGTGTCACTGCTGTCGCTGTTGCTGTTCGGGATGAGCGGGTCGTTCGCGCTCTGGCCGGTGCTGACCCAGGTGCGTTTGGGCGGGGTCCCGCTGTCGTGGCTGCTTCTGGTGGTGGCGGTGTACCCGTTGCTGTTCCTGTTGGCCCTGTGGCACGTGCGGACGGCCGAACGCGCCGAGGAGTGCGCCGAGGTCGGACGAGGGAAGGACGACACGACCCCGTGATCTCCGTCCTGGCCATCGGACTCGTCGTGGTCACCAGTCTCGTCGTGGGCATCTACGGTGTCCGCGCGGCCCGCTCCACCTCGGACTTCCTGGTCGCCTCACGACGGGTGTCGCCGAACTGGAACGCCATGGCGATCGCCGGCGAGTACCTGTCGGCCGCCTCCGTGCTGGGCCTGGCGGGGCTGTTGCTCAAGAACGGCCTGGGCACCATGTGGTACGCGGTGGGGTTCTGCGCCGGCTACGTGGCGGTGGTGGCGCTGGTGGCCGGGCCGATGCGCCGGTCGGGGGCGTTCACGGTGCCGGACTTCGCCGAGTACCGGCTGGGAGCGCCACGGCTGCGCAAACTGTGCGGTTTCGTGGTGCTGGTGATCATGCTCTTGTACCTGGTGCCCCAGTTCAAGGGCGCGGGCGTCGTGCTGGCCCTGGTCAGCGGCACCCCGTACTGGGTGGGCGTGCTCTTGGCCGGGATCGTGGTGAGCGGGTCGATCGCCGCGGGCGGGATGCGTTCGGCGACCTACGTGCAGGCGTTCCACTACGTCATCAAGCTGCTGTTCATCGCGGTGCCGGCGATCTACCTGGTCGCGTACGCGGGTCCGGAGGTGCGCGCCCAGGCGCTGCATCCGGAGTGGGGGACGCACTTCCCGGAGACGACGCCGGTGGAGTTCACCGTCGACACCCGCTTCGGTCTGGACGAACCGGTGACGGTGACCGCTCCGGACGGCACGACGATCGACCTGGCCGCCGGCGACCACACCGCGTCCGAGGGCACCCGCTACGTGTTCCCGGAGGGGGCGGCGGTGCCCCATCCGCAGGGGCTGCCGGACCTGGGCGGTGAGCGGTGGAGCACGCCCCTGTTGGACTCCGGCGGGTATCCGCTGTTCGAGACGTGGTCGACGCTGCTCGCGATCACGCTCGGTTGTATGGGGTTGCCACACGTCATCATGCGCTTCCACACCAGTCCGACGGCGCGCACCGCCCGCCGGGTGGCGGTGGGCGTGATCGCGCTGCTCGGCCTGTTCTACCTGTTCCCGGTGGTGTACGGGCTGCTCGGTCGAGTGCTGACCCCGCAGTTGGTGCTGTTGCAGGGCACCGACACGGTGGCGGTGGTCCTGCCCGCGCAGGCGGTGCCGGGTTCGGCGGGCACGATCCTGACGGCGTTGGTGGCGGCGGGCGCGTTCGGCGCGTTCCTGTCCACGTCGTCGGGGTTGCTGCTGGCCCTGGCGGGCGGGTTGTCGCACGACCTGTTCCAGGGGAGCGTGCCGCGGTTGCGGCTGGCGGTGGCGGTGGGCGCCTGTGTGGCGGTGCTGCTGGCGCTGCCGGCCGAGGCGATCGACATCAACGTGCTGGTGGTGTGGGCGTTCACGGTGGCGGCGTCGACGTTCTGCCCGCTGCTGGTCCTGGGGATCTGGTGGCGGCGGTTGACCCTGCCCGGTGCCGCGTCCGGCCTGATCGTCGGCGGTGTGACGGCGACCGGGGCGGTGGGGTGGTCGATCCTGCTGCCGACCCCGCCGGGGTGGGCGACGGTGCTGCTGGCGCAGCCGGCGGCGTGGACGATCCCGTTGGCGTTCGCGACGATGATGGCGGTCTCCCGGCTGACCCGGCCGCCGGACTGGGCCGAGCACGCGGTCCTGCGCCTGCACTCCCCGTGAAGGCCGTGCCCCCCGAAGACCATGGTTCCGGCCCGACGAGCGCGGCGAACACGTACGATCTCCAAGTGTAATGTCATGAGCACGAGGAGTGATATGCCTTCCCCCCGCCGCACCCTGACCGCCCTCACGGTGGCACTGCTGCTGATCGGCGGCGCCACGGCGGCCGGGGCCGCCACCCGACCGGCCGACACGCCCCCTGGGCCCGAGGGTCCGGTGACGGTCTCCACGTCGGACGGCGTGCGGGTGGACGCTCCGGGGGTCCGGGTGGTGAGCGGCCCCGAGAGCGTCGAGGTGGAGGTCGGCCGGAGCCCGGTCTCCCACGTACTGGTCTGCGCCGACGGGACCCGTGTGGTGGTCCATTCGGGCCAGGCGCCCCCGTGCCCTTCCCCGAGGCCGCCGCGACCCGCCCCCACCGTGCCGGCCCCGGAGCCGCCGCCCCCCGCCGATCCCCCGCCCTACGAGCCGCCGCCCCCCTCCGAGGAGCGGCCGCCGTCCGAGGAGCGGCCTCCCTCCGAGGAGCAGCCGCGCGTTCCCGGCCCCCGCCCCGGGACCCCCGGCACCGAGCCCGGCCCCGAGCCCGGGACCGACCCCGCGCCGACCCCCGGGACGACAGCCGTCATCGCCGCCCCCTCCGTCACACCCGGCGCCCCGGATCCCGAACGGCCGGCGTCCGAGGCTCCGGTGGCGGCACGGCACGAGGAGCCGGTGCAGGTCGCTCCCGTAGGTTCGCTGCTGGACGCGTCCGAAGGAGGTACGGGGACCGGGACGGCCTCCTTCACCCCCATGCGCACGATGGCGGTGATCCTGGTCGTGGTGATCGTGGCCGTCGCCGGTGCCGCCCGGGCCGCCGGACGCGCGAGCCGTCGGTAGTCGGTCACGGGGCCGTCAGTGCCCGGTCGATGTGGTCGAACCCGCTCAGGGCGTCCTCGATCCCGCCCGCGTCGTGGGAGAGGATGCCGCTGAACGGGTGCCCCATGTAGAACAGCAGCAGGACCGTGACGAACACGAACACCAGGTTGGCGCCGGCCCAGAAGTAGGCGACCCGGGAGCCGCGCCGGACCATGGCGAAGGGCAGGACCGCGACGGCGGTGGCGGACAGCGCGGCGATACCGGTGAGCAGGGGCGGCATGCCCTCGGTGGCGGCGTCGGCCCGTTCGAGCCGGGCCTCCCCCAGCGAGTTCAGCTCCTGGCGGGCGGTGAGCCGGTCCAGCCCGTCACCGGTGTCGGAGACCGAGAGCGACCGCACCGAGGCCGCCAGGTCGGCGTAGGCCGCGTCGCCCTCCCGGCTGAGCCCGTCGGCGGCCCGCATGGCCGGCCAGTCGTCCTGGACGACGGACCCCAGGTAGGCGCGCAGCCGTTCGCGCACCTCCGCGGCCTCGTGCTCGGGCAGTGCGACGGTGCTCCAGTACAGGGACTGCGCGGAGCCGACCTCGGTCATGATGCCGTCCTCGGCCCCCTTGAAGCCCTCCCAGGCGATCACCACCCCCATCGCCGCCGAGCCGAGGTAGAGGGCGAGCACGCACGGGGCCACGACGACCCCCACGGCGCCACCGGACCCCTCATCGTCGACACGGAAGCGGCCGACGGCCAGGGCGGCCCCCGCCACCATGGTGGCCAGTACGGCGAGGACGAGGATCAGGGTGAGCATAAGGGTTCCCGAGGGCAGATTTCATCACTGTCGGTAACATCATTAGCACGTGGCGAAGTGATCTCTCAGCCGTTCACGAAAACACCCGCACCTGTACGTCGGGCGCCGCGTCCGGGGGTCGGTGACCGAGGTGGGCCCGGCCACCGACCCCGCGTCGGGGTCAGTCCGCCACGAAGACCGCGACGGTGCGCGGCGGCACGTTCAGGACACCCGTGTCCGGGTCGAACGCGGATTCGCGCACGACCTCGTCGTCGGACCCGGCCTGCACCGGATGCAGGGCCACGTCACCGCCGATGAGCGCGTCGACCCGCGGTTCCGCCGGGTCGGGGGACGCGTTGAACACCACCGTCACCGAGGTCCACTCCTCGTCGAGGCCGGTGGTGTCGATGTGCATCGTGATGACCCCGGGGATCTCGCCCGCGTCACCGGCGGGGAAGGAGAGTCGTTCCTGGATCTCCTCGGCGGTGCCCAGGGAGAACGCCGGGGTGGACTCGCGGATCCGCAGCAGTTCGCCGAAGCGGTCCCTGCTCGCGTCGATCGCCGCGCAGTCGGCCACCAGGGCGGGATCGGCCAGCAGGGGGCGCGCGTAGGACCACTTGTCCTCGTTGTCCCACGCCGGTGGCAGGCCGACACCGAAGTTGTTGCCCTCGGAGCAGTCCCGGGAGAACCGGTTGAACCAGTCGCCGGAGTCGTAGGAGTTGCGGTCCAGGGACTTGGAACGCAGCCGCTCACTGCCGGCGTGCACGAGTACCGGCCCCTGTCCGAGCAGGGCCGTGCCCAGGGACAGGGCCTGCATCCGCACCCGGTCGTCCATGGGCGTCGTGGGCGGGAGCTTGTAGGCGAGCGCGTCGTACAGGGTCTCGTTGTCGTGCGCGTCGACGTAGGTGATCGCCTCCTGCGGGGAAAGGCTGTACCCGCCGGGGGCGCCGTTGTAATCGACGTCCCAGCCGGTGACCTCCCTGCCGGAGGAGTCCGTGAACCGGTAGTCGCGCAGGTTGCCGGTCAGGCCGACCTTGATGAGGTCCTGGTAGCGGCGCAGCCGGTCCGCCTGTTCCTGCTCCGTGCCGTTGGCGGGCGAGGCGTTGGGGTCGGTGTACAGGCCGCTGCCGAAGCCCTGCACGCCGGGATCGCCGTCGAAGGGGCCGCCGCCGCGCACGGCGTCGCGAAGCCGGTCGTTGAAGGTGCCGATGCCGGTCCCGGCCATGTTGATCTGCGTGGCCTGCTCGAACCGGGCGTCGTCGGCGACCTCGCCGAAGTTCCAGCCCTCGCCGTAGAGAAGGATCGCCTTCCCGTCGACGCCGTCCTCTTCGAGGGTGAGCGCGTCCAGGGCGGCGCGCACGTCCAGCATGTTCTGCTTGGGGTGGTGGCCCATGAGGTCGAATCGGAAGCCGTCGACCTTGTACTCACGGGCCCAGGTGGTCACCGAGTCCACCACGAGCCGTCCCGTCATCAGGTGCTCGGGAGCCGTGTTCGGGCAGCAGGTGGAGGTGGCGACGGCCCCGTCGGCGTCCAGTCGGTGGTGGTAGCCGGGGACGACGCGGTCGAGCACCGACTGCTCGCCCTGGCCGGCCTGGTGGGTGTGGTTGTAGACGACGTCCATCACCACGCGCAGGCCGGCGTCGTTGAGGCCTCCGACCATCGTGCGGAACTCGATGACGCGCGCGGACCCGTCGGGGTCGGTGCCGTAGGAGCCCTCCGGGACCGTGTAGTGGTACGGGTCGTAGCCCCAGTTGAAGGCGTCCTGTGCGCGGATCCCGTCGATACAGGCCTGCTGTCCCTCGGAGTCGGGGGCGAAGGAGCCGAGGTCGCACGGGGGTTCGGCCCGATCGGCGGGGTCCTCCGGGACGGAGCCGATGTCGAAGACGGGCAGCAGGTGGACGTAGTCCATGCCGTCCTCGGCCAGGGCGGCGAGATCGCGCATCCCGGCGGATTCGGTCTCGCCGAACGCCGCGAAGGTGCCACGCAGGTCGGCGGGCACGGTGGCGTCGAAGACGGAGTGATCGCGGACGTGCAGCTCGTAGACCGACGCGTCCCGGAAGGGGACCGCCTCGGGTTTGTCCCGCTCGTGCCAGCCCCGGGGGGCCAGGTCGGGATCGGCGAGGTCGACCATGTGGGAGAGCGCCGAGTCGGTGGACAGCGAGACGGAGTAGGGGTCGGTGACCCGGTTGTCCACGAAGGCGCCGCGGCCGTCGTCGGCGTAGGGGGAGAACACCCGCACGTCGAAGGTGTAGAAGCGGCCCGTCCAGGCGGACCCGCCCTTGACCGACCACACGCCGGTCCGGTCGTCCCGTCGCATGGGAACGGCGCGTCGGTTCCCGCCGGTGGAGTCGGTGAAGAGCTCCAGGGTCACCGAGCGCGCGGTCGGGGCCCACAGCGAGACGGTGGGGCGCCCCCGGGCGTCCCAGAAGACGCCGAGGTCGGCGTCGACGGCCTCGGCGTACACGTCGTCGAGCACACCGGGGATCTGCACCCCCGTCGCGGCGGTGACGTCGCCGTCGGCGTCCCACTCGACGACGACGAGTCGCCCGGTGAGCGCTTCGCGCAGGTGCTCGCGCGGGATGTCCCCGGTCTCCAGGACGGCGAGGTCGGCCAGGTGGGGCCGGGACCGACGTTGCTCCTCGGTGAGTCCGTCGGGGTCGGGGGTCAGCTCCAGGAGGTCGTGGTCGCCGGTGATCCGGCCGTCGGAGACGTCGAAGCCGTCGTCGTCGGAGGCCACCAGGGTGTAGGTGCTCTCGGGGCCGAGCTCGGCCGGCCAGAGCACGGTGGTCGCGTCGATCCAGTGGGCGCGCTGCCGGGTGAGGTCCACCCCCTCCGACACCGGCGGTTCGGCGGGCGCCGTGAAGGCGACGGCGCCGCCGGGGGCGAGCAGGGCCAGGGCGAGTGCGGCGGCGATCGGGCCGACCGCACGAAGGACCCGGGGTCCGGGCCCCGGGCGGGAGTGTACGTGCGGAGGTCTCATGGGGGTGTGGGTCCTCTCGGAGGGTGGGGGCGTCCACCCGCACGGTAATGAGACCCGGATCACCCGCGCAAGGTTTTCCAATGTATTTCTGAAAACTTGCGCATGCATGTCGGGGCGCCTTCGCCGGGGGCTCCGGGGCCGCGGGTGGCGCCCCGCCGCCCCGGAGCGCTCAGGGGGCGGGGACGATCGCGCCGGACGGGCAGGCCTCCGCCGCCCTCCGGACCTCCGGGGAGTCCGGAACGCCACCACCCACCGGCACCACCAAGCCGTCATCCGGGTCCTGCGCGAACACCGCGGGCGCCTTGATCACGCACGTCCCGGCGCCGATGCAGACCGTGCGGTCGATCTCGAACCCCACGGGCCTCACACCTCGTCCCAGGTGACGGGAAGGCTGTACACGCCGTGGATGTCGGAGTCCTCCCGCACGGCCACCTCGTCCGCCGGCACGGCCGGGCGCAGTGTCGGAAACCGCTCGAAGAGCGCCGGCAGGGCGACCCGCAGCTCCACTCTGGCCAACTGCTGTCCCAGGCACTGGTGGGCGCCGTGGCCGAGGGCGAGGTGGCCGGTCGCGTCGCGCCGCAGGTCCAGGACGTCGGGGTCGGTGAACTTCGCCGGGTCGCGGTCGGCGGCGAGGGCGGAGATGGTGACGCTGTCCCCCGCGCGGATCAGGTGGCCCCCGAGTTCGACGTCCTCCAGCGCGGTGCGCACGCCGGTGTGAGCGATGGTCAGGTAGCGCAGCAGTTCCTCGACCGCACGGTCGACGGCCTCCGGGCCCTCGCTCAGGGCGGCGATCTGCTCCGGAGCCGTGAACAGGGCGAAGGCACCCAGCGCGATCATGTTCGCGGTGGTGTCCAGACCCGCACCCAGCAGCAGGACCGCGATGTTGGTGAGCTCCTCGTCGGTGAGGTCCTCACCGACGAGCTCGCCGAGCAGGTCGTCGGTCGGGGAGGCCCGCTTGGCAAGGACCAGCCCGTGCAGGAAGCCGCCCAGCTCGGCCATGGCCGCGCCGACCTCCTCCAGGGAGGCGTTCTGGTCGTTGGTCGAGGACACCAGCCGCTGGAAGTGCCCGTGGTCGCCGGAGGGCACGCCGAGCAGCTCGCAGATCATCAGGGCGGGCACGGGCTGGGCGAAGGCGACCACCAGGTCCACTCCGGGGCCCTCCCCCTCCATCGCGTCGAGCCGTTCGGCGGTGATCTGCTCGACGCGCTCGGTGAGGGCGCGCATGCGCCGGACCGTGAACCTCCCGGCGAGCAGGCGCCGGTAGCGGGTGTGCTCGGGCGCGTCGTGCGAGACGAACATGCCGGGAGGGGCCGGCGGGAGCGGACCGGCGGGAACACCGTTTCGGGGTGTCGGGAGGCGCATGAGCTCCTGCCTCGAACTGAACCGGCGGTCGGCGGCCACCGCGCGGGCCAGTGCGTGGCCGGTGACCAGCCACCCCACGTGCCCGTCGGGGTAGGACATCCGGCTCAGCGGGTGCCGGTCGCGCAGTGCGCCCAGTTCCGCGGGCGGGTCGAAGGGGCACCCCCTCGGGCGTGCCGTGGACAGCGGAGCCGGAGCGGGAAGGGATTCGGGCATGTCGGGCCTCTCGTATCGGGGGCGGTGGTGTCAGGCCGACCGCCCCACCGCACCGCCGTTCGTTCAATACGACCCAAACGCTAAGTTGCATTCAAATATCGATCAATAGCGAATACACTTGCGAAGCCTTTATTTGCAGGCTATGATGGGTAAAGATTGCAATGAGTGTGTGGATTAACGCAACGAGGTTCACGTCAATGATTGCAATGGCCTGTCATTGAACGCACCACCGGCCGAACGGAGCACCGTGCCCGGAGGAAGACTCACCCGGCAGGACCGCAGGGAGATCGCCGACGGGTTGTCCGCGGGTCTCGGGTACGCCGGGATCGCCCGGCGGCTGGGCCGGCCGACCTCGACGGTCAGCCGCGAGGTGGCGCGCAACGGCGGCCCGGACGGCTACCGACCCGACCGCGCCCAGCGGGAGAGCGACAGGCGGGCCCGGCGCGGCGGCGGAGCCCCGGCCCGGCCCGGGACCGTCCGGGAGCGGCCCGGGCGCGATGCCGAGGAGGTCCGCGCGTTCGAGGAGTCGCTCGCCGGGGCGCTGGCCCGCTCGGGGATGACGGCGACGCCGTCCCGGGTGCTCGCCTGCCTGTTCTCCGTCGATGACTCCGGGCTGACCGCCGCCGACCTGGTCCGACGGCTGGGGGTCAGCCCCGCATCGGTCTCGCTGGCCGTCGGGTACCTGGAGGGGCAGGGCCTGCTCCAGCGCGCCCGGCAGGGGCGGCGCGACCTCTACACCGTCGACGGGAACGTCTGGTACCGCTCGGTGGAGGCGTCGATCAGGGCGAACGCCGAGATCGCGGAGACCGCTCGCCGGGGCGCGCGGGCCCTGGGGCCGGACACCCCGGCGGGGAGACGCCTGGTGCACACCGGGGAGCTCCTGGAGCGGGTCGGTGAAGCCCTGCTCCGGACCGTGGAGGAGTGGCCGCCCGCGTGCGGGGGCCACGGGCCGGCCGGGGACCCGGCCTGAAGCACGCCGGAGGGCGCGGACACCGTGCGGTGTCCGCGCCCTCGTCGCGGCCGACCCTCGAAGCGCGGAAGAGGGGTCGGCGGGAGGCCGCTACCGGCCGAGTCGGTCCAGCAGAGCGTGGTACTCGTCCCAGAGTTCACCGGGCAGGTGGTCGCCGAAGGTCTTGAAGAACTCGGGGACCAGGTCGGCCTCCCGCTTCCAGACGTCGGTGTCCACGGAGAGCAGGAACCGCAGGTCCTCGGCGGACAGGTCCAGGCCCTCGGTGTCGATGCCGTCCTCGGTCGGCAGCAGGCCGATCGGGGTCTCGACGGCCTCGGCGGTGCCCTCCAGGCGCTCGACGATCCACTTGATGACGCGGCTGTTCTCGCCGAAACCGGGCCACACGAAACGGCCGTCGGCGTCCTTGCGGAACCAGTTCACGTAGAAGATCCGGGGCAGCTTCGCCTGGTCGGCGCCGGCGCCCACCTTGATCCAGTGCGCGAAGTAGTCCCCCATGTTGTAGCCGCAGAAGGGCAGCATCGCGAACGGGTCGCGGCGCAGCTCGCCCACGGTGCCCTCGGCGGCGGCGGTCTTCTCGGAGGAGACGTTGGCGCCCAGGTAGACGCCGTGCCGCCAACCGAGGGACTCGGTGACCAGCGGGACCGCGGTGGCGCGACGGCCGCCGAAGAGGATGGCGGAGATCGGTACGCCCTCCGGGTCCTCCCACTCGTCGGCGATGGTCGGCGCCTGGCCGGCCGGGGTGGTGAAGCGGGAGTTGGGGTGGGCCGCCGGCTCCGGGGAGGCCGGGGTCCAGGGACGGCCCTTCCAGTCGGTGAGGCTCGCCGGGGGCTCCTCGGTGAGGCCCTCCCACCACACGTCGCCGTCCTCGGTGAGGGCGACGTTGGTGAAGATGCTGTTGCCCCAGAGGGTGTCGACGGCGTTGGCGTTGGTCTTCTCGCCGGTGCCGGGGGCGACGCCGAAGAAACCGGCCTCGGGGTTGATGGCGCGCAGGCGGCCCTCGGCGTCGAAGCGCATCCAGGCGATGTCGTCGCCGACGGTCTCGACCTTCCAGCCGGGGATGGTCGGCTGGAGCATGGCGAGGTTGGTCTTGCCGCAGGCGCTCGGGAAGGCGGCCGCGATGTAGTGGGTCGCGCCCTCGGGCGAGGTGACCTTGAGGATCAGCATGTGCTCGGCGAGCCAGCCCTCGTCGCGGGCCATCACCGAGGCGATGCGCAGCGCGTAGCACTTCTTGCCGAGGAGGGCGTTGCCCCCGTAGCCGGAGCCGTAGGACCAGATCTCACGCGTCTCGGGGAAGTGCGAGATGTACTTGGTGGCGTTGCAGGGCCAGGCGACGTCCTCCTGGCCCGGCTCCAGCGGGGCGCCGACGGAGTGGACGGCCTTGACGAAGTCGCCGCGCTCCTCGATGAGGCGCAGGGCGGCGTCCCCCATGCGGGCCATGATGCGCATGGAGACGACGACGTAGGGGGAGTCGGTGATCTCGACACCGAGCTGCGAGATCCGGCCGCCGAGCGGACCCATGCAGAAGGGCACGACGTACATGGTGCGACCGCGCATGGAGCCCCGGAAGACCTCGCCGAAGGTGGCGCGCATCTCGTCGGGGGCGACCCAGTTGTTGGTGGGGCCGGCGTCCTCTTCGCGCTCGGAGCAGATGAAGGTGCGGTCCTCGACGCGGGCCACGTCCGTGGGGTCGGAGGTGCAGTAGAAGCTGTTGGGGCGCTTCTCGGGGTTGAGGCGTTCGAAGGTGCCCTGCTCCACGAGGAGGTCGGTGAGGCGGGTCCACTCCTCATCGGAACCGTCGCACCAGACGACGTTGTCGGGCTGGGTGAGCTCCGCGACCTCGCGAACCCAGGACACAAGTTCTTCGTGCTCGGTCGGGGCCACGCCCACATCAATACCGACAGTCACAGCGGCTCCTTTGTGAATCGAGATCCCTCGCATCATGAACGACGTCCCCCCACGGTGACCAATTGGTATAGGCCAATGGTCTAATCATGTGGGGCATGAGAGGCCGGTTCCGCTGCGCCACAAGGCTTTCCGAGGGCTCATTCCTGCGCCTGAGGAGGCTCTCGTGGCGGGTGTGCCACCGCAGGCGGCGACCGTTTCCCCTCGCGCGCGGGAAAGTCCCGACCACAGAAGGACACACCGTGTGGTTCGTCACACCGGGTACCGGGGCGGCCGGGGCGCCGAGTGGACCTGTGTCCGGGGTCCCGGGCTCCGGCCTGCGAAGACTCCGGGACCCCGGCACGCGGGAGCGTCAGCAGTCACGTCCGTTGTTGACGCACTCGACCAGTTCCGCCATCAGGTCGAGCGGCATGACGTTGATGTGGTCGGAATGGTCCGTGATCGGGTGGCGGCCCTGCTCGGGGAACCCGTCGAGGGCGAAGTTCGGCCCTTCGGGCACCTCGTAGACGAGGGTGTGGCGCAGGCGGGGCACGGCGGTGAAACCCTCCGCGCAGACGCCGTCCTCCTCGGGGAACACGATGTGCGAGCGGTTGTCGTCGCTCTGGAAGTCGACTCCGTTCCAGCAGCTGGGGAACTCCAGGACGCGCACCACGTCGCTCCCTTCCGGGCAGAGCGGGTAGCGGTCCGGGAAGGCGCGGTCCTCGAAGCCGGTGCAGGTCCACCGGGCACCGGCGCCCGCGCCGTCGGCGGTGAAGGCCCGGGCGTTGCCCGTGAGGATCTGGAGGAACTCCGGCATGGCGGCCACCGGACCCCGGGGGTTGCCCAGGAACTCGATGGTGACCGAGGAGGGGGTGATGATCCGTCCGATGTTGCCGTCGAGGCCGCCGCCCGGCAGGTCGGCGTCCCCGCCCTCGGCGGTGAGGTCGCGCAGGACCGGCCAGTAGTGCATGGAACGGTCGTCGCGTTCGCAGGAGGTGTCGCCCTCGGCGAGGATCGCGTTGTTGGCGTCGACGTCCTCGGTGAACCGCTGGACGTCCTGGTTGCCCACGTAGTCGTGGGTGTGCTGGGCACCGTGCTCCACGCCGGGGGCGACGATGACGTTCTCCGAGTTGTGCACTCCGTTCTCGTTGACGCCGCAGTCGAGGGTGAGGGAGCCGGTGGAGGCGTTCCCGTCGGGTTCGGGGGCGTCGGGGGCGGGCGGCGCCTCCTCGATGGGAACGAAGAGCGCCGGGTCGGGGCCGGTGACGGGACCGTCGCCGTGGTCTCCGTGGCCGCCGGTGTCGTCGTCTCCGCCGGCGTCGCCACCGCCCCCGGGGCGCCCCCCGTCCTTCCACCGGTGGTCGCCCACCAGGGTCCCCTCCTCGGGAGGGTCGATGGCGGTCGCGGTGAGGGCGAGACCGCCCAGCACCAGGGCCAGTGCCGCCCCGGCCGTCAGCGCGCGCGAGGGGCGGTACCCCCGTGGTCGTGGTCGTTCGTCCATGGGTTCGGAACTCCTCTGTGCTTCGCTTGTGCTTCCTTGAAGCGGGTTTCTCGGCGGGGCCGCCGACGCGGACCCCGCCCGGGGTGGACGGCACCCTCGCGGCACCGCCCGGTTCGTGGGCGCGCACGGCGCGGGTTCAGGGCTCCGGGCGCCGTTCGGGCGGCCTGGGTTCGGGCAGTGCCCCGTAATCGACCAGGCCGGTGCTCTCCAGGAGCGTGATGTGCCGCAGGACCATGAGGATCGCGTGCTGGCAGAAGGAACGGACCAGCTCGTTGCGGGTGCCGGCGCGCACCTCCGCCAGCACGGTGAGCACGTTGCCGTGCGCGGCCCGCAGGCGATCGGCGAACACCCGGTCCCACTCGGCGCCGGACAGTCCGGTGAGCTCGTCCATCCAGTGCTGTTGGTCCTCGCCGGGCGTGCTGGGCAACCGGACGTCGAGCCGTGCGGCGACGTCGCGGACCTGTTCGTCCATGAGGGCGTGGTCGTCGGCGATCGTCGCCCCCACCTCGCGGACCCGGGAGCTCTGGGCCCGGTCGGCGGCCTGTTGGCCCACCGGGATCTCCCACAGGCCGGCCTGACGCACCTTGATCAGCGCGTCGACGTCGGCGGGGCCGAGCGGACCGTACTCGGTGGCGCTCCAGTCGCTCCAGAACACCCCGGAGACGCTGCTGGTCCCGTTGGGGAGCACCATGAACACGGTCAACGTGGTGACCAGCAGGAATCCGACCACGCCCACGAGTTCGACGGTGTGGGGCGCTTTCCGGCGCACCCGTCGCGTCAACGGGGCGCGGCCCCGGGCGGCCGCCACCGCCCTCAGCCCTCGGGGCGGCGGATGTAGGAGGACCCGCCGTATCCGTCGTCGCCGGCCGCGGCCTCGGCGGGGGTGCCCTCGGAGGTGACGGCGAACCAGGTGTCACCGACCCCCTGGCCGTTGACGTCGCCCGGGGCGGCGTCCCCGGTGTAGGTGTACAAGGGCCGGTCCCCGTAGGTGACCTGGGGGTCGCCGTCGTCGCGGGCGACCGAGCCGACGAGGTCGGCGGACAGGTCCTCGGCGATCTCGGCCGGGGCGTCGGCGTCGTCGGAGGTGCGCAACGGCACCCAATTCTGCGCGCATTCCCCCGTACACGCCGATGATTCGGCGGAGTCCTGGGTGAACAGATAGAGCGTGTTCCCGTCCCCGTCGGTGATCAGGGTGCCGAGCACATCGTTCTCCGCGGTGCCGAGTTCCGGAATGTTTTCGGTGTCCGTTTCGTGTCCACCATGGCTTTCTTCGACCTCGCCGGAGTCGTAAGGGCCACGACCGGACTCGGATTCCTGTTCTGCGGGAGCGTCGTCGGCGTCCCCTCCGCAACCGGTGGCCACGATCAAAGCCGCAGCTCCGAGCCCTATGAGATAGGCCTTGTAGCGAGTCATGGGCATCCCATCCAATGGTCGGTCACCTCAACTTTTTGCGAGAGTTACCTCTCGGTGATGGGCAAGTATGACCCGATCCGGATGAGTTCGCAGGAAAACGAGATCAGATCACACTCAGATCACATGCCTGATCAGCAATTTTCCGGGAGGAAAAAAAACTTCTGGCACGGAGATCCTTTCCTGAGAAGGTAAAGAAAACGGGGAAGGGTCTCCACGAAGCGCCGTTCCGGTGCTAACTTCGTCCGCTGACGGGCCCCGCGACCCCTGTGTCGCCCTCCCCCGGGGCCGCCTCTCCCCTCGTGCCCGAAGGGGCGTCATGTTCGATCTCCTCCAGCGGCTTCGGGGCCACCCGGCCCCGCCCCGTGTCCGACGGCCGCTCGCCGCCCGCACCGATCGCCGGACCCGCCTCGGTCCGTGGCCGTCCCTGCTGATCGGGATCGTGGCGGCCAACACCCTGTTGGCGCTGACCGCCCCCGGTCACGCCGTGCTCCTGCGCCATGTCCAGGACCTGCTGTGGTCGTCGTCGGGGGTGCTGGCCCTGGTCGGCCTCACCGCGTCGACGGTGCTGGGTCTGGCCGCCGCCGACCGGCTCGTGGCCGCCCCCCGGACCCGGGCCCTCCTCCAGGCGGCGCACCGCTCCGTCGCCCTGATCTCGGTGGGGTTCCTGATCGCGCACGTGGTGCTCCAGATCGCCTTCACCGGGTTGCTCCCGACGCACGCCCTACTGCCGTGGGGCGTCGATCCGGCCGTGGCCTGCGGGATCATCGCCACCGACCTCCTCCTGATCATCACCGTCACCGGGATGCTGCGCGGCAGGTTCGTCGGCGGCGCCCGCCCGTGGGCGTGGCGGCTCGTCCACGTGAGCGCCTACCTGTGCTGGCCGCTCGCCCTGGTGCACGGCCTCACCGCCGGCCGCACCGTCCCCGGGTGGGTGCTGATCTGTTACCTGCTGTGCCTGCTCGCGGTGTGCGCCGCGCTGGTCGTGCGTCTGGTCGTGACGGGGCGCCCGCACCGGACCGGGGAGGGGCGGCGCGCCGCCTCCGAACTGCTCGTCCCGCCGGCCCTGCCCGACGAAGGCGCCGTCGGTGACGAGTTGGCCTTCTGGTCGTCGCTGCGCCCCGGGGGTCGACCGTGAACCGGACGCGCACCCTGACCCTCGGCGAACCCCGGCTCACCCGGGGACTGGACCACCATCGCCGAGTGGCCCACGGGACCCATGTGGACCTGCACGGACCGCTGCCGGATCTGGCCGTCGACGAGCTCATCACCCTGGCGGGGCTGGGCGGACTGCGCGGGCGCGGGGGCGCGGGCTTCCCGTTCGCGCGCAAGCTGCGGGCGGTGCAGACGGCGGTGGCGCGCCGACAGTGCGGGCCCCGGGTCGTGGTCAACGCCGCCGAGGGCGAACCGGGGAGCGCCAAGGACCGGATGCTGCTCACCCGGGTCCCCCACCTGGTCCTGGACGGGGCCGAACTGGCGGCGCGGGCCCTGGGCTCGCCCCAGGTGGTCATCGGGATCGCCGACCGCGGGACCCGGCGCTCGGACGTCGACCCGGTCGGGGAGTCGCTGCGGGAGGCGGTGGCCGAACGCCGGTCCGCCACGGCGTTCCGGGTGGTGCGGATGCCGCACCGGTTCGTCTCCGGGCAGGCGGGCGCCCTCGTGGAGGGGATCAACGGCCGAACGCCGCTGCCACCGGGCAGTCCGCGCCGGACGAGCGAGAACGGGGTGGGCGGACTGCCGACCCTGCTCTCCAACGCCGAGACCTACGCCCACCTGGCCCTGCTCGCCGCGGGCGGGGCCGACGCCTACGCCGCCGTGGGCACCCCCGACCAGCCCGGAACGGTGCTGCTCACCGTCGGCGGGGACACCGTCGTGGAGGCCCCGGCCGGCACACCGCTCGTCCACGTGCTGGGGGTGTGCGGGTCACCGCCCGCGCAGGCCGTACTGGTCGGCGGATACCACGGGGCGTGGCTGGCCCCGCCCGCCGTGGCCCGGGCCCGGCTGTCCAGGGCGGGGTTGGCCGAGGTCGGCGGCACGCTGGGGGCGGGCATCGTGCTGCCGCTGGCCGAGAACGTCTGCCCGCTGGGCGAGACGGCCAGGACACTGCGGTACCTGGCCCGGGAGAGCGCAGGGCAGTGCGGGCCGTGCGTGCGCGGGCTGCCCGCGCTGGCGGACGCGTTCCTCGCCCTCATCGGCGGGGAGGGCGACCCGGGTGCGGTGGAGGCGGCGGCGGGCATCGGCGAGGGCAAGGGGGCCTGCGCCCACCCGGACGGCGCCGCCGTGTTCGCCCGCAGCGCGCTGCGGGCGTTCGCCTCCGACGTGTCCGCGCACGCGTGGGGCGGGGGGTGCGGCCGACCGGTGCGCGGTGCGCTGCCGCTGCCCGACGGGCCCGCGGACCGGTACGCCCGGTTGTCCGTGGACTGGTCGCGTTGCGACGGCCACGGCCTGTGCGCGGAGCTGCTGCCGGAACTGGTCCGGTTGGACGCCAACGGGTTCCCGGAGGACCCGGACCTGCCCGTCCCGGCCTCGTGGGAGGCGGACGCGGACCGGGCCGTGCGCATGTGCCCGGCCCTGGCCCTGCGCATGAGCGTTCCCGAGGCTTGAGGCGCGGGCGCCCCCGGGGGACCCGCACCCGGCGGAGGAGAGGTCTTCGGGGGAGGTATCGCCGGCCTCCGGGGGCGGAGGCGGACGGAGGTCCGGAAGAGTGCGGCTAGCGCAGTATGGCGACGGGCCCCCGGGCGCCGTGGAGCACCGAGTGACTGACCGATCCGAGCAGGAGGCCGCGGAACCCGCCCCGGCCGCGGGAGCCCACCACGATGAGGTCGGCCGGGGTGGCCTCCTCCAGCAGGGCCACCACCGGGTGGGCGCGGACCACCCGGCTGTGGACCGTGACCTCCGGGTGGCGCAGGCGGGGGTCGGAGAGTTCCTCGGCCAAGGACTGGCGGGCGGCCTCGGCGGCGGTGTTGTCGTCGAACAGTTCGGGTGGGATCGGCCCGGTGGCGGCGGCGAAGGCCACCAGGGGCTGCCAGGCGCTCACCGCGACGAGCTCGGTATCGGCGAAGGCCGCCTGGGCGAACGCGAACTCGACGGCTCGGCGGCTGGGCTCGGAGCCGTCGATACCGACGATGACCCGGCCCCGGACACCGTGCGCGGCGGCGTGCTCGTGCGGCAGCACCACCACGGGCACGGGGGAGCGGGCCGCCAGTTCGATGCCGACCGAGCCGACGAAGGCGGCGACGATCCCGCGCAGTCCGCGCGAGCCCACCACCACGGCGGCCGCCCCCTCCCCCGCGGCCTCGACCAGGAGGGCCTCGACGGGGCGGGCGTACGACAGGCGGGTCTCCACCCGCAGTTCGGGGAAGAGCCGGGAGATCCAGTCGGCGGCGTAGGCGAGCAGGCGCTCGGCGTCGCCGGTGTCGGTCTCGTCCGGAGGGGCCACGGGGTCGACCCGGGTGTGCGCTCCGAACACGCCGACCGAGGTCAGGGCCCCCGCGGCGGCCACGATCCGCACTCCCAACCCGCGCAGCGCCGCCTGCTGTGCCGCCCATTCCAGCGCGTGGCGGCTGGAATCGGTACCGTCGACCCCCACGATCAGCCAACGTGTCGTGGTCGGATCGTCCATCGCGTGCGCTCCTTCATCGGTTGAACCGTCGTCCGCCTCCGTCACTGCATGATGCCGCGCGCAGGCGCATCCGCGCATAACGGTGCCGCCGCGAGTTGGCCGCCACGGGGTCACCCGGCGGGTGAAGGAGCGCCGGTCGGGGCATAAGGCCCCGGAACGGACCGGTGTGACCGGATGCGCTCACAGCCTCTCCGTCCGAGAGTCGATGATGGGGATCGCAGGTGAGAACGGAGGGTGCGATGTCTTACTCGGGACATTGGCACTGGGACTACAGGGACGGTCGTGTCGCCGCGGTGGCCGCCGCCATCGTGTACAGCATGTGGACCCTGGAGATCGTGCTGCCGGGCGGGGGCGGCGGCGTGCAGGGCGCCCTGGCCGATCCGGACTCGGCGTTCGGCCGCTTCCTCGACAGCGCCCATCGCACGGGCTCGATCCTGGTGGTGCTCGCGGCCGGCCTGGGTCTGACCCTGGGAGCGCGGGAGACGAACCGCCGACCGGCGGTGTCGTGGTGGGCGATGGCGGTGTTCGGCACCGCCTCGTTCGTCGCCTCGCTGCTCCCGGGACGGTGCGTGGTCTCCACCGACGTCGCCTGCGCGTCGGAGTCCCTGGCCGAGGGCGTGGGCGGGGCCACCGCGGCCCAGTCGGTCATCGCCACCGTGACGATCCTGGCCGCGCTGGTAGGCGTCGTCTCCCTGGCGGTGAACCGCCGCCGGGCGGGCGACTCCGCGTGGGTGTGGGTGGCGGTGCTCGCCGTCCTCCAGGCGCTGGCGGCCGTCGCCGTGCTCGCCCTGGCCGTCCGGGTCTCCGGCGGCGACGGGAACCCGGGCGTCGCGCTCGGCTTCCTGGAGCGGGCGCACCTGGTCACGGTCGCCCTGTGGCTGCTGACCGCCGGTGTCCTGCCCGGCCCCTGGAAACGTGCCGGCACCGCTCACCGCACCTCCGTCAGCCGCTGACCTCCTCGTCGGTGAGGTCGGCGGGGAGCGGGCGGGCGTGGACCACGTGGAGGGTGCTGACGGCGCGGGTGAGGACGACGTAGAGGCGGTTGAGGCCGCGCTCCTCGGCCTCGGCGATGGCGGCGGGCTCGGCGACCACGACCGCGTCGAACTCCAGGCCCTTGGCCAGACCCGCCGGGACGGCGACCAGGCGGGCGGCGTCCAGGCCGGTCCCGTCGTCCAGCAGCGGCACCCGCAGGCCTTCGGCCTCCAGTTCCCCCAACAGCGCGGGCAGGTGGGCGTCGGCGGCGATGAGACCCACCGAGCCCTCGCCCGCCAGGGCGGTCCGGCAGGCCGCGGCCACCGCCGGGGCCAGACCGTCGGCGGCCGGGATCACCCGTAGAGAGCCCGGGGCGCGGCGGACCGCGACGGGCGCGCCCAGGCCGGCGGCGATGCGCGGGAGGAGCCGGGCGGCGAAGTCGATGATCTGGGCGGGCACCCGGTAACCCCGGTCCAGGACGCTCAGGTGTCCGGTGGGTTTGCCCAGGTGTTCCAGGAGGGTGGACCAGGTGCGGGCGGCCGAGGGGCTGGTGCCCTGCGCGATGTCGCCCAGTACGGTGAGCGATCCCGATTCGCAGCGGCGGCCGACGGACCGGCACTGCATGGGGCTGAGGTCCTGCGCCTCGTCGACGACGATGTGCCCCAGCCCCGCCGGGCGGTCGATGAGCGCGGCGGCCTCGTCGATGAGGGCGAGGTCCTCCTCCGACCAGCGGGCCGACCTGGGTCCGCGCGGCCTCCCCGGCAGGAGGACGGCGGCACGCTCTTCGGCGGTGAGCAGCCCGTCGGCGGCGCGGGCCAGCCGTTCGGGGTCGGTGAGCAGGCCGAGCACCAGTGAGAGCGGGTCCCTCTTGGGCCACAGTGCGGTGACCATGGAGCGCACCGCGGGGTCGCGGCGGACCTGTTCGTGGGTGCGGTCGTCGCAGACCTCCCCCTCGGACTCCATGAGGGAGAGCACGGCGTGGGCGATGCGGTGGGACAGCAGGTCGCGCCCGGAGCCGTAGGCGACGCCGCGGCCGGCGAGTTCGTCCAGGAGGGGGCGCAGGTCCTCCGGGTAGAGCCGCCACCGGCGCGAACCGCGACGGACCATGAGGGTCTCGGTGGGTTCGCGCAGGTGCGACCAGAGGTCGCGGCGGAGCACCTCGGCCATGCGGACGTCGCCCTTGACCCGGGCGGCGAAGGGTTCCTCGACCCGGCGCACCCATCCGGCGGCGGGCCGCGAGCGTTCCGGCAGACCGGCGGCGAGCAGGTCGACGATGGTCGTCTGGGTGACGTCGACCTCGCCCAGCGCGGGCAGCACGTCGCGGATGTAGGACAGGAACGACCGGTTCGGCCCGATGATCGCCACTCCGGCGCGGGACAGGCGCTCGCGTTCGGTGTAGAGCAGGAACGCGATGCGGTGCAGGCCCACCGCGGTCTTGCCGGTGCCCGGCGCCCCCTGCACGCACAGGGTGGTGCCCAGGGGGGCGCGGACCAGGTCGTCCTGTTCGGGCTGGATGGTGGCGACGATGTCGCGCATGGGCCCGGTGCGGGGACGTTCGATCTCGGCGGCCAGCAGGTCGCCCGTCCGGTCGTCGGCTTCGGGCGCACCCACGAGGTGCTCGTCCTCGAAGGCGGTGAGCACCACCTCGGGGTCGGCACGGGGCCCGTTGTCGATGGTGGTGAACCCGTAGCGGCGACGGATCCGCACGCTCATCGGGTCGGTGGGCGAGGCCCGGTAGTAGGCGACGCACAGCGGCGCCCGCCAGTCCAGGACCAGGGGCCGGCCTGCCGGGTCGTGGACGTGTCGGCGGCCGATGTGCACGCGGTCGGGATCCGACCCCGCGTCCTCGTCGACGAAGACGGTACCGGGGTCGAAGTCGAGACGGCCGAAGAACAGCGGCGCACCGGGGACGTCGGCCAGGGCGGCCAACCGGCGCTGCCGGCCGCGGGTGAGGGCGGCGTTGGCGACCTTGTCGGTGAAGACGTCACCGAGCATCAGATCGGTGTCCTCGACCTCTTCGCGCATCAGGCGCAGGGCTTCGCGGGCGGCGTCGAGCGCGGAGCGTTCGGCGGCCAGCTCGGGGTCGAGGGGCGTGGTGGTGGGATCGGTCGTGGTCATGACGGACCTCGGGAGGGCTCGGCGGGACGGGCAGGGCACGGCCTCGCGCGTGCGCGGGTCCCGCCCCGGTCGCCCTGGGGCCCGGTTCGTTCCGATCCTCGTGAAGCGCACGGCGTCCCCTGGGGGTGGCCGTGGAAGGGACCCAGCTTAGGGCATGACCGACGGACGCGTTCACGCTCGTCGCCGCGCTCGGCGGACGCCCGCGGCGCGGCCGGTCCTTCGCGCGACGCCCGGCGCGTCGAACGTCTCAGGTCTTGCGCAGTCGGACCCGGCTGACCCGGTGGTCGTCGCCCTTGTAGAGGACGAGGGTGGCCCGCCCCCGGCTGGGTCGGATGTTCTCGACGAGGTTGATCTCGTTGATGGTGCGCCAGGTGTTGGCCGCGAACTCCAGGGCCTCCTCCTCGCGCAGGGTGGTGGCCATGTGGTGGAAGTAGGAGCGCGGGTCGGAGAAGGCGGTGCGCCGCAGTTCCCGGAACCGGTCCAGGTACCAGTTGCGGATGTTGTCGACCTTGGCGTCGACGTAGATCGAGAAGTCGAAGAAGTCGGAGACGGCCAGTCGGCCGGCGGTGGCGGGCTGAAGGACGTTGATGCCCTCGACGATGAGGATGTCGGGGCGGTGCACGGTCTGTCGCTCGCCGGGGACGACGTCGTAGGACAGGTGTGAGTAGACGGGGATGTCGATGCGGTCCGCGCCGGCCTTCATCTCGGAGACGAAGCGGACCAGGGAGCGCCGGTCGTAGCTCTCGGGGAAGCCCTTGCGGCGCATGAGGCCGCGTGTCTCCAGCACCGCGTTGGGGTGGAGGAAGTTGTCCGTGCTGACCAGTTCGACGTCGGGGTGGTTGGGCCACTGGGCGAGCAGGGAGCGCAGGAGCCGCGCGGTGGTGGACTTGCCGACCGCGACGCTGCCGGCGACGCCGATGATGAACGGCGAGGGGCGGTCGCTCTCCCCCAGGAAGCCGCGCACGGCGGCGTGCCGCTGCTGGGTGGCGGCGACGTAGAGGTTGAGCAGCCGGGACAGCGGCAGGTAGATGTCCCGCACGTCCTCCAGGGACGTGGGGTCGGTGGTACCTCGGAGCCGGGCGAGTTCGGCCTCGGTCAAGGACAGCGGTGTGGAGGCCCGCAAGGCCGCCCAGGCCCCCCGGTCCAGTTCCACGTACGGCGTCGAGAAGCCGTTCTTCGTCGCGTGAGACACGAATGACCACCCTAGACGAGCCCCTACCCCGCTCCGAGCGGCCGGCCCCGGGTAAGCCCGAACCGAGAACGGAACGTGGTCGAAAGCACACGTTCACGCAGGGGTCGGACAATATTTTTTTGGCCGGGTGCGGACGGGTGGAATCGGTTCCACTCGGACCCCCGACACGCCCCCCACCTGCGCGGTCTACCCGTGGTACACCAAATGGTCTATACCGTTACCTGCGAAAACAAGCATTGGTATCAAGCAGTGGTTGGTCGATTCGGCGTCCTTTTTCGCCTACGCTGGCGGCCATGTGCGGAATCGTTGGCTACGTCGGGCCTCAACCGGCGCTCCAGGTCGTCGTGGACGGACTCGCGAGGTTGGAGTACCGCGGATATGACTCCGCGGGTGTCGCGGTGCTGGGTGAGGGCGCCCTGCACACGCAGAAGCGGGCGGGCAAGCTCGCGAACCTGCGTCGAGCGCTGGAGGAGCATCCGATCTCCGGCGAGGGGGCCGGGATCGGGCACACCCGCTGGGCCACCCACGGCGCCCCCAATGACGTCAACGCCCACCCCCACGTGGACAACGACGGTCGGGTGGCGATCGTTCACAACGGCATCATCGAGAACTTCGCCGCCCTGCGGTTGGAACTCGAAGAAGAGGGCCGCAAGTTCCTCTCCGAGACCGACACCGAGGTGGCGGCCCACCTGTTGAACGTCGAGCTGGTCAAGCGCGGCGACAAGGACCTGGCCGCCGCCATGCGCTCGGTGTGCAGGCGGCTGGAGGGCGCCTTCACGCTGGTGGCCGTCTCCGTGGACGACCCGGACCTCGTGGTGGCCGCCCGTCGCAACTCTCCGCTGGTCGTCGGCCGCGGCGAGGGGGAGAACTTCCTGGCCAGCGATGTGGCCGCGTTCATCGCGCACACTCGCGAGGCGGTCGAACTGGGTCAGGACCAGGTCGTGGAGCTGCGCCCGGACTCGGTCCGGGTGACCGACTACGACGGCCACGAGGTCGAGGTCAACGAGTACCACGTCGACTGGGACGCCTCCGCCGCCGAGAAGGACGGCTTCGACTACTTCATGCTCAAGGAGATCGTCGAGCAGCCGCGCGCCATCGCCGACACCCTGCTGGGCCGGCTGTCGGTGGAGGGCGATCTGACCCTCGACGAGATGCGCCTGTCCCCGGCGGAGCTGCGCTCGGTCGAGAAGATCGTCATCATCGCCTGCGGCACCTCCTATCACGCGGGTCTGATCGCCAAGTACGCCATCGAGCACTGGTGCCGTATCCCGTGCGAGGTCGAGGTGGCCAGCGAGTTCCGCTACCGGGACCCGATCCTGGACCGGCAGACCCTGGTCATCGCCATCTCCCAGTCGGGCGAGAGCATGGACACCCTCATGGCGGTCCGCTACGCCCGCGAGCAGCGCGCCAAGGTGCTGGCGATCTGCAACGTCAACGGGTCCACCATCCCGCGCGAGTCCGACGGCGTGCTGTACACCCACGCCGGTCCGGAGGTCGGGGTGGCCGCCACCAAGACCTTCATCACCCAGTTGATCGCCTGCTACCTCATCGGCCTGTACCTGGCCCAGGTGCGGGGGTTGAAGTTCGGCGACGAGATCGACGCCGTCATCGCCCAGCTCGCCACCATGCCCGAGCAGGTGGAGAAGGTGCTGAACACGATCGAGCCGGTGCGCGAGCTGGCCCGGTCGCTGGCCGACGCCGACACCGTCCTGTTCCTGGGCCGCCACGTCGGCTACCCGGTGGCGATGGAGGGCGCGCTCAAGCTCAAGGAACTGGCCTACATGCACGCCGAGGCGTTCGCGGCCGGCGAGCTCAAGCACGGGCCGATCGCGTTGATCGAGGAGGGTCTTCCGGTCGTCGTGGTGGTCCCCTCGCCGCAGGGGCGCAGCGTGCTGCACGACAAGATCGTGTCGAACATCCAGGAGGTGCGCGCCCGCGGCGCCCGCACCATCGTCATCGCCGAGGAGGGCGACGAGTCGGTGCGCCCGTACTCGGACGTCATCATCGAGATCCCCGCGGTGCCGACCCTGCTCCAGCCGATCGTGGCGACGGTGCCGATGCAGGTGTTCGCCTGTGAGCTGGCCCTGGCCAAGGGCAACGACGTGGACCAGCCGCGCAACCTGGCCAAGAGCGTGACCGTGGAGTAGTCGTCTCCCAGGGGAACGGGGCGCGTCCGACGGGGTCGGGCGCGCCCCGCCGCGTTCGCCGGGTCGGGACGGCCGGTCAGTGGGCGGCGGCGCGGGTACCGGCGTGGGCGGCGACGGCGGAGGCCAGGTCGGCGTGGGTGGGCAGCAGGGAGTGCAGGTCCAGCACGTCGAGGATGCGCGAGAGCTGGCGCGGCGGGCGGGCCAGGGCCAGGTGGTGGCGTTCCCGGGTGGTGACGCGCATCGCGTTGATGAGGGCGTTGACCCCGGAGGCGTCGATGAAGGCCACCTCGGACAGGTCGACGACCACGCAGCCCCGCACCGCGACGGCCGCGATGGCCTCGTACGCCTTCTCGGCGGTGGCGAGGTCGAGCTCACCGCCCAGTGCGACGACGGTGGCGCCGTCGCAGATGAACCTGTCCCGTCCCGTGTCCGGCACGTCCACGCCTCGTTCCCCGCGTCGGAAAACTTCCCCAGTCGGACGCGATCGGTCGAATACCGACATGCCTTGACAGCCTACTCGCCCGAACGGCCCCACAGGAGCCGTCGGGGACGCTGGGGACGGCGGTGGTGTTCGAGGGCGGCGGAGCGCGGGCGGGGGGCCGGGGGGAGGCGGGTCAGTCGCGCCCGCCGCACACGGCCCACACGATCTTCCCGCCACCGCTCAGGGCGTTCCAGCCCCACTCGCGGCTGAACGCGGCGACCAGGCTCAGTCCGCGGCCGGATTCGGCGAAGTGGTGGGCGTCCACCTTGCGCGGGAGGCGGTCACTGGAGTCGGCGACCAGGCAGGCCACCTCGCGGGGGTCGTCGGTCCGGCCGAGCCGGACCACCACGGGGGTCGCCTCGGGACCGCGGCCGGGGGAGAGCGCGTGCCGGCAGGCGTTGCCGACCAGCTCGGAGAGGATGAGCCGCACGTCGTCACCGACCTCCGTCACACCCCACTCCGCGAGGACCCGGTCGGCGAAGCGGCGGGCCTCGCTCACGGAGTCGGGGACCGATCCGAAGGAGCGGGTCACGGCGTCGGAGGCACGCTCGGTACGGCCGATGGGCACACCGCCCAGCGGATCCGTCCACCGCCCGCCCGGGACACGGGGGACCTCCGCCAGGGAGGGACGGCTCCAGGATGTCCCGGAGCCCTGCTCCGACGACACCAGCTCTGCGTTCATCACGGTCCTCACGAGTGGTGATGCGGGTTCGCTCGGCCTTGCCTGCGGGGCATAGTGTGTCTTACATATGTAAGACACTTATGCACGTGCAGATCAACGCCCGGCAAGCCTATAGGACGAACAAGCCTTATCGGTAGATCCTCATCCAAGAATTCACACACGGGCATCCTGGTTAACAGGTGGCACAGAAGGCACCGAAGCGCGCACCCCCGAACCCCTGTTCCCGGGAGAAGCCCCTCGGTATACTGAGCGGTCGCTTGCACCAAAGCCGTTACAGGGAGGCGATGTGGTCGCCGATCACGCAGAGAACTTCCAGGTCACGCGGGATTTCCTGGCCAATTCCAGTGGTGGCCCGACCGTGCTGCGCATTCTTCTCGGAACGCAGCTCCGCAAGTTGCGCCAGGAGAAGGGCATTTCGCGGCACGACGCCGGATACGCCATCCGTGCCTCCCACGCCAAGATCAGTCGCATGGAACTGGGGCAGGTCAGCTTCAAGCACCGCGACGTCGAGGACCTGCTCAAGCTGTACGGGGTCGACGACGCCGGCGAGCGCGAGGCCCTGCTCGGCCTCATCACCAGCGCCAACGCGCAGGGCTGGTGGCACCAGTACAGCGATGTGCTGCCCCACTGGTTCGGTGTCTACGTGGGACTGGAGGAGGCCGCCTCGGTCATCAGGACCTTCGAGGTCCAGTTCGTCCCCGGCCTGCTCCAGAGCGAGGGGTACGCCCGCTCCGTCATCCGCCTGTCCCGATCGGCGATCTCCGAAGAGGACATCGACAGTCGCGTGCAGATGCGCATGCACAGACAACGCAGATTCACCGAGGGCGGAGGCCCGCGCCTGTGGGCGGTCGTCGACGAGGCCGTGCTGCACCGGCCCTACGGCGACGCCGCCGTGATGCGCGGCCAGATCGAGCATCTCATCGAGATGTCCCGTCGGCCCAACATCACCGTCCAGATCGCCACGTTCACCATGGGCGGGCACCCGGCGGCCGGGGGGCCGTTCAGCATTCTGCGCTTCCCCACACCACAGCTGCCCGACGTGGTCTACCTCGAACAGCTGAGCAGCTCCCTGTACTTCGACAAGTACGAGGACACCAGTCTGTACGCCCAGACGATGGACCACCTGGCCACCCAGGCGCCGCCGCCCTCCGCCACCGAGGGGATCCTGCGCTCCGCCCTCGAACGCTACGACGACTGACGCCCGTCACCCGCACCCCACCATCCCCCGGCCCCTCACCCAACGCCCGGTACCGCTCCGCGTCCGGGCGTTCGCCGTGTGCGCACACGGTCCGAGGATCGATGACCGGCTTCGGCCACGACTGGGAAACGATCGGACGGTGAGGAACCTCGCTCCCCGGGGCCCGCGTTAGCCGTGACATGCGCCTCCCTTCCCATCGCCCTTGCATACGTGATTACCGACGTAATCACGTATGCACGTGCATAAGCTACGCTTTGGGCGCGCACCGAGGACGGATAACCGCAAAAGGGGAGATCTCTCCCCCAACCTCCGCCCCCGTTGGCCCGGTGACCCGACACGACCGACCCGACGTGTCGGCGGCACCGTACGTGGACACCCCCGCTCACACGTCCCCCGAAGTTCCAGGAGGTCGAGATGCACACCATCTACAACGGCGTTCCCGCCGACCGTCTGCCCAAGGTCGAGTGGACCAAGAGCAGTTGGAGCAACCCCGATGGGAACTGCGTCGAGGTGGCGACCCTCCCCGACGGAGACTTCGCGGTGCGCAATTCGCGCGACCCCCGCGGGCCGGTGCTGGTCTACACGCACGCCGAGCTGGAGGCCTTCGTCCGCGGTGCCAAGACCGGTGACTTCGACGCCCTCCTGAGCTGACGCCACGGGCGCCCGGGCCCGCCCCACGGCGGGCGACGGGCGAGAGGGGCGAGGACCCCGAGACACGGACCATCCCGGAAAGCCGTCCGCGCCGATGGCCACCGCGCCGGACCCCGGCAGCGCGGTGACCGCCTTCCGTCCACGGTGCGGACGCGCGAGGAGCCCGGCGCCCCTTCAAGGGGTGCCGGGCTCCTCGTTTCACCGTTCACGGACCAGAGACGGCGGGGAGCACGGATCGATGCCCTGAGCGGGCGTGGGACGCTTCCTCCGCCGAACCGGATCCGCCGCTACAGGCGGGTGGGGTCGAGGTCCACTCCGCCGCCCAGGCCCACCGGGGCCTTCTCCCACGGGAAGTGGGTGGCGCCCAGCGCCGGCTTGAGGTCGAACAGCCAGGCGGCCTTCTCGTCGTACTCGGCGAAGAAGGGCCTGCCCACCAGCTCGGGGTCGCGCGCCTGGATGAAGTGGAGCGCGAACACCTTCTCGCCGGCGACCTCGGTGACGCCGTCCACGCACACCTTGCCCGGAGTCGCCGACATCGACGGACCGCGGACGGTGCGGGCCAGGCCGGAGACGTTCTTGTAGGCGCCGCGGAAGATCTCGTAGGCCTCCGCCAACGGCACCGCGAAGTAGTCCTGGGGACCGGTGTCGCGTTCGACGAACATGTAGTAGGGCACCATGCCGTGGCGCACGTGGGTGCGCCACATGCTCTCCCAGGTCGCCGGGTCGTCGTTGATCGTACGGATCAACGGCGCCTGCGTGCGGATGATCGCCCCGGTGGAGCGGATGCGCCGCACGGCGTCCTGCACGATCTGCGGCCGCATCTCGTTCGGGTGGGAGAAGTGCGCCATGAACGCCAGGTTCTTGCCCGAGGCCACGACCTTCTCGAACAGCCGGAGCGTGTCATCGGCGTCGGGGTCGGTGACGAAGCGCTGCGGCCAGTAGGCCAGTGCCTTCGTACCGATGCGGATGGCCTCCAGGTGCTCGATCTCCAGCAACGGCTCGATGTACTTGGAGATCACCCCCTCGCTCATGATCATCGGGTCGCCGCCGGTGAAGAGCACGCTGGTGATCTCGGGGTGCGAGCGCACGTACTCGACCAACTGGTCGATCTCGCTGGAGGCGAACTTCAGGTCGGCGTCGCCGACGAACTGGGCCCAGCGGAAACAGTACGTGCAGTACGCGTGACAGGTCTGCCCCTGCTTGGGGAAGAAGAGCACGGTCTCCTTGTACTTGTGCTGGATCCCGGGGATCGGTTCCTCGTCGACCTTGGGGACGTTGAGGTCCATCTGCCCGGCAGGGTGCGGGTTGAGCCGGGCGCGGACGGCGTTGGCCGCCTCGTTGAGCTCCTTGCGGGAGGCTCCGGACCGGATGAGGTCGGCGATCCGGGACACGTCGCTCTGGGGCAACATGTCGGCCTGCGGGAAGACCAGCCGGTAGATGGGGTCGTCGGGTGCGGCGTCCCAGTCGATCAGTTCGTCGAGGACGTAACCGTTGACCCGGAAGGGCAGGACGGTGGCCACCGCCTGCACGGCGAGCCGCTCATCGGCGGTGAGACCGGCTCGCGCTGTGAGCTCGTCGATGTGTTTCGTCGTGTAGGCACGAAACCGACGTCCGGTGGACGGGGACAGTGCCGCCTCTGGCGTAACGCTCACGCCTCTCCTCTCATGCATGTGGGTCAGGACCGCCCTGGGGGATCGTGGTCAGGGCAGGGCTGATCCGGGGGTTCCGTTGTGCGGGCACCCCGGGAACCTCCGGAAACGAAAATTGCTCTTCGGTTGTCACACGTGCCCGGTGCGTCACACACGACCAGGCCAGCGAGCGGATATACCCCTACTTGGGTCTTTGTACCCGAATAGAGCAAAATGCAGCCCTGAGCTGCACATATAGCAAGCATCCTCGCATGAATGGACGAACAACCCGAATCACGGGACCCGCCCGATGACCCGGTACGGTGTTGCCAGACCACCCGCGCACCCGTCGGCGTGTGCCCGCAGCAGCGCGGGGACCTGCGCAGACGGTGCGTGCCCACCGACCACCCCACCGTGAAGGACGCCACGTGACCGGCACCTCCGACGCGGACGCGTCCGTCGCCCCGCGGCGCACCTCGCCACCGATCATCGCCGTCGACGCCATGGGCGGCGACAACGCGCCCGAGGACATCGTCGAAGGCGCCGTCATGGCCGTGCGCGAACTGGGTCTGCGTGTCGTGCTCGTCGGCCGGCGCACCCAGATCGCCGGCCTTCTCACCAGGTACGACGCCCTGCGCGACATCCCCGTCGTCCACGCGGAGGACAGCCTGGCCATGCACGAGGGAGCGCTGGCCAGCTGGCGCCGTCCCCGTTCCAGCGCCGCCGTCGCCTGTCGGCTGATCCGGCGCGGAGACGCCGACGCCCTGGTCTCCGCCGGCTCCACCGGCGGCATCGTGGCCACCTCCACCGTTCGGCTGCGCACCCAGCACGGGGTGCTGCGCCCGGCCCTGGCGGTCACCCTGCCCACCGGTGAGACGCCGACGATCATGGTGGACTCCGGTGCCAACGCCGACGCCAAACCGGAGATGCTGGTGCAGTTCGCGCATCTGGGATGCGCCTACGCCCAGACCGCCTTCAAGGTGCAACGCCCGCGTGTGGGCCTGCTCACCATCGGCTCCGAGCCGGGCAAGGGCAACAAGCTGGTCCGCAGGACCGCCGAGCTCCTGGCGGCGGCGGCCGAGGACTCCACGGTCATGGACTACCGAGGCAACATCGAGGGCCACGACCTGCTCGCCCGCAAGGTGGACGTGATCGTCACCGACGGGCACACCGGGAACGTCGCGCTGAAGACGGTCGAGGGGACCGCCTCGTTCGCCATGGACGCCGTCCGCACCGCCCTGACCTCCTCCATGGCGGCCAAGGCCGGGGCGCTGCTCCAGCGCAAGGCGCTGCGCGCGCTGCGGGAGAGCCTGGACAGCGAGACCTACGGCGGCGCCGCGCTGCTGGGCCTCAACGGCACCGTCGTCATCGCCCACGGCGACAGCCGGGCCCGCGGCATCGCCCACGCCTGCCGCCTCGCCCACGACCTGGCCGCCGGGGACATCGGCGAGCACGTCCGCCGCCGCCTGCACACCCGCCCGACCGGATGGCTGCACCGGCTCGCCCAGTCGGAGGGGCCCGCGGAGAACCGCTGAGCGCACTCCTCCGTGCTCGGTACGCTTGGGGCATGGCCGACCCGCAGGAAGTACTCTCGCGACGGGTCCAGTCCGCCCTCGGGGCCGCTTTCGGTCCCGAGTACGCCGACACCGACCCCGTCATCCGCCCGTCCCAGTTCGCCGACTACCAGGCGAACGCGGCGCTCGCGCTCGCCAAGCGACTGGGCCGAAAGCCGCGTGAGGTGTCCGCGGCGATCATGGAACACCTCGACGTCTCCGACGTCTGCTCGGCCGTCGAGGTGAGCGGTCCGGGCTTCGTCAACCTGACCCTGCGCGACGACTGGATCTCCGAACGGACCCGCGCGCTGCTGGACGACGAGCGGCTGGGCGTGCCGGCCCAGGACCGGCTCGTCATCCCGATCGACTACTCCGCGCCCAACGTGGCCAAGGAGATGCACGTCGGCCACCTGCGCACGACCGTGGTCGGCGACTCCCTGGCCCGCACCCTGGAGTTCCTCGGACACGACGTCATCCGGCAGAACCACATCGGTGACTGGGGCACCCCCTTCGGCATGCTCATCGAGCACCTGCTGGAGGTCGGTGAGGACTCCCCCGAGGCGGGGCTGCTGACCACCGACCCCAACGCCTTCTACCAGGCGGCGCGCACGAAGTTCGACGCCTCCGGCCCGGAGGAGGACGGCTTCGCGGCCCGCGCCCGGCGCCGGGTGGTCGCCCTCCAGGGCGGCGACGAGGAGACGCTGCGCCTGTGGCGCGGACTGGTGGAACTGTCCAAGGTCTACTTCAACAAGGTGTACGCCAAGCTGGGCGTCACCCTCACCGACGACGACCTCGCCGGGGAGAGCACCTACAACGCCATGCTCGCCGAGGTGTGCGACGACCTGGAGGCCAAGGGCATCGCCGAGATCAGCGAGGGCGCCCTGTGCGCCTTCCTGGAGGGGTTCACCGGCCGCGAGGACAAGCCGGTGCCGCTGATCGTCCGCAAGAGCGACGGCGGTTACGGGTACGCCACCACCGACCTGGCGACCATCCGTCACCGCGTGGACGACCTCAAGGCCGACCGCGTCCTGTACGTGGTGGGCGCCCCGCAGGCGATGCACTTCAAGATGGTGTGGGCGGCCGCGCGCAAGGCGGGCTGGCTGCCCGACTCCGTCGAGGTCACGCACGTGCAGATCGGCAACGTGCTGGGCTCCGACGGCAAGATCCTGCGCACCCGCAGCGGCGCCCCGGTGCGTCTCATGGCGCTGCTGGACGAGGCGATCGAGCGGGCGGCCGCGGTGGTCCGGGAGAACCGCCCCGACCTGCCCGCCGAGGAGCAGGCTGCCATCGCCCGCCAGGTGGGCATCGGCGCGGTCAAGTACGCGGACCTGTCGGTGGCGCACGACACCGAGTACACCTTCGACTTCGACCGCATGCTGGCGCTGACCGGCAACACCGGCCCCTACCTCCAGTACGCGCAGGCCCGGATCCGGTCGATCTTCCGCAAGGGCGGACTGTCCCCGGAGCGGGCGCGGGCGGACATCGCCATCGGCCACGAGGCCGAGCGGGCGCTGGCGCTGAAGCTGCTGGAGTTCGGCGCCGTGGTGGCGCAGGTGGGCGACCTGCTCCAGCCGCACCGCCTGTCCACGTACCTGTTCGAGCTGGCCCAGTCGCTGACGGCGTTCTACGAGCACTGCCCGGTGCTGTCGGCGGCGACCGAGGCCGAGCGCGAGTCGCGGCTGACGCTGATCGCGCTGGCGCTGCGGGTACTGGTCCAGGGTCTGGACCTGCTGGGTGTGGAGGCCCCCGAGCACATGTAGGCGCGTCGCACGCGACGAGGGGCCGGAACGCGGATGCGCGTTCCGGCCCCTCGTCGTGCGTCGGGTGGGGTGATCGTGCGTCGGCCGGGAGGGTCGCGGTCGGTGCGCCCATGGTCCCGGACCGGTCATCGTCCGAGAGAACTCTCACAGCGGACGAATTCCCTTGCACACCAGGATTCCTCCGCTTTTCGGGAGGAAACGAGTCGGATCTCTCGCCCCTCACCGCACCAGAACCCCGGGTAGGGCCGGAACGGCGGACCTAGGGTGTTCGACGAAACACCCCATTCGGACAAAAGGGAGAAATCGCCATGGAATCCACACCGGTCGGCCCCGCTCCGGGCCTATGGCACCTGGATCCCCTCCACTCCAGCCTCATCTTCGTCGCCCACTACCTGCGTTTCGGCCGGGTGCAGGGCACGTTCGGCCGGGCCAGGGGGCGGGTGCTGGTCGCCGAGGATCCCACCGCGTCCAAGGTCGAGGTGGTCATGGACGCCGCGAGTGTGAACACCGGTGTCGGCGCGCGCGACGCCCACCTGCGTTCGGCCGATTTCCTGGACGTGGAGAACCACCCCGAGCTGCGCTTCACCTCCAGCGGGGTGGAACCCGGCGGACGCGGACACCACGCCTTCCGGCTGCACGGCGACCTGACCGTGCGCGGCACGACCGCACCCGTCGCCCTGGACGCCCAGTGGGTGGGCGAGGCCCCCGACCACGCCTTCCCCGCCGACGTGTACGGCCAGTTCTTCTCCGCCTCCACCCGTATCCGTCTGTCCGACCACAAGGTCGGCGACGGCGGTGAGGTGCCCTGGGGCGGGCGGCTGGTCGGGGACGAGGTCGACATCGTGCTGGAGGTCCGTCTCCAGGACCGGGACCCCGCCCCCTTCCTCAAGCAGATCGGCCATGACTCCTGAGCAGGTCCTCGACCTCCGCCCGGGAGGCCATGGACGAACTCGCGCCGGGCCGCTGGACCGACAGCGCGGCCGCCGCCGCGGCGAAGCGCATCGCCTCGCGCGGATCGGCGCCCTCCGCCCGGGCCACCGCGAAGGAGCCGCAGAACGTGTCGCCCGCGGCGGTGGTGTCCACCGCCTCGACCTTCAACGCCGGGGTGTGCACGGGCTCGGCGTCCCGCGTCCCGTAGAGGGAACCCTCCCCGCCCAGGGTGATGAGCACCTCGGGCACCCGTTCCAAGAGCGCCGTCATCGCCTCGCGCGGGTCGGGCCGACCGGTGATCGCGGCCGCCTCGTGCTCGTTGGGGATGAGCACGTCCACCGACTCCAGTAGCTCGTCGGGCAGCTCCCGCGCCGGGGCGGGGGTCAGATGGACCGGCACGCCCAGTGCACGACCGGCGCGCGCGGCGGCCACGACCGCCTCCATCGGCAGCTCCAGCTGGAGCAGGAGCGCGTCCGCGCCGCCGATCAGCTCCCGGTCCCCGGCCACGGTCCCGACGACCTCTCCGTTGGCACCGGGGACGACGATGATCGAGTTGCCGGCCCGCCCGTCCACGACGATGTGGGCGATCCCGGAGGGGCCGGTGACGGTGCGCAGGCCGGTGGTGTCGATGCCGGCGGCCACCAGGTTCTCGCGAAGCTCCACGCCGAAGGCGTCATCGCCCACCGCGCCGAGGAACACCGTGTCGGCGCCCGCCCGGGCGGCGGCGACCGCCTGGTTGGCGCCCTTGCCACCGGGCACCTGCCGGAAGGCGGTGCCGGTGACGGTCTCGCCGGTGGCCGGCGCGACGTCCACGTAGGCGACCAGGTCCATGTTGACGCTGCCGAAGACGGCGACGCGGGGTGCGCTCACGCCTCCCCCTCCTTCTTGTCGCGGGGCAGCCCTTCCTCACCGTCGAATCCGACGATGACGGGGGCGTGGTCGGAGGCGCCCTTGCCCTTGCGCTCCTCACGGTCGACGCTCGCGCCGCTCACCCGGGCGCGCAGGGCCGGCGAGGCCAGCACGAAGTCGATGCGCATGCCCCTGCGCTTGGGGAAGGCCAGCCCCTTGTAGTCCCAGTAGGTGTACACACCGGGGCCGGGGGCGTGGTCGCGGACGACCTCGTCGAACCCCGCCTTGACGAGGGCGCGGAAGGCCTCCCGCTCCGGCTCGGTGACGTGGGTGAGGCCGTCGAACGCGGCCATGTCCCACACGTCGTCGTTCTGCGGGGCGATGTTGAAGTCGCCGACGTAGGCGATCTGCGCGTCGGGGTCGGCGGCCAGGGCGGCCGTGCCGGCCTCGCGCAGCGCCTCCAGCCAGCGCAGCTTGTAGGCGTAGTGGGGGTGGTCGATCTCCCGGCCGTTGGGCACGTACAGGCTCCATACCTGGACGCCGCCGCAGGTGGCGCCGATGGCCCGGGCCTCGGCCTCCTCGGGGTCGCCGTAACCGGGCTGTCCGGGGAAGCCGATCCGCACGTCCTCCAGGCCGACCCGCGAGGCGATCGCGACGCCGTTCCACTGGGAGAGCCCGTGGTGGGCGACCTCGTAGCCGCGTTCGGTGAAGACGGAGGCGGGGAACTGATCGTCCCTGGCCTTGGTCTCCTGGATGGCGAGGACGTCGACGTCGCTCCGGTCGAGCCAGGCGCCGATCCGTTCGACCCTGGCCCGGGCACTGTTCACATTCCAAGTCGCGATACGCACAGCGCAAGCCTAGGGCTTCGAGGCGACACCGACCGTACAGGCGCGGGCCTCGACGGAGAAGAGGGGAGGGGAGGGCGTCGGCCGACGAAAGTGGGCCCCGGTGCGGCCGTCCTCCGCACCGGGGCCCGACGGGACTCCCAGCACATGCCCGGTCGTTTCCGTCGCGCCCCGTAGGACGGCCGAGGGGGCCCCGAGGTTCGCATCTCGCCAAAGGTTTTCCACAGCGCGCCACCGGGGCGGGCCAGGAGAATCGGCGGGTGGTGGGTCGGTCGGCCCGCACAGGGGTAGAGCTGTGATGCAGACCACATCAAGCTCCCCTTGGACGAGGTGAACGACCATGGCGACGGTCGACCCCGATGCCCGCGCCCACGACCCGGCCGATGACACCCCCGAGATCGACGAACGCCGCGCCAGAGCCGTGGCCGAGCAGGCCCGCGAGGCCACCTCCGACCTGCCCGGTTTCGCCAAGGAGCTCTACCTGGGCCGGCTCCGCCTGGACCTGATCCACCCGATGCCCGGACCCGACCGGGCCGAACGCGAGCGCGGTGAGGCGTTCCTCGCCCGACTGCGCGACTTCTGCGAGGGCATCGACGCCCAGCGCGTCGAACGCGAGGATCGCATCCCCGACGAGGTCATCGCCGGGCTGCGCGAGCTGGGCGCCCTCGGCATGAAGATCCCCGTCGAGTACGGCGGCCTGGGACTGAGCCAGATCCACTACAACCACGCCCTGACCCTCGTCGGCTCGGTCTCCCCCGCGATCGGCGCCCTGCTGTCCGCGCACCAGTCGATCGGCGTTCCCCAGCCCGTGTCGATGTTCGGGACCGAGGAGCAGAAACGGGAGTTCCTGCCGCGCTGCGCCCGGGAGGCCATCAGCGCGTTCCTGCTCACCGAACCCGACGTGGGCAGCGACCCCGCCCGGTTGCGGACCACCGCCACACCCACCGAGGACGGGGAGGCCTACCTGCTCGACGGCGTGAAGCTGTGGACCACCAACGGTGTCGTCGCCGACCTGCTCGTGGTCATGGCCCGGGTACCGGAGGGCCCCGGACACCGGGGCGGCATCACCGCGTTCGTGGTCGAGGGGGACGCCCCGGGCATCACCGTGGAGCGGCGCAACCGGTTCATGGGCCTGCGCGGGCTGGAGAACGGCCTCACCCGGCTGCACGGGGTCCGGGTGCCGACCGCCCACCGGATCGGCGAGGAGGGGCAGGGACTGCGCATCGCCCTGTCCACGCTCAACACCGGGAGGCTGTCGCTGCCCGCCCTGTGCGTGGGCGCCGGCAAGTGGGCCACGAAGATCGCCCGTGAGTGGTCGCGCGAGCGGGTCCAGTGGGGGCGGCCGGTCGGCCGGCACGAGGAGGTCGCCAAGAAGATCGCCTACATCGCCGCCACCACCTACGCCATGGAGGCCATGCTCGACCTGGCGAGTCGGATGGCCGACGAGAAGCGCAGGGACATCCGCATCGAGGCGGCCATCGCCAAGCTGTGGGCGTCCGAGCACGCCTATCGGATCGCCGACGAACTCGTGCAGATCCGCGGCGGGCGCGGGTTCGAGACCGCCGAATCGCTGGCGGCGCGCGGCGAACGCGGGATCCCCGCCGAACAGTTGCTCCGCGACATGCGGATCAACAGGATCTTCGAGGGATCGACCGAGATCATGCACCTGCTCATCGCCCGTGAGGCGGTGGACGCCCACCTGACGGTGGCCGGGGACATCATCGATCCGGACGCGGACCGGGCGGCCAAGGCGCGGGCGTTCACCAAGGCGACCGGTTTCTACGCCTCCTGGCTGCCGACGCTGGCGGTGGGCCGGGGGCAGTTGCCGTCGGCGTACGTCGAGTTCGGTCCGCTGTCCGGACACCTGCGGTACGTGGAGCGCACCGCCCGCAAGCTGGCCCGGTCCACGTTCTACGGGATGTCGCGCTGGCAGGGCCGGTTGGAGGTGAAACAGGGGTTCCTGGGCCGGGTGGTGGACATCGGCGCGGAGCTGTTCGCGATGAGCGCGGTGATCGTGCGCGCCCGCCACGACGTGGACACCCGCCCCGAGCGGGGGGCCGGGCCGTTCGAGATGGCCGACGTCTTCTGCCGCCAGTCGCGGCTGCGGGTGGAGACCCTGTTCGAGGGCCTGTGGTCCAACACCGACGACGTGGACGGCAAGCTGGCCCGCCGGGTGCTGGACGACGCCTATCCGTGGCTGGAGGAGGGGGTGCTCGATCCCTCTCTGCCGGGGCCGCTGATCGCCCCGGCCGATCCGGGCCCCTCCACGGAGGAGAACCTGCACCGGCGGATGGGCTGAGCCGCGCAATGTCGGCGGCGGGGGCTAACGTGACGGCATGCCCGAACCGCACCCCCGCCGCGACGCGGAACTGTCCCTCGCCCAGGCCCGTCGGATCGCGATCGCCGCCCAGGGGCTGGCGGACCCCCGCCCCTCCGGGACGCCGAACCTGGCCCATGTGGGCCGGGTGATCCGGAGGGTCGGGATCCTCCAGATCGACAGCGTGAACGTGCTGGCCCGCAGCCAGTACCTGCCGGTGTTCGCGCGGATGGGCGCCTACGACCCGGGGCTGCTGGACCGCGCGACCACCACCGCCGCCGGGTCGAGTCCGGCGCGCCTGGTCGAGTGCTGGGCGCACGAGGCGAGCCTGGTGCCCCCGGCCACCCGGCAGCTCATGCGATACCGCATGGAGCGCAACCGGACGACCGAGAAGGTCGGCTGGATGAACGGCGTCCGCGAGGAACAACCGCAGTTGCTCAAGGCGGCGTACGAGGAGGTCGCCCGGATCGGCCCGGCCACCGCCCGCGAGGTGGAGGCCGCCCTGGCCCACGACGTGCCGCGCGCCAAGGACCACTGGGGGTGGAACTGGTCGGAGGTGAAGAGGTGCCTGGAGTACCTGTTCTGGATCGGTGACCTCACCTCCAACGGGCGCAACTCCCGGTTCGAGCGTCGCTACGACCTGCCCGAGAGGGCGCTGCCGGCCGAGGCGCACGCCACTCCCCCGCCGACCGAGGAGGACGCCCACCGGGAGCTGGTGGCCATCGCCGCGCGGGCGCACGGGATCGCCACGGAGCCGTGCCTGCGCGACTACTTCCGGCTCAAGGGGGTCGAGTCCCGCAGGGCCGTCGCGGACCTGGTGGAGGCCGGCGAGCTCGTGCCCGTCCGGGTCCGGGGCTGGGAACGCACCGCCTACCTGCACAAGGACGCCCGCGTACCGCGTTCGGTGAACGCGCGGGCGCTGCTGAGCCCGTTCGACTCACTGGTGTGGACCCGGGACCGGGCCGAGGAGCTGTTCGACTTCCGCTACCGCATCGAGATCTACACCCCGGCGGCCAAGCGGGTGCACGGCTACTACGTGCTGCCGTTCCTGCTCGGCGAGGAGCTGGTGGCCCGGGTCGACCTCAAGGCCGACCGCGCCTCGGGCACCCTGCTCGCCCAGCGGATCACCCTGGAGGACGGCGCCCCGGAGGACGCCCTGCCGCGGTTGGTGGAGCACCTCACCGAGATGGCCGCCTGGCTCGGCCTTCACAACGGCCCCGGCGGGCCCGCCCTGGCCCGCTAGTTCGGCGAGATGAGTTCGACGGTCGGGAAGTGGGTGCGGAATCTGCGCGCGTCCCGGGTCGGCAGTCGGAGGCCGGAGACCGCGGCGTGCGCCCCGATGAAGAAGTCGGGCAGCGGTGTACCGCTTCCGGCGGCCGGGCGAGCCCGCTCGAAGACGATCCGGTCCGGACGCCGTCGGGGCGCTCCGGAGGCGTCCAGGAGACCCGCGCGGGCGAGCGCGGTCCCGCGTTGTTCCGCTTCGTCGTTCGCTTCGTGCGCCACCGGGACCATGGTTCCGGAGCGGGTGGGCGTCCGGGGGCGAACGCGGAGATCGTGCGTTCGCCGGACGCGGGCGGGCCGCGCGGCCTCGGAGGAGGCGGCGCGGCCCGGGGTGCGAGGCGCGGGGTCAGACGCGTTCGATGATGGTGACGTTGGCCTGGCCGCCGCCCTCGCACATGGTCTGGAGACCGTAGCGGCCACCGGTGCGGTGCAGCTCGTTGACCAGCTTGGTCAGGAGGACGGTGCCGGTGGCGCCCAGCGGGTGGCCCAGGGCGATCGCGCCGCCGTTGGGGTTGACCTTGGCCGGGTCGGCGCCCAGCTCCTCGATCCACGACAGCGGGACCGGGGCGAAGGCCTCGTTGATCTCGGTGACGTCGATGTCGTCGATGCCCAGACCGGCCTTCTCCAGCGCGATCCTCGTGGCCGGGATCGGGGCGGTGAGCATGTGGACCGGATCGTCGCCGACCAGGGAGAGCTGGACGACGCGGGCCAGCGGGGTGAGCCCGTGCCGGTCGACGGCGCTCTCGGAGGCGATGAGCACGGCGCCGGCGCCCACGGAGATCTGGCTGGCCACGGCCGCGGTGAGCTCCCAGCCGTCGCGCAGCGCCTTGAGGCCCGCCATCTTCTCCAGGGTGGTGTCGGCGCGCACGCCCTCGTCCCGGGAGACCCCGGCGAGCGGGGCGATCTGGGAGTCGAAGTACCCCTCGGCGATGGCCGCGGCGGCGCGCCGGTGGCTCTCCAGGGCGTACTCCTCCAACTGCTCGCGCTTGAAGCCCCACTTCTCGCACATGAGCTGGGCGCCGCGGAACTGGGAGATCTCCTGGAGGCCGTAGCGCTCGACCCAGCCGTCGCCGTACAGGTCCAGGCCGTTGTCGATGGCGTACTGGACGTTGGAGCCCATGGGGACCATGCCCATGTTCTCCACGCCCGAGGCCACGACCAGGTCCTGGGTGCCGGACATGACGCCCTGGGCGGCGAAGTGCACGGCCTGCTGGGACGAGCCGCACTGACGGTCGATGGTGACACCGGGGACGCTCTCGGGGAGCCCGGCGGACAGCCAGGCGGTGCGGGCGAGGTCCAGGGCCTGGGGGCCGACCTGGCTGACACAGCCCATGATGACGTCCTCGACCGCGGACGGGTCGACGGCCGTGCGCTCGACGAGTTCCTTGAGCACGTGCGCGCCGAGGTCGGCCGGGTGCACGGCGGCGAGCGCGCCCTTCTTCGTACCGACGGGGGTGCGGACGGCACCGACGATGTATGCCTCGGCCACGGGGTCCTCCAAGGGCCTGGGTGACGTTTCCTATGAACCGAACTGTATTCGGTTTCATGGATCCGGCAAGCCCCCGGGGGCGGGTTCGGTGCGTGTGCGCAGGTCAGCCGGGCCGGTCCGCCTTCAGGACCCGGTCGGCGTCACCCTCGTCGCCGAGGGTCTCGGTGGTCATGCGCTCCAGCGCGGCCACCACCTCCGGATGCTCCTCGGGGCCGTGGTCGCCGAGCAGGGAGCGCAGCGCGATCCTCTGCGCGTCGAAGATCCGCAGGGCGGCCTCGGTGCCCTCGCGGTTCAGCTCCCAGGGGTCGCCGTCGTCGACGAGGTAGCCCGCCTCCAGCAGTTCTCGGTGCGCCGCCTCCCAGCGGTCGTCGGGCAGCCGGGACATCTCCACGAGTTCGGAACGGCGCAGCGGACCGGTCACCGACAGGTGGCTGAGCACCCAGCAGGCGCGGGGCGAGATCTCCAACCCGGCGGCGTCCCGGAGCCGGTCGTACATCTCCCGGGCCCCCTCGTGACCGCAGACCCGGTAGATCTCCCGCTCGACGTGCTCGATGGCGGTGCGGCTCCCCGAGGCCACCGGCGGGATGGACTCCCCCAGGTCGGCGGACCGCGGTCCGACCGTGGTGCGCAGCGGCACCTCCGGCAGGAACAGCGCGAGCACGAACCCGATCAGGGCCACCGGCACCGCCCACAGGAACACCACGTCGATGGCGTCGGCGTAGGCGTCGAGGAACGAGGCCTGCGCCTGTGGGGGCAGCCGGTCCAGGACGCGCGGGTCGCTCTCCAGCGCAGCCGGGTCCACACCCGGGGGCAGGGTGATGGTCCCGGCTCGGGCGGCGAGGTTCGCGGCCAGGTGCCCGGAGAAGATCGCGCCGAACACGGCCGTGCCGAAGGACCCGCCGATGGAGCGGAAGAACGTCGCCGCCGAGGTGGCCGCGCCCAGGTCGGCGTAGTCGGCGCCGTTCTGCACGACCACCACCACGACCTGCATGACCAGCCCCAGGCCGACGCCCAGGACGAAGAACGAGCCCCACATCACCCAGTCGGACGTGTCCGAGGTCAGTCGCGACAGCAGGAACAGGCCCAGCGCGGTGACCGCCATCCCGGCGATGGGATAGGGCCTGTACCGGCCGTTGCGGGTGACCAGTCGACCGGAGGTGATGGAGGTGAGGAACAGGCCGATGACCATGGGCAGCAGGTACAGCCCGGAGGCCGTGGGCGACAGACCGTGGACGATCTGGAGGAACAACGGCAGGAACGCCATCGAGCCCATCATCGCGAATCCCACGCACAGCCCGATGGCCATGGCGACCACGACCACGGGGTTGCGGAACAGGCTCAGCGGCATCACCGGCTCGGCGGCCCGGCGGGCCGACAGCCACCAGCCGACCCCGAGGACGACACCGGCCAGCGCCAGCACGATGACCTGTGGCGACGCCCAGTCGTAGACGGAACCGCCCCAGGCCGCGACCAGGGTGAGGCAGACGGCGGTGGCGGCCAACAGGACGATCCCCGCGTAGTCGATGGTCCGCCGACCGGTGGGCCGGGTCGCCGGCAGCACCGCGACGACCGCCGCGAACGCCAGCACGCCCAAGGGCAGGTTGACGTAGAACACCCACCGCCAGGACAGGTGGTCCACGAACAGACCGCCCAGCAGCGGCCCGGCCACGCTGGAGACGCCGAACACCGCCCCGAACAGGCCCTGGTAGCGGCCGCGTTCGCGCGGGGAGACGACGTCCCCGATGATCGCCATGGCCAGCACCATGAGTCCACCGCCGCCGATGCCCTGAAGCCCGCGGAAGAGGATCAGCTGGAGCATGTCCTGGGACAGGCCGCACAGGGCCGAACCGACGACGAACACGGCGATGCAGGCCAGGAAGAGTCCCTTGCGGCCGAACTGGTCGCCGAGCTTGCCCCACAGCGGGGTGCTGGCGGTGACGGCGAGCAGGTAGGCGGTGATCACCCAGGACAGGTGGTTGAGTCCGCCCAGGTCGGAGACGATCGTCGGCAGGGCCGTGGACACGATCGTCTGGTCGAGCGCGGACAGCAGCACGGTGAGCATGAGCGCGGCCATGATCACCGTGATCCGGCCGCCCTTGCGCTCGCGCCGCTCCCTGTGGGCCTGGAGCATCGGCTCCGCCTTCCGTCATCCGGACCGTGCGGTCACCTTAGAAGCGGACGGGCGTCGCGAACGGTGCGGAACACCCGGACCGGCGGGAACTTTGCCGCCGCTTGGCTCCGCCCCTTCAAAACCGAATATGGTTCGGTTACTGTGGCGGACAACCGTGATCCACGACACCCCGGAGCAGCGCATGAAGCGGGAACTCTTCGACGCCGACCACGACCTCTTCCGCGAAACGGTGGCCGAGTTCCTGAAGCGCGAGGTCGTGCCCTTCCATCCCCTGTGGGAGAAGGACGGCATCGTCCCCCGCGAGGTCTGGGTCAAGGCGGGCGGGGTGGGTCTGCTCGGCCACGGGGTCCCCGAGGAGTACGGGGGCACCGGCGTCGACGACTACCGCTACAACGTCATCGTCAACGAGGAGGTCTGCAAGGCCCACGCCAGCGGCCTGGGCGTCACCCTCCAGAACGACGTCATCGCCCCCTACCTCGTCGACCTCACCGACGACGAGCAGAAGCGACGGTGGCTTCCCGGCTTCGCCGCCGGTGAGCTCATCACCGCGATCGCCATGACCGAGCCCGGCACCGGAAGCGACCTCCAGGGGATCCGCACCTCCGCCGTTCGCGACGGGGACGAGTGGGTGATCAACGGGTCCAAGACCTTCATCACCAACGGCATCAACGCCGACCTCGTCATCGTGGTCTGCCGGACCGACCCCGACGCCGGCGCGCAGGGATTCTCGCTCATCGTCGTCGAACGCGGCGCCCCGGGGTTCGAGCGGGGCCGCAACCTCGACAAGATCGGCATGAAGGCGCAGGACACCGCCGAACTGTCCTTCGACGACGTGCGCGTTCCGGCGGCGAACCTCATCGGCCGAGAGGGTCAGGGGTTCATCCACCTGCTCCAGAACCTGCCGCAGGAACGGCTGTCCATCGCCACCTGCGCGGTGGCCTCGGCCGAGTACATGCTCCAGCACACCATCGATTACTGCCGTGAGCGCACCGCCTTCGGCCGCCCGATCGGGCGCTTCCAGAACACCCGTTTCGTCCTGGCCGAGTTGGCGACCGAGGTCGACATCGCCCGCACCTACGTGGACCGCGCCATCACGCTGCTCAACCGGGGCGAACTCACCGTCGAGGACGCCGCCAAGGCCAAGTGGTGGACCACGGAACTGTGCAACAAGGTGATGGACCGTTGCCTCCAGCTTCACGGCGGGTACGGGTACATGATGGAATACCCGGTGGCACGGGCTTGGCAGGACACCCGCGTGCAGACGATCTACGGTGGCACCACCGAGATCATGAAGGAGATCGTGGGTCGCGGCCTGGGCCTGTAGCCGGACAACCCCCGTCCAGAAGGGTCGAGTCGGTCATGAGCGGTGCGTGGGACGGCCTCATCGTCATGGGCCTGTTGGTCGTGCTGCTCGTCATCGGCGTGCGCAAGCTGCGACCCAGGGTCCACATCCCCTGGACGACGGGCGGGATCATCGTCTTCTTCGTCTTCCTGTGCCTGCTGCTGTGGGCCTGGTCCTGGCGGTGAGGGCCGGAACCGGGCCGCTCATCCCTCCTCCCGGGAACGCTCCGCCGGAGCGGCGGTCCCGGCGGTCCGGCGCAGCAGGGCGCCTCCCGCCTGGGGCAGGATCAGGACGCTGAGCATCCCGGCGGCGACGATGGCCGCCGCGTGGGCGCCGTCCATGGAGCCGCCGCGGGTGCCGATCGTCGTCAGGACCGTGAGCAGGGGCAGGGCCGTGGCCGAGAACAGCACCAGCGCCGGACGCTGGGCCTCGGGGACGTCCCCGCGCGAGAAGAGGTACTCGGGCCCGCCCCGCACCAGCAGGAACGCGACCAGCAGCACCGGCGGGAGCAGCAGCAGGACCGGCTCCGCCAGGAGCGAGGCCAGGTCGAAGCGCACCCCCGTGACGACGAAGAACACCGGGATGAGGAAACCGAAGCCGATGGCGTCCATCTTGGACTCCACGCGCTCCGCCTCCCCCTCGTGGTTCGCGGAGATCATCAGCTTCACGACGATCCCCGCCGCGAAGGACCCGAGCAGGGCGTCCAGATGCATGGCCGACGCCAGCCAGACCAGCGCCACGATCACCACCATGCACAGGCGGACCGCCACCTGGGCGCTGGATCCCAGGGTCGCCCGGATCAACAGCGCCCACCGTTCCGAGCGCGGCCGGGTGGCGGCCCACGCGGCAGCCCCGGCCAGAGCGAAGAACAGGGCCAGGAGGAGCGTGCCCTCCCAGGGTCGGTAGCCGCTGAGCAACAGGGCGATCAGCACGATCGGCCCGAACTCTCCGACCGACCCCGACGCCAGGAACCGGGTGCCGAACGCGCCGCCCAGCGCCCCGGAGTCGCGCAGGATCGGCAGGACGGTGCCCAGGGCGGTCGTGGTCAGCGCCAGGCCCACGATCAGCGCGGTCCGGGACGCGCCGAACAGCGCCCAGCCGATGCCGAGCCCCAGGGCGACCGAACAGGCCCAGGCCAGGAGGGCCCGGTTGAGCGGTCTGCCCTTGATCCGCCGGAAGTCGATCTCGTACCCGGCCATGAACATCAGCAGGGCCAGGCCGAGGTCGGCCAGCAGGGTGATCGTCGCGTTCTCCCGCACGATGCCGAGCACGGAGGGCCCGAGCAGGATCCCGAACCCGATCTCCAGCACCACGGACGGCACGATCACCCACCGTGCCAGCCGATGGCCGATCAGCGGGGCCAGCAGGGCCGCCACGAGGAGTGCGAGGAGCATGCCCATCGTGCCCGATTCCGTGCCGTCCATGTCCCCCCGTTCACCGGAATCCCCGCTCCGGACGTGGGCACACTACGTCCGGGGCGGCCCGCGGGGGCGAGGACACGCCCGGAGCGGGCCGGACGGGCCTCGGGGCGGATGGCGCGGGGTATCGGGGGCCCTCCGGTGAGCCGGTGCGGACGTCATCCGCGTCGGCGCCGAAGGGCCCCCGCCGTGTTCCGGCCGGGGCCGGTGTCACCGGCCCCGGTGGTCGGCGGACCCAGGACGTGTTCGGCGGATGCCCTCGTTCGGTTCGGCGCTCGCGCCGAGTGACACGAGCGGCCCGGAGACCGCGAGGCGGAATGATCCGTCGAACACGGCTTAGGCCCAGGGGTCGAAGTCGATGCCGGCGGGTTTGGCCTTGTTCAGGGCTCCGGGGAACGAGCCGTCCCTGAGGTCGAGCTGGGCGCTGCCGAAGTTCGCCGAGGTGAGGATGTCGCGGATGCCCGGGGGGTAGTGATCCCAGCCGACCAGGTCCGGGTACTGCCAGACGCCGTAGTGGTTCTCCGGCGGGTCGTCGTGTCCGGCGGCGAACCGGAAGGCGTGGGTGGAGAGCCCGTCCTTGTGGTAGACGATCTTGGCGTGGGTGCCCTCCCAGAGCACCTGTGAGGCGGGCCTGGTGTCGTAGCCCCCGTGGGCCGACGCGGACACGTGGCGGGCCTGTCCCCCGTGGACCCACACCACGACGTGCTCCAGGTCGTGCCGGTGGCCGCAGCAGCCCGGCAGCACCTGGTCCTTCTCGAAGTAGAGCGCGTACATGTACGCGCACCATCCGCTCGGGTCGCACTTGGACCGCGAGTAGGAGTTCGTGTTGTCCAGGTCCGACCGGTCACGGCAGTTGCCGTTGAGGGCCCCTGTCGTATTGAGCCCTCCGGCGACCTTGCCGTCGGGGCCGATGGCGGGGGTCGGGTAACAGCCGTCGGTGTCGTAGTCGAAGGCCGGCTGCCACTTCCCCTCCTCGGCGGTGTGGGCGGCGGGCAGGGCCCCCGGGGGCGCGGCGAGGGCGATGCCAGGGGTGATGAGGACCAGCGCGGCGGCCAGGGCCAGGGCCCGGCGCGCGAGACGGGAGGGGCCGCGGCGGGCCCCGGTGCCACCGCCGGAGGGAGCGGGGGCCTCGGTACGGTGCGACAAGGGGGGGTTCTCCTCTCGGTGTCCGGCACGGGGGGTCGTGCCGACGGCCGGGGACACCGCACGGGGGCATGCTGTCACTCTGGGTGACGAATGGGGATGCGGGGGTCCCGGCCGTTTCGATGACACCAGGGCGGACCGGGCCCGCGCAACGGGGGCAACCGGAAGTTCCCCGCGCGTTCGACGAACGCACGGGGAGGGGTCACAGTCGTCCGGCGTCGATGATGCGTTGGAGGAACCGTCGCGTCCGGGGTTGTTCCGGTTCGCCCAGTACCCGTTCGGGCGGCCCCTGCTCCAGGACGCGCCCGCCCTCCAGGAAGCAGACGGTGTCGGCGACCTGGCGGGCGAACCCCATCTCGTGGGTGGCCAGCAGCATGGTCATGCCGTCCTCGCGGAGCCCCCGCACCAGGTCGAGCACCTCCCCCACCAGTTCGGGGTCCAGGGCACTGGTGATCTCGTCCAGGAGGAGCAGCCGCGGCCCGTTGACCAACGCCCGCACGATCGCCACCCGCTGCTGTTGGCCACCGGAGAGCCGGTCGGGGTATTCGGCGGCCTTGTCGGCCAGCCCCACCCGCTCCAGCAGTTCCCGGGCCTTGTCCTCCGCCTCGCGACGGGGCCGCCGATGCACCCGGCGCGGTGCCAGGGTGACGTTGTCCAGCACGCTCATGTGCGGGAACAGGTTGAACGACTGGAACACCGTCCCGATCCGGCGCCGCACCCGGTCCGCGTCCACCCTGGGGTCGGTGATGTGCTCCCCGTCCAGGTGGATGGTGCCGTCGGTGATCGGCTCCAGCAGGTTCGCGCAGCGCAGCAGGGTCGACTTGCCCGAACCGGAGGCCCCGATGAGGACGACCACGGCGTGTTCGGGCACGTCCAGGTCCAGGCCGTCGAGGACGACGGTGCCCCGGAACTCCTTGCGGACCCCGCGCAGGCGCAGTACCGGGGCCGGGCCCTCCAGCCGGGCCGTGCGGTCCAGTTCGCTCATCGGTCCCCCTCCGCCGACTGCCGTCGCGCCGCCCGCATCGTCACCCAGTCGGTGAAGGCCACCAGCGGGATCGCCATGAGGACGAACAGCACCCCGGCGACGATGTAGGGCGTGAAGTTGTAGGTCTGCGCCGTGGCGATCTGCGCGGCGCGGATGGCGTCGATGGGTCCGGCCAGCGAGATGAGCCCGACGTCCTTCTGAAGCGCCACCATGTCGTTGAGGAGCGGCGGCGAGACCCGTCGCACCGCCTGGGGCAGCACCACCCAGCGCATCGCCTGGGGGTAGGTGAGGCCGAGGGAGCGGGCCGCGGCGATCTGGCTCGGGTGCACCGACTCGATGCCGGCCCGGAACACCTCGGCGATGTAGGCGCCGTAGGTGAGGACCAGCGCGATCCCGCCGAGCACCAGCACGCTCGGGGTGTTCTCCAAACGCAGTCCGGGCACCCCGAACGCCATCAGGTACAGCACGATGATGAGCGGAGCGCCCCGGAAGCCGTAGGTGTACCCGGTCGCCAGCGCGCGCAGCGGGAAGAACACCGGACCGCGCAGGGTCCGCAGGATCGCCGTGATCAGCCCGAGGGCGAGCGCTCCGAGGGCGCAGAAGAAGAGCAGTCGCACGTTGAGCCACAGCCCGGTGAGCACCGCGGGCAGGGCGTCCCGGGCCACCGCCGCGTCGAAGAAGGTGTCGCGCACCCGTTCCCAGCCGGGCGAGCCGACCACGACGGTCACCAGGGCGGCGCCCAGCAGAGCGGTGGAGACCGCTCCGATGAGCACCGACCGCACACTCTGGCGACGGCGCAGCGCGGCCCGCTCGACTTCGAGGGGAGTGGGGATCCGTTCGGTCACGTCAGCCCAGTTCGGGTGCGTCGGCGGCCTCGGCCAGCCACTCCTGTTCGAGGTCGGCCAGCGTGCCGTCCTCGCGCAGGGCGTCCACGGCCGCGCTGACGCAGTCCGTCAACGGCGAGTCCAGGTCCAGGACCAGGCCGAAGTGCTCGGTCTCCGCTTCGAGCAGGGGGAGCTGCCCGACGATGACGGCGTCCTCCAGCTCGGCGGCGGTGATGTAGAACGCCGTGGGCAGGTCGAAGACGACCGCGTCCACCTGGCCGTTCTCCAGTGCCTGCTTGGCGTCGTCGTTGTTGTTGTACACCAGCGGTTCGACCTCGGGGTCGATCGTCTCGACGAGGGTCTCGTAGCTGGTGGTCCCGACCTGCGCGCCGATGGTGAGGCCGGCCAGATCGGCCGCCGAGGTCGCGCCGGCGGCCTCGGAGTCGCCGAGCGCGACGACGGCCTGACGGACGTCGTAGTAGGGGCTGGAGAAGTCGACCGCCTTCGCCCGCTCCTCCGTGATGGAGAACTGGTTGATGTCGAAGTCGAAGTCCTTGGGGCCGGGCTGGATGGCGCTGTTGAACGCCACGGTGGTCCATGTGACCTGTTCGGCGGTGTAGCCGAGCTCCTCGGCGACCGCGTGGGCGACGGCCGACTCGAAGCCCTCCCCGTTGGTGGGGTCGTCGTCGGCGAACCACGGCGGGTAGGCGGGGCTGTCGGTGCCGACGGTGAGCACGCCCTCGGCGAGGGTGGGCAGGTCGCCGGGGACGCATTCGGCGGCGTTCCCGGGCTCGGGGGCCGCCGCGTCGTCGTCGGCGGGGGCGCACGCGGTCGCCATGAGGACGGCGCCGACGACGAGCGGAACGAACATGGACGGGGGACGGGAGGTCATCGGCTCACTCCGTGGTGAACGGGGGACGGGATCCGTACAAATTACCTACCTGATCGGTGGCGAATCCACGTCTTTTCGATCACGGCACGGGGAGGAACCGGACGGTCACACGTCAGGACCGGACGGTCACCCGGAGGCGGAGTGCTCCTCGATCGCCTCGGGCACCCCGCCCTCCTCCGCGGCCGAGGGCTCCTCGGGGGTGTGCATGGGCATCTCGAACCAGACCGCCTTGCCGTCGGGGGTCGGTCGCGATCCCCAGCGGGTGGCCAGCTGCTCCACGAGGTACAGGCCCCGGCCGCCCTCGTCGTCGGCGGCCGCGCTGCGGATGCGGGGCAGCCGCAGATCGTGGTCGAAGACCTCCACCCACACCCGGGAGGCTCCCCGGCGCAGGCGCAGCAGGAACTCCTTCTCGTCGGCCTCCGCGTCCGCCTCGTCGGCCTCGGCGACCTCGTCGAGAAGGTCGCTCCAGTCCTCGTCGAACTCGTCGAAGGAGGCGGACCCCTCGAAGGGCGTCTCGGAGTCGCGCACCCCGTTGCCGGTGAACTCCCGGTGGACGGGGTGCGGGGTGGCGTGGATGACGACGTTGGTGACGATCTCCGAGACCAGCAGGCAGGCCAGTTCGGCCTGGTCCCGGTCCATCCCCCACTCCTTGAAGGTGTCGGCCGCCAGGTGGCGGGCCTCGCCCACGGTGGAGGCCTCCGAGGGGAACCAGCCCTCGCGCAGCGCCAGCTCGTCGGAGTCGGTGCGCACGACCAGCAGCGCGGTGTCGTCGTCGAGTTCGCCCGGGACGCTGTGCACCGCCGCCTCGGCGATCTGCTCCACGTCCTTGTCGGCGACCTCGGTGACCCGCTCGGTGAGCCTGCTCAGCGCCCGCTCGGGGTCGGGGCGGCCCCCGAGGGGGGTGCGGTCGACCAGGCCGTCGGTGTACAGCAGCAGGGTCGCGCCGGTGGGCAGGCGCAGCTCCGCCTGGTGGTAGACCACGTCCTCGCCGGCACCGCCCTTGACGCGCACGCCGAGCATGCGGTCGGTGACCTCCAGGTCGAGCGCCTCCACGGAGTCGGAGGTGATGAGGAACGGGGAGGCGTGTCCGGCGTTGGCGTAGGACAGCTCACGCGACCAGGCGTCGTAGACCATGTACAGGCAGCTGACGCTCGGGATCCAGGTGCCGCCCTCGATGGGGCGACCCAGGCGGCGCACCCATTCGTCGAGTTCGCGGAGGATGTCGGCGGGTTCGCGGTCGGCCTGGGCGAAGGCCCGCAGCGCGGCGCGCAGCTGTCCCATGACGGCCGCGGCGTGCGGGCCACGGCCCTCGACGTCGCCGATGACCAGGCCCACCCGGCCGGCCGACAGCGGGATGACGTCGTAGAAGTCGCCGCCCACCTGGGTCTGGACACCGTGGCCGTGCGCCTGGAGCGGGCCGGCGGGCAGGTAGCGGGAGGCGATGGTGAGCCCGTCCAGAGGCGGGAAGTCACTGGGCAACAGGCTGTTCTGGAAGGCCAGCGCGGTGCTGCGCTCCTCCTCGAACAGGCGCGCGTTGTCGATGGCGAGCGCGACGCGGGAGGCGATGGCGCCCACCAGGTCGCGGTCGAATCCGCCGTAGGTGCTCTTCTGGCGCGGGGAGAGCCCGGAAAGGGCGAGGGTGAGCACGCCCAGGACCTCGCCCCGGGCGCGCAGCGGGGCGGCGATCGCGGAGGTGATGCCGACCTGGCGGGAGACCCGGTCGGAGCGGTTGTTGGGCGAGCTCTCGAAGAGGTAGTCACTGCTGACGACCGTCTCCAGACGGCGCAGCGCCTGGGTCACGAAGTGGCGCTCGGGGTAGCGGACCTCCTCCCCGACGTCGAACCAGGTGCGCGGCGGGGGCGTCCACCCCTCGGCGTGCACCGACACCTGTCTGACCAGTCGGTCGTGGTCGTACAGGTCGATGAAACAGTGATCGGCGAACTGGGGCACCAGGATGCCCGCCACACCGCGCACCGTGGAGTCGAACTCCAGGGAGCTGGCCAGCCGGCTGCCGATCCGCTCCAGCAGGCCGTACTGCTCCTCGACCCGCCCGCTGCGCAGGGCCTCGCGGGCGATGAGGGTGATGCCGTCGATCTCGCCGTCGTCGTTGCGCATGGGCACGGCCTGGGCGCGCACGTGGATCCAGGTGGAGTCGCCCCTGAGCACGGCGAAGGTGCCCTCCCAGGGCTCCCCGCGCAGAACGCGGCGGGCCAGCTGGGAGGCGTGCTCACGGTCGGACTCGTGAATGCCGATGTCGAGCAGGGAGAGGCCGACGTAGTCGCGGCCACCGACGAAACCGAAGAGTTCGCGCGCGAAGGGGTTCCAGTAGCGCAGGAGACTGAACCGGTCGATGACGACGATGGCGATCTGCGCCCGGTCCACGACGGCGGCCGTGGCGAGCGCGTCGCCTTCCCGGAAGGGCTCACCCCACCGTGTCATCTAGCCGCCACCTCGCCGTCATGAGCTGCACGCATGCCTGCTCCGGGTCACCCGAACGACCGCACCTTGGAGCGAGGGTAGCAACACCGTCAACGTTCTCGCAGCGCAATGTGACAATCCTGATGAGCAACCGACCTCCGATGTCACGGCTTCGCGACGAAGATGTGCCCGGCGATCGCCGAGGACAGTTCGGTGTCGGGGGCGTCCCCCCCGATCACGCGGACCCCGTCGTCGGTGGCGCGCAGCACCACCTCAAGCCCGGGCCGCACCCCCGTCTCGCGCAGGGTGCGCATGACGTCGGCGTCGGACTGGATCTGCTCGCTGATGCGTCGAACGGTGACGGTGATGTCCGCCCCGGAGGCGACGTCGATCATCGGCACGATGGAGTCGTCGGTGAACGGTTCCGGCGAGTAGTCGTCCAGGCCCAGTTCGTCCAGGCCCGGGATCGGGTTGCCGTGGGGGCACACCGAGGGCGCGTTGAGCAGCGTGACCAGACGCTCCTCCACGGCCTCGGAGATCACGTGCTCCCAGCGGCAGGCCTCGATGTGGACGTCCTCCCACGGCAGTCCGATGACGTCGACGAGGAGCCGCTCCGCCAACCGGTGCTTGCGCATGACGTGGGTGGCCAGTCGGCGGCCTTCGGCGGTCATGACCAGGTGCCGGTCGTTCTCGACCCGAAGCAGGCCGTCGCGCTCCATACGGGCCACGGTCTGGCTGACGGTCGGGCCGCTCTGGTGCAGGCGCTCGGCGATGCGTGCCCGAAGGGGGACGATGCCCTCTTCTTCGAGCTCGAAGACCGTCCGGAGGTACATCTCCGTGGTGTCGATCAGCCCGTGTGCGGTCAAGACTCCCCTCCCATGACTCTGCGCCCGGCGCACGGTCACGGCGGGCACGGCAGGTCTCTCACAACACGGGTCGGGGCGACGCGATTCCCGGAAGCCGGATCGGGACCGGGGCGTCCGCGCGACCGCGGGAGCGACCACCGATACCGCAAGCATATCGTGATGGCAAGGACCCGAAATTCCGTACGGACGCGGACCTTCGGACGGGCGACGGATCTCACCCCGCTCCGGTGTCCGGGCCGGGTGCCCCGCGTGCCGTTCACGGCCCCTCTCGAACAGCGCCGACACGTCCGGCCCGGCCGGGGTGAGCCCGGACCACCCCGCCCGGACCTCGGCGAACCCCGCAGCGTCGGCCGGCCGGGCACGACCCCTCCCCCGCGGGCCGGCCCCGGTCGCCGGATCTCCCCCGGGGCGGGCGAACGGTCGGCGAAAGGCCGCCGAACGACGAGGAAGCCCACGAGGGCGGGAACGGGCGAGGAGGCCTCGTCCCGGTGACACGGCTCGAAGAGGGCCGCCGCCCGAGGCGCGGTGCCCCGCGCCCTTTCGTCTCCACCGGTCCCGACGCGGCGGGTCACCGGGGGTCGGCGACACCGGGGAGGCGGATGCTCAGGGGGCCAGGCGGGTGATCTCCCAAGCGCCTTCCCCGTCGCGCAGGTAGCGGAAGCGGTCGTGCATGCGGTCCGCTCCGCCCTGCCAGAACTCGACCTCCTCGGGGACCAGCCGGAAGCCGCCCCAGTAGGCGGGCCGGGGGATCTCGGCGTCCTCGGGCCAGACCGTCTCGAACTCGCGGTAGAGACGGTCCAGCTCCTCGCGGTCGGCGACCGGCTGCGACTGGCGTTCACTGGCCCAGGCGCCCAGCTGGGAACCGCGCGGACGGGACGCGAAGTAACGGTCGTTCTCGGCGTCGCTCAGGCGTTCCACTCGACCGGCGATGAGGACCTGGCGGCGGACGGGGTGCCAGGGGAAGACCACGCTCGCCCGGGGGTCGGCGGTCAGGGCCAGGCCCTTGCGGGAGGCGTAGTTGGTGAAGAAACGCAGACCGGTGCGGTCGTACCCCTTCATGAGCACCGTGCGGGCCCGGGGCGCGCCGCCGGGCTCGACGGAGGAGAGCACCATGGCGTTGGGTTCGGCGAGGCCGGACTCACGGGCCTCCTCGAACCACAGGTGGAACTGGCTCATGGGGTGATCGGCGAGATCGGCACGGCGCAAGGGCGCTCCCAGGTAGGGTTCGCGCAGCTCGGCGGGGTCTGTACGGTCCACAGGGGGCATCTTCTCGCGGCGCGGCCCGCCGGCGCCACCCGCCCCTCGGGCCGCGCGCGTCACACACAGCCCGGGCCGGGGTCGATCGTGGCCGCGCTGATCCGCCCGCAGGCCGCCACAACGTGCTGGCGCAGACCGTCGGCGCCCAGCGGCCCGACCACCACGAGCTGCACCATCCGTTCGGGATGCCAGTTGCCCAGCGCGGGTTCCCCGAACGCGATGTGACCGGAGACCGCCGACAGCCCGGAGGTGTTCTGGATCCGCTCCACCAGCGCGTCGCGTTCGGCCTCGTACCCGTCGTCGGTGCCGAGGAAGGGCGAGGGCTCCACGGCGGGGCCCTCCACCGAAGCCTCCCGGGTCGTGGTGCGGTCGATACCGCGCAGTGCCCGGGAGAGCACGGTGAGGGCGTCGGCGGCGACGGCGGCGTGGGTCATCGACGGCGACCCGCCGTCGGCGGCGTCGAGATCGGCGCGGATTCCCGGGGGCCCGCCCTCCCCGTCGTCGGGGTCGGCGTACAACTCCTCCACCAGGGCCTCCGCCTCGGCGTAGAAGGCTCGCTCGCTGCCCTCGGTGTACCGACTCCAAGCCCCGCTGGCGGCCAGCGGGGTGTAGAAGACGGGGTAGCCGCCGGCCATGCCGATCGTCTCGGCGTGGTCGGTGACGAACTTGGCGATGTCGTCACCGCCGAGCACGTCGATCCCCGCCTCCACGCACATCCCCTCCTGTTGCAACTGCCGGTGGAACTCGGCGAAGTCGGTGGAGCGTCCGGCGAAGTAGATGAGGTCGGGCGGATCCTGAGCGCACACCCGTGCCAGGTGGGCGGCGAGCGACACGCCCCCGTCCTGGTAGGGCAGCACTCCGGGGACCACTCCGGTGGAGCCGTCGGCGAAACCCACCGGCGGCGGGTCGCCGCCCTCGGGGTCGGCCCAGGGTTCGCCGCCCAGCTCCCGGAACCCGGTCATGAACCGGACCGCCAGGTGGGGCCCGTAGCTCTCCCCCCTCCGGTTGTCGGCGATGGCCACGGCGGTGCGCGCGGGTTCCAGGTCCGGGGCCGGCTCCCCCTCGACCAGCTCCGTGCCGGACCACTCCACGCCGTGGTAGGCCCACGCGGCGGCCTGTTCGGCGATCCGGGAGTTGGCGGGGGCCAGGGGGAAGAAGTACTGGCCGTACTTGCCGGAGGGGTCCAGGGCGATGTCGTCGAAGGTCGCGGTGGTGCCGATCGTGGGTATCCGGGCGCCGCCCAGGACCCGGATCGCGTCGGTGGTGCCCTGGAGGCTCTGCCCGAAACCGAGGGCGGCGACGGGGCGGTCCATTCGGCGATGGGTCTCGACGGCCCGCTCGACGACCATCTCGGCGGCCTCCCGCGCGCGGGACCACCCCTGGCCGGTGTTGACCAGCATGATCTTGATCCTGGGCAGGGAGGCGTCGGCGGAGGCGTTGTGCTGGGCCTGCCGGTGGGCGATCCCGAGGAGTTCCCCCTGGACCCCGGCCAGGGTGAGGTCGTTCGCCCCGGTGGTGCTGAGCGCGCCGAAGTAGGCGACGGTGACGTGGGTCGTGTCGCGTCCCGCCTTGTCGACGGCCTCGTTCTGCTCCCGGATGTGCTCGGTCACCTCCGTCAGGCGTTCGTGGAAGACGAAGTCCCCGAAGGTGAGGCCGTAGCAGTCCCTGCCGTCCTGTCGGATGCCGACCGGGTCCCAGACCCAGCTCTGGACGCAGGGGTTCACGGGCGCCATGACGGCCGGCCCGAACGCCCAGAGCAGGAGGAGGAGCAGGGAGAGCCCCGCTCCCGTTCCGCCGATCCAGGCCGAGGCGAGGGCCCCCGCGGTGAGCACGGTCCGATCGGCGGGGCCCGGCCCGTCGAGGTCGTCGGGCGGACGGGGAACGGGAACGCTCAGGGTACGGGCGGCGCCCAGGACGCCTGCGGCGTGACGGGCGCGCAGCCACAGGGAAAGCTCCTCCTGCCTGCCGTCGGTCTCGGTGCCGGGCAGGGAGGGGTAGCGGAGCACGTTGACGTTCGGGTCCACCAGGGACGTGCCGTCCGAGGCGCGCACCTGGACGATGAGCAGCGGGTCGGGCAGGGTTCGGCGCACCCGCTCGTCCTCGATGAGCCGGACGAGGTAGCGGCCGACCCGGCCGAGACGGTCCTGGTCGACCAGGAGGACGGGGCGCTGGGCCCGGCCCCGACGCGGCGAGCGGGAGCGGGCGGAACCGCCGTGGGAGTCGGCGAGGTCGTCCAGGAGGGCGTTGACGATCAGGCGGTGGACGGCGGGCAGGGGTTCGTACCCGCGCGGCGGCCCCTCCACGGACTCGGGGCGGGGTGCGGTGGCGGCGGCGGGCGGTTCGGTCGGCGCGTCGGCGGACCGTCCGGTCGCCAGGCCGAGGAGAGGGCGGAGCAGACCGGGACGGCGGGGAACGGACGGCACGGGCCCGGGTCGGGGCGGTGTCCGATCGGCCAGGGGGTAGAGCCGACCGACGCGACCGGCCTCGCTCTTGAGCAGGTTGAGAACGTGGACACCGCGGGCGCGGTGGTCGCCGAGGGGGCGTTCCTCGTAGTCCGCGTGGTCGTCGAGCCACCGGTAGGCGCGCCAGGGGAGGAAAAGGAAGGGGGCCAGGGAGATGTGGACGATCAGGAGCAGGACGGCCGCGCCGACGGTCACCCAGTTGTTCACTCCCTGGAGGGCCGATCCGAACAGCGCGGCCAGGCCGAAGGCGCCCAGGGCGAAGGGGCCGAGGAACGCCAACGCGCCGACGACGAAGGAGAGCGGGGTGAGCAGCTTCTCGTCGAGCCGGCTGAAGGTGACCTTGGCGCTCAGCGCGGCCACCCAGATGGCGGCCCTTCGGGCGATCCGGACGTAGCCCTGGGCCCAGCGCGCCAGGAACCAGCTCCCCCGGCCCGCTTCGGCGCGGTTCGTCTCACCGGAGCGACGCGCTTCGGTGCGGATGCGCAGCAGCGCGGCCACCACGTGGATCTGGGTACGGCGGTCGGTGTCGAGTTCGAGGTCGCCCTGACCGGCGACGCTGCCCTGCATGCTCTCGTGGACGGCCCGGCGGTCACAGTCGCGCAGCCGGAGAAGGGAACGCAGACGGGCGAACCGGGGCGGAGGCGGTGGCGTGCGGACGCCCTCGGCCCCGGGGCGCGCGGCGTCGCCGGCTTCCAGGAGCGCCCGGACGAGGTCGTAGAGTTCGTCAGTGGTGGCCCACAGGTCGCGGATGTCGGGGGGTCCGTCGAGGGTGTCCCCGGCGTCGGGCGGGAGCCGCCACGGCGGCTGGTTGCCACAGCGTTCCACGAGTGCGTCGAGGAGGGCGTCGCGGTCGGCCGCGTCGTCGAGGACCAGGTCGAGCACCGGTGGGGGTTCGGCAAGGTCACCGCGCTGCACTCCGTCGTGCACGCGGACCCGCCTGCGGCGGGCCGCCCGGCGTTCCATCCGGGCCAGGCGCCGATGGCGACCGCCGCCGGGGCGTTCGCGCAGGGCGTCGAAGATCGCGAGGAAACGCGCGTCGGCCTGGGGGCCGGGTTCCTCGGGGGATCGTCGTTCCGCGGATCCGGTCGCTTCCTCGGGCACGCGCGGGCACCTCACCGATGTGTCGTGATCGTTCTGGTCACTCCCCCCGAAGCGACCTCATTAGATAACAAAAGACACCGATGTTTCACCCTTTTAAGCAGAATTGACACTGACCCATACCGGCCACTCCGGGGGGATCGTGAGGCGGTGATCCGTTCTCACGTTTTTTCACGCGTGTTAATAACACCCCTGACCGGCGACGTCACCCGTGCCACCACTACCCTGGGACGCGTGACCGAGATTCAGATTCCCGCGAACCTCCTGCCCTCCGACGGCCGTTTCGGCAGTGGCCCCTCCAAAGTCCGCCCGGCCCAGCTGGAGGCCCTGGCCTCCTCCGGATCCCGTTACCTGGGGACCTCCCACCGGCAGAAGCCCGTGAAGTCCCTGGTGTCACGGGTCCGCACCGGAGTGGCCGACCTGTTCTCCCTTCCGGAGGGGTACGAGGTCGTCCTCGGCAACGGCGGCACCACCGCGTTCTGGGACATCGCCGCGCACGGCCTGCTGCGCGAGAAGTCCCAGCACCTCTCGTTCGGCGAGTTTTCGAGCAAGTTCGCGAAGGTCGCCAAGGGCGCCCCCTGGTTGGCCGAGCCGACCGTCATCACCACCGACCCCGGCGGTCACGGTGAGGCCGTCGCCGAGGCCGGTGTGGACGCGTACGCCCTCACCCACAACGAGACCTCCACCGGTGTGGCCGCGCCGATCCGCCGCGTGGCCGGGGCCGACGAGGACGCCCTGGTGCTGGTCGACGCCACCAGCGGCGCCGGCGGTCTGCCGGTGGACATCGCCGAGACCGACGTCTACTACTTCGCCCCGCAGAAGAGCTTCGCCGCCGACGGCGGGCTGTGGCTGGCCGTCATGTCGCCCAAGGCGCTGGCCCGGGTCGAGGAGATCGCCGCGAGCGGCCGCTACATCCCCGAGTTCTTCTCGCTCACCACCGCGATCGACAACTCCCGCAAGGACCAGACCTACAACACCCCGGCCGTGGCCACCCTGCTGCTCCTGGCCGAGCAGTTGGAGTGGATCAACGGGCAGGGCGGGCTGGACTGGGCCGTGGCCCGCACCGCCGAGTCCTCCTCGACCCTGTACACCTGGGCCGAGAAGTCCGCGGTCGCCACGCCCTTCGTCACCGACCCGGCCAAGCGCTCGCAGGTCGTGGCCACCATCGACTTCAACGACGACGTGGACGCCTCGGCGATCGCCGAGGTGCTGCGCGCCAACGGCGTCGTGGACACCGAGCCCTACCGCAAGCTGGGCCGCAACCAGCTGCGCGTCGCGACGTTCCCGGCCGTCGAGCCCGCCGACGTGCAGGCGTTGACCGAGTGCGTCGACTTCGTGCTCACCCGGCTCTCCTGAGCCCTTCCGCCCCCGTCGATCTCCCGGCCACGTCCCGGCCGTGTGAAGGGGCAGAATGGAGGTCGGTCCGCCAACGGCGGGCCGACCTCCCTTTTCTCTCCTTTTCCGGATTTTCAGGACGGGTCGACTGTGCGCAGGAACAAGAAGGAAAACCCCATCAAGATCATCTCCCACCGGGGTGCGTCGGGGCATCGGCCCGAGCACACCCTGGCCTCCTACGAACTGGGGGCCCGGCACGGCGGCGACTTCATCGAGATGGACCTGGTCGCCACCAGGGACGGTCGGCTGATCTGCCGCCACGAGTCGGAGATCGGCGAGACGACCGACGTGGCCGACCGGCCGGAGTTCGCCGACCGGCGGACCACCCGGACCATCGACGGACGGGAGATCACGGGGTTCTTCGCCCAGGACTTCACCCTGGCGGAGATCAAGACGCTGCGCGCGCGGGAGCGGCTCCAGGACGTGCGCACGATGAACGCCATGATGGACGGGACCTATGAGGTGCCGACCCTGGAGGAGGTCATCGACCTGGCGTTCTCCCTGACCTCGGAGCTGAAGCGGCCGATCGGGATCTACCCCGAGACCAAGCACCCCTCCTACCACGTGTCGCAGGGCCTGGAACTGGAGCCGCCGCTGATCGCCGCGCTCAAGGCGGCCGGGCTGACCGGGCCGGAGCCGCGGGTCCCGGTGTTCCTCCAGTCGTTCGAGGCGGAGAGCCTGCGCAAGCTCGCCGAGACGGAGCTGCCGCTGGTCTTCCTCCTGGGCACCGAGGAGCACTGGCGGCACTACACCACGCCGGACGGGCTGGCCGAGGTGGCCTCGTTCGCGCACGCGATCGGCCCGGCCAAGACCCTGATCGTGCCGCTGGACGAGGACGGGGACCCGGTCGAGCCGACCACCCTGGTGGACGACGCGCACGAGGCGGGGCTGCTGGTGCACCCGTACACGTTCCGCAGCGAGAACCACTTCCTGCCCGGCCCGCTGCGCTCGGACGGCGGCCCGGGCGACTACGGGTCGTTCGCGGCGGAGTACGAGCTGTTCTTCGAGCTGGGTGTGGACGGGGTGTTCACGGACTTCTCCCGGCACGCCTTCCTGGTGCGCGAACACTTCCTGGACACCGCGCAGGCCGCGCAGAACGGCCAGGGCGGGGGCGGCGGGGACGACTGACCCGCCGCACGCCGAGGGGGCCCGAACGGGGGGATCGTCCGGGCCCTCCGCCGCGTCCGGGGCCTACCCGGCGCCCGTGGTCCCGGGCGACGTGACCCCCGGTACGGGCGTCCACGCGCCCCGTGCGGGCGGCGCCGGCACGAGGAGGGCGCACCATGACCGGCCGCCCTGTCACCCTTCCGGGCGGCCCGTGTCCCGGCCCCTGTCAGCCCCTGCGGGCGAGCAGGACGATGCCGCCGATGAGAAGGACCGCGACCAGCGCCCCGGCCGCGATGAAGGGGACCGCGCTCCCCCGCTCCTCGGCGTCCTCGGCGGCCTCCGACGGGGACGCGCTCTCCTCCCGGGCCTCCTCCTCCGTCTCCACCGTGCCGGTCCGGTAGCGATCCTCCAGCGGAACCCGCCACACGGGGGCGAAGAGACCCTCGGTACCGGCCATGAGGGCGGTGCCGTCGAGGGTGAAGGCGATCGACTCGCCCTGGTCGGACTCGGGCAGGTCGAAGGCGCCCATGGAGGTGCCCGGCACACCGTCCGTGGAGTCGTAGATCGTCACGCCCCAGTAGGTCCGGATCGCGTAACGGGTGCCGTCCGGGCCGAAGGCCGCGTCGGTGGCGAACAACGGCGCCGAGTCGATGCGTTCCAGGGTGTTGACGCCGACCGGGTCGATCTCCTCGGGGGCGGCGTACAGCCCGCCCGCGAACTCCTTGGACACCACGTACAGCCGCCCGTCGCGCGGGTCGATCATCATCGACTCGGCGTCCCGGCCGCCGTCGGCGTAGGCGAAGGTCAGCACCGTGGGCTCGATCGTCGTGTCGGCGAGGGCCTCCGGTTCGGTGAACCGGTACACCCGCACCTCGGTCCAGCTCCCGCCGAAGTTGTCGCCGATGTCGGCCACGTGGATCGCGGGTTCCCCGTCCGGGCCGGGGACGACGGCGATCGCCTCCCAGTCCCGCAGTTCCAGGAGCAGGCGCACGGTGGCGAGCGTGTTCCCCTCCTCGTCGACGGCGAACACGTCGGTGGGGTGATCACCGCTGTCGTTGTGGGTCCACCAGACGCCCTCGTGCCGCAGCGAGGGCGCGATCCCGCTGGACTCCGAGATCCGCTCGTCCTGGAAGGTGAAGGCGATCTCCGATCCCTCCGGCCCCTCGCCGCCGCGCGGGTAGTCGAACCCGGTCCCGCCGTCGGGAACCTCCGGCTCCGCCAGGGCGGGTGCCGGGAGGAACACGGACAGCGCGGCCACGGCGCACACGAGCGGTCGTCTCATGACGGCCATCCTGCCAGGGGCGGACGGGGGCGGCGCGCATCCGGGACGGCTTTTGCGCGACGGCGCGAACGGGCACATTCGGCATACGGAGTTCCGTGAGGAGAGCCATGAGGATCGTCGCCTGTCTGAACGGGGACCGCCGCCCCGGTGCGCACCCCGCTCTTCCCGTGTCCCTGGACCAACTGATCACCGACGCCCACGAGGCGGTGGCCGCCGGGGCGACCGCCCTCCACCTGCATCCGCGTGATCCGGGGGGAGCCGAATCCCTGGAGCCGCAGGTGGTCGGCCCTCTCATGGAGAGGTTCCGCGCCGAGGGCCCCGACGTCCCGATCTCGTTGACCACGGCCCTGTCCGCCGAGTCCGACCCGTGGCGGCGTTACGACCTGGTGCAGCGGTGGGCGTCGCCGTCGTTGCCCGACTCGGTGACGGTGAACCTGCACGAGGCCGGTTCGGTGGACCTCATCCATCTGCTGGACGACCGCCGGGTCGCCGTGGAGGCGGGGGTGTGGACGGTGGACGCCGCTCGCATCCTCATCGCCACGAAGGTGCCGGTGACCGCGGTCCTGGTGGAGCCCACACAGGTCGCGGTGGAGGACGCCCGGCGCAACGCCGAGGCGATCCTGTCACTGCTGGACCGCGCGGGCCCGTCCGCGCCCCGGCTGCTGCACGGTTCGGACGCCACCGCCTGGCCGATGTTGGAGGACGCGCTGGACGCCGGGTTGGACATCCGCATCGGTCTGGAGGACACGATGCGGATGCCCGACGGCGAAGAGGCGGAGGACAACGCGGCACTGGTCGCGCGCGCGGTGGCGCTGGCGTCCGCCGCGGCCTGAGTCCGCCGTCCCGTCAGCCGGCGTCGCGGGCGCTGCGCGGCACGGGCTGCCCGTCCTCCTCCAGCCCCCAGCTCACGACGCGGTGCGGCCGGATGCGGATCCGGGGTCGTCCGTCGTCGATCGCCTCGGCGTGGCCGCGGATCTCGACGCCGCGCGGCCGCCAGGGCGGGAGGACGTCGTCCACCACGAGGGAGGCGCGGCCGGTGCGCCGGACGTCGCGGAACTTCTTCGTTCCGGCGAAGTCGTGACCGCTGATCTCCACGACGGTGGCGTCGTCGGCGAGGGACCAGCCGACGGGGGTCACGTGGATGGAACCGTCGGGTCCGACGGTGGCGACGCGGGCGAGTCTGCGCTCGCCTTCGAGGGTGAGGTAGGCGAGTTCGGGACCGGTGAAGACGCCCATGGCGGGACTCCTGGGTCGAGGGACGCGGTGGTCCCTCCCCTACCCCACCGGGATCGTGATCAGCCCAGCAGGGCGCCGAGCAGCACGAGGAGCATGATGAAGCCCAGGACCACGGGCAGCAGCCAGCGCTGCTTGCGGTTGTTGGTGAGCATGCTCATGCGGTGCTCCGCTCTGGCGATATCCCCGGGTCGGTTTTCCAGCCTAACGCCCAGGTCCGGGCGGTTCGGTAACGGTCCTCCCGACCGGGTCGGCTCTCGATGAGGCGCACCTCGCGCGCGGGCCAGGGGTGGTGGGGGCCCCGGCCCAGTACGGAGCGCAGGTCGGTGAGGTCGCGGGGCGGCCGGGAGCGGGCCACGGTGAGATGCGGCACGTAGGCGCGGTCCTGTCCGGGCAGACCCGTGGAGACGGCGGCGGCGCGCAGGTCGGCGGCGAGAGAGGCGAGGGCCTCGGTGTCCCCGCCGATGCCCGACCACAGGACGGCGGAGGGGCCCGAGCGGGGGAAGACGCCCCACCCGTCGACGGTGAGGTCGAAGGGGGCGTGATCGCCGGCGACGGCGCCCAGGACGTCGGCGAGGGCCGGAAGCGACCCGTCGGGGACCTCTCCGAGGAAGACCAGGGTGAGATGCCAGTCCGAGGGGTGGGTCCAGCGCAGGTCGGACGTGTGCCGCGGGCCCGGAGCGCGGGCGGCGAGTACGGCGTCGACCACGTCGGCGGGCGGTGACAGCGCGACGAACAGTCTCATGTCCGCATCCTCGCATCCGGTCCGGGCCGGCGGGAGCGGCCCGGCCCCTCCGGCGCCCTTCCCGGTGCGCCCGGTCGCCGGCCGGGTCCGTCCCGGCCGGAAGGCCCCTCCCGGCCGGGGCGGGACTCAGCGGGACCGGGGCGCGCTGAGGTCTTCGTCGGCGAGCCGTTCGGGGGCGGGCGAGGCCTCCCCCGCGCCGGCCTCCACCGCGGTCTCGACGCCCTGTCCCCTGTCGGCGGGTGCGGGTCTCCGCGCGGCGGCGCGGCGGCGTCCCGGGATCAGGTCGCGCGGACGCACCCCCTTGACCCGGAGGAGCGGTACCGCGAGCACCGCGACCACGAGCACGGTCACCGTGCCGCCGACGACGAGGCCGGTCCGCGGCCCGAAGGCGTCGGCGAGGAAGCCGACCACCGGTGCGCCGATCGGGGCCACACCCATGAAGACCAGCAGGAACATGCTCATCACACGGCCGCGCATCTGCGGATCCACGGTGAGCTGGAACGTGGCGTTGAGGGTGGTGACGTAGGTCATGAAGGCGATGCCCATGGGCACCAGCACGATGATGAACGCCGGATAGGTGGGCATGAGGCCGGCCACGATCTGGGCGACGCCGAAGACCATCGAGCCCACGAGGATCAGCCGCAGGCGCGGGCGTTCGCGGCGGGCGGCCAGCAGCGCGCCGATGAGGGCTCCCACCGCCAGGCAGGCGGCGGCCACGCCGAACGCGGCGGCCCCCGTCTCGAAGACGTTGTTGACCATCAGGGCGATCTGGTTCTGCGCGTTGGCGCCGAAGAACTGCGTGCACGCCGCCAGCAGGAGCAGCAGCGTGAGGTCGCGGCGACCCCTGACGTAGGCCAGCCCTTCGCGGATCCGCCCCCTGCCCCGGGGCACCGGCTCGGCGGGGTCGAGTTCGGCGGTGCGGATGAGCAGCAGGGCCACGATGGTGAACCCGAACGAGGCGCCGTTGACGAGGAAGACGGGACCGCTGCCGATCCAGGCGATCAACAGCCCGGCGATGGCCGGGCCGGTGACCCGGCCGAGCTGGAAGCTGGCGCTGTTGAGGGCGATCGCGTTGCTCAGCAGTTCCCGGTCGACCATCTCGGGGACGAAGGCCTGCCGCCCGGGGTTGTCCAGCACGGTGATCAGGCCGAGCCCGAACGCGAACAGGTACACGTGCCAGACCTGGGCGGCGCCAACGGTGGCCAGCACGCCGAGGGCGACGGCGAGCACGCCCATGGCGGTCTGCGTGCAGATCAGCAGACGGCGCTTGCCCAGCCGGTCGACCAGGGCGCCGCCCCACAGCCCGAGGAAGAGCATGGGCAGGAACTGGAGGGCGGTGGTCATCCCGAGCGCGATGCCGCTGCCGCCGCTGAGCTGGAGGACCAGCCAGTCCTGGGCGATGCGCTGCATCCAGGTGCCGGGGTTGGAGAACAGTTGTCCGAGCGCGTACAGGCGGTAGTTGCGCACGGACAGCGAACGGAACATGGCCCCACGCCGCATCAGCCGCTCCCGGGGGGTGGGAGAGGGGCCGACGCGGTGACCGGGGCGTTCCGGGCGACAAAAAGTAAACGGCGTTGACTCATCATTCGGGTCAACGCCGTTCACCGTCTCGGGAATTCCCGCCGTGCGGGGCGGACGCGGAAGTCGGTCCGCGGCCGTCGCCGGCTAGCCGATGAGGGCGTAGATGGGCGCCTCGGCGAAGTGGATGAGGAACACGATCGAGATCAGCCAGAGCAGCGGGTGGACCTGGCGGCCCCTGCCCATGGCGAGGCTGACGAAGGCGTAGGTGAGCAGCCCGAACCCGATGCCGTTGGCGATCGAGTAGGTGAAGGGCATCATGATGATGGCCATGAAGGAGCCCAGACCGATCGCCGGGTCCTTGAAGTCGATGTTCACGACCTGGGTCATCATCATGAAACCGACGATGACCAGGACCGGGGTCGCGGCCTCGAACGGGACCAGGGTCACCAGCGGGGTGAACAGGGTGGCCACGACCATCAGCAGACCGGTGACGATCGGGGCGATACCGGTCCGCGCACCCTCCGCGACGCCGGCGGCGGACTCGGCGTAGATGGTGGCGACCGAGGCCGATCCCACACCGCCGAAGATCGTGCCCAGGGAGTCGGCGACCAGGACCTCGCGGGTGCCCTCGATGTTGCCGTCCTCGTCGGCCAGCCCGCCCTGGTGGGCGACGCCGACCATGGTGCCCATGGTGTCGAAGAAGTCGGCCAGCAGCAGGGTGAAGATCAGCATCAGCACGGTGGCGAAGCCGATCTCGGACCAGCGCCCGAACACGTTGAGGCCGCCGTCGGCGAACAGGCCGATGAGCGAGAAGTCCGGCAGCGACACCAGTCCGCCCACACCGTCGGGCAGCGCGGGGACGGTCAGGCCCCAGCCCAGGCGATCGCCGCCGTCGCCCAGCGCGGTCTCCACGGCGATGGCGAGCACGGTGGCGATGACGATGCCCAGCAGCATCGCGCCGCGGATCTTGCGGACGTACAGGGCGATGGTGATGAGCAGGCCGATGACGAAGATCAGGATCGGCCAGCCACTGAGCCCGCCGTCGCCGAGCTGCACCGGGGTGCCCGCGCCCGCCTGGACGAAGCCGGCGTTGACCAGACCGATGAGCGCCAGGAACAGGCCCACGCCGACCGCGATGGCGATCTTCAGACCGGGCGGGATGGCGGCGAAGACCGCGGTGCGGAAGCCGGTCAGCACCAGGATCAGCAGGAGCAGACCCTCGACGATGATCAGCAGGAACACATCGGACCACGGCATGAGCGGCGCGATCCCGTAGGCGACCACCGCGTTGAGGCCCATGCCCGCGGCGATGGCGAACGGGTAGCGGCTGACCACGCCCATGAGGACGCAGGAGATCGCGGCGACGAGGGCGGTCACGGCGGCGACCTGGGGGATGCCCAGGGTCTCTCCGTTGACGTCCTCGGCGGTACCGATGATCAGGGGGTTGAGGACGACGATGTAGGCCATGGCGAAGAAGGTCGCCAGGCCACCGCGGATCTCGGTGCCGAAGGTGGAACCGCGCTCGGAGATGCGGAAGAAGCGGTCCAGGGGCCCCGAGGGCACCTTGGACACTGTGTCGGGGGATGGGGTTGCAGCGTTCACGGTGTCAGCCTGACCTGGTCGTGTTACCGGACAACAAGGATTCTGCGCCAGATTAGTTGCATCTTCATACAACAACCGACACAGGTTTCACAGGAGTTTCGTAGAAAACACCATGCGTTCGGATGATCGAGTGATCGGATGTGACGAAGATTTCCCTGGTGGGGGCAGACGCACCACCTCCTCCATGGAGCGTTCCGATGTGTACGGCTAGCCTGGAGCCGTGCGCAAACCTCGTCAGCCGGATCCCGAAGTCCACGAGAGCGATTACCGAGTCCCCGCCGCGATCGGCACCGTCGCCTGGGTGATCGCGCTGATCGTGCTCTTGGCCATGGGCGAGGGCCTGCCCGAGTCCGAGCGCTGGTGGATCGGCGTGTGCGCGACCGGGATGGGCCTGGGCGTGTTCGGTTTCCTCTACATCCCCCGCCTCCTGCGCAAACGGGCCGAGGCCGCCGAGCGGATCGCCTCCAGGGACTGATCGAACGCCCTGGTGGGTCCCGTGGTCGATAATGGGCGGGTGCCTGAGACAGCCTTTCCCCGCGGACTCGCCGAACGACTGCGCGCCATCCTCATCGACGCCGACTACACGGTGTCGGGCGTTCGCGACCGATTGGGCGACGCCGCGGCCCGCGCGCTGGCCCGCGAGGAACTCGTGCCCGCGCTGCGCGCCACCGGCGGCGAGGAGCGACTCGGGCTGCTGCTGCGCCTGTGGTGGCTCCAGAGCCCCATTCCCGCACGGGCCGCCCGCGCCGTCCTGCCCGTCGACGAACTCGTGGGGGCGGGCCTCGTCACCGTGGACGAGCGCCCCGGCGGACCCGTCGTGCGCTCCCTGGTGCACCTGGGGCCCTGGGAGCTGGAGGAGGGCCGCCCCGGCTTCGTGGTCTCCGACCCCAAGGTGCGCCCCGGCACCGGCGTCGTGCCGCGCCCCGATCACGTGGTGGGCGCGGGCGGCGCCTCGGCCACCCTGTCCCGGCTGATCGTCGACGGCCCCGTCGAACGCGCCCTCGACGTCGGCACCGGCTGCGGTGTGCAGGCCCTGCACCTGGCCTCCCGCACCCGGGAGATCGTCGCCACCGACCTCAACCCGCGCGCCCTGCGGATGGCCCGGATCAGCCTGGCGCTGTCGGGTGTGCCCGACGTCCGCCTGCTCCAGGGTTCCCTGTACGAACCGGTCGAGGACGAGCGCTTCGACCTGATCGTGTCCAACCCGCCGTTCGTCATCACGCCCGACGCCTCCCGCTACACCTATCGGGAGTCCGACCTGCCCGGCGACTCGATCTGCGCCGAGCTGGTCCGCCAGGCCCCCGCCCACCTCACCGAGGGCGGCTGGTGCCAGCTGCTGGCCAACTGGGTGCACTCCGACGGCGACGACTGGGAGGACCGGGTGGGCGGCTGGGTCACCGGGACCGGCTGCTCGGGCTGGGTGGTCCAGCGCGACGTACAGGACCCCGCCGAGTACGTGGAGCTGTGGCTGCGCGACTCCTGCGAGCACGGCACCCCCGAGTACACCCGCCGCTACGACGCCTGGTTGGACTACTTCGAGCGCGAGGGCATCAAGGGCATCGGGTTCGGGTGGATCAGCCTGCGCAACGACGTCGCCCAGGACGCGACCGTGCGCGTGGAGGAGCTGCGCCACGAGATCGACCAACCGGTGGGCCCCTATCTCCCCTCCGTGGTGGACGGGGCGATGACGGCGCACCGGCTGACCGACGCCGCCCTGCTCTCGGCGCACGTGGCCCTGGCCCCGGGCGTGGTGGAGGAGCGTGTCGGGGTCCCCGGCGCGCCCGACCCGGAACGGATCCTGCTGCGTCAGCGCGACGGACTGCGTCGGGTCGCCCGGGTGGGCACGGTGGAGGCCGCGCTGGCCGGGGTCTGCGACGGGACGATGCCGGTGGGCCCCCTGCTGGACGCCATCGCCCAGCTCATCCACGAGGACCCGGCGCAGGTGCGCGAACGGGTGCCGGAGGCGCTGCGGACCCTCATTTCGGAGGGTTTCTTCACCGTCACCCGGTAGACCTTCGCCCCGCTTCGGCCCGCCCGTCGTCCGTCACCGGATCAGCCCTGCTCGGGGTCCTCGGCCGGGGGTCGCGTGTAGAACTCGATGGTCCGCTCGGCCGCGGCGCGCACCGCCTCGGGATCGGCGCCGGTCGCCAGGTGGGCCCGTTCCCAGTCGCGGGCGCTCAGTTCCATGAACCGGAGCGCCTCGGGCGAGGTCCCCCACTCGGAGGCCTCCGCCGGCATGTCCACACCGCTCTCCAGGTGCAGGGTCAGGCCGAGGAGGCCCAGGTCCCAGCCGACGCCCGCCGCGCCCGGACCGAACCGATCCCAGAACTCGGTCAGCGGTGCCACGTGCGACAGCTCGAACCGGGTGCGCTCCCCGCCGTCCTCGGACGCCAGCGGGGTCAGGCGCACGTGGACGTCGCTGCGCTGACCGTCGAACTCCCAGCTGACGTGGAAGGCCTTGGGCGGATCACAGGACAGGATCCGGCCGCCGGCGTTGTCCTGCACCTGATAGGTCCCGCCCTCGCGCAGGTCCCCGCTGACGGGGGCGAACCAGCGCGGAAGGCGCTCCGCGTTGGTACAGGCGTCCCACAGGTCCTCGATGGAGGTGGCGTAGTCGTGCGCGATGGTGACGGTGGTCTCGTCCCCCGCTCCGCTGATCGTCACCGTGCGTCCGGCGGCGTCGATCCGCTGTTGAACGTCCATTGGTCCACTCCCCTGGTGTCGGGTCCGATGCCCGCCCGGTGGCCCCGGTACGGGTCACTGCCGACGCCGCCCGCGCTCTCGTTCGTCGCCCGCGCGGCGTTCGCGCCCGCCTCTGACCAGTTCGGTCTCCAGCGCCATCAGGTGCGGTTCCCAGCGGACGGCGAAGCGCCGAAGCCAGGCGTCGACGTCGCGCAGGGGCGAGGCGTCCACGGCGTAGAGCCTGCGGTTGCCGTCCTTGCGCACGGTGGCGAAACCGTTCTCCCGGAGCACGCGCAGGTGCTGGGAGACGGCCGGCTGCGAGATGCCGAACTCGGCCCGGACGACCTCGGTCAGTTCGCCGGAGGCCCGCTCACCCTCGTTGAGCAGTTCCAGGAGGCGTCTTCGCACGGGGTCGCCCAAGACGTCGAAGGCGTGCATGGGACCACCATATAAGATTTGATTTATATAAGCCAGGGTTGATTCTCTGTTCGCGGCGTGGGCACACCCGACCGACCCGGGTGTGCCCCGCCGCGCCTCAGCCGCCGGTGAAGACGACCACGCCCGTGCCCGTCTCCTCGCCGCCCTCCAGCACCCGGAAGCCCGGGGTCTCCGGATGGGCGAGGATCTCGGAGTCGCACTCCAGACCGATCCGGTGGGTCTCCCCCGGCGGGAACTCGCGCAGATCGACCGGCAGCTGCGCGTAGCACTCGGTGCTCTGCTCCTCGTACTCGAACTCGATGGTGGGCCGGTACCCCGAGAAGAACGAGGTGCTCCGGCCGCCGTCGGCCGAGGAGAGCATGGTCAGCTCCACGGCGATCTGCCGCCCGGGCTCGAAGGTCTGCTCGGTGGCGGTCGGCGGGGCCCCTTGCTCCACGCCGCCCGAGCCGGAAGCGGCGTCGGGCTCGTCTGAGGAGCAACCCGCCAGCGCGACGAGGGCGGCGGCGGCGAACAGGGCGATGGGGATCGTTCGCATGGAGGGGTCCTGTCAGATGTCGGATATGAGCGGGGACGTTACGCCAGGGAGGACGCTCCGGAATGTGCCCCGGTTCCTTCCAGGCCTCGATGAGAAGTACAGCGGGTCCGGCGCCCGCGGGCAAACCGGGGGTGCCCCCTGTGCGCTAGCGTGCACGCATGGCCCGAATCTCCGAACTCGTCCACTACCCGGTGAAGGGGTGCGCGGGGGTCCCCCTGAGCACCGCCGAACTCACGCACGCCGGGATCCGCCACGATCGTTCCTTCATGGTGGTCGATGATTCCGGCGGCTTCCGCAGCCAGCGCAAGGACCCGCGCATGGCGCGCGTCCGGCCCGAGGTCGTCGACGACGTGCTGCGGCTGACCACCGACGGGATCGAGCCCCTGACGGTGAAGATCGACCCCGAGGGCCCTCGCCTCGACGTCACGCTGCACGGGCTGCCGTTCGTCGGCGTCGACCAGGGCGAGCCGGCCGCCGCCTGGCTGACCGAGGTGTTCGGCTCGTCCAGTCGCCTGGTCCGGGTCCCCGACGATCACCGCCGCGAGGTGAGCGGTCTCACCCCGGGCACCAGCGGCTTCGCCGACAGCACCGCCGTCCTCATGGCCTCCACCGCGTCCTTGGAGCTGCTCAACGGCCGCATCCTGGAGACCGGCTCCGAGCCCGTGCCGATCCACCGCTTCCGGCCCAACCTCGTCATCTCCGGATGGACCGAACCCCACACCGAGGACCGGGTGCGCGCCGTGCGCGCGGGCACCGCCGAACTCGGCTACGCCAAGGTCTGCATCCGGTGCGCGGTCACCACCGTGGACCAGGAGAGCGGGGAGAAACGCGGCCCCGAACCACTGCGCGCCCTGGCCGGCTACCGCCGGGCCGACGACGGCGGCGTCTCCTTCGGAGCCAAGTTCTCGGTCATCCGGCCGGGTGTGCTGAGCGTCGGCGACGAACTCGACGTCACCGCCTGGGGAGAGGCCGAACAGGGCCTGGGCGAACGCCTGGCCGCCGTGCTCTCCTGAGTCTCCGCTCCGCCGGTCCCGGGAACCCCGTGGGCGCCCTCACCTCGCGGAGCGGCCCCCGGGTCACTGCTCCAGGTCGGTCTCGGCCAGCAGTATCGGGGCGGCGTCCGGGTCGCGCAGCGCCGCCGCCACCAGATGGCGGCGGCCCCACTGCTCGGCGCGCCAGCACAGGGCGCGGGCCAGACCGTCGGTGGTGGCCGCGTGCACCACGCCGTCACCCACGTACCACTCCACCTCGACCTCGTCCACGACGAGCGTCGCGTGGTGCACGTAGGTCCGGTCCGGCTCCCCCTCCGGATCCAGGAACAGGTCGACGACGTCGGGCACCGGGCGGATGCTCCCCGCCGAGGTGACCTCCCCCTCGACGATCTCGCTCGCCACGGCCAGGTCCAGGACGTCGGCCAGCGACTCCGGGGACGCGGCCAGCACCAGGGGCCGGTCCGCGACCAACGGCAGCAGATCCGGAGAGTCCACCACCACGACCTCCTCGGCGTCGGCGACCACGATCGCCCCGCCGAGGACGGCGCGCACCCGCGTGGGCGGGGTGACCAGGTCGGCGTCGACCCCGGCCAGCGCCGTCCAGATCCGCAGGAGCGCCGCCCGGTCCACGTGCCTTCGCGGATCGGCGAGCCGGGTCGCCAGGTCGTCGGGACCGTCCGGGTCGGCCAGCAGGTCGGTGAGGGTCGTGCGCACGCCCAGTGCTCGGGCGAACTCCGGATCGATGTCGGTGGGCGCCTCGTCGTAGAGCCCGCTCAGCGCGGGCTCGGCCTCGGCGGCGCGCAGTTCGGCCGGGGCGCTCCCGTCCAGCAGGGCACGGGAGCGCAGCCACCAGGAGGCGTAGGAGGGCACGTCGACGACCCGGCCGTCGGGCATGAGCACCCGGGCCGGTTCGGTCACCGCCTCCCGCAACACGCCCCGGGAGAGCATCTCCAGGGCTCGGGGCCAGCGGTCGTCGGCCACGTAGTCGAGGTCGACGACACAGGTCAGTTCGGGGACGACCGGCGGCAGGTCGGGGTCTCCGACCCGCTCCAGGACCTCGTCGGCCCACTCCTCCAACCCGTCGGGCGCCTCCTCGAACGCGTCGAGGAGGTCCTCGCCCAACGCGACCTCCTCGACGCGCGCCACGGTGAACTCCCACAGGGCGCCGACCGCCCGCAGGGCATCGGTCCCGTACCGCTCCACCAGATCGTCGTGGACCGCGCCGAAGGGGGCGTCCTCCGCCAGCACCTCGGCCAGCGGGGCGCCCGGGACGAGGAGTTCGGCGGCGACCGAGTAGCCGTCCTCGTCGTCGCGCAACGCCAGCTCGGCCAGCCAGGGCGCGTCGGCGACGGTCGTCCCCGAGGCGGCGACCAGGCCCAGGACCGCCTCGGCCAGCGGTTCGGGGTCGTCGGCGTCCAGAGAGGACCGTACGGCCGCCTCGGTGTTCGCGTCGGCCAGGACCGTGCCGGGACCGGCCTCCACCGCGCCCAGACGCAGCAGGAGCGGGTGGACGGCCTCCGGGTGGACCAGACGCACCCCGAGGGCGGCCAGGGCACGGGAGTCGATCCGCGCGGTGCCCTCCTCCTCGGGGACCAGCAGGGAACGGGGGCCGCGCACCAGGCGTCCGTCGGCCAGGGGCACCGGCAGGGCGCCCAGTTCGTCGGTGTCCACCCCGGTGGTGCCGGCCAGCGCCGCGTACAGACCGGCCCACCAGCGCGGCGGCCGGTCGGTGTCCGCGAGCAGGTCGGCGATGTCGGCCGCGCCGATCCGGTGGACCCGCAGGGCCGCCAGCGCCGGGTGACGGGGGTTGAGCCGGCCCGGCAGCAGCGCGGGCACCAACTCGGCGAGGACCGCGGCGAGGTCGACGCCCCCGGGGTCGAGCAGAACGGCCTCGGCCGGGGCGATCCGGGCCCCGGACTCGGTGGTCAGGAACGCGGTCGTGCGCAGGGGTTCGGCGACCCGGGCGCGGAGACCGGCGTCGAGGTGCCCGCCGCCCACCCGGGTTCCGGGCACCAGTTCCAGGGCGGCACCGGCGTCGAATCGGCGCAGCAGCGCGCAGTAGGCCTCGGCGGCCTCGGACAACAGCAGATCGGTGGCCGGACCCGGCTGCACCGCCCGCCGGTCGCTGCCGAGCGGGAACGTGCCGATGAGGACGGCGGGCAGGTCCAGTCCGGTGTCGGTGGGGGTGGGCGCGTGCACGACGGGCTCCACGCCCTCCGGCAGCGGGGCCGGGCCCCCCTCGTCGTCGACGGGCACCGCCCAGGTGAGCGACCAGTCGGTGCGGCCGCGCTCCTCGGTGGGCCGGTCGGCGAGCAGGTCCGGATCGAAGGTCCCGGTGCGGGTGATCGTGCGCCAACGGGTGGTGCGGACGCCCTCGGCGTCGCGGTGGGTCGTCACGGGGTCGATCGCGCCGTCGTCGGCCTCACCCTCCTCACGGGTGGCCACGTGCTCGGCGCCGTCGGCCAGAACGCGGACCTCGGTGAGCCCGGGGAGGGCCAGCAGGAGGGCCTCGCCGGTGCCCACCAGCAGCGCGCGCACCCGGTCGCGGGCCCCGTCGTCGCGCAGCGTCAACGCGACCACGGTGTCGTAGCCCTCGACGCCCGCGCCCTCCTCGGGGAAGGGGAGCCGGAGCATGGGCACGTGCCCGGAACGGCGTTCCACCTCGGCGGCCAGCCCGCCCGGACCGGTGTCGGCGAGCAGGTCGGCGACGGCGGCCCGGGCCAGATCGGCGCTGAACCGCACGGCGGAGCCGGCGGAGGTGACGGTCACGTCGTCGCTGAGCGCGGCCACGGCGGAGAAGCCCACCCCGAACCGGCCGGCGGAGGCGTCGTCGTCACGCTTGGTGGAGGCCCGCAGGGTGGCCAACGACTCCACGCCCTCGGCGGTGAGCGGGGCGCCCGTGTTGGCCGCGATGAGCCGGTGCCCCTCCAGGGACAGCAGCAGGCGCCCGGGGACGTCCGCGCGCCGGGCGGCGTCGGCCGCGTTCTGAGCGAGTTCGACGATGACCCGGTCCCGGTAGCCGCCGAGCGCGAAGTCCTCTTCCGCGTTGGCGTCCTCGCGGAATCGGGCGGGCGCGTCCGACCACGCCGCGAGCACTCGGCGGCGCAGTTCGGCGGTGGCGTAGGGGTCGGCCACCGACTCGGTGGTGAGCGGCTCGGCCATGGTGGTCCCTCCTGGGCTGCGGGCGCGGCCCGGCACGGTGCACATCAGACCTTAGGGCATGCGCCGCGAGCGCACTCGCGCACGGCGCCCGCCATCGCCCTCAACGGACCACCGTCGCGTGCGCGGTGCCCCGGCACGGCGCACGCGACCCGTGGCGTTCACGGGGCACGCCCCACCCGCGGTCCGGGCGGGGCGTGGTACCGGCGGATCCGTCAGGAGTCGGAGGTGACCAGTTCGAGTTCGGTGGTGTCGTCGAAGACGATGTGGTCGTACCCCAGCTCGTCCACGACGGGGGCGACCGGCTCGTTGCGCGACTGCGGCATGCGCACCTCGGAGTGGGCGCCGCATCCGTGGTCCATGGAGACGACCCGGCCGTCGTCGGGGGCGTACTCGTTGGTGCACACCCCGAACATCTGACGCAGCTCGCCGGCGAGCGGGGTCATGAAGCCGCAGGTGATGCAGCGGGCGGGCGCGGCCTCGGCGATCGGGCTGCGCGGCCCGGACTCACCGTTGTACCAGCGCTCGGCGGCCTGCTCACGACCGGTCTCCGACAGCACGTACTTGCGGCCCAGGCCCATTTCCCAGACCATCTGCCGATCGACGCCCTCGTCGTCCAGCTCGTTGTCGGGGACCTGCGCGTAGCCGGGGACGAGGCGCTCGTCGTCCTCTTCGATGGGCAGCAGGTCGCCCACGCCGAGGTCGCCGGGGCGCAGCCGCTGGTTCCACGGCACCCATTCGGGTGCGACGAGGGCGCCCTCGCCGGGCAGCAGGACGACCTCGTTGACCGTGACGTCCTTGGCGCGCGAGGCGCGGACGACGGTGACGGCGTAGTTCCAACCGGGATAGGCCGGGTCCAGGCAGGTGAAGCAGTGGGTGATCAGACGGGCGTCCTCGACCTGGGGAGTGAGGTGCTCACCCACCCACTCGGGTCGCCCGACCTCGGCGGCCACCGAGCGGGCCAGGTCCACCGCCTCGATACACGCCTTGTCCGGTACAGGAGAACGTCGAGAAGGGCTCACGTTCCCCATTCTCACTGATCCCCGGCACCGATTTGACCACAACGCGGGTCAAGGTTCGTCCGATACACCCTCTTGATCGGGTCTTGGGTCTCCGGGGCGGTCCCGACCGACCGGTCGGGACCGCCCCGGGGACCGTTCAGGCCTCCAGATCGTCGGCGACGACCCGGAGCACCGCGGCGATCCGGGAGGCATCGCGGCGCTCGGGGTGACGGTCGCGCCGGTAGCCGTTGGACAGCCCCTCCAGCAGTTTGATGAGGTCCTCGGTGATGACGACCATCTCTTCGGGCTTCTTGCGCCGGGCCTTGGCCACCGAGTGCTGCACGTCCAACAGTTTGACCTGGAGCGCCTGCGCGCCCTTTCGCCCTTCGGCCACACCGAATTCGACCCGTTGTCCGGGGCGCAGCGTCTCGGTGCCGGGGGGTAGGGCGGTGGAGTGCACGAAAACCTCTCCACCGTCGTCGCGTGTGAGAAAACCGAAACCCTTGCCGCCGTCGTACCACTTGACCTTGCCGGTGGGCACGTAGGACCTCATGCTTTCACTCGGTGTCGTGCAATGGTGGGGCCCAGGCTAATGCCCCGGAGTGACGGAAGCGAGGCATAATTCCCGCGCACAAAGGAACGAGGCCCGGGTACGGCTCACCCGGGCCTCGTGCGTCTCGGCGGCCCCTCCCCGCTGATGCGGAGCACGGGACGGGACTCGGCGGAGACGCCGGGCCACCGACGACGCGGTGCGGAGCCCGGACCGGATGCCGGGCCACCTGTCTCACTGGCGTGGCCGTCGCGAAGCGAAAGCGACGGTGTACCGCATTGATTACCCGAGAACGTGTGCCCGGACGCACCGTAACGGGCCGACCGGAAAAGGTTATTCCCCTGTGTTTGCCAGTCGATGACCGGCGGCCGTTCAGCCGGGTCGGCTCTCGGCGGCCCGCTCGGCCGCGCGTTCGGCCGCCCTCGCCGAGCGGAGGACCCGGGGGTAGAGGTAGGCCACGGAGACCAGGGAGGCCAGGCCCAGCCCGATGACCCCGGTCTCGGACAGGGAGCGTTGCACGTACTGGTCCACGAAGTCGGCCCGGCCGTCCCACAGCGCCATTCCGGTCACGCAGCCCAGGAACGGGACGACGATCGCGATCCACTTGTCGTGGACGTTCCACACCCGGCTGAGCACGATGAACGCGACGCCGAGCACCCACAGGAAGGACAGCCCCCACATCCAGGGGACGGTCAGCAGCAGCAACGCCAGGGCGACCAGTTCGCCGGGGTGCCGGCGCAGGCACAGGATCAGGCCGCGCAGCGGTCCCGGCCCCCGGGGGACGTGGCCGTGCACCCGCATCTCGGTGCGACCGGGTCCCTCCAGCAGGCCCATCAGGCCGGAGCTGGGACCGCCGCGCCAGGGCGGCGGCGGCCGGTCGGCGTGCCGGGGCTTGGGCGGGATGAGTTCGTCGTCCTCGATGTCGAGCTTGTTGCCGACGATCTCCCGCTCCACCAGGTCCGTGGGGCTGCCGAAGACCAGCAGGATGCCCCGGACGGTGTCCGCGTCGTCATCGGGCGCGGCGGCGCGGCGCGCGTCGATCCGCGAACGCACGTCAGCGAGGTAGGTGGTCCGTTCCCTGGCGGTCAGCCGACCGTGCAGGACCAAGCCGACCTCGGACAGATAGTCGAGTACCACTTGTTCCGAGCGCTGGGTCATATCCCCATAGTGGCGGAGGATGACCTGCCTTTTAAGCCCTCTTTCCATTTTCGGTCGCCGAATTCTCTCCGTATACGGTCCACCACCCGGTGACGTGTGGGATCGGGGTGAGTCGCTGGACCGCCCGTCGTCGGGGGACGCCGCCCACCGCGGGACCGGCCCCGCGGAGAGAGCCCCGCAGGGCCGTGGGCCGCCCGTCGAGGTGACGGGGCGGGCGACGGGCGGAGGCTCCGGGGTGCTCGTCGCAAGGCCCGAGAAGGGGTCGGGGTGGTTCTCCCGTCGACCGATGAGAACGCGGGACGGGACGGGCCGGGGCGTCGCGCAGCGGGGTGAGTATCCGCGGAACATGCCCTAGCGTTGATTCCGATGACCGAGAACGCACAGCCCGACCGGCACGGATCGGGCCCGGGGACCGCCGGGCCGGGACGCCCCCCGACCTTCACCTCCTGGCTGCGCGACCGGTCGGATGAGGAGCTGGCCGCGCTGCTGTCCGCCCGGCCCGACCTCGCCCGCCCCGTCCCCGCCGACATCGGCGCCCTCGCCGCCCGCGCCACCACCCGCAACACCGTCCTGCGGGCCCTGGAAGGGCTGGACTCCTTCACCCTCCAGGTCCTGGAGGGCGTCGTCGCCCTCGGCGACGACCGTCTCTCCGAACCCGTGGGCGTCACCCCCGACGAACTCGTCGCCGCCCTGACCCCGGCGGCCGCCGACGCCGATCGGCTCCGGGAGGCCGTGCCCCCCGTCTTGGCCGGGCTGCGCCGATCGGCGCTGATCTGGCCCGACCGGGACCGGCTGCGCCCCGTCCAGGTCCTGCGCGACCTGTTGGACGCCCCGGCCCGACTCGGCCCGCCCGTCCGGGTCCTGCTGGCCGCCCTGCCGCACGGGCGGGTCAAGCGGCTGGCCGACGAACTGGTCCCCGACTCCACCGAGCCCGCCCCCGTCGAGGCACTGGCCCGGCTGCTCGCGGACCCCCGTCGGCTCGACGACCTCCTGTCCCGGGTGGGGGAACAGGCCCACCGCCTCCTGGACGGGATGACCTGGGGGCCTCCCCACGGCACCGTCGCCGACGCCCGCCGCGACGTCGGGGTCGCCGACGCCGGATCGTCCGTGGAGGAGTTGCTCGCCCGGGCGCTGCTGCTGCCCAGCGGCGACGACACGCTCACCCTGCCCCGGGAGGTGGCGCTGCACCTGCGCTCCGGGAGGCTGTTCCGCGAGGTCGGTGTGGAACCGCCCGCGTTCGCGGGCACCGAGCGCGACGGGGACGCGGTGACCCGGTTCGCCGCCGGCCAGGCGTTCACGGTGCTGCGCGCCATCGAGGAACTCCTGGAGTCCTGGTCCGCCGAGCCGGCCGCAGTCCTGCGCAACGGCGGTCTGGGCGTTCGGGACCTGCGCCGGGCCGCCCGGGTCATGGACACCGACGACGCCACCGCCGCGCTGTACGTCGAGATCGCCCACGTCGCCGGGCTGCTCGGCACCGATGACCGGGTCGAGGGCGAATGGCTGCCCACCCGCGAATACGACCTGTGGCGGGAGAGCCCGCCCGAACGCCGTTGGCTGCGGCTGGCACAGGCCTGGCTCGACACCGACCGGGTTCCCGCGCTGAGCGGGTCCAAGGACCCCGGCGGACGGATGCGCAACGTGCTCGGTCCGGGCCTGGTCCGACCGGCCGCGCCGCAGGCCCGCCGCGACCTCCTCGGCGAACTGGCCACCGCCGATCCCGGCTACGCCCCGACCCCGGTGTCGCTGTCCGCCCGCCTCGCCTGGCGGCGACCGCGCCGCCGCTCGCAGCTGTACACCGAACTCGTGGCGGTCGCCGAGGCCGAGGCCGCCGCCCTCGGTCTCACCGGCCGGGACGCCCTGGCCGACCACGTCCGCCCCCTGCTCGAAGGCGACCCCGAGGGCGCCGCCGCCCTGCTCTCCGTCCACCTGCCCCGACCCTTGGACCACGTCCTGGTCCAGGGCGACCTGACCGCGATCGCCCCCGGCCCCCTGGTCACCGAACTGGCCCGGGAGCTGTCGTTGATCGCCGAGGTCGAGTCGACCGGCGGCGCCACGGTGTACCGGTTCACGGAGGACTCGGTGCGGCGGGCCCTGGACGCCGGGCGTGGCATCGCCGACATCACCACCCTTCTCGAACGCCACTCGCGCACCCCCCTGCCGCAGGCCCTGCGCTACCTGATCTCCGACGTGGGCCGACGGCACGGGCGGTTGCGCGCCGGATCGGCGTCGGCCTACCTGCGCTGCGACGAACCGGCGCTGCTGGACGAGGTGATCGGGGACCGGCGCACCGAGACCTTGGGGCTGGTGCGGTTGGCCCCGACCGTGGTGGCCTCCGCCGTCAACCGGGCGGCGCTGGTGGAGGGGTTGCGCAGGTCGGGGTACCACCCCGTGCCGGAGGGCGGAGACGGCACCATGAGGCTCTCCCGCCCCGAGGTGCGCCGCGCCGAACCCGTGGAGGTCCCGCCCGAGCCGCTCGCCGCCACGCCGCCCGTGGAGCGCCTCCGCGACACCGTGCGGGCCGTGCGCGCCGGGGACGAGGCCGCGACGGCGGTCCGGCGGCCGGTGTCCCTTCCGGAGGACGGGCCGCCCGGCTCCCGGGCGATGGCCGTGTCGACGGCCCTGGCCCGTGTCGCCGAGACGGGAGGCCGGGTGTGGATCGGCTACACCGACACCGACGGTCGCCAGGTGAGCCGCATCATCGCCCCGTCCTCGATCGACGGCGGCTTCGTCATCGCCCACGACGCCACGCGGAACGCGGTGCAGCGCTTCGCGATCCACCGGATCACCGCCGTCGCCGAACTGGAGGAGGACGATCGGACGGAGACGCCGTAGGGTGGTACGCGGTCGACAGCAGGCCCTCGGACAACGAGAGACACCCCCATGAGCGATGCGTCCCTGCCCCCCGGGGCCTCGTCCCCCCGTGAACGCGGCCGCGACGACGGGCGCGGGCGCGAGGTCCGGCGCGACGACGTCCCCGAGCGCGGGAGCGGGACCGCCGCGCCCTCCCCCGTTCCGGGCGGGGCGAGCGGCTCGACGATGGCGTTGATCCTGCACGCCTTGACGTTCCTGTGCTGCGCCAACTGGATCTTCGGGATCGCCGGGATCGTCTTCGCCGTGCGGGCCGCGCACGCGCGCGACCGGGGGATGCCGGACCGGGCCGAGGTGCTCACCCGGTACTCCTGGTACTGCCTGGGCGCGGCCGGGGTGATGCTGTTCGTCATGCTGGTGTTGACGGGCGTGGTGTTCACCCAGGCGGGGTCGTGGATCCAGGGCGTCGTTCCGGTGACCAACTACTGACCGGGGAACCCGTTCCGGCTCCCCGGCGTCCGAATCCGTGAGTGCGGGTACACCAGGTGTCATGAGGGAGAGGGAACGGATGCAGGGGAGTGCCGGTGGGCCGAAGGCCTTCTGGGAGCGCGAGCAGGGCTCGGCCACGCGCTCCGTGGCGCCCTCCGCCCCCGCGCCGGGGCGGCCCTCCGCCGCGCCCGCCCGGCCCTCCTCCACCGCCTTCTCCGTGCACCCGCCGCCCGCCCCGGTACCGATCGGTCCGCCCGCCCGGGTGGGCGGGACCGTCGCCGCCCTGGTGGTGGCGCTCCTGACCCTGACGGGGCCGGTCCTGGGGGCCTACCTGGGGTTGTGGTTCCTCCTGCTGGGTGCCAACGTCCCCGGCATCACCCTCGCCATCGTGGCGCTGACCCGGATCCCCGACGCCCCCGAGGTCGAACGGTTCCTCAGGTACACGTGGGCCTGCAACTTCGCCTACATCGGGCTGAACGCCGTTCTGGCGGTGTTCGTACTCCTCATGCTGGCGATGATCATCCTCCTCGGATACTGAGATCCCACCGCCGTCCCGTCGGCGACGGCACGCCGTCGTCCCCCTCCCCATCCTCGAAGGAAACGTCCTCCCGTGAACAACGACCCCGACCCGTACCGCCCCGACGCCTCCTCCTACGGCGACCCCGCCGCGGGGTACGGACCGTACGGCGAAGCCCCCTACCAGGACACGACCGGAGGCCACGCCGGTCACTCCGCGCACGGCGGATACGACGGATACGGCGGATACGGCCCCGCCGGGTACGGACCGCCCGCGTACGGGCCCGCCGTCCCGATGGCCCCGTACGCGCCCCCGAAGGCGGAGCACGAGGGGAGCGCCACGCTCGCCCTGGTGCTGTCCTGTGTCCAGTTGGTCCTGTGCTGTGGTCTCACCGCGATCCCCGGGATCGTCCTGGGCGCCCTGGCGTTGGGAGAGAAACTGGACCTGGAGCGCGGGGCCCGTCTCACCAGGAACGCCTGGATCTCGGTCTGGGTGAACCTCGGGATCATCGGCCTCGTGATCCTCGGCTACGTCGGGATCATCTTCTACGCGGTCGTCTCCAGCCCCTGACCCGGGCATGTTCGAGGCCGTGCGCGCGTTGCATCTGTGGCCGTCCCCTGGAGAACGAAGGTTCCGTGTGTCCTGCCTGATCGTGCAGTCCGACAAGACCCTCCTGTTGGAGGTCGACCACGAGCTCGCCGACGAGTGCCGCCGCGCCATCGCCCCCTTCGCCGAGTTGGAGCGCGCGCCCGAACACGTGCACACCTACCGGATCACCCCGTTGGCGCTGTGGAACGCGCGCGCCGCGGGGCACGACGCCGAGCAGGTGGTCGACGCCCTCATCCGCTTCTCCAAGTTCCCGGTGCCGCACTCCCTGCTGGTGGACATCACCGAGACGATGGACCGGTACGGGCGGCTGCGCCTCGAAGGCGATCCCGCGCACGGGCTGATCCTGCGCTCCTCGGACCGGGCGGTGCTGGAGGAGGTCCTCCGGGCCAAGCGCCTCAGGGGAATGCTGGGCGACCGGCTCGACGACGACTCCGTCGTCGTCCACCCCAGTGAGCGCGGCAACCTCAAGCAGGCGCTGTTGAGGATCGGCTGGCCCGCCGAGGACCTGGCCGGTCATGTCGACGGTGAGGCGCACCGGATCGATCTGGCCCAGGACGGCTGGGAGCTGCGCGACTACCAGCGCGCGGCGGCGGAGGGCTTCCACGCGGGCGGTTCGGGAGTGGTGGTCCTGCCCTGCGGTGCGGGCAAGACCGTGGTGGGCGCGGCGGCGATGGCGATGACCGGGGCGACCACGCTCATCCTGGTCACCAACACCGTCTCCGTACACCAGTGGAAGACCGAGCTGCTGCGGCGGACCACCCTCACCGAGGACGAGATCGGCGAGTACTCGGGGTCCCGCAAGGAGATCCGGCCGGTCACCATCGCCACCTACCAGGTGATGGCGGCCAAACGGAAGGGCGTGTACACGCACCTGGAGCTGTTCGACGCCCGGGACTGGGGGCTGGTGATCTACGACGAGGTGCACCTGTTGCCCGCGCCGATCTTCCGGATGACCGCCGACCTCCAGGCCCGTCGCCGACTGGGACTGACCGCGACCCTGGTGCGCGAGGACGGCCGCGAGGGGGACGTGTTCTCGCTCATCGGACCCAAGCGGTACGACGCCCCGTGGAAGGACATGGAGAACCAGGGGTGGATCGCCCCGGCCGACTGCGTCGAGGTGCGCGTGGACCTGTCGGAGGCCGAGCGCTTGGCGTACGCGACGGCCGAGCCCGAGGACAAGTACCGGTTCTGCGCGTCCTCGGAGACCAAGACGGCGGTGGTGCGGGAGTTGGTGGAGCGGCACACCGACGAGCAGGTGCTGATCATCGGCTCCTACATCGACCAGCTGGACGAACTCGGCGAGGCCCTGGGCTCCCCGGTGATCAAGGGAGAGACCCGCAACAAGGAGCGGGAGCGGCTGTTCGACGCCTTCCGCGCCGGCGACCTGCGCACCCTGGTGGTGTCCAAGGTCGCGAACTTCTCGATCGACCTGCCCGAGGCGGGCGTGGCGATCCAGGTGTCGGGGTCGTTCGGGTCCCGGCAGGAGGAGGCTCAGCGGCTGGGTCGGGTGCTGCGGCCCAAGTCGGACGGCCGGTCGGCCCGGTTCTACGCGGTGATCGCCCGGGACACCGTGGACCAGGACTACGCGGCGCACCGGCAGCGGTTCCTGGCCGAGCAGGGGTACGCCTACCGGATCACCGACGCCTCCGACATCCTGGCCGGCGGTGAGGTCTGAGCGCCGAGGCGGGGGCCGTCGGAACTCAGAAGGAGGGCAGTCCGCCCATCACGTACGTGCCGGCGGCGATGACCCAGGCGATCAGGGAGTAGCTCAGGGTCCGGACGCGCAGGGGCCGGTCGTCGCGGACGCCCGGCGCCGCGAAGGCGGCGACCAGGAGGGCCAGGCCGAGCAGCGCGGGGATCGCCGAGGCCAGTGAGAAGAGCTGGGTCTGGGCGGCGCACGCGGCGTAGCCGGGGGTGCCGGGATCACCACAGAACACGTCGTACCCCGATCGGATCGTTCAGTGCGGACGGGACACCCCGACCGTACCGTTTCGGCGAGGGCTCCTCCGTCGTCGGTGCCGACCGTATCCGAAACACGTTCGGCTCTTTCGTGATCCAGGACACTCCTCCTCTTTACACGAGACGGATCCGTGTCCAATCATGGGCTGGACAGCGCCCCCGGCATCCCCTCACGGAGGTCCTCCATGCCCGACCGCACCGGCTTCCACTCCCTCCGCGACGGCGGCCTGAACTGGGATTCGCTCCCGCTCAAGCTGTTCGCCAAGGGCAACGCCAGGTTCTGGGACCCGGCCGACATCGATCTGGACCGGGACGCCGAGGACTGGAAGGGGGTCAACGAGCCCTCCCGGGAGCGCATCCTCCGCCTGTGCGCGTTCTTCGCCGCGGGAGAGGAGGCCGTCACCGAGGACCTTCAGCCCTTCCTCCGCGCCATGGCCGCCGAGGGCAGGCTCGGCGACGAGATGTACCTGACCCAGTTCGCGTTCGAGGAGGCCAAGCACGTCCAGGCGTTCCGGCTGTGGCTGGACGCCATCGGCGTGTACGAGGACCTGCACGCCTACGTGGAGGAGAACCCGGGTTACCGGACGCTGTTCTACGAGGAGCTGCCCGCCTCGTTGGAGGCGCTGATGGAGGACCCGAGCCCGCGCAACCAGGTGCGCGCCTCGGTCACCTACAACCACATCATCGAGGGTTCCCTGGCGCTGACCGGGTACTACGCCTGGAACCACATCTGCACCGTGCGCGACATCTTCCCCGGGATGCGGCGGATCGTGCGCCGGATCGGCGACGACGAACGCCGGCACATGGCGTGGGGGACCTTCACCTGTCGTCGGCACGTGGCCGCCGACGACTCCAACTGGGCGGTGGTGAACGAACGCCTGGAGGAACTGCTGCCGCACGTGATGGCCACCGTCGAACGCGGCGAGAACGCCTCGGAGGTCTCCCCCGACAACGCCCGCTACGAACTGCCGCCGGGTGAGCTGCTCCGCTACGCGACCGACCGGGCGATGCGCCGGCTGGGCGCCATCGAGTCGGCCCGGGGCGTGCCCGTGGCCCAGATCGACCTGGACGCCTCGCCCGAACAGTTGGAGGAGCGGTTCGGCGAGGAGGACCGGGCCGCCATGGCGAGGCTGTGAGAACGGGGACGGGGCGGGTCCACGGGACGCGCCCCGGGCTCGACGGCCCTCGAACGGCAGCGGGTCGATGACGGCGGCGGAGGCGACCGCCCCGGTGCCCGGCGGCCCGTGCCGCGCGAAATCTCCGCGACGGAGTCCGTGACCCTACGGCGTCCCGTGAGGCGGCGTGACGATCGCGTCCTCGCGGTGCCACAGTTCTCGGCGGCCGCGTTCGGCCTCCAGGGCGATCCGGCCGAACGGTTCCGACCGCCAGTCGCCGTCCGGACCGAGGTGGTTGGCGTAGAGCACCTCACCGGCGCGGGAGAGCACGTAGAGCGAGTCCGCCAGCCGGTGGGTCTCCAGGAACTCGATCGTGTTGGGCACGCCCTGGTAGAAGCGGTCGTGCAGGGTCTCCGGCAACCACCGGCCGAACCCCTGCTCCTCACGGGAACGGCGATGGCGGTCCATGAGCGAGAAGCGGCTGTTGGAGGCGTGCACGGCCACGAACGCCACCTCGACCCGGTACTCCGCCGCGCGGAAGCCGCCCACCCACTCCGCCGCCCAGTCCGCACGCCCCAGCGGGTGGCTGCACAGCACGTCCACCCGGCCGGCGCGGACGTGCTCCATGGCGAGCCCGTGCAGCGCGCCGACCTGCCGGGCCACCGTGTGCGAGGCCACCCGGTCGTCGAGACCCATCGCCCACTCGTAGTCCGGGGACGTCCGCATGAGGTCGTCGCCGTCGTAGCTCACCGTGCCCTCGGGCAGGGCCGGCAGCAGCAGGCGTTGCAGGGTGGACTTGCCCGAGCCCGGTTGCCCGCCGAACAGCAGCGCACGGGGGTGTTCGCGCGCGGGCCCGGTCAGCCGCCCGCGCAGGGCCAGGTCGAACAGGTCGGCCGCGACCTCGTCGGTGAAGGGGCGCGGACCCTCGGGGGGAACCCCGGTGGGCGACGGCGCGGGGGTGGCGCGCAGTTCGGCGAGGGTCGCGGCCAGCTCCTCGTTGACCTTCTCGATCTCGGCCGGGGTGAGGAACGGCGAGCGGGCCTCACGAGCCAGCAGTTCGGCGGCGCGGTCGCGCAGTCCTCGGGCCGTGCAGGCGCCGATGGCGGCGCTGAACAGGTTGTAGGCCCGTTCCCGGGCCAGGCGCTGTTCGGTGGTCTGGGGAGGGATGCCCCCGGCGACGCTGTCCGCGAGGAGGGGGCGGACCGCGTCGAAGGTCGGGCGCGGTCTCTCGACCGGTGCCGCCGCCCCGGGTTCGAGTGCTCCGGGGGTCGAGGTGGTGTCCATCGCCATGCCGTCACCCTTTCGAGGGTCCGTGGTCGGTCCCACAGTCGCTGACACAGGGTGATGGTAGTGCGTTCCGTTCCCCCGGGAGGGCCGTTTCGGTGGCCGATCCCGGCCGTCGGAGTCGACCGCGGCCCCCGTGGTGTGAGCACAGGGGCCGCGGTCGGACCGGGCGGCAGGGGGCCCCGCCCGGTCTCGGGGGGTCAGACCGCCGAGCAGACCACCTCGGGCACCGTGTTGGCCCCGTGGTGGGAGCCGGTGAACCCGAACCCGGTGCTGGCGCCCGCCGCGAGGGCTCCGCCCCACTCCGGGTTGAGGGCGGTCACCGAGGCACCGGACGAGGTGAGTCGCGCGTTCCAGGACTGGGTGACGGCCTGCCCGTCGGCGAACGTCCACTCGACCCGCCAGGCGTCGATCGCCGTGTTCGCGGTGATGGTGACCGTGGCCTGGAAGCCGACGCCCCAGTCGTTGTCGACGCGGTACTCCGCGGTGCAGTCGCCGTCGGCGGGCTCGGAGGGCTCCTCCGAGGGATCGGTGGGCTGTTCCGTCGGATCGGTGGGCTGTTCCGTGGGCGTGTCGGTGGCGTTGACCGCCATCTCGTAGGCCAGGTGGGGGACGAAGGACCCGGCCGATCCGGCACAGCCGTCCGCCTCGCCGGGGAGCTTGACCCACAGGTAGGCGTCGATGACGGGGTCACCGGTGTCCGTGGTGCTCGGGGTGCCCAACGCGCGCCCCTGCGGGTCGCACCACTCGCCGTCGGGGGCGGGGCCGTTGCCGTTGCGGCTGGTGTCGATCACGGCGCCCAGCCCGGAGACCCCGGTGGCGTTGATGACCGCCTTGGCGAAGGCCACCTCGTCGGCGGTGGTGCGGTAGTTCGAGGTGTTGGTGGAGACGCCGTCGGCGCTGCCGGCGATGTCGGCCCCGTTGAGCAGTTCGGCGGCGCGGCCGGGGGTGAGCCACGCCGAGTGGCCGATGTCGAAGTAGACGCGGGCCTGCGAGGAGCCCGCCTTGAGGGCCTTGCCCGCGTAGGCCATGGAGTCCAGCAGCGCCTGTCGGCCCTGGGGGTCGCTGCACCCACTGACCAGGGGCAGGGCGTCGGGTTCGAGGACGATGTGCGCGGGTCGGCCCTGGAGGCCGGCGGCGACCTCGTCCACCCACTGGCGGTAGGCCTCGTGGGAGGGCGCCCCGCCGCCGCTGTGGTTGCCGCAGTCGCGACCCGGGATGTTGTAGACGACCAGGATGGGCACCTGACCGGCCGCGTCGGCCGCGCCGACCAGGGCGTCCACCTGGCCGCGCACGGTGGCCGGGTCGTGCCGGGTGAACCAGGTGCCCTGGGCGACCGAGGCGATGCGGTCCTCGATGAGGGAGGCCCGGGGGTCGGAGGGGTTGGCCTCCACCCAGCGGGCCGCGGAGGTGTCGGGGTTGACGTAGAAGCCGGAATCGGCGGACGCGGGGACCACGGTGAGGGTCACCGTGGCCGCGGCCAGGGCCATGACGAGCCCGGCCGCGGCGCCCAGTGCCGCGCGCAGGCGAGATGTGCGGGTCATGCGCTGTTCCTTTGAGCAGATCGAAGGTACGTCGAATGATCCCCACCACCTGGGAGCGCTCCCATTAGTTCCGCAACCTACCCCGTACCCGATGTGCCCGCACAGGGGGCGACCCACGGTGTTTCCCAATGGTTATCTTCACATCACATCCCCCCGGCGCACTCCGCCACCGCGTCCGCCCCAGGGCCTGTTCCGCGTCCGCTCGCCCCTCTGCGCGACGACCGGGCAGCCCCCCACCCGTCCGCCCCGTGCAGGGTCCGCGAGGGACGCCCTGCGGCCGACGGCGTTCCCTTCGCGACGGACGGCGTCCACGGCACACGTCCTAGGCTGGACCCCATGTCCGCCTCCACCACACCGCCCGCCGTGATCGACGCCCTCGCCTGGGTACACGTCCGCGACGGCAAGGTCCTGTGCGTCCGCTCGCGCGGGCGCGACGTGTTCTACTCCCCCGGGGGCAAACGCGAGCCCGGGGAGTCCGACGAACAGGCCGTGGCCCGCGAGGCCCGCGAAGAGGTCGGCGTCACCCTGACCCCCGGCACCTTCCGTCTCGTCACCGTCGTCGACGAGGTGGCGCACGACCAGGCGCCCGGCACCCGGGTACGGATGGCCTGCTACGCGGCCGACCACGAGGGGGAACCCCGCCCCAGCGCGGAGGTGTCCGAGATCGCCTGGATCGGCCACGCCGACCGGGGGTCGTGCGCCCCCGCCACCCAGCGCCTCATCGAGGTCCTGCACCTCACCGGCGAGCTGACCTGACCGGGGTCCCCGAAAACCAGTGGTAGCGACGGAGGCCCGGCCGTTACAGTCCTGAGACTGTGCGCGACCTTCCCCAGCCTCCGGGCGAACCCGACCATCGTTCCGCCGACCGTTATCTGCTGTGGTTGACGCGGAAGGAATGGCCGTCCCTCCTGTGGGCCGGCCTCCTCGCCGGCGGGTACACCGCGACCACCGTCCTGATGTCCGCCGCCATCGGGGCGACCCTGGACTCCGGGCTCGACACCCGCTCCGTACTGACGTGGTTCGGGGTGCTGGCCGCGATCATCGTGATCGGTGTGGTGCTCATCCCGCCGACGCACCGGGCCGAGTGCTTCAACTGGTACGCCTCCGCCTACCGGACCGTGCAGGTGGTCTGCTCCCGATCCGCCGACCTGGGTCCCACCCTCACCCGGAGGCTGCCCTCCGGTGAGGTGGTCGCCGTGGGCACCGAGGACATCGACCGGATCGGCGACTTCTACGAGCGGTCGTCCATGATCGCGGGCTCCCTGGTGTCCGTGGTGGCGGTGGCCGTCCTCATGCTCACCTCGCACGTCGTCTTCGGACTCATCGTGCTCGTCGCGGTCCCGCTGATCATGCTCGGCATCGTCCCGGTGCTGCGCCCCCTGTCCCGGCGCCAGGAGCACCAGCGCGGCCGGACCGCCGAACTCACCACGCGGGCCTCGGACCTGGTGGCGGGGCTGCGCGTGCTCCGCGGGGTGGGCGGTGAGCGCACGGTCGGCGAACGCTACCGGGACGAGTCCCAGAAGGTGCGCGCCGCCGGCGTGCGGGTGGGCTGGATGGACGCCGCGCTCCAGGCCCTGCGCGAGCTGTACCCGGGCCTGCTGCTGGTCGGGATCATCTGGTACGGCGCCCGACTGGCCCTCGACGGGGAGATCACCATCGGACAGCTCGTGGCGTTCTACGGGTTCACCACCAACCTGGCCATGGCCGTCCGCTACCTGATGCACTCCGTGTCCCTGTACATCTCCGCGCGAGTGGCCGCCGGACGGGTGGTCCGGGTGCTGTCCCTGGACCACGATCACCCCGACCCGGTCGACCCGGCCGATCCGCCCACGGGCCCCTACGGTCTCCACGACCCCATCAGCGGGGTGCGCGTCCCCGCCGGTCGGCTGACCGGTGTGGTGTGCGCCGATCCCGGGGACGCCACCGCGATCTCCGCCCGACTCGGACGCTACGAGGAGGGCGGGTGCCTGGTGGAGGAGGCCACCGGACGTGCGATCGCCCTGGCCGAGCTGCCGTTGCGCGACGTGCGCCGCCGCGTCCTGGTGGCCACCAACGAAGCCCACCTGTTCTCCGGGCGACTGCGCGACGAACTCGCGCCCGACGGCGGCCTGTCCGAGGAGCGGCTGGCGGAGGTGGTGCGCGTCGCCGCCGCCGAGGACGTGATCCGCCAGTCCCCCGCCGGGTGGGACGCGATGCTCACCGAACGCGCCCGTGAGTACTCCGGCGGCCAGCAGCAGCGGCTGCGGCTGGCGCGGGCGTTGGCCCAGGACCCCGACGTCCTGGTCCTGGTGGAACCGGCCTCCGCCGTGGACGCCCACTCCGAGGCGGCCATCGGCGCCCGGCTGGCGGCCGAGCGCGCCGGGCGCGCCACCGCGCTGATCACGGCGAGCCCGCTGCTGCTGGACCGCACCGACCACGTGCAGTTCGTCCGTGACGGCCGGATCGTCGCCGAGGGCGGACACCACGACCTGCTGGTGACCGAACCCGACTACGCCGCCACCGTCCTGCGCACCACCGTCCTGGAGGAACAACCGTGACCCGGACCGCCGAACCTCCCGTGCCCGCGCGGACCCTGCTGCCCGTCGCGCCGCCACCGATGGTGTGGTCGCGGCTGCGCGTCCTGGGCCGCAGGCACGGCGGTGCCCTGATCACGGTGATCGGCCTGTACGCGCTGGCGGCGCTGGCCGCACTGGTGCCGCCGTGGATGCTGGGCCGGATCATCGACGCGGTGCGCGCCTCGGCGGACCCCGAGCGGATCGACCTGATGGCGGTCCTCATCGTCGGCGCCCTGCTGTGCCACGCCGGGCTCACCCTGGTGTCGGTGGCGCTGTCCATCCGGTTCGGCGAGGCGATCCTGGCCGAACTGCGCGAGGCGTTCGTCCGGGCGGTCCTGCGTCTGCCGCTCGGCACGGTGGAGCGCGCGGGCAGCGGTGACCTCATGGCGCGCACCGGCCGCGACGTCGGCCACCTCAGCCACACCGTCCGCCACTCGATCCCGGTGATGGTGGTGAGCGGGGTGACGGTGGTGGTGATCTTCGGCGCGTTCACCGTCCTGCACCCGGCCCTCCTCCTCGCCTGGCTGCCCTCGGCGGCGATCATCTGGACGAGCACCCGCTGGTACGCCCGGCGCGCACCCGCCGGGTACCTGCGGGAACTGGACACCTACTCCGAGCTCACCCAGGGTGTGACCGACACCGTCGAGGGGGCGCACACCCTGGAGGCGCTGGGCCGGCAGGACCGGCAGCGGGAGCGGACCGACGCGCGGGTCCGCGGCTCCTACCTGGCCGAGCGCTACACGCTGTGGCTGCGGACCGTGTGGTATCCGACGCTGGAGTTCTCCTACCTGCTCCCGACGGCGGTGACCTTCCTGGTGGCGGCGTACCTGCACACCCAGGGCGCGCTGACGGTCGGACAGATCGCCACGGCGATGTTCCTCGCCGTGCAGGTGGTGAGGCCGCTCGACCTGCTCATCGACCAGGTCGACAGTCTGATGATGGGGTTCACCAGCCTGCGCCGGCTCATCGGAGTGGAGCTGGCGGAGGAGGACGCGGGCGCCACGACCGCGGACCGGGGGACGCCGGGCACCGTCGAGATCTCCGGCGTGCGCTTCGGCTACACCGACACCGAGGTCCTGCACGGGGTCGAGCTGACCCTGGCGCCGGGCGAACGGCTGGCCATGGTGGGTCCGAGCGGCGCGGGCAAGTCCACCCTGGGCAAGCTGATCGCGGGCATCCACACGCCCACGTCGGGCAGCGTCCGGGTGGGCGGAACGGACCTGACGGGGGTCGCCCCGGAGATCCGCCGGGAGAAGACGATCCTGCTGAGCCAGGAGAGCCACGTGTTCCGGGGCACCGTCGCCGAGAACCTGGCGCTGGCCCTGGACCGGGAGGAGGTCGACCACGACGTCCTGTGGCGGGCGCTGGCGGCGGTGGACGCCGATGTCTGGGTGCGGTCCCTGCCCGACGGTCTGGACACGAAGGTGGGCTCGGGCGAGCTCGTCCTCGACCCGGCCCACGTGCAGCAGTTGGCCCTGGCCCGGGTGGTGCTGGCCGATCCGGAGGTGCTGGTGCTGGACGAGGCGACGTCGCTGATGGATCCGCGTTCGGCCCGCCACCTGGAGCGTTCCCTGGCCGGCGTGCTGGAGGGACGCACGGTGGTGGCGATCGCCCACCGGCTGCACACCGCCCACGACGCCGACCGCATCGCGGTCGTCGAGGACGGCCGGATCACCGAGCTGGGCGCCCACGACGAGCTCCTCGCCGCCGGGGGCTCCTACGCCGCCCTCTGGCACGCCTGGCACGGCGACACCTGACCGCGAGGACGTGCGGTGGCTCCTCCGGCGGGTCCGGCCCACGGCACGACCGGCACCGACCGACCGCCCCCTCCCGCGTGCGTCGGCCCCTCCGGGGAGACCGCCGCACACGACCGGACGGGCGTCCGTGACCTCACGGAAGCATCCGGGGTCGGGTCGACCACCGGTCGGGCAGGGGGAACGCGCGGTGTCGAGTGCGATCCGGAACGGATACGACGACGAGGTCGGGCGTGCGGAGGCGTTCGACGACCGGTGACCGGATGCCCAGGGTCCGCTGAACGTCCCGGTCGTCGGGGATGACGTGGTTCGGGGCGCGGTCGGCCCGCACCGCGATGCGGCCGTGCGGGTCGGCGGAGGCCGCCGCCGCGACTCCATCGTCGTCGAGGATCTCGGCCCGCCGGGCGCCGAGAAGGCGGTCCCATCGCGGCGTCCCCGTGTCCGGGGCGGTCCCCGTCATGGCCCGGACGCATCCCGTCCCACACCTCCGGGCAGGAGCGTGACGCTCCGCGCACCCGTCCGCCCGACGCTTCGCGGAACGACCTCCGACGCCCCGGTGGGACAGGACGCGACCGGGGCGGCGGCCGGAGGACACCCGGGAAACGCGGAACCGGGCGGCCCCGAGGGGCCGCCCGGTCGTCGCGGGCGAGGTCGCGTATCCGGACCTCGAACTCACGGACCTCTTAGAAGTCCATACCGCCCATGCCACCGGTCGGGTCCGCCGCGGGGGCGGACTTCTCCGGCTTCTCGGCGATGACGACCTCGGTGGTCAGGAACAGACCGGCGATGGACGCCGCGTTCTGAAGGGCCGAGCGGGTGACCTTGGTCGGGTCGATGACGCCGTCCTTGAACAGGTCGGTGTACTCACCGGTGGCGGCGTTGAGGCCGAAACCGGGCTCCAGGTTGCGGACCTTGTCCGCCACGACGCCGCCTTCGAGGCCGGCGTTGGCGGCGATCTGCTTCAGCGGCTCGGCGATGGCGCGACGAACGATGTCGGCACCGATGGCCTCGTCGCCCTCAAGGTCCAGCTTCTCGAAGGCGGGGACGCTGGCCTGGAGCAGCGCCACACCGCCACCGGGGAGGATGCCCTCCTCGACCGCGGCCTTGGCGTTGCGGACGGCGTCCTCGATGCGGTGCTTGCGCTCCTTGAGCTCCACCTCGGTGGCGGCACCGGCCTTGATGACCGCGACGCCGCCGGCCAGGCGGGCGAGGCGCTCCTGGAGCTTCTCGCGGTCGTAGTCGGAGTCGGTGCGCTCGATCTCGTTGCGGATCTCGTTCACGCGACCGGCGATGGCGGTGGCGTCACCGGCGCCGTCGACGATGGTGGTCTCGTCCTTGGTGACCACGATCTTGCGGGCGCGGCCCAGCATGTCGATCTCGGTGTTCTCAAGCTTGAGACCGACCTCTTCGGTGATGACCTGGCCGCCGGTCAGCACGGCGATGTCGCCGAGCTGGGCCTTGCGACGGTCACCGAAGCCCGGGGCCTTGACGGCGACGGACTTGAAGGTGCCGCGGATCTTGTTGACGACCAGGGTCTGAAGCGCGCCCTGCTCGACGTCCTCGGCGATGACGACCAGCGGACGGCCGGCCTGGAGGACCTTCTCCACGATCGGAAGGAACTCGTTGTTGTTCGAGATCTTCTGGTTCGCGATGAGGATGTACGGGTCCTCAAGGACCGTCTCCATGCGCTCCAGGTCGGTGGCGAAGTAGGGCGAGATGTAGCCCTTGTCGAAGCGCATGCCCTCGGCGAGCTCCAGTTCGAGCCCGAAGGTCTGCCCCTCCTCGACGGTGATGACGCCTTCCTTGCCGACCTTGTCCATCGCCTCGGCGATGGTCTCGCCGATCTGGGTGTCGCCGGCGGAGATGGAGGCGGTGGAGGCGATCTGCTCCTTGGTCTCGATCTCCTTGGAGAGGTTGCCCAGCTCCTCGCTGATGCGCGCCACGGCGGCTTCGATGCCGCGCTTGAGACCGACCGGGTTGGCACCGGCGGCGACGTTGCGCAGGCCCTCGCGTACGAGCGCCTGGGCCAGCACGGTGGCGGTGGTGGTGCCGTCACCCGCGACGTCGTCGGTCTTCTTGGCGACCTCCTTGACGAGCTCGGCCCCGATCTTCTCCCACGGGTCTTCGAGCTCGATCTCCTTGGCGATGGAGACACCATCGTTGGTGATGGTGGGGGCGCCCCACTTCTTCTCCAGGACGACGTTGCGACCCTTGGGGCCGAGCGTGACCTTGACGGCGTCCGCGAGCTGGTTCATTCCGCGCTCGAGGCCGCGACGGGCCTCCTCGTCGAACGCGATCAGTTTGGCTGCCATTGAGTTCTTGTCCTCCCGTGACCGGGCTGATACGCGATGGGACGAGGCGTGCGCCCGCGACGGACGACCGCGGACCCACCGGCGACCCTGTTGCCGGGGGCCGCGATCTCGCAGCCTCGATCCGGTTTAGCACTCAGCCTGGGCGAGTGCTAACCAGATCCCTTTTTAGCACTCGGCATGGGAGAGTGCAAACGATGTGGTCACGATTCCACCACCTCTTCATCATGCATCTACCTGCGCAAACGCCCCATGACCTCAGGTTTCTCCGCTTCGGGCGGACGGACTCAGGCGGAGATCCGACGCATCGCGCGGGAGCCCAGGCCCAGCACGAGGACGGTCAGGATCAGGGCCACCGCCCAGCCGATGCCCACGGCGGCCGACCACTCACCGGCGAACAGGGCGCGTTCGGCGTCGACCACGTACGCGATCGGGTTGAGCCGCGACAGTGTGTACAGCCAGCCCGGCGCCAGGTCCATCGGCAGCAGCACGCCCGACAGCAGCATCAGCGGCATGACGGCGGTCTGGACGATGGAGGCGAACACGTAGGTCTGCCCGACCTTGAGCGCGACCAGGTAGGACAGCGCCGACAGGCCGATCCCCAGCACGACGAGCAGGAGGAGGCCGACGACGAACCCGAGGAGGGGGACGCGGAACCCGAAGGGCACGACCAGCACGACGACGAGCGTCATCTGCACGGCCATGACGGACACGTCGCGCAGTACCCGGCCCAGCAGCAGCGCCACCCGGCTCGCCGGCGTGGCCATCAGCCGTTCGTGCGCCCCGGAGGCGATCTCCGGCAGCAGCCCGAACCCGGCGAACCCGGCGGTGAACAGGGCGAGCATGACCAGCAGTCCGGGTACGAACCACTGCCAGGGGTTCTGCCCCTGGGCCCCGGCCAGGCCGGTGAGCAGGGGCGAGAACAGCACCAGGTACAGGATCGGCTGGAGCATGCCGAACAGCAGGAACACCGGCCGGTGCAGCAGGGGCCGCATCTGGCGGGCGAAGATCAGCCCGGTGTCCCGGATGACGGAGGGTCGGGCGGTGGCGATGTCGGTGGTCACGGGTTCTCCTCCCGCAGGCTGCGGCCGGTCAGGGTCAGGAAGACGTCGTCGAGGGTGGGGCGCTGCACCCGCACCGAGGCCAGGGGGACCCCGGCGGAGTCCAGGGCCCGCAGCAGGTCGGGCAGGACCGTGTCACCGCGTTCGACCCGCAGGCGCACCTCGGTCTCCCGGCCGGTGACGATCTCGACCTCGCCGGCACCGGAGAGGTTCCCGGCGATCTTCGCGCCGGTGGGCGCGGCGGTCTCGTCGGCGACGGTGAACGTGACGAGGTCGCCGGAGACCCCGCCCTTGAGTTCGTCGGCGGTGCCGTCGGCGATGACCCTGCCGTGGTCGATGACCAGGATCCGTTCGGCCGCCTCATCGGCCTCGTCGAGGTAGTGGGTGGTGAGCACGATCGTGGTGCCGGTGCGCTCGCGCAGGCGGGTGATGTGCTCCCACAGGTTGGCCCGGCTGTGCGGATCCAGTCCGGTGGAGGGCTCGTCCAGGAACAGCAGCGGGGGTTCGTGGACGAGTCCCATGGCGATGTCGAGGCGTCGGCGCTGCCCGCCGGAGAGCTTGGTGACCTCACGGTCGGTGGTGCCGGACAGTTCGAGCATGTCGAGCAGGTCGGCGGTGCGGCGCCGGGCGGTGGCCCGGTCCAGCCCGTAGAGCAGCCCCTGGGTGTAGAGCTCCTCTCCGGCGCGCTGGTCCTCCCCCGCACCGTGGCCCTGGCCGACGAACCCGATCCGGCGGCGCACCTCGGCGGGTTCGGTGAGCACGTCGCGACCGGCGACGACGGCGGTGCCCGAGGTGGGTTCGAGCAGGGTGGTGAGCATCCGCAGGGTGGTGGACTTGCCCGCGCCGTTGGGACCGAGGAGGGCGACGAGTTCGCCCGCGGCGATGTCGATGTCGATCCCTCGGACCGCTTCGAGGGTCTCCCGACCCACGCGGAAGTGTTTGGTGAGATCCCGTGTCCGGATCATCCGCGACTCCTCTTCACAGTTGAACGTGGTCGAGTCTGCCCAACACCGCAGCCATATTCAAGTTTTAATATCGAGGTCGGGGTCGGCCGCGGAGCACTCCCCGGAGGGCGGCGCGCGGTGGGCCGGCGGGCCGGCGGGCCGGCCCTCAGCCCCGCGGTGCCCCGACCGGCGGCAGGCCGAAGGCGGACGGGCTGTCGTCGGCCATCGTGTAACGCCCCTCCTCCAGCTCGCGGATCAGCCCCCGGCTCCACTCGATGCCCATGTCCACGGCCATCCGCCACAGGGTGAAGAGCGGGCGCACGTGCTCGGGCCCGTCCCACTCCCCGGTGCTCCCCCGGGCGGCCTCCGGTGTCCGGACACCGCTCTCCTCCAGTCCGGCGATCCGCTCCTCCAGCAGGGAGACGACCTCCGCACGCGGCAGGGAGGTCATCAGGGTGACCCCGGCGCACAGCAGCGCGTGATCGTCACCCGTGTGGGAGAGCGCCTTGCGCAGCAGCCGGTGCAGCTCGGCCTCGCCCTCCCCGGTGATCTCGTACGAGATCCGGTCCACCACCTCGTCGCCCTCGGCGGTGAACTCGCGCAACCGGCCCTCGGCGGTGAGCTTGCGCAGCGCGTGGTAGATCGACCCCCACTTGACGTTGGCCCACTCCGAGGCGCCCCAGTCCATGAGTTCGCGGCCGACCCGATACCCGTGAGCGCGCCCCGACATGCGCACCACACCCAGCACCAACAACCGCGTCGCCGACATCGCCGCCTCATCCGAAGATCCCCTGTGGGACTCCAGGTTAAGACCCGCCGTCGAAGCGGCGACCACTCGGTGCGGGACCGGTTCGGCCCCGCTCACAGCGCCTGGAAGTAGCGAACGATCGGCAGGGGGGCGAGCCCCGCCTTCTCGTAGGCGCGTCGGGCCGGGGCGTGGCCCTCGTCCCCGCCGGTCTCGATCATGGCGACGCCCATGCCCTGGTCACGGATCAGGTCCACGGCGTGCCCGGTGAGCGCGACCCCCACCCCGGCCCGCTGGTGATCGGGGTCCACGGCCAGCAGGGTCACCTCGCCCATGTCCTCCTCGGATCGGATCCGCACGGCGTAGAACCCGGCGATCTCCCCCTCCCGCAGGGCCACCCGCACGAGGGTCTCCCCATCATCGATGGCGTCCGCGACCGCCGCCCGCCGACTCACCCGCCAGTCGGGGATCATCCGGTCGTAGAGGACCGCGCCCAGCGCCTCGCGCAGCGAGGCGTGCACCGGCTCCCAGGCCCGCAGCGACAGCTCCAGCAGAGTCTCGCGGTCGTCGCCCCGGATATCCCTGATCTCGATGTCCATGGCGGCACCGTAGTGGGGTCCGCCGCCGACGGGCAAAGGTTTTCGCCCGGTCCGCCGACCGCGCTCCCCGGCCCGCCCCGGGACGAGGGCGGCCCCGCGTCCTCCGGAGAGGGCGCGGGGCCGGGGAGCCGCCGGGTCTCGCGAGCCGACGGAGTTCGGGGGACGGCGCCGAAGGCCCCGGGTGGTGGAGGGTGGGGGGATCAGCCCCCCGCGACCGCCGGAATGATCGAGATGTTCGCGCCGTCGGCGATCTCGGTCTGGAGCCCCTTCGCGAAGCGCACGTCCTCGTCACCGACGTAGACGTTGACGAAACGGCGCACCTTGCCGTTGTCGTCCAGGATGCGCGCCCGGATGCCGGGGTGGTTGGCCTCCAGATCGTCGAGGATCTCGGCGAGGGTGCCGCCCTGGGCGGTCACCTCGGCGGCGTCGTCGGTGTAGGTGCGCAGGATGGTGGGCACGCGGACGCTGGCGCTCATGGCGTTTCTCTCTCGTGGTCGTGGGGAGGAGGGCCCCGGGGCGTGGCGCCGCCCCGGGGGCGAAGGGTCAGGCCAGGCCGGCCTCGGTGAACGCCTTCAGAGACGGCGCGATGGTGGCCGTCACGCCGGCGTCGACGGCGTTGAGGGTCTTGAGACCGTCACCGGTGTTGAGGACGACCGTCTCGGCCTTCGGGTCGAGCCGCCCCTCGCGGACCAGCTTGCGGAGCACACCGGTGGTGACACCGCCGGCGGTCTCGGCGAAGATGCCCTCGGTACGGGCGAGCAGCGCGATCGCCTCGACGATCTCGACGTCGTCCACGTGTTCCACCGAACCGCCGGTGCGGTGGGCGATGTCGAGCACGTACGGCCCGTCCGCCGGGTTGCCGATGGCCAGCGACTTGGCGATGGTGTCCGGCTTGACGGGCTGGATGACGTCCAGCCCCTTCTCCCAGGCCCGCGCGACCGGGGAGCATCCAGTGGCCTGCGCGCCGAAGATCCGGTAGGGCCGGTCCTCCACCAGGCCCAGCTTGATCAGCTCCTGGAAGCCCTTGTCGATCTTGGTGAGCTGCGAGCCGGAGGCGATGGGGACGACGATCTGCTCGGGCAGGCGCCACCCGAGCTGTTCGGCGATCTCGTAGGCCAGCGTCTTGGAGCCCTCGCCGTAGTAGGGGCGCAGGTTGACGTTGACGAAGCCCCAGCCCTCGCCCGCCTCGTCACCGATGAGCTCGGAGCAGAACCGGTTGACGTCGTCGTAGTTGCCGTCGATGGCCACGACCTTGCCGCCGTAGACGGCGGCCATGACCACCTTGGCGTCCTCCAGACCGGCGGGGATGAACACGCAGGACTCGAACCCGGCCCGTGCGGCGGCCGCGCCGACGGCGCCGGCCAGGTTGCCGGTGGAGGAGCAGGACAGCGTGGTGAACCCGAAGGTGCGGGCGGCCTCGACCGCGATGGCGACCACACGGTCCTTGAAGGAGTGGGTGGGGTTACCGGAGTCGTCCTTGACGTACAGGGAGTCCAGGCCCAGTTCGGCGGCGAGGCGGTCGGCCTTGACCAGGGGGGTCAGCCCGGGGTTCATGTTGGGCAGCTCGGCCACGTTCGCCGGGACGGGCAGGAGGTGCCGGTAGCGCCAGATGTTGTTGGGGCCGCTCTCGATGTCGGCGCGGGTGACGGTGCCGAAGTCGTAGGCCACCTCTAGGGGGCCGAAACAGAATTCGCAGGCGAACCGGGGGGCGAGGTCGTAGCGCTCGCCGCATTCGCGACAGGACAGCGCGATACCGGGGCCGAAGGCGCGGACGGAGGTGGGTGCGGTGGCGGTCATCGCCATGGCGAGGCGTCTCCCCTCATCTTCCCTGGTGGACACTTTGTCCCCAGGCCGGAGTTGGCACCTGTCCCGGCCGCCTCGCGAGATCCGCGAGTGTCGATGTACGCCGAGATGGTTGCCGGGGCTTCGCAGGGCCGGTCCCTCCACCCCTCTGGATGAGCAATATGAAGTTGTGGTGTTCTCCGCCGGCCCCTTCCGGACCCGGCACGGTCACTGTAACGGACGTGTTGACCGGTTTTCCATCGTGCGTGATCCGGGTAACACGAACCGACTCACATGGTGAGACGGCACTGATCGGGGCCGGGGCGGTGCACGTGCTCTGTTTCGTACGCGTGACGTCGCACTCCGATGACCTGATGGGGGTTTGGGGCGCGCGTCGACAGGCGAGACCTAGGGTGCGTCCTCCTCCGTTCACCGTCCGTTCCCCGAGCCGGGCGGGTCACGGGCCCCGGGGGCCGTTTCCGTATCCTTCGGCACCGAGACCGTTTCGCGCATTCCGAGAGGACGACCACGTGGACAAGGCGCAGATCCTCATCGCCTCCAACCGAGGACCCGTGTCCTTCTCGATCACCGACGAGGACTCCCTGGAGCACCGCCGCGGTGGCGGTGGGCTCGTCTCCGGCATGATCTCGGTGGCCACCGAGGTCGACGGCGTCTGGGTGTGCGCCGCCCTGTCGGACGCCGACCGGCGGGCCGCCTCCGAGTCCCCCGAGGCACGGCTGGACCTGCGGTACGACCTGGAGGGCATGCGGGTCCACATGCTGGACATCCCGGAGGAGACGCTCAAGGGCGCCTACACCGAGATCGCCAACTCGACCCTGTGGTTCGTGCAGCACATGCTGTACGACACCCCGAACAAGCCCTCGTTCGGCTCCGGGTTCCGACGGTCGTGGGAGGACTACACCGCCTACAACAACGCCTTCGCCGAGGCGCTGGTGGCCGGTGCCGCCGACAACGCCCGCGTGGCCGTGCAGGACTACCACCTGGCCCTCGTGCCGCGCGTCCTGCGGGCCCGCCGCCCGGACCTGCGCATCGCGCACTTCTCGCACACCCCGTGGGCGCCGCCGGAGTACTTCCGGATGCTGCCCGACGACATCGCCCGGGATCTGTTGACGGGCATGCTCGGCGCCGACCGGCTGGGGTTCCTCAGCCCGCGCTGGGCCGACGCCTTCCTGCGCTGCTGCGCGGAGATCCTGCGCGCGGACGTGGACCTCGGGAGCAGGACCGTGGAGTACGGCGGCCGGATCATCCGGGTGGGCGTGCACGCGCTGGGCGCCGACGAGGCGGGGTTGCGCGAGAGCGCCGCCGAACCGCTGGTCGGGGTGCGCCGGGAGATGCTGGAGGAGTTGGTCGGCGACCGGAAGCTGATCGTGCGGGTCGACCGGACCGAACTCTCCAAGAACATCGTGCGGGGCCTGGAGGCGTACCGGGAGCTGCTGCGCTCCCACCCGGAGTGGCACGGCCGGGTGACCCACCTGGCGTTCGCCTACCCCAGCCGGGGCGACGTCCCCGAATACCGCGAGTACACCGACTCGGTGCTGCGGGTGGCCAAGGAGATCAACGCGGAGTTCGCGACCGCCGACTGGACGCCGCTGGTCCTGGAGGTCAACGACGACTACCCGCGTTCGCTCGCGTCGTTCCAGTTGGCGGACGTGCTGCTGGTCAACCCGATCCGGGACGGGATGAACCTGGTCGCCAAGGAGGGCCCGGTGCTGTCGGAGCGGGACTCCGTGCTGGTGCTGTCGCGGGAGGCGGGCGCCGCCGACGAGCTGGGCGAGGACGCCCTGACGGTCAACCCCTACGACACCGTGGAGACGGCGCGGGCCCTGCACCGGGCGCTGTCGATGCCCCCCGAGGAGCGACGGAGGCGACGCGAGCGGCTGGCCGAGGCCGCGATGGCGCTGCCGCCGCGCCGGTGGTTCCAGGACCAGTTGCGCTCCCTCGGCTGAGGCCCCGACGGGAGGTCGGTCTCCCCCGCGCGGGGGAGGTGGACGGTCGGGTCGTGGGGAAGGCTGGAACGCATGGACCCCCGACCCGCCCGCGCCGCCGCCGACCCCCGTTCCCGCGCGACCCCCTGGGCGGTGGCCGCCGCCTCGTGGTCCCTGCTCTACGTCGTCTCCAAGGTGGAGTACGCCCTCGCGGGTCGGCTGGGTGTGACCGGTGGCCCGGAGGTGGGGGCCGCGTCGTACGCCGCCCACGGTCCCGGTGAGGTGGCCGCGGCCCAGTGGGCCAACGCCGGGGTGGGGCTGGTCGTCGTCCTGCTGTTCGCGGCGTGTGCGCTGCCGGCGGCCCGGCGGGCGCCCCGGTGGCTGTCGCTGCCGCCGGTGGGCGCGGTGGCGCTGATGGCGACGGTGGGCGCGGTCGTCATGGTCGGCCGGGATGTGTTCACCGGTTCCGGGGGAACGCCGTTCGGTCTCTACTGCCTGGTGTGGGCCGTGCTGTCCGCGGGGGTGCTGGTCACCCTGGCCCGAGGGCGATGACCGCGGGGGTCGCGCCCGCCCTGGGCCGACCCCCGAATCGGTCAGTCGTCGGCGCTGGGCGCCCCGGCCTCGATGAGGATCTCGCGGATGATCCCGGACTTGGCGTCGGAGTAGTCCTGGATCCGTTCCCAGGTGCGTTCGGCCAGTTCCCGTTTGACCGCGACGTAGCGGTCGCGGGCCGCGGGGTTCGCGATGAGGTGATCGCGGAACCGGCGCATCCGCTCGCCCTCCGAACAGCCCTCGCTGAAGACGTGCAGGTTGAGGTTGATCCCCGGCCCCTTGAGGACGCGGTGCTCGTACCAGTCGGGCTCGCGGATGACGAGGGTGTACCCGACGGCCTCCAGGTCGGGGAGGTAGGCGGGTTCGTCGGCGGAGTCGGCGACGACGAGCAGCAGGTCGACACAGGGTTTGGCGGGCAGTCCCGGGACCGAGGTGGAGCCCACGTGCTCGAAGAGCAGGACGCGGTCGCCGAGTGCCCCGTGGACGCGCCCGGACTCGCGCTCGAACAGGTAGGGCCACTTGGGGTCGTAGTCGGAGATGTGGACCCGGCCGTTGACGAGGTTGCGGTGCTCAGGGGCGACCTCGATCCGCGGTTCACCTCGTGAGGGCAACGGTGACGCTTCGAGGGGTGACATTCAACAAAGGGTTCTCCGGTTCGCCTCCCACGTCAAGGGCATCGGGCGTCGCTTACATATGCACGTGTATTCGTAACACCGCCGAACACGGCGGATCCCACTGAGAGCAACACGGCAGATACGCATAGAGAGAATTCGACGCGCTTTTTCCCATGCTTTTCCCCGTTTTCTTCACGCCCTTTACCCGACCCGATCACCGTCGGTCACTCCGGCGCGGCGACCGGGAGGGGCCGCCCGCACGACCGGACGGGCCGACCGGGACCCCGCCCCCTCACGTGCCGCTCCGAGCGCCCGTGGTCGGCCTCGTCGGGTTCGCGGAGCGGTCCCGGGGCGGGCACGGACACGGCTTCGGCGTTCCCGCCGAAGCGCGTCGACACCACCGATGGGTGTGCGTCGCGCACCGCTCCCGAAGACGTGAAGGGCCGGCCCCCGGTGTCGGCCCTCCCCGACCCGGCGTCAGCCCCTACGGCGGCGTCCGCCCTTCTTGCGCCGGGAGGCGGGCCGGGCCTCGGCCGCGCGTTCGTCGGCGATCTCGGCCTCGTCCAAGGCGCGTTGGGCCTTGACCCCGTAGGGGTCGGCGTTGGAGCGGCGCACCCACACCACGACCAGGGCCACTCCGAAGAGCAGCACGGCACCGCCCGTGACGAACCACGCCCATATCGGGACTCCGCCGCCCTCGTCGGCCCGGTCGGCCAGGTCCTGGTCGACGAGGGGGAGGTCTTGGGCGTCCCCGGCCGCCAGGGCCCGCGCCCCGGGCAGGTGCAGGCTCGGAAGCCCGTCAGGCCCCTCCTGTCCGCCCTCCACCAACGCGGCGCGGACCTGTTCCGGGCGCAGTTGCGGGTAGGCCGAGCGCAACAGGGCGGCGGCCCCGGCCGTCATCGCCGCCGCGTACTCCGTGCCGGTCACCTGGGCCTGACCCATGTCGGGCCCCGCGGTCTCCAGGTCGGCGCCGGGGGCCACCAGTTCCATGACCCCGGGTTCGGGCGAGTCCGGGATGAGTGCGGCGTTCTCGTCGATTCCGCCGACGGCCAGCACGTTGGGGTCGGCGGCGCCCCCGGCCGGGCCGACCACGAGGGTGCCCATGGCGACGGCGTCGCGCGTGGCCCCGGTGAGGTCGGCCCCCTCGGGGATCTCTGGCAGCAGGACGACCTGGGCGCCGGACTCGGCGGCGTGGCGCACGGCGGCGGCCAGCCGGCCCTCGGTGGGGATGATCAGCAGCCCGGAGTCGGGGGCCACGCCGAGCACACCGCCGTCGGCGTCCATGCCGTGCCCGTGACCGGCCACCAGGGCGGCCGCGGCACTGCCGGTCTCGGCGTCCCCGTCGTTGGCCCCGAACTCGTCGTCGATGGTGATGTTGTCGACCAGGTCGGGGTGATCGTCGTAGACCGACGCCCCGGGCAGGCCCACCGTGATTCCCTGTCCCTGTGTTTCCGACCACAGTTCCTGGGCGTTGACGGACTGCAACCCCCATTGTTCGGGGCGGAAGTCGGGGACCCCGTCGGCCGCCGCGGGGGCGGCGGTGAGACCGAGAACGGTCGCCGCGACGATGGCGGCGATCCCGGTGTGGTTCTCGTTACGGCAGATGCCCCCGAGCACGACAAGCCCCCCTCGAACTTTGCTCCCTGTACCAGTGCAATTCTGTCATGAGCACAGGTTTCCGGCGTGGACAAGTGACCGTGAGGGTAGGAAAGGCAACTGTAGCCCCGCTGCCAGTCCTGGGTTTTCCGCTCCGCATCCGGCATGTCGAGTCGCTAGCATGTGTCGGGCCGATCCGGACAAACCAATTTCCCGTCCAGGGGGTGTCCCATGCCGAATATCGGTCCGACCGGAGACGGTCCGTCGGCCCTCGCCGAACGCGATCAGCGCATCCTCGCCTTCGAACGCCAGTGGTGGAAGTTCGAGGGATCCAAGGAACAGGCGATCCGCAACGAGTTCGGGTTCTCCGCCACGCGGTACTACCAGTTGCTGAACGGGCTGGTCGATCGCCCCGAAGCACTGGCCTTCGACCCCATGACGGTCAAGCGGCTGCGTCGGGTGCGCGCCGACCGGCAGCGTCAACGCAACGCGCGCCGGCTGGGCATCCGACTCTGAGGCCCCTTTTCGGTCGCTCCATGCCTGAACCTTCATGGATGCGACCCGAGGTCCGAAACCGCACCAACGGTGGAGAAAAACGCGGGTGCGCACCACCGGTGCGCACCCGCCCCTCTCCTCTCTCGCGGTGCGCCACGGCGCATCGGTCCCGCCGGGCGACGGCGGAACGCGGGACGGACGCCCGGCACCGGTTCCCCCATCTCTCGGAAGTCCACCCCCCGTTCACCGGTCCCGGCTAGGTTGGAAGACCGGAAGAGCCCGCCCGGAAAGGTCCGCCATGCCGCTGCCCGTACCGAGCACGCACGAGGGGCGCGCCGCGCTCGACGCCGTGCTGACCGATCCCGCCAAGGCCCTGGCCGCCTTCGACTTCGACGGGACCCTCGCGCCCATCGTCGACGATCCACGCACCTCGGCCCCCTACCCGGGGATCGTGGACCGGCTCGTCGACCTGGCCGGACGGCTCGGCACGATCGCCGTCGTCACCGGTCGTCCGGCCGACACCGCCCTCCGCCTGGGCGGCCTGGACCGGGTCCCGGGCATCATCGTGCTGGGCCACTACGGCGCCGAGCGCTGGATGGACGGCCGGGTCGTCGCGGCCGACCCGCCGCCCGGGGTGGCCCTGGTCCGGAGTGAACTGCCGGTCCTCATCGACTCCCTGGACGCCCCCGAGGGCACCTGGATCGAGGACAAGGGCCGCTCGCTGGCCGTGCACACCCGGCGCACCGCCGACCCCGAGGCGGCGTTGACCCTGCTCGCCCCGCACCTGTCCGCACTGGCCGAGCGGGCGGGGTTGCGGGTGGAGCCGGGGCGGATGGTCATCGAACTCCGTCCACAGGGTGTGGACAAGGGCGGGGCCCTCTCCGCGCTGGTGGACGAACGCGCCGCCGGGGCGGTCCTGTACGCCGGTGACGACCTGGGCGACCTGCCCGCGTTCGCGGCCGTGACGCGGCTGCGCACGACCGGCGTCCCCGGCCTGACCGTGTGCTCCTCCTCCAGTGAGGTGACCGAGGTCGCCGAGGCCGCCGACCTGGTGGTTCCGGGTCCGGGCGGGCTGGCGGAGTTCCTCGGCGACGTGGCCGACGCCCTGAACCGGCGCTGATCCGAGCGATCCCGGCTCACGGGGTCGAGTCGTGCGCCTGGGGCGAGACGGCCGATCGGGCCGCCGATCTCAGGTCCGCCAGGCCGGTGCGGTCCCGGCCGTAGTGCACGGCGTTGGTCAGCACGCCCACGTAGCGGCCGCTGGTCGGGTGCATGAACAGACTCGTCCCGGTGAAACCGTTGTGGTACACCACTCCCTCCGGTGTGACCAGCCAGCCCAGCCCGCGTGACAGCCGTTGACCGGCGTCCACGTGCGGCCGCCAGCTCGCCTTCACGAAGGACGACGGAACCGGGCCCTCGCCGCCGTCGTGGATGCGCAGCATCTCCCGGGCGAAGGCGCCCAGGTCGATGGCGGTCGTGAACGCCCCCGCGTGCCCGGCCACCCCGCCCATGAGCGCCGCGGCCTCGTCGTGCACCACGCCCCAGGCGGGCGCCGCCCCCGGCAGCCGTCGTTCGGTGGGCGCCACCCCCGGCGATCGGGCCAACGGGCCGAACGACGTGGACCGCAGGCCCAGCTCGTCCCACAGGTCGGCGGCCAACCGTTCCAGACCGGTGCCGTACAGGCGCTCCAGCAGCAGGCCGAGCAGGATGAACCCGCGGTCGACGTACCGGTGCCCGGGTTCCTCCAGCGGATCGGCCAGGATCGCCTCCGACAGGTCCTGTTCGGTGCCGACGTACCTCTCCAACCAGGTCACCGGGTTGAGCCGGCTGGTGTGGGTGAGGATCTGCCGGGCGGTGATGCCCGCCCCGGGCAGGTCGTCCACGAGCAGGTATTCGGACATCGGGGCGTCCAGATCCAGCATGCCCTCGGCGACCGCCTGGCCGACCAGCGGCCATGTCGCCATCATCTTCGTCAGGCTCGCCACGTCGTAGGCGACGTCCGGAGCGGTGTCGCTCTCCTCGTTGATCCGGCCGACCGCGACGAACTCCCACATCCCCCCGGTTCCGATGACGGCGGCGCCGCCGGGCAGCCAGCCCGCGTCCACCATCACCTTCAGGACACCGCGGATCCGTGCCCCCGTCTCCGTGAGCCAGTCCCCATCACGCACCACACGCCTCCCCCGGATGTTGTCGACTCACTCGGCGGATACCCCGTCATCCACCTGTTGTCACACCGTGCCGGAGTCCGCACAGGACGAAACCCTCGCAGGTCAGGGCCGTAATCAGGGCACCGTCGCCGACCGGAGTAGTCTGGCGCCCACGAGTTCCGAGGAGGACGATTGAGCAGCAACACCCCCGTTCCCGCCGGTTTCCGCGGTGTCGCCGGGAACATCGGGATCAAGGATCCCAACGACGACTTCTTCGCGGTGGTCTCCGAGGTGCCCGCGCACGTGTCGGCCGTGTTCACCCGATCCCGGTTCGCGGGTCCGAGCGTGCTGCTCAGCCGACGCGCGGCGGCCGACGGCCTGGCCCGGGGCGTCACCGTGATCGCCCGCAACGCCAACGTGGCGACCGGGGGCACGGGAGAGGAGAACGCCCGCGAGCTCCAGGAGCGGGTGGCCGAGGCGGCGGGGGTCGGATCGGACGAGATCCTGGTCGCCTCGACCGGCGTGATCGGCCGCCCCTACCCGATGGACAAGGTCCGCGCCCACCTGGACGCGCTGCCCGAGGAGTTCCCGCCGGCCGATCTGGACCGGGCGGCGGCGGCGATGATGACCACCGACACCCATCCCAAGATCGCCTCGGCGAAGGTGGGGAACGCGACCCTGACCGGGATCGCCAAGGGCGTGGGCATGATCGAGCCGGACATGGCGACGATGCTGGCGTGGTTCTTCACCGACGCCGACATCGAGCAGCCGCTGTTGGACGAGGTGTTCCGCCGGGTCGTGGACCGCACCTTCAACGCGCTGAGCATCGACGGCGACACCTCCACCAGCGACTCGGCGGCGATCTTCGCCAACGGTCTGGCCGGGGCCGTGGACACGGTCGGGTTCGAGGCGGCGCTGTTCGAGGTGGCGCTGGCGCTGGTGCGGATGATCGCCTCCGACGGCGAGGGCGCGAGCAAGCTGCTGGAGGTGCGCGTGACGGGTGCGCGTGACGACCTCCAGGCCAAGCGGGTGGCCAAGGCGATCGTGAACTCCCCGCTGGTGAAGACGGCGGTGCACGGCGCCGACCCCAACTGGGGACGGGTGGCGATGGCGGTCGGCAAGTGCTCGGAGGAGACCGACATCCTGCCGGAGAGGACCCGGATCCTCTTCGGCGACGTGGAGACCTACCCGGCGGAGAACACCGACGAGGTGCTGGCGCGGGCGGCGGAGCACATGAAGGGCGACGAGGTCGTGATCTCGGTGGACCTGGGCATCTCCGAAGGGGGGTTCACCGCGTACGGGTGCGACCTGACCGAGGGCTACATCCGCATCAACGCCGACTACACCACCTGAGCACGGACGGGGGCGGGCCCGACGCCCGCCCCCGTCCTCCTGCCAGGGGTCAGACGTGCATGCCGGGAGCGTCGTCCCGCATCCTTCCCGAGCGCATGAACAGCGCCAGGATCGCCCCGGCCACGAGCACGGCGGCGGCGATGAGGAAGGCCAACCGCAGGCCCTCCAGGAAGGCGAGGTTGCTCGCCCGCGTGATGGCGTCGGCGACCTCGGCGGCGGACCCCTCGGGGATCACCGCACCGCCTTGGGCGACCGTGCTCTGCGTCGAGGCGAGCTCGGCGGCGGAGGGCGCGTCCTGTCCGGCCGCGGTGAGGTGACCGGGCAGGGTCGTGACGATGGTGCCCGACATCACCGCGCCCAGCACGGCCGTGCCCAGGGAACCGCCGAGCTGCATCGCGGCCTGCTGGAGCGCGGAGGCGACGCCGGCCAGCCGCACCGGGGCGTTGCCGATGATCGCGGCGGTCGCGCCGGTCATCACCAGGCTCAGGCCTGCGCCCAGCAGCACGAACGCGATGGACGTGTACACCGCCCCGGTGACACCGTTCAGTCCGGCGAGCATGAACATGCCGATCGCCGCCGACAGCAGGCCCGCCGTGGTGGGGGCCTTGGCCCCGACCCGGTCCAGCAGGCGGCCCGCCAGCGGCGAGGTGATCGCCATGGTGGCGGTCATGGCGATGATCTGGAGGCCGGTCTGCGCGGGGCTCATCCCGCGCACGCCCTGGAGATAGAAGGCGACGAAGAACAAGGAGCCCATGAGGCTCACGGCCATCGCCACGGTGAGCAGGACGCCGATGGACACCGACCGGTCGGCGAAGAGGGCGAGCGGCAGGAGCGGCTGTTCGGGACGACGTTCCCACAGCACGAACGCCAGGCCGAAGACCAGCGCGGCCCCCAGGGAGGCCAGGGTGACCGGGTGTGTCCAGCCCACGGCCGGCGCTTCGACCAGCGCCCACACCAGGGCGAAGATGGCGACGCTGATGAGCACGATGCCGGGAAGGTCCATGCGGCTGCCGGGATCGGTGGCCTTGTTGGGCGCGATCAGCCACAGGCCCAGGCCCAGGGCGACGGCGCCGACCGGCACGTTGATGTAGAAGACGGCCTCCCAGCCCAGGGTGCCGACGAGCAGCCCGCCGACGATGGGTCCGGCGGCCGTCGAGGCGCCGATGAGGCTGCCGAACACACCGAAGGCCCGTCCGAGCCGGCTCGGCGGGAAGACCGAGCGCAGCAGGCCCATCGCCGAGGGCAGGAGCAGGGCGCCGAAAATCCCTTGTGCGATGCGGAAGGCCACCAGCATGATGACGCCCGAGGACAGGGCGATGGCCACCGAGGCGGCGACGAAGCCGACCACGCCCGTGAGGTAGACCCGGCGGTGGCCGAACCGGTCACCGAGCTTGCCCGCGGTGATGAGGAAGACCGCCAGGCCCAGCAGGTAGCCGTGGGTGACCCACTGGAGCTGGGCCAGGGAGGCTCCCAGGGACGCGCCGATGGCGGGGTTGGCCACCGCCACGATCGTGCCGTCCAGGGCCACCATCATCACTCCGAACGCGATGGCGACGAGTGTCGCCCAGGGGCCGCGCGTCCAGCCGGGCGTCTCCCGCGCCGGTGGTGCCGTGGTCCGTGTCGTCATGGGTCCCCCTGAGCGTTCGTTCGGATTCTCCAAGATTATGACAGCCACTGACACTTGTCAGCCACTGACTTTTTGCAGTGACTGTCACCACAGTCCCCTGGGGATATCCTCCGGTCAGGAGCGACCGCACCGGGCGGGCGCGGAACAGGCGGGAGGCACGTCCATGAGCACGACGAGCCCCGATCCCCTCGGGGCGGTCTCCGGGGACGACCGTCCCGGACTGCGCGAGTTCAAGAAGGCCCGTACGCGCAGAACGCTCATCGAGACGGGGCTGCGCCTGTTCCACGAACAGGGCTTCGAGCGCACCACCACGGAGGAGATCGCCTCCCGCGCCGGGGTCTCACAGCGCACGCTCTTCCGGTACTTCGCCACCAAGGAGGACCTGGTCCTGGAGGCGCTGGAGAGCGTCGACCTGCTGCTCATCGAGCACCTGCTCGCCCGCCCCGCCGACGAGCCGCCCTTCCGCGCCCTGTGCAACGCGATGCGCGACCACTGGGAGTACGTGGAACGCGAGTCGATGCACCACATCAAGGGCAGCGCGGCCGAGCTGATCACCCAGAGCCCGGAGCTGATCCGGACCAACGTGAACTACTGTCGGCGCCGGCAGGCCCGGCTGACCGAGGCGATCGCCGAGCGCACCGGCGCGGACCCGGTCGACCCCCGGCCCGCACTGGTGGCGGCGGTGTTCTTCGCAGCGCTCAACAACGGCCACGGGGAGTGGGAGCTCTCGGGGAGCACCGATGTCGAGGGCCTGCTGCGCTGCTTCCTGCGCCACCTCGACCTGGTGCCCGAGGCCCTCGGTGACGGCTGGGGCACCCCGGCCCCGGACCGACGCGCCGAGCGCTGACCGGCCCGTCGGCGGGCAGCGCGCACCACCCGGGTCAGGCCCGGGAGAGCCGACCGGGACGCCACAGGAGGGCCGCCGCGGTTCCGCACGCCCCGACCGCGAGCGCCGAGCCGGCGAAGGCCACCACGGGGTCCAGGCCTCCGGCCAGACCGGCCAGGGGATAGGTGACGAGGAACCAGGCGTGGGAGAGGGCGAAGCGAGCGGCCATCACCCCCGCCAGGCCGCCCTCGGGGGCGGCGTCGCGCAGCACCCGACCGGCGGGGGCGGCGATCAGGGAGCAGCCCGCCCCCAGCGCCGCCCAGCCGGCTCCGAGCACGACCGGGCCGGGGACCAGTGCCCACCCGACCGCCGTGAGCGCCGTCCCGCCGGTGAGCACGACGGGGCCGGCGAGCATGAGCGCACGGGTGCCGAACCGGTCCACCAGCCGGCCCAGGGCGAAGGCGATCACCACGGAGCCGACCCCGAAACTGGCCAGGGCCAGCGCCACACCGGTGTCGGTGCCGCCCAGGTGGGCGCGGACCAGGACCACGGTGTCCACCAGGACCAGGGCGGTGACCACGGCCACCGCCAGGTCGAGGAGGATCACGGCCCGCAACCGGCGGTCGGTGACGAAGACCCGCCACGTCGCGGCGGCCCGTCGGGGGTCACCGGTGCGCGGGGGAAGCCCGGTGGTGAGCACCAAGACCCCGGAGACGACGAAGGCGGCCGCGGTGAGCGCGAACAGGACGTGGAACGGCAGCACGGTGAGCAGGACGGCGGCCAGCAGGGGCGAGGCCAGGGCTTCGACGTCGTAGGCCAGGCGTGAGAGGGCCAGCGCCGAGGTGTAGCCGGAATCGTCGACCAGTTCGGGGATGATCGCCTGGAAGGCGGGGGTGAAGACCGCCGAGGCGCATTGGAGCACCGCGATCAGGACGTACACGTGCCACACCTGGTCGGCCCAGGGAAGGACGCCCACCGCGAGCGCGCGCACCGCGTCGGCTCCGACCAGCACGCCCCGGCGGGGTACGCGGTACAGCAGGGCGGTGAGCAGGGGTCCGGCACCGACATAGGCGAGCATCTTGATGGTGAGCGCGGTGGCGAGCACCGCGCCGGCACGGTCACCGGCCAGGTCGTAGGCGAGCAGGCCGAGGGCGACGGTCGCCAGGCCGGTACCGCCCAGCGCCACCACCTGGGCCGTGAACATCCGCCGATACGAGGGGGAGTCCGCGAGAACGCGCCACATCAGGATCACCACCGTGGAGAAGAGGGGCCGACGCATCGCATCATACATATGCGCAAGTACGCACATATTGATGGATGGAGACCCGACAAGTCCGGGTAAGCTGAATGACCAAATGCAACTTCCTAGTCATTAAGGTCATCAATATGGTCCGCCCCAGCGTCGATACCGCCGTGATCCTCGAAGCCGCGGCGAACGTGCTCGCCCGGCACGGCCCGACACGCACCACGATGGAGGAGATCGCCGCGCGCGCCGGAGTGGCGAAAGGGGTCCTCTACCTGCGTTTCCGCGGCAAGGAGGCCCTTCTGCGAGCGGTCATCGACCGCGAGATGGGACTCGCCCTGAACGTCACGCGCGAGGCGGTCGCCACCGACCCTCGCGGTGGCCTGCTGTCACGACTGTTCGCGCACTCCCTCAAGGCGATGCACGACCGCCCCTTCCTGGTCTCGCTCTACCAGGGCTCCCGATCTCCCGGAGGGTTCGGCACCGACGGCCCCGCCCTCCATCGCTCCCGTGGCGTCCTGGGCGTCGACTTCCTCCGGGAGTTGTCCGAGGCCGGCATGCTGCGCGCCGACATCGACGCCTCGGCACTCGCGGTGAACCTGGCGGTGTGGAACGTGGGCCTGGCCGCCACCGCACCGCACGAGGACGTGGACGCCCTCATCCTGTCCATGGGAACGCTGGTCGCCCGTTCCGCCGACGCCGACGTCGAGGACACCGACCCGGGCAAGGAGTGCTTCGCGCGCCTGGCGGACCGGCTGGCCGAGACCTGGGGGCACCGATGACACGGCTCGTACCCCCCGGCGCCGAGGTCGGCTTCATCGAGGTGGACGGCGGCCGTGTCCGGGCCCTGACCGCCGGAGAGCCGACCGCACCGCCGATCGTGCTGATCCACGGTGGCGGCACCGACAACGCGGCCATCTCCTGGTACCGACTCATCGAACCCCTGGGAAGGACGCATCGGGTCATCGCGGTGGACCTGCCCGGTTTCGGAGGGACCACCGGGATCCCCCCGGTCGGAGGCCCCTGGGAACAGGCCGATCTCGTCGCGCGGACGATGGCGGCCATCGGCGTCGAGGGCGCGGTCGTGTTCGGTGTGTCCATGGGCGGGGACGTGGCGCTGCGGCTGGCGCTACGGCACCCCGGAGTCGTCGACGGCCTGGTGCTCATCGCACCCGGCGGCCTCGTGCCGATCCTGCGCGACCGTTTCGCGCACGGTACCGCGTGGCTGACGACCCGGTTGCCCGAGCGCCTGCTCGTCGCACTCGGCGGATTCACCGGGCGGTTCACCCGCCCGTTGGTGCGCGCCGTCGTCCACGACATCGCCACGTTGCCCGAACCGGTGGTCGAGGAGTTCGCACGCGAGGCGATCGCGCCGGGGGCCTCCCTGGCCTTCGTCCGTTACAACCTCGCCACCATCGGGCGGAGGACCATGCTCAACTACGCGATGGACGAGGTCGCGTCCATCACGGCCCCCACCCTTTTCTTCCATGGTGAGAAGGACCCGATGGTGCCGATCGACGGTTCCCGTCGGGCCGCCGCGCTGATGCCGGACGCCCGCGTGGTCAGCGTGCCCGAGTGCGGCCACTGGGCCCAGTTGGAGGCCCACGACCGGTTCTTGAGCGAGGTGATCCGGTTCCTGGACGGGATCCGGCGCTGACCGGGCCGTGCGTGTCGGGAGACCCGTACGGCCCGGTCGGCCGGTCCGGTGGACGCCCGCCGTTCCCGTTCGGTGGCGGTGAACGGCGGCGCGCCTCCGGCTCCGACCATCTCGGCGCCCCTCGTCACGGCGTCAGGGCTTGCGCGCCACGCCGCCGTACTGGTCGAGCCCGCGACGGGTGCCGACCTCGATGGGCGCGGGGCGCCACAGGGGGCAGGGGACGACGCCGGGTTCCAGCAGTTCCAGTCCCTCGAAGCGGGCCGCGATGAACTCCGGGCTGCGCAGCAGGTACGGGACGTCGCCCTGCTTGTTCCCGACCTCGATGGCCGCGTTGTAGGCCTCGCTGGTGTCGGCGCCGTCGTAGCTCGCCAGGTGGCTGCCCGAGGGCAGGGCGTCCAGCAGGCGGCGGACGATCGGCTGGACCTCGTCCTCGGGGACGTGGCCCAGGATCCCCATGAGCATGAGCGCGATGGGCCGATCGAAGTCCAGCGTCTCGGCGGCCCGCTCCAGGATGGTGTCGGGGTCGCGCAGGTCGGCGTCGATGTAGTCGGTGGCCCCCTCGGGAGAGCCGACCAGCAGGGCGCGCGCGTGTGCGAGCACGAGGGGGTCGTTGTCCACGTAGACGACACGACTCTCGGGGGCGATCGACTGGGCGACCTCGTGCGTGTTGTTGGCGGTGGGCATCCCGGTGCCGATGTCGAGGAACTGGCGGATCCCCACGTCGCGCGTCAGGTGGGTCACGACGCGGATCAGGAACTCCCGGCTGGTCCGGGCCAGGTCCACGATCTCCGGGAATCCCTCGGCCACCGCGTCGCCCGCCAGTCGGTCGATCGGGTAATGGTCCTTGCCGCCCATCCAGTAGTTCCAGATACGGGCCGAGTGGGTCCGGGTGGTGTCGATCTGCGGAGAGCGGTCGGAGCCCGCGGGCGCGGGCCTGTCGTCGGTCATGGGGGTGTCCACCTCGATGCACAGGGGGTCCGCGTCTCAGGGTGGAGAGTCCGACGCCGAAACGCCGAAAGGCCCGCCCACGGCGGAGGTTTGAGTCGGATCAACGATAGACGACACCACCGCCGTCGCGCGGCCGCGCGACGTTCGGGCCCCGCACCGGCGGAGGGCCCGCGCGGACCTAGACTGCGCGTATGCGGACCAGCGACGACCGGCGGACGACCCCGAGCCTCTCCCACCCCGCACCCCTCGATCCGGATCGGATCGCCGTGGCGGCCGGGGTCTTCGCCCTGTTGTCCGACCCCACCCGCCTGCACCTGCTGTGGCTCCTCGCCGAGGACGAGGCCGACGTCGGCCGCCTCACCGAGGCCTGCGGCGCCTCGCGCACCGCCGTCTCCCAGCACCTGGCCAAACTGCGTCTCGCCGGACTCGTGGAATCGCGACGCCACTCGCGCCATGTCATCTACCGGCTCACCGACGGCCACCTGCGCAGGCTGGTGTTGGAGGCCCTCAACCACGCCGACCACGTCGTCACGGGAGAGCCCTTCCACGAGTGACCGCCACGGCCGTCCCCGGGAGGGAGACAACGACGCCCGCACCGCGCCGGGACACCGCCGCCCGAGGCGGTCGACCCTCCCACCGGACCTCGGCGGAAGAGGGCCGACGAACCCTTCGACCGGGTGCCCCCGCTCCCGCGCGAGGCCGTGGTCCGTGCGACCCCGACCGAGAACACCTCCTGCCGCGATGAGTTCCGGCCGGGTCGCGGCACCGAGCCGGCCAACGGATCCGTCAGCCTGCTCGACATGACGCCCTACGGCCGCGGCGAGGCGTGGGAGGACAAGCCCGAGGGCCGGCCCGAGGGGCGCGACGCGTGCTGGTTCTGGCGCTCGGACGCGGACGGCAACGCCACCCCGGGCCCGACCGGCCGCCCCGTACCGCAGTGGACCCGCCCCGGCGCGACCCCCGTGGCGACCCTCGGTCGGAACGGCCACTGCCACTGACGCCCCTTCGCCGACGGCGTCGGTGGGTGTCGGAGGCCGGGCGGAACCCCCGCACGACGCGAACGGTCCGCGCCGGTGGGCGGTTCCGTCCGAAAGGTGGAGGACTCCCGGTGGAAGAGGGCCCGGTCCGGGTCCGCCGGCCCGCTCAGGGGTCCGGGACGAAGACGCTCAGGCGGTACCACGTGTCCTGTTCCAGGCGGCCGCACAGGACGTCGAGGCGCAGGTCGTCCACGCGGTACCGCGCCAGGCGGTCCCGTTCCCGAGCCCGGTGGGCACGCATCTCCGCCGGGTCGGTGGTCTCGAAGAGGATCTCCCACCGCCCTGAGGCGTGCCGGGCCGACCGCTCCCGTGACCACCGCCGTTCGCGTTCACGACGCGCGCGCTCACCCGGCACGGCCCCTCCTTCAGTCGGCGGCCCTCTCCCACACCGAGACGTGCTTCTCGCTCTCATCACCGAAAGGCGACCGGTCCCAGTCCTCCCAGCGGTCCACCAGGCGCATTCCCGCGATCCTCGCCATGAGGTCGAGTTCCGCCGGCCATACGTAGCGGAAGGGGATGGACCGGAAGCTCCCGCGTCCGTCCGCGACCTTGACGTAGTTGGAACTGGAACGCTGCGTCGCGGGCTCGTAGAGGTCGAACGCCCAGTCGCCCTCGCCCACGTGGAACGGCACCATGCTCTGCCCCTTGGGCAATCGGCGCAGTTCCGGCACCTCCACCTCGACCACGAACCGCCCACCCGGCTCCAGGTGCGCCGCCGCGTTGACGAAACAGTCCACCTGCTCGTCCTGGGTGGTCACGTTCATGATCGTGTTGTAGACCAGGTAGACCACCGCGAAGGTGCCCGGTACCCGGGTCGCGGTGAAGTCCCCGATGGCGACCTCGATGGCATCGCCGCCCGGTTTGTCCCGCATCCGCTTCACCATGGCGGGCGAGAGGTCGATGCCGTGCACGGGAACCCCTCGCGCGGCGAGCGGTAGCGCGATGCGCCCCGTGCCGATGGCGAACTCCAGGGCCCGCCCCTCCCCCGCGAGTCCGGCCAGCAGGTCGACCACGGGGTCCACCTTCTCCGGGGCGAACATGCCGTCCGGGGTGTCGTAGTCCCGCGCAACGTCCTCGTCGAAGTGGTTCGGCTTGGCCTGATCTCTCATGCCCGCGACGCTAGCCCGCCCTCAGGGGTGTCGCACATGGTTTTTCCGGTCCGCCTCGGACTCCGGCCGTGGCGGGTGAGGCCTGTTTCTCGAAACGCTCTGGCCGCCCACGGGGTTCTGGAGGCCGGCGGAGGAGGCGTCCGAGGAACGAGGACGTCGACGCAGCGGCCGAAGGTTCGCGTTCTCCAGGCGGCCTCGCACGAACCGAAGCGCAACGGAGGTTCACAAGAGGCACGGCCGAGGTCTCCGGGGGCGGCACCGGGACCGTGCCGAACGCGCCCGGGTCCCCGCCGACGGGTCGGACCTCCACCCGGACCCGACGCACCGCGCGGGACGGGACACGGGTGGGGATCGAGGCCGACCGCGCCTCAGGCGCCCTGGTCCTGATCGGACATCCGGTCGCGCGCCTCGGACAGGGTCGCGATCAGCTTGTCCAGGTAGGGGCGGTCCCTGCTGTCGTCGTGCAGGTGGAGGGTCACCCCGGGAGCCAGGTCGATCAGGGCCAACGCCAGGAGTTCGGGGTTGTCCTCCTGCCAGAACACCTTGACGTCCTCGACGTCGGGCTGGCTGATGGAGATCTGCACGTTCGTGGTGATCGAGGTCGTGGTCACGGGGCCTCCTCAGGGTTCGATGCGGGACCGGGCCGGTCGGAGGGCCCGACGGCCGGCCGCGAGAAGCGCGGCCCCCGGTCACGACGGCCATGACCCGGTCGGTACGCCCGCTCACGGCCTCAACCTACCCGCGGATCGGAGCGATCTCCCTTCCCCGTGGACCTCGCCGGCGCCTCAGCCGGGGTCGCGGGTCCGGGGGAGGCCCCGGAGGCGCGGAGCTCCTCGTTGATCCGCTGCGCCTCCTCCAGTTGGTCCTCCAGGATGATGATCCTGCACGCGGCCTCGATCGGGGTCCCGGCGTCCACGAGTTCGCGGGCCCGAGAGGCGATCCTCAACTGGTAACGGGAGTAACGGCGGTGGCCGCCCGCCGAACGCAGGGGCTCGATCAGGCGGGCCTCACCCAGGGCACGCAGGAAGGCCGGCGTGGTGCCGATCATCTCCGCGGCACGGCCCATGGTGTAGGCGGGATAGTCGTCGTCATCGAATCGGTCTTCTGCTCCGGGACGGGGCAAGCGTTTCTCTTTCTCTCCTCAGCCCACACCGAGGGCCCCGACGCCGTTAGGCGTCGGGGCCCGAGAGTTCAATACCATCTACCGGCCGCTGCCGGTCTTCCGCTTCCCAAGGACGAGCCGATACGGGATAACGGGGATCGCGGTTGTGTGACCGTGGACCACCTTCTTCCGAATCCGGGGCCTGCGGTACCCGAGTGGAGCCACCTCACACCCGGGCGATCCTGATGGCATCTGCTCCTCTCGATCTCACTTCGTGCATGACTTCCTGCCGCGGTTCCCCCGTACGGGCGGGATACCGATGTAACGGTCCTACCGGCTCCCGACGCCGTCCAACACTCGCGCGCCGGTCGAGCCCTACCGCGTACTGCTCTCCTGCTCCGGTATCCCCTGTACCGCGGGATGCCGGTCCTGCCGTACACCGGCGTATCCGGTGGTCGATCAGTGGATCTCTGTTCCTACGAGAGAAAAGGTACCAGGACCACAGACCAATATCTACTGTGGAGAGAAGAGATTTTGTCGTGTCCTTCCGGCAGGGTCCGCGGCGCCCCGAGGGACGGATCCGGGCCCCGCGCGCACGGGGCCCGACGGGGGCGCGCCGAGAGCCTCTCCGCACGGGTGGGGTGTGCGGGGTCCGGGCGCACACCCGTGGGGACGGCCCCGGCCCGGGGCCGGAGTCGCCGCACCGACCCCACCGGAGTGACCGCTGCCGGACCCCCTCACCAGACCGTTCGGAACGACCCTCGGCGTGGCGATCCCCTACGCGACGGGATCGGGGAGGGGTGACGTCACGGGTGCGATCCCGGGGAGGCGCGGCCGGGTTCCGGGCCGCCCGCACCCGCGAATCCGAGAAGCCGGAAGAAGGCCCTCCACATGGCGTGGGCGCATGGCCCCCTGCTCCCCTCCACCCGCACCGGGGCGAACGGCCTGCGTCCCCGCACGCGCTCACGCCTGATCATGGGGACGATCACCCTCGCCGCAGTCCTGACCGCCGCCTGGGCGGGGTCGATCGCCCTGTTGGCGGCCGACCCGGTCTCCTGTCTCCTCGTCTCCGAGGACATGGCGTCGATGCGGTGCGGCCGGATCGCCGAGCGCTTCGAGGACCTCGCCCCCTTCGCCGCCCTCGCCCTTCTGGTCCCGTTGATCGCGGGGGTGGGCCTCGGGTGGTGGCCGTTCGTGGCCGGGGCCGCCGTCGCGGTACTGGGAACCCTGCCGGTGTGCGCGCTGCTCTGGTCGTTCCTGATGGGCGCGCTCTCCCCGGGGGGAATCGCCCCGGGCCTCTGAGGCCGGGGACGGGCCCGGTGCCGCTCGGGTACGGTCGGCGGGTTCCGGCGCTCCTCGACGAGCCGACGCGGCTCCTCTTCTCCGGGCCGTCCCGCACCTTCCAGGACCTGGGGGGAGCGAGTGCTCCGACGACCCCGCCGTCGCGGGTCGACGACCCTGGAGACATCCGTGTCGGCGCCGTCGAGGGCCTGGGAGGGGTGGGCACGGACGGAAACGGTCATGTCCCGACGCGATCAGAGGTCATCGTGTACACGATGACCTCTGATCGTCCGCGACCCGTGAGGGCGCGGGGGCGAGCCCGCAGAACCCGCCCCCGCGTGGAGACGTCGTGCGGTCAGGCGAACGACGCCTCCGGTCGTGGCCGGGTATCCGCTGCGGTCCCACGGCGACGGAGTCCGACCACGACGGTCATAGGGCGGCGACCTCTGGCCGCGCGGCCGCGCGGACGGCCGCGCGGGCCCGCTCGGCGCTGTGCGCGGCGAGGGCGAGCTGGGCCAACCGGAGGCATTCGCTCCGGGTGTGGTTGGCCAGGGCGTGGCGCACCCCCGGTAGAGCCGGAGCGGACATGGACAGGCTCGTCGCCCCCAGTCCCACCAGGACCAGGGCCAGCAGCGGGTCGGCGGCGGCCTCTCCGCAGACGCCCACCGGGGTGCGCAGGTGCTCACCGGCGGATCCCACGGTCCCGATGAGGGACAGCAGCGATGGCTGCCACGGATCGAGCAGGTCCGGGAGGGAGCCCAGGGTGCGGTCGGTGGCCATCGTGTACTGGGCGAGGTCGTTGGTGCCGATCGACACGAAGTCCACCTTGGCCAGCAACCGGTCGGCGAGCAGGGCCGCCCCCGGCACCTCGATCATCACCCCGACCCGGGTCACCCCTTGGGCGCGGGCGAGATCGGCGAACTCCTCGGCCTCCCCCGGCGTGGACACCATGGGCGCCATCACCCGGACGTCGGCGCCGGTCTCCTCGGTGGCCGCCGCGATGGCGGCGAGCTGGTCGACGAGCAGGTCCCGGTGCAGACGGGCGGTACGGTAACCGCGCACCCCCAGGGCCGGGTTGTCCTCCTCCCCGACCGGGACGAACGCCAGCGGCTTGTCGGAGCCCGCGTCGAGGGTGCGCACGGTGAGCGGGCGCCCGGCGAACGCCGTGAACAGTCGGGCGTAGGCAACGGTCTGCTCTTCGCGGGTCGGTGGCTCGGTGCGCTCCAGGAAGAGGAACTCGGTGCGCAGCAGGCCCACGCCCTCGCTGTCGTGGGCGGCGGCCGTCTCGGGGTCGCCCTCCCCGACGTTGAGCAGCAGGGGGATCGGTACCCCGTCCGCGGTCGCCCCCGGGCCGGTGGACGAGCTCAGCAGGGAGCGGCGCAGTTCGGCGCGTCGGCGGATCCGCCGGCCGGTGTCCTCGTCGGGTTCGACGATGACGAGCCCCTCATCGCCGTCGATCGCCACCGTCGCCCCGTCCTCAAGGGAGTCGGCGTCCGCGCAGCCGACGACCGCGGGCAACCCGAGGCCCCGGGCGAGGATGACGGTGTGGCTGGTGGGTCCGCCGTACCGGGTGACGATCCCCAGGACCGTGGCCGGGTCGAGCCGGACGGTGTCGGCGGGCGCGAGGTCCTCGGCGACCAGTACGTGCGGAACGCCCGGATCGGGCAGCCCCGGCATGGGCAGGTCGAGCAGCGCGGCCACCGCCCGATCGCGGATGTCCGCCAGGTCGGCGGCGCGTTCGGCGAGGTACCCCCCGGCGGCCAGGAGGAGTTCGCGGTAGGTCTCGCAGGCGTTGTGCACCGCCCAGGCCGCGGGGTCGCCGGCGGCGGTGCGCTCACCGATCCGGCGGCCGAGCTCGGGGTCGCGGGCCATGAGGGCCTGGGCCCCGAGCACCGCCGCGGCGTCCCCGCCGAGTTCGGCGGCCTGGGCGTCGAGGCGGGCGGCGACCCCGTCGAGGGACCGTCGGGCGGCCGCGGCCTCGGTGTCCGGGTCGCCGGCGGCGGGACGGTGGTCGGGCAGGCGCGGTGGCGGCGCCATGCGCGCCACCGGACCGACCGCCGCCCCCGGGGCCGCCGGGATGCCGTTGAGGTGGGAGGGGGGCCGGGTGTGCGCCATGATCACTCCGTGGGTCGGTGTTCCCGTGATCTCAGGGAACATCAGGAGGGCGGGTCGTGGTAGCCCCGTTTCCGGGGCTGTGGGGGAGTCAGGGCTGGATGGTCACCTTGATGGCGGTGCCGGAGGCGACCGTCTCGATGGCCTTGTGCACGTCGGCCAGCGCCATCCGCTCGGTGATGAGGTCGGCGACGGGCACCGCGCCCGTGGCGATCAGTTCCAGGGCGCGCTTGTTGTGCTCGGGGCTGGAACCGTTGGCGCCGAAGATCGAGATCTCCCGGTAGTGGACGATGTTGGAGTCCAGGGCGATGATCGGGTTGTCCTTGGGCAGGCCGCCGAAGAAGCTGATCCGGCCGCTGCGGGCGACCATCCTCAGCGCGTCCTCCTGGGCGCGTCCGGCGGCGGCCGCGGTGATGACCACGTCGGCGCCGCGTCCGTCGGTGAGGCGCAGCACCTCTTCCACCGCGTCCACCTCCTCGCCGCAGATCGCGGCGTCGGGCTCGACGATCCGGGCGGACATGTCGAGGCGGCCCCGGTTGACGTCCACGAGGAAGACCTTCTTCGCACCCTTGGCGCGGGCCAGTCGCACGTGCAGGCAGCCGATGGGACCTGCGCCCATCACCACGACGACGTCGCCCTCGCCGACCCCGGCGATCTCCTGGCCGTTGAGGACGCAGGCGAGCGGTTCGGCGACGGAGGCCTCGGCGTAGTCGAGGCCTTCGGGGATGCGGTTGACCCCGTCGACGGCCAGGACGGACTCGGGGATGATCATGTACTCGGCGAACCCGCCGTCGTAGTGGTAGCCCATGGACTCCTGGCGCGAGCACACCGTGAACCGGCCGTCGGAGCACTCCGTGCAGGTGCCGCACGGGATGGCGGCGATGACCTGGACGGCGTCGCCCTCGGCCCAGCCCTCCACCCCGTCGCCGACCTCGACGACGCGGCCGGCGATCTCGTGGCCGATGACCCGGGGCGGATCGATGTGGTGGTGTCCGTGACGGAAGATCTTCACGTCGGTGCCGCAGGTGGAGCAGTTGGCGACGGCGATCTTGAGCTGGCCGGGACCGGCGGTGGGTTCGGGTGCCTGTTCCAGTCGGATGTCACCGGGGGCGTAGAAGCGGGCGACGAGCATGTTCGGCCTTTCGTGTTGCGGCCCGAAGGCGGGGATTGTCCCGCTCGGGCGGTGGTCCCCCGCCCGCCGGTCCGGGGAGTGAGCGGACGGCGGGCGGGGCGGTGAGGACGACCGGGCCGTGTGACGGCCACCGGGGTCAGTCGTCCGAGGGTCCGGGATTCAGCAGTGCCACCACGTCGGCCGGGGTCGCGGCGGTGCGCAACCGGGCGGCCTTGTCGGGGTCGGTGAGGACCCCGGCCAGTGCGGTGAGGATGCCCAGGTGCTCCTCACCGGAGGCGGCGATGCCGATGGCGACGTGGACGGTGGGGCCGCCCCAGTCGACCCCGTCGGGGAACTGGATCACGGCCAGCCCGGTCCTCCTGACGAACACCCGGGACGGGTCGGTCCCGTGCGGGATGGCCACCCCCTCCCCGAGGAAGGTGGGTACCGAGGCCTCCCGTTCGTGCATCGCGGTCAGGTATCCGGGTTCGACGGCACCGAGTTCCAGCAGGAGTTCCCCGCACTGGTCGATGGCGTCGGCCCGGTCCTTCGCGACGCGGCCCAGGCGGACGGCGTCCTCGGTGAGGACCAGTCGGGCCGATTCAGCCGGCAAGGGTGCCCCCGTCCCGGATGGCCTTCTCGACCTCGGCGAACACGGGGTCGCCGAGGAACATCCGGAAACCGATCACGACCGTGTCCGGCACCCGGGTGCGGGCGCGCGCGGCCAGGCCCTCCTGGACCAGGACCAGGTCGGCGTCCTCGGGGATCCGGTCCACCGGCGAGTGCTCGACGTTCACGCCGTACTTGCCGAGGCTGCCCTTGAGCTGGGTGGTGAGCAGGACGCTGCTGCCCATACCGGCGTCGCAGGCCACGACGACCTTCTTGATCTCGGACCCTTGGATGCTGCTCATACGGCGCTCTCCTCGTTCTTCTCGGAGTTCTGCTGGGTCGCGGCCTCTTCGCGGGCGGCCTTGCGCTCGGCCCGGCCGAAGCCGAGCAGGAGCGAGGCGACCACGAAGGAGACCACGGTGGCCACGGTGACACCGGCCAGGACGGACAGGTGACCACCGGGCGGGGTGACGGCCATGAGGGCGATGATGCTGCCGGGCGAGGCCGCGGAGACGAGGCCGGCGTCCAGGACCATGAAGGTGGCCACACCGGACATGCCGCCGGCGATGACGGCCAGGATCAGCTTCGGCTGGGCGAGGATGTACGGGAAGTAGATCTCGTGGATGCCGCCGAAGAAGTGGATGACGATGGCGCCGGGCGCGGTGGCGCGGCTGATCCGGGGGCCGAAGAGCATGCAGGCGATGAGCACGCCGAGGCCGGGGCCGGGGTTCGTCTCGATGAGGAACTCGATGGCGCGGCCGTCTTCGAGGGCGCGGGCCGTGCCCAGCGGGGTGAACACGCCGTGGTTGATGGCGTTGTTGAGGAACAGCACCTTGGCGGGCTCGACGATGATCGAGACCAGCGGCAGCAGGCTGTTGTCGATGAGGAACTGCACCCCGGCGCCGAGGCCGTTGGCGATGCGGCTGACGATCGGTCCGACGGCGTAGGCGCCCAGGATCGCCATGAGCGCGGCGAGGATGCCGGCGCTGAAGTTGTTGACCAGCATCTCGAAGCCGGACTTGATGCGCGGCTGCACGACGCGGTCGAAGTGCTTCATGAGGTACGCGGCGAGCGGACCCATGACCATGGCGCCGAGGAACATCGGGATCTCGGCGGAGACGATCACACCCATGGTGGCGGCCGCGCCGACCACACCACCGCGCTGCCCGTGCACCATGGTGCCGCCGGTGTAGGCGATGAGCAGGGGCAGCAGGTAGGTGATCATCGGCCCGACGAGCTGGGCCAGGTACTCGTTGGGCCACCAGCCGTCGGGGATGAAGAGGGCGGTGATCAGGCCCCAGGCGATGAACGCGCCGATGTTGGGCATGACCATGCCGGCGAGGAACCCGCCGAAGCGTTGGATTCCCGAGCGCGCCGAGGCGAGCGCCGTGTTCTGCTGCTGTGCGGTGGACATGTGGGGGACCTCCTGGGAGGTGCGGCCGACGTGGGAGCCGGGCCGTAGAGGTGGGTGGTGAGTGGGCACCCGTCCGGTTGGACGGACGGTGTTCGGACGGGGAAGCACCGCCCCGAACGGGTGCCGGTCCTGGTCAGACCGCCCGGACGCGGGGTCCGGTGGCCTCCAGTTCGTCGGCGAGGCCGCTGGCCAACCCCTGGTCGGTGATGATCAGGTCCAGGTCCTCGACGGAGGCGAAACGGGCGAAATGGTCGTTGCCGACCTTGGTGTGGTCGGCGAGGAGGACGGCTCGTCTGGCCGAGGCGATCATGGCGCGCTTGACCTCGGCCTCCGCCGGATCGGGCGTGGTGAGCCCGCGTTCGACGGAGATGCCGTTGGTGGCCATGAAGGCGACGTCCACGAAGGATTCGGCCAGCGACCTCAGCGCCCAGGCGTCGACCGCGGCCTGGGTCCGGGTGCGCAGACGACCGCCGAGCAGCATCAGGTTGATGTTGGTGCGCGGCGTGAGCGTGAGAGCGATGGAAAGGGAGTTGGTGACGACGGTGAACTCCCGGTCGACGGGCAACTGCTCGGCGAGCCGGCCGATGGTGGAGCCGGCGTCGAGCAGGATGGCGCCCTCGGCGGGGAGTTCGTCCAGGGCCGCCTTGGCGATCCGCTCCTTCTCCTGGGTCATGACGGAATCGCGCACGTTGAGCGCGGGCTCGAAGCCCAGTCGCTCGACGGGGATCGCGCCACCGTGGACCCGCCGCAGGACCCCGTGGCGTTCCAGCGCCGTGAGGTCTCGTCGGATGGTCTCGTAGGTGACGTCGAACTCCGCGGCGAGCCCCGTGACGTCGACCCGGCCGTCCCGGCGGGCGCGTCCGAGGATCGCCTGCTGGCGCTCTTCCGCGTACATGTTGGATCACCTGTGTTTCGGTGTGGTTTTCGGTGAGTTTAATCGTGTTGCCTGGGACACACAAGGGGTACCTTCATCCAATATCCCAGCAAGACCACCCGGGGACCGTATCTCGCGCCACCCGGCATGAACATCGCCGTGAACATGGGAGGAAGCATCCACGGGACCCGCCCCGGCAAGCCGGACGGCACCCCTACGGTGTTCCAGGGAACCGGAAACCAGGGGGCAACAGTATTGACACACACAGATGAACACACATAATCAAAGGCAGTCCAACATCCGGACCGGGCCGGGCGCAGCGACCGCGAAAAGAGCTTCCATGATCCTGACCCTCACCCCCAACCCGAGCGTGGACCACACCCTGGAGGTGGACCGCCTCATCCGAGGCGAGGTCCTGCGGGTGGGTTCCACGCGTGCCCAGCCGGGCGGCAAGGGCGTCAACGTCGCCCGGGCCCTGCACCTGGCCGGGGCGGACACCCGGGCGATCCTGCCCGTGGGCGGGGGCGGCGGCGCCGAACTCACCACCCTGCTCGGCGACCTGCCCCGCCTCACCGTCCCCATCGAGGGCGAGACCCGGGCCAACGTCGCCGTCACCGAGACCGACGGCACCACCACCAAGCTCAACGCGCCCGGACCCCACCTGTCCCCCGCCGAGACCGACTCCCTCCTGGCCGCGCTGGAGGACGAACTGTCCGAGCGCCCCGCCTGGGTGGTCGCCAGCGGCAGCCTCCCCGCCGGGGCCGGCGACGACCTGTACGTGCGCGTGGCCGAACTGGCCGCCGCCCACGGCGTCGCCCTGGCCCTGGACACCTCCGGCAAACCCCTGGAGGCGGCGGTGAACGCCGGTTCGGTCGCGCTCGTCAAACCCAACCTGGAGGAGCTCTCGGAGCTGAGCGGCCGGCCTCTCACCGACGTCGGCGAGGTCACCGCGGCCGCCCGGGAACTCATCGCCCTCGGCAACGGATCGGTCCTCGTGACGCTGGGTGGGCACGGTGCCATACTCGTGGGGCCCGAACACGTGTGGTGGGCGCGCGGTCCCCGGGTGCGCACCCGCAGCACCGTGGGCGCCGGCGATTGCGCCCTCGCCGGGTTCCTGATCCCCGCCGACTCCCCCGTCGAACGCCTGCGCCACGCGGTCGCCTGGGGGACCGCCGCGGTGTCCCTGCCCGGAACGACCATCCCCTCACCCGACGACGTGAACGTCGACGCCGTCGAGGTGGTCCCCGATCCCGATCCGACCTGGCCGATCGACTCCCTCGTCGACCGCCCGTGACCAGGTCAACGGACCCTCCCAAGGAGCAACAGATGTCCCAGCGCACCGTCGCCGTCGGTTCCGTCCTCGGACTGCACGCCCGTCCCGCCACCCTGTTCGTGCAGGCCGTCAACGCCACCGGCCTGCCCGTCACCGTCGCCGGCGAGGGACAGGACCCGGTGGACGCCCGCAGCCTGCTCGCCGTGATGTCCCTGGGCGTCAAGCACGGCGAGGAGGTCACCCTCGCCACGGAGGGCGAGAACGCCGACGAGGCCTTGGACTCCCTGGCCGAACTCCTCGCCTCCGACCTGGACTCCTGATCCCCGGGGCCGTGGGTCCCGACGAACACGAACGCCCGCGCCGCCGATCATCGGATCGGTGACGCGGGCGTTGACGTGTTCCGCGTGTTCGGGCGGGCCGCCGGAGCGGTCAGTCCCGGTCGGGGGCGACCCGGTGGATCCTGTGCTGGGCGGCCTGGGCACGGGGGCGGACCACCATCAGGTCGATGTTGACGTGCGCGGGCCGGGTGATCGCCCACACGATGGTGTCGGCGACGTCCTCCGCGCTGAGCGGGTCGGGCACGCCCGCGTAGACGGCCTCGGCCGCGTCGGAGTTCCCGCGCAGCCGGTTGAGGGAGAACTCCTCGGTCTTGACCATGCCCGGGGCGATCTCCAGGACCCGGACGGGCTCTCCGCACAGTTCCAGGCGCAGGGTCGCGGCCAGGGTGTGCGCGCCGTGCTTGGCCGCGACGTACCCGCCGCCGCCCTCGTAGACGACGTGCCCGGCGACGGAGCTGACCACCAGGACCGTGCCGGCCCCGCTCTCGACGAGCGCGGGCAGCAGGGCCTGCGTCATGTTGAGCACGCCCAGCACGTTGACCTCGTACATCGCCCGCCAGTCGGCGGGGTCGGCGGTGGCGACGGATTCGGTGCCGATGGCGCCGCCGGCGTTGTTGACCAGCACGTCGCAGGACGGCAGGGACGCGGCGAAGGCGTCGACGGCGTCCCGGTCGGTGACGTCCAGGACCTCGGCACGGGCGTTGTGGCCGGCCTTCACGAGTTCGGCCGCGAGTTCCTCGACCCGGTCGGCGCGGCGGGCCACGAGGACCACGTCGTACCCCTCGGCGGCCAGACCCCGGGCGGTGGCGGCGCCGATACCGCTGCTGGCGCCGGTGACGACGGCGGTCGCTGTCATGGTGGTTCCCCTCCTGCAAGGTCGTTGTCGCGCCGAGCGTATCCGGGGGACGCCCGGGACGGTCCGGTCGCCCCCGGGCGCCTCGGTGCGCGCGTCGTCGACGGCGGCGTGCGCGCCTGGTCCGGGGCGAGGCGCGCCCCGGACCAGCAGAAATGCCACCGGGAAAACCGACCGATTTTCAGAAGGCCATGACAATACAACCTTGACAGGAAGAATCAAAAGCAGATCTGGCCGAATTCGGCCACCCACTTGCAGCAAGTCGATTCGCTTTATAACGTTCACCGGGACCGAACGCAGTCGACCCGAGGAAAAAATGAAGTTGACGTTGTCTTTCACCTCCCTGGCCGCCGCCGTGATCACCGGCGCCGCCCTTCTCGCGACACCCGCCCAGGCGGCCGAGGTCCCGACCCTCCCCCAGAGCGCACCCGTGGGGATCGAGGCCCACGTGGTCTCCAGCGAGACCGAGCCGACCGGGACCACGGTCGTCCACCTCTCGGACGGCGCGGTCCTGCGCGACGCGCCCTCCGGGTCGGTGGAGGCGGCGAACAAGTCGTGCGCCGCCAAGGAGGTGTGCCTGTGGAGCGGCACCAACTACACCGGGCGGAAATTCAGCTACTCGGCGGGGAGCGCCTGCTGGAACATGTTCAGTCCGATGGTCGTCAGGTCCCTGAAGACGGGGTCCCAGCGCGTCCTGCCCGCCATCTGGACGAAGAAGGACTGCAAGGGGACGCCCTCCAACAGCTACCGGCAGGGGGTCGGCATCCCCTCGATGAGCCACTACGCCGCGTCGGTGCGCTTCTGATGTGACGGGACCGCGAGAGCGGGAACGACGGGCGTCGCCCCCGGTGGGATCCCACCGGGGGCGACGCCCGTTCGGGGAAACCGATGGCCGGAAAAAGGCGTTCGTGTTAGCGTGAACCGATCCGGCATTCACGTGCGTTATATACGTTCTCTTTTCCATTCCCCTCGATTCCCGGGAGGTAGGAACTGCACCCCGAGGAGATTCCGGCGCGACCGGCTTTGCTTCGCAGATACGTCCTTTTCTCCCTCGGTTCCACCACCGCGGACTTCGCTTTCGGCGCGGTGTTCGTGACCGTTCTGCTCGCCCGGGGGATCGACCCCTTGCAGCTGGGCACGCTGCTGGCGGCGTCCGCCGTGTTCGGTCTGGCCGCGGAGGCGCCCAGCGGCGCGCTCGGCGACCGGTACGGGCACCGTCGGCTGCTCGCCTCGGGACTGGTGGTCTGGGGCGTCGGTTTCGTGCTGTTCGGCTGGGCCGACGGCGTCCCCGTGACCCTCCTCGGGACGGTGCTGTGGGCGGTGGGCTTCCACCTGCACTCGGGCGCGCTCACCGCGCTGGTGGTCAACCGGATCGGGACGCGCGACCGCGCCGTCCGGATCGCCCGGGTGGTGCGCTGGGGACAGATCGGCTCCCGGTTCGGCGGGGTGCTCGGCGGCGTGACGGTGATGCTCGGCGGCACCTGGCTGTCGGGGGACGCGCTGATCCTGGTCGCCGGAGCGATGCTGGTCGCGCTGGGTCTCGCGGTCCCCCTGTCGTTCCCCATGAGCCCGGGGCGCCGCGGGGTGTCGGTGGGCGCCCTGGTCCGGGAGTCCGTGACGACGCTGGCGGGGCGGCGGTTCGCGCCGCTGGTCGTCCTGGTCGTCGGGCTGACCGTCGTCAAGGCGGTACTGGTCATGAGCTGGCAGCCCCTGGTGACGGCGCGGTACGGCGACGACGTCCGGATCAACGGGATGGTCCTGCTCGTGATGACCTTCGCGCTGGCCCTCGGAGCGGCCTGCTCCCGGTTCCTCGGGCATCGGAATCCCCACCTGTGGGGTTCGGCGTGTGTGATCGCCACCGGGGTGCCGCTGTTCCTGGTGGCCTGGGACCTCCTGCCGCCGGTGGTCGCTCTGATCCTCGCCGAGTTCCTGCTCGGCGTGTCGCAGGCGCTGTTCGTGGTGTGGGAGCACCTGATGTACAGCGACGCCGCGCGCAACGCCCTGTTCTCGACGATGTCCTTCGTCGCGTTGGCCGTGCTCTCCATGACCCACGTGCTGTTCGGTTGGGCCTGGGACGGATACGGTCTCGAAACGGCGATGACGGTCGTTCTCGTCGTGTCCGTCGTCGCCGCCGCCGCGACGGCGCCCCTGGCCTTCGCCTTCCCCGAGTCCCGCCGTTTCTTCGACCCCGGGGGAAGGGCGGAGAGGGGTGCCCCGGGTGACTCCGAGGAGAGCGACGTGAGGGAGTGATCCGGGGCGGCCCCTCCCCCCGGGTCACTCCCGGGGCCCCGGATCCGGGTCGGATAACCTGCCCGTGCACGTTCGGGGAGGAATGCGGGGGAATCATGAGCCACCTGTCGGAGCTGCTGCGGGATCGGCCGATCGTCCAAGCGCCCATGGCCGGCGGGGGTTCCACTCCCGAGCTGGTGGACGCGGTGTGGCGGGGCGGGGGAACGGGTTTCCTCGCCGCCGGGTACCTGGCCCCCGAGAAGGTCGAGGAACAGGTCGCGTCGGTGCGGGCGCGGGGCGTGGCCGCGTTCGGGGTGAACGTGTTCGTGCCCGGACCGCCCGCCGACCCCGCCGTGGTGGCGGCCTACCGCGAGGAACTGATCGCCGAGGCCGAACGCCACGGCACGGAGGTGGGCCGACCGGTCCACGACGACGATGCCTGGGACGCCAAGATCGACCTGTTGGAGCGGCTCGCCGTCCCGGTCGTGAGCTTCACGTTCGGTTGCCCCGACGGCAACGTGCTGCGCCGCCTCCAAGAGGCGGGGTCGGCGATCGTCGTCACCGCCACCACGGTGGACGAGGCGCTGATGGCGGTGGCGCGCGGCGCCGACGGCGTGTGCGTCCAGGGTGTGGAGGCCGGTGGCCACCGGGCGTCGTTCGACCCGACCCGGGGCGCGGACCGGCCCACCCTGGAGCTGGTCGCCGCCGTCGCCTCGGCGGTCGAGGTGCCGGTGATCGGCGCGGGCGGGATCATGAGGGGCCGGGACGTGGCGGCCGTACTGGAGGCGGGCGCGTCGGCCGCGCAGCTGGGCACGGCGTTCCTGCGCTGCCCCGAGAGCGGGGCCCGCCTCGACCACAAGCTGGCCCTGGTCGACCCCGACTTCACCGAGACGGCGTTGACGTGGGCGTTCACCGGCCGTCCCGCGCGCGGTCTGGTCAACCGGTTCATCACCGAGCACCCGAAGGCCCCGCACGCCTACCCGGAGGTGCACCACATGACCCGGCCGCTGCGGGCGGCCGCGGCACAGTCCGCCGACACGGGCGGCATGGCCCTGTGGGCGGGCGAGGGGTTCCGCGAGGCCACCGACGATCCGGCGACCGAGGTCGTGACCCGGCTGCGCCGCGAGGCGGTGGCGGCCGGTGCCCGGATCTGAGCGGTCCGGGGACGTCGCTGCCGGGGACGCGTTCCCTGCGGGTGTGGGCACCCGTTCGAGGCGAACGGTGCGTTCGAGGCGGGGGGATCGTGCGGGTCCGCGCGGCGGCCCTTCCGTGAGCGGTGCGGCCGTCTCAGGGGGTGGCCTCCACCAGGGACAGCAGGCGGAACAGGTCGGCGACCTGGTCGTCGGTCAGGCCGCTCACCAGCGGTGAGCGGGCGGCGAGTCCCGCGCCGATGGCGTCGACGATCCGTGTCCCCTCCGTCGTCGGGCGGGCCACCCTCATGCGCCGGTCGCCGACCGAGGCGACCTTGCTCACCAGCCCACGCCCCTCCAGTTCGCGGGTGACGATCGACACCCGCGAGGCCGTGCAGCCGAGCCGGCGGGCGAGCGCGCCCTGTGAGGAGATCTCGTGCAGGGCGCGCAGCGTCCTGGCCTGGAACGCGGTGAGTCCGTGTTCGCCGGCCAGGTCGGTGAACAGCCCTTCCAGGCGTTGGGCGACGCGCAGGAGCACCTCGCCCGCGTCGGGCGTCGAGGGTGTGCCGGGGGTGTCCGCCCCGACGGGTGACGACGATGTCATCCGTCCCTCATCTCCACCGCATCGAAATCAAGGGCAGCCATACCTCACGATGCTTGTCGTGAAGCAAGCAACTTTCCCGCACAGCCTAGCCGCCGACCCCGTCCCGACCATCGCCCTCGGTGCCCGCGGGGCCGGAGGGGAGCCCCCCGTCGGCACCGCGCGGGACGCGGCAGCGGAGGAGACCCGTACCGCCACCCGCCTCTACGGTGAGACCGGGATCCCCGGAGCTGGCCGAGGACCGCCCGGAGACGGCCCCCGACCTGGGGAGCCCGGAGTCGTGGAAGGACGGCCGGGGGTTCCTCACGGGACCGACGCCCGACGGCCGCCGGAGGCGTCGACCCACTCCGTGTTCACGGCCGTGGCGGTGTCCGCGACCGTGTTCCCGTCGGCCCGGACCCGGCTCCCATGAGCGGTTTTACCCACAGGTAACAATTGGATTCCCTCACCACGCGGCCCTAGAGAGTGTGAGCCGTGACACCCTAAGGTTCCGACATGGGTGTATTGCGTAAACGTGTCCTCTTTCGTGTATTTCTGGGCGTTCTGTCGACTTTTGTGGTGCTCGCCCTGGTCGGCGCGCTCCTCGGGGTGTGGACCGTGCGCAGGTCGTTCCCGCAAACGTCCGGTGATCTCGCCCTTCCCGGCCTGAACGCCCCGGTCACGGTACTGCGCGACGGGTACGGCGTCCCCCACGTCTACGCCGACGACGCGCACGACCTGTTCATGGCGCAGGGCTTCGTCCACGCCCAGGACCGGTTCTGGGAGATGGACTTCCGCCGCCACGTGACGGCCGGGCGGACCGCCGAGCTCTTCGGCGAAGGACAGGTGGACACCGACGTCTACCTGCGCACCATGGGCTGGCGTCACGTCGCCGAGCAGGAGTACGACCTGCTGGCCCCCGAGAGCCGGGGGTACCTCGACGCCTACGCCGCAGGCGTCAACGCCTGGCTGGACGAGAACGACGGGGCCGAGGCGAGCCTGGAGTACGCCCTGCTGAACGCGCTCAACGGCGGCCACACCATCGAACCGTGGGACCCCGTGGACAGCCTGGCCTGGCTCAAGGCCATGGCCTGGGACCTGGGCGGCAACATGCGCGAGGAGACGGAGCGGGCGCGGCTGCTCGCCGCCGGCCTCACCGAGGAGCGGATCGCCGAACTGTACCCGGAGTACCCCTACGAGGAGCACCTGCCGATCACCGACACCGACGAGCTGCTGGGCGCCGAGGCCGACCTGCGCGGGGAGGCCGACGAACGGCGGGCCCCGGACACAGACCGCCCCGCGCTGCCCGAGGAGGCCGTGGCCGCCGTCGACGACGTGTACGCCCGCGCTCTGGCGCTGCCCGAGATGCTCGGCCCCAAGAGCAGCCCCGACCTGGGCTCCAACTCGTGGGTCGTCGGCGGTGAGCACACCGCGTCGGGTCTGCCCCTGCTGGCCAACGACCCCCACCTGGGCGCGGCGATGCCCTCCACCTGGCACCAGGTCGGGCTGCACTGCACCGAGTTGACCGAGGCCTGCCCGTTCGACGTCGCCGGGTTCGGCTTCTCCGGGCTGCCCGGCGTGGTCATCGGCCAGAACGAGTCGATCGCCTGGGGATTCACCAACCTCAACCCCGACGTGATGGATCTGTTCGTCGAACGCGTCGAGGGCGACTCCTACATCGTCGACGGCGAGGCCCGTCCCCTGGAGATCCGGACCGAGACCGTCGAGGTCGCCGACGGCGAGGACGTGGAGATCACCGTCCGCTCGACCCACCACGGCCCGCTGCTGTCGGACACCGCCGCCGGTGAGGACCTGGCCGGTATCGCCGAGGAGCCGACGCTGGAGGGCGCCGAGGAGGGGGCCGAGTACGCGGTGGCCCTCCAGTGGACCGCGCTCACGCCCGGCACCACCGGCGACGCCCTGTTCGTCATGAACCGCGCCCGCGACTGGGAGGACTTCCGGGTGGCGGCCAGCGGGTTCGACGTACCCGCCCAGAACCTCGTCTACGCCGACGACGAGGGCAACATCGGCTACCAGGCCCCCGGCGTCGTTCCGGTCCGCGGCAAGGGCGACGGCCGTTACCCGGCCCCCGGCTGGGACTCCGACTACGACTGGAAGGAGTTCATCCCCTTCGAGGAGCTCCCCAGCGTCCACAACCCCGCGTCCGGGTTCATCGTCACGGCCAACCAGTCCGGGGTGGACGCCGACTACCCGCACCTGCTCACCGACGACTGGGACTACGGCTACCGCTCCCAGCGCATCAACGACCTGCTGGAGGAGGCGATCGCCGAGGGCCCGGTGGACGGGGAGGACATGTCGCGCATCCACATGGACTCGTACCACGGCGGCGCCGTCGCCATCGTTCCCCACCTGGTGGACGTCGAGGTCGAGGGCACGGCCGCGCGGGCGCGGGAGCTGTTGGTCGACTGGGACCTGTACACCGAGCCGGACTCCGCCGGCGCGGCGTTCTACCAGGCCACCTGGCGGCATCTGCTGCCGTTGCTGTTCGACGAGCTGGAGCCGGTCGCCATGACCGGCAACTCACGCGGCATGTACGTGGTGGCCGACCTGTTGGAGGACCCCGACTCCGAGTGGTGGGAGGGCGAGGAGGCGAGCGGCCGCGACGAGGTGCTGGCCGCCGCGATGGAGGCCGCCGCCGAGGAGCTGACCGGGCTGCTCGGGGACGACCCCGCCGACTGGCGGTGGGGCGACCTGCACATCCTGACCGCGACCCACCAGTCGTTCGGCACGTCGGGCATCGGGCCCGTCGAGTGGCTGTTCAACCGGGGTCCGGTGGAGAGCTCGGGCGGCTCGGCGATCGTCAACGCCACCGGCTGGGACGACAAGGAGGGGTACGCGATCACGGCGGTGCCGTCGATGCGCATGGTCGTCGACCTGTCCGATCGTGACGCCTCCACCTGGGTCCACCTGACCGGCAACTCCGGGCACGCCTTCCATCCCCACTACGACGACCAGTTGGAGCCGTGGGGTCGTGGGGAGACGATGCCGTTCGCGTTCACCGAGGACGCGGTGCGCGCGGCGGCGGTGGACGAGTTGACCCTCGTCCCCTGACCGCGCGTTGAACGGAGGAGGGCCCGTCGACGCGGGCCCTCCTCGCGTGTGCGGGGCCGAGGGCTCAGGCCTTGATCGGAAAGGTGACCCCGGTGCGCTCCTCCGACAGCTCCCACAGCCGGCGGGCGGCGCCCCCGTCCTTGGCCGCCGGGCTGCGCCCGCACAGGGTGGGGGCGCCGCGCATACCGCCCCGGGGGCCGGCGAACCCGGCCGGAGGCATCCGCTGAGTGGCGGCGTAGATCGTGGGCAGGGCGCCGGCGGCGGCACTCTGCGCGAACAGCCTGTTGCCGATGGCGGTGAACGCCCGCGACAACGGGTTGGCTGCCTGTCCCTGGAGGTTGGTGGCGGCGTAGCCGGGGTGGGCGGCCACCGACAGCACCGGGGAGCCGACCTCGGTGAGGCGGCGCTGGAGTTCGAGGGTGAAGAGCAGGTTGGCCAGCTTGGACCGACCGTAGGCGCGATAGGGGGTGTAGCCGCGCTCGAAGTCGACGTCGTCGAAGTCGATGCCCGGCACCGAGGCGTGCAGCCCCGAGGAGATGGTGACCACCCGGCCGGTCACCTGGCCCAGGAGCAGGTTGGTGAGGGCGAAGTGGCCGAAGTGGTTGACCCCGAACTGGAGCTCGAAGCCGTCGACCGTCCGCGCCTTGGGGACGGCCATGATGCCGGCGTTGTTGACGAGGAGGTGGATGTCATCGGTCCAGCCCGCGGCGAAGGTCCGCACGGAGGCCAGGTCGGCCAGGTCCAGGCGGCGCACCTCGGTCTCTCCGCGGATGCCTTCGGCGGCGGCGCGCCCCTTGGCCTCGTCACGCACGGCCATGACGACACGGGCGCCGGCCCCGGCCAGGATCCGCGTGGTCTCCAGGCCCAGACCGCTGTTGGCTCCGGTGACGATCGCCGTACGTCCGGTGAGGTCGGGAAGGGCGACGGGTGTGGTGTCCATTCCCTCACGGTAGACAACCCGGAGCGAAGTTGTCAATGACAACAATGTTGACGCCGTAAACATCCGTTTATGCTGGACCCATGACCGGTCGTCCCTACCACCACGGAGACCTGCGCGCGGCCCTGCTCGCCGGTGCCGAGCGCACCCTGGCCGAGCGCGGACCGAACGCGCTGTCCCTACGCGAACTCGCACGTGAGGCGGGGGTGAGCCACGCCGCCCCCAGTCGTCACTTCCGTGACAAGACCGCCCTGCTGGACGCACTGGCCCTCAGCGGTTTCGAGCGCCTCACCGAGCGACTGGACGCCGCGGCCTCCGAATCCGGGGACACCCGCAGCGGACTGCTCGCCATGGGCCGTGTGTACGTCGCGTTCGCCCTGGGCAACACCGCCCTGCTCGACCTCATGTACGCGCGCAAACACGCGCCCGACTCCCCCGAGGAACTCACGGCGGCGATCGGCCACCTGCTGGAGACCGTGCTGGGCATGATCGCCGAGGGTCAGCGGGCGGGGGAGGTCGCCGCGGGCGACCCGGAGTCCATCGCGTTCACGGTGGCCGCGACCCTGCACGGGTTCGCGGTCCTCAACTCGACCACCCCGCCCGACGAGATCGACCGGTCGCTGCCCCGCATCATCGACGTCCTGGTCACCGGTCTCATCCCCCGCTGAAGCCCACCGCCGCGACCCGTCGCCCCGCTCCCCGGTGGTCTCCCCGGAATCCACGCGACCCCGCCGGGCACACCGGGGCACGGCACCGGCACCGGCACCGGCACCGGCACTTCGGGGAGGATCCTCGGCGCACCCGTTCCGGGGGCGTACGGACGGACGACGGGGACCTCTCGGGGCCCGACGGCGTTCGTACGGCCGGCCGCGTGCACGGCTCCGGGCCGGTTCGGTCCGGAGCGGGGACGGGTAGAGCCGGAGTACGGGCCGGTCGAGGGCCGGCCGGAACGGGGGGAACATGCGCGCGAACGTCGGCGACCACGTCCACACGCACGGGGTCACCAGCAGCGACGGTCAGGACGTCGGGGAGATCATCGAGGTGCGCGGCGCCCGGAACGGGCCGCCCTACCTGGTGCGCTTTCCCGACGGCGAGGAACGGCTCATCCACCCGGGGCCGAACACCGTGGTGGAGCCCCGGCGCCCGGTGGAGTGACGGGGCGTCGAGAAGGGCGACGGGTCGCGGACCCGCCGCCCTTCTCGTGCCGTGAAGCCCGAAAACCGTTGGCCCGTCGGGGATCGCGAACCCTACCCTCCCAGAAGGCGGCAGGCCGTACCCACGGCCGCACAGGCATGCGCGCACCGCCCTTGGTCGCCCCGACGACACCGGAGAGGAACGGGCACCCCATGGCCACCACACGGATGGAACAGGCCGCGGTCCGCAACATCGGGATCATGGCCCACATCGACGCGGGCAAGACGACCACCACCGAGCGCATCCTGTACTACACCGGCTCCTCCCACAAGGTCGGCGAGGTCCACGACGGCACCACCGCCACCGACTTCCTGCCGGAGGAGCGCGAGCACGGCATCACCATCGCCTCGGCGGCGGTGACCTGCCGCTGGGCGGTCGACGGCACGGTCCACACCGTGAACCTCATCGACACCCCGGGCCACATCGACTTCACGGTCGAGGTGGAGCGGTGCCTGCGCGTCCTGGACGGCGCGGTCGCGGTGTTCGACGCGGTGGCCGGTGTCGAGCCGCAGTCCGAGACGGTGTGGCGTCAGGCCGACCGGTACGGCGTCCCCCGGATCTGTTTCGTCAACAAGATGGACCGGGTCGGCGCCGACATGGCGCGCTGCGTCGAGATGATCGGCGACCGTCTGGGCGCCGTGCCGCTGGTGCTGCACCTGCCGATCGGCGCGGAGGCGGGCTTCCGTGGCGTGATCGACCTGGTCGGCATGCGCGCCCTGACGTGGTCGGCCGATACCGACCTGGGCGAGGCCCATGACGTCGTCGCCGTCCCCGACCACCTGGTCGGTGAGGCGCGACGGTGGCGGGACCGCCTGGTGGAGGCCGTCGCCGAGCACGACGACGCGCTGATGGAACCGTACGTCCGAGGCGAGGAACCCGACGAGGAGGCGCTGCACGCGGCGATCCGGCGGGTCACCGTCGGCTCGGTCGGCGGTCCCCTCACCGTGACGCCGGTGCTGTGCGGCACCGCGTTCAAGAACAAGGGCGTGCAACCGCTGCTGGACGCCGTGGTCCGCTATCTGCCCTCCCCGCTCGACGCGGGGGAGGTGGCGGGGGTCCACCCGAGGGATCCGGCGGCGGCGGTACGACGCCCTCCGTCCGAGGACGCGCCGCTGGCGGCGTTGGCCTTCAAGATCACGAGCGACCCGCACCTGGGCCGGCTCACGTTCGTCCGCCTGTACTCCGGTCGGTTGACCACCGGTGAACGGGTGCACAATCCGCTGCGAGGGGACAAGGAGAGGATCGGCAAGATCTATCGCGTGCACGCCGCGACCCGTGAGGAGATCGCCTCGGCGGTCGCCGGTGACATCGTCGCCGTCATGGGGCTGCGCCGGACCACCACCGGCGAGACCCTGTGCGACGCGGCGGATCCGATCGTGCTGGACTCCATGGACTTCCCCGACCCGGTCATCGAGGTCGCGGTGGAGCCCCGGTCCCGCGCCGACCGGGACCGGCTCTCCGAGGCCATCGTCCGACTGGCCGAGGAGGATCCGTCCCTTCGGGTGCGCACCGACGCCGAGAGCGGCCAGACGATCCTGGGCGGCATGGGCGAGCTGCATCTGGAGATCCAGATCGCCCGGCTGCTGCGGGAGTTCCGGGTGGACGCCCGGGTGGGGCGGCCCCGGGTCGCCTACCGGGAGACGATCCGGCGGGTCGTGGAGTCGCTCGACCACACGCACCGGAAGCAGACCGGTGGCAAGGGTCGGTTCGCACGGGTGCGGATCACCGTGGAGCCGTTCGAGGGCGGATACGCGTTCGTCAGCGAGGTCACCGGTGGTCGGGTGCCCCGGGAGTTCGTCCCCGCGGTGGACCAGGGGTGTCGGGACGCGCTGCGGATCGGCGTCCTGGCCGGCCATGAGGTGACCGGAGTGCGGGTGCGCCTGTTGGACGGCGCGTTCCACACCGAGGACTCCTCCGAGCAGGCGTTCCGGACCGCGGGGCTCGACGCGATGAAGGCGGCGCTGGCCCTGGCCGATCCGGTGTTGCTGGAGCCGGTGATGGCCGTCGAGGCGACCACGCCCGAGGAGTGCCTGGGCGATGTGATCGGCGACCTCAACGCCCGGCGCGGTCGGGTCCGGTCGTTGACGGAGCGGCGCGGTGCCCGGGTCGTGTCCGCGGTGGTGCCGTTGGCGGAGATGTTCGGCTACGTGGGCGATCTGCGGAGCCGGACCTCGGGTCGGGCGTCCTTCACGATGGAGTTCGACTCCTACGCGCAGGCGCCGACTCCGGTCGCCGCGGCGGTGATCGGCGACGGCCGCTGACGTGAACGCGTGCGGGCCCGTCCCCCTCGGGGGCGGGCCCGTGCGCGTGGCCGGTACGGGGGTCCGGGATCGTGGGAGGCGGGGGTCGTGGGGGCTCAGCGCGGGCTGACGGTGCCGCGCAGGAGCACGAGTTGATCATGGGTGTCGAGGATGGCCTCGGCCAGGCCGAGATCGACGTCCTCGATCTCCTTGAAGAGGAGTTCGAGGTGGGGCAGCAGCGTGAGCAGCCAGACGACCACCTGGGGATGACGCAGCGTCGGCGAGGTGGCCACGATGGTGCCCGCGGTGTCGGCGAACTGACGCACGGCCGGGTGGTGGTCGGCCCACCGGTGCAGCCGGGCGGTCCAGGCGTCCAGGAACGGGGCCAGATCGTCGAAGGCGGTCGCGAGCGTGTCCAGGAGCAGGACGGCGGGGCGTTCCTCGGGTTCGCGATCGAGGGTGCGCCGCCACAGGGCGGCGAAGCAGGCGCGGACGGCGTCGCGTTCGTCCATCGGCCATTCCCACCAGCGGGCCAGGTCCAGTTTCGCGGCGACGGTGTCGATCTCGATGACGCCACCGCCGGGCAGGGCGAGGTCGAGGATGCGCGGCAGGAAGTGGCGCAGGTCGTCGACGTTCCCCCAGGTGGTGATGGCCTTGGCGACGAACCGGCTCAGGTCGGCCTCGCCGAGTTCGCGCAGGGGGGACCGGCGCAGCAGGTGTTCGTCCTCGTCGGTGACGCAGTGCGGGCAGCCATCGATGCGCGCCGCCAGACGATGGCGTGCGAACACCGTGTACAACCGCTCGACCGCTTCCCTCACCGCTCCTCCACCTTCTCGTGCCCGGAGGGATCGGCCCCGGTCAGGCGGCCGATGGCGTGGGACGCGGTGGCGGCCCCGTCGACGGCGTCGGGACGCGGCGGCCCCTGCACCCGGAGTCCGTCCATGACGGCGATGATCGAGGCGGCGGTCCGCCCGGTGTCGAGGTCGGCGGCGATCTCGCCGTCGTCGCGGGACTCCGCCGAAGCGTCGGCGACCATACGGCGCAGTCCGCCGTAGCGGCCCTGGACGTACTCACGGGCGGGGTGATCGTCGGTGACGCTCTCCGAGGAGGGCGCCGTGTGGAGACGGACGGTGCCCTGGCACTCGGTGTCGGCACGGATGGTCCGGACGAGGTGGCGCGGGAACGCGCGTCCGCGCGGGCGGTCGGCGCCGTGTTCGGCGGTGGCGTCGCGCAGGTCCGGGACCCCGGTGAGCGGGTCCGCCTCGCACGGGAGGTGGTGGAGGGCCCCGACCCGGGTGAGGCCGACGCGGTCGGAGATCTCGGCGAGGGAGGCCTTGTCGTGACCGCGCGCCGCGGAGACCTCCATCGCGATCCGCGGGATCCCGTCCCGCCGACGGTCACGATCGCCCCGCGTCACCCGGCGTCCTCCCGGGCTCGTATTCCTCACGCCTAGGAGTCTAGGGTCCCGCGCGGCCGGAAAGATCCACATCCCTTTGTCCTGGGGCTTTTCCGTTACCCACCGAGCAGTCGGTGGACGACGTGGAGGGGTTCGGCCGAACGCTCATCGAGCGTTCTCCCCCACACCGGCGGCTCCGCGCGGTCTCCCGGTGCGCGGGCCACATCCGCTCCACGTGGAGACCCCTCGGCGCTCCCGAGGGGGTACCGCCGTTCCGTTCGCGGCCGGGGCCGAACGGACGTTCTGTCCGACCGGCGGTGACGGGCATCGGCCGCGCACACCGCCGACCCACGCAGCCCCGTCCGTGTGGGACCCGCGGGAGCGGACCGGGCCGGAGCCGCCCCGGTTCACTCCGGCCGCGAGCGACCGGAGAAGCGCTGGACGGCGACGAGGATCAGCAGCCCCAGGGCGATGGCGGTGCCGAAGGAGGCCAGGGTCGCGACGAGACCGGGGCCGAGCAGGTCGGCGTACGGGTCCCGGGTGAGGGCGCGGGTCAACGCGAAGACCGCCACGAAGAGCACCCAGGAGACGATCGAGGAGGTGTTCACCGGTGGGGCCTCCGGGGCGCGGGAAGGGACATGCCGGGCATCCTAACCGAGGAGGGTCCCGATGAGCCTCACCAGGGAGTACAGGGTGACCAGGGCGAGGAACACGAAGAAGCCCACCATCCAGTACTTGTTGAACCGGTGCCCGCGGCTCTTCAGGTACTCCTCCTCGTCGGTGCCCAGGACCGGGAGCACGCGGGACATCAGGCGCATCTGCATCCGGTCGAAGTGCCGCCAGAAGACCCATGCGAGGAGGGAGAAGAGCAGGGTGAGCCCGATACCGGAGAGGAACCCGATCACGTGATCGCTCATGGGGTCCCGGGGCGGGTCGGGGGGATCGGTCGCACGGGAGTACGTCCTGTCGTCATGGAGGGGCACGGCCTGCACGGATCCCACGGAACCCGCACGGCTCCCTGACCGGCGGGACCGCCGGAGTGCGACGGCGGGTTCTCCACAGACCCCGAAAGACACTGGAGTCGACCGGCTCCAGGGGTGAGACTGGAATCCGGCCGGAGGACCCCGGCCTGATCCTTCCCCCTCTGGAGGGCCTATGGAACTCGGGTTGCACGTCGCCGACTTCACCTGGGACGGCGGTGTCCCCGAACTCGGCGGGCGGCTCGCCGACACGGCCCGGCACGCCGAGGCCTCGGGGATCGCCCGGATCACGGTGATGGACCATTACCGGCAACTGGGCGGTGATCTCGGTCCGGCGGAGAACGCCATGTTGGAGGCCTACACCACGCTGGGTTTCCTGGCCGCGCACACCGAGCGGGTGTTGCTGCACACGCTGGTCACCGGTGTCGTCTACCACCGACCGGGGGTGCTGGCCAAGCAGATCAGCACCCTGGACGTGCTCTCCGGCGGCCGGGCCGGGCTCGGCATCGGCGCGGCCTGGTACGAGGCGGAGGCCCGCGGTCTGGGCCTGCCCTTCCCCCCGGTGGCCGAACGGTTCGAGCGGCTGGAGGAGACCCTGCGGATCTGCCTGCGGATGTGGGGCGGGGAGGGCGGGCCCTTCGAGGGGGAGCACTACCGGCTGGAGAACCTGCTCGACTCCCCGCGCGGGCCGTCCGAGCCACGCCCCTACCTGATGATCGGCGGGATGGGCGAGCGCAAGACCCTGCGGTTGGTGGCCGAGTACGCGGACGCCTGCAACCTGTTCGGCGGGCCGGAGGTGCCGCACAAACTCGACGTGCTCGCGCGCCACTGCGAGGAGGTGGGACGCCCCTACGAGGAGATCGAGAAGACGGCGACCATCTCCCTCACCCCGGGGGTCGACCGCGACGAACTGGTCAAACGACTCCTGGAGCTGCGCGGGTCGGGCATCACCGTGGTCTACGTCTTCGGGCAGGGGTTCGCCGACCCGCGCACGACGGTGGACCGGCTGGCCGCCGCGCTTCCGGAGGTCGCCGACGCCTGACCGCGATCCGGGCACCGATCCCCACCGGGGTCGGCCACGGATGAGCCGGCGAGGCCACCGACGCACGAACGCCCAGGGGACCCGAAGGACCCGTTCGACCGCCCGAGGAGGCCGCGTACCGAAGCGGCCCTGATATCGACGGTGACAACGCAACGGCCTCATCTGATGTCGTCTTCGACGACATCAGGAGTGCGCCCACGGTCCGCCGAGCCTCCACCGCCCCTTCCTCCCATGACGGTCCCCGACCCGCCCCCGGCCTCGGGGGTACGCCTCGGTGCGCCGGACCGTGCTCGTCGACGCGTTCCCCGAGACCGTCCGCTTCCCCGAGACCGTCCGCCGCTGGAACGAGGGGCGTTCCCCTACCGAAGACGGCCGCGCTCATCCTCCGGTATGACGACACGGACCCGGCCCGCGCGAAAGGGTCCATGGCATGGATCCCTTCGTGTGGCTCGGCGCCTTCCTGGGCACCCTCTCCTGCGTCGCCTACGCCGCGGCCGCAGTGTCCCAGTGGAGGCTGGCGGTGCTGCTCCCGGGACCGCTCACCGAACGCCGCCCCCTGACCGCCCTGTTGACCCGCCCCCTGTGGTGGTCATCGGTCCTCCTCAACGGGGCCAGAGCCGTCTTCCAGGTGGGCGCCCTGGCCTTCGCCCCGCTCACCGTGGTGCAGCCGCTGGGCGTCCTGACCCTGGTCATCGCGATCCCCTGGGCCGCGCGGCTCGGCGGACACCGGCTGACCCCACGGGAACGTCTGGGCGCCTTCCTCGCCGTCCTCTCCGTGACGGCGCTGCTGGCCCTGGCCATGACCGACGGCCGCAGTGAACCCCTGACCGCCACCGACGGGCTCATCGTCACCGTCGGCACCCTCGCCCTGCTCATCTCGGGCGCCTGGGTGGCGGGCCGTTGCCCGCCCCTCTGGCGCAGCCACCTGCTCGCCGCCGCGGCGGGCATCGCCTTCGGTGTCTCCTCCGCGCTCGCCAAGACCACCATCACCGTCGTCGGCACCGACGGAACAGGCGCGCTCCTGCACCCGGCGGCCATCGGCACCGCCGTCGTCGCCGTCCTGGGCCTGTTCCTCGCCCAGGCCGCCTACCAGGGCATGGAACTCGGTTCGCCCCTGGGCGTGACCACCGTCGTCAACCCGATCGCGGCGTCCGTCGTCGGCATCGCCTTCATGGGCGAGTCCTTCCTCGGCGGCCCCCTCGGGCTCGTCCCGGCGGTCCTGGCCGCCTGTCTGTGCGCCTACGGCATCTCCCTCCTCAGCACCCGGCTCCCCACCCCGCGCTGACCCCGTACGGCGACCCCGACCGGATCCGGAAAAAATTTCTCGCGCGGTGTCGAATCCCGCGCGGCCCGTTCGACGGGAGAGTGTAAGAGCGAACGAGAAGTGAGGAACACACCATGCGCACCCTGATCGTCACCGCGTTCACCTCCCTCGACGGCGTCATGGAGGCCCCTGGCGGCGAACCCGGCTACCGCAACACCGGCTGGACCTTCAAGGCCGTCGAGTTCGACGAGGCCGCCTACGAGATCAAGGGCCGCGAGCAGGCCGAGGCGGACGCCCTGCTGCTGGGCCGCCTCAGCTACGAGGCGTTCGCTCCGGTGTGGCCCACGATGACCGAGGAGTTCGCGGGCTACAACGCGATGCCCCGCTACGTCGTGTCCACCACCCTGACCGAGCAGGACGAGCGCTGGCCCGCCACGATCCTGCGGTCGCTCGACGACGTCGCCGCCCTCAAGGAGACCGAGGGCGGGCCGATCATCGTCAACGGCAGCTCCACCCTGGCCCGCGGCCTCGCCGACGCGAACCTGGTCGACCGCTACCACCTGCTCGTCTTCCCCCTGCTCCTGGGCGCGGGCAAGCGCCTGTTCAGCGACACCGACAAGGACCTCACCAAGCTCGAACTCGTGGAGCACGAGGCGTACTCCAACGGCGTTCAGAAGCAGGTCTTCGACGTCGTCCGCTGACCCGGGAACGGACCCCGCGATCCGGTGGGAGGTCGAGGCGGCCGGGCGCCGGCCTCACCTCGACCTCCCCTTCGGGATCGCCGACCGCGGCGGGTGCCCGCGGCCAGGACGCGGCGGCCGTCCTGCTCCCCTCCTGGAAGAACCCCTTCCGGGCGGCGGGACGCGCCATCGTGCTCGTACGAGGGAACCTCCACCCGGATCACCGGACGGAGGCCTCCGGCATGATCCATCGGCCACCCCCGCTCACCGACCCGACTGCGGCGCCCGTGGGCTCCTTGGCGTATCCTCCCAAGTCAGCGGGGCCACAAGTGACCCTTTCGCCCCGCATGCCCGTGGTCGCACCCCGAGCCCCACGCACCTCGGCGGTCCAAGCGGCCCGTGACCGTGACCCCGCGCGAAGATCGGTGCCTTCATGGCCGAGCAGGACGCCCCCACCCCGAAGAACGAACACGGCGAGCGCGTGGCCCGATGGGAACGCAGGTCGGAGATTCCGATGCTGCTACTGGCCGGAGCGTTCCTCGTCGCCTACGCCTGGCCCGTCATCGACCCCGACCTGGAACCGGACCTGTACACCGTGCTGGAGACGCTGTCGTGGACGGTCTGGCTGTCCTTCGGCGCCGACTTCGTCATCCGGGTCCACCTCAGCGAGCACCGGTTGAAGTACGCCCTGCGCCACTGGTACGACGTCCTCCTGATCCTGATGCCCGTGTTCCGGACCCTGCGCCTGCTGCGGCTGTTCGCGCTCATGCGCATGCTGAACCGCTCCGCGCAGGGAGGCTCCCTGGAGGGCAAGGCCTCCCTCTACGTCGGCGGCGCGGCAACGCTCACCATCTTCCTGGGGGCGGTGACCGTGCTCGACATCGAACGGGGGGCGCCCGACGCGAACATCACCGAACTCGGGGACGCCCTGTGGTGGGCGCTGGTGACGGCCACGACGGTCGGGTACGGGGATTACTACCCGGTCACGCTCGAAGGACGGCTGGTGGCCGTCGTGCTGATGATCATGGGCATCGGCCTGATGGGCGTCGTCACGGCGGCGGCCGCGTCGTGGTTCCTGAGAAGCGCGGCGAAGAACGTCTCCTCCGCTCCGTGATCCCCGACCGGCCGCCTTCGAGGCGACCGTCCCCCGCGCGGTCGCGCATCGGCGGAGAGGCGTTCTCCCGAGGCTTCTCGTACCGGTGCCCGATCATCCTCACCGAGAACGGCCCGGCCGGGGCGGCGGATCCCACCGGCCACGGTCCGGCGCTTCGGCTGATCGCCGTTCTCGGTCCTGTGGGAGTGCCCCCGGTCCCAGGGCCCGCAGTCGGCACGACGCGGTCCCTGCACCGCGAAGGTCCGTCGGCAGGCGAACGGCAGGGGCCGCGCCACCGCCCGTCCCCACCGCGAACGGCCCGGGGGGACACCACGGGCCCGATGCGGTTCACGTGTGCTCCCCGGCACGACCCTTGTGCGTCCCAGGCATCCCAGGCGTCCCGGCGTCCCGTCTCCCGGAACAACCGAGTTCGGTGGAGACGCCCTTGCCGGTGACCGCTCGGTGCGGCGAGAACAGCCGATAGCAGCATTTCCCGCTCCTATCAGAGACCGTGATGCCGCCGGTGACACGTGACCAAGGCACATCGTTCCACCACGCGAGTGAGATCGCCGGTCGCGAAGTCCGGACCAATGTCGACAAAGTTTGGCTTTTTGGCAGCACGGGCACAAGCAATTTCCCCCAGTTTATTGCTTTATGTCGGATTCGATGACCGAATCGGGGGCCGGTGCGCACAAAGCGCGCGACGTCGAGCCCCCTCGGGAGCACAAGGGGAACACATGGACATGACGCGTACCGTGACGGCCGCTACCGCGACCCTGGTCTTCGGCACCGCACTCGCTCTGGGTGCGGCCGCACCAGCGCTCGCCGAGGACCCGGTCCCGCCACCGCCGCCGGATGTGGACTGCTCGGACATCCCAGAGCGCAACTTCGAGGTCAGCCCCGGAGACCCGCACAACTTCGACGCCGACGGTGACGGCATCGGCTGCGAGGAGGACGACGGCATGGGGTCGGAGTCCGACGACACCACGGACGAGACCACAGATGACACCACGGACGAGACCGATGACACGACCGAGGAGGACTCGAACGGGGACGAGGAGATGCCGGTCGGCGGTGTCGACACCGGTGCCGGGGGGACCGCCGACGGCGGATCGAACCTCTGGCTGCTCACCAGCGGCGGAGTCCTCGTCGCGGCCGCTGCGGGCGGACTCATCCTGACTCGCAAGCCTGGGCACGACGGCTGATGGGCCGTCACACGAGTCCCGACCGCCGCAGCGATTCCAGCGCTGTGGCGGTCACGGCCGTGTACGCGGGAATCGGCGTCGCGCTCCTGACCGTAGGGCTGGGTCAGGCTTTCGCTCCGCCTCCGCCGTCCTTCGAAGTGAGCGCACCGGGTTCCGTGCGCACCGCCGAGCCGAGCGTCCCGGCCGTGGCCGGGGAACCCGCCGCACTGGGGCGTTCCGCCCCGATGACGCTGACCGCTCCGTCGATCGGCCTGCGTACCTCACACATGGTCGAACTCGGTCTGAGCCACGACCGTCGTCTCGAAGCTCCGAAAGAGTGGGAGGACGTCGGGTGGTACTCAGGGGGTGCCGCGCCCGGTCAGAAGGGACCCGCCGTCCTGGCGGGCCACCTGGACTCCCCGACCGGACCGGCCGTCTTCCACCAGCTGGGAAAGCTGCGGGACCAGGACACCGTCTCGATCGAGCGCGCCGACGGCGCCGTGGTGGACTTCACCGTCTACGCGGTGGAACGTCACGCCAAGCACGACTTCCCGACAGAGGAGGTCTACGGCGACACCGAGCGCCCTGAGCTGCGGCTCATCACCTGCGGTGGTGGCTTCGATGCCTCCACCGGGCACTACACGGACAACATCGTCGTCTTCGCGGCCCTTGTGGAAGCCCCTGGAACTTCTGAGGCCCCCGAAGTGACCACAGCGGTCCCAGACCCGGGATGACGGCGCGGCGGTCCGCGATGGACACCTCGCCCATACGCAGTCCGGCGATCTCCTGACGGCGCAGGCCGGTGTCCTTGAGCGGTCGCAGGGGGCGCTGTCACGGAGCTTACAGACGTCCACGCGGCGGTCGGTGTCAGTGGGCCGACCGCCGGCCGGCAGGTGCTCGGCCGCGAACCAGGAGGCGGCCTGCGAGTCAAGCGTGATGGTCTTGCGACTCCTGCCCTCGGCCAGCAGGTAGAGGACGAAGGAGTCGATGTGCGGCTTCAACGGTCCGGCGGCCAGGTCGCGCGGTCTCCGGCGGAGGTGGCGAAGAGCCATGAGCGGTGGCTCTCCACGCGATCACACACGTGCAGTGATGTGGACCGCCCGGAGATGCCCCAGGTCAGACCATGTGAGAGCCGGCGAGGGGACTTGAACCCCTAACCTGCCGCTTACAAGGCGGCTGCTCTGCCAATTGAGCTACGCCGGCGGGTCGTTCGGCTCCGGGAGGGAGCCGCGTCCTCCCGAATGGTACCGGGTGAGGCACCTTTCGGCCTACTCGGATCGCTCGCCCTCCCTCGGGCCCGCCTCACCCGTGCCAGGCAGGCGGAAGCACACTTGACACGATTTTTCTTGATCTGGCGGTTTTCATCATCCTCGGACATCGCTTCGCCTGTGCCGTACGTTTCCCGCACACGAATCATGGCCCCGAAAAGGCCCAAGCGAGGGATCCGCGCCCCCCTCAGGGCATCCGGCGGACCACAGGAGCCTCGGGGGCTATATAGAGTTCTCCTATGCCCCCTCCGAGGATGACCTTGCAGACCCAGCTCGTTCTGCGTGTACTGCTGAGCGATCCGACCCAAACCGTCTACGGCCTACAACTGTGCGAGGCCACCGGCCTCGCCGCCGGTACCGTCTACCCGATCCTGACCAGGCTGGTGAACTGCGGCTGGGTCGATTCACGGTGGGAGACCCCGGATGAGCAGGCCGACGCCGGGCGACCGAGACGGAAGTACTATCGCCTGACCGGAGAGGGCGCCCGTGAGGCCGGCATGGCCCTGGCGGAGGCCCACCAGCAGAGCGCGGCTGTTCGGCGCTGGTGGGAACAGGGCCTCATTGAAGAAGGACCCGCCAACGCATGAGATCGTTCCGCCCCCCGAGAACCCCGCTGCCGCAGCGCCCTCCTCTGAACGAGGAGCGCTTGCGGAACATCCAGTCCGAGCGATCTTCTCCCGTTTTCGTCGCTCGAAGGACATTGGGACTGCTGCAAACCGTTCACGAACTGCTTCCACGGGCGCTGGAAACACCCGTGTCACGCCCACCGACACCGGGTCTCGACACCGTGAACATCATCTGTCGGGCGTTGGAGGCGGCGCTGTCACTCCATGACTTCATCGCCTCCTCGAAGCAGGCTCCGGAAGGCTTGGAGGAGAGCCGCCAACGGTGTTCGGTCCTGTGGGAGCACTGCCGGCTCCTCGCCCGAGAACACGGGCCCGAGCGGGTGGCGGCCGTCATAGAGGCCGAGTCGAGGCTCGGATCGGCGCGAGAGGTTCTGGAGGAGATCGCCTCGGGGCGGCACGAGGTGACGGGCCATGGCGTCATCCCCCAGCCGCTGGCCGAACGCGGCCCGCTCCCCTCCCTGTTCGTCCTGCGTCGGGTCGTCCGTGCCTTGGCCCGGGTCCTACCGAGCAGTCATCGCGACGATTGGCTCGAAGAGCGGATGAGCGACCTCCACTCCCTTCCGGGAGGGCGGCGCTTCCTCTACGTCATACAGATGGCACGAGCCGCCCCGTTGCAGGCCGTTCTCATCCGACGCAACGGTCGTACGGCGGCCTAGCGGCAGCGGGTCGGCGCCCAGGGCGCCGAAAGGGATGGCCGGTCACAGGCGACCACCGGCCATCGCGTGAACGTCTTCCCCACCCGGGCGTCCAGCCCACCGATCACCCATGTCCCCGCCGCGGAAAGACATGCGAAGAACGCCCTCGGTCCTCGCGAGCCGTGCTCCCGCCCGCGCCACGTGCCTTCATCGTATGAGCGTGCGGTCATCTCGGGTGCGACCAGAAAGAGGAGCACATCGTGAAAGACCCGAAGCGAACGTCATCGGCGGAGCCGGACGATTCCATCCACGTCAGCACGCGTTTCGCCGTGATCGCCCTCTGGAGCCTCGTCTGCTCCGCCATGGTGGGCACCGCGACCGCGTGGTCCGGAGCCCCTACGGGAACGGCGTTACTGGCCGCCCTCGGAGTCCTGGGGGGAGCGTTCTTCACCTTGGCGAAGATCATCCGTTGACCTGTGGGAGATCGATCCCGGCCCCCTGTCGGGGACCGGGGGTGGGCACGATCAGGAGTTCTGGGCGGCGCGCAGGCGGGCGACCTCGTAGAGGGAGACGCCGGCGGCGACGGAGGCGTTGAGCGACTCGGCGTTGCCGATCGGGATGCTCGCGACCACGTCGCAGGATTCGCGCACCAGGCGGGACAGGCCCTTGCCCTCGGAGCCGACCACGACGACCAGCGGTCCGCCGGCCAGGTCCAGGTCCGTGATGAGGGCGTCGCCGTCGGCGTCGAGGCCGACGACGAACAGGCCCGCCTTCTTGAAGGTCTCCAGGGCGCGGGTGAGGTTGGTGGCCTGCGCGATGGGCAGGCGGGCCAGGGTGCCCGCGGAGGTCTTCCACACGGTGGCGGTCACACCCGCGGCGCGACGCTCCGGGATGAGCAGGCCGTCGGCGTTGAACGCGGCGGCCGAACGGGCGATCGCACCGAGGTTGTGCGGGTCGGTGACACCGTCGAGCGCGACGATGAGCGGAGGCGCGTCGGAGCCCAGCGACCGCTCCAACAGTTCCTCGGGCAGCTGGTAGCGGTAGGGGCGCACACGCAGGACCATGCCCTGGTGGACGGCGCCGGGCTGGCCGCTGCTCTCACAGCGACGGTCGAGTTCGGCGCGGGTGACCTCCAGGACCTCGACGTTCTGCTCACCGGCGAGGCGGGCCGCCTCGTTGACGCGATCGTCGGAGTCGAGGCTGTTGGACAGGAAGAGGCGGCTGGCGGGCATCCCGGCGCGGAGCGCCTCCAGGACGGGGTTGCGGCCCACGAGCAGGTCGGAGTCGATCCGACGGCGGTCGGTGTCCGTGTGAGAGGAACGCCCCTGGGTGCCGGAGCCCTCGGCCGTGGCGCGGCGGATCGCCTTGGAACGCTGCTTACCGTCGTACCAGTGCCGCTGCTCGGCGGGCAGGGTGCCCTTCTTCGCCTCCAGGGAACGACGGCCCTTGCCGCCGCTGCCCTTCGTGGGGCCCTTCTTGCTCTTCTTCGCCGGCATGATCGCCGTCCCTCCGTCAAGTATCGCGAGCATGCCGGAAGAGTCCTCCGGCGCATGGGGTGCCGCTTCGCCGATGGCGGCGGCAAATCCCCAGACTACCGCCGGGCCGGCACCGAACGTGTTGTCCACGGGCACGCGAACGCACCCGGCGGCCGATGCGGGGGCGGCCCACCGTGGAAATCGGGGGGCCGCCCCGCTCCGGACACCGCACGCCGTCCGTGTTCAGCCCCTCCGCAGGTCCCAGCGCGGCCCCTGCGGGGTGTCCTCCACCACCACGCCCGCCGCGGCGAGGCCGTCGCGGATGGCGTCGGCGGCCGCGTAGTCCTTGCGGGCGCGGGCGGCCTGGCGCTGTTCGAGGGCGACCGCGACGAGGCCGTCGACGACCTCGCGCAGCCCGTGGTCCCCGGAGGACCACTGTTCGCTCAGCGGGTCCAGGCCCAGGACGTCGAGCATGGCGCGCAGTTCCCCGGCGAGCTCGGCGGCCTTCTCCTTGCCGCCGGCGGCCAGGGCGCTGTTGCCCTCGCGGACGTGCCCGTGCACGACGGCGAGGGCCTGGGACACGCCCAGGTCGTCGTCGAGCGCGGCGGCGAACTCGGCGGGCACCCGGGCCGCGGGCGCGACCTCGCCCAGGACCTCGACGGCGCGGGTGAGGAAGCCCTCGATCCGCTGGTAGGCGACGGCCGCCTCACGGAGGGCCTCGTCGGAGTAGTCGATGGTGGAGCGGTAGTGGGCCTGGCCGAGGTAGTAGCGCAGTTCGACGGCGCGGACCTTCTCCAGCATCTGCGGGATCCGCATGGAGTTGCCGAGCGACTTGGCCATCTTCTCGCCGCCGATCTTGAGCAGACCGTTGTGCAGCCAGTACTGCGCGAAGGCGTCACCGGCGGCGCGGGACTGGGCCATCTCGTTCTCGTGGTGCGGGAAGACCAGGTCCAGGCCGCCGCCGTGGATGTCGAAGGACGGGCCGAGGTACTTGGTGGCCATCGCCGAGCACTCCAGGTGCCAGCCGGGGCGGCCGCGTCCCCACGGGGTGGGCCAGGTGGGCTCCCCGGGCTTGGCGCCCTTCCACAGGGCGAAGTCGCGGGGGTCGCGCTTGTCCCGGTCGGGGTCGGAGTCGGCCGCGGCCTGCACCTGCTCCAACCGCTGGTTGGAGAGTTCCCCGTAGGGCGGGAAGGAGCGCACGTCGAAGTAGACGTCACCGGAACCGTCGTCGGCGGCGTAGGCGTGCCCGGCGTCGATGAGCCGTTGCATGAGCTCGATCATCTCCGGCACGTGGCCGGTGGCGCGCGGCTCGACGGTGGGCGGCAGGCAGCCCAGGACGTCGTAGGCGTGGGTGAAGGCGCGCTGGTTGCGCTCGCTGATCCGCCACCAGGGCACGTCCTCGGCGCACGCGACGTTGATGATCTTGTCGTCGATGTCCGTGACGTTGCGGCAGAAGGTGACCTCGTAACCCGAGTGGGTCAGCCAACGGCGCAGGATGTCGAAGTTCACCCCGGATCGGATGTGACCGATGTGCGGAGGTGCCTGCACCGTGGCACCACACAGGTACAGGGAGGCGTGTCCCTCACGCAGGGGGACGAAGTCTCGGACCTGTCGGGCACTGGTGTCGTAGAAGCGCAGACTCACGTTGTCAAGCCTATCCTCTTTCCCCTCACATCCGCGTCACAAACCGACGACTCCGACCCGGGCGAACGTGGTGACGGGTGGGTCACGGTGCCCCTGTTTCCACTCTCGGACATCCCGAAGCACCTATATATGAAGAACCGTATTCGGACCTTCGCCGTGTGAGATACCCCGGGACAGAGGCCTCGCGGCCAGGAACGGCGGGTCACGAGATACTGCATATTCCGACATAACGCCATGGAACGCCCGTAGTTCGCACGGCCTGGAAGGCACCGGAATCGGACGGAATCTCGTGTTAACGCCATCACCTCGACTACGCTGCGAAAGCGATGGCCCCTTACAACGATTCCCTCGGAACAGGAACACGGAACGGTAGGCCCACGGGTCGCGGAGCGGGAACCGGTGCGCTCGCCGGTGGCGCCCTCTTCGTGGGGCTGATCGCGCTGTGTGCCCTCGTCATCTCCTACAACGGCGTCTTCCGGCTCGCCGAGCACGGTGGCCACGAGGGTCACCCCCTCGCCCACGTGTTCCCGGTGATGTACACGTTGTTGCTGATCATGGCCTGCTGGGTCAGCTACCTGCTGCGCGAGGCCCCACCACGACGGCGTTCGTGGATCGACCTGGGATTGATCCCGCTGCTGGTGCTGTTCGCCGCCGTGATCATGGTGCTCAACAACCTGGAGCTGATCGAGCGGATCCCCCAGCGCGTCGCCAGCGTGATCGTGGCGGTCGCGCCGCTGGTGGCGCTCCTGATCGCGCTCCTGCTGTGGATGGCGGTCCGCGCCCACCTGCGCCGCCGTCGCCGCACGGGCGGATCCCGGCCCGGACCGGCGAACGATCGGACCATGGTGCTGCACGGCCGCGCGGTGATGCCCGACGACCGGGACACCGAGGACACGGACGAGGGACCGTCCTTGGAGGAGCGCCTGCTGGCGTTCGGCGGCGGGTTAGAGCCGCGTACGGCCCCGGAGCCGCAGGCTCCGGACACCCGCGTGCTCCCCGAAGCCGAGATGCCCGAACCCGAGCCGCCGGGCTCCCCGGACCCCGGACCCGAACCGTCCGCGATCCGTACCGGGTCCTCCGCGTCCTCCGCGCCGACGCCGGTGGCCGGTCCCACCGAGGACGAGGACGAGGGGCCGGAGGCGTCAGTGCCCACCGTCCCGCTGCCGCGCCGCTCCCGGAGCGGGGACAACCCCATCAAGCAGGCCGCCGATCACCCGCCGCTGGCGCCCATCGCCTCCGCCGAACCCGAACCCGAGCCGGAACCCGAACCGGCACCGGTCGCCGTGTCGGCGATGCCCGGAGCGCCGGAGGAGGTGGACGAGGGCTTCGAACACGATCCGTTGCCGGGCGACCCGGTCACCGACGAGGCGGAGGCGCCCGTGATCACGGCCTCGGCGGCCTCACCGAAGGACGAGGAGCCCGTCGGCCCCTCCGCCGCCGAGACCACCGAGACCGCCGACGAGGGACCGGCACGAGAGGCCTGGGAACCCGGGGAGACCGGCGGGGCCGCGCTCCCCGGCCACGGGGACGCCCTCGGATCCGAGGCCGCTCTCGACGAGGGGCCCTCCCCCGACGCCCTCTGGGAACCGCCGACGGACGACGACACCGGTACCTGGGCGCGCACCGACTACGTCCCCCCGGTCTGGACTCCCCCCGAGGACGACGACTCGACGGTCGACGCCCCGGTCGAGGTCCCCGCCCCCGCCCTGGACCACGACACCGGCCCCGCCGTGCGCGCGGCCTTCCGCATCCCCGACGATCCGATGGCCGCTTCCCGATCGGCGCTGTCGGACGATCTGCCCGACGACTCCCCCGTGTGGACGCCTCCCGTGGCCGAGGTGCGCCCGGCGGGCCCCGTCCTCCCGGAACCGACCGAGGCCGGTCCTCGGCCCGACCGTCCCGCATGGGCCATGTCGTCCGGACCGTCCGGGCCGTCCGGTACCGGCCCCGACGACACCGCGGCACCTTCCGCGAGGCCAGGGCGCCCCGCCGACAGCGGTCCCGCCGAGGCCGTCCCGGCCGCACCCGAGGAACCGGCGTCCCCCTGGGACGGCAACGGCGGCAGCCGGAACACCGCCGAGGCGCACCCCCGCTCGGGCGGCATCCGCGCCGCCGAACACACCGGCCCGGCCACGCCCGAAGAACCCGTGGAACCGGTGGATCCGATCCGCTCCGCGCGCGCCGAAGACGTCGGGGGCACCGGTGACGCCGACGAGGACACCCCCACCGGCTCCGGGCGCACCCGGCGCACGGCCTTCGTCGCCCCCGCCGTGCCGCCGGGCGCCGCACGACCGCGGGAGGACGACGCCGAACCGGTCCGGGGTCCCGTCCCGGACCCCGTCGAGGACCGCCGATCGCGACGTCCGTCGCCCTCTCCGGCACCATGGGCGCCCGCCGATCCGGAGGCCGTCACCGAGCGCCTGCGCAGGACCCCGGTGGAGAAGCGGCCGATGGTGCTCAAACCGCCCCGGCCGCCGATGCCCGATTTCTCCTCCGGGCCGCCTTCACGGCGTGTGCGCAGCGAACCGCTCCGCCCCGACGAGTGACCTGACGGGCGGTCCCGAGAACGGACCGTGCGCGGGCCCGCGACCGGGCGGCGGGTACGTGGTCGCCGCCCGTGGTCGGCGGCGACCACGCTTCGACGGGTGTGGCCCCCTCGGGTGTCGACCGGGCGCGCGGGGACGATGAGGCGTCGGCCCCGGGCCCACGGCGCACTCGCGCGGAGTGGCCCGGTGCGTCTCCGAGGCCTTCGCAGCCCTCCCGCTGTTCCCGGGTCACCTCTTCGGGGGCCACGGGGGTCGAGGGGACGGCCACCGCGAGGGCGGGCGCCGCCACGACGGAGCCGCACCACCGGCGGGTCTTCGCCCACCGTGTTCCTCTCGCTCTTCGCCCGTGTCCTCCCCGGGCCCCCGTCCCCGTTCGGGGTCCGGCGGCACGTCCTCCGCGCCCGGAGGGACGCCGTTCACGTCCGTCGTGTCGCCCCGTGTCCGTCGACCGCCGTGAGGCTCGTGTCCGGCCCAGGAGGGCGACGGGGAAGGAAGGTCGGCCGCGCCATGACGAGAACGCCCCACGGCATCGGCCGTGGGGCGTTCTGGTTCTGGGGTCCCGGGTTCTCCGGGCCCGTCACCCGGTGGGGACGCACAGGGCCGTGGCGATGGCCGCGATGCCCTCGCCCCGCCCGGTGAGACCCAGACCGTCGGTGGTGGTGGCCGACACGGTCACCGGGGCACCGACGATCGCCGTCAGCGTCTTCTCGGCCTCATCGCGCCGTGGCGCGAACTTGGGCCGGTTGCTGATGACCTGCACCGCGACGTTGCCGATCTCGAATCCGGCCGCGCGCACGCGGGCGACCGTCTCGGTGAGCAGCTCGGCGCCCGAGGCGCCCTTCCACCGTGGTTCCGAGGTGCCGAAGTTGGACCCCAGGTCGCCCAGGCCGCACGCGGAGAACAACGCGTCGCAGGCGGCGTGAGCGGCGACATCACCATCGGAATGTCCGCTGACGCCTTCCTCCCCCGGCCATTCCAGACCGGCGAGAAAAAGTGTCCGTCCAGGAGAAAACGGGTGGACGTCCGTCCCGACGCCCACCCGAGGAATTTTCGTCATGAATTATGTGATTCCGCGACCGTGCTTCAGTTCGTGAGAACCTCGTCGAGGAGGGCTTCCGCCTTGTCCTCGTTGGTCTTTTCCGCAAGGGCCAGTTCGCTGACGAGAATCTGGCGCGCCTTGGCGAGCATGCGCTTCTCACCGGCGGAGAGCCCGCGCTCCTTGTCCCGGCGCCACAGGTCGCGAACGACCTCGGCGACCTTGTTGACATCGCCGGAGGCGAGCTTCTCCAGGTTGGCCTTGTAGCGCCTGGACCAGTTGGTGGGCTCTTCGGTGTGCGGCGCGCGCAGCACCTCGAAGACCTTGTCCAGGCCCTCCTGCCCCACCACGTCGCGAACGCCGACGTCCTCGGCGTTCGCGGCCGGCACGCGCACCGTCAGATCGCCCTTGTCGACCCTCAGAACGAGGTAGGCTCTGTCCTCGCCCTTAATGGTTCGAGTCTCGATCGCTTCAATACGAGCAGCCCCATGATGGGGGTAGACAACAGTGTCGCCGACCTTGAAAGCCATGTGACAGGTACCCCTTCCGCTACCACAAGGATACCATGAATCTGTGACTTAACGTACCTATTAGGTTTGCGAACACGCAGGTCAAGCCCCACTTTTTAGGGCTTGACAAAGTCTACCCGACGATGCAGGAGCAGCCGATCGGCGCAGGTCCGAGAGCCCTTCCGGCCCTTTAGCGGAAGGCGTTCGCGGCCTCTCCGCGGGGGCGGGACGAGGCACCCCCGGGCACGACGGAGGCACCCGCGAAGAGATTCGCATCACCATACCCGGGCACTCGATGGACCCTCCCGTCACCGGTGGCGGGGTCGCCTCGCGGATCACCCCTCCGGCTCGTAGTCCTCTCGTCGTTCCCCCGTCACCATGTAGACGAGGTTGTCCGCGACGTGCACGGCGTGGTCACCGAAACGCTCGTAGAACCGCCCCACCAAAGTGACGTCCATGGTGGCCTCCACCCCGTGCTCCCACCCCGGGGCGAGGATGCGCTGCAACAGCTTGCGGCGCAGCCGGTCCATCCTGTCATCGTCCTTGTCCAGCTCCAGGGCCGTGTCGGGGTCGCGCTCGGTGATGACCTCTCCGGCCTTGGTCACCAGCATCTCCGCCTGGTGGCCCATCTCCAGCACGATCGAACGGAGCGGCTCGGGGATCGCCGAGTCGGGGTGCCTGCGGCGGGCGATCTTGGCCAGGTGAACGGCGTGGTCGCCCATCCGCTCCAGGTCACCGCGCATGTACAGCGAACTGATGATGGTGCGCAGGTCGGAGGCGACCGGCTGCTGCCGGGCCATCAGGCTGAACGCGGTCTCCTCGATCTCCTGGTCGAGTCGGTTGATCTTCTCGTCACCGGAGATGACCTCCTGGGCGGCGTCCAGGTCGCTGTCGAGCAAGGCCGTGGTCGCCCGGGCGACGGCGTGTCTGGCCAGTCTGGTCATCTCGACGAGGCGCTCACTCAGGCTGTCGAGATCCTCGTGGTACGTATCGCGCATGCTGTCAATGCTCCCAGTGGTTTTCTGAAGAGTCGGCCAAGAGTCGGTGAACGCTGAAAGAACCTAGCCCATGACACACACCCTGACCGGGTAAAGGTCCAGCCCGCACGTTTACGATCGAAACGTGCAAGGGGAACTTCTCGCCGCTCTGACCGGCATCATCGGACTCGTCACCGGCGTCGTCGTAGGCGTCCTCGCGGGCTCCTTCTTCCGAGCCGGAGCCGTGGAACGGCCGACGCCCGTTCCACAACGCAACGACGGCACCACACTGCCGCCGGGCATCGCCGAGGTCCTGTCCGCCCTCCCCTCGTCGGCCGTGGTCCTGGACTCCGCCGACCGGGTGCTGCGCGCCTCCTCGGCCGCCCGGGCCTTCGGGATCGTCCGCGGCGAGGAGTTGGTCATAGACGAACTCCTCGCGCTCGCCCGCCAGGTACGACGGGACGGTGTCATCCGCGAGACCGAGATCGAGGTGGCCGTGCGCAAGTTCGGCCCCGACGCGACGTCCTTCGCCGTGCGGGTGGCACCGCTGGGCGGCACCGGGTTGGTACTGGTGCTGGCGGAGGACCAGACCGAGCACCGGCGAGTGGAGGCGGTGCGCCGGGATTTCGTGGCCAACATCTCCCACGAACTCAAAACGCCGGTCGGTGCGTTGTCACTCTTGGCCGAAACCGTACAGGACGCCAGTGACGATCCCGAGGCCGTGCGACGGTTCACCGACCGTATGCAGACCGAGGCGTCGCGGCTGACCGCGCTCATCCAGGACCTCATCACGCTCTCGCGCATCCAGGGCGCGGAGCCGATGGCCGAGCCCACCCGGGTGGAACTGGGCGGGGTGGTCGAGGAGGCCCTGGACGCGTTGCGCATGCCCGCCGACGCCAAGGGCATCGAACTGGTGGGCAGCGGTGGCGAGGACGTCACCGTCCTGGGCGACGAGGGGCTGTTGGGCACCGCGCTGCGCAATCTCATCGCCAACGCCGTCTCCTACAGTCCCAAGAACACCCGGGTCGCCGTATCGGTCGCGTTGACGCGCAACACCATCGACATCAGCGTCACCGACCAGGGGATCGGCATCCCCCAGCAGGACCTGGAAAGGATCTTCGAGCGGTTCTACCGTGTGGACGCCGCTCGGAGCCGGGCCACCGGAGGTACCGGTCTCGGCCTGGCGATCGTCAAGCACATCATGACCCACCACCGTGGAGAAGTGACCGTGTGGAGCAAGGAGGGGTCGGGGTCGACGTTCACTCTTCGTCTGCCCAGACCCGAGGACCGGGGGCAGGACGCCGCCCGGAACAACGACCGTCAGGAGGCGGCACAGTGACTCGTGTACTCGTGGTCGAGGACGAGGAGTCCTACAGCGACGCCCTGTCCTACATGCTGCGCAAGGAGGGCTTCGAGGTCGCCGTGGCGCCCACCGGCACCGTGGCCCTGGAGACCTTCGACCGCACCGGCGCGGACCTGGTCCTGCTGGACCTGATGCTGCCGGGTCTGTCGGGCACCGAGGTGTGCCGGAGTCTGCGACAGAAGTCCAGCGTCCCCGTGATCATGCTGACCGCCAAGGACTCCGAGATCGACAAGGTCGTCGGTCTGGAGCTGGGCGCCGACGACTACGTGACCAAGCCCTTCTCCTCCCGTGAACTGGTCGCCCGGATCCGCGCCGTACTGCGCCGCCGGGGCGGCGAGGCCGGGGAGGACCCGGTGCTGCCCGCCGCCCTGGAGGCCGGTCCCGTCCGCATGGACGTGGAGCGGCACGTGGTGACGGTGCGCGGGGAGAACGTGCAGCTGCCCCTCAAGGAGTTCGAGCTGCTGGAGGTGCTACTGCGCAACGCGGGGCGGGTGCTGACCCGGATGCAGCTCATCGACCGCGTGTGGGGCGCCGACTACGTGGGCGACACCAAGACCCTCGACGTGCACGTCAAGCGGCTGCGCGCGAAGATCGAGGACGACCCGAGCAGCCCGAAGTACATCGTCACCGTGCGGGGGCTGGGCTACAAGTTCGAGCCGGTCACCGCCGACGTCTGAGTCCTCCGAGGACCCCGCCCCTCCTGTCCCGATCCACGGACCCACGCGGTCCGCGGGTCGGGACCTCGCCGTCCCCGGCGGGCGTGGTCGACGCGGACGGGGGCCGACCCGCGCCCGTCGTCCCCGGCGGGCGTGCCGGGGCGGGAACGGCTCGGGCGAACGGCGCCGGGAAGTCCGCCGGACCGGTGCGGTGACCGGTCGGGCGTCGACCGATGACGTGGCGGGGCCGTCCCCGGTGTCGTGGTGATGCGCCGCGAGGCCGTGTGAGGCGGCTCAGACCTCCACGAGGACGGTGAAGGGCCCCTCGTTGGTGAGGCCCACCGACATCTTCGCGCCGAAGACGCCCGTGGCGACGGTGGCGCCCAGGTCGCGCAGCTCCTTGACGACGGTGTCCACGAGGGGCTCGGCGACGGGTCCGGACGCCGCCGCCTGCCAGGTGGGGCGGCGGCCCTTGCGGGCGTCGCCGTAGAGCGTGAACTGGCTGACGACCAGCAGGGGCGCGCCGATGTCGGAGCACGATCGCTCGTCCTCCAGGATGCGCAGCGTCCACAGTTTGCGGGCCAGCCTGGCGGCGTCCGCCTCCGTGTCGGTGTGGGTCACGCCGACCAGGGCCATCAGCCCGGGCTCGGTGATCTCCCCGACCACCGCGCCGTCCACCGTCACCGACGCGTGCGATACCCGCTGCACGACCGAGCGCATGGGCCGTTCCTCCTTACCGACGTTCCGAACGCTGGAACTGGTTGAGCACCCGCAACCGGCGGGTGTTGGTGATGATGCCGGTCAGCGACACCACGAACGCGCTGATGGAGTCGGAGAAGTCCTGGATCCGCCATTCGCGGGGACCGGTGTACCAGTGCAGGCCGTCTCCGGTCAGTTCCTCGGGGGTCAGATCGGTGAGGGCCGCCGAGGCCAGGAGGTCCGACCAGCGGTCGACGTCGTCGAAGATGACGGCGTAGGGCAGGTAGCGCGAGTACAGCTCGACGCGCTGGCCGGGCGGCGCGGTCTCGGCGCGCGGGCTGAGCAGGTAGTCCCTGAAGCCCATGGTGTGGGCGTAGACCGAGCTGCCCAGTTTGGTCTTGGCGGGCATGTACTGGGCGCCGGCCGTGATGGCGGCACCGGCGATGACGACGGCCAGGCCGGTGAAGGCGGCCGTGGTGAACACCGCCAGCAGGATGGTGAGGATCACCCCGAGGGCGGTGACCGCCATTCCGGCGGTGCTCCACAGGCCGCGCACGCGGCTGGGCGAGCGGACGAACCACTTGAGCCGCACCATGTCGCGGTACAGCTCCTCGCGGACCCGGTCGACGCGGGCCGGGAAGTCGGTGGAGAAGCCGGGGGCGCCCAGGCGGGACAGGCGCACCGTGGGACGGTCTCCGAAGAGCGCGTCCAGGAGGAGCCACTCGGAGGGCAGCAGGGTCTCCTCCGCGGGCCCGTCCAGGCGGACCAGGCGCCAGTCGACGGAGGTGAAGTGCTCGTGCGGGAGCTCCTCCAGTCGGATGTAGCCGCGTACCGCCAGGTCCAGGACGGTGGCGGTGAGGTCGGCGATGTCGACCCGCTCGTCGATGAGCGTGCCGATCTGACCGGGGTGGACGTCGTCGGGCGGGGCGAAGCGCAATCGACCGTGCTCGCCCGTGGCGACGGGGGCGTGGTCCCCCTCGACGGCCTCTCGGCGCAGGGCCCGTTCGTCCCGGCCGCGGATCCGGATCAGGACGGTCAGGCCGCCGATGAGCACGACCAGCAGCACGCCGAAGACGCTCGCGGTGGCGGGGGTGACCTGGAAGGCGGAGGCCAGTGACCAGCGGCGGGTGAGGATGGGTTCGCCCTCGGCGGTGCCGGGCGGGTAGTTGACGACGATGTCCAGGCGGTCGTCGGGCTCCATGTCGGCCTGGAGGAAGTGGGCGACGGAGGACTCCGGGCCCATGTCGGAGGCGGTGCAGTACATGGCGCTGCGGGGTTCGCCCGCCAGGCAGGAGAGCGCCTCGGGGGGCATCGGGGCCATGACGGTGACGTCGGTGACCTCGACGGTGTGGCTGTAGGCGCCGATGGCGCGCCACTCCATCTGCACGCCCCGGGAGACCTCGCTGGCGGTGCCGCCGACCCGGTAGGTGAGCACGACCTCGTCCTGACCGCGCGTGGGGATCTCCACCACGACCGCGCCGGCCCGGTGGTCGACCTCGGCGTCCAGGGTCCGGCCCTCGGTGTCGGTGACCCTCACCCCGTTGATCTCGAACCGGCGATCGTGCTCGGTGTCGTAGAGCATCGTCTCGGTGAGGGCCCGGACGAACACCTCGGGGGCCTCCCCCTCGAAGCGGAGGGTCTCCTCGGCGTGCAGGACGCCCAGCGCGTCCAGTTCGAGCTTCACGGTGTTGGTGATCAGGGGGTCGTCACCGCTCCGGTGGCCGATGACGCTCGAACCCGCTGCCGGTACTGTGGTGGCCGGTGCCGCCACCGTCGCGGCGTGGGCCGCCCCCATGGGCCCCGCGGCGAACGCCACCGGCAGCGAGGACAACACGAGGAGGGCCGCCGCGATCGCGACGGCCGGGCGCCAGGAGCCGACCCACCACATGATGCGAGAGCCTATCCGGTCCCCCCGGGCGGCGATGCCCCCGGGCGGCCCGCGTACGACCACGTCATCCGCACGGGAACGTGGCCGGGGAGGGGCCCCGAGGTGAGACGCCCTCCTTCGCCCGAGGGCGAGTACTGGTCGGAGCGGCCCGGGTTCTTCCAGCGGATGGGGCTCGGGGTGTCGCTCTCCCTGGGCACCGGGCTGGCCGCGGTCGCGTTGACCGGTTTCCTGGCCATCTCCGCGATGATGCCGGGCGCGGACCCGGCGTGGTCCCATCCCGTGCCCCGGGGAGAACCGGTCATCGCGCAGGACGGCCGGGAGCCGGTCGAGACCCCGGACGGCGGGTCACCGGGGTCGATGCTCACCGACAGCCCGCTGTACCGGGCGGGCGAGCTGGGTCAGGTGACCTGTGAGGCACCGGAGCTGGACGAGGAGGATCCCGAGTCCGTGGAGGCGTTCGTCCACGCGATCGCCGACTGCCTGGACCGGGCCTGGGGCGTCTATTTCGACGCCGCCGGAATGGAGTTCACCTCGCCCAACCGCGTGTACTGGCACACGGCCGGGAACAGCCCGTGCGGCGCGTTCCCGATGGAGGGCGCGGCGGCGTTCTACTGTCAGGCCAACCAGGGGTTGTACCTGGGGGTCGAGGACATCGTGGAGGCGTCGGGGGGCAGCGATCGGCCGGAGGCGTACACGTTCCTCATCAGCCACGAGTACGGGCACCACGTGCAGGGGCAGTCGCGGATCCTCGCCGAGTTCCACTCGGCCCGGGCCGGGGTGCCGCGCACGGAGGCCGACGAGCTGACCCGGCGCAACGAGCTTCAGGCCAACTGCCTGGGCGGGGTGTTCGTGGGGGCCGCGGAGGAGCACCTGGGCTTCGGTCCGTCGGGTCGGGAGAATATCCTCGACGACGTCGGTCGACGGTCGGACCGGGGCCTGGGGCACACCCACGGCACGGCGGAGAACGGCCGGTTGTGGACCGCGCACGGAATGGACCGGGTGGATCCCGCGGCGTGCAACACGTGGGACGCCCCGGAGGACTTGGTGCGGTGAGGGTGCCGGCAGACGGATCGGCCCGGCCGATCCGGTGAGAACAGGGCGGTCAGGGGTGCAGGGTTCGGGTGAGGTGCCGGAGCACGCCCGGCGGGCACGGCGCACCGACCAGCGGGTCTTCACGCTGGTGACCGGTCTCCTGGTGGTTCTCTTGGCGTTGACGCTCCTGTCGTGGACCACGGCCGGGGATCCGTCCGACGAGAGGGCGTCCGGGGCCCTTGAGGACTGGGGCGCCGACTCCGATGAGAAGTCGGGGTGGGGGCCCTCGGGCGGGGAGCGGTCGGGGCCGCTGCCGGGAATGGTCGAGGAGCCGGATCGGCCTTCGGGGTACGCCGCGCTGGTGGCCAACCCGCTGTACGGGACGGGACGCCTGAGCCCGCTGCCGTGTCCGGCCCCGGAGCTGGACGTGACGGACCAGGACTCGATGGAGGCCTTCCTCCACCGTATGGCCGACTGCCTGGACGACGCCTGGAGCACCCAGTTCGAGCGGGCGGGGATCCCCTTCACACCGCCGCAGCGGGTGTTCTGGGACGAGCCGGGGGCGAGCCCGTGCCGAACCTATCCGTCGCAGGCGGGGGCGTTCTACTGCCGGGCGAGCGCGAGCATCTACATCGGTACGAGCGACGTGGTGGAGAAGTGGAACGGGACCCGCAACGGCGCGGTGTACGTCTCGTTGCTGGCCCACGAGTACGGGCACCACGTGCAGGGCGAGTCGGGGCTGTTGGAGTACTACCACGAGCAGCGGCGGTTGGAGGAGGACGAGCGCGCGCGCAACTCCTGGACCCGGCGCAGCGAGCTCCAGGCCAACTGCCTGGCCGGGGCGTTCCTGGGGTCGGTGCGGGTGGGGTACCCGCTGACCGATGACGACCTGGAGACCCTGATCACCGACGCGAAGGCGACGGCGGACCGGGCGGACGGCCCGGAGGAGGAGCGCACGCACGGGTCGGCGGAGAACAGCGCGCGGTGGATGCTCACCGGCTGGGAGGAGCAGACGCCGGGCGCCTGCAACACCTGGGGCGTGGCGGACCTCTCCCTGGTGGAGTGACCGGACGGACGCCGGTCGCGTTCCGTCCGCGCGGTGGGGCTCCGGGCCGCGCTCGGGTCGCGAGGACCGCCGTCCCACCCCGACGCGGGCACGGGACCACCCGTCGACGGTGACGGGCACCATGGCGGGCACAGCGCGCGAAGGCCCGGCGGGGGCCGACCCCAGGGCACCGGCTCGGGCACCTCGAACCCCACCGACGGCGACGGGCACCATGGCGGACACACCACGCGCGAAGCCCCCGCGAGGGCCGGTGTTCGAGGCCGGGGCGTTCTTCGGGCGAGGGCCCGGCGTCGTCGGGGACCGGGCGGCGGGGTTTTCCACAGGCCGGGGATCGGCGCTGTCGCGCGGACACGGAGCGTGGCAGGATGCAGGCATGTCGGATCACACGGAACCCCTCCGACCCCGCGTTCCCCCCTCCAGCGCCTCGACCCCCCTCCCCACCGTCTCCGCCCCCGACGACGTGCCGGCGGCACCGTCGACGGCGACCGGGCGGGATCCGGGCGACGCAGGCCCGTCCACCCGGCACGATCGGGTGGAGCTGAGGGTGCACGGGGTCAGCGGCGGCCAGGCCGAGGAACTGCTGGACGTCGAGCCGGCCATGCGCGTGGGCGGTGACCGGCTGGCCGGGTTCTTCCGGTGGCGGCGCGGCGCCGACACCGAGACCGTGCCCGGGGTGCGGCGGGAGATCTTCGCCTGGGGCAACCTCACCTCCGGCAGCGCCTCGCGCGCGTTCTGGCTCTTGCTGCTTCCGTTCATGCTGGTCAACGTGGCCTACTGGATGCGCCCCGGGCGGGCGGGGCGTGATCTGCGCGGACCGGCGCGGGTGGCCGACAACGTCTACGGGGCCGGGGTGCGGCTGTTGGCGTTGTCCCTGACGGCGCTCATCACGGTGGCCGCCGCCGGGGTCGGGGTGGACCTGTTGGGCTGGCAGTGCGCCGCCGGGCTGGGCGAGGAGTGCGTGCGGGCCCGGCCCTGGCTGGCCTTCTGGGCCTCACCGGAATCGGTGCTGTCGGCACCGGGGCCGGCCCTCGTGACGGGTGCGGTGGTCCCGTTGGCGGTGGTGGTGGTGCTGGGGCGGTTGTCGCGGCGCACGGCCGCCGACTACGAGATCGTCTCCTCCTCCGTGTCACCGGCCCACGATCCACGGGCGCCGCTGAGCCACGTCGACTTCTGGCGCAACAGCGAGATCATGGCGCGGCTGCGGTCGGCGCACATCGCCATGGCGGTCGGGGTGCTGGCCGTACTGATCGCGGTGCCGCCGCTGCTGCACGACCTGTCCGACGGCTCGCCGGGTCCCTGGGGTCCGGCACTGGCCGGTGCGCTGGGGGTGACCGTGCTGGTGAGCGCGGCGAGCGTGCTCGTACCCGGGGTGGATCCGCTGTGGAACGCGCGGGCCGACCGGTTGTGCCGGCTGCTGCGCGACATCACCCTGGTCTTGGCCGTGGCGACGGTCGTCTACGTGCTGTGGCCGCGGCCGGGGTGGGTGGCCGAGGGACGGCTCCCCGGGCACGCGGCGGTGCTCAACACCCTGTTCACCGCCCAGGTGACGCTGATCCTGGTGACGTTGGCCGCGGCGTTGGTGCTGTACACCGTCGACCGGGCGCACGACGGGGTGGCGATGAGGGGGATGGCCGGACCGGCCACGGCGGCGCTGGGCGCCCTGGCCGGCGGGGCGTTCTCGGCGGCGATGGTGTACCAGGGCGCGCTGTGGCTGAGCGAGTGCGGGTCGCTGTCCGCGCCCGGGGCGGACTGTCTGCCGCTGGCGACCCCCACGATCTACTCCTGGCTCCAGTTGGCGATCGCGCTGGAGGCGGTACTGGTGGTCATCGTGGCGGGGTTCTTCGCGATCCGGTTGCGGCGGGACACGCGGGCGCACGTGGCCGGGGTGACCGAGGACTACGCCCGCAGCGTGCGCGACCGGCGGACCTGGGACATCGCGCGGGCGCGGGCTCTGGGTCGGATGACGGAGGTGCTTCCGGCCGTGTTGACGGCTCTGCTGGTGCCGGCCGTGGTGCTGGGCGCTCTGGTGCTGTACTCGGTCATGTCCGGGCACCTGATGCCGGGTGGGCCGGAGCCGGCCGCGACGGCCGTGGCCGACCGGGTGCGGGTCCTCGCCCAGGGGGCGGTGTCGGTGCTCACCGGTGTCGGATCGCTGCTCGGCGGAGCCGCGCTCGTCGCCCTGATGTGGATCGGTCGCAGCGCCTATCGGGATCGGCCGACCCGGCAGGCGGTGGGCGCCCTGTGGGACGTGGGCACGTTCTGGCCGCGGGTGGCGCACCCGTTGGCGCCGCCGTCCTATGCGGAGCGGGCGGTGCCGCAACTGGTGGCCCGGGTGGCGCGGATGACCCGGGAGGGCACCGACGTGGTGTTGTCGGGGCACTCCCAGGGGTCGGTGTTGGCGGCGGCGACGGTGTGGCAGCTGCCCGACGACTGTCTGGGGCGGGTCGCGCTCATCACCCACGGCTCACCGCTGGACCGGCTGTACGCCCGCTACTTCCCGGGCTACTTCGGCCCGGGACCCTTCGCCGACCTGTGCGACCGGGTCGCGGGGTGGCGCAACCTGTGGCGGATCACCGACGCGATCGCCAGTCCGGTGCGGGTGCGTTCCGGAGAGGGGATCGCGACGGTCGGACCGGCGGAGCCGCTGCCCGATCCACGGTCCTACGACGCCCTCCCAGGGGAGGCGCGGCGTCCGGAGATCCTGGGGCACTCGTACTACACGGACGACCCCGCGTACTCCGGGGCGCTGCGCCGGACGCTCACGGAGCTGGAGGAGACCTACCAGGGGCCGTAGGGGCCCTCGTTGCGGTCGCCGCTCACGCCCTTGACCGCGGGGCGGACGTCGAGCAGGAAGATGAGGGTGGCGACCAGGCACAGCAGGACGAAGATGGCCACGTTGAAGAACACGGCGAGTGCGGACAGTCCGGTGGCGACGCCGGTGAGGGTGACCCAGAGCTTCTTGGTCTGTTTGTCCATGATCTCGAAGGAGGACGCCGGGGTCCGTACCGCCTCGATCAACGCGTACAGACTGGCCACGAAGGTGACCAGGTAGATCAGCTGCCAGATCACAACACACTCCCGATGACGTTCGCGAACGGAGATCCGCCCGTTCTCCACCGTAAACGGATCAGGGGAGGAAATCGTGCCCCGACGGGAGCGGTGTCACACGGGTTCCGATCACATCGGGGCGGATCAGATCGGGATGTGCCACAGGCAGGTGACCGAGGCCAGCAGGAAGGCCGAGGCGCCCATGATGACGGCGCCCGCGTGGTACGGGAGCTCGTCGTCGGGTCGCAGCAGGCGGTTCACCCGGCGCATGACCTCGGGTTCGGCCTCCTGGACGGCGGCCATCGCCCCGGCGGGCACCGGCGCGGGTCCGGCGGCGCCGAACCGGAGCAGCGCCATGGCCAGTTCGCGGGAGGAGCTGGTGCGGCGCGCCTGGTCGTCGGCGCACATCTCGATGAGCAGGGCGACGCTCTCGTAGTAGGTGCGCACCAGCCGCACCTTGGGAAAGGCGCGCTTGAGAGAGGAGAACGGCAGCAGCACCAGGTCGTGGCGCTGGCGCAGGTGGGCGTGCTCGTGGGCCAGGACGGCCGCCAGTTCGCGCTTGTCCAGCACGGCGAGGGCGCCGGCACTGATGACCACCTGGGAGCGGAGCACGCCCGGAAGACAGTACGCGGCGGCGGCCGGGTGCTCGATGACCCGGGCGCCCGGAACGTCCGGGTGGTCGCTGGCGACGAGTTCGAGCAGGTCGTGGTGGCGTCGGCGGACCCGCACCACCTGCACGAAGGAGGAGACCAGACCGGAGAAGAGGACCAGCGTGAGCACGATCGCCAGGACCACGGCGACCAGGTGGCTCACACCCTCCAGCCCCTGGGAGAGCTCGGCGAGGATGAGCTCACCGCTGAACAGATCCGTGGCCAGGGCCATGAGGCCGCCGGCCGCGCCCAGTCGGTACGAGGAGAGCCCGAAGGCCAGGAGCGCGCCGATCGTGGACACACCCCAGGCGAGGCCGAGTGCCTGCCAGGTGATCACCGCCGTGTAGGGCCCTCGGGAGGGCCACTTCGCGCGATGGAGCAGCGCCATCGCGATGAGACAGGAGACGGCGACGAGAGTGAGAAGGGCGGCACTGACCATACGGGTTAGTTCCTTGGCTGCTCGATTTCCGCGAGTGCGCGCCGGAGCGCTTCCGCCCCCTTGCCGTCCATGGACTGGACGAAGGCGGCGAGGGCCGCGTCACGATCACCCGTCTGCCCGAGAGCGTCGAACATCAGCTCCGAGACGTAGGATTCCCGGCTGGCTGCCGGACGGTACCGCCACGCACGACCTTCGCGTGCCCGAGTGACGACCTTCTTCTTGGCCAGTCGGTCGAGCACGGTCATGACGGTCGTGTGGGCCAGATCCCGATCGGCGAGTTCCCTGCCGACCTCACGAACCGTCATTGGTTCATTTCGTGCCCACAGTACATCCATCACCGCGCGTTCAAGTTCGCCGAGCCGATTCATGTCATCGAGTCTACTTGCGGTCGTACTACACAGCGTCGTACCCCCACGTTAAATCGCCGTGTCCTTGGGGACAAGGGCTTTCGGCCCCCGAGGCGGCACCGAAGGGCACCCCGTCCCGCCTCTCGGACCGGAGGTGAACCGAGCCGTCGGCGGGCCGATTCACTTCTTCGCGAGCCCTCGGGCACCCCGGAATGCGATACTGCCGCCCCACCGTGGAGAGAACGGGGACATGGGCACCACACCGAGCGGCCGGATGGCCATCGTCAAGGGCGACATCACCGAGCAGCGCGTGGACGCCATCGTCAACGCCGCCAACGGCTCCCTGCTGGGCGGCGGCGGGGTGGACGGGGCGATCCACCGCAAGGGCGGCAGGGCGATCCTCGACGAGTGCCGAAAGCTGCGCGCCTCCCACTACGGCGGCGGACTGCCCGCCGGTCGGGCGGTGGCGACCACCGCGGGCCTCCTGCCGGCCCGCTGGGTGATCCACACCGTCGGCCCGGTGTACAGCACCACCGAGGACCGGTCCGCCCTCTTGGCCTCCTGCTTCACCGAGTCGCTGCGCGTCGCCCACGGGCTGGGCGCGGAGTCGGTGGCCTTCCCGGCGATCTCCACGGGCGTCTACCGGTGGCCGATGGCCGACGCCGCCCGGATCGCCGCCGAGGCACTGCGCACCGCCCCGTCGCGGGTACCGGAGATCCGCCTCGTGCTGTTCGACGACGCTGCCCTGGCGACCTTCCGGTCCGCGTTCGGCCCCGTCTGAACCCCCGCTCCCCCTTCCGCTCGGTGGATCCGGATCGTCGGCGCCGCGCGGCGGGCAGGGAGGATCAGGTACCGGAGGGAGGAGAGGGAGGGGGACGACGATGGCGTACGACCGGCGATCGACGGTGGACCGGGCGGAACCGCAGCGCATGGCCGCCTCCTGGTTCCGGGTCCTCGGATACGAGGTGGAGGACCATCGGGACCTCGTCGACGGCCGGCCGCCAGGGCGCCATCGAACCCGATGGGCACACGGTCCCGGTGAACGGCCGGCGGACGTGGATCACCGCGGCCGCCGTGCGCGATCGGGCCGGTGGCCGCCGGCCGTCGTTCCCGAGCACCCCCGAACCCGGAACGGCGAGGAACCGCCGACACGTCGACGTCGACGTGGGCCCCGAACGCCGTGACACCGTGACGCCGAGGCCGGGCGCCACGGCGGCCCGGACCCCACATGGGCCCGAACGCCACGGCGGTGCGCACGGTCGAGGAGCCGGTCGTCCACCACGTGGTCATGCCGAACGTCGAGGGCGACGCGTTCCGCGTCCGGTGGGTCCGAACCCGGGTCAGGAACCCGGGGAGGCGATGGGCGGCGGGTAGTCGTCGGGGCCCAGGAGCGAATCCCACGGGGTGTGCGCGGCACGACCGGGCAGTTCGGCCACCTCGGGGACGTACCGGCGCACGTACACGCCCTCCGGGTCGAACCGCCGCGCCTGCCGGAGCGGGTTGAACGCCCGGTTGGGGCGGGTGTCGTTGCCGGTCCCGGCCACCCACTGCCAGTTGCCGTTGTTGTTCGCGACGTCCCCGTCCAGCAGGTGGTCGGCGAAGTGCTCCGCTCCGGCACGCCAGTGCACGCCCAGGGTGCGGGTGAGGAACGCGGCGGTGATCATGCGGGTGCGGTTGTGCATGAACCCCTCGCGCAGCAGCTGGCGCATGCCCGCGTCCACGATCGGCACTCCGGTGCGGCCCTCCTTCCACGCCTTCAGGGCGGCGGGGTCGTCGCGCCAGCGGGTGTCGCGGGGCCGATAGTCGCGGACGCCCATGTCGGGGAAGGCGGCGGTGACCTGGTGGTGGAAGTCGCGCCAGGCGAGTTGGCGGACGAACTCGGCCCCGCCGGGTTCGTCGCGGGCGAGCACCGCCGCCTCCAGCGGCGACAGGCAGCCGAAGCGGAGGTCGGCCGACAGGTGCGAGGTCGCCCCGGCGGGCAGGTCGTCGTGCCGGTCCGGGTAGTCGGCCAGTCCGCTGTCGAGCCAGGAGCACAACCGTTGGCGGGCGGCCGACTCCCCCATGGCGAGCGGTCGCTCGGCGAGGGAGCCGCGGCCCTCGTCCAGGCGCGCGGGGATCTTCCCGGGGTCCACCCCGTCGGGCGAGCGCACCTCGGCGGGCTCGGGGAGGACGGAGCGCCAGGGGTGCGCCTCCCAGGCCCGCAGATAGGGGGTGAACACCTTGTAGTGGTCCCCGCTCGCGGGGGTGACGTCGCCGGGCGGCACCACGGTCAGTCCCGGGTGGGAGACCACGCGCAGCCCCGCCTCGCGCAGCCGCTCGGCCCGGTTCGTGGCGGTGCGGGTGACGCCCTCGGTGACGTGGACGGTGTCGGCCCCCGTCTCCCGGGCCAGGGCGGCGACCTCGGTCACGGTGTCGCCGCGCCGTACGACCAGGTCTCCGCCGAGGGAGCGCAGGCCCTCGCGGAGGTCGTTGAGGATGTCGAGCAGGGCGCGTACCCGGTTGCGGGCGGACCGGCGCAGCAGCGCGGGATCCAGGACGAAGACCGGGAGCACGGTCTCCCCTTCGCGCGACGCCGCGTCGAGGGCCGGGTGGTCGTGCAGGCGCAGGTCCTGGGTGAACAGGACGATGGTGTGTGCCATGACACACCATCCTCTCACCCTTGGTGCGACGAATGACACCGTGAGTGGCGCGTATCGCCCCGACGGGGGGTCGAGCGTGGGAACGGGTAAGGGAAGAGCATGAACACTCTCGCTCTAGAGACGGAGAAGACCGAGGTCAGGCCGCGTTTGGGCGCCTCCAGCTGCCTGTTGGGCGTCCCCGTCCGGTACAACGGCGGTCATTCCCGGTATCGCTTTCTCACGGACGAACTCGACCGGTACGTGGAGTGGACGGAGGTGTGTCCGGAGGCCGAGATCGGCCTGGGCACGCCGCGCCCGACCCTGCACCTGCAACGCCGTGGCGAGGCGGACCGGGTGATCTCCAGCGGTGACGGCTCCGACCGCACCGACGAACTGGCGGGGATCGCCGATGCCCGACTGGCCGAACTGAGCGGCCTGGACGGGTACGTGCTCAAGAACAAGTCGCCCAGCTGCGGGCTGCTGGCCCTGCCGGTGTTCAACGAGGACAAACAGCGCGTGGACGGCAAGGGCCGGGGCGCGTTCGCCGGCCGCCTCACCGAACTGCTGCCCGAGCTGCCCGTGGAGGAGCAGGGGAGGCTGTCCGACCCGGCGCTGCGCGAGGCGTTCGTGGAGCGGATCTTCGCCCATGCCCGCCTGCGGGAGCTGTGGGAGGCGTCGTGGCGCCCCCGCGACCTGGTGGACTTCCAGACCCGGCACAAGCTCCAGCTGATGGCCCATTCCCCGGAGGGGTACCGGGAGACGGGGCGGATCGCCGCGCGCGCCGGGTCGGACGACCGGGAGGGCACCAAGCGGGCCTACACCGAGGCGTTCTGCAAGGCGATGGCCACGCGGACCAATCGGGGCCGGCACGCCAACGCCCTTCAGCACGCCTTCGGGATGATCGGCGACGGACTGGACGACGTGCGCAGGCACGATCTGCTCGCGGCGATCGAGGACTACCGCGAGGAGCGGGCGCCGCTGAGCCTGCCGGTGGCGCTGCTGCGCCACCACGGGGCGGCGGACGGCCCGGACTGGTTGCGGCGGCAGACGTACCTGCGTCCTTACCCGGACGACCTGCGTTTGAGGCATGCCTTGGCGGTGTGACGGATAGGGGAATTCCCTGTACGGAGAAAACACGGATGACTACAATGAGTGACATCCCTGATTCTTCGACAGGGCGTTCCCTGACTCCCGACCCCTCCCGAGGTCACCGGTGTTCACCACGTTCTCCCGGCGTGCCTTCGTGCTCGTCTCCTCCGGCATGGTCGTCATGGCCGCCGCCGCGCTCGGCACGCTGCCCCCCGAGGGGCTCGCCGAGCGGCTCGGCGCCCACCTCGGCCCCGATCCCGCCCTGACCACCGCCGCGGTCCGGCTGCCCCCGGGTGGAAGCCTTCCGGCTCCGCTCCCCCGCCCCGGGCAGGTCTCCACCTGCGTCCAGTCGGGACCGACCGAGGTCGTGACCGTACCCGACGAGACCGCGCCCGGCGGCGAACGGGAACTGTGGGTGCGCAGACCGCCCGGCCCCGACAGCGCCGACCTGCCCGTCCTGTACCTGCTGCACGACGGGGATCACCGCACCGCCGTGGACGAGGAGGCGCGGAGCGCGCTGGACCGGGAGATGTGCCGTACCGGGGTGGAGTTCGTCGTCGCCGTCCCCGAACGGGTCTCCGGGGAGCCCGGCGTGCTCACCCGGGCCGTCGTGCGCGCGGTCGAGGGCGGCCGGGAGCGCCCCCGCACCCTGCGCGCCGTCGGCGGCACCGGCGACGCGGCACCGGCGGCGGTGGCCTCGCCGTCGGTCGCGCAGACCGTGCTCTGGAACCCCGAGGGGACGGAGGTCACCACGGCCGAGGCGACGAGGATCCTGCTGGTCGGCGGCGACGTCGACGGCATGGCGGGCGTCCTCTCGGACCTCGGTATGACGGTCACCACCCGCTCCTCGGACGAGGATCACGCCACCGATCCGTGGGGGCCCTCATTGCCCGAGGCCGTGGACTTCCTGGTGTCCGGCTGGGCCACTACACCCTAGATCCGAGCCCGTCAACACCCACACCCCTGGGAGCATCCGCTCGGGAACACTGTGTACCTTCGTCGCTGTTGACGACAGACGTGTGCACACGACCTGGAGGGCCCGGCGGTGTCTGGAATCGTTCCCGTGGGAGGGCCGGCGGCGTTCCCGTCCCGTGTGGCGACGGTCAGCCTCCACACCTCGCCGCTGGACCAGCCGGGCACCGGTGACGCCGGCGGACTCAACGTCTACGTGGTCGAGGTGGCCCGGCGCATGGCCGAACGCGGTGTCGCCGTGGACGTGTTCACCCGGGCGACCTCCCCCGACCTGCCCCCGGTCGTCGAACTCGCCCCCGGGGTCTCCGTCCGCCACCTGGCCGCCGGACCCTACGGCCACCTGGACAAGAACACCCTGGCCGAGTACCTGTGCCCGTTCATCTTCGGGATGCTGCGCACCGAGGCGCGCGGCGAACCCGGCCGCTACGACCTCGTGCACGGCCATTACTGGCTGTCCGGCAAGGCCGGGGTGTCGGCCGCCCGCCGCTGGGGCGTGCCCATGGTGCAGTCGATGCACACCATGGCGCGCGTGAAGAACGCCGCCCTGGCCGAGGGCGACCTGCCCGAACCCGACGCCCGCGTACGCGGCGAGGACCAGCTCGTACACCAGGCGGACCGGCTCATCGCCAACACCGACGACGAGGCCCACCAGCTCAAGGAGCACTACGGGGCCCGGGACCCGCAGATCAGCGTGATCCCGCCCGGGGTCGACCTGAACGTGTTCACGCCGGGCTCCCGACGCGCCGCCCTGGAGCGGATCGGCCTGGCCCCGGACACGGAACTGCTGCTGTTCGTGGGCCGAGTGCAGCGGCTCAAGGCTCCCGACGTGCTCATCCACGCCGCCGCCCGGCTGCTCGAACGCGACCCGTCGCTGCGCTCGCGGCTGGTGGTGGGCGTGGTCGGCGGCCTGTCCGGCGCCGGCATGCGCGAACCCCGCCTCCTGGCCGACCTGGCGCGTTCGCTGGGGGTCGCCGACGTGGTCCGGATGGAACCGCCGCAGTCGCGCGAACGGTTGGCCGACTACTACCGGGCGGCGACGGCGACGGTCGTGCCGTCCCACTCCGAGTCGTTCGGGCTGGTCGCGGTGGAGTCGCAGGCCTGCGGCACCCCGGTGGTGGCCGCCAAGGTCGGCGGGTTGACCACGGCCGTCGCGGGCGACCGGTCGGGGATCCTGGTGGAGGGGCACGACCCGGCCGACTACGCGTCGGTGCTGCACCGGTTGATCGCCGAGCCGGCCTGGCGTGCGAGGCTGGCGAAGGCGGCCCCGATCCACGCCGCCACCCTGGGCTGGGACCGGACCGTGGACGAACTGCTCGACGTGTACCGCGAGAGCATCACCCCGTACGGGATGCCGACGGGGTTGCCGCTGGCCGCCGCGCGCTGACGCGCGGCGGGGGAACGGGAGGGACGGGACGACGTGGGAGAACGAACCGCGCGCGCGGCGGCGATCGAGACGATCGCCTTCGCGGTGGCCGAGGCCGACCTGGAGACGGAGCGACCCCGCGAGGAGTCGTTCCTGGTGACCCTGCCGGGCAAGGCCAAGATCAAGACCCTGGTGTGGCTGGAAGTGGGACCGCACAGTCTGACCCTCACCTCGTTCTTCTGTCGGCAGCCCGATGAGAACCACGCGGAGTTCTACCTGTGGTTGATGCGCCGGAACTCCGACATGTACGGGATGGCGTTCGCCGCCGACGAGGTCGGTGACGTGTACATCCGGGGACGGCTGCCTTTGGAGGGGGTCACCCCGGACGAGGTCGACCGGCTCCTCGGCTGCGTGCTCACCTACTCGGACGAGAACTTCAACGGCGCCCTGGAGCGCGGGTTCGCGTCGGCGATCCGCAAGGAGTGGCGGTGGCGGGCCGAGCGCGGTCACGACATGCGCAACCTCCGCGCGTTCGCGCACCTGGCGCCGGAGGATCACCTGGGCTGACACCACCGGAGGGCGGCGGGGGCGCGTCCGGGGTGCCCGACGCGGCGGAGGAGACGCGAGGGCCGTCGGACGCGGGTGGCCCGTCAGGGGTGAGGGGCCGGGCCGGAGCGAAGCGGGGAGCCCGAGAGAGCACGGCTCCGAGGAGTCGCCCCCGGGCCGGTCCCCGTTCACCGCCAGGCACTAGGCTCTTCCCCATGGGAACTCTGGTACTGCTTCGACACGGTGAGAGTGTCTGGAACGCGAAGGGCCTGTTCACCGGGTGGGTGGACGTGGACCTGTCGGCCACGGGCGAGGACGAGGCCCGCCGGGGCGGCGAGCTGCTCAAGGAGGCCGGTGTCAGGCCGGACATCCTGCACACCTCGCTGCTCAAGCGCGCGATCCGCACCGCGAACCTCGCGTTGGAGACCGCCGACCTGCACTGGCTGCCGGTCCGGCGCACCTGGCGGCTGAACGAGCGCCACTACGGCGCCCTCCAGGGCAAGGACAAGGCGCAGACGCGCGACGAGTACGGCGAAGAGCAGTTCATGACCTGGCGTCGTTCCTACGACACCCCGCCGCCTCCGATCGCCGACGACGACCCCTACTCCCAGGCCGGGGACGCCCGCTACGCGGACCTGCCGCCGGAGCTGCTGCCGCGCACCGAGTGCCTCAAGGACGTGCTCGACCGGGCGCTGCCGTACTGGTACGACGAGATCGTCCCGGATCTGGCCGCCGGCAGGACGGTCCTGGTCACCGCGCACGGCAACTCGCTGCGCGCGCTGGTCAAGCACCTGGACGGGATCGGTGACGACGCGATCGCCGGACTGAACATCCCGACCGGCATCCCGCTGGTCTACGAGCTGGACGACGCGTTCGAGCCGAAGACGGCGGGCGGCACCTACCTCGACCCCGAGGCCGCCAAGGCCGCCATCGAGGCGGTCGCCAACCAGGGCAAGAAGTAACCCCCGAGCGTTCCCGTGCCCGTACCGCCGGCGGCGGTACGGGCACGGTCGTGCCGGGGGCCGGTGTCTCAGTAGACCAAGGGCTTGGCGCCCTCGGCGACGACCTCCTCGACGAAGGCGGCGGCGCCCGCGATGCGCGCCCCCTCGACGAGGTCGGCCTCGGTGAGGTCGCGTCGGGCCGCGCACTGGGTGCACACGGTCACCGTGCCGGCGGCCAGGACGGCGGCCAGCAGGTCGGCCAGGGGGGCGGCGTGCGGGAGGGAGAACTCCTCCGCGCGTCCGGGGACGGCGAACCAGGCGGCCTCACCGGTCAGCCAGAGGGAGACGGGCACCCCCGAGGCCACGGCGGTGGCGGCGACGGTGAAGGCCTGGTTGCAGCGTTCGGGGTCATCGGCACCGGCCGTGACCTTGATCACCAGGGAAGCGGACATGGCGGTCAGCCTACCGGCGGAGGGTCACAGCCCCAACAGGACCAGGAGGATTCCGGAGAGGGCGCACACCACGCAGGCGACGTTGAGCAGCAGTGCCTCGCGGCGCCGGGGGGAGGTGTGATCGGTGCGGTCGGCGACGCCGTGCTCGACGGTCAGCGCGCCGTCCCGGGGGGCGGTGAGGACGATCCGGCCGTCCCGCTCGCTCAGTTCCCCGGTGACGCGCACCCGGGAGCCGGGGCGCACGACCCACTCGCGGTACTCGAACTCGATGGTCTCGCCCCGGAAGACACCGGAGATGCGGCCCCGTACCCGGGGGAGCAGGTCGTCGGCGGGCGAGGCGACACCGGGCTGGGGGCGGCCCACCACGCGCTTGAGGCACAGTTCCGCGTCGCGCACGCGAGGGGCGTCGCGGGGGTCGACGAAGATCCGGTCGCCGTCGAGCCGCCGGCCCTCGGCGACCAGGCCGAACAGATCCTCGGAACCGTAGTCGGCGATGGAGTCGCAGGTGCGCTCCTGCACCGCGCCGTCCCGCTGGAGGGGGATGTAGTGGCGCAGCACTTCGTGACCGTGCCAGACGCACTCCACCCCGGCCAGGCCGGAGGTGACCGCACCGGCGGGTCCGGGGGCGGCGACACCGGTGAGCGTGACGCGCTGACCGGTCCGGGCGGCCAGCGCCGCCGGTTCGATCCGGGACAGTCCCTGTTGACGCCGCCATCGCCGTAGGCCCAGGATCGCGACCGGGAGCAGGGCCAACGCGATCACGAGCAGCACAGAACCGATCACCAATAACACAGGCCGCCCCTTTGACGCGCTTCGGAGATGGGGACGCGGGCGGGTCGACACACCCCGGGGACCGCACACCACGTCGATCACCATCTTTACCAGTTCTCCGAGAAAGCGGGGCCAATTGGGCATGTCCAGTCCACCACCCCGGGATGGCGTTGGACGTCCCATGCCCGTGACGCCGCTACGCTCTGGTGTCATGCACGCTGATGTTCACGCCGATCTGGCGAAACTGTCCTTCCTGATCGGCCGCTGGGAAGGTGTCGGCGTCGCCGGATACGCCGACGAGGAGGAGTTCCAGTTCGGCCAGGAGCTCGTGTTCGAGCACCGGCCCGGACTCCCCTATCTGAACTACCGGGGCGCGGCCTGGCGGATGAGGCCGGACGGGACCCTGGGCGACCTGGTCACCGAGGAGTCGGGGTACTGGCGGGCGCTGTCGGAGGAGGACACCGCCGACCGCGAGGAGGGCGCCCCGATCGTCCACCTCGAAGTGCTCATCACCCACAACGAGGGCTTCATCGAGTCGTACGCGGGCACGGTGTTCGCGAACCGGGTCGAGATGGCCACCGACGCGGTGCTGCACACCTCCACCGGCCTCGACGTGAAGGCCTCGCACCGGCTCTACGGCCTGTTCGGCGACAACCGGGAGACCCTGGGGTACGCCTGGGACCTGGCGGCGCGCGGGCACTCGCTGCGCTCCTACATGTCGGCGCAGCTCAAGCAGGTGGGCAAGGGCGCCGAGGAGCGGTAGGGCCCGGAGAAGAGAAACGGACCCCGGGCCGCTTCCCGCCGGTGTGGGCGGGGCCGGTCGGACTACTTCCGGCGGCCCGGGATCCAGGTGTCCGTTAGGGATTCGCCGCGAACGAACGTCGCGCGAAACGCGAGCTCGTCCTAGCGGACGGCCACCTCGCCAGTCCTGAGAGAAATCATCTTCGGGACCACCTCCTTTCCTGCGTGACACCGAAGGTACGTCCTGCCGGACCCTCGGGGCAAATGTTTTTCTCGCGAGCGAAACAGCAGGTCAGATACGTGTTCTCGGTTCTCTCAACAAGAGGGCTAGGCTCGGTCGTATGACTTCGCCGCTGTTGAGCACACCGGGCGCCGTGAGCGCCGAGTCCCCCGACTCCGGGGTCGCCGCGCACTATGGCGACCCGGCCCACGAGGGCCGCGCCATCGAACGGTCGAGCGCGTGGGTGGACCGGAGCAACCGGGGCGTGGTCACGGTGACCGGACCCGACCGGTTGACGTGGTTGAACGACCTCACCAGCCAGCTCACCCGGGATCTGCGGCCGGGCGCGGGCACCGAGGCCCTCGTGCTGGACACCCGGGGGCATCTGCGCCATCACCTGTCCCTGGTGGACGACGGCGTCACCACGTGGATCCACACCGAACCGGGCGAGGGCGCCGCACTGGCGGCGTTCCTGGACTCCATGCGGTTCATGCTGCGGGTCGAGGTGACGGACCGGAGCGCTGAGCGCGCGGTGCTCACGGTGGCGGGGCCCGAGCGGGAGAAGGCCGTGGCCGCCGTCGGGGTCGAGGACGTGCCGGCGCGCGCCGCCGACGACGAGATCGACCTGTTCCTCCCCGCCGACCGTCTGATCGCCGTCGCCGAGGCGTTGACGGCCACCGGCGCGCGCCCCGCGGGCCTGTGGTCGTACGAGGCGCACCGGATCGAGCACCATCGGGTGCGCCCGGGGTTGGACACCGACGACCGCACCATTCCGCACGAGGTGGACTGGGTGGGTCGGGCGGTGCACCTGACCAAGGGCTGCTACCCCGGCCAGGAGACCGTGGCCCGGGTGCACAACCTGGGTCGGCCGCCGCGCCGGTTGATCATGCTGCACCTGGACGGGACCGCCGAGCGGCTGCCCGAGGTGGGCGCCCCCATCGAACTCGACGGCCGAACGATCGGCCGGGTGGGGACCTCGGCCCGCCACCACGAGCTGGGGCCGATCGCCCTGGGCGTGGTCAAGCGGTCCGCGCCGACCGACGCCGAACTGGTGGTGGAGGGGATCGCCGCGGGCCAGGAGGTCGTGGTGGACCCGGACACGGGCGCCAACGCCAAGATCGACCTGCGCCGCCGCCCCCGCTAACCGTGTTCCCTTCGGACCCGCGCCCCGCTTCGTTCCGTGCCCGGCGCGCCCGGAGAACGGGGACCCTCGGCCCGCCGCCGGCCTCCAGAACCCCTGGGCGCCCTCACCGGTCCTCGACGGGAAAGGGCGTGCGGTGTCCCTGAGACCGTGGATGCTGGTGGTGCGGCTGCTGCTGGAGCTGGCCGCGTTGGTCGGGTTCGGCTCTGCGGCGTGGCACCTTCTACCGGATCTGCGCTGGTCGGCGACGTTCGCGGTGCCGTTGCTGGTGGCGGCGGTGTGGGGGACGTTCGCGGTCCCCGGCGACCCGTCCAGGTCGGGGCGGGCGCCGGTGCCGGTCCCCGGGCCGGTGCGGCTGCTCGTGGAGTGGGCGGTCCTGTTCGGTTCCTCGGCGGCGCTGGCCTGGGCCGGCGCGACCGGTGCCGCCCTGGCGTTCGCCGGGGTGCTGGTGGTGTACCAGGCGTGCGCCTACGACCGGGTGCTGTGGCTGCTGGGGCGTGGGGAGGGCTCGGGCCGGGAGATCAGTTCGGGGTGAGCGGTGCCGTTCCACCGATCCACACCTCGGAGAACTCGGTGTTCTCCGGTGCTGTGAAGACGACATAACTGGTGACGGTGGTGTCGGGGTTGATCTCGTCCCAGTAGTAGTCCGAGGCCACCGTGAACTCGGCCTCGTCGTCGTTGAGGTACTCCTTGCCCTCGGTGGTCAGGGCATAGGTCCCCCACGTGTCGAACGCCGTGGGGGAATCGCCCTGGTTGGTGACCAGGAGCCGGTAGATGTGGTACTCCATTCCGGACGGAGCCGTGGACTGCATCGCCATGCCGTCGGTGATGGTGGTGTCGGTGTAACAGATGTCCACCAGGATCCGGAGCGACCCGAAGGTCGTGGAGGCACCGGTGTAGGACTCCGGTGGCACGCTCGGCGTGTGCGATCCGGCGTCCTCCCGGCCGGTCGCGGGCTCCTCCGGTTCCCGGGGCCCGGGGTCGGCCCCCGAGCCCTCGGGCGACGGGTCGGGGTCGTCCTCGTCCGGGGAGACGATCGGCGTCTCCTCGCCCGCGGTCACCCGCACCGTCGGGATCGGGGCGGCGGTGAGGGCGACCGTGGTCGCGATGCATCCGGTCCCGGCCACGAACACCGCGACGGGGATCGCGATGGCGCGCAGTACGCCACCCGACCCCCGGGATCGGTCATTGGCATCCATGTACCTGTGACACAGAACACATGTCATTCATTCCGTACAAATCATCTGAAACCACTCATACGGTGAGCACGATCTTTCCCCGGGTCCGCCCCTTCTTGCTCAACCGCCAGGCCTCGGCCGCCTCCGCCAACGGCAGTTCGTGTTCCACGTGGACGGTCAGCACCCCGGCGTCGGCCATCCCGGCCAGCTCGATCAGGTCGTCGGTGGAGGGGCGCACCCATACGTAGTGGCCGCCGAGCGCGGCCACCTCCGCGTCCGCGACGGAGAGCACCCGGCCGGGGGACCCCACCAGGGGCAGGCTCTGCGCCGCCGCCCCCGAGCCGACGAAGTCCAGCACCGCGTCCACCCCGTACGGGGCCAGAGCGCGGACCCGCTCGACCAGCCCGTCACCGTAGGTCACCGGCTCCGCGCCGAGGGAGCGCACGAAGTCGTGGTTGCGCTCGCTCGCGGTGCCGATGACCCGGGCGCCCAGCGCACGGGCGATCTGCACGCCCATGGAGCCCACTCCCCCGGCCGCCGCGTGGACGAGCACCGTCTCCCCGTCGCCCACCCGAGCCCGGCGCATCGCCTGGAGCGCGGTGAGCCCGGCCAGCGGGGCCCCGGCCGCCTGCGACCAGTCCATCGACGCCGGTTTCGGGGCGATCAGCCGTACGCTCGCCGACACCAGTTCGGCGTAGGAGCCGTTCCGCGCCCAGTCCTTGCGGACGTAGCCGTAGACCTCGTCCCCGACCCGGTACTCCGGCACGTCGAACCCGACGGCCTCGACCACACCGGCCACGTCCCATCCGGGGACCATGGGGAAGCCGGCCTCCATGACGGGGTCGAGTCCGCCCGCCGCCAGCTTCCAGTCCACCGGGTTGACACCGGCGGCCCGCACCCGGATCAGGACCTCGCCGGGGGCCACCTTGGGGTCGGGAAGCTCCGTCTCCCGCAGTCCGTCCTCTGTCCCGTACTGCCGCAACGCCATCGCCTTCATGGACGCGACCATATCCGTCCGGGGTGCCCCGGGCCGGGAGCCCGCGCCCGACCCCGGCGATCGGAGTACGGCGTCGGGATCGTCCCCGCCGTGGGGTCCGGCACGCGACCACGGGCCCCGCGCGGGGCGGCTCCGCGAGACCTCGCCCCCTGCCGGGAGGAGGGCGGCCCACTCCCGCAGGACGCCTCCACCATAGCCTTCACCTTCAATCCATTGCAACGAACAGAGCCTTTCCGTTGCATTACCTTTCATTGCCATTGCAACAGTTTCACTGCTTTCAACTGCGTCAATGCTCGTTTGGTGCGACAGGCGCGTTGCCAGATCTATGAACGCAACGTAGCTTTTCCAATATAAGAAACAGCGGGCCGATCAGGCGGACGCTGTGGAAGAAGGAGAGCACCATGCAGAGGTTCACCACCCCCGCCCCCGTATCCGTCGTTCTCGACGTCCCCACGGGGCACATGCGGTTCATCGCCGCCGACCGGACCGACACCGTGGTCGAGGTCCTGCCCGCGAACGCCTCCAAGGGCCGCGACGTCAAGGCCGCCGAGCAGATGGAGGTCTCCTACGACGACGGTGTCCTGCGGATCGAGGCCCCCGAGGCGAAGAACCGGCTCCTGGGCGACTCCGGATCCATCGAGGTGGTCGTCCGACTGCCCGCCGGCTCCCGGGTCAAGGCCAAGGCGGCCGACGCCGAACTCAGGGGCGTCGGACGGCTCGGTGACGTCGCCTTCGAGGGCGCGCGGGCCACCGTCAAGCTCGACGAGACCGCCGAGGCGCACCTGACCCTCCAGGCCGGCGACGTCTCCGTCGGTCGACTTGGCGGCTCCGCCCGGATCGACACCCACAAGGGCGACATCCACGTCACCGAGGCCGTGCGCGGCACCGTCGTGCTGAGCACCGGGTCCGGCGATATCTCGGTCGGCGCCGCCGCAGGGGTCTCCGCCTCCCTGGACGCGGGCACCTCCCACGGCCGCGTCCACAACGCGCTCAAGAACACCGACGGCGCCGCCGCCGGCCTGAACATCCACGCGACCACCGGGTACGGCGACATCACCGCCCGCGGTCTCTGACCCGCGCCCCCTCACCACCTCCGAAGAAGCCTCCCTGCACCAGCCCGGTCCGACCCCGCGCAGGGCCGGACCGAAACCACGAAGAAAGGCAGAACCCCATGACAGTCCCGAACCCGACCGCTCCGGCCTCCGCATGGTCCGGCATGGTGCCGATCGAGGACACCGCGCTGGCCGTGACCGACACCGGCGGCTCCGGCCGCCCGGTCCTCTACCTCAACGGCGCCTACGCCGGGAAGCGGCACTGGCGACCCGTGATCGACGCGCTCGGCACCGGGACGCGCCACATCACCTACGACGAACGGGCCCGTGGCCGATCGAAGCGGTCGGCGGACTACTCCTTCGAGGCGTGCCTGCGCGACATGGACGCCGTCCTCGACGCGAGGGGCGTGGACCGGCCGATCCTGGTCGGCTGGTCCTACGGCGCAGCGCTCGCGGTCCACTGGGCCGAGCGGAATCCGGACCGTGTGTCGGGGGTGGTGTGCGTGGACGGCGGCATCCCCTACGGTCTGACCGGCGAGGAGGGGCGGGAGCGGATCCGCGGACTGTTCCGTCGGATGCGGTGGCTGCTTCCGCTGGCGCGTCCGTTCGGCTTGGCCGCGCGGATGAGCGCCGACCGGCACGCCGACGTCAACATCGAGATCAACGAGGTCAACGCCGCCATCGGGCCCGTCCTGGACCGGGTGTCCTGCCCGGTCCGGTACGTCCTGGCCACGGGCGGCAACCTCGGCGCGGGCGAGGAGGAGATGGAACGGCTGCGCACCGCACTCGACACGGTGCTCGCCCGCAACCCGGGCATCCGGGTGAGCGCGAAGGTCGAGAGCAACCACTCCCACATCCTGCGCAAGGACTTCCGCGCGGTCGCCGACGCGGTGCGCGAGTTGACCGCGGCCCACGACCGCGAAGTCCGCTGAACGGACGAGGGGACACCGCCGGCCGTGTCGGGCGGTGTCTCCCGGCTCCGGCCGGGAACGGGCCCCGGCCGGGCGGGGCCGTCGGGCCGGGCCCGCTCGACAGTGTCGGACCCGTTCGGAGCGCGCGCCGCCCCGGTGACGTCGCCGACTTCGGTCATCGGCTCCGGGGGCCTCACCCGAGGCAGGGCCCGCCCTCCTCAGAGAACGACGTGGTGGTCACGACCTCACGAAAGTCGGGATGCCGTGACCACCACAGGGACCCGAGGATCACCGGGCCGTGCGCGTTCGCCTCGCGTCCGCCCGTCTCAGGCGGACAGTGCGGCCGACAGGCGCTCCTCGTGGAGTCGGTCGCCCCAGGCCTGCGGCAGCGGGGCCAGCTGCCCCACCCGCCAGCGCAACAACAGGTCGGCGAGCTGCGGGTTGCGCGGCAGCGCCGGGCCGTGCAGGTAGGTGCCCAGCACCTGGCCCTGGTAGGCGCCCTCGGTCCGGTCGTCGTTGCCGATGCCGCGCACCGTGGTGGACAGCGGGAGGGCCGACGGGCCGATCTCGGTGCGGCCCTGGTGGTTCTCGAAGCCGGTGATGCGGCCCACGCCCAGCGACGGGTCGACGTCGGCGACGATCTCGCCGACCGCGCGGGCCTGGCCCCGGCCGCTGCGGATGTCGAGGATGCCGATCCCGGGCAGCGGGTTGGCCTCGTCGTCGCCGTAGCTCTCGCCGATGATCTGGTAGCCGGCGCACACCGCGAAGACGCAGGCGCCGCGGGCGGCGGCACGGGCCAGACCGCCGTCGGCGCGCAGGCGTTCGGCGGCCAGGATCTGGGGGCGGTCCTCACCGCCGCCGAGCAGGTAGATATCGCCCTGCTCGGGGACCGCGTCGCTGGAGTGGACGTGCACGACCTCGGTGGGGATCCCGCGCAGTTCGGCACGGCGCTGGAGGATGAGGACGTTGCCGCGGTCGCCGTAGGTGCTCAGCAGGTCGGGGTAGATCCACACGATCCGCAGGGCGCTGGTGTTCGTCATGGGTATCTCCTACTGGACGCGGCCGTAGGCCGTGCGGATCTGCTGGAACGCCGTGTAGTTGGCGATGAGGTCGACCTTGGTCAGTCCGGGCTGCTCGGCCTTGAGCCTGCCGAGGACCTCGTCCACCCGGTCGGCCACCTCGAAGCGCACACCGTCGGTCTCCAGGCGCAGGGCCAGGTCGGTGCGGCGCTCGCCCATGACGAACACGCGGCGGTCGCGCAGCACCGTGTAGTCGACGTCCCACAGCCAGGAGGTGTCCTTGCCGTCGGGGATCTGCGCGTTGACCGACAGGATCACCGGGGTGCGGGGCGGGTCCAGGACGGCGAAGGACTCCAGCCACCCGGCCGGGTTCTTGGCCAGCAGCAGGCGGACCTCGACGCCCATGGTGACCACGGAGGTGTAACGGCCCGCGACGGAGGTGATCTCGCGCAGGCGCTCCACGGTGCGCTCGGGGTCCAGTCCGTAGCCGGTGGCGGTGGCGGCGGCGATCGCGGCGTTGGAGCGGTTGGCGTCACCGGGCAGGTTGAGCCGGAGCTTGAGGCGGCGGCCGTCGGGGGTGACGAGCACGTCGGAGTCGTTGTCCACGCCCCAGGTGGTCTGGGGGCGGGCCAGTCCGCACTCGGGGCAGGCCCAGTGCGGGTCCTGCTCACGGTGCAGGTGCCCACCGCACTCGGGGCAGCACCAGGAGTCCTCCTTCCAGCGCTGCCCGGCCGAGACCCAGGTGGCGTTGGGGGCTCCCAGCCCCGCCCAGGCGACGAGCGGGTCGTCGGCGTTGGCGATGACGTGGGTGTCGCTCTTGCCCAGCGCGGTGCGCCAGCGCTTGGCGAGCAGGTTGATCTCCGAGGCGCGGTCCATCTGGTCGCGGCTCAGGTTCATCAGGACCACGAACGAGGGCTGGGTGGCGACGAGGACCTGGGGCAGGTACTTCTCGTCGACCTCCAGGACGCCGTTGACGGCGGACCGGTTGTTCGACAGCGCCGTGATGTGCCCGGTGGGCATGTTGGCGCCCTGCTCGTTGGTGGCGACGTCGCCGAACTCCCGCAGGGCGTGGGAGATGAGACGGGTGGTGGTGGTCTTGCCGTTGGTCGCGCTGACCAGGGCGAGCCTGCGCCCCCTGGCGAGCTTGGAGAGCAGGTCGGGTTCGACCTTGAGCGCGATCTTTCCGCCGATCACGGAACCGTCGCCGCGCCCGGTGGCACGGGACAGGCCGGCCGCACTCCTCCCCAGTACCGATGCCAGTTGGGCGCGCAAGGGAAGCTCGCTCATGTACTCTCCACGATCGCTTGATCACCTGCGCCGATGCGTTGCGGCGGCGGGCGATGTGTCGGGCCAAGCCTATTGTCCACCGGCTATCGGCTCCGCCAGTCCAGCCGCTCCGGAGGAGGGCCGAGGTTGGGCGGCACACGCCCCACCGCCCCATCGGTCCCCACCGGGTCCGGTACGGCCCCGACGGGCGTGTCGGGAGCGGCGACGGGAGGAAGGATGCGGGGGCGGACCCCGCCGTCGTGGCCGCGTCCCTCCGTCGACGCACCGGCCACCGCGCCTGTTTCGTCACCACTGATCCGGGAGTCGTCCACTGTGGCCAGTGTTGCCGTGGACAGGGTGAGAATACCCGGATTGGTGTCGGCCAGGACAGGTCCGTCGGGGCCCAGAACGAGGGCGGCCGTGGCCGGCAGGGCGCACAGCGCGTCGGCGTCGGGGGAGAACGGTCGGGTGTGCCGGGTCGGATCGTCCTCGGCGGACAGGGGTGCGTCGGCCCACTCCTGTCCGGCCGTCGCCCGGCCCCACACCGTGGCCGATCTCACATGGCGGACCAGGTCCAGGGGGGCGACGGCGGCGGCCGCGTTGCGGATGACGGCGCCCGAGTCGGTGTGCGGGGAGGCGAAGAAACGGTCGTCGGCCGCCACCTCCGCGTCGGGGTCCTCCTCCGGCGCGGTGGCGCCTTCGCCCACCTCCTCGGCGACCGTCTCGGTGAGCCGGTGCAGCGCCGACCGCGCCGCGCCTCCCGACCGCCCGTCCGACGGGTGGACGGCGATCGCGTCGGCCACCGCCGCGGCGGTCCCCTCCTCCTGGCGCATGACGACGGGCAGCCGTCCCGGGCCGGTGAACCGCGTCAGGGCGGCCGGCACGGCGGTCCGGAACATGAGGACGACCTCCACCCCGCCGCTCCCCGCGGCGGCCAGGACCTGGTCGATCTCCCCCTCGGGCAGGGTCTCGGCGCCGCACACCACCACCGTGCGGCCGCGCCTCCCCCGGGTGCGACGGGCCTCGTCGGCCGGGACCCCGGCCACTTCCAGGAGTTCGCTCAGGGCGGCCACCGCGTAGGTGCCGTACACGCGCGCGGCGACCTCGCCCGAGGCCCGGTCCGTGGAGATGATCTTGACCTGGGCGTAGGCACCGTCCTCGGCGCGCGTGCCGACCGCCTCGAACGGGGAGAGGCGGCGTTCCAGTTCCCAGGCCCGGTCCCAGTGGCCGCCGGCGCAGCGTTCGCGGACCCGGGCGCGCTGGTCGGGGGTGAGCAGGGCGAGCGCCGGGTCGTCCTCTGCGGCGTCCCCCTCGGGGGTGATGAGGGCCCGCAGACCACCGATGAGCTCGGCGATGCCCGCCCGGGGGCCGAGCACCTCCATGAGCCGCAGCAGGAGGGTCTCGTCGGCGTCGACGTCGTCGACGGTCCCGGAGGCCGCCGCGACGGCGGAGAGGATGCGGGCGCGCTGACCGGCGTCCAGGTCGGTGCCGAGCGTCATGCACGGCAGGTCGGCCGGCAGCACCCACCGGCGCGGGGCCACCGCACAGCGCCGTGCCAGGCGGACCAGGTCGCGGGTCACCGAGCGACCGGTGAGGTCGACGACGGTGAGGTCGCCGCCCTCGCGCAGCCGGGACACGCCGATGGTGGTGAGCAGCGCCGACCATCCGGCGTCGGCCCCGCCGACGACGATGATCGCGCCCGTGTCGGCGGGGGCGGTCACCCCGTACCAGAGGGGTCGGGCCTCGAAGGCCCGGCAGGCGGCCTGCCAGGCGGTGTGCTCCCGGGCGTGCTCGTCGAGGCGTTCGCGCAGCGCGTTCTCGCGGGCGGCGCGTTCGGCCTCCAGGCGTTCACGGGCCAGCATGAGCCGGCCGGCGATCACCTGTCGGCTCTGGAGCAGGGCGAAGACGATCGGGGCGGCGATGGTCACGCAGGCCAGGACACCGCCCACCGCGAGGTTCCCGGGCAGGACCCGCAGGGACCACAGCAGCGGGCACAGCAGGGCGAACGCGCCGAGTCCGACCAGCGCGACGTGCAGCGGCCGGTTGGTGCGGGCCTCGCTGTCGCGCTGGTCGGCGATCCACTGCTCGTCGACGCCCTCCGCGTCGGCCGGGGTCGGCCGACGCGGGGGCGGGCCGGGCGGGGGCATGAGCACGGTGTACCGCCAGCCGACATAGGTACGCGCGCTCACGCCGTCCGGCCTCGGGGTGGGGGGCACCGTCCGAACACCTCCTGATCGACCGCCCGAGCGGGCGGCCGGGGACTCGGTTCACTCGGGGCACGGCCGACCCGGGCCGGCCCGTGTGGGCACGATGCTGTCACCACCGGGCCGGCTTGTCACCGTCGCGGCGTGTCTCCCGGCGACCGGGCGGTCCGTGTCCGTCGGAGGCCGTGTCCCCGAGGGATCAGTAGGCCGGGCAGCTGAGGCCGGGTTCGGGGACCTCTCCGCGCAGAAGGTAGGCGTCGATCGGGTCGTCCACGCAGGGCATGCCGTAGCCGTAGGCGGTGTGACCGGCGCCCTCGTAGGTGACCAGGGTCGCGGTGTCCAGCTGGTCGGCCAGTTCCTCGGCCCAGGCGTAGGGTGTGGCGGGGTCGCCGATGGTGCCGACCACCACGATCGGGGGCGCGTCGGGCGCGGTGAACCCGGTCGGGGCGACCTCGGTGTCGGGCCAGTAGGCGCAGGGCAGCTGTCCCCACACCAGGTCGGGGCCGAAGAACGGCGTGTCGACGGCGATCCTCTCCGCGGCGTCCCGGTAGACGTCGAGGTCGGTGGGGTCGACCCGGTCGGCGCAGTTGATGGCGGTCAGCGCCGCGTCGGCGTCCTCGTGGAACCCGTCCCCCTCCTCGTCCTCGTTCCGGGCGGCCTCTCCGCCCTCATCGGCGGTGTCGTCCTCGTACGAGGACCCGTAGGTGAGGTCGTAGAACTCCGCGAGGAGTTCGTCGGCGTCGGCGGTCTCCTCCTCCAGGGCGGTCAGGGTGTGGGCCATGTCGGTCCAGACGGTCTCGTCGTAGAGCGCCTGGCCCACCATCCCCAGCATGGTGCCGGCGTCGATGGGGGTGTCCTGGACGACGGGCGGGTCGGCGTCGAGTCGCAGGAGGAGGTCGGTCATCTCGTCCTCGGCCGCCTCCGCCCCGGTGAAGGGGCAGGTCCCCTCGCCGGAGCAGTCGGTGACGAACAGCTCCCAGGACGTCTGGAACGCCTGTGCCTGGTCCAGCGCGACCTCCACGTTGGGCCGCTCGGTCTCGACCGCGCCGTCCAGCACGAGGGCGCGGGTGTTCGCGGGGAACATCTCCGCGTACAGGGCGCCGATGTAGGTGCCGTAGGAGTAGCCCACGTAGCTCAGGGCCTCGTCGCCCAGGGCGGCGCGGACGAGGTCGAGGTCGCGGACCACGTTGACGGTGCCGATCTCGGCGAGGAACTCCTCCCCCACCGTCTCGGCGCAGTCGTCGGCGTAGTCGCGGGCCGCCCGCTCCAGGCGGTCCAGGTCGGCGTCGGTGACGGCCGCGGGGTCGTCGACCTCGTACTGGGCGGCGGCCAGCGCGTCCCAGTTCCCGCAGGCGAAGCCGCCGCTGTCGCCGACCCCGCGCGGGTCGAAGGAGACGATGTCGAAGGCCTCTCCGATCTCCTCGCTCAGCTGGGGGTGAGAGAGCATCTCCAGCCCCGACTCACCGGGGCCGCCCGGGTTGAGGACCAGCGAGCCGATCCGCTCGTCGGGACCGCCGGTGGCGGGCACCCGGGCCAGCGCGATGTCGATGGTGTCCCCGTCGGGGGTGTCGTGGTCGAGGGGGACCGCGAGGGTGGCGCACTCCAGGGCGGTCACCCACGCGCCGTCGCCGTACTCCTCGGCTGCCTCCTCGGCCTCGTCCCCCTCGTAGCAGGGCATCCAGTCCAGAGTCGTGACCGCGACGTTCTCCGCGTCCTCCGGTCCCGCCGGTGTGATCGCCGTACATCCGGCGACCAGCAATGTCACGACGCCCGCCAGCGCCGGCACCCCTGTGTACCTCACGTGTTCGCGCCCCTCTCCGCACGGCCTCGTCGCCGTGCCCCGTTTCTCGGACGGGGGATGGGACGGGGCCACCGCGAAAGTGGTTTCGGGCTCATCACGGAATGGAGCATGCCGTACGACACAAAGGGGACACGAAGGGGCGCCGGGGGAGCCACCGGCTCCCTCCGACGCCCCGTGTCGTCTCGGTCCGGCCCGGCCGGAGCCGGACGGGATCGGATCAGGCCTGGACCTGGAGGTCGATGACCTTGCCGACCTCGGCCCGCACCGGGTACTCGCCGGTGAAGCCCTGGGAGGCCAGGACGCGCACCTTCCAGTCGCCGTCGGCGGCGAAGAACCGGAAGGTCCCCTCGTCACCGGTGGCGACCTCGCCGACGAAGTCGTCGGAGGCGTTGAGGAGTCGCGCGTAGGCGCCGCGCAGCGGCTGACCGTCACGCGTCACCGTGCCCTGGATGACCGCCTGGTCTCCGGCGTCGACGTCGGCGAGGGCGACCCCGCCGACCGGTGCTCCGCAGCTGTCGCTCACTTGGTCTCCGCCTCTCCGAGCTCGACCGGCACGCCCACCAGGGAGCCGTACTCGGTCCACGAACCGTCGTAGTTCTTGACGTTCTCCAGGCCGATGATCTCGTGCAGGGCGAACCAGGTGTGCGAGGAGCGCTCGCCGATGCGGCAGTAGGCGATGATCTCCTTCTCCAGGTCGACCCCGGCCTCCGTGTAGAGCTCGCGGAGCTCCTCGGCGGTCTTGAAGGTGCCGTCCTCGTTGGCGGTCTTCGCCCACGGGATGTTGCGCGCGGTCGGGATGTGGCCCGGACGCTGCGAGGACTCCTGCGGCAGGTGCGCGGGGGCCAGCAGCTTGCCGACGAACTCGTCGGGCGAGCGCACGTCGACCAGGTCCTTGGTGCCGATGGCCTCGACGACCTCGTCACGGAAGGCGCGGATGCTCAGGTCCTGGTCCTGGGCCCGGTACTCGGTGGCGGTCCGCTCGGGGACCTCCTCCACCAGCTCGCGGGAGTCCAGCTCCCACTTCTTGCGGCCGCCGTCGAGCAGACGGACGTTGTCGTGGCCGTAGAGCTTGAAGTACCAGTAGGCGTAGGCCGCGAACCAGTTGTTGTTGCCGCCGTAGAGGACGACCTGGTCGTCGTTGGAGATGCCCTTGGCGGACAGCAGCCTCTCGAAGCCGGTCCTGTCCACGAAGTCACGGCGGACCGGGTCCTGGAGGTCCGTCTTCCAGTCGATCTTGACGGCGCCGGGGATGTGTCCCTTGTCGTAGGCGGACGTGTCCTCGTCGACCTCGACCAGGACCACGGTGGCGTCGTCCAGGTGAGCCTCCACCCAGTCGGCGTCCACAAGGACGTCGGAGCGGCTCATGGGGAACCTCCTGTTGTTTCTTTGCGTGCGGTGTCGCGTGGGCTGTTCGGTTCCCACCGGACACGGGGTCCGGTGGGCACGGAGGGGGATCAGGCCGGCTTCCCCGTCGCCAGGAGACGGCGGCCGAGAAGGTACATCTCGCATCCGGCGCAGAAGGCGAAGGCGGCGTTGAGGAAGGCGGCGGTGAGGGCGAGGGCGGTCGCGCCGATACCGAGCCACTCGGGACCCACCAGGTATCCGATGAGTCCGAGGGCGGCGAAGGCGAGTCCCACCCCTTGCGCGAACCGGGGCGGCCGGGCGTCCTCCGTTTCGGAGGGCGGGCCCAGCCGGGGCCGTACGACGGTGGAGAACAACAGGGCGTAGGGCGAGTGGCGCACACCCGCGAGGACGCCGATCGCGAACACCACGGCCTGGAACCCCAGGATCCAGGGTTGGGCGAAGGCGAGGGCGGCGGCCAGCACGAGAGTGGTCAGGACAGCGGCGAAGCGCTGTCCGCGAGGGTCGACCTGCATGACGAGTTGTCCCTGGCGTACACGAGGAGAAGGGTCGGTCGCGCGAGGAGGCGGGGGCTCAGGGGCCCGCACGCCCTAGGGACACAGACAGAGCGCGGCGGCGACGCGGCAGAAGTCCACCGCCCGTCGCTTCGTCAGATACGCGCTCGTCAAGGAAGTCACGTCCTTGACGCTACAGGCCTCTCAACCCGTTGTCACGGGTGGCCTGGATCACAGAAGGGCCCATCCGGGCCGGTGAACGGGTGTGCGGCCCGCCGCTCGGGGCCCGGATGGGGAGGCGGGTTCCCCGTATTCCCTGGTGATCCGGTCGGAAAGGGTGGTCTGAGGTTCCGATCCCCCGGGTCAGGAGACCGCGAGACCGATGGCGGCGATCACATCGGCCTTGCGCGGTTGGCCGCTCGCCCGGCGCGTCACGCGCCCCCGCGCGTCCAGGACCAGGACCGTGGGGGTGCGCATGACGTTCAGCCGACGCACCAGGTCCAGGCGGGACTCGGCGTCGATCTCCGCGTGCGCGACGCCCTCGACCATGTCCACGACCTCCGTCAGGATCCGACGGGTGGCCCTGCACGGCTGGCAGAAGGCGCTGGAGAACTGCACGAGCGTGGCCCGCTCCCCCAGGGCGGCACCGATGTCCTCGGCGGTCAGCGCCGTCGCGTCGTCGGCCTGATCGCCGGTGTCGGTGCGATCGGTCGGTTCGCCCATGGGCCCCGGCTCCTCCCCCACGGCCACCGTGCCGTGGAACGCGGACTCGTTCGCGGGGGCGGGCCGCCCCTGCTCGCGGAAACGGCCCCGCCCCCGCCGCCACAGCAGGCCCACGGCGGTGGCCGCGAGCAGCGTGACGGCGAGGGCGGTCAGACCGACGGGGTCCATCAGGCGGCCCCGGACCCCATGAGGGGCACGTTCTCGGCGACACCGGTGACCCGCAGGCCGCCGGAGACGGCCTCGGCGTCGGTGACGGTCATCCCGAACGGCATCTGCGGCATCGGGAAGGAGACCGTGATCATGTCCGAGACGACCCCGGTGAGGTCGATGGGGGCACCCTCGACCTGGATGTCGGTGGGCGTGGCCGAGACGACCCCGTCCTGGACCGAGATGTCCAGGGCCGCGGAGACCGGAACGCTGATGCCCAGGTTCACCATGGCCAGCTCACCGCTGGCGTAGGGCTTGCCGCCCTCGGTGGAGACCGTGATGCCCTCGGGCAGGAAGGGGTTGAGGATCGCGTAGGGCAGGACCGCCGAGCCGTCGATCCGACCGGCCGTGACCTCGGGCTGGTCGAGCAGCTCCGCCAGGGGCGCGTCGACGTCCTTGGCACGGACCTCGATCTGCTCCACGGGGTACTCCCCGAAGGTCGCCGAGGGAGCGGTGATGACGATCTCCTCGTAGGTGCCGCCGAGCGCCTGGGGCAGGAAGGCCCAGCCCTCGATGGAGACCGCGGGGTCCTGTTCCATCTGGAACTGCTGGGCCACCTGGCCGGCGATCATGTTCTGCGCGAGTGCGCGTCCTCCCACGTCGGCGCTTATGACGAGGACCGCGAGGAGGATGAGGAGGACGACGAGAAACTTACGCATCTGGAATCCCAGCACACTTTCTTTCGCTCCGGCGCGCCTCTCGGCCGGATGAGTCCGGCCGGTCATCGTCACACGCCACCGGCGCCCGGGGGACACCGGTCAGGAGGAACCTGTAGGGAAGGGTACTTCACCGGACTTGGACGCCCCGGCGCGTCCGACGGTTCTCCGACACATGGCCGTTTCGCCGGACCTCACGAAGTCGACGGGGTTCGCGGGGCGCGGATCCACCGGATAGGGAACTCCGCGCACGCGCACGCCGCCCCGGCACACCCTAGGGCATGTTCCGCGGACACCCACCCTGCGGCGGGACACCCCGACACCCGCCGAACACGCCCTAGCGGGGCATGAGCAGCGCGGCCAGGCCGTCGCTGGCGGCGGCCCCGGCGAGGGAGAGTTCGATCACGTTGGTGGCCACGACGTGGGAGGCGGAGCGGCGGGCGAACTCGATCACGTGCGGCTGCTGCTCGTGCTCCTCCTTGGCCAGGTCGTCGCGGTAGATCGCGTAGACGATGCGCTGGAGCGGCGCGCTGGGCACCGTGTGGCAGGCGAACAGGAGGGTGTCGGGCTCACGGTCGGCGACCTGGGCGACGACCGCCTCGGCGACGCGGTCGAAACCGGTGCCCTGGCCGTCGGCGAGGGTGTAGATCGTGATGACGCCGCGCAGTTTGGCGGACGGCGCCTGACGCACGGGCGGGCCGTCGTAGTAGTCGTCGTACGGGTCGGCGTTGCGACGCTTACGGCGCACGGGCTCCTCCAGGAGTTCGTCTTCGGGGTCCGCGTCGTCGTCGTAATCGTCGTAGTAGTCGTCGTCCTCGTAGTCGTCGTGGCGGCGCGGGCGCGCGTCCAGGGCCGCGGCGCCCCAGAGCGCGGCGACGGCGCCGAGCATGAGCAGCGGGCCTCCGGCGCCCAGGCCGAAGCGGCCGACCACGACGGACAGGATCACGGCGAGCGCGATCAGGCCGAGGACCCCCAGGCGGAGGTTGCGGTCGGCGGAGGAGCGACGGGCGACCGCGACGAGGGCCGTGACGAGGAAGACCGCCACGACGACCTGCGTGACGTTGACGAGCGTGCGCGGAATGAGATCGTAGTGGTCGCCCAGGGCGGGGAGGGTTCTCCCGAACCGGCCGCTGAGCCGGTCGGCGCTCAGGATCACGAGGGGGACGATGGTGAAGGCGCTGAGGAACAGGCGCGAGGCGAACCGCCCCTGCGCGGAGCGGACGCCGTACTCCAGGGCGCCCCAGGCCATGTAGAGCGGGCCCAGGAGGCTGATGCCGATGTGGAGCAGGCGGAACGTCGGGCCACCGAAGCCGAACATCGCGCCGATCACGGCCGCGCTCAGACCCACGGTCATCGTCAGGCCCGCGACGAGCCATCCGATGATGACCACACCGGGGCGACGTTGGGCGTACGCGGCGAGCGCGGCGGTGGCGCTCCAGCCCACCAACGCGCTCATGAATGCCAGTCCTACCGTCACCATCCCGACAATGATGATGCACGTGAACGGGTGGGTGTGCACTCCGTACCGGTACGTGGAGACCTTTTCAGGGAAGATCCCGCAGAATGACGGGCAAACCCGCTTTCTCTACTGTGAGCTTCATCACGTGAATTCACGGCCTCTCCCAGAGGCTCCGAGGGACCCGCCGGTGGTCGTAGGCTCGCAATTACGCGGGGAGCACGTCGTCGCGGACGACGCTGAACGCCTCCCCCACCCGAGCCAGGAGAGAACCGTGTCACACGACGTCGTGTCCCCGACGCCGGCGGGGGCCGCCTTCTTCGATGTGGACAACACCCTGATGCGGGGAGCGTCGATCTACCACTTCGCCCGCGGCCTGGCCGCCCGCGATCTGTTCACGACCCGCGACCTCCTGCGCTTCGCGTGGGGCCAGACCGTGTTCCGGGTGACCGGGAGCGAGCAGCCCGAGCACATCAACGCGGCGCGCGAGGCCGCGCTGGCGTTCGTCGCCGGGCACGACGTGCAGGATCTGGTCGGCCTGTGCGAGGAGATCTACGACGAGACCATGGCCGACCGCATCTGGGAGGGCACCCGGGCCCTGGTGCAGCGCCACCTGGACGCGGGCCAGTCGGTCTGGCTGGTCACCGCCACACCGGTGGAACTGGCCCAGATCATCCGCCGCAGGCTCGGGCTGACCGGCGCGCTGGGCACGGAGGCGGAGAGCATCGACGGGGTGTACACCGGACGGCTCAACGGGGACCTGCTGCACGGCCCGGCCAAGGCCGTGGCGGTGCGGGAGCTGGCCGCCAAGGAGGGATGGGACCTGGCGGGCTGCGCGGCCTACAGCGACTCCTCCAACGACCTGCCGCTGCTGTCACTGGTGGGACGGCCCAACGCGGTCAACCCCGACGGGGACCTGCGCCGGTACGCGCGCACGCACGGGTGGCCCGTGCACGACTTCCGTACGCACCGCAGGGCGCTGAAGGTCGCGGTCCCCGCGGCGGCCGTGGGCGCGGCGGTGGGCGCGATGGCGATCCGCGCGGCCGTGCAACGCAGATCGGGCTGAGCGGACACGGGAGCAAGGGGCACGGGGGCACGGGCGGGATCGGTTCCCCGAACCCTCCATGGGCCGCCGCGCGCACACCCGGGCGGACCCGACCGGAGCCGGAGAGCACCACCGGACCCGCGCGTACACGGACGGACGCGCCGAACGGCCCGGAGCACGACCGGACCCGCGCGCGGACGCGCCGAGAGGGCGGGATCCGATCCGCAGGACGACAGAGCCCGCGCCCACGCGCGTGAACCCTGGTCGGGAAGAGGCCGGGACATGGCGGGGCCCCTCCCACGGGGAGGGGCGGAGCCCGGGAAAGGCCGTCAGCGGCCCAGGGTGGCCTTGGCCAGGGCCAGCACGTGGACCGGCCGCAGACCGGCGCCGCGCGAGCGCCGCGGGCCGCCGTGGCGGTTCCCGGAGGTACCGCGCGGAGCACGGGTGTCGGCATAGGAGTCGAAGGCCGCCGCCGAACTGTGCGAGGGGGCCCACTCCAGGACCCGCTCCAGTTCCCGGGTGTCCAGGGAGGCGGCCAGCCCGGCCCGTACGGCCCGGGTGACGCTGGCGGTGGCGTAGTCGATGCGTCCGCGTCGGGCGACCCCGCGCAGGACGCGCAGTCCGGAGGCCGGGACCGGGAGCCGGCGACCGCCGATGCGGCGCAGGCAGTGGGAGAGCGGGACGGAGTCCTTGCCGGCCACGTCGAAGAACCCGGTGCCGTCGTTGAGCGCCATCCGCACGAGGGCCTCGACGCCGTCGTCCTCGTGCAGGAAGCGCACCTGTGGATCGCTGCCCAGCACGGTCGGCACGACCCGGGAGTCGAGGTACCGGGTGAGGGGGGTGTCCACGCCGGGACCGATGAGGTTGGCGAACCTCAGGAGCGCCACCTCCATGTCGGGGCGGCGACGTTGCAGGCCGCGGGTGTGCCGTTCGACCTCGGCCGCGTCGTCGGCGTCCAGGGTGGCGCTGGAGCGCACCACCAGCCGGCGCACCGTGCCGGAACGCTGGGCCGCGGCGAGCACCCGCATGGTGCCCAGGACGTTCTCCTCCCGGTGGGCACTGTGCGCGGTGTCCAGTCCCAGGTGCAGGACCAGGTCGGCGCCGGAACCGGTGACGATCCGGGCCAGGCTCTCGTCGTGCAGGTCGACATGGGCGTATTCGAACCCCGTCGTGGCGGCGGGCGGCGCGGAATCGACGCCGATCACCCGGCGCACGCCGGGCTCCGCGCCCAGAGCCTGAGCGACTCTGGCGGCCAGGGGGCTGGAGACCCCGGTGACGAGTACGACACGAGCCATGGCGACACGTTCCTTGGGAGGAGACGGTGAGTGACGGTGCGCGGACCGTTCACCACGAGGGTGAATCGGTGTCCGCGACCCGTGAGACACAACGATGTCGCGACCGGAAAATTCCGTCACGTTGGTCGAGGCATCGCCGAGGAGGGGAATTTTCTCCGCGTCCGGGGCACACCGAAGCACGCCCACGCCCGCGGAGAGACGACGACCGCCGCGACAGGTACTACTTCTTGTTGCGACGCGCGATACGCGTGCGCTTGAGAAGCTTGCGGTGCTTCTTCTTCGCCATGCGCTTGCGACGCTTCTTGATGACGGAACCCATCAGGGATCACCCTCTCGCTGACGATGGATACAGAGCATGCCGCACCGCCGTGGCGGAACCGGCAAGGGGCTCGGGTGCGAGGGCCACCGGGTCCTGCGCGGTACGCGCACCCCGGGGTCCGGGACCGTCCGAAGACTCTCGCCGATGGGTGTGCGCCCAGAGGACGTGCACCCAACGCACCCGAAGCCCCAGCTTACCGCTCCGGGTGCGCGCTCCGGGTCAGGCCCCCGGGACGGAGGGACCTTCCTGGTAGAGCGAGGCGGCCGGCTCCGCGTAGCTGACGCTGGCCAGGCGCTGCTCGACGAACGTCAGCGAGGTGACACTCGCGAGGTTGCATTCGCGCAGGTCGGGGCGGTGCCACAGGCGCCTTCCCTCGGCGGCCCGGCGGGCCATCCAGATGGGCAGCTGGTGGCTGACGCACACCGCCTCACGCCCCCAGGCGGCCCGGCGGGCGACCTTGATCATCGAGACCATGCGCTCGACGATCTGCTTGTAGGGCTCACCCCAGGAAGGCAGGAAGGGGTTGTACATGCGGCTGACGATGCGCGGGTCGCGCACCGAGCTCCGGGACAGGGAGAGACCCTCGAACTTGTTGGCCGCCTCGATGAGGCGGTCGTCCAGGGTGACCGGCAGGTCCAGCATCTTCTGAAGCGGGACGGCGGTCTCCTGGGTGCGGTCCAACGGCGAGGAGAACAGGGCCGCGATGTCGTGGCCCTCGAACCAGTCGGCGGTCATCTCGGCCATCTGCTGCCCGCGTTCGCTGAGGTGGAAGTCCGGGAGCCTGCCGTAGAGCACCTTGTCCGGGTTGTACACCTCGCCGTGCCTGAGCAGGTGCACGACGGTGGTCGTCGTCATCGTGTGCGTCTTTCCTTCGGGGATCGGATGGTGCCGGCGGGCCGGTGTGCGGGGCGACGCCGGACGTTTCGGTTCAGCCCTGCCCGGTCCGGCCCGGCGCCTCGGCGGCGGCCCGGGCGGCGGCCGGGAGGGCCTCGATCACTCGCGCGACGGCCGTCTCGTCGTGGGCCGCGGAGAAGAACCACGCCTCGAAGGCGGCGGGCGGCAGGTAGACGCCCTGGTCGAGCATGGCGTGGAAGAAGGCCGCGTAGGCCTTGGTGTCGGTGGTGCGGGCGGAGTCGAAGTCGACGACCTCGGTGTCGGTGAAGAACACCGTGAACAGGTTGCCGCCGCCCTGGACGCGGTGGGGCACCCCGGCGGCGCTCAGCGCCTTGGACACCTCGACCTCGACCTGCGCGGACACCCGGTCGATGTGCGCGTACACCTCGGGGGTGGCGCCGCGGAGGGTGGCCAGCCCGGCGGCGGTCGCCAGCGGGTTCCCGGACAGGGTGCCGGCCTGGTAGACGGGGCCGTTGGGCGCCAGTCGGTCCATGATCTCGGCGCGACCGCCGAACGCGGCGGCGGGCAGGCCGCCGCCCATGACCTTGCCGAAGGTCATGAGGTCGGGGGCGACCCCCTCCAGGCCGTACCAGCCGGAGGCGCTCACGCGGAAACCGGTGAGGACCTCGTCCAGGACGAGCAGCGCGCCGTGGGCGTGCGCGATCTCCTTGAGGCGGGCGTTGAACCCGGCCTTGGGCGGGACGACGCCCATGTTGGCGGGGCAGGCCTCGGCGATGACGCAGGCGATGTCCTCGCCGTGCTCGGCGAAGGCCCGCTCGACGGCCTCGACGTCGTTGTAGGGAAGGACCAGGGTGTCGGCGGCGCCGGCGCCGGTCACGCCCGGGGAGTCGGGGAGGGCGAACGTCGCCAGCCCGGACCCGGCGGCGGCCAGGAGGGCGTCGACGTGGCCGTGGTAGTTGCCGGCGAACTTGACGATCTTGGCGCGCCCGGTGAAGCCGCGGGCCAGGCGGATCGCGGACATGGTCGCCTCGGTGCCGGAGTTGACCAGGCGGACCTTCTCGACGGGGGCGCGTTCGACGATCAGCTCGGCGAGTTCGACCTCGCCGGGGGTCGGTGCGCCGTAGGAGGTGCCGGCGTCGACGGCGCCGTGGAGGGCGGCCACGACCTCGGGGTTCGCGTGGCCGAGGATGAGCGGCCCCCACGAGCAGATGAGGTCGACGTAGCGGCGGCCCTCGGCGTCGATGAGGTAGGGGCCCTCGCCCTTGACGAAGAAGGGCGGGGTGCCGCCGACGGCGCCGAAGGCGCGCACCGGGGAGTTGACCCCCCCGGGAACGACGGCGGTGGCCCGCTCGAAGAGCTCTGCTGAAGTCTGTTGAGTACCCACCTCACCAGTGTGTCAGCTGTGTCCCGTACAGGGACCGTGACCCGCCCCGCACCCGAACGCCCCGTCGGCCCGCCCCCGCCCTCGGGGACGTATCCGCACGTCACGGCGCGTTCGGCCGGGGCGGTCGTTCGGCGGGAGGCGTCGGGGCGCGGGCCGGAGGCGGGAAAAGCGGGTTCCTCCGGTCCGGCGGAGCCGGACCGGCGTCCCGCGCCCGGGGCGGGCGGGTCAGCCGGTGCGGAGCAGGGCGCCGACGAGGAGGTGCACGGAGGTGCAGGGGTCGCACCCGGAAGGGAGTCCCTCGGCTCGGGAGCGGGCCTTGTCCAGACCATGGGCGAAGTCGGTGAAGTCGGTCGCGCCCTTGCTCCAGCGGGGCAGGAGGGCCTTGAGTCTCCGCTCGGCCTTGTCCCCGGAGAGCAGGGGGGCACGGTGGTCGTCGAGATGGAGGATGAGCCAGGTCTCGAAGGTGGGGGTGGAGGGGACGGGTTCGACGTCCTCCTTGTGGGCCCGGGCGACGAGGTCCCGCACGTCCGCGCCGTCGGTGTCGAAGACGGCCCAGACCCTGGTGTACGCGTTCTCCAAGGCCCGGGCGGCGGTCGCGACCACGACCTCGCGCTGGGGGTGCTTGGCTTTGCGGGTACGGACGGTGTGCAACCGGACTTCGGGATTCCGGTGGAGGGAGTCGAAGTAACCCTTCTCCGTTTCTCCCTCGCAGACCACGAGGTGGACCTCCCGTTCCTCTCGGCACCGACCCCGGCGTTCGAGATGGCTTTCGCGCCTGTTCGCGTCTCTCCTCGCACGTTTGTTCACCAGAGGGATTCCTCCGTCGACACCGGTTCCGCTCCGCTCTCGGTCTTCTCCGCACGGCGACGGAGCGCTTCACGGAAAAGCTCGTCGTCCACCTCGGGCACGGCGCCGTAGCGGCCGACGAGGTAACGACGGACTCGGTTCTCGTCACCTCGGGGCTTGAAGTCGCTGAGCGGATAGAGGGACGTGCGGGCCTGTCCGTCCTTTTCCACGAACCAGACGTGATCGCGTTGGAGGACCTCCTCACCTCTGATGTTCCCCAGAAGGGCGGCATCATGGCTGGTGAAGATCAACTGGGCGCCCCCGGCGTTGTGCTCCTCATCCTGGAAGAGGGAGACGAGCGTCGCGGAGAGGTGAGGATGCAGGCTGGCGTCGATCTCGTCCACGACGAGCACACCACCGTTCTCCAGCACACGTTGTGCCTCGAAGCCGAGCGTGACGAGCGCTCTCGTCCCGGAGGACTCCTCCTCCCAGGGAAGAAGGGGGTCGGCCCCGCTCCCCCGGGAATGGCGGAAGAGGATTTCGGGAGCCCTGCGCATGATCAGCGCATCGGAGCGAAGACCCTTCGGATTTCCGTGGTATCCGCCTTCCCGGTGCTGAACGGGCACCTGGACCTCGGCGTATCCGATGTCGGGGTCGCCGTCCGAACCCGTCCGCGTTTCTTCGAGGTTCTCGACCGGGTGCGAGGGACTGGAAGCGGGCCCGGGAGGGACTGTGGACAGTTCGACGCCGAGAACACCGGTACCGGCGGACGCGAGAAGGTCCGCCAGGGATCGCAGAGCGCCTCGGGACACGCGCCCGTCGCGCAACCAGACGGGCTGTTCGCAGCGGTGTTCGGAGGCGAACACGAGGACCTCGGAGAACCAGCGGTAGATCGGCTCCACCTCCTCGTTGGAGGTGCGGGCCGCGACCGTGAGGAAGAGGGTGTTCTCGGCGGTGATCGCCTCGACCTGACGAAGTTTCGCGGGGGTGTGGTCACCGAACGAGAAGTCACCGACCTCTCTTTCGAAGAGCACCCTCTTTCTCTTCTTCGGGTAGGAGTACAGCCACTCCTCGACCACGCGCTCGTCGTCGATGGCGAACCCGTAGGTGTACCGCACGCCGTCGAGGACGAGGTCCACGACGAAGGTGGACGGCCGTTCCCGTGCTTCGGCTTCGAAGGCGAAGGGGTACCGGAGTATCCCCCCACCCGGTTCGTTACCGCTCATCGACCATCTGACCGTGTCCCGCATCAGCGCGAGCGCGTTCAGGAAGTTGGACTTGCCCGAGGCGTTGGCGCCGAAGATCCCGGCGACCGTGACGGCCTCCCAGTCGGCTTTCCGCGGACGGGCGTCGTCGTAGACGGGAGTGAGCAGGAGCTGCTGCTCTTCGCGAATGGACTTGTGGTTTTCAACGCGGAAACTCAACAGCATCGCAGCCTTCTCCCTGATATCCGAGCGGCTTCACCGTCTTCTGTGCGGAAAATTCGCACACGCCAAGAATGCCACGGCTCCATGGCCACGCACGTGTGGAATGACGAACGCCCCGGCCGGAGGCGGCCGGGGCGTCGGGGCGCGAGGGCCTGTCAGGCGTCCGCGTGGGCGCGGGGTCCGGTGGAGGCGTTGGGGCCGTGCGGGGTGCCGGCGGACGCGGAGCGGACCAGGGGCCTGAGGTGTTCGTGCTCGGCGGCCTTCTCGACCAGGGCCGTCAACGGGCGGGCCATGGCGAGCGAGACGGCGGTGGCGACGGCCGCGCCGAGGAGGAGTCCGACGGTGACGTCGTGCGGGTAGTGAGCGCCCACGAGGACCCGGGAGAAGGCCTCCAGGACGGCGAAGACCACCGCGATCGGGGCGGCGCTCCTCCAGGCGATGACGACGGCCGCGGCGGCGGCGCCGGCGATCGCGGAGTGGTTGCTGGGGAAGGACCAGTCGCCGAGGGGGTCACAGGTGGCGATGGTGGCCAGGTCGGTCATGGCCTGGCAGGGCCGCAGTTGTTCGAAGAACGACTTGACGGTGCGGCTGACGCCGTAGGCGACGACGGTGGCGATCGGGGCGAACAGCGCCAGTCCCACCAGGCGCGCGTCGATGGAGCGGGCGCGCCACCAGGCGGCGACGAAGAGGACCGCGAACACCACCAGGAACAGGTCGGTGCCCAGGTGGGTGGCCTCACGCGCCCAGGGGTGGAGCCCTCCGGCGAACTCGATCACGGCACGGGACCAGGCGGCACTGATGGCGAGGATCTCAGAGATCATCTCTCTCCAGGGGGTGTCGGCGGGGAGGGTCGCGCGAACGGCAGGGGGAGAGGCCGGGCGACGTGGAGTCGACCGAAAGGTGACGTGACTCCCACGAATTGATGACGTCTACTGTCCATCCTGGCACCGAATCGGGGACGGGAAGGCCGCAATGGGCCCCGGTTCGACGAAAGAGAGGGGCGTCCCCGACGAAAGAGACGCCCTACCACTGGGTAACTTGAGTGGGGTCCACCCGCTTCACACCAGACCGGAGCCGGCATGACCACGAACTTCACCACGGCGGACCTCATCGACGACCACGGCGACACCCTGCGGAGCTGCTCGACGCAGTTCCGGGGGTACGGAGGCCGGCCCGGGTTCGGCGGCCCCGTCCGCACCGTCAAGTGCCACGAGGACAACGGTCTGGTCAAGCAGGTCCTCAACACCCCCGGCGACGGTGCCGTGCTGGTCGTGGACGGCGGCGGCTCCCTGCGGTCGGCCCTGATGGGCGACATGATCGCCGAGGCCGCCGTGGCCAACGGCTGGGCCGGGGTCGTCATCCACGGCGCGGTCCGCGACACGGTGGCCCTCGGGCGGCTGGACCTGGGGGTCAAGGCACTGGGCTCCAACCCGCGCAAGTCCGCCAAGGACGCCGCCGGCCGCCTGGACGTACCGGTGACCTTCGGCGACGTCACGTTCGTCCCCGGCGAGTGGCTGTACGCGGACGAGGACGGCATCGTGGTGAACGCGGAGAAGATCTGAGTAGAACGACGGATATGTCGCTTATGTGCAGATCATGAACGGCGAGGGCCCGTGCGGGCCCTCGCCGTTCATGTTCCCGTTCGCCTGTTCCACGGTGCCCGTTCCCGGCCGGGGAGTGGTGCGAGGGCCTGCGACTCCGAATACGGCGAGGCTACGATGGAGGCGTCACCCGCCCTCCTCCACCGCCCCCACCCCGGACCGGCGCACGGTCCAGCGGGAAGGAACACCGTGGCCGAACCCCCCGAGGACGCACGCCCCTCCACCGCGCTGCTGTTGGCGGCGGTGTGCGAGAACGCCGATGCCATCCGATCCCGGCTCTCCCGCCGTCCGGACGGACCCGCACTGCTGGAGGGGGTCCTGGACCGCGCGGTCGAGGGCGAGGACCCCCGGGCCGCGCTCGACGTCCTGCACCAGGCCTTGCGAGCGCTGGGCGCGACACGCGGTCTGCACGGGTACACGAGGACCCGGGGGCCCGGGGAGGGCGGTGGCGTCGGGGTCCCCGGGCTCGGCCCCGCCCGGCCCGCCCCCGGCACGCTCGGGTGCCCGCGCGGGCGGTGTGCCCGCGCGTGGAGGCCCACCCCCGCCGAGGACGTGCCGACCTGCCGGATCCACGGTGAGCCGCTGGCTCCCGCGTCCGGGGGGTAGCCGTGGGTCCCATGCTCACCGAACTGGGCAGGCGGCTGACGGACAAGTGGCTGACCCTGCTCACACTGCCCGGTGCCCTCTTCCTCGCGGTGGCCGCCGGCGCCCTCGTCCTGGGCCGCGACCACACCTGGGACGCCGCCCATCTCGTACACCGGATCACCGCCTGGGCGGAGGACCCGCGTGTCGACACGGTCGGAGGGCAGGTGGTGGTCTTCGCGGCCGTCATCGCGACCGCCACCCTGGTCGGTCTGCTGGCCGACGGGCTGGGAACGGCCCTGGAGCGGGTGTGGCTCGCCGCCGACTGGCGCTCCTGGCCTCGGCCCGCCCGGCTCCTGGCCCGATGGCGGGTACGGGCCCGCCACCGCCGCTGGTCCCGGGCCCACGAACGGCTGAGGGCGGCCCTCGCCGAGGGCGGCGGGGACCGGGAGACGGATGCGGACGCCGAGCCCGCCGAGATCACCGTCGCCGAGCCCTCCGACGCCCCGGAGGCCGAACCCGCCGCGACCGCGGGGAACACGGACGCCGCGCACTCCGTCCCGGCCGGGACGGCTGTCGCCGGGCCCTCGGGGCCCTCCGACGCCACGGACGCCGAGCCCGCCGACCCCGAGGACGGGCGGCCGTCGTTCGACGAGGCCTACGACCGGCTGGTGCGGATCGCCCCCGAGGAGCCCGACCGTCCCACGTGGTGCGGCGACCGGCTCCACGCCGTCGCCGTCCGGTTCCGCCGGGAGCACGCGCTGGAGTTGGCCGTGGTGTGGCCGCACCTGTGGCTGATGCTGCCCGACGGCGTGTGCGAGCAGATCCGCGCGGCCCGTCAGGACCTGGCGCGGGCGTTCGTCCTGGGCGCGTGGAGCCTGGTCCACCTCCCGCTGGTCCTCTGGTGGTACCCGGCCGTGATCGTCGCCGCCGTCCTGGCGGCCGTCGCGTGGTGGCGCGTCCGCTCGGCGGTGGAGACCTACGCCGTGCTCCTGGAGGCGGCCGTGCGACTGCACGTGGCGGACCTGGCCGCACAGGTGGGTGTGGAGTACACGGGTCCCCTCAGCCCTGCGGCGGGGCGGGCCCTGACCCTGCGGCTGCACGCCGGCGTCCCGCCGCGCCCCCGCGACTGAAACCCCGGTGACCACTTCCGGCCTTCGTCCGCCGACTCCCTTCGCCGGTACCGGTCCCGCCGGCATCCTGACGCCGACAGCGCGGATCCAGCCGGAGGGTACCGGATGCGGGAGAGACTGCTGGGAACCGTGTTCGAGCGTGTGAACCGGTGCGTGTCGGGCGCGGACCCGGCCGAGCTGCTCGAACCGGAGGCCGCCGCGGAGATCGACCGGCTCATCGAGCTGCACGAGGCCGCACCGAACGACCCGGAGATCGCCTTCGTCCTCGGCTGGGCGCGCTGGGCCCGGTCGGAGGCGGTGTCCGGAGACGGGCGCGAGGCCGAGCGGACCGCCGCCGCGAAGCTCCTGAGGCAGCACTTCATCCACGGCTGGGAACCACTGCCCGGCGACCTGTTGCCCCTGATCGCCGAACGGGTCTTCCCCAGCGCGGTCGTCATGCTGGACATGGCGGCGGCCTTCCAGGACGTTTCGATCCTGGACTCCGTGGTCGACCAGTGGGAGCGCATCGCCTCCGCCACCCCACCGGAGGACGTGGACAGGGCCGCGGCCCTGAGCAACCTCGGCAAGGCCCTGAGCATGAGGGCGGGGCGCACCGACGACCTCGCGTCCCTGGACCGCGCCGTGCTGGTCACGACCGCCGCGGTGCACGTGGCCGAGCGCAGGACCCGACCCTCCGAGGATCTGGCCGGATTCCTGGCGAACCTGGGTCTGATCCGGATCGTCCGGTCCTGGCGCACCGGGGATCGGGCGGACCTGGCCCAGGGCATCGGGCGCCTCGAACAGGCCGCCGAGGCCGCCCCCGAGGGCGACCCCGTCCGGACCAGGGCCCGGATCAACCTCTGCGTGGCGCTGCGCACGAGCTTCGAGCGCACCGGCTCCGAGGCCGACCTCGACCGGGCGATCCGGTTCGGCCGCGACGCCATGCGCGCCTGCCCCGACGACGGGGCCGAGCGGGCGCTGGCCCTGCACGCGCTCGGCGGCGCCCTGCACGCGCGCTACCTGTGCACCGGGGACACCGGGGATGCGAACGACTCCGTCGGCGCCCTGCGCGCCAGCGCCGCCGCGCTCGCGGAGGACGACCCGCACCGGGCCACGGCCTCCCACGCGCTCGGCGCGGCACTGGTCTCGCGGTTCTTCGGCACGGGTGACCGGAACGACCTGGAACAGGCGGTGGAGGCGACCGGCGCGGCGGTCATGGCCACTCCGGGCGACCACCCGGACCTGCCCGTCTTCCTCAACGGCCTGGCGCGCGCCCATCTGGCCCGGTATCGCGCCGGTGACGGCGGCGGCCTGGACCGGGCGGTCCTGGCCATGCGCCGTACCGTCTCATCGGTACCGGACGACCACGCCATGCTGCCCACCCACCGCGCGCTCCTGGCCGAGGCCCTGCACGCCCGCTTCACACACGGCGGCGACCCGGAGGACCTGGACGAGGCCGTGGAGGAGTTCCGGGCCGCCACGTCCGAGGGCTTCGACGAGACCCCCGACGGGGCCCGGGTCCTGCTCGAACTGGGCGGCGCCCTGGACGACCGGTGGCGGCTCACGGGCCGGCCCGCCGACCGCGAGGCCGCCCGCGTCGCCTTCGAGCGGGCCTGGAAGCCGGAGTCGGCGCCCCCGACCCTGCGCATCAGCGCCGCCCTCGCGGTCGCGGAGACCACGACCGATCCCGTACGGGCGTCCGAGGTCCTGGACGCCGCCGTGCGCCTGCTGGTGCGGGCGGCACCGCGCAGCCTCCGTCGCGGCGACCAGCAGAGCACGCTGGAGCGCTTCCCCGGTCTGGCCGCGCGGGCCGCCGCAGCGGCACTGAACGCCCCGGGCGGCACGTCCACCGACCGGGCGGTGCGCGCGCTGGGGGCGCTGGAGACCGGTCGTGGGATCCTGATCGGCCAGGCCCTCGACGTGCGCGGCGAACTCTCCGACCTGTGGCGCGATCACCCCGCGCTCGCGGAGCGGTTCGTCAGGCTGCGCGACGCGCTGGACGGGACCGCGTTCGGGGCCTTCGATCCCTCCTCACGCACTCTCGCCGCCGAACCCGCCCTGGCGGCCGTGGCCGGCGGGCCCGGGGCGGCCGACGCGGGGCGGACCGCGCGGGCCTGGGCCCAGAGCGCGGTCCGGGACCGGCACGAGCTGACCCGTGAACTCGACTCGCTCATCGAGCGCATCCGCGACGAGACCGGTCTGACCGGGTTCGGTCTGCCGCCCGGCCTGGACGAACTGCTGGCCGAGGCCGGCCGGGGCCCGGTCGTGGTGCTGACCGCCGCCCCCCGGCGGTGCGACGCCCTCCTGCTCACCGAGTCCGGGGTCCGGCACCTGCCGCTCCCCGCCCTGACCCACCGCGAGCTGGCCGACCGGGTCGACCGGGCGCGCGCCGTGACGGCACCCGGCCGGGAGTCGGACGACGACACCGAAGCCCAGGAGGTGCTGTCGGACACCCTGGCGTGGCTGTGGGACGTGGCCGCCGGCCCCGTCCTGGAGGCGTTGGGTCTCACCGACGAGGCCGCACAGGACCCGCCCCGGATCTGGTGGGTGACGGGGGGTCTGCTGGGACGGCTACCGCTGCACGCGGCGGGCCACCACACGGACACCGCCGACGGCCCGCCGCGCACGGTGATGGACCGCGCGGTCTCCTCCACCGCGCCCAGCGTCCGCGCCCTGCGCCACGCACGCGAGCGCGAGGAGGCCGCCGCGCTCGGGGAGGGCGGTCACGCGCTGGTCGTCGCGATGCCCGGGGTGCCGGGCCTGGCCGGAGCCCCCCTGCTCCAGCACGTGGAGGAGGAGGCGGCCAAGGTGGTCGGGCACCTGCCCGGCGCGGTCGTGCTCGGGGCGGATGGGACCCCGGTGAGCAGCGACGCGGTCCTGCGCGCCCTGCCCGACTGCGCGGTGGCGCACTTCGCCTGCCACGGCGCGGGCCACCCCGAGGACCCCTCGCTCAGCCGTCTGGTGCTCGCCGACGACGCCTCCTCCCCGCTGACGGTCGCCCGGTTGGGCACGGTCGGCCTCGACCGGGCCCGCCTCGCCTACCTGTCGGCGTGCGAGACGGCCGCCGTCCAGGTCCCCGACCTGCTGGACGAGTCCATCCACGTCTCCACGGCCTTCCAACTGGCGGGGTTCCCGCACGTGGTGGGCACGCTGTGGGCGATCGACGACGAGGTGTCGGTGGTCATCGCCGACGAGTTCTACGCCCGCCTGCGCGAGGACGGCGGCGGGCCCGATCCCGCCCGCGCGGCACGGGCCCTGCACGGCGCGATCCGCGCGGTCCGCGACGGTGCGGGCCTGCCGCCGGAACTGGCCGGGTGGGACCGGACGGCCGCACCGATGCTCTGGGCGGCCCATCTGCACATCGGAGCCTGAGGACCCGCTCCCGGACCGCCGGCGCGCGGGGGTGCGGGGGTCCGGGGACACCTGCCCTCTAGGACGTGCCGACGGAGGAGCCGGTCGCGGCGTCCCACCCGCGCACACGGTGGATGTGGGCGGTCTTCGGGTAGGCGGCGTCGGTTCCCGAGCGGGGACCGATCTCGAAAAGGTCGATCATCAGGAAGAGCGGGTAACCGGGAGACCGGGGGACCCGTTTCACGATGACGCCGTCACAGCCGATGATCGTGCCCGCCGCCCCCACACGGCCGTCCAGGTGTGCGGCTTCGACGCGTCCAGGGGCAGGGCGACCTCGGTCATGTCGGTGATCAGCCGCGCGTCCGAGTGCGCCTTCACCCCGCATCGCGCACGACTCACCCTCTCCCCGACGGCGGCGGCGTCGATCTCGAACACGCAGACCTCGCCGCTGTCGTCCTCGGAGAGGTGCTCGGTCCCCACGAGCCACGCCGCGAGCATGCATCCCTCGTCCACGCTCGCGCTCACGGTGACGTCCACACGCCCGGCGGTGGGCGCCCACAGCAAACCCTCCGGTGTGTTCGTGCGGACGACGAGTCCATCCGGACGGTGCCGGTGCGTTCCCCGCCGAGAGCCCACCGGACCGGAGAAGACCCCGGTCTGAAGGTTGGACACGCGAAGCGGGGCGTCCTCCTCCCGCCAGTCCGGCTGGTCGGCGTCGATACGCAGCCGCAGCCCGGAACCGTCGATGTCGTAGCGCGCCCGAGACCGTTCGGGCGATGTCCAGTGCGGCAGGTAGTGGTCGACCCAGCGGTCCTCCCTGAGCCGCGGAGCGGTGAAATCGTCCTCGAAATCGGGCTCCCGGTCCGGAGGCTCGGGAAGACGGGCGTCAGCGATCATGACCTCGTCCCGTCTGACGACGGTGCTCTTCACGGCAACGCAAGGGGCCTCCCCCTGAGTGGTGGACACGCGGATACCGGATCGGCTCGATTCGAGGGAAGCGGGACACCGCCGACGGCGATGAAGGACGGGTCGAGGGCCGATGCGGTCGCAGGGTCATCGCGTGAACGGGGCACACCCGGTCCACGGGTCATGTGAGTGACGTGGAGTCGTGTCCGTTGTGCCACAGGTCACCCGGGCGACAGGACGGGCACGGCGCACCGGCGGCGGAAGCCGCACGACGGCCGATGTTCGGCCACCGGCGCGGGGAGCTAACCGTCGAGCATGCGCCGCATGCCGTCCAGCGCGGCCGGCGCCACTCGGTGGTAGATCCAGGTGCCACGGCGCTCGGACGTCAGCAGTCCGGCATCGCGGAGCTTCTTCAGGTGGTGGGAGACCGTGGACTGGGAGACGCCGACGTCGGAGATGTCGCAGACGCACGCCTCACCGCTGGGATGTGCGGCGATGCGGGAGAACAACCGCAGCCGCACCGGATCCGACAGTGCCTTGAACATGGCCGCCCCCTGGAGGGCGTCGGCCTCGGAGAGGGGGGCCGAAGCCAGCGGTGGGCAGCAAGGGCCGGCCTGCTCCTCGGCGACCGGGAGGACCTGCGGCTGATTATTCGACATGTATCTATATTGACAGACATCGATATTCGAGTCCAGAGTATATATCGACAAACGTCGAACCAGCGGGTCACCGCCGGCCGGCGATCCTCTCCACGAAAGGCGTTCACCCATGAGTGAGCCGACCACCCTCACGCCGTCCTGCTGCGGCCCGCAGCCCTCGGCCCCCGCCGCCGAGCCCGAGGCCGCCGCCTCTCCCTGCTGCGGCACCGGTTCCGCCGCGACCGAGGCCGGCGCCTGCTGCGACCCGGCGGCGAAGGAAGAAGCACAGCTCTCCGGTGCCGGCTGCTGCTGACCGTCCCGGACAGCCCCGCTCGCCGCGTTCGCACCCCGGCGAGCGGGGCCCGCACGAACTCTCACCACTCGGTGGGGCCGGGCCGGCGATCCGGCCCGTCCCCACCGACAGGCAAAGGAAGAACACCGTGACCTCAGCACCAGCAGACCGAGGCGACCTCGCCCGATTCCCGGATGACTGGGAGACGGCCCTGGCCATCGTGGCCCACCCCGACGACCTGGAGTACGGGGCGGCCGGAGCGATCGCGTCATGGACGGCCGCGGGAAAGAAGGTCGCCTACCTCCTCGCGACACGAGGCGAAGCCGGTATCGCGTCCATGGCACCGGAGGAGGCCGCGAAGCTGCGTGAAGCCGAACAGGTCGCGAGCGCGGCGATCGTCGGCGTCACCTCGGTCGAATTCCTCGACCACCCGGACGGACTGATCGAGTACGGCCTGCCGCTGCGCCGGGACTTCACCGCCGCCATCCGCAGACACCGCCCTGACCTCGTGGTCACCTTCAATCACCATGAGACCTGGCCCGGACCGCGCTGGAACACCCCGGACCACCGCAACGTCGGCCGCGCCGCCCTGGACGCCGTCGCCGACGCCGGAAACCGCCACCTGCACACCGACATCGGCCCCGCTCCGTGGGAGGGGGTGCGCTACGCCGCCGTCGCGGGCTCGCCGTCCGCCACGCACGCCGTCGACATCACCGGCACGCTCGACACCGCCATAGCCTCGCTCGAAGCACACCGGGCCTACCTCGACGGGCTCGGCAGCGGGAACTGGATGGCCGACGCCCGTGGACTGCTCACCGCCATGGCGCAGTCCGCGGGCGAGCGCTACGGCGGCCGACCGGCCACGGCCTTCGAAGTCATCCTCTGCTGAGCCCGTCATCGCCCCGGCAGGGACGAGGACGGCTCGCCGTCGGGCGCGGACACGACCTTGGACGTTCGTGCCCGACGAAGTGGAGGGGGTGGTCGGCGGCGACCGACGCGAGGCTGTGACCCGCCCCTACGGGATGAACATGCCTCGCGTGCGATCGCTCCCCCATCATGGACCGAAGGGCTCCCCGTGGGGTGGGGAGCCCGTGCCGGTCATCGTGTGGGTGTGAGGGTGAAGGTGGCCCAGGTGTGGGTGCCCAGGTCACCGAACGGGCACACGGGTGAGTATCCCCAGGCTGTGGACGACTCCTGCACCATCAGCAGTCCGCGTTGGCCCTCGGCCCGTTCCCACTCGTCGGTCGTCCTTGTCGTGGGGATGCGGGGCACGGTGCCGCCGAGGCCGTCGTCGGTGAACCCCAGGGTGAGGGA
>NZ_JARBUT010000020.1 GCF_028882275.1 Nocardiopsis sp. N85
TCGGCACCGTGGTGTTCGCGATGTTCGCGGGCTTCTACTTCTGGTGGCCCAAGTTCACCGGCAAGATGCTCAACGAGCCGCTCGGCAAGGTCCACTTCTGGCTGCTGTTCTTCGGCTTCCACGGCACGTTCCTGGTCCAGCACTGGCTGGGCGCCATGGGCTTCCCGCGCCGCTACGCCGACTACCTGCCGGGTGACGGCTTCACGCTGCTGAACCAGATCTCCTCGATCTCCTCGTTCGTCCTGGCCGCCTCGACGCTGCTGTTCTTCTGGAACATGTACATCACGTCGAAGAACGCGCCCATGGTCGGTGTGGACGACCCGTGGGGTTACGGCTGCTCGTTGGAGTGGGCGACCTCCTGCCCGCCGCCGCGGCACAACTTCACGTCGCTGCCGCGGATCCGGTCCGAGCGTCCGGCGTTCGACCTCAACCACCCGCACGCCGCCGCCCCTGGCGCGGTCCCCGTCGGTGCCACGAAGGAGTAGGGGCGCATGAAGACGCAGGCCTATCTGTTCATGGGCGTCTCGACCTTCTTCGGTCTGGCGGCCGCCCTGTACGTCTACTGGTCCTGGCAGGACACCGGGGCCATCGAGTGGACCGGCACCACGGCGCTGGTCGTCTCGATCGGCTTCGGCTGGATGATCGGTTTCTGGCTCTGGCAGGCGGCCCGCCGCAGCGAGCACTTCCACGGTCTGCCCGCGGAGGAGCGGCTCGACGGTGAGATCGCCGAGAACGCCGGGGAGTACGGCTTCTTCAGCCCGCACAGCTGGTGGCCGATGTTCGTGGCCCTGGCCGTCGCGTTCACCGCGGTGGGCGTGGCCATCGGCTGGTGGATGGTGATCATCGGTGGCTTCGCCGTCATCCTCACCTCCATCGGCTGGGTCTTCGAGTACTACCGCAAGGAGTTCCAGCACTAGCCGGAACACCGAGCCTCCGCCCCGGCGGCGGCCCCTCAGGGGGTCGCCGCCGGGGCTTTTCCGTGTCGGGAAGCGCCGGAGTGGCGAACACCGTGATCCGCCCACGTCCATTGTAACCTTATGATCACTTAAAGTGACATCTGGGGGTTATGTCATGGACCGACGAGTCCGGTTCACCGGGCGCCTGGTCACCGGCACCATCGCCGCCGTCCTCCTGGCCACGGCCTGCACGGCCGCGGAGGAGAGCGCGCCGGCGGCGCCCCGACCGCGGATCTCCGTCACCCCGACACCGGGGGAGGGCGGTATCGCGCCCAACACGCCCGTACGGGTCTCGGTCGACGGAGGCGTCCTCACCGACGTGTCCGTCGAACAGGTCGGCGCCCGGGAGTGGGCGTCGGCGGAGCTGGGGGCCGAGGGCGACGAGCGGGCGTCCGTGGGCGGCTCCCTCACCGAGGACGGGTCCTCCTGGGTCAGCGACCGGAACCTGGCCCCCGGGTCCCGGGTGTCCGTCTACGCCACCGCGGAGGACGCCGACGGCGAGCGCAGCGAGGTGGTCTCCACGTTCGCCACCCACGAGGTGGCCGAGGACGCGCGCATGGCCGACCCGTTCGTCCTGCCGCAGGAGGGACAGACGGTCGGGGTGGGCATGCCGATCGTCGTCACCTTCGCCGAGCCCGTGGAACATCGCGAGCAGGTCGAGAACTCCATGCACGTGACCTCGGAGAAGGCCACCGAGGGCGCCTGGAACTGGACCGACGGGACCACCGCGGTGTTCCGCCCCGAGGAGTACTGGGAGCCCCACCAGAAGGTCGCCGTCGACCTGCGCCTGACCGGGGTCGAGGCCGCGGACGGGGTGTTCGGCGTCGCCGACCGGCGCGTCGAGTTCGAGGTCGGCCGCGAGCTCATCGCCACCATGCACGTCCCCGATCACCGGATGGACGTGGAGGTGGACGGCGAACGGATCCGCTCCATCCCCGTCAGCAACGGCAAGGCGGAGCGGCGCTTCAACACCACGACCTCCGGCGTCCACGTCCTCATGGAGAGGTACGCCAGACTCGTGATGGACTCGGCGACGGTCGGCATCCCCGCGGGTTCGCCCGGGTACTACCGGGTCGACGTCGACTGGGCGGTGCGCACCTCCAACAGCGGCGAGTTCACCCACGCCGCACCCTGGAACGGGAGCATCGGCCACGCGAACCGGTCCAACGGCTGCACCAACATGTCCGTCTCCGACGCCCGCTGGTTCCACGACAACACGCTGATGGGGGACGTGCTGGAGACCACCGGCACCTCCAGGGAACTGGAGTGGGACAACGGTTGGGGCTTCTACCAGCGTTCGTGGAAGGAATGGCTGGAGCACAGCGAGACCGGTCGACCCCAGGTGACCGACGGGACGCCCCCTCCCGGCACCGTCCACGGCGAGGATCTGTGAGGCGGGGGAGCCCCAAGGGTCTCAGGGGGCCGCGAGAAGGGCCGTGAGGCGTTCCGAGGTCCTGCCCCAGGTCCACTCCCGCTCCACCCATTCCCGGCCGCGTCCGCCCATCCGGGCGGCGCGGTCGGGGTCCTTCAGGAGGCGGACGAGCGCCCGGGCGGTGGGCCCCGGGAGGGTCCCGTCGACGACGTGCCCGGTCTCCCCGTCCAGCACCGCGTCCGGCGCGCCGCCGGAATCACCCGCCACCACCGGCAGACCCGTGGCGGAGGCCTCCAGGTAGACGATGCCCAACCCCTCGACGTCCAGGCCGCCACGCCGGGTACGGCACGGCATCGCGAACACGTCACCGGCGTCGTAGTGGGCGGGCAACTCCTCCGGGGCGACCGGCCCGGTCAGCACGACCGAGTCCAGCCCGGCCGCGGCCGACCGCAGCCGAGCCGCGTCGGGACCGTCGCCGACGATGAGCAGGGCCGCGTCGGGCACGTCGGCCAGCACCCGGGGCCAGGCGCGCAGGAGGGTGTCCTGGCCCTTGCGGCGCACCAGTCGCGAGACGCACACCACCACCGGGCGTCCCCCCAGGCCGTAGCGGTCGCGGACCTTCCCGCCGCCCGCTCCGGGACGGAAACGGGTGACGTCCACCCCCGGCGTCACCCGCCGCATGCGCGCCGCCGCGCCCGGGGACAGCGCTCGGGCCAACCGGCGTCGGGTGTACTCGCCCAGATGGGTGACCGTGTCGGTGGTGTCGCCGATACGGCGCAGCGCCTCGCGCGCGCCCGGCAGCGCCGACCATCCCGTCTCGTGCCCGTGGGTCAGCGCCACCTGACGGCGCACCGTGCCCGACAACCGGCCGGCCAGCAGCCCCAACGGGGCCGCCGCTCCGTACAGCACCGCCTCGCGGTCCTCCAACCGGGCGATGGCCTCCGCGCGCGCCGCCACACGGGGGGTGGGCAGCAGGACCCGCGCGGCGTCGCGCACCACGGGGAAGGGCAGGCGCAGATCGAAACGGGGATCCGCGGCGGCGTCCGCCCGGGAGGGCGAGGAGCAGTACACGACGACGTCGGGCAGACGCAGCGCCACCTCGTGGACGAAGGCCTCGATGCCCCCGGCGCGCGGAGGGAAGTCGTTGGTGATGATCAGGGTTCGCGGCACAGGCCGAGCGTAGCCGCCTCGTGCCGAGCGCGCCCCGGACACGACGGAGCCCCGCAGCCGATCGGTTGCGGGGCTCCGTGCGGTGAGGGCGACCAGGGTCCCCTCGACGCCGACGTGTGGCGCCGCGCCCTCTCCGGACCGGTTCCCCGTTCCCCCGGTGTGGGGAACGCCGTCCGCCGCGGGCCTTCGAGGACGGGGAGGGCGTGCCGAAACGGGATGCGGGCCCCGAGCGGTACGGACTACGGGCGGACCGCCGTCACGAAGTTCGCGCGGTAGTAGTCGCTGAGGGTGACGGTGCCGATGGGCTTGCTCGACGTCGAGGCGTGGACCATGACGTTGTCACCGGCGTACAGACCCACGTGGCTCGGGCTGGAGCCGTAGAAGAACAACAGGTCGCCGGGCTGCTTGTTCTCCCAGGACACCCGCTGGCCGGCGTTGACCTGGTCGTAGGTGGTGCGCGGCAGGTTCACGCCCGCCTGACGCCAGGCGGCCTGGGTCAGGCCGGAGCAGTCGTAGCCGTTGGGGCCGGTGCCGCCCCACACGTAGGGCTTGCCGATCTGGGCGTAGGCGAAGTCCAGGGCCGCCTTGGCGTTGCCCGAGGCCGGGCCGGTGTACGTGCCGCCACCGCCTCCGCCGGTACCGCCCCCGGTGCCGCCGCCTCCGGTGTCGGTGGTGTTGGCGGTGTTGGCCGTGACCTCGGCCTGTTCCTCGGCGCTCAGCTCGTCGAGCAGGTCCTGCTGCTCGGAGAGCTTCTCCTCGGCCTTCTCGGTGGCCTCCTCCGCCTCTTCGAGGGCCTCGGCGGCCTCCTCCTCGGTGTCGGCGGCCTCGGTCTCCAGGGTCTCCAGCGCCGCCAGCTCCTCCAGGTACCTTTCGAGGTTGGCGTCGTGCTGGTCGGAGAGGTAGGTCAGGTCGGACTGGTGGACCATCGCCTCCTCGGGCCCGCCCGCTCCGATGAGCTGGGTGGGGGAGGTGAAGTCGGTGCCCGTGTAGGTGAGGTTGGCCAGGGTGCGCACACCGCGGCTCAGTCCCTCCACCCGCTCCTGCGCCTCCTCAAGGTCCTTCAGGATGTCCTGGAGCTTCTCCTCGGCGACCTCGTGGGTCTCCTGGGCCTCGTTGTAGGTCGCGTTGAGTCCGATGAACTCCTCTTCGAGGCGTTCGATCTCCTCACGGACCTCCTCGATGGTCGGCTCCGCGTGGGCGACCGCGGTCGGTAGGAGGAAGGCACCCGAGGCCAGGATTGCGATGACCGATGCGCGGCGCGATACGGACACGGTGGGAAACACCTTCCTCAAGGGAGGACGCCGGTCGGAGAAGGGGCTCCGTACGACCGTCGGGGGACCGGACCGGCGTCATGAAGGGGTCGAAAGACGTTCGGCGTTGAACACTAGTGCATCCCTTGGGGCGCTCTCAACCTTTTCGTTACGTACCCATCATTGGCCGGCGGTGTCCGAAAAAGGGGGGCTCGATACGCCGAGAGGCCGCCCCCCGCGATCGGGGACGGCCTCGTGGACGACGTCGTGTCAGGGACGCACGGCGAACTGGAACTGGCCCGCCCAGTAGGCGGCCAGACCGACCACCTCGATGTTGCGGCCGGTGCGCGGGGCGTGCACCATCTGCCCGTTGCCCGCGTACAGGCCGTTGTGGCCCAGGCTGCTGAAGAACATGATGTCGCCCGGCTGGAGGGCGTTCATGTCGTAGATGCGGGTGCCCACCTCGGCCTGGGAGTAGGTCGTCCGGGGCAGGTCCACGCCGCCGTGACGCCAGGCGGCCTGGGTCAGTCCGGAGCAGTCGTAGCCGTTGGGACCGGTGCCGCCGTAGATGTAGGGCTTGCCGATCTGGGCGTAGGCGAAGTCCAGGGCCAGGGCCGCGTTCCCGGTGGCCGAGCCCGTGTAGGACTGGCCGCCGGAGTCGTTCGCGCCCTCGGTGGAGACGTCGGCGTCGGGGAACTGGGTGAGCAGTTCCTCCTGCTCGGAGATCTTCTCCTCGACCTCGTCCTTGGCCTCTTCGCTCTTCTCCAGGGCGTCCTCGGCCTCTTCGAGGGCCTCCTCGGCCTCGTCCTTGAGGGAGAACAGGCGCTCGGCGGACTCGCCGAACTCGTCGAGCTGCGCCTTCTGCGAGTCCGACAGGTAGTTGAGGTCGGCGGTCTGCTCCAACAGGTTCTCGGGACCGTTGGAGGTCAGGAGGTTGGCCACCGAGTCCATGTCGCCGGACTGGTAGGTCGCGTTGGCGAGCTTCTGGACCTTCTCCTTGAGAGCCTCGTAGTTCTCCTGCTCGGCCCCGACCTCCTCGTCGAGTTCGTCGTACCGGGCCTCGGCGACCTCGTGGTCCTCCTTGGCCTGGTTGTACTCCTCGACTGCCGTGGAGGCCTCCTCGTTGAGGCGCTCGATCTCCTCCTCCACCTCCTCGCGGGTCGGCTCCGCGTAGGCGGTGCCGGGGACGAGGAGTGAGCCGGCGACGACCGCTCCGATTCCGGTCGAAGCGGCGATTCGGCGAGCCGTACGCCGACCACCGGTGTTCTTCATGGCGGGCCACGCTCCTTGGGGTGTGAGAAATCCGCACGGGGGTGCTGGAGGGTGAAACGTACTGGGAGAGGCGCCCACATCCGGGACACGGGCACCGTGTGAGTGTGCGGGAATCCGCCGGGGGACACGGGTGGCGTTCTATCCGGTAGAGCACTCACGTTCCCGGTAGAACCTAGCGGACCGCCCGGCTCGGCTCAACCATGGGGCCGAACACATGGCGTGGATCTCAAGGGGGGAGCGGACACGGATGCGGCGCCCGGGGCGCCGCATCCGCCTCAACCGTGCGACTCCAACCTGCGAAGGAAGATGGGCGAGGAGATCGCCCGGGCCCCGGCCCGCCGCACCGCGCCCACGATCTCCCGGTCGGAGGTGACGACGGCGATCGGTCGCCCCGGGGGTTCGGCGCGCACCAGGCGGACGATCAGCTCGTCCGCGGTCTCCCCGGGGGCGCTGAACAGCAGCCGCACCCGTCGGGTCTGCGCCACCACGGGCGGCGTGTCCACGTCCGCCCCGTCGAACACGCAGGTGATCTCCGCCTTGGTCCGGCTGGCCAGCCCCTCCAGGGAGGACAGCAACCGGGTGCGCTGATCGGCCAGCGGCAGCGTCCCGTACCCGGTCTTGGTGACGTTGTAGCCGTCCACCAGAAGATGCACGCGCGGCACCGTCAACAGGTACTCGAGCAATCCGGGGTCGTCGTCGGGCAGCCCGCCCAGGGACACCCGTCGGCGCTCGTCGGTCTCGGCCACCACCAGGTCGGCGGGATCGTCCACGGAGGCGGGCAGCGCGAGTTCGCGTCGCAGCCCGTGGGAGGCGTCCACCAGCACGTCGAGCAGGACGCGCAGCCGGGCGTCGTCGGCGTTGCGGCCCGCCCGTGCCGCCCGTCGGGCGTTCTCCACCTGGGCCTCGGCGGCGGACAACCGCGACTTGAGCCGCCGGTTCTCCGACTCCAACGCGCCGAGCCGGCCGGTGATCACCGCGGCGCGCTCGTCCGTCTCCGAGGTGATCCGATCGGCCCGGGACAGCGCCTCCTTGGCCCGGCGCCGTTCGGTGTGCACCTTCTGGCGCAGCTCGCCGATCTCGGCCCGCTGCTCCTTGATCTGGGAGCGCAACCGCTCCAGTTCGGTCCGATGCTCCTCGCGGGTCTCCTCCAGTCGACGTCGCGCCGCGTCGAGCGCCTCGGCGGCCTCGTCCGCCTCCTTGGCCCCGACCTGGCGGTCCAACTCCCGGTGGACGCCCTCGATGATGTCCGCCCAACCCGACGGACGCAGGAGATAGGCGCAGGCCGCCACCGCCACGGGGTCGGCGGCGGGCGGTACCAGGCCCGAACGCAGACCCTCGGCGAGTTCGGGCCACACCTGTTCGACCCGGTCGGCCACCAGGGCTCGGAACTCCGGGTCGTTCTCCAGTTGCGCGGCGATCTGCGGACCGGCCAACCGCGCCCGACGGCGCGGTTCGAACTTGGCGACCCGTCTCAGCGCCGGCGGAAGTTCCGCGGCGCGCATCCCACCCAGCACGTCGGAGCCGTAGTCGACGATCCGGGAGCGCACGGCCTCGGGCAGGGGACGGAGCAGCCGCCCCTCCTCCACCTCGGGGACGAGCGCCGACGCGGTGTCCCCGGAGTCGCCGGCCTCCGGGCCGGTGCTCATGCCCGACCCGTCGGGCTCTCCGCCGAAGTGCCGGAGACCGACCGGTCGGCGTCGGGGCGGGCGATGATCTCGATGCGGTCCGCGGCCCCGCACCAACGGCACTTGACCTGCTCGATCGTCTCGGAGAGCGTGGTGCGCTCCTCCACCCGACCCTCGCCGGCCAGGTCCAGGTGCAGGTAGTCCTGGGAGCGGACGGTGCGCGTCACGTCGAACCGCGTGAGGTTGCCGCATCCGGTGCACCGCCACCGCTCATTGTCACCCGGCATCGCGATCCCCACGGTTCCTCCTCTTGTCGTGTACGGCACGAGAGCCTTGTGCCCCATCACCCACATCTTTCCATGTCGGGCGGGTCGGACCGGAGGCCGGCCGCGTTCGGTCGTCGGCGCCGATTACCCTGACCGGGTGGTTCGACGGTCCGCGGCGCCCCAGGGCGTGCAACTCGACATCGGTGATCTCGGCACCCCGCTGGGCGCCGTGTCCTTCGTCGTGCTCGACCTGGAGACCACCGGCACCAGCGCCACGAACTCCAGGATCACCGAGGTCGGGGCGGTGCGGGTGCGCGACGGCGAGGTCGTGGAGGAGTTCACCACCCTGGTCGACCCGGGGATCCTCATCCCGGCCGAGATCACCCTGCTCACCGGCATCACCCAGTCCATGGTGGCCACCGCGCCGCCCATGGAGGAGGTACTGCCGGAGGTCATCGCCTTCCTCACCGCCGAGGCCGATACCGCCCTGGTCGCCCACAACGCCCCCTTCGACGTGGGATTCCTCAAGGCGGCCTGCGAACGCCACGGCGCGGAGTGGCCGGCCCCTCCCGTGGTGGACACCCTCCGCCTCGCCCGCGCGGTGCTGCCCCAAGGGCAGACGCGCAATCACCGACTGGGCACCCTGGCCGCGTTCTTCGGCTCGCCCGTCACCCCCAACCACCGTGCCCTGGACGACGCCCGCGCCACCGTCACCGTCCTCAACGGGCTCATCGACCGCCTGACACCCCTGGGCGTGGGCAGCCTGGAGGAGCTGCGCGCCGTCAGCAAACCGCCCACCCGCGCCCAGCGGGCCAAGCGGCACCTGGCCGAAGGGCTGCCGGAACGGCCCGGCGTGTACGTGTTCACCGACGCGCGCGGCGGCGACCTGTACGTGGGCAAGAGCAACAACCTGCGCCGCCGGGTGGCCTCCTACTTCACCGCCGCCGAGAACCGGCAGAGGATCCGGGAGATGGCCGGGGTCGTCGAGGGCGTCACCCCCATCGTGTGCGCCACCGAACTGGAGGCGTCGGTCCGCGAACTGCGCATCATCGCCGAACGCAAGCCCCCCTACAACCGACGGTCGCGCAACCCCGAACGGGCCCGCTGGGTCACCCTCACCACCGAGACGTACCCGCGCCTGTCGGTCGTGTCCACGGTCAAGGACGACGGCGCCCCCTACATCGGCCCCTACGGTTCGGCGTCCGAGGCCGAACAGGCCAAGGAAGCGCTGCTGCACGCCCTGCCGCTGCGTCAGTGCACGCACCGGCTCACCGTCGAGGGCGACGGAACGGTCCCCTGTGTGCTGGCCCAACTGGGCCGGTGCGGAGCGCCCTGCGACGGCACCGAACCCCTCGCCGACTACCTGGCGCACGCCGAGGCCGCGCGCACCGCCATGGCCGGTGACCCCGCCGTGGTCGTGGACGCCCACACCGCGCGCATCTCCGAACTCGCCGCCCACCTGCGTTACGAGGAGGCCGCCGCCCTGCGCGACCGCCTCACGGCCTTCCTGCGCGGCGCCCGCCGGGCTCAGCGCCTGGCGGCCATCGCCGCCGTGCCCCATCTCGTCGCCACGCGGCGCGGCCCCACCGGGTGGGACACGAGCGTGGTCCGGCACGGCCGCCTCGCCGCCGGCGCCGTCCTGGAGCCCGGGGTGGAACCCGCCGCGTTCCTGCGCGCCCTGGTCGCCACCGCCGAGACCGTCGAACCGGCGGTCGGGCCGCTGCCGAGCGCACTGCCCGCCGAGACCGAACTGATCCTGACCTGGCTCGACGATCCCGCCACGCGGTTGGTGGAGATCGAGGGGGAGTGGACATGCCCGTTGCGCGCCGCCGAGGCGCACACGGAGATGACACACTGGGCGTATGGCCGCGCTACCGCTCAATGACGACTACCCCGTCCGCCGCGCCCCCGTCGTCGCCTACACGCTGATCGCGGCCAACGTCCTCGCCTACCTCATGTCCCCGCAGGCGGCCACCGCGGTCTGGTACTCGGCCGACATGGTGGAGCGGTTCTGCGAGATCCAGGATTACTTCATGCGGTGGGGCGCGGTCCCCGCCGAGATGTTCGGGTACGTGGACCTGGCCGAGCCGGTGGTCCCCGAATGCGGCTCCCTCGAAGGCAAATCCGTCTGGCTGTCGGTGTTCGCCTCGATGTTCGTCCACTCCGGTGCCTTCCACCTGGTGGGGAACATGGTCTACCTGTTCGTGTTCGGCCCCGTGGTGGAGGACCGCATCGGCCGGCTGCGCTTCCTGGCGCTGTACCTGGTCACCGGGCTGGCCGCCGCCTACGGCTTCGCCCTGGGCGACCCGCAGGGGCAGATCCCCATGGTCGGCGCCTCCGGGGCGATCTCCGGGGTGCTGGGCGCCTACCTGGTGGTGCAGTTCCGCAGCCGGGTGACCACCCTGGTGTTCGGCGTCGTCCCCATGCGCCTGCCGGGGTGGGCGCTGGTGGGCAGCTACTTCGTCCTTCAGTATCTTCTCTACGTCACCACATCGAACGCCCCCGGTGCGGGCTCCGGCGTCGCCTACGCGGCGCACGTGTACGGATTCGTCGCCGGGGTGATCGCGGGATGGGTGGTCTACCGGCTGCGATGGCGCTCCGGGACGCGGCTCTCCGACGTCTACTAGCCGTGCGCGCGCCCGGGGCCGTCCGCCCGCGCCGACACCGCCCTGGAGGCACAGTGATCACCGCGATCGTCATGATCAAGGCCGACGTCCACCGCATCGCCGAGGTCGCCGAGGCCATCGCCGAGATCGACGGGGTGAGCGAGGTCTACTCGGTCACCGGCGGGGTCGACCTCATCGCCATGGTGCGGGTGCGCCGCCACGAGGACCTGGCCGAGGTCATCCCCGGGCGGGTCAACAAGGTGCCCGGGGTGACCTCGTCCGACACCCACATCTCCTTCCAGACCTACTCCAAGCACGATCTGGAGTCGGCGTTCGCCATCGGCTGGTAGCCGAACGCGCGAACACCCCGACACGACGGAGGGGGCGGTGCCGCGACCGGCACCGCCTCCTCCGTCGTGTCGGGCGGGGTCAGACCTTCTTCGCCAGGGACTGACTGATCTCCACCCAGCCCGCCAGGGTCCGCTCGGCGGCACCGCTGTCGATGGCCGCGACCGCCCGCTCGTACCCGACGCGCACGGCGTCCAGGAGCGGCCCCTCGATGCCGTCCACGGAGGCCAGCGCCGCGCCCGCGTTGAGCAGGACCGCGTCGCGCACCGGACCGGGCCGCCCCGCCACCAGGTCGCGCACCGCCTGGGCGTTGAACTCCACGTCGCCACCGCGCAGCGCGTCCGGGGCCGACCGCTCGATGCCCAGGTCCGCCGGGTCCAGCGTCTCGCGTCGGGCCTCGCCGTCGCGCACCACCCACACCGTGGAGGTGGTCGTGGTGGTCAGCTCGTCCAGACCGTCGTCGCCCCGGAACACCAGCGCCGACGCGCCCCGCCCGGCGAACACCCCGGCGATGACCTCGCACATGCGCTCGTCGAACACGCCGATCGCCGACGCGGTCGGCCGGGCCGGGTTGGTGAGCGGGCCCAGGAAGTTGAACACGGTCGGCACCGCCAGTTCGCGGCGGGGCTTGGCCGCGAATCGCAGCGACGGGTGGAACAGGGGGGCGAAGCAGAAGGTGATGCCCGCCTCCTCCGCCGTGCGCGCGGTCAGCTCCGGCGGCAGGTCCAGGACCACGCCCAGTCGCTCCAGCACGTCGGCCGTCCCGCAGGACGAGGAAGCGGCGCGGTTGCCGTGCTTGACCACGCGGGCCCCGGCCGCCGAGGCGACGATCGCCGCCATCGTCGACACGTTCACCGTGTGCGCCCGGTCGCCGCCGGTACCGACGATGTCCAGGGTCGGGCCGGGCACCTCGACACGGACCGCGTTGTCGAGCATGCCCTGGGCCAGACCGGTCACCTCGGACACGCTCTCGCCCTTGGCGCGCAGGGCGATCGCGAACCCCGCGATCTGGGCGTCGGTCGCCGAACCCGACATGATCTCGTTCATCGCCCACGCGGTGTCGGGGGCGCTGAGGGTGACACCGCCGAGCAGGGCGGTGATGAGGTTGGCCCAGGTCCGCTCGGTGACGGCGGAACCCTCATCGGACGCGGGACGGGCGGGGACGTTCACGATTCTTCGACTCCATGAATGACGTGGGCGAGGCCGGGGCGGCGCGGGTCGTACCGCACCGCCGATCAGGGCACCGGGGGATCAGGGCAGGGCGCGGCGACGCCATCGCCCGGTGTCGGCGCCGTGGTTGAGGGCCCCGCCCACCGCGCGGCGACGGCGCATGTCCCGCTCGCCGTTGTCGATTCCCATGGGGTCACCCGCTGAGCGCGGTGAGCCGGCGGCGCATCAGCTCCGCCAGCGAACCCGCCAGCGCGACCGGGTCGATCGGGTGGCTCACCACCTGCTCGGCCTGCGACCAGGTCGCCAGCCAGCCGTCGTCGCGGCGGCCCACCAGCAGCAGCACCGGCGGGCACTGGAAGATCTCGTCCTTGACCTGACGGCACAGGCCCATGCCGCCCACCGGGGCGGCCTCGCCGTCGAAGATCGCGACGTCGATGCGCTCGGCCGGGTCGGTCGTCTCCAGTTTGCGCAGCACCATCGGCGCCGTCGCGCACTCGACGATCTCCACCCGGGGCACGTCGGCGGCGGGGCGACGCCCGATCGCCAGGCGCACCTGCTCGCGCGTGTCGGCCTTGTCGCTGTAGACCAGTACGCGCATCCGGGCACCCGTGTCCGTACCGCTGACCACCATCGCGCAACCGTCCCATCGCTTCGGACCAGGGCCGCCGCCATGGGGGGTGCGGCCGAGGCGTCCATTGGCTGTATGCCTCTGACTGTATTGCCTTGTGGTCCCGCTGCCCAGGAGTTCCGGACCCGCCGGTGCGGGGCTGAGACCTTCGACACCACAGGATGCCAGTACCTCCGGGGGGCGCGCTAACCCGCCCCCGGGCGGGCGTTGTGCAACGGTGATCGTTTCGTTGCCCCGTCGTTGGACGAGGGGGATTCAAGGGCCGCGAGGAGGGGTACGGATCGCCTCGGTCGTCCGGGATCGCGCTTCGCGCGGCGCGCGGGCGCGTCGGACACCACCCGGGAGGGCTTCGCACGGTACAGTAACGCCCGAGTCACGAAGCGCGGCCCGCCCCCGGGTCCCGGCGCGGCCGATCCAGGCCCTGATCCGCCGCCTTACGGGGGGTCGAGTACGGACCTTCGCGAGATGCCGTAATAATGCTCCCGTGGCGACAGCAACCGCGAACCCAAAATCAGCACCGACACCAGCACATGGTGCGGCAAAGCGTCCTGACCTGGTGAGCGTTGGCACCATCGTTTGGTTGGCCAACGAGCTCATGTTCTTCGCTGCGCTGTTCGCGATGTACTTCACCATCCGATCGGTGATCAACGGCAACCCCGACCTGGGGCTCTGGCCCGACGCACACCTCAACGTGCTCTGGGCGTCGACGATCACCGTGGTCCTGGTGGCTTCCAGCTTCACCGCTCAGGCCGGCGTGTTCGCCGCCGAGCGCGGTGACGTCAAGAAGCTGCGCATGTGGTTCTTCATCTCGTTCTTCATGGGCCTGTTCTTCGTCATGGGCCAGGCGTACGAGTACTACGAACTCATCGTGCACGAGGGCCTGACCCTTCAGTCCAGCCCCTACGGGTCGATGTTCTATCTGACCACGGGCTTCCACGGACTCCACGTCATCGGTGGTCTGATCGCGTTCCTCATCATGCTGGGACGCACGTACGCAGCGAAGCGCTTCACTCACCAGCAGGCGACCAGTGCGATCGTCGTGTCCTACTACTGGCACTTCGTCGACGTGGTCTGGATCGCTTTGTTCTTCACCATCTACTTCATCCAGTAACCCGAAACGGGGAAACCGTGAAATGGATTACCGCGCGGCGACGGCATCCCCTTGCGGGGTATGTCGTCGTCATCCTCGCGTTGGCCCTGTTCGGGGTGGGGTACGCCGGATTGGCCCCCACCGCCGACCAGGCGCAGGCGCAGACCCTCGCCGCTGACGCTCCGTCTCCCGAGGACGTGGACGTCGCCGAGGGCAAGACCGTCTTCGACCAGACCTGCGCCACGTGCCACGGTCTGGACGGTTCGGGCAGCAAGGTCGGCCCGGACCTGCGCGACGTCGGTCCCGCGGCGATCGACTTCCAGGTCAGCACCGGCCGTATGCCGTCCATGAACCCGGACGCGCAGATGCCGCGCAAGCCGATGGTCATGACCGAGCAGGAACTGGTCAACCTGATCGCCTACTACAACGAGTCGATCCGCAGCGGCACCAACGGTGCCGACGTCCCCTACGACGTCCCGGGCGGCGCCCCGGGCTACGACGACTTCAAGCCGCTCCGCAGCGACTTCGCCGAAGGCGAGGCCGGCTCCGAGGAGTACGAGGCGGCACTGGAGGAGGCCGAGGCCGAGTACCGGACGGCGCTTGAGGAGTACCAGGACGAGTACGACGAGTACATCGCCGGTGCCGACAACACCGATATGGGCATGCGCCTCTACCTGACCAACTGCGCCCACTGCCACGGTTGGTCCGGCGGCGGCGGCGCGCTCACCGACGGTCGGTGGGCCCCCGAGATCCACGAATCCACTCCCCGTGAGATCTACGAGGCCATGGTCAGCGGCCCCGGTGCCATGCCCATGTTCAGCGACGGCGTCATCGACCCGGAGGAGAAGCAGGAGCTCATCTCCTACGTCAAGACCCTCCAGGCCGAACCGAATGCCGGCGGCATCTTCGACCTGGACCGGGTCGGCCAGGTCGCCGAAGGCCTGATCGGGTGGGTCGTCGGACTCGCCCTGATCGTCGCCTGCGCGATCTGGATCACCGCGAAGCAGCGTGCCCATGACTGAGAACAACATCGATAACACCGGGGACGACACGCCGAAGCGCGTGGTCGGCACCCCGGCGGCCGAGGAGCCCGTGGTGTCCGTCGAGGCCGAGCAGGCCCGGGACGACCACAACGGCCCCTACCCGGCCTCCGAGACCCACTTCAACTCCGAAGAGGTCCAGCGTCGGGGCGAGAAGGTCGCCTCCGCCTGGTTCATCATCGCCTTCCTGGGCGGTATCGGGTTCCTGGTCTCCTACTTCCTCTTCACACCGGGACAGATCGCGGACCCGCAGTACGGCCAGTACTCGAACATGCTCCTGGGTGGCACGCTCACCCTCGCCATGTTCGGTATCGGCGCCGGTATGACCGTGTGGGCCCGCAAGGTCATGCCTCACTACGAGGTCTCCTCGCCCTACGACGAGCTGCCCTCCAACGACGAGGAGAAGGGGTCCTTCAGCGCCTTCTTCATGCAGGGCGCCGACGAGAGCGGGTTCACCAAGCGCCCGCTCATGCGCCGCACCCTGATCCTGGCGATGGTGCCGCTGGGCCTGGCCCCGATCGTGCTGCTGCGCGACACCGGCCCGTTGCCCGGCGACAAGCTCAAGAACACGCCGTGGGAGGACGGCCGTCGCATGTACGTGGAGGGCACGCACCGCTACGTGCGTGCCGAGGACCTGGAGAACGACCCGTACGGGATGATCTCCGCCCTCCCCGCCGTCGACGACGATCACTACCCGCACGGGATCAGCCTCAACGACGCCGCCAAGTCCGTCATCCTCCTCATCAAGATGCCCGAGGAGGACTGGCAGCCGAGCATGAACGACGAGATCGAGGTCGACGGTGAGACCGGTACGCGTCTGAACTGGACGCACAACGGGATCATCGCCTACTCCAAGATCTGCACGCACGTCGGCTGCCCTGCGGCCCTGTACGAGCGCACGACGCACCGCATCCTGTGCCCGTGCCACCAGTCCACGTTCGACGCGTCGGACGCCGCCAAGGTCGTCTTCGGCCCGGCCCACCGGCCGCTGCCGCAGCTCCCCATCGGCGTCGACGATGAGGGTTACCTCATCGCCAAGGGCGACTTCACGGAGCCGCCCGGTCCGACGTTCTGGGATTACGCGAAGGACTAGTCGATGAGCAAGACAACGCAGGCTCCCAAGGCGCTACGCGGCGTCGGAAACTTCATCGACGACCGCTTCCACGTGGCCAAGATGGGCGAGAAGAACCTTCGCAAGGTCTTCCCGAACCACTGGTCGTTCATGCTGGGCGAGATCGCGCTCTACTCGTTCATCATCCTGCTCGTCACGGGTGTCTTCCTCACGCTCTGGTTCAAGCCGAGCATGATGGAGGTCGTCTACGACGGGCCCTACGAGCGTCTCAACGGTGTCGTGATGTCGGAGGCCTACGCCTCGACACTGCACATCGACTTCGCGGTGCGCGGTGGGTTCCTGGTCCGCCAGATCCACCACTGGGCCGCGCTGATCTTCGTCGCGGCACTCGTCGTGCACATGCTCCGGGTGTTCTTCACCGGCGCCTTCCGCAAGCCGCGCGAGATCAACTGGCTGATCGGTGTCTCGATCTTCGTCCTGGCGATGCTCGAAGGCCTCTTCGGCTACTCGCTGCCGGACGACCTGCCCTCCGGCATGGGCGTCCGCATCCTCCAGGGCGTGATGCTCGCGCTGCCGCTGGTCGGCACGTACATCTCGATGTTCCTGTTCGGCGGGGAGTTCCCCGGCGAGGACATCATCACGCGCCTGTACATGCTGCACGTGTTGGCGATCCCGGCGCTGCTGCTGGGTCTGATCGTCGCGCACTTCATGATCCTGTGGCACCAGAAGCACACCCAGTACCCGGGACCGGGGCGAACGGACAAGACCGTGGTGGGAACCCCGATGTTCCCCGGCTTCGCGGTCAAGGCCGGCGGATTCTTCTTCTTCACGTTCGCCGTGATCGCGGGCCTGAGCGCTTTCGTGCAGGTCAACCCGATCCACCTGTTCGGTCCGTTCACCCCGACGTCCATCACCTCCGGGCTCCAGCCCGACTGGTACATGGGCTTCATGGAGGGGTCGCTGCGGATCTTCCCGAACACGCTCGACTTCCAGATCTTCGGGTACGCCGTTCCGATCGGTGTGCTGGTGCCGGGTCTCATCGTTCCGGGCATCATCTTCGGTGGCCTGGGGGCGTGGCCGTTCATCGAGCAGTGGATCACCGGTGACAAGCGGGCGCACAACGTGGCCGACCGGCCGCGCAACGCCCCGGTCCGCACCGGTGTCGGCGTCGCGGGCATCACCTTCTACGGGGTCCTGTGGCTGGCCGGGTCGAACGACATCCTCTCGGAGACCTTCTCGATCAACCTGTACCTGACCACGTACATCTTCCGTGTGCTGGCCATCGTCGGGCCGATCCTCGCCTTCATCATCACCAAGCGCATCTGCCTGGGGCTCCAGCGCCGTGACCGGGAGACCCTGGAGCACGGCTACGAGAGCGGCATCATCCGGCAGCTGCCCAGTGGTGAGTTCATCGAGGTCCACAAGCGCAACTCTCACGAGACCATCGAGGTGCTGGCGTCCAAGCCGACCATCACCTCCACGGCGCTCACCGAGGAGCAGGTGGACGACAAGGGCGTGGAGAACCCCGAGGGCCGCAAGCCCAAGGGACGCCTCCGTCGGGCCCTGGCCGAGTGGTACACGAAGGACAACGTGTCGGTGGAGGGGGTGCGGCCGCACAGCGGTCACCACCTGCACCACTCGGACGAGGCACTGAAGGAGCACACCTCCTCCCACTAGAGGGGCGTGGATCCGGTAGCAACCGTTTCACCCCGAGGGGACCCGGCCGAGAGCCGGGTCCCTTCGTCGTTCCCGGAAGGTCGGGCCCGCCCCCGGGGCCGGGAGGCCGGACCTGCTCCGCCGTGTCCTCGGACCGTGGTCCCGCGGTGGGAATCCGGGTTCCCACCGCGAGGGCGCCGACGGTGGGACCCGGGAGGGCCGTGTGAGGGTCCTGGGGCGTGTCGCGGGGCTTCGCGCCGCATCGGGCGCCCGACCCCGGGGGTGAGGCCCTCACCGGCCACTACGCGCGCCCGGGGCCCCGTTGGGTGCGGCCGGGGCCGGCCGAGGTCGTGAACCGCGGCTCCAGCGAGGGGTGGTGACCCGTGGCGGGTGGGGGCGGACCCCGAGTGGGCGGGGTCGGATCGTTCGGCCCGGTCGGTCGATGCGCGCAGCCCTGCGAGGCTTCGGGCGAAGGGGCGTCCCTCGCGGCTTCGCACGGGATCGGATCGTTCGGCCCGGTCAGGGGCGTGATCCGTGCTCGGGGAGCGGTACGGGGGGCGACCGTCCGGGGCGGACGGGGGTCCATCCCTCGGTGCGGGGCCCCTGGGAGAGACGGGACCGCCGGGGAGTCCGGTATGTCGGAGGTTTCGGCGGAACCGAAAAGCCGGTCCTCCTGGAGAGGAGGACCGGCTCGTCAGAGGGGGAGATCAGACCGAGTAGATCTCCTCGATCTCCTTGCTCCACTCCTTGTTGACCACGTGGCGCTTCACCTTGAGGGAGGCGGTCATCTGGCCGCTCTCCTCGGTGAAGTCCGAGGGCAGGATCTTGAACTTCTTGATCGCCTCGGCCTTGGACACGGCCTGGTTGGCGTGGTCGACCGCCTCCTGGATCGCCGAGACCAGGTCCGGGTCCTCGGTCAGCTCGGGGATGCCGCCGGTCTTCTTGTTGGCGTCCTTCCACTGCTCGAAGGACTCGGGGTCGATCGTGATCAGGGCCGCGATGAACTTGCGGTTGTCGCCGACCACCATGCACTGGCTCACCAGGGCGTTGGCGCGGATGCGGTCTTCGAGCACGGCCGGTGCCACGTTCTTGCCGCCCGCGGTGACGATGATCTCCTTCTTGCGGCCGGTGATGCTGAGGAAACCGTCGTCGTCGAGCGAACCGAGGTCGCCGCTGCGGTAGAAGCCGTCCTCGGTGAAGGCCTCCTTGGTGGCCTTCTCGTTGTTCCAGTAGCCCGCCATGATGTGGTCGCCCTTGAGGAGGACCTCTCCGTCCTCGGCGATGCGGATGGTGGTGCCCGGCATCGGCTGGCCGACGCTGCCGATCTTGTTGAACTCCGGGCTGTTCACCGAGGTCGGCGCGGTGCTCTCGGTGAGGCCGTAGCCCTCGATGATGGTGAAGCCGATACCGCGGAAGAAGTGGCCCAGGCGGGCGCCCAGCGCGGAACCGCCGGAGACGGCGTAATCGGCGTTGCCGCCCAGCGCCGCGAGGAGCTTGCCGTAGACCAGCTTGCCGAAGAGGGCGTGCTTGAGCTTCAGGGTGAGGGGGATGCGGCCCGTCGCGAGCGCCTGGCTGTAGGCGATGGCGGTGTCGGCCGCCGCGGCGAAGATCTTGCCCTTGCCGGCGGCGGTGGCCTTCTGCTCGGCCTTGGTGTACACCTTCTCGAACACGCGGGGCACCGCGAGCAGGAAGGTCGGCTTGAACACCGAGAACTGCTCGATGAGGTCGGGCCCGGTGGACGGGTAGTGGCCGATGGTGGCCTTGGCCTCGATGACCATGACCTGCACGAAGCGGGCGAAGACGTGGGCCAGCGGCAGGAAGAGGAGGGTGGAGGGGTTCTCCTTGCCGCGCAGGACCTGCTTGGCCGGCCCCTCCAGCGCGCTGTGCGCGATGAACAGGAAGTTGCGGTGGGTCAGCACGCAACCCTTGGGGCGCCCGGTGGTGCCGGAGGTGTAGATGAGGGTGGCGGTGTCGTCGGCCTTGGCGGCGGTACGACGCTCCTCCAGGTCGGTGACCTCGGCGCCGGCCTCACGGAGCGCGGTGAACTCCGGACCCTCGAAGCGCCAGATCTCCTTGAGTTCCGGGGTCTTCTCACGGATGGACTCGACACGCTCCGCGTGGGCGGCGCTCTCGACGAAGATCGCCTTGGCGGAGGAGTCGGAGAGGATCCACTCGATCTGCTCGGCGGAGGAGGTCTCGTAGATCGGGACGGTGACCGCCCCGATGGACCAGATCGCGTAGTCGATCACGGTCCACTCGTAGCGGGTGCGCGACAGCAGGGCGACGCGGTCGCCGTGCTCGATGCCTGCGTTGATCAAGGCCTTGGCGTACGCGGCGACCTCGCCGTGCAGCTCCGCGACGGTGATGTCGCGCCACTGGCCGGCCTCCTGGCGGCGGGCTGCGACGGCGTTCGGCTCACTGGCGGCGCGCGCGTAGAGCGTGTCGGTCAGCCGCGCGTCGTCGGAGATCTCAGCCTTAGCGGGAGAGCTGTATTCGCGCACGTGATGCTCCTGGACGTGTACGGGTACTGAATGTGTGGGGACGTGACGACGGTAACAACACAAGGCTACTGATGAGTAGAACGTGTTGCCGTTCGGTATCCAACGGTGATCCGGAGTTGACCGGCCGACCTGGGGCGACGCGAACTATACGCCCGACATGTGCTTCGTGCACATCAGGTTAACTTCGTCCGCTTTGCTCGCAACGTTCAACACTCCCTCGCCCATCCCTGGTTCTCCCCTGATCCTTCCCCGGGAGACGTCTCCTCGGGCTCCGCGTTGGCTAACGTGAAGCGGGAATCAGCCCGTTCAGAGGAGGACCTGATGGCGGAGAACACCGGTCGTGGCACCGATGACATCATCGACGACGCCCTGAGATTGGTCGACGGACTCCAGCGCAAGTTGTTGATCGCCGGGGTCAAGCGCGGCGTGGGCGCGGTCACCTCTCCTCCCCCCAAGGGGGACGTCTGGGAGGAGGCCGTCCGGCTGGAGGACCCCGAGCCGCGTCCGGTCCTGGAGGAGGTCTTCGACATCGTCCGCACCTCGGCTCCGGAGATCGCCGGGCACCTCGGCCGGGCCGGACTGGGCGTCGTCGACGCGCTGGGCCGCACCTGGGGAGTCGTCGAACGCTCCCTTGAGCGACCGGCCTCCGAGCACGCGCCCGACACCCGTGCCCCGTGGCGCTCCGAAGACGGGGAACGCCAGGTCACCTCGGGTTAGTCAGGTGGGGTGTCCAGGGCGTCCCGAGCCTGGTTTAATCGAATGGTTTACACCATTTGAAAAGACCCATGCCATGGGCCTGGCTACTTATGTCAGAGTTCGGGCGTAAGTGAGAAGGAGTCGCCCCTCATGCTGACCATCGGAGTGGACATCGGCGGGACCAAGGTCGCCGCCGGGGTGGTCGACCACAACGGGCGAATCCTGGACCGGGTCAAGTACCCCACCCCCGCCAACGACCCCCGCGGACTGGCCGACGTCGTCGCCAAGGCCGTCGAGGAGCTGCGCGGCCGTCGGCACGGCGTCGTGCAGGCCGTCGGCGTGGGCGTCGCCGGGTTCGTGGACGAGGACCGGGCCACCGTGCAGATCGCCGTCAACCTGGGCCTGCGCGACGACCCCCTCAAGGAGCGGATCCAGCAACGGGTGGGTCTGCCCGTCGTCATCGAGAACGACGCCAACGCCGCGGCGTGGGCCGAGGCCCGCTTCGGCGCCGGACGGGGCAGCGATCACATCGTCTGCGTCACCCTCGGCACCGGTATCGGCGGCGGCCTGGTCATCGGCGGCCGGCTGCACCGGGGCCGCTTCGGCGTCGCGGCCGAGGTCGGCCACTACCGCGTGGTGCCCCACGGCCGTCGTTGCGCCTGCGGCAACCACGGCTGCTGGGAGCAGTACGCCAGCGGTCGCGCCCTGGTGGCCGCGGGCCAGGACCTGGCCCGTACCGACCCGGTGGCGGCCGAGCGGATGCTCAAGCTCGCCGGCGGCGTCGTCGAGCAGATCGAGGGCCACATCATCACCCAGGCCGCGATGGAGGGTGACGAGGGCGCCCTGACGTGCTTCCGCACCATCGGGGAGTGGGCCGGGGTCGGCCTGGCCGACCTGGCCGCGATCCTGGACCCGGAGTGCTTCGTCCTCGGCGGCGGTGTCTCCGACGCCGGTTCGATCCTGCTGGAGCCGGTCCGCGACGCCTTCGCCCGCAACGTCTCGGGTCGCCCCGGTCGCCGGTTGGCCGAGATCCGTCTGGCCGAGCTCGGCGGTGAGGCCGGCATCGTCGGCGCCGGGGACCTGACCCGTCACTGACATACGCGAACGGCCTCGGTGCTCCGCGCACCGAGGCCGTTCGCACGTCCTTACTCGGAGGCCTGCCTCCTCGCGGCCTTCTTCTCCGCCCGGCCGGCCCGACGCTCCTCCTTGCGGCGCGTCCTCTCCGCGCGACGACGCTCCTTGTCGTCGGCGTTCTGCTCCTTGCGCGCCTCGCGCGCCTCCTCTTCGAGCTCCGCCTTGACCGCCTGGGCGTACCGGTCCACGTACTCCTGACCGGACAGCTCCATGAGCGCGTACATGATCTCGTCGGTGACGGCGCGCAGGACCCGCTGGTCCTTCTCCATGCCGTAGTAGCGGGAGAAGTCCAGGGCCTTGCCGAACTTCACCTGGGGCCGGATGCCCAACTTGGGCACGGTCCGCCCCGGCGGCATGATCTTGTCCGCGTTGATCATCGCCATCGGCACGACCGGTACCCGCGCCTCCAGCGCGATCCGGGCCACCCCGGTGCGCCCCCGGTACAGCTTGCCGTCGGGGGACCGCGTGCCCTCGGGGTAGATGCCGAGCAGCTCGCCGCGCTTGAGCACCTTCAGTCCGGTGCGCAGCGCCGCCTCACTGGCCTTGCCCCCGGAGCGGTCGATGGGGATCTGTCCCACGCCGGAGAAGAAGGCCCTGCTGGCCAGGCCCTTGACGCCGGTCCCGGTGAAGTACTCCGACTTGGCCAGGAACGTGATCCTGCGCGGCAGCGGAAGCGGGCCGAAGAAGTGGTCGGAGAAGGACAGGTGGTTGCCCACCATGAGGGCCGGGCCACGGCGCGGCACGTTCTCCACACCCTCGGCGCGGGGTTGCCACAGCACGGCCAGGATCGGCCCCAGAATCGCCTTGACCACCCAGTAGAACATCTCTTCGGATCACCCCTGCACACGCGGGGAGCCTCCGGGCAGGGTCTGCCGCGTCTCACTGTCCCGCTCGGCCAGCACTGCGACGAGGATACTCAGTCCACGGCACGTGATGCGCGACACCCCTCTTCCGGTACGAGAACGGAACATGGGGGCCACCCATGACAAACGGTCCGCCGAACGGTTAGCCTCACGCCTGTGAAGCCGGGGTGACCGCCGCGGCGCCGTACGCGTTCCCTGGGGGCAGTTCCGTGAGACCGACCGACGATACCGTTCTGATCCCCGGTGCGGAACCCTTCAGCCACCGGGGATCCGATGTCGGCGTCCTCCTGTGCCACGGATTCACCGGTTCCCCGCGCTCCATGCGCCCCTGGGCCGATCACCTGGCCGCCGCGGGGCTCAGCGTCGAGCTGCCCCTGCTGCCCGGGCACGGCACCGTCTGGACCGACATGGCGCTCACCACCAGCGACGACTGGTACGCCGAGGTCGAGCGGGCGTTGCTGGACCTGTCCTCGCGCTGCTCCGAGGTCTTCGTCATGGGCCTGTCCATGGGCGGCGCGCTCTCCCTGAGGCTGGCCCAGGAACACCCCGACCTGGTCCGGGGCGCCGTCCTGGTCAACCCCTCGCTGGCGATCGAGGACCCGCGACTGCCGGTCATCGCGCCGTTCCGCGGCCTGGTCGCCCGTCTCCTGCCCTTCACCCCCGGTGTGGAGAGCGACATCGCCAAGGACGACGTCGGTCGAGGTGAGGGGGGATACGACCGGGTGCCGACCGCGGCAGCGGCGACACTCCCGAAGCTGTGGCGCGCGGTTCAGGAGGGCATGTCCGGTTTGCGTGCGCCGATTCTGGCCTACCGAAGCCCCCAGGACCACGTCGTCGGACCCCGCAGTCTGCGTATGCTCGCTAAGAGAGCGGTCAACACCCGGCTGACGATCCATCTGCTCCACGACAGCTACCACGTGGCGACCCTCGACCATGACGCCGCCGACATCTTCGACGGAAGCCTCGCCTTCGTGCGGGCCCACGCCAGAAGCGGGGAAGGAGCCGACCGATGACACAACGTCGGGGTAACGGCCTGCTCGCCGATACCTACGTGCCCCTGATCCTGCTCGCGCCCTCGCACGCCGACCTGATGCTGGAGGCGTTGCGGCGCAGCGGCATCGCGGCCTACGCGGTGCCACTGACCGAGGACGTGCTGGAGCCGCCGGGGGGTGACGTCGAGGACCCGCCGACCGACCACCTGTACGTCGACGCCGAGGAACGGATCGCCGCCGAACACGTCCTCGGCGCCGAGCTGCCCGACCTGGGGGTGCGCTCAGCGCCGGAATCGGAGGGCAGGCGTGAACCCCGCGCGGAGGGCGAGGAGGAGTCCGCCGACCCCGCCGGGGAGCCCCCGGAGTCGGTCATCGGCGGCGACCTGCTGGACGGGCCGCCCGAGAACGTCGACCCCGACGCGCCTTCGGCCCCCGGTGCCGACGAGGACGACGTGTGGAACGACCTCGTCGCCCGTTTCTACGACGACGACGGTCCGCCCGCGCGCGGCGCCCTGTGGCCCGACGCCGAGAACGCCGGACCGTCCTCGCCCCCGGACCGGGGGGACGCCTCCCCGTTCGGCGACATCCTCGCCGGAGACCCCGCCGACGAGGACGACGACGAGGAGGCCCTGCGGCGTGCCGAGGACGAGCTGGAGGGCCACTACGAGCCCCCGCCCCCGCCTCCGCTGCTCCAGGGCGACCGGCTCGGCATCGCGGCCTGGTTCGGTCTCCTGGGCGGACCCGCCCTGGTGTTCGGCGCCGCCTTCCTGGGCCTGACCCTGCCCAACTGGGCGATGTTCATGGCGGTCGTGGCGTTCCTGGTCGGTTTCGTCGTGCTCATCCTGCGCATGACCGACAGCAGACCGCCCGGCGACGGCGGTCCCGACAACGGGGCGGTGGTCTGACCCCTGGGCTTCGACATCCCCCTGTGGCGCGGGATCTCCCTCTTCCGCGCCGCGGCCCTCGTCTACGCGCTGCTGCTGCTCGTCCAGCACCACGAGCACCTGTCCCGCACTTGGCTGGCCTGGACGGTCCTGGTCGTGATGGCCGCGTGGACGGTGATCACGGCCTCCGCCTACGCCCGCCCCGAGCTGCGCACCCGGCGACTGGTCTGCGCGGACCTGGCGGTGGCCTTCTCCTGCCTGTTCGCCACCGCTCCGGCCGCCGTCCCCTTCTACCTGACCCAGGCCCCGCCGCTGAGCGGGTACTGGTTCGCCGGCGCGGCCCTGGCCGCGGGGGTGGTCTGGGGGCGTCGCGGCGCCGCCACGGTCGCCGTGCTGTACGGGATCGCCGATCTGACGCTGCGCGTCATCATGGACGCCCGGATCACCCCCGCCACCGCCCGGGGCGTGGTCCTGCTCCTGCTGGCCGGGCTGGCGGTGGCGTACATGGCGCGGGTGGCCGCGCAGGCGGAGCGGCGGTTCGCCCGCGCGGTGGCCCTGGAGGCGCGTCTGCGCGAACGCGAACAGCTGGCCCGGTCCATCCACGACTCGGTGCTCCAGGTGCTGTCCATGGTGAGCAGGCGCGGTGCCGAGGCCGGGGGAGAGGCCGCCGAGATCGGCCGCATGGCCGGTGAACAGGAGGTCCGGTTGCGCGCGCTGATCACCGCGGACCTGCCCCGCGTCGGATCGGTCGCCCCCGGAGATCCTCCCCCCGACCCGCTCTCACCCCCGGGCCCCGCAGCCGCCTCCGACGAGGAGGTGGATCTGCGCGACCCGGTGCGCCGGCTGGAGTCGGTGCTCGTGTCGGTGTCCGCGCCCGCCACTCCGGTGCCGTTGCCGCAGAGCGCCGTCACCGAGTTCGTCGCGGCGATCGAGGCGGCCCTGGCCAACGTGGAACGACACTGCCCCACCGGGACCCGCGCCTGGATCCTGGTGGAGGACGAGGACGACACCGTCACCGTGACGGTGCGCGACGAGGGCCCCGGCATTCCCGAGGGGCGGCTGGAACGGGCCGGAGGGGAGGGCCGCCTGGGCGTGGCCCAGTCGATCCGGGGCCGGCTGCGCGATCTGGGGGGCACCGCCGAGATCCTCTCCGTGCCGGGCCAGGGCACCGAGGTGGAGATGTGCCTGCCCCGAGTGCCGTGAGCCGGCCGCTCACAACGGTGGTCCCTGCCCCGGCTCCTCCTGATGGGAGAAGCGCTGTTCACGCCAGGCCTCGGCCCGGTTGTGGTAACCGCGTTCCTCCCAGAAGCCCCGCCGGTCGGCGGTCATGTACTCCACGGCCCGCAACCACTTCACGCTCTTCCAGCCGTACAGGTGCGGCACCACCAGCCGCAGCGGGTGGCCGTTCTCCGGGGCCAACGGGACCCCGCCCCGGTGGGTCGCCAGCACCACGTCCTCCGCGAGGAAGTCGTCCAGGCGCAGGTTGGCGCTGTAACCGTACTCGCCCCACGCCATCACGTGCGTGACCTCCGGGTCGGGCGGCGCCGCCGCCACCAGGTCCACGGCGCGCACCCCGCTCCAGACCACGTCGGGCACGCTGAACCGCATCACGCAGTGGAAGTCGCTCACGGTGTCGGTACGGGGCAGGTCGGCGAACTCCTCCCACGTCCATCGGTACGACCCCAGGTCCTCGGTCGCCCCCATGACCCGGAAGTCCCATCTCCCCGGTCGAAAGGCGGGCACCGGCCCGTAGTACAGGGGCCGGTGCCGTGTTCGTACGGCCTGGCCGGGCGGCAGTCGCCGGGGATCGTCGCCATCCCGGCCTTCCGTTGCCTCGGACACGCAATCCCCCGTTCGTCTCGTCCACCGGCCATCCTGCCAGGCGTCAACGAGAGGTAGGTCACTCGCCCCACCTGTGCGGCGGGAGCGCGACCGTGCGCTATAGTCACAGCCATGCAGCGGAACTTCTGGCGTTTTTATGGCTACCGGCCCGATACCCCGGTCGCCTGTAAAGCGCTGCGCTGACACAGACGATTCGAGCCCCGGGCCGGTAACGGCCCGGGGCTTTTCGCGTTCCGGACCGCACCGGCGTCACGGCTCTCCCGCACCACACCCAACGACAGCAGGGACACCCACATGGTCATCGTGATGGCACCGGACGCCACTTCCCACGACATCGACTCCATCGTCGAACTGGTCACCTCCGCGGGCGGCGAGGCCTACGTCACCCGAGGCGTCAGCCGCACCATCATCGGCCTCGTCGGGGACGTCGAGCGGTTCCGTGATCTGGGCCTGGCCGCCAAGCCCGGCGTCGCCGACGTACTGCGCATCTCCGCCCCCTACAAGCTGGTCAGCCGGGAGAACCACGACAGCCGCACCGTCGTCGGCGTCCGCGGCGTGCCGATCGGCGGCGACCACGTCACGGTCATCGCCGGCCCGTGCGCCGTGGAGACCCCCGAGCAGACCCTGGAGGCGGCCCGGATGGCGCTCGCCGCCGGCGCGTCCCTGCTGCGCGGAGGCGCCTACAAGCCCCGCACCTCCCCCTACGCCTTCCAGGGACTGGGCGAGGCCGGCCTCAAGATCCTCGCCGACGTGCGCGAGGAGACCGGGCTGCCGATCGTCACCGAGGTCGTCGACGCCGCCGACGTCGAACTGGTCGCCTCCTACGCCGACATGCTCCAGATCGGCACCCGCAACATGCAGAACTTCGCCCTGCTCCAGGCGGCGGGCGCGGCCGGCAAGCCGGTGCTGCTCAAGCGCGGCATGAGCGCCACCATCGAGGAGTGGTTGATGGCCGCCGAGTACATCGCCCAGCAGGGCAACCTCGACATCGTCCTGTGCGAGCGCGGCATCCGCACCTTCGAGAAGGCCACGCGCAACACCCTGGACATCAGTGCCGTGCCGGTCGCCCAGAGCCTGTCCCACCTGCCGGTCATCGTGGACCCGTCCCACTCCGGCGGTAAGCGCTCCCTGGTGCTGCCGCTGTCCCGGGCCGCCATCGCGGTCGGCGCCGACGGTGTCATCGTCGACGTCCACCCGAGCCCCGAGACCGCCCTGTGCGACGGCCCGCAGGCCCTGCTCCAGGAGGACCTCGCCGAGCTGCGGGACCTGGCGGAGACCCTGGCCGCCCTGACCGGCCGTGGTCTCACCCCCGCACCCGGCCACGAGCTGGCCGGTCTGTAGGGCCTGTTCCGGGGGCGTCCTCCCGTCGACCGATGAGCGGTCGGCGCGGGAGAACGCCCCCGGCCCCTGCTTCTGCCGCGGTCGTGCGGTGAACGCACCCCGACACCGATCGAGGCGGGCGGCGGCCAAGGAGCGCACCCGGGGACCTGGTCCAGCGGCCTCGGGAACCGCGCTTCGCGTGCTTCACGATCCTCCGGAACCGACACGGTGGTCGCGACCTCCCGAAAGCCAGGGTGTCGCGACCACCGTCAGAGCCCGACCGCGCGGGCCCCGTCGTGCGGGGCGGTGACCCCCACGGGGTTCCGGACGCCGACGGAGCGGACCTCTTCGAGGAAGGAGGCCGTCGACCGAGGACTCCCGTCCTCCGGGCGCCCCGCCCCGCCGGAGCGCGGCGCGGACGCCCGAAGGAACCGGACTCAGACCCGTACGGCGGCGGCCTTGGCCGTCTCCAGACGGGCGGGGGCGGCCTCGCCCAGGAAGCTGGGCTTGTGCACCTGGGCGGTGGTCACCAGGTACTCGGCGAGCTCCTCGGCGTCCAGCCGCTTCTCGATCTGACGCAGATCGGGGATCTTCGCCGCGGTCTCGACCTGACGCGGGGTCAGCATGGTGCAGCAGTCCTCGTCGGGCAGCTCCGAGATGGCCAGGGTCCCGATCTTGCGGGCCTGGTCCATGATCTCGGTCTTGTCCATGCCGATGAGCGGGCGCAGGATCGGCAGGTCCACCGCGTCGTCCAGCGCCGTCAGGTTGGTCATGGTCTGGCTGGAGACCTGTCCCAGGGCGTCACCGGTGATGAGGCACTCGGCCTTCAGGTCGTCGGCGAGGACCTCGGCGGTCTTGAGCATGAGCCGTCGCTGGGCGACGATCTGCAACCGCTCGATCCCCGAGCTCTTCAGCTGCTGCTGGGCCTTGCCGAAGGGGATCACGAACAGCCGGGACCCCACCTGGTAGCGGTCGAGCTGACGGACCAGGCTGTAGGCCTTGTAGATCGACTCCGGGCCGGTGAAGGGCATCCCGGAGAAGTGCAGGAAGTCCACCTTCAGACCGCGCCGGATCATCCGGTGGGCGGCCACCGGCGAGTCGATGCCGCCCGACATCAGCACCAGACCGCGACCGCTCATCCCGGCGGGCAGTCCGCCCTGGCCGGGGATGCCGTCGGTGAACACGAACGCCTCGTCCTTGTCCACCTCGACGAACAGGGTGTTGTCGGGGCGCTTGAGGTTCACCGGGAGGCCGTGCGCCTCGATGATCTTGGAGCCGAGGTACCCGGCCAGCTCCGAGGAGGTCACCTCGAACCGCTTGTCCCGGCGGCGGGCGCGCACCGCGAAGCTCCCCTGGCGCCCTTCCAGGGAGCGCACGGCCACGTCGGTGATGGCGGCCAGGTCCTTGGGCACCCGGCGCACCAGGTGCACCCAGACGACGCCCATGACGTTGGCCATGCGGTCGGCGATCTCGGCGACCTCGATGTCGGACGCCTCCGGCTTGCGCACGATGATGACGCCGGCCCCGCGCTGGGAGAGGCGGACCTCGCCCAGGTCGCGCACCGAGGAGCGGATGTTGTTGTGCAGACGGCGCTCGAACAGCTTGCGGTTGGAACCCTTGAGGACGATCTCGCCGAGCTTCATGAGCACGCAGAGTTCGCCCAGTCCGTCTCCGACGCCGGTCACGGGGGACGGCGCGGACTCAAGCGACGCGGACATGGTGCTACCTCCGGTTGGAACGCATTGATGCCCGGTTGCTCGTCATGGACCGGCGGTGGCGGGAAACCGGGATCGCCCATCGCCGTACTTCTTCCAGTATCGAACATCCTCCCCACCGCTCCATCCAATTTCGGCCCGGACGGAAGAGGGCGCAGCCGTGTGGACACCGTGCGTATCCGTGAGGGGAAACCTAGGATCACGGCATGGCCTTGTTCGTCCACCTCACCCCCGCCGCGAACACCGTGCGGCTGCGCCGCTCGGGGGTCCGTGCGGCCGGCCGCGGTCACGGCGGGGAACGCGGCGTGTACTGCTTCCCCATGCTGCCCTGCTACACGCTCACCCACCAGTGGCTGCGAGAACTCGCACATGACGACGACCACCGCCGCTTCGTCGCGGTGCACATCCGGCTCGACGACGCGCAGCCGGTGACCGTCGGTCACCACGCGACGCGACCCCGGTGGGTCACGGCGCGGGAGGCGGTCCGGGTCGTGCGGGAGCTGCCGGACCCGCACGGGTGGGAGGTGTTCGTCCCCAGAACGGTCACCGTCCGTGAGATACATCGGGTGCGCGGGGTGGCCCGGGGTGTGGGACCGCACACGACGGACGCGGGAGATCCGCGGGAGTGCCCGTGCCGCGTCCGGATCGCGGAGCCGGTCCTGCTGTGAAAAGACGATCGTCCCCTCCCCGCGCACGGGGAGGGGACGATCCACGGGCGGCCGTGGCCCGACGCCCGATACGGGGGAACGTGTTCCTTCCGCCCGTCGCCCTCGACGCCGGCCCGCGGTCTGTCCGTCTCGCGGGCGGCCCGGCGACCGGCGGCTTCCCTTCCTTCCCCCGGGAACCGGTGGGGGCTCAGCCGAAGAAGACCTCGGCCTCGGCGTAGCGCTCGGCCGGGACGGTCTTGAGGGTGTCGGTGGCCTCGGCCAGGTCCACGAGGACGATGTCGGTGCCCTGGAGGCCGACCATCTTGCCGAACGCCTTCTCGTGCACCGCGTCGATGGCGTTGACGCCCAGGCGGGTGGCGAGCACGCGGTCGAAGGCGGTGGGGGTGCCGCCGCGCTGCACGTGGCCCAGGACCACCGAGCGGGCCTCCTTGCCGGTGCGCTGCTCGATCTCCTCCGCCAGCCGCTGGCCGATGCCGCCCAGACGCACGTGGCCGAAGGAGTCCGTCTCGCCGGTGGCCAGCTGCATCTGGCCTTCCTTGGGGTGGGCGCCCTCGGCGACGACGATGATCGGCGCGTACTGGGTCCGGAAGCGGCTCTCGACGTGGCGGACGACCTCGTCGATGTCGAAGGGGCGCTCGGGGATGAGGATGACGTTCGCCCCGGCGGCCATGCCCGAGTGCAGGGCGATCCACCCGGCGTGGCGGCCCATGACCTCCACGACCAGCGCGCGGTGGTGCGACTCGGCGGTGGTGTGCAGGCGGTCGATCGCCTCCATGGCGATGTTGACGGCCGTGTCGAAACCGAAGGTGTAGTCGGTCGCGTTGAGGTCGTTGTCGATGGTCTTGGGCACGCCGACCACGTTGACGCCGCGGTCGTGCAGTTGGCGGGCCACGCCCAGGGTGTCCTCGCCGCCGATGGCCACCAGGGCGTCGACGCCCAGACCGGCCATGTTGTCCTTGACCCGCTCGACACCGCCCTCGATCTTCATCAGGTTGGTGCGGGAGGAGCCCAGGATGGTGCCGCCGCGCGGAAGGATGCCGCGCACGGCCTCGACGTCCAGGGCCATGGTGTCGCCCTCCAGGGGGCCGCGCCAGCCGTCCCGGAAACCGACGAACTCGTAGCCGTAGTCCTTGATGCCCTTGCGGACCACGGCCCGGATGACCGCGTTCAGACCAGGGCAGTCGCCGCCACCGGTCAGCACCCCGACGCGCATACGAATCTCCTCGACGTTGTGGGTTCCACGGCGCATGGCGCCATATGGTCTAGACCATAGTCCTCAGGGCGATCCCAGGCCAACCCGGGCCGGTGAACATGCTCCGAACTCGCGCGAGGCCCGTCCCGAACAGGCTTTTCGTGTTCGTTCGTCCTGCGTGTCCGGGTCAGTCGTCCAGGCCGCGATCGATGGCGTAGCGGACCAGTTCGACCCTGTTGTGCAGGTGCAGTTTGGTGAGGGTGTTCTGCACGTGGTTCTGCACGGTGCGATGGGCGATCGACAGCCGCTGCGCGATCTGCTTGTAGGCCAAGCCCTTGGCGACCAGGCGCAGCACCTCGGTCTCGCGCGGGGTCAGCGCGGGGGAGGGATCGTCCCGGCCGCGCTCCCGCGAGGACAGCCTGCGGTACTCGCCCAGGACCAGGCCCGCCAGCCCGGGCGTGTAGACGGCCTCGCCCCGGTGCACCCGACGCACCGCGTCGAGGAGTTCGTCCCGGCCCGCGGACTTGACCAGGTAACCCGTGGCCCCCGCCTTCACGGCGGCCAGCACGTCGTCCCCGGCCCCGCTCGCCGACAGCACCAGCACCCGGGGCGGTTCGGCCAGCGCCATCAGACCCGCCGTCAACTCCACCCCGGTCATGTCCGGCAGGTGCATGTCGACGACGGCCAGGGTGGGCCGGGCCGCAGGGGCGATCCGCAGGGCCTTGGCGCCGTCGCCCGCCGTGCCCACCACCGTGACACCGGCCTCATCGAGGTCGCGCGCCACGGCGTCGCGCCACATGGGGTGGTCGTCCACGACCAGCACCCGGATCTCCTCGCTGCTCTCCATCACATCCTCCTGGGGGCCCCTGCTCCGGCCGGTGGGGATCGGTCACCTCGGTACCGGGGCCCGGCCCCGGCACCGGAGCGGCGACGGGAGGCCCGCCGCCGCGGCGACGAGAGGGGACACGCGGGTGACCTTATCCCGAACGGGGCCGCGGCGCGCCCGTCCTGTCCGCTCCCGGCCGGGGAACCGAACGCGGGAGGGGCGGGGCCGCCCGGCCCCGCCCCTCCCGCGTTCACCGGGGCCGCCCCCCGGCCGTGCTCTCCTGCCCGGGGCCGCCCCCCGCGTCCACGCGGAGATCAGTCGTCATCGTCGTCGTCCTCGTCGAGTTCGAGCTCCCCGAGGGGGAGACCCACCGGCGTGGCGATGATCGTGATCTCGGTGCCCTCCGGTGCCTTGCCCGTGTGGGACTGCTCCGCCACGGTCCGGCCGCCCAGGAAGCGCTCCACCTTGACCTCGAAGCCGGCGTCCTCCAGCATCTCGCGAGCCTCCTTGACGTTCCTGCCGACGACGTCGGGGATCTCCACGCCCGGCGGGCCGGTGGAGACGGTCAACTCGACCTCGCCGCCCGCGCTCAACGTGGTACCGGTGTCGGGTTTCTGGCTGATGACCAGACCATCGTCGACGCTCTCGCTCTCGGCCTCGACGATCTTCACCGTCAACCCCAGCTCCTCCAGGGCGTTGCGGGCGTCGTCCACGCCCTGGCCCGTGAGGGCCGGCACGTCGATGCCGCGGCTCACGGTGAAGGTCACCGTCGACTCGCGGTCGGCCTCCTCACCGGGGGCCGGGTCGGTGGAGATGACCTCCCCCGGCTGCACGTTCTCGGCGTCGACGACCTCTTGGAGCAGGCTCTCCGGGTCGAATCCCAGGGTCTCCATCTCCTTGATCGCGTTGGAGACGTCCTGGCCCTTGAAATCGGGCATCTCGACCTCGCGCGGCCCCTTGGACAGCTGGATCGTGACCGTGTCACCGGGGGACAGGCGCTCCCCGACGTTCGGTTCGACCTTGCCGACCGTGCCCGCCGCCTCGGAGCTGTAGACGCCCTCCTCGGCCACTTCGCACTTCAGACCGGTGTCGCGCAGGGCCGCGCAGGCCGCCTCCTGTTCGGCGCCGATGATCTCGGGCACCGACTCGAACCGGCCGACGAGGAACCACCAACCGGCGACGAACACCACCAGTGCCAGAACGGTCGCGCCCACGGCCATCAGCGTCGCGCGACGACGCCGATCCGGGCCCTCGTCGAAGTGGTCATCGTCGTAATCGTCATAGCCGTCGTCCGCGGGGCCGCCCATCTCCACGATCATGGTGGCGTTCTCGGTGCCCGGCCCGGCGCCGCCCGCGATGAGCTGCGGCGCGGTGACGGCCGCCGTCGTCGCGGCGACCGGGGCGACCGGAGGCAGCGGGGCGCCCTTCACCTGCGGCGTCTCCGGCAGGTGGCGCAGTACCTCCAGCACCTTGGACAGGTACTGTCCGGCGTTGCCCGGCCGATACCGGGGATCGCGTTCGGTGGCCTTGGTGACCAGGGCGTCCACCTCGGCGGGCAGCCCGGGCAGGAAGTGGGAGGGACGCGGAACGTCCTCGTTGACGTGCTGGTAGGCGATCGCGATGGGCGTCTCGCCGGTGTGCGGCTGACTCCCGGTGAGCAACTCGTAGAACATGATCCCCGCCGCGTACACGTCGGTGCGCGCGTCGGCGGTGCCCCGCTCGATCTGCTCGGGCGCCAGGTAGGCCGCGGTGCCCATGAGGGTCCCGGTACGGGTCAGACCCTGGGTGGACTGCTCCACGGCGCGGGCCAGACCGAAGTCGGCGACCTTGATCCGGCCGTCCTCGGTGATGAGGACGTTCTCGGGCTTGATGTCGCGGTGCACCATGCCCGCCCGGTGGGCGGCGCCCAGGGCCGCCAGCACCGGGGCCATCACCTGGAGGGCGTCGCGCGCCGACAACCGGCCGCGCTCCTTGAGAAGGGCGCGCAGGGTGCGACCCGGCACGTACTCCATCGCCAGGAACACGTGCCCCCGGTCCTCGCCCTGGTCGAAGACCTGGACGACGTTGGGGTGGGAGAGCTTGGCGACGGAGTGCGCCTCGTTGATGAAGCGCTGGACGAAGGTGGGGTCCTGGGCCAGCGAAGGGTGCATCACCTTCAACGCCAGCCGACGGTCCAGCCTCAGGTCGTGGGCGACGTAGACGGTCGCCATCCCGCCTCCGGCGATCCTGGACTCCACGAAGTAGCGTTGGTCCAGAGTGGCGCCCACGAGCGGGTCGGAAGTCGTCATGTCCACGGCGGAGTAGTGTCCTTGCTGCGGGGAGCGCGGGCTTCGCGGTCGGTGGCGCGTACCCGACACCGGGTGTCGAACCGACACGATAGCGGAAGCCCGACCCGGGTCTGCCCCGCGGTTCGCGGCCGCGCCGCCCCTGGTCCACGGGGGGTGGGGGCGTGCGGTCCTGGGTCGTCCTCGGGCGCGCGACACCCCGATTCGGGGGACGCGCGACTCTTTCACGGTAGGCGATGGGGGCAACGCCGTGGCGCCGCCGCACCGGTGTCCTTGGTAACGCCCCCGGCCGCCCGCTCTGACCTGCGCGAACGCCGGGATCATGGAAGTCGGCCCCGCTGGGCCGGTCCGCCGGTACGGGAGGGGGTCCTCCCCGTGGCCTCGGGCGCACGATGAGCGCCCGCTGTTCCGCCTCCCCCACATGATGACGGAGGGGACGCGGCCCCCACGTGTTCGAGGTCTCGTTCCCGGCCCGGCGGACCGCTCCGCGTCAGTCGACGGCGGGAGAGGAGGCCCGTGCGTGCCGGCGCACCGGGATGCGGCCGGCCCGTCGCGCGGCGCGGCCGGCGCGCACGGCGTCGCGCATCGCCCCGGCCATGAGCACCGGGTCCTCGGCCCGCGTGACCGCGCTGGCCAGCAGCACCGCGTCGCAGCCCAGCTCCATCGCCAGGGCCGCGTCGCTGGCGGTGCCGATACCGGCGTCGACGATCACCGGGACCCCGGCCTGTTCGACGATCAGCTCCAGGTTGTGCGGGTTGCGGATGCCCAGACCCGAACCGATCGGGGCGGCCAGGGGCATCACCGCGACGCACCCGATCTGCTCCAGACGGCGGGCCAGCACCGGGTCGTCGTTGGTGTAGGGCAGTACCGCGAACCCCTCGTCCACCAACCGCTCGGCCGCCTCCAACAACTCCACCGGGTCGGGCAGCAGCGTGTGCTCGTCCGCCACGACCTCCAACTTCACCCAGCCGGTGCCCAGCGCCTCCCTGCCCAGACGGGCGGTGCGCACCGCGTCGGTCGCGGTGAAGCACCCGGCGGTGTTGGGCAGCGGGCGGATCCCGTTGCGTTCCAGCACCTCCCACACCGAGCCGCGGGCGCCCGGGGCGACCCTGCGCATGGCCACGGTGGTCAGCTCGGTGCCGGAGGCGATCAGCGCCTCCTCCAGCACCTCCAGGGAGGGCGCACCTCCGGTCCCGGTGATGAGCCGGGAACCGAAGGAGACCCCGGAGATGACCAGGGGGTCGTCGGTGTGCGCGTTCATGGTCAGCCCCCCTGTACCGCGGTGAGGACGTCGACGCGGTCGCCCGCGCCCAAGGGCGTGCCGGCCCAGGCGGCGCGGCGCACCACCTCGTCGTTGACGGCGACGGCGATGCCGCCGGGGATCGCGCCGCCGTCGGCGGCGGTCAGTTCGCGCACGATCTCCTCGACCGTGACGGTGCCGGCGGCCTCGCGGAGGGCGCCGTTGACGATCAGCTCCACTGCTCTCACTTCCAGGTCGTGGTCTCGCCGCCCGTGACGCGGTCGGCGGTGAACCGGCGCGCGTACCCGGGCAGGGTCCCGGTGGTCAGGGCGTGGGCCATGACCTCGCCGGTGACCGGTGTCAGCAGCACCCCGTGCCGGAAGTGCCCACCGGCCAGGTGCAGGCCGGGCACCCGGGTGGGTCCCAGCAGCGGTTCGTTGTCGGGGGACCCGGGGCGCAACCCCACGCAGGTCTCGGTGATCTCCAGTTCGGTCACCCCGGGGACGAGTTCACGGGCGTCCCGGAGCACCTGCCACAGACCGCCCACCGTGGGCGCGGTGTCGTACCCCAGCTCCTCCTGGGTGGCGCCGATGACGATCTCGCCGTCGGCGCGCGGCACCAGGTAGACCGGGAAGCCCCGGACCAGGCCGCGCACGGTCCGCTCCACCAACGGGGGCTCCCCGGCGGGCACCCGGGCGCGCAGGAGCTGCCCCTTGACGGGGCGCAGCGGCGGCACCACGGGTTCGGGGAGTTCGATCCGGTCGCTCCAGCAGCCGGCGGCGAGGACCACCTGATCGGCGGGCAGCGTCCGGCCCTCGGCCGGCGTCACGCCCAACCGGGCGCCCCCCGGGCCGGGGCGTTCCACGGCGATCGCACGGGAGCGGATCTCGGTGACCCCGGCACGGTCGCCGGCCACGGCCAGGGCCCGCAGCAGCAGGCGTGGGTCCACCGAGTGGTCCTCGGGGGCGAGCACGCCGCCGCGTACCGAGGGGGCCAGCATCGGCTCCAGTCGGCGGCACTCACGGCCGGTGAGTCGTTCCGTGGTCACCCCCAGGCGTTTTTGCAGGTCGTGGAGGCGATCCAGGACGGCCAGGTCGTCGCGGTCGAAGGCGACCAGCAGAGTGCCGGTGGCGTGGTGGCCCGTGGGGACGCCGCTCGCCTCCTCCAGTTCGGCGACGAAGGCGGGGTACAGGGCGGCCGACCGGATGCCGAACCCCATGAGGTGTTCCTCACCGAACACGGCCTCGGTGGCCGGGGTGAGCATGCCCGCCGCGACGGTGGAGGCGGCTCGGGCGCCGGCCGGGTCGGTGACCGGGTCGGGTTCGATCAGGGTGACCCGGAGCCCGGCCTGGGCCGCCCGCCAGGCGGTGACCCGACCGACCAGACCGCCGCCGACGACGATCACACCGTGTCGGTCCTCCGAAGGTTCAGAGGTGGGATGAATCGTGTCGGGGTGCGGTGGGTTCGAGGTAGGCACGGTGCTGCTCTCCACTCCCTTCGCCGGCATGACCCGGATCAGGTTCGTGCGGTCGGAGGCGGTCAGCCTCCCTCTCAGCCGGGTCCACCCGGCTCCCGCGGGACGTTCTACGGTTCGCCCCCATACTACGGTCCCGCCCGGAGGGCGCCCGAAACCGAGGGCGGCGACGTCCGGGCGGCGCGCGAACGTGTCCCGGGCACGCGCGGATATGGCAGATTGGTGGGGTGACTTCAAGCGATTCCAACCTCGACACGCTGGTCGGCACCTGGCTGACCCTCAGGGAGACGGCCTCGCCGCTGGGGGTGAGCCCGAACCACGTCAAGACGCTCATCCGGGAGAACCGCCTCATGGGCGTGGTCCGGGGCGGGCAGCTCTCGGTCCCCGCCGCCTTCATCGACGGCGGCGACATCGTCAAGGGACTGCCCGGCACCCTCGTCCTGCTCGGCGACGCGGGCTACTCCACCGAGGAGGCCCTGCGCTGGCTCTTCACCCCGGACGACACGCTGCCCGGCACCCCGATCCAGGCGATGCGCGAGAACCGGGGCACCGAGGTGCGCCGACGCGCCCAGAGTCTGGCCTTCTGACCGACCCCCGTGGCGGGCGCGCCGTGTCGCCCGCCCCCTTGGGGTAGCCGGGTCCAAGGCCTAGGCTGGTGACCGTGAGGACCAGCCACGGAACCAGCCTGCGCAAGCGCCTGGACGCATCCCTTCTGTACCTGTGCACCGACGCCCGTCGCGAACGCGGTGATCTCGCCGAGTTCGCCGAGGCCGCCCTGTCCGGGGGAGTGGACATCGTCCAGCTCCGGGACAAGGGCCTGGAGGCGCGCGAGGAGATCGCCGCCCTGGAGGTGCTGCGGGAGGCGTGCGAACGCCACGGCGCCCTGCTCGCGGTCAACGACCGCGCCGACATCGCCCGCGCCGTTCGCGCCGACGTGCTCCACCTGGGCCGGCGCGATCTTCCGGTGCCCATGGCCCGCGACATCATCGGCGCGGACCCGTTGATCGGGCGCTCCAACAACGACATCGACGCCGCCCGGGCCTCCGCGGAGGAACCGGGCAGCGACTACTTCTGCGTCGGCCCGGTATGGGAGACGCCCACCAAGCCGGGCCGTCCGGCCGCCGGAACGGAACTGGTGGAGCGCGCGGCCGCGCTGAACAGCGACCGGCCGTGGTTCGCGATCGGCGGTATCGACCTCGACACCGTGGACCGGGTCCTGGATGCCGGGGCCCGCCGCGTGGTCGTGGTGCGCGCCATCACCGAGGCCGAGGACCCGCGGGCGGCGGCCGCCGCCCTGCGCGCCCGCGTCATCGACCGTCAGGGCTGAGAACCGCGTCGGCCCCGGTACACGACCCGGGGCCGGCGTCGTTCCGTCCGGTGCGGGCCGGGGCCGGACCTCGGAGACCGAACGCGTGGCCTCCTCCGCCCGGACCACCCCGGTCAGGGGATCAGCAGTACCTTGCCGAGCACCCGGCGCTCCTCCATGGCCCGGTGCGCCTCCGCCGCGTCCTCCAACGGCAGGGTCAGCCCGATGTGGGGGGTCAGCCTCCCGGACCGGACCAGCTCCAGAGCCTCTCCCAGGGCGCGCGTCCTGGCCTCGGCCTCGTCCTTGATGTCGAACAGGCCGAAGACCTCGACCTCGTGCTCCAGGGCCCGGGCGGGCTCGATCTCGGCGAACCGGCCGCCGGCCGATCCGTACCCGACGAACCGGCCGCCCCGGGCCACCGTCGTGAAGGCCTCCTCGCCCAGGGACGCCCCGGCCCCGTCCAGGGCGGTGTCCACCCCGATACCGCCGGTGAGCTCCAGGACCCGGTCCGTCCACCCCGGCAGGGAGTAGTCCACGACCTCGTGCGCGCCGAGCTTTTCGGCCAGGGCGAGCTTGTCCCCGCCCCTCGCGGCGGCGATGACCCGCGCTCCGGCGTTCCGGGCCAGCTGGACCGACAGGCTGCCGGCGCCGCCGGTGGCCGCGGCCACCAGCACGGTCTGCCCCGGTCGATAATCGGCGGTCCGGGCCAGGGCGAGCGCGGTGGGGCCGTCGTGCAGCAGGGCCAGGGCGTGGTGCGGGTCCACCCCCTCGGGCACCCGGATCAGATCCGACTCCGGGACCACCGCCCGCTCGGCGTAGCCGCCGACCGGTAGGGCGCTCCCGTCGGCGGTCCTCTCCCCGGTGTCGGTGACCACCCGGGTCCCGACCCAGGAGGGGTCCACGCCCTCGCCGACCCGGGACACCGTTCCGACCACACCGGTCCCGGGGACGTAGGGGGGCGTCACGGGGAAGAAGTCGCGTCCCCACCCGGACCGGACCAGCACCTCCAGGTACATCACGTTGGCCGCGTCCACCGTCACCTCGACCGAGCCGGGCCCCACCTCGGGGTCGGGCACCTCCCGGGCCGTCAGAACCTCGGGACCGCCGAACCCGTCGACTCGTACCGCGCGCATGTGGATCCTCCATCGATGGTCGTCCGCCGCGAACTCCGCGACATCGACCACTCTGGTACCTCAACTAATATTGAGGTCAATACCCGGGTGAAAGAAGTGTTCCGGCGCGGCACCGGAACACCCGTCAGACGGACACGTGCGACAGCGCGCTCGGATGACGGCGCAGGAAGCCCTCGATCGAACGGGCGGGGTGACCGGTCACCTTCTGTACCGTGGCCGCCACCTCGTCCAGCTCCCCGGCGGCGATCGCCTCGTACGAGGAGACCCATCCCTCGATCTCCCACTCGGGCGCCCCCGTGGCCTTGCGGGACAACAGGGCCTCCTCCCGGGTCTCGGGCACGTACCTGATGGTCCGGCCCGTCAACGCGCTCAACCGTTCGACGGTCGCCCCCAGGGAGAGCGCCTCCGGGCCGGTCACGTCGTAGGTCGCGTTCTCCGCCGCCGCGGCCAGGGCCGGATCGGTCAGCACCGCCGCCACCACGTCCGCGATGTCGTCCCGGGCCACCCACGCCACCCGGCCCTCACCGGCGGGGCCGCGCACCACACCGCTCTCGTCCACCCAGTGCGGCAGCAGGTCCAGGTACAGGGAGGGTCTCAGGAACGTGTACCTCACTCCCGTCGTCCGGATGTGGGCCTCGGTGAAGAAGTGCGTCCGCGCGAAGGTGAACGTCGACGCCGGCCCCGCTTGCAGGAAGGACAGGTAGACGATTCGTGACACCCCCGCCGCGACCGCCGCGTCGACCGCGCTCAGGTGCGTGTCGATCCGGTCCTCCGACTCCGTCGCCGGGACCAGGAACAGCGTGTCCACCCCACGGCAGGCCCGTGCGAAGTTCGCGGTGTCCTCATAGGCCGCCATCGCGGCGGTGCTGCCCGGGTGATCGGGCGCCCGGTTCAGGTCCCGCACGATGAGCCGCTGCGCCCGGCCCAGCCGCGCGATGCGGGCGGCCACCCGCCCGCCCACCGCCCCGGTCGCCCCGGTCACCCCTATGGTGTGGTTTGTCATGTGATCGTCGCCCATGACACCCCATCCTGAACGACGAGGGCGTGCCGGGCACTCACCGGCACGCCCGTTTTTACGCCCACGGGTCAGGGAGTGGCCCGCTCTTGATCCTCCCCCTCGGGCGGCACCGTGCCGACCGGCACGGGTTCCCGCGTGCTGTGCCGGTAGGCGAGCCGGCGCAGCAGCACCTCGGCCGGCCCCCGCACGCCCGCCCGCTCCATGAGGTAGGCGGCCACGACGGTGATCAGCCACACCCCGATCGCGTACAGGAACATCGTCCACGAGGTCAGGTACGCGGCCAGCCCCAGGCCCCACGCGGTCAGGATCGGCGCGCACAGCACCGACTGGGCCAGGTAGGACGACAGGGAGCGCTTGCCGGTGGCGGTGATCGCGGTCAGTACGACGCCGGGCTCGCGCCCGCGTCCCTGGATCGCGTGCGCGATCAGGGCGATCAGGGCGACGTACCCCAGCCCGCCGAACAGTCCCGCCAACATGTGCGGCATGGCCAGCATCGAGGCCTGGGTGGGGTTCGGCTCCCAGACGCCGACCTGGGCCAGCGCGTTGGGCAGGCCGCCCAGCCAGCCGATGGCGATGCCGAGCCCGGCGGTCCATCGCAGCAGCGGGAGGTGGGACCCCGGCTCCTCCAGCACCCGGCGGCGCGCCGCCCAGAAGGCGAGCAGGATCATGGTCGGCACGACCAGCGCCACGAGGCCCTGGACGACGGTGATCAGGGGCCAGACGATGACGCGACCGAGCGCGGCGCCCAGGATCGAGGTCTCGGCGGCGCTCGCCGCCATCGCGTCCATCCCGGTCCCGGAGCTCGGGCCGTCCGGTGCCAGGACCATCCCCACGACGCTGAACGCGGTCAGCGCGGCGAGGAGACCGATGAACACCGAGGCCCACACCAGCAGGGTGGTGTCCTTGCGGCGCAGGAACAGCCATCCCAGGAGCAGGCCGGCCAGACCGTAGGCGCCCAGGACGTCACCGAACCACAGCAGCAGGGCGTGGAAGAACCCGAACGCGAGGAGCCACAGGTTGCGTCGGCGCAACAGCGCGTTGACGTCCTTGACGCTCGCCCCGGCGGCCTCCTGGCGCATGGCCAGCTGCACCATGCCGTAGCCGAACAGGAACGCGAACATCGGATAGCTGCGGCCGTCCACCACCATGATGGTGAAGAACTGGGTCACGGAGTCGAGCGTGCTCTCCGGGGCCGGGTGGGCGCCCAGCTCGCCCATGGGGACCGTCCACAGGTACCAGACGGTGTTGGCCAGGGCGATGAACAGGAGCATGAACCCGCGGGCCAGGTCGGGGGCGAGCGCTCGTTCGCCCGCTCCGGCCGGCCCGCGGGCCACGGCGTTCCGAGACATGGATGGATCCTTCCGGTCGCGATATATCTCTTATCGATTCAACCGGAGGGACGAGTCGGGCACAATGCACTTTCGTAGGGTGAAAGACCCTGAAACATTCCTTAGGGGAATACCCCCGTGCGGGTCCGCGCGCGTCGGATTCAGTGCGTGCGGCGGGTGGCGACCGCCACCATCGTGCGCAGCGGCTCCCGGGCGGCGTCGTCCAGCTCCGGGCTCTCCAACGCCGCCAGCGCCTCCTCGGAATAGCGCTCGACGAGCTCCTCACAGGCGGCCAGCGCGCCGGAGGACTCGATGAGCCCGCACATCCACTCGACCGACCCCACCGACAGGTCGGGCGCGCCCAGCAGAGCGGTGAAGCGCGCGCCGTCGGCGGCGTCCGAGCGCGCCAGGGTCTCGGCGACCACCAGGGTCCGCTTGCCCTCGCGCAGGTCGTCACCGGCCGGCTTGCCGGTGGTGGACGGGTCGCCGAACACGCCCAGCACGTCGTCGCGCAACTGGAAGGCCACCCCGAGCGGTATGCCGTAGGCGGTGTAGACGCCCTCCAGCTCCGGCAGGCGACCCGCCAGCGCGGCGCCCAGGTGCAGCGGCCGCTCCACGGTGTACTTGGCGGACTTGTACCGCATCACCCGCAGCGCCGCCTCCCTGGTGCCGGTACCGCGCACCTGCTCCAGGGTGTCCAGGTACTGTCCGGCCATCACCTCGGTGCGCATCGCGTCGAAGGGCCGCCGCCCCCACGCGAGGGTGTCCTGGGCGAACCCGCTGGCCTGGTACATCTCGTCGGACCAGGCCAGACACAGGTCGCCGATGAGCACGGCCGCGCCCCGGCCGAAGCCCTCGCCGTCACCGCTCCAGCCGCGCTCGGCGTGCAACCCGGCGAGCCGCTTGTGGGTGGCGGGCAGGCCGCGTCGGGTGTCGCTGTTGTCGATGACGTCGTCGTGGATGAGCGCGCAGGCCTGGAGGAACTCCAGGGAGGCCGCCGCCCGCACGATCCGCTCGTCGTCCGCCGCGCCCCCGGCGCCGCGCCACCCCTGGTAACAGAAGGCGGGGCGCAGGCGCTTGCCCCCGGTGAGCATCGCCTCCAGCGCGTCCATGGCCGGGGCCAACTCCTCCCCGACCTCCAGCAGGGTGAGCCGGTGGTCGGCGCAGAACGCGTCCAGTTCCCGGTCCACGTCCGAGCGGATCGCGGAGACGGGGGAGAGGGAGGAGGATGATGAGAAAGCGGCCATACCCAGCACATTAGCGGCTCACCCCGAGGGCCCCGCCCCTTTCCGCGCCCCCGGTCCCTTCCACATCGCCACCAGGACGAACGACACCGTCACGAGCAGGGCCCAGGCGCCCAGCTTGGCCGGGTGGACCAGCGCCCAGACCTCCGCCTGGTGGGGGTAGCGCCAGGCGTCGAACAGCGTCGAGATGTTCTCCGCCACCCACAGGAAGAACCCGATGAACAGGAACGACAACGCCAACGGCAGGCGCGGCCGCTGTTCCCCCACGGTGAAGTGCACCCACGTGCCCCAGGTCACCGCGATCAACAGCACCGCCAGCGGGATCCGCAGGTCGGGCAGCCAGTGGTGGGTGAGGAAGTTCGCGTAGATCGCGATCGCCACCGCCGTGACGGCCCACGAGCGGTAGTTCGTCAACCCCAGGTCGAACAGGCGCCAGGCGCGCACGATGTAGGAGCCCACCGCCGCGTACATGAACCCGCTGTAGAGCGGCACGCCCCACACCACGGTCCACCCGGGGCCGGGGTAGGACCACGAACCCATGCGCACCTTGAACAGTTCGAACGCCAACCCCACCACGTGGAATCCGGCGATCGCGGCGATCTCCCGGCCGGTCTCCAGCCGCAGCGCCCAGAACAGCGCGGTCACCGCCACCGCGTAGATCAACAGCGCGTCATAGCGGGCGATCGGCAGGGGGACCGCCATCGACAGCGCGAACCCGGCGAACATGCACGCCGCGAACGCGCAGGCGCGGGCCTGCAACAGGCCGAAGCGCGTCAGCTGCGCGAAGAAGAAGGTCACGGAGGAGAAGGACGCGCGGCGGCGGTCCCCCCGCGCCCGCCGTGGTTCGCGGGCGCGCCCCGATGTGATCCTCGTTCTCGGTCTCACTCAGTGGGATGTCCCTTCCATCCGGTCAGGGGGCCTCACCTACAGTGGTGTGCATGCTGGCTGCACCGACACGCCCCGTGACGCCCCGAACCCCCGAACCCCGGCCGCGACACATCCGTGACCTGCTCCGCACGGGTGAGCCGATGTTCTCCTTCGAGTTCTTCCCGCCCCGGAGCCCGCAGGCCAATGAGCGACTCTGGCGGGCCATCCGGCAACTGGAGGCCCTGGGTCCCGCCTTCGTCTCCGTCACCTACGGCGCGGGCGGCAGCACGCGCGGTATGACCGTGGAGACCACCGAGCGGATCGCGACCGACACCACGCTCCTCCCGGTCGCGCACATGACCCTGGTCGAGCACTCCGTCGCCGAGCTGCGTCACCTCATCGGCCGTCTGGCCGACGCCGGGGTGTCCAACATGCTCGCGGTGCGCGGCGACCCACCCGGAGACCCCTCCGGCCCGTGGGTCAGCCACCCCGAGGGACTGACCTACGCAGAGGAGCTGGTCCGGCTCATCAAGGACAGCGGCGACTTCTGCGTGGGCGTGGCGGCCTTCCCCTACAAGCACCCGCGCTCGGCCGACGTGGAGACCGACACCGACTTCTTCGTGCGCAAGTGCGACGCGGGCGCGGACTACGCCATCACCCAGATGTTCTTCGACCCCGAGGACTACCTGCGCCTTCGGGACCGGGTGGCGGCCCGCGGCTGTGACATCCCGATCATCCCCGAGGTGTTCCCGGTGGTGCGCACGTCGTTCATCCCGCGCTCGGAGAAGCTCTCGGGGGCGCCGTTCCCGGCGGACCTGGCCGCGCGGTTCGAGTCCTTCGGCGACGACACCGAGGCGGTGCGCGCCTTCGGGATCGAGCACGCCCAGCACATGTGCGAGCGGCTCTTGGAGGAGGGTGCTCCGGGCATCCACTTCATCACCTCGAATCAGTCCACCGCCACCAGGGAGATCTACCGGGAGGTGTCGGGACGACGGCGCCCGTGAGCGGCAGGCGCGTCGCCATGATCGAGAAGGGCCGGTCCGGGCTGCCGGGGAAGGAGAACTCCTCCAGCACCTCGACGAACCCGCAGGAGCGGTAGAGGTGACGCGCCGCCGTGGGGCCGGCCCGGGTGGACAGGATCGCGGTGCGCTCGGGCCGGTCCGAGCACAGGGCGTGCAGGACGGCCCGGCCGATCCCCCGGTTCTGCGCCTCGGGGTGGACGTGCACCTCGGCGATCTCGAACGCGTCGGTCATCCAGCGGCGCGCCCCGGCACGGCCGCCCTCGGCGCGCAGACCCGCGGAGACGGTGTCGTGCCACCACTGGCCGCGCGCGCCGTGGAAGGCGTAGGCGAAACCGATCGGACGCTCCTCCAGCACGGCGACGATGGACCGGAACCCGGGATGGCGGGAGTGGGTCTTCATGACGGAGGCCCGTCCCGGCAACTGCTCGGGCGGGGGTTCCATGGCCGCCTCGTACACCTGGAGGAGGGCGGGAACGGCGTGCGCGAACGCCGGGGGGCCCAGCTCGCGCAGCTCGACATCGGCTACCACGACTTCACACTAGCCTCCGAAGGCGTGTGCCCGACGGATTTCGGCGTGGCCGATACCGGTTGTCCGCCGGTCCTCGACACGCCCGGGAGGGGTGCCGCCGGTCCTTGACGGGTCGTCGAGGGCGGGGTTAACTGTTGATCGTCGAACATGAGTTCGACATCGGCCGTCGGGGCGACCCGGCGGCGACGGCGCGGCCGGCTCGGGGAGGGGAAGCCCCGTGTCCGACCGCGCCGTTCCGTCGTGCCCGCGGGTGAGGGCCCGTATACGACGAGGACCGGCCCGCCCTCGATGGGCGGGCCGGTCCTGCGGCGGGCGGGTGCGATCCGTGCCTGGACGATCAGAAGGAGTCGACGGCGCGACGGGCCTCCGGGTCGAGGACGCCCCAGTTGATGAGCTCCTCGGTCAGGTCGCCGGGCGACTTGTCGTAGATGACCGCGAGCGAACGCAGGTCCTCCTGACGGATGGAGAGCACGCGGCCGTTGTAGTCACCGCGCTGGCTCTGGATGGTGGCCACGTAGCGGGACAGCGGGCCGGCCTTCTCCTGCGGGAGCTGCTGCATGCGCTCCAGGTCGATGACCAGCTTGGGTGTCGGGCCCAGGGGCGTGGGGGCGGCACCGCCGGGCAGCAGCTCCGACATCGGCACGCCGTAGAAGTCGGCCAGCTCGGCGAGCTTCTGGACGGTGACGGCGCGGTCGCCGCGCTCGTAGGAGCCCACCACGACGGCCTTCCAGCGTCCGTGGGACTTCTCCTCCACTCCGTGGAGGGACAGGCCCTGCTGGGTTCGGATGGCACGCAGTCGCGCGCCGAGGGACTTGGCGTATTCGGATGGCATCTTCTTGTCGCTCCCGGCCGTGACAGTGGCTGGCGTGATGGGGGAGAGACCCGTTCCAACGAGGGCCGTCGGACGGTCCCTCGGAGGTCACGGGGTGCAACCCCACCCGGCAATGGTTACAGACAGTGACGGTAGGGGGGTCCGTCCCCCAGGTCAAGCCGTTGGTGTGAAACGCGACTAATCAGTGGCCAAACCGTGCGTAAGTGAGACTCCTCTCATGTCCACGCGGACCGTGACGAGAGGTGCATCACGCCCATGCGAAAAGCCCGTTCTTTCAGGGGGTTTCGCATTTGTCGGCCATGTGAGGTGTGTGCAGATCGTAGCCGTCGCGTTGCTCTGAGGATCCTCTGCGCCCTTTGTGTATGTGATGAGAGTCACACTACTCGATATCCACCTTGAGCCCGCCCTCGGTGACCTCGAACGCCGCTGGTAGCGTGGGCCCGATCGACATCCTTTAACGACCTGTCCCGTGAGGCAGGGAAGGGGTCACTGCTTTGTGTGCGCGAAAAACCACGACGAGTGACACGAACGGTGGCGTGGCGCCACCGGAGATGCCCGAAGGCACCCGGGCCGTCCTCGACGGCAACGAGATCAACCGGGCGTTGACCCGTATCGCCCACGAGGTGCTCGAACGGACCAAGGGCGGACACGGGGTCACCCTCCTCGGCATCCCCTCGCGGGGAGTCCCCCTCGCGGCCCGCCTGGCCGAGCGCATCGAACACGTCGAGAAACTGGCCGTCCCCCACGGCTCCCTCGACATCACCATGTACCGCGACGACCTGCGCACCGCCCCGCCGCGGGCCTTGGGCCGGACCGAGATCCCCGACGGCGGACTCGACGACCGCGTCGTCGTCCTCGTCGACGACGTCCTCTTCTCCGGCCGCACCGTCCGCGCCGCCCTGGACGCGCTCAACGACCTGGGCCGTCCCCGCGCCGTCCAGCTCGCCGTCCTGGTCGACCGCGGCCACCGCCAACTGCCCATCCGCGCCGACTACGTGGGCAAGAACCTGCCCACCTCGCTGCGCGAGAGCGTCACCGTCCGGCTCACCGAGACCGACGGCCACGACGCGGTGCTGCTCGGCCCGTCCCGCCCGTCGTCCTCCGCCACCCTCACGGGCGGCCCGCTGCCCGGTGCCCTCGGCCGACGCCCCGACACCGACGGCACCGAGGGGAAGGACTCCTGATGCGCCACCTGCTCTCCACCGGGGACCTCACCCGCGACGAGGCCGTCCTCATCCTGGACACCGCCGCCGAACTCGCCCGGGTCGGCGACCGCTCCGTCAAGAAACTCCCCACCCTGCGCGGCCGCACCGTGGTCAACCTCTTCTACGAGGACTCCACCCGCACCCGCACCTCCTTCGAACTCGCCGCCAAGCGCCTGTCCGCGGACGTCGTCAACTTCTCCGCCAAGGGCTCCAGCGTCTCCAAGGGAGAGAGCCTCAAGGACACCGCCCTCACCCTCCAGGCCATGGGCGCCGACGGCGTCGTCATCCGGCACAGCGCCTCCGGCGCGGCCCACCGCCTGGCGAACTGGGTGGACGGATCGGTCCTCAACGCCGGCGACGGCACCCACGAGCACCCCACCCAGGCCCTGCTCGACGCCTACACCATGCGCGCCCGCCTGGGCCGCCTGGAGGGCCTGCGCGTGGCCATCGTCGGCGACATCCTGCACAGCCGGGTGGCCCGCTCCAACGTGTTGCTGCTCACCACCCTGGGCGCCCACGTCACGCTCGTCGCGCCGCCCACCCTGCTGCCCGTCTCGGTGCGCACCTGGCCCTGCGAGGTCTCCTACGACCTCGACGAGGTCCTGCCCAAGGCCGACGTCGTCATGATGCTGCGCGTCCAGGCCGAGCGCATGCACGCCTCCTTCTTCCCCTCCGTGCGCGAGTACAGCCGCGGTTACGGGATCGACGGCGCGCGCCTGTCCCGCATGCCCGAGGACGCCATCGTCATGCACCCCGGCCCGATGGTCCGCGGCATGGAGATCTCCGCCGAGGTCGCCGACTCCCCGCGCTGCACCGTCGTCGAGCAGGTCGCCAACGGTGTCAGCCTGCGCATGGCCGTGCTCTACCTGCTGCTCGGCGGCTCCTGACACCACACCGGCGCGCCGAGGCGCGCCCGCGCGGTGTGAGGACGACCGCCGCCCGCGCGCACGAGATCTTCTTTCACGAACGACCACGAGGAACGAAACCGCGATGCCCGACAACCACGGACCGCACCTGATCCGCGGCGCCCGACCACTCGGCGCCGACCCCGCCGACATCCTGATCGTCGACGGCCGCATCGCCGAGATCGGTACCGACCTCCGGGCCCCCGAGGGCACCGAGGTCGTGGACGGGACCGGGCTGATCGCCCTGCCCGGACTGGTGGACCTGCACACCCACCTGCGCGAACCCGGACGCGAGGACGCCGAGACCGTCGAGACCGGCTCCCACTCCGCCGCCATGGGCGGCTACACCGCCGTCCACGCCATGGCCAACACCGACCCCGTCGCCGACACCGCCGGTGTCGTCGAACAGGTCTGGCGTCTGGGCCGCGAGGCCGGGTACTGCGACGTGCGCCCCGTCGGCGCCGTCACCGTCGGCCTGGCCGGCGAGCGCCTCTCCGAGATCGGCGCCATGGCCAGGTCCGCCGCCGCCGTCCGCGTCTTCTCCGACGACGGCATCTGCGTCTCCGACGCCCTGCTCATGCGCCGGGCCCTGGAGTACGTCAAGGCCTTCGACGGCGTCGTCGCCCAGCACGCCCAGGAACCGCGCCTCACCGAGGGCGCCCAGATGAACGAGGGCTGCGTCTCCGACCGCCTCGGCCTGCCCGGCTGGCCCGCCGTCGCCGAAGAGGCGATCATCGCCCGGGACTGCCTGCTCGCCCAGCACGTCGGCTCGCGCCTGCACGTGTGCCACGTCTCGACCAAGGGCTCGGTCGACATCATCCGCTGGGCCAAGGCCCGCGGCTGCGACGTCACCGCGGAGGTCACCCCCCACCACCTGCTGCTCACCGAGGAGCTCGTGGAGAACTACGACCCCGTCTACAAGGTCAACCCGCCCCTGCGCACCGCCGAGGACGTCCAGGCGCTGCGCGAGGGTCTGGCCGACGGCACCATCGACGTCGTCGCCACCGACCACGCGCCCCACCCCGTGGAGGCCAAGGAGACCGAATGGTCCACGGCCGCCATGGGAATGGTCGGCCTGGAGACGGCGTTGGCGGTCGTGCAGCGCACAATGGTCGACACCGGCCTGCTGACCTGGGTCGACGTCGCGGACCGCATGTCCGTCACGCCGGCCCGCATCGGCCGGGTGACCGACCACGGCAGGGACCTGGCGGTCGGCGAGCCCGCCAACGTCGTCCTGTACGACCCCGCCGCGCCCTACGAGGTCGACGGCGCGGTCATGACCACCAAGAGCAGCAACACGCCCTTCCGGGGCATGACCCTGCCCGGTCGGGTGCGCGCCACGTTCCTGCGCGGCGTCCCCACCGTCCTGGAGGGTGAGATCAAGTGAACAACGCAGTGGGCGTCCAGGCCGTGCCTGGCGTCGTAGAGGGGGAGAACGTGTCAGAGGAAACCGGCGGACCGGCCGTCCTGGTCCTGGAGGACGGTCGGGTCTTCCACGGCCGCTCCTTCGGCGCCATCGGCGAGACCTTCGGCGAGATCGTCTTCAACACCGGGATGACCGGTTACCAGGAGACCCTCACCGATCCCTCGTACCACCGCCAGATCGTGGCGATGACCGCACCCCACATCGGCAACACCGGGGTCAACGACGACGACCCCGAGTCCGGCCGCATCTGGGTCGCCGGGTACGTCGTGCGCGAACCCGCCCGCATCACCTCCAACTGGCGGGCGAAGCGCACCCTCGACGAGGAGCTGCGCCGCCAGAACGTCGTCGGCATCGCCCTGACCGGGACCCGCGCCCTCACCCGCCACCTGCGCGACAAGGGCGCCATGCGGGCCGCGATCAGCACCGTCGAGACCGACCCGAAGGCCCTCCTGGCCCGCGTCCTGGAGCAGCCCCGCATGGCCGGCGCCGACCTGGCCGGCGAGGTCAGCACCGACACCGCCTACGAGATCCTGCCGCCCGAGGGCGTCGAGGCGCGCTTCCACGTCGCCGCCGTCGACCTCGGCATCAAGGCCATGACGCCCCAGCGCCTGGCCGAACGCGGCTGCAAGGTCACCGTCCTGCCCTCCTCCGCCACCGTCGAGGACATCCTCGCCCTGGACCCGGACGGCGTGTTCTTCAGCAACGGCCCCGGCGACCCCGCCACCGCCGACGGACCCGTCTCCGCGATGCGCGGGGTCCTCGACGCCGGCAAGCCCCTGTTCGGCATCTGCTTCGGCAACCAGATCCTCGGCCGCGCCCTGGGCCTGGGCACCTACAAGCTGCCCTTCGGCCACCGCGGTGTGAACCAGCCGGTCATCGACACCGCCACCGGCAAGGTCGCCATCACCAGCCAGAACCACGGGTTCGCCGTGGACGCGCCGCTCGAAGGGACCTTCGAGACCCCCTACGGCCGCGCACGGGTCAGCCACATCGGCCTCAACGACCGGGTCGTCGAGGGCCTGCGGCTGCTGGACCGTCCCGTGTTCAGCGTCCAGTTCCACCCCGAGGCCGCGGCCGGTCCCCACGACGCCGCCGGACTCTTCGACGAGTTCGTCGACCTGATGTCCGCCGCCCAGCCCACCGCGGCTGCCGAGTAGTTAGGAACCAAGAGCATGCCGCGCCGTAGTGACCTCTCCTCCGTCCTCGTAATCGGATCCGGCCCCATCGTCATCGGGCAGGCGGCCGAGTTCGACTACTCGGGCACCCAGGCCTGCCGCGTCCTGCGGGCCGAGGGCCTGCGGGTCATCCTGGTCAACTCCAACCCGGCCACGATCATGACCGACCCGGAGATCGCCGACGCCACCTACGTCGAGCCGATCACCACCGAGATGATCGAGAAGATCATCGCCAAGGAGCGCCCCGACGCACTCCTGCCCACCCTGGGCGGCCAGACCGCTCTCAACGCCGCCGTCGCCCTGGACGAGAGCGGCATCCTCGACAAGTACGGTGTCGAACTCATCGGCGCCAACATCGAGGCCATCCAGTCCGGTGAGGACCGCGAGACCTTCAAGCGGATCGTCGAGCGCATCGGCGGCGAGTCCGCCCGCTCCAGCATCTGCCACACCCTCGCCGAGTGCCTCGACGCCGCCGACGAGCTCGGCTACCCGGTCGTCGTGCGCCCGTCCTTCACCATGGGCGGCGCCGGCTCCGGCTTCGCCCACGACGCGGACGAGCTGCGCCGCATCGCCGGCCAGGGCCTCGCGCTCTCCCCGACCACCGAGGTCCTCCTGGAGGAGTCCATCCTCGGCTGGAAGGAGTACGAGCTGGAGCTGATGCGCGACACCAACGACAACGTCGTGGTCGTCTGCTCCATCGAGAACCTCGACCCCATGGGCGTGCACACCGGCGACTCCATCACCGTCGCCCCCGCCATGACCCTCACCGACCGCGAGTACCAGAAGCTCCGCGACATCGGCATCGCGGTCATCCGCGAGGTCGGCGTGGACACCGGCGGCTGCAACATCCAGTTCGCCGTGGAGCCCGCCACCGGCCGGGTCATCGTCATCGAGATGAACCCCCGGGTCTCGCGCTCCTCGGCGCTGGCCTCCAAGGCCACCGGTTTCCCGATCGCCAAGATCGCCGCCAAGCTCGCCATCGGCTACACCCTCGACGAGATCCCCAACGACATCACCAAGGAGACCCCGGCCAGCTTCGAGCCCACGCTCGACTACGTGGTCGTCAAGGCCCCCCGGTTCGCGTTCGAGAAGTTCCCCGGCGCCGACCCCACGCTCACCACCACCATGAAGTCGGTGGGCGAGGCCATGGCCATCGGCCGCTCCTTCCCCGAGGCACTCCAGAAGGCCATGCGCTCCCTGGAGAAGCCCGGTGTCGGGTTCACCTGGGCCGGCCCGGTCGGCGACAAGGACGAGCTGGTCCGCGCCGCCGCCCAGCCCACCGAGCACCGGCTGCGCCAGGTCCAGCAGGCCTTCCGCGCCGGCGCCACCGTCGAGGAGCTGTACGAGTCCACGCGCATCGACCCCTGGTTCCTGGACCAGATGCTGCGCCTGGAGGAGACCGCCCGCGCCCTGGCCGCCGCGCCCAAGCTCGACGCCGACGCGCTGCGCGCCGCCAAGGGGATCGGCTTCTCCGACGTCCAGATCGGGGAGATCACCGGCAAGAGCGAGGACGTCGTCCGCGAGCTGCGCCACGCCCTGGGCATCCACCCCGTCTACCTGACCGTGGACACCTGCGCCGCCGAGTTCGAGGCCACCACGCCCTACCTGTACTCCAGCTACGACGAGGAGACCGAGGTCCCCGTCGGCGACAAGCCCAAGATCATCATCCTGGGCTCGGGCCCCAACCGCATCGGCCAGGGCGTGGAGTTCGACTACTCCTGCGTCCACGCCTCCTTCGCGCTGTCCGCCGCCGGGTACGAGACCGTGATGGTCAACTGCAACCCGGAGACGGTCTCCACCGACTACGACACCAGCGACCGGCTCTACTTCGAGCCGCTCACCCTGGAGGACGTCCTGGAGGTCGTCCGGGCCGAGCAGCTCACCGGCACCGTCGTCGGGGTCATCGTCCAGTTGGGCGGCCAGACCCCCCTGGGCCTGGCCCGCCGACTCAAGGACGCCGGGGTGCCCATCATCGGCACCAGCCCCGAGGCCATCGACCTGGCCGAGGACCGCGGCGCGTTCGGCAAGGTCCTGGCCGACGCCGGGCTGCCCGCGCCCAAGTACGGCACCGCCTACTCCTTCGCCGAGGCCAAGGCCGTCGCCGACGAGATCGGCTACCCCGTCATGGTCCGTCCCTCCTACGTGCTGGGCGGCCGGGGCATGGAGATCGTCTACAGCGAGGCGATGCTCGCCGACTACATCGAGCGCAACGCCGAGGTCAGCCCCGAGCACCCGGTGCTGGTCGACCGCTTCCTCGACGACGCCATCGAGATCGACGTCGACGCCCTCTACGACGGCACCGACCTGTACCTCGGCGGCGTCATGGAGCACATCGAGGAGGCCGGCATCCACTCCGGCGACTCCGCCTGCTCCCTGCCCTCCATCACCCTGGGCAAGGAGGACATCGAGCGGATCCGCTACTCCACCGAGGCCATCGCCCGGGGCACCGGCGTGCGCGGCCTGATCAACGTCCAGTACGCGCTCGCCTCCGGCGTGCTCAACGTCCTGGAGGCGAACCCGCGCGCCTCGCGCACCGTGCCGTTCGTGTCCAAGGCCACGGCGGTGCCGCTGGCCAAGGCCGCCGCCCGGGTCATGGCCGGCGCCACCATCGCCGAACTGCGAGCCGAGGGCATGCTGCCGCCCACCGGCGACGGCGGCGACCTGCCCGCCGACGCCCCGGTGTCGGTCAAGGAGGCGGTGCTGCCCTTCAACCGCTTCATCGACAAGCAGGGCGAGGGCGTCGACACCATCCTGGGCCCGGAGATGCGCTCCACCGGCGAGGTCATGGGCCTGGACGTCGAGTTCGGCGCCGCCTACGCCAAGTCGCAGCTCGCCGTGACCGGTGACCTCCCCGTCCGGGGCCGGGTCTTCGTGTCGGTGGCCAACCGCGACAAGCGCTCGATGATCTTCCCGGTCAAGCGTCTGGCCGACCTGGGCTTCGAGATCCTCGCGACCGAGGGCACCGCCGTGGTGCTGCGTCGCAACGGCGTGCACTCCACCGTGGTGCGCAAGCACAGCGAGGGCCCCGGCCCCGAGGGTGAGAAGACCATCGTCCAGCTCATCCACGAGGGTGGGGTCGACCTCGTCGTCAACACGCCCTTCGGCGGGGCGGGCCAGGCCGGTCCGCGCCTGGACGGGTACGAGATCCGCACCGCGGCCGTCGTGCGCGCCATCCCCAGCGTGACCACCGTGCAGGGGCTGGCCGCCGCGGTCCAGGCGATCGAGGCCCGGGTGCGCGGCGACATCGGCGTGCGCTCCCTCCAGGAGCACGCGCGGGCCCTCACCGCGGACCGCGGGTGATCTCCACCGCCCTCCACCGACGGCCGACGGCCTCGGTCCCGCACAGCCCTAGGCTGTAAAGACCGAGACGGCACGGGCGTCGCGGTCCGAGCACCGCGGCGCCCGCAGGCACAAGGCGCGAGAGAGGCCACCCCGAGACGATGAGCGACTACGGACCGGTGCAGGTCAGGTGCCCCGTGCTGAACGTGCGCAGGGTGGACGCCTACTACGCCATCACCGTCGTCGCCCCGGGGATCGCCGAACGGTTCCGTTCGGGTCAGTTCGTGTCGGTGGCGGTGGGCGGCGACCACTCCAGCACCCTGTTGCGTCGCCCCTTCGCCGTGCACGACGTCAAACCCGACTACGGCGGCACCATCGAGTTCCTCTTCTCGGTGCGCGGTACCGGAACGGCCTGGCTGGCCGAACGCCGATCGCGCGACCTGTTGGACGTCGTCGGACCGCTGGGCCGCCCCTTCCCGCTGCCCCGCGATCCGGTCAACTGCGTCCTGGTCGGCGGCGGCTCGGGCAGCGCCCCGCTGTTCCCGCTGGCGCAGTCCCTGCGCCGACGCGGCTGCCGGGTGGACTTCGTGCTCGGCGGGGCCTCCGCCGACCGGGTGTTCAGCGCCATCACGGCCCGCCGGATCGCCGAGACCGCCGTCTTCACCACCGACGACGGTTCCTTCGGCACCCGGGGCCGGGTCACCGACGTGCTGGGCCGGGTCGTCGAGGAGTGCCGCTCCGACGTCGCCTACGCCTGCGGCCCCATGCCGATGCTGCGCGCGGTCACCGCCGTCGCCGACACCCACGGCATCCCCGTGCAGGTGTCGGTGGAGGAGACCATGGCCTGCGGCATCGGGATCTGCATGACCTGCGTGATCCCGGTCGTGGGGGAGGACGGCATCACCCGCATGGCCCGCTCCTGCGTGGACGGCCCGGTGTTCCGGGGAGAACAGGTGCGCTTCGACGATGTGGGCACCATCCCCTTCGACGCCCTGGGCGCCCCCGGCTGGAAGGGCGCCGGAGCCTCCCGCTCCACCGAATCGGCCCGCGACATCGCCTGACCCCACCGCGGGCCGCCGCACATCACCGACCGGGAAAAGAGACGGTGAACACAGACCTCAGAGTCCGGTTGGGCGGCCTGGAGCTGCCCAACCCGGTGGTGACCGCCGCCGGGTGCGCCGGTTCGGGCCGGGAACTGGCCCAGTTCTTCGACATCGCCGAGATCGGCGCCGTCACCACCAAGTCCGTGATGCTGGAACCGCACGCGGGGCGCCCGGCGCCCCGTATGGCGGAGACTCCCAGCGGCATGCTGAGCACCACGGGGATGCAGGGCCCGGGGGTGGACGTGTTCCTCCAGCGCGACCTGCCGTGGCTGCTGTCCCGGGGCGGCCGGGCCATCGTGTCCGTGGCCGGGTCGGGGACGGCCGAGTTCGGCGAGCTGGCCCGGCGGATCTCCGCCGAGCCCGGGGTGGACGCGATCGAGGTGAACCTGTCGTGCCCGGACCCGGCCGATCCGGCCGGACGCCGGTTCGCCGACGACGTCTCCCGGGCGGCCGCCGTGGTGAGCACGGTGCGCTCGCACGCCCGCTCCGACCTGTCGGTGCTGGCCAAGCTCGCGGCGGACGTGCCCGACGTGGTGGCGCTGGCGACGGCCTGCGCCGAGGCCCGGGCGGACGGCCTGTCGATGATCAACGCCGTGCGCGGCATGGCCGTGGACCCGCGCACCCTGCGTCCGGCGGTCGCCGGCGGCATGGGCGGCCTCTCCGGGCCGGCGATCCGACCGCTGGCCGTGGGGTGCGTGTTCCGGGTGCACGAGGCGCTGCCCGAGGTGCCGATCATCGGCATGGGCGGGGTGCGCACCGGGGCCGACGTCGTGGAGTTCATGGCGGCCGGGGCCAGCGCGGTGGCGGTGGGCACGATCAACTTCTCCGACCCCTCGGCCTGCGTGCGGGTGCTGCGCGAGTTCACCGAGGCGCTGGAGGCCAGGGGCGTGTCCCGGGCCCGGGACCTGGTGGGCGCGGCCCATCGGCCCGGAGTCGGCGTGTGAGGTCGGTTCCCGGGCGACGCACGCCCTGACCGGCCTGAACGGCGCTGAGGTGGCTCTGTGCGACCGAACGCCCGCGCCCTGGTACGGAAAGACCCGGAAGCGGGCAAAAGCCGCCTACGGCCCTGTGGGCGGTCGTTACGGCGAAGTGACAGGGCCGGGCGCATGAAGCGCCCGGTTCTGGGAATCGCACACCCTGACGGTGTGCACAGGACAGTGAACGTGCATCCGTAATCACGTTCGTAAGAACGTTCGCGGATGCGGCGCATCGGCCACGAGAGCCGATGGCACACGAGGGGAGAAAACCGAGATGACCGCGCCTTCCGCGCCCATCGCAGTCGCGATCGACGCCCAGGAGATCGAGACCGCGGCGATATGGGCCTCGGCGGTCGCCCCCCACGTCAGCACGGTCAAGGTGGGGCTGGAGCTCTACCTGCGCTACGGCCCCGAGGTGGTCGACGCCGTGCGCGGCGCCAACCCCGTCGGGGTCTTCCTCGACCTCAAGCTCCACGACATCCCGGCCACGGTCGCCGGGGCGGCGCGCAGCGTCGCCGGGCTCCGGCCCGCCATCCTGACCGTGCACGCCGGGGGAGGGGCGGACATGATCCGGGCCGCGGTGGAGGCGGCCCCGGATACCCGGATCGCCGCCGTGACGGTGCTCACCTCGATGGCCGAGAAGGACCTGGAGCAGGTGGGGCTGCTCGGGCCGGCTCGCGACGCGGTGCGCCGACTGGCGGTGCTGGCGGTGGGCGCCGGGGCGCGAGCCCTGGTCTGTTCACCGCAGGAGGTGGCCCTGGTGCGCGCCGAAGTGGGCCCGGACATCACCCTGATCACGCCGGGCGTGCGCCCGGTCGGGGCGGACAGGGGTGACCAGTCCCGGGTGGCGACCCCGGAGGAGGCCATCGCGGCCGGGGCGGACCTTCTGGTCATCGGCCGCCCCATCACCCGGGCGCCCGACCCCGGCGCGGCGGCGGCCGCCATCGCGGAGACCGTGCGCCGCGCCGGGGCGAGCGTCTGACGCCCGGGAAGGACTATTTACGGTCACAGAGGGTCACTGATTCGGTATGCCCCAAATGCGGAATCCGGAGCTGTGAGTGACCTGGTTCACCCCTCTGTGAGCTGCGCAGGTGACATGCTTTGCGGGGCGTCCAATCGGGACCAAGGTCCCCATTTTTATCTCTTAGTGCAATTGGATGATTACCCTGAGTAGTTAGTTCGATGAAATAGCCGCTGAAAGGGCACTTTACGTTGCCTAACAGGGGTCAGACCTACTAACTTGCGCAGGCGTCCGCCCTCTACAAACGAGTAGAAATCCGAGGTGACCCGGCGTGGCCCTTCCTCCCCTCACACCCGAGCAGCGCAGCGCGGCTCTTGAGAAGGCCGCCAAGGCCAGAAAAGAACGCGCTGAGGTCAAGAACAAGCTGAAGAACGGTGGCATCTCGCTGTCCAAGGTGCTCGCCGACGGGCTCAAGGACGACGTCATCGGCAAGATGAAGGTCTCGGCTCTGCTCGAGTCCCTTCCCGGCGTCGGCAAGGTCCGGGCCAAGCAGATCATGGAGCGGCTCAACATCGCCGAGTCGCGCCGTGTCCGCGGTCTGGGCACGAACCAGCGCGCCGCCCTCGAAGCCGAGTTCGGCGACCTCACCAAGTAACACCGCGAACGCGGATCCCCGGTTCGCCGCGTCCCCCACAGACGCGGCGGCCCGGCCCGCGGCCTCGTGTCACCACCCTTGGTGGACCCGCACCGGGCCGTGACCACGATCGATCCCCTCCGGGGGGCGGACCGTGCGTCACGGCCCGGTGGTATAAATGAAGCTTCCCGCGCCCGAACGCGAGGATGACCCCGCACGCACCCGCCGTCCGCACGGTGGGCGATCCCGGGCCCGGAGCGACCCCGTCGCCGAGCACCCCGAGCGCGCCGCGGGCGGATGCCAAGGCCCGAAGGGAAGCCCGCAAGACCATGCCCGACCCAGAACAACGGCTGATCGTCCTGTCCGGACCCTCCGGTGTGGGCAAGAGCACGGTCGTCGCCGAGCTGCGTCGGGCCCACCCCGACGTGTGGCTCTCCGTGTCGGCGACCACGCGCGCCCCCCGGCCCGGCGAGGTCGACGGCGTCCAGTACCACTTCGTCACCGACGAGGAGTTCGACCGGCTCATCGCCGACGGCGAACTCCTGGAGTGGGCGCGATTCGCGGGCAACCGCTACGGCACCCCGCGCCGCCCCGTCGAGGAACGGCTCTCGTCCGGACTGCCGGTGCTGCTGGAGATCGAACTCCAGGGCGCCCGCCAGATCCGCGAGACCATGCCCGAGGCCCTGCACGTCTTCCTGGCGCCGCCCTCCTGGGAGGAACTGGTCCGCCGGCTCACCGGACGCGGCACGGAGTCCGAAGAGGTCATCCGGCGCCGCCTGGAGGCCGCCAAGGTCGAACTCGCCTCCGAGAAGGAGTTCGACACCACCCTGGTCAACACGTCCGTGCAGGACGTGTGCGCCGAACTGCTAGCGTTGATCACCGCGTCCGAGGTGTGATAACGGCGCCGGCACCGCCGGGCCCGCGTACCCTGGTACACCGCACCTCGCATCCGAACCTTCCTGGGGGTAATCGAAAGTGGCTGGAACCGAGCCCGTCGCCGAAGGCATCACCAACCCGCCGATCGACGATCTGCTCGATCTGGTGGACAGCAAGTACAGCCTGGTCACCATGGCCTCCAAGCGGGCCCGCCAGATCAACGCCTACTACGCTCAGCTGGGCGAGGGGCTGCTGGAGTACGTCGGCCCGTTGGTCGAGACCCAGGTGCAGGAGAAGTCGCTGTCCATCGCCCTGCGCGAGATCAAGTCCGGTCTCCTCACCGCGGAGCCCTTCGAGGGCACCTGAGAACCGACCTGGTAGAACTCCTGTCTGTGAGTGACACAGGAAACAAGCCCCAGGTCGTCCTCGGCGTCGGCGGCGGTATCGCCGCCTACAAGGTGTGCGAACTGCTCCGCCGACTGACCGAGTCCGGCCATCGCGTCCGGGTCGTGCCCACGGACGAGGCCCTGCGCTTCGTCGGTGAGCCCACCTGGGCGGCGTTGTCCGGGCAACCCGTGGTCACCGGGGTGTGGGCCACGGTGCACGAGGTCCCGCACGTGCGCATCGGCCAGTCCGCCGACCTCGTCTTCGTCGCCCCGGCCACCGCCAACATCCTGGCCAAGGCCGCCGCCGGCCTCGCCGACGACCTGTTGACCAACACCCTGCTGACCGCCCGCTGTCCGGTGGTGTTCGCACCCGCGATGCACACCGAGATGTGGGAGCACCCGGCCACGCGGGCCAACGTCGGGACACTGCGCTCGCGCGGCGCGATCGTCCTGGACCCGGCCGTGGGCCGGCTCACCGGAGCCGATACCGGCCGGGGGCGCCTGCCCGAACCGGCCGAGCTCTTCGAGGCCGCCCGGCTGGCCCTGCGCCGCGGCGCGGCCGTTCCCGACCTCGTCGGGCGCCGCGTGGTCATCTCCGCCGGAGGGACCCGCGAGTCCATCGACCCGGTCCGTTTCATCGGCAACCACTCCTCCGGGAAACAGGGCTACGCCCTGGCCCGCACCGCGGTCGCCCGGGGCGCCGACGTGACGCTGGTCGCCGCCAACGTCTCCCTGTCCGACCCGGCCGGGGCGCGGGTGGTCCCGGTGACCTCGGCCGTGGAACTGGCGGAGGCCATGGAGGCCGAGCGCGTCGACGCCGACGTCATCGTGATGAGCGCCGCCGTGGCCGACTTCCGGCCCGCCGCCAGCGTCATCTCCAAGATCAAGAAGTCCGGTACCGCGCCCGCGCCCATCGAACTGGTCGAGAACCCCGACGTCCTGGCCGGCCTGGTGGCCGCCCGGAAGCGGGAGGGCACCGGGCAGATCATCGTCGGTTTCGCCGCCGAGACCGACGACGTCCTCGCCAACGGTCGTGCCAAACTGGCCAGGAAGGGCTGTGACCTGCTCGTGGTCAACCAGGTCGGCGGGGGCCGCGCCTTCGGCACCGAGGACAACCAGGCCGTCGTCCTGGGCTCCGAGGGCACCGCCGTGGAGATCCCGCACGGGCCCAAGGAGGACCTCGCCGATCGGGTGTGGGACCTCGTGGGAGAACGTTCATCCCGGTGACCCGCAGGGCTCCGGGACTGGATTTCCCACCGTCCGGTACGACACACTTCCATCGGGCACCCGCGACCCACGAGGTCGTCCGGGGGTCCCCGTCCCCACCGGTCCCGTTACAGTGGACCGATAACCAACCGCATCGGTCGGTATTGACCGTCCCGGCAGGTCGTCGGGCGCGTCGTGCCGCGCCGTCCCATGTCAGCCAGCAGCCGCTGCAAGGAGTCACGCAACGTGTCCCGCCGCCTTTTCACCTCCGAGTCGGTCACCGAGGGCCATCCCGACAAGATGGCCGACCAGATCAGTGACGCGATCCTCGACGCGATGCTCACCCACGACCCCGCCAGCCGGGTCGCCGTCGAGACGCTGATCACCACCGGTCAGGTCCACATCGCGGGTGAGGTCACCACCCAGACCTACGTCGACATCCCCGCCATCGTGCGCGAGACGATCCTCCGGATCGGGTACGACTCGTCCGCCAAGGGGTTCGACGGTGACTCCTGCGGGGTCAACGTCTCCATCGACGCCCAGTCCCCCGACATCGCCCAGGGTGTCGACACCGCCTACGAGGCCCGGGTCGAGCACGAGGACGACGCCCTCAACCGTCAGGGCGCGGGCGACCAGGGCCTGATGTTCGGCTACGCCAACCGGGAGACCCCGGAGCTGATGCCGCTGCCGATCAAGCTGGCCCACTCGCTGGCCGAGCGCCTGGCCGAGGTCCGCCGCAACGGCACCGTGCCCTACCTGCGCCCCGACGGCAAGACCCAGGTCACGGTCGAGTACGACGGCCAGACCCCGGTCCGCCTGGACACGGTCGTGGTCTCCAGCCAGCACTCCGCCGACATCAGCCTGGAGGAGCTGCTCGCCCCGGACATCCGCGAGCACGTCATCGAGCCGGTGGTGACCGCCTTCGGCCTGGAGTCCGACGACTACCGCCTGCTGGTCAACCCGACCGGTCGTTTCGAGATCGGCGGCCCGATGGGCGACGCCGGCCTGACCGGCCGCAAGATCATCGTGGACACCTACGGCGGCTACGCCCGTCACGGTGGCGGCGCCTTCTCCGGCAAGGACCCGTCGAAGGTGGACCGTTCGGCCGCCTACGCGATGCGCTGGGTCGCCAAGAACATCGTCGCGGCCGAGCTGGCCGAGCGCGCCGAGGTCCAGGTCGCCTACGCCATCGGCAAGGCGCACCCGGTCGGCGTGTTCATCGAGACCTTCGGCACCGAGAAGGTGTCCCCGGAGCTGATCGAGAAGGCCGTCAAGGAGGTCTTCGACCTGCGTCCGGCCGCGATCGTGCGGGACCTGGACCTGCTGCGTCCCATCTACTCCAAGACCGCCGCCTACGGCCACTTCGGCCGCGAGCTGCCGGAGTTCACCTGGGAGCGCACCGACCGCGCAGCCGCGCTGCGGTCGTTCGCGGGGGCCTGAGGCTCGACGCACCGACGACGAGGGGGTGGGCGACCGACCGGTCGCCCACCCCCTCGTCCGTGTTCCGCGGGCATGGCGCACGTCCAAGGCCAATACTCTGTGTTATTAAATAAATACATATAGTTATGTTCTGTACGTGGAGGAAGCACCATGGTCGTAGCGGCGGCGATGTCAGCGGTGGGCCTGGCCGCGCTCGTGTCCCTGCCGGGGATCCAGGCGCCGGAACCGGTGGGGGCGAAGGAGGTCGTCCCCGGCGCGGAGAGCCTGCACGTGACGTTGCAGAGCGCCGAACGGGAGCGGCTGGACCCCGGGGACCGGGTGGAGTACACGATCAAGGTCCGCAACTCGGGAGCGTCGGACGTGTCCGAGGCCGAGGTCGTCCACTTCCTGCCCACCACCATGCGCTATGTCGGGGGCACGGAGGGGGCCGAGGTGGACGGCGACCGGGTCGTCTGGGCGCGGCCGTTGGCGGCGGGGGAGCGGGCCTCGCTGAAACTCACCGGCGAACTGACCGGGGTCCCCGAGGGGGCGTCGCGTCCGGTGTCGACCGTGTGCCTGCGCTCCGGGGCGGAGGGGGTGCTGACCTCCTGCGCGTCACAGGAGCACGAGGTGCGCAAGCGGCTGTCCCCCCTGTGGACCGGTGTGACCGCGGTCGGCCTGCTCGGGATCCTGGCCCTCGCCGGAGGGGGGATCGCGAGCCACGTCAGGTCCCGCGGGCCCCGGCCGACGCCGGAGGAGACCGGGGACCACGCGCCCGGGGACCACGCGCCCGGGGACCACGCGCCCGGGGACCACGCGCCCGGGGAGACGCCCGACATCGGGACCTCTCCCGGGGCGACCGTCTACCGGCTGGACGCGCATCGCTAGGACCGGGGCGGGGGACGGGAGGAAGGGGGAGGAGATCCCCCCGAGTCCGTGCAAACGCGAAAAGACGGGCCCGTGCCCCTTCGGACACGGACCCGCCCTGGGGGAAAGGCCTCAGCTCAGGTCGTCGAGCGCCTTCTCCGCCTCGGCCAGCCACGAACGGCGGGCCTCCAGCGCCTCCTCGAACTCCTTGACGCGACGGGCGTCGTTGTTCGCCCGCGCCTTCTCCAGCTTCTTCTCCAGATCGGCGATCGCCGTGGAGAGCTGTCCGACCGTGGCCGCGGCGCGCGCCCGGGCCTCGGGGTTCTTACGCTCCCACTCGGTCTCCTCCGCCCGCCGGACCTCGTCCTCGACCTGGCGGAAGGCCCCTTCGAACCGGTCGCGCACATCGCGCGGCAGCTCGCCGGCCTCCTCCCAGGCCTCCTGGAAGTCGCGCAGCCGGGCGCGGGCCCGGCGCGGGTCGGAGATCAGGGCGCGGACCTCCGTCTGCGCCTCCGCCAGGATCTTCTCCTTGGCGTCGGCGTTGACCCGCAGCTCCGCGTCGCGCTCGGCGAAGGTCGCGTTGCGCGCGTCGAAGAACCGGTCCTGGGCGGCCTTGAACCGGGCCCACAGGCGGTCCTCGCTGGTCCGGTCCGCGCGGCCGGTCTGCTTCCACCGCTGCATCAGGTCGCGGTAGGCGCGGGCGGTCTCGCCCCACTCGGTGGACTCGGCCAGGGTCTCGGCCTCGGCGACGATGCGCTCCTTCTCGGCCCGCACCGACTCGCGTTCCTGGTCCAGGTTGGCGAAGTAGGCCTTGCGCCGCTTGGAGAAGGAGTTGCGCGCCGCCGACATGCGCTTCCACAGCGCCTGCTCGGTGGGCCGGTCGGCCCGGGGGGCCTTCTTCCACTCCTCGATCAGCTGGAGCATCCGCTCGCCGCCGGACTTCCAGTGCGTGGTCTCCGCCGCGACCCGTTCGGCCTCGGCGACGATCCGCTCCTTGATCTCGCGGGCCTCGACGCGGGCCTGCTCCTGGGCCTGCTTCTGCTCGACCTTGCGCTCCTCGGCGCGGTCGGCCAACGCGTCCAGCCGTCGGGTCAGGGCGTCCAGGTCACCGACCGCGTGCGCCTCCCGCACCGCGGAGCGGAGCTTGTCGATGTTCGACATCGCGGCGGCGGCGGACAGGTCGGTGGTCTTCAGCCGCTTCTCCAGCAGCTCCACCTCGGTGACCAGTGAGTCGTATTTTCGGCGGAAGAAGGCCAGGGCCTCCTCCGGCTCCCCCGCCTGCCACGATCCGACGACCCGCTCGCCTTCGCTCGTGCGCACGTAGACCGTGCCGTCGTCGTCTACGCGGCCCCAAGGGTCCGTGGTCACCGTGTCCTCCTGCTGTCATGAACCCGCGAGAGCGGGTTCGGGTCGTCGCGGTGTCTCTCGCCGAGCCATGATGGAGACCACTGTGCAGAGCAGGGTATCCATTCGATCCGATGATGACGACGCGCCGTGTCTCATCCATCCGTGCGGGCTTTTTCCGGGGCCCGTCATCGGTGTCCTCAGTAGTGCCGACCGCTGCCGGGGGCCGGCGGTCCCCTTTTCCGAAGGAGGCGCAGGTCGGGGCCACGGTGCACACGGGACGGTGACCAATATGGCATTACCACGCGCTTTGGCAAAGAGTCCGGGCGTGTGCGGTGATCGAATGGTGATCAAAAGAGCGCACACATGTGCTCATTCGGTCGCCCGTCCCCGCCCGCGTCGGTAGGCTCTCACCTACCCGAGGCCGCGATCGCCCCCGGGCGCCACGACACCGATCCGAGGACAGGACGTCATCCGCCGTGCTCATCGCCGCGCTTCCCACCGGACCCCTCGCCGCGAACTGCTATGTGCCCGCGGCGGCCCCGGACGGTGAGTGCGTCATCGTCGATCCTGGACAGGACGCGGCCGAACCGGTGGCCAAGGTCCTCGCCGAGCACCGGTTGACCCCCGTCGCGATCCTGCTCACCCACGGGCATTTCGATCACGTCTGGTCGGCGGCCGAGATCGCCGACGCCCACGGCATCCCGGTGTACCTGCACGCGGCCGACCGCGACCTGCTCACCGAGCCGGGCAAGGGGGTGGACGCCGCGTTCGCCGCGCAGTTGTCGGCTCTGTTGGGCCCGGGCCCGCACCGCGAGCCGAGCCGCCTGATCGAGGTCGCCGACGGCGACGTGCTGGCCCTGGCCGGGGTGGAGTACACCGTCGCGCACACCCCGGGTCACACCCCGGGTTCGGTCGTCTACACCACCCGCAGCGAGGACGGCGTTCCGGTGATGTTCGCCGGTGACCTGGTCTTCGCCGGCTCCATCGGCCGTACCGACTTCCCCGGCGGAGACTCGGCCGCCATGGCGCGCAGCCTGACCGACGCGGTGCTCTCGCGCGACGACGACACCCGTGTCCTGCCCGGTCACGGCCCCGCCACCACCGTCGGCCGCGAGCGCGCCACCAATCCGTACCTGCGCGATATCACCGGTTGACCGTCCGCCGCCGCCCCGTCCGCTCCCTCGGTGATCAGGAGGCCGGGTGGTGGTGTTACCGGTAGGATTCCAGATGTTCAGGGCCATGCCGTGCCCTTGTCCGGGGCCGAACCGGTCTCCCGGCACCCTCGCCCAGCCGTGTAGCTAGTGGACTTGGTAACTCATGCATCGTTACAGGACTCATACGTGTGGTCAGCTCCGCAAGGAGCATGTCGGGGAGCGGGTCGGCCTCTCCGGTTGGGTGCACAATCGCCGCGATCTGGGCGGTCTGCTCTTCGTCGACCTGCGTGACCACTACGGCATCACCCAGCTCACGGCACGTCCCGAGTCACCGGTGTTCGAGCAGCTCAGCCGGGTCTCCAAGGAGACGGTCATCCGTGTCACCGGTGAGGTGACGGCCCGCAGCGGCGAGAACGTCAACCCCAACCTGCCCACCGGCGAGATCGAGATCGACGCCGTCGACTTCGAGGTCCTCGGTACCACCGAGGAGCTTCCGCTCACCGTGTTCCCGGAGGACAACACCTCCGAGGAGCGCCGTCTCACCTACCGCTTCCTGGACCTGCGCCGGGAGCGGATGCACGAGAACATCATGCTGCGCTCGCGCGTGATCGCCTCGATCCGCCAGAAGATGACGGCCCTGGGCTTCAACGAGTTCCAGACCCCGATCCTCACCAGCTCCAGCCCCGAGGGCGCGCGCGACTTCCTGGTGCCGTCCCGGCTGCACCCGGGCAGGTTCTTCGCGCTGCCGCAGGCGCCGCAGCAGTTCAAGCAGCTGCTGATGATCGCCGGGTTCGACCGCTACTTCCAGATCGCGCCCTGCTTCCGCGACGAGGACAGCCGCGCGGACCGCTCGCCGGGTGAGTTCTACCAGCTCGACGTCGAGATGAGCTTCGTCGAGCAGGAGGACGTGTTCGAGGTCATCGAGAAGGTGATGACCGACGTCTTCCGCGAGTTCTCCGAGGGCTGGGAGATCACCTCCCCGTACCCGCGCATCGCCTACCGGGACGCCCTCCAGTGGTACGGCACCGACAAGCCCGACCTGCGCGTGCCGATGAAGATGCTCGACGTCACCGAGCTGTTCGGCAAGACGGACTTCCGGGCCTTCGCGGGCAAGAAGGTCCGTGCCCTGGCGGTTCCCGAGGTCGGCGGTCAGCCGCGCAAGTTCTTCGACGGCATCGGCGACTTCGCGGTCGAGCAGGGCGCCAAGGGTCTGGCCTGGCTGAAGGTGGGCGAGAACGGCGAGCTGACCGGTCCCATCGCCAAGTTCGTCACCGAGATCTCCGACGAGCTGCTCTCCACCCTGGAGGCGGGTCCGGGCCACGGCCTGTTCTTCTGCGCGAGCGAGGACGACGCGGAGATCAACCGCATCATGGCGCCGGTCCGGGTCGAGGCGGGCAAGCGCGCGGGACACTTCGAGGAGAAGGTCTACCGCTTCTGCTGGATCGTGGACTTCCCGATGTTCGAGCGCTCGGACGAGGGCGCGATCGAGTTCAGCCACAACCCGTTCTCGATGCCCCAGGGCGGCCTTGAGGCCTTGGAGACCCAGGACCCGCTGGACATCCTGGCGTGGCAGTACGACATCGTCTGCAACGGTGTGGAGCTGTCCTCGGGCGCGATCCGGAACCACTCGCCCGAGATCATGTACAAGGCGTTCGAGATCGCCGGGTACGACGAGGACGCGGTGGAGGCCGAGTTCGGCGGCATGCTCAAGGCGCTGAAGTTCGGGGCCCCGCCGCACGGTGGCATCGCCCCGGGCGTGGACCGGATCGTCATGCTCCTCGCCGACGAGCCCAACATCCGCGAGACGATCGCGTTCCCGCTCAACCAGAACGCCCAGGACCTGATGATGGGCGCGCCCTCCGCCGTGTCGGACAAGCAGCTCCGCGACATCCACGTGCGGTCGGTGCTGCCCCCGGGCGAGCAGAAGAAGTAGGACCACGTGTGAGCGCGGGGCCCCGGTCGCGAGACCGGGGCCCTCGTCGTCGGGCCGGACCCGGGGACCTCTCGGAAACGTCGCCGGCTCGACGGCCGGGAACCCGTCCATCGCCGCCGGGGGCCGATGGCACCGGAGCCCCGACCGCCGTCTCCGCGGTCGTGGGTCTTCTCGGAAGGGGAGGGCGCGAACGCGGACGAACCGTCGTCCACCCGCTCGCGACACCCCGGCCGTACGGAACGGGCCGAAGTGCCCGACGGGCGGATGCCGGGGCTCCGACGGCCGGTCGGGATCCCGGCCGTGCTCCGCGAGCGTGATCCGGCGTGGGCGTCCGCCGCGCCGGATCAGAAGTGGTCGCTACCGAGGGCCTGCCCGATCGGGAACGTGTGGCGGGACGCGGCGCAGATCGTCTCCAGGGCGTGGATCGGGACGTCCTCGGTGGAGTGACCGACGCGCAGGACCTGCACCACCCACTCACCCGGGATCTCCAACAGGTCGGCCTCGTAGGGGGTCGCCGGGCGCACGGTCAGGGTCTCCACGGCGTGGTCGAACCGGTGGCCGAGATCCTCGATCGCGGCCTGGAGGGTCGGCAGCACGAAACCCTCTCCGTCCAGTCTGGTGTTCTCGCCGACGTCCACACGAAAGTACGACGTGGAGATCCGGACCGGGACCCCGTCGGCCCAGAACATCTTCCGCCGGGCGATCACGCTGTCACCGGCTTCGACGCGCAGCCCCAGGGCGACGTGCTCGTTGGCGGGCTCCTGCCCGACGAACAGCATCCTCCGTTCCGGGGTGAGTCCCTGTTGCCCGGCTTCGGTGAGGTACAGCGACTTCGAGCCGCGTGTGCTCGGAGGCGTGGGCAGGGCGCGTTGCACGAGGACGCGGGGCCTCGGTCCGACCGGCCCGGCGGGCGCCTTGTGGGCGGGTTCCTCGGAGCCCGCCTTCTTCATCTGGGAGATCCGGCCGGGTGAGACCCCCAGGTGTCTGGCGATGTCCTCCTGCCGCATCCCGGCTTGTTGGGTCTCGATGATGGCGCCTCGTCGGATACGGGAGAGTTCGACGCTCTGTGCTTGCAGTGTCGTCATGGCGGCCGACGCGGCGCGGGCTCTGTCCAGCGGGTCGGCGATGGCCGCGATGTCGTGCAGTGTCCGTGCGTCCAAGGGGAATCCTCACTTCGGGTGCTCCACTGTGGACTTTAGCCCCCCTATTGCGCCACGCGAAAGGGTGGGTTACTGTCGTCACACGCAAGGCTTTAGCCCCCATAAAGTCCACGGTTCCGCGTCGGCTTGTGGGTGGTGGAGCGGTTGGCGGTCACACGTCCAGTGTGCCCCACTCCGTTCCGGCCGGGCGTGGTGCCGAGTGGTCCGGATCCGCGATCACGGCCACAGGGCGACCGTTCCGACGACGCGCGGTGCCGGGTCTCCCGCCCGGTATTCCTGGAGGTGTGCGCATGGCGTGCTACCGCTGCTCGAACCCCACCGGGGCCGTGACGGTCCGGGCCCGCGCCCCGGCCCGATGTCGCGGATGCCGGACGCCCTCGTCCACCGCCACCGGGTCCCCGATCCGGACCCCGTCCCGGGCGGCGGTGCCGAGGCGATCGCCCACCGGCCCCTCGGTCGGATCGGGCCCCACCCCCGCGAACGCCCGGCCGCGGGACCACGCGCGACCCGCCGCCACACCCGAATGGAGCCCACGATGACCGACCGCACCGAATCCGACCCGATCCCGGACGACCTCACCCCCGCCGAACGCGACGCGGTCCTGCGCCAGGGTCGGATCATCGCCGACCAGCGCGCCGCCGGCGCCCCTCTCCTGGGCGACCCCGGCCGCGAGTACCGCCACGGCGACTGAACCCCTCCCCGTCCCGCCCTCCGATCGACCCGGAGGCGAGGACATCGGGACGGATGAGCGGGGGTGACGCGTTCGCACGCGTCACCCCCGCTTCTCCGTGAGCCCCTCTTTACCCGGAAGAAACGGTCATAAGACGCCTACGTGATGTAATCGTTCGGGTTTTTCGGGAAAACCTGGCCGAACATGGCCTCGAACGACCTGTCCGGATGCGCCGGGGCCGCACATCCCCTACCGTTGGGGGCGAATCACCCTTCCCCATCGTCCGGTGCCCGTGTTCTCGGGAGTGAACGCGCCGCACCACGGGGGAGCCCTCCTCGCCGGGGGGCGGAATGGTGGTGGAGTGCTTTCTGCGCCGTCGAGTCACGCGAGCGTAACGATTCGTGACCTGAGATCGGTCGTCAGAGACCTCCGGGGTCGCCGCACACCGATCATCCCCATGACGGTGAACCGCGCCGACCCCTATCGCACGAGGTCCCACGGGTGACACGAGATGGAGACGGAGCCGGTCTCCCCGATGAGCGACTCGGAGACCGTTTCGCCCCCGACACTAGAATGAGCCGAATCGGAATGTCCGCAGGGGTGACCGTGCTCGGACACGGGTGTGACGTCCGAGACGACATGAGGATTGAGTCCGTGAACGTAGAACGTGCTACAGGCGGTGGTTCGGAGGGCGAGCTCACGGGGGCGTTCTTCCACGCACCCGAGCCCATGGTGCTCACCTCGGCCGACGGCTCGATCCGGCATGCCAACGTCTCCTTCCGCGAACTCTTCGACCGGGAGGAGGGCGATCTCGCGGGACACCGCTGGTTCGACCTCCTGGAAGAGGAGGAGGGCCGCGCCGCCGCCCGCTTCCACCGGGAGTCCCTCAACGGGCACCGCCCCCGGCGGCTCAAGATCTCCATCACCGCCAAGGCGTTCCACCTGGCCGAGGCCGAGGTGCGCCTCCTTCCCGACGACGACGCCGCGATCGTCCTCGTGCACGTCCTCTCCACCGAGGAGACCGACCTGCGGGTCATCGGTGAACTGCGCACGGACAACTCCGACTCCGTCCTGTGGAGTCTGGACCTGGGCACCGGGCGGTTGCGCGAACTCTTCGGCCCGACCCCGCTCGGCTCGCTCCTGGCCGGCAACGACCGCGAACTCGACCGCATCCTGGAGCGCGTCCACCCCGACGACATCGCCCGGGTCCGCGACGCCATGGCGACCTCCTTCGCCGGCCGCGACTACGAACAGCGCTTCCGCGTCTTCGACCGCCTCGGAGACGAACGCTCCCTTCACGTCCGCGCCCGGTTCGTGTCCGGTGACCCCGACCGCCTGGTCGGCATCGTCGACGACGTCACCGAGCACGTCCAGCTCGTCCGCAGGCTCGCCGACCGCCGTCGCACCGAGGCCGAGCACGGCCGTCTGGTCACGGAACTGTCCTCCAAACTCGTCTCGGCCACCACCGTCGACAAGGTCATGGACCTGCTCAGCGAGGAGTTCCTGCCGATCTTCGGCGGTCACATGGCGGTGGCCATGTACGTGGAGGACAACGTCCTGCGCACCTCGCCCGGCACCCGCGAACGCGGCAACGTCGGCCTCATAGACGGTCGCCGCGCCGACGACACCAACTATCCGATGGGCGCGGTCATCCAGGACCGCCAACCGCGCTTCTTCGAGAGCCGGGCCGAGGTCATCAGCCGTTTTCCGACCGCCGTCGACCTCATGCGCCACAACGACTCCAAGTCACAGGCCTGGGCGACCGTGCCGATCTTCGGTGACAGCAAGGTGGCCCTGGGGGTGTGGCAGATGGTGTGGGACCGTCCCCACCACGCCAGCCGCGACGAGCGCGCCCTCATGCTGACCTTCGCCGGCCTGGCCGGCCAGGCCCTACAGAGGATCAAGGCCCAACAGGCCGAACTGGAGCTGGCCGACGCCGTCCAACGGCGCATGCTGCCCCGCGAGGTGGCCAGCTTCCCCGACCTGGACATCGCCACCAAGTACCTTCCCTCCCGCGCCGACTGGCGGATCTGCGGCGACTTCTACGACGTCATCGAACTTCCCGGCGGCAAGGTCGGTCTGCTGGTCGGCGACGTGCAGGGACACGGTGTCGAGGCCGCGGCCGCCATGGGCCAGATCCGGGTGGCCTTTCGCGCCTACGCCAGCAACCAGTCCGATCCCGGCGTCGTCCTGGGGGAGACCAACCGGCTGCTCACCGACACCGGCGAGATCGTCTTCGCCACCTGCGGCTACCTCGTCCTGGACCGGGAGAAGGGCATCATGCAGGCCGCCTGGGCGGGGCAACCGCCCGTGGTGCTCGCCGACCTCGACGGCTTCGAGACGTGGGAACCCGAGACCGGACCGCCCCTGGGCGTGCTCCCCGACACCGAGTACACCGTCACCACCCGGGTCCTGGACCCGTCCACCACCCTGCTGATCTGCTCGGACGGGCTGGTGGAGAGCAGCGAGGTGCGCATGGAGGACGGACTGGCCACGGTCGGCGCCGCGCTGTCCGAACACTGCGAGGACCCCGACGGGGCCTCCCACGTGCTGGCGGAGATGGCCCCGGCCGGGCGCGGCGACGACATCGCGATCCTCATCGCCCGGATGCGCCGCCCGGCCGCCTGAGAACCCACCCGGTCCGCGCGTTCGGACACGGACGGTCGTCGTCACCGCCTACCCTGGGCGGGTGTCCGAAACACTGTTCGACGACGCCGGGGCCGAGGCCGCCAGGGGACAGGAGCCGCTCGCCGTGCGCATGCGGCCGCGCACCCTCGACGAGGTCATGGGCCAACGCCACCTCCTGGGCTCGGGCAGTCCGCTGCGCCGCCTGGTCGAGGACGACGCGCCCATGTCCGTGTTCCTGTGGGGTCCGCCGGGGACCGGCAAGACCACCCTGGCCACCGTGGTCAGCAAGGCCACCAGGCGTCGCTTCGTGGAACTGTCCGCGGTCAACGCCGGGGTCAAGGACGTGCGCGCGGTCATCGAGGAGGCCCGCCGGCGCATGGGCATGAACGGCACCCGCACCCTGCTGTTCGTCGACGAGGTCCACCGCTTCAACAAGACCCAGCAGGACGCCCTGCTGCCCGCGGTGGAGAACCGGTGGGTCAGCTTCATCGGCGCCACCACCGAGAACCCCTTCTTCTCCGTGGTCGGCCCGCTGCTGTCCCGCTCCCTGCTGCTGACCCTGGAATCCCTGGACGACGCCGACGTGCGTGTCCTGCTGTCGCGCGCGCTGACCGACGAACGCGGACTGGACGGGCGCTACACGCTCACCGACGAGGCCGCCGACCACCTGGTGCGGCTGGCCGGCGGCGACGGCCGGCGCTCCCTCACCTACCTGGAGGCCGGCGCCCTCGTGGCCGGGCCGCCCGCCGCCGAACCGGTGGAGATCACCGCCGAGCACGTCGAGAGCGCCGTGGACCGCCACGCCGTGCGCTACGACCGCTCCGGAGACCAGCACTACGACGTCGTCAGCGCGTTCATCAAGAGCATGCGCGGCAGTGACCCCGACGCGGCCCTGCACTACCTGGCCCGCATGATCGAGGCGGGGGAGGATCCCCGGTTCATCGCTCGCCGCATCGTCGTGCACGCCAGCGAGGACGTCGGCATGGCCGACCCCACCGCGCTCCAGACGGCCGTGGCCGCCGCACAGGCGGTCGAACTCATCGGCATGCCGGAGGCGCGCATCAACCTCGCCCAGGCGGTGATCCACATCAGCCTGGCGCCCAAGTCCAACGCCGTCATCACCGCCATCGACGCCGCCATGGCCGACGTGCGCAAGGGCAACGCCGGGCCGGTCCCCTCCCACCTGCGGGACGGCCACTACAAGGGCGCCGCCGACCTCGGCCACGGCAAGGGCTACCGCTACGCCCACGACTACCCGGGCGGGGTCGCGCCCCAGACGCACGCGCCCGAGGGCCTCACCGACCGCGAGTACTACCGGCCGACCGAACACGGCGCCGAACGCCGCATCTCCGAGGTCCTGCGACGCATCAAGGGCGTTCTGCGCGGCGGGTGACCCCCCACCGCGCGAGGCGTCCCCAGGCGGCTCGCGCGCCCACGGGGTTCCGAGGGCCGGCGGAGGAGGCGACTCCGAAGAACAGGGCCGCCGGCCGCCCGTGAAGGGCGACGGGCGGCACCCGCGGAACACGCCTCAATCGGTGAACAACTCCGTGATCCCTACGATCTCCCGGGGTCCGTCGCCCTCGGGCTCCTCGTCGGAGAAGGTGACCTCGACGATCACCACCGGTCCCCAGGACAGGTAGTCGATGAAGTCGCGGCCGGTCAGCTCCCAGGTGCCGCGCCCCTCCTCGTCCAGGAAGACGTGTTCCGGAGCGGCGCAGAACTTCGCGCACAACACCTCGGCCTCGGGGGAGATGACCGCGTCGTCGGCCTCCCCCGCCTCCTCCCACTGCTCGGCCCACTCCTGGTGGGTGGGCACGCCCTGGCCGCGTTCGGGTTCGTCGTCACGGTCCACGGGCGTGTAGACCCACGGGCCCTCCAGGACCTCCTCCTGCTCGGCCGGGTCGAACCGCACCACCAGGGTCCGGGGCTCCTCCGGGGAGGGGCTCGCGGCGGGCTCCTCATCCACGGCGTCGGAGACCAGCGCCTCGTCGTCCGAGGGGCCCACCAGTCGGGAGACCCCCCACACGCCCGCGCCGACCAGGACCACCGCGAGCGCGCCCGCGCCCACCATGATCGGTTTCCGCAGCGATCGCTCCCGGGGTGCGCGCCCCTCCAGCCGGATCACCCTGGGCACCCGCTGGGCCGGTTCGACCGCGCTCCACTCGCGTTCCAGCAGGGCGGCCAGCCGATCGCGGTCGGGTACCTCGGCGTCCTCGCGGCCGTTCTCCCGCTGCCAGACCGCGATGACCGCGCCGATCACCTCCCGCAGGCTCGGCCGTGCCTCCGGATCGGGGTCCAGGGCCCGTTTCACCACCGGCACCAGCCCCTTGACCAGGCCGGTCAGGTTGTGGTCGCCGCTCTCGGCCCGCCGGGCGATCTCCTCCGGCTCACCCGGACCGAAGGGCAGCCGCCCGGTACCGGCGAACGCGATGACGGCGCCCCAGGCGAAGACGTCGGCGGCGGGGGAGGCCTCCGCCCCGCGGAAGCGTTCGGGGCTCATCCAGGTGACGCCCGGACCGTTCGGGTCCACCTCGGAGACCGCGCAGTCCATGATGTGCGGCCCGTGCGATTCGAGCAGCACCTTCTCCGGGTTCAGCGACCCGTGCGCCACGCCCCGACCGTGCAGCGCCGAGAGGCCGTCCGCCAGCCCCACGGCCAGCGCGATGAGCTTTCCGGTGCCCACCCCGCCCCGTTTGGTCACGTAGTGGGACAGCCGCTCGCCCTCCATGTAGGGCATCGACAGCCACGGTCGCTCGGACCGCCCGTCGAAGGTCGTCGGCACCACCACGCGCGTCGGATCCACCCGGGTCAGGGCGGTCAACCGCCGCACGAGCGCCTCGCGGTCCGGACCGGGGTCGCGCAGGACCTTCACGGCGATGAGCCGATCGTTCGCGGTGGGGGAGGAGGCGTCCACCGCGGCGTAGACCGTCCCGGTGGCCCCCTGCCCCAACCGCCCGAGGACGAGATAGGGGCCTATCCGTGTCGGGTCGTCCGGATACAGCGGAGGAAGGTGCTCCGGTACCAGTACGGAGATCTCTCGGGGAGAACGAGGGCTCATGGGTGTCCTGTCGCGATGCTTCTGAAAGCCGGCGGGTGGTGGAGTGTCCGGACATCGTAGTGAAGATCCCGCTCCACGGTCATTCTCCCCGAGGAGAGGGAGGACGTCGACGACCTCGTCCCGCACCGGCCATGTCCACCGGGTGTGTCGGCGAGGCCTACGCGCGCCCGTCGGCCCGACGCGATATGGTCGGCCGGAACCCGTCCCCCACGGTACGCCCGAACCCCGGCACGCCGACGGGGCGGCCCGGCCCTCGACGTTCCCGGCGCACGCGCGCGAGAGGCCGAGGCGCGTACAACCCTCGAAGTGACCCCTATCCGCCTTACGGAGCCCGCATGCTTACCGGAGGAGAGGTCGCCGCGCTCGTCGCCGCGGTGGTCTGGGCGGTGCTCGCCACGTTCATGTGCGTGGCGCTCGTCAAACTGATCAAGCTCATCAACGCCGCGACGGCGGTGGTCTCGGAACTGGGCGATCGCACCCCGCCCCTGATGGACGACGTCGTCGCCACGGTCGAACGCGCCAACACCTCGCTGGAGCGCGTCGAGGAGATCACCGCCAACGCCCAGGCCACGAGCGAGGACGTGGCCACCATGACCGCGCTGACCCGTTCGGTGGTCACCGGCCCCCTCGTGAAGGTGGCGTCGTTGTCCTACGGGGTCCGCCGGGTCCTCGGACAGCGGCGCGCCCTGGCGGTCGTGCGCGGTCGCCGCCGGAGGGGATCGCGATGATCGGCCGACTGTTCTACCTCGCGGCCGGCGCGGCCCTGGGCGGTTACGCGGTGCACCGCGTCCACCGGGCCCGCCGCGCGCTCACCCCCGGCGGGATCGCCGAGCGCGTCGAGGGCCGGGTCGGCGAGTACCGGGGCGCCCTGCGCGAACTCAACGAGGACCTGGCCGACGCCGTCCGCGAACAGGAGGAGGAACTCCTGCGGGCCTACGCTCCCCGACGGGGACGGGCCCTACCGCCCGGTGCGCGGCGCGAACTCCCCGAGGACTGAACCGGGCCGGGTGGAGCCACGGCGTGTCCCGCACCGGGACGTCCCGTGACCCTCCGGGAACCCTCCGTGGGGCGTGGCGCGGGGACCGGGCACCACGCGAAGGCCTGACACGGACCCCCGCGGCATCCCGGTCCCGGCCGCCCGCCGCGGTCCGACCCGACGGCGCCCCGCGCCCGCCGCACGCGCCCGAGTGTCCACGGGTACCCGCCCCGACGCCCGACCGCACGCCGGGCACGGTCATCGCCGTCCGGGTGCCGATGTCCATCGGCGCCGTGGTGGGCCTGCCGCCCGCCGTCGTCCTCACCCTCGCCCTCGGGGGCGAGAGCCCCCTCGCCCTCCTCCCGGGCCCGGGGTCTTCGGCACCCACGGCGGCGGCTCCCCGGCGCGGGTTCCCCGCGCCGGGCCCCACCCCCGGCGTCCGATCGCTCGCGGGGCGCCGTACGCCGATGACCCGGCGAGGGCCCCGCGAACCCGGCGTTTCCCGGTGGCCGACGACGATAGCCTTGGAACAACCGGGGCCCCGGCGTTGTCCTGAACAGGGCGGGGCCCGCACCGGCCGCGCCCCTCGGGCCGCGGCCGCGGAGGAAATCGCACGCATCCGCGTGGTCGTCCCCCCTACCATTGGGCGACCGAACGACCACGCGCAACCAGATCCCGGGCCGGGACCGGCCCGCCGAGGGCGGCGGAGCCGAGCACAGGAGGGCATCAATGGAGACGGCAGAGATCGCGCGCCGCTTCCTCAGTTTCTTCGAGAAGAACGGACACACCGTGGTGCCCTCGGCGAGCCTCATCGCCGAAGACCCCACGCTGCTGCTGGTGCCCGCAGGCATGGTCCCCTTCAAGCCCTATTTCCTGGGCCAGCGCACCCCGCCCCACGACACCGCCACCAGTGTCCAGAAGTGCATCCGCACCAAGGACATCGAGGAGGTGGGCAAGACCTCCCGGCACGCCACCTTCTTCCAGATGCTCGGCAACTTCTCCTTCGGGGCCTACTTCAAGGAGCAGGCGATCCCGCTGGCGTGGGAACTCGTCACCACCCCCGTCGAGGACGGCGGCTTCGGCATCGACCCGGAGAGGCTGTGGGTGACCGTCTACCTCGACGACGACGAGGCCGAGGCGATCTGGCGCGACGAGGTGGGCGTGCGCCCCGAGCGCATCCAGCGCATGGGGATGGAGGAGAACTACTGGTCGATGGGCGTCCCCGGACCCTGCGGCCCCTGCTCCGAGATCTTCTACGACCGCGGTCCCGAGTACGGCGCCGAGGGCGGTCCCGAGGCGGACGAGAACCGCTACATCGAGATCTGGAACCTCGTCTTCATGCAGTACGAGCGGGGCGAGGGCGGCGACAAGTCCGGCTTCCCGATCCTCGGTGAGCTGCCCAAGAAGAACATCGACACCGGAATGGGGCTGGAGCGCCTCGCGGCGGTCCTCCAAGGCGTCGACAACATCTACGAGACCGACATCATCGGCCGTGTCCTGCACCGCGCCGCCGACCTCGCCGGCGTCCGCTACGGAGAGGACCACGAGCGGGACGTCCTGCTGCGCGTGGTCGCCGACCACGTGCGCAGCGCCGTCATGCTGGTCGGCGACGGCGTCAAGCCCGGCAACGAGAAGGCCGGCTACGTCCTGCGCCGCATCCTGCGCCGCTCCATCCGCAACATGCGCCTGCTCTCGGGCACCGAGACCGCGTTCATGCACGAACTCACCGCGGTCAGCATCGACGCGATGAAGGACATCTACCCGGACCTGCTCGACAAGGCCGACGTCGTCCACGGTGTCATCGACACCGAGGAGAAGAACTTCGCCGACACCCTGCGCGCGGGCACCACCCTGTTCACCCGGGCGGCCGAGCGCACCCGGCACGCCGGCGGCACCGTCTTCTCCGGCTCCGACGCCTTCCAGCTCCACGACACCTACGGCTTCCCCATCGACCTCACCCTGGAGATGGCGGCCGAGCAGGGGCTGAGCGTCGACGAGTCGGCCTTCCGCGAGCTCATGCAGAAGCAGAAGAACACCGCGAAGGCCGACGCCAAGGCCAAGAAGCTCGGCAACGCCGACATCTCCCTGTACGCGCGACTGCTGGAGGGCGCCGGCACCACCGACTTCCTCGGCTACACCGACGCCGCGAGCGAGTCGCACGTCAAGGGCATCGTGGTCGGCGGGATCTCCTCTCCCGTCGCGCGCCAGGGCGAGAAGGTCGAGATCGTCCTGGACCGCACCCCGTTCTACGCCGAGAGCGGCGGGCAGCTGGCCGACACCGGCACGCTCACCGTCGACGGTCGGGCGATCGTGGACGTCGAGGACGTCCAGAAGCCCCTGCCGGGCCTGTTCGTCCACCGGGGCACCGTCCGCGCCGGCGAGGTCACCGTGGACGACACCGTGCACGCCGCGATCGACACCGGCCGTCGCCACGCCATCGAGCGCTCCCACTCGGCGACCCACCTCATCCACTCCGCGCTGCGCAACGCGCTGGGCCCGTCGGCGGGCCAGGCCGGCTCGGAGAACAGCCCCGGCAGGCTGCGCTTCGACTTCACCGCCGACAACGCGCTGGGCGAGTCCCGTCTGTCCGAGGTCGAGGAGGAGGTCAACACCGTCCTGGCCGGCGACATCGCGGTGCGCACCGAGGAGAAGAGCCTCGACGACGCGCTCAAGATGGGCGCCCTGGCCATGTTCGGCGAGAAGTACGGCGACCGCGTCCGCGTCGTGGAGATGAGCGAGTACTCCGTCGAGCTCTGCGGCGGCACCCACGTGCCCTCCACCGCGCGACTGGGCATCGTCAAGCTCCTGGGCGAGTCCTCCATCGGCTCGGGCGTGCGCCGGGTGGAGGCGGCGGTCGGTGTGGACGCCTTCAAGCGCCTCTCCAAGGAGTCGGCGCTGGTCGGTCGGCTCTCCGAGCAGCTCAAGACCCCGCGCGAGGAACTGCCCGAGCGCATCGACTCCATGGTCTCCCGGCTGCGCGCCGCGGAGAAGGAGATCGAGAAGCTGCGCGCCGCCCAGGTCCTCCAGGCCGCCGGCTCCATCGCGGAGAAGGCCCGGCGGCACGGTCCGGCCCTGGTCGTGGCGGAGACCGCCCCGGAGGGCACGGGCGGCGACGAGCTGCGCGCCCTGGTGGCCGACGTGCGCGGCCGCCTCGGTGAGAGCGAGCCCGTCGTCGTGGCGATGACCGCCGTTCCCAAGGACCGTCCGGTCGTGGTGATCGCGGTCAACAAGGCGGCGCAGAAGGCCGGCGTCAAGGCCGGCGACCTCGTGGGCGTCGCGGCCCGCGCGCTCGGCGGCGGTGGCGGGGGCAAGCCCGACATCGCCCAGGGCGGCGGTAGCGACGTCACGAAGATCGACGAGGCCCTGCGGGCCGTCGAAGCGCGCGTCGCGGGGGCCTGAGGCCGCGAGGGGCGTGAGGACGCCCACGGGGTCCCGGAGGCCCGCGGACGAGGCGTCTTCGAGGAGAGGGCACGTCGGCCGCGGGTCACCCCCTTCGAGGGCGGCCTCGCGTCTGACGGCGTGCCACGGCGGAGCAGGGGTTCGGCCCGGACCGGCGCACCGGGGCGGCGACCATCACACGGTCGCCGTCCCGGCGTGGTCTTCGCAACACGGACGTGGGAACGCGCCCGATCGCACAACGATGGGTAACATCACGACCTGTGATGATCGGGACGAAGACGGTCGTTCTGTGCGTCCTTCGCGGTGCGATGGGCGCGCTCGGCCGCTCTGTGAGGGGATCCGGGTGACCTACACTCGGACTCGACGCCCATGACCACCCCTGGACCCGGCCGCCGACGGACCGAACCGGTCCGGGTCGTGTCACGGCGACCGCTATCGGTGACCGAGGCTGCGTACGGTCATCGAATCGGGCATACTGTGGCGCGTCACAGCCGATCACACGGCTGTCTGCGCGGAGTTCCCGCGATCCACCTGATGAACAGGACCACCGTGTCGAGGATTTCCCCATCGCGGTGCCGTGCCCGTAACGGGACGGCCCGTTCGTGCCGCGTCCCCGGAACAGGGGAGCGCTCCTCGTGAGGAACGGTGTGCGTCTGGCCGTCGACCCGGGCAACGCCCGCATCGGCGTGGCCGTCAGCGACCCCTCCGGTCTCCTCGCCAGCCCCCTGGAGACCGTCCCGCGCGGCAAGGGCGACAGGAACCGGATCGCCCTGCTGGTACTGGAGAGGGAGGCACGTGAGGTCATCGTGGGTTACCCTGCCTCTCTGTCAGGCGAGGAGGGGCCGGCCGCCCGGTCGGCCCGGGAGTTCGCGACGGCGCTGGCCGGACTCCTGCACCCCGTCCCCGTCCGCTTGGTCGACGAACGCCTCACCACGGTGACCGCACAGGGACATCTGCTCTCCGGAGCCTCCTTCAGCAAGAAGGGCGCCAAGGGCGGTCGCGCCCGTCGAACGGTCATCGACCAGGCGGCGGCCACCGTCCTCCTACAGAGCGCTTTGGACCAGGAACGGTCGACAGGCCGGCCCCCGGGCGAGATCGTCCGCTCCAGCCAGGGAGAATCATGAACGACAGGGATGACTACTCCGACAATCCCTATCGTGGACGTACCGGCCGCGACAGCGGACGCGATCACGACCCGCTCGGTGAACCGACACCTCCGCCCTCGCGCGGCCGTCGGGCCCGCTCCGAGGGTCCCTCATGGCCGGAGGAGCCGGGCACGCCCGGGCCTCGGAGCACCGGACCCTCCTCGGGCGAGTTCCGCACCCCCCGCTACGCCCCCCGTCCCGACCAGGAGTACGACCCGCTGGATCCGCAACCCCCCGCCGGTCGAGGCCGCCCGCAGCCGCCCGCCGAACCCGACCCCGGTTCCTCGCGCCGCCGCGGCGCCGCCGACGCGCTGCGCGGTGGCCGCGCCGCGCGCTCCGGCGCCGGACGACCGCAGGACACCGGGGCCCTTCCGGGCGGGCGCCCCGGCGGCCCGGAGAGCGCGCCGCCCTCCGAGGACCCCACCCAGGACGCCCTGGCGGCCCTGGCCGGCCTCGGCTCTCCCGTCGGCTCCGCGCCCGCTCCCGACCCCGTCGCGGAGGAGCCGCCGCGTCGCCGCCGTCGGCGCTCCGAACCCGAACCCGAACCCGAACCGACGCCTCCGGTCGAGGACGCACCGCGCGGTGGTCGTCGGAGCCGTCGCGCCGCCGCGGAGGAGGAGGCGCCCCCGGCCCGTCGGGGACGCGGCCGTTGGGGCCGTGGCCGCAGGGACGAGGAGCCCATCGGTGGTTTCCTCGACGATCTTCCGGAGGAGGACGGCGCGTTCGACTCGGGTTCGTTCCCGGGTGTGAACTCCTCAGCCGACACCGGTGCGTTCGCCGCCGTGAACGTGGACGAGGGGCGTTCGCGCCCCCGTCGCGCCCGCGACGAGGCCGGCCCGATCCCCGAGGACGAGGACTTCGCGCCCACGTCCCGCCGAGGCCGCCGTCACCGCGGCGCCCCCGAGGAGGAGGCCCCCGCGCCCGCGCCCGCCGACGAACCGACCGGCTCTCGGACGGGTCGCCGACGCCGCGGCCAGGTGGACGAGCCGCCCGCCGACACCGGCGCCTTCATCACCGACGAGGAGCCCCGGGGCCGGCGCGCCCGCCGTGGTCGCCGCGAGCCCGAGCCCATCGGTGGTTTCGCCGACGATCTTCCGGAGGAGGACGGCGCGTTCGACTCGGGTTCGTTCCCGGGTGTGAACTCCTCAGCCGACACCGGTGCGTTCGCCGCCGTGAACGTGGACGAGGGGCGTTCGCGCCCCCGTCGCGCCCGCGACGAGGAGGACGTGACACGGGAGGAACCGCGGGACCGCCGTTCCCGGCGTCGGCGCGGTGCCCCCGTCGCCCCCGACCCGGTGGAGGGGTTCGACCCGGAGGACGACCCCGAGGCCGAACCCGAGGAGGAACCCACCGGTCGCCGTGGCCGTGGCCGCGGCCGCCGCGGTGAGGGTCCGCGTCGGGGCCGCAGGCGCGGACGGCGTGACCGTGAGCCGGAGGAGGACGCGCGGGAGCCCGCCGAGGCCGACGACCAGGGCGACCACGACGACTACGAGGAACCGGCCCTCGCCGACATCGCCGCCGCCTACGGCGGCGACCGCAGCAGCCGCAAGAAGGCCAAGGAGCTCAAGCGCGCCCGGCTCGCCCAACAGCAGCGCACCCCCGGCGGACGACGGGCCAAACGGCGCGGCAAGGGCATGGTGATCCTGCTCTGCCTCGCCCTCATCGCCGTCGTCGGCGGCGGCGGGTTCTTCGTGATGCGCACCTACGTCTTCCCCCCGGACTTCTCCGGTGAGGGCTCCGGCGAGGTCGTCTACGTCATCGAGGAGAACCAGAGCGGACTCAGCGTCGGTCAGGGACTGACCGAACTGGGCGTCGTCGCCAGCCCGCGCGCGTTCACCAACGCCCTGGAAGGCCTGGACGAGGAGCAGAGAGGCACCGGTCTGGTCCCGGGAAGCTACTCCCTGGCCCTGGGCATGAGCGCGGAGAACGCGGTTCTCGCCCTGCTGGACCCGGAGAACCGCCTCGGCGGCAGGGTCACGATCAAGGAGGGCAAACGCAACGACCAGGTCGCCGAAGAGCTCTCCCTCGCCACGGGCGTGCCGCAGGAGGAACTCATGGAGGCGCTCTCCCGCACCGACGAACTCGGCCTGCCCGAGTACGCGGTGGAGGGCCCGGCCGGATACCTGTTCCCCGAGACCTACCGGTTCGACCCAGAGACCGACGCCCTGACGATGATCAAGGCCATGGTCTCCCAGTTCAACAGCGTCGCCGAGGAGATGGAGCTGGTGGAGCGCTCCGAGGCGGCGGGCCACGACCCCAACGAGATCATGGCGATGGCGTCGATCATCCAGGCCGAGAGCGGCGGCGAGGACGACATGCCCAAGGTCTCCCGGGTGATCTACAACCGCCTCGACATCGAGATGAACCTCGGTATGGACAGCACCTGCTTCTACGCCATCGGCACGTACGGCATCGCGCTGACCAACGACCAGCTGGAGCTGTGCCGCCAGGACACCAGCGGCTTCGACACCTACTTCAAGAAGGGCCTGCCCCCGGGACCGTTCGTCGCCCCCGGCCGGGACGCCATCGAGGCCGCACTGGAGCCGGCCGAGGGTCCGTGGCTGTACTTCGTGACCACCGACCCGGAGAACGGCGTCACCAAGTTCACCGACAACGAGGCCGAGTTCCAGCTGCTCAAGGAGGAGTTCGAGGCGAACTACGGCGGAGGCTCCTCGGGAGACGGCGAATAGTGCGCGCCGCCGTCCTGGGCTCCCCGGTCGCCCACTCGCTCTCACCGATCCTGCACACCGCCGCCTACGCGGCGATGGGGCTGGACACCTGGTCCTACGGCCTGCACGAGTGCGACGAGGAGGGGCTGGCCCCCTTCCTCGCCGGACTCGACGACGGGTGGGCGGGCCTGTCCCTGACCATGCCGCTCAAGCGGCGGGCCCTGGACCTGGCAGACCGGGCCGCCGACCTGGCCGTCCAGGTCGGCGGGGCCAACACCCTGGTGCGCGGGGACCACGGCTGGGACGCCCACAACACCGACGTCGAGGGCATCGTCAGGGCCCTCACCGAGGCGGGCGTCGACGCCCCGCGCAGCGCCGTCGTCCTAGGTGCGGGGGCCACCGCGGCCTCCGTGCTGGCCGCGCTGCGCGGACTCGGGGTGCGCGCGCCGGTCACGGTGCTGGCCCGGGACACCGCCCGTGCCGGCGCGGTCGTCGGTGCGGCCGGTCGCCTCGGGCATCCGGTGGAGGTGGCCCCGTTCGCCGAACTCGACCGCCACCTCGACGTCGACCTCATCGTCTCGTCGTTGCCCTCGGGCGCGGCCGACGGGTCGGCCGACCTCCTGGCCAAGAGCCGGGCCGACCTGTTCGACGTGGTCTACGCCCCCTGGCCCACCCGCGCCGCCGGCGCGGTCGAGGGGCGCGGTGGCCGGGTCGTGGGGGGTTTCCCGATGCTGCTGCATCAGGCGGTCGCCCAGGTCCGACTGATGACGGGGGAAGCGGAGGTCCCGGTGGCGGCGATGCGCGCCGCGGGCGAGGCCGAACTCGCCCGACGCGCGTCCCCCTGACCGGTGTGTGCCCGGTCGCTCGGCCGGGCTGGTAACATGGGATATCGACTTGATCCGGTGTGCCTGTCACACTGGAACCGCAAGCGGAGATGATCCTCCCACCCGTCGGGTTCCGCCCGTACGGGTCCACGAGTCGGCCCGGTCCGAATGCGATCGTGATCGGGCGTCGTGTACGACGCCCGTCGCCGCGCACGGATCCGTGTGCCGTCCATCGGATCGACCCCGCTTGCACACGCTGGCGGGGTTTTCGCTGTCATAGGAGAATCCCGAAGCGGTCGGCCCAACCGCCGGAGACGGGCGGGCCGATCCAACAGGCCGCCCATCAGGGGCGGTCGGTCCCAGGTAATCCGAGAAAGCTAGGGAGGGGTCTCATCAGCGCCGAGCCCCGCATCAATGACCGCATCCGGGTGCCCGAGGTCCGTCTGGTCGGACCCAACGGTGAGCAGGTCGGAATCGTCTCCGTGCAGGACGCCCTGCGTCTGGCCCAGGAGTCGGACCTCGACCTCGTCGAGGTCGCACCGACCGCGCGCCCGCCGGTCGCCAAGCTGATGGACTACGGCAAGTTCAAGTACGAGTCAGCGGTCAAGGCCCGCGAAGCCCGTAAGAACCAGTCGAACACGATCATCAAGGAGATCAAGCTCCGCCCGAAGATCGACCCGCACGACTACGAGACCAAAAAGGGTCACGTGGTGCGGTTCCTCAAGAGCGGGGACAAGGTCAAGGTGACGATCATGTTCCGTGGCCGTGAGCAGTCCCGTCCGGAGCTGGGTCGTCGCCTGCTGGCGCGGCTCGCCCAGGACGTCCAGGACCTTGGCACGGTGGAGTCACAGCCCAAGCAGGACGGCCGCAACATGGTCATGGTGATCGGCCCGCACAAGCGGCGGTCCGAGCACAAGGCCGAGGCCCGCGCGGCCGCGGCGGGGGACAAGACCCGCCGCGAACAGTCCGACGAAGAGGCTTAGCGGCTTCGGGGAAGTCCCCCACCGCCCGGCCACCGGAAGGGACCGGGTGGTGGGGCGGGCTGTGCGCGAACACCCGGACGCGTCGCTGCCGGCGCCCAGGGATCCCGCCATAGCGGCGGAAGAACCGTGTCGACCGCGTCCGCGCGGACACGACACGCCGACGGAGTAGGAGACGACGGCGACATGCCGAAGAACAAGACCCACAGTGGGGCCAAGGACCGCTTCAAGGTCACCGGCTCTGGCAAGATCATGCGTCGCCGTGCCAACAAGAACCACATCCTTGAGCACAAGACCTCCAAGCGCAAGCGCAAGCTGAGCAACGAGGCCGTGCTCGCCCCCGCGGACGCGAAGTTCATCAAGAAGCTTCTCGGTAAGTAGTCCGCGGAATCTTCCCCTCCCGCCGGAAGCGCCCACGCGCCCCATCGGTGCGATGACGGCCGCCGGGCGGGATCAATCAGAAGCGAACACGGTCGCCGGGCTCCTCTGAGCCGGGCCGGCCGGCGCGCTCGACGCGCCGGAACACACAAGAGGGAGTCACAGTGGCACGCGTGAAGCGGGCTCTCAACGCCAAGAAGAAGCGCAAGGTCGTTCTCGACCGGGCGAGCGGCTACCGCGGTCAGCGTTCGCGCCTGTACCGCAAGGCCAAGGAGCAGATGCTCCACTCGATGACCTACGCCTACCGCGACCGCAAGGACCGCAAGGGCCAGTTCCGTCGTCTGTGGATCCAGCGCATCAACGCGGCCTCCCGCGCCAACGGCCTCACCTACAACCGTTTCATGCAGGGCCTGAAGCTGGCCGGCATCGAGGTCGACCGTCGCATGCTGGCCGAGCTGGCCGTCAACGACGCGGCCGCCTTCGCGAGCCTGGTGGAGACCGCCAAGAAGGCGCTCCCCACCGAGGCCGCGGCCTGATCGGATCCGGGTAGAGCGATGGCGAGCCACGAGTTCACGAGTGTCCGGTCACCCAGGATCAAGGGGGTTCGGCGGCTCGCCAAGCGCACCTTCCGCCAGCGCGAGCGGCGCTTCCTCGCAGAAGGGCCGCAGGCCGTGCGAGAGGCACTGGCCGCCGTCGGCGGAGAGGGGCGGTCCCCCTACGGCGGGACCGCCCCCGGTGTCGTCGAGGTGTACGCCACGACCGAGGCCATACAACGGCACCTGGACCTGATGGACGCGGCCCAGTCGGTCGACGTCCCGGTCCACCGGGTCAGCCTCGACGTCATGACGGAGCTGGCCCAGACCGTCACCCCGCAGGGCGTCATCGCCGTCTGCGAGTTCGTCGACGTCCCCCTGGAGAAGGTCGGCGACGTCCGACTGGCGGCGGTCCTCTCCCACGTCCGCGACCCCGGTAACGCCGGCACGGTGCTGCGCACCGCCGACGCGGCCGGCGCCGACGTGGTCATCTTCACCGACGCCTCGGTGGACCCCTACAACGGCAAGTGCGTGCGGGCCTCCGCCGGAAGCCTGTTCCACCTGCCGATCGTGGTGGGCGTCCCGGTGGCGCGCGCCGTCGACTTCCTGCGCGAGCGCGGCGCCCGGGTGTGGGCCGCCGATGGCGGTGGCACCCGTGACCTGCACGAGGTCGCCGACGGCGGCGATCTGGACGGCCCGGTCGCCTGGGTGTTCGGCAACGAGGCCTGGGGCCTGCCGGAGGAGACCGTCCGATTGACGGACGGCGCCGTCAGCGTCCCCATCTACGGCGGGGCCGAAAGCCTGAATCTGGCCACGGCCGCGGCCGTGTGCCTGTACACCACGGCCCGCCAACAACGGCGTTCCTGAGGCGAACCGCGGCGGAAGGCGTCACCGACGCGACCCGAGCATTGGCAAATGCACGTGCACGAGGTCCGAGTGCCGATAGGGTCTGAGCGGGATCACGGTGGCGACGCGCGCGTGCGCGACCACCATCCGGCCCGCCCGGGTCACGGGTGGACCCCGGCCTCCGCCCGCCGCCTCCCGGTGGGTCCGGTGGCGGGCGTCCGGTCCGTACCCCCACCTCTCCAGGGCCGGAGAGATCCCTGTTCATGAGGCGTACCGGGTGGACGTGCAGGGTAGATCTGCGGTGGTGGTAGCGGGTGCCGGCGCCATCGGTCGACGGTCCTCGGCGCAGAGGCCCTGCGTCCGCGGATCCATAAGGGGAGCGGGGAGAGTCGTGGGCAGCGGCCGGCAGGTGGATCACCCGGTGGAGGGCGGAGGGACCGCGCACCCTTCCGACACCCCGCCGGACGACGGCACCGGAGGCGACCGGAACCCCGCACCCCTGTGGGACGTCGACGGGGCCGTGTCCGGGTACGCGCCCCTGCACGTCGACGATCTGCCCGACGGCGTCGTGGTCGCCGACGCGCGCGGTCGCGTCGTCCTCTACAACGCCCAGGCCGTCCAACTCACCGGCGTCGAGGCCACCGCCGCCCTGGGCCGTGACTTCCGGATGGTCCTGCCCCTGGTCGGCGCCGACGGCAACGACTGGTGGGAGGCCAGCGACCCCTACGGCGGCGATCGCGGCCGCACCCGCCAGACCGAGCGGGCCCTCTACCTCCCCGACGACCGGGAGATCCTCGTCGCCGCCCGCTACGTGCGCGCCCGCCCCGGCGGGGACCTCGTCCGCCTGGTGATCACGCTGCGCGACGCCTCCACCCGTGCCGAACGCAGCCGCGCCGACCTCGTCTCGGAGGTCGCCCACGAACTGCGCTCCCCCCTGACCAGCGTCAAGGGCTTCACCTCCACGCTGCTCACCAAGTGGGAACGGCTCACCGACAAGCAGAAGCTGTTCATGCTGGAGACGGTCAACGCCGACGCAGACCGGGTGACCCGGCTCATCCACGACCTCCTCGACGTCTCCCGCATCGAATCCGGCCGTATCGAGGTGCGCCGCCAGGTCGTCGACGTCACCGAGGTGGTGCGCCGGGTCGTCGCCGGCCGCATCGCCGCGGGGGAGTCCGAGGAGCGCTTCCGCGTCGAGACCCGCGAAGGCCTCCCCCAGATGTGGCTGGACCCCGACAAGATCGAACAGATCCTCTCCAACCTCGTCGAAAACGGGGTGCGGCACGGCGCTGGTACTGTCAGTATCGTGATCGAGCCGTGTGAGGGAGGAGCAGCGGTGTCGGTGCGCGATGAAGGCCAGGGCATAGCGCCCGAGACCATTCCGCGCGTCTTCCGCCAGTTCTGGCGCAGCAAGCGTCGGAGCGGGACCGGCCTCGGGCTGTTCATCGTCAAGGGCCTCGTCGAGGCCCACGGCGGCACGATCACCGTCGGACGCGCCCCCAGCGGCGGCGCCGAGTTCCGATTTACCATGCCCGCCGGGACGCCCGAGTTCGTCTGAGTCCTTCAGACCCTCCACGTCCCCGGTGGGCTTCACGGTGTGCGCGGGCCAGGCGAGTGGATCCGCCCGTGCACGCCCGACATCCGCCTGAGCCTTCCCTGTCGGCCTCGTCCGCCCCACGGCGGACCGTGACCACCGCGCGTCCCCTTCCTGCACGGGTACGTGACGGTGAGGTGACCAACCATGTCTGCACCGAACAATTCCTTCGACCCGGTCGAGGTGACCCCCCTTCACCCCGATGAGGTCGCCCGCATGCGCGAGGAGGCGTTGGCCGCCATCGCCGCCGCCACCGACCTCGCCGAACTCAAAGAGGTCCGGCTCGCCCACGCCTCCGACCGCTCCCCGCTGGCCTTGGCCAACCGGGAGATCGGGGCGCTTCCCCCGGCCGCCAAGGCCGAGGCGGGCAAGCGCGTCGGCGGCGCCCGCCGCGACGTCGGCCAGGCCCTCAAGGAGCGTCAGGCCGTTCTGGAGGCCGAGCGCGACGAGCGCGTCCTGGTCGAGGAACGGGTCGACGTCACCCTGCCCTGGGACCGCGCGCCGCGCGGCGCCCGCCACCCGCTGACCACCGTCGCCGAGCGCATGGCCGACGTGTTCGTCGGCATGGGCTTCGAGATCGCGGAAGGGCCCGAGGTCGAGGCGGAGTGGTTCAACTTCGACGCCCTCAACTTCCAGCCCGACCACCCGGCCCGCACCATGCAGGACACCTTCTTCGTCGAAGGACCCGACGGTGGTGCCTCCGGCCTGGTCATGCGCACCCACACCTCACCGGTGCAGGTCCGCGCGCTGCTCTCGCGCGAACTGCCCGTCTACGTGGTCGCGCCCGGCAAGACCTTCCGCACCGACGAACTCGACGCCACCCACAGCCCGGTCTTCCACCAGTTGGAGGGCCTGGTCGTGGACGAGGGCATCACGCTGGCGCACCTGCGCGGCGCCATCGACGCCTTCGTCGAGTCCATGTTCGGCGCCGGCCTGCGGACCCGCTTCCGCGCCTCCTACTTCCCCTTCACCGAGCCGTCGGCCGAGGTGGACATGGAGTGCTTCGTGTGCCGCGGCGCGTCGGTGGGAGACCCCGACGCCCCGTGCCGCACCTGCTCCAGCGAGGGCTGGATCGAGATCGGCGGCTGCGGCGTGGTCAACCCCCGCGTGCTCGTCGCCGCCGGGGTCGACCCCGAGGTGTACAGCGGCTGGGCCTTCGGCCTGGGGATCGAACGGACACTGATGTTCGCGCACGGTGTGCGCGACATGCACGACATGGTCGAGGGTGACATCCGGTTCACCTCGGCGTTCGGGAGTGAGAACTGATGCGCGTCCCCCTTTCCTGGCTGCGGGAGTACGTCGACCTGCCGGCCGACGTCACCGCGCGCGACCTCGCCTCCCGCCTGACCCTGGCCGGGCTGGAGGTCGAGACCGTCGAGACCCTCGGATCGGACCTGACCGGCCCCATCGTCTACGGGCGGGTCCTGGAGATCGAGGAGCTCACCGACTTCAAGAAACCCATCCGCTACTGCCGGGTGGACGTCGGGTCGGCCAACGGCACGGGTGAACCCCAGCGGATCATCTGCGGCGCACGCAACTTCTCCGCGGGCGACCTGGTCGTCGTCTCCCTGCCCGGCGCCGAACTGCCCGGCGGTTTCACGATCGGCTCCCGCAAGACCTACGGCAGGATGTCCGAGGGCATGATCTGCTCGGCCACCGAGCTGGGGCTGTGGGAGGACCACACCGGCATCGTCATCCTCCCCGAGGGCTTCGGCGAGGTCGGCGAGGACGCCATCGGTCCGCTCGGGCTGCGTGAGGACGTCCTCGACATCGCCGTCACCCCCGACCGGGGTTACGCGCTGTCGATCCGCGGCGTGGCCCGCGACACCGCGGCCCTGTACGGCGTCGCCTTCCACGACCCGGCCGGCGTCGCCGTGGCCGCCCCCGCCGGCGAGGGCCACCCGGCCGCCATCGCCGACGCCTCCCTGTGCGACCGCCTCGTGCTGCGCGGGGTCACCGGCTTCGACCCCGACGCGGCCGGCCCGCTGTGGATGAAGCGTCGCCTGCACCAGAGCGGGGTGCGCCCCGTCTCCCTGGCCGTCGACGTCACCAACTACGTGATGCTCGAACTCGGCCAGCCGCTGCACGCCTGGGACCGCGATCACCTCACCGGTACCGTGACCGTGCGCGCCGCCGAGGCGGGCGAGAAGCTGGAGACCCTGGACCACGTCCAGCGCTCCCTGGACACCGACGACATCGTCATCGCCGACGGGTCCGGAGCCCAGGCGATCGCCGGCGTCATGGGCGGTGTGGACACCGAGATCGGGCTCACCTCCAGCGAGGTCCTCATCGAGGCGGCCCACTTCGACGCGATGCGCATCGCCCGCGCCTCACGCCGCCACCAGCTCTCCTCGGAGGCCTCTCGGCGTTTCGAGCGCGGCGTGGACGCCGACCTGCAACTCGCCGCCGCGACTCGCGCCGTCGAACTGCTCGCCGAACTGGGCGGGGCCACCGTCGAAGGCGCCTACACCCACCTGGACCGGGTCGCCCCGCGCGCCCCGATCACGGTGAAGGCCGCGCACGCCGCCGCCGTCTCGGGCGTCGACTACCCCGCGGGCACCAGCGAGAGGTGGCTGGAGACCGTCGGCTGCGAGGTCGTCGTCGACGGGGACGACCTGAAGGTCACCCCGCCCTCGTGGCGCCCCGACCTGACCGACCCCAACGACCTGGCCGAAGAGGTCATCCGCTTCGAGGGCTACGAGAACATCCCCTCGATCCGGCCCCGCGGCTCCGGTCGCGGACTCACCTCGGGTCAGCGGCTGCGTCGCGCCGTCGGCCGGGCCCTGGCCGACGCCGGGTACAACGAGGTGCTGTCCTACCCGTTCACCGGTGAGCGGGACCTCGACGGACTCCAACTGTCCGACGACGACGCCCGCCGGGGAGCCCTGCGCCTGGCCAACCCGCTCAACGACGAGGAGCCGCTGCTGCGGACCACGTTGCTGCCGGGTCTGTTCAAGGCGTTGACCCGCAACGTGGGCCGCGGCTTCACCGACGTCGCCCTGTTCGAGACGGGCCTGGTGTACCGGCCTCGGCCGGGCGCCGGCCGCGCCCCCCTGCCGCCGGTGGACCGGGTCCCGAGCGCCGAGGAACTCGCGCTCATCGACGCCGCCCTGCCCGAACAGCCGCGTCGTGTCGGCGTCGTCATCACCGGTGACGCCGAGCGCGCCGGCTGGTGGGGCGGGGGCCGCGCGGCCACCTGGGCCGACGCGATCCGGGCCGCCCGAGAGGTCGCCCGTGTCGCCGGTGTCGACCTGGAGGTCGAGGCCGACGCCCACGCCCCCTGGCACCCCGGCCGCTGCGCCGCGCTGTACGTGCGGGTGGCGGGGGAGCGCCTGCTCGTCGGCCACGCCGGTGAACTGCACCCGCGCACCGTCAAGGCGTTCGGGATGCCCGAGCGCACGGTGGCGATGGAGCTGGACCTGGACCGCATCGAGCGGGCCCGCACACCGGTCGTCGCCCCCGAGGTCTCCACCTACCCGGTGGCCACCCAGGACGTCGCCCTGGTCGTCGACGAGACGGTCCCGGTCGGCGCCATCCGCGACGCGCTGGTCGAGGGCGCCGGCGACCTGGTGGAGAGCGTGCGCCTGTTCGACGTCTACACCGGAGAGCAGGTGGGCGAGGGACGCAGGTCGGTGGCCTTCACCCTGCGCTTCCGGGCCGGCGACCGCACCCTGACCGCGGAGGAGGCGAGCGCCGCCCGCGACGCCGCCGTGGCCGTGGCCGCCGAGCGCACCGGCGCCGCGCTGCGCGCCTGACGCCTTCGACGCGCATCGGGGCCGCCCCCACCGGGGCGGCCCCTTCGTGTTGCGCGGTGATGAACGTCCCGAGGCGAAACGACACGCGAACAGGGGTCTGTCGAGAATTTTTTTCGGGAGTGTCATCCCTGGCCGGTAGGGGTTTTCGAGGGCACGACCCGGGGTGGCCGGAATGACGTCCACATTTCGGGGCATGAAAGTTCGTTTCGTCCCTTGCTGTGGGCGGCCTCCCGCGCTTAGCCTGCAAGCACCCGCCTCTCCTAGGGCGCCCAGAGGCGGGGACCGCAGCATTTCCGGCAGCGCGTCGTTCCTTGTTCGCGCACGTCCACGGCTCGGAGGTCGCCCTATGACCGAAACGGTTGTTCCGTCCGTCCCCGTCATTCCGCAGACGCGGGAGCCCGGACGCCTCTGGCACACATTCTGTGACATGAACACGGTCCGCAAGGGGCCGGAGTTCACGGTGGCCCGCGCCGAGGGCGTGTGGCTCTGGGACGAGAGCGGGGATCGGTACCTCGACGGCACGGCCAGCCTCTGGTACTGCAACGTCGGCCACGGTCGGCCGGAGATCGCCGAGGCCGTGCACCGACAGATGCTCACCCTGGACGCCTACACCGTCTACGGGGACTTCGCCAACCAACCGGCGGTACGGCTCAGCGAGCGACTGGCCGCGCACGCCCCCGTCGTCGATCCCCGGGTGATCCTCACCTGTGGTGGCGGGGAGTCCATCGACACCGCGGCCAAGCTGGCCCGTCGCTATCACGCGGTCACCGGGGCCCCGGAGAAGGTCCACCTGATCAGCCGCACCGGTGGTTACCACGGCCTGAACGGGTTCGGCACCAGCGTCATCGGCATGGAGCGTTTCCGCGCCGGGTACGGGCCGCTGATCGAGGACGTGTCGGTGGTCCCGCACGACTCGGCGGCGGCCCTGGAGGCGGAGATCCTGCGGGTGGGGCCCGAGCGGGTGGCGGCCTTCTTCGCCGAACCGGTCATCGGCGCGGGCGGGGTGTACGCGCCGCCGCAGGGGTACTTCACGGAGGTGGCCCGGATCTGCGAGCGGTACGGGGTGCTGTTCATCGTGGACAGCGTCATCTGCGGGTTCGCGCGGCTGGGGGACTGGTTCGGCATCGAGCGGTTCGGCGTGCGGCCCGACATGATCGTCTTCGCCAAGGGCGTCTCCAGCGGCTACCTGCCCTTGGGCGGCGTGGTGGTGAGCGGCCGGGTGGCCGACCCGTTCTGGTACGGGGAGGGACACCCGTTCCTGCACGGGACCACCTACGCCGGACATCCCACCGCCTGCGCGGCGGCCATGGCCAACCTCGACATCCTGGAGCGCGAGGACCTGTTCACGGTCTCCCTGGAGGTCGAACGGCAGCTGGACGGGGCCCTGCGCACTCTGGCCGACCACCCGCTGGTGGCGCAGGTCCGCGCCGGCACCGGTGTGATGGGCGCGGTGGAGCTCACCGAGGAGACGCTGACCGGGCGGGGGATCACCACGGCGGAGGTGTTCCTGGAGGCGCGGGCGCGCGGGGTGATCCTGCGGGCGGTGCCCGACGCGCTGCTGGTCTCACCGCCGTTGATCATCACCTGGGAGCAGATCGATCACCTGGTCTCCACACTGTCGGCGTCCCTGGACGCGGTGGCGGCGCGCCACTAGGGCGTACGCGGATCCGTGCGGGCGGGGCCCCGGGCCCCGCCCACACGTGTGAGCCGTCCCGGAATCATCGCCTTCTGAAGTATTTTCCTTGGAAAAGACTTTCCCGTGCGGCCATCGTCGGGTAATGTTTTCTGGGAAGATACTTCTTTATGGGGTGGTTGCCGGAGGGCGAGGGCATCCCGAGCGACAGGGGGCGGACCATGACCGCACGACCGACCGAGGACGCCGTTCTCACCGAGGACGACCTCATCACGGCCTGGGGTCTGCTGCACGAGGCCATGAACAACGTGCAGCCCCGACTGCTGCGCGGCATCACCCCCGACGGCAAGGACATGGCCGGCCCCTGGTTCGAAGTGCTCATACGGCTCCAGCGCACTCCCGGGCACCGGCTTCCGATGAGCCGCCTGGCCCGCGAGGTCAGCCTGAGCACCGGCGGCTTCACCAAGCTCGCCGACCGCCTCGAACGCGAGGGGTACCTCCAGCGCGAGAACTGCGCCTCGGACCGGCGCGTGGTCTACGCCGTCCTCACCCCGGAGGGACTCGACTTCATCCGTCGGGTGCGCGTCAAGCACGTCGAGCGGTTGCGCGAGCACGTGCTGGGCCCCTTGGGTGAGGACGGGGTGCGCACGCTGTCCTCGGTGGCGCGGACGCTCCGTGACAGTGCCACCTGTTGATCGTGCTCATCGATGGAAACGCTCGGTAGTCGATTCGGCTGTCCGGGCGCCGCTCCGTCCGTACGAAAGTACGGAAAACGTCCCACCGGCCGTCGTTCCCGTGTAGGTTGGCGGATGTTCGAGGGCTCCGTGGGGCGGGGCCCCAACGGGAGGCCCGGGGGGAATCATGGGACTGTTCACCACTGCCGCTCAGATGAGGCCGATCCCCCGGTCGACCCGCTTCGTCAACGGCGCCGTCTCCTTCTGGTTCCGCGAGATCGGTCTCCCCGAGCGCAGGGACCCCCTTCCCGGCAGCGCCGACTACGACGTCTGCGTGGTCGGTGCCGGGTACACCGGGCTGTGGACCGCGTACTACCTCAAGAAGGCCCGGCCCGACCTGCGCGTCGTCGTTCTCGAACGCGAGTTCGCCGGCTTCGGCGCCTCGGGGCGTAACGGAGGGTGGCTGTCGGCCGAGTTCGCCGGCTCCCGTGAACGTTACGCGGAGTCACACGGCAAGGGTGCGATGATCGCCCTCCAGCGCGCCATGATGAGCACCGTCGACGAGGTGATCTCCGTCGCCGAGACCGAGGGCATCGACGCCGACATCGTCAAGGGCGGCATGCGCCTGGTCGCCACCAACGCCGCCCAGCGCGACCGGATGGTCGAGGACATCGAGTACCTCCAGGAGTGGGGGTACTGGCCCGACGACATCCACCTGCTCCCCGACGACCACGGGTCTCCCCTCGCCGTGCACGAGGCCGTGGCCTCCGCCTACTCCCCGCACGCCGCGCGCGTGCAGCCCGCCAAACTCGTGACCGGGCTGGCCCGGGCGGTGGAGGCCCTGGGCGTGACCATCTTCGAGGGCACCGCCGTGGAGGAGATCCGCCCCCGGCAGGGCGCGGCGCGTCCGGCCGTGGTCACCGAGCACGGCACCGTCTACGCCGACCACATCGTCCGCGCCACCGAGGGCTTCACCTCCACCCTGCGCGGCCAGCGCCGCGAGTGGCTGCCGATGAACTCCTCGATGATCGCCACCGAGCCCATCCCCGCCGAGGTGTGGGACAAGATCGGCTGGGAGGGACGCGAGGTCCTCGGCGACACCGCGCACGCCTACGTCTACGCCCAGCGCACCGCCGACGACCGCATCGCCATCGGCGGCCGGGGCGTGCCCTACCGCTTCGGTTCGGCGCAGGACAAGGACGGCGTCACCCAGCCCCAGACCATCGCCGAACTCTGGCGCGCGCTCACCCGGATGTTCCCGGACGTGGCCGACGTGCCGGTCGAGCACGCCTGGTCGGGCGTCCTGGGCGTGCCCCGCGACTGGTGCCCGAGCGTGCACATGGACACCGAGAGCGGCATCGGCTGGGCCGGCGGGTACGTGGGCAGCGGTGTGGCCACCAGCAACCTGGCCGGACGCACCCTGCGCGACCTCGTCCTGGGCCGGGACACCGAACTGACCCGCCTGCCCTGGGTGGGGCACCAGGTGCGCGGCTGGGAGCCCGAGCCCCTCCGCTGGGTCGGCACCCAGGTCATCTACGGGCTCTACCGCAGCGCCGACCGCCGCGAGTCCAAGACCCCCGAGGAGAAGGCGCACACCTCCCGCCTGGCCGGCCTGGCCACCCGCATCGCCGGCCGCTGACGGAACCCGGATCCCGTCAGGTTTCCCTGACAGGCCATGACTTTTGAACGGTGTTCGAAGTCATGACGAGGGTTCCCGTGGTGCCCTTCTCCGAGCTCATCGACAGACCCGGGGCGACCACGGCCGAGCCGGCCGCGTCCAGGGCCGCGAACCGTGACCGCGTCGGCGCGACGCCGACGACCTCGGCCGGCGCGACGTCGACGCCGACCGTCGGCGCACCGAGATGGTCGCCATCGCCGTGCGGGCGCGTCCGGTACCTCGTCGACGAGGAGCGGCGGTCCGTGTGGATCGAGCGGGCCGGTCCCCGCCACCCCGAGAGGCACGGAGTGGGGGCGTGGCGCCGAGGCCGGTGTGAGGATGCTCGCGCCGGCCCTCTTCCGAACCGGCTTGCATAAATTTGCAGCAGTGTGCATGATAGTTCAGTCATCGAGAGCGAGGGGAGCACCATGGGTTACAACGCGGCGATCGCCGGGGCCAGTGGATACGCCGGAGGTGAGGTGCTCCGCCTGCTGCTCGACCACCCCGAGATCGAGATCGGCGCCGTCACCGCCGCCAAGAACGCCGGGACCCCGCTCATCGCCCACCAGCCGCACCTGCTGCCCCTGGCCGACCGGATCCTGGCGCCCACCGACATCGACTCCCTGCGCGGCCACGACATCGTCTTCCTCGCCCTCCCGCACGGTCAGTCCGCCGACATCGCCCAACGGCTCGGCGACGACGTCCTCGTCATCGACTGCGGTGCCGACTTCCGCCTGGAGGACCCCGGCGCCTGGGAACGCTTCTACGGCACCCCCCACGCGGGCACCTGGCCCTACGGCCTGCCCGAGCTGCCCGGACAGCGTGAGCGGCTCACCGGGGCCAAGCGCGTCGCCGTCCCCGGCTGCCACGTCACCGTCGCCACCCTCGCCCTGTTCCCCGGCCTGGCCGAACAGCTCGTCGAGCCCGACCTCACCGTGGTCGCCGTCACCGGCACCTCCGGCGCCGGCAAGGCCCCCAAGCCCAACCTCATCGGCAGCGAGGTCATGGGCGCCCTCACCCCCTACGGCGTGGGCGGCGTCCATCGCCACAACCCCGAGATCGTCCAGAACCTCACCGCGGTCACCGGCGAACCCGTCAAGCTCTCCTTCACCCCGGTCCTGGCACCCCTGCCCCGCGGCATCCTCGCCACCTGCACCGCGCCGGTCAAGCCCGGCGTCACCGCCGAGCAGGTGCGGGCCGCCTACGAGACCACCTACGCCGACGAGCCCTTCGTCCACCTCCTGCCCGAGGGCACCTGGCCCAGCACCGCCATGACGCTCGCCGCCAACACCACCCTCGTCCAGGTCACCGTCGACCCCGACGCCGGACGCATGGTCGTCGTCGCCGCACTGGACAACCTCACCAAGGGCACCGCCGGCGGCGCGATCCAAAGCGCCAACCTCGCCCTCGGCCTGCCCGAGCCCACCGGCCTCCCGCTCGCCGCCGTGGCTCCCTGAGCACTGGAAAGGCACAACGTGAGCGTCACCGCACCCCTCGGTTTCCGGGCCGCGGGCGTCAGCGCGGGCATCGGAGAGGAGGGTGTCCGTGACGTCGCCGTCCTCGTCAACGACGGCCCCTCCCGGGCGGCCGGGGCGGTCTTCGGCACCGATTCCGACCGCTCCGCCCCCGCCCTGTGGTCCCGCCAGGTCCTCGCCGGGGGCCGGGTCCGCGCCGTCGTCCTCAACTCCGGCTGCGCCAACGTCGACACCGTCCCGCTCGGCTTCCAGGACGTCCACGCCCTGGCCGAGCACACCGCCGTCGCGTTCGACGACTCCGCCGCCGAGATCGTCCTGTGCGCGGTCGGCCCCGTCGGCGTCCGGCCGCCCCTGGGCCGGCTCACCGGCGGCGTCACCGCCGCCGTCGCCGAACTCTCACGAACCGGGGGGCTGACCGCCGCCGACGCCGTCCGCACCACCGACACCGTCGTCAAGATCGTCTTCCGGCGCGGCGCCGGCTACACCGTCGGGGCCATGGCCAAGGGCCCCGACCCCTCCCTGTCCACCGGCCTGTACGTCGTCACCACCGACGCCGAACTGGCCGCCGACCGGTGCCGGGACCTCATCGCCACCGCCGCCGCCAAGACCCTGCCACCACTGACCGGCCCGGCCGACACCGCCCTGCTCATGGCCGGCGGGGCGGCCGGCGTCGCCCCCGACGAGGAGGCCTTCGCGGCCCTGCTCGCCGAGGTGTGCGCCGACCTGGCCGCCCAGATCGACGCCGACCCCGCCACCACGGAGCACGAGAACCGCACATGATCTCCCGATCCACCGACACGGGCAACGCCCAGGCCCAGGCCATGGACAAGGCCGCCAACCTCATCGAGGCCCTGCCCTGGCTCTCCCGATTCCACGGCCGGACCGTCGTGGTCAAGTACGGCGGCAACGCCATGATCAGCGAGGAACTGCGCGCCCGCTTCGCCGAATCGATCGTCTTCCTCTACTACGCCGGACTGCGACCCGTCGTCGTCCACGGCGGAGGCCCCCAGATCAGCGCCATGCTCGACAAGGCGGGGGTGGAGTCGACCTTCACCGCCGGGCTCCGGGTGACCACCGATGAGGCCATGGACATCGTCCGCATGGTCCTCACCGGCCAGGTCAACCGCGAGATCGTCGGGCTGATCAACCGGCACGGCCCCTTCGCCGTCGGTATGTCCGGTGAGGACGCCGACCTCCTGGTCGCCGAACGCAAGAGCGTCCGGGTGAACGGTGAGACCGTCGACATCGGCCGCGTCGGGGAGGTCACCGAGGTGAACCCCGGCGCCGTCGCCGCGCTCATCGCCGACGGCCGCATCCCGGTCATCTCCAGTGTCGCCCGCGCCGACGACGGCGGCGTCTACAACGTCAACGCCGACACCGCCGCCTCCGCGCTCGCCGTCGCCCTGAACGCCGACAAACTCATCATGCTCACCGACGTCGAGGGCCTGTACGCCGACTACCCGGCCAACACCGAGCTCATCAGCCGCCTCGACGTCGACGAGCTCACGGCCCTGCTGCCCAGCCTCTCCTCGGGCATGCTCCCCAAGATGGAGGCCTGCCTGACCGCCGTCCGAGGCGGCGTCCCCCAGGCCCACATCATCGACGGCCGCGTGCCGCACTCCCTCCTCCTGGAGGTCTTCACCGACCAGGGAGTCGGCACCATGGTCGCCGACGAGGAACTGGAGGCGGCCCTGCTCTCCGGCGACCGACCGCGCCCCTCGTACCCCCGCGACACCCGTACCGACGACACCCACGGAGGCAGGCCATGACCGGCTCCGAACTGCGCGAGCGCTTCGCCGCCTCGCTCATGCCCAACTACGGCGTCCCCCGGATCGCGCTCACCCTCGGGCGCGGTTGTGAGGTCTACGACGTCGACGGCCGCCAGTACCTGGACCTCATCGCCGGAATCGCCGTCTCCTCCCTGGGCCACGGACACCCGGCCCTGGTCAAGGCGGTCGCCCACCAGGCGGCCACCCTCGCCCACACCAGCAACCTCTTCGTGCACGAACGCGAGGTCGAACTCGCCGAACGCCTCGTCTCCCTTCTCGGCGGCGACGCCAAGGTCTTCTTCGCCAACTCCGGCACCGAGGCCAACGAAGCGGCCCTGAAGCTGGTCAAGCGCGCCGCCGGCCCCGGCCGCCACTACTTCGTCGCCGCCGGCAAGGGCTTCCACGGCCGCACCTCGGGATCCCTGGCCCTCACCGGAAAGGACGCCATCCGCGAGCCCTTCGGTCCCTTCGGCATGGACGTGCGCTTCGTGCCCCACGGCGACCTCGACGCCCTGCGCGAGGCCGTCGACACCTCCTGCGTCGCCGTGTTCGTCGAAGCCACCCAGGGCGAGGCCGGCGTCGTCCCCGCGCCCGAGGGGCACCTGGCCGGTGTCCGCGAGATCTGTGACGCCACCGGCGCCGCCTTCGTCCTCGACGAGATCCAGAGCGGCATCGGCCGCACCGGCGCCTGGTTCGCCCACCAGTCCGCCGGGGTGCGCCCCGACGTGCTCACCCTCGCCAAGGGCCTCGGCGGTGGCCTGCCCATCGGCGCCTGCGTCGGGTTCGGCCGCTACGCCGACGCCTTCCACAAGGGCGACCACGGCTCCACCTTCGGCGGCAACCCCATCGCCTGCGCCGCCGCGCTCGCGGTCCTCGACACCATCGAGGCGGAGGACCTGCTCGCCCACACCACCGTGATGGGCGAGCTGCTCGCCGAACGCCTCGACGCCATCGATCACCCGCTCCTGGCCGGCCAGCGGGGCTCCGGGCTGTGGCGGGCCCTGATGCTCACCGGGCCCCACGCCGCCCACGTCGAGGAACAGGCCGCCGTCCGCGGCTTCCTCGTCAACGCCGTCGCGCCCGACACCATTCGGATCGCGCCACCCCTGGTCATCACACCCGAACAGATCGGTGTGTTCATCGAGGCCCTGCCCACCGTCCTGGACGCCGCCGAGGCCGCCGCAATCAAGGAGAACCAGTCATGACCCGGCACTTCCTGCGCGATGACGATCTCACCCAGGCCGAGCAGACCCGGGTCCTCGACCTCGCCGACGCCATGAAGAAGGACCGCTTCGAGCATCGGCCCCTGGCCGGTCCGCGCACGGTCGCCCTCCTCTTCGACAAGCCCTCCACGCGCACCCGGCTGTCCTTCAGCGTCGGGGTCGCCGACCTCGGCGGCACCCCGCTGGTCCTGGAATCGGGCAGCACCCAGATGGGTCGGGGCGAACCCCTCGCCGACACCGCCCGCGTCCTGGAACGCCAGGTCGCCGCCGTCGTCTGGCGCACCTTCGCCCAGAACGACCTGGAGACCCTCGCCGCCGACATCTCCGTGCCGGTGGTCAACGCCCTCACCGACGACTTCCACCCCTGCCAGATCCTCGCCGACCTCCAGACCGTCCGCGAGCACAAGGGCACCCTGGCCGGGCTCACCCTCGCCTACCTCGGCGACGGCGCCAACAACATGTCCCACTCCTACCTGCTGGGCGGCGCCACCGCCGGACTCCACGTCCGGATCGGCGCCCCCGAGGGATACCACCCCGACCCCGAGGTGCTCGCCCGCGCCGCCGAGATCGCGCGGACCACCGGCGGCTCGGTCACCGTCACCGCCGACCCCCACGAGGCCGCCGTCGGAGCGGACGTCGTCGCCACCGACACCTGGGTGTCCATGGGTCACGAGGACGAGGCGGCCGTCCGGGAGGCGCCCCTGCGCCCCTTCATCGTCGACGAGGCGCTCATGGCCGTCGCCGCCTCCGCCGCGATCGTCCTGCACTGCCTGCCCGCCTACCGGGGCAAGGAGATCTCCGCCGGGGTCATCGACGGACCGCGCAGCGTCGTCTGGGACGAGGCCGAGAACCGCCGCCACGCCCAGAAGGCCCTGCTCGCCTTCCTGCTGGAGCACGGCGACGCGGTGGAGGACGGGCGACGATGACCGCCGACGGGGGCACCACGGCCCCGATGACCAAGGCGGCGCGGCACGCCCGCATCACCGAGGTGCTCACCCGCGAGGACATCCGTTCCCAGGGTGAACTGGCCAAACGGCTCGCGGAGACGGGCGTCCAGGTCACCCAGGCCACCCTGTCCCGAGACCTGGACGAACTCGGCGCGGTCAAACTCCGCACGGCCGCGGGGCACCTCGCCTACGTCCTACCGGGGGAGGGGGGCGAACGCCTCCAGCGCACCCGCCCCGACAGTCTCGACCTGGCCCAGGTCTCCGGTGCCCGGCTCACCCGCCTCGCCGAGGACCTGCTGGTGGCGGCGGAGGCCTCCGCCAACATGGTCATCGTCCGCACCCCGCCGGGCGCCGCGCAGTACCTGGCCTCGGCCATCGATCACACCGACTTCCACGCCATCCTGGGTACGATCGCCGGAGACGACACCATCCTGGTCATCTCCCGCGACCCCCAGGGCGGAGAGGAACTGGCCGCCGCGCTCCTGCGCCTGGCCGACCGCCGGCCCTAGGACGTGTCCGGTGGGCGCTCTCGGGCGGTCCGGCGTCCACGCCGATCGACCCGAGCCCGGAACGAACCGAACACGTCCCGGCCGCGCCCGCGCGCACCATCGACGGGTGCGGGGCCACACCGGTCCCGCGCCCCTTCCACCATGAGGAGAACCACACCATGGCCGACCAGCCCGAGGCGCTGCGCCTGTGGGGAGGCCGCTTCGAGGGCGGACCGGACCAGGCTCTGGCCCGTTTGTCGCTGAGCACCCACTTCGACTGGCGCCTGGCCCGCCACGACATCGCCGGTTCGCGCGCCCACGCCCGGGCGCTGCACCGCGCCGGACTGCTCACCGACGACGAGCTCGACCGCATGATCGACGGGCTCGACCGGTTGGAGACCGACGTCGCCTCGGGCGTCTTCACCCCCGTTCTCGAAGACGAGGACGTGCACACCGCCCTGGAGCGCGGGTTCATCGAACGGGTCGGCCCCGAACTGGGCGGGCGGCTGCGCGCCGGACGCTCCCGCAACGACCAGATCGCCACCCTCATCCGCATGTACCTGCGCGAGGAGGCGCGCGCGATCGCCGCCGACCTGCTGGACCTCGTGGGCGCCCTGGCCGACCAGGCCGCGGCCCACCCCGACGCCTCCGTGCCCGGTCGCACCCACCTCCAGCACGCCCAGCCGGTGCTGCTCGCCCACCACCTCATGGCGCACGCCTGGCCACTGGTGCGCGACATCGAACGGCTCCGTGACTGGGACCGCCGCGCCGCCGTGTCCGCCTACGGCTCCGGCGCGCTGGCCGGCTCCTCCCTGGGGCTGGACCCCGAGGCGGTCGCGGTCGAACTCGGCTTCCCCACCTCGGTGGAGAACTCCATCGACGGCACCGCCTCCCGCGACGTCGTCGCCGAGTTCTCCTTCGTGACCGCGATGATCGGCGTGGACCTGTCCCGCCTGTCGGAGGAGATCATCCTCTGGGCGACCAAGGAGTTCTCCTTCGTCACCCTCCACGACTCCTTCTCCACCGGGTCGTCGATCATGCCCCAGAAGAAGAACCCCGACGTCGCCGAACTGGCCCGCGGCAAGGCCGGTCGCCTCGTCGGTGACCTGGCCGGGCTGCTCACCACCCTCAAGGGGCTCCCGCTCGCCTACAACCGCGACCTCCAGGAGGACAAGGAACCGGTGTTCGACGCCGTCGACACCCTCCACCTGCTGCTGCCCGCGATGACCGGCATGATCGCGACCCTGACCTTCCACACCGACCGCATGGCCGAACTCGCTCCGCAGGGCTTCTCCCTGGCCACCGACATCGCCGAATGGCTGGTGCGCGAACGGGTCCCCTTCCGGGAGGCGCACGAGATCGCCGGCGCCTGCGTGCGGGTGTGCGAGGAGCGCGGCATCGACCTGCCCGACCTGGACGACGCCGACTTCGCCGCGATCTCCCCGCACCTGACCCCGGCGGTCCGCGAGGTGCTCACCGTCGAGGGCTCCCTGGCCTCCCGCGCCGGCAGGGGCGGGACCGCGCCGGTCCGGGTCGCCGAACAGCTGGACCGCCTGCGCGCCGTGATCGACGAGAACCGCAAGGCCTTCGTCTGACCCGTCCCGACCCCGACCCCGACCCCGACCGCACAGGGCGCCTCCCGATCTCCGGGAGGCGCCCTCGCCGTTCCCCGAGCCTGGAACGGGGTGCCTCTTTCGTCGTTTCCCCGTCGTCCCCTTCCCCGTTGCGATAGCGTCCTGATTCTGCGGGTGCCGCTCCGTGCCCTCCCCTGTGCACACGGTGACGATCCGCACTGGAGCCACACCGAAGCGGTGCCCGCGACCAGTCCGTGGGAGGAGCGCAATGGGGAAACCGGGAGGCAGGCGCCGCGGTATCAGGGCGCAGCTCAACAAGATGGTGCTGATTCCCAGCATCACCTTCCTGGCCCTGTTCGTCCTGCTCAGCATGGCCACCCTCGCCCAGGCGGTATCGCTGCGCTCGGCCGTGACCGAGGGCCGGGCCGGCGTTCAACTCGTCACCGCGCTCACCCGGCTCCAAGAGGAGCGCCGTCTCGGCGCCGCGTACCTGGCGGCCCCCGACGCCTCCTCACGGCAGGCCCTGGTCGACCACGCCCACGTCACCGACGAGGCCGTCGACATCGTCCGCGACCTGCGCGGTTCGCTCGGCGATCGGGACGATCCCGCCACCGTCGCCCTCACCGACGACTTCCTCGCCTCACTCGACGCCGCCGCCGGGGCCCGGACCTCGGCCCTCACCGACCCCGGTTCGGCCGACGCCGTGCTGGACGACTACACCACCGCGATCCACCAGGGCATCCGCCTCTACTCCGGCACCGCCCGCGCCATCGACGACGGACGGGCCGCCGCGGCGGCCGCCGCCACCGCCGACCTGTTGTGGGCGCAGGAGGCTTTCAGTCACGCCGACGCCCTGGTCGGCGTGGTCGCCGCCCGCGGCGAACTCACCCGAGACGACCAGACCCGGGTCGCGGCCCTGCTGCACGACGCCCGGCGGCGACTGGACACCGTCGACCCCGGTGAGGACCGGGACGGGGCGACACCCGCCACCGTCACCGAAGGGGCCGACTGGAAACGGCTCATGGAGATGGGCGACGCCCTCGTCGCGCACGAGGCGCCCACCTCCCTGGACCCCCTCACCGGCGAGATCGTCAGGGACACCTCCCCACCCGACGGGTCGGCCGACTGGCGCGACGGTGCCGACCGCGTCAACGCCGACCTGAGCGCGCTCACCGCCCGGCGGGCCGGTGACGTCGTGACCGTCACCGAGGCGGCCAGCGCCTGGATGCTCAGCCTCTCCCTCGGGGGCGGCATCACCTCCCTGTTCGCCGGCACGGTCGCCTACGGCGTCGCCGCCCGCTCCGCCGGCCGCCTCACCTACCGCCTGGCCCGGCTGCGCGCCGAGAGCCTGGGGACCGCCCGCGTCGACCTGCCCCGCATCGTCCGCCGCCTGGAGGCCGGGGAGAGCGTCGACCTGGACGCCGAGATCAAACAGCTCGACCACGGCGACGACGAGGTCGGCCAGGTGGCCGACGCCTTCAACATCGCCCAGCGCACGGCCGTCGAGGCCGCGGTGAAACAGGCCGACCTGCGCGCCGGCGTCAACCGGGTCTTCCTCGGGATCGCCCACCGCAACCAGTCCCTGGTCCAGCGCCAACTCCAGCTGCTGGACCGGATCGAACGCGAGGAGGACGACCCCGACCTGCTGGAGGACCTCTTCCGGCTCGACCACCTCGCCACCCGGGGCCGCCGCCACGCCGAGAACCTCATCATCCTCGGCGGTTCCCGTCCCGGCCGACGCTGGCGTCAGCCCATCCCGCTGATCGACATCCTGCGCGGCGCCGTCTCCGAGACCGAGGAGTACGCCCGGGTCCGCCTCATCTCCGTCCCCGACCTGGCCCTGACCGGCGCGGCCGTCGCCGACGTCATCCACCTGCTGGCCGAACTCGTCGAGAACGCCACCGCCTACTCTCCTCCGCACACCGAGGTCGCCATCTCCGCCGGCTCCGTGCCCAAGGGGGTGGCCATCGAGATCGAGGACCGCGGGCTCGGCATGACCGAGGACGCCCTGACCCGGGCCAACGGGACCCTGAGCGAGGCGCCCGAATTCGACGTCATGGCCCCCGGCACCGACGCCCGCCTCGGCCTGTTCGTCGTCGCCCGCCTCGCGGTCAAACACGACATCCAGGTCGAACTCCGGCCCTCGCCCTACGGCGGTACCCGCGCGGTCGTGCTCATCCCCGGAGGGCTGTTCACCGCGGTCGGCGGCGCCGCCCCGGTGCCCGAACGCCCGCGCGTCACCCCGCGCCGCTCTCCGCGCGGGTCGAGGGCGATCGACCGCGACGGCGCCTCGGCGGTCGGGGACGCCGCCGGCCCCGTCGACATCCTCATCGCCGAGGACGCCGACGGCGTCGTCCGGCCCCGCCCCCTTCTACGGCCGGTCCCACCGCCCGAAGGGCACGAGGACGACCCCGGACGCCGCGCCCCGCTGTTGCGCAGCGTCCCCGTGTCGCAGACGCCGTCCCCGCCGCAGGACACCGAACGCGTCGCCACCGAAGGAGACCGACCCGGCCTGCCCCGGCGCAGGCGGCAGGCCAATATCGCCCCCCAGCTCAAGCGAACACCCGACCCGGAGGCGGAGGTCGAGGGGACGGCGCCTCCGCGTCCGACCCCCCGCAGTCCGGAACAGGCCCGCCGCATGATGGACGCCTTCAGCGCGGGCACCCGCAAGGGCCGTGCCGCCGACGTCGACGGAGACGACGGGCAGCGGTACGACAGTCATCAGGTCGGTGCGAGCACCGACGACCACAGGGGAGAGAACGACTGAGATGGTGGGCATGAGCAACGCCACGGACAACCTCGACTGGCTCTTGGACGACCTGGTCGACCGCGTCGTCGGGGCCGCGCACGCGATCGTGCTGTCGGCCGACGGCCTGCTCCTGGGCCGGTCCCGAGGACTGCCACCGGAGGACGCCGAACACCTGTCGGCCTTGGCCTCCGCGTTCCAGAGCCTGGCCCGGGGCACCGGGCGGCACTTCGGCGGCGGTGACGTCCGCCAGACCGTGGTGGAGATGGAGCACTCCTATCTCTTCGTCACCGCCGCCGGGACCGGCGCCTGCCTGGCGGTCCTGGCCATGGAGGACGCCGACGTCGGCCTGGTCGCCTACGAGATGAACCTGCGGGTCAAGCGGGTCGGCCAGTTCCTCACCGCCGCGCCCCGCCGGCCCGGCGAGCTCACCGCCACCGGGGGTACCGGATCATGACACCGCAGGAGGGACGGCGGGGGCGGGCCGCCCGACGCCCCGCCATGCCCTGGTACCCGGGACGCGGACATCCCACCTCGGAAGGGCCGTCCAGCGGCCTGTCCCCGGGGGAGACGCCCGAGGGCTCCCTGGTCCGCCCCTACACGATGACGCGCGGCCGGGTCCGCCCCACCGGGACCGGACCCCGCCTGGACCTCATCACCATCGTGGTGACCGCCCGCGAACGGCGCGAACACGCCCTGGAACCCGAGTGTCGGGCCATCCTCGATCTGTGTCGCAGGCCGATCTCGGTCGCCGAGATCTCCGCCCGGCTCGACATCCCCCTCACCGTGGTGAGGGTGCTCCTGGGCGACCTGCTCGCCGACGGCGACATCCGTACCCGGGCGGCTGTGCCCGCCGCCCGGCTCCCCGAGAAGAAAGTGCTTCAGGCGGTACTCGATGGCATCCGCAGACTCTGACACCAGGCCGGGGGAGCCCGAGGCGATCCCGCAGGCCGTCAAGATCATCATCGCCGGCGGTTTCGGCGTCGGTAAGACCACCATGGTGGCCTCGGTCAGCGAGATCACCCCGTTGAGCACGGAGGAGGTGATGACCGAGGCCGGCTACGGCATCGACGACACCGAAGGGGTGGAGGAGAAGACCACCACCACCGTCGCCCTGGACTTCGGCCGGATCACCGTCAGCCCCGACGTCGTCCTCTACCTGTTCGGCACCCCGGGGCAGAACCGTTTCTGGTTCATGTGGGACGAACTCGCCGAAGGCGCGCTGGGCGCGGTGGTCCTCGCCGACACCCGGCGCCTGGAGACCTGCTTCCACGCGGTGGACTTCTTCGAACGCCGTGGGGTGCCCTTCGCCGTCGCGGTCAACCGGTTCGAGGGGGCCACGGACTACGAGACCGAGGAGGTGCGAAAGGCCCTGGACGTCGCTCCCGAGGTGCCGATCCTGCTCGCCGACGCCCGCGACCGCGGTTCCTGCCGGGACGTGCTGGTCGCCCTGGTCACCCACGTCATCCGCGGCCGTAGCCCCGCCCTGAGCGGGTGAGCCCATCGGGGTGGTACCCCGCCCCACCGATGGGTGATCGATCCGGTGTACGTTCGGGAGACACGCCCGTGGATATGACCTGGAACGCTACAATGGCGCGTCAGTGACACCGCTCAGATCGGGCACCCCATCCGCCTCTCATCCTGAATCCTGGTATGCGAAACTCTGATCGACTTCCCCCGCGCGAACTGCCCAAGCGGCGGTCCGGCCGCCATCGGAACCCGCTGTCCTTCGACGATTGGTTCGGCACCCCGACCCTCATCATGGCGGTCCCGGGCACGGCCGAGCAGGCCCGTGGCGTCGGCGGTGAGTCGATCGGCGCCCGCATGGCCGACCTGGTCCGCGCCTACCGGCCCGAGGTGACCATCCGCCACGGTCACGTCGAGGGCGACGAGGAGACCCTCACCGAGGCGCTCACCGATCTGAACGCGGACGGGGAGCGTCCGCTGGCGGCCGTGGTCGTTCCGCTGGTGACGGCCCCGCACGCCGGGGTCTCCGCCGCCATCGACGCGTCCGTCCGGGCCTCCGGGATCAACGTGCGCGTCACCGAGGGTCTGGGCCCGCATCCCATGCTCGCCGAGGTGCTGCACCTGCGCTTGGCCGAGGGCGGTCACGTGCGCGCCGACCGCATGCGCCTGATCAGCGTCGTGGCCCGGGACACCGGTATGGCGGACGGTGTCGTGGTGGGCGCCGTCGGTGGTGAGAGCGCCGTGGGCGCAGCCGGCGTGACCGCCGTCCTCCTGGCCGCGCGCCTGGGGTTGACCGTACTGCCCGCCGACCTGGAGAACGAGGCCGCGCTGGAGCAGGCCATCGGACAGCTGCGCCAGGGCGGCTGCCGCCGCCCGGTGATCGCTCCCAGCGCTCTGGGGCCGGAGCTGCACGCCGACCTGTCGGCGACGGCAGAGCGGCTCGGTGCCCGCCTGGGCACCACGCTGGGCGCCGACGGCCTGCTCGGCAAGATCGCCGCCCTGCGCTACGCCGAGATCCTCAACTCGCTGGGCGTGGAGCAGCCGCCGACGGCCGATCAACTGCCCGCGCCGGTCGGTTCCCGACACCGGCCGGAGGCCTGAGGGCGGCGACACGCCGTGGGGTGAGGCACGTTCGAGGGGCCGTCCGCTTCGGTGGACGGCCCCCTTTTCGTTTCCAAGGGCTTCGACCAGGAATTTCAAGGGGATCCGGCGGGGTCTCCGGGCTCTTTCCCGCTCCGAAGACAACTCGTAGTAATCATTCGACAACGTTCAGCCATGATTGTTCGATAGCCTCGGCACGACCGAAAGCCGCCGGGGCCCTCTCGTGAGGCCCGGCACACGCACAGGCTGGAGGGGCCATGCGCAGAACCCGAGTCAAAGCGTCCACGATCCGTGGGCAGCTCAACCGCATCGTCCTCGTACCGAGCCTGTGCTTCCTGGCTCTGTGGCTCATCGTCGCCGCCGTCGGCACCGTTCAGGCCGTCCACCTCATGGGCGTCGTCGCCCAGGCGCGCGAGGGTACCGAGGTCTTCTCCGAGGCCGTCCTCGAACTGCGCGCCGAACGCCGTCTGAGCCTGACGCACCTGGGCCGCACCGAGGCCGGCGCCACCGTCGACCCCGACGAACCGCGCGCACAACGCGAACGGACCGACACCGCCGTCACCGCGGCCCTGGACCTCGCCGAACACCTGCGCGGTATCCGCGACGACGAGGTCCGGCGCAGCGCCGACGCCTTCATCACCTCCGCCGAGGAGGTGGCCGCGCTGCGCACCGTGCTCGACGACGGCTCCGCCGTCCAGGAACAACTCCTCGTCGGCTACGGACGGGTCATCAACGACGCCACCGCCGTCACCACCGCCCTGGTGCACACCACGGACGGCGGCGACAACCTCACGGACGCCGTCCTCACCAGCGAGCTCCTCGGCGCCGCGGAGGAGTACTCCACCGCCGACGCCCTCTTCGCGGGGGTCATCGCCCGCGGCGGGATGGGTTACGAGGAGACCGCCCACTTCACCTACCTGACCGCCTCCTACCGGGACACCCTCGGCCGGACCGCCGACGTCCTCAGCCCGGGGGTGCGCTCCCTCCAGGAGGAGATGACCGCCACCGAGGAGTGGTCCCGGGCCGAGGAGATCAGTCGACAGGTGGTCACCCGACCGCCCGGGGCCCCTTCGTCCCCGCAGCGGAACGCCGTCATCGACGTCGACGCCGCCCGGTGGGACGAGTCCTCCGGCGGCTCCGTCGCGCTCATGGACGACCTCGCCCGAGCCCAGAGCGATCGGACCGTCGACCTGGCCTGGAACGCCGCACTCGCCCAGGTCTCCCTGGGAGTGGCCGCCGCACTGCTCTCCCTCGTCGGCGGTGTCATCGCCATCAGCGCCATCGGCCGGTCCTCCCGACGTCTCACCGACCGCCTCACCCTCCTGCGCGAACGGGTCATGGAACGCGACGACGACCTGCCCGACATCGTCGACCGGGCCCAACGCGGGGCCCGCGTCGACGCTTACGAGGAACTGCCCCCGCTGGACGGGTTCGGCGACGACGAGATCGGCCAGGTCGCGGAGGCGTTCGACAGCGCCCAGCTCACCGCCGTCGAGGCGGCCGTGCGCCAGGCGGAGATCCGTCGCGGCGCCAACAAGGCCTTCCTCGGCATCGCCTTTCGCAACCAGAACCTGGTCCAGCGCCAACTGCGGCTGCTCGACGAGATCGAGTACGACGAACAGGACCCCGAGGCACTGGGCCGACTGTTCCGACTCGATCACCTCACCACCCGGGCCCGCCGGTACGCCGACAACCTCATCATCCTCGGCGGCGGCCAGTCCGCCCGCCGCTGGCGCCAACCGCGCCCGCTCGTGGACGTACTGCGCGCGGCCATCGCCGAGACGGAGGACTTCGAAAGGGTCCGGCTGACCTCGGCGCCCCGGGTCCTCATGCACGGTCAGGCCGTCGCCGACATCGTCCACCTGCTGGCGGAGCTGATCGAGAACGCCACCCAGTTCTCCCCGGCGGGCGCCCCGGTCGACGTGGGGTGCGGACCCTGCCCGGACGGACTGCTGGTGGAGGTCGAGGACCGGGGCCTGGGCATGTCCGAGCACGGCTACGAACAGGCCCGGCGCACCCTCGCCCGGCCGCCGGAGTTCGACGTCATGGCGTTGCCCGACGACCCCAGGCTGGGGTTGTTCGTCGTGGCGCGCCTCGCCGAGCGGCACGGCGTCCGCGTGTGGCTGGAGCCTTCGCCCTACGGGGGCACCCGTGCCATCACGCTCATCCCCCGGGGCCTGCTCGAACCCGCCGAGATCCCGATGGCGGCCGGCCCCCGCGGTGTGGTCCCGGCTCGCGCCGAGGTCCCGCCGGAACGGTCGGCCGCCCGACCGGCACCGGCGGCGGAACCCGCCGAGCAGGGACTCGTGGACGACGTGCGGCGGGCCTTCGGGATCCTGCCCGCCGACGCCCCGGTCGAGGCCGACCTGTTCACGGCGCCCCCGATGACGCTCGACGCGTCCCCCGGGGACCCGGGTGGGCGTTCGGCGGCCGGCGCGCACGTCGTGTTCGACGGTCGTCCCGACGGTGCCGGTCCGCACGCCGCCCACCCCGACGGGGCCTTCGCCGAGGGCGATCGGGGTGCCGGTCCGCGGCCGATCGCCGATGGGGCCCACACCGGCGCGCACGGCGTGTTCGACGCGCGTTCCGCCGCCTTCGGTGCCGACGACCCCTTCGGTGGAGTCCCCGAGCCCGGCCCGAGGCCGATCGCCGGGCGGGAGACCCGTGTCACGGGCCCGCAGGCGGCGTTCGACGTCCACTCCGGCCGGACCTTCGAAGGCCACGGCACCGGTCCGCACGCGATGGTCGTCCCGGGGGAGCCCGACCCGTCCGGTGACCCGGCCTCCGCCTTCGACGGTCACCCCGACGAGGAGGGGGAACGGCGGCGCGTCCCCGGCGAGCCGGGCGTGCCCGCCCACCGCACCGACCCTCCCGCGTCCGCGCAGGAACCACCGTGGGACGTGCGCTGGGGGCACACCGGACCGCAGGCGATCCTCGATTCCGGTGCCGTCCGTGGTCATCCCATCGGGCCCGCCCACGACGGGGGACCGCGTCCCGTCCCCGACCTCCGGGCACCGCACGGTGCCTCGGACGGACCGGCCGGCCCCTGGAACGGTCATTCCGGCGAGCCCACCGAACCCCTTCCTCACCTGGCGACCGACCGGCCGGACCCGTGGGCCGATCCGTTCGCGGGGGAGCGGAGCACGAACGGGCGAGAGGGCGGACACCCCGCCCCCCGCCGCGACCTGCCACCCGGGTTCACCGGCCCCCGGCCCGTGCCACCCGGGCGCGAGCGTCCCACCGGCCCGGTCGGCCGGCACGGGGAGGGCGCACCGACCGCCCCCTTCGCCCTGCCCGACGGTGCCCTGCCCGCAGGGCGACCGGAAGCCGCGGATCAACGCGGCGCACCGCCGCCCCTCCCCGCGGAACAACGTTCCACCGGCCCCCAGGACGTTCGGCCGGGCGACGACCACCTCTCGGACTCCGGTCGGCTTCCTCTGCCCAAGCGCCCCGGGCCCGGGGAACGGGGCGTCCCCCGCGTACCGGCCCCCACACCGCCGGGAGGACACAGTGAGCCATGAGGGACGCCGGGCCGCCGCCCGGCACGAAAGGGGGATCGCGGACGGGGCCCCTGTGGACCAGGCCGGACCCGATCGGACGGAGGAGCGGTTCCTGCGCCCGTTCGCCGTGGCCGCCGGAGACCCCGGCGGCCCGGCCTCCGGCGGCGACCTCGCACCGCTCGACCTGCTCACCCTGGTCGTGGCCGCGCGCACCCCGGGACGGAACGAGTGGCTGCGCCCCGAATGCGGGACCATCCTCCGCCACGCCCTGCGGGCCCGCACGGTCGTCGAACTCTCCGCCGAGGTCAACCTTCCCGTCGGACAGGTCAGGGCCATGGTCGCCCGGATGATCGCCGACGGTTCGCTGCAACGCTGCGGACCCTCGCGCCCGCTGGCCCGCAAGGACATCCTCCACGCCGTCCTCGTGGGTCTGCGCTCCCTCTGATCCCGCCCCGCCTCGCGGACGAATCCCCCCGGGCCCTCCCCGCGCACCGCCGGGCGCTCGCCGGCCCGGTCCCGGACCCGCACCGGCCCGGACCCGAAGTGGCCCGGTGGCCCGGCTCGTCTCCCGGCACCGGGTGCCCCCACCGACGTGATCCCCGTGTGCGGCGGTCCGGCGATCGATTTCCCGATCCCCATGCTCCTCGCAGGTCACTCGGGTGTTCACACCGGTGCGAACACCCGAGTCCGACCGGCTCGGGGATTCATCCTCGACCGAGTGGGAAGACCACGGGACCGGAGACGCGGGCGTGTCGGAACAGGGTTGTCCACAGGTTCGAGAGCACCCTGGTCTCGGCTCCCGGTACGGCCCAGCATGAGAAAGAGAGCCGGAAGGGCCGGGACGGTCCCGAGCCGCCCCGGCCGGAGGCCACCATGTCCTTGACCCGCCGGACCGTACCGTTCCTCGCCGTGACGCTCGCCTTCGTGCTCACGGCGGCCACCACCGCCACCGCTCTACGAGGGGGAGAATTGGACGGCTTCAGCATCGGGCGTCTGCCCGCCGCGATCGACGAGGAGACCTCGGTCTCCGACTTCGAGTACGAATGGGGCGACGTGTCCTTCACCAGCAGGGTGTGGGAACGCGCCAGGGACGGGGGCGGTTTCGAGGTCGTCCTTCAGATCCTGGTCATGCGCGGCGCGTCGCTCACCGACCTGGACGCTCTGCACGCCTTCCTCGCCGAGTACCACGAGCGGTCCCCGGACGAGTGGGACCTCGCCCCGTTCGACAACGGTGACGTCCCCGCCCTGCACGGAGACACCGAGGCGTTCTGGACGCCCGCGACGGGGGTGGGCGTCGAAGTGCGCGACGCCTTCGGAATCCTGGGACAGGAGGAACTCCTCGCCACGGCGCGGGGGATCACCTTCGGCGATCCGGCCTGAGGGACGCTCCGGACCCCCGGGCCGGACCGGGGGTCCGGACGCACGCGGGCCCCGGGCCCTACGGCCTCGGGGGATCCGCGTGCGGTCGATGCCCGATCCGGCTCAGCAGCCGTCCAGGACCGCGCGCAGCGCGCTCTCCTCATCGGGGTCCACGCTCAGCTCCCACACGTGCTTGACCTCGATCCACGCGGCCGCGTACTCGCAGTGCGACGACTCCAGCGGAGGCATCCACTCCGCAGGGTCGGAGTCGCTCTTGGAACGGTTGCTCGAAGCGCTGACCGCCCACAACTGGGGGGAGGACTCCAGGTCGTTGGCGAACCGCTCCCGCTCCTCGGTGCTCCACGCGTGCGCGCCCGAGCGCCACCCCTCCTTCAAGGGGACCATGTGGTCGATGTCGATGTCCTGTGCGTCGGTGAAGGTCTCACCGTCGTAGTCGCTGTACCAGGAACCGGAGACGGGCTTGCAGTCGTCGTCCGTCTCCACGTTCTCCCCGGAGCGCATCAGCACCACCTGACGGGTGCTGCACCCGTCCTGCACGTTGGAGGTCCAGTGGGGGAACATCGCGCGGTCGTAGCCGGGCGGGTCGTTCTCCGCCTCGACGCGCAGTTCGTCGAGCATGGTCCGGGCCTGCTCGACGGACAGGTCGCCGGAGGGGGCGGAGGCGCCGCCGCCGTCCCGTGGGCCGTCGGCCCCTTCCTCCATTCCCAGGTCGATGATCCCGAGCTGGTACAGGACGAATGCTGCGACGGCGATCACGCCGACCACGGCGGAAACGATCCCACCGAGTTTCGACGAGGACTTCTTATCGGCCATGAGGGAACTCCACGAGCAGGCAACCGGTGCACCGTCGGGGGACGGCGCCGTCACCAGCTTGTCGCATGTCCGGGCCGTGCGGAAACATCTCGCCGGTTCGGGTTCGTCTCGATCCGTCCGGTCGGCCCCCTCGGAGGGAACGGGCGGACCGGGCGGGGAGAGGACCGGTCGGGGTCTCGGGAGACCGGGAACGGCGGGGGAGGAGCACAATGGGAACGGCGCGGTCGAGGGGACCGAAGGAGCGGCCGGGGCGGTGCCGGGAGGCCCCGCCCGACGAGGGCGTGAACCGGAGAGGACTCAAGAGGCGAGGAGATCGAACACGAACGACCCCACCAGCAGCGCACCCACACCCGCGCCGTACGCCCACGCCCGCCGCCGGTCCGGCAGATCCCGCGACACGCGCCACCCGTACAGGACCGTCCCCGCCACCACCAGCGCACCTTCGACCACCGCCGCCGCCACCGGCAGCTCCCACAGCCCCAGGCCCAGCAGGGGGAGGCCGCCCACATCACCGGGCAGCACGTGCATGTCGGGGCGGTGCACCAGCAGATCGAGCAGCCAATGGGAGAACACCACCCCGCCGATCACCCACCCGGCGTCGGCCCCCCACCGCCGACGCAGGAACAGGTGCACCAGCGATCCCACCACCACCGCCAGGATCACGTTGGAGACCAACGAGTGGGAGAACGGCGCGGTGATGAGCAACGAGCCGTAACCGCTCAGTCCGGGCTCGGCGGGGTCCAGGCTCTCCAGACCCATGACGGACAACGGCGCGAACACCAGGTCCGGAGCCTGCGAGGCCACCAGCAGCGCCGCCATCGGTATCCCCGGACGCCATGCCTTGACGATCCCGGCCACCCCGAAATGTCCCGCGAACATCAGGCCCCACCCTTCTCATCCCTGTGCCGTCTCTCATCGCGTCCGGTGCCGTCCGGCCCCGTCCCGGACCGTCCAAGGACATCGGTGCCCGGCCACTCCCGGTAGGCCCGGACGAACCCTTCCACCAGCAGCCCGAAGCTCTCGTCCACGTTCACCGGCAGGCCGAACCCGCCCTGTGTCTCCAGATCCACGAACCCGTGCAGCGAGCTGCGCATCGCCCGGATCGCGTGGACCGCCCGATCCTCGCCGATCCCGAAACCGCGCAGCACCGCCGCCAGCACCGCGACCGGATCGGTGGACAACGTCACGTCCGGTGTGGCCAGCCCGGGCAGCCGTTGCAGAGCGGTGTACCGACCGGGGTGGGCGTGGGCGTAGTGGCGGTAGGCGTCGGCGAAGGCCCGCAGCGCGTCCGCGCCGGACCGTCCCACCGTGGCCCGCTGCACTCGTTCGCCGATCTCGTTCGCGCCCAGGATCGCCACCTCGCGCCGCAGTCCGGGCAGCCCGTCGATGTGCTTGTACAGGCTGGGCACGGCCACGCCGAACCGTTTGGCCACGGCGGCCAGGGACAAGGCCTCGAAGCCGTGTTCGTCGCTGAGACGTGCCGCTTCGGTGACGACCAGCTCCGGGGTGAGCCCGACCCTAGGCATGCGCCCGCACCTCCTCGATCAGTTCCTTCAGCACCGGAACCACCAGGTCGGGTCGCTGACTCTGGGGGTAATGGCCGCACTCGGGCACCATCACCACCCGGCCTCCGACGACCGAGCCGACCCAGGCGGCCTCCGCCGCCGGGTCTTTCCAGTCGGGGTCCAGCTCACCGCCGATCACCACGGCCCGGGCGCGCAGTCCCTCCGCGGTCAGCACCTCATCACCGGGCGCGTAGATGGTCGCGTGCACGGCGCGGTAGCGGTCGGCGGGGCGCAGCATGGCCAGGACACGGTCCAGTTGCTCCCGATGACCCTCCGGCTTCCGACCCCGGTGGAGACCGTCATAGAAGCCGGTCAACAGTCGTGGACCCCACGGACGCAGCAGCATCAGCCGCTGGGCGATCCGGACCACCGCGTTCGGGCTCGGGCTGCGCAGGAAGGCGGCCATGGGAACGATGCCGGCCACCAGATCGGGACGCTCCAGCGCGGCGATGGTCACGGCGGCGCCGCCCAACGAGTTGCCGACCATGACGACGTCCTCGCCGTCCAGTTCCTCCGCCAGGGCGATGGCGTCGTCGGCCGCGGCGCGGTTGGTGTGGTCGTCGAAGGTGGCGTCGCTGTCCCCGTGCCCGCGCAGATCCATGACGGCGACACGGTGTCCGGCCTCGGCCAAGGCCTCGCCGACGAATCGGAAGGACGCCCGGTGATCGAACATGCCGGGCACGCAGACCACCAGGGTCCCGGCCCCGTCGGCTCCGTACAGGTCGTAGGCGATCCGCCCCTGAGGTCTGGCGAGGTACCGCACGATGTCTCCTCCGTTACGCAAGCTCATGCCCATAGCCAGAAAGCTAATACTATTAGCCAGCGTCGTCAAGGCCCTCCCCGCGCAAGACTTTCGGGAGCCGGACGGGCACGCCCGTGACCAGAGCCGATAGCGTGGCGGTGAGGAGAAAAAGGGGTGAGCCCCTACCCGGGCCGACCTACACTGCAAGGCAGATCGGGCCTCGGGCCCGCCTACACGATCAGAGAGCAAGCACAGTGACCGACATCATCGACGAACTCCAGTGGCGCGGCCTCATCGCGCAGACGACCGACCTTGACGTACTCCGCAAGGCGATCGCCGATGGTCCGATCACCCTGTACTGCGGCTTCGACCCCACGGCGGGAAGCCTGCACGTGGGTCACCTCACCCAGATCCTCACCCTGGCCCGTTTCCAACAGGCGGGACACCGCCCCATCGCCCTGGTCGGCGGCGGGACCGGCCTCATCGGAGACCCCAAGCCGAGCGCCGAGCGCCGGCTGAACTCCACGGAGACCGTGCTGGGGTGGGTGGAGTCGCTGCGCGGCCAACTGTCGGCCTTCCTTCGGTTCACCCCGCAGGATGAGAACCCGCGGCCGAACGACGCGATCCTGGCCGACAACGCCGAATGGCTGAGCGGTATCAACTCCATCGAGTTCCTGCGCGACGTGGGCAAGCACTTCAGCGTCAACCAGATGCTGGCCCGAGAGACGGTCAAGAGCCGCCTCGACGGAGAAGGCATGAGCTACACCGAGTTCAGCTACGTGCTCCTCCAGTCGTACGACTTCGTCCAGCTCTACCGGCGCTTCGGGTGCACGTTGCAGACGGGCGGCTCCGACCAGTGGGGCAACATCACCGCGGGCCTGGACCTCGTCCGCCGGATGGACGGCAACGAGCCGCACGGCCAGGCGCACGCCCTCACCACCAACCTGCTCACCAAGGCCGACGGCACCAAGTTCGGCAAGACCGAGACCGGCACGGTCTGGCTGGACCCGGAGTCGACCTCGCCGTACGCGTTCTACCAGTTCTGGTTCAACGCCGACGACCGTGACGTGATCCGCTACCTCAAGGTGTTCAGCTTCCGCTCCCGTTCGGAGATCGAGGACCTGGAGCGCCAAACCGAGGAACGCCCGCAGGCCCGTGCGGCCCAGCGCGCCCTGGCCGAGGAGCTGACCACGCTCGTGCACGGTGCCGACGAGTGCCGCAAGGTCATCGACGCCAGCCTGGCGCTCTTCGGCCGTGCCGAGCTGTCCGAGCTCGATGGCCGCACGCTGGAGGCGGCCCTGTCCGAGGTGCCCAAGACCGAGGTCGCCGGTCCGGTGGCCGAGCTGCCGACGGTGGCGGACCTGTTCGCGCGGAGCGGTCTGACCCCGAGCAAGTCGGCCGCGCGTCGTGCCATCCAGGAAGGCGGCGCCTACGTGAACAACGTGAAGGTCACCGACGTCGAGGCGAGGCTCACCGAGGCCGATGTCCTCCAGGGGAGGTTCGTCGTCCTGCGCAAGGGCAAGCGCAACATCGGCGGTGTGGTCCTGGCGGGCTGACGGCCGGTGTCCGACCGAGGGTCGGATCCGACGTGACGATGGAGGGGTCGGTGCCTTCGAGGGGCCGGCCCCTCGTCGTGCGCCGTGGGGAGGGCGGAGAATTTGCCCGACCATGAGTGTTTCGTCAGGGAATCTTCAGGGCAAGAACCCGGTTGTCCAGTGACAACGGCCGACACGCTCCCGCTGTGGGGGGCAGGCCCCCAGGACCCGAAGACGTCGCCCACAGGGGCGCCAGGTTCCCGGTTCGACACCCGACCGGGGCCATGGCTTGACGTCCTCGCTCTCTTCCCCTATAGTCGGACGAGTCGCTACGGGACGGCGAGACCCCTTCTGGGAGTGCTCGGAACCGGACCGTGAACAAGCGCCATACTCTCTCCACTCCCGATCGGGCGTCACGGGCATGTGCCCGGAGGCGGTAAGGTCGAGAGGTCGCCCCGAAAAGGGCGAAGGAGATACACCGGGATTCTTCACTCCCGATCGGTTTCCTTTCCGGAAAACGCCGATTTGGCGGGACACGGAAACGCTGATAAAGTGAAGGCACAACAAAGCGGAAACGCAAACGTCTTCCACGGAAGAGCACGAGCGGACCTTCGAGGTCCGGG
>NZ_JARBUT010000021.1 GCF_028882275.1 Nocardiopsis sp. N85
TCGGTGCCCACCGGTCGGGCCAGGAACACGTCGTCGTTGAAGTACAGGTAGTGCTCCGACAGCCCCTCGATGTGGTGCAGGCGAGCGCCGATGGCGTGGGAGTTGAACGTGGGCAGAGCGGTCTCCGGAAGGATGTCGCGGTGGTCCACCACCGTGATCCCCGCCGCGGAGGTCTCCAGCCAGGCCGGGACCTGGGCGTCGGTCACCAGGTACACGTGCCGCACCCACGGCGCGTACATCTCCACCGACCGCAGCGAGTAGCGCAGCTCGTCACGGCTGGTGAACCGCGACGCACCGGCCGCCAGGGGGGTGTGCCCCTCGCCGCGGTGGAGGGCTCGCTTGGCGGCGTGAGCAGGATCGTCGCCGTCCACCCAGGTGTAGACCACGTCGACGGGGAAGGTCACCTCGTCCACCGGTGTCCACGCGAACGGCTCGAAGGTCGGATACTCACGCTCGGCCACGGTCACGGTGACGGGCTTGCGAGCGTCCGCGGGGAGCACGTCGGCGACCCGGTTGCGGCGCGGAGCCACCCAGGAGTCGGCCAGTACCTCCTCCGGGGCCTGGGCGCGCAGCTTCGCCCGCTGCCCCTCGGTGTCCTCGTGCTCCAGGATCTTGGCTCCCTCGCGCCAGAACTCCACATCGCACCCGAACTCGAACCCGGCCAGCTCGCGTCCGCTGGGGGAGAGCAGGCGCTCGGCGAACCGGATGACGAGCCCGGACTTGACCTTCTCGTCCAAGGCGCCGTCGACGTAGGCGCTGGCAGCGGCGACCACCCCGCCGGGGCCGGGCTTGATGGCGTAGAGGGCACTGGTGCCGTACAGCTCACGCATGGTGTCCAGCAGGCGCTTCTTGTCCGAGCGGTGCACCCCGACGACGTGGCGCAGAGGCGAACGGCCGCGCACCAGGAAGTGGCCGACCCCGGCGTGGGTCAGGGCGTCGGTGACCAGCCGGAGGTTGCGGGCCGATGCCCCGGCCGCGGTGAATGAGGTGACGGCCCGGCCCAGCAGTTCGGTCCCGTCCACGTCGTCGAGACGCAGGTCGGGGTCGGCGTCCAGCAGTTCCCGGCGGCGGCGGGCGATCTTCTCGACCCGCTTGTGCTCGGCCTCGGCGGCCTTCTCGGCGCGGCGCTCGGATTCCAAGCGTGCACGGGTGGCGGCGGGCAGTAGGCGTTCGCTCGCGCGCTTGACGCGGGAGGGCAGGGCCATGCGGGTAGTCCTTCGGCCGAGGGCAAGGAAATGAAGGGGCATCTGTCCGAGATTTCGGACAAGTGACCGCAATATAACGCATGGCTGTCATGTGAGGTTTGCATGGAGGAGGAGTGGAACTCTCCGTGTTCAAGTGACTTCTTTGTGTTGTGTCGAAGGCTTCTGGCGTCGATCTGCGACCCGGGGGTCGTCTGGCTGCGGTGGCCAAATGTGGTCACTGGGGTTTATGTGCAGTTGATGAAGCTTTGGTGTGAAAGTTGGCTGGTTTCCGTGTCGGGAAAACCCATGGGGATCTTGCGCGAGGAGTGAGGACTTCACTACCGTCACCCCGGGTTGCATCGGAAACTCGATCTGTTTTGGGTCTGAATCCCCCAAGTCACAACTGAACTAGACAGGTTCCCCCCACATGTGTCGTTCCCTGACCCGTGCGACAGCGGTTTCCACCGCTGCGGCATTGGCGTTGTCGTTGCTGGCCGTGCCACCCGCCTCGGCGGATGAGGACGACGAGCCCGTCTCATCCGCTGAGCGGTCGGTGGTCGATCTGGTCGAACGGGACGCGTTGGCCTTGGCGCGTGAGACCGGGGAGCCGGTCGAGATCGCCGCGCTGACCGATGAGAAGACCATCCACTACGCCAACCCTGACGGCACCCTGACCGCGGAGATCTCCGCCCTGCCGGTCCGAGTCCGCTCCGAGCAGGGGTGGATCGACGCCGACACCACCCTCGTGGCCGGAACTGACGGCCTGGTCCGTCCCCGTGCGGCGGGTATGGACATCGCCTTCTCCGGCGGGGGCGAGGCCCCCATGGCCCGCATCGGGATCGGTTCCAACAGCGTCGAGATCGACTGGGACGGCACCCTGCCCACCCCGGTTCTGGACGGTGACCAGGCCACCTACCCCGGCGTGTTGCCCGACGTCGACCTGGTGCTCACCGCTGGGGTCGAGGGCTTCACTCAGGTCTTGGTCGTGCACACCCCCGAAGCCGCAGCCTCCCCCGAGCTCGCCGAGCTCGAACTGCCCCTGGACACCAGCGGCGTGACCTTGAAGGCCGACGAGCACGGCAACATCGAAGCCACCGGTGACGAGGGCGGTCAGGGCGTGTTCAGCGTCCAGGCCCCGGCCATGTGGGACTCCACCGGCATCGAGGACACCCGGGACGAGGACCCTGTCCTCGCCCCGACGACCGGTGCCCGTACCGCGCTGGTGGAGACCGACGTCACCGTCGACGGCATCCGCCTGGTCCCCGACCAGGAGCTGCTGACCGGTGAGGGCACCGAGTACCCGGTGTACATCGACCCCTCGGTCAACGCCAACCGCCCCAACTGGGCCTACGTCGACAAGACGTTCCCGAACCAGGCTTATTACAACAGGAGCATCGACAGTGTCGGGGTGGGGTACTACTCGGGGGCTGATGGCACCTTCACCCGCCGGGCCCTGTTCCAGTTCACCGTGATGGCTCGGACCAACCAGTCCAACACGGTCATCAACTCGGCGACGTTGCGCACCGAAGTGGCCTGGTCGTACGACTGCAAGAACAAGAGCAATGTGCAATTGCATCGCGTGGACGCCTTCAACAGCAAGACCACGTGGAGCAACCAGCCCACCGCCCGCACCCTGCTCGACACCCAGAACGTCAGTGGCAGCTGGGCCACCTGCCCCGCCACCAGCGGAGTGGAGTTCGACGCCACCACCGCCTACAAGTGGGGGGTCGACAACGACGCCTCGCACATCTACCTGCGGCTGAAGGAAGAGAACGAGTCCTCCACCACCGCTTGGCGCCGGTTCGACGTCAAGAAGAAGCCTCCGGTGCTGGTGGTGAACTACAACAACCCGCCGGCTCAGGTCGCAACGTCGAGTATCTCCGACTCACTGGGCGGGGCCTGCTCCACCGACAAGACCAAGCCCCGGCTGATCAACAACACCACCACCACTTTCCGGGCCACGATCCGTGACTACGACGCTCGCGCCGACTGGGGAGGCCAGAAGCTCAAGGTCGCCTTCTCCTGGTCGGCCAACGGAGAGGGCACCGCTCTCGGCCAGGCCGAATCGGGTTACGCCGATGTCGGCTACTGGCCCAACGGCTCTGAGCGGTCGGTCAAGGTCTCCGGGCTTCCCGAAGGACAGCTGCTCGGGTATCGGGCACGTGCCCACGACCAGGCGGCCTGGGGTGCGTGGTCCGGATGGTGCTGGATCAAGATCGACACCACCAAGCCCGACACCGGTCCGACGGTCACCTCCGAGGACTACCCGGCTGATGAAGAGACCCACGGCAGTGTTGGCCGTACCGGGGACTTCACCTTCTCCAACAACGGAGTAGAGGATGCCGACTCGTACTACTACAGCTTGAACGACACCTCGTGTGAGACGAAGGCCTCCCTGTCCGCTCCGGGCGCCAGTGTCACTATCGCCCTCACACCGAGGCACAGCGGTGCGAACATGATTTACGCGCGTACCGTCGACGCCTTCGGTAACTCATCTCCCTGCGAACTCGCCTACTACTTCCTGGTGTCACCACCGAGCGGACCCCTGTCTCACTTCACCTTCGACGAAGGTCAGGGCACCACGGCCGTCGACAGTGTGAAGAGCGATAGGGCAGCCGTCTCCACCGGTGAAGTGGACTGGACCCGCGGCCGTGTCGGCAGGACCCCTTCAGGCGGCCACCGCCTTGAAGGCACAGCGGTCGAAGTGTCCGGGGGATCCCACCTGCGTACGGACGGTCCTGTGGTGGACACCAGCGGAGCCTTCTCCGTCTCTGCATGGGTGTACCTGGACGGGACCCCGACGGAGAATCTCGCCGCCGTCGCCCAGGATGGCGACCGCAACAGCGGCTTCTACCTCGGTTACCAGCACATCGAGGGCGGGCGTTGGGTGTTCAAGCAGGCTCCCTCGGATACCGACAATGTTTCCGTGTCACACCGTGCGATCTCGGCTGAGGCCGCCACGGCCGGTGTCTGGACCCACTTGCTGGGCACCTTCGACCCTGAAAACGGTGAACTGGCGCTTTACGTCAACGGAGACAAGCAGGCCACAGCCACGCAGAGGACCCCCTGGAACGCCGACGGCGACTTCGTCATCAGCGGTGCCCGCTACCACGGCGAACACATCGGCACCTGGCTGGGAGCCATTGACGATGTCCGGGTATGGGACCGGGTCATCAGCGACGAGGTGTACGTCGATGACCCCGAGGCGCGTTCGGAAGTATGGAACCTGGCCAACCGCCCCATCGCACTGGAAGGCCGCTGGAAGCTGGACGAGTACGAGGGCACGGCGGTCGCCGATTCCTCCGACCACGGGCTGACCGGAACGCTTCACGGGGACCCGCTCACCGCGTGGAACCAAGCGGTGAACGACGTCACCTTTGCCCCCGGGGTGAGCCTGGACCGCTCCAAGAGCGAGCGCATCTCCACCCAGGGCCCCGCGGTGCGCACCGACCGCAGCTACAGCGTGGCGGCCTGGGTCCGCCTGGACGAGGTCGGAGCCAACACCGCGGCCGTCTCGCAGAGCGGTAACGACCACAGCGCTTTCACACTCGCGTACCAGCACACCTATGACTGGAACAACTGGGTGATGAAGCTGCCTCCAGAGGACCGTACCGGTGCCACCGGCTGGCACCGTGCCCTCTCCGACGAGGCCCCGGAATTCGGCCGCTGGACCCACTTGGCCGCCACCTACGACCACACCCGACGTGAAGCCACTCTGTACGTCGACGGCATCAAAAACGGCACGGTCCAGGTTCCCAACGCCTGGCACGCCAGCGGTCCTGTGCTGATCGGCGGCGGGTTGTTCGAGAAGAACTTCGCCGACTCATGGGCCGGTGACATCAGTGATGTTCACATCTACCAAGGTGTGCTGAGCGAAAGCGAGATCCTCGCGGTCCTGGAAGGCATCGCTCCCGCACCCGCTCCCTGAGCCGTATGAATCAACCCCTCTGATCCCCCTTTGGCTTTCGGCAGCTGCGAGAAAGGCGTGCCGTGTCCGACACCTTTGCCGGTCGTCCTGAACCCGAGACGACCAAGAATCCCGATTCCCACGAAGAATCCGCCCCACCCGAAACCCGGGTCATGGCGAACAGCCGTGTGATCCGCTGGGTCAAGAGGCCCCTGACCTGTACCGCTGCGCTGGTCATGGTGGGTGCCTTCCTCCAAGCCGCACCGGCGTCGTCCCTCACCTACAACACCCGGCCCGAGGCCGTGGACGAGGAGTCGGTGCCCGGTAGCGATACCGAAGGGCCGTTCACCCTGTCCGCGCGGGGAGAGGACACCGTCGGCCAAGCCGACCTGGACGGGCCTCTCAGCTACTCCTGGCCCGGGGAAACGGCCGGCGAGGTCGAACTGGCCGAACCGGGCGCGAAGATCGAGGCGGTCGAAGACCTGCTCACCGTCTCCCAGGTCACGGACGAGGAATTCGTCACGTGGGCGGAGGCCACGGGTGGGGACTTCGCTCCGGCCCCCTCCGAGCAGACGGGGCCGGACGGGACGCGTGTCGTGCCGTCGAGCGCGATGGAGCCTCCTGTCGGTGAAGACGGCGGCGCCGAAGGGCGGGGTCCCGGGGAGACCCCGGAGGACCACGAGACGGAGGTCGAACCTGGCGACGAAGAGACTCCGAACGGGGAACAGCCGGTTCCCGAAGAGGAGCCGTCACCAGAGGTAGAGGAGCCCGCGGCTCCCGAGCCCGAAGAAGAACAAGAGACGACCGAGGAAGCCGCACCGGTCGAAGCGGTTCACGTCGAGGTCCTGGACCAGGACGCCGCCGAAGCGGCGGGTGTCAACGGCCTCCTGCTCAGGGTGACACGCGTCGACGGCCACACCGGAGTCGGACCGGTCGACCTGACCGTCGACTACTCCGGGTTCGCCGACGCCTTCGGCGGCGACTTCGGGTCCCGGCTCGAACTCATCGAGGTGGACCCCTGCCTGACAGGAGAAGGCGCCGATTGTCAGGACCGGGCACCGCAGCTCTTCACCACCGACAATGACGCCGAAGCCCGCACCGTCAGCGGAACCGTTCCCGCGCTCGCCGGCGAGGGGCTGCTCATGGCCGTCGCCGCGACGGGTGAGAGCGCGAGGGGCGACTACAAGGCCACCGACCTGGCGGCGGCGTCCAGTTGGGACGTGGGCCTCCAGAGCGGTGACTTCTCCTGGAGCTACCCTGTCGACACGCCCGCGGTGGCCTCCGACCTGACACCGGGCGTCGAGCTCGACTACTCCTCGGGGTCGGTCGACGGCCGGGTCGCCTCCTCCAACAACCAGACCTCCTGGGTCGGTGAAGGCTTCAACTACAACCCCGGATTCATCGAGCGCCGGTACGTGCCCTGTTCCGACAGCCAGCCCGACTCCGGCAAGACCGGGGACCTGTGCTGGTCGCGCCACAACGCCACGTTCTCGCTCAACGGCCGCTCCGGCGAGATGTTCCTGGACGAGGACGGCACCTGGCGCATGCGCCACGACGACGCCTCCAAGATCGAACGCCTCACGGGCACCACCAACGGTGACAACGACGGTGAATACTGGCGCATCACCACCACCGACGGCACCCAGTACTACTTCGGCATGAACCGCCTGCCCGGCTATAGCAGCGGAAAGGCCGAGACCAACTCCACCTGGACCGCCCCGGTGTTCGGCGACAACTCCGGCGAACCCTGCAACAAGTCCGCCTTCGCCGACTCCTGGTGCCAGCAGGGCTGGCGGTGGAACCTGGACTACGTGGTCGACGTGCACGGCAACGTGATGACGTACTACTACACCAAGGAGACCAACTACTACGGCCGCAACATGAAGGCCGATTCCCCCACCGCCTACACCCGCGGCGGTTACCTGAACCGCATCGAGTACGGCCTGCGCTCCGACAACGTCTACGGAACCGCGCCGGCCCGGGTGAACTTCACCGTCGGTGAGCGCTGCATCCCCACCAGCTCCTTCGACTGCGCGGAGAACAAGTTCACCAGCGCGAACGCGAGCCACTGGCCCGACGTCCCCTTCGACCAGCACTGCGCCCAGGGGCAGAACTGCACCAACCGCTTCTCGCCCACCTTCTGGACCCGCAAGAAGCTGAACGGCATCACCACCCAGGTCCACGACGGAACCGCCTACCGCAACGTCGACTCCTGGAAGCTGACCCACGCCTACCCCCAGACCGGGGACGGGACCCCTCCGGACCTCTGGCTGCACTCGATCGAGCACACCGGACACGTCGGCGGCGAGCAGAGCATGCCGCTGCTGGAGTTCGGCGGCACCCCGATGGAGAACCGGGTCGACACCACCGACGACGGTTTCGCACCCATGTTCAAGTGGCGGATCACCAAGATCCTCACCGAGAGCGGCAGCCAGATCGACATCACCTATTCGGGTGGTGAGTGCGACCCGAAGAAACCGCCGACACCCCACGACAACGGAACCCGCTGCTTCCCCGTCGTGAACACCACCGCCGACGGCAAGAGCGAATACACCGACTGGTTCCACAAGTACGTGGTGACCCAGGTCAGCGAGTTCGACCTGGTCACCGACCAGCCCGAGCAGCGCACGACCTATGACTACGTCGGCAACGCCGCCTGGCGCTACCGGGACGCCGACGGGTTCATCCGCGACAAGCACCGGACCTGGTCCGACTGGCGCGGATACGCCCAGGTCCGCGTCATCGAGGGGATGCCGGACGAGACCCGCTCGGAGACCGAGCACCGCTTCTTCCGCGGCATGCACGGCGACCGCCAGCCCAACGGGACCCGCACGGTCAAGGTGACCGACAGCGAGGGCAACGAGCACACCGACCTCAACGAGTACAACGGGTTCACCCTGGAGGAGATCACCCGCAACGGGCCTGGCGGGGACGTCGTCGAGAAGACGATCTCCCTGCCCTGGAGCCGGGTCACCGCGCAGCGCGCCTACTCCTGGGGCACCGTCGAATCCCGTATGACCGGCATGGCCTCCACCACCCAGTACATCGCCGTCGACGGCGGCTGGATGCGCACCCGGGAGACCGCCGAATACGACACGCTGGGACGTGCCACCCAGGTCCACCACCACGGCGACGTCGACGACCCCGGTGACGACCAGTGCACCCGCTACACCTACGCCGACAACTCCACCCTGCGGATCCTGGACGCCGTTGCGCGGACGGAGAAGGTCGCCGTCGGATGCGGCACCACCCCCTCCCGTCCCGGCGACGTCATCAGTGATGACCGGGTCCTCTACGACGGCCGGGGCTACGGGCAGGCGCCCACGGCCGGGCTGCCCACCGGTACCCAGCGCATCAAGGACTACGACGGATCCGCGCCCGTCTACCAGACGGTCCAGCAGACCGAGTACGACGCCTTCGGCCGGACGGTCTCCGAGACCGACGCCTCGGACAACACCACGGTGACCTCCTACACGCCGAAGACGGCCGGAGGCGTGGCGGTCACCGTCACCACCACCAACTCGCTGGGGCACGTCGACACCGAACACTTCGATCCCTTGCGCGGACTGCCCATCGCGGAGATCGACCCCAACGGCAACCGCACGGACCTGACCCATGACCCCTTGGGCCGCCTCACCCAGGTGTGGACACCCGACCGCAAGAAGGCGGACGGTGTCGACCCCGCCATGCGGTTCGAGTACCACGTGCGCAACGACGCGCCGTCGACCGTCATCACGCGCGCCCGACGGGAAGACGGCACCTACGCCTCCACGTACCAGATCTACGACGGGCTGCTGCGTCTGCGTCAGGAGCAGGCTCCGGCCGCCGTGGGCGAGGGTCGGTTGATCAGCGACGTCTTCTACGACGGCCGCGGGCTGAAGGTCAAGGAACGCCACGGCTACCACAACGAGGAGGCCGCACCGGGGCAGACCCTCTTCCACCCGGCTCAGGGAGACGACCGCATCCCCCGGTACACCGAGACCGTGTACGACGGCGCGGAGCGCCCCATCGAGGTCATCTCCCTCTCCCGGAGCAGGGAACTGTGGCGCACCAACTCCCAGGACCTGGGGGACCGTGTGCTGGTGACCCCGGCCGACGGCGCCATTCCGACCACCACGATCAAGAACGCCCTGGGCCAGACGGTCGAACTGCGACAGCACGCGGGGGACACCCCCCAGGCGGACTACACCGCGCTCACCTACACCTACACCGAAGCCGGTGAGGTGGCCACCGTCACCGATGAGGCGGGCAACGTCTGGCGCAACCACTACGACCTGCGTGGCCGCAAGATCAAGACCGAGGACCCCGACCGGGGAACGACCACCTACACCTACGACGACGCCGACCGCCTCGTCTCCCGCACGGACGCCCGCGACGAGACCGTCTCCTACGTGTACGACGCCCTGGGCCGCAAGACCGGCCAGCACAAGGGCGGAACGGACGGAACGCTGCTCGCCTCCTGGACCTTCGACACCGTCGCCAAGGGACAGCTGAGCAACGCCGTTCGCCACGTCGACGGGCAGCAGTACACCACCACGATCCACGCCTACGACCCCCTGGGGCGGTCCACGGCGACGACCGTCTCCATTCCGCGAACCCCGGAGAACGGTGGACTCGGCGGCCCCTACCGGTTCCGCAGCACCTACAACTCAGACGGCACCATCAAGTCGAACACCTTCCCCGCCGCCGGCGGACTGCCCGAAGAGGTCGTGACCTACACCTACAACAAGGCGGGCCTGCCGGTCTCCATCAAGGGGCTGAGCGGTACCTTCCAGGTGAACTACCTGCACGACGCCGTCTACTCCAGCCGCGGACAGGTCCTGCAGCGCACCTTCTACCGCAACGACGGCAACAGCCAGGCCAAGGAGACGTGGGCCACCCGCACTTACGACCCGGCCACCGACCGCATGACCGTGGCGAGAATCCACCCCGAGGTCGGCCACGGCACCCTCATCGAACAGACCTACACCTACGACGACGCCGGCAACGTGCTGAGCATCAAGGACGAGCCGACCGCCGAGGGGCTCCTCCCGGACGTGCAGTGCTTCGCCTACGACGACATGAGACGCCTCACCGACGAGTGGACCTCCCTCCAGGGCGGCGAACAGGCCTGTGACGGGGGACCGGCACGGGAGGACGTCGGCGGCGCCGCACCGTACTGGAACAGCTATACCTACGACGAACTCGGCAACCGCACCTCCGAGACGCGCCGCGGCCTGATCGAGGGCGGGGACGTCGAGAGCACCTATCACCGTCCCGAGGCGGGGGAGGACCGCCCGCACGCGGTGACCCAGGTCGACTCCAACGGCAACAGCGGGCTCGCCACCTACACCTACGACGAAGCCGGGAACATGACCTCCCGGCGCAGCGCGACCCGCGACCAGACCCTGGAATGGAACGCCGAGGGCCAGCTCGCGGCCGTTCACGAAGGCGGGAACACCTCCCGGTTCGTCTACGACGCCGAGGGTGAACGCCTGCTGCGCGACGACGGCGACACGGTGACCCTGTTCCTGCCGGGAACGGAGATCTCCTTCAACAAGCAGCAGCTCACCAGCCAGGGGACGCGCCTGTACGAGCACGAGGGCGAGGTCATCGCCAGTCGCTCCAGCAGCGGGGATATGCACTGGATCTTCTCCGACCACCACCAGACCGGCCAGTTGGCGATCAACTCGCTGACCGGCGAGAGTGTGCGGCGCAGGTTCACCGCCTTCGGCAACGAGCGGGGAACCGCCACCGGGACTTGGCCGAACTCGCGCGGGTACGTGGGCGGAGTGATCGACGAACAGGCCGGCTTCACCCGACTGGGGGCACGCTCCTACGACGGTGAAACGGGGATGTTCATCTCGGCGGACCCGGTCGTCGACTTCGCTGATTCGCAGCAGATGAACGGGTACGCGTACGCGAATAACAACCCGACGTCGTTCACGGACCCCGACGGGTTGTACTACCGTAAGAGCTTCTCCCAGGCCCGCAAGTGGGCCGCTGTCTACCGGGCCCGGCAGGCCGCCATCCGTGCTTACCAGGCCCGCATGGCCGCCATCCGTGCTTACCGAATCCGCCAGGCCGCGATCCGTGCTTACCAGGCTCGGCAGGCTGCCATCCGCGCGGCCAAGATCCGCGCTGCCCAGATCCGCGCGGCCAAGGCCGCCGCGGCCGCCCGCGCTGCCGCCATGCGAGCCGCCGCGGCCCGCAAGGCCGCGGCCGCGAAGGCCGCCCGTGAAAAGGCGAACCGGGAAAAAATTATCGGGCAAAGAAGTCTCCAAAAGGGCGAAAGGGGAAATTCTTTCCATGGGCCAATGGCGATCTCTCGCGTTATGGGCAAGGGGAAATCCAATGGTTCTAATTTTGGGATGAATGCGCTATCCTTTTCTGTTGTAAGATTCAACCGTCCTGAGCCCACGGATGAGCCCTCTGGCACAGAACCAGAGGGGACAAATTATGATCCACGAAATCAGTGTGTCAGGGCAGTTGTTCTAGCGGTCGGGGCTGGAATGGGTGCGTTTGCTGCAGGCGCGATGGTGGCAGCCCCTGGAACTCCAGTAATCGCTGTAGTCATTGGAGGGATTGCCTTTGTTGGGGGGTCTGCGGTGATGTACGTTTCAATTCAGGATGCCGCGTATGTCTGCTGATCGTTAGCTTTGTGTAGGGGTGCGTGGAGGAATTTTGATAGATTTTCTTTAGTGCAAGAACAATTGTTTGGGGCTGTAGGTGGCGGGGTAAGATGTCTGTGCTCCGCCACCTGTTTCTATCTCGCGTCTTGCCTGTCTTGTTGTTGTATAAGCTCAAGGGTCATGTGAGTGAAGTATCGCAAAGCGATCTTCGCGCCGTATGTCGTCTCTGTAATGTCTGATTTTGAATGTCCGCCTGATCGGTAATATCAGGAGGCCCCTTCAGTGATCCTGTGGTGATATTTTGTTTCATCCAGAAATTAATTTTTGGCAAAAATGAAAGAGTTTCAATGTTTTCGCGTTTTTGTGCGACATGGTGAATTGATTGGGTGAAATTATGGGTTGGAGAAAATTCATATTTATCTTGCTTGCGGCATCTTTCATTTCTTTCATGCTTGCTTTGTCTGTTCTCTTGTTTGATATATTTTCCCGGGGGTCTGTGGATCCGATTCCTTTGTTGGCTATTTTCTTGTCTCTTATTCCATTGGGGCTTTCGATTTACCATCTCTTCTGGAACGATCGAATAAATTGAGTTCTTTTGTAAGCATTCGGAAGGGTGAAAGCATGCGCTTGCTGGTCACGCCGATGCGGGGACGGGTGGCATCGACAACCTCGATTCTTCGTGTGTCCCGAACGGGAAGGAGGGTTCGATGCAGGGCGGTTTCAAAGTTGCTCTTGGGGTTTGCCGACCGTGAGCGCGTTGAGCGCCCAGTGGGTGTTGCGGGCATAGGCGCGTACTGATCTTTGATGTGTGGGTTGACGTTCGAGTGAGCTGGGAAAACCCTGCTCATGGAGCTTCCCCTCTCCTCTCCCCGCACCCCTGCCGAGTACGAGAAACGACGCCTGGTCGCCGCGGAGCTGTTCGACCAGGGCGAGCTGTCCCAAGCCGCGATCGCCCGCCTGCTGGGCGTGAGCAGACAAGCCGTCCACACGTGGCACACCATCTGGAAGAGCGAGGGCCCCGCCGCGCTGACGGCCCGCCCCCGCGGCGCCGAACCCTTCCTGAACGGCGCCCAGGAACGCGCCCTGGCCGCCCTGCTGGACTCTGGCCCCACCGAGCACGGGTGGCCCGACCAGTCCTGGACCCTGGACCGGGTCAACCACCTCATCAGCGAACGCTTCGAGGTGTCCTACGCCGATCCCTCCGGGGTGTGGCGGCTGCTGCAGCGGATGGGCTTTTCCCACCAGGTGCCCGCGATGCGGGCCGCCGAAGGAGACGAGGAAGAGGTCGACCGGTGGCGCACCCAGGTGTGGCTCCGGGCCAAAGGAGGACGCTGAAACCCGTGGTGCGTGGATCGTCTTCGCCGATGAGTGCGGGGCGAGCACGTCCCCGCCCACCCGCCGCACCTGGGGGCGCAGGGGGCGCACCCCGCTGGTGGCCACCCGTCGGGGCCGATGGGAGCGGGCCAACGCCGTCGGATGGCTGTGCGTGCACCCCGCCACCGGGGCGGTGAGGCCGTTCCACACCGTGCGGTGCTCTGCGATCACCGCCGCGATGCTGCCCACCCTGCTGGACCGGTTGCACCGGGCACTCCAAGGTCCGGTGGTGCTGATCTGGGACAACCACTCCTCGCACTCCGGGAAGACGATGACCGCCCAGATCACGGCACGGGACCGGGTGCGGGTGGTGTTCCTGCCCCGGTACGCGCCCGAGCTGAACCCGGTGGAGACGCTGTGGGCGCACCTGAAGCGGGTGCTCAGAAGCCGTCTGTTCCGGAGCCTGGAGGAGTTGGAGCAGGTGATCAACGCGCATCTGCGTCTGGTGCGCAAACGCACCGATCTGCTGCGGGGGTTCATCGACTCGGTGGGCTTGGACAGGGCCCGTGCAAGTTCCGGATCAGTGAGGATCGTCCGGTTCGGGCAGACCACAACCGTGCACGCAGACAGGCACGGGAACCCGCGATCATTGTGGTGTCGAAGCCAAATGATCCCGAAGGTCTCCCGTGCCCGCCCTCTCATCATCCCCGATCCCGACCGTGCTCGCGAACCTGAGCCCGATCGATCCACACACCATTCCCGACCTGCGCACCTACCTACGAGCGATCCCCGACCCCCGATCCCTGCGCGGCCTGTGGCACCCCCTGGACGCCATCTTGGCCATCTGCTCCTGCGCGGCCGCCTCCGGCGCCAAGACCATCGAGGAGATCGCCGAATGGGGACAACGCGCCCCCCTGCGCCTCCTGACGGCGCTCGGCGTGCGCCCCCACCCCCTGCACTACCGGCGCTCCCCGGCGGCCTGCACCATCGACCGCGTCCTGTGCCGCATCAACGCCCACGCCCTGGACGCGGCCATCGGCGCCTACCTCGCCGACCGACACCACGCCACCACCGCCACCGGTGATGACGGCGACGGTGCCACCGACAACGCACGGCCCGCACTCCCGGCGATCGCCGTGGACGGCAAAGCCCTCAAGGGCTCGGCCCGGCTCGACCAGCCGCGCCGCCACCTGCTCTCCGCCCTGGCCCACCACCCGCCCCTGACCCTGGCCCAGAGTGAGGTCGGTGCCAAAACGAACGAGACCCGCCACTTCCTGCCCCTGCTCCAGGGCCTGGACCTGGCCGGGCGGGTGGTCACCTTCGATGCCCTGCACACGGTCAAGGAGCACCTCAAACGGTTGGTGAAGGGCAAGGGCGCCCACTATGTGGCCATGGTCAAGGGCAACCAGCCCACCCTGCACGCCCAGATCTCAGGGTTGCCCTGGGGCAGGACACCCATCGCCCACACCCGTTCGGAGAAGGGCCACGGGCGCCGCGAGTCCCGGTCGATCAAGGTCATGGGCATCGCCGACAGCCTCGGCGGTATCTGCTTTTCCCACGCCAGGCTCGTGCTGCGGGTCCACCGCCGCCAGCAGGAGACCGGCAAGAAGCAGACCCGCGAGACGGTGTTCGCCGTCACCAGCCTGGACGCCCACCAGGCCACACCCGCCGATCTGGCCGCCTACGTGCGCGGACACTGGGCGATCGAGAACTCCAGCCACCACATCCGGGACGTGACGTTCGGCGAGGATGCCTGCACGGTCCACACCGGCAGCGCTCCTCGGGCGATGGCGGCGTTGCGCAACCTGGCCATCGGGGTGTTGAAGTCGGCGGGGGCGGACAACATCGCCAAGACCACCCGCGCGATCCGGGACCTACCCGAACACGCTCTGCCGTTCTACGGGATCGGTTACGAACCCGACCTCTCGGGAACTTGAACGAGCCCTGGAGGTGCCGGGAGACGGCCAAAGCGGTGAACACGATGGTCAAGTGCGCCTCGATCGATTCGCGCACGTGGTGAAAGACCGGCCGCGCGGCCAGATCGGACTTGGCCATCCGGAAGGACCGCTCCACTTGGTAGAGGTCGTGATAGGCGTCGATCACCGCCTGGCCGCCCATCACCTCGGGGCCGATGTTGGTGATGTAGCCTTCAGCCCGGCCAGGTCCCGGGCCCGTTGGACCAGGCCCCAGTCCACCCCTTTGGCAGCGCCGTCCAGGCGCACGAACCGGTCCTTCTTCAGCGGCCGAGACCCGTCGGCGACCTTCTCGGCCCGGGTGATCTGGGCGTTGATCGCCCGCTGGTCGCGCTGGTGGCGTTCGAACAGGTACTGGTAGACCACCCTGCGGGTGCGGGCGTTACGGCCGGTGCCCATCACCCGCGCCGATTCGAGAGTCTGCCCATCGGTGAAGTAGGTGCCGCAGGTCTGGAAGTGTTCGGCCAGATCGTAGGGCGCCTTGGTGATGCGCGAGCTGACGATGAACCGTGGTCCCGCTTTCTCCAGGGTGTTGAGGTTGGCGGCCGAGAGCATGCCGGCATCGGCCACCACGACGACGTCCTAGGCCTCGGGCAGGCCTTCGATGAGGTCGGTGACCACGGGCAGCAGCGTCTTGGCCTGGGCTTTGTTGCCCTCGAAGCAGTGCACCGCCAGCGGGAACCCGGTGGCGTCCACCAGCAGGCAGACGAGGATCTGCGGGTCCACGCGGCTTTCCTTACCCATCCCGACCTTGCGCAGACCGTCCTCTTTCTCGGCCTCGAAGTACACGGTGGTGCAGTCGTACATGATCAGGGCCAGGCCCGTGGTGGAGCGGCCGTGGGCCAGGCAGGCGTCGGTGATTCGTCGGCGGTAGTCGTGCTCCTGGCAGCGGGCCAGGCACCGAAAGACGGTCCGCAGCGAGGGTACGGACACGCCGAGTTCTCCCAGGACCCGCAGGGTGTCGGCCTTGGAGGTGGGTTCCACGATGTGGGCGAGCACGAGCTTGGCGAAGGTGGCATCGCGCACGGCATCGAAGCCCAGGCGGGTGTAGGCATCGGCCAGGGTGTCCCACAGCAGTTCGGAACGGGCGCCCACGCCCCTCGGGCCGCTGCCGCTGCCGGTGCCGGTGTGGGGCGCGGGTTCGGGTTCTGTCGCAGGTGCCGGTCCCACATCCAGGTCCAGGGTGAGCTGGCCGGGGTGCAGCCGTTGGTGGCGATCTCCATCAGCGCGGCGAGTTCGGCGTCGTTGTGGGCCGAGCCGATGTGGTCGATGTCCACGATCTGGCGGCCGTTCTTATGGACGATCTGGACCGCTTGCGCGCCTGATGCGGTGGTGACCTTCCGGATGAACGATGCCACTCGTTCACGCTATGGCCGGCACCTTGATTAGTCACCCCAGCCATCCTTCCCGAGCACTATCAGACCAGTTCAGCAGCTTGTTCCTTGCCGCGATGCTCAAAAGTGGCACGAGTCAGGTCGGACACCGGTCACGACCGGGTAACGCATGTCCCACGTCACTGTGACGTGCACAGGGGTGTGGGGCCGCACCGGACGGTGCGGCCCCCACGGATCGGGTGTTCTCCAGGTGTTCTAGGCGTCCGTCTTCTCCGGGCCACGCTGCTCCGGTTCGCCGGCGTCCGGAGCCGCTCCGGCGTCACCGGTGGCCGGGACGCGCACCGGTGCCACCAGGTTCAGCACCCAGTACAGGACGAAGGCGCTGACCAGTCCGACCACCCAGCCGTAGTCGGCCAGCGGTGCCAGCGGCGGGATCAGGCCGTCCTCGGGGAACGGGCCCAGCTTCGCGCCGGTCGCCGCGTCCACACCCGAGTGGGAACCGCCGACGGCCAGCAGGGTGCCGGTGCCGAACGCGACCAGCGCCCGCCAGTTCCAGCCGCCGCCGTACCAGTACTCCGACCCGCGCCGGTACAGGCCTGGCAGGTCCAGCCGGGTCCGGCGCACCACCCAGTAGTCGGCGAGCAGGATGCCCGCCACCGTGCCCAGGACACCGCCGACGGTGCCCAGCCAGGTGAAGATGTAGACGCTCTCGTTCTCCAGCAGCTTCCAGGGGAAGATCAGCACCCCCAGGAAGCAGGTGATGATCGCCCCGGTGCGGAAGTCGATCAGGCGCGGCGCCAGGTTGGCCAGGTCGTAGGCGGGCCCCACCAGGTTGGCGGCGACGTTGGTGGAGATCGTCGCCAAGAGCACGACGAAGATCGCGAACAGCAGTCCCAGGCCGCTGCCCATCTGCGCGACGATGTCGATCGGGTTCCACAGCGGTTCGTCGTAGACGGCGGCGGTGCCCGCCGTCACCATGACGGCCAGCAGCGAGAACAGGGTCATCGTGGTGGGCAGGCCCAGGGACTGTCCCACCGTCTGGGCGCGCTGGGAGTTGGAGAAGCGGGTGAAGTCGCTGATGTTCAGGGTCAGCGTGGACCAGAAACCGATGACGCCCATGAGCGAGGGGAAGAACAGCGCCCAGAACGACGGACTCCAGTCGAGTCCCTCGGGGGCGGCGGCGAGCATGACGCCCACGCCGCCGGCCTCCACGGCCATCCACATCAGCAGGGCCGCACCGCCGACGATCATCAGCGGGGCCGCCCACACCTGGACCTTGCGCACGCCTTCCATGCCCCACAGGATGATGAGCACCTGCACCACCCAGAACACGGCGAACGACAGCCACAGGGTCCACGGGTTGCCGCCGACCTCGGCGGCGCCGAGCCAGCCCTCGCCGAACATCCGCCCGGCGAGCACGTACACGCCCTGGCCGCCGATCCAGGTCTGGATGCCGAACCAGCCGCAGGCGACGGCGGCGCGCATCAGCGCCGGGAGGTTGGCGCCGCGCAGGCCGAAGGAGGCGCGGGCGAACACCGGGAACGGGATGCCGTACTTGGCGCCCGCGTGGCCGGTCAGCACCATCGGCGCCAGCACGATGACGTTGCCCAGGACCACGCAGAGGATCGCCTGCCGCCAGTCCATGCCCGCGGCGATGAGGCCGCTGGCCAGCGTCCAGGCCGGAATGCTCACCGACATGCTCACCCACAGGGCGGTGAAGCTCCCGGTGCCCCAGGTGCGCCGGGACATCGGCACCGGCTGGAGGTCCTCGTTGACGTAGGGGCTCTCGGGCATGGACGCGCCCTCGGCCAGGGAGACGCGCCCGTCGGGGTGGGTGACGGCGCTCGGTTCCGGGGTGGGTGGGGCTTGGGTCACGGGGCACCTGCTCTTCGGGGATACGGGGGATCAGGGGGTGGGCTCGGCGTCGGGCCCACGGGTGACGGGGCTCCCCCGGAACGCTGGAGAACTCCGGACCCGTTTCGGGCCGTCGGATATCCTCGCACGTCACCGAGGGTGCGAGGACGGCTCGTGGCGCCTGTCGCCGTGCCCGCCACGGCAGTGTGCGCGTCCCGTGTGACCGGGGTGTTCCGGAAGGCGCACTCGTCGGTGAAGTCCCCTCGGGCCGCCCGGGGCGCGGGCCCCGGGCGACCGCGTTCAGGACCGTCGGGACACGGCGGGGACCACGTCGCGCCCGTAGACGTCGATGACCCCGTCCACGTCGTCGTGCATCGCGTAGACCGCGAACTGGTCCACGCCCATCGCGCGCAGCCGCTCCAGCTTGGCCACGTGCTCCTTCACCGGCCCCAGCAGGCAGAACCGGTCCACCACGCTGTCGGGGACGAAGGCGGTGTCGGGGTTGTCGGCCCGGCCGTGGTGGCTGTAGTCGTAGCCCTGCCGGGCCTCGATGTAGTCGGTCAGCTCCTGGGGGACCGCGTCCGAGTGCCCGTACCGCGCCACCAGGTCGGCGACGTGGTTGCCCACCATCCCGCCGAACCAGCGGCACTGCTCGCGGGCGTGCGCCAGACCCTCCGCCGACCCGTCGGTGACGTAGGCCGGGGCGGCCACGCACACGGTGATCTCCGCCGGGTCGCGGCCCGCGTCGACGGCGGCCTTGCGCACCGCCTTGACCATCCACTCGGTCAGGTACGGGTCGGCCAACTGGAGGATGAACCCGTCGGCCTGCCGCCCCACCAGCTCCAGGGCCTTGGGCCCGTAGGCGCCCATCCAGATCGGCAGCGCCCCGTCGCGCACCCACGGGATGCGGAAGGTCGCCCCGTCCACGTCCGCCTCCCGGCCCTCGGCCAGGTCCTTGATCGCGGTCATGGCCTTGGAGAGCCGGGCCAGGGTGGCGGGGCTGCGCCCGGCGACGCGCATCGCCGAGTCGCCCCGGCCGATCCCGCACACCGTCCGGTTGCCGAACATGTCGTTCAGGGTCGCGAACAGGGAGGCGGTCACCTCCCAGGTACGGGTGCCCGGGTTGGTCACCATCGGGCCCACGACGAGGTTCTCCGTGCGCTCCAGGACGCGGCTGTAGATGACGAACGGTTCCTGCCACAACACCACCGAGTCGAAGGTCCACCCGTGGGTGAACCCGAGCCGGTCGGCCCGAGCCATCCGCTCCACCAGCAGATCGGCGGGCGGGTCGGTCTGGAGGACGAGTCCGATGTCCATGTGCTCTCCTCGCGGGTCAGATCAGGTACTGGCAGGTGCCACGGGTCAGGTAGCGGCCGTCCCCGGCCGTGCCGAGGTACGCGCCGCCGTCGACGATGACCCGGCCGCGCGACAGGACGGTGCGGGCCCGGCCCGTCACCCGCCTGCCCTCGTAGGCGGAGTAGTCCACGTTCATGTGGTGGGTCTCGGCGGACATGACGTGCTCGGCGTTCGGGTCGTAGACGACGATGTCGGCGTCGGCGCCCGGCGCGATGGTGCCCTTGCGCGGGTAGAGCCCGAACATGCGCGCCGGGGTGGCGCAGGCCAGCTCGATCCACCGGCGGCGGCCGATGTGCCCGTCCAGCACCGCCTGGTGCAGCAGGTCCATCCGGTTCTCCACCCCGGGCATGCCGTTGGGGATCTTGGAGAAGTCGCCCCGGCCCAGCTCCTTCTGCCCGCTGAAGCAGAAGGGGCAGTGGTCGGTGGAGACCACGGACAGGTCGTTGGTGCGCAGCGCCCGCCACAGGAGCTCCTGGTGCTCCCGGGGCCGCAGCGGTGTCGAGCACACGTACTTGGCGCCCTCGAAGTCCGGCTCGGCGAGGTTGTCCACGGACAGGAACAGGTACTGCGGACAGGTCTCGCCGAACACGTTGAGCCCCAGGTCGCGGGCGCGCGCCAACTCGTCGACGGCCTCGCCCGCCGACACGTGCACCACGTACAGCGGCGCCCCGGCCACCCGGGCCAGCTGGATGGCGCGGTGGGTGGCCTCCGACTCCAACAGGGCCTTGCGGACCTCCCCGTGGTAGCGGGGATCGGTCTTCCCGGCCGCCAGCGCCTGTTCGACCAGCACGTCGATGGCGATGCCGTTCTCGGCGTGCATCATGGTCAGCGCGCCGTTGGCGGCGCCGCGCTGCATGGCCCGCAGGATCTGTCCGTCGTCGCTGTAGAACACGCCCGGGTAGGCCATGAACAGCTTGAACGAGGTGATGCCCTCGTCGACGAGCACGTCCATCTCCTTCAGGGACGACTCGTTGACGTCGGACAGGATCGCGTGGAACCCGTAGTCGATCGCGCAGTTGCCCTCGGCCTTGGCCATCCAGGCGTCCACCCCGGCGCGCACCGGTCGTCCGGGGGTCTGCACCGCGAAGTCGATGATGGTGGTGGTGCCGCCCCAGGCGGCGGCCCGGGTCCCGGTCTCGAAGGTGTCGGAGGCGAAGGTGCCGCCGAACGGCAGCTCCATGTGGGTGTGCGCGTCGACCCCGCCGGGAATGACGTAGTGCCCGGTGGCGTCGATGACCTCGGCGTCGCTTCCGGCCCAGGTGCGGGCGGTGTCACCGCCCCTCAGGGCCAGCCCGACCACGGTCCCGTCCTCGATGAGGACGTCGGCCTCCAGTTCGTCGGCGGCGGTGATGACCAGCCCGCCGGTGATGAGGGTGCGTCCCATGGCCGTCCCCTAACCCTCGACCATGGGCCCGTAGGCGTCCGGGCGGCGGTCGCGGTAGAACGCCCACTGGGTGCGGACCTCGTCGATCAGGTCGAAGTCGAGGTCGCGTACGACCAGTTCCGCGGTGGTGTCCGAGGCCACGTCCCCCACGAACCGTCCGCGCGGGTCCACGAAGTAGCTGGTTCCGTAGAAGTCGTTGTCCCCGTACTCCTCGACGCCGACCCGGTTGATGGCGGCGATGAAGTACTCGTTGGCGACGGCGGAGGCCGGCTGCTCCAGCTTCCACAGGTAGCCGGACAGGCCCCGGCTGGTCGCCGACGGGTTGTACACCAGCTGCGCCCCGGCCAGGCCGAGCGCCCGCCATCCTTCCGGGAAGTGGCGGTCGTAGCAGATGTAGACGCCGACGCGGCCGACGGCGGTGTCGAAGACCGGCCAGCCCAGGTTGCCGGGGCGGAAGTAGTACTTCTCCCAGAACCCCTTGACCTGCGGGATGTGGTGCTTGCGGTATTTGCCGAGGTAGGTGCCGTCGGCGTCGATGACGGCGGCGGTGTTGTAGTAGAACCCGGGCTTCTCGATCTCGAACACCGGTAGGACCATCACCATGTTCAGTTCCCGGGCCAGGGCCTGGAACCGGGTGACGGTGGGTCCGTCGGGGACGCTCTCGGCCCAGCGATAGTGCTCCGCCTCCTGTACCTGGCAGAAGTAGGGAGCGTTGAACACCTCCTGGAAGCCGATGATCTTCGCGCCCTGGGCTGCTGCGTCGCGCGCGTATTCCTCATGGGCGGCGATCATGGAATCGGTGTCGCCGGTCCACTCGGTCTGCACGAGTGCGGCGCGGACGATGTGCGGCATTGTTCCCCTCGTTCCCCCGGAGCCGTCGCGGCCGGCCCGGAAGCGGTCGGTGAGTCCGCGTATGCCCTGCTGGCACGTGGGTGGCGGCGGGGCGGTGCGCGATGAGAATCGCACCTTAGAGAGAGGGGAATGGCCGGTCAATGTCCGACATCCTTGCGAACGCGATTCCTTCGTGTTGCGCGATTTCGCAAAACCACACAATGAGGGGCGATGTCCCTTTTTCGTGGCGTGAAGATATGGAGAAAGATCCAGGTTTGGAGGCTCTTCGGGGAGCGGATTTCATAGGTCCCTCCACATCCCGGTCGCCCGCCCATGAGCCCGGATGTTCGGACGGTGCCGGCCGGGGCGCCCCGCCCGCCGCCCCTAGGGTGGGGGCATGGCACGTCTGCTCATCGTTCACCACACCGTCTCCCCGGCCACCTGGGAACTGCTGGAGGCGGTGCTCGACGGGGCGCGCGACGACGAGATCGAGGGGGTGGAGATCGTCTCCAGGCCGGCGCTGGCGGCCTCCGTGTCCGACGCGCTCACCGCCGACGCCGTCGTCCTGGGCACCCCGGCCAACATCGGCTACATGTCGGGGGCCCTCAAGCACTGGTTCGACCTCGTTCACTACCCGGCCCTGTCCTCGGGGCGCACCGTGCCCTACACCCTGTACGCGCACGGCAACGACGACACCACCGGCGCGGTCCGCGCCGTCGAGGCCATCACCAAGGGCATGGGCTGGGTCCGCCACCGGCCGCCGGTCACCGTCGAGGGGGCGCCGACCGCCGCCGACCGGGACGCCTGCCGGGAACTGGGCGCCGTCACCGCACTGGCGGCCCTGGGCATGTGAGAGCCCCGCCCCGCGCGACGCGGGACGGGGCTCGGGGAACGCGGGGACGTCCTACTGGACGGGCGCCACGATCGGGTCCTCCAAGCCGAAGGTGGGGTCGTAGCGCACCTCGGCCACGGTGACCTCCCCCGTCACGGCGACCTGGCCGCTGGCCTGCTCGCCCGGCATGATGGTGACGGCGTCCAGCGGGTCGATGTCGGCGAGGATCGCCCAGTCGTTCACCACCGAACCGTCGTCCAGCACGTAGGTGAAGTAGAGCGGGTTGATGTCGAACGGCTCTTCCGAGTCGTTGACGAACGTGACGTCCAGCGCGGTGTAGGTCTCGGTGTCGCCGAGGGTGCCGCCGACGGTGCCGGCATGGGAGACGGTGATGCTCACACCGCTCTCGCCCACCGGGGCCTCTTCGGTCTCCTCGTCGGCGGGGCTCTCGTCGCCGGCGGGTTCCTGGCTCGCCTCGCCGGAGGGCGAGACCGTGGGGGTGTCGTCGCCGCCGGCCATCAGCGCGATCACGCCGAAGATGAGCAGGACCACCAGGATCAGACCCAGGCAGCCGCCCACGCCGAGGCCGACCTTGGCCCCGGTCGACATGCCCTTCTTCGGCGGCTGCGAACCCGGAACGCCGTACGGGTCCCCATAGGGGTCGCCGTAGGGAGGCTGTCCTCCGGGCGGACCGCCGTACGGGGGTTGACCGCCGTAGGGGGGCTGTCCACCGCTGGGGTCGCCGTAGGGGGGCTGTCCACCGCTGGGACCGCCGTACGAGGGCTGGCCGCCGGTGGGACCGCCGTAGGAGGGCTGTCCTCCGGGCGGACCGTACGGCGGCTGGCCGCCGGTCGGCCCGCCGTAGGGGGGCTGGGGGCCGGACGGGTTATCGGGGTAGGACATCGTGAGTGCTCCGGTCTCGAATGCGAGGCGGCGAAAGGGTCAGGTGCCGCGAGAGGTGCGTCGTGTGCCTCGGACGGAACACGCGCGGCCGTGAAGGGACACTATCCGACGGCGATGACGCGGCGATGGCCGCCGTGATCGCCGCGGAACCTCCACTGCACACTCGGATGACGACCAGCGCCGGGAGGTTCGCACAAGAGCCGGGGACTTCGTTCCGGAAGCCGTGATCGGAGAGCGACGACCTTGGTACGTTGCGCCTATGCGCACGGACTACCACCCCACTCCGACGGAGGTCGTCGCCTCCTGGATCCCGCACGATGCCCGGTGGCACGAGGCGGCCCGGGCGGCGGCCGCCGTCGGTACCGACGAACTGCGCCGCTACGTCATCGGGCTCGTCCACGAACACCGGGACCGGGACCGGGGGCTCACCGACGAGTACGACCTGCGCTCGATCGGCGCGGTGGTGGAGGACCTGGGGGTGGGCGGTCTGGCCGCCGTCGAATGGGGCAAGGTCCGCGACGCGCTGCTGCTGCCCCTGACCAAACGGGTCTAATCGTCCTCGGGAGGGTGACACTCCAGACATTCGGGCCCGCAGGGGTAGTTGGTCATCGCCATCGACCGGCAGCGCACGCACATCCGGCGTCTGCCGTCCGGTGGGTCGTGCCGCCACCGGTGGTGTCCCGCACGGCAGATCCCCGAGGGTTTCATCGCGGTGTCATCGCGGGCTGCGCTCATGCCCGCACCGTAGCGGAACCGGGGCCCGCTCGGAAGGCGTTCGGGGGAGGGCGGTGCCGGGTGGTCCGGCACCGGTACTACCGTGTGTCGTGGAACGCGCCGCCGACCTGGGCGGACGTGAGCGGGTGAAGGGGAGGCGGCGTGGTCGACTGGCTGACCATGACCATTCAGGTGGCGTCCCTGGCGATGGCCGGGTGGTGCCTGATCTCGACCTTCCGCGACCGGCCCATGCTCGTGCCGCACCTGATCGGCATGGGGGTCCTGTGGCTGCTGGTGCTCGGCCAGGCCGTGGCCACCGTCGTCACCATGGTCGGCGGAGAGCGTCCCGAGGAGACGGCCATGTTCGTCTCCTACCTGGCCACCGTCGTTCTGCTCCCGCCCGCCTGTGCCGTGTGGGGGTTCATGGAGCGCAGTAAGTGGGGGCCGGCCGTCATCGCGTTCGCCTGTCTGATCCTGCCCGTCCTGTTCGTCCGCCTCGAACAGCTGTGGAGCCCCGTTGTCTGACACCGCCCCGGACGCCGTGACCGCCGCGACCCTGCGCACCGGTCCCGGTCGGCTCCTGGTCGCCGTGTACGGCGTGTTCGCCCTCGCCGCCACCGCACGCGGCGTCTACCAGCTGGCCACGAAGTTCGAGGAGGCGCCGGTCGCCTACCTGCTCTCGGTGCTGGCCGGCGTCATCTACCTCGTCGCCGCCGTCGGGCTGGCCCGCGCCGGGCGGACCTCGCGGCGGGTCGCCCTGGTCTCCTGCGTCATCGAGATGGTCGGCGTCCTCGTCGTCGGCGCCGCGAGCCTGGCGTTGCCCGAGGTCTTCCCCGACGACACCGTCTGGTCCGGGTTCGGCAGCGGCTACTTCTTCATCCCGCTGGTCCTGCCGGTCGTCGGGTTGTGGTGGATCCTGCGGATCCACCGTCTCGACCGTGATTGATCCCGCCTCCGTCGTGACCCGGATGTGATCCGGCCTATACCCTTGGCCCCATGTCAGAGCCCCTTCCCCTGCCGGTGGCCGTCTCGGCCGACTGGCTCAGCGCGAACCTCGACCGGGTCGTCGTGGTCGACTCCCGGTGGTATCTCGACGGTCGATCCGGCCACGACGCGTACCTGGCCGGTCACCTCCCCGGAGCGGTGTTCGCCGATGTGGACACCGACCTCGCCGCCTCCGCGAGTCCCGAGGGCGGACGCCATCCCCTGCCCGCCGCCGCGGACTTCGCCCGGACCCTGGGCCGCCTGGGCATCGGCGACCACTCCCGGGTGATCGTCTACGACGACGCCGGCGGCTCCATAGCCGCCCGGCTCGTGTGGATGCTCCGCGTCCTGGGCACCCCCGCCGCCTTCCTCGACGGCGGCCTCCAGACCTGGTCCGGTGACCTGGAGAAGGGGGAGCACACCCCCGAACCCGTGCACCGCACCCCCCAGCACTGGCCCGCCGACCGGGTCGTGCACACCGACACCGTCCTGGCCACCTCCCGCGAACCGGGGCAGCTCGTCCTCGACGCCCGCGCCCACGGCCGTTACACCGGTGAGCACCCCGCTCCCGTCGACGCCCGTCCCGGCCACATCCCCGGCGCCCGCAGCGCCGAGTGGACCGGCAATCTCGGACCCGACGGGCTCCTGGCCGCGCCCGAGGCGCTGCGTGAGCGCTTCGCCGCCCTGGGCGCCGAGGACTCCGTCACCATCACCGTCTACTGCGGTTCCGGGGTCACGGCCTGCCACGACCTGCTCGCCCTGGAGCACGCGGGTCACCGCGGCGCGCGCCTCTACCCGGGCTCGTGGAGCCTGTGGGGAGGCGACGACTCCCTCCCCGTGGAGACGGGGGTCCCCGCCGGTCGCTGACATCGCCGACAACGGGGGAGGGCCGCCCGCGCCGGAGTGCGCCGGCGGCCCTCTTACGAGCCGAAATAGGATGGAAAGGGAACCAACCTCCCTTATGGGGCGTCCGAAAGGTCAGTGGCGTCCCCGGCACGATCCACGACGAAGGCGTCCCCCACGCGAAACGAGGAACCTTGCCCATCGAAGTCCTGCTCCTGGTGATCGTCGCCGTGACGGTGGCCGTCGTGGCCGTCGTCTACGCGGTTCGCGCCGCGAAGCGGAGCACCCCGCCCCCGCCCCGGCCCGCCCCCCACGACCCCTTCGCGAACACCGGTGACAGCACCGCCGGCGACCCCCGCGCCATCAAGGCCGGCGACATGATCGACTGGGGCACCGAGCGCACCTGGATCCGCGGCACCCTGCGCCTGTCCGAGGGCGGCTATGACTGGGCCGAGCACTTCCTGGAGGTCGAGGGCGGCAAGCGCTGGCTCTCGGTCGAGGAGGACCCCGACGTCGAACTCGCCCTGTGGTCCGGCCGCCCCGACCTGGACCTGACCCCCCACGGCAAGAAGATCGAACTCGAAGGCGTCGTCTACCGCCTGGAGGAGAAGGGCAGCGGCTCCTACCGCTCCGAGGGCACCACGGGCCTCAAGCCCCAGGGCGGATTCGACTACGCCGACTACGAGTCCGACGACGGCCTGCTGTTGGCCTTCGAACGGTTCGACCACGGCTCGTGGGAGGTCAGCACGGGCACCAAGGTGGCGCCCGGCACCTTCACCATCTACCCCGGGAGCTGATCCGGCACATGCGAGTCGGCATCAGCGCACCCTTCGTCGACACCCGGGCGGCCGACCTGGTGTGGGCGCTCGGGCACCCCCTGATCGACCCACTGGCCGTCCGCGCCCTGCGGGCGGGTCCGGTCGGGATCGAACTCCGGGTGCTCGGGGCCTCCCACCAGGTGGTCGTCGCGTCGGCGGACGGGGAACTGGTGGAGACGGTGGCCTGTCTGCCCGGCGTGGACGGGGGCCTGCCCGGCAGCGCCGAACGCGCGCACGGCGTCGGCCGCTACCGATTCGACTCGCTCGTGGAGACCCTCACCCGCACCGAACTCACCCACAGGGTCGACCGCCTCCACCGTGAGGTGGCGGACGACCCCGGCGGTCTCCTCGTCGCCTTCCCCGGTGACCCGTTGGCCGTGACCGCGCTGCACCTGAGCCCCGAGGGAGCGCGCGACGGCGGGGGTCCGCTCCGTTGGCGCACCTGGCACGTCTACCCCCAGAGCGGAGAACTCGTGACCACCGACACCACCCTGTCCGCCCACGTCCGCGGAGAGACCCCATGAGTCACCAGCACGGCAACGCGGAACCGCAGGACAACCGCAACACCATCATCACCCTCTTCGTGGTGATCGGTGGTGTCGTCCTGCTGCTCATCCTGCTGAGCGCCTGCGACAACAGCAGGAACAACAGCGCCCACTGCCCCGACGACGATCACGTGTCCGACCCCTACTATGACGACGACGATTGCCGATCCTCGTCAGGGTCCTCCTCCGGAGGCGGGGGTTTCTTCTTCTTCGGCGGCAGCGGCTCCAGCGGCTACAACAGCGGCGGCAGCGGCGGCTCCAGCGGCAGCGGCGGCGGCAGCGACTTCCGCGGCGGCGGCACCGGCTTCGGCAAGTGACCCACCGGACCTCCATCCCCTACCGAGACCTGGACTATGAACGAGATCCTTTTCAACAGCCTCGCGGCCCTCGCCTACGCGGGTGTGGGCGTGGTCATCCTCCTCGTGGGCTACCTGCTCATCGACCTGCTCACCCCGGGCAAGCTGCACAAGCTCATCTGGGAGGAGCGCAACCCCAACGCCGTGCTCCTGGTGTCGGCCAACACGCTGGGCGCGGCCGTCATCGTCACGACGGCGATCCTCTCCAGTGACTCGGAGATCGGCCTGGGCGCCGGCCTGCTGTCCACCGCCGTGTACGGGCTGATCGGTCTGGCGGTGATGGCCGTGTCGTTCCTGCTGATCGACCTCGTCATCCCCGCGAAGATCGCGCACATGATCAGCAACCCCGAACCCCACCCGGCCACCTGGGTGAGCGCCTCCGCCCACCTGGCGATCGCCGTGGTCGTCGCCGCCGCCCTCACCTGACCCGCGGCGCGGAGACGCACGGCACAGAAAGCAGTACCCCATCGTGATCGAGTCCCCGGCCCCGAGGCGGCCCCGACTTCCGGTGCCGCCCCGGGTGGCCCGATTCCTCGTGCTGGCCGCGGTGTTCCTGTGCGCGGCCTGCGGCCTGGTGTACGAACTGGCCCTGGTCGCGATCGGCAGCTACCTGCTCGGTGACACCATCACCCAGGCCTCCGTGGTCCTGTCGGTGATGGTGTTCGCCATGGGTGTGGGATCGCTGCTGTCCAAGCGTTTCCAGGGCAGCGCGGCACTGTCGTTCGCGGTCATCGAAGGACTGTTGTCGCTGGTCGGCGGTTTGTCGGTGCTGTTGTTGTACGGGGCGTTCGCCTGGTTCTCGGCCTATCAGCCGGCCCTGGTGCTGTTGGCGTTCGCCATCGGTGTGCTCATCGGCATGGAGATCCCCCTGCTGATGACGCTCATCCAGAGGATCCGCAGGCAGGAGGCGTCCGAGGCGGTCGCCGACCTCTTCGCCGCCGACTACGTGGGCGGCCTCATCGGCGGTCTGGCCTTCCCGTTCCTGCTGCTGCCGCTCCTGGGCCTGCCCAAGGGCGCGCTGGCGGTGGGCGCCCTCAACGCGGTGGTGGGCATCGCCGTGGTCCTGTGGTTGTTCCGCGCCGAACTGTCCCGGCGGGCGTACGTCGGCCTCGGGGTGGGGCTGGCCGCGATCCTCGCCGTGCTCGGCCTGGCCTACCTGTACGCGGACCGGTTCGAGGTCGACGCCCGACAGGCCATGTACCGTGACCCGATCGTGCACGCCGAACGCACCGAGTACCAGGAGATCGTGCTCACCCGGTCGATCGACGGCCGGGACGTACGGCTGTTCCTCAACGGCGACCTCCAGTTCTCCACCCTGGACGAGTACCGCTACCACGAGTCGCTCGTGCACCCGGCGATGGCCGGTCCCCACGAGGACGTCCTGGTGCTGGGCGGCGGCGACGGCCTGGCCCTGCGCGAGGTCCTCGCCTACGAGGACGTGGACTCGGTGACGCTGGTGGACCTGGACCCGGCGGTGATCGAGCTGGCCTCCACGGAACCGGTCATCACCGAACTCAACGAGGGCTCCTTCGAGGATCCCCGGGTGGAGGTGGTCAACACCGACGCCTTCCAGTGGCTGCGCGACAACGGCGACGACTTCGACGTGATCGTCGCCGATCTGCCCGACGGCCAGGACGTGGGCCCGTCGAAGCTGTACTCGGTGGAGTTCTACGCCCTGGCCCGGCACGCCCTGGCCGATGACGGGCGCATGGTGGTCCAGGCCGGGTCGCCGTTCTTCGCCCCGGACGCCTACTGGAGCGTGGGCCGGTCCCTGGACGAGGCGGGGTTGCCCGCCACCCCCTACAACGTGGACGTGCCGTCGTTCGGGAACTGGGGTTTCTACCTGGCGACCTCGCACACCGCCCCGGATCTGCGGATCTCCGACGACGCGCCGACACTGCGCTTCCTGGACGAGGCCCTGCTGGCGGCGGCCCAGGTGTTCCCGAGGGACCGCAGGGAGGGCGAGGACGTGCGGGCGTCCACGCTCATGCACCCGCGCATCATCGCCTACCACCAGAACGCCTGGCGCGGCTACTGAGCCGTTCCCCTTCGGGTCTCCGGTCCTGGCCCGGAGCACGGGAATCGGGTCGAAGGAGGCGTGGTGGCCGCCGCGTCGACGTCCTCGCCCGCCCGTCGCCCCCGAAGGGCGGCCATCGGCCGACGGTCTCCCTCCTCGAAGGCGTCCCCTGCGCCGGCCTCCGGAACCCCGTGGGCGCCCCGCCCCTGGACGGACGGCGCCCCGGCCCGGGTGGACCCGGGCCGGGGCGGGCCGACACCGCGCAGCCTTCGTTGTAGGACCGGTGGGCGGCCGCGCGGTGGATCGGTGAGGGGGCACACGGGAGAGGTCCCGTGGTCGGCTCCATCCTGGCCCACGCCGGCCGCGCGGGGCCCTCGCCGCGCCGCGCGGGACGATCCCCTTTACCCCGTCCTACCAACCTTTTCCCGACACGCCGCACGAACCATCACATAACGTCAGCTGTCGAAGCCCAGGCCCATCGCGTCCAGGCTCCGCAGCCACAGGTTGCGCCGCCCGTCGTTGCGGTCCGCGGCGGCCGTGGCCCGCAACGTCAGTTCGATGCCGAGCGAGCGCACGGGTTCGGGCGGGAACGGCAGCGGCTTCTCCCGCACCATCCGCAACCGGGCCCGTTCGGTGTCCAGCCCGTCGAGGCGGTCGAGCATCACCTGGGCGCCGAACCGCGTCGCCCCCACGCCCAACCCCGTGTACCCGGCGGCGTAGGCCAGCCGGCCGCCGTACCCGGTGCCGAAGAACCCCGAGAACCGGCTGCACGTGTCGATCACCCCGCCCCACGTGTGGGTGAACCGCACCCCCTCCAACTGCGGGAACGTCGTGAAGAAGTGCTCGGCGAGCCGCTGGAACGTCTCCGGCCGCTGGTCGTACTCCGGCCGGACCTTCCCGCCGTAGTGGTGGACGACGTCGTACCCGCCCCACAGGATCCTGTTGTCGGCGGTCAACCGGTAGTAGTGGAAGAGGTTCGCCGCGTCCCCCACCCCCTGGCGGCCCTTCCACCCCAGCGACGCCATCCGCTCCTCGCTCAGCGGTTCGGTCATCAGCGCGTAGTCGTACACCGGCGCCAGGTAGTGCTTGAGCCGCCGCAGCGGCCCCGGGAACGCCCCGGTGCCCCAGGCGACCTTGGGCGCGTGCAGGGCCCCGCCCCGCGTCTCCAGACGCAGCCCGGTCGAGGTGGACCCGATCGCCCGTACGGGCGTGTTCTCGAAGATCCGCACCCCCGATCGCAGACAGGCCGCCCGCAGTCCCCCGGTCAGCTTGGCCGGGTGAACCATCGCCACCCCGTCCCGCTCGTACAGCGCCCCCAGGTAGGTGGGGGAGGCGATCTCCGCGCGGGTCCGCTCGCCGTCCCACACCTCCGCCGTACCGCCCAGGGCGTTCATCGCCTTGGCGGACTCGTCGAACCCGTCGGCCTGCCACGGCGCGGTGGCCACGAGCAGCTCACCGGTGCGCTCGAACTCGCAGTCGATCCCGTACCGCTCCACGGTCTCCCCGATGGCGTCCAGGTTGGCGCGCCCCTGGCGTTCGAGTTCGGCGATCTCCTCCGGCCAGCGCTCGGCGCCGTTGTCGTACCCGTGGGTGAGGCTGGCGGCGCAGAACCCGCCGTTGCGCCCGGAGGCCGCCCACCCGGCGGTGCGCGCCTCCACCAGGACGACCTCCCGGTCCGGGTCGCGCTCCTTGGCGATGAGCGCCGTCCACAGTCCGCTGAACCCGCCGCCGACCACGGCCAGGTCGGCGAACACGTCGCCGACCAGGGTCGGCGCGGGCTCGGGCACGTCGTGACCGGGCACGTCGGGATCGAGCCAGAAGACCCGGGGGAGGGCGCCCTCCAGCGCCCGGGAGGCCCCTGCGGTGACCGCGTCGGCCATGGGTATCACACACTTCCGTCGGTGATGGGAACGATTCCTGATCCTGATACGTGTCGGGGCACCGACCCGGGCGACGCGCGCCCCGCCGGTGCCCCGGAGCGGGCCCTCAGGCCCGGCGTCGGGCCGCGACGATGTTGACCACGGCCATGACGAGTCCGACCGCGAACAACAGCGTGCCCATGACGTTGACCTGCGGGGGGATTCCGACGCGCGTGGCGCCCCAGATCCACAGGGGGAACGTGGTCACGTCGCCGCTGACGAACGAGGTGATGATGTAGTCGTCGATGGACAGGGCGAACGCCAGCAGCCCGCCCGCCATGATGGCGGGGAACAGCATCGGGAACGTCACCAGCCGGAACGTGGTCCACGACCCGGCGCCCAGGTCCCGGGCGGCCTCCTCCAGGCTCGGGTCCAGGGTGATGACCCGGGCCCGCACCGTGATGGCGACGAACGACACGCAGAACATCACGTGTGCGATGACCGTCGTCCAGTACCCGGTGGTCACGTTCATCATGAGGAACGTCGACAACAGGGCGGCGCCCAGCACCACCTCGGGAGCGCTGATGGCCGCGAACATCACCAGGTTGGTGAGCTGCTTGCCGCGGAAGTCGTACCGTCCCAGGGCCAGACCCAGCAGGGTCCCCAGCGCCCCGGCGACGAACATCGTCAACAGCGCGATGGTCACCGAGTTGTACATCGCCTCGTTGAGGTCGCGGTAGGCGAACGCGTCGGCGTACCACCGCAGGGTGAACCCCTGCCAGGTGATGTTGTGCCGCCCGGCCGGGTCGTTGAAGCTGAACACGATCATGAACGCGATCGGCGCGAACAGCCAGGCCAGAACGGCCCACGTGTACCAGCGTCCCCAGTCGGTCCGGCGTCGGATCCGGGGTGTGGACCGCTTCCGTTCGACGGGGCGGTCGGTGGTCTCGAACGTGGCGCTCACGACGTGTGCACCTCCATGACCCGTTCGGTGCCCAGTGCCCGGGCGTAACTGAAGATGCCGATGAGGAGCAGCCCCATGAGCACGAAGGTGATCGACGCGGCGATGGGGTAGTTGTTGTTGACCAGGTACTGGGTCCGGATGACGTTGCCGATCATCGTGTTGTCGGTGCCGCCCAGCACGGCCGCGTTGACGTAGTCCGCGCTGGTCGGGATGAACGTCATCAGCACGCCCGCGAACACACCGGGCAGCGACACGGGCAGGATCACGTGGAAGAACGCCCGGAACCGGTTCGCGTAGAGGTCGTGGGAGGCCTCCACCAGGTGGGGGTCCATCCGCTCCAGCACCGCGTAGATCGGCAGCACCATGAACGGCAGGAAGTTGTAGGCCAGCCCCAGGATCACGGCGGGAGCGGTGTTGAGCACCGCGAACCCCTCCGGGAGCAGTCCCAGGTCCTTGAGCGGACCCAGCGCCACGCCGTTGTCGGACAGGAAGAACCGCCAGGAGATCGTGCGCAGCACGAACGACACGAAGAACGGCAGCAGGAGCAGCAGCAGGTACGTGGTCTTGTAGGCGCCGCCCTTGAAGGCGATCCAGTAGGCCATCGGGTAGCCCAGGGCGATGCACACCAGGGTGGCGCACCCGCCGTAGAACAGGGAGCGCAGGATCTGCTCCCAGTAGGTCCCGATGGCGTTGACGTAGTTGCCCACCTCGAAGGTCTGCTGGAAGCCGGTGATCACGTTGCCCGTGGTCAACGACAGCGACAGCATCCCACCGATGGGGATCACGAAGAACAACGCCAACCAGGTCCACGCCGGCAGGACCAGGACGTAGGGCGTCAGCTTGCGGTTTCTCATGGGAAGACTCGGGATCGTCCGGCGTCAGCTCTGCGTGACGGCCTGGAACAGGGACGAGAAGCCGTCCTGCTCCTCGGTCGGCAGGACCACGAAGTTGTGCAGGTTCTGGTAGTCGCCCTCGGAGGGGAACACCAACGGGCTCTCGGCCATCTCGCGCAGCGCGTCGGCGCGTTCGCCGTCCTCGGCCGCGGCCCACTCCAGCATGACCTCCTGGGCGTGCGGGACCGGTGAGATGTAGGCGATGTACTCCGTCAGGCCGGTGGCGATCTCCGGCTCGTACAGGAAGTTCATCAGCTCGATCGCGTCCACCGGGGCCTGCGTGGTGTACGGGATCATGAGGTTGTCGGTCCACAGGGTGGCGCCCTCCTCGGGGATGACGAACTTCAGGTTCGTCCCCTCCTCGGAGTTCTGCTGGTAGATGTCACCGGACCAGGCCATGGTGATCCACAGGTCGCCGTTGGTGAGCGGCTGGATGAAGTCCTGGTCGTAGTAGGCGCGCACCACTCCGGAGTCGCGCTGTTCGCGGAGCCTGTCGGCGGCCGCCTCCCAGTCCTCCGGGGTGGAGTCCGCCGGGATGACGCCGTTGGCGAGCAGCCCGAAGTTGGCGATCTCCTGGGGGTCGGAGAACATGCCGACCTTGCCCTCGAAGGCGGGGTCCCACAGGTCCTGCACGCTGGTGATCTCCCGGTCGATGAACTCCGGGTTGTAGGCGATGCCGGTGATGCCGGAGGCGTAGGGGACCGTGTACTTGTTGCCCGGGTCGAAGGTGCTGTTCCTGTAGATCTCCCCCGCGTACTCCGTGAAGTTGGGCAGCAGGGCGTGGTCGAGCTGGACCAGGTAGCCCAGTTCGATGAGCTTGGCCAGCTCGAACCCGTTGGGCAGCACGATGAGGTCGTAGCCGAGGTCGTCCTCGTTGGCCAGTTTGGGCTGGATCCGGCCGAAGAAGGACGCGGCCTCCTGCACGTCCTCCTTGTACTCCACCTCGATGCCGGTGGCCTCGGTGAACTGCTGGATCTGGGTGCGCTCCGAGTCCATGTACAGGGGCCAGTTGGCCCAGCGCAGGTTCCCGGTGCGCTCCTTGCCCTCCCAGAAGTTCGCGTCGGCGGCGGGGTCGCGCTGCTGGCCGCCGACCCCGCAGGCGGACAGGGCGAGGGCCGCCGCGGCAGCCCCGCCGGCCTGGAGGGTGCGACGGCGGGTCGGCCCCGGGAGTTCCAGCGGGCTGCGGCGTGCCCTGGTGAGACCGCGAAGGAGTGCGGGGTCGAGACCGGTGCGCGAGCGGTTGTGCATGTCGTCGTTCCTTGACTTCGGTGATCCGCGGGGGGATGGCGGGGTTTCGGGCGTGGTCGGCGCCGACGGTCGGCGCCCTGAGGTCGTGGATCGCTGCCGCTCGGTCAGGCCAGGAGCGGGTAGGAGTGCCGGGCGGGCCAGGACAGCCACACCGTGGCGCCGCGTTCGGCGACCGGTGCGGAGTCCGAGACGTTCTGCTGGTACACGGTGATCTCCTCTCCACCGCCGATGTCGACCTGGTAGTGGGTGGCCGCGCCCAGGTAGACGGTCTCGGTGATGACGCCCTGGACGGCGCTGACGTCGTCGCCGGGGCGGTCGACGCCGATGCGGATCTTCTCGGGGCGCACGGTCAGGTGCAGGTGGGTGCCGCTGGTGACGGTGTCGGGCGACCCGGCGACCAGGGCGGTGGCGCCGTCGGCGATCTCCACCCGCCACACGCCACCGACATCGCCGCGCACCACGCCGCGGATCAGGTTGCTGGTCCCGATGAAGTCGGCGACGAACCGGGTGGCGGGCCGCTCGTACACCTCGGCCGGGGTGCCCAGCTGCTCCACCCCGCCGTTGTTCATCACCGCGAGGCGGTCCGACATCGTCAACGCCTCACCCTGGTCGTGGGTGACGTAGACGAAGGTGATGCCGACCTCGCGCTGGATGCGCTTGAGTTCCACCTGCATGGCCTGGCGGAGCTTGAGGTCGAGAGCGCCCAGCGGCTCGTCCAGGAGCAGGGCGGCCGGCTGGTTGACCAGCGCCCGGGCCAGGGCCACGCGCTGCTGCTGGCCGCCGGAGAGCTGGGTGGGGCGGTGCTTGGCCCGGTGCCCCAGTTCGACCAGGTCGAGCATCTCCGTGACGCGCCGCTTGATCTCGTCCTTGGCGACCTTCTTGCGCTTGAGGCCGAAGGCGACGTTCTCGGCGACGTTCATGTGGGGGAACAGGGCGTAGCTCTGGAAGACCATGTTGACGTCGCGGTGGTTGGCGGCGACACCGGTGACGTCGCGTCCGCCGAGCCGGACGGTCCCCTCGGTGGGGTCCTCGAACCCGGCGATCATGCGCATGGTCGTGGTCTTGCCGCAGCCGGACGGGCCCAGCAGGGAGAAGAACTCGCCCTGTTCGATGGTGAGATCGACGCCGGCGACGGCGTGCACCGTCTCGGAGCCGGAGCGGAAGGACTTGTACACCCCTTCCAGGCTGATCGCGGGTTCCGGCGACGGTGTGGTCCCCTCGTCGGAGGTCGCGGGTGCTGTGGTGCTGATGGAGGCCATGGTGGGGGTGGTCCTGTCGCTTGCTCGTTCCGTACCGGGTGGCGGCCGGTCCGCCCGAGCGGACCGGCCGGGTGGGTCACTCGCCGATGTAGCTCATGACGTGCTTGACGCGGGTGTACTCGTCGAAGGAGTACATGGACAGGTCCTTTCCGTAACCCGAGTGCTTGAAGCCGCCGTGCGGCATCTCCGCGGTGATCGGGATGTGGGTGTTGATCCACACGCAGCCGAAGTCGAGGCGGCGTGAGACCCGCAGGGCCCTGGCGTGGTCCTTGGTCCACACACTGGAGGCGAGGCCGTACTCGACCGAGTTGGCCCACGCGACGGCGGTGTCCTCGTCGGTGAACCTTTGCACCGTGATGACCGGGCCGAAGATCTCGTCGGTGACGAGTTCGTCGCCCTGGCGCAGGCCCGAGACCACGGTGGGCGCGTAGAAGAAGCCCTCCTCGCCGACCCGTGATCCGCCGGCCAGTACCTCGGCGTGGTCGGGGGCGCGGTCCAGGAACCCGCTCACCCGCGCCAACTGGTTCGCGTTGTTGACCGGTCCGAACGCGGCGTCGACGTTGCTCGGCGGGCCGGTGACGGTGCCCCGGGCCTGCTCGGCCAGGGCGGCGGCCAGGTCGTCGTGGACGCCGGGCGCGGCCAGTACCCGGGTGGCGGCGGTGCAGTCCTGGCCGGCGTTGAAGTACCCGGCCTCGGCGATGCCGGCGGCGGCCCGCTCGATGTCGGCGTCGTCGAACACGATGACCGGGGCCTTGCCGCCCAGTTCCAGGTGCAGGCGCTTGAGGTCCCTTGACCCGGCCTGGGCGACCTCGTAGCCGGCCCGGGTGGACCCGGTGAGGGAGATCAGGCCCGGGATCGGGTGCTCGACGAGGGCGCGGCCGGTGTCCCGGTCGCCCGCGACCACGTTGAGAACGCCCGGGGGCAGGAACTCGGCGGCGATCTCGGCGAGCAGGAGGGTGGAGACCGGGGTGGTGTCGGAGGGCTTGAGGACGACGGTGTTGCCGGCGGCCAGGGCCGGGCCGATCTTCCAGGCGGCCATCGCCATCGGGTAGTTCCAGGGGGTGATCTGCCCGACGACGCCGATGGGTTCGCGGCGGACCCAGGAGGTGTGGTCGGCCATGTACTCCCCCGCGGCGCGGCCCTCCAGGTTGCGGGTGGCGCCGGCGAAGAACCGCAGGGCGTCGAGGACCTGGGCGATCTCCTCGCTCTTGGTGAGTTCGACGGGCTTGCCACAGTTCTGGACCTCGGCGGCGACGAGCTCGTCCGCTCGCTCCTCCACACGGTCGGCGAACTTGTTGAGGGCGATCTGGCGCTGGGCCGGGGTCTGGTCGCGCCACTCGTTCTCGAAGGCGTTCCGGGCGGCCTGGAAGGCGGCGTCGACGTCCTCGGCGGTGGAGACGGGGGCGGTGGCGAAGACCTTCCCGGTGGCCGGGTCGATGAGATCGCTGCGGATTCCGTCGGCCGTGTCCACGTACTCGCCGTTGACGAAGTTGCGCAGGTCTTGGGTCACGGTGCTCTGCTCCCGGATCGGTCGAGCGCGTCGGTGCGCCGACTGGGCTGTTGGTGCGCGCGCATGGCGCTGTGATCTGCCACACTGCCATCCGACCACGGCGAGATCAAGATCTTCCAATGGATTCCGTTGTAAAAATTAGGTTTCTCAACGGATACTTGACAGAACGCACATAAGTGCGACTATTTCTATTGAGAGGGTCTTGTCACGAGGCCCCCGGGTCGACCCGATCGTGGTCCCCGCGAAACCAGACGACCTTGGAGTACCAAGTGGCAGCGCACCTGAGTCCTGAGCACCTCCAGCGGGCGGCCAAGGACCACCTGTGGATGCACTTCACGGAGATGGCCGCCTACAACGACGCGGACGTCCCCGTCATCAGCCGCGGTGAGGGCGTGTACGTCTACGACGACAAGGGCAAGCGGTACCTGGACGGTCTGGCCGGGCTCTTCGTCAGTCAGGTGGGGCACGGTCGCGCCGAGATCGCCGACGCCATCGCCGAGCAGGCCCGGGAACTGGCGTACTTCCCCATCTGGACCTACGCCCACCCCAAGGCCGTGGAACTGGCCGAGCGGATCGCCTCCCTCGCCCCCGGCGACCTGAACCGCGTCTTCTTCACCACCAGCGGCTCCGAGGCCGTGGAGTCGGCGTGGAAGCTGGCCCGCCAGTACTTCAAGGCCATCGGTGAGCCCACCCGCCACAAGGTGATCAGCCGGCGCATCGCCTACCACGGCACCAGCATGGGCGCCCTGTCCATCACCGGCCTCCAGGGGATCAAGACCCCGTTCGAGCCGCTGGTGCCCAGCACCCTCCAGGTGCCCAACACGAACTTCTACCGGGCGCCGCACCACGGCGACGACGTGGAGGCGTTCGGCCGGTGGGCCGCCGACCAGATCGAGGAGGCGATCGTCCAGAACGACCCGGACACCATCGCCGCCGTGTACGTCGAGCCCGTGCAGAACTCCGGCGGCTGCTTCCCGCCGCCGCCCGGCTACCTCCAGCGGGTCCGCGAGATCTGCGACCGGTACGGCGTGCTGATGGTCTCCGACGAGGTCATCTGCGCCTTCGGCCGCCTCGGCGAGTACTTCGGCGCGACCAGGTACGGCTACGTCCCCGACATCATCACCTTCGCCAAGGGCGCCACCAGCGGTTACGTCCCGCTGGGCGGCATGATCGCCCGCGAGCGCCTCATGGAGCCGTTCAAGGAGAAGGGCACCGCGTTCCTGCACGGCGTCACGTTCGCCGGGCACCCGGTGGCCGCCGCCGCCGCGCTGGCCAACCTCGACCTGTTCGAGAGCGAGGGGATCCTCGACAACGTCCGCGAGAACGGGCCGGTGTTCCGGGCCACCCTGGAGCGGCTCCTGGACCTGCCGATCGTCGGCGACGTGCGCGGCGACGGGTTCTTCTACGGCATCGAGCTGGTGAAGGACAAGGAGACCAAGGAGACCTTCACCGACGACGAGTCCCACCGTCTCCTCAAGGGGTTCCTGTCCGGTGCGCTGTTCGACGCCGGCCTCATCTGCCGCGCCGACGACCGCGGCGAACCCGTCATCCAGCTCTCCCCGCCGCTGACCTGCGGGCCCGAGCACTTCGACGAGATCGAGACCATCCTGCGCAAGGTCCTCACCGAAGCCTGGAACCGGCTCTGACCCCGGCCCCCACCCCTCGGTGCCCCCGTCCCCTCGGCGGGGGCACCGCCTTGTCCGGATACGGGCCGCACCTGGACCGGGACGGGGACGGGGTGGGATGTGAGCAGGGGCCGGGTCAGGCGGACCAGGTGAACACGTCGGCCTCGGCGGACACCAGGTGGGCGTCGGTCTGGCCGAACTGGACCACGCGCACGCCCACCCGGCCGCCCGGCGGCACCGCGCCCTTCCAGGAGTACGCGAACCGGCCGCGACCGGTGGCGTGCACCTCGCCGCCCGCCGGGCGTTCGGAGAGCGGGTCCCCGTTCGCGTCGAACTCCACCGCCCGCACCTGCACCTCCGTGCCCGGGGTGATCCCCATGAGGGTCACCCCCACCGACAGGTCGTACAGCCCCTCCTCCGCCAGCGCCCGGACATCGGTCGCCCCGTCCTCACGGCGGTCGAACACGATGTCGTGCCAGACGGCCGGGGTCAGGTCGCTGCGGGTGTCCTTCGTGAAACGGTGATGCTCGGGCATGGAGGTCTCCTCGGGACGGTCCGCCGGTCGGGTCCAGCATCCGCCCCCGAGGGTCACCGATCAATCACCGGCGGTGTCCGTGTCACCTGGGCCAGAAGAACACGTCGGCGGTGGCCGCCGTCACCCGGGCGGGCCGGTCGCCGAACTGGGCCACCCGCACCCGCACCCGGCGCCCCGCCGCCAGGTTGCCCTTCCACGCGTAGGTGAAGTGCGCGTCGCCCGCCGCCTGCACGGGGGAGTCGATGGGCCGGTCGCGGGCCACCTTCCAGCCGCCGTTCCCGTCGGGTTCGTACTCGGTGGCGCGCAACCGCACCTCCGTGCCCGGGGCCAGACCCTCGATGGTCACCCCCACCGACAGGTCGTACAGGGCGCCGCCCGGCTCATCGGTCCCCACCAGCGCGTACAGCGCCCCGGTGCGCCCGTCGTGACGCCGGTCGAACCGCAGGCTCGCCCACGTCCCCGGTACCAGCTCCTGGGCTTCGTCCTTCTCGAACCTGCGGTGGCCGGGCATGTCATCGTCTCCCTCGGAGGAACTCGGGGGTCGGGCGAAGGTGCCGTCCCGGACCATGCGGTAGGCCTTGTCACCGGGGCAGGAGGTGGCGACGAAGTCCCGGTGCCCCAGCACCTTCCCGGAGATGGAGGTGGCCGGTTCCATCAGCCACGCGCGCAGTCGCCGCACCGCCTCGACCTGCTCCCGGGGGATGCCGTCCCCGGGACCGGTGGCCAGGGTGACGCTGTAGTGCGAGGAGTTCCCGCCCGGCTGGGCCGCCTGGACGCGGTACAGCCCGCGTCCCTCCAGGACGTGGCCGTGCGCGCAGGCCATGAACGAGTTCCCGGTGAAGTACACCGTGCCCGCCCGCCGGGCCAGCCAGGTCCCGTCCGGCGTGGTGGGACACCAGATGTGGCCCTCGTACCGGATGCGGCAGACGACGAACCCCGGCGTGCGGGCCGCCACCGCCCGAGGGCTGAAGCCGTGCTCGGGGGACAGCTCGACCCGCCACCCCCCGAGCGGCACGCCGCGCACCGTCGCGGCCTGTCCGGCCAGGATGACGGCGAACCGGAACGCCTCCGCCCCCGCCCGGTCCGGTCGTTCGAGGAACCGGCCGTCGCGCCCGCCCGCCGACATGGTCACCCGCAGGAACAGGTCGAGTTGGGCCCGGGTGAGCGAGCGCAGGAACGCGTGGGAGGGCACCCGCCCCGGCATCTGCTCGGTCAGGATCCGCTCCGCGGCGGGGGACAGCCGGAACACCGCCGTGTCCACGGTGTAGCGCTCCCACCACCCGGGCCGGGCGTCCGCGGTCGTGTCGGGTTCCATCGCCGCCCCGAACAGGGCGTGCAGTGCCGTGCGCACCCGGACGGCGCTCTCGCCGTCGCGCTTCCTCGGCCGCCGGATCACCGTCCGGTGCCCCTCGGTCGTCCACGCCCAGCCGACCAGTTCGACCAGGGCGTCGGGCCACTTGGGCTGGACCGGCAGGTCGCCGCAGGGCGCGGCGGTGCGGATGCGATCGCGTGAGGTGAGCTCCTCGGTGACCGCCCACGCGCGCTCGAACCCCGGACCCGGACGTTCGTCCCGGCCCGACCGCCGGGTCGGGCGGCGTTCCACCGGCCAACGGTGTCCCGGGGTGGTCAGCGACGAGTGGGCTCTGCCCTCCATGAGGACGAGCTCGCGGGGCAGCGCGGGGAACACGTTCACCGCCTGGAGGGGCTGCCACCGGGACAGGCCGGTGGTGTGGTCGAGGGTCAGGACCAGATCGCCTTCGGCGATGTCGCGGAAGGTCCGCCACCCGTCCTCGGTGAGGATCTCCGTCTCCTCGTCGACGCAGTAGCCGATGTCCGCCCAGCCTCGGGAGGGGCCCGTGTGGAAGCGACGGGTGGCGTTCCAGTAGGCGACACAGGCCGAGTGATCCTTGCCGGCGAGGTTCTGGTCGACACTGTCGTAGTGGACGACCAGGCCGGAGCGGGGGTTCGCGCGGCCGGCGGGGGAGGGGCCCCAGCCGAGATCGGACCGGGAAGTGTACTTGCTCGGTCGTGGCATGACTCCATTGTGTCAAGGGGCCACTCCGTTGGGTGGTCGAATGGTGATATCCGACCGGGGGATTCCCGCGTGGCGTCGGGGGTGTCCGACCCTCCCGGTGGGGCACGATGGTGCCCACGTCACGTTCCGGGGAGGTCCACCCGTGCGCTCCGCACACACCGTCGGCATCGTCCGTGAGGCCGAGGCCGCGCTCATGGCCCGCCTGCCCCAGGGGGCGCTCATGCGCCGCGCGGCCACCGGCCTGGCCGTCGTCTGCGCCCGGCTGCTGCCGCGCGTGTACGGATCCCGTGTCGTGCTGCTGGTCGGCGGGGGCGACAACGGCGGCGACGCCCTCTACGCCGGCGCCGACCTGTCCGCCCGGGGCGCCGACGTGCGCGCCGTGCTCGCCGGGGACCGGGCCCACGAGGGCGGACTGGCCGCCCTGCGCGCCGCCGGGGGCCGGATCGCCGACTTCCACGAGGGCACCGCCGAGGACACCCTGTTCGACGCCGACCTCATCGTCGACGGCATGCTCGGCATCGGGGGTCGCGGCGGGCTGCGCGCGCCGCACGCCGTCCTCGCCGGGCTGGCCGCCACCGCCCCGGCCCCCGTGGTCGCGGTCGACCTGCCCAGCGGGGTGGACGCCGACACCGGCGAGGTGGCCGGGCACGCGGTCCGCGCCGACGTCACCGTCACCTTCGGCACGTACAAGCCCGGCCTGTTCATCGACCCCGGGGCCGCCCGCGCCGGCCGCGTCCGCCTCGTGGACATCGGCCTGGGGCCCGAACTGCCCGGTCCGGCCCTGCTGTCCTTCGAGGACGCCGACATCGCGCCGCTGCTGCCCGTCCCCGACGCCGAATCCGACAAGTACCGCCGGGGCCTCCTCGCCGTCCGCGCGGGTTCGGCCCACTACCGGGGCGCCGCCGTCCTGACCGTCGGCGGGGCGCTGCGCACCGGTGTGGGCATGGTCCGCTACGCCGGCCCCTCCCCGGTGGTGGACCAGGTGCTCGCCCGCTGGCCCGAGGTGGTCGCCGACGACGTGGATCCGCTCAGCAGCACCGACCTGGACCCGGGCCGTGCCGCCGCCGTCGTCATCGGTCCCGGCCGGGGTGTGTGGCCCGGCAACGTCGACGAACTCCACGTGGTGCTGGAGAGCGACCTCCCGGTGCTGGCCGACGCCGACGCCCTCACGATCATCGCCGCCGGCACCCTGTCCGACCTGGTCCGCACCCGCACCGCGCCCACCCTGCTCACCCCGCACGCCGGGGAGTTGGCCCGCCTCCTGGACACCGACCGGGCCGAGGTGGAGGCGCGACGCCTGGAACACGTCACCCGGGCGGCCCGCGAATTGAACTGCACGGTGCTGCTCAAGGGATCGACCACGCTCATCGCCCATCCGGGATCGCCGGTGGCGGCCAACGGGACGGGCACGCCGCTGCTGGCCACGGCCGGTTCCGGCGACGTGCTGTCGGGGATCATCGGCGCGCTCATGGCGTCGGGCCTGCCCGCGACGGAGGCCGCGGTGTGCGGCGCGCACCTGCACGGCCGGGCGGCGGTCCTGGCCCACGACGGCGCCCCGATCAGCGCCTCGGACCTGCTGGCGGGGATCCCCCGGGCGATCGCGCAGATCCGTGGCCACAACAGGACGAAGGGGATGTGAGGTGAGCGGAATGTGACACTCTGGGTGCTCCTCGACCGTATGGCCGGATGGATTCCCCCATGTCCCCGATTCCCCCTCCCGCGCTCCTCCTCGCGGCACCGCTGCCGTCCGCCCTCCGGTCGGCGTCGTGATCCACGTCCTGCTCTTCGCCACGGGTCTCGCCGTCGCGCTGGGCCTGGAGGCCCGGTTCATCGTCCACGAACGCCGGGTGTCCCGCGAGCCCGTGGACGGTCTGGTCCGCCTGGTGCTGCGGGCGGTCCCGCTGCCCCTCTCCTGCACGCGGCTCTACCTGGGACTCGTCGTCATCGTGCTGGTGGTGTGGAAGGTGGAGCCCACGGCCGTGCTCCAGGGCTGCGCGATGATCACCGCCTACGGGGTCGTCGGCATGCCGGCCGTCGACAAGGCGCTGCGCCGCCTGCGCACCGGTAGGGGGCCGGGCGGCCGGCCGGAACCGCACCCGCTGCCACCGCGCACTCTCGCCCACCGGAAGAGGAGGGCGGTCGGGGTCGTGCTCCTCACCGTCGTGATCGCGCTCTGCGGGGTGACGGTCGTCCTCACCGACGGCCTCACCCGGGGTTCCGGGGCCGTCCTCGTGGCTCTGGCCGTCGTGGGGTCGGTGGTCGTGCAGGCCCTCATCGTCCCGCGCATCGGGCTGGTCGGCACCCATCTGTACCTGCGCGGAGGGCGGCGCACCACGATCGTCCCGGTCGAACTCGTGGCCGGCGTCGAGCCGGGGAGGCGTTCCCTCACCGTGCGCCTCGCCGATGGGACATCGGTGACCTCCGGTTCCTGGGGCCGCACCCCCGGCCGGAACCGGTGGCTCGCCGACCGCGTACGCGACTTCGTCGCCGCCACCCGACCCGCGACCGAAGAGCTGCCGCCCCGGGGCTTGGACCGGGAACGGACGATCCCGGTGAACCTGTTCATGGCCTGGACCGGTGCGGGACTCCTGGCCCTGCACCTCTGGTGAACGGCGGGGAAACCGTCGGCCCGGTCGACGCGTCAATGAAAAAGACGAATCGAATGTCCCCTGTCCCGGAAGGATCCCCCGTGTCCCGTTTCCCCGGCGCACCTTCCCGGCACCCCATCGCCCCGCGCGGGGAAACCCGGTGACACGGCGCGGGAAGACCCGCCACCGCCCCCACACGACCCCCGAATGGCAACGCCGCGGGGCACGGCGGCGCGCCGACCGCCACGTACACGCGTGGCCCGCCGCGCGACCCGATCCGGCCGACGCACCGATGCGACCGCTGACCGCCTGGACGTTCGCGGTGCTCGCCGCGATCGCCGTCGGCGGCCTGGCCGGCACGGGTCTTGCCGCGCTGGCCTCCTACCAGGAGGAACACCGGGTACTCGCCGATCAGGGCCACCCGGCCACCGCCCGCGTCGTGGCGGTGGTGAACGGCGATCCGCGTGTCTCCTTCACCACAGCCGACGGCACCGAGGTCACCGCCATCGCCCGCGGCGGCCACGAACACGGCGGGCCCCGCGACGTCGCGGTCCGCCACCTGCCCGGCGACCCCGCCGTGGTGGTCACCGAGGGGCACACTCCGCGCCCCTGGTGGGTGGTGGCCCTCATGCTCCCCGCCGCCCTCGGCCTGGGCCTGTGGTACCTCCCGGGTTCGCTGCGCGACGCCCACCACCGGCACCGGGTTCGTGCCCACAAGGACGGTGCCGAACGCACCGCGCGCGAGGCGCGGCGGCGGGTCCTGCCCTGGGCGGTAAGCGCGTCGACCCTGGCCACCGCCGCGGCCGCCACCGCCGCCTTCGCGAGGATCGCGCCCTACCCGGCCCTGATCGCGGCGGGCGTCCTCGCCACGGGCGCGCTCGCCCTCGGCACCCGGGCGCTGCTGCTCCACGCCGAGCACGCCCCGGCACCGCGGCCGCCCCGCCCCATTCGGCTGCTGCCCCGAGGCGCGGGCGTGGTCCTGTGCTGCGCCGCCTTCCTGAGTGTCCCGCTGGGGTTGTCGGCCCACGGCCTCACCGGCCTGTACCTGGAGCACCGCGCCTTCGCACGCGACACCACCGCGGCCGGCACGGCCGAGATCCTCAGCCAGGGCGAGGTCGGCGGCCGCGGCCCGTGCCGCTGGTCCGCCGACCTGCGGTACACGGCCGACGGTCTCACCTACGAGCAGCGGGTGACGGAGTTCTGCTCCGACGACGCCGTGGACCTGCTGAAGGGCACCACCGAAGTCGACGTGGAATGGCCGGCGTCCGACCCCGCTCGCGTTCGTGTGGTGACGGCCGAATGAGCGCGCACCGTCAGCGGCGATCGAAGCGCAAGCCGGCCCCGCAGCGGCGGTCCTACCGTCCGAGCCAGGGCCGTTCCTTCCTCCAACCGGTCGGACTTCCCCGGGGTCTGGCCGAGGTCCGCCTGGACCGGCTCTCGACCCGGGACGCCATCGGAATCAACATCGGGCTCGCGCTCCTCGGCCTCATCGGACTCTTGGGCGGCGGGGGCGACCTCATCACCCGCTGGGAGTACGCGACCCGCGCCGAGACCGTGCACGGCACGGTCACCGCAGTCGTGGACGGCAGACCTGAGGTCGTGTTCACCACCGCCGACGGCGCCGAGGTCACCACGACCGCCCGCGGCTCCCACGATCCCGCGGGTCCTCTCAAGGTGACGGTCCGCCATCTGCCCGGGGACCCGGAGAGTGCGGTCCTGGACAACGGCCTGTGGGTGCCGCCGTTGCTGTACGGCGCGCCGCCGGTCCTGATCCTGCTCGTGCTGCTCCTGCGCCATCCGCGCGGCCCGCACGAGACCCCGTACCGGGCCCGGCTCCGCGCATACCAGCGGAAAGAACCGCCGGGGCCGGTGTTCACCCGCCCCATCACGTCGCGGCTCGCCGCAGGGGCGGTCCTGGCGGCGGTCGCCGTCGCTCTGCTGGCGTCCGGGACCGGGTGGGCGGCAGCGGCCCGGCCGGCGGGCAGCGCCACCGGACTCCCGGCGATCGCGGCGAGCGCGCTCGGGGCGGCCCTCGTGCTGCCCGGTTTCCATCTGCTGTTCCAGGGCTGGTGCCGATACCTGGAACGCGCACCCCGGGAGAAGTCCCCGGCGCCCCCGAAGCCGCTCTCCGGCAGGGCCTACCTCGCCCTGCTGTGCTCGCCGGTCGCCGTGCTCCTGCTCGTGGCGGTGCCCGCGATGCTGATCGAGGAGAAGCCCATCGCCACCCCCGTGCAGGGCACCGCGAGAGTGCTGGCCGTGGGCTGTGGGGACGTGATCGGCGACGACAGGGTGGCCCTCGCCTACGAGGTCGACGGTCTCGCCTACACGGCGACCGCCGCCATGCCGGGTCTGGACCTGGAACCGGGCGACGAGGCCCGGGTGGCCTGGGACGCCGACGACCCGACTCTGGTCCGGGTGGAGGGCGTTCGGTGAGCCACAAGGGCAAGCTGCTGGTTCCCGCCGGCACCGGGTCAGCGCTCAACGCCCTGTACCGGTACGCGGAGCGCGCACCGGTGAGGATCCGTCCTCCGGCGCGTTTCCGGGTGCTTCCGCGCGGAGCCGTCCGGGCACTCCGGGTGTCCGCTGCGGTCATCGGGATCGCGGGAGGCTGCGCCGTGCCCCTGTGGGGGGAGTACGCGGTGTGGCCCTCGACCGCCCTGACCGGGGCGGGCACCGCCGAGGTCGTCGACGTTCGGACGGTGCCGTCCCGCAACGGGGAGTGCCCGGGTCGTGCCCTGGTGGCGTACACGGCGGCCGAACCGCCCTATCGGACGACGCTGAAGGTGGAGTGCGACGACCTGCCGGCGCTGGGGTCGGTGGGGCGGATCGACGTACGGTGGTCCGCCACCGCCCCGGAACACGTCCGGTGGGTGCGATGAGGCATCCCGAACAGGCGCACGTCGACCTCCTCGAACGCCTCATGCCCGACCACCGCGTCGGCAAGAACGACAAGCCCATGAGCGGCTGCGGGTTCCTCCTCCTGGTCCTGCCGCTCGCCGTGATCCTCGGCCTCGTCCACGGTCTGGGTCTCGCCGCCGCCACCGAGGCCCACCTCAAGCGGGCCGCCTTCACGGCGGAGGGCCTCCCGGTCGAGGCGACCGTCCTCGAAGTCTCCTCCGGCCGGATCGTGGTGGACTTCGAGACCGACGCCGGGGAGCGGCTGATCACCCGGGCGGACGGCCACCACCGGCCCACCCCCGACCGCACCGTCGAGGTGCTCCACCTCCCGGACGCCCCCTGGGTCGCGCAGACGGTCGACCACGAACCGTGGCCGGGGTGGCCCCTGGTCCTGACGGCCCCGCTCCTGCTCCTGGGGGTGTTCGCCCTCCACCACCGGAACGGTCTGCGGGCCGGTTGGTTCGTGCGCCGGTTCCGGGTCCACGTGCAGGGCCCGCCGCACCCTCCCCGACCCTTGGCGCCGCTCCTGACCATCGCCGCGGTCCTGACGGCGATCGCGATGGTGCCGGTCGCCGTGGTGGCGTTCACCGACCGGACGGCGGTGATCACGGCCCAGACGTCCTTCCTGCTCGTTCCCGTGCCCGCGCTGTCGGCGTGTGCGCTCATCGCGGCCGTCCGGGCCGGGCTGCGGTACGCCGAGGACCGCCCCGTGCGACGGTTCCCCCGCCCGTTCCGGCTGCTCCCCCCGGGCACGGCGCGCGGACTGTTCGCCGCGCTCATGGTCGCCCTGGCCGCCTCCCTGTTCCTGCTCGGCGGCTCGGCCACGGCACCCGACGCCTTGCGCGAACCGGTGGCGGGCACCGCGGAGGTGGCGGATGTCCGGGCCGCGGAGGGTGGGACGTTCGTGAAGCTCCGCTACGAGGTCGACGGGATCGTCCACGAACAGGAGGTCCGCGTCGGAGAGGCCGCACTGGAACGGCTGTTGACGCGGGACACCGTGCCGGTCGAATGGGAGGCCGACGATCCCGCCCGGGTCCGGCTGAGAGGAGGGACCGAATGAGCGCACGTCCCGACCGGCGACCCGCGCCGACGGCCGCGGACCTCTCCTGGCTGTGGTGGGTGCCCTTCCTCGTCGCGGCCCTCGCCCTGGTCACCGAGTTCCTGGCGGAGTGGGTGGTGCGGTGGTTCGCGGTGGTGCCCCGCCCCGCGCGGATCGTCGCCGTGCGCGACGGGGACCCCGTGGTGCTCGTCGATGTCGGCACCGGGACCCCGCTGGAGGCGCTCGCCCACGGCTCGCACACGTCCGGGGACCCGGTGGAGACCACCGTTCGGCACGTCCCGTTCGTACCGGAGGCGGTGGTACTGGGCGACCACGTGTCCCCCTGGCCGTTCGTCGTGCTCACCGTCCTCCTCTGCCTCGGGTCGCTCGCGGTGTGGGCCCCCTGGGGCCTGCGCGCCGCCTGGAACCTGCGCCGCCGACGCCCGCCCCGCAGCCGCCGCCGTCCCCACAAGGACCGGGACCGGGGGATCGACCTGTGGGGTCCGGTCCTGTCACGGGCGATCCCGGGGGCGGTGTGCGCGGTGGGCGGCGCGCTGCTGGGCGGATGGGGTCTGATCCGGGCCTCCGTGAGCGGGGAGTCCCCCGACCTCGGGGCGTTGGCATCGCTCTTCGCCGCCTGGCTGTTGCTGCCGCCCGGGATCGTCCTGGCGCTGCGGGCCCTGCTGCGCTACGCCGACCGCGCCCCCGTGCGCGTCGTCCCGGACCGGGTCCGGACCCTGCCCCCGAAGGTGGCTTCGACGGTCCTGGTCCTCGCCCTGGTCCTCACGGCGCTGAGTCTCCCGGCCGGGTTCGGGTGGGACGCCTACCGGGAGCACCGCGCCATGGCCGTCACCGAGACCGGCACGGCCCTGGTCTCCGAGGTTCGGACCAGGGACGACCGAGGCGCTTGCCGGGCCGAGGCCGACCTGCACCACACCGTCGCGGACCTGCCCTACCGGACGACGATCGACGTCGACTGCGCGGACGTGTCGCACCTCCGGAGCGAGCGACTCGTCCCGGTGGAGTGGTCCGTGACCCGGCCCGAACACGTGAGGTGGATCCGGTGAACCCGTCGGAGCACGATCAGCGGCTGATCGACTTCCTCCACCGCCTGAAACGGGAGCGCGGCCGGGCCGCGACACGTCGGCGGACCCGACGGGACCACGTCCCCACCCTGATCGCGGTCCTCCTCCTGGGGGGTCTGTTCGGTGCCCTGGTGTTCCTCGCCTCGGCCGAGACGGTCCGGCAGGTCGCCTTCGCCCACCACTCCCGCACCGTCGAGGCGACCATCGTGGAGATCCGCCACGGCGAGCCGGTCGTGTCCCTGCGCACCGAGGCGGGCGAGGAGGCCACCGTCCTCGCCCATGGGACGTACCGGCACGGCGACCCCGTCGAGGTCACCGTCCGCCACCTGGTCGATCACCCCGAACAGGCGGTCCTGGCCGACCACCGGTGGACCCCGTGGTGGGCGCTCGCCCTCGCGGTCGTGGTCCTCTTCGGCGTACACGCCCTGTGGGCGCCGACGGGGATCCGGGGCGGGTGGGCCTGGCGCCGGGCCAGGGTCCACGTCCAGGGCCCCGAACCGGGCGGGTGGACACCGCGCGCCCTCGTCGGCCCCGTCGCGGGCGCGACCCTGCTGTCGGTGGCGGCGATCGGTCTCGCCGCGCCGCCCTTCGCCCGGGGAGGAGTGCCGTCCCTGGCCACCGCCCCCGAGGGCCTCGTGCCGGTGGGGGTCGCGGCGATGTTCGTCGTCGGCGCGGGCACCGTGGTGGTCCAGGCCTGGTACCACCGGACCGAGCGGGTCCCAGCGGCGCGCCCCCCGCGTCCGTTCCGTCTGGTGAGCGGTGGCGTGTTCTGGGTCCCCGCGCTGGTGGCGTGCGCGGTGTCGGTGATCGTCGTCCTCGTCTCCTGGCCCCTGGACGCCCTGGTCGAGTGGGAGCACCGGGAGGAGGGCGTCGCCGAGGTCATCGGGGTGACCTGCCGTTCCCAGGGGCGGGGGAGCTGCGCCGAGTACCTGGTCCTGCGCTACGAGGCCGACGGTCTGACCTACGTCGAGGAGGTCTCGGGCGACTTCGCCCCCGGTGGGGTCCCCGTCGTGTGGGACGCCGATGACCCCACACGGGTGCGGGTCATCGGATGATCGCCGGCCCGGTGGTGGTCACAGGTCCCGGGCGGCGTCCAGCCCGAGTTCGACGATGTCGGTGATGAAGTAGTCGCCCGGGTCGCGTTCGTCGCGCAGCAGCGGCAGCCGCTCCTCGTCCACCCACATGAACTCGGTGTGCTTCTCCGGCTCCAGCCGGGGCGCGTCCAGGTCGCCCTCCACCCGCACCAGGTAGTCCACCTCGTGCCGGGTGACCCCGTCGCCCGGGTCCCAGTCGATGCGGAACAGCTCGGCCACGACGGTGCGCAGCCGCCAGCCGGTCTCCTCCTCGACCTCGCGGACCAGCCCGGCCAGCATGGTCTCCCCGGACTCGACGTGCCCGCCGACGATGTCCCAGCAGTGCGGGAACACCTTGCGGTGCGCGGACCGCCGCTGGGCGAAGATCCTCCCGTCGGGGGCGGCGATGATCGCGCCCGCCACGTGGACGCGCCCGTCGGAGGTGTCGGGGAAGACGATCCCCGGCGCCACGTCGATGTCGTCGATCCCGTGTGTCATCGGCCCTCCCGTACGGTGTGCCCCCACCCTACGGCTCCACCGCGCCCCCGTCCCCGCCGCCGCCCCGGTCTCGGCGGGGGAGCCGCAGGGTGAGGAGCCTGGCGCGCGGGGCCAGTCGGCCGGCCAGCTCGAACACGCCCTCCGTGCGCGAGCGGTCCTCGTCCAGCACCGAGAACAGGTTGACGCCCAGGTAGAACGTGATCGCCCCGTAGGCGACCTCCCGGGCGGGCAGCAGCCGGCCCAGCGCAGAACCGCCCACCACACGCTCCCACTCGTGCTCGATGAACGCGATCCACGGTTCGGCCCGGTCCCGGATCTCCTCGCGCAGCTCGGGTTTGGTCACCGCCGCCGCCACCAGCTCGGAGAACTCGGTGATGTAGCCGCGTTCCAGGTCGGTGCGGTAGATGCGGGTGGCCGCCTCCACCAGTTCCTCCAGGGTGCGGGCCTCGGCGACGAGTTCCCGGTACATGGCCATGCGCTCCGCGCTGGACCGGTCCAGCGCGGCCAGCAGCAGTCGGTCGACCCCGCCGAAGTGGTAGAAGACCAGCGCCGAGTTGGCCTCGGCGCGCGCGGCGATGGCGCGGGCCGACGCCCCGGCGTAGCCCTCCTCGCGCAGCACCTCGGTGGCCGCGCCGATCAGTCGTTCCCGGGTCTCCTCACTGCTCCGCCGCCCGCCGCCACCGCTCTTGGCCATGCCCTCACCCCTCCGGCTGTTCCGATGTACTTCATCATACGGTTTAATCGAGTGATTAAACCGGTTGATTCAACCGATCGATGAAGGAGTTCGCCGTGTCCGAGAATCCCCTGACCAGCGGTTCGCGCTGGTTGCTCGCCGGGCTGATCCTGATCCTGCCGATCACGGTGCTCGTGATCCGGGTGACCCACTGGGGCATGCTCGACCAGACCGCCCTCTTCTACCTGGGGCTGCCCACCGCGATCGCCCTCCTCGTGGTGTTCACCGCCCGCCCCAAGAGCGGCACCGGCGTCTCCATGGCGGCCCTCACCGTCGTCCTCGCCATGGCCGCCCTCCTCCTCGGCGAGGGCATGGTGTGCCTGATCATCGCCGCACCCCTGCTCTACGGCATGATCGCGATCGTCTCCGGGATCGCCTCGCTCATCGCCCGCGGCGGTCGCGGCTCCCAGCAGGCCCTGTTCGCCGTCCCGCTCCTGTTCGTCCTCACCCTGGAAGGCGTCGCCGGGATCACCTTCCTGCCCCGCGCCGACCAGGGCGAGGGCTCCGTGTTCGTCGACGCCGCCCCCGTCGACGTCGCGTCCGCGCTGGCCGCCCCGCCCGCCTACGGCCCCTTCGAGGCCCCGTTCCTGCGCGCCGTCCCCTTCCCCGAACCGGTCGCCGCCACCGGCACCGGCCTGGCCGTCGGCGACACCCGCGCCGTCGAGTTCACGCCGCGCACCACCTTCCAGATCGGTTCCGAGCCCACCCCGCGCCACCTCGACCTGGAGATCGTCGAGAGCGAGGTCCGCGCCGACGGCGGCCGCGTCGTGTTCGAGGTCGCCGAGGACGCCACGTTCGCCCGGTGGATGGACATGCACCGCGCCACCGCCACCTGGACGGCCGAGGCCGACGGCACCCGCATGACCTGGACCATCGACTACGACCGCACCTACGAACCCTCCTGGTACTTCGGTCCGATCCAGGCCTACGCCACCGACCTGGCCGCCGGCTACCTCGCCGACACCTTCGCCGACGAGGCCCTGCGATGAACCCCGAACTCCCCGCCCTCCTGGTCCGGAGCGTCGGCCTGCTCGCCCCGCTGGTCCCGCTCGTCGGACTGTGCCTGTGGCGGGCGCCCCGACCGCGTGAGACCGCCGGAATGATCGTCTCCACCTCCTGGGCCCTGCTCACCCTCATCCCGCTCAACCTCTACGCGGTGCGCGTCGGCTGGTGGTCCTTCCACGCGGAGGGCGCCGTGTGGGCGGGCCTGCCCGTCGACCTGCTCCTCGCCTGGGCCCTGCTGTGGGGCGCGCTGCCCGCGCTCATGCTCCGGTTCCTCCCGGTGCCGCTGCTCACCGCGCTGCTCGTGTGGGTGGACATCATCGTCATGCCGCTCGCCGAACCCGTCGTCGTGCTGCACGGCACCTGGCTCATGGGCGAGTTCGTCGGCTCGGCGCTGTGCCTCATCCCCGCGCTCATGCTCGCCCACTGGACCCGGCGGAGGCGGGCCGTACCGGCGCGCGTGTGGGCCCAGGCCGTGCTCTCCTTCGGGCTGATGGTGGTGCTTCCGCTCGCGGTCGTCGGCGTCCTGCCCGGGGCGGAGGTCGCCGTCCCCGGTGGGGTGCCCGTCGCCCTCCAGCTCTTCGCCGTGGCCGCCCTGCCCGGCCTGGCCGCCGCCCGCGAGTTCGCCCGGGTCGGGAACGGCACCCCGCTGCCCTACGACCCGCCGGAACGCCTGGTGACCAGCGGCCCCTACGCCTACCTGCGCAACCCCATGCAGACCACCATCGTCGCCGTGTACCTGGTCCTGGCCCTGGTCTTCGCCGACCCCCGCCTCCTCGTCGGCGCCGCGGCCGCGTTCGCCTACGGGGCCGGGTTCGCCACCTGGCACGAGGGCGACGGGCTGCGCACGACCTTCGGCGACGACTGGGACCACTACCGCCGGGGGGTGCGCGCCTGGATCCCCCGCCGGCGCCCCTGGCCCGACCGGGCGCGCGGCACCCTGTACGTCGCGGCCGACTGCTCCATGTGCCGGGGCCTCGGGGCGTGGATCCGCGCCCGCGGGCCGATCGCCCTCACCCTCCGGCCCGCTCACGAACACCCCGAGGTGCTCCACCGGCTCACCTACGAGAACCCCGACGGGGTCCGCTGGAGCGGGGTGTCCGCGCTGGCCCGCGCCCTGGACCACCTGAACCTGGGATGGGCGTTCCTCGGCTGGGCCCTGGACCTGCCGGTTTTGCGGCACTTCGCGCAACTGTGCGCCGACGCCTTCGGGGCCGGGCCCCGGCCCTCCCGGGTCCTCGAACCCGCCCCCTGACGCCCGGAGTCCCCGCCGTTATGCTCGGTCGGGCCGGTCGCCGTCGGGACGCGCCGGCCCCGAACCCGTTCGCCCCCCGACGGTACGAGGACCTCCATGGAAGAACAGGCCATGCTCGCGCGGGACCTGGTCCTGCGCGTCTGTGCCGGCGCGACCGAGCTCGACCCGCACTGGATCCGGGTCGACGGCAAGGTCACCACGCCGTTCCTGGTGCCCCGTGACCGCAATCTCGTGCGCGCCGTCATCGCGTCGGGGCGGGCCATGGGGGTGGAACGGCTGCTGGTGTGCCGGACCCGGCCCGAGTTCTCCTACGAACCCGTCACCGAGATCCCCCTCGACACCGACACCCTCATCGACCTGGTGCGCGGATGGGGACCGCACCCGACCGACTTCCTGGTGTGCGTCGAGGACTTCTCGGCGGCCGTCCTCATCACCGCCGACGACCTGACCATCGCCGCGGGCCCGGCCGACTTCGTGCGCGAACTCGTGGGCGCCGACATCCCCCAGGCCCGTTCGCACTTCGCCTCCCGCGCCGAGATCGAGAAGACCCCGGAACTGGTCCGCGCGGCCCGGCTCTACCGCTGCGCCGGCACGGATCCGAAGCGCGTGCCCGGACCCGACCTCCACGAACGCCTCGCCGCCCACGGTGACCGGTTCAGACGGGGATCGCCCAAGGCCGCCCGCGCGCTGCGCGCTCTGCGCGGGGCATGGGGGTGGGCGGCGCTGGGAGTGGCGGCCATCGCTCCGATCGCGGTCTCCGCCATCGCGGCCCCGGTGCTTCCGGTGGTGATCACGCTCTTCGTGGTGCTGTTCCAGCTGGCGCTGATCGCCCGCTCCCGCACCGTGTCCTTCGCGACCCTCCTGCGGACCGCCGCCCTGGGGGCGATCCTGCTGTGGCCGCTGGCCCTGATCGAGGGAGCCGTCAACGAGGCGGTGGGGAGCGAGCCCCTGGGGGTGGTCGGCTACACCTACGTGGCCGTCACCGTCGAGGAGATCGGCACGCTCCTGCCGCTCGCGCTCCTGCCCCTGGTCGCCCTCCGGCGGGCCCGGCGTCTCGCCGCCGTCGACTTCGCGCTGCTGGCCGCCGCCTCGGGGGCGGGCTTCCAGCTCGCGGAGCACCTCGTCACCGCGCTCACGGTGGGCGGCACCGGGGGAGGAGGGTGGTTCCTGCCGGGGGGCAGCGGTGTCATGGACCGGGAGACCGGCGCGGTGGTCGCGGTGTTCTCGGGGCACGCGGTGACCACGGGCCTCGTCGGCGCGGCCCTCGGCCTGGCGATCGTCGGAGGGGGACGACGACTGTGGCTGCTGCCGCCGCTCGCCTTCGTCCTGGCGTTCCTGGAACACCTCAACCTCAACGCGCTCCTGGCGGGCGCGGCCCTGCACCCGGCCTCGGGCGTGGTGCTGAACCTGCTCGGCGGAGGCGCGCTCACCCCGTTCCTCCTGGTGGCGCTGCTGGTCTGCGCGGTGGCGCTGGACTACCGGCTCATCGCGACCGCGGCCGAGAGCACCCCGCCGCTGCCGGGGCTGCCGCCGCTCGCCGGGCTGCGCCGCCGGGCGCGCGGCCGGGCCGTTGCGACACGGGTCCGGGTGCCGGGGGACATCGCGCCGGGGTTCCGCCGCGCCGCCCTGGCCTGGGCGGAACTGCCGGTCACGCTCACCACCACGCTGTCGATGATCGTCCACGAGCTCGCGGCCGCCACCATCGCCGCCCGACGGGGACCGGCGACCCTCGGCGACACCTGGCGGTTCCTGCGAGAGCGCCGTGCGAACGCCATGGGCGAGGCCCGCTCGGCGGGGCGGCCCTGGCGGCACCACCCGTCCCAGAGGGAACTCACCCGCACCGCCCGGGACCTGGCCCGACGCCTGGGTCTGGCGGCCACCGGCGGGGTCACCGCCCTGACCGCGTCGGCGGCGGTGTCCGTGGCCGTCGTCCCGGCGATGGCCCCCCACGCCCCGGCGGGCGAACCCGGCTACGCCCTGCTCGCCCTGGACCGCCTCCAGGGGTGGTTCGCGCTCGCGTCGACGTCGGAGACCGTATGGGCGACGCTCCTGCTGGCCTCGGTGTTCATCCTGCTGCTCTCCGGCAACGGCGTTCCGCACGTCCACCCGCACATGCGCGACTTCCTGCGCTCGCCCACCGCCAACACCGGCGCGGTCCTGGGCATGTTGGCCCCCGGCCAGGTCGCCTACGCCGCCGTCGGTCTCGTCGGCCTGCTGCTCCCGCGCGCCGTCGACCGTCTCCTCGTCCGCTGAACCTCCGACACGCCCGGCCTCGACCCTCGTGGAGCGAGGGTCGCGAGTGTAGACTGAAAGAGAGCGGGTCTGTAGACCCGTTTCGAGAGAGCCCGGTACTCCGGGACGAGGGTGTGACGACAGAGCAGGATCCGGATCCGTTCTTCCGGGCCGCCATGCCACTTCGGCGCAGGCATGGAACCTGTCCCCTCTCCCGCACGCGCGTGATACGTTCACGCCCCCAACCGGCCCGGTGCGAGCACCGCTCGCCCGTCCCGGGGATCGTGGAGCACTCCACTCATGGCCGCTTTCACTCGACGCCCGCCCGCCGTCTCCGAGACCCCTCCTTCGGTCCCCCGGCTGAGGCTCAATCCCATCTCTCATCGGGGAGCCGTCCTGGACGGCGGCTGGTGGCCCAGGTCCGGTGACCCGGTGGCGGAACTGCCCGGACTGGTCCTGGCCATCGACGATCGGCTGGGCCCCGTCCACCTGCTCGAACTGGGGGTGACCGGCTGGTACCACCGCCCCGACCTTCTCGCGGTGGCCGGTCGCGCGATCCGTCTCTCCTGGTCGTTGGAGATGCCGCCCGACCTCGTGGTCGCGGTCGGCCGCAACGGCACGCGCACCCGACTGTTGGTCGTACCACCCGGCGTGACGACGTTCGCCGCCTGGTCCGCACTCGATCTGGCCATCCTGTCCACGAACACCGAGAAGGCCGCCGAGAACATGGACGTCGCCGGTATGTCCCCTCCATCACCCCGCACCGCTCCGGAAACGGACTGGGAGTCCGAGGGCGGTGAACTCTACGACGAGGATCGGCGCGCCTACCCCTCGCGCAGGGTCGCCGTGTCACGGGAGGAACGCGCCGGGCGGACCCTCCTGCGCATCTCGGGCGACATCGACCTGATGACCGCCCCCGGGTACCGGACCCGTCTGTTCGAGGTGCTGCGCGACGGCGGTGACAGGGTGGTCCTCGACCTGTCCGGAGTCACCTTCTTCAGCGCCGCCGGACTCTCCCTTCTCGCCGAAACCCGTGCCCGCGCCGAGCGGGCTGGGGTCGACCTGCGCCTGGCCGCACCCTCGGCACGTGTCGTCAGACTCCTGGAACTCACCGGGACGCACGGTCTCCCGCCACTTCACCCGACCGTGAGAGAGGCTTTGTCCAGATGACCCGTACGAATGGAACCTCTTCCGAGCGGCGAAGGGGGAGCGACTACGCGGTCCTCTCCCGCGAGGTGAGCGAACGCGGACTGTTGCGCAGACGCCGGGGCCACTACACGGCGCGGATCGCCATCACGTTGTCGCTGCTCCTGGCGGCCTGGACGGCCTTCGTCCTGATCGGCCCCTCCTGGTGGCAGATGGTGACGGCCGTGGTGCTCGGGCTGATCTTCACCCAGACGGCCTTCATCGGACACGACGCAGGACACGGACAGATCGCCGAGAGCGAACGGACCAACCGGCTCATCGGATGGATCCACGGGGATCTGTTGGTGGGGCTCGCGTTCGGCTGGTGGGTCGACAAGCACGATCGCCACCACGCCCACCCCAACCACGAGGGCAAGGACCCCGACATCGCCGGGGCCGCCCTGGCCTTCAGTCGGGAACAGGCCCTGCTCCGCCGCCACGGGCCGGGCCGCTGGCTGGCCCGGAGCCAGGCGTGGCTGTTCTTCCCGATGCTGCTTCTGGAGGCCTTCCACCTGCACGTCGCCTCGGTGCGCTGGGTCGTGAAGGGCACCGGTCCATCCGTGAGGACCCGGATCGTGGAGGGGGTGCTGCTGGCGCTGCACCTCGGCGGCTACCTGACGATCGTCCTGATGACCCTCACCCCGCTTCAGGCGCTGTGCTTCGTGCTGGTGCACCAGGGGGTGTTCGGCCTGTACATGGGATGCTCCTTCGCCCCGAACCACAAGGGCATGCCGGTGTTGGCGGAGGAGGCCAAGGCGGGGTTCCTTCAACGTCAGGTCCTCACGTCCCGCAACGTGCGGGGCGGGCCGGCGGTCGACCTGCTGCTGGGCGGACTGAACTACCAGATCGAGCACCACCTGTTCCCCTCGATGCCCCGCCCCAACCTGCGGCACGCCCAGCCGCTGGTGCGGGCCGCGTGCGAGCGGGTCGGGCTGGCGTACTACGAGACGGGGTTGCTGCGGTCCTACGCCGAGGTGCTGGGTCACCTGCACCGGGTGGGCGGACCACTGCGCCCGGAACTCGAATACTGAGGCACTGAGGCCCGGCGACCCCCTCAGCCGACGCGCCTGGCGAGGACCTGACCGTGCCAGTCGCCGACGGTGAAGGTCTCGGTGGGGGTGAAGCCCTGGCGGGTGTAGTAGGCGACCAGGCGGCCCTCGTTCCCGGCGAAACAGTCCACGCGGAGCAGATCGACGTTTCGGCGGCGGACCTCCTCGGCGGCGTGCGCCAGGAGGGCCGCCCCCACGCCGTGGCCGGCGAAGCGGCGGTCGGTGACCAGCAGGCGCACGTACACCTCGGGTTCGTCGACGGGCGGGATCCCGGGGCCGGGGGCGGTGTCGAGGACGAGGGCACCGACGGGCTCGCCGTCGAGTTCCGCGACCCAGGGCTCCGAGTCGGTGAGCAGCTTCTCGACCCGTGCGACGGCCTTGGGTCGAGAGGACCAGGATTCGGTGCCCCACTGTCCGGTGCGGCCGTGGGACACGAGCCATTCGACGGCGGAGTCGAGCATGCCGAGGACGGTGGAGAGGTCGTCGGGGCCGCCTGGTCTGATCTTCATCCCGGAACCCTAGACGGGGCCGGACACGGCGATCAACGCCGTTTCGCTCTCCGACGAGCAGTCGCCCCGGCCCCGGATGAATGCGGGAGGCCCCGACCAGTTGAACTGCTCCCTGGTCGATGGAACTGGATTTCCAGTCCAACTTCCAGGGAGCAGTTCACGCAGTCGGGGCCTTTCTGTTCGTTCTATCCGTCTCTGCGGACAGATGAGATCAGGCCGGCCCACTCGCCCTGCGCGAACATCAGGTGCCCTGCCTCGCGGTTCTGGGTGTCTCGAATGGCCGATCCACCTGGCAGGTCGGCGACCTCAACGCAGTTCTGAGGCTGTGAGTGGCTGCTCTTGCGGAACAGCTCGTCGGAAATCGTGGGAACTGAACGGGCGTCCATGTCAGATGGTCATTTCTCGTAGGTGGACAAGAGTCTCCTCGGGCAGGAGCGCCGCGAGGCGTAGGTGGTCGAACAAGCGGCGGTAGCGAGCGACTTCTTCGGCCTCTTCCAGGTAGAGGCCATCGGTGTCGGTCTCCAGGTAGACCACCGAGGGGTCGACTGTGTTCGGGAAATCCATGATCACGAAGGGGCCACCGGTACCAGGGTGGAGACGGTCGTACGGGACGATCTGGATGGTGATCCTCGGATCGTCGGCAGCCTCAATGAGGTTCGCGATCTGCGCGCGCAGCACCTCGGGGTGGTGGCGCAGGCGGACCAGCGCGATTTCGTCGAACACGAACCAGATGTCCGGGGGCTGCGGGTCCTCGAACATCACACGCTGTCGTTTGATCCGGGCATCGACCACTCGGGCCACGTCCTTGGGGTTGCGGACGAGCGCGGTCTGGGTGATCAGTTCGGTGTACGCCGGTACCTGGAGCAGGCCCGGCACCACGGCCAACTCCCAGTTGTAGATGGTGCTGGCCTCTGCCTCGAAGCCGACGAACTTGCTGGACAGCACGTCGCGGTAGCGCACCCACCAGCCGCGCTCGCGGGATTGGCGGCACAGGTCGAGGACGGCTTCGCGGGTGTCGTGGTCGGTCACGCCGTAGGTGTCGAGGAGGGTGCGGATCTCTGTGACCTGGGGCCGTTGTCTCTCTCCGCTCTCGATATTGCCCAGCTTCCCGCGCGACCACTCGGTGGCTTTGACGACGTCATCGAGGGTCATGCGTGCGTCGTGGCGCAGTCGGCGCAGCTCTTCGGAGAGTCGCCGTCGGCGCACGGTGGGAGAGTATCGCTCGCTCATCTGATGCTCCTGGTGTGCCGGTGCCCCCTGATCGTACGGCTGAGGCCAGGGAAACAGACAAATATGGAATACATGGACTGGATTCCTTGAAAGACTTGAAAACATGGAATACATGTTTGAGGATAGGGGCACGTTCAACTCCCCGCTGGGCCTCCCACCCGGCACCCTGACCGGAGGTGTGCGCTTATGGCGCGATACCGCTACCTGAACTGCTCCGAACTGGTCGCCGCCCGCCGGCCGGCCACCGAAGTCCTTCGCCGGCGGCGACCCCGCCGAGCGTCCCGGGCCCGCATGTACGTCACCCACCCGGGGCGCGACCTGGCCCCGCTCGCCCTGGCGGTGCGGCAACTGCTCGGTCACACCACCACCCCGGACCCGGCACCGATGCCGGCCGCCGTTCCGGCACCGGCCGCGAACCCGCCCCAGGCCCCGGCCGCAGCCTCGGACCAGGCCCCGCACCCGGTCGTGGCTCCGACCTCGGCACCGACCCCGGTCCCGGCCTCCGGTTCGGGGTTCGCCGCAGCGGTGGCGTCCCGGCCGCGCATCCAGGCCCTTCGTGAGGGGACCCGCTCCCGTAGGGAGCCCGTCCCGACCACGGGCAAGGCCCCCGCGCGGTTGCGGGCCCGGACGGCCGCGTTCCAGAGCACCGCCCACCTGGTGGCCGACCGCTCCGCTCTGTGGCGCGACGAGCTGGCGGCCTCGCGGATCGTGGCCTGGAATCTCGGGAGGGCGGCGTGATGCGGCGCATCTGCGATATCCGCGAGTTCCCCTCGATCCAGACCCTGGGGTTCTGGGCCAACGTCCACCGGGTTCCGCTGCGCTACCTCGGACCCACCCTGGAAGGTCGCGCGGTCTACGCGGCCACGCACGGCACGGCGACCCGGGTCGCGGTCACCTCCGGACGCGACCCCCACCCGCTGCCGCTGGTGTGGCGCAGCCCGTTGGAGGTGCTGTGACCAACGATGTTCCGGATCCGATGGTGCGGGTGCTGGACGACCTCATTCAAGGACGCTGGGTCCTCACCCTCGAACCCACCCCGAACGGCGGCACGGAGGTCGTCGCCTACCGGCCGATCGGCTGGACCGGCCCGGGAGATCCGCACGAGCGCCTGGCCGCACCCGACCACGCCGCCATGCGCGACCTCCTGGCCCGCCACCACACCACAGAAACGGCCACGGAGCAGGACATGGGCGAGAAACACCGGTGCACCGACCCGGCCGCCGACCCGATCCCGGACGATCTCACCCCCGAGGAGCGGGCAGCGGTGATCCGCCAGGGCGAGGTCATCGTCGACCAGCGCGCGGCAGGCGCCCCGCTGATCGGCGAGCAGCGCCGCAGATACGCCCACGGCGACTGACCGCCCACTCCGCTTCCAAAGCCCCCGCGCGCCCGGACCCCATCCTCTTCCCCGGGCGCGCGGGCCACGGCCAGGCCGCATCCATGCTTCGACGCACCGGTCGTCGGCGAGAACCGGACAGGGGGTGATGCCGATGGGAGAACCAGAGCACGTTTCCCAGATCGAGTCCAGGTACGACGGGGCGGTGGAGCGCACCGCCCATGTCCAGGAGAACGGTTTCACCGTGGACCGGCCCCTGCGGGACCGCGATGCCGCCAAGTGCACCTCGTGCGCCTCAGGGCCGAACGGTCACTGACCAACCGGACGGCTGAACCACGAGGCCGACACCTGTGAAGGTGTCGGCCTTTTCCGTTGTTCCCCTGCCGTCCCGCCGCCGCGTGGCTACCGTGGTGCGGGTCCTGTCAGACGAAGCCACAAGGACCAAACCATGGCCGATCCGACCACGGACATCCCCAGCTACTGGGACCGGTACATCCAGGGCATCACCCCGCAGGAGCCGGAGGAAGTATCGCCCCCGGCTCTGGAGTGGACCCAGTACCCGGGGCACGGGCCCGGCCCCGAACTCCTCGGTGAACCCTCCACAGCCCTGGAGTTGGGATTCGGTCGGGGCAGCGCGGTTGCCGCGCTGGCCTGCCGCGGGATAAATGCCACGGGGGTGGACGTGTCCCCGGTGGCGGTGCGCACCGCACGGGAGCGGTGGGAGCATCTGGGCGCGGAGTTCCATCACGCGGACGTCGTCGAGTTCCTGGCGAGCACCACACGGCGGTGGGAGGCGATCCACTCGATCTGGGGGGCGGCGTGGTTCACCGATCCGGCAGTGTTGTTCCCGCTGGTGTACGACCGGTTGGAGCCCGGGGGGCGGTTCGTGTTCTCCCACGCCCCTGCGGTTCCGGGATCGTACGGGGTGCAGGGCATGTACGGGGCCGGGTTCAACGGCCGCCGGGTGTGGGTGTACCGGTGGGCCCACGAACCCGAGGAGTGGGAGGACATCCTGATCGGGCACGGGTTCGCCCGGGTGCGGGTGTGGGAAGAGGCGGCACCGGAGCCCGATCATGTGGGAACGGTGATCGGGGTCGCCGGCAGGTAGGTGCGGGTGTCCGCGTGCGCTGGGTTCAGGCCGGCCGCCCTTCGGTCCATACCCGCGTGCGCGGGGCTCAGGGAGACGCTTGGGGCGGAACCCCCGCCTACGGCTTCTTCTGCCCGCACGACCAGCAGTTCGGGCGGCCCCGCGCGTTGTTGTCCGCGCCGCACCGGTCGCACATCCACCGCAGAACCGGGTCTACGACCCGCCGCAGCCAGCTACGGTGGGTTTCATGGCCGATCATGATCTCGCCTCCAAGCACCCCGACGTGTCATTCACTCCCTTGCGTCCCGGCGAGCACAGCGGGGGCGCGATATGGCGCCTGCGGCCCAGGTCGGGCGGGACGCCCATCATGTGGGCCCGCACCGATGAGGACGCCGACCGGTACGCCGAGACCATCGCCAGGATCGCACGACGGTAGTCGGCCTACACGGGGAACGCTGGAGGTGTCCGTTTCCGGACACGAGGAAGGCCCCGCAACGGGGCCTTCTCGGTTTCCCGGAGGGGTCAGGCCGGGGTGATCTTCACGGTGTACGCGGTCTGGTGGTCCTCGTGGATCCAGTAGTCGTCCAGGGTCTCCTCCTGCACGACCTCGGCCGGTCCATCCCCGCGTGCGCGGGGCTCAGGGGCACCTGGACCGCGCCGACCTGCCCCCGGTCGGTCCATCCCCGCGTGCGCGGGGCTCAGGGTCTCTTCGACGGACGCAATCTCGGTGTCGGCGGTCCATCCCCGCGTGCGCGGGGCTCAGGGACCGCTGGTAGGCGGCGACGAGCCCGTCGTCGGTCCATCCCCGCGTGCGCGGGGCTCAGGCTTAACGACCTGGGCGAACGCGGAGTGTTATCTCCGCGTTATGTGCTCTCGGCGGTGTGAAGGACTTCCGCCTTCGGCCACTCTGGCACGAGGATCGGCACGGTTTCAAGGCTTGCTTCCACCGGTGCCCCCGCGACCGGGAGTGCTCGGCAGGAGTGCGGCTTTCACCCCCTTCGCCCCCGGGACGGGGTCGCGGTGCCCCGTCCCGTCACGGGCCTCAGACCGGGGTGACGCCGCGCGGCGGCTCGAAGGCGCGGACCGGGGGCGGCGTCCCGTCGAACCGTTCGACGCGCACCCGGGTGAGCTGCCCCGTGCAGCCCTGGCTCAGCGACGACGTGCCCTCGTCGACCGTCAGCGCGTTCGGATTGCCGTGTACGCACGTCGCCTCCGCCGCCGACGGGTCGTACCAGGCGCCCGTCGACAGCTGTGCCACCCCCGGCCGCAGCGACTCGTCGACCACCGCGCCCGCCAGGCACGAACCCCGCTCGCCGACCACGCGCACGATGTCGCCGTCGGTCACGCCGTGGGCCGCCGCGTCGTCCGGGTGCAGGCGCAACGGCGCTCGGCCGTGGACCTTCTGCCGCATGCTGTGCGCGCCCATGTCCTGCTGGCCGTGCAACCGCCCCGTCGGCTGGTTGGCCACCAGCACCAGTGGGAACTCCCCCTCGTGGTCCGACAGCACCGGCCCCGCCAGCCACACCGGGTGCCCCGGGCAGTCCTCGTACCCGAACGACGCGATCGTCTCCGAGAACAGCTCGATCCGCCCGCTCGGCGTCCGCAGCGCGTGCCCCTCGGGGTCGGCGCGGAACTCGCCGAGCAGCGCCTCGTCCTCGACCCGACCCGGCATCTCCACCCGGCCGGCGGCCCAGAACTCCTCGAACCCCGGCACTTCCAGCCCGCGCCGCGCCACCAGCGACCACCACCGGTGGTAGATGACCCGCATCCACTCACCGCTCGTGCGTCCCTCGGTGAACTCCTCCCGCACCCCCAGGCGTTCCGCCAGGTCGGCGTAGGTGTCGTACTCGTCGCGGGCCTCGCCGTGCGGCGACACCGCCCGGGGCATCGCCCGTACGCTCAGGTCCCCCTGGCTCGCCGTCAGGTCGTCCCGCTCCAGCACGGTCGTGGACGGGATGACGATGTCGGCGTGCCTGGCCGTCGCGGTCCAGTGCGTCTCGTGTACCACCACGGTCTCCGGTCGGCCGAACGCCCTGGTCAGCCGGGCCAGGTCCTGATGGTGGTGGAACGGGTTGCCGCCCGCCCAATAGACGAGCCGGATGTCCGGGTAACGCCGTTCCCCACCGTCGTAGTGGTAGGCCTCGCCCGGGTGCAGCAGCATGTCGGCGACCCGCGCCACCGGGATGAAGTCCTTCACGGCGTTGTCGCCCTGCGGCAGTCGCGGCAGCCCCAGCGGGGTGGAACCGCCGCCGTAGTTGCCCATCGACCCGTACCCCGACGCGAACCCGCCGCCGGGCAGGCCCACCTGTCCCAGGCAGCACGCCAGCGCCAGCCCCGCCCACAACGGCTGCTCACCGTACCGGGCCCGCTGCACCGACCAGCCCACGTTGACCAGGGTCCGCCCCCGCGCCATCCGCCGCGCCAGCGCGCGCAGTTCGGCGGCGGGCACCCCGCTGATCCGCTCCGCCCACTCCGGGGTGCGCGCCGTCCCCGGCCGCCGCCCGCCCTCGTCGTGCTCGCCCAGCACGTAGGAGCGCACCGTGTCGGCGCCCACCGTGTACCGGTCCAGGAAGTCCGTGTCGGCCAGGCCCTCGGTGAACAGCACGTGCATGAGCGCCAGCAGCACCGCCGTGTCCGTGCCCGGCCTCAGGGAGAGCCACTCGGCCTTGACGTCGTCGGGGGTGTCGTCGCGCAACGGTGACACCGACACGAACTCCACCCCCTCGTCGGAGGCCGCCCGCATCGCCGGCCCGGCGGTCTGCGCGGCCCGACCGCCCGAGGCCGTCCACGTGTTGGACACCCGCAGCCCGCCGAACGTCACCAGCAGGTCGGTGTGCTGGCGGACCGCCTCCCACGACGGGGCCCGGTGCAGCAGCCGGTTCGTCGCCGGGGTGCCGATGAGGCGCGGGAACAGCGTCTCGACCGCTCCGTGACTGTAGGTCGTGCGCGAGCGCGTGTAACCGCCGATGGTGTTGAGGAACCGGTGCAGCTGGCTCTGCGCGTGGTGCACCCGCCCGGCACTGCCCCAACCGTACGAACCGCCGTAGATCGCGGCGTTCCCGTGGGCGGTGCGCACCCGGTCCAGCTCCCCGGCGAGCAGGTCCAGTGCCCGCGACCACTCCACCTCGACGTACTCGTCGTCCGGGGCGCCCCGCCGCGGATCCGGTCCCGGACCCCGCTCCAACCACCGCCGCCGCACCGCCGGCCGCGCCACCCGCGAGGCGTGGTGCTGGGCGATCGGCGTGTTCTCCATGATGGGGGACGGCGCCGGGTCCTCGGGGTCCGGCCGCACCCCCACCACCCGGTCGTCGCGGACCAGGACCCGGTAACCGCCCCAGTGGGCGCTGGTCGGGTACGACGTGGTGGACATCGGCGGTTCCTTCCGGCTCTCACGGCCCCACGAGGGCCCGAATCCCACTCTATGTACCGTCGAATGCGATGATGGGCCGCGCGTCCCACGCGGGCCGCGTCGCACAGGTCACAGGGAAACGGGAGCGAAGTCGGATGGGCGGACTCAGGTCGCGACGGTCGGTGCTCGCGGTGCCGGGCTCCAATCCCCGGTTCGTGGAGAAGGCGCGGGGGCTGGACGTGGACGCCTTCTTCCTGGACCTGGAGGACGCTGTCGCGCCCTCCGAGAAGGAGGCCGCCCGCGCCACCGTCGTCGCCGCGCTCAACGACGGCGGCTGGGGCGACAAGGTCCGCACGGTCCGCGTCAACGACGTGACCACGGCCTGGGCCTACCGCGACGTCATCACCGTCGTGGAGGGCGCCGGCGCCGAGCTCGACGCCCTGGTCCTGCCCAAGGTCACCGCCGCCCGCGACGTCCAATGGCTCGACACCCTCCTCACCCAGATCGAACGCGCCGTCGGCCTGCCCGTCGGCCGCATCGGCATCGAGGCGCAGATCGAGGACGCCAAGGGCCTCGTCGCCGTGGACTCGATCGCCGCCGCCTCCCCGCGCCTGGAGACCCTGGTGTACGGGCCCGCCGACTTCATGGCCTCCCTCAACATGAAGAGCCTCGTCGTCGGTGAACAACCCCCCGGCTACGACACCGGTGACGCCTACCACCACGTGCTCATGCGGATCCTCACCGCCGCCCGCGCCCACGACCTCCAGGCCATCGACGGCCCCTACCTCCAGATCCGCGACGTCGACGCGTTCCGCCGCGCCGCCGGCCGTACCGCCGCGCTGGGCTACGACGGCAAGTGGGTGCTGCACCCCCTCCAGGTCGAGGCCGCAAACGAGGTCTTCGCCCCCTCCCAGGAGGACTACGACCACGCCGAACTCATCCTCGACGCCTACGCCCACGCCACCGGGGTCGACCGGCGCGGCGCCGTGATGCTCGGCGAGGAGATGCTCGACGAGGCCTCGCGCAAGATGGCCCTGGTCATCGCGGGCAAGGGCCGGGCGGCCGGGTTGCGGCGCACCCGCGCGTTCACACCCGACGCCTGAGCGGGGAGGGGGCGCGACCGGCTCTGACACGCGCCCCACCCGCCTCTTACCGACCTCTCACCCGGATGAGGCAGCATGTGGGCCATGGACGCCACCACCGCCACCGTGCTGGTCGCCGATGACGACCGCGCCATCAGGGAGTCGCTGGAACGCGCCCTCCAACTGGAGGGGTACGCGGTCCGGACCGTCGCCGACGGGGTTCAGGCGCTCGCCTCCGTTCACTCCGACCCCGCCGACCTGCTCATCCTCGACGTGATGATGCCGGGCGTCGACGGTCTGGGCGTGGCCCGGGTGCTGCGGGCCGAGAACGACCGCACGCCCATCCTCATGCTCACCGCCCGCGTCGAGACCCCCGACCGGGTCGCCGGACTCGACGCCGGGGCCGACGACTATCTCGCCAAGCCCTTCGAGCTGGACGAACTCCTGGCCCGGCTGCGCGCCCTGCTGCGCCGGGCCGCCCCCGGGCCCGAGGGGGTCGAGGAGGGGCCGCTGCGCGTCGGCGAACTCAGCCTCGACCCGCGCGCCCGCCGGGTCTGGCGCGGCGAACGCGAGGTCGAGCTGTCCAAGACCGAGTTCGACCTGCTCGAACTCCTGGTCCGCAACGCCGGGATCGTGCTGGACCACGCCACCATCTACGACCGCATCTGGGGCTACGACTTCGGCCCCGACTCCAAGAACCTGGCGGTCTACATCAGCTACCTGCGCCGCAAACTGGAGGACGGCGGGCAACCGCTCATCCAGACCGTGCGCGGTGTCGGGTACACGCTCCGCCCGCAGGGGTGATCACCGTGTCGGACGAGCGCATCCGGGGCGGCGTGCTGTTCCACCCGAGCGGATGGCGCCTGGGCACCCGTTTCGCCGTGATGTTCGCACTGGTCGTCGCGGTCACCATCGCCCTGGTCGGCACCCTGGCCTACACCACGGCGGCCGCGCTCATCCGCGCCGACGCGCGTGAGGACTTCAGCCGGGTCGTCACCGCACTGTCCGACCAGATCGTCTCCCTGTACGAGAACCAGGACGGCACGCTCTCCTCGGACCGGGGGCCGGTCCTGGCGGGCAAGGACCTCCAGATCCACCACATCCTCCCGGACGGCCGCCGTCAGGTCGCCGTCGCCGACGGAGCCTCCGAGGTGGCGCTCTTCGCGCCGACCGCCGAGGACATGGAACTCGCGACCGCCGGTGAGCCGGGTGAGGCCCTCACCCGCGAACAGACCGTGCAGGGCCAGGCCTACCGGGTGGCGACGGTGTCCCTGGGCGACGGCGCGGGGGCCCTCCAGGTCATCCAGCAGATGTCGCCCACCGAGCGGATGCTCGGTCGGCTCGCCACCCAGATCCTGTGGGTGGGCGTGCTGGTCGCCCTGGGCGCGGCCTGCGTCGGGTGGCTCATCGGCCACCGCACCACGGGCCGGCTGGCCCGTCTCACCGACGCCGCCGAGTACGTCAGCTCCACCGGTCGGCTCGACCCGCTCGCCGGGCGCCCGGACACACCGGTGGGGGAGGCCGGGCATGACGAGGTGGGTCGGCTCGGCGACGCCTTCAACGCGATGCTGGCCCGTCTGGCCCGTTCCCAGGAGGAACAGCGACGGCTGGTCCAGGACGCCGCCCACGAGCTGCGCACCCCGCTGACCAGCCTGTACACCAACATCCAGGTCCTGGGCCGGGCCGACCGGCTCACCCCGGAGGCCAGGGGCAGCCTCATCGAGGACCTGCGCGGGGAGACCCGGGAGCTGACGTCCCTGGTCAACGAACTGGTCGGGTTGGCCACCGGCGACCACGAGGACGAGACCCCCTCCCGCGTGGTGTTGGCCGACGTCGCGGAGAAGGTCGCCGCGCGCACCCGGCGGCGGACCGGCCGCGAGATCGTCGTCGACGCCGACGACAGCGCCGTCCACGGGCGCCCCGGGGCGCTGGAGCGCGCCATGGCCAACCCGGTGGAGAACTCCGCCAAGTTCGACCCGGACGGCACCGCGCCCATCGAGATCCGGATCCGGCGCGGCACCGTCGAGGTCCTGGACCGGGGGCCGGGCATCGATCCCGAGGAGGCCGGCCGGGTCTTCGAACGCTTCTACCGCGCCACCTCCGCACGCGGACTGCCCGGATCCGGGCTGGGCCTGTCCATGGTCCGGGAGATCGCCCGCGCCCACGACGGGGAGGTGTTCGCCCGCAACCGGGAGGGCGGAGGCGCCGTCATCGGGTTCACCCTCCCCGAGATCACCCCCGCCGATCCGCCCTCGGACGGGCCCGCCTAGGGAACCTGCGCCCTTCGGGCTGTCTCGCACGAACCCGAGCGGAGGTGCGAGGAAACGCGGTCCATCACCGGTGGGAGAACCCGCCGACGGGCGGTGCCACGCCCTCCGCCGCCGCCTCCCGATAGATCCGTTCGAACCTGGCGAGGGAGTGCTCCAGACGGTGGGGCAGGGACATCTCCCGACTGCGCGCGCCCATGGCCCGCCGCCGCGACTCGTCGGCCACCACCTCGTCGACCCGGCCCGCCAGTTCCTCGGGGGAGCCCGGCCGGTACAGGTACCCGTTGACGCCCACCTCCACCAGGTGGGGCAGGGCCATGGCGTCCGCCGCCACCACCGGCAGCCCCGAGGCCATCGCCTCCAAGGTGGCGATGCTCTGGAGTTCGGCGATGCCCGCGATGGTGAACACGTCGGCCGCCCGGTACACGTCCGGCAGGTCCTCGTGGGAGACGAACCCCAGGAACACCACCCGGTCGGCGACCCCCTCGGCGACGGCCAGCTCCTCCAGTCTCGTGCGGTAGGCGCCGTGCCCGGCCAGCACCAACTGGACCCCTCCGGAGGTGCGCGCCACCGCCCGGATCAGCTCGTCCGCCCGCTTCTCCTCGTCCAGCCGCCCCACGAACAGCATCGTCGTCCGGTCGGGGACGCCCAGCCTGGCCCGGATGCGCCGCCGCCCCTCGACGTCGTCCGGTGCGGGCCGGAACCGCACCAGGTCGATCCCGCACGAGACCGGCTCCACAGGTCGGCCGAACCCCTGTTCCCACAGCAGCCGGGCGGCCGCCGGGGTCGGCGTGGTGACGTGGTCCACCCGGGACAGCACCGCGCCCAGGTCCCGCCAGGCCAGCCGGGCGGCGTGGGGGCGCAACGGTGCCGGGACGTGCACGTAGTCGAAGAGGTTCTCCGGCATGAAGTGGTTCGTGGCCACCACGGGGATGCCGTGCGCACGGGCCGCGCCCGCCAGCACCCGACCGATGAGGAAGTGGTTCTGGATGTGGACGGCGTCCGGACGCAGCCGCTCCAGCAGCCGGTCGAGGTGTCCGCGGACCCCCACCGGCAGGGCCAGCCGCACGCTCTCGTGGACCAGGGACGACATCGACCGCAACCGGTGCTCGACGACCCCGTCGCGTTCGACGACGTGCGGGCGCCCGTTCGGGGAGGCGCACACCACGTGCACCCTCACCCCGCGTGCGACCAGGCCCCGGGCCAGCCGGGCGGTGAAGTAGGCGGCCCCGTTGACGTCGGGCGGGTAGGTGTCCGTACCGATGAGCACGGTCGTACGGTCGTCGGGAGCGGCCGTCAGTACCTCGGCCGCCGGTGGTGATTCGGGAAGGAACGAGGTGGTCATATCGGGGTGTCTCCTGAGCCGGTGCGCGTCGGGTCGCCGTGTACGCACGAGTGTGGAGCACCCGCGTTGACCATCGCCGACCTCCGGGTGACGGTGTGGCGACCGGCCAGGTAGCACACGACGCGGGGAACGATACCCTGTGTGACCATTCGTGTACTCTGGCGCACCGTTCTGTTGTCGACCGGTGACTTCGTCGCCGTCGGAGCCGTCACGAGGACGCTATTCCCGTTCGCGGAACGGGGCCAGAGGGGTGGCACCCCCACGTGCGCCGGTGTCCACCACGCCCCGACGGTGGTGCCACCCCCACCTTCCACCCGCACGACGGGGGCGGGGCCGCGTCCGCGACCCCGCCCCCCGGTGACCTCGTTCCCGGTTCCCCTCCCGGGGTCCCCGAGGTCAGTCCTCCTCGGCCTCGTCCTCCACGGACGCCGCGCTCTGCTCGCCGAGCGTCACGGTCACGTCCCGTACCGAACCGGCGCCGCCGGCCCGCACCCCCAGGGTGATCTGGTCCCCCGGACGGTGCGAACGGATCTCCGCGATCAGCTGGTCCGGCGCGGTGATCGGGGTGCCGTCGATCGACACGATCACGTCGTCCTTGCCCAACCCCGCCTCGTCCGCGGCGCCGCCCTCCGTCACGTCGACGATGGTCGCCCCGCCGTCCCGGCCGCCGGTGATGGTCGCCTCGATCGCCGGGTAGCTCGCGCTGCCCTCGGTGACCAATTGCTCGGCGATGGGCTTGGCCTGGTTGACCGGGATGGCGAACCCCAGACCCACCGAGCCGCTCTCCTGGGAGAGCCCGGCGATCGCGGTGTTGATGCCGATCACCTCGCCCGCCATGTTCACCAGCGGGCCGCCCGAGTTGCCCGGGTTGATCGCCGCGTCGGTCTGGATCGCGTTGATCACCGTGGAGGTCTGCCCGTTGCCGCTCTCGGTCGCCCCCGTGTTGACCGGCCGGTTCAGGGCGCTGACCACGCCCGTGGTCACCGTTCCGGGCAGACCCAGCGGTGAACCGATCGCGACGACGTCGGCACCCACCCCGATCTGATCGGAGTCGCCCAGTACGGCGGGCTGCAGGTCGTTCTTCCCCTGGGTCTGGATGACGGCGATGTCGGACACCGGGTCCGACCCCAGGACCTCGGCGGACGCGGCGGTCCCGTCGTTGAACAGCACCTCCAGGACCCCGCCCTGGGCGGCGTCCACCACGTGCGCGTTCGTGAGGATCTGTCCGTCGGAGGAGATGACGACACCGCTGCCGCCGCCGTTGGCGGTCTGGATGGACACCACGCTCGGCAGGACCTTCTCGGCGACCTCGCCGACCTCGCCCTCGGTGGCGGTCCCGCCCTGCTCGCCGCCGAGGGAGCTGACCGGGCCGCTCAGGCCGTCGGGGAAGAGATGGGCGGTGCCCAGCGCGGCGGCCGGCCCCACGATCAGGCTGGTGACCAGGGCCGTGGCCGCGGCCACTCCCACGATCCGGCCCGAACCCCGCTTGCGTTCCGGCGGCGGACCGGCCGGGACGGCGTGCGGGTGAGGGCCGTACGGCGGCCGACCGCCGGGCGGCTGGAACGGGCCGCCGAAGGGCCCCTGGGGCCCCTGGGGTCCCTGGGGTCCCTGCGGTCCCCGTCCCTGCGGACCCTGCGGGCCTTGCGGACCCGGACCCTGTGGGCCGCCGGGTGCCCCCGGCATCGCGCCGAAGGCGCCGCCCTGCGCGGTCGCGTACGGTACCCCGCCGGGGACCGGCCCCGGGCCGGCCGGTCGCGGGCCCTCACCGCCCTCGGGCGGGAAGGAGAAGGCGACCCTGTCGGCCTCGTTGGGACCCGTCGCCCAGTGCGGCGGCTGATCGTGCGGGGCGAACCGGGGTCCGGTGCCCTCCGACGGGCCGGGAGCCCCCGCGTCCCGGCCGTCGGAGGGCACCGCGTTCTGAGAGGGGGTGTCGCGGGGAACGGTGGACCCGTATCCGTCGGAGACGCCCCCCGCGGGCCCGGCGGCGCCGGTCGCGGGGTGGGCGTCCCCGGCCACGGCTTCGGGCTCGTTACCTGGTGTGGGTTCGTTGGGGTTCAACTCATCCTCCGACTGACGGGACGATGTTCCGATCGATGTGCTCCATCATGCGGCGCATGGGTTAGAACAGGGTGAGAGCCCGATATACCAGGGTTTCGAGTCTGTTCTCCTCCGAAGAGCGGGCGCTCGGAGACCACTGTCCGTATCGATGCTCTACGTGTTCTATGCACCTAGATGTCCGGAACACTATCGCGCCGCGACCGAACCGACACAGACCGAAGGGCCGACCTTGATCAAGATCGTGCTGGCCGATGACGAGCATCTGGTCCGGGGGGCCATCGCCGCCCTCCTCGGCCTGGAGGACGACCTGGAGGTGGTGGCCGAGGTCGGGCGCGGCGACCTCGTCGTGGACGCGGTCCGGGAACACGCCGCCGACGTCGCCGTCCTGGACATCGAGATGCCCGGCGCCACCGGCCTGGAGGTCGCCGCCCGTCTCAAGGAGGCCGTACCGGCCTGCGGCGTCGTCATCCTCACCAGCTTCGGCCGCCCGGGCTACCTGCGCCGCGCCCTGTCCGCCGGGGCCCGCGGATTCCTCGCCAAGGACGCGCCCGTCGAACAGCTCGCCGGTGCCGTCCGCCGCGTCCACGGCGGCGGACGCTACATCGACACCGACCTGGCCGCCGCCGCCATGGTCGGCGGCGAGAGCCCCCTCACCGACCGCGAGACCGAGGTGCTGCGCGCCGCCGCCGACGGCGCCACGGTCGCCCGTATCGCCGCGACCCTCCACCTCACCGAGGGCACCGTCCGCAACTACCTGTCCAACGCCATCGGCAAGACCGGAGCCGCCAACCGCATGGCCGCCATCCGCACCGCCCAGGACATGGGCTGGCTCTGACCCGGCGGCACCTCTTCGCCGAGCCTCCGCTCCGCCGACCCCCGGAACCCCGCGGAAGCCCTCGCGGGGCCGTGTCCCGGTGTCAGAGGAAGCGCAGCACCAGCATCGCGGTGTCGTCGGTGTGGCCGCCCGGGGCGTACTCCTCCAGCTCCCGGTCGATCCGGCTGATCACGGCCTGCGCCGACAGCCCGGCGCAGCCGGAGAAGATCCTCTCCAGGCCCGTGTCCCCGAGCATGTCGGAGTTGCTGCGCCGCTCCGTCACCCCGTCGGTCACCGCCAGCACCACCTCGCCGGGACGGATGTCCACGTTCTCGGTGGTGAAACCGACGTCCTCGAACGCCCCCAGCAGCGGCTGCGAGGCGCCGAACTGCTCCACCCCGCCCTTGGGGCTCAACCGCAACGGCAGCGGATGCCCGGCGCACACCATGCGCACTCGCATCCCGCCCCCGCCGTCGGTCGCCGGGGTCATCTCCCCGTACAGCATCGTCAGGAACCGGGTCGAGGTGTTCTCGTCCAGGATCGCCATGTTCAGCCGTTGCATGATGTGCGAGGGCGTGAACCCCTCCTTGGCCAGCGCGCGCAGCGTGTGCCGGGCCAGACCCGTCACCGCCGCCGCCTCCGGGCCGGTCCCGCACACGTCGCCGATGGCGAAGCACCACCGGCCGCTGGCCGCGAACACGTCGTAGAAGTCGCCGCCGACCACGTTCTTCTCGTCCGCCGGACGGTAGAACACCGCGTGGTCCACGTCCGGGATGACCGGTTCCTTCTCCCTGGCGGGCAGCAGACTGCGCTGCAACGCCACGCTCATCGCCGCCTGCCGCTCGTGCAGACGGGCGTTCTCCATCGCCGACGCCACCCGGCGGCTCAGGTCGTCGGAGACGTCCACCTCCTCCCGGGTGAAGTCGTCCGACTCGTTCTTGCCGATGGTCATCCGGCCCAGCTCGCGCCCGTGCGCCACGAGCGGGATGCTGATCGCCGGCCCGCGCACCAGTTCGCGCACCAGACCGTCGTCGATCTCCCCCTCGCCCAGATCGGTCGGACCCCACAACGGCCGGGGGTCGCGCTGCTCGCGCGGCGGCGCCCCCGACAGCAGTTCGCGCAGCACGTCGTTGTAGTTCTCGTTGCCGTGCATGACGTGGGTCAGCCGCGACACGCCCAGCTCGTTGATGGTGTGGATGGCGCACCAGCGGCCCAGCCGCGACGTGATCAACTGGGCGGCCAGCGCCCCCGTCATCCGCTCGTCCAACGTGCCCGCCAGCAGGTCGCTGGCCTCGGCCAGGAAACTGAGCGAGGCCCGTCGGCTGAGCTCCACCTCGGCCAGGCGCGCGCGTTCCACGGGCAGCGCGATGAGGTCGGCGCCCTCCTGGAGGCGCCGGGCGGCGGCCGGGGCGAAGTGCCGGGCCCGACGCGACGCCACCCCGAGCAGACCGGTGACCCGGCCGTCGACGATGAGCGGCGCCGTCACCAGCGACCGCATCCCGGCGCGCGACAACCGGCCCCGGTGGGCGCGCGCGATCATCAGGTCGTCGTTGATCATCGCGCCCGCCTCCGGCGCCGCCGACGGGAACGCCTCCTCGGTGCGGATGCGCAACGGTCGCCAGTGCGCGCCGCCGGAGGTGAGTCCCACGGCCGCGCGCACCTCCCACATGGTCTCGTCGGAGGTGGCCAGGGCGATGTAGGCGGCGTCACCGCCCAGCGCGGTGGCGGAGTACTCCACCGTCCGCTCCAACAACTGGGGCAGGGACAACCGGGAGCCCAGTGCGGCGTCCAGCGACGACCAGGGCGTGGGCCGGGCGGTCCGGTTCGGGGAGCGGCGCGGCACGGTCGGTGCCTCCAGCGACGCGACTCCGTCGCCGGCGTCGTCGATGCGGAACCACACCGCCTTGTCGTCGCGCCCGTAGCTCACCCCCCAACTCGACGCGATCGCCGATGCCAGGGCCAACCCCAGACCGCCGCTGCGTTCATCGCCGCGGGAGGGGGAGGTGTCCACGGACAGCGGACCCGCCTGGGGGACCGCTCTCTCGGGGGCCGTGTCGCTCACCATCACCTCGGTGGCCCCCTCCAGGCGGCGCACCGTCACCTCCAGGGGCGAGCGGGCGTGGATGACCGCGTTGGTGACCAGTTCGCTGACCAACAGGATCACGTCGTCGAACGGGTCGGGCACACCCCAGGACAGCAGGGTGTCGTGGACGAACTCGCGGGCCCCCGCCGCCGTCTCGGGCGCGGGCGGGAACTCTCGTCGAGCGACCTTCAAGGTGTCATGTGCCGGCAAACCGTCGGGTCCTTCATCTGGATACGGACTCGGGAGAGGTGTGGACACTGACACGATACGCGGACCCGGGGGACCGGTCCGGTCCGTACGGCCCCGGGACGGGGCGGGTCGACAGAGGGAATCGACATGCCGGACCCACCTGTGCCGGTCGGCGCGGGCGGTTAGTGTGAGTCGACACGTCCGCACAGCCCGGTGGTGATCGATGGCACGGTCACGGAGGAGGGGTTCGATGCCCGAGGCGGTCGGTGAAGTGGCCGACGACCAGCTGGACGAGATCCTGCGCGCGCTCTACCGGATGCGCGACGGGGACTTCAGTGTGCGCTTGCGCAAACGCGGCAGCGGCACGATCAGGGAGATCGCCTCGGTGTTCAACGAGGTGGTCGACCACAGCGAACAGCTCAGCAGCGAACTCAAGCGCGTCGGCGGGGTCGTCCGCAACGAGGGTCGCCTCAACGAGCGCATCAACGTCAACCCCTCCCGGGGCGCGTGGGCCGAGAGCGCCACCGCCCTCAACACCCTGCTGGACGAGGTCGCCGAACCCGTCACCGAGGTGGCCAGGGTCCTGGACGCGGTCGCCGAGGGCCAACTGACCCTGCGCGCCTCCACCCAGGGGCGGCGCGGCGAGCTCAAGGGCGACCTGCTGCGCCTGGCCACCACCGTGAACCGGATGGCCGACCAGATGAGCGGCTTCACCCAGGAGGTCACCCGGGTGGCCCGCGAGGTGGGCACCGAGGGCAAACTGGGCGGCAGCGCCCGGGTCGAGGGCGTCTCCGGCGCCTGGCGCGAGGTGACCGAGGCGGTCAACCAGATGGCCTCCCGGCTCACCCTCCAGGTGCGCGACATCTCCGAGGTCACCACCGCGGTCGCCCGCGGCGATCTGAGCAAGAAGATCACCATCGACGTCCAGGGCGAGATGCTGGAGCTGAAGGACACCGTCAACACGATGGTGGACCAGCTCTCCACGTTCGGTGACGAGGTGACCCGGGTGGCCCGCGAGGTGGGCACCGAGGGCAAGCTGGGCGGTCTCGCCAACGTGCGCGGTGTCCAGGGCATCTGGAAGGACCTGACCGACAACGTCAACTCCATGGCGGACAACCTCACCAACCAGGTGCGGGACATCTCCCAGGTGACGACGGCGGTGGCCCGCGGCGACCTGACCCAGAAGGTCCAGGTCGACGTGCAGGGCGAGATGCTCGCCCTGAAGAACACCGTGAACACCATGGTCGACCAGCTCGACTCCTTCGCCGACGAGGTGACCCGGGTGGCCCGTGAGGTGGGCACCGAGGGCAAGCTGGGCGGTCGCGCGAACGTCAAGGGCGTCTCGGGCATCTGGAAGGACCTCACCGACAACGTCAACTCGATGGCCAACAGCCTCACCTATCAGGTGCGCAACATCTCGCAGGTGACGACGGCGGTGGCCGCCGGTGACCTCACCAAGAAGATCACCGTGGACGCCCAGGGCGAGATGCTGGAGCTGAAGGACACCATCAACAAGATGGTGGACCAGCTGTCGGCGTTCGCCGACGAGGTGACCCGGGTGGCCCGCGAGGTGGGCACCGAGGGCAAGCTGGCCGGACAGGCCCATGTCCGCGACGTCTCCGGGGTCTGGAAGGACCTCACCGACAACGTCAACTCCATGGCCAACAACCTCACCTACCAGGTACGGCAGATCTCCATGGTCACGCGCGCCGTCGCGGCGGGCGACCTGACCAAGAAGGTCACGGTCAACGCCAAGGGCGAGATCCTGGAGCTCAAGGAGACCATCAACGTGATGGTCGACCAGCTGTCGGCGTTCGCCGACGAGGTGACCCGGGTGGCCCGTGAGGTGGGGACCGAGGGCAAGCTGGGCGGTCGCGCCGACGTCAAGGGCGTCTCGGGCATCTGGAACGACCTCACCGAGAACGTCAACTCGATGTCGCACAACCTCACCACCCAGGTGCGCAACATCTCCGAGGTCACCACCGCGGTCGCCGCCGGTGACCTCACCAAGAAGATCGACGTCAACGCCCAGGGCGAGATCCTGGAGGTGAAGACGACGGTCAACACGATGGTGGACCAGCTGTCGGCGTTCGCCACCGAGGTCACCCGCGTCGCCCACGAGGTGGGCAGCCAGGGGCAGCTGGGCGGCCAGGCCAAGGTCGAGGGGGTCTCCGGCACCTGGAAGCAGCTCACCGACAGTGTGAACGGCCTGGCCGGAAACCTCACCACGCAGGTGCGCGCCATCGCCGAGGTCGCCAACGCCGTCGCCAAGGGCGACCTGACCCGCAACATCCAGGTCGACGCCCGCGGTGAGATGGAACAGCTCAAGGACAACATCAACCTGATGGTGTCCAACCTGCGCGAGACCACCGCCACCCAGCGCGACGCCGACTGGCTCAAGTCCAACCTGGCCCGCATCTCCGGGCACATCCAGGGACACCGCGACCTGCACGAGCTGGCACGCCTCATCATGAACGAGGTGACGCCGCTCATGGACGCCCAGCACGGCGCCTGCTACCTGCCCGAGGACATGGACGACGAGGAGGTGTTCCTCCTCTACTCCGGGTTCGGGTTCGACCCGCAGGAGGAACGCAGCCGCGTCCGCAAGGGCGTGGGCCTGGCCGGGGAGGCGCTGGCCCAGCAGGCCGAGTTCCAGGTCGGGAACCTCCCCGAGGGGTACGTCACCATCTCCTCCGGCCTGGGCGGCGCCCAACCGCGCCACCTGTACATCCTGCCGATCCTGTCCGAGGAGCGGGCCCTGGGAGTCCTGGAGTTCGCCTCCTTCGACGAGTTCCGGGAGATCCACAAGAACTTCCTGCGCCAGCTGGTCTCCCTGCTGGGCACCACGATCAACACGATCCTGGCCAACAAGCGCACCGAGGACCTCCTCGAACAGTCCCAGCAGCTCACCAACCAGCTGCGCGAGCGCTCCAACGAGCTCCAGCGCCAGCAGGAGGAGCTGCGCAACAAGAACGCCGAACTGCGCCAGAAGGCCACCCAGCTGGCCAACCAGAACCGGGCGATCGAACTCCAGAACCAGCAGATCCAGCGGTCCCGCAACGCCCTGGAGGAGCGCGCCCACCAGCTCCAGGTCTCCTCCAAGTACAAGTCGGAGTTCCTGGCGAACATGTCGCACGAGCTGCGCACGCCGCTCAACAGCCTGCTCATCCTGGCCAGGCTGCTCGCCGACAACGCCGAACAGAACCTCACGCCCAAGCAGGTCGAGTTCGCCCAGACCATCCACAAGGCCGGCAGCGACCTGCTGCTGCTCATCGACGAGATCCTGGACCTGTCCAAGGTCGAGGCGGGCCGTGCCGAGGTCCAGCCCAGCGACGTCTCCATCGACCAGCTCGTCGACTACGTCGAGGCGACGTTCCGACCGGTCACCGGCGACCAGGGACTGGCGTTCGCGGTGGACGTCTCCCCGGACATCCCCGACACCCTGTGGACCGACGAGCAGCGGCTCCAGCAGATCCTGCGCAACCTGTTGTCCAACGCGGTCAAGTTCACCCCGCAGGGCGAGGTGCGGCTGCTCATCGAACCCGCGTGGGCGCTCGACGACGCCGACCTGGAGATGTTCGTCGAGAACGAGGAGATCATCGCGTTCACCGTCGCCGACACCGGCATCGGGATCGCCGAGGACAAACTCCAGGTGATCTTCGAGGCCTTCCACCAGGGCGACGGCGGCACCTCGCGCCGCTTCGGCGGCACCGGGCTGGGGCTGTCGATCAGCCGGAACTTCGCCCGTCTGCTCGGCGGCGAGATCCGGGTGCAGAGCGTGCCCCGGCAGGGGTCGACCTTCACCCTGCTGCTGCCGGTCCGCCTGCCCGACGACGCCGCCGAGCGCGCCGGCGAGGACAGGGGGCTGGACTCGCTGCCCGCCCTGGAGTCGGGCCGCGACGAGGATTTCGGGATGCCCTCGGAGGAGTTCGACGCGGCGGTGGCGGCGCTGACCGATCCGGGCGTCGAGCCGCTGCCCACCGTGCCCGTGCTCAAGGTGATCGAGACCGTCGCGGAGAGCGGTGGCGAACCCGAGGCGGAACGGGACGGGGAGCCCCGCACCGACCCCGAACGCCGGGCGGTCCTGACCGGGCGCAGGGTCCTCATCGTCGACGACGACGTGCGCAACGTGTTCGCCCTCACCAGCGCCCTGGAGGCCCAGGGCCTGGAGGTCCTGTACGCCGACAACGGCCACGAGGGCATCGCGAAGCTGGAGGCCAACGAGGACATCTCCCTGGTCCTGATGGACGTGATGATGCCCGACCTGGACGGCAACCAGACCACCGAGCGCATCCGGCAGATGCCCCAGTTCGCCGAACTCCCCATCATCTCGCTCACGGCCAAGGCGATGCAGGGCGACCGCGAACGCAGCCTGGCGGCCGGCGCCACCGACTACGTCACCAAGCCGGTGGACCTCGACCACCTGCTCGACGTCATGCGCCACTGGCTCGTCGCCGACCCGGCGGTGACCGCGGCCGGATCGGCGACGGACCCCGGGGGCGCGGGCACGATCGGCTCCGGAAACCGGCACAATGGCGCGGAAGGAGACAGCACCCGCATCATTCGCGTGGATGACACCGGCCCCAAGGGGAACACCGGCAACGACGACCCGACCGAAGACCTGGAGTGACCGCCGTGACCCAGAAGGCCAACATCCTCCTCGTGGACGACCGCGACGAGAACCTCATCGCGTTGGAGGCGGCCCTCACGTCCCTGGATCAGAACCTGATCCGTGCCGGTTCCGGGGAGGAGGCGCTCAAACACCTTCTGGGCACGGACTTCGCGGTCATCCTCCTGGACGTGGTCATGCCCGGGATGGACGGCTTCGAGACGGCCGCGCACATCAAACAGCGCGAGAAGACCAAGGACGTGCCGATCATCTTCCTGACCGCCCAGGAGATCGATCGGCACCAGGTCTTCCGCGGGTACGCCTCGCGCGCGGTCGACTTCCTGCTCAAGCCGTTCGACCCGTGGGTGCTGCGCTCCAAGGTCGAGGTGTTCGTCGAACTCCACCAGCTCAAGGCGCAGATGCGCGAACAGGCCCGCGCCCTCCAGCGCGACCTCGGCCAGGAGACCGGAGAGCCCGGCAAGGTGCTGGCCGAGCAGCTCGCCCAGGGGTCCGGGCAGGTGCGGGAGGAACTGGCCGAACTGCGCCGTCACATCGTCGACGCCTACCAGGACACCGATCAGCCCCTGGTCGAAGGGGTACGCCGGGTGGACCGGGCGTTCTCCCGCCTGTCCACCCTCATCGACACCCTCCACGGCCCCGAGGACTGACGGCGAGGCCCGCCGAGCGGATCACGACGACACGGGGTCCCGGAGTCGAGGGCGGAGACGTCGCAGGGGACCGTCGGCCGTGGCCCGCCCCCGCGAGGCGGCGGTGGTCGACGGGCCGGTCGAAGCGGAGCGCGGACCCCAGGGGCGGGGTTCATTCGGGGCGGGGCGGCAGGGCCAGACCGATGTGCTCCCCGATCTCCTCGATCAACCCGAGGTCGGCGAGCCGGAAGCTGCCCCGGTTGCTGCGCCGGATCAGGGTGAGCGCCCCGCGCACCCCCCGGCTGCCGCGCAACGGAACCGACAGCAGCGACCCGGCGCCGAGCATCGCCAACAGCGGCGCGCCCGAGGAGGCGCGGCCCAGCACGCCCTCCTCCTCGATCAACGGGAACAGCAGTGACTGTCCCCGGCCGAGCACCTCGCCGGGGATGTCGGCGTCCTCCGTCGCGGCACCGGCGACCTCCTCCCGCTGCTCGTCGGTGGCGTCGTGGGGGGCGGCCACCACGGCTCGGCGTGCCGCCCGCGGATCCTCGGGCAGGTCGCACACGTCCACGATCACCCAGTCGGCGTAGGAGTCGGCGAGCAGTTCCGCGGCGTCGACCAACGCCAGCGGTTCCCCCGCCCCGCCCGGTCCGGCCGAGCGGAGCAGCAGCCGTGTCATCCGGGTCAGCACGTCCAACCGGCGGGCGGCCAGGACCACCACCTGGTCCTCCACCTCCGGCTCCAACGGGGCGGGACCCTCCTCCTCGCCGCCGTTCATCGGCGGCGACATCGCCACCAGCACCAGCGGATTCGGTTCGGTGGGCAGCTCCAACCGGGTCAGGGCCAGATGCACGTCCTCGGCCCAGCCGCGCTGGGCCAGCCGCGACTCCAGGTCGGCGTCGCCGTCACCGCGCAGCACCGCCGCCAGCCACGACCGCATCGCCGCCCGCCGGCGCAGATCCACGAAGTGCACGAACGGTTTCCCGGTCAGGTACCCCGGACCACTGCCCAGCCGGGAGGCCCCGGCGTTGTTGATCCGTCGGATGTAACCCTCGTGGTCGAGCAGCACCACGGGAACGCTCAGTTCGGTGAACATCGCCCGCAACAGGACCCGGTCCCCGTCGTCGCCCTGGCGACGCTGGTCGGGCGCTTCGGCGTGGGCCCGCGCCAGCTGCGCCCCGGCCTCGCCGAGCAGCCGTTCGGCGTACTCCAGTTCGGCGAGCGCGGCCTCGGCCGTGCTCTGGCCGTCGTCCGGGTACATCGTGTGCGTATCGCGCAGGGCCGCGATGCGCTCGCCCAGAGCGGTGATCTCTCGTTGCAGCTCCGCCAGGTGCACGCGGGCTCTCCCTGTCATCGCGGTCGGCTTGACCTCCCTGACGCTAACGGATGTGCGCCCCCGCGTCGCCACGGGGCTACCGTGGTCCTGGAGAGCAAGGAGGCCGGATCGTGTGGATCGAGCGCCTGGCCCGTGACATCGGTGCGCTGGGGCGGAGCGAGAACACCACCCTCGAACGCGCCCTCGACCAGATGGGTCGGGCGGCGGCACAGGGCGTCCCCGGATGTTCGGCGGCGCTCGTGGTCGTCTGGCGCGAGGTGGAGGGGTCCGACGGCTCCCCCCGACACGTCGTCACCGACTACGGGGCCTCCCATGCCGACCTGGCCGCCGCCTTCGAGCACCAGTACACCACCGACCAGGGGCCGGCGGTGGAGGCGGTGCGCGAGATGCGCCAGGTGCGGGTCGGCGACGTCCTGCGCGAGTCCACCCGGTGGCCGCGCTACACCAGCATGGCCGTGCAGTGCGGGGACCGCTCCTCCCTCACGCTGCCCAGCCCGCTGCCCGGGGTCGGGGCGGACAACGACCGGGTGATCACCTTCGGGGTGCACTCGGTGCGCCCCGACGCCTTCGACGACGACGCGGTCGCGCCCCTCACCGCCGTGCTCGCCGAACACGCGGCCGCCTCCCTGGTCAACGTCGGCCGACGCACCGACGAGGCCAGGCAGAGCGCGCACATGCGCCGCGCCATGTCCGCGCGCACCCTGATCGACCAGGCCAAGGGCATCATCATGCACGCGCGCGGCTGCGACGCGGACACCGCGTTCGAGGCCCTGCGCGAGGTCGCCCAGCGCAATCGCAAAAGGGTCGTGGACGTGGCCCGCGACCTCGTCGCCGAGAACACCGGGCTGCGCCCCGGGACCTCCGGAGGGTGACCCCGGCCCACCCGGGGTGAGGGGGCGGCGGGCCCGCGCCGAGGGCGTTCGTGAGAAGGGCGACGTCGGCGGGCGGGCGATGAGTCCCGAGTGTGACCGAAAGGCGCGATGATGGGCACGGGTCGATCCGACAGCGGCAAGGAGTGGCGAGCGTGACGTCATCAGACATCTCGATCCGTCGCGAGGACGACGTCGTCGTCGTCACCCCCGCGGGGGAGATGGACGCGGTGACCTCACCGGCCCTCGCGAAGGCGTTGGACGCGATCCTGTCCCACCCGCCCCACGGGGTGGTCGTCGACCTCACCAAGGTCGGTTTCTGCGACTCCCGATGCATCGGGGTCCTCGTCTCCGCCTACCGGCAGGCCCGCGACCTCGGCGTCGGACTGGTGGTCGCCGAACCCCAACGGCAGGTGATGCGCCTGTTCATGATCGCCGGCATCGACCAGGTCATCCCGATCATCGAGACCGTGGGCGGGGCCGTCGACGGACTCAAGGGCTGAACGGCCGACCGTCGTCGAACCGGAGGCCCTCCACCCTGCGGTCCAGGAAGTGCAGTCGCATCAGCGATCCCTCCCCACCGCCGCTGATCTCCAGGAAGTCGCAGATCTGCCGGGTGATCCACAACCCGTAACCCCGGGGCCGCAGATCATCGGAGGGCCGGTATCCGGTCAAGGGGTCGATCGGGCCCCCGCTCTCGTCCGACACGTCGCACACCCACCGGTCCGCCGCTCGCCACACGTGCACGCCGCCCTTGCCCGCGCCGTGCTCCAGCACGTTCGCGGCCAACTCGTTGACCGCCGTCACCATTCGCTCCACCTGTTCGAAGGGCAGTCCGGCCGCCTCGACCAGGGCGGTCAGCTCGCGGCGCAGCCGCGGCAGCGACGGGCCGATCTCCAACCGGTGGACGGGGCCCTTCACCGCGAGCGGTTCGGGCGCGGCGGGCCGGGCCCCGAACGCGGCGGCGCCCAGGTAGGACGGGTTCGGGTAGGGGCCGTCGGCGCCGACGAGCATCGGGTGGGTGGCGATCACCGCCGCCCGCTCGCGCGCCGACAGGGACCGCTCGTCGTGCACGCACATCAGGCGCATCCGCGTCGGCGCCAGCGCCGTGCACAGCACCGACTCCCAGCGTCGCCATTCGCGGGCCTCCAGGGAGCCCTCGGGCGGCGACGGCGGCTCCGCGACGACCAGGACCGGCTCGTCGGACCGGTTCGCCGCCAACCGGTGCAACGACGCCAGGGCACGGCCGGGGGAGGCGTAGAGGCGTTCGCGCTCCACGACGCGCACGCGCGCGCCCTCGGCCTCCGACAGAGCGGACACGAGCCCGTCGACGCGTTCGTCCGACACCGCGAGAACGGTGTACAGGTCCGCGTCCAACGCGGCGCGCAGCGTCCCGGTGACCCTTTCGTCGGGCCACCGGTCGTGGCGGAAGATCAGGCCCTGATGTTCGAAGGTCATGGATCCGTGGTCGGCGGGACGGTGCCCGGGTCGGGTGTCACGGCGCCCGGTCCCGGGCGCCACCCTCCGAGGTGTACCCGGTGCGCCCCCCGGTGTTCCCACCGGGGGGCCTCCGACAGGGACGCGGAGGAGATCCACGAGGGTCAGCGCGTGGCCCCGGACAGCACGAGGCCGTCCGTCTCCTCATCGAGTTCGTCGCGTCCGGCCTGTTGGGGCCGGGCGCGCTCATAGGCGATCTCGGTCTCGATCGCGATCCGCTGCCAGGTGAACCGGGAGCGGGCTCGGTCCACCGCGGCGATGCCGTACGCGGAGCTCATCGTGGTGGCGCCGAGCACGGCGCGCACGGAACGCGCGACCTCGTCGGGGTGGCCGAACCGCATCAGCACGCCGCTGGTGCGGTGCAGGACGGCGCCGAGGATCGCCCCGGTCGCCTTGGCCACCACGGGCAGGCCGCACGCCATGGCCTCCAGCACGGCCCCGCCGTAGGGGTCGTAGGAGGCGGCGGACACGTACACGTCCGCCGAGCGCAGGAGGCGCGGGAGTTCCTTGCGCTCCACCGGGCCGACCAGGTGCAGGCGATCGTCGACGCCCGCCTCCTTGGCCCGGAGCTGGACGCGAAGGGCGTCCTCGTCGAGGGAGACGTCCTTCCGTTCGGAGGTGGAGACCAGGAGCAGCTCGGCCTCGGGCAGCCGCAGCAGGGAGTCCACGAGGCGGTCGGCGCCGCCGCTGGGGTCCAGGGAGGTGACCGAGACCAGACGGGGGCGCTCGCCGCGGGCGGCGCGCCAGTGCTCGGAGGACACCCCGCCCTCCATCGTGAAGTGCTCGGTGTCCACACCGAAGGGCACGACGCTCACGTGGTGCCGGGGGACCCCCAGCCGGGCCAGTTCGCCCTGTTGGTCGGTGGACCCCACCAGGACCCGATCGGCACGACCGGCCAGGATCGACTCCATGCGGGCGCGCTGGGGGGCCCGGTCGAGCCCGGAGCGCTGCTCCGCGGCGTTGAGCGAGTGGAAGGTCTGCACCAGGGGGATCGCGCTCTGGTCGCGTTCGCTGTGCGCCTGGGCGTGCAGGGCGGCCAGGCCGCTGGTCCAGCCGATGGCGTGCAGGACGTCGGGACGGTCCTCGTCGAGGACGGCGGCGAGGGCCGTCCCGAAGACGCCCGTGTGCTCGGCGTGCTCGTCCTCGGACAGCGGCCTGGCGGGCCCCGCGTCGAGATGGGTCACGGAGACGCCGCGCGCCATCCGGGTGCGGCCCTCGGGCTGCTCCGGGTCGCTGCGGCGGACGTAGACGGCCACCTTGTGGCCGCGCTTGGCGAGTTGTCGGGAGAGGGCGCACAGGTGCAGGCTCGCGGGGCAGGCCGGTTCGCCCCGGTGGGCGGGGAGGGGGTTGGCGTGTTCGGCGATGATCGCGATCTTCACTGGACTGAGCTCCTTGGACACGAGCGGGTGTCCGTCGAGGTGCCCGGGGGACTCCGGAGCGGGGTCGGAGTCCCCAGGGCGGGCGGATGGTTCAGGGGACGAACGGTTCACCTGGAGCGGAACCGACGGCGGGTACGCCGAAGGAGGGCGCTCGGCGGTGAATGCGAAGCGACCCGGAGAACGGGCGCGCAGAGCCCCCGTGGGGTGAAAAGGAGAGAAGAGAGAATCAACGAGGGCAGACGCACGGGAACCACACCAGACGACCTGTTCGAAGGGCTAACATTCGCCACCGTGCGTAACCGGCAAAGGTTGCACGGCAGTGGTCGTGTGTGTCTGCGTCTTAGACACCCAACGCCGCCATTGTGTCAGACATGTCCCTCACTGACAACCGGTCGACGATGTTTCGACCGGGTCCGGACATCGTGAACCGGATGTTCGGGGCCACCCGTAAAGCAGGGTGCCGGGGGGCCTGCCGGATGCTCCGCACGGCCGCTACTGTCGAGGCGGAGCAACACGTACTCCGGGCAGCACTTTTCGGCACTCGAATCCCGTGCGGGAACTGCATATCCGGGTGTTTTCCGTCATGATGTACGCGGATTTTGACCGACTCCGGCAGGGGGTCGGTACGGTTGCAGAATCCAGACGTTGAACGGGATTCGACCAATGGTCCGGCGCACGTGTCGGGCAGCGGCCACGGCCGACGAAACGGGAGGAAGGGCGTATGGGTGTCGCTGGTGGGGAAGTCATCGTCACGGCCCTCACGCACCGGGGCGCTATCCGTCCCGCCAATGAGGACGCCATCGTCATGGGCGCTCTGACCGTCGCCAGTGCCAACATGACCTCTCCGGTCCGTTGTGTACTGCCGGTCGGCGAACCCGTCATCCTGGCGGTCGCCGACGGCATCGGTGGCCAGGCCGCCGGTGAGATCGCCTCCGAGCACGCCGTGCACCGCATGGCGGAGATGGGACCCAGGCTCGGTGGGACGGACGAGATCGCCCAACTGTTGAGCAACATCGATGAGGAGATCAAGGACCACGCGCTCCAGCACAGCGAGTTCGCCGGGATGGGGACCACCGTCGCCGGGGTCCTGCTCAACAACGACGGCAACTTCTGGTTCAACGTCGGCGACTCCCGTACCTACCGCCTGGACGGCCGCCGCCTGATCCAACTCTCCGAGGACGACTCCCCGGCGCTGCCTCCTTCCGAGGACGGTCGCCCCGTCACCACGAACTTCATCACCCAGTCCCTGGGCGGCAGTTCCGGCGGCAGCATGGTCCCCCACGTGGGCCGGGACGACGCCGCCGACCCCAGCGCCTGGCTGATGTGCAGCGACGGCCTCTCCGACCTGGTGCTGCCCGAGGAGATGGAACGCATGATCGCCGAGGCCGGCAGTGACGAGGCCGCCGTCCACGCCCTGTGGCAGGCCGCCATGGAGGCCGGCGGCAAGGACAACATCAGCATCCTGCTCGCCCGCCGCGTCTGACGACCGCGACACCCACCCGATCCAGGGGATACCGGCCCGTTCCGTACGAGGGGCCCGCGCACCGGAAGGCGCGCGGGCCCCTCGTCCTCTCGGCCGGTCCCCGTGACTACTCGGTGGGGGAGCCCTTGCGGAGCCGGACGGCCACGATCGCGATGGCGGCCAGGGCGATCACGCCCACCACCACGAGCACGATGACCCCCACGGGCAGCCCGCCCTCCTCCTCGGCGGCGGCCTCGGAGGCCTCGACCTCCTCCGCGGGGGCGCTCTCGGCGGCCGTCTCCTCGGCGACCCCGCCCGGCTCCGCCGACTCCTCGGGAGCGGCGGCGGCCACGGCCTCCTCCGTCACCGTGAACGTCAGGCTGTCCTGGATCGGATGTCCGTCGGAGGACACCACCCGGAAGCCGATCGTGTACTCGCCGGCCTCCTCCAACGGCAGCAGGCCCACCGAGACGTCCAGCCCGTCGAAGGCGGGCTCGCCGTCCTCGTAGGTGGTCTCCCCGTCCGGCCCGGTGACGACGACGGCGCTGCCGGAGCCGCCCGTCATGGGCTCGTTGTTGAAGGAGAGCACGACCTCCTCCGGGACGGTGTCCAGGGTGGCGCCGTCCTTCGGGTTCGAACCGGTCAGGACGTCGTGCGCCAGGGCCGGGGCGGGCGCAGCCATCAGGGCGGCGGCCACCAGCACGGCCGGGACGAGGGCGCGCCGCAGGGGGGAGGCGTGGGTACGGGTCATTCTTCTCTTCTTCTCTCGGGCTCGGTCCGCACCGGGAACGCCGTCGGCCGATCCCGGTCTCATCGCGTGCGCCGCTCAGGCGGCGAGGGCGATGGGGGGCGGGCCGCGCGGTCGGTGCGCCGAGAGGGCCGGTGCCGTCGGGACCGCAGGGGCGACGGTCGCGGCGATCCCCGGGGTCGGCGGGAGGGGGAGGGCGCGGGCGCGCGCGGGAGGCAGCGCCCGGGACAGCAGGGCGGCCAGGGACCACAGCGCCGACTCCCCGTACGCCAACAGCGCCGAGGCCAGCAGGGCGGCCCACAGGTGGGCCAAGAGCATGCCGGGGGCGAACCCGACCGCGTGCGCGAGCACCCCGTGGCCGGAGTGGTCGACACCGGTGTCGAAGGTCGCGAAGGCGGGGTCGGCCGACCCCTGGAGGATCAGGTGCAGGATCACCTGGAGGGTGGCCATGACGGCGAAGATGTCGCCGAAACCGCGCATGACGCGGGTGAAGTGCCACAGCACGGGCGCGAGCACGACCGTGGCCAGGACGAATCCTCCCGGGCCGGCCGGTCCGCCGGCCCACGGATCGTGTCCGACCCAGGCCAGACCCGTGCACGCGGCGGCCAGTGACGCCGTGCGCAGGAGGCGGAGTGTGCCGTGAGCGGGTCGCACGTGAGAAAACCTAGATCCTGTCCGGTGGGCCCGCAAGGGCGCGAAGAGGCCGTCGGGTGCGATCCCCCGCGCACCCGACGGCCACATCGGTTTCCGGGCCGACCGTTCCCTTCCACGCGGGCCCGCCCGTCCGGGGACGGGTCCTCTTCCCGGTCCTACACCGCGGGAGCCAGCTCGCGACGCATGTAGCGACGCTCCTCCGGGGTGGTGCCACCCCAGACTCCGTGGGCCTCCCCGGACCGCAACGCCCACCGCAGGCACTCCGGGCGAACAGTACAGCCGCGGCAGACGGCGAGGGCCTGTTCGGTGTCGGCCCTGCCGATCCCGGTGCTGCTCACCGGGAAGAAGATCTCGGGGTCGTACGCACGGCAACTCCCCTGCGTGACCCAGTCCTCGCTCTCGTGGTACAGGCGGTTCACGTGGTGCCTCCGATCCGTGGCTGTGTGTCCCTGGCCGGTGGCCCGCACCGTGTCCCCCACGGCCGGGTCGGCGGAAGTCGTCGCGCCCCGCCGCGGCCCGAGCCCTCGGTGGAGGGCCGGTGGGGTGACCGTAGGGTTGTCCGGTCGCCCGGAACTGCGGCGAAGCGATGCGACTAAGTGTAGTACTACATCGGGTCGTACTACACGGGGTCTGCTTGGAAACCCGCCCGATTCCCAGGGACTTTCGTCGGTTTTCGAGTCCCGTGCGCCCCATCGGGGGTCGGGGACGCGGCGCGCGCGGGCCGCGCCGGGCCGGGGGTCGGGGACGGCCGGAGCCCTTGCGTGGAGCGGCTTTCGTCGAGGCCGGGAGGGGTTCGAGGGCATTCGCGCGGCGGGGGCGCGGCACCTCGGCGCCACGGGGCCGCCGCGAGCATGGCGTTATGTCGCGAGGTTTCCACCGAATTGATGTGACTTAACGCACGCTTAATATTGCTCGTTCAGGCTCTATGTTTGACCCCGACACCCGTGGCCCGCATTCTCGCGCCGAGGGTGCCGCCGCGTCATCACGACACGCGGCCCCACCTCGGGCCCGACGCCGAATCCCCTGATGGGCAGGGCGTGCGCCACTCCATCGATCGTCGCGCGGCGGGGTGCGAGAGCCCTGGTCACGGGCTTGGAACGGGACTAAAGAAACAAGCCCTACCCGATCACCTTCCCGCGAAACATCCGCGAGGATTCCCTCGGTAATCCCATTGACCTTCGTTCGCTATTTTCGTTCGACGTGCCGCATCTACGAACGAATCTCCAAGCCCGCGACCGTATCGACAACGGAGCGCGCGGCTCCGCACATCGTGCCGGTGCCGCGAGCCCTGGGGACGTGCGCCTGGCACATCCCGAACCCGAGGACGGCCCGCACCTGTGGTCCCTGGCCCGGACCACGGGTATGGACCTGAACTCTCCGTACGCTTACACACTCTGGTGCCGTGACTTCGCGGCGACGAGCGTCGTCGCCCGTGACGACACCGGCCGACCGATCGCTTACCTCACCGGTTACGTGCGACCCGACAGCCCGGACACCTACTTCCTCTGGCAGGTCGCCGTCGACCCGGCCCATCGGGGCCGCCGCCTGGCCCGGTACATGCTCGACTTCATCGGTGATCGGATCGTCGAACGAGGGATCGAGCACCTGGAGGCGACCGTCACCCCGGACAACACCGCGTCGCGTGCGCTGTTCGCATCGTTCGCACGCGATCGCGGGGCACGGATCACCTGGACCGCACTCTTCTCCGAGGAGCACTTTCCGAAGGAGGACGGGGAATCCCACGAGCCCGAAGACCTCGTGCGCATCGGCCCCCTGGGGCTCCCCGACGAAGAGCAGGCGTGAGTGCCACCGGCCACCCGCACCGGATCGATCGCTTCGGCGATCGGACATACCCTGAGCCCGAGAACCTGGGGAAAGGAACCGAGGAACCCACGATGGAGACCTTCGAGCGCCTGGAATCCGAAGTCCGCGGATACTGCCGGAACTGGCCGGTGGTCTTCGACCGTGCCGTCGGAAGCCATGTCTATGACGAGACGGGCCGTCCCTACCTGGACTTCTTCGCGGGAGCCGGATCCCTCAACTACGGGCACAACAACCCGGAGCTGAAGTCCGCGCTCATCCGCTACCTCACCGACGACCGCATCGTCCACAGCCTGGACGCCTACAGCGTCGCCAAACGCGACTTCCTGTCGACCTTCGAGGAGATCGTCCTCAAACCGCGAGGGCTGGACTACAAGGTCCAGTTCCCCGGCCCGGCGGGCAACAACGCCGTCGAGGCCGCACTCAAGCTGGCCCGCAAGTACACCGGCCGCGAGACGATCGTCAACTTCACCAACGGCTTCCACGGCATGACCCTGGGCGCGCTGGCCGTCACCGGCAACTCGATGAAGCGCGGGGGCGCGGGCGTGCCCCTGGGCCACGTCGCCACCATGCCGTTCGACAACTACATGGACGGGCGCACCCCGGACTTCCTCTGGCTGCGCAGCCTCCTGGAGGACAGCGGCAGCGGACTGGACAAGCCGGCGGCCGTCATCGTCGAGTCGATCCAGGGCGAGGGCGGCATCAACGTCGCCGGCGCCCAGTGGCTGCGCGAGCTGTCCGAGCTGTGCCGTGAGTACGGCATCCTCATGATCGTCGACGACATCCAGATGGGCTGCGGCCGTACCGGCGACTTCTTCAGCTTCGAAGAGGCCGGTATCGTTCCGGACATCGTCACCCTGTCGAAGTCGATCAGCGGCTACGGTCTTCCCATGGCACTGACCCTGTTCAAGCGCGAACTGGACGTGTGGGAGCCCGGGGAGCACAACGGGACCTTCCGCGGCTTCAACCCCGCCATGGTCACCGCCACCGAGGCGCTGCGCCGTTACTGGACGGACGACGCCTTCGCCAACGCGACCAAGGCCAAGGGCGACCTCGTGGCCGCCCGCCTGGACGAGATGGCCGCCGAGCACGCCGAGTTCGGCGCCCACGTGCGCGGTCGGGGCCTGGCCCGCGGGCTGGCCTTCACCGACACCGACCTGGCCAAGAAGGTCGCCGCCGAGTCCTTCGACCGAGGGTTGCTCCTGGAGACCTCCGGTCCCGAGGACGAGGTGGCCAAACTCCTGCCGCCGCTCACCATGACGGACGAGGAGCTCACGGCCGGCCTCGACATCATGGCCGACGCGGCGCGCGCGGCGGCCAAGGTGGCCCAACCCGCGTAAGTCCGCCGTTCGTCACCTTCGGTACCGCAGGAGGTCGCGAGGCGCCGGCGGGGTTCTGGAGGCCCGGAGCGAACGTCCGAGGAGCGAGGATGTTCGCGTAGTGGCCGAGGGTCCCCGCCTTCCGAGGCGCCGAGTACGAACCGAAGCGGAGCGGGGGTCCGAAGCGGCATCGCGGGGTCGGTCGGTCACCCGTTCGGGGCGGCCGACCGGCCCCGCGTCGTTCACACCGGTAGTCACGTGCGCACGAGCGCACCAACGAGGAGGAACCCTGTGATCGTTCGCAGCCTGGACGAGATCACCGACACCGAGGCCGACATCAAGACGGAGAACTGGCGCAGCCGCCGGATCGTCCTGGCCAAGGAGAAGGTGGGCTTCTCCTTCCACGAGACCGTCCTGTACGCGGGCACCGAGTCGACGTTCTGGTACGCCAACCACGTCGAGCTGGTGCACTGCGTCGAGGGCGAGGCGGAACTGACCAACGAGGAGACGGGGGAGAAGCACATCATCACCCCGGGCACGCTCTACCTCCTCAACGGCCACGAGCGGCACACCGTCCGGCCCAAGACCGACTTCCGCGTCCTGTGCGTGTTCAACCCGCCGGTCACCGGTCGAGAGGTCCACGACGAGAACGGCGTCTACCCGCTGGTCGTCGAAGAGGACGGCGCCCCCGCCTAGGCACCCGCACGCCGGGGCGTCCACCCCGTCCGGCGGATCACCACCGGAGAAGACGTCTCCGCGAAGGGGCACCGGCGCGCGCTCCGCGCCCGACGGTGCCCCTTCGCGTGGGCCGGGAACCGGCGGGCATCGGGCCTCCGGGCGAACCCGGACGGGCCCGCCCTCGCCTCAATCGCGCACTCAGAGTGATGAACTCTGCACTCAGGGGTATATATCGGCGTGAGAACGGATGCTTTTCCGTCCTCGGATAACCAGTACATAACGGACCCTTGGGGTCTCGTTACCTCCGTGGGGCGTCGGGGAGGGAGAACCCCGTACCCGGGGCCCGAGTACGTCGTCGACCGACGTCGGCGCGGGTCGGGGCCGCTCCGAGCGGTCTCCGGCCGCCGGGTCTCCTTCTGCGCGGCGCCCCCCGGGGTCACCCGGGGGCGCGAAGGATCGCGCGAGTGATGCGAGGAGTGAGAGCGAAGATGCAGGTACCAGCGAACAGGCGGAGTCGTTTCGGTCGCAGGGACGCGTTCCGTCTGGCCGGTGCGGGGGCCGTCACCCTCGGGCTCGCCGCGTGTACGCGCGTCGATCAGGGCGGCAACGGCGAAGAGGGAGGCGCCTCCACACTGGAGCGACTCTGGGAACAGGGTTTCGTGTCCGTCGGGTTGTCCAACGAGATCCCGTTCGGGTTCGTCGACGGTTCGGGTGAACCCGCCGGGCAGTCCCCGGCCGTGGCCCAGGCCGTCTTCGAGGAACTGGGCGTCCCCGAGATCCAGGCGTCCCCGGTCTCCTGGGACGGGCTCATTCCGGGGCTTCAGGCCAACCGGTTCGACGTCATCGCCGCGGGCATGTTCATCACTCCGGACCGTTGCGAACAGGTGGCCTTCACCGAGCCCACCGCGACCTCGCCCGAGGCGTTCCTGGTCGCCGAGGGCAATCCGCACGACATTCAGCACTTCACGGACTTCGCCGATAACCCGGACATCACCCTGGCGGTGCTCAACGCCTCGGTGGAGCAGACCTACGCCGAGCACTTCGGAGTCCCCACGGACCAGATGCGGCTGATCCCCGACCAGACCACCGGCTACGAGCTGCTGGACTCCGGCCGGGTGGACGCCGTCTCCATGCTCAAGGTCTCCCACGAGTACCTGCTTCTGGAGCGCGGCGGCGACTTCGAGGTCACCGAGGCGTTCTTCCCCGAGATCGACGGTCGTGAGGAGAAGGGCTGGGGCGCTCTGTGCGTGCGCCCCGCGGACAGCGCGCTCCTGGAGGAGATGAACCGGGTCATCGCCGAGTTCACCGAGAGCGGTCGCCTGCTGGAACTGGGCGAGGAGTGGGGCTTCACCGAGGCCGACCTACCCGACGGCACCACCACCGACGAGCTCTGCGGGGACTGATCCCGCCGTGGAGTTCCTCATCGACCGCTTACCGCTCTATCTGGGCGGCGCGTGGGTCACCGTCCAGCTGACCGTCGGCGGTATCGCGCTGGCGTTCGTCCTGGCCATGTTCTTCGGCGTCCTGGGGACCGCGCGCAGCGGGCTGCTCCGTGCCGTGTCCACGGTCTACGTCGAGGTCTTCCGCGGGATCGCCGCGCTGGTCCTGATGTTCTGGATGGCCTACGCGCTGCCCCTCCTGACGGGGTTCCAGCTGGACGGCCGATTCGCCGCGATCCTCGCCGTGGGCCTCAACGTCGGGGCCTACGGCGCCGAGGTGGTGCGCGGTGCGATCAACGCCGTGCCCCGTGCCCAGACCGAGGCGACCATCGCGCTCGACATGTCCTGGGCCCAGCGGATGCGCCTGGTGATCCTGCCGCAGGCCTGGGCGCAGATGCTGCCGACCTTCGGCAACCTGTCCATCGAGCTGATGAAGGCCACCGCCGTCGCCTTCCTGATCGGCGTCGCCGACATCACCGCCGTCGCCGAACAGATGCGCCAGGCCACCGGCGAGACGGTACTGGCCTTCAGCGGTGCCCTGATCCTGTACTTCCTCATCGCCCAGGTGCTCATCTTCGGCGTGCGCCTCCTGGAACGGCGTGCCAACCGCAGACTCGGTCGCACACCTCCGGGCGGCCGGGGGCTCCTCGCCCTGCTGCGGCCGCCGGCGCTCACCACATCGGGGGGTGCGAAGTAGATGATCTGGGATTTCGAATGGACCTGGCAGGTGATGCCGGACCTCATGCAGGGGCTGGCGGTCACCGTCCAGGCGACCGTGTTCGGGTACCTCATCGCCCTGGTGCTGGGCCTGGCCATCGCGATGGTCCGGCGTGTTCCGGTGATCGGCACGATCGTGCACGCGGTCATGGAGTTCATCCGCACCACCCCGTTGCTGGTCCAGCTGGTGTTCGTGTTCGCGTTGGCGCCTTCCACCGTGTCGGCGCTGACCGTCGGCATCGTCGTGCTGGGCGTGCACTACTCGGCCTACACCGCCGAGGTGTACCGGTCCGGCATCGAGGGGGTGCCCAAGGGCCAGTGGGAGGCCGCCCGGGCGCTGAGCCTGCCCGCTGGGCGCACCTGGGGCGCCGTGGTGCTGCCCCAGGCGATCCGCAAGGTCATCCCCGCGCTGGGCAACTACCTCATCGCCATGTTCAAGGACACCCCGCTGCTGCTGGCGATCACCGTCACCGAACTGCTCGCCACGGCCCGCCAGGTCGGCAGCGCCGGCTTCCGCATCGTGGAGGCCTACACCGTGGTCGGATTCCTCTTCCTCCTGGTGAGCATCCCCTCCGCGATCCTCATCCGACGACTGGAGCGACGCTATGCCGCCGTCTGACGCCCAGGCGCTGATCACCTTCGATCAGGTGGTCAAGCGCTTCGGTGACCTCACCGTGCTGGACCACCTGGACTTCTCCGTGGCCCCCGGCGAACGGGTCACCCTGATCGGGCCGAGCGGATCGGGCAAGACCACCATCCTGCGCCTGCTCATGACCCTGGAGAGGGTCACCGAGGGCACGATCATGGTGGAGGGGGAACCGTTCAGCCACATGCCGCGCGGCGACCGCCTGGTCCCGGCGAACGAGGCCTACCTGAGCGCTCGCCGCAAGCGCATCGGCATGGTGTTCCAGCAGTTCAACCTGTTCCCCAACATGACGGTCCGCAAGAACCTCACCGAGGCGCCGGTGCACGTCCTGAAGCTCTCCCGGGCCGAGGCCGACGCGCGCGCCGAGGAGCTGCTGGAGCTGGTGGGACTGTCGGACAAGATCGACGCCCATCCCACGCAGCTCTCGGGCGGCCAACAGCAGCGGGTGGCGATCGCCCGCGCGCTGGCGATGCGGCCGGAGATCCTGCTGCTGGACGAGGTGACCTCGGCGCTGGACCCCGAGCTGGTCGCCGGGGTGCTGGACGTACTGCGCACGATCGCCGAGACCACGGACATCACGATGCTGTGCGTGACCCACGAGATGGGGTTCGCGCGGGACGTGTCGCACCGGGTGCTCATGTTCGACGAGGGGCGCATCGCCGAGGAGGGGACGCCGGACGAGATCTTCGGCGACCCGCGGGAGGAGCGCACCAAGTCCTTCCTCAAGTCCGTGCTGGACAACGGACACTGACGTACGCGCGGCCCCGGGTGGGCGATGCCGGCTCCGGCGTCGCCCACCCTCCGACTTCGACCTGGTGACGACATACCGTAGTCGTTAAGTAGCTTTTAGTTTCCCCTTGGGCAGAATGAGTGCTCTGAGACAGGGGGGACTCTTGTGACCATGGTGCGAAGATGGGGGCTCACCGGGTGGACGGGCGCCGCCCTCCTGGTGGTGGCGGTGGCCCTGCTCATCGACCCCGCCCTGCGCAACGACATCGCCGTCGAGGGCGCGTTCCTGCTCCTGGTCTCCTGGGCGCCCATGCTCATCGGCGGCATCCTGGCCTGGGCGCTGGTCAAGGCCTTCGGGGACCGGGACGCACTGGACCGGCGCACCGCCGCCGCGATGGAGAGTCATCCCATCAATCGCGAGCTGGTGTGGCTGGCCCTGTTCGCGGTGGGATTCGTGGTGTGCATGGTCGTGCTGAGCACCATCCTGAACATGTACGGAACACAGACCGGAACCGATCTGGCCATGTCGGCCTCCCTGGTGTCCCGGCTGCTGTTCCTGTTCACCCTGCCGCTCCTGGTCATGGACCGGTCCGGTGTGGTCATCGACGGCAAGGGCACCGCCATGCCCGCCATCGCGCTCAAGGTCGACACTCCCTGGCGCTGGCTGGGAATGATCCCGGTGGCCGTGGTGCTGGGGCTCATCGGCTTCACGCTCGTCCCCTACGTGGGCCTGCCGGTCCTGTCCTTCCCGCTCATCGGGTTCGTGCTGGCGTTCGCGGTGATCTCGGTGTGCGAGGAGATCTTCTTCCGCGGCATGCTACAGACGCGCCTGGAGATGCTCATGGGGCGCTGGGGAGGGATCGTGGCCACGTCGGTGCTGTTCGCGCTCGTCTACGCGATCGTCCAGCCCTATGACGCGGTGGCCCAGCTCCCCGGGAACGGTCTGGTCTACGACATGGGACTGTCCCTGTTGACCTATGCGACCGCGGGTCTGCTCTACGGCTACCTGTGGACGTGCTTCCGCAACACCTGGCTCAACGTGATCCTGCGGATCGGGGTGTTCCTCGTGCTGATGCCCCCGGACTTGCAGACCGGGATCGTCTAGGACGATCACCAACAGGTGGCACTGAAGGTCCGACTCTCCCCTCGACGTCCCCTCGCCCCCGCCCCGCCGGCGCCCCCATTGCCGCCTCCACGAGCCGAAACCTGCGCAAACTATGCTCGATAAGTGCAGGTGTTCGTGTGCATCTGGGTACAGAAGCTCCATAGCGGTCGTGTTGCGGTCATTTTCCCCTCATGGGGTTGTCACCGGCCGGTCATGAAAAGGGGGGAGTCTGCCAGCTGTGAGCACGGAACCCGTATCGACGTCAGCCGGTCCCAGTACCGCCGAACCTCCCGAACTGCCCTCCGACAGGTTCATGGACAGGGAGGAGGGCTGGCTCCGCTTCAACCAGCGTGTCCTCGAACTGGCCGAGGACGACGACATCCCACTCCTGGAGCGCACCCGCTTCCTGGCCATCTTCTCCAGCAACCTGGACGAGTTCTTCATGGTCCGCGTCGCGGGCCTCAAACGTCGATTGGCCACCGGGCTCTCCGTCGCGTCGTCCAGCGGTCATCACCCGCGTGACCTCCTCGAACGCATCTCGGAGGTCACCCACGACCTCATGCTCCGGCACGCCTCGTGCTTCGAGCACAGCGTCGCCCCCGCCCTGCGCGAGGTCGGCGTCCGCATCGTGCGCTGGAACGACCTCGACGCCACCGAGCGGGAGTACCTGCACGGCTACTTCCGCCGGTCCATCTACCCCCTGGTCACCCCGTTCGCGGTGGACTCGGCGCATCCCTTCCCCTACATCTCCGGGCGGTCGCTCAACCTCGCCGTCACCGTTCGCGACCCGCGCGACGGGCGCCGCATGTTCGCCCGGGTCAAGGTGCCGGGCTCCCTGCCCCGGTTCATCGAACTCGGCACCAAGAGCGGTGGCCGGTTCGTGCCGGTGGAGGACGTCATCGCCGCCCACCTGCCCCAGCTCTTCGAGGGCATGGAGGTCAAGGACCACCACGCCTTCCGGGTCACCCGCAACGCCGACCTGGAGGTGGACGAGGACGAGACCGACGACCTCGTCACCTCCCTGGAGAACGAGCTGCTGCGCCGCCGCTTCGGCCCTCTGGTGCGCCTGGAGGTCGAGCAGGACATCAGCGAGGAGATGCTGTCCATCCTCGCGGACGAGCTCGGTGCCGAGGAGGAGGAGATCTACCGGGTCCCCGGCCCGCTCAACCTCGCCGGCCTGTCCCAGATCGCCGACCTGGACCGGCCCGAACTCCACTACCCGCCGATGGTGCCGGTCGAGCCGCGCGCGCTCACCTCCGGGGACCTGTTCGCCGGCATCCGCGAACGCGAGGTGCTGGTCCACCACCCCTACGAGTCGTTCGCCACCACCACCGAACGGTTCCTCGCCCTGGCCGCCGTCGACCCCAAGGTCGTCGCCATCAAGCAGACCCTGTACCGCACCAGCGGCGACTCGCCCATCGTGGAGGCGCTCATCGAGGCCGCCCGCGCGGGGAAGGAGGTCGTGGTCCTGGTCGAGATCAAGGCCCGCTTCGACGAACAGAACAACATCCAGTGGGCCCGCAAGCTCGAATACGCCGGCTGCCACGTCGTCTACGGGGTCGTCGGCCTCAAGACCCACTGCAAACTGTCCATGGTCATCCGCCAGGACGACGACGGACTGCTGCGCCGCTACTGCCACGTCGGCACCGGCAACTACAACCCCAGCACCGCCCGCATCTATGAGGACTTCGGCCTGTTCAGCGCGTCCTCCGAGGTGGGCGAGGACGTCAGCGACCTGTTCAACAGCCTCACCGGATTCTCCCGCAAGAAGCACTACCGCAGGCTCCTGGTGGCGCCCGCCGCGCTGCGCGAAGGGCTCCTGGAACAGATCGCCGCGGAGATCGACAACGCCCGCAAGGGCGAGCCCGCCCGCATCCGCATCAAGGTCAACTCCCTGGTGGACGAGGAGATCATCGACCACCTCTACCGTGCCTCGCAGGCCGGGGTCGGTGTGGACCTGTGGGTGCGCGGCAGCTGCGTCCTGCGCGCAGGGGTGCCGGGACTGTCGGAGAACATCAGGGTCCGCAGCATCCTCGGCCGTTTCCTGGAGCACTCCCGGATCTTCGTGTTCGCCAACGGGTGGCGTCCCCAGGTGTGGATCGGCAGCGCCGACCTCATGCCCCGTAACCTCGACCGCCGGGTGGAGGCCCTGGTCCGCATCTCCGACGGCGAGCAGTGCCGCCGGCTCATCGGTCTCATGGACCTGGCCATGTCCGACGGAACCTCCTCATGGCGGCTGCAAGCGGACGGGACCTGGGACCGCGTCACCCACGGTCCGGACGGTGAACCGCTCGCCGACCTCCAGGACAGTCTGAGACGCGATCGGCACCTGCGAGTGGTGGAGGGCGCATGAGCGCGGACGGGACCGAGGACCGGATCGATCCGGCGCGGGCGCACAGTGCTCCCCGCACCACCGCCGTCGGGGGCTATCTCGAACCCATCCGGGCGGGCGGCGCGCTGCTGTGGCGGGAGGGTGGGGCCGGGGTCGAGGTCGTCCTCATCCGGCGTCCCGCCCGGGACGACTGGACCCTGCCCAAGGGCAAGCTCAAGAACGGCGAGCACCCCATCATCGGGGCGGTCCGCGAGGTGCGGGAGGAGACCGGGCTGACACCCGTGCTCGGCCGCCGACTGCCCCCGCAGCGCTATCTCAAGGACGGCTGGCCCAAACAGGTCGAATGGTGGGCGGCCGCCTCCGCCGAGGCCGACGCCCCCATCGACTACCAGGCCAACGAGGAGGTCGACCGGGTCGAATGGGTCCCGATCGCCGAGGCCCGGGACCGGCTCACCTACGACCACGACGTGGAGGTCCTGGACAACTTCCGGGCCGGGCCCGTGGACACCTTCCCCGTCATCCTGCTCCGGCACCTGTCGGCGGGGGAGAAGCGCACCTGGGACGACAGCGACCTGCTGCGCCCACTGGACGAGAGCGGCCGCGCGGACGCCCTGGCCCTGCCCCGGGTGCTGGGCGCCTACGGGCGGCCCCGGGTGGTGTCGTCGGCGGCGGCGCGCTGCACCGAGTCGATGCTGCCGTACACGGTGGAGGCCGACGTGTCGATGCGCACCGAACGCGCCTTCACGGTGCGGGAGGGGGCGCCGTCCTACGACGTCACGGCCGCCCGAGAGGCGTTCGCCCGCATCCTCGACGAGGGGTGGCCGACCGTGGTGTGCACGCACGGGGAACTCGTTCCCGACCTGATGGAGGAGGCGCTCACCCGCCTGGGGGCGCCGATCACCCAACAGATGGGGTTGCGCAAGGGGTCGTTCTGGGTGATCCACGTGAGGGGGGGCGAACTCGCCGGAGTGGAACGGCACGCCGTCCGGGGGTAGTCGAGGGGCCCTTCGGGGGCGGTGTCATGATGGCGGCATGGCTGAGTACAAGGTTTCCCGGAGTGTGATCGTCGACGCCCCCGCCGCGCGGGTCTTCGGACTTCTCGCGTCGCCCGCCCTGCACCCGGAGTTCGACGGATCGGGGACCGTGCGCGGCAATCTCTTCGGTCCGGACGTCCTGACCGAGGGCGCCGAGTTCGGCATGGACATGAAGATGTTCGGGCTGCCCTACCGGATGACCAACCGGGTGGTGGAGTACGAGAGGGACCGACTCATCGCCTGGAGGCACTTCGGCCCGCACCGCTGGCGGTACGAGTTGGAGGAGTCGCCGGAGGGCGGGACCCGGGTGACCGAGACCTTCGACTACTCGAAGGGGGTACCGGCGTTCTACGTGCTCGCGGGGATACCCGCGCGCAACGCCAAGGGGATCGAGGAGACGCTGGTGCGTCTCAAAAAACTGGCGGAGCGGGGATGACGGGGCGGCGTGGCCCCGGCCGGGGGCCGGGGCCACACCGTCGTACACGGTGTGAACGCGCCGGATCAGTAGTAGCCGTGGCCCCGGCCGTCCTCGCCGCCTCGCCAGCCCCAGTCGCCGTGACCGGAGTACCCGTGGAGCGGGGAGGCGGGCTTCATCCCGTCGTGGCTGTGGTGGCCGTGGTGGCCGTGGTGGCCGTGGTGGCCGTGGTATCCGTCGTGACCACCGGCGGAGGCGGGCGCCGCGGTGAAGCCGAGGGCGGCCCCGGCGGCGAGGGTCATCAAGGCGATTCCAGCGATGCGCTTCACGAAAAAATCCTCACTCTATGTAGTTGGCTAATGACCAACGGTTGTGACTTTAGGTCGCCTCACCGTGTTTGGCCAGTTCATCGCCTTGATTCTTCGCACGTCCCCGCCGAAGCGGCACTCATGTGCCTTTTGTGGTGGTCCTGTGGTCCGACCGAACCGACACCCGCACCATGGGCTGCGGAAGGAGGATCGCCCGTCGGAGCACGTGGCCACGGGCGAGCGCGCGGAACGGGCGATGATCCGCCGGGTCGGGAGCATCCCTCTCCCCGGAGGCGATCCTCCGCCGGCGGTGTTCTCGGGCCCGTCCCGAACCACCGCCGAGGCCCGGCCATCTCACATATCCGCACCGTTCCGCGCCGTCCGGGTCCATCCCGGCGGATCGCTAGAGTTCGGACAGTGCCCCGTGTCCGTGGTGGACGCGGGGGAACCGTCGAGACGCAGTTGGGGGACCACTGGTGGAAACGACCTTCGGTGACGTCTGGCAGGAGGTGCTGACCACCCAGGCCGAACCGGAACAGTGGATCGTCATCGCCGCCGCGGCCCTGGCCTTGGCCGCCGTCCTGTTCAACCCCGTGTGGCGGGTGGGTCGCAACGTCGTCACCATCGCCCACGAGGGCGGTCACGCGCTGGTGGCCCTGCTCAGCGGCCGCCAGCTCACCGGTATCCGCCTGCACTCCGACACCTCCGGTGTCACGGTGTCGCGCGGCAAGCCGAGCGGGATCGGCATGATCCTCACCGTCTTCGCCGGGTACGTCTCCTCGTCGATCATCGGCCTGCTCGGCATCCTCGTGCTGATGACGGACCACATCACCGCGCTGCTGTGGCTGAGCCTGGTGGTCCTGGCCGCCATGCTCCTGATGATCCGCAACATCTACGGCGTGATCTCCGTGGTGGGCACCGGTGCCATCGTGTTCGCGGTCAGTTGGTTCACCCCGACGGAGGTCCAGGCGGCCTTCGCCTACCTGTTCATCTGGTTCCTGCTGTTCGCCGGCGTCCGCCCGGTGTTCGAACTCCAGCGGCAGCGCGTCCGCCAGCCCTCCCCGCACTCGGACGCCGACCAGCTGGCCCGGCTCACCGGCCTCCCGGGCACCCTGTGGGTGATGGTGTTCGCCCTGGTCAACATGGCCGTCGCCGGCCTGGGTGTGTGGCTGCTGCTCATCGCCTGACCGGCCCGGAGCCCTCGCCGGACGGAACACGGGAAAGGGGCGCGACCGCGATGGTCGTGCCCCTTCGTCGTCTTCGGTGGCCGATGGCGGCCACCGGGCTCAGCTCACGTTGCTCTTCGGCGCGGCGAGTGCCTCGGAGACGGTGCCGAACACCGGGATGCGGGTGTCGAGCGCCGTGATCCGCAGGGTCTGCATCACCCGCGGGATGGGCGAGGCGATCGCCAGCACGGCCCGCTGTTCCCGGGCGGTCTTGTGCGCGCGGATGAGCACGCGCAGCCCGCTGGAGTCGATGAAACGCAGATCGGTGCAGTCCAGGACGACACGGCCGTCCGGCTGGGTGACGAGCGCCCCGGTGACCGCGTCCTGGAAGCGGTTCTCGGTGGCCAGGTCGATCTCCCCGTCCAAGGCCAGGACCCGGCCGGCATCGTGCAGGGTGGACGAGATGGTCAGGTCGGGCATGGCGACTCCGGCGTATTCGGGGCGAGCCCGACGGGTCTGCGGGACGGGCCGTACGCCACGCCGGGCCCGGGCCTCGACCGGTACGTTCAGTGCGTTACCGCGGTAGCCAAGCTGATGGTTCATCGTGTCCTCGCGTGCTGCCCCGAATCTTCGGGGCCGGGGATGTGACGCCGTTCTCCTCCGCCTCGGGGGACTCGCGGAGCGCGTCCACCCGTGGAACGTCCGGGTGCGGTTCGGAAGTTCCTTCGTGCGGTCCGCGTGTCACCGGTATCGGAGATCGGCGGCGTGCCGCTCGGGGCGACTCCCGCACCCTTCACGACATCAAGAACCCGCCCGTCGGGGCGGTCATTCCCTCCCACGGGAGGGGCGGCGGCCGGATCGGTGGCCGGGATCTTCGGGAGACGGTGATCGTCGGGTGCCCCGCGGGGCGCCGAACGTCCCGTGCTTCGGCCGCTCAGCCTCGGACTTTACCACAGTGCCGTGGCCGTTTCGTGACGTGAGAGACGCAAGGTCGTGCTCGTTGCGGTTTGCGCATCGCGGCGTCGATGAGGTAGTCGTCACAGACACCGGGCGTTCTCGATGGGTTCGGCCTCCGGTGTCGGTCCCCCGTCCCGCTGTTGGAGCGCCCACACGCAGGCCGACAGCGTCAGGGGCACGGCCACCGTCAGCGCGATCGCGGGGATGGCCACGCCCGAGTCGTTGACGGCGAACCCCACCAGCGCGGTCACCAGGGAACCGGTCAACCCCGCCCGGAGCGTCGGCGCGTACTCGTAGGCCCGTTGCAGGGCGCCGATGCGCCAGTTGGTGGGCCGGTTGAGCACCGCGAACAGGAACACCAGCGCGCACGCCGCCAGCAGGGTCAACTGCCAGTTGCCGAGGGTGCCCAGCATCGCCCCGAGCTTGCGGGCCAGCACCGTTCCCGCCTCGCCGTTCACCACCTGGGCGGCGAAGGCACCGAAATGGCTGCGCTCCTGCGGTGGGCGCAGGTGATCGAGCCAGGCCAGCAGCGTGATCGCCGCGACGGCCGTCACGCCCACCCCCGCCAGCCGCAGGAACGTCACGCGCACGCCCGCGATCATCATCGTGGTCACCGCGAGCCCCGGGATGAGCGCGATCACCCCGCCGAAGTCGGTGCCCAGTCCGGGCCAGCCGATGATGAGCACCGACGCCGCCCCGATGGCCAGGGTCACCGGGACGGCGGCGCGCCGCCGTCCCCGCCGGATGAGCACGTGCGCGATCCCGGCCACCGTCATGAGCATGCCGGTGGCGAACGTGGCGAACGCGATGTTGCCGATCCCGTAGAACCGGCCGCCGACGATCGGGGAGTACCCGGTGGGCGAGTTCATCTGGAGATGGGCGCCGAAGCACAGGTCGACGAACAGCACCAGCGTGGTCGCCCCCGCCACCACCGTCATCGGCCCCAGGATGGTGCGCCGCCACGGGCCGGCGACGGCCAGGGCCACCACCAGCGCGTCGGCGGCCAGCACGCACCCGAGCAGTGCCACCGGCGGCGACTCGGCCGCCCACCACGGGATGAGGTTGGCCAGGTAACTGGCGACGGGGAAGGCCGCTCCCGCCAACGCCACGATCCGGGTCACCGACAGCACCAGTGCGCGTTTGCCGCGCTGCCCGTCGGAGTAGCGGTGCAACGCGTAGGCGGCCGCCGCGTAGATGAGCAACTGCACGGCCACGAGACCGCTGAAGAACCCGGGGATGGACGCCCCCACGACCACGGCGGCCGTGTTGAAGTCCACCAGCCGCTGCACGGCCCGGTCGGTGTCGGCGGTCCGCCCGGTCACGTGCCACGGTCGGCCGTTGAGCGGGACGTCCGTCCGCATCCCCAGTTCGGCCAGGACCGTGGGGGTGACGTCGGTGAGCGCGACCAGTCCCCGGCGCCGGGTGGACTCCGAGGCCAGGAACCCGATGGGCCCGGCCGGGCCCTCCTCCGCGACCTGGGCCGACAGCGCCGCGGTCAGCTGGGAGGGGCCGCTGTCCATGGACACGCCCACCACCATGAGCGACGCACCGGTGGGCAGCATCGCGATCAGGGTGCGCAGCCGTCCGTCGAGGGCGGTCAACGCCTCGTCCAGGTCCCGTTCGGGCACGTCATCACGGTCCGGGCCGTCGAGATCGCCGCTGAAGGGGTCGGCCTCCTCCACGTCGGGGTACAGCCGGGTCAGGTCGGACAGTTCCACCGCGGCGAGGGACACGCCGTCGAGGCGCTCGTCCAGGTCGCGCATGTCCGGGAGGTAATGGTCGACCCGCCCCCGACCGTCGGCGACGCCGAGCGCGGCCCCGGGGCCCACGGCGAGCGTGGTCCCCCCGTGGCGGCGCACGGTGTCGCCGAGCGATCCCGCCGGCGCGGCGAACCGCGACGCGGCGTTCTGGCGCACATAGGAGTCGAAACCGGGGATGATCGCCCCGGAGCCGGTGCGCTCCGGTTCCGGGGCCGCCTCACAGGTCCCGAAGTCCTCACGGGCGGCCAGGGCGCGCTGCCCGGCCGACACCGACAACCACCCGTCGGTGGGGCAGGTGCGGGAGGTGGCGGTGCGGATGGACACGTTGCCGATGGCCGACCGGCCCGCCATTTCCCACAGGGTGGGCGTGTGCTCGGGGGTGATGTCCTGCCACAGCAGGCCCGGCACTCCCACGAGCACCACGGGTTCCTCACGGTGTCCGGGCACGTCCGGTTGCCGTCCCGGGGTCTGAGGGGCCGCGGCCGCCCGTGTCCCGTCCGCATCCGCGGTCGGTGCCCCACCGGGATCCGCCCACGCCGCCGGGGCGGCGCACAGCAGGGCGGCGACCGCCACCGCCGACGCGCACCAGCGCGCCGGCACCGTGCCGATCGTCCCCGGACGCGCGGCCCCCGCGGCGCGGGTCCCTCGGGTCGCCGCCCGTGGGGCGTCGGCCGTCCCCCGACGCACCGACGCCGCCATGGCGAACCGTCCTGCCATCGTGGACCCCCCGTCGCACGTTCAGCCTGACTGGTCGCTCACCCTAGCGATCCCGGCGGCCCCATCGGGGGATACTCGCCCGCTCCGTCCGAATCCGGTCCGGGACCCTCGTGCGTCGGGTCGATCCGGAAAGGCCCGGTTCAGGGGGCCAGGCCCCAGCCCTTGAGCACCTCGGCGGTGTCGGGCCGCGGACGTCCCCGGGTGACCCCGCCGGGGGTACGGGAGAAGCGCGGAGCGGGGCCCGGGACGACCCGCTCGCCCTCGCGGGTCAGAGTGCCCCGGGCCCGCACGTGCGGGTGATCGGGGGCCTCCTCCAGGGACAGGATCGGCATCACGCACGCGTCCACCTCCTCGAACACCGCCGCCCACTCGTCGCGGCTCCGGGTGCGCAGGACCTCGGCGAACCGCTCGCGCAGCCGGGGCCACCCCGTCCGGTCCCACTGGTCGGGCAGTTCCTCCGCGTCGAGCCCGGTGCCTGCCAGGAACGCCGCGTAGAACTGCGGTTCGATACAGCCCACCGACACGTACCGGCCGTCGGCGCACTCGTAGACGTCGTACCAGGGGGCGCCGGTGTCCAGGTAGTTCGTCCCGCGTTCGTCGCTCCACGAATCACGGGCCCGGTCCTCGTGGACCATCGACATCAGCAGTGACGAACCGTCGATCATGGCGGCGTCCACGACCTGGCCGCGCCCGGAGGAGCCGCGTTCCACCAGGGCGGCGAGGACGCCGGTGACGGTGAACATGGTGCCGCCCGCGAAGTCGCCGAGCAGGTTGATCGGAGGGACCGGCGGGCCGTCGGCACGGCCGATGGCGTGCAGGGCGCCGTTGACGGAGATGTAGTTCATGTCGTGTCCGGCGGTCAGGGCCAGCGGGCCGTCCTGGCCCCAACCGGTGACACGGGCGTAGACCAGCCGGGGATTGAGGGCCAGGCAGGTCTCGGGACCCAGCCCCAACCGCTCCATCACCCCGGGCCGGAAACCCTCCAGTAGGACGTCGGCCCGTTCGATGAGGTCACGGGCGAGGGTCCGCCCCTCCTCGGACTTCAGGTCGGCGCCCAGGACGGCGCGGCCCTCGCTCATGTGGGGACCGGGAAAACCGGTGTTCACCGCCTCGGCGGCCTGCGGTCGGTCGAGACGGACGACGTCGGCGCCCAGGTCGGCCAACAGCATGGCGGCCATCGGCGCCGGTCCGATGCCGGTGAACTCGACGACGCGGATTCCGGTGAGGGGTCCCATGTACGCGGCCTCCAGGAAGGGGTGTGGATTAGAACGACGTTCGGTTCATTGTGCCGGGTCCGCCCTCGCGACACCAGGGAGGGGCCCGGAGGGTCATCGGGGCGAAAGTAATGAAAAGCCGCTTTTCTTTTCTCCTACCCTCCCCATTTTCGGTGAGTCCGAAAATTGAACAATGGTCCGGTGCTAATGTGTCCGATGCTCGGACGGCCGACGGCGCCCTCGCCACCTGCCACGACACGGTCGCCGAAACGACGGGGCACCGCACGGTCCCCGAACGTCCCTCTCCCAGTGGAATCGCAGGAACAGCCATGCCCCGTACCCGGACGACCACCCGACGCCGCCCCCGCGGCCGTCGCCGCGCCCGACGCCGCCTCCCCCCTCCGCTCCTGGCCGCCGTCATCGCGGCCGCCCTCGCGCTCGGCGCGGGCGGTACCGCCCTGGCCGCCCACAAGACCGTCGTCCTCGACGTCAACGGCACCGAGCGCACCGTCCACACCTTCGGCGGCACCGTCGCCGACACCCTCGACGCCGCCGACATCACCCTCGCCGACGGCGACCTGGTCGCCCCCGCCCTCGACGCCCCCATCACCTCCGGCGAACACGTCCTCGTCCGCTCCCCCCGCGACCTCACCGTCGAACTCGACGGCCACCCCCTGGCCCACAGCGTCAACGCCGCCACCCTCGGCGAGGCCCTCCGCCAGATCGGCCTGGACCCCGAGGGCGTGGCCCTCTCCACCGCCCACGACACCCCCATCCCCACCGACGGACTCACCGTCACCGCCGAACGCGCCCCGCGCATGGTCGTCCTGCGCGACACCGTCCGCACCGAGACCCGGTCCACCGGGGACACCGTCGCCGACGTCCTCGACGCCGCCCACGTCACCCTCGGCGAACACGACATCGTCACCCCCGATCCCGACACGGCCGCCGCACCCGACATGACCGTCCGCGTCGTCCCGGTCCTCGGCGAACCCGTCACCGAGGAGATCCCCATCGAGGCGGAGATCGTCGAACGCGAGAACCCCGACCTGCCCGAAGGCGAACGCGAGACCGTCACCGAACCCGAGGACGGCGTCAAGCGGGTCGTCACCGCCACCGTCCTGCACCACGGTGAGGAGGTCGAACGGGTCCTGGAGGAGGAGGTCGTGACCGCACCCGTCGAGGGCGTCGTCGACATCGGCACCAAGGCACCCGAGGGCACGCCCCCGGCCGGCGGCGGCGCGGCCGCCGACCTCAACTGGTCGGCCCTCGCCCAGTGCGAATCCGGGGGGAACCCCTCCGCCGTCAACTCCGCGGGCGGCTACCACGGCCTCTACCAGTTCAGCCCTTCCACCTGGCAGTCCGTGGGCGGCACCGGCCTGCCCTCCGAGGCCACCCCGCAGGAACAGACCCAACGCGCCCAACAGCTCTACAACGCCGTCGGCGGCGACTGGCAGAGTCAGTGGCCCCACTGCGGCGTCCACCTCTTCGACTGAGCCGCGCCCGTCCGGCCCGCGACCGACGCCGGCCCGCCTCCCGGGCACCCGCCCCGGAAGGCGGGCCGGCGGCCCACGGAAGACACCCCCGCCGGCCTCCGGAACCCCGGCCGCGCCCTCCCTCCCCGGGGATCCGCCTCCCCGGGGACCTGGCAAGATGTGGGGGTGACACAGACACCCGCACCCGACGAACGATCCCGCCTGCTCACCCCCGCCGACGTGCGGGTCCTGGCCGAGCGGCTCGGAGTACGGCCCACCAAGACCCTCGGGCAGAACTTCGTCATCGACCACGGCACCGTGCGCCGCATCGTCAGGGTCGCCGGGGTCGGCGAGGGGGACGTCGTCGTGGAGGTCGGGCCCGGCCTGGGCTCCCTCACCCTGGCGCTGCTCCCGCACGTGCGCGCGGTGACCGCCATCGAGATCGACCCGGTGCTCGCCGACGCCCTGCCCGGCACCGTCGCCGACCACGCCCCCGAACTCGCCGACCGGCTCACGGTCGTCCGCGCCGACGCCATGCGCATCGCCGAGGTCCCCGGCCCGGCCCCCACGGCGCTGGTCGCGAACCTGCCCTACAACGTGTCCGTTCCGGTCCTGCTGCACCTGCTCGAACTCCTGCCGAGCCTCGAACGGGTCCTGGTGATGGTCCAGGCGGAGGTCGCCGACCGCATCACCGCCACCCCCGGCGGCCGCATCTACGGCGTCCCCTCCGCCAAGGTCGCCTGGTACGCCGGCGCCCGCCGGGCCGGCGCCGTCGGCCGCACCGTGTTCTGGCCCGCCCCCAACGTCGACTCCGGGCTGGTCGAACTCATCCGCCGACCACGGCCCGAGACGAAGGCCACCCGCGAGGAGGTCTTCCGGGTGATCGACGCCGCCTTCGCCCAGCGGCGCAAGACCCTGCGCGCCGCCCTGGCCGGCTGGGCCGGCTCGGCCCCCGCCGCCGAGACCGCTCTGCGCGCCGCCGGGGTCGACCCGTCCGCGCGGGGCGAATCCCTGGACGTGGAACGCTTCGCCGCCATCGCCGAGCACCGCCCGGCCGACGCCCCCCGCCCCTGACGACCGGCCCGTGATCGATCCCCCGTTCGACACCCCTGAACGCACACGACGGGGGCGCGGCCCCCGTCGCGCCCCCGTCGTCGCCGATCCGGTCACTCCCCGTCGTCGGGACCCCTTGGAGCGGCGGCCCGTTCGGCCGCCACCCGCGTCCTGGCCCGCGAGCGCTGTAGCGCCCGCACCACCCCGACCGCGACCAGCCCGACGACGAGCACCGGGATCGCCCACCAGACGCCGAACTCCCAGTCTCCGGTGCCCCGCACGACGAACGCGACGGCCAGACCGAGGAACAGCACCCCCGCGAGCAGCGACCCCCAATCGGTTCTACGCTTCGCCATGCAGTACCTCCACAACCCCGACGCGCGTGTCGGTGTCGACTCTGATCAGCGGGACCTCGTCGTCCCCGGTCTCCCGGACCGGTCCGTAGTCCTCCTCGAACGTCGCGGAGAGGCCGGAGCGCTCACCCGCCGAACCCCCCTCGTCCCCGGCCGGGGCGGGACCCTGGAGCACACCCGCGCCGAACGTCGCGGTCAACTCCACCCGGGCGTCGTCGGGCAGTACCAGCAGCACCCTGCCCGCGCCGACCCCCGCCGACACGTCCACGCTCTCCCCGGGTTCCAGGTCCTCCAACGCGGTCAGGTCCACGGTCACGTCGCCCACCGTCAACCGGTGATCCCCGGCCTCGGCCGCCGCGACCGTCGTCGGCCGCCACACCTCCTCGCCGATCCGCATCCGGGTCACGTCCACCGTGGACACCGTCACCAGCGCCAGCGTCAACAGCACCCCCAAGAACCCCAGCCCGCGCGGATTGCCGACCCAGGTGCCGACCACCGCGAACAGACCGACGAGCCCCAGCCCCCCGGCCAGGAAGAACACACCCGTCTCGGGCCCCAGCAGCAACCGCGCCGTGTCGGCGCTCCACAGGGACGACGTCCTCTCGAACACGATGATCGGCGCCAGCACGGCGGCCGCGACCAGGGTCCACAACGCGCACGACCCCAACGGGAAACCCCGTCGGCACGCCTGGTCCCCGGAGGGCTCCGGCCGCCCGGCGGCGTCCCCGGGCCCCTCGTCCTCCTCGTCGCCGCCCGGACCCGGCTCGCCGCCGCGCAACGTGCGCTCCGCCACCACCGCCAGGTCCACCGGCCCCGCCGGAGCCGAGGCCCACGGCTGCGCCGGGTTGTAATACGTCGGAACCGGCCCCGGAACGGGCGGCTGCGGCGGCGGCCGCTTGGCGCGCAACTCCTCGCCCAGACCGGTGAGCGAGGTCCGCAGATCCACCCCTCGTCCGCGCGCCGCCAGTACGCCCAGCACCAGCGGCACCGCCAACACCAACGTCGACCAGCCGAACCCGCCGACCAGACTGAACGCCGTCGCCACCGCCAGACCCAACGCCAACAGCTTCAACACCGCCCGGGACGGGATGCCCCGGTCGAGCATCTGCTCGATGGTCGCCGGACCGCCCTGGGCGTCGCGCATCAACATCCACGCGGAGAGGTACAACAGCACACCCGTGCCCCCGGCGAACGCGGTCAGCGCGAACGCCGCACGCCACACCACGGGGTCGACATCGGTGTAGTGCCCCAGACCCGCGCACACACCGGCGAGGACCCGATCACCGTCCGCCTTGCGCAACTCCCGGACGGGCGTCGGGTCCGCGCTCGGCCCCGGCGCACCGGAGCCCTGGGGGACAGGTCCCTCACTCATGGTCACTCACCGCACTCTCCTCACACACCCATGGTCACCCGAAGCGTCGACCAGGGGAATCCGGGACGACCCTGACACCACCCTGACCACGGACCAGGGCACGTCCGGGGGGCGCACCCCGATGTCCGCCGCCCGCCGCCCGGTGCATGCTGGTACGGCGGGGGCACCCGTGCGCCCCGCACACCATCACGCGCACGGACGGAAGTCATGGACAACGGAAGCGGTGATCGGCCGGTGACGAGCACGGTCGCGGACACCCCGCGACTCACCCGCGCGGTCGACGGACGACTCCTCGGCGGTGTCGCGGCGGGCCTGGCCCGCCACCTGGGCCTGGATCCCATCGTCGTCCGGCTCGCCTTCATGGCCCTGGCCGTCGGCGGTATCGGCATCGCCGTCTACGTCGCCCTGTTCTTCTTCGTTCCCGCCGAGACCGCCGAACGGGAGAGCGACCCCGAGGCCAGGACCGCCGACAACCGGCGCAAGGGCCGCGACATCTCCCAGCTCGTCGCCTACCTGGGCCTGGCCGCCGGGCTCGGCTTCCTCTTCCTGCTCTTCGGCGGCGTCTTCGACCCGCTCCTGTGGTTCGTCGTGTTCGGCACCCTGGGCGGCGTCATCCTGTGGCAGCAGGCCAACCCCAACCAGCGCGACGAATGGATGACCAGCACCGTCGGCCGGGGCGGCGGCAAGGGACTCATGCGGGCCGGCGCCGGAGTGCTCCTCGTCGTCATCGGCGTCATCGGGTTCCTGATCTTCCAGGAACAACTCCAGAACGCCCGCGCCGGCCTGACCTTCGCGTTCACCCTGCTCGCCGGCGTCTCGCTCATCGTCGCCCCCTGGATCATCGGCCTCATCCGCGAACGCGACGCCGAACGCCGCGAACGCATCCGCAACGCCGAACGCGCCGAGCTCGCCGCCCACATCCACGACTCCGTCCTGCACACCCTCACCCTCATCCAGCGCCGCGCCGATGACGCCCGCGAGGTCCAACGCCTCGCCCGGGTCCAGGAACGCGCCCTGCGCAGCTGGCTCTACCAGCGACCCGCCGACGCCGAGACCACCGTCTCCCCGGCCCTGGAACGCGTCGCCGCCGAGGTCGAGGAGGAGCACGGCGTACCCATCGACGTGGTGTGCGTGGGCGACTGTCCGGTCGACGACGGACTGCACGCCATGCTCCGCGCCGCCCGCGAGGCCATGGTCAACGCCTCCAAGTACGCCGGCACCGACACCATCTCCGTGTTCGGCGAGGTCGAACCGGAGGAGGTCCTGGTGTTCGTGCGCGACCGGGGCGCCGGATTCGACCTCGACGACGTCCCCGAGGACCGCATGGGCGTGCGCGGCTCCATCCTGGGCCGGATGGACCGCCACGGCGGATCCGCGCGCATCCGCACCGCTCCCGGCGAGGGCACCGAGGTGCAGTTGCGCATGCCCCGCATTCCCCAGATGTAGAGGTGCCCGAGCCATGGGTAGAGTTCCCGTTGTGGGAGACGACAGCAGCACGACCTTCAATGACGGTGACGCGGTTCCCCGCGTCGTGATCGTGGACGACCACCGCCTGTTCCGCAGTGGCGTCCGTGGCGAACTCGGAGACTCCGTCGAGGTGATCGGAGAGGCCGGAGACGTCGACAGCGCGGTGCACGTGATCGAACAGGCCCGGCCCGACCTGGTCCTGCTCGACGTGCACCTTCCCGGCGGCGGCGGGGTCGAGGTGCTACGCCGTGTTCTGGCCCGCCACCCGCAGATCCGCTTCCTGGCCCTGTCGGTCTCCGACGCCGCCGAGGACGTCATCGGCGTGGTCCGCGGCGGTGCCCGCGGTTACGTCACCAAGACCATCTCCGGCAAGGAACTGGCCGACGCCATCGTGCGGGTGGCCGACGGCGACGCCGTGTTCTCCCCGCGCCTGGCCGGGTTCGTCCTGGACGCCTTCTCGGCGACCGACGCCCCGCCTGTGGACCCCGAACTGGACCGCCTCACCCAGCGCGAACGCGAGGTGCTGCGGCACATCGCCCGGGGCTACGCCTACAAGGAGGTCGCCAAGGAGCTGTTCATCTCCGTCAAGACGGTGGAGACCCACGTCTCGTCGGTGCTGCGCAAGCTCCAGCTCTCCAACCGGCACGAACTCAGCCGGTGGGCGACCGCCCGCAGACTCGTCTGAGCCCCCCGGGGCCCGCGGGCCCCGGGGAGGCCGGTCCGCGCGGTCAGCGCAGCGAGTCGAGCATCCGGCCCAGGAACTCCTCCTCGGCCACGCCCGTGATCACCCGCGCCGGACGCCGTTCGTCCCCACCGGGACGCAGCCGCAGATCCGCGACGGTCATCCCGCGCGTCAGCGCGCCGGCCAGTTCCACCCGTACCGGGGCCTCGAAGGCCTCCGTCACCAGGGACGGGTCCACCAGCACCGCCGCGGCCAACGGATCGTGCATCGCGCACTGACGCACACCGAAGATCCCCTTGTAGAAGTCGGCGTAGAAGTCCAGGAACTCCGAGGTGCGCCCGGCCTTCTCACCCGGCACCCCCTTCAGCTCCTCCAGCCACTCCGTGGTCGCCACCGTCTTCATGGTGATGTCCAACGCCACGAGGTCCAGGTCGAACCCCGCGGCGAACACCGCCTCCGCGGCCTCCGGGTCGTTGGCGATGTTGGCCTCGGCGTGCGAGGACACGTTGCCGGGCACCCGCACCGCGCCGCCCATCACGACCAGCTTGCGCACCAGACCCGGCAGTCCCGGCTCCAGCCCCAGCGCGATCGCCAGGTTGGTCAACGGGCCCACCGCCAGCACGTCCAGCTCGCCGGGGTACTCCCGGGCCAGCCGTACCAGCAGCTCCGCCGCGCTCTCCGCCACCGGCCCACCGGTGGGCGCGGGCAGTTCCACCCCGCCCAGACCGTTGTCACCGTGGACGTGCGGGGCCAACCGGGGCGACTGCACCAGCGGCCGGGACGCGCCCACCGCCACCGGGACGCCCGGTCGCCCGTACAGCTCCAAGAGCCGCAGGGCGTTGTCCGCCGTCACGTCGACGCCGCCGTTGCCGAACACCGCGCCGATGCCCACGATCTCGACCTCGGGTCGTGCGGCGAGATAGGCGAGGGCGACGGCGTCATCGATCCCCGGATCGCAGTCGACGAACACGCGCATGATGTGGAGACCCCCCGAACAAGAGTGACGGCCCCCGCTCACACGAGGGCCCGGAACAGAGAAACAGACTAAACCGGACGAACATCCGATCCGGCCGCGAAGCACCGTGAGCCGGCGGTGGCGGGCGGTGTTGTCGCCCGACGGTCGTAACCTGGAACCCGTGTCCTCCCAAGAGCAGCTTCTCGAAGGTCTGAACGGTCCGCAGCGCGAGGCGGTCACCCACGGCGGCGGCCCGCTCCTCATCGTGGCGGGCGCCGGGTCGGGCAAGACCCGCGTCCTCACCCACCGCATCGCGTATCTGATGGCGGCCCGGGGGGTGCGTCCCGGAGAGATCCTCGCGATCACGTTCACCAACAAGGCCGCCGCCGAGATGCGCGAGCGCATCTCGGCCCTCCTCGGGGCCCGGGCCGCGGCCAGCATGTGGACCATGACCTTCCACTCGGCGTGCGTGCGCATCCTGCGCCGGGAGGCGCACCGTCTCGGTTACCCGAGCGGGTTCACCATCTACGACTCCGCCGACTCCGCGCGGCTCATGCAGCTCGTCTGCAAGGAGATGGACCTGGACCCCAAGCGGTTCCCGCCCAAGTCCTTCTCCGCCCAGATCTCCAACCTCAAGAACGAACTGGTCGACTACGACACGTTCGCCGAGCAGGCCCAGACCGAGCAGGAGAAGAAGCTCGCCGAGGCCTACAAGCTGTACCAGCGCCGTCTGCACGAGGCCGGCGCCATGGACTTCGACGACCTCATCATGGTCACGGTCAACCTGCTCCAGATGTTCCCGGACGTGGCCGAGCACTACCGGCGCCGTTTCCGGCACGTCATGGTCGACGAGTACCAGGACACCAACCACGCCCAGTACGTGTTCATCCGCCAACTGGTCGGCGTGGAGAGCGACCCCGACACCGCGGTCGTCCCGCCCTCCGAGCTGTGCGTGGTCGGTGACGCCGACCAGTCCATCTACGCGTTCCGGGGCGCGACCATCCGCAACATCCTGGAGTTCGAACGCGACTTCCCGAACGCGCGCACGATCCTCCTGGAGCAGAACTACCGCTCCACCCAGACGATCCTGTCGGCGGCCAACGCCGTCATCGAGCGCAACGAGGGACGGCCCGCGAAGAACCTGTGGTCGGAACAGGGCCAGGGCACGCCCATCGTCGGTTACGTCGCCGACAACGAACACGACGAGGCCGCGTTCGTCGTCGGGGAGATCGACCAGCTCACCGACGACGGCTCGATCACCCCGAGCCAGGTCGCGGTGTTCTACCGCACCAACGCCCAGTCCCGGGTCTTCGAGGACGTGTTCATCCGGATGGGCCTGCCGTACAAGATCGTCGGCGGAGTGCGCTTCTACGAGCGCAAGGAGATCCGCGACATCCTCGCCTACCTGCGGGTCCTGGCCAACCCGGAGGACACCGTCAGCCTGCGGCGCATCCTCAACGTTCCCAAGCGCGGCATCGGCGCCCGCGCCGAGGAGTCCCTCGAACTGTTCGCCGCCCGCGAGCGCATCACGTTCGCCCGGGCCCTGCGCCGGGTCGAGGAGGTGCCGGCGATGGCGACCCGCTCGGTCAACGCGGTCCGCAACTTCACCGCGCTCCTGGACGAACTCGCCGCGGGGGTCCCCGGATCCACCCCGTCGCAGATCGTGGAGATGGTGCTGGCCAAGACCGGGTACCTGTCCGAACTCACCGAGTCCAAGGACATCCAGGACGAGAGCCGGGTGGAGAACCTGGAGGAGTTCGTGGACGTGGCCCGGGAGTTCGAGAACACCTTCTCCGCGCTGCTGGAGGACGAGGCGGCCCTGGAGGGGGAGGAGGGGCCGGGAACGGTCGAGGAGGCCGAGCCCACCCTGGTGGACTTCCTGGAACGGATCTCCCTGGTGGCCGACACCGACCAGCTCCCGGACGCCGATGCCGAGGGCGGGGTGGTCACCCTGATGACCCTGCACTCCGCCAAGGGGCTGGAGTTCCCCGTCGTGTTCCTGACGGGGTTGGAGGACGGTGTGTTCCCGCACATGCGGACCCTGGGCGACAAGACCCAGCTGGAGGAGGAGCGCCGTCTGGCGTACGTGGGCCTGACCCGGGCCGAACGCCTCCTCTACGTGAGCCGCGCCGCCGTGCGCAGCGCCTGGGGCAGCCCGTCGTACAACCCGGCGTCCCGGTTCCTGGACGAGATCCCGCCGTCGCTGGTCGATTGGCGCCGGGGCGAGGCCACGGTGCTGAGCGCCCCGCCCGGTCGCGGCATCGGCGGGGCCCGCCGCGGCTCGGGCTTCGGCGGGGAGGGTTTCGGGAGCACCTTCGGGAGCAGGAAGGCCGCCGCGCGCACGACCGAGGCGCCGTCCCTGAGCGTGGGCGACCTGGTCAACCACGACTCGTTCGGCATGGGCCGGGTCCAACTCGTGGAGGGCACGGGGGACAAGACCAAGGCCCGCGTCGACTTCGGCGCGGACATCGGCGAGAAGGACTTCCTGGTCAAGTACGCCCCGATCGAGAAGCTCTGATCCGCCGGATTCGGGGGATCGAAGCCGAGACCTGAGGCCCACAAGGAGTTCTGTGGGCCTCTGTCGTTTTTGTCCGCTGGCTGTAAGGCACGACACGGGCAAGGATCGGCGAACACGTCACGAGCACTCCCCGAGAGGGGTAGTGTTGGCCAAGACCGAGCGAGCCGGACGCGATCACGCGGACGGGCCGGTCCACCTCCCTTCCGAAGTTCACCGGTTCGAAGCACCGCTTCGACCATGTAAACTCGGTCGGGT
>NZ_JARBUT010000022.1 GCF_028882275.1 Nocardiopsis sp. N85
CGGGGTAGTCGGCCGCGATGATCTCGATAGCGGACGGGTGCCCGTGCAGGGCCGCACGCTCTCGGGCGTGCTGGTCGATCATCATCGCTCACCTCAGGGGGAAGTCGTGGTGATGACGACGCTACGGATGGTGTGGCGACCGCTACAGACACAGAACATGACAGTTCCCGGGCCACAGCCCCAGAACTGCCACGCTACGTAGTACCCCTACTGTTCAGGCCACACCGAGGAACTCAGCGACCTCCCGGTGTTCGCTGCTGGGCATCCTCTTGGCCTGTTCCAACAGGTCCTCGGCAATGTCCCGGGCCGCCTGCTGCTGCCGGAACCACGACGGCGCACGGCTTTTCAACCCAAGCATGATCTCTGTGGTCCGGTCGACGTTGCGCAACCGGAGGTGAGCCGCCGCCTGGTCGAGCGCGTACCGCTGTTGCGTGTTCGCCGTGGTCTGCCCCTGTCGCGGCCGGATCTCCTCGACGATCTCTAACGCCCGGTCCGGCCGGTCCGCGATCAACTCATTCTGCATGCCGTTCATCAGCGCCGTCGCCCGGCCGAACCGCATGTGCCCCGCTGTCGCGATCTCGTCGCCGACCAACTCCCCCGCGGTCTGCGCGAGGGCCTGGTACTCCCGGGCCTCGTCAGGGCGGTTGTTGCGGACGGCCGCGGCGCCAGCGCGCATGAGGATGTACCCCCAGGCCGCCACGATGTCCTTGCCGGCCTTGGAAAGCTTCGAGGGTTCCAGCGCATCGGCGGTGTCCGCGCACAGGCGTTCCACGTCATCGAACCGGCCTTGCCGCATGAGCGCCCACCCCTGTTCGCCGATGCACGCCGCGGCAAGCGCCTGGTCCCCCACGGTGAGAGCGTCGGTGAGCGCGTCCCGAAGGGCGATGAGGGACAGGTCGTGCTCTCGAATCTGGATCAGGTAGCGCGCGGTCAACTGGAGAGCGTCCGCGCGAAGCCGGATCGCCTCTGTCTTCTCGGAGCCCTCCAACAGGGCCACGTGGGCGTGAGCGGACCGCACGAGAGCGGGGGACAGCCGCGCCACGTCGTCGTACCGGTCGGCTTGGTAGTGAGCCGCCACGGACGACACGGCGCGCTCCAACAACCCCAGGTTCGGGGGCACGTCGTCGTCGGGGTAGAGGCGGCCCCGCAACCCCAACGGCGGATTGACGGCGGACCGGATGTCGGCGAGCACGGCGTCTCGCTGGTCGTCGACCCGCGGGGCCGGCGCTTCGGGGGTCATGAACCACACCGTGCGCACGCCCAGGGTCCGGGCGATGCGGTGATAGTTCTCGATCCGGGCCGTGCCGCCTTGCTCGATCTTGCGGATGACGCCGACGCTGATTCCGGCCTGTTCCGCAAGCCCTTCTTGGGTGAGACCGCGTCGCCGACGGAGTTCTATGAGCCGATCGGCTACGGAGGTATCCTGTAGAGGCATGGCCCCGCCTTTCCTTGATTGGTCGCACTCTCAGGGTAGGTCGGGGCTTTCCTCTTTGTCAGGAGGAATCCGGGGACGGCAAAAGGGCCGGCCCCTGGAGAGGGACCGGCCCCGTTCACGTCATGGGCGTCACCCGGCCGCGCACTCCCGGATGCGGTCGCGCCCCCACCGCTCCGACTTACCGAACCGCGCGGCAAGCTCCCGGCCGGTCAACCGCTCCCCGACGGCAAGAGCGGCACGGAACGCCTGCCGGGCCGCCGCCCTGTCGTCCCCGGGAGCGTCGCCGTCGTCGCCCTGGGCGTCGTCGAGCGGCACCGTCACCACCGCCCGACCGTCGTCGGCTCCCACGGTCGGCACGAGGGCGGCACGCCCCGGTACGGCCACCGGCCGCCCCTCCCCGCCCGGCGCGGGCGCCTTGCCGTCGTCCTTCGGCACGGCGAGCGCCAGCGAGGCGACCAACAACAGGCCGTCGACGGACAGCGGCAACAGGTGCGCCACCAACGCCGTTTCGCCGTAGGACAGCAACAGGTCCCGCATGTGCCCGTAGGACACCACCGCCGCCACCGTGGCCACCACACCCGTGCCGATCCAGCGCAGGGCGACGATCCACCACGGCCCGGCGTTGCGGGCGCGGGCGACCAACTCGGCGACGAGGAGGAGGGCGACGGGCGCCCACCCGGACGCGATGACCTGCCCAGCCTCGACCGGACCTTCGCCATCGAGGGCGTGCAGGACGTTCGCGCCCACGGACACCACGGCGCCGGTCACGAACGCCAACCACGCGACACCGTTCCCGCCCCTCACCGGGTCACCTCACGGGCGGGCAGCGGCATGTGCTCGGCCACGTAGCGGCGCAGCCAAACGGCGCGCTCGGCAGGGTCTCCCGGGTCGCCGATCGCGACCTTCACGGCCTGGACCCGATCGCGGGTGAGTTCGCGTGTCTCCGCCATGGTGGGGCAGGCACCCGCAGGGACGTCGAGCGCGTCGTGGACGGCGTCGAGCAGGGCGCGCAGCCCGGCCGTTTCCTGTGCGGGGTTGCCGTTGGTGGGGTGGCTCATCGGGTCACCGCCGTGAACGTGCCGTGGTGCGGCCAGACGGCAAGGCGTCCGGCACGCTCGATCTCGACCACGGTGTCGAGGGTGAACGGCTGTCCGGGCGCCCACCACCGGGCCACCTCGTGTCCGGCGGGGTCGGTGTCGGGGTCGGGCACGCCCAGGGCGGCGAACGCCAGGGAGCGGACCGGCGCGGCAAGGTGACGGCACGCGCGGGTGAACGCGGCAACGGTCGTGCCGTCGTTGACCACGACCAGGTGGTGAACGCGGCCGGGGACGCCGGGGATCGTGTAGGCGCGGAGGACGTCGCCGGGCGGGAGTTGGGCGGTGGTGATGGACAGCGGCACGTCGTTGGCCACGGGGGTGCCGTTGTGGGCGGGGGTAACGTGGTTCATGGCTTGGGCCTTCTCAGGAGGCCCGGCCGCTGCGCCCGACCAGGTGAGCAGACCTGATCGGGCGCCCCTGTTTCCGGTACGCATTTAGTACGGATGACAGCGGTACAGCCGGGGATGACGCGGTATATGGGAGTGCGAGTTTTCGCAGGTAGACCGCTGCCATTCCGTGTTGTTGCAGGTGGTAAATCCGCTTGCGCGAGATTTGCATACCGGAGGTCAGGGGTTCGACTCCCCTTGGCTCCACTGCGGATACGCGCAGATCGAGAACGTGACGGGGACTCCCTTCGGGGGGTCCCCGTTTCGCGTTCCCGGGGCCTGACGCCCGGACCTCGCGCCCGCCGAGGCGTGTGGTTCCCTCTCGGCGGCCGACCAGGGCCGCGCCCGGATCGACGAGGCCGCCGGCTTCCCCGATGACTTTCGGCCCGACCTGATGGTGCCGGGGGGACACGTGTTCACTCCGAACCCCCTACGATCCCATTCGGTGGTATTCGACCTTTTGGCGGATAAGCACGGAAAATGCGAGTTGGGGACCTGTGACCAGATGGAATAAGGACTTCGAGCGCAAAGTGCGACGAACTGTTTCTGTTACTAATCAGTAGGGAAGGGTGATCCGCTCCCTGCGCGAAATGGGCGTCCTGTGGGGTTGCGGAGCGTGTGTGCCATGGGTGGTCACATAGTCCGTTCGGGTGAGGTCGGGGCCGAGTGACCCACTTCGGTGACGTCCGTCCGGTCCGCGAGGGTCGCTCGTGGGCCGAGATGAAACCGCAGGTCATCCGGCTTATTGCGGAATAGTCGCCCGGGTGCGTTTCGCTAGGGTCACGACTGACCCCTTCTCTGATGTGGTGTAACTCTCCGTGTGTGTATGATGACACTCCATCTAGGTGCAATGGTCCTACTGGGCCATATGAGAAATAGGCCAGTTGGGGTCTGTTGGTGAACTGAGACGATCCGTAGTTTCGACACCAGCGACAACAAGGAAGGCAGCGCGCCGAAACGATCGACCCCCGAAGCCGGGTCGGGCGGCCCCCCGCCCGAGCCTGTTCCCGTCCTCGGATTCGGCCCGCGTCCTCCTTCCCCGCCGGCGATGTCTGCCGGTGGGTCCGATCACCACACATGCTGATCTTGGGAGTGGGGCAACATGTGGAATGAGAAGATGGCGGCCCGTGCCAAATGCCGGGAGATCGATCCGGACGCCCTGTTCGTCCAGGGGGCGGCGCAGAACCGCGCCAAATTGATCTGCCGGGGCTGCCCGGTCCGTACCCAGTGCCTCGCCGAGGCTTTGGACAGCCGCATCGAGTTCGGTGTCTGGGGAGGCATGACCGAGCGCGAACGGCGCGCCCTTCTGCGCCGCCGCAAGGACGTCACCAGTTGGTACGACCTGTTGACCAGCGCCGAACGCCGCTATGAGGAGAAGCGGGATCGGCAGGAGCCCGCCCACGGCGCGTCGACGCCGGTCGTCGCCCACAGCTAGGGGGACGTGCGGCCGCCCGGGCATGGGAGAGGGCGCGCCCCGCGCGGGGGTGCGCACGTCGTCCGGGACGGTGGCACGGCCGAGGAGGGGAGAGCCTCGGCGGGCGCGATCGCGCACCAGGGGGTCACGGCCCCGCGACAACCGGTCGACCCGGTACGCGCACCGACGAAGGTCGGGGGGTCCGGGGGCCGACGATCCGACCTGAGGAGGAGGGGCGGATCAGGGGAGGATCAGGGACGATCCCGATACCGTAACCGCCGCCCATCGCCCATCATGGAGGGAGTGCGACCGTACGGTCGCACTCCCGACGTGCGGGGGAAGAGGGAAATGGCCGTGCAGGATCCTCAATACCCGGTGAGGCGCGCCTGGGAGCGCCCCCGGCCACAGATCCGCTTGACCCACACCGATCGGGACGCCGTCGCCGAGGTGCTCCGTGAGGCCTACAGTCAGGGACAGCTCGACGAGGACGAGTTCGAGGAGCGCCTCGACCAGGCGATGCGCGCCAAGTACGGCGCAGACCTCGAACCCCTCACCCAGGATCTGGGTTTCTCTTCGAACGGTCGCACCGCGGGGCCCGTCTCCGGTGCCGCCAAGGCGGGCGACCCGATCGAGAGCACCGCGGTGGAGCGCGTCGTGGCCGGGGTCGGCCACGCGGGGAACTACTTCTTCCCGATCGTCACACCGTTGCTGCTGTTCCTGATCGGGGACCAGGTCTCGCCCTACATCCGGCGCCAGGCGATGGAATCGCTCAACTTCCAGCTGGCCTGCCTCATCGGCTCGGTCGTCAGCCTGCTGTTGATCTGGCTGGTGGTACCGGCGTTCATGCTGCTGTTCATCGTCCTCGGGTGGGCGATCCTGCCGGCCATCGGTACCATCGCCTCCCTGATGGGGAAGGACTGGCGTTACCCGATGCCCGACAGGTTCCGCATCCTCAAGGACGACTGAGCGCGTCCGCGGAGTAGACCCTCAGGGGAGAGGGGGAGGAGCGCGGGCGGGACCTCATCGTCCGCACCCGGCGCTCATCGCTTCGTCAACGCCCGGGACGACCGTTCTCCTTCGAGCGGTCGCCGGAGGCGGTCTTCACCGTCTCCTTGGCGTCCTGAGCCTTCTCCTTGGCGGCGTCGGCGGTCTTCTCGACCTTGTCCGCCGCCTTGTCGGCCGTCTTCGAGACCTTCTCCTCCAGGTTCTCGCGGGTCTCCCTGACCTGCTCCCGAGCCTGGTCCAGGTGCTCCTGCCACTCGGCGTCCTGGGATGCCTGACGCATCCGGATCAGCGAGTACACGAGCACACCGCCCGCCAGGGCGGCTCCCCCGATCAGGACGCCGCGGGGGACGCGACGTCCGCCGAGGCGCAGTCCGCGTCGGGCCGGAACGGGATCGACCCGCTGGGCCGCGGCCGTGAGCAGCCCGGCGACCCGGGGTGCCACGGTGTCCTCGACTCGCAGGGCCGCGTTCTCCAGCCGGGGCGCGGTCCAACCGCGGGCCTGGAGGAGCGTGCGTGCCGCCTGTTCCCGAGCCTGGTCCGCGTACGGGCCGATCCGGTCGGCCCTGTCCTTCGCCAGGCCCTGAAGGCGAGCGAGGGCCGCCTCGGCCTCCTTGCGGGCCTTGCGGCGCTTTGCAGTGATAGGCACGTCGTCAGCTCCTTCGGTCGTTCACCGATTCATGCGATCTCACCCGGAACGGACGACGGGTGTACCGACGACTCGCGTCCGGGTCTCCCGTCCTCCTTCCCCGTTATCCGGGTGTTATCTCAACATACGTCCTCTGAGTCGGCGATCTGTGCTTCGACACCGCCGACAGGGTGAGCCCGCATCCGGGGCGAGAGTCGGACGTACCGGGACGTGAAGTGCGTTTGCCCCGGTCTCGCCGGGTTACGCCGAAGTCCGCGTGTCGGACGGGTAACGTGATCACGTCAACGAAGTCGACCGAAAGGCACTCAGGTGTCGGACTCCACGGGTCAGCCCACCGCGCGGCTGAACACCTCCAAGGGAACCATCGTCATCCGGCTCTTCGAGGAGGAGGCGCCCGAGACGGTCGCCAACTTCATCGGCCTGGCCGATGGCTCCAAGCAGTGGATGGACCCCGCCACGGGCAAGCCCGGCAGCGGCAGCCTGTACGAGGGCACGGTCTTCCACCGTGTCATCGAGGGCTTCATGATCCAGGGCGGTGACCCGCTCGGCACGGGTCGCGGCGGCCCCGGCTACACCTTCAAGGACGAGTTCCACCCGAAGCTGCGCTTCGACCGCCCCTTCCTGCTGGCCATGGCCAACGCCGGTCCGGGCACCAACGGCTCCCAGTTCTTCATCACCGTCGAGAAGCCGCACTGGCTCGACGGCCGCCACACCATCTTCGGTGAGGTCGTCGAGGGCGACGACATCGTCCAGGCCATCTCCCGGATGGCCACCGACGCCCAGGACCGTCCCCGTGAGGACGTGGTGATCAACAGCATCGAGATCACCCGCTAGTACACGGCGGGAAGCGACGAGGAGCCGCTGGGAAGACCGATGAGAACGCCGAGCACAGGAGGAAGCCCCCGCCCATGACCGCCTCGCCACCGCCGTCAGGGGCGGTTCCAGAGCCGGAGCCGCCCGCCCGACGCACCTGCTACCGGCACCCGGACCGGGTGACACGGCTGGGGTGCAGCCGGTGCGACCGGCCCATCTGCCCGGACTGCATGGTGACGGCGTCGGTGGGGCAGCACTGCCCCGACTGCGTGGCGGAGGGCAATCGTGCGGTGCGCCGGACCCGTACCCCCTTCGGGGGCGGGACCATCAACGCGCCCTACGTCACCTGGGCGATCCTCGGACTGATGGGCGTCGGCTACGTCGCCCAGATGCTCACGGCGTCCTCGCCGCTGAACGCCTGGGATTCTTCCCTGGTGCGGGAGTTGGGCATGTGGGGCGGAGGGGTGGCGTTCCGCGATGAGTGGTACCGGCTCATCACCTCCGCCTTCCTGCACGGGAGCCTGTGGCACATCCTGTTCAACGGGTGGGCCATGTACGTCCTCGGGCCGCAGCTGGAACGGTGGCTGGGCCACGGCCGCTTCCTGACCCTGTGGGTCCTGGGCGCGCTCGGCGGTTCGGTGCTGACCCTGTTGGCGGCGCCGCAGACACTGGCCATCGGCGCCTCGGGGGCGATCTTCGCGCTCTTCGGCGCGGTGTTCGTGATCGGGCGCAGGCTCGGTCTGGACGTGCGGATGATCGCGATCCTGCTCGGGATCAACCTCGTCATCACGTTCCTGTTCCCGGGGATCTCCTGGACCGCCCACATCGGAGGTCTGGTCGTCGGGGCGCTGCTGGGCGCGGTCTTCGCCCATCTGCCCGGACGGTCCGCCTCCCCGAGCACCAGGGGCCTCGTCCACATCGGGGCGATGGTGGTGCTGGGAGTGGTGCTCGTGGCCCTGGTGTACACGTCACCGGTGCTGCTCACCGCTCTGTACGGCTCCTGACGGATCCGGCCACGACGAAGGCCCCCGAGGTCGCCCTCGGGGGCCTTCGTCGAGTGTTCACGGCCGCGGACCGGCCCGGTCGCGGGGCGTCGTGATGAGGGCCGCCCACCCGCGCGGGCGACCCGGTGACGATCGCGGTGGCGCCGGCCCCTGCGGGGATCGGCGCGGCCGGGGCGTCGTGCCCGGCGCGGGGGGTCAGTGCCAGCGGGTGGCCAGGACGATGGCCACGATGATGCCGGCGAAGCCGACGGCGAGGTTCCAGTTGCCCAGGTCCTGCATGTAGGGCACGTACTGACCCGCGATGTAGAAGACCGCGATCCACAGGATGCCCAGGATGAAGAAGCCCAGCATGGTCGGCACCAGCCAACGCGGGCTGACCTTGGGCTTCTCCTTCGAAGGAGGCGGTGTGTAAACGACCTTCTTCTTGCGATCGTTGCGGGACTTGGGCACGGTCGCTGCTCCAGTACGGGTGGGGCCGGTCAGAACGGAAACACAGTCTACGCCCAGGAGGGACCGCGGTGTCACCCCAGGGGCGGGCACAACGGCGACGGGGCCGCCCCTCCAGGGGCGGCCCCGCTCACGTGTCAGTCCTGCCGGCCCGGTCCGAACACGAGTCCGTCCAGTTCCGTCTCCGGTTCCTCGGGGTCGGTCGGTTCCCCGGTGTCCGGCGGCGGGTCCTGCGGCTCGGGATCCGTCGGCGGATCGGGCTGGGCCGGGGCGATCGCCACCGTCACCGTCACCGTGGTGCCCGGGTCGACCTGTTGGCCGCTCTGGATGGACTGGGCGGTGACCGTGTTCGGAGGTGCGGACGCGTCCTCCACCTCGTGGAACGAGGCCACCAGACCACGCTGGTCGAGGGCGGATTGGGCCTGGTCGCGGGTCATCCCCTGGAGGTCGGGGACCTCCACCTGTTGCGGCCCGCTGGAGACGTACAGCGTGATCTCGGTGTCCGGGGCGACCGCGTCTCCGGCGGACGGGTCGGTGCCGATCGCCTGCCCGGACGCGATGCTCGCGTGCGACTGCTGCTCGGAGGAGATGTTCTCGAAGCCCGCCTCGCCGAGCGTGCTGCGGGCGTCGGCCTCGCTCTGCCCCTCCACCGAGGGGATCTCCCGCGCGTCGGGCCCGCTGGAGACATAGAGGACGATCTGCTCGGTCACGGCGATCTCGCTGCCCGCTTCGGGATCGGTCTCCACGACCGTGCCCGCCTCGGCCTCGGAATCGGCGCGCTGTTCCTCGCTGACGTTGTCGAATCCGAGAGCCTCCAGGTCCGCGCGGGCCTCCTCGACCGTGGAGCCGACCACGTCCGGAACGGCCTCCTGCTCCGCCTCCCCCGGGCCCCGGTTGAGCAACCAGAACACCAGGACGATGGAGGCGAGCACGCCGATCCCCAGGAGGGCCCACAGCGCGATCTTGCCCGCGTTGTTCTTCTTCTGGTCCTCGTAGTCGTCGTAGTCGTCGTCGTACCGGTCGTCATAGCGGTCGTCGGCGGGCGGCAGCATCGTCGTCGCCCCGGCCGCCGCCATCGCCATGGTGCCCGCCTGCGTGGGCATGCCGGCCAGACCGCGCTGGATGTCGGCGCGCATCTCCGCCGAGCTCTGGTACCGCTGGTCCCTGTCCTTGGCCATCGCCCGCAGGGTGATGTCCTCCAGCCACTCCGGCACCTGCGGGTCCACCTCGGACGGCGGCACCGGCTCCTCGCGGACGTGCTGGTAGGCGATGGACACCGGGGAGTCGCCGGTGAAGGGGGGCCGGCCGGTCAGCAGTTCGTAGAGCACGCACCCGGTCGAGTAGATGTCGCTGCGCGGGTCCACCCGCTCACCGCGGGCCTGTTCCGGTGACAGGTACTGGGCGGTACCGATGACCTGCGAGGTCTGGGTCATGGTCGCCTGATTGTCGTCCATGGACCGGGCGATGCCGAAGTCCATGACCTTGACCTCGGCGTTGCGGGTCAGCATCACGTTGGCGGGCTTGATGTCCCGGTGGACGATCCCGTTGTCGTGGCTGTACTCCAGCGCCTTGAGGATGCCGTCGACGAGTTCGGCGGAGCGCTCGGGCAGGAGCTTGCGGTCGTCGTCGAGGAGTTCCTTGAGGGTCCGACCGTCCACGTACTCCATGACGATGTACGGGATCGAGAGCCCGTCGATCATGTCCTCGCCGGTGTCGTAGACGGCGATGATCGCGGGGTGGTTCAGGGAGGCGGCGGACTGCGCCTCCCGTCGGAACCGGGCCTGGAACACGTGATCGCGGGCCAGGTCGTGCCTGAGGGTCTTGACCGCGACGAGGCGGTCGAGTCTCAGGTCGCGCGCGCGGTAGACCTCGGCCATGCCGCCGCGCCCGACGGTAGCGTCGAGTTCGTAGCGCCCGCCGAAGAGCCGGGGTTGGGACATGTCGTGTACTGATCCTTGTTCTCACCGGGCCCGCGTGCGGACCTTCTATTCAGAGCGTCTTTCGCTCATTGCCTCGTCACGATGTCGTTGTCGCCGTTGTCACCGCCGCCACCGGGAGGGGGGTCCTCCTCGTCGGGAGGCGTCACGGGGTCGGTCCCCTCGCCGGGACCCTCGGAGTCGCCGTCACCCGGCTCGGGTTCGGGGTCCGTCTCCCCATCGCTGGGTTCGGGGTCCGGGCTGGGGGTCTCCGTGGGAACGCTCGGTTGCCGTTCGGGCGTGTACTCGGGTACGACGGGCGCCTCGATGGGCACGTCTTCCGTGTCCTCTTCGGAGGGACGGGGGGTGACGTCCTCCACGGTCGCCGGAGGCGTGGTCACGTCTCGTACGTTGTCGGCCCCGTCGGAGGAGCCGCCGCTGAGGAAGAAGCCGCCCAGGACGGCCGCGACGATCAGGACCGTCGCGCCGATCGCGGCGAGGATCACCGGCAGGCCGATCTTCCGCTGCGAGTCCAGCCTAGCGGAGTCGCCTTCCCTACCAGGGCTTACGGTCTGTTGCCCCGTGGTCCGTCGGGCGTAGGCCCCGGTGCCCCGACCGGAGTCGGGGACCGCCGCCACCACCCGGGTGGCGGCGACACCGCTGAACCCGGCGGAGGGGGTGGGCGGCCCGGTGCCCGCGTCGGAGCGGATGATCGCGGCCATGTGGGCCACGTCCCCCGCGGAGGCCGGCCGTTCCTCGGGTTCCTTCGACAACAGCAGGAAGACCAGGTCGTCCAGGTCCGGGGGGACGTGCTCCGGTAGTTGCGGCGGTTCGTCGCGGGTGTGCGCCAGCGCCAGCGCGACCGGGCTGTCACCGGTGAACGGCGGCTCCCCGGCCAGACACTCGTAGGCGACCACACCGAGCGCGTACAGGTCCGACGCCGCCGTCGCGGGCCGCCCCGACGCCTGTTCGGGGGAGATGTACTGGGCGGTCCCCATGACCATGCCGGTCTGGGTCAGGGTGACCGACATGTTGCCGCGGGCGATCCCGAAGTCGGTGAGCTTGAGCCGACCGTCGCCGGTGACCAGCAGGTTGCCCGGCTTGATGTCACGGTGCACCACGCCGCGCGCGTGCGCGGCGGCCAGCGCCTGGGCCGCCTGGCCGATGAAGTCGAGGGTCTCGTCCGGGGTGAGGCCACCGCGTTCCTTGAGGACCTGGGAGAGCGGTTCGCCCACCACCAGCTCCATGATGAGGAAGGCCCGGCCGTTCTCCTCCCCGTAGTCGAAGACCTGGGCGATCCCGGGATGGGAGAGTCCGGCCGTGATCCGCCCCTCGGTGCGGAAGCGCTCTCTCGCCGTGGGCTCCGCCATCTGTGACGGGTGGAGGAGCTTGACGGCGACCGGCCGGTTCAGCAGGGTGTCGGTGGCCTTCCAGACCGTGCCCATGCCGCCGGAGCCGATCTGCTCCTCGAGTCGGTAACGGTCGCTCAGAACGGTCCCGGCGAGTCCGCCGGGACCGTTCTGAGAAGACGGTTCGTAGGTGCTCACTACAGAACCACTGCCTCCATCAACGCCTTGGCGACCGGTGCCGCGAGTTCGTTGCCGCTGCCGCCGCCGAACTCGACCACCACGGCGACCGCGATCTGTGGGTCGTCCGCCGGAGCGAAACCGATGAACCAGTTGTGGGTCTTGTCGGTGCCGTTCTCGGCCGTGCCCGTCTTGCCTGCCACCTCGATGCCGGGGATGGCGGCGTTGGTGCCGCCGCCCTCGGGCGGGGTGGTGACCAGGACCATCATCTCCGTGAGCATGTCCGCGGTGCGCGCGCTGACCGCCTGGGAGTGGGTCTCCGGGGAGGTCTGGGTGATCACCGACAGGTCGGAGTCGCGCACCGAGTCCACAACGTAGGGTCGCATGACCTCGCCGCCGTTGGCCACACCCGCGGCGACCATCGCCATCTGCAACGGGGTGGACTCCACGTTGGACTGGCCGATGCCGGCGCGGCCCAGGATGCTCGTGTCCTGCTCGGCCGGGGCGTAGCTGTCGACCACCGACAACGGCACCGTGAGCTGCTCCTCCGGGTTGAACCCGAACGCGGTCGCCTGGTCGCTGAGCGCTTGGCCGCCCACCTCCATGGCCCAGTTCGCGAACGAGGTGTTGCACGAGATCTGGATGGAGTGGGCCAGGGTGTCGGGCTGGCCGCCGTTGCAGCTTCCCATGGCGTTGGGCAGCGGCGGGCCGGACGGGAACTCCAGCAGGTCCGGGGCCGCGATGGTGCTGTCCGGCGTGGCGTCGAGGTTCTCGATCACCGCCGCGGCGGTGACCACCTTGAACGTCGAACCCGGGGGATAACGCTCGTTGAGCGCCCGGTTCAGCAGCGGCTTGTTCGGGTCGTTCTCCAGCTGGACGTACGCGGCCGTGGAGTCGCCGGGGTTGTTGATGTCCACGACCGGGGTGGGGTCGTAGGACGGGTAGGAGATCGCGCCCAGGATCGCCCCGGTCTTGGGGTCGAGGGCGACGGCCGCGCCGTTCCTGCCGCCCAGCCCCGCGAACGCGTCGTAGCCGGCCTGCTGGACCTCGGGCACCAGGGTCAGCTGTACCTGGGCTCCCTCGGGGTCGCGGCCGGTGATCATGTCGCGGAAGTTGCGCACCGCCAGCCGGTCGTCACTGCCGTTGAGCAGGTCGTCCGTGACGGCCTCGATACCGGAGGCACCGAAGTTGCGGAAGGAGCCGACGATCGGCGTGTAGATCTGACCGCCCTCGTAGATCCGCTGGTACCGGGGGGACCTGCCCTCTTCCGCGATGTTCTCGGAGTAGGCGATGTTCTCGCCGCCGGCCTGGATCGGACCGCGCGGAGCGCTGATCTGTTCGGCGAACTGGCGTTTGTTGAGGGGGTCCTCCAGGATGGCCGGGGCCTGGAGGCCCTGGATCCAGGTGACGTTGACCATGAGGACCAGGAACATGAACAGACAGAAGATGCTCAGTCTGCGGATCGTCGTGTTCATCGTCGGATCACCTGGGTCGCGCCCTCGTCCTGGATCGCCTGCGGTGCCGGTCGTCGTGCGTTGTCACTGATGCGGAGGAGGATGCCCATCATGATCCAGCTGGTCAGCAGGGCGGTGCCGCCGGCGGACATGAACGGTGTGGTCGAGCCGGTCAGCGGAATGACCCGTGAGACACCGCCGAGCACGATGAAGGTCTGGTACACCAGCACGAACGCCATACCGCTGGCCAGGAGCTTGTTGAACGTGCCGGTGGAGGCCAGTGCCACCCGCATGCCACGCTCCACCAGCAGGAACAGGGCCATGAGCACGGCCAGCAGGCCGGTCACGCCCAGTTCCTCACCGATGGAGGCGAGGATGAAGTCGCTGTCGGCGGCGAAGATGTCGGTGGGCCGCCCGGCGCCCAGACCGGTGCCGAACAGGCCGCCGTAGGCCATGCCCACGATGCCCTGCACCAGTTGCTGGCTGCCGCCGACCGCCTCGTAGACGTCGTTGTCGAAGGCGTTGATCCAGATGTTGACGCGGGCGCGCACGTGCCAGAACAGGAAGTGGGCGACGGTCGCGCCGCCGGCGAACATCACCAGGCCCAGGGTCACCCACGAGGAGCGCTGGGTGGCGACGTACAGCATCGCCAGGAACGTGCCGAAGAGCAGCAGCGAGGTGCCCAGGTCCCGCAGGACGACCAGCATGCCGATGGCGATCAGCCAGCCGACCAGGATCGGCGCCAGGTCACGGGCGCGGGGCAGTTCGATGAGGGTGAAGCGGCCGACCTTGATCGGTTTGCCCACGATCTGGAGCACCTGGCGCTTGCTCATCAGATACGACGCCAGGAAGATGACCAGCGCGATCTTCGCGAACTCCGACGGCTGGAACGTGATCGGGCCGATCTTGATCCACAGTCGGGCGCCGTACACCTCGTGGCCGATGACCGGCAGGGCCGGCAGGGCCAGCAGCACCAGCGCGATCAGGGCGCTGACGTAGGTGTAGCGCTGGAGGACGCGGGGGTCCTTCAGGAAGATGATGATGAGGAAGCAGAAGATCAGGCCGAGGGCGGTCCAGACCAACTGCATGCCCACGCCGGCGCTCTCGATGTTCTCGCTCTCGACCGCGTTGAGCCGCCAGATCATGGCGACGCCGATGCCGTTGAGGAACAGGGCGCAGGGCAGGATGAGCGGGTCGGCGTAGGGCGCCACGAACCGCATCGCCGCGTGGGCGGCGACGGCGAAGGCGCCGAAGGTCAGGCCGACGGTCCAGGTCGCGGCGGGGACCCGACCGTTGAGGTTGAGACCGGCGATCGCGATGCCCATCATCGTGATGAGCACGGCCACCACGATGAGGACGAGCTCGGCGTTGCGCCGCTTGACGGGGGGGAGCGCGGTGGGGGCCTCGGGTGCTGACGTGTCACTCACCTGGCCTCACCCGCTTCCTTCCTCTGTCCCGGTCTCCTCGTCACCCTCGTCGCCCGGTGCCGGCGTCGCGTTCTCGCGGAGCGCGTCCACCGTCGTTCGGGCGTCTTCGAGGTCATCGGCCGGAACGTTGCCGCTGATGAGCTGACGGTCCGCGTCGGTGAGCGAGTCCAGCGGGATCTCGGTGTCCTCGACCTGCTCCGACAGGCTGAGCCCGGCGAGGTCGGTGTCGATGCCGCGGTAGATGGCGACGGTCTCGCCCGACTCGGACGGGCCGATGTAGTACTGGCCGTCGATGTACTGGCGGCCGAAGTAGTAGCCGGCGCCGGCCACGATGCCGACGAGGATCACGAAGACGAGGATCATCGGCCACCACCGCTTGGTGCGGTACTCGGCCGGCTGACCGTCGCGGGGGCGGCGGGGGGCCGCCGGCTCCTCGTACCCGTCGTAGGACTCCTCGTAGGGGGCGGCATAGGCCGGAGAGCCCGCGGGGTCCTGCTCGTCGCGGACGGGGTCCATCTCGGCGGTGTCGCCGCCCGCGCGCAGTTCCTGGGCCCGTCGGGCCGGGGTGTCCTGTCCCTGCTCCATCACGTCCCGGCGCTGGTCGGCCGCGCCGACCAGCTGGGAGGCGGGGGTGGGCCCCTCGCGGTCGGTGTCGGTCTCGATCACGTCGGCGATGACGGCCGTGATGTTGTCCGGCCCTCCGCCGCGGATCGCCAGGTCGATGAGCTTCTTGACGGCGGTGCGCGGGTCGGCCTCGGTCGCCAGCGTCTCGTGGATGGTCTTCTTGCTGACCACACCGGACAGTCCGTCGGAGCACAGCAGGTAGCGGTCGCCGACCTTGGCCTCGCTGATGGAGATGTCGGGGTCGACCGGGCTCTTGCCGTCCAACGCGCGCAGGATCAGGGACCGCTGCGGGTGGGTGGCGACCTCCTCCTCGGTGATCTTGCCCTCGTCGACGAGGGTCTGCACCAGGGTGTGGTCGTGGGTGATCTGCTCGAAGCGCGATCCCCGCAGCAGGTAGGCGCGCGAGTCGCCGATGTGGATGAGGGCGACCCGGGGTCCCGACCACAGCATGGCGGTCAGGGTGGTGCCCATGTTCTCCAGGCGGGGTTCCTCCATGATCCGCCGGGAGAGGGAGGCGTTGGCCTGTTCGACGGCTTGCTGGAGCACCTCGGCCATGTCGTCGGCCCGGTGGTCCTCGGCGTCCAGGCGGCGGATCGAGGAGATCGCGATGGAGCTGGCCACCTCGCCGCCCGCATAGCCGCCCATGCCGTCCGCCACCGCGAGGAGGTGCTGGCCGGCGTAACCGGAGTCTTCGTTGCCTTCGCGGAGGCATCCTACGTCGGAGTACGCCGCGTATCGGAGAGCGATTGTCATTTGCGCAGTTCCAGGACGGTCTTGCCGATACGGATGGGCTGACCCACCGTGATGGGCTGGGGGCGGTTCAGCTTCTGTTGGCCGAGGTAGGTGCCGTTGGTCGATTTGAGGTCCTCGACGAACCAACGGCCGTTGTCGGAGTAGACGCGCGCGTGTCGGCCCGAGGCGTAGTCATCGGTGATGACCAGTGTCGAGTCGGGCGCGCGGCCGATGAGGATGGGTTGGGCGCCGAGCGGGACGGTGGTGCCCGTCAGCGGTCCCTGGGTGACGGCCAGGACGGTGGGATCGTTCCGTCGCGGACGCGGGGGGCGGGCCGCCTCCGAGTGCGAGGGGGTCCCGCCGCCGCGCGAGGCGGCCGGGCGCGCCGCGGGGCGCGGCTTCTTCTTCGGCTTGCGTTTGGACGGGCCGAAGAGATCGGTGCGGACCACGCCGATCGCCATGAGGATGAACAGCCAAAGCACCGCGAGATACGCGATCTTGATCAGTATGAGGGTCAAGTTGGACATCGAACTGCTCTTCAGCCCCTGTCGTGCTCCGGCCGGGATGGCGGTCATCGGCGCCGTCACCGTGTCTTCCCCACCTTCGCGTCGGTGAGTTGAGGTCGCTGGTCCGCGGCCTTCGGGTCGCGGCCATTGTGCCCGATCGGTCGGGTCTTCGCGGAGACTACCTTCCCGGCCGGATATCCGACAGCGGGTCCGGAATGGACCCGACCTCGGACTCGACCTTTGTGACGCCGGCGCGAGGGTGTTGGTTGCGTCCGGATCGCGCCGGCCGGTGGAGTCCTTCGACCGTCACCCGGTCCGTGGTCAGTCGCGCCGGAACGTCATGGTGGTGCGGCCGAGGCTGATCCTGGTGCCGTCCACCAGGCGGGCCTGGCGCACCTGCTGACCGTTGACGAAGGTCCCGTTGGTGGAACCCTTGTCGACGAGGATGGCCTCGTCCCCGTCCAGGCGGATCTCCACGTGGTGACGCGAGACGCCGTTGTCCACGAGGCGCAGGTCGCAGTCGGTGCCGCGGCCCAGGAGCGTGACCGGCGTGGTCAGCTCGAAGGACTGCTGCATGCCGTGGCTGGCGATGCTGCCCTCGGCGGTGGCGCCGCCGGGGGAGATCAGCAGACGGGGGCGACCGGGCTGGCGCTGCGTGCCGGGGGTGGGGTCGCCCACCGGGGTGCGGACCTCGCCCTCCTTGCTCACCATCGTGCCGCGGACCACACCGGAACGAATGCGGAAGCGGCCGGTCTTGAGCCCGTCGTCGGACCTGAAGTGGACCCGGACCGGGCCGACGAAGGAGTAACCCTGTTCCGTCGCGTAGTCGCGGGCGAGCTTGGACAGCTCCTGGCCGAGACTGTCCGCGTAGACCTCCAGGCGCTCCTTGTCGCTGGTCGCCAGTTCGACGATGAAGTCGTTGGGGACCAGGGTGCGGCCCTGGGCGACGATCGCCGCGCGCTCGTCCATCTCCCGCTGAACGGCGCTCGCCACCTCGACCGGTTGCAACTCGGACTTGAAGGCCATCGCGAAGGTGCCTTCGATCATGCCCTCAAGCCTGCGCTCGAAGCGTTGGAGCACTCCCACGAGGTACCTCCCTTTGTACTCCACATCCGTATGTGTAGACGATCGTAACCGGGCGATGGTGCCCCTGGTTTCATACGTACCCCCGCAAGAGGGGCGCGGAGCGCCTCTCGGAACCCCGGGAGAAACGATGTGCGACCCACCTCCGGGCCGTGCTAGCCTTATCCATGTCGCCAGGGGAAACGGACGAAAAGCCCGAATCACCTGGCAACACAACTGAATGCATGTCACTCGGGCGGGTGGCGGAACGGTAGACGCGCACGGTTCAGGTCCGTGTGTCCGAAAGGATGTGAGGGTTCAAATCCCTCCTCGCCCACAAGATACCCGGTGAAGATCGCGATTCGATCGTCACCGGGTTCTCGCATGTCCGGAATCGGGTGCTCGGGACCGCCCGGGGCCACGGTGACCGCTCCCGGCCATGGCCGGATCCGTCGTCCCGGACGCGAGATCCCCCTCCCCTTCCTCTTTCCCTTCCCCCTTCTTCTCCGCGCCCTCAGTCTCCGATCCGGGACCGGTTCGTGATCTCCCGGTCCCCGGGGACCACCTCCCCCACCGGATCCAGCCGCACGGTTCCGGTGAGGTGGCGGGTGTGGTCGACGGTGCGGGCGGAGCCTTCGAGCATCACGGTGAACGTGTGCCGGGTGTCCGTGGCGGAGGCCGCCAGGATGAGGTCCAACCGGCCCGGATCGACGACGCGCAGCCCGTCGGGCCCGGTGTAGGAGGACAGGTCGGCGTGGACGGTGAAGTCGACGGCGCGGGCCTCCCCCGGCTCCAGGTCCACCCGCGCGTACCCCACCAGCCGCCGCCGCGGCAGGGCCACCCGGGCGACGGGGTCGTGCAGGTACACCTGGACGACCTCCGTCCCGGCCAGGTGCCCGGTGTTGCGGACGGTGCAGCCCACGGTCACCTCCCCGTCGGTGGACGTCCGGGCCGGTCCCCCGTCGAGCGGGTGTCCGTCGACGCGCGGGTCCTCCCAGGAGAAAGAGGTGTAGGACAGGCCGTGCCCGAACGGGTGCCGGGGGGAGGGGTCCACCGAACTGACCTCCCCGTGGTGGGCCAGGTCGGCGCCCAGGTAGGTGGTGGGCTGCCCGCCGGGCGAGCGAGGGACCGACACGGGAAGGCGGCCGCCGGGCCCGATCCGGCCGGACAGCACTCCGGCGATGGCGGAGGCGCCCTCCTCACCCGGCAGGAACGCCTGCACGACGGCGGCCGAGGCGTCGGCCACCGCTCCCAGCGCGTAGGGGCGGCCGGTGATCAGCACCGCGACGACGGGGACGCCGGTGGCCGTCAGCGCCTCCCACAGGTCCTGTTGGACCCCGGGCAGACGCAGGTCCTCGGCGTCGCAGCCCTCCCCCGAGGTGCCGCGACCGAACAGGTCCGAGCGGTCGCCGAGCACCACCACGCACACGTCGGCGTCCCGGGCCGCCGCGACGGCCGCGTCGATGCCGTCGGTCTCCGGACCGTCCACCGTGCAGCCGGGGACGTGGACGATCCGGGTGCCGGGCAGTTCGCCGTGGAGTGCCTCGTACACGGTGGGGACGGACACGCCGAGGGGCACCTCGGGGTGCCTGCGGCCCACGTGGGAGGGGAAGGTGTAGCAGCCGAGCATGGCGTCGGGCGTGTCGGCGAGCGGGCCGACGAGGGCCAGGGTGCGCGGGGCGGTCAGCGGCAGGGCCCCGCGCGGGTTGTCGAGCAGCACGATGGACCGTTCGGCGAGGGTGCGGGCCAGGTCGCGGTGCGCCGCCGGGTCGAGGTCGACGGGGGAGTCGTCGGGGTCGGGGGACCAGTCGGGATCGAGCATGCCCAGATCGCACTTGTGGAGCAGGACGCGGCGGGCGGCCCGGTCGACGAGTCCTTCGTCGAGTTCCCCGGAGCGGACCAGACCGACGAGCCGGTCCCGGTAGCAGTGCGGGTCGGGGAGTTCGACGTCGACACCGGCGGTCAGGGCCAGGGCGCCCGCCCGCTCGGGATCCTCGGCGACCCGGTGCAGGGTGTGCAGGAAGGTGATGCCGAAGTAGTCGGCGACGACGGTCCCCTCGAATCCCCAGCGGTTCCGCAGCAGGTCGGTGAGCAGCCGGGGGTCGGCGGCGGCCGGGACCCGGTCGTTGTCGTTGTAGGCGTGCATGACCGAACGGGCGCCGCCCTCGCGCACGGCCGTCTCGAACGGGGGCAGCATGACGTCGGCGAACTCGCGGGGGCCGATGGACACCGGGGCCAGGTTGCGGCCGGAGCGGGAGGCCGAGTAACCGGCGAAGTGCTTGAGGGTGGCGATGATCCCGGTGGACTGGAGGCCGCGCACGTAGGCGGTGCCGATGGTGGCCACCAGGTGGGGGTCCTCGCCGATGGTCTCCTCGGTGCGCCCCCAGCGGGGGTCGCGGGTGACGTCCAGGACGGGGGCGAGGCCCTGGTGGACGCCGAGCGGGCGCATGGTCTCCCCGATGGCGCGGGCCATCCGCTCGACCAGGTCGGGGTCGAAGGTCGCGCCCCAGGCGAGCGGGACGGGGTGGACGGTGGCCCGCCAGGCGGCCAGGCCGGTCAGGCACTCCTCGTGGGCGATGGCGGGGATGCCGAAGCGGTTGGCCCGCATGATCTCGCGTTGGCTGCGGGCCAGGGAGGCGCGTCCGGCGGCGGGGTCCACGGGGACGGTGCCGAAGGGGCGGGTGAGCTGGCCGAGCCCGTCCTGGACGACCCGTTCCCACACCAGGGGTTCGCGGGAGGCGTCGTGCTGGTGGGGGGCGACCGGGGCACCGGAGGCGTCGGCGCGCACCCACACACCGTTGAGCTGGGCGACCTTCTCCTCCAGGGTCATCGCGGCCAGCAGCCGGTCGACCCGGACGCCGGCGGGCAGGGAGGTGTCCCGCCAGGCGCCTTCGAGGGGTTCGGGGGGTGAGGTCATCCGGGTGTCCTTTCCGGAGCTTAGAAACTTTCGGAAGTTTTATCGAAACCAATGGAACGAGAATGTACGTTCGGCGGACACCCGGGTCAAGAAGTGGAGAGAGGTGAATCACAGAATCCGGAGATCTCCGGAGAAAAAGCCCTGTTCGCCGCTGTATGGGGTGAGTGACCGGAGGGATGATGGAACGATCGGATACCGAAAATTTCGGAGAACCCGAACGCCGGGGGCGCCGCCTCGGCCCGTACGACCCGGATGGCACACTGCGGGCGTGGGAATCATCGAACGCCTTCACGAGATCGGGCGACCCATGGTCGCCGAACAGCTCGCGCACCCGACCGTCGCCGGCATCGCCCGGGGCGACCTCGACGACCGGGCCTTCCGCTACTGGCTGGAGCAGGACCACCTCTACCTGCTCGACTACGCGCGCGCCTTCTCACGCCTGGCCTGGCAGGCCCCCGACGACCACCTGGCCGACCTGGTCGGCATCGCGCACAGCACCCTCAACGAGGAGCTCGAACTGCACCGCTCCCTGGCCGGTGGGTTCGGCGCCGACCTCACCGTTCGGGACAAGGGGCCGGCCTGCGCCGCCTACACCGCGTGGATCGTCGACGCCGCCGCCGACTACCGGGACGGCCTGGCCGCCGTCTACCCGTGCATGTGGGGGTACAACCGGCTCGGCCTGGCCCTGGCCGAGAACAAGCCGGACGAACCTCGCTACCGCAGGTGGGTGGAGACCTACGCCGACCCGGCGTTCACCGAGCTCACCGAGCGGTACGGGCGCAGACTGGAGGAGGCCGCCCCCGACCCCGAGCGCGCCGAGCGCTTCTTCCGCGAGGGCATGCGCCACGAACTCGCCTTCTGGGACACCCCCCACACCTGACCGCGAGGGCGCCGGAAAGGTCGCGGGAACGGAGAACGGGGGTGCGGGGCGTCGGCCCCGCACCCCCGTCGTCCTGCGTCGGGGCGGCTCGATCAGGGATTGATCACCGCCTCCACCTCGGAGAAGCGCTCGATCTCGCAACCGTTGCGCTTGTTGAACTCGGTGTCGATCTCGGTGCCGTCGATATGGCCGGTCACCCGGACCACCTCGGGCCCGCCGATCTGCATCGTGCACGTCATGGTGCTCGTGTCGAGGAGGAAGGGGTCGGTTCCGACCTCCTCGATCTCCGTGCACGCCGCCTCGGGGTCGGGGTGGTCCCCGCTCTCGGGGGCACAGGTGAGCGTCCACACCCCCTCCTCGAAACCGGATTCGGGGGTCAGGCCGTCCTCGTCTCCGAGGGAGCGTTCGATGGTCAGTTCGATGTCGGAGGAGCCGTCCGCCGGCTCGTTCTCCTGGGGTTCGGTACCGTCCCCCTCCTCGGAGGGGGCATCCTGGTCGGGGGCGGAGGGACTGGATTCGTCGGACCCCGGTGCCGGGGCGCCCACCTCGGTGGGCTCGTTGCCACAGGCCGTGAGAAGCAGGCCGAGGGCCGCGAGCGCGGCGAGGCGGGTCGGCAGGGCCGTCGCGATGGTGTGCTGAGCCATGACGCTTGGACGTCACCGCGTCACGTTCGGTTCCCTTCCTTTCCCGGACTTTTCAGACGATCACGGATCAACAGGGGGTTGAGGATGTTCGGCAACGTGCCCGAGGTCAACGTCACCGAGGTTCCCGAGGGCGGGTACCTGCTCGACGTGCGCGAGAACGACGAGTGGGCCGCGGGCCACGCTCCCACCGCCGTGCACATCCCGCTCGGCGAGCTCAACACCCGGGCCGGGGAGATCCCCCGGGACGTTCGGGTGTACGTGGTCTGCCGGGCGGGCGGCCGCTCCGCGCAGGCCGTCGCGGCGCTCAACAACGCGGGGTGGGAGACGGTCAACATCGCCGGCGGCATGCAGGCCTGGGAGCTCACCGGGCTCGACATGGAGACCTCCTCGGACGCCGAGCCGAGAGTGATCTGAGTCCCATCGGGGCCCGAAAGCGATCGGATTGCCCAAAGCCCTGCCCCAAGGGGCCTTCGAGTGGCACTATGACGACGTGAGTTCCGAGCGCGCGCCCCTCAGCGCCGCAGCCGTGCTGGCCTCGTCGGCGGACGCGGTGGTCGGTCTCGACAGCGCACTCCGGGTCTGCCTGTGGAACCCGGCGGCCGAGCGTCTGTTCGGCTGGCGGTCCCAGGACGTGATCGGGGGGCGGCTGCCGATCGTCCCCGCCGAGCTGAAGGCCGAGCACGGCGCGGTGCTCGAACAGGTGCGCGCCGGGCCCCCGTTGACCATCCACACCCGGCGCGTGCGTCGTGACGACACCCCGATCGACGTGCGCGTCAGCACCGCCGCCGTCACCTCGCCCGACGGCGGGCACGACGGCTGGGTGCTCACGCTCTACCCCACCGACAACGAGGCGCAGGCGCACACCGCCGCCATGGAGCGGGCCCGGCTGGTGCGCCGGCTCACCGACGTGGTCGTCGACATCAACGCCGACCTCAGCCTGCAATCGGTGCTGGACCGCATCTCCAGCGGTATCACCGAGCTGACCGGCGCCGACGCCGGCGGTTTCGTCCTGCTCAACGAGGACCGTGTGGAGCTGGTGAGCATCACCCGGCTCTCCCAGACCCTCCAGGGGTACAGCGCCCCGCTGGAGACCAGTCTGTTCGGCGAGCTGCTGCGCAGCGGCAAGTCGGTGCTGCTCGCCAACGACGACACCCGGGGATTACAGGACCTGGTCTGGGCCGACCTGCCCGGCCTGCACACCATCGCCCTGTGCGTGTCCAACGTGCACGGACGCCCCTACGGCGCCCTGTACGCGCTCTACAGTCAGCGCAAGGTCGGCCACGTCGAACTCGAACTGCTCGAACTGCTGGCCGCCCACGCCGGGGTGGCCATCGGCAACGCGATGGCCTACGAGGAGCTCAACCACCAGCGGGTGCACGAACAGGCCGTCGCCGACTCCAGCGCCGACGGCATCGCCGTGCTCGACTTCGGCGGTCGGGTGCGCAAGTGGAACCGGTCGGCGGTCGAACTCACCGGTTACCCGGCGGAGATCGTGGAGGGCCGCCATCCGCCGTTCCCCATCCCCGCCTGCCACGGCCGTCCGGTCAAGCACCGCCTCAAGGACGGACGTTGGCTGGAGATCCTCATGGCGCGCATCCCCCGCACCCACGAGTGGGTGGTGGACTTTCGCGACATCACCGCGCAGAAGGCGATGGAGGACGAACGCGAGGCCTTCCTGGCCACGACCGGCCACGAACTGCGCACCCCCATCACCGCGATCCACGGGTTCGCCACCACCCTGATCCGCAAATGGTCGCGGATGAGCTCGGAGGCGCAGCGCGAGGCGGTGAGCAACATCGTGGACCGGTCGACGGCGCTGACGCTGCTGGTGGAGAGGCTCAGCCTGGGATCGGACGCCTCCCGGGGCGAACTGGACGTCAACCCGGTCCCGTTCGAGCTGTCCCAGGTGCTGCGCCAGGCGGTGATGACGTTCCGCTCCCTGTCCGACCGGCACGACGTGGTGCTCTCCGCCTCGGACGACCTGCCGACGGTGTTCGCCGACCCGCTGGCCACCGGCATCATCATGGACCAGCTGCTGGACAACTCGATCAAGTTCTCTCCCGAGGGCGGCACGGTGCACGTCACGGTGACCGTGGAGGGCGACGAGGTCGCGGTGTCGGTGGACGACGACGGCCCCGGTCTGCGGCCGGGCGACGAGGAGCGGGTCTTCGAGCGGTTCTTCCAGGGCGGGGTGCGCGGCGACCGGCGTCGTTTCGGTGGCCTGGGCCTGGGGTTGTACATCGTTCGTAAACTCGCCCAGGACCAGGGCGGGGACGTCAGGGCCCGTCGGCTGGAGCGCGGTACCCGGATGTACTTCACCCTTCCGCTGCACCGGGACGGGGGCGCCGGCCCCGATCCGGACGGCCCGCGGACGGCGATCGTCGAACCACCCGGGGTGGCGGCCGTCCGGGCCGGTGTGACCGGTGGGCAGACGTCCTTCAAGCCACCCGCGTCACAGGAGTCGTCAAAAATATCCCCAAACCCCGAACCCCTGCCACGCCGACGATCCGCGCGTCCCACGGCCGGCCGAACCGGTTGATTCACCTGGACGTTGGTTTCCGTTCGAGGTGATCGGGGCATTTCCACCCCTGGTGGAATTCGACGTCACACAACGGGCGGGTTCCGGACCGCACCAGAGCACGAACGCGCAGGGACGAAAGCCGTGTCAGGAGATCACACCCCGTTCGACGCCGGGGAGCACCCGAGCAAGGTCGAGCGGCACGTCATCCTCCCCTACGTTCCCCACAGCGTGATGGGCGCGCGGCGACGTCTCAGCGACGATCTGCGCGCCATGGAGATTCACGAGGACCGCATCGACGAGGCCGCCCTCATCATCAGCGAACTGGTCAGCAACGCCCTGCGGCACGCCAGCCCCCTGCCCACCCCCGCCAACCCGGCCAACAGCGTCGGTGTCTCCTGGCGGGCGGAGGTCGACGGTTCCCGGGGGGTCGGCGGCTGGATCGAGATCTCCGTCCGGGACGGTGGATCCACCACGATGCCCCGGGTGGCCCGACCCTCCACCTCCGGTCTGGGCGGCCGAGGCCTGGGGATCGTCCAGCACCTGTCCGGCCGCTGGGGCACCGAGATGGACGCGACCACCACCACGGTGTGGGCCGTCCTGGACCTGTCCGCGGAGGACGGCGGCGCCGGGGCGGGCACGACCGGCGCGGTGATCGAACCGACCTCGACCCCGGACCGGCCCTCGACCGCTCGTCCCGATACCGGTGCCAGATCCTCCGGCCCCCTGTCCTTCGCCGTCCACGACGGCGGCCGTGTCCGAGGCGCTCTGCTCTGACCTGGCACGCGGTCCCCGTCCCGGGCCGCAGGGGCCGCCGTTGTCGGCCCCCTCGGGAGGGAAGGGGACCGATGTCGCGAAACACCGTCCACGAGGTGGCCCGGCCCGGAGCGGGCCGCTACAGTCACGACTGTGGAGTTGAAGATATCGAGCCGATCTCAAGATGACCTCGCGGTGGTAACCGTCGGCGGTGAGATCGACCTGTACACGGCACCCCGATTGCGCGACGAACTCATCGCGGCCCTCGACGAGGGGGCCCGACGGTTGGTCATCGACATGTCGTCGACCGAGTTCTGTGACTCGACCGGCATCAGCGTGCTGCTCTCGGCCATGAAACGCTCCCGGGACAAGGGCGGCGACCTGGAACTGGTCGCGCCCAAACCGGCCGTCATGAAGGTCTTGGAGGTCACCGGCCTGCACGAGGTCTTCGTCATCCACCCCGACACCGACGCGCTGCCGGTGGCCGCGGGGACCGGGACCGCGTCGTAGACCGGCCGGGAATGATACGGGGAAGGCCCGGCGGCCCCGAGCCGACCGGGATCGCCGTGGTGATCGCGGCCAAGGACGAGTCCGCCCGCGTGGGCCGCACCGTGACCGCCGCCCGGGCCCTGCCCGGGGTGGACCTGGTCATCGTGGTCGACGACGGTTCCACGGACGGCACCTCCGAGGCGGCCCTGGCGTCCGGGGCCCGGGTGCTCCGGCACAGCCGCAACCGGGGCAAGGGCGCGGCCATGGAGACCGGTGCCGAGGGCGTTCGGCTCATCGAGGAGCACGAGGAGGGGACCGGCGGCGTTCGCCCGCCCCGACACCTGCTCTTCCTCGACGCGGACCTGGAGGCGAGCGCCGCGGGGGCGGCGCCCCTGCTGGACCCCGTCGTCGAGGGCAAGGCCGACATGACCATCGCGTTGTTCCCGGCCACCCGCCTGCGCCTGGGCGGGCACGGGTTCGTGGTGCGCCTGGCCCGGGGCGGGGTGCGCCGCGCCACCGGGTGGGAACCCGAGCAACCGCTCAACGGGCAGCGCTGCATCACCCGGGCCGCGTTCGAGGCCGCGCGGCCGCTGGCGCCCGGCTTCGGAGTGGAGACCGGACTGACCATCGACGTCCTGCGCGCGGGCCTGCGGGTGATCGAGGTGGAGGTGCCGTTGGAGCACCGCGCCACCGGAACGGACATGCGCGCCCAGTTGCACCGGGCGCGCCAGTTCACCGACGTCCTCCGGGCCCTCGGGGTCCGGAAACTGCCCGCCGTCGTGCGCCGGACCCTGGCGGGACCGCGCGGCCGGATCGGCGGCGCGGGTCGGCGGCGGGGCATGAGTCGGCCATCCTCCGGTGAAAATCGCTGATAACAGCACCATGGGTGCTCTCGGTGGCGATACGCTCACACGGTGTTCACCATGATCCTGGCCGTCCTCGGCGTGCTCACGGGGCTGGGCGGACTCGCCTTCGGCGGGTACGCACTGGCCAGGGCACGTGCCATCGACGCCGACACCCGTGTCCTCGCCCAACGCGCCGTCGCATCCGCGCAGGCCGGCGGTATCGATCCATTCGCCGTGCGCGACATGGCGGTGCTCCACTACGACGCCCTGGAGGAGATGTCCGGGGCCCGGTCCTTCTCCCTGGCGCTGCTCAACGGCGACGGGGACGGGGTGGTCGTCACCTCCATCAACGGGCGCACCGAGTCGCGCACCTACGCCAAGGCGGTGGTGCGGGGCGAGTCCGAGACCCTGCTCAGCCCCGAGGAGTACCGCGTCGTCCGCGCCGCCCGGCTGGGCGACGGCGTCCGTTCCACCACGCCCGTCACCCGGGTGGCCGGTCCGGTGGTACCCGAGGACGCCGAGGCACCGGTGACGGTCGTCTCCGAGCCCGAACCCGGGACCGAGCCCGGGGCGTCGGACGGGGCCGACACCGAGCCCGAGACCGGGGACCCGAAGGTGGTGGAACCGGTCGGACCGCGCGACGCGGATGTCGAGGCCGAGACGGGAACCGGAACCGGGGACCCGAAGGCGGTGGAACCGGCCGGACCGCGCGACGCTGCCGCGCCGTCGCGACACCGGACCGCGATCCGCAAGGCACCCGAGCCGCGCCGCGAACCGTGACCGACCCCGGCGCCCCGGGTGCGTATAGCCTGAGCACCATGCCCGACCGTTACGCCTACCTCGGCCCCGAGGGCACCTTCACCGAGGCCGCCCTGCGCGCCCTGCGCCCTGACGTGCCCGACACCGCGCGCATCCCCTGTGAAGGGGTGGCGGCGGTCTTCGACGCCGTCCGCTCCGGCGAGGTCGCCGGAGGCGTCGTTCCCTTGGAGAACTCGGTCGAGGGAGGCGTCACCTCCACCATCGCCGAACTCATCAACGGCGAACCGCTCGTCATCAGCGGCGAGACCGCGGTGCCGGTGGAGTTCGCCCTGTTCGCCCGGCCCGGTACCACCCTGGCCGACGTCAAGACGGTGGCCACCCACCCGCACGCCCTGGCCCAGTGCCGGGGCTGGCTGGGCCGCCACCTGCCCGACGCCGAGACGAACACCGTCTCCTCCACGGCCGCCGCCGCCCGCAGCGTCGCCGAGCCCGGAACGCCCTACGACGCCGCGATCTGCGCCGTCATCGCCGGGGAGCGCTACGGGCTGCACGCCCTGGCCACCGGGGTGGGCGACCGCGCCGACGCCGCCACCCGGTTCATCTACCTGTCCCGGCCGGGGCGGCCGTCCGAGCCGACCGGCACCGACCTGACCTCGGTGGTCGCGTTCATCGCCGACGACCACCCGGGCGCGCTCATCGAGGTCCTCACCCAGTTCGCCGTGCGCGGGGTCAACCTCACCCGGCTGGAGTCCCGTCCCACCGGGGACGGGCTGGGCAGCTACTGCTTCTGTATCGACGCCGAAGGTCACGTCGCCGACGCCCGCGTCGGCGAGGCCCTCATGGGACTGCGCCGGGTCTGCCGGGACGTGCGCTTCCTCGGCAGCTATCCGCGCAGCGGGCGGGCCACCGAAGTCGACCCGCCGCTGCGCCCCCGGCCCGCGACCGAGGCGGACTACGCCGCGTCGGAGCGGTGGTTGGCCCGGATCCGCTCCGGCGGGATCGACTGACCCACCCGTCGTCACCCCGGGCGGACGGTTCTCCGATCGACGGCGGCCCCCTCCTCCGGAGCGCCGCGTCGCCGCCCCCGCGCGCCGACACCGTCCTCGTTCCCCGGACCGCTTCGGCCGCGCGACCACCGAAGGGGCCCTCACCCCGCAGGGACGTCCGCGTCGCCGGAGGGCCCCGCCCCTCGTCTCGCGAGGGACGGCCCGGACGGCCGCCCGCGGGACCTCGGCCCCGACGAGGCGGGCGGGGGCATCCGAGGAACACGCCCTAGGAGTCCAGCACGTCGCCGGCCTCGCCCTCGCCCTTGAACACCCATTCCTCTTCCTCGGCCGCGGCCCGGCGCAGCTCCAGGTAGAGCGCCAAGCGCAGGGCGGTGTCCCGGGGCCGTTCGGTGTCCAGGGCCTCCAACGCGGCGCTCAGTTCCTCGGTGGTCATCTCTCTCAACGGTTTCACTGCCGTTCCCTTCCCGGACCTCGTCATCTCTCATGGTGATGACGTGGTGACACCGCGTTCATGACGCGAACCCGGAAAAGATGTCGGGGCGGGCGGGCCCGGACGGTAACCTGCAAACGTGATCGACCTTCGCGCTCTCCGAGAAGACCCCGAACGACTCCGTGCCTCCCAGCGGGCCCGCGGTGAGGACCCCTCCGTCGCCGACCGGCTGCTCGAACTCGACGCCGAGCGACGCTCCGCGCTCACTCGTTTCGAGACCCTGCGGGCCGAGCAGAAGAGTGTCGGCAAGTCGGTCTCCAAGGCGTCCCCCGAGGAGCGCGAGGCGCTCCTGGCCAAGGCCAAGGGGCTCGCCGCCGACGTCAAGGCGGCCGAGGCCGAGGCCGACCGCCTCGCCGGTGAACTCGCCACGGTCGTGGCGGGGATCCCCAACATCGTCGAGGAGGGCGCCCCCGAGGGCGGCGTCGACGACTTCAAGGTCCTGGACACCGTCGGCACCCCGCGCACCTTCGACTTCACCCCGCGCGACCACCTGGAACTGGGCGAGAAGCTCGGCGCCATCGACATGGAGCGCGGCGCGAAGGTGTCCGGCTCCCGCTTCTACTTCCTCACCGGCGTCGGCGCCCAGCTGGAGCTGGCCCTGCTCAACATGGCCATGAACCAGGCCGTGGCCGCCGGGTTCACCCCGATGATCCCGCCCGTCCTGGTCAAGCCCGAGACCATGGAGGGCACCGGGTTCCTCGGCTCCCACGCCGACGAGGTCTACCGGCTGCCCGCCGACGACCTGTACCTGGTGGGCACCTCCGAGGTGCCGCTGGCCGGGTACCACGCCGGGGAGATCCTGCCCGCCGACTCCCTGCCCAACCGGTACGTCGGCTGGTCGCCGTGCTTCCGCAGGGAGGCCGGCTCCTACGGCAAGGACACCCGCGGCATCATCCGGGTGCACCAGTTCAACAAGGTGGAGATGTTCGTCTACACCCACCCGGACCAGGCGCACGAGGAGCACAAGCGGCTGCTCGCCTGGGAGCGGGAGATGCTCGACAAGCTCGAACTCCCCTACCGCGTGGTCGACATCGCCGCCGGGGACCTGGGCACCAGCGCCGCCCGCAAGTACGACTGCGAGGCGTGGGTCCCCACCCAGGAGACCTACCGCGAGCTGACCTCCACCTCGAACTGCACCGAGTTCCAGGCCCGCCGCCTCAACGTGCGCTTCCGGGACGAGGACGGCAGGTCGCGCTTCGCCGCCACCCTCAACGGCACGCTCGCCACCACCCGGTGGATCGTCGCCATCCTGGAGAACCACCAGCAGGAGGACGGCTCGGTCGTCGTCCCCGAGGCGCTGCGCCCCTACCTGGGCCGTGACGTGCTGGAGCCCCTCGCCTGACCCGCGACTCCGCCGCGCGAGGAAAGGAGCCCGTCCCCGAGAGATGAGGGGGCGGGCTCCTTCGCGAAGGGGCCGGTCTACAGGTAGGGGCCCGAGACGTGCTCCTCCGCCGGGACCTGGCCAGGCTGGGCCTGGAGTCCCGCGACTCCCGGAGGCAGGGCCTTGCGCATGTTCTCCAACTGGGCGCGGGCCGCCATCTGCTGGGCGAACAGCGTGGTCTGGATGCCGTGGAACAGACCCTCCAGCCATCCCACGAGCTGTGCCTGCGCGATGCGCAGTTCGGCCTCGCTGGGGGCGGTGCCGTCGGCGAACGGCAGGGTGAGGCGGTCCAGCTCCTCGATCAGCTCGGGGGCCAGGCCGTCCTCCAACTCCTTGATGGAGGAGGTGTGGATCTCCTTGAGGCGGGTGCGGCTGGCCTCGTCGAGCGGGGCCGCCTTCACCTCCTCCAGCAACTGTCGGATCATGCTGCCGATCCGCATCACCTTGGCGGGCTGCTCCACCATGTCGGCGAGAGAGCGGGGCCCCTCGTGATCGTCGTCGCCCTCATGCGGGTCTACGCCCACGACCAGCACCTTCGGCTGCTCCTTCGAATCGTCTGCGTTGCTCATCTGTCCCCTTATATGGATGTCGTCGACCGTGCCCGTCAGCGGGTGAGCAGGATCTTGCCGGTGTGCGCGCTCGATTCCATGACGCTGTGCGCCTCCGCCGCGTTCCGCATCGGCAGGGTGCGGTCCACGACGGGGCGGATGGCTCCTTGTTCTACCAACGGCCATACCTGCTCCAGTACTCCCGCGACGATGGCCGACTTCTCGTCGAGAGGTCGCGAACGCAGGGACGTGGCGTGCAGGGAGAGGCGTTTGGTGAGCATGCGGCCCAGATCGGCCTCCGCGGAGCGGCCGCCCATGAGGGCGATGACCACCAGCCGGCCGCCCGTGGCCAACGAGCGGAGATTGGCGTCGAGGTAGGAGCCGCCGACGATGTCGAGGATCAGGTCCGCGCCGCCGGCCTCGCGCATCCGCTCGGTGAAGTCCTCGGTGCGGTAGTTGATCGTGATCTCCGCACCGAGGTCACGGCAGAACGCCAGCTTCTCCTCGCTCCCGGCGGTGACCGCCACCCGGGCGCCCAGCGCGCGGGCGAACTGGATCGCGAACGTGCCGATGCCGCTGCCGCCGCCGTGGACCAGGACGGTCTCCCCGGCGCGCAGGCCGCCGACCATGACCAGGTTCGACCACACCGTGCAGGCGACCTCCGGCAGGGCCGCCGCCTCGGTCACCCCCACACCCTCGGGGATCGGCAGCAGCTGACCGACCGGCACCGCCGCCCTCTCGGCGTAACCGCCCCCGGCCAGGAGCGCGCACACCTCGTCGCCCACCGACCAGCCGGATCCCTCGGTGCCCGGACCGAGTTCCACGATCGTCCCGGAACACTCCAGGCCCGGGTACTCGGAGGCGCCGGGCGGGGGCGGGTAGTGCCCCTGCCGTTGGACGACATCGGCGCGGTTGACGGCGGTGGCGGCCACCTCGACGAGGACCTCCCCCTCGCCGGCGACGGGATCTGGGACCTGTGACCAGGACAGGGCCTCTGGCCCTCCCGGTTCGGTGATACGGATCGCGTGCATGGGAACGACCGTATCCGCTCGGGGGATCGTGTTCGGGATGGGATGGGGGATGCTTTGCCGGGCCACTGCGGGTAAGAGTGAAACCAGGGAGCGACCCCCGCTCCCCGGCGGGGTACCCCTCTCTCCGCAGTACACCCCCTTCACGCAGGAGAACTCCGGTGTCACACCAGGATCAGAACGGGCCGGACGCAGGCTTCGAGGCAGAGGAGCACGACGCGTCCCCGTGGCGGCGGGCGGAGGACGGAACCGACGACTTCGGGGCGGACGTCACCGAGCTCGCGTCGCGCCTGCCGGACGCGCCGAGCCCGCGCGAACAGTGGTTCGGCGGGGACGCCCCGCCGCCCCCGCCGTACGCCGCGCCGATTCCGCTGGAGACGGCGCACGCGCCGCTGGAGTCGCCGCGGCACCTCCCGGACGAGCCGCCCGCCGAGGAGGAGACGGAGCGCGTCCCGTCGGAGCCCGTGTCCGCGCACCCCCCGGCGGAGGACGACGATGACGCCGAGGCGGAGGTGCGAGCCGACACCGTGCGGCTGATGCCACGCGTGCGCGAGCGCCCCGGCCGCCCCGCCCCCGTCGCCGACGATCCCCTGGCCCCCCGCGACCTGCGACGCGACGCCGACGTTCCCGAACCCGAACAACTGCCGCCCCTGGAGCCGGGGGCCGACGCCGAACAGGAGCCCCCCGCCGCGGAGGCGCGGCCCGTGTCCGTGGAGCGGCCGAGGCCGGAGTACCGCCCCGCCCCCGCGCCGCTCGCGTTCCCGCCGGTGGCCCCGGAACCCCCCACCGTCCCCCCGACGCCCCCGGCCTCGGGGGTCCCGAACGAACGGCAGACCTCCGACTCCCTCAACGCCGCGACCCTGGTCCGCAACCGCCGGCAGGGACCCAGCGGCGGCTGGCGGCGCGCCGTGCACTCCGCCACCCTGGGTCTGGTCAACCCCGGGGAATCGCCCAAGGTGCTCCGCCGCCGGGAACTCGTGGCACGGGCCTGCACACCCGTCGCCACCGGCCACCACCGTGTCGCGGTCCTCAGCCTCAAGGGCGGGGTCGGCAAGACCACCACCACCGTCGCCCTCGGGGCCACCCTGGCCTCCCTGCGCGGCGACCGCGTACTGGCCGTGGACGCCAACCCCGACCGCGGCACCCTCTCCGACAAGGTGCGGCTGGAGACCGCCGCGACCATCCGCGACCTGCTCAACGAGCGCCACCTGGTGGCCCGTTACGCCGACATCCGCGGGTTCACCTCCCAGGCGCCCAGCCGGCTGGAGATCCTCGCCTCCGACCGCGATCCCGCCGTGTCCGAGGCGTTCGGCGACGAGGACTACCGGGAGGTCGCCCGGCTCGTCGAGCACTTCTACTCCATCTGCATCACCGACTGCGGGACCGGGCTGCTGCACGCGGCGATGCGCGGCGTGCTCGGGCTGGCCGACCAGATCGTCCTGGTCAGCTCCGCCTCCGTGGACGGGGCGCGCAGTGCCAGCGCCACCCTCGACTGGCTGGAGGCGCACGGACACGAGAAACTGGTGCGCGACGCCGTCGTGGTGCTGTCCATGGTGCGCTCCGACAGCAAGAGCAGCGTCGACCTCGAACGGCTCGAAGGCCACTTCGCCTCCCGGTGCCGCACCGTCGTCCGTGTCCCCTGGGACGGACACCTCGAAGAGGGCGCCGAGGTCGACCTCGACCGGCTCGCCCCCGCCACCCAGGACGCCTACCTCCAACTGGCGGCGACGGTAGGGGAGGGTTTCGCCCGTCAGAGGTGACGGGCCCCGGATTCCCCGGCCTCCTCGTGGGCAGTGGACGAAGAGGAGGCCGGGGGATCCACGACCGCGCCGGGCACATTCATCGGTGCCGTGCGCACGTGGTCCGACCCGGGGCGGGACCACTGAAGGCGGGAGGGGCCGACATCGTCGACATCGGTTCCCGTGTACGCGGTGGCGTGCGCGGCCCGGTCACGGGATCGGGCGGCAGGGGCCGCACCGCACCGGCGTTCCGGTGGCGGTACCGCATTCCGGCGATACGGACCGAAGACCCTCGCATCCGCTACCTTCTCCCCTGTGGCGTTCCCGGCTTCCGATGGTGTACTCGGTGATGATGAGTGGCTGAAAGGGGTCATGACATGGTGAACAAGGACCGCGCACCGCTCGTACTGGTGGGCGTCGACGGGTCGGACAACGCGCAGGCGGCCCTGGAATGGGCGGCGGCCGAGGCCGTCCGCAGGGATGCGCCGTTGCGGATCGTGCACGCCCTGGGCATGCCGCTGATCGTGTCCGCGTACGGTGGGCCGGTTCGGTTCGAACCGAGCGAGGAGATCCAGGGACAGGCCACCGAGGTGCTCCGGGACGCCGTGGCGCACGTCGCCAAGGTCGAACCCGCAGCGCGGACCGAGACGGTCACCGCGCTGGAGGAGGCGCCGCTGGCACTGCTGCGCCAGAGCCACCCGCACGACCTCATCGTGATCGGCACCCGGGGCATGGGCACCGTCAAGTCGCTGTTCGTCGGGTCGGTGAGCGTCCGCGTCGCCGCACACGCGCCGTGCCCGGTCGCGGTGGTGCCCTCGCGCGAGGGGAAGCCGGCGACCACCGGCCTGAAGCGGATCGTGATCGGCGTGGACGGTTCCCCCAACGGGAACCGCGCCCTGGGCCTGGCGGTCGACCTGGCCGCCCAGAACGAGGGCGAACTCGTGGTGGTGCACAGCTGGGAGGTGCCCTACCCGTACGACCCGGTCGCCCTGACGGCCGCGGGGTACCGGCCCCAGGAGGACCTGTTCGAGCGGCAGTCCGAGGAACTGGTGGCCGGACTGCTCGCGGAGGCCATCGACGAGCAACGCGACGACGTCGACATCGACGTCACCGTGGTGCGTACGCAGAACGGTCCGGTGAACGCCATCCTGGAGGCGGCGGAGGGCGCCGACGCCATCGTCGTGGGCTCCCGGGGCCGCGGCACCGTCCGCGGTCTGCTCCTGGGCTCGGTCAGCCAGGGGGTGCTCCACCAATCGAAGATCCCGGTGATCGTGCTCCCCAAGCACGCCGACGAGGACGAATAGCGCGGATCCCGGCGGGGTCCGCCCCGCCGGGGCCTCATTTCCGGGCGTGGTGGAAGACGCTCCACGCGGTGCCCACACAGGAACATCACGTGCACGCTCACGAGGATCGCCGCCCACAGCGGCCGGTCCGGCAGCCACCGGACGAGCACCGCCACGAGCAGGGAGACGGCGGACACCACCACGGGCGACGCCCTGCTCTTCTCCGGGGATTCCCTCGTCACACGGCGTCGTACTCCAGGCAGAAGGGGTGCCCGGCGGGGTCCGCGTACACACGGAACCAGACGCGGTCCCCGTCCTCCTCGACCCGCAGCCGCGTCGCGCCCATCTCCAGCACCCGCTTCTCGGCGGAGGTGATGTCCTCGACCCACACGTCGAGGTGCGCCTGCTGCGGTCTTCCCGGATCCGGCCACGCGGGCGGTCGGTGGCCATCGACCTTCTGGAACGCGATGACCGGCCATTCCTCTCGGTCCCCGATCACCACCCAGTCGCCGTCCCGTAGGCTGACGGGTCTTCCCAGCAGCTCGGCGTAGAACGCCGCCAGAGCCTCGGGGTCGGAACAGTCGTAGACGAAGGTGTGCAGCCGTCCGATCATGCCCGCAGCCTTCCACGCCCACCCGTGCCCTGTCGACGGTCCGACCCATCCCGTGTCCTTCGCGGGTCGGGCCCGGATCCGGGCCCGCGACGCCGCCGAGGACCTTCGCGCGGTGCCACGGCCGTGAGCAAGACCGGCGGTCCGAGCCCCGGGGCCAGTCCCGGAGGCCTCTCCCCCTCGGTCACCCCAGGGCTGGCGGCTCTTTCCCGGAAGGCGGAACCTGGAACCGCTCCGTCGACACCTCGGCCGAACCGCGGTCTCCTCCGCACGTCGCGGAGGGCATCACCGGGCCCGGAACCGGTACGCTCCCTCGGCCGCGTCACCGAGGAGCGGGTCGGGGGTTCCGTTGACGAGCACGTACGGGCGGACCAGGGGTTCGGCGTGGGCGTCGAGGAAGGGCAGGGGGTCCTCGGTCCTGGACCGGGGCACCAGAGTCGGTCGGGGGGCGGCCGGTGTCCCGTGCGGGGACGGCCCCGGTGCGGCCTCCAGCGCCGGGCGTCGCGGTGGCGCCTCCAACGCCGCGCGGAGCCCGCGGTCCTTGGAACGGGTGAGGACCGACGACACCGCGCTCAGCATCCACGCCAGCGCCGAAGCGCACGCCCACCACAGCCGGGACGTCGCCGTCGAGTGCGGCTTCCGGTGGCGTCCGTTGTTGACTCTGACCATGGTCGTGCTCCTGTCATGTGATCAATGTTGCTCAGATTCTGCGATGGTCCCCCGAAGCGAGTGGACAAGGTGACCGATCCGTGCGCGATTTCCGCGGACGAAGGGCTCAGGGCATGACGTCGATGCTCAGGAGCGCGGAGAGCCGCGCGTCCTCGTAGGCCAGCACCGCGGCGTTGACGGCTCCCATCAGCGCGGCGTCCTCCAGGCCACCGACGGGGCGGATGCCTTTCTCCCACCGCCAGGCGCGCAGGTGCTCCGCCGCGGCGTCGAGCGCCTCACCGAGAGCCGCGGTGTCGATCCCTCCACCCTGGGAGACCATCGCCCTGGAAGACACCGACGATGCGGGCCGGGTGTGCCGAAGGGGGTGCTCGTGTGTCGGCATCATGACTGTTCTCCTAGGAGTGGGCGGGCCTGTGGCCGTTGTCGGCGACGGCCGGATGGACGAGGGGGAGCGGCCGGGGCGACCGCCGTGAACGCCCCCGTGTCCACGGCGGCCGCGATCCGGAGTCGTGCTCCATCGGGGCACAGGGGTGTCCCCGGGAAGACGGGAGTGAACCCGGGGGCTCCTGTGACCCGCTCGGAGATGATGGCACACGTGGTCAAGATTGTGCAAACAGAGGTGACCAAGTGGTCAATCATGCTTGCCCGGATTGCCGTGTTCCAGGCGGAACGTATGACAGTCGATGCTCATGACGACCCTGTGCACAACGGCCACCGCCAGAAGTAACCTTGGACACGGACGCGACGTGGGAAGGCGGAACATGGTGGAGAAACCGACGAGGGGAGCACTCGTCAAGGCGCGGCGCAACGAGCTGGGCCTGTCCCAGAACGAACTCGCCGGTCTCGTGGGGGTGTCGCGCGGCACCATCCGCAACATCGAGGCCGACCTGGTCGAACCCAACAAGGCCACCTGGGTGTCCCTGGACCGTGTCCTCGGGAACACGGAGGAGCAGGTCGGGGAGCCTTCGACCGAGGTCGGGGACCGGGTCGAACACGACTCCTACGGGCAGGGGGTGGTCGTCGCCCACGGTCAGGGCTCCCGTATCCGGGTCGACTTCGGAGCGCCCCACGGGGAGAAGGACCTCGTCCTCAAGTACGCGCCGGCCGAACTGGTCGAGGAGGAGGAAACGGGTGGGTCGGAGACCTCCCGTGGCCGCCCGGAGGCGGATCCCTCCTCGGTGCCCGGCGAGATCGCCGAGGTCCTCATGTCGGGGCCGGTCATCGATTACGAGGTGTTCCACCCCAAGGAGGGCGATGGCATCGCCGTCGTCACGATGCTGGTCAAGACCACGGACGCGCGGCTCTCCCGGCGGGAGCGGCGCTACATCTCCGAGGTCTGGGACAGGCTCGCGGACTCATTGCACGCCGACCCGGACTCCGAGGACGTCCCGGAACCGGAACCGGAACCGGCCGCCCCGCAGCGTCGACCGGAGCCCGTCACCGAGCGCCGCACCGTCACCCGGCGGGCCGCGACCGGTACCCCGACGGCTGCTCACGGAACCGGTCCGGAGACCGGCGAGAGGGGTCGCGCCACGGGCCGCTGACCTAGGGCGATCCCTCCCCGCGTGATCCCAAGGACTTTCCCGCCCGCGCCGGGCCCTTCTCTGAGGCATCGGTACGACCGAGCCGCGCCCGATCCGCGGCGTTCCGGCCGATGAGGACCGAGTCCGGCTCCCCGAAGCGTCGGAAGCCGTACGAGACGACGCCGAGCGGGTCACCTTCCCTTGTTCCGATCCGGACCGCTCCCACTTCCCGACAGGTGGCCCTTCGGGCGACTCTGGTACCGGCTCCACCCCACGAGACTCTACGACGCCCTGTCCGAAGCGCTCCGGGCCCGTCCCCGGCACGCCGGGGAGGCGGACGCGGCGCCGGCCGCCCGCCGGGCGAACTCGACCCGCTGCTGAGGGGAGGAGGACCGCTGCCCGAGCCGTGGCGGCCGGGCCGACCGACCCCGGCGACGAAAGAGGCCGCCTGCTTCCCGGCAGACGGCCTTTCGCGGAGGGTGTGGGATTTGAACCCACGAAGCCCCGTCAAGGACTTGGTGCTTTTCAAGAGCACTGCACTCGGCCGCTATGCGAACCCTCCCCCGGGACCTCTCGGTCTCCGTGGGTCATCGTAGCCCACGCGTCCACCTGGCACGTGGCCGCCGGGGAACTTCCCGGCGCCAGGGTGGCGTGTGTGGGTTACCCGCGAGTAACATTCGAGACATGGCAAACATGAACGCCGAGACGGCGGAGATGGTCAAGTCCGGTTTCCTGGCCGCGGTGCCCTTCGCCCGCACCCTCGGCCTCTCCTTCATCGACCTGGACCTCGGCCGCGCCGAGATGCGCCTGCCCGACGACCCCGACCACCACAACCACATCGGTGGGGCGCACGCGGGCGCCATGTTCACCCTGGCCGAGTCGGCCTCCGGCGCCATCATCGTCGGTACCTTCGGCGACACCATGGACCGCGCCCTGCCCCTGCCCACCAAGGCCGAGATCCACTTTTTGAAGATGGCCACCGGCGACCTGACCGCCGAGGCCGTGCTCGGCCGCCCGCGCGAAGAGGTCATCGCCGAACTCGACGGGGGCCGGCGCCCCGAGTTCCCCATCGACGTGGAGATCCGTATGGCGGACGGCACCGTCACCGGCAAGATGACGATCATCTGGACGCTCAAGCCGAACCGGAAGTGACACCCGCCCCCACAGCCACATAACGAACACGATCGGCCCTGGTCGCGCCCCCTTTTCACGGGTCCGTCCGGGGCTCGTCGCTTTGTCGTCTCCGCTGGGTACGTTGACCCTGAACCATGCCGACGAGGAGGCAGATCGTGAAACTGCGTGTGGACCGCGACGCGTTCGCCGAGGCGGTGGCCTGGACCGCGCGGGCCCTCCCCAGCCGCCCCGCCGTACCCGTGCTCGCCGGAATGCGACTGGAGGTCCCCCAGGGCGGTTCCACGCTGGGTCTGTCCGGCTTCGACTACGAGGTCTCCACGCGGGCCTCGGTCGAGGTGCTGGTGGAGGAGGCCGGCGCGGTTCTGGTCCCCGGCCGGCTGCTCTCCGAGATCGTGCGCACCCTCCCCGAGGGCTCGGTGCACATCGACACCGACGGCACGAGGGTGCGGATCAGCGGGGGCGCCGCCCGGTTCACCCTCATCACCATGCCCCTGGAGGACTATCCCACCCTGCCCGGCATGCCGGACAGGATCGGTTCGGTGCCCGCCGACACCTTCGTGGAGGCGGTCCGCCAGGTCACCCCCGCCGCGAGTCGCGACGACACCCTGCCGATGCTGACCGGCGCCTACCTCGACTTCACCGCCGACACGTTGAGCCTGGTGGCCACCGACCGCTACCGCATCGCGGTGCGCGAACTGTGGTGGAAACCGGACGACCCCGACATCGACGTGTCCGCGCTGGTGCCCGCGCGCACCCTGCACGACATGGTCCGGGGCGTGATCGGCGGCTCCAACGTCGACGTGGCCCTGTCGACCGGGCCCGGAAGCGGCGGGTTGGCGCCGGGGGAGGGGACCATCGGCTTCGAGAACGGGGTGCGCAGCAGCACCACCCGGTTGATCGACAGCGATTTCGTCAAGTACGCCGCCTGGTTCCCCGCCGAGTTCGCCGCCCGTGCCGAGGTGGCGGTGGCCCCACTGATGGAGGCGGTCAAGCGGGTGGCCCTGGTGGCAGACCGGCACACGCCGCTGCGATTGGCGTTCAGCGAGGGCGAGGTGTCGCTGGAGGCGGGTTCCGGTGAGGACGCCCAGGCGGTGGAGGCGATCGCCGTCGACTACCAGGGCGATCCGCTGCGGGTCGCGTTCCGTCCGGACTATCTGATGGACGGTCTCACGGCGATCTCGACGGACATCGCCCACCTGAACTTCACGGAACCGACGAAACCCGCCGTGTTCACCGAGGTTCCGTCCAAGGAGGGTGAGGCCCCCTCCTTCCGGTATCTGGTACAGCCGTTGCGGGTGTCCTGATCAGCGGATTCGGGCCTTTTCCCCGACTTGCCGACGATCTTTCCACAGGTTTTCCACAGGCTGGCGATCAGCCTGTGGATAACCCGGGGTAATCAGCCCCAGGAGCACCCGAATCGCCCCCGCTTCGCTCTCGCATTTACGCTTTGACGTGCGAGAACGTCGCAGGGGGCGTTTCTGTGCACAGCCTGTGGAAAACTTCGTGGATCGGAGCCTTCTCCGACCCCCCAAAGTGACGCAAACTAGGACATAAGGTGCAAGGCTGGCAAGTCTTGCTCAGTCACTCTTTTGTGGGCAGAGAGGACGTACCCCCACCGGTTACGGACGTCTCCAGGCCCAACTGCGCCTGCCGCCCTCGCTGGTATCCCGCCCGCGCCCCGGCCGGGCTGTGCGTCCGCTCCGGCCGGTGCTTGCGCAACTGCGGGAACTGCTTCTGGAACTCCTCCTGGACGCGGTGCACGTCGTCGCGCAGCACCAGTTCGGCGCCGCGGATCGAGGTCCCGTCCTTGCCGGCCGAGAAACCCCCCGTGCCGTTCGGCCCCGCCATCTCCTGCAAGCGCCGACGGAACTCCTTGATGCGCTCGGCGACCGCCTGCCCGTAAGCGCGCACGAACGATCGGTAGTACCTTTTGCGCTCGGTCTCCAGGGCCGACCGTGTGTAGTTGCGCAGTTCGCGGATATCGGTCACGTGCGCCGAGCTCATGAACTTCGCCGACGACTCCATCTGCATGGAGATCGACGGCATCAGCATGCGCAGCGCGTCCAGCGCGCTGACCGTGCCCACCAGGATGATCACCCGGTCGGTGTTCTCCGAGGAGTTGCCTCGGACCGCCGACTGGCATCCGTAGGCGGCGGCGATGTCGGCCAGGGCGCGCACGCGGGCCTTGCCGTGGCCGCCCGCCCCGGAGACGGTGTAGTCCATGCGGCCGATCGCGTCGGGTTCCTCGCCCCGCTCCGCGCGGGTCTCGGCCTCCGCGATCGCGTGGCGGGTCATCAGCTCGGCGGCCTTGGCGGTGAACGCCTGGCTCTCGGCATCGGTGACCGAGGGGTCCTCCGCCATGCGGAGGAGCCCTCGGACCCGCTCGACCATCTTCTGACGAGCAGCTTCAGTCATCGGCGCCCGGTTGCTCCCGTAGGTGTGTTCTCCCTTTCCGCACCTGAGCGGAAAACACCGAGCCTACTTCTTGTCCCCGACCACCATGGCGATCACGCCCACCGTCGCCCAGATCGCCAGGGCGACGAAGATCGCCGTGAACGGGCTCAACGTGAGGATCCCGTAGCCCACACCGCCCACGATCGCGGGAACCGCGGCGTATCGGAAGGGGTAGGCGGCCGCGTACCGCCTGCCCCGTCGATCGGCCTTCTTGCTGAGCACGCCCCCCACGCCGCCGATCAGCGAGAAGAAGATCACGGCCGCGCCCAGGCCCGACATGACGGCGGGGAGGATGCCGCCGCTCAGGCTGGTCAAGAAGAAGAGGGCGCCACCGGCCGCCCCACCCAGCACGGACATCGTCCAAGGCCAGATCATCGTCGCCGAGGCGACGGGAGTGAATGCGTTACCGCGCTCCAGCGTCATGTCCACCGCTCCAGTCCGTTCGCGTGACGACCGCTCTCGGCCGGGCCGTCCCCATCAGAATGCAATGCCCCGGGTCGCACGCGCATCAGGGCACACCCCTGACTTACCCCCGAGGGACCGCCACCGCACTCCGGAGGGTGCGGCCGGTGGACGGACGGGGGATACGCGGACCACGTCGGCACAACGAACGGTCGACTCAAGAAGTGCCCGCCGGGGACGCCCCACCCGTTCGGCCGAGTCCGGTGACCCCGGTGACGCCGGGGGCGTCGACGCTCCTGCTCAGATCCGTCACCAGCGACGGCCAGGCCGTCCGGAAGGCGGGCAGCAGCGGCAGCGACTCCGCCGTCGTCACCGGCACCCACCGGATCTCGATGCTCTCCTCGTTGCCGGGTTCGAAGGGGGCCAGCTCCGGAACCCTCACCAGGAACGTGTCGTAGCGCCATACCGCCAGGTCGTGTTCGTGCACCCCCACCACCGTGTAGCCGGCCAGGTCGCCGGCGATCTCCTCGCGGAACTCCCGGATCGCCGCCTCCAAGGGGGTCTCGTCCCGGTTGCGCGCACCACCGGGAATGCCCCACAGGCCGCCCATGTGCGTCCACTCGGCCCGGTGCTGGAGGAGGACATGGCCGGTTCCGGCCACGTCGGTGCCGTACAACAGCAACCCGGCGGCCCCGTAGACTCCCCAGCGCTTGGACCCGTCCGGCAGACCCACCCAGCCGTTCCCGTCGCCGTCCTCCATCAATGCCTCCCGATTCCCCGTGCGCCCTGCCTCGCGCACACCGTCCGTCATCCGTGATCCGTCGTTCGCCGAGGCGCCCGTGCGCGGACGGTGACGCCCACTACTCTCCTGAACCCACGGCACGCTCGACGACTTCCGCAATCCTCTTACCCGCGTACGCGCCCGGTCTCGCCGGACGCTACTGGGTCCCATCGTCGTGCGTCCACACCGCCGGAACGCTGCTGCACGCGGTACCGCCGCGCGGGCCGGTCCGACTCGCCGACGTCGACCGGAGCCGCCCGCTCGCCGGACTCGGTCCGACCCCGATCACGTTCGTGATCATGTCCCAGGTGGTGCGCTCAGGACCGCCGCCGATCGACGCCGAACCGCGCGGAGGTGGTCCGGGAGGGACCGCCGGACCGGTTCGTCGAAGGCGGGCGCGGGGGGCGCGGCGCCGCCCCGGCGGTCACGCCGTTCCTGCCGGTGAGGTCCCGATCGCGTTTCGTCCGATGCCGCCCGGGTATCGGAAAAACCGAATACGCTCTCGGAGTCGATTACCATTCCACTCCGTCCCGCCGTGCGCCGGCCCTCCCGCCCCGGTGCTCCGGGAAAAGCCACGGGTGCGTGATCGGGTATTCCGGAGACCCTGCCCGGAGTGAGCCGTGACCCCGGTCTCCTCGTGGACTGTAAGTGGACTGAAAGCGCCCTGAAAGAGGGTGGCTCCAGTGTTGAACACGTTCGGCACGACCGGTCGTCGCGAGAGGACGGCTCGCGTACCCCTGGACCGGGTCGACGTTCGTTGGACACATGCCACCCGTGGCGTTCCCCGAGGCGGAGTTCGCCACGGGTGGCCCTGTCCGCCCGAAGGGCGGTGAGTTCCGTGATGACACTCAGACGACGTAGGGCCACCTTGCGGCTCTATACGAGCGCGGTGAGACGAGGAGTGCGAGTCCCCCAGATGCTGACTCTCGATGACCGCTTCGGGGCGATCGTCGCCGACGGGATGCCCGAGGCGAAGATGAGGCCCTACCAGGAGCCCGACCCGGTGGCGCCGGCCCCCGCTTACCCGGAGCCCGACCCGGTGGCGCCGGTCCCCGCCGAGGAGCCCCGTCAGGGAATGCCGGTCGAAGAAGTGCCCAAGGAAGAGAAGTAGCGGCTTGAAGTAGCCAAAAGATCACTCCGGGTATCTGATGCGAGGGGAAGATGCTCGGAGCCTTTGGCGTGCCCGGATTCCGATTGTGCGCAATTCGCCTTGCTAGGGTTGCTGCTTGTGGAATTCGGTGTGCTCGGCCCCATCACCGTCTGGTCCGACGGGCGTCCGGTTTCGATCGGTGGACCGCGCCAGCGTTGTGTCCTGGGCGCACTTCTGGTGGATCTCGGCCGCGAGGTCACCGTGGACCGGATCATCGCCTACCTGTGGAGTGACGACCCGCCGCGCACCGCCCGTTCGGTCATTCAGGTACAGGTCTCCCACCTGCGTCGGCTGCTCCCCGACCGCATCTCCACCACGGCCGGCGGTTACGTCCTGGACGTCGATCCGGAGAGCGTCGACCTGCACAGGTTCCGTCGTCTGCGGGACGAAGCGGTCCGCGCCGAACCCGAACACGCGGTGGAGCTCCTGGACCGCGCGCTGGCCTGCTGGAGTGGAGTCCCCTTCTCCGGTATCGGCTCGGAGGCCTTGGAGCACACCGTCATCTCGCCCCTCCGGGAGGAGCGCTGGGCGGCCGTCATCGCCTGGGCCACGTGCGCCCTGGGACTGGGCCGGTACGCCGAGGTGATCTCCCGCCTCACGCCGCTCGCCGGGGAGGAGCCGTTCCGCGAACGCCTGCACCACCTGCTCATCACCGCGCTCTGGCGGGACAACGAGAAGGCCCGCGCCCTGGCCGCCTACGAGGACTTCCGGGCGCGGCTGGCGGACGAACTGGGCGTCGACCCCGGCCCCGAACTCGCCGCCCTGCACGCGCGCATCCTCCACGAGGACGCCGCCCAGGGACGGAACGCGGCGACGGAACCAACGGAACCCGGGGTCCGCTATCGGGTCCGCAACGACCTGCCCCGGGACCTGCCCGACTTCACCGGACGGGGGGACGTCCTGCGGAGCCTGGAGGAGGTGGCACTGGCCGACGATGACCGGGCCCAGGTCTGCGTCATCACGGGTGCCGGCGGAGAGGGTAAGACCACCACGGCCGTGCGGTTCGGTTACGAATCCGCCAAACGTTATCCCGACGGCCAGCTCTTCATCGACCTGTACGGGTACACGGCGGGCAAGGAGCCCCTGGACCCGTCCTCCGCGCTCGGTTCCCTCCTGCGCGCCGTGGGCGTGGAGCCGGAGACGATCCCCGAGACGCTGGAGGAGCGGGCCGCCCTGTGGCGGGCCACCCTCATGGGGCGCCGGATCCTGCTCATCCTGGACAACGCCGTCAACCACGCCCAGGTCAGTCCGCTGCTGTCGTCCTCGCCCGGATCGCTCACCCTCATCACCACCCGCAACGAACTCTCCGGTCTGAGCGGGGCCCGGTTCCTCTCCCTCGGCATGTTCGACGAACGGTCCTCCCTGGAGCTCTTCTCGCGGGTGCTGGGGGAGGCGCGCGTCCGGGACGAGGAGGACCGCGCCCGCGAGATCGCACGCATCTGCGGCGGCCTCCCGCTGGCCCTGCGCGTGATCGCGGGTCGTATGCTCAGCCGTCCCCGGTGGTCCTTCGAGCACGTGGTGCGCCGGCTCACCGAGCAGAACCGCAAGTTCCGCGAACTCCAGGTCGACGGACAGAGCGTCGAGACCGCGATCGACCTCTCCTACCGCAGCCTCACCGAAGAACAGAGCCATGCCTTCCTGACCCTGGGACTGATGATCGGCAACACCATCGACCTCGCGGGTGGGGCGGCGCTGCTGAACGTGTCGCTGGAGGAGGCCGACGACATCCTCCAGGAGCTCGTGGGAGTGTGCCTGCTCGACGAGCCCCAGGGCGACGTGTACCGGATGCACGACCTCATAAGGGAGTTCTCCCTGGACCGGGCGACCGGCGAGTTCGGCGCGGAGCGCGTGGGCCGGATCAGGACGGGGCTCGCCGACCACTACCTGGCGACCGCCCAGCACGCCGCCGACCTGCTCGGGCCCCGCGCCATCCAGGACGAGGAGATGATCAAGCCCGGCTACCGCACCGAGCTGATGAGCCGCGCCGACGCGGAGAGCTGGTTCGATCTGCACCGGGACAACCTCGCCGACACCATCGAGCACTTCGCCGCGCACGACAACGGGGAGCACGCCTGGCGCATGGCCGAGTCGGTGTGGCGCTTCTACGCCCTGTACGGCCAGATGGGGCTGCTCATCAGCTCCCAGGAACGGGCCCTCCAGATCAGCGACCGGCAGGGCAATCTCCGCGGCCGTGCCGTCACCCTCATCGGCCTGGGCATAGGACACTACTTCTCCGGCCGGTTCGAGGACGCGCTGCGGATGCTCGTCGAGGCCCGGGACCTGCTCACCCGCGTGGGCGACAGCCGGGGCATCATCCGGGCCCTGGCCAATCTCGGGATGGTCTACGAACGGGTCGGACGCCTGAGGGAGTCGGCCGAGGCCATCCAGGGTGTCCTCGAACACGCGGTGGCCTTGGGGGACCGGCGGCTGGAGGCCCTCCAGTGGGGCAACCTGGCGGTCGTGCGGCAGGGCCTCGGCCAGCACCGGGAGGCCCTCCACTGCGCGGAACAGGCGCTGGCCAAGGTCCCGAAAGAGGACGACCAAGACTCCAGGGCCCTGGTCAAACGGGTCATGGGAGAGGCCAAGGTCGGTCTGGGGGACGTGGAATCGGCGTTGCGCGACCTCGACGAGGCACTGGATCTGTCCCATCGGCTGGGGCTGGTCGCCAGCCGGATCTACATCCACAACTCCCTCGGTGTCGCCTACCGGGCGGCCTGCTGCTGGGACGAGGCGATCGAGGCCCACGAGGAGGCCCTCGTCCTGGCCGAGAGCTCCGGTCACCGCAGCGGCGACGCCGAGATCCTCACCGACCTGGGCATCACCCACGCCGAGGCGGGTCACCACGAGGAGGCCGTGATCGCCTTGGAGAAGGCCCACGCCGTCGCCGTCGAACGCGATGAGCGCTACATCGTCGCCCGCGCCTGCCTGGCCCTGGGCACCCTGCCCGCGCCCATGATGACCGCGGATCGGGGGGAGGGGTTCCTGCGGACGGCCACGGAGATCTTCACCGAGGTGGGATCGCCCGACGCCGAGCGCGCCCGTGCGGCCCTGGCCGAACGGTTCGGCGGCTGAGACGGGCCGCTTCCCTGCGGCGTATGGACCACAGGCACACCGTGGCGGGCAGGACGCGCAGTGGTCGGGGCAGACGCGGATAGACGGTCCGCGTGATGCCGATGACCGCGTCGAAGACCCGCTGTCTGCGCGGCGACCAGGGCAGGCCGAACCCTTCGCGCAGGTCGGGGGGGAGCAGCCCGGTGGTCAGCAGCCGTTGCAGGGGCATCAGCGCCCGCAGCACCGGTTGACGGGGACGGAACAGGCGGTGGGCGATGTCGCGCGCCTCGTCGCCGACCTTCAAGCCCGACACCGCCTTCTCCCAATAGGCGTCGAACTCCTCGGGAGTGCCCGGCCAGGCCGACTCCGGCAGCCCCAGGGCGGTGCCGAGCACCGATGCCTCGCGCAGGAAGAGCGCGTACTCGTCGCGGTCCCGGAACCCGTCGAACACCATCGTGTGCAGGCGGGCCGCGTTGTGGCACAGCGTGGCGGCGACCCACAGCAGCAGGTCGTCGTCGAGCGCCCGGTATCCGGGGCCGGTGACCTTCTTGTGCGTCGCGCGGACGATGGCGTGCAGCCGTTCCCTCTCGGCCTCGGTGCCGTAGACCGTCCCGTACACGTAGGCGAGGGTGCCGAACAGGCGGGAGAACGGCCGGTGCTCGAAGTCGCTGTGGTGGAGCACCCCGTGCGCGACGCTCGGGTGGGCGATCTGGAGCAGCACGGCGTGACCGGCCCCGCCCAGGAGGCAGGACTCGGCGGTGATCCGCCGCAGCGGGGATTCATCGGACGATCGGCCCATGTCCAGGATCGTAGGAGATAACCGCTTCCGTCGGCTGTGACACACGCCGTACCTTCGGGCGCGTGCACACTCCCGGCGATGGCGACACGGCTCTCCCGCTCCTCTCGGGTGACGAGGATCATGCCCGGTCGACGCTCTCATCCACGACGGAAAGCCCCTCAGGGCGATCGCCACGGTGAAGGAGGCGTTCTCGCCCCGGGGTGGTCTTCGGCTGTACGACGCGCAGGAGATGGTCCTGCGGCGGTTCCGGACACTCCGAAGCCCTCGGAGCGAGGCTCCGACCGGGTTCTCGGCGGCCGGGTAAGGGAAATGTGTCCTTTTGGTCAGGTCTGGTGCTGTGACCTCGCTCACTCCGGATTGGTCTACTCCTTTCGGGAGTGGACCGGTCGCGCGGCGTGTCCGAATCCCCCCTGTTCCCTCTGCTCACACCCCTCCCTCCAGTGGCCGTACCAGTGCTCGGATCGCGCACATTGGGCCGGCGGGCGGTCCGGTCCGATCGTTCCATAGCCCGCCACCAGGCCTCTTGACCGTTCGTCACGGGCTGCTTACGTTCTTCCAGAACGGGCGGGAGACCCCGGTGCACAGGGGTCTCCGGGACATCGCCGTCCGGTGCCAGGGGCCCATCCGAACCCCGAGCGCCCAGCCCCGCCCTGGACCGGTCACGGTCCGGGTCATCCCGCTACGCGTCCCCCTCGGCGTGTTCCCGTGCGAAGGGGGACCATGACCCACCACAGAAGGGCCTCGCATGTCGATCCTTGAGTCCGTGCCCCCCGGCGCCACCCCGCGCAGGAAGCGCCGCCTCCGCGCCGCGACGGCCATCGCCGCCGCCACCACGCTGTTCTTCGGCCTCATGCCCGCCGGTGTCGCCAACGCCCACGGCTACATCTCCAATCCGCTGAGCCGGCAGGCCCAGTGCGCCGCCGGCATCGTCCAGTGCGGCTCCATCCAGTGGGAGCCGCAGAGCGTGGAGGGCCCCAAGGGCCTCACCAGCTGCTCCGGCGGTAACTCCCAGTTCTCCGAGCTCAACGACGACGGCCGCGGGTGGCGGGTGACGGACGTGGGCCGCACCCAGCCCTTCACGTGGACCATCACCGCCAACCACCGCACCTCCACCTGGGAGTACTTCATCGGCGGGCAGCGGGTCGACGTGTTCAACGACAACGGGGCGCAGCCGCCGTCGACCTTCACGCACAACGTGGACCTGTCCGGCTACAACGGCCGGCAGAAGCTCCTCGCGGTGTGGAACATCGCCGACACCCCCAACGCCTTCTACGTCTGCGTCGACATCAACATCCGCAGCTAGGGCGGGTTCGGAGGGTCTCGGGTCCGCGGCTCCAACGGTCGGTGTACGACCGGGACACGAGCCGCGGACTCGAACCCCCCGACGGCGAGCGGAACCCGATCCGGCGCCGCCGGAGCACGGAAAGTACGTCGCCGGTGAGGCGGGCGGCTCGGCGACCGCCCCGCCCCTCGGGGGCACGCGCTCCGCGGTGTGCGCCCCGGCGCCGGGGTTTCCGGGCCGGGGAGCGGGGGCCGTCAGCGGTTCGCGCGGTAGGAGAGCCCGCGCAGCAGGGTCTCCGCCGGGCCGCGCACACCGGCGCGGTCCATCAGGAACGCCACCGCCACGGTGGCCGCCCACGCGGCGACCGCCACGAGCACCGCCGACCAACTGGACAGGTGCACGCCCCAGCCCAGGCCCCAGGCGGCGAGGAACGGGGCGAACACCAGTGACTGGGCGAGGTAACCGCTCAGGGAGCGGCGGCCCAGGGACACCAGCGCCCGGACCGGCAGTCGGTCCCGGGTTCCGCGCGCGCTGACGCGGTGGGCGATGAGGCCGAAGAGCGCGGCGTAGCCCACCCCGGTGAAGATGCCGGTGAAGAAGTGCGCGGAGGCGGTCACCGCCATGTGGTCGGGGCTCAGAACGCCCACGTGCTGGAGGGCGAACACCGCGCCGACGGCCCACCCGACGGAGATGCCCCAGAAGGCGACCCGGCGCAGCAGCGGCAGGTGGCGTCCGGGCTCCTCCAGGATCCGCCACCGGGCGGCGAGCAGGCCCATGAGGAAGGCCGTGGGCAGGGCCAGCGTGAGCACGCCGGAGAACAGGGTGAGGAACCAGGTGGGCAGGCGGATCGCGGCGGAGACCAGGTAGTCGGTCTCGGAGATGCTGAGCCGCTGCACGTCGGCGGCCCCTCCGGCGGACGCGACCGGATCCGCGGCCAGGGAGAAGAACAGGGTGAGGGCGCCGAACAGGGCGCCCAGGGCGAGCAGCACGACCACCCCGATCTTGACGGTGCGGTCGCTGCGGTCGAAGAACAGCGGCAGCATGACGAGGCCGATCAGCCCGTAGACGCCCAGGATGTCGCCCTGCCACAGCAGGGCGGCGTGCACCGCGCCGAAGACGAGCATCCACAGGTGGCGGCGACGCAGGATCCTGCGGGCGTCGCGTTCGCTCGTGCCGCGCGTCCTCTGCCGGGCGTACATCTGGCCGATGCCGTAGGCGAAGAGGAAGGCGAACATGGTGTGTGTGCGGGCGTCCACGACGATGATCGTCAGGGCCTGGGCGATCCGGTCGGCGAGGTTCCCCTCGGTGGGGTGCAGCAGGGCGGTGCCGCCGGGGGCGTCGTAGATGAACCAGGGCACGTGGGCCAGGGCGATGAGCAGCAGCATCATGCCGCGGGCGAGGTCCGGTGCCGGCACGCGTTCGGCGACCGGGGTGGAGCGCGCCGAAGGCCCGGCTTCGGGAGCGGGCGGTGGGTGCTCGGTGTGAGAGGACATGACCTCACCGTCCCCCGGCGGCCCGCCCCGGGTCAGTGCCGCCGCGTCACCGTCCCGTGTGGCGTGACGTCACACGGGACGGTTTCCCCGGCCTCCTCGGTCGCCGGTGGCGGTGGCCGGGCCGAGGTCGTCCTGGCTGTCGCCGAGCGAACACAACAGGGCGCGCAGCAACCGGTCGAGTCCCGCCCGATCCTCCTCGCTCAGCCCCGCCAACAGACGGCGTTCGGTGGCCAGATGGCCCTCCAGGACCCGGTCCACCCACGCCTCCCCCTCGGGGGTGAGGCTGATGAGCAGCCGACGCCGGTTGTCCGGGTCCACCTCGCGACCGACCATCCCCTTGGCGACCAGCCGGTCCACCCTGTTCGTCATCGCGGCCGAGCCGACCATGGTCATCGCCGACAGCTCCTTCGGGGTGAGGGTGTGCGGTGGTCCGGAGCGCACCAGCGTCGCCAGTACGTCGAACTCCCACGCCTCCATGTCCTCCCGGGCGAAGTTCTCCTTCAGCCTTTTCCCCACCAGGTGGGAGGCCCGCGACAGACGGCCGATCGGCCCCATGGGGGAGACGTCGAGCCCGGGGCGCTCACGCGCCCACTGGTCCAGGAACATGTCCACCGCGTCCCGCATCGTCGCGCAACCTTTCGACGTCGAACTGTTTGACATACAGGTTAGCAGTGTGCCTATGATCTCGGCATCGGAAAGTTTGACATCGAAAGGTTCGTGATCGAGTCATGAGTGCCACCGCCAGGGGAGGCTTATCCGACCTCCTCCTCACCACCCTCCCCCCGGTCGTGTGGGGCAGCACCTACCTCGTCACCACCGAACTCCTCCCCCCGGACCGCCCCCTGCTGGCCGCCACGGTCCGCGCCCTTCCGGTCGGCCTCGCCCTGATCGCCCTCGGCCGCGTCCTCCCCCGCGGTTCCTGGTGGTGGCGCTCCGCCGTCCTGGGCGTCCTCAACATCGGCGCCTTCTTCCTCCTCCTCTTCGTGGCCGCCTACCACCTGCCCGGCGGGGTGGCCGCGCTCGTCATGGCGATCCAGCCGATCCTCGTCCTGGGCCTGTCCGCACTCCTGCTCGGCGACCGGATCCGCCCGGTCCAGATCCTCGCCGCGACCACCGCCATCGCCGGGGTCGCCCTCCTCGTCCTGCGCCCCGACGCCGCCCTCGACACCGTCGGCGTCATCGCCGGTCTCCTCGGCGCGGTCAGCATGGCCACCGGTATCGTGCTCACCAAACGCTGGGGACGCCCACCGGGCACGACCCTGTTGACCTTCACCGGATGGCAACTGACCGCCGGAGGGCTGGCCCTGCTCCCCTTCCTGCTCCTCGTCGAGGGACTCCCCGACCGGATCACCGTCGGCAACCTCACCGGGTTCGCCTACCTGAGCGTCATCGGTGCGCTCATCGCCTACGCGCTCTGGTTCCGCGGCATCGAACGCCTGCCCGCGCCGACGGTCTCCTTCCTGTCCTTCGGCAGCCCCCTCGCCGCGGTCCTCCTCGGTTACCTGGTCCTCGGCCAGGCGCTGGCCCCCCTCCAACTGGTCGGTGCCCTCGCCGTCATCACCGCCGTCGTCCTGGCCGGTCGGCCGCCCCGAGCACCGGCCGCCCGCACCCCCGCCCCCACCCCCGTCCGCTGAAAAGGAGACCGCCGTGTCCCGGCTCTTCACCCCCACCACCCTCGGCAAGATCCCCCTCGCCAACCGCCTGGTGATGGCGCCCATGACCCGCAACCGCGCCACCCCGGACGGTCGCGCCACCGCGCTCACCGCCGAGTACTACGCCCAGCGCGCCGGAGCCGGGCTGATCATCACCGAGGGCGTCCACCCCGACGCCGTCGGCCAGGGCTTCATCGACACCCCGGGTCTGCACACCGACGCCCAGGTCGCCTCCTGGCGTCCGGTCACCGAGGCCGTGCACCGCGCCGGCGGACGCATCGTCGCCCAGCTCATGCACGCCGGGCGCATCGGCCACCCGGACCTCAACCACGAGGGCCACCACCCGGTCGCGCCCTCCCCGGTACGGGCCGCCGGTCGGGCCTACGCCCCGGGCCGCGCCCTGGAGTACCCGGTTCCCCGCGAACTCACCGCCGACGACATCGCCCGCACCGTCGAGGGTTTCGCCAGGGCCGCCCGCAACGCGGTCGACGCCGGGTTCGACGGGGTGGAGGTCCACGCGGGCAACGGATTCCTCCTCCACCAGTTCCTCGCCGACAACGCCAACCGGCGCACCGACTCCTACGGGGGTTCCCTCACCGGGCGCTCCCGCGCCGTCGTCGAGACCGTCGACGCGGTCGCCGAGGCCGTCGGGGCCGACCGCGTGGGCCTGCGGATCTCCCCGGCCAACCCCTACAACGACATCGCCGAGAGCGACGCCGCCGACCTCTACCCCGTGCTCCTGTCCGCCCTGCCCCCGCTGGCGTTCCTCCACGTCGGCGAGACCGGGGACCGGGGCCTGACCGCCCTCGTCCGCTCCGCGTGGTCCGGCTCGCTCATCCTCAACCCGCACCCCGCCCCGGACGCGGGCCCGGTCACCCCCGAGCGCGCCGAGGAGACCATCGAGGGCGGCCTGGCCGAGGCGGTGTCGCTGGCCACCCTGTTCCTCGCCAACCCGGACCTGCCCGACCGCATCCGCGCCGGCGGCCCCTACAACACCCCGGACCGCCCCACCTTCTACGGCGGCGACCACCGCGGTTACACCGACTACCCGGCCCTCGCCTGATCCCTCCCGGTGGACGGGTCCCGGCCCCGGCGTACACTGCGGGGCCGGGGCGGAGGCCCGTCCGACACCTTCATGAAGAGGGGAACCCCAGAGCATGGCCGGATTCTTCGACCGTTTCCGTCAACCCCCGACACCGCCCGGTCCGCTCGACCAGGACACGGTCGACAACGCGCTGGGGCTCGTGCGCGCGGGACGCAAGATCGTGGCCATCAAGCTCGTGCGCGAACGCACCGGCCTGGGCCTGGCCGAGGCCAAGGGTGTCGTGGACGCCATCGAGGAGGGCCGGCGGGTGCCCGTCGAGCCCGGGCCGGGCTCCCTCGCGGACCGGGTCAGGGAGCTGCTCGGCCGTGACCGCGTCGCCGACGCCATCGTGCTGGTCGCGGGCGAGACCGGCATGACCGAGGCGGAGGCCGCCCGCTTCATCGACGCCCTCGACCGCTGACCCCGGGACGCGTCGCGGTCCTCCCGGGGCCCGCGGTTCACCGCCCGTGCAGATGGGCGCCGCTCGACGGTAGGAACATCGCGACCATCGGTCCGAGCACGGCGGCGATGTCCAGCGCCCGCACCGTGTGGTAGGTCGGCTCGGCTTCGCCGGCCGCGGCCAGGGCCGCCCCCACGTTCCCGTCCGCGACGAATCAGTCGACCAACGGCACCACGAGACTCGCCAGGCCGACGGGGAGGACGCCCGCACGGGTGGTTCGGCTCCTTCGCGGGACGTGGAGGTGGATCCCGCCCCACCCACGAGACGGGTGAGGCCCGTAGTGTGCCGGGACCGGCCGCGACCGTAGCGTCTCCTGGCCGGCTCGTGTCCACGGGGGATGCGTAGCGGACCGGATCGAGGAGCCATGTATGACCGCCCCCACCCCCCTTGCCGACCGACACCGTACGGGTGGCCCCCGAGGATGGGTGATCACGGCGATGATCGCCGTCCTCGCCACCGCCGCCGCGATCACACTGGCGCCTCGGCCCTACGAACTCGCGGCGGAGTCCAGCGGAGACGCGGAAATGGCCGAACGCGTGCGCCAGGGCATCGACGACACCACGGGGTACCACGGGCTGTCGGTCGCGCTGGTCGAACCGGACGGGAGGGGAGGCTTCCACGTGCGCACCGCGGGTCTGGGCACCACCGGATCCGATGGAGACCCGGTGGAGGAGCGCACCCTGTTCGGCTCCGCCTCGGTCGCGAAGGTACTGCCGGGCATGCTGCTCGCCGACATGGCGGACCGGGGTGAACTCACCCTGAACACCCGGGTCGGTGAACTCCTGCCCGAACTCGACTTCTCCGACCCGGCGCTCGCCGACGTCGAGGTGGAGGAATTGGCGACGCACACCGCCGGCCTCACCCGCGAGGAGACGAGCCTGCCCCAGACACTGTGGCAGTTCGCGGCCAAACGCCACCCGGAGCCGCCCGAATCGGTCGACGACTTCCTGGTGACCGTGGCCGAAGAGGTACGGGTCGACCCCGCGCTCCGAGGGGCCAACCACTACTCCAACACCGGCGTCGACCTGCTCGGGCACGCTCTGGCGGCGCACGCCGGAACGACCTACGACCGGCTCGTCCAGGAACGGATCCTCGACCCGTTGGGCATGGAGGACAGTGCTATCTGGACGGCCGCGGCCGGCCCCGGGTTCCAGGTGCACAACGCCGACCTCGGCCGCCCCCTCACCTTGGACGGCTCGGAGGCCGGTGGCCCGTCCGGAGGGCTGGTCACGACCGCGGGCGATCTCGGCCTGCTCCTGGCGGCGGTGATGGAGGGATCCGCTCCGGGTTCCGAGGCCGTGCGCCCCGTCGCGCCGGGCGACGTCGAGCGCCGCGAACAGGGTCTGGGCTGGTACGTGGAGACCCTGGGAGGGGTGGCGATCACCGGTCACGGCGGGAACGCCACGACCAACGGCCATACGGCGTGGATCGGCTACACCGGTGATCGGGGCGCCGTGGTCCTGTCCAACACGCACCGGTTCAGCGAGGACATCGGCATCCGCCTGCTCGGCGTCGACGAGCCGAGCCCCGACAACGCGACGGGGGAGAGGGTCTACGCGACCGCCACGATCCTGCTCACTCTTCTTCCCGGCCTCTTCGCGCTGGGGTTCGCCGCCAGGCGTCGTCCCGGCCGCTGGTGGCGCCGCGCCACCGACCGCGCGGGGATCGTCGCCTACGGGTTCGGCGGCACGGCGGTGCTCGCATACGCGTTCCTCGCCGGGTTCTGGCACCTGGTGTCCCCGTGGGTGTGGGTCGCCGGCGTGCTCCTCCTGGTGGGGGCCGTCCTGGTGGGGGCGCACCGGTGGCCGGTCCTCCCGACCGCGAGAGGGACCCGGCCGTGAGCCCGGTGGCTGTCGGTGTTCCCCGTCATCGCGGGGAGCGCGGTTCTCCTGGCTCTCCTGGCCCTCGTCTGACCGCGAGCAGGGGGTCGGGTCTCCCGTCGACATGCGGAGGCCTTACCGGAAACCCGCCCCGAGAGTGATCGAAGGCGCGCACAACGAAGGGACGGGTGCCCACCTGCGTGGACACCCGTTCCTTCGTCGGGGTGGCGGGATTTGAACCCACGACTTCTTCGTCCCGAAGCGGAATCGGCGCAGAACCCCACCCTGGACCGATTTTCCGAACCGACCTAGAGTCCCTGGTAGAGCGGCGATTCGGAGTGTCGCTCAGGGCCGATCCCTGACAGGTGATGACGCACGGTCCACGGTCAGACCACGGTCGGGGAGAAGGGTTCAACCGTGGGGTTCTCACGGAAGCGGGTAGGGCGGGCCGGGAAACCGCGTTACACCGCCTACTACAAGGACATCAGGGACAGGGAGCGGTCGGCGGGGACTTTCGCCACCAAGCGGGACGCCGACAGGGCGTGGCAGCGCGCCGAGGCGAAGCAGGCCGAGGGGCGGGTGGGTGATCCGGCTCGTGGCCGGAAGTCCTTCCAGCGCTACGTCGAGGAGACCTGGCTGCCCAACCACGAGGTGGAGGCGACCACCAGGCAGAGCTACACCTACTCGATCCGCAGGCACGTCATGCCCGAGTTCGGGCCGATGCGGATGGTGGAAATCCTTGTAAGGACGCCTACGCCTTGTACCGGGCGCGCCGACGTGCGGAGGGCAAGGACGATCCCAGGTCTCCTCGGACCCCTGACACCGATGGGCACATCTCGTCAGACTGGTTCCGCCGCCAGATCTGGAAGCCCACCCTGAAGGCGGCCGACATCGGCGTCAGCCTGCGGATGCACGACCTTCGCCACGCGCACGCCTCGTGGCTGCTCGCGCGGGGCGCGGACCTCCAGATCGTGAAGGAACGCCTCGGCCACGCCGACATCGCCACCACGGCCCGCTACCTGCACACCCTCCCCGACGCTGACGAGACCGCCCTCGACGCCCTCTCCCGCATCCGCAACCGTTCCAGTCGTGAAGCGCGGGAGTGACGAGCATTCCGTTACCCTCGCGCCCGGTGCTCGGAACGACGAGGGAGGCGGGGCGGTCCTTGCGCACGAAGGACCGCGCGCAACTCGTCCACGTCACCAGCGCACACCAACACTGCGTGTCCGGTGTGGAGCGCGTTCGGCTTGAGCACGGCGATGTACTCGGGGGAGCCCGAGGAGTCGTGCACCTTCATCAGTTCGTAGTGGGTGAACTCGCGCCGTGCCCGGTACAGGGCGGCGCTGGGGTTGAGTTCGTAGGTCATCGCCGTGAGCCCTCCGTCCACGTGAGCTGGAAGAAGACACCGCATTCGGGCCAGGGCAACGCTCCCCACTCGTCGGCCAACGTGTCCACCAGGGCCAGTCCTCTCCCGGACTCCGCGAGAGGGGACGCCTGGTGTACTACAGGAGCCCGGGTGGGATCACGTGGTTCCCCGGTACGGACGGTGACCCGCACAAGCCCCGGTTCGGCGATGACCACCACGACGAAGCTCTCCCCGTCGTCTCCACTGCACGTGTGCCGGATCGCGTTCGTCGTCAGCTCGGAGACGAGGAGTTCCGCCCGCTCCACCACATCCTCGGGAACGTCGGCCTTCGCTTCTCTCAGGGCCGTGACGGTGAAGCGTCGGGCCTCGGCCACGTTCTCCCCGGTGCCCGGGAGCCGTACGGAGCAAGTGGGTACCAAGGCGGTCTGTCGGGGGTTCTGGGTCATCAACCTCACCCTGTGTCCCAGTCGGCTGTTCTATCGTGGTGGTGACGTTACGGAGCGGTCATGCCTGGTCGAAGTGACTGCCAGTACGAGTCCGAACCCCCTTCGAGGCCCCCATGCCGAAGAACAGCCGACCAACACTGACCACGGGTCAGGGTTTCTCCGCCGCGCCCGACTCCGAACGCGAGGGGCGGGTGTCCGGCCACGTCCTCAAGGCCCTCCGGAGGGCGGTCGGGCACACGCAGGAGTCCCTTGCCGAACGGATCGGCGTGGACGTGAGCACCCTTCAGGGATGGGAGTCCGGACGGCGCCCGCTGATGGCGGTCAGCACTGGCCAGTACTTCCGGCTGCGGCACCTCCTGCACCGGCTCGGGGCCGCTCCCCGCCTGCTCACGCAACTCGACACGGCACTGGAAGCCGACCGCTTCCTGGGATACGTGCTCGGAGCAGGGCGCACGGTCGACCTTGAGAGCCATCCGCTCGCCACGTGGGTGATCACGAGGCCGTTCACCGACCTGGTGGCCTGGCCGTTCATCGGGGTCGCTCCGGCAGTTCTCGCGGAGACGGGTTCATCCGTCAGGCGTGGGCCGACGGGCAGCGGTCCCGAACTGGCGGCGGATGAGCGCCAGCACATAAGCGCGCACTTGAGGGCTGCGGCCGAACAGGCGTCACGCGACACGGTGAAGGGGTCTCTCCTCCGTCGGCAGGCGCACTACGTGACGGGGTTCGACACCTCTGCGGAGACCGCCGAATGGCTAGCTGTGATGCAGGGAGCGGAGAAGCGCCGTCTTCGCGCCGCCGCGGAGTGGTCGCCCTCATGGGCGGTCGTGCGCTCCGGTGCCCACTCACTGGCCCGGAAGGGGGATACGGAGGCGCTTCCCGAGTTCATCGACGCGCACGTGTCCACCGATGCGTGTGAGAACGCCAACCTGAACTACTGGGCGTACTGGCTGGGCGAGGTGGCCGATCCACAGTTGGCCGACACGTTCATGGTCGAGTTGGACGTGGACGCCTGGCGGGGCGATCGCATGCTCAATCACCTCACGGGCAAGCTCGACCCCGCGAATCCCTATGTCGACATCGTCGTCCACAGCCTGTGGGCACTCATCATCCGCAAGCCGGGCCTCCTGGATGACAGGAACGCGGCGAGCACGACCCCGATCGTGCTCCGCCTTCTGGACGAGGGGACGGTTTCACAGCGATCCCGACGCGAACTGGAGGCCGTCCTCTACGCTCTTCGGATGGCACAGCGGAGGTAGAGGAGCCCCATGGCAGACGAGCAGGACACCAGCACCGTCGACTTCCTGTACGAGATCGGCCTGCTGAAGCGCTACAAGCGCACGGGCTGGCAGATCGCCGGGGTGACGGACCCCGAGTCCATCGCGGACCACTCGCACCGCACGGCCGTCGTCGCGGCGGTGATCGCCTCGCTCGAAGGAGCGGACCCGGAGCGCGCGGCGTTCCTTGCGCTGTTCCACGACACCCAGGAAACCCGGGTGATGGACATCCCCTACGTTGGCAAGCGCTACCTCAAGGCCGCACCCAACACCGAGGTGACCGCAGACCAGACGGCCGGTCTTCCGGAACCGCTGGCGGAGGTGATCGGCTCTGTGGTCGGGGAGTACGAGGCCAAGGAGTCGTTGGAGGCCCGCTGCGCACGCGACGCGGACAAGTTCGAATGTCTGTTGCAGGCCGTGGAGTACCGAGAGCAGGGCAACACGCACACGCAGGCGTGGATCGACACGTCCCTGGCCGCTCTCAAGACCGCCTCCGCGAAGCGCCTCGCGGAGGAAGCTCTGGCGCGTGGTCCCCTGGAGTGGATGCACGAGGCCCGAGACCGGTAGCTGGCGTCCGACCCCATCAGCCACACGAAGCTCAGTCGTGCACACGGATGGGTCTTTTCCTGTGCCAGTGAGCCGAGAAGTCCGTCTCGATCGCAACAAGTGGGCAGGAGCGCTCGCACGGGACGGACGGGACGTGATGGCAACGGAGGGCACGGGGCGACACTGCGCATGGCGGTCTCAGCGATTGCCCACCTACGTCAACCGGGTGGCCGTTGAACCGGTCGTTGCCCCCGTCCCTATGAGGGGCTACCCCTGCGTATGTGGCCTCCCAGATCAGTATGGGTGCAGGGGTGGACCATGGGCCCCCGACACGTGTCGCTCGCGACCGCTGTCAAATGTGGGGCGGCGTCGTGGCAGTGAGCTTTCCGAAGTCGACAGATCGACTTCTCTGGAGGCCTTGTGGCTCTGACCCTGGATGAACTCAGACAACTTCCACCCACCATCGACCTGATGACCGCCGCCAGCATCCTCGGCATCGGTCGTACGAAGGCGTACGAGCCGGCGCGCTGCGATGACTTCCCATGCCGGGTAGTCAGGATCGGTGGCCTCTACCGTGTCCCCACGGCGGATCTGCTGCGCGTGATCGGGGCGGCGGACGTCGATCATTGAGGATCGCGCGGTGTCGGGGGTGGCCGGTCGCGGCCATCTCGTGACGTTCAATCTCACGGTCGAACCACGGTCAAACAAGAAGAGGCCCGATCGCGGATGTCCGCGATCAAGCCTCTCGCCTGCTACTTCACAGTCGGGGTGGCGGGATTTGAACCCACGACCTCTTCGTCCCGAACTCGAATCAGTGGGGGAGCTTGCTGTGGGAACCGCTCGTGAGCTGCCCAGAGGGCATCGACAGAGTTCGTCTCGGTCCGTATGCGTACGCTTCCTGTGGCCCCCCATATGGCCCCCTCAGACAGTCCCTGAGCGGGAAGTTCAGGGCCACGATGGATCACCTTCGGCCGGTGGAGTTCGCCCGATGGAAGCGATCTCAGGAGGTCGGTTCTCGGGCCCGCGCGCACGAATTCTCGAGAACCACGCTCCCCGGTATCGGCACATCGAAGTGATCTCCCCTGGCCCGTGTTGGAGGGCTTGCCTAGGCTCGGTCTCGTGGACGAGACCCTGATCAAGATCCTTGACCTTCAGAAGCAGTGGAGCGCGAAGAACACCGAGGCCATGAAGAGCCGCGGGGTTCTGGTCCGCAACACGCTTCCGAATCAACTCCGGCAGCACACGGCGGTCTTGGCAGCAGCCCTGGGTGTGCCCGAGCTCGAGGTAGGGGTGGAAGGACGTGACGGGACGGGACTCAAGACGGAAGTTCCCTGGACCCGTGTCTACCTTCCACAACGTTCCTCCAGCGCGACGGACGGTTGGTACCTGGTCTACCTCTTCAGTGCGCAGGGGGATCGGGTCTATCTCTCCCTGATCCAGGGCACCAGTCGATGGACAGGGGCCGACTTCGCACCGCGAAGCCCGGAGGAGCTCGCTAAACGGGTGGCGTGGGCGCGACCTCTGCTGAAGGAGATGCTCTCCGAACGCAATGACCTCGTCGAGGACATCGACCTCCAAGCCACGAAGTCGAAGGTGGCACGTCGATACGCGGCCGGCAGCGTGGTCGCGATCGATTACGACCGCCACGCCATGCCGGACGAGACCACCCTCGTTGAGGACCTGCTATTCATGGCTCGCCTGCTCTATGCGGTTCACCAGGGCGAGGACACCGCCCCTCACGTCCCGGGTGACGCACCTCCTGAGGTGCTGGACGCCACCGACGCCGCTGCCAAGACGGCTGGACGGCGCACGAAGGCCGCCAAGGGCCAAGGGTTCCGACTGAGCGCACCCGATCGACGCGCGCTGGAACTGCACAGCGTCGGCATGGCCACCGCCTACTTCGAGAACCAGGGGTGGGAGGTCAAGGACGTCGGGGCCACGGAGTCCTACGACCTGCTGCTGAAGCGGGGGGACGAACGCCTGCACGTTGAGGTGAAGGGGACCACCTCCGAGGGCACCCAGGTGATCCTTACACGTGCTGAGGTCGAGAAGCAGCGCGAGCTCGCGCCTGAGAATGCTCTGGTGGTCGTGCACTCGATCCAACTGGATCGGAGCGTGTCACCACCTATGGCGAGTGGAGGCGTCCTGCACTGCACTTCGCCTTGGGTGATTGAGGAGGAAGACCTCACTGTCGTCTCCTACATTTACCGATCCGGAGTTGAACAGGTCATTTAACTACCCCTCTGAGCTTCTAACCTGGCAGGCAGGAGTTCGCCAGTGGCTGGCGCTGTCCTATTAGGTTTAGGCCTGGGTAGGCTGCTTCAAATGGCGATAAATAAAGCTAATTGCCAAGGGTCTAGACGTAGAAGAGTTGAGTGCTTGATTCATTGTGGTCGCTGCTTCTGTGTGCCTTGGTGGAGCCCCACTTTTTAATCCTATCAAGGGTTTCTTCGGAGGGGGTGTTCCAGTCAAGGGCGGCACTAATGATGTGCATTCCAAGTCGTGGGGGCACGGCGTTGCCGATTTGTTGGCTTATGTCGCGCCCTGACCATGGGTAGTCGGATGGAAACGTTTGAAGGCGACCCGCCTCTGAAAATGTGAACCGGGGCATCTCGGATCCATTTTCGGAAACAACACGGTTTCGAGATATTTTTCCAGTGACTGTAGCTGACGGCTCAGAGGAAGACCTCTGTCCGCGGGCTTTGGGGTCTCCTCCAGTTCCATAATTGGAAATCACAAAGAACTTTGAGTCTCGATCAAGGACATCTGCCATGGTCCTCCACGGGGCCAGCCCTGCATCCCCTTCCTCTCGAGGTACACCCTTGCGGTAGGTTCGATGAGTAGGAGAAGGAAGAGAGACTTTCTCGTTTCCGAATCGGGCAATTAGTACAGCCCTTTTTCGCGTCTGAGGGACGCCGTATGCTTCCGTGCGAAGAATGCCACAGGCCACGGAGTATCCTTCGCCTTTTAGTGCTTCGGCGTAGGCTTCCCATACCGGTAGCACTGCGGGGACCTGCTCGAGAACTATCGCTCGATAAGGAATTCCTTGTTCGTCGATTGCTTCGAGCGCCCAGCGGAGGGGTTCTAGTACCAAACCCGTGCGTTCATCTTCCATTGTCGAGAGATCTTTTTTTATCTCTCGGATATTTTCTCGCGCTACCATGCGCTTGACGAAGCTCAGAACATCATCGAGTGCTCTGCGGCCAGCTCCGCTGCCAGCAACAGTAAAGGTCTGGCAGGGGGGCCCTCCGGCAAGGACGTCAGCTCTGGGAAATTGTTTAGGTCCGAAGTCGCGCACATCGCCTTCAACTGTTTCGAGTCCGGCCGCGCGGCGTGTTTCGCAAGCTGAGGTATCCCATTCCACACCTACTGTTGGGATGCCAAGTTTCTCCGCTGCTACGTCTAGGCCGCCAGGGCCAGCGAATAGGTCCACAATCTGGACGGGGCGCACTTGGTCTCCAGGGTTTTTATGGGGTCACTCGTTCCGTGCTTCACGTACTTGGTGACCCTCATCACTATTGGTTGGTGGCGACCACCGAGCTTACCGTGTGCCGGGGGCGTAGGGTGACAATGCCTAAGGTTAAAGGGTTTTGATCAGAGTCCATCTTTGATGATGGGCGCTTCGCCTGGAGTGTCACCATCTCTCCAAAGTCCGTAGCGGATACCGTTGATCAGCGTTGTGGGACGGAGATCGCTGTCGGAGACACGAGCAAGTTTGGCGGAAACCCAGAACCCATTGCTAGGAACAGGTAGTCCTAGGTCCTTGGCAATTTGGGGTGCAGGTTTCATGTGGCCCAAAACTACGATGCCCTCTGGCCTTAGGTGTTTGCGCGCGTCGCGTGCTCGTTTTGGCCCGTCATGCTGTGTTGCCACGGTTACAACCGTTGTTCGATCTACGAGTTGTCCGAGCATTTGCCGGAAGAGCTCATTCACTCGAAGCTGACCCCCGTTTCCTCCTCCTTTGTATCCTTCTGATGCTCGGAAGATTGATTTGACTTTTTCGGGATCGCTTTTCTTTAGGTTGAGTAGGATATTTTCTGGGAGCTCCCCCCTCTCGACGATCCATCTAATTTTCCCTCGCGCCGCTGCCGAGATGGTTCTTTTCTTGTCGCCGTTCAATCCGCTGTTTAGGTTGTCCTCTGATATGCGAATTAGGCCTACCTGGAAGGTGCCTTGTTGGTCGTTGGCGCGCATTAGTAGGCAGATGTGCCCCATTGCCTCTCGTGGGATTGTCCATGTGCTTCCGATGGTAAACTTTGCGTCAACCTGGTGGCCATCGATATTGTAGTCCATGGGGTGGCCGTAGCCTAGGTCAAATTCTGCTCGAGCTACGATTTCAACCTTTGTTCCCAGGTATGTCTTTTCTGTTTTCTCTACCCGCTCTTTGCCTTTTTGTATATAGAGGTCGTATCGTCCTGTTCGTTGTCCGTCTAGTACTTCGTCGATGGATTTTCTGAATACTTGGGCGAAGCGTTCGATATAACCCTTCTGGTTTATAAACCAGGTGTGAACACTATCGATGCCTGCATCGTGCTCTGGGTTGGATGAGGGAGAAGTGGGGTGTTCTTCATCTATTTTTGAGGGGGATACGCTTGGTTGAAGGGATTCCACAGAGAAGAGGGAAGGGTCTTGAGTCACGGTCTGACTCTACGACCGGGCGCCGGCCTGCCGCTAGAGGAACCTCGACGCTGTGGATGACACCGGTCCTGTTCCGCGGCATGGCCGTCTAGAGCGCTCTGCGGAGCCGGACCGCGATATCAAGGGAAGGCGAGGTGTAGCAGTCGCCTGGCAGCTCGTCAGTGGCGTGTGAGGAGCAGCTGCGTATCCGCCGCCCTGTGAGTCTGGAGCGGGCTTCACCGGAGTAGAGTCCTCATCCGCCTTCAGGCGAGCGGTGACCGCTCCGGTGGTCAGCCGCAGGGCGTAGGAGCTTTCCAGCAGCATGGCCGGCTACCACGTTCACCAGCGCCAACGGCTTGAACGAGAGGCTCATCCGACTGGATTCCCCAGGTTCACCATGGTCGGTCGCTCATTGGGCGCCCCAGGTCGCCTGTGAGAGCCCGGTTTTCGGCCACGATGGATCACCCCAGGGTGAGCGAGTTCGCGTCGCTGCGCTGATCTCAGACGGCCGGATTTCGACCGCACACATGCAAGTTCTGGCCTGCCCCTCTGGGGAGCCCTACGGCACCCGCCGCAGAACCCGCACAACCCACAGAACCCCCGTATGTGCGGGTCAGCGCCCCGCGCCCCGGGGTCGCATTACCTCGCAGAACCTCCGCAGAACCGCAGAACCCCCTTGCGCGTAGGCTTCTGCGGTTCTGCGGAGGTATCGCGGCGTTCTGCGGTTCCGCTCTCCTGCATCCTGGCCTCGCACAACCCTGGTTTTGGAGGTTCTGTGAGTTCTGTGGCGCTCCCCAGGGGGAGTCAGCTCCCGGGAAGCAGGGACGTGCCGTCGTGCGCTCGAACATGGGGGCCGTCGTCGGCCAGAGCATCCCTGATGCGCACCCCTCGCGCTTCGGGGCAGCGCTCGATCGCTTCCTCCGGTGTGAGCCAGGTGGCCACGCTCGATTCGTCGCTGGTGCGCAGTTCACCGCCCACCGGTTCGCAGAGGAAAGCCAGGGAGACCACGGCGAGATCCATGTTCTTGTACACGCCGACCAGGCGGACCGGCTTGGCCTCGATCCCGGTCTCCTCGCGGACTTCCCGCACCACGCACTGTTCCGGGGTCTCGTTCAACTCCAAGACGCCGCCGGGCGGGACCCAGCGGCCGTCATCCGCGCGCTTGATCACGAGGACTTTGCTGTCCGTCTGTCGTACGACCACGCCGGTGACGCTGACGCTGTGTCGGGGTGTCTTGCCGGTCATGACCTCACGTCCTGTTCCCATGCGTAGGTGAGCTTCCATTGGAGAGCCGCCAGGACGTTCAGGCAGGTCTCTACCGGGCGGTTGTCCTTGTCGAAGGCGGTTCGGAGGATGGCGAACACCGGCTGTCCGGGTGAGATGTTCAGGAAGACCGCTTCATCCTCTTGGGCGCCGCGGACCTCGATGTCCTCGGTGAACCTCACCGGACCGAAGCCCCGTTCCGCGATACGGGCGTACATGCCGCTGGGACCGGTGTCCGGCATGGCGATGTCGACGCTCCCGGCCACGCTCATAGGGATGTACGAGGCCGCGATCTGTACCGGCTTGTCCTCTGCGTACATGTGGCGCTTGCGCAGCAGGGCCTGTTCGGACTCACCCAGCCGGAGGACTTCCGCGATGTCGGCCGGCGCATCCACGGAATCGCAGACGACCAGCTCCGTGCGGGAGGTGCGCCCGGCCTTGTTCAGCTCCTCTGCGAAGCTGCTGCCCGTCGGGCGGGTGCGGTAGTCCCGGTCAATGCGCCGGACCCGCTTGACCGTGGGCACTTCCAGGACGACGGAGCCCTTCCCGTGCTCCGTCCGGATCAGCCCTTCGGCTCGGAGCATGGCCATGGCCCGACTGATCGAGCTCTGGTTCAGGTCGTACTCCCGGGCAAGCTCCGGCTGGCTGGGCAGCGACGAACCTGCCGGGTACTCACCACGCTTGATGGCATCCCGCAACAGGTCCGCCACCTGCTTGTATCTGGCCTTCGGCGCTTCGAGGCTGCCCATCGGACCTCCGTCTTCTGACATATGTGGGGTGTTATTAAAGTAAGCGATCGGCCCCTCGGTCTCATCCCACGGCGATCCCCACAAGAACTTATTGCATATGTCTTGACGCCTATGACATAAGTCCGTACCGTCGAAGACACAGCAGCCCGAGGCCCTGCTTCATAGCCGCCAGCAGGGACCGGGCTTCCCACTCACACAGGAGGTTCCGTGAGCCCCGACCCCAAGGGCCTGACCACGGCGCAGCTCCGCGCCGAACTGGCCGACAACCGTCTCCCCTGCACCGCGCAGCCGGAGCTGTTCTTCGAGCCCGACACCAGTGACCGCTTCGGTGAGACGCCCGCCGCCCGCACCCTGCGCGAGCGCGCCGCCAAGGTCCTGTGCGACACCTGCCCCGTCCGCGCGATCTGCCTGGAGCTGGCCACGCGCGACCTGCCGCCTGCGGGCATCTGGGGTGGCCTCACCCACGATGAGATCCGCCGACTTTCCCGAGAGGCCGCCTGACATGGTCGACCGCATCCAGACCCCCGACACCCGCCCCATGTCCGCCCCGGAGCTGTTGGTTCTCGCTTCGGTCGTCGTCGGACAGCTCTCCGGCGACTACCCCGAACTGATGGTCAAGGTTGACCACCACGACGGCCCCCACGTCGACCTGTGGCTCTGCCCCAGCAGGAGCACCGTCAAGGAGCGCCGTCAGCTCGTCACCGACATTTCCCGCACCTTCGACGCCCCGGTCAACGGGTGGGAGACGCCCGTCGCGTCGGTCTACGCCCGGGACTGGAACGGGACCGGTGTCCGGGTCTCCTGCCTCTGCAAGATCGCTGACGACCTGACGGAGGAGTAGCCATGGCCACCCTGATCTCCCTGTTCGCGCTGTTCGCCGTCGTCGGCCTCACCTGGTGGCTCACCGGCAAGCAGCTGCCCAGCCCGCGCGCCGACCGCGACACCATCCGTCGCCTGTCCAAGCTGGGGGACCGTCGATGAACACCGCTCCCTGGCTGGACACGGTGACGGCCTGGGCCGTGACCCGCCCTGGTGGCTGGTCACGGCCCTGACCCTCGCCCTGGTCGTTCTCGCGGTCCGCTGGATCAAGCGGCGCCTGCCCCAGGTCGCCGCCGACCGCGCGAGCATCACGTCGACCCACCTGGTCATCACGGCCCTGGTCGGCACCGCCGCGACCGTCCTCATCGGGTTCGCGTTCGCCATGAGCTACGCCTCCCTGTACGAGGCCGCGACCTGGCTGGAGGACACCCCCTTCGGGGACCTGCGGTGGATGTTCCCCATCGGTATCGACGCCGTGATCGTGTTCTTCCTGGTCTTGGACCTGGTCATGGAATGGCAGGGCCGACGTCACCCTCTGGCGCGGTGGGCGGCCTACACCCTGTCCGCTGCCACCGTCGCGCTGAACATCGGGCAGACCGGCTCTGGTGAGGGTCTGGTCGGTCTGCTCGGTCACGCCGGACCGCCGGTGGTGATCATCCTGATCTCCGAAGCCGTCGCCGCGTGGGTGCGCCACATGGCCGGAATGATCCACGGGGAGCTGCCTGACCGTATCCCCGCCGGGCGGTGGATCGCACAGCCCTGGTCGACCTTCTTGGTCGCGCGGCTCATGCTCGGATGGGGCATCACCTCCTACGAGGCCGCCTTGCGGCTGGAGTCGGCACGCCAGTACGCCCGCAGCGTGCTGCGGCAGGAGTACGGCCGTGCCTGGCGCAAGCACACTCCCCGCCACGTGGTGTGGATGCTGGCGAACGGGCGCGACCTGCCCCAGGCCCTGCGGCTGGTGGACGCGCTCACCCCGTCCGTCCCCAAGACCCCGGAGCAGGCGGCGCGGATGCGCGCGTCCCAAGGGGCTGTCCCCTCCCCTGGGGAGGGTGTCCCCTCGACTGTTCGGGAAGGCGGGAGCGCCGCCCCAGAGCAGTCCGAGGAGACGCCTTTCGCGGACGCGATCGAGGCGTTCATGCGCGACAGGGGGGACGGTGACGGGACGGGTGTCCCCTCGGGGGACGGACCGGTCCCGACGCTGGACTCCGGCACCGGCCTCGGGCACTCGAACGGTCTGTCCCTGCCGGGTTGGGGTGACCTTCCCAGGGGGGATGAGACGGCCCCTGAGCAGGGACACGACGGCGGTGGGACGGTCGATGAGACCGAGCGGGACGGTGGGGACACCCTGATGGGACAGGCCCGCCGCGCCCTGTCCCGCCACCCCCGGATGAGTGCTCGCAAGCTCGCTGCGGAGCTGGGGTGCTCGAAGTCGCACGCCGCCCGTCTGCTCCAGCGCTACCGCGGTGAGACCCGCCAGAGCACGGAGGGGGACAGCGCATGAGACCCCCCACGTGGCGCACCCGGTTGCAGGCGGCACTGACCTTCGCCGACCACCTCCTGTTGCAGGCAGACACGCTGATCTCCGCCTGCCTGGACATCCGCCCCCTGCACAGGTCCGGAACCGAGTTCCTGCGCTGGCTGGGGCAGACCTGGCGCACCCATCTGGCCACCGCCCACGCCCGCCGCTACGGCCCCGGCCGCGGCGTGATCGCCGTGATCATCACCCGCCCGACCCAGAGCACCGAGGAGGACGAAACCCATGGCTGACGACGCCCCCAAGCCCCCGACCGAACGCTCCGAGCTCAAGCGCATCATGGCCGACCTGGAGATGATCCAGTTCGAGACCGGCTCGGACATCCGCCGCTACACCGAGACCGTCCGCAAGCTCTCCCGCGCGCTCGCTGTCGAGCTGGAGTTCTCCGCCCAGGAGCTGGAAGGCGCCCTGCGAGAGCTGCCGCCCGGCGACGGTGGTTCCCGCCTGGCGACCCGGCGCAAGGCCCGGTCCGTGGCCCGTCACCTGCGCCGTGCCGCCGAAGGACAGCGGGTCGTGGGGGTGGAGGCCGTGCGGACGTGGGGGTCGATGCTCAAGCACTTCGACTACCTGGTCAAGCGCAAGAAGGCCCGCAAGCCCATCGACCTGTCCGCCTGACCCACCCCAGCGGGGGCCGCACGGTGCGGCCCCCGCCCACCACACGGAGGAGAAGCTGATGGCTCGCACTGAGCTGGTCTACCGGGGTCGGGACGAGGACCCCGAGAAGAAGCGCCGCCCTCGCGCGACCTGGGGCGATTACGTTCGCCCCTGGTTGGCCGCCCCCGCTCTGATCCCGGGCGGGTACTTCACGCACTGGATGTGGGGCGACGCCGGCGTCTACACCGGCCTGGCCGCCGCCGCGATCGCCGCGGCCGGCGGGGTCGTCACCTACGCCGCCCACCGGCTCACTGGGGCGCGCACCTGGTACGCCCACCACATCGCCACCGCCATGACCGGCGGCGCCGGAGCCTGGCTCGCACTGGCCACCGTGTTCGGGCCGGAGCGTCCTCTCATGGACGCGCTGTTGATCGGCGGGGCGGCTGCGGCCGCGGTGTCCAACGTCCACCTGTGGGCGCGCGGGCAGGGCACCAACGAGGCAGCCCCGGCCAAGGGGCGGGTGCTGCCCTCCTTCGAGGAGATCGCTGCCAAGCTCCGGCTGCGCGACGTGCGCGCCCGCCTGGTCTCGGACACCGACATGCAGCAGCGCCACGAACTGACCTTGGAGAACGGGGAGACCGCCGAGTCGATCCAGGGCCGGGCGAAGGAGCTGGCGTCGGCCTACGGGGTGGCGCCGGGGGCAATCCGGGTGATCGAGGACCAGTCCCGCGCGGACCGGGCGGAGCTGGTCATCACCAAGAAGGACGTGATGGGCAAGCTCATCCCCTGGCAGGGGCTTCCCCCCGCGCACGTCGGGGCGGGCATCGCGGACCACCCCTTGCACCTGGGGACCTACGAGGACGGGGAGCCTTTCTTCAACCAGATCACCAACCGGCACAGCCTCACGGTCGGCATGGCGGGTGCTGGGAAGTCGGTGTACGGCAAGGTCAAGATGGTGCAGGTCGCCGCCCGAGCCGACACGTTCACTCTCGCGATCGACCTGGCGAAGGGTCGGCAGACCCTCGGGCCGATCGAGGGCGCGATCGGGTGGCCCGCCTACACCAAGGCCGCCGCGCGCGCCCAGCTCGCCGCCGTCAAGCGCGCGATCAAGGCCCGCGCCAACCACCTCGCGGACCAGGGCCACGCCCAGTGGGTGCCCGGGTGCGGGCTGACCTTCCTTCACCTGCTGGTGGAAGAGGCCGCCGAAGTCGTCGACTTCGAGGAGATCGTGGAGGTCGCCCGGGTGGCCCGGTCCACCGGCATCCACCTCGACCTGTCCTTGCAGCGGGCGACGTGGGGCAACCTCGACACTGACACCCGCGCCAACCTCGGTGACGGCATCTGCTTCGGCGTGCGCGACTTCGCCGACGCCTCCTTCGTCCTGCCCGACTACGTGACCGAAGCGGGCTGCGACCCGTCCCGGTGGCGCAAGTCCAAGCCGGGCGCCGCCTACGCCGCGATCGAGCACACCGACCCCGACCGGCACGTGGTCGCGGTCAAGATGTTCGGCCCGCCCACCACCGACCCCAAGGACGAGAACCGCGACCTGAAGGCCGCCGCAGACGCGCTCCCGAACCAGGACGAGAAGCTCGACCCCGTCACCCGCGCCGCCTTCGGCAAGGAGTACGCCGACTTCTTGGAGAGCCGCGGCCGCACCGCCACCGCCGCTCCGGTTCTCTCGGTGCCCGTCGTGGAGACCGGCCCGGCCGACGACGTGGACGACGAGGAGCTGATCGTGGACGCCGACATGGAGCCCATCGTGTTGACAACCCCCGACGACGACCCCGAGATCAGTGGCGACCTGGACACCTCGATACCCGACGACCTTGAGCAGGACTTCACGCTCCCGGTCCGCAAGAAGGGCACCAAGGCCAGTGCCGAAGAGGCTCGCGCCGCAGTCGACGCCCTCTTGGAGGACTGGGGCGCCGGCCACCAGTTCAAGGCCACCGACTTCAAGTCCGCTCTGGCGGACCTGGGAGTCGAGCGCGGCCGGAGCTGGTTCTACACCCAGCTCTCCGCTCTGGCCGACGACGGACGGGTCCGCTACGACGACGCCAGCGGCGTGTGGACCGTCCAGGAAGCACACGCGCTCGCTGCGGCCTGACACCCCCGGAACGGTCGTCCAAACCCTGTCCAAACCGCCGTCCAAACCGGGTGTCCAGACCCCGTCCAAACCCGGTTTGGACACCCGCTGACCTGTAACACCGCGCCGGGGCGTCCAACCCGGCCCCACACACGAAAGCGGCTCCGGTGCATAGCCGCCAAGCAACCACCGGAGCCGCGCTCCCAAAGAAGCACTCCTGACATCACTGCGAGGAGCACTCCCATGATGCAGCACCCCGGGGCGGGGGTCACGCCGTGACCGCCAACACCCGCTTCCTTGACACGACCGGCGGCCGGTACGGGATGCCGACCTACTCATGGGGCTACGCCTGGGTCTCCGCCCCGGGACTGGCCACCCGCAAACAGTTGGACGCCATGGGCCTGCGACCCGCCACCTCCCACGCCGACGCACAGCTCATGTGGCGCTCCCGCCGCGCCAAGAAGGGCCGGGTGCGCACCGCCGCCCTGTACCGGATCGACCAGGCCCGCCCCAAGCAGGAGTTCACCCCGGCCCGCCGCAAGGCGCTCGAAGCCGCGATGCGCGCCCGCCGCACCTGCCCGACCTGCCGTCAGGTGTTCGTCTACGTCATCCCCACCTCCCTCGGGCAGTGCCCTGCCTGCCACGAAGGCGGCACCCCGCAGGCGTGGGAACTGGAGGCCGCGGCATGAAGCGACAACTGCGCATCCTGGACCTGTTCTCCTGCGCCGGCGGGGCCGCGATGGGCTACCACCAGGCCGGGTTTGAGGTCGTCGGGGTCGACATCAACCCTCAGCCCCGATACCCGTTCGAGCACCACGTGGGCGACGCGATCGCCTTCGCTCTCGCGCACGGCAGCGAGTTCGACGCCATCCACGCCTCCCCGCCCTGCCAGGGAGAGGGCGCACCGGCCAAGGGCACCAACCCCGCCCGCGGACACGTCCACCCGCGGCTGATCACCCCGACCCGCACCGCCCTGGACAGCCTCGGTGTGCCGTACGTGATCGAGAACGTCGCCGGGTCCACGGTCCGCAAGGACCTGATGCTGTGCGGCGAAATGTTCGGCCTCGGAGTCCTCCAACACCGCTACTTCGAACTCTCCGGCACCCACATCCCCCAGCCCGTCCACCCGCGCCACCGGGGGCGGGTCCGCGGCTGGCGACACGGGGTGTTCTACGACGGCCCCTATGTGGCCGCCTACGGCAACGGCGGTGGCAAGGCCACCATCGCTGAGATGCAGCAGGCCAAGGGCATCACGTGGACCGACGACCACCGGGAACTTCGTGAAGCGATCCCGCCGGCCTGCACCGAGTGGATCGGAACCCACCTGGTGGCCGCCCTGACCGGACGGGAGGCCGCAGCATGAGTGCCCCGACCAGTGTCCTGCCCTACGCGATCGCCGCCGTCCGTCGCGGCTGGTACGTGTTCCCGCTGCGCACCCGCTCCAAGAAGCCCATCCGCGGGTTCACCGACTGGGAGCGGTACGCCACCCGCGAGGAGTCCGCCGTGGCCACCCACTGGGGAGCCCACCCCACCCACAACGTGGCCGTCGCGTGCGGCCCCTCCGGCCTGGTCGTGATCGACCTGGACACCCCCAAGGACGGCGAGACCCCGCCGCCGGAATGGGCGCGCCCCCGGATCACCAACGGCGCCGATGTGCTGGCCGCCCTCGCAGAGGAGCACGCCGACGGCGACACCCGTTGGATGGAGACGTTCACCGTGACCACGCGCCGGGGCGGCACCCACCTCTACTACGCCGCCCCCGCCAACGCCGCCTACCGCAACACCGCCGGGCGGCTCGGATGGCTCATCGACACCCGCGCGACCGGTGGATACGTCGTCGGCCCCGGCTCGTTCGTGGCCGACCCGGACGGTCGCGGACCCTACACCGTGGCCGACCCCTCTCCCGTGGCGCCGCTCCCCGGATGGTTGGCCACCCTGCTGGAGCCCGCCCGCCGGCGGCCGGTCACCGGAGGGCAGGTCTACCAGGCGCTCGCGAACAGCCCCGGCCTGGCCACCTACGTGACCCGCGCCCTGCGCGGGGAGGTCGACCGGGTGCTGGCCGCCAAGGAGGGCCGCCGCAACCACACCCTGAACACAGCCGCGTTCGCCGTGGGCACCCTCGTGGGCGCCGGGATGCTCCCCAAGCACTTGGCCGAAGACCAGCTCACCGAAGCCGCCCTTCGCATCGGGCTGGGAGACGACGAAGCCGAGGCCACCGTGCGCAGCGGCATGCAGGCCGGAATCCGCCGCCCCCGAGGAGCCGCCGCGTGAACCCCGAAACTGGGGCACCGGAAGCCGGGCAGGGGTGGGAGCACCCCACCCCGCTCGGTTCCCGCGGCGCGCTCCCCGCCTTCCCGGCCGACCGCCTGCCCGACTGGGTAGGAGCCTTCGTCACCGCCGTGGCGGAGGAGACACAGACGCCGGTGGACGCCGCCGGGTGCATCGCTCTGGCCGCCCTGTCCACCGCCGCCGGGGGCCGCGCCATCGTGCGGGTGCGCGGCACCTACACCGAGCCCGTGAACCTGTTCACCGTCGTAGCCCTGCCCCCGGGCTCGCGCAAGTCCGCGGTGTTCCGCGCTCTCACCTCGCCGATCCTCAAAGTCGAGAAGGAGCTTGCCGACCGCATCCGACCGCAGATCGTGGAAGCCGAACTCGCCCGGGAGATCGCCTCCGGGGTGGCGGAGAAGGCCAAGTCCAAGGCCGTCACCTCCAAGGGCGCACCCGACGCGCTCGCGGACGCCTCGGATGCCGCCGCCGCGATCGAAGAGATCAAGGTCCCGGTGCTGCCCCAACTGGTCGCCGACGACGTCACCCCGGAAGAAGCCGCCTCGATCCTGTCCGACCAGGGAGGACGCCTGTCCGTGCTGTCGGCCGAAGGCGGCATCTTCCAGATTCTCGCGGGCCGCTACTCCGGCGCGCCCAACTTCGACCTGTTCCTGAAAGGGCATGCGGGGGACATGCTCCGAGTCAACCGGCGCGGCCGTTACGAACACGTCGACTCCGCAGTCCTCACCCTGGGTCTGTCCGTACAGCCCGAGGTCATCCGAGAGATCGCCACCGGCCCCGGGTTCCGCGGCAAGGGCCTGCTCGGGCGGTTCCTGTACGCCCTGCCGGAGTCCAACATCGGCACCCGCGACGTCGACCCCGACACGGTCCCGCCCGAGGTGGCCGCCACCTATGAGGAGCGGCTGATGCGGATGGTGACGCACCTGTTCGACTGGACCGATCCGCAGGTGCTCCAGCTCTCCCCAGAGGCCGACGTCCTCCGGCTCGACTACGCGCGCGCCTTGGAGCCGCGGTTGCACCCCAAGCTCGGAGACCTCGGGCACATGTCCGATTGGGCGGGCAAGTCCGTGGGCGCGATCATCCGTATCGCCGCCCTGCTGCACCTGGCTGCGAACCCCGTCGACGGCTACCGGACGCCGATCGGTGCCGACACCATGGCCGACGCGATCGAGATCGGCCGGTACTTCACCCGCCACGCCGAAGCCGCCTTCGACCACATGGGCGCCGATCCCGAGACCGAGCGCGCCCGCCTGGTCCTGGAATGGATCGAGCGCAAGAAGCCCGCCCGGTTCACCGTCCGGGAGGCGTTCTCCGGCCTGCCGCGCGGCACCTTCCCCAAGGTCGCCGACGTCCTCCCCGCCTTGGAACTGCTGGAGGGTTACGGCTGGATCGCCGCAGAGCCCCCACCCCCGCGCAACCCGAAGGGAGGACGATCGCCCTCACCCGCCTACCAGGTTCACCCGCAGATCAGCGGCCCCGGCGCATAGCCGCCAAGCAACCGCCGGAGCCGTTCTCCCAGGAAGGAAGCACGATTATGACCGTTCACGAACTGCCCAAGCGGCTGTTCACCCTCACCGAGGCCGCGCACGTCCTGTCGATGGGACGCACCCGCCTGTTCGCCGAGATCCGCGCCGGCCGACTCGCCACCGTCGGCACCGGCAAGAACCGGCGCGTGACCGCCGACGCCATCGACGCCTATGTCGACCTGCTCAAGTCCGAGGCCACCGCCGCCTGACGACTCCCCGGCCGCTCCCCGCGGGGAGCGGCCGCCCCACCCTCTGACACAGAACAGGAGCGCTACAGCACATGGGGAGCAAGGAACCCGCGCCGAAGAAGCCTCGGGCGCACGCCGGGCAGGGCACGGTCTACTGGGACGAACAGAAGGGCTGCTACCGGGGAGAGATCTCGCTCGGCTTCACCCCGGCGGGCAAGCGCCGCCGCCCCAAGGTCTACGGCCGCACCAAGACCGAGGTCCGGGAAAAGCTCAAGGCGCTGGCGCAGGAAGCCAAGACCGGTGTGAAGTCTTCGGCGTCCTACACGGTCGCCGACTGCGTGGACGACTTCCTCAAGCGCGGGCTCAAGGGCCGCGCCCAAGGGACTGTCGACAAGTGCCGCATCCTGGCGAACAAGCACATCGTTCCGGAGCTGGGCAAGGCCAAGCTCAAGGACTTGACCGCCGACGACGTTGACGACTGGCTCGATTCCAAGGCGGGCGAACTCGCTACGCGAACGCTTCGTGAACTTCACGCTGTGCTGCGCAGGGCTATCCAGTTCGCCCAACGCCGGGACAAGGTGCTCCGCAACGTCGCCGAACTGGTCACCACTCCGGAAGGGAAAGAAGGGCGTCCGAGCAAGGCCCTCACGCTCTCTCAAGCCCGGGACGTACTCGCCGCGGCCAAGGGAACCCGGCTGTTCGCCTACGTGGTGCTGTCACTGATGATCGGAGTCCGGACCGAGGAAGCCCGCGCGCTCCGCTGGGAGCACGTCCACCTCGCCCCGCCCGGTGACATCCCTCCCCATGTGGAGGTCTGGCGTTCGGTGCGCGAGGACGGCGACACCAAGACGAAGAAGAGCCGTCGTACTCTGGCCCTGCCCGTCCCGGTAGTCGATGCTCTGAGGGCGCACCAGGCCGCACAGGAGGACGACCGGAAGGTCGCGGGCAAGGCATGGCAGGACAACCGCCTCGTGTTCGCCACGACGGTCGGGACCGAGTTGGACGCGGCCAACGTCCGGCGTGCCTTCCGAGCGATCGTGAAGGAGTCCGGGATCGGTGGGAGCTGGACACCGCGCGAGCTGCGGCACAGCTTCGTCTCCCTGATGTCGGAGAAGGGCGTGCCCCTCGAAGCCATCGCGCGCCTGGTGGGCCACAGCAGCACCGCCACGACGGAGACGGTCTACCGGAAGGAGCTCCGGCCGGTCATCACCGAGGGGGCCGAAGTGATGGAAGATCTCTTCCGCTGAGAGTCACTAGCCGAAAGCTGGCAAAGAAACGGTCTTTTAGGAACATAATGGTCTTGCCTTAGTGTGACCTGCATCACTTCTGATCTCCAGGTCCGTGGCTCCATGTAAGCGCAGTGGAAAATAACCGCAGGTCATGGGTATGTCGAAATTCTACATAGGGGGTGTTGCGATCCTTTGACCTGCGAGTTTCTGTTTCAGAAATTCCAAGCTGCCGCTGGAGGCGATAAGTTTGGGTGTGCAGACGCTCTGGGTCTCTCCTTGCTGTGACCGGCGGGGGCTAGCGCCGACGGTCACAGCAGATCGCTGCAAGTCACAGTAGGCGTGCTAGGAGGAACTGTGGAGCCGATGCGCAGGTACCGCAACTGGGAGAGTCCGAACTTCTGGCGCTTCCTTGAGGTCCTGTTCCGTCTTTTGGTGGAGATCACCAAGGGCAGCTAGGCTAGCCCCCTTTTGGGGGCCAGCCTTTGGTTGGGTGGGGCCCTGGCGTTGCTTTGCGGGCGGTGTCGGGGCTCCCACTCATCTCTTACTGCGTGATTCTGTATATACACTTTACCCCATGTTCCGCATGTGCGGAATCAGGCGCGCGATGTGGGATGGCGAGTCTTGCCTGCTGGTCAAGTAGCGGATCTCAGTAGAAGATCGGGATAATTCGCATGTGCGGAAACCTGAGTGTTTCGTATATACGAAACCGGGTCCAGAGGCAGGCCAGGTGATCCTGGAGCGGGGCTTAGAAGCTCTCTGCGGGGAGGCTGCAGGCGATGCCGCTGGCCCCCTATTTGGCCCCCAGCACGACGAAGGCCGGTCCCGTAGGACCGGCCTTCGTGCTGGTCGGGGTGGCGGGATTTGAACCCACGACCTCTTCGTCCCGAACGAAGCGCGCTGCCAAGCTGCGCTACACCCCGAAGCAACGAGCCCAAGTCTAGCGGACATGGGGAGTGCTCGGGTAATCGATATCGGTGACGTCGCTCAACCGCCCCCGGGGCAGGCCACGAGGTCCAGCAGTGATGCCTCCGGGCGGCAGCAGAACCGCACCGGCGCGTACGGCGAGGTGCCCAGGCCGCCGGACACGTGCAACCACGCCCCCGCGTACTCGTTCAGCCCCCACGCCCGCGGTCGGTCGATCCCGCAGTTGGTGACCAGTGTCCCGTAGAACGGCAGGCACAGCTGGCCGCCGTGGGTGTGACCCGCGAGCATCAGCTGGTATCCGTCGGCCGCGAACCGGTCCAGGTTGGCCGGCTCCGGCGAGTGCAGCACGCCCAGCCGCAGGTCCGCGGTCGGGTCGGCCGCTCCCGCGATCTCGTCGTAGCGGTCCAGCTTGATGTGCGAGTCGTGCACACCCGCCAGCGCCACACCGAGTCCGCCGGCCTTCAGCGACCCCTTCCGGTTGTTCAGGTCCAGCCACCCCGACCCGGACATCGCCGCGCCCAGTTCGCGCCAGGGCAGGTCCGGCACCCGGCGCTTGCGGTAGTCGTCCTTGCTGGTCCGCCACAGGTAGCGGGCCGGGTTCTTGAACTGGGGGGAGAACAGGTCGTTGGACCCGTACACGAACGCGCCCGGCCGGTCCAGGAGCGGCCCCAGGGCGTCGATGAACGGCTCCACCGCCTCCGGGTGCGCCAGCGAGTCGCCGGTGTTGATCACCAGGTCCGGTTCGTACCTCTCCAGGCCCCGGATCCAGTCGATGAGCATCCGGCGTCCCGGCGTCAGGTGCGCGTCCGACAGGTGCAGGACGCGCAGTCGCGGGCTGCCCGGGGGCAGCAGGGGAAGCTCGTACCGGCGCAACCGGAACCAGTTGCGCTCGATGACCGAGGCGTAGGTCAGCCCCGCCACCCCGACGGCCCCCGTGATCGCCGCCGTACGGCCCACGTCGCGCAGGAGTCGTCCCTTGTCGATGCCCATGCCGCCTTCTTCCTCATCGGGCCCGGCTCAGGGATGCGGTGCCATCCGTCGGCGTGCCCCGTGCGGGACGGAGCGGTCGCGGATCGGCGTCCCCGCACCCCCGCTGATCGTCTCAGATCCGCGTCGCCCGTGCACAAAACGTTGGTGGGTCCGCCCGCCGCCACCGTAGGATCGGCCCATGTCCGAACTCAAAGACCGTCTCAAGAGCGACCTGACCACCGCCATCAAGGCGCGTGACAAGGTGCGCACCGGCACCCTTCGCATGGTCCTGGCCGCGATCTCCACCGAGGAGGCCGCCGGTTCCACTCAGCGCGTCCTCGGTGACGACGAGGTCGTCACGCTGCTGACCCGCGAGGCCAAGAAGCGCCGGGAGGCCGCCGAGGCGTTCGAGAAGGGCGGTCGTCCGGAGCAGGCGCAGGCCGAGCGGGCCGAGAGCGCGGTCATCTCCGACTACCTGCCGGCGCAGCTCACCGACGAGGAGCTGGCCACCATGATCTCCGACGCGATCCGGGAGACGGGCGCGGAGGGACCCAGGGGCATGGGCCAGGTCATGAAGGTCGTCAACCCGAAGATCGCCGGCCGGGCCGAGGGCTCCCGGGTGGCCGCCGAGGTCAAGCGGCAGCTGGCGGGCTGACACCCCGCGCACACGAGGGGGCCGCGGCGTGCGCCGCGGCCCCCTCGTCGTGCTCCGGTCAGTCCCGTGGTCCGGTCGTCGGCGTGTGCGCCGGTCGCACCCGGAACCATCCGTCGTCGTCATCGGTGGTTCCCGCGGTCCCGCCGCCCTGGCTCAGGAACACGTTGACCGTGGCCCCGCGCGGCAGGCGCGTTCCGGGATCGGGGTTGACCGCGGCCACCGCGCCCTCGGGCTCGGACGAGTTGAGGCGGGTGGCGGACACGTTCACCTCGTAGCCGGCCGCCTCCAGGAGCCTCACGGCCTCGGACTCGGTCTGGCCGACCACGTCGGGCACACCGCCGTCGTCGGACGCCGGGCTGGGGTCGTCGTCCGGCTCGGGCGAGGCAGGCCTGGGCACCGACGTCGAACCGAACCGGCCCGGCGCGGACGGCAGCTGCTTCACCTCCAGTCCCTCGTGCGCGCCCTGGAAGGTCTCCTTCCAGATCTGCCCGGAGATCGTCGCCCCGTACACCACCGGGAAGTAGCGATCGCCGATGGTGACGTTGGTCAGCGGGTACTGCTGCGGACCGCGCGGGTCGGCGACGAACACCGCCGCCGCCATCTGAGGCGTGAACCCGGCGAACCAGGCCGCCGCGGAACCGTCGGTGGTACCGGTCTTGCCCGCCGCCGGGCGGCCGATGCCCAGGGCGCTCGCGGTACCGCCGTTGAACGTCTGCGACAGCAGGTAGGAGACGCCGTGGGCGACGTCCTCGTCCAGCGCCCGCTCGCACTCGGGCTCGATCTCGATCGTGGTGTCGGACTGCTTGTCCTCGATCGTGGTGATGGCCTGCGGCTCGCAGTACATGCCACCCGAGGCGAACGTGGCGTAGGCGTTGGCGACCCGCAGCGGGGACACCTCCTCGCTGCCCAGGGTGAAGCTGCTGTTGGCCAGCGAGTTCTCGTTCTCGGTGAACAGGGTGCCGTCGGCGCGCTTGAGGCCCAGCTTCTCGGCCATCTCCATGACGTCGCAGATGCCGACCTTGGCCTGCAACTGCGCGAAGTAGGTGTTGGACGACGCCTTGGTGCCCGACACCATGTTGTGCGTGGTGCCCGAGGCGGTGTCACCGGCGTTGCTCGGTTCCCAGGTGGACAGGGATCCGCCGTTGCAGCTGCGCTGCCCCGACACGGACACCTTGGTGGGCGAGTTGAACGCCGTGCTGAACGGCATCCCCTCCTCCAGCGCCGCGGCCAGGGTGATCGCCTTGAAGGTCGACCCTGCCTGGAACCCGCTGCTGCCGCCCCGGTCGGCGTCGGTGGCGAAGTTGATGGAGGTCTCGCCGAGCTTGCTCTCGTCGGGGCCGTAGTTGCGCCCCTGCGCCATGCCGAGGATGCGGCCGGTCCCCGGTTGGATGACGACCTCGGCCGCGACCTTGCGGGACTCGTTCTTGCGCGGCACCCACTTGTCCACCGCCTCCTGCGCGGACTTCTGGGTCTGCGGCACCAGGGTGGTGTGGATCTCCAGGCCGGCGGTGCGCAGCCAGCGCGCCCGCTCGGTCTCGTTGGGGCCGAAGCGATCGTCCTTCTCGATCTCCTGGACCACGTAGTCGCAGAAGAACGGCTGCTTGCTGGGCACGCACCCGTTGGGCGGGGTGTCCAGGTCCACTTCCAGCGGCTCGGCCTTGGCCTCCTCGGCCTCGGCCTCGGTGATGGCCCCGGAGGCGACCATGCGGTCGAGCACCACGTTGCGGCGTTCGACGGTCTGCTCGGGGAAGAACCGCGGGTTGTACAGGTACGGGTAGCGGACCAGACCGGCGATGGTCGCGGCCTGGTGCAGCTCCAGCTCGCTGGCGGGGACCTTGAAGTAGTGCTGTGCGGCCGACTCGACGCCGTAGGCGCCATCGCTGAAGTAGGCGATGTTGAGGTAGCCCTCAAGGATCTCGTCCTTGGTCATCCGCTTCTCCAGGGCGATGGCGTAGCGCAGCTCCCGGATCTTGCGGGCGATCGTCTCCTCGCGGGCGGTCTCCAGCTCCTCCTGGGAGGTGGCCGCCTCGATCTGGACGTTCTTGACGTACTGCTGGGTGATGGACGAGGCGCCCTCGGTGTTGCCGCCGAGGGTGCGCAGGGCCGCGCGCAGCGTGCCCGACACGTCCAGACCGCCGTGCTCGTAGAAGCGGGCGTCCTCGATGGAGAGGATGGCGTCGACCATCACCGGGGAGACGTCGTCGAGGGAGATGAGCTCGCGGTTCTGATCGAAGATCTCCGCGATGACACCGCCCTCGCTGTCATAGATGGTGGAGCGCTGCGGGGGAGGCGGCGTCTCCAGATTGCCGGGCATGTCGAGGAAGCCGGCGGCGACGTTGCGGGCTGTGATGCCGACGCCACCGACGGCGGGCAGTGCCAACGCGGCGACCAGGAGTCCGGCGATGGCACTGACGACGACCAGTTGGCTGATTCTCTGAAGCAATGTCCCCTGACCCACCCCATCAGATTAGGTGACCACATGAGCGCCGAGAGGTGCGCTGTGGAACGGATGGTGCTCGGGCGTACCGAAACGCCCACGGCACCGCGCGGGCTCTGCCCCCAAAACATCTTTTCACGTGTTATCGCAGCCTCTACACCCTTCGGTTCGGTCACGAAGGGGCACCGGGTCATCACAGGTGGAGGGTCGACACCGTCCGCGCAATGGCCCGAGCGGACCATATTCGGTGGGATGGAAAGTGGGTCGAGTGGGTTCTGTCGCGACGGCCCCGGAGTCCGTAACTTTTTGCACAACGGGGCGGATCTCCGTCCGTCCCACTCGTCAGCCGGAGCCTACCCTTTCCCGGCAACCGCTCGGAGCACACGGATCGCCGGGCTCCCGCGGCCGCGGCTCACCACGGGGGAACAGCGCACATGTGGATTGACCAGTGGACGACCCGGGCACGTTGCCGCAGGATCGACCCCGACGCACTGTTCGTCCAGGGGTCGGCGCAGAACCGCGCCAAACTCATCTGCCATGACTGCCCCGTGCGCACCGAATGCCTGGTGGACGCGTTGGACAACCGGGTGGAGTTCGGTGTCTGGGGCGGCATGACCGAACGCGAACGCCGCGCCCTGTTGCGCAAGCACCCCCAGGTCACCGATTGGGCGCCGGTCCTGGACGAGGTCCGGCGCGAGGGTGACGAGGACCTCGTCCGTGATCTGGTCCGCTACGCCGAGACCCACGCGGCCTCCGCGGACTGAGGTCGCCGCGTCGGACGGTGCGGTACGGCCGAGACGCGGCCGCGCCGGCCGGGGTTCACCCGCCGGCCAGGGCCCTCCCGATACCCCGCAGGCCGTCCAGGTCGTGCACGTCCTCGGGCAGCGCGGGCACCTCCACCACCGGGACCTCCCGATGGTCGGCCGTCGACCGGTCCCGCAGTTCCCGCTCGCGCAGGTGGGTGCGGACCAGGTCGGCGTGCAACCGCAGTGCCGCCACGGTCTCCGGGTGCTCTCCGGCGGCGGCCAACGCGTCCGCCGACGCCGACGCCGTGTCCGCGTCCAAAGCGGAGCCCGCCCCCTCCGGTAGCGGATGGGTGCGGTTGATCACCAACCCCGCCAGCGGCATCGCGTCGGTGGCCAGCCGTCGCATGAAGTAGGAGGCCTCCCGCAGTGCGTCGGTCTCGGGCGCCGCCACCACCACGAACGCCGTCCCCGGCGCCTGGAGCAAACGGTAGGTGCGCTCCGCGCGCTCCTGGAACCCCCCGAACACCGTGTCGAACGCCGTCACGAACGCTCGCAGGTCGTTCAACAGCTGCGTCCCCAGGACCTTGCCCAGGATCGACGTCACCAGCCCGACACCGGCGCCCAACAACCGGAAGGCGCCACTGGGCGCGGGGGCGCTCAGGAACCTGACCAGTCGTCCGTCCAGGAACCGTCCCAACCGTTTCGGGGCGTCCAGGAAGTCCAACGCGGACCGGCTGGGCGGGGTGTCCACCACGATCAGGTCCCACTCCCCGGACTGGCGCAGCTGCCCGAGCTTCTCCATCGCCATGTACTCCTGCGTGCCGGAGAAGCTCGTGGAGAGGGTCTGGTAGAAGGGGTTGGCCAGGATCTGCCGGGCCCGCTCCGGATCGGCGTGCTCCTCGACGACCTGGTCGAAGGTCCGCTTCATGTCCAGCATCATCGCGTGCATGCTCCCGGTGGCCCCCTCCGGCAGCGGCACCGGACGCGGGGTGTCGTCCAGCGACGCCAACCCCATCGACTGCGCCAGTCGCCGGGCGGGGTCCACGGTGATGACCACCGTGCGCCGGCCGCGTTCGGCCGCCCGCAGGCCCAGGGCCGCCGCCGTGGTGGTCTTGCCGACCCCGCCCGCGCCGCAGCACACCACGATCCGCGTCGAGGGATCGTCGAGCAGCGCGTCCACGTCCAGACGTTCGGCGCTCACAGGCGCACCCCCTGTTCGATCATGCGGCGGGTCAGCGCCTCCAGCGCGGCCCGTCCCACTCCGCCCTCCACCAGGGGCAGGTCCAGCATCGGCGCGCCCGTGTCCGCGAGTTCCCCGCGCACCCGCCGTTCCAGGCGCACCCGCAGGGCGTGCGCGGTCACCTCACGCGCCAGAGAGACGGAGAGCGCGTCGGCGTCGTCGAGGCGGGCCGCCTTCAACCCGGTGGCCAACGCCTCCAGGTCGATCTCGCCCGCGGCGGCCGCGGCCAGCCCGGCCTCCGAGAGCAGTGACGGGCGCACCATGTTCACGACGACCATGCCGACGCGCAACCCCAGGTCGGAGATCTCGGCGATACCGTCGCGGGTCTCCTGGGCGGGCATCTCCTCCAGCAACGACACGAAGTGCACCCGGGTCCGCTCCGAACGGATCACCTCCATCACCCGGTCGGCGTGATTGCGGATCGGACCGACCCGGGCCAGCCCGGCCACCTCGGAGTTGACGTTGAGGAACCGGCCGATCCGACCGGTGGGCGGCGCGTCCATGACGACCGCGTCGTAACGGAAGGGGCCCTCCGGGCGACGCCGGCCACCCTCCCGGCGGCGCACCGCCTCGGTGGCCTTGCCGGTCAGGAGCACGTCCCGCAGCCCGGGGGCGATGGTGGTGGCGAAGTCGACGGCGCCCAGTCTCGTCAGCGCCTGCCCGGCCCGGCGTATCCCGTAGAACATCTCCAGGTACTCCATGAGCGCGGCCTCGGCGTCCGCGGCCAGCGCGAAGACGCTGCCGCCGCCCGGCACGGAGTCGATCTCGCGCTCCTCGTAGGGCAACGGCGGAACCCCGAACAGCGTCGAGACGCCCTGCCGTCCCTCCACCTCGACCAACAGCACCCGGCCACCGTCGGAGGCCAGGGCCCTGGCCAGCGCCGCCGCCACCGTCGTCTTCCCGGTCCCGCCCTTGCCGGTGACGATGTGCAGTCGGGCCCCGGCGCACGTCCGACCGGGCTCCCGTGGTCCGTGTTCGTGCTCGCTCACCCCACGGAGTCTATGCGGGTGTCCTCGCCTCGCACGGTGGGCGGCCGGGGTGAGTAATGTGGCGGCGTCGACGTGCCCGGACCAGCCGGGCGCACCGCACAGGGGGTAAGTGACCACATGAGCAAGTGGGAGTACCAGACGGTGGCATTGCTGTCGCACGCCACCAAGCAGATCCTCGACAACTGGGGTGCCGACGGCTGGGAACTCGTCTCCGTCGTTCCCGCGCCCCTGCCCGAGGGCACCGACCCGCGCAACCAGCAGTACGTCGCCTACATGAAGCGGGAACTCTAGATGGCCACCCCGGAAGAGCGGATCACCGAACTCGGACTGACCCTGCCGCGGGTGGCGGCCCCCGTGGCCTCCTACGTTCCGGCCGTGCGCAGCGGATCCCACGTGTACGTCTCGGGCCAGCTGCCGTTCGTGGACGGGAAGCTGCCCGCCACCGGCAAGGTCGGCGCGGAGGTCACCCCGGAGACCGCGCGGGAGCTGGCGGCGCTGTGCGCGCTCAACGCGATCGCCGCGGTGCGCGCCGAGGTCGGTGAACTGTCCAACGTCGTCCGCGTCGTCAAGGTGGGGGGCTTCGTGGCGAGCGCACCCGATTTCACCGGACACCCCGGCGTCATCAACGGGGCCAGCGACCTCCTCGCCCAGGTGTTCGGCGAGGCCGGCGTGCACGCCCGCGCGGCGGTCGGTGTGGCGGCCCTGCCGTTGGACTCGCCGGTCGAGGTCGACATGATCGTCGAAGTCGTCTGAGGAGCGAGGAGAGAACGATGTCGAGCGGTTCGGAGCAGGGCGGGGCCCCGGCGCCCCGTCCGGCCGCCACGGTGGTGCTGCTGCGCCGGGCGGGCGAGGGCATGGAGGTCCTGCTCATGCGCAGGGTCCGCTCCATGGGCTTCGCCCCCGGCGCCTACGTCTTCCCCGGTGGCGGGGTGGACGAGCGCGACGCGGCCGGTGACCTGCCCTGGACGGGGCCGTCCCCCGAGGAGTGGGCGGCCGTGCTCGGCGTCGACGTGCCCCGGGCACGGGCCCTGGTCTGCGCGGCGGTCCGCGAGACCTTCGAGGAGACCGGCGTGCTCCTGGCCGGTGGGCCGGGGAGCGACGGCCTCGTCCTCGACACGACGTCGGAGGAGTGGGAACGGGACCGGTTGGGGTTGATCGACCGTTCCCGTTCCTTCACCGAGGTGCTGTCCCGTCGCGGTCTGGTGCTGCGCTCGGAGTGGCTGCGCGCCTGGTCGCGGTGGATCACCCCGATCGGGGAGAAGCGCCGGTTCGACACCTGGTTCTTCGCCGCCGAACTGCCGCGGGGCCAGCTCTCCCGGGACGTCGGCGGGGAGGCCGACCTGACCCGGTGGATCGACCCGGCGCTCGTGGAGGAGGAGTGGTCGCGGGGGCGGATGCCGATGCTGCCGCCGACCCTGGTCACCTGTGGTCAGGTGGCCGAGTGCGGCACCCTGGCCGGGGTGAGGAGCGCGAAACGGGATATCGTCGCCATTGAGCCCGAAGTGCGCGTGGTCGACGGTCGGCTCCGTGTCTTCGCCCCCGACGGGATCGACTATCCCCTTCCCAGTTGAGTGAGGTGCGATGAGGATCGACGGTTCAGGCACACTGCGCGCCGGCTGCGTCCTGTGCCCCAACCCGGGGCCGATGACCCTGGAGGGGACCAACACCTGGATCCTGCGCGAGCCCGGTGCCCGCGGGGTCGTGGTGGTCGATCCGGGCCCGCACGACGAGCGGCACCTCGAACGGGTGGCGCGCACCGTGCAGGAACAGGGCGCCCAGGTGCTCATGGCGATCCTCACCCACCGGCACCCCGATCACTCCGAGGGCGCGCGCTACTTCTCCGAACTCACCGGGGCCCCGGTGCACGCCGTCGACCCGGACCTGCGGGTGGGCGGCCGAGGCCTGACCGACGGTGAGGTGCTGGACGTCGACGGTCTGCGGCTGCGGGTGCTGGCCACCCCCGGGCACACCGACGACTCGATCTGCCTGCTGGTGGAGGCGGACGGCGCGATCCTCACCGGCGACACGGTCCTGGGGCACGGGAGCACCGTCATCGACGGCGACGACGGTCTGGGGCCCTACATGGAGTCGCTGTACCGGCTGCGCGACCTGGTCCGCGAGGAGCAGGTGCGCACCCTGCTGCCGGGGCACGGGCCGATCATCACCACGCCCGCCGCGGCGCTGGACTCCTACATCGACCACCGCGAGTCCCGGCTCGGCCAGGTGTTGGAGGCGGTGGTCGCGGGCGCCGTGCGGGTGGAGGAGATCGTCGACCGGGTGTACCCGGACATCACCGAGCAGATCCGGTTCGCGGCGATGTCGTCGGTCCGCGCTCAGTTGCGCTACCTGGCCGTGAACGGACGCCTGCCCGACGGCGTCGAGGTCTGAGCCGCACCCTCTCGAACCTCCGCCGCGGAAACGGCGACGGGCTCCGGTCCGCGCGATTCCCGACGAGGGGATTCGACGCGGGCCGGAGCCCGCCGGCCCGGGGCTCCCGCCGTGCGGGGCCGGGGTGTCGCCGACCTAACGGGCGCGGCGGCGCATGCGCTCGACGTCCAGCAGGACGACGGCCTTGGCCTCGATCCGCAGCCAGCCGCGCAGCGCGAACTCGGCGAGGGCCTTGTTGACCGTCTCACGGGAGGCGCCGACCAGCTGGGCGAGCTCCTCCTGGGTGAGGTCGTGGTGGACGTGCAGGCCGTCGTCGCCCTCCTTGCCGAACTTCTCGGCGAGTTCGAGCAGGGCCTTGGCCACACGGCCGGGCACGTCGGTGAAGACCAGGTCGGCCATCACGTCGTTGGTCCGGCGCAGACGCTCGGCGAGGGCCTTGAGCAGCTGGAGCGAGACCTGGGAGCGGATGGACAGGAACGGGCGCAGGTCGTCGTGGCCCAGCCCGGCCAGGACGGAGTCGGTCACCGCGACGGCGCTCGCCGTGCGCGGGCGCGGGTCGAACAGCGACAGTTCGCCGAACATCTCGCCGGGGCCGAGCACCCCGAGCAGGTTCTCGCGGCCGTCCACGGCCGTGCGGGTCAGCTTCACCTTCCCGCTGAGGATGACGTACAGGCGGTCGCCCTCGTCGCCCTCGTTGAACAGGGTCTGCCCACGACCCAGGCGCACCTCGTTGACCGAGGAGCGCAGCGCAGCCGTGTCCTCCTCGTCCAAGGCCTCGAACAAGGGGGCCTTGCGCAGAACCTCGTTGATGTCGTCCACCACACGTCCTCCTACTAAAACCTGACCGCCAACAGTGTGACGTATATCGCATCCGGGTGTGAAACCAGGTCGTTACCTCGGCTTGTCCGCCGGGAGACCCGCGCCCACGACTGGCAGACGTCAGCCTCTGCGATCTTAGTCGTGATCGGCTTCCAGCAGGGATCTCCGCGCCGTGCCACCGGGACATTGGTTACATAATCCCGCCGGTCGTCCTCCGTCCCGCGAGCGGGTGGGGTCCCACGGATCCGCGCGGATCCCCACGGCCCCCTACCCTGTGACGATGCCCCGTGACACGACGAACGCGAACATTCCAGAGCGCACCCCCACGGGCGAGAGCCGTCTCGCGCTGGTCCGTCGCGCCCGCAGGACGTACCGGGAACTCACCGAGCTCTACCCGGACGCCCACTGCGAGCTGAACTTCACGACCCCGTTGGAGTTGTTGGTCGCGACGATCCTGTCCGCCCAGTGCACGGACAAGCGGGTCAACCAGGTGACCCCCACCCTGTTCGCGCACTACCCCGACGCCGAGGCCTACGCGTCCGCCGACCGTGACGAACTTGAGGGGATCATCCGACCTCTTGGCTTCTTCAGGGCCAAGGCGAACAGCCTCATGGGCCTCGGGTCCGCGTTGTGCGAGCAGCACGGCGGCGAGGTCCCTGGGAACCTCGCCGACCTGGTCAAACTACCGGGTGTGGGGCGGAAAACCGCAAACGTACTCCTCGGTAACGCCTTCGATGTGCCCGGAATCACCGTCGATACCCACTTCGGGCGTCTCGTCCGTCGATTCGGGTGGACCGACGAAGAGGACCCGGTCAAGGTCGAGCACGCCATCGGCGGCCTGTTCCCGCCCAAGGACTGGACCATGCTCTCCCACCGCGTCGTCTGGCACGGGCGCCGCGTCTGCCACGCCCGCAGACCCGCCTGTGGGGCGTGCGGACTGGCCCGCTGGTGCCCTTCCTTCGGTGAGGGCCCCACCGACCCGGAGACCGCCGCCAAGCTGTTGCGCATGCGCTCCTTCGCCTGACGTCCGCCGCGTCGCCGCCCCGTCGGCATCCGGACGGGTCGACCGGGTGAACGGAGAGCGCGTCCACCGGACAGCCGGTCCCCCATGGCGTCCGCTCGGCGGGCTCCGCCCCGGCCTCGCCGTGCCCCGCACGAGTCCGACTCCGACGGGAGCCGGTCGCCGTACAACGAGATGACCGAGCACCGCACCGCACCCGCCCGGGCCCGACCGCCCCCTCCGACGGGCGGCCCGTCCGCGCACCGTCGAGAACGGGCGGTCGCGCTTTGTACTCTGATGGTGTGAGCGTTGACACCGGAGAGCCGACCCGACCCCTCCAAGAGCGCGATCCGGGCCCGGCCGCGCGCCCTCTGCGTACCGAGGGCGTTCGCGTGGGGCGACGCGGGTCCGCACCCGCCTCGCCCGATGTCGCGATCGGCGATCCGCACGCCCGCCGAGGTCCCATCACATGACGACCGACGGGAACGGCGCGGGGGATCCGCGTCGCGGGCGGGTGTACGCCCGCCCGTGTCCACCGGTCCGCCCCCTCATCGAAGGCAGGTGCCGCCCATGAACCCCGTGCCGCCCTGGCTCGCCGCGCTCGCCGACTCCGCGTCCGGCATGACCGTGCCGCCGCAGATGCGCCCGCCGCGCGACGGCGGCCGCGAGTCCGCCGTCCTCATCCTCTTCGGTGAGGGCCCCCACGGCCCCGACCTGCTGCTCATCCAGCGCAACGCCGGTCTGCGCCGGCACCCGGGACAGCCCGCCTTCCCCGGCGGCCGCATCGAACCCACCGACCCCTCCCCGGAGGCCGCGGCGCTGCGCGAGGCCGCCGAGGAGACCGGTCTGGTGCCCGCCGGGGTGGACGTCCTCGGCCGCCTCCCGGAGCTCTACCTCAGTTTCAGCGACTTCCGGGTGGCCCCCGTGCTCGGTTGGTGGCGCGACCCCAGCGAGGTGCGCCCCACCGACCTGCACGAGGTCGCCGCGGTCTCCCGGGTCCCCGTCTCCGACCTCGCCGACCCCGCGAACCGGGTCATGGTGCGCTACGGGGACGGCCCCCGGTGGGGTCCCGGATTCCGTGTGGACGGCATGCTCGTGTGGGGGTTCACCGGTGCGATCGTCGACCGGCTGCTCGCCCTGGGCGAATGGGAACTTCCCTGGCGTCGTGAGGGTCTCACCGATGTGTTCGAGGCGACACCGAACGGACTGCGCCCCGTCGGCTGAGGCCGGCACCGCTCACCTCGCTTCCGTGGGTAGCGCTCACCTTTGGAGGGCAATGTGCTCGACGTGATCCTGATCGTCCTGTTGCTGCTGTTCGCGGTGACCGGGTACCGACAGGGTTTCATCGTCGGTGTCTTCAGCTTCGCGGGGTTCATCGGCGGCGGCGTGCTCGCCGCCCTGACCGCCCCCGGGTACATCCAGCAGTGGGTGGCCGACCCCGGACGGCAGGCCCTCATAGCCATCGCCGTGGTGTTCCTGTCCGCCGCACTCGGCCAGTTCCTGCTCTCCTACCTGGGCACGATGGTGCGCAACAAGGTGACGTGGGACTCGGCCCGGGTCGTGGACGCCATGGGCGGCGCCGTCGTCAGCGGCTTCTCGGTGCTGCTGGTGGCCTGGTTCATCGGCAGCACGGTCGCCAACTCCGCGCTGCCCTTCGTCGCCGAACAGGTGCGGGGCTCCCGCATCCTCCAATCGGTCGACACGCTCATGCCCGAGTCGGCGCACAGCGGCTTCTCGACCTTCCGTCGTGTGGTCGACCAGAGTGCCTTCCCGCAGGTGTTCAGCGGTCTGGGCACCGGGGAACTGGCCGAGGTCGAACCGCCGGACCCCGACGTGCTCACCACCCCCGAACTCATCGAGGCCAGCCGCAGCGTCGTCAAGGTGCTGGGTACCGCGCCCTCGTGCCAGCGCCGGGTGGAGGGCACCGGGTTCGTCTACTCCGACGGCCGCATCATGACCAACGCGCACGTGGTCGCCGGGGTCACCGACGATCTGCGGGTGGTCACCCGGGAAGGACACCAGCTCGACGCCACCCTGGTGCTGTTCGACGCCCAACAGGACCTGGCCGTGCTGCACGTCCCCGACCTGGAGCTGGCACCCCTGGAGTTCACCCACGACGCGCCCCAGGGAGGGGACGCCGTCGTCGCCGGCTTCCCGCGCAACAGCGGGTTCACCGCGGTCCCGGCCCGGGTGCGGGCCCGCCAGACCGCCCAGGGGCCGGACTTCTACCACTCCCAGCAGGTGAGCCGGGAGATCTACCAGGTGCGCGCCGTGGTGCGGCCGGGCAACTCCGGTGGGCCGCTGCTGGCCCCCGACGGCACCGTCTACGGGGTGGTGTTCGCCGCCGCCACCAACGAGCCCGAGACCGGGTACGTGCTCACCGCCGACGAGGTCGCCGCCAACGCCGAGAGCGGACTCACCGCCACCGCGGAGGTCTCCTCGCGGAACTGCGACTGAACGGGGCCCGGCCGGGTCGGAGAGCGGCCGGCCCGCGAGGCTCGGAGAACGGCGAAGGGCGCCTCCCCCGCGGGGAAGGCACCCTCATCGCACCGTGTCCGGAACCCTAGTTGGCACTCGGGTCCGGCGTGATCGGCCAGCTCATGCGCACGATGGTGCCGTGCTCGCCGGGATCGATCTTCACCTCGTCGGCCAAGCCGGTGATGACCGCCAGCCCCAGCCCCGGGGAGAACCCCGAGATCCCGCCGGGAGGGGTGTCCTCACCGTCGAGGAAGAGCCCGTCGAGGAGGGGCTCGGTGTGGTCGGTCGGCTCCAAGGCCTCCTGGGCGGGAGCCCTGTCGGAGACGACCACCTCGAAGCGTCGCGTCGCGCTCCCGTTGGCGCGCAGGATACGGCTCGCGGTGTCGGTTCGGGAGTCCGACACCGGCTCGGGCCCGCCGTCGTCGATCAGCTGCAACAGGATCGGCTGTGTCGGACAGTGCAGCTTGTGCGCCGCCACCGCCCGGGAGCACGCCTCACCGACCGCCAACCGGATCTCGTCGATCGTGGAGGCGGGGATTCCGGCACGCCGGGCCACGGTCGCGGCCATGAGCCGGGCCGTGCGCACGTGTGCCGGAAGCGCGCTGATCGTGAGCGTGATGGTCGCCATCGCTCGCTCTGTACTACTTCGCGGCACGCTTGTCGATGGCTTCCTGCACGGTGTTGTGGATACCGAAGACCTTGGTCAGACCGGTGATCCGGAAGATCTTGAGGATGCGCTCCTGGGTGCACACCAGATCGAGGGTGCCGTCGTGCGCGCGAACGCGCTTGAGCCCGCCCACGAGCACACCCAGACCCGTCGAGTCCAGGAACTCCACCTTCTCCATGTTGACCACGAGGTGGAAGTTGCCCTTGTTGACCAGGTCGATCAGCAGCTCGCGGAGCCGGGGTGCGGTGTAGACGTCGATCTCACCCTCAACGACGACGATCTCCGTGTCGCCCTCGGTGTAATGATCAAGTTTCAAATCCACTAGTCCTCCAGCGCCGATGATCTCTGCCGGGCGTTACCCCACCAGCACGCATTCAACCACGGGTGTCGTGTTCGTCCTCCCGTGATGCACGGAAAAACCGTGACACCGCGCGACCGTTCCCCCGGATGGCACACTGAAACCAATGTCCATCAGGAAGAACACGCCCGGTGAGGAGGGGTCTCGGATGAGGCGATCGGAGCCCGTGCTCCCCGGTGTGTGGCGTGACGAAACCCGGTACCCGCAGGTGACCCACGTCGAACACGTGGCCCGACATGACGGGGTGAGCGAGCGGTGGCCTGAGTGGGCCCCACCCCACCTGGTCGAACGTCTGGCCGCTCGGGGGATCACGGAGCCGTGGTCCCACCAGGTGGCCGCCGCCGACCTCGCACGCTCGGGCCGTGATGTGATCATAGCCACGGGTACCGCCTCGGGAAAGTCACTTGCCTTCCTTATGCCCGCGGTGGAGGCGGTTGACTCGGGTGGAACGGTGCTCTATCTCTCGCCGACCAAGGCGCTGTCCCGAGATCAGCTCCGCGCCATCGAGGAACTGGGGCTTCCCGGGATGCGGGCGGCCGTCTACGACGGGGACACCCCACCGGAGGAACGCTCCTGGGTGCGCGAGCACGGTGACTATGTGCTCACCAATCCGGACATGCTCCATCACGGCCTGCTGCCCCGCCACGAGGGGTGGCGACGCTTCCTGCGCCGGCTGCGCTACGTCATCGTGGACGAGGCGCACCTGTACCGCGGGGTGTTCGGATCGCACGTCGCGCAGATCCTGCGCCGGCTCCGCCGGGTGTGCGCCCGCCACCGCGCCGAACCGGTGTTCGTGCTCGCCTCCGCGACCTCCGGCAGCCCCGGTGAGAGCGCCACCCGATTGACCGGGATCCCGGTCACCGCCGTCACCGAGGACGGTTCGCCGCGCCCGGGGATGTCGGTGGCGCTGGTGGAGCCCGAACTCACCGACCTGACCGGCGAACACGGTGCGCCGGTGCGCCGGACCGCGCCCTCCCAGGCCGCCGAGATGCTCGCCGACCTGGTACGGCAGGGGGTGCGCACGCTCGTGTTCGTGCGTTCGCGCCAAGGGGCCGAACTGGTGTCGCTCACCGCTCAGCGGATGCTGGAACCGGATCTGGCCCGGCGTGTGGCCGCCTACCGCGGCGGCTACACGCCCTCGGAGCGGCGCAGGCTGGAAGAGGCGTTGCGCTCCGGGGAACTGCTCGGGCTGGCCAGTACGAACGCCCTCGAACTGGGGGTGGACATCACCGGATTGGACGCGGTGATCATCGCCGGTTGGCCGGGGACCCGCGCCTCCCTGTGGCAACAGGCGGGGCGCGCGGGGAGGGGCGACGAGGACGCGCTGGCGGTGTTCGTGGCCCGTGACGACCCGTTGGACACCTATCTGGTGCACCACCCGGAGGCCATTTTCGGTCAGTCCGTGGAAACGGCCGTGCTCGATCCGGAAAACCCGCACATCCTGGGTCCGCACCTGTGCGCGGCCGCTCAGGAGTTCCCGATCACGGAGAGCGACTTCGGCGTCTTCGGGCCGACCATCGAGGAACGGCTGGCCGAACTCGTCGAACGGAAACTTCTCAGGAAACGCCCCAGAGGCTGGTTCTGGACAAGCAATGAAAGGGCAAGTGACCTGGCCGATATCAGGGGATCAGGCGGTTCACCGGTCCAGATCGTCGACGTTTCCACCGGTGGTCTGCTCGGCGAGATCGACGAGGCGGCCGCCCACGGGACCGTGCACCCCGGAGCGGTCTACCTCCACCAGGGGGATACCTACCTGGTCGACGGGTTGGACCTGGACGAGGGGGTGGCGCTGGTCCACCCCGCCGAACCGCCGTACGGCACGTGGGCGCGCGACACCACCGACATCACCGTCCGGTCGGTCATCCGCGAGGAGGAGTGGCCGAGCGGGATCACCCTTCGCTTCGGTGAGGTCGAGGTGACCCGGCAGGTGATCGGCTACCTCAAACGGGATGTGCGCACCGGTTCGGTCCTCGGGGAGCAGTCCCTCGACCTGCCCGCGCGCACCCTCCACACCCGGGCCGTGTGGTGGACGCTGCCGCCCGAGGCCGAACAGCGCCTGCGCAAGGAGGAGGTCGGCCTGCTCGGCGCCGCCCACGCCGCCGAGCACGCCGCGATCGGCATGCTGCCGCTGCTGGCCACCTGCGACCGCTGGGACATCGGCGGGGTGTCCACGGCGACCGGCCGGGTGGAGGTGTACGTCTACGACGGGCACGAAGGCGGAGCGGGGTTCGCCGAACGCGGCTACGCCGCGGCCCGGGAGTGGCTCACCGCGACCCGCGCGGCCATCGCCGACTGCGAGTGCGAGGAGGGGTGCCCGTCCTGCATCCAGTCCCCCAAGTGCGGCAACGGCAACGAACCCCTGAGCAAGTCGGGTGCCCTGCGCCTTCTCGACGAGGTGCTCGCCACACCCTCCTGCCGGTGAGGGCGGTGGCGATCTCCTCCCGGTCGGCGCCGATCGCGGCCTCGGCGGCCACGACCTCCTCCGAGCGGCCGCCCCAGAAGCTGCGGCTCATCGCCAGGACCGTGATGTGGAAGTCCGTGCCACCGGAGGGCGGTGGGATGGAGGAGGTCTCCCGGGTGAAGGGGCGGGTGAGGTCCGCGTCGATCAGGCGGAGGCGTTCGCGCGCGTCGGCGGGTACGGGAGGGAGCGCCATCCCGGCACCCCGGCCGCCTTCGCGGACGCCGCGAGAGGCGGTGTCGGGGCGGCGGGAAAGTTATCCACAGGCTGGGGAAAGCCCTTTCGCTCCGACCCCCAGCGACCGAACCTGGAATCGGGACCGACACCTCTGTCGGTCCTCCTACCAGGGAGGTCCCGTGTTCTCTTCGGCATGCCTTGCCACCCTCGCCCGCTGTCCGTTCCCCCTCCTGCCGGCGGTGTCGCACCGTGCCGCGCCCCCGGAGGCCGAACGGGGGATCACCACCACCGAGTACGCGCTGTGCATCATCACCGCCGTCGCGTTCGCGGGGGTCCTCTACGCGATCGTCAAGAGCCCGGCCGTCAACGACGCCCTCACCGGCATCGTCGTCAATGCGCTCGGCACGGGCTTCTGACCGGGGCGCCGTCACCGTCGAGGCCGCCCTCACCCTGCCCGCCCTCCTCATCGTCCTGGCGGTCGCGGTCGGCGCCGTCACCGCGGCCGACGCCCGGCTCGCGTGCGCCGACGCCGCCCGCGTGGGCGCCCGGGCCCTGGCCCGGGGGGAGAGCGGGGATCTGGCCCGGGAGGCGGCCCTCGACGCGGCTCCCGTGGGGGCCGAGGTCCACCTCGCCCGAGACGGGGGAACGGCCCGCGTCACCGTCACCGCCGAACTCCGCTTCGGCCGTGTCCACGTCCACCCCGTGAGGGTGCGCGGCACGGCCGCCGTCCTCCTCGAACCCGGGATCCCACCATGACCGCGGACTCCGGTGGGGCCACCGTCCACTGGATCACCATGAGCACCCTGTTGTGGACCGTCGCGCTCGCCGCCGTCCTGGCGGCGACCGCCCGGCTCGACCGGGACCGTGCCGGCACCGCCGCCGACCTCGCCGCCCTCGCGGCGGCCTCCGTCGCCGTCCACGGAACGGACGCCGCCTGCGAGCGCGCCCGTCTGACCGCCGAGGCCAACGGGGCCTCCCTCGACACCTGTGAGATCGCCGGCCACACCGCCGAGGTGGTGGTCGCGGTCCCCACCGTCCTGGACCTGACCGTCAACGCGCACTCACGCGCGGGGCCGGTCCACGGAACCGTCCCACACGAGGAAGAACCATGACCCTCACCGTCGTGATGTGCGCCCTGCTCCTGTGCGTCCCACCCCACCCCGAACCCGCGCCGTCCATCTGCCCGCCGCCGTCGGTGGCCCCCGACCGTCCTCACCCGGACCCGGCGAGGACGGCCTGCCCGTCACCACGGGTGGTGCCGGTCGCCGAGCCGGGACCGGAGACCGTCCGGGGAACGGCGGAACGGGGATCCGAGTCCGCGCCCGTCCCACCCGCGGAGCCGACCACGGTCCAGATGGTCCACTACGTCTCCACCACCCCCGCTCCGGCCGAGACCGTCGCCCGCTTCGTCGGCAACGTCTCCACCGTGTTCCTGTTCCTGCTCGCCGCGACGGTGCTCGTCCTGCGCCTCACGGTCGGCTGGCCCCGGTTCCCCACGCCCTACCTCGGGCGCCGCCGCGCCGGCTCCGCTCCGGACGACCCCTGGTGACCTCGGCCTCCGAACGTCCCCGCCCCGGACGGGGAGCGCCCCGGGCCGGATCCGTGTTCCCTCTCCCGGAGGTATGACCGGGCCGTGGACGACTCCGTCCTACGGGCATCCCGGCCATGGGCGGGAACGCGCCGCCCGACGGGGCCTTTCGTCCGGGGCGCGGTCGTGCGACGAGCCCCATGAGGCGGTGCGGGGCGGCGATGCGCGCGGGTCGCGCACACCAGGGCCGCCACGGCCTTACCCTCCGATGTATGGGACACCGACACCCGAGCAAACTCAAGAACACCGAGGTGGGACACGCGCGGGCGCGGTGGTTGTTGCGGGCCGAGCTGGCGGGGTGCGCGGAATGCCGAACCGAGGGCGATCGCGAGGCCTTGGGAGACCTCGCCGAGGAGGGTGTGTTCGACTCCTTCATCACCGGGTTCGTCCTCGCCCGGGTCCCCCAGTGGCGACCCCCGGGCCGCACGCCCCGCTACCCGGCGACGGTGTACCGCCTCGCCCCGGTCGACGAACGCGACTTCTGGCGGGCGCCCACCCAGCACTGCATGCGCCTGTGCACGGTCGAGGGCCCGCGCGGCACCCGGGTGGACACCCTGCCCGCGCTCAAGGAACTGCGCCTGATGTCCCTGCGGGACCGCTCCCTGGTCCTGGGCGACCTCATCGACGGCTTGAGCGAGGACGAGGCCTGACCCTCACCGGCCCAGGGCCCGTGACAACAGGTCCACCACCATCGGCACCACCCCCACCAGCACGAACGCGGGCAGGAAGCACAACCCCAACGGCATCACCACGAGCACGCCCAACCGTTCGATCCGCGCGGCCGCCCGCGCCCGCACATCCCGGCGCAGGTCGGACACGTGCCGGTCCAACAGGTCGGCCACCGGTGCCCCGGTGTCGGCGGCCCGGGCCAGATCGCGACCGGCGGCCGCCAACGGTTCGGGCAGCACCCCGGGCTCGTCGGCCCAGGCCAGGGCCGGGTCGGCGCCGAGCCGCAGCCGTTCGGCCACCCGCGCCAGTTCCCCGCCCAACCGCCCGGGCGCGGCCCGGGCCACCGCCGTCAGGCAGGCGGGCAGGGGCGCCCCGGCCCGCATCCCGGCCGAGATGAGACCGATCACCACGGGGACGTCCCCGGTGACCTCGATCCGATCCCCGGCCGTCGTGGAGCGCCCGCGCGCCCACCAGACGGCGCCGCCGACCACCGCCGCGCCCACCCCGAGCGGTCCGAACAGTGTCCCGAGCAACGTCACCGCGCCCGCCCCGGCCAAGGACATGAGCAAGGGGCGCCCGGGGAGGGATCGCCGTGGTGCGGGTGGTGGCCGCAGTCGGCCGCCGGGGCCACCGCCCAACGCGACCCATACCCCCGCGACCCCGCACACCACGGTGATGACGGCGAACACGATCCCCCCTCTCATCCGACCGCCGCGCGCACCAGCCGCAGCGTCCACCACAGACCCAGCAGGTTCAGCAGCACCCCGGAGACCAGGCAGAGCACCCCCAACGGGGTGGTGAACAGGAACGTCAACGGCGCGCCGCCCAACCCGGCCGACATCAGCAACCCGACCAGCGGGAGCACACCGAGGATGACCGCGGTGGTCCGAGGTCCACTGGTGCGCGCGGCGATCTCGGCCCGTAGCTCCTCCTGTTCGGTGAGCTCGGCGGCGAGCGCGTCCACGACCTCCGCCAGTCCGGCCCCGGTGTCCGCGGCCACCTCCCAGCACACCGCCAGGTAGGCCAGGGCGCGCAGATCCGGATCCGCCTCGGCGGCCTCGCGCAGCGCCTCGGCCCCGGGTTCTCCGCCGATCGCCCCGAACATGCCGGGTCCGGCCGCCGCGAGACCGGCCCGCAACGCGTCCTCCGGTGGCCGTCCGGCCCGGAGTTCGGCGGCGAACACCCGGCACAGCGTGATCACCTCGCGCCGCTGTTCCCGTCCCCGTGTCGATCCGGTCCGCAGGGCTCGCGCCCGGGTCACCGCCCGCGCCACCGACGGACCCCGGTCCATCACCGGCACCCATCCGCCGGGCCCGGAGTCGGCCAGCACTCCCAACGCCACCAGCCCCACGGCGCACACCCACACCACCGTCATCGCACGGCCCCGTTTCTCGCGCTTCCGCGCTCCCGTTCACACCGGCCCCGTATCCGGCGCTTCCGCGTTCGCGTCCGCCGGTTTCCCTTCGCTCCCGCGCTTCCGCTCACACCGGCCCCGTTGCCCGCGTTCGCGGTCGCTGCGGCCACGGCCGGAGAAGCCATCCGTCGAACCGACGCCCGCCACCCTCGGCGGCCCGGCCCGGTTCCGGGTCCCGGTGGTAGCGGGCGCGCGTCTGGAGGTGGATCGGCGGGCCACCTTCCGGAGCGGGCCGGATTCACCGGCGCAGGCCTTCGCCGACCCGCGCGATCAGCTCGCCCATGCCCGGATGCTCCCGGTGGGCGCCGTCGGCGGCGAACGACACCGCGGGCACCGTGTGCACCAGGCCCTGACGGTCGTGCCCCAGCACCCGCACCTCCGACAACCGGCGCCCCCCGGCGTCCCGGACCAGGTGCACCACCAGCACCCGCGTGGCCGCCAACTGACTGTGCACCGCCTCGCGGCCGAGACCGGCCGCGCAGCCGAGCGCCTCCACCCGGGCCGGCACGTCCCCCGCGCCGTTGGCGTGCAGGGTCCCGGAACCGCCTTCGTGTCCGGTGTTGAGCGCCCCCAACAGGGACACGATCTCCGGTCCCCGGGCCTCGCCGACCACCAACCGGTCCGGGCGCATCCGCAGCGCCTGACGGACCAGTACCTCCAAGGTCACCTCGCCGCTGCCCTCGATGTTGGCCGGGCGGGTCTGTAGACGCACCACGTGCGGGTGATCCGGGCGCAGTTCGGGGGAGTCCTCCGCCAGCACGATCCGCTCCCGTGGATCGACCAACGACAGCAGCGTCGACAACAGGGTCGTCTTGCCCGTGCCGGTGCCACCGCTCACCAGGAACGCCGCCCGTGACACGACCATCGCGCGCAACAGCGCGGCCCCGTGGGGTGTCAGGGTTCCGCAGGCCACCAACTCGTCCAGGGTGAAGGCCCGTCGGGGCGGCATCCGCAGGGACACGCACGCCCCCGTCGGCGAGATCGGCGGCAGTACCGCGTGGAGACGCGCGTTGTTCGGTAGACGGGCGTCCACATAGGGCACCGCCGCGTCCAGCCGCCGTCCCGCCTGCGCCGCCAGTCGCTGGGCCAACCGCCGCACCGCGTCGGCCGACTCGAACCGCACCGCCACCCGGCGCAGCCCGCCACCGTCGTCCACCCACACCTCGTCGGGTCCGTTGACCAGGATGTCGGTGACCCCGGAGGTCATCAGCTCCTCCAACGGCCCCGCCCCGGCCAGGTCCGCGGCCAACCGCCGGGTCAGGGACAGCACCTCGGTGTCGCCCAGCACCCCGCCCTCGGCCCGCAACGCCGCCGCCACGTTGCCCGGGCTGACCGGCGTCCCCGACGCCACCAACCGGTTGCGCACCGCCTCCACCAGCTCCGGGCCTTCGGCGTGCCGGCCGGGTGGGGCGTCCGTGCTCAGGGGACCGGCCTTCGAAGGGCGCCACGGGGCCCCTTCGGCCGGCGCGTTCACCGGGGCACCCCCGTCAGGTCGGCGACGAGCCGGTCGGCGAACCCGGCCAGCGGCGAACGCGGATGGTCGGCCGGCCGCCGCCCCGCCGTGAGCGTCCGCTCCAGCCCCGGTTCCGGCGGCAGATCGGCCCCCAACGGCAGCCCCAGCCCTCGGGCCACCACGTCGGCGGTCAACCCGCCCGAGGCCCCGCGCACCACGGCGCGCACTTCACGGGACTCCTCCCGTAACCGCGGCACCATCGCCGACGCCGCCACCACGGCGGCCACCTCGGCCGGGACGACCAGCAGTACCAGGTCGGACCGGTTGAGGAACGCCGTGACCGCCGATCCGAACGAACGCGGCAGGTCGACGACCACCAGATCGCACCCCTGTCGGGCCGAGTCCAGCATCGCCCGGGCCGCGTCGGCGGGCAGGGGACCACGACGCGGGTCGGGCCCGTGCATCCAGGTCAGCACCGAGATCCCGGTCGGGCCGGGCAGCCGCGGGGCCACATCGGACCACCGCAGGCGTCCGCGCCGCCCCACCAGGTCGTCCCAGCCGATGCGCCGCTCCACCGGATCACGTTCGCAGCCCAGGAGGATGTCGGGCCCGCACCCCAGCGGGTCGGCGTCGAGCAGTGCCGTGCCGTGCCCGCCCCGGGCGCCGGCCAACGCCAGGGCGACGGCAAGCAGACTCGCTCCGGCCCCGCCGCGTCCGCCGACCACCGCCACGGTCGGTGCCCGACGCCCGGGTGTCCCCCCGGCGGCGAGCAGCCCGGTCAGGACGTTCTCATCACGGGGCAGCAGCAGGGGGCGACCCGCGCCGAGGAGACCCGGTACCCGCTCCTCCCCGACGACCCCCTCGCGGGCGACGACCACGAAGCGGGCGTGCGGTGGCCGCTCGCCGGAGCGCAGTGTCGGGTACAGGTCGGCGCCCAGTACGACCATCGGGGAGCGCGGCCACGACAGCAGCGCGCGGTCGACGCTGTCGGCGGTGGCCACCCGGACCGAGGCGGCGGCCGACAACCTCAGCAGGTCGTCGAGCAGTCCGGTGTCGGCGGTGGCGATGAGGGGAGGTGCGGCGTCCATGGGGCCTCCGGGAACGGGAGGGTTACCCTTCGACCTTCGCCGATGCGGGGGACGCGGGAAAGCCCCGATCGCGCACCTGTGGACAACTCACCGGGTCGAGGAAGGGGCGAGGAGGGTGCCGGACCGGAGGGGTTCCGAAGACCTGCGGGCGGGATGCGCACACGGGGGCGGATGCACATCCCGCCCGACAGGCTCGGCGAGCGGGCCTCGTGCGACGTCCCGCGATAGGGGGGAGCGCGGGTGGGTCGCCGTCTCGGCCCTGGGGGGAGGGCCGGGCCCGCCCTTCGGAAGGGTCGACGAGGGGAGGGGATCCCCCGGACCACCGAAAAGCGCGTCGGCACGTGCGTTCCACGCGGGGCCGGTGCCGTCGGGCCGCGTAGGGAATACGCGCACGCCGAGGCTTTTACCGAAGTGGTGGGAACCGGTTCCCGTCGGAACGACGGGAACGACGTTACCACGTGACGCTGTGTATCGGTTCGGGAATCCAGGATGAAAAGTTGGGTCAACCACCTTTTCGGATCCCGGCTCCTGTCGTACAAAGAAAGTGATCGGTGGCTGAGATCCACCCTGACAGGTGAACCGGGAACCCACGCGCCAGCAGGCCTCGTTAGGCCCGCCTCGATCGAGGTGCTCTGCGAAGCACCAGGTCAGGCTATATGAATGGACGCTTGCTAACCCGGTGCAACGTGTCGGAGACGGCGCCCGGCGGATTCTCCGCGGGGCGTCGTTCGTCGTGTTCGACAGGAGTGCGAAGCAACTCCGAAACATTCGGTAACGGGTGAGCGTGACCGAACCGGTATCCTTCGTGCCTCGACCGGACCGTAAATGGACGAGTGATGGGCGTTGTTTCCCGTTCACCGTCCCGACGGCCCCTGTTCGGAGGTCCACCCGGACCGGCCGGCGGAGATCGAGGATCCGCACCCGGTGGCTCCGGGGCCCCGGTCCGGTCTCACCCGCGCTTGAGCGCCTCGCACGTGGCCAGCGAGTCCTGGGCCCCGGCCCGCACCGCACGGCAGCAGTAGGCGACCCACGCGGCCACACCCTCGGGCGTTCCGCCCATGTACCCGCGCAGCGCAGGCGCGTACTCCTCTGACAGCGTCCGATGACCCAGTTCGGAGGGCACCAACGACTTGGGGTCCAGCCCGCGCTCCACCAGCGTCAACCGCTCGGCGGCGCGCGCCACGATCCCGTCGCCCCAACCGAAGGGGCGGATCGCCATCAGTTCGCCGTGCACCACCGCCGAGGTGACCAGCGCCGGCACCGAGGTGCGCGCGGCCAGCAGCGCGTAGAGGCCCTCCATCCGGGCGTGCGCGGCCTCGGGGGACAACGGTGCGCCCACCCCCAGCGGGTCCTCGACCCGCTCTCCGGCCAGCCGCGGTCGCCCCAGGGCGTCGGCGGACACCGCGTCCGCCGCGGCGAGCGTGTGCAGGCGGGCCAGCACCTGGCGGGGCGCCTTCGGCCAGGTCTCCACCAGGGTCCCCAGCTCACCACCGACCCGCAGCGCGCCCTTGATCCGGGTGTCGTACACGTGCCCGGCGCGGATCTCGTCCATCGACACCTCGGCGCCCTCCAGGGCGGCCGACGCGCACGCTCCGCGCAGGGAGGACTCCATGGACACGTCGCTGCTGCGACGGCGCAGGATCCGGTGACCCAGCAGCCGGTCCACCAGGGTCCGGGTCTCCTCCACGGCCTCGGCCACGCCGGGGAGCGCGGCGATCCGGGCCAGCGGATCGGTCTGGGCGGCAGAAGTCGTTTCGCTCACGCGCTCCAACATACGCGCCGGTAACACCGGCCACCGACGTCCGACGCGTCCCCGCCCGTCCCTTTCCGCCCTGTCGCGCGACCGCTCGTCGTCCCCCGGTGACCGTTCACCGACCGTTCGTCGCGTGCCGGGTCGTCCCCGGCGCTGGACCCGACCCTGGATGTTCCACAGGTACAGACCACATGATTAATTTGGTGTGAACCAGCCAACGTAAGGAGAATCACAGTGGCCGACAGCACTCCTCCGAGCCAGGAGACACTGTCCAACCTTCTCCACGAGACGCGCAGCTTCCCTCCGCCGGCCGAGCTGGCCGCGAGCGCCAACGTCAAGGCCGAGGTCTACGACGAGGCCGCCGAGGACCGCCTGGGTTTCTGGGAGGAGCAGGCTCGCAGGCTCCAGTGGGACCAGCCCTGGGACAGCGTCCTCGACTGGCAGCCGCCCTTCGCCAAGTGGTTCGTCAACGGCAGGCTCAACGCCTCCGTCAACTGCGTGGACCGCCACGTCGCCAACGGCCTCGGCGACCGTGTCGCCTACCACTGGGAGGGTGAGCCGGGCGACACCCGCAGCATCACCTACGCCGAACTCAAGGACATGGTCTCCCAGGCCGCCAACGCCCTCACCGGGCTCGGCGTCACCAAGGGCGACCGCGTCGCCATCTACATGCCGATGATCCCCGAGACGATCGTCGCGATGCTGGCCTGCGCCCGCCTCGGCGCCGTCCACATGGTCGTCTTCGGCGGCTTCTCCGTCGACGCGCTCGGCCAGCGCCTGGACGACAGCCAGGCCAAGCTCGTCATCACCGCGGACGGCGGCTACCGGCGCGGCAAGCCCAGCGCGCTCAAGCCCGCCGTGGACGGCGCGGTCGCCGACCGCCCCGCCGTGGAGAACGTCCTCGTCGTCCGCCGCACCGGCCAGGACGTCGAGTGGACCGACCGCGACGTGTGGTGGCACGACCTCGTCGACTCCCAGAGCACCGAGCACACCCCCGAGGCGCACGACGCCGAGACGCCGCTGTACATCATGTACACCAGCGGCACCACGGCCAAGCCCAAGGGCATCCTGCACACCACCGGCGGTTACCTCACCCAGGCGTCGTACACCCACTGGGCGGTCTTCGACCTCAAGCCCGAGACCGACGTCTACTGGTGCGCCGCCGACATCGGCTGGGTCACCGGCCACTCCTACATCGTCTACGGCCCGCTCTCCAACGCCGCGACGACCGTCCTCTACGAGGGCACCCCGGACACCCCGCACCGCGGCCGGTTCTGGGAGATCATCGAGAAGTACAAGGTCACCATCGCCTACATGGCCCCGACGGCGATCCGCACCTTCATGAAGTGGGGGGACGACATCCCCGCCAAGTTCGACCTGTCGAGCCTGCGCGTCATCGGCTCGGTCGGCGAACCCATCAACCCCGAGGCCTACATCTGGTACCGCAAGCACATCGGCGGTGACCGCACCCCCGTCGTGGACACCTGGTGGCAGACCGAGACCGGCGCCATCATGGTGAGCCCCCTCCCGGGCGTCACCTCCGGCAAGCCCGGGGCGGCCATGCGCGGCCTGCCCGGCATCGCCGCCGACGTCGTGGACGAGAACGGCAACTCGGTGCCCGACGGCGAAGGCGGCTTCATCGTCATCCGCGAGCCGTGGCCCTCCATGCTCCGCGGCATCTGGGGCGACCCCGAGCGCTACAAGGACACCTACTGGTCGCGCTTCGAGGGCCTGTACTTCCCGGGCGACGGTGCCAAGAAGGACGAGGACGGCGACCTGTGGCTGCTCGGCCGCGTCGACGACGTCATGCTCGTCTCCGGCCACAACATCTCCACCACCGAGGTCGAGTCCGCCCTGGTCTCGCACCCCACGGTGGCGGAGGCCGCCGTGGTCGGCGCCGCCGACAAGGTGACCGGTCAGGCCATCGTCGGCTTCGTGATCCTGCGCAGCGGCGCCGAGGAGGTCTCCGAGGAGACGCTCAAGGCCCTGCGCGACCACGTCGGCACCTCCCTGGGCCCGATCGCCAAGCCGGCCCGCCTGCTGGCCGTGCCCGAACTGCCCAAGACCCGTTCGGGCAAGATCATGCGCCGCCTGCTGCGCGACATCGCCGAGCACCGAGCGGTCGGTGACACCTCCACGCTCACCGACTCCTCGATCATGGAGGTCATCGCCAAGCAGCTGCCGCCCGCCCCGCAGGACGACTGACACGCGCACCGACACACGGGGCGCCCCGGACCCTTCACCGTTCCGGGGCGCCCCTTCCCAGCAGGGAACGCTCACCCCGATGAACAAACCGGGGCCTCCCTTTGTGCGTGCCGTGAAGGACACCGATGGCGGTGCATGTGCGAGGATGCGGAGGATCATCCGCATGTTCGGACCGACAAGAAGGGAAACCCCGCGATGGTGGACAAGCCGGGTGCCGGTGGACCTGGCACATCCAGTGACGGCGACCGCTCCGTCGGCGAACTCGTCTCCGACGTCACCGACAACCTCTCCCGTCTGGTGCGTCTGGAACTCCAGCTCGCCAAGGTGGAGGCCAAGGCCGAAGCGGCCAAGGTCGGCAAGGGCATCGCCGGTTTCGCGGTGTTCGCCGTGCTGGCGCACATCTTCGTGATCCTCCTTTCGGTGACCATCGCCTTCGTCCTGTACGAGGTGGCGGGTCTGCCGGGGTGGGCCTCCTTCGCCATCGTCACGGGCTTCTATCTGCTCATCGCGCTCGTGTCGGCGCTGTTCGGCCTGCTCAGCTTCCGCAAGCTCAGGGGCTTGGAGCGCACCCAGGTGACCGGGGCGCGCCTGGGCCAGATCCTGCGCCGTGAGGTCGTCCCCCCGGGCGCGCGCGACATCGCCACCACCGACCAGGCCGGCGCCACCGCCACCTCCGGACGCTAGCCGCGCCACCGTGCTGGACGACTCGGCCGCCTACGTCGACGGCCCGTGGGACCACCGGACCGTCGGGGCCGCGGGCACCCGCTTCCACGTCGCCGAACTCGGTGAGGGGCCGCTGGTGCTGTTCCTGCACGGGTTCCCCCAGTTCTGGTGGGCGTGGCGGCACCAGATGACCGCACTCGCCGACGCCGGGTACCGGGCGGTCGCCGTCGACCTGCGCGGATACGGGGGCAGCGACAAGACCCCTCGCGGATACGACCTGGTCACACTGGCCCAGGACGCCGCCTGCCTGGTCCGCGCGCTGGGTGCGCGCGAGGCAGCGGTGGCCGGCCACGGGGTCGGCGGTCTGATCGGTTGGACCATGACCGCCTACCACCCGGGCACGGTCCGCGCCCTGGCGGCGGTCTCGGCCCCGCACCCGCGCCGGGCCGCCCGGGTCCTGCTCGCCGGCGGCCTCGGGACACGCCACATGCTCCGGGCCCAACTGCCGATCCTGCCCGAGCACCGCCTCCTCGCCGACGGCTGCGCCCGGGTCGGCGACCTGCTGCGGGAGTGGTCCGGTCCCGACTGGCCCGACGCCGAGGCCGAGATGCTCTACCGGACCGCGTTCTCCATCCCCAAGGTGTCCCACTGCTCTTTGGAGTACCACCGGTGGATCGCCCGTTCCCGGCTGCGCCCCGACGGGCTGCGCTACCACGCGCGCATGGGCGCCCCGGTGCGGGTCCCGGTGCTCCAGCTCCACGGCTCCCTCGATCCGGTGTGTCCGCCCGGGACGGCTCGCGCCTCACAGGGCTCGGTGACGGGGGCCTACCGTTGGAGGGGGATCCCCGGCGCCGGGCACTTCCCCCACGAGGAACGCCCGGACGCGGTCTCGGGCGCGCTCGTGGAGTGGCTCGGCGACCTCCCCGACGGTGACTGAGCGAGAAAGGCGGGACGTTCGATGTACACGGCGAACGACGACCGGGACCGGGCCTCCGACGGCCGGGCGCAGAACCAGCGACCCCGCGACCGCTACGGCCGACCGATGCCGCACGGCGCAGTCGGGGAGGTGGAGCGGGTTCCCGACGACGCCGAGTTCTCCGCGGAGGAAGGTCTGGAAACCGCCCAACGTCTGCTCGACGAGGGGTACGCTTTCACCGCCCACGAAGTCCTCGAAGCCGTGTGGAAGTCCTCCCCCGAGTCCGAGCGCGAACTGTGGCGCGGACTCGCGCAGACGGCGGTGGGCGTCACCCACGCCCAGCGCGGCAACCTCGCCGGGGCCGCGCGCCTCCTGCGTCGTGGCGCCGACCGCGTCGAGCCGTTCGGTCCCGACGCGCCGCACGGTGTGGACACCGACGGGGTGGCGGCCTTCGCCCGCGGGTTGGCCGACGGCCTGGACGCGGGTCGTGTGACTCCCGGAGACGGGGTCGACCCGTCCGGTCTGCGCCTGCGCTGAGGCCCGAGGGGACGATGCGGTCCCTGAGGTCCACGAACCCCCTGATGCCTTTGCGGTCCCTCGGGTGTGTGAGGCCCCTGGGATCCGTGGGTCTCCCGAGGCCTCCGGGGCTCGGTTCCCTTTTTCTGGGCTTATGCGTACTTTAACGTTAACACTGCATTACGTCATTATGCAAGGCAAATATCGCAGATAAAGGCATTTATGCGTTTTTCGAGATCACCGATGGATCACATCTTTGATCATTCTCGAAAAAGTCGCCAATCCGCACTCTTCTTTTTTCTTCGGGCTGCGTAGAATTCCCGGATCACCGCCCGCGAGCGCGTGGCGCGGGCAGTGGGCACCACAACCGAAGGTGGCACCGCTTCGACCCCCGACCACGTGCCGTCGGGCCAGCTCAGGCCCCTTCCGGACGACGGTACGCGCACGACCCGGCGAGGGATTCCCCTCGCCTCGCGTGTACGGGGGAGAAAAGGTCGTGCCCGTCTCAAGGAGGACGGATTGTCTGGGCTCAACCTCGCCGCTCAAAGCGGCACGGCCCTAGCACTGGAAGGCGTCGACTTCACACTCGTCATCATCGTCATGGCGGTGGCGCTTCTCGCCCTCGCCGTCGCGGGGGTGCTGGTACGTGAGGTCCTCGCCGCCGGACAGGGCACCGAGCGAATGCGCAACATCGCCGTCGCGGTCCAGGAGGGAGCGGGTGCCTACCTCAGGCGACAGTTCCGCACCCTCGCGGTCTTCGTCGTGGTCATTCCACTCCTGCTGCTCCTGCTGCCGGCCGACTCGTGGGCCATCGCCATCGGCCGCTCCCTCTTCTTCGCCCTCGGCGCGCTGCTCTCCGCCGCCACCGGCTTCATCGGCATGTGGCTGGCGGTCCGGGGCAACGTCCGCGTCGCCGCCGCCGCTCGCGGAGGCGGCGAGAACGACAGCCGCACCGCCATGCGGATCGCCTTCCGCACCGGCGGCGTCGCCGGCATGATCACCGTCGGCCTCGGCCTGTTCGGCGCGGCCCTCGTGGTGCTCCTCTACCGGGGCGACGCGCCCATCGTCCTGGAGGGCTTCGGCTTCGGTGCCGCCCTCCTGGCCATGTTCATGCGCGTCGGCGGCGGCATCTTCACCAAGGCCGCCGACGTCGGCGCCGACCTCGTCGGCAAGGTCGAGCAGGGCATCCCCGAGGACGACCCCCGCAACGCCGCCACCATCGCCGACAACGTCGGCGACAACGTGGGCGACTGCGCGGGCATGGCCGCCGACCTGTTCGAGTCCTACGCCGTCGTGCTCGTCGCCTCCCTCATCCTGGGCCGCGTCGCGTTCGGCACCGAAGGCCTGGTCTTCCCGCTGTTGGTCCCGATGATCGGTGTCATCACCGCCATCATCGGCATCTTCCTCGTCGCCCCCCGCGCCCGCGACAAGTCGGCGATGTCGGCGATCAACCGCGGTTTCTTCATCTCCGCGGCGATCTCCGCCCTGCTGGTCACCGCCACCGCCTTCTGGTACCTGCCCGGGAGCTTCGAGGAGCTGTCCGGCGTCAGCCAGGGCGTCCTCGACGAGATCGCCGCGGCCGGCACCGACCCCGACCCGCGCGTCATCGCGGTCGCCGCGGTCCTCATCGGCCTCGTCCTCGCGGGCGCCATCCAACTGCTCACCGGCTACTTCACCGAGACCGACCGGCGACCCGTCCGGGACATCGGCAACAGCTCCGAGACCGGGGCCGCCACCGTCATCCTCTCTGGCATCTCCGTGGGCCTGGAGTCGGCGGTCTACTCCGCGCTGCTCATCGCCGGCGCCGTCTACGCGGCGTTCCTCCTGGGCGGCGGTTCCATCACCCTGAGCCTGTTCGCCGTCGCCCTCGCCGGCACCGGCCTGCTCACCACCGTCGGCATCATCGTCGCGATGGACACCTTCGGCCCCGTCTCCGACAACGCCCAGGGCATCGCCGAGATGTCCGGCGACGTCCAGGGCAAGGGCGCCGAGATCCTCACGAGCCTGGACGCCGTCGGCAACACCACCAAGGCGATCACCAAGGGCATCGCCATCGCCACGGCGGTCCTGGCCGCCACCGCGCTCTTCGGCGCCTTCCGCACCTCCGTGCAGGAACAGCTCGGCGACACGGAGGTGTTCTCGCTGTCCCTGGACCACCCCGACGTCCTGGTCGGGGTGATCATCGGCGCCAGCGTGGTGTTCTTCTTCTCCGGTCTGGCGATCACCGCCGTCGGCCGCGCCGCCGGCCGGGTGGTCCTGGAGGTGCGCGAACAGTTCCGCACCCGCCCGGGGATCATGGACGGCACGGAGAAGCCCGACTACGCCCGGGTCGTGGACATCTGCACCCGTGACTCGCTGCGCGAGCTCATCACCCCGGGTCTGCTCGCGGTCCTGGCGCCCATCGCGGTCGGCTTCGCCCTGGGCTACGCCCCGCTCGGCGCCTTCCTCGGCGGAGCCATCGCCGCCGGTGTCCTCATGGCGGTGTTCCTGGCCAACTCCGGTGGCGCCTGGGACAACGCCAAGAAGCTGGTCGAGGACGGCCACCACGGCGGTAAGGGCTCGGAGGCCCACGCCGCGACCGTCATCGGCGACACCGTCGGAGACCCGTTCAAGGACACGGCGGGCCCGGCCATCAACCCGCTGCTCAAGGTGATGAACCTGGTCGCGCTGATCGTCGCGCCCAGTGTCGTGATCTACGCGGACAACGTCGTGCTCCGGGTCGGCGTCAGCGTTCTCGCGGTGGCCGTCCTGGTCGGCGCGGTCCTGTGGTCCAAGCGTCTGGGCTCGGGCACCGAGACCGAACCGGCCGAACTCGAACGCGACGCTCCCAAGGCCGACGACGACCACGGCGCGCCCACGGACGACGTTCCGGCGGTGGAGGCGGACTCCACCGTCACCGACGAGAGCACGGAGCGGGACAACAAAGAGGAGGCCCGCACCCAGTGACCCGCTGATCCCCGGGTGACGCCGGGTAAGGGGCCGTCGGAGGAGCGCCTTCGACGGCCCCTTCTACCCTGGGGGTAACACAACGTATTCAGGGGGGTGGTTCCCGGTGTCGGGAATGAAGGGTCTGCTCGTCATCGTGGGGGTCATGGTGGGCTTCATCGCCGTTCTCGCCATCATCGCGTCGGTGATCGCGTCGTGAACGGTCGTACGCTCCTCCTGCTCCGTCATGCCAAGGCCGAGGCGGGATACGGGGTCATCGATCACGACCGTTCCCTCACCGACCGGGGAAGGAGCCAGGCCGAGGCGGTCGGGCGCCTCCTCGCCGAGCAGGGGTACGCCCCGGACCACGTGATCTGTTCGTCGGCGAAGCGCACCCGCCAGACCTTGGACGGTGTCCTGGGGGTACTGGGGGGACAGGAGACGTTCACCGCCCCGGAGATCGACTACTCGGAGCCGGCGTACACGGCGGGCGTGGACTCCCTGGTCGAGCTGATCACCTACGTCGACCCGCGAGTGCGCACCCTCCTGGTGGTGGGGCACAACCCGACCATCGCCCAACTGGCCGCCTCGTTCGTGGGCAACGAGGCCCTGGTGTCGTACTCCCCGGCCACCGTCTCCGCGGTGGAACTGGAGGTCGAGTGGCTCTACGCGGCCCCGGGCACGGGGACGGGGCGCCTGCTCAACTGAATGTGACCCAGGGCACGCACGGGATCGTTTGCGTCGAACCGGAGCGAGGGGTAACGTTCTCCGAGTCGCCTCCGACGGGCCCAAGGCTCCGAGGGGCACGACCGAGCGAGACGAACGCGAAAGCGGGCGAGTCGGTCGATCTTCTCCTCTCCGAAATCCAACGGTCCGAAGCAGTGCTGCGGACATGTAAAATCGGAGAGCGCTTCCAAAGGAAACAGAGGAAGCGAGTCCTTCACTTCAGAAGGTTCCGGAAAGCGCCGATTTGGCGGGACACGGAAACGCTGATAAAGTGAGGGCACAACAAAGCGGAAACGCAAACGTCTTCCACGGAAGAGCACGAGCGGACCTTCGAGGTCCGGG
>NZ_JARBUT010000023.1 GCF_028882275.1 Nocardiopsis sp. N85
TGCTCACTCCGTGTGGCGGCTTCACAGAGATTGGATCAGAGCCAAACACACTGGCCATTGACACAGGAGATCCTTCGCCTCGCACGGGAGGAGTTCCCGGACTTCGAGGACGTGATCGACCGGATGTGCCGGTGAGCCGACCGTCCCGTGTGCCCGGCGGTCCGGGCGGGAGCCCCGCGCGCAGACCCGCCTGTGCGTGAGGGCGGCCGGGTCTTCCGGGGGAGTCCGGCGGCGGGACGGCCCCCATCGGCCCCTCGGCACGGATCGGCGGCGCCGGTGCGCCGTGCGTGGTGGTGGTCGTCGTTCACCGGTGGACCAGGGCCCGTGACCGGGCCGGAAGGCCGGACCTCGGCGTCCGGGCGCCGGTCACGAGGACGGGGCGGGGGATCGCCCGTGTCGTGCACCGCCCGAGCACGGTCCGCAGAAGAGGATGGCCGTATCGCCGAGGCGTCGGCTCTCCTGGACGGCCGATGCGGCGGCACCACCCGATCCGTCGCTGTGAAACGGAGAGCCCATGACGGCCGCCAGGGCCCTGCTCGCCTCCACGCTCGCCTTCGCCCTCGCCTCCGCGCTCGTCTCCACCGCGTGGGGCGCCGCTCCCGCGGCGGCGGAGGACGCGCCCTCGCCCACGTACCGGCACAACACCTTCGAACGCCTGCCCGCGGGCAGCGTCTACTCCCTGGAGGAATGGGAGAAGGACGGGTGGTCCGCCGCCCGTGGCGTGGGCCTGGACGAGCACACCGTCATCGACGACTCGGTACCCGCCCGTGGAGGCGAGAAGTCGCTGCGCGTGTTCTACCCCGCGGGGAAGATCGGCCCTCGGGAATCCGGCGCTTTGGCGCGGTTCCGGCTCGCCCCCGGGCGTGAGTACCACCTGTCCTTCTGGGCCCGCTTCAGCGAGGACTTCAGCTGGGGGACCACCTCGTTCGGCGGAAAACTGGGGTTCGGACTGACCGGGGGCAGGGGCTGCTCGGGCGGGCAGGTCTGCGACGGCGAGAACGGTTACAGCTCACGCGTGGTCTGGGGCCGCGACGGCCAGGCGGCGCTGTACTACTACCACATGGACAAGAAGGGAGAATACGGCGACCGACTGCCCCTGCGCGCCGACGGCGACGACATCCACCACCCCCGGGGCGAGTGGGTGCACATCGCACAGCGGCTCCGGGTCAACACGGTGGCCGACGGTCGCGCCGTTCCCGACGGGGAGATCGAGGCCTTCTACAACGGAGAGTCCGCCGCGCTGGTCACCGGCCTGCGTCTGGTGACCAACGACGATCTGGTGGACGGCGCACCCCTCTCCACCTTCTTCGGCGGTTCCACCGAGGGGTTCGCCCCGGCCAACGACGGCTACATCTGGTACGACGACCTGAAGGTGTCCACCTCGCGCGCCGACATCTGCGAGCTCGGCGGCTGCCTGTGACGGCCCGGCGGTGCCCCGCTTCCGCCGGCGGTGACCGCGTGCGGGCCGACCGCGCTCCGGCGCCCCGCTCGCCCGTCCGGGCCACCGCACCGCCGGTGGGACGCGCCCACCGAGGCGGTGCCCGCTCCGGGGAGTCGATGTCGTGGCACGTCCCGGATCGCGGGTCGCACGGGGAGCGGCCTCTGCCGGGAGAGGCTTCGAGGGCCTCCGCGCCGGGCCGGTCGTGATGGCCTCCGGGCGGGCGTGACGCGCGGCACCCGACGCGCCGGCTATCGGAGGCGTGGGCGGGTAGGCGTCGGGCATGGTCTTCGTTTCACTTCTGGGTCTGTTGATCGTGGTGTCGGCCGTCTGTGACGCCGCCGCCACCGTGCTCCATCCGGACGCCGAAGGGCTGGTGGCCGGTCGGGTCCGCAAGGTGGTGTGGCGCTCCGTGGCCGTGGCGGGCGCGCGCCTGCCCCGGGTGGAGAGGCGGGTGCTCGCCCTGGCCGGACCGCTGATCGTGGCCTCGACCTTCCTGGTCTGGATCACCCTGCTCATCCTCGGCCTGGCCTTGGCCGTGTGGCCGATGCTGGAGGAGGGCTTCGAGATCCAGACGGACATGGGTCCCGCCGGCTTCGCCGACGCCCTCTACTTCGCGGGCGGCACGATCACCGTCCTGGGCTACGGCGACCTCACCCCGCTCACGGTCTCCGGTCAGGCGGTCTCACTGGTGGGCGCGGCGGTCGGCTTCACCCTGTTCACCGGGATGGCGACCTACGCCATCGAGGTCATCGGTGGTGTGTCCACGCGCAACCGGTTCGCGCTCTCGGTCCACGACGACACACGCGACCGGGGCGGCGTCACCATGTTCGCGGAGCACCTGTCCGACGGCGGCGCCTCCGACACCCGCACGCAGTGCCGGGACTGGGCGGCGGTCCTACGCGAGGTGGACGAGCTGGTGCACCGGTACCCGCTGGTGGCGTTCACCTACCGGTCCCGTCGGGACGAGTACGACCCCGAGCCCGCGCTGCGCCACATGGCCGAGGCGACGGTGGCCGCGCTCGTGGCGAGCGGTCACGAGCCCTCGCTGCGCACGTCGGCCCAGACGCTGGACCTGGCGCTGACCCGCCTGCAACGGACGATCGCCGACACCTACCTGACCGGTGAGGTCGTCCGCCGACTGCGGGATCCCCGGCCGGACGACCACGACCGCCGGGCGGTGGAGGAGGTGGAGCGCATGCTCGCGGCCGGCCTCGACGACACCGGCGGCGCGCCCGTGGAGGGTGGACGGGAGGCGGTGGCCGAGACGGTCCACCGCTGCCGGGTCTTCCTGGACGGCCTGCACGCCTGGGCGCGCTCCGAGGCACCCCCGTACGAGTGGGACGCGCGTTGACGGTGACCCGGCCGAGCGGTTGCGAGGCGTCGCGTTCGCCGGGCCGGGTCGTGCCCGCCCCGGCCGGTGCGTCGATCACGGCCGCCGGCGCTCGTCGCCGTCGCGTTCCGGGACACCGCTGCGGGTGGACGCGGTGCCCCGGGCGGGGCGGCTTCGACCTCAGGGTCGCGCCTGCTCCGGCAGGGTGAGGATCTCCGCTCCGTCGTCGGTGATGGCGATCGTGTGCTCGCTGTGCGCCGTACGGCAGCCCGTCGCGCTCCGGAGCGTCCACCCGTCGGCGTCGGTGACGAGTTCGGCGGTGTCCGCCATGACCCACGGCTCCAGTGCCAGCAGCAGCCCGGGGCGCAGTCTGTACCCACGGCCGGGCCGTCCGGTGTTGGCGACGTGCGGGTCCTGGTGCATCGTCGATCCGATGCCGTGGCCTCCGAACTCGGTGTTGATCGGGTACCCCGCCTCGGTGAGGACCGTGCCGATGGCGTGGGAGATATCGCCGACGCGGGCCCCGGGTTCGGCGGCGGCGATCCCCGCGGCCAGCGCGCGCTCGGTCGCGCTGATCATCGCGACGCTCTCCGAGGGCTTGGAGTCGCCCACGATGAAGCTGATGGCGGAGTCCGCGGCGATCCCGCCTTGGGAGACGGCGAGGTCGAGCGTCAGCAGATCGCCGTCGGCGAGCGTGTAGTCGTACGGCCGCCCGTGGAGCACGGCGTCGTTGACGGCCGTGCAGATGTAGTGGCCGAACGGCCCGCGTCCGAAGGAGGGCGCGTAGTCGACGTAGCAGGACCGTGCGCCGGCCTCGATGATCATGGCCTTGGCCCACCGGTCGATGTCCAGGAGGTTCGTGCCGACCGTGCCACGTCTCCTCAGCGTCTGGAGGATGTCGGCGACCAGTGCGCCCGCCTCCTTCGCTCGGGCCAGTTTGGCGGGGTTCAGGATCTCGATCATGCGACGCCTTCCTCATGCAACCAATAACTATACCGTCCATACTATCCCGTTGTCGGAGTCGGAGTCGGAGTCGGTGCCGTGGCCCGGCCGCCGTTCGCTCCCGTGGGGGTCGGGCCCGGACGGCGCCTCGGCGTCCTCCCGCGTCGGCCTCGGGGCGGCGACCGCCGTGGGCCGCGAATGTCCTCGGCCGCGGGGGCGCGCGGGGACGTCGACGATCACGGGCTCCCGTCGTCGGGCACCTCTACGATGGGCGGTATCCACTCGAAGGAGGGTCCACCGATGACGTTCGCCGACCTCCACCGCCCCGGCCACCCGTTCGTGCTGCCCAACGCGTGGGACCTCGCCTCGGCCGGGCTGCTCGCCCGACAGGACTTCCCCGCGATCGGCACCACGAGTCTGGGGGTCGCGGCCGCGCACGGCCTGGTCGACGGCTCCCGCGCCGCGCGGGAGGCCACGACCCGCCTCGCCCACGACATCACCGCCGCGCGGCTGGGCCGCTACGTGACCGTGGACATCGAGGACGGGTTCTCCGACGATCCGACCGCCGTCGCCGAGTTCGTCGTCGGCCTGGGCGTCGACGGGGTGAACATCGAGGACAGCACGCGCGGCGAACTCATCGCCCCGGATCTGGCCGCCCGGAAGATCGTCGCGATCAAGACCGCCGCCCCGACCGTGTTCGTCAACGCCCGCACCGACGTCCACTGGCTCGGCGGCAGCGACCTCCACGCCGCGCTCGACCGCCTCTCGGCCTACGCCGACGCCGGCGCGGACGGCGTGTTCCTGCCCGGCACCGCCGACCCGGGGGTCATCGAGGCCGTCGCCCTCGGGATCGCCCGGCCCCTCAACGTCCTCGCCACCCCGGCCCTCACCCGCCGTCGGCTCGGGAACCTGGGGGTCGCCCGCATCAGCACGGGCTCCCTGCTGTACCGGTCCGCCCTCGAACGTACCCTCGACACCGCCCTGGCCGTTCGCGACGGGCGCCCGTTCCCACCGGCGATCCCCTACGGCGAGGTCCAGGACCTCGCCGAGTGACCGCTCGCCCCGGTCAGGGGCCGCGCGTCCGGAACGAGTCCATCAACGGGACGCGCGGGGGCCCGGAACGCCGTGGTGCGGGAGTCGCGCGAGGTCCTCGTCGGCCGGCGGGCCCCCGGCAGGACCCCCGCTGGTGACGCCGAGGAGTCCGCGGCGCGATCCGGTGGGGGGACGGCCCTCCCCGGGACACGGCCCCGGGAGGGCCGTGTCCCGGGGGAGTCACCTACTCCCCGCCGTGGGGGGAGCGCGGCGGGTTGGCGCCGTCGGTGACCTGGGGCTCGCCGGTGGCGCTCTCGGAGAGCCACTCGTCCCAGCTCAGCTGCCAGTAACCCCAGCCGTTGTACCACTCCTTGACACGGTCGGTACCGGTGGTCTCCACGATGTCGCCGGCCAGCGTGTTCTCGAAGAACCACTCGGCGTCGTCCAACCGCATGTTGGTGCACCCGTTGGAGGTGTTGGCGCTGCCGATGTTGGTGTTGTAGGACGCCTCGTGGAAGAACTCGCCGCTGTTGGAGGTGCGGATCGCGTACCGCACCGTGGTGCTGTACCCGTCGCGTCCCGCGGGCAGGTCCACGGTGTCGGAGTCCATGAGCAGCGTCTCGTACCGCTCCATGAGCACGTGGAGGCCGCTGCTGGTGGTGGAGAAGTTCGAGGTCCCGTCGCCGTTGCTCACCGGGATGGTGCGCACCTCCTCCCCGTCGATCGTCACCACGGCCTCGTGGTCGGGCACGTTCATGTCGACCAACAGCTCGCGGCCGACCTCGAACCGCAGGTGGCGATCCTGCACGCCGTAGACGCCGTCGGAGGCCTCCACCCCGGCCAGCCGCAGTTCGACGGCCACCTCCTGGTAGGGCTCCCAGCGCTCCTCCGTGCGGAAGGCGGCCGTCTTGTCGTCGAGCCACCGCCACGAGCCGGCCACGCCCTGCTCGGAGACGACCTTCATGGAGTTCTCCACGGCGGCCTTGTTCGTGACCGGCAGGTCGAACCCGACGACGATCGGCATGCCCACGCCCACGGTGTCGCCGGAGGTGGGGTGGTTGTAGGCCACCTCCAGGCGCTGCCCCGGCACCGCCGCCTCGGTGGTGAACTCGTGGACCAGCTCGCTGGTGCCACCCGCTCCGTCCTCGGCGGTGGCCGTCACCGTGACCTGCGCACCCGGCGCCAGGTTCCAGTCACTGGTCCACTCGGTGCCCTCCTCGTTGAGGGTCCCGGTCATCTCGAAGGGGGAGACGTCCTCCTCGGCCTGGTCGGGCACCACCTGGTCGACCACGACCTCGGAGATCGCGCCGTCCTCCGTGCTCACCGTGATCGGTGTGTTGGGCGCGACGGCCTCGGTCCCGTTCTCCGGGGTGATGGTGAGCACCGCGGAATCGGCGTCGGGCACCGGCTCACCGGCCGGTCCGTCGCCTCCCTCGGAGGTGCAGGCGGTCACCGCGAGTGCCAGTACCACCAGTCCGATGCCGTATCGGCGCGGTACCGATCGGGGGATCGTGCCCATCACGTCGGGTTCCTCATTTCGTCCGGAACGCCTTGTTCCTCTGGCTTTTATGACTCCCATCGTTGGAGAAGGGTTCGCGCGTTCCACGCATTCATGGACATATTTCGCCGATCCGACGGGCGTTCCCGGGCCTCACGGCGGGAACGGGCAGGGGCACGGAGGAGGTGGGCCACGCCGACGCGGAGCACAGGGGGATGACGGCCTGGGAGGTCGACGTGCCGGGACCGATCGAGGGCGGGCCCCGGCGGCGGGTGCGCCGCGCCGTGCCCTCGCCCGGCCCCGGCGAACCCCTGGTGAGAGTGCTCGCCTGCGGGGTGTGCCGGACCGACCCGCACGTCGTCGAGGGCGGTCTCCCCGTCCACCGGCCGCGGGTGGTGCCCGGACACGGGGTCGTCGCGGTGGGGGAGGGCGTCACCGGGCCCGCCGTGGGGGCGACGGTCGGGGTGGCCTGGTCGCGGCACACCTGCGGCCGCTGCCGGCTCCGCGTGCGCGGCGACGAGAACCCGTGTCCCGGATCCCGCCACACCGACCGGGAGCCGACAGCGGTCACGCCGAGTACACCGTGGTCCCCGCCGCCCACGACCATTCCCTGCCCGCCGGCCACGAGCACCGCGACCTCGCCCCGCTGCCGTGCGCGGGCATCATCGGATACCGCGCTCTGCGGCGGGCGTTCCCGCCGGAGGGCGGCAGGCTCGGCGTGTACGGGTTCGGCGGCAGCGCCCACCCGGCCGCGCAGGTCGCGCGCCGGCCCGGGGCGCCCGCGTCCACGTGCTCACGCGGGGCGAACGGGCCCGGCGGCCGGCACCGGAACCGGGAGCGGCCTCCGCCCGCGGAGCGCGCGAACCCCCTCCCGAACCTCTGGACGCCGCGATCCTCTCCGCGCCCGTCGGGGGACCCGGTCCCGGTGGCGTCGGCCGCCCTGGACCGGGGCGGGGTGCTGTCGCCGGCGGGCATCCACCTCGGCGACGTCCCGCCGCTGAACCACCGCGATCACCTGTTCCAGGAGCGCGAACCGCGCGGCGTCACCCCGACACCCGCACCGACGCCCGCGCCTCCCCGGCGATCGCCGAGACGGTCCCGTTGTCGGTGACCACCGCCGTGTACCCGTGGGAGGAGGCGCCGCGGGCACTGGAGGATCTCAAGGCGGGCCGTTCCGCGGGCGCCGCCGTCCTGGTCACCGGGGCCTGAGACGTCGGTCCGCCACGCGGGACCGTCGCCTTCCCCGACGAATCTCAGCGGCTCCGACCTGGGCTGAGGCCGATTCCGTCGCCACGACCGGGATTGGACGTCGGGACCGGGGGTAGGCGGAGGTCACCATCGACACCGACGACCTCGGGAGGTTCTCATGTCGGCCACCATCGCGGCCGTCCTTTTCGGTCTGGCCCTGCTGTTCGAGCTGATCGGCTTCGGTATCGCCGGGCTCCTGACCCCCACCACGCTGGCCCTCGCCGGGCTGATCTTCCTCGCCCTGCACCTGGCCGGCTACGGCTCCGCCACCGGCGGACGCCGCTCCTGGCGGGGCGCTCGCCGTTGACCGCCGGCCCGGCCGCCGACACGGGCGGCCGGGCCGTGGGGCGTCGGCCCCCGTCGCTAGGAGGTCGGGCCCGCTTCGGGGTCGAGCATCCCGCGCATCTCCTCGATCTCCGCCTCCTGGGCGTCCACGATCTCCTGGGCCAGCTCGCGGGCCTCGGCGTCGACCCCGTCGGCGATCTCGGCCTCGGCCATCGCCACCGCGCCCTCGTGGTGCTCGATCATGTACTCCAGGAACAGCCGGTCGAACTCCTCGCCCTCGGCCGACTCCAGTTCGTCCATCTGCTCCTCGGAGAGCATGCCCTCCATCATGTTCCCGTGGTCCATGTCCATGTGCGGCCCGGACTCGTCCATGTGCGGCCCGGACTCGACGCCCCAGGACTCCAACATCCCGTTCATCCGCTCGATCTCGGGCCCCTGGGCGTCGCGGATCCGTTCGGCCAGATCCGCCACCTCGTCGCCGGCGCGGGTCTCGGCCAGGTCGGCCATGACGACCGCCTGCTCGTGGTGCGGGATCATCATCCGCGCGAAGCGCACGTCGGCGTCGTTGAACTCCGCCGTGCTCTGCTCGGCGGTGGGCGTCTCGGACGTCTCCGGTGCCTCCGGGGCACCGCAGGCGGTCAGGGCGAAGGCGGTGATCAGGGTGGCCGCGGTGCCGGTCAGGGCACGCTCGAAGAAGGTCATGTCGACCTCGAATCCTCTCGATACGGGTGCTTTCCGTGGGTGGTGAGAGGCGGACACCACGGGCTCGAACGATCCCCGGTGTCCGCGCGGATCCTATATACGGAGCACTTGGAGCTCGGAGAGGCAGGGCCGGTTCCCGGCCCTCACCGAGGGCGGGTCGCCGCGACGCAGGACGGGCACCGCGATGGCCGGAGCGGGTTCGGGCCAGGACGCGAACGCCGTGACGTAGAGCCCGGACAGCGGCAGGCCGGGACCCTTCATCGCCGGACACACCGACGAGGGGTCCAGTTCCGGGAGGGCTCCCGAGGTGGTCTCTGCGGTAGGGGCGACCGGTTCCACGGTCGCGCCGGAGACCGCGTGTCCGCCGCCCGCGTGCGCGGCCGAGGCGTCTTCGCCGTGGGCGGCGTGGCCGAGCGTGTGCATCGTCCCGAAACCCAGCAGCAGCACCGTGAGCAGGAGCGCCCGCACCCACGGGGGGATCCCCGGGATGTGTCGTCGCTGCGTCGTCACGGTCACGACGCCAGTCTATGTTCCTCAACGGGGTAGGGGTATGCGGGGTCGTTCCCCGCCGGTCCCGCACCGCCTCGCTCCGTCGTGCCGCTCCGTTCGGGAAGATCCGCTCGGCGTTCCCGCAGGTGACGGCCGGGATCCGGGCAGCGATCACCGTCCCCCTTACCTGCGGGGTAATCGACGTCCTTCCCTCCGCCCGGGATGCTCGGTGATGTCAACGACACCACCCGGAAGGGAACCATCATGACCTCCCGTACCGCCTCCGCCGGCATCGACGCCGTCCGCCCGCTCCGTCTCGTGCTGGGCGTCGACGCCGCCGCCTGCCTCGCCTCCGGGGTACTGCTCACCGCCGCCTCCCCGTGGCTGACCGGCCTCCTGGGCCTCCCCCTCGCCCTGTCGGTCCCGGCCGGGATCTTCCTGCTGGTCTTCGGCGCCCGGCTCGCCCTGATGGCCGGCGGTCGGGGCCCGACCCGACCGGGCGTGCGGACCGTCATCGCGGTCAACGCCGTGTGGGTCGTGGCGAGCCTGGCCCTGGCGGCGGGTCTCCTCATCGACCCCACCGGACTCGGCGTGGCCTTCCTCGTCGTCCAGGCGGTCGCCGTCGCCGTGCTGACCGCCCTGGAGGCCGTGGCCCTGCGCCGGGCCGACCTGTCCTGAGCCCCCGTGACGATCCGGGAGCCCGGCGGGATCCCGGTCACGACCGGGACGGTCGGGGCCACCCGGGCGGTCCCCCCGCCCAGGACGAAGCGTTCGATCCGGGCGAGGCGATCGACGGAGAACTCCACACCGATGGTGAAGAGCAGCAGCATCACCCCGATGTCGGCGGCGTTGCGGGCGACCTCCTCGTCGGCGACGAATCCGAGCCGGTGGGGCCGATCACCACACCGGCGAGGAGGAAGCCCACGATCGGGACCACCCTCAGCCGGACGAACAGCGCACCGATCAGGCCGGCGGCCACGAGCAGGGCCATGACCGGGCCGAGGTAGGCCGGGGTGTCCCCCGCTGCGAGGATCATCATGGAACTCCCTTGCCTTGACCCGGCACCGCGAGGAGACGGCCGGCGCGGGGGCGGCCGCGCGCGGGTCGAACAGGGGGACAGGGTGCCGGGGCCGTCGGCGCGGGTGACCAGTGGCTCCCCGACCCCACCGGCGCGGGGCGGTGCCGATCGCCCGAGCGGCCCCGCCCACGACCAGCGGCCGTCGCACGACCTCCCCGCGACGATCCGGGGGCGACGACACGAAAGGACATGGCGTGATCGAGGTGGCCGAGACCGCGCCGGTCGGCGCGCTCCTGAGGGAGTGGCGCAACCGGCGCCGACTGAGTCAGCTGGAACTGTCCCTGCGGGCCGAGGTGTCCGCCCGTCACCTCAGTTTCGTCGAGACCGGTCGTTCCCGACCCGGACGCGAGATGATCCTGCGGCTGGGGGAGTGCCTGGACGTTCCCCTGCGCGAACGCAATCGGCTGCTGCTCGCGGCCGGATACGCCCCCGCCTACGCCGAACGCACCCTCGACGACGCCGACATGGGCCCGGTGCGCGAGGTGGTGCGTCGTCTGCTCGCCGGACACGACCCTTACCCGGCGGTGGTCATCGACCGTGACTGGACCCTCGTCGACGCCAACGCCGGTGCCGCCCTCCTGCTCGAAGGCGTCGCCCCCGACCTGTTGGCCCCTCCCGTGAACGTGCTGCGGGTGGGCCTGCACCCGCGCGGTATGGCGCCCGCCATCGCCAACCTGGGGCAGTGGCGGGCCCACCTGCTGCACCGGCTGCGCCTCCAGGTCGACTGGACCGGCGACGCCGACCTGGCCGCCCTGTACCGGGAACTGGTCGGCTACCCGGGCGGTGACCCCGGGGAACCGTCCGGGACCCCGCCCATCGCGGTGCCCCTGCGCCTGCACCGGGACGGGACGGAGCTGTCGTTCCTGTCCACCGTGGCGACCTTCGGGACCCCCCTGGACGTGACCGTCTCCGAGCTGGCCATCGAATCCTTCTTCCCCGCCGACGCCGCCACCGCCCGCCTGCTGGGCGCCGGACGCCCGGCGGAATGACCCGCAGGGACACGGTCGCGGAAGGTCCGCACCGTTCCCGGGGGTGAGCGGGCGAGGGCCGCCCGGGTCGGGTTCACCCCCCTTCGGGGGTGGGGGGAAGCCAACGGGGCAGCAGCCCCAGCGCCCGCTCCACCGCCGCGCGGGCGTGGTCCCGGTCGGGCTCGGTCACCGCCACCCCGTACACCATCCGCACGGCGGTCAGCACGTCACGCGGGTCGGCGGTGGCCGGCGCCGACCCCGTCTCCCGGGCGCGCCGCAGCGGCTCCTCCAGCAGTGCGGCCAAACGGCGGGGGCCGTCGTAGTCGGGCAGGGCGCGTCGGGCGTCCACCACCATCTCCACGAACGCCGCCTCGGCCACCGTCATCTCCACCAGCCGGTGCCACAGCCGACCGAAGCCCTCCGGTCCGGAGTCGGCGGCGAGCGCCTCCAGTTCGGCGAAGTTCTCCTCGAACACCGCGAACGCCAGGTCCAGTCGGGTGGGGAAGTGACGGTAGAGCACCCCTTGGCCGACCCCGGCCGCCCGCGCGATCGCGTTCAGCGGCACGTGGTAGCCCTGATCGGCGAACAGCGAACGGGCCGCGGCCAGGACGGCGGCCCGATTGTCGGAGGCCGCGGCCGGGCCCCTGTTGTGCCTGGTGCGAGAAGAGGGCATGCTGACAGCATAGAACCGGACAATCGTGTCCGGATAGGTGAGGTGGTGGGCCATGTCCGAGTCCGAGCACATCTACGACGTCATCGTGGTCGGCAGCGGCGGAGCCGGATTCGCCACGGCGTTGGGCGCAGCCGACGCCGGACTGGATGTCCTGCTGCTGGAGGGCACCGACCGGTGGGGCGGCAGCACCGCCATGTCCGGCGGTGGGCTGTGGCTGCCCGACAACCCGCTCATGCGCCGCGACGGGGTCGCCGACTCCCGGGAGGAGGCCCTGGCCTACCTGGAGGCCACCGTCGGCGACCAGGGGCCCGCCACCTCCCGCGCCCGCAAGGAGGCCTTCGTCGACGGGGTCGCCGACCTGGTCGACACCGCCCGGCGGCACGGAGTGGTCTTCACCCGTGCCCCCGACTACCCCGACTACTACCCCGAGCGCACCGGCGGCAAGATCGGCCGCGCGGTGGAGGTCGACCCCGTCGACACCCGGGCGGCCGGCCCCTGGTGGCCCACCCTGCGCACCCCCGCCGCCATGCCCGTCAAGACCGATGACGTCTGGCTGCTGCAACGCGCCTGGTCCACCCCGGCCGGGTTCGTCCGGGGCGCGGAGGTCGTCCGACGCGTCGCCCTCTCCACCCTGCGCGGCCGCCGCCTCGCCGGTATCGGCGCCGGCCTGGCGGTCTCCCTCCTGCGCGCCGTCGTCGGCCGCCTCAAGGTCCCCCTGTGGCTGGAGTCCCCGCTGGAGTCCCTCGTCGTCGAGAACGGCCGCGTCGTGGGCGTGCGCACCGTCCGCGAGGGTCGCCCCGTGGAGGTGCGCGCCCGGCGGGGCGTCATGCTCGCCGCCGGCGGCTTCGACCACAACACCGCCTGGCGCCGGAAGTACCACGGCATCGACGGCGACCCCTCCGGCAACCCCGGCGACCTGGGCGGACCCATCGAACTCGCCCACGAGGCCGGCGCCGCCCTGGACCTCATGGACGACGCCTGGTGGGGCGCGTCCATCGCCGCCGCACCCGGCCACGAACCCGCCTTCATCGTGGGCGAACGCGCCCTGCCCTACTCGATCATGGTCGACGCCCGGGGCGAGCGCTTCGCGAACGAGGCCGAGTCCTACGTCGACCTCGGCCACCACATGCTCGAACACGACCGCGGCGGCGCCTTCTGGCTCATCGGGGACGCTCGCCACGCCCGCCGCTACCTGCGCACCTTCGCCCTGGACCCGCGCAAGAACAAGGCCATGGCCGACGCCGGCATCCTCGTCAAGGCGTCCGACCTCGCCGGCCTGGCCCACCGCATCGACGTGGACCCCGACCGATTGCGCGCCACCGTCGACCGGTTCAACGGGTTCGCCCGCGCCGGGATCGACGCCGACTTCCACCGCGGCGACTCCGCCTACGACCGCTACTACGGGGACCCGACGGTGCGCCCCAACCCGTGCCTGGGTCCGTTGGAGAAGGGACCCTTCACCGCCTTCCGCGTCGTCGTCGGCGACCTGGGCACCAAGGGCGGGGTCCTCACCGACGCCGACGCCCGCGCCCTGCGCGAGGACGGTTCGGTGATCGAGGGCCTGTACGCCGCCGGCAACACCTCCGCGTCCGTCATGGGCCGCACCTACCCGGGCCCGGGTTCCACCATCGGCCCGGCCGCCGTGTTCGGTGTGCGCGGCGCCCGGCACATGGCCGCGGGGTGACCAAGGGAGGTCACGGATCGGGGCAAGACACCGTAGTCCCGACCATGCCCGCCCTCACCGTGGGAACCACTCCGGGTGCGGCCGTGCGGTCGCGCCCGGAGGCACCTGACACGGCGGGGGACGGATGAAGGCATTGACGGTGGCACCGATGCGGATCGGCTCGGTGCGGGTGGAGGAGATCGACCCGCCCGTCCCCGGTGAGAACGAACTCCTCGTCGACGGGGTGGCGCTGGGCGTCTGCGGCACCGACCGCGAGATCGTCGACGGCGAGTACGGCGCGGCCCCGCCCGGACACGATCGTCTCGTCCTGGGTCACGAATCCCTGGGTCGGGTCCGACAGGCCCCGCCCGGCAGCGGTTTCTCACCCGGCGACCTGGTGGTGGGCATCGTGCGTCGCCCCGATCCCTCGCCCTGCGGGCCGTGCGGCCACGGAGAGTTCGACATGTGCCGCAACGGGGGGTTCACCGAACGCGGTATCAAGGAACTGCACGGCTACGGCGCGGAGCAGTGGACGGTGGAGCCCGGCTACGCGGTGCGGCTGGACCCCGCGCTGGAGCGCGTGGGCGTCCTCATGGAACCGACCACCATCGTCGCCAAGGCCTGGGAGCAGATCGAGCGCATCGGCCGGCGCGCCTGGTTCGAACCGCGTACCGTCCTGGTCACCGGGGCCGGCCCGATCGGTCTGCTCGCCGCCCTCCTGGGGGTCCGGCGCGGACTGGACGTGTACGTCCTGGACCGGGTCGACACGGGGCCCAAACCCGGCCTCGTGACCGCGCTGGGCGCCACCTACCACACCGGTTCGGTCGCGGACCTCGCCCGTGAGGTGCCCCTGGACATCATCGTCGAGACCACCGGCGCGAGCGACGTCATCCTCGACGCGATGGTCCACAACGCCGCCGTCGGCATCGTCTGCTTCGTCGGCCTGGGCGGCGGCAACGGCCGGGTGGAGCTGGACGCCGACGTCATGGGCCGACGCCTGGTCCTGGAGAACGACGTGCTGTTCGGTTCGGTCAACGCCAACCGTCGCCACTACGAGCAGGCGGCCCTGGCCCTGAGCGGGACGGATCCGTCCTGGCTGGAACGCGTGATCACCCGCCGGGTGCCGTTGGCGGACGCCGCCGGGGTGTTCACCGCTCCCGCCGTCGAGGAGGTGAAGGTGGTCATCGACCTGTGAGACCGACGTGTCGAGGGCCCCGGGCGAGGGGCCCTCGGCCCCACCCGGAGGGGACCTTCGCGGTGTTTTCCCTCCTGGTGCGCGGGCAGTCATCCCTTGTGAACACCGAGACGCGAGGAGTCCGTAGATGATCCCCGATGACCCCCGATCCCCGAAGATCGTGCTGGGCGTGGACGGATCCGAACCGGCCCGCCCGGCCCTGGAATGGGCGGCCGCCGAGGTCCGACGGACGCAACGCCCGCTGGACATCGTGTTCGCCCTGCCGATGCCCTTGCTGGTGATGTCGGAGGGGCCGACCCGTCCGTCGGCCACCGAGCAGCTGCGCTCGCACGGCGAGGAGGTCTTGGCCCAGGCCGCCGCCCGGGTACGGGACCTTGCCCCCGACGCGCGGGTGCGCACCTTCCTGGAGATGGACGACCCGGCCTCGGCGCTGCTGGAGCGGTCCGGTCACGAGGACCTGCTGGTGGTGGGTTCGCGCGGACTGGGCGCGCTGCGGGTCGCGGTGACGGGTTCCACGGCGGTGCGTCTGGCCGCCCGGGCGCACTGCCCGGTCGTGGTCGTCCCGGCGGAGTGGTCCCGCACCGACCGCCCCGGTCGGATCGTGGTCGGTGTGGACGGCTCGGAGGTCTCCCGGCCGGCCCTGCGGTTCGCCTTCGGGCGGGCCCGTGAGGACGGGGTCCCGCTCGTGGTGGTGCACAGCTGGGAGATGGTCACGCCCTTCGCGCCCGAGGCGATGATCGCCTCCGGATGGACCCCGCCCGAGGAGATGCTGGAGGAGCGTTCGGCCGAGATGATCTCCACGATGTTCGCCGAACTCGGTGAGGAGACCGAGGGGGTCGACGTCTCGGTGCTGCGCACCCGGGTCTCCCCGGTGGAGGCCCTGGCGGCGGAGGGGGAGAAGTCGGACATGGTGGTCGTGGGGTCGCGCGGGCGCGGTGGCATCCGCGGGCTCTTCCTGGGGTCGGTCAGCCAGGGTGTGCTGCACCGGTCGACCGTCCCGGTGGTGGTGCTCCCGCACCACGCCGAGGACCCTGAGGACACGCCCTGGGCCGGGGGCGGCCACTGACCGGTCGGCGACCGCGGGCGGCCCGGTGGGGGACATCCCACCGGGCCGCCCGCGGTCTCGTGGGGTTCCCCGGCCGGATCCGGTCACCCGCGCTCCGTGGCGTGTTCCCCCCGGTCCCGGGCGGCCTGGGGTAAAAACGATTCAAGCTCGCTTCGTTCGCCGTGCCATCTCCCTTCAGGTGCGCATCTTGACGTCTCTGTGATCCCAGGGATAACCTTCGCACTGAATCGTGTAAAACGATTCAAGTCACTCGCTCCAGGGTCGCCCTGGTCGATGCGAACACCCCTTGCGAACGGAGACCCGCCGTGGCCACATCGTCCTCCGACCGTCGCGCCGGCGCCCTGGAGGTCCTGCGGCGCCAGCACATCGAGCTCCCCTCCTGGGCGTTCGGCAACTCCGGAACCCGCTTCAAGGTGTTCGCCCAGGCCGGCGTCCCCCGCGACCCCTGGGAGAAGCTCGCCGACGCCGCCCAGGTCCACCGCCTCACCGGTGTCGCCCCCACGGTCGCCCTCCACATCCCCTGGGACCGGGTCGACGACCACGCCGCCCTGGCCGCCCACGCCACCGACCTCGGCATCTCCGTAGGCGCCATCAATTCGAACGTCTTCCAGGACGACGACTACATGCTCGGCAGCGTCACCAACCCCGACCCCGCCGTGCGCCGCAAGGCCGTCGACCACCTCCTGGAGTGCGTCGACATCATGGACGCCACCGGGTCGCGCGACCTCAAGCTGTGGTTCTCCGACGGCACCAACTACCCCGGCCAGGACGACCTGCGTGCCCGCCAGGACCGCCTCGCCGAGGCCCTTTCCGAGGTCTACGACCGGCTCGGCCCCGACCAGCGCATGCTGCTGGAGTACAAGCTCTTCGAGCCCGCCTTCTACGCCACCGACGTCCCCGACTGGGGCACCGCCTACGCCCACTGCCTCGAACTGGGCGAGAAGGCCGTCGTGTGCGTCGACACCGGCCACCACGCCGCGCACACCAACATCGAGTTCATCGTCGCGTTCCTGCTGCGGGCGGGGAGACTCGGCGCCTTCGACTTCAACTCGCGCTTCTACGCCGACGACGACCTCATGGTCGGCTCCGCCGACCCCTTCCAGCTCTTCCGCGTCATGTACGAGGTCGTGCGCGGCGGCGGCCTGGACGCCGACACGCAGGTCGCGTTCATGCTCGACCAGTGCCACAACATCGAACCCAAGATCGCCGGCCAGATCCGCTCGGTCATGAACGTGCAGGAGGCCACCGCCAAGGCCCTGCTCGTGGACGCCGACGCCCTGGCCGTCGCCCAGCGCGAGGGCGACGTCCTGGCCGCCAACGCCGTCCTCATGGACGCCTACAACACCGACGTGCGCCCCCTGCTGGCCGACCTGCGCGCCGAGCAGGGCCTGGACCCCGACCCCATGGCCGCGCACGCCCGCTCCGGCTACATGGACCGCGTGACCGCCGAGCGCAAGGGCGGCACCCAGGCCGGGTGGGGCGCGTGAGCACCACCGACCCGCAGTCCCGTCCGCACCGCACCGACCAGCAGGGGGAACCCGTGTCCGACAACGCCGTCGATCGACTGATCGCCCGCAGCAACGCCCTGGGCTCCGATCCGCGCAACACCAACTTCGCCGGCGGCAACACCTCCGCCAAGGGCGAGCGCCCCGACCCCGTCACCGGCAGGCCCGTCGAGGTCCTGTGGGTCAAGGGCTCCGGCGGCGACCTGGGCACCCTCACCGAGGACGGCCTGGCCGTCCTGCGCCTGGACCGGCTGCGCTCCCTCGTCGACGTCTACCCCGGCGAGGAGCGCGAGGACGAGATGGTCGCCGCGTTCGACCACTGCCTCTTCGGCAAGGGCGGCGCCGCGCCCTCCATCGACACCGCCATGCACGGCCTCGTCGACGCCCCCCACGTGGACCACCTCCACCCCGACTCCGGCATCGCCCTGGCCACCGCCGCCGACGGCGAGGCCCTCACCCGCGAGTGCTTCGGCGACCGCGTCGTATGGGTGCCCTGGCGCCGCCCCGGCTTCCAGCTCGGCCTGGACATCTCCGCCATCGCCAAGGCCAACCCGAACGCCATCGGCGCGATCCTCGGCGGCCACGGCATCACCGCCTGGGGCTCCACCAGCGAGGAGTCCGAGGCCAACTCGCTGGAGATCATCCGCGCCGCCGAGCGCTTCATCGCCGAGCGGGGCCGCCCCGAACCCTTCGGCCCGGTCCTGCCCGGCCACGAGGCCCTGCCCGAGACCGAACGCCGCGAGCGCGCCGCCGCGCTGGCCCCGGTCATCCGCGGCCTGGCCTCCACCGATCACCCCCAGGTCGGTCGCTTCACCGACACCGACGTGGTCCTGGACTTTTTGGCCCGCGCCGAACACCCGCGCCTGGCCGCCCTGGGCACCTCCTGCCCCGACCACTTCCTGCGCACCAAGGTCCGGCCCATGGTCCTGGACCTGCCCGCCGACGCCCCCCTGGAGCGGGTGACCGAGCGTCTGAAGGAACTCCACGAGGAGTACCGGGCGCAGTACCGCGCCTACTACGAGCGCTACGCCACCCCCGACAGCCCGGCCATCCGCGGCGCCGACCCGGCGATCGTGCTGGTCCCGGGCGTGGGCATGTTCTCCTTCGGCAAGGACGCCAAGACCGCACGGGTGGCGGGCGAGTTCTACGTCAACGCCGTCAACGTCATGCGGGGCGCCGAGGCCGTGTCCTCCTACCGGCCCATCGAGGAGTCGGAGAAGTTCCGCATCGAGTACTGGGCGCTGGAGGAGGCCAAGCTGGCCCGGCTGCCGAAGCCCAAGCCGCTGGCCACCCGGGTCGCCCTGGTGACCGGTGCCGCGAGCGGCATCGGCAAGGCCATCGCCACCCGCCTGGCCGCCGAGGGCGCCTGCGTGGTCATCGCCGACCTGGACGCCGACAAGGCCGCCGCGGCCGCCGCCGAGATCGGGAACTCCGACGTGGCGGTCGGTGTGGCCTGCGACGTCAGCGACGCCGACGCCGTCGCCCGCGCCCTGGGCGAGGCCTGCCTGGCCTTCGGTGGCGTGGACCTGGTCGTCAACAACGCGGGTCTGTCCATCTCCAAGCCGCTGCTGGAGACCACCGAACGCGACTGGGACCTCCAGCACGACGTCATGGCCAAGGGCTCCTTCCTCGTCTCCCGCGAGGCCGCCCGGATCATGATCGCCCAGGACATGGGCGGCGACATCGTCTACATCGCCTCCAAGAACGCCGTGTTCGCCGGCCCCAACAACATCGCCTACTCCGCGGTGAAGGCCGACCAGGCCCACCAGGTGCGCCTGCTCGCCGCCGAGCTGGGCGGCCACGGCGTCCGCGTCAACGGCGTCAACCCCGACGGCGTCGTGCGCGGCTCGGGCATCTTCGCCGCCGGCTGGGGTGCCCAACGCGCCAAGGTGTACGGGGTCGAGGAGAAGGACCTGGGCAGGTTCTACGCCCAGCGCACCATCCTGGGCCGGGAGGTGCTGCCCGAGCACGTGGCCAACGCCGTGTTCGCGCTCACCGCCGGGGACCTGTCGCACACCACGGGCCTGCACGTGCCCGTCGACGGCGGTGTGGCCGCGGCCTTCCTGCGATGAGCGTTCACGTCGCGGTCGACCTGGGCGCCTCCAGCGGCCGGGTCATCGCCGGCCGCGTCGAGGACGGGCGGTTGCGCACCGAGGAGATCGTCCGGTTCGCCAACGGCCCGGTCGCCGTGCCCGCCGGGGACCGCACCACCCTGCACTGGGACCTGCCGTCCCTGTACGCGGGGGTGGTGGAGGGGCTGCGGCGGGTCGCCCCGGCCTCGGTGGGCATCGACACCTGGGCGGTGGACTACGGCCTGTTGGACGCCGACGGTGTGCTGATCGGCAACCCGGTCCACTACCGCGACTCACGCACCGAAGGGGTTCCCGAACAGGTCTTCCGACACTGGCCCGCCGATCGGATGTACGCGGTCAACGGGCTCCAGGTGCAGCCGTTCAACACGGTGTTCCAGCTCGCCGCCGAGGCGGGGAGCGCCCGCATGTCGGCTGCTCGGGATCTCCTCCTCATCCCCGACCTGCTGGGGTACCGGCTGACGGGGGTGAAGGTCGCGGAGCTGACCAACGCCTCGACCACCGGCCTGGTGGACGTGCGCGAACGCCGCTGGGCGCAGGAGGGACTGGACGTGCTCGCCGGTTCCTTCGGTGTCGACGCCCGAAGCCTGCTGCCGGACCTGGTCGAACCCGGAACGGTGATCGCGCCCCTGCGCGGCGACCTGGGCGGCGCGGTCGGCGCCCCGCTGGTGGCGGTGGGCTCCCACGACACCGCCTCGGCGGTGGTGGCGGTACCCGCGACCACGCCGAACTTCGCCTACGTCTCCTCGGGGACGTGGTCGCTGGTCGGGGTGGAACTGGACGCCCCCGTCCGCACGGAGGCCTCCCGGGCCGCGAACTTCACCAACGAACTCGGAGTGGACGGCACCGTCCGCTACCTGCGCAACGTCAGCGGCCTGTGGCTCCTCCAGGAGTCCCTGCGCACCTGGCGTGAGCGGGGGAGGGGCGTGGACCTGGCCGACCTGCTGGAGCGGGCCGCCCGGGTCCCGGCGCTGGGGTGCGTGGTGGACGTGGAGGACGCGCGGTTCCTGCCGCCGGGCGACATGCCCGCGCGCATCGCCGCGTTCGCCGCCGAGACCGGCCAGCGTCCGCCGGAGGGCGATGCCGAGGTCGCCCGCTGCATCCTGGACTCCCTCGCGCTGGCCTATCGGAAGGCGGTCCACCAGGCCGCCGAACTCAGCGGCAAGGACGTGGAGGTGGTCCACATCGTCGGCGGCGGAGCGAACAACGCGCTGCTCTGCCGGCTCACCGCCGACGCCGTGGGCCTCCCCGTCATCGCGGGTCCCGCCGAGGGGACCGCCATCGGCAACCTGCTGGTCCAGGCCCGCGCCGTCGGTGCCATCGACGGAGACCTGGCCGCCCTGCGTCGCGTCGTCGCCGCCTCCGCCGAGACCGTCACCTACCGCCCCGAAGGCCCGCAGACCCTCTGGGAAGAGGCCGCCCGCCGCATCTGACCCTCCCATCGCCCGTGGCTTCCGCTCGGCCGGGTGCCACGGGCTTTTCAGTTCTCCTGAGGGGCGGCGTTGACGCAGTACACGTGTGCGTGAACGTCGGGTTCGTGTTCGAGGAGGTGGTCCATGGTCTCCCAGAACAGGGGCGGCCACGGGTGGGGGAGGGCCCTGTCCCGGTCGAGGCGGTCCCCGTGGAAGGGGTCGCCCTCATGGAATCGCGCCGCCTGTACGAGCGAGCACGCGGGAACGGGGGCGCCCTCCACCGGCCCGACACGGCAGCCGAAGGTCGTCCGCTTGGGGCTGGGCTCCAGGGGGCTGCCGTTCCATACGTCGTCCATGACCACGTCGACGTAGGTCTCGTGCACCCCGCCGTGGTCGTAGAGCGAGGCGTAGTAGATGGCGAACGCGCCGTGCTCATTGTTGAGGAATCCGCAGATCCGCAGGTGCTCGGAACCGCAGTGGTCACATGCGGAGGGGGTGACCTGGCGGTCCGGGTCGATTCTCAGGTGCATCCTGGGATTCTTCCATCCCGCGCCGACACCACCCCGTCAGCCGTATGAGGTCGCCCATCCGCCCGAAGCAGGAATCGCTTTCTCTCGCCCCAGGGGGCTGGGGGAGGAATCCCCTCTGTTCCAGGCCAATGTGGATAAAGGCCGCACACATCTGCCTCGCCCCGCCTTGGAGCGTGAGCGTGCACGTGCGTGCTGACTCCGGCCGCTGGGTCCTGACGGCTTGTCTTGAGCCAGTGCCGGTTCTCATGCCACAGTGTCCGGAGGCATCGGCTTGAGTCGCGCCGCAGTGAACATAACGTGGAGATAACGTCCCGCGTTTGCTCAGGTCGTGAACTGTGAGCCCCGCGCACACGGGGATGGGACGTGGTGACCAGGGCCCGGAAGGGGCGGGACCACGTGAGCCCCGCGCACACGGGGATGGGACGCAGCTCCCGGTCCTGGTGCTGCTGCCGCGCGGGTGAGCCCCGCGCACACGGGGATGGGACCTTTTGGTAGGGGCCACGGCTTCCCGTCGCCCCGGTCCGCATCTGGCGGGCGGCCGACATTCCTCGGGAGTGAATGACGGCAAGCGGCAGAGAGGCCCGCTGGTCCCCGCGGCCAGCGACCTTCTCGTCCGAACCTGCTCCGTCGCCACCTTCATCGCCGCCTGCCGCCAGGACTTCGAGGGGTCGCAGGTCTTCCTGGAAGAGCGCGTCTGCATGGCTGCAAACGATGTCGTCAGGGTTGATCGGGTCTAGCTTTCAGAACTTTCATGAAAACTATTGAAACAACTACGCTGCGTGCCTATGCCCTTACGTGAAGGAGGGGCGCATGGGTGACGCGACCGTTGGGCGGCGACGCCTGGGGATGGATCTCCGCAGGCTGCGTGAACAGCGAGAGATGACCAACGCGCAGGTGGCCCGGGAGTCCGGGTTGTCCGAAGCCACGCTCAGCCGGATCGAGAACGGCAAGCGGGTCGTCAAGCCGAGCGAGCTTCGCGTCCTCATGGACCTGTCCGAGGTGACCGATGCCCAGCAGCGCGAACGGTTCGCCGCGATGTCGAGGCACACCGCCGAGGAGAACTGGCGGGACGACTACGATGACGTCCTGCCCTCCGGTCCGGGAAGCTACGTCGGGCTGGAGGCGGAGGCCGACCGGTTGCGGAGCCACCACCCGAGCGTCATCCACGCGCTGCTCGCCACCGAGGACTACGCCCGGGCGGTGACGCGGGCGACCCTCCCCGCCTCCGGTGGTTCGCAGCAGCACATCGACCGGTTGGTCGAGCTGAAAGTTCAGCGTCGCCACGTGCTGGAGCGCAGGAAATGGCGCTCCCCGACGGCTGCACCGTCATCTACAACATCCTGGACCGCTCGATCATCAAGGGGAGCCTGTCCGGAGAGCGCCGCCCGGCGGCTGCGCGCCGAACTCGTCTGGCTCTGACCGGCGGCCGGGGCCGGCGTCCGCGACGGGCCCCGGCCCCGCTTCGACGCGAGCCGGGCAGGATGCCCCGGCGGAGCCGGGCTCAGGCCAGGCCGATGCGCTCCAGGGTCCGCCCGGTGCGCTCGTCCTCCGCGGCGAGGAACGCGGCGAACTCCTCACCCGCCAGGTAGGCGTCGGTCCACCGGTTGCGCGTCAGGCGCTCCTCCCACTCCGGTGAGGCGTGTACCCGCTCCACCAGCGCCAGCAGCCACGCGAGGTCGTCGTCGGCCAGGCCGGGCGGGGCCAACAGCCCGCGCCAGTTCATGAACTCCAGGTCGATCCCGGCCTGCGTCAGCGTCGGCGCGTCGATTCCCGGGTCCGGCTCCGGCCCCGTCAGCGCCAGGACCCGCAGCTGGCCGGAGTCGATCGCGGCGCGCTGCTCGCTCGGCCCCGCGGCGGCGAAGTCGACCGCGTGGCCCATCAGCGCGGCCTGCATCGGGCCGCCGCCGTCGTAGGAGCGGTACACCACGTCGGCGGGGGCGATGCCCAGTTCCTCCGCCAACAGCATGATCACCAGGTGGTCGGGCCCCGCCGGGGTCGATCCGCCGCCGACCCGCATCGTGCCCGGGGACGCCCGCCAGGCCCGCACCACGTCGTCGATGGTCGCGTACTCCGAGTCGGCCGGGACCAGCAGTACCTCGGGCACCTCGATCAGGCGGGCCAGCGCGGTGGCCTCGGTGACCGAGTCGGCGGCGGAGTCGACGTGGGTGTTGGCCACAAGGCCCAGCCCCATCTGCAACAGCAGGTCCGCCGTGCCGCGCTCGTACACCAGGCGGGCCAGCGCGGCGGTTCCCGTGCTCCCCGCCAGATTGAAGACCGCCATGTCGGAGACCGCCCCGATCTCCTCGATCACGGCCGCCAGGGTCCGGGCGGTGTGGTCGAACCCGCCGCCCGGCGGGGTCGGCACCATGATCCGCATCGTGTCCTGCCGTCCGGGCTCCCGGCAGCCCGCCAGGGCCAGGGCGAGGCCGGCGGCCAGGACGGCACGGCGACTCATCGCGTGCGTCCCGGCCATCCGGTCGTACTCGTCCACTCCGCCCGCTTCTTCCTCGTGCTCCTCGACCGTCCGTCAACCCCGTGGCGTCGGGGTCCGCTCCTCCGACCCGTCCACGGGCGCCGACACCTCGGCGGGCGTGCCCGCGGCCGGGCGCCGCCGCACCACGCGCACCAGGGACGGCAGCAGCGACAGCACGGCCAGGACCAGCAGACCGGCCGAGATCGGCTCGGTGACGAACACCGACCACTCACCGCCGGAGATCTGTAGTGCCCGCCGCATGTTCGTCTCCATCAGACCACCCAGGATCAGACCCAGGATCAGCGGGGCTGCCGGGAAGTCGTTGCGCCGCATCAGGAAGCCGATCGCGCCGAACGCGGCCAGCAGCCCCAGGTCGAACACGCTGAAGCTGAGCCCGTACACGCCCACCACGCAGAATACGACGACCAGCGGGAGGAGCATCGTCCTGGGCGTGTTGAGGACCTTGGCGAACACCGGGATCAGCGGCAGGTTCAGGACCAGCAGCACCACGGTGCCCAGGTACATCGACGCCACCACGCCCCAGAACATGCCGGGGTTGTCGGTCAGCATCGTCGGTCCCGGCTGCACACCGAGCACCATCAGCGCGCCCAGCAGGATGGCCGTCGTGCCCGATCCCGGCACACCCAGGGTCATCAGCGGCACGAACGACCCCACCGCCGCGGCGTTGTTGGCCGCCTCGGGCGCGGCCACGCCCTTCAGGTTGCCCTGTCCGAAGGACTTCCCGTCACGGGCGATCTTCTTCTCCATGGAGTACGCCAGGAAGGAGGCCACCGTGGCCCCGGCCCCGGGCAGGACACCGGTGAAGAACCCCAGCACCGAGGAGCGCAGCGTGGGTGGGGTGATCCTGGCCAGCTCACCGCGGGACAGCCGCAGCGAGGTCACGGCCTTGCGCACGCCGCCCTTCCCGCGCCGGTTGAGCATCACCAGCACCTCGGCCAGCGCGAACACGCCCAGCGCCACGATGAGGAACTCCACGCCCTCGTACAGCTCCGGTCGGTCGAAGGTGAACCGGGTGATGGCGGTCTGGGAGTCGATGCCCACCAGGGCGACGATCACACCGACCACCGCCGAGATCAGACCCTTGGTCAGGTTGCGCCCGCCCAGGGACACCACCGCGGTCAACCCCAGCACCATCAGCGCGAAGTACTCGGTGGGACCGAAGCTGACGGCGAACGACGCCAGGCTCGGGGCGATGGCCATCAGGCCCACGACGCCGATGGTTCCGCCGACGAACGACGAGACCGCCGCGATCGCCAGTGCCTTGCCCGCCTGGCCCTTGAGGGCCATCGGATAGCCGTCGAAGGAGGTGGCGACCGTTCCGGCCACACCCGGTGCGTTGAGCAGGATGGACGAGGTCGATCCGCCGAAGATCGCCCCGTAGTACACCCCGGCCAGCATGATGATCGCCGAGGTGGGATCCATGCCGTAGGCGATGGGGATCATCAGCGCGATCGCGCTCATCGGCCCCAGCCCCGGCAGGATGCCGATGATCGTTCCGGCCAGGACGCCGATGAAGACGTAGAGCAGGTTCTCCGGGGTCAGCGCGATACTGAACCCGTACAGGAGTTGGTCGAGCATGCCCATGAGTGGGAATTCCTTGGTTTCGGGTCAGAAGGGGAGCAGGCCGTTCGGCAGCGCCACGTTCAGGCCCCACGTCATGCCCGCGTAGAGCGCGAACGGCAGGGCGATGGCGACCACGGCGTTGACCAGGTGGCGGCGGTAGCCGAGATACCAGGTCATCGATCCCAGGTAGAGGGCGGTGGCCAGGATGAACCCCAGGAATTCGAACAGGGCGACGTAGGCCACCAGAGCGGCGACGAACAGACCGATCTCCAGCCGGGTGTCCTCGAAGCGGCCCAGCCGGGCCTCGCCCTTCGACGTGTCCGCGGCCACGTCGGCGGCCGTGTCCACGGTCTCGGCGTCCGCCGTCCCCCCGGCCGCCCCCTCGGCGGCCCCCTCCGTCGGGGCGGCCTCGGGCTCCCCGTCCACCTGGGGACGCTGGAAGAACAGCAGTACCGCCAGCACCAGCAGCACCACGCCCAGCCAGCGCGGCAGGGTCGAGGGCTGGACCGGGACGTCCACCGCCGTGTAGTCGGGCATCTGGAACGCCAGTACCAGGTAACCGATCGCGAACAGCGCGATCGCGACGCCCAGCGTGCGCGGCGAGAACCGGAACGCCCGCTCCGGCAGGACGGGGACCCGCGGTCCCCAGGGCTTCCGGGGGCGGCCCGAAGCCGCCCCCACCGCCGGCGCGCTCCCGCGCTCCGTGCTCTTCTCGCTCACTGGAGGCCGACCTCGGTCAGGATCTCGGCGAACTCGCCACGGGTGTCGTCCAGGAACACCCCGAACTCCTCACTGCCCTGGTAGGCGTCCGTCCAGCCCAGACGGGCGGACTCCTCCTTCCACGCCTCGGTCTCCATGAGGTCCGCGAAGAGGGTCTCGTGGTAGGCGACCTGCTCCTCGGTCAGGTCCGCCGGGCCCATCACGCCGCGCCAGATGTCGAAGGTGAAGTCGACGTCCTGCTCCACCAGGGTCGGCACCTCCGCCACGGCGTCCACGCGCTCGGCCGAGGAGACGCCCACCGCGCGCAGGTCGCCCGACTCCAGCATGCCCAGGGCCTCTCCGACACCCACCACGGCCGCGTCCACGTGACCGCCCAGCAGGGAGGTCAGGGCCTCGCCCCCGCCGTCGAAGGGGATGTAGTTGGCCTGGGTGGCGTCGGCTCCGGCGGCCTGGAGGGCGCCGGCCAGGGCGACGTGGTCCATGCTGCCGGGGCCGGAGCCGCCGCCGACGCTCAGGTCGCCCGACTCCACCTGCTCGGCCAGGCCGGCGAAGGTCTCGATGTCGGAGTCGGCCGCCACGAGGTAGACCATGTAGTCGGTCGCAAGGCGGGCGATCGGTGTGAAGTCGTTGTGGTCGTGGTCGGAGTCGCCGGCCATCGGCACCAGCAGGATGGGCGGGCTGGTCACGAACAGCTTGTGCGGGTCGCCGGCGTTGTTGGCGATGTAACCCCAGCCGATGGCGCCGCCGGCACCCGGCTTGTTGACCACCTGGGGTGAGTGGTCGACCAGCCCCTCCTCCTCCAGCAGGCGGGCGCTGGTGCGGGCGAGGGTGTCCCAGCCGCCGCCGGTGGCGGCCGGCGCGGTGATCTCGATCGCCTGGGTCGGGGCCCAGCTCCCGTCCTCGGCGACGCCGTCGTCGGTACCGCCGCAGGCGGTGAGCATCAGGGGCAGGGCCGCGGTGACCGCGACCGCGCGGAGCCCGAGGGTGCGGCGGAACGTGCCCGAACCAGGGGCACCGGGACTGACATGCGTCTTCGTCAGGCGAGACATGATTTCTCCGTAGGGGATGTGGCCGGGTATGTTCCGGTTGTGTGTGATGCAACACACAGGCAAGCAGAGGGAAACACGGGTGAAAAGCGTTGTGTCTTTTGTGCGGGCATTGGTCCTAAGGAACGTTGTGGTCGTTGTGTTCACGCGGGCGCAGAGGGCGGCGCACTGATGAGGTTCGGGGCGCCGCGCACGACGCTGGCCGGGCAGTTCCTCGCACTCCAGCTGGTCATCGTGGTCACCGTGCTGGTCATGGTCGCCGCCGTGTCCATGGCCCAGTCCGACGCCCGCCTGCGCCAGACCGAGAGCCGCCGCATGCTCTCGGTCGCCGAGAGCACCGCCGCACGCGACATCATCCGCGCGGGGCTGGAGACCTCCGGCCACCCGGAGGTGCTGGCGCCCCATGTCGAGAGCGTCCGCGCGCTCTCCAGCGCCGACCACCTCGTCGTCCACGACAGGGACGGCCGGGCCCTGACCCTGGCCCCCGGCCCCGAGGGCGAGGAGTCCCAGGACGACCCGGGCCTCGCCTCGGCCCTGCGCGGCCGCGCCTGGACCGGCGTGACCGAGATCGAGGGTGACCGCGCCGTGGTCGCGGCGGTCCCGGTCATCGGCGAGGGCGGCACCATCCTCGGCGTCGTGGTCGCGGGCGTGGACTACCCCGGAACGTGGGAGCTCCTGGCCCTGGCCACCCCCAATCTCCTGGTCTACCTGGGCATCGCCAGCGTGACCGGGGTGGCCGGGTCCCTGCTGCTGTCCCGCCGGGTCAAACGTCAGACCCTGGGCCTGGAGCCCGACCAGATCGCACGGCTGGTCGAACACCGCGAGGCCATGCTGCACGGCATCAAGGAGGGTGTCCTGGGGCTGGACGCGGGTCACCGGGTCACGCTGGCCAACGACGCCGCGGTCCGTCTGCTCGGCCTGCCGCCCGACTGCGTCGGCGCCACCCTGGCCGACCTGGACGTGGGCGGTGAGCTGGAGGACGTGCTCCTGGGCCGGGTCCAGGGGCGCGACACCGTCGTGGCGCTGGGCGACCGGCTGGTCGCCCTCAACCGCATGCCGCTGATGACCGCGGGGCGCGCCGACGGATCCGTGACGACGATGCGCGACCGCACCGACCTGGTCGAACTCCAGCACGAACTGGACACCAGCCAGACCACCACCGAGACCCTGCGTGCCCAGGCGCACGAGTTCAGCAACCGGCTGCACGTCATCTCCGGGCTGCTGGAGCTGCGCGAGTACGGTGAGGCCGCCAAGTACGTCAGCCAGGTCGGCGGGGCCCGAGCCCAGCTCAGCGCCGACGTCACCGGCCGTGTCAACGATCCCTCGCTGGCCGCGCTGCTCATCGCCAAGACCAGCCTGGCCGACGAACAGCGCACACGGCTGCGCGTCTCCCCGCGGACCGGCCTGGACCCGGTGTCGGAGGAGCTGTCCGACGACCTGGTCACCGTCGTGGCCAACCTGATCGACAACGCCCTGGACGCCGTCGCCCCGACCAGCAGGGGCGCCGAGCGTCCCTGGGTCGAGGTCGAGGTCGTCGGCGGTGGCGGAGATCCGGTCCGCGTCGCGGTCCGCGACTCCGGGCCGGGCGTGCCCAGCGAACTCGCCGGTGAGGTGTTCCAGCACGGATTCACGACCAAGGGCGGATCAGGGCGAAAACGCGGCCTGGGACTGGCCATCGTCGGACTGGTCTGCGCGCGCCGGGGCGGGTCGGCGACCGTCTCCGGTTCGGAGTTCGTCGCCGTCCTGAACGAGAGCCCGACCGACAGCCCGTCCGAGCCCGAAGGAACGACCTGATGCCGACCATCCCCCACCGCCCGGGACGGCACCACACCGGAGGTACACGTTGAACGCGCCAGAGGCGACGGCAGACCGGACCACGGATCCGCAGGTCAGAACGCTCATCGTCGACGACGACTTCATGGTCGCGCGGGTCCACCGCGGTCTGGTGGAGCGCGTCCCCGGCTTCACCGTCGTCGGTGAGGCCATGACGGGGGCCGAGGCGCTGGAGATGGTCTCCCGGCTGCGCCCGGACCTGGTCCTGCTGGACATCTACCTGCCCGACATGAACGGCATCGAAGTGCTGCGCGGCCTGCGCGGATCCGGCGGCGTGGATCTGCCGGAGGTGGACGTCCTGGTCATCACCGCGGCCAGGGACAGCGCCACCGTCCGCCGCGCGCTGCGCGGCGGGGCGGTGCAGTACCTCATCAAGCCGTTCGAGCCCGCGGTCCTGATCGAGCGGCTGCGTGACTACGCCCGGCTGCGCCGCGACCTGGAGAACAGCGGCGCGGCCGACCAGGAGGCCGTCGACCGGGCGTTCGGCGCGGCCCGGCCGGCGGGCCGGGCACCCGGCCGGACGGCCGAGGCCATGCCCAAGGGGCTGACCAGGCAGACCGCCGACCTGGTGGAGCGGGCGCTGCGCGAGCGCGCGGCCCGGTCCGGAGACGCGGGATCCGGGGATGGGGGCGCCGAGGACCTGTCGGCGACCGAGTGCGCCGCCCTCACCGGGATCTCCCGGGTCAGCGCCCGCCGCTACCTGGAGTTCTTCGCCGACTCCGGGCGCGTGGGGGTGCGGCTGCGCTACGGGACGGCCGGCCGTCCCGAACGGCGGTACCTCTGGTCGGGGTGAGCGCCCCGCCGGGAGACCGGGGAGCGGATCCACCCGGTGGGCCGCGTAGGCGAAGCCCGAGGCCCGGCACACAGGCCGACCGGTCCGGTGCCCTTCACGGGCACCGGACCGGCCGTCAGCCCAGGGCTTCGACCGCCAGTTCGGCGGCCCTCGCGATGAGGGCGTCGTCGTGGACCGCGCCCGCCTCGTCGCGTCCGGACATGACCGCCAGGACGACGGGGTCGCCCTCCGGCGGCCACAGCACACCGATGTCGTGTCGGGTCCCGTAGCCGCACGCCCCGGACTTGTCCCCGACCTCCCACCCCTCGGGGGCCCCGGCTCGGATCAGGTCGTCGCCGGTGGTGTTGGCGCGCATCATGGTGACGAGGATGTCGCGTTTGTCCTCCGGTAGGACGTCGCCCAGGGTGAACGCGCGCAGGCCGGTGGCCATCGCGCGCGGGGTGCTGGTGTCGCGTGGGTCGCCCGGGACCGCCTCCGCCATCTCCGGTGCGATCCGGTCCACGCTGGTGACGTCGTCGCCGATCCCGCGCAGGGCCTCGCCCAGCCCTTCCGGTCCGCCCAGTTCCTCGAAGAGCAGGTTGGAGGCGGTGTTGTCGCTGTGGCGCAGCGCGGCGTCGCCGATCTCGCGAAGCGTCATGCCGGTGGACACGTGCTCCCGGGTGACGGGGGAGTGGAAGACCAGGTCGGCCTCGGAGAAGGTGACGACCCGGTCGAGTTCGTCGATGGGCGTCCGGTCGAGTACCGCGCCGAAGGCCAGGACCTTGAAGGTGGAGCAGTAGGCGAACCGCTCGTCGGCCCGGAACTCCAGCGCCTGCTCCGTGCCGGTGTCGAGCGCGTAGACGCCGAGCCGGGCGTCGAACTCCTCCTCCAGGCGGGTGAACTCGGCGTCCGCCCGGAGGGGAGGGGGCGGATCGGACGGCAGGGCGGGCTCGACGGCCGACGGCGGCGCGGCGGTCGGGACGGTGGGGACGTCGGGGGGCGAGCAGCCGGTGAGCGGGGCCAGCGCGACCGGAGCCAGCGCCGCCAACGCAACGTGTCGAGTCGTGGACCACGGCACCGCGCAACACCTTCTCCCCGTATGTGGACGGTGACTCTCAGAAGTCTCACGGTTGTCGGGTGCGCTGTCGACGATGCCGGCGGCACGGCGTGTACGCCGAGGAGGTCCGGATGGCGAGTCCAACGATCGGCCGCAGGCTGCTCGGGATGGAGTTGGGCAAGCCGCGTGAGCAGAACGAGCTCACGATGCGGCGTGTCGCGGAGGACTCCGGGCTTTCCGAGCCGACGCTCGGCCGCGTCGAGAACGGTCAGCGAGTTCTCAAGCAGGTGGAGCTGCGGGGACTGCTGGATCTGTACGGGGTGAGGGATCCCGTTCAACAACAGCGGCTCCAGGACATGGCCAAGGTCGCCGCCGAGGATGCCTGGTGGGACCGTTACGACGACGTTCTGCCCTCAGGCCTGGGCAGTGACGCCGGCTTGGAAGCCGAGGCCGTGGCGCTGCGGTCCTACTCCGATCGGCTCATCCACGGGCTCTTGCAGATGGCCGACCGCTGTCGGGCCGTCATCCGTGCCGGCGATCACCGTGCCGGCGAGGAATCGGTGGAGAGCCGGGTTCGATCGCGCATGCAGCGGCAGGAGGTTCTGCGCGAGCGGCGCCCTCCACTTTTGCGCTCGATCATCGACGAGTCGGCCATCCGCAGGCCGATCGGCGGGGCCACGATGGCGGCCCGGCTGAGGCACCTCGCGGAGGCGGCCGGGGCCCCGGATGTCCCGGTGCAGGTCGTGCTCTTCTCGCTCGGCGCTCATGCCGGGGTGGACGGTCACCTCACCCTGCTGGAGTTCGATGATTCCGAGGTGCGGCAGCACGTCTACGTCGAGTCCCCGGCCGGGAACATCCTCATTCAGAAGCGGCGGACGGTGGCAGAATTCCGTGAGCGCTTCGACCGGTCGCAGATGGAACCGCTGTCGCCGCAGGAGTCCTCGGCTCTCATCGAGAAGGCCGCGGAGAAGCACGAAAGATGAGAAGACCTACCCCCGACCTTTCCAGTGCGCGCTGGTTCAAGGCCCAGGCGAGCGAAGGCTCCAAGGGCTGCGTGGAGGTGGCGCATCTGGAGGAGGGCACTGTGGTGCGGGCTTCCAAGGACCCGCAGGTGGGCGTGCTGTTCTTCACCCCGCACGCGTGGGAGTGCTTCCTCGACGGGGCGTACAGGGGCGAGTTCGCCCGGCCCGCTCGGTAACCGAGAAGACCGTCGCCCGGGACGTCATCGAGTTGACGCCCATGCCGCCCCTACCGGCCCCAGACCAACGGCAAGGTCGAACGGTTCAACCGCACCCTGGTCGATGAATGGGCCTACGCCCGCCCCTACACCTCAGAGGCCGAGAAGCGGGAGGCGTTCACCGGATGGTTGCACGAGGACGATCACCACCGGTTCCACACCGCGATCAGCGGCCCTCCCGCCTCCCGCGTACCTGACCTCTCAGGGCAGTACATCTAGCGCGTGGTGGGGCCGGTGCTCGCGATGAGCACCGGCCCGGCCCCCGCTTCAATACGAGCCCGGTGCGTGCTTCCACGCCCCGAGTGAGCCGGCCCGCACGCGGCATGTCCCATCCGGCGGGCCGACCTCCAGTGAGAACTCCTCCAGGTCGGGCGCGTTCGCCTGGGACAGCCGTTGGTGAGCGTCGTCCAGCCGCTCCGCCAGCGGCAGGCTCCCACCGCCGGTGACCGATCCGTCCGGCCACAGGTACGCCCACGACCCGTCCGGCGCGCCCAGGTACACGATCCGGCCGTGACCGCCGTTGAACGGACGCAGCCCCAGACCGACGCGCACACCCGGGAGCATCAGCATGAGCCGGGTCAGCAGATCGCGTTCGACCACTTCACCGGAGGTGAAGGGCACGACCGTGGTCGTCTCCGGCCGATGGCCCACCCCGGGGAAGTCCCCGTCGGGGACGCGCTGGGTACGGTCATGCATGAACATGGCGTCGCACACGAACGGCCCCGAGGCGTGTCCCTCCTCGGTTTTGACCAGCGCTGCCACGGGTGTGCGCTGCCAGTCCGACGAGGCCGCCCACGGGGTGACGACCACCGCGCCCGGCCCGATGCGTGCGAGCCATTCCGGGGGAACACGGCTGACGGCGCAGGTGGCGATGACCGCGTCGTGGGCGTCGGCTTCCGGCGGCAGAACGTCGTTGACGACTCGGACCCCGGTCCCCTCCAGCCGCGTCCGCGCGTGTGCCGCCACGTCGGGGTCGATCTCCACGGTCGTGACTCGGCCGGTGGGTCCCACCAGGGAGGACAGGATCGCGGCGTTCCAGCCGCTTCCCGTACCGATCTCCAGGACGGACATGCCCGGCTCGACACGGGCGGCGGCGATCATGTCCGCCATGAGCTGCGGTGCGGACGACGACGAACCGGGTTCGTTGCGCGGCCCCGCACCCCCGTCGTTGGCCTGGATGGTCACCGCGTCCTGCGCGTAGACGATCCGGGCCCACCGCTCCGGATCGGCGTTACGGAACAGCGGCAGGTCGGTCGCGCTCGGCCACACCATGTCAGGGATGAACCGGTGCCGGGGACGGTCCGCGAAAGCGGCGCGGATCGTGTCGGAGGCCTCCAGAGCGGTGACGAGCCGTTCGTGCATGTCGTCGAGTTCCACTACTCCACTTCCCCGGTTCCGTTGCAGCCGGGGCAGGTCATGAGAACCTCCTGGCTGTCCCAGTCATCCTTCTTCTTTCCGTCGCGTTCGGCGATGACGGTGCCGTCACCCCTGCACATCGAGCATTTCTCGGCCATCGAGACCTCACAGTCGGGAGAGGAACGGGCCCGGGTACCCGGGATCCGGGGGGAACGGGCGACCGAAGCGCGGTCCGGGCGCCTCCAGTGCGGCCACGAACGACTCCAGGGTGGGCTCGATGATCGTGGGCGCGGTCAGGCCGCACGGGGATCGGTCGCAGGCCACCCACAGGTCACCGTTGTGGTGGATGGTGTACCGGTCGCCGTAGTGTCGGCGCACGGCGGCGAGCGCCGTTCGGGTGGGGTCGGTCTGTGCGGCATCGGGCTCGGGGGTGTCCTTCACGGGGGCGTCCGATCTGTGTCCGGGGCTCTGTTCAGGACACTACGGAGTGTGGTTCAGGAGAGTCGAGCTTGTTGCATGAAGTTGCATAAACTAATCGAGCGCTTCGATGGCCGAGGTGATCAGCGCCCGCGCCTCGGGTCCGTACACGGCGTGCTTCTGGAGGCGTCCGAACGCCTTGATGTAGGTCTCCACCTCGGTGGGGGCCTGGATGGCCGGTTCCGCGGTGGTGAGTTCGACGCGCACGAGGTGGTCGTCATAGACGGTGAAGGCCTCCAGCGGCCACACGAGACGCCGTGCCGCGAAGGGGATGATCCCGACGGAGACGTTCGGCAGGGACATGGCGGACAGCAGGTGTCCGAGCTGCCCCGCCATCACTTCCGTTTCGCCCATGCGATAGCGCAGGACGGACTCTTCGAGCACCATCGAGAAGCGGTGCCCCCCGCGCCTGAGGATGCGCGAGCGGTCCATACGGGCCTCCACCGCCGCCTCGACGTCCTGGTCATCGTCGCCGTCGAGATCGGTGATGGCGCTGAAGAGCGCGGTGATGTAACCGGATGTCCGAAGGAACCCGGGAACCACGTTCGGGCTGTAGATCCGGAAGAGCCCGGTCTGTTCGTACAGCGGAACGTAGGACTCCTGGAGGCGGCGCAGCCCGGCCCGCTGCTTGCGCCGCCACTCCACGTACAGCGACTCGGCGTTCCTGGAGGCCGCGACGAGGTCCTCCGCCTGCCCGTCCGCACCACAGGCCCGGCACCACGCCCGGATGTCGGCGTCGGAAGGGGGTGTCTTCGCGTTCTCGATACGGGAGGACTTCGACTTGTTCCAGTCGCACCGGGCGGCGAGTTCGACACCTGTCAGCCCGGCGTCCAGGCGGATTTCCTTCAGTCGGGATGCGACGGCCTCACGGGCCGCCTGGGCGCTGGATCTGGACGAGGAGGGCACGAGCGGGCAATCCGGTGGTCGAAGGGGTCAGAGGGCGAATTCTTCGTGGGGGACGGCTCGTTCCCACACGGCTTCGAAGGCGGAGGAGCACGACTCGGCCAGCTTCGGGTCTTCGGTGATCTCTTCTTCGAGCCACCGTCCGTCGCCCGTGAAGTGGTTGACATGGGTGACCCGGCCGTCGAAGAGCCAGAAGTCGTTGCCGGGCAGGGCGAGGTCGGTGGCCCGGCGGCGTGGGAGCCAGCGTACGTGTTCCCCGGCGAGGATGTTCCCCGGGGTCCCCGCGTGTTCGTAGCGGATGTACTCGGTCACCGGCATGGAGACGATGCGCGCACGGCGCACCAGGACCCCTCGTGCGGTGGAGTCGGCGACCGACTGGTGAAAGGGCGGCCACCAGGCGTCCCGGTCGTCCCAGTCGTCGCGGTGCCCGGAACGCCTCCACTTCTCGAAGCCCTCGATCTCCCCGTCGATGTTGTAGACGTCGCGCATCTCCAGGTGGACGGCGGAGTCTCGGCGGGAGGCGAACAGCTCGTCAAAGGTGGGCGCGTTCCGCGTCATCGCAGGCCTTCCTCGGAATCTCGATCATGCGGGCGGGGAGGCGCACGACCGCCTCGTGGTCGGGGAGGTAGCCCGGTTCCCGGCAGACCGACAGGGTGTCCTCATCGGCCTTCCATCCCTGGATGACCGGATCGGCCGTGGACGGCTCCACGAAGACCGTCGGTGATCCCTTGGTGTCCGACCCGGGGTCCTTGCCGATGAACTTCAATGTCGTCATGGATGCATTCCTCTCACGTTGGTTGCATCCGGTTGCACGACCATCCCGTGTGATCACTCCGTGTGTCAAGGCCATGGCCGTATAAGGACGGCGGAGTTCCTCTCCGAGATGTCCGGGACGGGACGAAGGGGGCACCGGGAGGTGACTCCTCAGACGCTCGAAACCGCAGTGGCCGCACACGGAGGGGCGATCTGGCCGTCCGGTTCACCTCCCGGAACATGTACGGGAGGTGCGGGCGCGCCGAAAGGATTCGGCCCGCGCCCGGGAAAGTCGATCGTGCCGCATCGGGTTCGGCGCGGATCGCTCGCGTGGACCGGAGAACGCCGGGAATCACCCACGGTCACCGGCCATCACCCAGAAGACGCGCAGGGGCGATTGGCGGAGTGGAGACCGGGTAGTGGTCGTCCCATGCTGCTCATGAGGCTGCCGGGCGTCTACCGGACACAGCACGACACCTCGTTGCTCCGTGCGGTGCTGCGCCGCCACGGCCGGGTCGCCGGCCGCTCGGTGCTGGACGTGGGATCGGGGACCGGTGCCCTGGGCATCGAGGCCTTCCGCGCCGGCGCGGCCAGCGTCACCTCGGTCGACCTGTCACGGCGTTCGGTCCTGACGAGCTGGGTCAACAGCCGACTGCACGGCATCCCGGCGACGGTCCGGCGCGGTGACCTGTTCGCCCCCGTGGCCCCGCGGCGCTTCGACCTCGTGCTCGCCAACCCGCCCTACGTGCCCGCCCCCGCACCACGGCCGCCCCGCCACCGGATGGCGAGGTGCTGGGACGCGGGACCGGACGGGCGGTTCCTGCTGGACCGCATCTGCGCGGGGGCGTCCTCGGTGCTCAGCGAGGACGGCGCGCTCCTGCTCGTGCAGTCCGAACTCGCCGACGAGCAGGCCACCCTGGAACGGCTGGAGAAGGCCGGCCTGGTGCCCGCCGTCCTCGCCAGGGGCCGCGTCCCGTTCGGACCGGTGCTGCGCGCGCGGGCCCCGGCACTGCGCGCCCGCGGGCTGCTCGCCCCCGACCAGACGGAGGAGGAGCTCATGGTCATCGAGGCACGTCATGGCTGAGGCCCGCCGCCGGGTCATCGTCACCGGGGAGGGCCCGATCCTCGTCTACGGACCGGTCGACGTGGAGATGCCCGATGGAACGCGCGTGCGCAGCGACCGGGCGGTGACCGCGCTGTGCGCGTGCGGCCGCAGCCGACGCCGCCCGTTCTGCGACACCAGCCACCGCCGACGCGTACGCGACAAGGAAAGGTAGGGCGCGACCCATGACCACGACGATGCGGAGAGCGCCGGCGCTGCCCTCTCCTCGCGGCCCGATCTCCGAGGCGGTCCTGTCCGTGTTGCGCGGGAACCGTACCGGACCTCCCGACGTGGGCGGGTCCCCGCCCTACGGCGAGGACCTCCAACTGGCCCTCTACTGCTGTTACGAGCTGCACTACCGCGGGTTCGGGGAGGTCGACACCGAGCGTGAATGGGATCCCGCGCTGCTGACGATCCGGGCCGGGCTGGAACGGGTCTTCCTCGGCGCGCTCAGAGAGGACGTGCCGCCCGGCTCGGACGTCGAGGGCGAACTCGACGCACTCCTCGTCGAGCACGTCGACGCGCCCGGCGTCTCCCGGTACCTGAGCCGCGACGGGGAACCGTGGCAGCTGCGCGAGTACGTCGCGCACCGCTCGCTCTACCACCTGAAGGAGGCCGACCCGCAGACCTTCGTCATCCCGCGCCTGGACGGGCCGTGCAAAGCCGCCCTCGTGACGGTGCAGCACGACGAGTACGGCGCGGGCGACCCCGAGCGGGCGCACGCCAGGCTCTTCGCCGACATGATGACCGAACTCGGCCTCTCCGAGGCCTACGGCGCCTATCTCGACTCCGCCCCCGCCGAGACACTGGCCGAGGTCAACTTCATGTCGCTGTGCGGGCTGCACCGCGGGTTGCGCGCGATGCTGATCGGACAGTTCGCCACCGTCGAGCTCACGTCCTCGCCCGGCTCGGACCGGATGGTCAAGGCCATGCGCAGGCTGGGCTGCGGTCCGGCCGCGATCCGGTTCTACGCCGAACACGTCGAGGCCGACGCGGTGCACGAGCAGCTCCTTCGGCGCGAGGTCATCGCGCCGTTGCTGACCGCCGAACCCGCGCTGGCGCCCGACATCGTGTTCGGCATCCGCAGCAGCGTGTTCCTGGCCGCCCGGTCGGAGGAACGGCTGCTGCGCCACTGGAACCGCGGCGAGTCGAGCCTGCGCGACGGCGTGGAAGCGGGGAGACCATGACGTCCCATGGACCGGAGGACCGGCTCCGTGTCATCCCGGTCGCCGACCGGGGCGACACCGTGCCCCGGGACGTGGTCGTGCGCGACCACCTCCAGGACACACCGCCCCGGCTGCCGCCCTGGCTCGGCTACGACGCGGTCGGCTCCCGGCTGTTCGAGCAGATCACCGAGCTGCCCACCTACCACCTGACCCGTGTGGAACGCGCCCTGCTGGAGCGCCATGCCCCCGAGATCGCCGGGCTGCTCGACTGCGAGCGGATCGCGGAACTGGGCAGCGGGAGCGCGAAGAAGACGCGGCTGCTGCTGGAAAGCCACCTGCGCCTGCGGGGGACCGGCTACCTGCCGATCGACGTCGACCGGGACATGCTGCGGTCCAGCGGCGCCGCCCTGTGCGCGGAGCTGGACGGTCTGGAGGTCACGGGCCTGTGGGGACGCTACGAGGCAGGTCTCGACTGGCTGCGCACCCACGCCCCGGGACCGCTCGCGGTCGTCTTCCTCGGCAGCGGCTTCGGCAACGCCACGCGCGGGGAACGCGAGGGGCTGCTCGGCGAGATCGCCCGCACCCTGGGCCCGGGCGGGAGCTTCCTGGTCTCCGCCGACCTGGACAAGAGCCGCGAGGAACTGGAGACCTGCTACAACGACCCGGCCGGGCACTCGGCGTTCGCCGACTTCCGGCTCAACCACCTCACCCGGCTCAACGACCTCTACGGCGCCGACTTCGTGCTCGACGACTTCGTCCCGGAGGCCCACTACAACGCGGCCACCTCCACGGTGGAGGGCGTTCTTCGTGCCCGGTCCGACCAGGAGGTGCCCGTGCCGGGGCTCGGGATCACGCTGCGCGTACCGCGCGGGCGGTTCCTCAACGTCGGTTACTCGGTCAAGTTCGACGACCGGCGGCTGGTCGGCGAGGTCGAGGCGCACGGGTTCGACCTGCGGGCCCGGTGGCGGGACGACGACGCGCGGTACGGGCTCTTTCTCTTCCGCCGCCGCGGTGACCGGGCGAACGGCGCCACCCGACGCGCCGAGACGCACCGCGCCCGGTGACCGCCGTGCCCCCGGGTCAGGGCGCCGGGTAGGGGTGCTCGCGCAACCGCCGGGCGAGATGGGCCGCGTTGCGGGCCAGGGTGGCCGTCGCGGCGGCGACCGCCTCCGGTGTCCGCTCCAGGTCGATGTAGTCCTTCGGGTTCATCGCCTCGTTGTTCCAGTAGGTGCCGCCCTGGGCCGGAATGGTGAAACCGATGTCGCCGAGCGCCTGGAACAGGTCCGCGGTGATCTTGTGCGCACCGTCCTCGTTGCCGACCACCGCCGTCACGGCGACCTTGCCGAACATGCTCGGCCTGCCCTGCCCGTCGGTCTCGGACAGTTCGGCGTCCAGACGCTCCAGGACGCGCTGGGCGACACTGGACATGTGGCCGACCCAGGTGGGCGTCGACACCACCAGGATGTCCGCGTCGAGGATGCGTCGGCGGATGTCCGGCCACGCGTCACCGCCGCCCATGTCGGTCTCCACGCCGGGACGGACGTCGAAGTCGACGACGCGGACCGAGTCACCGGTGGCGCCCTGCTCGGCCAGGGCGTCGAGGACCTGTCGTGCCATCAGTTCGCTGCTCGAAGGAGCCGGCGAGGGCTTGAGGCTGCACACGAGGGCCAACGCGTTCAAGGAATCCATGCGGGATGGATACCCAACGGAACGTGTTCATCCGCCTACGCACGGCAATTTTCTGTGAAGGTGCCCGGCGGCACGTGAGCGGCGGCCGGGGGAGGCGGCGGACGAACGGTGCGCACACCACCGCGACCAGGGCCGGGCGGCCGACACGAACGCCCGGTGCGTCCCGGCGGAGCGCCCGGCGGTGCTCCGCCCCGGGTCAGCCGGTGCGGTGGACGGCGGTGGAGCCGCGCACGACCAGTTCGGGGGTGAACAGTATCCGCTCGTGGACGTGGTGCTCGGGATGGTCGAGTTCGGAGTTGAGCAGGCGCATCGCCGCCCGGCCCAGCCTGTACTTGGGCTGGGCGACCGTGGTCAGGCCGGGGTGGATCAGATCGGCGAAGTCGACGTCGTCGTACCCCATCACCGAGAGGTCGTCGGGGACCCGCAGGCCGCGTCTGCCCAGCCCCTTCATCAGGCCCAGGGCCAGCTGGTCGTTGGCGCACAGCACCGCGCTCGGCCGCTGGCGGGGGCCGCCCGCCAGCACCGCGTCCACGGCCTGTTCGCCCTGCTCGGGGTTGAGCAGGGGGCGTTCGACGACCCGCACCGCCCCCCCGGGGTCCATACCCGCCTCCGCGAAGGCCGTCCGCAGTCCCTCGTGGCGCTGCCGTACCTGTTCGATGGAGAAGGGCCCGGCCAGGAACGTCACCTGCTCGTGGCCCAGCCCGATGAGGTGCCGACCGGCGATCAGGCCGCCGGCCAGGTTGTCGACGCTGACGCTGCACCCCACGTCCTCGCCCACGTCGCCCCGGTCCAGGGCCACCCAGGCGGTGCCCTGCCGGCGCAGCCAGAGCAGGTCGGACAGATCGTCGTCGACGGGCATCACCACCGCGCCCGCGGCGCGCTGTTCGGCCAGCAGGCGGATGTTGCGGCGCTGGCGGTCGCGGGCCTCGGCGGAGTTGAGCAGGACCACGGCCAGCCCCTGGGTGACGGCCTCGTCCTCCACGCCGCGGGAGACCTCGGTGAAGAAGGGGTTGGTCACGTCCAGGACCAGCAGGCCCACCGAGCTGCTGCGGCCCGAGCGCAGGCTGCTGCCCGAGGAGTTGCGCACGTAGTCGAGTTCGGCGATGGCCGCCTCGACCCGGCGCCGGGTGGCCGAGGCCACCCGCTCGGGGCGGTTGAGCACGTTGGAGACGGTGCCGGGGGAGACGCCCGCGTGTCTGGCGACCTCGGTGATCCCCACCTTGGGGTGGGAGGGGCGGGCGCTGCTGGACAAGGGGTTCTCCCGGGCGGTCTTCGGGGGCGAGGGCCCTCGCATGGTATCGGCGTGTCCCCCGGCGGGACCGCACGGATCGCACGCTTGCGCCCCCATGGTCACACCTGGGTTGAAACGTGTCAACGAAAACGCCCTCGATGACCCCTCGTGTGTCGAAGTGTGAGGGCCTCCCAGATGCCCTCAAAGAGTGCTTCCCCGCTCCCGGTCTGGTGTTTTCCAAGGTCTCCCCTTGACGGGGGGATGTGTGCCACTTAACATCCAGTGCATATTAAAACGTTTTTGAGGTTCTGGTTCAGGGGAGTGCCCCCGAACGGAACCCCCGCACCGGAGAAGGAGGGCCACGTGGACCCATCGGAGGTCCCCCCACCCCTCGCGCTGGTCGACGTCACCAAGTCCTTCGGCAGCGTCCGCGCCCTGCGCGGGCTGTCCCTGGAACTGCGCGCGGGAGAGATCCACGCGCTCGTCGGGGAGAACGGGGCGGGTAAGTCCACCCTGGTCAAGACCATCGCGGGAGTGCACCGACCCGACACGGGCCGGATCCTGGTCGACGGAGACCCCACGGTCTTCACCGCGCCCGCCGACGCCCAGCGCGCCGGCGTCGCCGTCATCTACCAGGAGCCCACGCTCTTCCCCGACCTGAGCGTCGCCGAGAACATCTTCATCGGCCGCCAGCCGCGCACCCGCCTGGGCACCATCGACAAGGCGCGCATGCGACGCGAGACCGCCGAGGCGTTCACCCGGCTGGGCGTCGACATCGACCCCGACCGCCCGGCCAACGGCCTGTCCATCGCCGACCAGCAGCTCGTCGAGATCGCCAAGGCCATCACCCGGCGGGCGCGCGTGCTCATCATGGACGAGCCCACCGCCGCGCTGTCCGGGGTGGAGGCGCGGCGCCTCTTCACCGTCGCCCGCACCCTGCGCGACTCCGGGGCGGCGCTGCTGTTCATCTCGCACCGCTTCGACGAGGTGTTCTCGCTGTGCGACCGCATCACCGTCGTCCGCGACGGCGCGTTCGTCTCCTGCGACCCCACCGCCGAACTGGACGTCGACACCGTGGTGCGCCGCATGGTCGGCCGCGAGGTCACCAGCCTCTACCCCAAGGAGGCGGCCGAACACGGCGACGTCGTCCTCGAAGTGGAGGGCCTGACCCGCGCCGGCGTGTTCGCCGACGTGTCGTTCTCCGTGCGCACCGGTGAGATCGTCGCCCTGGCCGGGCTGGTCGGCGCCGGACGCAGCGAGGTCGTCCGCGCCGTCTTCGGCGTCGACCACTACGACGCCGGCGGTGTCCGCGTCGAGGGCGCGGCACTGCCCGCCGGCCGGCCCAAGGCCGCCATCGAGGCGGGCATGGCCCTGGTCCCCGAGGACCGGCGCCACCAGGGGCTGATCATGGAGTCCTCCATCGGCCGCAACGCCACCTCGACCCGACGCCGCGTGCTCAGCCGCTTCGGGCTGCTGCGCTCCCGCGACGAACGCGACACCGCCCGCGCCTGGGGCGAGCGCCTCAACCTCAAGTACGGCCACATCGACGACGCCGTCGCCACCCTCTCGGGCGGCAACCAGCAGAAGGTCGTCCTGGCCAAGTGGCTGTCGACCGAACCCCGCGTGCTGTTCATCGACGAGCCCACCCGCGGCATCGACGTCGGCACCAAGGCCGAGGTCCACCGCCTGCTGTCCGGCCTGGCCGGTCAGGGCCTGGCCATCGTCATGGTCTCCAGCGAACTCCCCGAGGTCCTGGGCATGGCCGACCGGGTCCTGGTCATGCACGAGGGCCGCATCACCGCCGAACTCGACCGCGCCCAGGCCGACGAGGAGTCGGTCATGTACGCGGCCACCGGACAGCGACCGAGTGAGGCCGCATGACGCACACGTCCACCGCCGTCCCCGAGTCCACGGCCGGGGAGCCGCCGGAGAACACCGGCCGCCCCGTCCGGACCCGGCGCCAGTTCCGTGAGATCGGCGTGCTCCTGGCCGTCGTCATCCTCATCACGGCCACCTGGCTGCACAACCCGGGCTTCCTGTCCACCCAGGGCGTGCGCGACCTGTTCCTGGGCGCCACCGTCCTGGTCATCCTGGCCATCGGCCAGTCCCTGGTGCTCATCACCAAGAACGTCGACCTGTCGGTCGGATCGGTCCTGGGCCTGTCGGCCTTCGGTACGGCGGCGCTCTTCGCGGCCTTCCCCGGACTGCCCGTCCCCGTCGGCATGATCGCCGGTGTGGCCATCGGCCTGCTGTGCGGCCTGTTCAACGGTCTGCTGGTCACCACCGTCAAGGTGCCCGCCCTGGTCGTCACCCTGGGCACCCTGTACATCTTCCGGGGCCTGGACCACTGGTGGGCCGGCGGATCGCAGATCAACGCCGCCGACATGCCCGCCGCGTTCCTCCGGCTCGGCCGGGTGGGCTTCCTGGGCGTCCCGCTGCCCGCGCTGGTCGCCGTCATCGTGGCCATCGCCGTCGGCGTGTACCTGTCCCACTACCGCAGCGGCCGTGAACTCTACGCCATCGGCTCCAACGCCGAGGCCGCCCGCCTGTCCGGCATCCCCGCCGGCCGACGGGTCGTGCTCGCCTTCGCCCTCAACGGGGCCCTGGCCGGACTGGCCGGCGTCCTGTTCACCGCCCGCTACGGGACCGTCGACTCCACCGTCGGCACCGGCATGGAACTCCAGGTCGTGGCCGCCGCCGTGGTCGGCGGCGTCGCCCTCACCGGTGGTGTCGGCACCATCTTCGGCGCCGTCCTGGGCGGCGTCCTGATGACCACCATCACCGCCGCCCTGCCCATCTGGCAGATCAACCCGTTCTGGCAGCAGGCCGTCGTGGGCGTGCTCATCCTCGCCGCCATCGGCCTGGACCGGCTGCTCGCGCTCCGCACGGCGCGCAGGCTTCGAGGAGGAGGTGCCCGTGGCGCCTGACAAGACCGTCCCCGCTCCCGACCGGGAGCGGATCCGCGCCACCGCGCCGGAGTCCCCGATCCGGTCGGTACTGTCCACCCAGGGCGTCCCGGTGCTGGGCGCGCTCATCGTGGTCGCCGCGATCGCCGTCCTGTTCGTGGACATGTTCGGCACCCCGCGCAACGTCAACTTCCTGGTGCTCAGCATCGCCGCGATCGCTATGATCGCCCTGCCGATGACGCTCATCGTCATCACCGGCGAGATCGACCTGTCGGTGGCCAGCACCCTGGCCCTGACCAGCGCCACCCTCGGCCTCCTCTGGGAGTCGGGGACGCCGCTGGAGACCGCGATCCCCATCGCCCTGCTCCTGGGGCTGGTCCTGGGCGCCTTCAACGGGTTCCTCGTCACCGTGTGCGGGCTGCCGTCGTTGGCCGTCACCATCGGGACCATGGCCCTGTACCGGGGCCTGGCGTACGTGCTCCTGGGCGACCGCGCCGTGGCCAGCTACCCGCAGGACTGGGTGAGCGGGGTGCGCCAGCCGTTCCTCGGTGTCCAGGGGCTGCCCTGGATCGCCGTGGCCGTCCTGGTGATGGCGCTGCTCTTCGCCGTCCTGCTGCACGTCACCGCGTTCGGCCGGTCCCTGTACGACATCGGCCACAACGCCGAGGCCGCCCGGTTCACCGGCGTCTCGGTGAAGTGGACCAAGTTCTGGCTCTTCACCCTCAGCGGCGTGGTCGCCTCCGGTGCCGGCGTCTTCTGGACCCTCCAGTACGGCACGTCCCGGGCCGACACCGCCATGGGCCTGGAGCTCCAGGTCGTCGCGGCGGTCCTGCTCGGTGGCGTGTCCATCTTCGGCGGCGTCGGATCGGTGCTCGGGGTCATGTCCGGCGTGCTGCTCCTGGGCGTCATCCGCAACGCCCTCCAACTGTTCGGCATCGGCAGCGACGTGTTGCAGATCGTCACCGGCTCCATCCTCATCGCCTCCGTCGTCACCCCCAACATCGTGGCCCGGGTGCGTTCCCGCCGCACGTCCGAGGTCCCCACCGGAACCGTCCCCGGTGACCGTCCACTCAACGGAGAAAAGTCATGACACACCGTCCCCGTCACCTCTTCCTGGCGGCCTCCGCGTTCGCCGCCGTCCTGATGACGGCCGCCTGCGGTGGGACCACCATCGACGACGCCCAGGACTCGGGCGGCACCGGCCCCACCGGCACCGCCGACCCCAACGCGGAGATCCCCGAGGGCCTGAAGATCGACTTCCTGCCCAAGCAGCTCAACAACCCCTTCTTCGACATCGTCAACACGGGCGGCACCGAGGCCGTCGACGAGCTCGGCGGCGAGGCCACCGAGCGCGGCGGCACCGAGGCCACGGCCGACTCCCAGGTCGAGTACATCAACGCCGCCAGCCAGGCCGGCAGCGACGTCATCGTCATCGCCGCCAACGACCCCGACGCGGTCTGCCCGGCCCTCAACGAGGCCCGCGACAACGGCGCCGCCATCGTCGGCTACGACTCCAACGCCAACTGCACCGACGTGTTCGTCAACCAGTCGACCACCGAACTGGTCGGCCGCACCCTGGTGGAGATGATCTCCGAGGACCTGGGCGGCGAGGGCACGTTCGCCGTCCTGTCCGCCACCCCCAACGCCACCAACCAGAACGCCTGGATCGCGGCGATGGAGGAGGTCCTGACCGAGGACGAGTACGCCGACCTGGAACTGGTCGACGTGGTCTACGGCAACGACGACGACCTCCAGTCCTTCCAGGAGATGCAGGGCCTCATCCAGGCCCACCCCGACCTGGACGGCGTGGTCTCCCCGACCACCGTCGGAGTGGCCGCCGCCGCCCGCTACATCAGCGACTCCGAGTACAAGGGCGACTTCGCCGTCACCGGTCTGGGCACCCCCAACCAGATGAGCGAGTTCGTCCACGACGGCACCGTCGACCGCTTCGCCCTGTGGAACCCGCTCGACCTGGGCTACCTCGCCGGCTACACCGGCGCCGCCCTCAAGGCCGGGCAGATCACCGGTGCGGCGGGGGAGACCTTCACGGCCGGGCGTCTGGGCGAGTACACCTTCGAGACCGACGGTGAGATCGTCCTGGGCCCGCCGCAGGTCTTCGACGCCGACAACGTCGACGACTTCGACTTCTGACGGATCCCGACCGAGGAAGGGGGGACGACCGTGCAGCGCGTCTGCTTCGTCCTGAAGGTCCGCGAGGACCGGCTGAAGGAGTACGAGGAGCGGCACGCCGCCGTCTGGCCCGAGATGCGCGAGGCGCTCACCGAGGCCGGATGGGGCAACTACTCCCTGTTCTCCGCGGGGGACGGCACGATCATCGGCTACCTGGAGACCGAGGACTTCGAACGGGCCCGTGAGCTCATGGCCCGCACCGAGGTCAACGCCCGCTGGCAGGCCGAGATGGCGCCCTTCTTCGAAGGGCTCGAAGCGGCCCCGGACGCGAGCATGGTGCCGCTGACCGAGGTCTTCCACCTGCCCTGAAGGTAGCGACCCGAGAGGTCGGGTGCGCGCACGGCGCGGCGGTCACCGTCCTGGACCGCCGCGCCGTCGCGTGCGCGCGGCCGAATCCCTCGGAGTGTCGGGGGGTCCTTCGGGCGCTCGCGGGCCAGGCTGGTACCGTTCCGTCCCGCTCCGTCCGACGTACCCGAGGTGGTCCCGTGCAGATCGTCACCGTCGTCCTCGCCGCGATCGCCGCGCTCCTCCACGTCTACATCTTCGTCCTGGAGTCGCTGCGCTGGACCGCGCCGACCACCCGCCGGATCTTCGGGACCTCGGCGGAGTCCGCCGAGACCACGCGCGAACTCGCCTACAACCAGGGCTTCTACAACCTGTTCCTGGCGATCGTCACCGTGGTCGGCCTGGCCCTGTGGGGTCCGATCCCGGCCGCCGGCACCGCCCTGATCCTGGCCGGCACCGGCTCCATGCTCGCCGCCGCCCTCGTCCTGGTCACCCGGGACGCCACCAAGACGCGCGCCGCCATGATCCAGGGGACGGCCCCCGCCCTGGCCGTCGTCTCCGTCCTGCTCACCTTCTGACCCATGGCCCTCACCACACCCGGTCGGCGCTGACGCGCGCCCGGTCGACCGCCGCGCGCGGGGTCCCCCTCCACACCGGGCCGTGGCCCGGCGGCGGCACGTCGGCGGCCCGACCCGGCCCCTGCCCTGCGAGAGTGGTGACCCGCGGGCACGGCACGGGTGCCCGACGCACAACGAGAACGAGAGGAAGGCACACGATGATCCTCATCGTCGTCAAGTTCCGGGTCGAGCCCGAGGTCGGGGACGGGTTCCTCGACGCTGTCGCCGACTTCACCGCGGCCACCCGCGCCGAACCCGGCAACCTGTGGTTCGAGTGGTCCCGCAGCGTCGAGCGCGAGAACGAGTTCGTGCTGGTCGAGGCGTTCAAGGACGGTGCGGCCGAGGCGCACGTGAACAGCGACCACTTCCGCGCCGGCCTGGCCGCGATGAGGCCGCTGCTCACCGAGACCCCGCTGATCGTCAGCCGCGCGGTCGAGGGCGAGGGCTGGGACCGGATGGGCGAACTCACCGTCGACTAGTGGTGTTCCCCTGAGTTCCCGATGCCCGGACCCGGTTCCGCGATGACGGGCACGGGGACCCGGCCGCCGTGTAAGGGCTCCGCGCGGGTGACGCGCCACGCCGCCGCGCGCGGGTTACGGGCACCTCGACGGACGATCGGTGAAGATGGCGCCGTGGACTACCCGAGTCCCATGGTTCGCTTCCCGCCGGCCTCGCGGCGTCGAGACGGCACCTGGGTGGGCGCCGGACAGGGCCGCGCGGTCCGCGCCGACGCCGCGCGCTCCCGAGCGCGGTGCCCGGCCGCGGTCGCGGAAGGTCCCCGACCCCCTCCTCGACGCCCCCGTCACCGCCGCCCGCGGGGAGCCACCACCGGCAACCGCAGGAACGAGAGGTGAGATCGGTGGCCACCGATGACGGAGGACGGGATCGTCAGGAGGGCGCGGCGAACCCGCGGACGCCGGCGGACCCGGAGAGGACCGAGCCCGGACGGAGCCGGCTCAAACCGACCGTGTTCTTCGGCTCGTCGATCCTGATCCTCGCACTCTCGATCTGGGCGATCATCACTCCGACGGGCGCCGAGTACGTCATCGGCACCGTCGTGGGGTGGATCAGCCAGGTGTTCGGCTGGTACTACTTCCTCGCCGCCACCCTGTACCTGGGGTTCGTGGTGTTCGTCGCGGTCTCCCGGTACGGCACCATCAAGCTCGGCCCCCAGCACTCCCGGCCGGACTACGGGGTGTTCGCGTGGTCCGCGATGCTGTTCGCGGCGGGGATCGGCATCGATCTGATGTTCTTCTCCGTGGCCGGTCCGGTCACCCACTACCTGGCCCCTCCCGAGGGCGACGCGCAGACCGTCGAGGCGGCGCGGCAGGGCGTGGTGTGGACGCTCTTCCACTACGGCATCACCGGGTGGGCGATGTACGCGCTGATGGGCATGGCCCTCGGCTACTTCTCGTTCCGCTACCACCTCCCCCTGGCCATCCGCTCGGCCCTGTATCCGCTGATCGGCAAGCGCATCCACGGCCGCATCGGTGACGCGGTCGACCTGGCGGCCATCATCGGCACGATCTTCGGCATCTCCGTGTCGCTGGGCATCGGCGTCGTCCAGCTCAACTACGGGCTGAACTTCCTCTTCGGCATCCCCGAGGGGACGGCGGCGCAGATCGGCCTGATCCTCATCGCCGTGCTCGTGGCCACGGTGTCGGCCGTTGCGGGCGTCGACCGGGGCATCCGGCGGCTGTCCCAGCTCAACGTCGTGCTCGCCATCGTCCTGATGCTCTACGTGCTGGTCTTCGAGAATCCCGTCCAACTGCTCAACGCCCTCGTGCTGAACATCGGCGACTACGTCAGCCGGTTCCCCTCGATGACGCTGAACACCTTCGCCTACGACCCGCCGATCGCCTGGCTCAACGACTGGACGCTGTTCTTCTGGGCCTGGTGGGTCGCGTGGGCGCCCTTCGTCGGGCTCTTCCTGGCCAGGATCTCGCGGGGCCGCACCATCCGGCAGTTCGTGGCGGCGACCCTGGTGGTCCCGCTGCTGTACACGCTGACGTTCCTGTCGGTCTTCGGCAACAGCGCCCTGAGCATCGTGCGCCAGGGCGACCTGGCGTTCGGGGAGCTCGCCATGAACGAACCCGAACGGGGGTTCTACACACTGCTCACGCAGTACCCGGGCGTGCTGTTCAGCGCCGGACTCGCGACGGTCGTCGGCCTGCTCCTCTACGTCACCTCGGCCGACTCCGGCGCGCTGGTGATGGGCAACCTCAGCTCCCACCTGCCGACGCCGATCACCGACGCGCCGGCGTGGCTGCGCGTCTTCTGGGCGTCGGCGACCGGCCTGCTCACCCTCGCCATGCTCCTGGTCGGCGGGTTGGACACGCTGACCAGCGCGACCATCATCATGGGGCTACCGTTCTCGTTCGTGATGCTCCTGATCATCTGGGGGCTGTACAAGGCGCTGCGGATCGAGAGGTTCCGGCAGGACGCGTTCCGGACGACCCTGTCGTCCTCGCTGTCGGACCGGACCGCGATCGACCGCCGGGGCACGGAGCGCAACTGGCGCCAGCGGATCGCGAGGGCGGTGAGCTTCCCCGGCAAGCGTGCGGCCACCAGGTTCGTCCGGGAGGTGTGCCGCCCCGCGTTCGAGGACGTCGCCGAAGGGCTGCGCGACCAGGGCGCGGAGGCGTCGGTGACCGAGGTGGCCGACGAGGAGGTCGGGATCCCGCACCTGGAACTGAGGGTGCCGGTGGGCTCCGAGGAGGAGTTCACCTACCGGGTGTGGCCGATCGTGGTCCCCACCCCGGCGTTCGCCATGCGCTCGCTCGCCGAGCACGACACCTACGTGCGCTTCGAGGTCTACCTCACCGAGGGCAGCCAGGGCTACGACGTGATGGGCTACACCAAGGAGCAGCTCATCGGGAACATCCTCGACGAGTACGAGCGGCACCTGGAGTTCCTGCGCCTGCACCGGGACGCGCAGGCCCGCTCGGCCATGCCCGGCCACGGGCCCGGTACGGCCGACGCCCAGGCCGAGGAGGGGTCGTGAGGACGTTCCCGCGGTCCACGCACCCGATCGCGCCGTGGTGAGGGTTCGACCCCCGCGCACCGTTTCGGCCTTCCGTCGGGGGGAGCGGACCGCGTGTGGGCCGAAAGGACGAGGCGTACTCGGGAAGGGGACACGACCGGCTCCACCGGGCAGGCGGCGATGACGGCGCGCGCGTAGCCCTCGCTCTGCGCCGCCCCGGGTGGACGCGGTGCGTTCCGTCTCCGCCGGCGGGGTGGACGAGCAGTGGTCGTCGGCGCGTCCTGGTGCGGGGGCCGCCCGGCGATCAGCGTCCGGGCGGGCGGCACCCCGTCCCAGGACCGGCTGCCGCCGGCACGACCCGGAGCCCTCCGGCGAGCGGACCTGTCCGCCGAACGCACGCCCATGGCCGCGAACCGACCCCGCATCGCCCCGCGCGAGCCGTCCGCCACGGCGGACCGGCGCGGTTCCGTCAGCGGTCCGAGGCCGCCGTCGACACGCTGGAAGGGCGGCACGGCGGACGCGCACCGACAGGTGCGCGTCCGCACCGGGCGAGGCCCTCTCGCCGGGGCCGCGGCGATCAGGCGCGACCGGGAGACCGGCGCACCCGTGGAGCGGTCCCCGACCGCCCACGATCACCGAGGCCCCCGGCCCCGATCATCAGGAGGCGGGTGTGCCCGTGACCGTCTCCCGTCCGACCCGTTCGGGGCTTCGGGGGGCCGGTACGCCTTCGGGCGCGTTCGGGCCGGTCAGCTGTTCGGGCGCGGGCACCTCGTTGGCGTCCATGCCGTAGCCGACCGCGCGGATCCCTCCGTCGGCTCCCTCGACGCCGCGCCGCCCGTCCGGGGACGGAGCGGACGCGTCGAACCCGTCCGCGAGTGCGGGGGACCCGGAGAACGTGCCGCTGTCGTCCACGATGGCGTAGCGCAGCCCCGCCTTGAACGTCACCACGTTCTTCTCGTCGTCCGAGCAGAAGGTGTGGTCGGGGTCGTCGCGCACCACGTAGATCACGTGCTTCTCGGCGTACATGGCCGTGACGCGGCCGGCGGCGGCGTTCCCGTCCACCTGCACCGACTGCTGCTGCATCTCGGTGTTCGCGAAGGAGCGCGAGTAGCCCAGGGTCGTCGTCACCGACCCGCTCACCTTGACGCCGACGCCCTCCACCGACACACCGGCCTCGAAGCCCACCGTGATGCCGACGCTCTTGCTGTAGGTACGGGTCTGGGTGTCGGTGACGCCCCAGGAGACGGTCTGCCCCATGTGGCCGTCCTTGCTGCTGCCGCGCAGGTCCAGCGCGGCCACCAGCGTGTAGGAGCGGCGGCGGCGCAGGGTGTAGGTGGGCGAGTTCTCGACGATCCAGGCCCGGGACTTGGTGCGGTCGTCGACCGCCACGCAGGGTACGAGGACCTCGCGGTCGATGATCGCGTTCTGCTCCTGGGGGATGTCGTCGGGGTCCGTGATCCTGGGGCGGGCCAGGTTCCCACCCCGGGTGACGGGGAGGGGCAGGTTGAGCACGTAGACCTGACCCGGGTCCTTCCCGATGGGGAGCCCCATCATGTTCAGTCCGCAGAACCAGAACCCCGGATCGGGGGCGATCAGGACGCTGTCCTTCTCCAGGGTCTGCCGGGGCCGCTTGGTGCGCAGCAGCTCGAAGATCATTCCGTGGTCCACCGCGACGCTGTACTTGTCGCCGGGCACCGCGTAGTCGACGCCGTCGATGGTCTCCTTGACGCAGGCCAGGTGTTCCTTGGGCACGCGCTTGAGCCAGGAGAACTGGTGGTCCGGCGCGTCGGAGAAGGCGTGGTAGCCGGCGGGCGGGACGACCCGGTGGCCCCAGTCGAGCTTGTGCCAGTCCTGGGCCGGTCGGACCGCCCCGCTGGAGGGGTCGGTGGACCTGATCCAGGTGGTGATCCCCTTGGTGTCGATGCTTCCGGTCAGTGCGTAGTAGTTCTCGTTGGGACGGGCGGTCTCACCGGTGGAGAAGATCGCGGTGATCTCCCCGAACACGCATTCCTTGGAGTAGGGCATGGGCCTCTTCCTGTGGTGCCGGGGGCGCGGCGCCCGGCCGGGCCGATCGGCGTGCAAGGCCGGGCGCCGTGCCCCGTCTGCCAGGGCGTTGTGTGCCGACAGGGGGCAGAACCGCGTACGCGACGCCGACACCGCCATGGTCTCCGCGGCGGGCGGGATCGCGCCGGCGCCGCGCGGTTCCCTCCGCGGATCGCCGCACGCCGGGTGCCCACGTGCGGAGGACACGGGACAAAGGCCCGCCGAAGCGAGGGACCGGTTACCCGGGTTAGGGGACACCCGTAACGCGTACGAAGGGGGCCCGCCCACGGGCGGCGGGTGTGATCACGTCGGGGCGGTCTCGACGGCCGGGCACACCGGTGTGCCGCGTCATGCCCGCGAACCGCGCGCACCGGCCCCACCCGTCCGGCCCCACCCGTCCGGCCCCACCCGTCCGGGCCGGGCGGGGCCGGCGGGATGTGACCGACGTGCGCGCGGACGTGACCGGGCCCACGGGGCTCCGTGTCGCGATAATGAAAACGATTATCGTAATATGTCCTGATCAGGCACGACGTGTCCACGCCGTGATCCCCCATGCCCCGACCCCCGTACGCCCCGACCGGAAGAACCTCCGTGCACCCTCACAGATCCGCCCTCTCCGCCTGCCTCGCCGTGGCCTCGGCCCTGGCGGTGGCCGGCTGCCTGCCCGACGGCGGCGCCGACGCCGCCGACGACGGGCGCATCTCGATCGCGATGATGCAGCCTCCCCGGTCGTCCCTCTCCCCGCTGAGCGACGACGCCTTCAAGCTCTCCCGCTGGAGCACCGCCGAGACCCTCGTCACCCTCGACGAGGACGGCGACCCGCTTCCGGGCCTGGCCACCGAATGGTCCTCGGCCGACGACACGACCTGGACGTTCACCGTCCGGGACGGGGTGACCTTCCACGACGGCACGGAGCTCACCGCCGCCGTGGCCGCCCACTCCCTGGAGTACGCCGCCCGGGCCACGCCCGCGCCGCGCATCCTCGACGGCCTGGCACTGGAGATCGACGCGGAGGGCGACACGCTCACCGTCACCGCCGAGCGGGAGGACCCCCTGCTGCCCCAGCGGCTCTCCTCGCCGCAACTGTCGATCCTCGCCGAGAGCGCCTACTCCGGCGACACGGTCAGCCCCGTCGGCACCGGATCGGGTCCCTTCGAGCTGGTCGAGGTCGACGGCACCACCTCCGCCCGCCTGGACCGCTACGACGGTTACTGGGGAGAACCCGCCCTGGCCGCCGGCATCGACGTGACCTTCGTGCCCGACGGCACCGCCCGCGCCGCCGCCCTGCGCACCGGCGAGGCCGACATCGTCGAGTCCGTGCCCACCTCCCAGGCCTCGCTCCTGGACCCGGACACCCTCACCGAGGTGCCGATGCCGCGCACCAACACCCTCTACCTCAACACCGAGGAGGGTCCCTTCACCGACCCCGCGCTGCGCGCCGCCGTCCGCGCGGCCATCGACCCCCGGGCCCTGGTGGACGGCGTCTACGAGGGACGCGCCGACGTCGCCGAAGGCCTCCTCGGCCCCGCCCTGCCCTGGTCCGCCGAGCGCCCCGAACGCGATGAGCCCACCCCCACCGGCGACCCCGACGGGACGGCCATCACCCTGGCCACCTTCACCGACCGCGCCGAACTGCCCGAGGTCGCCACCGTGCTGGAACAGCAGCTGGAGGACGCCGGCTTCGAGGTGCGACAGGTCGTGCGCGAGTACGCCGACATCGAGGAGGACGCCCTCGCCGGAGAGTTCGACGCGTTCGTCCTCTCCCGGGCGACCGTGCTCGACTCCGGGGACCCCGCCGCCTACATGACCAGCGACTTCTCCTGCGAGGGGTCCTTCAACATCGCCCGACTGTGCGACGAGGACGTGGACGCCGCCCTGTCGGAGGCCGAGAAGGCGCCCGTGGGCGACGAGCGCCGCGCCGCGATCCTGGCCGCCGAGGCCGCGATCCTGGACACCGACGCCGCCATCCCGATGCTGCACGAACGCGTCATCCAGGGGGACGCGACCCACGTCGCGGACTCCGCCAAGGACCCCCGCGAACGCCTGCTCGTCACCCCGCTCACCCACCTGACCCCGTGACCGCCGCACACACCGGCGCCCGAGCCGCCCGGTGGGCGACGCCCGTCGTCTCCCGCCTCGCCGCGCTGACGCTCATCACCGTCGTCATCGGACTGCTGCCCTGGCTGTCCGGTCGCGACCCCGCCCTGGCGGTGCTGCGCGCCCGCTTCGCCGAACGCGAACCCACCGAGGAGGCGCTGGCGGCGATCCGGGCGGACCTGGGCCTGGACGCCGGACCCTGGGTGATGCTCGCCCACTGGCTCCACGGGGCCGCGCTCGGCGACCTCGGCCACTCCTGGGTCTCCGGCGCGCCCGTCCTGCCCGCCGTCGTCTCGGCGATGGGCGTCTCGCTCACGGTCATGGCGGCCGCGCTCGCCGTCGCGCTCCTCACCGCGACGGCGCTGTGCGCGCCCACCCTGGTCCGGGGGGCGCGCGGCACCCTGCGCCCGGGGGCCTCGGGCGGCGGGGCCGCCGCGGCGATGTTCACGGCCCTGCCCGAGTTCCTCATCGCCATCCTGCTCATGCTCGTGCTGTCGGTGTGGGCGGGGCTGCTCCCGCCCTACGGCTGGCGGGAACCGGTGCACCTGGTGCTCCCGGCCCTGGCGCTGGGCGTCCCCGCCGGCGGACTGCTGGGCCGGCTCGTCGACGACGCGCTGCCCGCCGTGTACGCCGAACGCTGGGTGCCCCTGTGGCGGGCCTCGGGGTGCGCGCCGGGGCTGATCGCCCTGGCGGTGCTGCGCCGGGCCACCCCCGCGCTCGTCCCCCAGCTCGGCATGGTCGCCATCGGCCTGCTCGGGGGCGCGGTGGCGGTGGAGACCATCTTCACCGTCCCCGGCATCGGCCGCACCGCACTGGGCGCCGTGCGGGCCCAGGACCTGCCGATGGTCCAGGGGTCGGTGCTCGCCCTGGTGCTCCTGGGCATGGCGGCCGGTCTGCTCGCGCAGAGCGCCCGCCTGCGCATGCTGGGACCGGGCCTGCGCGCGGCGGCCCTGGCCCCGCCGCCGCCGAGCACCGACGCGGCGGGCGCGGTCCGCCGGGCGATCCCCTGGGCGTGCGCGACCCTGCTCCTGACGGTGATCCTCTGGGGCCTGACCCGCGACGCGATGACCGTCCAGGTGGCCGAGCGGCTCGCGGCCCCCTCCTGGGCGCATCCGCTGGGCACCGACGGGGTCGGCCGCGACGTCCTGGCCCGCCTGGGCCACGGCGCCCTCACCACCGTCGGCGTCGCCGCCCTGGTGTGCCTGGCGGGTCTGCTCATCGCGGTGCCGATCGGATTCCTCCCGGGACTGTCGGCGGGCCTCGCCGAAACGGCCAACGCCCTGCCCCCGGTGATCGCGGGCATCCTGGTGGCCGCCGTGCTCGGCCCCGGGCAGTCGGGCGCCGCCCTGGCCGTGGCCCTGGTCACCTGGCCCCCGTTGGCCGCCCACACCGCCGCCCTGGTCCAGGAGACGCGCGCGGCGACCCACCTGACCGCCCAGCGCGCCCTGGGCGCCGACGCCCGCTGGATCCTGCTGCGGCACGTCCTGCCCTCGGTGCTGGGACCGGTCGCCAGGAACGCGGTGCTGCGCCTGCCGGGCACCGCCCTGGCCCTGGCCTCCCTGGGCTTCCTCGGACTGGGCGCACAGCCGCCCTCCGCCGAATGGGGGGCGAGCCTGTCGGAGTCCCTGCCCTACGTGGAACGGGCCCCCCTGGCGGCCCTGGCCCCCACCGCCATGCTCCTGCTCCTGGCCGCGTTCGCGGTCTCCGCCTCCACGCTCCCGCCGCGCACCCGGACCGGCCCGGGGCGGCGGACCCCCGCACCGGCCGGGGCGACGACACCGGAAGGGACGGCCCGATGACCGATCGACCCCTGCTGTCGGTCCGCGACCTGCGGGTCACCCTGCGCGGACGGGGCGGGACACCGGTCCACGCCGTGCGCGGCCTGTCCTTCGACGTCCGGCCCGGCGAGGTCCTCGGCCTGGTGGGCGAGTCCGGTGCCGGGAAGTCCATCACCGCGCACACGGTCCTGGGCATGGCGCCCCACGGCGCGACCGTCGGCGGCAGCGTCGACCTGGACGGCCGGGAACTGGTCGGCGCCTCACCGGCCGTCCTCCGGTCCCTGCGCGGCGGCCGCATGGCCCTGATCCCCCAGAACGCGCTCAGCGCGCTCAGCCCCGTCCACACCGTGGGCGGACAGCTCGTCCGCGCGCTGCGCTCGAACCGGAGGATGGGCCGGGCCAGGGCGTGGCGGCTGGCGGTGGAGGCCCTGGACCGGGCCGGGATCCCCGACGCCGCCCGGCGCGCCCGGGCCCACCCCCACGAGTTCTCCGGCGGCATGCGCCAGCGGGCGGTCATCGCGATGGCCACCGTCAACGAGCCCGACCTCGTGTTCGCCGACGAGCCCACCACCGCGCTCGACCCCGTCATGCAGGCCCACGTGCTCGACCGGCTCCGCGAACTGCGCGAGCGGACCGGCACCGCGATCGTCCTCATCACCCACGACCTGGGCGTGGTCGGCGGATACGCCGACCGGACGGTGGTCGTGTACGCCGGACGTCACGTCGAGTCGGGCCCGGCGGTGCCGGTCCTCACCGCTCCCCGCGCCCCCTACACCGCGGGCCTGGTCGCGTCCCTGCCGCCGCTGGAGGCGACCGACCGCCGGCTCCCCACCATCGAGGGCACACCGCCCGCCCCGGAGTCGCCGCCGGGCGGCTGCGCCTTCGCCCCCCGCTGCCCCCACGTCCGAGAGGTCTGCCGGACGGAGGAACCCGTACCGCTCCCCGTCGGCGAACCCGGACGGCTGGTCTCCTGCCACCGTCTGGCGGACCTGCCCGACCCACTGACCCACCCGTTCGCGCCGACCCCGCGATGAGGACCACCATGGACGACCCGAACGACCCCGCCCCGGTGCCGCTGCTCCGGGTGCGCGACCTCGTGGTGCGCCACCCCGGCCCCACCCGGCGTTCCGCGCCGCTGACCGCCGTCGACGGCGTCTCCTTCGACGTGCACGCCGGAGAGACGCTCGCCCTGGTCGGCGAATCCGGATGCGGCAAGACCAGCGCGGCCACCGCCGTCCTGGGCCTGCGCCGCCCCGACGCCGGGTCCGTGCGCTTCGAGGGCGCCGAGCTCACCACCCTGGGCGAGGCCGGACTGCGCGCCCTGCGGCCCGCCTTCCAGCCCGTCCTCCAGGACCCCTACGGTTCGCTCAGCCCGCGCCTGCGGGTGCGCGACGCCGTCGCCGAACCCCTGCGGATCCACGGCCGCTGGGAGCGCGCGACCGGCCCCGACCGGGTGGACGCGCTCCTGGGGAAGGTGGGACTCGACCCCGCCCACGGCGACCGGTTCCCGCACGAGCTGTCCGGCGGACAGTGCCAGCGCGTCGGCATCGCCCGCGCGCTGGCCTGCGAACCGAGACTGCTGGTACTGGACGAACCCGTCTCCGCCCTGGACCCCTCGGTGCGCGCCGGCGTCCTCAACCTGCTCACCGGACTCCAGGACGAGCTGGGCCTGGGCTACCTGTTCATCTGCCACGACCTCCCCCTCGCGCGGCACATCGCCCACCGCGTCGCCGTCATGCGCCAGGGGAGGATCGTGGAGACCGGACCCGCGCGCCGTGTCCTGACCGACCCCGAACACCCGTACACGCGTGAACTCGTGCGGGCGGTCCCGTCGATCCACGGAGCGGCCTCCGAGTCGTCGCTCCCGGCCACGCCGTGACCCCCGCTCCGGCGTCCCGGCGCGCTCCGGGCCCGCTGCCCCTGCTGTTGATCGGGTCCCAGTGCGCGTTCAACATCGGCTTCTTCGCGGTGCTCCCGTACCTGGCCGATCACCTCGGCGGCGCGCTCGGCCTCGCGGGGTGGCTGGTCGGCCTGGTCCTGGGTCTGCGGACCTTCAGCCAACAGGGGCTGTTCGTCGTCGGGGGCGCGCTCACCGACCGGTTCGGGCCGCGTCCGGTCGTGCTGGTCGGCTGCGCGCTGCGCGTGGTCGGGTTCTGCCTGCTCGGCTTCGCCGAGGCGACGGGCGCGGTCATCGCCTCGGTGCTGCTCATCGGTTTCGCCGCCGCGCTGTTCTCCCCGGCGGTCGAGACGGAGATCGCCCGCCAGGCCGTCGAGCACGAACGCCGCACCGGCATCCCCCGGACCCGGATGCTCGGATGGTTCTCCGTCGCGGGGCAGGCCGGAACCCTCGTCGGCCCGCTGCTGGGGATCCTCCTTCTCTCCGGCGGGTTCCGGACGGCCTGCCTGGTCGGGGCGGCCGTCTTCGTCCTGGTGCTGGTCGGGCACCTGTTCCTGATGCCCCCTGGAGCGCCCGAGCCGCGCGCCACCGAGCCCGGGGACACGCGCCCGCCGACGGCGGTCGACCGCCGCTTCGTGGGCCTGTGCCTGGTCTACGGCGGCTACCTCCTGGCCTACAACCAGCTCTACCTGGCACTGCCCGGAGAGGTGGAGCGGGTCACCGGCTCCCAGACGGCCCTGGGCTGGCTGCTCGCCTGGTCGTCGGCGCTCTACGTCGCCGCGCAGTTCCCCCTGCTGCGCTGGGCCACCGTCCGCCTGAGCCGCCGGGTGACCCTGGTGTCCGGGCTGGTGCTGATCGCGCTGGGGTTCGTCGCCGTCGCCGTGCCGATCGCGGTCGACGCCTCACCGGGGCTGCTGCCCGCGGCGGTGTTCGTCACCGCGCTCACCCTGGGCCAGGCCCTCATCGTGCCCACGGTCCGGGCCTGGGTCCCCGACCTGGTCGAGGACCGTCGGCTGGGCCTGTTCACCGGAGTCCTGTCCTCGGTGTCCGGCCTGGTGGTCCTGCTGGGCGGCGTACCCGTCGGCGCGCTCCTGGACCTCGGCGGCCCGCTCGTGTGGTTCCTCCTGGCCCTGGTGACGCTGGCCGCGGCGGTCATGGTCCCCCGGGATCAGGAGCCCAGCGCCCGCTTGAGGACCTTGCCCATGTCGTTGCGGGGCAGGGAGTCGACCACGCGCAACCGGCGGGGCCGCTTGTGGGGCGCCAGCTCGGCGGCCACCAGGTCCGACAGCTCCGCCAACGACGGGGCCTGACCGCGCGGCACCACCCAGGCCACGACCCGTTCGCCCAGATCCGGGTCCGGTTCCCCGGTCACCGCCGCCTCCGCCACCGCGGGGTGGGCCAACAGCACGTTCTCGATCTCCCCGGCGCCGATCTTGTACCCGGCGCTCTTGATCAGGTCCGTGCTCCTGCGGCCCACGATGCGCACCGACCCGTCGGCCTCCCGGACGGCCATGTCCCCGGTCCGGAACCAGCCGTCGGAGGTCATCGCCTCGGCGGTGGCCTCCGGCCGGTTCAGGTAACCGTCGAACAGGTTCGGTCCGCGCACCTGGATCTCGCCCACCGCCTCGGGGTCGCCCGGCGGCATCGGCGTCCCGTCCTCCTCGACCAGCCGCAGCCCCACCCCCGGCAGCGGGGTGCCCACCCCGCCCGGCCGGGAGCCGTCGCCCGGCCGGACGGAGGTGTTCATCAACGTCTCCGACATCCCGTACCGCTCGATCACCCGGTGCCCGGTGGCCGCCGTCAACCGATCGTGGTCGGGCCGCGGCAGCGCCGCCGAACCCGAGACCAGCAGCCGCGCCCCCGCCAACGCCTCGACCAGGGCCGGATCCTCGTCGACGGCCAGCGCCAACCGGTGGTACATGGTGGGCACACCGAACAGCAGCGTCCCTCCCCCGGACAGGGCCTCGGTGATCGCCGCGACCTCGAACCGGCCCGGGTGGCGCAGCGTCCCGCCTCGGCGCAGCGGGCCGAGCACCCCCAGCACCAGACCGTGCACGTGGAACAGGGGGAGGGCGTGCACCAGCACGTCGTCGGCCGTCCACGACCAGACCTCGGCGAGCGCGTCCAGGGTCGAGACGATCGCCCGACGCGACAGCGGCACGCCCTTGGGGGCGCCGGTCGTCCCGGAGGTGTAGACGATCAGCGCGGTGGCCTCGTCGTCGACCTCCCGGACGAAGGGCGCCACGGCCGGGGCGGGGGAGGCGTCCACGTCGATCCTGGGCAGGTCGCGCACCACCTCCGGTGGTTCCGCGCCGGGCGGGGCCAGCAGCAGATCGGGGGCGCTGTCGCCGATGACGTGCGCCGACTCGCGCTCACCCGAACGCGGGTTCAGCGGCACCGCCGCCGCCCCGGCCAGGACCGCCGCGGTGACCGCCACACAGGTCTCCGGGGTCGGTACGGCCCACACGGCGACCCGGCCGCCCGCAGGCAGGTCGGCGGCCAGTCGGGAGGCGGCCGACGCCAGCCCCCGGTAGGACAGGGAGCGGTCACCGAAGACCAGGGCGGGCCGATCGACGGGATCGGTGACGAACGGGAGCACGGGCGGAGTCCTTCCCGGTGGCGGCGGGGGAGCACCCCCATCTCTACCGCATCCGAGGACCCGCGTCCCTCCCGCCCCGGCCCCCCGGGAACACGCACCGGACGCGGGACCGGGACCGGCGCGGATTCCCCCTCCCCGTCCCCGGGGAACACGTTCCCCCCGCGGTGATCACAGCGAGCGGCCGGACAGCCGCCGCCCGGTGATCTCGATGGCGGTCACCCGCACGTGGACGCCGTCCTCCCGGTCCACCCACGTCGCCAGCGGCAACCCCGCGCGCAGCACGGCCTCCTCGTCGGGGTCGCGCACCACCCGCCCCCTGCCGGCGATCAGCACGCTCCACCCCTCGCTCAGGGTCTCGTCGATCCGATCCACCTGGAAGGACACCGGGCCCTCCACGTGGGAGGAGATGACCCCCTCTCGCGCGGTGCGGAACAGGACCCCGTCGCCGTCCCAGACGTAGGTCACCGGAAGCACGGTCGGCGCGGTGACCCCACCGGTGCCGAAGGCGATCCGACCGATCCCGCCCGGGGAGATGAGCTCCTCGCACTCACTCCGCGACAGCACGCGCAGGTCGTGGTGCGGAAAGGCGGTGACCACCGCGCCCGGCGGAAGCCCCGAGGCCGAGCCCAGCAGATCGTCCGGCGAGGTGCGCAGGGCCAGCGCCAACCGATAGAGCGCCGAGCGGGTCAACACCGGTGGATGCTCCTCCAGATAGGCCACGTACCCCGGATCCATCCCGGCGCGCATGGCCACGTCCTCCTGGCTCAATCCCAGTTCCGTCCTCCGGTGCACCACCCGTCGGCAGAAATCCCCGCCGGGCGCCCCGGAACCGTGTGCGCTCTCCATGTCCCCTCCGAACCCCGACCGTGCGCACGGCCGGTACGAACCTCCCCCGGACCCTCCAGTGTTCGTCCCCGTCCCGGTCTTCGGCAAGGGGCTCACGGCGTGTTCCGCGACCCGGTCCCGGGATCGACCCCGACCACGAACCCGAACCCCCCGCGCGTTCCGGCCTCCACACCGGCGAAGACGGCCTCCACCACGGCGGCCCGACCGGGGGGCGACCCCCGGTCGGCGCGCCGACTCCAGGAACGGGGCGGGATCAGGTTCGCCGGCCAGGCCCGGTCGGGCGGTGTGCATCCGGGCGGTGTCGGTGACCACCCCGTCCACGTCGGACGGCACCGCTTCGACACGGTCGGGCCAGAGCACCGGGTCGGTCTCGGACACGGGCGATCGCCTCCTCGGCGCGCGGCGTTCCCGGCCTCCCAGACCATGCCGGGGAGAGCCCGGTGTCAAGGGTCCTCCGACTCCGGGCCGTTCCGGGATCCGTGATGTCCCGGCAGGTCGGAGCGGGTGCTCGGTGATGTCGGACCGGGGACTTTCGACCCGCCCGGATTCGGCCCTCCGACCCCGGGGGCCGGGATGGTCGATCACCGAGGGTGGGGGCGGGGCCTGCGGACGGCGGGTCCGCGCTCCCGGACGGTGACGCCCTTATGGCCGGAACGACCCACCACGGGGGCTCCGCGCGCGACCCCGGGACCCGCGCACGCGGCGCGGACGTCACCCGGCACTCCCTCACCCCGGGGGAGTGCCGGGGCGGACCCGGACTCCGGTCCCGATGGCCCCTCTCCGGCCGAGGCCGCCGCCCGTCGCGGCCCGAACCGGTCGCCCCCTCCCGGGGGCGCGGTCCTTTCGTCCGTTTCCCGGCACGGTTCCACAACGTCCTCGTCTTCTTCCCGCTCTGCGCCACGGTCCTGACCGAGCGCGCCTCCATGGCCCGCTCCGGGACACCGGTGGTCGCCGGCCGGGCCACCGGCGCCGACACGCGCATCGGCGGGATCAGTGGTCTGGTCGGCGGGGTGCGCGCCCTCGTCACCCCCTACCGCGTCAGATCAACGGGTTCGGCAGGGCGGTCACCCCGGCCGCGGCCGTCGGCGGCGCGCTCCTGTTCGCCTTCGCCGTCCCGGTGCGCGACGTCGCCCTGGTGGAGGCCCTCGTCGCCGTGGTGGCGCTCGCGGTCTCCATCATCTCCGAGGGGCTGCCCGCCGTCATCACCATCACCCCGGCCATCGGTGTGCGCGGGATGGCGGCGCGCCGGGCCCTCATCCGGAGCCCGCCCGCCGTGGAGACCCTCGGTGCCACCTCGGTGATCCGCTCCGACAGGACCGGCACCCTGCCCCGCAGCGGGATCGGTGCGCTGGTGGTGGCACCGGGCGCTCCGGTGTCGCCCCTGTCGGAGGTCGAGAAGCTCGTCGTCCGCAGGTTCGGGATCCTCCCCGAACCGCGCTCCTGAGGGGGACGGGGACCGCCCCCGCGTGTCCCCGTCCCCCCGTCAGCCCCTGCGGTAGGAGGCCAGCCGCCGTTCGAAGAACGGGTCCACCGGGTGGGCGGCGTACCGGGAGCGATCCTCCACCGTCAACAACATGCGGGGATCGGGTGACAGCAACGCCGTCACGGCCACCGCGAACGTCTCCGGGGACAGGAGCGTCTCCGCGCCCAGGACGAGGGGGACGCGGGCATCCTCCCTCCGGTGGCTCCACCCCCGCAGTTCGTTCCAGAAGAGCGTCAGGGGACGGGTCCCCCCGGTCGGGCCCACGCTGACGCGGGCGCTGCGGACCTCGTGCCGCTGCATGTGGCACTCGGGGAAGTGGAGAAGGGGCGCGTCGCTGAGGTCCTTGCGCAGCCGGTCCGCGCACGCCCGTACGTAGGCGTGGTGATTGAGGGGCCAGGGGGTGGTGTTGGCATCGGGATAGACCAGCCCGCCGCCGCTCCGAGCCGTGGTCATGGTGTCCTCCTCTCGTGGTCGGGCCCCGTGCGGGGGTACACGCCTCGGCCGGTGTGCAGGACGGTGAACAGCACCGTGACGGGGAAACCGGAGGAGAACCCCCGGACGGTGGTGATGCGCTCGCGCCCGTTGCCGCGTTCGCGTCGTGACTCCCGTTCCCGGGCCAGGAGGGACCGCCATCGCGCCACGACACCGTCGGGGCCGGAGAGGGCGGCCGCCGCGTCTTCGCCGCCGGCCGAGTCGCGTCCGGTCACGATCGTGTAATGGACGATGATCCGGCCGTCGGTGTCGGTGACGCAGGTGGTCAGCCCCGGCCACAGTCCCGGTTCGCGTTCGAGGACCGCCGCGATGTGCCGGGCCGTGGCCATGATCTTGCGGGGTCCGCTCACGAGAGGGGGCTCACCCGAGGGTGGCGCGAGGGGCCGGTTCCTGAACCGGGGGGTGTCGATTCGAAGGGCGCTCATACGGATTCTCCTTTCGTGGATTCCGTTCACCTTGGTGATTCGCCGACTTCGTAAGATTCCAGTCGGGCTTTCTCCACGTAACGGTTCAACGATTCGCAGGTGATCCGACGAATCCACTTCTTGGGGCCGACCTTCACCGATTCGAGCTCGTGTGTGTAGCAGAGTTCGTAGACGACCCGTTCTGAGATGTCCAGTATTTCTGCGGCTTTCCGCACGCTCACCAGAAGCTTCGGAAGTTCTGTGACGGGGGTTTCCAGCTGCTGTGTCATGAGGGTGAATGTAGCAACGAGGTTCGAGGTGCTACAAGGTGGAGGTCCTGGGTTTTTTGCGGCGTATGTGATTGTTCAGGACTTTAGTCTCATGGGGAAAAAATATGGTGACGAGCGCAAGCCTCTGCGAGCCTTTGTCGGTCTCGCATCGTAAAATCAAAGAAAAAAACAGTGTGATCTTGTTTTACCTTGGGGGTCCTTCCGGCCCGGTCGCTCACGGTGATCGCCGGTGGGTGGAAAGGGGCGGCGCGAATGCGCCGGCCCACGAGGCGCGGCCTCTCTCCGAACATGGAGGGACGGGGCTCACGGCTTGCGTTCCGCGCGCGAAGACCCGGAGGAGCCGATCGGGGGCGCGGGACCGGTCGTCGAGGCACGTGTCCGCCTCGGCGGGATCCGCCTTCCGGAGGGCGCGCGAAGGTCCCGGCCCTCTCCGAGGGCCGGGACCCGAGAGCGGTCTCAGACGGCGGCCCAGCCGTTGTCGACGGGCAGGATCGCGCCGTTGACGTTGCTCGCGGCGTCCGAGGCCAGGAACACGATGGCGGCGGCCTGCTCCTTCGCGTCGGCCACGCGTCCGATGTTCTGCGCGTACCGCCCCAGCGCCGTGGGGCCGTCCACGCTCGTGGGCGTGCCGATGGAGATGTCGGTGGCGGTGCCGCCGGGCGCGATCGCGTTCACGCGGATGCCGTGGTCGCGGTACATGACCGCGGTCGACTTCACCAGGCCCATGACGCCGTGCTTGGAGACGGTGTAGGCGGTCCCCGAGGCGCCGCCGCGCAGGGAGGCCTCCGACGCGGTGAACACGATCGATCCGTGTCCCTGCGCCCTCATGTGCGGGAGCGCGGCGCGGGTGAGCAGGAACGGCGCGGTGAGGTTGATCCGGATCAGCCGCTCCCACGTCTCGTCGGTGACGTCGGCCGTCGCCGACATGTCGTCCATGATCCCGGCGTTGTTGACCAGGACGTCGACACCGCCCAGAACGTCCAGGGCGGTGCGGATCACCTCGTCGACGACCTCGGGCGATCCCAGGTCGCCGACGACCGCCCCGGCCGTCACCCCGGCCGCGCGGGCCTCCTCGGCCGCGGCGAGCGCCTTGGTCCCGTTGATGTCGGCCACCAGGACCGAGGCGCCCTCGGCGGCGAAGGCCAGGACGGCGGCGCGGCCGATCCCGGAGCCGCCCCCGGTGACGATGACCTTCTTCCCCTTGAGACCCGTTTCCATCGTCGTCCTCTCGTGTGCTCGCTGACGGCCGTCCTCGGCCGACCCTGTCATCGTATGTCTTTTTGTCGCTAAGTGACATTTTGTCCATGGAGGCTTGGTGGGCCTAGGCTGGAGGTCTCCGAGGGCTGAGGGAACGGTGGGGGCGATGACGACGGCCGAGCGGACCACGGGCACCGGCGCCAAGGGACGCCCGCCCATGACCGAGAGGCGCAAACGGATCGTTCGGCTCCAGATCGCCCGCGCGGCCGTGGAGTTGTTCGCGGAGAAGGGCGTCGCGGGGACGACGGGGGACGACATCGCCCACGCCATCGGCATCTCCACCCGGACCCTGTGGCGCTACTTCCCGAACAAGGAGGGCTGCGTGCGCCCGCTGCTCACCAGCGGACTGGAGGAGATGGCGGCCGAGCTGCGCGGCTGGCCGAGGGGGGAGTCGCTCGTCGACCACCTCGACCGCAGCGGCCTGTTCGGTCAGGACGGCGGGCAGGTGGTGGAACCGGTGGCGTCACTGATCCGGATGACCGGTGAGGAGCCCGCGCTCATGGCGGTGTGGCTGGACGTGCACCGGGCGGCGGAAGGGGTCTTCGCGGAGATCCTCGCCGACCGGCGGGGGGTCGGACCGGACGACTTCGCCGTGCGGGTCCGGGCGGCGGCGCTCAACGCGGCCCTGCGCGCGGCCGCCGAGGAGCAGGCCCTGCGGGGCGCGGACGGCCCTCCCATGGGGGCGCTGCTGCGTTCGGCGCTGGTGGCCCTGGAAGAGGGCTTCGGTCCCGCCTGAGTCCCTGGCCGGGTTCCCCCTCGCCTCCCGCGCGGGCCCACCGCGGTGCGGATCGCCGACGCGAAGGGGTGCCCGGCATCGGGGTCCTCCCGCACGTCCGCCGGCCGCCGGATCCGCTCCCCTTCCCGGCCGGAACGGTGCCGGGCCCGACCACCCCCGGCTCCCAACGGCACCTGCGCCGCGCGGCGGCGAGAGTCACGCAGGACTGACGAGGCGCGGACCGGCGCGGCGCCGGGCGGAGCGGAGTTCCGTCCCCGACCGGTCGTCCCCTGCCGACACCGAAGGGGCCGGGAACGACCGGTGGAGGCTCCGCGAGGTCGGACCGCCACGGACGAACCCCGCCGCGCTCCTCCGTTCGCGTCCGGGGGTGGCCCCCGCCCCGGGGCGTCCGGTCAGGCGCCGACGTACTCCGCGAGGTGCTCGCCGGTGAGGGTGGAGCGCGCGGCGACGAGGTCGGCGGGCGTGCCCTCGAAGACGACCCGACCACCGTCGTGACCCGCGCCCGGACCGAGGTCGATGATCCAGTCGGCGTGCGCCATGACCGCCTGGTGGTGCTCGATCACGATCACCGACGTACCGGAGTCGACGAGCCGGTCGAGCAGACCGAGCAACTGCTCGACGTCGGCGAGGTGCAGGCCGGTGGTCGGCTCGTCGAGGATGTAGCAGCCGCCCTTCTCGCCCATGCGGGTGGCCAGCTTGAGCCGCTGTCGCTCGCCGCCGGACAGCGTCGTCAGCGGCTGCCCCAGGGTGAGGTAGCCGAGCCCGACGTCGTCCAGCCGCCGGAGGATCCTGTGCGCCGCCGGTGTGCGCGCCTCACCCGTGTCGAAGAACCCCTCGGCCTCGGACACCGACATCGCGAGCACCTCGCCGATGTCGCGGCCGCCGAGGCGGTACTCCAGCACCGCGGCCTGGAACCGCCTCCCCTCGCATCCCTCACAGAGGGTGGTGACCCCCGCCGCCATGGGCAGATCGGTGTAGATGACACCGGCGCCGTTGCAGTCGGGGCAGGCCCCCTCGGAGTTGGCGCTGAACAGCGCGGGCTTCACCCCGTTGGCCTTCGCGAACGCCTTGCGGATCGGGTCGAGCAGCCCGGTGTACGTCGCCGGGTTGCTGCGCCGCGAGCCGCGGATCGCCGTCTGGTCGATCGACACCACCCCCGCGCCCGCCGGGATCGACCCGTGGATCAGGGAACTCTTGCCGGAACCGGCGACCCCCGTCACCACGCAGAGCACGCCGAGCGGGACGTCGACATCGACGTCCCGGAGGTTGTGGGCGTCGGCGCCGCGGATCTCCACCACCCCGGTCGACTCGCGCACCTTCTCCTTGAGGGTCGCCCGGTCGTCGAAGTGACGTCCGGTGAGGGTGTCGCCGGCCCGCAACCCCTCGACGGTGCCCTCGAAGCAGACGGAGCCGCCCGCCGAGCCCGCGCCCGGGCCGAGGTCCACGACGTGGTCGGCGATCGCGATCGTCTCCGGCTTGTGCTCCACGACGAGCACCGTGTTGCCCTTGTCCCGCAACTTCAGCAGCAGATCGTTCATCCGCCGGATGTCGTGGGGGTGCAGACCGATGGTCGGCTCGTCGAAGACGTAGGTGACGTCGGTGAGGGAGGAGCCGAGGTGACGGATCATCTTGACGCGCTGCGCCTCGCCCCCCGAGAGCGTCCCCGAGGGCCGGTCGAGCGAGAGGTAACCGAGGCCGATCTCGGTGAACGAGTCGAAGGTCTGCCGCAACACGTCCAGGAGCGGGGCCATCGAGGGCTCGTCGAGGCCGCGGACCCACTCGGCCAGGTCCCTGATCTCCATCGCGGACGCCTCGGCGATGGAGATCCCCCTGATCTTCGAGGAACGGGCCTCGGGGCCGAGCCGCGTGCCGTGGCACTCGGGGCAGGTGGTGAAGGTGACAGCCTCGTCCACGAACGCCCGGATGTGCGGCTGCATCGCCTCCCTGTCCTTGGACAGGAATGACTTCCGGATCTTGGGGATCAGCCCCTCGTAGGTGAGGTTCACACCCTCCACCTTCACCTTGGTCGGCTCCTTGTGGAGGAAGTCCCGCATCTCCCCCTCGGTGAACTCGCGGATCGGCTTGTTCGGGTCGAGGAACCCCGACTCGGCGTAGAGCCGCACGGTCCACCAACCGTCCGACTTCCAGCCCGGGATGGTGAACGCGCCCCCGGAGATCGACTTGGAGTCGTCGTAGAGCCGGGAGAGGTCGATGTCGGAGACCGAGCCCCGGCCCTCACAGCGCGGACACATACCGCCGACGCGGTTGAAGGTCGCCTTCACCGCCTTCTTGTTCCCGCGTTCGACCGTGATCGCGCCGCTCGCCCGGACCGAGGGGACGTTGAAGGAGAACGCGCCGGGCGGACCGACATGGGGGTCCCCCAACCGGCTGAAGAGGATGCGCAGCATCGCGTGGGCGTCGGTGACGGTGCCGACCGTGGAACGGGGGTCCGAGCCCAGCCGCTCCTGGTCCACGATGATCGCGGTCGTCAGACCGTCGAGCACGTCCACCTCGGGGCGGGCGAGGGACGGCATGAAGCCCTGCACGAAGGTGCTGTAGGTCTCGTTGATCAGGCGTTGGGACTCGGCGGCGATCGTACCGAACACGAGCGAGCTCTTGCCCGACCCGGAGACACCGGTGAACACCGTCAGCCGGCGCTTGGGGATCTCGATGTCGAGGCCCTTGAGATTGTTCTCGCGCGCGCCCCGTACCCGGATCATGTCGTGGCCGTCGGCGACGTGCGCCGCGGACGACCGCTGATCCGTCGTGATGACCTTGCTCATCGTTGTTCTCCGTGCGTCGTCGAGTGGGGCCGCGTGCGCGGTCCTCGGGAGGTGGTCGGCGGTACCCGGCCCGTCCGGGTCGGACGCGGGCGGCGCGTCCGATTCTTTCGGTCGGTGCGGTGCGGGTGACCGCCTCGGCGTGTTCGTGGTCCGTGTGTCGTCGGAGGGATCGCGGTGGCGGGCCCGTGTGAGGGCCGATGCCCGTGGTGATCACGTTAATCGCGGGCCCTCGGCCGATGCTTCTCCGATCCTGATCGATCCGCCTCGCGCCGGTGGGCAGGAGCCACGTCGCGAGCGGGGGAGCGGGCCGTGCGCACCCGCGCAGTCCCCACGACGTGGCCGCCGCGCCGACCCCCCGCCGGCCCGCGGATGTGGCAGGTTGAGAGGGGAGGAGGACCTCGCCGAGGAATGAGGCCCCCCGGGGGGCCGACGGTGTCCGGGCGCGGTGCCGCCGGTGCGACCGGTCGCACCGAGACCGGACGCCGCGAAGGAACGTTCACGGAACGAGAAGCGAGGAGGGCACGCCCATGACCCCGACCCGTGCGCGGCCGACGTGGTCGAAGAACCTGCTCACGACGGTGCCGACGACCACCGAGGAGGCCCTGGAGCTGTTCGACGCCTCGGAGGCGGTCGACCCGGACTCCATGCTCGGCACGTGGCGCGGCGCCGAACTGCCCACCGGTCACCCGATGGACGGCCTCCTGGCGGCGAGCGGCTGGTGGGGAAAGCGCTTCGAGGACGCCGAGACCGTGCATCCGCTCCTGTTCCCCGGTCCGGGCCCGACGTCGCTGTGGGCGTTCGACCCGGTCAAGGCCTTCGGGGCCCTCGGGGCGGTGCGCGCACTGCCGATGCCGCAGGGCCTTCCCCTCGTCGGTCCGATCGCCGTCCTGCGGCCGATCCTGAGGACGCGTTCCGCCTCGGCGCGGCTGCGCACCACGCGGTACCGGGGCGTGGACACGGCGACGATGGTCTACGACCGGCTCCCGATCCACGACGTGTTCCGTCGGCTCTCCGACGACACGGTGATCGGGGCGATGGACATGCGCGGGTCGCGCGGGCCGTACTTCTTCGTGCTGCGGCGTGACGACTCGCGGCGGTTGGAGTAGCCGGAGCGGCCCTGGGGGAGGGGCGTCGCGCGTTCGGGGCCGGCGGTCCGCGCTCACGGCGCGGCCGGTGAAGCGTCCCGTTCCGGCGGCGTGGCCGCGTCGGCGGTGGGTGCGGTCCCACGACGTTCGTGATCGGCGCGCGGGCTTCCGGGCGGGCCGGGAGGGGCACGTCCGACATCGGCCCCGGCCGGGAGGGCCGCGATCGTGGAGAGGGTCGCCCTGGGCGGGAAATCGGATGCGCCGGGGCGACCGGGTCGGCACACTGGGCCGATGCGGATGCACACGGACCAGCTCACGGTCGACACGAAGACGGCCGCACGACTCATCGCCGACCGGTTCCCGCACTGGGCCGACCTGCCCCTCACCCCCGTCCTCCCCGGCGGCACGGTCAACGCGGTGTTCCACCTGGGCGATCACCTCATCGCCCGGTTCCCCCTGCTGCCGACGGACCCCGAGACCGCGCTGTCCGCACTCAAGGAGGAGGACGAGGCGGCACGCGAACTCCTCGGACGGACCCGTTTCCCCACGCCCGAACCGGTGGCCCTCGGTGAACCGGGGGAGGGGTACCCCATGCCGTGGAGCGTGCAGACCCGGCTTCACGGAACATCCGCCGACCGGATCGACCCCGGGGACGGCGTCGACTTCGCCCTGGACCTGGCCGAGTTCGTGCGCGGCGTGCGCTCGATCGACACCCGGGGCCGGGTGTTCGCCGGGACGGGCCGTGGCGGTCGCGTCGCCGACCACGACGCCTGGGTCCGCACCTGCCTGGAACGCTCGGAGGGGATGCTGGACGTTCCCCGCCTGCGGCGACTCTGGGAGGAGCGATTCCGAGACCTGCCCCGGGGCGACGCCCCCGACGTCATGAACCACGGAGACCTGATGCCCGGCAACCTGCTCGTCCGGGACGGTCGCCTCGTCGGGGTCGTGGACGTGGGCGGCCTGGGCCCGGCCGACCCCGCACTGGACCTCCTCTGTGCCTGGGACGTCCTGGAGGAGCGACCCCGGCGCGTGTTCCGGGACGCCCTCGGCGTGGACGACCCCGAGTGGGAGCGCGGCCGGGCCTGGGCGTTCGAGCAGGCGCTGGGCCTCGTTCGGTATTACCGCGACACCAACCCGCCCATGAGCCGCATCGGACGCCGCACGCTGCGTCGCGTTCTCGACGATCAGGGGTGAACCGGGACCGGGTCGTGGAGGGCGGGGTCGTCGGAGCCCGTTCGGGAGACCCGGCGATCGGTGACCTCCCCCTTCCCCGCCGACGGATCCGGGTCGGGCGTGAACGACGCTTCGATGCCGGGACCCCGGGGTGTGTGCGCGGCCGGACCGGTCGCCCTCCGCTCAGGGGTGTCGCGCCCTGCTCCACGGGCCGGGCAGGACGCCGCCTCGTTCGAGGTGCCGGTGGAGGGTCTCGAAGGCCCGGTCGGCGCGGCGCAGGGCGATCGCCGGATCCGAGCCGGGCTCCTCGACGTCGCGCAGCGCCGAGGAGACGGTGTCGAACAGTTTCGGCCCGTTGCCGCTGAGCGGTGCTCGGACGTCGTTCGCGGCGGGAGGCGTCGGGTTCGGTCCGGGGCATGGCGGCTTCTCCGTCCGCTCGTGGGTCGGGTGGGGTGCGCACGTCGCGTGTTCGTCGGGGCAGCGGGCCCGATGGACCGGGCGGGGTCTCCGCGGGGTGGGCGCGGGAACGGGGACGGGTGAGCCGTGCGAAATCGCCCCAGGTGAGCCCGCTCATAGCCGTCCCAGGAGTTCGTCGGTGAGCCGCCGGGCGAGGGCGTCCTCGTCCCCCTCACGGGCGACGGGGACGGTGACCTCGGCGGCACCGGACATCGGCCGCCACCACCGATGGTCGGCGTAGCGGACGGTCACCCGGATCCCGGCGTGTTCGGCGCGCACGCTTCCGGACAGGTCACCGTCCATGGCGGCGATCCCCCGGCGGCGCAAGGCGGAGCGCAGTGCGAGGACCGCGTCTTCGGTCCCGTGGATTCCGTTCATGCCTCCAGCGTCGGGGATCCCTTTTTCTTCCCATAGGAATCTCCTGGAATCCCAGGCGCTACCGGTAGCGTTGTCGATAGCTTTATCGCATGACCCCCGGGATATTCGCAGAAGCGCTGACCTGCGCACGGGAAGCCGCGGGATTGAGCCAGACGCAGCTTGCGAAATCCGCCTCTTTGTCTCTTTCGTCGCTCAATCGGTGGGAAAATCCCGGTTCGCTTCCCCGGCGGGAGAACGCCGAGACGCTGGATCGCATCCTGGGATGCGGCGGATCCCTGCTGGCACGGCACCAAGAGGCGAAGGACGGGTTCACCCTGCCGCCTTGGGCGCGCTCGCTCTCCCACATCGAGGCCGAGGCGCGAGCGGCCGAAGCCGTCATCCCGAACATGGTCCCCGGATACCTGCAATCACCTTCCCTGGCCTCGCTGCTGTTCACGACCGCACGCCCTTGGATGTCGGAGGAAGAGACAGCCGAGCTCACCGCCCTTCGATGCGGCAGGCTCCATCAGTTGCCGCACCTGCGGGTGAAGGCCGCCTTCCCCATGTTCGTGTTGGACGCGCTCCCGGAAGAGATCCGGGCCGAGCAGGTGACCGTGCTGCTGAAGTGGATCGAAACCGGCAGGGTCGCCGTGCACTTGGTGCCACGCGGTTCCATACTTCTCACGCCCGGTAGCGCGACCACGGTGTATCGGTTCGCGGGTGATGAAGTGGCGATCTCGGGAGACTGGGCGCGCGGTACGGTGTTGGCTGAACGCGGGGACCATGGGACCTTGCTCGGTATGGTCTCCTCGGCTTTCGCCGCCGCTCTTCCCGCGAAAGAATCCGTCGAAGTACTCAAGGGGCTACAGTGAGCGATTCCTGGTTCAAATCGTCCTACTCGGGAGACTCCCCCAACTGTGTCGAGTGCAGGTGGACCGGCGAGGCGCAGATGCGCGACACGAAGAATCGTGAGGCCGGGCGTCTGGTCTTCTCCGGTGTGGAGTGGGCGGCCCTCCTGAACTCCGTGGCCGTGGCCCGCTGACCTCGTCCCGAACGGCGGCGGGACCCGCCGTGCCCGTCAGGGGTGTGCGCCGCCGGTCTCCTCTCGGAGAGGATCGTCTCCGAGAACGGGCACGACCCGAGGAGGAGACCCTTGCCGTCCGCACACCCGACCCCCCGACGGGGTTCCGTCGTCGCCGTCGTGGCCCTCGGGGGCGGCCTCGGCGCCCTCGCCCGGTACGCCGTCGGCCTCTCCACCCCCGACCCCGACGCCCTGCCCTGGGTGATCCTGGCCGTGAACACCGTGGGCTGCGCCGGGATCGGCGTGCTGATGGTGGCCGTCACCGAACGGTGGGACGCCCATCCCCTGGTGCGCCCGTTCCTGGGAATCGGTGTGCTCGGCGGTTTCACCAGCTTCTCGGCCTACGCGTTCGACGTCCATCATCTACTGGAGCAGGGGCGCACGATCATCGCCGCCCTCTACCTGGCGGGCACGGTCGTGGCCGCGATGACCGCCGTGTGGGCCGGCGCCGCGGCCGCGCGGCGGTCGTTCCCCGGGCAGGCCGCCCCGTGAGCTGGCTGTGGGTCTTCGTCGGCGGCATGGCCGGGGCCGCCGCCCGCTACCTCGTCGACCACGCGGTCAAGGCCCGCGCCGACACGCCCTTCCCCTGGGGAACGCTGACGGTGAACGTCCTCGGCTGCGCGATCCTGGGCGTCCTGACCGGGCTCTCCGCCCACGGCGGGGTACCCGAGGCGGTGCGGCTGACCCTCGGTGTCGGTCTGTGCGGGGCGCTGACCACGTATTCGACCTTCTCGTACGAGACGTTGACGCTCGCGGAGGCCGGTGAGCGCCGGGCCGCCGTGGTCAACGTGCTGGTGAGCGTGGCGGCCGGGGTGGGCGCCCTGCTGGGCGCGGCCGCGCTGGCCGGGTCATGGTGACCAGCGCGGCCGTGGCCTACATGGCGCCGGTGCGGGCGTCCTTCCACAGGTCCAGCCCGCCGTCGACCGCGTGCTCGTCGATGGCCGCCAGTTCCTCCTCCGTGAACTCCAGGTTCCCCAGCGCCGCGACGTTCTGCTCCAACTGGGAGACCGAGGAGGCCCCGGTGACCAGCGACGTCACCCGCGGGTCCCGCAGCGCCCAGGCCAGGGCCAACTGGGCCAGGGACTGCCCGCGCGACGTCGCGATGGCGTCGAGCGCGCGCAGGTGCCCCCGCGTCTCCTCCGACAGCCACGAGGTGTCGAACGACTTGCCCTGCGTCGCCCGCGACCCCTCCGGCACCCCGTCGAGGTAGCGGTCGGTGAGCAGCCCCTGCGCCAACGCGGTGAAACCGATGACCCCCACGCCCAGTTCACCGACGGTGTCGAGCAGGCCCTCGGTCTCGATCCACCGGTTGAGCATCGAGTACGAGGGCTGGTGGATCAGCAGCGGCGTCCCCAGGTCCCGGAGGATCTCGTACGCCCGCCGCGTGCGCTCGGCGTCGTACGAGGAGATCCCCACGTACAGCGCCTTCCCCTGCCGCACCGCCGTGTCCAGCGCCCCCATGGTCTCCTCCAGGGGAGTGGTGGCGTCCAACCGGTGCGAGTAGAAGATGTCGACGTAGTCGAGTCCCATGCGCCGCAACGATTGGTCCAGGGAGGCCAGCACGTACTTGCGCGACCCGCCGCCCTGCCCGTACGGGCCCGGCCACATGTCCCAGCCGGCCTTGGTCGAGACGATCATCTCGTCGCGGTACGGCGCGAAGTCCTCGCGCATGAGTCGGCCGAAGTTGATCTCGGCGGCCCCGTAGGGCGGCCCGTAGTTGTTGGCGAGGTCGTGGTGGGTGATGCCCAGGTCGAACGCCCGGCGGGCGATGGCCCGCTGGGCCTCGAAGGGACGGTCGTCGCCGAAGTTGTGCCAGTACCCCAGGGACAGCACCGGCAGGTCCAGGCCGGAGCGTCCGGTGCGACGGTAGATCATGCTTCCGTCGTAGCGTTCGGGTGCGGCGACGTAGGTCATCTGGTGCGGCTTTCTCGTGTGGCTGTTGTCGAGGTGGGGGGCTTTCACTCTGCTCCCACCTGCGTCGCGTTGTCCAACAGGTGTTCGCGATCGGATTGAGAAGTCCCGCTTCTCAGTTCGGCGCGACCGCTTCGGCGAACCCCAGCCCGGTGAGGGCGCGGCGCAACCGTTGGGCCGCGTCCTCCAGGGCGTCCTGGTCCTCTTCGACGGAGGCGGAGGTGACGTCCAGGTCCTCGGTCTCCCACAGCGGCGATACGTGGATGTGCAGGTGGGGGACTTCGAGCCCGGCGATGAGGAGTCCGGCGCGTGGCGCGTCGAAGGCGTGCTTCACCCCCCGGCCGACGGCGCCCGCCACCCGGAAGCAGTGGTCGAGCAGCTCCGGGTCGGCGGTGGTCCAGTCGTCCACCTCGGCGCGCGGCACGACCAGGGTGTGCCCGGGTTTCAGGGGCGCGATGGACAGGAACGCCACGGCGACCGGGTCCTCCCAGACGAAGCGTCCCGGCAGTTCGCGGTCGATGATGCGGGTGAACAGGGTGGGCATGGTCGCCTCTCCGAACGGTGATCGCTGTCCTCCGAGGGGCGCGGCCCTCGGAGGACACGTTCTCACGCGCGGTCGGGTTCCGCTTCCGGAGGAGGGCCTCGTCGATGTCGGGCGGGGCGTGCCCGTGTCGGTCGGACACGTCGGCGCGGATCCACCGGTCGACGGTGTCCGGGGACGGGGGGACCCGAGGCCGTGCGCCTCCCGCCGTGACGAGGCGCGCGGTGCTCCTGGAGTCTGTTCCTCGCGTGCTCTCCCGCGCCCACGGGGTTCGGGAGGCCCGGAGCGAACGTCCGAGGCCCGAGGACGTGAGCGCGGGGCCGAAGGTCCCCCTTCTCCGGGCGCGCGGGTGCGCCTAACGGGAATGCTCGACGGACGCTCGCAGGACCTCGTCGACGTGGTCCAGTTCGTCGTTCAGCCGGCTCGCCTCCAACAGGAGCGCGCCGTAGGGGAGACCGGGGTCGTCCACCGGGGGGCCGTCGGGGGCGCGGCAGGCCTCCTCCAGCTCGCGCTCGCACCGGTCGACCCGTTCGACCGCCTCGTGGAACCGCTCCACCGGGGGATCCCAGGTCGGACCCTCCGAGCCCCGCCAGTCCTCCAGGACCCGCCATGCCCCGGCCACGGCCAGGATCAGGTCCCCGCACCTGGCCGTCATGGCGGGGGTGGGGGAGGGGGCCTCCTCGCGCCCTCGGGCCAGGCTCCGTGCCACCGAGGCGATCTGGTGGATCGCCCGTTCCAGCGAGTCGATGAGCCGATCGTGGTCGTGCACGTGCAGGCGGTCGCGGTGGAACAGCCGCCGGGGATTGTAAAAGGTGCTCTCCCAGGCGACTCCGCTCGTCTCCCGGGCCTGACGCGCGATCCGCGCCAGCTCCTCCGTGCGCGAACGCCACTCCTCGGCGGTGTCCCGGTCGGGGTGTCCCTCGCGCAGCGTCTCCCCGATGTCCTCGCACAGCCGCCGCAGCCCTCCCGCCAGGGAGGTGACCGCCCGCGCCACACCGCGCAACCGCAGCGGCGGCAGCAGGAGGAGGTTGACGGTCACCCCCGTGGCCGAACCCACGAGGACGACCACGAAGATCTCCACCGCCTGGCCGAGCAGTTCCCCGGCGTCGTTCAGGCCGCTGAAGACGGCGAAGGCGAAGAACGCCGCCGTGCCGACCTGGGTTCCCTGGTCGCCCAGACGGCGCCAGCGGCCGATGGCCAGGGCCAGGAGCGCCGCGAGCGCGAAGTCCACCGGTCCCAGGCCCACGAAGGCCACCAGGACGGTGGTCAGGGCGATGCCCAGGACCACCGCCCCGACCATCCGCAACGACCGCAGCAGTGAGCGGTAGACGGTGATCTCCACCATCATCAGGGCCGCGAACGGCGCGAACGCCGGTGAGGCCGCCCCGATCACGTGATGGGCCAGGATCCAGGCCAGGGTCGTGGCCAGGGTCGCCTTCAGGAGCAGGACGGCGGTCTCCCGCCTCCGGCCGCCGAAGGCCGGGACCCGGCGAAGCAGACGGCGCACCCCGGCCGTGGGCGACACGGAATCCTCGGTGTCACGGTCCAACGCGCTCCTCAATCCTCGGTGTCGTCCCGGTCGACCCGCCTCCTGAGCTTGTCCAGGGTGGCGGCCAGGAGCCGGGACACGTGCATCTGGGAACAGCCGATCTCATCGGCGATCTGCGCCTGGGTGCGCTCCGCGAAGAAACGCAGGTGGAGGATGGTGCGCTCGCGCGAGTTCAGACAGGACATCGCCGGGCGCAGGGATTCGCGCTCCACCACCAGCTCGTAGGAGTCGTCCTCCCGGCCGATCCGCTCCTCCAGGGTGGGACCCTCCCCTTCCTCGCCCTTGTGGTCGGGCAGGTCCAGGGACAGGGTGCTGTAGGCCTGGGACGCCTGGAGCAGTTCTCGGATCTCCTCTTCGGGCAGACCCATCTCGGCGGCGAGTTCGTCGGTGCCGGGCTCGCGGGCGTGGCGCTGCTGGAACTCGACGACGGCGCGGTGGAGACGGCCGCGCTGTTCCTGGTGTCGGCGCGGTACGCGCACGGCCCAGGTGTGGTCGCGGAAGTGCCGCTTGATCTCACCGGTGACGGTGGGCAGCAGGTAGGAGATGAACTTCTTCCCCCGGTGGGGGTCGTATCCGTGGATGGCCTTGACCAGGCCCAGGTGCGCGGTCTGGCGCAGGTCCTCGTAGGGTTCGCCGCGCCCGCTGTAGTGCCGGGCGATCCGGTACAGGAGCGGTCGGTACAGCTCCAGGACCCGTTCCTGGAGGAGAGCGGCCTTCGGATTGCCCTCGGGCAGGGCCTTGAGACCCGCCAGGAGTTCTTCGGCCGACCGCTCGTCGATGTCCTCGTCATCGACGGCGGTGCCGGAACCGGTGCGTACACCGGTCGTGTTCACGGGCATGACGTCCTCCACCTGAGCGGGAGTGCGTTCGCGACGCGGTCTCCGCGTCCCTGTCGAAGTGCTGCTCGGCGGCCGCTCACCCGCCGTGTGCCCGGCGGGTGGGCCGCGATGGCCGTGGTCACCGTCGAGAGTCGGAACGGCTCCGGAGAGTGACCTCGGGCCTCTACTTTCCCGGTGGAATCGACGATTAAAGCGGTGATACACGCTTTTCGCGAAGTTTGACCGGAAGGTGGGATGTCCTGTGCTCGAAGGAGACGTCGTCCACCCTCGGGCGGGCGAGGCCCAGGCGTTCACACCCGGCGGCTCGGACCCGTCGGGCGGTTCCGGCACGGGACGGCGCGGGCCGTCCGGAGCGGTGGGAGGACGGTGCCGGGGGAGCGGGCGGTCCCACGGGTGGGCGTCGTGGACACCGTCCGGCCACGGCGGCGCCGCTCGGGGGCGGAGGGGCGCGCAGGTCCACGGGCACCGGCGCGGCGATGCCCCGGAGGTCGACGGCGGGTCCGGAGCGCGTCCGTGGACGCTGATCGGGGCGGCCGTGGGAGGGGACCCTCGGTGGGATCCGGCCGCTCGGGGCGGGTGACGGTACCGGGTGGGCGCCTCCGGTGCTCGACACCGGGCGGGGAGACGACGTTCCGCGACCCGCCACGCGACGAAGCCCCCGGACCCGGGGACCGACTCACGAAGGGGGCGCGCACCGCTCGGGGTCCGTCCATCCGATCCCCCGTGACCGGATGGACGGACCCCGTGGAGGCCCACCTCCTCAGCGGTTGGGGCTCGCGGAACTCACGTCGGCCAGCGCGGAGCCCCCGTCGACGACCCTCGCCAGGTCCCCCATGGTCACGACGCCCACGACCCGACCGCCGTCCACGACGGGCAGGCGGCGTACGGCGCCCTGGCGCATCGTGTTCACGGCCTCGCGGATGTCGCTCCGCGGGGTCACGGTGACCATCTCGGAGCTACAGATCTCGCCGGCGGTGTGGTCGGCGGGATCGCCTCCCTGGGCCACGCACCGCACGACCACGTCCCGGTCGGTGACGATGCCCACCAGCCGGTCCTCCTCGGCGACGAGGACGTCGCCCAGGTCGGAGTCGCGCATGATCTCGGCGACCTCCCGCAGGGACGTGTCGGGCGCGACGGTGCGCGCCGGGGCGGTCATCACGTCGGAGATGCTGTTCGTCGCCATCTTCGGCACCTTTCCTCTTCTCGGTTCGGAACTCTCGGAGCCCGTCTTCGGCCACTAGCCCGTAGGGCGGGGCGTAAACACCGGCCCCGGTGGACCCGGTCGCGCGGGACCGCCATGTTTACCTGGCCTTTCTGCAGGTAGTCGAATGGTTGCGCCGGGCATCCGGCGGCTCCGCACACCCCCAGGAAGAAGGCTGAACACATGCGTGTCCTCGGTGTCAACGCGGTCTTCCACGATCCGGCCGCGGCACTGGTCGTCGACGGCCACACGGTGGCGGCGGCCGAGGAGGAACGGTTCTCCCGCCGCAAGCACGGAAAGGACCCGCTCCCCTTCTCCACCTGGGAGTTGCCGGTGGAGGCGATGCGCTGGTGCCTGGAGAAGGGCGGACTCGCGCCGCGGGACCTGGACGCCGTCAGCTACTCCTACCACCCCGCCCTGGCCGACCCCGAGGGTCCGGGCCAGGACACCGACTGGGAGCAGTTGCGCCTGTTCTACGTCGAACGGGTACCCCACTTCCTGGCCACCACGCTGCCGGGACTGGATCCGTCCCGGGTCGTCTACGTGGCCCATCACGTGGCCCACGCCGCCTCCGCGGTGTTCGCCGCGCCCCCGTTCCAGGGGAGCCGCGACTCCGCGGTGTTCGTCGCGGACGCACGGGGTGAGGCCACGTCGCACCTGGTCGGCACCTACATCGGCGGAAAGTTCGAGGTACTGACCCGGCAACCGCTGCCCGACTCGCTGGGGCTGATCTACCAGCAGCTGACCGAACATCTGGGGTTCCGTCGCTTCGGCGACGAGTACAAGGTGATGGCCCTGGCCTCCCACGGGGAGCCCACGATGCTCGACCGGGTGCGCGAGCACCTGTGCTACGAGTCCGAGGGGCGGGTCCATGCCCGTGACATGCCGTGGGAATCCCTGGTGGGGCGTCTTCCGCCCGGCGCCGACCCGGGGCGGGAGCACGCCGACCTGGCCGCCAGCGTCCAGGAGGCGATGGAGGAGTCGCTCCTGGGGGTGCTGGGGTGGACGTACGAGAACACCGGCCTGCGGCGGGTGACGATGGCGGGCGGGATCGCGCTCAACCACAGGGCCAACAGCCGCGTCTTCCGGGAGGGCCCCTTCGAGGACGTGTGGGTGCAGCCCGCGGCCGGGGACTCCGGGACCGCGCTGGGCGGCGCCCTGTACGTGGCGGCGCACAGCGGGGACGAGCCGTGGCCGATGCCCGGCGCCGACCTGGGGCGATCCTGGGACGAGGACGAACTCGCGGACCTGCTGCGCGACGCCGAGGTCTCCGTCGAACGCCCCGCCGACCTGCCCGCCGCGGTCGCCTCGGCGCTGTCCGACAACGCCCTGGTGGCGTGGTTCCAGGGCCGCTCGGAGTACGGGCCCCGCGCGCTGGGGCACCGCTCCCTGCTGGCCAACCCGGCCTACCCGGCCAACCTCGAACGCCTCAACCGGGTCAAGGGCAGGGAGCGCTTCCTCCCGGTGGCCCCGATGGTGGTGGAGGAACGGGCCTCGGAGATCTTCTCCGGCGGCCCGTTGCCCAGCCCGTACATGCTCTTCTCGCACGAGGTGGCGCGGGAGTGGCGTGAGCGCATCCCCGCCGTCGTCCACGTGGACGGCACGGCCCGCGTGCAGACGGTCTCACCGGCGGACGATCCGCTCACCTCTCGCCTGTTGTCCGAGTTCGAACACCTCACGGGTCTACCGGTCCTGGTCAACACCGGCCTCAACACGGACGGCCGCCCGATGGTGGACTCCCCCCGGGACGCGCTGGAGTACCTCGGCTCCGCCCCCGTGGACGTGCTGGCCATCGGCCCGTTCCTCGTCCGCCGTCGGGGTGGGACGTCGTGACGGCCGACGGCGGATACCCGCCGCCGGTGCCCGTGAGCGGGCGTGGAGAGCCCGGCGGGACGCCGCGCCCGGAGGCACCCGAGGAGAGGGGCTCCCCGCGAGACGGCGGTCGGCTCCGCCTCGGCGGCGCCTCCCCGGCCCCGGCACCTCCCGCGCCCCCGGCCTCGTGTGCGCCCGGCGGTGATCCGCACGTGATGGTGCCGTGCCGCCGACCGGCGGCACGGCACCATCACGTGCGGGCGGCGTCAGGCCGGGATCGCGCCGGTGGGGCGGTCCCAGTTCCGGTGCAGGCCGATGAGGCGCGTGAACTCGGCGACGCAGGTGTCGTCGGACTCCGGTGCGACGATCACACCCAGCTCCTCCCTGGTCCGCTGAGCCGGGGTGACGACGTGCTCGGGCAGCGGCGGCGCGATCGCCAGCCCCGCGCCGGCCCCCACCAGCACCAGCGGCTTGTGGTGCTTGTAGGCCTCCAACACGAAGTGGCGGGCCAGGCCGTCGCCGGACAGGACCGCGACGGCGTCGGCGCCGTCGGGGACGGCCACCGCGTCGTAGAGCACCGAGGACATCGTGGGCAGGGCCCGGTCCACGGTCAGGGCGCCGCCGTCGGTGGTGCGCACGGCACCGTCGGTGGCGGCGAGCAGTTCCACGATCGCGCCCTCCGCGATCAGCGGTTCGCGCAGCCCCTCCACGCTCGCCGCGTCCACGCCGTCGGCGACCAGGATGGCGACCTGACGGCCGACCACGGAACCGAAGGTCGTCTCGGCCTGGCTGAGCGCGGGGGAGGAGCGGCCGTGGTTGGGCGTCGTCTCCTCCTCGGGCGCCTCCACCCCGACCCCTTCGGCCACGGCCGAGGCCAGCCCGTGATCGACGTTGTCGAGGTTGGTCACCACCCGTTGGCGCACCGCGAGCTCCTCGCACTTGCCCAGTTCGAAGCGGAACGCGGCGATGAGGTGCTCGCGCTCCCAGGAGGCCAGGCTGTTGTAGAACAGGGTGGCCTGGGAGTAGTGGTCCTTGAAGCTCTCCGCCCGCTCGCGGATCTTGTGACCCTCCACCTTCTCCGTGTAGTGGCGGTAGACCCCCTCGTCGGCCATCGCCGGGCAGCCCCCGCCCAGGGAGTTGGGGAAGTAGGAGGTCCTGCCCCGGTGCACCCGGTGCTGGGCGAACCCGTCCCGCTGGTTGTTGTTCACCGGCGCCACCGGCCGGTTCACCGGGATCTGCTGGAAGTTGGAGCCGCCCAACCGGAGCAGCTGCGTGTCCAGGTAGGAGAAGTTGCGGGCCTGGAGCAGGGGGTCGTTGGTGAAGTCGATCCCCGGCACCACGTTCGCGGTGTGGAACGCCACCTGCTCGGTCTCGGCGAAGAAGTCGTCCGGGTTGCGGTCCAGGGTCAGCCGACCGATCGGCCGGACCGGGACCTGCTCCTCGGGGATGATCTTCGTGGCGTCCAGCAGGTCGAAGTCGAAGGCGTGCTCGTCCTCCTCCGAGACCAGCTGCACGCCCAGTTCCCACTCGGGGTACTGCCCGCGCTCGATGGCCTCCCACAGGTCGCGCCGGTTGAAGTCGGGGTCCTTGCCCTGGATGCGCTGGGCCTCGTCCCACACCAGGGAGTGGGTGCCCAGCATCGGCTTCCAGTGGAACTTCACGAACGTGCCCCGGCCCTCGGCGTCGACGAACCGGAAGGTGTGCACCCCGAACCCCTGCATGGTCCGGTAGCTGCGCGGGATGGCCCGGTCCGACATCAGCCACATCATCATGTGCGTGGTCTCGGGTTGCAGTCCCACGAAGTCCCACAGGGTGTCGTGCGCCGACTGCGCCTGCGGGATCTCGTTGTGCGGTTCGGGCTTGACCGCGTGCACGAAGTCCGGGAACTTGATGCCGTCCTGGATGAAGAACACCGGCATGTTGTTGCCGACCAGGTCGTAGTTGCCCTGCTCGGTGTAGAACTTCACCGCGAACCCGCGCACGTCGCGCACCGTGTCGGCCGACCCTCGCGAGCCCGCCACGGTGGAGAAGCGCACGAACACCGGGGTGACCACGTCCGGCCCGCTCAGGAAGTGGGCGGCGGTCAGGTCCGACAGGCCCTCGTAGGGGCGGAAGCGCCCGTAGGCTCCGGCGCCCCGGGCGTGCACGACGCGCTCCGGGATGCGCTCGTGGTCGAAGTGGGTGATCTTCTCACGGGCGTGGAAGTCCTCCAACAGCGTGGGTCCGCGCCCACCGGCGGTGAGCGAGTTGTCGGTGTCCTCCACCCGCACCCCGGTATCGGTGGTCAGCGGGCCTTCGGAGTCGGTCCGGTCGGCGTCGAGCCGACGGTCCTTGGCGTCACGGGTGTCGTCGTTCATCGGGTCACTCCCCCAGGCGGTTCCTCGATGCTCCCTGTTCGGAGGTGCCACTGACCGGTCGGCGAGGAGTGAAACACGCAGGTGTGGATCCGGGGCGGCGGGGCAGTGGCACGCGGGAGAGAGAAGAGAAAGGGGATCGGTGATGACCGAACGACGACCACCGGCACAGAGCCAGCCCCATCCGGGGCTGACCGAGCCCATGGAGCCCCGCCCGCGCGACGAGATGCGCGACTATCGGGGCAGCGGCCTGCTGGAGGGGAAACGCGCGCTGATCACCGGGGGAGACTCGGGGATCGGCCGGGCCACGGCGGTGGCCTTCGCCAAGGAGGGCGCCGACGTGGTGTTCGGCTACCTGAGCGAGGACGCCGAGGCACGGCACACCGTCGGACTCGTCCAGGAACAGGGGAGACGGGCGGTGGCGGTGCGCGGCGACCTCGCCGACGAGTCCCACTGCGCGCACCTGGTGCGCAGGGCGGTGGACGAACTCGGCGGGATCGACATCCTGGTCGAGCACGCCGCCACCCAGGCCCCGGTGGACGACATCACCGAGCTGACCACCGAACAGTTGCGCCGCACCTTCGACGTCAACGTCATGGGGGTGTTCTGGACCGTGCGCGAAGCGGTGCCGCACATCCCCGACGGCGGGTCGATCATCATCACCGGGTCGATCAACGGTCTGCGCGGCAACGACACGCTGATCGACTACGCGGCGAGCAAGTCCGCCGTCATGAACCTGTCGTTGTCGTTGTCCCAGTCGCTCATGGACCGCGGCATCCGGGTGAACTGTGTGGCGCCCGGACCGGTGTGGACACCGCTCATCCCCGCCACCCTCGGAGAGAAGGGGGCCGAGGGTTTCGGGGAGCAGGCGCCCATGGAGAGGGCGGCCCATCCCGACGAGATCGCGCCCTCGTACGTGTTCTTCGCCAGTGGACGGCTGTCGTCGTACTACTCGGGGGAGACCCTGGCGCCGACCGGGGGCGAGATCCAGGCCGGCTGACCGCGGGCGGGGGCGGGGCGGACGGTGTCCGCCCCGCCCCGTGCGTCCCCGCCTCGACCGGTCCCGGAGACGAACCCCCGCGCCCGGGCGGCCGGATCGGGGCGACGGCGCCGGGCCGGTCGGGGCGCCCGACGGCGGGGCCCTGACGGTGTCCACGAGCCGATCGCGTTCCACCCCGGGCGGCCCATCGGCGACGCTCCGCCTCATCTCTCCCCCTCGCCGGGGTCGTGCGCGAGCGCGGCCCCGGCGGGCGTCGGTGGTCCCCGGATGTCAGCTCCGGGCCCGCGAGGTACGGTCGTCGCTCTCCTTGCGCAGGGCGTCCACGAGCTGGGACTTGGTCATCTTCGAGCGGCCCCTCACACCGAGGCGGCGGGCCTGTTCGTAGAGGTGCTCCTTGGTGGCGTTGGCGTTCACGCCTCCGGCGGTGTCGGAGTCCTTCCTCCCGCGCTTCCTCGCGTTCGGGTCGGCGGCCCGGGCGTCCGAGGGACCCTTGTCCTCCTTGGGCTCCCAGTGGTCGCCGACCTTCTCGAAGGTGTGCTTGACGGCGGCCATGGCGACCCGGTGGGCGCGCTCGCCCTCGCCGTACCGCTCGACGGCCGAGTCGTGGGCCTTGATCCAGGTGCGCTGTGCCTTCTTCGGCGACCTGCGCAGGGTGTCGGGCAGTTCCCGAGTCCCGGGCACGGGACCCACCTCCTTCGGTGTCGGGTGTCGGGTGTCGGGTGTCGGATCCGGCTCGGGCCGGTTCACGGGCGGAAGAGCACCTTGACGGCGCCGTTCCGCTTCTTCTGGAACATGGCGTAGGCGTCGGGCGCCTCGTCCAGGGACATGTGGTGGGTGGCGAAGTCGTCCACCCCCAGCACGTCGGTGTCGTCGAGCAGCGGCAGGATGTCGGGCGCCCAGCGGCGCACGTTGGCCTGGCCCATCCGGAGCTGGATCTGCTTGTCGAACAGGGTGAGCATGGGCAGCGGGTCGGCGGTGCCGCCGTAGACGCCGATGATCGAGATGGTGCCGCCCCGGCGGACCAGTTCGATGGCGGTCCGCAGGGCCGAGAGCCGGTCCACGCCGACGTTCTCCATGAGCGTGGCCGCCGCGCCCTTGGGCAGGAACGAGGTGAGCCGCTGGGCGAACCGGGCCGGCCCGTGACCGTCGGCCTCCAGCCCGACCGCGTCGATGACGGCGTCGGGCCCCTGGCCTCGGGTCCGTTCGCGGATCCGCTCGATGAGGTCGTCGATGCCGTCGGAGGAATCGAACACCTCCACGCCGCGGGCGGAGGCCCGGAGCCGGCGCTCCGGCACGGGGTCCACCCCGAAGACCCGACCCGCGCCCAGGTGGTGGGCCACCCGGCAGCACATGTCGCCGATGGGCCCCAGACCCAGGACGGCGACCGAGCCGCCCTCGGGCACGTCGGCGTAGCGGACGGCCTGCCAGGCGGTGGGCAGCACGTCGGACAGGAACACGTACCGGTCGGCGGGGCCGTGGGACGGGACGGGGATGACGTTGGCCTCGGCACGGGGCACGCGCAGGTACTCGGCCTGGGCCCCGGGCACGGAACCGTACAGGGAGCTGTACCCGTAGATGGGGGCGCCGGTGCCCTGCTCGTCGTCGCGGGTGTTCTCGCACTGGGTCTGGAGGCCGCTCCGGCACGTGACGCAGTGGCCGCAGGAGATCTGGAAGGGGACCACGACGCGTTGGCCGGGGACCAGGGAGGTCACGTCGGGGCCGACCTCCTCGATGACGCCCAGGGGTTCGTGCCCCAGGATGTCGCCCTGGCGCATGAAGGGGCCCAGGACCTCGTACAGGTGCAGGTCCGATCCGCACAGGCCCGAACTCTCGACCTTGAGGATCACGTCCCCGGGATCCTCGACGCGGGGATCGGGGACCTCCTCGGTGCGCACGTCGCGCGTGCCGTTCCACACGACCGCCCTCATGTTCCCTCCCGGTGTCGGAAAGCGTCCTCGGTCCGTCGTGGGCGGGCCACTACCCGTGCGCTCCCAGGGGAAACACCGGTGTCAACCGGCGGGCAGGTCCTGGAGGAAGGCGGAGGTGACCGGGTCGATGCCGCCCGCCACGGCCGAGACCCGCCAGGGCCGGTCGGCGGTGTCGGCGAGGGCCAGCACGGGCAGTCCCCGGGCGTGGGTCTTGCGGGCCACGGGGGCCGGGACCAGGGCGATGCCCAGGTCGCGCCGGACCAGGTCGAGGAGGGTGTGGATGTCGTTGACCGTGTAGTGGACACGACGGTGGACGCCCCGGGCGGCGAAGGCGCCCTCGTTGATCTCACGGGCCGCCCAGCTGTGCTCCAGGTCCACGAACCCCCGGCCCTCCAGGTCGGACCAGTGCACGGTGTCCCGGTCGGCGAGGGGGTGATCGGGGGCGCAGAGCAGGACGAGGGGTTCGGCGGCCAGGGGGAGCCACCGCAGCCCGTCGGTGGGCCGTCCGTTGCCACCGGTGGCGACGAAGGCGACGTCCAGGGTGCCCTGGCGCATGCGCTCCAGGAGGGTGGTGCTGCCCGCCTGGTCGAACACGATGTCGACGTGCGGGTGGCGGCGGTGGAAACGGGCGAGCAGCTCGGTGATGTCGATGACGCCCAGACACTGTTCGCTGCCCAGCCGCAGGGACCCCTGGAGGTGGGCGGTGGTCGCGGCGACCGCGTCGCGCCCCGCCGCGGCCAGGTCGAGCATGCCGCGGGCCTTGGGCAGCAGCGCGAACCCGGCGGGGGAGAGTTCGACGCTGCGGGTGGTGCGGTGGAACAGGGGGGAGCCGAGTTCGCGCTCCAGGGTGCGGATCGCCGCGGACAGCCCCGACTGGGAGACATGGGTGCGTTCGGCCGCACGGGTGAAGCTGCGCTCCTCGGCGACGGCGACGAAGTATTCGACCTGGCGTAGTTCCACGTCGTTCATTATCGCCGGGCCGGCGCCCTCCCCGGCGGGGGTGCGGGGAGGGCGCCGGAGGGGGTCAGGAGGTGTGTTCGCCCAGGTACTCGGCGAACTTCTCCAGGCCGTCGATGTTGCGGGGACCGGAGATGCCCTCGTTGTAGTCGAGGATGAAGAAGTTCTCCTCGGCGACGGCCGGGACGTCGGCCAGGGCGGGCAGGCCGGTGAGGAACTCGATCTTGTCCTCGGCGGGCTGGTCGCCGTAGTCGAGGATGATGACGACCTCGGGCTCGGCCTCCACGACGGCCTCCCAGCCGACCTGGGTCCAGCGTTCGTCGAGGTCGGCGAAGATGTTGCGGCCGCCGGCGAACCGGATGATGTCGTTGGGCGGTACCTGGGATCCGGCGGTGAAGGGCTGGTCGGTGCCCGAGTCGTAGAGGAACACGGGGACGGGGTCGCCCTCCGGGGCCTGCTCCTCGACGGTTTCGACGCGGGCGCGGTAGTCGGCGACGAGCTCGGTGGCGCGGTCCTCCACCCCGAAGATGGCGCCCAGCCGCTCCAGGTCGGTGAACAGCCCCTCGAACGGGGTCACCTCCTCGGGATGGCCCGGGTAGTTGAAGCACGACTCGGTGTGCATGAAGCTCTGGATGCCGAGCCCGTCGAGGATCTCCGGGGTGATGCCGCGCTGGTCGCTGAAGCCCGAGTTCCAGCCCGCGACGACGAAGTCGGCCTCGGCGTCGACGACGAGTTCGCGGTTGAGGAGGTCGTCGCTGAGGAACTCCACCCGGGCGTACTCGTCGGCCCACGGGGACTCGGTGACGGGCGGGTTGGCCGGTGGCATGACGTAGCCGTGGACGTGGTCGGTCAGGCCCAGGGAGAACATCTTGTCGGCGCTGCCGCCCTCGTAGACGACCGCGCGCTCGGGGGTGGTGTACTCGATCTCCTCGCCGCAGCGGGGAACGGTGACGGTGGCCGGGGCGCCCGCCCGGTTCGGTTCCTCTTCGACCCGGGCGCCGCAGCCGGTGGCGGCCAGGGCGGTCAGGGCCAGTGCGGCGGCGGTGAGGGGACGGTGGTTCACGGAGTGCCTTTCTCGTGGGTGAGTCGGTAGAGCAGCTGGGGGTCGCCCGTGAGGGGGTGGGCGACGACGGTGGCCTCGACGCCGAAGACGTCGCGGATCAGTTCGGGGGTGAGGACCTCGGCCGGCGGTCCGGTGGCGACGAGGCGGCCCTCCTCCAGGACGCCGATGCGGTCGCACGCGGCGGCGGCGAGGTTGAGGTCGTGCAGGACGACCAGGGTGGTGACGCCGAGCTCGCGCAGCAGCGACAGCAGGTGGATCTGGTGCCGGACGTCGAGGTGGTTGGTGGGCTCGTCCAGGACCAGCACGCGGGGTTCCTGGACCAGGGCGCGGGCCATGAGGACGCGTTGGCGTTCGCCGCCGGACAGGGTCAGCACGCCGCGGTGGGCGAGGTGGGCGACGTCCATGGAGTCCATGGCCCGCTCGCACAGTTCCCGTTCGCGGGCGGTGAGGGGCCCGTTGCCGCGCTGGTGGGGGACCCGGCCCAGGGCGACGATCTCGGCGACGGTGAAGTCGAGGTCGCTGCCGTTCTCCTGGGTGAGCGCGGCGACGCGGCGGGCCCCCTCCCGGGGACGCAGGTCGGCGAGGTCGTCGCCCCCGACGCGGACGGTGCCGCCGCTGGGGCGCAGGGCCCGGTAGACACAGCGCAGCGCGGTGGACTTGCCCGACCCGTTGGGACCGATGAGGCCGACCACGGAACCGTCCGCGACGTCCAGGTCCAGGGAGTGAACGAGGGTGGTGCCGTCGAGGGCGACGGTGAGGCCGTCCAGGCTCAGGTGCATCAGCGTCCTCCGAACAGGTAGCCGCGACGGCGCATGAGGGTGAGGAACACCGGGACGCCGATGAGGGCGGTGAGCACGCCCAGGGGGAGTTCGCGGGGCGCGGCGATGGTGCGCGAGACCAGGTCGACCCAGATCATCAGGACCGCCCCGGCCAGGGGCGCGATGGTCAGGACCCGGCGGTGGGCGGCGCCGACGAGGATGCGCACGACGTGCGGGACGACCAGGCCCACGAACCCGATGGCGCCGCTGACGGCGACCATGGCGCCGGTCATCAGCGCCGTGATGAGGAACAGGACGCGGCGCGTCCGGTCGACGTCGACGCCCAGGCTGGTGGCGGTCTCGTCGCCCAGGGCGGTGGCGTCCAGGCGGCGGGACATGGTGTGCAGCGCGACGAGACCGGCCAGGACGATGACGGCGACGACGGGCAGGGATCCCCAGGTGGCGGCGCCGAAGCCGCCCATGGTCCAGAACAGGACGGTGGCGGTGGCCTCGTTGCCGGGGGCCAGGTAGATGATGACGCTCATGATCGCCTGGAACCCGAAGGAGAGGGCGACACCGGTGAGGACCAGCCGCAGCGGGGTGATGCCGGCCGGGGAACGGGCGATGAGGTGGACGAGCAGGGTCGCGGTCAACGCGCCGAGGAAGGCCCCGGCCGAGACGGCGTACGGGCCCAGGGCGGCCAGCGCGCCCAGGACGCCGACCGTGACGGCGCCGACGGAGGCCCCGGAGGAGACACCGAGGATGTAGGGATCGGCGAGGGGGTTGCGGACCAGGGCCTGGACGGCGACGCCGACCGCGCCCAGACCGGCGCCGACGAGGGCGGCCAGGACGACGCGGGGGGTGCGGATGTTCCAGATGATCTGGTAGCGGGTGACCTCGTCGGGGGCGATGGCGCCGCCGGTGAGGGCGGCCCAGAGGTAGCGGGCGGTCTCGGCGGGCGGGATGAGGGCGGTGCCCAGGCCGATGGCGGGCAGGGTGGAGGCGGCCAGGAGCAGGGCCAGGGCGAGGGCGGCGACGGCGGTGCCGGTGGGGGTGGTGAGCCACCTGGGATGGGCCGTGCGCGGGGGTGTGGGCGGTGGCGCCGTCACCGACGGTGCGGAGGTCGGGGGCACTCGTGCTCCTTGTCCGAGTGTGAGGGCGGGGTCGACCCTCATCGTGAAAATGACAACGGTTGTCATGGTAGGGGTGATTCGGTCCCCGTGGGGGTGGAAAACCGGATCCGGGGTGTCGAGGTGTGGATGGGGGCGCCCCCGCCGGAGGAGGAAGGGAGGGAACGGCGGGGACGCCCGGTCGAGGGGGCGTCGGACGGACCCGGTCGCACCGGGCGGAAACGTCCGGCGTCTCGCGTGAGTCGGTCCGGGGGCCCGGAGCGGCGACGGGTGTGCCACCGGTGCGGGGTCGTCGGGTCGTCGGAGGCGGCTTCCCCGATGGTCCGGCGGTGACGGGAGGCGGCGGGCCCCTCCGAGGTGCGGCGTGGGCCCCGTGTGCGGTGGCGGCGCCGACCCCCGGGTGGGTCCGGGCGCGGCGGTCCGCTCAGCCCTCGACGGCCGCGAAGGGGTCGTCGGCGAAGGTCGAGGCCGTCTCGTCGTCGGTGAGCAGGCAGGAGTCGAGCAGCGCGATGAGCCGGTCCGTGTCCAGGTCCACGCCGGTGAACGCCAGGTGCTGCCCCCGGTCGCCCACGGCCGGGTCCCAGTCCAGGAGGGCGGCGGTGCGGCGGGCCTCGGGCACCAGGTCCAGCGCGGCCTCGGGCAGGGCCGCGAGCCAGGGGCCGGCGGCGGCCACGGTGGCCATGTCGCGGTGGGAGTCCCACACCAGGACGGTGTCCGGGCGGCTGCCCAGCCACAGCCGTCCCCGGCCGCGCAGACTCATCGACACGAGCCCGTCCATGGCGTCGTGCAGCCGGGTGGGGTGCACGGGGCGGCGGCGCGACCACACCACGGTGCGCACCCGGCCGTGGGAGTGCTCGCCGTGGTGGGCGGAGAGCGGGTCGGTGCGGTTGTGGGCGGCGGCGGTGTCGAACCGGCCCGCGGTGAGCGCCGAGGTGTCGGTGGGGTCCATGACGGCGGCGGCCGGGTTGAGGTGTTCGACCAGGGCGCGGGCCTCGGCGAGGTGGCGCCGGCCGTGCAGGGCGATCGCGGTCGGGTACTCGATCTGGCGGCTGAGCACCTCGGAGACGGCGCGGTCGTCGTCCTGGGCGATGTCCAGGCCCCGGTCGGCGAGTTCGTCGTGGCCGGCCAGGTCGGGCAGGAGCCGGTCGGCGTCCACGGCCGTGACGACGGCGGTGAGGACGAGTTCGTCGCGGGCGGCGATCGCCTCGGCCACCGAACGGGGCTCGACGCCGTCCCAGGCGTCGACGACGCACAGGTCGTGGTCGCCGCGCGCGGCGAGGTCGAGCAGGAAGGGGACGAGGTCCTCGCGCAGGGTGCACGAGGCGCAGGCGTGGACGAGGTCGACGCGTGCGCGGTCGACGGTGCCCCCGGGGTCCCGGACGACCCGGTACACGGTGCCCCGGTCGATCTCGGACAGGTCGTGGTGGACGACGAGGGTGCGGGGAACGGTCAGGGCGGCCCGGACGGTGCGCTCGCGTGCGTCGCGGTGCAGGCCGGTGATCACGGCCACGCGCATGGTCGCCTCCTCTCTGATGAAAATGAAAACCGTTCTCAAAAGATACACGAGATCGATCCCGGGCCGGTCCCCGGGGGGTGTGGACCACGTCTCGGTCGCTCCGGAAAACCGGTGGCGGGACCGCTGCGCTCCGTGAGAGAACGGGGGCCCTCGCCCCCGCCGAAAGAGGTCCGCCACGTGCGTCCGGTCACCGACCACACGCGCCTCACCGGGCGCTCCTTCGCCGGATTCGCCGCCACGATGCTCCTGGTCGAGTTCATGGTCGTCGGCATGGGCGCGGTGGACCTGCTGATGATCGCCCCCCTGGGGATGGTCCACATCGCCGCGCTGGGCCTGGGCGATCTCATCGCCGTGGCCCTGTTCTCGTTCTTCGCCGGCCTGGTGCACGCCCTGTCCGGTCGGTTGGCCGTCGCCGAGGGCGCCGGTGAGACGGTCCGCCGCCTGCCGGTCCTGGCCGTGGCCGGGGCGGCGCTGCTGGCCGTGTTCCAGGTCGTGGGCCTGGTCGCGGCCCCGCTCGTGGCGCCGGCGCTCACCGCCGCGGGCCAGGACCCGGTCCTCGTGCCCGCCGTGGCCGACCACCTGGGCGTGCGGCTGGGCGGACTCGCCCTCGCGCTGACCGCCTCCGTGACGGGGGTGGCGTTGCGGGTGTGCGGGGCCAAGGGCACGGCCACGGCTGTGCTCGCGGTCGGCTTCGCCGCCAACCTCGCTCTCGACCACGCCTTCCTGTACACCGGCCTGGCGGTGTGGTTCTCATCGCCCGAGGCGGCGGTGGCCTGGGCGACCGTCGGCGCGCAGGCGGTGATGCTCCCCGTGGGCGCGCTTCCGCTGTACCGACTCCTGGCCCGACGCGGGCAGCGCCCCGTGCGGCCGCGTGCGCGCGAGGTGGGGCGGGAACTGCGCACCCTGGTCCCCACCGCGTGCGGCATCGGCGGCCGCCACGTCAACGACTACATGGGCGCCGTGCTGCCGGTGCTGTTCATCGGCACCCTGGGCGCGGAGGCGGTGGCCGCCACCGCCGTGGCCACCCGCGTGTACACCCTGTACTGCCGCCTGCCGCAGTCGTGCTTCGAGGCGGCGTTCGTGTTCTACGGCTACGCCCAGGGCGGTCCGGACGCCCGGCGGACCGTGCGGACCCTCACCCGGTACGCGGGCGCGGTCACCGCGGTGAGCGGCGTGGCGGCCGTGGCGGCGGCGCCCTGGCTCGTGGCCGCGTTCTCCGGCGGGGGCGTGGACCCGGAGCCGGCCCGGTGGCTGTTCCTCGCCTACATGGCGAGCCTGCCCGCGTACTTCTTCGACCAGCTCCGGGCCCGGTTCCTGAGCGTGCACCGTCGTGGCGGGGTGCTGGCGGCGACCTCGCTGCTCACCTACGCGGTGACGGTGCCCCTGGCGTGGTGCGCGGTGTTCGTGTGGGGGTCGGCGTTCGGGGCGATCGCGGGCCGCGCCGCCGGGTACGCCCTGTCGGCCCTGTTCCTGGGGCGGGCACTGGACCGACAGTGGGCGTCGACGGGCTGACGGGTTCACCCGACGGTGGCGCGGGCGCTGGTGAAGGTGCGTCCGCCCGGGGCCAGGGCGGCCAGGGCCGGGGCGATGACACAGGCCAGGGCGCAGCCGACGAGCACCGGTCCGGTGCCCCACGCGGCGGCGGCCGGTGCGATGAGCGCCAGCCCCACCGGCGCCAGACCGTAGGAGAGCAGGAAGTCGAGGGAGGACACCCGGGCCAGCTTGTCGGGGGCGACCTCGCGCTGCACGGAGGTGAACCAGGGCACGTTGAACAGTTCGATGCCCACCCCCACCAGCGCGTAGGCGACCAGGACCACGATCGGGCCCACCGGGGCGATCAGGCTCAGCGGGGCCAGCGCGTACAGTCCCAGCCCCGCCAGGGCCGCCCACCCCTGGGCGCGCGGCCGCCACCGGGACACGATGACCGCGCCGAGCAGGGCGCCGGCGGTGTAGGCGGTCAGCGCCCCGGCCAGGACCGCCTCGGTGCCGTAGTGGTCGCGGCTCGCCAGCGGCAGCAGTACGCCGGTGGCGGAGTAACCGGTGGCGATGACGACGGTGAGGGCGCCCAGGCCGGCCAGGAACCACGGGTGGCGGCGCGCCTCGGCCAGACCGTCGAGGAACTCGGTGTGGAAGGGCGCGCGGGTGCGCGGCGCCACGGCGGCCGAACCGGGGGCGGGGGCCAGGGCGGCGATCAGCCACAGGGCGGCGGTGCCCAGGATCAGCACCCAGGTGCCGGTGACCAGGGCCAGCAGCGCGGTCAGGCCGGGGGCGAGCAGGGTGCTGACGCGGGTGGAGAAGGTCAGGGCGGCGTTCGCCTTCTGCCGGTCCGGCTCGGCGACGACCTCGGCGGTCAACGCCTGGAAGGCGGGCCGGCAGGCGCCCTGGCCCGCGCCGACGATCGTCGCGGCCACGGCCATCAGCACGGTGGAGCTTCCCAGGCCGACGACGAGGAGTGGGGTGGCCAGGGCGGCGGCCAGGCCCGACCACAGCACGACCGCCCGGCGTGAGTGGCGATCGGCGAGCAGTCCGCCGGCGGGGACGGCGACGAGGAAGCCGGCGGTGCGCAGGGCCAGGACCAGACCGAGCTCGATGGCGGTGAGGGTGCCGTCCAGGACGGCCAGGCCCAGGATGAAGGGTAGAGCCCAGGTGGCCAGGCCCGATGCGGTGGTGGCGCACCACAACCGCAGGAAGTCGGGATCGCGCAGCAGGCCGCCCCGGCGGGCGGTGGGTTCGGTGTTCGGCGCCGTTGTCGAGGACACGCGGTGGTTCTCACTCTCCGGAAGGTGGTGATGGCTGCCCGTCCACTGTAGTGAAAACGATTATCAGTGGCGAACTTTTCCGCGAACCCCGGCCCCCCCTCGACGGGGACGATGGTGATGGCGGGCCCGCATTCACGTCGGTGGAAGTGGGAATGTCCGTTCGGGGGCGCGATCCGCCGTGTCCTCGGGTGCGGGATGGATCACGTTCCGTGTTCGCCGAATCCGATGACAACGATTTTCATTTCACCTATAGTGCCGCTCAGGACGCCCCCCTTCCCGAAAGGAACCGAGTGGACCGTTCGCTCATCGCCACCCTGCCGCCCCCGCTTCCGGCCGAACAGATCATCGACCTCAACCGTCCCCGTGTCGATCTGGCCACCCACCGCCGCTACGCATGGAACGGCTGGGTCCTGGACGTCCCGCCCGGTGTCTTCCTACCCGGTGCGACCAGCCGCATGATCCACCAGCGCATCCTCGACGACGTCATCGACGTGCGGGGCCGCCACTACGCCGCCATGGGCTGCGGCCTGGGCGTGGAGGCCGCCGTCGCCGCCCTGCGCGGCGCCCGCACCGTCCACGCCCTGGACGTCCACCCCGCCAGCGTCGCGGCCACCGAGGCCGTCCACCGGACCATCGTCGGCGAGGGCGCGACCGAGACCGTCCTCACCGCGAAGGTCTCGGACATGTTCTCCGCCGTGCCCGACGGCACCCGGTTCGACGTCATCACCTTCAACCCGCCCGCCGTCAGCCAACGGGTGAGCGCGGACCCCGACATCGTGCGCAACGTGTGCGAGGGCGCTCCCATCACCGACCTCTTCTTCACCCAGATCGCCGAACGCGGCCTGCTCGCCCCCGGCGGAGAGGCGCACCTCATCGCCTCCAACACCGCCGACCTGCGCACCATCATCGGTCGCGCCGTCGACCTCGGCTTCGACGCCGAGATCGCCCACCTCCACGACTGGGAGGACGGCGTGCTCACCTACCTGTTCCGCCTGACCCGAGAGGACGCCGCGTGAAGGGCCTGAACGCACTGTTCGAGGCGGCCCAGGCCTCCCCGACCCCGCTGCCCGTGGCCACCAGCGTGTTCTGGGCCCACCACGGCACCCGCCTGGCCGGCGGCGACGTCACCTACCTCAACCGCTACGTGCTGGTGCGGGTCGGCCCCGCCTTCGGCGCCTGCGCGTTCGAAGAGGGCGAACTCGACCCGTCGGTGTGCGCCGAGGCCTCCGGGCTGCCCCTGGGAGAGCTGCTCGCCGAGGACCGGCCGCTGCCGCTGCGGCTGGCGGCCCTGGACGCGCTCCTGGCCGCGGAGCTCCCTCACCACCGCGACCCGCGCGCCGAGGCCGTGTCCCTGCCCGAGGGCACGCCCGAACGGCGCGCCGTCGCCCGCGACGCGGCCATCGCCGGCCTGCTGCCCGACCCGCGCGGACGCCGGGTGGGGCTGATCGGTGTGGTCAACCCGCTGGTCGCCGCCATCCGCGAACGCGGCGGCGAGTGCCTGCCCTGCGACCTCAACCTGCGCCGCACCCAGTGGGGCGACGAGGTGGGCTCCTCCATGGAGGAGGTGCTGGACGAGGCCGACGCCATCGTCGCCACCGGCATGACCCTGGGCAACGGCACCTTCGACACGATCCTGGAACGGTGCCGCGAACGCGACGTCCCGCTGGTGGTCTACGCCCAGAGCGGCGCGGCCGTCGCCCGAGCTTTCCTGGGGGAGGGGGTGACCGCCCTGTCGGCCGAACCCTTCCCGTTCTCCCAGTTCAGCGCGGTTCCCACCGCCCTGTACCGGTACCGGTCCGACGGGGTGGGGGCCGGTTCGTGATCACCGGCACCGGACGCGCCGCCTGTCACCACGGCGAGATCGTCCAAGGCGTGTTCCTGGACCGGCGGGGCCGTCCCCGCCGGGGCCTGGTCACCCTGCCCATGGCCGCCCCCGTCACGGAGGCGGTGTTCACCCCCCTTCCCGGCACCCCGGCCCACCGGGTGGACGTCCACCCGGTGGGCCGGGCCAAGGCGGCCCGGGCCGCCGCGCTGGCCGTCGCCGAATGCGCGACCCGCCGGGCGGCGGTCTGCGGGGGGACGCTGCGGCTGCGCGGAGGTGTCCCCACCGGGCTCGGCCTGGGCTCCTCCACCAGCGACGTCACCGCCGCCATCCGCGCCGTGTGCGCCGGTTTCGGGGTTGACCCCTCACCCGCGACCGTCGCCCGGATCGCCGTGGCCGCCGAGGGGGCCAGCGACCCCATCATGTGGGAGGGCGGGCGGGCGCTGCTGTTCGCCCAGCGCGAGGGGCGCGTCCTGGAGGACCTGGGGGCGCCGCTGCCGCCCATGGTCGTGGTGGGCTGCCTCACCGGCGGCGGGGCCCCGGTGAACACACTGGCGCTCCGGATCCGCGTGGACCGGCGCGAGGCCGCGGTCCACGAACGCCTGCGCGCCGCCCTGCGCGTCGCGCTCGCCGTCGGGGACGCCGCGGAGGTGGGGCGGATCGGTACCGAGAGCGCGATCCTCAACCAACGGGTTCTGCCCAAGCCCGAACTGGGGACGATCAAGGACGTCGCCCGCCTGTGCGGGGCGGTCGGCGTCCAGGTCGCGCACAGCGGCAACGTCGCCGGTGTGCTCTTCGACGCCCGTGTCGACGATCTGGGGGCCCGGATCGATACCGCCCTGGAGCGGTTGCGCGGGGAAGGGCTCACCCCCACCCGGGTCTTTTCCACCCCCCATCCGACCCATGGAGAGACGACGTGGACGACCACGTGTGCGAGACCCTTGGCAGACCGGACCTGATCGACCTCGGCGGCGGGCTGGCGTGCCTGCGGTTCGAGTCCATGAAGGTGGCCTCCGCCGTCGCGGCGGTGCGCCACCTGCTCGACACCGGGACCGTGCGTCCCGGCGACACCCTGATGGACAGCTCCAGCGGCATCTACGCCTACGGGTTGGCGCTGGCCTGCCACCGGTACGGACTGCGCTGCCACATCGTGGGATCCACCACCATCGACCGGACCACCCGGGTACAGCTGGAGATCCTGGGCGCCACGTTGGAGCAGGTGCCGCCCTCCGACGACCTGCGGTTCGACCAGAGCCGCCGGGTCGCCCGGGTGCGCGAGCTGCTCGCCGAACACCCCGACTACCACTGGATGCGCCAGTACCACGACTCGGTGCACTACCTGGGGTACCGGGCGGTCGCCGACCAGATCGCCAAGGAATGCGACCCCGCCCCGCTGACCGTGGTCGGCGGGGTCGGGTCGGGGGCCTCCACGGGGGCGCTCGCGACGTTCCTGCGCGAGCGGGCGCCGGACACCGCGCTGGTGGGGGTGCAGCCGTTCGGCAGCGTCACCTTCGGCGGGGAGGCGGTGCGCGACAAGGAGATCATCATCGCCGGGATCGGCAGCTCCATCCCGTTCGGCAACGTGGACCACACCCTGTACGACGCCGTCCACTGGGTCGGGTTCGACGCGGCCCTGGCCGGAAGCGTGGAACTGCTGCGACGGCACGCGGTCTTCGCCGGGCTGTCCGGCGGGGCCGCCCACCTGGTGGCCCGGTGGGAGGCGCGGCGGGCACCGGAACGGCGGGTGGTGTTCGTGGCGGCCGACACCGGACACCGGTACGTGGAGTCGGTGTTCGCCCGGCACGACGAGGCGCCGGACATGGGCGCGTTGGCGCCGTCGGCGATCGACGACCCCGGCGACCTGGTGCCCCCGTGGTCGCGCATGGAGTGGGGGCGGGCCCCCGCCCCGGCCCGAGCCGTCCACGTCGAGGACTGATCCGGGGAGCGGACCGGGCGGCACGGGACCCGCGCCCCATCGGGTGCGGGTCCCGTTCGTCGGTGGGGGGATGGCGACGCCGCGTGAGGTGGCGTTAAGGTCGACCCCGTGCCACGGACCCCGTCACCGCCCCGCTCGGCGCGCGCCGCCGTGTTCGCCGGCGTGTGCACCGGGGTCTCGGCGTGCGGCCACGCGCTGAGCTCCGGCCACGCGATCCCACCGGTCGCGCTGGCGGCGGGGTTCCTGCTGCTGTTCGCCGCGTCCCGGGCATGGGCCGGGTCCGAACGCCGGTTGGGCCCGTTGACCGGGTGGATGCTGTGGGGGCAGGGCGCCCTGCACCTGCTGTTCACCCTCACCGCCCGGGAGTCGGGACACGCCACGACGCACGGCGGCGCCGCCGACCTCGGTGACGGCGGGCTGAGCGCGTCGATGATCGCGGCGCACATCGCCGCCGGATGCGCGAGCGCCTGGTGGCTGCGCCAGGGCGAACGCGGGTTCTTCGACCTGCTCGGGTTCGTCGGCGTCCTGCTGTCCGGGGTGCTGGTGGTGGTGCGGCCCCTGCCGGCGCCCGCCCTCCCCACGGACGGGACGCGCTTCGCGGCCGTCGACGAACGTCCTCCCCGGCCCTCCCCGCTGCGCCACGTCCACGTGCGGCGCGGCCCTCCGCGTTCCCTCTGATCCCACGCCACTCCGATGGCCGTGCGCCCGTGCGCCCGGCCTCGAACCGGTGACCCTCGCACCGGACCCTCGACGTGCTCGCGGCCTCGCCGCGCGAAATCAGAAGGAACACCACCGTGTCCAAGGACGACGCCTCCACACCCGTGCCCGCACCCCCGCCCGCCGTTCCCGCGCCGGACCCCGCCCCGACGGGGGCCGACGACGGCGCCCGTCGCGGCGCGTGGGCGTCGACCCGGCCGTTGCTGTTGCGCCTGCACTTCTACGCCGGGGTGCTCGTCGCCCCGTTCATCGCGGTGGCCGCCCTGACCGGCCTCGTCTACGTGTGGACCCCGCAACTGGAACAGGTCGTGTACGCCGACCTCCTCACCGTCGAAGCCGGAGCGGGGACGGTGCCGCTGGCCGACCAGGTGACGGCCGCCGCCGAGACCCGGCCCGACGCCACCGTGCTCGCCGTGCGCCCCGCCGCCGACCCCGGTGACGCCACACGGGTGCTGGCCGACGCCGACGGCCTGCCCGAGAGCCACCGGCTGGCGGTGTTCGTCGATCCGCACACCGGCGAGGTGCTGGGCGAGACCACCGGCTACGGGAGCAGCGGTTCCCTGCCGGTGCGGTCCTGGGTCGCCACGTTCCACCGGAACCTGCACCTGGGGGAGACCGGCCGGATCTACAGCGAACTGGCCGCCACCTGGATCTGGGTCATCGCACTGGGCGGGACCGCCCTGTGGATCGGGCGACGCCGTCGCGCGGTACGGCGGGTCCTGCTGCCCGACACCTCGGCCACCGGCCGGGCCCGCACCCTGTCCTGGCACGGCGCCGTCGGCGTGTGGGCTCTGGTCGGCGTACTGGTGCTGGCGGCGACCGGGCTGACCTGGTCCCGCTTCGCGGGGGAGAACATCGGGGAACTGCGGCAGGCCTGGGGCTGGAGCACCCCGTCCCTGTCGGCGCCCGCGCCCTCCGACCACGGGGGCCACACCGGTCACGGGGAGCACACGGGGCACGGTGATCACGGCGCTTCGGCGGTGGACGTGGACGCGGTGCTGGCCTCCGCCCGGGACGCCGGGCTGTCCGGGTCGGTGGAGGTGACCCTTCCGGTGGAGGAGGGCGCCGCGTACACGGTGCGCGAGACCGGCGACCGGTGGCCCACCCGCAAGGACGCGGTGGCGGTGGACTCCGCCACCGGCGAGGTGGTGGAGGAGTTGCGGTTCGCCGATCACCCGTTCCCGGCCAAGCTGACCACGTGGGGGATCGCCTTCCACATGGGGCTGCTGTTCGGGGTCGCCAACCAGGTGCTGCTGACCGTGGTCGCGCTCGGGGTGCTCGCCCTGGTGGCGTGGGGCTACCGGATGTGGTGGCTGCGCAGGCCCACCCGGGCCGGGGCGTGGGCGGTGGGCCGACCCGTCGCCCGGGGCGCCTGGTCGGCGCTGCCGTGGTGGGGCAAGGTCCTGGTGGTCGCCATCGCGGTCGCCGTCGGTCGGCTGCTTCCGGTCTTCGCGGTGTCGCTGGCGGCGTTCGTCCTGGTGGACCTGCTGCTCGCCGCCCGCGCCCGGCGCAGGACCGCCACCACCACCTGAGGCACCCCGCCCCCGCCCGGTGCCACGGGCGGGGGCCGGAACGGTCGTGCGCCCCCGCCGTCGACGACGGCGGGGGCGCGTGATCCGAGGCCCGTCCCGACGGGCGCCGTCTCCGGGCGCCCGCCGGGGCGGGACGGGGTCAGACGGGCTCGGAGGTGCGCTCCGGCTCCGGGGCCGGGTCGGTGGGCGTGACGCCGTCACGGAAGAACGCCGGGTTCCGCACCCGCATGACGACCATCAGCACCGCGCCCAGCGCGAGGATGCCGCAGGCCATGACGAACACCAGGCCCACCCCGCCCACGGAGCTGCCGCTGCCGTAGGCCGGGTCCATGCTGTCGTACACCGACACCCCGAACACGCCCAGCAGCATCAGGCCGCCGAGGACGGGGAAGAGCAGCCGGAACACGACGTCGCGGGCGCCGCGCCACGAGCGGCGGAAGAACCACGCGCAGGCGAACGCGGTGATCCCGTAGTAGAAGCAGATCAGGATGCCCAGCGAGGCCACCATGTCGTAGAGCACCCGCTCGCTCAGGTACATCGTCACCGTGTAGAAGGCGGCGGTGGTCGCCCCCGCGACGACCACCGCCCGGGACGGCACGTGGTAGCGCGGGTGGGTGTCGGCCAGGGAGCGGGGGAACGCCCCGTGGGAGCCCATCGACAACATGGTGCGCGCCGCCGGCAGGAGCGTGGTCTGGAGGCTGGCGACGCTGGAGGCCACCACCGCCAGGAACAGCAGCATGCCGCCCGGACCGCCCAGGACCGGTCCGGCCAGGGCCGCGAACACGTTGTCCGCGGTGTCGGGGTTGCTCAGGCCCAGCCCGCTCTCGCCGACCCCGGCGTACATCATCGCGGCGACGGTGACCAGCAGGTAGGTGAGCAGGATCGCGGCCACGCACAGCAGGCCGGCCCGGCCCGGGGTGCGTTCGGGGTCGCGGCTCTCCTCGTTGAGGGTCAGGCAGGTGTCCCAGCCCCAGAACGCGAAGATCGATCCGGTGACACCGGCGACGAACGCCACCGTGGTGAGCCCGGTGAACGGGTTGAACCAGTCGGGGTCGAAGGGGACCGCGTCGGCGGCGCGGCCGGTGGAGATCTGGACGAACGCGGCCACGACGAACAGGGCGAGCACGGTGAGCTGGAAGATCACCAGCACCGCCTGGAGGCGCTGGGTGACGGTGACGCCCCGGTATCCGACGGCGGTGGCCAGGGCGATGAGCGCGACGGTGGAGAGGACGTTGACGAACCTGTCGTCGGCCAGGGCCGTGATGGCCGGGTCCCCGAACAGTCGTCCCAGGAACAGGTAGCCGAACTCCACGGCCACCGACGCCAGACTGGAGAGCACGATGATGGTGGCCGCCACCATGCCCCAGCCGCACATCCAGCCGACGTAGGGGCCGAAGGCGCGGGCCGACCAGGTGAACGACGCCCCGCAGTCGGGCACGGCGTTGTTGAGTTCCCGGTAGGCGTAGGCGGTGAGGAACATCGGTACGCACCCGGCGATGAAGATGGCGGGCATCTTCAGGCCGACGGAGGCCGCGATGAGGCCGATGGTGGCGGTGAGCGTATAGGCGGGCGCCACGGTCGAGACGCCGATCAGGGCACCGGAAAGAACGCCCACACGGTCGCGGGCCAGCCCTTTGGCGCCGACGCCGGAGCCGGAGGGATGGGGGTGATGTGTCTCACGCATGGTGCCCAATTGAAGGCGCTGATACCGTTGCGAGTCAAGGTTTGGGCAACTGAAATCTGATGAGATTTTGCCGCCATCCGCCGAGACGGTTGTACTCTTGCATAAAGACAACGGATTCAGTTGTCTGATGAGGGGGTTCCGTCGGGTTGGGGATCGATGCTCGCGCACCCTCCCCGGGCGGGGCCGGGCGGTACCTCCGCATCCTGATCACACCCGCGCGCCGACACCTCCCACGGGCCGCTGGAACGCGAACGCCCCCGCCGGGCAACGGCGGGGGCGTCATCACGAACGGGACGTCACTCCAAGACGACCAGCAGGTCGCCGCCGTCCACGCGCTGGACGCGGTCGACCGCCACCCGTGACACCGTGCCCGCGACGGGGGCGGTGATCGCCGCCTCCATCTTCATCGCCTCGATCGTGGCGACCGTGGCACCGGCCTCGACCGCCTCCCCGGCCCCCACCACCAGCGTCACCACACCGGCGAACGGCGCCGCCACGTGCCCGGACGCGTTCTTGTCGGCCTTCTCGGCCTCGCGCACCGTCGACGCCGACGACCGGTCCTGGATCTGCAACGGCCGCAACTGGTCGTTGAGCCGGGCCAGCACGGTGCGCACGCCGCGCTCGTCGGGCTCGCCCACCGCCTCCAGCTCGATGAGCAGCCGCACACCCGGGTCCAGGTCCACAGTGCACTCCCTGCCGGCGCGCAGACCGTAGAAGAAGTCGGCGCTGGAGACCACGCTGGTGTCCCCGTAGGCCGACCGGTGCTTCTGGAACTCCTCCGTGGGCCCGGGGAACAGCAGACGGTTCAACGTGGTCCGCCGCTCCTTGGCCAACCCCTCGCGCTGCTCCTCGGTCAGCTCCACCACCGGCCGGGCGGCCGGGCGCCCCCGCAGGGCGCGGGTGCGGAACGGCTCGGGCCACCCGCCCGGCGGGACCCCCAGCTCACCGTGCAGGAAGCCCACCACCGAGTCGGGGATGTCGAACCGGTCGGGGTCGGCCTCGAAGTCGGCCGGGGAGACCCCCGCGCCGACCAGGTGCAACGCCAGGTCGCCCACGACCTTGGAGGAGGGGGTCACCTTCACCAGCCGGCCCAGCATCCGGTCCGCGGCGGCGTACATCGCCTCGATGTCCTCGAAGTGGTCGCCCAACCCGAGCGCGATCGCCTGGGTGCGCAGGTTGGACAGCTGACCACCGGGGATCTCGTGCCGGTACACCCGTCCCGTGGGCGAGGACAGACCCGCCTCGAACGGGGCGTAGACGCGCCGCACGGCCTCCCAGTACGGCTCCAGGTCGTTGGCGGCCCCCAGGTCCAGGCCGGTGGTGCGCTCGGTGTGGTCGAAGGCGGCGATGATCGCCGACAGCGACGGCTGGGAGGTGGTCCCGGCCATGGACGCCACCGCACCGTCCACGGCGTCGGCCCCGGCCCCGACCGCCGCCAGGTAGGTGGCCAACTGGCCACCGGCGGTGTCGTGGGTGTGGATGTGCACCGGCAGGTCGAACTCGCGGCGCAGCGCCGACACCAGGGTGGCGGCGGCCGGGGCGCGCAGCAGACCGGCCATGTCCTTGACGGCGATGACGTGCGCGCCGGCCTCCACGATCTTCTGGGCCAGGCGCATGTAGTAGTCGAGGGTGTAGAGATCCTCGGCCGGGTCGGACAGGTCGCCGGTGTAGCACAGGGCGACCTCGGCGATGGAGGTACCGGTGGCGCGTACCGCCTCGATGGCCGGGCGCATCTGCTCGACGTCGTTGAGGGCGTCGAAGATCCGGAAGATGTCGATCCCCGTCGCGGCGGCCTCCTCCACGAACGCCGAGGTGACCTCCGTGGGATAGGGCGTGTAACCGACGGTGTTGCGACCGCGCAGCAGCATCTGGAGGCAGATGTTGGGGACCGCCTCGCGCAGGGCGGCCAGCCGCTCCCACGGGTCCTCGGCCAGGAACCTCAGCGCCACGTCGTAGGTGGCCCCGCCCCAGGCCTCCAGGGACAGCAGGCCGGGCAGGGTGCGCGCGACCGTGGGCGCGACGGCCAACAGGTCCTTGGTGCGCACCCGGGTGGCCAACAGCGACTGGTGGGCGTCACGGAAGGTGGTGTCGGTGACCCCCAGGTTCGGGGATTCGCGCAGCCACCGCGCGAACCCCTCCGGGCCCAGGTCGGCCAGCCGCTGACGCGATCCCGGCGGGGGCGACCCGGCCGGGGGCTCGGGCAGTTTGACGGCCGGTTCGATCAGGTGGGGGCGTTCGCCGTGCGGCTTGTTGACGGTGACGTCGGCCAGGTAGGTGAGCAGGCGGGTGCCCCGGTCGGCGGAGGGGCGCGCCGTCAACAGGTGGGGGCGCTGCTCGATGAACGAGGTCGTGACCCGACCCGCCTGGAAGTCGGGGTCCTCCAGCACCGCCTGGAGGAACGGGATGTTGGTGGCGACGCTGCGGATGCGGAACTCCGCCACCGCGCGACGGGCCCGGTTGACGGCGGTGGTCAGGTCCCGGCCCCGGCAGGTCAGCTTGACCAGCAGCGAGTCGAAGTGAGGGCTGATCTCGGTGCCGGCCGCCGCCGTGCCGCCGTCCAGGCGGATGCCCGAACCGCCCGGGGACCGGTAGGCGCTGATGATGCCGGTGTCGGGGCGGAACCCGTTGGCGGGATCCTCGGTGGTGATGCGGCATTGCAGGGCGGCGCCGTGCACGGTGATGGTCTCCTGGGCGATGCCCAGGTCGGCGAGGGTCTCACCGGAGGCGATGCGCATCTGGGACTGGACCAGGTCGATGTCGGTGACCTCTTCGGTCACGGTGTGCTCGACCTGGATGCGCGGGTTCATCTCGATGAACACGTGGGAGCCGTCGGCGCCCACCAGGAACTCCACGGTCCCGGCGTTGCGGTAGCCGATGAGGCGGGCGAAGCGGACCGCGTCGTCGCAGATCCGCGCGCGCAGCTCCGGGTCCAGGTTGGGCGCGGGGGCCAGCTCGATGACCTTCTGGTGGCGGCGCTGCAACGAACAGTCGCGTTCGTACAGGTGCACCACGTTCCCCTCGCCGTCGGCGAGGATCTGCACCTCGATGTGGCGGGGGTCGATGACCGCCTTCTCCAGGAAGACGGTGGAGTCGCCGAAGGCCGACTCGGCCTCGCGCATGGCGGCGGCCAGCGACTCGGGCAGCCGGTCCGGGTGGTCGACGCGGCGCATGCCGCGGCCACCGCCCCCGGCGACGGCCTTGACGAACAGGGGGAAGCCGATGTCGTCCGCGGACGCGAGAAGGACGTCGACGTCGGAGGAGGGCGCGGAGGAGGACAGCACCGGCACGCCCGCCTCGCGTGCGGCGGCCACGGCGGTGGCCTTGTTGCCGGTCAGTTCCAGGACGTCGGCGGGCGGGCCGACGAACGTGATCCCGGCCCGCTCACAGGCGCGGGCCAGTTCGGGGTTCTCCGACAGGAACCCGTAGCCGGGGTAGACGGCGTCGGCGCCGGACTCCCGGGCGGCCCGGACGATCTCGTCGACGGACAGGTAGGCACGGACGGGATGTCCGGGTTCACCGATCTGATAGGCCTCGTCCGCCTTGAGACGGTGCAGCGAGTTGCGGTCCTCGTGCGGGAAGACCGCGATGGTGCGGGCGCCCAGTTCGTAGGCGGCGCGCAGGGCCCGGATGGCGATCTCGCCACGGTTGGCCACGAGCACGGTGCGGAACATGGTGTCCTTCTGGTCGGTGGGAACGGCGGAGGTCGCGCCGAGGGGCCCGGCGCCGTCCCCGTTGACGGCGGGCGCCCCCTTCGCGCGTGTACGCCCCGCACGTCGGTACGGGCACCATAACCAGCGCCGGCCCCCGGGCCGGGGACCGGCCCCGGTGTTGCCGGGAACGGGTGTGCGCGACGCGCTCCCCGGGTCCTCCCCGTCCGGGAGGTCGGACGGACCCGGCCCGGTCCTCGGACCCCGCGCAGCCGACCGGATCGGTTCAGGCGCGTCCGGCCTCGTACACCCGCAGGTGCAGATCGGCCAGGGCGAACAGGGGCGTGGGGACGCCGAGGGAGCGGCCGCGTGCCACCAGGTCGCCCACGATGTGGTCGGCCTCCACCGGGTTGCCCCGGGTGAGGTCCCAGTACAGGGAGGTGGTGGTGCTCGCGGTGGTGTCACCGACCATGGCGTCGGCGCGCTCGCGCGTCTCGGGGCGGAGCGGGTGACCCGAGGCCGCGGCGACGGCGGCGGCCTCCTCGAACACCGCCCGGGTGAAGTCCCGTCCGCCCTCGGCGGAGTTGACGCGGCCGATGGGAGCGCGCATCAGGCAGTTGCACGCGCCCATGGTCGCCAGGAACACCCACTTGTCCCACAGCTCCCGCATCGCGTCCTCGACGGCGGTCGCCGAGAAGGTCCCGGTGTCCAGGGCGGCGTGCACGTCGGCCGGGGGGATGACGGGGGTCTCGGTGAGGGGGCCGTAGATGAGCCGGGCCATCGTGCCGACCTCGACGATCTCGCCGTCCTCGCCCAGCCGGGTCATCACCATGGCGACGCCGCCGTAGACGCGGTCGGCGCCGAACCGGCCGGTGAGGGCGTCGACGTGCCGCATGCCGTTGAGGAAGGGCAGGACGACGGTGTTCGCGCCCACGGCCGGGGTGATGTCCTTGAGGGCGGAGTCGAACCCGTAGGACTTCACGGCCAGGACGACCAGGTCGTAACCGGGGGACAGGGCGTCGGCGGTGACGGCGGTGACGGGGACCGTCTCGACGGCGCCGTCCACGTCGCGCACCCGCAGGCCGTTCCGGCGCAGCAGTTCGGCGCGGGCGGGCCGGACGAGGAAGTCGACCTCCCGCCCGGCCCGGACCAGGCGGGCCCCGAAGTACCCGCCGACCGCTCCGGCCCCCACCACAAGGATTCTCATGTCGCTCCCACCCGGCCCGTACGTCGATCGTCGAACAACGTAGGGCCGGGGGACGGCGGGTGGCAAGACCCATCGGGTGGTCGGACCTTTGGGGAGGGGTGCGTGGCGAAGGGTGCGCCGCGCCTCGACAAAATCTCCGGCAAGGTGCGCGCCGACATGATCGACGGTGCGTGTTCCTTAGACCGGATGACCGGATCATGCTCTCCTTGGGGGGAGTTTCGTGCGATCCGACGAGGAGGAGTGAATGGGATTCCCAGCGGCGCTCGACCATCTGGTGTACGCGGTACCCGACCTGGCCGAGGGCACGACCGGGTTCGAGGAGTTGACGGGGGTGCGACCGGTCCCGGGCGGGCGGCACCCGGTGGGCAGCGCCAACACCCTGGTGGCGCTCACCCGTGACGGGGCGCGGGCGCCGCACTACCTGGAGGTCATCGGGCCCGACCCGGAGCGCGCCGACCCCGGGCCGGTACGGGTGTTCGGGCTGTCGTCGCTGGACCGACCGCACCTGGCCACCTTCGCCGTGGGCGTGACGGACCTGCCGGGGGCGGTGAAACGGGCCCGCGCGGCGGGCCACGACCCGGGGGACGCCGAGCCGTGGTCGCGGGCCACCCCGGACGGGGGAAGACTGCGCTGGTCACTGGCGAAGAAGGAGAGCGGGCGGTACCCGGATCCGGTGCCGTTCCTCATCGACTGGGGAGCCACCCCGCAGCCGGGGCTGGGCGACCTGCCCACGCTGGAACTCGTGTCGGTGCGCGCCGAACACCCCGACCCGGAGGAGGCCGGGCGGGCCCTGTCGGCGCTGGGCGTGGAGCTGGACCTGGTCGAGGGGCCGGAACCGTTGCTGGAGGCGGTCCTGCACGGCCCGAAGGGCGAGGTCGTCCTGCGCTGAACCGCGACCCGGTGTGAACGCGCGTCCACGGGCGGTCTAGCCTGCCTTCCTGCCGGAGGAATCGGAACAGGGCAGGGGGCGTGCCGTCGGTGGGCGTGAAGACGCGGTCGGCGTTCGGGTGGGCGGGGCTCACCGTCCTGGTGGCCGGTGTGGTGCTCCTGTTTCCGTCCTATGACCGGTTCGTCGAGGCCACGCGGGGTGTCTCCGAGGATCTGCGGCCGCTCCTGATGGGGGCGCTCGTCCTGGGGATCGCGGCCGCGGGCACCGTGATCGTGCGGGCGTTCATCCCTGAGGAGGACGGGGACGGGGCGGAGCCGTGGGGGGTGCGGGCGGTCTTCGCGGCGCGGGCGGCCGCCTTCGGGCTCGGCGCGCTGCTGGTGTGGTGGACGCTGCCCACCCGGCACATGGCGCTCACCGTGTTCAACGACGGCTACCGCATGTACCCCGAGCCGTTGTTCGGGCTGTGGGGTGGGGTGTGCGTCATCGCCCTCGGCCTGTTCCTGTCGGTGTTCGGCGAGTGGCGGTTGCGGACGCGACCGTGGCCGGTCGCCGCGGCCGGGGTGTTGGCGGGCGCCGTGGGGGCGACGCTGGTCTGGGCGGGGACGCCGTCCGCCCGGCACGCCCTGACCTCGGAGCACACCGTCGCCCCGGCGGGGGAGGGCGCGCCGATCCCCGCGGAGGTCACCCGTATCGGGTGGACGTGGGAACCGGAACTCCCGGTGGTGGGCGTGGACGCCGGTCCGCGCGGACCGATCGTCCGCCACGCCGACGGGTTCACGGCGCTGGACGGCTCGAGCGGCGAGGAGCTGTGGACCTACCGGCTGCACTACGGGAGGAAGGTGGAGACCGGGGTGTTCCCCGGTACGCCCGAACGCGCCCACCTCCTGCACCGGGAGGATCCGACGGCCGAGACCCGCACCCTCGTCGTGCTGGACACCGCCACCGGGGAGGTCGTGCACGACGCCCCCATGCCCGAACCCGACGAGGAGGAGACCCGGCGGGCCCACCTGGGGGTGGACGTCAGGGTCCGGCTCGTTCACGAGGACGGTGCGTCCACGGTGGTCGCCCACCCGGTGGACTCCACCGAACCGCTGTGGGAGCACACCGTGGAGGACGTGGTCCCGGGACGGTGGTGCCACCGGGAACCGGACGACGGCATGCGCGTGTACGGGGACCGGGTGCTCATCGCCCGGCACTGTATGGACGAGGAGGACCTCGTCGAGGAGGACGGGAGCCCGTACCCGCCTCAGGAGGTGCCGGAGGGCGCGGTCCGCAGCGTCACCGCGTTGGACGCCGCCACCGGTGAACAGGTGTGGCGGCACGAGGGGGTACTCCGAGGTAGGTACGACGGGCACCCGCCCGTGATCGGAGGGGAGCCGGCGCGCGAGGCCGCCGATCCGGTGGTCACGGACCTGGGGGCGGTGTTCGACCTGGAGACGGGGGAGCCTCTGCCCCTGTTGCCCGACCTCCCGGGAGAGCCCTTGGAGAGCGGCGACCGGCTGTGGGCGGTCGACACCGCCGGGGCGGTGGTCCTGCGCGATCCGGGGGAGGAGGAACCGTCGCCGGTGCTGCGCACGGACGCGACGGGGGAGGTCGTCCGGACCTTCGAGGGCGACCGGACGCTGTTGCGCCATCAGCTCATGTCGCCGCTCCCGTTGGCGGAGACCGTGGTGGCACCGGTGCTGTTCCACGACGACCTCCCCGAGGACGCGCGGGCGGTCGCCCTGCTGCCCTGGGGCGGAACACCCGCCGGGGACGACGTGCGGTGGATCGACCTGGGGCGGTACTCCGACACGGACAGGGAGGACCACCGGGTCCTGGCCGGGCCGGGCTCGGTCGTGTCCTACGTCCGGGACACCGCCCTGCCCCTGCACGGGCTGGTCCCCTGAGGGCCCCGCCCGCCGTGCGGGGCACACGCTCGCCCGGCCGCGACCGGGTGTTCACGGTCCGGGCGCTCGCCCGGTCGGCGGACGAACCGACCGGGCACTTCGGACCGGCCTCGGATGTCGTGCGTGGGGACGGCCGCGCCGCCGGTGGCGGCGGGTCGACCGGAGGGCACGGGCCCCGGTCGGCGCGTTCCCGGCCGTGTGCGGACCGGGGCGTGGGAGGAGGGTGGCCTCGTCCCCCCACGCCCCGGGGTCAGGCGCCGGGTTCGGGATCGTGCACCAGACGCCCCGACCCGTCCGGGCTGTAGCGGACGGTCCCCTCCCGGGCGGGCAGGATGAGCTCCCCCCGACGGCGGCACTCCGCCACCCGGGCCGGGCCGACCCGGGCGCCGTCGAAGGGACCGCCGACCAACTCGGCCGAACCCGATCGTCGGTGCAGGAATCCCAGGGCGCCCGTACCGGCCAGAAGACAGACCGCCATCACGGCGAACGGGACCGCGTCCGTCCACGTCCACAACATCAGCAGGGTGACCAGGGTCGCCAGGACCGAGCACACCGTGATGAGCCGCCCCTCCACGAGCGGCGTGCGCGGTTCTTCGGGACCATCGCTCACGACTCCTCCTCACCGTCCCGCCGGGCCGCGCCGCCCATCGTGGCGTGCGGGTGGTTGAGGTCGAACGCCGGACGCTCGGACCGGATCCGCGGCAGCGACGTGAAGTTGTGCCGCGGCGGCGGGCAGGAGGTCGCCCACTCCAACGAGCAGCCGTAGCCCCACGGGTCGTCGCCCTCGACCTTGGGCGCCCTCCTCGCCGTGTAGAAGACGTTCCAGAAGAAGATGAGGATGGACACCGTCAGCACGAGGGTGAAGACGGAGGAGATCCGGTTCAGTTCGGTGAAGCCGTCACCCGGCAGGTAGTCGGCGTAGCGGCGCGGGAAGCCCGCCGCCCCCAACCAGTGGTGGACCAGGAACGTGCCGTGGAAGCCGAGGAACAGCAGCCAGAACTGCACCTTGCCGAGCGGCTCGTTGAGCATCGTGCCGGTGAACTTGGGCCACCAGAAGTAGAAGCCCGCGAACATCGCGAACACCACGGTGCCGA
>NZ_JARBUT010000024.1 GCF_028882275.1 Nocardiopsis sp. N85
CCGGGCGCTCGACTAGCGTCGCGGGGTCACTCGATATGCGGTTGTGGCGCCAGAATAGGGCACACGCGATCGTTCCGCGTACGGTTTCCGGTCGGATCACCGAAGAAGATCGAAGGTTCCTCGTCTTCGCAGTTCAGGGCACTGATGTTCGACCCCTGCGCAATGCCGCCTTGCTGACGGGAAAGCCTTTGGGTCCGCTTTGGTTGTTTCGCGTTTTTGGGGTGTATCAGCGCCGATAAAGAGCGATAAGCGCCTTCGATGGGAAAGCCGATGTCACGGGCCGCTGAAGCACACCGGATCACGGCCACCCCGCACCGGAGTGCTCGGGGGCCGAGCCCTCATGCGGCCCCGTCCTTCACCCCGGCCTTCGCTCCGTCGGGTCCGGGACCGCGCGGGTGACCTCGGGCTTCCCGCCGCTCCGCCGTGTGCTCAGCTCGTGGACCATCACCGCCGACAGCCACAACGCGGTGAGTGGAATGACGAACCACAGCATCGCGGCGCTGTAGGGCCGCAGGACCGCGTGTTCGGTGGCCTCCAAGACCAGGTAGGAGATGTAGGCGGCGTAGAAACCGACGAGCAGGGCGCCCTCCCAACGGGTCACGGTCAACCGGGTCAGGGTGACCGGCAGCAGTACCAGGGCCACCGCCACCATGATCGGCAGGTCGAACCGCAGGGCCGCCGGCGCGACGGCGATCCCCTCGGGGGCGATGAGGGCGGTCAGACCCAGCACCGCCCCGAGGTTGAACACGTTGCTGCCCACGATGTTGCCCACCGCCATGTCGCGCTCGCCCCGCCTCACCGCGACGACGCAGGTCACCAGCTCGGGCAGTGAGGTACCGACCGCCACCACGGTCAGGCCGATGAGCAGGTCGCTCACCCCCAGCGCCGTCGCGATCGCGCTGGCCCCGTACACGAGCAGCCGTGCCCCGGCCACCAGCAGGACCGTGCCCAGGGCCACGAACGCCAGGTCCACCAGGATCGACCTCGTCCGTGTGGTGCTCCGGGCCGGGCCGTCCGCCCCCGGACCGGAGCCATCGGCGCTCACCCTCACGGAGGCCGAACCGTCGATCGCCCGACGCCGGGAGACGATCACCGTGACGGCGACGTAGACCACCAGGGCCGCGAACAGCAGGCCGCCGTCGACACGGCCGAGGTTCCCGTCCAGGGCCATCAGGAGCACGACCACCGACAGCACCACCATCACCGGGATGTCGGCACGCACGACCTGGGAGTTCACCAGCAGGGGGACGAACAGCGCCGACGCCCCGAGCACGAACAGGATGTTGGCGATGTTGCTGCCCACGACGTTGCCCACGGCCAACCCCGGATATCCGGAGAGCGCGGCGTCGGTACTGACCGCCAGCTCCGGTGCCGATGTCGTGAACGACACCACGGTCAGGCCCACGACCAGCGAGGACATCCCCATGGTCCGCGCCAGCGAGCCGGCGCCCCGGACGAGCGACTCCCCTCCGGCGATCAAGAGTACGAAGCCCGCCGCCAGGGCGAGAATCACCAACACGTTCACGTGGGCCTTCCGATCGTCTCACCGGGTCGCGCTGGGCATACCCGTCACCACGGCCTTTCTCCCATGCGGGTCCCCCGGTTGCCGAACTCGGAAGCGGCGGAGCGAAGTCCGCCCCGCCCGCCGAGCCACGGACCCCGTCACGGGCCGGGTCGTTCGCTCGGCGGATGTCGGGAGGCCGGGAACCATCCGCTCATCAACGGCGGTGAAGCCGCACCGAACCGTTCGGTTCCGACGTTTCCGGAGCGATGAGCCGGTCCCACGCCCCCGCCGTCCGCACATGACGAAGGGCCCGGGGTGTTGCCCGGGGTCTTCGCGCGGATGTGGTTACTTCTCGGCCGCCAGGGCCGCGACCCACTCGGAGGAGGTGAAGCTCAGATGCCCGGCGTCCCTGTTCCGGGTGTCGCGGACGTCCGCGCCCACCGCATGCTCCCGGGTCTCCACGCAGTTCGCCCCCGTAGAGCTGTAGCTGCTCTTGTGCCAGTCGTTCATGCGAGGTCCTTCAGTTCTGCGAGCGAGTGACGGGCGGGGAGAGCCATCGCCAACGACTCTGTGACAAGTGTTTGCAGCCGCCCGTGCGAAGCGTTTCCGTGGATGACGTTACCGTCTGCGTGATCGCTGCTGATAGCCAGTTCCCCGGAGCGCAATCGGAAGGCGAGAAGAGTGGAAGCGGGTTCCAGCAGGATCGACCCTCCCGGTACCAGGTGCACCGCCACCCGTCCGGTGGCGATCAGGTTCAGCAGGTGCTGTGCCTGCTCCCTCCGGACTTTTTCGTCGAAGCCGGTCAGAGCAGTCGCAGGGAACACCGCCGTGACCCGGAGCAGGGGAAGTTTCCCCAAGCGTTCCGTTCGCAACTTGGTGAGCCGTGCGATCTCCTCATCCGACACCAGCGGCCACCCTGACCGGAAGACCTGGGTGGCGTACGAGGCGCACTGGAGGTACCCGGGTACGAGCACGGGGGAGACGATGTGGAGAGTGCGTGCGGCCTCCTCGATTCCGGACAACGTTCTCGCCCATTCCGGAACCGCTACACCGCTGGCCGCCACGCGCCACGATGACAGCAGCTTTCCCTCGGCGTTCAAGACGGCGTCAAGCGTTTCCGCCATGGGCAACTTTGGCAGTGAATGACCGTTCTTCCAGCGAGAAACCGAGGCCACGGACGAGGCTGTGCGCGCGGCAAGCTGTTTCTGAGAGAGGCCGCGCAGTTCCAGGAACCGGGCGAGCGATTCAGGAAAGGGGGGTTCCGTCATGTGGGTCAGATTACTTCTGAGTTCCACATCGCATCAGGGTTTTCCTGGAAATCCTCAGTTGATGGCGGTACCGGGGGATCGGAAGCCACCTTGGTGCCATGGAACCTGTAGCACGGCAGACCCCGACTCCACGGGGACACGACACCGAGACGGCGGTGCTGGCGCTGCACTCCGCACTTCGTCGCCGAGGTGTGGCGGCAGTGGCCGGCGACCTTCCCGACTCGGTGCGGGCGGAGCACGCGGGGCGGCAGATCACCGTCCGGCTCGTGGACGGCCAGTGGTGGCGTCCGATGCCCGGCGAACCGAGCGTCACCGTCCCGGTCGCCCGCCAGGGCTCCGAGGACCTGCTCGCTCGGCACCTCGTCTCCGAACTCCTGGGGCGGCTGTGAACGCCGACGAACCCCTCACCTGGGCCGAGTTCCGCCGCCTCACCCGGCCCCGCGCACCGCGGATCCCGCAGCCCCGCCCGGAGGAACGCCCTCCGCTGCCCCGCCGCACCGCCATCCGCACGCCCGAACCCCCGGGAAGGGAAACCGCGATGCCCGCCCACCCCGACGCCTCGGCCCCCCACTGCGGTCGGCCCGCCACCGCTCCCCAGCAGGAAAAGGCCGACGAACTCTTCGACCGGCTCTCCTCCCTCCTGCGCGACGCCGCCGACCCCGACGCCGACCCCGCCCGGCTGGTCCGCGAGGCCGACCGGGCCTTCGACACCCTGCACCGGCACCTCAGCCGCGGTGGCGCGCTGCCCCGGCCCTGGCGCGACGCCCGCCACTGACACCGTTTCCCTTCCGGAGGGGACCCGAATTCCGCCGGGGCCGAGGGTTCTCCGGGCCTTGAGGAGTTCACCCTTGAGATATCCGGCGACGGCGGTTCCTACCGTGTCCGCCACGGCGGCCTGTTTCTGTAGGAGCACACCCCCTGAGGAACCCATGCCCGGTGGCCGACTCCTCGGTCGTTGCTCCACCACGTCCGCCGCGTGGTGGAGCAGCAGCGCCATCGTCATCGGCTTCGCTGGCCGCGCCTTCGGTCTGGCGTCGACACCGCCCCCGGCGGCATCCCTTGGGGTCGGCGGGGGCCGGGGTCACAGATCCCGCCCCACGTAGGCGAGGAAGAACATGCCGTAGAGCAGAGCCGATGAGAACAGGTACGTGAACACCGGTGTGCACAACAGGGCTCCACCCCGGGCGGCGATCCCACGGCACAGCAGGATGAGCAGGGCCACCCCGCAGAGATCGAAAGCGGTCACATAGGGGTTGGCGTGGTCCGCGTAGTAGGGGAGTCCCCGGTAAGCCAGGTACAGGGGGATGAGGATCAAGGAGACGGGTACGGCCGCGGACAGGGCTGCGGTCACTGCTCTTGCGGATCGGAGTCGGTTCCCGCACACGCCCAGAAGGGGGCCCAGCCAGAGGGCGGTGAACGCCCACCCCTGGTACTCGAACTGGTTCCGGGCGTACTCCGTGCTCTGCCCACCGATGAAGTGTCCGAGCACCGCCGCCACGAGGACGGCGGCTCCAAGCGTGGCCGCCCACCCGCGCCGTACCGCCAGCCATCCGACCAGCACCGGCGGCAGGACGAACAGCCCGACGGAGACGCTGCTGTAGATGTTCCATTTGAAGACATAGGCCTCTGAGGCCAGCCCACAGACGAACCCCAGGGCGGCCGCCGTTACAAGGACAAGCCAGGGGTACCGGTCCAGGAACGCCCTAAGGGTGCCGGGCGGTGGTTCCGGGCGCGCCGACCAGAATATCCGTTTGATGCTAACCGTGGCGCGGGTGGGGAGTTTTTCACTCATCAGGGGTTCCGCCGGTCAATACATCGGTCAGGTAATCCATGGTCTCCTCGTCCTTGAAGTAATCACTGTGGCCGGTTTCATTCCAGGGTTTGTGGCGATTGCTCACAGGATCTCGGGTATCAGGATCGCTGATGAACCTGTCCTCGTGCAGTGGCCTACCGAAGTCCACCCCAGGAATAAAACCTGACGAAATGATCCAGTCATCATCTCCGACGACGATATGCACATCCTCTGGATCAGTGGAAAGCTCGGTGACGTGGTCGACGCTCGCCCCCGGGCCACCGACCAAAAGCAATTTATCTGTGCCCAGGCCACCACCGATGGCGGGATTGTCCGCCGCCCCGACGACGTAGGCGCCGAAGCTATGCCCCAGGACTGTGGTGTGCGGTGGAGTGTCTCCTTGGTGTGTGGCTCGCAGGCCTTCCTGGAAGTCGACGAGATCGCTGGCGGCCTCGTCAGGGCTGAAACCTGCACTGGGAGGCGTGTTGTATCCCATCCACACGATGGTGGCGTGCTCCGAGTCTGGATCTTTTTCCCGAGCTCCCTCGTAGAGGTCTTCTGCTCGTTGCATCGGTAGCCCGATGGTCCCCATGTCGTTGGACATGCCGGGAACCACGGTGGTCACGTAGTCGGCTATGTCGGGATTCCCATTCGAGATGACCGCTTGCCCTCCACCTTCGGCCCACGGATCGAGATAGATGAGAAATTTACCGTCATCCTCCTCCAGCATATTTTTTATCTCTTCCAAGTCGAGACGGGTGCCCAATATATAATATGGATCCGATAGGTTGAATTTCTGGGTATTCTCAATTTCTTCGAGCAGATACTCCCGGTTGAGCTGGTCACGCACGACGATGGGGATGCCGTCGAGGTTGCGCAGATCATCCCGGTAATCCTCCACGGCCCACTCCTGCTGGTGCGGGGCGAGGTCGCGCCACCAGTCGGCGACCTCCTGCGGGGTCCAGTCCTCGGCCGGGCCGAACTCGATCTCGGCAGGTATTTCACCGCCCAGGAGGTGAACTTCGCGGCCGCTGATGAGCCCACGGTCCACCGCGCGCTCCCACAGGGCCTGGTCGGGACCGTTGGTGAGAACCTTCTCGGTCCTCTCCTTCTCCTCGTCGAACTCCTCGCGGGCCGTGTCGTGCTCCTTCAGCAGGCCCGCTCGCACGGTCAGCGCGTGAGTCATTTCAGCGGTCTCCGGAGAGGTGCCGTCGGCGGTCAGCATGCCGTCCGCCTCTTCGATGCGCAGCAGGGCGGCGGCCTTGTGCTCCTCCCAACGCCGCTCCAGATCCTCACGTACCTCCTTGTACGTTTCCACCGCGTCCGCGTAGAAGCCGAGTGCCAGGCCTGTACCGGTGAGCAGTTCGGCCAGGTCCTGCCAGGACTGGACGTCTGTTTGGGAAGCGTCGCCGATGTCCCAGGCGACGGCCCCGGCGAATTCGGTGGCGGTGGACTGTAACGTTCCGTCCAACTCTCCCGTGTGGCCGAGCATCGTGTTCCTGAGCTCGTACAGTTGCTCGGCGCCGCCCCTGACCTCTTCGGCATCGGATTCGATGTCTTCGGGCAGGCCCAACTTCAGTCCGGCGATCGACACGAAAGAGCCTCCTTAGAAGAAGTTGATCTCAAGTGAGGGAACGGCCGTGGTCGAAGCGAAATCGTCGCCCGCGGTCCTGTCGGTTTCCCCGATCTCACCGGCCGCGCCGCCGGTGTTCTCCGCCAGGGCGTTGGCGTTGGCCGCAGCGGTCTTGATCCGCCTGCCGGCTTCGGCCTCGAAGTCGTGCAACGCCGACTCGATGTCCCAGGCGCCGTGCACCAGATCGCTGAAAGCCTCGAAGAGCGGCCCGGACAGACCCGACATGGTCTCCGCCATCTCTTCGGCGGACCGGCTCCCCGCAATGGCCTCTGGAAGGTTCACACCGGCTACGGACATGCGTGCTCCTAGGGGAAGAAAAGCAAGGATGCGGGGCGACGAAGGATCATAAGGCGCCCGAGAGGGGCGAGGAAACGTTAAGTGGGCCTTTGGCTCCGCTGCGCGTCCATGCCTCGTGTGGATCTGCTATGTGGCCAGGAAGTTCTTCTTGATATGAATAAAAAACAATGATATTCATCATTCTTGGTGCCTTCGACCTGCTTCTTTTCGGCTGGCGAACGGCACAGAATCCTCCTGTCCGCCGAAGGCCTCTCGGCCGTGACCGCAAGTGGTCAAGAAGCGCCGCGCCTCAACATCGATTCGTCGGCGGGTTGTGGCCACTGGTGGATACCGCACCCCCGCCTGTCATGTCCCTGGCTGGCGAAGGGCAGACCACCGCCTGGCAACCGTGGTACGCGCCGAGTACCGGCGGCCCTGAGGAGACTCCGACTCCGCGGGTGCCGCGGGCCGTCCCCCTTCCCGTTGTCGGGACCTGTTCTAGGGTGTGGACCATGGCGAGATACCCGATCACCAGACTTGAAGCCGACGGCTTCGGGCCGCTCGACGAAGTCGACATCCGGCTCAGCCCGACGTTGAACATCGTCACCGGGGAGAACGCCACGGGGAAGTCCCAGCTGCTCAAGCTTCTGTACGCGGGCACCCGGTCCCTGTCCGGCAGGCCGACGCTCACCAAGAGCGCGCTCTCCTCCGACATCGCAGAGGCCCTCATCGGGATCTTCCGGCCCGACCAGCTCGGACGCCTCGCCCGTCGGGTCCAAGGGCGGGGCCGTGCCCGCGTCGAGCTGAAGTACGGGGGGATCAGCGACCCTCTGGCCTTCGACTTCGCTTCGAACGCCCGGAGCGACGTGCGGATCGTCTCACTGCCTCGGACGCCGCTCGACGACACACCGGTCTTCCTCCCGTCACGGGAACTGCTCTCCCTGTACCCGGGCCTGGTCTCCCTGTTCGAGACACGGGAGGTCGAGTTCGACGAGACCTGGCGCGACACCGCACTGCTGTTGGGCCGATCCGCCCTGCGAGGCCCCCGGGTAAAGGCCGCGACCGAACTGCTGGCCCCCCTGTTGGGAGAGATCGAAGGGACCGTTCTGGAGGAGAACGGACGCTTCTACGTCCGCTTGCCCGGCGGTACGGCCGGGGCGGGCAAGATCGAGGCACACCTCGTGTCCGAGGGCTTCCGGAAACTGGCCATGATCATCAGGCTCGTCTCCAACGGGGTACTGCTGGAAGGCGGCTACCTGTTCTGGGACGAGCCGGAGGCGAACCTCAACCCCAAGACACAACGGGCGGTGGCCCGGACCATCCTGGCCCTGGCCCGCAGCGGCACCCAGGTGTTCGTCGCCACTCACAGCGTGTTCCTGTTGCGGGAACTCGAACTGCTCCTCGAACAGGAAACGCAGGAGAACCCGATCGAGCCCCGGTACATCGGCCTCTACCGGGAGGCGCCGACGGAAGAGGGCGCCCTTGTGCAGGCCGTCCGCGCCGAAACCGCGACGGACCCGGCTGACCTGAGCGCGATCGCCGCTCTGGAAGCCGAGTCGTCCCAGAGTCTGCGGTATCTGGGAGTCTGACCGCATGCCGGTGGAAACCGAGGTCGACGGGTCATTCTTCGTCTTTCCCGACGGCTGGCACGTGGAGAAGCTGGACGAGTGGCCTGAGCAGAAGCAGGCGACCCAGCCCCCGTTCCACTCCAAGGGCTGCGACCTCGTGGCGATGAAGGACGGGATCCTGTGGCTCATCGAGGTGAAGGACTACACGTATCCGAACGCCCGGGTGCCGGACGACCTCGCGGAGAAGGTCGGCCTCAAGTTCTTCCACTCACTGGCAGTCCTGCACGCGGTGGCGCGCTGGGGGCAGGACAGCCGTCGGGAATTCAGCGCGGCTGCTCTGGCCTGCCGGGAGGCACATGTCTGCCTGGCGGTGGAACTACCCGACGGAGGGCGCAGGCTGATCGGGGTGCAGACCCCGCTCGCCAACCTGAGGGCCGGACTCCGGCGGGTCACCAGGAAGTTGAACGTGCACCGTCCCGTCGTCAGCAACTCCCACAGGATGAACGGCGTTCCGTGGGAGATCCGGCGGAATCCCGAAACCCGTGGCACCCACAGCGACCGCTGAGACGGCGGTTGGCAGGGCGCCCGTGCCACTGAAGTCTCGCTCGACCGCTTCAGACATGGCGGCGTACGGGCCGGTGCCGCATACCTTCCGGAGCCCCGGGGCACCCTCGGCGGGGGGACGGCAGGGGGCGTGCGGGAGAGTGCGGCGTGGAGATCCCCCCGCATCGAGGAGAGGCACATGTCCCCTGTCCAGATCATCCGTACGGTGGCCGCCGCGCTGATTGCCGGCGGCGCCGCCCTCGGGCTGGTTCCCGGCGGCTCGTGCGGGGCGGGCTGGTGGTCCCTGCCCAGTACCGGCGATTCGTTCGGGTGGTTCGCCTACACCCCCATCACGGACGGACCGCCCGTCCTGCCGCAGGACATGTGCGAGACGGCCACGGCTCCTCTGGGGTCCTGGGCGATCGCACTGGTCGTGATGGGAGCGGTCCTACTGGCGGGGGCGTGGTTCACCACCTCGCACCGGAGCGGCGGCGAGCCGAAGGAGTAGGAGCCCCCCCGGTGCGGGGTCCGCGTCCACCGGGTTCGGACGGCCTACCATCGCGCTATGGGCAGGGAACCTTCGACTCCGGGGGCGCCGTGGTTCGCGCGCGGCATCGCCCCGGTATGGGACCGGTTGGCCGCACCGGGCGGTGACGCGCCGCTTTTCCGGCGCTCGGATCTGGACGGGCTGCCCGCCCCGGTGGCCCGGTGGCTCGCCCGCGCCGTCGAACCGGGCACCCCGCTCGCCCGCACCGCGCTGCTGGAGATGTCCGGCCGCATCCTGGTCGGTGGCTGGCGGCGGTTCACCGCGCGGCAGGTCATCTCCGCCGGGCGCGGCTACGTCTGGGCGGCGACCGCCTGGTTCGGGTCGCTGCCCGTGTTCGGGTTCGACCGTTACTCCGACGGTACCGGGGAGATGCGCTGGCGGCTGGCCGGTGCGCTGCCGGTGGTGTCGGCCTCCGGCGACGACATCGCCCGCAGCGCCGCCGGGCGACTGGCGGCCGAGCTGGTGCTGACCCCCGGCGCGGCTCTGGCGCCGTTCGTGCGCTGGGAGGCGGTCGACGACACCTGGGCCGGGGCCCGGGTGGAGATCGGCGGCCGGATCCACACCCTGCGCGTGGAGGTCGACGCCGAGGGGACGCTACGGAGCGTGCGGCTGCCCCGGTGGGGTGACCCCGACGGGCGGGGGTTCGCCGAGCACACGTTCTTCTCGCTGTGCTCGGGGGAGCGCCGGTTCGGCGGTTTCCGGCTCCCGGCCCGGGTGACGGCGGGCTGGGACACCGGAGACCGGGGTGCTCCGGGGGACGCCGAACCCTTCATCGACATCGAGGTCACGTCGGCCGCCTTCCGCTGAGCGGCCACGGCAGAACCGACCCGGCCCCTACGACTCCGAGGCCACACTGTTCTCGGAGGAAGGAAACTATTCCTTTACGGCAAGTGATTCTGGGAATACTCTCCAAGGGACATGCTCCCCTCCCCAGAGGAGACCCGTTGGAGTTCACCAAGATCAGCGGCGGTTGTGAGGACGACCCGTGCCCCGCCGTGTACACGACCGACCGGAAGAGCTACATCGTTCAGGGATACACGATCAGCGACCCGGACGTCCTGCGGCGGTTGGGACTTCCGCCGGGAGAAAACGCTGTCGAGATTCCCCACGATCTCTTGGAGGGGCTTCGTGGCGAGGCTCGATGACGACCGGTTCAGTGCCCTGTTCCTCACCTCCGCCAAGAGCGTGTTCCGGTTGGAGACCCTGCCCGTCTACAACCCGGTGTCAGAGGGGGAGAAGTTCCGTGCCTACATGGCCGGTGACCCCTGTCCCCGGGTCGGCGTGGTCACCCCCTACATGCGAACGGTCATGGACCATGTCGCACAGGGTGTTCGCCGCTACCGCGTGCACGTCGTCCACAGCCCGCTGACGGACTACCTGCGGTACGAGATGGAGTGGGGGTACGCGTTCAACGCCCAGGCCGGCGAGGAGATCCTCATTCTCGACACCGCCGAGCGCGGCCGACCGGAAGGCCTCCTGGATGAGGACTTCTGGTTCTTCGACGAGACCCACGTGGTGCGGATGGTCTACCGGGAGGACGGCGAGTACCTGGGAAGTGAACTCGTTGAGGACCCCGAACCGGTTCACTACCGCACCCAACGTGACCTCGCATTGGCCCAGGCCGTACCCTTCGACCAGTATTGGAGTGCCCATCCGCAGTACCACCGGGACTGATGGCCATACCTGAGTCGTTCCACCAGGACCGCGCCGAGCTGGCCGACCGCCTCCGTCGGCTTCGCGCGGTCTCCGGTATGTCCGGCACACGTGTGGCCGAACTTCTCGGCTGGAGCCAGTCCAAGGTCTCCAAGATCGAGACGGGCAAAGTCACGCCCTCCGGCGAAGACGTCCGGTCGTTGCTCGATCTCTACCGTCCGGAAGTGAGAGAACGGGAAGCTCTGGAGGTTCTCTCCCGAACCCTGGGCGAGCGTCACCGCTCTCTGCTCATGCTGCGCAAACGCGGCCTGGACAAGGAACAGCGCACGATCCAACGGGTGGAGTCGTCCACCCGGGTTCTCCGGGTCTTCGAGCCGAGCGTTGTTCCCGGGCTCCTCCAGTCGGCTGAGTACGCACGAGCGGTCTTCAGCCGCCCGCTCTCCGCCTCCGGTATCGATGCGACCAAGGCGATGAACGCCAGGATCGACCGTCAGGCGAGGTTGTTCGATCCGGATCATCGGTTCCACTTCGTCATCACAGAGGCCGCCCTGCGCTGGCGCATGGGAGGGGCCGCAACGATGGTGGGGCAGATGGACCGCCTGGCGAACCTGTCCACTCTCGTGAACGTGCGGCTGGGTTTGCTTCCCTGGGACGTGGAAGTTCCCGAACTGCCCAACAACGGATTCGACATTCGGGACGACAGAGAGGTGGCGGTGGAGGGGTTCACCACCCACCGGCTTCTGACCGACCCCCGCGACGTCCGCTTCCACCTGGACGTCTTCCAACTGTTCGCTGACGCCGCCGTCTACGACGACGAAGCCCGGGCGTTCCTGACCGAGCTGGCGCGCGAACACGCCTGACGGCCTCTCATCGGGTTGATCTCACCGAACCGCCACACAACTATTCCTTGATGCTGTAGGTTTCTGAGAATAGTCTCTTGTTGTGTGGGAGGGAAGACTCCCGACCCACCCTCCTGGAAGGACACCCCCATGGAACAGCAGACCTCCTACGAGCCCCCGACCGTCACCGACCTCGGCGACGCCCGCGAACTCATCCTCGGCACCGGCGCGCACGACACCGCCGACATGAACACCGCCCGGTACAACTGACCGTCACGATGACGACGGCGTCGAGCGTGGAACGCGCGCTGACCGCCCTTGCCGCCCGGCACCCCCTGGTGCCGGTGCGGCGCGTCGGCGACGAACACCGTGGAGCGGTCCTGTTCGGTGAATGCCTCGCCGACCCCGCAGAGGTGGAGGAGGCGTTCGCCGCCACCGGGACCGCCCCGCCCGCCCGGGCCCTGGAAGCGCTGCGTGTGTTCCCCGGCCGCTACGGGGTGGCCTGCCACGACGCGGAGGAGACGGCGGTGACCAGCGATCTCGCCGGGGTCCTCCGAGTCTGGTTCCGGGTGGCCGACGCGACCGCCCCGGCCCGGTTCGCCCTGACCCCGACGGCCCTCCTCGACCCGCACCGGCTCCGAGTCGATCCGGGCGGACTCGCCATGAGGCTGTTCGTCCCCGACGCCGTGGGCACCCTGCCGGAAGGTGATCCGTTTCAGATGCCGCCGCCGGCCCGCCACAGCAGGACCGATGAGAACACCGACAAGGTGCTGAACAGGAGGGTGAACGGGACGGCGATCGCCAGGGCGAGCGCCCGGGGCGCGAGGCCGCGGCAGGCCAGGAGCACCAGGGCGGCGGCGCACAGGTCGAGAACGTAGATGCGCGGGTCGGCGTGCTCCGTCGCGTGGGTGCCGACGCTGTATCGGAGATGGACAGGGGCGAGCAGCAGGCCGATGACCAGGGAGGCCGCCGTCGCACGGCGGAGCGGTTCGCCGTCCCGCAGCCGGTGGCCCATGAACCCGAGCAGCGCCCCGAAGGCCAGGGCGATGACCACCCATGCCCGGTACTCCAGGTCGTTCTGGGCGTACTCGATGAACCTGACCCCGACGAAGTGGCCGAGCACCCCGCCCAGAAGGGCGGTCATCCCCGCCAGAGAGGCAGGGCCCGGCCGGGACGCGGCCCACCCCGCCAGCACCGCCGGTACGACGAACAGGCCGTACGAGGCCGCGGGATACTCGTCGGGTTTGAAGACGTACAGCGCCGAGAGCGCCCCGCACATCGCGCCCAGGACCGCCGCCGCGAGCGGTAGTGGCCACGGGTGCCGGTGCCGGAACCCACGCAGAGCGGAGGGAGGTGGCTGCGGCGATTCGCCCAGGCCGTGCATCCGGTCCACTTCTCCGATCCTGTCAGGTCGTCTCTCTTCCCGAGCCGGGTGGAGGAAGGCTGCCGCGCAGGCCGGGATGAAGGGCATCGGTCACCCGCTCCCGCCCGCGCGGCGCCCCGCCTCCGAAAGCCCCTCCGGGACCGGGTCATCTCCCGGCACCGTCCCTCCGCCCCTCCGCCGTCGCGCCCTACCGCTCCGGGGCGGCCGGCACCCGTGTCCGTCAGCCGTTCGTGGTCGCCACGCCCTGGGAGAAGGTGAGCTGCCCGCCGTTGAGCATGTACACGTCGTACGGGCTGATGGTGTCCTCCGCCGAGTCCACCCATTCCACCCCGCCGTCACGCGCGTGGCACGTGAAGTCCGCCGGGTCCTCGGCCCCCGGGGCCAGGACGGCCACGTCGTCCATGTCGCAGAACACCGCCTCCGCCCCGCTCTGGTGACGCAGGTTCTCCTCCGCGAACGCGCGGGTGAGCGGCACCTCCGGGTGTTCGATGGAGAAGGCGATCCCACCGGAGCCCTCCTCCGAGGTGAGCGGGAACTCCAGATCGACGTCCCCGTAGACCAGCGTGCAGGTGTGGCTCGCTCCCGCCTCCTCGCGCATCTCCGCCGGACACTCGGCGACGGCCTCCGGGTCCACGGCGCCCGCGATCCCGGAGACGTCCGCCAGCAGGTGCCAGGCCGCCCGTTCGGCGACGGGGGCCGAGTCGTCGGGCCGGTCCGGCAGCCCGGACAGGTCCGCCTCCGGCGGGTCGGCGGGCACCTCGCCCTCCACGAGCAGCGCGGACAGGTCCTCCTGGGAGGCCTCACCCGGGGCCTCGGGGGCGCCGCCCGAGCAGGCGGTCAGCGCCAGGGCGAGGGCGGCCACGGGCAGCAGGGTCGTGCGGGGGAACAGGGGCATCGTCGCGTTCTTCCGTCGTCGGTTCTTCGTTGCTTCTTCGTCGGCTCTCCGGAACGGCGGGCGGAACGCCGTCCCGGCGGAGTGGGACGCGTCCGACTCCACGTCGGTTCGCGGTCACTGTGCGACACATCTCCCGCGACCGGGCGGGCGAGGGAAAAGCGACGGTCATGTGAGGGTCCGCACGTGCCCTGTGCCACACCCCCGCCGCCCCGGATCCGAATCCCGTTCTCTACCATCCGAGGTATGGACGTCCCAGAGAGCGGCGCCGCCGGATCCGGCGCCCCCGACCTCGCCGAGGGGTTCCCGGTCCCCACCCCGGACCGGTGGCGACGGCTCGTCGCCGCGGTGCTCCGCAAGAGCGGTGTCGCCGAAGAACGCCTCGCCGACCACCCCGAAGCCGTGCTGGCCACCCGCACCTACGACGGCTTCGACATCGCCCCCCTGGCCACCTCCGAGCCCCCGGCCGCCGATCCCGGCTACCCCGGAATGGCTCCCTTCACCCGTGGTCACCGCCCCGGCGGCGCCGTCGCCGGTGGCTGGGACATCCGCGCCCGCTACTCGGACGCGGACCCCGGGACACTGCGCCGCCGCGTCCACACCGACCTGATGAACGGGGTCTCCTCCCTGTGGATCGCGGTCGGCGACGGCCGGCTGTCGGCGGACCGTCTCGGCACGGCCCTCACCGACGTCCACCTCGACCTCGCGCCCGTGGTCCTGGAACCCGGCGCCGCCTTCGCCGAGGCCGCCGACGCCCTGCTGAGCGCGCACGCCGACGCCGAGGTCCCCGACGGCCGGATCATCTCCCACCTGGGCATCGACCCGCTCACCGCGGCCGCCCGTGCCGGGGCCCGCCCCGACGTCATGGACGCCGTCCGGTTCGCCGTCGACCGCGCCCGGGACCGCCCCGGTCTCGGCCTGACGGTCGCCGACGCCACCCTCGTGCACAACGCGGGCGGCTCCGACGGCCAGGAACTCGGTTACGCGATCGCCGCCGGCGCCGCACTGCTCCGGGCCCTCGTCGCCGCCGGCCTGGACATCGCCGACGCCGCCGGACGCATCGAGTTCCGGCTCGCCGTGAGCACCGACCAGTTCGCGGGCATCGCCAAGCTCCGCGCGGTCCGCGCCATGTGGAACCGGGTCCTGGAGGTCTCCGGGGTGCCCGCGGACCGCCGCCCGATGAAGGTCCACGCGGTCACCTCCGAGGCGATGCTCACCCGCAGGGACCCGCACGTGAACATGCTGCGCACCACCGTGGCCTGCTTCGCCGCCGGTGTGGGCGGTGCCGACTCCGTCACCGTCCTGCCCTACGACGCGGCCGTGGGCCTGTCCGACGACTTCGCCCGCCGCATCGCCCGCAACACCCAGGCCCTCCTCATCGAGGAGTCCCACCTGGCGCGGGTCATCGACCCCGCCGGCGGCTCCTTCCACGTGGAGGCGCTCACCCGCGACCTCTACCTCGCCGGATGGGCCTTCCTCCAGGAGATCGAGGCCTCCGGGGGCGCGGCCGAGGTCATCGAGGACGGATGGCTGCGCGAGCGCGTCGACGACGTGTGGGAACGCCGCCGCCGGGACCTGGCGCACCGGCGCGCGCCGCTGACCGGCGTGAGCGAGTTCCCGAACCTCGCCGAGCGGCCCCTCGCCCGCGAGCCCCTCCCCGAACGCGACTCCTGGTTCCCGGTGCGCCGCTACGCCGGTGAATTCGAGGAGCTGCGCGACCGCTCCGACGCCGCCCCCGACCGCCCCACCGCGTTCCTGGCCACCCTGGGCCCGGTCGCCGCGCACACCGCGCGGGCCACCTTCGCCGCGAACCTCCTCGCCGCCGGCGGCGTCGACACCCACCGCCCCGGCCCCCTGGAGGACGCCGAGGCCGTCGCCCGCGCGTTCACCGCGTCCGGCCTGCGGGTGGCGGTGCTGTGCTCCTCCGAGAAGGTCTACGCCGAGCACGTCGAGGCCGCCGTCGAGGCGCTGAGGAACGCCGGAGCCGAGCGCGTCCTGCTGGCGGGCGCCCCCCGCGCACTGGACGCGGACGCCTTCCTGCACCAGGGGTGCGACGCCGTCGCCCTCCTCACCGAACTGGTCGATCTTCTGGTCCCGAACACCCAGGGGGCGAGCGCATGACCCCGGACATCCCCGGTATCCCCGGCATCCCCGACCTGTCCACCGTGGCCCCCGAGCCGCCCGCCTTCTCCGGAGACGGCGACGAGTGGCCGGCCACCGTCGAGGCCGCCACCGGCAAGGCCCCCGACGCCCTGGAATGGGAGACCCCCGAGGGCATCGCGGTCAAACCGCTCTACACCCCGGCGGACCGGGCCGGGCTGGACTTCGTGGACGGCCTCCCGGGCATCCCGCCCTACCTGCGCGGCCCCTACCCGACCATGTACGTCAACCAGCCGTGGACCGTCCGCCAGTACGCGGGCTTCTCCACGGCGGAGGAGTCCAACGCCTTCTACCGGCGCAACCTCGCCGCCGGCCAGAAGGGCCTGTCCGTCGCGTTCGACCTGGCCACCCACCGGGGCTACGACTCCGATCACCCCCGGGTCGCCGGGGACGTGGGCATGGCGGGCGTGGCCATCGACTCCATCTACGACATGCGCCAACTGTTCGACGGCATCCCGCTGGACAGGATGAGCGTGTCGATGACGATGAACGGCGCGGTCCTGCCGGTGCTGGCGCTGTACATCGTCGCCGCCGAGGAGCAGGGCGTTCCGCCCGAGAAGCTGTCCGGGACCATCCAGAACGACATCCTCAAGGAGTTCATGGTCCGGAACACCTACATCTATCCGCCGCGGCCGTCGATGCGGATCATCTCCGACATCTTCGCGTACACCTCGCAGCGGATGCCCCGGTTCAACTCCATCTCCATCTCCGGCTATCACATGCAGGAGGCGGGGGCCACCGCCGACCTCGAACTCGCCTACACCCTCGCCGACGGCGTGGAGTACATCCGAGCGGGCCGGAGTTCCGGCCTGGACGTCGACGTGTTCGCCCCGCGGCTGTCGTTCTTCTGGGCGATCGGCATGAACTTCTTCATGGAGGTCGCCAAGCTGCGCGCCGCCCGCCTGCTGTGGGCGCGGCTGGTCAAGGACCTGGGCGCGGTCAACGACAAGTCGCTGAGCCTGCGCACCCACTCCCAGACCTCCGGGTGGTCGCTGACCGCCCAGGACGTGTTCAACAACGTGGCCCGCACCTGTGTGGAGGCGATGGCCGCCACCCAGGGGCACACCCAGTCGCTGCACACCAACGCCCTCGACGAGGCGCTGGCGCTTCCCACGGACTTCTCCGCGCGCATCGCCCGCAACACCCAGCTGCTGCTCCAGCAGGAGTCGGGCACCACCCGCTCCGTCGACCCGTGGGGCGGCAGCTACTACGTGGAGCGGCTCACCCAGGAGCTGGCGACCAAGGCCTGGGAGCACATCGTGGAGGTGGAGAAGGCGGGCGGCATGGCCGCCGCCATCGACGCCGGACTGCCGAAGATGCGCATCGAGGAGGCGGCCGCCCGCACCCAGGCGCGCATCGACTCCGGGCGCCAGCCGGTCATCGGCGTCAACAAGTACCGGCCCGACGGTGATGAGGACATCGACGTCCTCAAGGTCGACAACTCCAAGGTGCGGGCCAGCCAGTTGGAGAAGCTGCGCCGGTTGCGGGCCGAACGCGACGAGGACGCGGTGCGCGCCGCCCTGGACGCCCTCACCGAGGCGGCCGGCCGGGAGTCCAGGGCCGACGACGCCCTCACCGACAACCTGTTGGCGGCGGCCGTCGAGGCGGCCCGCGCCAAGGCCACCGTCGGGGAGATCTCCGACGCGATGGAGAAGGTGTTCGGGCGTCACTCGGGGCAGATCCGTACCATCCAGGGTGTGTACCGGAACGAGGCGGCGGGCAGCGCGGACGCGGCGGGGCTCATGGAACGGGTGACCCGTCGGGTGGACGCGTTCACCGAGGAGGAGGGCCGCCGTCCCCGCATCCTGGTGGCGAAGATGGGCCAGGACGGCCACGACCGGGGCCAGAAGGTCATCGCGACGGCCTTCGCCGACCTCGGCTTCGACGTGGACGTGGGTCCGCTGTTCCAGACCCCGGAGGAGGTCGCCGTCCAGGCGGTGGAGGCCGACGTGCACGTGGTGGGGGTGTCCTCGCTGGCGGCCGGGCACCTCACGCTGGTGCCGGCCCTGCGCGGGGAGCTGGCGAAGCTGGACCGCGAGGACATCATGATCGTGGTCGGCGGCGTCATCCCACCGCAGGACTTCGACGCCCTGCGCGATGCGGGCGCGGCGGCGATCTTCCCGCCGGGTACGGTCATCGCGAAGGCGGCCATCGACCTGCTCGACCGGCTGGAGGCCCGTCTGGAGCAGGCCTGACCACGCGCCCCGGGCCCGAGGGGCCCGGTCGGCGTCCGGACGGGGATCGGACCGGTGCGGGCGTCGATCGGGCGCTCCGGGGACCCGCGCCCCGGGGACCCGAGGGCGGTCCGGTCGGCCCGACGGTCCGGCCGGGGCACGGTGACGACGAGAGATGAGGGGACGGCGTGGGGCAGGAGCGGACGCGGCGGCGCCGCACGGTGGACGTGGCCGCGCTGACCGAGGGCGTGCTGGCCGGACACCGGCCGACCCTGGCACGGGCGATCACGCTCGTGGAGTCGCGCCGCCCCGATCACGCCCTGGCCGCCCAGGACCTGCTGGTGCGGCTGCTCCCGCACACCGGCGGCGCCCACCGGGTGGGCATCACCGGTGTGCCGGGCGTGGGCAAGTCCACGTTCGTCGACGCCCTGGGCACCCGCCTCACGGGGGAGGGGCACAGGGTCGCGGTGCTCGCCGTCGACCCCTCCTCCACCCGTTCCGGCGGCAGCATCCTGGGCGACAAGACCCGCATGGCGCGCCTGGCGGTGGACCCGAACGCGTTCATCCGGCCCTCGCCGACCGCCGGGACCCTGGGCGGGGTGGCCCGGGCCACCCGGGAGACCATGCTGCTCATGGAGGCGGCCGGGTTCGACGTGGTGCTGGTGGAGACGGTGGGGGTGGGGCAGTCCGAGGTGGCGGTGGCCGCGATGGTCGACTGCTTCCTCTTCCTGACCCTGGCCCGCACCGGCGACCAGCTCCAGGGCATCAAGAAGGGCGTGCTGGAGATGGTGGACGTGGTCGCGGTCAACAAGGCCGACGGACCGCACACCGACGACGCCCGCAAGGCGGCCCGCGAACTGTCGCGGGCGCTGCGCCTGCTCCAGCCGGTCCACCCCGACTGGCGGCCCCCGGTGCTGACGTGCAGCGGGCTGACCGGTGACGGGCTGGGCGAGGTGTGGGACACCGTCCGGGAACACCGCAAGGTGCTGGAGGACGGGGGAGCGCTGGCCGAGCGCCGCAGCGGGCAGCGGGTCAGCTGGATGTGGGACCAGGTCCGGGACCGGTTGATGGACGCCTTCCTGCGACATCCGGAGGTGGGCTCCCGCATCTCCGAACTGGAGCGCGAGGTCCGGTCGGGGGAGACCACGGCCACACTCGCGGCCGGTGCCCTCCTGGACGCCTTCACCGGGAGTGACGGCGCGGCGGGCGCGGGGGAGCCGGGTGAAGCGGAGGGGCCCTCCACCTTGACCGACGATTGACGGACCTCGAAAACCGGATGTCATATCGTGAAATAAACTAGTGTAAAAGGTCGATACCGGGCGGCCGAGACGGAGTTCGTGTCCCCGAGGCGAAAATTTCTTCCGGGATGCCATTCCCGAAAGCCCGGCCGGCTTATACCGTGTGTGTCCAACGACTTACCGGACACGCGGACGCGCGAGCGCTTCCCTTCTCGGTGGTCCGGCTCCGTGGGAGTGGTGCCGGACCCGGTGGGCGCGGGCCGCGTTCCTGCGTATGGTTAAGCGAAGGGACCCCTCGCCTTCTCGTGGGGTCGGGAGGAGTGAGCGTGCACAGGCTCGGACTGAGCACAAGGGTGGAAAGCCGCAGCGTCATCGTCGCGATCCAGGGTGAGCTCGACATCGCGACCACCAACGACCTCCAGGAGCACATCCGGTCCGCCGTCGACACCCACGGTCCGTGGCTGATCCTGGACATGTCGGGGCTGGACTTCATGGATTCGAGCGGTCTCAACGTGATCATCAACGCCTACCGCACCGTCCGTGAGCGGGAAGGCGCCCTGGCGTTGGCCGCCCTCAACGAACGCGTCACCAAGGTCGTCCGCCTGGTCGGCCTGCACCGTCAGGTCCCGGTCCACCAGACGGTCGCCACGGCCGTCGCCGCGATGGAGGCACTGGAGGCCAAGCGGCAGGCCGGGTAGGGCGTGTGCCGCGGGCACCCATCCTGAGCCCTTGCCCCCGCGGACCGCGTACGAGCCACCGAACAGGACCGGACGTCCCCCGATGTCCGGTCCTGTTCGTGTGCCGGGGGAGGCCCGGTGAGGTCCCGGGGCGACGGTGTGGGCGGGCCGATCACGGCGGTGCCCCGCGTGGGCCGGATCGGCGCGGACGACGCGCCCTCGGGGCGAGGCGCGGGGCCGGGCGGCCCGGGGTCTCGCCCAGGGCGCGTCCCCCGAGGCGATGAGCCTTGCACGGAGGGCGGAGAAGGTGTCCGACGGTGAGGGCGATCACCATCGACGGCTCGGCGGGGGTGGTCCGCCCGAGCGCCGAACGATGAGCCCGGTGCGGCCGGGCGCCCGGCCGCACCGTCGTGTCGGGAGCGGTCAGTCGCCGCCGCCACCGCCGCCGCCGTCACTTCCGCCACCGGAGCCGCCGCCGCCCCAGCCGCCACCGGAATCGGAGGACCCGCCTCCCCATCCGCCCCATCCGCCCCAGCCGCCGCCGGAATCGGAGGAGCCGCCGCCCCGGCCCCCGCCCGAGGAGGGCGCCGCACCGGGGTCGCCGGGCTGGCCGTGCGCGGGCGGGGCGTCCCGGCCCTCCCGGCCGTCGCCGCCCCCGTGGCCGTCGTGATGCACCGGGTCGCCGTAGTACACCGGGCCGCCGTGGCCGTCGCTCCCGTGGCCGTACCCGCGGTGCCCGTATCCCGCGGGCGTGGCGACGCGGCTCCGCCGCAGGGCCAGCACGAGGGCCAGCAGGCCGCCGCACAACAGCAGGCCGGCCAGCACGCCCTGGGCCAGACCGAGGTACCCCACGAGGGAGTACAGGTCGGGATCCCTGATCAGCACCGGCATCATGACGGCCCAGAGGACCTGGTACACGATCAGGATCAGGGCCTCGGCGATGAACAGCAGACCCGCCGTGCGGACCAGGCCGGGGGCCGCCGCGCGCGACGCCCGCACCAGGGCCACGATCCCGGCCAGGATCAGGGGAAGGGCCGTGATCAGGGCGCCCGACAGGACACCGGGCAGGACTTCGAGGTTCGGTCCCACTGTCGTCTCCATGGGGCTCTCCTAGTGTCGGGGGGTCTGCTGCGGTCGGTGCGGGTCCGGCGCCGGGGTCGCGGCCACGACCAGGGCGATGACGCCCGCGGCCAGGATCAGCCCCGGCACGGCGAACAGCACCGAGTGCAGGGGCGAGTGGACGAGCGGGAACAGCGCGCCGGTGACGTTGAGCACGTGCAGTACGCCGTCGCCCAACCCCGAGAGCGCCACCAGGGCGCCCCCGAGCACGGCCGACGTTCGTCGGGTCGGGGCGACCCGGCCGGACGAGGCCATCGCCACGACGCCCAGCACGATGCGCAGGACGATGAACAGCAGGGTGGGGACGGACGCCACGAGAGGTGACAGATGGGAGACGATCATCGGGACGTTCCTCCGTTCGGTGCGGTGGAGTCGGTGATCGGCGCCGCCCCGCCCGGGAACGGGGGGAGGGCGGTGCCCATGAGGAGGGGCGGGTCCACGGCTGTCGAGACCACGGGTGTTCCTTCCGGGGGCGGGGGTGCGGCGGTCTTCACGGGGGTCGGGTCCACCGGCGTCCCCCTATCCCGGTAGACGTCCCGTTCCGCGTTCCGGTTTCGGATGGCGGCGGGTCCACTCTGGTGCCGGGCACGGGCATTGCGCCAGGGTGGTGTCGTGCGTAACATCTCATCGAATCGCTTCGACAATGAACGGGACGGCACGGTGCGGATCTCCGATGTGGCTCGGCACGCCGGTGTGTCGCCCAGTACGGTCTCCTACGTCCTCAGCGGGAAACGCTCGATCTCCGACACCACCCGCCGCCGGGTGCTCGACAGCATCGACGCACTCGGCTACCGGCCGCACGCGGGCGCCCGCTCCCTGGCCAGCCGGCGCAGCAACGTGCTGGCGCTCGTCGTCCCCCTGCGCGAGGACGTGCACGTCCCCGTCGCGATGCGGTTCGCGGTCTCGGTGGTCACCGCGGCCCGTGCCCACGACCACGACGTCCTCCTGCTCACCCAGGGGGAGGGGCCGGCCGGACTGCACCGGGTCGCCGGCAGCGCCATGGTGGACGGGGTCATCGTCATGGACGTCGAGACCGAGGACGCCCGCGTCCCCGTGCTGCGCTCCCTGGACCTGCCCTCCGTGCTCATCGGCGTCCCCGCCGACACCGAGGCGCTGACCTGCGTCGACCTCGACTTCGCCGCGGCCGGTGCCGCCTGCGTGCACCACCTGGCCGACCTGGGGCACCGCGACATCGCGTTCGTCGGACAACCGGCGTCGGTCTACGAACGGCGCACCGGCTTCGCCGAGCGCACCCTGGCCGGGTTCGAGGCCGCCGCCCGCGAACGCGGCGTGCGGGCCACCTCCCACCCCTGCGACCCGGCCGCCGCCCGGACCCTGGCGGCCGAACTGGTCCGGGACCGCCCCGACCTCACCGGCCTCATCGTCCACAACGAACCCTCCCTCGCCCCTTTGCTGGACGCCCTCGCCGACCACGGCCGGACACCGCCGGAGACGTCCGTGGTCGCCCTGGGGTCGCTGCCGCCCGGGGTCGCGGAGCTGACCCGGGTGGAACTGCCCGCGGAGGAACTGGGCGCCCGCGCGGTGGCCCTGCTCATGGACCGCATCGACGGTCCCGAGCATCCGGAGGTGACCCTCCTGGAACCGAGGATCATCCTCGCCGAGAGCACCGCGCCGCCCGTTCGACCGGACTGACCCCCACGGGGCGCGGAGCCGTGACCGGCCCGTCGCGCCCGCCGTCGAAGCGCTTCGACGAACCGGTGCCCCCGCACCCACCGATCGTGATCGCGCCTCCCGCGCGATCCCACCCCCCGACCGGAAGGACAGAGCGTGTTCAACGAGATCGAGGACGGAGTCGAGTGGCGGGGCGGCCACCAGGTCGTCCGTGTTCGGGCCTGGGGCGCGGACGGTCTGCGCGTCCAGGCCGGACTGTCCACTCTGAGCGAGGACCTCCCCGGGGCGCTCGACGCGCCCCCCGACACCGGGGCCGGCGCCCGCCTCGTCCTGGACGGGGACCGGGCCCTGCTGGTCAACGGCGCGATCGCGGCCGAGATCGACGCGACCGGGCTGCTCCGGTTCCTGCGCGTCGAAGAGGAGGGCCCCGGGGAGGAACTGCTCGCCGAGGAGCGCGCCCACTTCTGGTGGCCGGGCTCCCGGGTGTACACCTCCACCGGCAACGGCTTCTACCGGATCGAGCAGCGGTTCCGCGCCTACGACGGCGAGCGCCTGTACGGCCTGGGCCAGCACACCCACGGCCTGTTCGACCACAAGGGCGCGGTCGTGGACCTGGTACAGCGCAACGCCGAGGTGACCGTGCCGTTCGCGGTCTCCTCGCGCGGCTACGGGCTGCTGTGGAACAGCCCGGCGATCGGCCGGGTGGAGTTCGCCGCCAACGGCACCCGGTGGGCGGCCGACAGCGCCCGCCAGATCGACTACTGGATCGTCGCCGGACCGGAACCGGCGACCATCCTGGAGCGCTACGCCGACGCCACCGGGCACGCCCCGATGCTGCCGGAGTTCGCCTCCGGGTTCTGGCAGTGCAAGCTGCGCTACCGCACCCAGGACGAGCTGATGGCGGTCGCCCGCGAGTACCGCGACCGGGGGCTGCCGCTGTCGGTCATCGTCGCCGACTTCTTCCACTGGACCCACCTGGGGGACTGGCGGTTCGACCCGGCGGAGTGGCCCGATCCCGAGGGCATGGTGAAGGAGCTTCGGGAGATGGGCGTGGAACTGATGGTGTCGGTGTGGCCGTCGGTGAGTCCGCTCAGCGAGAACTACGCGCCCATGCTGGCGGCCGGTCACCTCGTCGCCACCGAGCAGGGGCCGCCGGTGCACGCCGACTGGGCGGACAAGGGCGTGGACGCCCACGTCCAGGTGTCGTTCTACGACCCCACCAAACCGGAGGCCCGCGCCTACGTGTGGGACAGGATCAGGGAGAACTACCACTCCCTGGGGATCCGGGTGTGGTGGCTGGACGCCTGCGAACCCGAGCTCAAGCCCGGACACCCGGGGAACCTGCGCTACCACGTCGGCCCCGGGAACGAGGTCGGCAACCTCTACCCGCGCGAGAACGCGCGCGCCTTCCACGAGGGGATGCTCGCCGCCGGAGAAGAGGAGGTCATCACCCTGTGCCGGTCGGCGTGGGCGGGTTCCCAGCGCTACGGGGCGGCCCTGTGGTCGGGGGACATCGCGCCGACCTTCGCCTCGTTCCGGGCGCAGATCCGGGCCGGGCTCAACGTGGCGATGTCGGGGATCCCCTGGTGGACCACCGACGTCGGGGGCTTCCACGGCGGTGACCAGGCCTCCCCGGAGTACCGCGAGCTGCTGGTGCGGTGGTTCCAGTACGGGGTGTTCTGCCCCCTGCTGCGGCTGCACGGCTATCGGGAGCCGTTCTCCCACGCCCTGTACCCGTCCATGACCGGCGGACCGAACGAGGTGTGGTCCTACGGCGAGGAGGTCTACGGGCTGCTGCGGGAGCTGCTGTTCCTGCGGGAGCGGCTGCGGCCCTACGTCATGGAGCAGATGCGGGTCGCCCACGAGCGGGGGCTGCCGCCGATGCGGCCGCTGTTCGTGGACTTCCCCGAGGACCCGCGCGCGTGGGAGTCGGGCGACGCGTTCCTGTTCGGCCCCGACGTGCTGGTCGCCCCGGTCACCGAGTACGGGGCCCGGTCCCGCGAGGTGTACCTGCCGGAGGGGGCGGACTGGACCGATCCGTGGACCGGGGAGACGCATCCGGGCGGCTCCCTCATCACCCTGGAGGCCCCGTTGGACCGGGTCCCGGTGCTGGTGCGGGCGGGCTCCGAGGTGCCGATCACGGTGTGACCGCCGCCCCCGGAATATCCCCCGGGGGTCCCTCGTTGCACACCATGCGGGACGGTGCGGTAGCAAGTGTCCCCCGGGCTCCACTCGAAGCCTTCACGGAATACCGCGCCCTTGCGGGTGGTCATGGAGCCGTGTTGTGCACCGCGCCGAGAGGCGACCGCCGTACCGGCCCGCCATACGGGGGCGGCCCCGCCGAGCGTCACGCTCGGCGGGGCCGTCGCCGTTTCCGGGGTCCGCGCCCCGCCCACCGCACGCCCGGCAGGCGCTCCTCGGCCGCTCAGGCGACGGGGCCCGGGGCCACGGAGGTTTCGCCGAAGTGGGCCTTGGCGCTCGTGGAGTAGAGCAGCGCGACCACGGTGAACGCGAACGCGGCGGTGACGAGTTCGGGGACGCCCGCGACGGGCGTGAACACCAGGGCCAGGATGACCACGCCGTAGACGGCGTTGACACCCAGGGCCGCCGGTCGCGCGGCGGGCCGGCCCCTGCCGACCAGCACCGCCAGGACCAGGGACGCGATGCCGTACACCAGGGCGATCGTGGCGGCCGTGAACACGGCCCAGGTGGGGATCCCCGGCGTGGGCGGGACGGCGTCCACGGTCTCGGTGGCGACTCCGCCGGCGAAGGCGAGGCCGCCGGCGATGAGCTGGTAGGCGGTGATCAGGATGAGCAGGACGAAGACGGCGGTAACGCTGCCGGGCCTGGTGCGTGCGTTCACGTCATGTTCCTCTGCGCTGGGGAGGTGTCTTCCTTACGACATAGCCGCACGGAGGGGTGTTACACGTGTTCGGCGCACCGGAGGGCGGTTCGCGCAGGTCGGCGCCGAAGAATCGGGTCCGCCCCCCGCCGGGCCGGTGCCGGGTACGGGCGCCCCGGCGGGCACGCGGCGGCACGCGCCGCGGGTGAGGGGCTCCTCGGAGGAGCCCCTCACCCGTTTCCCGCCGGAACCGGACGGCCGGATCACGATCGCGGGCGCGCTTCCCGGTCCGCAAGGGGCGGGTGGGCCCCGAGGGCACCGCCTCGTCCGCTCGGGGGCCGTCCGATCCGGGACACGGCGCGCACGGGCCCGACGGACGGACACGCGAAACGCCCGACCGGGGAACCCCGGCCGGGCGTCCGCTCGGACCCGTCCGGTCGACCGGGTACCGCGAGGACCCGTCGGATCCGCTCCGCGCTCGGCGGGGCCGTCGCCGCTCCCGGGGTCCGCGCCCCGATCAGCGCACGCCCAGCAGGTGCTCCAGGGCCAGCTGGTCCAGCCGCTCGAAGTGGTAGCCGCGCTCGCCGACCGCCGCCTCGTCGAAGTCCTCCGCCAGCAGCTCGGCCAGGCCCTCGCCGGTGCCCAGCGTGGGCACCGACAGCTCCGGCACCCGCGACGCCCGCAGCGCCTCCTGGACCTCGGGGTCGGCGCGGAACGCCGCGGCCTTCCCCTTGAGGATGAGGTAGTTGCGCATGCAGGCGGACGCCGACTCCCACACCCCGCTCATGTCCTCGGTGCGCGGCGGCTTGAAGTCGAAGTGGAGCGGTCCGGCGTACCCCGCGCTCTCCAACAGGTCGACCAGGAAGAACGCCTCCTTGACGTCGCCCGCGCCGAACCGCAGGTCCTGGTCGTACTTCACCCCGCGCTGACCGTTGAGGTCGATGTGGAACAGCTTGCCCGCCCACAGGGCCTGGGCGACCCCGTGCGCGAAGTTGAGCCCGGCCATCTGCTCGTGGCCGACCTCCGGGTTGACCCCCACCATCTCGGGGTGCTCCAACGAGTGGATGAACGCCAGCGCGTGCCCCACGGTCGGCAACAGCACGTCGCCGCGCGGCTCGTTGGGCTTGGGCTCGATGGCGAACCGCAGGTCGTAGCCCTGGTCGCGGACGTACCCGCAGAGGATGTCGAACGCCTCGCGCAGCCGGTCCAGCGCGGCGGCGTCGTCCTTGCCCGCCTCGGTCTCGGCACCGTCCTGTCCGCCCCAGCACACGTAGGTGGTGGCGCCGAAGGACGCCGCCAGGTCGATGTTGCGGACGACCTTGCGGAGGGCGTGCCGGCGCACGTCGCGGCTGTTGGAGGTGAACCCGCCGTCGCGGAACACCGGGTGGGTGAACAGGTTGGTGGTGACCATGGGCACGGCCAGCCCGGTCTCGTCCAGGGCGCCCCGGAACCGCTTGAGGATCTCCTCGCGCTGGGAGGTCGTGCTGCCGTGGGGTACCAGGTCGTCGTCGTGGAACGTGATGCCGTGCGCGCCGAGTTCGGAGAGCCGGTGGACGGCCTCGACGGGGTCGAGCGGGGGCCGCACGGCGTCACCGAAGGTGTTGACGCCGCGCCAGCCCACGGTCCACAGCCCGAACGTGAACCTGTCGTCCGGTGTCGGTCGGTACGCGGTCATGGAGAGCCTCCTGGGATAGGGACCCTCAGTTTGTCTAGACTCACAACTAATTGTCAACGGGGTGTCCGCGCAGCACCGCCACGCCCCCTCCGGGCAGGAGCAGGCCGTCGGCGGGCGTCTTCGACACCAGGTCCACGGCGTCCGGACCGAGGCCCAGCCGCGCCGGGTCGATCCGCAGCGACCGGTGCCCGTGGTTGGTGAGGAACACCCAGGCCCCCTGCGGCCCCACCCGGCGCACCACGTCCAGTCCCTCCTCGGGGAACGGGCCCTCTCCGGCGGCCTCGGTGAACACCCGGCCCAGCCCCCGGTCGTTCAGGTGCGCGGACACGTACCAGGCCTCACCGGCCCCGTACCGCCGCCGGGTCACGGCGGGCGACCCGTCCAGGGGGCCGCCGGCGTAGGCCGCCACCGTCTCGGCGCCCGCCAGGTGCACGTGTTCGCTCCACACGGTCACCTCCTCGCGCACCATCCCCACGTCCACCCCGGCCTTCTCGCCCTCCGCCATCGGGTGGTGCTCCTCCACCCGCACACCGAGCAGGTCGCGCAGCATCCCGGGATACCCGCCGGTGCTCACCGTGCCCGTGGGGTCGGCGATCCCGCTCAGGTACGTGACCACCAGCGTGCCGCCGTTCTCGGTGTAGCGCGCCAGCCGTTCGGCGTCGCGCTCCGACACCAGGTACAGCGACGGCACCACCAGCAGCGGGACCCGGGGCAGCTCCCGGTCGGGGCGCACGAAGTCCACCGTGCGCCCCGACCGCCACAACACCCGGTGCGTCTGGCGCACCGCCTCCAGGTAGTCCACCCGCTTCGACGGCAGCGTGGTGGCGTCCATCGCCCACCAGCTCTCCGGGTCCCAGGTGACGGCGGCGTCGGCGACCACGTCCGAGCCCACCGTCTCGGAGATGCGTCCCAGCACGTCGCCGAGCTCGCACACCTCCCGGAAGATCCGCGAGTCCGGGCCGGCGTGCGGCACCATCCCCGAGTGCCACTGCTCCGCGCCGCCCCGGGAGGCCCGCCACTGGAAGAACATCGCCCCCCGCGACCCCCGGGCGATGTGCGCCAGACTGTGCCGGGCGATCTCGCCCGGCGCCTTGGGCCGGATGATCCCGCCCGAGTAGACCACCCCGGCCGCCTGCTCCATCAACAGCCACGGGCGGCCGTCACCGCGCACCCGGTCCGCCCACGACCGGGCCAGGTCGCCGGCGAACGCCGTCTGCTCGTCCCCGGCCTCCCCGGACCGATCGGGGTAGTCGTCCACCGACACCAGGTCCACGTGCTCGGCCCACCGCCACGGGTCCACCGGCACCCAGTCGCCGAACGCCAGGTTGGTGGTCACGGGGACGTCCGGTGAGGCGGCCCGCAGCACGTCGCGCTGGTCCAGGAAGTGATCGAGCATCTCGTCCGACAGGAACCGCCGGAAGTCCAGCACGTGCGCCGGGTTGGCCAGGTACTGCGTGGCCCGAGGCGGCAGCACCTGCTCCCACTCGGTGTACCGCTGCCCCCAGAACTCGGTGGTCCACGCCCGGTTGAGCGCGTCCAGGGTGTCGTGACGGCGGCGCAGCCAGTCGCGGAAGGCGCGCGCTCCGTGCTCGGAGTAGGTCCACGTCCCGTACTCGTTGTGCACGTGCCACATCGCCAGCGCCGGATGGTGGGCGTAGCGTTCGGCGAGCGCGCTCACGATCCGCACCGAGGCCCGCCGGTAGGCGGGGGCGCACACGTCGTAGGTGTCGCGGCTGCCGTGGGTGAGCCGGGTCCCGTCGGCGTTCACGGGCAGGGCGTCGGGGTGGGCCAGCGAGAACCACGGGGGCGGCGAGGCGGTGGGGGTGGCCAGCGCCACCCGGATGCCCGCGCCGTGCAACCGGTCCAGGACCCGGTCCAGCCACACGAAGTCGTACTCGCCCTCGCGGGGCTCCAGACGCGACCAGGCGAACACCCCGACGGTGACCAGGGTGACTCCCGCCCGGCGCATGAGGTCGACGTCCTCGACGGCCGTCTCCTCGGGCCACTGCTCGGGGTTGTGATCCCCGCCGAACCACAGCGGCCGAAGGATCGGGACGGACGGCGGGGTCTGGGCGGCCATGGGGGGGACTCCTTATGTTGGTCGGACGAACGAAGTATGGCGAGGAACCCCTCCCGCACGACACCCCCCACCCCCGGGAACGACATGCCCCACGCTCACCGCGTCCGCACCCGCCACCCCGTCACCTCCTGGGAGGACGCCCTGGTCACCGGGGGCGGCCGGGTGGGGGCGCTGGTCCACTCCACCGCCGCCCGGGTCGCCCTCACCCTGTGCCACGAACGCCTCTTCCTGCCGGTCTCCGAGGCCCTGCCCGCCCCGGAGACCGCGCGGATCCTCCCCGAACTCCGGGACCTGCTGCGACGGGGGCGCTCCCGGGACGCCGCCGAGCGCATCGCGCGGTTCGCGGCGGACGAGCACCCCGGCTACGCCCGGACCCGGTGGATCGATCCGCTGGTGGGCGCCGCCGTGCTGACGTTCGCGCCCCTGCGGCCCGGCGCGGGTCCCCCGCTGCGCGCGTGCGACCCGGGGACCGGCCTGGTCTCGGAGACCCTCCCCGACGGGACCGCGCACCGCGCGGTGGCCTCCCGGCCCGACGACGTGGTGGCGGTGGAGCTGGCCTCGCCCTCGGGCCTGGACGGAACGCTGCGCCTCACCCCGCTGGAGGAGACCCCCCCGATCCCCGTCGCGGTCGACACCGACATCGCCCCCGGCCGGCTGCGGATGCGCGTCACCTTCCCCGGGAGACCGCCCGGCGCCCTGAGGGGGTACACGGTGGAGTGCGCCCTGACCGCGTCGGGCGGCGCCGTCCGACCGATGGCCGACGGTCTGGCGCTGCGCGGTGTGGAACGGCTGGAGATCGTCGCCCGGATCACCGTGGACGGCCCCGGGGGCGCGGGGACCCCTGGGCCGCCCGCCGGGACCGCGCCCCGGGGGTTCGCGGAGATCCTGGAGCGGCATCGGCCCGTGCACGGCGATCTCATGGACCGGTTCCGGATCGATCTGGCCGGGCCGCCCGCCCAGGGGACGACGCCCGCGCACCTGGCCCGCCTGGTGGACGCCGGCCGGTACGTCATCGTGTCGAGCTGCGGGGACCTGCCGCCCACCCTCCAAGGGGTGTGGAGCGGTACCTACGACCCGCCCTGGCGGTCCGGGTACACGTTCGACGGCAACCTCTTCTCGGCGGTGGCGGCCCTGCACACCACCGGCACCCCCGAGCTCATGACCCCGGTGTTCGACCTCCTGGAGGGCATGCGCGACGACCTGCGCGAGAACGCCCGCCGCCTGTACGGCTGCCGGGGGACACTGGTGCCCGCGCACGCCTCCACCTCGGGACGCCAGCAGCACTTCGGCCCGGAGTGGTGCCTGACCTGCTGGACGGCCGGGGCCGCCTGGGCGGGGCGGCTGTACTGGGACCACTACGCCCACACCCGCGATCGGGACTTCCTGCGCCGTCGGGCGCTGCCGTTCCTCACCGAGGCCGCCGAGTTCCACGAGGACTTCCTCACCGAGGAGGGGTTCCTCCCGTCGTACTCGCCGGAGAACACCCCCGCAGACGGGGACGGCCAGGCCGCCGTCAACGCCACGATGGACATCGCCGTCGTCCGCGACCTGTGCCGGAACCTGATGCGGACGCACCGCCTCCTGGGCCTGTCGGGCGGTCGCCGGTGGGCGGCCCTGGCCGCCCGCGTGCCCGGCTACCGGATCACGCCGCAGGGCGTGCTCGCCGAATGGGCGGGCCCGGCCGGACCGCTCGCCCAGACCGAACGGCACGGCCACCGGCACGCCTCCCACCTGTACCCGTTCTGGTACGAGCCCGATCCGGCGCTGGCCCCGCTCCGCGCCCGGGAGGCCGCTCGGCGCGCGGTACGGGCCCGCCTGGACTGGTGGCGGGGCGAGGACTCCGACGAGATGGCGTTCGGTCTGGTCCAGCTCGGACTGGCGGCGGCCCGGCTGGGGATGGCGTCGGAGGCGCACACCGCGCTGGGGATGCTGGCCACCCGCTACTGGCGGCCCACCCTGACCCCCACCCACAACCGGGGGGAGCTGTTCAACGTCGACATCGGCGGCGGGCTGCCCGCCGTCGTCGCGGCCATGCTGCTCGGTTCGACCGAGGGACGGATCGACCTGCTGCCCGCGCTGCCGGACACCTGGACCGAGGGGCGGGTGGAGGGGCTGCGCGGCCGGGGCGGCGTCATCGTCGACTCCCTGGAGTGGGAACGGGGGCGGGCGCACGTCCGACTGCGGTCGGTGGAACCCCGGACCGTTCTCGTCGCGCTCCCGGACGGGACCCGGAGCCGGGTGGAGTGCGATCCCCGGCAGGCCATTTCGCTGCGATTTCATAGTTTTCTCCATGCCCGGAGTCGAAGCGCTTCGAAAAAGTTCCCGTGACCCCCCTTGCCGGGCCCCCGGACGGTATCCACACTGATCGGGAATTGACACTCCGCGCCGGACCCCGGATTCCCCGGCGCGGAGTGTGACCCCCCGATTTCCGAGGAGCACCCACATGCCCTCCGTCCACCGACCCCGTGCCGGGCGATCGAGAACGCCGCTGGCGATGATCGCCGCCCTGGCCACCACCGCCTCCCTCACCGCCGTCGGCGCGGTGGCCCTCGCCACCGCCCCGGCCGCCGCCCAGGACACCTACACCTGGGACAACGTCCGCATCGCCGGTGGCGGCTTCGTCCCCGGCATCGTCTTCAACCAGACCGAACCCGACCTGGTCTACGCCCGCACCGACATCGGCGGCGCCTACCGGCTGGACCCCGCCACCGAACGCTGGACCCCCCTGCTCGACTGGGTCGACTGGGACCGGTGGGGGTGGACCGGCGTGGTCTCCCTCGCCACCGACCCCGTCGACCCCGACCGCGTCTACGCGGCCGTCGGCACCTACACCAACGACTGGGACCCGAACAACGGGGCGATCCTGCGCTCCGACGATCGGGGGGAGACCTGGGACGTCGCCGAGCTGCCGTTCAAGCTCGGCGGCAACATGCCCGGCCGCGGCCTGGGCGAACGCATGGCCGTGGACCCCAACGACAACTCGATCGTGTACTTCGGGGCCCGGGGCGGCCACGGCCTGTGGCGCAGCACCGACTTCGGGGCCACCTGGGCCGAGGTCACCGCGTTCCCCAACCCCGGCGACTACGTGGAGGACCCCGACGACGAGTGGGGGCTGCTCGACGACGTCATCGGCGTCACCTGGGTGACCTTCGACCCCGACACCGGGACCCCCGGCTCGCCCACCCAGGAGATCTACGCGGGCGTCGCCGACCTCGACGACCCCCTCTATCGCAGCACCGATGGCGGGGCCACCTGGGAGCCCGTCCCCGACGCGCCCACCGGGTACCTGCCCGCCCACGGCGTCCTGGACCATGAGGGGGACCGGCTCTACCTGGCCACCACCGACTCCCCCGGGCCCTACGACGGCGGCGCCGGCGAGGTCTGGCGGCTGGACACGGCCACCGGTGAGTGGACCGACGTCAGCCCGGCCACGGGCGAGGACGCCTACTTCGGCTATGGCGGGTTGACGATCGACCGGCAGGACCCGGACACCCTCATGGTCGCCACCCAGATCTCCTGGTGGCCCGACATCCAGATCTTCCGCAGCACCGACCGGGGGGAGACCTGGACGAAGGCGTGGGACTGGGGTTCCTACCCGGAGCGGGTCACCCGCTACGAGATGGACATCTCCACCGCCCCCTGGCTGGACTGGGGGAGTCCGGGCACCGCGCCCGAGACGCAGCCCAAGCTCGGCTGGATGACCCAGGCGATGGCCATCGACCCGTTCGACTCCGACCGGTTCCTCTACGGCACCGGCGCCACGGTGTACGGCAGCGACGAGCTGACGAACTGGGACTCCGACACGACCTTCGACATCGAGGTGAAGGCGCACGGCATCGAGGAGACCGCCGTCAACGACCTCATCAGCCCGCCCGAGGGCGCGCCCCTGCACTCGGCCCTCCTCGACCTGGGCGGGTTCACCCACGAGGACCTGGGCACGGTCCCGGACCGGGTGTTCCAGCAGCCCTCGTGGGGACACGGCACCTCGATCGACTTCGCCGAGCTGGCGCCCGCGACGATCGTCCGGACCGGCGGCGACGGCGAGGAGGCCGCCATCGGGATCTCCACGAGCGGCGGCGACTCCTGGTGGGCCGGGCAGGAGCCCGGCGGGGTGACCGGCGGCGGCACCGTCGCGGTCAACGCCGACGGCTCCCGGATCGTCTGGAGCCCCGACGGCACCGGTGTGCACGTCTCCACCACCCTGGGGTCGTCGTGGAGCGCGGCCACGGGCGTCCCGGCGGGGGCGCGGGTGGAGGCCGACCGGGTCGACCCGGACGTGTTCTACGCGGTCGCCGACGGCACGTTCCACACCAGCACGGACGGCGGGGCCACGTTCCAGGCCCGGTTCGACGGCCTGCCCGCCGAGGGCGACATCCGGTTCGGCGCGGTGCCGGGGCACGCCGGCGACGTGTGGGTGGCCGGCGGTACCGGCGACCACTACGGGATGTGGCGCACGACCGACGCCGGGGAGACCTTCGAGGCCCTCGCGGCCGTCGACGAGGGCGACGCGGTGGGCTTCGGCGCTCCCGCGCCGGGCGCGGACTACCCGGCGGTGTACACCAGCTCCAGGATCGACGGCGTGCGCGGGATCTTCCGCTCCGACGACGCCGGTGGGACCTGGGTGCGGATCAACGACGACCGTCACCAGTGGGCCTGGACCGGCGCCGTGATCACGGGCGACCCCAACGTGTACGGCCGGGTCTACATCGGCACCAACGGGCGCGGGATCGTCTACGGCGACCTCACCGACGGCGGACCGGGCACCGGGCCCACCGAGGAACCGACCGAGGGCCCCACGGAGCAGCCCACCGAGGGCCCCACGGAGGGCCCGACCGAAGGCCCCACCGAGGGTCCCGGCACCGCCGACTGCACCTGGGACTACACGGTGACCAACACCTGGCCGAGCGGCTTCCAGGCCCGCGTCACCGTCACCAACACCGGGTCGGAGGAGGTGAACGGCTGGGACCTGGCCTGGGACTTCACCGCCGGTGAGGAGATCACCAGCCTGTGGAACGCCACCCACCGCCAGGACGGGGCGTCCGTGGTCGTCTCCGACTCCGGATGGAACGCCCGCGTCGCCCCAGGGTCGTCGGTCACGGTCGGCTTCAACGGGCTCGTGGACGGCGAGCCCGGGACGCCGGAGGCCCTGACCCTCAACGGGTCGGCCTGCGACTGATCGACGGCGGTCCCGGTCGGCCGGTGGGGGCCGACCGGGACCGCCGCGCGAGGGTGCCCTTCTCCCTCTCGCCACGGGCATGTCTCCGGTACAACGGGTGTCATGCGCGAGCCGGTGACGGAGACCGTCACCGAGGTGCGTCGCCACCTCGCCGCCGCGATCGATCGCGCGTGCCGCGATCGCACGCCGACCCTCATCACACGGCGGGGCGGGTGCGTGGCCGTCCTCATCGACGCGGACGGGTACCGGCGCCTGCCCGCCGTCGAGGAGGCGGCCGAGGACGCCCGGCTTCACCGCCTCGCGGACGAGGCCGGGCGGCGGGGGACGCGAACGGTCCATCCCCTCGGAGGAGATGGACCGTGGACCCGGCGAGGCGTGTGGGGAGCGGGACCCCGGGCGCGTCAGCCCTTGACGGCGCCGATGATGACGCCCTTGGTGAAGTGCTTCTGCACCAGTGGGTAGATGATCGTGACCGGCACCAGCGCCACCACCACGATCGCCATCTGCACCGCCAGGTTCGGCGCCGAGGCGGTGCCCTGGACCGCGTTCCCGATCAGCGAGTTCGAACTGATCTGCTGGCCCTGCTGCACGTACTGGCGCAGGATCAGCTGGAGCGGCCACTTGGCGTTGTCGTTGATGTACAGGATCGCGTTGAAGAAGGCGTTCCAGTAGCCCACCGCGTAGAACAGCCCCACCACCGCCGTGACCCCCTTGGACATCGGCAGCACCAGACGGGTGAGGATCGTCCACTCCCCGGCCCCGTCGATCCGGGCGCTGTCGGCGATCTCTCCGGGCAGGTTCATGAAGAACGCCCGCATCACCACCAGGTTGAAGGCGTTCACCGCCGTCGGCAGGATCAGCGACGCGTACGAGTCGATCAGCCCCAGGTCGCTGACCAGCAGGTACAGCGGGATCATGCCCGGCGCGAACAGGAACGTCAGCAGCACGGCGAACAGCAGGGGCCGGTGCAGCAGGGACCCCGGCCGGGACAGCCCGTAGGCGGCCAGGATCGTCGCGGTCAGGCTCACCAGGGTGCCCACGGCGGTGACGCCCAGGCTCACCAGGACGGCCCGGGTCACCACGCCCCCCGAGAACAGGTCGGCGTAGGCCCGGAACGAGATCCCGCCCGGGACCACGACCAGGCCGCCCGCCGCGTTGACCGCCGACGCGGGCGACAGGCTGGTGAGGACCACGACGTAGATCGGCAACAGGATGACGACCGTGACCACCGCCAGGACGGTGTTCTTCGCGGCGCGGGCCGGCAGCGACGGCCGTTCCGCCCAGACCGGGCGGCTCTCGAACAGTGTGCTCATGAGCGTCGGTACACCCCGTGTTCGCCCATCAGGTGGGCCATCTTGTTGGCGATCAGGATCAGCACGAGTCCGACGACGCCCTTGATCAGGCCCGCCGCCGCGCCCGCGCTGAAGTTCCCCGTGACCAGGGTCTGGTGGTAGACGTACGTGTCCAGGACCTCCGAGACCCCCGATCCGAAGGCGTCCCGTTGCAGGTAGAACTGCTCGAACCCGACGTTGAGGATGTCCCCGAGCTTGAGGATGAGCAGCAGCACGATCACCGGCCGCAGCCCCGGCAGGGTGATGTGCCACATCCGCCGCCACCGCCCCGCCCCGTCCACGGCCGCCGACTCGTAGAGGTTCTGGTCGATGGCGGCCAGGGCGGCCAGGAAGATGATCGTGCCCCACCCGGCGTCCTTCCAGACCATCTGGGAGGTGACGACCATCAGGAACGCGTCGGGGTTGGTCATCATGTCCAGCGGCGCGTACCCGGCGCCCCGCAGGGACTGCGAGATCAGCCCGGCCCCGCCCAGGATCTGCTGGAACAGGGTCACCACCAGCACCCACGAGAAGAAGTGCGGCATGTACACGATGCTCTGGAGCACCAGCCGCATCCGGCGGCTCAGCACGCTGTCCAGCAGGATCGCCAGCGCGATCGGCACCGGGAAGAAGAACACCAGCTGGACGGAGGCGATGACCAGGGTGTTGCCCACCGCGTTCCAGAACCTGGGGTCGGTGAACAGCCGCTCGAACTGGTAGAGGCCCACCCAGGGACTGCCGACGACCCCGTCCCACGGGTTGTACTGCTGGAACGCGATGACGTTGCCGAGCGTGGGGACGTAGTGGAACACCGCGAGCAGCCCGATCGCGGGCACCGTCATCAGCAGCAGCGAACGGTCGCGCCGCCACCGGGCCCGCAGGGAGGCCCCCCGCCCGGGGCGGCCCGTCCCCCGCCGCCGGGCGGGAGGGGAGGGCCGGTCCGGGGCGGGGGCCACCGCGGTGGCCCGCTCAGTCACGGCCGTGCTCCTGGAGCACGCCGAGGTAGAAGTCGCGCCCCTCGTCGCCGCCGTCGCGCCGCCAGTCCGCGACGGCCCGGTCCAGCGCGTCCAGGTCCTCCCGGCCGCGGATGACGTCCTCGACCTTGTCGGTGAGCGGCGTCTCGGCCCCGGCGAAGCGCTCGGGCCGCTGGATGCGGATGCCCGCGAACGGGTCCTCCTCGGAGAACCGCGCCGCGTGGTTGTACCAGGCGGTCTTCCACGGCACGAAGTCCGGATACTGGCTCTCGGTGATGGCGGGCGGTCGGCCGCTGATGAAGTAGTAGCCGTCGTTGACCTCGCCCGCGCCCAGGTCGGTGAGCTGCGGGGCGCCGTTGTCGTCGAGTTCGTGGTGGACGCCCTCGGCGCCGTACCGGTAGTCCATGTACTCGCGGGTGCCGAAGGGCGCCGCGCAGAAGTTCAGGATGCCCAGCACCTCCTCGATCTGCTCGGGCTCCAGGCCCTTGCGGACGAAGACCGACTGCGCGGAGGGGTCGCCGCGGTGCATGACGGGGTCGGACCCGCCCGCCCCGAACACCGGCATCAGGTCCACGCGGAAGTCGGGGTCGTCCCCGAGCATCTGCCCGTACGACTCGTGCCAGGCGCCGATGCCGTCCTGGTTGAACAGGATGCGGCCGGAGTTGAACAGTTCCTTGGCGTTGTCGCCCTTGGCGACGATGTCGGGGTGGACCAGGCCGGCGTCGAAGATCTTGCGCATGAACTCCACGCTCGCCCGCCACTCGTCGGTCTCGAACATGTGGATGAGCTCGCCGTTCCGGTAGCGCCATTGCTTGGGCGCCCCGAAGATCTGCCGCATGCTGAGGTTGAAGTCCCCGAACGCCCACCGGTCGTTGTCGGGGTCGTTGATCTCCTCCCCGATCGCGAACAGGTCGTCCGGGTCGGTGGGCGCCTCCAGGCCCAACTCCTCCAACAGGTCGCGCCGGTACAGCACCCAGTTGCCGAACGGCTCGGCGGGCCAGGGGACGCCCTGGAGCCGCTCGTTGAAGACGTTCCAGCGCCAGGCGTCGCCGTCGAGGTTGGCGAGCAGCGGATAGGCGGCCGCCGCGTCCCCGGCCAGGTGCGGGGTCAGGTCCTCGAACAGCTCGCCGACGGCGCGGTTGAACTGGGGGATGAGGTTGATGACCCAGTCGGGGAACATCGTGAGGTCGGCGACGTCGCGTCCGGCGATGATCGCGTTCATCTTGTCGATGACGGTGTTGCCGTCCTGGAAGTTGAACTCCACGGTGGCGCCCAGGCGCTCGTTGACGTGGTCGAAGAAGGAGTTGTTCCCCAGGCCGGGCGGGAGCGGCCCCCACAGCGGGGTCATCGCCGTGTAGCTCCCGCCCCGGCCGGGCGGCTCTTGGACGGCCTGGATGAAATCGGTGGGGTAGGAGGTGAACCCGTCGGGGGCGCCGTGCAGTCCCTCGATGTCGGGGACGACGCCCTCGAAGGGGATGTGGGTGGGGATCAGTGAGTCGAGGGATCCGGCCTCGGAGGCGGAGCCCCCGCCCGCTCCACCGCCGTCGGAGGAGCAGGAGGCCAGGACGGCCGGGGAGAGCGCGGCGAGGGTACCGGCGCCGGCGAGCCCGAGGAAACGGCGTCGGGTGGGGCGTGGAGGGTGGAGGGACATAGCGTCGTTCCTTCGTGCGATCGGACCGGAGTCCCGGGGGGGTAGGAAACGAGCGGCCATTTTGCTATGAATTATTCGGCCGTTTGAAAAAGCAAGTTAGCCCACTGTGATGTGGCGCACAAGGGCTCGGCGGCGAACGAAGTCGAAGCGTTTCGATTTCGGCGGACATTGACACCCATGAGAGACGGACGCCCCATGAGCAACCCGGTCACCGACCACCCCCACCACGACCCTTCCCGGTCGGACCGCGAACGCTTGGAGGCCCTGGTGGCCGCGCTCACCGGCGAGGAGCGGCTCGGCCTGCTCCACCAGTACCAGGCACCCGTCCCACGGCTCGGTCTGGCCGGGTTCCGCACCGGTACCGAGGCCCTGCACGGGCTCGCCTGGCTGGGCACCGCGACCGTCTTCCCCCAGGCCCTGGGGTTGGCCGCGACCTGGGACCCCGACCTGGTGCGGCGGGTCGGCGCGGCCGTCGCCGACGAGGTGCTGGCCGCCCGCGACCGGGGCGCCGGCCGCAACGTGTGGGCTCCCGTGGTCAACCCGCTGCGCGACCCCCGCTGGGGCCGCAACGAGGAGGGATGGTCGGAGGACCCGTGGCTCACCGGGCTGCTCGCCACCGCCTACGCCCGGGGGCTGGCCGGAGACGGTCCCCGGCTGCGCACCGCCCCCACGCTCAAGCACTTCCTCGGCTACAACAACGAGACCGACCGGTGCACCACCTCCAGCGGCCTGCCGCCCCGCGTGCTGTACGAGTACGAGCTGCCCGCCTTCCTGCCCGCCCTGCGCGAGGGCGCGGCCGTCGCGGTCATGCCCTCCTACAACCTGGTCAACGGGCGGCCCGCCCACCTGAGCCCGCTCATCGACGAGGTCCTGCGCACCGCCGCCCCCGACGAACTGCTCCTGGTCAGCGACGCCATGGCCCCCGGCAACCTCTTCGAGCTCCAGGTGTTCCACCCCGACGGGCCCACGGCGTACGCCCACGCGCTGCGGGCCGGACTGGACTCCTTCACCCAGGACGACGACCGTCCCGAGGAGACCCTCGAACACCTGCGGGAGGCGCTGCGGCGCGGACTGCTCACCGAGGCCGACGTCGAACGGGCGGTCCGGCACGCGCTCTCGGTGCGGTTGCGGTTGGGCGAGTTCGATCCCGACCCCGTCCCCGAGGGCGCCCTGGACACCCCGGAGCACCGCGCCCTGGCCCGGGAGTCGGCCGCCCGCTCCCTGGTGCTGCTCCGCAACGAGGACGGTCTGCTGCCGCTGCGCGACGTGCGCCGGGTCGCCGTCATCGGTCCGCTCTCCGACACCGTCCTGACGGACTGGTACAGCGGCACCCCGCCCTACACCGTCACCGCGCGCGGGGGCATCACCGAACGCGTCGAGGTCGTCCACCACGAGGGCGTCGACCGGATCCGGCTGTCGTCCCTGGTCATGTCGGTGATCGAACCCGAGGAGAGGGGGCCGCTGCGGCTCGGGAAGGGCGACGGGGACGCGTTCGCGGTCCTGGACTGGGGCGGCGGGGCGCTGACCCTGCGCTCCGACCGCACCGGGCTGCACCTCGACGAGGCGCCCGACGGGACACTGGCCTGCACCGCCCCCGGACCCGGCACCTGGGAGGTGCGCCAGACCTTCCGCCTGGAGGAGGTCACGGAGGCCGGCGGCTCCGAGGGCCCCTACCACCTGGTCCAGATCCACACCGGCCGGTACGTCGGCGTGCGCGGCGACGGGACGCTGTCCCTGGTCGAGGACGCGGCGGACGCCTGCCCGTTCTGGATCGACCGGGTCTCCTCCGGGTCGCTCGAAGCGGCCCGGCTGGCCGCCACCGCCGACGTCGCCGTGGTGGTCGTGGGCGACCACCCCATGGTCAACGGGCGCGAGACCGAGGACCGCGCCGACCTCGAACTCCCCGCCGCGCAGCGGAACCTGATCCGCATGGTGCGCTCGGCCAACCCCGCCACCGTGCTGGTGGTGAGCAGCGGGTACCCGTTCGCGATCACCTGGGCCGCCGAGCACGTCCCCGCGATCCTGTGGTCGGCGCACGGCGGCCAGGAGTACGGCCGGGCCCTCGCCGACGTGCTGTTCGGGGACACGGAGCCCGTCGGACGGCTCACCCAGACCTGGTACCGCTCCGCCGGCGACCTGCCCGACCTCCTCGACTACGACATCATCGGCTCCGGCGGCACCTACCTGTACTTCGAGGGCGATCCGCTGTACCCGTTCGGCCACGGCCTGGGCTACGCCGAACCCGTCTACGGCGATCCGGAGGTCACGGTCACCGGCGACCGGGTGACGGTGACCGTGCCCGTCACCAACCCCGGGGATCGGCCGCTGGAGGAGGTCGTGCAGATCTACACGCGCCAGGCCGCGTCCCGGGTGCGGGTGCCGCTGAAGGCGCTGCGCGGGTTCGCCCGCCTGCGCCTGGAGCCGGGGGAGACCGCCACCGCCGAGGTGGACTTCGCCGTCGCCGACCTGGCCCGCTGGGACACCGTCGACGACCGGCCCATCGTGGAGGACGCCCCCCGCGAGGTCCTGGTGGGCCGCTCCGCCGCGGACATCCGGGGAACCGCCCCGCTCGACGTCCCCGGCGAGTCGCCCGCGGTCCGCCGCGGCACCTGGTCGGCCGCCGGATACGAGGAGACCCGCGGCACCGCCCTGTGCCCGCTGACCCCCGAACGCGGCGACGCGGTGCGCGCCGTGGACGAGGGCGCGTGGATCCGGTTCCGCGACGTGGACCTCGGCACCGGGGTGACCGGTTGCCGGGTCCTCGCCAACGCGGACCGGCCCGCCGTGCTGCGGGCGGTGCTCGACGACCCGTACTCGGGTCCGACCCTGGCGGTCCTGCGCGTCCCGAAGGGCGACGACCCCCACGACTTCGCGGAGGTCGAGGCCGACGCCCTCGTCGCCGTCGGGGTCCGCGACCTCTACCTGGTCTGCGACACCCCGGGGGCCGCCGTCGCCGCCGTCACCCTCACCGGGTGACGCGCACCGTCTCGATCCAGGAGGGGGGCTCCGGCGGGGTCTCCCCGATCAGGGCCGCGACCACCCGGGCCGAGGCGGGCTCGGACGGCCACGGCGTTTCCCCGTCGGTGAGCACGATGACCACCTGCGGGCGTTGCGGGGCGCGCAGCGCCGCCTCGATGCCGACCCGCATGTCGGTGCCTCCGCCGCCCAGCAGCTCCACCTGGTCGGCGGAGGTCACCCGGCGGGCCGCGTGCACGTCGGCGTCGCAGGCCAGCACGGACACCCGCTCCTTGCCCACGCCCACCTCCTTGAGCACGCCGGAGATCTCGGCCAGCGCCGCCGCCAGGTCGTCCTGGCCCATGGACCCGGAGGTGTCCACCACCACCGCCACCCGGGGCAGCGGGCGGCGCAGGCTCGGCAGGACCACCCCGCGCAGCGCCCCGCTGCGCCGGGAGGGACGGGAGTAGGTGTAGTCCACCGCGCCCCCGGCCCAGGCGAGCGCCTCGCGCACCGCCCCCGCCAGTACCCGGCGCCAGTCCACGGTGGGCTGGAGGATCTCCTCGGCCCACCGCTTCCAGCCCTCCGGCAGGGTCCCCCGGGAGCGCACGTGGGAGCGCATCGCCTCGGCGGTGGACCGGCGCAGCGCCTCGGCCTCCACGTCGCCGACCCCTCCGCGGGCGTCGCCCGACTCCTCCCAGGGGCGGGCCGCGCCGTGCGCCCCCGACCCGCAGTCGAGGGTCCTCACCTCCTCGGGCAGCATCCGCAGGTACGCCTCGAACATCAGCCCGTCCGGCATGTCGAACCGCTTCGGGCTCATCGTCCCCTCGGGCAGGTCCAGCCCGTCGGCGAGGAGGTCGTCGTTGATCTCGCAGTCCTGGGCCACGTTGACCCGCAGGTGGTCGCGCTGCTCGGCGGCGGGCAGCCGGTCGCTCCGCCCGTGGTGGTCGCGCAGCAGGTGGGACACCTCGTGGACCCACACACCCGACAGCTCCGGGACGGGGGTGCGCGCCACGAAGTCCGGCGACACGTAGCACCGCCACCGGCGGTCCACGCCCATGGTGGGCACCCGACGGGTCTCCACGACGGACAGCGAGTACAGCGCGGACGCCAGGTAGGGGCGGGCCTGGGCGGCCCGGTAGCGGGCCGCCAGCAGTTTGGTCCGGTCCAGCCGGACCACCTCTTCCTCGCCCACCGGATCAGCTCCCCGGCAGCGCGCCGGACAGCCGCAGCAGGTCCACGAAGGCGTCGATGTCCTCGGGCACCGGCCAGGCCGGGTCGCGCATCATCGCCAGGTCGGTGGCGGCCCGCGCGGCCACGTCGGGCACCCCCGCCTCCACGGCCTTGGCCATCACGTGCCAGCCCGCCTCCCAGCGGCGCCGGGTCGGCTCGCTGCGCACCGCCGACACCACGGCGGTCAGGAACGCCAGCTGCCGGTCGCCCCGGTCGGGGAGCGCGAACGCCTTCGGGTCGGCGAGCACCCGGTTCGGGTCGGGCAGGTCGAGCTGTTCCATGTAGGACAGCAGCTCCAAGCCGGTCCCGTCGCCGATCGCGCCGACCACCGCCGACGAGGTCGCCTCCGGGGAGGCGTCGGCGGCGTACGCGGTGGCCAGCAGCCGCAGCACCATCTCCCAGGAGCGCGGGGACGGCCATGCGCCGCCCCGCCCCTCGGCGTCCTCGGGCAGGCTGTGCGCCAGACCGGGGCGGGCGGTGAGGAAGCCGGACACGATCCCGCGCGCCCGAGCGATCGCCGTGGACACCCGGTCGGGGGCGACCAGCGGCATCGACGCGGCGGGCCACACCCCGGTCATGCCGCGGGCGACGGTCCGGGGGTCGTGCGTCCAGCGCAGGTGTACGAACCGGTTGGCCAGCGGCGGGGCCAGGTGCCAGCCGTCGGCGGCGCTGGAGGGCGGGTTGGCGGCGGCCACGATCCGCACCGCCGGGGGCAGCTCCAGGCTGCCGACCCGGCGTTCGAGGACCACCCGCAGCAGGGCCGCCTGAACGGCGGGCGGAGCGGAGGACAGCTCGTCGAAGAACAGCAGCCCGGTGCCCCGCGCGGCCAGCCGCACCGCCCACGCCGGGGGCGCCATGGGCACGCCGTCGCGGGCCGGGTCGTCGCCGACCACGGGCAGGCCGGAGAAGTCGGAGGGCTCGTGGACGCTGGCGATCACGGTCTCCAGCGGCAGTCCCAGCTCGGTGGCGAGCCGCTCCAGCCCGGCGGACTTGCCGATGCCGGGCTCGCCCCACAGCAGGACGGGCAGGTTGGCGGTGACCGCCAGGGCCAGCGCCTCCAGCTGGGGGTTCTCGGCGGGCTCGGTCCGCCGGTCGAGGAGCTGTCGGGTGAGGTCGTCGGCTGCCGCCAACGGCGCCGGTGTGTCGGTGATGGTCACGTTCTCTTCCGATGATCGCTCGGGGATTCCGGTTCGCGCAGCAGATCCTCCCAGGGGCCGGGGACGGAATAGCGCTTTTCCTCCAGGTTCCGGCGGATCAACGCCTCCAGGGAGGTGGGGGCCCTCCAGCCCGTGCCGATCCGGTCGGTGCGCGCCCCGGCCGCCACGAGCGCCCGGACCAGGGGAAAGGTGTCGTCGTACCGGATCGCCCGGTTCAACGGGGTGTCCCCGGGTGACGGGGCGTCGTCGATGTCGAGTCCGGCGTCGAGCAGACGCGGCAGCAGGACGCGGTGGTCCACATGGGTGAGGTGGTGGAGCAGGGAGTCCCCCTCCCCGTTGCGGACGTGGGGGTCGCCGCCCGCGTCGAGGTAGGCCAGGACGGCCTCGGCGTCCCCGTGCAGGATGTGCTCGAAGAGCGCCGCCCGGTGGGCGCGCAGCGCCTTGGGCAGCCGTCCGCGTCCGGTGGCCCAGGCGGTGGCGACCGCGAAGCAGCCGGTGCTCCTCCCGCCCAGGGCGCTCAGGGCCGCCTCGCGGTGGCGTTCCTCCTCGGTGTGCGGGATGGCCGGACCGCCGCTCGCGAGGACGACGGTGTGCCACTCCCTTCCACAGCGCACCCGGACCGGCCCGAGGGGTTCCCACGGGGGCGGGCCGACGGGACCGTCGGCGGGCGGTCGCGCGGGGGCGAGGGCCTCGCGCACGACGGGGTGGAGGTGATCGGGGGACACACCGGACAGGACCGCGTCGACGTCCGGCGGGAACTCCCACGGCACTTCGGCCGGAGCCCGGTCCGCGGGCTTCGCGGGGAGGGGCTCCATGGACGGCGGGCCCGGTGCGGAGCCCGGCACGAAGCGCACCCGTCCGTGCAGGCCGATGTCCCCGGGCACGGCCCCGGAAACGAAGAGGTGGGCGGCCTCCAGGGCGATCCGGGCCGGCGAGACCCCCGTCCACATCCACCGCCGGGTCCGCGTCCACTCCTCCTCGGGCATCCCGATGCCGGCGGCGGCGAACGCCTCGGTGACGCGCCCGGCCCGGTGAAGGCCCTCGATCCATTCGGTGCGGGCGGCGGGGTCGCCGGTTCCGGGGTCGGCGGTGGGGAGTTCGTCGGGGGCGCGGGGCGTGCCGTCGGGGTGCAGGAACGGTGCTCGGTCGGGTCCGCCGCCCCAGCGCTCGCGGGTCTCGTGGACGTGCCGCGCGTCCCAGAGGTAGCGGGCCGCCGTCCACGACCGGGGGCGGGGCCGGACGCGGGACGGGCGCACCCCCAGCGCGTCGTACACGTCATCGGCCAGGGCGAGGGTGAGGCGCTGCGGCGCCACGATCGCGTGCCGCAGGGGGAGCACGACGAGCCAGGGGCCCGTGTCCCGCCCAGGCCGGGACAGGACCACGGGGACGTCGGAGTCCACCGACGTGCGGTCCACGGCCGGATACCGGGGGAAGTGCCAGCGGACCAGGTCGGGGGCCAGGTGGTGGAGGTCGTCGAGGAGGGCCTCGGCGAACTCCGCGCCGCGCTCACGGCGCACGGCGTCGAGGTCGAGGGCGACGTCCGTGTTCGCGGCGGCGCAGGCGCCGCGCCAGTCCCCGGCGAGGCGGCGTTCGGTGGCGCGCTCGATCATGGCGCGCGGCACCGCGTACCGCCGGATCCGCCGCGCCCGCGCGGCCCGCTCCGGGTGGTGCGACTCCGATCCGGGGCGGCGATTCGAGGACTTCACGAGCGTGTTCCCTCCATCGGCGCGTCCCACGCGCGCCGTTCGTTCCCGGACATCCTTTCGTGCGCTCCCGGAGTCTCGCACGGCCTTTTCCGGCGGCGGCTCACAGGTCGAGTTCGTCGAACAGGGCCTCCCAGTCCGACTGTTCGGGATCCTCGACCAGCGGGGAGCGCCACTCGACGGCCTCCTCGAAGGTGTCCCCGTGCCGTTCGTCGCCGCCGATCCCCTCGGTGGCGGCGCCCGCCGCCAACAGCGCTCGGGCCAGCGCCGGGGGGCCGCCCAGTCGGGTGGTCCGGAACAGCGGTGTCTGCTCCTCGGAGTCCCGGGCGTCGACCGCCACGCCCGCCTCCAGCAGCCGTGGCAGCAGTGCCTCGTGGTCCAGCAGGTGCATGTGGTGCAGCAGGGTCCGCCCGCTCCGATCACGGACGCGGGGGTCGCCGCCGGCGTCGAGATGGCGCAGGGCCGCCTCGGTGTCACCGTGCCGCACCCGTTCGAACAGGTCGTCGCGGAACAGGCGCAGCGCCTTGGGCAACCGCCCGGATCCCGTGGCCCAGGCCTCGCGGACCGCGTGACAGCCGGTGCTCCTCCCGCCCAGGGCGCGCAGGGCCGCCTCGCGCCTCAGCTCGTCCTCGTCGTGCGGGACGGCCGGCCCGTCGACGCCGAGGACGACGGTGTGCCACTCACCCCGACAGCGCACCCGCACCGGGCCCGGGGGGTCCGGATCGGGCGGTCCGACGGGACCCCCGGCGGGTCCGCGAGCGGGGGCGAGGGCCTCGCGCACCAGGGGGTGGAGTTCGTCGGGGGAGACCGCACCGTCACGGAGCACGTCGATGTCGATCGGGCGGTTCCGGCACGCCTCCGCGAGGATCGGCGGGCCCGCCCGGCCTCGGCCTTCTCCAGCCACAGGGACGTCGCCCCGTCCCCGGAACGCCGGATCCGGAAGCGGCTGTGGGCGTCGTAGGGGAACCAGTGCTCGTCGCCCAGCCCGGCCGCGTCCAGCCGCTCGACCTCGGCGGCGAGCCGCGACACCGACAGCGGCGCGTAGGAGAGGGCCTCCACCGGGTCCACCGGGTCGCCCCACTCCATCTCCACGGGGGAGGTGTCGAGGTCGATCCCCGCGGCGGCGAACGCCTCCGCGACCCGTCCGGTCTCGTGGAGGACCTCGATCCATTCGGCGCGGGCCACCGGGTCCTCGGGCCCGGGGTCGGCGGCGGGGAGTTCACCGAGGGCGCGCGGGGCGCCGTCGGGGTGCAGGAACGGTGCCCGGTGGGCGTCGCCGCCCCAGCGCTCGCGCGCCTCGCCCACGCGCCGGGAGTCCCACAGGTGCCGCCCGGTCGCCCACACGTGCGGGATGTTCTCCCAGTACTCCACCCGGTGGTCGGACTCGGCCCGCACCGGCATCGTGTCCTCCCAGGAGTGCTCCGCCACCTCCAGGACCAGCCGCCGGGCCCCGTGGACGCGCCAGTCGACCTGGCGGACCGACAGCCACGGACCCCCGTCCCCGCCGGGGCGCGACAGCAGGAGCCGCTGCAACGGCAGCAGGCGGCCGTCCCCGTGCCAGAACCGGGGGAAGTGCCAGCGCACCAGGTCCGGGACCAGGTTCCGGAGGTCGTCGAGCAGGGTCCCGGCGAACTCCGCGCCGTACCCGCGCCGCAGCGCCCGCAGGTCCAGGTCGACCGCCATGTCGGCGGCCGCGCAGGCCCCGAGCCAGTCGCCCGCCAGCCGCCGCTCGGCGGCGCGCTCGATCATGGCGCGCGGCACGCCGTAGCGGCGCCCCTTGCGCAGCCCGGCCGCCCGCATCGGCCGGTGCGACGCCGAGCGGTGACGGTACGGGGACGTCACCGGTACAGGCTCCCGATCGCGCGCAGGTCGTCGTGCGCGCCCCGGGCGGGCCGCAGGTGGCGGGCGATCGTCCGCTTGGTGCGGCGCGGCAGCCCCGGCCCCAGCCCCGCGTACTCCATCCGTCCGCTGCGGGCCACCGCGTCGGACAGCGCGGAGGCGGCCGGGAAACCGAAACCGGTGTGGCGCACCTCCAGACGGCGCAGCGGGCTGTCCGGGATGGCCTCGGCCAGCGCCGTCACACCCGCGTCGCCCAGTTCGTTCGACGGGGCGCCCAGCGCCCGCTGCGACCGGGGCCGTCCCAGGTCCAGCGCCTCGATGCCGCCCAGGGCCCCGGCCAGGGCGAACGCCCCCTCCGCGCCGATGCCGTTGCCGCCCAGGCCCAGGGTCACCGGGCGGTCCAGGTCGGCGACGGCGGCGGCGATCGTCCGCGCGCCCTCGTCGCCGAGGTGGTTGGCGGGCGCGTACAGTTCGCGCACCCCGGCGTCGCGCAGGAACGCGGCCAGCAGGGCGGCGCTGTCGGGGCCCAGCCCGTTGCCGCCCAGGAACAGTCGTTCCATCGGGGCCGCACGGACCACCAGCGTCTCCAGCAGGGACCGCAGCCCCTCGGCGCCCACCCCGGTGTTCACCAGGTCCAGGGAGCGCAGGCGGCGATTGCGGGCCAGTGCCCCGGCGACCGCACGCGCGCCCTCGTCGCCCACCGGGTTGCGCTTGAGCCACAGGGCCCGCACGGTGTCGTCGTCGGCGAGCCGGTCGGCGAGGGCGACCGCACCGTCCGCGCCGATCCGGTTGCAGCCCAGGTAGAGGGTCTGGAGGCCGTGCTCACCGGCGAGGGCGTCGGCCAGCACGCGGGCGCCCTCCGACCCGATGGCGTTGGTGCCGAGCAGGAGGTGGGCGGCGTGCGGCGAGGTCGCGGCGGCCGGGACGACCCGCCGGGCACCGGGCGGTCCCAGACCCTGCTTGCACAGGTCCACCCGACCGTCGGGGCGCAACGTCCCCGACGGGAACGTCTCGTCCTCCGTGACCGGGGCCGGATCGGCCAGCCTGGCCAGCAGCGGTTCCAGAGCGGCCGGATCCGCCCGGGGCAGATCGGGGTGCTCGATGGCGGGGCAGCGTACGGGCGTCTTTTCGGTCATCACCATTCCACCGCTCGATCGTGCTCGGGCCGGTGGGCGGAGCCGACCGAGGCCTCCGGACGTGAAGAAGAGAAGGCGGCAGGACCGGTCGGATTCGAACCGACGTCCTCCAACTCGCTGTCCGGCGCGACGACCTCTGCGCTACGGCCCTGCCGAGCAGGGAGTCTAGCGATACCCGCCGGTGACGCGTCGGTGTCGCCCCGGCTCTGGGGCGTTCTCGCATGTGCGGGGTGGGAGAGGAACCGGGGCGGCGGGGGCGGTCGGATTCGAACCGACGTCCTCCTCCATGCCGTGTAGGCGCGACGACCTCTGCGCTACGCCCCCGCCACGCGACGAGGGTAGCGGGAACGGAGGGAGGAGGGGACGGAGGGGCCGGCCGGATTCGAACCGGCGTCCTCCCGGTTCTGGAGACCGGGCGCGACGACCTCTGCGCTACGGTCCCACCGCCGCCGGCAACGGTAGCGCACCCGAGTCCAGGGCGTGGATGACCCCGGCGGCCCCGCCCCGCGCCGCCGCGCTCAACCCCAGCGACGACGGCTCCACCCGGCACCCGCCCGCGTCCGGCGCGAACACCCCCGACGCCAGCGCGGTCCGGCACGACGGCAACAACCACGGCCCCATGGGCACGAAGTACCCGCCCAGGAGCACCAGTCCCGGGTCGACCAGGTTGACCAGTGCCGCCAGGCCCTGGCCCAACCGGATGCCGGCCCGCTCCAACGCGGACACCGCCGTCCCGTCCCCGGCCACGGCCCGACCCACCGTCGCGTCCACCAGCGCCGCCACGTCGGCGCCGGGCAGCGGACGCTCCGGAGCCAGGTCGGGCACCGCGTCGCGCAGGATCGCGCCGATGCCCGCCGACGCCTCCAGACACCCGCGCCGCCCGCACGAGCACTCCGGGCCGTCCGGCCCCAGCGCCAGATGCCCCAGCTCCCCGGCGAACCCGCCGGCCCCGCGCAGCAGGGAACCACCGGTGAGCACCCCCGCGCCGATGCCGACCTCACCGGTGACGTAGACCAGATCGGGCGTACCGGCGAAGGATCCCACCCGGTACTCGGCGATCGCCCCCAGGTTGGCGTCGTTGTCCACCCGCACCGGGAAACCGAGCACGTCCGTCCGCGCACCCAGGGGGAAGTCCGACCAGCCCAGGTTCGGTGCCCGGCGCACGGTCCCGGTGGGCGCGTCCACCAGGCCCGGCACCGCGATCCCGGCGCCGACCACGGTCCGCCCCCGCACCGAGGGATCGGCCATCACCTCGCGCAGCGCCGCGACGATGCGCCGCGCGCTCTCGTCGGGCCCCGCCGCTCGGGCGTCGAACGGCATGTGCCGACTCGTCAGCTCCCGCTGTACCAGGTCGACCGCCACCACCGACAGGTAGTCGACATTGACTTCTAGGCCCAGCGCCGCCACCGAGGAGTCGTCCAAGGCCAGCAGCACCCCGGGACGGCCCACCCCGTTCTGCGCGGTCTCCCCGGTCTCCCGGATCAGGCCGCGCGCCATCAGATCGGCGACCAGGCTGGAGACGGTCGTCTTGTTCAGACCGGTCGCCGCCGCCACCGCCGCCCGCGAACACGGCGCCGACTCCCGGACGGTGCGCAGCACGACGCCCAGATTGGCCTCGCGGACCGTGCGCAGACCCACCGTTCCCGAACCGATCGACACGGGGCCTCCCTCGTCAACGGACCGCTGCCGTGTCCGGATCGTACCGGGCGGACCGAAAACCGTTTGCCGGGCATCCGGGATCGATGGTGGGATCGCGTGCGTGATCCCCGCAGACGTCTTCCGCGACCAGCCCGTCCTCACCGGCGAAGCGGTCGAACTCCGCCCGCTCGACGCCGAGACCGGAGTCCCGTTCATCGCCGCCGCACTGGACATGGACCCGGAGGTGCGTCGCCTCACCGGTACCCACCGCGAGTTCACCGAGGAGGAACTGACGGAGTGGGCCCGCACCCGCCCCGACCACCACGACCGCGCCGACTGGGTCGTCTTCGAACGGGTCGGCGGCGCGCCGGTGGGCGAGTGCGCGCTCATCGACCTGGATCCCGACAACGCGTCGGTCGGCTACCGGATCGCGCTCAGCGGAACCGCCGTCACCGGCAAGGGCTACGGCACCGCCGCCACCGATCTGGTCCTGGAGTACGCCTTCACGGTGGCGGGCCTGCACCGGGTCGCCCTGGAGGTGTTCGACTTCAATCCCCGGGCACGGCGCTCCTACGAGAAGTCGGGGTTCGTCCGCGAGGGCGTGTGGCGCCAGGCCCTGCGGTGGGACGGGGAGTGGCACGACGCGATCCTCATGTCGATCCTCGCCGACGAGTACGCCGCGTTCCGTGCCGCGCGCGGGGGTGGGGGTCGGGGCGTGCCGTGCCCGTGAGGGGCCCGGGGCGGCCGTGTCGGAGGCCGCCCGTCGAGGGCCTCCCGGGGGTGGGCGAGCGTGTCCGCCGCAAGGACGAAGGAGGAGACGGGGCGGTCTCTCCGGTCGACCGATGAGAACGCCGCAGAAGAGGGTGCCGTCGGCCGTGGCCGCCCGTCGAGGGCCTCCCGGGGGTGGGCGCACCGGGGCGTCGCGCGGCGGGGTGGGCGTCCGGGGGAGATGCCCTAGCCTCGGGGTATGCCCGTTCCCGAGTTCCTGCGCGAGCTGCGCCGCCAGATCGGCCCCGCCCTGGTCCCCCTGGTGGGGGTGACCGCCGTCGTGCTGGACGCCGACGACAACGTGCTGCTGCACCGGCGGGCCGACGACGGTCGCTGGGCCCCTCCCGGCGGCATCCTCGAACCGGGGGAGCAGCCCGCGGTGGCGGTCGTGCGCGAGGCGCGCGAGGAGACCGGCCTGATCGTCGAGGTCGAACGGCTGGTCAGCGTGCTCGGCGAGGACCCCTACGTCTATCCCAACGGAGACCGCGTCCAGTTCCTGGACCTGGCGTTCCGCTGCCGCCCGGTGGGCGGCGCCCCCGACGTGAGCGGCGACGAGACCCTCGAAGTCGGCTGGTTCGCGCCCGACGCACTCCCGGCCATGTCGTCGCGGATCATCGACCGCATCGGCTACGCCCGAGAGTCCCGCGCCGAACCCTTCTACGTCCGCTGATCCGCCTTCGCCGGGTCCGGGCGCCGCGACCGGCCGCGACGGTCCCTCAGAGGAAGATCCGGCCCCGGCGGCCCCGGTCGCGCAACGCGGCCATGCGGCGCACGTTGCTCGGGCGTCGCGACAACAGGTGGTAGAGCAGCAGCGAGCATCCCCGGTCCGTGCGCGCCCGGTCGGCCATCTCGCCCATGTTGACCCGGGGGTACAGCCGGGCCCCGCCCGCGTGCGCCCGCACGGTGTGCGCTCCCTCCGGGAAGTGCGCGTAGGCGTGGTTGTCCGCCGTGTACTCCGAACAGCGCGCCAACGCCGCGCCCAGCAGCGGGACCAGGTCCGCGCCCAGTACCGCGACCCGGCGCCAGAACCCCGTGTGCCCGGCCACCACGTGCCCCAGTTGGTGGGCCACCGCGAACGCCAACGCGTCGGGATCTCCCAACCGCCCGTCGTCGTCGAACAGCTCCCCCGACAACACCAGGTAGCGGCGCAGCCCGTGCGCCCCCGCGTCGGCCGGGCCACCGTCGACCCGCACGTACGCCTCGGGGACGCGCACGCCCATCGCCGTCGACAGCGTCACGATGATCCGGTGGGCCTCGGGGAACTGCGTGGGCGAGACCTTCACCGACTCGGCCCGGTGGCGGGCGTGGCGCAACCCCCGCACCGCCCAGTAGACGGCCGGGACGAGCACCACCACCAGGACCGTCCCCCGCCAGGTCCCGGTCAGCAGACCCACCAGGTGCCCGGCCGAGGCCAGGACCACCAGGTTCGCGACGACGCACACGAGCAGCAGGGGCGCCTCCCACGGATGGGCCGGCGCCGGGACGATCTCCTCGCCCTCGCCCAGCTCGTAGGGTCCACGACCGTCCGGCCGGACGGAACGACAGTACGGGGCGGACGGGTACCGGTTCTCCGGAACGTAGCCGCAGCCGCTCACCCCGTGCGCCGAGCAACCATGGGAACGACCTGGAACGGGCATGGGACAGGACATGGACGGCCTCCCCTCCGGACGCGGATCAGGAAAGATCAGGGTCGGTTACTCCCTGTGTCCAAATATTACTTTCCGCTTCCCCGAGGATGGGCTTAGATCGTGACGGCGTGTCAACAACCGATCGCGTCGACGTTTTCCCGGTTCCTCCCGGCCGGCCGCGCCTCCTTCGGACGTTCGATTCAGCGCTGCTCGTACCTGCGCAGTTCGTCGGCGAGCGCGTCCAGGAACCGGTCCACCTGAGCCGGGTCGTATCCCGGCCGGGCCCGCGTGGTCGAGAACTGGACCCGCTCCACGTCCGCCGAGGTCAGTGTCGCCCGGTCGGGCCGTCCCCGCTGGAGCACCTCCAGTGTGAACTCGGCCCGGTCCAGGAAGTCGTCGACCTCCTGCTCGTTGTAACCCGTGGTCAGCCGCGTGGTCGCGAACTGCTGCTCCCGTACGTGCTCGGGCGTCAGCCGGGACTGCGGTGCCGCCCCCGGCGACCGACCGCCCCCCGCCGGCTCCTGGTGGGGGTGGTCCCGAGGTCGAGGGTCGTGCGTCGCCGCCGGGCGCGGTGGCAGCGGCGGGGTCATCGCCCCCGACCGGCCCAGACCGCGTCCGGCCAGATCGGCCACCACGACGTCGAGGAAGTCGTCCACCTCGTCCTCGCGGTACCCCGGGCTCAGCCGGGTGGTCCGGAAGCGCGCGTTGCGCACTTCGTCGGCCGTGATGAGCGGACCCTTGCGCGGGCCGCCCTCCAAGGCGATGAGCGTCGTCTCGATCCGGTCGAGCAGCGCGTCGACGTCCTCCTCGTTGTATCCCGGGCGTAGGCGCACCGTGTGGAACTTCTTGTCGCGGATGTCCGCCGGTGTCAGAGGCATGGTTTCCATTGTGCAGTTCACGAGGTTCTCAGGGTGGTCATCCTCGCCCGACTCGTGCCTTCGCCCGCGCGATGTGCGTCGCGAGGTCGGTGATCACCTCGTGGACCCGGCGACGGTCGTAGCCGCGCGGGACCACGTCGAGTGCCACCGATCCGGGCTCGGCCGAGGAGACGTGCGGTGTTCCGACCGGGACCTCGACGGAGGCGGGGGCCCGGAGCGGGCGGTCAGGGTGGCGAACGCCCGGTCGAGGAGGTCCGCGACCTGTGCGCGTTCGTACCCCCGCGGCACGACGTCGAACGCCGGTCGTGTCACGGGAGGGCCGGCGGTCGTCGGGGCGGGGTGGGGAACGGGTGGTGCGGCGGAGTTCTCGCCGCGTGCCTCCAGGTGGGCGATGTCGCGCGCGAGGTTCTCGACCGGGTCGGCGACCCGGGTGCGGTCGAATCCGCGCAGGACCACGTCGAACTCCGTGGAGACGGGCTCGGCCGAGCCGATCGGCCGGGTTCCCGCCGGGGTGTCCGGGTGCGGCCGGATCCCGGTGCCGACGGTCGGCGTCGTGATCGCACGGTGCGGCGGGTCGGTGACCTGACCACGGTGGTGGCCGCGCGGCACGATGTCGGAGTCCGGAACCGCCGGGGGGAGTTCATGCCCGCATTATGCCGATGGGGCGTGGCGCACGCCATAGCGGAGGGGTTTCGTGGCCGACAGCGGACGCGTGGTGAAGCGTCAGTCGCGCATGAGGTACATGGCCAGCCCGCGGGCGATCGCGGAGGCCGCCCGCTCCTGCCATTCGGGGTCCTCCAGTAGGGCGGCGTCCTCCGCGTTGCGCATGTTCCCGGCCTCCAGGAACACCTTCGGCACGGTGGACATGTTGAGACCGCCGAGGTCGGTGCGCTCGTCCAGGCCGTCCTCGGCCAGGTAGTCGGCGTAGGGGATGTCGGAGCCCTCGCGGTACTCGCGGCGCAGGTCCTCGGCGAGGAGGAGGGAGGGGGCCACGATGTCCTCGGTGAAGCCCTCGACCTCACCCGGCACGATCACGTGGAAACCGCGGCCGGACGCGGGGCCGCCGTCGGCGTGGATGGACAGGGCGGCGTCGGCCCGGACCTCGTTGCCGATCTCGGCGCGCTCGTCGATGCAGGGGCCGACGCCCTCGTCGTCCTCCCGGGTGAGGACCACGGTGGCGCCGTCGGCCTCCAGCCGTTCCTTGACCAGGAGGGAGAGTTCCCAGTTGAAGAGGTGCTCGGCGTAACCGGAGCCGGTCTCGGCGCCCACGGTGTCGCAGGCCTTCTCCCGGGGGCCGGCCGGGACGAGGCGGTTGATCTCGGTGGTCGCGGAGGCGTTGCCGCCGTTGTGACCGGGGTCGATGACGACGATCCGGTCGTGGAGCGGACCGTCGCCCACGAGAGCGTCCTCGCCGGGTTCATCGCGTTCGTCCGTGCCCGTGGGTCCGCCGTCGGAGGAGCCGTCCTCGGGTGCGGGCAGCGGGAGCGCGGCGGTGGGGTCGGCGCCGGGCGCGGCTCCGGAGGCCGACGAGCAGCCGGCGGCGAAGAGTACGACGAGGGAGGCGGAGTACAGGGCGCGGGTGGCGCGGCTCCGGGGTCCTGGCGGTGCGGAGACGGGCATGCCCTCAACCTACCGGGCGAACCGGGCGGATCACCCCTATCGGAGTAGAGGCCTTCTTATTAAGACGCTTGAGCAATGGTTTGGTTTACATGATACGGAAAAATTTTGAGAACGGATACGATCCACTGCTCAGTGTAGCCGAGTTTCCCCTGTAATCTGCTTGTTATCCAATTTCGGATGTTTTCGGGCTTTCCTCTGTTGTAGGGTGATTGACGAGGAAACGGGAACTCTCCCGTACGGTTCCGCAGGCCCCTCCGTCCAGGTCGCGACCGCTGTTCTCCCAGGTGGAAGGCGCTTTTCCACGCCTTCCACCATCCCCATCCGCACCCTGGCGCCCAGTCCCCCGCCGCCGTGGCAGCACACGCCCGAGAGCGTTGCACTGGACCAGGTCGATCCGCTGAGCACGGGTCGGGATCCCCTAGAGGATTGATTTGAAGACCACTTCCAAGATCGCCGCGCGTCGCATCATTCAGGGCGGTGCCGCTTTCGCCGCCCTCGGTGCGCTGAGCATCGCCACGGCCCTTCCGGCCGCCGCCGATGTGGAGCAGTACGGCTGGGGCTACGCCGCCTCCCTGGGCGGTGCCGGCTTCGTCGAGACCCAGGACGGTACCTCCGCGGACTCCTTCTCCGTCGACTACGGCTGGGTCTCCCTGGAGGGCACCACCTCCTCCACGGTGAACGCCTCCGGTGTCAGCTCCACGGTCCAGGTCTCCTCGGTCCGCATCCAGATCACCGTCGCCGACATCGAGGGCGACCTGGAGATCGAGGACGAGGAGGAGGACGAGGACGAGGAGACCGAGGAGCCCACCGAGGAGCCGAGCCCCTCCGAGGACCAGGCCCCCGAAGAGCAGGAGGGTGACGACACCTCCGGCGAGGGCGACACCGACGAGCCCGCTCCCACCACGCCGCCGGCCGACGAGGACGACGAGACCGTTCCCTCCCCGGAGCCCTCCGAGTCCCCGAGCGCCACCCCCGAGGCCGAGGAGGCCGACGAGGCGCTCGCCCCGCTCGTGCTGGACGAGACCAACAGCGACCTGGTGGACGGCTCCGACGAGGTCCTGGTCGAGGCGACCATCAGCGGCGTCTCCGTCACCACCACCCAGAAGTGGGACGGCTCGGTCGACCGTCAGGTCAACGAGGGCAGCGTCAACTACATCACCGTCCCCGAGGGCACCGACTTCTCGCTGACCCCCGAGGTCATCCAGTGGGAGGAGCCCACCGAGTTCGAGGGCTACGTCTGGGACGACGCCTACACCGTCCTCGACTACAACATGATCGTCGACGACGAGCTGGTCGACTGGATCACCGTCGCCGAGACCGGTGCCGGCGTCCTGACGATCGACGAGGACGGCGACAACGGTGGTGGCGACGGCGAGGAGAAGCCGCGCCCGGAGAAGCCCGCCGAGAAGCCCGCCGAGAAGGAGCCGGCCGCCAAGCCCTCCGAGGCCCTGGCCACGACCGGTAGCCCGATCGGTGGCCTGATCGCCGCCGGTGCCGCGATCGCCGCCGGTGGTGGCGCCGCCGCCTACCTGGCCCGTCGCAAGAAGACCGCCACCGAGGCTCCGGCCGAGGAGAACGGCGACAACTAGTCGACGATGACCGTCGGGTCGTCGGCCGCGTGCGGTCGATGAATCGATGACACGTCCGGCCCCGGGGATCCCCTCCCCGGGGCCGTTCGTGATTTCGGACACCGTGATCCTGTCGGTCTCCCCGGCCGTTTCAAGGGGCGGAACCCGGGCGCTCCCCGGCTCGTTGATCCGGTGTCCGAAACATCACGGTGAGCGATCACGCGTCGCGAGACGGTTTCCGTTTCGTGATCGAGCGGTTAGGCTCGCGGTGGGGGCGTGCCACGCGTTCCCACCCCGCACGGCCCCTCCTCCGGGGCGGAAAGGCCGTCACCCCCGCCGCCCCGTGTGTCGCGCACCGGTCCTCCGCAGACCGACGCGACCCCCCGTGACCTGTCACTTCGGGCTCCGGTCACGGGCCGGCCGCAGGGCCGGACATCCCCCAGAGCCAACAGGAGTGCCGTGGTGACCCCCGCCAGAACGACAGGACGCCGCCTCTTCGACGGCACCGCGCTCGTCGCGCTCGCGGCGGCGTTCGGTCTGACCGTGCCCGCGCCCGCGGCCGCGACGTCGGCCGCCGCCGTGGACCCGCTCGTGTGGGGCAACGCCCAGGCCTGGGCCGCCAACGGCGACGTCGTGGCCGGCTACTCGACCGCGGTCGGCTTCGGGGGGGAGAACGAGGAGCGGGGCGACACCACCGACGTGTTCGGCCCGCTCGCCCCCTACATCGACATCGAGGGCTCCAGCCACACCGTCATCGACGACGACGGCGCCCGATCCACCGCCGTCGTCGAGTCCGCGGTCCTCCGTCTCACCGTGATCGACCTGGTCGCCCTCGGGATGATCGACGTGCCCGCCGATCTCGACCTGGCCCCCTCCTCCCCGACGGAGACCCCGACCCCCGGTGACGGGGAGGCCCCCCACCAGGACGTGCCCACGCCCGAGGGCGAGGACGGCCCCCGCCCCCAGCGACCGCCCGCCGAGGGCGACGACACGCTCCTCGGCGAGGAGTCGGAGAGCCCCGGCCCCTCCCCGAGTCCGGACGGGGGCGAGGTCGTCGCGCTCGACGACGCCGACACACGCCGGGTCTCCGCCGACAACACCCTGGAGATCTCCGTCTCCGACATCGTGACCACGGCCTCCGCCGGGTTCGACGGCCGGACCGGCACCACCTTCGAGCACGGCGCCCTCACCGCCTTCGGTGTCCCCCTGGAACCGCTGGAGGACGCCGGCGACGGTTACGTCGTCGAGGACGTCCTGGTGGTTCTGGACGAGGAGGGCGAGGTGATCGAGGAGGTCCCCGTCGCGGTCCGGTTCCTCCGTACCCAGGAGACCTTCGACGACCAGGACCCGGACTGGCGGGGGCAGGGCACCCGCTCCCGGCTCACCGTGTCGGTGCGGGTCGGCGACGCCGACGACGGCAACGGATTCGCGGTCGACTTCGCCGACTCCTGGGCGCTGGGCTCCACCTACGTCGCCGGCGCCTCCGCGAGCCCGGACGACCGGTCGGGCTCCTCCCCGCAGGCGCAGGAGCGCTCCAACGGCGACCTGGCGATGACCGGCGGCTCCCTGGCCGCCCTGGTCACCGCGGCCGTGGTGGCGATCGGCGGCGGATCCGCCGCCACCTTCCTCGCCCGCAAGCGCACCACGGCCATGGACGACCGGATCGAGGACTGACGCCGGGCCGGGGGACGCCGCGCTCCCCGGGTCAGAGCCACCCCTTCTCGTGGGCGACCCGCGCCGCCTCCGTCCGGTTGCGGGTGCCCGTCTTGCCGATCGCCGACGACAGGTAGTTGCGGACGGTGCTCTCCGACAGGTGCAGCCGGGCCGAGATGTCCGCCACCGTCGAGCCGTCCATCGCGGCCGTCAACAGCTGGCGTTCCCGGGCCGTCAGCGGGTCGGGCTGCGAACCCAGCGCGGCGGCCGCCAGCACCGGATCGATGACCGACCCGCCCGCGGCCACCCTCCGGATCGCCGCCGCCAGTTCCTCCACGGGCCCGTCCTTGCTCAGGAACCCGGCCGCGCCCGCCTCCATCGCCCGGCGCAGGTACCCGGGGCGACCGAACGTGGTGACGATGAGGATCCGACAGGACGGCGACCGCTTCCGCAGTTCCGCGGCGGCCTCCAGGCCGCTGCGACCGGGCAGCTCGATGTCCAGGACGGCGACGTCGACCCGGTGTTCCACGGCGGCCGGAACGATCGCCTCGCCGTCCGCGACCAGGGCCACGACCTCCAGGTCCTCCTCCAACCCCAGGAGGAGGGCCATGGCGTCGCGCATCATCCCCTGGTCCTCGGCCAGGAGGACCCGGATCGGGGAGGCGGGGGAGGGGGAGGGGCCGCCGGCATCGGTCATGCGGGACACCCTAGGGCACGGTCCCGGCCCCGTTCCCGGTGCCTTCCCCCGCGGCGGGGCCGTCTGCTCCCGGACCGGTCGGCAGCTCCGCCGACACCCGGAACCCGCCCCCGGGCGCGTTCCCGCTCTCCAGCCGTCCGCCCGCCAGGGCCAGCCGCTCGCCCAGGCCGGTCAGGCCGTGCCCGCCGCCCCAGGGCGCCTTCCCGCCGAACGGACCGTCCGTGAGGCCCTTCCCACGTCCGCGCCCGCCCTCCGGGAGGTCTTCGTCTCCTGGTCGGTCCTGTGCGCCTTCCGTCGGCGCGGGCCCGTCCTCCGGGCCGCTCCGGTTCCCGTCCCCCGCTTCGTTCCGCGCGCCTTCCGCCGGCGCGGGCCCGTCCTCCGGGCCGTTCCCGACTCCGGGGCCGCTCCGTGACCCGGGCCCGCCCTCCGGGCCGGGGGACCGTCCGCATCCGTCGTCGGTCACGGTGACACGGGCGTTCCCGTCCTCGTGCGCCACGACCAGTTCCACGTTCGAGGCGCCGCTGTGCCGGATCGCGTTCGTCACGGCCTCGCGCACCACCCATCCGAGCACCGCCTCGGCCTCCGTCGGAGGCGGAGGCCCCGAACGCCGTACCGTCGCCGTCATGCCCGCGCCCGCCAGCGCCGAGCGGGCCCGGTCCAGTTCGTGGGTCAGCCCGCTCTCCCGGTACCCCGACACGGCCTCCCGGATCTCGGTCAGGGACCGCCGTCCCACCTCCTCGATGTCGGCGGCCTGCGCGGCCGCCGCCGCGGCGTCGCGCGGGGCCAGCCGCCGCACCGCCTCGGCCTTGACCACGATCACCGACATGCTGTGCCCGAGCAGGTCGTGCAGGTCCCGGGAGAACCGCAGCCGTTCCCGGTCGACCGCCGCCAGGGCCAGTTCCTCCCGGGTGCGGCTCAGCTCGCGCACGGTCTCCCCGAGGCCGAGCAGCGCGGCCACCATGATCCCGGAGATGAACGTCCCGTACCCGGAGACCATCGGCAGCCACAGTTCGTCGCTCCGGTGCCCGGAGATCACCCCCGCCGACCCGCCCAGGACGATCAGCGCCCCCACCAGCGGCACCGTGGGCAGGGCGGTCCCACAGGCGAGCGCCGCCATCATGAACAGGAACACCCAGGTCCCGCCGTAGGCCAGGGACAGCACGACGGCCAGCACGGTGAGGACGACGAGCACGATGGCGACCCCCCGATCGGCCCGCCGGGGCCGGGTGGGGTCCCGGGTGACCACGCCGGCGTACAGGGCCGCGAACAGCACCAGCCCGGTACCGCCGAGCCACGGCCACGGGGCGCCGCCGAACAGGTCGGTGACGGCGCCCGCGGTCAGCAGCAGACCGGGCAGGAACGCGGTGCGTCCCGTGGGTCCGGGGTGCGAGAGGGGATCCGGCACGTCCCCGAGACCGCAGCCCCCGTCCCTCGGCTGATCCATGGCGTCCTACCCCTTCGTCGCCGGTCGCAGGAACGAGTGCACCGCGTAGGCCCCGAAGAGCAGGGTCCATCCGAGCGACCCCGCCACGGTACCGGGAGCGGGCGCGCCCCCGGCCACGGTGTCCCACCCCAGGGAACCGAACAGGTGCCCCGGGGACCAGGCCGCGACGGCCGCCAACACGGCGGGGAACTCCGAGATCGGGAACCACAGGCCGCCGAACAGCGCCAGTACCAGGTTCACCACGACGTTGGTCGTCCCGGCGGCGGAGGGGGACAGCCGGTACCCGTTGGCGATGCCCAGCAGTACGAACGGCAGCGAACCCGCCCAGAGCATCAGTGCCAGGGCGGGCCACTGCCAGGGCTCCAGCCGGACCCCGTTGAGGAGCATCCCGGTGAGCAGGACCAACAGGACGGCGGGCAGCACCATGAGCGAACCGGTGACCGCACGCCCGGCCACGATCAGACCCGGGCGCAGGGGCAGCAGTCGCAGCAGGCGCAGCCACCCGGTGGACTTGTCCTCGGCGACGGCGCTGCCGGCCGACAGCCCGGCGCCGAGCGCGCCGTAGGCGGCCAGGCCCACCATGGACGTCAGCGCCCACCCGGCGTCGACCGGCTGGGATCCCCGGCCGATGCTCGTGAACAGCACGTACATCAGCACGGGGGTGCCGAGCCCGAAGACCACGAAGCCGGGATCACGGTAGGTGCGGCGGATCTCCAGACCGACGTAGGCGGACAGGAGGGTGACGGTGCGGATCATCGGGGGTCGGCCTTCCGGGGGGCGGGAACGGTGTCGGCGCCGGAGGTGATGCCGATGAAGGCCTCCTCCAGCCCGGCGGTGGCGACCTCCAGGTCGCGCACCCGGGTGAGCCCGGCCAGGGCGTGCACGGTCTCGTCGGAGTCGGTGGTGCGCAGCCGGATCCGACCGCCGAGGTCCTCCACGGACACGACCCCGGGCAGGGTCTCCAGCCCCTCCGGGAGGTCCGTCCCGGCGGGCCGGGTGAAGGACACGAGCCCGGTGCCGAACGAGCGGCGGATCCGCTCCCCGGTGTCGTCGGCGACGATCCGGCCCCGGTCGATGACGACGACCCGGTCGGCGTTGAGGTCGGCCTCCTCCAGGTGGTGCGTGGAGAAGAGCACGGTGGTGCCGCGGTCGGTGAGGACGCGCATCGTCTCCCAGAAGGCGCGGCGGGCGGCCACGTCCAAGGCGGCGGTGGGCTCGTCCAGGACCAGTAGCCCGGGGGCGCCGACCAGGGCGAGGGCGAAGCACACCCGCTGGGTCTGGCCGCCGGAGAGCCGGTCGGCGCGGCGGCGGGCGACCTCGGTCAGCCCGGCCAGTGCGAGGGCCTCGGCGACCGGCATCGGGCGGCGGTGGGTACGGGCGACGAACCCGACCAGTTCGCGGACGGTGACCCGGGGGATCGGCCGGATGTCCTGGAGCATCGCTCCGACCCGGCCTTCGTCGACCGCCTCGCGGGGGGAACCGCCGAACAGGCCGACGGTCCCGGACGTCGGTGTGTTCAGCCCGAGCAGCATGTCGACGACGGTGGACTTGCCGGCGCCGTTGCGGCCGAGCAGGGCCACCCGCTCACCCGCGCCGATGGCGAGGTCCACCCCGTCCACGGCGCGTACCGCGCCGAACTCCTTGACGACCCCGCTCAGTGTCACGGCCGGGGGTGCCGCGTGCGTCGTGTGCATGCCCCGAACGCTACGGAGGGCCGTAGGCCCCCGGGCAGAGGGAAATGTACGGTCCTGCCCGGTACGAATGTCCCACCCGCAGGTCGGGGCGGGTGCGCCCCGGGACGAGGGCGGGCCGGCGGGTCCCGGCGCGCACCCCGGTCGCCCGGTACCTCCCGGGACGCGGAGAGCGGCACGGCGCGTGGAACGCGGAAGGGGCGGGCCTTCTCCGTGGAAGGCCCGCCCTCGGGTCTTGTCAGCCTGTATCGGCGGCCGGAGCCAGTCCGGCCGTTCCCCCCGGAAGCGGCTCAGACCGGGGAGATCACTCCGTACGCTGGCTGGGGATGCCGGCCAGCAGGGCACGGACCTCCGTCTCACGGTAGCGACGGTGTCCGCCCAAGGTGCGGATCGAGGTCAGCTTGCCCGCCTTGGCCCAGCGTGTCACGGTCTTGGGGTCCACGCGGAACATGGTGGCAACCTCGGCGGGGGTCAACAGGGGCTCCGCCTCGGGCGTGCGAGTTGACATGTGTACGGCCTCTCCTCCTGGATCTGTGTGCCGATCCTTGAGCCTGTGATCCTGGCGCTGCGCCCGGATGTCCAATAGTTCCTCTAGGTCCATATTGGCATCACCCGAGGTGATTATGCGACCACTCCTAGCAACTTTGCGCGTGGGAGGCCTCGGAAAGCCGCCCGTGGTCGCGTCACGCTAAGTGATTCTAGCGACACGTTTAGTGGCATGTGGCGTATTCGGTCAAAACTTCGTTCTCGGGCCTCGTTTTTCTCGATCCGGAGAGCACGAAGTGCTACGGCGACCTGACCGAAAACCGCCTTCAGGCTTCCGGCGGAGGGGTCGCGCCTCCGGTGGGCCCCGAGGCGGAGGGGTGGGGGACGGAGAGGTGGGCTTCCCCTCCACGCACTTCCCTCGGGTGGTCGGGTCGCGCGGGATCGCCCGCGCGGTAGGGGTTCTCCGGTGGTCGAGCGTGCTTTCAGTGATCGGACGACTACAGTCTACGTCGATCCCTAACGGGCGTTATGCCCAGTTTCACCACGCTTGATGTCGTGCGCGGACGACGTCCGGGCTCGCACCGTTGTCACGTGCGAAAACAACCGGCTCGTGGAGGAAGAAACCTGGTGTACCAGGTTGGCGAACGGCGCGTCGTCGGTGTGCCCTTGCGCGAATTTCACGACGGAATTGGGGTGGATGTCCACGAAAAAGTGGGCATTCCATCACCCTCAGTTGGCGTGCTCCAGGGCGCGGATCGACCTCCACCGGCGAAGCAGTCGATCCCGCAGCTCCCTCACCCGCCCCGCGTCGCCCTTCTCCAGCGCCCGCACCGCCTCCGCCACCTCGGCCACCGACCGGTCCTGCGTCAGCCGCTCGTCGTCGAGCAGGTGCGGCAGACCGCCGTAGTCCAGCTCCAGTAGGGACTTCGGATGGGCCACCGTCCGCAGCCAATCGATGAGCCGCTCCGTCGAGGCCGACACCGCGTGCCGCCCGACGCGCTCGCTCAGCACCGCCGCCGTGCGCTCCAGACGCTCCAGGCCCGTCGCGCTCCGCGTCAGGTACACCAGGGCCCGGGTCGGTCCCGCGGAGGGCACCAGGCGGCGCTCCCCGTCCGAGAACGGCACGAACCACGGCACCGGTATCACCCAGTTGCTCGACAGGATCCCCGGACGGATCCGCGCACCCGAGGCCCGCCACTCCCGATAGTCCGCCTCGACGCGTTCGGCCTCCCGCTCCGGCACGAAGGCCTCGCTCAACGCCGGCGCCGTCTCCTCGGTGAACTCGGTGAACGCCCGCCACGAACGCAGCCGGGTCTCCCACGGGCACACGTACAGCCTTCCGTCCACCCGCCGGAGATAGGCGTTCGCGCTCTCCACGGCCGGGGCCACCACCGGCGGGGTGACCGTCAGCCTGCCCAGGCTCTCCGCCTGCTCGGCCGCCAGGGCCTGCGCGCGACGGGGGCGGTCGGGCGAGGCGGCGTACCCCTCCCAGTGATCCCGCTCGCTCGGTCCGAAGGACTCGATCGGCTGATAGACGCGGAGATAGGCGGTGTAGGGCAGCACGGAACGCATCGTGACACACATCCCGGCATGTGGCGCTCGCCACGCCCGAAGCCCCCGTTCCCCCGCTCTTGGGGGGGTTTCCACGGCGCTGACCGAAGGGGAATCGGGTGGAGCCCGGGCCGCGCACCACATCCGTCACACCCGGGTGGCGTAGGCACGGCGGGGCCCGACCAGGTACGGTTGTACGTGTACGTAAGCTGACGCCTGTCGTCAGTGGCGTTTGACGGCCGTCAGCCCGATAGTCGGGTTGGTTAAGTGATCCGGCGTTCTGTCGGAACTCCATCGTTGAGGGGGTCGAGCCAATGGGGCGCGGCCGAGCCAAGGCCAAGCAGCAGAAGGTCGCCCGGAAGCTCAAGTACAGCACCGGTGGGACCGATCTTGATCGGCTGCGGTCGGAGCTGGGTGTCGCTGAGGATGAGGGATCTCCCGGACCTGTTCCGGACGATACCTACGCGGATTCTCACGACGACCTGATCGACCGTTACGCGGATCTCGTCGATAAGTACTCGGAGTCCGACAAGTAAGACGTCGGACAGGGGCTTCCAGGTCGCTCGGACAACACAGCCGACCTGTGGACACCACCGGTCCCCACGGGGGCCGGGCCGGACAGGTGGATATAGCCGGTGCGAACCACTGCGGTGGTTCGCACCGGCTATGTTCGTGTCCTTTTCTCACACGCCCGGGTGGTCACCGTTCAGGTGGGCCCGGCCGGAACCCGACGTCACCGTTCCCAGCCGCCAGGCGGGGACACCGCGTTCGGCGAGCACCTCCAGGGCGCGTTCGGCGGATTCCGCCGCCACGATCGCCACCATGCCCACACCCATGTTGAACGTGGCCTCCATGTCCTCGCGGGAGACCGAGCCCTTCTCCGCCAGGAATCCGAACACGGGGTCGGGCGTCCACGTGGACCGGTCCAGGTCGGCGTCCACGTGGTCGGGCAGGGACCGGGACAGGTTCGCGGCCAGCCCGCCGCCGGTGATGTGCGAGTACGCGTGTACCTCCACCGCCTCGGTCAGCGCGACGCAGTCCTTGGCGTAGATCCGGGTCGGGGTGAGCAGCACCTCGCCCAGTTCGCCGCCCAGCTCCGGAACGTGCGCCGTCAGGTCCAGGCCCGCGGTGTCCACGATGTGGCGGACCAGCGAGTACCCGTTGGAGTGCGGGCCCGAGGACGCCATCGCGATGACGGCGTCGCCCTCGCGGACCCGGTCCGGGCCCAGGATCGCGTCACCCTCCACCACGCCGGTGCCGGCACCGGCCAGGTCGTACTCCTCGGGGCCCATCGCCCCGGGGTGCTCGGCGGTCTCGCCGCCGATGAGGGAGCAACCGGCCTGGTGGCAGCCCTCGGCGATGCCGCCGACGATCTCGGCGATGCGCTCGGGCACCACCGCGCCGCAGGCGATGTAGTCGGTCATGAACAGCGGCTCGGCACCGCTGACCACGAGGTCGTCGACGACCATCCCGACCAGGTCGATGCCGATGGTGTCGTGCCGGTCCAGCTTCTGGGCCAGCAGCACCTTGGTGCCCACACCGTCGGTGGACGTCGCCAGCACCGGGTCCTCGTACTTGGCGGTGTCCAGGCGGAACAGGCCCGCGAAACCGCTGGCGTCGGTGACCTGTTCGGGCCGTCGCGTACGCGCGACGTGGCTCTTCATCAGGTCGACGGCGCGCTCCCCGGCGGCGATGTCGACGCCCGCGGCGGCGTACGCTCCCGTCGCCTTGCTGTCGGCTGCCACGCGAGTTCTCCTCGTGCTGTGATGGATGTCGCCCCGGATTCAGGGCATGGCGGACGGACGCACGGCGGTGCCGCCGTGCGAACGGCTACTTGGCGCTCGTCGCCAGAGTGGAGCCCTCGGGGGTACCGCAGGACTTCTCCAGCAGGTACTTGCCCCGGGCGGCGGGGTCCACCTCGATCGGGTACACGCCGTCGAAGCAGGCCCGGCACAGGTCGTTCTCCGGGACCGTGGTGGCGGCGATGAGCTCGTCGAGGTCGACGTAGGCGAGGCTGTCGGCGTCCACGGACGCGGCGATCTCCTCCACCGACAGGTTCGCGGCGATGAGCTCGGCGCGGGTGGCGAAGTCGATGCCGTAGTAGCACGGCCACAGCACGGGCGGGCTGGAGATGCGTACGTGGACCTCGGCGGCCCCCGCGTCGCGCAGCATCCGCACCAGGGCGCGCTGGGTGTTGCCGCGCACGATCGAGTCGTCCACGACCACCAGCCGGCGGCCCCCGATGACCTCGCGCAGCGGGTTGAGCTTGAGCCGGATGCCGAGCTGGCGCAGGGTCTGGCTGGGCTGGATGAAGGTCCGGCCCACGTAGGAGTTCTTCACCAGGCCCTGGGCGAACGGGATCCCGCTGGCCTCGGCGTATCCGACCGCGGCGGGCGTGCCGGACTCGGGCACCGGGATGACCAGGTCGGCCTCCACCGGATGCTGCTTGGCGAGCCGGCGGCCCACCTCCACCCGGGTGGAGTTGACGTTGCGCCCGGCGATGGTGGTGTCGGGGCGGGCCAGGTAGACGTACTCGAAGAGGCAGCCCTTGCGGCGGGCGGGCGCGAACCGGCGGGACCGGACGCCGCGCTCGTCGATGGTGAGCAGCTCGCCGGGCTCGATCTCGCGGACCATCTCGGCGCCCACGATGTCGAGGGCGGCGGTCTCGCTGGCGACGACCCAGCCTCCGGCGTCGGAGGACCTGCCGAGCCTGCCCAGCACGAACGGGCGGATGCCCTGCGGGTCGCGGGCCGCGTACAGGGTGTTCTCGTCCATGAACACGAGGGAGAAGGCGCCCCGCACCCGCGGGAGCAGCTCCATGGCCGCTTCCTCGACGGTGCCGCCCTCGCTGGCCCTGGCGGCCAGCAGGTTGGTGAGGACCTCGGTGTCCGTGGTCGCGTTGCGCCTGCTGTGGGGCAGGAGCGCGGCCAGTTCCGGGGTGTTGATCAGGTTGCCGTTGTGGCCGAGGGCCAGACCTCCCTCGCGCGCCGTGTAGAAGGTCGGCTGTGCGTTCTCCCAGACCGGTGAACCGGTGGTGGAGTAACGGCAGTGGCCGATGGCGAGGTGGCCGCGCAGGGAGTCCAGGGTCGCCTCGTTGAAGACCTGGGAGACCAGTCCCATGTCCTTGTAGACGACGATCCGTTCCCCGTCGCTCAATGCGATGCCCGCGGATTCCTGTCCGCGATGCTGAAGAGCGTAGAGGCCGAAGTAGGTGAGCTTGCTGACTTCTTCGCCGGGAGCCCAGACCCCGAATACACCGCAGGCGTCCTGCGGGCCGCGTTCGAGCGGATCGAGGTCCATGGAGAGCCGGCCGTCGGAGTACGACACACTCACAGCTTAGTGCCTGGCGGTGGGGGCGACACCACCCGGGGCCAGAGGGGGAGGTGTTCCGACAGGTCGGAGCGGGTGCCGCTGGCCCGCACCGCCCCGTCCCGAACCGCCTGCTCCCAGGCGGTATCGCCCACGGACAGGCGCAACCAGAGCTCCGGGGAGGTCTCCACCACACCCGGCGGGGTGCCTCGGGTGTGACGTGGACCCTCGATCGCCTGCACGGCCCCGAAGGGCGGCACCCGTACCTCCAGGGAGTTGCCGGGCGCCCGGTCGGCGAGCATCGCCAGCGAGGTCCGCACGGCCAGTTTGATCAGTGGACGGTCGCCGCCGGCCAGCGCGGCCCGGACGCACGCCTCGACGGCGCTCTCCGCGGCCTCGGGCGCGGGTTCTCCGGCGTCGGTCAGGGCCTGGCGGACCCGGCGTACCAGGGCGGGTGTGAGAGTGGACGGCATGACCGAAAGCCTAGGAGGTGGGGTGGATCACGGGGGGATCGGTGTGGAGTGACGGGCGGGGCAATGCGATCGTGAACACGGGGGATACTTGCCATTGACGCTCAATGGCCTGAAAGTGGACATCGGAGAACTCCGGTGGCGCACTCCACCGGTCTCCCACCGATCGGGTGATTCGTGTCTCAGCGCACCGCTGGTCAGCGGGCGCGGAACACGGTAGCGTCCCGAACCGTCCCGGTGTCGTTGAGATTGGGAGGAATGCGATGGGCCCCTTCCCCCAGGGAGTTCCACGCGCCGGTGCCGCCGAACAGAACAAGGAATGACCGCGCACGCGACCGACGCGACGGTCCCTCGCGTCCCGACGAGCCGCTCGGCGGACCCGCTTAACATCCACCAAGGAACACCCACCGCACCATCGGGAGAGACGACGTGCGCCTGCGTTTGCGCCCGCGTGATGACAGCTACTACGAGTTGTTCACCGACTCGGCGAACAATCTGGTCATCGCGGCCCGCCTGCTGGTGGAGCTGATGAGTGACGGGGCGGATCGTGAGGCCATCGGTGAGAAGATGCGCGCCTGCGAGCACGCGGGCGACGACGCCACCCACGCGATCATGCGCCGTCTCAACAAGAGTTCGGCGCCTCCCCTCCACCGGGAGGACATCTATCGTTTGGCCTCCAACCTCGACGACGTCATGGACTCCATGGACGCCGCCGTGGACCTCATCGGTCTCTACGGCCTGGAACGTCTGCCCAAGGGGATCATCGACCAGATCGAGGTGCTGGAGCGCGCGGCGGAGCTGACGGCCGAGGCGATGCCGCGACTGCGCACGATGCAGGACCTCACCAGGTACTGGATCGAGATCAACCAACTGGAGAACCAGGCCGACCGGATCTACCGCAAACTCCTCGCGAAGCTGTTCAGCGGCGAGTACGACGCGCTGACGGTGCTCAAGCTCAAGGACGTCATCGAGGAACTGGAGACGGCCGCCGACGCCTTCGAGCACGTGGCCAACACGGTCGAGACCATCGTGGTCAAGCACGGCTGACTCAGGGGACCTCCCCGGAGAACACCAGCGGTGGGTACAGGGGCGACCCGTCCTCATCGCGGAACTCCAGGGTCCACTGGAGCGGGACGTCGCCCTCGACGATCAGGCAGTCGGCGTCCCAGTCACCGCTCTGTCCGGGGGCCAGGCTCGCCGGCGGGTTCACGACGTCGCCCAGGAGCGGGGGGAACGACTCCCGCAACGGGGCCCCGGAGGCACAGGTCTCCAGCACGGAGCCGGTGTGCACGGGCTCGTCGGTGCCGTTGGCGGCGGTGACCGTCCAGGCGAAGTAGTGCAGGGGATCGAACCCGGCGCCCTCGTCGGGATCGGGGAGGGGTGCCTCCTCCGACGGCTCCTCCTCTTCGGATCCCTCCTCCGACGGCTCCTCCTCTTCGGATCCCTCCTCCGACGGCTCCTCCTCTTCGGATCCCTCCTCCGACGGCTCCTCCTCTTCGGATCCCTCCTCCGACGGCTCCTCCTCTTCGGATCCCTCCTCCGACGGCTCCTCCTCTTCGGATCCCTCCTCCGACGGCTCCTCCGGGGGTTCGCCCTCCGACTCCCCTCCGGAAGGCTCCTCATCGTCCCCGTCGACGGGCTCGTCCCCGTCCTCGGGGTATTCCTCCTCGACGGGCGACTCCTCGTCCTCCGGTGACCCTTCCTCCTCGGGGGAGGCCTCGTCGGTCGGCTCCCCGTCGGAGGACTCCTCCTCAGGGGATTCCTCGTCGAAGGGCGGCTCCTCGTCGGTGGGGTCGCCCTCGTCCTCCGCTCCGAAGTCCTGGGGCTCCTCTGGCTCCTCTGGCTCCCGGGGCTCCTCGGGGGTGCTCCGGTACCCCCCGTCGTCCGTACGGCGCTCCACGGCGCCCATGGTCACCGTGAAGCCGTCCTCGAACGTGTGGGAGCCGCCCAGCGGCAGGTGGACCGCCTGACCGTAGGGGAGGGGGGTCCCCGGTCCCCTCGGTTCGTTCGCGCCCTCGTCGGACCCCTCCTGGTCCTCCTGGTCGGGCGGCCTCGCCGGCTCGGTCCCGGGTCCGGTCTCCTCGGACGGGGTGTCCTCCGGGACCGTGGTCTCGGCGGGCGGTGATCCCTCTCCGCCGGTGGTCTCCACCGGGACGACGACGCAGGCGGTCGCACACAGGACGACGGCGGCGACGGCGGCGAGTGTGGAAGTCTGCACGACGGGCCCTCCTCTCATGAGGCGGACACTAGGTGACATATCCCCATAAAAGCGTCAAATTTGCCAGGCTCAAGGGAAAGCAGAACGGACCATGCCCGACACGCCTCCACCGGAGTCCACCCTCGACCTCGCGAACGGCGTCCTGAGCGCCCAGCCCTTCAGCCGTCTCCTCGGCGCCAGGGTCACCGTCTCCGAGCGGGGGCGGGCGGTCCTCGAACTCGACGTCCGCGACGACCTGCGTCAACAGAACGGCTTCGTGTACGGCGGGGTGCTCGCCTACGCGGCCGACAACGCGCTCACCTTCGCGGGCGGCACCGTCCTGGGGCCCTCGGTCCTCACCGGCGGGTTCTCCATCGAGTACCCGCGCCCGGCCCGGGGGTCGCCCTCCGTGCCCGCGCGCACGTCGTGGAGCACACCCGGCGCCGCGCCCTGTGCCGCCGCGACCTGGTGACGGCCGACGCCGAGGGCGGCGAGGAGACCGTCGCCGCCCAGGGCGTCATCGCCTTCACAGGCCCGTGATCTCGCGCTCCGGTGTCGTCTCCCGGGCCAGCAGCGACCGGATGTACTCGTAGAACCCGTCCGCGTCGACGTCCTCGATCACCCGGGCGTTGGGCTCCAGGCCGTGTACGCCCCACGACATGGCCGAGTAGCCCCGGGTCAGTTCCCCGGCGGTCTCCACGTCCACGTGGTACGGCGACGCCTCGCGCACCAGCTCCGGGTGGAGCAGCACGGCGGCGGTCAGCGAGTCGGGGTGCGTGGTGCCGTCGATGCCGACCTTGCGGTCGAACTCCAGCGTCGCCGCGCAGACGCGGGTGAAGAACCGCGACAGGGGGGTGCCGAGCGCGGCGATCTCGTCCAGCCGTTCCTGCCCGAACACCGCGCGGCGCAGCGTCAGCGGGTCCCACGGCACCACGGTGATCTCGAACCCGGCGCCGAACACGGCCTTGGCCGCCTCCGGGTCGACGTAGAAGTTGAACTCGGCGGCGGCGGTGATGTTGCCCCGGCCGTTGTTGGAGCCGCCCATGATGTACAGCGACTTCACGTTGCCCGCGAAGTCGGGGTCCTTGATCACGGCGGCGGCGATGTTGGTGAGCGGGCCGATCGCCACGATCGACAGCTCACCGGGGCTCTCGGCGGCCAGTCGCACCAGGGCGTCCACCGCGTGCTCGGCCTCCGGCTCCCGGCCGGCCTGATCCATGTCCAGACCGCCGGAGCCGTCCCCGTGGACGTTCTCCGCGCTCACCCACGCGCGCACCAGCGGTCGCCGGGAGCCCAGGTACACGGGCACGGGAGACGCGCCCGCCACGTTCAGCGTCATGAAGGCGTTGCGCACCTGCTGGTCGAAGCCGACGTTCCCGGCGACCATCGTGATCGCCCGCAGGTCGGCGGCCGGATCCAGCAACCCGACCAGCAGGGCGACGCAGTCGTCCTGCGCGGTATCGGTGTCGATCACCAACGGCACGGTCATTCCGGGGTCCCCCCAACGTCACGGGTGCCCGCTCAAGGGCCCCCTCCGCCCCCATTCAACCCCTCAACGGCCTCCTCCGGTCCCCGACCCGACCGCCCCTCGCGCCGGCGGCGGGCTCGACGATCCGCAGCCGTAGGCCTTCGCGCACCCGACACCCTGGGCCAGGGTGTCGCGGAACACGTCCGGGGTGAGGGGGCCGGTGGACGGGACCCCTCGGGTGGAGCGAATGGCGTCAGGTCACCCGAAGCGGCCCGTGATGTAGTTCTCGGTCTCCTTCTTCTCGGGACGGGTGAAGATCTTGTTGGTCTCGCCCATCTCGATCAGCCTGCCCGGCTTGCCCGGGGCCGACAGGTTGAAGAAGGCCGTGCGGTCCGACACCCGGGCCGCCTGCTGCATGTTGTGGGTGACGATGACGATCGTGTAGTCCTCCTTCAGCTTGTGAATGAGGTCCTCGATCGCCAGCGTCGAGATCGGGTCCAGCGCCGAGCACGGCTCGTCCATGAGCAGGACCGACGGCTTCACCGCCGTGGCGCGCGCGATGCACAGCCGCTGCTGCTGGCCGCCGGACAGGCCCGCACCGGGCTTGTTCAGCCGGTCCTTGACCTCTTCCCACAGGTTGGCGCCGCGCAGCGACTCCTCGACCAGCCCGTCGGCGTCCGCCTTGCTCATCCGCTTGTTGTTGAGGCGGGCCCCCGCGATCACGTTGTCGTAGATCGACATGGTGGGGAACGGGTTGGCCTTCTGGAAGACCATGCCGACCTCGCCGCGGACCAGCACCGGGTCCACGTCGGGGGCGTAGATGTCCATGTCGTCCAGCAGCACCTTGCCCTCGGCGCGGGCACCCGGGGTGACCTCGTGCATGCGGTTGAGGGTGCGCAGGAAGGTCGACTTCCCGCAGCCGGAGGACCCGATGAACGCCGTCACCGAACGCGGCTCGATGGTCATTGACACGTCCTCGACGGCGAGGAAGTCGCCGTAGTAGACGTGGAGTCCGGAGACGTCGATTCGTTTCGCCACAGGATGTTCCTCGTGATTACCGGGTTGGCGGGCTAGCGGGACTTCGGCGCGAACAGGCGGCCGATCATGCGGGCCAGGAAGAAGAGCAGCATCACCACGAGGATGAGCGTCAACGCGGCCGCCCAGGCCCTCTCGTAGTTGACCGCGCCGCCCATGCGGACCTGCGAGTAGATGAACACGGGAAGGCTCATCATCTGCCCGTCGAACAGGTTCCAGTTGATCGACACCGCCGACGATCCCGCGGTGAGGATCAGGGGCGCCGTCTCTCCGATAACGCGCGCGATGGCGAGCATGATCCCGGTGGTCAGCCCCGCCGCCGACGTGGGCAGCACCACCTTGGTGATGGTCCGCCACTTGGGCACGCCCAGCGCGTAGGAGGCCTCGCGCAGGTCCTGCGGGACCAGGCGCAGCATCTCCTCGCTGGAGCGCACCACGACCGGGATCATGAGCACGGCCAGGGAGATCGCGCCGGCGGCGCCGTTGGTGGCGCCGGGGCCGAACAGGATGATCCACAGGGCCACCACGAACAGACCGGCGACGATCGACGGGATGCCCGTCATGACGTCGACGAAGAACATGATGGTGCGCTTCATCCGACCACGCGCGTACTCCACCAGGTAGACCGCGGTCATGATGCCGATCGGCACCGAGATCAGGGTGGCCATACCGGTGATCGCCAGGGTGCCGGCGATGGCGTGGTAGGCGCCGCCGGCGTCCATGCTCGGCAGGACGCCGTTCATCGACACCGACAGGAAGTAGCCGTCGAACCGGGCCAGGCCGTTGCCGGTCACCGTCGACAGCACCGACACCAGCGGCAGCATCGCCAGCGCGAAACACACGTAGACGAGGGCGGTGACCAGACGGTCCTTGGCCTTGCGGCCGCCCTCGACCCGCGCGGAGGCCGTCACGACGATCACCGTGTAGGCGAGGGCGGTGAGCACCCCCCACAGGATGAACCCGAAGGAGGAGAAGGCGAGCAGGACGCCCGCGACCACGGCGGCCGAGGAGGCCAGCAGGGCGGCGGGGAAGTACCGGGGCAGTGACCCGCTGCGCAGGTCGCGACGGGGCGCGCCGGTGCCGGGCCCGGTCGGCTGAGCGGTCGTCAGGCTCATCAGGACTCCTTGTTGCCGCGCGCCACGATGTAGCGTGCGCCCATGTTGACGACCAGGGTGATCGCGAACAGCACCAGACCGGCGGCGATCAGCGCGGAGACGCCGTAGCCGGTGGCCTCGGGGTACTGGAGGGCGATGTGCCCGGCGATGGTCTGGTTACCGCTCTGGAGCAGGTTCCAGGAGACGATCAGGGAGGGCGACAGGATCATGGCGACCGCCATGGTCTCGCCCAGGGCGCGGCCCATGCCGAGCATGGCCCCGCCGATGACGCCGGACTTGCCGAAGGGCAGGACGGCCAGGCGGATCATCTCCCAGCGGGTGGCGCCCATGGCGAGGGCGGCCTCCCGGTGTCCCTGCGGGACCTGGTGGAAGACGTCGCGGGACATGGCGGTGATGATCGGCAGGATCATCACGGCGAGCACGATGCCCGCGGTGAGGATGGTGCGGGCCGAGGTGGAGGCGGGGCCGGCGAACAGCGGGATCCAGCCGAGGTTGCGGGCCAGCCCCTCGTAGACCGGGACCAGCTGCGGGGCGAGGAAGCCGATGCCCCACAGGCCGTAGACGACGCTGGGGATCGCGGCGAGCAGGTCCACCATGTAGCCGAGCAGCGAGGCGAGGCGGCGCGGCGCGTAGTAGACGATGAACAGCGCGATCCCGACGGCGACCGGGGTGGCCAGCAGCAGGGCGATGCCGGCGGCGAGCACGGTGCCGAACGCCAGCGCCCCCACGCCGAAGGCCGGGTTCTCGCGGACGTTGGCGTCCCACGCCTTGTCGGTGATGAAGTTCGCGGTGTTCGCGCTCAGCGAGGGCCAGGCCTGGACGATCAGGAAGGCCGCGACGCCGGCGAGGATCAGCAGGATCAGGATGCCCGAGCCTCGGGCGAGCCCGGCGAAAGCGACATCGCCGATCCGGCGCTTGCCCTTGGACGGTGGTGCCACCGTGGGCGCGTCCGTCGTCGTCATGTATCGGCTCCGGTTCGGAAAGGTTTCAGTGCCGGCCGCCCGCCCCCGCGGGCGGGTTCCGCGCCCGGTCGTGTTCGGGTGTCCTTCCTCGGGGGATCACCCCGCGGGAGGCCACCGCGACCACCGAACGCGGAGAGGTCGCGATGCGCCGAATGCGAAGGTAGGCCCGCTAAGTGACCAGACATCCCAGGAAAGATGAACGAGAGATGAACGAGATGTCGCACTACCGTGGCGACAAAGGGTTTGCCCGGTTAATGTGACAAGCGGCACGTGCGGGCGTGTCGCCCGTTCACGTGTTTCCCACGTCCCGGGGACCGCCCTCCGGCGGCGCGTACATCACGTCGGTGTCCCAGGTGTCGAATCCGAGCGAGGCGTACAACCGCACGGCCGCCTCGTTGTCCCCGTCGACGTACAGGTGCACCCAGGGCAGTCCGGCGTCGCGCAGGTGCCGCAGCCCCTCCAGCGTCAGCGCCCGGCCCAGGCCGGTGCCCCGCCAGGCGGGGTCCACCCCCACCACGTACACCTCGCCGACGGGCTCGCCGTCGGTCAGCCCGGCGCCGTCGGCGTGCACCTTGGTCCAGTGGAACGCCGCGACCCGACCGTCCTTGGTCGTGGCCAGGAAGAAACCGTGCGGATCGAACCAGTCCTCGATCTCCCGCTGCAACAGGTCGTCGAGTGTCAGCCGCCCCTGTTCGGGGTGGTGGGCGAAGGCGCGCGCGTTGGCGTCCAACCAGGCCTGCTCGTCCTGGCCCACCACGAAGGCGCGCAGCAGAACCCGCTCGGCGACCTCGGGGCGCAGTCGGACCTCGGGGAGTTCGGGCGCGCTCGCGGGGCCGCCCCTCTCCCCTTCGGTGATGTCGCGCAACGGCATGCGCATCTTGTGCAGTTCGCGGACGGCCCGCCAACCGTCCCCCTCGGCCACCGACACCGCCTGCGGGGTGCGGCCGTGCGCCCAGACGCGGACCCCGTTCGGTCCGGCGTCGCGGTGGACCGAACGCAGCAGCGCGGTTCCGTGGCCGTGTCCCCGGTGGGGCGGGTCCACGACGATCTCGCCGGAGTCGGGTTCGCCCTCGACGCGCTCGACGAACGCGAAGCCCACGATGCGACCGTCCTCGGCGATCACGTGGAACCGGCTGCTCCCCGAAGGGGCACCGTGGCGGACGCGTAGGAGGGTGTGTTCGGACAGGGGGGCCACGCCGTCGGCTCTACGGGCGGCCTCGGCGAGCGTCAACACCTGGTCGGCCGGTCCGGCCGCCAGGTCGTCGGTGACCAGCGGGGTGCTCATGGACCGAAAGCCTACGACGGCGGGGGCGTGAAGATCCCGTTGGCCTCGCCCCTGAACGGATCAGCCCCGGCCTCGCGGGTGCGGAGCCGGGGCGGATCGGACGGTCCGGGGCATCAGGCCTTGCGGCGTCGGCCCTGGTAGACGGCGATTCCGGAGCGGACTCGGCGGGTGGGGGCCAGCGGCGCGGCCAGCAACAGGGTGAGCAGGAAGGCGGCCAGCAGCACGGCCGGGGCCATGTTGGGCCCCATGTCGGTGTGCTCGGCGGCCACCTCGGTGCCCTCGGCCGCCTCCTCGGACGTCGGGGTGACCAGCGGCAGTTCCGCCAGGTCCTCCTCGCCGGGCAGCACGTCGGGCAGTTCGGCCTCGTCACGGGGCAGGGTCGGGATGACCGCCTCGCCGGTGGGAGGACTGCTCACCCCGCCGCGCGGAGGGGTCGTGGGGGTGGACGTGTTCGAGGGCGTGCCGGGGGGCCGGTTCGCGGCGCTCTCGCCGTTGCCCGGCCGGTCACCGGGGGAGGAGGTCGCGGTCTGGCTCGGGCTCGGGCTGGGACGTCCGGGGCTCTCCGACTCGCTCGGGGAGGGGGTGGACGGTCTCGTGGGCGTCGGGCTGGGCGTCGGGCTCGGGGTCGGACTGGGTGTCGGGCTCGGTGTCGGAGCGGCGACGGTGACCGCCCACACGCCCGAGGAGATGGTGTGCCGATCGGCCGTGGAGGTGTCGTCACAGCCGGTCTCGGGGTCGGCGGCCGCGAAGGTCAGGGTGGCGACCACGTCGGTCGACCCGCGCGGGGACCCGGTGACCGCGACCGCGTCGGTCGCGCCGGTGGCGAGCGGTCCGGCGACGAAGCCGTTGACCTGGAACGTGCCGGCGGTCAGATCGATCAGGCAGATGTCGAGGGGGCCGGTGTTGCTCACGGTGAGCGTGTTGGGCGGGGCCTGGGCACCGAGGGAGATCCGATCGGCGTCACGCTCGAAGGAGAGCGCCGCGACCGGCACGGGGTCGCCCGGGAGGGTCGGCTCGGCGGCGGCCGGCGACACGATCGCGATCAGGCTGGAGCCGACGAAGACCGCACCGAGGGCGATACCGACACTTCGGAGGGTGAGCGGGGTACTCGCGGCGGTAGTGGGCATCGAGGCGGTTTCACTCCTTACGACCGGCGCGCCATGCAGGGACCCGCACCCGGCCGAGGAGCCACGCCGCGCCTGACCGCTCCCCGTTCCCGGGTGCCCCACAGATCCTAGGGCGTCCTTGCTTCGAACACGAGGCCCCACACACCACCGTTTTTCCCGATCGCCGCCCGCCGGGCCCACCGGACCGCCCCCCGGTCGGCCGTCACGCTCGCGCGCCTCACCGATCACTCCCGGATGCGACGCCGGGGCGTCCGCGTGGTGCGGACGCCCCGGCGGCGGAAGGGGTCCCGGGAACCCCTGAGGCCGAGGGGTGACGGGGTCGGCCGGTCAGCCGGTGGCGGCCTCCGTACGGGCGGCGGGAAGGGCGCCGTCGGCGCCCTCGGTCGACGGCGGCTGCCCCTTGCTGACGGGGTCGGGCACGAACCGGTAGCCGACGTTGCGCACGGTGCCGATCAGCGACTCGTACTCCGAGCCCAGCTTGGCGCGCAGCCGCCGGACGTGTACGTCGATGGTCCGGGTGCCGCCGAAGTAGTCGTAACCCCAGACCTCCTGGAGGAGCTGGGCCCGCGTGAACACCCGGCCCGGGTGCTGTGCGAGGAACTTCAGCAGCTCGAACTCCTTGAACGTGAGGTCGAGGATGCGGCCGCGCAGGCGGGCGATGTAGGTGGCCTCGTCGATGACGAGGTCACCGCGACGGATCTCGTCGGGGTCGTCGGTGCCGGCCTCGGCGGAGCCGACGGCCAGGCGCAGACGGGCCTCGACCTCGGCCGGACCGGCCGAGGTGAGGACGAAGTCGTCGACCTGCCAGTCCGGGGTGAGCGCCGCGACGCCGCCCTCGGTGAGGATCACCAGCAGCGGGCAGTCCAGCCCCGTGGTGTCGAGCAGTCGACAGAAGTTCCGGGCGGCGGCCAGATCGGTGCGCGCGTCGACCAGAATGGCGTCGACCGGAGCACTGGAACCGGTTCCGGCACCGGACGCCAGGAGTGCGCCGGCTTCGGCGGGCGCCACCCGCACAGAGTGCAGGAGGAGTCCGAGAGCGGGCAGCACGTGATCGGACGGTTCGTTGGAGTTCGTCAACAGAAGCAGATGGCTCATGCGTCTCTTCCCGTCACCCCGCGCTATGCGGACGAACGAAGGCGCCTTTGCCCCCGGTGAAGATTTGTTTAATACGTCGCCTCCGAGCAACACCAAGGATAATCAACAGATGGCGAAGTGCACTATCAGGTACTGGGCGGCGGCCAAGGACGCGGCGGGAATCGCCGAGGACGCGGTCGACGCCCGGACCCTCGAACAGGCTCTCGACGCGGCGCGCCGACTCCATCCCGACGACCGCTTCCTGCGTGTTCTCGGGGTTTCCTCGTTCCTGATCGGCGAGCGCCCGGTGGGTCGCAGGCCGCACGGTGACATTCCGGTCACGGATGGGACTGTGATCGAGGTCCTACCTCCCTTCGCCGGTGGGTGAGGGGTCGGAAAAAGCCGTGGAATCCGGAGGAAACATGACCGAAATCCCTGACTGGGCGGGGCGGGCGCGCGTGGTGATGCTCGGCCGGGAAGGCTGCCATCTGTGCGAGGACGCCTGGCGGATCATCGACGCGGTGGCCGGTGAGTCCGACGCGAGTCGGATCGAGGTGTCGTTGGACGAGGTCGGTGCGGCGGACCGCGAGGAGTACTGGGACAAGATCCCGGTCACTTTCGTCGACGGCTCCCGGCACGATTTCTGGCGGGTGGACGAAGGGCGGCTGCGGGCCGCGTTGAAGGGCTGAAAGCGCGGAGATCATCGCGTCGCGAAAGTGTCCGTCATGTGTGAACGGGTTTCCCATTCGGCCCTGGAACGGTCGAGAGGGGACAGGGGATAACACACCGTCCCATCGGTGTCGTTCCGTGCCGCCGGCCGTCGGATCCTCCTCGCCGCGATCGCCCCGGAGGTCCTCGCGGAACGGCCCCGGTGGGAACTTGTGAGCCGACCGTCACAACCGACCCCACTTTGTGCGTGCTTTCACAAGCACGTAACCTAGGGTCCTCGAAGCACAACCCCCCGGGGGCGTACCCCGGGTCCCGCATCCCCGCGCCCCCGCCCGCACCACCGCCGCTCAGGAGCACCCGCCCGTGACCAGTCGCCCGCCCCGGGAGAGGGGAATCCCGGAGGCCACCGTCGCCCGGCTCCCCGTCTACCTGCGCACGTTGCAGGCGCTCCAGGACCGGGGCACCCTCACCGTCTCGTCGGAGGATCTGGCCTCGGCGGCCGGGGTGAACTCGGCCAAGCTCCGCAAGGACCTCTCCCACCTGGGCTCCTACGGAACGCGCGGGGTCGGTTACGAGGTCCGGTACCTCGTGTACCAGATCTCGCGTGAGCTTGGTCTCACCCAGGACTGGGCCGTGGCCATCGTCGGCATCGGCAACCTGGGGCGCGCCCTCGCCAACTACGGGGGGTTCGGGACGCGCGGGTTCCGCATCGCGGCACTGCTCGACGCCGACCCCACCATGGTGGGCCGGCGCGTGGCGTCCCTGGACGTGGGGCATATTGACACCCTGGAGTCCGTTGTCCGCGACAAGGGCGTCTCCATCGGGGTCATCACCACACCGGCCGTCGCCGCGCAGGCGGTCGCGACCCGTTTCGTCGAGGCGGGGGTGAGCAGCATCCTCAACTTCGCCCCGGTCGTGCTGAATGTGCCGGACGGAGTCGATGTGCGTAAGGTCGACTTGTCCATCGAACTCCAGATCCTGGCCTTCCACGCACAGCGCCGCAACGGCGACGAGGACCACGGCGCGGAACCGGCGGGACTGGAACTGACGTGAACATCGGGGCCGTGAGGCCCGCACAAGGGTCGTGAGGCCTGCATGAGCGGTGGCGATGAGCGAGCGTGCGCCGCGCTTCGGGGGGTCGCCCGTGGGGGACGGGCACCCTGCCGGAGCATTGAGAGACGCTGATGTAGTGCCTGCATAGGAGAATGCGGATGAGTGTCCTGGCCGTGGGGTTGAGCCACCGGAGTTCGCCGGTGGCGCTGCTCGAACGCGTGGCGTTGAACGGAGAGACGCGCGCCAAGGCGGTCGAGGAGATGGTCGGCGCCGAATCCGTCAACGAGGTCATGGTGGTCTCCACCTGCAACCGGACGGAGATCTACGCCGACGTCGACGCCTTCCACGGCGGCGTCTCGGCCATCACCGAGCTCCTGTCGTGGCACACCGGCGTCCCCTTGGGCGAACTCTCCGAGCACATGTACGTGCACTACGAGGAACGCGCCGTCCAGCACCTGTTCTCCGTCACCTGCGGGCTCGACTCCATGGTGCTCGGCGAGGGCCAGATCCTCGGCCAGGTCCGCGACGCCCTCAAGTCGGGGCAGGAGACCGGCTCCGTCGGCCGGGTCCTCAACGACCTCGGCCAGCGCGCCCTGCGCGTCGGCAAGCGCGCCCACACCGAGACCCACCTCGACCACGCCGGCGCCGACATGGTGAGCTTCGGCCTCACCGTCGCCCTGCGCCACCTGGGTCTGGGCCCCACCGGCGGCAACGAGCTCACCGCCGACCGCACCGTCCAGACGATCGGCGCCACGCCCCCGGTCGGCTGCCCCATGTCCGCCGCCGCCGGTGACACCCACCACGCCCCGGGCCTCGCCCGCGCCACCGCCGGCCCCCTGGAGGGCATGCGGGTCCTCATCCTCGGCGCGGGTTCCATGAGCGCCCTGTCCGCCAACACCGTCGCCCGCCAGGGCGCCGCCACCGTCATCGTGGCCAACCGCACCCGCGAGCGCGCCGACCGCCTCGCCGAGTGCCTCACCGAGGCCTACGAGGGCGTCGCCGCCCGCTCGGTGCCCTTCTCCGACGCCGCCGCGACCCTGCCCGCCGTCGACCTCGTCATCTCCTGCACCGGGGCCCAGGGCCTGGTCCTGACCGCCGACGCGGTCGCCGCGGCCACCGCCGACCGCACCCGCCCCCTGGTCTTCCTCGACCTCGCGCTGCCCCACGACATCGACCTCGCAGTCCGCGACCTGCCCGCCGTGCGCCTCGTGGACATCGAGGACCTGCGCCAGGCCGCCACCCTCGGCGGCGGCACCGGCACGGGACGCGGCGGCGTCCTCGAACTCGTCCGCGACATCGTCGACGAGGAGGTCGCCGAGTTCCGCTCCGTCCGCCGCGCCGCCCAGGTCGCCCCCACCGTCGTCGCCCTGCGCGCGCAGGCCCGCGGCGTGGTCGAGGCCGAACTGAGCCGCCTGCACGGTCGACTGCCCGAGGACCTGGACGACCGCACCCGCGAGGAGATCACCCGGGCGATGCGCCGCGTCGCCGACAAGCTCCTGCACAGACCCACCGTGCGCGTCAAGGAGTTGGCCGCGGCCCCGGACGGGGAGTCCTACGAGGCGGCCCTGCGCGAACTGTTCGACCTCGACGACACCACGATCACGGCGGTACGACCCGCCCAGGAGAAGGCATGACCGGCAGCACCGGGCCCGCCAGGCTCGCCACCCGTCGCAGCACCATGGCCACCAGCCAGTCGCAGATGGTGGCCGACGCCATCACCGAGCGCACCGGGCGGGCCATCGAGCTGGTGCTCGTCACCAGCTTCGGCGACGTCACCAAGGCCCACCTGACCCAGCTCGGCGGCACCGGCGTCTTCGTCAACGCCCTGCGCGACGAACTGCTCGCCGACACCGTGGACTTCGCGGTCCACTCGCTCAAGGACCTGCCCACGGCACCCGCCGACGGCCTGGTCCTGGCCGCCATCCCCGAACGTGACGACCCCCGCGACGCCCTGTGCGCCCGCGACGGTCTGAAGTTCGCCGACCTGCCCGCCGGGTCCAGGGTCGGTACCGGCTCGCCGCGCCGCGTCGCCCAGCTCGCCGCCCTGCGCCCCGACCTGGTCTACGTGCCGATCCGCGGCAACGCCGAGACCCGCCTGGGCAAGGTCGCCTCCGGTGAACTCGACGCCGTCGTCCTGGCCTACGCCGGACTGGGCCGGGTCGACCGGCTGGCCGACGTCACCGACGTCTTCGATCCCGAGCAGGTGATTCCCGCGCCCGGACAGGGCGCCCTCGCCGTCGAGTGCCGCACCGAACGCCGCGACGGCGACCTGGCCTACCTCGCCTCCGTCGACGACCCCGCCACCCGGCTCGCCGTCGTCGCCGAACGCGTCGTCCTGGCCGAGCTGGAGGCCGGCTGCGCCGCGCCGGTGGGCGCCCACGCCCGCTACGACGCCGACGGCCGCGAACTGCGCCTGCGCGCCGCCGTCGTCGCCACCGACGGCTCCGAGGCCGTGCGCGGCGAGCGGGCCGCCACCCTCGACGCCGTCACCGACCTGGACGGGGCCGTCGCCCTCGGACGGGACCTGGCCCGCGCCATGATCGCCGACGGGGCCGACCGGATCGTCGCCGCCGCCTTCGCGGAGAGGGACACCCCCTCCGAACCCTGACCCCGCCCGCCGGCGGGCGGGTCCGGACCCGCCGGAATCGACCACTTCTCGGCGCCCGCGCCCCGGGACACGGCCACACAGAGGAGTCCAGCACGTGAACGCCAACGTCAACCCCCTGCCGGAGGAGCGGCGCGCGACCACGCGGCCCGGGCACGTCGCCCTCGTGGGCGCCGGACCCGGCGGCGTCGAGCTGCTGACCCTGCGCGGCGCGGAGCTGCTCCGCGACGCCGACGTGGTCATCACGCTGCGCGAGCCCGCCGCCGAGGAGTTGTCCGGCTTCCGCGACGAACTCCTCACCCACTGCCGCGAGGACGTCACCACCGTCCGGGCCGAGGACATCGGCGACGTCAACGCCTTCGCGGTGGCCCGCGCCCGTGAGGGCCTGCGGGTCGTGCGGCTCTTCTCCGGCGACCCGTTCTTCGGCTGCCGGGGCGCCGATCTGGTCCTGGCCTGCCGTGAGGCCGGCGTCGACGTGGAGGTCGCCCCCGGCGTCTCCTCGATCACCGCCGTGCCGACCTTCACCGGGATCCCCCTCATGAACGAGGGAGCCACGGAGGTGCGCGTCCTCAACGCCCGCGCCCGAGGCGCCGAGGTCGACTGGCACGAGGCCGCCGCCAGTGACGCCACCCTGGTCATCCTGGGCGGGGACGCCCCCCTCGACGAACCGGTCGAGTTCCAGGGACCCGGCTTCGACGTGCTGTGCAAGACCCTCATCGCCGGCGGACGACCCGCCACCACCCCGGTCGCCGTCGTCCGCGCCGGGGGCACCACCCGCCAGACCACGGTCGCCTCGACCCTGGCCCGTCTGGTCGCCGACCTCAAGGCCAAGGACGCCAAGGGGCACCACCTCACCGCGCCCGCCATGATGATCGTCGGCGCACCCGTCGCGCGCCGGACGGAGCTGTCCTGGTACGAGAGCCGGCCGCTGTTCGGCTGGCGCGTCCTGGTGCCCCGCACCAAGGAGCAGGCCGCCGCCCTGTCCGAGCGGCTGAGCGACCACGGCGCGGTCCCCGAGGAGGTGCCCACCATCTCCGTGGAGCCGCCGCGCACCCCGCAGCAGATGGAGCGGGCCGTCCGCGGCCTGGTCACCGGCCGCTACCAGTGGGTGGCCTTCACCTCCGTCAACGCGGTCAGGGCGATCCGCGAGCGCCTGGAGTCCTACGGCCTGGACGCGCGCGCCTTCGCCGGGGTGAAGGTCGCGGTCGTCGGCGAGGCCACCGCCCGCGCCGTCCGCGAGTTCGGCATCCAGCCCGACCTGGCCCCGCCCGCCGACGCCCAGTCCAGTAGTGGCCTGGTGTCGGTGTGGCCGCCCTACGACGCCGAGATCGACCCCATCGAGCGGGTGCTGCTGCCCCGCGCCGACATCGCCACCGAGACCCTGGCCGCCGGTCTGACCGACCTGGGCTGGGAGATCGACGACGTCACCGCCTACCGGACCGTCCGTGCGGCGCCGCCGCCCGCGCCCGTCCGAGAGGCGATCAAGGGCGGCGGGTTCGACGCGGTGCTGTTCACGTCCTCCTCCACGGTGCGCAACCTGGTGGGGATCGCGGGCAAGCCGCACAACACCACCGTCATCGCGGTGATCGGGCCCGAGACCGAGAAGACCGCCATCGAGTTCGGCCTGCGCGTCGACGTGGTGGCGCCCAAAGCCTCGGTTTCGGCCCTTGTGGGGGCACTTTCGGAGTACGGTGCCGCCAAGCGCCTTGAGGCGATCGAGGCGGGCAAGCCCGTCCTCAAGCCGAGCCAGAAGCGTCGTGGCCGCCGCCGTAAGCTCTGAGGATCCCGCCCGCGCCCGTCCGACACCACCTTCTCCGGGAGCACCGACATGAACACCACCGGTCACGAAGCGGCCTTCCCCGTCGCCCGGCCGCGCCGCCTGCGCCGGGGCCCGGCCCTGCGCCGCCTGGTCGCCGAGACCAGGGTGGCCCCGGAGAACCTCGTCCTGCCGATGTTCGTCAAGGAGGGGATCCCCGAGCCGGTCGCGATCTCCTCGATGCCGGGCCAGTTCCAGCACACCCGTGACAGCCTGCGCCGGGCCGCCCACGAGGCGGCCGAGGCCGGGGTCGGCGGCGTCATGCTGTTCGGCGTCCCGGCGCGCAAGGACGAGCGGGGCTCGGGCGCCGACGACCCGCACGGGATCGTCCAGGAGGCGCTGCGCGACCTGGCCAAGGACGTCGGCGACGCCCTCGTGGTGATGGCCGACCTGTGCCTGTGCGAGTACACCTCGCACGGCCACTGCGGTCCGCTGGAGACGAGCGGGCACGTGGACAACGACCTCACCCTGGAGCGGTACGCGGCGATCGCCGCCGCCCAGGCCGAGGCGGGCGCGGCCGTGGTGGCGCCCAGCGGCATGATGGACGGCCAGGTCGCGGCGATCCGCGCCGGGCTGGACCGGGCCGGGTACGCGCAGGTGCCGATCCTGGCCTACGCCGCCAAGTACGCCTCCTCGTTCTACGGCCCGTTCCGCGAGGCCGCCGAGGGCGCGCCGCGGTTCGGGGACCGGTCCGGCTACCAGCAGGACCCGGCCAACGTCCGGGAGGCGCTGCGCGAGGTGGCCCTGGACGTCGCCGAGGGCGCCGACATGGTCATGGTCAAACCGGGCCTGGCCTACCTCGACATCGTCGCGAAGGTGGCGGAGACGTCCCCGGTGCCCGTGTCCGCCTACCAGGTCAGCGGCGAGTACGCGATGATCGAGGCGGCGGCCGAGCGCGGCTGGATCGACCGTGAGCGGGCCATCGTGGAGACCCTGACGTCGTATCGGCGGGCCGGGGCCGAGCAGGTCCTCACGTACTGGGCCACCGAGGCGGCACGTCTGCTCCGGTAGCGCGACCGGTTCCCTCCCCGGTCGCGGTCGCCGGGTGCGGGTCCGCATCACCAGGACCGCACCTGGAACATCGAGGATCACCGGGGAGGGCTCCATGGCCGATGTGTTGTACCGACGGAAGCGGCGTCCGGCGATGGACGGCATGGTCGACGCCGCGCTGGGCTACGCGGCGCTGGGGTGGCCGGTGGTGCGGGGGACCGCGCCGGGTCACGACCGCGCCTGTACCTGCGATCGGATGGGCTGTCCGGATCCGGCGGCGCATCCGGCCACGATGGCCTGGGGGGTGGAGGCCAGCACCGACGGTGACACGATCCGGCGGTGGTGGGCGGCCGACCCCGAGGCGAACGTGATCCTGCCGACGGGGCGGGTGTTCGACGTGTTCGACGTACCGCGCGCGGCCGGGGTGATGGCGCTGGCGCGGATGGGCCGGTCGGGTGTGCCCGCGGGTCCGGTGGCGGCACTGGGTTCGCGTTACCTGTTCTTCGTGGCGACCCGCTCCCCGGTGGACGAGGACGAGTGGTGGTCCTGCCATCTGGACTGCGTCCCGGAGGCGATCGAGGAGATGCCGGGGCTGCGGTGGCACTGCCGGGACAGTTTCGTCCTGGGCGCCCCCTCCCGGTTGCCGGGCGGCGGCAGCGTCTCCTGGATCCGGACCCCGCGCGACGGGGGAGGGACGGTGGTGCTCCCCGATCCGATCGCCGTACTGGGGATTCTCGCGGACGCCAGCGAGGAGTTCACCGAAGGCGATCGGTAGCATCATTGGCATGGGGGCTGTTCACTCCAGTCCCACAATTCACTTTGTCCCCTCGGCCCGCCAATAGCTTAATGCCCATTCACCGGCGGGTTCTCCATGGGATGCCGTTCGTCCCGGTACGAAATCTCTTTTTCATTCGCTGTTTACATATCACCATTGCGTGGTTACTCTCGTGGGAGCGCTCCCGCACAGAGCGCACATGCTCCTCCAGGCCCTCCCGGGCCCGCCCCGAGACCCCTCCGATACCCGTACACCACGGAACGCGCAGAAATGGGAGCGCTCCCGAGAAACGGGTCCACCCCGCCGGAGAAAGCCATGCCCCGCTCACCCCCATTCGCCACGCCCACCTTCCTCGGATTCCACGCAGTCGTCGCGAGGACCCTCTGTCCGGCGACACCTTCTTTCCTTTCCCTTCGGGTCCCCCAGCCTCAAGGAAGTAGAAGATGAGCAGAATCCACCGTGCCGCGACCTTCGGATCGTCGCGAGCACGAAGAGGCCCGGCCGCGCTCTCCGCCCTCGTGGTGGGCGCCGCCCTGGCCATCGTCCCTTCGACCCCCGCCGGCGCCGATGCCGGTTGCGCCGTGGACTACACGGTCAACGACTGGGGTTCGGGTTTCACCGCGAACGTGGAGATCACCAACCTGGGAGACGCCGTCAACGGCTGGACCCTGGAGTGGTCCTTCCCCGGAAACCAGCAGATCACCAATCTCTGGAACGGCTCCCACACCCAGAGCGGCGCGAACGTCGCGGTCACCAACGCCGGATACAACGGCTCCATCCCCACCGACGGCTCCGTGAGCTTCGGCTTCAACGCGAACTACTCCGGTTCCAACGCGGCCCCGCTCGCGTTCGAGCTCAACGGCGTCCTCTGTGACGGGGCCGTCGACCCCGATCCCGACCCGGATCCGGATCCGGACCCGGATCCCGATCCCGACCCGGATCCCGACCCGTCCGACCGCGTGGACAACCCCTATGTCGGGGCCGACGTCTACGTGAACCCGATCTGGTCGGCGAACGCCGCAGCCGAACCCGGCGGTGCCGCCGTGGCGGACGAGCCCACCGGCGTGTGGCTCGACCGCATCGGCGCCATCGAGGGCAACGACAGCCCCACCACGGGCTCCATGGGCCTGCGCGACCACCTGGACGAGGCCCTGGAGCAGGCGGACGGCGACCCCCTGGTGTTCCAGGTCGTCATCTACAACCTGCCCGGCCGCGACTGCGCCGCCCTGGCCTCCAACGGCGAGCTCGGACCCGAGGAGATCGACCGCTACAAGAACGAGTACATCGACCCGATCGCCGACATCCTCGCCGACTACGAGGACACCGAACTGCGCGTCGTGGCGACCATCGAGATCGACTCCCTGCCCAACCTGGTCACCAACGTCTCCGGACGGCCCACCGCCACCCCGGAGTGCGACGTCATGCTGGCCAACGGCAACTACGTCGAGGGTGTGGGCTACGCCCTGGCGTCCCTGGGCGCCATCGGCAACGTCTACAACTACGTCGACGCCGGCCACCACGGCTGGATCGGCTGGGAGGACAACTTCACCGCCTCGGCCCAGATCTTCTACCAGGCCGCCAACGCCGCCGGTGCCACCCCCTCCGACGTGCACGGCTTCATCGCCAACACCGCCAACTACTCGGCGCTGAAGGAGGACCACTTCGCCATCGGCCAGACCATCGGCGGCGTGCCGGTCCGCCAGTCCTCCTGGGTGGACTGGAACAACTACGTCGACGAGCTGGGCTTCGCCCAGGGCCTGCGCCAGGAACTGGTCTCCCAGGGCTTCCCCTCCGGCATCGGAATGCTCATCGACACCTCCCGCAACGGCTGGGGCGGCTCCGACCGGCCCACCGGACCGGGACCGCAGACCAGCGTCGACGCCTACGTCGACGGTGGCCGCTACGACCGTCGCATCCACCTGGGCAACTGGTGCAACCAGTCCGGGGCCGGTCTGGGAGAGCGCCCGCAGGCCGCTCCCGAACCCGGCATCGACGCCTACGTGTGGATGAAGCCCCCGGGCGAGTCCGACGGGTCCAGCGAGCTCATCGACAACGACGAGGGCAAGGGCTTCGACCGGATGTGCGACCCGACCTACGAGGGCAACGCGCGCAACGGCAACAGCATGAGCGGCGCCCTGCCCGACGCGCCGGTCGCCGGACACTGGTTCTCCGCCCAGTTCCAGGAACTGCTGGACAACGCCCACCCGCCCCTGAACTGATCCCCCGCCTCTCGGGGATCACCGGCCGGGCGGGGGACGGAATCGACCGCCTCCGCCCGGTCACCCACAGCGAGCACGGATAGCCACAGCGTCGGTGCCCACGGCACCCGCACCCGCACCCACACCACCCGACCCCGCTCCCCCGGTCCCGCCCGCGCGAGTGGCGTGGCTCCGCCATGCCCGAACGCGGCCGGGCCCCGGGGAACCGGGGAACCCGTCCAGGAGGACGCAACGTGCACACCCCCCGCACGGACGCGCGTCGCCGATGGCGCCGTCCCCTCCCGCTCCTCGCGGCCACCGTCCTGACGGCCGCACTGCTCCCGGCCGCACCGGCCGCCGCCGACCCGATCTGCTCGGTCGCCTACAACGTCACCAACGACTGGGGCAGCGGCTTCACCGCCGACGTCACCGTCACCAACCAGGGCCAGGCCGTCTCCCCCTGGCGCCTGGGCTGGGACTTCCCCGGCAGCCAGCGGATCACCAACGCCTGGAACGCCACCGTCTCCCAGAGCGGGGCCTCGGTCACCGCGACGGCCCCCGCCTGGGCGCCGGGACTGGCCACCGGGCAGAGCGCCACGTTCGGCTTCCAGGGCACCGGCTCCGGCGCCGCGCCCACCGAGTTCACGCTCAACGGGGTCTCCTGCGACGACGGCGAGGACCCCGGACCGGAGGAGGGCGAACTGCTCGTCTCCCCGGAGTCCCTCAGCGTCGACCCGGGCGGCTCGGCCACCTTCGACGTCCACCTGTCCTCCGCCCCCGAGGACGACGTCGCCGTGAACGTCGAGCGCACCTCCGGCAGCGACGCCCTCGCCGTCACCGGCGGGGCCGACCTGACCTTCACCGCCGACGACTGGGGCACGGCCCAGGAGGTCACCGTCACCTCCTCCGGCGACGGCACCGGCGACCCGGCCCAGGCCGTGTTCACCGTCGCCGCCGACGGATACGACCCCGTCACCGTCACGGTCCGCGAACGCTCCGGCGCGGCCAACGCCTACGAGGCGGAGTTCCTCACCCAGTACGACAAGCTCAAGGACCCCGACAGCGGCTACTTCCGCGAGTTCGACGGGCTCCTGGTGCCGTACCACTCGGTGGAGACCCTGATCGTGGAGGCGCCCGACCACGGGCACGCCACGACCTCCGAGGCCTACAGCTACTACCTGTGGCTGGAGGCGACCTACGGGCGCATCACCGGCGACTGGGCGCCGTTCAACGCCGCCTGGGCGTCGATGGAGACCTTCATCATCCCGGGCACCTCCGACCAGCCCACCAACGCCTCCTACGACCCGTCCGCGCCGGCGACGTACATCCCCGAGTCCATCGACCCCTCGGACTACCCGATGGCGCTCGACCAGGGCGTGCGGACCGGACAGGACCCGCTCGCGAACGAGCTGAGCAGCACGTACGGGACCGACGAGGTCTACGGCATGCACTGGCTGCTGGACGTCGACAACACGTACGGGTTCGGGTTCTGCGGCGACGGCACCGACGACGCCCCCGGCTACATCAACACGTTCCAGCGCGGCTCCAACGAGTCGGTGTGGGAGACCGTGCCGCACCCCTCCTGCGACACCTTCGAGCACGGCGGTCCCAACGGGTACCTCGACCTGTTCACCGACGACGCGAACTACTCCCAGCAGTGGCGCTACACCAACGCCCCCGACGCCGACGCGCGCGCCGTCCAGGTCGCCTACCAGGCCCACGAGTGGGCGAGCGAGCAGGGCAACGAGGCCGCCATCGCCGACAGCGTCTCCGACGCCGCGCGCATGGGCGACTACCTGCGCTACGCCATGTTCGACAAGTACTTCAAGGAGGTCGGCGACTGCGTCGGACCCCAGGCCTGCGCCCCCGGCTCCGGCAAGGACTCCGCGCACTACCTGATGTCCTGGTACTACGCCTGGGGCGGCGCCCTCGGCAGCGCCGAGTACCCGTGGGCGTGGCGCATCGGCGGATCCTCCGCCCACCAGGGCTACCAGAACGTGATGGCCGCCTACGCCCTCTCCGAGGTCGACGCCCTCACCCCCGAGTCGCCCACCGGCGCCCAGGACTGGGCCACCAGCCTGGACCGGCAGCTGGAGTTCATCCAGTGGCTCCAGTCGGCCGACGGCGGCATCGCCGGCGGCGCCACCAACAGCTGGGAGGGCGACTACGGGCAGCCGCCCGCCGGCACCCCCACCTTCCACGGCATGTTCTACGACGAGAAGCCCGTGTGGCACGACCCGCCGTCGAACCGGTGGTTCGGCTTCCAGATCTGGGACATGGAGCGGGTGGCCGAGTACCACCGCATCACCGGTGACGAGCGCGCCGGGGACATCCTCGACGCGTGGATCCCGTGGGCGATCGACAACACCACGGTCGGCACCGACGGCGAGTTCGCCATCCCCGCCGACATGGAGTGGAGCGGCGCCCCCGACACCTGGACCGGGACGTCGACCGGCAACCCGAACCTGCGGGTCGAGGTCGTCTCCCACAACCAGGACGTGGGCATCGCGGCCGGTCTGGCCAAGACGCTCATGCACTACTCCGCCGCCACCGGCCACGAGGAGTCGCTGGAGGTCGCCGAGGGGCTGCTCGACGCGCTGCTGCACCACGAGGACGAACTCGGGATCGCCATCCCCGAGGTGCGCTCCGACTACCGGCGGTTCGACGACCCCTACGACTCGCCCGACGGCGGCCTGTACGTGCCCGACGGCTGGACCGGGACCATGCCCAACGGCGACGTGATCGACTCCGACTCCACGTTCGTGTCGATCCGGTCCTTCTACGAGGACGACCCGGACTGGCCGAAGGTCCAGGCCTACCTCGACGGCGGCCCGGCCCCCGAGTTCACCTACCACCGGTTCTGGTCGCAGGTCGACGTGGCCACCGCACTGGCCGTCCACGGCGAACTCTTCGGCTGACCCACGGCGGTCCGATCGAGGCCCGCCGACCACGAGCGGGGGAGGGGCCGGGTCCGGCCCCGGTCCCTCCCCGTCACACCACGAAGGAACCATCGATGACGACGACAACGAACGGAAAGAGGGGGCGGGGACGCCGCACGGCGAGACTGCTCGCCCCGGTGTTCGCCGCGGCCCTGGCCCTGAGCGCCGGGGCGACCGCCCACGCCGAGGACCCGCCCCTGCGGGACCTGGCCGACCGGCAGGGGTCGCGCATGGGCGTGGCGGTCTCCGCCCACCTGCTCGACGACCCGAGGTACGCCGAGATCGCGGCGACCCAGTACAACTCCGTCACCCACGAGAACGAGCTCAAGTGGGAGACCGTCCAGCCGCAGCGCGGTCAGTTCAACTGGTCGGGCGCCGACCGGCTGGTGGACTTCGCCCGCGCCAACGACCAGGACGTCTACGGCCACACCCTGGTGTGGCACAGCCAGCTGCCCTCCTGGGTGGCCAACGGCGGCTTCAGCGCGCCCCAGCTCGAACAGGTGATGGACGATCACATCTCGACGGTGATGGGCCGCTACGCCGGCGACATCGGCCACTGGGACGTGGTCAACGAGGCGTTCAACGAGAACGGCACCTACCGGGACTCGGTGTTCCACCGGACCCTGGGCCCGGACTACATCGCCACCTCGCTGGAGATGGCGCACGAGGCCGACCCCGACGCGCGCCTCTTCATCAACGACTACAACGTCGAGGGGATCAACGCCAAGAGCGACGCCCTCTACAACCTGGCGTCCTCCCTGCTCGACCGGGGCGTGCCCCTGCACGGCGTGGGGTTGCAGTCGCATCTCATCGTCGGCCAGGTGCCCTCCAGCATGCAGGCCAACATCCAGCGGTTCGCCGACCTCGGGCTGGAAGTGATCATCACCGAGCTCGACATCCGCACCACCACCCCCGCCTCCGAACAGCAGCTCCGGGCGCAGGCCGCCGACTACACCCGGGTCTTCCAGGCCTGCCAGGCCGTGGACGGCTGCGGCGGCGTCACCGTGTGGGGCGTCGACGACGGCCACTCGTGGATCCCCGACGTCTTCCCCGGTCAGGGCGCGGCCCTGCCCTACACCGCGAACTACCAGGTCAAGCCCGCCTACTGGGCGATGCACGAGGCACTCGGCGGGGACCCCGGCGGCGACCCGGACCCCGGGCCGGGCGACGGCTCCTGCACGGTGACCTACACCGTCTCCAACCAGTGGAACCAGGGAGCCGTCATCGACGTGACCGTCCGCAACGACGGTGCGGCCGCGATCGAGGGCTGGAACCTCACCTGGACCCAGCCCGCCGGCCAGCGGATCACCTCCGGCTGGAACGCCACGGTGACCCAGAACGGAAGCGCCGTGACCGCGGCGGCGGCGTCCTGGAACCGGGTGCTGGCACCCGGCGGCAGCGCCTCGTTCGGCTTCCAGCTCACCCACCAGGGGCAGGTCGCGAGCCCCGACGCGTTCGCGCTGAACGGCGCCGACTGCGACTGACCCCCGCCCCCGATCCCTCCCCCAGGGCGTCCGCCGGACGCCCGCACCGACCCCCGGGGCATCCGACCCCCACCACGGGTGCCCCGGGCCCGAACCACCCACCCGGCCCCGAGGACCGGACCTCCTCCGCCCGGTCCTCGGGGCACCCCTCACCTGGAGACGCCGATGCGCACCCGGATCGCGCTGGCACTCGGGGCCGCCCTGGCCTTGGTGGCCTCCCTGTTCGCCTTCTCGCTACCCGCCCACGCCGACACCGGCTTCCGCGTTCAGGACGGACGCCTCGTGGACGCCGCCGGCAACGACTTCCTCATTCGCGGCGTCAGCCACGCCCACACCTGGTACACCCACCAGACCGGATCCTTCGCCGACATCAAGTCGCTGGGCGCCAACACCGTCCGCGTCGTCCTCAGCAGCGGCGACCGCTGGAACGAGAACAGCGCCGCGGACGTGGAGAACGTGGTCTCCCTCTGCAAGGCGAACCGCCTCGTCTGCATGCTGGAGGTCCACGACACCACCGGCTACGGCGAGGAGGGCGCCGCCGCCACCCTCGACGAGGCCGTCGACTACTGGCTGCGGATCCAGGACGTCCTCCACGGCGAGGAGGACCACGTCCTCGTCAACATCGGCAACGAGCCCTACGGCAATGACCAGAGCGTCAACCAGGCCTGGGCCGCCGACACCATCGACGCCGTCGAGCGGCTGCGCGCCGCCGGGTTCGAGCACACCCTCGTGGTGGACGCGCCCAACTGGGGCCAGGACTGGCAGGGCATCATGCGCCGGGACGCGCCGCAGGTGGCCGCCGCCGACGACAACACCGTGTTCTCCATCCACATGTACGGCGTCTACCAGCAGGAGTCCACGGTCATCTCCTACCTGGAGCACTTCGTGAACGCCGGTCTGCCGCTGATCGTCGGCGAGTTCGGCCACGACCACAGCGACGGCGATCCCGACGAGGACGCCATCATGGAGCACACCCGTCGGCTCGGGCTCGGCTACGTCGGCTGGTCCTGGAGCGGCAACGGCGGCGGTGTGGAGTACCTCGACATGGTCGAGGGCTTCGACGTGAACCGGCTCACCCCGTGGGGCGAGCGCATCTTCCACGGACCGGACGGCATCGGCGAGACGTCCGTCGAGGCTCCGATCTACGGCGGTGGCGGCGAACCGACGGACCCGCCCACCGAAGAGCCCAGCGAACCGCCCACGGAAGAGCCCAGCGAGCCGCCGACCGACCCCGAGGGCGAGTGCACCGCCGAGTTCCGGGTCACCAACGAGTGGTCCGGCGGATTCCAGGCCGAGGTCGAGGTCACCGCGCACACCGCCCTCACCGGCTGGGTCGTCACCTGGACCTCCCCGTCGGGCCAGACCGTCGCCCACTCCTGGAACACCGACCTGAGCACCTCCGGCGGCACCGTCACCGCGCGCAACGTCGCCTACAACGGCACCGTCGCCGCCGGTGCCGCCACCACCTTCGGACTCATCGGGAACGGCACCGCCGTCGCCCCCGACCCCGCGTGCGCCGCGGCCTGACCGGCCGCGACGACCCCGGCCGGGCGACCGCCCGGCCGGGACTCCCCCACCCGAAAGGAAGAACACCCCCCATGGAGAGGACCCGCACCCGCAATCTCCTCACCGCCGCGGTGGCGCTCAGCGCGCTCGCCGTCGGCTACTCGGTGGTGGTCGCGCCCGAGCCCGCCGAGGCGCACGGCGCGTTCACCTACCCCGCCTCCCGCACCTACGCCTGCTTCCAGGACGCCACCGGCGGCACCTCCGGCGGCGCCCTGGCCCCCACCAACCCGGCCTGTGCCGACGCGCTCGCCGAGGGCGGGGACTACGCGTACTGGAACTGGTTCGGCAACCTCATCGGCAACTCCGCCGGACGGCACCGTGAGTTCGTCGCCGACGGCGAGCTGTGCGGGCCGACCCCGCAGTTCAGCGCGTTCAACGCCGCCCGCGACGACTGGCCGTCCACGCCGTTGCAGGCCAACACGACGGTGGAGTTCCACCACAACGCCTGGGCCGCGCACCCGGGCACGTTCTTCACCTACGTCACCAAGTCGGGCTGGAACCCGAACCAGCCGCTGGACTGGGACGACCTGGAGCTCGTCGACACGGCCGTCAACCCGCCGCTGCGCAGCGGGGGAGTGGCGGGCGCCGAGTACTACTGGGACGTGGACCTGCCGAACCGGTCGGGCCGGCACGTCGTGTACTCGGTGTGGGAGCGGTCGGACAGCCCGGAGGCGTTCTACAACTGCTCCGACGTGGTGTTCAGCGGCGGGAACGGTCAGCCCGATCCCACCGACCCGCCCGAGCCCACGGACCCGCCGGAACCGACCGACCCCCCGGAGCCGACGGACCCGCCGACCGACCCGCCGGCGGACGAGTACTGCACCGCCGAGTACCGCGTCCTCAACGAGTGGTCGGGAGGCTTCCAGGCCGAGGTCGAGCTGACCGCCGGTGAGGACGGCGTCGACGGGTGGATGGTCGACTGGGTGTTCGCCAACGGCCAGACGATCTCCAGCCTGTGGAACGGCACGGTGGTCAACCACGGTTCGCACCACGAGGTGAGGAACCTGCCGCACAACAGCCTGCTGGGACCGGGCCAGAGCACGAGCTTCGGGTTCACGGCCAACCACCCGGGCGGTGTGAACATCGTCCCGCTCCCGGACTGCGGCCCCGCGTAGTCCCCGACCCCTGAGAGGACCAGGAGGGTCCGGGCACCCGCCCGGGCCCTCCGCCGCGTCCGAGACCGGGCCGGGTGCGACGGGCGCGGGGGCGTCCACGGGCCCTCCCGGCGGCCGGCGGGGTCCGGCCCGGCCGGGTGCGGTGGAGCGTCAGGGGCGATCGGCGCGCTCACGCGAGGCGCCCTCCCGGCGGCCGGCGGTTCACGCTGCGATGGGGAGTCCGGCCGAGCGCCATTCGACGATGCCCTCCTCCAACAGGGCGGCGCGGCGGCCGTGGGCGGTGAGCAGGCGCACGGCGTCGTAGGAGAGCACGCAGTAGCGGCCCCGGCAGTAGGCGACCACCTCGACCCCGGCGGGCAGTTCCGCCAGTCGGTCGGCCAGTTCCGGCAGGGGGATGGACACGGCGCCGGGGATGTGGCCCGCGGCGTACTCGGACTCGGGTCGCACGTCCAGCACCAGCGCGGAGCCGTCGGCGGCCGAGGACAGCAGCTCCCGGCGGCCCACCAGCCGGATGCCGTCGTGGTCCAGGTAGGCGCGGCGGACCGCCTCCACGTCCGCGTTGCGGCTGTCGGCGACCGCGCACAGCAGGGACATCAGCGCGGCCACGTCGTCTCCGGCCAGCCGGTAGTGGAGGCGGGTGCCCTCGCCGCGCACGGACACCAGCCCGGCCCGGCGCAGGGTCTGGAGGTGGGCCGAGGCGGTCGTCAGCTTCAGCCCGGCGGCGTCGGCGAGGTCCTGGACGGGGCGCTCGCCTTGGGCCAGCAGCTCCAGGATCTCCAGGCGCTTGCCGTGGGCCAACGCCTTGCCGGTACGCGCGACGGCCTCGTACAGGTCGGTCTTGTCCATCTGCCTGCCCTCCTGTTATTCCATGATTCCATGGAATAGTGTACAAAGAGCGGTCGCGGGGAGCCTCCCCGGCGCGGTGAGGAGGAGCGGGGCATGGACGAGGACCTGGGCGCGCTCCAGCGGGAGCACTGGCAGGACACCTACCGGCGCCATCCGGTCATGTACGGCTCGGAGCCCTCGCGGGCGGCGCGCTACGCCGCCGAGGTGTTCGCCGAGCGGAGCGCGGGGACCGTCCTGGAACTGGGCGCGGGGCACGGCCGCGACGCCCTGTGGCTGGCCGGGCGGGACCTGCGGGTACACGCCCTGGACTTCAGCGCCACCGCCCTGGACCGGCTGGAGCGGGACGCGGCCGAGAGAGGGCTGGCCGACCGCGTCACGGCCCGTGTACACGACGCCCGCGAGGAACTGCCGCTGTCCGACGCCTCGGTGGACGGCGTGTTCGCGCACATGCTGCTCTGCATGGCCCTGTCCACCGACCGGATCCGGGCCCTGGCGGGCGAGGTGCGCCGGGTGCTGCGCCCGGGGGGCTCCTTCGTCTACACCGTCCGCCACACCGGCGACGCCCACCACGGCACCGGGGTCCCCCACGGGGACGGGATCTTCGAGCACGGCGGGTTCGCGGTGCACTTCTTCGATCGGGCCCTGGTCGAGGAACTGGCCCTGGGGTGGCGTCTGGAGGAGGTGCATCCCTTCGAGGAGGGCGATCTGCCCCGGCGGTTGTGGCGCGTCACCATGGTCCGCCCCGCCTGAGCGCGGTTCGGGGTGCGAGGCGGCGGAGGCGGCCGGGCCGGACGCGAAGGCGCCCCCTGGTGGATGGGCCGCCGCGTCCGACCGCCGGGGAGGGAAGGGACGCCGTTCAGCGGACCTGTGCGACGAGCTGGAACAGGAGCTGGTGCACGAGGGAACGGGGGACCATCTGGTTGACGGTCGCGGAGACGTGGAGGTCCCGTTCCGGGACGTGGTACAGCGTGTTGCCGAAGGCGCCCGAGTGGCCGATCATCTCCGGGATCGGCGTGAACGGTGACAGCCACCGGGGGAGCCTGAGTCGCATGAGGCCGACCCCGTAGGCGATGGGGACGAATCGGGAGAAGACCGGGTTCCAGTGCTCCGTCATCTCCGCCAGGTAGTGCGCCGGGAACAGCTCGCCCGCCATGAACGCGCGCAGGAACCGCACCTGGTCGGCGGAGGTCGACACCACCGCGCCGTCGGGAGGGAACGAGGCGATCGTCTTCGGGACGCGCAGCGCGGTGCGGCCGTGCAGGATCGGCGCGACCTCGTCGTAGCGGTCCAGCGTGTCCGGGGTGAACAGCCAGGTGTCGCGCAGGCCGAGCGGTTCGACGATCCGGCTTCGGAAGGCCTCCTCGTAGCCGCCGGAGGTGGCCACCTCGATGATGCGTCCGAGCAGCTGGTAGTTGGTGTCGCAGTACTGCGCCCGGCCCGGCGCCGAGGGGGCGAACCGGCTCGGCATGCCCCTCGCCATCTCCAGGAATTCCTCGAAGGTCCAGGCGGCGTCGGTGCGCAGCATGTCGCCCAGGAAGGTCGTGCCGTCCGGGCGCTTCTGCTCGAAGTAGTCCGGGATCCCCGACGTCTGCGTCAGCAGTTCGCGGATCGTGATCGCCGGGCCGTGGTCCCGCCCGCCGTGCGTGTTCAGCCCGCGCATCGTGTCCTCGCCGAGGATCTCCGCCGCGCGCGTGTCGAGGGTCAGGACCTTCTCGTCGCGAAGCCGCATGAGCATCGAGACGGTGTACAGCTTGGTGATGCTGGCGATGAAGTAGGGGCGGTCGGTGTCCCCGTGGCTCCAGGTGAACCCGGTGGACGGCTGCTCGATCGTGACGCTCATGGCCGACACCGCCGGTTTCGCGGCGTAGCGGGCCGCGATCCGGTGCAGTCGGGCAGAGGTGGGCGGACTCACGACGTGATCCCCTCCAGTCGTCGTTCGGTGGCGTCCAGCCAGTCGAGTTCGGTTCTCGCGTGGGCGATGCCGTTGGCGAGCGTGGCCAGACGGAGCACACCGCCGAGCCCGAACTCGGCGGCGTCGGCCGGGACCTCGATCGCCTCCAACGCCGCGAGTTGTCCGCTCAGCTCCCGCCGGCGGGTGTCCAGCAGTTCCCGGATCCGTTCCACCGGCATCCGGTCCGCGAAGAACAGTCGTGCGAGGAAGGGTTCGCGCGAGGGCCGGGCCTTCAGCGGGGAGGCGAGCCACCGGTCCAGTTCGGCCGACCCGAGGTCGGTCACGCTGTGCAGGTGCATGTTGGGGCGCTCCTCCTGCACCACGGTGCGGCGGACGGCGAGGCCGTCCTCCACCAGGCCGGCGAGCGTGCGGTAGATCTGCGACTGATCCGCCGTCCAGAAGTGCCCGACGCTCTCGTCGATCACCTTCTTCAACTCGTAGCCGCTCATCGGCTTGATGGACAGGATTCCGAGGATGGCGTGCCGTAGGGACATGGCTAGATGCTAGCTCACATATATGCGATGTCCAATAGATGTCAGTGCATATTCATCGGCGCGGGGTCGCACTCCGGCGGACCCGTCGCCCGGCACGAGGTGACCCGCCCTGGCACCGCCTTCTCACCCGGTCGACGCGCGTCGGGAGGCCCCCACCCGGACCGTCGCGGACATCGACCCGACGGCGAGCGCCGTGCGGTCAGCCCTTCAAGACGTAGAAGCGCACCGGTGAGTTCGGCTCGAAGCCGATGCGCGGGTACAGGGGCGCCCCCGCCGCGGTCGCGTGCAGGGTGGCGCGGATCAGGCCGGTCGCCCGAGCGCCCTCGTACAGGGCCTTGCGCGTGACGGCCTCGCCGTAGCCCCGGCGCTCCCACTCCGGTGCCGTGGCCACGAGCGCGACGAAGAGGCGGCCGTCCGCCTCCACCGTTCCGGCGCACGTCACCGGAACACCGTCCCGCACACCCAGGTAGGCGTGCACCCCGTCCCTCCACAGCGTCGACCCGAGCAGACCGTCCCGCCCGTCCTCCAGGGGGAACCCGTAGGCGCGCGAGTTCAGGTCCGCGTACGCCCGCAGGTGCTCCTCGGTGGACACCCGGACGAACTCCAGCTCGGGATGGGACGGCTCGGGAAGGGGGAGGAGGTCCCCGGCCATGCCGACCCCGGAGAAGGCGTGTTCCAGACCCACCCTCTCGACGGCGGACGAAAGCCCCGCGCGCGCCTGGTCCGTGAGGAGGTCCTCGAAGAGCCACAGGAACCCGGGACGCTCCTTGGAACGCATGACGTCCGCGGCCCGGCCCAGTCCCTCCTCGACGAGCCCCGGGTCCGCGTCCACGTCGGTCAGCGTGACGCAGTTCCAGAACGCGAACCGGCTGTCGGCCCAACGGACGGACACGCCCGGAAGGTCGCGCACGTCGGCGTCCGCGTCACGGTCGAGCACCATGGCGCGCCAGGCCACGGTGAGCTGCTCCATCGACTCGACCGACTCCGCGCGATCCGCCATCTGCACCCCTTCGGACGGTGGGGCTTCGGGGGAAGCCCCTCTTCCGGTCACAGGATCGCCTGCGGGCCAAGGGTTACCGGTCGGTTCGGTCGATCCGTGACCGCCACCGCTCCGCCGGGTGTCACGGCGATGGCATGAAAAAAGGGAGAGGGCCTTCGGCCGCTCTCCTCCACTCTCAATCTATAGCGCACCCCCGGACTTGCGGCAAGACCCCCCTCGTGGCCCAGAATCGACCCTCGTGACCACTTGCCATGATCCGGGGGACGATGTGAATACGCGGGCCACCAGTGTTTTCGACCTGCCGGACAACCTCGCCGCCAAGGCCGAGCCCGAACTGATCGCCGAGGACGCGCGGCACTTCGCGGCCATCGCGGAGAGCCTGGAGCGGACGATCGCCGACCTGTCCCAGCGACTCGACACCGAGCGCATGGCGCCCGGCGGCAGGGGCCGGGCGGTGATGGACCGGGACATGGAGGTCCACCGGCTGAGCTCCCGCCTGCGCTCCCTGCGCCGTTTCGGCCTGGACCTGTGTCTGGGCCACATCGTCGCCGAGGGCGACTCCGAGCCCGTGTACATCGGACGGCTCGGCCTCAGCGACGAGGACGGGCGCCGCCTGCTGCTCGACTGGCGCTCTCCCGCCGCCGAGCCGTTCTTCGCGGCCACCCACGCCGACCCGATGGGTCTGGCGAGCCGCCGCAGGTACCGCTGGACGCGGGGGCGGATCACCGACTACTGGGACGAGGTCTTCACCCCGGCCGGGTTCGAGGGGCACCGCGCCTCGCTCGACGACCAGTCGGCGTTCATCGCCGGCCTGGGCGCCGACCGGTCCGATCGGATGCGGGACGTGCTCGGCACCATCCAGGCCGACCAGAACGCCATCATCCGGGCCGGTTCGAGCGGCACCCTCGTGGTCGACGGCGGCCCCGGTACCGGAAAGACCGTCGTCGCCCTGCACCGCACCGCCCACCTGCTGTACTCCGACCCGCGCCTGGGCCATCGGCGGGGCGGCGTGCTGTTCGTCGGTCCGCACCAGCCCTACCTGGCCTATGTCGCCGACGTGCTGCCGAGCCTGGGCGAGGAGGGGGTGCAGATCTGCACCCTGCGGGATCTCCTCCCCGAGGGCGCGACGGCCCCGGAGGAGAAGGACCCCGAGGTCGCGCGACTGAAGGCGTCCGCGAACCTGGTGAAGGCGATCGAGCCGGCCGTGGGGTTCTACGAGCAGCCGCCCACCGAGGGGATGGAGGTCACCACCCCCTGGGCCGAGGTCCGGTTGACCGTCCGGGACTGGGCCGAGGCGTTCGACGCGGTGGAACCCGGGACCCCGCACAACGAGGCGCGCACGCGGATCCTGGACGAACTGGTCGCGATCCTGTTCGACAAGCACGACCAGGACGAGAAGGAGGAGGAGGAGAGGTTCACGCCGGAGATGCTCCGCCGGGTGCTGGTGCGGAACCGGGAACTGATGACGGCCTTCTACCGCGCGTGGCCGCTGCTCGAACCCACCGACCTGGTCGGCGACCTGTGGACGGTACCCGCCTACCTGCGCAAATGCGCGCCGATGCTGAGCATCGAGGAGATCCGCGCGCTCCAGCGCGAGGAGGCCCAGGCCTGGACGGTGTCCGACCTGCCGCTGCTGGACGCGGCCCGGCAACGGCTGGGCGACCCGAAGGCGTCGAGTCGCCAGAGCCGGCACCGGGCCTCGGAGCTGGCCCAGCGCGATCGCATGTCCACGGTGATCGACAGCCTGGTCGCCGCCGACGACGACGGTGAGGGCGTGGTGACGATGCTGCTCCTCGACGACATGAAGAACAGCCTGGTCGACGAGTCCGTGCTGCCGAGCGCGGACCGGGACGTGCTGGCGGGCCCGTTCGCGCACATCGTGGTGGACGAGGCCCAGGAGCTGACCGACGCGGAGTGGCAGATGCTGCTGCTCCGGTGCCCGTCGCGGAGCTTCACCATCGTGGGCGACCGCGCCCAGGCCCGACACGGGTTCACGGAGTCGTGGCGGGAGCGTCTGGAGCGGGTCGGGCTCGACCGGGTCGACCTGACGTCGCTCAGCATCAACTACCGGACGCCGGAGGAGGTCATGGCGGAGGCCGAGCCGGTCATCCGGGCGGCGCTCCCGGACGCCAACGTGCCGACCTCCATCCGGAGCGCGGGTGTTCCCGTGACGTACGGGGCGGTGGAGGAGCTGGACCCGATCCTGGACACGTGGCTCGCCGAGAACGCGGAGGGGATCGCCTGTGTCATCGGTGATCCCACGTTCCGTGCGACGTCCCGGGTCCGGTCGCTGACGCCGACGTCGGTGAAGGGGTTGGAGTTCGACCTGGTGATCCTGGTCGACCCGGAGGCGTTCGGGGAGGGGATCGAGGGGGCGGTGGACCGCTACGTGGCGATGACCCGCGCGACCCGGCGTCTCGTCGTCCTCACGAGTTCCTGACCCGGGTCCCCTCTCCGTCGGTGGTGCGGGGCGGGTGCGGAGCACCGCCCCCACCCGGTGTCGCCCGGGTGGACGGCTTTCGGGTAGAGATGGAGACCCCGCACCGCGGCGGACCGCCGAACCCTTCGATGAACGAGTCTCCGCATGTTCCGGTCGGCACGGACGGAGGCTTCCGGGAGCGCTTCTCGTGACCGCACACCTCGACATCGACGTGATCGTCTTCGACATCCTCGGGACCATGGTCGATGAGCCCGGCGGCCTCGGACGAGGTGTCCGAGCGCTGCTCCCGGACATCGACGACGCGAGGACGGCCGCACTCGTCGCGGTGTGGCACGGGTACGTCGAGGAACAGCAGCGGGAGATGCTGGCGGGTCGCCGCCCCTACGCCGACAGCGTGGTGATCGACCGTGAGGCGGCGGCCCGCGTCGCGGCCGAGGCGGGTGTCGACGGCGAGGAGGGGATTCGTCTCCTGGCGGCCTCGGCGCAGCGGTTGGAGCCGTGGGCGGACTCCGTCGCGGGGCTGGGACGGATCGCCTCGCGGTTCCCGGTGGTCGGCCTGTCGAACGCGAGCCGCTCGGCGCTCACCCGCATCAACGCGCACGCGGGACTGCGCTGGCACCAGGCGCTCTCGGCCGAGGACGCCCGGGGTTACAAGCCCCATCCGGATGTGTACCGACTCGCGATCGCCAACGCGGGGTGCCCGCCGGAACGCCTGCTCATGGTCGCCGCCCACGCCTGGGATCTGCGGGGTGCGCGGGCGGTGGGCATGAGGACGGCCTACGTCGAGCGCCCGGTGGGGGACCCACCCGGCGCGGCGGACTCGTTCGACCTGGAGGTGAGGAGCCTCGACGAGCTGGCCGCCGGTCTCGGTGTGACCTGATCATTCGGGACCGGGCGGTCGTTCCCGAGGGGGAGAGGGCCGGGACGGAGGGAGGGGAGGGTGGCCTGAGTACCGGCGCAGGCGTTCCTCCAGTTGGTCGGGGGTGTGCTCGATCTGCGTGCGCCAGTGGGCCCGGGGGTCGCGATGGGTGGCCATCCAGAGGGATCCGGTCCAGGCGATGCGGTGGGTGGCGCCCCAGGTCCGGTTCAGGCGTTCCAGGGTGAGCGAGGGGGGTTCCCAGCGGTCGCCGCGCACGTCCTCGTGTTCGTCGGGGTGATCGAGGTCCAGGACGCACACCCGTCGGGTGCCCTGGTGGTCGAGGCGGACCTCGCCGCACAGGGGAGGGAGGAGGAGGGGCATCCGCGTCATCGCCCGCCTCCAGCGGCTTCCAGGGCCAGGTCCAGGAGGCGGACGGCCTCGTGCGCGTCGCCGGTGCGCCGGGTGTGCTCCAGCGCGGTTCGCACGGCGGAGACCCGCCCGGACAGCGGGCTCGGGAGTTCGGCCCCCGACAGGTCGAGCGCTTCGACCGCCGCTTCCAGGAGATCGTCGAGATGGATTCCGTTCACCGGTCCACCTCCGTCCGGACATGGCGGAAAGCGGTAATCTCGTGCATGTTCGCACCTGCTCATTCGTGAGAGATCCGGGAGTGGAACCACGCCCCGGGGCTGTTATCGCAGCCGCCGGGGCACTTATTCGCACAAGCACCCGATTCGTGTCCGAACGGGGTGTTTGTGAAATTATGCTGCGCGGGATTCTCCCGCGCCTCCTACAGTGTCAACTTTGCTGGCATCCCCTCTGAACTGCAACGACATCTACGTGACTGGGTAATTGTCGAAAAAGTAGTGCAGGTTGTAGAGCCCTCGTGCAAGCATGTGCACATGCCGGACAAGGTCTTCGAGGAATGGGATGGCTGGGGGCGGGAACTCCGCAGGTTGCGCGAGGAGGCGAACCTCAGCCAGCTTCAACTCGCCCACAGGCTGCCGTTCCAGAACGGCCTCATCAGCGGTTTCGAGAGGGCGACGAGAAAGCCGAAACGGGAGCATGCGGTCGCCTTGGACGGGGCGCTTTCTACAGGCGACGTCCTGGAGCGACTGTGGCTGGAGGTCACGAACACCCGCGAGATCCCCGCCGACTGGCGAGACTTCGTCCGCCTGGAGCGCCAAGCCGGCGAGATCCGCGAGTATCAGATGGCTATCTTCCCCGGCTTGCTTCAAACGCGAGAGTACGCCCATGCTCTATTGCGCAACGGCCGTAAGTGGGATAGCGACCGGAACATCGACGAACTATCGAAGGCGAGAAGCGAGCGTCTGGGGCAACTGAAGGGCGAGACTTTGTTGTGGTTCGTCATGGACGAGATCGTGATTCGCAGGGTCGTGGGATCTGACGGGGTGCTGAAGAACCAGCTGGATCACTTGCTTCGTTTGTTTGACAACCACCGCATCCGGGTTTCTTTGATGCCCGAGTATGCTCCCTACCATCCAGGCCTCAACGGTCCCTTCCGCATCATGAACCTGAGAGACGGCCGACTCGTTGGGCACGTGGAACACTGGGGTGGGCAGGAAGTTGTCGCGGGGGCGCAGGTCAATCAGCTTGCGAGCACCTTCAGCGGCCTCCAAGCAGAGGCGCTCTCCCCGATAGCCTCGTACGAGTACGTCAAGAAAACGAGAGAGGCTCTCTCATGAGCAACCCTGTCCGGGACTGGCACAAGAGTAGCTTCAGTGGGGCGAACTCCCCCAACTGCGTCGAGGTTGCGGAGGGTGCCATGACTGCTGTTCGGGACACCCAGAACCGGGAGCTTGGGCACCTGGAGTTCGTGGCGGGTGAGTGGAACGCGCTGGTGGGTACTTTCAAGGCGCAGGGCTGACCCTACGGCCGCACCAGGAAGGCTTCCCATGGGCGAACCCACCCGACGCTGGCACAAGAGCAGTTATAGCGGGGGCAGTAATAACAACTGCGTCGAGATTGCGGAGGGTGCCACGACCGCTGTCCGGGACACCCAGAACCGGCAGCTCGGGCACTTGGAGTTCTCCTCAGCCGAGTGGGCATCGCTCGTGGACACCCTCAAGTCCCACAGCTGAACGACTTCCCCCAAGGGCGGCATTCTTTCCGGGTGCCGCCCTCGCCCGTACCCCTGCCGGTAGGTTCCGGAGTATGGATCGCAAACGCCTTCTGCTCGGTGCCACCCTCGTCGGCGGGGCGCTCCTCTGGAGCGAATGGACCCTGTGGCGGGTCTCCCGCGAGGATTACCCCGCGCCCGCCCCGCACGTCGACACCGACGCCGATGAGGCGATCATCGTCCTCGGGTACCCCAGCCGCCGCGGCGACCGCCCCGGCCTGATCCAGCGCTACCGTGTCCGGGTCGCCGTCCGGTCCCGTGATCCCCGGGCCGGACGCAGCGTTCTGATCTTCACCGGTGGCAACCCCCGACGTCACCACGCCCGCCGATCCGAGGCGGCCGTGATGGCCGATTACGCCGTTGACGTCTTCGGGGTCGACCCGGCTGACATCCTCTTGGAAGAGAAAGCGAACAACACCTGGGAGAACATCGGACTCTCCCTTCCCTTGGCGGAGCCCTTCCCGGTCGTGAAGATCGCTTCCAACACCTCCCACGCCCGCCGGGGTCGCCGCTACCTCCGCAAGCAGGCCCCGGAGATCGCCGACCGCCTGCGTCCCACCCGGGATCATCGACCGGGTGAACTCCTCTGGCTGAAGCCGCTTATCGCTCTTTATCGTCGCTGACACACCCTAAAAACGCGAAACCGCCAAAGCGGACCCAAAGGCTTCCACTTCACAAAGGGAGCATTGCGCAGGGGTCGAACACCAGTGCCCTGAACTGCGAAGACGAGGAACCTTCGATCTTCTTCGGCGATCTGCCCGGAAACCGTACGCGGAACGATCGCGCGTGCCCTATTCTGGCGCCACAACCGCATATCGAGTGACCCCGCGACGCTAGTCGAGCGCCCGG
>NZ_JARBUT010000025.1 GCF_028882275.1 Nocardiopsis sp. N85
GGCTTCCAGGACGCGCTGTTCAAGCTGCGTCTGCCCTACGCCTCCCGGAGCGCCGTGGAGTTCCTTAGCTAACAACTTCTATAAATTTTTGGAACTCTATCAAATTTCTTTGCTTTTTTAGTGGGCTGTCAAGTTAGGATAAGTATCCTAATGCCACTTTTGGCGTCTCATTAAAGTTAGGAAAATGGCAATGGGCGATGAGGGTCGGGGTAAATCACCCAGGGGCCAAGTAAATCCTATTCGAAAGGAGGAGAGTAAGCGAGGATCGGAGCGCGTGGAGGGCGCACGGAAGGTTCTACCGGCGACGGCTGCGCCACCTCCTATCGTTCCCAAAAAGACGAAAAGCAAGTCGGAAGACGGAGAGGAAAAATAAGCCGTGCCAGGAACCCCCACTGCTGTATTGATATTTATTCTCCTCGTAGTTCCAGGTATCGTATTCGTCTTAAGGAAAGAGGCGCTGCATCCGACTGAAGAAAAATCAGCATTTCGAGATATGGCGACCATAGCGCTGGTTAGCGTTGTCGTAAACAGCTTGATGTTCTCAATATTGATGCTAGCGGGGTTGCTTTTTTCTGGATTGGCGGCAGCGGTAAATTCTCTATTCCTAGACCCCGGGGGGTATGCATCCGATAACTTTTCGCTCCTGTGGTGGTGGTGCGTTGGTCTGATGTTGGTGTCGATTGTGATTGCTTTTTTTGCGGGCGGCATGGACAGCTATGCCGCGAGAAAACGCATATGGTGGCGATGGACACGGGGGCCATATGACGCGTCTTCGTCAATTTGGTCAAGAGTTTTTCGCCAGCATCGCGACAATGGCTCCGTGGGGGACGTAAAGTACTTTGTTGATTGTATTATGGTGAACGGGTTTTATTATCGGGGCATCTGCGAGTTCTACAATCCCGGACTTGATGAAACTGGGGATCGCGACATACTTCTTCAGTCGCCGCTCGAAGTAAAGTACTCAGACTCGGATTGCTTTATCAAATTTCGAGATGAGGCGCAAGTGATTCTGAGTTCAAGGAATATTATTTCTATTCATGTGACGGCCATTTTCGGAGAAAGTGAAATAGCTCTTGCTTCAGATTTAGACGAGAGTGGAACCGAGGGGGAGGTGGAGAGGGAGGGGTAGGTTGGATTTGGTGTTGGATTTTCTATTTAATTTCTTGATTTCTTGCTGTACTTACTCCAAAGGGCCTGAATTTAAAAGATTCAGGCCCTGGGTTTGTTATTTCCTATCGGTTGTTTATTTTCTCTGTGCGAGCGTCGTCGGCGTCTTCCCAGGCGCGGTCCATGGACCGCTTGAGGACTTCGACGTGGTCGAGGACGGGTTCCACCCCGAAAGAACGCAGCAGAAGTGCCGCCGCGTGTTCCGGGGCCGGGTCGGTCTGGTTGATCGGCCGGACGCCCTCCTCACGGAGCAGCTCGCGGACCTGCCGGAGCAGGCGGTCACGGTCGTAGGTCTGGTACATGGTCACGCCTCCCAGGTCTTCCCGGTGAGCCTCTCATACACCTCGATGTAGCGGGCGCGGGTGGCCTCGACGATCTCGTCCGGGATCTCCGGGCCCGGGGGAGTGCGGTCCCAGTCGGTGATGGTGCTGGACCAGTCCCGCACGAACTGCTTGTCGAAGGCGTGCTGCGGCCGCCCCGGCTGCCAGTCGTCTGCCGGCCAGAACCGGGACGAGTCCGAGGTGAGCACCTCATCGGCCAGCATCAGCGTGCCGTCGGCGGCCCGGCCGAACTCCAGCTTGGTGTCGGCGATGATGATGCCGCGCTCGGCCGCGATCTCGGCCCCGCGCTTGTACACCTCCAGAGTGACCTCCCGCAGGTGGTCGGCGGTCTCTTTGCCGATCTCCTGGACGACGTCGTCGAAGGTGATGAACTCGTCGTGCCCCTCGGTCGCCTTGGTCGTCGGGGTGAAGATCGGCTCAGGGAGCTTGGACGCCTCAACGAGCCCCTGCGGCAGGCGGATGCCGGAGACGGTGCCCTGCTTCTCGTACTCCTTCAGCCCCAGCCCCGCCAGGTAGCCGCGGGCGATCCACTCCACAGGGAGCATGGTGAGCTTGCGGCAGCGCACCGCGCGCCCCGCCCACTCCTCCGGGATGTTGGTTGCGGAGACAACGTGGTTGGGCACCACGTCCGCGAGCTGGTCGAACCACCACAGCGAGAGCTGGGTGAGGATCTTGCCCTTGTCCGGGACGGGGGTGGGCAGGACGACGTCGTAGACGCTCACCCGGTCGGAGGCGACCAGGATGAGGTCGTCGCCGTCCGCGTAGACGTCGCGCACCTTGCCCGAGTGCACCAGTTCCATTTCGCTCCCTACCTGGAGATCTCGTAGTTGTAGGTGGACCACCGGCGGGCGATCGACACGGACTGCCCGAACTCGATCACCTCGCCGCCGGCCTCGTACACCCAGTTCTGCTTGCGCAGCACGGGGGACCCCAGCGGGATGCGCAGGGCCTCGGAGTCCTCGTCCCCGGCGATGTCGGCGCGGACCTGGTCCTTGCCAGAGACCGCAGTGAGGGAAGAAGTCTCCTCGATGTACTTCGGGGTGCCCTGGGGAAGCCGTTCGGCCACCAGAAGCAGGGGGGAGGTCTCGGCCAGCTCGCCCTTGAACCAGGAGGTGCTGGCGGAGGAAGGGACGTCGTCTCGGAAGGTGACCCGGCGGCGCCGGATGGCCTGGGATCCCTTCGGAGCGTTCAGGGCCTCGGCGATTTCGTCCGGGGCCTCGACCAGTTCGGCGACCTGGATCTCGGCGCGCTCGTTGGCCGGGTAGATCTTGCCGCCGATGCTTCGGACGACGCGGTCCTTGGCGCTGGCGGCAGAGTTCCCGAGTGACACGACGGTGCCGACGCCGGGCACACTCCGCACCAGGCCTTCGGCCTTGAGAGCCCCCATGGCCTTGGTCGCCGTTGCCAGGGAGATGCCCCACTTGGCGCTGATCTCACGGACCGAGTCGACCCTGTCTTCGTCCTTGAGGGTCCCGGACTCGATCTCGGCGCGGATGTGCTTGACGACCTGCATGTACGGCGGGTCGGGGCGGTGAATCTCGGGGGACACGGTGTCTCCTTCGCTGACGAACACGAACAGTGTACTAGTACATAACGGGCGCAAGCCTGTGAGCTGCCACTCTTCCTGCCTGTGGCTTCCGTGAAAGTAAGACTATGCGATCTGTACTAGTACACCGCAGAGCGGCGTGCTATAACAGTGTCACGGCGGTTCACCGCAACCGCCGACCGGAGACGGAAGACCGGTGTCCAGGGGTGATCCCTGCTCACCGTGAGGCCGCCCCGGGCCGGCTCCCCACCTGGTGATCGGGGGTCCTCCTTCCTCAATAGCGCGCACGCCCCGACCCCATCCCGAGCTTCCAAGGGACGGCGAACGGCACCGGCCACGGCACCCAGACCTCGTGCTCCGCCTTCACCAGGGCGGTACGGAATGGCCGCATCCTCCGCACCCCTGGGGTGCCCGTCCGGTCCTCACTCTGCTGGCACAACGCGGCGGATCGAGGACTGGGCGGGGACCACCCGGGTCCACTCCCACACCTTCCACAACACGGAGGAAACCCATGTCGAACACGTTGCCCGTGGGCGCCGACTACGCCCGCCGGATGCTCGCCGAGGACCTGGCCGCCGGTCGCATCACCGACGCCGAGGCCGCCGTGATCGAACGCCGGCTCGACGCCGACCAGGCGCAGATGCTCTCCGGCCTGCGCCCCGACCTGAACCGCTGACCCGCCGGCGCCTGTCCGGCCCTGGACACCCGCTGCCGCCCGTCCTGCGGTGGCGCGGCACTCGGGGCCGGGTGGGGACCGACCGGTCCGCCACCCTCCACTCCACAAGGAGACCCACCCATGCGCCGCTTCTTCGACGCCGTCCTGCTCTTGGTCGGTACCGGCCTGCTGATCGCCGGGATCCTCACCTACCCGAACGTGCCGTTGGCCGTCCTGGCCGGGGCCCTGGTGATCGGCGTGCTCCTGGTCCTGCCCACCCCGAACCGCACCACCAAGGCCACACCGGTGCGCGGAACCGACCGGGTCGGTGCCGGCCGATGACGCCTCTCACCCTGCTGGTCGCGTTCACCGCGCTGGGGTTGGCCGCCACTGCGGCCGCCCTGGCGTGGGGCCTCATCCGCCTATTGGCCCTGAACCCGCGGCAGGACCTCGACGCGATCGCGACCGTCCGCCGACTGCGCACCCGCCCCACCAACCGCACTCGCTGACCTGCCGGTGCCCGTGCGCTCCCACCACCCCGCGGGGTGGGTGGGGAGCGGGCGGGGACCACCTGGTCCACCCCACCTCTACCGAGGAGAACCGATGGTCATGGACGCGCTGGCCAAGATCCGCGAGTGGCTCGATGAGCCCTCCACAGGCATCAGCGACCGGTATATGACGGCCGAACAGCAGGCCGAGGCGGCCCGGATCCGCCAGGAGTTGGCCGATCTGGAAGAGCGCAGGAAGCACTACGGAGAGAGCGTCCGCAGCCCCTGGTACGTCCGGAAGCTCGCCTACCTCAACGACGAACTCGACTACGTGCTCGAACGGGGCCACTACGAGCGCTGACCCCGTGTGCTGCCGGTGCCGCCCCTCGGGGCGGTGTCGGGACCACACGGTCCCCACCCGACCGGACCGGAGCCCACCCACCGTCGGCCCCGGGCACGCTCACCGTGCCCGGGGCCGCACTGATTCCTGGAGCCCTTATGACGAACACCCCGACCATCTGCGAGGCCCCTTTGGTCGACCCGTGGCTGGAGTTGCTGGCCGAGCTGGGAGCCCAGAACCTACCTGGCGAGGACGGCATGGAACGGGCTGCACGTGAGGCCGCTCGCTCCGACATCCTCGACACCCTGTTGGAGACCCGGGCGATCGCCCACCCCACCCTGGCTAGCCCGATCACCGCCCATCCGGACGGGATCCGTACCGGTGTGGAGGAGACATCGGCCGCCATCCACGACCTGGTGAACACCCACGCGGCCTTGGCCGCCGCCCTGATCGAGGAGCACGACGTGAGGGCGAGGGCGGCATGAACCACACCCACACCACCGCCGCCGCGCCGACCTGCTGCGGAACGCCGATGACCTGGGAGACCTGGCTCGGAGCGTGGCTGTGCGCGATCTGTGAGGCCCGCGGATGAACGACCGACCTTCACCGCCCGAGCCGCGTATGACCGACGCCGCCTTCCACGCCGCCACCTGCTCGGCGTGCAAGAAGGGCCTGGCCTGCAAGACAGCCGACATGATCGGCGGTCGCTGAACCCGCACAGAAAGGAAGGCCCCGCATGGACTTCGAGAAGGCGATCTCTGGCTTCGGTCTGTTCGTCCTGGCCCCGGCCGTGCTCATCGCCATCGTGCTGATGACCGTCCACGGCGGATGACCGCATCTCACCATCGGAGACGACGAGGCCCCCGGCACCAGGAATGCCGGGGGTCTCGCCTGTTCCCACCCAATCACACACCCGAGCTTTGAAGGGAGGCGCATGATGCGCCCGATCCGATGGGGCAAGGAGCAGACCTCCAACGCCCCCGAACCCGACACCACCATCCCCTCCCCGCTACCGACCGCGCCCGTCCCCGAACCGGACGACCCCACCACGCCCCCACCGGCTCCGACCCCGAAGCGAGCGGCCACGCGTTCGACCCGGCCGCCTGTCTCCCGCATGGCCGCGTTCGCCGCGTGGGCCACCCCGACCCGGTTGATCGTCGGTGCGGCCGCGATCCCGTCGGTGTTGTCGCTGATCTGGACCGCGACCTCGGTCGCGGACATGATCACCATCGGCGCCCCGATCGTCCCGCTGGCCGTCGGTGTCGTGCTGGATCTGGCCCTGGTCGGCGGGGTGCTGATCGCCTGGGTCGCCCCTGAGATCCGCCGCACCGCGAGCAACGCCTCCTGGATCCTGGCCGCCATCGCCGCCGCCGCGATCGGCTACCACCACTGGGGCCAGGAGGCCGTGATCTTCGCGGTGGTTCCGCTGATCAGCAAGCTGTTGTGGCACCTGGCCTTGGCCGCTCGCACCGCTTGGGAGCAGCGCCGCGACGCCGCAGCCCGCGCCCTGGCCGAACAGGAGGCCGCCGAGCGCCGTAAGGCCGAGCAGACCGCCCGGGACGCCGAGCAGGCGACCTTGGCAGAGGCCGAGCGGGCACGCGAGCGCGCCGAGGCACTGTCCACGGACCTGACCGAGGCAGAGGAGGCCGAGCACGCCGAACTACGGCGCAAGGCCCGCCGTATCCGGGCCCGGGCCGAGGCCGAGCGGGAGGTCATCCAGGCCGAGGCCGAAGCCGACCGCATCCGCCAGGAGGCCACCGCCGAAGCCGAGCGCGTCCGCCAGGAGACCGAACACCGGATGCGCCAGGACGCGATCCGCCGCCGGGTGGACGAGGAGATGGCGATCCAGAAGGCCGACGCCGACCTGCTCAAGCAGCGCTTCGCCCTGGAGCGCGAACTGCGGCTGATCCGCCCCTATGAGCTGACCGACGCCGATCCCGCCGCGCGGGTGCCCGACGACGTCTCCGCACTCACCCCGACCGGTGGCCCCACCACCGGGTTCGACGGGTTCGGCGATCGGAACGGGCACCCCTCGGTGAGCGAGGCCGAACGCAACCGCTGTCTGGTCGACGACGCCCGCCAGGCCCTGCTCGCCGATGACCGTGAGGTCACCATCGGCGCGCTGGCCCGCCACACCGGGCTGAGCGAGCGCACCGTGGGCCGCCACCTCAAGGCCCTGACCGACCCGTCCTGACCCCGCCACCCCGGCACCCCGGCACCTTCCCCGACCTGGAGGTGCCGGGGTGCCGCCCTGCCCTGATCGGCGGGTGCCACAGCCCACCGGACCTTCGGGTGCCGGTGGGCTGTGGCACCACTCCGACCGGCGCCGCGCGAACCATCGCCACCTCGCCCGCGGGGTGAAGTGGTGCCGCGCGAACCGGCCCTCGGTGCCGTACCCGCCCGCCCCCTTCAGTGAAGGAGAAGCGATCCCACGAACACGACGATGCCCCCGCGCCCCACCCGGCGCGGGCGTTCACCTCAATCGGTCGGGCCGCCGCCCTTGATGGACGGCGGCCCGACCCGCTCTCCGAAGGAGGCTCTGCGTGTCCCGTTTCCTTGACCGCGATGGGTCCCGTTACGGGATCCCGACCTACCCCCGCAACCTCGCTCCTGCCGGACTGGCCACCCGCACGCAGCTCCGCTCGATGGGGTTGCGCCCCGGTGGCCAAGAGCCCGTCGCCCAGCTGATGTGGCGATCCACCTGCGGTGGATCCCGCGACGGGACTCGGGTCGCCTACCTGTACCGGGTCGACCTGGCACTGCCGGTGCGGCCCATGACTCCCGCCAAGCAGGCCGCCCTGGACAAGGCCATGCAGGCGCGGCGGACCTGCTGTGACTGCGGCCTCGAACACCCCTACTGCCTGCCCACTTCGCTGGGGCGCACCTGCCCGCCCGGGGTCGGATGCGCCACCACTGTCGACCTGGCCGCGTAGGCCGGAACGGAGAACACCGTGAACCCGAAGAAGAAGCCCCTGATGATCGCGACCGTCGCCGCCTGTGTGCTGTTGGGCGGAGCGGTCCTGGTCGGGGCCGGCGACCTGGTCGTCTACCCCCTGGCCTTGGCGGCCGTGGCCTCCGTCGGTGGCTTGATCTACCTCGCCCGCACCGTCGGGCGCTGACCTCTGACCCAACGACACCCCGGGCCTGCCGCCCGGGGTGGAAAGGACCCCATCCCATGGACGCCTTCCTGGCCGCCGTCATGTTCGGGGCCGCCTGGTGGATCAACAAGCAACACTTCAGGAAGTCCGGCTTGATCGCCCTGGTGGTCGCGTTCGGCGGCTCGATGCTGCTCTACCGGTCCCCGGCCTCCCAGACCCTGCTCGGGTGGGCCAATGACACCCTTGTCGGCTCCCTGACCGGAATGGTCGGCGGCATGCTCGGCGACCCGCTGCCCACCACCGTGGTCTGGGCGGTGATCTGCATCGCCGGATTCGCCGTGACCATCGTGGACCTGTGGAAGAACCACAACTACAACGGGGCCGCCATCTTCGCTCTGGTCATCACCCCGATCGCCGCCCACGGAGCCGGATCCGGTGCCCTGCCCGCCCTGATCGACGGCCTGCACACCGGCGGCGCCGGTCTGGTCGCCGGCATCGTCGGCGGCGTCGTCGGATCCTGACCGGTCCATCCACCTTCTTCCATCGTCTGCGGGGGCCGTCCGGCATGCCCGGCCGGCCCCAGCACCCGACCTCTTCCCAGGAGTGACCCGTGTCAGAGACCACCCGCACCCACCGGCACCTGCGGGTCGTGCCCGACGACCCCACCGAGGACATCCCCACCGGGGTGACCTGGGACGCCGACACCGACCCCACCGCCTCCGCCGATCAGGAGTCGCCGTCCGCTCCCGGCACTCCGCTGGAGGCCACCTACGTCTACACCGACACCGAACCCGATGGAGCCCTCACCCCTGCCCAGGCCACCAAGGCCGATCTCACCGACCGGCTCAAGGCGTCGATCTCCGCCACGCACACCTACGCCCTGTTCGCCTGGTCGCGCCGGTGGGAGACCTCCATGGGCTACGTCATGGACCCCGCCCTGCGTCAAGAGATGATCGACGCCGCCGACGAGGACTTGGACCAGCGCCGCCGTCAGGCCGCGAAGAAGGCCAAGAAGGCACTGACCCCCGAGGACCAGCGCGCCACCAAGCGCACCCTGGAACGGCTGGAGCGCCGCACCGTCTCGGAGCTGGAGGTCGACGCCCGCGTGCTGCGGGCTCGCGCCGCCCGGCTCGCGGGCCGGTGCGCGATCCCCGCCGCGGTCATCGTCGGCCCCGTCCTGTTGGCCGCGTCCGGGGTGTGGGCCGGCCTGCTGATCTGGCCCCTCTCCTGGGGATGGCTCGCCCTTCAGGGGCGGGCCCTGGCCCGCGCGGAAGCGGTCATCACCGCCACCCCGGTCGACGACCGGACCCTTCCCGCCACCCCGGCACCTACCCCGGCACCCCGGGCAGCACGAGGCCCGAGTCCGGCGAAGGTCCTCGGCGCGACTCCGGCGGAGACAGCCGTCATCCAACGCCTGGACCCCGCCTACTGGGCCGCGAACGCGCGCGAGCGCGGCCTGGACGGCCTGGAGCCGGACACGCCGACCTTGGGCGTCACCGGGATCTCGGTCCGGATGCGGCTCGGCGGCAAGTGGACCCCCGCCACGTTGCGCGCCAAGTCCGACACCCTCAAGGCCATGCTCGCCCTCCCCGAGGGAGCCGGAGTGCAGGTCATGCCCGGCGAGACCGGCGATCTCGCGGTGGTGCGCATCCGCACCCGTACCCCTGACATCGACGTGGCCTGGAACCCCGACCGGGTCGGGATCGGGATCGTGCCCGAGACCGGTCGAGTCGTGGACCTGAACGCCTACGGTCATCGCGTGGTCGCCGGGGTCACCGGTGCGGGCAAGAGCACCGGCATGCGTCCCTGGATGGCGTCGGTCGTGCTCAACCCCTTGGCCGCGCTGGTCTTCGTGGACCCAAAGGGACAGGAGGCCGGGCTGTGGGAACACTGCGCCCGCACCGTCAAGGGCGTGGGGCCGAGCGGGTACGCCCGCATGTACGTCGTGATCAACGAGGTCGTCGACGAACTCCAGTGGCGCCAGGAACACGCCGAGGGCACCGACTGGGTGCCGACCGAAGACCACCCCGAGCTGGTCCTGGCCATCGACGAGGGCGCCGCCCTGGTACGGATGTCCAAGGAGAAGGAGTACCGCGACGTCCTGACCAAGATCGAGTACATCGCCTCACAGGGGCGCGCGGGCAAGGTGTGGATCCACTGGGCCACCCAGTACCCGACCAAGGAAGGAGGCATCCCCGCCCAGGTCGTCGAGAACATCGTGGCCCGCCTGGCCCTGCACACCGCCAGCCCGCAGGCCGACCGGGTGGTCTTCGACGAGCAGGCCACCGCGACCGGGTGGACACCCTCCGAACTGGACCTTCCGGGATGGGGGATGCTCCGGGTGGGCCCCAAGGACGTCCCCGAGCACATTCGGCTCTGGTATGCCACCGACGCCCAGGTCCAGGCCCTGCCCGCCCGCACCCCTTGGAACCGCCCGGACTCCTCCCGCACCGATCCGGCACCTGAGTCGGGCGAGGCCGGCGGGGGCGGGAACTGGATCGGCGCCCAGGGCGCCGTCATCGACATGCTCCGCCGTCAGGGACCGCGGACCCTGGCCCAGATCGACGCCGAACTCGACTTCTCCAAGTCGATGATCGACCGCGCACTCAAGGAACTTCAGGCCGCCGGCAGGGTCGCCAAGACCGGCGGCTACGGCTCCGCCTGGAAAGCACTGTGAGTGACCACGATGGGGAACTTCCACTTGTCCACCCGACAGGCGACCCCTCCCTCTCACGCACAGTGAACAGCGAAAACGCCACCGGGTCGGTGTGCGCCCCGATGCAGTGGACGAGTGGACATCCGCCACGTATTCGCAGTTCAGGGCGATGGAATTCGGTGGACTTCCCCGGTGGGAAAGCGAGTGGAAGTCCACCGATGAAATCCACCTCGGTGGACATCACCGAACGTCACGAAATCCGGGGGTGCGGCGAAGCTCGCCGCACCCCCGGAACCTTCGTCCGCCGGGCGCTGGCCCGGCCCTCGCACCCGGTGTGCGGGGGCCGGGGGACCGCCCGGTCCACCCTCCACCCCACACGGAAGGACTCCCTCCCATGAACACCAGTGGCCGCCCGATGACCGTCGCCCGCCTGCGGGCCGTGCTCGACTCCATGCACGACGACACCCAGATCACCAACGCCTTCGGGATGTCCCTCACGAGCGCTGTTCCCTACGACGACGTCTTGGGACTGGCCTTCGAGCCGCTCCACAGCGGGGCGATCAGCAACGCCATCCACGCCACCGGCCCCGTGTCCGGGGTGATGCAGGTCGGCGACTTCCACGGCGATCTGCACATGTGACCCCTGCCCTGAAGCGGTCCGCCCGTAGCGCGGGCCGTCTGCCCTGACACACGTGAGGGGCACCCGCCGACCCATACACGGCAGGTGCCCCTCCTGTGTTTCTACCACCGAAGGGGATCCCACTCATGAGCGGCACCACGAAAGCGACGCGCACCACCACACTCTCCGGGGCGGCCGGGCACCTGGCCGAACAGATCGGCTGGATCGCCTCCCACCTGCCCACCCGCCCCGCCATCCCGATCCTGACCGGGATGCGCCTACAGACCACCGACGACGGGTGGGTCAACGCCCACGGCACCGACCACCGCGTGTGGGCCGTGGCCGACCTGGACACCGACACCGACGGTCCCCTCGACGTGGTGGTCCCCGGGCGGCTGCTCGCCTCCCTGTTGGTCACCCTGCCCCGCCACCTCATCGTCACGCTCGCCATCGACCCCGACCAGGTCCGCATCGCCTGCGGGCCCACCCGTGCCAGCATCCGCACCCTGCCCGCCGAGGACTACCCCGAAGCCCCGGCCTGGCCCGAGCCGGTCGGTGTCCTGGACGCCACCCACCTGGCCGAAGCCGCTTCCCGCATCGTCGGGGCGGCCACCACCGACGAATCCCTGCCCATGTTGCAGGGCATCCACCTCACCTTGGCCGCACAGGGCGCGATGCTGGCCGCCACCGACCGGTACCGGTTCGCCGTCGCGACCGCCCCCTGGACACCGACCCTGGACGGCGAGGAACGGGAACGCACCGCCCTGGTCCCCGCCCGCACGCTCCACCAGGCCGCCAAAGCGCTCGCCCGAAGCGAGACGGTCACCGTGGGCCTGAACGAGAAGGGCGACATGATCGGCCTGTCCGGTGACGGCCGTCGCATCACGACCACGCTGATCGACCACGAGTTCCCCACCTGGGAGCGCACGCGCAAGCTGCTGCCCGAGACGGACGTGGAGGTCGACGCCGACATCACCGACCTGATCGAGTCGGTCAAACGGGTCTCGCTGTTCGCCGAATCCGCCACCCCGGTCCGCATCACCATCACCGAGCCCGGCCTGGTCGTGCGCGCCGGCACCGACGAGATCGCCGCCGCAGCCGCCGACGTGGACGCCCGTGTGGAGGCCGACCACGAGCTGGTCATCGCAATGAACCCGACCTTCCTGGCCGAAGCGCTCACCTCTCTGCCCGGCAGCCGGGTCCGGTTCAGCATCGGCCCCGCCGACCGGGCGGTCCTGATCCGGCCCGCCGATGAGGAGGAGACGGGCCTGATGTGGATGCTCATGCCCGTGCGGCAATGACCCTCCGGGCGCGCTCTGCCCACCAGCCCACCCCTTTGGATCGGGTGGTCTGGTGTGCGGAGGGTCCGACTGGACCGCAACAGTCCACCCCGAGCCAGGAGAGAAAGACGTGCGCGGCGAGTACGCCGAGACCGCCGATGAGGTCTTCGTGCCTGCGGCCTACCCCGACCCCAGTGTGTACAGCGCCCATGTCCTGGAACAGCGCGGAGACCGGGTGCTCATCTGCTGGATCAGCTACCCGAGGACCGGTTCCACTCAGGAGGTGAGCGCCGATTGGGTGTTCACCACCATGGCCGCCGCCCGCGCGGCCCACTGAACTGGGACGGGCTCGGAACCGCATCGGTCCCGAGCCCGCCTCGTGCAGGGCTCTCCCGGGATGTCCTTGGCCGGACCTGGGCGGGCCCTTTGACTCCCTACAGCGAAGGAGCACCACCAGTATGAACGCCGAACTGATCGAGGGCTTGCGCAACCAGGCCGAGGGCTACACCGCCCCCACGGCCGCCGTGGAACTGCTCATCGACCACGACGTGTGGCTGCGCCGCCCCGACTTCGTGAACCGGTACGTCCACCAGGTCCCCGCCTCGGAGTTGTTCGAGCCCGACCGGCCCCTCGCGCACATCGACTGGGACAAGGTCGCCAAAGCCCTGAACCGGCAGGCCTTCCCCGCGTCCTCCTCCGAGATCGCCATGCTGCGCATCGCCGCCTCCCTGGCCGAGGACCACCCGGTCAAGCTCCGGGACGCTTTGGTCGGCATGGACGCGACCACCACCACGGCGGTGCTCACCGCGATCGCCGCCGTCACCGGCCACCGCGACCGCATCACTCTCACCCTGACCGCCCGTAACCGGCCCGACTGGCTCTGACCAGGATGCTTGGAAGCGGCCTGAACCGGCGCAAGTCAACTTTGCAACATTCCCCTGGGGGCCTTCAGGCATCGAGAACCCGTGGGGAAGGATGGCACTCATCCATAAGCCGAGCACGACCGAGGGGAACGAGGCGCGGGATGTCGCAGCCACTACGTGACACGGACATTCGCGAGGTGTTGACCGCAGACCTCAACGCCCGCTACGCCGGTGACTCTCAGACCCTGATCAGGCATGAACTGGGGTTGTGCGCTGGAGAGCGTCGGGTGGACCTCGCTGTGATCAACGGTGAAATGGTCGGCTATGAGATCAAGAGCGATGTTGATCGGCTTGATCGGCTGCCAGAGCAAGCAGAGGCTTATGGGAAGGTCTTCGATCGCATGGTGATCGTGACCACGGATCGCTACCTGGCCGATGCCGTTGCCATGCTCCCAACCTGGTGGGAAGTGCTGTGCATCCGACAAGGTCAGAAGGGAGTGTCGTCGGAGCAGGTGCGAGCCGGTAAGCCGAACAAGGGGCAGGACCCCTTCGCGCTCGCCCAACTGCTCTGGCGTGAAGAGGCCCTGGAGGAGCTCAGGAGCCGTGGTCTTGCCCGGGGGCTGTCGAAGAAGAGGCGCTGGATCATCTGGCAGCACCTCGCGCAGGCAGTGCCCGTAGCAGAGCTCGGAGACGTGGTTCGCAGGCGGCTTAAGGCTCGCCGAGAGTGGCCAGTCGATGTTTGACCACCTCAATATGGCGGGACCTGCCCAGCGCCACCCATTTCGCAGCGTTCCCCAAGCCTTCATAAGTTCGGGCACCCCTGGAAATCATCTTGTCAGCCCATGAGAAGTTCTCGCCTTCCCAACGAGGATCGTTCACTATCGATTGGCAGATTTCGTAGAAAGGGGAGTTCTCCTGCTCTCGGTGAGCTTTCTTACGATGGATGATCCACTCTTGCCCTCGCGCGTACCGAAGGTTGGGTAGAGACCTCCAAGGTCCGGCCCCTGATGCAAGCGCAGGGTGGTTGGTGGCGTAGTCCCCGTAGTGCAGTTCGATTTCCTGGGGGGAGTGCGAGGAAACCGCGCGCCATAGGCTCACTTCGTGCCTCGTGAGCCGGTGCTCATGGTCGACCTTGAAGCCGGAGATCGAGGCGGGAAAAGCACCCGAAAGCAGGGTCACGCTTCTCCACCTGCGGCGCGCGGCCCACTCCACCGCTAGGCGGGCGCTGGGTGTGACGCGCTCGACCTCTCGCTCGGAATCCACCTCGCCGTAGTCCAACACGAGGTCGACCTCCCCAGGATCCGCCCCGAGGTTACTCAGGAGCAAGGGGACTTCGGACTCGGCTTCTGCCACATCGGGGTCTGATTCAGAGGAGCCCAAACGCAGCAGGTACCCGCTCTGGTACTTCTCGTTGAGCCGTTGGAAGACATCCAGACTGGCGTAGCCATCGCCGTAGCGGATGACGGGGACCACGGAGATGGTCCACGGGGGAAGCAGCGAGTCCGAGAACTCCCCCCCGAGCCGAAGAATCTCCTCGACCTCTGAAAGCGCCTCGCTTCCTCCGGGGCCTCCGTCCACGGCGACTGTGGTGCCGCTAGGGAGCTTCTTCAGATTCTTCCCTAACTTCTGACTTCCTCCTTCTTCTGCTCCCACTACTTCCAGAAGAGGGAAGACAGATTGAAAGTTGGAGAGGTTCCACAAGGCTTCCATCTCGCCCAGTTTCCCTTTGAGGGCAGGAACGTATTTAAGCAAGAAAGACTCCCATTCCTTCGGAAGAGATATTTCCCCTTTCGATGTTTCCATTGAGTTGCCAGAGAGGTCTAGGGAGGCCCCGACACGGGTCTCTGGCGAAAGAGACACATGAGTGTCACCTTGCCGGTGATTGAAAAACGAGAGAGGTACTGACCATGCCCGGAAACTTTGCCCTAACCGACTACGCCTTGGCCGCCGCGCGTCGAGGCTGGCCCGTCTTCCCCCTCACCCCCAACAGCAAGAAACCCCCACTCGTGCGGGATTGGGAGAAGGCGGCGACCACCGAGCCCGACCGGATTCGCGCCTGGTGGCGGCAGTGGCCGAACGCTAACTACGGCATCGCCACCGGCCCCGCGGGCCTGGTCGTGGTCGACCTCGATGTCCCCAAACCCGGGCAGGCCCCGCCCTCGAAATGGGCGCTGCCCGGTGTGCGCGAGGGGGCCGATGTGCTGGCGGTCCTGGCCGAACAAGCCACAGAGCCACTGCCGCTGGACACCTTCACCGTCCGCACCCGCCGTGGTGGCACCCACCTGTACTTCACCCACCCCGACGGACCCCGGTTGGGCAACACCAGTGGCGACCAAGGGGCGGGTCTCGGGTGGTTGATCGACACCCGCGCCCACGGCGGATACGTCGTCGGGCCCGGCTGTCCCGTCACCGCCCCCGACGGCAACGGCACATACGAGGTCACTCACCGCGAAGACCCCGAGCCACTGCCCTGGTGGATTCATAGGCGCCTGCTTCGCAGGCCCGATTCCCCGGATCGGTTGACCACCCGAGCGAACACCACCCCGGGGCCCGTGACCGGCGACCTGTCCGGGGTCCTCACCGACGACCGCAGGCGTGCCGCGTACGCGCGGGCCGCGATCAAGGGGGAGCTGGCCAGGGTTCGGGACGCCCTACCCGGAACCCGCAACGAGAACCTCTACATCGCCGCCGTCAGCCTCGGACAACTCGCCCGCGAAGGCCTGCTCGATGCCGTCTGGGTCGCCGACGCGCTGCGCAACGCCGCCCAGGAGGCCAACGCCGCCGGTGACCCCAACCCCGTGCGGGAGATCGACGCCACGATCCGCTCCGGCCTCGCCAAGGGCCTGCGAGAGCCCCGCCGCACCAAGCCACGACCAGGAAGGACGGCCGCTTAGATGAGCGGGAACAGCGACGAGAAGAGGCCCTCCCAGGCCACGCTGCTGATCGAGATGGCCGACCGGCACGTCGACGTCGTGGCCGGGGCCGACGGCAAGATCTACGCCGTTCGACGAGGCGGGCCCCGGATCGCGTTCCCGCTACTGCGCAAGGACGGCCTGCGCCCCCAGTTGGCCCGCCGCTACTACGACGAACACCACTCCGTCCCCTCCCAATCGGCGCTCACCGACGCCATCTCGGTACTGGAAGGGAGGGCGATGGACCAGGACCCACAGGACATCCACCTACGGTTGGCCACCCACCGAGCCGAGAGCGGAGCCCAGGTCGTGGTGATCGACCTGGGCACCCCCGACGGAAGGTGCGTGGTCGCCGGCCCCGACGGCTGGCACATCACCGACCAGAGTCCAGTGCTGTTCCGCCGCACCAAACTGACCAGCCCCATGTCCGAACCCGGACCGGCCGGACAGACCGACCGCGGACTGGCCGCCCTGCGCGGTCTGCTCAACGTGGACGAACCCTCCTTCCGGCTCATCGTCGGATGGATGGTGGCCGGGTTGATGCCCGACCTGCCCCACCCGATCCTGGGAGGCAAAGGAGAGCAGGGCACCGGCAAGTCCACCGCGCTGGAGATGCTGATCAACCTGCTCGATCCCTCACCGGCCGCGCTACGGTCCCTGCCTCGGGACATCAAGACCTGGGCCACCGTCGCCTCTGCCTCGTGGGCGGTGTGCCTGGACAACGTGTCCACCATCCCGATGTGGCTGTCGGACACGCTGTGCAAGGCGGTCACCGGTGACGGTTTGGTGGATCGGGCCCTGTACTCCGATGACGATGTGTCCGTCCTCAGTTTCCGACGGTTGATCGCACTGACCTCGATCGACACCGGCGCCCTGGCCTCGGACCTGTCCGAGCGGATGCTGACGGTTGAGTTCCTGCCCATCAAGAAGGAACAGCGCCGACCCCACAACGAGATCGCCGCCGCCTACGCCCGAGACGCGCCCGCCATCCGAGCCGCCCTGCTGGATCTGCTGTGCCGGGTGCTGGCCGAGCTACCCAGCACGCACCTGGCCGAGTTGCCCCGCATGGCCGACTTCGCGCGCATCCTCGGGGCCTTGGACACGGTCATGGGGTGGAACACCCTGGACACCTACCTGACCGCCTCCCAGGTGACCACCGCCGACCTGCTGGACGCCAAGCCGTTCACAAGCGCGGTGGCCGACTTCGTCGATGAGCAGGGGGAGTGGACGGGGTCCATCAGTCAGCTCTTGGACCTGCTCGCCGCCCCGGACCCGCGTCCCCGCTCCTGGCCGGTGGACGCCACCCGCGCCTCCGGTCAGCTCAAACGGGATGCCCCGGTGTTGCGCAGCATCGGCATCACCGTGACCGAGGCCGGGCGCTCCCAGGACCGCCACCGCCGCCAGCTCTACACCTTCACCGCCCACACCCTCGACCGGGAGCCTCCGCACACCGAACCGGCCCTCGCCGCAGCAGTGAACAGCGCAAACGCTCTCTTCTCCGCCTTTGGCACCGGTTCCGGCGGTGCGGAGGCTACGAACACAGACTCCGCAGCCTCCGCTCTAGCCTCCTTGCAAAACCCCAGTTCACGCGGGATGGCGGAGACTGCGGGGTCTGCGGAGGCTGTCTTCACCCAACTCTCTAATCAGGCCCCCGCCTCGATGGAGGAAGGCCCGTGCGTGCGCTGCCGGGCCGCGTTCCGCCGGTTCGAGGTCACCGATCACCCGAAGGTGTGTACCTCGTGTGCCCGGCACGCCAGACGTACCTGAACCCGTCCATGAAGCGGCCCCGGCCTGATGCCTGCGAAGCCCTGGCCGGGGCCACCCACCCAACCCGAAGGAAAGGCACCACCAGCATGCCCGAACACCGCAAGGCCCGCCTGGAGCCGGCCAAGGTCCGCGTGATCGGACCGCCCGAGATCGTCGCCCAGGTGGTCGACACGATCACCGCCGCGCTGCCGGCCGCCGCACCCTCCAAGCCCTACCCCAGCCGCAAGACCCCCGGCCACGTCCGCGTCTACCTGGAGGTCACCCCCGAATGAGCACCGGAACGCGAACCGACAGGCCGTCCTCCTTCCTCACGGTCAAGGAAGTGTGTGAGGAACTCCGCATCTCACGCAGCACCTGGGACCGGATGGTCCGCCTCGGCCAGGCCCCGAAGATGAAGCGGATGGGTGGCCGCCGCGGCGAGATCCGCATCCGCCGGAGCTGGCTCGACACCTGGCTGGAAGAGGGCGGCGCCTGATGCCCATGACCTATGACGTGCAGTTCTACAAGCTCCGAGACCGAGGCAGAGGGGCCCGGCCCTACCAGGCGCGGTGGCGCACGGCGGAGAGGGTCCACCCCCGATCCTTCCTCACCGCCGAACTCGCCGCGAACTGGGTGTCGGAGCTGCGGGAGGCCGCCCGCAAGGGCGAGATGTTCGACGTCGAGACTGGCCTGCCCCAGACCAAGCTCCGCCAGCTCCGGGACGTCTCCTGGTTCACCCACGCCCGCGAGTACGTGGCGGAGCGGTGGCCCGGCATGGCGGGCAACACCCGGGTGAGCACGATGGAGGCCCTGATCGCGGTCACCCCCGTTCTGGTGAACGACACCCCGGGCGCGCCGGATGCCGACTCCCTCCGCCGGGCGCTTCGCGACTGGGGCTTCCGGATGGAGCGCGACGGCTCAGGGAAGTGGGTCTTCCCGGAGCCGCCGCCCCGACCCGGGAGGTGTTCGCCTGGCTGGAGAAGGCCTCCATCCCGGTGAGCGAGGTCGCGGACACCCGCCATCTGGGGGCCGCCGTCCGCGCGTGCGGCCGACTGCTCGATGGAGGAGAGGCGGCGGCCGACTACTTCAGCCGCCGTCGGCGCGGCTTCTCGGCGGTGCTCGGCCACGCAGTGCTGCTCAAGCGGCTCTCCGAGAACCCATTGGGGAAGAGGGACCTGCCGACGGACTGGCGACCGCCGAAGGCGGAGGAGGAGGTGGACCCCCGCTCGATCGGGAACCCGATCAGGGTCCGGCAGACGCTCGCGATGGTGAGCTACGTCGGCCGCCGCCAGGGCCCGCGGTTCGCCGCCTGGTTCGGCTGCATGTACTACGGGATGATGCGCCCCCAGGAGGTGGCCAACCTCCGCCGCTCCGGCTGCGAGCTGCCCGCCGAAGGATGGGGCAAGCTCACCTTCTCCGAGAGTTCGCCGGCCCCGGGGAAGAAGTGGACGGACTCCGGGGCCTCGCACGAGGAACGGGGCCTGAAGGGCCGCAAGAAGGGGAAGGGCCGAGGGAAGAGCCCGTCGCGGACCGTCCCCATCCCGCCCGCACTGGTGGCCCTGCTGCGGGAGCACATCGAGCGCTACGGCGCCGGTCCTGACGGGCGGCTGTTCCGGAGTGAGCGGGACAACCCCATCCAGCCCTCCACCTACTGGCGCGTGTGGGACCGTACCCGCCAACTGGCGATGACGCCGGAGGAGTACGAGGGACTGCTGCTGAAGCGCCCCTACGACCTCCGGCACGCCGGTATTACCTACCGGCTCAACTCCGGGGTCCCGGCGACCCAGGTGGCCAAGTGGGCCGGGAACAGCGTTGAGGTGTTGCAACGGGTCTACGCGCAGGTGTGGACCCAGATGGACGAGGTGTGGATCGACCGGATGGGCGATCACGGGTGACCCAGATCACATGCTGGTGAAGTGTCAAGGGCGGGGGCTCCGAGTGTTTTCGGAGCCCCCGACCTTTTTGTCGTTTATGCCCGGTCCACCAGTGGTCCACAGACGGTCCATGGGTGGTCCACAGAAGCTCGGTGAGCATGGTGCGCGATGACATCACCTGACATACGAAGAGACGCCGCTCGCCAGGTGTCGTTCCTGGTCAGTGCGGCGTCTGCGCTCGTCGGTGTTCTGTGCCCCCTGCAGGATTCGAACCTGCGCACACGGCTCCGGAGGCCGTTGCTCTATCCCCTGAGCTAAGGGGGCTGGCTTGCGTGAACAACTGTAGCAGGGGCTCTGCGCGCTTCGTCCACTCGTTTGCGGGGGGCCGCGGATCGGCGGATTCCGGTGGTGCCCCCTCCCCTCGCAGCGGTAGTGTCGCGCCGTGAACGCCTCGCCAGCACGGGTTCTCGTCGTCGAGGACGACGACGTGATCCGGGAACTGATCCGCCTCAACCTCGAACTGGAGGGGTTCGAGGTGTTCACAGCCGTGGACGGCCAGGACTGCCTCGACCGGATCGGCTACATCGATCCGCACGTCATCACCCTCGACGTGATGATGCCCCGGCTGGACGGCTGGACCACCGCCGAGCGACTGCGCTCCGAGGAGTACACGCGGACCCTGCCCATCGTGCTGGTCACCGCCCGCACCCAGGAGGAGGACGTGCGGCGCGGCGAGCGGATCGGTGTGGACGCCTACGTCACCAAGCCGTTCGACCCGGACGCGCTCATCGACGTCATCCGCGATCTGCTCGACCGCGGGGGGCGCGTGTGACCCCCGCCGATCTGGAGGTGGTCCTCCGGGAGACGGCGGCCCGTGTCTTCGACCTGCCCGTCGAGCGGGTCCCCTTCGTGTGGCCGCGCGGAGACCAGGCCGCCGAGGGCGCCGACGCGGCGAGCGCGCTGGCCCCCCGCATGGTGGGGCTGCTGGGCGACCGCCTGCCCGAAGGGACGGACCGACCGCCCCGGCGGGTGGCCGGACGGATCGTCGACGGACTGGCGGAACTGCGCGACCGGGGACGGTTCCCCTGCGCCGGGCTGCGCGCCGACGACCGGGGCTTCGTGAACCTGACGCTGGGCGCGCACCAGCGTGAGGAACTGCTGCGGGCGGCCGCCGACGGACCGCGCTTCCTCACCGGGCGGGCGTGGGACGGGGCGGGGGAGTGGCCGCGCACCGGACTGCACGAGGCCGGGCCGGTGGCCCAGGCCCGCCGGTGGGCGCGGGCCGACGCGCGCGCCCGCGTCGCCCTGGCGGTGGGCGGCCAGGCCCCGCCCCCCGGCCCTCACGGTGAGGTCTCCTGGCGCGACCCCTATCTGGACGGGGGACGCGACGGGCTGTTCACCCCGGCGGCGAAGGCGTTGGGCGCGATCGGTGAGGACAACGCCCGTATCGCGTTCTGCCGGTCCGTCCCCGAGCGGCCGCGTGAGACCGAGACCACCGGCCGGGATCTGCCGGTGCTGCCGTCGGCCGAGTACCCCGGCGCCTGGGCCCGTCTCACCGACGCCAACCCCGCCTTCCGGTTGCGCTACGCCCACGCGCACGCGCTGTCCCGGGTGCGGTGGGTCGGGGAGGGCGGGCCCCGGCACGAGGCGTGCGAGCGGCACACCGCGCCCGTGCGCCGGTCCCTGGTCGACGGCCCCAGCGCGCTGGACGGGGCCGCCCGCCGAGAGGAACCCCATATCCTGGTCCGATACCTGGAAACGCTGGCCGGTGCCTACGATGAGTGGCGGACGTGTCCCTCCGCGGCCACCGCGCCGGCGGAGCACACCACCGCCGACCCGACGCTGCCGTCCGCGGTGGCCGGGATCCTCCGCACCGGGCTGTTCCTGCTCGGGGTGTCCGCGCCCACAAGGTTGTGACACCACCCGTCCGGGCCCTTGCCGTGACCCACGCCCGGACATCGCGCCGCCCGGTGGGGCGAACCCGACCCCTGCGTTCCGATCGGACAAGTGGACAATGGGGAGGGGTGCCGTCCCTCCAGCCACGCCCTTCCAGCCGAAAGCCCGTTATGAGCCGCTACGCCCACCCTGCCGGATCCCGTCACGCGGAGATCCTTCCCGAGGACAACCCGCCGCTGCCGCCCGAGGACCTCAACTCCCTCGACCCGCGGGTGTGGCCCGCCACCGCACGTCGTCAGGACGGCGAACTGATGGTGGGCGGTATCGGTGTGCGCGAACTCGCCACCACGTACGAGACGCCCCTGTTCGTCATGGACGAGGAGGACTTCCGGGCGCGGGCCCGCGACTACGCGACCGCCTTCGCCGGCTCCGACGTCTACTACGCGGGCAAGGCCCTGCTGACCAAGGCGGTCGCCCGCTGGGTGATCGAGGAGGGGCTCAAGCTCGACGTCTGCTCGGGCGGCGAACTGGCCGTGGCGCTGGCCGCGGGGGTGCCCCCCGAGAGCATCGGCATGCACGGCAACAACAAGTCCGAGCGCGAGCTCCACCGCGCGGTCGAGGTCGGGGTCGGCCGGATCATCATCGACTCCTTCGACGAGATCGAGCGCCTGGAGCGCGTCGCCGCCTCCCTGGACCGGACCCCCGCGGTGCTGATCCGCGTCACCACCGGCGTGGAGGCCCACACCCACGAGTTCGTCGCCACCGCCCACGACGACCAGAAGTTCGGGTTCGCGCTGAGCACCGGCGCCGCCGCCGAGGCGGTCCGCCGTGTGCTGGAGGCGCCCCACCTGGAACTGGTCGGTCTGCACTCGCACATCGGCTCCCAGATCTTCGACACCTCCGGTTTCGAGGTGGCCGCCCGCCGGGTGGCCCGCTTCCTCACGGGGATCCACCACGACCTGGGCGTCACCCTCGCGGAGCTGGACCTGGGCGGCGGCCTGGGCATCGCCTACGTTTCCGGCGACACCCCGCTGGACCCCAAGACCATCGCCGACGGCCTCACCTCGATCGTGCGACGCGAGTGCGAGGAGGCCGGTCTGCCGGTGCCGCGCATCGCCGTCGAGCCGGGCCGCGCCATCGCCGGTCCGCCCGGGATCACCGTCTACGAGGTCGGTACGGTCAAGGACGTCGAGGGCATCCGCACCTACGTCAGCGTCGACGGCGGGATGAGCGACAACATCCGCACCGCCCTGTACGGCTCGGAGTACACCGGCCGCCTGGTGTCGCGGGAGAGCGACGCCGAACCGATGCTGTCCCGGCTGGTGGGCAAGCACTGCGAGAGCGGCGACATCATCGTGCACGATCTGTACCTGCCCGCCGACCTGCGTCCCGGCGACCTGGTCGCGGTCGCGGCCACCGGCGCCTACTGCCTTTCCATGGCGAGTAACTACAACCATCTGCCGCGACCGGCCATGGTCGCGGTCCGGGACGGTGCCGCCCGCGTGATCGTGCGTCGGGAGACGGAGGAGGACCTCCTCCGCCTGGACGTCGGCTGACCGGTCCGCGAGTACGACGAAAGACGTCAAGAGGACACGAGAGAACTGGGAGTCACGCCCAAATGGCGATGAAGGTGGCGCTGCTCGGATGCGGCGTTGTGGGTTCGCAAGTCGTTCACCTGGTCGACGAGCAGTCCGAGGAGCTGGCCGCACGGATCGGCACGCCGATCGAGATCGGCGGAATCGCGGTGCGGCGCATCGACCGCGCCCGCGGTGTCGATCCGTCGCTGCTGACCACCGACGCCATGGCCCTGGTCACCCGGCCCGACATCGACGTCGTCGTCGAGGTCATCGGGGGGATCGAACCGGCCCGTTCGCTGATCCTGGCGGCGATCGGCGCGGGCAAGTCCGTGGTCACGGCGAACAAGGCGCTGCTGGCCGAGGACGGACAGACACTGCACGCCGCCGCCCGCGAGGCCGGTGTCGACCTGTACTACGAGGCGTCCGTCGCGGGCGCCATCCCGTTGCTGCGCCCGTTGCGCGACTCGCTTGCCGGCGACCGCGTCAACCGGGTGCTGGGCATCGTCAACGGCACCACGAACTACATCCTCGACCGGATGGACTCCCAGGGGGCCGGGTTCACCGAGTCCCTGGAGGAGGCCCAGGCCCTGGGGTACGCCGAGGCCGACCCGACCGCCGACGTCGAGGGCTTCGACGCCGCCGCCAAGGCCGCGATCCTGGCCCGGTTGGCCTTCCACACCCAGCGTGTGACGGCGGCCGACGTGCACCGCGAGGGCATCACGGGGGTGACCGCCGCAGACATCGCCAGTGCGAAGGCGATGGGCTGCGTGGTCAAACTCCTGGCGATCTGCCAGCGTTCGGAGGACGACAAGTCGGTGGGCGTGCGCGTCCACCCGGTGATGCTGCCGGTCGAGCACCCGCTGGCGAGCGTCAAGGAGGCCTACAACGCGGTGTTCGTCGAGGCCGCGTCGGCGGGTCGGCTGATGTTCTACGGCGCCGGCGCCGGCGGCACCCCGACCGCGAGCGCGGTCCTGGGCGACATGGTGGCGGTGGCGCGCAACCGCCTGGCCGGCACCTCGGTGGCCGAAGGCGGACACGACACCGGTCTGGCGGTCCACGACATGGGCGAGACCATCACCAGCTACCACGTGGCGCTGGACGTGGCGGACCGGCCGGGCGTGCTCTCCAAGGTCGCCGAGATCTTCGCCCGGCACCAGGTGTCCATCAAGAACGTGCGCCAGGAGGGACGCGGTGAGGACGCCCAGCTCGTGCTGGTCAGCCACCCCGCGCCGGACGCCGCGCTCAGCCGCACGGTCGACGACCTGCGTGGCCACGACATGGTCCGCGAGGTCGCCAGCGTCATGCGCGTGGAGACCTTCTCGGACTGACCCGGCCCGGGGCCCGGGGCGGGACGCGATGCCCGCCCCGGGCCCCGGTACACCGAGTTCATCTCGAAATATGAGACGCAAGGATCGCGATTCGAGATAACTTCGGGCGGGTCATAGACTCGTACCAGGTGAGGGCACCGACCCCGGTGTCGGAAGGTCCCACCTTTCCATCGCGCGTCAAGCGGAATCGCATCCACCCGAAAGGGACACAGTCGTGAGCATGGCACGGGCGTGGCGAGGCATCGTCGAGGAGTACCGCGACCGCCTCCCCGTCAACGAGAACACCCCCGTCGTCACCCTTCAGGAGGGCGGCACGCCCCTGCTGCCCGCCACGCGCGTATCCGAGCTCACCGGATGCGAGGTCTTCCTCAAGGTCGAGGGCCTCAACCCCACCGGTTCCTTCAAGGACCGGGGTATGACGATGGCCATCACCAAGGCCGCCGAGGACGGCGCCAAGGCCGTCATCTGCGCCTCCACCGGCAACACCAGCGCCAGCGCCGCCGCCTACGCCATCCGCGCCGGCATGACCTGCGCGGTCCTGGTGCCCCAGGGCAAGATCGCCATGGGCAAGCTCGCCCAGGCCCTCGTGCACGGCGCCCGCCTGCTCCAGGTCGACGGCAACTTCGACGACTGCCTCGAACTCGCCCGCAAGCTCAGCGTCGATTACCCGGTCGCCCTGGTCAACTCGGTCAACCCCTACCGCCTCCAGGGACAGAAGACCGCCGCCTTCGAGATCGTCGACGCCCTCGGGGACGCCCCGGACGTGCACTGCATCCCCGTCGGCAACGCCGGCAACATCTCCGCCTACTGGATGGGCTACACCGAGTACCACCGGGACGGGATCTCCGCCCGTAACCCCCGCATGCTCGGCTTCCAGGCCAGCGGATCCGCCCCGATCGTCAACGGCGCCCCGGTCACCCACCCGAGCACCATCGCCACGGCCATCCGCATCGGCAACCCGGCCTCCTGGAAGCTCGCCGAGCAGGCGCGCGACGAGTCCGGTGGGATCATCGACAAGGTCACCGACCGCCAGATCATGGCCGCCTACCGGCTCCTGGCCGCCGAGGAGGGCGTGTTCGTCGAACTGGCCTCCGCCGCCTCCGTCGCAGGCCTGCTCCAGGCCGTCGAGGCCGGACAGGTCGAGCGCGGCAGCCGGATCGTGTGCACGGTCACCGGCAACGGCCTCAAAGACCCCGACTGGGCTCTGGCGGGCGCCTCCTCGGCCACCACCGTCCCGGTGGACGCCTCGGCCGCGGCCCGCGCCCTCGACCTGGCCTGAGGGCCCTCCCGCGGGGGCGTCCGCGCCCCCCGGGAGAGCCCCGGCCCACCGTGAACACGGAAGAAGATCCCCACCATGACCCCACCGCGCCCCGACCGGGTGTCCGTCCGGGCCCCCGCCACCAGCGCCAACCTGGGCCCGGGCTTCGACGCGCTCGGACTCGCGCTGTCCCTGTACAACGACTTCGAGGTCGTCCTGCGCGACGACGACGAACTCCGGGTGGAGGTGAGCGGTGAGGGCGCCGGCGACGTCCCCGGTGACCACCGCCACCTCGTCGTCCGGTCCATGGCCACGGCCTTCGAGCGGGCCGGGGAGAAACTCCCCGGTCTCACGCTCACCTGCGCCAACGGCATCCCGCACGCGCGGGGTCTCGGTTCGTCCTCGTCGGCGATCGTCGGCGGCGTCGCCGCTGCGGCCGCCCTGCTCGGGCGCGCCACGCCCGACGGCGACCTCGACCGCGACTGGATCTACCAGGTCGCCGCCGACATCGAGGGGCACCCCGACAACGTCGCCCCGTGCGTCTTCGGCGGATACACCATCGCCTACCGCGACGGTGAACGCTGGGGTGCCGCGGCCCTCGCCCCGGACGCCCGCCTGATGCCGGTGCTGTGCGTCCCCGAGTGGCGGCTGTCCACCGAACGGGCCCGCGGGCTGTTGCCCGAGACCGTCCCCCACGCCGACGCGGCCTTCAACGCCGGCCGCGCCGCCCTCATGACCGCGGCCGTTTGTGGCCATCCCGAAACCCTGTACGCGGCCACCCGGGATCGGCTACACGAGGCCTATCGCGCCCCCGCCATGCCGAGGACCCTTGAACTCATCCGCGACCTGCGTGACCAGCGGGGATTGCCCGCCGTGGTCTCCGGGGCGGGTCCCACGGTCCTCGTGCTGTGCTCTGTGGCCGAAGGGAGGGCCGAGGTCGATTCGCCGGAAATCGTCGGGGCGATTGATTCAATCCGTCGGAGTACGGGTAATGATTGGGACATACGCCCCCTGCCCGTCGAGCAGGTGGGGGTGCGGTCCCCATCTCCCCATCCGTAGCACCATGTGTCGAGGAATAGCCGTGGCCTCCGGTGATGTTAGGCTAGGTGAAGCACCAGATGCCCCGTTGCGGGGTGAGTGCTCATCCGCCACAGCGGCCTTCGCATCCCATACTCCGGTGGTCCGGTCCCACGACCGTCCGGAAGCGGTGGCCGATGTGTCGATTCCGCGGTCTGCCCGCGACTGTGCCGAAGTCTCCGTTGTCCGCTCCTCCACCCCGGATGAGCGTGCCGCCACGGTCGACCGGTATCACCACCGAGCCATCCGCCCCGACGTCTGGCTGTACCCAGAGCCCGCCGCGATCGGGTAGGGGACCGTCTTCTCGCCGGTTTCCGACATCCACGTGGGGCACGCCCTACCCGGCCCAGCCGGTTCGCACCACCGGGCCGGCCGCTCCAGCACCCGCTGACGGCCGAAGCCCGCTCCTTGGGAAGGACCCTTAGTGAGCGACACCACCGAACTCCACACGGACGCGGCGGTCGACAGCAAGAACAGCACCGGCGCATCCGGAGCGGAGGTCGGCGACACCTCGGCCACGGGCACGTCGCCGGCCCGGTCCCGCGCTGCGGCGCGCGGCACCGGTCTCGCCGCCTTGAAGCTCCCCGAGCTGCAAAAGCTCGCGTCGAGCCTGGGTATCACCGGCACGGGGCGTATGCGCAAGAGCGACGTCATCGCCGCCATCGAGACCAAGCAGGGCGGACCCGTCGGCGGCCCCGCCAAGACCAAATCCGTGAAGAAGGCCGACACCGTGCCCGAGGCCGGTAAGGTCGAGGCAACCGACAGCCGGTCCCAGGAGCCGTCGGGCTCGGACGAGGCGCGTTCACGCGCCGCCGACCGGTCGTCGGACCAGGCCGTGACCGACTCTCAGGGGCGGGGCGAGAAGGCGTCCCGTGGCCGGCGTTCCTCCCGCAGGCGCGGAGAAGAGGCCGGCGACCAGCCCCGATCGGTGGACGGCGCCGAATCCTCTACCTCCGCGAGCAGCGTGACCAAGACATCCAGCACCCCCCAGAAGACCGGCTCCGACACCTCCGAGGACCGCGAAGGCCGGTCCGGGCAGGGTCGCGAGCGTCAGCGCAACCGTCGTAACCGCAACCGCGACGACCAGGGCACCGGCTCCGCCCCGCAGCAGCAGGGCGGTGGCCAGCAGCAGGGTCGTGGTGGCGGCAACCCCGACGACGACGAGTTCGGCGGACGCCGCCGTGGTCGCCGTCGGGACCGTCGGGACCGGCGCGGTGGACGCGGTGGCCAGGAACCCGAACCGGTGATCGGCGAGGACGACGTCCTGCTGCCGGTCGCGGGCATCCTCGACATCCTGGACAACTACGCCTTCGTCCGCACCACCGGCTACCTGCCCGGCTCCAGCGACGTCTACGTCTCCCTGGCCCAGGTGCGCAAGCACGGTCTGCGCAAGGGCGACCACATCATCGGCGCGGTCCGCCAGCCCCGTGACAACGAGCGCAAGGAGAAGTTCAACGCCCTGGTCCGCCTGGACTCGGTCAACGGCATGTCGCCCGACCAGGCCCGGGGCCGTCAGGAGTTCTCCAAGCTCGTCCCGCTGTACCCGCAGGAGCGCCTGCGCCTGGAGACCGAATCGAGTGTGCTGACCACGCGCATCATCGACCTGGTCGCCCCGATCGGCAAGGGCCAGCGCGGCCTGATCGTCTCGCCGCCCAAGGCCGGTAAGACGATGGTGATGCAGGCGATCGCCAACGCCATCACCGAGAACAACCCCGAGTGCTACCTGATGGTGATCCTCGTGGACGAACGTCCCGAAGAGGTCACCGACATGCAGCGCACGGTCAAGGGCGAGGTCATCCACTCGACCTTCGACCGCCCGGCCGAGGACCACACGGTCGTCGCCGACCTGGCCATCGAGCGGGCCAAGCGCCTCGTCGAGATGGGCATGGACGTCGTCGTCCTGCTGGACTCCATCACCCGTCTGGGCCGCGCCTACAACCTGGCCGCCCCGGCCAGCGGGCGCATCATGTCCGGTGGTGTGGACTCCACGGCGCTGTACCCGCCCAAGCGCTTCTTCGGCGCCGCCCGCAACATCGAGGGCGGCGGCTCCCTCACCATCCTGGCGACCGCGCTGGTGGAGACCGGCTCGCGCGCCGACGAGGTGATCTTCGAGGAGTTCAAGGGCACCGGCAACATGGAGCTCAAGCTCAGCCGCTCCCTCGCCGACAAGCGCATCTTCCCGGCCGTCGACGTGGACGCCTCCAGCACCCGCAAGGAGGAGATCCTCATGTCGCAGGAGGAGCTCAGCGTGGTCTGGAAGCTGCGTCGGGTCCTGCACGCGCTCGACACCCAGCAGGCCATCGAGCTGCTCCTGGACAAGATGAAGCAGTCCAAGAGCAACGCCGAGTTCCTGCTCCAGGTGCAGAAGACCACCTGATCGGGTGACCGTGACACGGCGGCCCCTTCCCCACGCGGGGGAGGGGCCGCCGTTCGTCGTCGGGGGTCGGTACCGTTCCGCCGTCGTTCTCCGCCTGCCTCGCGAAGACCGGGGTCGGCCCCGAGCGCTCGTCCAAGGAACCGGCACCGACCCCGACGAGGGCCGAATGGGGAACGACACCACCCCCTCCTCCGGGAGGGGGCGACGTGTCCCATGATCCGGAAGTACAGCGCCGCCGGACGAAAAAGGTCACCGATGTGTCGCAGGTCACCCATGGGGCCCGCCTCGGGTGAGGGAGACGATCCAGGGTCGGGTCGGTCGAGTATCCTCCGCCTCCGGGGAGCCCTCCACACGGACGGTCTCGCCCTGCTCGGCCTGCTCGCACTCACCCCGGTCGTCGCCGGCGTCCTCCCCGTCGGACTCCGCGTCCCCGTCATGTACGCCGTGCCCGTCGGTTGCGGGGTGGTCGTCCTCATCGCCGTCACCGCGTGGTCGCGATCGCCGCCCCCACCGTCCGGGCCCGATCCTCGTGGCTCGGCCACCGCTTCTCCGGGTGTGAAGACCCCCGCCCCTGTCCGCGACCTGGTCGAGAACCGAGGACTCGCCCGCGCGATCTCCGACGCCGGGTGGCGGGAGCCGCGGTCCATGTCGGAGTACCGGTGCGCGCGGTACGGAGGAGACCTGACCGTGGTGGACCCGTTCTTCCCCTCCACCCGCACCCGTGCCGACCGTGGCCGGGTCACCGAACGCCTGCCGCCGCACGTCCGGGAGCGGACGCGCGTGTGCGGGACCGTGCGCGACCGCGATGTGAACGCTGCCAGGACACCACGAGCCGCCGGGCCGGCGGCGCTCGCCGGCGGAGACGATGCGCGACCTCAACGGGAGTCCTTCCCCGCCGGGCGGGCGTCGATGAAACAGGAGACGCGGCGGGCGACCGCCGGGCCCTCCCACCGTCGAGGCGGGGAGGAGGTCATCGGCCGCACGCACCGCGACTTCTCCTCCGGTCACGGGGGCGTGGTGCCTCGCCCTCTTCTCCGCCCTGGCCATGACCGTTCCCCTCGTTCCGGCGGCGCCCTGGTGCCGCTCACCGGTCCGGCGGTGCACCTGCGCAGGTCCGACGCGCGTCGCGCAGCGAACGGGGCCGAAACGGAGAAGAGGGAATAGACACCGGTCACGGCACGGTTGTGGTTCTGGCAAACTGGTACCGGGGATACGGCCCGCCCTCCTCCATGAGGACCCGCCGCCCCTTACCTGGATCGCCGCGACACCGGTTCGCGCATGCCCGTGACGACGCCCCACCAGTGCGGTGGTGCGTCCGGCGTGCGTCCGGCGGTCGCGCCTCAACAAGGAGACGCACCATGAAGGCCGACATCCACCCCGAGTACGTCGCCACCGAGGTGACCTGCACCTGCGGTGCCCAGTTCGTCACCCACAGCACGGTGGCCGACGGCAAGATCCGCGCCGAGGTGTGCTCCGAGTGCCACCCGTTCTACACCGGCAAGCAGAAGATCCTCGACACCGGTGGCCGGGTCGCCCGCTTCGAGAAGCGCTTCGGCAAGCGCACCAAGTAGCGGCGCCCGTTCCTTCCCGTGGCGCCGGAGCACCGGCGCCACGGGACCCACGGCCCCCTCGGGGGGCGACAGGCAGGCGAGGCACGCGAATCAAGACGGGGTGGCACAAGTGAAGCTGGACGACCTCCTGGGGGAGTACTACGAGCTGGAACAGCAGCTCGCCGACCCGGAGGTGCACGCCGACCAGAGCCGGGCGCGCACACTGGGCAAGCGCTACGCGCAGCTCACCCCCATCATCGAGACCTACCGCGCGCTCAAGGAGACCGAGAGCGACATCGAGGCCGCTCACGAACTCGCCGCCGAGGACTCCTCCTTCGCGGAGGAGGCCGAACGCCTCACCCGGGACGCCGAACGGCTCACCGACCGGCTGCGCTTCCTGCTCGTCCCGCGCGACCCCGCCGACGACAAGAACCTCATCATGGAGGTCAAGGCCGGTGAGGGCGGCGAGGAGTCGGCCCTGTTCGCCGCCGACCTGGTCCGCATGTACCTGCGTTACGCCGAACGCCAGGGCTGGAAGACCGAGGTCATCGACACCACGCTCTCCGACCTGGGCGGCTACAAGGACATCACCATCGCCTTCAAGAACAAGGGCACCCCCGGGCCGGGGGCCGGCGTCTGGCCGATGCTCAAGTTCGAAGGCGGTGTGCACCGGGTGCAGCGCGTCCCCGTGACCGAGTCGCAGGGCCGCATCCACACCTCCGCCGCCGGCGTGCTGGTGGTCCCCGAGGCCGAGGACATCGAGGTCGAGATCCACGAGAAGGATCTGCGCATCGACGTCTACCGCTCCTCCGGGCCCGGTGGCCAGAGCGTCAACACCACCGACTCGGCGGTGCGCATCACCCACCTGCCCACCGGCATCGTGGCCTCCTGCCAGAACGAGAAGAGCCAGCTCCAGAACAAGGAGCAGGCCATGCGCATCCTGCGGTCCCGCATCTACGCCGAGGCCCAGGCCAGCGCGGACGCCGAGGCCGCGGCCGAGCGCAAGAGCCAGGTCCGCACCGTGGACCGCTCCGAGCGCGTGCGCACCTACAATTTCCCGGAGAACCGCATCTCCGACCACCGGGTCGGCTACAAGGCCTACAACCTCGACCATGTCCTCGACGGGGAACTGGACGGCGTCATCAAGGCCCTCGTGGACGCGGACACCAAGGAGAGGCTCGAAGCGGCCCAGGGATCATGAACCTTCTTCTCGACGAGGTCGCCCGCGCGACACTGAGACTCGCGGAGGCGGGCGTCGCATCGCCTCGCACGGACGCCGAAGAACTCGCGGCGTTCGTGCACGGTGTCCGTCGAGGGGAACTGCACACGGTCGCCGACACCGACTTCGACGCCCGGTACTGGGAGTGCGTCTCCCGGCGCGAGGCCCGCGAACCGCTCCAGCACATCACCGGTCGCGCCTACTTCCGCTACCTGGAACTCCAGGTCGGGCCCGGCGTGTTCGTCCCCCGGCCGGAGACCGAGATCATGGTCGACTGGGCGATCGAGACCCTGCGCGCCATGGACGTCGCCGACCCGCTGGTCGTCGACCTGGGCGCCGGCTCGGGCGCCATCGCCATCTCCATCGCCCAGGAGGTGCCGCGTTCGCGCGTGCACACCGTGGAGATCGACCCGGTGGCCCTGGGGTGGACCCGGCGCAACATCGACGCCAGCGGTCACGCCGACCGGGTCACCCCGCACCTGGGCGACATGCGCACCGCGCTGCCCGAGCTCAACGGCCGGGTCGACCTGCTCATCAGCAACCCCCCCTACGTGCCCACCCGGGAGGCCGACGCCATCCCCCCCGAGGTGCGCAACTACGACCCCGCCCCCGCCCTCTGGTCGGGCGAGGACGGTCTGGACATGATCCGTGACCTGGAGGCGGTCGGCCGCAGACTGCTGCGTCCCGGCGGTGCCATGGCCGTCGAACACCACGACGGCCAGGGCATCGACATCCCCTGGCTCTTCCCCGAGGACAAGGGATGGCGCGACGTCCTCAACCGCAAGGACCTGGCCCGCCGCGACCGCTTCGTGGTCATGCGTCGGGCCGACCACGAGGACTGACGGCCCCGGTGGTCACGACCCGCCCCGGACCGGCGCAGCCCGGTCGACTTGTTCGAGAACGAGGTGAACGCACGTGAGCCGCATCTACGACTGCGCGGACGAGACCGCTCGCAAGGACGGCGTCGCCGACGCCGCGTCCGCGGTGCGCCGAGGTGAACTGGTGGTGCTGCCCACCGACACCGTGTACGGCATCGGCGCCGACGCCTTCAGCCCCAAGGCGGTGGCGAACCTGCTGGCCACCAAGGGCCGGGGCCGCGAGATGCCCCCGCCCGTGCTGGTCGGCTCGACCCGCGCGGCGATGGCGCTCATCGACGAGCTGGGCGACCACGGCCGCGACCTGATGGACGAGTTCTGGCCCGGCCCGCTCACCCTGGTCTGCGCCGCCACCCCCAGCCTCTCCTGGGACCTGGGCGACACCAAGGGCACCGTCGCGGTGCGCATGCCGATGGACCCGGTCGCCCTGGACCTGCTCAAGGAGACCGGCCCGATGGCGGTCAGCAGCGCCAACAAGTCAGGGAGCCCCGCCGCCACCAAGGTGGCCGAGGCCATCGAACAACTCGGCGAGGAGGACATCGCCGTCTACCTCGACGGCGGCGCCACCGAGTCCTCGGTGCCCTCCACCATCGTCGACCTCACCTACGCGGTGCCGCGCGTGCTGCGCAGCGGTGCCATCCCCATCGAGCGTTTGCGCGAGGTGTGCGGCACCGTCATCGGCGAACTGCGCAAGGGTCCGGGGCGCCCGGTCGGTCCGCGGACCGACTCCGCCGCGACCGCGGTGCCGACCGACACCGCCGCGACCGCGGTGCCGACCGACCCCGGCGCGACCGCCCCGGATCAGGTCGAGGCCGCGGAGCCGACCGCCGAGACCCCCCACAACGACCGCGACTAGGTCCTGTTCCGCGGGTGCCCCCGTCGCGAGGGGAACGCCGTCGGCCGCGGGCCGTTCGTCGAGGGCTGTGGAGGGCGGCGGGCGTGCCGGGGCGTCGCGCGGCAGGGTGGGCATCCGCGGGACACGATCTAGCCGACCAGAGGACAGAAGGGCCAGGCAGTGCGGGAGTACGCGCTCACCTTCGTCATCGCCGCGGCGGTGACCTACCTGCTCGTTCCGCTGGTGCGCAAGTTCGCGATCGCCTTCGGCGCCACGCCGCCGGTGCGCGATCGCGACGTGCACACCGAACCCATTCCCCGGCTGGGCGGGCTGGCCATCTACGGCGGGTTCGCCGTCGCGCTGCTGCTCTCGGCCCAGTTGCCGCATCTGCAGAACGTGTTCGTCGCCGACACCTGGATCGGCCTGCTCCTGGCCGGCGGCCTCATCACCGTCATCGGTGTCATCGACGACCGGTGGGGAATGGGGCCCGTCAGCAAACTCGCCGGACAGGTCGCGGCCGCCGGGATCCTCGTCGCCAAGGGCGTGCAGTTGCTGTGGCTGCCGCTGCCCGGCACCCAGCTCTCGCTCGGCCCCTGGCTGGGCGCGCTGGTGTCGGTACTGCTCATCGTGGTGACCATCAACGCGGTGAACTTCGCCGACGGGCTGGACGGGCTGGCCGCCGGCATCGTCGGCATCTCGGCCTTCGCCTTCTTCGCCTACTACTACGTGGTCGCCGTGGAGCAGGGGTTCGTCCGCCAGTCGTACCCGGCGATGATCGCGATCATCCTCGCCGGGACCTGTGTCGGATTCCTCTGCCACAACTTCCACCCGGCCAAGGTGTTCATGGGCGACACCGGGTCCATGCTGCTCGGCCTGCTGCTCACCTCCATCACCATCACGGTCACCGGCCAGTTCGACGCCAACACCGCCCGCGAGGAGTTCAACTCGGGTCTGGTGGTGTTCCTCCCCATCGCACTGCCGCTGCTGGTCATCGCGTTGCCGCTGGCCGACCTGGTGCTGGCGGTGCTGCGCCGCACCCTGGCGGGCAAGTCCCCGTTCGCCCCGGACCGGGGACACCTGCACCACCGCCTCCTCGACATGGGGCACAGCCACGTGCGCGCGGTGCTGCTGATGTACCTGTGGGCGGGGATCGTGGCGTTCGCCGCGGTGGCGCTGTCGGTGTTCGACTCCGCCGTGGTGGTGCTGACGGTGACCGCCCTGGTGGCGGTCTGCGCGGTCGGGCTCATCGCCCTGCCCCGGTTGCGGCGGCGTGGCCTGCTGCCCTGGGGTCGCGCCCGCGCGGTCCGTGCGAACGATGGTGTGAAACCGTGAGAAGCCTGTGACCGGCCTCGGGGTCCGGGTCCCTTTCGGACGGTGTCACGAGAGGACCGGAAGGGGCCTCGGTGGCGGCCGAGGCGGGTGTGGCCAAGGTGACACAAGGCCCGAAGATCCCCCGGAGCGGGCGTTTCTCAAGGCGTTAAGGTCGCGTTAAGGAACCCCCGGATCCAGCACCGAAATCCTTGTGATAGCTTTCACGAGCAGGCAACCACTGAACCTCACGGAGCTTTTCTGATGCAGGAACACGACGCCCGGACCCTCCGCGGCGCCGCGATTCCAACGGCGCTCGTCGGCGTGGTCGCGTTGATCGCGGGTTTCGCCGTAGCCGGGATCCAGGGACTCCTCGGCGCCCTCTTCGGGGTCGCCTTGGTGATCGGCGCGTTCGCCAGTTCGGCGTTCGTCATCTCCTGGACCGGCGGCCGACGTCCGGATCTCCTCCTCCCGGTCGCCCTCCTCGTCTACACGACCAAGTTCGGCATCCTGCTGGCCGTCCTCATGGTCTTCCGGGGCACCGAGGCCCTGGACACCAGGGTCTTCGGCTGGACGGCGCTGGCCTGCGTCATCGCGTGGTTGGCGGCTCAGTCCGTGGCGGTCAAGCGGAGCAGGCAGCCGACCATCGTCCCCGCGAGCGAGGGCGGATCCGAGTCCGAGGACAGTGAGGCGCACCGGTGAACCCGTTGACGCGGGGCGGTGTGCCGAGTCTGATCACCTACTGCTATCTTCCGGAGCGAGAGCATGAGTCGGACGAGTGCGAAGAACGACGAACGGTCGTCCAACGCCAACGCCACCGCTCTCATCTCGTACCTGCTGGGAGGGCTCGCCTTCTGGGGCGCCGTGGGTTGGGCCGTGGATCGGGCGCTGGGCTTCTCCGGCCTCTTCCTCCCCATCGGTCTCGGCGTGGGTCTGGTGGGCTCGATCTACCTCATCTACGCCCAGTACGTCCGTTCCTGACCGAACACTCGGGTGCGTCCGCCCCCGCCGTGGGCAGGGGCGTCCCGACCAGAGAACCAAGGATTGAGTTGCGTCACGACGAAAGGGATCGCCGTGGGTGCTGACGTGAGCGTCGTCGCGGCGTCCGAATCAGGCTGCCACCTCTTCGGGGATGGCTGTGGTTTCGAGGCTCCTACTGTCGGGAGCCTCTTCTTCCCGACGCCGTGGGTCGACTTCGGCCTGGCCGGTACCTCCGGGTTGACCAAGTACTACCTGGTGGCGGTGGTCGCACTGATCGTCGCCGCCTCCTTCTGGTACTTCACCACCCGTAGGGCCAAGGTCGTTCCGGGCCGCGGTCAGAGCGTGGCCGAACTGCTGGTCGGCTTCCTGCGCGACCAGGTCACCCGGACCACCATGGGCAAGGAGGGGGACAAGTACCTCCCCCTGATGGTGACCCTGTTCCTGTTCATCTTCTGCATGAACGTCATGGGCATCATCCCCGGCCTCCAACTGCCGGTGACCTCCAACCTGGCCTTCCCCGCGGTACTGGCCCTGTTCATCTTCATCCTGTGGAACGTGGTCGGCATCCGCCGCCACGGAGTCGGCGCCCACTTCAAGGCCCGCCTCGTCCCCGGCGGTGTCCCCGGGTGGATCCTGCCGGTCGTGGTGCCCATCGAGGCACTGTCGAACTTCGTCATCCGTCCGGCCACGCACATGATCCGTCTGTTCGCGACCATGTTCGCCGGGCACCTGCTGCTCGCACTGTTCGCGGCCGCCGGTTTCTACATGTTCAACCCGACCTCCCCGATGGGTCCGCTGTTCGGCGCCATCTCGGTCGGTTACTCCGGTATCGCCCTGCTCGGCTTCCTGGTCTTCACGGCCTTCGAGCTGTTCATCATGGCGGTTCAGGCCTACGTCTTCGTCCTCCTGTCCTCCATCTACCTCGGTGAGGCCATGGAGGGCGCGCACTAGGAGAGGCCCCCGTGGTCCCTCCCGGTACGCACCGCAAGACCTATTCGGTTCATCACGTTCGTCCGACGACGTCCATGATCGTCGGCCTGTAGTAAAGGGAATATCAATGGATCTCGCCGCCATCGAAGGTAACCTCAACAGCATCGGTTACGGCCTCGCCGCCATCGGCCCCGGCATCGGTGTGGGTCTCGTCTTCGGTCTCGGTGTCCAGGCCATCGCCCGCCAGCCTGAGGCCCGTGGCGTCCTCCAGGGCCAGATGATCTTCGGCTTCGCCGTCATCGAGGCCCTGGCCATCCTCGGCTTCGTGCTCGCGTTCGCCGTCTAGTAGCACCTGGTCATAGAGAACGCGAAGGGGATGCCAACCGTGTATTTGGCAGCTGAAGAAAACGTCCTGCGGATTCACTGGGACGAGTTCACCTTCGGCCTCATCGCCTTCCTCATCATCCTCGGCGTCGTCTACAAGATGTGGCCGCGGTTGACGAAGGCGCTGGACGAGCGTGCCGACCAGATCGAGGGTGGCATCGCTCGCGCTCAGAAGGCCGAGGCCGAGGCGGACGAGATCCGCCAGCAGTACCGCGAGAAGCTCGAAGAGGCCCACCGCGAGTACGCCCAGGAGCTGGAGAAGGCCAAGGAGCAGCGCGCGGCGATCATCGCCGAGGCGCGCGAGGAGGCCCAGGTCGAGGCCCGCCGCATCATCGATGCGGCCCACGCCCAGATCGAGGCCGACCGCCAGCAGGCGTTCGTCCAGCTCAAGGGTGAGATCGGCACGCTCTCCACCGAGCTCGCCAGCCGGATCGTCGGCGAGAGTCTCAGCGACAGCGCCGCTCAGAACCGCGTCATCGACCGGTTCCTGGACGAGCTGGAGCAGAGCGAGGGCAAGCAGCAAGCCGAGGTGCGCTGATGCGTGGTATCAGCCGCACGTCGCTGACAGAGGTGACCCGGCGCCTGGACGAGAACGTCCTGGCGTCGGCCGGCACCGCCCAGAGCGGTGTCGCGTTGGGCGGCGAGCTGTTCCAGGTCGTCGGCCTGCTCACCGAGGAGCACTCGCTGCGCCGCTGGCTCGCCGACCAGGCGAACCCGTCCGAGGCCAAGACCGGCCTCATCGGGCATCTACTGGAGTCCAAGGTGTCGCCGTCGGCGGTCCTCGTGGCCTCCGACGTCGTCTCGGCCAAGTGGTCGAGCGCCCGCGACCTCGTGGACGCCCTGGAGCGGATGGCGGTCTACACGACCATCGCCTCCCTCCAGAGCGCCGCGGCCCTGGACGGGCTGGAGGACGAACTGTTCCGCTTCGAGCGGATCGTCGCCGCCCAGCCGCGACTGCGCGACGCCCTGACCCGTGACGGGGTCTCCCGCGAGCACAAGCTCTCCCTCCTGGAGGACCTGCTCTCGGGCAAGGTGGACTCCGCGACGCTGACCCTCGTCGGCCAAGCGGTCACCCGACCCCGGGGACGTACCCTGGAACAGGCGCTGGACAACTACGGTCGGATCGTCGCCGAGCGCGCCATGCGCTACGTCGCGGTCGTCCGCAGCGCCGTCGCCCTGAGCGAGGACCGGCAGTCCCGGCTGGAGGCCGCGTTGTCGCGGGCCTACGGCCGCGACATCCACCTGAACATCGAGGTCGTCCCCGAGATCGTGGGTGGCCTGTCCATCCAGGTGGGGGACGAGGTCATCGACGGGACCATCGCCGGGCGTATCGCCGAGGCCCAGCGCCGTCTGGCCGGCTGAAGAAACGCAAGGCAAGCACGCACGGCGCCGGTCAGGCGCCACTTGAGAGCAAGGACAACGTAGAGATGGCGGAGCTGACGATCCGGCCGGATGAGATCCGGGACGCGCTGCAGCGCTTCGTCCAGTCGTACGAGCCTGAGACCACCCGCGCGGAAGAGGTCGGTACCGTCACCTACTCCGGTGATGGCATCGCCCGCGTCAGTGGCCTTCCCTCGGCGATGGCGAACGAGCTGCTGAAGTTCGAGGACGGAACCCTGGGCCTGGCCCAGAACCTCGAAATCGGCGAGATCGGTGCCGTTGTGCTGGGCGACTTCACCGGGATCGAAGAGGGGCAGAAGGTGCGTCGCACCGGCCGCCTCCTCTCGGTGCCGGTGGGTGACGACTTCCTCGGCCGTGTGGTGGACCCCCTGGGCACCCCCATCGACGGCAAGGGCGAGATCGCGTCCACCGAGCGCCGTGAGCTGGAGTTGCAGGCCGCGACCGTGATGGAGCGCAAGCCCGTTCACGAGCCGCTTCAGACCGGTATCAAGTCGATCGACTCGATGACCCCGATCGGCCGCGGCCAGCGCCAGCTGGTCATCGGCGACCGGCAGACCGGCAAGACCGCGGTCTGCGTCGACGCGATCATCAACCAGAAGGCGAACTGGGAGTCGGGCGACCCTGACAAGCAGGTGCGCTGCATCTACGTCGCGATCGGCCAGAAGGGCTCCACCATCGCCAGCGTGCGAGGTGCCCTCGAAGAGGCCGGCGCGATGGAGTACACCACCATCGTCGCGGCCCCCGCGTCCGACGCGGCGGGCTTCAAGTACCTCGCCCCCTACACCGGTTCGGCCCTGGGCCAGCACTGGATGTACGAGGGCAAGCACGTCCTCATCGTCTTCGACGACCTGACCAAGCAGGCCGAGGCCTATCGCGCGGTCTCCCTCCTGCTGCGCCGCCCGCCGGGCCGTGAGGCCTACCCGGGTGACGTCTTCTACCTCCACTCCCGGCTCCTGGAGCGCTGCGCCAAGCTCTCCGACGAGCTGGGCAAGGGCTCGCTGACGGCGCTGCCGATCATCGAGACCAAGGCGGGCGACGTCTCGGCGTACATCCCCACCAACGTCATCTCCATCACCGACGGCCAGGTCTTCCTGGACTCCGAGCTGTTCAACCAGGGCCAGCGCCCGGCCATCGACGTCGGTATCTCGGTCTCCCGTGTCGGTGGCGCGGCCCAGACCAAGGCGATGAAGAAGGTCTCCGGTACCCTCCGTCTGGGCCTGGCCCAGTACCGCGAGCTTGAGGCCTTCTCCGCCTTCAGCTCCGACCTGGACGCGGTCTCCAAGCAGCAGCTGGCGCGCGGCGCCCGCCTGATGGAGCTGCTCAAGCAGGGCCAGTACTCCCCGTTCGCGATGGAGAAGCAGGTCGTCTCCATCTGGATGGGCACCACCGGCCGCATCGACGACGTGCCCGTCGAGGACGTGCGCCGCTTCGAGGAGGACTTCCTGGACTTCCTCGACCGCGAGCACACGAGCGTCCTCGACGACATCCGTGAGAGCGGGAAGTTCGAGAGCCAGACCGAGCAGGCCCTGGAGGGCGCGCTCGACAAGTTCAAGCAGGGCTTCCAGACCTCAGCGGGCACGCTCCTGGGCACCGAGGCCGAGGCCGAGGCGCTCGAAGAGGAGAACGTCGGCCAAGAGACCATCAAGGTCGCCAAGGGCGGGAAGTAACCCATGGGTGCACAGCTTCGCGTCTATCGCCGGAGGATCCGCGCGACGAAGTCGACGGCGAAGATCACCCGTGCGATGGAGCTCATCGCCACGACGCGCATCACCAAGGCGCAGCGTGCGGCTGAGGCTGCCGGACCCTACGCGCGGGAGATCACCAGGGCGGTCTCGGCCCTGGCGAGCCGGGTGTCCGACCACCCGCTGCTGACCGAGGCCGAGAACCCCACCCGTGCCGCCGTCCTGGTCATCACCAGTGACAAGGGCCTGGCCGGCGCCTTCTCGTCCAACGTCCTCAAGGAGGCCGAATCCCTCGCTCAGCTCCTCAAGGAGCAGGGCAAGGAGGTCGTCACCTACATGGTGGGCCGTAAGGGCATGGCCGCCTACAGGTTCCGCGACCGCAAGGTCGAGGACCAGTGGGAGGGCATCACCGAGCGTCCGACCTACGCGCACGCCCAGGAGATCGGCACCGCGCTCATGGAGAGGTTCGCCCAGGACACCTCCGAGGGCGGCGTTGACGAGATCCACGTGGTTTCGACCGAGTTCGTGTCGATGCTGACCCAGCGCGCGGCCGCCACGCGGGCGCTGCCGCTGGAGGTGGAAGAGGTCGACGAGGCGGAGCTCGAAGCCGCGCACGGCGGGCAGGCCCTGCCGCTGTACGAGTTCGAGCCCTCCGCCGAGGAGGCGTTGGACCGGCTGCTCCCGCAGTACGTGACCAACCGCATCTACTTCGCCCTCTTGGAGTCCGCGGCATCCCAGCAGGCGTCCCGTCGCGCGGCCATGAAGGCCGCCACCGACAACGCCGAGGAACTCGCCAAGAACCTGACCCGTCTGGCCAACCAGGCGCGGCAGGCCGAGATCACCAACGAGATCAGTGAGATTGTCGGCGGTGCCGACGCGCTCTCTGCTGCAAGCGCGGGAAGTGAGTAAGAAAAGTGACTGCGACTGTTGAAGAGACGACCGGTGCCGGCACCGCCACCGGTCGTATCGCCCGGGTCACCGGCCCGGTCGTCGACGTGGAATTCCCCGTCGGCTCCATCCCTGGTATCTACAACGCCCTCCACACCGACGTGACCGTCGGTGGCGAGACGAAGGTCATCACCCTGGAGGTCGCCCAGCACCTGGGTGACAACCTGGTGCGGGCCATCTCCCTCGCCCCGCAGGACGGTCTGGTCCGTGGCGCCGAGGTGCGCGACACCGGCGAGCCCATCAGTGTGCCGGTCGGCGACATCGTCAAGGGTCACGTGTTCAACACCCTGGGCGAGTCCATGGACGTGCCGATCGCGGAGCTCAACGTCACCGAGCGTTGGCCGATCCACCGCAAGCCGCCGGCGTTCGACCAGCTTGAGTCCAAGACCGAGATGATGGTCACGGGCATCAAGGTCATCGACCTTCTCACCCCGTACGTGCGCGGTGGAAAGATCGGTCTGTTCGGTGGTGCCGGTGTCGGCAAGACCGTGCTGATCCAGGAGATGATCACCCGTATCGCCCGCAACTTCGGTGGTGTGTCCGTGTTCGCCGGTGTCGGCGAGCGCACCCGTGAGGGTACGGACCTCTTCCTGGAGATGGACGAGATGGAGGTCCTCCAGGACACCGCTCTCGTCTTCGGCCAGATGGACGAGCCCCCGGGCACCCGTCTGCGCGTGGCGCTGTCGGCTCTGACCATGGCGGAGTACTTCCGCGACGTTCAGAACCAGGACGTGCTCCTGTTCATCGACAACATCTTCCGTTTCACCCAGGCGGGTTCCGAGGTCTCCACGCTGCTGGGCCGTATGCCCTCCGCCGTGGGTTACCAGCCCAACCTGGCCGACGAGATGGGTCAGCTCCAGGAGCGGATCACCTCGACCCGGGGTCACTCGATCACCTCCATGCAGGCGATCTACGTCCCCGCGGACGACTACACCGACCCGGCTCCGGCGACCACGTTCGCCCACCTGGACGCGACGACCGAGCTCTCCCGCCCGATCTCGCAGAAGGGCATCTACCCCGCGGTGGACCCGCTGGCGTCGACCTCCCGCATCCTCGACCCGCAGTACGTGGGTCAGGAGCACTACCAGGTCGCGCAGCGGGTCAAGGAGATCCTCCAGCGCAACAAGGACCTCCAGGACCAGATCGCCATCCTCGGTATGGACGAGCTGTCCGAAGAGGACAAGATCATCGTCAACCGCGCGCGTCGCATCGAGCGCTTCCTGTCGCAGAACATGTTCGTGGCGGAGAAGTTCACCGGTACGCCGGGTGTGTTCGTTCCCCTGGAGGAGACCATCGCCTCCTTCAAGGGTCTGTGCGACGGTGAGTACGACCACCTGCCCGAGCAGGCGTTCCTCGACGTCGGCAACATCGACATGGTCGTCGAGAAGGCCAAGAAGCTCCAGGGCTGAAACCGCGCGGAGCGTCCGTCGAGGTGATGGCGGGCGACGGGCGGGATAGTTCTCAGTTCTCGGTCGGGGCCGGCCGCCGTCATGGTGGTCGGCCCCGCCGAATCCAATCGCTGGCCGAGGAGTTCAGGCAGTGTCGAAGAAGCTTTTCGTCGAGATCGTCTCGCCCGAGCACGAGGTTTGGGCCGGCGAGGGCGACATGGTCATCGCGAAGACCGTCGAGGGTGAGATCGGTATCCAGCCGGGGCACATCCCCGTGCTGTCGCTGCTCGCCGAGGACGCGGTCGTCCGCGTGCTGGGCGCGCGGGAGAACGGAGAGGTCCGGGCCGCCGCGCACGGCGGGTTCATCTCGGTGTCGGGCGAGGGTCGGATCTCCATCCTCGCCGAGACCGCGGAGCTGGCCGAGGACATCGACGTCGACCGTGCCCGCACGGCGCTGAAGAAGGCGACCGAGGCGGACGACGACGCCGCCCTGGTGCGCGCTCGCAGCCGCCTGCGCGCCGCCGGTGAGGACGTCGCCTAGGGCGCGTTCCGTGGGCGCCGCCCGCCGCTCGGCAGTGTGAGCGGCCGGAGGGACACGCCCTGGTTCTACCGACCGAAAGACGGGGGTGGTATGGAACAACCTCTGGAGTTCCTACGGTGGGCGCTCCTCGCCCTCGTCCTGTGCGCGGTGGCGGTGGTGTGCGCCGGTCTGCTGCGCCGCCGGCTCCTCCTGCGGCGCGGTGGCACGGTGGAGTGTCATCTCCGTTCCCCGGGCATGAGGGGGCGCCGGGGCTCCTGGCGGATCGGCCTGTGCCGGTACGGCTCGGAGAACCTGGGCTGGTTCCCCGCCTTCTCGATCAGACCGCGGCCGACAGCAGAGCTGTCGCGCCGCGGTCTCGTCATTGTGGGGCGCCGATCGCCGGAACCGGCGGAGCACCTGCCCTCGGACGTCACCGTCGTGCAGGTGGGCTGGGCCGCCCAGGACGGACGTGAACCGAAGACGGCCGAGATGGAGATCGCCATGAACGACGCGACCCTGACCGGTTTCCTGTCCTGGATGGAGTCGATGCCGCCCGGCACCCGCTGGGAGGCCTGAGCGGTGTCCCCGCCCTCCTCCCGGCCGGCCCGGTGCGCCGCCGCCACGGCGGGCGAGCGGCATGGCAGGATGCGTGTCCATGGTCTCATCGCGGTTGCGGGGCCTGACGGCCCTCGCCCTTCTCAGCCCGTTCATCGTCGCCTGCCAGCCGCCCGGTGGTCATGTCGCCGCGGTCGCCACCGGACACTTCACCGCCGGGCACCGGTTCCCGGTCGTCATGATCACCTGGTGCGGTGAGGAACCTCCCCGCCAGATCGACCTGCTCGGCGAGGAACAGCGAAGACATCTGGTGGCCACCCGCGCGTTCGAGGGCGACTCCATCGAGGTCGACCTGTCCGCCCCGGGGGAGGACTGGCGCATCGTCGACGACGACGGCCGCGCGGTCTACCGGATGGGCCCCGACTCCCCCCAGGAGGAGTACCTGTTGGGGGTGGGCACCGCGGAGGCCGAGCCCGGTGAGGAGACCGAGCACGACATCGCCGTGCTGCGGTTCACCACCGAGGCCCTGGCCTCCGAACAGGGCGTGTACGCGAGCGTCTCCCGTGAGGGTGAGGCCGAGTACACCGATCCGGGTGCGTTCCCCCCGGCCTGCTGATCCCGGCCGCCCTCAGGGGATCAGCGCTCCCCGCCGGGCTTCCACAGGACCTCGTCGCCCTCCTCCGCCACGTACCGACCCAGGATGAACAACAGGTCGGAGAGGCGGTTGAGGTACCGCGCGGTGAGCGGGTTGACGGTGTCGCCGTGCTCGGCGATGGCCGCCCACACACCGCGTTCGGCCCGGCGCACCACGACCCGGGCGGTGTGCATCAGGGCGACGGTGGGGGATCCGCCGGGGAGGATGAAGCTCCGCAGGGTGGGCAGGTCGGCGTTGTAGGTGTCGCAGGCCTCCTCCAGCCGGGTGACGTACTCCGGCAGGACGCGCAGTGGCGGGTACCCGGGGTCGGGCACGATGGGTGTGGACAGGTCGGCCCCGAGGTCGAACAGTTCGTTCTGCACGCGGGAGAGCAGTGTCCGCACGTCCTCGGGGACCTCGCCGAAGGTGAGCACGGAGCCGATGGCGGCGTTGGCCTCCTCGGTGTCGGCGTACCCGACGATCCGCGAGTCGTTCTTGTCCGTGCGGCTCATGTCGCCGAGCGCCGTGGTGCCGGCGTCCCCGGTGCGCGTGTAGATCTTGGACAGCACGACCGGCTTGTCCGTGTCCCGTTGAGTCATGCCCCCACCCTAGGCCTGTTCGGCGGTTCGTTCCGGTTCGCGGTCTCCGGACCGCCGCTCGCCGCGCGGTCCGGACGCGGACGGCCAGACCCGCGCCGGTCGTCTTGAGAGAGGTCGCGCTCATCGGAGGGCGATGGTAACGGAGAATAACCATTCGGTATCGGGGGGTGAGGGGTGATGTGGCTCACTGATACCTTATGGAGTGAGGGAGCTACTCAACGTAGTCCCGGGGTGGTGCTCGCGCACCGTACCCGAGCGGAGTCATGAGGGGGGCCGCTCGGGCGCGTGCGAGGGGGAGGCACCGCGAGGGGGCGGACGGGCGTGAAACCGGGGGGTTCACGCCGTCCGCCCCCTCTTCCTCGTTCGGGGCCTCCCGTCAGATGACCCAGTCGTGTCCCAGACGCGAGAACTCCGCGGCGGCCTGGGCGCTCAGCACACCGTTGACCGGCAGCGTGCTCGCGGCGAGGAACTCCACGCCGTGCGCGCCCGCGGCGGCCAGCTCGGCGACCGAGTCCCAGTTGACGTTCTCCAGGGTGTCGTCGGGCGTGTGGTAGTACGGGTCGAACTGCTCACCCGCGGTGCCGCCGTACCACTCCACCTGCTCCTCGCTCTTGACACCGTCGGCGCCGCTGAACAGTCCGCCCGACGGGATGCCCGCTTCCATGAAGGCGCGGTAGTCGCTACGGCCGCTCAGCACACCCGGCTCGCTGACCTGGTCCTGGGCCGCGAAGTAGTCCTCGAACACCTTCGCGATCGCACCCGAACCGGAAGGGGCGCCGGACGAGCCCGGCAGCTCCATCCGGCCGTCCAGGACGAGCCGGGCGTAGTTGTGGGAGCCGATCATGTCGAAGTTCAGGTACAGCGCGATGTCGTCGAGCTCGCCGTCGGTCAGGCCGGTCACGTACTCCGTGGACCCGATCAGGCCCTCCTCCTCGGTCCCCCAGAACGCGAAGCGCACCTTGTTCTTCGGGGCGGGCAGGTCCGCCAAGCGGATCGCGGTCTCCAGGACGAAGGCCGTACCGGACCCGTTGTCGTTGATGGCCGGACCCTCTTCGACGCCGTCCAGGTGGGCGCCCACGACCACCACGTTGTCCGCACGGCCGCCGGCGGTCTCGGCCAGCACACTGAACGAGGACTCCTCCACGACGGTCGCGTCCACCTTGACGCGCAGCTCCAGACCGTCGGCCGCGATCAGGTCGGCCCCGGTGACACCGGAGACGCCCAGCGCCGGAATGGCCGAGAGCGCGCTGACGGTACCGGAGAACACCTCGTCCGCGTTGTTGACCACCAGGGCGGCGGACGCGCCGGCGTCCGCGGCGTTGGCGACCTTCTGGGCGAACGGGCAGGTACCGCGCAGCGTGATCGCGATCGCGCCCTCGGGGAAGGCGGCGAAGTCGTCGGGCGAGCAGCCGCTCGCGGCGCTGCCGGTGTTGACCGCCACCGCCGGAGCCGTCACGTCACCGGCACCGGAGTACGACATGGTCCGGAAGTCGGTCCCGTCCTCGTACACGGCCTCCCCCGGCGCGGTCTGCGCCAGGACCGCGTCGGACTGCTCGCGCCACAGCTCGTAGTCGTACTCGTGTCGGTAGGTCGTGTACCCGGCCCGCTTGAGCTGGTCCTCGATGTACAGGGCGGAGACGTCGTAGCCGGGCGTGCTCGTCGCCCGGTTGCCGCCGTTGTACTCGGCGATCGTGTTCAGGTTCTCCATGTGCGCCTTGATGGCGTCGGCGGTCACCAGCTCCGACAAGGCCGGGTCGGTCGGCTCCTGAGGCTGCGCCGGGACGTTGGGGCGGACCGGCTTCTCGGGCCGGACCGGCCGCTTGAGCCAGTCGGGGGCCTCGACCTCACCGGCGCCACCGCGGGCCTCCGGTGCGGTGGTGTCGGCGTGGGCGGGGGAGGCCGCGAGGGTGCCCGCGGTCATCAGCAGGGCGGCGAGACCCGCGGTCGCCGCCCGTCGTCTCTGTGGGGTGCGCAACGATGTTCCTCCGTGTACGGGGGAGTCCATCGCTCCGAAGTGTCGGGGGATGGACACCCGGGGTAGGCGAGGTATCGATGCAGACTGGCACCGACCGGGTGCCCGGAGCAAGCATCGGCGCACAGGTTGCCACAATCAGCCACGGGCCTTACCTTCCGGCGGCCACTGTGATTGGATCGACGGCCCGAAACGCTCCGAACGTCTCGCGGGAGCGCGGGCGTCGTCCGGGTCAATCCTCGATCTCGCCCTGTTCCTTCTGGTGCTTGCGCCTGCGGTAGTCCACACCCACGCCGCCCATGAGGGCGATGCCGCGCACGTGCACGATGGGCGCCCCGGGGTCGACCACGCTCGGGGTCCCGCCGCCCACGCCGAAACCGCCCATGAACGGCAGGCCGTGGACGCGCACCTGCACGTCGTCGGGCACGAGGATGCCGATGCCGCCCATGATGGTGTTGGTCCAGATCGTGGTCTCGCGGTGGGTGAACCGGGCCTCGCGCAGGTCCAGTTCCACACCGCCCATGAGGGCGAACGCGAAGAAGTTCTCCGGGACCACCCAGCTCCCGGAGCGGTCGGCGCCGCCCATGACGGCGATCGCGACGGTGCTCGTCGGCGGCTGGTCGACGATCCGTCCCGCGCCGTAGAGCGGTCGCGGGGAACGGAAGTCGCCGGGCGCGGGAGCCGCCGGGGCTCCGGTGCCGGTGGGGGCGGGCAGGTCCCGGGTGAGGGGGACGAGTTCGCCGATGGTCTTGGCGCGGTAGACCGCGTCGAGCCGCTCGCTGTGCTCGTCGGGGTCCAGGCGGCCTTCCGCGAAGGCGTCCTGGAGTCGGTGCGCCACGGCGTCGCGGTCGGCGTCCGAGGCGCGCATTCGACCGGGGTCGGGGGGAGTGATCTCGCTCATCGTTTCCACCATATGTCGATTCTGTCCGGGGGGCACCCTCCGGTGCATCGGGGAGGAACCCCGGTGTCACCCCGGGATGGAGCCGTTCAGGCCCCGGGGAGCAGACCCCGTCGGATGGCCCGGCTGACGGCCGAGGTCCGGTCCCCGACACCGAGTTTCTCGTACACCCGCATCAGGTGCGTCTTCACCGTGGTCGCACTGATGTGCAGGGTCCGTCCGATCGCGGCGTTGGTCAGTCCGTCGGCCGCCAGGCGCAGTACCTCCACCTCGCGTGGGGACAACCCGGGTGCGGCGGGCGCGGCACGGTCGCGCATTCCGGTGACGAGTTTGCCCGCCAGCCTCCCGCTCAGGACCGTCTCCCCGCGTGCGGCCGCCCGCACCGCCTCGACCAGTTCGGCGCGCGGGGTGTCCTTGAGCAGGTAACCGGTGGCCCCGGCCTCCACCGCCCGCAGGATGTCGGTGTCGGTGTCGTAGGTGGTGAGCACCAGGACGTGGGTGCCGGGGTGTTCGGCGCCGATGCGCTCGGTGGCCGCGACCCCGTCCCCACCGGGCATGCGCAGGTCCATCAGGACCACGTCGGGGCGCAGCTCGGTGACCCGGGCCACCGCCTCGGGGCCGGAGGCGGCGTCGCCGACGATGTCGAGGTCCGCCTCGGCGGAGAGCATGCCCCGGATGCCCTCGCGGACCACGGGGTGGTCGTCGACCAACAGGACACGGATCACGGTGCCACCTCCTCGGGTTCGGGCAGGGCCAGGCGGACGGTGGTGCCCCTCCCCGGGGCGGTGTCGATCTCCAGGGACCCCTCCAGGCTCTGCGCGCGATGGCGCATACCGGGCAGGCCGTTGCCGGTGCCGGGCACGGTGGGGTCGAAACCGCGTCCGTCGTCGGTGACGGTGAGCAGGGTCCCCGCGTCGCTGTGGGCCAGGGCGAGCGAGACCCGATCGGCGTCGGCGTGCTTGCGGATGTTGGCCAGTGCCTCCTGGGCGGTGCGCAGCAGGCACACCTGGAGGTCGCCGGGCAGTTCTCGGGGGCCGCCGAGGACCTCGACGGTGACCGGGATACCCAGTTCGGTGCCCAGCCGCGCACCGATCCGGCGCAGCACCGCCTCCAGGGTGTCCTCACCGAGCCGTGCGGGGCGGCGGGCGGCCACCATGGCCCGTGCCTCGTCCAGGTTCTCCGCCGCCGTCTCCCGCATCAGCGCCAGGTGTCGGCGGGCCAGGGCGGGATCGGTGTCCAGTTCCGACTCCACTGCCTGGGTGAGGGTGATGATGCTGGTGAACCCTTGGGCGAGGGTGTCGTGCAGCTCGCGGGCCAGGCGTTCGCGTTCGGCCAGCGCGCCGCCCTCCTCCGACAGGCGGGCGGCCTCGGCCCGGCTCTCCCGCAGTTCGCGGATGAGTTCGGCGCGTTCGTAGCTCTCCTCGACGACCTTCTCGAACCAGCGGCCGAACCACAGGGAGAAGCCGATGATGATCAGATGGATCCCGGTGCCCACGAGGGCGTCGAGGGTGTCGATGTCGCCCCGCCACCAACCGGTGAGGGTGGGCAGCAGCAGGATCATGCCGACCGAGACGGTCCCGTACACCGCCCCGGCCGTCATGAAGCACATGGGGGCGACCACGAACAGGCAGAAGGTCAGGACCGGATCGAGGTGGACGGCCACGGTGACCAGGGCCGCCACGGTCAGCGCGAAGACACCGGTGATCGGGGTGCCGTATCGGTCCTGGAGATAGAGACTCCGGCCGTAGGACAGGTACAGCGCGGCGACCACGCCCAGGAGGGCGGCGCCCGCCCAGCCCCGGACGCCGGGCTGGGAGAGGACGCCGATGACGGCGATCAGGACCATCGATCCGGACAGGTACAGGTACCAGGCCGGTCCCAGGTCCCAGGCGTGCCGTTCCCCGCCGGGGGGCTCCGGCGCCCGCTCCTCCTCCGGAGCCCGCGTCGCCACGACCATCACCCGTCCTTTCGCGTCTTCCACCGGAACGTCAGCAGAACCAGGACCAACCCCACCACACACCAGGCGCCCAGGGCCAGGGCGACCAGGTGCAGGTCCCACGCTCCGGAGGGTTCGAACGTCGCCATCGCGTCGGGGTGGAAGGCGGCCCGCATGCCCTGCGCCATCCACAGCAGCGGGAACAGCGACGCGAAGGTCAGCACCCAGTCGGGCAGCACGGTCACCGGGACGAACACCCCGGAGGTGAACTGCAGGACCAGGAACGGCACCACCACGATGGTCGACGCCGCCTGGGCGGTGCGGGCCAGGGAGCTGACCGCTATGCCCAGCAGGGAGCAGGCGATCGTGCCCAGGACGAGCACCCAGGCCACCGTGAGCCAGTCGGCGGCGGAACCCGGCAGGGTCGCGTCGAAGACCAGCGCGGAGACCCCGAGCAGCAGGACGGCCTGTCCGGCGGCGAGGAAGAACACCAGTACCGTCTTGCCGATGAAGTAGGCGGCGGGCGGCATCGGGGTGCCGCGCAGCCGGCGCAGCCCGCCCTGGTCGCGTTCGGTGGCGATACCGGCGCCCAGGGTCTGGAAGCTGACCGACATCAGGCCCATGGCGAACAGGCCGGGCAGGTAGTGGTCGACGGCGGGCATGCCCATGTCGAACAGGCCGTCGAAGATCGACGCGAACATCGTCAGGATCAGGGCGGGCAGGGCGAACGTGAAGACGACGCTCTCCCACTCCCGGGTGAAGGAGCGGATCTCCAGCCATCCCCGGGACAGGCCCAGGCGGAGCGTGCCGGGGAGTCGGGCGTCGGTGAGGGTGCTCATGCCACGGCCTCCGGCTGCTCGGTGCGGGTTCCGGTGCCCTCGGCGTCGCCGATCAGCTCCAGGTAGACGTCCTCCAGGGTGGGGCGGTGCACGCGCAGTTCCGGGATCTCCCCCGGGTGGACCGCGGCCAGCTCCGTGATCACGCGGGTGGGCTCGTCGGTGCGGATCTCGCGTCGCACGCCGTCCTGTGACCAGTGCACCGTGGCCTGCGCCGTGGCCCGACCGCCGAGGGTGGCGGGGGAGTCCAGCGCGCGGACCCGCCCCTCGGCCAGGACGCACACCCGGTCGGCGAGGGCCTCGGCCTCCTCCAGGTAATGGGTGGTGAGGACGACGGTGGTGCCCTCCCTCGCCAGGTTCCGGATCAGCTCCCAGAAGTCCCGCCGGGCCTTGGGGTCGAAACCGGTGGTGGGCTCGTCCAGGAACAGGAGTTCGGGGCCGCCGATGATGCCCAGGGCCACGTCCAGACGGCGTCTCTGGCCGCCGGACAGGGACTCCGGGAGGGCGCGGGCCTTCTCCGTCAACCCGACCAGTTCCAGGACCGCGTCGGAGTCGCGGGGGCGGGGATGGTGGCCGGCGAAGTGCCGGACGACCTCGCGCACCGGCACCTTGGGCAGCAGCGTCTCGCCCTGCCAGACGATGCCGATCCGGGTCCGCCAGGACCGGTCGGCCTTCTCGGGGTCGACGCCGAGCACCCGGACGACCCCGCCGTCGCGCCGACGGAAACCCTCCAGGATCTCGATCGTGGTCGACTTGCCGGCGCCGTTGGGGCCGAGCAGGGAGAAGATCTCGCCCTCGGGGACCGACAGGTCCACCCCGGCGACGGCCCGGTGCCCGCCGTACTCCTTGACGAGGCCGGTGACCTCGATGACCGTTTCGCTCATGAACCGAGCCTCGCGCGGCCCGGGGCCGGGCGGTATCGGGCGAACGGTCGGTCCGGTGTCCTCCGAGTGGAGGACACCGGTCAGAACAGGCGGAGGACGTCCGGCTCGATGCCGCGCAGTTCGTCGTAGTCCAGGACCACGCAGGAGATGCCCCGGTCCTCGGCGAGCACGCGCGCCTGGGGCTTGATCTCCTGGGCGGCGAAGACGCCCCGCACCGGGGACAGGTTGGGGTCGCGGTTGAGCAGCTCCAGGTAGCGGGTGAGCTGTTCGACGCCGTCGATGTCGCCGCGCCGCTTGAGCTCCACGGCCACGGTCCGGTTCTCTCCGTCCCGGCACAGGATGTCGACCGGCCCGATCGCGGTCGGGTACTCGCGTCGGATGAGGGTGTAGCCGTCGCCGAGGGTGGTGATGTGCTCGGCGAGCAGTTCCTGGAGGTGGGCCTCGACCCCGTCCTTCTGCAACCCGGGGTCCTTGCCGAGTTCGTGGGAGGAGTCGTGCAGGACCTCCTCCACGGTCAGCACCAGCTTCTCGCCGGACTTGCCGTGGGTGACGGTCCAGACGTCGGGTCCGTCCTCGACGGTCTCCTCTCGGAGTTTGCACGGGGGGTTCATCCAGTTGAGGGGCTTGAAGGCCCGATCATCGGCGTGGATGGACACGCTCCCGTCGGCCTTGATGAGGACCAGCCGCGGGGCCATGGGCAGGTGGGCGGTGAGCCGGCCGACGTAATCGACGCTGCACCGAGCGATGACGAGACGCACGAAACGTCACGTTACCGCCTTCCAGGGGTGCCCGCCGCAGAACGGCCGAACCGGCCGACCGGTCCCCGAGGGCAGGTCCGATCACCCCGGGGGCAAGGACTTTGTGGCTTTCACGCCCCGTGACCGGAACGGGGTCGGGCGCTTAACGTCTCCAGAGAACGCGCGGTGCGGGTCGCCGAGGCCCGCGTGGACGGACCGCGCGGCCCGCCCGCCCCGGGAGGGGAGGGGCGGGACCGCCGCCCATCGTGGCGGCGGTCCCGCCGGGCATGTCCCGACATCGTGTTACCCGTGAGTACGGCCAAGGGGGCCCTGCGGGCGGTACGGGTCGTCGGGCCGTCTAGGCTGGCCTCATGGTGCAGGAATTCAAGAAGGTCGGTGTCGTCGGACTCGGCACGATGGGCGCGGGCATCGCCGAGGTGTTCGCCCGAGCCGGTTTCAACGTCATCGGGGTCGAGATCGACCAGGCCGCCCTCGACCGCGGCCGTGGCCATCTGGACAAGTCGCTCGGGCGCGCCGTCGCCAAGGGCAAGCTCACCGAGGAGGAGCGCTCCGCGATCGAGGAGCGACTGACGTTCACCACGTCCCGTGAGGACCTGACGGACGCCGACCTCGTCGTGGAGGCCGTTCCCGAGCGGATGGACCTCAAGCGCGACGTGTTCGGCGATCTGGACCGGATCTGCAAGCCCGAGACGATCCTGGCGACCAACACCTCCTCGCTGTCGGTCACCGAGATCGCGGCCCTCACCGGACGCCCGGAGAAGGTCGTCGGTCTGCACTTCTTCAACCCGGCCCCGGTCATGAAGCTGGCCGAGGTCATCACCACGGTCTCCGCCTCCGCCGAGACCGTCGACATCGTCACCGAGATGGCCAAGCGCATCGGCAAGACCCCCGTCACGGTCGGGGACCGCGCCGGGTTCGTCGCCAACGCGCTGCTGGTGCCCTACATCAACGACGCGGTGCGCCTCTACGAGCGCGGGGTCGCCACCCGCGAGGAGATCGACGAGTCGGTCAAGAAGGCCGCCGGCCTGCCGATGGGCCCGCTCGCCCTGGCCGACATGGTCGGGATCGACGTGTGCCTGGCCGTCATGGACGTGCTGTGGGACGAGTACCGAGACCCGCGTTACGCCGCGGCCCCGCTGCTGCGCCGCATGGTCGCCGCCGGTCACTACGGCCGCAAGGCCGGCAGGGGCTTCTACGCCGGTCGTGACGAGGCCCCCGAGCCCCGTCCCGCCGGCCGCTACGCCGAGATGATCCGCGAAGAGGAGACCCTCGACCTGGGTGAGATCCTCATCGCACCGCAGATCGACGACGCCATGCGGATGATCGGCGACGGCTACGCCACCGCCCAGGACGTCGACACCGCGATGCGTTTCGGCTGCGGTTACCCCAAGGGCCCGACCGAGCTGCTCGACGAGCGCGGCGCCGAAGCCGTGGTCACCACCCTGGTCGCCATGGGCGAGTACGGGTTGACCACCATCGCGGTCCCCGCCCCGCTGCTCATGGACCGGCTTCCCGACACCCCGGAGGAAGAGGGCCACGGCGGCTGCGCCTGCCACGCCTGATCTCTCCGAGAACACCCCGGTGGCCGTCGCCGCAGTACGTCTGTGGCGGCGGCCACCGCCCGTTCTCTCCTACCCTGGACGGGTGAGCCCGCGTCGTAATTCCTCCCGCCGTAAGTCCTCCCGAGGCGGCCGCGCCCCCGGAGGCGGCCCCGAAGCCGAGGACGCCCTCATGCTCCGGATCACCGGCGGCCAGAGCCGTGAGGCCGGACCCGACGGCGAATGGATCATACGGCGCGTCATCGGCGCGGCCGCGGTGAAGGTCTACCGCTGCCCCGGCTGCGCCCAGGAGATCCCCGTCGGGATGGCCCACGTCGTCGTCTGGCGCCCCTACGGCGACGGCGACGACCGTCGGCACTGGCACTCCTCCTGCTGGGAGCGCCGCTCCCGGCGCGCACCCCGATACTGAGCCCCGACCACCGAGAACCGGACCGAGGAGCCATGGAGATCCGAGCCACCACGGTGCTGCCCGCCGTGCGACGTCCCATCACCCTGCACACCGCCGACGGGCTGGAGCTGATCGGCGAACTGGCCCTGCCCGAGGACGGCGACCCGGTCGCGACCCTGGTGTGCCTGCACCCGCTGCCCACGGCCGAGGGCATGATGGACAGCCACGTCCTGCGCAAGGCGTCGTTCCGGCTGCCCGCGCTGGCGAACATCGCGGTGCTGCGCTTCAACACGCGCGGTACCACCTCCCGCCACGGCACCAGCCAGGGGGAGTTCGGCGAGGGCGAGACCGAGAAGCACGATGTGCTCGCCGCCATCGAGTTCACCGAGTTCGAGGGGCTGCCCCGGCCGTGGCTGCTCGGCTGGTCGTTCGGCACCGAACTGGCCCTGAAGTGGGGCGCCGACCCGCAGATCGAGGGCGCCCTGCTGCTGTCGCCGCCGCTGCACCGGGCCACCGAGGCGGACATGGAGAACTGGCGGGTCACCGGCAAGCCCGTGGTGGCGCTGGTCCCCGAACACGACGACTACCTGCGCCCCGAGGAGGCCCGGGAACGGTTCAAGCCGCTCACCCAGGCCGAGGTCATCGGCGTGGACGGCGCCAAGCACCTGTGGGTCGGGGAACCGTACGTGCGCCGGGTCCTCGACGAGATCGTCAAGCGGGTCAACCCCGACGCCCACCCCTTGCCCACCGAGTGGGACGGTCCCCACGAGAAGGACGTCCAGGCCCTGGGCTGAACATCGGCGGACCGGACGCGGTCGACCGCTCCCGTACGCGAGAACGAGGGCCCGCCTCCCCCCTTCAGGGGAGGCGGGCCCTCGTCACGTCACGACCGCGGGGCCCGAGGGTCCGGGGTGACTACTCCTGCCACCAGTCCTCGTCGTCCGCGCCCTTGCCGGAACGGGCCGGCTGCTTGGCCTCCTCGGCCGGGGCGGCCTCGGCGATCGCCGGGGCCGCGGGAGCGGCGGCGACGGGAGCGGGGGCCGGGGCGGCGGGGGCCGCGGCGGCCGCGTTCGGGAGGGCACCGCCACCGAGCAGCTGACGCAGCTGCTGGAGGTGCGACTGGATGCTGTCGCGCTGGCGGTTGAGCTCGTCGACCTCCTTCTTGGCGGCGGTCAGGATGCGGTTGGCCTCGCTCTTGGCGTCGCTGAGCTGGTGCTCGGCCTTGGACTTGGCCTCCGACTCGATCTGGCCGGCGTTCTTCTTGGCGTTGCCGACCAGCTGCTTGGCGTGGTTCTCGGCGTCGCGGCGGGTCTGCTCGGCCTGCTGGCTGGCCTGCTTGGCGTGGTGGTCGGCGCTGGCGGCGCGCTCCTCCGCCTCGGACACCATCTTCTGAGTGGCGGCCTGGGCGGCGGCCAGACGCTCGGCGTCCTGACGCTCGGCCTCGGCCCGCCGGTCGGCGAGCTGGAGCTCGAACTGGTCCTCAAGCTCGGTGCGGCGGGCCTCGGACTCGGCGTAGGCGCGCTCGGCGTTCTTGCGGAGTTCCTCGGCCTGGCTCTTGGCGGCCTGAATGGTCTCGTCGCGCTCGCGCTTGGCGGCCGCGCGCGCCTGGGCGCACTCGCGCTCGGTGGTGGTGCGCAGCTTGGCGATCTCACCCTCGAAGGTCGCCCGCTTCTCGGCGATCTCGTGGTCGACCGCGGCGCGCTTCTTCTGGACCTCGCGCTCGGTGGTGGCGGACAGCTCGTCGGCCCGGCGGCGGGCGCTGGTGGAGATCTCCTCCGCCTCGGCCTCGGCGCTCTGGCGGGACTCGTCGGCCTCGCGCTGGGCGAGGGTGCGCACCTCGGTGGCCTCGGACTCGGCCGCGGCCCGCATCTCGGCGGCCTCGATCTTGGCGGCCGACCGGATGTCGTTGGCGTCGATCTGGGCGCTCTGGACCAGCTCGTTGGCCTGCTCCTCGGCCAGCCGCAGCAGCTCCTCGATGCGCGAGCCGAGCCCGGCGTAGGAGGGGCGCTCCCGCTCCTGGAGCTGGCGGTTCTTGGCGCTGAGCTCGGCCTTGAACTTCTCGACCTGCTTGGTGGTCTGCTTGACCTCGTTGCGCAGGCCGTCCAGGTAGTCCGTCACCTGGGTGCGGTCATAGCCACGCAACACCACGTCGAACTCGGGTGGGGTGTTGTCCTCGTCGAAGATGTTGTTGAGTTGGGTGTCGATGTTGTTTGACGGCATGTGGCGGAATCCTGAACGGGTGCGAGACGGCTACTTGCGAACGACCGGGGACCGCGTTCTGGGCGGTGTCGGGGACCCCGGGGGACGGGCGTGCTTTCCGGTCCGGGTGCGGACTCGGGTATGGAGCGGCGTGACGAGGTCGCGACCGGCCGACCGTCGCCGACGCCGTCGGTGCGCTCCACCCGTCTTGGCCCGCCACGGTGTGGCGCGACGGGGCGGTGGCGCTGCCGACCCGGTTGTCGAACCACCGGATCGTGAGACGTGGATCGACGCCGGAGATTCACATCCGGTGGCCAACCGACTTTATCAAGCGGGGAACCCCTGGGAAGAGGGTTTCGGGTAACTTCCGGCGGGGTTTGAGTCCGGTCACGCCCGCGGTGTGTGAGATGTGATGTGTCCGGAACGCCCCCGTGACGTTGGGGGCGATCCGGGCACTCCGGTCAGTGGGCGCTCTGTACGAGTTCGGTGAGGACGCCTCCACAGTCCTTGGGGTGCAGGAACACGATCCGCGAGCCGGCGGTGCCCCGGCGCGGCTCCGCGTCCAGGACGCGCACGCCACGGCCCCCGACGCCCGCCGCGAGGCCGGCGACGTCCCCGGTGCCGAACGCGATGTGATGCACGCCCTCACCGTTGCGCTCCAGGAACCTGGCGACCGGGGAGTCGGGACGGGTCGGCTCCAGCAGTTGCAGATACGTGGCGCCCCCGTCGTCGGCGCCGTTGACCCGGAGCATCGCCTCGCGCACGCCCTGCTCCTCGTTGACCTCTTCGTGCTCCACCTCGAAACCGTAGGTGGACCGGTAGAACTCGATCGAGGCGTCCAGGTCCCGGCAGGCGATGCCGACGTGGTCGAGACGGGTCGCGGCGGGGACGGGGGCGGCGCGATCAGGGGCGTTGCTCATCGGATGAACCTCTCGACGGCGGCGAACGGCTGTGTGGGTATCGTTGCAGACCAGGTGCGTCATCGATCACTTGGAGGCCAGTTACGATGCCCGGTTCCGTCATCGTCGGTGGGGCACGGACCCCCACCGGACGACTCCTCGGCTCCCTCGCCGGGTTCTCCGCCGTCGACCTCGGTGGCTTCGCGATCAAGGGCGCGCTCGACAGCGCCGGTATCGGCGGCGAACAGGTCGAATACGTGGTCATGGGCCAGGTCCTCCAGGCCGGCGCCGGACAGATCCCGTCGCGTCAGGCCGCCGTCAAGGCCGGTATCCCCATGAACGTCCCCTCGGTCACCATCAACAAGGTGTGCCTGTCCGGCCTGGACGCCATCGCCCTGGCCGACCAGCTCATCGCCGCAGGCGAGTTCGACATCGTCGTCGCGGGCGGCATGGAGTCCATGACCAACGCGCCGCACCTGCTGCCCAAGTCCCGGCACGGGTACAAGTACGGGGCGATCGAGGTCCTCGACGCCACCGCGCACGACGGCCTCACCGACGCCTTCGAGGGCGACTCCATGGGCGCCTCCACCGAACGGCACAACGCCAAGCTCGGCATCGGCCGCGAGGAGCAGGACGCGTTCGCGGCCCGGTCGCACCGGCGCGCCGCCGAGGCCGCGGAGCGGGGCCTGTTCGACGCGGAGATCGTCCCCGTGGAGATCCCCCAGCGCAAGGGCGACCCGATCGTGTTCCGCCACGACGAGGGCGTCCGTCCCGGCACCACGGCCGAGAGCCTGGCCAAGCTGCGCCCGGCCTTCGACCGCGACGGCACCATCACCGCCGGCTCCTCCTCGCAGATCTCCGACGGCGCCGCCGCCGTGATCGTGATGAGCCGGGCCAAGGCCGAGGAACTGGGCCTGCCGGTCCTCGCCGAGATCGGCGCGCACGGCAACGTCGCCGGCCCGGACAACTCCCTGCACTCCCAGCCCTCCAACGCGATCGCGCACGCGCTGGGCAAGGCCGGCAGGGAGGTCTCCGACCTCGACCTCATCGAGATCAACGAGGCGTTCGCCGCGGTCGGCCTCCAGTCCATGAAGGACCTGGGCGTGGACGCGGACATCGTCAACGTCAACGGCGGCGCCATCGCGATCGGTCACCCGATCGGCGCCTCCGGCGCCCGCATCGCCCTGCACCTGATCCACGAGCTGCGCCGCCGCGGCGGCGGTCTGGGCGCGGCCGCCCTCTGTGGCGGCGGCGGTCAGGGCGACGCGCTGCTGTTCTCGGTACCCGCCGAGTAGCGGTCACCCCCTCCCTTCGGGGCGACGCCGGGTCTCGGGAGATCCCCGGTCCGCCCGCGCGCCGCGCCCGGAGGGACGTTCATCCTCGAAGACACTGTGTACCCGGGGCCGGACCCGGCCCCGACCGGAGTACGACGCACCTGGTGAGAACGGCGGGGCGGCGGTCACGAGCCGCCGCCCCGCCGCATGCGCACGGAAGGAGCCGCATGGACACCCCCCGACTGGTCGAGAAGCTGCTGAGGGGGGATCGCCGGGCCCTGGCCCGCGCGATCACCCTGGTGGAGAACGGCTCCCCCGAACTGCGCGAGATCATGGCCGGCCTGGCCCCGCACACCGGCCGGGCCCGGACCGTCGGTTTCACCGGGTCGCCCGGCGTGGGCAAGTCCACCACGACGAACGCGGTGGTGCGCGCCGCCCGCGCCCGCGACCTGAGCGTGGCCGTGCTGGCCGTGGACCCCTCCTCCCCGTTCACCGGCGGCGCCCTGCTCGGGGATCGGGTCCGCATGCAGGAGCACGCCACCGACCCGGGCGTGTACATCCGTTCCATGGCCAACCGCGGGCACCTGGGCGGTCTGTCGTGGGCCACCCCGCACGCCCTGCGCGTCCTGGACGCAGCCGGGTTCGACGTGATCCTGGTGGAGACCGTCGGCGTCGGCCAGGCCGAGGTGGAGATCGCCGGGCAGGCCGACACCACCGTGGTGCTGTGCGCCCCGGGCATGGGCGACTCCGTGCAGGCCGCCAAGGCCGGCGTGCTGGAGGTCGCCGACGTGTTCGCCGTCAACAAGGCCGACCGCGACGGCGCCAGGTCGACCCTGCGCGAACTGCGGCAGATGGTCGCGATGAAGGACCGCGCGGACGACGAGTGGAAGCCGCCGATCGTCATGACGGTCGCCGTCCGCGATGAGGGCGTGGACGAGCTGTGGGACTGCCTGGACGGGCACTTCGCGCATCTGGGGGACACCGGTGAACTGGCGGAGCGCCGTCGTCGCCGGGCCCGGGAGGAGGTGCAGGCGATCGTCCTGGACCTGCTGCGCTCCCGGATCGCCGTCGGCGACGACGGCGCCCTGGAATCGGCGGCCCGCGAGGTGGCCGAGGGGATCCGCGACCCCTATGCCGCCGCCGACCTCGTCATCAAGGAGCTGGGCGCCTAGGACAGGACGCGACGCAGGACCTCGGCGAAGCCCCTCGGGTCGTCCTCGAAGCCGCCGTGCCCGCCGGGGAACATCACCGGCTCGACGCCCAGCGCCTTCGCCAGGGCCCGGGAGGTCCGGTCGGTGAGCAGCATCGCCGACTCCACGCCGAGGCCGACCACGACCCGCGCGGGACCGTCGCGCAGGGCCTCGACGTCGGGGACGTGCCGGGTGGTCCCCCGCAGCTCGTGGGCGAAGAAGCGGTGGGCGTCCGCCGACTCCTGTTCGCCGGGCTCCTGCTCCGGGGGCGCCTGGCCCTCCCCCTCCCCCTCCTCCGGCAGGGGGAACCCGGCGTTGACCATGAACGCCCCGAAGGCGGCCATGATCCCGTCCCGGTGGTAGGTCGCGATGATCTCCTCGGTGCTCGCGCGCTGCTCGACGGCGTCGGGCAGCAGTTCCAGCAGGGGAGGCTCGTGCGCGACGATCGTGCCGAACCTGCCGGGGTGGCGCGTGGCCGCAGCGAGGGTGGTCACCGCCCCGCCGCTGGAGCCCAGCAGGTCGGCGCGTTCCACGCCCACCGCGTCCAGCAACGCCACCAGGTCGTCGGCGCGCAGCTCCGGCGTGGAGTCCTGGGCGGGGTCGTCCAGAGGACTGCGCCCGATACCCCGGGGATCGTGGGTGATGACCGTGCGCTCGGTCGCCAACAGGTCCGCGAGCGCCTCGAACGGCCCCGCGTCCATGGGCGCCCCGGTCAGCACGACGGCGGGCCCGGAGCCCCGGACCTCGTAGTACAGGGTGCCGTCAGGGGTCTTCAGGGTGTGCGTCTCGGCCATGGCCGTTCCTCTCGCTCGGGTCTCACCGGTACAGACCCGGCGCTCCTGCGGAAATCATCGCCTCCGCCGCACCTTTTTCGGCGACGCCGCGCCCGGCCCCCGAACACGACGTCGGCGGCGCCCCCTGGCACGGGGCGCCGCCGCAGGGTCCCGGTCACGGACCGGGACCCTCATCGGTGTCGGTCGGTGTCGGTGGTCAGCCGAGCGTCGAGTCGATGGCCTCCATGAGGGTGCCGTTCGCGTCGTCGCCGTCGATGGACCAGATCATCACGCCGCCGAGTCCCCGGTCGACCGCCCACTGCGTCTTCTGGGCGATGGAGATCTCGTCGTCGTAGGTCCAGAACGTGGAACCGTTGTACAGCCACGCGGTGCCGGAGGCGTCGTCGCGGTGCAGGGTGTACCCGTTCAGGTTCTTGATGACCTTCCAGTCCTCGATGCCCTGCTCGTAGCTGCCGCGGGCGGGGCCGGTGGAGGTCTGGAACAGACCGTCGCCGCTTGGCCCGGCGGGCACGCCCGTCCAGCCGCGGCTGTAGAACGGCACGCCCAGGACCATGTCGGCCGGGTCCACGCCCAGCTCCAGGTAGCGGTCGATGCTCACCTCGGCGGCGAAGATCCGCGGACCGGGGTCTCCGGGGGTGACGAGCAGGTTCGACTGGTGGTTGGTGGTGGACTCCCAGGCCCCGTGGTAGTCGTAGCCCTGCACCGTGATGAAGTCGAAGTCCGTCATGAGCTCGTCCATCTCGAAGCCCAGGTCGATCTTGTCGGGGTCGGCGGGCAGGAACGCGGTCAGCTCGAACTCGCGGTCGGTCTCGGCCTCCAGGGCGTCCAGCTGGTCGCGGAACTCCTGGACCAGGGCGGTGAAGTTCTCCCTGTCCTCGGGGCGGACCACGTTGTGCTCGTGCCCCTCGGAGGCGGGCCACTCCCAGTCGAGGTCGATGCCGTCGAAGACGCCGTAGGCGGCGCCGGTGCCGCCCGCACCGTCGAAGAGCGGCAGGTTGCCGCGCAGGTACAGGTCGATGCAGGACGAGACCATGCGCTCGCGCGACTCCGGGGTCAGCGCGGCGTCGGAGAAGTACCGCGACCAGGTCCAGCCGCCCAGGGAGATGTTGACCTTCAGGTCGGGGTGCGTCTCCTTGAGCTTGCGCAGCTGGTTGAAGTTGCCGCGCAGGTCCTGGCTCCACACGTCGCCCACGCCGTCGACGCTCTGGGCGGCGGTGAACGAACGGCCGTAGTCGGCCCAGGCGTCGCCCTGGCCGAGCTGGTTGGCCATGAAGCACTGCCCGCCGGCGTTGACGTTGCCGAACGAGTAGTTGATGTGGGTGAGCTTCTCCGCGGTGTCGGAGGTCTCCAGGTTCTTCACCAGGTAACCGCGGTCGTAGATGCCCCACTGGGTGAAGTAGGCCACGCGACGGCCCTCCGTGGGCGGGACGACGACCTGCTCGTCGGTGGTCGCGCTCACCGAGGCGCTCTCGCCGCCCCGGTTGTTGGAGGTGTCGTAGGCCCGCACGGTGAACCCGTACGTGGTCTCGGGGGTGAGCCCCGAGACGGTGGCGGTGGTCCCGGAGACGGCGCGGACGACCTCGCCGCCGGACAGGACCTCGTAGCCGGCGACCGCGACGTTGTCGGTGGCGGCGTTCCAGCTCAGGGCGACCGTGGTGGCGGTGGTCCCGGTGACGGTCAGACCGCCGGGGGTCGAGGGCGGCTCGGTGTCGGGTTCGCCGGGTTCACCCGAACAGGGGGACCCGTTGACCAGACAGTTCACCGGTGTGGTGTCGGATCCGGCACCGGTGGTGCCGTTGAAACCGATGCCGTAGGTCCCCCCGGCGGGGACGGCGGCGCCCCAGGAGGGCGGGGTCAGGGTGTAGGAGTTCCCCGACCGGGTCAGGGTGGCGTTCCACAGGCTGGTGATGGCGGTGCCGGAGGGCAGGTCGAACTCGATGGTCCAGTCGGTCAGCGCCGACGTGCCGGCGTTGCCGACGGTGAGCTGGCCGCCGTACCCGGTGCCCCAGTTGCCGGTCTCGACGTAGGTGACGGTGACGTCGGAGGTGTCGGCGGAGGCGGGGGCGGGGGACAGGGCGAGGGGGATGAGCAGTACGGCCGCGACCAACGCCGCGAGCCTGGATCGTCGTGCTCTCAACTTCGGTGCTCCTGGTGCGTGAGCGGGTGTGGGGGGTCGCCGTCCGGGTGCGCCCGTTGCGGGGCGGGCCGGGGGCGACGGTGGGTGTGCGCCCGAGGAGTCGCGGGGTGCGAAGTCGATGGGCGAGAGGGGCGGTGCACGGGGCATGGCGGGCCTCGAAAGTGGAACGGAGGGGCGGGGGGTCGGAGTGTGCGAGCCGGTGGTGTGCGAGATGAGGAGAGGCCGGTGCGAACCGTCGCACATCGGTCCGCACCGGCCGTGGCGGCGATGCTCCCCGGATCAGAGCATCGACGCCGCTCGGTTCCCGGTCGGCGGTGGGAAGGGCGGTGGACCGCCGACCGGGAGGCTTCGGGTCAGTTCGTTCGCAGCGCCTCGTCGATGGCCGCCAGCAGGTCGCCCTGCGCGTTGTCGCCGTCGATGGCCCAGATCATGACGCCGGAGTAGCCGTTGTCCAGGGCCCATTCGGTCTTCTGGCCGACCGCGATCTCGTCGTCGTAGTTCCAGAAGGTCTCGCCGTCGTAGATCCAGGCGGTGCCGGCGGCCTCGTTGCGGAAGAGCTCGAAGTCACCGGAGGCCGCCTTCTCCTCCAGGAAGCGGTACTCCTCGGTGCCCGTCGCGTAGGTGCCCCGAGCCGGGCCGGCGGCGGGCTGGAAGATGCCGTCGCCCTCGGGGCCGGCTTCGACACCGGTCCACCCCTGGCCGTAGAAGGGGATGCCCAGGACGATCTTGGCCGGGTCGACCCCCCGGGAGACGTAGGCGTCGCGGATGAGCTCGGCCGAGATGACCGGCTCGGGGTCGCGGGCGTCCGTCACCAGGTTGGACTGGTGGTTGGTGACGCTCTCCCAGGTGCCGTGGTAGTCGTAGCCCTGCACCATGACGAAGTCGAAGTTCGGCATGAGCTCGTCGAGCTCGTAGCCGGAGTCCAGGCGCCAGCCGCCGGCGGGCACGAACGCGCTCAGCTCGAAGTGGCGGTCGGTCTCGTCACCGAACTCGTCCAGCTGGTCGCGGAACTCCTGGACCAGGGCGGTGAAGTTCTCCTTGTCCTCGGGCCGGACCACGTTGTGCGGGTTGCCGTCGGTGCCCGGCCACTCCCAGTCGAGGTCGATGCCGTCGAAGACGCCGTAGGCGACGCCCTCGCCGCCGGCGTCGTTCAGTTCGGGCAGGTCGCCGCGCAGGTACAGGTCGACGCAGGACTCGACGAGACGCTCGCGGGACTCCTCGGTCAGGGCGGCGTCGGAGAAGTACCGCGACCAGTTCCACCCGCCCAGCGAGACGCTGATGCTCAGGTGGGGGTTCTGCTCCTTGAGCTTGAGCAGCTGGTTGAAGTTGCCGCGCAGATCCTGGCCGGGGTCGTCGCCGACGCCGTCGACGCTCTGGCCGGCGGGGACGGTGTGCCCGTAGTCGGCCAGGGCGTCGCCCTCGCCCTCGTCGTCGGTCATGAAGCACTCGCCGTCGGCGCTGACGTTGCCGAAGGCGTACTGGATGTGCGTGAGCCTCTCGGCGCTGCCGCTCCCCACCAGGTCGGCGACGTGGTAGTCGCGCTCGCGGGCGCTCCACTGGGTGTAGTAGGCGACGCTGAGGTGGTCGTGGTCGGGCCCGGTGCCGCCGTCGTCGCCGGAGCAGGGTGCCCCGTTGACGGTGCAGGAGACGAGGTCGGTGGAGCCGTCGGTGTGCAGGCCGTTGAACCCGAAGGAGTAGGTGCCGCCGGCCGGGACCGAGGCGCCCCAGTGCGGTGGCGTGACGGTGTAGCCGGCGGGATCGCCGGAGAGGGTGGCGTTCCAGAGCTGGTGGATGCGGCTGCCGTCGGGCAGGGAGAACTCGATCGTCCAGTCGCTCACGGGGGTGCCGGAGGCGTTGTGGACGACGATCTCGCCGCTGTAGCCGGTGTTCCACCGGGCGGATTCCACGTAGGTGACGGTGAGGCCTGTGGCGGGCGTCTCTTCCGCGGCGGCCGGGAAGGCGGCCACCATGAGCGGCGCCACCAGCACGGTCGCGGCCGCGCACGCCGCCATCCGGTTCCTGAAGGGTCGTGCTCTCACGTCGTGGACTCTCCTGCGGTCGGAGGGTGTCTGGCTGGGCCTGACCTGGGGGGATAAATTTTTAGGAAACTTAACTAATAATTACAGGGGTCGTCAACGGTCCGGATGGAACTTTCCGGCGGGGGAGTGGGTTCCACTTTCGGGTCCATCCGGATCTTTCGAGCTGACGGGCCGTACCAGTGGCGGGCGGGGTCATCTGTCCCCTTGTGGCCACGCCGAATCCTTGACTCGTGTCCTGGTCTCGGCTACTCGCGCTCAGGGCGGGACGCGGTCCTTCGACGGGCCCCATAGAGTGACGGCGTGGGAAACCCTTTGAACCTTCCGTTCGACCCGATCGAGCGCGCACACGACAACTGGACGCGCAGATGGGGGCCCTCGCCCGCGATGGCCGCCGTCACCTCGGTCATGCGCGCCCAGCAGATCCTCATCGGTGAGCTGGACGGCGCCCTCAAGCCGTTCGGTCTCACCTTCGCGCGCTACGAGGCGCTCGTCCTGCTCACCTTCAGCGCCTCCGGGTCGCTGCCGCTGGGCAAGATCGGCGAACGCCTCATGGTCCACCCGACCAGCGTCACCAACACCATCGACCGGTTGGAGGGGCAGGGCTTCGTGCTCCGCCGCCCCAACCCCAGCGACGGCCGCGGCGTCCTCGCGGAGATCACCGACACCGGCCGCGAGGTCACCGAGCGGGCCACGCGCTCCCTGCTCGACATGGACTTCGGGCTGGGCTGCTACTCCGACGAGGAACTGTGGGAGATGCACCGCGTGTTCACCCGCCTGCGCGTCGACTTCGGTGACTTCCCCGAGCCCGTCACGGGGTCCGTCGAAAGCCGCTGAGTCCGCGCCGGGGACCCGCCGGTCGGACCCGGACCGAGAGTCCGGGAGGTGACGCGGCTCCCCGTTCTGTACATATTTAGTTGGACGTCCTACTATCCAGGTATGGCGAACACCACGAACGGCACCACCGACGGCGGCGGTGCCGAGGAGATCGAGGCCGGGCGCGAACGCTGGCAGCGCCGCTACGACGCCGCGCGCAAGCGCGACACCGACTTCACCTCACTGTCCGGGCGACGACTGGAACCGGTCTACGGTCCACCGCCCGGCTCGGAGGTCCCCGGCTTCGAGCGCATCGGCTGGCCCGGCGAATTCCCCTTCACCCGCGGGCTGTACCCCACCGGCTACCGCGGCCGGGCCTGGACCATCCGCCAGTTCGCCGGGTTCGGCAACGCACGCCAGACCAACGAGCGCTACAAGATGATCCTCGCCTCCGGGGGCGGCGGGCTCTCGGTCGCCTTCGACATGCCCACCCTCATGGGACACGACTCCGACTCCCCCCACGCGCTGGGCGAGGTCGGACACTGCGGCGTGGCCATCGACTCGGTCGCCGACATGGACCTGCTCTTCGAGGGGATCCCCCTGGGCGAGGTCACCACGTCCATGACCATCAGCGGCCCGGCCGTGCCCGCCTTCTGCATGTACCTGGTGGCCGCCGAGCGCCAGGGTGCGGACATCGGGATCCTCAACGGCACGCTCCAGACCGACATCTTCAAGGAGTACATCGCCCAGAAGGAGTGGCTGTACCCGCCCGAGCCCCAGTTGCGGCTCATCGGCGACCTCATGGAGTACTGCGCGGAGAACATCCCCGCCTACAAGCCCCTGTCGGTGTCGGGTTACCACATCCGCGAGGCCGGGGCCACGGCCGCACAGGAGCTGGCCTACACCCTCGCGGACGGGTTCGGCTACGTGGAGCTGGGGTTGTCCCGGGGGATGGACGTCGACACGTTCGCCCCCGGCCTGTCGTTCTTCTTCGACGCCCACATCGACTTCTTCGAGGAGATCGCCAAGTTCCGCGCCGCCCGCCGGATCTGGGCCCGGTGGATGCGCGACGTCTACGGGGCCGAGACGGAGAAGGCCCAGTGGCTGCGCTTCCACACGCAGACCGCCGGGGTCTCCCTCACCGCCCAGCAGCCCTACAACAACGTCGTGCGCACCGCGGTCGAGGCGCTCTCGGCGGTCCTGGGCGGCACCAACTCGCTGCACACCAACGCCCTCGACGAGACGTTGGCACTGCCCACCGAGCAGGCCGCCGAGATCGCCCTGCGCACACAGCAGGTGATCATGGAGGAGACCGGCGTCATCAACGTCGCCGACCCGCTCGGCGGCTCCTGGTACGTCGAGTCGCTCACCGACGAGATCGAGGCCGAGGCCGAGCGGATCTTCGCGCACATCCGGCACATGGGCGGCGGCGACGACGTCGAGCACGCGATCGGCCCGATGACCTCGGGCATCCTCGCCGGCATCGAGAACGGCTACTTCGGCTCGGAGATCGCCGAGTCCGCCTTCCAGTACCAGCAGGCGCTGGAGAAGGGCGAGAAGCGGATCGTCGGCGTCAACCGGCACACCGCCACCGTCTCCGGCGAACTCGACATCCTGCGCATCGGTCACGAGGTGGAGCGCGAACAGCGACGGGTGCTCGCCGAACGCCGAGAGGCCCGCGACGGCGCCGCGGTGGAGCGGACGCTGGCCGCGCTGCTCGAAGGGGTCCGGTCGGGAGGGAACCTCGTGCCGCTCATCATGGACGCCGCCCGTGTCGAGGCCACCCTCGGCGAGATCTGCGCCACCATGGGCGAGGAGTTCGGGACCTACACCGAGGCGCCGCGGTTCTGAGTCCGCGTCCCACGCGGTGAGGACGCGGGCCGGCACTCGGTCCGCGTCCTCACCGCGTATACGGCAGGATGGACACATGCAGCCTTCGGACTTTTCCCCGAACAGTGCCGTCGACCTCGGTGCGCGCAAGGCGGCCATGGAACGCGAGGCCAAACAGCGCGCCGCGGAGTCGTCGGGTCGATCCAACCCTTACGCCGTCAACGTCGACGAGACGAACTTCCAGGCCCAGGTCCTGGAGCGGTCCATGGCCGTTCCGGTCGTCCTGGCCGTGCTGACCGGCTGGTCCGAGCAGTCCGAGCAGGTGGAGAACACCCTGGACAAGCTCTCCGCGGCCTCCGGCGGCAACTGGTTCCTCGCCAAGGTCGACGGTGAGGCCAGCCCACAGCTCGTGCAGGCGTTGCGGGTGCCCACCGCCCCGATGATCATCGTGGTCGTGCAGGGTCAGCTCCTGCCCGGCCCGGCGGGTCCCGTGCCCGAGGACCAGCTCACCGGCTGGCTGGTCGAGGCCTTCGCCGCGCTCAAGGAACAGGGCGCCCTTCCCCCCGACCACCCCGGCACCCTGTTCGGCGAGGACGGCCCGGAGCCGGTCGAGCCCGTCGGGGAGCAGGCCGCCGCCGACGTCCGCCCGATCGACGCGGAGGCACAGGAGTCCTTGGAGCGGGGCGACTTCGACGCGGCCGAGGCGGTCTACGCCAAGGCGGTGGAGGCCGACCCCAAGGACACCGAGTCCAGGAGCAAGCTGGCCCAGGTCCGCCTGGTCCGACGACTGCGCACGGTGGACATGAACACCGCCCGCCAGGCCGCCGCCGACACCCCGGACAACGTGGACGCCCAGCTCACGGTCGCCGACCTGGACATGTACGGCGGCAAGTTCGAGGACGCCTTCGAGCGGCTCATCGCCACCGTCAAGCGGACCCGCGACGACGACCGGAACAAGGTGCGCGCCCACCTGTTGGAGCTGTTCGACCTGCTGCCCCCGGGCGACCCGCGGGTGACCTCCGCCCGGCGCCGGCTCACCTCGGCACTGTTCTAGAGGTCGGAGAACGGGTGGGAAGGGATCCGGAGTGGGGGATGTCCCATTCCGGATCCGACACTTCCTACCCATCGGTAATAGGACAAAGCGGTAAAACTGCCTGTTCTTCCGTGTTCTTCGGCGCGGGCGGATAGGGGAGCCGGCGGTGGGTACAACCGGTCCAAGGAACGGGCGCCACGGCCCGTCCATCTCCCCGGCAGGTGTCCCATGACCAGTGAGGCGCCCCCTCCGCGCAAAGCGATGCGCGGACCCGTCGTCACGATCTCGGCGACCTACGGCGCGGGCGGCGGTGTCGTGGGCCCGGCGGTCGCCGCCGCCCTCGCCGTCGCCTTCCTCGACCGGGCCGTGCCCGGCGCCGTCGCCGGTCGGATCGGATGTTCCCTCGACGAGGCGCTGCAACGTGACGACCGGGCGCCCGGCGGCCTCGAACGGCTGCTCGCCGGTGCCGTCCGCCTCCCCACGGTCACCCTGGGCAGCGTCGACACCGCCTTCGTGGGCACGGTCAACGACGAGGGCCGGTTGCTCTACGACCACGAGTTCGTGGAGCAGACCGAACTGGTCATCGGTGAGGTCGCCCACACGGGCGGTGTCGTCCTGGGGCGGGCCGGTGCGATCGTCCTGGCCGACCACCCCACCGCTCTGCACGTGCGTCTGGACGGGGACCGCGAGGCGCGGTTGCTCCTGGCCCGGGAACTGTGGGAGGCCGGGGGCTCCACCGAGGGCGGCGGGTCCACGGCCGGCCCGCCCACGGCCCGCGCCCGCGACGACAACGACCGGGCCCGCGCCGCCTACGTCCGGCGCTTCTACCGCACCGACGCGGCCGCCCCGCGTCACTACCACGTCATGCTCGACAGCACCCTGCTCTCCCTGGAGGCGTGCACCGACATCATCGTCCGGGCGGCCCGGGACCGGGCCGCCGGGAAGAGCTCCTGACGCTCCGGCGTTATCGTGATGCCACTCCGGATCCGGTGGGAAATTCATCGGTTTTTCACCGAAGCGATAATTGTCGCCTTGTACTGACTCCAGTGGCTTGACTCGGGTAGGGTGAGGCGACTCTGTCGCGACGCCCCCCCGGCCGCGAGCCGAGATCCGCCGCGGTGCCACCATGGGGACACCGCACATCCGATGCCCCGCCGCGCACCGACGACGTCGCGCCCGGGGGCGTCCGCACGTCCGGACGCAGAAGCACAGGCAACACCCGAGGAGCAATACGTGGCCACCCTTCCCAGCGTTTCGTACTCCATCACCGTCCGCCTCGAACTGGACGCGGGAAGCACGGCCGTGGGCAGCCTCACCACCGCGGTCGAGCAGGTGGGAGGCATGATCACGGCGCTGGACGTGGCCGCCGCCGGACACGAGCGCATCCGTATCGACGTCACCTGCGCCGCTCGCGACACCGAGCACGCCCAGGCCATCGTCGACGCCCTGGGCGCCATCGACGGCGTCATCGTGCACAAGGTCAGCGACCGCACCTTCCTGATGCACCTGGGCGGCAAGATCGAGATGAAGTCCAAGGTGCCGCTGCGCAACCGCGACGAACTCTCCATGGCCTACACCCCCGGCGTCGCCCGCGTCTCCCAGGCCATCGCCGCCAACAAGGACGACGCACGCCGCCTCACCATCAAGCGCAACAGCGTCGCCGTCGTCACCGACGGCTCCGCGGTCCTGGGCCTGGGCAACATCGGCCCCGAGGCCGCCATGCCCGTCATGGAGGGCAAGGCGGCCCTCTTCAAACGCTTCGCCGACATCGACGCCTGGCCCATCGCCCTGGACACCCAGGACGTCGACGAGATCGTCCGCACCGTCCAGGTGATCGCCCCCGGGTTCGGCGGCATCAACCTGGAGGACATCTCCGCGCCCCGCTGTTTCGAGGTCGAGGCCCGCCTGCGCGAACTCCTCGACATCCCCGTCTTCCACGACGACCAGCACGGCACCGCCATCGTCGTCCTGGCGGCCCTGCGCAACGCACTGCGCGTGGTCGGCAAGAAACTCGACCAGGTCCGCATCACCATGTCGGGCGCGGGCGCGGCCGGCACCGCCATCCTCAAGCTGCTCATGCACGCGGGGGCCCGCGACGTCATCGTCTGCGACATCCAGGGCGCCGTGCACGCCGGCCGTGAGGAGCCGGACCCCAACCTCCGGTGGATCGCCGAGCACACCAACCGGGACGGCTACACCGGCGACCTCAAGGGCGCCGTCGCCGGATCCGACGTGTTCATCGGCGTCTCCGCCCCCAACCTGCTGGCCGGCGAGGACGTCGCCGAGATGAACGACGACGCGATCATCTTCGCGCTGGCCAACCCCGACCCCGAGATCGACCCGGACGTCGCCCGTCTGCACGCCTCCGTCGTCGCCACCGGCCGCAGCGACCACCCCAACCAGATCAACAACGTGCTGGTCTTCCCCGGGTTCTTCCGCGGCCTGCTCGACGCGCAGAGCCACCACGTCACCTCCGACATGATGGTCGCCGCCGCCGAGGCCCTCGCCGACGTCGTCACGGAGGACGAGCTGGGCCCCAACTACATCATCCCGAGCGTGTTCCACGCCGACCTTTCGGCGCACGTGGCCACCGCGGTCCGCGAGGTCGCCCAGCGCGACCAGAAGGGCCGCCGCGACCTCGGTTGACCGACGACGTCCCCGGACGGCCGGGACACGGGTTCCGGGCCTGTTCCGGGGTATGTGCTCAGGCATGGACCAGCCGATGACCGGGCGGCTGCTGGTGGCCGCCCCGCTGTTGCAGGAGGACTCGTTCCGCCGTTCGGTGGTGTTCGTCGTGGACGACACCGCCGACGGCACTCTCGGGGTGATCCTCAACCGCCCTCTCGGCCTTCCCGTGACCGACGTGGTGGTCGACTGGGGCGCCCTGGCCAGCGAACCTGCCGTCATGTTCTCCGGTGGTCCGGTCGGTGTCGGTTCGGGCATCGCGCTCGGCGCGGCCGGCCCCGACGGGCCGCCGCCCGGCTGGTCGCCCCTGGAGGTGTCGGCCCCCGCCTCGGCGTTGACGGGGATCGGGGTGGTCGACCTCGAAGGTCCCGCGCCGATCCCGGGCACCGCCCTGGGCGGTTTCCGCGTGTTCGCCGGGTACGCCGGGTGGAGCGTCGGTCAGTTGGCGGAGGAGATCGCCGACGGGGCCTGGTACGTGGTGGACGCGGTCGCGGCCGACGTGTTCACCACCGACCCCCGGGGACTGTGGTCGCGGGTGCTGCGCCGCCAGGGCGGCGACCTGTCGCTGTTGTCGACCTACCCGGACGACCCCACCATGAACTGAGTCGGGGCCGGGCCGCGGCACCCTATACCGTGGAACGCAGACTTCGAAAGGTGAGAACGATGTCGATGGACGTCCTCAACAAGGTCCTGCCGGACAGCGATACCAAGCCGGACACTTCGCACGATGGTGGGGACCGCGAGCGGTTCTCCCACTACGTCCAGAAGGACAAGATCACGGAGAGCGCCGTCACCGGCAACCCGGTGATCGCCTTGTGCGGCAAGGTGTGGGTACCCAACCGGGACCCGAAGAAGTTCCCGGTCTGCCCCGAGTGCAAGAAGATCTACGAGGAGATGATGGCCTGACCCGCGGCCGTCCGAGGGCCCCGGTGCGCGTCGCGCACCGGGGCCCTCGTGTGTTCTCTCCGGAACTCCGCCCCGCTTCGGGCCGTGCGGGGCCGCTCGGGAACGGGAACCCCCGCCGGGGTGACTAGACCTCGGCGTCCCCGCCGTTCTCATCGGTAGCGGTCGTGCGGCGGCGGGACGCGGCCACGGCCACGCCACCGGCGCCGACGGCCACCGCGGCGGCCGCGATCAGACCGGCCAGGGCGGCACCGGTGTTGGGCAGACCGGGATCGGTACCTCCGTCACCGCCACCGTCGCCCCCACCGGTACCACCGTCGCCGCCACCGTCGCCGCCGCCGGGGACCTCGACGTCCTCGTCGACGCTGACGGTCAGGGTGATCGGGTCGAGCCGCTCACCCTGGGCGTAGAAGTCCGCGAAGGCGGGCACGCCCTCGGCGCTCAGGGTGGCGGGGATCGGCTCCCAGCTCAGGATCCCGCCGGTCAGGTCGTACTGCACACCGGACAGGTCGAGGTCGGCGAACGCGACGTCCTCGTAGGCGACCAGCTCGGCGTTGGACAGGGACTTGCTGACGACGTCGGCGTAGAGGGTGCCCTCGCCGCCGTCGATGACCACGCGCGGGTCCTTGACGGTCATGTGGAGCAGCGGGTCGGCGTCGCCGTGGACGTGACCCTCGAACAGGACCGTGCCCTCGAAGTCGATCTCGGCGGTGGCCTCGGTCAGGTCCACCTGGCCCGAGCCGTTGGTGAAGGCGAAGGTACCGTCCTCGTTACGGGTGGCGCCGTCCTTCGCGGTGATCTCGCCCTTGGCGATGCCGCCCACGATGTAGTCGCGGAAGGACTCCTTGACGCCCCAGTCGGCGCGGCCGTTCCGGACGGTCAGCGGACCCTCGGGGTCGGTCGGGTCGGCGGGCTCCTCGGTCGGTTCCTCGGTGGGCTCCTCGGTGGGCTCCTCCTCGGTCGCGAAGGAGATCGGGGTCCACACGTCCTGATCCCGGTTGGCCAGGTCGTTGCGGTCGTTGAAGACCGCGACGTAACACCGGGTCTCGACGCAGTCGTAGTCGGTGCCGCCCTTGGCGAAGGCGCCCACGACGTCGAGCGGGGTGCTGAACGCGCCCTGGGCGTCCGGGGCGGTGGCGTCGCGCAGCCACACCCCCGAGCCGTGCCAGTGGGCCGGGTGGGAGTCGGCGGCCTGCGGAATCGCGGTCAGCGCGACGTAGACGCCCGCGCCGGGCCGGAAGCCGGTGCCCGTGACGGTGACGACGTCGCCCTCGGGGTCCAGATCGGCGGTCGGGGTGACCGTGACCCGGGGGTCGTGCACCGGGTCGGGGTTCCCGCCGACCTCGTCGATGCCCGCGGTGAAGGACAGCGGGTCCATGGGGCTGCCCGCGGCGTAGAAGCCGGCGAACGGTTCGACCGCGTCGGCGTGCAGGGTGCCGGCGCTGGAGGTGAAGACCAGGTCCTCGCCGTCGACGTCGACCTCGACGCCGGTCAGTTCGGTGACGGCGACCTCGCCGTACCCGATCAGGTCGCCCGGGGGCAGGGTCGGGTTCGCGCCGTGGAACTCGCGGCTGGTGACGTCGGCGTACACCGTGGCGGTGTCGTCCTCGAACACCACGCGCGGGTCGGTCACCCGGATCTCCAGCACGGGGCCCTGGCCGTAGTCGTGACCGGTGAAGACCACGCTGCCGGCGAAGCTCACGTCACCGGAGGCGTCCTCCTTGGAGACCGCGCCGCCGGCGGTGGGGAAGTCGATGAGGCCGTTGGAGAGCCTGGTCGCGCCGTCGCCGGCCTCGTAGCCGCCGTGCGCGATCGGGCTGCCGACGTAGGTGCGGAAGGACTCCTTGACGCCCCAGACGGCGGAGCCGCCGGAGACCGGCGCCTCCTCGGCGGAGGCGGCGGAAGCGGAGCCCACGATGAGGGCCGCGCCCAGGGCGGTCGCGGCGGCGGTCGAGGTGAGGGCGCGGAACGCGCGGCGGGTCGTGGCGGAGCCACGGGTGATCGTCAGGGCCATGGTTCGTCGATTCCGATCATCGAGAGGAGAACGGTGACCGTTCCCGGTGATCCGGGACCGGGTCGGCGGATGGAGCCCGCGGGCCGCCGCCGGTGAGGGCACCGGCCCGCCATGGAGAGTGGGGGGTTCGTGGATCAGGCTGCGGCGTTCCCGGCGGCGTCCTCCGGGGCGGTGCGGCGGCGCCGCGTGGCCAGGAGGGCGAAGGCGCCGGTCGCGGTCGCCACGGCGGCGGCCAGGACCAGGACGGTCAGATCGATGCCGGTACGGGGCAGGGTGGGAGTGGGGCCCGAGCCCGAGCCACCGGAACCACCGCCGCCCGAGCCGCCTGCACCGTCGTTGCCGGAGCCGGAGCCGGAGTCTCCCGACCCGGACCCGTCGCCGAAGCCCACCGGAACGAAGTGGTCCTGGCCGCGGTCACTGGACCGGGTGTGGTCGTTGCGGGTGACCACGGCGCACTTCACACCGGAGTCGTCGCAGTCGGTGGTGCCGTCGTCGGCCTTCACCGTGATCTGAACGCTGAAGCCGCCGTCGGTGCCCGAGCCGGTATAGGCGACGGCCAGGCCCTCGCCGTAGGGCGGCGGGTTGCTGGAGATCCAGGCGGAGGAGCCGCCCGAGCCGTCCATGTCCACGCCGCCGATGCACGGTGACGGGGCCTGCGTGGCGCTCGCGTTCGCGGTGTCGCACAGCGCGACGTAGATGCCCTTGGAGGTGTCGTAGCCGGTACCCGTGACGGTGACGGTCTCACCGTTCGGATTCAGCCCCGTCGTCTTGGACACGGTGATCTTCGGGTCTCCCGGAGTCCGGGGCACGGGCGCCTGCGGGGCCGCGGCCTGGGTCTGGGGGGTGGTCCGCGGGCGCGACTCCGGGGCGGCCACGGGTACGGCGAAGCCGACCGGAACGCTGCCCACGACGGCGGTGGCGACGGGTGCCGTCGGGACCACGACGGGGGCGCTCATCCCGGCGCCGGGGGACTCGACGAGTTCCGCGACGTCCTCGTTGACGTCCTCGTCGGCGTCCTCGTCGGCGTCCTCCTCGGCGGGGACGTCAACGCCCCAGGTACCGGTGACGACGTCCTCGACGCTCTCGACGTCCTCGGCCGCCGCGACCTCCACGAGGCGGATCTCGAAGGCGTCCTCGGCCGCGTCCAGGCCCGCCTCGGCGGCGAAGCCCGCACCGGTGACGAAGATGACGCTGAACGTGCCGCGCACGCCGACCTCGACCGTCACCGCGTTGTCGGCGTCGGTCACGGCCTCGTCCTCGGCCGTCTCGTCGTCGACCACCTCGGCCGGGACGGCCCGGGTCGCGATCTCGATGGCGGAACCGGGGGTGTGACCGACCCCGGAGACGGTGACGGTGTCACCCTCGGGGTCCAGCCCCTCGGTCCGGTTGACGGTGGTGATCCGGGGGTGTCCGGTCTCCTCGTTCGAGGCGACCGGTTCTGCGTTCGCCGTGGCGGGCGGCGCGGTGGAGATCATCACCGCGGCCGCTACGACGGCCAGGGGAGGGAAGGGCCCGCCCCGGTGCCGCCCGGTGACCGGGCGGGGGGAAACCGCTGCTTGCATCAGAGGCCTTCGGGTCGACGCGGGCCCGTTCGTGAAGAGGGTGACCCGCGTGGTGTGCGGATTCGAATTTAGGTTACGCTTACCTTTGCTAAGTGAGGCTTACCTAACCCGGATCCGTGCCGGAACAGTTGAACACCGAACCATCGGGGTTGTCAAGATGGTGACGAGGTGTCATATAAAAGGCGATGGCGTCCTCCCCCGACGACATCCGCACTCCGGTACCGGACCGACCGAAAGCGATCCCCATGCCCCACGCCGACCCTCGGCCCCACTCACGCGCACGCCGCGGCCCCCGGCGCGGTGGCCGCGCACTCGCCGCCCTCTGCGCCCTCGCGCTCGGCCTCACCGGCTGCTCGGGAGGGACGGGGACGCCCGCGGAGAGCGCCTCGGCCGCCGGTACCGGTGACATCCCCGACTTGGCCGAGAACCGGCTCCAGGTACTGGAGGAGACCTTCGAGCGGCGACTCCCGGTGACCGTCGACTCCGTCGTCCTGGACCCCTACCGCACCGCCTCCGACCCCCTCGAATACGAACGGGTCGAGGTCACCGACACTTCGAGGATCCTGCCCCTCACGGGGAGCCTGGCCGAGATCGTCTTCACCCTGGGGCTGGGCGACGGCGTCGTCGGTCGCGACGTCGCCGCGACCTTCGACGAGGCCGCCGACCTGCCCGTCGTCACCAGCGGACACGAGGTCTCCGCCGAGAGCGTCCTGGCCCTCGAACCCACGGTGATCCTCGCCGACACCCAGACCGGGCCGCCCGAGGCGATCGAGCAGATCCAGCGCTCCGGCATCCCGGTCGTCATCATCGAGGAGGCCTGGTCCTTCGACGAGATGTATCCGCGCTTCGAACGGGTCGCCCGGGCACTGGGCGTCCCCGACGCCGGTGCCGCACTGGTCGAACGCACACGCGTCCAGATGACCGACGTGCGCGAAGGCTCCGCCGACGCCGTCGACGAACCCCTCGTCGCCTTCCTCTACCTGCGCGGCACCGCGGGCGTCTACCTCATCGGCGGTCCCGGCTCGGGGGCCGACGCCCTACTGGCCGAGATCGGCGCCCGCGACGCCGGTGTCGAGATGGGCCTGACCACGCCCTTCACCCCGATCACCGCCGAAGCGCTCATCGCAGCCCGCCCCGACGTGCTGCTCGTCATGACCAAGGGGCTGGAGTCGGTCGGCGGCGTCGACGGCCTCGTCGAGATCCCCGGTGTCGCCCAGACCCCCGCCGGGCGGAACCGGGCCGTCGTCGACTTCGAGGACGGGGTGCTGCTCAACTTCGGCCCCCGCACCCCGCAGGTCATCGCCGCGCTCGCCGACGAACTCGCCGGACTCGGCGGACCGGAGGCGTCGTGACCGCCGTCGGGACGCCCCCGGTCGAAGCACCCGCGCCGACCGTCCCCGGCACCGGTGACGCCCGGTGCCGCCTGCGCGCCGTGTTCCTGCTCACGGGTACGACCCTCGCCCTGGCCGTGGTCTCCGTGGTCGCCGCCGGAGTCGGGGCCTACCACATCCCACCCGGCCAGGTCGCCGCCTCCCTCCTGGACGCCATCGGCATCCGGGGGGTGGGCCCCCTGCCCGACCGGGTCGCCTCCACCGTCCTGTGGGACGTGCGCCTGCCCCGTGTGATCCTCGCGATCACGGTCGGCGCCGCCCTGGGCGTCGCCGGCGCCATGATGCAGGGCATCTTCGGCAACCCCCTGGCCGAACCCGGTGTCATCGGTGTCTCCTCGGGGGCGGCCGTCGGCGCCATCGTCGTCATCTTCACCGGGCTCACCGTCCTGGGGCACTGGACGATCATCGCGTCCGCGTTCGTGTTCGGCCTGGCCACCACGCTGTTCGTGTACGTGTTCGCGCGCTCGCGCGGTCGCACCGAGGTGGTCACCCTGCTGCTCACCGGCATCGCCGTCAACGCGATCGCCGGTGCCGCCATCGGCCTGATGACCAACTTCTCCCAGGACGCCGAGATCCAGACCATCACGTTCTGGCAGCTGGGCAGCGTCGCCACCGCCACCTGGTCCAAGGTCGCCGTGATCGTGCCCTGTCTCCTCGCCGGCCTGACCGTCATCCCGATCTACGCGCGCCGCCTGGACCTGCTCTCCCTCGGCGAGGGCCCCGCCCGCCACCTGGGAGTGGACGTCGAGCGCATGCGCCTGGTCCTCATCGCGGCACTGGCCCTGCTCACCTCGGCCGCCGTGGCCTTCGCCGGGATCGTGTCGTTCATCGGCCTGGTCGTGCCGCACATCATCCGGATGGTCACCGGACCCGGCCACCGCGTCCTGCTGCCCGCCAGCGCCCTGGGAGGCGGCCTGCTCCTGCTCGCCGCCGATCTGCTGGCCCGCACCGCCGCCGCCCCGGCCGAGATCCCCCTGGGCGTGGTCACCGCCGCGCTCGGCGGTCCGTTCTTCTTCTACCTCCTCTACCGGACCCGCGCGAAGCAGGGAGGCTGGTCGTGATCTCGAACACGCTCCGGCGAAGGGCCCGTGCGGCCCTCGCCCCCCTGTCCCGACCGCCCCTGCGCCCCGTGCCCGTCCCGGCCGGGGAACCCGTCGTGCGAGCCGAGGGGGTCACCGTGCGCAGGGGCGGTCGGGTCCTCCTGGACGGGGTCGACCTCACCGTCCGCGCCGGCGAACTGCTGGCCCTGGTCGGACCCAACGGCGCGGGCAAGTCCACCCTGCTCTCCGCCGTGTCCGGAGACCTCACCGCCTCCGCCCGTGACGGCGCCGACGGCGGGAGCGTGCGGCTCTTCGATCGGGAACCCACCTCGTGGAGTCCGCCCGAACTCGCCCTGCGACGCGCCGTCCTGCCCCAGGAGGCGGTCGTCGGCTTCCCCTTCTCCGTCGCCGAACTCGTCGCGATGGGCCGCGCCCCCTGGGCCGGTGTCGGCGATCCCGCCGAGGACGACCGGATCGTCGCCGCCGCCATGGCCGGGACCGGTGTCTCCCACCTGGCCGACCGTCGCTTCCCGACCCTGTCCGGCGGCGAACGCGCCCGGGTGATGTTCGCCCGCGTCCTGGCCCAGGACACCCAGCTGCTCATGCTCGACGAGCCCACCGCGGCCCTCGACATCCACCACCAGGAACTCGTGTTGACCATCGCGCGTACACTCGCGCGGAGCGGCGGTGCGGTTATCGTGGTCCTGCACGATTTGGGGCTTGCGGCGGCCTACGCCCACCGTGTGGCGATACTCTCCCAGGGACGGGTCGCCGCGCAGGGTCCCCCCGGTGATGTGTTCACCGCACCGCTGCTCAGCGACGTCTACCGTCACGAGGTCGAGGTCCTGCCGCACCCGAGAACCGGGATCCCGCTGGTCGTGCCCCTCCGGTAGGTCCACGGAGCACACGCGAGCGTCCACAGGAGTAGGTCGTATTGGTGTCCACAACGGAACGACAGCCACAGGATGACCCCGGGACCGGGGAAGGGCGCAGGCGCGCCTCCGGCGGCCGGCGCCGCAAACCCCCCCAGCGCGGCCGCCGCACCACACCCGGGGACGTGGTGCGCGGTTTCGTCCGCTTCGTCGGCGAGATCCTGTTGACCGCCGGTCTGCTCATGCTGTTCTACGCCGGATACGAGGTGTACGGCTCCCAGTGGGAGACCGACCGCGAACAACAGGAACTCGCCCAAGGGCTGGAGGAGGTCTGGGCCGCCACGGAGGAGAGCGGACCCGACTCCGAACCGCTGCCCGGCAGCGCCGACAGCCGGCTGTACATCCCCTCCCTCGACCTGGACTGGATCGTCGTCAGCGGCACCACCCAGCAGGACATCCTCTACAGCCCCGGCCACTACACCGAGTACCCGAGCAGCCCCGGTGAGGCCGGGAACTACGCCGTCGCCGCGCACCGCACCCCGGGCCTGTTCTGGGACATCGACCTGCTGGACAACGGTGACGTCCTGGTGCTGGAGGACGCCGAGAACTTCTACACCTACGAGGTGTTCTCGGAGGAGACGGTCCTGCCCACCGACGTGTGGGTGATCGAACCCGACCCGTTCGACGACGTCGAGGGCGCGGGCGAGACCGACCCGGAGAGGGCCATCATCACCCTCACCACCTGCGCGCCCAAGTTGGACAACACGCACCGCCTCATCGTGTGGGGCGAACTCGTCGAGACCACGCCCAAGTCGGAGGGCATGCCCGAGTCCATCGCGCACATGGCCCCCGACGCCGACGAGAGCGAGTGAGGAACCCCGAATGTACGGCCTGATCTGGCGCATCCTGCCCGGACCCTGGATCTCCAAGTTCATCATGGCGCTCGGCCTCCTGGCCGGCACCGCCGCCCTCCTGTGGTTCTTCGCGTTCCCGGCGATCTCCCCGTACATGCCGTTCAACGACGGAGCCATCGATGTCGGCGGGGCCGGTGGGGGAGCCGGGGCCGAAGGGGCCACCGACTCGGGTGAGGCTCCCGTCACCTCCGACGCGCCGGAGGAGACCGAGACCACCGAGTGACGTCTCGCGCGCGACCCGCGCCCCGTGGGCACTTCCGGCGAGGGGCCGGGCCCGCGGGGCGCGCGTGTGCGCGGCACCACTGGCCACCGACACTGTTCGGTCGGGTCGGGCCGCTAATCTCGACCAGGTGAGTATCGGGGGACGAATCGCATGACGGTGACGCAGACCACGACCGAGGACCGCCTCGTCGGACTCCGGGCCTGGCAGCGGGAGGCGTTCGACGAGTACTGCCGCCGGCAACCGAGGGACTTCCTGGCGGTCGCCACACCGGGTGCCGGAAAGACCACGTTCGCGCTCACCCTGGCGAGCGAACTCCTGCAACGGCACATCGTGCGCTCCATCACGATCGTCTGCCCCACCGAGCACCTCAAGAAGCAGTGGGCCGAGGCCGCCGCGCGGTTCAACATCCCCATCGACCCCGAGTTCCGCAACGGTCAGGGCGCGCTGGGCCGGCAGTACCTCGGCGCCGCCGTCACCTACGCGCAGGTCGCCGCCCACCCCGCGCTGCACCGCAACCGCACCGAGGCCCGCAAGACCCTCGTCATCTTCGACGAGGTCCACCACGCCGGCGACGCCCTGTCCTGGGGTGACGCCGCACGGGAGTCCTTCGAACCGGCGACCCGGCGGCTCTCCCTGACCGGAACGCCGTTCCGCTCCGACATCAACCCCATCCCGTTCGTGGACTACGTCCAGGACGCCGCGGGGGTGCGGCGCTGCTCGTGGGATTACAGCTACGGGTACGGCCCGGCGCTGGCCGACGGCGTCGTGCGCCCCGTCATCTTCATGGCGTACTCCGGTGAGATGCGCTGGCGGACCCGCGCCGGCGACGAACTCGCCGCCCGCCTGGGCGAACCCCTCACCCAGGACGCCCTCTCCCAGGCGTGGCGGGCCGCCCTGGACCCCAAGGGCGACTGGATCAAACGGGTCCTCCAGGCCGCCGACCGCCGCCTGACCGAGGTCCGCAAGACCCACACGGACGCGGGCGGACTGGTCATCGCCAGCGACCACGAGAACGCCCGCGCCTACTCGCGGATCATCCGCCAGATCACCGGCAAGAGCGCCACGGTGGTGCTCTCCGACGATCCCACCGCGTCCAAGAAGATCAGCCGGTTCGCCGCCGGCGACGACCGGTGGATGGTCGCGGTGCGCATGGTGTCCGAGGGCGTGGACGTGCCCCGGCTGATGGTCGGCGTCTACGCCACCTCGACCAGTACCGCCCTGTTCTTCGCCCAGGCCATCGGCCGGTTCGTGCGCGTGCGCCAACGCGGCGAGGTCGCCTCGGTGTTCCTGCCCTCGGTGCCCAACCTGCTGGAGTTCGCCGGGGAGATGGAGCGCGAACGCGACCACGTCCTGGACCGGACCCCCGCCGAGGACGACGAGTACCCCGAGGACGACCTCCTCAACGAGGCGCGCAAGAAGCGCGACACACCGGACGCGGGGGAGGAGCTCCCCTTCGAGACCATGGAGGCGTCGGCCGAGTTCGACCGCGCCCTCTACGACGGTCACGAGTACGGCGGCGTCCCCGGCTCCAGCGAGGAGGAGGACTTCCTCGGCCTGCCCGGCCTGCTCGAACCCCAACAGGTCGCCCAGCTCCTGCGCAAGCGCAAGGACGACATCAAGGCCGGGGAGATCCGCGCCCGCAAGAAGGAGGAGCCCGCCCAGGAGGAGGGGCCCACCCATGAGGTCCTGGCCGAGCTGCGCCGCGAGCTCAGCGGACTGGTCGGTGCCTGGCACCACCGCACGGGCAAACCGCACGGCGTGATCCACAACGAACTGCGCCGCGCCTGCGGCGGGCCGCCGGTCGCCCAGGCCACCCCCGACCAGATCCGCGAACGCATCACCAAACTCCGTTCGTGGGCCATCGGCGGCCGCTGACGGTCCCCGGCCGTCGTGGAACCGCACGGATCCGGGCAAACACTTCGCAAGTTCGCGCACGGGCGCTCGGACGATACGTGTTCATTTCATTACAGTCCGTGAAGTGATTGGACGAAACGCACGCGGCACGACGACCGCGCTCTGGACCGGACTGGTGATGTGCGGGCTCGCCCTGACCGGAGCGGTCGCGAGCACCCTGCCCGACCCCACCGGGAGCGGACCCGAACGGACGGCCGCCGTCGCGGAACCCGAATGTCCGCCGGGCACCGTGGCCCGCCTCGCCGACCCGGGTGCCGGTGCCGTCCCCGACAGCGGGGAGCTCACCCCGGAACAGGCCGCCCGCTACCACGGGGAACTGCGCGCCGCCCTGCGGTCCCTGCGCTCCCACGAGATCGCCCCGCCGCCCAACACCGTCCCGGTCGTCGTTCACGTCATCTCGGCCACCGACGGTCGCGGCCACGTGAGCGACGCCCGGGTCGACGCCCAGATCGACGTCCTCAACACCGCCTACTCCGGCGGATACGACGAGGTCGGCGCCGACACCGGTTTCCGCTTCACCCTCGCCGAGGTGACCCGCACCGAGGACGACGCCTGGTTCTCCGACTTCTCCGGGCACCGGGATGCGATCCGCGCCCGGTTGCGCCGGGGCGGCCCCGAGACGCTCAACATCTACACCGCCGACCTCGGCTCCGGCCTGCTCGGCTACTCCAGCTTCCCGCAGGACTACGCCGCGGCGCCCGAGAGGGACGGCGTCGTCATCGCCCACGACACGCTTCCCGGCGGTGACCGCGAACGCTTCGACCTGGGACACACCGGCACCCACGAGGTCGGTCACTGGCTCGGCCTGTTCCACACCTTCCAGAACGGCTGCCTCACCCCGGGCGACTACGTCCACGACACCCCCTACGAGCGCGAGGCCGCCGCGGGTTGCCCGAAGGGACGCGACTCCTGTCCCCACCGCCGTGGCCTCGATCCCATCGCCAACTTCATGGACTACAGCGACGACGACTGCATGACCCACTTCACCCAGGGCCAGGCCCGTCGCATGGCCGAACACTGGACGGCCTTCCGCTCGCCCCGGAACCCGTGACCGCTCAGCGCGAGCAGCCTGCGCGGGAGCGGACCCATCCGGAACAGCGCGGTGTCCTCGACCACACCGGAGAGCCGTTCCGGACGGAGCGGCTCTCCGGTGTGGAGATCCTCGCGCCTCGCATGGCCGATTTCCTTCGACCGGAAGGGCCCGGCTCGACCTCCACGCGCGTCGGGCTCTCCCGACGCTCACGTGTCAACGGCACCACCATGACCACGGGTGGGTTCGAGTCGGGCCACGGCCGGGCGCTGACGATGAGGACCGGCCGGCACAGTGCTCGCCCGGGTCGGCCATGCGGACCTCGCCGCGCCTCACCGGGCGTCCTCCGCCGTCCACGCGTCGCCCTCGGGGCCGGCCGGCTCGTCGGCGCGCGTCCGGTCCGCCGGGTGCGCCCGCCTCTCGTCGGTGGACGGATCCTCCTCAGGGCGACGTACCTCCCTCCAGAACCCCGGTTCCCCGGCCTCGTCCGAGGCGCGTTCGATCGCCGGGACCACGGTGGTGTACTCCCGTTCGGCGCGTCCACCGACGCGATCGCGCGGAGCTCCGACCTTGGTGGTGGTATCCGTGGAAGCCGTACCCCCGGTACGCCTTTTCCCGGCACCCGATGGCGAGTGGTGGGGGGCATGAAATCCCGCCTTAGGCTTAGGGCATGGCAGCCAACACCTACCTGACCGGGATCAAGCCCACCGGTGATTTCCACCTGGGCAACTACATCGGCGCGATCAAACCCGCGCTCACGGCCGCGGACCTCTACGGCACCTATTACTTCGTGGCGGACTATCACGCGCTCAACACCGTCAAGGACGCGGATGAACTCCGTCACAGCATCCGGTCCGGGGCTGCCACCTGGCTGGCGTGCGGACTGGACCCCGACAAGACGGTCATCTACCAGCAGTCCAAGATCCCCGAGACCTTCGAGCTCACCACGATCCTCACCGCCCTCACCCCCAAGGGCCTCATGAACCGCGCGCACGCCTACAAGGCCGCCCGCGACCGCAACAACGAGGCCGGGATCACCGACCTGGACGCCGGGGTCAACATGGGGCTGTTCAACTACCCCATCCTCATGGCCGCGGACATCCTCATCATGGAGTCCACCCACGTCCCCGTGGGCCGGGACCAGTCCCAGCACATCGAGTACACCGCCGACATCGCCGGATACTTCAACAACCGCTACGGCGAGGGGGAGCAGGGGTACTCCTTCCCCCTGCCCAAGGGCGTCATCGACGACAGCGAGGCGAGCATCCTCCCCGGTGTCGACGGCCGCAAGATGAGCAAGTCCTACGACAACCACATCCCGCTCTTCCTGGCGGAGAACAAGCTCAAGAAGGCGATCCGCCGCATCCCCACCGACTCCACCCCGGTGGAGGACCCCAAGGACCCCGACACCTCGGTGCCCTTCCAGCTCCTCACCCACTTCGCCGACGCCGACAAGGTCGCCGACGTCCGCAAGCGTCTGGAGCAGGGCGGCATGGGCTGGGGAGAGCTCAAGAACGAGCTGTTCGAGGCGGTCAACACCGAACTCGGCCCCAAGCGCGAGCGCTACGAGGAGCTCATGGCGAACCCGAAGGAGATCGAGGACATCCTCGAAGCCGGCTCGGACCGCGCCCGAAAGCGCGCCCGTGAGGTCCTGGACCGCGTCCGCGCCGCCATCGGCGTCGCCTGATCCACCGGGGCGGCGGGATCCTCCCGCCGCCCCTTCGCGTGTCCCCGGAGGACCGTCGCCGGCGTCCTCCGAGCGCGTGCGGCGAACCCGGAGCCGACCGACCCGCCCCGGCGCGGGGCCGGGGTCAGCCGACCTTCGGCTCGCCCTCCAGGGTCACACCCGCCTCGGCCAGCCGCGCCAACGCCGCGTCCACGGTCGGCCGCGCCACACCCGCCGTCAGGTCGAGCAGCACCCGTGTGCGCAGTCCCTCCGACACGGCGTCCAGCGCGGTCGCCCGCACACAGTGGTCGGTGGCGATGCCCACCACGTCCACCTCGTCCACGCCCCGCTCGCGCAACCACGCGGCCAGCGTCGTCTCTCCGTCCTCGGCGGTCCCCTCGAAACCGCTGTAGGCCGCCGTGTACCGGCCCTTGCTGAAGACCTCCTCGGCCAGCGAGGCGTCGAAACCCGGGTGGAACTCCACACCCGGCGTGCCCACCTCGCAGTGGCGCGGCCAGCTGTCCACGAAGTCGGGCTCCTCCGAGAAGTGCCCGCCCGGGTCGATGTGGTAGTCGCGGGTGGCCACCACGTGGTCGTACCCGCCCACCCGGGTGTGCTCGGTCACCGCGGCCGCCGTCGCGGCCCCGCCGGTCACCGCCAGACTCCCGCCCTCACAGAAATCGTTCTGCACGTCCACCACGATGAGCGCCCTGGTCATGTCGGCACCCCTTTCTCCGCGTCTTCGCGGTACGTCCTCGGAAAGGACCCCGGTCAGTGGAACACCGTCGGCAGGGCGGCCTCGCCCCGCGACATCCGCAGCGCCTGCTCGGGCAGCTCGGCCACCACCGCGCGGTGCCGCTCCCGGGCCTCGTGCACGCTCTCGCGCCCGATCACCTCGCCGTCGGCCACCAACGGACGCAGCAGCGGACGCACGTTCACCGCCGCCTCCGGCACGTGCGGGAAGACCTCTTCGGCGATCGCGATCCCCTTGTCGTCGAGGCGGCGCATCGCCCACTTGCGACCTCCCCGGCTGGGCTTGCCCACCGAACGCTTGGCCACCGGTTCCAAAGGCGTCCCCGCCGCCAGGTCGCGCGCCCGCGCCACCAGCTTGTACACCAGCGACACCGTCGGTGCGCCCGAGCCCGTCACCAGGGACGTACCCACCCCGTAGCCGTCCACCGGGGCGACGGCCAGCGCCTGGATGGAGAGTTCGTCGAGGTCGCCGGTCACCACGATCCGGGTGTCGGAGGCGCCCAGCGAGTCCAACTGCGCGCGCACCCGGGTCGCGGTCGCGGCCAGGTCGCCGGAGTCGATGCGCACCGCGCCCAGTTCCGGCCCGGCCAGGTCGACGGCGGTGCGCACGGCCCGCTCCACGTCGTAGGTGTCGACGAGCAGCGTCGTCCCCTTGCCCAGGGAGTCCAGCTGCGAAGTGAAGGCGTGCCGTTCGCTGTCGTGCAGCAGCGTGAAGGCGTGCGCCGCGGTGCCGCCGGTGGGCACCCCGTACGAGCGCCCGGCCTCCAGGTTCGAGGAGGTCGCGAACCCGGCCATGTACGCGGCTCGGGCCGCCGCCACCGCGGCGCCCTCGTGCGTGCGGCGCGACCCCATCTCGATGAGGGGCCGTCCGCCGGAGGCCACGACCATCCGGCTCGCCGCGGAGGCGATCGCGCTGTCGTGGTTGAACACCGACAGCGCGAGGGTCTCCAGGAGCACCGACTCGGCGAACGTGCCCTCCACCACCAGGATCGGGGACCCGGGGAAGTAGGCCTCCCCCTCGCCGTAGCCCCACACGTTCCCGGAGAAGCGGTACTCCGAGAGCCACCGCAGGGTCGTCTCGTCCACGACGCCGTTGTCGGAGAGGAAGTCCAGGTCCTCGGTGCGGAACCGGAACCGCTCCAACAGGTCCAAGAACCGCCCGGTCCCGCCCACGACGCCGTACCGGCGGCCCTCGGGCAGACGCCGGGCGAACATCTCGAACACCGAAGGCCGTGCGGCCGCGCCGCTGTGCAGGGCGGCCTGCACCATCGTCAGTTCGTAGTGGTCGGTCAGCAGCGCACTGCCGCCATGCTCGTTCATGGGCACGAGCCTATTCCGTGGCGGTTCACGGTCGGCCGCCGACCTGCCCCTCGCCGCCCCGGGCCGCTTCCGCGGTGACCTCGGGCGACACTAACAATACCCATTCGGTTGGTAGGTAAATTTGTTCCGATACCCTGGGGGCATGCTGAGGATTGATCGCTCGATCTACGACCAGATCGTCGCCCACGCCCGCCGTGACCACCCGGACGAGGCCTGTGGCATCGTGGCCGGCCCGGTGGGCTCCGACCTCCCCGAGCGGTTCGTCGAGATGATCAACGCCGAGCGCTCTCCGACCTTCTACCGGTTCGACTCCCTCGAACAGCTGAAGGTCTGGCGGGAGATGGACGACCGCGACGAGGAACCCGTTGTGATCTACCACTCCCACACGGCCACCGAGGCCTACCCCTCGCGCACCGACGTCTCCTATGCCTCCGAGCCCAACGCCCACTACGTGCTCGTGTCCACCAAGGACCCCGAGAGCGCGGAGTTCCGCTCCTACCGCATCCTGGACGGCGAGATCACCGAGGAAACGGTCGAGATCGTCGACGCCGAGACCCGACGGTAGGGTCCGGCCACCGGCCCGGCGGGGCCCGCGGAATGGTCGCGGGAGGTCCCCTGTTGGGAATGTACGCACATCAACCACGCTCACGGGAAGACACACCTATGGCCATCGAGGTCCGCATCCCCACCATCCTGCGCAACCTGACCGGCGACGCCAAGGTCGTCGAGGGCAACGGCGACACCCTCGGTGAACTGTTCGCCGACCTGGACGCCCGTTACCCGGGCATCGCCGAGCGGCTGGTGGACGGCGGCAAGCTGCGCCGCTTCATCAACGTGTACCTCAACGACGAGGACGTGCGGTTCGTCGGCGGCCTGGACGCGAAGCTCTCCGACGGCGACAACGTCACGGTCCTCCCGGCCGTGGCCGGCGGAAGCCGCTAGGCCCGTCCCATGCGTTACGACTCCCTGCTCGACTCCCTCGGCGGCACGCCCCTCGTCGGCCTGCCCCGGCTCTCGCCCTCGCCGCGGGTCCGGTTGTGGGCGAAGCTGGAGGATCGCAACCCGACCGGGTCCATCAAGGACCGCACCGCCTTCTTCATGATCGAACAGGCGGAGAAGGACGGACTGCTCTCCCCCGGCTGCACCATCCTGGAGCCGACGTCGGGGAACACCGGGATCTCCCTGGCCATGGTCGCCAAACTGCGCGGTTACCGCATGGTCTGCGTCATGCCGGAGAACACCTCCGCCGAGCGCAAGCAGCTCCTCGCCATGTGGGGAGCGGAGGTCCACTTCTCCGAAGCGGCCGGTGGCTCCAATGAGGCGGTCCGGGTCGCCAAGGAGATGGCGGTCGCCAACCCCGACTGGGTGATGCTCTACCAGTACGGGAACCCGGCCAACGCCCGGGCCCACTACGAGACGACCGGGCCCGAGATCCTCGCCGACCTGCCGGAGATCACCCACTTCGTCGCCGGCCTGGGCACCACCGGAACGCTGATGGGCGTGGGGCGCTACCTGCGCGAGCACAAGCCGGACGTACGGATCGTCGCCGCCGAACCGCGGTACGGCGAGCTGGTGTACGGCCTGCGCAACCTCGACGAGGGGTTCGTTCCCGAGCTCTACGACGAGTCGGTGCTCACCACACGGTTCTCCGTCCCCTCCGACGCCGCGCTCAAGCGGACCCGGGAACTCCTGGACAAGGAGGGCATCTTCGCCGGGGTCTCCACCGGCGGTGCCCTGCACGCCGCGCTGGGCATGGCGCGCAAGGCGGAGAAGGCGGGGGAACGCGCCGACATAGCGTTCATCATCGCCGACGCCGGGTGGAAGTACCTCTCCACGGGGGCCTACGAGGGCACCCTGGAGGAGGCCGAGGAACGCCTCGACGGTCAACTCTGGGCCTGACGGCCGTCCCCGGACCCGGTGGCGGGCTCCGGTGTCGGAGACGCGTTCGAGGGCGGTGTCCACGGGGCGCCGCCCTCCGTCGTGTCGGCACCCCGCGCCGCGGGGACGGAAGGGACGTGAGAGGCGTGTGAGCCTCATGGTCCGGGTGAGTGACGCACCGTCCCCCACCGCTCCGGTAGCGGGGTCGTAATACGGCGGGAACGAATCAGTCGGAACGTGTCATTCGGTGTGAAAAATTCACACGTGATAGAGGTCGCGTGAGATGCAGGACACATTTTGTACCACCCGGGCGGGCATTGGGGTAGACCCGTAACAACGGGACAACCGCTGAACCAGCCGCCATCCGTACTCCGAGCACACGGTCGAGGGAGTGCCACGGAGCCGCGCGGCCCATCGAGAAGGCGATGACGACGTGCGACTCACGATTATCGGCTCCTCCGGGAGCTTCCCGGGCCCGGACAGCCCGGCCTCCTGTTACCTGGTCGAGGCCGACGGCTTCCGTCTGCTGCTCGACATGGGCAACGGCTCGCTCGGCGCCCTGCAACGGCACATCGACATCTACTCCGTCGACGCGGTCTACCTGAGCCACCTGCACGCCGACCACTGCTTCGACCTGTGCTCGTACTGGGTCGCCCGCATGTTCCATCCCGAAGGCGTCAAACCGAGGATCCCCGTCTACGGACCCGGCGGCGTCGCCCACCGCGTCGCCGAGGCCTACGGCCTGGAGCCCGACCCGGGCATGACCGAGGTCTTCGACTTCCACGAGCTCACCCCCGGTTCCTTCGGGATCGGACCGTTCTCCGCCCGTGTCGACCACGTCAACCACCCGGTGGAGGCCTTCGGCATCCGGCTGGAGCACGACGGATCGAGCATGGTCTACTCCGGGGACACCGGCGCCTGCGACTCCCTCGTGGAGCTGGCCGCCGACACCGACCTGTTCCTGTGCGAGGCCGCCTTCCAGGATCACCTCGAACACCCCAAGGACATGCACCTGACCGGCAGCGAGGCCGGCGATCACGCCGACCGTGCCCGAGCGCGCAGCCTCTTGCTCACCCACCTGGTGCCGTGGAACGACGACGAGATCACCCTCGCCGAGGCCCGGTCCACCTACGCGGGTCCCATCGATCTGGCCCGCAGCGGCCGGACGCACACCATCGGGCGCTGAGGAGCGCGTACGGCGGAGGGAACGCGGGTGGGGGCGTGCGAGTGACCAGGGCGTGGTGGGCGTCCCATCCGCGTGCGGCTTCCCCGCTCCCGCCCCCCGTGACGACCGCGCACGTATACGCTCTTGTCCATGGCCCGACCTGACGGACGAGTTCCGACACAACTCCGCCCCGTGACGATCACCCGCAATTGGCTCCGCCAGGCGGAAGGCTCCGCGCTCATCGAGTTCGGGGACACCCGCGTGCTGTGCGCCGCCACCGTCGAGGACGGTGTCCCGCGCTGGCGCCGAGGCACCGGCGAAGGGTGGGTCACCGCCGAGTACGCGATGCTGCCCCGAGCCACCGACACCCGGGGCACCCGGGAGTCGGTGCGCGGCAAGATCGGCGGACGCACCCACGAGATCTCCCGCCTGATCGGCCGCTCCCTGCGCGCGGTCGTCGACTTCAAGGCGATGGGGGAGCACACCATCACCCTCGACTGCGACGTGCTCCAAGCAGACGGGGGGACCCGTACCGCCGCCATCACCGGCGCCTACGTGGCGCTCGCCGACGCCACGAAGTGGCTGCGCAAGCGGCGCAAGCTCAAGAACAACCCGCTCACCGGCTCGCTCGCGGCCGTGAGCGTCGGTGTCGTCCAGGGCCAGCCCCGGCTGGACCTCAATTACCTGGAGGACTCCGTCGCCGACACCGACATGAACGTCGTGGTCACCGGTGACGGCAGGTTCATCGAGGTACAGGGCACCGCCGAGGGCGTCCCGTTCGACCGGGAACTGCTCGACAAGCTGCTCGACATGGCCGTCGGCGGCTGTGAGGAGTTGACCGCCATCCAGAAGAAGGCTTTGGCGGAGTGACCGTATCCAAGGACATCCGGATCGGCGGCGTGACCGGAGAAGGGGGAACCGTGAAGATCGTCCTCGCCACCCGCAACGCCAAGAAGGTCCCGGAACTGCGGGCCATTCTCGCCGAGGCGGGCGTCACCGCCGAGGTCCTGGCGCTCGACGCCTTCCCGGACGCCCCCGAGGTCCCCGAGACCGAGCCGTCGTTCGTCGGCAACGCGCTCCTCAAGGCGCGGGCGATCGCCGCCCACACCGGCCTGCCGGCGGTGGCCGACGACTCGGGGTTGAGCCTCGACGAACTCCGCGGGATGCCGGGTGTGCTCTCCGCCCGCTGGGCGGGCCGCCTCGGCGGGGGAGACCAGGACCGCGCCAACCTGGAGTTGGTCCTGGACCAGCTGGCGGACACCCCGCCCGAACGGCGTGGCGGTGCCTTCGTGTGCGCTGCCGCCCTGGTCCTGCCCGACGGCACCGAGGTGGTCTCGGAGGGGGAGATGCGCGGCCGGGTGCTCCGGGAACCCCGGGGGGAGAACGGGTTCGGCTACGACCCCGTGTTCGTCCCGGAGGGGGAGTCCCGCACGACGGCGGAGCTGTCCCCGGAGGAGAAGAACGCCATCAGTCATCGGGGGATCGCCTTCCGGAGACTGGCGGCGGAGATCGCCGCGATGATCTGAGGGACCGGAGCCCCGGGCCGAGGGTCCCGGGGCCCGAGCTTCCCGGGGCCACGGCGACCCGTGACGACGAGGGCGACCCCATGGGGTCGCCCTCGTCGTGGGCGGGGTATCGAGGAGACTCCCCGGACATCGAGAACACCCTCCCCGACCTGCGGTGGAGCGGATCCGTGCCAAGAAGTTCGGTTCAAAGTGGTTTGCGGCCTCGGGAAGCGGGGAGGACGAAGCCACATCCGACGAAACGGCCGCGAAGAACCACGGTCCCCGGTGTGGGGGATCGGATCCACAACGCGGCATCGCCTGTGAACAGGGGTTTTCCGCCCTGCCAAGCGGGTGATTTGACGTCGCAGAAGCTGTTGCCTACACTCGAACGAGTCGCTGCGGGACGGCGAGACCCCTTCTGGGAGTGCTCGGAACCGGACCGTGAACAAGCGCCATACTCTC
>NZ_JARBUT010000026.1 GCF_028882275.1 Nocardiopsis sp. N85
CTCACCCTGGAGTGGAGCTCCGGCCGTGTGGAAGGCAACGTGTGTCGGATCAAGGCGCTCAAGCGGCAGATGTTCGGCCGCGCCAAGCTCGACCTCCTGCGCAAACGCGTCCTGCTCGCGGCTTGAGGAGATCGCTTCACGGAGAATGCGCCAGAGCCAAAACACACTGGCCATTGACAACCCAGGCCTGCGACCTCAAAAACGGCCTCTGAACTGGGGTTTTGTGGGTAGGCCCCCAGGGGCTCGAACCCTGAACCCACGGATTAAAAGTCGGCGGGATGGTGGGCGTTTCGTCGAACTATGTGGTGCTTCGTTCTGCCCTGTCCGGGCCCCGTGATGTCACCGGAGACCACGGAAGACCACCGCAGACCAGGGGGTTCCGGAACACCGGAGCCACAACGGAGCCAATTCTGGTTCTTCAGGAGTACCGTCAAAATCCGCTGGCTACTCGAGGTGGGAGCGCATATCTGCTCGGTAGCTCTTTGCGTGTGTTGGTCTCGCCTCCGAGGCCGACCTGTTCTGCGACCCGATCCGGTCGTTCCTTCCCTGCGTGTGCGGGTCTCACCCAGGTCGGGGAGGTGTTCGAGTAGGCCGTTGATCGCTTCGGTCGGGCCGTTGGATGTGCCGGGTCTGTCGAAGGGTCCGTGATCACGGCTGATGGCGGAAACTGATGCGCATCAGCCGACTGTCGGCCCAGTCTTCGAGCCGAGTCGGCCGGATGGTGCCGGGGTCGTGGGGCTGATTGAGATCCGCGACGATTTCGGCCAGCACCGCCTGACGTTCAGCCGGGTCGGTGACAGGCGTGGCCCGTGCAGGCAGATCTGCGCGGATCCCGTTCTTGAGGTGGAAGGTGAAGTCGGGATTGGCGAGCAGGTTCGCGTGCCAGTCGGTCGCGGCACCGCCGGCGCCGCTACACAGGTAGGTGGTGCCCGCAGCTCGGTAGAAGAAGATCTCGATGCGGCGTGGCCGGCTGGTGCGGCGGCCTAGCGTCGTGATGTCGATGGTCCGTTCTCTGGTGCCCGCGGCGGGGGTGATCTCGATGGCTTGTCGGATGTGGTTGGGCAGGTGGGACAGGGACGAGTCCCGTGCGGAGTCGTTCGACCCGGTCATGTCTGGAGTGCTCATACGGTCTCGCTCTGAAGGGCGGGGCCGAGGAGGAGTCCACCGTCGATGACGTACTCCGACCCCGTGATGAACGACGCCTCTGATGAGGTGAGGAACAGGAGAAGACGGCTGACGTCGGTCGGCTCCCCAAGTCGGGGGATGGCGAACGGCTCGGGTGAGTAGAAGTCGGTGATTGCCGCGGTCGCGCCGACAGCTGGTTTGTGGATGAAGGGGGTCGAGATCACGCCGGGGTGGATGGTGTTCACCCGGATGTGGTCGCGGCCGAGCTCGAGCGCTGCCGTTTGGGTGAGGCCTCGCACAGCCCACTTGCTGGCGACGTAGGGCGCGTAGTGCGCCGTGCCGCCCAGGCCCATGGCTGAGGCGATGTTGACGATGGCCCCTCCGGCTGCGCGGCGCAGAGCCGGGACTGCGACCTTGATGCCGAGGAAGATCCCCGTGAGGTTGATATCGAGGATCCGCGACCACGTGGCCTGGTCCGTGTGTTCGATCAGTGCGGGCGGGTTCTGCACGCCCGCGTTGTTGACGAGCACATTCAGGGCGCCGAAGGCGCTCTCGGCGGCTAGCACAGCGGCGGCCCACGAGCTCTGGTCGGTAACGTCGAGGCGGACGAAGCGAGCGCGGGTTCCGAGCTCGTCGGCCAGAGCGGCGCCGCGTTCCGCGTCGATGTCGCCGATCACCACGTTCGCTCCCTCCGCGTGAAAGGCGCGCACGTGACTCGCTCCTTGGCCGCCGGTCCCACCGGTGACGAGCACGGTCTGGTTGTCGAAGCGGGGCATCAGATGTTCCTTACGTGGGTGAATGACCGGGATCACCAGTGATGAACCGACGGCCAGTGGTGAGTCGTTTGACTCACCATCGCTCTGACACTAGGTCGGCGACAGTGGCGAGTCAAGCCACTCACCTCGTATGCTTTGCCCATGAGCAGAGCCGTGACGACGTATCACCAGCGCGTCGCCCAAGAGAAGCGCGCGCTGATCGTGACGGCCGCGACCGCACTGTTTCTCGAGTTGGGCTACGACCGGACGTCGCTGGCGCGGATCGCAGAGTCCTCGGGCGTTTCGCGGGCCACCTTGTTCAAGCAGTTTCCGAGCAAAGCCGCCCTGTTCGACGCCATCGTGACCGAGTCCTGGTCGACCGCTGACGAGGAGGATCCTCCGCCAGCAGGCAACGTCGTTGACGGGCTCAGCATCATCGGTCGCCGTTACGCCGAGTTGTTAGGCCGCGCCCAGATGACCGACCTGTTCAGGATCGTCATCGCCGAGCTGCCGCGGTTCCCCGAGCTGGCCCATGCGCAGTTCTCGCACGGGAAGCTGCCCTACTTCGAGTCCCTACGCAGCTACCTCCAGGCTGAGCACGAGGCGGGAACGGTGCGGATCGAAGACGTGGACCTCGCAGCTACCCAGTTCCTGGGCATGATCTCCAACTACGTCTTCTGGCCGACACTTCTAGTGCCGGACTGGGAGGTGAGCGCCGAACGCACCGCTCAGGTAGTCGACGAGGCCGTCCGCACCATCGCCGCCCGGTACGCCGCGAATGGGCCAGGGCCATCGACCAACAGCTGAGTCCCACCACCACAAGGAGCTGATGCCTAAGCAATCGGGGCCGTCGGCACCAAGGACGTTCGCGCGGCACCCCGGGACGGACGCCGAAGGAGGGGAGTGCCGATGCGTTGACCCACCTCGATCGGCCGGTTACCGGACCCCTCTGTGTCAGACTGTGGCGGCGACCCTGCGGCGAGCGAGGGTCCTCCAGCTGGGCGAGCTTGTCGGCAAGGCCGACAGGGACAGGGGCGGGCATGGCAGACTGGGGGCGCAACGGAGTCCCTTGGAAGTCAGAGATGTGGAAGTCCCTGATCTTCTAGCGGGCTCCGTTGCTCGTTGGTGGGCGCTTCGACCGGATCGCTACAAGGCTGTGATCAGCGCCGATGGCTCACGATCCCGACTTTGAAACAGACCTGGGATGGGATGCCTCACGGGTCCGGCATGAAGGGAACCGCTGTGAAGCGACGGACGCTGATCGGGGTCATCGGGGTCGGGTTGGCGGTTCTACCTGTCGGATGGGCTCTGCGCCAGGCGGTGAACGGGACCAAGGAGGACTGGCGTACCGACACCGCACCTTTGGAGCGGGCGTTCCCCGGTCTGGGTTCGCTCACCGACGCCAAATGGGTGAGCACCCGGGACAACGATCGTCTCCTTCAGACGCCGGATCTGGTGTTCGCAGGCTTCGCCCGGCTGTCCCCGGGGAAACTCGATGAACTGACGACGTCTCACGCCTTCGTGTCCGAGGAACCGACCTTCGACTTCTCCTCTGGGTTCACGAAACCGCTTGCGGATGAGGGCCCGGACGACCCACAGTGGATCCGGTCACCCGAACTCGACCGCAGCAGCGACAACCACTCCACCAGCCTGTGGTTCGACCGCCGCAGTGACACCGTCCGCTTTTGGGCGAGCAACCCGTACGGCTAGTACTCCAGCCGCACTTGGAGATCTCGGTCTGAGCAACCCCCGGACATGAGACGGCCACCGCTGTGATCATGTGGGTGTGTTGGAACCAAACGATCGGCGGTGGCCGTGCCGCCCACTGTAGTAGAGGCCGACCCCGACGCGTGGGCGAACGAGTTCGACGACCTGTTCTCCCAGGTCGTAGCGCCCTTCTTCGGCCGCCGGGAACCCCGGTTGCGCGCCCGCTCCTACCTGCTGGGCCTGCTCAGCTCCCTGGAGCGCAAGAACGGCTGGTCCCTGGCCGAGTACGCCAGCGATGCGACACCGGACGGGATGCAGCGGCTGCTCAACCACGCCCGCTGGGACGCCGAACAGGTCCGCGACGCCCTGCGCGCCCAGGTGGGAGAACGCCTCGGCCACCTGGACGGGGTGCTGGTCGTGGACGACACCGGGTTCGAGAAGAAAGGACGCCGCTCAGCCGGGGTACAGCGTCAGTACACCGGTACCGCGGGCAAGATCACCAACTGCCAGATCGGGGTGTTCTGCTCCTATGTCGACCCCGACCGGCAGCGGGTGCTCATCGACCGGGAGCTGTACCTGCCCCGGTCCTGGTTCACCGACCCCGACCGACTCACCGACGCAGGAGTCCCCGAACGCGCGCACTTCGCGACCAAACCGGAGCTGGCCTGGGCCATGATCGAGCGGGCCGCCGACGACCCGTTGCTGTCGTTCGCCTGGATCACCGCCGATGAGGCCTACGGCGACAACACCCGCCTGCGTGAGCGCTGCCGTGACCGGGGGCTGAGCCACGTCATGGCCGTCTCCCGTGACCACCGCCTGGTCCTGGGCGGGGTCAGGACCAGGGCCGACACCGTTGTCTCGCTGCTGGCCCCTGATGCGTGGCAGCGCTATGCCTGCGGGGACGGTGCCAAGGGCCGCCGGTTCTACGACTGGGCGTGGATCGGCCTGGGCGGGCACGCGTGGGTGCTGGCCCGCCGCTCGATCAGCGACCCCACGGACCTGGCGTTCTACCGGTGCTGGTCGGTGCGGCCGGTCGCCTTGTCGGAGCTGGTGCGGGTGGCCGGGGCCCGGTGGAGTGTGGAAGAGGTGTTCCAGACGACCAAGAACGAGGTGGGGTTGGATCACTACCAGGTCCGCACGCACACCGCCTGGTACCGGCACATCACGCTGGCGATGGTGGCCCACGCCCACCTGGCCTTCCTCGCCGCCGATCCGCCACCCGGTCGGGAGGGTCCGGTCGGCGAGGAAACCGATGGCCTCGCCACACAGGGGGCCCGGCCCGTGGGGACGATCGCCGCGTGAGGGGCCGGGCGGTGACGATCCGGGCGAGCTGATCGGGCTGACCGTCAACGAGATCCGCCGCCTGCACGCCCACTACCACCGACCCGATCATGCCTGGTCACACCGGGTCCGCTGGTCGCGGTGGAGACGCCGCCATCAGGCGCGGGCTCGTCGCTGCCACTACCAGCGGCAAAGACGCCTGATCGATCACTAAGTGCGGCTGGAGTACTAGAAGAAGCCATCGTGGGGCCTCGCCAATGGCCGACCACGGCTGCCCACTCGCACGCAGGGACGGCAAGCGGCGGTGACGCTAGTACCGTGCTGGCCTAGGGTGCCGGTGTGAGCACCCAATGGACGATCCACGGTGAGAAGCTCGTGGACCAGAACCGGCACATCCGTCTCTCCACCGTCGATATCACCCTCCCCGACGGGGTGTCCTTCACCCAGTACGTCGTTGCCATGCCGCCAGCCGCGATGACCCTGGTAGTGAACGAGCAGCGCGAAGTCCTGTTGATGCGGCGGCACCGATTCATCATCGACCGGTGGGTGTGGGAGCTGCCCGGCGGCTACGTCGACGGCGTCGAGAACATCGAAGCAGCGGCGGCGCGTGAGGTCGAGGAAGAGACGGGATGGCGGCCTCGCTCGATCGAACACCTGGTGACCTTCCAGCCAGCCATCGGGTCGGTCGACCAACCCCAGATCATCTTCCTGGCCCGAGGCGCCGACCTCACCGACACGGCGCCGGACATCAACGAGGCCCAGGAAGTCCGTTGGTGGCCGTTGGAGGAAGCGGTGGAAATGATCGCCCGAGGGGAGATCATCGGTGCCTCTACCGTGGTCGCCTTGTATCGGGCTCTCACCTTGGTGTGAGTTCCTCGGCCCGCGTCGTGAACTCCTCCACCGTGGGCAGACCCTCATGGGGGCGGAGTCGGTGCCGAAGGCGACGCAGGTAGGACAGAGCGCGTTGTGACTGTAACCCCTCCACCAAATCCAGGGCCATCCCGCCGACCCGTACCGCCTCCTCTGGTTCGTCAGTAGCGCGGGCCGTGGCGAGCATCAAGAGATTGAACGTCTTGCCGCGCACATAGTCGGTGTTCATCTTCAGAGACTGTGCCGCGTATGCGGCGGTCTGAGAGTCGTTGCCGAGGGCGAGGAAACAATGTGCGACCTTGGCCGCGAGGTAGGCATGGTCGAAATAGGCGAGCCACTCCGGCGGGTCAGGGGCATCCGCCTCGAACGCCTTCACCCCTGCCCGCAGGGATCGGGACGTGGCACGCGGGTCCGAGAGTCCCGCGTGCCCGTGTGCTTCGATGAGGTGGCATTCCGCCGCGAGTGCGGGATGCCCTGACCGGTGAGCGGCGGACTGTGCTGCTCTCGCCAGGTCCACGGCCTCAGCCGACCGACCAATGTAGGTGGCTTGGTGCCCCATGGCCGCGAGGATCTCGGCACATAAACCGTCGTCACCGGCTGTCTGGGCCATTCTCAGAGCTTGGATCAGATACCGCTGGGCAAGGCCGTGTTCCTCACAGTCGTACGCCATCCAGCCGACGGTCTTCGTGAGTTCGGCAGCCGCAGAGAACAAATCCCTACCGACTTCTTCCTTGTAAGTACCGCGCAGCAAAGGAGCGACGTTGGCGTCAAGGTACTGCACAACAGTGCTTCGGATACGGCCTCCACCGACGCGATTGTCCAGGTCACGGAAAGCGCGTGTCATCTGCCGGATGGCCGAGATCTCTGGACGTCCGACACGGATCCGGCCACGGTGGGATGGGCCAGCCGTAGAAGGCTGGGTGAGCCACCGCACGGTCGCTTTGGGATAAGCCGCCGTAGAGTACCCACTGAGAAGATCGCGCCGATGCTCCCCGTCATCGCGGTAAAGCTGGCTGGCCGAACTGATTCCCGCAGTCCAGGAGAGGGTGAACTCGAGAGTTCGGCTTTCGTCGGTGGGAAGCCCACAATCCTCAGGAAGCACCGGACGGCCCAACGCCTCAGAAAGGACTCCAGCGATGATCGCAGGGGTCGGCCGCTGTGGCCGCTCCCCCGACAACCACCGGCGGACACTGTTGTGATCGTAGGAGAAGGCCAGCCCCTGCTCCTTACCCCGGGCCACCACTCTTCGAGCGAGCCCTTTGGCTGGCATTCCGGCCTCGTCCAAGAGTTCTGAGAGCTGGGTGTTTGGTTTTTTTGGAGCACGCGCCATAGCTTTCCCCACTGGTCCGGGTCAAAAGCAGTGTGGCACGCCTGCCTTCCCAGAGGCGGAGATTCAGAGAATCGCACTCCCATCCTGCACTCCTGTGTCTCGGAAGCGCGCTCATCTCCCTGCAACAAGCCTCCACGAAAGCTGCCAAGTAACAGAACGTAGAACCGTCGATCGCCACGTAGGCGGAAGGTTCACAAAAGTGGAGAAGCGAGTGCGGATGGACACCCCAGAGGCGGAGGCCCGAGAGCTCTCCGAAGAGGTGCTGGTGGAGCTCGGCGACGCCGCCGACCTGACGCTCGGCCAGGGCCGGGCCCAGAACGAGAACAAGCGCAACCCCTACAACTGACTCGCCGAGGCGTCCACGGCCGTTGCCTCCGCGCGGCGGACGTGGACGCTCTCCCGAACGGATAAGGATCGCCATGTGGTTCGGTGGTTCCACCGGCCCCATTCCCCTACGTCCTGCGAACGCCGTCCCGGTGAGCCCGAACGTCCCCGGGGTGTGGATGAGCACCGAGTGGCCCGAGCGCGAACTCGTCACCGCTGCGCATGGTGAACGGCATGTCCTGGTGTTCGGCACCTGTGCCGTCGAGTCCGCCGAGCTTCACCGGGCCACGGCGCCGGCCGTCCCCGGCGATGTGGCCTGGCGGTGGCCGGGAAGCTATGTGGTGGTCGAGGTGACCCCCGGGTCCGTCACTCTGTGGACGGATCTGACCTCGGCACTGCCTCTCTACATCCGCAGAACCGAGGACAGGGTGTTGTGGGCTTCGAGTTCCCGGCTCCTGGCCGGGCTGTACGGCTCTGTTGAGGTCGACCTCGCCAAGGTGGTGGAGCGGCTGATCGGCCCCGACACGGCAGAGCATGGCACCGGTTCGTACTTCACCGGGGCCGAGAGGGTTCCCGCCGGGCACCGACTCGTCCTCAGCAAAGGCACTGAACCTGTGGCAGGGCGGGTGTGGGAACCCAAGGATGTCGGCTCCGGTCATGGAGAGCGGTTGCGGTCGGCGCTGGAAGGGGCCGTGGCGGTTCGTGTGGACCGCGCCGCGAGGCCCAGCACGGACTTCTCCGGTGGCTTCGACTCCACGGCACTCGGCCTCCTGGCCGCCGAACGACTGGCGCCGCGCGGCCGAGAGATCGTCGGGGTGACCGTGCACCCTGACGGTGTACTCTACGGCGGCGACCTGGACTACGCCCGCGAAGCGGCGCAGCATCCCGCAGTGCTCCACCGCCTCCTCCCCTTGGGTCGGGAGCATTCCCCCTATGGCGGCCTGGACTGTGTTCCACCCACCGACGAACCCGCACCGTCGACGGTCTCGTACGCCTACTTCTCCGCCCAGTTGCGGTGGCTGTCGCAGGAAGTCGACTCGGACATGCACATGACCGGCGATGGCGGAGACGCCCTGCTACTGACTCCCCCGTACCAACTGGTGGAACTGCTGCACCGAGGACGGGTGCGGCACGCTTTCCAGGAGGCCGTCCGGTGGGCCCACGTCCGCAGGATGTCGGTCCTCAACGCCTTGCGGGCAGCCCGTTCCAGGGCGGACCCCGATCCCGTACCGACCTGGGTACGAATCACCTCGCCCGTACCGCAGGGCGTCGAGGATGCCTCGCCCCGGGGACGAACACGCCGGATGCTGGAGCGGACCATGATCCACGCCGGGCGCACCGCGCGAGCGGATGTGCAGCTGGCCCAGGCTGCCGGGGTCCCCCTGCACAACCCCTACTTCGACTCCCAGGTGGTGAACGCCTACCTGAGCGTCCCCATGGAGGACCTGCCCGGCCCGGCTCGCTACAAGCCGGTCATGGCCGACGCGATGCGGGACCTGTTCCCCGCAAAGCTGTTGGCGCGCACCACCAAGGGCGACGCCTCCAGTGACCACCACGAGGGGCTGCGGCGATCCCTGCCCTTCCTGATGGAGTTCGTGGACGGCCACCTGGCCCAGGAGGGGCTGATCAACGTGTCCGCTCTACGTAACTCGCTGTCCCGTGCCGCACTGGGCATCGGTGAGGAGCTGGCGCAGATCGAGTCCACGGTGGCGACCGAGGCATGGTTGCGCACAGCACACCGCGCTCCAGCCCCCGAATGGTTCCCGGACAAGGCGGTTTTGCAATGACTCCGGCTACTGAAGAACGTGCCTGCGACCTCGGCTCCGCAACGGTGGTCGTCCACTACAGGACAGGGACGGTGCGGGTCCTTTCCCCAGCGGCTGCCCGGAAGTGGAGAACAGATCGCGATTCCGCGGCGATGGTGGCCGGCCATCGGTGGGAACCGAGCTGGGGCGTACAGGAGCTGCCCATGGGCTTCTCGGAATTCCCCAGCGTCCCCGCGCGGTACCGGATCGCCGCAACCGTGGCCCTGCCCGTCTCCCTGGCCGTCATGCGGGCCGGACCGCGCTCGGCTCGGATGGGCCGCATGGTGCGTCTGGTCCGGGCATGGCGCGGCGGCGGCCGGATGGCCACGCTTCCAGAGGCGGAGAACGCCGTCCATGCCGTACGGCGGCTCGGCCTGTTCTCGCCCGTGCGGGTCGCCTGCTTGGAAGAATCGGTCGCCGTGGTGGTGGCACTCGCCCTGCTCGGCAAGCGAGTGCGCTGGCACCACGGAGTGATCACCGACCCCATCCGCCTGCACGCCTGGGTCGAGGCCGAAGGCCTGCCCGTGGCCGAACCGGAGAGCACTCGCAGGTGCACGGCCCTGTTGACCATCACCCCCACCTCGGAGGAGAACACGTGAGTGAACCGTTGATCTGGCTGCGTGGCGACAGGGCCGGGATCGGCCCGTTACGCGCCGATCTCGTGGAGGAGTACTGGCGGTGGGAGCAGTCGATCCCGACGATCGTCGGCTACAACCGGCAGACACCACAGCCGGTGGAGAGCACCCGGGACATCCTTCTGGAGGGCTACGCGCGGGCATCGGACCGGGAGTTGCGGTTCACCGTCTACGGCCTGACCGGGCAGGAGCCTCGCCCCGTGGGCCTGGCCCAGGTGTACATCGACCAGATGCGCCGCAACGGCGAGTACGTGGTGGCCCTGGGCGAGTCCCGCGGCAAGGGTGTGGGAACGGAGGCCACCCGCCTGGTGCTGGACTACGCCTTCCACGTCACCAATCTGCGGTGCGTGTACCTCACCGTCCTCGCCCCGAACACCGGAGCCATCCGTGCCTATGAGAAGGCCGGGTTCAAGCGCCAGGGCGTGCGGCGCAACTCCAACCAGTGGCTCGGCGAGACCGTGGACGAGGTGCTCATGGACGCGATCCCCGAGGAGTTCGAGGGATCCTCACTGGTCAAAGCCCAGTTCCAACGGTGAACGCCCGGTGCCCGCCGGCCTCGGCGGGCACCAGCGGTCAGTCGGTGTTCAGGCCACCGAGGAAGTGCGCCCACGAGCCCGGGGTGAAGTCCAGCGGCTGCACGTGGAGGTTCTGGTTGTCGCGCACGCGCGTCACCGGGCCTTCGGAGACCTCCACGCAGGTCCCGGCCTCGTTGCTGTAACTGGACTTGTGCCAGGGCGTGCTCTGGGTGCTCATGTGGGGAACCTTCCTCAGTCGAGTTCGGCGATCCGGGACCGGATCAGGTCGCGGGACCTCTCGGGGGACAGCGCCGCCGCCCGGAGGTGGTGGGACCTCAGCTCATGGTGTTGCACGTCCTCCGGGGCGTCGAACAGCAGCCCCTGGGGAGGCACGTCCACGTGGCCGACCTGGTCGTCCCCGAGCCAGAGCAGGCTGAAGCCGTAGTTGAGGCTCATGCCCTCGGCCTGCGGCAGGATCTGGAGGTCGATCCTGGGGTGGTCGCTCAGCTCCAGGAGGTGTGTCAGTTGGGCGCGCATCGTGCCGGGGCCGCCGACCTGGCAGGTGAGGACGGGTTCGTCGATCACCCACCACATCTGCGGCGGTTCGTCGCGGTGCAGGATGCTGTGGGCGCGCTCCAGGCGGGCTTGGGTCCTGCGCTCGCGCTCGGCCTCGTCGGGAACGGCGCCCCGACCCATGAGAGCGCGGATGTAGTCGGGGTGCTGGGCCAGGCCGCCGAACAGGCCGATCGTGTACTCGAAGATCTGCCCGGCCTCGTACTCCAGCGGGTAGTAGGCGCCGCCGGGGACATCCTCGTAGGCGTTCCACCAGGCGGAGGTGCGGTTGCGGCTGGCGGCCTTGGCGATGTGGGCCAATTCCTCACGGAGATCGTCGGCCGCTTTGTAGAGGCGGCAGAGAGCGTCGATCTCCGGGCTGCTCAGACGCTTCCACTTGCCGTTCTCCATGCGGGAGACCTTGGACTTGTGCCAGCCCATCTCCTCGGCGGCCTCTTCCTGGGACAGGCCGGTCTGCACCCGTAGCCGCTTGAGCTGGCTGACCAGGTAGTGCCTGCGGGCGGGGGAACCGTGCGCGGGAGTGCCCTCGGGCATCTCCACCTCCTGTCCGTCGCGATACCGGCGCTGTCATCTTCCCACCCAGGGGAAGCACGCATTATCACTCATTGTACGCAAATCAACTTGCTGCGCTTGTAATTTGCGTTGTTGCAAATCATGATGGATGCACAGCGGGCCGGAAGTGAGCGGCGACGCGGCCCGCTTCGCATCGGTGACGACAGCGAGGTGATGTGCGGTGCACGAAGTCATGTGCGTCTGGAGGCGCCCGGGACCGGAGGACGTGGGTCTGGCCCGGTGTCTCACGGACGGGGCACTGGCGGCGGCAGGGGTGGACGAGGCAGGGCTGGGCGTGGCCCGGCTGGCGGTGAGTGAGGCGTTCACGAACGCCCTGCTGCACGGCCGCCCCGAGGTCGGTGTGGAGGTCTGGGCGCGACCGGGCCGCTGCGGGGTGGTCGAGGTGTACGACACCGGGCCGACCGTGCCGGTGTTCCCCCAGCCGGAGGAGCTGGCCTGGGTGACCGGCGACCACGGACGCGGGCTCGGGCTGATCCGGGCGTTCACGCGCGAGGCGTGCGGGGCCTACGCCTGCGGTGTGGGCAAGCGGGTGTGGTTCGCGGTGGCGATGGACGGCCGTGCCCTGGACGTGCACCGCACCCGCGCACTGGTGGAGGGACGCGCCCGCCTGCGGGCACCGCGCTCCACGGCGCTCCTGGCGTGAACACCCCCGCGACCCTGAAAACGAAGCGCCCCGGCTGGTGCTGGCACACCGGCCGGGGCGTGATCCCCACCTGACACCAGCAGGAGGAAATCATGCGTCACCCTACTACCGGCCGTCACCGTCGGCCCTGCGACAGCATGGCCGGGCGCGTGTGGGCCCTGACCGCAGCGCTACTGGCCACAGCCCTGGCCACGATCTTCAGTCCACGGCTGGACCGTCCCACCCAAGTACCCCGCGCATTGCCCGCAGCGCCGACGCCCGGCGGCAACCCCGGGCACGTTAAGCAAGGCCGTGACCTGCTCTCCGACCCGCCCGGCTTCCCGGAGCAGAGCGTCTGGGCGGCCGGGGCGTCCGCATCCCCGACTCGCTGGGAGCAGGCCTACCGCGACCGCTCAACACCGTTCGCAGGGGAGGATGTGGTGGACGCCGACCCCGACCAGATCGCCGGAGCCCTGGTACGCCCCTACCTCGACCTTGCCGCGGTTCCCCGACCGCGCTCGGCCGAGCCGAGCGACTACCCGGCCAGGTCCTCGGCTGTGGAGTCCGAACCGGTGGAGGACGAGTTCGCCGAGCTGGCCGACCGCATTCGCACTTACCTGGCCATAAGGAACTGAAACGCTATTTATCGGGGGTGGGCCTGTGGCAGGGCCTGTGACTGGGCCTTCCAGAGGGCCTGTGACCGGGCCGATAGGTGGGCCCATTAGTACGGCCCGCCCCGTGCGCGTTATCAGTGCAGGTAGAAGCCGCTTCGGGTGGGCCCTTCGCAATCCAGACACATACCCAAGTGGGCAGTTCCTCTTCACGTAGGGCGGGGCGGCGACCAAGGGCGAAGGCCCCGTCCAGCCCTCTCAGACGCCAACGACAGCGGTTCGGGCTGGGGCGATGTGCGGCATTCAGCGGGCCTGCACGTCCACAGCACGTACCAGGACCACCAACGGGTGTTCAGCGGCGCAGCGGGCGCTGGTGGACGTACGTGGGCTCGTGTCCGGGGCCGGGGCGGGAACGGCGTGACGGCGCCCCGGCGGAAGAGCGCGGAGCGAGGATGCTCGGGAGGTGGGAGGCACGGTCAAGACAAAAGAGCGAGCTCCGAGCAATCAGCGGGCACCTGGAACGAGAAGAACCCAGGACCGAGACCTCAAAAATGGCCTCTGACCTGGGGTTTTGTGGGTAGGCCCCCAGGGGCTCGAACCCTGAACCCACGGATTAAAAGTCCGTTGCTCTGCCAATTGAGCTAGAGGCCCGTGACCGACCCGCGTGAGCAGGGCTGACGCCACCGAGGCCAGAGTCTACCGGATACCACTGCGGGCACACAGCCGAGTATCCACCGCCCGCGAACACGCGCCCTCCCTACGCCACCGGTCTTCCGCGCTCCCGACCGCTTCGGCGCGCCGTCGAGTGGGCCCCTGACCTCGGTCGGGGCCCACCGGGTCCTATCCCACGAGCACGATCGCCTTGGTGTGCAGCTTGTCGCGCTCCAGGAGGGACTGGGCCGAATCCTCGGGCCAGAACAGCACGAACCGGCCCGCCTGGCGGGCGTCGCCGGTCTCCGTTCCGGCCGCCCGCCGGGCAGCGGAGTCCGCGTCGGGCATCTCGTACACCGACACGAGATCGGTCGTGACCAGGGCGAGGCAGCCGTCATCCTCCGAGGCGCACGACGACGACTCGTCGCGCGCGTCGGGGAGCGGGTACAGCGTGTCCAGTTCGGCGACGAGGGTCTGGGCCGTGTACCCGTCCGTGGGTTCCGCCGGCACCTCTTCCGAGGAGACGCCGGGAGAGGGGGCGAGGTCCTGGCCGAGTTCGCGGGCGAGGAGGACGCCGCCGATCGTGAGAACGGATCCGGCGACGACCAGACCGAGGCAGCCGATGCCGAGACCGAGGGCCACCTGGGTTCCGGTGGACCCGGCCTTGCCGGGAGAAGGGGCGCCGTGGGAGGGAGGGGGGTCGTGGGACACGGTGGGGCTCCGAGGGGTGGGAGCGGCGGCGCGGGTGCCGCGGGCGCTCGATATGGGGGGTGAGCGTAGCCGAGGAGGCGCGGGGACGAGAAGGCGCGGGAACACGGTCCGCCCCTCCGGGGAACACGGCCGGCGGCCCCTGCCCCGGCCGGGCTCCCCTCGGCGGCCGTACCGCGGAGCGATCATGGAGGGCACCGGCCGGAAGGCCGTCGTGACGCGCCCCTTGACCCTGACACGGTGTCAGGCCCGAACGTGGAGGTGTCATGTTCACCATCGGAGAGTTCGCGTCGATCGGCCGGGTGAGCGTCAGGATGCTCCGGCACTACGACCGGATCGGGCTGCTCACACCCGCCCGGGTCGACCCCGTGACCGGGTACCGGTCCTACGAGGTCGGGCAGCTGACCCGGCTGAGCCGCATCGTCCAGCTGCGCGGTTTCGGGCTGGGTCTGGAGGACATCGCGCGCATCGTGTGCGACGACCCCGATCCCGGGAGGGAGCGGGAGATCCTCCGGGCCGCGAGCGCGGAGCTGCGGCGGGACATCGTGGAGCGCCGCGCCCGCCTGGACCGGATCGACGCCTATCTCCGACGCAGGGAAGGACTGCCCGCCATGTCCACATCGACCACCATCACCGCCGAGGTCCGGTGGGTCGGGCCACAGCGGATCGCCACGCTGACGCGCGAGATCCCCGGCCCGGGCCCCGAGAACGTCGGCCCCGTGCTCGGCCCCCTCTATCCCGAGGTGGCGGGGGTCCTGGCGGCAGCCGGGATCGACGTCGGTCCCGGCATCGCCTTCTACCGGTACGACGAGTCCGAGGAGGCGACCGGGATGACCGTGACCGCCGGCTTCGTGGTCCCCGACGGGGTCGACGCGGCCCCCGGGCTGGAGGTCTCCACCCTGCCGGGCTGCGAGGCGGCCGTGACCACCCACCGGGGCGAGGTCGCCGGGATCGGGGAGACCTGGGCCGCGCTGGTCGACTGGACGCGCGAGCACGGCCTGGGGCTCGCCGGCGTCTGCCGCGAGGTGTACTGGACGCCCGGCGACCGCCCCCAAGAGGAGTGGGTGACCGATCTGGTGCAGCCGGTGCGACCCGCCGGGTGAAAAACCGCTGGGGCGGAGCGGGCGCGTGTGTCAGGCTGCCCCGCATGAGCGATGTCCGTACCGACCTGTTGCGCCGCCAGTTCGACCTGACCTGGGGGCTGCTGGAGTACCACCTGGACCGGCTGGTCCCCGAGGACGTCCTCTGGGAACCGGCCGGCCTCTGCTGGACGATGCGCCCGGAGGGCGACGGTTGGTCCCCCGATTGGGCCGACACCGAGCCCGATCCCGTGCCGGTCCCCACCATCGGTTGGCTGAGCTGGCACATCGGCTGGTGGTGGGAGGTCACCCTCGACCACCTGGCCGGCCGGGTCCCCCGGGACCGGGAGGCCGTGGACTGGCCGGGTCCGGAGGGTGTGGTGGCGCGGCTGGTCGGCCTGCGGGAGGAGTGGACGCGGGTGCTGCCCACCGTCGACCTGGACGCGCCCGCCCCCTTCCCGTGGCCGGAGGGGTCCGGGATGACCGTGGCGGACACCGCGGCGTGGGTCAACGCCGAACTGATGAAGAACGCCGCCGAGATGGGTCAGCTGCGGATGTTGCGTGCCGTCTCCTCGCCGGGATCGTAGACGCGGCCGAGCGTCCCGGGAGGCTCCGGGGAGGCGCGCCGCCCGGCCTCGGGGGGAGGGCGCGCGCCCCGGTGTGAAGAACGGTGCGGACGGTGCGCGTTCCGGCCGGGTGAAGAACGTCGTTCCTTCCGCGATCCCCGGACGCGGTTCCGGTCCGTCGTGACGGGCCGTTACGATCCGTTCCCTCGAAGAGCGTGATCTCAGGGCAAGGGGCGGATCCATGGACTTTCACACTCTCACCGCGCGGGTCGGCGCGGTGTCCGACCGTTACGCGGAGCGGCACGGCATCGAGCGGGACTCCGCGTGGTTCATGCTCAAGCTGCACGAGGAGGTCGGCGAGTTGACCGAGGCGTTCCTGGCCATGTCGGGCGGGACGCGCACCAAGGGCCGTACCCCGGAGGAGATGGCGGCGGGGTTCCGGTCCGAACTGGCGGACGTGTTCTGTCAGCTGCTGCTCCTGGCCGACCACCATGACGTGGATCTGCTCGCGGAGGTCGACGCGAAGTGGTCGTCCCGCCTCCGGGAAGGCACCGAAGCCCCCGGTGAAGGTTGAACTCCGACTTCTCGGATACCGAAAGGAAAAACCTTTTCTCTTCCGCCTTCCGACTTTCTCCGATAACCCCGGGGGACCATCGGGAGGACGACGTGGAGCACGTGGGCGTACGGAGCGCGTGGAGCCCGAACCCCCTTCTGGTACGGGGTTCCAGTGTAAACATCCCACCTTTGCGGTTCGTGTGAAACTCGACACAAAAATAATCCGCCAAAATCCCAGGTGAGCACAGACGACCCGTGCCAGGACCCGCGCGACAAAGGCCGAGTGACGCGACCCTTGGGACACTTGTGCACTAAAGTCTTCTTCACCATGAGGGAAACAGCGGCACACGCGCCCGCGGACACCCTCGCCCGGCCGGTCCGACCCGACAACACCGAGCTGGCCCGAGCCCTGTCCGCGCAACTCGGTCTGGACCTGGCGCCGCGTGAGTTCACGCTCGCGGACGGCACCCGGATCGGCGTCGACTGCGCCGACGGGGATCCACCGGGTCTGCTCGTCCAGTGTTCGCCCTTCGCCGGTCAGATGAAGTCGTCACAGCGCAACAAGGTCATCGCCGACGCCTTCAAGCTGTCCTGGCTGCGCGACACCCACTTCCCCCGAGCCCGGGTGTTACTGGTCCTGGGCGAACCCCTGGCCAAGCTGTTCGGTCGCGGCGCCTGGCTGCCCAGCGCGTTCGCCACCCACCGGATCACGGTCGCGCTCCTGGACCCGGAGAACCGTGTGCGCATACTCGATATCGGTACGTGACGGAGCCTTCATGCAGAGTTAATCGAAGCTCCTTAGCGTCTCACCTCGTCACATGAACCCCGCGGGCCGTCGATCCCCTCTTCCACCCGCTCTCCATCGCCTGTCCCCGGTCCGTCGTGCCCGGGGACCGACACCCGGAGGGTGCCTCCCGTGGACTTCCCCCTTACGACGGCCGGTGTCACCGGCCCCCGCCCCCGCTCCCCCCTCGGTTGATCGCCTTGCGCACCATCGACGTGCCCTCGATCGCGACCGTGTGCGACCATGTGCGCACAGAGCATGAGGAGCGGGCATGACACACCCCTCGACCGACCTCACCGACGGCATCCGCGTACGCGGCCTCACCAAGACCTACGCGGGCGGTGATCCCCACCGTCCGGCCTTGGAGTCCATCGACCTCGACATCGGACGGCGCCGCTTCGTCAGCCTCATCGGCCCCAGCGGCTGTGGGAAATCCACCCTGCTCAGGGTGATCGCGGGACTGGAGGACCACGACGCCGGCGAGGTCTCACTCTTCGGTTCGACCCCCCGCGCCCTGTGCTCGGCCAAGGCGATCGGCCTGGTCCCCCAGGCCCCGGCCCTGCTGCCCTGGCGGAACGTGCGTCGCAACATCACCCTGCCCCGCAGCGTCAACCGCCGCGCCGGCACCGGCGGGGAGGACCCCGACGACCTGCTGCGGGCGGTCGGCCTGGGCGACGTCGCCCACCGGTACCCGCACCAACTCTCCGGCGGGCAGCAACAGCGAGTGGCCATCGCCCGCGCCTTCGGCATGCGCCCCGAGCTCCTGCTCATGGACGAACCCTTCTCCGCCCTGGACGAGTTCACCCGGGAGGCGCTGCGGCTGCAACTCCTGGTCCTGTGGCAGCGCCGGGCGACGACGGTCGTCTTCGTCACCCACTCGGTGCGCGAGGCGGTCACCCTCTCCGACGAGGTCGTCGTCATGTCGGCCCGCCCCGGTCGCGTCCACGAGGTGCTGCCGATCGATCTGCCCCGCCCCCGGGACGCCTCCGTGGTGACCGGGCCGCGCATGCACGCACTGGAGGACCGCGTCCGCGCGTCCCTCCAATCCGCCTGGGAGGCCGGTGCCGCCCCCGACGACCTCGTACCGCTGTGAGCGAGAGCATCGAGATGACCGCCAAAGCCCCCGTCCGGTCCGCACCCGCCCCACGGCGGACGACCCCCGCCCCGCGACGACGACGATCGACCCGTCGCGGACCGCTGCACCCCGCCACCTGGGCGCCCACCACGGTCCTGGTCCTGGTGCTGGGGCTGATCTGGTCGGCGATCGCCACCGAGCACCCCTACATCCTTCCCGAACTCTCCGAGGTCGGGCTGGCCCTGGTGGACCGGCCGGAGGTGTTCCTCACCAACGCGTGGACCACCCTGTCGATCGCCCTGGCCGGCGTGGCCTGCGGCGCGGGCACCGCGTTCGTCCTGGCACTGGTGATGTCCGAGGTCCCCGTGGTCCGGCGCGCGCTCATGCCGCTGGCGGTGGTCCTCAACGTGACCCCGGTCGTGGCCCTGGCGCCAGGGCTGGTGCTGGCGTTCGGGTTCGGCATGACGCCCAAGGTCGTCGTCACCGCGATCATCACGTTCTTCCCCGTGCTGATCAACGTCACGACCGGCCTGCGGGCGGTGCCCCCCTCCGTCCTGCACGTGTTCGAGACCCTGCACGCCTCCCGCGCGGAGGTGCTGTGGCGGGCGCGCATCCTCTACGGCCTGCCCTACACGTTCGCCGCGCTGCGCGTGGTCATGCCCCTGTCCATCGTGGGCGCCGTGGTCGCGGAGTTCGTGGCCGCGGGCAGCACCGGCGGCCTCGGCACCATGATCCGCAACGCGGCCTCCACGGCCCGCCTCGAATCCGTCTACGCCGCGATCGCCTGCCTCGCCGCCATGGGCGTTCTCATGCTGGCGCTGGTCACCGCCGTCGAGCGACGGGTGCTCTTCTGGCACGAATCGCAGCGGCGTGCCTCCACCTAGACCCGCAGATCCCACCCCCACACCCTGTCCAACGAACGAAAGAACTCCCAGATGATCACCCCCACCACATCGCTCTCGCGGTACCTCGGTGCCGCGGCACTGGCCACGGCGGTCCTGGCGACCGCCGCCTGCGGCGGCTCCGAGGCCTCCACCGAGGAGGACCCCACGACGGCGATGGCCATCGACGAGGAGCGCTGCGAGACCAACCGCGCGGCCGGGACCGTCACCTACATCACCGGTTACTACTTCCAGGCATCGGTGAGCCAGTTGGAGGTGTTCGCGGCCGAGGAACTGGGCTTCTTCGACGCCGTCTGCCTGGACGTCGAGGTCCAGGCCGGGGTCGGCGACATCATGGCCAACTCGCAGCTGGTGTCGGCGGGCACCGCCCACTTCACCCCGCTGGCCAACGAGGGCGAGGTCGTACAGGCCAACGAGAACGACCACGAGATCGTCGGCCTGGCCACCTACGGGCACGTGCCGATCGCCTCCCTGCTGACCAAGCCCGACATCGAGGACCTCAAGGACCTGGAGGGCAAGACCCTGGGCCGCCCGGGCATGCTGGGCGCCCCGCTGGAGGCGATGCTGCTCGCCGCCGACGTCGACCTGGACGCCGTGGAGCAGGTCGAGACCGGCTACGACCCGAGCATCCTGCCGCGCGACCAGGTCCAGGCGCTGGCCGCGTACCGCTCCAACGAGCCCAACCAGTTGGACGCCATGGGCGAGGAGTACACCGAGTGGCTGCCCGAGGACTTCGGGGTGGTCGGCTCCTTCGGTGTCATGGGGGCCAACTCCGAGTGGGCCGCCGAGAACCCGACCGTGGTCGAGGACTTCCTGCGGGCCATCGGCAAGGCGTTCGAGCACTGCCAGGAGAACGGCCAGGAGTGCGTCGAGCAGGCCGCCACCTTCGACGAGACCGGTGAGTACGACGTCGAGCACAACCTGAAGGTCTGGGAGTCCGAGAGCGAGCTGGTGCGCGCCTCCACCCCCGACGACTCCAGCCCCGGGTACATCGACCTGTCCCTGACCGAGGCCGAGACCTCGAACCTGGTGGACAACGGCGTCCTCGACGAGGTCCCCGACCTGGAGCCCCTGTTCGAGCCCCACTACCTGGAGTCCGTCTACGTGGCCGGCAACATCACCTGGCCCGCCGAGGACGAGTGACGACCGGACCGTCGGGAACGGCGCGGGCACCGGAGGAGAACACCATGGAACAGCACGAGCGAGGGATCTGAGTTGTCCGAAACGGGCGGGACACGGGCCGCCGACACCGAGTACGGGATCTTCCTGCCGATCGGCAGCGGCGGGTGGATCGTCTCCGAGACGGCACCGCACCCGGAGGCGACCTACGCCTACAACCGCCGTGCGGCGGTCCTGGCGGAGGAGTACGGCCTGGACTTCATCATGTCCATGGGCAAGTGGCGCGGTTACGACGGCGCCACCGACCACTGGGGCCGGACCCTGGAGTCCATGACGATGATGGCCGGGCTGGCCGAGGCCACCGAACGGGTCAAGGTGTGGGCGACGATCCACACCAACCTGTTCCACCCGGCGATCGCCGCGAAGATGTACACCACCCTCCAGGAGATCAGTGGCGGGCGGGCCGGGATGAACATCGTGGTCGGCGCCTACGCCAAGGAGTTCGAGCAGATGGGTCTGTGGAACGAGACCCTGTCGCACGCGGACCGCTACCGGTACACCGAGGAGTGGACCTCGGTGCTCGAACGCCTGTGGACGGAACCGTCGGTGAGCCACGACGGCGAGTTCTTCCAGCTGGACGACTGCCGGTCGCTGCCGCACCCCGAGCGACGTCCGACGCTGATCGCGGCGGGCCGTTCGGAGACGGGCCTGGAGTTCCAGGCCCGGCACTGCGACGGCTCGTTCCTCACCTCGCAGGACCTTCCGGGACTGCGCGAGGCCAGCCTCGACGTCAAGACACGGGCGGAGAAGCAGGGGCGGAGCATCCGCACCTACTCGATGCTCACCGTCATCATGGCCGACACCGATGAGGCCGCCGAGGCCCGGCGGCTGGAGTACGGGCGCGGCGCCGACGTGGACGCGCTGGTCAACATGAAGGTGTCCTGGGGGCTGCCCCTGGAGCGGGCGATGTCGTCCACCGCCGAACGGCCCGAGGACGAGGCGTTCCAGACGCCGTTCGTCACCGGGTCCCCGGAGACGGTGGCGGCGCGGATCCGGGAGACCGTCGAGTTCGCCGAACTGGACGGGCTGATGTTGATCTTCCCGGACTACCACTCCGATCTGACGGAGTTCGGGGAGCGGGTCATGCCGCTGCTGCGCCCCGGCCCGGCCGGTGAGGGCGCCGGGTGACGGGATCCGTCACCGACGTCACAGGCCGCCTCCGCCCGGTGCCGGGTGCACCGGGGGAGGCGGCCGTGCTCGTCGTGGACCTGCAACGGGACTTCGCCGATCCGGACCGCCTCTCCTGGATCGACGCCGCGGGCCGCGAACGGGTGGCCGCGGCCGTGGCGGGGACCCGACGGTTGGTGGAGCGGGCCCGCGCCGCGGGGGTGCGCGTGGTGTGGGTGCGCCTGGAACAGGACCTGGACGAACCGTGGGACGCCTCGCGGTGGCACCGGGGGCTGGTGGACATCCCGCGCGAACGGCTCGTGGAACGGGAACCGTGCGTGGCGGGCACGGCGGGCGCGGAGTGGTTCGCCCTGGCGCCGCGCGAGGACGAGGAGGTGGTGGTCAAGCGCCGCTACTCGGCCTTCCACGGCACCGACCTCGCCCGCGGGCTGTACTCCGGGGGCACGTCGTGGGTGGTGGTGTGCGGACTGACGGCGGACTGCTGCGTGGACGCCACCTCACGGGACGCCTTCCAGCACGGGTTCCGCGTGGTGGTGACGGCCGACGCGACCGCCTCCTACGAGGAGGACAGGCAGCGGGCGGCGATGCGGGCACTGTCCATGCACGCGGCCGTGGTGACCACGGTCGACGACATCACGGCGCACTGGCCGACCGGGCCCTGACCCCTCGACCTCCGGTTCGGGCGGTTCGCGGAACACCTTCACGGCCGCGTCGCGGGGCGGCTCGCGCGTCTCGCGCGGTCCGGCTCCGACCTCGGGACGGAGGATCGTCCGAGGGGCCGTTCCGGCCCTTCCAGGACCTCGGCCGTGACCCGCTCCCCCGGACACCGGGTGCCGGATCGACCATGTGCGTCTCGGGGACGCCGGGGCTCGGGGCGGAGGCCGGCACACCTCCCCGTGCCGCAAAATGAAGGGATGGACATCCCCGAGGCCGAGGTGGACGTCACCGTCGCTCTGGTCCGATCCCTGCTGGCCGATCAACACCCCGATCTGGCCGACCCACCCCTCAGCCTCGTCGCCCACGGCTGGGACAACGTGATCCTGCGGCTGGGCGACGCCTTGGCCGTGCGCATGCCGCGCCGGGAGCGGGCCGCCGGGCTCGCGCGCAACGAGCAGCGGCGGCTCGGGGAGATCGCCGCGCGCCTGGACACCCCGGTGCCCACGCCCGTGCGCGTCGGCGGCCCCAGCCGCGGTTACCCCTGGCACTGGTCGGTCGTCCCCTGGTTCGAGGGGCGGCCCGCGGCCACCGTTCCCGTCGCCGATCGGGGCGGGCTCGTCGCCCCGCTGGCGGACTTCGTCGTCCGCCTGCACGTCCCCGCGCCCGCGGACGCCCCCGTGAACCCCTTCCGAGGCGTCCCCCTCGCCGACCGCGACGCCGGGCTGCGCCGGCGCCTGGCCGACGGGCCGCCCCACCGGCGCGCGCGGCTCACCGCCCTGTGGGACGGTCTCTCCACCGCGCCGGTCTGGCCCGGACCTCCCCTGTGGCTGCACGGCGACCTGCATCCCGCCAACGTCCTGGTCACCGACGACGGCCGGGATCTGGCCGCGGTGATCGACTTCGGCGACCTGACCTCCGGTGATCCCGCCTCGGACCTGGCCGTGGCCTGGCTGCTCTTCGGCCCGGCCGACCGGTCCGCCTTCCGCACCCGGGTGGACGCGGCCGGGGTCGTCGACCCCCACGTGTGGAGCAGGGCCCGGGCCTGGGCCCTGCTCCTCGGTGTCCTGCTCGCCGACTGCTCCGACGACGCGCCCCTGCTCGCCGCGATCGGCGCACACACCCTCGAACAGGTCGGCCTCGACCCGAACCCCGCGGAGATCGACCGTGACTGAACCCGGACGGACCCTCAAGAGCCTCCTGGACGCCCTGGACGAATCCGTGCACGGGCTCATGGCGGCACCGCGCGGGCTGGGCGCGGTGGTGCGCTCGGTCACCATCGCCCACGACGGCGAACCCCTGCCGGTCGGCACGCTGGCGGTCGTTCCGGGTGAGGAGGCGTCCGCGCTCGCCGACCGGATCTCCGACACCGTCGCGGCCGTGGCCGTCACCGGCGACCCGGGCGAGGGCGCGGAACGCCTGCGCGCCCTCGGGCTGCCCGTGCTGTCCGTCGACCCCCGGCTGACCGAGAAGGAGTTCGCCGACCTGGTGCGGGCCGTCCTGGAGACCCCCGGTGACGAACCCCGCCACCGGGACCTGTTCTCCCTCGCGGAGACGGTGGCGACGCTCACCGGCGGTCTGGTGAGCATCGAGGACTCCGCCGGCGCCGTCCTGGCCTACTCCGCCGCCGGCGAGGGCGCCGACGAGCTCCGGCGCAGGACCATCCTGGGGCGCGGCTGTCCGGAGTCCTTCCTGGCGCACCTGCGTGCGTGGGGGGTCAACGAACGCCTGGCCGCCGGCGAGGTCGTCGAAGTGGCCGAACGCCCCGACCTGGGCGCCGAACGCCGCCTGGTGGTGGGCATCCTGGCCGGGGACCGGATGCTGGGCGGCATCTGGGTGCAGATCGGCGGCGCCCAGCGGCCCGCCACGGCCGCCCGGGTCCTGCTCGGCGCCGCCCGGTTGGCGGCGGCGCACCTGATGCGCGCCCACGGCGGCGCCAGATCCGTCGGCGGCGACCCCGCCGAACTGGCCGTCGGCCTGCTCACCGGCGCGTTCGACACCGACGCCCTCGCCCGCCATCTGGGAGCCGATCCGGCGACCCCGGTCTCCGTCATCGCCCTGGCCCTGGGCGGGGACGCCGACGGACGCCCCTGGCTCCTGGAGCGGGCGGCGGAGACGGCGTCGGTGTACGCGGCCTCCTACCGCAGCGACGCGCTGGTCATCCCCGCCTGCGGGCTGCTGTACCTGCTCATGCCGGCGCCGTCGGGGAACGCGGCGCCCGGCTCGTGGGTCCGGGACCTGGTCACGACCCTGCGGCACAACCTGGGCACCCCGGTACAGGCCGCCCTGGCGGGGGTCGCTCCGCGCATGAGCGGCGTACCCGCCCTGAAGAAGGTCGCCAGCCGCACGCTGGACGTGGTCCGGGACCGCCCCGAACTCACCGTCACCGCCTTCGAGGACGTCCGCTCCTCCGTCGTGCTACGCGAACTCATCGACGACCTCGCCGAGCGCCCGCACCTACGGGATGTCCGGCTCGACGACCTCGACGAGGAGCAGTACCGCTCGTTGGCGGTGTACCTGGCCACCTTCGGCGACGTCACCCGGGCGGCGGAGCTGCTGCACGTCCACCCCAACACATTGCGTCACCGCGTCCGCCGGATCCGTACCCTGACCGGCCTGGATCTGGACGACCCCGACCAGCGGCTGTTGGCGTCGCTGACCCTGCGCGCCCGGAGTCGAGGTGGAGATCCGGACTCCGCGGGATCTCCGCCCGGTCACGGGTGACGACGGTGGGGCCGCCGGGCGGGGCCGGATTGTCGACGCCGACACCGACGGGGTCGCCATATCGTCCGTTCGTACAACGGTGATCCGTGCCACCGCGTTCTAGGCTCCGGCGTACTCGCGGCGCCCCTCGGCCCGCGGCACCCCACCCCACCAGGAGTTCTGGACATGAGCACGGACACCGTGCGGCCCGGGCCGCCCACGTCGAAGGTCCTCATCGCGAGCCTGACCGGCAGCACCATCGAGTGGTTCGACTTCTTCCTCTACGGGACCGCCGCCGCCCTCGTCTTCAACAAGCTGTTCTTCCCGTCGGACGACCCGCTCGTCTCGCTGATGCTGTCCTACCTGACGTTCTCGCTGACGTTCTTCGTCCGTCCGCTGGGCGGCGTGTTCTTCTCTCACATCGGCGACCGGATCGGCCGGAAGAAGACCCTGGTCATCACCCTGTCGCTGATGGGCGGGGCCACCATGCTCATCGGCCTGCTGCCGACCTACGACAGCATCGGGATCCTGGCCCCGATCCTCCTCGTCCTCCTGCGGATCGTGCAGGGTCTGGGCATCGGCGGCGAGTGGGGCGGTGCGCTCCTGTTGGCCTACGAGTACGCCCCGGAGAAGAAGCGCGGCCTCTTCGGCAGTGTTCCGCAGATGGGCATCACCCTGGGCATGCTGCTGGCGAGCCTGGCCCTGACCCTGATGTCCCTGTTGCCCGACGCGCAGTTCGAGGCGTGGGGCTGGCGGGTGCCGTTCGTCGCGAGCGTTCTGCTGGTGCTCCTGGGACTGTGGATCCGTTCCGGCATCGACGAGACCCCCTCGTTCCAGAAGGCCAAGGAGGAGGGCTCGGTCGCGAGGCTGCCGGTCGTGGAGACCTTCCGGTTCCACTGGCGCGCGGTCCTGGTGGCGGTCGGCGCCAAGGTCGTGGAGACCGCCCCCTTCTACATCTTCGGCACGTTCGTGGTGAGCTACGCGACGGGCACCCTGTCCTTCGAGAACACCGAGGCCCTCAACGCCGTCACCCTCGCCGCCGTCGTCGCCAGCGTGCTCATCCCGGTCTACGGCGCCCTGTCCGACCGGTGGGGCCGACAGCGCGTGTACCTGACCGGCGCGATCCTGCTGGCCCTGTTCGCCGCGCCGTACTTCCTGATGCTGGGCACCGGCAGCACGGCGCTGCTCGTCCTGGCGACCGTGCTCGGCCTGGGTGTGTTCTGGCCGCCGGTGACCGCCACCATCGGCACCCTGTGCTCGGAGATCTTCTCCACCCGAGTCCGTTACACCGGCGTGACCCTGGGCTACCAGATCGGTGCCGCCCTGGCCGGTGGCACCGCGCCGCTGATCGCCACCTGGCTGCTGTCGCGGTTCGACAACGCGTGGGCGCCGATCGCCGGCTACCTGGTGTTCACCGCTCTGGTGTCGATCGTCGCGGTGTCCCTGGCCCGCGGCGCCTCCCGCGCGGAGGAGCACGAGGCCGCCCCGGTCGAGGGCTGATCCGCGTGCCGCCGCCCCGGGCCGGACGGACCCGGGGCGGTGCGGGGCGCCGGGAGCGGGATCGTCGGCGACACGGCCAGGACGCTCCTGACCGTTCTTCGTGGGCGGGAGCGCCCCGGTGCCGAACGACCCGTGTCCCACGCCCGACCATCGAACACGAAGCGCGGCCGACGAAGGTCGTCATGCGTGCCGCGTTCGGCGAAGAGCGGCACGCGCGTGTCCGGCGTTCCGCGGGACGGATCCCTCAGTCCAGGGAGCGCACCAGCTCGGCTACCCGCTCGGGCTGTTCGTACATGGCCAGGTGCCCGGCCCCCTCCAGGACGGTGACGTCGGCGTCGAGCAGACGGCGAGCCGGTCCGTGCAGGCGGGCGGGCGAGTAGAAGACGTCGTCGGAACCGGTCGCCAGGATCACCGGCGTGTCCCCCCAGGGACGCAGGCACTCCAACGGCAGCGGGCCCGGGGCCAGGCTGGTCCGGCAGTGCCGACCCACCAGGGTCATCCACGAGGCGAACGGGTGCACTCCGCCGTGGGAGGCGGAGGTGTACGCGGGGCCGCTCATGTGGTCGAGCAGGCGGGTGCTCTTGTCGTCGCGCGGCCCGATCATCCACGGCAGGGCGACCCGCATCAGATCGGAGTTCACCGCCGCGGCGGTGAGTCCGGCCGGTCCGACCATCACCACGGAGCGGACCAGCCCGGAGGGCTTGGCGGCCAGCAGCACGGCCGCGCCCAGGGAGTGCGCGAGGACGGTCGCGGGACGGTCGGTGAGCAGGGGCAGGATCTCGTCGAACCAGGCACCGTACAGGGCCGCCCGGCCGGACCGGGGGCGGATCGCCTCGCTGAGTCCGGGCTGTCCGGGCAGGTCGACCAGGACGACCGGGCGATCGCGTTGGAGGACCCGGGCGAGGTCCACCGAAGTGGCGGAGTTGAAGTTGGTCCCGCTGAGGACGATGACCGGTGCGGCGTCGCCGCCGGGGGCGCCGAAGGCCCGGGTGGTGCCGAGCGCGGTGTGGATCTCGGGGAGCGGGGTGAGCGCCGGCCATGCGGCGATCCGTTCCTCGCACCGGTCCCGGATCTCACGGGCCCCGGTTTCGGAACGATAGATGTGCGTACCGTGGGGGTGGGCGTCGGGCATCGGGCACCTGTTCGTTTCCGGATGAGTGGAAGGTCACCGCCGACCAGTCTTCCCGGCACACCGGCGAGCAAGCGTACACGACTCCCCGGAACCGGTGCGTTCGGAGCGGACGGATAAGCTCTGGTCTGGACATTCGTGCCATCACCGGAGAGCACGGGGCGGGCTCGAATGTCCTAGGTGTGCCGGGAAGACTGGTCGGCGGCCCGTTCGTCGTCTCCAGAAAGCCGTCCATGAGCATCGACCCACTGGCACATTCCGCTTCCCAGAATCCACTCTCCCGACTGGCCGAGGCCCTGCGCAGCGACACCGTCGGGGGCTTTCTTCTGATCACCGCGGCACTGGTCGCGATCATCTGGATCAACACGCCCTTCGGTGAGGCCTACGAGCATCTGCGCTCGGTCACCCTGGGTCCCGAGTCCCTGCACCTGAACCTGTCCCTGGAGACGTGGGCGGCCGACGCCCTCTTGGCGGTCTTCTTCTTCGTCGTCGGCAACGAGCTCAAACAGGAGTTCGTCAACGGAGAGCTGCGCAACCCGCGCCGGGCGATGCTGCCGATCGTCGCCGCGATCTGCGGCATGGTCGTTCCCGCCGCGATCTACGTGGCGATCAACTTCTCCTCCCCGGACACGATCCAGGGCTGGGGCATCCCGATGGCGACCGACATCGCCTTCGCGGTGGCCATCCTCGCGGTGGTCGGTCGGCACCTGCCGCCGTCCCTTCGCACCTTCCTCCTGACCCTGGCGATCGTCGACGACCTCGGCGCGATCATCGTCATCGCGGTGTTCTACACCTCCGGCATCGACCTGCTCATGCTGATCGCCGCCTTCGCGGGTCTGGCCGTCTTCGGCTACCTCCAGCGCGGCAAGGGCCTGGCCGCACGGCTCAACGCCTCCCGGGTGCCCAACTGGATCGTGTACGTGCCGCTGGCCGTGCTGATCTGGGTGCTGATGCACGAGAGCGGTGTGCACGCCACCATCGCCGGTGTGGCCATGGGTCTGCTGATGCGGACCAAGACCATGCCCGGCGAGACGCACGACCCGAGCCACCGTGTGGAGCATCTCCTGCGGCCCTGGTCGGCCGGTCTGGCCCTGCCGATCTTCGCCTTCTTCTCCGCCGGCGTGGTCATCGACGGGTTCGGCTCGGTCGTCAGCGACCCGGCCTCGCTCGGCATCATCATGGGCCTGGTCGTCGGCAAGGCGATCGGTATCGCGGGCGGCGCGTGGGTGACCACCAAGGTGACGCGGGCCGAGCTCAACCCGAGCCTGAAGTGGATCGACATCATCGGCATGTCGCAACTGGCGGGGATCGGCTTCACCGTGTCCCTCTTGATCAGCGAGCTCTCCTTCGTGGATTCGGCCGAGCATCTGGCGCACGCCAAGACCGGTGTGCTGGCGGCCTCGCTCATCGCGACCCTGCTGGCGGCGGTCGTCCTCGGGGCGCGTTCGCGGCACTACAGGGGCCTGATGCAGGCGATGGCCGAGAAGGAGAAGGAGGCCGGCGGCCGGGCCTGACGGCCCTCGGGGGCCGGGGGGGGATCCTCCCGGCCCCCGACACATTCGGTCTTCGCTTCGATACCACGCGCGTTGGTGTGCTTCGACACACCGAATGATCGGGACAGACTGATTTTCGTGTGCTAGGTTCTAAGAAGTTGCAGTCGTGAGCTCCGATGGATTTTCATCTCGTCGGGAGATCACCGCGGTGACGGGAAAATCGTCATCTGCGGTTTTCTTCATGTTACGAACGAGAGGTATCCATATGGCGACCGGTACGGTTAAGTGGTTCAACGGTGACAAGGGCTTCGGCTTCATCGAGCAGGACGGCGGCGGCCCCGACGTCTTCGCCCACTACTCGAACATCCAGGCCTCGGGCTACCGTGAGCTTGCCGAAGGCCAGGCTGTGCAGTTCGATGCGGTCCAGGGCGCCAAGGGCCCCCAGGCTGAGAACATCACCCTGATCTAGGGGAGCCAGCGCTCCTCCAGCGGTAGGGGCCCGCCCTTCGGGCGCCGGGCCCCACCGCTTTTCTTTTTTGTCCGCCGGATTCTCCGCCGTCGCTCTCCGACCGGCACCGGCGCCCACCGCTCCTCGGAATTCTCCGATCGGTCGCGGTCATCCGCGTTATTTCCTCCGGCGTACCCGGTTTCCCCCTGCGAGGCCGTATCCAGGCCTCCCGCCCGGCGAACGCCGTCGGCGAAAGGCCTCATATGAGTCATCCGTACCGCACCACCGGTTCCAGCCGCAGCCGCCCCGCTTTCGGTCGGCAGCGCCCCTACAACGACCGTCGCCCCCACACCGGCGGTCGCCCCCGCAGCGGCGGCCCCTCCGGGGAGTTCGCCCTCCCCGTCACCGTCACCCCGGCGCTTCCTCCGGTCGAGTCCTTCGACGCGCTGGACATGCCCGAGCCGTTGAAGCGGACTCTGGCCCGCGAAGGCCTGACCGTCCCGTCCGAGATCCAGGCGGCGACCCTGCCGAACTCCCTCGCCGGACGCGACGTGCTGGGTCGCAGCCGCACCGGTTCGGGCAAGACCCTGGCCTTCGGGCTGGCCCTGCTCGCCGGACTCGACGGCCGCGAGCCCGAGCCCCGGCGTCCCCTCGCCGTGGTGCTCGCACCCACCCGTGAACTGGCCCAGCAGGTCGCCGACGCGTTGGCGCCCTACGCCCGCTCGGTGGGGGTGCGCACGACGACCGTGGTCGGCGGCATGCCCATCCACCGTCAGGCCCGTTCCCTGCGCCAGGGCGTCCACCTCGTGGTGGCCACCCCGGGACGCCTGCGCGACCTGATGGAGCGCGGCGACTGCGTCCTGGACCGGGTGGAGTCCGCGGTCCTCGACGAGGCCGACCAGATGACCGACATGGGCTTCATGCCGCAGGTCACCGCGATCCTCCAAGAGGTTCCGGCCGGCGGTCGGCGCATGCTGTTCTCGGCGACGCTGGACCGCAACGTCGACACGCTGGTCCGCCGCTTCCTGAACGACCCGGTGGTCCACTCGGTCGACCTGTCCGAAGGCGCCGTCTCCACCATGGATCACCACGTCATGCACGTGTCGCACATGGAGAAGCAGGACGTCGCGACCCGGATCGCCGCCCGCGACGGTCGGGTCATCATGTTCCTCGACACCAAGCGCGCCGTGGACCGGATGGCCGACCACCTGTTGGCCAACGGCGTCCTCGCCGCGCCCCTGCACGGCGGCCGCAGCCAGCCGCAGCGGACCCGGACGCTCGACCAGTTCAAGAAGGGCCACGTGACCGCCCTGATCGCCACCAACGTGGCGGCGCGCGGCATCCACGTGGACGGTCTGGACCTGGTGGTCAACATCGACCCGCCCACCGACCACAAGGACTACCTGCACCGGGGCGGGCGCACCGCCCGGGCCGGGGAGTCCGGCAGCGTGGTCACGCTCGTGCTGCCGAGCCAGCGGCGCGACATGACCCGGCTGATGAGCCGGGCGCGGATCGAGCCGACCACCCTGCGTGTGGAAGCCGGGGACACGGGACTGGACGAGGTGACCGGGGCGCGCGAGCCCTCCGGCGTGCCGGTCTCCGTCGCCGCTTCGGCTTCCCGTGAGCGACGACGCGACCCGGCCCCGCGTGGCCGCCGCCGCCCGCGCCGCTGACCCGAACCACGACGGGCCCCGTGACCAATCGGTCGCGGGGCCCGTTCGCGTTCCCGGGACGTTCAGGACGTGTTCCGTGGGTGCCGCGGTGCGTCGACCGGGCGGAGTGTCACCGACCGCCGTGGCCGGTGCTTCCAGGGTCTGTTCTTCGCGTGCTCTTCCGTGCCCTCGGGGGGTCGCGAGGGTGTCCGCGGGGTTCCGGAGGCCCGGAGCGAACGTCCGTGGAGCGAGGACGTGGGCGCGGGGCAGAAGGTCCCCGTTCTCCGGGCGTTCCGGGCACGGACCGAAGCGGAGCGCGGGTTCGAAAGAACACGCCTTAGGAGCCGGTGGCGGCCCGGTAGGCGAGCCAGCCCCCGTGGGCGCTGATGTCCTCGGCCCCCTCGGCGGCGACCGCCTCACAACCGAAACCGACCACCGTGCGCCCGTCGGCGAGGGTCACCGCGCCCAGGGACATCGGGGCGGGCAGGGCGGCCAGGAAGGCGCCCAGGGCCGCCGGGGAGAGCCGCCACACCTCGCAGGCCAGGGCGGTGCCGTCGGACTCCACGCGGAACAGTCCGGGTTTGGGCGGTGTGGTGGGCAGGGCGACCATCCGGTACTCGGGGGCGGTGGCGGTGGCCTCCACGAACCGGGCCCCGGGTCCGGTGAGCTGGTGGTGCAGCGGCTGGCCGCGCAGGTGGGCGCCGAACACCGCCAGTTCCACGCCCGCCCCCGGGTGCAGCTCCCCCGGGTCCCGCCCGACGAGGGCGCCCGCCAGGTCCAGGGCGACCTGGTCCTCGAAGGCCCGGGAGATGAGACTGACCCCGAACGGGCGCCCCTCGACCTCTCCGGCCGGGACGGCGACCGCCGCCAGGTCGAGGAGGTTGACGAAGTTGGTGTAGGTGCCCAGCCGGGAGTTCACCGCGACCGGGTCGGCGGCGACCTCCGCCAGGGTGGGGTGCCCGACGGTGGTGGGCAGCAGCAGGGCGTCGAAGCCGTCGAGGATGCCGGCCGCCGTGGTCCGGTAGGCGGCCAGACGCTGTTGATCGGCGGCCAGCCGGTGCGCCGGGACGGTCTCGGCGGCCAGGACGATCCCCGACACGGTGGGGTCGGCCCCCTCCGGGTGCCCCTTGAGGAAGTCCCCGACGGCCGCGTACCGTTCGGCGACGAGCGCGCCGTCGTAGAGCAGCCGGGCCGCCTCCAGCAGCGGGGCGACGTCCACCTCGGCCACCTCAGCGCCGGCCGCCGCCAGATCGGTGACGACGGTGGCGAAGGCGGCCCGTTCGGCCTCCGACAGCGGTTCCAGACCCGCCGGGGTCGGCACCGCCACCCGGCCCGCGCCGCGCGGGGCCAGGCGCACGTCGGCGGGCACCGGGCGGGAGTAGGGGTCGTCGTCGGCCGGCCCGGACATCACCGTCAACGCCTCCCGGGCCGTGGCGAGGTCGCGGGCGAAGACGGTGACGCAGTCGTAGGGGCGGGCGGCGGGGACGACCCCCGACGCCGGGACCAGGCCCAGGGTGGGTTTGAGGCCGACGATGCCGTTGAGGGCGGCGGGCACCCGGCCGGACCCGGCGGTGTCCGTGCCCAGGGAGAAGTCGGCGACGCCCAGGGCGACCGCCACCGCCGAACCGGCACTGGAGCCGCCCGAGATCCGTTCCGGGTGGGCGGCGCCCCGCACCGCCCCGTAGGGGCTGCGGGTCCCCACCAGGCCGGTGGCGAACTGGTCCAGGTTGGTCTTGCCCAGGACCAGGGCGCCCGCCGCCACGAGGCGCCGCACGGCGGGCGCGCTCTCGACCGGTGTGCGCGCGAACGCCGGGTGGGCGGCGGTGGTGGGCAGTCCCGCCACGTCGATGTTGTCCTTGACGGCGACGAGCAGCCCCGCGAGCGGGAGGGCCTCGCCGGTCGCGAGCCGTTCCTCCAGGGCCTTGGCCTCCGTCTCCACGTCGTGCTCGGGGCGGAGGGTGATCCAGACCTCGGGGCGGTCGGCCTCGGCGATCCGCCGGTAGGCGGCGCGGACGCGGTCGGTGGGGTTGTGCATCAGGCGGGTTCTCCTTGCGTGATGACGGCCAGGGCGCTCCCCGGGTCGAGGTGCTGCCCCGGGCTGACGAGGATGTCGGAGATCGTTCCCGCCTTCGGGGCCCGCACCACGACCTCCAGCTTCATCGCCTCCAGACGGACCACGGGCTGCCCCTCCTCGACGGTGTCGCCGGGACGGACGTCGACCTTCCACACGGAGGCGGCCAGGGGCGCCTCCACCAGGGCCGCGCCCGGCGGCAGGTCCGGGGCCCGGGTGGCCACCGGTTCGGGTTCGGGGCGGTCGGCGAACTCGCCGGCGGCCTCCCAGGCTCGGCGCTCGGTCTCGAACGCGGCGGCCTGGCGGGCGCGGAACGCGGCGATGGAGTCGGCGTTGTCGGCCAGGAAGCGCTCGTGTTCCGCGAGGGCGAACTCCCCGTCCTCGATCCTCAGCTCGTGGCTGCCGGCGAGCAGGTCGGCGCGCAGGTCCAGGAGTTCCTCGTGGCCGACCGGGTACCAGCTGACGCGGTCGAAGAACCGCAACAGCCACGGCACCCCCGGTTCGAACGGCCCGTACTGGCCCAGCCCCGACCAGATGGGGACGGTGCGGCCGATGAGCTGGTAGCCGCCGGGACTCTCCATGCCGTAGACGCACAGGTAGGCGCCGCCGATGCCGACCCCGGCCTCGGGCGTCCAGGTGCGGGCGGGGTTGTACTTGGTGGTGACCAGCCGGTGCCGGGGGTCCAGCGGGGTGGCGGCGGGCGCGCCGAGGTAGACGTCGCCCAGGCCCAGGACCAGGTAGGAGGCGTCGAAGACGATGTCGCGGACCTGGTCGACCGTGTCCAGGCCGTTGATACGGCGGATGAACTCGATGTTGTCGGGGTTCCAGGGGGCGTCGTCGCGGACGGCGGTGCCGTAGCGGGCGATGGCCTCGTGGATGGAGGGGTCGTCGAAGGACAGCGGCAGGTGCAGGGTGCGGCTGGGCACCCGCATCCGGGAGGTGGCCGGCAGGTCGGCCTCCACCTCGCGGAGCAGCCCGAGGAGCGTGCGCAGCGGCAGGCGTTCGGGGTCGGTGTGCAGGTGCAGGGAGCGCACACCGGGGGTGACGTCGACGATCCCTTCGGGGTGGGCGTCCTCCACGGCGGTCATGAGGGCGTGGACGCGCATGCGCAGCCCGAGGTCGAGGGCCATGGGTCCGTACTCGACGAGGATGTTGTCGTGTCCGCCGCGCCGGTAGACGACCTCCGGGGTGCCCTCCCCCGCGGGGACGCGGGCCAGGACACCGTCGTCGCCGTCGGAGCCGTCGCGCAGCAGGGCGGCCGCGGTGGGCTCGCCGTGCAGGCGCTCGGCGGCGGCCTCGGTGACCGGGTGGAACCGGACGGTGTCGCCGGGCCGGAGCTGGCCGATCTTCCAGCGGGAGCCGGAGACCACGGTGACGGGGCAGACGAACCCGCCGAGGCTGGGCCCGTCCGGGCCGAGCAGCACCGGGGTGTCGCCGGAGAGGTTGACGGCGCCGATGGAGTAGGCGGTGTCGTGCACGTTGGAGGGGTGCAGTCCGGCCTCGCCGCCGTCCAGGCGCGCCCACCCCTGTTTGGGGCCGGACAGGCGGACGCCGTTGCGCGCCGATTGGGGGTGGACCTTCCAGGCGGTGGCGTAGAACGCGGCCATGCCCTCCCGGGTGAGGAAGTCGGGGGCGGCGTGCGGCCCCTCGGACACCTCGATGTCCCAATGGGCGTCGCCGTCGGCGAGGACCGGTAGGTCGGGGCGGTCTGCGTCGGGGACCGGAGCGGGATCGGGGGCGTCGGCGGCGATCGGCGCGGGGCGCAGCACGTCGCCGAGCCGCAGCGCGCGGCCGCTGTGGCCGCCGTAGCCGCCGGTGGTGAACGTGGAGGTGCTGCCCAGGTACTCGGGGACGTCCAGGCCGCCGCGCACCAGCACGTAGGTCCGCATACCCGGGCCTCGGGCGGGACCGACGTCGAGCAGGCCGCCCGCCGGGACCTCCAGGGGCTCCCATCGGGCGACCGGGACCCCGTCCAGGGTGACCTCGGCGGGGGCGCCGGTGACGCACACCGTCGTGGCGTGCGAGAAGCGCAGGGCCGGTCCCTCGATGGTGCACTCCAGGCCGGGGGCGCCCTCCGGGTTGCCCAGGGCGCGGTTGCCCAGGCGCAGTGACAGGTCGTCCATGGCGCCCGAGGGGGGCACGCCCACCTGCCAGTACCCGGTGCGGCCGGGGAAGTCCTGGACGGTGGTGAGGGTGCCGGCGCGTTCGACCTCGATGCGGGGTTCGGGATCGCCCACTCCGGCGCAGGTGGCGGTGGTGTGGTCGACGGCGCGCACCCCGGGGTGGGCGGCCAGGGCGCGCAGCAGCCCCAGGTTGGTCTGGAGGCCGTCCACCCGGGTGTCGGCCAGGGCGTCGGCGAGGCGGTTCCACGCGTCGTCGCGGTCGGTCCCGTGGACGATGACCTTGGCGAGCAGCGGGTCGTAGTCGCTGGTCACCCGGCGCCCGGTGGCCGCCCATCCGTCCACGCGGACGCCCTCGGGCGTTTCGACCCGGGTGAGCAGGCCGGAGCTGGGGCGGAAGTCGTGGGCGGGGTCCTCGGCGTACACGCGCGCCTCGACGGCGTGGCCGGTGCGGACCGGCCCCTCCGGCGGGACGTCGACGAGCACGTCCTCGCCCCGGGCCTGGCGCAGCATCCACGCCACCAGGTCGACGCCGGTGATCTCCTCGGTGATGGGGTGCTCGACCTGGAGTCGGGTGTTGACCTCCAGGAAGGACGCCTCGTCCCGGTCGACGTCGTAGACGAACTCCACCGTTCCGGCGCTGCGGTAGGACACGCCGGCGCACAGTTCGCGGGCGGTGCGGTGCAGTTCGGCCCGGACGTGGTCGGACAGATCGGGGGCGGGCGCCTCCTCCACGACCTTCTGGTTGCGGCGTTGCAGGGTGCAGTCACGGTCCCCGAGGGTGACGACGCGGCCGTGCCCGTCCCCGAAGACCTGGACCTCGATGTGCCGGGCGCGGGAGACGAAGCGTTCCAGGAACACCCCTCCCCCACCGAAGTGGGTCCGGGCCATCCGCCCCACCTGCTCGAACGCGGCGCGCAGCTCGGCCTCGTCCGCGCAGGGGCGCAGGCCGATACCGCCGCCGCCGGAGGTGGCCTTGAGGATGACCGGGTAGCCGACGCGCTCGGCGGCGATCACCGCCGCGTCGGCGTCGGACAGGGTGTCGCTGCCCGCGACCATGGGCAGACCGGCCGCGGCGGCGGCCTTGCGGGCGGTGTGCTTGTCGCCGAACTGTTCCAGGTGGTGGGGCGCGGGGCCGACGAAGACGGGGCCGGCCTCCTCCACGGCGCGGGCGAAGTCGGCGCTCTCGGACAGGAATCCGTAGCCGGGGTGGATCGCGCCGGCGCCGGTGGCGGCGGCCGCCGCCAGGACCCGTTCGACGTCGAGGTAGCTCCGGGCGGCCGGGGCGGGGCCCAGTCGGACCGCCTCGTCGGCCATCCGGGTGTGGAGGGCGCCCGCGTCCGCGTCGGAGTACACGGCGACGGTGCGCAGGCCCAGTTCGCGGGCGGAGCGGATGATACGGCAGGCGATCTCGCCGCGGTTGGCGATGAGCACGGAGTCGAACACGGTGGCTCTCCTTGGTCCGAGGTTCTGCGCGCGGGTCGGTGGGCGTCGGGGGCGCCGGGTCAGAATGCGTCGGGGTGCAACGCCATACGGGTGAGGGCGCGCCGGGCGCGTTCCAGGACGACCTCCATGGAGGCGCCGACGTGTTCGTGCATGGCGCGGTGGGCGGCGTCGATCTCGCCGTCGAGCAGGTGTCCGACGATGGCGAGGTGCTCGGTGATGGTGGAGGCGATCCGGTCCTCGGTGAGGAAGTCGTACATGCGGACCCGGCGGATGCGCCGGTTGACCGAGACGAGGGAGTCGGTGAGGGCCCGGTTGCCGGAGGCGCGGGAGAGGTCGGCGTGGAAGTCCTCGTCGAGCAGCACGAACGAGGCGTCGGGCGCGGGCGGGTCGGCCGCGATGCCCTCCCAGCGTTCGCGCTGGGCCTTGAGGATCTCGGGGTCGTGCCGGATGTCGGGGTCCTCCAGGGCGCGGGCGATGCCGCGCAGCTCCAGGGTGACCCTGAGTTCGTAGAGGTCGCGCAGTTCGGCGAGGTTGGGAACGCTGATGTGGAAGCCGTTCTCACGCCGCTCGACCAGGCCGTCGGAGTACAGACGGGCCAGGGCCTCTCGGACGGGCGTGCGGGAGACGCCGAAGCGCTCGGCCAGGCGCACCTCGCCGAGTCGGGTGTGGGGGGTGATGCGACCGCTGAGGACCTCCTCCCGCAGGAGGGCGTAGACCCGGTCCCGGCGGGAGCCGGCCGTGTCGACGGCGGGTCCGTCCGGGCGTGTATACAGCGGTGTGTCCATGGGCCCCGACGGTAGGAAGGCCGTGTTTCGGCGGCCCTGTCCTTCGGTGAAGCCTGCGTTTCCCCGTGTTTCGTCGTGCTTCGCCGCCGGAGGTGACGGCCGCCCACGGGTCGGACGTGCGACCGGCCCCGTACCGGGGTCGGAGCGCGCGCCCGACCGGCGCGACCCGGCCGCCGGGGCGGGGCCGGGAACGGGAAAGGGCGCCGCGGCCCGGGTCGTGGGAGTGCGGTGGTGTCCGGGAGGACATGACACCACCGGCCGACCCGGGCCGCGACGCCCGTGGGGGCGGGATCGCGGGGTCCGGTCTACAGGGTGATGCCGAGGGCCCAGGCGAACAGGGCGTACATCGCCCCGAGGATGAGGACGAGGGCGATGAGGTTGAGCCACAGGCCGCCGCGCATCATCTGGCCGATCCGCACGTGCCCCGAACCGAAGACGATCGCGTTGGGCGGGGTGGCGACCGGGAGCATGAACGCCATGGTCGCGGCCAGGGCCACGGGGACCACCAGGGCGAGGACGTCCATGTCCATGCCCATCGCCACGCCGCCCAGGATCGGCAGGAAGGTGGCGGCGGTCGCGGTGTTGCTGGTCAGCTCGGTCAGGAACAGGACCAGGGCGGCGACGGCCAGGATGAGCACCCACACGGGGATGCCGGCGAGGACGGAGACCTGACCGCCGATCCAGGTGCTCAGGCCGCTGGCGGTGAACTGCGCGGAGATGGCCAGGCCGCCGCCGAACAGCAGCAGCACGCCCCAGGGGAGCTGGACGGCCGTGTCCCAGTCGAGCAGGCGGGCGCCCTTGCGGTCGACGGGGACCAGGAACAGGACGACGGCGACGGTCATGGCGATGCCCGCGTCGGTGATGGAGGACAGCCACGGCAGCGCGGCGCCGACCGTCTCGGTCCTGGCCAGCATCGGGATGAAGATCCAGGACAGGGCGGCCAGCGCGAACACCAGCGAGACCGACTTCTCACCGCGGGACATGCGTCCCATCTCGGCGAGTTCGGAGCGGATCAGCTCCTGTGCGCCCTCGACCCTCTTGACCTGGGGCGGGAAGACCTTGACGAGGACGAACCAGGCGATGAGCAGGAAGACCGCCGCCAGCGGGACCCCGGCGAGCATCCACTGGCCGAAACCGATGGTGATGTCGTGGGTCTCGGAGAGGTAGGCGACCATCAGCACGTTGGGCGGGGTGCCGATGATGGTGGCGACCGAGCCGATGGAGGACGCGTAGGCGATACCGAGCATGAGCGCGGTGGCGAAGTTGGCGTCGGTGCGGCCGTTGCGGAACTGGGTGAGCACCGTGATCACGGACAGGCCGACGGGGAGCATCATCACGGCGGTGGCGGTGTTGCTCACCCACATGGTGATGAAGCCGGTGGCGACCATGAAGCCGCCGACCAGGCCGGCCGTGTTGGAGCCGACCTTGGAGACGATGGTCAGCGCGATCCGTTTGTGGAGGTTCCACTTCTGCATGGCCAGGGCCAGCATGAAGCCGCCCATGAACAGGAAGATGGTGTCGGATCCGTAGGAGGAGGCGACGCCCGCGATGGGGGTGCCCTCCAACATCACGGGGAAGAGCACCAGCGGCAGCAGGGAGGTCACCGGGATCGGGATCGCCTCGGTGGCCCACCAGGTCGCGATGAACGCGGTGATCGCGGCGACGGTGCGACCGTTGGCGGACAGGACCGCCTCGTCCTCGCCCTCGATGAGCGGCAGCGGCATGTCGGGCATGAGGAGGTAGACGATCAGACCGATGACCGGGCCCGCGATGAGTCCGACCACCTTGAGGCGGGAACCTCCGGCGGGTCTCCCGTCTTGTGAGGGCGACGAGGTGTCGGGGATCTGCTCGCTCTTGGGGGACGCCATGTGAACCCTCCTGTCGTGGGTCCCGCGGGCGGGACCGCGCGGGCCCACCGGGACCTACCGGGGATCACGGACCGTTACGGTCCGGTTTCCCCGGGATTTCTCGATTCGTCACAGTGATGGTGAACACCTCCCGATCATGTGTCCAACCCCTCACCGAAAATTAAGGTTCCTCTGACATTCGAGAACGCCGAGTCAGTGACCTGACGCACATGGTCATCTCGGAGGCGTTGTGGGCGCTCGCCTTGGCACACCGCTTAAGCTGCCGTTATGCGATCAGAAGGTCCGAATCGGCGCACCGTGTTGCGCGGAGCCGTCGGCGCCCTCGTCGCCTCCGGCATGAGCGGTTGCGGTTTCGGCGCCGAGGCCGCGCCCGCGGAACTGATCGTCGCCACCGGTCCTCCGGGGGCCGTCTACCGGGAGATCGGCACGGAGATCGCCACACTGCTGGACGCCCGCCTGCCCGACACCTCGGTACGGACCGTGGAGACCAGGGCCTCCCACGACAACCTGCGTCTGCTGGCGAGGGGCACGGCCGACCTGGGGCTGTCCAGCCTCGACTCCGTGCTCGCCGGCGAGATCACCGACGCCTCGCCGCTGCGCGCCATCGGCCGCCTCTATGACAGCTTCGTCCACCTCGTCGTCCTGGACGGTTCCGGCATACGTCGTGCGGCCGATCTCGCGGGCCGACGGGTGTCGGTCGGTGCCGTCAACTCCGGTACCGAGTTCACCGCCCTCCAGATCATCGCCGAGACCGGTGTGGAACCGGAGCTCGTACGCCTGGATCAGGCGGCCTCCGCCGAGGCCCTGTGGAACCGTGAGATCGAGGCGATGTTCTCCCTCACCGGGCTGCCCACCCCGGCGATCGCCGACCTGGCCGATCGTCACGGGGTCAGGTTGATCGACCTGTCCGGGATCGCCGTGACCATGGTGGACGCCCATCCCGAGGCGTACTTCCCCGCCACGATCCCGGCCACGACCTACCGGGGGATCCCGGCCTGTCCGACGATGTCGGTGCCCAACCTGCTGCTGTGCCCGTCCGCGCTGCCCGACGATCTCGCCCGCACGATCACCGACACCGTCTACACCGGGGCCGCCCGGATCGCCCGGACCCGGCCCGAGGCCGCGCAGATCAACGTCCGCACCGGGATCTCCACCGGAGTGGTCCCCCTTCATCCCGGGGCGGAGCAGTGGTACCGGGAGAACAAGCCGGCGTGACCGGGGCCCGGGTCAGTCCGATCCCGGCGGATCCGCGACCGCGGGCAGCAGGAGCACGGCTCCGAAACCGGCCCCGCCGTCATGGCGGAGTCCGTCCGTCAGCAGCAGTCGCCCGCCGGCCTCTTCGAGCAGCCCCGCGACGATGGCCAGTCCCATGCCGGTCCCCTCGATGTTCTGGTGCCGGGGGGAACGCCAGAAGCGCCCGGTGGCGGCGGCACGCTCCTCCTCCGGCAGACCGCCCCCGTCGTCGAGGACCTCGATCCGTACGGGGTCGCCGCCGTGGGCCCGGATCTCCACCCGGGTCCCCTCCGAGAGGCGGAGCGCGTTGCTGACGAGTTCGTCGAGGATGCTGCCCAGTCCGCCCGCCGGAGCCCGGACCCACAGGTCCCGGGGAACGTCGACGGCCACGGTGAGGCCGCGTTCGCCCCCCAGGGCCCGCCACCGTTCGACCCGGGTGTCCAGCACCTCCGTGATCAGGGTCGCCTCGGTGCCGGTCACGCTCTCCAGACGGGTGGCCGCCAACAGGGAGTTGAGCATGCGGTTCATCGCCTTGGTCTCCTCGACGGCGATGTCGTGCGCCTCACGCGCCTCATCGGTACGGAGGTACGGCGCCAGGTTCTCCACCGCCAGGCGGAGACTGGCCAACGGGTTGCGCAACTGGTGGGAGGCCTCCGACACGAAGGACCGCTGACGCTCCAGGGCCCGGCGGACCACCTCGACCATGGTGTTGAAGGAATCCGTGAGCCGGCGCAGCTCCGGTGGCCCGCGTTCGGCGTCCACGTGCACGTTCAGGTCCCCCGCGGTGACCGCCGAGGTGGCCGCGTCCAGTCGCCCGATGGGACGCAGCACCCACCGGGACAGGGGCATCACCGCCCAGACCAGCAGCGCCAGCGGCAGCAGGCTCGCCAGGGCCAGCCACCCCCAGGCACCGAGGGTGCCCGCTCCCAGGCGTTCGGTGGGGGACACCAGGACGACCGCTCCGACCACCTCGCTGTCGCGGCCGATCGGCTCGGCGATCACCAGGGGGTCGGTGTCCCACGGCCACACCGTCGACGGCGGCTCGGGGCGTTCCCCGGCCAGGGCCGAAGTGATCGCCACCGGGGCGTCCAGCCGTTCCAGTTCTCCGCGCAGGCGTACGATCCCGGCCGAGCCGGCCACGATCTCCCCGTCCGGGGCCACCACGATGACGGGGATCCCGTACAGCTGCTCGTAGCGGCGCATCTCCTGTTCGAGCGCGTCGCGCCGTTCGGTCTCCAGCGCGGTGCGGGCCAGGGCGGAGAACCGTCCCGCGTCGCCGAGCCGGTCCACGTACACCTCCTGGGTCCGCTGACCGGCGATCACCGCCCCGAGGGGGACGACGATCGCGGCGACCAGCACGAACGTGGCCGGGAGCAGGATGGACAACAGGCGCCGGAGCACGGTTCAGCCCTCGTCGAGGACATAGCCGACCCCGCGCACCGTGCGTATCCGCACGGCCCCTCCGACCTTGGCGCGCAGGGAGCCGACGTGGGTGTCGAGGGTGCGGGAGGAGGTCTCCCAGGCGGCGCCCCACACCTGGTCGAGGATCCGGTCGCGGGCGACCACGGTGGGCGACCGGGAGGCCAGCAGGAACAACAGGTCGAACTCCTTGCGGGTGAGTCGGACCGGTGCGCCGTCGACGGTGGCCGACCGGGCGGAGGGGTCGACGGTGAGCGGGCCGACCCGGATCGGCGACTCCTCCCCGACGACCTCGGCCCGGGCGCTGCGGGTGCGCCGCAGCACGGCGTCGATGCGGGCGAGGAGTTCGGCGACGCCGAAGGGTTTGACGACGTAGTCGTCGGCGCCGGCGCGCAGCCCGCGCACCCGGTCGCGTTCCTCGGCGCGGGCGGTGACGGCGATGATCGCGGTCTGGGGACGGTCGCGCAGCCGACGCAGCAGGTCGATGCCGTCGGCGTCGGGGAGGCCGAGGTCGAGCAGGACCACGTCGGCGGGCGGCGCGGCCAGGGCCCGCTCGGCGGTGGCGACCCGCTGGACCTCGAAGGAGGCCGATCGCAGGGCCGTCACCAGTCCCCGGGCGACCCGGTCGTCGTCCTCCACCACGAGAATGCGCATGTCCAGCATGGTAGGGCGAGGGGCGTGCCCTCGACGCGCCCTGTGGCGGAAGCGTGGGAGCGGTCGCCCCGCACGGCCAGGCGAACGCGAGGAGCGCCCCTCCGACCCGCAGGGGGACACGGTGGGGGAACGTGGTCCCGGGCCGTCCGTCTCCGGCCACGGACGGCCCGTTCACCGGGGGTCGGCCCCGGTCACCCCTCGGTCAGGCGGAGACCGCCTCGGCGGCCCGGGACCTCCCCCGACGCCCCCAGGGCAGGAGCCGGTCGAGGGAGTAGCGCCCTCCGGAGAAGCCCAGGGCGAGCGCCGTGGCGCCCAGCACCAGGACGAGTTCGTAGCCGCCGACCAGGGGGTCGCCGACGTGGACGAAGTAGTAGGCGTTGGCCATCATGAACGCCAGCGCCAGCCCGGCGAGCGGCAGGGCCAGTCCGATGATGAGCGCCAGACCGCCGCCCACCTCGATGACCGCCCCCAGGAGGGCGGAGAACGTCGGGAAGGGGATGCCCATGGCGGCGAAGCCCTGCGCGGTGCCCTCCGGGTTCATGGCCTTGGGCAGGCCGTGGGCGATGAAGACGACACCGACGACGATCCTCCCGAGGAGGGCGGTGAGGTCGCTGACGTGGGGGGCGATCGATCTCTGGCGCGGTACGGATTCCGTCGGGTTCTCGGTCATGGGTTCTCCTGTGTTCTGCGAGCGGGTCTCCCGGAGCGGCCGCGCCTCATGGATTGAGAACACAACCTTTTCCCGGGAAGGCACATGCTATCCCGCAGTCGAACGAACACATAGAGTGCCGCTCCTCACATATCGTCACACATGACGTACTCCCCGCTCGGAGCGCACAACAGAACGCGACTCAGTCCTGACCCCCCGTACCCCCGGGGGGCGCGTACCGGGTTTCGACGCCCTCCGGATCCAGGGCCCCGAGCATCGCCTCGGCGATCGCCCGCAGGGACTCGGCCTGCTCCGGGTCGATCACGTCGAACAGGACCCGCCGCACCTGCGCCACGTGCCCCGGCGCGGCCTCCTCCAAGGTCCGGGCCCCTCGTTCGGTGAGCTCCACGATCGTGGTGCGACGGTCGCCCGGCCGACGGAAACGGCGGATCAGGTCGTCCTCCTCCAGTCGCGCGGCGGCGTGCGACAGGCGGCTGGGCGACGAGCGGAGCAGACGGGCGAGCTCGGTCATGGTCATCGCCCCGCCGGGGGATTCCGACAGCATCACCAGGGCCTGGTAGTAGGTGTGGGGCAGGCCGGAGTCCCGCCGGAGCTGCCGGTCGAGTGAGGCCTCCAAGAGGTGGACGGCGGCCAGGAAGGTCCGCCAGGTCCGCTGCTGTTCCTCGTCGAGCCATACGGCGTCGGACATCGATGCGCCACCCCAGGAATACTTGAAAGTTCAACTTTGTTCTGGTCGTCATCCGATCCCACCGTCATCGGAGGACGCCATGGAACCGACCACCACGCGCATGCCGGCCCTCTACCTCAGCCATGGTGCGCCGCCGCTCGCCGACGACACCGAATGGACCCGGCAACTCGCCGACTGGTCCGGTCGCATCAGCCGTCCCAGCGCGATCCTGGTGGTCTCCGCGCACTGGGAGGACGCACCGCTCACCCTCGGCGCGACAACGGACGGAGTGCCTCTGACGTACGACTTCTGGGGCTTCCCGCAACGCTACTACGACGTCACCTACTCCGCCCCGGGGGCGCCCGCACTCGCCGAGCAGGTGCGCGGGCTCGTCGGCGGCCCGGTCCACCAGGACCCGCGCCGGGGGTTGGACCACGGCGCCTACGTGCCCCTCAAGGAGATGTACCCCGACGCCGACATCCCGGTGCTCCAGGTGTCCATGCCGTCCCTGGACCCCGCCGAGCTGCTCGCCCTGGGCCGGCGACTGGCACCGCTGCGCGACGAGGGCGTGCTCATCGTCGGCAGCGGGTTCACCACCCACAACCTGCGCGAGATGTCGCGCGGCGCCCACGGCGCCGCCCCCGCGTGGTCCGTGGAGTTCGACGACTGGACGCGACGGGCCGTGGCCGACCACGACGTCGACGCGCTGCTCGACTTCGAGCACAAGGCCCCGGCCGCGGCGATCGCCCACCCGCGCAGCGACCACTTCGCCCCGTTGTTCGTCGCCCTGGGCGCCGGGCTGGACGGTCACCGGCGGTCGGCCTCGACCGTGGACGGGTTCTGGCACGGCCTGGCCAAACGCTCCTTCCAGTTCGACTGAGCGCCGAGAACCCCTGGCGGAACACCGGTGCCGTTCGGGAGACTCGTCCCCATGACGGACACCCTCTCCCCCGAGAACGCGCGCTCCGCGGCCGACCTGGCGAAGACGACCGGCCGGGTGCAGTACCTGCACTTCTGGGGTCATCGGCCGCACCCCTCCGGCAAGGTGTCGGCGAGCTGCCTGTCCCAGTGGTGGCCCGCCGACTTCACCGTGGACGGCGCGCTCTACCGCACCGCCGAGCACTACATGATGGCGGGCAAGGCGCGGCTGTTCGGGGACGACGAGGCGCTGGCGGAGATCATCGAGGCGGGGCATCCCCGCGACGCCAAGGAGATCGGCCGACGCGTGCGCGGATTCGACCAGGCGGTGTGGGAGGCGTCCCGGTTCGACATCGTCGTGGCCGCCAACGTCGCCAAGTTCGGGCAGCACTCCGACCTGCGGTACTTCCTGCTCGGCACCGGGAACCGGGTGCTGGTGGAGGCCAGTCCCCGGGATCGGGTGTGGGGCATCGGGCTGGGGGCGGGGCACGACGACGCGGGGCGACCGGAGCGTTGGCGCGGGCTCAACCTCCTGGGCTTCGCCCTGATGGAGGCCCGCGCCCGACTCGCCGCCGGGGCCTGATCCGCAGGAACGACGGGGCCGATTCCCGCCGGACTTCCGGGCCGATGACGGCCAGGATCGGTCTCATGAACGAGAACACGCGTCACACGAACGAGGCCGCGCTCATCACCGGCGGCAGCCGGGGCATCGGTGCGGCCATCGCCGTCCGGTTGGCCGAGGAGGGCCTCGACGTCGCCCTCACCTACGAGCGGGACGAGGAAGCCGCCGCGAAGGTGGTGGAAGCGGTCGAGGAGCGGGGACGGCGCGGACTCGCGCTGCGGGCCGACGCCGCGGACGCCGACGCGGTGACCGGGGCCGTCGACCGGGTCGCCGCCGAGTTCGGTCGGCTGGACGTCCTGGTCAACAATGCCGCGCTCTTCCCCTTCGGCCCCTTCGACGAACCCACCGTCGAGGAGATCGACCGGGTGCTGGCGATCAACGTGCGGGCCCCCTTCCTCGCCGCCCGGGCGGCGGTCCGCCACATGGACGGGGACGGTCGGATCATCACCGTGGGCAGCAACGTGGCCGTCCGGGTGCCCTTCGGCGGGCTCACCCTGTACACCCTGAGCAAGTCGGCGCTGGCCGGAATGACCCGCGGACTGGCCCGCGACCTGGGTCCGCGCGGGATCACCGTCGCCCAGGTCGACCCGGGCCCCACCGACACCGACGCCAACCCGGCGGACGGGCCGAACGCCGACGGCATCCGTTCCCTGGTGCCGCTGGGCCGGTTCGCGCGTCCCGAGGAGATCGCCGGAACCGTCGCCCACCTGGTGGGACCGGGCGGCCGGTTCATCACCGGAACGGTGATCGGCGTGGACGGGGGCATCAACGCCTGACCCGCCGCCGGGGCGTCCGCACCGTTCTCGTGCGGACGCCCCGCTGCTTCAGCGGCCCATGACGGCGCCGCCGTTGACCTGGATCACCTGCCCGGTGACGTGCCCGGCCTCCGGCGAGGCCAGCCAGGCGATGGTGACGGCCACGTCCTCGGGGCGGCCGGCCCGACCGGTGGCGGTCTGGGCGACCAGGCGTGCGTGGCGGGCCTCGGTCATGGCGTCACCGAAGAACTCCGTGTCGGCGATGTAGCCCGGCAGCACGATGTTCGCCGTGCATCCGGTGGGGCCGAGCGCCCCGGCCAGGTCGAAGGTCCACCCGTGCAGGGCGGCCTTGGTGGCCGAGTAGGAGCCGCCTCCGCCGCGCACCGCCGCGATGGAGCCGACGTTGACGATCCGGGCGTCGCGTTCGCGCAGGTGGGGGCGGAGTGCCTCGGTGAGCAGGACGGCGGTGAGGACGTTGGCGGCCCAGTCGGCGGACCAGCCCTCGGCGATCCCGGCCAGGGTGCCGTCGGGGGCCGGGCGCAACCCGCCGGCGTTGTTGACGATCACGTCGACGCCGCCGAGGCGTTCGGCCAGGGCGGGGGCGTGCGCGCCGACCGCCTCCGGGTCGCTCAGGTCCAGGGCGAGATGGGCCGCGGCATCGGCGCCGTGCCGGGCGCGGATCTCGTCGACGGTCCGGATCAGGGGTGCCTCACGGCGGCCGACCAGGCCGACGCGGTATCCCCGGTCGGTCAGGACCCGTGCGGTGGCCCGGCCGATGCCGGTGCCGCCGCCGGAGACGACGGCGGTGCGGGGGGTGATGGACATCGTCGCTCTTCTCTCGGGGAAGGGGGCGTCCACACCGTGCCGAAGGGATCGGTTCGGCGCAACGGGTTTTCCACGGTGGTCATCGCGCGTCGATGCGCGCGACGCGTTCGGCCGCCTCTTTCCTTGATGGACGGGGGCAGCGGGATGGAGCCCGCCTCGGCGGCGGGCTCCGCGCCCTCTTCCCCGATGGCGTACGTCCAGAAGTCGCGCACGGCCGCGCCGGTCCCTTCGCCGTCGAGGCGGTGTCGTCATGGCGGACCGGCACGATCCCGGTGGACGCAAGACCGCCACCGGGGCCGAACACCGTCCAGAGATCGGTGCCCTCCCCCTGGGACGCCGGGCATCCCCGAGTCGTTCATCCGAATGGGGTCGCATGCGCCATTAAGTCCGATATCGGGGAAACGCTCACCGGAAGATCATGGGGATTTCATCGACTCCTTGTCCGTTTTCCGGTCACAACCCGACGTGTACAGGAGTAGAGTCCGAAAAGCGGACAGCACGGTGCCCCGGCACCCGGTCCGTTCCCCGGAGTGCTCCGGGCCTCGGCACGCGATGCCGCCGCCCGTGGGCGTGCGCCGCATCTCGAACGCCGCGTACGCGACCCATCGCCCACTTCGGGAAACCGATCATCGGCGCGCGGCAGAATGCGCCCTCCACCGTTCCGGGACGCACCGTTCTTCCTTTTCGATGAGGACGAACCACATTCGGGGAATTCCGATGGCCTATTACCGCATCAAACTCAGCGACGGCTCCTCCCATACCGTTCAGGCGGTGCGCATGCGCACCGACGCGCGCAGCCTCTACCTGGAGGAGCGCGCGGCCGGGGACTGGCGCGAGGTGTTCGCCAACCCCCTGACGGACGTGGCGTGGGTTCAGCGCCGCTTCACCGAGAACGACGGCACCTGGACCTGGCTGAACGAACGCCTGCCCGCACCGGTCGGCGGCGTCCGGGCCTGGTGACCCGGTTCCGGTCCGGGGTCCGCGCCCCGGACCGGTCCCTCACCAGGGGAGCACCCCGTGGGCGTCCGGGTCCGACGCCCCCGCCAGGTGTCCCCACAGCACGCCGGTGGGCCCGTCCTCGGACAGGGTCGCCAGGTGCAGACTCACCCGTGCGCCCTGTTCCGCGGTGCGCGTTCCGGAGTGCCCGTTGAGATCGGTGGCGCAGTAGCCGGGGTTGGCGGCGTTGACCTTGGCCCCGCTTCCGGCGAGCGCCCCGGCGTACAGCGCGGTGATCATGTTGAGGGCGGCCTTGGAGGCCGGGTACGGGGCGCCCATGGCCATGCCGTGGAACGGGCTCTCCGGGTCGGTCATCGTGCCGATCGACCCGATCTCACTGGACACGTTCACCACGCGGGGCGCGGACGAACGGCGCAGGAGGTCGAGGAAGGCGTCGAGCACCGCCACCGGACCCAGCACGTTCACCTCCAGCACCTGGCGGAAGGCGTCGAGGTCGGTCTCTCCGGGCGGTCCCCACCACCGGGCCACGCCCGCGTTGTTGACCAGGACGTCGAGTCGGCCGTACTCCTCCGCCACCCGGGCCGCGGCCGCCAGGACGCTCGTGCGGTCGGTCACGTCGATCTCCAGCGGGCGCGCGTCGACGCCCTCCTTCTCCAGGGCGCGCACCGCCTCGGTCCCGCGTCCGATGTCCCGGGACCCCACCAGCACGGTCATGCCCTCCAGCCCCAACAGCCGCGCGGTCTGGAATCCGATGCCCTTGTTCGCCCCGGTGACCAGGGCGATCCTCACGTTCGTCTCGCTCATGTCCGCCATGGTGGGGCCGCCGCCCGTCCGGGGGTAAGGGCACCCGTCAGCCTGGTACCGGCGGTACCACTGTCGTTCCGGGCGCGAGGGTGCAGGCTGGGGGGAGGACACCGGAGGGAGCATCATGGATCGCGAGGGGTTGGCGGCGTTCCTGCGGGCCCGGCGGGCCGGGAGGACACCGCACGAGGCCGGGCTGCCCGAGACGGAGCGCCGACGCGTCCCCGGTCTGCGTCGGCAGGAGGTCGCCCACCTCGCGGGGATCTCCGTGGAGTACTACGTGCGCCTGGAACAGGCGCGAGGGCCGCATCCGTCGCGTCAGGTGTTGTCGGCCCTGGCCCGCGCCCTGATGCTGGACACCGACGAACGCGCCTACCTGTTCCGCATGGCCGACGCGGAGGCGCCCGCGGCCCGACTCCCGGACCGCGAGGTGTCCGTCGCCGTGCGCTACCTCATCGACGGTCTGGTCGGCACCCCCGCCTACGTGCTGGACGCCGGGTACGAGGTGCTGGCGTGGAACGCGATGGCGGTTCATTTCATCGGCGACATGGGGGCGCTGCCCCGGGACCGGCGCAACATCATCGAGTGGATGTTCGCCCGCCCCGAGGACGACCACCGCTGGGAGGACCCGAACACCGACTGTTTCGCGCGTTACTCGGTGGCGGACCTGCGCGCCTCCTACGCCCGCTACCCGGGCGACCCGGCGCTCGGGCGGCTGGTCACCACCCTGTTGGGCACCTCGCCCCGGTTCGCGGAGATGTGGGGGTCGCAGGTGGTGCGCGAACGGCGCGGGTTCACGAAGCGGATGGAGCACGCCGTGGCCGGCAGGCTGGAGTTCGAGTGTCAGGTGCTCCACGTGCCCGACGGGGACCAGCGGCTGATGCTGTACTGCCCCGAACCCGGGTCGGCCACGGAGCGGGCGCTGCTGCGCCTGCGCGGGGAGGCGCCGCCGACCCCCGGGGGGACTCCCGTGTTCGGCCCCGGAGCGGCCCCGTGCGGGCCGGGGGACGGGGTGGAGGTCCCGGCCCCCGTCCCGTGGACCGGGTGACCGGATCATCGTGACCTCGGGCGCTGTCGCGATCACGGAGGGCGTGTGTAATCTTCCAACGGGTCACGAGTGAGGGGAATGCCATGGACGGTCGCATCGACGTCGGGAACGGACGTCGTCTTCGACCGTCCGCCGCGCTCGGCGATCTGATCACCGCCGTGGTGCCGCCGCTCCTCCCGGCCGCGCTGGCGACCGCCGCGGCCGGCGCGGCGCTGTCGGCGGGCGCGGCGACCGGGACCGCCGTCTCCCCGACGCTCCCGGCGCTGGCCGTGATCGCGTTCGTGGCCGGTGCGCCGATCTCCGTCAACGCCGTCCTGTCGGTGACCGCGGCCGCCCTCCTGGGACGGCGTGCGGATCCGGACGGGGTCCGCCGCGGGGCGTTGCGCGCCGCCCCGGTCACTCTGGCCTGGCTCACGGTGCTCGCCGTCCCGGTCGCGGCCGTGGTGCTGCTCGCCCCGGCCCCGTGGGTCGTGCTCTCGGCCGCCGTACCGCTGCTCCCCCTGCTGCCCGCCCTCCTGTCGGCGGTGCCGATCGCCGTGGTCACCGGCGGCACCGTGCGGCGGGTCCTACCGGAGACCCTGACGCCCCGTCGGTTCCGCGCCCTCCTGGTGGGTCTGCCGTCCCGGATCCGCGTCCCCGAGCACACCGGTGCGAGCCCCTCGCTCACGGCCCCCGTTCCGGTGGCACTGCTCCTGGGAACGATGGCGGTGTCCGGGGCCGCCTGGAGCACGGGGATCTCCGCCCCCGTCGACACCGACGACCGGACGACCGTGCACATCGAGGCGGCGGACGGTTCCGAGCACCTCTTCGAGGTGGACCTGGCGGCCCCGGACGGTGACGCGCGGACGACCGCCCGGGTGGGCGATCACCTCGTGAACGCCTACTGGCGGACCGGCCCCGCCGAGGAGGGTTCCACGCTGTACCTGCGGGTGTGCCCGACGTCGGACTCCTGTGAGAAGAGGACGGCGACGACCTCCGAGGGCCTGGACGTGACCACCGACGGCGCGGGCTCCTTCGAGGTCATCGCGCAGGACCGGGACGCCGAGATCACGCTGATCACCTGCGCCGATCCGGGATGCACGCGGGCGGTGCCCGCCGCCGACCCGCCGTCCTCGGTCACCGTCGAGGTGGACGGCCCCGATTCGATGCGGTTGGTCCTGCTCTCCTGCGGTGACGCGGCCTGCCCGGACACGGCTCCGGGCGACGGGCCCGAGAAGGACCCCGAGGAGGCTCCGAAGCTCGCCCTCCCGGCAACCACGGACGCGATCGCACGGCCGGGCCCTCCCGCCATCGGCCTCGACGGGATCGCCCCCTGCGCGGTGCCGGGCTGTGCCTCCGACGTCTGACCGCGAGGATGCGCGGTGGCTTCTCCGACGGGTCCGACCCACCGTCCGGCCGACGCCGACCGGCTGTCCTTCACGGGATTCGTCGGTCGGCTCGGGGAAGCCACCGCACGCGGCCGGACGGGCGACCGTGACCTCACAGGAGGCCTGGTCCAGAAGCCCCGCCCCGGTCTTGTCCGCACTCCCGACCGGCCCCGCGCTCGTTCGACCTGATCCGCGAAGGCCTCGGGCACGACGGTGGGCCGCCGTTGATGGCCGCCATCACGGAGATCCCGCTGCGGTGGGCCCTGGAGCCGGTGGCCGCCCTTCCGGTCGCCCCGTTCGCCGTGCCCCGGACGGCCGGGGCCGGGGCCCGACGGTGCGCCGGGGCGGTGCGGACGCGCCGCCCCGGGTCCGATCGACCTCCGACCTGACGTCGCACGCGGCAACGCGGTCGACGCCGTCCCCGGTCGAGAGTCGGTTCACGGGTCGTCGAAGGTCCGAGGTGACATACTCCCGCCTCCGTGGTCCACGCCCCCTCACGGGCGAGGGTGGAATGCTTGATGTTCCTTGGGCGAGAGGAGGTCGAAGAGCGCTCGATACCGTGGACCGAACGGCCCCGCCCCCGGCCGTGGATGCCCGACGACGGGTGTGAGAAGTGGAGAACAGCGATGAGCGAGACGCCCCCCGCGCCGGACACGCGGAGCACCGCGCCACCGGCACCGCGACGGCGGGTCAACCGACGTGACCGGATCCTGCGCACGGCCGCCGAGGTGTTCGCCACCCAGGGGTTCCACAACACCTCCCTCGCCGACATCGCGGCGATGCTCGACATCACGCCGGCGGGCGTGCTGCACCACTTCGGCTCCAAGACCGGCCTGCTCACCGCCGTCCTGGAACTGCGCGACGACACCGAGCCGGCGCCCGAGGGCGGCCCGATGCTCGACCACCTGGTGACCACCGCCGAGCGCAACTCCGAGCGCCCCGGGACCACCCAGCTCTACGCGGTGCTCTCGGCCGAGAGCGCCACCGAGAACCACCCGGCCCAGGACTGGTTCCGGGACCGCTACACGATCCTGCGCCGCGATATCGAGGACGCGATCCTGGACCGGCTGGACCCGGAGCACCGGGGGGCCGCCGGGGCTCCGGGACCCGACGGCCGCTCGCCGGCGGGCGCGGCGGCCGCCGCCGTCATCGCCGTGATGGACGGCCTCCAGGTGCAGTGGCTGCTGGACCCCGAGGCGGTCGACATGGCCGAGGTGACCGGGCTGGTCATAGACGCGCTCGTCGCCCGCCTGTCCCAGGAGGGGTGAACCTGCGGCCGCCCCCGCTCCGGCGTCCCGGCCCCGTTCCGGCCCGCCCGGCGCCTTCCCCGGCTCCGGTGGCTCCTCGATGGGAGCGCCCGGCCGACGGTGGAGACCGGGATCCGTGCCGGCCCCGGGAGAACGCCGAAGGGCGCCGGGAACCCTGCGGTTCCCGGCGCCCTTCGGCGTTCGAGCGTGCGGTCCGGCCTACTGCTCGCCGTGGACGGAACCGGGGGTGCCGGAACCGTCGGTCAGCTGGGGCTCACCGGTGGCGCTCTCGGAGAGCCACTCGTCCCAGCTCAGCTGCCAGTAACCCCAGCCGTTGTACCACTCCTTGACGCGGGCGGTACCGGTGGTGTCCACGACGTCGCCCATCAGGGTGTTGTCGAAGAACCACCTGGCGTCGTCCATCCGCATGTTGGTGCACCCGTTGGAGGTGTTGGCGCTGCCGATGTTGCCGTTGTAGGACGCCTCGTGGAAGAACTCGCCGCTGTTGGAGGTGCGAACGGCGTACTGCACGTCGACCTTGTAGGAACCCGGGGTCCCCTCGGGGATGCCGACCGTGCTGGAGTCCATCGTCAGGTGCTCGTAGCGCTCCATGAGCACGTGGACGCCACTGCTCGTGGTGTCGAAGTTGCGGGCGGCCTTGCCGTTGCTCACCGGGATGGTGCGCTCGTGCTCGCCGTCGACCGTGACGACCGCCTCGTGGTCGGGCACGTTCATCGTGACGATCAGCTCGCGGCCGACCTCGAAGTCGATCTTGTGGTCGCTCACGCCGTAGACGCCCTCGGAGGCCTCGACCCCGGCCAGGTGGAGTTCCACGCTGATCTGCTGGTACGGGTCCCAGTACTCCTCGGGGCGGAACGCCGCGGTCTTGTCGTCCGGCCAACGCCACGACCCGGCGACACCCTGCTCGGAGACGACCTTGATGGAGTTCTCGACCTCGGCCTTGTTGGTGACCGGCATGTCGAAGCCGATGATGATCGGCATGCCCACGCCCACGGTCTGGCCCGTGGTCGGGAAGTTGTGGGTCAGCTCCAGGCGCCGTCCGGGGACGGCCGCCTCGGTGGTGAACTCCTGAACCAGTTCGGTGGTCTCACCGGCGTCGTTCTCGGCGGTGGCGGTGACCGTGACCTCGGCGCCGGGCTTCAGGTTCCAGTCGCTGACCCATTCGGTGCCGTCGCCGTTGAGGGTTCCGGTCATCTCGTAAAGGGGAGCGTCGTCGCCCTCGGTGGCGGCCTCGTCGGCCACGACCTGGTCGACCTTGACGTCGGAGATGGTGCCGTTCTCGGCGTTGACCGTGATGGGGGTGTTGGGCGCGATGGCCTCGGTCCCGGTCTCGGGGGTGATGGTGAGCGCCGCGGAGTCGACGTCGACGGCCGGATCGGTGCTGTTGCTCTGCGTCTCGGCTCCACCGGAAGTACAGGCGGTTGCCGCGAGCGCGAGCGTCACCAGTCCGATGCCGAATCGGCGGATCGCCGACGGGTGGGTCCTGCCCGTCACGTCTGGACCTCCATGTTTCACCTCGAACGCCATGTCTCTACGCCACTTAAGACGCGCATGTGCGGAAAAGGTTCTGAAATCCCACACATCGGTACGGGACGGTTATCCGGAGGGGGATGCCAGGCCGGAACCGACGACGATACACCCTGGGGGTGCAGGCCCGAACCCGCCTGCTACGAGATTAGGGCCACCCGTAAACCGCCCTGTACTAAGGGGTATCCGCGAACCTAGAATATGGAGCATTCGGTCAGGTTTTTCGGGAGGCATCATGCCGTGGTTGTGGCTGGCCGGGGCGATCATCTCCGAGGTGATCGCCACGACGTCGCTCAAACTCTCCGAGGGGTTCACCCGGCCCCTGCCGTCGGTGATCGTGGTCGTCGGCTACGTCGGCGCCTTCCTCATGCTGAGCCGGGCGCTGACCCGGGGCATGGACCTGGGTGTCGCCTACGGGGTGTGGGCGGCGGTCGGCATCGCCCTGGTCGCGGTCATCGGCGTCCTGCTCTTCTCCGAGTCGCTCACCTGGGTCCAGATCGGCGGTATCGCCCTCATCATCGGAGGTGTGATGGCACTGGAGATGGGAGGCGGACACTGAGCACGAACGACGGGCGCGGGGAACCGGGCACCACGGACGGGCGCAGGATCAAGGGCGAACGACGCAGAGGGCTGCTCGTGGACGCCACCATGCGGGTGATCGAACGCGAGGGCGTCGCCGCGGTCAGTCAACGCCGGGTGGCGGCGGAGGCGGGGGTCCCGCCCAGCGCCGTCACCTACCACTACGCCTCGATCGACGACCTGTTGGTGGCCACCCTCACCCGGGTCAACGATTCCTACGTCACGGCGTTGGAGGCCCTGTCCGACGACCGGGACGAGGCGTTGCGCGGTCTGGCCGGGATCATCGCGCGCCGCGGCTCCGGACGGGCGCACCTGATGGCCGAATGCGAACTCTTCCTGATGGCCGCCCGCCGTCCGGCGCTGCGCCCGGAGGTCGATCGCTGGAACCGGGCCGTGGACGCCTTCCTCGCCCCGAGGCTGGCCGACCCGGCCGATCGCGCGGGGGTCGCGGCCGCCATCGACGGCTTGTTCCTGCGCGGATGCGTCGAGGATCCCCCGCCCGGGGTCGAGGAGGTGCACCGGATCATCGTCCGGCTCGTGCCCGGGCGGCGTAACGGCCCGGCGGGACCCCGATGACCGCGGTGAACTCCCGCGTCAGATGGGCCTGGTCGCTGAATCCGAGCTCGACGGCCAACCGGCCCCAGTCGGGCGGCGTGCCCCGGCGTGCCCGTTCGGCCGCCTCGTAGAAGCGGTAGCGGCGGATGACCGACTTGGGGCCCGGACCCACGTGGTCGGCGAACCGTCGCTGCAACAGCCGGACACCGAGCCCCTCGCGCGCGGCCAGGTCCGCCACCCCGAGGGCCGTCGGGTCGGCCGCCACCCGTTCCACGATGTCGCGGGTCCCCTCCGCGGGGTGGGGGTCGGCGGGCGCCAGGGCGGCCAGGAAGTCCTCGACCCGGGCCAGGAGCGGTGCCACGGCGTCGGGGTCCCCGGGGTCGAGATCGCGGACCGCCCGTTCGAGTTCCTCCCCACCGGGCAACGCCTCCCCCGCAGGCAGCGAGGTGTCGATCAGCGCGTGCAACGGGCGGTCGGCGAACGACCGGAACCCGGCGGGCCGGAACATCACCCCCAGTGCCCACCCCCGACCGTCGAGACGTCGGCCGACCGGTCCCGCGGCCGGCCCGTGCACGGTCGCCGTGCCGTCGGTGAACACGAGGTTCACCACCGGATGGGCCAGGACCCGCTGGGTGAACGGCTCCCGCCCGGTGAGATCCCAGGTCGCCACCCAGTGGCGGTCCACGAACCGGGCGAGCGCGGGAGAGGGGGGATGGCGATCCAACCGGAACCGGGCGAGCCCGGTGGCCGGGTCGATGATCCCGCGCGCGTCCTCTTCGACGGGTCGTACGTCCATCACCCCAGTGTGATCGATGGTCCCGACACTCCGCCGACCCGCGAACGGTCCACCGGCTCTCCGGGGCTCCGGCTCTCCGGGGCTCCGGCGCTCCGTCCGATCGCGGAGGTCGTCGGCGCGGTCCGTCTCCGGAACGCCCGATCGACGGGACTCCGCCCGGAGGCGGAGGACGTTGCACGGCGGTCCGCCCGGCCCACCCACGGCATGAGCGCCGAAGGTCGTACCGCGTGGCCCACCTCCGGGACCTCCCCTCGACGGAGCTCGGTCCGAGCCCGGACGCCGTTTCACGGCGGATCGCCCCCGGGCCTTCCCGGCCCGGGAACCGGTCCGGCGCGGAGGGCGCTTCGCGGCTGATCACCCCGGGCGTCCCCCGCCCGCGTACGGCTCGGACGCGGATGTCGTTTTCCTTCAAGACGGCGCGCCGCCGGCCCGACAGGATGAGGGCTCAACGGCACCCGAAAGGAACTTCGTCGTGAACGACATCGCCGCGCGCTACTCCCGCCTGTCCGACGCCTTCGCCGCCATGGTGGCGACGGTCCCGGAAGAACGCTGGTCATCGCCCTCGCCGTGTCCGGAGTGGACCGCCCGTGAGGTGGTCGGCCACGTCGTGGACACCCAGGGCATGTTCCTCGGTCTGGTCGGCCGGGAACTCGGGGACGTCCCGAAGGCCGCCGATGACCCGGTGGCCTCCTGGGACGCCGCGCGGGCCGTGGTCCTGGCCGATCTCGCCGATCCCGAGCGGGCCGGCACCGCATTCGACGGGTTCTTCGGCCGCACCACGTTCGCCGAGGCCGTCGACCGGTTCTTGAACTTCGACCTGATCGTGCACCGGTGGGATCTGGCCCGTGCCACCGGAGGGGACGAGCGACTCGACCCCGATGACGTGCGATGGGCCCGTGAGGCGACCGCCGCGTTCGGGGACGCGCTGCGCGGCGACGGGGTGTGCGGCCCCGAACTCACCCCGCCCGGCGACGCCGACGAGCAGACCCGTCTGCTCGCCTTCCTCGGCCGCCGCAGCTGGTGACCGTTCCGCCCCCGCCCGAGGGGACGACGACCCTCGGGCGGGGGCGGCTCCGATCATGGTCGGCGGCGGACACCGTCCCGGGCCACCCCGACCAGCAGGCGGAGCACCAACAGGGCGGCCACCACCAGCAGCAGCCACGCGGCACCGTTGAGGAGCTGGGCTCGCGCGGACATCTGCGACCACACCACATCGGGCCCGTCGGTGACGTTGAACAACCCCACCGACATCAGTCCGGTGGCCACCGCCAGCACGGTGAGGATCGCCCGCTGGGCCAGATCACCGATGAGCCTGCGGTCGTCCGGATGGGCGAACGGACGCACCTGCACGGTGAACCTGCCCTTGTGCAACTGGTCGGTGATCCGGTCCAACCGCCGCGGCAGCCGGCGCAGTGTGGGCAGCAGGGCGATGATCTCGTCCGCCGCCAGGTCGCGCAGCGCCTCACCGCGCAGCTGTTCCGACATCCGGTCCCCGGCGAACCGCTTGGCCTCGGCGACGGTGTCGAACCCCGGCGACAGGTGCACCAGGGTGCCCTCCAGGGTGGCCAGGGCCCGGAAGACCGCCGCCAGCTCCGCCGGAAGGGTGAGCCCGAACCGGGTGACGATGAGCAGCAGTTCGGTGAACATCCGCATGCTCGCGGTCATCCCGGCCTGGAGGTAGCGCGCCATGAACTGACCCAGCGCCCGGCGCAACCGCTCTCCGTCCACCCCCTCGGGGTCGGTGACCACGTCGAGGAGGGTGTCGGTGAGCAGGACCGCGTCGCGACGGTCCAAGGCCATCAACATGAGCCGCAGCGACTCCCGGGTCTGGCCGTCCAGGCGCCCCACCGACCCGTAGTCGAGCAGGCCCACCCCTCCCTCGTCGAGCACCATGATGTTGCCGGGGTGCGGGTCGGCGTGGAAGATGCCGCTGATCATCACCTGTTCGAGCAGGCAGTTCAGCAGGACCCGGGCGATCTCCTCACCGTCGACGTCGGCGGGGTCGACGGAGCCGATGGAGACGCCGTGCAGCCGTTCCATCACCAGCACCCCCCTGCTGGTGTAGGCGTCGTACACCCGGGGGATGCGCACCGGGGAGTCGTGGGCGGCCTCGGCGACGGCGGCGATGTTGGCCGCCTCCACCTCGAAGTCCAGCTCTTCCACCAGCGCCTCGGCGAACCCCTCGGCCAGGTCCACCACGCCGATGGCCGGTCCCCAGTCGGTGTACTCGTCGAAGCGCGCGGCCAAGCGGCGGATGATGTCCAGGTCGCGGTGGACGAGCGGGGCGATCCCGGGCCGCTGCACCTTGACCACCACCTCCTCCCCGTCGACCAGGCGCGCGGTGTGCGCTTGGGCGATGGACGCGGCGGCCAGCGGCTCGTCGGAGAAGTCGGTGAAGACGTCGTCCACCGGGCGGCCCAGTTCCCGTTCGACCGCGTCACGGATCCGCTCCGCCGGAACCGGGGCCACCTCGCTGTGGAGCCGCCCCAGTTCCTCGACGAACACCGGTGGGAGCAGGTCGCGTCGGGTGGCCAGCACCTGGCCCAGCTTGACGAACACCACCCCGGCCTCCTCCAGGGAGCCGGCCAGTGATCGGGCCAGGCGCCGCTGGGTGGAGGTGTCCTCGCCGTCCTCCTTGCGCCCGGAGACGTAGCCCCACAGGCCCCGCCGGGCCAGGATCCACATGATCTGGCGGTAGCGGCGCACCCGGCCGAACCAGTCGAACACCGCCCGCACCGCGTGCACCGGTCGAGGTCGGGTGCCGCGAGGGACGGCCAGTTCCAGCCCGACGAAGGCGAGCAGCGCCACGGCGGCCGACATCAGCATGGTCACGCTGACGTACTCCGGCCCCGGTGCCGTGACGGGGACCTCCTGCGCCAACCGTTCGAGGGAGCCGTAGTACAGCACCGCCGCCGCGGCCGACCCCAGGAACAGTCCGACCAGCCCGGACAGGGCCAGGCGCGGCAGGCTGAAGGGGACGCCCATCATCCGGCTGGCCAGCAGGCCCAGGCCGATCAGCAGGGCGACGAAGAGCAGCAGGGAGAAGAGTTGGAGGATCCCCTCTCCCACGTAGACCATGGCGAGGTACACGGTCGGGAACTCGCTTTCCAGCAGGTGCCGGACGGGGGCGCCGGCGGCGGTCGGGACGATGGCTCGGGGACGGGGGGGCGTGGACGGCGGTCGGGCGAGAGGATCCCCGGCGTCGCGCACCCGCGACACCCATGACGTCCATGACGTCCCCGGCGTCCTCCGCTTCGGATTTCCAGCCTGCCAGGTCCGCCCTCCGCGCGACAGCGCCGGTCACGACCTGTGGAAAACCACCGGTGACACGGGAAGGGCCGGGATCCCGCACGGATCCCGGCCCTCGATCACCCGTGGATCAGCAGGTCAGCTCCCACGAGCACTCCAGCTCACCGCTCTCGGGGTTCTCCTGGACGCGGGCGCCCTGCGCGAGCGTGCCCGCCGGCGCCGTGTGCCCCAGGTGCTCGGCCAGCCGGACCGCGATCGCGTTCTGCACGGCGAGGGGCGCCGGACCCGTGTGGTTGTTGTTGACGATCGAGAAGACCAGACCGTCGCCGCCACCGGGCGCCGCCACGTAGCCGGACAGGGCGCTGACGCCGCTCATCGTGCCCGTCTTGGCCGTGACCGCTCCCTGGGCGGCGGTGCCCACCATGCGGGCGCGCAGCGTGCCACCCGTGAAGGGGTCCTCGATACCGGCCACCGGCAGCGCCGACGCCCACACCGGGTACCAGTCGGCGTCGCGCGTGCTCGCCAACAGGTCGACGACCGCGTTCGCCGTCACCCGGTCGGTACGGGACAGTCCGGAACCGTCGTGGAACACCACACCCGAGGTGTCCACGCCCAGCCCGGCCACGGCCTCCTCGACCCCGACCCGTCCGGCCGCCCAGGTGCCCTGGTCTGCGGTCTCCCGGCCGATGGACTTGACCAGCATCTCGGCGTGGCCGTTGTTGCTGAACTTCATGTACGGCACGAAGATCTCGGCCAGGTCCGGCGAGGTGTGGTCGGCGACGACCCTCGTGCGCAGGTCGTCGGGCACCTCGCCCTGTTCGACCCCGCCGCGCACCGTGACCCCGTGCTCTTCCAGCGCCCGCTCGAACAGGTGCCCGGCCAGTCCGGCGGGCTCGTCCACGGTGCGCAGGACCGCGATCGGGGCGGCGCCCTGCGGAACGGATCCGCTCACCACGATGGTGTTGGTGCCGACGGGGCGGTCGACCACGAGGGTGTTGCCGCTGCCGGCCGCGCCGGTGGTGGCCCGGTTGTCCAGTTCCATGTAGCCCTCGGCGGCGCCCAGGTCGACCGTGGGGGCACCGCCCTGGGCGGCGGCCGTGACGGTGACCTCGGTGACGCCGGTGTCGTAGCGCTCCCCGTGGGCGACGGTGAGCGCGGAGATCTGCGCCGAGTAGGCGTAGGGCTCGTCCTCGGGCCACCAGTCGTCGACCAGGCGCTCGTCGTCGAACCAGGTGTCGTCGGCGTACACGTCGCCCTTGACGACCTTGACACCGGCGGCGGCGACATCGGCCGCCAAGGCGTCGATGTCCGCGGCGGAAAGGGTCGGGTCGCCCCCGCCGACGAGGTAGACGTCCTGCACCGTGCGCGGCTTCCCGCGATGGGCGGGGATGACCACCTCGGTGTCGAACGTGTGGTCCGGGCCCAGGACCTCCAGCGCGGCGGCGGCCGTGAACAGCTTCATGTTGGAGGCGGGGACGAACGGCGAGTCGGCGTCACGGGAGTACAGCTCCTCACCCGTCACCGGGTCGAGGACGACCACCCCGGAGTCCGCCACCGAGGGGTCGGCCAGGATCGTGTCGAGGTCGGCCCGCAGGTCGGCCGCCTCGGCGGCCGGGTCCGCGTGCGCGGGGGCGGCGAACACGGTGACCGGTATCAGTGCGGCGGCGGCCACCGCGGTCCACCGGCGTCGCGCGCACGCGAGGGGGGTAGGGGTTCTCATGGATCTCCCAACGGCTCGGACGGAAGATCACGAACCTAACCGAATCTCACCGTGGGTCGCCACGCACACGCCGAACGTGCGAAACGTTCTTTCATCCCACAGCAGGCCAGAACCCCAACAAATTTTTATTACAGCCGAAAATAGGCCACAACCGGACACCACGCCGGCCTCTCCGACCCGACGGAGCGTGGTGTCGGGGAGATCCTGCCCTCCCCGACACCACGGATGACCCGAAGGCGCCGTTCCCGGCCCGAACAGCCCCGGGAACGGTGCCGTGTCCGGGTCAGATCAGCTCCACCACCTGGGAGTAGTGGCAGGCGTCGCGGTGGCCCGTCCCCCGGTCCAGCAGTTCGGGGGGCTCCTCCACGCACAGGTTCCGCCGCGCGTCGTCCAGTTCGTTCGCGAACTTCGGGCACCGCGTCCGGAACCGGCACCCCGAGGGGGGATCGGCCGGGCTGGGCACGTCACCGGTCACCACGATCCGCTCGCGGGTCCGCTCCTTGACCGGGTCCGGCAGCGGGATCGCCGAGATGAGGGCCTGCGTGTACGGGTGGGCGGGGGCGGCGAACAGCTCCTCCGTCGTACCCGTCTCCATCACCTTGCCGAGGTACATCACGGCCACCCGGTCGGCGATGTGCCGGACCACCGAGAGGTCGTGCGAGACGAACAGGTACGACAGCCCCAGTTCGTCCTGGAGGTCCTCCAGCAGGTTGATCACACCGGCCTGGATGGACACGTCCAACGCCGACACGGGCTCGTCGAGGATGAGCACCTTCGGGTTGAGCGACAGCGCCCGGGCGATGCCGATGCGCTGACGCTGACCGCCGGAGAACTCGTGCGGGTAGCGGGAACCGTGCTCGGGGTTGAGCCCGACCAGTTCCAGCAGCTCCTTGACCCGTGCCTTGGCGGTCCTGCCCTGCCCGTGGATCTGCATGGGCTCGGCGATGATGTCGGTGACCGTCATGCGCGGGTCCAGGGACGCGAACGGGTCCTGGAACACCAGTTGCAGGTCGCGTCGGAGCGGCCGCATCTGGGCGTCGCTGAGCGTGTGCAGCGGCTGTCCCATGTAGGTGACCTCGCCCGACGTCTGCCGGATGAGCTGGAGCAGGAGTCGGGCCGTCGTGGACTTGCCGCACCCGGACTCGCCGACGAGGGCGAGGGTCTCGTGCTCGCGCAACTCCAGGGAGATCCCGGAGACCGCCTGGACCTCACCGATCTTGCGCCGCAGGATGCCCTTGGAGCGGATCGGGAAGTTCTTCACCAGGTCGACGGCGGAGAGCAGCACCTCGGACGACGCCTCGTGCTCCCGCCCGCGTTCGGCGGAGGCCTCGGTGCCCTCCGCCCTGACGGCCTCGACGGGCACCTCCGCGTCGAGGGACGTGGGGTGGAAGAGGTCTTCGGGCCGCACGTCCACCAGCCGCTCGCCGAAGTGGCAGGCGGCCATGTGACGGTGGTGGAGGTCGGTCTCCTCCGCGTCGACCGCCTCCTTGAGGACCGGTTCCTCCGCGTGGCAGAGGGCCTCGGCCATCGGGCAGCGCGGTGCGAACCCGCAGCCCCGCGGCAGGTCGAGCAGAGACGGCGGCGTCCCCAGGATGGGGGTGAGCTTCTCGCCGCGCGCCTCGTCCATACGCGGAAGCGAGCCCAGGAGCCCCAGGGCGTAGGGCATCCGGGGGCGGTAGAAGACGTCCTCGACCGTCCCGGTCTCCACCAGACGGCCCGCGTACATCACGGCCACCCGGTCCACGTGCCCGGCCACGACGCCGAGGTCGTGGGTGATCAGCACCAGGGCGGCGCCGGTCTCCTGGCGTGCCGCCTCCAACGCCTCCAGCACCTGGGCCTGGACCGTCACGTCCAGAGCGGTGGTGGGCTCGTCGGCGATGATGACGTCGGGGTCGTTGGCCATCGCGATGGCGATGACGACCCGCTGGCGCATGCCGCCGGAGAGCTCGTGCGGGTACTGGTCGACACGTCGGTCGGGGTGGGGGATGCCCACCTTGTCCAGCAGCTCGATCGCCCGCTCCCGGGCCTGTTGCTTGGTCACCTTGCGGTGGGTGAGGATCGCCTCGGCGATCTGGTAACCGATGGTGTACACCGGGTTCAGCGAGGTGAGCGGGTCCTGGAAGATCATGGCGATCTTCTCGCCGCGCACCTTGCTGATCTGGGCGTCGTTGAGGCCGATGAGCTCCTGACCGAGCACCCGGGCCGAGCCGGTCACCTTCGCGGTCTTGGGCAGCAGACCCATGATCGCCATGGAGGTGACCGACTTGCCCGAGCCGGACTCGCCGACGATGCCCAGGGCCTCTCCCCTGCGCACCTGGTAGGAGACCCCGCGCACGGCCTGCAACGGGCCGTCCTCCGAGGAGAAGGTGACGTTGAGGTCCTGGACGTCCAGGACGATGTCCTTGTCGACGGCCGTCGAAGCGCCGTCGTTGATGTTCTCCGTCGTGGTCATCGCCGCACCATCGTCTGTCGTGGGTCGAGGGCGTCCCGCAGGCCGTCACCGATGAAGTTGATCGTCAGGCAGATGAGGACGATCAGCACACCGGGCGGATAGAACAGCCATGGTCGGGTGAAGGCGGCCGTGCGCGCGCCCTCCACCATCTTCCCGAGGGAGATGTCCGGCGGTTGGATGCCGAACCCGATGAAGGACAGTCCCGCCTCGGTCAGGACCGCCACCGCGATGAGCAGGGTGGCGGCGACGATGATGGGGCCGGCGGCGTTGGGCAGCAGGTGTCGGAAGATGATCCGGGACGCCTTGGCGCCGGCCGCGCGGGCCGCCTCGATGAACTCCTGCTCGCGCAGGGAGAGCACCACGCCGCGGACGACGCGGGCGATCGTCGCCCACGAGAACAGGCACATGATGAGCGCCACCGCGTACCAGGTGGCGCCGCCCCGCACGTTGCCGTTGATCGAGGCCACGGCGACGATGAGCGGGATGATGAGGAAGATGTCGGCGATCCGCATCATGATCGCGTCGACCCGGCCCCGGTAGTAACCGGCGACGGCGCCCCAGGTGGCGCCGACCACGGTGGAGAGCACCGCGACGGTGAAGGCCACCTTGAGGGACTGCTGGGCGCCGCGCATGGTCTGCGCGAACACGTCGTTGCCCTGCTTGGTGGTGCCGAAGGGGTGGTCCCAGCTCGGGCCGGCGTTGCTGGGGATGTCGGAGTTGACGGTGTGGCCCCACTGCCAGACGAGGGGGCCCAGGAAGGCGAAGGCCGTGATCAGCGCGAGCAGGACCAGGCTGATCATCGCGGCCCGGTGCCTGCGGAAACGGCGCCAGATGATCTGGATCTGGGTGAGGTCCCCGCCCTTCGCGACCGGCTGTTCGGGGTTCTCCGGGCCTCCACCGCTCATCGCGATACGGCTCTGCATTTCACTCATAACGGATCCTCGGGTCGAGAACGCCGTACAGGATGTCGGCGACGAGGCTGGCGAGCACCACGAGCGTGCCGCTCAACATGAGCCAGGACATGACCGCGAAGGCGTCATTGGTCTTGACCGCCTCGATGAAGAAGTAACCGAGGCCGCGCCACTGGAAGATCGTCTCGGTGATGACGACGCCCTCGATGATGCCCACGACGCCGATGGTCGCCACCGTGACCAGGGGGATGAGCGCGGTGCGCAGGGCATGGCGGCGCACCACCACGCGGTTGGGCACGCCCTTGGCGCGGGCCAGGCGCACGTAGTCGCTGTTGAGCACCTCCAGCATGGAGGTCCGCTGGTAGCGGCTCCACGAGGCGAAGCTGGTGAGCATCAGGGTGACGGTGGGGAGCACGAGGTGACCGGCCGAGTCGAGGAAGTACTCCCAGTTGGTCATGTTGCTCACCCGGGCCGAGTTGGCGCCGATGGTGTAGAAGAAGCCGGTGCCCGTGGTCTGGTTGAACCACAGGCCGCCCTCCTTGATCAACGCGCCCAGCCAGAAGGTCGGCATGGCCAGGGCGAGGAAGCCGATGAAGGTCAGGGTGTAGTCGAGCTTGGAGTACTGCCGCATGGCGCTGACCACGCCGGAGAGGATCGCCAGCCCGAGGGCGGCGATGATGGCGGCGGTGACCAGACGCAGGGTGACGGTGATGCTCGACGCCAGTTGCTCACCGATGTCGAAGGCGCCGCCACGGACGGAGGGGCCGAACTCGCCTTGGAGCAGGCCGATGTCACCGTTGCCTCCGATCCCCGTCATCCACAGCCAGTACCGTTCCGGGGTCGACCGGTCGAGGTAGTACCTGGCCTCGGCGGCGGCCATGACCTCTTCGCTGGGCGGCGGCTGTTGCAGCCGCAGATCCGCCAGAGGGTCCCCGCTGAGGTCCACCATGAGGAAGACGAGAACCGACGCCGCCAGGAGTACTGGGATCGCCACGGCGAGGCGACGCGCGGTGTATACGAGCATGGGAAGGTCCTTCGTTGAACGCTCCGGACCCGGGAAGGGGACCCCGCCCGACCGATGGTCCGGCCGGGCGGGGTCCCGCCCCGACCCCCGTGCCGCGCGATGCCGCGGGCACGGGGATCAGGGGTCGCCTTCCCTCGTCCTGAGGGGAGCGGAGTGGTCCGATGGGGCCGCTAGTTGACCGCGGTCCACTCGTGCTGGTTCCACAGGGCCCGACGGGACTGGGCGTTGTTGTCCGTGACACCGTCGATGAAGGAGGTGTCGTAGAAGTAGAACGCCGGGGTGTCCACGATGGGCAGGACGTAGGCCTGCTCGGCGACCAGGGCGGCGGCCTCGTTGGCGTGCTCGGCGGACTCCTCCGGGGTGGAGGAGTTCATGGTCCGGTCCACCAGGGTGTCGACCTCTTCGACGTCGAGGCCGCCGAAGTTGCTGCCGCTCTCGCTGTGCCAGTACTGGTGCGGGGAGCCGTAGAAGTCCGGCGTGGTGCTCCAGCCGAAGAGCATGAGGTCGTAGTCGGCCTCGGCGAGGGTGCCGCCCAGGTCGTCGGTGGTCTCGATCTCGGCGGTGATGCCGATCTCGGACAGGTCGGCCTGGATCAGCTCGGAGATGATCTCGCGGGCGACGTGACCGGCGGTGTAGCGCAGGCGGAGCGCGGGGACGGCCTCGCCGTCCAGCTCCAGGGTGTCGCCGTTGAGCTCGTAGCCGGCCTCCTCCAGGAGCTCCAGGGCGGCGTCGGCGTCGCCGGCACCGTGACCGTGCTCGGTGATGGTGTCCTGGTGGAACTCACTGCTGGTGGAGAAGACGTGGTTGGTCCGCGGCGTGATGTCGGGGAACTTCTCGCCGTAGGTGCGGTCGGCGATGTTCTGGACGTCGATCGCGTTGAAGATGGCGTGGCGCAGGGCCTCGTCCTGGAGCGCCTCGTTGTTCATGTTGACGTCGAGGTGCTCCCAGCTGCCGCCGGAGTCGACGCCGAACTCGACGTTCTCCAGGCCTTCGAGCTGGGTGATGACGTCGTCGGACCAGGAGGCCGGCGCGGCGCCCTGGACCTCACCGTTGGTGAGGGCGGGAACCCAGCTGCCCTCTTCGGTGTTGACTTCGAGGATGATCTCCCCGATGTCGGGGGTGTCGCCCCAGTACTCCTCGTTGGCGACCTTGACGGTGCGGCCGTCGAGCGCGGGGGTGCCGTCGAAGACGTACTCGGCGCCGGAGATCGTCAGCGGGGCGTCGTTGAAGAAGTGCGAGGACTCCAGCATGCCGTCGGCGGTGTCGAGGTCGATGCCCTCGGCCACCGCGACGTGGGCCGGGTAGAGGCCGTCGGCACCGAAGGTGAACCACCCGGGGAACTGGGCGTCCTCCTTGAGGGTGACGGTGACGGTCTTGCCGTCGTCGGAGCCCTCGACGCTCTCGATGAGCGATCCCAGGGTGGAACCGCGCGAGTTGCAGCCCTCGGCGCAGATCTCGTCGTCACCGCTGGTCATCTTCCACTGCCAGATGAAGTCCTCGGCGCTGATCGGCTCGCCGTCGCTCCAGTTGGCGTCCGGGTTGATCTGGTACTCCCAGGAGACCTGGTCGCCCTCGATCAGCTCCGGGGTGTTGACGATGAGGTCGGTGTTCCACTCCCACTGGCCCTCGGGGCTCCAGAAGCCGGGCACCGGGAGGACGCCGTGGAGCATCTGGATGACGTAGACGGAACCACCCTCGTTGGAGTTGTGGTTCCAGCCGCCACCGGGCTGGTTGACGATCCAGGTGACCGAGTTCTCGCCGCCACCGCCGTTGCCCTCGTCCTGCGGGGGGGAACAGGCACCCAGAGCGAGCACCGCCGAAACACCGACGGCCGCAGCCCCCAGCATTTTCTTACGAATCTGCATCAGTCACACCCTTGATCACTAATACGAACCTTCGGCGGGGGGAGGGATGGTTCGCACAGTCCCCACCGAACTTAGGCGATTAGTCGATCAGAAGACCATCGAGTGAAATGTCTGTATAGCCCCAATGCCGGATTCGTGACCCATCCGCAACCGGTTCGCGCTCATCGACCTCGGGCGTCGACATCACGCGTCAACACACCCGTAACAAGCCGGAGCCGCAGATGTTCGCGCAGGCCAGGGAGGCGCGGATGGAGCACCTTTGCGCCCGGTGATTCGGACACGCCAGAAATGCGTCGACGCAATAACTTTGTAGTCAACGGTGTTTACGCAAAAGTAAACAATGTTTGACCACGCACAGCCTCGGAGTGATTACTCCAGAAAAACGGACATACGAACACGAACATCGCATCGAGCCAATGGGGGTCGGGAATGAGCGAGGCAGGCTGCGGCATCTCCGAAGTCAGTGGTTCGACCACAAAACATGGGATGACGTGATGATAAAAAGACAAAGGGCTCCAATACCCTCCAAAGGCCCAGGGGGCGGCGGAGCCGCCGCGTGGAGGGCCCTTCGTCGAGGTGTCCGAAACCACCGTGGGCACCCTCGGAGAGCCGATAAAGTCGACAGCGGCGACCTCCGTCATCCACTCAGCCACCGCGAGAGAGGCCTCTGCCGTGTCCCAAACAGTGCGTCTGGTCTGCCCTTCGGGACGCAAGCACGCGGAGCTGTGGTCCGGCTACCTCCTGGCCGCGCTGGGCGCCGTGGCGATCGTGATGGACCCCGCCCACTGGGCCAACATCACGCTCGGCCTGCTCCTCGTCCTCCTCGGCGTGGGACTCGCCGTGCACGGCCACCTCATCAAGGCGCCCGTGCTGGAGATCTCCGACGGAGAGTTCCACTACCGGCGCGGCGCGTACGAGGTCAGCGTTCCCTTCGGCGACATCGGCTCCTACTACCTGCTGCCCGGCGGGGTGCGCTCCCTGGGCCTGTGCGACACCGCCGGCCGCCCCAAGCGCTTCCCCTCGCTCCGGAGCCGCCGCACCTCGCGCACCTACCTGCCGCTGACCGGAATGACCAGCCCGGCCAAGGTCGAGTCGTTCATGGCGATGGCGGGCATTCCCCCGCGCAAGCGCTCACTGGCCTCCTGAGGCCCCCGATGGGCGGGGCTCCGGACGCGGCTCCACGACGGTCCCGGTCACCCCGTTCACTCCCGTAACGGTCCGACCGAAAATTCATGACACCACGGTAGGTAGTCAGACTTCTCAGGCCACATCAGCCGAATCCGCACCACACGGCCCACGGACATACCCTCGCAAGCCCGGGTCCTCTACCCTCGATTGCGTGACGCAGTCCAGAATCACCGCCATCCTGACCGTAGCGGGAATGCTCGCGGCCATGTGGGTCTTCGAGATCCTCGACTTCCTGCTGTTCGGAGGGACGCTCGACCACCGGTACGGCCTGTCCTCCTGGGACCTCGGGGAGCCTTGGACCGTGCTCACCGCCCCGTTCATGCACGGCAACTTCCAGCACCTCATCGGCAACTCGCTGCCGTTCCTCGTCCTGGGGTCGCTCGTCGCCTTCAGCGGCCTGTCCCGCTTCCTGATCACCACGCTGATCGTCACGGTCGTCAGCGGCGTGGGCGTGTGGTTCTTCACCGCGCCGCCCTCCATCACCGTGGGCGCCAGCGGCCTGGTCTTCGGCTATTTCGGCTACACGGTGCTGCGCGGCATCATCGAGCGCAAGACCATCGACATCGTCATCATGATCTGTGTGGTGCTCTTCTACGGCACGATGATCTGGGGTGTCCTTCCCCAGTACCCCGGTGTGTCGTGGCAGGCCCACCTGTTCGGTTTCCTCGGCGGTCTGCTGGCGGCCTACCTGCTGCCCAAGCGCGAACGGCGACGCCCGATCGAGCAGTGGAAGCCCGGCGCCCAGGGCGGCTATCACGCACCCTGACCCGTCGACGACGAAGGGGCCCCTCCCGTACGGAGCGGCCCCTTCCCCATGTCCCCGGCGGCCGGCGTGCGCGACGCGACCGTGCCCGGAGGACGTTCTAGAACTCCAGGCCCTCGGCGTCCTCGCCCAGGGTGCGCTCCAGGAAGTCGGTGTTGTCCTGGAGCCAGACGCGAGCACCCTCCTGCGGGTCCTCGTACTCGTCCAGGGTGAGCGCCTCCAGCGAGGCCAGCTCGTCGTCGGTCATCTCCCAGGTCTCCAGCCAGCCGGCCAGGTCCGGGTAGTCCTCGGTGAACCCGGAGCGGCCCACCGCGTGGATGGTCTCGGCGTCGCCCATGAGGCCCTCGGGGTCCTCCAGGTCCTTCAGGTCGTGCTTGGCGTAGGCCGGGTGCGGACGCCACAGGGTGACGACGATCGGCTCCTCCTCGGCGATCGCCGAGTCCAGCTCCGCCAGCATGGCCGCGGTGGAGGACTCGATCAGCTCGTAGTCGCCGTCCAGGCCGTAGCCCGGCATCGCCTCCTCCTTGGTGACCCGGGTCAGGCCGGCACCCGGGTCGATGCCGACGATGCGGCCGCCGAAGTCGTCGGCGCGGCCTTCGAGGTCGGCGATGGAGTCCACGTCCTCCACGTAGGAGGGGACCGTGATGGTCAGCCTGGCGTTGTCGTACCAGGCACCGAGGTCCTCCAGCTGGTCGCCGTAGTCCTCCCAGTAGTCGGCGTGGGTCACCGGCAGCCAGGTGTCGAGGAACAGGTCCACGTCACCGTTGGCGGCGCCCTGGTACATCGGGGCGACGTCGACGTCGGTGACCGTGACGTCGTAGCCCTTCTCCTCCAGGATGACCTGCCACATGGCGGTGGTGGCGATGGCCTCCTCCCAGGCGATCAGGGCGATGTTGACCTCCTGGGCGTCACCGCCGCCCTCGCCCTCGGCGGGCCCCGTCAGGTCCTGGTCCCCACCGCCACAGGCGGTGAGGAGGAGGGCGGCGCTCATGCCGGCGGCGGACAGCGCGGTGGTGCGCTTGCGGGTGTACATCGTGGGATTCCTTCCCTAGGGGACTTCCGGTCCGGCGGGCCGGGTGCGGTGGGCCCGCCGGTGTGCGGGAACGTGCTCAGGCCGAGGTGACGGCGGCGCGCCCCTGCGGACTCTTGCGGGTGACCGCCGCGGTGAGGCGGTCCAGGAAGATGGCCAGGACGACCACCGCGATACCGGCCTCGAAACCGAGGGCGCCGTCGTTGCGGGTGATGCCCTGGTAGACCTGGCTGCCCAGGCCCCCGGCGCCGACCATGCCCGCGATGACGACCATGGACAGACCCAGCATGATGACCTGGTTGACGCCGGCCATGATGGTCGGCAGCGCCAGGGGCAGCTGGATGCCCGTGAGGATCTTGTGGCCCGGGGCGCCGAACGCCTCTCCGGCCTCCACCAGTTCCCTGTCGATCTGGCGGATGCCCAGTTCCGTGAGTCGGACGCCGGGCGGCATCGCGAACACGATCGTCGCGACCACGCCGGGAACCGCGCCGATGGAGAAGAAGAAGATCGCCGGGATCAGGTAGACGAACGCCGGCAGCGTCTGCATCAGGTCCAGGATCGGCTTGACGATCTTGCTGATCAGGTCGTTGTAGGCGGCCAGGACGCCGATCGGGATCGCGATGACCACGGCGATCGCGCTGGCCACGAGCACCAGTCCGAGGGTGTCCATGGCGTTGTCCCACTGGCCGACCGACGAGACCAGGGACAGCGCGAGCAGCCCGAACAGGCCCATCTTCCAGCCGGCCACCGAAAGCGCCAGCAGGCTCAGCAGCAGGATCATCAGCACCGACTTCGGGCCGATGACCACGGCGGGCAACAGCAGCCATCCCAGCAGCACGGTCACCAGCCAACCGCCCGCGACGATCGCGGTGCGGACCCGGGTGCCCCGGTCCAGGGCCGCGATGACCGTGACGGCCACGAGGAACAGCAGCGAGATGCAGAAGTAGGCGTCGACGTACTGGTCGAACAGGTTCATCGCCCACAGGAAGAGCGCGGGCGGCATGTTGTTGATGATCGTGTCCCCCAGCGCGAACCACGCCTGGAGGATGTAGAGCAGCGAGACCGCCGCGACGGTCACGACCAGCGGGATCCGGCGGCTCCGCACCAGCGGGACCGCGATGATCACCGCGGCGATGAACGTCAGCTGCGCGGCGGCGGGGTCCGTGAAGAACCCCGACAGCAGGCCCACCGCCCAACGGATGAATTCGCCGATGGCGTCGAAGAGACCGGAGAAGTGGGTCTTGAGCCAGGCGTTGAACGCGTTGAAACCCTCGCCGATGGGCAGGGCGGGCGGGAAGTCGACGGGGGTCACTGCCGCTCCCTCCCGGACGCGAGGGCGGCGAGCACGGACGTTCGGGACACGACGCCCAGCACGCCGCCGTCCTCGTCGACCACGCGGAGGAATTCGGAGCCTGCCATGTCCGTGTACAGGTCGGCGATCGGGGTGTCGGCCCCGACCTGCGGCGCGGAACCGTCGGCGGCGGCCCGCGGGTCCAGGGCCGCGGACGCGGTCAGCACCCGGGTGCGGTCGACGTCCTCGGTGAACCGCTCGACGTAGTCGTTGGCGGGCTCGTTGAGGATCTCCTGCGCGGTGCCGATCTGGGCCACCCGGCCGTCGCGGAGCACGCAGATCCGGTCGCCCAGCCTCATGGCCTCGTTGAGGTCGTGGGTGATGAAGACGATGGTCTTGCCCAGGCTCTTCTGGAGTTCCAGGAGCTGGGTCTGCATGTCCCGACGGATGAGCGGGTCGAGGGCGCTGAACGCCTCGTCCATCAGGATGATGTCGGTGTCGGCGGCCAGGGCGCGGGCCAGACCGACGCGCTGCTGCATGCCGCCCGACAGTTGGTGGGGGTACTTGTCCTCCCAGCCGCCCAGACCCACCAGTTCCAGGGTCTCACGGGCCCGTTCGGCCCGTTCGGGACGGGATTCGCCGCGCAGTTCCAGGCCGTAGGCGGCGTTCTCCAGGACCGTGCGGTGCGGTAGGAGCGCGAAGTGCTGGAAGACCATGCTGATCTTCTCTCCGCGCAGCCTCAGCAGGTTCTTCTTGCTCAGGGCCGTGATGTCGACACCGTCGATCTCGACCGCGCCCGAGGTGGGCGGCAGGAGTCCGTTGAGCATGCGGATCAGGGTGGACTTGCCCGAACCGGACAGGCCCATGACCACGAAGATCTCACCGGGTTCGACGTCGAAGGAGACGTCGATGACCGCGGCTGTCACGTCGAGGTCGGCGATGGTGTCACGGTGGCTGCCGTCGGAGAGCCGTTGAACGGCCGTTCCGGACTGTCTACCGAACACCTTGTACAGATGGTCTGCTCGTACTGCTGGCACGGTCTCCTCTACGGGGCTGTCCCGGCCGCGGAGCAGGCGCGGTCATCCGATCGCCGGCCCGCGGATCCCTCAGGCGGCCGGCTCGCGCAGAGCCCCCCGATTGCGCGCCCCTCTCGGGGTCGGACCAGCACCTGGTTCACGTCGGGGGGCCACGTTACCGAGATGCGTACGCACAGTTCAGGCGCTTGGTAACCAGCAGATAACATGTTTAAACGGCATAAAAACGGTCCGTCGACTTATGCCGGGGGTCCGCGTTCTCCCAGGACAGCAATATGTGATCTATGCCACATGCCATTACAAAGTGACCTTGGTCACCTATAGCTGACAAGAGCACCACAGGACGGTCCGTACCAACATGACAACGTAGCGTGATCGACCGTGCGCGCGACAGACCCCGGTCGAAAAGAACCGGGGTGCCGCGTCAGGACTCGATGCGCGTACGGCTGAACTTCAGGTGCGACCGCGAGGGGGTCGGCCCGCGTTGCCCCTGGTAGCGGGAACCGTACTCCGCGGAACCGTAGGGGTGCTCCGCGGGCGAGGTCAGCCGGAACATGCACAGCTGGCCGATCTTCATGCCGGGGTACAGCTTGATCGGCAGCGTCGCCACGTTGGACAGTTCCAGCGTCACGTGGCCGGAGAACCCGGGGTCGATGAAACCGGCCGTCGAGTGGGTCAACAGCCCCAGCCGCCCGAGGGAGCTCTTGCCCTCCAGCCGGCTGGCGATGTCGTCGGGCAGGGTGACCACCTCGTAGGTGGACGCCAACACGAACTCGCCGGGGTGCAGGACGAAGGCGTCATCGGGATCCGCCTCGACCAACCGGGTCAGGTCCGGCTGTTCCGTCGAGGGGTCGATGTGCGGGTACTTGTGGTTCTCGAAGACCCGGAAGAAGCGGTCGAGCCGTACGTCGATGCTCGACGGCTGGACGAGGCCGGGGTCGAAGGGATCGATCCGGACCCGCCCGGCATCGATTTCGGACCTGATATCGCGATCGGAGAGCAACACGCTCCGAACCTACCGCCTGCACGGGCCACCAGGAGCGATGCCGGAGGAACACCGGACGAACACGGAGCGCCGACACGGACCCCGTCACCGACTTGCCGTCGGGGGCGGGGAGTGGGCTAGGATGACAGTGGTTGACCGGCCGTTGGAACGCCGGGATACAACGCGGATGTAGTTCAATGGCAGAACTTCAGCTTCCCAAGCTGATAGCGCGGGTTCGATTCCCGTCATCCGCTCCGAACAACGTTAGGCCAGGCAGATCGGTAAAAACCGAACACCTGGCCTAACTGCTTTCTAGGGCTCCACATGGCCCGCGTGCCCGCTACGTGCCCGATGCTCAGACCCGGGCACCGGCAAGGGGCGGATCGTCTTCATCGTCACCGCCGTGTCCCCGGGCCTTGCGCAGTTCCTCGGCGGCCCGTTCACCCAACCGGTCCGCCAACTCCTGAGCGCGTTCGTCCCGGGCGTGGAGGTAGATCATCGCCGCCCGGGGGCTGGAGTGGCCTATCCGGTTCATCAGCTCCCGCAGCGACGCCCCGGCCTCGGCCGCGAAGGTGTTGCCCGTGTGCCGGAGGTCGTGCAGATGGACGTCCTCCAGGCCCGCCCCGTCGATCTGGCAGGGGTTCTCCCGGATCAGCTTGTCCTTGACGGCGGTGTTGAGCACGGCCCGCATGAGCCGGTACGCCTTGGGCACCTGGGTGCAGCTCTGCTTGCGGCGCAGCCGCGAGTAGCGCCAACGGCGGATGTCGGACTCCTTGATCTCGTTGAGGTGCACCGTGCCGAACGTCGGGGCGCACCACGCCCGTTCCCTTTACGCATCCTGGAAGCGCAGATCCATGATCGTGGCCGGGTCGATGCCGTAGCGGGCGTACACCTTCGTGGTGTTCTCCCCCGTCAGCTCGGCCTCGGCGTAACCGAGCAGCGCCGCCACCCGCACGACCTCCTCCCGGCTGTCGGCCTCGATCTCCAGGTAGGCCGGGATGCGCGGCCAGGTGTCGATCTCCAACCTGGCCCCGTCGAGTGCGAAGCTGTGCCTGCGGTTCTCCTGGTACGCCTTGGGCGTGTACCCCAGCTTGCCCAGCAGCGCGTTGGCGGTCTCGAAGTCGCCGACCTCGGTCTCGGTCTCCCGGGTGCCGTCGATGGCGTCGGAGCCGATCTCCTTGACCGCGAGCGTCACCCGGCCACCGGTGTCGCGCAGCCGCACCCACCGGGAGGCGTCCTCGGGTTCGATGTCGTAGACGTAGCGCCGCTGGAGCACCTCCCCCAGGTCCTCACCGCCCTTGTCGAGGATGAGCCGAGTGACCCGGTCAGGGTCGATGTCCAGAACCTTGGCCTCGTACTCGATCGCGCTCATGCCGTCGGATTCCCTTCGTGGTGTGTGTTCGTCTCAAAGGCGGTGGGGGTGCGGTGGTGATCGGCTCTTACCACGACCTGTGGCATGGGGAGCAGTCGTTCCGGATGAGCAAGACCGATCTGGCGGCCCGGCCGATGTTCCACCACACCAGGGACAGCATCGAGGCGCACCTGACCATCGTGTCGCTGTGGCGATCGCCCGACAGGTGCAGGCGCGGACCGGGCGCGATATCCGTGCCGTGGCGCGAGGGTTGCGGCCGCTACGCTCGACGACCATCGCGATCAACGGCACCGAGCAGACCTTCCCACCACGGATCCCCAAGACTCAGTAGGAGATCCTGGACGCGCTCACGCGGTGACAACGTGACGGACTAACCAAATGGCCGAACTCTGGTCCATGCCGGTGCCTCGATCGCCTCCAGAACCTCGACAGGCAGGTCGTAGTTGGTCGCCAGAGAGTGGCCCTCCATGTCTTCGGCCCACCGCTCACGCGATTTGACCTCTTCCGAGCCCAGATCGACGGATTCCCTGTCCGCCTCGCGACGGTCGGTGGCCGACTGGGCTCGAATGCCAAGCCCGCTGACCGCGGTGTCGCTGTCGGGATTCCTTGCTCCGGCGAACTGAATTCACCCGGCCGCGTCCCGGACCATTGTGCTCGCCCATGGCCTCGACTGCCCTGCAGAAAGGCCCCTGAACAGGGACGGTTCCGATTTCGGGCGTACCTTGTCCACTCCCTTATCTGGCCACACCGCTAGAGCTCCAGGTCAGGGCCCTCCTGCGCTTCCCGGCTCCGTCCGTCACCGGCAGGGGAGGACGTCTTGGCGCCCCGTGTACCCGGGGAAGCCAGACCAGGCTGGGGACGCCGCGCCGTCTTGGTGGTCTTCATCGTCTGCACGTAGCGTCTGCGTTCTTCCTGGGTGGCGGAGAAGTACTCCTTCGGGCTCGACGGCAGGGCGGCGTTGTCCACACCGCGTTGGCCCGCCAGGAACACCTCCTTCTGCACCTTCTGGTACCAGTCGTGCTTGGCGAGCTGCTTGCCCTGGTCCTTGTAGGCGACCGCGGCCACCCGGTCGGCCTGGGCGTGCAGTTCCAACATCGCCGGAGCGGTCTCTGGTCCCAGGTCACCGCGTTCGATGAGGTCCTGCGCCTGCTTCCAGTACTCAGTCAGCCAGTTCTGGGCCTGGGGCCGCATGCCACCGGCGGCGAGCTCTCCGCGTCTCATGAGATCCTGCGCCTGCTTCGCGTGCTCTGTCGACCAGTCCCTGGCCTGGGGCCGCGTGCCGCCGGGAGTACGTGCATCCCAGGGCTGGTCCGAGTTGTGAATGACCCAATCGGTACTGCGGAAATGCCCTGAGAGGGAGCGCCCGAACTTGGTCGCGTCGACAGGCCCGCTGGACTCGAAGGCTCCCAGCGAGAGCTCTCGCCCCAGCTTCTTCTCCCACTTGTTCGCCCACTCGGCCAGTTCCGGAAAAGCATCTTTAACCGCTTGTTTGTCCAGGTATCCGTGCCCACCCATGAAGTCGCCCGGATAACGGTCGGAACGCTGCTCCTTCCAGCGTTCGCGGGCGGCACGGATCATGGCAGTGCTGTTGATGTCGAGATCGAAGTCACTCGGCACGGACGCCAGACCCAGTCGCCACATCGCGTCGTACGGACGGCGCAGCGGACGTTCAGCACTGTCGCCGAACCATTCCCGCATGCGTCGGGCGGCCTCGGGCTTGTCCGCCAGCTCCTCTTCATTGGGCAGCGTCTTGTGCATACCGGAGAAGACGTCGGCACCGGTTCCCTTGAGGCGGATGTCGACCTGCTCCGGTTGGAAGCCGTCCCGCCGCAGAGCCTCCAACATCTCCGTACCGAACTGGTCATAAAGCTCCGGAGTCATCCCCATGGGGGCCTCCCTGCTTACCATCCACTTGATCTGGACCGGATCGATACCGAGAAAGTCCAGGTCGCGCTTGGCGATGGCATAGCCGGAGTCGTCCCGGGGCCACCAGTCCGGATACTGTTCCTCGCCCTCAAAGATCCGGATCATCCGGCGATCGAACGGGTCTGCGGGGTTGAGTCGGTGGCTCGTGATCTCCAGAGGACGCCACCGGCCGTCCGAGCCCTGGGACTGTGCGTCCGGGGGGTTCATCGGCTCCTCCACCAAGGCTGCCCTGTCATCTCCCAGAACAGGGCCACCGACGTTGACACTGCTCGCCGTGGTCCGCTCAACGGCACGTTCCTGCGTTCTTCCGGCGGAAATACCGTCCAGCGTGCTCGGGCGGTCACCGGGCAGCGCGACCCATTCCTTCTGCCTGAGGTAGCCCATACCCGTCGTGGGCAGGGACAGGATGTCCTGAGCGGGCATGAGGTCGGCCAGGATCACGCCAGGGCCTCCGCGGGTATCCAGCCAATCAGCGACCACCTGACGGTCCGCCGACCAGCTCTCCAAGGGGCGGCGCAGCATCTGGAATCCGGCACCGACGTTCAGATCGGCCCAATCGGGCCTGGGCGCTCCCTCCTGCCAGGTCAAGGCCCGGTAACCGATCAGCTCCGAGACGCCGCGTTCGGCGAGGATCCCCTGAGTCATCTCGTACTGGGTACGTACGAAGTCCCGCAAGGCGTCGCGGCTGTACAAAAGTTCGATTTCCACCCTCTTGCGCGTCTCCGAGTCCGGGTTCCATTCCAGAACCCGGGGAAGGCCGAATTCCTCTTTGGTGGCCTCTTGGAGAGCCAGCACGCGCACATTGTTGTTGGAGCCGTAGGACCAAGCGCCCATCAGTTCGCTGACCGAGATCCGACGCACCAGGGCGTCGGCCTCTGGCCGGTCCATGCGTATGACTCTGTCCGGAGCGTGTCCGGGCTCGGCCGGGTCGAGTTCGTCGACATGGAGGACGTCGGCCCCCATGGAGGGGTACTGCTCGTTGAGCGGTACGAGGACGTATTGGTGATCGCCCAGCCTTTCCACCATGTCGGTTCCGACATTCAGGCCGAACGCGGAGACGACGAGTTCTGGCGTCGAGGTCCGCATCCTTTGGGCGAGGACCCCGATGGCTATGGTCTTGGCTTGGCTCGTGCCACTGATGCGCCCGTCGTCACTCAGCAGTGCCTCAGCGATCCGCTGTTGGTCGATCCGTTCCGGCGAGTCCAGAAGTGGGGGCTGACGGGTGTGCTCCCCGGAAGCCTGGTTCTGCGGCGTGACCTGGTGACCCGGGGCTCTGGGCAGCAGCCGATCGGTTCCGGTCGCGTGCTCCGCCACCCGATCGAACCTCTCCATGTACGCATGGAACAGATCGGTCCGACCGAACTGGTCGAACAGGGGACGTAGGTCCTCGAGCTGTCGCCCCATGATCTCGATGTCACCGGGTGAGATCGGATTGTCCACCCACGAGAACATGTGCGTCTCGGTCTCCCGGAAGAAGGTTCGGACGAACGGATTCGCCGCGTCCGGGGAGGGAGCGTGCGAGGCAGTGCCGACCTCTGCCGCGATCAGGCTCTGCCGTCCCCCGAGAACGAGCTGGTCGGTGGTCACGCCGTGGACGGCGGTCAGCGCGTGGTACAGACCTAGGAACACACCATCGCGGGTCGAAGGCATCCCTTGGTCCGCCAGGTCGGCCAGATCCCGATGGCGGGTGGACGCCGGCTCACCGAGCATGTGGTCGGTGTAAACTTCACGGAGCCCCACCGGGTGCGACAGCGGGATACGGGCACCCACCGCTCGGCCGACGTACGAGTCGAGTACTTTGACTCTGGCGTCCTCGGTCCGGACGTACTTCTCGTAGACGGCCCGTGTGCCGTCCTCGAACGTGGCCAATTCCCTGCTCGAGATGCCCTCACCGTGCCCGAGCGCCTGTCTGGCGACCACACGCGCGGCGGTGACCGGGTGTACGGGCAGCGGGAGCGCGCTGGTACGGGGCGTGGCGCCAGCCCTGACGATTGCGGGTTGACCGCCGTTCAGCACCGCCTCGATCTCGCTCTGGAGCTTCGGCCAGCTCTGGGCGAAGCCGGGATGAAGGTTCAGGCCCCGGACTTCGGAGACCGGGACCCATGCCAGAGCCATGGTCTCGCCGTCGATTGGCTCGAACGACACCAGCCGGTCGGCCGTGGCGATCACGATGTCGTACGTCCAGCCGCCGTGATCGTCCCGAACGACCCGTTCGACGCGGACGTCGGCGCGGCGGAGGGTGCTCTCCTCAGCAGCCTCGCGGATGGCGGCCTCGGTCGGGGACTCATGGCTGTCGCGCGCGCCGCCGAGAAGTGCCCAGGTTCCTCCCTGGTCGGTGTCCGGGCCCCGGTGGTGCATGAGCGCGAACGCCTCGCCGTTCGCGGCACGATGGACCGGCAACAGCCCGGCGGCACCGAAGCGTCCCCAATGCGGGTGGCCTTCGGCGCAGTTCACCCAACCATCGCCCACCATCGCGGGCAGCTCGGGCGCCCGGGGGCGCGACGCGGCGCGGTCCGGTATCGCCCGGATACCGGCGGCCAAGGCCCGAGCCGCACCCACCCACGTCGTGTCGGCCTCGCGCAGGAGGCGTTGCAGGGAGAGCGCGTTCCCCCTGGCCGCGGGAATGTCGAGCAGGATCTCCCGCAGGTTCCGGGTCCAGCGCTCGATATCCACCTCGCCTTCGAAGCTCTGTTCGACCAACATGAGACGGGTGATCTCAGGAGGGAAACGACTCGGGTCGCCGAAGAAGGATCCGACTCCACTGGTGCTAGGCAACACGACGGGCAGTCCTGCGCCTGCGGCCTCCAGCCCGACCAGCCCGAAGCCCTCCGCCCGCGAGGGCATGACCATCACATCGGCCTGCCGCATGTCGGACAGCAGATCGCCTCGATCGATCGAGAACGGCTTGACCACGACCTCCCGGCCGACGATGGCGGACAACCGTTCCTTCACCTCCTCCACCGTCTCTGGGGAGGCACCGCGAACGGTCAACTGCGCGTCGATACCCTCGCCCAGCAACCGGCGGACCATGAGCGCGGCGTGGTGAGCGCCCTTCTGCGGGGCGTCACCGCGGCCGACCAGCAACACGTGTCGTGTCCGTTCCCCGTCCCAGAGCGGAAGCCGCTGTTCCTCGAAAGGAACGCCGGGAATGATCTGGTGGACGGCGGGAACATGATCGCCCGGGTTGGTGGCGGCGAGTCGGCGAGCCTCCTTCTCCAGGGTCGGGCCGACCGCCGCGACCATGTCGGCAGAGGCGACCATGCGGCGCTCGATGCCTTCGAACTCCACCTCCAAGTCTGGTCGCTTCGCCACTCGGGCCAGCGCACCGGTCACCATGTGGACCACCTGGACGAACGGCGTGTCCGGGTACCTCTCGTCGCGCACCCGCAACGCTTCGGGCCCGGAGTAACGGCTGTGTCCGATGATGGCGTCCACGTTCGACGGCAGTTCCTCGCCGTCGTAGACGAGCTGTTCCTGCTCGCCCCGGCCCGGGTCGTAATGTCGAGGCCCGATAAGGTGGATGCGGCTGCCGGGAACGTCGGGCGGCACCTCGTGCCCGACGCGCACGAAGACTTCGTGCCCGGCGGCGGCGAGTCCTTCGACGAGGTTGCGGTTGACGGCCACGATGCCGCCCTTGTGGGGATCCCACTCCGTGCAGTAGGCGAGGATGCGCAGGTCGGTGCGGTCCATGCCGACCTGTCGAGCCAGCCGCGCCCATTCCGCGGAGAACTCCTTCCAGACCGCCTCGCCGTCGGCGGGGTGTGTCTCGGCCAGACGCCGCTGGTAGTCCTGGAGCAACCGCTCGCGGTGGTGGACGGGCGCGGCCTGTGGCTCCTGGTCCGCGATGTCCATATCCCTCACGCTCGTTTCCTCGCGGGCGCCGTCGATCGAGATGGTCTGAGGGATGATCTCGACACCGTGTCGCGCGGCCAATTCGGCGATCTCCAGGAGTTCCGGCCGGAACTCGTCCGTGAGCTCGGCGTCAAGGTAGGCGTAGGTCTCCCTGAACCAGCGGACCTCCTCCTCAGTGAACGGCCGAAGCCGTTCCTTCTCCAAGGTCTCCTCAGCCTTCGCCGGACCCTGCCAGTTCCCCTCGGCGTCCAGGGAGTTGGAGTACACGATGTGGCCGCCCCATCTGCGAAGTGTGATCGCGTCCAGGAACGCCAGTTCGTCGACGGCCCCCATGGTCTCTGGGAGACCGACGACCGCTTCGTCGTGGATGTTCCTGGCGACAAGGCGACCGTACCCATACTCATCTCGCATCCGCTGGTAGCGGTTGAGGATCGCGAGCCTGCTGATCGCTTCGGGAACCGCCATCACGTCGGCTTCCACGCGGTAGCCGAGCTCGTGGAACAGCTCAGAGTCCCGGACCGCGCCCTCTGCGCCGCCCATCGCGCTCTCACGGATCAGGTTCAGTCTGTTCTTTCGGGCGGTGTCGATGATCTTGTTCATCCACACCCACGCGTCACCGCCGACCCGCCTGGCGGCGGTACGGTCGTCCTCCGCCATCAACGTCCGGTACACCGGGGAGAACTCGAGCAGGGCATCGAAGTCGGCGATGAGGGCACCGTCGGTTCCCATACGCTCCATGGCAGCACGTTGGGCGGTGGTCTTACCGGAGGCCGCCTGCCCGCCGATGTAGGCGAGCACCGGCCCCACAGGCCTGCTCACGCCTGCCATCGCTTGCGGGAGGATCTCCCACCGGAAGACGAGCTCGTTGTCGGCGTCGGACAGCTTCCACCCGTCAGGCCCGGTCGAGGCGTACTCGAAGGTCCACCTGCTACGCCATGAGTCATTCTCCGAAGAGCCGTCCGCCCAGGGCGGCAGGGGCGGGGTCTGCCACTGGGTCACGATGTCCCTCGCGGCGGCCACCAGGTCCGCTTCCAGCCGGGATCGCGCGTCCTCGCTGCGCGCTGACTCCCATTCGCGCGACAACCGCGCGTACTCATCCATCACTGGCTGCTCCTCGGGGCGTTCTCGGGAGACCGATCCGGGATTGGATGCTCGCGCACAGCTGTGAGTTCCCGTCTGGAGTCGAGGCCGACTGCCAACAGCTCCTCTGTGGTACCGGCGTACCACGGTCCGAACACATGCATCTCCACGGGTTTCACCGCGCCATCCACCGGCCGGGGCCGCCGTCGGGTGCGGAGGGTGACACGACGATCTCCGCCACGGTTGCCCGAAACCGTGTCCGCGACCGGGGGATCGTAGTGACAGAGCACGACGATGGGGCACACCCGTCGCGAACGTACGGGTCGGTGCGGATCTCGTCCTTGGCTTCACCGAGCCAGGAAAGCACAGGCACCCTCTCGACCAGCCGGGAAATAGCAAAAGGGCACCCAGGGAAGGGCAGAGGGGCACCGCGATAGCCAACAGGAATCACAAAGAACCTTGCGACAAGGCATCATACATAGAAGAAACACTCGAGATCGCGCAGCGGCCGGTGTTCAAGCCGTACCGCTACCGCTCGGGGACAGGGCGGCAGAAGATATCCGGGCTTCGGAGATGTGCCGAACGCAAGTCGGAGGAGAATGGGGAACAAGGGTGACCGAAGACGGGATTCGAGTCGAGTACGTGCGCCTGCGGAACGCCGCGATCGGGGTCCTCGACGCGATGCCAGACGTGGACGGCTCGCCGGAACGGGTCGATGCCGCGCTGCGGAATCTGCGTTCTGTCTTGGCGGGTGGTACACCGACGTCGCTCGGCGCAGAGCGTGAAACGCCTGATCCGTTCGAGCACTCGCTCGCCGCCAAGCGGTACGTGGGTCGGCGGGCGGAGCCGGTCTCCTTGCCTGGGCGGGCGGCTGATCTGCGACGGCGACTCGACGGAGACCGTAGCCCGCAGGTGCGGCCTTCCGACGAGCCGTCCAGCGACGTGGTCATCACGGAGCTACGCGCGATGATCGTCGCGGGATTGCTGGAAGAGCTCGCCGCTCGGATTTCCCCGGGAGCCGCCTTCGGTCCCGGCCGCAACGGTGAGGCACTGGCGCAGATCGCCGCAGATCTGGCAAAAGAACTGCTGGACCAGACATTCGTCGGAGAGTAAAGGCTGACTCCGGTCCCCGCGGCCGACCGTCCCTCCACACGAGTCCGGCTCGGTGCGAGCGTACGGTCGGCCTACTCCCACCCTGGTCGGGTCAGGTGTCACGGAGGAACTCCTCGGCCTGGCTGCGGAGCGGCTCGGGAGCAACGGACCAGATCGGGAAACTCATCAACTCGCGGAGCTTGACCGCCTTCACCTCCCGAGGGGCGTCCTTGCGCAGACCGAGATGGGACCAGGCCTGCTCCAGTTCCTTGTAGGGAAGGTCCCAGTACACACCGACACCACCCTCCACGTTATCGCCAGGCTGCGGGGAAGCGACGAAGACCTCGTCGGCGGTCGCGGCCGGAGTGATTTCGAGGATCGAGAGATCGAGCTGTTCAATGAGGTTGCGAAACAGCATCCGGTGGCTTTCGACGGTCTCGGCCAAGGGCCGCTCCCCCTCGAAATACAGGGAGAACGCCCACGTGTTCTCTCCGACTCGTCCGAGTTCCAGGACGAGATGGTCCGACATGCCATCGGTGAAGACGCGGTGCGCGATGCTCGACTTTGACCCGTAGCCCTCGGTGCGGGGCGTCCCTTCTTCGAGCCGAAGCGTGTCGTGCAGCCATCGCACCTGGTCAGCGGTCAGATCTCCGTAGGAGAACGCCACGAGTGCGGGCAGGAGCATGCTGATGCGTCCCTTCTTCGGTCTGGGCTGCGCGGGCCGTGAAGGCAGGACGGTCCGGACACTGGTCCTGGAAGCGCGGCCGATCATCTGCCACGTTAGCGTCGCCTCTCAGAAGTTGTCATCAAAGGGCTGGGCGCGGGCTATCAAGAGCCGGTCGACCAAAGCGAGGCGCTGGGAGGAACGCCTTGGTGACTGTCGGATATGTGTTCGACTGCGTAAGCTCCTGGTGACGTTCGGCAGTCCGAGGCGGAGTGAACGGTCAGGTCTTTGGCGCCGTCACCTCGACCTGGACAAGCGTGGCGGAAGGCAAAGGTCCCTGACGCATGAACCCTCGACCACCTTTCCCATGGATCGCCGTCCCCTGACCAGCCATAGTCGTGTTCGACCCCGAATACACCGGGTTCTTCCATCCGTGGTGGACGCCCCCGATCTGGCTGTTTCGTGGTGGCGGTCATCGGCCACCGGCGGAAGCGCGTTCGGTACCGCGAACACCAGGCGACCTTCTCAGAGGAGAAGTCAGAGCCGTAGGCGTCTGCCATGGCAGTGAGCCTTTTTCCTCCTGAAGGTGCAGGTCACAGACCCGCACTGATCCCCCGGGACCTCTTCTGAACAGCAAGAAGCCCTTGGTGGACGGGTTAACGACCCAAGAATCCCCACCCCACCAAGGGCCCCACATGCTGTTCTGCCGCTCCGCGCTG
>NZ_JARBUT010000027.1:0-70315 GCF_028882275.1 Nocardiopsis sp. N85
AGGTCACCGCGATGGTCCACCGGGTCCTGACCGACCGTTTCCCCTTCCCCTCCCGGTTCGAGAAGACCGACGCCTGACGGGTGATCTCACCCGACCCGGTGAGAGGTCGCTGGCGTGGTCGACCGGTACGGGGGCCAAGGCACCGGTCGGATGGACCGTGAAGGCGTCAGCCGCCCGGGTCAGACGTTGTCGGCGCCCCTGAGTGATCACGCCCTCTCGATCATCCCGCCGGCGGGTCCGCCCGGCCTCGGAGTGGGGCCGGGTGGATCTCGGTGGGAATGCCCGCCTCCTCCAGGAGCGCGGCGAGCAGGAGGACCTCGGTACGGGTGCCCTCGTACCCTTCCTCCCGCAGCGCGGCGACCGCCTCCCCGGCCTCGTGAAGGGTCATGCCGAACACGTCCCGAAAGGCCTTCGGGATCCTCCCGCTCCGGGTCCGGGGGTCCGCGAGGACCAGGCGGTGCGTCCCGTGCGACGCCACGATGACCGCGCGCACCCGCGTCGGGGCCGGGCCTCTCCCCCGATCACAGACCTCGCCACAGTCGCAGGACCATTCGAGCGTCCAGCGCAGCCGCCCGCCCGCGGCCTCCTGTGCCGCCCATCCGGCGCGGGAGGCGCCGCACGTTCCACAGCGCTCGGACAGCGGCGTGGCCTGTTCGTTCACGTGTCCTCCAAGTTTTCCAGAGGGCCACCGCCGGGCGGGGCCGGGACTCTCTCTTGAGCGGGCGGCGCGCGCCAGGGCGAGGACACCGGGAGGGCGGCCCGGCGACGCTCCCGAGGCGCCTCCGGGGGCACAGCACCGCTCCTCGGCAACGATTCCATGACGGAAAGACTCCGAGCGGACGCATCGTGTTTAATACGGACGAATCGGGCGAGTAAGGGCCTCCGTACGGACATCCCCATCCTCTGTGGAAACGGTGAGCTCCCCTCTCATGCAAGGGTTGACCGACGCCATCGGCGTCTTCAACAACGAACTCTTCTGGCCCCTGGTCATCGTGGTGCTGGTCGCCGCGAGCCTCTACTTCACCGTCCGGCTGGGGCTGGTGCAGTTCCGGCTCCTCCCCGCCATGTTCGGTGCGTTGGCCGGCTCGGGGCACGCGGACGACGGGAACAGGCGGTCCATCTCCTCCTTCCAGGCGTTCGCGGTGTCCGCCGCGGCCCGGGTGGGGACCGGCAACGTCGCGGGCGTGGCCACCGCGATCTCCCTGGGCGGCCCCGGCGCCGTGGTGTGGATGTGGCTCATGGCGTTCCTCGTCGGCGCCGCCAGCTTCGTGGAGTCCACGCTGGCGCAGCTGTGGAAGGTGCCCTACAAGGACGGCTTCCGGGGCGGCCCGGCCTACTACATGCAGTACGGACTGGGTAAGCGCTGGCTGGGCGTGGTCTTCGCGATCACCATCACGGTGACCTTCGGCTTCGTCTTCAACGCCGTGCAGGCGAACACGATCTCCAGCACCCTCGTCGGATCCGCGTCCGAGCTGGGCGCCGACACCGACGCCATGCCGTGGCTGCCCGCCGCCGTCGGCGTCGCACTGGTGGTGCTGACCGCGGGCGTCATCTTCGGCGGCATCCGGCGCATCGCCCACGTCGCGCAGCTGCTGGTCCCGTTCATGGCGCTGGCCTACCTGGTGCTGGGCGTCATCGTCGTGCTCATGAACATCGAGCAGATCCCCGGCGTCGTCTCGCTCATGTTCGCGCACGCGTTCGGCCTGCGCGAGGTCGCCGCCGCCGGTCTGGGCACCGCGATCATCCAGGGCGTGCGGCGCGGGATGTTCTCCAACGAGGCGGGGCTGGGTTCGGCCCCCAACGCCGGGGCCACAGCCAGCGTCAGCCACCCGGTGAAGCAGGGTCTGGTGCAGACGCTGGGCGTCTACTTCGACACCCTGGTCGTCTGCTCGGTCACCGCCTTCATCATCCTGCTCTCCAACCCCTCCTACGGTGAGAATCTGGGCGCCACGATGACCCAGGACGCGCTGGGCGCCAACCTCGGCGCCTGGGCGGTGCACGCGCTGACGGTCATCATCTTCCTGCTGGCCTTCAGCTCGGTGCTGGGCAACTACTACTACGGGGAGTCCAACATCGGCTTCCTCAACTCAAGCGAGAGGCTGCTGACCACCTACAAGTGGGTCTTCCTGGTGGCGACCTTCCTGGGCTCCATCGGCTCGATCCAGCTGGTGTGGACGCTGTCCGACACCACCATGGGGTTCATGGCCCTGCTCAACCTGGCGGCGATCGTGCCGTTGGCGGGCGTCGCGCTCAAGCTCCTCAAGGACTACACGGAGCAGCGCGGGCAGGGGCTGGACCCGGTGTTCACCGCCGACCGACTGCCGGAGCTGCCCAACGTCCGGTGCTGGGACCCGGCCCCGGAGCGGAAGGAGGAGGCCGGTGTCTGACCTCCTCCTCCCGCTCTCCCATCGCGTCCGCTACCTCCCGGCGCGCGGGGTGATGGCGTAGCCGTACTGCTCGGGCCAGCGGGGCGCGGCGCCGAGTTCGGCGGCGGCCCTGTTGGCCCAGTAGGGCTCGCGCAGGAGCCGGCGGCCGAGCAGGACGGCGTCGGCGCGGCCGGAGGCGACGATCTCCTCGGCCTGGGCCGGTTCGGTGATGAGGCCGACCGCTCCGGTGGGCATGCCGGTCTCGGCGCGCACCCGTTCGGCGAAGGGCACCTGGTAGCCCGGGGCGACCGGGATGCGCGCCTTGGGCGCCATACCCCCGGTGGAGACGTCGAGCAGGTCCACGCCCCGGGCCTGGAGTTCCTTGGCCAGGCGGACGGTGTCCTCGCCGGTCCATCCTTCGCGGGGGTCCTCGGTGTTCTCGGTGAGCCAGTCGGTGGCCGAGACCCGGAAGAACACCGGCAGGTCCTCGGGCCAGACCGCGCGCACCGCGTCGACGACGGCGAGCGGGAGGCGGAGTCGGTTCTCGAAGCTCCCCCCGTAGGCGTCGGTGCGGTGGTTGCCGACCGGGGACAGGAACGAGTTGAGGAGGTAGCCGTGGGCGCCGTGCACCTCCACCACGCGGAAGCCCGCGGCCAGGGCGCGTTCGGCGGAGGCGGCGAAGTCGGCGATCAGCCGCTCGATCTCGTCGACGGTGAGCTCGTGGGGCACGGGCAGGGGAGGGAAGGCCTCGGCGCTGGGCGCGACGGGGGTCCAGCCGCCCTCGTTCCCGGGGACGGAGCGGTGGCCGTTCCAGGGACGGTCGACGGAGGCCTTGCGGCCGGCGTGGGCGAGCTGGACGGCGGGGACCGCGCCGTGGTCGGCGATGGCGGAGGTGACGCGGGCGAAGGCGGCCTGCTGGGCGGAGTTCCACAGGCCCAGGTCCGCGGGGCTGATCCGACCCTCGGGCCGCACGGCGGTGGCCTCCGCCATGACCAGGCCGGTCCCGCCGGCGGCGCGGGAGGCCAGGTGGGTGAGGTGGAAGTCGGTGGGCACACCGGCCTCGGGACCCTGGTCGGCGGCCGAGTACATGCACATCGGGGCCATCCACACGCGGTTGGGGATGGTCAGTGACCGCAGGGTCAGCGGGGTGAACAGGGAGCTCACGGCGGCTCTTCGCTCCTCGGTGCGGGGGAGTCCGGCGGACTTTTATACGACGAACATCGTACTACGGTGTTCATCGGACCATCGCGTCGCCCCCGCGCAGGTGCGCGCCGAACCCGCGCAGGGCGTCACGGATCGCGTCGGGTTCGTGGACGGTGACCCCGGCGGCCAGGAACGCCAGGGGCGGCAACAGCCACTCCCAGGTGTCGGTCATCACCGCGACGCGGGTCCGGGCGTCGTCGAGGGCCTCGAACTCGGCGTCGTGCTCGGCGAAGGCGTCCGCCACCGCCGCCGAGGGCGCGTCCACGGTGAGGACGACCCGGGTACGGTCGCGGTCCAGCCCTCGCCGCAGATAGTCCGCGGCGGTGTCGGCGGGCAGCGGTCGCGGCCCGTGCACCCCGTGCGTCACCCGCAGGTCGGCGACGCGGTCCGTCCGGAACAGCCGCCAGTCCTCCTTGTCGACGTCCCAGGCCAGCAGGTACCACCGCCGTCGGTGGTGGATCTGGCGGTGCGGCTCGACCCGCCGCGAGGAGACCTCTCCCGTGCGGCCCCGGTAGTCGAAGGCGACGATCCGTCGACGCCGGACGGCGTCGGCGAGGGTCGACAGGTCCCGGGCCGCGGTGGCCGGACCGGGCACGGTGGTGCTCTCCAGGCTCTCGCGGAGCCGGGCGGCGCGGTGCCGCAGCCGGGCGGGCAGGTACTGGTCGACCTTGCCGTAGGCGCGGGTCGCGGCCTCCTCCACGCTCCCGCCCTCGGCGTCGCCTCCGACGGCGAGGGCGGCGAGCCCCAGGAGGGTGGCGACGGCCTCGTCGTCGTCGAACACCAGCGGCGGCATGGCCGCGCCCGCCACCAACCGGTAGTGGCCGCCGGGCCCGGGGCGGGTGCTCACCGGATAGCCGTAGCCGCGCAGGCGTTCGACGTCGCGGCGCAGGGTCCGGGGGCTGATGTCGAGCCGCGCGGCCAGTTCCTCCCCGGTGAAGGAGCGTCCGGACTGGAGGGTGGTGAGCAGGGCGAGGATGCGCCCGGTGACGTCCGCCATGGGTCCAGTCTCGCCGAGATCGCGGTCGTTTTCCGGCCGCATCCGGTTCTAGCCTCGCCATCATGGAGACGACCGGCATGGAGACGAGGGACGACCCGGTGATCCGCCTGCGCGGCGTGCGGACCAACAACCTGAGGTCGATCGACCTCGACGTGCCCCGTGGACGCCTGGTGGTGTTCGCGGGGGTGTCGGGGTCGGGCAAGTCGTCGCTGGTGTTCGCCACCATCGCGGCCGAGGCCGGGCACCGACTCAACGAGACCTTCCCGCCGTTCGTCCGGGACCGGCTTCCCACGTGGACCCGGCCCGACGCGGACCGGATCGAGGGGCTGTCCCCCGTGGTCGTCGTCGACCAGCGGCGGCTGGGCGGCAACGCCCGCTCCACCGTCGGGACCGTCACCGGGATCTGGACGTACCTGCGGCTGCTGTTCTCCCGGATCGGCACGCCGCACGTGGGCGAGGCGTCCCGGTTCTCGTTCAACGACCCCGCCGGGATGTGCCCCACCTGCTCCGGGCTGGGCGAGGTCGTGGTGAGCGCGATCGACCGGTTCCTCGACCTCGACCTGTCCCTCGCCCGGGGGGCGATCCGCGTCCCGGGGTTCGGCGACGGCCGGCACTGGTACGAACGCTACGCCGACGTCGGGTCCTTCACCGCCGACACCCCGCTGCGGGAGTGGACGGAGGACGAACGCCGGGCCCTGCTGTACGGCGGTGAGCACGCGGCGCGGCTGGGCGGCCGGCCCGCCAGGGAGTACGAGGGGATCGTGGAGCGCTTCGAGCGGATCCACCTGCGCGCCGCCGGCGAGACGTCCGACCGCAAGAGGGAGACCACGGCGCGGTTCACCCGCTCCGGGGTCTGCCCGGAGTGCCGCGGCGACCGACTGAACGAGGCGGCCCGTACCGCCACCGTCCTGGGGTCCACCCTCGGGGAACTGGCCCGTACGGAGATCGCCGACCTCGCCGCCCTGGTGGCGGAGGTGGACGACCCCGCGGTCGCGCCCGTCGTGGCCGAACTCGGGGAACGCCTGCGGGCCATGGTGGAGATCGGCCTGGGGTACCTGCACCCGGGGCGGGCCACCACGAGCCTGTCCGGCGGGGAGTCGCAGCGGGTCAAGACCGTCAAGCACCTGGGCGGCGACCTCGTGGAGATGATCTACGTGTTCGACGAGCCCACCGTCGGCCTGCACCCGAGCGACGTCGCGTCGATGACCGGGCTGCTGGCGCGGTTGCGCGACCGGGGGAACACCGTGCTGGTCGTCGAGCACGACCCCGCCGTCATGGCCGTCGCCGACGAGATCGTCGAGATCGGACCGGGCGCGGGCGCCGACGGGGGTCGGATCGTCCACCGGGGGTCGTTCGAGGCGCTGCGGGCCGCGGGCACCGCGACCGCCGCCGCCCTCGCGGCGCGGACACCGGTGCGCGCGGAGCCGCGACCGTCCGCCGGGGCCCTCACGGTGCGCGACGCCACCCGCAACAACCTGGGGAACCTCACCGTGGACGTCCCCCTCGGGGTGCTCACGGTGCTCACCGGCGTCGCCGGGTCGGGCAAGTCCAGCCTGGCGGCGGAGCTCATCGCCGGCCACGGGGCGGTCGTGATCGACCAGCGGCCCGTCACCGTCAACCGGCGTTCCACACCCGTCACCTACACCGGTGTCGCCGCCCCGCTGCGCGCCCTGTTCGCCGCGCACAGCGGTCTGCCCGCCGGCCGGTTCAGCGCCAACTCCGACGGGGCCTGCCCCGAGTGCCGCGGGCTGGGCACGGTCCGCACGGACCTGGCGTTCCTGGAGAGCCGGGAGACCGTGTGCCCGGTCTGCGACGGCCGCCGCTTCACGGAGGAGGTGCTCCGCCACCGGGTCGGCGGGGCGTCCATCGCCGACATCGACGACCTGACGGTCACCGAGGCGATCGGACGGCTGCCCGACGACCGGATCCGCGCGGCGCTGCGCCGGCTCGACCGGGTCGGTCTGGGCCACCTGCGCCTGGGCCGCCCCCTCACGAGCCTGTCGGGCGGTGAGTGCCAGCGCCTCAAGATCGCCCGGGAACTGCGGGAGGCCCCCGAACCGGCGACGTACGTGCTGGACGAGCCCACCACGGGCCTGCACCCGGGCGACGTCGCCGTCCTGCTCGACGTCCTGGACCGGCTCGTCGAACAGGGGCACACGGTGGTCGTGATCGAGCACGACGTGGACGTCATGCGGCACGCGGACCACATCATCGACCTGGGCCCCGGACCCGGCGCGCGCGGCGGACGGATCCTCTACCAGGGCCCGCCCGCGGGTCTGCGCGGCACCGCCACCGCCGACGCGCTACACGGCGGGTGAGCCCGCCCGGGGCAGCGCCCGCCCGTTGCGGTGGACGTACTCCCGTCCCGTGTCCAGACGGTAGAAGGTCACCGGGGTCCAGGTCAGCGTGTCCGCGGGGCGGGTCGCGTGGACCCCCGGGCCGACCGCGACCAACGGGTGCTCCCGAACGGGTTCGGGCTCCAGGGCGGCCAGCGGACCCAGGGCGGTCACCCGGAGCACCGGCCCGTCCGCGCTCTTGAGGACCTCCAGGCGTTCGGCCGCGTTCTCGTACACGCCCAGGTGGGGGGTGATGTCGACGTCCACCGGGACGGCGGGCGGCGCCAACGCCTCCTGGATCCGCACCCCGGCCAGCGTGTCGAAGACCTCCCCGTACAGGTCCCGGTAGAGGTCGCGGGCGCGGCCGCCGTTGGTGAGCAGGACGACGGCCGTGCCGATCTCGGGCAGCAGGCGCAGGAAGGCGGACTGGCCGAAGGTGTTGCCGTCGTGGCCGATCAGACGGTGCCCGTGCCAGTCGTGGCGGATCCAGCCCAGTCCCCAGGAATCGCCGAGGGTGTGGGGGTCGGGCACCTTCACCTGGAACTCCGTCATGGCGCGCACGGTGTCCTCTTCGAGGATCCGGGTCCCGTCGGCGGTGACGCCGCCGCGCAGGTGGACGGCGGCGAAGCGCAGCACGTCACCGACGTCGGCGGTGACGCCGCCAGCCGGTCCCACCGAGCGGGGCAGCCCCCACCGCGCGGCGCGCACCGGCTCGGGCAGGCCCGTGACATGGCCGATCGCGGCGTCGTGCAGCAACGCGTCCTCGGGGAGGGTGCCGGTGCGCTCCAGCCCCAGGGGGACGAAGAGGCGTTCGCGCATCGCCTCGTCCCAGACCAGTCCGGTGAGCCGTTCGATGATCCGGCCGAGCAGCACGAAACCGGAGTTGCAGTAGGAGAAGGTGGCGCCCAGGGGGTGGACGCGGGCGGCCTCGGGGAGCGCGGCGACGTACCGCTCGATCGCGTCGTCGCCCCGGCCGGTGTCGGTGAACAGGTCGCCGTCGATCCCGCTCGTGTGGGCGAGCAGGTGGCGCACGGTCACCCCGGCCGTGGTCGCGGCCTCGGACGGGACCGCCTCGGGCAGGATCTCCGCGACCGGGGTGTCCACGGTCAGCAGCCCCTCCTCGACCAGACCCATGATCACGGTCGCCGTCCACACCTTGGTGATCGATCCGATCTGGAAGGCCGAGCGCGTGCCGACGGGGTGGCCGGTGCCGGCGTCCAGGACGCCGTGCGCGACCGCGATCGTCTCCCCGCCCCCGTCGGGGGTCGGGCGCAGCACGCCCAGTTGGGCGCCGGGCACACCGTGACGCCGCGCGAGATCGGACAGCCGGGCGGTCCAGTGGTCGGGGTCGAGGGGGGTGGTCGGGTCGTGAGGCAAGGCGCTCCCCTGTCGGTCGTGGCCGGTGGGACTCCGCGCGGCCCGCGCCCGAGACCCACGGCCACCCTAGAGGGCCGGAGGGTCGACCCACCGGGCATCGCGGCCGGTCGCGGCCGGGGGTTCGACGGGGCCGGGTGCCCCGGCCGCGAATCGTCCTCGATGAGCGCCTCACACCGTCAGTCGTGGCAGTGGCCCGCCCCGCCTTCCGGAGCGCGGTGGGCGGAGGTGCCCGGCGGGACGTCCAGGGTGGGGTTGCGGTCGAAGAACCCCACCGGCCACAGCTGGAACCCGGGGCGGGCCACCGGGATGATCGACCGGTCCTCCGGCCGGGGAGCGTGGGTCAGCCCGAAGGTGTGCCGGACCCCGACGTCCTCCCCGTCGATGGTGCGGCCCGCCGGGATGTGCTGGACACCGGTCATCTGGGGCGGATGCTGCGCGCGGAGTTCGGTGAGACCGTCCCGCAGATCCGCGCCCGCGCAGGCTCCTGAGGGACCGTTCAGCCGCGTTCGACGAAGGCGGCCGGCCGGGCCGGGGAGGACGCGAGCCCGGCCGCGTGGTCCTCGGGGGAGATCCCGGGCGGAACGTCCTCGGCGGTGACGGTGACCAGGGTGGTGGCGCCGTCGGAGGCCGGCCGCCAGGTCATCGTCGTGGTCCCGGCGAAGGCGGGATCGTCCGATGCGAAGACCACGCGCTGGACGACCCGCTCCTCGGGGACCAGGTCCACGAACCCGACCTCGACGACGTCGGTGTCCGCGTCGGTCTTGCCGCGTCCGGGATCCCGATAGGTGAGGGTCATCCGGTATCCGCCGCCCGGACGCGGGTCGAAGCGCTCCACCCGGCCGGTCATCCCCTCCGGGGGCAGCCACCGTTCCAGGGAGCGCGGGTCCATCAGCGCCCGGTGGACGACGTCGGCGGGGGCGCCATCCGGAGCTCCCCGCGATCCACGCGTCGCCCGTCCATGACGGTCCTTCCCGTTCCCTCGACGTCCCATCAGACTCGCACACGGCGGTGACCGTCGGCCCGGGGCCGGTACGCGATGCGGCGTGCCACCGAACCCTCGGCCGGGGCGGAGCACGGCGTGGCCCCGCCCCGATCGGACGGGGCCGCGCGTCGACCGGTCGCCGTGACCGGCTAGTTCTTACGGGCGACGCCGCCGTACTCGGCGACCGGGCGGATCTCGCCGATCTCGGTCTCGGCCGGACGCCACAGCGAGCAGGAGACCACCCCGGGCTCCAGCAGTTCCAGGCCGTCGAACAGCGCCTCGATGCCCTCCGCCGAGCGGATGGTGAGCTTGGGCGTTCCCTTCTCGTTCCAGGCCGCCGCGACCTGGTGGGCGCGCTCGCGGTCGATGTCGTCGGTGGGATGCGAGATGACCAGGTGGCTGCCCGGGGCCAGCGCGCCCAGCAGCGTGTCGAGAATGGCGCGGACCTCGTCGTCGTCCTCGACGAAGTTCACCACGCCGAGCAGCATGAGACCGACCGGCCGGGACAGGTCGAGGGTCTTGGCCGCCTCGGCCAGGATGCCCTTCGGATCGCGCAGGTCGGCGTCGATGTAGTCGGTGACGCCCTCCTCGCTCCCGGTGAGCAGGGCACGGGCGTGCGCCAGCACCAGCGGGTCGTTGTCGACGTAGACCACGCGGGCGTCCGGGGCGAGGGACTGGGCGACCTCGTGGGTGTTGTCGAGGGTGGGCAGACCGGTGCCGATGTCCAGGAACTGCCGGACGCCCTCCTCGCGGACGAGGTGGGTGACGGTGCGGACCAGGAAGGCCCGGTCGGCGATCGCGTTGTCCACGATCTCGGGGAAGAACGAGCGGATCTGCTCGCCCATCTCCCGGTCCACCGGGTAGTTGTCCTTGCCGCCCAGCCAGTAGTTCCAGATGCGGGCGTTGTGGGGGATGGTGGTGTCGATCTTCGAGGGCCGACCCTCGGGCGTCTCCGGGGACACGTTCCTACTTCCTGTCCTGATCGGGCACTGATGGCCGATCGCGCACGGTACGCCGATCAGTAAACGGTTCCCGGGCCCCGTGGGGCAAGCGTGGGACGCCGCTCATCGCACTTTTCTTCAGATTCTCCTCTTTTTCTTACTATTACGGACATGGCGACCGCATCGGTGCGCCTCGTGTGAAAACCACGGGCGTTCCGTCGTCGGGAGCGATAGTTTGCCGGTCGACCGACCACGATCCGGGGAGCCACCCGTGAAGCACTCGACACCGGAATTCGCCGCCATCGCCGAGAAGGGCACGGTGCTGCGCTGCCAGGTCGGCTCCGGCGTGCACGGCGTCACCGTCACCGACCAGGACGACCGTGACGAGATGGGCCTGTGCGTCGAGCCCCCCGAGTACGTGGTCGGCCTGCGGACCTTCGAGCAGTACATCCACCGCACCCGACCCGAACACGTGCGCTCGGGCCCCGGCGACCTCGACCTCACCGTCTACTCGCTGCGCAAGTGGATGCGCCTGGCGCTGGAGGGCAACCCCACCGTGCTGCTCCCGCTGTACGTGCCCGAACACGAGATCGTCGAGATCACCGACGTCGGCCGCGACCTGCGCTCCCGGACCGACCGCGTCCTGTCCCGTCGGGCCGGCCACCGGTTCCTGGGCTACCTGCGCGCCCAACGCGAGCGGATGGAGGGGACGCACGGCGGCAAGCACACCAACCGGCCCGAACTCGTGGAACGGTACGGTTTCGACACCAAGTTCGCCTACCACATGGTGCGGCTGGGCGTCCAGGGCGTGGAACTGCTGGAGACCGGTCGGCTCACCCTGCCCATGCCCGAACCCGACCGGACGTGGCTGCGCGAGCTGCGCAGGGGCGAGCACACCAGGGCCGAGGCACTGGAGCGCGCCCGGGACCTGGAGGAGCGACTGGTCGTCCTGTGCGAGACCGCCGAACTGCCCGCCGACCCCGACACCGACTGGGCCGACCGCTGGCTCGTGGACACCTACCGTCGGGCCTGGGACCGGGGATGACCGCGCAGGTCGCGGCACCCGCCCCGGCGCGGCGACCCGGCAGGGGGGAGATAGGGTGACCCCCCGTAGAGGTACGCGCGCCGGTCGAGTGCCGGGCAAGAGCGAACGTGAGGAGAACCAACCGTGATCGGAACCATCGCCTTCGTGCTGATGTGCGTGAGCCTGTCGATGATGTTGATCGCCGGCATCGTCGCCACGCTGGTCAAGACCCGCTAGCGAACGTTCGGGCGCGCCCCGGCGGGGTGCGCCCGTCGTCTCACGACGGGTCGACCTCGATGAGGTCGTGACGGGCCAGTTCGGCCCCGTCACCTCCGATGACGACGACCCTCCCGTCGGCGATCTCGTACCGCGTCTCCCCCGCCCGCGCCGTGTACCCGTCCCCGTCGCGCTCGGCGGGCACCACCATGGGCTCGCCGGTGCCGTCGAGGAACTCCCCGAAGTAGTACAGGGCGCCGGTCCCGTCGGCGCACAGGACGATCCGGTGCCGCTCGGTCTCATAGGACTCCACCAGGGGCCCGTCCCCGGAACCGGGAATGAGCGCGGCCACCCGGTCCGGGCAGGGCCGCTGGGGCGGAGGCCCCGTCGACGCCTCCTCCTCGCCCTCGCCCCCGGGCAGCACCCACCAGAGCACGATGAGGGTCAGGCCGAGCGCGCCGAGCGCCAGGGCCCGCACCGTCCCGGGCGACACACGCGGCCACGTCCGTCGGCGTTCGCCGGGGACCACCGGCAGCGGCGCCGTGGTGGCGGAGGGAGGGGCGGGGTTCGGGGGCGTCGGGGTTCCCGGGGGCGGGCCCGCCGTTCCCCCGCCGGCCCACGCCCTCGGGACGTGGCCGCCCGCGACGGCACCGCCCGAACCGACACGCCCCGACCGCCGTCCCGGCCGGTCCGGCGCGGGGGCGGGCGGCTCCATCACCCGGACCGACGGCAGGTCGTCGGGGAGCGTCGGCGGCGCGGCGGACCCCTGGAAGACCTCGGTCCCCACCGGAGCGGCCAACAGGTCCGCCGGGCCCTCCTCCCGGGCGACCACCGTGCGGACGGTGTCGCACACCAGGCAGGCCCGGCTCACGGGTTCGTTGAGGGCGGCGCAGACCCCGCACCGCCAATCGCCTTCCGCCACGGGTCCTCCCCCGGATCAGCCCCCACCGTACGACGCGAGACCCCCGGAACGGGCCGGAACGACGGAATCCGCGCGCTTCGGAGGTACCCCCACAGATGACACGGAACCCTTACGAAACCCCCGTCACGGTTGCCACTTCCGGCCACACCCTCCTCCCCCGCCGGTGACCTCGTCTCTTACCGCCCGTCCCGGGAACCTGGCCGTCGAGGCCATGGCCCGAACCGTACCGGTCGGGGATCCTCGGAACCATGGCCCGGAACCTCGTTCGCGCACACCCCTGCGACGGTCCCACCCTCCGTGGCGGCCGCTGCCTCCGCCCCCGCCTCAGCCCGCCCTGCGCCGACCACACCCCGCACGCCCTGGCCCGCCGGGTCGAACCGGACCCGTGGACGCGCCGTCCCGAACCGTTGCGCGCCCCTCGACGCCGCGGCCTGTCACTGCGCGCCCTGCTCCCCACCCCCTGGCCGGTCCCCGTCGACGCCCCGGGCAACGCCGAACACGTCCGCCACTGGCTCACCCCGCGCGCCCGCGCCGCCGTGGACTGCTTCGCCTCGCTTCTGCCCGCCGAACGATGGCGGCGGGTCTGCTCCCCGGCCCACCGCGCCGACTGTCCCACCCTGGAGGCGCTGGCCCGCGTCTGTGAATCCCCCACCGCCGTCACCGTGGGGGCGCTGCGGCGCATCGCCGACGACGGCCTGGTCGACCTGGCGCCCACCCCCGAGCACCGCATCGCCCGGGACCTGGCCCGGGCCAAGGAGGAACAGCTCGGGTTGCGGGCCTTCGTCCCGGGAGCCGCTGTCGAGCGTCCCGGGCCCCACCTGGCCGACCTGGCCCTGTCCCTGCGCCTGCTGGGGGTGCTGGCCTGCGCCGTCCAGGGCCGGGCCCGATGGTGTCCGTGCCTGGCGACGTTGCTGGCGCGCGGCCCGCTGCCGGAGCCGACGGCGGTGTTCGACCTGGCGACCCGGTTCGCCACCCCCTACGGTCCGGGGTCCGGCGCCTGAACGTCCCGCGACCGGGCGTTGTATCGGCGGTGTACCCCTTTTATCGACGGCGTTCCCAGGATGTGGTGCACGGTCACCCGCACGGCCTCGTGTCCCGGGTGTCCGGATCACACCCCCCATGAGAGGAACGTCCGATGCGTCGATTCATCACCTCCGCCGGCGACCGCCTGCTGACCGGTCTCGTCCCCCGTGCTCGGGCCTCGGCGGTGGTCTGCTGGTACGAGTACCTGCCCATCAGCAGCCCCTGTTACCGCCGCTACTGCTGCACCGGCGGCGGCATCCCCGGCGGCAGCCACTGCACGGGTTACAGCCGCTGCTGATCCGCCGGTGATCAGGCGATGTACCGGCCGTGTACCCGGTATGTCGCCGACACCGCCGGAATCGCGTCCGTGCGTCCGGCGCCCCGTTCCGCCCGGTGGGGCGGGGCACCGGACGCGCGACCGTGACGCCCTCCGAAGGGACCCGCATGCTCTACCTTCCGATCGCGGTCCGGGCACTGCTCGCCGTGGTCCTGGGCGCCTCCGTCCTGGGGGCGCTGCGCGATCGCGCCCACCGGGGCGACTTCGTGTCCGCCACCGAGCGGCTGGCGCCCGCACGGCTGCTCGCGGCCCTGACCCCCTCCGGCGCGTCCCGCCCGGCGGGGGCGCGGCGGGCCGCGGCCCTCGTCCTGGCCCTGGAGGCGATCGCGGTCGTCCTGCTCCTGGCCCCGTGGACGGCGACGGCGGGGATCCTCCTCTCCCTCGCACTGCTCGCGACCTTCACCACCGCCCTCATCGGCGTGCTGCGCCGCGGCGACCGCGTCCCGTGCGCCTGCCTCGGCTCCGCGGAGCGCCCGATCCACCCGGCCCACGTGGTGCGCAACCTCGCCCTCATCGGCGCCGGAACGGCCGGACTGCTCGCCATCGCCGCGGGCCCGCACGCCCACGCCGTTCCCGTCGTCGTCGCGGTCGCCCTGGCCGCCGGCGCCCTCACCGCGCTGCCCGTCCTGCTACTGGACGACATCCTCGACCTGTTCACCCCCCTCACTCCCGGGAGCCCGACCCCCTCATGATCGTCGCCGCCCTCATCGCCGCCTGCCTGGCCGTCGTCCTGTGCCTGCTCGACCTGCTGCTGACCGTCGGTGTCATCCGCAGGTTGAAGGAGCACACCGAACTCATCGGGAACCTGTCCACGCGAGGGATGCCCGGTACCACCGTGCTCCCCCCGGGCGAACGGATCGGCGCCTTCAGCGCCGTCACCGAGGACGGCGACACCGTCGGCTCCGGAGCCCTCGCCGACCCCGTCCTCATCGCCGTGTTCTCCCCGGGGTGCGGTGCCTGCGCCGAACAGCTGCCGCGTTTCCTGGAGCGGGCCGGCGCCCTGCCCGGGGGCCGGGGGTCCGTGCTGGCGGTCCTGGCCGGGGACCGGGCGCAGGTGGCGGAGGAGGCCGCGCGGCTCTCCCCCGTGGCCCGTGTCGTGGTCGACGGCCCACAGGGGACCGTGACCGACGCACTGGGCGTCCTCGCCTTCCCCGCCTTCCTACGGGTGGACGGCACCGGGCGGGTGCTCTCCAGCGGTCGTCTCGCCACCGACCTGGACGCCCCCGTTGCGGCCTGACCCGGGCCCCGCCCGCACCGGACCCCGGGCCGTCCTGCGCGGGGTGGGCGCCGCGTTCGCACTGGCGTGGAGGGCCGGCCCGCACCTGACCCTCGGATACGGGCTGATCACCCTCGTCCAGGCCGGGGTCCCGGTACTGGTGGCATGGCTGACCAAGGCGGTCCTGGACATGATCGTCGCCCCGGAGCCGTCGACCGAAGGGCTCGCGGCCGTGGCGGTCGGCCTGGCCGCGGCGGGAGTGATCACCGCCCTGACCCCGCACGCGGGGCACTACCTGACCAACGAGGTCGAGCGTCGGGTGTCGCTGGTGTCCCAGGACCGACTGTTCGCCGGTACCGAACGGTTCACCGGCCTGAGCCGGTTCGAGGACCCCGCCTTCCTGGACCGGCTGCGGCTCGCCCAACAGTCGGGGGGTCGCACTCCGGGTGTCGTCGTCAACAGCGTGTTCACCCTCGCCGGCGGTGTCGTGACCATCCTCGGTTTCCTCGGGTCCCTGCTGCTGATCAGCCCGTGGATGGCCGTGGCCGTCCTGTTGTCGGCGCTTCCCGCCCTGGTGGTGGAGTTGCGGCTGTCGCGCGACCGGGCGGCGATGATGTGGCGGATCGGGCCGGTGGAGCGCAAGGAGATCTTCTTCCGCGAACTGCTGTCCAACGTCCAGGCCGCCAAGGAGCTGCGGCTGTTCGGAACGGCCCGGTTCCTGCGGGGCCGCATGGCCCGGGAGCGGAGCGCCGCCAACGCCGAACTCCGGAGCATGGACCTGCGGGTGCTGGGCGCACAGGGCGGCCTGGGGCTGGTGTCTGCGGGGATCGCGGGGGCGGGACTGGTGTGGACGGTGCTCGCGGCCGCCGACGGGCGCGTCTCCGTCGGGGACGTGTCGCTGTTCGTGGTGGCGGTGGCCGGCGTGCAGGCCGCGATGGCCGGACTGGTCCGGGACCTCACCCTCGCCCACCACGAACTGCTGCTGTTCGACCACTACCTCGCCGTCCTGGACGCCCCGCCCGACCTGCCCGTCCGGGCCGCCGCCCGGCCGGTGCCCCCGCTGCGGAACGGGATCGAGTTCCGCGACGTGTGGTTCCGCTACTCGCCGGATCACCCGTGGGCGCTGCGCGGTGTGGACCTCACCGTCGAACACGGCCGGTCGGTGGGACTGATCGGCCGCAACGGCGCGGGCAAGAGCACCCTGGTGAAACTGCTCTGCCGCATGTACGACCCCGAACGCGGAACGATCCTGTGGGACGGGGTGGACCTGCGCGAACTCGACCCGGGGGAGCTGCGCGACCGGATCGGCGCGGTGTTCCAGGACTTCATGGAGTACGACCTCAGCGCCGGGGAGAACATCGGCCTGGGCGACGTCGGGATCCTGGAGTCCGGCGACCGGGCCCCGGTCCGGGAGGCCGCCGTGCGGGCGGGGGCCGACGACCTGATCACGGGGCTGCCCCGAGGGTACGACACCCTGCTCTCCCGGCTGTTCTTCGACAGCGGACCCGACGCCGACGACACGATGGGGGTACCGCTCTCGGGCGGGCAATGGCAGCGCCTGGCGCTGGCCCGCGCCTACCTGCGCGGCCACCGGGACCTGTTGATCCTCGACGAGCCCGGAGCGGGCCTGGACGCCGAGGCCGAGCACGCCGTCCACAGCGGGCTGCGCGAGCACCGGCGGGGGCGGACGAGTCTGCTGATCTCCCACCGGCTGGGGGCGGTGCGCGACGCCGACCGGCTGATCGTCCTGGAGGAGGGGCGGGTGGCCGAGTCGGGCACGCACGCCGAACTCGTGTCGGCGGGGGGCCTCTACGCGCACCTGTTCGGCCTTCAGGCCGAGGGATACCGGACCGGCCCCGCGGAGGGGATTCGATGACCGTGCTCGCGACCGTGGCCGTCATCGCCGCCATCGGAACGGCGGTTCCGCTGCTGTGGCTGCGGCGCACCCTGGTGACGGTGGAGGTGTTCGGGGACAGCATGGAGCCGACGTTCGCCGCGGGGGACCGGGTGCTGGTCCGCAGGTGCGGGGTGGCGGGGCTGCGGGTGGGCGACGTGGTGGTGCTGGAGTGGCCCGGAGACGTCGATCCGCGACCGCCGGACCCCGACGGGCACCGGTGGGCGATCAAACGGGTGGCCGCCCTGCCCGGCGGATCGGTCCCGGCCTCGTGCGCCCGGGCGGCGGGCACCTCCCCCGGCGCGCCCGTCCCGCCCGGGCGGGTCATCGTGCTCGGGGACAACACCCGGTGGAGCACCGACTCCCGGTCCTGGGGCCCCGTGCCCGGAACCCACCTGCTCGGGGTGGTGCTGCGCCCCCTGGCCCCGCGCCGCGCTCCCGTCCGACCGCGCGCCGGCGAGCCGGTGCGGGCCGACCGAACACCGGGTGAACACGGCCGGGACGTTCCCGATCCGGGGAGCGGACCCGCGTGAGCCGACCCGATCCCCGCCGCCCAGAGCGGCCGGATCACGGGGACGGCCTGGTCAGAAGGGCCGGGGGGTCAGGGAGACCCGAGCACCCCGATGGGGCAGGGCCACCACCGGCCGGGTCCCCAGCTCGGCCGCGTAGAGGCGTGCCAAGCCGGTGAGCCGGTAGCGGTCGGCACCCGACGGTTCGATCAGGCGGGCGTCGGCCAGACACCCCAGTGCGGCGGTGGCGGTGGCGTCGTCCCGACCCGACAGCGCGGACACCTCCGTGGGACCGAACGCACCGTGCGCGTGGACCCCCAGGAGCCCGAAGAGTTCCGCCGCCAGCCGTTCGGTGCCGCGGGCGGCCCCGCGCAACGGCGCGAAGGCGGTGTCCAGCGCGGCGCGCACCGATTGGTCCGCGCAGGTCAGAACGTCCAGACGGTGGCGTTCGTCGGCGAGCAGGTCGGCGAACGCCCGCAGTGACCACTCCCTCCGGGCCCGGAGCCGCAGGCCCGCGATCCGCAACGCCAACGGCAGGTGATCGCAGAACGACGCGATCCGCGCCACCGACCGGGGGTCGGCGCGGACCCGCGCGATCCCACAGGTCCGGGCCAACAGGGCGACAGCGTCGGCGTGGGCCAGCGGTCCGAGCCCGATGTGCTCCGCCCGGTCCAGGGCGCCGAGGTGCCGGCGCCCGGTGATCAGCGTGCCGGCGCCCGGCCAGTCGGCGATCAACGGCCGCACCTGCGCCTCGTCGGCCGCGTTGTCCAGCACGAACAGCAACCGCAGCCCCGCTCCGCGTTCGCTCAGCAGGCGGGCGCGGTCCTCGGTCCCCACGGGTGTGTCGGCCGGGGCCACCCCCAGTCCGCGCAGCAGGTCGGCGAGCACGTCCCGGGGCGAGCGCGGGGTACCGCCGGGGCGGGCCGCCCCCAGGTCCACCCACAGGTGCCCGTCGGGGAACCTCCACCGGGCCCCGGCCGCCGCCCTGGCGGCCAGGGCCGACTTCCCGACGCCCACGGGTCCGTGAACGGCGACCACGACCGGCGCCGTTCCGGGGACGAGCAGGCGGGCGAGGGTCGCGCGCTCGGCCCCGCGACCCACCGGCCCCTCGTCCCTCGGGCCCGACGGTCCGGTGGGCGGGCGCACGGTCGGGAGGCCGAGCGGCGGGGTGCGGTCCAGGAGGGAGCGGTGCAGGCGGACCAGTTCCTCTCCCGGGTCGACGCCCAGGTGGTCCCGGAGCGCCCGGTGGGCGGCGCGGCAGACGTCCAGGGCGCCGGCGATGTCGCCCGCGCGGTGCAGGGCGAGCACGAGGTTGACCCATTGCCGTTCGCGCACGGGGTCGGCGGCGACGGAGGCGCGCAGTTCACCGACGAGTTCGGGACCGGCGCCGCGCAGGATGCGGACCCGGGCCAGGTCCTCGGCCGCGGTGCGGCGGCGTTCCTCCAACGCCTGGAGGCGCGGCGCCAGGTCGAGGGTGCGGGGCACGTCCTCGGCCGCGGCCCCCCGCCACAGGGTGAGGGCGGCGGTCAGTTCGTCCTCGGCCCGGCCGAGGTCGCCCGTGTCGAGGGCGCGCCGTCCCGCGTCGAGGCGGGCGGCGAAGACGGCGGTGTCCAGTTCCCCGGGATCGACGCGCAGGAGATAGCCGGGATGGCGGGTGACGATGCGCTCCGACGCGACGAGTCGCCGCAACCGTCCGACGTAGGTTCGCAGATTGGCGACCGCCGAGCGCGGCGGGTCCCCGTCCCACAGCGCGGCGGCCAGCTCGTGGAGCGGCACCACCCGGCCGGGTCGGAGCAGCAGGGCCACCAGCAGGGCCCGTTGTTTGGCCGTGCCGGGGTCGAGTTCGCGGGTGCCGGCGAACACGCGCGCGGGACCCAGCAGCGTGAATCGCAGTCCCATGAGGCCCTCCGGTGGTGACGGGGTTGGGGAACATCGGTCCCGGGGGCAGGGAGGACACTGTTTGGGAGCGCTCCCAGGCACGCTACCCCGCGCCCTCGGAAACCGTCAACGCCCTTTTCCCCGAGGAAAATCGCTTTTCCGCCGACCCTTCCCGCGGCTACGTTACGGACATCGACGGGGTACGGCCCGGCCGGCGGAGCACCCGGTTCACGACCGGGAGGCCGCGGGGCGGGACCCGGCCCGTCGACGGCCCCTCTCCGAGGGGCGTCGCGGTACGTGGCTCAGTAGCGGAGCGCCCGGCTCGGGACCGGGAGGGAGCGGGGGCGGAACCCGCCGTACCGGCCGATCGGCGCGCGCACCGAGTCGCGTGCGCCGATCCACGATGCGTGGCTCAGTCAGTGGAGCACCCGGCTCATCCGGGAGGTCGCGGGGGCGGAACCCGCCGCATCGGCATGGACGACACCACCCCCGTGCAAGCGAACCCCGGATACGCCGCCGACCGACTGGCCAGGGAACTGGCCACCGCCGCGACCCACGGCGATCCCGCCGTGCGCCAGGCCGCCGAACGCCGCGCCGCCTCCTGGCGGCGGGTCCTGGACGGTATGGCCCGCGGCCTGCTGTCCATCGGTTCGCGCACCCCCGTCAGGGGCATGCCCGCCTGGGTCACCCCGGTGGTCTCCCACGGCGGCTTCGCCACCGGCGAGGCCGCCGCCGGAGGTCCGCTGCGTCCCCAGGAACGCGCGCTCATCGACCGGCACGGACTGAAGGCCGACCGCGCCGCCCTGTACGCCCACCACCTCACCGAAGCGGGTCTGGCCCACCTCTCCTCGCTCCTGGACTCCGGCGCATACGAGATCGACGAGCCCGAACAGGCGGCGCTGCTCACCGTCACCTGGCTGCTGCGCGCCGGCGACGCCGCCGGGGCGCTGCGCGTGCTCGGCGAACTGGACCCCTTCGCCGCCGCCCTGTGCCTGACCCCGCGTCCGGCCCCCGCCCGGAACCTGCCCGAGGGCTCCGTGTTCCGGTGGTCGGTCGAGGACGTGCGGCACTCCCTCGCGGACGTCACCGCCAAGGGCGCGCACCGGGTCAAGGTCCAGGGGGAGGCCCTGGCGGTGTGGAACCCGTTCGCCGACCGGTTGTTGACGCACTGGCTGGAGACCACGGCGGACACCGGAGGCCCCGGCGCCGAGGACGCGGGCGCCATCGAGGTGGACGCACGTCGTCCCGACGGCTGGACCGAACGCGGTGCCGCCCTGCTCGACGAGTACGAGCGGCTCGCCGCCGAGCACACACTGTGCACCAAGCACCGCAGGCCCAAGGAGAACCTCGCGATCCTGCTCGCCGCGCTGCGCGAGGCCCTCACCGAGGGCGGGCTCGGCGCGCGCCGGCGCGGGCTGCTCCGGCACGCGGTGATCTCGATGACGGCCAAGCGGGGCGTACCCGGTTCCCCGGGGCACACCGCCCTGCGCGCCGGCCAGGCGGCCCAGGCCGCTCGGCCCGCCCACGACGTGCTGGCCGCGCTGCTGGGCGAACGGTTGGCGCCGCTGCCCGGCAACTCCGGGGTGCCCGACACGGAGGCGGTCCTGGTCCCCACCTCCCCCGAGGAGGCGCGGAGCTTCACCGTGCCCGAGGGCGCGGCGATCCCCGGTCCGCTGCGCGCCCGGGTGGAGCGGGCCGTGATCGCGCCCCTGGACGCGTTGGTGGAGCGGGGGGTCGTGCCCTCCGCCGAGGTGCTGGCCTCCCTGGTGCCGGCCCTGGCCGCCGAGGCCGAGGCCTCCGCGATCGGCGACCCGACGCTGTCCCGCCTGGTCGCCGCCCACCACAGGGCGTTCGCGACCCGGCGCTCCCTGCTGCTGCTGAACCTGGAGAGCCAGGTGCGCCGGAACGAGCTGCCCTGGGTGCGCGAGTCGACGCCGCACCACGACTCCGCCGACACCCGGCGGACGGCCGCCCGTACCCTCATCACCCGGCTCGGCGACACGGTGCTGACCCGTTTCCCCGGCACCATCACCCCGAACCCGCTGGTGAGCGAACTCAACGGGCTGGCGCGGACCGCCGGTCTGGAACTCGGTTTCGTGGAGGAGTTGGCGTCCGACATCTTCATGGGCACCTTCTCCCCCAAGTTCACCCGGGTCGCGCGCGTGGCCGCAGAGGTGCTCGGGGACGACCTCTACACCCGTTACTACGGGATCGACCGCGCGCGGGTGCTCGCCCTGGAGGAACGCCCCGGACGGGGGCGTCCCACCTTCGCGGACCTGTGCCGGGAACGGGCCGGGAACCCGCCCCGGACGGTCGCGGGCAACGGCATGGTCATCGAACAGGCGCAGATCCTCACCACCCACAACCTGGCCGCCCTGACCCTGGCGGGGTCGCGCCCCGCGGACGGATGGGCGGAGGCGGCCCTGCGGGCGCACCTGACGACGGTCCGGCTGGTGGGGGCGCTGCCCCGGGTCCGGGACGCGCTCGCGCACGTGAAGAACGCCGCGTTCGCGTGGCGGCAGACCGTGTTCCTGTTGTCCCGGTGCCCGCTCGCGGAACAGCGCGAGGTGCTCGACCGGATGGAGGAGTCGTCCGCGGAGCGGCCCCACCACGTGCGCGAGCGGCTGGAGCCGGCCCTGAGGGGACTGCGCGCGGCGGTGGAGGGACGGGTCCTTCCGGACCACGACGAGGGGGAGGTCGTCCGGTTCCTGGGGTGGACGGCCCGGCGGCACTGGATGCTGCGGATCGCCCCGCAGGAGTTACTCCCCCATCCGTATCGGCTCTGATCGGCGGTCCGACGGTGCCCCGCCCGGCGGACGGGGCACCGGAGAGGCTCGCGCGAGCGGGACGACCCCACCCCGTGAAGAGGTTCCCGGCCCCCTGGCCCGGCTCCACTCCCCGCGCGGGGCGACCCGTACGCGCCACCACACGGTCCATCGCTCGGTGCGCACCCGGCCGACCAACGACGGCCTCGCCGTGTGGGACGCGCTTCGCCGGTCGGCCCGGGCCCACCGACCGGTTCCCACGGGTGCGCGGTGATCCGCGCGTCCACCGGATGCCTCCGGGCGGCGCGGACGTCCTCGTGGAACCGGACGGGGCCCACCCGTGCGTGCTCCGGGCCGCACCGCCGTTCCGGGAGGCCGGGGACCGGTCGTCGCCGATCACGTCCACGGCGTTCCCGCCGACCGGCGACAGCGGGGTCGACACCCCGTCGATCCGCTCGCGGATCCGGCGCGGAATCGCCTGACGCACAGGGGGTGTGGTGTCACGCTCCGCGTGGCAGTGTGGACGGATCCGGGTGCGCCCCCGCGCCCGCCCCCGCGAGCGGAGGAACCCCATGCTCTCCTCGTCCGCCCCCGTCTCCCCCGTCCCCACCGCGACGGCCCCGACCGGCCCCGCGCCCCTGTCGCTGCTGTGGTCCGCCCTGGTCACCCTGGTCGTCCTGCCCGGGCTCATGGCCCCCGCCCCGGCCCTCGCCGAGGCCGTACCCGCCGCCGAACCCGCCGGGTGGATGGGCGCCCTGTCCGACGACGTGAACCTGGCGGAGCTGTCCATCCCCGGGACCCACGACAGCGCCGCCTGGCGCGGAACGGTGTGGTCGCGCACCCAGGACCTGACCATCGCCGAACAGCTCGACGCGGGAGTGCGGTTCCTGGACGTGCGCACCCGCCATTACCGGGACGCCTTCCCCCTCCACCACGGTGCCGAGTACCTGCACCTGAACTTCACCGACGTGGTCGTCGAGATCGGCGCGTTCCTGGACCGGCACCCCACCGAGACGGTGCTGATCCGGTTGAAGAAGGAGCACACGGAGGAGGAGAACACGCGAAGCTACGAGGAGACCCTCGACCACTACATCGGGGAGGACCCCGGGACCCGGCACATCCTGGGCGAGCGACTGTGGACGCCGCCGGTTCCGGGCGGGACGCGGGTGCCGGACCTGGGCGAGGCCCGTGGACGGATCGTCATCGTGCAGGACTTCCCGGCCTCACGCGACTACGGGATCCGGTGGAACGGGTCGGCGTTGAGCGTCCAGGACGACTACCGGGTGCCCACGCTGTTCGACATCCCAGCCAAGTGGGAGAAGGCCCGCGCCCACCTGGACGCGGCGGCGTCCGGCCCCCGGGGGACGCTGTACGTCAACCATCTGAGCGGGAGCGGCGCGCCCTTCGCCAATCCGCGCGAAGTCGCCTGGGGGTTCCTGGGTTCCCGCGGGGTCAACACCTACGCGGTGGCGCATCTGCGGAACGCGCCCCCGCGACGGACCGGGATCGTGGTGATGGACTTCCCGGACCGGGAGCTGATCGACAGGGTCCTGGTCCGCAATCCGGGTTGAGACCGACCGCCGACGCCGACCGCCGTCCGCCCTGAGGGCACGGCCGGCGCCGGAGGTCCGGAACGGGAAACCGGGAGCCCGAGCGAGGCGTCCGTCCACACCGTCCCGCACCGGAACTCCCGAGGTCCCGGAGAACACCTTACGGAATGCGAGGGAGTGAACGTGAACGCTTTCGGAAAACCAGTGGGGCGAAAGGGTCGGTTGTGGCTCTTGTCTCGTCTTGTCCGTTAACGGTTCCGAATCAGGTCCGCTCGGTCTCGACGAACCACTCGTGCGAGACGCGCAGCTGCAACAGGATGAGCACGACCAGCGGTGAGAGCACCACCATGGCCGCGGCCCGGTCGGTGAGCACGGCGCCGACGATGGTGACCAGCGCGGCCCCGCCCACCAGCAGGCGCGCCAGCAGGTGCGCGCGCCGACCGCCCTTGGGCAGGAGCACCCCGGCCGTCGCCAGGGCCACGGCGGAGAGCAGCCCCAGGGCGAACCGGAGCAGGATCTCACCGAGGTCCGTCCCGGACTCGGCCAGGAGGCGCCGTTGCTCCTGTTCGGGGGCGCCGAGCAGGAAGAACAGGCTGAGCAGGCTCATCACCAGGGACACACCGACCAGACCGGCCGTGACGAACAGGATGATCCGTGCGGCCTTGAGCGGGCCGGGCATCGGGGGATTCACCGGGGATTCCTCGTTCCTTCGAGAGGGGGACGACCCGGGCATGCTATCGCCGCCGCCCTCGGAAACCGCTGGCCAGGGACATGTCCCGGCGGTGCGGTGGACCTCTCGTCCGCCTCCTCCACGGGTCGGTGCGCGCGGCCTCCGACGGGATCACCGGTGACCGCGCTCGGGATCGCTCCCCTCATTCGGTGGTCTTGAGGGGGTTGACTTTCTCAATTGTTAGCGCCAACACTATGAGCTGCGTCATATTTTCCACCCCGGGGCGACGCCCCGATGAGGCGCCCGGAACCACGGGCGCCCCATCGGAAGCCACCCTCGCGGACATACCCCGGTTCCGGGGCTGCCACCCCCTCGCGGGGCGGCCGTCTCGCGATCAAGACCGGCAAATACCTCCCATGAGCCCACCTTCACCGACCCGGAACCGACACACCGCCCCCGCCCTCGGAGAATGATCGGATCCCGAGTTCGCCCCGAGGGCGGGACACGCCTTCTGGCACCGACCGACCCTCGAAAGGGACGCACTCCTTGCCTGAAAATGTTAGCGCCAACAAAACCCCGTCGGCGGACACGGCCGTCATCGGGATCGACTTCGGGACCCTCTCGGGTCGGGCCGTCGTGGTCCGGACCTCCGACGGCGCCGAACTCGGCTCGGCCGAGTACGTCTATCCCCACGGGGTCATCACCGATCACCTGCCCGGCCGGGAGGAGGCCCTGGAACCGGACACCGCGCTCCAGCACCCCGAGGACCACATCGAGGTGCTGCGCACCGCCGTCCCCGAAGCGCTACGGGTCTCCGGCGTGCGCCCGGAGCAGGTCATCGGGATCGGCACCGACTTCACCTCCTGCACCTTCCTGCCCGTGACCGCCGACGGCACCCCCCTGTGCCTGCTGTCCGACCTGCGGGACCGCCCGCACGCCTGGCCCAAACTCTGGCGCCATCACGCCGCCCAGCCCGAAGCGGACGAGATCAACGCCCTCGCGGCCGAGCTCGGAGAGCCGTGGCCGGCCCGCTACGGGGGCAAGGTCTCCTCGGAGTGGCAGTTCGCCAAGGCCCTCCAGGTCCTGCGCGACGACCCCGAGGTGTACGAGCGCGCCGACCGCTGGATCGAGGGCGCGGACTGGATCGTCTGGCGGCTGTGCGGACGCGAGACCCGCAACGCGGCCACGGCCGGGTACAAGGGCCTGTACCAGGACGGCCGGTGGCCCTCGAAGGAGTTCCTCGCCGCCCTCGATCCCCGGTTCCCCTCCTTCGTCGAGGACGGGCTCGACCACCCGCTCTCGCAGCTCGGCTCGCGCGCGGGCGGTCTCACCGCCCACGCCGCCGCCTGGACGGGACTGCCCGAGGGCACCCCCGTCGCGGTCGGCAACATCGACGCCCACGTCACCGCCGCCACGGCCCGGACCACCGCCCCCGGCCGGATGCTCGCCATCATGGGCACCAGCACCTGCCTCGTGATGAACTCCGAGGTCCCGGCCGAGGTGCCCGGCATGTGCGGGTCGGTCCTGGGCGGCATCACCCCCGGGATGTGGGGCTACGAGGCCGGACAGAGCGGGGTCGGCGACATCTTCGGCTGGTTCGTCGACACGCACGTTCCCCCCGCCTACCACGACGAGGCCCGCGAGCGGGGACTGTCCGTCCACGACCTGCTCTCCGCCAAGGCCGCCGACGCACCGGTGGGCGGGCACGGACTGGTCGCCCTCGACTGGCACAGCGGCAACCGCTCCGTCCTGGTCGACCACTCGCTCACCGGCGTGCTCATCGGCATGACCCTGGCCACCCGGCCCGAGGACGTCTACCGGGCCCTGGTCGAGGCGACCGCCTTCGGCACCCGGACCATCATCGACGCCTTCACCGACGCCGGAGTCCCCGTACTCGACCTCACCATCGGCGGCGGCATGGTGCGCAACCCCTTCGTGCTCCAGGTCTACGCGAACGTGCTGAACCGACCCCTGCGGGTCGTGGACACCGAACACGCGTGCGCCGTCGGGGCGGCGATCCACGCGGCGGTCGCCGCCGGCGCCCACCCCGACGTCCACGCCGCCTCCGCCGCCATGGGGCGCGTCCGCGACACCACCGTCGACCCGGACCCGAGCACCACGGCCGCCTACGACGCGCTCTTCGCGATCTACACCGAACTCCACGACCACTTCGGCCGGGGCGGCACCGACGGGCTGCGACGGTTGCGCGCCCTGCGCAACGACGCCCTCACCGGAACCCGGACCGACCGGAAGGAACGACGATGACCACCGGAACACCCGCGGCGGAGGCCGACGCCCACCGCGACACGATCGAGCGCCTGCGCGAACAGGTGTGCGCGCTGCACGCCGAACTCCCCCGCTGGAACCTCGTGACCTGGACCAGCGGCAACGTCTCCGCGCGCGTGCCCGGCGCCGACCTGATGGTCATCAAACCCAGCGGGGTCTCCTACGACGACCTGCGCCCCGAGCACATGGTCGTGTGCGACCTGGACGGGCGCGTCGTCGAGGGGCGGCACAAGCCCTCCAGCGACACCGCCGCCCACGCACACGTCTACCGCCTCCGCGCCGACGTCGGCGGGGTCGCCCACACCCACAGCCCCTACGCCACCGCCTGGGCGGCCCGCGGCGAGGCGATCCCCTGCGCCATCACCGCCATGGCCGACGAGTTCGGCGGGGACATCCCCGTGGGCCCGTTCGCGCTGATCGGCGACGACGCCATCGGCCGCGGGATCGTCGACACCCTCGAAGGCCACCGCTCCCCGGCCGTCATCATGCGCGGCCACGGCGTGTTCACCATCGGCGCCGACCCGGCCGCCGCCGTCAAGGCCGCGGTCATGTGCGAGGACGTGGCGCGCACCGTCCACATCGCACGGCAGGCGGGCCCGGTCCCGCGCCTGCCACAGGAGCACATCGACGCCCTCCACGAGCGCTACCGAAACGCCTACGGACAGTAGAGGAGACACCCCCATGCCCTTCCCCATCCCTCCGCCCTCCGCGAATCCGGCCGTGCGGACGCGCGCCCCGCGCATCGGCCTGCTCGGCATCATGCAGCCGCTCTACGACGACATGATCCCCGGTATCACCGAACGCCAGGCGGCCTACGCCGCCCGGGTCGCGGAGCGGCTCGCCGGCGTCGCCGAGTGGACCGTGGCCCCGCCGGTACGGGGACGCGCCGACGCCGAGAGCGCGATGCGCGCGTTCGAGGCGGACGGCCTCGACGGGGTCATGATCGTCATGCTCACCTACGGCCCCTCCCTGCGCGTCACCCGGGCCCTGAGCCGATCCGACCTGCCCCTCGCCCTGGCCAACATCCAGCCCGATCCCGCCGTCACCGCCGAGTGGGACATGGACGACATGACCTACAACCAGGGGATCCACGGCGCGCAGGACACCGCCAACGCCCTGGTCCGCGCGGACACGCCCTTCGAGGTCATCACCGGCGAGTGGCGGAGCCCGGACTTCGCCGCCCGGGTGGACCGGTGGGCCCGGGCCGCCCGCGCCGTCTCGGACCTGCGCCGGTTGCGGGTCGGCGTGTTCGGTTACCCGATGAACGGCATGGGCGACGCCCGGGTCGACGAGACCGCGCTGCTGCGCAGGCTCGGCCCCGAGGTGCACGTCATCGCCCCCGGTGCCCTGCACCGCACCATGGCCGATCTCCCGGAGGAGACGATCCGGAGCCTCATGGAGTGGGAGGACCGGTCCTTCCGGGTGGACGAGCGCCTGTCCAAGGAGGAACGCGAGGACCACGCCCGCATGCAGTCGGGCATCGAACGGCTGCTGGAGGAGGCGGAGTGCGGCGCCTACTCCACCCACTTCGACGCGATCGGCGAGGACGGCCGTTTCGCCCGGCTGCCGATGGCCGCCGCCTCCACGCTGATGGCCCAGGGGTACGGCTTCGCCGGAGAGGGCGACGTCCTGGCCGCCTCGATCGTCTACGCGGGCCACCGGCTCGCCGGGGACGGCCACTTCACCGAGATGTACGCCATGGACTTCCCCGGCGACTCGATCCTCATGAGCCACATGGGCGAGGGCAACTGGCGGGTGGCCCGCGAGGACGAACCGATCCGGCTCATCAAACGCCCCCTGGGCATCGGCGGCCTCGGCGATCCGCCCACCATCCTGTTCCGGTACCGGCCCGGCCCGGCCACCCTGGCCTCCCTCGTCTCCCTGGGCGGGGAGCGGTTCCGCCTGGTCGTGGCCGAGGGGGAGGTCCTCGACTCCCCCGAACTGCCGTCACTGGAGATGCCCTACGGCCGGTTCCGGCCCGTCTCGGGGGTGCGCGACTGCATGGACGCCTGGCTGCGCGCGGGCGGCACCCACCACATGGTCATGAACACCGGCCACCGCGCCGAGGACTGGCGCGTCCTGTGCCGCCTGATCGACATCGAACACGTCCGGGTCTGAGGACCCGGCAGAGAGCACCGACAGAAGGAGACCCCCCATGCCGAACGGCACACGTACGACGCTCCCCGCCGCGCTCGTCGCGTCCGCGCTCGCCCTCACCGCCTGCGGCGGTGTCGGCGACGCGGCCCGGCCCCAGGGCGAGAACGGCCTCATCGGCATCTCCATGCCGACCCAGTCCTCGGAGCGGTGGATCAACGACGGCGCCAACATGGTGGCCGAGTTCGAGGAACGCGGTTTCGGCACCGACCTGCAGTACGCCGAGGACGTCGTCCAGGACCAGATCTCGCAGATCGAGAACATGATCACCCGTGGCGCGGACGTCCTCGTCATCGCCGCCATCGACGGCGAGGCCCTGGGCGACGTGCTCGACACCGCCGCCGACAGCGACATCCCCGTGATCGCCTACGACCGGCTCATCATGGGCAGCGAGCACGTCGACTACTACGCCACCTTCGACAACTTCGAGGTCGGCGTCCTCCAGGGCGGCTACATCGTCGACTCCCTCGGGTTGGAGGAGGGTGAGGAGGGACCCTTCAACATCGAGATGTTCGGGGGATCCCCGGACGACAACAACGCCTACTTCTTCAACGACGGGGCGATGTCGGTGCTCGACCCGTACATCGACGAGGGCACCCTGGCCGTGCCCAGCGGCCAGACGGAGATGGAGCGGATCGCCACCCAGCGCTGGGACGGGGCCATCGCCCAGTCCCGCATGGACAACCTGCTCAGCGCCCACTACTCCGATGAGGAGCTGCACGCCGTCCTCTCCCCCTTCGACGGCATCAGCCTGGGCGTGATCGAGTCCCTGCGCGCCGTGGGCTACGGCACGCAGGACCGGCCGTTGCCCGTGGTCACCGGGCAGGACGCCGAGCTGGCCTCGGTGCGGTCCATCATCGCCGGCGAGCAGACCCAGACGGTCTTCAAGGACACCCGGTCCCTGGCCGCCCAGACCGTCGCCATGGTGGAGGCCCTGCTGGCGGGCGAGGAGGTCCCCGTCAACGACACCGAGACCTACGACAACGGCGTCAAGACGGTCCCCGCCCACCTCCTCGAACCCGTGTCGGTCGACATCGACAACTACCGCGAGGTGCTCGTCGAGAGCGGCTACTACGAGGAGTCGGACCTGTGATCGACCCCGCTGCGGACGCGGGCCACCTCCTGAGCATGCGCGACATCCGCAAGGAGTTCCCCGGGGTGCGCGCCCTGGACGGGGTGACCCTGGACGTGCGCGAGGGCGTCGTCCACGCCCTCATGGGCGAGAACGGCGCGGGCAAGTCCACCCTCATGAAGGTGCTCAGCGGCGTCCACCCCGCGGGCACCTACAGCGGGGAGATCCTCCTCGCCGGAGCGCCCTGTTCCTTCGGCGGGGTGGTGGACAGCGAGCGGGCGGGCATCGCCATCATCCACCAGGAGCTCGCCCTCGTCCCCCAGCTGTCCATCACCGAGAACGTCCTGCTGGGGCACGAGGTCTCCCGGTTCGGTGTCGTGGACTGGGGCGCCACCCACACCCGGGCCCGGGAACTGCTGCGCCGGGTGGGGCTGGACGAGAACCCGGCCACACCGGTGTCCGCGCTCGGCATCGGGGCCCAGCAGCTCGTGGAGATCGCCAAGGCCCTGGCCAAACGGGTGCGTCTGCTGATCCTGGACGAACCCACCTCGGCACTGAACGAGACGGAGAGCCAGCGGCTGCTGGACCTGCTCGGGGAACTGCGGGAGCAGGGGGTCACCTGCATCCTCATCTCCCACAAACTCGGAGAGGTGGTGAGCGTCAGCGACGAGATCACCATCCTGCGGGACGGGCGCGCGATCGAGACCCTCACCGTGGAACGCGACACCGACGGCACCCCTTCGGTGGACGAGGACCGCATCATCCGCGGCATGGTCGGGCGTTCGCTGGACCGACGTCACCCCGAACCGATCGGGGAGATCGGCCCGGTCCGGTTCGAGGTGGTCGACTGGACGGTCGACCACCCCACCCAGCCGGGACGGCGCGTGGTGGACGGCGTCGACCTGCACGTGCGCGCCGGGGAGATCGTGGGCCTGGCCGGCCTCATGGGCGCCGGGCGCACCGAGTTCGCGATGAGCCTGTTCGGCCGCTCCTACGGACGCCACGTCCGAGGGCTGCTGCTCAAGGACGGGACGCCCCTGCCCGTCCCCGACGTGACCGCCGCGGTCCGGGGCGGTCTCGCCTACGTTCCCGAGGACCGCAAGACCCTCGGCCTGCTGCTGGACGACGACATCCGGCACAACACCACCCTGGCCGGGCTGCGCCACGTCTCCCGGTACGGGGTCGTCGACCAGGAGCGGGAGACCGTCGAGGCCCGCCGGATGAGCGAGCGGATGCGGGTGCGCAGCCACGGGACCGCGCAGACGGTGCGCACCCTCAGCGGCGGCAACCAGCAGAAGGTGGTGCTCGGCAAGTGGATGTTCACCCGGCCCGAGCTGCTGATCCTGGACGAGCCGACCCGCGGTATCGACGTCGGGGCCAAGTACGAGATCCACCTGCTCATCCGCCGGTTGGCCGCCGAGGGCACCGCCGTCCTCCTCATCTCCTCCGAACTGCCCGAGGTCCTCGGCATGTGCGACCGGATCCACACCATGTGCGAGGGGCGCCTCACCGGTGAGGTGCCCGCCGCGGAGGCCGACCAGGAGACCTTGATGAAACTGATGACACGAACCGGGGACCGGCCATGAACCAGACGACCTCCGCGCGCACCGGGCTCGGCGCCCTGTTGCGGGGCAACACCCGCCGGTACGGCATGGCGGCGGCCCTCGTGGTCATCGTCGTCCTGTTCCAGATCCTGACGGGCGGGCTCCTCCTGACCCCGCTCAACCTCACCAACCTGATCCTTCAGAACTCCTACGTCCTGATCCTGGCGATCGGGATGATGCTGGTGATCGTCACCGGGCACATCGACCTGTCGGTCGGCTCGGTGGTGGCCTTCACCGGCGCGGTATCGGCGATCATGCTCACCTCGTGGGGACTGCCCACGGTCGTGGTGGTGCCCCTCGCGTTGCTGCTGGGCGCCCTCATCGGCGCCTGGCAGGGTTTCTGGATCGCCTACGTGGGCGTTCCGGCGTTCATCGTCACCCTCGCCGGCATGCTCGTCTTCCGCGGCGCGACCCTGGCCGTCCTGGGCGGTGAGTCCATCGCCCCGCTGCCCCCGTCCCTGCGGGTCCTGGCCGGGGGCTTCCTCCCGTGGCAGGGCGAGGGCCCGCACCTGCCGACACTCCTGCTGGGCGTCGCGGGCGCCGGTGCGGTGGTCTGGATCCAGTGGCGTTCGCGGACGCGGTCGCTGGCGCACGGGCTGCCCGTGCCGCCGGCGGCGGTGACCGTGGTCGTCTCCGCGGTGGTCGTGGCGGCGATCCTGGCGTTCACCTACGCCTTGGCCGAACGCAACGGCCTGCCCCTGGTGGGCGTGCTGCTGGTGGCCCTCATCGCGGGCTACTCGTTCGTCATGCGCTCCACCACGATGGGGCGTCGCGTCTACGCGGTGGGCGGTAACGAGAGGGCGGCGGCCCTGTCCGGCATCCGCACCCGACGGACGACGTTCTGGGTCTTCGTCAACATGGGGATGCTCTCGGCGCTGGCCGGTCTGGTCTTCACCGCGCGGCTCAACGCGGCCACCCCGGGAGCGGGCACCATGTTCGAGCTGGACGCGATCGCGGCCGCCTTCATCGGGGGCGCCTCGGCCTCGGGCGGGGTGGGCACGGTGGTGGGGGCCGTCATCGGGGCCCTGGTCATGGGCGTCCTCAACAACGGCATGTCCCTGATCGGGCTCGGCGTGGACTGGCAGCAGCTCATCAAGGGCCTGGTCCTGCTGTTGGCCGTGGCCTTCGACATCTACAACAAGAAGCGGGTCGGGGGCGGCTCGGTCGGGCCCGTCCTGTGGCGGCGCGGCGGGGCGGGCACCGGTGGCCTCGACCGGGACGCGCAAGGCGGCGTCGGGAGCGATCGGCGGACCGCGCCCGCCTGAGGCGCGTTCCGGGGAACACGCCCGGGGTCACCGGCCTCGCCCGTCACGCGGGCGGGGCCACCACGCTGTCCCGCTCCACGAGCGTGGGAACGATCGTCCTGCGGGTGGAGCCGGATCCGTCACCGGACATGCGGGACAGGAGGACGTCGAGCGTCTCGACGGCCACCGTGTCGAAGTCGGGGCGCACGGTCGTCAGCGGCGGGGTGAAGTACGCGGCCTCCGGAACGTCGTCGAACCCGACGATGCTCACCTCGCCGGGAACGGAACGGCCGCGTTCGGACAGCGCCCGCAGCATCCCCAGCGCCAGGTGGTCGTTGGCCGCGAACACCGCCGTCACCTCGGGCATGCGGGCGAGCATCAGCCCGACGCGGTAGCCCGAGGCGGCGCTCCAGTCCGCCTGGCCGACCGGAGGCACCTCGGCCCCCGCCTCCTCCAGGGTCCGCCGCCACCCGCGCAGCCGGCCCGCCGCGTCGAACCAGTCCGAAGGGCCGGCCACGTGCCAGACGGTCCGGTGTCCCGCGTCCAGCAGGTGGCGGGTGGCCAGCGCGGCACCGGCCTCCTGGTCCACCGTCACGAGGGCGGCGCTCCGTTCGGGGTCGCCGTCCACGGTGACCAGGGGGAGGTCGGCGGGGACCTCGGCCAGGGCCTCATCGGCCGCGGCCGTGGGTGCTATCACCACGATCCCGGCGGCGCGCTGCTCCCGATGGTGTTCGACGGCCTCGGCGATCGACCTGCGGTCCAGCACGCGGACCCTGCGGACGCTGACCACGAAGCCCTGTGCGGTCGCGGCGAGTTCGAAGGCGGCCAGCAGCGAGGTCGGGCCGAACAGCGTCGAGTTCTGCGCCACCACACCGATGATCTGCGACCTGCCGGTCGCCAGTGTGCGGGCCGCCCGGTTGGGCCGGTACCCCAGCTGCTCGATGGCCGCGCGCACGCGCAGCCGGGTCCGTTCGCGAACGTTGGGGTGCCCGTTGAGGACCCGGGAGACCGTCTGGTGGGACACGCCCGCGAGACGGGCGACATCGGTCATCGCCGGTTCGCGGGCCGCCCGCCCGGACGATGGGTCCTCCGCCATTCGCGCCTCCTCCGACTCGGCGTCACGGCCCCCCGGGCCGAACGGTCCAGGACCGCTCGCGACGGGCGGGGGCGATCGACGCGCGAGAACGGCCGATGCGGGGATCGTATCCGGTCCCGACATCGACTCACCTTGAATGAGCGCTAACATATCTCACTCCGCGATGCGGGTTCAATGCCCGATATCCCCTTTGCACGGCGATCCATGTCCGATTGTTAGCGCTCACGTGAACAGATTCCGTCGACGCCCGCCCGGTTGCGCGCGCCTCCGGAACCGCGTGAGGGCGGCGGCGCGTCGGGGAGGCCGGGTCGGTGGTCCCCCGCGACGCGGCCCGTCGCCCGCCGACGGAGAGCGGGGTGCACGCGCACGTCCCCGAACCCCGCGACGCGGCCGGGAACGGTGTCCCGCCGAGCGGTGTGACTTCTCCGGCCCCGCTCCCGTGGATGCGCGGCGTCGGCGTCCGCCGGAGGCGGCGGTCCGCCCCGTCGGGCGGAGCCACGAGGCCGTAGAAGCCGTAGAAGCCGTAGAAGCCGTCCGACTCCTGTCATCCGCCGCGATGACCTGCAAGGACGCGACCGCGAGAAAGGTACACCACTCCAGGGGGCATGGCCCTGCCGGGGAGCCGCCCCCCGAGGTTCTGCGCGAACACCGCCCGCGGCGGGAGGGGTAGGCGGCGAACGCCCGGAACGGGCCGCCCACGGCCCGGCCGACCGGCGCGCCGGGGCCCCGCGGGTGGGCGCGGCGCTGAAGGGACGGGGAAGGGACGCCCGTGAGGTCCGGGTCTGCCGAGGACCGGGGACCCGCCCTGTCGGACCGGCCGGAGCGCGTCATCGCCGCCGTCGCGAAGGACCTGCGGCGGCCCGCGAGGCGCGTCGGGGGCGCGTGAAGGCGCGGTCGGCGGAGCGGCCCGTGATCGGCCAGGGTGTCACGGGAAGCCGACGGATCGACGGTCGAAAGGGGGAACGAGCGAAAACCTGCGCCGACTTCCCGTGCGAGTCGAATGTACAGCGGTGAGTTATCGGCGAACAGCCCGATGACCTGCCGAATCCGAAGAGCCGACCAAGGTCCCGACACGGAGAAAACCTTCTGTTACTCCCGAAATCAGAGGAATTCCTCAGTCCTCGACGACGTCGCCGAGGAGTCTCCGGAGCTCCACCGCCCGGGGGTCCACCTCACGGCGGGCGGGAGCTTCGTCCGGGACGTGTGACCGGACCGGGGACCGTTCGGTACCCTCCCAGGGTCGCCGTACCCGTGGGAGGGTCCCCTCATGAGTCGTAACGTGCTGGTCACCGGTGCCGCCCGGGGCATCGGCCGGGCGGTCGCCGCCGCCTTCGCCGCGTCGGGGGACCGGGTCGCCGTGCACTACGGCACGCGCCGCGCGGAGGCGGAGGACACCCTGGCCGCGCTGCCGGGTGAGGGGCACGTCCTCGTCGGGGCCGATCTGCGCGACCCGGAGGCGGTGGCGTCCCTGGTCGAGCGGGCGGTCGACGGGCTGGGCGGGGTGGACGTGCTGGTGAACAACGCCGCCGTCAACGTCGCGCACCCCCTCGCCGACACCTCCTACGAGGAGTGGCGCGCGGCCTGGCGCGAGACCATGGACGTCAACGTGTTCGGCGCGGCGAACGTCTCCTACCTCGTGGCCCGGCACATGATCGACCGGGGTGTGCGGGGCCGCATCGTCAACATCGGCTCGCGCGGCGCCTACAAGGGCGAGCCCGACCACCCCGCCTACGGGGCGGCCAAGGCGGCCCTGCACTCCCTCGGCCAGTCGTTGGCCGTGGCGCTGGCCCCGCACGGCATCGCGGTCGCCTCGGTGGCGCCCGGGTTCGTGGCCACCGAGCGCGTCGCCGACCGCCTCTCCGACGCGGTCCTCGCCCAGAGTCCGTTCGGCCGCGTGGCCACGCCCGAGGAGGTGGCCTCGGCGGTGCACCACCTGGCCTCGCCCGGGGCCGTGTGGTCCTCCGGTGCCGTCCTGGACCTGAACGGCGCCTCCCACCTGCGCTGATAAGGAGATTCCCGGCCCGCCCGTCCCAGCGCAGCAGGTCGGCGAGCCGTTCGCGGAGGTGATCGACGTGTCGGTGGTCGACCTCGCGCTCCCACCGATCCGCGCACGTCCGGGTGCCGGCCGTTCGGACGGTGCCGTCGACGCGCCGGGGCATCCCGGACCGGAGCACCCGACGCCGTTCACACGGCGCGTGAGCCCTCGTACGGGACCGCCGTCATCGAGGGCCGGGCGCTCCCCCTTCAGGACGCCGCGGGTTCACTCCCCCTGGTCGGACATGTAGGCCGCGAACTCCTCCAGGGTGATCAGTCCGTCGCCGTCCCGATCCATGGCCTCGATCGCCTGCCGGGCCTGTGCCTCGGTGCAGGGGTCTCCCATGCGGTGTATCAGGTCGGCGTACTCCTGGGCGGAGATGAGCCCGTCACTGTCGGCGTCGACGAACCCGAAGGACGCCGCGTAGTCGGAGGTCGAGGCCATGTGTCACGCTCCAGGTCGTGTGGGGCGGGGGTACGGGCCGGGCCAGGATACCGGCCCGACTGCGGGCGTCCGGACGTCGACGGCACCCTCCCGTCGATGGCCTGCGGGTACCGGGAGGGCCCACCGCCTCGGACTTTCCGGGCATAGGTGACGGGTATCGGCGTTCCCCGGGTGGGAAGGGCCCGTTTTCCCTAGGCTCGCTCGGAAACATCCCGAGGAGCATCGATGCCCAAGCCGGCGGAGCACACCCTCCCCCGTGATCCCTATCGCAATCTGGTCCTTCTGGCCCTCCTCACCCTCTCCGGTCGTCCGCCCGCCCACGAACTCCTCCAACGGGCGCACCGGTTGGTGTCCGGAGCCCTGCCCTGGGGTCGGCGCAACCCCCGCGCGCACGAGTACCCGCGGGTGCGCCGCCGAGTGCTGCGGCGCGCGTTGCGCGGCCGCCGACCGCTCACGCGCGGCCACGCCGGGCTGCGGGTCTCACCCGTGGAGGGCCCGGGCCACCTCGACCGGGCGCTGGAGCCCCTGTCCGGGCTGGACCCGGCGGCGCGCGCCGGGTACGCGCTGCTGCGTGTGGAGGCGCTGTCCCCGGAGGAGGCCGCCGAGCTGCTGCGTTCGGCCGGTGCGGCCGATCCCGAGGGCGCGCTCGACCGCGCGGCCGCCGTCCCCGAGGCCCCGCGTCCGCCCGATCCCACGGTGGTGCGGGTCAGCGGACGCGGCGCGCCTCCCACCCGGAGCGCGCTGGCGGTGGTCGGGGCGGGTCTGCTCGCCGTGGCGGTGGGCGCCCTGGCGCTGACCACCGTGGAGTCGAGTGCGATGCGCTCGGACCCGCCCGCCCCTTGGGCCCCGGGGGCGACGACCGTCGCCGAGGAGGTCTGGCGGGAGAGCTTCCGGTTGGACCTGAACGCCTGGCACGCCAGGGGCGACGCCGTGGCCGACGAGGGACTCGTGGACGCGGCCCTGGCCGCCTGGCGCGACCGCGGGATCCCGCCGCGCGATCCGCGGTTGATCTTCTCGGGGCGGGTCGACGGGCGCGACGTGGTCCTGCTGCACGACACCCCCTGGACCGCCCGGTACGTCCGCGACGGGGACGACACGGAGATGGAGGTGTTCCCCGAACCCGTCAACGGTGTGGCGAACTGGCCGGCGGTACGGCTGTCCGCCTCGGCCGACGGGGTGCGCTACCTGTTGCCGCCGTGGGTGACCGAGGCGGCGACGGCCTCCCTGGCCGCGCCGGAGGACGGGTGGGCCGAGGTGGGGTGGGACGACCACGGGGTGACCGAACCCCTGCCCGCCGACGGGCACTGCGGGACCGGCCCGGTGCTGCGGCTGCGCGCCCCGGACGTGGCCCACGGACAGCCGTACACGGTGCTGGACCTGGGCGGTTCGGCCACCGCCCACCTGGGGTACATGCCCCCGCCGCCCGCCGAGATCCGCAGGCTGGGTCCGCACGAGGTACTGGACCCCGAGAACGGTTTCGCCCTGTGGGGTGAGGTGGCGTGCGCGGGCGGCCCGCCGCGCGAAGCGGTGATCGCGGCGACGGCGTGGGAGTTCGCCGTGCAGGAACTGCCCGGCGGGGGTTCGGGCCGATGGGTGTGTCTGCGCTACGGCACCCACGACGGGAGCGGACTGGCACGGGCGGTGCTGGTGGCGACCACCGGGGAGGGCACCGAGACGATCGTCGCCGGGGAGCGCTCGGGAGGCTGGGAGTGCAGCAACCTGGACCGGCAGGTGGTGGCGGGGACCTGGTGGCGGGATCCCGACGGCGAATGGCACTACCTGGCCGCGGCCTCGCGCGAAGTGGCCGGGATCCGGGTGTCGGGCGGCGTCGACGAGGACGGCGACGGCCCCGTGCTGGCGGTGGCCGGTCCCGAACGCGGTGACGGCCCTCCCGCCGCACCGGTGACGGTGAGCGCGGTCGACGTCCGCGGTGACGAGATGACCTCTCTCACCGGCTGACGCCGAGACCCGAAAGCCCGCCCCTTGGCCGGATCCGGACAAGCCGGAGAACCCGGACACGGCGTGTACGGTCGGTGCTCGGGTGATATCACTGGGGTTGTCGGCCCGTCCGGACGGGAACCGCGTCGCCGTGCGCATTCGACCGCGACGGCCCCGGGCCGTAGTGAGGGTTGAACGATGTCGATCTGGTCTCGTGGAGACCGAAGGGGAAGGGTCGAGGAGGCCCTTCTCATGTTGAAGGGGCAGGGCATCATCGACGGCCTGGAGATCCTGGCCGCCGAGGAGCACAAGCCCTACCGGGTGTTGTTGCCCGCCGGCCTGGTCCACATGGACGAGGACGAGGCGTCGATGTTCGCCTTGGGAGCCGTCGTGGCCGCCTTCGGCGACGTCGCCCGCCGTCGGGGCTGACACCCCCGCCCCGGCCGCCCGCGCCCCGAGCGGCCGTCGACGACGGCCCGGGGCGTGAGGGACCGCGTCCGGGAGCCGGACCCGGTCGGGGATCCGGCGCCCCGGCGTCGGTCCGTCGTTCACGGGCGGCCGGACTCGGATCCGGCGGTCCCCCGGGGCCGTCGCGGAACCGGGCACCGTCGCGCGGCCCGTCGACCCCTCGCCCTGATCACGGTGCCGCGCCCCGTCCCTTCCTCCGTCTCCCGGCCGTCGCCGCCCACGGCGACGGCGTGCCGTGGCTCGCGGGGACCTCCACGGGTGGGCGGGTCCCGGGCCGGCGAACGGACGGCGGGTTCAGCGGGCGGTGGTGCGGCGGGCCCGTTGGGTGGTGAGGAGCTCGCGGTACCAGTGGTAGCTGTCCTTGGGATGGCGGGCCAGGAGTTCGTAGTCCACCCGGACCAGGCCGAAGCGCCGGTCGTAGCCGTAGGCCCACTCGAAGTTGTCGAGCAGGGACCAGACGAAGTAGCCGCGCACGTCCACTCCCGCGTCGATGGCGGCGGCCAGGGCGTTCAGGTGGTCGCGCAGGTAGACGATGCGGTCGGCGTCGTGGACCCGCCCGGAGTCGTCGGGCCTGTCGTCCTCGGCCGACCCGTTCTCGGTGATGAGGATGGGCGGCAGGTCGGGGTAGCGCCGGTCGAGGTCGACGAGCATCTCGGTGAAGGTCTCCGGGACGACGGGCCAGCCCATGGTGGTGTGCCGGACCCCTTCGTAGGCGACCTGTTCGGTGCCGATGTCCACGGCGGTGCGGGCGGCCGGGTCGGGCTCGGTGTGGGGGGCGTCCCGCAACATGATGGGCCGGTAGTAGTTGACACCGACGAAGTCGAGGGGCTGGCCGATGATGTCGAGGTCGCCGTCGCGTCGGTGGGCGTCGTCGACGAGGTCGCCCCACACCTCCTTCTCGTTGTCGGGGTAGGCCCCGGCGAAGAGGGGGTCGAGCCAGACCCGGTTGTGCAGGGTGCGGGCGCGTTCGACGGCGGCCCGGTCGGCCGCGGAGTCGGTGGCGGGGACGAGGTGGTCGGGGTTGAGGGTGATGCCGACGTCTCCGGCGGCGGCCGCGCGCAGTTCTCCGACGGCCATCCCGTGGGCCAGGAGCAGGTGGTGGGCGGCGGCCAGGGCGGGGGTCCCCTCGCGGGTGCCGGGGGCGTGGCGGCCGATGGCGTGGCCGACGAAGGCGACGCAGAAGGGCTCGTTGAGGGTGATCCACCGGCTGACCCGGTCCCCGAGCCGGTCGGCGACGATGCGGGTGTACTCGGCGAACCGGTAGGCGGTGTCGCGGACGCGCCAGCCTCCGGTGTCCTCCAGCGCCTGGGGCAGGTCCCAGTGGTAGAGGGTGAGGACGGGTTCGATGCCGGCGGCCAGGACGGTGTCGACGAGTCGGTCGTAGAAGGCCATGCCTTCGGGGTTGGGGCGGCCGGCGCCGGTGGGCTGGACGCGGGGCCAGGCGACGGAGAAGCGGTACAGGTCCACGCCCAGGTCGGCGAGGAGGGCGACGTCCTCTCCGTAGCGGTGGTAGTGATCGCAGGCGATGTCACCGGTCTCACCGCGGACGACCCGGCCCGGGGTGCGGCAGTAGGTGTCCCAGATGGAGGGGCCGCGCCCTCCCTCGTGCGCTCCGCCCTCGATCTGGTAGGCGGCGGTGGCGGTGCCGAAGAGCAGGTGGGCGGGCAGTTCGGGGAGGTGAGCGGGGTGTTCCATCGTCGGCCTTCCAAAAGGTGGGAGCGCTCCCAATATTAAGCCACGTGATTCATATGACCAATCACCCCTCGGTAGTGGATACACCACCCTGCGCAAGGAACCCCCTCCCCCAGATCACCGTGTGCTCACGTTCGCCCGGAATTCGGAACCCGGAGCGGCCCCTCCCCCGTCCCAAGCGGCAGCGCATCACCCGCCCCGGGCGCCTGGAAGGAACTCATCGGATCGTGGACTGGATCGACTACTCGCAGAACCGACGCATCAGGGAACTCGAAGAGGGCGTCAGCACGGCCCATTCGATGCTCTACTCCGAACGCCGAAGGATGCGCTCGGAGCTGTCACAGCTGCGCGGCGGCCTCGAACAGCGACTGAACCGGGTCTCGGCGACCCTGGACGCCTTCATCGAACTCAGCGACGTACGCGCCACCCTGGCCGTGTTCGCCCCCAACGCCCTGGCCCGGCACCGCACCCTGAGCATGATCGACGGCGAGGTCCCCGCCACCCTGGAGCTGGAGGACGTCCCCGACTACTGGCTCGTCCCCGCCGCCCGGGGCCTGCACGCCCTGCTCACCGGCTCCCCCGACACGGCCCGGCTGCGGTTCCGGGAGGCGGCCGAACGCGATCCGGAGCGGGCCGGCGCCTTCGCCGTCCTGGCCACCGCCCTCACCAGCGCCGAGTACGCCCGAGCCCTGGGCACGACCGAGGAGTTGCTCCCCCACCTGCCCGCGCCCGACGAGCGGATGTCCCGGGGACGCCGCGCCCTGTGGATGTTGACCGCCGACGGCTCCCTGGGCGAGGACGCCCGCGAACACCTGCTGCTGTCCACCCTGCGGCACTGGTCCCGGCTGGAGACGACCCTCCCCTCGATCGACCTGTCCGGTCCGGCCCGGACCGCGCAGTCCACCTCTTCGCGCAAACGCGGCGGTGTCAACGCACAGGGCGAGGAGGCCATCGAAACCCGCGCCCGGGCCGTCGAACGGCTCGCCGCGCTGCGCGAGAACATCGCCCGCATCACCGCCCTGGGCAGTGAGGACACACAGGTCGAGGGGCTCGCCCCCGACCAGGCCAGCGCCGTCTTCCTCTCCGAGGCCCTGATCTCCCTGGTGAGCGAGGGGACCGCCGAGGAGGCCCCGCTCATCGCCCGCGCCAACGAACTGCGCGCGGTCATCGAGAACGGCGGGGGCGGCCGCATCCCCGGCTGGGACGACGAGGTCGGGACCGTCGCCTCGCTGCTGGAGGAGGACCTGCGCCGCGAGGGGGTGCCCCCGCACCGCAGCACGTTCGCGCTGGTCCTGCAACGCCCGGCCGTGATGAGGACGGTCGAGGAGCTGGTCGAACAGGCCCGCACCCCGATTCCGGAGGACACCTTCGTCACCCTGCACGGGTTGCGCGTCACCGTCGGCGGGCACGGGCCCTCCTCCGAGGAACTGCGCAAGGCCCGGACCCGGCTCGCCGACCGCCATCGGCCGGAGGGCAAGGGCCGCACCTACCTGTGGGGGTTCGCGGCGCTGGCGGCCCTCCTCGCGGTCCTGGGCCTGGTGGCCCAGTCCGGGTTCGCGTGGTTCCTGTGCCTGGCCTCCGCGATCGCCGCCGGAGGCGCCTACGTGTTCGACTCCAAGGAGCGCGGGCGGGCCCGGGAGGCGTCGGAGTACGCGTTCGACCGGTTGAAGAAGGAGGCCGACCAGGCCGGGGACCGGTGGCGGAAGCGACGGGAGGCCGCCGAGGAGCATCCCGCCACCGCGCAACGGTCGGCGAACGAGATCTCCGGGTTGCTGGACCCGCGCTAACATCCCTTGAATCGATGGACCCCAGGAGGCGGGAGGCAGGGACCGGGCATGGGCCTGTTCACGAAGAGACCGCGGCTGCTCAGCGACCCCCAGGGGGTGTTCCAGGGGCCGCTGGCACACGCCTTCGCCACCGGGGCCCACATGCCGGTGGCGGGCGGCGGGGTGTGGAACGCGGTGCACTCGTCGTGCTCGTGTTGCGACGCCGAGGACGAGCGCGAGAAGTTGCGCGTCTCCTGGGACATCACCGACACCGCCGGCTGGGAGCAGGCCCTGCTGGCCCTGACCGAGGAGGTCCGCCCGCCCACCGCCCTGTCCACCGTGCTGGAGTTGCGCGTCCAGGCGATCACCGCCCGACCCGACGTCCCCTTCGACGCGGGCGGCTGGCCCGACCTCATCGGGTACTGGTGCCAGAGCCGGGGCGCCGCACGCGAGGTCTACGACGAGATGGTCACCGAGGCCGCCCGGGTGTGGGAGTACGAGGAGCGCATGACCTCCGACGGGGTGCTGCCCCGGGGCGCCGTGGTGCGCACCGTACGCGCCTACGACTTCGGGCGGGCGGTGAACCTGGCGCGGTGGGGCGCCAACGGCGGGTACGCGAGCGAGGACATGGCGCGTCACCACATCATCCGGGCCGGGGCGATGTCGATGCGCTTCCACGGTTCGTGGGAGGAGATGTCGGCCGGGTTCACCCTGGGGCGGGCGATGGGTTTCGACGACGGTGCGTTCGGGCCGTACTACACCGACTCGGTCGAGGCGCACAAGGCACTGGTCGGCGATCCGCGGAGCCCGTGGCGGAACCTGCCCTGGCGGATGTAGCGCACCGGGGCGGCACCGTGGTCAGAGCCAGCCGTTGCGACGGAAGACCAGGTAGAGGGTGACGCTGGACAGCGCCATCAGGGCGAGGGTGAAAGGCCAGCCGAAGGCCCACCCGAACCCGGGTCTCGGGGCGATGTTCATCCCGTAGATCGAGGAGATGAGGGTGGGCACCACCAGGATGCCGCCCCAGGAGGACACCTTCTTCATCGCCTCGTTCTGCGACTGCCCGATGAGCGTGCTGTTGACCGACATGATGTTCTGCAACAGCTGCCGGAACCCGTCGACGCGTTCGCGCACCGCCGTCGCGTGGTCGGCGACGTCGCGCAGGTAGTGGCGCAGCAGGGTCGGTCCCCCGTGGCGGTCACCGTGCGGGCGGAGGTGGCCGGGGCCGTCCGGGTCCGGGTGTTCGAGCGAGGTCATGAGCTCGTCGAGGAGCGCGCCGAGCGGATCGACGGCGCGTTGCAGGAGGATGACCTCGCGGGCCAGCCGGTAGGTACGGCGCGAGGCCTCGGGATCGCCGCTGAACACCTGGGTCTCGACCTCGTCGATGTCCTCCCGCAGGCTCGCGATGGCGGGGGCGTAGGCGTCCACGACCCGGTCGAGGGTGACGTAGAGGACCGCCAGGGGGCCGTGGGCGAGCAGACGGGGCTCCCCCTCCAGGTCGCGGCGCAGGGCGTCGAGGTCGAGCCGGTCGTCGTGGGTGATGGTGATGACGAAGTCCCGGCCCACGAAGAGGTGGACCTCGCCGATCCGGACCGCCTCCCGTTCCTCGTCGTACCCCGCCGGGCGCAACACCATGAAGAGGATGTCGTGGTACAGCTCGCCCTTGGGTCGCTGGTGGGCGACGATGGAGTCCTCCAGGGCCAGGGGCGGCAGCCGGAAGACGCGGGCGAGGTCCATGAGCCGTGACCGGTCGGGGTTCTCCAGGGCGATCCACGCCATGAGGCCGTCGTGTGCGGCGATGGCGTCGCGGGCCTCGGCGGCGGAGTCGACGTCCCGCTCGGGCCGACCGCCCCGGTAGAGGCGGATCGACATGCGTCCGGGTCCGGTGTCGGCGGGCACGACCGCGGCCGAGCCCCCCAGGGCCATGGTGCGCTCGGGCGAGGAGGCGGCGTCGCCGGGTTCCTCGTGGGGGTCGGGTGCGCCGGTGGTCACGGAGGTCCCCTTCGTCGTCGGTGGCGTCGACGTGCACGATCCTGTCCGGTGGGAGGAGGCGCGGACGTCCCGACACGCCCACGGCGGGCGTGTTCGCTCGACCGCGCGCCACGGAGGGGTCGGGGCTGGAGCGGGCGGCGGACGTGTCCCTCCGACGGCCCCCGGGGATCAGGGGGCGGACGGGGCCGCGGGCAGGCCCGAGGCGCGCAGGGTGATGTTGAGCCGGCCGACGAGGCCCAGGGCGGGCGGCGCTGTTCCGGAGCGGGTGCGGGGCACCCCGTGGTACGCCAGGCGGGAGGGCCCGCCGAACACGAACAGGTCACCGCTGCGCAGTTCCACGTCGGTGTGGGGCCGGGTGCGGGTCTCGGTGTTGCCGAAGCGGAACACGCAGGTGTCACCGAGGCTGAGGGAGACCACCGGTTCCCGGGCGACCTCGTCGCGGTCCCGGTGCATGCCCATGTGGGCGCCGGCGTCGTAGAAGTTGATCAGGGCGACGTCGTAGGGGGCGGCGTCGGGAGCGGGCGGGGCGCCGTAGGCGACCTCGACGGCACGCACGGCCAGATCGCCGAGTTCCTCGGGGAAGGGCGGCACCGGGGATCCGTCGGGCAGGACGCGCTCGTAGGCGTACGGGCGCCAGTACAGACCCAGCGCGGTCATCCCCACGGACATGCGGCCGCCACGCGGCATGGTGTGGTGGCGCATCCGACCGCGCGCCCACTCCCGACAGCGTTCGACCAGGGCGCTCTGGTGCTCCTCCGGCAGCCATCCGGGCAGGTGGACGGCTCCGGGGGCGATCTCCACGGGCGGGGTGCCGAACAGCGCGTCGCTCATGCGTCCATGGTGCCCGCCCGGAACGACGAACGCGCCCCCGCACCGTGTGCGGGGGCGCGTTCGCGGGACGCGCGGGATGCTCCTATGGATGTCAAGCGGCTTCAGCGAAGTCGTCCTGACACTGTTGCGCGGGAATGTTCTTCGAGGCCAGAACCCGGAAGACCTCCCGAGCCACGTACCGCTTCAAGCAACGCATGATGTCCTTCTTGGCCAAGCCCTGGCCGGTGCGCCGCTCCACGTAGGCGCGGGTGCGCTCGTCCCAGCGCATCCGGCACAAAACGATGGTGTGCAACGCGTGGTTGGCGGCCCGGTCACCGCCCCGGTTGAGCCGGTGCCGGTCCCTGCGCCCTGAGGAGGCCGGGATCGGCGCGACCCCGCACAGATGCGCGAACGCCGCCTCCGAGACCAACCGGTCGGGGTTGTCCCCGACCGTGGCCAGCAACTGACCGGCCACGTCAGAGCCCACCCCCTTCAGCCCCAGCAGCTCCGGGGCCGCCCGCCGGGTCAGGGCCTTGAGCTCGACGTCCAGCTCGGCGATCTCCTCGCCCAGGGCCAGGATCCGCCTGCCCAGACGGCGCAGCGCGAACTTGACCGCGACCGCGGGGTCGGCCAGGTCGTCGGCGGGCCGCAACCGGGCACACCTGGCGGCCAGCTCCGCCACCGCCAGGGCGCGCAGCGGGGCCCGGACCTGTTCGGGGGCGGTGACCACCAACTGGCGGGCCTGGTTGATGGCCTGGGTGCGGGACTTGACCGCCGAGCGGCGCACCACCCGCAGGGACCGGATCGCCTCCACGACGCCGTCACGGGTCTTGGGGACGCCGGTGGCCCGGCCCGAGGCCACCGCTTGGGCGGCGGCGTAGGCATCGATGGGGTCGGACTTGCCCTTCATCCGCCGTGTCTTGCGGTCGGGCCGGTCGACCTCCACCACTGTCAGGCCCTGGCGGGCCAGGTGGCGGGCGAGCTCGGCGCCGTAGGCGCCGGTGCCCTCCACCCCGACCGCGTCCACGGTGCCGTGGGAGAGCAGCCAGGCCGCCAGGTCCAGGTAGCCCTGCCCGGTGGCTTCGAACTCGCGGTCGGCCAGGTGGCGGCCGAGCGGGTCGATGACGGCGACGTGGTGGGTGTGGCCGTGGGTGTCCACGCCCGCTGTGACAATCAGGGGTCGATCGGTCATGCTGGTACCTGCCGTCCTGTCGCTGATCCCGGAGGGGTGGCACGCGCCGGCCGGGCGGGCGGACAAGACTGTGGCGGGGCTTTTCGACCAAGCTCCTATGAGGTCACGGTCGCCCGTCCGGTCGCGTGCGGTGGCTTCCCCGGACAAGCCGACGAATCCCGTAAAGGACAACCTGTCGGTGTCGGTCAGCGGGTGGGTCAGACCTGCCGGAGAAGCCATTACACATCCTCACAGTCAGCGGCGCATGAGGTCGCGGACGTTGACCACGAGCAGGAGCACCACGATGACCACGATGGGGACCGTGACGGCGATGCGCCAGTCGAGGACGAACGCCACGATGACGCCGACCACCAGGCCGACCAGCACCGCCAGGATCGCCAACCCGGTGACGTACTGGAGGAACTTGCGTCGGGCGATCGAGTCGACCGCGGCGAAGGCGACGACCACGCCGATCATGGCGTAGAAGGTGAACTGGCCTTCCAGGAGGAACAGGGGCAGCGCGAGCGCGATCAGCAGCAAGGGGGTGCTCAGGGCCACCCACAGGTGCAGGAAGCGGGTGCTGCGCTGCTGGCCCGACGTGTAGGGCAGGTGCGGGGCCTTGAGGTGCTCGGTCGGCGCCGGGACCAGCGGGACGTCGGCCTCCAGGGCGCGCAGGTGGCTGTCGCGTTCGTCGGCGGTGAGGACGCGCTTCTCGTAGACGCCGGCGAGCTCCTTCTCCAGGGAGGTGATCTCCTCGGAGTAGGCGCGGGCCCGGGGGCGCGAGTGGGCCTCGCGGGCCAGGACCATGCGGGCGGAGTCGAGCTGGCGCAGGCGGTCGCGGCGCTTGACGATGTCGGCGTCGAACTCGCGCAGGCGCCCCTCCAGGGTGAGGATGTGGGCGCGCAGTTCGGCGCGGGCGGCGGTCTCGGTGGGGGCGACCTTCTGCAACCCCACCCAGGCCAGGGGGTCGGCCCAGGAGCGGCGGATGGTGCCGTCGCGTTCGTAGCGGGGGCCGCTGGGGGCGCGTTCGCCGTCGAAGAAGTCACGCGTGTCACGGCCCCACAGACCGCGGAAGCCCTTGACCCAGGGGGTGTCGTCGTCGATGAGGACGGCCTGCCACCGGCGGTCGCCGCCGGGGCCCAGCCGTGTGCCGTCACCGCGGGCGTAGTCGACGAAGGGGACGCCGATGCCGTGGCGGTTGATGACGCTGTCGGCGCGGAAGACGCGGTGGGTGATCCACTTCCAGGCGTTGATCAGGCCGCGGAAGACGGAGGGGTCGACCTGGATGAGGTAGTCACCCGGGAGCATCTGGTGGGAGTGCGAGCCGGCGCCGACGTAGATGAGCGGGTGGGCGCCGTCACGGTGGAGGTCGGGGTCGTCCCAGCTGCGACGCAGGTCGTCGCCGTGGTACTCGTGCGAGGAGGCGCCGATCCAGACGGGGCGGGTGGTGCCGTCGGGGTTCTCGACGACGTAGACGGTGACGCGTTCCCAGTCGGCCTCGTGGTCGTTGACGCCGCCGTAGATGGTCCGCCAGTCGTTCATCGCGTAGAAGAACCAGTACTGGAGGATGATGTAGCCGCCCTCGCGGGTGACCCGGCCGTAGTAGGTGGCGTCGCCGTTGTCGACGCGTTCCCGGTAGCGGGTCACCGCCGCGAAGGTGACGCCACCGGGGACCGCGCCCCGGATGAGCAGGGAGAGCTTCATCAGGATGTCGAGGATGCGGCCGAGGACGCCGACGGCGGCGAGACGGCCGCTCTTGGGGATGACGGTGCGGGAGATGCCCTTGAACCGGCGGGCCTCCTCGCGGAGGGTCTCCTCTTGGACGAACCGCAGGTGCTTGTGGCGTCCGGGCCACTCCTCCTCGGCGGTGGCCAGGCGGTCGAGGGTGAGTTCGCCGGCGGGGACGATGACGCGTTCGCCACCGCCGGACTCCTCGATCCACAGGCTGCAATTGCGTACGTAGGCGTCCACGTCGGCGGGGAAGAAGAGTTCTCCCTTGGTGCACATGAGCACCGGTTCGTGGGCACGCAGGAGTTCGAGATCAGTTTTCGCGGCCATGGTCGCGCCAGATTAGTGCATCCGACAGGGCCGTTAGTCCCTTCCGGGAGGGTGGGTCGAGGACCCTGCGTCGGCGGTGAAGGGCCGTCTTCCCAGTTCGGAGCGGGAGTGGAGCTGTGGGACCGGGCAGAGGGGACGCCGTGAGCACCGAGGGGAGCCCGCGGCTGTGGCGCGGATCACGGCGAAGCCCCTGCCTCGCGAGGAGCGGAGCAAGGACTCCGAGGGGAAGAGGGTCTACCGCGCGGCCTTCAACAGCGCGGACCACTCCACGGCGGGGAAGGACAGGGCCCCCTCGTCCCGGTTCTGCGTGTCACGCACGTCGGCGCCGTTCAGGTGTTCCCGGACCTCGACACAGTGGCCACCGTCGTTACTGTACGAGCTCTTGTGGAAACCATCTGTCATCAAAGCGTTCCTTCCAACAACGACACCGACTCACTTCGAGGGGATGCGAGTCCGATCAGGTCACGTACCAGGGACTCTACCGCTTCGGTATCCCCCGGCTTCTCCAGAAGCACATTCCCCCGAACATGATCGGAAGCAGCGACCGACCGACCTTCCGGAAGGTGATAGACCTGCGCGGACGACGAAACGGCAAGGATGGGCGTCGTCTTCGGAATCAGGTACACGATCAACCTTCCCCGTTCCAAATGACGCAACAGGTACTCGATCTGGTCTTCCTTCACCTCCGAAGGAAGGTGCGACAGCGCGTTCATCGGGAAGACCGCCGTGACCAGCGGGTCATTCCGTCTGGTCAGCGACTCGTAGCGAGCCACCCGAAGCTGAGCCAGGCGCTCGATCTCCGCGCTAGCGGATCGTGGATGGAACGCTCGGAAGACAGCGTGCGCGTACTTCGGAGACTGGATCAGGCCGGGAACCAAGTTGACCGAGATCGTGTCGATCGCCACCGCGCGTTCTTCCCGTGCCCCAGGGGATCGCATCCACGAGGGAAACCCCTCACTGTTGGCGGCCTCCCACTCTGCGACCAGGCGTCCGTTCACATCCAAAGCCTTGTCCAGCCTGACCACGTCCGCGCGAATCGGAGAGGTCTTTCCATTCTCCCACCTGGACAACGTCGATACCGCGAAGTGCGAAACCGTAGCGAACTTACGCAAAGTGAATCCGGCGTTCTTGCGTTCCGACCGAAGTGTGGCAGCAAATGAGGGGGGATGGTATTCCAAGGGATGTTCTTCCATGCTCCAGAGCGTACCGAAACTGTTCCCCTGCGCACTCTATCCTTCGAGGATACGACTCACTCACTTGGGAACACGCGAGCTCTATCGGATTCTGGTCTCATGGACCCGCAGGAACACCCACAGAAGCCGAAACAGGCATGGTCAAAACTCGCAATAGCATCCGAAGCATTCCAAAAACGACAAATAATCATGAAGTGCGAATGGTTCCGTTTCCCGTGGACACGGGGACCGGAGATGGCTCCCTGCCTCATCGGGCCCGAACACCTCGGGAACGCCGTCATCGGGGTGACGGCCGACGGCACGTACACCTTCGAGTCCCGCCCCGGCGTCCGGGAGGACCTCCACCCCGCGTACCCCGAATCCCTCGTGGACACGGTCATCGAGGCACGTGCGGGCCGCCTCCTCCCCCTGCCCGCCCGCTCCGGCCGTCCGGAGGCCCGGCGATGAGGCTCGACTCCCTCGACGACCTCCTCCTCACCCACCCCGACATGTACTTCACCACCGGGGAGACCGCGATCGTGCTGGAGGTCGGCACCACCACGGTCAAGCGCTGGGAGGCCGACGGCCGCCTCTCCTGCCTCAAGAACCCGCGCGGTGTGCGCTACTTCCGCGCGGGGGACGTCTTCGCCCTGCGCGAGACCCTGGGGAACCGGCACCTCGGCGACCCACCACCTCCGACACCGGCACCGTTGGAGGGCGAGCGAACCGGACGGGCGTGACATCACGAGGGTGGGTGGCGCGCACCCACCCTCGTCCCTGTTCGGCGGGACGGCCTCCGCCTAGCCTGAGGCCATGGGCACTGACGAAACCTCCGGGGTCGGCCCCCGGGTCACCCTGGAGGGGTTCCTTCGGGCGCGAAGAGACCGGGTCCGGCCGGACGACGTCGGGCTGGCGACCTCCGGACGCCGCCGGGTACCGGGCCTGCGTCGGGAGGAGGTCGCGATCCTGGCCGGGGTGAGCACCGACTACTACATGCGCCTCGAACAGGGACGGGAACGCCACCCCTCCCCCCAGGTGCTGGACGCGCTGGCCCGCGCCCTGCTGCTGGACGAGGAGGCGACCGACCACCTGCGGCGGCTGGCCCTCTCCGACGGGCGGCGCGGCCGGGGGTCGCGCCGATCCGGGCGGGTGGGCCCGCACCTGCTCCGCCTTCTCGACCGGTGGGGCGACACCCCCGCCTTCGTCATCGGCCCCACCCTGGACCTCGTGGCCCGCAACCGTCTCGCCGAAGCCCTGTACGCCGACTTCACGGTCACGGACAACCTGGCGCGGATGACCTTCCTCGACCCGGCCGCCCGCGACTTCCACCGCGACTGGAACCGTGCGGCGGACGCGGTGGTGGCGGAACTGCACAAGGCGGCGGGGCTGCGCCTCGACGACCCCCGGCTCAACGGACTCGTCGGAGAACTGTCCCTGAAGAGCACGGATTTCCGCGTGCTGTGGTCGCGTCACGACGTCCGGGGCAAGAGCGGCGGCACCAAACGGCTGTACCACCGCACGGTCGGCGACCTGGATCTGCACTACGAGAGCTTCACCGTCAACGACACCGAGGGGCAACAACTGGTCGTCTACCAGGCCGAGCCGGGGAGCCCGTCGGAGGAGGCCCTAACCCTGCTCGGGTCCCTGCACACCGCCTACCCGGCGACCGGATCGGAGCCGGGCGCGGGGGAACGACCCGCACGGACCTGAACGCCTCTCCGAGAGCGTCCAACGCGAGGGCCGCGCCGGTCACCCGGCGCGGCCCTCGCGCGTCGCAGGGCCGGGCCGTGCCCGTCGGCCCCGGCCGAGACGCCCTGACCGGGTGTGGCACACCAGGGTGCACGGCGACCTGGAACCCCCGGTGACGCGGAACCAGACTCGGGAGGGTCGGTCCACACAGAACCACCCGAGGGGACACCTCCCATGCGTTCCGAAGACTCCAAGCGCACCGCCGCCGAGGCGCCACTGGAGGCGATCCGGCGCCGGTCCGGCGACCCGCGCCGGCGCATCCTGTTCACCGGAGCGACGGTGCTCACCATGGACCCGGCCCTCGGCGTCCTCGACGACGCCGACGTCCTGGTCGAGGGGAACACCGTCGCCGCCGTGGGAACCGTCCCGGACGCGGGTGACGCGGTCGTCGTCGACGCCTCCGGAAGCGTCATCACACCCGGGTTCGTCGACACACACCGGCACGCCTGGCAGTCCCAACTGCGCCGGATCATGCCCGACGTCGACGACCTGGCGGGCTACGTGGTCTCCACCCTGGCGGGGTACGCGCCCGCCTACGACCCCGAGGACATGTACGTCGGGACCCGGCTGGCGGCACTGTCGGCGATCGACGCCGGTATCACCTGCATGCTCGACTTCTCGCACAACTCCCGTTCCCGGGAGCACTCCGACGCCGCCGTGCGCGCCCTGACCGACACCGGGATCCGAGGCGTGCACGCGTCCATGGGACCGCACTTCGGGGAGTGGGACCGGCAGTGGCCCGGGGACCTGGCCCGGCTACGCGAGGAGCACACCGACGACACCTCCCGCATGCTGACCCTGCGGGTCGCGGCACTGGCCACCGACGAGGTCGCCGGACCGGGCCCGGCCTACGGGCCCGACCTCGCCCGGATCTCCCGGGACCTCGGCATCGGCGTGAGCGTGGACGCGGTCTTCGGTGCCGGTTCCTCCTCGGCCGTCCTGGACTGGGCCGACCGGGGGCTGCTGGGACCGCACGTCACCCTGATCCACGCCACCGGGCTCACCGGGGAGGCGTGGAAGGCCATCGGCTCGACCGGGACCACCATCGCCCTCGCGCCCACCTCGGACGCGCAGATCGGGCTGGAGACGGCGATCCCGGCCGTCGACGAGGCCCTGGCCGCGGGGGTGCGCCCGGGGCTGAGCATCGACGTGGAGGTGGCCCTGGCAGGGGACATGTTCACCCAGATGCGCGCCCTGCACACCGTGCAGCGGATGCGCGCGGCCAACGCGGTGTACGGCACCGGCCGGGAGGCCGACCGGATCGGCGTCCACGACGTGCTGGACTTCGCCACCCTCCAGGGGGCCCGCACCAACGGGCTGGACGACGTGACCGGGTCGCTCACCCCGGGCAAGCGGGCGGACCTGCTCGTCGTCGAGGCCGAGGACCTCAACAACATGCCGCTCAACGACCCCGTGGGCACCGTGGTGCTCGGCGCCGACGCCCGCAACGTCACCACGGTGCTGATCGACGGGGAGCCCCGCAAGTGGGCGGGACGGGTCCTGGACGTGGACCTGGGCGAACTGCGCGCGCGGGTCCACGAGTCGCGGGACCGCGTGCTGGCGCGTGCGGCCCGTTGAGCACACCGCACGGACACGACGAGGGAACGAGGACGACCATGGGCATCACCGAAGCCTCCCGGCCCCGACGCGAGGACGCCGTGTCCGCGCGGGCCCGCGAGCCCGAGGACCGGCCGCTGCTGCTGACCGGAGGCACCGTGATCACGGGGAACCCGTTGATGGGCGACTGGGAGCGGGCCGACGTCCTCATCGGTGGCGGGGTGATCGTCGGCGTCGGCCCGGGGCTGCTGACCGCGGCCGAGGACGACGACATGATCGTGATCGACTGCGCGGGGACCGTGGTGCTGCCCGCCGCCGTCGACCTCACCGGGAACGGTGCGAGCGGCACCCTCACCCCGGGTGAGCGGGCGGACGTCGCCGTGTACCGGATCGCCGACGCCCCCGGTACTCCCCCGGGCGCGGCGCCGTTCCGGGGAGGGCACCGCGATCTGCTCATCGTCGACGGCCGGATCCGGGACGCCACGGAGGCGCCGGACGGGAGCGGGCCGGTGGCGGCCCCCTGGCCCGAGGGCGACGCCCCGCACCCGTACACGGGGACGTGGGTCACCGAGGACGGGTTCATCCGTCAGGAGCTGTTGCCGAACGGACGTTACGACGAGGGGCGCGGGGAGCGCGAGAGCGCCTACACCGGCCGCTACCGGGTCGGCGGGAACCGGATCGACTACCTGGACGACCTGGGGTTCTGGGCGTTCGGGGAGTTCCACGACGGCGTGCTGCACCACGCGGGGTACCGGTTCACCCGCCGTTGAACGATCGAGAGAGGAGGGCCGCCATGACCGAGGAGACCATCGCGCCGCACCCGTACGTGGGCATGTGGGTGACCGCCGACGGCCACATCCGGCAGGAGCTGTTGCCGAACGGACGTTACGACGAGGCGCGGGGGAACCGTCGGAGCGCCTACACCGGGAGCTATCGCGTCACCGGGGACCACATCGACTACGTGGACGACACGGGGTTCACCGCCACGGGCGATGTGCGCGACGGGGTGCTGTACCACGAGCACCTGGTGCTGTACCGGGAGGGAGGGGTGCCGGGCTGAGGGCCGGGACGTGCGTCGAAGGGCCGGGGTGCGTCCCCGGCCCTTCGGCGTTCGCGGACGGGGCCGGTGGCACCGGAACGAAGAGCGCGAGGGCCTTCACCGACCGGGACGGAGGCGCCGGGACCGGAGACGCGGGGGCGCTCACAGGGGTGGCGGGGCGCGCCCGCGCCTCGCCACGGGGAGGTCCGCCGGGCGCCCGGCGCGCTCTCGCGGCCCGTCGGGGTCGGCCGGTCGGGGGCGGCCGGTCGCTCACGGCGGCAGGGGTGATCGGTGTGATCGAGGGCCTCGCCGTCGGCCTTCGGTCGGCTCGACGTCCCGCCGCAGGGTTTTCCCGCCACCCCGGAAAACACTTGCCAAAGTGGAAAGTGAGTGCGAACCTGGAAACAGGAAACGATCGGAAGGATCGGCATGCGACAGGACGAAGCGGTGGACGCTCTCGAACAGGCGGGGACCCTGGGGGCCCGCATGCGCGGACAGGGTGGCTGGTACGGGATCTTCGGCGCGGGTTACGCGGCGATGAGCTGCGGCTTGATCCTCGCCATCGGGTTCGCCCCCTCCCTCTCGTTCATGATGTGGGCGACGGCGGCGTGCCTTCTGCTCATCGCCGTACTGGTCACCTATGCGCTCACCCGCCCCGTGCAGCCGCGCAGCATGGGGAGGCTGCACCTCGGCATGATGGGCGCCTGGACCGTCGTCTACTCGGTCACCGTGGTGGTCGGCAGCACCTGGCTGCCCGACGTGGCGGCGTGGTGGATCACCGGTGCCGTGCTCAGTGCCGTCCCGCCCCTGGTGGCCGGATACGTGGCGCTGCGACAGAGCAGGAACCCACGATGAGTCACCCGCGCAACCGGCTGGACGAGGTGATCCACTCCCCCGTGCGCTTCTCCGTGGTGGCAGCTCTCGCCGCCGTGGACCGCGCGGAGTTCCGGGTGGTACGGGACACGGTGGAGGTCAGTGACTCGGTGCTGTCCAAGCAGATCACCGTTTTGGAGAGCGCCGGCTACGTGAAGGTCCACAAGTTCACCGTGGGTCGGCGCACCCGGACCTCCCTGTCGCTGACCAAGGAGGGTCAGGCCGCCTTCGAACGGCATGTCGCGGCGTTGCGCGAGATCGCGGCGGGCACCGCCCTGGAGGGGTCGTCGGTCGGCGAGCCCACGGAGTGATCCCCCGGAGGTAGACGGCTTCGACGCGGCCGAACGGACCCGGCCTCGCCGCAGGGGAGGCCACCACGCGCTCGGCGCGCGGGCTCCCCGGGGTTCACCGAACGGTTCGGGCCGAGGCCCACCGCGCGGGAACGCAGAGGGCGGGAGGGTGCTCGCGCACATCCCGGTGCGGGGGTTCTCCTGAGGGGCGGAAGGCGACCGTTCGGCGCGCGCCCGTCCGCCCTCGTGGTGGGCGCGCGCCGAACGGTCGGTTCAGGTGGCCCGCCGCCGCAGGCGGAGCGCGGGCCCGGCATCGACGAGTTCCGCGCCGGAGACCTTCACGGTGTCGCCCTCCGTGGAGCCGGGATCCGTGGCTCCGAAGTCCGGAGCGCCCGGGTCCGTGGCGGCGGAGCCCGTGGAGCCGGGGTCCAGGGTGAGCGCGACGTTCTTCACCGCGTCCGCCGTGCCCTCCGCCGGCGCGGCGCGATCGCGCCGCTCGCGCACGATCTCCGGGACGGCGGGGCGGTCGCCGCGCTCGCCCCGTGTGGCCCCGATGCCCGCGACCACCACCAGCGCCATGCCGACGATCTGTAGGGCGGCGGGCGCCTGGCCGATGATGATCAGGCCCATCACCAGTGCCACTCCGGGTTCCATGCTGGAGAAGGTGCTGTAGGCGGTGCGGGTCATCCGCTGGAGCGCGATCATCTCCAGCAGGAACGGCACCATCGGGAACAGCAGCGCGATGAACAGGGTGAACAGGATGAGGTCGAGATCGGGTGCGGCGATGACCGCCGGGGCCCCGAAGGGCGCGGTGACCAGTGATCCGACGCCCATGGTCAGGGCCAGCCCGTGGACGGCGCCGAATCCGGCGCCCACCTTCTGGGTGAGGACGATGTAGAACACCACGCACACCGCGCCCGCCAGGGCGAAGCCCACACCGAGCAGGTCCAGGTCGCCCTGCCAGGGGCGGGTCAGGCAGAGCACCCCGGCGATGGCGGCGACGATCCACACGAGTTCGCGGCGGCGGCGCATGGCGGCCACGGCGACGACCAGGGTGCCGAGGAACTCGATGGCGGTGGCGGTGCCCAGCTCGATCCGCGCCGTCGCCTCGGAGTAGAACATCATCATCCCCGCACTCGCTGTGCCCAGGATCACCACGGCACCGCGCTCACGCCACGTCGCTTCGCGCACGGCCCGCCACAGAGAGCGACCACCCAGGGCCAACAGAAGGAGCGCCGCCCACGTCAGCCGCAACCAGGTGACCGTCGCCGGGCTCGCCTGCGCGAACGCCGTGACGGCCAGGGCGCTGCCGGTGTGCAGCGTGAACATACCGATGAGCAGCATGATCGGCGCCGGCACCTGGAGGCGGGCACGGCGCAGCGAGGGAAGGAAGGAGCGGATCACCCGACCAATCTGGCGCAGAGGTCCGTTTCTGTCCACGAACCGTTGGTTGATGGACCATGTAGTTTCAGTGGATGGATTTCACCCGTTTGCGGCTTCTGGTCGAACTGGAGCGCCTGGGCACGATGGTGGCCGTCTCCGAGGTCACCGGCATGAGCACGTCGGCGGTGTCCAAACACCTCGCCGTCCTCGAACACGAGGCCGGGGCGCCCCTGTTGGTCCCCGACGGGCGCCGGGTACGGCTGACCCCGGCGGGGCGGCGGTTGGCCGAACACGCGGTGGACATCCTGGCCCGGGTGGAGGCGGCTCGGGCGGAGTTCGACGGCGACGGCGAGCCGGTGGGCCGTGTCGACCTGGTCATGTACACCAGCGCCGCGCCCTTGGTGCTGCCGGCGCTGCGCCGGTTGCGCCACGATCACCCGGGCATCGACATCCATCTGACCGAGTACGAGTCGGAGCAGGCGCTCACCCTGTTGCAGAACGGCGGCGCCGATCTGGGGGTGGTGTACCAGTACAGTCTCCTCCCCCGAGATTTTCCGGGGACACTGACGGTACATCCGGTCGGCACCGAGGGCCTGTTGCTGTCCCAGCCCTCTCAGGGGGCGGACAGCCGGGCCCTGACCCGCCGCCGACTGCGCGACCTGGCGGGCGCCGCCTGGATCGCCAGCCCTTACCGGGGCGACGAGGAGACGCTGGTGCAGCGCATGTGCGCCGACGCGGGGTTCACGCCCCGCATCGTGCACCGCATCGACAACCTCGAACTGTTCGAGGAGTTGGTGGCCGCCGGGGTTGGCGTGGGGGTCGTCCCTCGCCTGTCGGCGACCACCCGGCGCGGGGTGGCCCATGCCCCGCTCGGCGAGCTGGGCGGGGTGCGCCAGGTGTACCTGGCCGGACGCACCGGCGGGTGGGCCTGGCGGCCGATCCGCGTGGTGGCCCGGTATCTGCACCAGGCCGCCGAGGACGTGCTCGACGACGTGCCGCCGCTACCGGAGTCCTCGGCCTTCCCGGGGTGAGCGCGGCCTGGGGCCCGCGCGATCATCCTGCGATGGCGAAGGGGCCCACCGAGGGCACCGGGACCTTGCTGGCGGCCTCGCGCACGGCGGTGAGCAGCGGTTCGGGGGTGGCCCCGGATCGGGACAGCGCGATGATGTGGCGGCGGGCGGTCTCGCGCACCCCGCGCACGACGATCTGCGGGGTGTTGATGCCGGTCCAGGCCAGGCGCGGCATGAGCGCGATGCCCAGGCCCGCCTGGACCAGGGAGAACACGGCGCTGAAGTCGTCGACGGTGTGCACCACGCGCGGTTGGAAGCCGGCCTGACTCGTGGCCGCGGTGACGCACTCGTGCCAGGCCGTGCCCGGCGCGGACATGATCCAGCCCTCGTCTGCCAGGTCCTCGGCCAGGTGCAGGCCGTTGCGGGTGGCGAGCGGGTGCTGGTAGGGCAGGATCGCGTCGAACAGCTCGACCATCACCGAGTCGGTGCGGAAGTCGGGGTCGCCGGCGGCGGGCAGATGGCCGGTGGACATGGTGAGCGCCACGTCGAGGCGGCCGGAGCGGACCATCTCGGCGCTCTGCTCGGGTTCGGCCTGGACGACCTCGAAGGACCAGCCCGGGTGGCTGACGCGCAGCCGGGCCAGGGCGGGGGCGATGAGGTCGCTGATGCCCGTGGAGAAGGAGCCGACGCGGATGACCCCGCGGTCGCCTTCGGCGTAGGCGGCCAGGTCGGCGCCGGCGCGCTCCATCTCCGCGAAGATCGCGGGGGCGCGTTCGAGCAGGACCCTGGCCCCGCCGGTGAGCATGAAACGACGGCCCTGGCGTTCGACGAGGGGGACCCCGGGCTCTCTGGCCAGGGAGGCGAGCTGCTGGGAGACCGCCGACGGTGTGACGTTGAGCGCCTCGGCCGTCGCGGCCACCGTGTGGTGATGCGCCAGGGCATGGAGGAGCTGCAACCGCCGTACGTCGATCATGGTCTCCAATGTAGGTCAGTACGCGCAGGTTTCCGGGCTTTTTCCGACACATTGCCCGTCTTGCGACAGTGATTCGCTGCACAACGTCCAAGACACCCCTTTCAGCCGACTCAAGAAGAAAAATTTGAACTTCTTCTTTCATCGTGATGCCGACCGAATTCTTTCCTCGTGTCACGCGCGTTCCGGTGAATACCGGCACGTACAGTCAGGACCACAGCTCAACCAAGGGCGCGCATCCTGGGCGCTCCGGGGGATCAGCACCCAATGCTGGTGGAACGGGTGAGAAGAACATGCAAACTTCGCTGATGACCAAACCTCGACCGAACGACGTCGGTGTGCTCGGCTTCCGCTACCTGGGCGCTCACGAGGTGGAGGAACTCGCAGACCTGTGGGGTGCCCTCCACCAGCAGCACGCCCTGGGCGCCTCCCACCTGTCCGACATCATCAGCACCACGACCATGGACGAGTCCTGGCGGCGACGTCGCGCCCAGTACCTGGCGTGGATGTCCGACCCCGAGACCCTGGCGATCCTCGCCGAGAACGGGGACGACCCGGCCGGGTACGCCATGGTGACGCTGCGCGAGAACCCGCAGGGCAGCTGGGACCGCGGCGAGCGCGTCGCGATCGTGCAGACCTTCGCCATCGACCCGGAGTACGCGGGCACCCGCGTCGGCTCCAAACTGTTGGACGAGATCCGCCACCAGCTGGCCGCGATGGGCATCCGCGACATCGAGTTCTCCCCCCTGGCCACGGCCTCGGAGGACATCAGCTTCCTGGAGACCGAGGGCTTCCGGCCCTTCGTGACCACCATGGTCTGCCGCGTCGACGGTTTCGGCGCCCACGACTGACGCCTCCCCTCCCCCGGGCGGACGCCCCCGTGCCCTTCGGCACGGGGGCGTCGCCGTGTCCGCACCCCCCGCGCGCCCCGATCACGCTGGGTCAGGTTATGACAACTGAAATGGGTTACCTTGCGCGCACGGTTTTCTCACCGTCGCGCCACTGTTCCCCTCCGTCACAGGAGGCCTAGCGTTCTTCCCGTCGCCCGGAACCGACAGGGGACCGGGGCACCCGTGGAAGGAGACCTCATGAAGAAGGCCGCCTATCGCATCGCCGCCAAGCTGCGCCTCATCGACGCGGAGCGGCTGACCCGCCCCTACATCTACTACTAGGCCACACCCTGATCGGCCCGTGCCGCCCCGGCGGCACGGGCCTCGTGCGGAAACGGACACGATGGCGGCTCTCTCCTCCGCTCCCCCGGGGCCCCGGGGCGGGCGATCCTCCTCCAACGCCGCCGACTACGCGGTGGACCCCCTGGGTTTCCTGACGGGGGCCGCCCGCGAGTTCGGCGACGTCGTCTCCCTCACCCCCACCAACGTGCTGCTGGCCCACCCCGACGACATCGGCCGGGTGCTGCTGGACCGCGAGGGGCGTGTCGTCAAGATCGGCGAGGCGGTCCGACGCGGCCCCATGGGCTTCCCCTCCGCCATGATGAACAGCGAGGGGGCCGACTGGGAGCGCAAACGGGCCCGGTTGCGCCCGGCCTTCCGCAGTGACCGGCTCGACCACCTGGAACACGCCGCACGGGACGGTGTCGCCCGTCTCCTGGACAGCTGGCACGACGGTCTGGAGATCGACGTCCACGACGAGATGTCCCGGTTGGCGATGGGCGTGGGCGCCGTGCACATCGCCGGACGGCCCCTGGGCGAACGCGGCGAGACCCTGACCCGGGCCGTGGCCGCGATCATGCGCCTGACCTCGGCCCCGCGCCTGCCGATGTGGCTGCCCACCCGGACCAATCGCGACCTGCGCCGGGCCCTGCGCGACTTCGACGCCGCCCTCGCCGCCCTGATCGCCGAGAACCCTCCCGGGGAGGACGCCCACGCCCTCGGCCGGTTGTTGGCCGACGACCCGCCCTTCCCCGAGGTCCGCGACGAGCTGGCCACCCTGCTGATGTCGGGGTACGAGACCACCGCCAACGCGTTGACCTGGCTTTTCCACGCCCTGGGAGCGAATCCGGAGGCGGGTGCGCGGATGGACGAACCGGGGTTCGCCTCGGCCGCCGCCAAGGAGGCGATGCGCCTGTACCCTCCGGCGTGGGTGATCAGCCGGGAGACCGTACGCCCCTTGGAGGTGGGCGGGTACGCACTGGCCGCCGGCGTCACCCTGGGACTCAGTCCATGGGTCGTCCACCGCGACGGACGATGGTTCCCGGACCCGGAGGAGTTCCGTCCCGAACGTTGGCTGAACGGCGGGCGTCCCGGGCACCGGCACGCCTACTTCCCCTTCGGTGCCGGGCCGCGCGGTTGCCTGGGCGCGTCCATGGCCCTGCGCGAGGTGGAGGTCATCGCGGCCCTCCTGTGCTCGCGGGTCCGACTGGAACCGGTGCGCCCCGAGGAGGTCCGCCCCCGACCGGCGTTGGCCTTGCAGCCGGTCGGGGTGCGGGCGGTGGTCCGGTTCCTCGGTTGAGGACCGCCGGGCGGTGCCGTTCAGGGGCGTTCGGCGCTCACCAGCAGGAAGGGGACCGCGACGAAGAGCCGTCCCTCCTCCGCCCGTTCCCGCTGTTCCGTCGCCCAGGATCGGGCCCGTGCCCCATCGATCGTTCCGGAGCGTTCCGCGGCGTCGGCGAATCCGATGAGCATGCCCAGGACCTCGGCGTCGGTGAACACCACGATCCGGCCCTCCGTCTCGATGTCGGTGAACCCGGCCGACGCCAACAGCGCCCGTTGGCGGCGCGGAGCGCGGGGGTCGGCCATGGTGTCGGCGTAGGCGGCGATGATGCGGCGGGTGGTGTCGGGGTCGTCGGAGTCGACCATGTAGGCGTCCCAGTCCTGTCCGAGCAGGACCACACGGCCGCCCGGGGCCAGCACCCGGCGCGCCTCGGCGAGGGCGCGGAGCGGGTCGTCGAGCGAGTGGTAGACCTTCTCCGCCCGGTAGCCCCGCATGGAACCGTCGGACAGGGGCAGCCGATAGGCGTCACCGTGGCGGAACTCGGCTCCGGGGTGGGCCGCACGGGCGGCGTCGAGCATGACGGGGTCCAGGTCCACTCCGACGGCGCGCGTGCCGGCCGCGGCGAGTTCGCCGGTGGCCCGGCCGCCTCCGCAGCCGACGTCCACGACGGCGTCCCCGGGATCGGCCCGGAGCAGTTCTCGGGCCCGATCGCGCAGGGCACGGGCCTCGGGTAGCAGGGAGAAACGGTCCAGACGGGTGAGGAGGCTTCGCGTGGCGACATCGTCACGTTGGGGAGTCGGCATGGCGGTATTGTCCGTCGGCGCGGCCTCGCGGACAAGGGCGTCGGGTTCGGGACGGACGCCGGTACACCCGCCCGCACCGTGCTTCCCACTCTTCCCCCGCCTCCCGTCCTCCCTCGCCCCACCCGTACCGCTTTCCCGCCCTCGCACGCCCGCACCACGTCTCTCGCTCCTCCCCACCCGCACCGTGCTTCCCGCCTTCCCCGCCCGCACCACGTCTCTCCCATGGACGAGGGCGTCGGGGCCGAGGGCCCGCGCGGATACCCGCCCACACCGTGTCCGGCCCGCACCGTGCCGCTCCCAGCGCGACACGCCCCGGCGCGGGCGGGGCCGGAAACGCTACGCTCGCCTGCGTGGCGACCTCCGACTCCAATACCTGCAACTTCCCCGGCTGTGACCGCCCGGTGCCCCGGGCCTCCTCACCCGGGCGACCTCCCCAGTACTGCGACCTGCCCGAGCACACCCGTTGGCGGGCCTGGAAGGAGCGCCAGCGGCAGGCCCAGGAGTCCGAACGTCAGGAGGCCGAGGCGCGCGCCGCCCGTGAACCCTCCGGTTCCGACGGCCCCGCGTTCGCCGCGGCCGAACCGGTGACGGCCGCCCGGCTGCGCGCCGACGACCTGCTCACCCGGTTCGCGGTACAGAGCGAACAGCTCACCGAGACACTGCGGTCCGCCACCGAGGCGTTCGCGACGATGACCGACCCGGCCGCGGCCGAGGCCCAGGTGGAGGCCGCCCGGCTGGCGGGGGGCCGGCACGCCGCCGAGGCCGACGCGGCCCGGCTGGAGGCGGAGAACCGTCGGCGTGAGGCGGAATCGGCCCGGCGGGCGGCCGAGGAGGCGGCGTCGGCGGCGATCGCCGCGACCACCGAGGCCGAGCGGATGGCCGAGGAGGCCTTGACCCGCCGGGACGAGGCCGAGGGCGCACGGGAGCGGGCGGAGCGGGAGACGGAACGGGCCGGGGAGGAACGCGACGCCGCCATCGCCGAGGCCAACGCGGGATTGGCCGCCGCCGAGCGCCGGATCGGTGAACTCCGTGACGCGGCCGAGCACGAACGCGCCGACGCCGCCCGGCGTCTACGGCACGCGCACGCCGAGGCCGAGGGGCTCCGGGCGGAGACGGCCGAGCACGCCCGCCGCCGTGACGAGGCCCTGGCCCGGGCCCGGAGCGAACAGGAGCGGGCCGACCGCGCCGAGGAGCGGATCCACCGGCTCGAAGAGTCGCTGATCGCCGAACGCGAACGCGCCAAGGCCGAACTCGCCCGGATCGAGCGCGCGCTGGAGTCGGAGCGGACGGCGGCCGTGGCCGAACGCGAACGGCTCACCGCCGAACTGGAGCGTTCGGTGGCCGAACGCGAACGGCTGACGGAGGAGTTGGCGACGCAACGGCGCGGGGCCGAGCTCACCCTCGCCGAGTCGCGCGAGGCCGCGGCCGCCCGGCTGGCGTTGGCGGAGGAGGCGCGGGACCGCGCCGCGGAACGGGCCGACCGGGCCGAGGCCGAACGCGACGGGGCACTCGCCCGGGCGGCCGAGGCCGAGGCGGCCACCGCGCGGAATTGAGTTCCCCTCCTCCCTGAGGAGAGGGGGTCGGGGCCACCCGCCGACGGCCCGAGGCGTGCGCCCCGTCACGGGTCCACCCGCGGCCTTCCCGTACTCCCGGCCGCCCCCGGCGGCCCTGGGGCCCGGGTCCGTCCCGGCACCCGGGGGCGCAGGGTGGCCGAGGACACCCTCTCGGGGGCGCGGACCCGACCCGGGGGCGTCCTGGCAGCTCAGAGAGTGGAGAGGTCGGCGCATCGACGCGCGATGAGGGCCGCGCCGAAGGCGGGGTGGCCGAGGACACGGAGAGGGAATCGAACCCGAAACCGGGGGTAAAGCGTCCTCTGAGTCATGAGTACCGATTCGTCCCGGTCTAGGATGGGGCACGTGCGAGATCTGGGAACCACGGGCGATACCGGACCTCTCGATGTGGGCGACACCTCGCAGCCGGTCCCCCGACGCGCCACCATCGGTGAGCGTCCCCGACCGCGTGTGGACCTGCGTGCCGTCTTCGGGCTGGAGTCGGGTGCCTGGGCCTGGACCACCGCCGCGCAGGCCGCCATCGCCATGACCGTCTCCTTCGCCTTGGGGGCGTGGTTGTTCGGCGCGCAGGTCGCCACTCTCGCGGCGATGGGCTCGATGACGGTCCTGTACGAGAAGAAGACCCCCTACGTCTACCGGTCGGCCGCGCTGGCCCTGGTCGGCCTGGGTTTCGTGGGCAGCGTGACGATGGGTTCGCTGGCCTCGGCGCTCTCCCCGTGGGCGGGGGTGTTCTCCATCGGGCTGACCGCCGGTCTGGCCACCTGGATCTGCGCCGCCTGGCGGGTGGACAAGCCCGGCCCGCTGTTCATCGTCCTGGTCGGCGCGATCTCCACGATCGTGCCCGGCGGTCTGACCGACGTCCCCCTGCACGCCGCCATCGCCGCGCTCGGGGCGGCCATCGGCTGGGCGGTGTCGATGTCGGGTGTCGTCGTGCGCGCCCGCCACCCCGAGTACCAGGCGGTGGCCGTGGCCTACCGCAGGCTCGCCGCCCTGCTGCGGTCGGTGGGCACCCCGGAGCTGGACCACGCGCAGCACGACGCCTCGGTCGCGGTCGCCGACGCCTGGCGCCTGGTGCTGCTGGCGCAGACCCGCGGGTACCGGACCAGCGGCGAGGCGGCCCGACTGCGTTCGCTGCTGCGCCGGGTCTCCGACGTCCACCTGACCACGACCCAGGTGTGCATGGCCCGCACCACCCCGCTGCCCCCGGAGGCGGCGGCCTTCGCCGACAGGATGGCCGCGGCGGTCGCCGACCCCGACCGGGCACCCGATCCGGCCGAACTGGACGGGGTGCGTCGGGGCATGCGCCCCCGTTCCCTGGAGGCGCGCCTGTACGGGTTGATGGCGCGGGCCGCCTCGGCCGAACGCAGGGACGGTGAGGAGTTCGAGGACGACGAGAGCGCCCGGACCCTGCACGACGAGCGTTACCCGGCGCTGTGGGGGGCGCTGCGCTCCAGTCTGAGCCCGGAGTCGCTCATCCGCCCCACCGCGCTGCGCATGTGGATCACGGTGACGGCGGCGGGGGCCCTGTCCTTGGCCGTGGGCCTGGAGAACTCCTACTGGGTGGGCATCACCACGACGGCCGTCCTCCAAGGCGGCAACGTGGTCCTGACCCTCAACCGGTCGGTGCAGCGGTCGCTCGGCACCCTGCTCGGCGTGGTGATCGGGGCGTTCCTCATCGCCGCGAACCCGCCGCTGACGGCGGTCATCGTGCTGGCGGCGGCGTTCCAGGGGGCGGCCCAACTGGTCATCGGGCGCAACTTCTTCTACGGTTCGCTGCTGATCACCCCGATGGCGCTGCTGCTGTCCTACACGGCGGCGCCGCACCCGATCACCGAGCTGGCCGAGACCCGCATCATCGACACCGTGGTCGGCGGCCTGGTGGGGCTGGCCGGGGCGATGCTGCTGTGGCGGGGCGCGTCGGCGACCCGGTTGCCGCAGTCGATCGTGGGTGTGCTGGAGGAGGCCCGCCGGTGCGTGTCGGCGGTGCTGGACCAGGACACCGAGATCGCCCCCGGGCTCCGCTACGAGCTGCGACGGGACATGCGGGCGGCGCTGGTGAGCCTGCGCGGGGTCTACGACAGCGCGATCGGCGATGTTCCTCGCGCCGCCTCCACCCGACCGCTGTGGCCGGTGGTGGTGGCCACCCAGCGCACGGGATACCTGGCGTTGTCCGCGTTGGCGTTGGAGGACCCCGAACCCGTCGGGACGATCACCCTGCAACGGGTGGACCTGGCCTTCCGCGAACTGATCTCGGCGATGGAGGAGCGGCGCACCCCGAGGATGGGGGCGCTGCCCCGGCTGCCCGCCTACCCGCGGATCAACATGGAGCTGCGCGCCCTGTCGACGGCGATGGCCGGTGCGGTCGCCCAGGACGAGCGGACGGCCCGGCTGGAGGCCCGGCAGCGGGCCGAACTGGAGCGGCACCGGGCACAGGACGACGTCGACGCCGATCTTTGACGCGGGAGCGTCCCCGGTGGGGACGCTCCCGCGCCACGGCTCAGCCGACGAGGGCGAAGGCGCGCACGGGGAAGGCGGCAAGCCCGCGCACCTTGGCGGGCACGGCGAAGAACCGAAACCCCTCGTTGGGCAGCTCGTCGAGCAGGCACAGGTGCGAGACGACCGGGATCCCGGCGGCCAAGAGGACGGCCAGGGCGGGGCGGGCCCCCTCGGTGGCCGGGGCCGTGTCGTCCACGCCCACCGAGTCGATGCCCACCAGGACCGCACCCGCCTCGACGAGGGTCTTGGCCGCGGCCTCGGTCAGGTGCGGGTGGTCGAATCCGCCGTAGGCCTCGGTGCGCCAGTGGCGGTCCCAGCCGGTGCGCAGCAGAACGGCCCTGCCGCGCAGATCCAGACCGGAGAAGACCTCCGGTCCGATCTGACGGGCATCGGCCACGTCGACGACCGCGCCGGGGAGGTCCGCGACCCGGTCCAGGTCCAGATCGGCGAGGTCTGCGCCGTCCCGGTAACGGTGGGCGGGCATCTCCACGTAGGTGCCGGTGGCACCGGCCATGGTGACACGGCCACCGCCGTTGCCGTGCCCGGCGGTCCCCGGGGTGGTCGAACTCTCGGTGATGCTCGGTTCCGGAAGGTTCGGACTGGTGATCATCCCGTCGGTGATCTGATGGCTGACGTCGACCGGTTTGGACATGGCTGTTCTTCCTCGCTTCACGAGCGCGTCCGGTGCACGACCTCCGACCTGCGTCAGAGGTCTAGACCATGAGCCTAGCGTGTGTGACCCACGCCACCGTATTGATCTCCCCGGGGAGTTCGGGGGAAGTCCCCGGAATCGGTGGGCCCCCTCGACCCGACGCCGGACTCCACCGGCCGGGTAAGGTCATGGCACGCGCGGAGCGGCGGATCCGTGGAGTTCCCCCGCACACGCCGATCGGCATCACCCACGGAGAAGGGTCCACTTCATGGTGTCACTGTACGGAGCGGCCAAGGTCGTCGTCGCGCCCGCGACCCGCATGGTGTGGCCCGTGAAGATGGAGGGCGCCCACCACGTGCCCCGCGAAGGCGGGGCCATCCTGGCGGTCAACCACCTGGCGCTCATCGACCCCCTGTTCATCGGCGTCGCCTGCCCTCGGCCGGTGCGGTTCATCGCCAAGCAGGAGCTGTTCGACGAGGGAACGCTGCCGCGTCGGACGCTCGCGCGGATCCTGCGCGGGCTCGGCCAGCTGTCGGTGGACCGCCGTCCGGGCCAGAGCTCCCAGGAGGCGATGGACAACAGCCTGGGCGTGCTGGAACGCGGCGAGGTGTTCGGGATCTTCCCCGAGGGCACCCGCTCCCCCGACGGCCGCCTGTACAAGGGCCAGACCGGACTGGCCTGGCTGGCGCTGACCACCGACGTCCCGGTGATCCCGGTGGCGCTGACCGGGACCGAGCGGATTTTTCCACGGGGACGCAGGGTCCCCTCGTTCAACCGGGTGGGCGTGCGTTTCGGTGAGGCCGTCGACCTGTCCTCGTGGAAGGGCCTGGCCGACAAGGCCAAGCCCCGCCGGGAGGCGACCGACGCCATCATGGAGGCGATCGCCAAGCTGTCCGGCCAGGAGCGCGTCCTCCGGTACGCCGCCTCGGTCAAGGCGGAACTGGAACGGGGCGGACCCCAGGGGTGACTTTCCCCACAATCGACTCGGGGCTGATTCGCCGTTGACGGCGCGTTGACCCTTCAGCGGGGAGGGGAACGTCGCCCGCGCGTACGCCGCGACCCCCGCCCCAGCTGGGATGCCGGTGTGCGGTGGCGCCGATGCGCCGCCCCGGCCCCGAAGCCGCCCCCCGTAGGCGGAGGCGGAATTTCCCACCAGTATAGTGGGGATTACCGGTGTCGCCACCGGATAGATTAGGCAAGCCTTACCTTTTGATGGCGTCCGACCCTGGCGCGAAGACTTGGAGCTGTGCGATGACGCGACCCCTGCGAGTGGGAATCGTTGGTGCCGGTCCGGCGGGCATCTACGCCGCGGACCTGCTCACCAAGGACGAGACCCTGTCCGCGTGCGGCACGTCCGTCAGCATCGACATCCTGGACAAGCTGCCCTCCCCCTACGGCCTGGTCCGCTACGGCGTCGCCCCGGACCACCCCCGGATCAAGCAGATCCAGGGGGCCCTGCACAAGATCCTCGACAAGCCGGAGATCACCTTCTACGGCAACGTCGAGTACGGCGTGGACCTCAAGCTGGAGGACCTGCACCGGCACTACGACGCGGTCATCTTCTCCACCGGCAGCGACCGCGACCGCCCCCTGGACATCCCCGGTATCGACCTGCCCGGCAGCCACGGCGCCGCCGACTTCGTCTTCTGGTACGACTCCCACCCCGACGTCTCGCCGTCCTGGCACGTCGAGGGCAGCAGCGTCGCCGTGATCGGCGCGGGCAACGTCGCCGTCGACGTGGCCCGCATCCTCGCCAAGAACGCCGACGACCTGCTCGAAACCGACATCACCGACAACGTCTACGAGGGGCTGCGCGCCAAGCGGGTCACCGACGTGCACGTCTTCGCGCGCCGGGGCATCGCCCAGTGCAAGGCCACCCCGATGGAGTTGCGCGAACTCGACAAGCAGCCCGGGGTCGAGGTCATCGTCTACCCCGAGGACTTCGAGATGGACGAGGGCAGCCTCCAGGCCTGCGAGGACTCCAACCAGGTCAAGACCAACGTCAAGGTGCTACAGAACTGGGCGATCCGCGACCCCCGCGGCGACGATGTCCGCCTGCACCTGCACTTCCTGCACGCCCCGGTGGAGGTGCTCGGCGAGGACCGGGTCACCGGTCTGCGCACCGAGCGCATGGAACTCACCGGCGACGGCAACGTCAGGGGCACCGGCGAGTACGTGGACCACGAGGTCCAGGCCGTCTACCGGGCCATCGGTTACCTGGGTTCGCCCCTGGCCGACCTGCCCTTCGACGAGGAGCGCGGTGTCGTTCCCAACCGCGAGGGCCGGGTCCTGGACCTGGACGAGAACCACATCCCCGGGGTCTACGCCACCGGCTGGATCAAGCGCGGCCCGGTCGGCCTGATCGGCCACACCAAGGGCGACGCCATGGAGACCGTCGCCAAACTGGTCTCCGACCGCGAGACGTTCACCCCCGCCGTCGAACCCGACCCGATCGCGTTCCGGGCCCTGTTGGAGGAGCGCGGCGTGGAGTACACCACCTGGGAGGGCTGGCAGCGGATCGAGGCCCACGAAGAGGAGCTGGGGGCCGCCCGCGGCCGCAAGCGCCTCAAGCTGCTCACCCGCGAGGAACAGACCACGATCGCGCGCCGGGGCTGACCCCGCGCGAACCTCCCCGCCGGCCCCGCTCCCCTCTGCGGGGCCGGCATCCTTGTTCCCCGTCACGGCGGATCCCCACCGTGATATTGCGCATGCGACTCGCCCTGGGATCATGGAACAACGGCCCGGTTCCATGGGTTAGAGTCACTGTTGGTCGGTGTGGTAGCAAGTGTCCCCCGGGCCTCAACTATTGCCTTCGCGGAATACCGCGTACGGCCCCCGCGAGGGGTGACCGTACGGTCCGGAGCCCCGTTGTGCCCCGCGCCGAGAGGCGACCACCATGCCGACCATCATCCTCGTGCCCCGCTCCCACCGAGGTGGGAGCGGGGCATCTTGGTATTCTCCCCGAGAAGAACGACGAAGGACGGTCAGGCGTGGACGAACGGTCCCCCCGGCAGCCGGATTCCTCCGGACCGCCCGAGGAGTCGGGTGACACCCCGGCCCGAGGGGTGCGCCCGGAGAACCCCTACCGCATTCCTCAGCGACCCGCGGCTTCGGAAGGAACGAACCCGGTCTCCCCTGTTCCTCGGGAGACCCCCGCCGCCCCCTCCGGCCGTCCCGAGTCCTGGGACGCCCCTTACCCGGCCGCGCAGGGGCCCACCGGCGAGTGGAACATCCCCCAGCCCGACGAGACCCCTCCCGCGGACACCTGGAAGGACTGGGAGACCCCGGAAGGTTCTCCCGAGGAGACCGCCGGGGCGGACCCTCAGGAGAGCACGTCCGTCTGGGATCGCCCCAAGCGCGCCCGACAGGACGGCACCGACGCGCCGGAAACGTCCGCCAGGGACTCCGGTGACGGACGCGACTCCTGGGGCCGCCTCAAGGAGACCGCCGGCGATGCCGACGGTGAGCCGCAGGCCGACTCCTCCGCGTGGGCGACCGACGAGCTCGGTTCCTCCCGGTCCGGAACCGGATCCCACGCCGCCTGGACCGGTTCGCACGGCGGGCCGCAGCCGAGCGGCGCCGCGTGGGACACCGGCGACGGAGGCGACACCTGGAGCGACCCGCTGAGCGACGCACGCCCCGACGCCACCACGTGGACGGCCGACGACCTCGGAACCGGAACCGGCTCGCACCGCGCCCCCGAGGACCCCCGGACCACCCGGCCCGACACCCACAGCGGACCACAGCCGAGCGGCACCGCCTGGGGCACCGGCGACGGAGGCGACAGCCGGGGGCGGTCCGAGGACACCACCCTCCCCGACGGCACCGACACCTGGGGCGAACAGCGCGGCCTCCCCGACGACTTCGGCGCGGGCCGGGGCGGTGCCCACAGTGGGCCCCGAGAGGACACCACCGCCCGGGCGGTCGGAGACCTCGGTTCCCAGGCCCCGTCCCACCCCGGAACCGGAGCCCCCTCCACCGCGCACGGGATCGGCGATCCACGGGAGACACGGGAGACCTGGACCGGTTCGCACGGCGGGCCGCAGCCGAGCGGCGCCGCGTGGGACACCGGCGACGGAGGCGACACCTGGAGCGACCCGCTGAGCGACGCACGCCCCGACGCCACCACGTGGACGGCCGACGACCTCGGAACCGGAACCGGCTCGCACCGCGCCCCCGAGGACCCCCGGACCACCCGGCCCGACACCCACAGCGGACCACAGCCGAGCGGCACCGCCTGGGGCACCGGCGACGGAGGCGACA
>NZ_JARBUT010000027.1:70403-79371 GCF_028882275.1 Nocardiopsis sp. N85
CCCCGAGGACCCCCGGACCACCCGGCCCGACACCCACAGCGGACCACAGCCGAGCGGCACCGCGTGGGACACCGGCGACGGAGGCGACAGCCGGGGACGGTCTCAGGACACCCCCGTCTCCCAGGGCGACGACGCCTGGCGGGAGCGGCCCGGCGCCCACGGCGCCGCCGGGCACGAGATCGACGAACCCCGGAACACCTGGGACGACACCCTCGGTGGCCATCGACAGGACACGGCCGGCCGAGGCGCCGACCACGGACGGGACCCATGGGGCGAACGGCACGCCGCCTCCGGGCGGAACCCCGACGACGGGTGGGAATCCGGACAGGACGACTGGACCGGACGGTACGGCGACTCCGAACCGGCGGCCACGGGTGCCCGGCGTCCCGAGGACGGCCCGGCCCCGTGGGGCGAGGCCTACGGCGGCCCGCCGGAGACCGCCGCCTGGAACGCCGGTGACGCGTACAACACGCCCCGGCCCGACGACGAGCGTTCCGGCGACCCCCGGAGCGGCGAACAGGCCGCCTGGAGTGCCGGCGGCGCCTACAACGCGCCCGGACCGGAGTCCGAGGCCTGGGACTCCGGTGACGATCGCGACCGGCCCCGAGGGGACGGTCAGGGCGACGACTGGGACGACTGGGACGAGGCGCCCCGCGGCGATGAACCCGAGACCCGGAGCGGTGGCTTCGAGTACCTCTACGACGGCGACGGCGCACCGCAGGGGCCGCAGGAACCGCCCCGGCGCAAGTCGCGGCGCGGGCTGCTCATCGGTGTCCTCTCCGCCGTGGTGGTCCTGGCGCTGATCGGCGGCGGGGTGTCCTGGTACGTGCTCACCCTGCCCAGGCCGCAGGAGGCCACCGCCGAGTACGAGGCCGCCTGGGAAGCCCAGGACTACGAGCGGCTGGCCGCCGTCACCACCGGCGGCGACGCGGCCGAGGTGTTCGGCGGCCTCGCCTCGGGGATCGGTGTGGAGGCCGTCGACGCCACCATCGGTGATCCCGTCACCGACGGTGACACCGGGACCGCCCCCTACGAGGTCTCCGTCTCCCTGTCCAACGCCGGCGACTGGGGCTGGGAGGGCGAACTCCCCCTGATCCGCCAGGACGGCCGATGGTGGGTGGACTTCTCCCCCGAGGTGGCCTTCCCCGGGCTCGCCGAAGGCGAGACCCTGGGCCGCACCGCGGTGTGGGGCGAGCGAGGGCAGATCCTGGCCGCCGACGGCACCCGACTGGACAGTCCGGAGATCTCCGGTTCCCTCCAGATGCTCGTCGGGGAGATGGGCGAGGCCACCGAGGAGGACGTCGAACGTCTGGGCCCGGCCTACCGGGTCGGCGACACCGTCGGCGCCAGCGGTCTCCAGCGGACCTACGAGGAGCGCTTGGCGGGACAGGCGGCCACCACCATCGTCACGATGGACACCGGGGCCGACGTCGAAGCCCTGGAGGTGACCGAGGACAACACCGTCGCCACCCTGGACGGCGCCCCCGGTGAGGACATCACCACCGGCATCGACATGTCCGTCCAGAGCGCGGCGGCGAGCGCCATCATCGACTCCGCGGACCCCGCGGGCATGGTGGCGATCCGGCCCTCCACCGGTGAGATCCTGGCCGCGGTGAACGTGCCCGGCGGTTTCAACCGCGCCTTCGAGGGTCAGTACCCGCCCGGTTCGACGTTCAAGGTCGTCAGCTACAACGCCCTGCTCGACAACGGCATGACCATGGACAGTCCCATGGAGTGCCCCAAGGAGTACGACCCCGGCGGCTGGGAGTTCACGAACGCCGGCGGCGCCGAGTACGGGTCCCAGACGATGACGCAGGCGTTCGCCACGTCCTGCAACACCGCTCTCGTCAGGGCGGCCGTCGACAACATGAACTCGGACGCCATGGTGAACAGCGCCGACCTGTTCGGGATGAACGCTCCGCTGAACATCGGTGTGCCGACGTTCGAGCCGGTCTACCCGCCCAGCGACGGCGCCGTGATGCTGGGCGCCCAGAGCATCGGACAGGGCCAGATCCTGACCTCCCCGCTGCACATGGCCACCATTCCGGCGGCGGTCGCCGACGGTTCCTGGCGGCACCCGGTGCTGGTGACCGAACCGGCGGCGGAGGACCTGCCCGAGCCCCGGCAGCTCGGCAACGCCGACGCCCTGCGCACGATGATGCGCGCGGTCATCACCGAGGGCACCGCCAAGGATCTGCCGTTCCAGGGTGAGGTCCACGGCAAGACGGGCACCGCCGAATTCGGCACGGCCGAGGGCGAGGACGAGGAACTGCCCAGCCACGCCTGGATGATCGGCTACAAGGGCGACATCGCGTTCGCCGTCGTGGTGGAGGGCGGCGGTGGCGGTTCGTCCGTCGCCGGGCCGATCGCCGCGAAGTTCACCAACGCCCTCTGACCCCACCCCCTCTCGCCGACCGACGGCGCGCGCCGGCACCGCCGACGCGCGCCGTCGGCGTTCCACGAGCCCGCGGATCGACGCTTTTCACCGCGCCCGCGCGAAACCCGGATCATCCGAAGGGCGCACGACCGTTCGCCTGACGGACGGGTTCGGGGGCGGCTTCCCCGTTCAGGGTGTTCGTCATGCTCCCGAGGGGAAGACCCGGCAAAGAAATCCAGTCGTTACTTTATGAAGTCATCCAACTACTAGGAGCTATCAATACTGTTCATCGGGCACTTTCAGAGGTGGCGCCGAACGAAGAGTCCCCGCCAAGGTCGACGGAGGGGGCCGGTGCCGCTCGGATCGACAGATCGTCGATCCGGCTCGAAAGGACACAGCATGAACCGCAAGACCTTCACCCGGATCGCCTTCGCCGCCGTCATCGCCCCCACCCTGGCCTTCGGTGCGCCGGCCGTCGCCATGGCGGACAGCTACTTCTCGGGTAAGGCGACCGTTGCCGGGCCCTACGGCGCCGCCAGCCACAGCGTGACCGCGATCGCCAAGGACGGCCACGGCAAGCACGGCCACGGCAAGGGCGGCTCGTACTTCGATTACAGCTCGACCTTCGCGGGCCCGAAGGGCGCCGCCTCCAACAGCTCCACGAGCGCCGCTCACTAGTCGCGTTCCCGGCGGGCGCGGCGGCCGTCACCGGTCGCCGCGCCCGGCGGGCGTCATCCGAGACGAATCGAAAGAAGAGACGGGAACAATGACCTCAGTACGACGCACGCTGTCCTTGGTGGTCGTCACGCTCGGCCTTGCGCTGGGCGCGCCCTCCGTGGCGATGGCCGGGGCGGACTTCGAGAACCGCTACGGCTCCGCAGGCCCCAAGGGGGCGACGCTGACCGTGGTCCGCAGTCACGCGGGAGACGACGGCAAGGTGACCTACGAGTACGTGACCTACACGGCCACGGCCGAAGGCGCCTGGGTGAACAGGGTCACGAGTGCGGCCGAGTGAGTTCGGCCGGTGTGGGCGGACGACGTTCGGTCGGCCGCCCTTCGGGTGTGCGGGAACGTCGTGATCCGCACGTCCTCGCGATCGGGAACGGAGGGGGCATGCGAAAGAAGTCGGTACGCGGAACCGTGCTCGTGGGGATCGCCATGGCCCTGTGCTGCGTCGGCGTGACGGGTGCGGCCGACCCCGAGGGTGTCGCGGACGGGCGGACGGGCGTCTCCTCGCCGTTCGTCCGAACCGGGGCCGACGACTGGCCACCGAGCTGGGCCATCGGAGCGGAGCCGCCCAAGGCGGACTTCTGGCACGAGGCCGAGACCACGATCGTACGGCTGGTGAACGAGGAGCGTTCCAAGGCCGGATGCGCCCCGCTCAAGACCCACGGGTCACTGACCCGCGCAGCCCGGGAGCACAGCCAGGACATGGCCCGGCGCGGCGCGCTCGGTCACGTGGGTTCCGACGGCACGTCGGCGAGTGATCGCGTGCGGGCGACCGGCTACAAGAAGCCCGCGGGCGAGATCATCGCCGACGGCTACGAGACGCCGGAGAAAGCCGTGCGGGCCTGGAAGGAGAGCCCGGGGCACCGCAGGGCGCTCCTGAACTGCTCCTTGGTGGACACGGGGGTGGGCGTCGTGCGCGCCGACGACGGCCCCTACTGGACGCAGGTCTTCGGTTACGGCCCCTGACGCCGCGGGCCCCGGACGCATCGCGGCGGCGGGCGGCCGGAGCCGCCCGCCGCCGGGTCCCCCTGCTCGATCGTTCCGGCCGCACGGCCCCGGCTCCGCCGGGCAGGCGCAGGGGTCCGAGGAGCGCCGCCTACCGGGCGGGTTCGTTCTCGACCGGTTGCGTGGTCTGCGCGGGGGCGCTCGGTTCGGGCTGTGGCGCACCGGGCGTGAGGACGAACAACAGGACCAGGAGTCCGGCGGTGACCGCGGCGATCAGGCCGCACGCCACCCAGGGCTTCCAGCCGCTCAGCCCGGGGTCGATGGGGGCGTCGGGGTCCCCGAAGGACTCCAGGCGCCCGGCCAGCTCCGGTTCCTCTTCGCTGAGCCGCCGCTCGATCTCCTGGAGGATTCTCCGCTCGTTCTCTCTCAAGGACATGGCACCCCTCCTTCAGCGGCCGGGGGATGGACTACCGTCGCCACCGGGTGTCTTACAGTTTCCCCCGAGGGAGGCCCGGATATCCAATGTTCCGGAGGTTTTCCCCGCCCGTTCTCCTCTCTTGCAGGTCACCGCCCCGGAATGGTCCGCTCCGTGGGAGGACCGTCTCAAGGGATGGTCACCCGGGATAGCACTCGACCTCGGCGGCCTTGACCCCCGCCCACACGGTGCCGCCGCGCGCGAGGCCGAGTTCGGCCAGGGCCGCGGGACTGATGTCGGCGGCCAGGTCGAGCGGGCCGGTCAGGCGCACCCGGACCTGGTCGCCGAATCGCTCCACACCGTCCACCTCCAGCGGCCACACGTTGCGCGGGCCGCCGCGCGGCCGTTCCGGGTACAGGGCCACCGCACGGGGCGGGAACGCCACCAGGGCGGGCCCGTCGTAGGCCTCGTGCACCTCCACCCGGGCTCCCCCGGACAGGGTCACCACGGTGCCCTCGGCACGGCCGTGGAAGAGGTTGAGGCCCACCAGCCGGGCCACGTAGGGGGTGCGGGGCCGGCGGGCCACCTCGGCGGGCGGCCCCTGCTGGACCACCCGGCCGTTCTCGATGACGGCGATGCGGTCGGCGAGCACCATGGCGTCCAACGGATCGTGGGTGACCAGCACGGTCGCCCCGTCGAACTCCTCCAGGAGGTGGCGCAACCGACCGCGCACATGGTCGCGGGTGCCGACGTCCAGGGCGGCCATGGGCTCGTCGAGCAGCAGCAGCCGGGGGCGCACCGCCAGGGCGCGGGCCAACGCCACCCGCTGGGCCTGCCCGCCGGACAGGTCCCGGGGACGGGAGCGGGCGTATCCGGCCAGGTCCATGTGATCGAGCAGGGCGGCGGCCCGGGCCCGGGCGTCGGCCTTCGACAACCCTTGGCAGCGGGGCCCGAACGCGACGTTGTCCAGGGCGCTCATGTGCTGGAACAGCAGATAGTCCTGGAAGACCATGCCGATGGGGCGTCGTTCCACGGGCGTGCGGGTGTGATCGTCGCCGTCGAGGCGCACGTGTCCGCCGGTGAGCGGGATCAGTCCGGCCAGGGCGCGCAGGGCCGAGGACTTGCCGGCGCCGTTGGGCCCGAGCAGGGCCAGTACCTCGCCCGGAGCCACGGACAGGGCGACGTCCAGCGTGAAGTCGCCTCGGCTCAGGCACAGGTCGGCGGAGAGCACCGGCATCAGGCGTTCACCCATTTCTCGCGGAGGGTGGCCAGCACGGCCAGGGAGACCAGGAGCAGGACGAGACTGAGCACGATCGCGGCCTCGGGGTCGCTTTGCAGGGCCATGTAGACGGCCAACGGCATGGTCTGCGTGGTACCGGGGAAGTTCCCGGCGAAGGTGATGGTGGCGCCGAACTCGCCCAGGGCACGGGCCCAGCACAGGATCGCGCCGGCGCCGACACCCGGGAGCACCATGGGCAGGGTGACCCGGGCGAACACGGTCACCCTGCCGGCCCCGAGGGTGGCGGCGGCCTCCTCGTAGCGACGGTCGGCGCCGCGCAGGGCGCCTTCGACGCTGATCACCAGGAACGGCATGGCGACGAACACCTGGGCCAGCACGACGGCCAGGGACGTGAAGGGGATGGTGAGCCCGAACCAGGCGTCCAGGTACCGGCCGACCAGACCGTTGCGGCCCAGGACGAGCAGCAGGGCGACGCCGCCCACCACGGGCGGGATGACCAGCGGAACGGTGACCAGGGCGCGGACGAACCGGCGCCCGGGGAATTCGGTCCGGGCCAGCAGCCAGGCCAGCGGCACCCCGAAGACCAGACAGAGGACGGTGGAGACGGTCGCGGTGGACAGCGACAGCCACAGGGCCGCCAGCACCTCGGGTTCGGTGATCCGACGGCCCATGTCCGGCCAGGGCGCGCGGACGACCAGGCCGACCAGGGGCAGGACGAGGAAGGCGACACCGACCAGGGCGGGCAGGATCAGGGGCCAGGGAGGGCGGCCCGATCCGACCCGCATGACGCCGTGCGTCGCGGAGCCGGACCGGGAGCCGGAGCGGTTCACGGGGTACCGAACCCCGCCCCGGTGAGCACGGAGGCGCCGGTCTCGGACAGGACGAGGTCGATCCAGGCGGCGGCGAGCGCGGGTCGCGGCGCTCCGGCCGGCACGGCGATGGGGTAGTCGTTGACGACCTCGTCGGCCTCGGGGAAGGAGATGCCGGTGACGGCCGTCCCGGCGGCGTCGACGTCGGTGACGTAGACGAGTCCGGCGTCGACCTCGCCCAGTTCGACCTTGGTCAGGACCGCGCGCACGTTCTCCTCGTAGGTGACGGGGGTGACGTCGAGTCCCGCGGCCTCCAGCACGGTGAGGGTGGCCGTGCCGCAGGGGACCTCCTCGGCGCAGAAGGCGACGGAGACGCCGTCCGCGGCCAGGTCGTCGAGGTCCTCGATGCCGGCGGGGTTGCCCGGCGGAACGGCGATCTCCATGGTGTTGGTCGCGAAGATCGCGCCGCCCTCCCCGTGTTCGGCGACCCATTCCCCGGCCAGGCCCTCGCCTTCGACGACCTGGTCCATGGTGGAGGTGTCGGCGGCGGCGAACACGTCTGCGGGGGCGCCGGAGTTGATCTGGGTGGCGAGTTCGCCGCTGCCGGCGAAGTTGAAGACGACCTCCGCACCGGGGTCGCGCGCCTCGAACTCCTCGGCGAGTTCCTCGAAGACGTCGGTGAGGGAGGCGGCGGCGAACACGGTGAGCCTCCCGGTGAGGTCCCCCTCGGCGACCCCCGCGTCCGTGTCGGGGCCGGTGTCCTCCGACCCGCAGGCGGTGAGGGCCAGGGCGGCGGCCGTCAGAGCGGCACCGAGCCGCCGGGGGGCGTCACGCATGGTGTTCTCCGGTGGTCTCGATGATCACGGCGGTCGACTTCACGACGGCCGTGGCGGTGGCGCCGACCTCCAGACCCAGCTCGTCGGCGGCCTCCCGGCTCATGAGGGAGACGATCCGGTGCGGTCCGGCCTGGATCTCCACCTGGGCCATGACCGTGTCACGGACGATGCCGGTGACCAGTCCGCGGAACCGGTTGCGCGCGGAGGAGCGGCGACGGTCGGGATCCTCGTGGGATCCGGATCGCATGAAGTCGGCCAGGTCGGCCCCGTCGAGGAGGCGGCGTCCGGAGGCGTCACGGGTGGCGTGCAGGCGCCCGGAGTCGACCCAGCGGCGCACGGTGTCGGCGCTGACGCCCAGGAGTTCGGCGGCCTCGCTGATCTGAAAGGTCGGCATGGGAGAAATCTACATCTCGCAGTTGCGAGGGTGTTAGACCCATGAGACTGGTGGATCATAACTTTTTTCCGGCCATGGGTGGGCATGGGTGAGACGATCCTCCAACCCGGGACCGAGGAACGGCTCCGGCCCTTCCGACGGCCGGTGCGCCCGGGACCCGGGGGCGTCCGGCTCCACGCCGTCGTTCTCCGCCCGGCCGGGGGACGTCCGGGCCGGTGTGCGCGGTCCTCCCGGGGGCGCGCGAGGGCCCTGGTCCGATGGCCCCGGTCCTCGATGGTTGGACCGGGGCCCTTGGTTCGGGCGCGGGACCGGGCTCGGGTCAGCCGCGCGGGTCGGCGATCTCGCCGACCGGCCCCCGGGCCCGGTAGTCGTCCAGAGCGGTGACCGCGTACCCCGCGACGTCCTCGTCGGCGGTGTCGGTGAGCCCGGTGGTGCCGGTGAGGCCCACCAGGTTGTCCGGTGTGAGCGCCTCGCACACCGTCTCGTCCCCGGCCTCGGCCACCTCGTCCGGCAGCCGGTACACCGCGTAGAAGCGGGCGTCCTCGGTGGCGTCCCAGGTGACCTCGACCCGATCCCCCTCGGTCCGGGCCACGACACCGGTCACCGCGCCCACGCGTGCCTCCTCCTCACCGGAGTCGGTGCGCGGCGGCAGCGCCGGATCCGCGTAGTGGCCGCCGAGCAGGTGGTCCACCACCTGCCCGTGCTGACGCAGGCTCTTGATGGAGAAGTAGACGTCGCCGTCGACCTCCTCCAGCGCGCCGGAGTAGTCGAGCTGGGTGCTGAGCGCGTCGTCGCCGCCCCAGCCGTCCTCGCCCAGGCGGTAGGCGGCCTGGCCGATGTACAGGTCCACGTCGGTGCCGGCGACCTCGTTCGCCCACCAGTCGGTCAGGACCTCGTAGTCGGCGGTGCCGAAGCCGCGCTCCCAGTACAGCTGGGGCGCGACGTAGTCGATGGTGCCCTCTTGGATCCAGGTGCGGGTGTCGGCGTACTGGGCGTCGTAGGACTGGAGGCCGGAACTGGACGACCCGGTGGGGTCGGTGCTCTGGTTGCGCCAGATGCCGAACGGGGAGACGCCGAAGCTCACCCAGGGCTTGGTCTCCTGGATGCGGCCGTGCACGTCGCGCATCAGCTGGTCGACGTTGTCCCGGCGCCAATCGCCCCGGTCGTCGAAGTCGCCGCCGTGGGCCTCCCAGGAGGCGTCGTCGTCGAACTCCTCGCCGTCC
>NZ_JARBUT010000028.1 GCF_028882275.1 Nocardiopsis sp. N85
GCATCCGGATGAGAGATGACCGCGAACGTCCGCCGCCGACCGGCCTCCTCGGCGACCTCGGCCGCCTGTCGGGTCGCACCCGTCGTGTCCACACTCATGTGCCGCTCGCCCCTGGCCTCTCCCGCTGTCCGATCCGTCCAGCCTACGCTTGCCCCGAGGCCGTCCCGACCACGCGGTCAGTGTCGGGGGACGGCCCCGTCGACCGCGGCGGAGAGGCGGCGCAGCAGTTCCTCCCGGCCCAGGTCCGCCGGGTAGACGGCGACCATGACCCGGTCCCGCACGGGATCGTCGGCGGGGTGGAGCATCGGCCCGGCGGCCCGGCGGACGAACTCCATGGCGGAGTCGTAGCGCGTCCACACCTCACGGGTCTCCTGTCCGGGATGGCGCAACCAGGAGCGCAGCACGTGGTTGTGCGCGGAGATGAGTGCGGCCGCGGTCACCCCGGCGGCCAGCGAACGCTCCTCCGGGCCGCCCTCGCCCTCCCGGGCGGCCAGATAGCGACTGAACGCGGCCTGGTAGCGGGCGGTCATGGCCACCTCGCGGTCGCGCAGCCGGGGGTGGGCGCGCACCAGGTGATAGCGGGGCACGGTGACCTCGGGGTCGCTCAGGTAGCCCTGGAGGACCAGCCGCGCGGCGGCGAAGACGACGTCCAGCGGCTCCCCGGAATCGGCCTCCAGATGACGGGAGACCGAGGCGAAGAGCTCGTCGTGTTCGGCGAAGAGGATGTCCTCCTTGGAGCCGAACCGACGGAACAGGCTGCGCCGGCTCACTCCGGTGGCGGCGGCGATGTCGTCCATCGTGGTGGTCTCGAAACCGCCCTCGGTGAACAGTCGGACGGCGGCCAGCACCACCTCGCGGGTGGGCACGCGCACGGACGCCCCCCTGGCCCCCGATCGTTCCCGGACCATCGCTCCCCTCCCCTCGACCTCCGAAAGGTATCCGACCCCGGTCGGTGTACTTCGCACCTTTCACCCCCTATTCTGGCACTGAATGCCATACAGCGGCACGCAGTGCCACGAGTCGGGGGGTGGCGCACCCTCCCACGGAGGAACGCAGATGAGCGACTTCGACCTGTTCAAGACCACCGAGGAGCACGAGGAGCTGCGCGCCGCCGTGCGCTCCGTCGCCGAGGACAAGATCGCCCCGCACGCCGCCGAGGTCGACGAGAAGAGCGTCTTCCCCCAGGACGCCCTGGAGGCCTTGGTCGCCACCGACTTCCACGCGCCGCACATCGCCGAGGAGTACGACGGCGTGGGCGCCGACGCGCTGGCCACCTGCATCGTCATCGAGGAGGTCGCCCGCGTCTGTGCCTCGTCCTCGCTGATCCCGGCGGTCAACAAGCTCGGCACGATGCCGGTCATCCTCGGCGCCTCCGAGGACGTCAAGCGCCGGTACCTGCCCGAGGTGGCCGGCGGCGGGGCGATGTTCTCGTACGGCCTGTCCGAGCGCGAGGCCGGATCCGACACCGCGAGCATGCGCACCCAGGCGGTGCGCGACGGTGACGACTGGATCATCAACGGCCAGAAGTCGTGGATCACCAACGCGGGCGTCAGCAAGTACTACACCGTCATGGCGGTGACCGACCCGGAGGGCCCGCGCGGCCGCAACATCACCGCGTTCGTGCTGCACGCCGACGACGCCGGCTTCACCCTGGGCGAGCCCGAGCGCAAGCTCGGCATCAAGGGCTCCCCCACCCGCGAGCTGTTCTTCGACAACGTCCGCATCCCGGGCGACCGGATCGTGGGCGAGCCGGGCGAGGGCCTGAAGATCGCGCTGCGCACCCTGGACCACACCCGCGTCACCATCGGCGCGCAGGCCATCGGCATCGCCCAGGGCGCCCTGGACCACGCCGTGGACTACGTCAAGGAGCGCAAGCAGTTCGGCAAGGCCGTCGCCGACTTCCAGGGCGTCCAGTTCATGCTCGCCGACATGGCCATGAAGCTGGAGACCGCCCGCCAGATGGTGTACGTGGCCGCCGCCAAGTCCGAGCGCGGCGACGACGACCTGTCCTTCTTCGGCGCGGCGGCCAAGTGCTACGCCTCCGACGCCGCCATGGAGATCACCACCGACGCCGTGCAGCTGCTGGGCGGCGCCGGCTACGTGAAGGACTTCCCCCTGGAGCGCATGATGCGCGACGCCAAGATCACGCAGATCTACGAGGGCACCAACCAGATCCAGCGTCTGGTCATGGCCCGCCAGCTCCTCAAGAAGTAGCCAACGGACCGGACGCCCGGCCCTCGCTCCGCAAGCGCGGAGGGCCGGGCGTCCTCTCGTTCCCGAGACCCCTCAGAGGGTGGATTCGCGGGCGAACCGGCCGAGGGGAATGGGCTCGCGGCCGAGCGCGGCGTGGACGTCGTCGGTGGTCTCGGCGGCGCGGCCCGTGACCGCGGCGGCGAACCGTTCGTTGAGGGTGTCGATGTACCGGTCGCTCCACCCCCGGTCGGAGGCCCGGTAGTAGAAGCGCGACTCGTCCACCGGCTTGAACCGCCACACCGGGCTGTCGGTGCCCTTGGTCGACCGCACGACCCGCCCGACGGTGACCGCCTCCGGCCCGGTGAGCGTGTACTCCTTGCCGCCGTGATCGTCCACCAGCGCGGCGACGGCGACCGCCGCCACGTCCCGGGCGTCCACGAAGGCGATCTCGGTACGCCGCTTGACCGGCAGCTCCAGACGCCCGTTGCGGGACCGCGCCAGGTTCGCGAAGGTGCCCTCGGTGAAGTCCTGGAAGAGCCAGTTGGGGCGCAGCACCGTGACCCGCTCGAACAGCTCCTTGGCCTTGAACTCGGCGGCCCGCTGGTCGGAGTCGGAGGGCGCGTGCTCGGTGCCCATGGCCGACATGACCACGACCCGTTCCACGCCGATGGCGGCGGCGCGTTCGAGGAACGCCGCCACCCGGTGCCCCAGTGCGGTCCCCACCGGAGTGACCACGAACATGCGCGTGGTCCCCTCCAGCACCTCCGCCCAGTTGGAGGTATCGGTCCAGTCCAGTCGCCGTTCGGCGGTGCGCGAAGCACCGACGGCGGGCAGGCCCCGACGCTTGAACTCGGTCAGGACGCGTCGGCCCACCATGCCGGTGGCTCCGGTCACCAGAGTCTTCATCGTCTCCACCGTACCCACGCCGGAGACGGAAGTGGACGAGAACCGCGCGGAGGGTGACCGAAGTAGGGAAACGGGTGTCGTCGGTATCGTCCTCCCGTCAGGGAGGTCCCGCGGTTCCCGGGGGATCGTAGAATCGCGCTGTTATGCACACCGGCACCGGCCCGCATCGGCGTGACGTGCGCGACTGGATCGTGGACCTGTCCATGTTCCTGATCGCCCTCGTCTACGCCATCATGACGGTTCTGGACTTCCCTCCGCCGGGGCCGTCCGGCGGTGAGATCCCACCGTTCCCCGAACGCGACATGCCCACCTGGTGGGAGATCGTCGAACGGATCGTCGCGCTGGCGGCCTGCGTGTCCCTGTGGTGGCGGCGTCGGTGGCCGACCCAAATCGCCGTGGCGCTGATCGTGATCTCGGTCGTGTCCCAGCCGGCCTCCTGCGCGATGCTCATCTCGTTGTTCTCCCTGGCCCTGCACCGCCCTCCGAGGACCAGCCTGGTGGTGTTCGGTCTGGGCGTCGGTTCGGTGGCCCTGCGGTCGCTGGTGGTGCCCGACCCTTACATTCCGCCGCTGTTGGCCTTTCTCCTGGGCGTGGCGATCCAGGGCTCGGTGATCGGGTGGGGGCTGACCGTCCACCACCGGCGCGAGTTGGTGGAGTCGCTGCGTGATCGCGCGGTGCACGCGGAGACGGAGGCGCAGTTGCGCGCCGAGCACGCCCAGCATCAGGTGCGCGAGGCGATGGCGCGGGAGATCCACGATGTGCTCGGACACCGGCTGTCGCTGCTCAGCGTGCACGCGGGGGCCCTGGAGTACCGGCCGGACGCCCCGCCCGAGGAGATCGCCAGGTCGGCGAAGGTCATCCGGGAGAGCGCCCATCAGGCCCTTCAGGACCTGCGCGAGGTGATCGGGGTGTTGCGCGCCCCGGTGGGCGAGCTCCCCCAACCGACGATGGTCGATCTCCGGCAGTTGGTGGAGGAGGCCGACGACGTGGGCGCCAGGGTGGAGTTCACCACGGACTACGAGGGCACGGTCCCGGACCGGACCGGCCGTACCGCGTACCGGATCGTGCAGGAGGGGCTGACGAACGTGCGCAAGCACGCGCCGGGGGCGGACACCCGGGTGGCGGTGCGGGGGGCGCCAGGGGAGGGCCTCACCGTGGAGGTGCGCAACGGTCGCGCCCCGGTCGGCGGCTCCGGAGGGCGTTCCGACGGCCAGGGGCTGGTGGGGTTGACCGAGCGGGTGTCCCTGCTGTCGGGCCGGCTGGAGCACGGCCCGACGTCCGATGGTGGCTGGCGCCTGTCGGCTTGGCTACCGTGGCCGGCATGAGCGAGACACAGCGGGACCGCCGGGACATCGGTGTGGTCATCGTCGACGACGACGCACTGGTCAGGGTGGGGCTGGTGATGATGATGGGCGGGGCTCCGGACATCAAGGTGCTGGCCGAGGCCGAGGACGGTGGCAAGGTCCTGGACCTGGTGGACCGGCACTCCCCCGACGTGGTGCTCATGGACATCCGGATGCCGACGGTGGACGGATTGACCGCCACGGAGCGGCTGCGGGCTTTGGAGGATCCGCCGGAGGTGCTGGTCCTGACCACCTTCGACGCCGACGAGCACGTGCTGCGCGCCCTGCGCGCCGGGGCGGCGGGGTTCCTCCTCAAGGACACCCCTCCGGCGGAGATCGTGGAGTCGGTGCGCCAGGTGGCGCGCGGGATGTCGGTGCTCTCCCCCAGGGTGACGCGTCGGCTGGTGCAAAGGGTGGGCGACAACGACGCCGACGAGCGGGCCGAACAGGCGCGGACACGTTTGTCCACGCTCAACGCCCGGGAGTCGGAGGTGGCCGTGGCGGTGGGTCAAGGTCGCTCCAACGCGGACATCGCGGCATCGCTGTTCCTGAGCGTGCCGACGGTCAAGACGCACGTGTCGAGCATCCTCACCAAGCTGGGGTTGAACAACCGGGTACAGGTGGCCCTGCTGGTGCACGACGCCCGCCTGGTCCCGGACGAGTGATCGGCTTCCGGGAACGGGAGGTGACGCCGCCCCCGACGCCCCGGGGAGGTCGGTGAACACGGCGGGGAGGAGCGCGGGCACGCCCCGGACCCGGAGGAACGCACACGGGTCGCCCCCGGCGCCGGTTTCACGACGGCGGCTTCATGGTCCATCGTGGAGACCGAAGGAGACGTCGAGGAAGGAGGGACCGTGAGCGACGACATCGACCTGTCCGACGCACTCACCGTCGTCATGGAACGGGTCCGCCCGCACATCGGCGAGGGGAAGGTGGCGGACTACATCCCCGAACTGGGCCGGGTGGACCCGAAACAGTTCGGGTTCGCGGTGGCGTCGGTGGACGGCGAGGTCCGTTCCCTGGGCGACGCCGACGTCCGCTTCTCCATGCAGAGCATGACCAAGGTGTTCACGTTGGCCCTGGTCAACCAGGAGGGCGAGGACCACATCTGGGGACGGGTGGACCGGGAACCCTCCGGTAGCGCGTTCAACTCGCTCTACCAGCTGGAGTTCGAGAACGGGATCCCGCGCAATCCGCTCATCAACCCGGGCGCGATCGTGGTCACCGACGAACTGCTGGGCGACACGGGGGACGCCTTCGCGGCCCTGCGCGCGCTGCTGCGGGCCGAGACCGGGAACCCCGAGCTGGACGCCGACGAGGTGACGGCGCGCTCGGAGCTGGAGACGGGCGACCGCAACCGGGCGCTGGCCTACCTGATGGCCGGGTTCGGGAACATGCGCAACCCGGTGCCGGAGGTGCTGGACCACTACTTCCGGCAGTGCTCCATCACCATCACCGCGACGGAGCTGGCCCGGGCGGGCCTGCTGCTGGCCCGCCACGGTGTGCGGGCGGACGGGACCCGGATGATCGACCGTAACGCCGCCCGGCGGATCATGGCGATCATGCTCACCTGCGGCACCTACGACGCCGCGGGCGATTTCGCCTACCGCGTGGGGTTGCCCTGCAAGAGCGGGGTGGGCGGCGGCATCCTGGCGATCGTGCCGGGGCGCTACTCGATCGCCGCCTGGGGCCCGGGCCTGGACGCCAAGGGCAACTCGGTGACGGGGGCGCTGGCCCTGGACACGTTCACCCAGGTGACGAGCTGCTCGGTGTTCTGATCGCCCGATGCGGCGAGGACCGGCGCGGTCCCCGGGGCGTCCCGGGGACCGCGCCGGTCCTCTCAGGCGGCGGGGACGAAGGTCTCCGAGAGCCGGTCGAGGAGTTGCCGGTTGAGGTCGGGGTGATCGTTGCTCGCCACCAGGAACAGCGCGTACCCCTTCGCCTCGGTGTGGAAGCCGCGGTTGATGGCGTGCATGCGCCCGTTGCGTCCGTCGAAGGTGAACTCCCAGTCGGCGGCGGTCAGGTAGGAGTCGGCCCAGCCGCCCTCGACCTCGTCGATACCGGTGCGCTCGTAGCCGGGGAAGTTCCCCCGGGCCCGGGGCTCGAAGTCGCGCCAGTCCTCGGCGGCGTCCGGGCCGGGGGCGTCGGTCTGGTCGATGAGCAGGTAACCGCCGTCGGGGTTGCGGAAGTAGACCATGCCGCCGTCCCGCTCGTAGGTCCAGCCGTCCGGATACTCCACGGTGAACCCGCTGGAGTCCTCGTGGACCTCCAGCTCACCCTCCCAGGGGTCGGCCTCGTCCTCCTCGGGCTCCTCGTCCTCCGAGGCGCTCTCCTCGGCTTCACCCTCCTCCGAGGCCTCCTCCGACGCGGGCGGGGCGGACTCCTCCTCGTCCGGCGCGGCCCCGGCCTGCTGTTCGGAGGCCAGTCCGGCGTCGGGTGCCCCGTCGCGGTTCATGCTCACCATGAGCGTGGCCCCGGCGGCGACCACCAGGACGACGAGGACGGCGGCGACCAGCAGCAGGGTGCGCCGGTTCCCGCGTTCCCGTTCGGCTCGGGCCGGGCGGGGGGCGGGCGGCCCGGTCTTCTCCGGCGGCGGCGCCTCGGCCGCCATCGCCGTCTCCACCACGGGTTCCTCGGCGGGCGCGGTGGTGGTGAGGGTCGGCGTCACCGGTACCGCGGACTCGACCGTCTCCGCGCGGTCCCGGATCTCCCGCAGCCGGGCCCGGACGGTGTCGATGCCCGGCCGGTCCTCCGGTTTCTTCGCGCACAGTTCCCGCAGCAGCGGTGCCAACGGCCCGGCGTTGACGGGGGCCGGCAGTTCCTGGGTGACGATCGCGGTCAGTGTCGCCATCGGGGTGGGCCGGTCGAAGGGCAGGGTGCCCTCCAGCGCCTGGAACAGGGTGATGCCCAGGGACCACACGTCCGAGGCCGGGGTCGCCGAATGCCCGTGGGCGATCTCCGGTGCGAGGTAGCTGGGCGAACCGATGAGCAGCCCGGTACTGGTCAGGTGGGTGGCCCCGTCCAGGTGGGCGATGCCGAAGTCGGTGAGCACCGTCCGCCCCCGGGCGTTGATGAGCACGTTGCCGGGTTTGACGTCGCGGTGAACGATGCCGCGCCCGTGCGCCTCCGACAGCCCGGCGGCCATCTGCTCGCCGATGTCGGCGACCCGACCGACCGGCTGGGCCCCCTCGTCGCGGATCAGGTCGCCCAGGGAGGAGCCGGGGACCAGTTCCATGACGATCCACGGGCGGCCGTCCTCCTCGGCCACGTCGAACACGGTGATGATCGACGGGTGGCTGAGCTGGGCGGCGCTGCGCGCCTCGCGGAGCATGCGGGTGCGCAGGACCTCCACCTCGTGCGCGGGCAGGTTCGGCGGCGAGGTCAGTTCCTTGACGGCGACCGGCCGGTCCAGGAGGGTGTCGACCCCCTGCCAGACGCGGCCCATACCGCCCGCCCCGATCACCTCGTCCAGGCGGTACCGGTTGGCCAGGAGTCGACCGGAGTCGGCTTCCGAACTGTTCATGGGCGCGCGATTCCTCTACGGGGGAAGGGCGTACGGGGAGACGTCGGGGGAGAAGGGTGCACGGCCGGGGGGACCGAGAGAGAAGTCTAGGTTCCCCGGACGGCACGCGACGCTCCTCCCGAAGGTGCCGGCCCTGTCCCCTTGAGGTGACATGAATCCGTACATCACCCCTGACATGGGACGATCCCGCCGAAGTGCCGATATGGCACTCGCCGGACGGGATCGCCCATCCGGGCGTGTCAGGTCAGACGCACCGGCAGGCTCTCCACACCGGAGACGATGATGGACGGCAGCGGCGGCAGATCCTCCACCGGGATCGCCAGATCCAGCTTCGGGAAGCGTTCGAAGAGGCGCGGTAGGGCCTCGTTCACCTCCATGCGGGCCAGGTTCGCCCCCAGGCAGTAGTGCCGCCCGTGGGAGAAGCCCAGGTGGGACGTGTCCTCGCGGGTGATGTCGAACAGGTGCGCGGTGTCGCCGTGGCGGCCCGGGTCGCGACCGGCGGAGGCGTACCCCATCAACAGGGGTTCGCCGGCGGGGATCGCCACCCCGGCCAGTTCGATGTCCTCGGTGGTGTAGCGCATCGGCACGAACTCGCCCGGACCGTCCCAGCGCAGCACCTCCTCGACCGCCGTGGACCACGCGACCTCACCGTTCGTCAGCAGTTCCAGCTGGTCCCGGTGGATGAGCAGGGCCCGCACGGCGTTCGCGATGAGGTTCATCGTGGTCTCGTAGCCGGCGCTGATGATGAGCACCAGGCTCCAGATCAACTCGTCCTCGCTGAGCCGGTCCTCGTCGTCGCGGGCGGCGATGAGCGCGGAGGTGAGGTCGTCACCGGGTTCGGCGCGTTTGGCGGCCACCAGGGTGGTGAGGAGCGTCCACATCTCGAAGAACGTGGCCATGGCGGCGTCGGGGGTGATGCTCTGGTCGAAGAACACCCCCACCAGCCGGTGCAGCTCCCCCCGGTCCCGCGTCGGCAGTCCGAACAGGTCGCTGATGACCGTCATCGGGAGCGGCTGTGCGAAGTGCGGTTTGAGGTCGACGACGCCGTCGTTCCGCTCCGCCTCGGCGGCCAGTCCGTCCAGGAGTCCTTCGACGATGCCGACGATGCCCGAGCGCAGGTGCTCGATGCGGCGCGGGGTGAACGCCTTGGAGACCAGCCTGCGCAACCGGGTGTGCTGCTCCCCGTCGCTGGTGAGCATGTTCTCGGCGATGATCCAGGAGATCAGCGGCCAGTCCGGCGGGATCTCGCCGGCGTTGAACGCCCTCCAGTGCCTCTTGTCCTTCTGGACCCGGGGATGGGCCAGGGCCTCGGTGACGGCGGCGTGGGTCGTGGCCGCCCAGGCGACGACGTCGCCGGGGAGGACGACGGGAACGACGGGACCGAGTTCGCGCAGGTGTGCCGTCTGGGCTCTGAGGTTTCCGGGCGCGAGGCGAACGGGTTCCACGGAGATCCTTCCGCTGAGGGGGTGGGGCGAGGTACGGAGTGGAAGGGCGAGGGCGGCCCGGTCACGACCGGCGCAGCAGCCTCACCAGGAAGTTCGACAGGGACGACAACCCCGAGGCCGCCGGGGTGCGCGGGTCCGGAGCGGTGTCGAAGGCGGCGGGCACGGGTCCGGGGGCGCTCGCGGGGGTCGCGGGCGGGCGCGGGACGAAGCGGACCGGCAGGGTGACCGGCGCCCAGAACAGGGTGGCGAGCTGCCAGCGCAGTCCCTCCGGGGGGATCGCCAGGGTCGGCTCGGGCAGCCGTTCGAGGATCCTGCGGGTGGCGATGGTGGCGATCGCGGTCGCCTCGTCCCGGGCCGGGCAGCGGTGGGGGCCGGCGCCCCACGCCACGTGGGCGCGGTTGGCGCTGTCCTCCATCCGTTCGGCGTTCTCCCGCTGGAAGAAGTGGTTGGCGGCGGCGAAGCCGAGCAGGATCGGCGATCCCGCCTCGATGACGCGGCCGTCCTCCAGCGGGACGTCCACGCGCGGATAGATGACCGGGTAGTTGGTGATCGGGGGATCGCGCCACAGCACACGGCCCATCAGGTCGTCGAGGACGGCGACGGAGGCCCCACCGGCGGTGCGCAGGGCCGGATCTGCGAGCACGGCCCGCAGCGCGGAGTCGATGAGGGCGGCGGTGGGCTCGTTGGCCGCCGCGATGATGAGGAGGAGCTGCATGATGACCTCCTCGTCCGAGAGCCCGGCACGGTGCCGGATCAGTCGGCTGGTGAGGTCGTCGCCGGGATCGCGGTGCTTGGCGTCCACCACCTCCGACAGCGCCCGCTCGGCCTCGGCGTTGGAGCGTTCGGCGTCGACGCCGGCCCACAGGTTGCGCATCGCGGTGACGAACCGGACCCCCTGGTCCTCGTCCATGCCGAACAGGTCGTTCATGACGAGCAGCGGGATCATGCGCGCGTACTCGTTGAGCAGGTCGGCCTGCCCTCGCTCGCAGAACTCGTCGATGAGCCGGTCCGCGTAGCGGGTGGTGATCGCGGCGAGGTGGCCGGCGGTGACCGCGCCGAGGGCGTCGGTGATCGCCCGGCGCAACCGCTGGTGTTCGACGCCGTCCACGAACAGGGCGTTGGCCCGGGGCGCCATCATCGGCAGCAGGGGGCTGTCGGGGTCGACCCGGCCCTCGTTGAAGTCCCGCCACAACCGGGCGTCGTGGCTGAAGGTGGTGGTGTCCCGCGACCAGGAGATGAGGGTGGCGTAGTCGGTGACGAGCCAGCCGCGCACTCCGGGGGCGAGTTCGGCCGGGATGATCGGCCCGTGTTCGGCGCGCATCTTCGCGTACACCGAGTAGGGGTCGGGGTGCGGTTCGCTCAGGTACAACGCGGCGCGGGGACATCCTGAAGACACGGCGACCTCGGGGAGTGGGGCTACGCGGTCCGGGACACGACGGCTCCGGACGTACTCGGCCCGGAACCGCAACGGGTGCGTGTCCGGGCTCACACTAGCGTCATGGATCGCGCGGATGCGAGAACCGGTTCCCCTCCCTCGGGGGATTCGTGGCCCCTGTGGCCATCGTGACCTGGGAGATCGCGACCCCGGCCGATGTCGGCCACGCGAGAGCGCCCGCCCCGGGAGTCGGTTTCGAGGGGGCGGGCGCTCCACGGTGTCCCCGTGCGCGGGGCGGGCGGTCAGCGACCGAAGCGGCGCAGCCTCTGGCTGTTGGTCACCACGAACACACTGGACAGCGCCATGGCGGCACCGGCCAGCATCGGGTTGAGCAGCCCGGCCGCGGCCAGCGGGATGGCCGCCGAGTTGTAGGCGAAGGCCCAGAACAGGTTGCCCTTGATGGTGGTCAGGGTACGGCGCGCGAGCCGGACGGCGTCGGCGGCGGACCTCAGATCACCCCGGACCAGGGTGAGGTCGGAGGCCTCGATGGCCACGTCCGTGCCGGTGCCCATGGACAGCCCCAGATCGGCCCGGGCCAGCGCGGCGGCGTCGTTGACGCCGTCGCCGACCATCGCCACGACGCGGCCCTCGGCCTGGAGTCGTTCGATGACGTCGACCTTGTCCTTGGGCAGGACCTCGGCGATGACCTCGGTGATCCCCACCTCCTCGGCGACGGCGCGGGCGACCGCCCCGTCGTCCCCGGTCAGGAGGATCGGTGTGAGGCCCAGTTCCCGGAAGGAGCGGACGGCCTCGGCGCTGGTGGGCTTGACGGTGTCGGAGACCGCCAGCACGCCCCGGGCGCGGCCGTCCCATCCGACGGCGACGGCGGTACGGCCCAGGTCGCGGGCCTCCTTCATCGCCTGGGAGAGGTCCTCCCCCAGCGGCTGGGACCACTCCTCCAGCAGGGAGGGGCGGCCGACCAGGACGGCGTGCCCGTCCACGACCCCTTGGACGCCCAGGCCTTCCAGGTTGGCGAAGTCCTCGGGGACGGGCAGGGTGCCGTGGGCTGCGGCTCCGGCCGCGATGGCCTTGGCGATGGGGTGCTCGGAGGCGTTCTCCAGGGCACCGGCCAGGCGCAGGACCTCGGCCTCGTCCTCTCCGTCGGCGGCGACGACCTGTGCCAGCGCCATCGTGCCGGTGGTGACGGTACCGGTCTTGTCAAGGACGATGGTGTCGATGCGGCGGGTGCTCTCCAGGACCTCCGGGCCCTTGATGAGGATGCCGAGTTGGGCACCGCGCCCGGTACCGACCATCAGGGCCATCGGGGTGGCCAGGCCCAGAGCGCACGGGCAGGCGATGATGAGGACGGCGACCGCGGCGGTGAGTGCGGCGGTGACGGGCTCGCCGGTGCCGAGCCAGAAGCCGAGCGTGCCGATCGCGATCATGATGGCGACGGGGACGAACACCCCCGAGACCCGGTCGGCCAGGCGCTGGACCTGTGCCTTGCCGTTCTGCGCCTCCTCGACCAGACGGGCCATCTGTGCCAGACGCGTGTCGGAACCCACCCGGGTGGCGCGGACGACGAGGCGGCCGCCGGCGTTGACGGTGGCGCCCACGACGGCGTCGCCGGGGGCGATCTCCACGGGCACGGACTCACCGGTGAGCATGCTCATGTCGACGGCGGAGGTGCCGGTCCGGACGACGCCGTCGGTGGCGATCTTCTCGCCGGGGCGCACGACGAACCGGTCGCCCACCGCGAGTTCGTCGACGGGGATCCGGACCTCGCGGTCGCCGCGCAGGACGGCGACCTCCTTGGCGCCCAGCTCCATGAGGGCCTTGATGGCGGTGCCGGCCCGGCGTTTGGCACGGGCCTCGAAGTACTTGCCGAGGAGGATGAAGGAGGTGACGCCGGCGGCGACCTCCAGGTAGATGTCGGCGGAACCGTCGGTGCGTGCGATCGTCAGCTCGAAGGCGTGCGTCATGCCCGGTTCGCCGGCGGTGCCCAGGAACAGGGCGTACAGGGACCACAGGAAAGCGGCGGACACGCCCAGGGAGACGAGGGTGTCCATGGTGGCGGTGCCCAGGCGCAGGTTCTTCCAGGCGGCGGTGTGGAAGGGCAGGGCGCCCCAGACGACGACCGGCGCGGCCAGGGTGAGCGAGGCCCACTGCCAGTGGGTGAACTGGAGCACGGGGAACATCGCCATGGCGATGACGGGCACCGACAGGATCAGTGAGACGACGGCGCGGTCGCGCAGCGCCCGGGTGGGGTCCTCGGGTCCATCGTCACCCGGGGGTCGCTCCTTCCTCCGGGGCACGGTGGCGGTGTAACCGGCCTTCTCGACCTGGGCGATGAGGTCATCGACGGCGACGGGAGCGCCCTCGAAGGCGACCCTGGCCTTCTCGGTGGCGAAGTTGACGGTGGCGGTGACGCCGTCGATCCGGTTGAGGCGCTTTTCGACACGGTTGGCACAGGCGGCGCAGGTCATGCCGCCGATGGCCAGTTCGACGGGGGTGCTCATCCGTCGTGCTCCTCTCCGTCGTGGTCCGCGTCCCGGGGATCGGGGTGATCGCCTCCGCCGGTGGTCTCCTCCACGTGGTCCTGCTGTGCGGGGAGGACGGGGCCGACCCATGAGCCGACCCCGAACATCGCGGCGAACACGACCACGAGGCCGAGGGCGTAGAGCCCGAGCTTCGTGATCACTCTCATCTCAGTCACGCACCTCGTAGCCGGCCTCGTCGATGGCGGCGCGCACGGCGGCGTCGTCCACGGGACCCTCGCCGATCACGGTCACCCGCTTGGCGCCGAGGTCCACCTGCACCTCGGTGACGCCGGTGACCCCGCCGACCTCCTGGGTGACGGAGTTGACGCAGTGACCGCAGCTCATGCCGTCAACGGTGTAAACAGCGGTGGTCGTGGTGGCCATTTCGTCTCCTGTAGTGACGTGTGACTGTTCCGGCACGACCGACTATACCCCTAGGGGGTATGAGAGCGTCAAGCGTCCCCACCTCCGGACACCGTGTCCCCTCTCACATTACCCCAGGGGGGTACCCCGCTCTCGGACGAGGCCCGTGGAACACGCGGGCGCCACGGCCCCCACCGGGGACCGTGGCGCCCGCGTGAGCGCTCCCACCGCGCGACCGCGCCGGCGGGACCGCCTCGACTACTCCTGCTTCAGCTCCAACCGGGCGATGGTGCGCTCACTGGTGTGGTGGTCCACCAGGGTGAACCCCGCCCGCCGGAACATCTCCACCGTCCCGGCGTAGACCTCCGCGCTGGGCGCGCGACCGCCGGCCGTGTCCACCGGATACGCCTCCAGCACCCGCGCCCCCTGCGCCCGCGCGTACTCGATCGCCCCGTCCAACAGTCGACTCCCGAGCCCTCGGCGCCGGCGGCGCGGCGGCAGCCAGAAGCACACCAGGGCCCACACCCCCGGCTCGGCGGGATCGGCGGGGCGCAGGGTCCGCGAACGGGCCAGGCGGACGTAGTCCCCCCGGGGCGCCACCGACACCCAGCCGCACGGCCCCTCCTCGTCGTAGGCGATCAGCCCCGGCACCCGGCCGTCGAGGGTGAGGCGACGCAGCTCGTCCTTGTTGTCCGACCCGCGTCTGGGCCGCTCGCACGTGGTGCTCTCCGTGTAGTCCTTGGCCCGCCTGCGGAAGAAGGTGCACCAACAGTGACCGTAGGCTCCGGTGGGTCCGAACAGGTTCTCCAGGTCGTTCCACCGCTCGGCGGTGGCGGGCTCGATGGAGACGATGGGCATGGGGGGCTCCCTCTCGGTCACAGTGGCCGCCACGACTGTGATCCAGAACACTAGCGGTGATTCGCCGTGACGGAAAGAACACGGATGCAATCACATGCACGCTTTCTCGACGAACATCCCGAAAGTGCCCTGGTGTCCCCCTCGTCCCGACGGTCGCGAAGGGGCGACCGTCGGAACACGTTACGGGTCAGGCGATCCCGCTCACTGAACGAGGTCGGCGTACTCCGTGTTCTTGGCGATGTACGCCCGCGCGTAAGGGCAGATCGGCATCACCTTCAGCCCTTTCGCCCGCACGTCCTCCAGCGAGCGGCGCATCAGCTCGGCGGCCACCCCGCGCCCCTGGTGGGCGGGGTCCACCTCGACATGCGGAAGCGCCAGCACGCCCTCTTCCAAGCGGTGGTAGGCCGAGAAGCCGACCACCTTCCCGTCGACGCTGACCTCGTAACGCGAGCGGTCCGGAACGTCGACGACCGTCAGGTCCATGGCTCTCCCTCACTCATGTGCGCCTTGTGCACACACCTCACGAATGCCACTTTCCCACCCGGACCCCCCGCCCACACCTGCCGCTTCGCCCCGAACACACGAAGGGCCGCGGTCGCCCGCGGCCCCGCACGACGCCATCAGGCCCCGGAACGGCCCCCCTGGTAAGGATCGGTGTCGTTCCACTCTTCGAGGGAGAACGGTGGGAAGAGCTCCATGGCGACCGTCTCCTCGTCGAAAGGTCGGCTGCGGGGCCCGCCCGCCGTCCGGAACGGGCTACCGGTCCCGTCGGCCCGTGTCGACGGGGCGCGGGCCCCGGGTGCGACGGACGGCGTGGGACCGGAAGAGGTGGCCGACCGGAGCCCTGAGGACGTGCACGATTCGAGTGAACGGCGACCAGGACGAACGGCGCCACCCCAGGAGCGCGTGCCATCGCTACGGGGCCTGGGCGGCGGCCCTCGCGGCGATGTCCGGGCGAAGGATCCGGATGGGCCGCCCGTTCACCGCGCGTTCCCGTCGCGGTCGATCCCCTCGGCGCCCGTCCACCCGGAGTCGTCCGGCCCCCCGGCGGCGCGTGGGCGCGGCACCTCGGGACCGTGATCGCGGCCGCCGCCCATCGGCGGCGTGCGGCGGACCCCGTAGGGTCCCAGGCCGACCTCCTCGGCCGGGGGTCCCTGCGCGGGCGGGCGGCGCATCGCCTCCCCGTCGTCCGCGCTCCGCGGCGGCAGGGTCCACCGGACCGCGTTCACGACCAGGGTGTACGGCGTCCCGTACCCTTCCAGCCCGGCGGCCAGCAGGTCCAGTCCGGGTCGCAGGCGCGACAGCAGTGCCCCGCCCCGGCGGGCGTCGCCGCGCGCGGCGAACTCCAGCACCACCGCCAGGTGATCGGGCGGCTCACCGGCGGAGACGTCCCAGCCCGCCTCCCGGTAGAGGGCCTCGATCTCGGCCAGGGCCCGGCCACGCCGACGGGTGTCCCCGCCGGTGTGGTAGGTCATGTACGGCGATCTGCCCTGACGCGGGTCGAACACGTCGACGTGGTGCCGGCACAGATCGACCTCGGGTGTGACGGAGGCGTAGACGCAGAACTCCCGGAGTGCGTCGTGGACCGCCCCCGGGGGCAGTTCCGCGATGGCCCGGGCCACCAGCGGCAGCCTCTCGAAGAAGACGTGGTCGGGGTAACCGAGCAGGACGGACGCCACCTGGTGGGTGACCGCCCCGCGGTGGGCACGCCGGGCGGACCGGCTCGTGTCGAGCCAGCCGGTCCGGGTCGACCCGGTGGTCGACCCGGTATCGGTGGCCGGCACGGCGTCCTCCGCCCCGGACCGGTCGGTTGTGGTCCTCATTGCAACCTCCTCGCGCGGTGCGGCCGGAACCGCCTCCGCCGTCGTCGGTACCGTGATCGCCACCGCGCGTCGGTGAGAGCCCGTCGGGGCGACCGTCGCCCTCCCGGTCGAGGAGACCGACCCGATCCTTCACGGGCCCCTCCCCTGCTCGACCGCCGGTGGCGCAGCGTGTGAAAGGTCTGAGGCGGCACCGCGCGGACGACGTCGGGCCTCGCCTTCGGGGCGACCCGCCCCCGACGGCGGATCATCGGCCTCGCGGGTTTCCCACGTGATGTTCTCGCCTTTTACACGAACATCCCGAAAAAAGAACACGGTGCGGTTGACAAAGAATGCCGAACGCGCCGTACGGCCGTGACTCCAATGGTCGCGGTAGAACACATCACCTTCAGGATCGACGCATCCGAACTGCTCCCCACCGTCTTCCGAGGCCTGCGGGCGGGCCGAACGCGCATCAAGGCGGAACAGCACGGCACTCGCTTTGCCATTCGCCTCCATGAAGATGACACCCCGTTCGAAGGCCCGCATCCGGCACCTGCCGCATTCCCTTAATGAATATGCCTGGTCCGACTCGGAAGTCACGCGTCCCACACCGACAAGGGTGACAATCGCGGCAGATCCGACCTTGAGGTCGACATCCGCGGCAAGGGACCGCCGTACGGGCGGAAGTCGGACGGTGGCCGTCGCACTACGGTACGGCGGGGCGATCCCGTACGGTCGACGCGGTGTTCACGCCGACCGTGCGGGCACGGGACCTCGGCGGTCCGTCGTCCGGGCCCCGCCCGGAAGAGCCGGCCCCGCCCGGAAGAGCCGGCGCCGCCCGACGCGGACGACGATCCCGATCGCGTCGCGGGTCCGCCCAGGGCCGCCGGGACACGTCCCGTGGGCGCGGTCAGGAGGCGAGGTCGCGGGCGCGCACCAGCGCGGCGGCCCGGTTGCCGATCTTGACCCGCTCCAGCGCGCGCACGCCCTCGGGCAGGGCGACGCGACGCGTCCGCGCGGTGATCACGATGACGGCCTCCGGGGGCAGGACCCGGCCGAGCGAGGCGAGCGTCGCGCCCATCGGGTCCGAGCCCGGGACCTCGCCCGACCAGTGGGTCATGTCGCCGTAGGGGACGTCGGTGACGACCAGGTCGGCGGAGACCGGCTCGGTGAGGGTGAAGACGTCGGCGACCGCCGCCTCGTGCGACAGGTCGCCTCCGGCCTCGGCCAGCCCTCGGGCCAGGCCCCGGGCGTCCTCGGCACGCTCCACGTAGGAGGGGCGGCCGAAGTCGCGTGCCGCGCGGCGCAGCTCCTCCTCGCGTTCCGCCAGGCCCTCCGCGGTCAACAGCCGCAGGTTGCGCGCGGCCAGCCCTACCGCGTCGGGGTCGATATCGGTGGCGCGGACGGCGGTGATCCGCTCCCGGTGGAGCAGGCCCAGGACCGTCGCCAGATATCCGCTCCCGCAGCAGGGGTCCCACAGCCGTACGCTCGTGCGCCCGACGTGCACCGCGGCCCGCTGGAAGAGCTCGCTCGCCAGCCGCACCGGAAAACCCGGGAAGCCCGGCGCCGAGCGGAGCACCTGCCCGCTCGCCAACGCCGAACGGTCGGTCCGTTCCACGGCGTACCGATAGGTCACGGTCGTGCCTCCCCCGAGCGGTGGTGCCCGACGGCCCGCTCCCCGCCTCCGGTGAACGGCTCCGCCCCGTCCGTGCCCGCCGTGTTCCCCATCGTCCCCCGGCCGCTCTCGGTCGCCCCGCACGCACCGCCCCCGTGGTGGCGATCGCAGCCCCGAGAACGGCGAAGGCCCGACACCTGGGGTGCCGGGCCTTCCACTGCGGTCCTGACGGGATTTGAACCCGCGGCCTCCACCTTGACAGGGTGGCGAGCACTCCTAGCTGCTCCACAGGACCTCGTTGCTGGTACAACTCTAGCGCGACTCCGGAGTGGTTCGTACCGTCGTCCCCATAAAGTGGCTCAAGACGCCTCGAACGTCCGACCGTGTTCCCGTCCCTCGGAGAGGATCCCGCGCGTGAGCGACGCATCGGCCCCCCTTCCGTCCGGCCCCGACAGCACCCGGGTCGACCGCTGGCTGTGGGCCGTCCGCCTCACCAAGACCCGGTCCGACGCCGCCCAGGCCTGCCGTGGCGGCCATGTGCGGGTCAACGACCGCCCGGCCAAACCCGCCTCCGTGGTGAAGGCCGGCGACGAGGTCCGGGTGCGGTTGCACGGCACCACCCGGATCGTCGAGGTGAGCCACGTCCTGGAGAAGCGGGTGGGCGCGCCGCTGGCGGCCCGGTGTTACGTGGACAACACGCCCGAGCTCCCGGCCCAGGCGACGATCCCCGTCATCCGGCGGGACCGGGGCGCGGGCCGACCCACCAAGAAGGACCGCCGCCTGTTGGACCGGCTGCGCTGCGACCTTCCCCCACCCGTCTGACGGTTCCGGCACTAGAGATCCCCCATGCCGCTCCCGAGCCCCCGGCATCCGAACCACTGACGTCCGGCCGTGACGCCGACGTCTTCGCCCTGGACGATCCGCCGGTGTTCCGCCGCGACCGGGACGGCCGTTCCCCTGCCGCCGAGGCGACGATGACGCGGCACGCGACCGGTCTCGGTCTCCCCGTACCGCGCGTGCACGCCGTCGACGGGCCCGAACCGGTGATGGAGCGGCCGCACTGACCGCCCCTGTCGCACGCGGCGCTGACCGACGGGATCTCCGCGCGGGAGACGACCCGGGTGACGGCCGACCTCCGGACGCGGCTGTACGCCCCGCCCGCGCCCGGCGGAGGTGCAGGGTCCATGCCGCACGTGGACCCGCGCCCGGACGACATCGTGCTGACCGACGCGGGTCCGGTGCTCATCGACCGGACGAACGCGCGGGTGGGCGAGGCCGACCTGGACGTGTCGATGTCGGCGCTGATCCTGGCGCAGGTGTCGCTCGCCGGGACGTTCCCGCCTCCGGTGCGCGCGGCGGCCGGCGCGCTGCCGGACGCCTCCCCGGCGTGCACCGACGGCGACGCGGTGAGACCGGTGGACGAAGCGATGGGGACGCGCTCGACCGACCCGGATCAGACCCCCGAGGAGACCGCGGCCCTGACCGCGTCCGCCGCCCGGATCCTCGACCGGGCCGGATCGATGTGACCCGGGGACCGCGACCGGCCCGCCGACGGGGCCCGAAGGGCCCTCCGCCGAAGGCCTGAGGCCGGTGGTCCCTCCGGGGGAGCCGTGTCCGCACACGCCGACCCGGAAGGACCCTGAGATCCCCCAGGGGTACTCGGGGAGGGGTGTCGGCCGGGGGCCCGCGGGGCCGGAATCTTCCGGGGGGATCCCGATACCGCCACGGCCCGGGGGCGAACAGAGTGGAGACGAAGCGTTCACCCCTCGAAAGGGACCACCGATGCCGTCTCCTCCCCCCGCCGCTCCGACCGCCCGCCGACGTCGTGGCGTGGTCTCCCTCACGGCGGTGACCGTCCTGTGCGCGTTGATCGCCCTGGTGTCCGTCGGCGCCTACGTCGGCCTCGATCCGGACGAGTCCAGGGTCGGCCTGCGCCCCTGGGCCCTGCACTACCCGTTCCTCGTCGTCCATGTGATGTGCTCGGTGATCGCCCTGGTGACCGCTCCGCTGCAACTGTGGCCCGCGCTGCGGCGCGGCGGGGCCCACCGCGTGATCGGCCGGATCCACCTGTTCGCGGGGGTGTTCCCGGGCGCGGTCTCGGGGCTGGTGGTCGCGGTGATGAGCACCTACGGCCCGATCGCGCAGACGGGCTTCATTCTCCTGGCCGTGCTGTGGTTCACCACCGCCGCGGCGGGGTGGCGGGCGGTCAGGGGCGGACGGTACGCCGACCACCGGAAGTGGATGGTGCGCGCGTTCTCGCTGACCATGGCGGGGGTGATGCTGCGAGTGCTGCTGCCGCTGTCGATGGCCGCCCTCGCCCCCCTGATGGGCCCGGAGTACGGGGAGGAGGACCTCTTCGTCGCGGTCTATCCGGCGATCGCGTGGCTGTGCTGGGTGCCCAACCTCCTCATCGCCGAGTTGTACCTGCGGCGTCGAGGCCGGACCGACGTCCGGGAGCCCGCCCCGGCCGGGGACGTGCGGGGCTGAGTCAGCGGGAGCGGTCGGCCGACCACCCCAGCGGGTGCCCGGCGAGGAAGTCGAGGACCTCACGGGTGGCCTTGGCCTCGTCCTCGTGCAGGTAACCGTGGCGCAGGCCGGGCAGCACGAGCAGACGTGCGTTCGGGATGCGCTCGGCGAGCAGGGCGGCGTTGCCGACCGGGGTGAGTTCGTCGTCCTCTCCGTGCACCACCAGGGTCGGCGCCTGGATCGAGGGCAGCGCGTCCCATCCGTCGTGGCCGCCGCTCGCCCCGAAGTGCAGGCGCTGGGCACGCAGCGGACCGCGCGGCAGGACGCGGGCGACGGTGTCGGGGTGGGCGGCCGCCCACCCCGACGAGTAGAAGAGCGGCCCGATCATCTCGCGCCCGGCCGCCGTGCCCGCCCGGCGCAGGGCCAGGGTGGACTCGCGGGGGCGCTCCACCTCGTGGGGGCCGCCCGGGGCGGTGGCGCCCAGGACGAGGGCGCCCAGGCGTTCGGGGGCGCGGACCGCGAACCGCTGGGCGACCTTGCCGCCCATCGAGAACCCGTAGACGTGGGCTCGGTCGATGCCCAGCGCGTCGAGAACGGCCAGGGCGTCGTCGACGAACAGGTCCAGGGTGTAGGGCTCGTCGAGCGGGGCGCCGCTGTCCCCGGTACCGCGGAAGTCCATCCGCACCACCCGGTGCCGACGGGCCAGGGCGGCGTGCGGCCCGTCCCACATCTCGTGGTCCAGGGACTGGCCGTTGAACAACAGGAGGGGGTCGCCCTCTCCGAGGACGTCGTACCAGATGCGGGTTCCGTCGGAAGCGGTCACGTGGCTCACGGAGCCGGACATTACCTGAAAAACCGCCCATCGGCCGTGGTCCCGGTCACCGGGGCGCCTTCTCCCCGTGGACCCTGCGGTACTCGTCGGCGACACGGGGTGCGAGGTCGTCGATGATCATGCGCAGCGTCCCCCGGTCCGCGGCGGGGTCCAGGGCGACCTCTGCGGTGCGCCACAGCGGCCCCGCCCACTCGGGGTGGTACCGGCCGACGACCTCCGCCGATCGCGTCAGATCGCTGGTCCACCCGCCCCAGACCGGCATGACCAGGGTGAAGGCGCTGCGGAGGGTCTTGCGGGAGGAACCGCGCACGAGGGCGCGCACGGCCGCCTCGGTGTCGGCGTCCGCCGCCCGCGCCCGCCAGCGCTCCGGGAACAGGTACAGGTCGCCGTTGGTCTCCCGGGCCAGCAGCGAGGTGGGGCGGTAGGCGGGCAGCCGGTCGGCGAGGTCGGCCCCGAACAGCGGCGTGCACAGGCGCGAGACGAAGAAACCACCGTCGTGGGGGTCGTCGAGGATCGCCGCCGCTCCCTCCAGGAGGACACCGACCCCGTCCACCGGCTCGAAGGCGGCGTCGATTTCCGCCTCGATCAGCCGGGCGGCGGCCCGGTGCCCCTCGGTGGGGGGTTCGTGGAAGACCAGCATGAGGTCCAGGTCCGAACGCCCCGGGCGGGCCGTCCCGCGCGGGACGCTGCCGTACAGGTAGGCCCCGTGCAGGGCGTCGCCGTAGGTCCGGGCGATCCGCTCCCGCGCCGCCTCGACCACCGGCGCGAACACCGGGTCCACGAGATCGAGAGAGCCCTCCCGGGCGATCGTCCCGTCGGCGTTCAGTCCCTTGTCCTCATGCTCGTCCATGGTGTCCACCCTGGCGCGGCCCCGGCGGGGCGGCAACGGGTTTCCGACCCCGCCCGCCACCGACGCGCCACGCCGTCACGCCGTCACGCCGTCACGCGGCGACCGCGGTCCGACCCGGAACATCGATCACCAACGGTCGAGGCGGGTCGTGAAGACCGCCTCGGTCCGATCACCCGAGAGAACGATCTCCGACCATTCGACGACCCGCCCGAGCGTGTCGATCGACGTCTTCCGCACGTCCATCACCGCCACCCCGGCGCTCAGACCGAGTTCGCCGGCCTCCTCCACCGTCGGCGGGCGGGAGATGACGCGCTCCACCACACGGTCGAGTTCGATGCCGACGCTGTCCAGCTGGCTCTGTGTTCCTCCCGGCCACGGCTCCGCGGCCTGGTCGAACAGGTCCGGGTTCTCCTCGATGAGACCGACCACCAGGTACGAGCGCACCAGCTCGAAGGGGAAGCGTCCGTCCTTGTGCCGGGTGCGGTAGCGGCGTTCCAGGAGGTCGTCCCCCTCGGCCAGCCCGAAGACCCCCGCGAGCACGGCGTCCGCCTTCACGCGCTCGTAGGTCGCGCTGAACACGAGGTCGTCCACGTCCAGGCCCGTGTCGCGTTCGATGGCGCCCGTGGACAGTCGCTCCTCCAGATCCGCCCGGACACGGTTCTTCTCCCACTGGTGCCGGTCGTTGGAACGCCGGACCCGGCTCCCGGGCTCGCGCACCACGTCGCCGCCCTCGGGCCGCCTCTCGATCAGCCCCTCCCCCAAGAGGAGACCGAGCGCCCGCCGCACCGTCGGCGGCCCCTCGCCGTAGCGCTCGCCCAACGCCGCCTCCGAAGGCAGTCGGTCTCCCGGGGCCGGTTCCCCCGACCGGATCCGCCCCCGCAGGTCCTCCGCGATCCGCTCGTACGCCTTCTCGCCGGTCATCGGCGACCCCCCCGGTCCTCATCCTCGCCACCATCGACCCTCATCACCGAGAGACTCCGACCATAAACACGAAGGCCGCCGCGTCCCCCTCGGGTTCTCGGAAAAGCCGGAAGGGACGGCCGGGAACGGAGCGCCCCCACACGACGCCTGCCGTGCCCGGTGGTCCGCGAACGCCCGGCGCCCACGCCAGAAGGGCGGCGCGGAGCCCGGAGCAGCTCGCCCGACCGCCGGGCCCACGGGGGCGGCGCAGGCCGATCTGGGCGTCGTGTACGTGCAGCGCCAGATCGAGGAGACACGCCGCCGCTACTGAGCCGACCGGAAATTCAGCGCGTATTCAGCGCGGGTGTCCACCGGCACCCGCCGCCGTCCACCGAGAACCACCGAGGCACAAAAAGGGCCCGTCACCTGTTCGCACAGGTGACGGGCCCTTTTTGCATGTCTTGGGTTTGTGGCTAGGGGCGGGGTCGAACCGCCGACCTTCCGCTTTTCAGGTCTAAAAGCCTGAGCGATGTAGCCACCTGCGTCTTTCCACGTCCGACCTGAGCGAGAAACGCATAGGCGGAATGTGGATCAGACAGTAGCGGCGAGCGTCCGCCACCGCAACCCCTTCCGGAGAACCGCTACCGCACCGACCGCCGCCGTGCCAGGATGCCGACAACACCCCCCGACCGAGGGAGCCGTGATGAGCACCCGCGCCCTGATCCCCACCACCCTCCTCCTGGCCGCCGCGGTGACCGCGTGCGGAGGCGGCGAGACCACCCCGGAGAGCATGACCGTCGACGCCGAGGTGATGTGCGAGGACTTCGTCCAGCGCGAGCTGGACACCACCGCCGAGTTCTCCGGCACCGAGGCGGCCGTCGCCGACGCCGACGTGTGGACGTACGAGGTGACGGGGGATGTCACCCACGACGGCGCCAGCACCTCCTACACCTGCACGGTGGCCACCGACGAGAGCAGCGAGGAGTGGACGCTGACCGACCTCACCTTCGAGTGACACCCTCCTCACTTCTGGGCATTTTCTGAGCATCAAGACTGGGCATCATCGCTCCATCCCGACGGCTAGCAGTAGGCGCCCGAACGCGAGTACACTCCGTGGTGGGTGCTTAGGTAAAGCACGGGGAAGGCCCTCGACGTCGTCGGGGGCCCTCTTCGTATGCGTACTACAGGCTGGTCGAGCGCACCGCCCCGAGAAGCGCAGACCACTGGTCGCCGGAGAAAGTCAGGTGGCCGTCCTGAGGGTGCTGACTGTCGCGAACCGCAGCGCCGCTGGGCAAGTCCGCGACCTCCACGCAGTTCTCGCCCTGCGCGGAGGAGTAGGAAGACTTACGGAAGATCGGCTCGGTGTGGGTGTCGGTAAGCATCGGACGGTCCTCTACTCGGTTACTTGGTGATGAGTTCCTGCATGAAGCGGCACGAGTCATCCACGGACAACGCTTGCGCGTGTACGCGGTCATACAGACCCTCGTAGTGTTCCAGGACCACCGAATCCTCAGGGAACAGACTGGACATGGCCTGTTCGAGGTAGAGGGTGCTCGGGTCAGCAGGAAAATCCATGATGACGAACTGGCCTGTCATCGCGGCATGCGGACCGACACTGTAAGGCAGCACCTGGATCTGGACACGCCGCGACGGCAACTGCGCATCAAGGAGCCTCTGGATCTGGCCGTCCATGACCTCGGGCGGAATCCGGTGGAATGCCGCCTCGTCGATGATCGCCCACAGCCTCGGGCCCTGCCCGTGCTCCATCAAGGTCTGCCGCATCATGCGCGCCTCAACCCTGCGCTCGACCTCTCGTTCGTCCGCAGTGCCAGCACTGATGACGGCGCGTGCGTACTCCTCCGTCTGCAGTAGGCCGGGAATGTACAGGCACTCGTAAGTGCGGAGACGAATCGCCTCTGTCTCCAGATCCACGTAGAGACCCGCGCCCAGGACGTCGTTGTAGTTGGTCCACCACCCGGTCTGAGACGCCTCCGTGGCGGTGCGCACGTAGGACGCCCGTTCTGCCTTGGAGGTCACCCCGTAGACGTCGAGCAGCGTCAGGACGTCATCGGTGTGGAGTCTCTTCCAGTCTGCGTTTTCCATCCTGGTGATCTTGGCCGCTGACCACGGTCGATCCGGCCGGAGCGACTTCGCCTTCTTCGCAGCGGCATCCACGGTCAGATGGTTCGCCTCGCGCAGCGCGTCGAGCTGCCGCGACAGGCGCTTTCTTCTCAACGTCGGGCTGGCGGGCAACGGCGCAAGACTCCTTGCTTTGGCGGACTTCTTGGCCTTCGATCCTACGCTCCGTGCTTGCGAATCAGACATTTCTCGCACCGTTCACACTTGGCGACCAGTTCATCTAGATCTCATTATTCACCCTAGATGGATATTGCAGATTTGGTGACGATGGGACACCATGGAGGCACCTAAGTGCCCCTGCCGGACCACCCATCCGGCGCCCGAACGAGGAGGCGCCCTGTGCGCTACCTGATCCAGTTCTTCGTGATGCTGTGGCGCAGACTGGCCCCGCCCCCGCGGGGCCGCCACGCCCGGCCGACCCAGCCCGCGCCCGGGCGCCGGCCCCGGCCGCCGTTGCACGGCCGCACCGCCCGGCGCATCCCCGTCACCCACCCCCCGAGGTGGACCGCCCCGCTCTCCGCTCCGACGTGGCGCCCGCCCGTCCTCGATGAGACCCCGGTCCGCCCCTACTACCGGGCCTGGGAAGAGGAGCGGCGCCGCCGCGCCCAGGACCGTGACCGGCTGGGAATCGCCGTTCTGCGGGACATCTCCACCCAGCTCCCCCACCCCGACCTGCGGGAGCTGGGCACCGCCGTCCGCCAGTGGCAGCACCTGGGGGTGGGAGTGTGAGCGGCCTGGTGACCACCCAAACCCACGTGCGGCAGGTGACCATCACCCAGCCCGACGCTGCCGACGTGGCCCTCACCTGGGCCGCCGATGTGCCGGGCATGAGCCCTGGAGCCGTCCTGATGGACCTCGCCCCGGGCGTCACCCTGCACCTGCAGACCGAGCTGGACGACCTGGACGCCCCGTACGTGGAAGCGCTCATCACGGCGCTCATCGTTGTCCGCGAGCGGATGCCCGAGGCGGTGAGCGCATCGTGAACACCCCGAAGCAGAAGCGCCGCCGCGCCAACCGGCTCCGTCCCTTCCTCCCCGACCTGACGGCCATGTGGGTCACCTCCGCTGAGACGGTCCTCCCACTCGTACGAGACGCCCACCAGATACTCCGGGGAGGACCCCGATGAACGCGACCACCGTCGTCACCGTCACCGACCTGACCGAGGACGACGTCCGCCTCACCCACGACCTGGTCAACGGATCGGCGATGTCCCTGGTCGTCGCCGGGTGCTACATCGACGTGACCCCGACAGTCGTCCGCACGGACGACCCGGACGAGCGGATCGCCGCCCTGGAGCGGCTGGCCGACCTGGCGGTGTCCGCCGCCGCCGAGCTGCGCCGGGCCCGGATACGGGAGGTGCGCCAGTGATGAGCACCCGACCCCGCACCGTGTTCGAGGTTCGCGAGACCGAAACCCGCAACGCCCTGTGGCGATGGGCCCACCAGCTCGGTGTCACCATCCACCACCTGGGCTCGGACATCGAGGGCCGAGAGGTGTACGGGGCGATGCTCGGCCCACACCTGCGGGTCTGCCGCACCGCCCCGGAACGACTCCACCCGGCCCGCTGGGTGTCCCCCCTCGAACAGCTCCCCCGCCCCCGGAAGGCCCCGCCCATGCTCTCCTGCCCGAAGTGGTGCGAGAACGACCACACCTTGGAGCCCTCGTCCGACGTCGCTCACCACATCCGGCTCCTGCACGACGAGACCGGACACCCGGTGACCGTCTACGTCGAACAGGACGACGAGGTGACCGGCCAGAGGGGCCGTCCCCAGGTCTGCGTCACCACCTGGGTCGAACCCGAGACCGTCCAGCTCCGGCTGGACGCCGCGCAGGCCCGAGCGCTGGCCGTGCTCCTCACCGCGACCCGGCAGGACGGCGATGTGGCGTCGGCGCTCACCAAGGCCGCCGAGCTGATCGACGCCAGCCTGGGCGCCTGACAGGCCCCCGCGCACCCGGTGACCGTCCCCTGGGTGCGCGGGCTCCACCCCCCGAAGGAAAAGCCCCGTGGACGACCCCGACGACTAGACCCCCGCACACCCCGAGCCCCCCGGGTGCGCGGGCCCGCCCGAACAACAACGAAAGCCGACGACGATGCCCGACCTGTGCCCCCGGTGGTGCATGAGCGACCACCGCACCGAGGACACCACCCTGCGCCACACACACGAGGTGGCCACCCGCGCGGGAGTGACCGTGAGCCTGCTCCGCGACGACCCGTGGACCGGCCCCCGCAGACCACCGAGGTGGTCACCACGGCGGCCGTCGGCCCCAAGAAGATCCGCCTGGCGCTCGATGTCGACCAGGCCCGACAGTTCTCCGCGCTCCTCACCATCGCGGGCGCGGACCGATCCCTGGCGATGGCGATCCTCGACGCGACCGACCTAGCCGACACCCCGTAGACCCTCATGGAGATCACGCCTTGTGAGGAGAGGGGCGTGACCGATCCCGGTGGGGTCACCGGACCGGGGAGAGCCGGTGGCCCCACCCCACCTCCCAGCAAACTCCCGCGCGGTTGGGCGCATGCCCGTCCTGCCCGGCCGCGCGGGGCCGCCTCCTCACCAAGGAGGGGACGGCACGCCAAAGGGAATAAGCCCTCTGGCACCTTTCACCCACACAACCCGAAGGAGAGACATGAGCGACTTCATGCCGCCGCCGAGCACGGCTCCGCCGACCGGCCTGTTCGCCACGGCCGGGCGCTCGGTCGTACAGAGCGCCGAGCAGAGCCACGAGTACAAGAAGTGCGCGGGCAGCAGCGACGCCGCGCACACCTACGACACCACCGCCGTCTAGTCATCTGATCCGCTGAGCGCACGCCCTGGAGCAGCCTCCCATGTTGCGATTGCAGTTGACCCCCTACAGCGAGAATCCGACCTGGCACTGGTCCGGGGCGTGCTACAGCACCCTCGACCAGCGCAGCACGGTCGAGCCCTTCGACCACCCGATGGTCGAACACCTGGCCGCGACCGACGGGCGCCGGACCCTGCTCGTGGTCCGCGAGCGCGTCGCCGACCGCCCGGCCTGCGACCCCGGCGTCCGGGCCCTCACCCCCGCCGAGTACGACCAGGCCCTCGGCGCCGTCACCGGCTGGCCGACCGACTTCGTGCTCGTGGAGGCCGAACCCGGCCTGCCGGTGCGCGTCACCGCCGGACCGGCCCGGACCACGCCCCTGTACCTGGCCTCCGACGACACCACTCTGATCGGGTCCTGGGACATGGCCGACCTTCGCGGCCACGTCACCGGCATCAACCCCAAGGAGGCCGCCCGGCTGCTGATCTACCGGCCCCGGTACTCCGCCGAGACCCTGTACCGGGGCGTGCACCGGCTCACCGAGCGCGCGGTCGCGCACTTCGGCGGGTCCCTGTGGATCACCTATCCCGAGCCCGCCCTGCACCGAACCCCCCGCGAGCTGGCACCGAACGCCGATGTCCTGGACGCGTTCATCGCGACCATGGACACGGCGATGGACCGCCGTCCCTGGGCGCACGACACCACCCTGTTCCACCTGACCGGCGGGTTCGACTCGGGCACCGTGGCCACCCGGGCCGCCGAGCGGTACCCCGGCCGGTTCCCCACGGCCACCCTGCTGATCGGCGGACCGGGGCGCGAGCAGCAGATCCGGCGCCGCGCCGAGATGCGCTCCCGGGTGGCGTTCGCCGAACCGGACCTCGTCGTCGACGCCATGCGCCACCTCCCGCTCTCGCCCGACTGCCCCTGGGTCAACGGCCTCGTGGTCTCCCCCTACGAGGAGCCGTTGCACGTGCCGTTCGTGGAGATGGCGCGCATGGTCGCCGCCAGCGGAGCCCGCACGGTGGTGACCGGCCTGGGCGGGGATGAGATGGTCGCCCTCACCCAGGAGGAAGAACCCCACAAGGGGCTCGGCGAGATCACCGACGCCCAGATCCTGCCCTGGGTCGGGCCGCGCGCCCGCGGCGTCCTGGAGTTCTCCGACGACGGGATCGCACCCCCGGCGCTGATCAACTCCATGACCCTGCTCTCCCTGGAGACCACCGCCCCCGTGCTGCTGCGGCACGGGCTGTGGCCGGTGCACCCGTTCGCCGACCCGGGCATGGTCGTACTCGGCGAACAACTCCCCTACGCGTGGCGGGAGTTCAAGCAGCTCCAGCGGCGCCGCCTGCGGGCGCTCGGAATGAGCGAGGACGTCGTGCACCCGGTCGAGCGGGAGTCCTTCGCCGAGGTCATCGCAGCGTCCCTGACCACCCACGCGCCGAAGCTGTTCGCTCGTATGCTGGCCGAGGGCTCACCCCTGTTCGAGGAGGGCCTGGTGGACCCCGACGGGCTGCGCCGGTCGGCCGCACGGCTGGACCCGGCGACCTACTCCGAGGAGCAGGACGCGAAGATCCTGGAGGTCCTGAGCCTGCACCTGTCCGTCACCGCCTTCCTGTACTGAGAGGACCCTGCCCGTGTTCACCATGCGTCCCGCGACCGAGGCGGACACCCCCGACGTCGCTGCGATGATCACCGCACGCTGTACGTGGATGGAAGAGCGCGGATTGGTGTCCTGGCGGGAGAACGTCGACGACCTCGCCGGGCAGGCCGGGGCCGGGTTCATGTGGGTGCTCGAAGCCGAGGATCGCATCGTCGGATGCACGACGGTGACGACGGACGCGCCACCGAAGGACTGGACCCCCGAAGAGGCCGCCGAGGAGTCCCTGTACCTGTTCACGACCGTCACCAACCCCGCATACCGGGAGCACAAGCCCGGTACGCTGATCGCCTTGTGGGCGGTCGACCGGGCGGCACAGCAGGGACGTCGGTGGGTGCGGCGCGGCTGTTTCTTCCCTGAGCTGGTCAAGTACTACGAGACCCAGGGGTTCTCCCTGGTCAAGGAGCAAGAGCGGAGCGCCAGGCACCTGTACCTGCTCGCGCGCCGCGCGGAACACCTGGACCTCGCCCAGCTCAGGGTCACAGAGAACGCCGTCTGACCCCGGCATGACGAAGGAAGCCCCGCCCCCCTTACGGGGGAGTGGGGCTCTGTACGTCCGCCCTCAGGGCGGATAGAAGGTAGCCGTCGACACCGACAGATCAGAAGCGGCCCGCGTTCACCGTCTCCTGCAACCCCCGTGTGGTCTGGGAGACCACCGCGCTGGTGAAGGTGACGATCCCCTTCGCCGACACGGACCGGATGGACGGCCAAATGTCGTCCACCGCCCGGCCGGTGAGACCTCACCGGCGCTGCACGGCACGGATGGTCTGCGGCCCCAGGATGCCGTCGACCCCGGCACCGCGCAGACCGCACCGGATCTGCATCGCCCGGACCGTGACCGGCGGCCCCCACACCCCGTCGTCCTTCACGCCCAGAGCGCGCTGGACCGCCTTGGCGGTCAAATCGTCCAGGCGGCCGTCGACGCCGAGGCGGCTTCTCCGCTCGCGAAGCGGCCCTACGACCTCCGGCACACCTGCGTGTCCACGTGGCTCAACGCGGGCGTCTCCGAGACGCTCGTGGCCCAGTGGGCGGGGCACAGCGTGGCCGTACTCAAGAAGATCTACGCCAAGTGCCTCGTGGGCGAGGAGGACCGCGCCAAGCGCCAGATCGAGGAGACCCGCCGCCGCTACTGAGCCGCCTGGAACTTCAGCGCGTATTCAGCGCGGGTGTCCACCGAGACCCGCCGCCGTCCACCGACAACCACCGAGGCACGAAAAGGCCCCGTCACCTGTTTGCGCAGGTGGCGGGGCCTTTTTGCATGTCTTGGGTTTGTGGCTAGGGGCGGGGTCGAACCGCCGACCTTCCGCTTTTCAGGCGGACGCTCGTACCAACTGAGCTACCTAGCCGAATCCGCCGATCGATCGGCGAGCGCGGTCCTGACGGGATTTGAACCCGCGGCCTCCACCTTGACAGGGTGGCGAGCACTCCTAGCTGCTCCACAGGACCTTATTCGGTCGTCGTCCCGGGTTTCCCCGGTCCGCGTCCGCGGTTCCATTCTGCCAGACATCCGACAGTGGTCGAACCGCTTCGTACCCCCAACGGGATTCGAACCCGCGCTACCGCCTTGAAAGGGCGGCGTCCTAGGCCGCTAGACGATGGGGGCCCGTGTGACAGGTCCAGCATAGGGGAGATTCCCACCAACGCCAAAGCGATTCGGCCGGCCCGACAGCGGCTTCGCCACCTGCGGGAACACGCACCCCCCTTCGGGTCAGGGGGTGCGCCGGTCCTCCCGGCCCTCCTCCTCGGCATCGGGGTCGGGCTCTCCCAGCGAGCGGTCCGGGTCGGCCTCGATGTGCCGTTCGACCTGCGCCGACGTCAGGCCGACCCCGCCCAGATCGATGTCGTCGCGGGCCTGGAGACGCCCGGTCTCGGAGTCGAAGTACAACACCGAGGCCTGGTAGGGGGTCGGTCTGCCCGTACCGTGATCAAGGCCACGCAGACCGGCGCCGCCGGTCGAGCCCTGGACGAGGAAACGGGTGCCCAGGTCGGTGAGCCGCGTGGAGCGCCGATGGTCGCCGCCGGTCAGGACCAACGGGACGACCCCGTCGAAGGCCTCCGCCTGGGTACCCGTGTGCATGAGGACGAGGTCGACCTCCTCCTGGGAGCCGATGACCTCCGCGGCCTGCTCCTCGCCCAACGCCGCCACCCCTTGGAGGGTCGGGTTGAGCCGGGTCGCGTCGGGCGTGTACCGGGGGTCGCCCGCCCCGTACAGGGTGAGTCCGGCGACTTCGAGGACGTCCCCGTCCAGCACCACCGCGTTGGGCTGGGCCTCCACCGCGCGCTGGGTGCCCATGGAGTCGTGTCGGCCGCGCACCCACACGTAGGGGACGTCCAGTTTGCCGATCTCGTCGGCGAAGACGTCCTCCGCCGCGCTGCCCCGGTCGGTGAGGTCTCCCGAGTCGACGATGAGGTCGGCGGCGTACTGCTCCCGCAGGGTGCGGATGATGCTCCACGACGCCGGGTTGAGCTGGATGTCGGACACGTGCAGCACCCGGATGACCGACTCGTCCTCCTCGTACACCGGCAGGGTGGAGGTGGCCTCGTAGATCATCGCGACGTTGCCGACCAGCCCCGCGAGCTGTTCCTGGTACTCGCTGAACCGGCCCACGACCTCCTCGGCGCTGCCGACCACCTGGGGCGCCCCCGCGATGAGGCCGGTGTAGCGGGGTTCCGCGATGGCGCTCGGGTTGAAGGTGAGCCCGGCGGCGGCCCCCGAACCCACGAGCACGGCCAGGGAGACCCCGGCCCCGGCCAGCGCCCGCCAGGCGCTCCGGAACAGCAGCAGACCCATGAGGGCGGCGCCCAGGACGGCGGCCAGCAGCGATCGCACGATCAGGGCGATGACGCCTTCGCGGAGATCGGAGCCGATCCCCGCGGCCATCCGGTTGATGGCGTCGGGGTCGGCGAACATCTCCTGGGCGGCGGAGAGCCGGATGTCGGAGATCGTCGCCTCCAGCCGCAACGGCGCGTTGTGGGTGTCGAAGGCGAGCTGTCCGAGGGGCGCCACGTTGACGACGGTCTCACCGTGCCATTGGGGGCTGAGGCTCAAGGTGACGTCGGCGGGCCCGATGGGGGTGACGACCTGCCCGGCCAGGGCGAGGCCGAGCCATCCGCCGACCAGCCCCGCGACGACGACGCAGGACCATCGCCACACCCGCCCGTCACGCACCCGGATCAGGCCCTCGCGAAGCCGCCCTGCGGCTCCTCGGAAGTCGTACGCGCGGATCGTTTCCCAAGACAACACCCCCCCATCATGCCGCTGACGGGGATCGTTCCCAATGTTTCCTCCCGTCCAGTGTGTTATGTCGCTATCCCGTGCCCGTCCTGTGTCCATGGATGCGCTCCCCCGGTGTCGCCGCCCACCGTCCGGGCAGCACAATGGCGGGTGTGGTGGAACTGACGCGCAGGGAGTTCGAGGAACTGGTCGCCGACGCGCTGGACGAGATCCCGCCGGAGCTGGCGGGCCTCATGGACAACGTGGTGATCACCGTCCAGGACGAGTCGCCGGACGGGCTGCTCGGCCTCTACGAGGGCATTCCGCTGACCGAGCGGGGGGACATGTACTTCGGCGTGCTGCCGGATCAGATCTTCATCTACCGCCTCAACATCTGCGCGATCTGCGAGACTCGCGAGGACGTCGTCGAAGAAGTCCTGATCACCGTGGTCCACGAGATCGCGCACCATTTCGGCATCGACGACGAACGCCTCCATCAGCTGGGGTGGGGCTGATCCCGGCCACCCCGATCGGTTCAGGGTGACCGTCCGAAACCTCCATCCCCATGGGTACCCGGTCCCGCCTCCGGGGCTCTCCGTGCACGGGCGGCCTCCGCGCGGCCGCCCCGGGCGCGGGCGCGCGTCCCCTTTTCACACGGGGATTCCGCAGTGAACTGCGCGGACAACGCACGGCACGAACACGCACATAACGCCCTATCACCCCACCACCCATTACGCGCAGCAACGAATCAGACACGAATTCACCTCAATGGCTTGCGAGGGGGCGCACGTTCCGGGACGGTTGGTCATTGGGACACGACACAGCGTGATTTCAACCCTGTAACAGTAAGGGAGTGCCGGATGGCCAATCCGCGCCTCGACAAGACACCTGACGGCGAGGGTCACGAGCCCTCGTCCTCCCCTCAGCAGGACGCCTGGCGCAGCAGCTACCGCGATGTCATGGCGATCGGTGAATTCCGCGCCGTCTGGTTGGCCCACGCCCTCTCGATGATCGGCGGGAACCTCCTCAACATCGCGACGAGCATCCTCGTCTTCCAGCTGACCGACTCCCCGTTGGCGGCCGGCATCACCATCGCCGTCACGTTCCTGCCCCCCATCATCGCCGGCCCCCTCCTCTCCGGGCTGGCCGACCTCTTCCCCCGCCGTCAGGTGATGGTGGTCTGTGATCTCCTCCGCGCCGCGCTCATCGTGTCCATCGGCATCCCCGGCATGCCGGTGTGGGCCATCTGGACGCTGTTGTTCTGCTCGGTCCTGCCCTCGCTCCCCTTCGCCGCGGCCCGTGCCGCCATGCTGACCGAGATCGTCCAGGGCGAGCGCTACGTGGCCAGCACGGCCATCATCCAGCTCACCGCGCAGATCGGCATGTTGCTGGGGCTCGTGGCCGGCGGTGTCATCGTGGCCTTGGTCGGCCCGCACATCACCGTGATGTCCAACGGAGCGGTCTTCGTGATGACCGCCCTCATCGTGCTGTTCGGGGTCAAGGCGCGACCGGCCCCGGCCCGGGAGGGACAGGGCGAAGGCGGTGGCGGCTTCCTGAAGATGGCCGGGGGCGGCGCCAAGCTGGTCTTCGGAGACTCCAAGCTGCGCACACTGGCCTTGATGGCCTGGCTGGCCGGGCTCTACATGGTCCCCTACGGGTTGGCCAACCCCTTGGCCGCGGAGGCCGGTGGCGGCGAGGCGGCCGCCGGGCTCATCATGGCGGGAACGCCGATCGGCGCCTTCGTGGGTGGGCTGATCCTGACCCGGCTGGTGCCCCCGCCGACGCGGATCCGTCTGCTGGGCCCGCTCGCGGTCATGACCTCGATCCCCCTGCTGATCTGGCTGTTCCAACCGCCGCTGTGGCTCATGGTGACCGCGCTGGCCCTGTGCGGTGCCGCGGGCTCGTACCAGTTCGTGGCCAACGCCGCGTTCGTGCTGTGCGTGCCCAAGGAGGGCCGGGCGCTGGCCTTCGGCCTGGTCGCCGCCGGACTCCAGGCCGCTCAGGGGTTGGGGATCCTCGCGGCGGGCTTCTTCGCCGAGTTCTTCGGCACCGGCGCCGTCGTGGTGAGCGCCGGGGTGCTGGGGATCACGTGCGCGGTGCTGCTGACGCTCCCCTGGTCACGGATGAGCGGCGAGGTCACGCGCAAGATGCAGGAGAGCGAGGCCGCGGCCTGATCCCGAAGGCCGAGGTCGACCCCCGGGCCGTCCCGGCCTCTCTCGGGACGACCGTGGTCCGCGGGCCCCGCCCCGAAGGGCGGGGTCAGCGGCCCCTGTTCTCCGTGCCGCACTCGACGACGGACTCGCGCTCTTCTTCGACCTCGCGCTCCTGGCGCGGCAGACGCAGTTCGCGGCGTTCCCACCCGGGGTGTGCTCTGAGGCTCCACATCAGTCTCGACTCGGCTTTCCCTGGAAGTTACGGATGATCTGTTCGAGCAGAGAGTGCTGCTCGTGCTCGCCCGGCATGATCAGCCAGGCGAGGATGTAGACGAAGACGCCGCTGAAGCCGAGCAGGGTGAGGGCCACGAAGACGAGTCGGACGATGTTCGCGTCGACACCGAGGTAGTCGGCGATACCGCCACACACGCCCGCCAGGAAGCGGTTGTCGTCACTGCGCCGGAAGCGCTTGCCCTGAAGTTCATCGTTCATGTTCTCAGCCTGCCCGTTCGCCGCGCCTTTTCCCATCGGGGAGAGCCCTGGAGCGTCCCTGACATCTCCCCGACACCCCTGAAGGGGCTGCGGGGCGTACCCCCGAAGGGGCCCGCGGACATCCGACGTCGCCGCCGTCTCCGGCGTTCCACGAAGTCGGTGAGTCATGGAACACGTTAGGGGCCGGGTACGACGAACGGGCGTCGTTCCCGCCCACCGGTCCGGGCGTTCCCACCCGCCCGGGGCGGCCGGCCGCCCCGGTCACCCCGTTCCGGGGCCGTAGACCTCGCCCAGGACGCGGAAGGCGGAACGGACCCTGTCGCGGACCCGCTCCACGTCCTCCTCCTCGGAATAGTGGAGGTGGCGCATCGTGTGGCGCATCACCGCCATCGCCGCCACCGCGGCCAGCTGGGGCCGGTCCGCCTCGGGGGACTCCCCCAGGCGCTCGGCGATGGCCCCGGCCACCACCCGCTCCACATCGTGGAAGCGCGCCAGCACCCCGGGGACGAGCTGCGGTTCCCGGTCCATCAGCCGTTTGCGCAGCCGCATCTCCTCGCGCTGGGCGGCCAGGTCCTCGGTGTCCACGAGGAAGGCGATGAGCAGGGTGATGAGATCCTCGGTGAAGTCTCCGGTCGGACCGCCCCGGACGAATCCGCGGATGTCGTCCTCGTCGAAGGCCCCGGGCACATCCCCGAGGAGCGCCTCCTCCTTGGTCCCGAAGTAGTTGAAGAAGGTCCGGGTGGACACGCCCACCTGGGCGGCGACCTCCTCGACCGTCACGTTCTCCAGGCCGTGTTCGAGCACGAGCCGCACCGCGGCCTCCCGGAGGGCGCGCCGGGTGGCCAGCTTCTTGCGCTCGCGCAGCCCCATTCGCTCCCCCTCCATCCGACCCTCGGTCACCGTCGTGCTCCTCTCCCGGGCGCGGCGCGGCCCCTCCGTCGGGGCCGTTCCGGATCACCGCCCGGCGAACCGCCCGAGGCGGACGCGGACGATCACGCGCTTCTCACCGTCACTGTGCCAGGGATTACGAGGTGTCGAGGTGCTCGCGGGCCATCGCGTCGATGAAGGCCCCGTCGCCCTCCCCCGGTCCCGTCACCGTCCCCCGCACTCGACGCACACGTACGGATCGCTCGGGCCGAGGACACGGACCGCGATCCGACCGTCCCGCGAGGGGTTCGCGGGCTTCCGCCGGGCGGTGGTCCGACCGGACCGGAGGAACTCCCCGCCCCCGTCGGCCCGTACCGGGCCGACCTGCGGCCCCGCGTTCGATCCGACGGTGGCCACCTGCGCGAACGCGGGCTTGCACGGGATCTCCCGCGGGCGCTCCGGCGACGCCACGCGACCGCCTCCTCCGTCACCGGCCGGGTACGGGGCGGTGAGTGCGAGCACACCCGGCCGAGGACACGCGGACCGGTGACCGTCACGGTCGGCGTGGCGCCTCCTTCGTGAGGAATCCGACACCGGGAGACGCCCCTTTCCACCCATCACCGAAAAGGTCAACCGAAATTGAAGTCACGAAGGAAAGAAACCTGACAACCGAATATCCGGAAAAAAACTGGAACATGCCACCTCGCCCGGCGTCGATCAGTACAGTCTCCTCAACAGCGGGTGCGCTTTTCCTGTATTTCGGACATCGGACCTCGGTCCGTCACCTCAAGGAGCCCATGTGGCACGGAAAAGGTTGCGTGCCGCTCTCATCGCAGCGGCAGCCCTGGCCACCCTGGTCGTCCCGGCCCCCGCTCAGGCGGCCTCCACGACCGGCGCCCTCATGATCACGCACGTGCGGCCCAACGCCGCCGGCGCGGACATCAAGAACAACAAGCAGGTCAACCTCAACGGCGAGTACTTCGTCCTCAAGAACGTCACGAAGAAGACGGTCGACCTCGGCGGCTACGTCCCCGACATCACGACCAACACCTACGGCCGCGCCCTTCCGGCCTACAGGCTCCCGGCCGGGGCCAAGGTGTACGTGCACACCGGCAGCGGCACCCACCACAGGGACGCCAAGGGGAACCACCACGTCTACCGGGGGTACGGACGTCACGTGCTACCCAACGACGGCACGAAGAAGAACCCCGACATCCGGTTGAAGAAGCCGGGTTCACGGGACGACAACACGGCCACCGGAGCGATCAGCTCCTGCAACTGGGGCAAGGCCGCCGACGGTAAGACCTACGCCTGCTGAACCCGCGTCACCGCACCCGCACGCCCCCGGACCCGCGACCTCCGGGGGTCTTCCATGTCCGGGCGACCTCGACGATCGTCACCGTCGACCGGTCCCGAATCCCCTCCCACAGGACGATGCGCCCGCCCTCCGCCTCCTCGTAGGGTCATCGCGGGCCCGCCGCCGCGGCGCGCCCGACCGGGAGGAAGGACGCCCATGACGTGGTCCGAGATCGCGCTCCTCGGTTCGATCGCGCCGCTGCTCCTCGCCCTGTGCGCCCCGGCCCGGGCGCGCCGCCCCCTGGTGTGCGCCGCGCTGGTCCTCGTCGCGGGTTGCGCGGTCGCCGGTCTCGTGTCCGGTCCGCGCTGGCAGTGGTACCCGATCGCCGTGGGCGCGCTCGTGATGGTGGTCCTCGGGGTGCTGCGTCTGTGGCCCCCCGCCACGGGCCCCGCGCCCCGCGGAAGGACGCGGAGGACCGTCATCGTCCTGACCCTCCTCCTCGGTCTGGTCGCGGCGACCGGTGGCGGCGCGATGGCGTGGGCGATCCCCGTTCCCGTCTTCCCGGTCCCGTCCGGTCCGCATCCGGTCGGCGCGGTCACCGCGCAGTGGACGGACCCCGACCGGGAGGAGACCTGGACCGACGACCCGGCCGATCGGCGGACCGTCGTCGCCCGGATCTGGTACCCGGCCGCACCGGGGGCCGACGGCGAGCGCGCGCTCTACCTGGGGCGCGACGCCCGGGAGGCGGACATCGTCGCCGAGGGTCTGGCCACCGGCCTGGGCATGCCCGGGTTCGTCCTGGAGGACGCGTCCCGGGCCCGGGCGCACGCGGTCCCCGACGCTCCGCCCGCAGCGGGGCGCCATCCCCTGGTGCTCTTCTCACCGGGGCTGGGCGGGGTCCGCACCCAGAACACGGTGTGGGCGGAAGGCCTGGCGAGCCACGGGTACGTCGTGGTGGCGGTGGACCACCCCTATGACTCCGCGGTCGTCGTCCTCGACGACGGCACGGTCGTGCGCGGGGCCCTGACCGCGACCGGGGACCCGGAGGAGGACGATCGCCTCGCCGACGAGTGGACGCGGATCCGCGCCGACGACCTGGGACTGGTGCTCACCCGACTGGTGGAGGAGGCCAACGCCGACGAAGGTCCCCTCTCCGGGTTGGTGGACCCCGAGAGGGTCGCCGTGGCCGGACACTCACTGGGCGGGGCGGCCGCACTGCTGGCGGCGTCCGGGGATCAACGGGTCGACGCCGTCATCGATCTGGACGGGTTGCCGCGGCTGCCCCAGGGGGCGTCCCTGTCGCAGCCGGTGCTCGCGCTGGTCGCGGCGGCCGGAACGGGGAGTCCGGAGGGCGACATCCGCTACGCCGTGGCGTTGGACGGCGTGTTCGCGGCGTCGACCGCGCCCGGTCACGTGCTCTCCGTGCCGGGGACCGCGCACCTGTCGTTCAGCGACTCCCCGTTCCTGATCCCGCCGTTCCCGTCGCTCGTCGGCTCCCTGGGACGCGCGGAGCCGGCCCGGATCACCGAGGCGGCCTCCCTCGCCTTCCTGGACGCGACCCTGAAGGGGGCGGACGTGGACCTCGACGCCGCCCTCGCGCCCCTGGGAGAGGTGACCCCGATGCCCTAGCCGGCGGGGCGTGTCGAGGGTGGGTCCCCGCCGTACAGTTCGGCGAGCAGGGCCACCGCGGCGAAGGTGGCCGGGTGGGGGTCCTCGGGCCGCCAGATCACGCGGACCGGGATGGGCGGGGCGTCGCGCACCGGGCGGAACACGATCCCGTCGCGCCGGTACTGGGCGATCGTGCCCTCGGCGGTGATCCCGACGCTGCGGCCGGTGGCGATCTCGGCGAGCCAGTCGTCGATGTCCCGTGTGTGCTCCATGACCGGTCGCCGGTCGACGGGCCACAGATGAGCGGTGGTGGTACCGGTACGGCGGTCGATGAGCACGCGCCGATCGGCGATCTCGGCCAGGCGCACGGACCTCCGTCGGGCCCAGGGATCGTCGGAGGCGAGGGCGCAGACGCGGCGTTCATGGCCCACGACGGCGCCGTCGAACCGGCGTCCGTCGACACCGGCGCGTACCACGGCCAGGTCGCACAGTCCTTCGGACAGCCCGGCGGTGGGGGTGTTGGTGCGGACCAGGTGCAGTTCCACATCGGGATGGCGTTGCGCCCAGAGTCGTTGGAACCGGCGGGTGTGCCGCCCGACCGCCGACCAGGCGTGGCCCAGGCGCAGCCGACGGTGACCGCCGGTGGCCTCCCGCACGAGGTCGTCGACCTCGGCCAGGACCGTCCGGGCGCGTGCGAGGACACGTCGACCGGCGGCGGTGAGGGTCACCTCCCTGCTGGTGCGGTGCAGCAGTCGGACCCCGAGTGCCCGTTCGAGGGCGGCCAGGCCCCGGGACACCGCCGCTTGGGAGACGCCCAGTTCGAGGGCGGCGTCGGTGAAGGTCCCGGTGTCGATGATGGCGACCAGGCAGCGCAGGTGCCGCAGTTCCACATCCATGCGCTCAGCGTATGTGAGACGCGTCGCATGCATTTTGCGCATGTGCGGCGGGCCCGCATGATCCGTGCATGGAGACATCGACGGAGGCGCGCGACGAGGGCGCGGGCCGGTTCGGGGACGGACGCCTCACCGGTGTGGCCGTGATGCTGGGCGGCGGGTTGTCCAATCAGCTCGGGGCCTCGGTCGGCGCGCTGGCCTTTCCGGTGATCGGCCCGGCCGGTGTGGTGGCGGTGCGCCAGTGGGTGGCGGCCGCGGTGTTGTTCGCCGTGGTACGGCCCCGTCCACGGTCGTTCACCCGTGAACAGTGGTGGCCGATCGTCGCCATGGGGCTGGTCTTCGGATGCATGAATCTGACCCTGTACTCGGCGGTGGACCGGATCGGGCTGGGGCTGGCGGTGACCCTGGAGTTCCTGGGGCCGTTGGCGGTGGCGTTGGCCTCCTCTCGACGGTGGCCGGATCTGGTGTGCGCGCTGCTCGCCGGGGGCGCCGTGGCGGTGCTCATGCGCCCCCGGCCCAGTGAGGACCATCTCGGGATCGGGCTGGCGCTGGTGGCCGCCGCCTGCTGGGCGGCCTACATCCTGCTCAATCGGACGGTGGGGCGGCGGGTTCCGGGCGTCGAGGGGGCGGCCGCCGCGGCGGGGGTGTCCGCGCTGGTCTTCCTGCCGGTCGGAATGTGGGTGCTGTGGCACGGGCCGCCGACGTGGGCGGCCCTGGGTTGTGCGGTGGCGGCGGGGGTCCTGTCCTCCGTGGTGCCGTTCCTGGGCGACCTGTACGCCCTGCGACGGGTGTCGGCCCGGTTCTTCGGCCTGTTCATGAGCGTGCATCCGGTGATGGCGGCGTTGGCCGGGCTGGTGGTCCTGGAACAGTCCCTGGCCTGGCCGGACTGGGCGGCGATCGCGGCGGTGGTGACGGCGAACGCGGTGAGCGCGACGAGGGCCGGACGGTCCGAGGACGGCCGGCGGTGAACCACGTCGGCTTCGGTCTCCGCCGTGGCGGGATCGCTCGTCGGCGCGCCGCTGACCTCCCGGGTGTCCGTATCCGCCCTGGGTCGGAGCTTCGGTGTCTTCGTGCCGGTCGTGGGCGTCTTCCTGCTCACCCAGGAACTCCCCTCCCCGCTCGGCCTCGTCCTCGCGGTGGTCACGGCCGCGCCGGCGGGTCTGCTCCTCGTCTGCCGCCTGATCGGAGCGCACCGTCCCCTGGTGTCACCCCTGCGGGCGGGGGCGTGAAGGCGGTCGGGCGCGGGGCCGGGGCCGACGAGGTCACGGTCGGGGCCCCCGCGTCACGTCCGGGGACGCGAAGTGGTGGGCGAGGAGACGGCAGCAGTTGGCGGTCGTCCACTCGATGTCGGCGAGGACGTCCTCCCGCATCCGTTCCAGGGAGCGGGGTCCTCGGGCGGTGGAGAAGGCCGCGGTGACACCCGAGCGCCGGAGTTCCTCGGAGGTCACCGAGACGTCCCCGGCGATCACCACGACGGGGCGGCCCGCCGGGGCGAGGCGGCGGACGGCGTCGACCACCTTCCCTCCCAGGGACTGTCCGTCGAACCGGCCTTCGCCGGTGAGGACCAGGTCGGCGTCGGCCATGAGGCGTTCGGCGTCCAGGACCTCGGCGACCATGCGGGAACCGGGGAGGACCTCGGCGCCCAGGAGCGCCGTGAGCGGTGCGGGCAGACCGCCCGCCGCCCCCATGCCCGCGCGGTCGCGGACGTCGTCCCCGCTGAGTTCGGCGAGCACGTCGGCCAGCCGGCGCAGACCGGCGTCCAGGAGGCGCACGTCGTCGGGGGCGGCGCCCTTCTGCGGGCCGAACACGGCCGCGGCCCCCGTCTCACCGAGGAGGGGGTTGGTGACGTCGCAGGCGATCCGCCAACGCACGGACCGGGCCCGCGGGTCGAGTCCGGCCGTGTCCAGGCGGTGCAGGTCGGCGAGGCTCCCGCCCCCGTCGGGAAGCTCCGAACCGTCCCTCGCCAGCAGGCGCGCGCCGAGCGCGGAGAGCAACCCGGCACCGCCGTCGGTGGTGGCCGATCCGCCGATGCACAGGAGGATCTCCTCGACCCCGGCGTCCAGCAGCGCCGTCACCAGGGGGCCGATGCCCCGCGTGGTGGCGGTCAGCGGGCGCAGGGGGACGTCGGAGACCAGAGGCAGGCCGTTGGCCTCGGCCGCCTCGACGACCCCGGTCCGACCGTCCGGGGACAGGCCGTAGCGGGCCCGGACCGGTCGACCGAGCGCGTCGGTGGTGTCCACGGTGAGCGCGTCGGCGCCCCAGGCGCCGAGCAGCGCGTCGAGGGTGCCCTCGCCCCCGTCCGCGAACGGAAGGGAGTGGACGAGCGCCTCGACGCCGGCGGCGGCGAAGGCGTCGTGGACCCCCCGTGCCATCGCCGCGGCCACGTCCACGGCGCGGGCGCTGCCCTTGAAGGAGTCCGGGACGATGGCGACGCGGACGGGAGGGACCTGGTCGTGTACGTGCGACGCATGGGACATGACGGAGAGCCTAGGGAGAAAACCGGTGCGATTCGACGGTGATCCGCCCGGACTTCCCGGAGGTTCATGGTCCGTTCGTGTGCGAAAGGCACAGTGCCTCGTGTGCGTAGAGCGCCATCCGCAAGGCCGCGAGGTGATCGGCGCGGCGGATGTCCGCTCCGGTGACGGCGCGGATCCGCTCCACCCGTTGGAGGAGCGTGTTGCGGTGCACGTACACCGAGTCCGCCGCCGCGCGCATCGAGGTCGTCGACGCCACCGCGACGAGGGTCCGCCGCTGCGCCTCGCTCAGCGCCGACGCCCGCCCGGCCAGATGTTCCAGGGTGCGCCGTGGCAGGTGGGCGACGGCCACCGCGATGTCGCGCGACCAGGGTCCGGCGTCCTCCGCGGTGGGGACGAGGCCGACGCGGCGGCACAGCGCCCGCGACCCCTCGGCGTGCGCCAACAGCACCTCGATGTCGTCGGTGGGTTCGGTGGCGGTGTGTCGGACGCCCGACGGTACGCCGGGAGGCGCGAAGGCGGCGCCCGAGCCCACCGACCACAGGGCGCCGTGCAGGACGGCGGCACGGCGCCCGTGGTCCGTGTTGAGGCGGGCCGCGATGGACTCGGCGAGCGGCGGCGGGGCCGCCGCCCCGTCCGGCCGGGGTTCGGCCGCCGTCCACAGGGCCAGCGACCAGGGCGGCGCCAGCCCGGCGGCGGCCAGTCGGTCCCGCGCGGACTCGGCCGAGGAGGTGCCCGAGGTCAGGGCGGCGATGAGGTCGCGGGCCTCGGTGTGGCGGCGGGTGGCGGCGTCCTGTTCGTCCTCCTGGGCGATGAGGAGCCGCACGGACAACGCCACGACCCGCGCCAGCGGGGCGACCTCCCGGGGGTCGCCGGTGATCCCGATGACCCCGCGCAGTTCACCGTCGATCATCAGGGGTTCGTTGGCGCCCGGGCGGTCGGAGGTCCCGGGTTCGGGCGAGTCGATGAGGACGGCTCGCCCCTCCGCGATGACCCGCTGGGCGCCCCGGTGGAGGGTGCCCCGGCGTTCGGGGTCCAGACAGGCGATGATGGTGCCGTGCTCGTCCATCACATTGATGTTGTGGCTGATCGTCGGTGCGATCAGATCGACCACGCGCTGGGCGAGGGCCCCGCTCAACGGTGTCCGACCAGCGTTCTCGGCCATGATCACCAGGATAGGGAGCCCGGGTGCCCCCGTCCCTCCCCCGCCCCTAATCTGGCGGCATGGAGTCCACGGGTTGCGGTCACCTGGCGGTCCGGTCGCCCTCTCCGCTGACGGAGATCGACGACCCACGCCTGCGCGGGGTGCGGCTGTGGCTCAAACGCGACGACCTGCTCCACCCCGAGGTGCCCGGCAACAAGTGGCGCAAGCTCCACCTCAACCTCCGGGAGGCGCACGCGCGCGGGGCCACCACCCTGCTGACCTTCGGCGGCGCGTACTCCAACCACATCCGTGCGGTGGCCGCCGCCGGGCGGGCCTGCGGGTTCGCGACCGTCGGGGTGATCCGGGGCGAGGAGCGCCCACCGCTGAACCCCACGCTGGAGTTCGCCGTGAAGCGGGGGATGCGACTCACCTACCTGGACCGGGACGCCTACCGGGCCAAGCACACCCCGGAGGTCGTCGCCGCTCTGCGCGACCGGTTCGGCGACTTCCACCTGCTGCCCGAGGGCGGGAGCAACGCCCTGGCCGTGCGGGGGTGCGCGCCCGTCGCCGGGGAGATCGGCGTGGACTTCGACGTTCTGTGCTGCGCCTGCGGCACCGGCGGGACCCTCGCCGGGGTGGCCGCCGGGCTGGGACCGGGACGCCGGGCCCTGGGGTTCGCGGTCCTCAAGGGCGGCGGGTTCCTCGCCGACGAGGTGCGGCGACTGCAACGGGAGGCCGGCACGGTCACGGACAACTGGTCGATCGACGCCGACCACCACTTCGGCGGGTTCGCGAAGTACCCGCCGGAGCTGCGGGCGTTCGTCGCCGACTTCGAGAACCGGCACGGGATCGAACCGGAACGGGTCTACGTGGCGAAGATGCTCGCGGGGATCTACGACCTGGCCGCCCGGGGGCGCCTGCGCCCCGGTACCAGGGTGGTCGCCCTGATCACCGGTCCTCCCGATCCGCGTGGAACCGGGACCGGGGAGGGCCGTGGAACTCAGGGGCTCGACGCCCACCCGTCCCGGTTGGAGTAGGACTCGTAGGAGTGACGGGTGTCGCGTCGCCATTCCTCGCCGGTGAGGTGCTCGTAGACCCGGTCCGGTACGTAGAGCAGGCCCTCCGCCCAGAGCGGCTCCTCGGCGTAGGGGGCGAAGAGCACCGGATCCGCCAGCACCGCCTCGTAGGTCTCCCGACCGTCGGCCACGACGGCGGCGCGACTGTAGAGGAACGCGTCGGAGGACAGGGCCTCGCCGTGTTCGCGCCGGTCCAGCCGGTACAGGGCCAGGGACAGCTGCTCGGCGAACCCGACGACCTGGGCCACCGTCCCGTTCGACAGCCGTTCCGTGAGGAACGCGGTCAGGTGGTCCGCGTCGATGTCGGGGGTGGGGGATCCGGCGCGCCCCTCGTCGATCAGCCGCCAGAAGAAGTCCTCGTCCATGCGGTCCAGCATGCCGGAGGGCACCGACGGGGACACCCGCTCCGCAGCGTCGCCGTCGCCGACGAACGTCCCGCCCGGACGGCGATCGGCGGCACCGCCGGGGTCACACCGGGGCGGTCTCCTCCGCGCGGGCCCGACGCCGCGCCGCCAGGACGATGAGCACACCCGCCACGACCCCCACGAAGTAGGGGGACGGCACGAGCAGGACGCCGCCGACGAGGCACCATGCCGCGAACCCCCAGCCGACCCAGACGGGGACGGCCACCCCGCGCCCGGCGAGGTGCAGGATCAGGGCGCCCAGGAGGATCAGGGGGACGGAGAAGCTTCCCGGACCGGCCCAGAAGGTGACCTCGTTCCGCAGATACGCCACCGTCGGGTCCGTCTCGTTCAACCCGAGCGGGACGGCGGCCCACACGCCCCGCTCGGCCCAGCCGACGATGTCCGACCACGAGGAGATCGTCAGCAGCGTCAGGTGTCCGACGCCCAGCACGAGCATGATGCCGCTCGCCCAACGCAGCAGGTTCCGTTCGGCGTTCACGATCCACCCCGTTCGTCGCGCCGTTCCGCGACCCTGTCGCGCTCGGCCCAGGCCCGTTCCCACTGCCGGCCCAGGGCCGGGTAGACGATGAGGTGGCGGAAGGGCGCGATGGCCGCCATGTAGAGCCGTCCGAGCCGGCCGTCGGTTTTGACGAGGACGGCCATGCGCAGCTCGTGCCCGCCATCGTCCCTCGGGACCCAGCCGAGGTGCATCAGGGCGTGCGCGGTCCGGTTCACCAGCTCGCGGAGGGCCTCCGTGTCGGTCTCGTAGACCGCCTTCAGGGGCATGCTCGCGTGATCCGGACCCCGTGGCGCGGTACGCAGGTCGTCGGGCAGGCGGTGGCGGATCGAGGCCTTCCGCGCGTCGACGCCCGACTCCGGGTCGTCCCAGCCGAAGAGCGCGCCGAGCCGCCACCGGACCGCGAACAGGAACCGCGTCGGCGGGGACATCCGATCGATCCCGCCGGACGAGCGGATCGCCTCCAGCACGGCCCGGAAGTCGTCGGGGCCGGCACCGGGGACGCGGAACGCCCAGACGTCCTCGACCTCGAAGTCGGACGCCACGTCGTGCACACGCCACGGATGCCCGGTGTGGGCGGACTTCGCGAGTCGTTCCATGATCGGCCCCCTCGTTCTATACGAAGCCGTATATTTCATATGTACGGTACCGTACACAAGCACGGAACGACACCCCTGAGAACAGGTGAACGAGTGCCTCCCACCGCCCGCACCCCACGTGACCGCTGGATCCAGGCGGGGCTCGACGCCCTCGCCCGAGGCGGCCCGGACGCGGTCCGGGTCGAGACCCTGGCCGCCGAACTCGGCGTGACCAAGGGCGGTTTCTACGGGTACTTCGCCGGCCGTCCCGCACTGCTCGCCGAACTCCTCGACGAGTGGGAGCGGCGCTGCACCGACGACGTCCTCGCCCGCGTCGAGGCCGAGGGCGGGGACCCGGTCGAGAAACTCCGGCGCGCCGGGGAGCTGACCTTCTCGGACGAGCTGCACCGCATCGACCTCGCCGTCCGCCAGTGGGCCCGCCGGGACCCGGAGGTCGCGGAGCGGCTGCGACGGATCGACAACGTGCGGATGGGCTTCCTCCGTTCGATGTTCGCGAGCTTCATCGCCGACCCGGACGAGGTCGAGGCGCGGTGCGCGCTGATGTTCGCGCTCGCGATCGGCCGCCACTTCGTCGCCGCGGACCACCCGGGCCGCACCGACCGCGAGTACGCCCGCATGGCGGGGGAGTTCCTGCTCCGCCCCTGACCGGCCCGAGGTCGTTCGTCACCGTCCCGGGGTAGCCTCCCGCCATGACGGAACCCCGTGTCCTCGACTGGCTGCTCGACTCCGACCCGAGTCTGCGCTGGCAGGTGGAACGCGACCTCGTGTACGCCCCCGAGGAGACCTGGCGGGCGACCCGCGCCCGGGTTCCGGTCGAGGGTTTCGGGGCGGCACTGCTCGCGAGACAGGATCCCGACGGACGGTGGGCGGGCGGCGCCTTCTTCCCCGCGGACGCCACGGCGGACGAGCCGGGACAGCCGTGGACGGCCACCACCTGGTCGCTCAACGCACTGCGCGAGTGGGGCGTCGAACCCTCCGCGCTCCGGCCGGACACCGCCGGCCTCCTGGCGCGGAACGCCCGCTGGGAGTACGACGACCTGCCGTACTGGGGCGGAGAGGTCGACGCGTGCGTCAACGGCTACACGCTCGCCAACGGCGCCTGGCTGGGCGCCGACGTGTCGCGCGTCGCCGACTGGTTCGTCGGACACCGGCTCCCCGACGGGGGCTGGAACTGCGCGTGGGTGGAGGGATCGACCCGCTCCTCGTTCCACTCGACGCTCAACTCCATCAAGGGGATCCTCGACCACGAGATCCGCACCGGCGGCACCGGCGCGCTGCGCGACGCCCGACACGCGGCGGAGGAGTACCTGCTGGAACGGCGACTGTTCCGACGGCTGTCCACCGGGGAGTCGCACGCGCCCTGGGCCACGCACTTCGCCTACCCGTTCCGCTGGTTCTACAGCGTCCTCAAGGCCGCCGACCACTTCCGCGAGGCGTCCCTGCACGACGGCACCGGACCCGACGGGCGCATGGCGGAGGCGATCGGGCTCATCCGTGACGCCCGCGACCCCGACGGGACCTGGCACCAGGAGCGCCGGCACGAGGGGCGTGTGTGGTTCGAGGTGGACGCGGCACCGGGCGAGCCGTCGAAGTGGCTCACCTTCCACGCGCTGCGCGTACTCGCGTGGTGGGACGCGGAGCGACCCGCGGCGTAGCGCGCGGGGACCCCGGAGCAGGTCGCCGCTCGCGTACGCCACGAAGGGGAACGCGTGGAACAGGGCGGAGGCGACCGGCACGACGGGCACGATCGCGCGCGCCGAGGCCGTACCCCGGGCCCCCACCCCCGCGGGAGCGGCGCCGAGGCCCCGTCCCCGAGGTGTTCCGGGAGGGGTCAGGCGCGGGGGAAGAGCGTGTCGGTGAAGGGGTTGCGGAACTTGCCCGCCGGGTCGAACCGCTCCAGAAGCCGGGCGAAGTCGGCGGCGCGCTCGTAGGAGCCGACGACGTCCGCCGGAGGCAGTGTGGTGAGCTTGCCCCAGTGCGGTCGGGCGCCCAGCGGTGCGAGCCGTTCCTCCACGGCCGCGATCACGGGGATCACCGCCTCCGGGTCCCGGAGCCAGGTGAAGTGGAAGGTCACCGAGTCGCGACCGTGGGCGGGGCTCAGCCAGAGGTCGTCGGCGCGGACCGTGCGCACCTCGGAGACGTGCAGCACGGGGGCCACCAGGTGTCCGATACCGCGCAGGGCGGCGAAGGCCTCCGCGACGGCCTCGCGCGGCAGGTAGAGCTCGGACTGCAACTCCTCACCCGCGCTCGGCGGGAGTTCGGGGCGGAAGTGCGGCAATCTCTCGAACCAGGGGCCGGCGAGGCCCAGCTGTGCGGTGGCGGGGTCGGTGGACATCCCCGGAACGGGGTGCTGAGGGGTGTCGGCGGGACGTCCCCCGCGCCAGGCGCCCTCCGGCAGGCCCTCGCGGTGTTTGAGCCAGACCCGGCCGGTGTCCCCGCGCCAGTCGGTGAACAGGCTCACGCTGTAGGCGGAGCCGAACACCGCGTCGAAGTCGGCGGCCACCTCGTCCAGTGGCACGTCGAGCCGGACCCGCTGGGACACCGAGAAGGTCGGTTCGATCTCCAGGGTGAGGCGGGTGACGATGCCGAGGGCGCCGAGCGCCACGACGGCGCCGGGGAGGACGTCGGGGTGGGTACCGCGCTCCAGCCGCACCGGTTCGCCGTCGGGACCCAGGAGTTCGAGCCCGCGCACGGCGGCGGCCAGGCAGCGCAGGCCGTCCCCGGACCCGTGGGTGCCGGTGGCGCAGGACCCGGCCACCGAGATGTGCGGCAGCGAGGCCAGGTTGGCCAGGGCGGAACCGTGCCGGTGCAGTTCGGCGGAGAGCTCGGCGTAGCGGACCCCGGCGGAGACCGTCACGGTCGCCGCGACGGGGTCGACCTCGATCTCCCGGGGCAGGGCGTCCAGGCGCACCAGGTCGTGGTCGGAGTCGGCGACCCGGTTGAACGAGTGGCCGCTGCCCAGGGCCCGGATCCGCGGGGTGTCGCGCACCAGGGCGCGGAGGGCGTCGGGGTCGGCGGGCCGGTGGATGCGGGGGCTGGCGTAGGCGAGGTTCCCGGCCCAGTTGTGGACCGGAGGGGGCGGGGCGGACATGGGCTCTCCAGGGGTGCGCGGCCCGCGGAGTCCGAGGGCGTCGGCCGCCCACGCTACCGAACCGGGCGTTCCGGGGGAGACCCCGCCGCACCCGCACCGCTCGGAGGTCCGCCATCCATCTCCTTTTTCGATCGGTGGAATGAAAAATGGACATTGGACGCGCGACGCCGCTCCCGAGATGCTTTTCCCGGAAATACGGGAAAGCGAAGGGAAAACAGCGTGCACACGAAGAGAACCGTTCTGGTGACGGGCGCGACCGGCGGCCAGGGCGGTGCCGTCGCCCGCGCCCTGCTCGACCGCGGATGGGCGGTGCGCGCCCTCGTGCGCGACCCGGCCGCCCCCGCGGCCCGCGCGCTCGCGGCGCTCGGCGCGGAGACGGTCACCGGCGACCTCGACGACCCGGGGTCCTTGCGCACGGCGGCGCGGGGCGCACACGGCGTCTTCAGCGTCCAGCCCTGCGATCTGGCCGACCCGGATCCCGTAACGGAGGTGCGGCGGGGGCGGAACGTCGCCGACGCGGCCGCCGACGCGGGCGTCGCGCACCTGGTCTACGGTTCCGCGGCGGCCGCCGGGCACGGGTCCGGGGTGGTGCACTTCGAGACCAAGGAGGAGATCGAGGCGTACGTCGGCGCCGTCGGCGTACCCGCCACGGTGCTCCGTCCGGTCTATTTCATGGAGAACTGGCGGCACACCCTGCCGACGCCGGGGAACGGGGAGCGGGTCGTCCCGCTCGCGCTGGACGCGGACGCCCCGCTACAGATGATCGCGCTGGCCGACATCGGGCGGATCACCGCTGCGGTGTTCGACGGGGCAGCCGAGTTCGCCGGCCGTCGGATCGACATCGCCGGGGACGAGCTGACCGTGCGTCGGATCGCCGAGGTGTTCACCGCGGCCGACGGCGTCCCGACCCGCTTCGAGCGGCTCGCGGACGCGGAACTGCGGGCCGGGAGCCCGGAGGTCGCCAAGATGTTCGCCTGGATCGGCGGGAAGGGTTTCCGAGCCGACATCGCGGGGCTTCGCGCCCGCCACCCCGGGCTGCTGACCCTGGAGGCGTGGCTGGGCCGGCCGTGACACGGGCGGCGGCCACGGGCTCAGCCCGCGGCCGCCGTCTTCCCCGGCTCGGGGAGGCCGAGGATGTCGAGGAAGGCGCGGGCCGCGGGCGTGGTGCCGCTCCGGGCCCAGACGACGTACTCGACGCGGCCCGTCACGTCGGTGACCTCGATGGTGGTCACGCCCGTCAGCTGCGGTACGTAGGCGGAGGGGAGCAGCCCGATGCCCAGCCCCTCCCCGACCAGCCGGGCCATGTACTCGGCGGAGGTCACCTCGAAGGCGACGTCGCGGACCAGGCCCGCGGCCTCGAACGCCTGGTCGGACTGGACGCGTCCGGCCGTCCCTGCGGGCATGTCCACGAACACCTCCGAGGCGAGCCGCTCCAGGCTCACCTCCTTCTCCACCGCCAGCGGGTGGTCGGGGGCGACCACGGCGACGTGCCGGTCCCAGGCCAGCTCGCGGACGTTGACGCCCTGGGGGTGCGCCGTGGTGGGCAGCCCGAGGAAGGCCACCTCGATGTCCCCCGCCTTGACCCGTTCGACGAGGTCGTCGCTGGCACCCACCCGAAGACCGATGCGCACCTGCGGGTACCGCCGGCGGAAGTCGCGCAGGGCGCCGGGGACGTCGACCGCGGCGACGGTGGGGATGAGGCCCACCTCCAGCCGCCCGCGCACCTCGCCGACGGCGGCGGCGACGTCGGAGGCCGCCTGTTCGGCGGCCTCCAGGCACCGGCGGGCGGCGGGGAGGAACGCCGCGCCGGCCGCCGTCAGCCGCACCCGGCGGCTGGTGCGCTCGAAGAGCTTCGCGCCCAGCTCCCGCTCCAGCCGCGCGACCTGGTGGCTGAGCGCGGACTGGGCGACCAGGCAGCGTTCGGCCGCCCGGGTGAAGCTGCTCGTCTCGGCGATGGCGACGACGTAGCGCATCTGCTGGAGTTCCATGGCGGTAGCGTAACGACCGTTCTTCCCGGACCTCCCGGTGGAAAAGGGCGTGGAGACCCGCTCCCCGCGCCTCCTCGCGGACCGTGCCCGGGCCGTTCACGCCCGGCGGCGCGGGACGGCGGCGACGAGCAGCGCGGTCCCGACAAGGCCGATCCCCAGCAGGCACGCCCCGGTCCAGTGGGCGTTCACCCAGACCACGGGGGCCAGCGCCCCGCCCACGGATCCCCCCGCGAAGAACAGGGTCATGAAGACGGCGTTGATCCGGCTGCGCGCCCGGGGCCGCAGCTCGTAGGCGGTGGTCTGGGAGGCGTTGAGGACGGCGGTCTGACCCACGTTGAGCAGGACCAGGCCGACGAGCAGCCAGCCGACCCCGCCGCCCTGCGCGGGGAGCATCACGGCCCACCCTGCGGCGGCCGAGAGCAGGCCGGTGACGAGGACGGCGCGCGGGTACCCGCGGTCGACGAGGCGCCCGGCCAGCGGCATGGCGAGGGGGCCGATCACGCCGATGAGGCCGACGAGGCCGATGGTCGCCGGGGACCACCGGTAGGGATGGTCGACCAGGAGCAGTGTCACGACGGTCAGGTGGACGGTGAAGGAGGCCATGGTCAGCGCCGCGATCGCGATGGGGCGGCGCAGCCCGGGCAGCTCCGCGAGCAGGGCGGCCGTGGAACGCCACAGGCGCAGCGGGCGCGTGGCCTCGCTCCGGTCGCCACCGCCGCCGGGGAGGACGCGCAGGACGATGACGGCGGTGACCAGCAGCAGGACGGCGGTGGCCCAGTAGACGGTCCGCCACCCGGCGAGTTCGGCCACCACACCGGAGGCGGCGCGGCCGAGCAGGCCTCCGGCGAGGACTCCGGCCATGACGATGCCGATGTCGCGGGCCCGGCGCTGCGGCGGGGCGAGCTCGGCGGCGAAGGGGACGAGGACCTGGGCACCGACCGAGGTGACGGCGGCCAGGCCGGTGGCCGCCAGCAGGAGCCACCCGGTGGGCGCCGTGCCCGCCGCGGCCAGCAGCAGGCCGGTGGCCGCCAACAGCGTGGCGGCCAGGCCGCGTCGGGGGTAGCGGTCGCCGAGGGGGACCAGCAGGCCCAGGCCGATCGCGTAGCCGATCTGGGCCGCCGCGACGGTGAGGCCGGCGGCGGTGGTGGTCATGCCCAGCTCGGTGCGGAGCAGGCCGAGCAGCGGCTGGGCGAAGTAGTTGCCCGCCACCGACAGACCCGCGGCCACGGCCATGACCGCCAGGACCGGGGAGGTGCGCGGTCGGCGGGCGGGTGTCCGCGCCCCGGCATCGGAAAGGGGATTCGTCATGCATTCATCGTCGGCGGGGAAATACCGGACGTCCAATGCATTCTTTTCATGGGATCCATCGTGATCGGAGATGCGTGCCCGTGCCGCCCGTTCCCATTGTGGTCATCGTGAATTCCATAAAGGCTCTCCCGCGCTCGGAGCACCGGGGCGCGCGCTCGGGGCCGCACGGAGATCCCCCTGCCGGCACCGGGCATCGGCTCACCGGCGACGTCCGCCACGGGTCCAGGGGCCGCCGTGTTCGGCCGGTGAACCGTCCGAAGGGGCGCGGCGGGCCCCGCGCGTGCCGGTCGGCCGGGCCGTGCACGACGCGCTGGGCCGTCCGGCGAGTGTGACACGGTGCACTCAGTGCGTCGTTGCACTCAGTGCACTCAGGTGTCTAGCGTGGAACCGTGAACGATCGGCCCATTCCACCCCCGACCGACCGGCGCGAGGCCCTGAAGTCCCGCCACCGCCGGGCCATCATCGACGCCGCCGCCGCGCTGACGGCCGAGCGCGGGGACACCGGCTTCACCGTCGAGCAGCTCGCCGAGCGCGCCGACGTCTCCCGGCGGACCGTGTTCAACCACTTCCGGTCGCTGGACGACATCCTCCTGGAGGTGTTCGGCCGGATGTTGGAGGAGATCGTCGACGGGATCGGCGCCAACCTCGACGCGGCGGACGACGGCACCGACGACGACGGGGCGAACATCTTCGACTCCCTGGCCGACGCCATCCGCGGCACCGACCTGCTCACCCCCATCACCCGGCTCAAGCACTTCGTCCGGCAGGGGGGCGGCACGCCCCCGGCCGGCCGGGCGGCGCTGTTCGAGCGGGCGATGACCGACGTGGGAACACGGCTGTCGGCGATCGTGATGCGCCGCCACCCGCGGGCCGACCCGCTCGTGGTCGACCTCATGTGCGGCGCGGTCATCGGCGGCGGCGCGGTCATCGTGGAGCACTGGGAGCGGATCACCGGCGGGGCCCTGGACGACGCGTCCCGCCGGGTCTGGTCCACGCTGCTGGAGCGCATCCTCACCGTCACCCGCGACGGCTACGGCTCGGTCGGCACCACCTGAGCGCACCCGTGCCCCCACCACTCCTCCCCATCCCTCTCTCCTTCGGCGAAGGCACATCCATGGCTGAACTGCTCTACGGACTCGGACGGGCGTGCGCACACCGCGCCCGCACCGTCATCGCGATCTGGCTGTCACTGCTCGTGGCGTCCGGCGCCGCGTTCCTCCTCTTCTCCGGGGAGCTGGAGGGCGGCTTCTCCATCCCCGGCACACCCACCGACGACGTGGACCGACTCCGGTCCGCGGAGTTCTCGGACATGGGCGGCGGAGCGGGGACCGTCGTGTACCGGACCGAGGGCGGATCGCCCTTCACCGACGAGCAGCGCGAGGCGATCGCCGACCGCGCCGAGCGGGCCACCGAGGTCCCCGGGGTCTCGGCCGCCGTCGACCCGTTCGCCACCGAGGCCGAGCGCGCCGACGGAGCCCGGGAGCTGGAGGAGGGCCGCGCGGAGATCGACGAGGGACTCGAAGAACTCGACGCCGGGCAGGCGGAGCTCGACGCGGCCCGCGAGCAGGCGGAGGCCGACGGGACACTCGACCTGACCGAGGCGGTGTTCGACGGCGGGCAGGCCGAGATCGACGCGGGTCGTGAGGAGCTGGAGGAGGGCCTGGCGGAGGTCGAGCGGGGCGAATCCCTGATGGAGATGGCCTCCGGCCTGCGCATGGTCTCCGAGGACGGCGACACCGCCCTGGTCATGGTCTCCTTCACCGACGAGCAGATGGACATCCCCCAGGAGACCCGCGACGCCGTGATGGCGGTCTTCGAGGACGACCCGGTGCCCGGCACCACCGTGGACTTCAACAGCGACATGGCCCAGAGCCTGCCCACCCTGTTCGGCCCGGCCGAGGTGGTCGGCGTGGTCGTGGCCGCCGTGGTCCTGGTGATCATGCTGGGAACCCTGGTGGGCGCGGGGCTCCCGCTGCTGACCGCGTTGGTCGGCGTCGGCATCGCCACCCTGATCGCGATGTCGCTGTCGGGGGTGCTGGAGATGGCGTCCGTGACCCCGATCCTGGGCCTGATGCTGGGCCTGGCCGTGGGCATCGACTACGCGCTGTTCATCGTCAACCGCCACCGCCGCCAGCTCAAGCAGGGCGTGGAGGTCGAGGAGTCCATCGGCCTGGCCAACGGGACCGCGGGCAACGCCGTGGTCTTCGCCGGAACGACCGTGCTCATCGCGCTGCTGGGCCTGAACCTCACCGGGATCGGGTTCCTGGGGCTCATGGGCACCATGGGCGCCGTGGCCATCGCCGTGGCCGTGGTCGTCGCGATCACCCTGGTCCCGGCGCTGCTGTCGCTGATCGGCGTCCGCATCCTGTCCCGCCGTGAGCGCGCCCGACTCGCCGAGCGGGCGTCCGGGAACGGGGGGACCGCGCCGGAACCGGTGCGGCCGATGTCGACCGGCGGCGCCCTGCTGCGCGCCGCCGTCGCGGTGACCGCCCTGGTGGTCGTCGCCCTGCCCGCCCTCGACCTGCGGCTGGGCATGCCCGACGGCTCCTCCGAGCCCACCGACTCCACCCAGTACCGGGCCCACACGATCGTGGAGGAGGAGTTCGGCGCCGGCAACAACGGCACCCTTTTGGTGGTCGCGCGGCTCACCGGCGGCCCGGACGAGGAGGCCGCGGAGCTGAACGCCGAGCGGGAGCAGGCGCTGATCGCCGAGGAGATCCACGCGCACGACGACGTGGCGGCCGTGGCCCCCATCGCGGTCTCCGACGACCAGACCCACGCCGCCTTCCAGGTGGTCCCGGTGGAGGGCCCCACCAGCGAGTCCACCGAGCGACTCGTGCACGACCTGCGCGGCCTGGAGCCGATCAAGGGCACCGGAGTCCTGGGCGTCGCGGGTATGGCCAGCGGGAACATCGACATCTCCGAGACCCTCGACGAGGCGCTGCCGATCTACCTGACGGTGGTCGTGGGGATGTCCCTGGTGATCCTGTTGCTGGTGTTCCGGTCGATCCTCGTGCCGATCGTGGCCACGCTCGGGTTCATCCTGTCGTTCTTCGCGTCGCTGGGCGGCGTGGTGGCCGTCTACCAGTGGGGCTGGCTCGGCGGTCTCATCGGGCTGGAGAACACCGGTCCGGTGCTGAACTTCCTGCCGACGATCCTGGCGGGCATCCTCTTCGGGCTGGCGATGGACTACATGCTCTTCATCGGGACGGGCATGCGCGAGGCGTACGTGCACGGGACGCCCGCCCGCGCCGCCGTGGTGCAGGGCTTTCGGGCGGGGCGCGCGGTGGTGACGGCCGCGGCGATCATCATGATCTCGGTGTTCGGCGGGTTCGTCTTCTCGCACAGCGTCATGATCAGCTCGATCGGGTTCGCGCTCGCCTTCGGTGTGCTCATCGACGCGTTCGTGGTGCGGATGCTGCTCGTTCCGGCGCTCATGCACCTCGCGGGGAACGCGGCGTGGTGGCTGCCGAAGTGGCTGGACCGGCTGCTGCCCGACATCGACGTGGAGGGCGCCGCCCTGGAGAGGCGCCACTCGGCCGGGGCCGGGGAGACCGGAGGCGGGGAGGACCCGCGCTCCCCCGAGGCTCGGGCCGGGGTCCCCGCCGAGCACCGCTGACGCTCCGGGGATCGACGGCGTTCGCACCGACGGCCCTCGTTCGGCCACCGCCCCATCGGGACGGAGCGCTCGAACGGGGGCCGTCGGCGTGGGCGGTCGAGGACGGCACCGGGAACCGCGGGGCGGGAACGGCGGCCGTGCGCGCGGAGGCGTCCGGTGTCGGTCGGAAGGCGGGCGTCCCCGTGCCCTCACCGTTCTCCCTCCCACGCGGTGTCAGGGGGCCGTGGGCGTGGCGGACGGATCCCGGTCACGGTAGGCGAGGACGCGCAGCAGCCGTTCCGCGGGCCCGCGCACGCCCGCGTGTTCCAGCGCGGCCGCGAGGACCGCCGAGAGCAGCCAGGTCGCGACCGCCACGAGGGCGGCCTGCCACTGGGTGAGGACACCGCCGAGCCCGAGCCCCCAGGCGCACAGCAGGGGGGCGAAGACCACCGACTGGAGCAGGTAGCAGGAGAGGGACCGCTTGCCGACGGCCGTCAGGGTGCGCACGAGCGTCCCGGCCGGTCGCCCGGTCGGGAGGCTCGCGACGACGAGGGCGATCAGAGCCACGTAACCGAGCGCGCCGAACAGGCCGGTGAGACCGTGGAGCAGGAGCGGTGTCCACTCGGGGACGTCCCACACGCCGTGCCGCACGAGCACGGACGGAAGGGCGCCCGCCCATCCGAGGGCGATGCCGAGGACCGCCGTGCGCGCCAGCAGCGGCCGGTACGACTCCGGGGATTCCAGCACCCGGTGCCGCGCGCAGACGATCGCGACGAGCACGGCGACCGGCACGACGAGCCCCAGGACGCCCTGTCCCACCGTCACGACCGCCCACATCCCGAGTCGCGGCAGGATCGAGGCCGTGTAGGGCGTGATGGCGGCGATCTGCGACACCGGCCCCTCGAACGCGGCGTCCGCCCCCGGCGAGAGGACGGCTCCGGCCACCAGCAGGGCCACGGCGAGGACGCCGAGAAGGCCGAACAGCGCGGCGGCCCACACCAGGAGGGTCCTGTTCCCCCGGCGGAGGAACAGCAGCACCACGAGGAGGCCGACCAGTCCGTACGCGCCCAGGACGTCCCCGAACCAGAGCAGGGCGGCGTGGACCGCGCCGAAGACGATCATCCAGAGGTGGCGCAGCAGGAGCAGTCGGCGGACCGACCTCTCGTCCAGGCCGATCGCCCGCTGCCTGGTGTGGAGCTGCCAGATGCCGTAGCCGAAGAGGAAGGCGAACAGCGGGTAGCTCCGCGCGTCGATCGCGATGATCGCGACGGTCTGCCAGACGGCGTCGAGGCCGGTGCCGTCGGCGTGGTGGGCGCTGACACCCCAGGTCGGAGACCCGTAGAGGAACCAGGGCACGTTGGCCAGGGCGATGAACAGGAGCATGATCCCGCGGGCGAGGTCCGGCGCGAGGGCACGCCCGTCGGGGCGGGGGGAAGGTGCGTGGTCGATCATGGTCTCCGTCTTCCGGGGGGAGGGTGAGCGGATCCGGGCGCTCGCGCGCCGGGCCGGGCGGCTACGGGTTCTCTCCGGATGACGGGGCGCCGTCTCCGGGGAGCCCCGGGGAACGTCGGCCCTGGGCGTGGGCCAGCGCGCTGGGAGTCCGGCATCCGACGATGGCCGGGGCCTCGCGGACGAGGGTGTCGTCCGTGAGCGCCTCGACCATGAACAGCGCGAAGTCCACGCGACGGGTCAGGTTGCTCTCCAGCACCGGGTCGCCGACGTGGCGGCTCCACACGGGCAGACCCTGGCTCTCGCCCTCTTCGAGGTCGCTACCGCGGACGAGGGTCCACCGTCGGTCGCTGGCGAAGATCCGGCGGCCCGCCTCCAGCTGATCGTCGATCTCGACGGCGCGCACGAGGCGGGCCAGCAGGGTGACGACGCGGACGGTCGCCCTGAACGTCCGGGAGTACCGGTCCCCGTCGTCCCGGGCGACGTGCCAGCCGCACGAGAAGACCAGACGGGCGTCGGGTTCGGCGTGGTCGAGTACCGCCTGCGCCGTGCCCGAGGAGTACTGCCGGACCCCCCAGGGGGCCAGCACGGTCAGCACGCCGTCGCAGCCCGCGACGGCCCGCCGGATCACCTCCCGGTCGTTCGTGGGCCCGGGAACGACCGTGATCCGATCCGCGAACTCGGCCAGCTTGGGAACACTGCGCTCACGGCAGACGCCCACGACCTCGTATCCGCGGTCCAGCGCGTGCCGGACCATGTACCGCCCCAACTTGCCCGAAGCCCCGATGACGCAGACCTTCCGCATCGCCCCGCCCTCCTCACGCCGTCACTTCTACTTACAACGTAAGTAACGATATACTTACGTGGTAAGTTTCAGCAAGCCCCGAGGGAGAGGTCCATGGAGGAGCGCGACGCCGAGCGGAACACCGGCCCCCGACGGGGGCGCCCCACGCGGGTCCCGCTGAGTCGGCGGCGGGTGGTCACCGAGGCGGTCGCGCTGGCCGACGAGAAGGGCGAGCCCGGGGTCACGATGCGCGCGGTCGCCGGACGACTGGGCGTCGAGGCGATGTCGCTCTACAACCACGTGGCGAACAGGGGCGACCTTCTCGACGGAATGGTCGACGCGGTGTTCGCCGAGATCGACCTCCCGGATCCGGCCTCGACCTGGAGAACGGCCGTGCGCGACCGCACCGAATCGGCGCGCGCGACGCTGCGGCGCCATCCGTGGGCGGTCGGCCTCATGGACTCCCGCAGCAGCCCCGGCCCGGCGACGCTGCGACACCACGACGCCGTCCTGGGAGTCCTGCGGGAGGGAGGGTTCTCCATCGCGGGGGCGGTGCGGGCCGTGTCGGTGATCGACAGCTACCTCTACGGGTTCGTACTCCAGGAGACGAGCCTGCCCTTCGCGGACCGCGAGGGGCTCGACGAGGTCGCGGGAGGCATCCTGGGCGCTCTACCGGCAGGCTCCCACCCGTACCTGGCCGAGGTCATCACCGAACAGGCCCTCGGCGAGGACCTCACCGACGGGTTCGCGTTCGGGCTCACGCTCATCCTCGACGCGCTGCACCCCGACCAGGTCTGAGTCCTCCCTCCGGACCGGGGCCGCGAGGAGGGGAGGGGTCGGCCCGTCGCACGGCGACGGGCCGACCTCGGAGGGGAACTCACAGAGGGGTTCCGAGCACCTTCTCGGCCTCGGAGACGAGCGCGGACAGGTAATCCCCGGCGCTCTCCCCGGAGGCCAGCAGTGCGGCCTGCCCCGACCACAGGTTGAGCCGGTCCGCCCGCCCCGACGCCGCGGCCCGCGCCCGGATGGGCAGCATCAGGTTGTTCTGGGCGGGGTAGGGCGGGACCCGGTCCTCGGCATCGGCCATGCCCCGGACCAGGGCGTTGGCGATCCCCCGGGCCGGACGCCCGGAGAAGAGCCGGGTCAGCACGGTGGTCCGCGCCCGTTCGGAGGAGAGCGCCTCACGGTGGGCCGGGCTCGCGCCGGACTCCGGGGTCCGGAGGAACCCGGTCCCCACCTGGACACCGTCGGCGCCCAGTGTCAGGGCGGCGGCGACCCCGCGCCCGTCGGCGATCCCGCCGGCCGCGACCACCGGCACGGACACGGCGTCGCGTACCTGTGGGATCAGGGAGAACGTGCCGACGAGCGACTCGCGCACGGGCGCCAGGAAGGATCCCCGGTGTCCGCCCGCGTCGCTCCCGGAGGCCACGATCACGTCGCAGCCCGCCTCCTCCAGGGCTCGGGCCTCGGCCACCGTCGTGGCGGTGCCGACGATCGGGGCCCCGATGCTCCGGGCTCCCTCGACCAGTCGGCGCGGAGGCGGTCCCATCACCACGCTGATCACCGGAGGCCGGGCCGCCAGGACGGCGTCGAGCTGGGCGTCGAAGTCGATCCGCGCGTTGGCCTGGGCCAGGTTCGGCGGGGTGAGACCGAACTCGGCGTAGTGAAGGGCCAGACGGTCGGTGTGGGCGGCGAGGGCGGTGGTGTCGGGGACCGGGCGCTCCTCGTCGGGGCGCGGTGTCCACAGATTGACGGCGAAGGGCGCGGAGGTGGCGGCCCGGATCGCCTCCACCAGGGGGCCGATGTCCTCCGGGGCCATGGCGTGGACCCCGTAGGAGCCCAGGCCGCCCGCCTCGGACACGGCCGCGACCAGCGCGACCGTGGACAGCCCTCCGCCGAACGGTCCTTGGACGATGGGGTGGCGCGTCCCCAGGACGTCGGTGAGATCGGCGCCGGGCCGGCGCGAGGTCCTCACGCCATCACCGCGGCGCGCCCGTGCTCGAACCGCAGCGCCGCCTTCGCGACCTGGGCGCCCAGGTGTTCGGCCGTGCGCAGATCACTGCCGGCGGGCGCGAGGTCGGGACCCAGGTCGGAGGACGACTGGGCCATGGCCCCGGTGAACCCGCCGAGCCGGTTGAGGTCGTCGCGGTGGCCCCGGCTGGAGTACTCCCCGCCCGGGAGCAGGCCGAGCGGCACCCAGACCATGCCGTGCTGGGCGGCGAACACCGCGAGCGCACTGAGCACGGTGTCCTTGTTGCCGTTGGTCCCCGCGGAATTGGTGAACCCGGCGGCGAGCTTGCCCTGCCACCCCCGCCGCTGCCAGATGGAGGACGTGGCCTCGGCGAACGTCTGGAAGGCGGCGGAGACGCCGCCCATGTAGGTGGGGGTGCCGAAGACGATGGCGTCGGCGGCGTCGAGCGCGGACCACAGACCCTCGTCGAGCACGGTGGCGTCGTGGAGCGAGGCCCGGACGCCCTCGGTCCCTTCGGCGCCCCGGACGGCCGCCTCGGCCTGGCGGGCGGTATGACCGTAACCGCTGTGGAAGACGACGGAGACTCGGACATCGGACACGGGGTGTCCCCTCTCGCAGATCGGATGGGCCGGGTCGACCCCGGCGGGATCAATATAGACGACCGGTCAACTATTTTGCAATGCCCTGGTCGGCGAGGGCCGTCGCCCGGTAGTTGACCGTCCGTATACCCTCGACGCATGGGACGCACCAGCGACGCCAGGGATCGCATCCTCGACTCCTCCGGCCGACTCATGCGCACTCGCGGGTACACCGCCCTCGGTGTCGCCGAGATCTGCGCCGAGGCGGGCGTGAAGAAGGGCAGCTTCTACCACTTCTTCGACTCCAAGCAGGCCCTGACCGTCGAGACGGTGGACGGGCGGTGGACCGAGGAGCGACGTTCGCTGGAGGCGTCCCTCGAAGACGCCGACGGGCCCGTGGACGGGCTCCGCGCGCTGATCGAATGCCTGATCGGCGTCCAGCGCGCCGACTACGGCGAATCGGGGACGATCCACGGCTGCCTGTACGGCAACCTCGCCGCGGAGGTGAGCGAACGGGAGCCCGAGGTACGGCGACGGCTGGTCCTCGTGTTCGACGAGCAGGTCGACATGATCGCCGACCTGGTCGCGCGGGCGCGGAGCGCCGGGCTGATCGGGGGAACGGGGACGGAACACGCCCTGGCCAGGGCACTGGTCGCACAGATCGAGGGCACCGTGCTGCTGGCCCGGGTGCGCAACGACCCCACCCTGCTGGACGACGTCTGGCCCAACGCGAAGCGGCTGCTCGGGCTCGGGTGACGACGGGCGCACGCCTCGGAGGACCGGCCGACCGGAGCGCGCGCCCGCCACCGTGACGACGCCCCCCGACGTGCTCCGCACCGGGTGCGGCGAGGCACCGGGGAACCGGACCGGCCGCCCTCCACGGAGTTCCGGCGGAGGCCGGGGAGGCGGACTCCCGCGTCGAGACCCGGATCCCGAACGCCCGCACGCCCGAGGCGGCTCCCGGCCATGCCGCCTCGCCTCACCGGGCCGGCGGGCGCTCCTCCGGGGACGTCGGTGCCAAGGCGACGGCGCCGGGCAGGGCGTCGAACGCGGCGACGACCTCGCGGATCAGCGACTCCCCGTCCCCGGTGCGCTCCGCGGTCCGGTTCTCCCGGATCCAGTTCTTACTCCCGTAGCGGACCGCGGCGATCGTCATGTCCGAGACCAGGCGCAGCCGCACGTCCCGGCGGCTGTCGACCCCCATGACCCGCTCCAGCGCCTCGATGATCCGCACCTGTAGGAGATCGGTGGCGGCGGTGTGATGGGCGCGCAGCGCGGGTGTGCGGGCCGCCAGCCCCCGGGTGGCCAGGTAGCGCTCGGTCCACTCCCCCGGCATCTCGCGAACGGCCGCGACGTAGCGGTCCCGCAGCTGCTCCAGCGCCGGACCGCCGGGGGCGAGGTCGTGCAACCGCCGGGCGTAGGCCTCCCAGAGCTCCCCCTCGGCCGCCATGGCGACCTCCTCCTTGGAGGAGTAGTAGCGGAAGAAGGTCCGCACCGACACCCGCGCGTGCTCGGTCAGCTCGTCGAGGGTGACGTCGTCGTAGCCGCGTTGGAGGAAGAGGCGGAGCGCGGTGTCGGCCAGGACCCTGCGCGTCCTGCGCTTCTTGCGCTCGCGCAGCGGCAGGTGCTCCTCGCCCTCCGGGGCGGGCCGGGTGGTCATCGGGCCAGGATAGCGGGCCGAAGGCGGATATCCCCTTGCGTTCGGACGACCCCCGTGAAAAAGTGCCAGTCACTGGCATATTTTGTGGAGGTGTCGTCATGGCGGAAGAGACCGGTGACCACGAGGCGCAGCGGATCGAGGCGCTGGGAGACCAACTCGTCAAGATCCACGACATGCTGCGCGGACAGCTGAACGACCTGCGCGCGGCCCTGGACTCACCGGACGCGGGAACGGGCGACGGCCGGTCCGTCCCCTTGGATCACCAGATCCGCAAGCAGTGCCTGTCGTTCTGCGAGTTCCTGCACGGCCACCACACGGCGGAGGACGAGCACGTGCTCCCGGGCCTGGCGGTGAGCCACCCGGAGCTCGCCCCCGTCCTGGAGCGGCTGACCCGAGAGCACTCGACCATCAGCCGGGCCCTGGACCGCATCCAGGAACTGGCCTCGGGGCGGGACGTGGGCACGGGTCCGGTGCGCGAGGAGGTGGAACGCCTGGCCGCACAGGTGGAGGCCCACCTCGACCACGAGGAGGCGCAGATCGTCGAGGCCCTCAACTCCTACGGGCCCGTGACCCTCTGATCCGGGCGGGCCCCACGGCCCGAAGAACGCGAAGGGCCGCCGGGAGTCGCCCGGCGGCCCCGGTCACGGAGCGGCGGAGACGGCCGGGGGCCCGGCCGGGGAGGACGGGGTCGGCGACCGAGGCGGCTCCCGTACCGCCCGACGATCCCGCCGCGCTTCCCCCGCCCGGCACCCGTGGGGACCGGGAAGGACGCCCCCACCCCGTGCGCGCGCACCGGGGCGCGCCGGGGCGGGGCGGGAGCGGTCACGACACGGCGACGTAGACGGTGTTGGACGCGTCGCGCCCCTGGAGCGGGTTGGGGAACTGGACGATCTCGGCTCGGGCCTCGGCGAAGACGTCCGCCAGGAGACGGACGAACTCCTCGTCCGGCGCGTCGTTGGACCACAGGGCGAAGACGCCGCCCGGCACGAGGAGGTCCTCGGAGAGACGGCGCAGCCCGTCCGCCGTGTACAGACCGGCGTGGGCGGGGTGGAGCAGGTGACTCGGCGAGTGGTCGATGTCGACGATGAGCGCGTCGAACGGCTCCGCGCCCACCTCCGGGGCCGTGCCCGATCCGGCGCCGACCAGGGCGAAGAAGTCACCGTGTTCCAGGCGGCATCGGGGATCGGCGACCAGCGCCGCACCGACGGGGAGCAGTCCTCCGCGATGCCACTCGATGACCTCGGAGAGCGCCTCCACCACGACGAGGGCACCGACGTCCGGGTTCTCCAGCACCGCCTGCGCGGTGTACCCCAGCCCCAGACCTCCGACCGCGACGCGAAGGCCGCCCCTTCCCTCCAGTTCGGCCAAGGCCAACCGGGCCAGCTCGATCTCCGCCGCGGTGAACAGGCTCGACATCAGGAAGTCGTCGTCGAGCTTGATCTCATGGACCTCCTTCTGGAAAAGGGGGTCGTACCGACGGCGGAGGCTGAGTTCTCCCATCGGCGTCGCCCGCCAGTCCAGCTCTTGGAAACGGGCACTCATCCGTGTCTCCTGTTCGTCGTCGGGGTGCGGTCGACCGGCGTCGCCTGCGGCGTCGAGTCTTCCACGGAAGTGCCCGCGCCAGGCCTCGAAAAGCCGATCACGGCCCGGTGACCGCCCGCCGTGGAGGTCACCGGACCGACGGGCCCGGATCCGCGCGGAGTGCCGGACGGCGGACGCCGGGCCACTCTCGGACGGGCTCCGGCGGGGCTCCGACAGCGGTGGGGGCCGCCGGAACGATCTCCGGCGGCCCCGCTGTCGTCCTCGGCAAATATCAGTGACCACCGGACAGGGTGCCGGTCAGTTCCTTGTGGAGCTTGCTGCTGGGCTCGTTGAGGCCGGTGACCTCGACCTCGACGCCGTGGCCGCGGAAGTGCTCGCTCACCCGGTCCAGGGCGGCGACCGCGGAGGAGTCCCACACGTGGGCCCCCGACATGTCCACCACGACCTTGCTCAGACCCTCCTCGGCGTAATCGAACCGGTTGACCAGGTCGCCGGTGGAGGCGAAGAACACCTCACCGTTGACGGAGTACACGCGGGTGCCGCCCTCGGGGTCCAGGACGCTGGTGACGTCGGCCTGCATGGCGCACTTGCTGGCGAACAGGGCCATCGACACGATGACGCCGACGATCACGCCCAGGGCCAGGTTGTGGGTGATCACCACGACGACCACGGTGACGACCATGACCAGGGTCTCGCTCCAGGGCATGCGCTTGAGCGTGGACGGGGCGATGCTGTGCCAGTCGAAGGTGACCGCCGCCACGAAGATCATCACCGCGACCAGAGCCGCCATGGGGATGAGACCGACGATGTCGCCCAGGCCCACACACAGGATCAGCAGGAACACCCCGGCCAGGAACGTGGAGACGCGGGTGCGGGCGCCGGACTTGATGTTGATCATGGTCTGGCCGATCATCGCGCAGGAGGCCATACCGCCGAAGAGGCCGACGAGGATGTTGGCGATGCCCTGACCGCGGGCCTCGCGGCCGTGGTTGGAGGTGGTCTCGGTCTGATCGTCGACGACCTTGGCGGTCATCAGCGACTCCATCAGGCCGACCAGCGCCAGGGTGAGGGCGTAGGGCGCGATCAGGGTCAGGGTGTCCCACGTCATCGGCACGTCGGGCAGGAACGGGACGGGGAAGGCGTCGGGCAGTTCGCCCTCGTCCCCCACGGTGCGGGTGGAGATCCCCATCGTGACGGCGGCGACGGTGAGCACGACGATCGCGACCAGCGGCGCGGGGATCGCCTTGGTCAGGTAGGGCAGACCGAAGATGATGCCCAGGCCGATGGCGACCATGACGTAGATGGGGATGTCGAAGTCGGTCAGGTAGGGCATCTGGGACAGGAAGATGAGGATGGCCAGGGCGTTGATGAACCCGGTCATCACACTGGGCGGCACGAACCGCATCAGTTTCGCCACGCCGAGCAGGCCCAGGCCGATCTGGATGAGCCCGGCCAGCAGGGTGGCGGCGATGAGGTGGTCGACGCCGTACTGGATGGACAGCGGGGCCACGACCAGTGCCATGGCGCCGGTGGCGGCGGAGATCATCGCCGGGCGCCCGCCCAGGAAGGCGATCGAGACCGCCATCACGAAGGAGGCGTACAGGCCCACCCGGGGGTCGACCCCCGCGATGAGGGAGAACGCGATGGCCTCGGGGATCAGGGCCAGGGCCACGACCAGGCCGGCCAGCACGTCGGTGCGGATCTGAGCGGGGGAGGGCATCCTCGATCGCCACGAACGAGGCGTCTTCACAAGCAGATTCATGGAACCCATCAGGTTTCGGGCAGCCCACGACAAGGACCGCGGTGTTCGGGTCAGGTGTTCGGCGACGATGCGATCGAACGCGCTCGTGACTCGGGAGCCGTGGTGCGTTCGGGCGTCTGGATCCGGTGCGGCACTCGTGGTGCCCCGGGCGCGGCTCCGTCGCCGCAGACCCGACCGTGCCCCTGAGGCAGGTCGGGAAGAAGGCGGTCATCCCACGCTCATGCGCGAGAAGTGACCTGAAAAGAACTTACCCTTACGTGAGGGTTCGAGTCACGTAGAGCAACTGAGGCAACTATCACAACGGCGACTGTTCGGTGGTTCATCCAGTTCATGGGCGTGATATAGATGACGACCGCATTTCCCGCTTATAACCCAAAGTGATTTTTTGGGTGGGCTCATGGGATGTTCACATTTAACGTTCACGAACGTGTCCGTCAGAGCCGCGGGGTGACCCGCCGGTGGCGGGAAACGGTGTGCGGGCGAAGCAGACCAGGACGGCCACCAGGGCGCACAAGGCCGCCAGGCCCATGACCCCGGGCCGGTAGGAGCCCGCCCATCCGTGGGCCAGGGACAGCAGGATCGGACCGACGGCGGTGGAGGCGACCGCGACGGACTGGGTCAGGCCGCGCAGGGTGCCCAGGTTCGCCGTACCGAAGTAGAAGGGCAGCGCGGCGCTCTCCACCGCGCGGGCACCGGCGGCGGCCGCGCCCAGCGCCGCTCCGTAGAACAGCGCGCCCAGGCCCGGGGAGACGGACGGCAGGGCGACCAGGGCCAGGGCGTGCATGGCCATGGCGGCGGACATCAGCACCTTGGGAGAGAGCCGGTCGGCCGCCGCGCCGAACAGCAGCGCCGCCCCCAGGCCCGCCAGGGTCTGGGGCAGGAAGTTGGCGGCGGCCTGGGCGGATGTGAGCCCTTGCTCTCCCAAGAGGGAGATCTGGTGGAAGAAGACGGCCGTGGAGACCAGTCCGCTGCACGCGATGGCGCCGGCCATCGCCCAGAACATCGAGGTTCTCGCGATGGTCGTGAGGGGCCAGGACGGTTCCACCGACCCCTTGCCCCCCTCCTCTCGGGGAGCGGCGGCGTCCTGGGCCGGGCGCTCGGCCCCGCGCAGACCCCACCAGGCCAGGGGGAGCACGACGACCCAGATCAGGATCCCCTCCGCGACGAAGGTGTAACGCCAGTCCAGCACGGCGATCACCCGCTCGGCGAGCAGGGGGAACAGGGAGATCCCGGCAGCTCCGAGCGAACTCGTCAACCCCAGCAGCGCACCTCGGTTGCGGGTCACCGAGATCGCGACGGCGGTGGTCGCGATCATGCTCATGCCGCCCTGGCCCAGGGCGCGCACCCCGACGAATCCGGCCGTCAGCCCGACGAGTCCTTGCGCGCCGGCCAGCAGGACGAGGAAACCGCCGAAGCCCAGGGCCACCAAGGCGAGAACCCGCCGAACACCGAAGCGGTCGACGGCGCGGCCGATCCACGGCAGCGCCAGGGCACCGGTCAGGGTGCCGACCATGTAGGCGAGGGAGACGGCGGAACGGCCGACATCGAGGTCGGTGATGACGTGGTCGACGAAGACGGCGATACCCGCGGTCTGGCCCGGGCCGCTCAGGGCGAGGACCAGTGCGGACGCCGCCACGATCCGGGCGGTGGTGCGGCGCGGGGTGGACGTGTCCGTGGTGGACGGCGCGGAGGTCAGCGGGACTCCTCGTCAGAGCGGGGGCAGGACCGGTGTTCGCGCTCACAACCGAGTCGCCGTACCGCGCGACACCTCTGGGGACAAGGTCTGGCGGTGGGTCAGTATTCCTCGTCGACGACGCCGCCGGCGAGGAGGGGCTCCATCAGCAACGACGGATGATCGCGCTCGATCACCCGCAAACGCCACTTGTTGTGCACCAACGCCAACAGCTCGCCGTCGTTGCGGCGCCGCAGCACCTCGACCCCCGACAGCGCGTGCAGCGCCTCCGCCGACCCGGCGTCGGTGCGCCGTGCCACCGAGTACTCCAACATCGACACCTCGATCGGCGACCGGAACTCGTGCTCCATGCGGTGCTCGACCACGTCGAACTGCAACGGCCCCACCGCCGCCAGCACCGGCGCCTGCTCACCGCGCACGTCCGAGGTCAGCACCTGCACCACGCCCTCGGCGTCGAGCTGGGCGATCCCCTTCTGGAACTGCTTGTACTTGCCCGCGTCCTTGGCCCGCGCCACCACGAAGTGCTCGGGCGCGAAGCTCGGGATCGCCGGGAACTCCACCTTGGGACCCGCATAGAGGGTGTCGCCCACCGCGATGCTCTGGGCGTTGACCAGCGCGATCACATCACCGGGGAAGGCCGTCTCGATGGTGGAGCGCTCGGACCCGAACACCGCCTGGGTGTACTTGGTCGCGAACGGGCGACCGGTGCGGGCGTGGGTGAGCACCATGCCCCGATCGAACCGCCCCGAGGAGACCCGCAGGAAGGCCATCCGGTCCCGGTGGGAGGGGTCCATGTTGGCCTGCATCTTGAAGACCTGACCCGAGAACGGGGACTCCACCGGGCGCGGTTCGCCCTTCGCGTCGGTCTTGGCGGTCGGGGCGGGGGCCAGCCCCACGACGGCCCGGAGCAGTTGTCCGACACCGAAGTTGGGCAGGGCGGCGCCGAACAGCACCGGCGAGGACTCCCCCGCCAGGAACGACTCCGCGTCGAAGTCGGCGCCCAACGCCTCCAGGAGTTCGACCTCCTCCCGGGCCCGCTCCCACTCGGTACCCTCGACCCGTGCCGCCTCCTCGGGTGCGAGGACCTCTTCGAGGGCCTTGGTCGCCCCGCCCGGCATCCGTGTCATCTTCGTGTACCGGCCCGTGGCCCGGTCGATGAGTCCACGGAAGTCGCCCGCGATGCCCACCGGCCAGTTCAACGGCGTGGCACGCAACCCGATCCGC
>NZ_JARBUT010000029.1 GCF_028882275.1 Nocardiopsis sp. N85
CGGGCCTGCCAGATCACCCGCGCTGTGCCGGTCCTTCAGCTCCGCGAAGCAGGATGAAAAAGGCTCAGTGAGGTCGTCATCGGACACGTACTCCGCTCTGACCCGTTGTGAGTACTCCGGGAGGCGCCCCGGACGCGCTCAAACGCCCTACCCCACAAACGGGTACGGTTCGTTCCCGAGCCCCGGACGGGAGGCGACGCGTATGGCACTGGTCCGCAAGGGCTCTCGCCACATCATCGTGGACGGCATCACCTACCGGTGGCGGGTACGGCACCGGCCGACCTACGCACAGGCCCTCTGCGGGACACCCATGACCTTCGCCGTGGAACCGGCGGAGAAGCCGGGACGGACCCTCGTCGTCGCCACTCAGCACCCGCACCCGGGAGCCTGGCTGTCGATGACTCCGCCCGCTTCCGTGACCCCGGCCATCGTTTCCGTCGCCATCCGCGAGGCCCTCACCCAGGGATGGACCCCGGAATCCCCCGGGTCAGCCCACCACATGAAGCTCTAGCCCCACCACTGTGCCCCTTGCGTGCCGGTTCGGGTGGCAACGGACGGGAACCCAGGGTCACTCGTACAGGCGGATCCACTCGACGTGGACGCGGCGCCTCCCGCCGTCGATGCGGTAGGCGGTCCGGCCCCCGGAAGCCCCGGCGGTGAGGTGGTGGGACTCCGCGACGGCTCCGCGACGAACGAGGACCTCGTCGATGGAGGCCCGGCCGTGGTCGAGGAAGTCGGGCAGTCGGCCGGAGAGCCCGGGGGCGTGTGCGGCACTTTCCGCGGGCTCGACATGGCCTCCCGCAGACGGTTCAGGGACATGCCGGACTTCACACGTCAGGACGCTCATCGAAAGTGCGTGCGAAAACCGGTGTGGCGTAGTGATACTGGGAGTCTCAAAGCACGTCCGTTCTCATTTGGAGTCGTCGATGGCCGTTCGCCGTGTCGTACCCAACGTCCACTCGGAGGCCGAACAGGAGAGCCGTGAGTTCTACGGTCTCCTCGGCTTCGAGGAGGTCATGAATCACGGCTGGATCATGACGTTGGCCTCCCCATCCAGTCCGATGGCTCAGGTCAGCTTCATGTCCAGCGACAGGACCGCGCCGGTCACGGCCGACATGAGCGTCGAGGTGGACGATGTGGACGCGGTCTACGCGGTCGTACGGGAGAGCGGCGCGGAGATCGTGCACCCTTTGCGGGATGAGGAGTGGGGAGTGCGCCGGTTCCTCGTCCGTGACCCCAACGGCCAGGTCGTCAACGTACTGGGCCACCGCTGAGGATCTCCCCGGTTCGTGGGTGAAGGAGTCGGTCATCGATGACCGCGGCGAGGAGGTGCGCTCCGTAGTGGTCAGCGGGTTCCCGTGTTCGGGCAGGCCGGCGACGGGCGGTTCGGCTCCCGGTATCCGCTCCGCGCGAAGGACGTCTCCTGGCGTTCCAGGCGCACCAATCGGTGTACGGCCGCGCTCTCAAGAACCGTGAAGGGACGGGATCCGCGTGAACGGGGCTTCGGGACTACGGGGCTCGGATCCGGTTGCCCCATGGCCCGGGAACCGACGCCGTGGGACGCTGAACGCGTCCCCGGCATGGCATGCGGCGAAAGACCCCTGAAAGCGCCATCCCCGATTCTGTGGGCACACCGCGACGACGGGTGGACCCGCCCGGTAGCGGACAGCCGAGTGTGAAGGACAGACACGGTGATCGAGTCCGAGTTCAACACCGACGACCTACCCGGAGCGGATCGTTTCGAGGTGTGGCGCCGGCACGTGTCCCAGGCACCGACCCCCATGGACGCGACCAGCGACGGGATCGAGGACTTCCGGGTGCACCAACTCGATCTGCGCCTGGACGCCGCGCGTGTGTGGAAGATGGAGTTCAGGGCACTGGCCCTCCACCGGACGGCACCGCTGATCAGACGCTCCGATCCCGAGGCGTACAACGTGTGCCTGGTACGGAGCGGTTCGCTGGAACGCGGCTGCGGCGCACGGGAGGTGGTCTACGGCCCGCACGACATACACGTCAACGACTCCTCCAGGCCTTTCGATGTCCAGGCACCGAGCGGAGGGGGACTCGTCACGAGCGTGGGGGTCGACATACCCAAGAAGCTGCTGTCCCTGCCCTCACAGCGGGCCGACCGAATGTCCGGTCTGCGGCTGTCGGGACGCGAGGGGATCGGGGCCCTCCTCAGCGGCTTCCTGATCCAGTTGACCGAGAACCCCCGGTCCTACTCCCCCGCCGACGGGCCCAGGTTGGCGCTGACCCTGGGCGACCTGGTCTCGGCGCTGTTCGCCCACACTCTGGAGGCCGAGGGCGACCTGGTACCGGAGAGTCGCGGGCGAAGTCTGTCCCTGCGCATCCGGGCCTTCATCCACGAGCACCTGCACGACCCGCAACTGACCCCGGCCGCGATCGCCACTGCGCACCACATCTCCACCAGCTATCTGCACCGACTCTTTCAGCAGGACGGCACCACGGTCGCGACCTGGATCCGGGAGCAACGTCTGGAGCGTGCCCGCCTCGGTCTGACCGATCCGGCACTGGCCGAGGTACCGATCCACCGCATCGCCGCGCGCTGGGGTTTCCGTCATCCCGCCGCCTTCAGCCGAACCTTTCGCGACGCCTACGGAATCGCTCCGAAGGACTATCGGCACCGGCGCCTCGATCCGGAGCGGCCGTAGAGGCGGTGTCGGCGAACGCGGGTGGTACGGATCGGCCGTTCGCGCGCCGTGATCGCCCGGGGCCATGGAACACGCCGGCACGGGAGGCCACCTTCCGTCCGGCGTCACCCCGGGTGGGCATCAAAGGTGGAGGGAACGTCAAGGAACCGTGGACTCCGGGCCAACGACATCGGGGGACGAAACCGCGATCGTTGAAGAACACCGGACGCCGGGCGCCCCCAACGCCAGCCTCTACGGCCGTCCGCTCTACCCCCCAGGGAGCGAGGTCATGATGACCAGCCCACGCGGACCGACCGGTCCTCCCAGCTCGACCCCCTAGGCGACGACCGGGAGCACCGGGCCGGCCGCGTCCGGCTCACCTCATCGTCCCTCGATCGAGATCCCTTTCATAGGCGGCGGCGCCCGTCAAAGGTCATGCGTTGATCGGCGAGAAAACCTCACGGTACCGACCAGCGGCCACGGTATCGCACGGAAATTCCCTTGAATTATTTTCGTCGGACACCCGTGCCCGAATGAAGCCATTCAAGGAAGAATCCGTCGCCCACCGTTTCACAAAGAGACAAGAAGTAAGATTTCGCCTGCGACGGCGACTCAACAAAGGAAATGAACATGCAGCGGAAATTCGGCACCACGGTGAGGATCGCGACGCTCGGCTTCATCGGAGCACTGGCCCTGGGGGCGGGAACGCCCGCCATGGCCGTCGAGACCACCGACGTGGGCGCCCAGGCGCTCCGGTCGCTCTACGTCTACGAGCACGACAACTTCAAGGGCCGTTCGGCGCACCTGACCGCGAACGACAGTAACTTCTCCGACAACTATTGGAGTGGGGGTACCACCGCCACCATCGACGACAACATCAGCTCTTTCAAGAACAAGGGCTCCTATCGTGCCGTCATGTACCCGTCGGCCAACTACAGCGGTGCCCCCTACACCGCAAAGGGCCACTCCGAGGACAAGGACCTGAGCAAGAACTCGAACAACCCTCCCAACTTCGACAACAAGGCTAGCTCGGTCAGGTTCGTCATCTAGGAGAAGACACCGGCGGGGGCGGTGCCGAACACGGCGCGGCCCCCGCCCGGGTGGGAAAGTGAGCGGTACATGCGGATTCCCCGTGCCCTTCTCGCGGTCGTCCTTCTCACCATCGTGGGCTGTTCGATCACCGAGGCCGAGGAGGAGGCCCCCGAAGTGGGAGAACGGGTGGGCGACCTGTGGGTCCCCTTGGACGACTACGGATTCTCCAGGCTCGACATGCTCACGGTCCAATACGCCGAGGACCTCTTGATCGGAGACTGCCTGAACGCCGTCGGCCTGGAATGGGACCCGCTGCCGTCCCCTCCCGAGCAGGACACCGACCCGCTCAACCGCAGGCGTTACGGCCTGGTCGAGCCCGAACTCGCCGAACTCTACGGCTATCACCTGCCTCCTCCGACAGAGGACCAACGGGAGCGTGATCGGGTCTGGCAGGCCCGAGAGGTCCTGCCCCGAGCCGAGTGGGTCGCGGCCTATGGCGAAGACGGGGACGGTGGGTGCCTCTCCGAAGCGCGAGAGAGGCTCTACCGAGACGTTCCGGCGATCGACACCACGCTGTTGAACGGCCACATCGGGCAGACCTTCGAGGCCTCTCAGGAACACCCGGAGGTCGTGAGCGCCTTCGGTGAGTGGAGAACATGCATGCTCGCGAAGGGGTTCGACTACGCGGCCCCGCTGGACGTCCACGCCGATCCCGCCTGGACCGACTCCGCGGAGCCCTCACCCCGGGAGATCACCGTGGCCGGAACGGATGTGCGCTGCAAGGAGGAGACCGGTCTCGTCAAGGTGTGGTCCGCAGTGGAGGAGGAGATACAGAGTGAGGTCATCGATTCCCATCCGGAGGACTTCGCCTTGTTCGCGCGGGCGAAGGAGGCCGAAATGGAGGCCGCGCGCAGCGTGATCGAACAGAGCGGAGCCGTCGGTTCGGCACAAGACTGACCTCCGGCACGGCCGCCACGCGGACCGCAGGTGCGACCCGACGACGCGGACCGGCCCCACTGGGAGCGCCCTGGCCCGGGGACGTGTCCGCCGCCACGGTCCTCACCCGGAACGCGGTGCGTCCCGGGATCCTCGTGTTCGGGCAGGCCGGCGACGGGCGGTTCGATTCCCGCCATCCGCGCGGACTCGAAAACGGCCGGGAGGCCCGCTGGGAACCGAGGGCCCGGCCGTCTCGCTCTCTTGGAGGCGACTGCCCGGATCCTCGCTGAGCGACTGCGTCGCGCGTGGGCGGGGCCGTCCTGGTGAACGTGCTCGTGGCCGAGTACTTCATCGTGCGGCGAACCCTGAGGCCGCTCGCCCGCAAGCAGAAGGCCGTGAGGGCTCCCCCGCGCGAACGACCACCGGTACCGCCGCCCTCGTGGGTGCGAGCCACCCGGCCGGGAACGGCCCGAAGCGGAAGGCGGTGTCACGGGCTCTGCGGGGCCACGGGGTTCCAGGGCGCTGGGGTGAGTGTGGCGGCCTCCGACGCTGAGAGGTCGCGCCCGAAGTCGACGCCGCGGGCGGAGATCCTCAGTGACGGGGCCGGAACGGAGGTAGGGCGCGGAAGGCCGGATCGAACCGCAGGGAGTACGCGAGCGCCCCGAGCAGTCTCCGGGCCCGCGAGAGCGGGTGGTCCGGGAAGTGCGCGTCCCACCCGACGTCCTCCGCCTGGTTGCGCGGGGTGCCGCCACCGATGTCCTGCGCGTAGGGATGCCGTGCCCAGGCGGCCATGGCCGCGGGGAGGTCTCCCCGGTACTGCTGGAGGAACCCGGGGAAGAGCGCCGCCTCTCGGGTACCCGTGACCGGACCTTCGACGCACTGGACCTTCACCACCACGCTGCACCGGTCCCGGGGAACGGTGTACGTCCCCAGGTAGGCCATGCCCCGCTCATGGTGGGGCTGGGGCCCCTTGACCACCTGGCGGACGGCCGGCATCCCGTCCAGACCGACCACGTCGAGTTCGACCAGACCCATGCCCCCCTGCGCCGTACGGGCGCTCATGTGGGCGCGCAGGTTCGCGGGGTCCTCCACGGGGGCGGGCAGGTCGGGCACGACGTTGAAGAAGTCGAGGACGACCGCGTCACCCGTGCCGTCGAGCCACACGTTCTCCTGGACCTGCCGGAAGGGACGCGTGTCGAACGCGACCGGTGTTCCGGCGAGTCCGAAGGGCTGCGGGACGCCCTGGTGGTGGGGGTGCTGATGAGGGGGCATGACCGCACACTATCCAGCCCTTCGGTCGTTCTCGTCCTGGTTCGTCCGGGGCACGCGGGGCGTCCTGCGATCACGACGGGCGACATCGCCGATGTTCCGCGAGAACGCTCCGGGCCCGCCGCGCGGGAGAGCGGGAGAAGGGGAATCCATGACGCCACACCCGATCACCGTGGTGACCGGCGGCGGTCGGGGCATCGGCGCCGCCGCCACCCCGTGCTCCCCCGACGAGTACGTGCGCCACGCGGTGACCGAGGCCGTGGTGGACGCCATGCCGGTCGGTCCGGTCGAGGAATCGGGGCCGTCCGGAAACCGGGTCGACGCGGTCGCGGCCGGGGCGATCGAGGCCGACACGGACGTCACCGTGGGCGACCCGGATCGCCCGGCCGAGGCGGCGGCCGCGATCCCGCTGCGACGTGCGGGTCGTCCGGAGGAGACCGCCGCCGCGATCGCCGGGTCGTCCCCCGCGTCCGCCTATACGACCGGGACCGTGCCGGGGGCGGGTGGGGACCGACTCCGGACTCCGGAGTTTCGCGGAACGGCGGAGGGGCAGAGTCCTCCGCACAGGAGGTTGCCCCCCGTGGAGACGACGCCCTTGGTCCTCTTCGTCCTGGTGGTGATCGTGGTGGCCGTGGGCACCGCGATCGCCGTCCGCTCCTCGATCCTTCCGTCACGCCGCACGGCCCGGCTCAGGAGACGCTTCGGCGCCGAGTACGAGCACGCGGTGCGGATCCACGGTGACACCGAGACCGCCGAACGCGACCTGTCCGCGCGGCTGTCCCGCCGCACCGAGCTGCGACTGCGGGCCATCCCCGAGGACCTGCGCGACGGCCACGTGCGGGCCTGGATCGCGGTCCAGCAGGGGTTCGTCGACGACCCGGAACGCTCCGTGCGCGATGCCCGGGCCGTGATCGCGGCGATCGCCCTCGACCTCGGGCATTCCCCCGGCGAGGACTTCGAACGCCTGCTGGACACCCTGTCGGTGGACCATCCGGAGGAGGTCGCCGAGGTGCGCCGTATCCGGGACGACGACACGGGGGGCACCGAACACCTGCGCGGATCGCTGGTGGCCCACCGGCGGCTCGTGGACGCCTTGTTGGGCGGGATCGACACGGTGGGCCGGGGATCGGAGACGCAACGTTGAACCACTTCGAAGCGGACACGCGCCGCCGGGTGCGGTGGACCCTGCGGGCGCACGAAGGGGGTGCGCGGGCGGCGCGCTCCGTGGCACGACGGAAGGCGGACATGGTGGAACACCCGACCGACGAGGTGGTAACGGTGCGGGCCGAGGTGCGCGCGCCGAGGGCGGAGGACGGTTGGCGCCCCCGGCCGCGCGGGGTGGACACGGAGCTGGCCCGACGGCGTCTGGACGGCGCGATCACCGGTTTCGTGGACGACCCTCGGAGCGCGGTGCACGAGGCGGACGCCCTGGCCTCGGAGGTCGCCGACGCGCTGGTGGCCGAGATCGAGTCCCGCCGGGCGGCGTTGCGCGCCGCGTGGGACGAGGGCGCCGACACCGAGACCCTGCGGTTGGCGTTGCTGTCCTACCGCGCCTTCGTGCGGAACCTGGTCGGAGACGCCCGGTAGCCAACGGGTCGAGGGGGACCGCGGGGGGCGGTGGCACCCGCACGCCGACCTGCGCGACCGTTCGGGCGCCCGGGAGCCCGTGGCCGCGCAGACCGCGCAGGCCCCGCAGACCGCGCAGACCGCGCAGACCGCGCAGACCGCGCAGACCGCGCCGCGAGGCGCCTCCGATGCGTTCACCGCTTGCGAAAAGCCCGCGCGAACTGCGAAGACGCTATCTCATGATGGTAACGGTCGATAATGTCAGACCGTTCCTTCGGGGTGGTGAAAATAATCCGAGAGGGGACTTCGGCCATTGTTCCCGCCGATGTGACGGACGCCCCGGACGAGGCTCGGGGCGACCCCCTCCATCACCCGGGACGACCGGAGAAGAGCACTCTGAAGTGCCGGTATCCTCTGTACCTTCGTCCCGGCCCCCTGGATCCGCACAGGGGCGCGGCGAATTTTTTTCCCGCTTTCACCTGCGATGATCCCCCCATGTCGCGCATACCGCTGTTTCACCGGAAAAAGCACGGGCAGTGGATGCCGACATAGGAGGTGCACTCGCATGGACACGACGATTCTCATCATCATCGGCGTGGTGGCCATTGTGGTCATCGGTGTCGGAGCGGTGCTGATCTTCGGGACGTCGAAGGTCCCGTTGGGGAACACCACCCGACTGAAGAAGCGCTTCGGTGCCGAGTACGACCACGTGGTCACGGCGCACGGCGGCGACACGAAGGCGGCCGAGAGGGAACTCTCCGCCCGTCTCGATCGCAACGACAAGATCCGGCTCCGCACGCTCACCGACGAGGAGCGAGCGCGTCACCGGGACGCGTGGCTCGCCGTTCAGCGGGAGTTCGTGGAGAACCCCGAGCGTTCCGTCCAGGACTCCCGCAGGGTCTTGACGGCCGCCATGACCGATCTCGGGTACCCGGTCGAGCCGTCGGGGACGGACACCCGGGGCTTCGAGCACCATCTGGCGGACCTGTCGGTGGACCACGGTGACGAGGTCGCCGCCGTTCACAGGGCCGAGGAGCCGGACACGGACACGGACACCACCGGCACCGAGCGGCTGCGCGAGGTCCTGATGGCCCATCGCGACCTGCTGGACGTCATGCTCGACGGTCCTTCGCGACCGCGACGGGCGGGCGGCCTGGTGCCGAAGGCACGTAACGGACGGGAATCGGAGGTAGCGCGATGAGAGGTTCCGAGAACATCACCGACGACACCGAACGACGGGAGGGCGCGCGACGCCGGACCGGCGAGCGGACCGGCCCGCCCACCAACGACACGGGTGCCGCCCGTCCCACGGGGCGGGGAAGCGGCACCGGCACCGGGCGGGCGGACACGGCTCCCGTGGCGGTCGACGCCGAGGTGCGCGACCCCGGGACGACCGGGACCACCGTGCCCGCGCAGGGCACCGGACGCACCGGCCCCGCGGTGAACGACGAGAGGCCCGGTAAGGCCACGACCGCCACCGGCGGAACGCGCTCCGAGGGCCGGGACACGCCGGTCGAGGGTGACCGGGACCGGAGCGGATCGCGGCAGGACGTGGACCGCGAGCGGGTGCGCGAGCGTCTGACCACGGCGATGAACGGTTTCGTGGACGACCCCGGCAAGGCCGTGGGCGAAGCGGACGCGGTGGTCGACGAGGTGACCGAAGCGGTGATCTCCCGGCTCCGGGAGCGCCGTTCGGGCCTGCGGTCGGCCTGGGAAGAGGGGGCCGACACCGAGCGGCTCCGGCTGGCGCTGCGGGAGCACCGCGCGTTCGTCGATGACCTGCTCGACGGCCGCTTCTAGGCGGCGCGCCTTCGGGGGAAGGCGCACGGGAGCGCGGACGCCCCGGGACCTCGGTCCCGGGGCGTCCGTCATGTCCGCCCGAGGATGCCCCGGGCGATGAGCCGTTGGTTGACCCGACTGCGTTCGGCGACCACATCCGGATCGAACACGGGCCGGGACGACCCGGCCGCCATGACGGGTTCGAGCAGCATCGGCCCGAGGATGAGGAAGAGCACCTGGTAGGGCTCCCACCGGCCGGTCACCTCGTCTTCGGCCGGCCCGTCCCGAAGACCGTCGAGACGGGTGCGCACCCCCTCCAACAGACGGGTGAAGAGTGCCGCCCCGGCGTCGTTCCCCTCCAAGAGGGAGCGACGCAGGTACTCACGGCGAACCTCGTCGGTACCGAGGAGGCGAGCACTCGCGCCGCCGAACGCGGCCAAGAGCTCTCCCGGGTCCGTCGTCTCCACCCCTTCCATCAGGGTGTCGAAGTCGTCCAGGACGTCCTCGTCCACGGCCGCGCGCAGCCCCTCCTTGGAACCGAAGTGATGCCGGACCAGGGCGTGGGAGACGCCGGCCCGCGCGGCGACGGCCCGCAGGGAGGTTCCCGCGAAACCGTTCCGGGCGAACAGGGCCAGGGCCGCCCGCCGGATGCGCGCCTTGGCCGTGAGGTCGGCCTCGTTGCCGTGGGTCATGGTCGCCCACCTTATCGGGCCGTCACAGGACCCGGCGCAGTACCGGGGTCCTGGACAGGAGCCGGGCCAGGAGCAGACTCGCGACGGTGCCCACGACGGCGACGATCACGAAGGCGGGCCACGGGGCCAGGTCGAGGGTCGCGTACTGGAGGGCGACGACCACGGGCACATGGATCAGGTAGACCGTGAACACCAGGGCGCCCGCCTCGGCCACCCGGGGCGAGGGACGGTTCGCCCAGCGCCTGAAGGCGGTGAGGAGTCCGATCGACAGCGACACGCACATCACCGTCTCCACGGTGGACCACAGCAGGGACCCCGTGGTCAGGCCGCCGGGGGCGTAGAGCACCTCGATCCGGGAACCGAACGACAGGTGGGCCGCGGCGAGCACCCCGCCCACCGCGAGCCACGCCAGGCCGGCCCGTTCACCGAAGGAGGTGAGCCAGCCGTGCCGGTAGGCCAGGAGGCCGACCCAGAAGAAGGACGCCTGGAGGGCCAGGTCCGCCGGTTCGGTCTGGATGAACTCCAGCAACGGGATCCAGGTGTCGACCGGGTAGGGAACGCGCAGCAGGAAGGTGGAGACCGAGACGACCACGACGAAGCCGCATATCGCGATCGTCCCGGGAGGAGCGGAGGGGACCGCCTTGGGCGCGCGGGGACGGCCGAACCGGCCGGCGACCCACCGCCAGGCCGCGTAGAGGGACACGTAGACCAGCAGGTGCTGTAGGAACCACAGGTGCGCGAACTGGCGGTCCGGCCAACTCGGCCCGGTCCAGCCCTGCGGCGTCTCCCCCTCTCCGAGGTAGACGTCGAGGTAGTAGGTGAGCGGATCCAGGGACGGATGGTCCCGGAAGTTCTGGTGGTACGGGTACATCAGGGCCGGCACGACCACGAAGAAGCCGATGAGGACGAGCGGCAGGAAGCGCCGGAAGCGGTGCCCCAGGAAGCGCGCGCCTCCCTGGCGGTCGTGGGCGGCGGGAACGAAGAAGGCCGACACGAACAGGAAGAGGCTCATGAGGAACGTCCCGCCCACTCGGGCGATCTCGGCGAGTAGCGCCGATCCTCCTTCTCGTTCGACGTACCACCAGTCGGCGGGACCGTAGGGCTGGGCGGCGTGCAGGACCACCACCAGCACGATGAGAAAGAGCTTGAGCGCGTCCAGGTGGTGGAGGCGGCCGGTCCCCTCCACCACATCGCGCTTTCCATTTGGATTATTTGCTGTCCACATGGACAGCAGAATAGATCGGCACGGCCCCGCGCGCGGCGGTGGCACCCGATCCCAGGGCGAATTCGGGGTTCCCCTTAGGGGTGCGTCCCGACCGCGACCGCCCGGCACGCGGTGTGCCCGCCCGGGCCGACGAGTTGTAGCATCGTGGCCGGATCTTCCCTGTCCGCGTGTCCCCCCGTGCCGGAGAAGGCCGTGCGACAGGGCTTTGCGGCACACACGGGAGCGGATGTCCATGGACGTTGAAGAAACCCAGGTCATGAGCAGGACCGGGGAGTTCACCACCACCCTGAGCTGGCAGGAGTCCGTGCGCGGCCGGGTCGCCGCGGCCATGGACCGCTTCTCGGGTCCGATCGCCGATCTGGTGGCGCGCGACGCCAACGAAGGGGACACCCGTCTGCTCATCGCCGATTTCTTCAGTGTCGGTCTGAACTTCAGCAAGTACCAGGACCTCACCACCGAGTACCGCACGAGCGGGGAGTCCAACGACTACGCGATCGTGCTGGACGGGAAGCTCTTCGCCCCGGTGGAAGTGCGCGGGATCGGCCAGGAACTGGATCTGCGCAACATCCAGATGGCCCGCCGGTTGGCCGCCCAGGAGGGCGCGGAGTGGATCTTCCTGACCAACGGTCGGATCTGGCGGGTCTACCACCTGCGCCCCGAGGGTTCGGGCACCCGACCGGTCGTGGTGGTCGACGCGGACCTGAGCGACCCCGACGCCTACCACCGCAACCTGGACCAGTTGTTCCACCTCACCCGTGAGGCCATCGCGCACGGCCGGCTGGACGCCCTGCGACGGTGGCGCGAGGCGGTGGAGGCGGCCCCGCTGTCCGGTCTGGTGACCGAGGACTCCGTGGTGGCGGCGGTGCTGAACGAGTTGCGGGAGAGCACCGGGCACCCCGGGCACGCCGGCGACGCCGAGGAGGTCCGCGAGGTCCTGGGGGAGCAGGTGATCGCGCGCGGGCTGTCCTCGACCCCGCCTTCGGAGGAGTGACCGCGGCGGTCCGGCGGGGGAAGGCCGACGGCGCCCTCCCCCACGGGCCGTTCCGACCGCGTCGTTCCGGGGGGGTCGGGCGCGAACCGACGGGAAATCCCTCGCACAACCCCCATTGACAGGTGTGACGGGTGACACAAAAATGGTCATACCTTTCAATTGGGAGCGCTCCCAAAGTGCTCTCGGTCCGCTCGGAAGGACGACCCCCCCTTGAGTCCACGACGAACCACGGCGGTCCTGGGCACCGCCTCACTGTTGGTCCTCTCACCGATCACCCCCGCCACCGCCGAACCCACCGACGGAGAAGCCGTCGAACAGATCGTCAACGGCGACTTCTCCGACGGGACCACCGGCTGGTGGGGTACCCCGCAGGTCGCGTTGACCGTCACCGAGGACGAGGTCCTGTGCGTCGACGTGCCCGGGGGCACGGCCGACCCGTGGGAGGTCATCGTCGGCCAGAACGACGTGCCGATCGTCGCCGGTGAGTCCTACGCCTTCTCGTTCACCGCCTCCGGCGCGCAGGGCCGACCGATCCGGGCACTGGTCCAGGAGGCGGTCGACCCCTGGCGCACCGAATTCGACGAACGCCCCGTCCTCACCGAGGAGATGACCGCGTACGAGTACGTGTTCACCGCCTCATCGGACCACGACGCCGCCCAGGTCGCCTTCCAGATCGGCGGCTCCGCCACCCCCTGGACCCTGTGTCTGGACGACGTCTCCCTGCTCGGCGGGGCCGAACCCCCGGTGTACGAACCCGACACCGGCCCGCCCGTGCGCGTCAACCAGGTGGGCTACCTGCCCGAGGGCCCCAAGAACGCCACCGTCGTCACCGACGCCGAGGAGCCCCTGGCCTGGGTCCTGACCGACGCCGACGGCACCACGGTCGGCGAGGGCGACACCGTCCCGTACGGACTCGACGCCACCTCCGGGCAGAACGTGCACACCGTGGACTTCGGCCACGTCACCGAGCCCGGTGAGGGCTACACCCTGACCGTGGACGGGGAGACGAGCCACCCCTTCGGGATCGGCGCCGACCCCTACCGGGCGCTGGCCACCGACGCGTTGGAGTTCTACTACACCCAGCGCAGCGGCATCGAGATCCTCGACGAGATCGCCCCCGGCTACGGGCGTGCGGCCGGTCACCTCGGCGTCGCCCCCAACCGGGGGGACACCGAGGTGACCTGCCACCCGAGTTCCCCCTGCGACTACTCCCTGGACGTCTCCGGGGGCTGGTACGACGCCGGGGACCACGGCAAGTACGTGGTCAACGGCGGTATCTCCGTGCATCAGCTGATGAGCGTGTACGAGCGGGCGCACACCGCGCCCACCGGGGACCCCGACCGGGTCGGTGACTCCACGTTGGCCGTTCCCGAACGGGACAACGGGGTGCCCGACGTCTTGGACGAGGCCCGCTGGGAGTTGGAGTTCCTGCTGTCCATGCAGGTGCCCGTGGGCGAGGAACTCGCCGGGATGGCCCACCACAAGGTGCACGACGAACGGTGGACCGGGCTCCCGCTGATGCCCGCCGCCGACCCCCAGCCGCGCTATCTGCACCCGCCGTCGACCGCCGCCACCCTCAACCTGGCGGCGACCGCCGCGCAGTGCTCGCGGGTGTTCGCGCCCTACGACGCCGACTTCGCCGCGACCTGCCTCGCGGCGGCCGAGACGGCCTGGGACGCCGCGGTGGCCCACCCCGACCGGTACGCCGAGGTGGGCGGCGAGGGCGGCGGCCCCTACAACGACGACGAGATCGCCGACGAGTTCTACTGGGCGGCCGCCGAGCTGTACCTGGCCACCGGGTCCGCCGAGTACGAGGAGGCGGTGACGTCGTCGGAGCTGCACACCGCCGACGTGTTCACGGCGAGCGGCTTCGACTGGAAGTGGACCGCGCCCCTGGGGCGGCTCCAGCTCGCCACGGTCCCGAACGACCTGCCCGACCGGGACGCCGTGCGCGCCTCGGTGGTCGAAGGGGCCGAGGCGTACGTGTCCGCCGTGGCGGAGCACCCCTACGGTCTGGCCTACGCCCCCGAGAACGGGGTCTTCGCCTGGGGTTCCAACAACCTCGTCCTCAACAACCTCGTGGTCGTGGCCACCGCCTACGACATCGGCGGCGAGACCCGGTTCCGGGACGCGGTCCTGGAGGGCATGGACTACCTGCTGGGGCGCAACGCCCTCAACAACTCCTATGTCACCGGCTACGGGACGGCGCACTCGCTCAACCAGCACAGCCGCTGGTACGCGAACCAGCTCGACCCGGGCCTGCCCAACCCGCCGGACGGCACCCTGTCGGGCGGCCCCAACTCCGACACCGGGACCTGGGACCCGGTCGCGCAGGCGAACCTGACCGGTTGCGCGCCTCAGTTCTGCTACATCGACCACATCGACTCGTGGGCGACCAACGAGCTGACCATCAACTGGAACTCGACCCTGGCCTGGGTGTCGGCGTTCGTCACCGACCAGGGTTCGGCGGCCCCGCCCGCGACGTCCACCTGCGAGGTGGACTACCGGGTGCACGGCACCTGGAGCGGTGGGTTCAACACCCAGGTGGTCGTGCGCAACACCGGTGACGCCCCCCTGACCGACTGGACCCTGACCTGGTCCTTCCCCGGAGCCCAGACGGTGAAGAACCACTGGAGTTCCGACCTGACGCAGTCCGGGCGCGCGGTGACCGCGCGATCGTTGGGCTGGAACAACGGTATCGCCGACGGAGACGAGGTGACCTTCGGTTTCGTCGGTTCCTCCGGCGTCGGACCGAACGCCTCACCCGAGCGTTTCACACTCAACGGGGGCGTCTGCGGCTGATCCCTCCCCGGCGGCGCGCGATCCCGGTACCGCGCGCCGCCGGTTCCTTCCGGGAAGGGAACGGGGCCCCACAGGAGAGCGTGGGGCCCCGTTCCCTTGCCGTCCGCCCGGGGGCGCCCTTCGGTGCGCTCCCCGTGCGAACGCCGTGTGTCGTGCCCACACGCTCCGCCGGACGGATCCGGCCTACTCCAGGGGGACGCCCATGACACGGTCGTCCCCTTCGGCGGGGTCGCCCCGTCCGTCACGGTTGCTGGTGGACAGCCACAGCGCGTCGCCCTCCGAGGCGACCGTCACCGTGCGCAACCGCCCGTACTCCCCCTCGAAGTGCGCCACCGGTTCGCCGACCCCGCCGTCTCCGGTGAGCGGCACCTCCCACAGGCGGGCACCGCGCAGGGAGGCCACCCACAGGGAGCCGCCCGCCACCGCCGCACCGCTGGGCGAGGCCTCGTCGGTGGTCCAGGTGACCAGCGGGTCGACGTACCCGTCGCCACCGCCCTCGCCCTCCACCTCGGGCCATCCGTAGTTGCCGCCCGGTTCGATCAGGTTGACCTCGTCCCACCGGTCCTGGCCGAACTCCGTCGCGTACAGGCGGCCGTCCTCGTCCCAGGCCAGGCCTTGGACGTTGCGGTGCCCGTAGCTGTAGGTGGGGTCGTCGAAGGGGTTGCCCTCGGCCGGTTCGCCTTCCGCGGTGACCCTCAGGATCTTGCCGCCCAAGGAGTCCCGGTCCTGGGACAGCGAGGGGTCGCCCGCGTCGCCGGTGCCGACGTACAGGAAGCCGTCCGGGCCGAACGCGATCCGGCCACCGTTGTGGTTGCCGGCCGCGGGAATGCCGTCGAGCACGGTCTCCTGTCCGACCAGCCCCTCCTCCGGGTCGTACTCCAATCGGGCGACGCGGTTGTCGGTTTCGGACGTGAAGTAGACGTACACGTACGGCTCGTTGGGGAAGGCCGGATCGACCGCCAACCCCAGGAGGCCGCCCTCGCCACCCGGGGACACGTCCTCCACGGTGCCCACGGGGGTGACGGTGCCGTCCTTCGCCACCCGGACCACCTCGCCGGAATCCCTCTCGGAGACCAGGATCGAACCGTCCGGCAGGGGTGCGACCCCCCAGGGGACGTCCAGGTCGGTGGCGTGGTCGCGGGGCTCTCCCGGGGCCGTGGACTCGGCGTCCGGTGTGTCGGCGGCGCGGGGGACGTCCCCCGCGGGTTCCGCCCCGCCTCCGGAGGCGCACGCGGCCGTCAGGGTCGCCGTGACGGCGACGGCCGCGATCCTTCCCAGGGTCCCCGTGTGCGGTGTGGGTCTCATGACCGCCCCTTACCCACCGGAACGTGAACGACCCGCCCGCTCCGGAGCGCGTCCCGGGGCCGCATGTGTGAGATCGGACCGTCCCGGTCAGTGGAAGGACACGCACACTCTCGAAGGGAACATCGGAATGAACCGGAGAAAGAGCGATCCTCCGCGTCACCCCTGGTTCAGAGGCGCGCTTCGGGGCGTGGTCGGCGCGATGGCCATGACCGGTATGCGTCAGGCGACGGTGGGCCTGGGGCTCCTCGAACGCACACCGCCCGAGGCGATCCTGCGCGAGGGCGCTCCGCCGCTCCTCGAAGCCGTCCCCGAGCACAGGAGGACGGCGGCCATCGAGCTGGCCCATTGGTCCTACGGGGCGGTGGCGGGTACCGCGTTCGCCCTCGTACCCCGACGGCTGCGCAGGTCGCGGCTGGCCGGTCCCGTCTACGGGGTCCTGTCCTGGGGGGTCTTCGAGACCGTCCTCGCGCCCGCGCTCGGTCTGGCGCACGCACGGCGTTCCCGTCCCGCGGATCGGTGGGCGCTGCTGGCCGACCACGTGTTCTTCGGGTTCGTCGTGGGCGCCGCCCCCGAGGCGACCGTCGCCGGTCCTTCGGCGGGAGAGGACGAGGGCGACGAACGACCCTAGAAGGTCCAGACGGGGCCCGGGGGATCCCGGGCCCAGGGTCGTTCCCGCTACTCCTCCTGGGTCTGCTGAAGCCGGGCGTAGGCCAGTTGCAGCCAGTCGGAGATGGCCACGGCGCTGAACACCGCTCCCGCGCCGCGGGTGAGGCGGGGGGCCAGGGCCAATCCGAAGGCGTAACCGGTGGCGATCCACTGGGCGGTGCAGAAGGGGCAGGTGATCAGCTCACCGACGACCTTGCGCGCGCCCTCGCCCCGCACCTCCTCGGACAGCTCCGCGGGTGCGGACACCCCCTGATAGCGGGTGAAGAAGACCCGGAGAGGGCTGGTGACCGGGTCCTTGGTCAGCAGGCGGGACACCTTGTGCGTGGTCATCCCCATCAGGGCCAGGTCCCAGGGCCCCACCGACGTGTCCCCCCGCCGCCCCCGCAGTTTCACCGCGAGCAGGCCCGTACCCACCATGGCCGCGTAGACCGAGACCGCACCCGCGTATCCGGCCAGGGGCCGGTCATCGCCGTTCGCGTAGGCCTGCGCCTCGCGGTGCAGGGTCTCCTTGACGTGCTTCCCGGTGCCGGTGATGTCATCGTTCATCGCCGTCGTCCCCCTCGTCTTCCGTCCTCGTCGTCCTCGTCGTCCTCGGGTCCTCTGCGGTCGACCCACGCGTGCAGGGCCTCGGCGTCCTGCGCGTACTCCAGGTTCATGGCCGCCTCGATCAGGGCCAGATGGGTGAAGCTCTGGGGGAAGTTCCCGAGCATGGTGCCGTCGGCCGTCATCTGCTCGGATTGGAGTCCGAGCGGTCCGACGCGCCCGCACAACTCCTCGAACCTCCGCCGCGCCTCCTCCCTCCGTCCCGCCAGCGTCAGGGCGGAGACCATGTCGTAGGAGCACAGGAGGAAGGCCCCCTCCGGGGAGTCGAGTCCGTCGTCGGTCGCGTCGGTGTCGTAACGGTGGACGAGGAATCCGGCCTCTCCCAGTTCGGCGTCCACCTGGTCCAGGGTCCCCTTGACCCGGGGGTCGTCCCCGTCGAGGAAGCCGAGCAGGGGAATGCGCAGCAGGGAACCGTCGACGCGGGAGGAACCGTAGTACCGGATGAAGGAACCGGCCTCGGAGTCGTATCCGCGTTCGAGCACCTCGGCCCGGATCGCGTCGCGCTCGGCGCGCCAACGGTCCAGGGGGACCTTCTCCTCCCTGCCGGTCAGGCGGACCAGACGGATGCCACGGTCCAGGCAGATCCAGGCGTAGACCTTGGAATTGGTCCAGTGCCGACGGTCCGCCCGGACCTCCCACACGCCCTCGTCCGGTTCCCGCCAGAGATCGACCGCCACCTCGACCACGGTGAGCAGCTGATCCAGTTCCTCCTCGCTCAAATCGCCGGTGACCTCCTGGTAGTAGAGGGCGGCGTCGAGGATGTGACCGTAGACGTCCAGTTGGTGCTGGCCGTAGGCGTTGTTGCCCACCCGTACCGGCCGGGATCCGGCGTAGCCGGAGAGGTGGTCGAGCTCCTCCTCTTCGGGCGGCTCCTCGCGTCGGATCGTCTGGACCGGGGCGATCCATCCCCGGGGCTCGCCGCACATGCTCAGCAGAAAGTGCAGGTAGTGCCCCGCCTCCTCGGTGTAGCCGAGCCGCATGAAGGCCAGGACCACCAGGGCGGCGTCCCGGTGCCACACGTAGCGGTAGTCCCAGTTGCGCTCCCCGCCGGGCCATTCGGGCAGGGAGGTGGTGGGTGCGGCGATGAGACCGCCGGTCTCCTCATGGAGGAGACCGCGCAGGACGAGCGCGCTCCTGTGCACGTGCTCGGCTCCCACACCCTCGTAGTCGCAGCGCGCCGACCACTCACGCCAGGCGGTGACGGTCTCCTCCAGCAGGTCCCGCGCTTCCCGCGCGTCGATCGACCGTTCACCTTCCAGGTGATCCAGGGCGAGGAAGGCCGTCTCCCCTTCGGAGAGCGTCGTTCGCCATTCGACGTCACCGTCGTCGTCGATCCACGGATCCGGTGTGCCGGAGAGCGACAGGCCCGAAGCCTCTCTCAGGTTTCCGTCCTCCCGCTTCCACGCGGGCCGGGCCCGGCCGAAGTCCGGTCGAGCGGCCACACGCGAACGCACCGTGGCGGTCCCGGATCGGCATTCCACCATGCGCAGGAGGAAACCCTCCCGATACAGGCCCGTCCTCCCACCGTCGCGCCGGAGCGGCATCAGGTCGAGCACCGCCACCTCTCCGCCCGGCCCTCGCCAGAGGCTCTCCAGAACGAGGGTGCCGTCCAGGTAGGCGCGTCGCTCCGGTCGGGCCCCGTCGACCTCCAGGGACCACGATCCTCCGCGCTCCGGGTCGAGGAGCCCCGCGAAGGGGGCGGAACCGTCGAAGGCCGGCGCGCACATCCACACGATCGCCCCATCGGGACCGGTGAGGGCCGCGGTATGGCAGTCGGAAAGGAAACCGTGCTCGCCGATACCGGCTCTGGTTCGCTCCATGTCCACCCTCCGGAACGGTCGTCCTGATTTCCCCTCCCATCCGACTGCCCTTGAGTCCTCGGATGAAACAGCAGGTGGAAGGCCCGGAAGCGGAGTACATGGACACGGCCATCGCGGGTAGTGGGACAGCGCGAACGACCGTTTCGGGGGACAACGGGAGGAACCATGGGACACGGACGGAAGACCGGGCGGGTCGTGGTGGTCAGTGGTGCCGGCGCGGGCGTGGGCCGGGCCACCGCGCGGGAGTTCGCCCGTCACGGTCACGCCGTGGCCCTCCTGTCACGGGGGGAGGCGGGGCTGACCGCCGCGGCGGCCGAGGCCCGCGCGTACGGCGTGCCGGTCCACACCGTGAAGGTGGACGTGAGCGACGCCGAGGCGCTGAGCGCCGCGATGGAGGAGATCGAGAGGGAGCTCGGCCCGGTCGACGTATGGGTCAACTCGGCGTTCGCCTCGGTGATCTCCCCGTTCATGGAGATCAAACCGCACGAGTACGAGCGGGTCACGGACGTCTGTTATCACGGCTACGTGCACGGGACGCGGATCGCCCTGGAACGGATGCTCCCCCGGGACCGGGGGGTGATCGTGCAGGTGGGATCCGCTCTGGCCTATCGGGGCATCCCGTTACAGGCGGCGTACTGCGGGGCCAAGCACGCGATCCGGGGCTTCACGGACTCGGTCCGCGCCGAACTGGTCCACGAGGGTTCCCGGGTGCGCGTCACGGAGGTGCACCTACCGGCGATCAACACCCCGCAGTTCTCCTGGGTGCGCACCCGGGTGAACGGGCGCACCCGCCCGGTGCCACCGGTGTACCAGCCGGAGGTGGCGGCCCGGGCGATCGTGTGGGCCGCCGAACACCCGACCAGGCGCAGATACCAGGTGGCCCCCTCGACCGTGGTCACCGTTCTGGGGCAGCGCCTGGCGCCGCGCCTGCTCGACCTCTACCTGGGCCACACGGGCTACGACGACCAGGTGCGCGACGAGAAGCCTCCCACCGAGGACAACCTGTTCTCCCCCGTGGACGAGACAAGGGACTTCGGCGCGCACGGGGAGTTCGACGAGGAGGCCAAGGAGCACAGCCTCTTCGACGAGGTGAACCGGCGCCGTGGCGCCCTGACCGTGGCCGGCCTGGCGGGGGCGGCCGCCGGGGCCGGATGCTACGCGCTCACCCGGCGGCGCACCTGAACCGCGGACGCCGGGGCGAAGGGGAAAGAGAACGAGGAGGAGGGGACATGGCCGAGCATGACGATCGTGTCGACGCGCTCTGGGACGCCTTCCACAGCGCGGTGAACATGACCGGTGAGGAATTGAGGGAATGGCTGCTCACCGACGCCTCGGGAGAGGAGGCGTTCGAGCGGCCCGACCCCGATCTCGGGGTGTCCGAGCGGGGTGAGGAGGTGGTGTCCGTTCTCCGCAAACGCCGTACGGACGTCACCGACGCCGACCTCGACCTCATGGAACAGGTCACGGGGTACGTGCGGGAACGACTGGCCGAACCGCGCCGCCAGGATGCCCGGTGGCGCCGTTCCCTGTTGTCGGTGGGGCACGACCCGTTGCGGCCGGACTCGGTCCGCCCCGACGAGGAGGACCTGGAGGGCTGAGCCGTACCGCGCCTCGGAGGGCCGTTCGGGCCCTTCCACGGCACGGCCGACCGACCGACCGACGGGCCGGTCGGCCGGTCGGTCATCGGCCGGTCGGTCAACGGCGGACCATGACCATGACCCCGCAGGACCAGCCCAACAGGGACAGGCGCTCCCAGCCCGAGCGCGATTCCAGGTCCGCGATGAGGGCCTCCACCGCCAGGCAGTGCCCCTCCGGCACCATCCCCTCGGGTTGCCGTGCCAGGTCGTCCACCACGTAGAAGCCTCCTGGCTCCACCAGCGACAACGCCTCGTCCCGATGGGTGAACCTGCCCGGCCAGGTGTCGGCGAACACCAGGTCGTAGCCGGGTCCGTCGGCCCGCGCGGTGAGCCACGCGCCGCCGTCCGCCTGGTGCACCCGCACCCGTGGGTCCGTCCCGTGGTGGCGCCGGGCCACCCCCAGGCACTCGGGATCGTGGTCGACGGTGTCCAGGGTGGCCTCCCGGTCCATGCCCGCGAGCAGCCACGCGGTCCCGGCGCCGGTTCCCGTGCCGAGTTCCAGGATCCGGCCGCCCGGTTTGGACGCGGCCAGGGCCCGCAGGAGTCGACCCACCTCCTCCTCACAGGACATGGTGAAGCCGATGGCCTCGGTGTCGGCCTCGATCGCGTTCAGGGTCTCGGGCCGCTGCCGGGTGACCTGCATGGGGATCCCCTCTCCGTTCCGGATGAGCCCAGGTTAGGACGGTCGTCCTCACGGGGCGAGGTCTTTCCACAGCCTGTGGACAAACCCGTGGACCGAACCGGGCCCGCTCGTCCGTGGAGACCCGTCCGGGATTTCGAGGACCCTCAGAAACGGAAGCCGAAGAGACCACCGTTCTCGGAGTCGTTCAATCGGGGCTCGATGACGTAGGGGTCCGCGACGAAACCGAGCCGCACCGCTTCGGCGAGGTCGTCGGAATTCATGGTCACGATGTACTGCATGCCTTCATCTCTGCTGACCTGCGCCGCCAGCTCCAGGGCACGGGCGACCTGCCGTTCGTCCACACCGTCGTAGAGCTTGCTGTCGTGGACGAGGAAGTCGGGACCGCGCCCGGCCCGGTGGGCGATCACGGCCCAGGTGAGGTCGAAGCAGAACACCTTCATGTTGGAGATGCCGGTGCTGTCGTCGGCTTCGAGCTTGAGCTCGATCTCCAGGTGGCTTCGCTTCGCCTGGAAGGTCAGGTAGGGAGCACGGGCATCGCCGTACAGGTACTCGGCGAACCGGTTGAACAGCAGGCTCGCGTGCCGTTCCTGCTCCTGTCGGGCTTCGATGTCCCGCTGGACCTCGTCTCCCAGCGCGGCCCTCTCCTGGTCGATCTGCCTGCGGCTCTGCTCCAGGGTGCGCGCGGCGTCGAGCCTCCGCCGGAGGTACTCCCGGTGCGCCTCCTCCTTGGCGAGCGCCCCCTGCATCACGGTGAGCGTGTCCAGGCCCCGCCCTCGTTCAGGGTGCGCAGGAGCGCGGCCTGGCGATCGCCCAGTTCCGCGCGCTCGCGCTCGCTCGCGGCCAGCTTCTCCCGCAGGGCGGCCGCCTCCTCGTCAAGGTACTGTCTGCGGTTCCGCACGACCGCGCGGTGGAACTCCTCCACCTGGTCGAACCGGGCCCGAACCCGGTCGCCGAGCAGTACGCCCATTTCCTCGTAGGCGCGTTCCAGGTAGTCATGGTCGGGTTCGCCGGACTCGCTGATCGAGCGCTCGATGTCGGCGAGGTTGCGCCGGTCGACGACGTCGGCCTCACGCGACTCGCGGATCCTGGAGTCCAACCGCTCCGCCTCGCGACGGATCCCCTCTATGACCTGGAGAGGGGTCACCGCTCCTACGCCAACATCGAAGCGCAGGTCACCGCCATCGAGATGTACCAGTCCCAGCTCATCCCGGGCCCGGCGCAGACCGAGGAATACGCCCGAGCGCTCATCAGGGCCACCATGCGTCCGGACAGTGACCTGGACCGAGAGATTCAGGTACGCCTCACCCGGCAGGAAGTAGTCAACCGCCCCACCCCACCGAACGTTTGGATCATCGTCGCGGAAGCCGCCCTGCGGCAACGCATCGGAAGCGCCTCCGTGATGGCAGACCAGGTAGAACACCTCATGGAGTTGGCTCAGCTCCCCGCAGTGACTCTCCAGGTTCTGCCTTACGGTGCGGGCGCACACGCGGCCTTGACACTGGCCTCCTTCTCCATCCTCCGAGTCGAGCACCACGGACTGCTGACGGTCTACCTCCAAGGACCGTCATCCCACACGTTCATGTCCGGCTCCGAGAACATCGAGCATTACACGAACATCTACAACCGACTGCGTGCTGCGGCGTTGAACGACGGATCTCTCACACTGGCACTGCTGAAACGTATTGCCCGAGAGCACGACCAAGACAAGGAATGACGTCATGAACACAGCGAGCGGTCTCCCCATCAGCGCTCACCGTTTCCGGAAATCCAGCTACTCGCAGAGCGAAGCCGCCTGTGTGGAGGTGGCCGAGTGGGAAGCGGGCGCGGCCGTGCGGGACACACAGCACCGGGAACCGGGCGCCCTCGCCTTCGCCCTCGGCGAGTGGCGGGCCTTCCTCGACACCGCCAAGAACGACACCCGCTGAAAGCGCGTGCGACCGGCCCCGGGCCGTGATTTCAAGGCCCGGGGCATCCATGTCATCGGTGGCCGGTCCGGCGAAGGCCGTCACAGGCCCCAGAGGCAGATCGCGGTGCGGTCGTCGCCGTGTTCCTCGGCTCGGAAGTCCAGCTGGGAGGCGAACTCCATCCGTCCGGGCACCCGGCCCGCGCCCCACTGGGCGGCCAACCGGTCGGCGGTCCCGGGGTCGCCCATCGGACCGGACAGGCCCGTGCCGCACATGAGGAGCGCTTCGCCGGGGGCGATGCGGTGCCCGTTGACGTGCACGCCGTCGGGCTCGGCGGGCAGGGTCGCGGGCAGCGGCTCCCACTCGCCCGCGCGCAGCAGCCGGGCGGCGGCGACGTCGGTGCCGAACAGCAGACAATCCGTGGTCTCTCCCTCCGGGGAGAGCCGGACCAGGGCCACCGTCAAGGCACCGACGGGGGCCGTCTCCATCGCCTGTTCCAAGAGCAGGGCGCACAGGCTCCGGAAGTGCTCCGGGTCCCGGAGCGGCGCGGCGATCTCCGGCATCCGGGCGGCCACGCCCCGCCACAGCAACCGGCGGACCCGGTCGGCGTCCCGGACGGAGGGGAACCCGCAGGCCGTGGCGGCCAGGACGAACCGCTCTCCCCCGTGCTCCAGCGGGTACAGGCCGAAGGACTCCTGACGAGGCCGCCCCTCGACGCGGTTGCGGTCCCCGCGCAGGGACACCGCGCGCACCGCCAGTCCGGGGTGATCGGCCTCGTCGATGATCGTGTCCGGGACCGGGCGGGAGGGCAGGCCCTCCGCCCGGACCGGCAGTCCGGTGTCGCGGGCCGCCGCCGCGCCCTCGACCCCCAGCAGGTCGCCGCCGATCTCGCCGACCGTGGGCAGTCCCAGCCGGTCCCGGAGCAGGACGGTCGTCTCCGTCGCGTCGGGGGACCGCTCCCCCGTGGCGCCCAACAGGGTCCGGTCGGCACCGGAGACGGTGACGCCCCCGTCGTCCAGGATGTCGGTGATCCCCTGTTCTCCGGGTTCCCGCCCATCGGGTGAGGCGAGCAGGTCTCCCACGTGCTTTCCGGCTTCGTCCATCGGCCCTCTTCCCTCGGTCGCGCCCACCGTTGGGACTCCGCCCGTTGGTTCCGGGTTCCCCGACGGCGCGTCCGGTTCAGGACGGCGGGATCCGCCCACCCGACACGGCGGAAGCGGGCCCCGCCGCCGGCGCGGAACGGGGAGGGCGGGCGGAGACCGCCACAGCCCCGCCCGCCCGGATCGAGTATTCCGGTGGTGTCGTGCCGGTGAACACCCCATGACCCCACCGGACGGCCCGAATTCTCAGGCCTCCTTCTGCCGGTCCACCCAGGCGGTGAGCGGCTGCCCCTGGATCGCCGCCGCCATCAGCTCCGGGAAGACGTCCGGCGTGCAGGCGAACGCGGGGACGCCCATCTCCGCCAGGGCGGCGGCGTTCTCCCGGTCGTAGAACGGCGCGCCCTCGTCGGAGAGCGCCAGCAGCACCACCACCTGGACCCCGGCCGCCTGCATGGAGGCGATCCGGCGCAACATCTCCGCTCGGACACCGCCCTCGTACAGGTCGCTGATCAGCACGAAGATCGAATCGTTCGGCCGGCCGATCAGCCCCTGGCAGTACGCGATCGCCTTGTTGATGTGGGTGCCGCCGCCCAGCTGGGTGCCGAACAGCACCTCCACCGGGTCGGTGAGCTGCTCGGTCAGGTCCACCACCGAGGTGTCGAACACGACCAGCGAGGTGCGCAGCGTCTTCATGGAGGCCAGCACGGCCCCGAACACGCTGGCGTACACCACCGACGACGCCATCGAACCGCTCTGGTCGATGGCCAGCACCACGTCCTTCTGCACTCCCTGGCTGCGCCGACCGTAACCCACCAGGGTCTGCGGGACGATCGTGCGGTACTCGGGCAGGTAGTGGGCCAGATTGCGACGGATGGTCGCGTTCCAGTCGATGTCGGAGACGCGACGCGGCCGGTGGGTGCGCGCCGAACGGTCGATGGCGCCCTGCACCAGCGAGCGGGTCTTCTGGGCCACCCGGCGTTCCAGGTCCTCGACGACCTTGCGGACCAGGGCGCGGGCCGACTCACGGGCCTCGTCGGGCATGACCCGGTTGAGGGAGAGCAGGGTGCCGACCAGGTGGACGTCGGGTTCGACGGCCTCCATCATCTCGGGTTCGAGGAGGAGCTGGTGCAGGCCGAGCCGCTCCATGGCGTCCTTCTGCATGACCTGGACGACGGTGCTCGGGAAGTACTCCCGGATGTCTCCGAGCCAGCGGGCCACCCGGGGGGCGGACCCGCCCAGGCCGGCGCTGCGCTCGCCGCCGGCGGAGGCGGCGTCGCCCCGGTTGTACAGGGCCTCCAGCGCGGCGTCCATGGCCTGGTCGGTGGCGCCCAGACCGGAGGCGCAGCGGGCCTCACGGCCCAGTACCAGCCGCCAGCGGCGCTCGCGCTCGTCCACGGCGTTCACACGCGTTTCCTTCCGTCGGTGAGGATGGCCAGGGCGGTGGCCAGGGCCGGGGCGGCGCGGTCGACGTCCACCGCGACCCGGGCGCGGACGATCGTGGGCCGGTCGCCGCCCAGGCGGGAGGCGGCTCCGCCGATCTCACGGCGCTCGGATCCGTCGAACGCCCCGAAGGTACGGCGCAGCAGCGGCAGGACCGCGGTGAACCGCTCCTCGGGCAGGCCCAGCAGCCAGGCGTCGATGAGGCCGAGCAGCCGGTCGTCGTGGACCAGGATGAGCCCGCTGCCCTGGAGGAAGCCCTCCAGCCAGGCGGCGGCCTCCGCGGGTTCGACGCCCTGGGACATCGCCAGGCCCAGGCGGCGGCGCAGTTCCTCCGCGGTGAGGTGGCCGGCGTCGGAGAGCATCCGGTTGAGGCGGCCGGCGATCCGACCGGGCAGGGTCTCCCGGTCGGCGAGGGAGCGCAGGGTGGCCTCCCAGTCGGCGAGCGCCTCGCCGCCCAGCAGGGTGGCGGCGGAGTGCGTGCGGTCGATACGGGTGACGAACTCGGCGGCGGCCTGGTCGTCGAGACCGTGCACGGCCGGGGGGAGCCCGACGCGGACACGGCTCAGGATCTCCTCGGCGACGGTGCGCAGGTGCGCGGCGTCGGTGCCGCGCACGTCGCCGTAGCGGGCCGACCGGGCCAGCGGGGGCAGCGCCCCCATGAGGTGGGTGACGTCGTTGTCGGTGGCCGCCCGGTCGGTGAGCAGGGCAAGCACGGTGGGCAGGGCGTCGGCCAGGTCGGCGAACAGGCAGCGCTCGGTGAGTGCGGTCAGTTCCGGCAGTGCGGCGTCGGCGGCGAGTTCGGTGACCCGGGCGGTGGCCGCCGTCGCGAGGGTGGTGCCCCACCGGGCCGACTCGATGAGCGCCACGTCCAGTTCGGGTTCCCAGCGCAGCCGCCACGATTCCCGGAACGTGCCCTTGCCCGCGCTCTCGGAGTCGCGGGGGTGCCCCCAGTCGACTCCGAGCAGCCGGAGCCGGTGCAGGAGGACGCTGCGTTCGCGCTGGCTCTCCTTGCGCAGGTCCAGGTCGAGGTCGCGGTCGAACGGTTCGGCCTTGAGCCGCAGCCGTTTCCGCGCCGCGATGACGTCGCGTTGGAGCGGGACCATGGGCGTGGTGGGCGGCACCGAGCCCATGCGTTCGCCGATGGCCATGGTCCGGTGGACCAGGGCGGCCCGGGTGGGCTCGCCCTCGCACAGGACCGCGGTGAGCGCCTCGGACACCTCGTCGAGGCCGGCGAGCGGACGCCCGCGCAGCACGGCGAGGCTCTCGGCGAGCCGCACCCCCTCGATGACGTGGGAGGACGATACCGGCTGCCCCTCCTCACGGAGCAGCCGGGCCGCCTCGGTGAGCCACCGGTGGACCGGCAGGTCGGGGGCGGTGTAGAGGTGGTGGTACCAGCCGGGTGAGCTGACGCCCGCGCCGTATCCGCTGGCGGAGGCGAGTCGACCGTGGGTCCAGGGCACCCACGTGGCGTTGACCTTGACCTTGGGCAGCCCTTTGAGGAGGTCGGTGTCGACGCGGACCGGGTGGTCGGCGACGTCGCGCAGGGCGGGTGCGTGCCAGGCGCCGCAGACGACGGCGACCCTTTCGTGCCCTTCCTTGAGGGTGGCGCGCAGCACCTGGCGCATGTACGCCTCGCGGCGGGCCCCCCGACCCCGCTCGGGGCCGCTCTCGGCGCGGACGGCGGCCATGGCGTCGGCGATCGCGGGGAACGGCGAGGGCTCGCCGTCGCCGCGCTGCTCGACGACGTCGTCCCACCAGCGTTCGGCGTCGTCGTAACCGGCGGCCTCGGCGAGCACGCCGAGCGGGTCCAGGCGCATCCGGTCGCGGCCCACGGCCTCGGGGTCCTCGGTCGGTCCCTCCTCCCCTCCCTCACCGGAATCCTCCGCGTTCTCCGGTTCGTCGGCCTCCTCGGCGATGCGCCCGGCGAGGGTGTGCGCGGCGGGCAGGTCGCAGAACCGCACCGGAACGTCGTTGGCGACGGCGTAGCGCAGCGCCTCCCACTCGGGTGAGAACACCGCGAAGGGCCAGAACGCCCACCCGCCGCCGTCCGCCCCGCCCGGCCGTCGGGCCGCGGTGGTCTTCTCCTCCGTGGCACCGCTCACCTTCTCCGCACCGGGCGGATCGGCGAGGTGCACCAGCAGCGCCACCGGGGGCTCCAGCTCCCCCACCAGCGGGATCAGCGCGTCGGCCTCGGGCGGTCCCTCGATGAGGACCGCGTCGGGTTTGATCTCGGCCAGGGCCGCCCGGACCGCGCGGGCCGACCCCGGCCCGTGGTGCCGCACGCCCAGGACGTGCAGACCGCTCGTGTCCAGTCGGGCCATCAGGCGCCCACCTCGCGGCAGGCGCGGTAGAACTCGCCCCAACCCTCGCGGCCGCGGACCACCGTCTCCAGGTACTCGCGCCAGACCACGCCGTCGGAGACCCGGTCCTGGACGACGGCGCCCTGGATGCCGGCGGCGACGTCGGCCGGGCGCAGCACGCCGTCGCCGAAGTGCGCGGCCAGCGCGATCCCGTTGGTGAGCACCGAGATCGCCTCGGCGGTGCTCAGGGTTCCGCTGGGCGACTTGACCTTGGTGCCGTTGTCCTCGGTCATCCCGGAGCGCAGCTCCCGGAAGACCGTGACGACCCGACGGATCTCGGTGAGGCCGGCGGGCACCTCCGGCAGTTCCAACGACCGGCCCAGCTGCTCCACTCGCTGGGTGACGATGCGGACCTCGTCCTCGGCGCTGTCGGGCACCGGCAGCACCACGGTGTTGAACCGGCGGCGCAGCGCGCTGGACAGGTCGTTGACGCCCCGGTCCCGGTCGTTGGCGGTGGCGATGATGTTGAAGCCGCGCCGTGCCTGCACCTCGATGCCCAGCTCGGACACCGGAAGGGCCTTCTCCGACAGCACGGTGATGAGGCCGTCCTGCACGTCGGAGGGCATGCGGGTGAGCTCCTCGATACGGCCGATGGCGCCGCGCGACATCGCCGTCATCACGGGGCTCGGCACCATCGCCGCCTCCGAGGGGCCCTCGGCGAGCAGCCGGGCGTAGTTCCAGCCGTACCGGACGGCCTCCTCGGAGGTGCCCGCGGTGCCCTGGACCAGCAGGGTGGAGTCACCGGAGATCGCGGCGGCCAGGTGTTCCGACAGCCAGGTCTTGGCGGTGCCGGGGACGCCGATGAGCAGCAGCGCGCGGTCGGTGGCCAGGGTGGCGACGGCGACCTCGACCACGCGGCGGGCGCCGATGTACTTGGGGCTGATCTCGGTGCCGTCCTCCAGGGTGTCGCCCAACAGGTACCGCGTCACCGCCCAGGGGGAGAGCTTCCAGCCCGGGGGGCGCTGCCGGTCGTCGGCCTTGGCCAGCGCCTCCAGTTCGGCGGCGTAGGTCTGCTCCGCGTGCGGGCGCAGGGCCGCGGCCGTGTCGGTGGCGATGGTGGGGGCGGGGGTGGTCAACTAGAGCTCCCTGTGCATGTCGAGGCGGAAACGAAGGGTGTCCCGAAGGTTCCGGTAGGCGGAATCGCCGGTGTCGCCGACGGCGGACGCGGCGGGCGTCTCCTCGGGCAGGTCGTGGACGAGTTCGGGGGGCATGCGCTCGGCGGCGAGCAGGCAGACGGACCGGTAGCCGCCGTGGTCCCGCTCCCAGCCCTTGCCCTGAAGGCGCCGGACGATCCGGTGCGAGAGGTCGGTGGCCCACGGTCCGGGGACCGCGTTGAGCAGCGACCACACGTCGCGGGTGCCGGTCTTGGGTCCGAAGGAGCGTTCGGCCAGGGCGCAGCGCTCCTCCGCGGACAGGACCCGCAGCAGTGGCTCCAGTTGGAGCGAGCGGCGGTCCCGGGCGGTGCTGACCATGCGTTCGGCGACCCGGCCTTCGAGGAGTCCGAGGGCGGACCGGGCCCAGACGGGGTCCTCGTGGACGCCGATGGCGTTGAGGAGGGCGTCGTGCGCTTCGGCGTCGTCGGAGAGCCGGTCCAAGACCCCGGCGGGGTCGGTGTCGAACAGGTCGGTCCACACGTCGAGCGGGGCGCGGGTGATGAGCGTCCACAGGTGCTCGGCGCGTTCGCGGCGGCTGATCTCCCCGGTGGGCCGGACCAGCGCCAGGTCGCGGAACAACCCGGTCTCCTCGCGTTCGACGGGGGTGAGGACGATCGTGCGCCCGGGTCCGGTCCGGACGTGGGAGCGAACGTGGTCGCGCAGGCGGTCGGCGTGGGCGCTGTGCGGCAGCCGGGTGAGCAGGGACAGGGCCAGGCCGCGCACGTTGGCGCCCCGGTCGTCGAGGGCCCGGTCGAGCAGGTCGGCGTCGTCGGGGCCCAGCCCGATCTCCATGGCCTCCAGCAGACGGCGGCGCAGTTCGGCCTTGCGCAGGTCGTCCCAGATCCCGGCGAGCAGTTCGCGGCCCCGGGCGGGGTCGGCGGCGCGCAGTGCGCAGAGCATGCGGCGACGTTCGCCCTCGGTGCCGTGCAGCCAGGTCTTCTCGTCGAACACGTCACCGGAGCCGGACTCGGCGAGCAGGTAGGACCAGTCGTGTTCGAAGCGGGCGAGCCAGTGGCCGCGCGGTCCGCAGGCGGCGGCGATGGCGGGGCGCAGGCCGCTGTCGCGGGCGCCTCGGTCGAGGAGGTCGGGCAGGTGTTCGGCGGGCGCGCACCGGCCGGCCACGGCCACCAGTTCCAGCCATTCGGTCAGGAGCTCGGGGCGGTCGGCCAGGATGACGCCCAGGCGCGCGGCGGCCTGCGGACCGACCTCGGGCGGGCCGGACGCGGTGTCGGGTTCGATCGGCACGACCCGGGCGGGGGTGTACCCGGCCAGGCGGCGCACCGTGGCCAGGGCGGCCCGGTCGAGCAGGGCGGTCGCGCCCTCGGTGTCGGGGGTCTCGGGCAGGTCGGGGGTGACGGGGACCGACCGGCGGGCGGTTCCCACGAGTGCGGTGGAGACCAGGTGGTCCCAGGAGTCGACGGCCGCCAGCGGGTCCTCGGGGGCCGTGTACCCGCCGTGGGCCGGGGGGTTGGTGGTCACAGGGGGATCGCCTTTCCGGTCCGGTCCCATACGGCGATGGGGGTCAGTCCTTCGCCCGGCGCCCATTCGGCGGCGACGGTGGAGGGATTCCCGCCGGTGACCGCGAGGAGACGTCGGGGGGAGTCGGTGGCCAGGGGCAGGGCGTCACCGGAGGGGTCGGCCAGGTACCAGCGGTCGTCCCGGGCGGGGACGGCCTCGGCGAGGACCACCGGCCAGGCCTCCCTCCAGGGGTCCTCGGCGAGGACCCGGGCGAAGGAGTCGAGGGCGACGGAGATCGTGGTGCCCTCGGGGACGGAGGCGGGACGGTCGGTGCCCGCGGTCGGGACGACGCGGTGTCCGTCGGGGTAGAAGGCCAGGTCCGCGTCGATCGCGGTGCCCACCCGGTAGGGGGTGGTGGGCGCCTGATCGGCGCGGCCGAAGCTCAGGGCCAGGGCCGTGCGCCCGCTGTCGACGCCGCGCAGCCACACGCGCAGGCCCCGTACGTCGTTCTCGGGCATGTCGACCGAACGCCGTCCGAGCACCAGCCAGGTATCGCGGACGCGCTCGCCCGTGGCCTGCACCTCTTCGGTCTTGAGGGCGATGCCGACCCGGGAGCGGACCGCGCCCCGGGTCCGCTCTCCGACGGCGTCGCCGGCCCGGTAGCCGTCGATGAGCAGGTGGATCAGGCTCATGTGCTCCAGCACCCGCTCGGGCCAGCTCTCCTGGCGGGCCACGGTCGGAAGCCGGGAGACCAGACCGGAGGCACCGCCGGCCTTGGCGTCGATCAGGCGCTTGGCCATCCGGTCCCAGTGGTCGTAGCCGAGTTTGGGGACCTCGGCCAAGCCCGCGTCGATCTGGTCGTACAGCCACATCCGCAGTTCGCCCAGGCCGGCGCCGACGGACTCCTCTCGGGCCCGGAGGGTGGCGGCGGTCTTGGCCGGGTCGACGGGGACGGCCGGGGCGGTGCCCTCGGCACGCGCCCGCCGGGCGGCCCGGCCGTCGAGCCAGGCGCCGACCCAGGAGGGCTTCTCCTCCCGAACGCCGACCTCGCCCTGCGACCACAGGGCGAGCAGGCCCAGCACGTGCTTACAGGGGATCTTGCGGCTGGGGCAGCTGCACTTGTAGGCGGTGCCGCCGACGCCGTCCAAGTGGACGGCGGCCAGGTAGGGCTTGGATCCGCTGCCCTCGCACTCGCCCCACAGGGCGGAGGTGCCGCCCGTGGGAGCGGCGACCGTTCCCCGCTCCGGCCACGACGCCGCCTTGGCCACCTTGAGGGCGGCCTTGCGGGACGAGGCGTCCGGAGCGACGGCCCATACGTCGTCGGTACTCCATCGATCGCTCACAAGAGGAACACTACGGGTCGACACCGACAAAAGGAGAGCCTCCGGAAGGGTTCGCGACGACCCGCTCGGATTGTCCCCGGGGCATGCCAGGCTGGCCCGTAACACCCGGTCATCGACTTCTTACGGCGTATGGAACAAAGGTCTTCTTTTTAATGAGAAGACTCTTTTATCAAAGAAGGACCCGACCGTGTGAACGCATTTTCGCGAGAGCATTGAAAACGATCGCTCGGGCCTCTTACAATGCCACGATCAGGGCGCCGACCACCGCGCCGGTCCTCATCACCATCGGGACGATCCCGCCCTCCCCGCGCACGCACACCCCCGTTCTCCGAAGGGAGGGAAGCGGCCCCTGTTCCGCGGGTACCGCGCACCCGATGACCACCCGTTCCTCCGACGGCACGCCCTCCTGCGGCCGTGCCGCCCCCCTTCCGCGCTTCTACGGCCCCACCCCGGACACCGGACGCGACTCCCTCTGGGACGAACTGCGCGAACGTCACGGCTCCATCGCCCCGGTGGAGCTGGAACCGGGGGTGCGCGCCTGGCTCCTGCTGGGCTACCACGAGAACCTCACGGTGTTGCAGAATCCGCACCTGTTCTCCCGCGACACCCGGCGTTGGCGCGAGGTCCTCAACGGCCGCATCGACCTGGCCACGGCCCGCCCGGCCCTGTCCTGGCGGCCCAACGTCCTGTACGCGGACGGCGCCGATCACACCAGGCTGCGCGGGCCGATCGTGTCCGCCCTCTCCCGGGTGGACATGGCCGCCACCGCCCGGGACGTGCGCCGGATCGCCGACGACCTCATCGACTCCTTCATCGCCGACGGCGAGGCCGACCTCATCGGCGGGTTCGCCGATCCGCTCCCGGTCCTGGTGCTCAACCGGCTGTACGGCCTGCCCGACGGCTACGGTCACATGCTGGGCGATCTCACCGGGATCGTGTTCGGGGACGACGCCAGACGGGCGGAGGACGCGATGATCCGGATCCAGCAGTACTTCGCGGGACTGGTCGCCCGCAAACGGCGGAAGCCGGGCCGTGATCTGGCGTCGTGGATGTTGGAGCACGCCAACGGGTTGACCGATCACGAGGTGGCGCATCAGGCGGCGCTCATGAACAGCGCCGGCCACCAACCCACCACACATCTCATCGGCAACACGATGCGCACACTCCTCACCGAGGAGCGCATCCGCGCCGCGCACTCCGACGCCCGGCTCTCCATCCGGGAACTGCTCGATCACGTCATGTGGACGGACACGCCGTTCCAGGTCCTCCCGGCCCGCTTCGCCCTTCAGGACGTGCGCATCGGCGACACGGAGGTGCGGGCGGGCGACGCGCTGCTCATCGGGTTCGACCCGGCGCACCGGGATCCGGCGGTGCGGCGCGGTCGCGAGGAGACCGGTGTGGTGCGCGGGGCCAGGGCCCACCTGATGTTCGGCGCGGGACCGCACGCGTGTCCGGCCCACGAGCTGGCCCGGATGATCGCCGCGACCGGGGTGAGCGCCTTGCACGAACGCCTGGTCGGGCTGCGCCCGGCGGTGGACCCGGCCGGACTGCGGCGGGTGCCGTCCCCGTTCGTGCGCGGGTTGTCGGCCCTGCCCGTGGTGTTCGTCCCGGGTGAGCCGCTCCCGCCCCGGGAACCGGCCGTCCCGGCGAACACCGACGCCGGGCCGACACCGCCGGACGAGGCGCATGCCCCGGCGGACGACCTGCTCGGTCGGCTGTTCACCTGGTGGCGCTCCCTGCACAGGTGACCGAATTGGGAAGTTTGTTACGTTCGCCCTTATTGGCCATCATGATCGATCACTTTGGGTCCACGCGATCACCACGACCGGTGATCCAACGGATGCGCGTTCATCGGATCGTCACGATAGTGAAAGCAGGAAATCGCCCGAAAACAACCGGCGGCATACCGCTCCGGTCGGGACGGCGTCCCTTTCTCCCCCGCGCCGTGAAGGCGCACTCCCCCCGATCCGCATTCTCCTCGGAGAGCGCGGATTCCCGCAGAAAAGGTGTGAAGTGCACACGACGACCCTTCCCCCGGGATCGACGACCGATCCCGCCCCCCGCCGACTCCGTTCGTGGGTCGCGCGCACGGCCGCCGCCGTTCTGATGGCCGGTGCCGTCACGGCCGGCGCGACCGCCCCCGCCCACGCCGCCAACCCCTACGAGCGCGGGCCCGCCCCCACCGAGCAGAGTGTCACCGCCACGCGCGGCCACTTCGACACCGCGACCGTCTCCGTGTCCTCGCTGGTGAGCGGATTCGGCGGCGGCACCATCTACTACCCGACCGACCGCAGCCAGGGCACCTTCGGCGGCGTGGTCATCGCTCCCGGCTACACCGCGAGCGAGTCGTCCATGTCCTGGTACGGGCACCGGATCGCCTCTCAGGGCTTCGTGGTGTTCACCATCGACACCATCACCCGCTACGACCAGCCCGACAGCCGGGGTCGGCAGCTCGACGCCGCCCTGGACTACCTGGTCGAGGACAGCCGGGTCGCCGACCGGGTGGACGGATCCCGCCTGGCCGTGATGGGTCACTCCATGGGCGGCGGCGGCACGCTCGCGGTCGCCGATGACCGCCCCGAACTGAAGGCGGCCATCCCGCTCACCCCCTGGCACACCCAGAAGCGGTGGTCGAGCCTCCGGGTGCCGACCCTGATCATCGGCGCGGAGAGCGACAGCGTCGCCTCGGTGCGCACCCACTCCATCCCGTTCTACGAGAGCCTGCCCTCCTCGCTGGACCGGGCCTACCTGGAGCTGCGCGGCGCGAGCCACTTCGCACCCAACGTCTCCAACACCACCATCGCCAAGTACTCCATCTCCTGGCTGAAGCGGTTCGTCGACGACGACACCCGCTACAACCAGTTCCTGTGCCCGCCGCCGCGCACCGGCTTCGGCACCGACTTCTCCGACTACCGCGACTCCTGCCCGCACTGACCGGCGCGGCACGGTCGAGGGCGGCGCCCCGGGAGACCCTCCCGGGGCGCCGTCCCCTTTGCGCGCCCGGAGAAGCGGCCGCCGTCGTCGGGACCGAAGCCGGGGAAGCGGCGCCCGAGCCGTGTCCCCGAACCGGTACGGAGGTTCCGTGAGAGTGCCCGCGACACGTTCCCCGGCGTCCACGGCCGCTCGTCCCCACAACACGGCGGTGAGGGGCGGTCGCCCGCCTTCACGGCGGGGCCGTGCGGGCCGGGTCGGGGACACGCGGGAGGGACGGACCCCTCGCGGCGAGGGGACGCCCCGGGGGAGACGACCTCCCCACCGGAGCGAACCGTGGACGGTCCGGCGGGGAACCCTCCCCGTGGAGGGCGCTCGCCGAGGGGACACGACCGCCCGTCCCCGCAGACCGGCGGGGACGGGAGGAAACGGACCCCTCGCGGCGAAGGGACGCCCCGAAGGCGTTCCGAGGGGACGCCCCGAAGGCGTTCCGGAAGACGCGGCCGCCCCCGGACCGGACCGTGGACGGGCGGGCGCGGGACGCCCTCCGCGAAGAGGACGCCCCGAAGACCTCCGGGAGTCGCGCCCGCCCCACCGGACCGGGCCGGCGGACGACGACGAAGGGGCGGGGCCCGGGGGATCCCCCGGGCCCCGCCCTGTGCTCGAACCGACCGATCGGTCGATCAGTCGTGGAAGACCAGCTCCTCCGGGGACAGCGGCTCGTAGTCGCTCTCCTCGATGAGCCCGCCGTCGCGGTCGGTCACCCGGGCGCCCTGGATCATCTCGGTCTCGCCGCCCTCGTTGTACTGCACGACGTAGGCGCCCTGGTGGCCACCGTGGTCACCGTCGGACGAGGAGAACGGGACCGCGCCGGGGCCCTGCCACTCCTGCGCCTCCAGGGCGTCGATCAGCGCCTGCCGGGTGAGGTCGGGACCGGCGGACATCAGGACCTGGGCGAACATCACGGCCTGGGTCATGCCGTACAGGTGGGTGTTGGTGAGGGTGTCGCCCTCCCCGTACTCCTCGTAGATGTCGGCGAAGAACGCCGCCCACTCGTCATCGGGGTCCTCGACCCGGGGCATGTAGCCGGTGATGATCAGACCGTCCAGGAAGGCGTCGGCGGGGACCCCCTCGGCGTCGGTGTCCTTGGTGAACTGGGCCAGCAGACCCTGGAGGGTCGCGGTGTCGCCACCGATGCTGGAGACCACCCACTGGGGCTGGTAGTCGATGCTCGCCGCCTCCAGCATGCCGAGCGCGACGAACGCCGGGATGCAGGAGCAGACGATCACCTCGGCCTCGGACCGCTTGAACTCGGCCATCTGGGAGCTCAGGTCCGGAGCCTCGGACTCGTAGTGCTCCCGGGCCACGACCTCATCGGTGAGGTACTGGTCCAGACCCTCCTGGGAGTTCTCGCCGACGTCGTCGTTCTGGTACAGGTAGCCGACCGCCTGGTCGGGGAAGTTCTCGGTGATGTACTCACCCTGGATCTTGGCCTCCTTGGTGTAGTCCACCTGCCAGCCGTAGGTGAGCGGGTGCTCCTCCGTGTTGTTCCAGGCCAGCGCGCCCGAGGCGGGGAAGACGTCGGGGACGCCCTCCTCGTTGAGGTAGTCGACGACACCGCCGTGGGTCGGGGTGCCCAGACCGCCGAGCATCGCGAAGATCTCGTCCTCGATGACCAGCTTGCGGGTGACGTCGATCGTCCGCGCCGGGTCGTAGCCGTCGTCCTCGACCCGGTAGTCGATCTGCCGGCCGTGGATGCCGCCCTGTTCGTTGATGTGGTCGAACACGGCGGCGGTACCGCGCGAGATCGACGCGTAACCCGCGGCGGCGGGGCCGGTGAGGGGCTGGTGGGTGCCGATGACGACGGCGTCGTCGGTGACACCCGTGGACACGGACAGGTCCGGTCCGTCCTGCTCGGCGACCTCGCCCGCGCCGGTGCAGGCGGTGGCGGCCAGGGTCAGGGCGAGCGCGGCGGCCAGGGTGCCCCTTCGCGCCGTGATTGTCGTGGTGCGCACGATGTTCTCCTTCGGGTGGGGGGGTGTGCGATGTGGAGAGCGGGGATGAGCGGGAATGGAAAGGGTCGGTTCAGTGGCGGCCGGAGCGCAGGCGCGCGCCCAGGCGTTGCAGGATCCCGTGGAAGCCCAGGGGCTGGAATCGCAGGACGAGGATGAGGAGCACGCCGAACAGGACGATCGGCAGGTTGTTCTCCACATCCCGGCTCAGGGAGAAGGCACGGACCGCGTCCGAGAGCCAGATCTCCAGGTAGACCACGGCCAGCGCGGCCCACAGGGCGCCCCACATGCTGCCGATGCCGCCCAGGACCAGGGCCGCGAGCAGGGTCAGCGACAGCGCCAGGGTGAAGATGCTCGGGGTCGCGGTGCCCAGGACGTAGACCTGGAGTCCGCCGGCCAGGCCGCCGGCGGCGGAGGCGATGACGAACGCGACGACCTTGGTGGCGCCGACCGGGATGCCGGACATGGCGGCTGCGGTCTCGTCATCGCGGATGGCGCGCATGCGCCGGCCCAATCGGCCGGTGGAGACGGTCGCCAGGACGGCCAGGCCGATGACCACGGTCGTCCACACCACCAGCGCCTTCCACTCGCTGGCGGAGAGCAGGCCCTGAAGGAAGGGCGGCGCCCCGGCGGTGCGCACGGTGAGCCCGTTGCTGCCTCCGAGGAACTCGTGGTAGCGGTGCGTCAGACCGGGCAGGCCGACGGCGAGGATGAGCGTGGCGCCCGCCAGGTAGGGGCCGTGCAGACGGGCGGTGGCGGCGCCGACGAGGACGCCGGCCACGGTCGCGACGACGACCACCAGGACCAGGTTCGCGCTCAGCGGCAGCATCGGCAGGTTGCCGACCAGCAGCGCCATCGTGTAGGCGCCGATCATCATGAACGCGCCGTGTCCCAGGGACACCTGCCCGCTGCCGCCGACGAGGAGTTGCAGGCCGGCGATGGAGAGCATCGTGTAGCCGACGGCGGCGAAGCGCAGGGCGGTCAGGTCACCGGTGACCAGGAGCAGGCCGGTGACGACGACGAGCGCCAGAGCGGCGAGGAGCAGGTGCCGCAGCGGGGAGGGCAGCGCGCGCCAACGCTCGCGCGGGGACCGGGCGGTCGACGCGGGGCCGGACACGGGGGCGCGTTGTTCGCGCTCGGTGGCGGACGTGGACATGGCTACACCTTTCGCGCGGTCGGGCGGGACAGGATGCCGTCGGGACGCACGCTCAGCACGAGGACGACGAGGGCGAGGGCGGTGAGGGTGGCCAGCTCGGGACCGGCGTAGCCGGAGACGTAGGACATGCCGAGCCCCACGAGCAGACCGCCGATGATCGCGCCGAACGGGCTGTCCAGGCCGCCGACGACGGCCGCGGTGATGCCGTAGACGAAAACGATGTCGAACACGTTGGGCGAGATGAACGGGGGGCCGGCGAGCATGCCGGCGAGGGCCGCGATGAGGGCGGAGAACGCCCACCCGGCGGTGAGCATCAACCCCACCTTGACCCCGCTGAGCCGGGCCGCCTCCGGCCGGAAGGCCGCGGCGCGCATCTGTAGCCCCAGCGGTGTGAAGCGGTAGACGCAGAACAGGAGTACGGCGACGGTGCCCACCGAGACGAGGGCGAAGACGTCCGCCGGGGACAGTCGGCCCACGTAGTCGAAGGCGTAGCCGAATCCGTGCTGCTGGTTGCCCCAGATCATGCCGACCCCGCCCTGGGCGATCAGGAGCAGGCCGAGCGTGACGATGATGGCGTTGAGCTGGGAGGTGCGGGCGATCGGCCGCACGATGAACCGTTCAGCGAGGGCTCCGACGGCGGTGCCCACGGTGAGCGCGGCGATGAAGCCGATCCAGTAGGAGCCGGTGAGCGGGGCGACGGTGGCCGCGGTGTAGACCGCGACCAGCGCCATGGCGGGTTGGGCGAAGTTCACCAGGCGGGTGGCCTGGTAGATGATGACCAGGGACAGCGCCAGGGCGGCGTAGATCGCGCCGGACGCCAATCCGCTCAAGGTCAGGTCGACGAAGCGGTCCATGGGGGGTCCTCCTCGGGATCCGGGCTCAAAAGCCCAGGTAGGCGTGGCGCGTGCGGTCGTCGGAGAGCAGCTCGTCGGAGTCGCCCTCGGCGGCCACCCGGCCCTGGTTGAGGACGACGCCGCTGTCGGTGGCGGCCAGTGCGCCCGCGGCGTTCTGCTCGACCAGGACGACGGTGAGCCCGGTGCGTTCGCGCAGGTCGCGCAGGAGGGTGAAGATCTGTTTGGTGACCAGGGGCGCCAGGCCCAGGGAGGGCTCGTCCAGCAGGAGGATCCGGGGGCGGGCCATGAGGGCGCGACCGATGGCGAGCATCTGGCGTTCGCCGCCGGAGAGGGTGCCCGCGGACCGGCCGAGCCGTTCGACCAGGGGCGGGAACAGCTCCAGCACCTCGGCCTCGGTGGCGCGGTCGCGTCGGGAGGTGCGCCACAGCGCGCCCAGGCGCAGGTTCTCCTCGACCGTCAGTTCGGTGATGACGCCACCGCCCTCGGGGACGTGGGCCAGGCCGCGGGTGATGACGCGGTCGGCGGGCAGGCGGGTGATGTCCTCGCCGTCGAGCAGTACCCGGCCGGACCCTGCGCGGTGCAGACCGGTGATGGTGCGCAGGAGGGTGGTCTTGCCCGCCCCGTTGGCGCCCAGGATCGCCCGGAAGCCGCGTTCGGGGACGGTGAAGGAGACGCCGTCGAGAGCGCGGATCGCGCCGTAGGAGGCGGTGAGGTCCTCGACCTCCAGCAGGGCGCTCATCATTCGTTCCCATCGTCGGTGGTGCCGAGGTAGGCGCGGGTGACCTCGGGGTCGGCGCGCACCTCGTCGGGGGTTCCGGTGGAGATGACCCGGCCGAAGTTGAGGACCACGATGTGGTCGCAGACCTCCATGACCAGGTCCATGTGGTGTTCGACCAGGACGACGGCCATGTCCCGGCCCAGTTCGCGGATCTGCGCGGCGAGATCGCCGATCTGTCCGCCGGACAGGCCGCCGGCGGGTTCGTCGAGCAGGAGCAGTTCGGGATCGCCGACGCAGGCGCGGGCGAGGGCGACCTGCTTCTGGACGCCGTAGGGAAGGGTGCCGGGAAGGCGGTACGCGGTGTCGGCGACACCGAACCGCTCCAGTGCGGCCATGGCGCGTTCGCGCAGTTCGCGTTCGTCCCGGTGGTGGCGGCCGAGCCCGGTGAGGAGTGAGAGGGGTCCTCCTCGGGCGAGGCGGTCGGCGCCGACCGCGACGTTGTCCAGGACGGTCATCAGCGGGAAGAGGTTGAGGCCCTGGAAGGTGCGGGCGATCCCGGCGCGGGCCAGGTGGTGGGTCCTGCGGTTCGATGGCGGTGCCCCCTTCCAGGTGATGGTCCCCGAGGTGGGGCGCAGGACGCCGGAGAGCACGTTGAACAGGGTGGTCTTGCCCGCCCCGTTGGGTCCGATGAGTCCGGTGACACCGCCCGGGCGAACGCGCAGATCGACGTCGTCGAGAGCGGTCAGTCCCCCGAAGCGGACGGTGATCCCCTCTGCGGTCAGGAGGTGTTCGGTCGCTGTCGTCGTCATGGGATGCCTTTCACCCCGCCTTTCTCCGTGTCGCGGATCGGCGTGGTATACCGACCGGTTGGTATGAAGGGGATGTCGGGCACCGTCGCCCGTGTCCCCGGATGATCAGTTGAAGAGGCGGGCCAGGTCCACGCGGGACCTGATGCCGAGCTTGCGGAAGATGCCGCGCAGGTGGTGCTCCACCGTGCGTGGGCTGATGAACATGTGCGCGGCCACCTCGCGGTTGGTCGCGCCTTCGGCGACCAACCGGGCGATCTGTTGCTGTTGCGCGGTCAGCTCGCCCGTGGACGGTGACTCCGGACCGCGTTCCCCCGTTCCGAGGGCGCGCAGCTCGGCGCGGGTCTGTCGGACCCACAGCCGGGCACCGAAGCGTTCGAAGGACTCCTGCGCGTTGTGCAGGTGTTCGCGGGCCCGCCCCGGCAGCCGCGCCCGACGCAGGAAGGCGCCGAAGAGCAGCTGGGTGCGGGCGTGTTCGACGTCGTCGTCGCCGCAGGCCCGGTGCAGGGCCAGGGCGCTCTCGAAGTGGTCGGCGGCCTCGTCCGGTGGGGCCAGCAGACCGGCGCCGCGTTCGGCCAGGGCCATCGCGCTCGGCGAGCCGATCGCGTCGGCCCAGCGGCGGTAACCGGCCAGGGAGGTGCGCGCCCACTCGATCTCGCCGATCCGTGTCGCCGCCTCGACGAAGTGCGGCGCCGTGAGCAGCCGCATCGTCGGGTGCCCGTGTCCGGGGCCGGCGTGGACCAGGGAGCGCAACCGGAAGAAGGCCTCGGCCGCGTTGCCGCGCGACAGTTCCAGGACGGCCAGCGCCCACGAGGCCAGGGCGGCGGCCAGACCCAGGCTGTTCTCCCCCGCCTGGGTGGCGACGGCGCGCGCCCGGATCCGGCAGGTGTCGATGTCGCCCTGGATGGCCGCGATCATCGCCAGGGACGCCAGGTGCTGGGTGGCCCAGATGGTCTGCCCGCTCTCCCGGGAGACCCGCAGGCCGTTGAGCGCGGTCCCGGCGGCGGAGGGGAACCGGCCGCTCCAGAACTCGGAGAACACCAGGAACCCCAGGGCGGCCGGGATCGTCGCGCGTTCCCCGGTGAGCCGGGCGACCTCCACCGCGCGGGTGGTGGACCGGCGGACGAAGGGGTCGTCGGACAGACGCAGCCCGGCGATGCCCGACCAGATCAGTTCCGACGGCTTGTCGACGAGTTCGGCCAGCCGGGTGGCCTCGCGCAGCAGCGGTGTGGAGCCGGGGTAATCACCCCGGAAGGAGATGCTGCACCCCTCCAGGAAGGCGGCGACCAGGCGCACCGGTTCGGGATCGTCGGGGCGGACCAGGGGCAGCGCGAGCCTGGCGGCGCGGGCGTGCCGGGCCGGGTCCCCGGCCAGCGAGGCGGAGTCGGCCGAGCGCACCAGGGTGCGCAGGGCCAGTTCGCGGTCGTGCGGAATGAGGTCACGGCCGACCGTGTAGAGACGCTCCGCGACGTCCACCGCGTTGGAGCCGCGCATCGCGATCTGGGCGTCGACCAGGTCGACCAGGGCGCGCCGCCGATCGGTCACCGCGAGCGGCCTGGCCCGGGAGAGGATCCGTCCGGCCTGCTCGGAGCGGCCCGCCATGTACGTCTCGTACGAGGCGCTGGTCAATCGGCAGGCGCGGATGTCGGGGTCGGGGGTGAGGGCCGCGGCCCGTTCGTAGACCAGGGCCGCGGCGGTCCGACCCTCCACGCGCTTGGCCCGGCGCGCCACGGCGACCACCGAGTCGGCCAGGTCCGCGTCGGGGGCGTCCGCGCCCGCGGCGGTGTGCCGGGCGAACGTCGTCGGGTCCGAATCGGGGTCGGTGACCCCGGCCAGGGCCCGGTGGGCCGCTCGCACCGCGGCGGCCGGGGCGCCCTGGGTGAACGCCCGCCCCACCAGGGGGTCGGTGAAGACGACGATGTCGTCCTCCACCCGGACCAGGCCGAGGTCCTCGGCGGACTCCAGGTCGGCCACCGCCGAGCCCTCCGTTCCGGCGGCCCGCGACAGCAGGTGGAGGGGGATCCCCTCGCCCAGGGCCGCCAGGAGCAGCAGGGAACGGGTGCGCTCGGGGAGGTCGCGGTAGGGGGACAGCAGGTCGGCGCGGAGCCGGTCGGGCAGACGCGGGGCCTCCGAGGTGGGGTCCTCGGGATCGACCGACGGCGATTCCAGGTGGCCCAGGAGGACGGCGGGGTTGCCGTGGGCGGAGCGCACCAGGACGGCGCGTGCGGAGGCCGGCAGGGTGACCGGCGCCCGGTCGGTGAGGATGTCGTGGAGCGCCCGCTCCTCCAGGGGGTGGAGGTGCCGTTCGGGGATCCCGGGCACGAGGGCGTCGGCGGCTCCGGGCTTGATCCGGCCGTCCCGGGCGGAGAACACGATCGCCGTCGCGGTGCCGGCCAGACGACGGGCCGCGAAGGCCAGCGCGTCAAGGGAGGGGCCGTCGAGCCGGTCGGCGTCGTCGACGCACACCAGGAGGGGCTCGTCGGTGGTGAGCCGGTCGAGCAGCGACAAGGACAGGGACATCCGGTCGTCGACCCGGCCCCGGGTCAGGGCCTCGCCCAGGGGTGCGGGGTGCGGGGCCAGGGGGCGCAGCAGGCGTTCGAGACCGGCCAGGGGCAGATCGGCCTCGTCGGGCACACCCCCGCAGTGCAGGACGGTGAAATCACCGGCGTTCTCGCGCAGGTGGGCGAGGAGCGCGCTCTTGCCGCGCCCCGGACCGCCCGTCAGGATGAGGGACGCGCCGCGCCGAGCCCTCGCGTCGTCCAGTACTTCGGCGAGGACCCGCAGTTCCCTGTCGCGGCCCCGCAGGCGTGTCGCCCGGGGGTCGGTGTTTCTGCCGATCACGGGCTCAGATTCGCACAGCGAACCCCCGTTGCGGCAGGTGCGGGCGGTCACACTGGTCGTTTCACCGATACCCGCACGGACTCGCACGCGCGAAGGAACGGGCCGGACCGAGGGCGGGGGCGACGACCCCGGGGACACCTGCTCCCCCTGTTCCACCTGGGATTCTGCGCCGAGCAAAGGTGATGGGGATCACCATCGGACGGCCTCTCGCGCCCCTTCGGCCGAACATGGCGTTTATCAAGCCGTAACGCGGGGGAGACCCGACCCCGCGAAGCGGACAAAAAGGACACACATATCGCCGGATAGCTTTTTGTCCTCTCCGGGACACTGTCGCGGCCGTCTCGCCCGGGATATCAGTGCGGGGACGCACCCGACGGCAGGAGGGAACGACATTCGATGCGGAACCACTCCCTGGTCGCACACGACCTGCGCCCCCAGGTCGCCCCGCCCACTTTCGGTGTCGAGGAGGAGTTCTTCGTCGTCGACCCGCGCACGCGCCGCATCCTCTCCCGTGCTCCCGAGCTGCTCGCCCGTACCCGGATGGACGATCGACTGTGCGGTGAGTTCAGCCGGGCCCAGGTGGAGGCCAACAGTCCCGTGTGCGGCGGCGCCGAGGACGCCCGCCGGTTCCTGCGCGAGGCCCGACGCGAACTGGCCCGGGCCGCCGAGGTCGCCGGCCTGGCCGTGGTGGCCTCCGGGACCCCCGTCCTGGGCGACCCGTCGAGCGCCGTCATCAGCGACGGAGCCCGTTACGCCGAGATCGCCGCCCACTTCGGGGCGTTGCGCGAATCGCACATCGTGTGCGGCTGCCATGTGCACGTGGGGATCTCCGACCGGGAGAACGCCGTCCTGACCGTCGGCCATCTGCGCCGTTGGCTGCCCTTCCTGGTGGCGATGTCGGCGAACTCGCCCTTCCACAACGGCCGCGACACCGGACACGCCAGTTGGCGCACCATCACCTGGAGCCGACTGCCGTCGGCGGGGCCGCCGCCGCGGATGCGCTCCCTCGACGACCACGAACGGGCCGTGCGCGCCCTGGCCGCGTCGGGGGCGATCCTGGATCGTCACATGGTCTATTGGGACGTCCGTCTCTCGGAGCACCTGCCCACCCTGGAGATCCGGGTGGGCGACGTGGCCGCCACCGCCGAGGAGGCACTGCTGTTCGCCGTCCTGACCCGGGGACTGGTCTCCCGGGTCCTCTCCGACGTCGATCGGGGCGTCCCCGTGCCCGAGGTGCCCGACACGGCCCTGCGGGCCGCCATGTGGCGGGCGGCCCGCGACGGGCTGGAGGGGGTGGTCCCCGACCCGCTCACCGGGGAGACCCTCCCCGCGGCGGTGGCCATGGACAGACTGCTGGCCACCGCCCTGCCCGGACTGAGCGCCAACGGCGACGCCGACCTGGCCGCCGACCTCTTGGACCGGCTGCGCCGTCGGGGATCGGGGGCGGCCCGCCAACGGGCGGCCCACGCGCGTCGGGGTCGACTCACCGACGTCGTGGACCACCTCGTCGACCACACCCTCCAGGGGCTGTGACCCGTATCAGGCCAGGTCGGCGGTGACCGGCGGATCGGCGCCCTCCCGGGTGACGGTGACGGCGGCGGCCCGGGCGGCGAAGCCCAGCATCTGCGCCAGGTCCGCCTCCGCCAGGTCGGCCAACCGGGCCCGGGGGTCGGACCCCAACCGGTCGTGGGCGTCCAGCCAGGCCAGCAACGCCCCCATGAACGTGTCGCCCGCGCCCACGGTGTCGACGACCTCGACCCTGGGCGCGGACACCTCGACCCGCACCCCGTGCGAGAGGGCGAACGCGCCCGTCGCCCCGAGGGTGACCACCACCAGCGAGGGCCCCAGCTCCACCAGGGCGTCGGCCGCCTTCTCCGGTGTCAGGTCCGGGTACAGGAACGCGAGGTCCTCGTCGCTGGCCTTCACCACGTGCGCCTGCGCGACATGGCGCAGGGCCAGTGCGCGGGCGGCCTCGGGGTCGCCGATGACGCCCGGCCGGATGTTCGGGTCGAGGGTGACGGTGACCCGCCCCCGACCGTGTTCGCGGCGCAGCAGCGCCTCGACGAACCCGGCGCCCGGTTCCCGGAACAGGGCCAGGGAGGCCGCGTGCAGGGCGCGCACCCCCGGTTCCAGTTCCTCCGGCAGTTCGCCGGGACGCCATCGCCAGTCGGCCGCGTCGTCCATCCGGAAGTCGTAGACCGCCGAGCCGTCCGCGCCCAACCCGGCCAGCGCCAGCGCCGACGGTTCCTCCGCGGGGAGCAGCCCGACCGGGTCGAGCCCCTCCACCAGCAGTCGGCCGCGGATCATCCGGCCGAACCCGTCCGAGCCGATACGGGCCAGGAACCGGGTGGGGACCCCGAGGCGGCGGGCCGCCACCGCGGTGTTGGCCGGTCCGCCGCCCGGCGCGGCCCGCAGCGCTCCGGGGCCGCCCGGGGCGGGCAGCAGGTCCATGACGTTCTCGCCGACCACGACCAGGTGGGGGTCGGTGTGCTCGATCACCCCGGCGGCGAGGGATGTGGACAGCGGGATCTGCGGCAGCAGGGCGGCCTGGTAGGCGTGGTAGACGTCGGGCTTGCCCGGCCAGACCGTGGCCGCGGGCCGGTTCTCCGGGTCGAGCTCGTGGTGCCAGCTGCCGTTCTCGACGTCGATGTGGTGGCGCTCGATGTGGTCCCACCAGCGCTCGTAGTGCTCCAGGTGCGCGCGGTCGCCGGTGTGGCGGGCCAGGGCCCAGGCGGCCATGGTGGCCTCGGCGTCCACCCAGTGCATGCGTTCGCGCACGACCGGCCGGTCGTTCCAGTCGAGGGTGTAGACGAAGCCCTCGGCCCCGTCCACGTTCCAGCCGCGCCGGACCGCGTGGGAGAACAGGGCCTCGGCGTCGGTGCGCAGCCAGCCGGGGACCGCCTCTCCCGCCCGGGTGAGCGCGATCTCCAGGTGCACCAGCAGCCGGGACCATTCCAACAGGTGGCCGGTGGTGCTCCCGAAGGGCCGGAAGGGGTGGTCGGGATGATCCCGGTTGTAGTCGGGGAGCGGTTCCCAGTCGGCGGTGAAGTGCTCGGGGAGCCGCCAGTCGTGGTCGGCGGCCACGCCGTGGACGAGGCGTTCGGCGATGGCCAGTGCCCGCCGGGTCCACACGATGTCACCGGTGGCGTCGGCGGCGGCCAGGAAGGCCTCCACCGCGTGCATGTTGCTGTTGGCGCCCCGATAGTCCTCGGTCTCGGTCCAGTCGGCGTCCCAGCCCTCCAGGAGCGCGCCGGCCGACGCGTCCCAGAAACGGGTCTCGATGACCCGCAGCGCGTCTTCGAGCAGGGCGCGGGCGCCGGGCCGGCCGGCGAGGGTCGCGGTGGCGGCGGCGAGCACCACGAAGGTGTGCGGATACGCGGACTTCCGGCCGTGGGAGCGCTCCCGGGGGACCACGTCGAACCAGCCCTCCCGTTCGGTGTCGCGGAGCGGGCCCTCGGCCAGCGCCCGCACACCGTGGTCGGCCGCGCGCGCGGCGTCCAGGTCGCCCCGCAGCAGGGCCAGTGAGAACACGTGCGTCATCCGCGCGCTGATCCACGTCTCCACGGGCCGGTCCGGTTCGACCCGGCCGTGCGCGTCGAGCGCGCCGAACCCGTCCGGCACGACCGAACCCGCGGCGAACTCGCGCAGGCGCCGTTCCTCATCCCCGAGCCGACGGGGGTCCCCCGGGGGACGATGCTTCACAGTCAAATTCCCTTGCCTCCTCCAGCCCCCGCCCCCGTCACGGATGCGGGGCGACCGACACGGACAAGGACAACGTTGACACAAAGGACCGGGAAGGTCATCGTCCCCCCTCCCTAATGAGGCCGTGAAGCCGACCGCACGGCCCGGCGATGGCCCAGGTCGGCCGCGCGGCAGGTCCACTTGATGTGCTCCGCGACCGAGATCGGGTCGTCCGCCATCGGAATGTGCCCGCTGCCGAGCAGGGAGACCATCCGGGCACCGGGTACCCGCCGGTGCGCGTGTTCGGCGCTGGAGGGCAGCAGGGTCCGGTCCCGGTCGCCCCAGGCGATCGTGACCGGGCAGTCGATCGGCCCCGCCTCGAAGTCGTACTCCGCGATGTGCGGGATCATCCGGATGAACGGCGCGCCCTCCTGGAGACCCCGGACGCTGAAGCGCGTCGCCTTGGCCTCCGGTGAGGAGGGGTCGCCGCGCAGCACGGTCCGGGCCAGCGCACGGGCCGGCGGCGTGCTCGCCAACCGCTCCTTGAGCGGCATGGGCACGCGGGCGGCCAGGTTCGCGAAGGTGCCCACCGTGCGCAGCCCCCACCGGCCCAGGTCGCCGGAGAACCCCGCGGGCGAGAACACCGTCACCGAACCGGCCAGCCCGCGGGCACCGAGTTCGAGGGCGATGGACCCGCCCAGCGAGTTGCCCGCCAGATGCGGGTTCTCCAGTTGGTGGAGCCGGCAGAACGCCTCCACCGCCTCGGTCATCGTGAAGACGTCGTAGGGCTCCCCGGGCGGCGGCGCCGGGGTCCGCCCGAACCCCGGCAGATCGACGCAGAAGACGCGGTAGTCCTCGGTGAGCCTGGGCACCACGGCGCTCCAGCTCTGGCGACGGTCGCCCAGCCCGTGCAACAGGACCAGCGGGCGGCCCGTCCCCCCTCCCTCGAAGGCGATGCGTGTCGGATCCATGACGCCTGGTCTACCCCGGGTCGGCCCGCGGCTCCCCTCGACATGACGGGAACCTGAACGAAAAATGTCGTTTCCTCACTCGTCGTCTACGGTCGGGCACGGTCCGGTGACCGGGTGAGGACCACTCCGCAGAGCACCATGAGCAGACCGGCCAGCGGCCCCCAGCCCAGACCCAGGCCGGTCACCGTCAAGGTCAGCAGACCACCGCCGACCAGGGCCGCCGCCACCAGCACCCGGATCATCCCCGGCGAACCGGAGAGCACCTTGGGCGGGTTCTCGAACCGCACCGCCCAGTGGGCCAGCGGCAGGATCAGCGGAACCAGCACCGCCACCCCCAGGACGCCCCACAGCAGCCACAGGCCGGTCATCGGCTCGGGGGTGTCGATGCCCAGGCCGAACACCACGACCCCGGCGACCACGCTGATCGGCAGCATGTGCCACAGGTAGACCGTCATCAACTGCGGGCAGATCCGGTCCAGCAGACGCGCCGTCACGGGCCGGTCCGCCCAGGTTCCGATCACCTCGCGAGCCAGCACGGCCACACCGACCTGCAACGCGCCCAGAGCCGCCAGCACCAGGGTCGGCGGAGCCACGTTGGAGGTCTCGGCGGCGAACACGCCCGTCATGTTCACCGAGTAGGGACCGAACGCCACCAGGCCGAGCGCCACGGCCACGCCGGCGCCGGCCAGCATCGCGGCGTGCCGGCGGCGGATCCGCCCGGTCACGTAGGAGAAGCCCAGCTGGTGCACGCCCAACCAGACGAACGCGACGTTGAGGTAGCCCACCCACTCCGTTCCGGTGCCGAACCGGATCAGGTCGACGGCGATCGCGCCGGTCAGCAAGGCCAGCAGGGTCCAGGCGCCGAACCGCTCATGGGCCAGGGAGAGCACCGGGGTGGCCACGACCACCAGCACGTACACCGCCAGGAACCACAGCACCATGCCCGCGGCCCCCGCGCCCACCAGCACCGGCTGGGCGGGCGCGCCGCCGAGCACCAGCACGTGGGAGGCGACGATCCACAGGGCCGCCAAGGGGACCACCGGCCAGGCGAGCCGGCGAAGGCGTCGGGCGTACCAGGTGGCCGCCGTGACGCCCTTGCCCGAGGCGGCCCGCCAGCTGATGAGGTTCGCGGCACCCCCCACGAAGAAGATCAGCGGCATCACCTGGGAGACCCAGGTGAGGGCGAACCCGCCCTGGGTGGACAGCACGCTGCCGGCGTCGAGCATGCCCTGGTTCTGCGCCAGGACGGGGAGCCACCAGTGCTGCATGACCACCAGCACCATGACGAACAGGCGAAGGACGTCGAGGAAGCGGTCCCGGCCGATGGCGGGGACGTCGCGCGACTCGACGCCCGTGAGGGTCCGGGCCGTCGTCGTGGTCGGCGGGCCCTCATGGCCTGCGGTCACGGTCATCCGATCACTCCTTGGATCTTCCTGCCGGTGTCGGCCGTGGGACACGCGCGTGTCCGGGGCGCGGGCCGTACCGGCCGGTTTCAGGGGGGAGGGCGCGCGTGTCGGCACCCGTAGAAGGAATCGCGCCGCGATCGGGGTGATCGACCTCCGAGGCCCGGCACGTCGTACTCCACGACCTTAGGTGTGATCGACCGAGGATCGCGATGGATCTGATGCCTCTTTACCAGGGGCGGTTGCCCCGACCGCGAATGGTGGTGCGTGCACCACCACGGGTCGGGGGCGGGGGCCCGTGACTCAGGGAGCGGTGGGCAGGGCGCGCTTGTGGGCGGTGGCCCGGTAGCGGGTCACCAGCGACTCCTCGACCGAGGCGGGGACGGGCAGCCCCTCCAGGAAGTCGTCGATCTGCTCATAGGTGAGACCGAGCGCCTCCTCGTCCGGCTTCTGCGGGGAGAGCGACTCCAGGTCGGCGGTGGGGATCTTGCGCACCAGGTCCTCGGGGGCGCCCAGGGTCGCGGCGACGGCCCGTACCCGGCGCTTGGTGAGTCCGGTGAGCGGAACGAGGTCCGCGCCGCCGTCGCCGTACTTGGTGAAGAACCCGGTGACCGCCTCGGCGGCGTGGTCGGTGCCGACCACCAGTCCGCGCACTCCCCCGGCGACGGCGTACTGGGCGATCATGCGCTGGCGGGCCTTGACGTTGCCGATGACGAAGTCCTCGACGCCCTCGTCCGGGTAGGTCATGCCGGCCTCGCGCAGGGACGCGGCCATGGCCTCGGTGGCGGGGCGGATGTCGACGGTGAGGAGGCGGTCGGGCTCGGTGAACCCCACGGCGCGGGTGGCGTCGTCCTCGTCCTTCTGCTCACCGTGGGGCAGGCGCATGGCGATGTACTCGGCGGTGCCGCCGGCCGCGCGGACCCGGTCCACGGCCAGTCGGCACAGTCGGCCGGCGGTGAGGGAGTCGACGCCGCCGCTGATGCCCAGGACCAGGGCGGTGGTGCCGGTGGTGGTCAGACGCTCGGCGAGGAAGGAGACGCGCCGCTCGATCTCGGCGTGCGCGTCGAAGTCCGCGGCGACCTCCAGGTCGCGGATGATCTCACGGCGATCCCGGCTGAGCTTTGTGTCGGTCACGTGGTGTCCCCCGAAATCTGGGATTGCGGTACGGCTGTTCGCCGATTATCACCCGTCCGCAACACCGGACGTGACACCGGCGGACCACTCGACGGCCGTCTCGCCCTCGCGCAACCGGCGGGCGAACCGCTCGTAATCGACGACCACGCCGTCGCCGTCCACCGACAATCGGTACTCCCCGTGCAGCGGGTCGCGGTAGGTGTAGACCTCCAGCCCGTTCTCGGCCGGGTGGCGGGTGTAGCGCTGCCGGACCCGTCTGACCCGTAGCGACGGCACGTCGATCCAGACCACCGCGATGTCGCGGTACTCGCCCGGACGCAGGCCCAGCCGACGGATCGGCAGGGTGTTGGTGAGCGGGGTGGCGGCCACGTCCACGTCCAGGCAACCGACCAGTTCGGGCAGGGGGCGACCGTCGGCGTCGGTCCAGTGACCGCCCTGCGCGTTGAGCAGGACCGAGGTCAGTCCGCGTGCGGAGACCACCTCCACGCGCACCTCACGGGTGGCCCAGGCCAGATCGGCGCGCACACCGAACCGCACGAAGTATCCGGCGCCGCCGTCGACGACGGCCTCCCCCGCCTCCAGGCGGTAACCGTCGGGCTCGGGCATGAGCGCGCCCAGTCCGAGCCCTTCGGGGACGTCGGTCCGGGCCCACGCGGCCGGGTGTTCCTTCGGTGACGACATGTCACCGTTCTACCGCTCCCGCGACACGCGCGCCAGGGCGGGTGCCCGCGGGTCCTCACCGGAACGGAGCGGGGCCCGCGTCAGGTGACGCGGGCCCCGGATCCGCTGTGCGGTGGACGACCGTCAGGCCTTGGCGTCCTCCGAAGCGACGGCGGAACCGCCCTCCTCGCCGGAGCGGACCTCGGCCTCGACCCGGTCGAAGTCGGCGGCCATCTGGTCGCTGACCCTGCCCAGGCCGTTGAACACGAAGATCGCGGCGAAGCTCAGGATCGCGGCCGGGACCATCGCGTACAGGCCGATGCCGAAGAAGGCCTCGTCCAGGATGTCCCACAGGATGGCGGTGCCGCCTCCCGCGATCATGCCCGCCAGCGCACCGGTCCAGGTCATGCGCTTCCAGAACACCGACAGCAGCAGGATCGGGCCGAACCCGGCGCCGAACCCGGCCCAGGCGTAACCGACCAGTTCCATCACCGAGCTGTTCCCCCACAGGGCGATGCCGGCCGCGGCCAGGGCCACGGCGATCACGGCGCCGCGGCTGATCCACAGCAGGGTCTTGGGGTCGGCGTCGCGGTCCACGAACGCCCGATAGCCGTCCTCGGTCAGGGACGAGGACGCCACCAGCAACTGGGAGTCGGCGGTGCTCATCACGGCGGCCAGGATGGCGGCGAGCAGCACGCCGGCGACCAGCGGGTGGGCCAGGGCCTCGATCAGGCGGGGGAACACCTGCTCGGGGGAGTCCAGCGGGGTCTCGAACCGGGCGATGCCGATGAAGCCGACCAGGACGGCCAGGGCCATCGCGCTGATCGCCCAGGTCACGCTGATGGTGGCGGCGGCCGGGATGTCCTTGACCGAGCGGATGCCCATGTACCGGGCGAGGATGTGGGGCTGGCCGAAGTAGCCCAGGCCCCAGGCCAGACCGGAGACGATGACGACCCAGCCCAGGGTGTCGGTGGACACCCACTGTCCGAGGTCGGCGTCCAGGGAGGTGCCGCCCACCGCCGAGAGCAGGCCGTCGCTCTTGGCCGCGACCCCGTCGGCCAGTCCGGAGAATCCGCCCAGGGCGGTGATCGCCAGGACCGGGACGATGAGCAGGGCCAGCCACATCATCGCGGCCTGGACCACGTCGGTGTAGGAGACGGCGAGGAACCCGCCGAGCACCGTGTAGAGCACCACGATGCCGACACCGATGGCGATGGCCGGGGCCGGGTCCAGACCGAAGATCTGGTCGAACAGGGCGGCCATGGCGACCAGGCCGGAGGCGACGTAGAAGAAGTAGAAGACGATGATGAGGACCGACGACACGCCGCGCAGCAGGCGGGTGGGGTCGTTGAACCGGTTCTCCAGGAAGGAGGGCAGGGTCAGCGAGTCGGAGTCGCCGCCGATCCGGGCGTCGGTCACCCGTTGGGTGTAGACCCGCAGGCGCGGGGCCAGGAGGATCCAGCTTCCGGCGAAGCCACAGGCCAGTCCGACGGCGATCCAGGCCTCACCCAGGCCGGAGACGTAGACGGCGCCGGGCAGGCCCAGCAGCAGCCAGCCGCTGAAGTCGCTGGCGTTGGCGCTCAGGCCCGCCACCCAGCTGTTGAGCCGACGTCCGCCTAGGACGAAGTCCGATTGGGAGACGGTGCGCCTGTAGGCCCACAGGCCGATGGCGACCATGGCGATGAGGTAGACGCCGAAGGCGCCGGTGGACCAGAGCATGGACTCGGTCAAGGCCACCCTCCTTTCCTGGACGACGCGCGAGGAGTGCTCACGCGTTCTTTATGTTCACTGTCCCGGATCATCACCTTTTGTTCATCAGGTCACAACACCCGGGCTCGGAAAAACACCACTTCGAGACCTCTCTGAGTCTTTGACCGGCCATTATTGTCCGCTGAGCCAGGCCGGGGCCCGTGATTTCGTCCGCTGGAACAAATGACCGAGCGCGGTTCGGCCGGCCGGGTCGCCGATGTCGGCTTCCGCCCTTCCGTCCACAGGACGTGGACGAGTATCGACATCCCCAGAGCCGCCGCTTAGCCTGGAATCAGGCGGAACCGGGGCCACCCCGCACCCGCCCGTCGACCGTCTCCCCCACCTCCGACGCCCCCATCCGTCCGAGAATCGTGGACGAACGGCCTTCCCGAGCCGCCGCACAGAAAGCGGGAGGACCATGACGAGCGGAACCGGCCCGACCGGCGGGAGCCGCGACCATCCACCGGTGATGGGCGGCGTTCCCCCCGCGGATCCCGATTTCACCGGCCGCGAGGCGATCCTCGAACAGATCCACGCGGCCCTGCAGGGACGCGAGGGGGCCCGCTACCTGATCGGCGGCGGAAGCGGTGTCGGCAAGAGCCTCATCGCCCGTCAGTACGCGCACCGGTACGCCGAGCACTACGACCTGATCTGGTGGGTGCCCGCCGCCACCGACATCGACGCCAACGGCTCCTTTCTGCGTCTGGCCGAGCAGATCGGGCTGACGGTCTCCCACGACCACATCGCCCGCACCGTGCAGGGGGTGCGCCGGGCCCTCACCCGCGACCCGAGGATCGGTTCGTGGCTGCTGGTGTTCGACGGGGCGTCGGACATCGAGACCCTGGTCTCCGACTACGTGCCCGAGGGAGGGCCCGGCCGGGTCCTCATCACCAGCCGGGACCACCGGCGCCCACGGTGGAACCGGATCGGTCGTCTCATCGACGGACGGGTCGTGCCCCGGCTGGACACCGCCGAGAGCCTGTCCCTACTGCGCAAGGTGTGCCCCGAACGCGTGGAGCCGCTCGGCACCGGCGAGCGCCTGGCCGAGCACCTCGAACACCTGCCCCTGGCCCTGTCCCAGGTCGGGGCGTTCCTGCGGGAGTCCCCGCTGGAGACCGAGGAGTTCTTCGAGCGTTTCCAGGAGCGCTACACCGACATGGTGACCCGGATGGGCACCGACGACGAGCACACCGCGCCCTTGGCGGCGGCCTGGGCGATCCAGGCCGAGGAACTGCTCGGGGACGCCGACGACGGCACCGGCCGAGCGGTGGTCGAACTCGTGCGCCTGTGCGCCTTCCTGGCCCCGCTGCCGTTGTCGCGGTCCTTCTTCACCCGGGCCCGCGGCCTGGGGGACGCCCCTGGGCAGAGGGGACCGTTCGACGACGAGGTCCGCCTGGATCGGGTCCTGGAGTTCATGCGACGGCGCAGACTCGTCTCCGTCGACCCCGGCAACGACACCTTCCACCTGCACGAACTGTTCCAGGAGGTGATCCGGGACTCGATGCCCCTGGTGGAGAAACTGCGCTACCGGGAGCTGGCCCGGCGGGTACTGGCCCACAACGACCCGGGAGAGCCCGCCGACCCGGCGCACCGCGACCGGTACCTGGTGCTGCACGCCCACGTGAAGGAGTCCCAGGCCTGGTCGAGCCGTGACCCGAGGGTGCGTTCCCTGGTCCTCAACGTGATCGACTTCCTCACCGAGACCGGCGAGTACCCCAAGGCCGTGGGCGTGGCCGACCAGGCCGTCAACGCGTGGGGGGACGACCCGGCGCCCCTGCTGCACGCCCGTCTGCGACGCAACAAGATCCGGCGGATCCACAGCGAGTACGCGACCGCACTGGCGGAGGCGCGCGACATCCACCGGGGGCAGCTCGACCGGGGCGGCCCCGAGGCCGACGAGACCCTGGAGGCGCTGCGGGCGGTGGCCATCGCCCTGAGCGGACTCGCCCGGTTCGACGAGGCCGAGCGCCTCTTCGAACAGATCCTGGAGCACCGGCGCGCCCGCACCGGGTCCGAGCCGGACGCCCACACCCTGGAGGCGGCGCACGACTACGCCCAGGTGCTCCAGGAACAGGGGAGGTTCGACCAGGCGCTCCTGGTCTCCGAGCGCAACCTGCGCGAACGCGCCGCCCTGCTGGGGCCCGACAGCGTGCCGACCCTGCGCACCGACCTCAACCTGGGGCTGACCCTGATGTCCCTCGGGCGCTGGGAGGAGGCGCGCGACCGCCTGGAGAGGTGCATGGAACGGTTCGAGGCGATCTCGGCCGCCGAGACCCCGCACGCCCTTCAGGGGTCGTTGTTCCTGGCGGTGGTCCACCGTGACCTCGGCGACACGGAGACGGGGCTGGAGTACTCCTCCCGGGCGCTCGCCCTCTACCGGCGCCACTACCCGCCGACGGTGCGCCAGACGCTGTACTGCCGACTGGTGCACATGGTGACGCTGACCCGGGCGGGTCGCCGGGACGAGGCGGCGGAGGAGGCGCGGCGCCTCCTGCCCCCGACCGACGAGCGGTTCCCCGACGGTCACCCGTTCCCGGCCTGGGCCCGTGTGGGTATCGGCATCGTGCTGCGCGCCCAAGGGGCGTTCACCCGGGCGGCGGTCGTGGATCAGGCCGCTCTGGAGCGTCTTCAGAGGATCTATGGGCCGGGATCGTTCACCACCCTGCCCGCGGCGCTCAACCTGGCGACGGACCTGTACGGGTCGGAACGTCACGCCGACGCCCGTGAGCTGGACGCCCTGACCGAGGCGGACTGCCGCAACCTCGTGGCGGACACGCACCCCATCCTGCTGACCGCCCGCCGCAATCATCTGGTGAGCAGGCACGTCCTGGGCGAGGACGTGAGGGAGGAGTGGTCGGAGCTGCGCCGGACCCTCGCCGAGCGTTTCGGCCCCGCCCACCCCTCCGTGGCCTCCATGTCCTCGTACACCCGTCAGGACTGCGATGTCCTACCCGTGATGGTCGTATAAGAGGAGAGCGGAGAAGGATTTCAGCGCTTGGCCGTGGCCAGGAAGGTGGACCATTCGTCGTTCTTGAATCCGAGCCGCGCCAGGTCCGGGTTCACCGAATCCCGGAAGTACGATTCCCCGGATTCCAGGTTCAGCACTTCACAGCACGCACCCACATCATAAGAATAGCGCGACTTCCGCCACCGGCCAAAGAAATCCGAACCCTTTTCCGGGCTGTTGATCATTATCCGTCCACTCTGACCGATATGCCGATAAGAAGGCATGCCCAGCACAAGGAAAAAGGGATTATTCACAAGAAATATGGCGGTTCAAAGAGCAGAGTGCCCCGAACCGGCAGAGCCCTGTCGCCTACCCCACGCCGGGCGCGCCAAACACCTGATCTTTTTTTCACGGCCCGAAGTAGAAGGCAAGTGACGGGCGAGACCAGTGTGGTCGCTTTTCCATAACATTGCCGATGGCCTACTCGAATCATCGGAGTGCCACCGCGAAGACCCCTGAAATCCGGGTGTTTCATGCCCTGCTGTCGGTTTATACATCCGCCCTTTGACATATTCATCGGACGTCCTCGGGGAGGGGCCGGCGACCGCGATCCGCTCCCGGCGGGGGCGGCGGGGCCGCTCCGGGCGGGCCGGACAGGCCGGTGGCCCGGGTCGCGCGCCTCGACCCGGGCCACCGGAGTAGGAGGGCGAAGCCCTCACAGGAGAAAGGTACTGTCCGAACCGCCCGGGGGAGGCGGTTCGCCCACTTCCGTCGCGTGCCGTTCATCTCGGGCGGTGGGAGGCCGTCCCGGTCGGCCCGCATCGGGGCCCCGGGAACGTGAACGGCCCTTCTCCCCCACCGCCGATGAGGGAGAAGGGCCGGGTCGATGGCGACCGGGGCGTGTTCCGTGGACACCGCCCGTCGCGCGGCAGGGCGGTTATCCGAGGAACGCGCCTGGGCCGTGTTCCTCGGACCTCCGCTCCGGTTCGTGCTCGGCGCGCCCGGAGAACGGGAAGACCGTGGGCGCCCGCCCCCGCGATCCCGAGGGCGCGGAAGGGCATTCGAGGAACAGGCACCGGTGCGTGTTCGGTGGATGCCTTCGCTCGGTTCGGCGTTCGCGCCGATCGATGGGGCCACCGTCGGGCGATCTCACGCAAGACGGCCGGCGGAGGTCGGCCCGGGTTCGGCCGTCCGAGCGCGGGCGGCCCGGCGAGAGGCGGCCCGGGACGATCCGCGGAACACGCCTCAGTCCCAGTCCAGGCCGCCGCCGGTCTGGTACTCGATCACGCGGGTCTCGAAGAAGTTCTTCTCCTTCTGGAGGTCCATCATCTCGCTCATCCAGGGGAACGGGTTCTCCGTCTCCCCGAAGATGGGGGCCAGGCCGATCTGCTCGGCGCGACGGTCGGTGATGAAGTGCATGTACTTCTCGCACAGCTCACCGTTGAGGCCCAGGATGCCGCGCGGCATGGTCTCGCGCCCGTAGGCGACCTCCAGCTCGCAGGCGTCGGTCAGCATCTGCCGGACCTCGGCCTGGAACTCCTCGGTCCACAGGTGCGGGTTCTCGATCTTGATCTGGTTGATCACGTCGATGCCGAAGTTCAGGTGGATCGACTCGTCGCGCAGGATGTACTGGTACTGCTCGGCGATGCCGACCATCTTGTTGCGTCGGCCCAGCGACAAGATCTGCGCGAAGCCGGTGTAGAACCACATGCCCTCGAAGATCACGTAGAACGCCACGAGGTCGCGCAGGAACGCCCGGTCCGCCTCGGGAGTGCCGGTGCGGAAGTCCGGGTTCTCCAGGTTCTGCGTGTACTTGAGCGCCCAGGCGTCCTTCGCGGTGATGGACGGGACCTCCCGGTACATGTTGAAGAGTTCGCCCTCGTCCAGGCCGAGGCTCTCGCAGATGTACTGGAAGGTGTGGGTGTGCACGGCCTCCTCGAACGCCTGGCGCAGCAGGTACTGGCGGCACTCGGGGTTGGTGAGCTGGCGGTACACGGCCAGGACGATGTTGTTGGCGACCAGCGATTCCGCGGTGGCGAAGAAGCCCAGGTTGCGCTTGAGCATGAGGCGCTCGTCCTCGGTGAGCCCGTCACGGGACTTCCACAGGGCGATGTCGGCCTGCATCGCGACCTCGGTGGGCATCCAGTGGTTGTTGCATCCGGAGAGGTACTTCTCCCAGGCCCACGTGTACTTGAGCGGGAGGAGCTGGTTGACGTCGGCGCGGGCGTTGATCATCGCCTTGTCGTCGACGTTGACGCGCGCGGCGTCGCGCTCGATCTCGCCGAGGCCGCTGGTGGCGCTCGCGGTGTTCTCAGAGGTCGCGGTCATGGTGTCTTTCCTTCTCCGGGAGTGCCCGGAAGCGCTTCGTGGGGTGGAGAGGGCCGCCCGCCCCGGGCGGGGGCGGGCGGCCGAGGAGTCGTCGCGGCCGGAAGGGCCGAGGGGACCTACTGGCAGGCCTCGCACTCGGGGTCGTCGATGGAGCAGGCCTGCCCGTCGACGATCTCGAACTCGTCCTCGATCGGTTCGGGCTCGGCCACGGGCTCCGGGCGGACGACGGCCGCCGGGGCCGGGGCCGGGGCGGCAGCCGGGGCGGGGCTCGCCGCCGGGGTCGCGGCGACCGCGTTGAGACGGCCGTCGGTGCCCTTGATGGTGCTCTTCTCCACGTGGGTGGCGCTCTGCGAACGCAGGTAGTAGGTGGTCTTGAGACCGGAGCGCCAGGCGCGGCGGTACAGGGCGTCCAGCTTCTTACCGCTGGGGGCGGCCATGTACAGGTTGAGCGACTGGGCCTGGTCGATCCACTTCTGGCGACGCGATCCGGCGTCCACGAGCCAGTTCGGGTCGACCTCGAAGGCGGTGGCGTACAGCGCCTTCAGGTCGTCCGGAACGCGGGCGATCGCGCCGAGGCTGCCGTCGTGCAGCTTGAGCTGCGAGACCATGTCCTCGTCCCACAGTCCGCGGTCCTTGAGGTCGCGGACCAGGTAGTCGTTGACGACGGTGAAGTCGCCGGACATGTTCGACTTGACGAACAGGTTGCGGTAGACCGGCTCGATCGACTGGCTGACGCCGGTGATGTTGGCGATGGTCGCGGTGGGCGCGATCGCCATCACGTTGGAGTTGCGCATGCCGGTCCGCTTGACCTTCTCGCGCAGCGAGAACCAGTCGAGGGTCTGGCCACGGTCCATGTCGAGCTCGCCGCCGCGCTCCTTGGCGAGCAGGCGCACGGAGTCGATGGGCAGGATGCCCTGGCTCCACAGCGAGCCCTCGAAGGTCTCGTAGGCGCCGCGCTCGGCGGCCAGTTCCATGGAGGCCTCGATGGCGTGGTAGCTGATGAGCTCCATGCTCTCGTCGGCGAACTCCACGGCGCTCCGGGAGGCGTAGGGCAGACGCAGCTTGAACAGCGCGTCCTGGAAGCC
>NZ_JARBUT010000003.1 GCF_028882275.1 Nocardiopsis sp. N85
CCGGGTCTTGCGCCGCGTCGCCAGCGGGCGCGGCGGAGTGGCGGGAATGCCGAGATCGACGGTCGTCACGCTTGATTCACCTCGTCTGCCGCCGGAGGGAGGGGCGGCACTTGGAATTTCGTCCGGTTTCGGAAAGGCGCCCGGCGCGATGCGTGGACGCGGTGCGCGGAGCCGCGACCGGGTTAGACGCCTGTTCGGGGCGGTCGTGCGGGACGTACCGCCGTTCCCGGATCGCGCACCCAGATTACCCGCACCCCGGGGGGTGCCCCGCATCACACGGAGCGCCCCCGCCGGGTGCGCGGTCAGCCGAACAGACGAACCGGGTTGAACAGGTCGGCGATGAGCAAGAGCACGCTGAACGCCAGGAAACAGGCCACAACGATGTAGGCGACCGGGGTCAGCATGGCCACGTCCACCGGAGCGGGTTCGGGTCTGCGGGTGAGCTTGGCCCAGCCGCGTTTGATCCACTCCCAGAGCGCCCCGGCCATGTGCCCGCCGTCCAGCGGCAGGATCGGCAGCAGGTTGAAGGCGAACAGGAAGAGGTTCACCCCGGCCAGGATCTGGAGCATGATCGAGACGGTGTCGGCGATGGGCAGGCCCTGGGCCATGATCTCGCCGCCGATGCGGGAGATGCCGACGATGCCGACCGGGGAGTCGGCGGTGCGCTCCTCCCCCAGGAACGCGGCGGCGAACACTCCGGGAACCTTCGACGGCAGGGCGATGAGCGCCTCGCCGACGCCGAGCATCATCGCGCCCATCTCCCCCGCCGACTCGGCGAGGGTGAGCGGGGCGCGCTCGGTGGCGAACATGATGCCCAGGAAACCGACCGTCTCCATGCGGTAGACGGGGAAGCCCCGGTCGTCGATGATCTCGTCGCCGTCGGCGTCGGTCTCGTAGATGAAGTCGCCGTCGGCGGTGCGGGCCGGCAGCTCGTTCTCGATGATGACGACGGTGTGGGCGACGCGTTCGCCGTCGCGCTCCACGACGATCTCGGTGGAGCCGAGCGAGGAGCGGATGAGCTGGTTGGCGTCGTTCCACCCGGGGGTGGGCTCACCGTCGATCTCGACGATGACGTCACCGGGGCGCAGCCCGGCCTCGGCGGCCGGTGTGGGCGGCAGCCCTTCGCAGGAGTCCACCTCGCTCTCGATCTCGGCCGAGACGACGCACTCGTTGACCACCCCGATCTGGGTGGTCTGCTGGGGGACTCCGATGCCCATGAAGAGCACACCGAGCAGGATCGCCGCCAGGATCACGTTCATGCCGGGTCCGGCGAACATGACGATGAGGCGCTTCCAGGGGGCACGCTGGTAGAACTGGCGGTCCCGGTCCTCGGGGGCGAGTTCGACGTAGGAGGCCTCACGGGCGTCCTCGGCCATGGCCCGCCAGCGGGACATCCTGCGGGTGGAGCCGTCCGCGGACGCACGGGCGGGCGGCATCATCCCGACCATGCGGACGTAGCCGCCCAGGGGGACGGCCTTGAGCCCGTACTCGGTCTCACCGCGGCGGAAGGACCACAGGGTCTTCCCGAACCCGACCATGTACTCGGTGCACTTGATGCCGAACATCTTGGCGGTGCCGAGGTGACCGAGCTCGTGCCAGGCGATCGAGAACAGCAGTCCCAGTACGAACAGGACGATCCCGACCACGGTCAGCAGCAGGACCATGCATCTCTCCCTACACCGATGTCAGGCCCGGCGTGCGACCAGCTCGCGCGCTCGGGTACGGGCCCAGCCGTCAGCGGCGTACACGTCGTCCAGGGTGAGCCCCCTCGATCCGTGGGACGCCGCACCGGGGTGCTCCGTTCGCTGATGCTCCGAGACTACCCGCGCCACGGTGTCCAGGATCGCCGGAAACGCGAGGTTCCCCTTGAGGAAGGCGTCGACGGCCTCCTCGTTGGCCGCGTTGTACACGGCGGGGGCGGTCCCACCCGCCTCGCCGACCTCGCAGGCCAACCGGACGGCCGGGAAGGCCTCGTGGTCCAGTGGCTCGAAGGTCCAGCTCTGCGCCTTGGTCCAGTCCATGCCGGGGGCCGCGTCGGGGATCCGGTCGGGGGCGCTCATGCCGTAGGCGATGGGGATCATCATGCTGGGCGGGCTGGCCTTGGCGATGGTGGAACCGTCCACGTACTCGACCATCGAGTGCACGATCGACTGCGGGTGCACGACGACGTCGATGCGGTCGAAGGGGATGTCGAACAGCAGGTTGGCCTCGATCACCTCCAGGCCCTTGTTGACCAGGGTCGCGGAGTTGACGGTGATGACCGGGCCCATGCTCCAGGTGGGGTGGTCGAGCGCGTCGGCGGGGGTGACGCGCTCCAGGTCCTCGCGTCGGCGGCCGCGGAAGGGACCGCCGCTGGCGGTGACGACGAGGCGGCGCACCTCGTCTCGACGGGCGACCACGTGCCCTTGGGCGAGGCTGCGCAGTTCGTCCTCGGGCAGGTGGGGGAAGCACTGGGCGATGGCGAAGTGCTCGGAGTCGACGGGGACGATCTGGCCGGGGCGGGCCAGGTCGCGGACCAGGGGCCCGCCGATGATGAGGGACTCCTTGTTGGCCAGGGCCAGGGTGGTGCCGGCGCGCAGCGCGGCGAGGGTGGATTCCAGGCCCAGGGCCCCCGTGATGCCGTTGAGGACGACGTCGCAGGGGTCCGAGGCGAGTTCGGCGACGCCCTCGGGGCCGACCAGCACGGTGGCGTGGGAGTCGTGTTCGGCCAGGGCACGGCGGAGTTCGGCGGCCTTGGCCGGGTCGGCGACGGCCACTCGTGGGACGTCGAATTCGGTGACCTGCTTGGCGAGCAGGTCCAACCGGCCGCCGCCGGCGGCCAGCCCGACGACGCGGAAGCGCTCGGGGTTGCGGTGGACGATGTCCAGGGCCTGGGTTCCGATCGAGCCGGTGGACCCGAGGAGGATCACGGTTCGCTGCTGTTCTTCTCGCACCCGCCCATTCTCGCGCAATCGGCGTGTTCCCGCCGGGGGCTGTGGACGGCCGCGTCCGGGGCGGCGGACGGCCGCGCCCGGAAACGACCGGCGGGCACGGTCCGGGGCGGCGAACGGCCCGGGTCGGCGGACGGGAGCCGACCGACGCCGAGGCCGGCGGACGGCCCCTGGGCGGACCACGACCGGACCGGGGACCAGGGCGGGTGACCGACACCCCGCGACGGGCGGACGTGGGGCGGAGACGGGCGGGACGCGAGATCACGGGTTCACGGGGGCTTTACAAGAGAGCGCCCCTGACTTAACTTAACTCGTGGGTAAGTTACCTCACAGTCACGTGAGACCCCCATCACCCGATGCCCACCCGGATGAGGCCCGCCCCGCCCGGATCCCCCGTTCACCGCCGGATCGACCGAAGCGTCGCCGGCGCCCCACCCCGATGGACTCGACGGCGCGACGACCCATCGGAGCCTACCCCGCCCCTCCTCCCCGAGGTTCCCGACACATGCGCCCTGTCAGAGAGATCCCCCGTTCCGCTCCCCCCTCCCGGCGTCGAACGGCGCCCTTCCGGCTGCTCGCGGCTCTGGTGGCGACCGTGCTCGCCGCCGTCCTGCTGACCCCCGCCCCGGCGTCCGCGGCGATCGGCGCCGACATCCGGTACGTGACCATCACCAGTCACGACGGCACGACATTGAAGGCCAAGGTCATCACCCCCACCGGGGTCGAGGGCCCGCACCCCCTCCTGGTCATGCCCTCCGCCTGGGCCACCCCGCACCTGCTCTACGTCGGAGCCGGCGCCCGGCTGGCCCACGAGTCCGGCTACCAGGTCGTCACCTACAGCTCGCGCGGCTTCTGGGACTCCGGCGGCGGCATCGAGGTCGCCGGCCCACAGGACCGGGCCGACGCGAGCGCGGTGATCGACTGGGCGCTGGAGAACACCGACGCCGACCCCGACCGCATCGGCATGGCGGGCATCTCCTACGGCGGCGGCATCAGCCTGCTCACCGCCGCCGAGGACGACCGGGTCAAGGCGGTGGCCTCCCTCAGCGGCTGGGCCGACCTGGCCGAGTCCCTGTACCCCGGCCACACCGTCGACGTGCAGTCCGCCGAGCTGCTGCTGGGCGCGGCCGCCCTGACCGGCCGCAAGGGCGAGACCCTCACCGCCGTGGAGCGGGCCTACCGGCGCGGGGACATCCAGCCCGCCCTGGACATGGCCCCGGACCGGTCGGCGGCGACCAAGGTGGACCGGATCAACGCCAACGGCACCGCGGTGATGATGGCCCACGGATGGAACGACGGCATGTTCCCGGTCGGGCACATCACCGACTTCTACGGTGAGCTGACCGGCCCCAAGCGGCTCATGCTCGCTCCGGGCGACCACGCCACCCAGGAGCTCTTCGGCGCGGCCGGCCTTCCCGACGAGGTCTGGGCGGGGGTCGGCGACTGGTTCGACCACCACCTCAAGGGCGAGGACAACGGCGTGGACACCGCCGACCCGGTCATGGTCAAGCCCAACAACGGTCGCGGAGCCTGGACCTCGCACCAGGACTGGGAGTCGGTGACGGGCGACAGGCGGACCTACCACCTGGGCAGGCCGAGCACCGACTGGCTGCGCTGGCAGAGCAGCGGCGCGATGGGGACCGAGCCCTCCACCGGGTGGAGCTACGGGATGCGCACCGGGATCGGGACCACCGCCCAGAGCGGGACCGTGTTGTTGAGCGGTGCCCTCCAGCAGTTCTTCGACGTGCCCACCGGCGTCCTGCTGCCCACCATCGACCGCTACCGCGCGGCCGTGTGGACGAGCCCGGCCCATCCGAACGGGGTGCGGGTGGCCGGTACGCCGGAGGCGACCTTCACGTTCACCCCCACGGCGAAGAAGCAGTCGGTGTACGTGTACCTGTACGCGGTCGACTCCTACGGAAAGGGCGCGCTGCTCTCGCACGCCCCCTACACGCTGCGCGACGCCACCCCGGGCTCTCCCGTGACCGTGACGACCGAGCTGTGGCCCGTGGTGTGGGACGTGCCGGCCGGGCACCGGCTGGCCGTCGTGGTGGACACCCGGGACCTGCGCTACGGCAGTGAGAGCACGGTCGGGAACCGGGTGACGGTGACCTCTCCCGAGGCGGAGCCGAGCAGGGTGGTCATCCCGATCGCCTGACGTTGGCCGCCGGCCCTCTGGGATCCGATGCCGGTTCCGATCGGTCGGGACCGGTGGAACCTTCCGGCGGAGCCGCCGGAGCACGAAGAGGGCACGGACGCGAATCCGATCGGTCGGAACCGGTGGAGGCTGCCGACGAAGCCCCGGAAGTGCGAAAAGAGCACGGACGGAAGCCCGCCGGGAGCCGGTCCGGAACCCGGCGACCGAGACCGGCGGCGCGCCGCGTCACTCCCGCGACGCGGCGCGATCGCCTCGGCCGCCTCCGATGTGAACCCCACGTCGGAGGCGGCCGGCCCCGTCTTCCCGAAAAGTTCTCGACACAAACTCAAAGTAGTCATGAAGTTACCCGGAGTGTGCAAGGATCGGGCCATGAGCTCGTCCACCGCGCACAAACTCCTCGCCCCCCTGGCCGCGGCCGCCATCGCCCTCGGGGGGCTCGCCGTCCTCGACCGGCTGCCCGAATCAGCCCGGGCCGAGACCGTCCCCGAACGCCTCCACGAGGCGCACGCGGAGCCGACCGAAACGGACGGGGTCGTCCGGCAGAGCGCCGCGGTCACCGAGGAACAACACCGGGCCGTCCTGTCCTACTGGACCGCCGAGCGCATGGCCGCCGCCCGGCCCATCACCGACCTGCTCGGGCACCTGACCGACCTCCCGAACGCGGAGGAGGTGCTCCCCGAGATCGGGGCCGAGCACCAGGCGGCACCCCGCGACGACAGCACCGGAGCGCGGTGGACCGCCGGCGGCCAGGTCGTGCGCACCACCGGCAAGGTGTTCCTGACCATGGACGGCCGCGACTTCACCTGTTCGGCGTCGGTGGTGGACTCCACCAACCGCAGCACCGTGGTCACCGCCGGGCACTGCGCCAAGGACGGCAGGGGATCGTGGGCGCGCAACTGGACGTTCGTCCCCGGAGCCACCGACGGGTCCGCCCCGCACGGCCGCTACACCGCCCGCGACCTGCTGGTGTCCCCCGAGTGGTCCAGGCGGGCCGACGACAGCTACGACTTCGCGATGGTGGTGCTCAACACCGAGAGCGGCCGGACCGTGCAGGACCGGGTGGGCTCGCAGCGGATCTCCTTCGGCGCCTGGACCGAGGCCGGGGTCCGCGAGGGGGTGCAGATCTACTCGTTCGGCTACCCGGCGGCCTCCCCGTACGACGGCCGCGAACTGCACTACTGTTCGGGCCGCACCCGCCCGGACACCGGCGGCACCACGGCCAACGGGATGGCCTGCCGCATGACCCAGGGGTCCAGCGGCGGTCCGTGGCTGGTCGGCTTCGACTCCACGACCGGCCGGGGCACGGTCGCGTCGGTGGTGAGCTTCAAGTACGCCAATGACCGCCGGACCCAGTACGGTCCCCGGTTCGGCGCGGAGGCGCGCAACGTCTACGACCGCGCCGCCGAGCTCTAGCCCGTCGTCCGACCTCGCCCCGGGGCCACGGGCCCTTTTCCCCGTCGCCCCGCACGAGAAGGGCGGTGGCGCCCCGTCCCCCGGGGCGCCACCGCCCGTCCCACAGAAGGCCCCCGACGGACGCGCGGCCGACGGCCGCGCCCGCCCCGTCGACCCCCACCGTTCTCGCCGGGCGGCACACGGTCGACGGTCCTCCTCCCCTTCACCCCGGCCCGGCCTCGCCCCGGACCGGAGCGATCACAGGGTGATGCCGGTGAGCACCATGACCCGCTCGTAGGTCAGGTCGGTCATCGCGGCGCGTACGCCCTCACGGCCCACGCCCGAACCCTTGACCCCGCCGTAGGGCATCTGGTCGGCGCGGAACGTGGGCACGTCGCCGATGATCACGCCGCCCACCTCCAGTTCGCGCTGGGCCCGGAACGCGGTGGGCAGGTCGCGGGTGAACACGCCCGCCTGGAGACCGAAGTCGCTGTCGTTGACCGCGGCGAAGGCGGCGTCGGTGTCGGCGACCCGCTGGATCACCAGCACCGGGCCGAACACCTCCTGACGCACCACCCGGCTGTCGGCGGGGGCGTCGACGATCACCGTCGGGGCCACGGTGACCCCGTCGCGCGTCCCGCCGGTGAGCACCTCGGCCCCGTCGGCGACGGCCTCCTCCACCCACTCCTGCACGCGGATCGCGGCCGCCTCGTTCACCAGGGGACCCACGTCGGTGCCCGCGTCGGCGGGGTCGCCGGTGCCCAGCGCCTCCACCTTCTCGACCAGGCGCGCCACGAACTCGTCGTGGACGGCGTCGGTGACGACGACCCGCTGCACGCCGATGCACACCTGACCGGCCTGGTTGTTGCCGAACAGGGCGATGCGCCCGGCCGCCCACTCCAGGTCGGCGTCGTCGAGCACCACGGCCGCGGCGTTGCCGCCCAGTTCGAGGGTGACGTGCTTGTGCGGGACCCGCTCGCGGATCTCCCAGCCGAACGCGCCGCCGGTGAAGGAGATGACCGGGACGCGCTCGTCGTCGATGAGGCGGCCGGCCAGGTCGTTGGGCATCGGCAGCACCGACACCAGACCGGCGGGCAGGTCGGTCTCGGCGATGATCTCGCCCAGCAGCAGCGCGGTCATCGGCGTGGCCGGGGCCGGCTTGAGGATGATGGGGGCGCCGACCGCGATCGCCGGGGCGATCTTGTGGGCGACCAGGTTCAGCGGGAAGTTGAACGGGGAGATGCCGAGCACGGGACCGTGCGGGACCCGTCGGATCAGGGCGATCCGACCGGTGGCTCCGGGGTCGGTGTCCAGGCGCTGGAGCTCACCGCTGTCGCGGCGGGCCTCCTCGGCGGCCCAGCGGAACACGGACACGGCGCGGGCGGCCTCGACACGGGCCCACTTGATGGGTTTGCCGCTCTCGGCGGTGATCGTCCGCGCGATCTCCTCGGCGCGTTCGCCGATCCGGCGGGAGATGTGGTCGAGGGCGGCGGCCTTGGCGTGCGCGGGCAGGGCGGCGGCCTCGGCGGCGACCGCGCGGGCCGCGTCGACGGCCTGCTCGACCTGGTCGGCGGAGGGTACGGAGACCCGGCCCGCGACCTCGCCGGTGTAGGGGTTGACGACGGTGAGTTCGCTGTCGCCGGTCGCGGCGGTGCCGGCCAGCCAGAACGGGAGCGTGGACATGTGAGGGACGCTAGTGCCCGCACCCCGTGTTCGCCTTGTCCGTAATTGCCAGGTCGCCGTACCGGATTGGCCGCAATGGAGCATGCCGACGGGGCTCTCCACCATCGGCCGCACGCCCCGCCCCTCCCGTACGGGAGGCCGTCCCGTGGGAGTCCTCCTCCATCCGGACCGTCCGGCGGGTGACGGGGAGGTACCGTCCGGGTCGGGCCGGATGTCACCCGCCGCCCGCCGGTCCGGGCCCCCGCCGGCTCGGCCGCGGCACCACCCGACGGCGCCGACCCGGACGCGCCGCGTCCCGCCCGACGCGCGCTCGCGCACACGGGCGGAGGACACCGAGATTCCCCGGACGGATGACGGGTACACCCTGGGCAACCTGTCCCCGTGAAGACCACTTTCGGTCGACCGACTGGCGCTGAAGTGTTCCTTCGTACACAGTGGTGGTGAGGACCCCACCACCGGCGCGTTCGAGCCGGGTCCTCGGGTCCGCCGCCGCCGACGGAAGCCCGGGAGTGCCCATTGCCGCTCGTCTACCGCACGCTCATCGCAGTCCCGGAGGATCATGGGGATCCCATCGCCACCGCGTCGACCGTCCTGTCCCGATGGTTGAGCAAGCGGGGGAACTCGGGAGCGCGGGTGGACTTCGGCTCCTCCGGTCGGTACGAGCTGAGCAACCGGTCACGGGCCCTGGTGGTGCGGCACGACAACCCCGAGGAGGGACTGTCCTTCCTCCGGCTGACCACCGAATCCGACAAGCCCGACGGGGTATGGCGGACGGCCGTCACCGTGGTCGTCGACCCCGAGCTGTCGCCCTGGCGGTACCTGTGGCTGGACATGACGGTCGACGCCGGGGGCGCCACCGAGCAGCCCCGGCTCGACATCATGCCGCCCGAGGCGGCCCGCATGCTGCTGGACGCGCTGCCCGCGCACGACGGGACCCACCGGGTCCCCTCGGGCCCGGTCATCGTGCGCGGCCGTGACGACGCCCTCATGGACGTGCTGGTCTCCGCGATCCGCGACCCCGAACGCCGGCTCGCCGTCCTGGCCACCGGATCCCCCGGGGACGTCACCGTCGCCGACTGGCGCACCGCCATGGCCGCGACCCTGTCCCGATGCACCGGGATGTGCACGGTGTACGTACTGGACTCCGCCGCCCAGGACCGGGTCGTGGACCTGCTCCCGTCGGGCATGGACATCCCCGCGGGCGGGGTGCGCACCTTCTTACCGGGGATCGAGGGCGATCCGTCCCGGCATCCGAGGATGAGCTCGACCACCCTGGACACCGCCCGCGAAGGGGAGCGCATCCGCAACTGGGTGGGGGCCGCGCTGTCCCGTCGGGTCCGGGAGAACGCCCTGGAGATCGCGCTGCCCGACCCGCTCCCTGCGGTGGACGCCCTGCTCTCGGAGGAGACCGAGGACCTGCGCACGGCTCCGAGCCCGCAGACCGCCGTCTCCCCGGGCGTGAGCACGCGCCCTCCGACCTCCGGCCCCGACCCCTCGTCGGCCGCCGGGCTCGCCGCCCTCCAGGAGCGCGAGGCCCTCGAACTCCAGATGCAGCGGTTGAGGGACGAGATCACCCGCTTGAACGACCGGATCGGCGAACTCTCCGAGGAACGAAGGGAACTGCTCGCCGAGACCACCGACCTCACCGAGGAACTCGACGAGACCCACGGGCAGGTGCGCGCCGCCCGTTACGAGGTCCGGTGGCTGCGCGAACAGGCGCGCGTGGCCGGACAGTTCCGGCTGGCCGCCGCGCCCGCTCCCCGGGATCCGGCGCACCGTCCGCCCCGGAGCGTGTCCGAGCTGCTGGAGCGGATCACCGACGACACCGCGCTGCCGCACCTGTTCTTCACCATCGAGGACCAGACGGTCTACGAGCTCTCCGACAGCCGCAAGGAGTCGCTGTGGGTCACCCGGGCCTGGGAGGCCCTGCTCGCCCTCAACGACTACGCCCGCTACCAGTTCGACAACCCCGACCGAGGACTCGGGTTCCACTCGTACCTGAAGGAGAACCCGGACGGCTACCAGGTCATCCCGGTCAAACGGCTGGCGTCGCAGGAGTCCGACCACGTCCGCAACAGGGGCAAGCTCAACGAGAAACGGATCTTCCGGGTGCCCGAGGACGTCGACCCCCACGGGCGGGTGCCCATGTACGCGCACATCAAGCTGGACATCGAGTACGGCATCTGTCCGCGGTTGTACTTCTACCCCCACCTGGGTCCGGGGACCACCAACCGGGTGTACGTCGGTTACCTGGGCCGTCATCTGCCGGTGCAGCAGTCCAACTGACCGCGCGTACCCTGGGGCCGTGATGGGAACGAGCATCGGGGCCGTCGAGGTGTCGGCGGAGCGGGAATGGCGCGCGCGGGCGCGCCGCCACGAGGAGCGGGTGGACGCGTTGACCGCCGACCACCTCCGGCGTCGCCGTGAGGGCGTGCGCCATCCCGTCGAGGACTTCCTGTTCACCTACTACAACTTCAAGCCGGCCCGGTTGCGGCGCTGGCACCCGGGCGCGGGCACGGTCCTGGCCGGCGAGGGCGCCCGGGAGCTGCTGTCGGAGCGGTTCACGGTCGAGACCCCCGAGGGGGTCGGCCTGGACGTCGAGGCGTTCCTGGCGGCCCGACCCGTGGTCGACTTCGTGGAGCGGTTGTTGTCGGCGGTCGCCGACCGGCCCGCCCACCTGGGCTGTTTCGGGTTGCACGAGTGGGCGATGGTGTACCGGGCCGGTGAGGTGCGCCACGGGCAGGTGCCGTTGCGGCTCGGACACGAGGGGACCGACCGGGTCGTGGAGTCGCACCGGATCCGGTGCTCGCACTTCGACGCGTTCCGGTTCTTCACCGAGGACGCGCGACCGCTCAACACGTTGCGGCCGACCAGGGAGGCACAGGTCGACCTGGACCAGCCGGGGTGCCTGCACGCGGGCATGGACCTGTACAAGTGGGCGTACAAACTGTCCCCGGCGGTGCCCTCGGAGCTGGTGGTGGACTGCTTCGAGCTGGCCCGGGAGATCAGGGAGCTGGACATGCGGGCCTCGCCCTACGACCTGCGGGCGTGGGGGTACGAGCCGGTGCGCATCGAGACCGCCGAGGGCAAGGCCGCGTACATGAGCGCCCAGGAGGGGTTCGCCGGGCGCGGCGCCGTGTTGCGGGAGCGGCTGCTCGGGGTGTGCCGGCTGTTGCGGGAGAACGCGACGTCAGGACGGTAGGGCGCAGGAAGCGCTTCCGCCGGGCAGGCGGTACCGGTTGGCGGCCACCCAGTGGTAGGCGCGGCGGTTGATCGCGCGCAGCAGCGGCAGCCGCATGAGCCGGCCCACGGGACGCACCAGCGGACGGGCGTGCAGGAGGACCTCGGCGACGGCGTCGCCACCGCGGAACCGGCGACCGTCCGGGTAGACCACCCAGGCGGCCTCGTCGGTCTGCTCGGGGGTGAGCCCCACCGAGTCGAGGTCGAAGTCCTGCCAGGCGACGAACTCCGTACGCGAGCGCAGGCGGTCCCGGGCGAAGGCGACGGCCCGTTTGCAGAAGCCGCAGTCGTCGTCGTACAAGAACGTTCCCATACCGCGGGCCTACCCGGGACGGGAGCGGTCAAGCGGGATACGCGAGAGGGGTGCGCCACTGTCGTGGCGCACCCCTCGGGAACGGACCCCTACTCGGCCTTGCGCTTGCGGCTGAAGTAGAGGGCGGCTCCGCCGCCACCGGCGGCGGCGAGGCCGGCCGCGACGAGGCCGGCGATGGCCGAACCGGTCAGGGCCAGGCTCGGCCCGTTCTCGGAGGGGGCCGGGGACTCGCCCGGCTTCTCACCCTCGGGGGCGGTGGGGGTCGCCGGAACGGTCGGCTCCTCGGTCTCCGGGGCGGAGGGGTCGTCCGTGGGCGGCACGGTCGGCTCCTCGGTCTCGGGAGGTGCCGTGGGCTCACCGGTGGGCTCGCCGGTGGGCTCCTCGGTGGGCTCGCCGACGGGCGGGGTGGAGGGCTCCGGGGTGGGCTCCGGAGCCTCGGTCTTCTCGCAGACGACCTTGAACACCTTGTGCTTGGCGGCGTTGCCCTTCTGGCCCTCGAAGGTCCACTCCAGGCGGTAGTGACCGTTGTCGATCCTGAGCAGGTCCGTGCTGCCGGCGCCTTCCCCGTCCAGGTCGAGTTCGCCCTCCAGGACGAGTTCACGGGAGGAGGGGGAGCCGCCCTGGGTGAGGATCTGCCAGGTCACTTCCTGGGCCGGGTCGAACCCGGAGCCGACGACCTGGAACTCGCAGACCTTGGGCTCGTTGCGATTGTCCTCTTCCGGGGTCTCCGGGGAGTGGATCTTCACGGTGCCGTTGTCGCCGGGAGGGGCGAAGGGCAGGGCCGCGAAGGCGGGCGCCGCGGCTCCGAGTGCGAGTCCGGCGGTGAGCACGGAGGCGGCGATGATGCGGGTGCCCAGGGCACCTACGCGATATTCGGGGGACAAGAGTCGCTCCTGAGGACATGGAGGTCCTCCGGTAAGCGGGGATACCGGAGATGCAGGACATGCCAAATATAGCTTTTCACGCTGTTGGAAACCTCTTTGCGCAGGTCACAAAGTTGCACCATAAGAGCGAGCCGAAACTTTTTCGGTCGTCCCCGTTCATCGCCTCACGGGGGCGCGGGGCCCGGGAAGCCTTGCGGCGCAGGGCTCGGAGCGTCCGCCCGCCGGTGGCCGCGGACGGTCGGGGTGGCCCGGGAACACCGGAGGGGAGGCGCCGGACACCGGTGAAGGAGCGCGTCGACGGGCCGGACGGGACGGACGCTCGGGCGTCCCGCGGGCGAGTGCGCGTCCGTCGGTGTCCTCGGAGGGGGCTCACAGGGTGATGGCCAGGCTCCACAGGGCCAGGGCGCCCAGAGCCGCGGAGAAGAGGACCGACAGGACGAACACCGGGACGTGCAGCCACCGCCACCGTCCCGCTTCCACCGGGACCCGGCGCAGGTGCCGGGCGCCCACGACCAGGGCGGCGGCGACCGTGCCGACGCCCACGGCCCACACCGTCATGGGGACGGTGACCCAATCCCCCTGGGTCTGGGCGGTGGCCGCCCAGGCGACCGCGCCCAGGGACAGGGAGACGATCCGCAGCCGGTCGATGGGCCGCCCGGTGATCAGGGTGCGGCGGCGCAGCACGAGGGAGAGCAGGAGCAGCGGCGGGACCAGGGCCATCACGCAGGTGAGGGCCGCCGAGAGGGCCACCATGACCGAGGGCGGGCCCTCCAGCGGCCGGGGGTCGTCCCGCAGCAGTTCCACGCCCAGGGTGACCGCGTCCAGGGTCAGGCTGCCCGACATCACGACGACCGCCTCGGTGTCGGTGAAGGCCGCGATGGTGTTGCTGCCCAGGGTGCCGCCGGTGTGCAGGCGGACCGCGCCCAGCTCGGGGTCCTCGACGATGATCCAGCCCAACCCCTGGTCGAACGAGGAGGAGTGCAGACCGCGGTCGTCCTCCTCCGGTGCCGGGACCTCGGTGCCCTCCGCCGCGAAGGAGACGTCCCGGTACACCGGTTCCAGGGCGCTCATGCCCGGAGCGGTCCCGTCGATGACGGCGGCCAGGAAGCGGGCGAGGTCGTCCGGGGTGCTCCAGGTGGCCACCCCCGCGGGCGCGTAGTCGGTGTTGTGCCAGGGCTCGGTCGGGTGCCCCGGGGCGATGTGGGGCGGAGCCCCGCCCTCCGGGACGCCGGAGACGATGACCGTGTCGTCCATGCCGAGGGGGTCGAGCACCCGTTCCCGGACCGTCTCCTCATAGGATTCGGCGCCCGCCTCGGCCGCCAGGGCCCGACCCAGGAGCGAGAACCCGAGGTTGGAGTACCCGTGCTCGCCCGGGGTCGCGGCCGAGGTCACGGCCAGCGCCGACAGCGGGTCGCGGGAGTGCCCGTAGACGTCGGAGAAGACCAGCGAGGGGAGGACGTAGTGCCGGAACAGGTCGTCCGCGGGTGCCGTGGGCAGGCCGGAGTGGTGGGTGGCCAGGTCCTCCAGGGTCGCGTCGGCGACCCGCGGGTCGAGGATCTCGGCGTCGGGGAAGACCTCGGCGACGGTGCGGTCCACGGAGGTCTCACCGGTCTCGACCATGTCGGCCAAGGTCATGGCGGTGAAGAGCTTGAAGAGGGAACCGGTCTCGAAGAGGGTGTCCCCGGTCACGGGTGTCTCGCCGTCGGTGGTGCCTCCGTGGACGTGTTCGAGGGCGGAGGGGTCCCCGGCGGGGAAGCGGACGGCGCTCAGCCCTTGGACCCCGCGGGGGTCGATGAGCTCGGTCACCTCGTCGACGAAGGCCTCGTCCCCGTCGAACACGGGCGGCGGCGGCGGAGCGTACGGTGCCGCCGACCAGGCGGCCAGGCCGGCCGCCAGGCCCGTGATCGTGGCGGCGTACAGGACCCGGCGCGGTATGGACGTCTTGGCGATGTGGGGGGTCATACCTCCAGGGTCCCGGCGCCGGACGCGACCGGGTAGTCACCGCTGTCATGGGAAAGGTGGGAGATTCGGGGGTCCGCGACATGACGATCGTCATGCCCGATGCTCCCCTCGGGAGGGGACGGTGTCGGCCGCTACACTCCGGACCGCGCCACATCGTGGCCCCCGTACCCCCGACGACTCTTCGAGGAGTGGTGATGTCCACCCCCGACCCGCGGCTGGTCGCCAGCATGAACGCGGCCGTGACCGCCTCCCCCGACGACCCGGTGCTGCGGCTGCACCTGGCGGAACTGCTGCTGGAGGCGGGCGACCGGCCGGCGGCGATCTCCCACGTGGCGGCCGCCCTCCAGCAGGACCCCTCCTCGCCGACGGCGGGCGCGCTGATGGCCCGCGCCCTGGGGGCGCCCGTACCGGCGGCGAACCCGGACCCTCCCACGGGTCCGGACTCCCCTCCGGGGGCGGTCACGGGGACGCCCCCTCGGGACCGCCGCCCGGACACCGGGGCCCCGGTGTCCCCGTCCGCGCCGCGCACCCCGTCGGGCCCGCAGGACGCTCCGACCGTGCCCGGGACGCGGGCGGACCGGGCCGCGCCCGTTTCCGGAACGGCGGGGGACGGGACCCCGGACGCGGCGTCGGGGGGCGACGGGCGCGGACGTCCCGGTGGGACCCCGTCGCGGGACGAGTTCCCCGGGTCGCGCGACGGGCACGACGACGCCGGACCCATGCGCCCCGAGGACTACGGCTTCACCTCCTCCGACATCACCCTCGATGACGTCGCCGGAATGCACGGCGTCAAGGAGAGGCTGGAGGCCGCGTTCCTGGCGCCCCTGCGCAACGCCGAGCTGCGCGAGGCGTTCGGCAAGAGTCTGCGCGGCGGCCTGTTGCTCTACGGCCCGCCCGGCTGCGGCAAGACCTTCCTGGCCCGGGGTGTGGCCGGGGAGATGGGCGCCGACTTCCTCACCGTCTCGCTGGCCGACATCCTCGACCGGTGGATGGGCAACAGCGAGCGCAACATCCACGCGCTCTTCCGGCGTGCCCGCGAGTACAGCCCCTGCGTGCTCTTCCTGGACGAACTCGACGCGCTGGGCGGCCGCCGCACGAAGGTCGGCCCGCACATGCGCAACGTCGTCACCCAGCTGCTCACCGAACTCGACTCGGTGGTCGGGGACAACGAGGGCGTGTTCCTGCTCGCCGCCACCAACCACCCCTGGGACATCGACCCGGCGCTGCGCCGGCCCGGCCGGTTGGACCGCATGCTGTTCGTGCCGCCGCCCGACGAGGCCGCCCGGGTCGCGATCCTCGCGTCGGGGCTGCGCGACCGCCCCGTGGAGGGTGTGGACATCGCCGGGGTGGCCCGCCGCACGGAGGGATTGTCCGGGGCCGACCTGTCCCACCTGTGCGACAGCGCCGCCGAGCGGGCGCTGCTCGCCTCGGCCCGGCTGGGCCGGGTCCGCCCCATCGGGCAGCCCGACGTCGAACACGCCCTGACGGAGGTACGCCCCTCCACCGGTGACTGGTTCGAGAGCGCCCGCACGGCGGTGGAGTTCGCCGGCCACGACGACGACTACCGGGAACTGTCCGAGTACCTCGGCAGGCGCCGCCGGTTCGGGAGACGGTGATGTCCGGCGCCGGCACCCCGCCCGCGCCGCTGCGACGGGCCGTGGGCCTGTTGGAGGCGAACCGCCCCCGGCAGGCCCTGGAGGCCGTGGAGGAGGAACTGGGCCGGGACCCGGGGTCGGACCTGTGCTGGGCCCTCAAGGGCCGCTGTCACCTTCATCTGGATGAGAACGAGGAGGCCCTGGCCGCGCTGTCCCGTGCCCTGGGGCTGGGCGACCGGTCGACGGGGCTGTTGACGATGACCTCCACCGCCCTGTCCCGGGTGGGCAGGCCGGAGGAGGCGCTGGAGATCGCCAACGAACTCCTGCGGGCGGAACCGCAGGTCGCCTCCCACCACCTGCTGGCCGGCCGTGCCATGGCGGAGATCCATCGTGCGGGACATCCCGCCCTCACCGAGTGGAGCCGCAACGCGGCCCTGGCCGCCCGGACCGCGCGGGGGCTGAACGGACTCGACCCGTGGACGCACTCCATGGCCGGTTACGTGTTCCTCCGGATCGGGGCGCCGCACAGCGCCGAGGAGGCCTTCCGCACCGCGCTGTCGCTGGACCCACGGGAGGATCAGGCGATCCGGGGGCTGGCCGTCATCGACGCCCACCGCGGTCGGATGCGCCGGGCCGGGCGGCGCGGCGAGCAGGTGCTGGCCCTGGACCCGGGACAGGCGGACATCCCCCGACTCGTGTACACGGGCGCCCTCCGGCTCTCCCTCCTGGCGAACCTGTGCGCCGGGGTGGCCCTCCTGCCCGCCGTGCTCTGGGGGAACGTCTTCCACACCGGGGGCCTGTCGGCCGCGGTGTTCGTCCTCGGCGTCCTGGTGTTCGCGGCGCCGGCCCTGTGGTCGGCGGCGCGCATCGCGACGCTGTCGTCGGCCATGCGTCGACACCTGAGCCGACAGCCCGGGTTCGTCGGGTGGGCGGTGGGCACGGCCGTGTCGCCGTCGTGCGTGTTCGTCGCGGCCCTGCCGCCCCCGCCCTGGGGTCTGACGGCGATCGCGCTGTTCGTCGGAGGGCTGTTCTGGCAGCGGCACCACCGGAATCGGCTCATGGCGGGCATGGAGGCCAGGGAGCGGGCTTCGAGGCCCTGAGACGGAGAACCGGTGGCGGGCGCGCTCTTCCCGCCCGCCACCGGCGCGGGTCAGCCCGCCGCGCCGTGCACGATGCGGGCGGCGCGTTCCTCGCTCGGGTGGATCTCCCCGGCCAGGATCCGCTCGGCGTGGTGGCAGGCCACCCGGTGCCCGTCGCCGTTGATCGGCCGCAGCTCGGGGCGGTCGGTGTCGCAGAGCTCCTCCTGCCGCCACGGGCACCGGGTGTGGAACCGGCAGCCGGTCGGCGGATTCGCCGGCGAGGGCAGGTCCCCGGCCAGGAGGATGCGCTCGCGGGTGTCCTCCACCTTCGGGTCCGGTACCGGGACCGCCGACATCAGCGACCGGGTGTAGGGGTGCAGCGGCGTCTCGTAGAGCATGTCGCTGGGCGCCTCCTCCACCAGCGACCCCAGGTACATGACGCCCACCGTGTCGCTGACGTGGCGGACCACCGCCAGGTCGTGGGCGATGACGAGGTAGGTCAGCCCCAGTTCCCCCTGGAGTTCCTCCAGCAGGTTGAGCACCTGCGCCTGGATGGACACGTCCAGTGCCGAGACGGGTTCGTCGCAGATGATGAGGTCGGGTTCCAGGACCAGGGCGCGGGCGATCCCGATGCGCTGGCGCTGGCCGCCGGAGAACTCGTGCGGGTAGCGGGTGAGCGCCTTGGCGGACAGCCCGACCCGCTCCAACGCCCCGGTCACCCGTCGCCGCCGGTCGGCGAGGACGGCCGCCCGGCGCTCCCGCCCGCTCATCGAGGCGGCCTCCTCGTCGGTGGGGCCGCCGATCCCGTGGGTCTGCAAGCCCTCCATGAGGATGGAGCCGATGTTCTGCCGGGGGTTGAGGCTGCCCAACGGGTCCTGGAAGACCATCTGGAGGTTGCGGCGCTCCCGTCGCATCTCCTCGTCGCTCAGCGAGGCCAGGTCGCGGCCCTCGTGGACGACCGCGCCGGAGGTGATGTCGACCAGGCGCAGCACCGCCCGGCCCAGGGTGGTCTTGCCGCAGCCGGACTCCCCCACGAGACCGTAGGTGGTGCCGCGTTCGATGCTCAGGCTCACCCCGTCCACCGCGTAGACGTGGCCGACGGTGCGGTCGAACACGACGCCCCGTCTGATCGGGAAGTGGACCTTGAGGTCCTCGATCCGCAACAGGCTCATGCCGACTCCTCCTCGTCGCCCACCACGGACGGGCTCTCCAGAACGGCCCGGTCCGCCACGTCGGCGTGCCGGACGGGGTTGACGCACCGGTACGCGTGGACGCCGTCGTCCGTGTGGACCAGGGCGGGCGGCCCCTCCAGGCATTCCAGGGTGTAGTGATCGCAGCGGGGCGCGAACGCGCACCCGTCGTGCCAGGCGATGTTGTCGTTGACCGACCCGCGGATCGGGGTGAGCGGTTCCCCTCGGGGCGCGTCGAGTCGGGGGATCGACCCGAGCAGCCCGACCGTGTAGGGATGGGTGGGACCGGCGAACAGCGGGGCGCGCGGAGCGGTCTCCACCGCGCGCCCCGCGTACAGGACGTTGATGTCGTCGCACAGCCCGGCCACCACGCCGAGGTCGTGGGTGATCATGAGCAGCGCGGTGCCCTCCTCGGTCACCAGGTCCTTGAGGAGTTCGAGGATCTGCGCCTGGATGGTCACGTCGAGGGCGGTGGTGGGTTCGTCGGCGATCATCACCCGGGGACGACAGGCCACCGCCATCGCGATGAGGGCGCGTTGGCGCATGCCGCCGGAGAGCTGGTGCGGGTACTCCTTGAGGCGCCGTTCGGGGTCGGGGATGCCCACCCGTTGGAGCAGGTCGGCGGCCTCCTTCTCCGCGGCCGATCCCCGCATGCCCCGGTGGCGGTTGAGGATCTCGGTGACCTGGCGGCCGATGGGGACCACCGGGTTCAGGGAACTGAGCGGATCCTGGAAGATCATCGCCAGCCGGGATCCGCGCAGGTCGCGCATCCGCTTGGGCGACAGCTTCAGCAGGTCGACCTCGCCCTCGGGCAGGTTCAGGAGGGCGGAACCGCCCACCCGCACCCCGCGCGGGGGGAGCAGGCCCATGAGGGCCAGGGAGGTGACGCTCTTACCGCAGCCGGACTCCCCGACCAGGCCGGTGACCTTGCCCTCTTCGAGGGTGAACGAGACCCCGTCCACGGCCCGGACCTCGTCGGAGCCGCGTCCGCCGAACACGACGGACAGTTCTTCGACCGCGAGCAGCGGTGTGCTGGAACCCATGGTCATTTCCTCAGCTTCGGGTCGAGGGCCTCGCGCATCGCCTCACCGAGCAGGGTGAAGCCCAGGGCGGTGACGATGATGGCCAGGGCCGGGTAGACGGCCAGCTGGGGCGCGCTGGAGAGGAACCGTTGCGCGTCGGCGAGCATCGTCCCCCACTCGGGGAAGGAGGGATCGGGGTTGCCCAGGCCCAGGTAGGACAGGGCGGCCGCGTCGATGATGGCGGTGGCCAGGGTGAGGGTGGACTGCACGATCACCGGCCCCAGGGAGTTGGGCAGGATGTGCGTGAGGGCGATCTTGTGCTTGCGGACCCCCAGCGCCCGGGCGGCGAGGACGTAGTCGCGGTTGCCCTGGGAGATCATCGCGCCGCGCAGCAGGCGGGCGAAGATCGGCACCTGGGCGATGCCGACCGCGAGCATGACCGTGGTGAGGCTGGGGCCGATCAGGGCCGCGACGGTGACGGCGAGCAGCAGGGTGGGCAGCGCCAGCATCATGTCGATGACGCGCATGATGGCGTTGTCGATCGTCCGGCCCCAACGACCGCCGAGGGTGGCCGCGGCACCGGCGGTGCCGCCGAGCAGGGCGCCCACGCCGAAGCCGACGAGGGTGGCCACGACACCGACCAGGAGGGTCTGGCGGGCGCCGATGACCATGCGGGAGAACTGGTCGCGGCCCAGGTTGTCCAGGCCCAGCCAGTTCTCGGCGCGCGGGCCCACGAAGATGTTCTGGTTGGGGAAGACCTCGTCGCCCCAGGTCTGCGCGGTGGGGGCGTAGGGGGCGAGGAGCGGGGCGAACAGGGCGACGACGACGAACCCGGCGACGATGATCGCGCCGGTGATCGCCATGGGGCTGCGGCGCAGCCGGGAGAACGCGGTGCGCCAGATGCCGGCGCCGTGGGTCCCCTCGTCGCGCGGTCCCATGAGTTCGGCGAGCCGGTCGATCTTGGCGGCCTTGCGGCCCAGCAGGGCGGTGCCGCCCGTGCCGGCGGACTCGGCGTCCGGGACGGGTGACCCCTCCGGGTTGTGCGCACTCGGTGTCGTCGGCATCACTGGGCCCGCACTCTCGGGTCGAGGAGGCTGTAGGAGATGTCCACCAGCAGGTTGATGAACACGTACATGGTGGCGATGAGCAGGATGAACCCGGTGAGGACCGGGTAGTCACGGGTCTGGGTGGCCCCGTACACGAACGAGCCGACGCCGGGGAACGCGAACACGCTCTCGGTGAGGACCGCGCCCGCGAACAGGCTTCCGGTGAGCAGACCGATGGCGGTGACGACCGGCAGCATCGCGTTGCGCAGCACGTGTCGGCCGCGCACGGTCCGGCGGTGCAGGCCCTTGGCGTCGGCGGTGCGCACGTAGTCCTCTTCGAGGACCTCCAGGACGCTGGCGCGTGTCATGCGGACGATGACGGCGAGGGGGATGGAGGCCAGGGCCAGGCCGGGGAGCGCCAGGTGCATCAGGGCGTCCCACACGACGTCGAGTTCACCGGTGCGCAGGCCGTCGAGGACGACGAAGCCGCTCAGGTCGGTGCGGTTCAGTCCCGGGGAGAGCCGGAAGGCCGACGGGAACAGGCCCAGGCGCTCGGCGAAGATCACCTTGAGGATGAAGGCGAGGAAGAACACCGGCGTGCAGATGCCGAGAAGGGAGCCGCCGACGGCGGCGAAGTCCAGGACACCGCCGCGTCGGCGGGCGGCGAGGTAACCGAGGGGGATGCCCACGGCGATCGCCATGAGCATCGCGGTGATCGCCAGTTCGAACGTGGCCGGGAAGCGGGTGAAGAACTCCTCCACGACCGGGCGTCCGGTCTGGATGGAGGTGCCCAGGTCGCCCTGGAGGATGTTGCGCAGGAACGCCAGGTACTGGACCGTGAGGGGTTCGTCCAGTCCGAGGGAGCGCCGCAGTTGGGCTCGCTGTTCGGCTGTCGCGTCGTCGGGGAGGAGGGCGTACTCCGGCCCGCCGGGTAGGCGTTGGAGCCAGATGAACAACAGGATCGACAGACCGCCGAGGGTCGGGATCAGTTGGAGGGTACGCCTGACGAGGAATCGCAGCACCTTCGCCGCCTTTCGCCAGTGGAGTGGGGATGGTTCCCCGCGGGGTGGGGCGGGGGTGACATCGTCGGGCCCGGCCGACCGGGGGACGGATCGGCCGGGCCCTCCCCCTCCCGCGGTGCGGGAGGGGGGTTCCCGGGCCCCGGGGTACGGGGCCGGTGGGTGCCTAGTCCTCCTGCCAGGAGCCCTCGGAGAAGTTCTCCTGGGTCAGCGGGCTGACGTTCGGGGGGTTGACGTTCGGGGCGAACGCGATGGAGGGCGGGGAGCTGGAGATCGGCAGACCCGGAAGGACCTCCATGATCTGCTCGTTCAGGCCCTTGTAGGCCTCGATGCGCTCCTCGGCGTCCGGGTTGCCGCTGGCGTCGGCCATGGCCTCGAACAGCTCGGGCTCGTCCATGCCCCAGGCGTCGTTCTTCACGGAGAACCAGGTGCCGAGGAAGTTGTAGGCGTCGTTGTAGTCGCCGGTCCAGCCCAGCAGGTACAGCGAGCACTCGCCGCTGTTGGTCCGGCCGATGTACTCGGTCCACTCGTAGGACTTGGCCTCGACGGTGATGCCGACGTCCTCCAGGTCCGCGGTGATGACGTCGAAGATGTCACGCGGAGCGGGCATGTAGGGGCGGGTGACCTCGGTCGGGTAGCAGAAGTCGAGGGTCAGGTCCTCCTGGTCGGCGTCGGCCAGCAGTTCCCGGGCGCGGTCGGGGTCGTAGTCGTAGGTGGTCACGTTCTCCGACCAGCCGTCGAGGGTGTCGGGGTGGAACTGCGTGGCCACCTCGCCGCCGGCCGGGAGGATGGTGTCGACGATGCGCTGGCGGTTGACCGCGTGGGCGAGGGCCTGGCGGACCTCGATGTCGCCCAGATCCTCGTTGGTCTCCTGCTGGAAGGCGAGGTAGAGGACGTTGAACACGTCACGGGTCGGGACCTGGAAACCGGCCTCGACGAGGGGCTCGACGTCCGCGGGGGCGACCAGGTCGTAACCGTGGATGTCGCCGGCCTCCAGCGCCTGGCGGCGGGCGGTCTCGTCGGGGATGGCCCGCAGGATCAGGGTGTCGAAGCCGGCGGGGTCGCCCCAGTAGTCGTCGAAGCGATCGAGGGTGATCTCGGCCTGGTCCCGGTTCCACTCACCGATGGTGAAGGGTCCGGTGCCGGCGACCGTGCCCGGGACGCTGGTGTACTCGGGCAGGCTGTAGTCGCCCTCCTCACCGGTGATCTCGGCGTCGGCGATGGCCTCCAGGGTGGTGGGGCTCATGATGCCGAACGCGGCGAGGCTGAAGCCGCCCGGGAAGATGGAGGAGTACTGCGAGATGGTGATGACGGAGGTGAGCTCGTCGGTGGCCTCACAGGAGACGAACCGGGAGTCGGGCAGGCCCTCGTCCTCGTTGTCGGCGAAGCCGCCGAAGATGGCCTGCCAGTAATAGGAGTTGTTGGAGCTCTGCCACGGGCCGCTGAGGTTGTGCCAGCGGTCGAAGTTGGCGCAGACGGCCTCGGCGTTCATGGCGTCGCCGTCGTGGAAGGTGACGCCGTCGCGCAGGTGGAAGGTCCACACGGTGCCGTCTTCGGACTGCTCCCAGTCCTCGGCCAGGCCGCCGACGATGTCGCTGCCGCCGGATTCGTGTTCGAGGAGGGTTTCGAAGACCTGGCGGCTGTAGCGGAAGGTCTCGCCATCGCTCGCGAGGAACGGGTCGAGGGATTTGATGTCGCCGGCGGAACCGAATACGAACGGTGCCGAAGTGTCGGCGTCGGGGTCGCGCTCGCTCTCCGCGCACGCTGTGGCCAACAGCGCGACGGACGCCGCTGAGGCCAGCAGGGCCAGCGGTTTCCTGGAAGTCTTCGTGAACATGTCCACCTCTGTGGGGGGTGGGCTGATGTGCCCGGGGGTCGATTGAGTGGACCCTAGTCCCGGCTCCCACCAACTGGGAAGATAGACGTCCGGGTATTAATACAACCGTTTCAGATCTGTGGCGTGATCCATAGGCGCGTTTTGTTGACCGTGCTGTTCAACGAGGACCAAAAGTCCGATACCCGCGTATCCGAAGGGGCATGCGGAGGCGCATGGGAGGCATGGGGTAACACGCCCGCCATCTTTTTCGATGTTTCGGGAACAATAACGAGACGCAATATTGGATCATGGGATGAATGACCTTTTTGTCCTTCTCGGGCCCTCGGTCGACGGGATCGGGGGGCCTCGCCCCGGGCCTATGATCTCGGGGTGACCACTCCCCTTGACGACGCGGCGCTGACCGCGTTCCTCGAAGGCCAGGACAGCGCCTGGCTGGCCGAACAGCTCATGTTGGCCGCTGACGACGACCCCATCACACGGATCCGGTTGACGGCCGCCGCCGGCTCGGAGAGCGCCGTGGACGAGGCCCGCGCGCTCCTTTTCGCCGCCATCGTGCAGCACCTCCCCGAGGAGGCGCCCGATGACGACGACGCGCTGCACCGGGCCATCGACCTGCTCGACGACCTCGTCGACTACGGGTTCGAGGACGAGAGCACCGACATCGCCGACGAGGCACGCGACGCCTACGTGGACCGCCACGGCGACGACGACGGCGACCACCTGGCGCGTCTGCACTCCCTCGCCGACGGCGAGGACTGACCATCCCCGGGGCGCTCCATCCGCTCCGGCCCATCATCCGAACGCACCGAGGGGCCGACGTCGTCGGCCCCTCGGTCATGGACGTCGGCTTCTACTTCTTCTTCGCCGAGGGTTTCCCGGCCTCGGCCCCGGCCGCACCATCGGACCCGTCCGGGTCGCTCGCCGGCTCGGGGGTGGCGGCGGCCTCATCCGTCGCGGACCCCTCGTCATCGGCGGTCGCGGGGGCCGTGGCCTCGCCCTTCTCGGCGGAGGCGTCGGACCAGGTCGGACCATCGGCGGCCGCAGAGGCCACCTCGGCCCCGACAGACTCGGCCCCCTCCTTCGCGTCGGCTTCCGGCGCCGTGCCAGCGGTGCGGGAGGCCTCGGTGGACGCGCCTCCTCCAGCGGGGACAGTGGCCTTCGCGGCCCCGTCGGCGCCGGTCGCCAGGGACCCATCGGCCGTCTCGACGGCGCCCGAGGCACCGACTTCGGAGCGCTCATCCGCGGCAGCGGGCCCGGTGCTCCCAACGGTCGTGTCCTCGGTCGCGTCGGCGGACGCGGCCTCGTTCTCGGACGGCTCCTCGGCGGAGGCGTCGGTGTCGGTCGTCGGGGACCCCTCGGCCTCCTCGGCGGCGGAGCCGGCCGCGTGAGCGGAGGGCGCCTCGACCGGTCCGGGCTCCTCAGTGGGTCCGGGGGCGCCGGTGAGGTCGGTGGCGTTGTCGGCGGCGGACGGCTTCTCGGCGAAGGCGTCCGTCTCGGTGGCACCATCGGCACCGGACATCACAGGCTCATCAATGATCACAGTGGCCTCTGAGGTCGCATCCTCCTCGGCAGCATCACCCGTGGCAATGCCGACGGGGGACGCGGCGGACTCGGAACCTCCGGTGAGGTCCCTCTCGGAGGATTCCGTCGGTTCGGCGACGACCGCGGCGGCGAGAACGGCGTCGTCGGGCTCGGTGCCCGAGGACGCGTCGATCCCTTCGACCGGGTCCATGTTCCACACGAACCCCGCCTCCTCGGGCTTCTTCTCGGTGGTGGGAGGCACGGCGACCGTGGAGGGCGCGACGTCCTCGACCGGATCCACGTTCCACACGAACCCCGTGGTGCCCTCGTCCTTCGGGTCCGGGACGAAGGGGACGGGCGCGTCCGTGTCGGGGGCCCCGCTCCAGGCGGCGGAGGTGACCTCGGCGGGGTTCTCCGGCTCGGCGGACACGTCCGGGGCGGCGGTCCGGGTGGAGGCGGAGGACGCGGGACCGACCGGGGTGTCCGACTCGGGGCCATCACCCCAGGTGGCGGAGGTGACCTCGGCGGAGGACTCGGACACGTCGGCGGAGGTTCCGGAGGCGGCCTCCTTCACGAAGGCCTCGGGACCGACCGGGGTGTCCGGGTCGGAGGCACCGCTCCAGGCGGCGGAGGTGACCTGGGCGGTCGAGGAACCGGGCTCGACCGCAGGGGTGGTGGTCCGAACGGGGATCGGGGCGGGGCGGGGTGCGGTGGAGGCCTTCGGTGCCCCGACGCACCAACGACGGACCTCGGTGCTCCACAGGGCGATGTTGATCATGATGGCCGTGACCGCCGCGAGCAGCGCCCCCATGAGCAGCGGCGTCACCGCGAGCTTCGAGGAGATGTACAGCGCGAACAGGGCGACGCCGAGCGCGCACAGGGCGATCGCCTGGGACACGCGCCACAGGGCGTGGTCACCGCGACGGACCGGCACCGCCAGAGCGGCCGAGGCGGCGCCCGCCAGGATCGTGAGGGCGAGGAGGATCCACAGGTCGCCCACCACCCCCTCGGGCACGTCGGCCGCGAACAACGACCAGGTCAGGTAGCCCAGCAGGCCGTACACAGGGGCGGCGACGAACATCAGGACACACGTCTGCCGCACGTCCAGCGGGGGCCGCACAGGAGAGGTCGCGGGGGACGAAACGGAATCTTGCATGACGAAAGGGTCCCGTGCCGTCATCCCCCGCGCAAGATGGCAGGTCAGATGGTGTCCGCCGCAGCCAACGCCGCCTCGACCCAGGCCAGCGACTCCCGCGTGAGGGCGTCCGCGTCCAGGCGCACGTCGAACTCGCGTCCCGCCTCGTCCGGGTCCAGTGGTTGCAGGGTCTCCAACTGGGAGCGCAGCAGCGCGGGCGGCATGAAGTGGTCGGCCCGCGCGGCGATCCGATTCCAGATGACCTCGGACGGCCCGTGCATGTGCAGGAAGCGCACTCCCGGCGCACCTTCGCGCAGCACGTCCCGATAGGAGCGCTTGAGCGCGGAGCAGGCCATCACCGTGGACTCGCCCAGGGCCTCGTGCGCGGCGACCCACTCCGAGAGTCGGCGCAGCCAGGGCCACCGATCCTCGTCGGTCAACGGGACACCCGCCGCCATCTTCTCGATGTTGGCCCGGGGATGGAAGACGTCCGCCTCGGCGAAGGGGAGTTCGAGTTCGTGCGCCACACGCTCGGCGACGGTGGTCTTGCCACTGCCCGAGACGCCCATGAAGACAAAGTGCATGGTTTCTCCGTGTCGTGGGGACCTGCGCGACCGCAAGTGCCACCACTAATAGTGATATCAATCAATCCGGCTAGGCTTCAGCCTGACCCCCGGCCGAAACAGGGAGAACGATGGCCACTGATCACCGCACACTGCACAACCGGGTGCTGGCGGTCCTCGGGCCCGCCATCGCCGCGGGCGAGTACGCCACCGGGCACACGTTCACCCTTCAGGGGCTGGAGGAGGACTTCGGGGTCTCCCGGACCGTGGCCCGGGAGGCGGTGCGGGTGCTGGAGTCGATGCGGCTGGTGATCAGCAGGCCCCGGACGGGGATCCGGGTGCGCCCCCTGCGGGACTGGAACATCTTCGACCCGCAGCTGATCCGCTGGCGGCTGGCCGGTTCGGGCCGCATGGAGCAGCTGCGCTCCCTCAACGAACTCCGGTCCGCCGTCGAACCCGGCGCGGCCGCCCTGGCCGCCGTGCGGGGCCCCGCCGCAGAGCGGTCCCGCCTGGTGATCGTGGCCGACGAGATGGCCCGCGCCGGACGCGCCGGCGACCTGGAGACCTTCCTCGAACTCGACATCGCCTTCCACCGCCGCATCCTGGAGCTGTCGGGCAACGAGATGCTCGTGGGCCTGTCCCAGGTGGTGTCGGAGGTCCTCGTCGGGCGGACCTCCTACGATCTCATGCCCCGCCACCCGCGCCCGGAGGCGCTGCGGTTGCACAAGGCGGTCGCCCAGGCCATCCGCGACGGGCTGCCCGACGTGGCCGAGGCGGGGATGCGCGCCATCGTCACCGAGGTCGTCGAGGCCTTGGAGGACGACCCGACCAAGTCCGACGAGGACGACGTCCCCGTCTGAGCCGGGCCGTCCCCCGCGCACTACAGCACCAGGCTGAGGCCGAACGCCAGACCGAACCCGATGAAGCCGATGAGGGTCTCCATCACCGTCCAGGTCTTCAGCGTGGTCTTGACGTCCATGCCCAGGAACCGGCCCACCAGCCAGAATCCGGAGTCGTTGACGTGCGACAGGGCGGTGGCGCCGGAGGCGATGGCGATGACGATCAGGGCCAGGTCGATCGACGACAGTCCGGAGGTGGCGTGGACGGCCGGGGCGATGAGCCCGGCGGCCGTCGTGATGGCCACGGTGGCCGAACCCTGGGCGACCCGCAGCGCCAGCGCGATCACGAACGCGGCCAGGATGACCGGCATTCCGGTGGACTCCAGGCTCGCGGCGAGCGCGTCCCCGATGCCGCTGGTGCGCAGCACCATGCCGAACATGCCGCCCGCACCGGTGATGAGGATGATGCCGCAGACGGGCCCGAGGGCCTCGCCGACGAGCTTCTCCAGACCCTGGCGCGTGAACCGGCCCCGGCTCAGCACGACCATGGCGACCAGCACCGTCACGAGCAGGGCGATCGGCGTCTGGCCGACGAGCACGGCGGCCTGCACCCACAGGGCCTCCTCGGGCGCTGCTCCGGTGGCGACGAGGGTGCTGACGCCGGTGTTGGAGAAGATCAGGAGCATCGGCAGGAGCAGCAGGCCGATGACGGTGCCCAGGCGCGGCGGGTTCTCGTGGACGACGGTGCCGTCGGACAGGACGTCGTCGGGCACGGGGATCTCGATGCGTCCGCCCACCCACAGACCGAACAGGTAGCTGGCCAGGTACCAGGTGGGGATGGCCACGAGGAGGCCGATGAGCAGGACCAGGCCCATGTCCGCGCCGATCTCGACGGCGGCGGTGACCGGCCCGGGGTGCGGGGGCACGAAGGCGTGCATGACCGCGAAGGCGCCGGCCGTGGGCAGGGTGTAGGTGAGCACCGAGCCGCCGACCCGGCGGGCCACGCTGAAGACGATCGGCAGCATGACGACGAGGCCGACGTCGAAGAACAGCGGGAAGCCGAAGAGCAGCGAGGTCACACCCAGGGCGAGCGGCGCCCGCTTCTCGCCGAAGGCCTTGATGAGCGAACCGGCCAGCACGGCGGCGCCGCCGGTGACCTCCAGCATGCGGCCGAGCATCACGCCGAGGCCGACCAGGAGCGCGACGTTGGCGAGTGTGCCGCCGAACCCGCCGAGGAGGGTCGGCATGATCCCGGAGAGGGGGATGCCCGCCGCGATCGCGGTCAGCACGCTGACCAGGACCAGGGCGATGAACGCGTGCAGTCTCAGGCGGATGATCAGGAACAGCAGCAGGGCGATGGCCCCGGCCGCGATCCCGAGGAGGGGACCCGCGCCGTAGACGGGCGTGAAGTTCTCCACAGCGGAGCCTTCCGATGGGCGGACGAGGGTGCGACGGGGTCGTCGGAGGACACGACCTCGACCCGGTCTCGGACCGAGTGGACGAAATGGTAATACCATTTGTGAGCATCTGTGAACCGCGGCGCCGACCCCTGTGACCCGGGCGAGACCTGGGCCACTCCCACCCCCGGCGACACGGGCGTTCCCACCCTGATGTGATCTACGACACGCCCCACGCCTCCCGGCGCCGCCTCCCACTCCGGTCGCATTCCGCTCGCATTCGCCCGAATCTTCCGCACTCGGAAATCCGGGAACGCTTCCGAAGACCGCACGGAGCGCTTCCGAACAGAACGACGAAGCGCCGACCAAACCCGACCTGACCTGCGAGGAAGCCAGGATCTCCAATTTGGGATCAGGGTTTATCCGATTTTCCCCACCGCCCGGAAAAGCAGAAGAGGGCTCGGATGGTTCACTATGCCCTTCAAGCGCCGACACGCCCTCGGGACGTATCGCCCGAAGATTATGAGATGGCGCCTTTCGGCACGTCGACGCGCATTCAGTCCCGTTCGCTCCACACTCTTGACAGTATGCTGTCAAGATGACAGGATGTTGTCATGAACGATGAGAGCACGCAGACCATCCACCTCGCCGTCTACGACGGGCTCGCCGACTGGGAGATCGGCCATGCCGTCTCCACCATCCGCAGCGGCGAGTGGCAGCGATCCCCCGGTCGCTACGAGGTACTGGCCGTCGGTCCGACCGGCTCCCCCGTGACCACCATGGGCGGCCTCACCGTTCTGCCCGACCTCGCGCTGCACCAGCTCAAGCCGTCCACCAGCTCGATGATGATCCTTCCCGGCGCGAGCAGCTGGGACATGGACCCCGAGGCCATGACCCCCTTCGCCTCCGCCGCCGGGATCTTCCTCGACGCGGGGGTCCCCGTGGCGGCGATCTGCGGGGCCACCGCCGGGCTCGCCCGCGAGGGCCTGCTCGACTACCGCGACCACACCAGCGCGGCCCCCGAGTACCTGCTGGCCACGGGGTACGCGGGCGCCGACCGCTACCGGAACTCCCTCGCGGTCACCGACGACGGCCTCATCACCGCGGGCCCCACCGCCCCGATCGAGTTCGCCCGCGAGATCTTCGCGGCCCTGGACCTGTTCACCCCCCGGACCCTGGACGCCTGGTACCGCCTGCACGCCCAGCACGACGCCGGCGCCTACTTCTCGCTCATGGAAGGGGCCTGAGCATGACGCGGCCCGACGATCCCAGCGCCGAAATGCTCACCGGAGCCGCCCTCACCGTCTTTCGGCTCAACGGCCTCTTCCTTTCGGTGGCCGAGGAACTGGCCGGACCGGCGGGCCTGACGGCCGCGCGCTGGCAGGTGCTCGGCGCGGTCATCAACGAACCGCTGCCGGTGTCGACCATCGCCCGTGGGCTCGGCAGCACCCGGCAGAGCGTCCAGCGCATCGCGGACGTGTTGGTGGCCCAGGGGTCGGCCGAGTACCGGCCCAACCCGGCTCACGCCAGGGCCAAACTGCTGGCGCCCACCGAGGAGGGGCTGGCGGCCCTGCGCGCGATCGACCCCGGTCGTCGCCGGTTCGCCCGGACCCTGGTCGACGAACTCGGGGAGGAGGGCCTCGCGGAGTCCCTGGCCCACCTCCGCCTGTTGACGGAGGCCTTGGAAAGGATCGAATCCCGAGGCTGAGCCCGGTGGGGTGCGCAGTATCGTCGAGCACGGATCCCACCCGCCCCACGCGAGGAAGCCCCATGATCGATCTGCGCTCGGACACCGTCACCCGACCCACCGACGCCATGCGCCGGGCGATGGCCGAGGCGGAGGTCGGCGACGACGTGTTCGGCGAGGACCCCACGGTGCGCGCCCTGGAGGAGGAGACCGCCGCGCTGCTCGGCAAGGAGGCCGCCCTCTACGTGACCTCCGGGCACATGGCCAACCAGCTGGGCCTGTACGTGTCCACCCGCAGCGGTGACGAGGTGTGGGCGCACGAGCACCACCACCTCATCGGGGACGAGCAGGGCGCCACGGCGGTGCTGGCCCGGGCCCTGCCGCGGCTGTACTCCGACGGCGACGTTCCCTCCGAGGCGCTGTTGGAACGGTGGATCTCCGGTCGCGGCGACGTCCACCGGGCCGAACCGGCGCTGGTGTGGCTGGAGAACACCTTCACCGGGCGGGTGGTCCCCCTGGCGGAGCAGCGCCGGGTGACCGACTTCGCGCACCGGCACGGGCTGCGCGCCCACCTGGACGGGGCCCGGCTGTGGAACGCCGCCGCGGCCCTGGAGGTCTCCCCCGCCGAGGTCGCCGAGGGGTTCGACTCGGTGTCGGTGTGCTTCTCCAAGGGGCTCGGCGCCCCCGTGGGCTCGGCCCTGGCCGGTGACGCGGCCACCATCGCCCGGGCCCGGCGGGCCCGGAAACTGCTCGGCGCGGGGATGCGCCAGGCGGGCATCATCGCCGCCGGTGCCCTGTACGCGCTGCGCGAGCACCGTGAGCGGATGGTGGAGGACCACGCACGGGCGGCGACCCTGGCGGAGCGGATCGACCGGGTGCGCGGACTGAGCGCGCGGGCGAGGACGAACATGGTCCTGGTGGCGACCCCGGAGGGCCGGGCCACCCCGTACGCCGAGGCGTTCGCCCGGCACGGGGTGCGCGCCCTGGCCATCGGGGAGGAGACGATCCGGCTGGTGGTGCACCTGGAGATCACCGACCGTGATGTCGAGGAGGCGGCGACGGCGATCGCCAAGGCGGCCACCGAACTCTGAACGGTGGGCGGCCCGCCGGTGCCCGCCGTGCGCGGACGGCGGGCACGGGCCCCGTACACCCCGCGACTACACTGATCCGACCCGTCGAGCCACCCCCGCTCGGCCTGACGATACTCGCACCGTGGTGGGCGTCACATCGCGTAGTAACATTCGCGTATGACATTGTCGTATAGAGAGTGGTAGCACCCCCATGCCGGGAAGAATCCAGTCGATCGAACGCGCGGCCGCCATCCTGCGACTCCTGGCAGGTGGCGCACGCGGGCTGAGTCTGGCGGAGATCTCCCGTTCTCTGGAACTGCCCAAGGGCACCGTCCTGGGCATCCTGCGCACCCTGCAGCACGTGGGCTTCGTCGAGCAGGACCCCGAGTCCGCCCGTTACCGCCTGGGCGGGGGGATGCTCAGTCTGGGCACCCGTTACCTCGACGGCAACGAGCTGCGCACCCGGGCACTGAACTGGGCGGACAGCCTGGCCTCGCGCAGCGGTGAGAGCGTGCGGATCGGCACCCCGCATCAGGGCCAGGTGCTCGTGGTGCACCACGTGTTCCGCCCGGACGCCTCCCAGCAGACCCTGGACGTGGGCACGCTGCTGCCCCTTCACGCCACCGCGATCGGCAAGGTCCTCATGGCCTTCGACCCGCTGGTCACTCCGGTGGAGGACCCGAGCGTCGAGGACGGTCCGATCGTCCTGCCCTCCTTCACCCGGTACACCATCACCTCCCCGGGCGAGCTGGAGAAGCAGTTGGAGGAGGTCCGCGACAACGGTTGGGCGTGGGAGGTCGAGGAGCTGGTGGACGGCGAGGTCTCCATCGCCGCCCCCATCCGCGATCGACGGGGCACGACGGTCGGGGCGATCGGGGTGCGCGGCGCGGTCGAGCGCCTGCGCGGCACCGACGGCCGGCCCGACATGGAGCAGGTCTCCTACGTGCGCGACGCGGCCAGGGCCATATCCCGGGAGCTGGGCGCCACCCCGTACTGATCACGCGCGATCCCCGCGCCTTCACCGCCCCGGTACTCCGGCGCGGTCGTTTCGCCATGCCCCGGCGTGTTGCCGCGGCGACCGCGGGGGTACGTGACCCACGCGACACGATTGCGTCACGCCGTCTTGACATGGGTGGGAAACGCGGATGAAACTAGCGCCTACTCATACGTCAATGTCGTACAACGTGCGGTTATAGCCCGTTGTCAGCGCGTGTCCGTTCCCGTTCCCGAGCCCTCCACTGAAGGCGAGAGCATCCGATGAGTCAGCAGTACGTCGCCGCGATCGACCAGGGCACCACATCGAGTCGCTGCATCCTCTTCGACCGGGACGGACGTATCGTCTCGGTCGATCAGCGCGAGCACCGGCAGATCTTCCCCCGACCCGGCTGGGTCGAGCACGACGCCGCAGAGATCTGGACCAACGTCGAGGTCGTCGTCAAGAACGCCCTGGAAAAAAGCGACATCACGCCCGACCAGATCGCCGCCATCGGCATCACCAACCAACGCGAGACCACGGTCGTCTGGGACAAGGAGACCGGAGAGCCGGTCCACAACGCCATCGTCTGGCAGGACACCCGCACCGACGACCTCGTCCGTGAGCTCGCCGCGGACGGGGGCCAGGACCGGTTCCGCGCCGCCTCCGGCCTGCCGCTGGCCACCTACTTCTCCGGCCCCAAGCTCCGCTGGCTGCTGGACAACGTCGACGGCCTGCGCGAACGCGCCGAACGCGGCGAGGTGCTCTTCGGCACCATGGACACCTGGATCATCTGGAAGCTGACCGGACGCCACGTCACGGACGTGACCAACGCCAGCCGCACCATGCTGATGAACCTGTCCACCCTGGAGTGGGACCCCGAGATCCTCGACGCCATGGGTGTCCCGGCCAACGTACTGCCGGAGATCCGGTCCTCCTCGGAGGTCTACGGTGAGGCCCGCGGTCACCTCGCGGGCACCCCGGTCGCCTCCTCCCTGGGCGATCAGCACGCGGCCCTGTTCGGTCAGACCTGTTTCGACCCGGGCGACGTCAAGGGCACCTACGGCACCGGCACCTTCCTGGTGATGAACACCGGAACCGAGCCGGTGACCTCGGAGAACGGCCTGCTCACCACCCTCGGCTACAAGCTCGGCGACGAACCCGCCGTCTACGCCCTGGAGGGGTCCATCGCGGTCACCGGTTCGCTCGTGCAGTGGCTGCGCGACAACCTGGGCCTGATCTCCACCGCGCCGGAGATCGAGACGCTGGCCCGCACGGTGGAGGACAACGGCGGCTGCTACTTCGTGCCCGCCTTCTCCGGTCTGTTCGCGCCGCACTGGCGCAGCGACGCCCGAGGTGTCATCACCGGTCTGACCGGCTACGTCAACAAGGGGCACATCGCCCGCGCCGTCCTGGAGGCGACCGCCTGGCAGACCCGCGAGGTGGTCGACGCCATGAACGCCGACTCCAAGATCGAACTGACCTCCCTGAAGGTGGACGGCGGCATGACCGCGGACAACCTGCTCATGCAGATCCTGTCCGATGTGCTGGACGCCGAGGTGGTGCGCCCGATGGTCGCCGAGACCACCTGCCTGGGCGCCGCCTACGCCGCCGGTCTGGCCGTGGGCTACTGGCCCGACGTGGAGACGCTGCGCGCCAACTGGCACAAGGCCGCCGAGTGGACCCCCGAGATGGAGCCCGCCGTGCGCGAGCGGGAGTACCACAACTGGAACAAGGCCGTGAAGCGCACGCTCGACTGGGTGGAGCACGACGAGAAGTGATCCGGGCGGCACCCCCGTCCACCCCATGACGACCGCGACCCAGGGGCATCGGCTGAGAACCTCACGGCCCCTGGGCGCGGCCGAGGCCGCCTTGCCGGGCGGCCCCACCCCATCCCATTCCCTGTGACGGGTGTGTTCGATTATGCCCGTGCCCTTGGGCGGAACCGACCCCCCGTGACCCGACTGCCCCACGCGGGCGGAGGTCATCATGACGGTTTATCTCGCGGAGTTCGTCGGTACGGCGATACTCATCCTCCTCGGCGGCGGTGTCGTCGCCGGTGTCTCCCTCTCCAAGTCCAAGGCCCTCGGCGGGGGCTGGATCGTCGTCACCCTCGGCTGGGGCATGGCGGTCGCCGTCGCCGTCTACACGGTCGGCACCGTCAGTGGCGCGCACATCAACCCGGCCGTGACGCTGGGCCTGGCCTCCATCGGCGAGTTCGACTGGGGCCTGGTCCCGGGCTACATGGCGGCCCAGCTGGCCGGCGCGTTCGTCGGCGCCGTGCTGGTGTACCTGGTCTACTTCGCGCACTGGAAGGAGACCGACGACCCGGGGGCCAAGCTCGCCGTGTTCAGCACCTCCCCCGGTGTGCGCAACCCGATCGCCAACATCGTCACCGAGGTCGTCGGCACCGCGATGCTGGTCCTGGGCGTGCTGGGCATCGGCGCCAACTCCGGGCACGTGACGCAGGGCGACGCCGACCTGTCGGCGCTGTTCTCCACCGGTATCGCACCGCTGCTGGTGGGTCTGCTGGTGCTGGCCATCGGTCTGTCCCTGGGCGGCCCGACCGGGTACGCCATCAACCCGGCCCGTGACCTGGGCCCGCGGCTGGCGCACGCGGTGCTGCCCATCCCGGGCAAGGGCTCCTCGGACTGGGGTTACGCCTGGATCCCCGTGGTGGCCCCGCTCGTGGGCGGTGTCATGGGTGCCTGGATCTGGAAACTGACCGGTTTCGGCGGATAACCCCCGCCGCGCTCTCCCGCGGGGCGGCGGGTCGGATCCGCCGCCCCGGTCCGGGGCGAACCCGACGGACGTCGTCCCGGCGGTGTCGCCCGGTCGATCCCGTGGAAGTCGTCGCCGCGGCGGGGCGTGGTCCCTCACCCTCCGCCGCGTGGGCGATCCCTCCCCTCGGTGCGACGGTCCCCCATCGTCGCGTCCCCCCGTTCCCCCTCCCCCTCATGGGATGAGGCGCCCGTCGCATCGACCGCGTTCACCGGCCGTCGGCCGGCACGAGGCCGGAACCGGCCGACGCGGTACACCGATCCGGGGGCGGGGGGCGCGCGATTCCCGCCTCAGAACGGTGAGGAGGGCGTGCCAGGCGGGGGTCCCGAAGACGAGCACCGGGCCCTCCCTGCGTCCGCTGTCCCGGACCGCGTGGCCGCCGGCGATCCCGGCGACCTCCACACACTCTCCCTGGTTCGGCTGGCTGCGCGAGGACTTCCGGTACGACGGTTCAGGGTCGACCGCATCGGACACTCCGCCCCTCCAGGTGGTTCTCTCGCAGATGGTCGATGGTCTCGCCGGGGCGCAGCGCGACCAGGCGCAGGTGTTCGGCGAGGTTGCGGTAACGGGCGACCTCGTCGGGCTCCTCCAGATAGATCCCGTCGGTGGCGGTCTCCAGGTAGACCACCGTGGGGTCGATGGTGTCGGGGAAGTCCATGATCACGAAGGGCCCGCCGGAACCCGGGTTGAGCCTGTCGGCCAGCGTCATCTGCACGGTGATGTTGGGTCGCGCGGCCATCTCCACGATGTGCCGGACCTGTTCCTCCAGGACCTCGGGGTGATCGCGCAACCGCAGCAGGGCGCCCTCGTCGAAGACGGCCCACAGGCGCGGAGGGTCCTCCTCGTCCAGGATCCGTTGACGGGTCAGGCGCGCGTCGGTGAAGCGGCGGATGTCCTGGGGCCCGGACAGGCAGGACTGGGCGGTGACCCGCATGTACCCGCGGGTCTGGAGCAGCCCGGGCAGGACGAGGGGCTGCCAGGTGCTGATGACGCGGGCCTCGGTCTCGAACCCGACGTACCGTCCGGCCAGCACGTCCCGGTAGCGGCTCCACCAGCCCCGGTCGAGGGCCTGCCGGCACAGGTTGAGGATCTCGTCGTACTCCTTGCCCGGGGGGACCCCGCAGGCGTCGAGGACGGCCCGGACCTCACGGATCCTCGGTCGTTTCTTCACCCCCGATTCGATGTTGGAATAGGTGGACTTGGACAGACCGGCGGCGAGGGCGACCTCCTCGCCGGTCTTTCCGGCGGTGAGCCGGATCCTGCGAAGCTCGACGGACAGGCGTCGGCGACGGATCGTGGGTGAGTACCTGGTGGCCATGATGCCCTCATGCTAGGACCGGTGATGGCCCTCAAGTGGGACAATCCGAGGAATCCGAGGTTCGGGCACATACCTCGCGACGAAAACCGAGATGGACGTTTCCACGCTCCTGGAATTCAGACTCCCCCGCCGCTCCCCCTCTTCCCCGCAGCGCTCCGGACCCGCTCCGGGAGGCCCGCCCCCCGAGCCCCGCGTGCGGAGCGCCGCCGGACGCCCTACATCCGTCGATGTTCGACAATGACGCACACCGAGAGCACTGTGAAACCCCGTGGGTACCAACGGTCACGACGGCGCACACCAGCACCATGGGCGGACCCCGAGGAGCCCGACGAACAGCGCGGATCCACCCTTGGCCTTCACCAGCGTTCGGCATTGTCGTATGATCTGTTCGACACACGTTCGGAACGCGGAGTCCGTTCCGGCAGTCGCACAGCCATTCCTCCGAACGGACGGAGTCCCCGGCCATGACGATCACCCCCGGACCTCCCGACACCACCTCCGTGGTGCCGGAGCACACCGACCCGCGCCGCCCGGACCGGGCGCGCACCCGCGAGGAACTCACCCGCGGCACCTTCGACCTCCTCGTCATCGGCGGCGGCATCCTCGGCACCTCCGTGGCGTGGACCGCCACCCAGGCCGGGCTGCGGGTCGCCATGGTCGACGCGGGGGACTTCGCCGGGGCCACCTCCAGCGCCTCCTCCAAGCTCGTGCACGGCGGACTGCGCTACCTCCAGACCGGCAACCTGAAGCTGGTCGCCGAGAACCACCGCGAGCGCCGCTCCCTCGCCACCACCGTGGCCCCGCACCTGGTCAACCCGCTGCCGTTCCTGGTCCCCGTCTACGAGGGCGGCCCCCACGGCGCCGCCAAGATGGGCGCGGGCGTGTTCCTGTACTCGGCGCTGTCGGCGTTCGGGGACGGCATGGGTCGGCTGCTCTCCCCCGTCCAGGCCGCACGCCTGGCCCCGGGGCTGCGCACCGAGGGTCTGAAGTCGGTCGCCGCCTACGGCGATCACCAGATGAACGACAGCCGCATGGCGATCATGACCGTGCGCGCCGCCGTCGACGCCGGGACCGTCGTGCTCAACCACGCCGAGGTCATGGGGTTGCGCAGCGTCCGCGGCCGGGTCACGGGGGCCGAACTGCGCGACCGGGCCGACGGCACGGAGTTCGGCGTCGACGCGCGCCTGGTCCTCAACGCCACCGGCCCCTGGGTGGACCGGTTGCGCGCCATGGAGGACCCCGACGCCGCGCCGAGCGTGCGCCTGTCCAAGGGCGCGCACCTGGTACTGCGCACCCCGGAGCCCTGGCGGGCCGCGCTGACCATCCCCGTGGACCGGCACCGGGTGTCGTTCGCCATCCCGTGGGAGGGCCGGCTGCTGCTCGGCACCACCGACGAGGAGTACACCGGGGACCCGGCCGAGGTGTCCGTGCTGCCCTCCGACGTGGAGCAGATCCTGGGCGAGGCGGAACTGGGCATCGACGCCCCCTACCTGGACGCCGCGCACATCGACTACTCGTTCGCCGGGCTGCGGGTGCTGCCGGGCGGGCCGGGCGACACGAGTTCGGCCAAGCGCGAGACCGTGGTGACGCAGGGCCGGGGCGGCATGCTGTCGGTGGCCGGCGGCAAGTGGACGACCTACCGGCACATCGGCCGGACGGTCCTGGCCGAACTGCGCAAGGTCCGCTCGGTACCGCTGGCCGAGGAGATGGCCGACCCGCTGCGGACCGTCCCGCTCCCGGGGCTCGCCAGCCCCGACGCGGTCGCCCAGCGGATCATCATCGACCGCGAGCCGGGGGCCCGGTTGGATCCTCGGGTGGCCCGCCACCTGGCCTCCCACTACGGGAGCCTGGCCATGGACATCGCCACGATGATCCGTGAGGACCCCGCACTCGGTGAGCGCATCCACCCGGACGGACCGGACGTGTGGGCGCAGGTGGTGTTCGCCCGCGATCGGGAGTGGGCGGTCACCGTCGACGACGTGCTGCGACGCCGCACCACGGTGACGGTGCGGGGGCTGGAGACACCGGAGGTCCGCGCCCGGACGCAGCGGCTCCTGGCGGGCTGAGCGCACGGCCGCGCGGTGCCGGCCACCGGGTGGCCGGCACCGCGCGGGTCCGGCCCCGGACACGGAAAAGCCCCCGGAAGGCGTACCTTCCGGGGGCTCCGCGGTATGTGGTCCCACTCCGAGGAGCGGGAGGTCATACTACTTAGATCGCGACGACGTTCTCGGCCTGCGGGCCGCGGGTGCCGGTGACGATGTCGAACTCCACGCGCTGGTTCTCTTCCAGGTTACGGAAGCCGGAACCCTGGATCGCGCTGTAGTGAACGAAAGCGTCGGGGCCGCCGTCGTCGGGGGAGATGAAGCCGAAGCCCTTCTCGCCGTTGAACCACTTCACAGTTCCCTGAGCCATATTGTCTCCTTCAGCTCGGTGTACAACGGGCGCAGACTCACGCCCGAGAATTGCCGCGAGCCGACTTCCCAGGGAAACCGCCCGCCGGTCACAAACTCCGCGGGCAAGACACCAACTGCGAAATTCAACGACTAACAATCACCTCGAACGTACCACAGCCCTCTGGGATCGCGAGGGTTTTCGGTGTGGCAACACGCACGAACCTCGGGGGAATATCCGAGGTACGCCAGGGGAAGAAGCGCGACATCGCCCGTGGGCACGGGGATGCCGCGTCCCTCCCCCGGGACGGTCCTCGATCTCAGCCCTGGTCGATCCCGACGAAGTGACCCCGCTCCGCCTCCACCAGGGGCGCCGACTCGTCGTCGGGGGCCACCGGAAGCTCGAAGTGGTCCGGCGGGTTCGCCGCCAGCTCGGCGTCCACCTCCGCCCAGGTGCGGTGCAGCTGGGGCACGCACGAGAGCAGGTGGCGGCTGTAGGGGTGCAGCGGGTTCTCGAACACCCTGGCCGTGGGCCCCATCTCGGCGATGGCGCCCTTGCGCAGGATCACCGACCGGTCGCTGACGTAGTTGCCCAGCGACAGGTCGTGGGTGACGAACAGGATGCCCAGGCCCCGCTCCTTCAGGTCGGCGAGCAGGTTGAGCACGTCGATGCGGGTGGAGGCGTCCAGCATGCTGATCACCTCGTCGGCGACCAGCAGGTCCACGTCCAGCAGCAGCGCCCGCGCGATGAGCAGACGCTGCATCTGGCCGCCGCTGAGCTGGTGCGGGTACTTGCCCAGGACGTTGTCCGGGTCCAGGCGCACCGTGCCGATCGCCTTGAGCACCCGCTCCCGCCAGTCGGCGTCCGAGACGCCGGGGAAGTAGGAGCTCCGGATCATCTCGAACACCCGGTCGGCCTTGAAGATCGGGTTGAAGGAGCTGAACGGGTCCTGGAAGACCCCCTGCACCCGCCGGTAGTAGGCCTTGCGGGCGGTGTGGCCCCGGATCGTGGTGATGTCGGTGCCGTCGAAGGTGATGCTCCCGGAGCTGGGCTTGAACAGCCCCAGCACCATCTTGCCGATGGTGCTCTTGCCGCTGCCGCTCTCCCCGATGAGGGAGACGACCTCGCCGGGCTCCACCTTCAGGCTGACATCCCGGACGGCGCGCAGTCGGCCGCCGCCGAACGCGCCCACCCGGTACACCTTGTGCACGTGGCTGAGTTCCAGCACGTCCGTCTCACCCCGTCTTCCAGCAGGCGGCCCAGTGGCCGGGTTCGATCTCGACCAGCGGAGGCCGCTCCGAGCACTTCGAGAACGCCAACGGGCAACGGTCCTTGAACCGGCACCCGGTCGGCGGGTTCAACAACCCGGGCGGTGTACCGGGGATGCCCTCCAACCGACCCTGGTCGGTGGTGGTCCCCACCTCGGGCAGGGCCGAGATGAGCATCTGCGTGTACGGGTGCCGGGGCGCGTTGACGATGGTGGACGCGGACGCCTTCTCCACGATGTGCCCCGCGTACATCACCATGATGGTGTCGGCCATCTGGTACACGAGCGAGATGTCGTGGGTCACGAACACCATGCTCTTGACGTACTCGCGGTCGCGGAACTCCACCAGGGACTCGGCGACCGCGCGCTGGGTGGACACGTCCAGGGCGGAGGTGACCTCGTCGGCGATGAGCAGCGACGGGTTGAGCAGGGTGGACATCACCATGACGACGCGCTGCTTCATGCCGCCCGACAGCTCGATCGGGAACCGGTTCAGCACGTCGGGGTCCAGGCCCACCAGTTCGAGCCGGCGCCGGAGTTCGTCGGCGATGTCGACCGGGCGCACTCCCCGCGCCCGCAGCAGCTCGTTGATCATCCGCCCGATCTTGCGGGTCGGGTTGAGGGCGCTCATCGCGTACTGGGGGATGAGCGAGATCTCGTGGTACCGCAGGGGGACCATCGCCTTGTCGTCGGCGATGGGCACGTCCTTGCCGTCCAGCTCGATCGTGCCGCCGACGTGGCGCATGCGCGTGTCGAGGCGGATCAGGCTCTTGCCCAGGGTGGTCTTACCGCAGCCGGACTCGCCGGCCAGACCCATGATCTCGCCGTCGGCCAGGTCGAAGGTCACACCGTCGAGGGCGTGGACGTCCCCGCGCAGGGTCTGGTAGTAGACCTTGAGGTCATTGACTCGCAGAGTCATCACAGCTCCCGCAGCTTGGGGTTGAACACCTCGTCCAGCCCGACATTCAGGATGTACAGCGAGCCCACGATCGTCGTGATGCCGAGGCCCGGCGGGATGAACCACCACCACATGCCCAGGTACAGGGAGCTCCACTTCATGGCGCTCTCCAGCATGAGACCGAGCGAGACGCCGTTGGAGGGCCCCAGGCCGATGAAGTCCAGGCCGGCGGCGATGAGGATGGAACCGCCGAACAGCAGGATGAACGACATCACCAGGTAGGAGCTCATGTTGGGCGCGATCTCGGTGGTGATGATCCGCCAGGTGCGGCGTCCGCTGAGCCGTGCCAGGTCGACGTAGTCGCGGGTGGACAGCGACAGCGCCTGGGAACGGACCGCGCGCGCGGCCCACGGCCAGGAGGTCAGGCCGATGAACACGCCTTGGACGAAGATGCCGCGCACGTCCAGGTAGGCGGTGGCGACGATGAGGACGACCAGGGCGGGCAGCACCAGCACGACGTTGGTGAGCATGTTGAGGATCTCGTCGATGATCCCGCCCTTGTACCCGGCGACGAACCCGACCGTGGTACCGATGACGAACGCGACACCGCCGCCGAACGCGCCGATGAGGAAGGTCGAGCGCAGCCCGTAGACGAACTGGGCCCAGATGTCCTGTCCGAACGAGGTGGTGCCCAACCAGTACTCGCCGTTGGGCGGCTGGCTCTGGGGGCCGACGTACTCGTTGGGATCGTGGTCGATGAAGAACGGCCCGATGATCCCCGTCAGCAACAGGGTGAGCACGATGCCCAGGCCGATGAGCAGCTTGGGGTTGCGCACGGCGAAGTGCAGGACCTCGGAGGTCTTGCGCTCGGCCGTGGGTTCGGGCGCGTCCGCGGCGTCCGCGGTGCCCGGGGCTCCGGCGATCTCGCTCACGCCGCGCCTCCCGTCATCTGGACCCGGGTACGCGGGTCGACCAGCACGTAGACGATGTCGATGATGAAGTTGGCGATGAGCACGCCGACGACCACGAACAGGAAGGTCCCCTGCAACACGAAGAAGTCGCGGTTGTTGAGGGCCTGAAGGATCAGGGTGCCCAGGCCGGGGTAGTTGAACACGATCTCGGTGAGCAGCGCGCCGGAGAGCACGGTGCCGAGCTGCACGGCCAGGCCGGTGATCTGCGGCAGCATCGCGTTGCGGAACGCGTAGCGGCGGATCAGCCGGCTCGGGGCGCCCAGGGCCTGGAGGTAGTTGGAGTAGTCCGCCTCCAGCTCGTAGATGATCATGTTCCGCATGCCGATCGCCCAGCCGCCCAGCGCCACGATGAACATGGACAGGAAGGGCAGGATCCAGTGGGTGATCAGGCTGGAGATGAACAGCCAGCTGAACTCGGGCCGCAGCGTCGGCGAGTAGCCGCCCGAGGTCGGGAGGACTCCCGCGACGATGCCCAGGCTCCAGGCCAGCAGCAGGGCCAGCCACATGTACGGCATGGCGGTGAGGACGTACCCGACCGGTAGGACCGTGTTGTCGAGGAGCTTCTTGCGGGCCGCGAAGGCGCCGATCCGGTTGCCGACGATCCAGCTCAGGATGATGGCGGGGAGGAGCAGTGCCAGCGTGTAGGGCACCGACCTCAGGATGATGTCCAGCACGGGCTGGGGGTACAGCATGACGCTGACGCCCAGGTCCCCTCGGAGCAGGCCGCCCCAGAAGGCGAGGTACTGCTCGTGCAGGGGGGTGTCGAACCCGAACACCCCGGTGTAGTAGTCGTTCATGCGCTGTAGGGCCTCGGGGTTGCCGACCGAGGCGCGGGAGAGCATGCTCCGGACGGGGTCGCCCGGCATGAAGCGCGGGATCATCCAGTTGATGGTGACCGCGATGACGAACGTAAGCAGGTAGACGAAGAGCTTACGGCCGATGTAGCGCCACACACGTTCCTCCAGGTGATGGTGGCGGACGGACGACGAGCCCCGACGGAGGGCGGGACCCGGCCCGGTCGTCCCGGATGTTCCGGGGTCCTCGGGTGTTCCGGTGTCCCGCCCGGCAAGGCGTCGGGGGGCACCCCGGGCGGGCTTTCGCGCCGTGCCCGCCCGGGGTGGGGTCGGTGGGACTCGGGTGGGAGGGGAATGGCCCGTGCCCGCCGACCGGGGATGCGGCTACTCGCCGACCGGCTCGATGGTGGCCAGGGTCTTGATCGCCCCGAGCTGCCACCAGCCGTGCCACAGGGTGGCGGCGCTCTTGGGCGCGCCCTCGGCCTCACTCGGCCAGTTCGTCCAGTACGTGTTGCTGGCCTGCGACCACATGCCGTTGTACCAGAGCGGGATGGCCGGGAGCTCCTCCAGCTGGATCTCCTGGAGCTGCGAGGTGATCTCGGCGGCGGCCTCGACGTCGTCCGTGGGGACGGTCGCGAGCTGCTCGACGAGGTCCCACGCCTCCTCGTTCTCGTAACGGTGGAAGTTCACCGTGGTCTGCTGGTCGTTGACCGGCAGCTGGAAGAGGTAGTCGTAGTACGTCCAGGGGGTGTTGCTGGCCTGGCGCTCGTTGTTGATGAGCAGGTCGAACTCACCGGAGTTGCGGTTGTCCACCAGCAGGTCGAACTCGGGGGTCTGCGCCTCGACGTTGATGCCGACGGCCTGGGCGTTGGCCGCGATGACGTTGGCGGACTCCATCCAGTCGGTCCAGCCGGCGGGGACCTCCAGGGTGAGGGTGATGGGCTCACCGTCGGGGGTCTCGACGAAGCCGTCGCCGTCCTGGTCCTGGTAGCCGGCCTCCTCCAGGAGACCCACCGCCTCGTCGGCGTTGTAGGAGAAGCCGTTCTCCTCGACCAGTTCCTGGTCGATGTAGTCGTCCCAGATCGGGAGCAGACCGGTGGGACTGGCCTGCTCGACCAGGTTGGCGTAGGGGCCCGTGACGATCTGTTCCATGTTGATCGAGTGGGCCAGCGCCCGGCGGAACTCGGGGTCGTCCAGCGGGGCCTTGGTGGTGTTGGGCACCAGCCAGGCGGTGTTGGCGGCCGGCATGTAGGGCGGGCCGTCGTAGTAGCTGGTGATCGCCTCGTTGCCGTTGATGATCTGGTCGATGCCGGGCAGGAAGTTGTTCGACAGGTCGACCTGTCCCTGCTGGAGCATGCCCAGGGTGATGTCGTTGGAGGCGTTGACGAGGTCGACGATGTAGCGGGGCTTCATCTCCAGGTCGAGGGGACCGGTGCCCCACCAGTCGTCGTTGCGCTCCCAGACCAGACGGTCGTCGGTGTGCGACTCGTAGGAGTAAGGACCGGTGCCGACCGGATTCTCGTTGACATCGCTCATGACCTCTTCTTCGGTCTTACCGGACCAGATGTGCTCCGGGGCGATGGGGTGCGAGTAGGCCCAGTTCATCCACTCCTGCGGCCGGCTCTCACTGAACGTGACGCGGACGGTCTGCCCGTCGACGGCCTCGACGTTCTCGATGAAGTTCCACAGGTTGCTGAAGGGCACCGAGCCGAACCGGCCGATCTCCAGTGTGGAGACCACGTCGGCGGAGTCGAAGGCCTCGCCGTCGGTCCAGGTGATGCCCTCGCGCAGAACGATCTCGTGGACGTTCTCCTCGGGCCAACTGTCGCTCTCGGCCAGCCAGGGAACGTACTCGTTCGTGTTCGGGTCGAAGAGGAAGAGCGGCTCGTAAGCCAACCCCACCGTGCCGACCGCGTACTGCCCCTGCATGTAGGGGTTCCAGTTCGCGGGCGGCCCCCAGGCCGTACCGGTGGTGTACAGGGTCTCGTTCCGGGGGTACTCCCCGGAACCTCCTTCGTTGCCGCCGCCGTCACCCGAGCACGCCGTGACCGCGAGGGCCAGTGCTGCGAGTGCCGCCGGAAGTCGAAGAGATCTCATGTCGACTCCTCCTTCTTCCACCCGGTCGGCCGCTCGTTGGGGGGGAGCCACCTCTCCGGGGATCGGAGAGGTGGGAGCGCTCCCAATCGGGGGCGCTGAAACGGCCGTTGCTGAACCGGGTAAGTGACGTTAACAACAACACGCCGACAGGAAGGGCGTCAATGGGCGTCACTCCGCTGTTATTCGCTTGTAACAGCACAGATGTGGGAAAGCCGCTTGCGCGGGTGTCGCTGAACCGGTTCCGCACGGGTCGTCGACTCCCCTCCGACGGGACGGTGAAGGGCGCGTCGTGCGCGGTGGTCCTCCACGGCGCACGGCGTTTCGGTGGCGCCCCCACGGTAGCCCCGGCGGACGGGCGGAGCCCGCGTTCACATGAGGCGTGTCGGTGATCGGGAGCGGGCGGGGCTACCCCGCCAGGGGCCCCGTGCTGCCGCGCGGCTGGAGCTCTCCCCGGGCCGTCTCGCGGCTGCGCACCGCCCGGCCGCCGATGGCCTCGGCGAGCATGCGCGCGGCCTCTCGACCACAGGCGGCAACGTCACGGGCGACCGCGGTCAACGGAGGATGCACCAACCGGCACAGTGTCGAATCGTCCCAGGCCACGATGGACAACTGGCCGGGAACGTCCACGCCCATCTCGCGGGCCACGCCCAGCCCGGCCACCGCCATGACGTCGTTGTCGTAGACCAGGGCGGTGGGGCGTTCGGTGCGGGCCAACAAGCGGCGGGTGGTGCGGGCGCCCGCCTCCCCCGTGTAGTCGGCGTGGACGGTGACGGCGTCGGCCAGGCCCACCTCGGCGGAGGCCGCCTCGAAGGCCCGGGTCCGATCACGGGTGTGCACGAACCCGTGCGGGCCGGCGACCCGGACGATGCGCTGGTGACCCAGGGCGGCGAGGTAGTGCACGACCTCCCTGATGGAGGCGGCGTCATCGGTGTACAGGCACGGCAGGGGGCCCGCGCCGTGCGGGCCGCCGAGGACCACGGCGGGCAGGGGCAGGGCCTCGGCCAAGGCGACCCGGGGGTCGTCGACCCGCAGGTCGACCATGATCACCCCGTCCACCCGGCGTTCGGCGAACCAGCGCCGATAAGCCCCGATCTCCGCCTCGTGATCCTCCGTGACCTGCAACAACAGGTCGCTTCCGGTGATCGCCAGCTCCATCTCGATCCCCGACACCAACTGCATGAAGAACGGTTCGACGCCCAGGGAGTGCGCGGGCCGATCGATGATCAGACCGATGGCGCCGACCCGGCCGCCGGGTGAGAGGGCGCGGGCCGTACTGCTGGGTGCCCACCCCAGATCACGGGCGATCCCCAGGATGCGCTTACGCGTCTCCTCCGAGACCCCGGGCCGACCGTTGAGGGCATAGGACACCGCCCCCTTGGACACCCCCGCGGCCTTGGCGATGTCCATGATGGTCGGGCGTCGCATCAAACCCCCCATTCGTCCCCCTGGCCTCAGTTGCTGAACCGGTTAAGCGGCGATGTGGGATTGTACTGTACGACGTTGGGCCGTCACCCTCACGGACGGGCGGGGGCTCGACCGGACTGGCAGCCCGGACAGTGGTAGAGGGTGCGTCCCGCCAGTTCGCCGGCGACGATCGGGGAGCCGCACACACGGCAGGGCTCACCGGTCCGGTAGCACACGTAGAGCGTGTCCGGCCGGGGCACCGGGCGGGCCTCGGGATCGGGCCGGTGCTCGGGGCGGGTGGTGATGATGTACCCGTCGCGCACACCGTCCCGGAGCAGCCCGGTCAGGTCCGCCCACAGGGCGTCCCACCGTTCCCGGGTGAGGTCGCGGCCGGGGGTCATGGGGTCCAGGCCCGCGCGGAACAGGGACTCGGCACGGTAGATGTTCCCGATCCCGGCGATGACCTCCTGCCGCATGAGCAGGGCGGCGATGCTCGTGCGGGAGCGCGAGACGACCCGCCAGGCGCGTTCGGGGTCGGCGTCGGGACGCAGCGGGTCCGGCCCCAGACGCCCCTGGACCGCCAGTTTCTCCTCCTCGGTGATCACCTCGCAGGCGGAGGGGCCGCGCAGGTCGGCCCAGCCCGACGTGGTGATCAGGCGGGCGCGCACGGCCCCCACCGGCGCGGGCGGCACGACGAACCCGTCCCCGTCGTGGGTCAGGGCGGTCCGGACGGCCCCCTCGGCCCGGGGCGCGCCCAGATGGCGTTCGCCGTCGGCGTCGCCGAAGCTCCAGGCGCCGTACAGGCCCAGGTGGACCCGCAGCCACTCCCCCGAGTCGAACCCGAGGAACAGGTGCTTGCCGTGCGCCTCGCCGGTGGTCAGGACGCGGCCGTCGATGCGGGCGGCGCCCTCGGCGAACCGTCCCTGCGGGCTGGAGGCCCGCACGGCACCGCCGCCGAAGGTCTTGTCGAAGTGCGCCGCCAACCGGTGCAGAGTGTGACCCTCGGGCACCCGTTTCCCCCTCGTCTCAGCCGATACGCGCCGTTGCCGCACTCAGGTTAGGGCCTGTTCCCGAGTGCTCTTCCGCGCCCTCGCACGGACCGAAGCGAAACGGAGGTCCGCAGGAGGCACGGGCGCCCACGGGGTTCTGGAGGCCGGCGCGGGAGACGTCCGAGGGACGAGGGGATCGACGCAGCGGCCGAAGGTCCCCGTTCTCCGGGCGCCCGAGCACGGACCGGTGCGACTCCGTCGTCGGCCGGTCCCTGCGGCGGGACCGGCCGACGGGTTCAGTGGGCCGCGAGGATCTCCCGGACCAGCCGTTCCGGATCGGCCAGACAGCGCCAGGCCGGAACGACCACGACGGGGTCCCCGGTGAGTCGGTTGAGGGCGTCGCCGCGGGCCATCAGGCGGCGCAGCCGGCGCCCGTCCGGTTCCCGGTCCACGAGGATGAGCAGGCGCCGGGCGCCGAAGCGGACCACCATGTCGGCGGTCCAGCCCTCCACCGCCTCCTGGAGCACGACCCGGGTGCCCGCCGCCCGCAATCGGTCGACCAGGGCCCGGCAGGCCCGGCCCGGATCGTTCTCGGGGGCCGCGAGCAACGCGGAGAGCGGACCGTCACCGGCCTCCCAGTGGGCCCGGTCGCCCACCACCACGAGGCGCTGTCCGGTCCGGGTGAGCACCGATGACCACAGGTGACCCATACGACGGATCCGACGCTCCACGATGGCGGGGGCGCCCCGGGCGAGCAGGGGGGACAGCACGGTGATGTCGACGCGGCCGGGTGCGTCGAACAGTTCGGGACCGCCGACCAGGACCCGGTGGCGGAAGGTCCGCGATCCGAGCAGCCGACGCAGCAGGGCCACCTGCGGCCGGGTCGGGGCGACCACCGCGATGACGCGTCCGCGCGGCAGGTGTTCGTCGATCTCGTCGACGACCACCGCCACCCGGTAGGCCTCCTCCCGGTTGATGTAGGACATGCCGGGGGCGGCCTCGCAGACCCCGACGACGTCGCGCCACTCGAAGGCCGGTCCGCCGCCGGGGTCGGGGGCCGTGCGCACCGACACGCGCCCCTCGTAGCAGTGACGCGAGGCGGTCTCGGCGAGCAGGGGCGGTGCCCCGAGGTGCTCGTTCAGCCACAGTGTCCGCTCGGCCGCCCGTTGGGCGGCGTGCAGGGCCGATCCCGACCCGTGGCGCAGGCCCCGTTCGTCCAGGCGGTCCGCGGCGAGCCCGGCGAAGGCCAGCGCGCGGCGCTCCTCGTCGGTTTCGAGGACGCTCGCCGGGCCGGGGTACGCCGGGTCGCCGAGCACCAGGGCCCGTTCGGCGCGGTGAAGGGCGGGGAGCAGTTCGGCCACCCGGGTGCGTTCGGCGCCGATCACGATGACGAGGTCGAACAGGCCCGCCTGCGGCGGCAGGGCGCGGACCTGGTCGGTCCGGCAGGCCCAGGTGGGCAGCACCTCGATGAGGCCGGTCATGCCCGGCCAGCCGATGCCGTGGTGCCAGTTGAGGGTCTCCAGCCGGTTCTCCAGGGCGGGTCGGCCGCGCCGCAGACGGGACTCGACGGCCGCGCCGAGTCGCTCGGCGCCGATCCGGCGGTGACCCTCCACGGCCTCGTCGAGGCGGGCGACCAGTGCGTCCAGGGGATCGTGCCGGACGCGGCGGTCCAGGGCCGCGCGCCACCGGCTCTCCAGGCGGGCGACCGCGCACAGCCGGGCCAGGGTCTCGGGGTCGGTCTCCAGACCCAGTTCGCGGCGGATCGCGCCGCGGTGCTGGAAGGCGCCCAACCCTCCGGCGAAGGCGCGCTCGGCCCGGGGCAGCCAGTACTCGGGGCCGCCCCGTTCGGGGCTGAACAGCCGGTCCGGATCCCAGCCGGCCTTGATACCGCGCTCGCGTTCCTCGGCCAGGTGGGCGAGTTCGTGGCCGCCGGCGGCCATGGCGTCCATGTCCGCCCACGCGGTGAGGACCCGGGACCAGTGGTGGGACGGTTCCTCCCCTGACGGGGGGGTCGCCTCCTCGACGGGCGGGGGGCCGGAGCGCTCGGCGAGCAGGCGGCCGATGAGCCCGATCTCGTCGACGCGGTGTTCCCTGCCGCCGACCCGCACCACCGGGTGGGCCGGGCCCGTCTCGGACCGCCGGACGACCTCCCGCACGTCGTGCTCGGTGCGACCGCACACCAGGACCCGCAACCCCTCGCCGACCGCCGTGCGCACCACGGCGTCGACGAGGTCGTGCGCACCGGTCCCCGAGGGGGTCGCCACGGTGGTGAGCCGCTCGGTCAGGGCCGCGCACAGGGCCTCGTACTGGGACTGATCGAGAGGGGTCGCGCACAGGGGGACGGGGGCCTCGACGGGGGCGTCGGCGGCGTCCTCCCCGCCCCGGGACCGACGGGCCCTGCGACCACGCGGTTCCTCCGGTTCGACGGTCCGCTCGGGTGCGCCGAGCAGTGCCTCCAAGGCGGTGCCACCGAGGGCGGTCGGGTCGACGCCGTCGTGTTCGGTGGGGTCGAGGTCGGCCAGGATCGCCTCCACGGTGCCCGGTTCGGGTTCGCCGTCGGGGTGGCCGCCCGGCCCCGCGCGGAACAGGACCGCGACGTTGTGGGCGCCGTCGACGAACGCGCGGGGGGTGCTCCGGGTGGACATCGGGTCGATGTCGTCGACGCGTTCGATCTCCAGCCGGGTGAGCAGGGTCCGCACCTTGACGGCCAGGTCGGCGACGGCGGCGGGGCGCCCGATCGGGTCGGGGGCGCCGGCGCGCAGCCGGGTCCGCAGTTCGAAGAGGTCATCGGGGTCGGTCGTGTCCAGGCGGCGCAGGAGCGCGGCGTTGACGTCGGGCGGACCGATCGCGCGGATCCGGGGGATCTCGGGGGTGTCGGGGTCGTCGACGACCTGGACGTCCACGGTGAGCAGGGGCAGGGCCACCGGGTCGTCGTCCTCTCCGAGCAGGACGAGCGGGTAGCCGTAGCGCAGCGCCTGCCCGTGTCGTGCGGCCAGGCGCACGACACGGGCCGCATCGGGGCCCAGGGGTATCCGGTCGCCCGCCCCGGTGAACAGTGTCTCGATGCCGCCGGGCAGGCAGGCGCAGGTGTCGCCGCCGAGCCGGTCGGTCCGGATCGTGTGGGTGTGCACGGCCTCGCGCCGCAGACAGGCCCGCAGATAGGCCAACAGGGCACGGGGGTCGGTCCGGTCGTCGGGTGGCCTCCACCGCAAAGAGACGCCCTCCGCCCCCACGCGGGTGATCCGGATGGTCGGCGGCGCCGTGCCCGCCGTCCGCGCCCCGTGACCCTCCTCGATCCCCTGTTCGTCGTCCTGTAGTGATCTCACGTCCGCCCCCGGCGTCGATCGGGTGATCATTCGGTTACTCAGCGCTGTCAGCGACCATTGTCGTGGATGACGCGAGTCGACATCCCCCGAACGCGGGAACCGGTACCGACTTTCACCCGTGGGCGGCGTGCAGCCGCAGGGCGATCCACAGTTCGGCGCGCGCGTCCGGGTCGTCGAGGTCGACCGGGAGCAGGTCGCGGATGCGGCGCATGCGGTAGCGCAGCGTGTGGCGGTGCACGCCCAGGGCGTCGGCGGCGGCGTCCCAGCGGCCGGACGCCGCCAGGTAGGCGCGCAGCGAGGCGATCAGTTCCCCGTGGGAGCGTTCGGCCAGCAACGGCGCCAGCAGATCCTCGGCCAGTCCGACCCCGGCCGGGGTGTCGGTCAGGCCGAGCAGGCCACCGGGCAGCTCGGCGGCCCGCACCGCGCCGCCCCCCTGGGCCCGTGCCGCCTCCCGGGCCCGTTCGGCCTGGGCCAGGGCGACCGGAAGCCCTGTGTGGTCGACCGGGTCGCTCACCCCGATGGGGCCGTCGAGCAGATCGGTGATGGTCGGCACGGGTGTGTCCGCGCCGGCGAGCAACAGGGCGCGGCCCTCGTGCCCGGCCGTGAGGATCCCGTGCGGCGGGTGGGGCGCGCCCACCTCGTCGGCGACGGCGACCACGACCGGGGCGGGCGGCAACGCCGCGGCGAGGCGTTCGGCGCCGGGCCGGGTCGGGTCCAGGGCCCCGGTGAGGAGCGCGATGAGCACCCCCTCGCCCAGGCGCGCGATGTCCCCGTGGGCGTCGCGCTCCAGTTCCAGGGACAACAGGGACACGGCGGCGTTGACCAGGGTGCGCTGCTCGGGACCCAGGCGGCCGCCGGCGCCCACGACCAGGAACCCCCGCACCCGGCGGCCCGTCGCCAGGGGCTGGGCCCAGACGTGCTCGTCCCCCACGGTGATCGCCATGCTGGCGCGCGGGCCCGCGGTCTTGAGCCGGTCGAGCCCCTCGGTCAGATCGGTGGGGTGCCGGTCGGCCCCGACGGGGGCGGCGTGATCGAGGGAACCGTCGGCGGACAGGAGGAGCACCCGGGCGCCCAGGTCGCGGGCCAGCCGATCGACGATGGCCCCGGCCCCCGAAAGGGCGGCGCGGGTGAGGTCGCGCTGGGCCGTGAAGGCCCGGCTGAGCCCTTCGTACTCCTCCTTGGCCAACAGCCGGGAGACCTCCTTGCCGACCGCGATGAAGGGGGTCGCCCGCTCCACCTCCAGCAGGACGACGCCGAATTCGGCGGCGGCCTCCCGCAGTTCGTCGGGGGTCCGTTCCAGGGCCACGCCCACGCCGAACCCCAGACCGGCGATGTCGCGCCGGGCCAGCCTTCGCACGTACGCGCGCAGGTCCGGCGGGGAGTCGACCCAGCGCACCCCGGTGGTGAGCAGCAGTTCGCCGCCCGCCAGGTAGGGGGTGGGGTCGGTGAGTTCGCTGACCGCGACCCACTCCACGCGGCGGTCGAGCCCCTCGTCGCCGGTGAGCGGGCGCAGCCCCAGGGAGGGTGTCCGCACCAGGCCGCCCAGGGTCGGTGGCATCGGTCCTCCACTCGTCGTGGTCGATGACCCTGCCGCATTGGCGCAGGGACCTGCGTCGATTATCCACCGTGTCCATGTCCGCCGGCTCCGGCTCACCCTAATGTCGTCCGGGTCGGGGCCGTTCGGGTCCCGGACCCGTTCCGCACCCCCGTATCGCACTGAAGGAGGCAGACGCATGGCAGTGACCGAGGTCGCCCAGTCCCGCCGGGTCGTCACCGAGATCCCCGGCCCCAAGTCCCGCGAACTCCAGGAGCGCCGCGTCGCCGCCGTCGCCAAGGGTGTCGGCAGCGTGCTGCCCGTCTACGTGACCCGGGCCGGTGGCGGGATCATCGAGGACGTTGACGGCAACGCCCTGATCGACTTCGGCTCGGGCATCGCGGTGACCAACGTGGGCAACGCCGACCCGCGCGTGGTGGAGCGTTCGGCCGAGCAGCTGGGCCGCTTCACCCACACCTGTTTCATGGTCAACCCGTACGAGGCGTACGTGGAGGTCTGTGAGGCCCTCAACCGGATCACCCCGGGCGACCACGAGAAGCGTTCGATCCTGCTCAACTCCGGTGCCGAGGCCGTCGAGAACGCGGTGAAGATCGCCCGCAGCGCCACCGGCCGCCAGGCCGTCGTGGTCTTCGACCACGCCTACCACGGTCGCACCAACCTCACCATGGCGCTGACCGCCAAGAACATGCCCTACAAGCAGGGCTTCGGGCCGTTCGCGGGCGAGGTCCACCGCATGCCCATGGCCTACCCCTACCGCTGGCCCACGGGCCCGGAGAACTGCGGCCCGGAGGCCGCGGCCATGGTCATCGACCAGATCACCAAGCAGATCGGCGCGGACAACGTCGCCGCCGTGGTGATCGAGCCGATCCAGGGCGAGGGCGGCTTCATCGAGCCGGCCCCGGGCTTCCTGCCCGCGATCGTGGAGTTCTGCCGCGCCAACGGGATCGTGTTCGTCGCCGACGAGGTGCAGACCGGTTTCGCCCGCACCGGCGACATGTTCGCCTGTGACCACGAGGGCGTCGTCCCCGACCTGATCACCACCGCCAAGGGCATCGCCGGCGGACTGCCGCTGGCCGCGGTGACCGGTCGCGCCGAGCTGATGGACGCCGTGCACGGCGGCGGTCTGGGCGGCACCTACGGCGGCAACCCGACCGCGTGCGCGGCGGCGTCGGCCTCGCTGGAGGCCATCGAGTCCGACGACCTGGTCGGGCGCGCCCGGGAGATCGGCGACCTGATGCTGGGACGGCTGCGCAAGCTGGCCGAGGAGCACCCGGTCATCGGCGACGTGCGCGGGCGCGGCGCGATGATCGCGATCGAGCTGGTCGAGGAGGACCGGACCCCGGCCCCGAAGGTGCTGGCCGAGGTGCTGTCGTACTGCCACTCCCAGGGTCTGGTCCTGCTGAGCGCCGGCACCTACGGCAACGTGATCCGCATGCTGCCGCCGCTGGTCATCGGTGACGACCTGCTCAACGAGGGCCTGGACATCCTCGCCGACGCCTTCGCCCGCCTGTAGGCGCGTCCTCCCGAACCTCCGCTCCGTTCCGGTCCGCGCGAGGGCGCCCGGGGGATCCGGTGGGCATCGCCCCCTATCGGGTCCCCCAGGCGTAGGTCTGCTTGCGCAGCTTGAGGTAGAGGAACGTCTCGGTGCTGAGCACCGTGTCGATGGCGCGCATGGCCGCCAGGATCTCCAGGAGGCGGGCGTCGTTCTCGGCGACGACCTCGACCAGGAGGTCGAAGGAGCCCGCGGTGATGACCACGTACTCCACTCCGGGGACCTCCGAGACGGCGTCGGCCGCGGTGTTGAGGTCGCCGTCGGTGCGCACGCCGATCATGGCCTGGCGGTGGAAGCCGAGCATCATGGGGTCGGTGACACCGACGACCTGGACCACACCGGACTCCAGGAGGCGTTGGACGCGTTGGCGCACGGCCGCCTCGGAGAGGCCGACCGCCTTGCCGATGGCGGCGTAGGAGCGGCGACCGTCCTCTTGGAGCACCTCGATGATGCGTTTGGCGGTCTCGTCGAGGACGATGCCGTTGCCCCTGCGCTGAGGGGTGGGGTCCGACTGGCCGCTCACATGGCCCTCCGTGAATCCGATGTATTTTGCGCGGATGAACAGCGGATTTCATCAGTCACCACTGCCATCACAACGGATTCCAAGGCTACTGGACAGTCGACCCCGGGGTGAAGACCGGACGTGGTCAGCGTTGCTCGTCGCGCACCGAGTCCAGTGACAGCAGCGCCACGTGCAACGACAGACAGGTCTCGACGGCGTCCAGGTCGGCGTCGAGGACGTTGCCGATCCTGCGCAACCGATCGTAGAACGCCGGCCGGGACAGGTGCGCGTTGGTGGCCGCCAGCGCCTTGTTGCGGCCGGCCGCCAGGTAGTGCCGCAGCATATCGGTGAGATCGGACCCGTGCCGGGCGTCGTGGTCGAGCAGCGGCCCGAGTTCGCGTTCCACGTAGGTCTGGAGCCGCTCGTCGTCGCGGAACAGGTGCAGCAGGCCGCGCAGGTGCAGGTCGGGCAGCCGATAGAAGGGGCGGCGATCGCTCTGGCGGACCGCCACGTCCCCCACCTGGCGCGCTTCCAGGAAGGAACGCCGCACGTCGCGGATGTCGTCGGTGGACGAACCGACCGCCAGCACCGCGGCGTCGCCGACGGAGCCGGCCAACCGGTCGGCGAGCATGTGCAGGGTGGCGTCGACCCGTCGTCGGGGCGGCAGCGCCAGCAGCACCCCCACCCGCAGGTCGTCGAGCGATCCCACCAGCGCGGGCAGACGCAGGTCGCGGCAGGCCCGGGCGGCGCCCTCGGCGGTGTCGGACAGACGGGCCTGGGCGGCCAGCCCGGTCCCGTTCTCGCGCAGGCGCAGCACCAACCCCACCAGTTCGCGGTTGTTGAGCGGCACGCCCACCGCCCGGGCCCGGACCAGTGCCTCCTCCGGGTCGGAGTAGGCGCGGTCGATGATGCCGGCGATGATCGTGCGGTGGGTCTGGCGTTCCAGGCTCTCCTGGTGGCGTTCGAGCAGGCGGCCCAGGGCCAGCGTGGTGGCGGCGCGTTCGATGAGCATGCTCTGGCGCGGGGTGGGTTTGGCCCCGGCGATGAGGATCAGCCGCCCCCAGTCCTGCCCTCGGGCACCGACCGTGGTGACCAGCCAGCCGGTGGCCGGGGCGTGGACGGTGCGGGTGCCCGAGCGCACGGCGCGCGATCGGTTCTCCCACGAGGTGAGGAGGGTGCCGGGGTCCTCACCGTTGAGATCGCAGGCCAGGACCTGGTGGGAGAGGTTCTCCAGGACCACCGGGCAACCGGACAGCTGGGCGACCTCGTGGAGGATGCGGTCGGTGTCGGCGCCCTCCACCGAGAGCCGGGTGAAGACCGAGTGGAGTTTCTCGGACTCGCGCAGCTCCTCCAGCTGTTCGTTGACCACCCGGATGTGCACGGCCTCGGTGATCTCCACGAACCGCGCCTCCCGGTCCAGGAGGATCACCGGGACGCGGGCCTCGCGTGCGGCGTCGAGGAAGGCCTTGGGGAGTTCGGCGTGGTACTTGCGGCCGAGTTCGACGGCGATACCGCTGACCCCGACGGCCGCCAGGTCGTCGATGTAGCGCTTGAGGGCCTCGGGATCGTCGGGCATGGCGATGCCGGTGCTGAGCACCAGTTCGCCTCCGCGCAGCAGGTGGGCCAGATCGGTGACCTCGGCGATGTGGACCCAGCGCACGGCCACGTCCAGGTGTTCGGAACCGACCACGACGCGGGGGCGGGCCCGTTGGAGCGCGGGAAGGCGGAGGACCTCGGCAAGGGTGGGAAGCACGTTCGCATTCTAGGACACAGTGTCAGACGGGATCCGGCCACCATTGACACTCTGCACGGACGTTCGTCCGTGCTCCGCGCCGATCCCCTGGTGGGAGGGCCTTCCGTGGGCTCTTACAGAGCGTAAGTTCGACCTGCACGTTGTCAACATGGTGGTTCTGGTCAAGGGCGCGGCCCCCGGAGAGACTGGGTCCATGTCGGAACTTCTCTCGCGCCACCGCGCGGTCATGCCCTCCTGGTTGCCCCTGTACTACGAGTCCCCGCTGGAGATCGTCTCCGGGAGCGGCTCCCGTGTCACCGACGCGGACGGTCGCACCTACCTGGACTTCTTCACCGGCATCGTGACCAACATGCTCGGCTACGACGTGGCCGAGGTCCGCGAGGCCGTGGAACGGCAGATCGCCAAGGGGGTCGTGCACACCTCCACGCTGTACCTGATCCGCTCCCAGGTCGAACTGGCCGAGAAGATCGCCCGACTCTCGGGCATCCCGGACGCCAAGGTGTTCTTCACCAACTCCGGCACCGAGGCCAACGAGACCGCCCTGCTGCTCGCCACCTGCGCGCGCGGCAGCGACGAGGTGCTGGCCATGCGCGGCAGCTACCACGGCCGTTCGTACGGCACCATCGCGGTGACCGGCAACCGGGGCTGGAAGAACTCCTCCCTGTCCCCGCTCAACGTGCACTACCTGCACGGCACCGACCACGCCTCACCGGTCTTCCGGGGCATGTCGGAGAAGGAGTACATCGAGGCCTGCGTCGCCGACCTGCGCGACGTCCTGGACACCGCCTCCCCCAACGTCGCCTGCCTCATCGCCGAGCCGATCCAGGGCGTGGGCGGGTTCGCCATGCCGCCGGACGGCCTGTACGCCGCCTACAAGGAGGTGCTGGACGAGCAGGGCATCCTGTTCGTCTCCGACGAGGTGCAGACGGGCTGGGGGCGCACCGGCACGAGCTTCTTCGGCATCGGCGCCCACGGCGTGACGCCGGACGCGATGACCTTCGCCAAGGGTCTGGGCAACGGCTTCGCGGTCGGCGGCGTCGTGGCGCGCGGTGACCTCATGGACGGGCTGTCGGCGCTGGGCGTGGCGACGTTCGGCGGCAACCCGGTGTCGATGGCGGCGGCCGGCGCCACCCTCGACCACGTCCTGGAGCACGACCTCCAGGGGAACGCGCTGCGCCAGGGCTCTCTCATCATCGAGGGTCTGCGCCCACTGACCGGGCTGCCGTCGGTGGCCGACGTGCGCGGCAAGGGCCTGATGTTCGCCGTGGAGATGGTCGACCCGCGCACCGGCGCCCCCTCCTCCCCGCTGGCCGGGAAGGTGCTGGAGGCCGCCCGTGAGCGCGGCCTGCTGGTCGGTAAGGGCGGCGTGCACGGCAACGTGCTGCGGATGGCCCCGCCGCTGACCCTGTCCGCCGAGGACGCGGCCGAGGGCCGCGACCTGCTGATCGACGCCGTGCGCGCGGTCGACGCCGAAGCCTAGAGGACCGAAGGAGACGACGAAGATGGGCAAGCACGTCACCCACTGGATCGGCGGGCGCCGGTACGAGGGCCCGGCCGAGCGCCAAGGGGACATCCACAACCCGGCCTCGGGCCTGGTCACCGGCACCGTGGACCTCGCGGGACAGAAGGAGGTCGACGCGGCGGTGGCCGCGGCCCGCGCCGCCTTCCCGGCCTGGCGCGACACGTCGCTGTCGCGACGGGTGCAGATCCTGTTCCGGTTCCGGGAACTGCTCAACGCCGAGCGCGACCGCCTGGCCGAGGCGATCAGCGCCGAGCACGGCAAGGTGTTCTCCGACGCCCAGGGCGAGGTGGCGCGCGGACTGGAGGTCGTGGACTTCGCCTGCGGCATCCCGCACCTGCTCAAGGGCGGCTACTCCGAGAACGTGTCCACGGGTGTGGACTCCTACTCCATTCTGCAACCGCTGGGCGTGGTCGTCGGCATCACGCCGTTCAACTTCCCGGCGATGGTGCCGATGTGGATGTTCCCGGTGGCGATCGCCTGCGGCAACGCGTTCGTGCTCAAGCCGAGCGAGAAGGACCCGTCGGCGTCGTCGCTGATCGCCGAGCTGTGGGAGCGGGCCGGGCTGCCCGAGGGCGTGTTCAGCGTGGTCCAGGGCGACAAGGAGGCCGTGGACGCGCTGCTGGAGCACCCGGACGTCGCGGCGGTCAGCTTCGTGGGTTCGACCCCGATCGCCCGTTACATCTACCGGACGGCGGCCGAGCACGGTAAGCGGGTGCAGGCGCTGGGCGGGGCCAAGAACCACATGGTGGTGCTGCCCGACGCCGACCTGGACCTGGCCGCCGACCAGGCGGTGTCGGCCGGTTTCGGTTCGGCGGGCGAGCGTTGCATGGCCATCTCCGCCGTGGTCGCGGTGGACTCGGTCGCCGACGAGCTCGTGGCGAAGATCAAGGAGCGGGTGTCCCGGCTGCTGGTGGGCCCCGGCGACGACGACCGCAGCGAGATGGGCCCGCTGGTCACGCGCGAGCACCGGGACAAGGTGGCCTCCTACCTGGAGTCGGGGGTGCGCGAGGGTGCGACGCTGGCCGTGGACGGCCGGGTGCACCCGATCCTGGGCGGTGGCGGCGACGGGTTCTGGTTGGGCCCGACGGTGCTCGACCACGTGGGCCCGGAGATGTCCTGCTACCGGGACGAGATCTTCGGTCCGGTGCTGAGCGTGCTGCGGGTGGACGACTACGACGCCGCGGTGAAGCTGATCAACGACAACCCGTACGGCAACGGGACGGCGATCTTCACCAACGACGGTGGCGCGGCCCGACGGTTCCAGAACGAGGTCGAGGTGGGGATGGTCGGGATCAACGTGCCGATCCCGGTGCCGATGGCCTACTACTCGTTCGGCGGTTGGAAGCAGTCGCTGTTCGGCGACTCGCACGCGCACGGGACCGAGGGTGTGCACTTCTACACCCGGACCAAGGCGGTCACCGCCCGGTGGATCGACCCGGGGACGCGGCCGGCCGGGGGCGTGGACCTGGGTTTCCCCACCAACGGATAACGGACATTCGGGACTGTTCGTAGTTCAAGGAAATACCGGACGGATGCGTCTCACCAACGGTCGGCGACGGACGACACGGAGTATCGTGGATGTCGTCCGCCCCTCACGGGGCGTGACCGGCGGCGCGATCGTCGGTTCGGGACCATTCCGGGAAAGGCGCGCTCAATTCCCCTCCTCCCCATGGAAGCGGGTGCGCCGACGGGAGCGCTCCGGGTCCGCCTCTCCCCCTTGGACCCGGAGCGCGACCATGCTCTTCCTCAGCGGGCGGCGAAGACCCGGCTGTCGGCGGCGACCAACGGGCCGGCGCCGATGAGCGCCGCGCAGTCACCACAACCGAACACCGGCGCCCCGTCCGGCAGAAGGCCGAGGGCGATCCTCGGTCGGGGCCATCGCGTGTGGCAGGCGACGCAGGCATCCCCCGTGCACTGCTCCGCGCTCAGCGATTCCGGGTCGTACACGTACCCGTCGGACGCGGCGTCGGACACCGCTTCCGATGCGCACATCGTGCTCGTTCCGCGCAATGTCCTTGCTCCCCCCGTGGTTTAGGACAGTCTGGCGGGCCGATAGTTACCGGCTCTTTATTCAATCAGAGGCGCTAGGCACCTGGAAGGGTCCGGACCAATCTAAATCACTCCGTGCAGGGAGATCATAACCCTAAGTAACTAAGCCTGGGAAGACCCCTTCTTCGTTCGGCGTCTTCACCCACTTTGTCCGGTATACGGGAAGGATCTCCCGAGAGCCCTACAGGGACCGGTCGCGCGCGATCACCGAGAAACGGCGCATCTCCAGTGCGGGATTGACCATCCGCACCTCCTCCACCCGAACGGCCGAAACCTCGGCTACGGCGACCTCGAAGGTCTGCTCCCCCAACGCCGCGATCGGCGTTCCCATGGGGTCGATGACCATGCTGTTGCCCGCGCCCGTGGGCGCCGACTGACCGGCCGCGGCGACGTAGACGGTGTTCTCCACCGCCCGGGCGCGCGCCAGGGTCCGCCAGTGCTCCTCCTTGAGCGGACCGGGCACCCACTGTGCGGCCAGCAGCACCACGTGCGCCCCGGCATCGACGATCCGCCGGGTGATCTCGGGGAAGCGCAGGTCGTAACAGGTCTGAAGGCCGAACGTCACGTCGTCGACGGTGAAGGTCTCCGGCTTCTCCACGGGTCCGGCGGCGACCACGTCCGACTCCCTGACACCGAACGCGTCGTACAGGTGGATCTTGCGGTAGAGCGCGACCCTCTCCCCGGCCGGGGAGAGCGCGACGAGCGTGTTGGTGAAGTGCGTTCCGTCCCCGGTGCGTTCGTTGACGCCCAACACCAGGTGGACGCCCTCGCGGCGGGCGGTGTCGGCGGCGGCCGAGACGAACGCCCCGTCCAGGGGCTCGGCCGCCTCGACGTAGCGGTGGTCGGTACGGGACGCGGTGAACATCGTGTACTCGGGCAGCAGTACCACCCGGGCACCGAGCGCCGCGCCCCGCGCGGCCAGCCGCGCCACCGAGCGCAGATTCTCGGCCTTGTCCTGACCGGGGGCGAACTGGGCGACCGCGACCTGCACCATCGGACCTCTCCTCGTCGACACGGGACGCCCGGAGGCGCCGTGCCACGAGTGTACGACGACCCCCTTGCCATCCGACTGAACGCCTGTTTAATCTATTGAACATGGGTTCAACCGACTCGACCGACCTCACCGCGCGCGCCCGGATCCGCGACGCCGCGGTCGTGTGCTTCGGCGAGCACGGGTTCAAGGTGACCGTGCGGACCATCGCGGAAAAGGCGGGGGTGTCCCCCGGCCTGGTCATCCACCACTTCGGTTCCAAGGCGGGTTTGCGCAAGGCCTGCGACGATCACGTCTTCGCGATCATCCACGAGGCCAAAATGGAATCGGTGACCTCCCCCGACCCCATGCGCTCCTTCCGTCATCTGTCCCATCTGGAGGAGTTCGCCCCTCTGATGGCCTACATCATCCGTTCCCTCCAGGAGGGCGGCCCCCTCGGCCTGGCCCTGCACGAACGGATGGTCCGGGACGTCGAGGAGTACCTCGCCGCCGGGGAGGGGGCCGGGAACATCCGCCCCAGCCGGGACCCGCGCAAGCGGGCCCGGTTCCTGGCGAACATGATCAGCGGATCGCTTCTGATGGCCCTCGCCGAGCGGCCGGGGGAGGAACGGGTCGACTTCTCGCGCTTCCTCCAGGAGTGGACGGAGGAGTACATGCTTCCCGCGCTGGAGCTCTACTGCGAAGGCCTCTTCACCGACCGGAAGATGCTCGACGCCTACCTGATGTACGTCAGCGACCCGCCCGAGGAGTCCCGCTGACCCACCAGGCCCTCGGGCGTCCCCCCACCGGAAGAGAGAAGAGATCCCCACCATGGCATCACCCGCCATCGACGCGCGCGGCGTCGACAAGTACTTCGGCCGGTTCCAGGCCTTGGACGGGCTGGACCTGACCGTCGAGACCGGCAGGATCGCCGGTTTCCTCGGCCCCAACGGCTCCGGCAAGTCCACCACCATCCGTGTCCTGCTCGGCCTGCTCAAGGCGGACGGGGGAACCGTTCGCCTGCTCGACGGAGACCCCTGGAAGGACGCCGTCACCCTGCACCGGCGGCTGGCCTACGTCCCCGGCGACGTCGCCCTGTGGCCCAACCTGACCGGCGGCCAGGCCATCGACCTGCTCGGGCGGCTGCGCGGCGGGCTCGACAAGGCGCGCAAGGAGGACCTGCTGGCCCGCTTCGAGCTGGATCCCACCAAGAAGGCGCGCACCTACTCCAAGGGCAACCGGCAGAAGGTCGCGCTGGTCGCGGCGCTGGCCTCCGACGCCGAGCTGTTCATCCTCGACGAACCCACCTCCGGCCTGGACCCGCTCATGGAGGCCGTGTTCACGCGGTGCGTCCTGGAACTCAAGGAACGGGGGCGGACCGTACTGCTGTCCAGCCACATCCTGTCCGAGGTCGAGAAGCTCTGCGACACCGTCACGATCATCCGCCAGGGCCGGACCGTGGAATCGGGGACCCTGGAGGACCTGCGACACCTCACCCGGTCCTCGGTCCGGGCCACGGTCATCGGCGACCCCCGCGCCCTGGGGGCGCTGACCGGCGTGCACGATCTCGCCGCCGACGGCGACCGGGTCTCCTTCGACGTGGACAACGAACACGTCGACACCGTCATGCGCGCGCTCACCGCGCTGGGCGTGCGCTCCCTGGTGAGCAATCCGCCCTCGCTCGAAGAGCTGTTCATGCGCCACTACGGCGACGAGACGGCCGTCCTCGACGGTGACGGGGGAAACGCGAAATGAGCGCCCTCACCGGCACCGGGACGCTCACCCGGTTCATTCTGCGTCGCGACCGCGTCCGCCTGTCGGTATGGACGCTCTCCCTGGTCGGCGTCACCGCCATGACCGTCCCCACCCTCGACGAGACGTTCTCGACCCCCGCCCAGCGCCAGGCGCGGGCGGCTCTCATGGAGACGCCCACCGGTGTCGTCTTCGGCGGTCCGGGTTACGGGCTGGACGACTACACGCTCGGTCCGATGATGGTCAACGAGATGACCATGAGCCTGCTCATCGCCCTGGCCGTGATGAGCATCCTGCACGTGATCCGCCACACCCGGGCGGAGGAGGAGAGCGGACGGGCCGAGCTGCTGCGGGCCGGGGTCCTGGGCTCCGGCGCCCAGATGACGGCGGCGCTGGTCACCATCGCCTCGATCAACCTGCTCATCGGCGGACTGACCGGTGCCGTCATGGCCGGCTACGGCCTGGAGACCGTCGACTCGCTGGTCTACGGCCTGGGCCTGGGGCTGGCCGGACTCACCTTCGGGGCGATCACCGCGGTGTGCGCCCAGCTCACCGAACACGGAAGGGCCGCCTCCGGACTGGCGTTCCTGGCCGTCGGCGTCCTGTTCATGGCCCGGGTGGTCGGCGACCTGGCGGAGGAGGGCGGCAACGCCCTGTCCTGGGCGTCCCCGTTCGCCTGGGTACAGCAGACACGGATCTTCGACGACCCTCGCTGGTGGCCCATGGCCCTGTACCCGCTGGCCATCGCCCTCCTGTTCGGTGTCGCCTACGCGCTGGCCCGACGCCGGGACCTGGGCGCCGGGCTGATCCCGGGCCGCCCGGGGCCGGCCGAGGCCGGACCCCTGCTGAACGGGGTCCTCGCGCTCCACCTGCGTCAGCAGCGCGGGGCGATCATCGCCTGGAGCGTGGCGGTCTTCCTGTTCGCCATCTCCTTCGGCACGCTCGCCACCGAGGTCGAGGGGATGCTCGAACAGAACCCCGACATCGTCGCGCTCCTGGGTGACGCCTCCGACGACGCCACCGCGGGCTTCCTGAGCGTCATGTCGGGCTACGTGATCATGGCGGCGGGGGCCTACGCGGCACTGTCGGTCCTGCGCGCCCGGTCCGAGGAGACGGCCGGGCGGGCCGAGGTGGTGCTGGCCACCGCGGTCGGCCGGATCCGCTGGTACGGCGCCGCGCTGGCGGTGAGCGTGCTGTCGGCGACCCTCATCGTGGTCCTGGGCGGCCTGGGCATCGGCATCGGCGCGTTCGCCGTCACCGACGACTCCTCGTGGATCGGCACCATGCTGGAGGCGGTGCTGTCGCAGCTGCCGATGGCCCTGGCGTTCGGCGCGCTGTCCGCCCTGGTCGTGGGGGTGGCGCCGCGGTTGACCTCGCTGGTGTGGGTGTGGCTGGGTTACAGCGTCTTCGCCACCATGCTCGGCGCGCTCCTGGGCATGCCGGACTGGGCGCTGGAGCTGAGCGCGTTCGGGATCCTGCCTCGACCGCCGCTGGACGACTTCGACGTCGTCCCGGTGGCGATCGCGTCGGCCGTGGTCGTCGCCGCCTTCGCGGCCGCGCTGGCGGGCTTCCGCCGCCGTGACCTGACCACCGCCTGATCCGCGCCGTCCCCGGGACCCTCGTCCCGGGGACCGCGCGCGGTTCAGGGGAGGAAGGACAGCCCCCAGGCGGGGGCGAGGACGATGACGAGGAAACGGGCGGTGCGGGTGGCGAGGGTGACCACCGAGAACAGGACGACGTTCATCCGCACCACACCCGCCAGCACGGAGACCACCATGAACGGCGGGATGCTGGCGAAGGAGCTGAGGGCCAGCAGGCCCACGCCCCACAGCGGGCGCTCCTCGGCGCGGCGACGCCATCGGGCGGCCCGCTCGGTCCACTTGCCCGGGGTCTCGGTCCTGCGCCGCAGCCACGGCGCCGAGAGGGTTCCCCGGCCCGCGTAGTAGTAGGGCAGTTTGCCCAGGGTCTGCCCCAGCCCGGCGGCGACCGCCATGGCGACCAGGGCCCCGTCGTCGGTCAAGGCGACGGCGCCCAACAGGTAGACCTCGATGCTGAGGACCGGGACCAGCCCGGCCGCGAGGGCGACGACGAAGGCCAGCCCGGTCTCGACCACCGTGGACCCGGCCGGGTCAGCTCTCGGTGGCCGCGAGCTGGCCGCAGGCCCCGTCGATCTCCTGGCCGCGCGTGTCGCGCACGGTCACCGAGACGCCGTGCGCCTGGAGGCGACGGACGAACTCGCGCTCGTCCTCCGGTCGGGACGCCGTCCACTTCGACCCCGGCGTGGGGTTGAGCGGGATGAGGTTGACGTGCACCAGGTGACCCCTGAGCAGCTTCCCGAGCAGGTCGGCCCGCCACGCCTGGTCGTTGATGTCCTTGATGAGCGCGTACTCGATGGACACCCGGCGGCCGGTCGTGCCGGCGTAGCGCCAGGCGGAGTCGAGCACCTCGGCGACCTTCCAGCGGGTGTTGATCGGCACCAGCTCGTCGCGCAGCTCGTCGTCGGGGGCGTGCAGCGAGATCGCCAGGCGCACCTGCATCCTCTCGGCGATGAGCTTGTCGATCGCCGGGACCAGACCGACCGTGGACACGGTGACGCCGCGCTGGGAGATGCCCAGCCCGTTGGGGACCGGGTCGGTGATGCGGCGCACCGTCTCCAGGACCCGCTTGTAGTTGGCCATGGGCTCGCCCATGCCCATGAACACGATGTTGCTGATCCGCCCCGGACCGCCGGCGACCTCGCCGCGGGCCAGGTCGCGGGCGCTGGCGACGACCTGCTCCACGATCTCGCCGGTGGACAGGTTGCGGGTGAGACCCGCCTGTCCGGTGGCGCAGAAGGGGCAGTTCATGCCGCAGCCGGCCTGTGAGGAGATGCACAGGGTGACGCGGTCCGGGTAGCGCATCAGCACCGACTCGAACAGCACCCCGTCGAACGCCTTCCACAGGGTCTTGCGGGTCATCCCCTTGTCACAGGTGATGTGCTTGACCGGGGTGAGGAGTCGGGGCAGCAGCGCCTCGCCCAGCTTCTCGCGGGACTCGGCGGGCAGGTCGGTCATGGCCGAGGTGTCCGACTCCAGGCCGCCGAAGTAGTGCTTGGCGATCTGCTTGGCCCGGAAGGGCTTCTCCCCCAGTTCCGCGACGACCCGCGCCCGCTCTTCGGGGCTGAGGTCCGCCAGGTGCCGGGGCGGTTTGGCACGGCGGGGGGCGACAAAGGTGAGCTCGGCGGGCATAGAGAGTCCGTAAGGGATGGAGTCGATGGTCTCGGCCCGGTGCGGAAGGCGGCGGCTCGTGTCGTTATACGACCTATACGCGGCTGCGGTGCGGCTCCGCCTGTCAGGGCACTACCGTCGATTCTACGCACTGTGCGGACGGGTCGGTTCGGGCCCGATGGCGTCGATCGGCACGCGGGAGGGCCGGTGACAGGGATCGAGGTCCTGCTCGACGAGATCAGCCCTTATCAGAGCCGCCGTGTCGTCGTCGAATGCGACTCTCGGACCACGGCCGCCTACCTGTTGGACGCCCGTGGGCGCATCCGGGTCCCGGTATGGCTGGCCAACCACGAGATCGCCCCGCGCACGAGTGAGGGCGGCGGCCTGTTCGAGGGCCGGGCGCCGCTCATGCCCGAGGGGCACACCAAGCATCCACAGGGACGCCCCCGGTTCGACCCCTCGTGCCTGCGGGCCGTGTGGTTCGAGGAGGGCGACGGGGTCGCCCTGGTCGACGAGGAGGGTCTGCTCGCGGTCATCCCCGGGTGGGCCGAGGCGGACAGCGGGCTGCCCGGCTACGCGCGCGAGGCGATCGGTCGCAGCGCCTACGCCTGGGAGCTGGACCCGTTCAAGGGACAGTTGTGGCCGCGCGTGGTGCACGCCGAGGCCTACTGGGACTGGCGGCGGGCCTCTGGGGCGTGGCGCAGCGTGCAGCGCACCGTGCTGGGCCACCTCAACCGGACCGTGGGCGAGGCGGGCCACTACTGGGACGTGTCCGACGGCCACCCGCCGCTGTTGCGGGTCTCGGAACGCCCGCCCACCGAGCACCGGCCGTTCACGATCCTGTCGACCGTGGGCATGTGCGGGCAGAGGATGCCCACCCTGGACCGGTACATGGCCGACACCTCCCGCTACGCGCGGGTGGAACTGGCCCTGGCCACGACCATGCCCGCGCATCACGCCGCGCGGATCTTCCGCTGGATCGGGGCCTTCCCCTGGCGGGCGGTGACCTGGTTCGGTACCGGGCACACGGTGAAGTGGCTGGACAACCCCGAGGACCGGGCGATGCGTCGGGGCGCGGGCGCCGTGTTGTTGTTGGAGGACCCCTCCTCCCTGGTCACCCGCGCCGACCACGTGCCGCCCGACACGTCGGGGCTGTCCTTCCAGGGCGACCCGGTGCGGTGGCTGTGGATCGTGCCGATCACCCGGCCCGAGCACCTGTTCGCCAAGGAGCACGACAGCGCGACCCTGGTGGAGAAGCTCGCCGCGGAGGGCCGCAGCTGGGTGCTGTCGTAAAGGCTTCGACACCCGCTCCGTGACCCGGGATGATCGCCCGGGAGCGGATCACGGGCACGGGGCGGGCATGACGGGCATCGAGGAGACCGGGCGCGCGACCGGGATGGGTGCGCCGCTGCGGTACGGCCCCTTCCGGGCCCTGGCCACGGGTCGACTGCTGATGTCCCTGGGCAACGGGCTGGCCAACGTCGCGCTGGCGTTCGCCGTACTGGACGTGACCGGTTCCCCGCTCCACGTCGGTCTGGTGGTCGGCGCGCGTTCGATCGCGAACATCGTCCTGCTGCTGGTGGGCGGGATCATCGCGGACCGGCTCCCCCGTTCCCTGGTGTTGCGCGGCGGGTGCGCGCTGGCCGCCCTCTCCCAGGGGGTGCTGGGCGCCGCCCTGCTGACGGGGGCGGCGTCGCTGCCGCTCATGGTGGTCCTGAGCCTGGTGAACGGGGCCGCGGCGGCGGTGAACCTGCCCGCGGCCGCCGCGCTGACCTCGCAGACGGTGCCCCGTTCCCTGCTCCAGCAGGCCAACGCGGTCATCCGGCTGGCGGGCAACGGCGGGACGGTCATGGGGTTGTCCCTGGGCGGAGCGGCGGTGGCGTTCGTCGGCCCGGGGTGGTCGATCACCTTCGACGCCGTCCTGTACGCGCTGGCCGGAGCGGCGTTCCTGACGCTGCGGATCCCGGCGGGCGAACGCGGCGCGGAACGCGCGAACGTGCTGCGCGACCTGGTGGAGGGCTGGCGCGAGTTCACCGCCCGGTCCTGGGTGTGGATCGTCGTCGCGCAGTTCACGGTGACCAACGCGGCCTGGTCGGCGTCGGTGGCGGTGCTGGGGCCGGCGATCGCCGACGAGACCTTCGGCCGGGCCACGTGGGGGCTGATCCTGGCCGCGCAGAGCGCCGGGATGCTGGCGGGCGGGTTCCTGGCGGCCCGGTGGCTGCCGCGCCGCGCCCTCGTGTTCGGGGTGTCGCTGGTCGCGGTCCAGGCGGTGCCGCTGTACGCCCTGTCCCTACCGGCCTCGCCGCTGCCGCTGCTCGCGGCCATGTTCGTCTCGGGGATGGCCATGGAGCAGTTCGAGGTGGCCTGGAACGTCTCGGTGCAGGAGAACGTGCCGGCGGACCGGCTGTCCCGGGTGTACTCCTACGACGCCCTGGGATCGTTCGCGGCGCTGCCGATCGGGCAGATCGCGATCGGCCCGGTGGCGGCCGCGGTGGGACCGGGCCCGGCGCTGAAGCTGACGGCCGCGCTGACCGTGGCGGCCGCCCTGATGGCGCTGGCCGTTCCGGGCGTGCGCCGCCTGCGCCGACTCCCGTGACCCGGCCCGGGGTCCCTAGCTGGCGACGCCCCGGTTGAGGCGGACCTGGCTGAGCACCCGGTGGAAGTGGGCCATCTCCTCGTCGCTGAAGCGTTCGACGAAGCTGCGCAGGGTCGCCTCGGGCCCGGGGCCGGTGTCGAGGATCTCGTCCATGACCCGCGCGGTGTACTCGGCGTGGGACTCGCGCGGCCAGTACACCCAGGCGCGACCGCGCTTCTCCCGGTCCAGCAGGCCCTTGTTGAAGAGGATCCCGGCGACCGTCATGACCGTCGTGTAGGCGATCTCGCGGTCGTAGACCATCGTCTCGTGGATGAGCCGCACCGGCAGCGGTTCGTCGGAGCGCCACAGCGCGTCCATGATGGCGGCTTCCAGTTCCCCCAGGCCCTTCATGGGCTTCTCCCACCCCTGCCGTGATCCTCTGTGCGCGTATCGCGATCTTGGCACGGGAGGCGCTCCGGCGTGGGAGAACTCCGAAGAGCGCACAGATCCGTACATCCTCGGCGCGGTTCACCGGCGTTTCACGAGCGCGGCCGACCGTTACAGGAGGGAAAGGTGGTGGGGACGGTGGAAGAGTGCGACGACCGGGCCCGGGTCCCATCGCTCCCGCTGGGAACGTCGGCGATGGGACCCGGCCGTCCTGCCCGGTCGCTTGCACCCACTCCGACGGGGCGACGCGGGATCGGGTTCCCGGGGAATCTCGACATCGAGAGTGGTACAGAACACATCGACGCCGGCCGATGGCGGACAACGGGTTCACACTTCAGAAAGCCCACAAACACCCATAAACCAGACAGGTCGAGCACGTTACGCATAGTTACCGGCACGTAGTGGCAAGGGGATTGTGAAAAAATGTTAGCTATCTCCTAGTTTCAACAAGGCTCGTGTTCCCCGAGAGGATGCCGGTACAAGTAGCCTGGTACCCGACGAGTGCCGGCCTGGTCAGACTGGCCTTCCGCCATGCGGAGAGCCCCTTGTTCGTTCGTTGAGCCCGCCAGCCGGCAGCCACCCGTCTTCCTACACATTGACAAGCGAGCTGCGGAAGTGGGCGATCTCCGCCGTGTCGTCTGAGGCGTCTCAACCCCTGACAGACTTCGGTCCCAACGAGTGGTTGGTCGAGGAGCTTTATCAGAAGTACTTGAACGACCCGAACGCGGTCGACAAGGCCTGGTGGAACTTCTTCGCGGACTACAAGACCGCGGAGGCGGCCGGTGCGAAGGGCGGGGGTGCCACCGCCAAGGCGCAGAGTGGCACGACCCCCGCCGCCACCACCGCCACCGCCGCACCCGAGAAGAAGAAGCCCGCCGCGCCGGCCCCCGCCAAGGCGGCCGAGAACGCGGACGAGGCCCTTCGGGTCGACGAGGAGCGACTGCGCGGAGCAACCGCGCGCACCGCGACCAACATGGAGTCGAGCCTGACCATGCCCACCGCGACGAGTGTGCGCGCGGTGCCGGTCAAGCTCCTCTTCGACAACCGGATCGTCATCAACAACCATCTCCGGCGCGGCCGCGGTGGGAAGGTCTCCTTCACCCACCTCATCGGCTACGCCATGGTCAAGGCCCTGGAGGCCATGCCCGAGATGAACCACTCCTACACGGAGATCGATGGCAAGCCCGGTGTCGCCAAGCCCAAGCACGTGAACTTCGGCCTGGCGATCGACCTCCAGAAGCCGGACGGTTCCCGTCAGCTGGTCGTGCCCTCCATCAAGAAGTCCGACGAGATGGACTTCATGGAGTTCTGGAGCGGCTACGAGGACCTGGTCCGCAAGGCCCGCACCAACAAGCTGGGCGTGCCCGACTTCCAGGGCACCACCATCAGCCTCACCAACCCCGGCGGCATCGGCACCGTGCACTCGGTCCCGCGCCTCATGCCGGGCCAGGGCACCATCCTGGGCGTCGGCGCGATGGAGTACCCGGCCGAGTTCCAGGGCGCGTCCGCCGACACGCTGGCCGAGCTGGGCATCAGCAAGGTCATGACGCTGACCTCCACCTACGACCACCGCATCATCCAGGGTGCGCAGTCGGGTGAGTTCCTGCGCCGCATCCACCAGCTGCTGCTGGGCGAGAACGGTTTCTACGACGAGATCTTCAACTCGCTGCGGATCCCGTACGAGCCGGTCCGCTGGGTGCAGGACATCCACGTCAACACGGCCACCCAGCTCGACAAGACCACCCGGGTCCAGGAGCTGATCCACGCCTACCGCGTGCGCGGCCACCTCATGGCCGACACCAACCCGCTCGACCACGAGCAGCGCAAGCACCCGGACCTGGACGTGCTCCAGCACGGCCTGACCCTGTGGGACCTGGACCGCGAGTTCCCGACCGGGGGCTTCGGCGGCAAGCAGGTCATGAAGCTGCGCGACATCCTGGGCGTGCTGCGCGACACCTACTGCCGCACGGTGGGTATCGAGTACATGCACATCCAGAGCCCGGAGGAGCGGGAGTGGATCCAGGCGCACGTCGAGCGCGAGCACGAGAAGCTCGAACGTGACGAGCAGCTCCACATCCTGCACCGGCTCAACAGCGCCGAGGCGTTCGAGACCTTCCTACAGACCAAGTACGTGGGTCAGAAGCGCTTCTCCCTGGAGGGCGGCGAGTCCCTCATCCCGCTGCTCGACGGTGTGATCTCCAAGGCCGCCAAGGGCGGGCTGGACGAGGCCATGATCGGTATGGCCCACCGCGGTCGCCTCAACGTGCTGGCCAACATCTGCGACAAGTCCTACGGGCAGATCTTCGGTGAGTTCGAGGGCAACCTCGACCCGCGCAGCGCGCACGGCTCCGGTGACGTCAAGTACCACCTGGGCACCGAGGGCGTCTTCCAGACCCGCGAGGGCGAGAAGATCCAGATCTCCCTGGCCGCGAACCCGTCCCACCTGGAGACCGTCGACCCGGTCCTGGAGGGCATCGTCCGCGCCAAGCAGGACCTGCTCGACAAGGGCCCGCACGGCTTCACGGTGCTGCCGATCCTCATCCACGGTGACGCGGCGTTCGCCGGGCAGGGCGTGGTCGCCGAGACCCTCAACCTGTCCCAGCTGCGGGGTTACCGCACGGGCGGCACGGTCCACATCATCGTGAACAACCAGGTCGGCTTCACCACCTCGCCGTCCGACAGCCGTTCCAGCGTCTACGCCACCGACGTGGCGCGGATGGTGCAGGCGCCGATCTTCCACGTCAACGGGGACGACCCCGAGGCCGTGGTCCGGGTCGCGCACCTGGCCTTCTCCTACCGCCAGGCGTTCAACAAGGACGTCGTCATCGACCTCGTCTGCTACCGGCGCCGCGGCCACAACGAGGGGGACAACCCCGAGTTCACCCAGCCGCTGATGTACAACGTCATCGACGCCAAGCGCTCCACCCGCAAGCTGTACACCGAGGCCCTCATCGGCCGCGGCGACATCACGGTGGAGGAGGCCGAGTCGGCGCTGCGCGACTACCAGACCGAACTGGAGCGCGCCTTCACGGAGACCCGTGAGGCCGACAGGAAGCCGATCGAGCCGGGTGCCGTGGTCAAGCCCGAGGTGTTCACCGAGGGCCGCCTGGACCACTCCTCCGTGGAGACCGCGATCAGCGCGGAGGCGGTCAAGCGGATCATCGACACCCAGGTGAACATGCCCGAGGGCTTCACCCCGCACCCGCGGTTGGCCCCGCAGCTGACCCGCCGGGCGACGATGGTCGAGAACGACGCGGTGGACTGGGCGACCGGCGAGCTGCTGGCCTTCGGCGGACTGCTGCTGGACGAGCACCCGATCCGCCTGATCGGCCAGGACAGCCGCCGCGGTACCTTCGGTCAGCGACACGCCGCCCTGGTGGACCGCGAGACCGGCGAGCCCTACACGCCGCTCAAGCAGTTCGACAACGGCACCGTGAAGTTCCACGTCCACGACTCGCTGCTGAGCGAGTACGCGGCGCTGGGCTTCGAGTACGGCTACTCGCTCACCCGCCCCGAGGCGCTGGTGATGTGGGAGGCGCAGTTCGGCGACTTCGTCAACGGCGCCCAGACCATCATCGACGAGTACATCAGCTCCGGCGAGCAGAAGTGGGGCCAGCGCTCCAGCGTCACCCTGCTGCTGCCGCACGGCTACGAGGGCCAGGGCCCGGACCACTCCTCGGCCCGGATCGAGCGGTTCCTCCAGCAGTGCGCGCAGGAGAACATGACCGTCGCGATGCCGAGCACCCCGGCGAGCTACTTCCACCTGCTGCGCTGGCAGGCGAAGTCGCCGTTCGAGCGCCCGCTGGTCATCTTCACGCCCAAGTCGCTGCTGCGCCTGAAGGCCGCGACCTCGGCGACCGAGGAGTTCACCTCGGGGCACTTCCGGCCGCTCATCACGGACGACTCGATCACCCCGGAGAAGGTCCGCCGCGTGGTGCTGTGCTCGGGCAAGATCTACTACGATCTGGACGCCGCGCGTCGCAAGAGCGGTGACAAGCACACCGCGATCATCCGCACGGAGCGGCTCTACCCGCTGCCGATCGAGGAGATCCGCGAGCAGCTCAGGTCCTACCCGGACGCCGGCGAGGTCCTGTGGGTCCAGGAGGAGCCGGCGAACATGGGCCCCTGGCCGTTCGTCGCCCTGGTCTTCTCCGAGCAGCTCGACCGCCCGTTCACCCGGATCTCGCGTCCGGCCTCCTCCTCCCCCGCGGCCGGTTCGGCCAAGCGGCACGAGGCGGAGCAGCGCGCCCTGGTGGACACGGTCTTCCCGCCCGCGGACTAGGGACGCCTCGTGTACTACACGGATCGCGGAATCGAGGAGTTGGAACGGCGCCGCGGCGAGGAGGAGGTCAGCTTCGCCTGGCTCGCCGAGCAGCTGCGGACGTTCACCGACGTGAACCCCGAGTTCGAGACCCCGATCGACCGGTTGGCCACCTGGTTGGCCCGGCTGGACGACGAGGACGAGGAGTAGGGACCGCCTTCGAAGGGGCCCGGGAGAGATCCCGGGCCCCTTCGGCGTTCCCGGGTCCGGTCTCGGGGAGAACCCGGACGTGTCCCCGAGAATCCGCGACATATCTTGAGTTCGCCGGACTCGCGACATATCGTGAAGGCAACAGAGCGAGCGAAGGGGTGCACACGATGGCACGTTGGACCATCGACAGGCCGACGACCCAGACCATCGACGGGATCGTGGCCCTGCGGGTCCGGATCCTCGGCGGTCAGGTCAACATCATCCCCACCGACGATCCGGTCACCTTCGAGGTCACCGACATCGTCGGCGAACCCCTCCTGGCGGTCCAGGAGGCGGGGATCCTCACCATCCACTACGAGGACCTGACCGGATCGGGGCTGCTGGAACGGCTGCGCCCGGTCCAACTGGGCGGATACAAGCAGATGCGGCGGCGCAGCGCCACCGTGAACCTGCGCGTCCCCCGGGACTGCCCGGTCGAGGTGGCCACCATGAGCGCACCGATCGTGGTGGCGGGCGTGGGCTCTCGAACCCGCCTCAAGACCGCCTCGGGCGAGATCACCCTGGACGGGACGGGCGGCGAGACCGACGTCAACACCGTCTCGGGCAACGCCTCCCTGCGGGGGGTCGAGGGCGGGCTGACCTTCAACAGCGTCAGCGGACAACTGGCCGTTGCGGGCGGACGCGTCGCCTCGCTGAGCGCCAAGACCGTGTCCGGTTCCGTGCTGGCCGACACCGACGTGGCCCCGGCCGGTCGGGTCCGGCTCAACACGGTCTCCGGCGAGATCGCGCTGCGGGTGCCCGCGGACACCTCCGCCTCGGTGGAGATCCGCACCGCCACCGCCACCGTGGACTCCGACTTCGGTCTGGAGCGGAGCGGTGGGCGCGCCCGCACCGTCCTGAGCGGACGCATCGGCGGCGGCGTCGATCCCGCGACCATCACCATCAACTCCGCCTCAGGCCGGACCGCGCTGCTGCGCCGCGCGCCCGAGACCCCGGCCGCGATCCCCGAGGGGGCATGAATGAGCACCTTCTTCGGCCACGGCAGGCTGCGGCTCTACCTGCTCAAGCTGCTGGACGAGAGTCCCCGGCACGGCTACGAGATCATCAGCCTGCTCCGGGACCGGTTCCTGGGCGTGTACTCGCCCTCCCCCGGCACCATCTACCCACGGCTGGCCCGCCTGGAGGAGGAGGGCCTGGTCACCCACACCGAGGAGGGGGGCCGCAAGGTCTACAGCCTCACCGACAAGGGACGTGAGGAGTTGAGGGCGCGCGAAGGGGATCTGCACGACCTGGAGCGGGAGATCACCGACTCGGTGCGCGACATCGCGCGGGCGGTCAAAAAGGACGTGCGCGAGACCATCGGCTCGCTGCGCGAGGAGTTGAAGTTCGCGGCGGGCGGCGCCCGGCGCGCCGACTCCGAACGCGCGTCCTCCGAGCGGACGGCTCCGAAGGCCCCCGCCGAGGAGACCCCGACCGCCGAACGGAAGGAGTCCCCCGGAGGCGAGAAGGCCCGGTCCGGCGAGGAGACCCGGGAGGAGCGCGAGCGGGACCGCTCCTGTGACGACGGCACCCGCTGGTCGCGCGAGTGGGAACGGTTCGCCCAGGGCTTCGGCGCCTTCGGTGCCGTCTGGGGCCGAGGCGGCGCCGAGCGCTCCTCGGAGTTCGAGCAGGCCCTGCACGACTTCAGCGACCGGGTGCGCGACGTGGCCCGGGAGGCAGGCACGGTCGGCGAGGCCGCGGTGCACGACCTGCGCCGCATCCTGGACGACACCGTCGAGGTGATCCGCCGGGACGTGCGCCACTGGGGCCCGCCTCACGAGGAGGGCACCGAGGGGTCGGGCGACGGGCCCGACACCCCGGAGCCCGGGTCCACCGGGACGAAGGCCCCGGAACCGGGATCCGGGACCGGGCGGTCGGAGCCGAAGGCCGCCGGGCCCGAGGCGCCCGCCGCCGAGAAGCCCGAGGCGAAGGAATCCGAGGCGGAGGAGCCCAAGGCCGCCCGGCCCATGCCACAGGCCGGCGGCGACCCCTGGAGCCAGGTGGTCGACGACCCCGCCGACAGGTCCGACGAGAAGTAGCCGCAGGACGACGAAGGGTCCGGAGGGGCGCCGCGGGGGCACGCCCTCCGGGCCCTTTCCCGCCGGGGCCGAGGCGTCGGCGGCGGGGGACCGCCCCGCCCCGAGGACGAACGGCGGGGCCGGTGTGGGAACACCGGCCCCGCCGTCCGCGGAACACGCCCTAAGGCGTGTTCCGCGGATACTCACCCTGCTGCGCGACGCCCCGGCACAGCTCTCGCCGCGTTCTCATCAGTCGACAGCCACACCGGGATGACTCCTTCTTCGGCCTTGCGAGAGCCGCACCGGGACGGCGCTCGCGACGGGCGGCATCCACGGAACACGCCTTAGCGGCGGGCGACGCCGTCCTCGCGGGCCTGGGCGGCGACCGCGGCGGCGACCGCCGGGACCACCCGCTCGTCGAAGGGGCTCGGAATGACGTAGTCCGCGGACAGGTCGTCACCGACGAGGGCGGCCAGCGCCGTGGCGGCGGCCAGCTTCATGTTCTCGGTGATGGCGGTGGCCCGGGCGTCGAAGGCGCCTCGGAACACACCCGGGAAGGCCAGCACGTTGTTGATCTGGTTGGGGAAGTCGCTGCGCCCGGTGGCGACGACGCTCGCGTACCTGCGGGCGACGTCCGGGTGGATCTCCGGGTTGGGGTTGGCCATGGCGAAGACGATCGAGTTCTCGGCCATGGTGGCGACGACGTTCTCCGGGACCTCACCGGCGGACAGGCCGATGAACACGTCGGCGCCGGCCAGGGCGCTCTCGATGGAGCCGCGCAGGCCCGCCTTGTTGCTGATGGCGGCCAGCTCTCGCTTGACCGGGGTCAGGCCCTCGCGGCCGTCGTAGATCATGCCCTTGGAGTCGGCGACGGCGATGTCGCCGATGCCGCCGTCGATGAGCATCTTGGTGACGGCGATCCCGGCCGCGCCCGCGCCCGAGACCACGGCGCGCAGGTCACCGAGGGTGCGCCCGGTGAAGCGGGCGGCGTTGTGCAGGGCGGCCACGGTGACGATGGCGGTGCCGTGCTGGTCGTCGTGGAAGACGGGGATGTCCAGCCGCTCGCGCAGGCGCTTCTCGATCTCGAAGCAGCGCGGAGCGGAGATGTCCTCAAGGTTGATGCCGCCGAAGGACGGGGACATCCGCACGACCGTCTCGACGATCTCGTCGACGTCGGTGCAGGCCAGCGCGATCGGCACGGAGTCGACGTCGCCGAACTGCTTGAACAGCAGCGACTTGCCCTCCATGACCGGCAGGGAGGCCTCGGGGCCGATGTCGCCCAGGCCGAGGACCGCGGTGCCGTCGGTGACGACGGCGACCAGGTTGCTCCGCCAGGTGTAGTCCTCCACCAGTTCGGGCGTGTCGGCGATGCCGTCGCAGACACGGGCGACGCCGGGGGTGTAGGCGAGGGACAGGCCCTCCTGGTCGTGGACGTCGACGGTGGAGGTCACCTGGAGCTTGCCGCCGCGGTGCAGGGCGAAAGCGGGATCGTCGTCGAGATGCTGATTCCGGGTACGCGAAGAGGACTCGCTGGTCATCGAAAACCCTTCAAGGTCTTTCGGTACGCCGCCGTCGGCCATGACGGGGCGAATGGGTGGGTGCGTACCGCGCGCGAAGCCGGATCTGTGCTAGGGGTGACCTCCACGACGCCGGTCGGCCATGACCGGTGATGTCGCCGGGGAGGGTCGTGCTTCGCCTGACTCTTATGCGAGTTCTGCGCGGACGCCTCTCTCACGGGGATGACCCGTTACGCAATCCTCTCACAACGGTGACCACAGGAAAATCGCGGGTCGGCAACATAGGACGGCACCGGCATATCAACATTCGTCACACATCGCACCGTATGTCGCTCTGGTTCGGGGGAAGGGGCCACGAACCCGACTCCGACCAGGCACTTCGTGCTCCAGAAGGAGATCCACGATGGACCTGCACAAGCCCCTGTCCACGCCCTTCTCCGTCGGCGCCCTCGCCCTGGCCGGCGTCCTCGCACTGAGCGCCTGCGGTGGTTCCGACGAACCCGGTGAGGACACCGCGACGCCCGAGAAGCCCGCCGTCGAGGTGGACGAGGAACTGGCGGCCCTGGTGCCCGCCGACATCGCCGAGGCGGGTACGGTCGCGATCGGTGTGGAGGCCTCCTACCCGCCCGGTGAGTACCTGGACCCCGACGGCGAGACCGTCCTCGGCTTCAACGTCGACCTGCTCGAAGCCGCCCTCGGCAAGCTGGACCTCGAAGCCGACTGGCAGCCCACCACGTTCGACTCCATCATCATCGGCGTCGACACCGGCACCTACGACCTGGGCTCCTCCTCCTTCACCATCACCGAGGAGCGCATGGAGCAGGTCAACATGATCTCCTACTTCTCCTCCGGCACCCAGTGGTTCGCCCAGGACGGCAACCCGCAGAGCGTCGACCCCGACAACGCCTGCGGCATGCGCGTCGCGGTCCAGTCCGACACCACGCACGACGAGGACATCGAGGCCCGCAGCCAGGCCTGTGTCGACGCCGGCGAGGACCCGATCACCATCCAGAAGTTCGAGAGCCAGCCGCTGGCCACCGAGACCGTCGTGTCCGGTGTCAACGACGCCTCCCTCGCCGACATGCCCACCTCGGCCTACGCCCTGGAGCAGACCGGCGAAGGCGTGCTGGAGTTCATCGGCGAGCAGTACGACGCCGCTCCCTACGGCATCCTCACCCACAAGGAGGGCACCGAGCTGGCCGACGCCATCGCCGCCGCCTTCAACGCCATGATCGAGGACGGCACCTACGAGCAGGTGCTCGGCGAGTGGGGTGTCGAGGCCGGCGGTCTGGAGTCCGCCGAGGTGAACCCGGCCACCGAGGGATAAGGGAAGACCTCCCCCGTCCGTCACCGAGCGAAAGTCCGACCTGTGTCCTCACCGACCGCACCGGTGGACGGCCCGGAGCCCGAGAAGAAGGCTCCGGGCCGATCGGCCGAACCCATCACCGCCGTCCCCGTTCGCTACCCCGAACGGTGGGTGGCCGCCGGCCTCGTCCTGCTCCTCGCGGCGATGTTCGTGCACATGCTCTTCACGAACGACGCCTTCAACTGGCCGTTCATGATGGAGCACATGTTCTCGGACCCCGTCGTCCGAGGCGTGTGGATCACGATCAGCGCCACCGTGCTGTCCATGATCATCGGCATCGTGCTGGGCATCCTCCTGGCCGTGATGCGCCTGTCCGGCAACCCCGTCCTGAGCACCGTCTCCTGGCTCTACACCTGGTTCTTCCGGGGTGTGCCCCGCCTGGTCCTGGCCGTGCTCTTCGGCAACCTGGCGATCCTCTACCAGACCATCGAGCTGGGCCTGCCCTTCGACAACTACTGGATGGCCTGGCTGGGGATGGAGGGTGACGCCCGGTTCTTCGAGATCGACACCCGCACCCTGCTGAGCGGCTACGTCGCCGGGCTCATGGCGCTGTCGCTGTCCGAGGGCGCCTACATGGCCGAGATCATCCGAGCCGGCCTGCAATCGGTCGACAAGGGCCAGACCGAGGCCGGCCAGGCCCTGGGCATGAGCCGCGCCAGGGTGCTGCGCCGCATCACCCTGCCGCAGGCGATGCGGGTGGTCATCCCGCCGACCGGCAACGAGACCATCGCCATGCTCAAGGACACCGCCCTGCTCGCCTACGTCCCGGTGACCATCGAGTTGTTCTACCAACTCCAGGCGATCGGCTCCCGGACCTACCAGATCTTCCCGATGCTGGTGGCGGCGTGCCTGTGGTACCTGGCCATCACCAGCGTGCTGATGGTGGGCCAGTACTTCATCGAGCGCCGTTTCGACCCGGGCCGGTACGGCGGCATCCGCAACCGCATCGTCGGAGGGGCGCACTGATGAGCGAGCAGGACACAACGGTCATCGAGACCGCCGAGGGCGCCGAACTGCCCTCCGACGCCCTCGTGGTCGCCGAGAACGTCCACAAGAGCTTCGGGCGGCTGGAGGTGCTCAAGGGCATCGACCTCCAGGTCAAGCGCGGCGAGGTCATGTGCATCATCGGCCCCTCCGGGTCGGGCAAGTCGACCTTCCTGCGGTGCGTCAACCACCTGGAGAAGCTCAGCGCCGGGCGACTGTGGGTCAACGGCGAACTCATGGGGTACCGGCAGAAGCGCGGCAAACTGTACGAGCTGCGCGAGACCGAGATCGCGGCCCAGCGCAGCGACATCGGCATGGTGTTCCAGCGCTTCAACCTGTTCCCCCACCTGAGCGTGGTGGGCAACATCATCGAGGCTCCGGTCCAGGTCAAGCGCGTTCCCAGGGCCCAGGCCACGGCCAAGGCCCTGGAACTGCTGGAGCGCGTGGGCCTGCCCGACAAGGCCGGCGCCTACCCGGAACAGCTCTCCGGCGGCCAGCAACAGCGCGTGGCCATCGCCCGCGCGCTGGCGATGGAACCGTCCCTGATGCTGTTCGACGAACCCACCAGCGCGCTGGACCCAGAGCTGGTCGGCGAGGTGCTCGACGTCATGCGCGACCTGGCCGAGAACGGCATGACCATGATGGTCGTCACGCACGAGATGGGGTTCGCCCGCGAGGTCGGCGACTCCCTGGTGTTCATGGACGACGGCGTGGTCGTGGAGGCCGGTGAACCCGCCGCGGTGCTGGGGAACCCGCAGCACGAGCGGACCCGGGCGTTCCTGTCCAAGGTGCTCTGACCCGGGGCCCTTCGGGCGGCCCGCGTCCCTTCCGGGGAGGCGGGCCGCCCGCTTTTGGCGGGCTCTCGCGGAGAAACGCGCCTCCGCCCCTTGACCGGGGACCGATCGGGACCCAGAGTCGGTTCGGTGAGCACAGCGGGCGAGAACATGAACGCGTACACGGAGAGCGTCCGGACGGGCCGGGGGCGCGGGGAGCTCTGGGACGGTGTCGCGCTGCGACGCACCCGGGAGATCCTGTGCGCGGGCGCGCGCGAGCGCACCCTGGAGGTGGGCGTGGGGACCGGCGCCAACCTGCGCCATTACCCTCCCCAGGTGCGGTTGACCGCGATCGACCGGGACCCGGGGATGGTCTCCCTGGCCCGTGAGCGCGCCGAGGAGCTGGGCGTCCCCGGCCGTTTCCTGGAAGGGGACGCCGCGGCCCTGGACTTCCCCGACGAGAGCTTCGAGACCGTGGTGTGCACCATGACCCTGGGTGTGATCGACGACCAGGAGGCGGCGCTGCGGGAGATGCACCGGGTCCTGGTCCCGGGCGGCCGGCTGCTCACCGCGGACCGCATCGATCACACCCGTTTCCCCGCGCGGTTGTGGGAGCGGCGCAGGGAGCACCCCCGGCGGTTGCCGCGGGACGTGGCCGTCGAGGCGGGTTTCCAGGTGGGCCACCACGATCGGCTCTTCTTCGGCCTGATCGAGCGCATGGTCGCCCATCGTCCCTGAGAGGACCGCCACGTCCCCGTTCCACGGCCCTGACGTCCGCCGTCGTGCGCATAGGCTGGAACGCGGCCCGTCCTCCCCGCACACGACCGAGGTGATCCATGATCCGTCCCGCCGAGCCCGCCGACCTTCCGGAGATCCACCGGATGATCCGGGAGCTCGCCGAGTACGAGAAGGAGCCGGAGTCGGCGGTCGCCACCCAGGAGGATCTCCACGCGGCGCTCTTCGGCCCCGACCCCCGGGTCTTCTCGCACATCGCCGAGGAGCCCGGACCGGACGGGGAACCCGTTCCCGTCGGTTTCTCGGTGTGGTTCCTCAACTTCTCCACGTGGACCGGAAAGCACGGCGTGTACCTGGAGGACCTCTACGTGCGCCCGCGGGCGCGCGGCGGCGGTCACGGGTTCGCGCTCCTGCGGGCCCTGGCCGGGATCTGCGCGGAGCGCGGATACACCCGGCTGGAGTGGTCGGTGCTGGACTGGAACGAACCGGCCATCCGCTTCTACGAGGCGCTGGGATCGCGTCCCATGAGCGACTGGACGGTCCGCCGACTGGACGGGGAGGCGCTGGCCGTACTGGGCTCCCGGACCCCCTGACCACGACCGTTCGTCTCGCGTTCGATGCGATCGCGCGGACACGATCCATTCTCCCTGCGCCAGTGGCAGGGTGAAACGAGATACATTGCATTCAAGCGGCAACCTCGCCCCCCGAAGGAGGGACGTGACCGAAGAAACCGCTGTACCCATGGCCGACGCCACCGGTGTACGCGACGCCGTCACCGTCAACATGCCCGCGGACAGCGCTTATCTGTCCGTCCTGCGCACGGCGACGGCCGGCCTGGCGGCCAGGCTCGACTTCACCCTCGACGAGATCGAGGACCTGAGGATCGGGGTCGACGAGGCCTGCGCGATGCTCCTCTCCCAGGCACTGCCCGGCACGGAGCTGACCACCGAATTCGAACTCACTCCGGACGGAATGCGCATCTCCGTCTCGGTGATCACCGCCGACGGCCGACTGCCGGCCCGCGACACCTTCGCCTGGACGGTGCTGTCCGCCCTGGCCGGAGAGGTCGACGCCGAGGTCGGACCCGACGACCGTGTCTCCATCGTCCTGTACAAACGCCGTGGCGCCTTGGAGCCGGCGTGAGCGAAAGGGGGCCCGCTCTGACCGCGAAGACCGAGCACGCGGTGCCCGACCGGGCGCGCGCGAGAGCGCTGTTCGAACGCCTCAACGAACTCGAAGCCGATTCCGAGGAACGGCGCAGGATCCGTGACGAGCTCGTGGAACTCCACCTGCCCTTGGTGGAGTACCTGGCCCGCCGGTTCCGCAACAGGGGGGAATGGCTCGACGACCTCACCCAGGTCGCCACGATCGGGCTGATCAAGTCCATCGACCGGTTCGATCTGGAACGCGGGGTGGAGTTCTCGACCTACGCCACACCGACGATCGTCGGTGAGATCAAGCGTCACTTCCGGGACAAGGGGTGGGCCGTCCGGGTCCCCCGGCGTCTCCAGGAACTGAAGCTCTCGCTGACCAAGGCGGTCAGTGACCTGTCGCAGCGCGAGGGTCGCTCGCCGACGGTCGCCGAACTGGCCACCTATCTCCAGATGACCGAGGAGGAGGTGCTGGAGGGCCTGGAGTCCGCCAACGCCTACTCGACGGTGTCGCTGGACGCGCCCGACAGCGGGGACGAGGACGCCCCCGCGGTGGCCGACTCCCTGGGGATCGTGGACGAGTCCCTGGAGGGCGTGGAGTACCGGGAGTCCCTCAAACCGCTCTTGGAGCAGTTGCCGCCCCGCGAGAAGCGGATCCTGCTCCTGAGGTTCTTCGGGAACATGACCCAGTCACAGATCGCCCAGGAACTCGGCATCTCCCAGATGCACGTGTCCCGTCTGCTGGCGCGGACCCTGGCCCAACTGCGTCAGGCCCTGACCACCGACGATTGACGCCCCGCCGACGACCGCGGACTAACGGTTCCGCTCCCCCCACTCACCTGGGAAGAGCGCCGCGGTCGTCGGCGGCGAGAGCACCGCCGCCGAGGCGGCCACGGCCACGGCGGCGAGCCCGGCACCGATGACGACCTGGCCGCTGGTGAACATGTAGTACGCCACCACGCCGAGGAAGATCTGCGTCACGAAGACCGGTGTGCGCGCCCAGTCGTTCAGCCGCCACAGGCCGCGGGCGACGAAGATCAGCAGCGCGCCCACGCCCAGGCCGATCGCGGTGAGGGGGATCGCGCTGCTCAGCTCGCCGGTGCGGCCGGTGATCGCGATGAACATGCTGTAGACGCCGCCGACGACCGCGGCCACCCCGATCAGCGCCTCCAGCGCTGCGGCGATGACGACGGTGTACGGGCGGGAAGAGACCTCGGAAGACACCTCACGAGGTTATCCCCGCACCGACTCCCCCGTGTCCCGCCCCGCCCTCTCACGGCGCCGAGCCGGATCCTTACCCCTAGACTGACCGTGTGCGCGCCCTTTTCATCGTGAACCCCCAGGCGACCACGACCACATCGCGGACCCGCGAGGTGATCATGGGCGCCCTGTCGTCGGAGCTGGACGTCACCGTCGCCGAGACCGAGTACCGCGAACACGCGAGCGAGCTGGCCCGCGCGTCCGCGGCGGACGGATACGAGCTGGTGGTGAGTCTGGGCGGTGACGGCACCGTCAACGAGGTCGTCAACGGCCTCCTCGCGGCCCCCCCGGAGTTGAAACGACCGCGCTACGCGGTGATCCCCGGCGGCAGCGCCAACGTCTTCATCCGCGCCCTGGGGGTGTCGGGCGACCCGGTGGAGGCCACCGGGACCATCATGGAGGCGCTACGGGCGGGCCGGGAGCGCGAGATCAACCTGGGTCGGATCACCAGTGACAGGGACGACCGCCACTTCACCTTCTGTGCCGGCTTCGGCTGGGACGCGGACGTGGTCCAGCGGGTGGAGCACGAACGCGCGAACGGGCGGAAGGCGACGCCGGCGCTGTACGCGGAGGTCGCCTTCAAGCTGTTCTTCGGCGGCGATATCCGCGATCCGTCACTGAGCGTGCGGACCCGCGGAGGCGCCGTTCGCGATGTGTATTTCGCTCTCGTCACCAACGCCACACCGTGGACTTACGCGGGAGCCCTCCCGATCCAGCCGACCCCGGCGTCGCGTTTCGAGCTGGGCTTGGACGCTTTCGCGCTCACCCAGGCCTCGCACCCGCTGACCGGCTGGATCCTTTCGCAGATGTGCTTCCCCAAAGGGCTCCCGGCACGCGGCGACGGGTACCTGACCTGGCACGACCAGGAGTCGCTACGGATCACGTCACCTCATCCGCGGGCGTTCCAAATCGATGGGGAGTACCTCGGGGAGCGCGAAGAGGTCAACTTCCATTCCGTACCGAAGGCATTACGAATCGTCTGTTAATTGTCGGGTAAGGCGCCATTCAACGGCACTGTGACGCATGCGACACGGCTTACGGGACCTTTGACCCCGAGCCCCCTTGCACGGCAGGTTCAAGCCTGCCACGCTCAAGATATCGCCGCGAGTTACGGGCGAGTTAATTCGGGCGTTTCCCATGTGGCCACGGGGTGAACCCGTGACCAGGACCCCTCCGGTGGGACCCATCCACCGGGCGCCCGCCGCGCACTGTTCGTGAAAATCTTCACAAGCCCCGGACCTCGACATGAGGAGTGGACCGCATGGACTGGCGCCATGACGCAGCCTGCCGTGACGAAGACCCCGAACTCTTCTTTCCCATCGGCAACTTCGGCCCCGCCCTGTTGCAGATCGAAGAGGCCAAGGCCGTGTGCCGCCGCTGCCCCGTCAGCTCCGCCTGTCTGACCTGGGCGTTGGAGAGCGGCCAGGACGGCGGCGTCTGGGGAGGCACCAGCGAGGACGAACGCCGGCTGCTCAAGAAGCGGCGCGGCATCCCTCATCGTCCGATGGTACGCAGCTGATCCGACGTTCCCGCACCGCCCCCCTGTCAACGACGGGGTGCGGCCACGAGGGTCCCCGCCCGGCGCAGCGGGGACGCCCCTCGTACCCGATCCCGGGGCGGCCGCCAGGCCGTATCCCGTGGACGCCCTCGCTCCCCTCGACGGAATCCGGGCCCTTCGGCCCGAACCCGAAGAGCACACCCTAGGGCAGCGACGCCTCCTCGCGGTCCAGCGGCAGGGTGATCGCCACCTCGGTCCCACCGCTCTCCTTGGGCTTGATCGCCAGGGTCCCGCCGAGTTCTCCCACGATCAGGGTCCGCACGATCTGCAACCCCAGGCTCGTGGTCCCCTCCAGGTCGAAGTCCTCCGGCAGCCCGCCGCCGTCGTCGGACACCGCCAGTTCCAGGCTCCCCGCGCCCACGTACCCCGGGACGCCCTCGAAGCGGCGGACCCGCACCTCGATCGATCCCGGCCCCTGCCCCAGTCCGTGCTCCACCGCGTTCTGCACCAGTTCCGCCAGCACCATCGACAACGGTGTCGCCACCAGGGCGTTGAGCCGGCCGAACCCACCCACCCGGCGCGGGATCACGGTGCTGCCCGATGAGGTGGAGGAGACCTCCGCCGCCATCTGGATGACCCGGTCGGCGATGTCGTCGAAATCGACGACCTCGTCGGGGGTGTGGGACAGCATCTCGTGGACGATCGCGATGGAGCCGACCCGGCCCACCGCCTCGTCCAAGGCCGCCCGCGCCTCGGGCACGTCCAGCCGCCGCGCCTGCAACCGCAGCAGGGCCGCCACGGTCTGGAGGTTGTTCTTCACCCGGTGGTGGATCTCCCGGATGGTGGCGTCCTTGGTCATCAACTCGCGTTCACGCCGCCGCAGTTCGGTGACGTCCCGGACCATCACCAGCGCGCCGATGCGCACCTCGTCGATGATGAGCGGGATCGCGCGCAACTGCACGGTGACCCCGCGGGCGTCCACCTCCGCCTCCTGCGGAGCCCGGCCGCCGGCGGTGTAGGTCAGGTTCTCGTCGCGGGCCTCACCCTGCACCGCCAACTCCAGGGTGATGCGGTCCAGCCGGGCCCCCACCAGGTCGGCGGTCAGGCCCAGACGCCGGTAGGCGGACAGGGCGTTGGGGCTGGCGTAGACCACCTCGCCGTTCTGGTCCAGGCGCAGCAGGCCGTCCCCCACCCGGGGGGAGCGCACCATGAGCGGCCCCTGGTCGATGAAGGGGAACACGCCCTCGGCGATCATCTGCGCCAGGTCGCCGGCGCTCTGGAGATAGGTGAGCTCCAACCGGCTGGGCGTGCGCGCCGAACTCAGATTGGTACTGCGCTGGATCACCGCTATGAGGTTGCCCTCGCGGCGCACCGGAATGGTCTCCTCCCGCACCGGTACCCCGCCCGACCAGTCCGGGTCCCCGTCCCGACAGATGCGACCCTCGCGCCAGGCGCGGTCGATGAGCGCCCTGCGGCCCACCACCCGGGGGGCCGAACGGGAGGTGACGTCCGTCATGTCGTCGTAGAGGACGGCCTCGACCAGGTCGTCCTGGAACGCCGTGGGCCCGGTCGTGGGGCGCATCTGGGCGATGGACACCCAACCGTCGTCCTCGCGCAACCGTACCCACAGGACCAGATCCGCGAAGGAGAGGTCCGCCAGCAACTGCCAGTCGGAGACCAGGGCGTGGATCCACTCCAGATCCGCCTGTTCGAGGGACGTGTGACGCCTGATGAGATCACTGAGGTGAGGCACTCACAAATCATCCCATGAAGGCGTGCATACTCAAGAGGTACGCGCTCGACCAGTGGTCCACACCAATTCTCAGGGCGCGCTCGAACGCGGAGGAGACCGATGACCGGGCAGGGCACACTGGACGGCAACCCCCGGGTGCCGAAGTACTACCAGGTGAAAAAGCAGCTCTTGGAACTCATCGAGGCGATGCCCGCGGGCAATCCGGTGCCTCCGGAACGGGCTCTGGCCACCCAGTTCGGGACCTCGCGCACCACCGTGCGCCAAGCCCTCACGGAGATGGTCGTGGAGGGGCGCCTGCTGCGCATCCAGGGCAAGGGGACGTTCGTCGCCAAGCCCAAGGTCGCCCAGGTGCTCCAGCTCACCAGTTACACCCAGGAGATGCGCTCACACGGCCTGCACCCCGCCACGCGCATCCTCGATGTGAGCTACATCAACGCCGACGACCAGCTCGCCGAGCTCCTGGCGATCCGCTCGGGCGGGCGCGTGCTGCGCATCGAACGGCTGCGGCTGGCCAACGGGGAGCCGATGGCGGTGGAGACCGCCCATCTGGCGGCTCGTCGCTTCCCGGGGCTACGACGGCAGCTGGACCGCTACGCCTCGCTCTACGAGGCGCTGTCGAGCGCCTACGACGTCTCCCTCTCCGAGGCGGAGGCGTCCATCGAGACGGTGCTGGCGACCCCCAACGAGGCCCGGCTGCTCGGGGTGGACGTGGGACTGCCGCTGGTGCTGCACTGCCAGCACAGTTTCGACCGGGAGGGGCACCCGGTCGAATGGGTCCGTTCGCTGTACCGGGGCGACCGCTACAAGTTCGTCACCCGGCTGCGGCCGCCGACCGACTGACCGGGGCACCGCGCGGCGCGCGGTGCCCCGGCCCCGCCGACCCCGGCGGGAGGGACCTCACTCGCGTTCGAGCACGGCGGCCAGGGCGTCCACCACCCCGGGGTCGTACTCGCTGCCCGCGTCCATGCGCAGCCGTTCCAGTACCGCCGACCGGCGCTCGGCGTCGCCGTTCTCCCCGACCAGGTCGTCGAAGGCGTTGGCCACCTTGATGATCCGGCTGCCCAGCGGCGGGACGCCCTCGTCGCCGTCGCCCGCGACCGGTTCGCACTGACGGCGCACCACCTCGGCGACGCTGTCCAGCACCCCGGTCTCGCGGATGATCCCGGCGCCCAGCTCGGCGATGCGCCGCTGTTCCCGGGGCGAGGCCAGCACCGTCGCCCCGCCCGCGATGGGCTCGCGCAGGGACAGCTGTCCGATGTCGTGCATCAGTGCCGCGTACTCCAGCTCCAGCAGGTCGGCCTCGGCCAGCCCCAGCTCGCACGCGATCAGGTGGGACAGTCGGCTGACCCGGCGCGAGTGCCCGTTCTCCACGTACCCGCCGACCTCGGTGACCCGGGACAGGGCGCGCACGGTCTCCAGGTAGGTGCGCCGTACCTCGGCGTGGCGTCGGAAGGCCACCTGGGCGACCAGCAGCGGGGCGCTGAACACCAGCAGTCCGGCCAGGCCCGTGACCGTGCAGGACAGGGCGATGAGCACACCGCTGGAACCGATGGCCACGCCCGAGGCGAACTGGGCGCGCATCTCGTCGCGGACGGCCACCCACAACCGGGTGCGCAGCCGTTCGGCGCGCAGTAGCGCGGCCAGCAGCCCGTCGATCCCCCACACCGCCAGCACCAGCGTGAACATGAGCAGCGTCGCCGTCACCGACGGGCCCGAGAAGTCCAGTCGTTCGGCCAAGGGGCGGAACCCGATGGCCAACAGGCCGGCGGAGAGCACCCGCCGGGCGACGTCCTCCACCCGGGGGGCGCGGCCCACGGCGATGTGCGGCAGTTCGCCCACCGCCACACCGCAGGCGACCACCGCCACCACCTGCCAGGGCGAGTGGAGTGAGGGCCCCTCCCCCAGGCTCAGCAGGAAGGCGTAGCCGACCGCTCCGGCCGAAGCGATCGGCGCGACCTCCCGGTGCCCGGGGAGGGTGATCCTGACCAGCTCGCCGACCGCGATGACCAGGCAGAAGGACAGCGCCACGTAGGGTTCGACGAACCCGGTGGCCGACGTCCACACCAGGGCGGCCAGGGAGATGGCGCCCACGGCCGCGACCAGGATCGCGCGCACCGGCCGTGAGGTCCGCCAGATCGGGCCGCGGGGGCGCTGGTGGCTGAGCGCGCCGCCCTCGGGGCCGATCGGTCGTCCGTCGGAGGGGCGGGGCCCCTCCGTCTGCCTCTGCGTCATCACCGTTCCCGACCGCCCGCCGCGGTCCCGCCGGACAGCGCCGTGGTCGGGTCGGAGGTCTCGGCGGGCACGGCCACCGTCTCCTCGCCGTCCTCGTCCGTCCCCTCGGACGCCTTCGCCTCCTCGTCCGCCTCGTCGGCCGCGACCGATCCGTAGCAGCCACCGGGCGGCTCGGCGATGTCGGGGGTCTCCCAGCCTTCGCGCTCGACCGCCCTGACCAGGGCCTCCACCATGCGCGGGTCGAACTGCGTGCCGGCACAGGCGCGCAGTTCGGTGATGGCCTCCTCCACCGACCACGCCTTGCGGTAGGAGCGGGTGGAGGTGAGGCAGTCGAAGACGTCGGCGACGCTGATGACGCGGGCGGACTCGGGGATCTCCATCCCCACCAGCCCCATCGGGTAACCGCGACCGTCGAGGCGTTCGTGGTGGTGCCGGATCCCGGCCAGGGCCTCGTCCAGGAAGCCGATCTCCCGGACGATCTCGTACCCCCTGGTCGGGTGCAGCTTGATGGCGGCGTACTCCTCGTCGGTGAGCTTGCCGGTCTTCTGCAACACCTTGGTGGGCACCCCGAGCTTGCCGATGTCGTGGAGCATGCCCGCGTAGCGGATCTTCTGCACCCGCTCGGCGGTCATGCCCAGTTCCCGGGCGATCATGGCGGCGCCCTCGGCGACGCGCATGCAGTGCCCGCGCGTGTAGTAGTCCTTGGTCTCCACCGCCTGGCAGAGCGTGGCCAGGGTGGCCTCGTGCGCGCGTTCCTCGTCGGCCTGTTGGGCGAACGCCCACCGGGCGATGAACAGCGGCAGCAGGACCAGGAGCGGCGCGATGATCCCCACGCCGCCCCAGACCGCCGCGATCGCCAGCCCGAGCATCTGGTAGCCCATCGAGGACAGCTCGACGGCCACCAGGGGGCGCCAGTTGAACCTGCCGCGCCCGCGGGGGCGCACCTGGCCGAGCGTCCACAGCAGGACGGCGATCAGGAGGGAGTTGACCGCGGAGTGGGTCAGGACCGCGATGACGTAGGGCAGGACCACGGCCGGGAAGTCCTCCCGGCCGAGTTCCCCGACCACGCCGCCGCACAGAAGGTAGACGTGTCCCGCGGCGTACGCCGCCAGTGCGAACTGCGCCCCGTTGAAGGCCCGTTTGACCAGGTTCTGCCTGCGCACGGCGAAGCAGGAGGCGAAACCGACCACCGCGGCCCCGACCGGACCGACCAGGACGACCGCGGCCAGGGAGACGGCCGAGCTCGGCGAGATCCCCGCCTTGCCGCCCGACGGGACGCTCGTGCTGATCGACTCCGCGACCACGAACAGGAGCGCCACCAGGACCAGCGTTCGCAGATCGATACCCGCATAGGGCCCCATGAGCACGATGGTGACAGCACTGACAACGATGATCCCGACGTAGACACGCGCGCCCCCGGGAAGAGCCCGCACCCTCGTTCACCCCCCACCGACGACGACCGGACTGTCATGGTTTCACCGGTTCTGTTTTACCACCAGGACCATCCCGTGAAGGAGGAAGCCGCCAAGATCGACGCGGCCGCGACGTGAAGCAATGCCATGAACATCATTGTCCCCTCTCGCCTGAGCGGCATGCCGCCTTTTCCCCGGGCACGCCGCGTAAATTACCCCATTCGTTGGATATGACGTCCAGTTTAACGGGCCCGGAAGGCACCCGGATTCCCCACAACCCGAACCACCGCCGCCCCGGACTCCGAAGATGATACGAAGTTCCGAAGTATGGAATTACTAATTCAATTAGCAATCTCAAGAGACTACCCTCAGTGACCGACGCCGCGAGGGGCGTGCTCACGGAAGTCCGATGCTCAAGCGACCTCTTCGCCACCCGGTGAACCGAGCCCACCAGGTTCGACTACTCAAAGTAACCAGACATGGGCGCGCCGCAGGGTCGCCGGAAAAATCATTCCGAGTCGATCACGGGCGTGCCACCCCAAGGGCTTCGGGCGTGTCGCAGGAGTGAGCGAAGACGGCACCCGAGTGGCCGGATGACCAAAACCCCGACGGAGAAAGGGAATCGCCCTCCGTGCGCACACAAATAACCCGAAAACCACCTTAACGCCACATAAGATGACAAGAATAAAAGAAGCCGGCCCAATATGACAAAAAGGCGGAAGCTGGAATTCCAGCTTCCGCCGTGAGAGCGGTCGACCCCGGAAAAAGAACCGGGTCCGCGTGGGGACCGCGTCCGCGGCCCCGGATCAGGTGAACGTTCCGGGCGCCCGCTCCACCGCCTCGCGGACGGACTGTTCGGTCCTGGCCAGGGCCAACCGGCCCAATACCTTGTCCCGCAGGTCCAGGGGGACCGGATCGCAACCGCAGTGCTTGGCGACGAGCTTCTTCACCGCCTCGTCCAGGCCGTACTCCTCCAGGCAGGGCTCGCACTCGTCCAGATGTCGCCTGATCAGCTCGCAGTTGTTCTCTTCGAGCTCACCGTCGATATAGGTGTAGAGCTTGTCGAGTACCTCACTGCACGGGGTGTCCCCGTGTCGGTCATGGCCGCTCATCGTCGATCTCCTCGATCCGACCCGTCCTGACCCCGCCCGCCCGCGGACGTCCCCGAGGCGGCCGCACCCGCCGTGGCGCGCGTGGCGGCGAGGAAACCGCGATCCACCGCGTACTCCTCCAACAGGGACCGGAGCTGACGGCGCCCCCGGTGCAGTCGGGACATGACCGTCCCGATCGGCGTCCCCATGATCTCGGCGACCTCCTTGTACGCGAAGCCCTCGACGTCGGCGAGGTAGACCGCGATCCGGAAGTCCTCGGGCAGTTCCTGGAGCGCCCGCTTGACGTCACTGTCGGGGAGGTGCTCCAAGGCCTCGGCCTCGGCGGACTTCAGACCCGCCGCGGTGTGCGAGGCGGCCTGAGCCAACTGCCAGTCCTCGACGTCCTCGGTCCCGGCCTGTTTCGGCTCGCGTTGCTTCTTGCGGTAGGAGTTGATGAAGGTGTTGGTGAGGATGCGGTACAGCCACGCCTTGAGGTTCGTTCCCTCTTTGAACTGATGGAACGAACCGAACGCCTTGGCGAAGGTCTCCTGAACGAGATCCTCCGCGTCGGCGGGGTTGCGGGTCATGCGCAGCGCCGCGGAGTAGAGCTGGTCGAGAAAGGGGAGCACGTCCCTCTCGAAGCGCTCTTCCCGCTCCTCGGCTGTCTCCTGGCCCTGGTCCAAGCCCGTCGGCCTCCTCGCACTGGTTCCGGCTGGGAAATCCGTATCCCCACGATACGGTTCCACGGCACGGAGCCGGGCATCGGCACCACGTGGCGTCGTCGACGCCTCTTCGCGTTCGAGGCACGCACCGGCGGTCGGCATGGTCTGGTGGCCCTCCTCGGGGACTCCCTGGTGGCCGCGGTACCGGGGATCCCCCCGGTCGCGGTGTCGGTGACAACAACCGCCTCGACGCCCTGATTCCGCGCCGGCATGGGCCGAAGGTCCCTTCCACCCCCGAACTTCACCGATCGGGCACGTCATGGGAGGTGAGGCATGACAGAGTGCGGGTAAGACCTTTTGAAGGATGGGAGAGGAGTGCACGTGCGACCGTCCTCGACTCCGGCCTCCGACCGCCCGCGGTCACCGGCGGCACAGTTCGCCACCCCCGATCGGCTGTCCGATTACTGGCGGTTCTACTGGGCCGTCGCCGAGGCGCAGATCGCCCGGTGGCTCCCGGAGACCCCCTCCCGGCTGCTGGATCTGTCCAGCCCGGACTATCCGGGTACCCCTCGCGCCGTGGCCGCCGGACACGACGTGGTGACCCTGTTGCCCTCGCCGGACATGGCGGTGCGCCGCCCCCTGCGCCTGATCAACGGGCGCGCCATGGTGCCCGCCCCGGCCCGGCGCGGACGACTGCGCCAGATCGTCGGGGACGCGGCGTTCCCGCGTTTCCTGGCGGCGGAGAGTTTCGACGGGGTCATCGCCGACGACCGGGTCCTGTCCCGCCAGTTGGCCACCGAGGAGTCCATCGCGGAGATCGCCCGGGTGCTGCGCCCGGGCGGCCGGGTCCTGCTGTGCGTGGACTCCGTGGTCCTGGGCATGGCCCTGCTCGCCGAACAGGACCGCTGGCCGGAGCTGAGCCACGCGCCCAGCGCCGACGTGCTCCTGGTGCCCTGGCCGGACGGATCCATCACCCGCTGCTTCACCGCCGAACAGCTCACCGACACCGTCACCGAGGCGGGACTGGAGCTGGAGTGGATCAAGCCGCGCACGGTGCTGTCCGCCTCCACGGTGGAGATGATGCTGGCCCGCGACCCCCGGTCGATGGCGCGGTTGGTCGAGATGGAGCTGCACGCCACCGAGTCCGACGACTACGTGGGGGTGCACCTGATCGCGGGTGCCCGCAAACCGGGATAGCGGGGCCCGCCCGACCGGTCAGCGGGCGAGGAGCGCGATCAGCATGCCCGACAGGGCGACCAGCAGCAGGGCCGGTCCGGCTCCGACGCCGGTCGTGAAGCCGTAGGCCAGGTCCCGCCGATTCGCCCAGCGCACCGCGAGGAACGGCCACAGGGTCAGCCACACCGCGAGCGGGTACAGCAGCACGTTGTCCAGCACTCCGGCGAGCGGGACGAAGTGCACGCCCACCACCAGGCAGATCCACGGGGCGAAGTACTCGCGGCGGTCCATCGCCAACAGCACCAGGACGCCGAGCAGGGCCACCGCGAACTCGACGCCGAGGATGACCAGGCACAGGGTCATGGCGCGCTCGGCGGCCGGCACCGACCCGGAGTCCCAGTGCAGCCAGGAGAGCACACCCCCGGCCACCGCCAGGAGAAGGCCCAGGACGGAGCCGCCGGCCAGCCACCACCTGGCGTTCCCGGCGGGAGGGCGTTCCCGGGCCCACCCGAACCAGGCCGCGGCGAAGAATCCGAAGATCGCCATGGTCATGGTGGCGTCGCGGAAGAGGATGTCCATCAGGCCTCATCGATCGGGGGATGCTACGGGGACAGACTTCCACATTCCAGCGCCGGCCCGCCATGCGAGGGCCCGGCTGCGGAGCGCCGTTCCGATCGGCCGGCGCGGAGACGAACGGTGACCGGCGAGGGGACGCCGTTGGAGAACGGGTGGCCGAAGTCGTCCGGGCGCAGGGCGGTGATCGGCGACGGTCCCGTCCGCGAGGAGGGGGTCGAACGGTTCCCACGAAACCCGGAAGGGTGAACCGGCGGTAGCGATACCGCCGGTTCACCCACGGTCGGCGGGTGAACGTCCGGGTCGGGTCAGGGACGTTCGGTGAGGGGCAGGTAGACCCGGTTGCCGTGCGCCTCGAACTCGGCGGACTTGTCGGCCATACCGCGCTGGACGGCCTCGACCGTGTCCAGCCCGTTCTCCTCGGCGTAGCGGCGCACGTCCTGCGTGATCTTCATGGAACAGAACTTGGGCCCGCACATCGAACAGAAGTGCGCGGTCTTGGCGGGTTCGGCGGGCAGCGTCTCATCGTGGAACGCCGTCGCGGTCTCGGGGTCCAGCGACAGGTGGAACTGGTCCCGCCAGCGGAACTCGAACCGGGCCTTGGACAGGGCGTCGTCCCACTCCTGGGCCCGGGGGTGCCCCTTGGCCAGGTCGGCGGCGTGGGCGGCGAGCTTGTAGGTGATGACGCCGGTCTTGACGTCGTCCCTGTCGGGCAGCCCCAGATGTTCCTTGGGGGTGACGTAGCAGAGCATGGCCGTGCCGTACCACCCGATCTGGGCGGCGCCGATCGCCGAGGTGATGTGGTCGTACCCGGGGGCGATGTCGGTGGCCAGGGGGCCGAGCGTGTAGAACGGCGCCTCGCCGCACAGCTCCTCCTCCAGGCGCACGTTCTCCGCGATCTTGTGCATGGGCACGTGCCCCGGGCCCTCGATCATCACCTGCACGTCGTGGGCGCGGGCGATGTGGGTGAGCTCGCCGAGCGTGCGCAGCTCCGCGAACTGGGCATCGTCGTTGGCGTCGGCGATGGAGCCGGGGCGCAGCCCATCTCCGAGCGAGAACGTCACGTCGTACTCCCGGAGGATCTCGCACAGCTCCTCGAAGTGGGTGTACAGGAAGCTCTCCTTGTGGTGGGCCAGGCACCAGGCGGCCATGATGGAGCCGCCGCGCGAGACGATGCCGGTGACCCGGCGGGCGGTGAGCGGTACGTACCGCAGCAGGACGCCCGCGTGCACGGTCATGTAGTCCACGCCCTGCTCGCACTGCTCGATCACCGTGTCCCGGTAGATCTCCCAGGTGAGGGCGGCGGGGTCGCCGTCGACCTTCTCCAGCGCCTGGTAGATCGGCACCGTGCCGACCGGGACCGGGGAGTTGCGCAGGATGCGTTCGCGGGTCTCGTGGATGCGCTTGCCGGTGGACAGGTCCATGATCGTGTCGGCGCCCCAGCGGGTGGCCCACACCATCTTCTCGACCTCCTCCTCCACCGAGGAGGTGACGGCCGAGTTGCCGATGTTGGCGTTGATCTTGACCAGGAAGTTCTTGCCGATGATCATCGGCTCGGACTCGGGGTGGCGGCGGTTGGCGGGGATGACCGCCCGGCCGATGGCCACCTCCGCGCGGACGAACTCGGGGTCGAGGCCCTCGCGTTCGGCCACGAACCGCATCTCGGGGGTGACGGTCCCGGCCTTGGCGTGGGCGAGCTGGGTGTCGGCGCCGCCGATGGGGGCGCGGGCGTCGATCCAGGGCAGGCGCACCCCGGGGAGCCCGGCGTGGACGTCGATGTGCGCGGTGTCGTCGGTGTAGGGGCCGGAGGTGTCGTACAGATCGAAATGGCCGCCGTCGGTCAGTCCCACCCGGCGTCGGGGGACCCGGAGGGTGAGGCCCTCGGGGGTCGAGATCTCCCGGTAGACCTTGGATGATCCCATGATGGGACCGGTGGTCACCCGGTGATCCCCGATGGTGGAACCGGTGTCACGGCTCGTCGAAGCCGTCATGGCATGCCTCCCTACGTCGGAATTACCCGAACAGGTTCTGCGGTCGGCGACACCGTTGAGTCGCCCTCTCAGCCCGCCATGGCGCGAGCTCCCGCGTTGCGTGATCCAGTTGTCGGACACGGTGGTGCCGTGTCCGGGCCCGCCCGCGACTCCGGGCGGCCCCGGACACTGTACACAGAGCCCCCCGGGTCGCGTCCAGGGGCCCGAACGGTCAGAAAAGGGTGTCCGATCCGCCCTCGTCCCCCGCCGCCAGGGGTTCGAGCAGGTCGGGACGGTTGTTCTTGATGCTGTTGACGTCGGTGGAGACCTCGTCCACCGCGAACCGGTCCACGGGGGTGTCGGCCATCAGGTGCGTCAGCTCCTCGGCGCCGGTGTCCGGGTCGAGCCAGGTGTCCCAGTCGTCCCGGGGCACGATGACGGGCATGCGTTCGTGGATGTGGGCGAGGGCGGGGGCGGCCTCGGTGGTGATGACGGCACAGCTCCACACCCAGGCGGCCGGGTCGTCCTCGGCCACGTCGGGATCGCGCCAGCGTTCGAAGATCCCGGCCATCGCCAGCGGCTCGTCGTCGCGGTAGTGGATGGAGTAGGGCTTCTTGTCCGCCTTGGCCTTGCGCTTCTTGTGCTCGGGGTCGGTGGCGGGCGAGGTGCTGGCCCGCACCGTGCCGTCCTTGCCGATGAGCTGCCACTCGTAGTAGGCGTTGGCGGGGAGCAGGCAGCGGCGGCGGCGGAACGCCGTGCGGAAGGCCGGTTTGTCGGCCACCGTCTCGCTGCGGGCGTTGATCATCCGATAGCCGATGTTGCGGTCCTTGGCCCAGGAGGGGATCAGTCCCCAGCGCAGGGTGTGCAGGGAGGACGGCCCCCGCGCGCTCTGCTCGGTCCCCTGCGGGGGCGGGCCGAGCACGGCGTAGACCGGGCGACCGGGAGAGATGTTGTAGTCGGGCTCCAGTTCCTCCAGAGGCGGCCAGGCGCGCGTGTCGACGTCGTCGCCGGGCAGGGCCGCTTCGGGGAGGTCGAAGTCGAGCCGGAGCTGCTGTACGTTCCTGGACTGGGCATAACGACCGCACATGTGTCCGATCCTACGCCGTCGGCACCCGCTCCCCACCCGTGAACGGCGGATCCGTGGGCACTTCCGTGTCGCCGTCCCCCGGGTCGCCCGGCTCCGGTCCGTCGGGCTCCGACGGGTCCGCGCCGCGGAGCCGACCGATCCAGGCCAGGACACCGCCCGCGACCAGCAGCAGCCCGCCCGCCGGTCCCAGGGTCCAGGGCGCCCACACGTCCATGGCGCTCAACGTGAGCGAGCGGACCCGGGCCTGCTCGGCGCGGGCGGCGATCTGGTTCTCCCGCAGGCCCAGCTCCGCGTGCAGCAGTCGGACCTCGCCCGGGGCGTTCTGCGGGCGCAACGTCTCCAGCCGCGCCTCGTGGGTGTTGACCACCGTTCCGGAGGTCGGTTCCACCCAGTGGGTGCGCATCACCTGCAACCAGCGGGTGGCCGTGACCGTGCCCTCCGCGCCCGGGGTGAACAGCCACGCCGGGACCTCGCGGGCCGACTCGGGCACCTGGGTGGCGGCGATCGCCTGGGTGTAGCGGCGCACCGTCAGCCCGGCGATCTCGTCCATCCCCTGGAACTCCATGAGGGGCGCCGAACGCACCTCCGCGTCGTAGAAGGGGTGATCCGCCTCCCCCGCCCCGGGGGGCCAGGAGAACACCAGCCCGGCCTGGCGGACCGCCCGGTCGCCGTTGACGTGTTCGCCGCAGCAGTTGACGGCGCGGCCGGTGTGGCGGTCCACGATGACGCGGCGGCTCCAGTGGTCGATCATCGCGCCCTCGGCGACGGTGTCCACCGACATCTCCCACGCCGACCAGTCCGGGCCGTGGGCCTGGGAGCCCACCGAGGTGGTGCGGACGATCCGCACCCCGCTCACCCACGTCCACGTGGAGGTGTCCATGTACCCGGCGCCGTCGGCGACCATGGTCGCGTCGAACCGCGCCTCGGCGGGCAGCAGGGCCACCCGTTCGTGGACGTAGAGCGGCAGCATCGCCGCCAACGTCAACAGGAAGGCGCCGATCGCGGCGATGACGGTGCCCCGGGGCAGGAAGCCGCGCCCGGCGGTGTCGTTCGCGCTCATGTGCGCGCCTCCTCGTGGTCGCTCTCCCGGGTGCCGTCGTCCTCGGCGGGGACCGTCGCGGGGGGTGCCCCGACGGACGGACCGTCGGAGGGCCGCTCGGAGACCTCGGCGAGGGGTGGCGCCACGGACACCGCGGACGGCGGATGCCCGTCGGCCGGGGTCGGGTCCGGGTCCTGCCCCAGAGCCAGCACCAGTCGGGCCAGCGCGGGCAGGCACAGCAGCTGGGCCGCCCAACCGCGCAGCGGCCCGCCCATCAGCTCGGTGACGTCGTGGAAGGGCATGTGGATCGCCAGGTACGTGCCCACCGCCATCGACGAACCGGCCGCGGCCAGGGACAGCGCCACCGGCCACGGTCCGGCCAGGTGGGGCAGGGCCCGTCCGCCCATGGACGGACGTCCCGGCTTGGCGTGTCGGAGCCGGCCGGGCGCCCGGCGGCCCAACCACCACACGCAGAGCACGATGACGCCGACCAGTGCGGCGCCCGCCCAACCGGCGACCCACACCCCGTAGGCCAGCCCCGCGGGCAGGACGATCCACCGCGACGGCCACGCCGACCCGGCGTCGGGCAGGGCGCGCGGCCCTCGCGGCGGCCCGGCGAGGGCGGCACGGCCGCCCGGCAGCAGCCGGCGCGGCCACAGGGTGAGGACGGCCAGGAGGGCGACCAGCCCCGCGCCCACGGCCAGGGCCCGGTGATAGGCGGCGTCGGGGGTGTAGGTGAGGGTGACGGTGCCCGAGCTGCCCGCGGGCAGCAGCCAGGCCTGTTTCCACCCCTCCAACCGGATCGGTTCCAGGGCCTCACCGCCCGCAGGACGGGCCTCCCAGCCCTCGTTGAAGTTCTCGTTGACCACCAGGAAGGAGTCGGTGGAGACGGTGTCGACGTCGAAACGGCGCTCGCCGGGGCCCCACTCGTGCACGGCGGCGGGGGCGGTCAGGGAGACCTCGGGGCGTTCGGCGATCGAGGAGCCCGACTCCACCACGGCGGAGCGGACCTCGTAGCGGTTGCCCGGGTCGACCACGATCCGGTTCTCCCCCTCCACCAGCTCCAGGTCGGTGCAGCTCTCGTACCGCAACGGCCGTCCGGTGAGCTGGTCGGCGAGGGTCCCCGCGCTGATCCGCGTCTCCACCCGCTGCCCGTTGACCCGCAGGATCGGGCCCAGACCGCAGGCGGTGGAGGCGTCGCCCTCGGGCGACGGGTCCACCGGGTCCACGCCCGGCAGGGCGATCGTGCCGATCTCCAGCGCCTGCCCCTCGGGGCGTTCGAACGTCACCCGCAGGGTCTCGGCGGTGAACGGCGCGAAGTCGACGCGGCCGCTGCCGTCCAGCCACCCCTCGCGTACGGTGCCGCCGCCCTCGACGATGACCTTGATGGGGCGCAGGACGCTGTCGGCCCGGGGCAGGTCCACCGTCAGGTGGCCGAGTTCGACCGGCCTGCCCAGCTCGATGTCGAGCCAGGGGCGCTTCTCCTCGGGGTCGGGGTACCAGACCGTGCTCTCGTCGTCGTCGAACGCCCCGCGTCCCATCGCCGCCGGGTGCTGGACGGCGGTGGAGGAGGCGTTGACGTACGGGTACGAACCGGCGCGGTTGGCGGCGTTCTCGGCCTCGCGCGGATCGGTCAGGACGACCTCGCCCGACACCGAGTGCGGTGCCGACGCGGAGGCGGCCGACAGTTCGAAGGTGCGGTCGAGCCGGCGGGCGTCCTCGCCCTGGACCTGGAGGCCGGTGTTGCACACCCACACGTGGGAGCCCTCCATGCATCCCGGCGCGGTGCCCGTGGAACCGGTGAACAGCAGCGTCCCGGCGTCGGCGGGGCCGGGAACGCGCAGGGTGCGGGCCGGCTCCAGGCCGGGCACGGAGATGGAGGAGACGCCCACCCGGGTGCCGAACCGGTACTCCGGTTCCCACGCGAGTTCGTCCACCCGCAGCCGCAGGACGGTGGTGAGCCCCGGAGGGGCCATCACCTCCTGCGGGTCGTCGGTCTGGGCGACCGGGGCCTCCACCTCTCCGGTGTCGGTGATGACGCTGATCCGCGAGGGCGGCGGATCGTCGGCGAACTGCTCGAACGCGATCGTCAGCCCGGTGAGGTCCTGGGGCTCGGCGAACTCGACCTCGATCCACTCGCCGATCGCGCCGGTGAACGCGCTGGACCGCCACGAGGTGGTCAGGTCGTCGTCGAGCGCGGCGTGCGGGGCGTGCCCGGGGTCGCGGTCGGAGGCGCGGGCCCCCGCTCCGCTCTCGGAGGAGGAGGCCCGCACCGACACGATGTCGATGTCCTCGGCGTGGGCGGTGTAGTCCTCCCAGGTCGGGTCCACGATGTCGGGGGCGGGGACGTCGCGTTCGAGTTCCTCGTCCTCGGTGAGGGTGGCCGACACGTTGCGGCGCACATCGGGGTAGACGACCTCGCGACGTCGGGCGGTGTCGGTGACGATCGTGTCCTCGGCGGGCACCAGGTCGGCCCCGGGGTCGTCGCCCAGCAGCACCGGCCGGTCGTCGGTGACCAACCCCTGCTCGGCGAGGTGGAGCAGGGACTCGGGGCCGCCGGTGACCCGGACGACCTCGTCGGCGGGCACCACGCCCACCGTCGGCGCGGCGTTCTCCACCTCGTAGATCGTCAGCGCCGCGTAGGGCTGGTCGAACCACTGGGAGGCGGACCGGTGGTCCAGGGAGCCGATGGGGGGACCGAACTCGGCGGCCTCGGTGATGCCGGGAGAGGAGCGCAACGCCTGGTGCACACGGGCGGGCCAGCCGCCGTGGTTGCCGACGCGTTGCAGATCGTTGCGGACGAGCAGGTGCGTGACGCCCATGCGGGCCAGGGTGTCGGCCAGTCCCTCGGAACCGCGCCCGGAGGACACCCGCTGGTCGATCTCGTGGGTGAGGCGCGAGACGCCCGACGATCCCCACGGGATGATCTGGTGGTTGGTCCAGGCGCCCGTGAGCAGCGGTTGCAGGGGTTCGTCCAGGGGACGACCCCACTCGTACTCGCCGCGCGCCGAACCGGGGAGCGCCATGGTCATGCCGCGTTCGTCGGAACGGTCGTTGAGCCAGTCGACGGCCTCGCGCCAGTACGCCGGGATGGCGACGAACCCGCCCGCCGGGGCCACGCCCACGGTGGCGATCGGAACGAGCGTGACGAGGAACGCGGCCGCGCAGGCGGCGGCGACGGTACGCCGCACCCGCCCCGAGACGGGCTCGCCGCGCCGGTCGGCCCGGTCCCGGGCCACGACGACGGGCAGGTGGGCCAGGCCCAGGACCAGGGGCAGCCGGATGAGCGCGTCGAACTTGTGGACGTTGCGGAAGGGGGACAGCGCTCCGTCGAGGAGTTCGCGCATGGTCCCGGCGAAGGGGCCGGTGAGGTCGCCGGTGAAGCCCGCGACGATGATCGCGGTGCCGGTGAGCAGACTGGTGATGAGGAAGAGGCGTTCGGGGGTGCGCCGGTTGATGAGGCCGGCCAGTCCCAACCCGGCGACCAGCGCGGTGACCGCGATCAGCCAGGGGGTGAGCGACAGGGCGGCGCCCGAGGGCAGCGCCGTGTTGCCCTGGTCGGGGAGGAAGCCCATCCAGTTGGAGGTGCCGCGCAGCGCGTTGAGCAGTGAGGTGACGCCGGTGGTGACGGCGGCGTCCTCGGTGTAGGGCATGAACGAGTACACGTACCGCGACATGAGCAGCAGCGGGACGATGTACCAGAACGTGGCGGCGATCAGGGCCACCGACCACCAGAGCATGAGCCGACGTTTGCGCGGCCCGCCGGCCCGGGTGATCAGGTACAGCCCCGGGACGATGAGGACGGCCAGTTCCGAGGCCGCGTTGGTGCCGCCGCACAGGAGGAACGCCAGCCCCGACAGCAGGGCCATGCGGGCCGGCGGGTACCCGTGCCGTGCGCCCAGGATGAGCGGCAGCAGCACCCACGGCATGAGCAGCATGGGCTGTAGCTCGGCCGAGTTGTACGACAGCAGGGTCAGCACCCGGGGGGCCAGCGCGTAGGCGACACCGGCCAGGATGCGGGTGTTGACGGTGCCGATGCCCAATGCGCCGGCGACCTTGTAGACCCCCAGGAACGCGGCGATGAGCAGCACGGCCATCCACGACCGCTGGACGAGCCACTCGGGCATGCCGAGTTGTACGAGCAGCAGGTGGAAGGGGCCGTTGGGGAAGAGGTACCCGTAGGCCTGGTTCTGGATCTGCCCGAAATAGGAGGCGTCCCACAGGTGCAGGGCGCGCTCCATGAACCCCAGGGGGTTGATCGTCAGGTCGAGTTTGGTGTCGCTGACGATCCGACCGGGATCGATGCTGGCCGCCAGCGCGCCCAGGAGAAGACACACCGCGAGGACCTTGAGCCGCCGCAGCAGCCTCTCGTCCGGCTCTCCGCCGAAGGCGGACGGTGCCCTGGAATCCTCCGGTTCGCGCCTGGCGGTGGATTCCGCCGAAGTCACTTCTCTGTTTTCCTGCCTGCCGTCGTGTCGGGGGCGTCCGCGCCGCCGGGGAGATCGAGTTCGCGGGCGACCAGGCGGGTCATCTCCGCGCCGCCGGCCTCCCAGGTGAAGCGTGCGGCCCAGGCCCGGCAGGCTCGACGGACGGCGGCCCTGCGGTGGGGGTCGGAGAGCTCCTTCAACGCCCGGGAGACCACGTCGGCCAGGTCCTCACCCTCGCGCACCAGCCATCCGGTCTCGCCGTCGCGGACCGAATCGCGAAGTCCGTCCACATCGTAGGCCACGGTGGGCACGCCCATGCGTGCGGCCTCGATGACGGTCAGGCCCCAGCCCTCGAACTCGGAGGCGGTGACGTGCAGGTGGCAGGAGGCCAGCACGCTGTTCTTGTCCTCCTCCGGCAGGAAACCGTGGAGGCGGACGCGGTCGGCGGTGCCGTCCCGGGAGATCTGTTCGGCCAGGTGGTCGCCCTCGGGGCCGCGGCCGACGATGTGCACCCGCAGGCGGGGGTGCTCGTCGGCGAGGGAACGGGCCAGGTCGGCGACCTGCGAGACGCGTTTCTGCACCACGAGGCGCCCCAGGCTGACGATGGCCGGATCGCCCATGTCGTCGGGGGCGTCGTCCAGTGGCTTGAGGGGCCCCTGGACGCCGCCGTTGTGGATGATCTCGATGGGGGCGCGCCAGCCCAGCTTCTCGCGCAGGGCGCGACGCGAGGACTCCGAGACGGTGACCGTGGTGCAGTCGCGGTAGACCCACGAGGCGACGGTGGACTCGATGAAGCGGCCCAGCCAGGCCAGGGGCGCCGAGAAGTAGGCGTTGAACTGGAGGTCGTGGACGTGGTGCACGATGCTGACCACCCGGGTCCGGCGGCGCAGCACCAGGCGGGACAGGAAGGGGATGCCGTTCATGCAGTCGAAGGCGAGCCGGTACTCGCGACGCCACAGGGCCAGCCAGGCCATGACCCGCGGATAGACGGTGAACCGGCCGCCCATGCGGCGGATGACGATGCCGTCCTTGGTCTCGACGCGGGCCTGGTGGGGTTCGCGGCTGGTGAGGAAGGTGACGATGGCGCCGCGTTCGGCCAGGTGACGGCTGATCCGCCAGGCGTACTCCTCGGCCCCGCCGGCGGTGGCCTGCCAGGGGTCGCGCCAGTTGATCATGACCAGGCGGACGCCGTCGAGTCGGGGACCGAGGTCGATGGGGTCCTCCTCGACGGCCGCCGGGATCGGGGCGGGGTTCGCGGGGACCGTGGGCGGGCCGCCCACCACTCGGTGGTGGGCCTTCGAGAAGACCACGCGCTCTCCTTCCGCGGGGTGTCCGGAACCCGGCGCGCCCACACCCTCCGGATCGAAGCGAACACGGAGAGCAATGGCGTGCGGGAAGAACGGTGCGCACGCCGAGCGGACCCATCGGCCGGACGTTGGTGGGGACGGGGGCGGTCGGGGCAGGGGACCGCCGGAAACGAGGGGACGGGTGGGCGCCCCGCTGGAGGCGAGGCGCCCGAAGGACCTCGTAGAACGCGGGCGGCCTAGCGGTCGCCGTAGTTGTAGAGGGTTTCGTTCACCGGTTCCGCGGTGGCGGTGGACTCGGTGGCGATGTTGGTGACCACCATGGCCGACCCGCCCGCCAGAGCCACACCGATCACGCAGGCGGCGATTACCTTGATCACTAGGGGATCTCCTTCCGCGCGCCCGGACCCCGTTCGGAGCCGGTGCGCTGGGAACCGAGACTAGAACCTGATCTAGCAATAGACCAGATGATTGCCCCAACTGTAACTAACCCCCCGGTAACTTCCAACCCCGAAATGTCGGATTCTTCGGCGTCAACCGGGGATTCCAGCACCTCCAAAAGGGTCATATCAGCCCCTTCGACCACCACCGAGAACCCGTCCACCCCAGACCAGAACCGGTTATCGACCGGGGCGGAGACGGCCACGTGGCGCACGCCCAGAGCCGCCAGCTCCGCCCCGTCCAACCGCTCGGGCATCCCCGTCACGGGATCGGGATCCAGGACCCGGGCCACCTCACGCGCCCGCGCGTCCTCGCCCTCCACCACCACGACCCCGCCGTCGGGGGTGCCCACCACCAGATCGTCGTTCCAGATGGCGCGTCGGTCGAAGAGCTTGGTGGCGGGATCGAGCACCACACCGGGCTCCCCCGACCAGTCGATCCCCCGGTAGGCGTTCCAGGGGAGCACCAGAACCGCCCCGGGGCGCTCGTCGGCGGCCACCGCCGCCTGCGCCTCCCGCCACGCGTCCGGGTACTCCACCGGTGCCAGCGCGCCCTGCGCCCCCCACCACAGGCCGAAGGACAGCAGCACCGGCAGCGCCGCCACCCCGGCGCCCGCCCCGAGTCCGACCGCCGCCCCGGCACCCCCGCCGCCCCCATCGGTCTCGGACCGGGCGGAGGGAAGGGTGAGCCAGTGCACGACGGCGCCCAGCCCCAGGGCCTGGAGGAGCGCGAGCGGGGCGACGTAGAGCTGGCCGTCGCGCAACGGGCCGAAGCCCGGCCACAGGTCGATGAGCGCCGCCGTGAACTCGCGCCCCGGGGCGGTGACGCCCAGGAGGGCGACGGCGAAACCGAGCACGGCCGCCACCGACAGCCCCGCGCCGAAGGACGGCCGCTCCCGGTACAGCCACCACAGCCAGCCCGCCACGGCGGCCAGGCACAGGGCCAGGCGCAGCGCGACGAGCCCCGGGTCCCCATGGTGCGTCGGCACGGCGTTGGCGTTCCACACACCGCCCAGGAGGAACAACGACCCCACGGTCCCCAAGGGGGTGTCGGCCCGGGGCGCGAACGCCTCGACACCGGCGGGGTCGGTCGCCGCCCCCGCGGCCCCCGCCGCCAACGACGGCACCAGCCAGGGCAGCGACACCACGGCCAGCGCCCCCGCGAACAACCCGGCCCGGCGCATTCCGCCGCGGCCCCAGAGGGCGACCGGACCGGCCGTCAGCGCGGTCAGGAGCACCGAGGAGAACCCGCCCACCGCCGCCGGGACCAGGGCCCGCAGCACACCCGCCGAGTACACGACGGGGCGTGCACGGCGCGCCGTCGCCGCCACCGCCCACGGCAACCCCGCGTACCCCAGCAGCATCGCCCACTGGCCGAGCAGCAGACGCTCGGCCACGAACGGGTTCCACACGTACGCCAGACCCGCGGCGGACGCGGCGACCAGCGCCCCCGCCCGGGACGAGCCCAGGGCGTCCGCCATCAGCCGCGCCGCCCCGGCCGCGCCGACGACGAACACCGCCGCCAGCGCCAGGGACTGCACCAGGTCCCCCGGCACCACCGTCGACAACGCCGCCACCACGGCGTCGCTGGGCATCGCCCGTGGGAACCCGTCCGCTCCGCGCAGCACGGTGGGCAGCGAGAGGTCGGGAACGAAGACCATGTCGTAGCGCAGCACGTATCCGCGCCCCAGCGCGGGTCCCAGGGCGAACAGCGCCGTCACCGCGCCCACCGCCCACGGCAGCCATCGGGCCATGCGCGTCCCCCTACGGCCGGGTCGTCAGGATCGAGTCGGAGAACCCGCCCTCGACGTAATCACGGTAGGACCGCACGACGACCTCGTAATCGCCCGACACCGTCAGCGACCAGCGCGGGCCCTCCCCCGTGGTCCCCAGCGTCCGCCACCCGTCCCCGTGCTCGGGTCCGCGCGCGTCGCGTCGCTCGCACAGGACGCCGTCCGAGGCCGGCGGGACGGTCGGCGGCGTCGGTTCGGGCCCGGGTTCCGGCCGGGACGTCGGGGGCGGCTCGGGGACGGGCGGCGAGGGGTCGGGGTCGCGTCCCCCGCCCGGCGGTGGTTCCGGCACCCCGTCATCGGGACCCCGGGACCCCCCGTCGACCGTCTCGTACGGAGGGCGGCGGTCGTCGGCGATCACGCAGTCCAGCGGTCGCACCCACACCTCGTAGTGGGTGGCGTCGTCCACCCGGTCCCACGCCAGGGTCGTCCCGTCGTCCTCAAGACGGATCCCCGCGGGCCCCGGCGGCGGATCGTCGGACCACACCAGCTGAATCGGCTCGGAGGCGACCCCGGCGTCCCCACCCTTGAAGGGGATCACCGTGAACTCGTACCGGGCCCCGCTGAACAGGCCCTCCACCAGAGCGGATCGGTCCCGGCCGTCCGAGACGACCTCCAGCGGGAGCACGGTCTCCTCGTCCGGGTCGGGGGTCACCCGACGCTGCGTCACCCGGTAGTCGGTCGCTCCCGGCACCGTCTCCCAGGCGAGCAGCAGCCCCTCATCGGTCTCCTCAGGCTCCGGTTCGGGGGCGACCCGCGGCCCGACCTCCGCGTCGGGCAACGGACGCGGGTGGGCCGGGCCCACCCCGAGAGGGTTCGAGAGCGCGTCGGCGAACGCCGCGGCGATGCGCAGTTGGCCCCGCCCGTTGGGGTACGCCCCGTCCCAGTTGTCATGGGCGGGCGCGTACCCGTCGGCGACCCGGGCGATGACGACCGGCGAGGCCGCGGAGGTGAGGCGGCCGGCAAGGTCGACCACGCCCATGTTGAAACGGGCGATCTCGGAGTTGATCCGGTCGTCGTCGGGGCTCCCCTCGACGGGGGGCAGCTCCCCCACGACGAACCGTGTCTCCCCCCGCACCACGCGCACCGTGGAGACGGTCTCGCCGACCCCCGCGAGCGCGTGGTCGGCGCTCCCGCCCGCCATGATGCCCTCGAACCCGGCGAGCAGCAGCAGGTAGTGGGGCTCGTGCTCGGCGGCCTGACGGGAGACCTCGTCGGAGAGCTCCCCGGCCGAGTGCCCCCAGCGGGCGGCGTGGTCCCGGTCGAACGCGGGATCGGCGTAGGTCTCGTCGCCGAACCCCTCCTCCTCCAGGTCGTACATGTCGTCGTAGGGACCGACGAAGTCGAACTCGACCCGGTTCTCGGTGAGGTGCCGCCACAGGTGGTAACGCCAGGTGTGGTCGCCGCTGCTGCCCTGGGTGAGGGCGTCCCCGACGATCATCATCCGCAGTTCGCCCGAGGGCGGACCGGGCACCGGGACGGGCTCCCCGACGGATTCGCCGTCGCTCCCGCCGAACCCCGGGGAAGCGGCCTGGATGAACAACAGGGTGACGGCCATGGCCGAGAGCATGATGCCGAGCAGGCCCAGGGGTCCGGGTTCGAAACGGGAGGGGCGGCTCCGATGGCGCCAGGAGGCCAGCCAGCGCCAGGTGAGGGTGCGCCAGCTCAGGTCCTGCCAGGTGAGGTCGCGCAGGGGGGCGAGGGCATCGGCGGTCCGCGCGCGCAGGGCGCCCCACCATCGCGCGGGAACGGTCCGGAACCGGCCCCGCGCAGCACGCGGGGCGGCACCGCCCTCCTCGGAGGAGGACGCGGAGGTGTCCTCTTCGGGCTCACGTGGGTCCCGCACCGTGCCCCATTCCCACCGTCGCGCCGCAGACGGTATCGGAACGTGTTCTACATCAACAAACGCCGCACCATCGACGCTCACCGTACATCGCGAGTGCGGCTGGCCACACCAGACTAGAACTGGTTATATGGAAGCCGTCAACCCGCGCACGCCCCATTGGGGCGATGGGAGTGCCGTAGAGCACGACGTTAGCGGTACCCCGTACCGGACGGCGACCCGCCCCTCTCCTCACCGTCCCGGGCGGCCGTCCCCCGAGCCGAAAGGCGCCCCCGTGATCGGACTCGTGGTCGCCCTGTTGTCCGCCGTGGTCTACACCGTCGGCCTGACCGTGGAACAACGGGCACTGCACGGCTCGGAGTCGATCTCGATCAACCGGCCCCTCCACCTCGCCCGCGTCCTGCTCGGCAACCCCCGCTGGGTGCTCGGCTGCGTGTTCGCCGCCCTGGGCAGCGTCGGGCTCATCGTCTCCCTGGGTCTGGCCCCGGTGTCGATCGTCCAGCCCGCCTTCGCCGCGGGCGTGGCCTGCGGCCTGCTCGTCATGACCCTGGTCCTGGGCGAGCGCATCACCCGCGGGGAGTACGTCGCCCTGGGGCTGATGCCGGTCGCGCTCGGCCTGCTGAGCCTGTCCACCGCCGACGGAGGCGAGACCGGAACGACCGCGCACACTCCGCTCCTGGTCACCGTCAGCCTGGTCACCGTGGTCGCCTGCGTCGTGGTGATGGCCGCCGTCGGCGGTCGGGGCCGATACGTGTCGGCCGCGGCGATGGGCGCCGCCGCGGGCCTGGCCCAGGGCAGCGCCGGACTCCAGGGCAAGGGGCTCGGCGGCCTGCTCGCCGACAACGGGCTGTGGGAGGCGATCGTCCCCGCGCTGCTCTCCCCGTTCCCCTACCTGTACGCCCTGGGCTGGGCGGTGGGGATCGTGCTGTTCCAGACCTCGATGCAGCGTGCCCGCGCCTCGATCACCGCACCGGTGTCCAACGTCGTGGGCAACGTGTTCATGGTCGTGGTCGGCACGCTGGTGTTCGGGGAGAGCCTGCCCGAGGACCCGCTACTGCTGGGACTGCGGGTGGGCGGCTTCGCGTTGACCCTGGTCGTGGTGGTCCTGGTGCGCGGCAACGTGGCCCGGGCCGAGGCCGACACCAGCCGCAAGCGCGCGGCCGCCCTGGCCGGGGACTGAGCACGGAGCACGCCGTCGGGGCCCCGACCAGGGGACCCCGACGGCGCGTGCGCGGATCAGGCCGCGACGGAGACGGCCTGGCGCAGGCCGGGGGCGGCGACGTCGGCCCAGGCGCGCACGACGCTCTCGGGACGGCCGGTCTCGTCCTCGGACAGGATCAGACCGGGCTCGGCGACCCAGGCGCCCAGGTCGGCGAGGAGGATGCGCAGGTCCTCCTCGATGCCGTGGCTGTTGCGCAGGTCGTCGACGATCGCGAGGGGCACCGCGACGGTGTGGCCCAGCCCCAGCTCGGGCAGGCGGTCGAGGAAGACCTTGAGCAGTCCGGTGTAGGTGCCGTGCGCCTGCGGGGAGGCGACCAGGAGGACGTCGCTCTCACGCACACGGTCCAGCGCGCCCTCGACGGCGGCGGAGGTCTCGGAGAGCAGTTCGGGTCCCAGGTCGCCGAGGTCGATGACCTCGGGGGCCTCGGTGACGCCGGCGCGGGCGGCCACCTCGGCGGCGGCCGCGAGTGCGGTGGAGCGGACGGAGGCGCGGGAGCGGGGGGCGGCGACGAGCACGGTGAAGCGGGTCATGCGAGACTCCTGGGTTCGGTCAGAGCGAGCCGGGATCGACCGGAGGAACCGTCGGGGTGGTCATCGGAATCGAAACCATCCCCGGCAGTGGGGATTGCGATGCGGTGACACCGGAGAGGACCGTCGTTCCTCTTACCGACACGGTGCGCGGACCTCGTCGTCCAGGACGTGGCGTGTCGGGTCTGGCAAGGCTGCTCCTCGGACCGGGATACGGTCCGGGACCCAGAACTGGGAGAAGATGAGCGTCCGGTGTCTGCGAAGGGCGGGGCACGGGGTACACCCGTGGCGCGGGGCGCTGGCCCCGCTAGGCGCAGCTACGACAGAGCGCGCTCGCCTGCTGTCTGAGGTCGACGTGCAGGCGCTGGACAAGCAGCTCACCGGCGGACATGCCTCCATGATGGGGCGACGTGGCCGCTATCGTCAATGCGTACCGGCGACCCGCCTTGGATCCGCTCCGCCCCGGATCGGACGGTCCACCCTTCGGACAGGCGTCCCGAGGATCGGGATTTCCCAGCTCCGCAGGGGGTGTGCGGGCCGGAGAGGGGCGCGCACGCCCGTCTCCCGAAGGCCCGGTCACGCAAATGTAATGTGCGACACACGAACCCTCCGCACGGGGTGACGAAGCGAGAGAGAGCCACGAACATGGTGCACGACCCCGTCACGCTCACCGACGCGCGGGTGGTGACGCCCGACGGCGTTCACCGGGGCCGGATCCGGATCGAGAACGGCCGGATCGCCGCCCTGGAGCCGGATTCCTCCCCCGCGACCGGTGAGGTCCGCGACCTGGGCGGGGCCTGGGTCGTCCCGGGCCTGGTCGACGTCCACGTGCACGGCGGCGCGGGACACGCCTTCCCCGACGCCGATCCGGAGGGCGCCCTGGCCACGATCCGGTTCAACCGGGCCCGCGGGGTGACCGCGATGGTGGGCGGCCTGGTGGCCGCGACCCCGGAGGACACGGTCCGCCAGGTGTCGGCGCTGGCCGAGCTGTGCGACACCGGCGAGCTGGCGGGCATCTATCTGGAGGGCCCCTTCATCGCCCGGTCCAGGTGCGGCGCGCACGATCCCGACCTGCTGCGGGACCCCGACACCTCCGAGTTCGACGCCTGGTTGAAGGCCGGTCGGGGACACGTCCGCATGATCACGGTGGCGCCGGAGCTGCCGGGCGCGCTGGACCTGATCCGCGCGGCCGCCTCCTCCGGCGTGGTGGCGGCGGTCGGGCACACCGACGCCTCCTACGAGACGACGTTGGCGGCGGTGGACGCCGGCGCGACGGTGGCCACCCATCTCTACAACGCGATGCGCCCGCTGGGACACCGCGACCCGGGTCCGATCGCGGCGCTGCTCGGCGACGAGCGGGTGACCGTGGAGCTGATCATGGACAACGTGCACGTCCACCCGGGCGCGGCACGGCTGGTCTTCGCGGCGGTGGGCGCGGGACGGGTGTCGCTGGTCACCGACGCGATGTCCGCGACGGGACTGGGCGACGGCGAGTACACGCTGGGCGATCTGCGGGTGCGGGTGAGTTCCGGGGAGGCGCGCCTGGTGGAGACGGGCGCCATCGCCTCCAGCACGATCGTGCTGCCGCAGGCGGTGCGCAACGCGGTGGAGGGCCTGGGCGTGGACGTCCCGGCGGCGGTGCGTTCCGCGTCGTCGGTGCCGGCGGCGTCGCTGGGGCTGACCGATGCGGGTCGGATCGAGGTGGGCGGGACCGCCGATCTCGTGGTGCTGTCCGACGACCTCACGGTCGCGGACGTGATGTACCAGGGCTCATGGGTGACCTGACGGCGTGTCGCCCCAACGTTTCGAACTGGTTGTTCAACGCTGGGTGAGAATGACGGGAAGGGCTCCGCGCCCGACACGAAAGGATCACCACCATGACCCGACCCAGACAGGAAGAGTCGGCCCGTGTGTCGTCCGAAGAGCACGAGCACTTGGACAAACTAGCCGATGAGCTGTCCCGTTACGACGTCCGCGCGGACGTCGTGGACGAACACGGCCCCTGTCTGCGGGTGAGCAACCCGGCGTCCGCCCTCGCGGTCGAGGACGTGATCTGTGAGCGCCGGGAACACGACTTCGCCTTCATCGCCTCCTTCGGCGTCCACCTGGGCAGTAGCGGCAGCCTCGGTGTCGCGGCCCACAAGATCGCCTGGCTGGTGGGAGCGACCGAGGCCTGAAGGGTCGACGGTGGGGCGGTGCCGTGTCGGCACCGCCCCACCGTGCTCCCGGGCCTTCCCGGCAGGTCCCTTACGATGTAGATTCCGATTTGCACCACTCGCCCACATATGCCCGACCTGTCCGGGGGCACCGTCCCCCGTAGTGGTATCGGGCATGGACGATCCGCACCTCGTCCTCGGTCACCCGGTAGACGACGCTGTTCGCGGGTGATCCGTCGCGAGCGGTACCCGGACGGGTCGCGGCTCCGGCCCGCCGACGCCGAACGGGGTCGGCGAGTCGGTCCGTGGTGACGCCGGCCCCTTCCCTCGCACCGATCGGCGGTCTAGGGTGCGGCACGGACGCCACGCCGATGAGAAGGGCAGCCCCATGGAGCACGTCACGCTCGGCCGGACCGGACTACAGGTCTCCCCCATCACCCTGGGCTGCATGAGCTACGGGGTGCCCGACCGGGGCGCCCACGACTGGAGCCTCGATGAGGAGGCCGCGCGCCCGTTCGTCCGTCGGGCCGTCGAGGCCGGCATCAACTTCTTCGACACCGCCAACGTGTACTCCGACGGCACCAGCGAGGAGATCGTCGGCCGTCTGCTCAAGGAGTACGCGAACCGCGACGAGATCGTCCTGGCCACCAAAGTGTTCGGGCGCATGCGCCCGGGTCCCAACGGCGGCGGGCTCTCGCGCAAGGCGATCATGACCGAGATCGACCACAGCCTGCGCCGCCTGGACACCGACCACGTCGACCTCTACCAGATCCACCGCTGGGACCCGAGGACGCCCGTCGAGGAGACGGTCGAGGCGCTGCACGACGTGGTCAAGGCGGGCAAGGCCCGTTACGTGGGCGCCTCCTCGATGTACGCCTGGCAGTTCGCCAAGGCCCTGAAGGTCGCCGAGCTGAACGGCTGGACCCGGTTCGTCAGCATGCAGAACCACTACAACCTGCTCTACCGCGAAGAGGAACGGGAGATGCTGCCGCTGTGCGCGGACGAGGGCATCGCCGTCCTGCCGTGGAGTCCGCTGGCGCGCGGTCTGCTCACGCGCGAATGGGGCACCCAGACCGCCCGCAGCCGAGGCGACGTCTTCGGCGGCACCCTCTACCGCGACGAGGACCACCGGATCGTCGACGCGGTCGGGGCGATCGCGAAGGAACGGGACGTGCCCCGGGCCCGGGTCGCCCTGGCCTGGGTGGCGCACAACCCGGTGGTCACCTCGCCGATCGTCGGGGCCACCCGACCCCACCACCTGGAGGACGCGATCGCCGCCCTGTCCCTGGAGCTGACCGACGACGAGGTCGCGGAGCTGGAGCGTCACTACACCCCGCGCCCGATCGCCGGCCACTGATGTCGCACCGGGGATCTTCGTGGAACGGTGGACCGGAGATGAGGCCCCCGGGCCCCTCGCGGTTCCGTCGGCGCACCGGCCGCCCGGCCGAACACCCGGGACGGCGCTCCTGAACCCCGTCGACGACCTCGGCCACCCGGTCCCCCTCCCGGACCGGGTGCGCCGGGTGGTGTCCCTCGTCCCGTCGCTGACCGAGGCGCTGGCCGCCACCGACCCCGGGATCCTGGTGGGCGTCACCGTCTGGTGCCCGGCCGACCCGGCCGTGGAACGGCTGCGCGGCACCAAGAACCCGCACCTGCGGCGGATCATCGAGCTGGCACCCGACCTGGTCGTCGCCAACAAGGAGGAGAACAGGGAACGGCACGTACGAGAGCTGCGCGCGGCCGGCGTCCCCGTGTGGGTGACCGACATGCGCACCGTCCCGGGAGCGCTGGCCTCCCTGCGGCGTCTGCTCTGGGCCTGCTCACTCGCCGACCCGGGCTGGCTCGCCGAGGCCGAACGGGTCTGGGCGGCCCCCGCGCCCGCGATCGGCCTCCGGGTGGCGGTGCCGATCTGGCGGGATCCGTGGATGTTCGTGGGCGCCGACACCTACGCCGACGACGTCCTGACCCGGTTGGGCGCGATCAACGTGTGCGCGGACCACGCACGCTACCCTCGGGCTTCCCCCGAGGAGATCGACGCCGACCTGGTGCTCCTGCCCGACGAGCCCTACCGGTTCGGCCCGGACGACGGCCCGGAGGCGTTCCCCGGAACACCGTCGATCTGTATCGAGGGCCGCGACCTCACCTGGTACGGCCCGGCGATGATCACCGCCAGGGAGCACCTCACCGCCGCTCTGGCACGGTGACGCGGATCTTGGACTGTCCGTGCGGCAGTTCCTCCCAGTCCGCCATGAAACGGGCGCTCAGCCCGTGCTTCTCGGCCAGGGCGACGAGCGTCTCGGTGCGGTAGTAGAAGTCCTCCCGCAGCACGTGGTGCTCGGCGCCCTCGGTCCGGTCGAAGGTGAAGTCGAAGAACCCACCAGGGGCCAGCACCCTTCCCACGTGGGCCAGACACTCGTCGATGACCTCGATCGGGGAGTGGGAGAACACGCTGTGGGCGTGTACCACGTCGAAGCGCCCCTCCGGCAGGAAGTCGAAGGTCAGGTCCCGGACCAACGTCAGATGGGGCAGTTTGGCCTGGAGTCGCCGCTCGCTGAGCGTCCCCTTCGCGGCGATGAGGATGTCGGGGGAGATGTCGATCCCGTAGTAGCCGCCCGCGTTCAGGTGATCGATGAACCGCCACCCGGCACGCAGGTTGCCACAGCCGATCTCCAACAACCGGTGCTCCGGTCGCAGCCCGTGCCCCACCAGGTAGTCGAACTGCATCCGGCCCAGTTCCAGCCACCGTTCCTCGTTGCGACTGCCCACCGCCGCCTTGGGGTCCCGAGCGGTGTCGTCGGCCATCACCGCGCGGTAGTAGGAGACGTGATCACGGTGGCGCAGACGCAATCCCAGGTCACGGGCCGACCGGCGCAGGTAGGGCGCCACTTTTCCGGGGTTGCGCAGCGCGTAGCGGACCTTGTGCAGGAGAGAGGCGCGGTTGCGGTCCAAGGGAGCGGCGGTCATGCGGGGGTCCCATCGTGAGGGGCGGAGAGCCTCCCGAGGGTACCCACCCGCTCCCCCGAACGACAGGGGGTGTCCGCTTCCGATCCCTCGAATGCGGGGGGTTCGGGGGGTCTCCCCCCGGCAGGCATGACGAAGGGCGACTCCTGCGAGGCGGCCGTAGGCCCCCGAACAGAATCGCCCCACACGGGCACAGCCCGCACTGCGACACAACAGCGCCTACCGCACAGGGCCCCGATACCCACCACCGCGACCCCAGGGGGTCACCCCGGGGGGTTCGGGGGGTCTCCCCCCGGCAGGCATGACGAAGGGCGACTCCCGCGAGGCGGCCACAGGCCCCCGAACAGAATCGCCCCACACGGGCACAGCCCGCACCGCGACACAACAGCGCCTACCGCACAGGGCCCCGATACCCACCACCGCGACCCCAGGGGGTCACCCCGGGGGGTTCGGGGGGTCTCCCCCCGGCAGGCATGACGAAGGGCGACTCCCGCGAGGCGGCCGTAGGCCCCCGAGCAGAGTCGCCCCGAGTCGAGTGGAGGTGGCGGGAATCGAACCCGCGTCCTTCGATGACGGGCCAGAGCTTCTCCGGGTGCAGTCTGTAGTATCGCTCTACTCGGCCCCAGCGCTTGTACAGACACATCGCTGACGGGCCCAGCCACGAAAATGTCCCACTCGGGCCCCGTGGCCTGATCCGAGCGGTAAGTCATCTGGCTGATGCCGGACCCCGGGCCGATGACGAGCCCGGACCGACAGAGTCGCTATCGCTTAGGCAGCGAGAGCGAACTCAGTGCGCTTGGAATTGGCACTTGTGTTTATCGTGAATGCAGGATTAACGAGGTCACAAACACAACCCTCGACCCGCTTCCCCTGGAACGCCGACCGAAGTCGAAACCGATCACCCCCTGTGAAGTTGTCAAGGCTCCTCCGGCCGTGACCGGTGTCGCCCGCAACGAGCGGCGGACCACTCGCGTGTTCGCCACTCTACCGGTTCAACGCGATCGGGTCCACGTGAATTCCCGTCCGGGGCGATGTCTTCCCGAACAGGGAGAAACCCCCGCGGGGCGGACTCTAGAGTGGTCTACGCTCACCCGCGGGGGCCGGTCGGCAGGGTCGGGCCGACCGTTGGAACCGGCAGGATCTCCCCCGAGATGAGGTCCTGCCTCACACACCGGCCCGCTACCCCCTGTCGCGGTGCCAGGTACACGGGAAGACGCGAGCGGTCCTCCCGAAGGTTGCGGGAGGACCGCCCGTTTTACCGCACCAGAAGGCTTTCCGTACGTCGTGCTTACCAGCCGGTCTCCTCGACCGCGTTGAGGTCCGCCTCTTCGAGCGGCGCATCGGCCGGAACCTCGGGGAGCCCCTGGGCCATGCCGGAGAGGAAGGACTGCGCGGCCATGACCCCGTACTGCGCCATCATGGTCTGGGCCGGTTCGACCTCGGCCAGGACCGCGAAGGCCACGTTCCCCTGGTAGCCGACGAACCAGTGCAGCGCGGTCTCCCCCTGCTCGGTGCGCACGGCCTGCCCGTACACCTCGCCCTCGCCGACACCGATGGTCAGTTCGGGCATCCGCTGGACGACGGCCTCGCGCAGACCCTGACGGATGATCTGTAGGTCGGCCTCGGACGGAGCGCCGCCCTCACCGGCGGAGGGGGCGTCCCCGCGCACCAGCAGCGGCGCGTGCGGGGTGCCGTCGGCGACGGTGGCGGCGGCCAGGGCCATCGACAGCGGGCTGACCCGTACCCCGTGCTCGCCGATCATGGCGGAGGCGAGTTCGACCTCGTCGTCGCCGATCTCGATCTCACCGGCGGAGGCCGGGACGGCCAGCTGCCAGTCCTGACCGATACCGAGCCGCAGGGCGCTCTCGGCGAGCGCGTCGGCGCCCACCTCCTCGCCCAGGCCGGCGAAGCCGACGTTGCAGCTGAAGGCGATGTTGCGGACGAGGTTGGGGTCGAAGCTCAGCGAACCGCCGCTGGGATTGGTGAAGGTCTGCCCGCCGATCTCGACGCTCGGCACACAGGGCACCTCGCTCGTCGGGGTCGCCGCGCCGGTCTCCAGCGCGGCCAGGGCGGCCACCATGCCGAAGGTCCCGCCGGGCTTGTAGGAACCGGTGAGGGCGCCGTCGTCGGCGGTGTCGTCGGAGGCGTTGGCCGCCGCCAGGATTTCGCCGTTGGTGGTGTCGACCGCCACCAGGTAACCGTTGCCGGGCATCCCGGTGAGCGCGTTCTCCGCGGCCCGCTGCACACCGACGTCCAGGGTGGTCTCGATGACCCCGCTGCGCTCGCCCTCCCACGCCTCCAGGACGCCGGTGATCTCACCGTCGGCGTCCAGGGTGACGACCTGCGTGGTCGCCGATCCCGCCAGCTCGTGCTGGAAGATGTTCTGGAGGCCGCTCAGGCCGACGGTGTCGCCCGCCTGGTACGGGCCGGGCACCCGGGAGGAGACCCGGTGCTCCGCGGTGCCGGCGACCTCGCCCAGCAGGAACGGGGCGACCTGCGGGGTGAGGTTGATCTCCACCTCCTGCACGTCCGCGCCGGGGATGCGGCGGATGTCGGCCAGCAGACCCTGGTTCACGCTGGAGTCGCGCATGAGCACCAGCGGCTGGAACTGTTCCGGCGGTGCCGAGCGCACCCGGTTGAGCAGCGGGGCGGGGTCCTCCTCCAGGAGTTCGGCGAGTTCGGTGACCCCGGTCTCCCTGTCCTCCATGTCGGCGGGTATCACCCCGAAGGCGGTCACCCGGTCCGCGGTGACCAGGGGCTGCCCGGAGCGGTCGAGGATCTGACCGCGTTCCTGGGTCTCGTAGCTGACCGCGAGCCGCTCGTCGTCGCTCAGGTCGGGGTGCAGGACGCTGGGGGACCAGGTGATCCGCCAGCCGTCCGGGCCCCACGCCAGCGGCATCCGGCCGGTGTAGTCCCAGGTCGGGTCGCCGATGCCGAGGTCGGCGTGGGCCGAGAACTCGGCGGTGGCGTTCTCCTTGTCGTCCCGGGAGATGGGGCCGAGCCCGAACCGCAGGGAGGCCAGATCGAGCTGTTCCCGCATCTCCACGAGGGACCGCTCCACCTCCTCGGGGTCACCGTCGGTGTAGCGGGCGGCGGCGGCGTGGTCCCCGTCCTGCCAGGCGAGCAGGAATGACCTGACCGCCACCTCGGGACTGGGGTTGGGTGTGCACGCGGCCAGGGTGGTAGCGAGGAGCAGGGCGCTACCGGCGGCCGTGATCTTCCGGCCTGAGGGACGGGGGGACACCGTGTGTGTTCCTTTCGGGCGCCTCATCGGTTACGGCGGCGGAGCGCGCGTTCCATGTCCCGCTTCGCCTCGCGTTCGGCGATGTCTTGGCGCTTGTCGTACTCGCGCTTACCGCGCGCCAGAGCGATCTCGACCTTGACCCGCCCGTCGCTGAAGTACAGGGACAACGGGACCAGTGTGTACCCGGGCTCCCGGGTCTTGCCGATGAGCCGGGAGATCTGCGCGCGATGCAGGAGTAGCTTACGCGATCGTCGGGACGCGTGGTTGGTCCAGGTTCCCTGGGAGTACTCCGGAATGTGCACGTTCTCCAGCCACACCTCACCGTCCCCGATGTGCGCGAAGCCGTCGACGAGGGAGGCCCGCCCCTCTCTGAGCGATTTCACCTCGGTGCCGGTGAGGACGAGTCCCGCCTCGTAGGTCTCGTCGATGTGGTAGTCGTGCCGGGCACGCCGATTCTGCGCGATGAGCTTGTGCCCGGTTTCCCGTGCCACAGAGTCGTCCCTTCAATACGTCCGGGGGGCACGTGGCCCCCCGGTTGGTCGTGTCCGTCCCCGACGGCCCGCGTCAGACCTTGAGGTACCGGCGCAGGGTGAGGAAGGAGGTGACGGTGCACAGGAGCACACCGAGGATCATCGAGACACCGATGACGTACATGAGCGAACCGGTGCCCAGGGCGATGTCGAACTGGAACCAGTCCTCCACACGGGTGAGCAGCGTGAACCGGGTGGCCACGATGAACCCGGAGGCGATGAGACCACCGGCGAGACCGGCGATGGCGCCTTCGAGGAGGAACGGCAGCTGGATGTAGAAGTTCGAGGCACCGACCAGGCGCATGATGCCCGTCTCACGGCGGCGGCTGTAGGCCGACAGACGGATGGTGTTGCCGATCAGCAGCGCGGCCGCGGCCAACTGCACACCCGCGACCAGCAGCGCGGCCCACTTGAGGCCGTCGAGGAGATCGAAGAACTGTTCGAGCACCCGCTGGTCGTTGGAGATCGAGTCGACGCCGGCGCTACCCTCGACGGCGGCCCGGACGGTGTTGTAGTACTCCGGGTTGGTGAGCTGCACCCGGAAGTTGTCCGGGATGTCGCCCTCCTGGGCGGCGGCGGCCAGGGCCTCGTTGGAGGATCCCAGTCGCTCCTGGAAGTCCTGCCAGGCCTCGGCGGCGGTCAGGTACTGGACGTCCTGGACCTGTTCCATCCCCGTCAGCTTGGCCTCCAGTGCCTCCCGGTCCTCCTGGGTGGCGGGCCCGTTGTCCTGACAGGTCTCGGTCGGCGAGATCTCGTTGCACATGTAGATGGTGAGCGTGATCCGCTCGTCCCAGTAGTTGCGCATCTCGGAGACCTGCTGGTTGACCAGCAGGCCGGCGCCGAAGAGAGCCAGTGAGATGGCCACCGTGGTGATGACCGCGATGGTCATCGTCAGGTTCCGACGCAGGCCGATCCACGTCTCGGAGAGAACGAATTGTGCTCGCATGATCTGTTAAAGGTCCATCCTTGGGTGGTTCGCCGCGCCGGTCCCCGCAGCGGTGTGGGCCGCCCGGCGCCGGGCGCCAGAGGTCAGTACGCCTGGCCGTAGACGCCGCGCGTCTGGTCGCGCACCACCAGGCCCTCTTCAAGCTCGATCACGCGCTTGCGCATCGAGTCGACGATGGCGGCGTCGTGGGTCGCCATGACGACGGTGGTACCCGTGCGGTTGATCCGGTCCAGGACCTTCATGATGCCGATGGAGGTGGCGGGGTCGATGTTGCCGGTGGGCTCGTCGGCCAGCAGGATCTGCGGGCGGTTGACGAAGGCGCGGGCGATGGCCACGCGCTGCTGCTCACCACCGGAGAGCTCGCCCGGCATGCGACCGGCCTTGCCCTCCAGACCGACCAGCTCGACGACCTCGGGAACGACCTTGCGGATGAACCTGCGCGGCTTGCCGATGACCTCCAGGGCGAACGCGACGTTCTCGAAGACGTTCTTGTTCGGCAGCAGCCGGAAGTCCTGGAAGACGCAGCCGATGCGGCGGCGCAGGTGCGGGACCTTCCAGTTGGACAGGCGCGCGAGGTCCTTGCCGGCCACGTGCACACGGCCCTTGTCGGGCTTCTCCTCCTTGAGGACCAAGCGGAGGAAGGTCGACTTGCCGGAGCCGGAAGGACCGACCAGGAAGACGAACTCGCCCTTGTCTACGTCAATGGAAACGCCGTCGAGCGCGGGGCGCTTCTGGGTCGGATAGACCTTGGTGACGTTATCGAAGTGGATCACAGGCGCATCACAAGGTTCTCGAAGGTATGGGTACCCGCGGCGGAGAGGACTCCGCGTGGGGATCGTACCGGCCGCACGGCCAACCGACAGTGTAGAGGGGGCCGGGGCCCGGATGGTCCAGGCCGCGTCGCACCCGAAGATTCCGTGCACTATCGGACAACAGCCACGAGCATATCGGAGGTGTCAACCGATGATAACGTTCACATATAGCCGTTTCGGTAAAACCACGGAGTCGTGAGCATCACCATTGGGCTACAACCACGACATTCTCCCCCATGGCACTCACCTGCGGCGTCCGTGTCGGCACCCAGAGTGCACCCCCGCGGCCCGATGCGGGGACGACCCGGACATTACAGGGAGAAGGTCCTCGTTCTCCCGACGCCCCGCCGCCTCCGAGGAGGGAGCGGAACGGCCGGGGTCCGCGCATTACAGGGAGAAGGTCCCCGATCCGCGCGGCCGTGCCCCGGCCGATGTCCACGTCGTGACTCAGGCGTCCTCGGCGCGCTCGCGGCTGCGCATCCAGCGGATCTCCGAGTCGATGAACTCGTCGATCTCGCCGTCCAGCACCGCCGTCGTGTTGCCGGTCTCCATGCCGGTGCGCACGTCCTTGACGCTCTGGTAGGGCTGCAACACGTAGTTGCGCATCTGGGTGCCCCAGCTGCTCACGGAGTCGCCGCGGATCTCGTCGAGCGCCGCCCGCTCCTCCTCGCGCTTGCGCGCCAGCAGCTTGGCCTGGAGCATCGACATCGCGGTCGCCTTGTTCTGGAGCTGGGACCGCTCGTTCTGGCAGGACACCACGATGCCGGTGGGCAGGTGGGTGATGCGCACCGCCGAGTCGGTGGTGTTGACGCCCTGACCGCCGGGACCGGACGACCGGTACACGTCGATGCGCAGCTCGGTCTCGTCGATGTCGATGTGGTCGCTCTGCTCCACCATCGGGACGACGTCCACACCGGCGAAGGAGGTCTGGCGCCGGTTCTGGTTGTCGAACGGGGAGATCCGCACCAGGCGGTGGGTGCCGTGCTCGCCGCGCAGGGTGCCGTAGGCGAACGGCGACTTGACCGCGAACGAGGTGGACTTGATGCCCGCCTCCTCCGCGTAGGAGGTCTCGTAGATCTCCGTGGGGTAGCCGTGGCGCTCGGCCCAGCGCAGGTACATCCGCTGGAGCATCTGCGCCCAGTCCGCGGCGTCCACGCCGCCCGCCTGGGAGTTGATGGTGACGATGGCCTCGCGCTCGTCGTGCGGACCGTTGAGGAGGGTGCGCACCTCCAGCTCGCCGATCTCCTTGCGGAGCTGTTCGAGCTCGCGGTCGGCCTCGGCCTTGGTGTCGGCGTCGTCCTCGCCCTCGGCCAGTTCGTAGAGCACACCGAGGTCGTCGAGCCGCTGCCCGATGGCCCCGATCTTGTCGACCATGGACTCCAGGCTGGAGAGCTCACGCGTCACCTTCTGCGCGTTGCCCTGGTCGGCCCACAGTTCGGGGTCGGCGGACTGCTCGCGCAGCTCGGCGATCCGGGTGCGCATCTCCTCCAGGTCCAACACGGCGGAGACGCTCGCCAGGGTCGCCGCGAGGTCCTTGATCTTCTCTGCTGGGTCCAGTTCTGCCACGGACCCCAGTGTAGGCCCCCGCCCCGGACCGCCCGTCATCGGAAACGGCGACCGGGGCCGCTCGAAGGAGCGGCCCCGGTCGTCCCCTCACTCCGCGGGAACCGGAGCGAAGGCCCGAAGGGACGGGGTCACTCGACCAACAAGCGGAAGGAGCGCAGTGCCACCGACAGGGTGGCCAGGTCGAAGCGCTCGTTCTCCTGGATCTCCGACAGGGTGATCCCGGCCTGCTGGATCGTCTGCCGGTTCTGGTCGAACCAGGCGCCCACCAGTTCCTCGATGGAGTCCTCCGGCGCACCGGACTCCAGCACCCGGGCGGTGACGTCGGCGTGCGCCTCGTACAGGTCGTCGCGCAGCGCGCCGCGCGCCATCGTGCCCCACCGGTCATCGCGCGGAAGATCGATGATCCGCTCACGCCACCAGCTGATGTTGAGCCGGTCGGCCAGCTCGAAGTACAGCTCGGCGACCCGCTCGACCGGACGTCCGGTGCGGTGCGCGATCTCCACCAGGTCCAGGGTGGAGTAGGCGGGGACCATGGCCGCGACCCGATCGGCGAGTTCGGCGGGCACGCCCTGGGCGGTGTAGCGGTCGCGCCGCTCGACGAACGCCTCGCGGTCGCGGCCGCGCAGCAGGTCCACGAGCCGGCCCAGGACCTCGCCGACGCCCTCGCCGAAGAACCCGATCTCGCTGCGGATGTCGAACGGGAAGGTGCGGTTGCGCAACAGCCACCGGGCGGAGCGCTCGGCGAGCTTACGGGTCTCCAGCAGCAGGGTGAGCCGGATGTCCACCGAGATGCCGTGGTCCGGTTCCTCCACCCGGCTCCAGAACTCCTGGAGGCGCAGCACCTCCTGCGCGACCAGGTAGGCGCGGGCGATGTCGGCCGCGCTGGATCCCAGCTCCTCGTTGAGACGGAACGCGAAGGTCAGCCCGGAGCGGTTGACCATCTGGTTGACCACCTGGTTGACGATGATCTCCCGACGCAGCGGGTGGGTGGCCACCGCCTCGGCGAACCGCTCCGTGCGCAGCGGTGTCGGGAAGTACCCGACCAGGGTGTCGGCCAGATAGGGGTCGTCGGTCAGGTCGGACAGGCCGATCTGCTCCTTGAGGCTGATCTTGGTGTAGGACAGCAGCGTCGCGAACTCGGGGCCGGTCAGCCCCCGGCCGGCGGCCCGGCGTTCCGCGATCGCCTTGTCGGAGGGCAGGTCCTCCAGCTTGCGCTTGAAGACCTTGGTGCGCTCCAGGTGGCGCATGTAGCGACCGTGGACGTGCAGCATCTGGTGGGCCTGCTTGCGGGCGACGCCCAGCACCGTGTTCTGCGCGTAGTTGTTGTCGAGGACCAGTTCGGCGACCTCGTCGGTCATGCCGATGAACAGACCGTCGCGCTCGGCGGCGCCGAGGGAGCCGTCGCGCACCTCGCGGTCGAGCATGATCTTGATGTTCACCTCGTGGTCGGAGGTGTCCACACCGGCCGAGTTGTCGATGGAGTCGGTGTTGACCCGACCGCCCTCACGGGCGAACTCGATGCGGGCGGGCTGGGTGAGACCCAGGTTGCCGCCCTCGCCCACGACCTTGACGCGCAACTCGGTGGCGTCGACGCGGACCTGGTCGTTGGCCTTGTCCCCGACCTCGGCGTGCGTCTGGGACGAGGCCTTGACGTAGGTGCCGATGCCGCCGTTCCACAGCAGGTCCGCCGGTGAGGTGAGGACCCGGCGGATGAGCTCGTCCGGGGTGAGTGCGGTGATCTCCTCCTCGATGCCCAGGACGGAGCGGACCTGAGGGGTGATCGGCACCGACTTGGCGCTGCGCGAGTGGACGCCGCCGCCCTCGGAGATCAGCGCCGGGTCGTAGTCCTCCCAGGTGCTGCGCGGGAGATCGAACAACCGCCTGCGCTCCACCCAGGAGGTGTGCGGGTCGGGGTCCGGGTCCAGGAAGACGTGCCGGTGGTCGAACGCGGCGATCAGCCTGATCCGCTGCGAGAGCAGCATGCCGTTGCCGAAGACGTCACCGGACATGTCACCGACACCGATGACGGTGAAGGGTTCGCTCTGGACGTCGACGCCCATCTCACGGAAGTGGTACCTGACCGACTCCCAGGCGCCGCGGGCGGTGATGCCCATGGCCTTGTGGTCGTAGCCGACCGAACCGCCGGAGGCGAAGGCGTCGCCGAGCCAGAATCCGCGTTCCTTGGAGATCGCGTTGGCGATGTCGGAGAACGTCGCGGTGCCCTTGTCGGCGGCCACCACCAGGTAGGAGTCGTCACCGTCGTGCAGGACGGTGCGCTCGGGGTGGACGATGCGCCCCTCGACCAGGTTGTCTGTGACGTCGAGCAGACCGCTGATGAAGTCCTTGTAGCAGGAGACGACCTCGGCCATGACCTGTTCGCGGGTGCCGCCCTCGGGCAGGCGCTTGCAGACGAACCCGCCCTTGGCGCCGCTGGGGACGATCACCGAGTTCTTCACCATCTGGGCCTTGACCAGGCCGAGGATCTCCGTGCGGAAGTCCTCGAACCGGTCCGACCAGCGCAGACCGCCGCGGGCGACCGGACCGAAGCGCAGGTGGACGCCCTCGACACGTGGCGAGTAGACGTACATCTCGAACCTCGGACGCGGCTGCGGCAGGTCCGGGATCTTCTGCGGGTCGAGCTTGAGGACCAGGTAGGGGTGGCCCTGGTAGTGGTTGGTCCGCAGGGTCGCGTTGATCGCGGCGAGGAACGACCGCAGGATGCGGTCGTGGTCCAGGCTGGCCACCGACTCCAGTTCGCCCTCGATCTTGTCGACGATGGTCCGGGCGCGCTCGGCGCGGTCCTCGTCGGACCGGTCGGGATCGAACCGGGTCTGGAACAGGTCGATGAGCAGCGCGGCGATCCCGACGTTGCCGACCAGGACGTCGGCCAGGTAGTCGGGGCTGAAGGTGGAGCCGGTCTGGCGCAGGTACTTGGCGTAGGCGCGCAGCACGGTGAGCTGTCGCCAGTCGAGGCCCGCGCGGACCACCAGGGCGTTGAAGCGGTCGGACTCGCCCAGACCCTGCCAGGAGGCGTCGAAGGCCTCCTCGAACAACTCCTTGAGACGGTCGTCGGGCAGTTCGGAGGTGGGAACGGGGCCCAGGCCGAAGTCGTAGATCCACACCCGGCCGACGTCCTGCACGGTGATGTCGTAGGGCCACTCGTCGATGACCTCGACGCCCAGGTGCTCCAGGACCGGCAGGACCCGGGACAGGAAGATGGGCTCGCCGACGCGGTAGACGCGGAACCGCCAGTCGCCCTCGGGGCGCCGGTACAGGTTCGCGGAGAAGGCACCGTGGCGTTCGCCGGGATCGGTGCGGCCCAGCAGGGTCTCCAGGGCGCCGATGTCGGCGGCGGCGATCTCGGGCTGGTTGTCGACCTTGTAGGCCTCGGTGAGGCCGGAGCCGTACCGGTCCTTGTACTCGGTGGCCTTGTCGGGTCCGAAGGCGTCGGTGAGGGCGTCGTCGAAGTCGGAGTCCCAGGAGCGGGCCGCCTTGCGGACCTTCTCCTCCAGGGCGATCTGGTCGATGTCGGCCAGGGTCTCGCCGTGGCGGGCGCGCGCCACCAGGTAGAGGCGGGCGAGCGGGGCGGCGCCGATCATGACGTTGTGGTCCATGGTCGCGCCCTGGAAGGCGTCGGCGAGGACCTTCTGGATCTCCAGGCGCACGCGGGTGCTGTACTCGTCGCGCGGCATGTACACGAAGCAGGACATGTACCGGCCGCCGTAGGGGTCGCGGCGCATGAACAGCTTGGTGCCGCGTCGGTCGCGCAGGCGCATCACGCCGCGGACGATGCCGTAGAGCTCGCCCACGGGGATCTGGAGGAGCTCCTCCCGGGGGAAGGTCTCCAGGAGTTCGACGAGGTCGCGGCCGTCGTAGCTGTCGGCCTCGAACCCGGCGAAGGCCAGGATCTCGGCCTGCTTGCGGCGCAGGATGGGGATCTGGGCGATGCCCGTGGTGTTGGCCTGGGGGGTGAACAGCCCGAGGAAGCGGCGCTCGCCGATGATGTTGCCCTGGGCGTCGAACTTCTTGACGCCGATGTAGTCCAGGTACTTGGGGCGGTGCACGGTGGAGTGGGAGTTGGCCTTGGTGAGCACCAGGATGTAGGGCTCACGGGCCTTGCCGCGGATCTCCGGGGGCAGGACGGCGAAGCTGGTGGAGGCCGGGGAGTCCATGCGCAGGACGCCGAGGCCGGTGCCGGGCTCGGGGTGCAGGGCGTCGTCACCGTTCTCGTCGGTGACCAGGGAGTACTCGCGGTAGCCCATGAAGGTGAAGTGGCGGCCGGCGACCCAGCGCAGGAAGTCGACGCTCTCGCCGATCTCGCGGGCGTCGACACCGCCGGCGACGAGACGGTCGGGGTAGGCGGCGAGTTCGTCGGCGATCCGGATGGCGCGGTCGCCCATCTTGGCGGCGTCCTCGTCCACGTAGCGGACGTCGTTGAGGACGGACTCGACCCGGTCGGTGATCTCCTTGATCCGTTCGGGGTCGGTCTGCCGGTCGATCTCGATGTGCATCCACGACTCGTCGATGGGCAGCAGGCCGTCGCCGCCGATCTCCGGGTCGACCTCGCGGAGGTTCCCCTCCAGGTCGCGGCCGACGGTCATCTGGGGGTGGATGATCAGGCGGACACCCGCGTTGAGGTCGCGCAGCGCCATCGTCACCGACGAGACCAGGAACGGCGCGTTCTCGGTGACGGTCTCCACGACGCTGGTCTGGAGTTCCCAGCCGTCGCGGTCGACGGAAGGGGTGTACACGCGGACCTTGGCACGGCCCGGCCGGCGTTGGGAACCGAAGGCGCGGTGCGCCTCGGCGGCACCGCAGACCTGTTCGGGGGTGCGGCCGCCGACCTCCTCCGGGTCGGTGTGCCGGTAGTAGAGAGGGAGGAATCGACGGACGGCGTCGGCCTCCTCGGCGCTGAGCCGCGCGCCCGGAGACCACTTGATCGCCGCCTCGGCGAGCAGCTTCTGGAAGGTGCCGTCGGATTGCCCGGACATATGTCTATCTCACTCCTTTGTGAGCAACTTCGCACGAGCGCTGTGGGATCACCCGGTCATGTGCCCTGTGAATCCCTGAGCTGATGTGTGATTTTTCGTGAGACCTCCGGGCCGCGAGAGGCCCGGGAGTCCGTGTTGTGGTGGTGTGACCTGCGCGCACAGGTTGGAAGAAGGAGGCTTCAGACCCCATTGTCACTGCCTCGCCCAAGAACACAGGCTACTGGTTTTCCTGTGAGAGGACAGGAGCAACACCGTTAACCGATGGTTACGGACTGTTGGAAACGGATTGCGACAGTCGGTGGCGATGTACACGAGGGATCACCTCGACCCGGTCGGGAGCGTGAGCGTCGTTATCGAGCCGTTGTCGAATCGGTCGTGGCCTGGTGGACGGCGGACATCACCGCGCGGGGGTCCGTGAGGTCGGGCAGGATGAGCCGCGCGCCCGCCTCGCGCAGCTGTCCCTCCGTCGTGGGGCCGTTGAGGACCCCGACGGGCACGGCCCCGCCGATGAGGGCGGCCCGCACGTCCGGAACGTTGTCGGTGAACAGCACCGTCTCGGAATCGGCGAACATCCGCTCCGCCGCGTGGAGGCGGATGGACTGGATGAGGGTGGACTTCGGGTAGTTGACCGAACCGTACCCGCCGACCGCGAGGTTCACATAGGTGTCCAGACCGAACGCCGCCAGTTTGGCGGTGGCCACCTCGCGAGGGCTGCCGCTGACCACGGTCTGGAGGGTGTCGGGCATGGCGGCCACGGCCGCCAGCGAGGCGGCGGCCCCGGGCATCACCCTGCCCTTGGCGGCCAGTTCCCCGACGCGGGCCCCGAAGGCGGTCTCCAGACCGGAGAGGAACTGGGAGAGGGTGTCGACGTCGGGCTCGATGTCGACGTAGTTGCGGGCGCAGAACTCGAAGAACATCTCGGAGTCGGTACGACCGGCGGTCGAGGTCAGGTAGACCAGCGGCTCACCGGTGACCTTCTCGAAGGCCTCGGCGTAGGCGGCCCGCATGACCCGGCCGACGTCGAGGAGCGTGAGGTCGACGTTCCATAGCACCAGGCGGCTGATGGCGAACTCCTCGGGTGATGCCGGCGGTCGGACCCCACCATTGTGCCGCACGGGCGTTTCCGGTGGAAAACCCCCGTCCGGGACCGGCCACGGGGTCCGTGCGCGCGGCACGGCCCGGAACGGGGGCCGGTGGGGAGCACGAGCGGTCCCGGGACCCGGTCGGGATCGGGACTGTCTGAAATATTCCGTCATGGAACCTTTGATGGTCTTTCGGGAACGCGCGACGGCGGAGCCGCGCTGCAACTGTGGACGAGAGGAGATCCATCGTGAGCATCGCGCACGAACCCTGGGGCGTCGACGCCCTGGACCTGGCGGCCTACCTGGACCGGGTGGGGGTACCGGAGCAGCGGCCGGACGAGGGCTACCTGGAACGACTGTACGAGGCGCACATCAGGGCGTTCCCCTTCGAGACCGTCGACGCGCTCCTGGGCAGACCCCCGGCGGTCGACCTGCCGGGAGTGCAGGAGAAGTTCCTGGGCGGGGGCCGTGGCGGCTACTGCTTCGAACACGGGGTGCTGTTCGCCGCGGCGCTGGAGCGGCTGGGCTACGAGGCGCACCGGCGCCTGGGCACGGTCGGCCCGGCGGGGGAGAACGCCCGGACGCACCTGCTGGTCGAGGTGGTGCTCGACGGCCGGCGGCTGCTGGCCGACCCGGGGTTCGGTTCGGGCATGCGACGGCCGATCGAGCTGAGGGACGGGGCTCGGAGCACCGGGGGCGGGATGACCTTCGGGATCGCCCGGGTGCCCCGGGGGAGGTCACGGGGGTGGGAGCTGCGCAAGCTGCGCGGCGGGTCCTGGGACCCGCTGCACGTGACCCACGAGTCCGAGGTGTACCCGGTGGACCTGGTCGCGGGAAACCACTTCGTGGCGACGCACCCGGACTCGGTGTTCCAGAGGATGCTGGTGGTGACGGGCTTCCTGCCGGACGGGAGCCACGCGAGCCTCACCCACGCGTCGGTGACCCTCCGCGCCCCGGACTCCCCCACCCGGCACGAGGCGCTGACCCCGGTCGACCTGGACCCCTGGCTGGAACGTGTGGGTGTGCGCCTGTCCGACGACGATCGCGCCCTCCTGCACAAACGCCTCGCGGAACTCCCCACCGCCCCGTGACCCGCCCCGCCTGCGCGGGGATCACGCGCCCCCGCCCACCGTGAGGTGAGCGGGGGCCGGCCCCGCGTGCGCGGGGATCACGGTCAACGGCCTGGGGAAACCCGGGATGTCGTCTTCCCGAGACCGACGTTCAGGGGGCCTCGGTGGCGACAAGGCGGGCGAAGGCGGTCCACTCGGCGGCTCCGAGCGGGAGGAAACCCGACTCGGGGTGCTTGGAGTCGCGGATGGCGGCACCGGTGGGGAGGTCGGCGACCTCCACACAGTTGTCCCCACCCGACGAGTAGGAGGACTTACGGAACTCCAGCAACATGATCAGGCTCGCTTGTCGTGCTCGGCGGCGATGGACCCTATCAGGTCAAGGGATGCCTGTGGGTCCAACGCCAGGTTTTGGACGGAGTCGAAGATCAGCGCATGCTGATCAAAGTAGGCTTCGTCCTCAACGTACAGCGCCTCGACCACAGTCGGAATCGACACTATGCCCGGCTCTGGCCTGGGAAAATCAAACAGCGTGAACGCCCCGTCCACAGCGGGATGAGCGCCGGCCTCATCAGGCAGCGCCAGGATCGTCACCTTGTAGTGAGCCGCCATACCGATGAGGAAGCGCAACTGCTCGGCCATGATCGCGTGCGAGCCGACAGCTTTGCGTAGAGCCGGCTCGTCGATAACGGCGGTCAGTTGCGGACCGTTGGGCAAATCCAGGACCGCGCGGCGAGCCATCCTCGACTCCACCTTGCGCTCGATCTGTTCCGGAGGAACGACCTGGCTCGCGCGTGACACCGCAGCCGCATAATCCGGCGTCTGCAACAATCCGGGGACAAGCACGGACTCATACGTCCTGATCCGGACGGCCTCGGCCTCCAACTCGGGTAGCGGACCCGTGAAAAGGTCGGCGTATTCGTGCCAATCGCTGCGCCCCCGTGCCTCCTCGGTCAGACTGAGAAGGTGCGCGCGCTCCTCCCCCTCTACCTGGTAGAGGTCCAGCAGGACCTCGACGTCATCGCGCTTGGGGTACTTCCACTCATTGCGCTCGGCCCGGGTCACCTTGGTCGCAGAAGACCACCCCAACCGCTCCGCCACCTGGGCAGCGGTCATGCCGCTTCCGACACGCAGCCGTCTGAGCGCGGCCGACAAACGTCGACGGCGCACACCGGGCGAGTGGCCACCAACCATGGGAACCCCTTCCGAGCCGAAGTCTTGGCTCCGAATCGTAGTGGGCGGCACCGCCAGTCAATTTTTTAGCTTGAACACGAGAATTGCTTGATTTTGTGTTCAGACACAATCACACTGGAGTCAGTCGCGGACCCATACCCGGCTCCGCCTCCTCTTCGCAAGGAGTTGACTCCATGGCGTCATCAACGCTGCCCGACCAAGGGCTCTACACCGAAATCGTCCAGGTGCTCCGGGGAGGTGAGCCCGACGAGGACGGCGTCTCCCTGGTCGGCCTGCGCTCTCCGGTCTCCTCCAACCTCGACCCGGGCCGCTGTGCCTGCACCTTCGCGCCGTTCCTCCACTCCCTCTGGGACTTCCTCGACCGCTGGAACCCCTACGAGGAGAAGAACGGCATCTGGCTGCGCATCCTGCCCGCGGACCGCGTGAACACGGCCCTGCCTCCGGGCGCGACCCTCCTGGCCACCAGGCGGGTGAGCTACGAGGTCGCATGATCCATGTCCCTGTCGTCGGGCGACGCCACCCCACCCGGTGGCGCCGCCCGATCGCACGGCCACGGTCCCGACGCCTTCAGTCGAGGAGGTGGCGCAGTTCCTGGAGGGCGTACCACATCAGCTCGTGGTCGTCGGCGGCGTCGGAGTCGGGGTCGTTCACCGCCTCGGCGATGTCCGCCTCCACCGCCTCGTCGTCGATGTGGGCGGAGGCCAGTCGCTTGTACGGGATCGACTCCCCCGTGACGCGGACGCGGATCACGTCCGGCCCCTCGCGCCCCTCTTCCTCGACGAGGTGGTCGGCGACGTTCGCCGCCAGCACGACACGGCGTCTGGGCGCGTCCGGATCGGCGGCGAGCAGGCGGAGGGACTCCTCGGCTGCCGTGTACATCGCCTCGTACTCCGCCTCCTCGTCGTCGGTGCCCGCCGCGAACGCGACCGGCACCGGCACCCTCCCCTCGTCGAGGACGGTCGCGAGGGAGGGAAGGGTGCTGGGCAGGAAGACGTACATCGCGGCTCTCCGGAAGGTGGGACGGTCACCTTGAAGTGTGCCGCACCCGTCAGGCCGCCTCGCTGTCCGCCATGAGGAATCCGCGCAGTTCCCGGGTGGTGGTCGCCACGTCGACGTGCAGGATCCCGGTCATCCCCAGTTCCTCGGCCGTGCGGACGTTGTGCTCCAGGTCGTCGATGAACACGCACTGCTCGGGCCGCAACCCGATCCGTTGGCAGGTGTGCAGGTAGATGCGCGGTTCCGGTTTGCGCATCCCCACCTCGCCCGAGATGACCACCTGGTCGAAGGTCGTCTCGAAGTGATCGTGCGGATACCCGTTGCCCCATGAGTTGGAGAGGAGGGCGGTGCTCGCCCCCGCCCGACGGGCGTCGCGGAGTGCCTCGTACATGTCGTGCACGGGATCGAACGAGGCGAACATGCGCTGGATGAGCCCTTCGGCGAGCACCGGTCCACCGTGGGTGGAGCGCAGCAGCGCCGCCAGGTCGCGTTCGAAGCGCGCGGTGTCGATCTCCCCGCGCTCCAGCGCGTGCACGGGGTTGTCGGCGGTCATGCTGCCGTCGAAGTACGGCGTCATGACCTCGTAGTAGTGGTCGATGTCGATCCGGTCGGCGGACAGCCAGGCCCGGATCCCTTCCGGGAGCGGGGGTGTGAGCACACCTCCCCAGTCGGAGATGACCCCTCGGCGGGTGCGGTCCATCCGATCCCCTCCATCCGTGTCGTCGTATCACCCGACCTCGGAATGCCCGGGGATCGGGCGGGCAACGATTGTTCCCGTTCCCCGCCCGTTTCAATCCTTCTCGAAGGTCAGCCCCGTTCCGAAGGTCGCATCCGTCTCCGGGATCCCCACGGGGAGCGTCCCGGTGGGTTCGATCCGGCCGGCGATGACCCGGGCGGCCGCCGCCAGGGACACGTCGACCGAGGAGTACACGGCGACGAACGCGTCGGTGTCGGAGGAGCCCAGTACGTAGGGTCCGCCCTGGGAGACCGCGATGGTCGGCGCCGAGGACCGGTGCACCGGGGCGGTGTCGGTGCCCACGATGACCGCGTCGGCGTCGCCGGTGACCACGTCGAGCCCCGCGTCGGTGAGGGCCGGGCCGAGCCGGTCGGCGTTGGTCCCCTCGACCCGCACCCGGGTCCCCGGAGGCAGCGGCAGGAGGTCGTCGGTGTTGCGCAGGAGGGTGACGGAGGCGTCCGCCACGCGCCGCGCGGCGTCGGCGTGCGCCGGGTCGGTCAGGATCTCCTCGGCGGCGGCCGAGTCGACGGGGTCGGCTTCGAGGACGCCGCGCTTCTCCTTGAGGGCGAGGACGCGCAGCGCCGACTCGTCGATGCGCTCCTCGGTGAGGCGGCCGGTCTCCACGGCCTCCTTGACGGCGGCGACCGCCGCGGTCGGGTCCGGGGGCATGAGGAGCTGGTCGACCCCGGCTTCGAGGGCCAGGACCGCGTTCTCGCCGTCGGAGTGCCGCTGACGCACCCCCTCCATGTTGAGGGCGTCGGTGGTGATCACGCCCTCGTAGCCGAGTTCGTCGCGCAGGATGCCGCCGATGATCGTCGACGACAGGGTGGCCGGTTCGTCGGGGTCCAGTTGCGGCATGAGCACATGGGCGGTCATGACGGCGTCCACCCCGGCGTCGACGGCGGCGCGGAACGGCGGCAGGTGCTCGGCCTCCCACGTGTCGCGCGGCAGGTCGATGACGGGCAGCCCGGTGTGGCTGTCCACGTCGGTGTCGCCGTGGCCCGGGAAGTGCTTGACGACCGGGACGATGCCCTGTTCGGCGTAGGCCTCGGACTCGGCGACCGCCATCTCGGCGACCAGGTCGGGTTCGGAGCCGAACGAGCGGATGCCGATCACGGGGTTGTTCGGGTCGGTGTTGACGTCGGCGTCGGGCGCGTAGTTGAGGTTGATCCCCAGGGCCGCCAGTTCGATCGCGGTGGTGGTGGCGCGCAGCGCGGCCAGGTCGGTGTCACGGGTGGCGCCGACCGCCATGGCGTCGGGGAAGCGGGTGCCCACGGGCAGCCGCACGACGAGTCCCTGCTCCTGGTCGATGCCGAGGAACAGCGGGACCGGGGAGAGTTCCTGGACCCCGTTGGAGAGCTCGGCGATCTGGGCGGCGTCGGTGAGGTTGGCGTCGAAGTAGATGAGGCCACCGGGCCGGTGGGTCTCGATCAGTGCGGCGTTCTCGGCGGCGGTGGTCCCCTGGGCGGTCAGGACCAGGAGTTGGCCGATCTTGTCGTCCAGGTCCATCTCGGAGAGCAGTCGCGGGGCCAGGACCGGCTCGAAGGGAGGGGTCGTGGGCGACGGTGACGGTTCTTCGCGCGGCGAGGTGTCCACCTCCGGGGGTGCCGTGGTGCAGGCGGTGACGATCATGGCGAGTCCCGCGCAGGCCAGGGCGCGGGCAAGGGACGTTCTCATGGTGGGCTTCATCTCCGGCGGATCGCTGGTTCGCCGGAGACTACCGCCTTCCGCGGGGCATGACGGCACGTCACCGCCGGTGCGCGGGTGTGCTCTCCCGCTCGTCGGGGCTCACTCCCAGGTGAAGAGCGGCCCTCCCGAGGCCACATGGCCGTCGGCGAAGGAGTGCAGGGCGCCGGGCGCGGCGTCCAGGGCGACGACCGGGACCACGGTGGGCAACCCCCGCGCGGCCACCGATCCCGGGGACCAACGGACGATGGGGGTGCCCGCGCTCACCTCGGCCCCCTCCTCGGCCAGGAGGAGGAAACCCTCGCCTTTGAGCTTGACCGTGTCGATGCCCAGGTGGACGAGCACCCCTCGACGCCGATCGTGCGCCATCACCACGAAGGCGTGCGGATGCAGTTTGGCGAGGGTCCCGTCGATGGGGGCGACCGCGTCCTGGGTGCCCTCCTGCCCGCCCTCCTGGCCGGGTTCGGGGTGCACGGCGACACCCGGCCCCACCATTCCCTGAGAGAAGACCGGGTCGGGCACCGTCTCCAGGGACAGGGCCGTTCCGCGGACGGGGGACGACACGCTCAGGGATCCGTTGACGTCTGGCATGGGGGAGGTCTTCCCTTCAGAAGGGACTTCATCCGGACGGGCGGAGAACGGTTCCACGTTCCATCCCTCACCGGTCGATGATGTCCCGGATGTCGTCGGTGAGGGTGTCGGCCTCGGGGCCGACGACCACCTGGACGACGTTGCCGGACCTCAGCACGCCGTGCGCTCCGGTGGCCTTGAGCGCCTTCTCGTCCACCAGTGCCGGGTCGGCGACCTCGGTGCGCAACCGGGTGATGCACGCCTCGATGTCCTCGATGTTGCCCGCACCGCCCAGACCCGCGACGATCGCCGCTGCCTTGTCCGCCATGTGTCCTCCGTGCTCCGCCGTGGGGAACGCGACCGTCCCCGTGGCTGGGAGCTTAGGGCTCCGACCCCCGACGCGCCAGACACCTCGGGGCGGCGTCGCCTCCGCGCGCCGCCCCGGAGGCCGGTTCAGCCGGTCTGGGTGACCTTGTTGAGACCGCGGGGAACGTCGGGGTCGTAGCCCAGTCGGCGGGCGAGTCGCTCGGTGAGGAGCTGGGCGGGGACGATGAGGTTCATCGGGGCGACCCACTCGGGCACGTCCGGGACGGGGACGGACAGGTCGCTGGCGGCGGCCAGGGCCGCACCGCCGCCGAAGCCGAACACCGGGGCGCCGGCCGAACGCGCGCGCTCGGCGAGGGCGACCGTGCCCTGGAGGGTGGGGCCGTCGGGGGCGGCCACGAGCAGGGCCGGGGTGCGCGGGTCGACGACCGCGATGGGGCCGTGCAGCAGGTCGGCGTAGGACAGGCCCATGGCGTGCAGGTAGCACGCCTCCTTCAGCTTGAGGGCGGCCTCCAGCGCGGTGGAGAAGGCCATGCCGCGCCCGGAGATGACCGCGCCCTGCACGGCGACCATGCGTTCGACGATCTCGTCCAGGGAGTCGGTGGGCGCGGCGAGGGTCTCCTCGATGGCATCGGGGACCCGGTCCAGGTCCGCGGGGTCCAGGTCGGCGCCCAGGCCCAGGGCCAGCACCGCCAGGGCGGCGAGCTGGGTGTTGTAGGTCTTGGTGGCGGGGACGGCGACCTCGGTGCCGGCCCGGGTGACCAGGGCGACGTCGGCCTCCGCGGCCAGCGGCGAGTCCGCGCCGTTGGTGACGCCGACGGTGCGGGCGCCGCAGTCGGCGGCCCAGCGCATGGTCTCGACGATCTCCTCGGTCTTGCCGGACTGGGAGATGGCCACGGCCAGGACGTCGGACAGGTCGATCTTCGCGCCGTAGGAGGTGGCGATGGAGGGGGAGCCGAGGGTGGCCAGTCGACCGGCGTGCGCCTGGAGGAGGTAGCTCCCGTAGACGGCCGCGTTGTCGGAGGAACCGCGGGCGATGAAGAGCACGTGCTTCGTGGAGCGGCCCAGGGCCTCGATCTCCGGTCGGAGCGGGAGGAGTTCCGCGAAGGTGCGGCGCAGCGCCTCGGGCTGCTCGGCGATCTCGGAGCGCATCACGCTCGTCGTGGTGGTCATGGAGAGCCTTCCCTGCTCGTGCCGGGCCCCCGGCACTCCCGTGAAGTGGTAAGAACCGCCTGCCGTTGGGTGGATTGACACGCGGACAGAGCTATGGTCTAGTCCGGACTATACCAGTCACTTCGGGATTGTCCCGATACGCGGGGTACAGGATCATGTATCCCGCGCTCATGTCCGCCACCGAACCCGAACGGGGAGCGCACCGGACCACCCACCGCCCGTCCCACCGACCGAGAAGGCCGCCCGCAACGATGCCGATCGATCCCGCGAACCCGCTGCCGAAGTACGTCCAACTCCGCGACCTGCTCCTGGACTGGATCACCGAGGCCGGGTTGGGGGTGGACGACATGATCCCCTCGGAACGGGAACTGAGCGCCTCCTACGGTCTGTCGCGCATGACCGTCCGCCAGACCATCGACCTGATGGTGTCGGAGGGACGGCTCTACCGGGTCCCCGGCAAGGGGACCTTCGTCGCCCGCCCCAAGATCGAGATGTCCCTGGTGCTGGCGTCCTTCAGTGAGGACATGCGCGCCCGCGGGTACGAGCCCGGGGCGCGCGAGCTCATCCGCCAGGTCATCCCGGCGAGCGGACACACCGCGCGCATGCTCGACATCGAACCGGGCACCCTGGTACACCACATCGAGCGCATGCGCACCGCCGACGACGAACCCATGGCCGTGGAGCGCTCCAACATCCCCGCCGCCATGGTCCCCGGCCTGGAGGCTTTCGACCTCGCGGAACGCTCCTTGTACGAGGTGCTGGAAAACGAGTACGACATCCTGTTGGATTCCGGGGAACAGACCATCGAGGCCGGCATCTGCGACTCCGCCGACTCCCGCCTCCTGGGCCTGCCCGCTGGAAGCCCGGTGCTGGTGATGCAGCGCCGCAGCTTCACCAAGGGACAGTGCGTGGAACTGGCGCTGTCCACCTACCGTGCCGACCGCTACCAGCTGCACTCCCGGTTGGACCCCCGACGGCACGGCGACTGACACACCCCGCGCCCACGAGGCGCGCGTCCGAGGGAAGGACCCCCCTTGAGTTCGGACAACACACCGGCCGCGACCGCCGAGGCCGCGAAGCCCAAGCGTTCCTCCTCCGGCCTGGCCTGGCTGCAACGGCTCGGTCGCAGTCTGATGATGCCGATCGCGGTCCTGCCGGCCGCCGCGATCCTGTTGAGATTGGGCCAGCCCGACCTGCTCGGCGCCGACGGGGTGGCGGGATGGCCGGGCATGGAATGGATGGTCCCGGTCGCCGGCGCCGTGGGGATGGCGGGCGACGCGATCTTCCAGGCGCTGCCCCTGCTGTTCGCGATCGGCGTCTCCCTGGGCTTCGCCAAACGCGCCGACGGCTCGACCGCGCTGGCCGCCGTGGTGGGCTACCTGGTCTTCGACAGGGTGGCGACCTGGACGATGGTGACCTACGACGGCCCCTTCGGCGACCTGGGATCACGTCTGGTGACCCATCCGCTCCCCGTGGACCTGGAGACGCGGGAGGCGATCACCGATCCGAACGTGGTCGCCGAGGTCATGCCGGTCATCAACCACGCCGTGAAGAACCCGACCGACGTGCTCGGCGGCATCATCATGGGCCTGGTGGCGGCGCTGCTGTGGCAGCGCTACCACCGGATCAAGCTGCCGACCTGGCTGGGGTTCTTCGGCGGACGCCGGTTCGTGCCCATGGTCACGGCGGTGGCCGGCCTGTTCATCGGCGTGGCTCTGGGTCTGTTGTGGCCGGTGGTGGGCGCCTGGATCCAGGACTTCGGCGAGTGGATCGTCGGGTTGGGCGCGGTGGGCGCCGGCGCCTACGGGGTGATCAACCGTCTGTTGCTGCCGCTGGGTCTGCACCACGTGGTGAACTCGCTCGTGTGGTTCGTGTCGGGCACCTACACCGACGCCGAGGGCAATGTGTCGCACGGCGAGATCACGCGTTACTTCGCCGGTGATCCCGACGCGGGCGGCATGCTGGCCGGGTTCTTCCCCGTGCTGATGTTCGGTCTGCCGGCGGCGGCGTTGGCCATGTGGTCGGCCGCTCCGAAGGCCCGCCGGACCCAGATCGGGTCGATCATGATCCCGGCGGCCCTGACCGCGTTCGTCACCGGTATCACCGAGCCGGTGGAGTTCGCGTTCATCTTCGTGGCACCGCTGCTGTTCGTGGTGCACATCGTGCTGACCGGCGTATCGATGGCGGTGCTCAACGCCTTGGACGCCCAGTTGGGCTTCGGGTTCTCGGCCGGTCTCATCGACCTGCTGCTCAACGCGGGCAAGGACAACACCCAGGGGTTGGGGTTGATCCTGTTGCTCGGAGTGGTCTACTTCTTCGTCTACTTCGCGGTGTTCTACCTGCTCATCAAGTGGTTGAACCTGCCCACCCCGGGTCGCGAGGACGATCCCGAGGAGGATCCGGTCCCGTCCGCCGTGTCCGGTGCGGCGGACGGCGGACCGGAACCGGGGACGCCCGCCCCGAAGGATCCGGACGGCAGGGGCTGATCCTCCCCCGCCCTGCACGTCGTGGGTCCGGTTCCGGTGCTTCCGGGGCCGGGCCCGCGCCCCTTCCGGGCCTCGGCCGAGGATCCGCGTGAGCCCGTGGAGACCGCACGGCCCTCCGCGGGGATCGGTGCGCGGCCACGGCGATCACCGCGTCCGGGCGTCGGCGCGAGTCGACGGAAACCGGTGCACGAGGGCCGGGGCCGGTGTCACCTCCAGTACTCACGCCCGGACGGCACCGGTGCTCCCCCGGTCACGCGCGTGGGCGCGGCCCCGGATCGGGGACCGCGCCCACGCGCGTGTTCGACGATGATCACCGGACGGCGGGGTCACCGTGGCACTTCTTGAACTTCTTGCCCGAGCCGCAGGGGCACGGAGCGTTGCGGGAGGCACCGGCGTACTCGTCGTTGACCTCGCTGTGCCGCTCGACGGAACCGTCCTCGCTCGGCGCGGAGTACTGGAGGCGACTCGGCTGGCCCTCGCCGAAACCGGGGACCACCACGTCCTCGGCGGGCTCGGCCTCCTCCATCGGGGACGCGGCCTCGGCGGCCTCCTCGTCCTCCTCCACGGCGGTGGCCACGGTCGCCGCACCGGAGGACCCGCCCACGGCGGCGGCCGTCGTGGCGGCGGCGGCCGGGGTGAGCTTGGGCTCCTCCTTCTTGCGGACCTGGACCTCGACGTTGAAGAGGTAGCCGACCGACTCCTCCTTGATGGCCTCCAGCATCTGCTGGAACATGTCGAAGCCCTCGCGCTGGAACTCGATCAGCGGGTTGCGCTGAGCCATCGCGCGCAGGCCGATGCCCTCCTGGAGGTAGTCCATCTCGTAGAGGTGCTCGCGCCACTTGCGGTCCATGACCTGGAGGATGACCCGGCGCTCGACCTCGCGCATGGCCTCCTCGCCCAGCTCGGACTCGCGGTTCTCGTAGGCGGTGTGGGCGTCCTCCACCACGCGGTCGGCGATGAGCTGACCGGTGAGGGTGTGCAGGTCGCCGTTCTCCTCGATGAACTCGTCGACGGTGAGGCCGATCGGGTAGACCTGCTTGAAGGCCCGCCACAGCTTGTCGAGGTCCCAGTCGGTCGGGTCGCCCGCGGAGGTCTCCTCCGCGACGTAGCCGCGCAGCACCTCCTCCAGCATGACCACCACCTGGTCGCGGAGGTCCTGGCCTTCGAGGACCTTGCGTCGCTCGGCGTAGATGACCTTGCGCTGCCGGTTGAGGACCTCGTCGTACTTGAGGACGTTCTTGCGGATCTCGAAGTTCTGGGTCTCGACCTGACCCTGGGCGGAGGCGATCGCCTTGCTGACCATGCCGGATTCGATGGGCTGGTCGTCCGGGATGTTCAGCTGGTTCATGAACACCTCCAGACGGCTGCTGTTGAACAGGCGCAGCAGGTCGTCCTGGAGGGACAGGTAGAAGCGGGACATGCCCGGGTCGCCCTGGCGGCCCGAACGACCGCGGAGCTGGTTGTCGATGCGCCGGGACTCGTGCCGCTCGGTGCCGAGCACGTACAGACCGCCGAGTTCGACGACCTTCTGGTGCTCCTCCTCGTACTGGGCCTTGGCCTTCTCCAGCGCGTCCGACCAGGCCGCCTCGTACTCCTCGGGGGTCTCCAGCGGGCTCAGGCCGCGCGCCTGGAGCTCCTCGTCGGCGAGGAAGTCGGGGTTGCCGCCCAGCATGATGTCGGTACCGCGACCGGCCATGTTGGTGGCGACGGTGACGGAGCCGAGCTTGCCGGCGCGGGCGATGATCGACGCCTCACGGGCGTGGTTCTTCGCGTTGAGGACCTCGTGCGGAACACCCTCGCGCTTGAGCATCCGGGACAGCAGCTCGGACTTCTCGACGCTGGTGGTACCGACCAGGACCGGCTGACCGGCCTCGTGTCGCTCGGCGATGTCCTCGGCGACCGCCTGGAACTTGGCGTCCTCGTTCTTGTAGACGAGGTCCTTGACGTCATCGCGGATCATCGGCTTGTTGGTGGGGATGGGCACCACGCCGACGCCGTAGGTCTGGTGGAACTCCGCCGCCTCGGTCTCGGCGGTACCGGTCATACCGGCGAGCTTGTCGTAGAGGCGGAAGTAGTTCTGGAGCGTGATCTTGGCGAGCGTCTGGTTCTCGTCCTTGATCTTGACGCGCTCCTTGGCCTCGATGGCCTGGTGCATGCCCTCGTTGTAACGGCGGCCCGCCAGCACGCGACCGGTGAACTCGTCGACGATGAGGACCTCACCGTCCTTGACGATGTACTCCTTGTCGCGGCGGTACAGCTCCTTGGCCTTGAGGGAGTTGTTGAGGAAGCTGATGAGCGGGGTGTTGACGGCCTCGTAGAGGTTGTCGATGCCCAGCCAGTCCTCGACCTTGGCCACACCGGCCTCGGTGATGCCGACCGTGCGCTTCTTCTCGTCGACCTCGTAGTCCGTGTCCCGCTTGAGGCGGGGCGCGATCTTGGCGAACTCGCCGTACCAACGGGAGTTCTGCTCGGAGGGGCCGCTGATGATGAGCGGGGTACGGGCCTCGTCGATGAGGATGGAGTCGACCTCGTCGACGAGGGCGAAGAAGTGACCGCGCTGGACGGTGTCCTTGAGGGACAGCGCCATGTTGTCGCGCAGGTAGTCGAAGCCGAACTCGTTGTTCGTACCGTAGGTGATGTCGGCCTGGTAGGCCTTGCGGCGCTCGGCCGGGGTCATGTTGGGGCTGATCACCCCGACTTCCAGACCGAGGAACTGGTAGATGCGGCCCATGGTCTGGGCGTCGCGCCTGGCCAGGTAGTCGTTGGTGGTGATGACGTGCACGCCCTGGCCGGCGAGCGCGTTGAGGTAGATCGCGAGGGTACCGGTCAGGGTCTTGCCCTCACCGGTCTTCATCTCCGGGATGTAGCCGAAGTGGAGCGCGGCACCGCCCATGAGCTGGACGTCGAAGTGGCGCTGTCCCAGGGTGCGCTTGGCCGCCTCGCGGACGGTGGCGAACGCCTCCGGGAGGAGGTCGTCGAGGGCGTCGCCGTCCTCGTAGCGTTCCTTGTACTCCTTGGTGAGGTCCCGGAGCTCCTCGTCGGTGAGGTCGACGTACTCGTCCTCGATCGAGTTGATCTCGTTCTTCAGCTTGTTGAGCCGGCGCAGGATCTTTCCCTCACCCGCGCGCAGGAGCCTGCTGAGTATCCCTGGCACTTCCTATGCGCTCCTCGCAGATCGCGGTTGGCTCCACGACGCGCGTGGAGATCAGATCAAGGCCCGCTGACCGCTGTCCCGTGGCCGCGTAAGGGCGGCGGGGGTCCCTGGGCCCTCGGGCCTACATCCTAGAGGACTCGCACCCTTCACCCGGTCTCACGACCGCGACCCGAACGGGAGGCCCTTTTCCCCTGGTGAACGATCGAAACCACGGTGAATGTTCCCCTGACCCGAAGGCGCGCCACGAGGCGGGGTGCGAAGGGAAGGGCTCGGATTCTCACCGTTTTCCAACCGTCGAAGCCGCCGCATCCGCGACGGGGGTCGGTTCCCCCGGGCGTCGGGACCCCGGTCTCCACGCGCGGTCCCGCGTTCATCGTCCGCATACGGGTAGAACTAGGGATGAACGCCCGGCCCGCACCGGAGCGGTCGGGCCCGTCGGACGCGAGACGCGCCCAGGGGGGATCACCATGCGCATGAGCAGAAGGTCCACGCGGACAGGAGGGCACGAGGCCCCGTCGCCCCGAAGCCCCGTCGAGGTTCTCGACGACCTGATCGAGGGGCGACGACATCCGTCGTCGGCCGAGGCGAGCCTGGAGTGGGAACACCATCGTCCCGACCACGATCAGCGGATCCGGGGCTTCCAACGACAGGGCGGCAGTCTGGCACCGACCGGACGGCACCGGGGAAGGGCGGCGTCGTGGGTGGTGGTGGCCTTGGCCCTGGTCGGTTTCACGCTCGGCGGGATCGCCGTCGCACAGGGGATGACGGTGTGGTTGTCGATCGTCGCCGGCGTGTTCCTGGTGGCGGCGGTGGTGCTGGCGGCGGTCACCGACATCTTCAGCGACGTGGTGCTGGACTCCCCTTCGGTGGAACCGGAGGAACCGCACGACACCTCACTGCGCAGGCTCCGCGAGGAGCAGCGCCTCCGCCGGGAGCGGCGGGCGGGGAGGTCCTGAACATTCGGGGTGCGGCGGGCCGGAAGGTCCGCCGCACCCGTGTACGGGCTCCGTGGGGGACGGGGCGGATACGTATCAGTCGACGAGGCGGATGACCCCGTAGTTGAAGCCCCTACGGCGGTAGACGACGCTCGGCGCGTCCTTGACCTCGTCGTGGAAGAGGAAGAAGTCGTGGCCGACGAGTTCCATCTCCATCAGGGCCTGGTCGATGCTCATGGGCTTGGCCTGGTGGGTCTTCTCTCGAACGATGAGGGGGACGTCCCCCTGGGTGTCGAGTTCGACGAACTCATCGGAGAAGCGGTCATCGGTCGAGACGGAGTCGATCTCCTCCTCCGCGGTGCGCCGGGCCGGGGGTGCCTGCGCGGTCGTCACTTCCTGGGGCAGGTCTCCGGGGAGGTTCGCGGTCGCGGAGGCGACGGAGACGGGTGCCCTGCTGCCCCGGTGCACCTTGCGGCGGTCGGCGGCCTTGCGCAGGCGCGCCTCGATCTTGTCGATGGCGATGTCCAGTGCGCCGTGCCGGTCCACGGCGGCCGCCTCGCTGCGCACGACGGGACCGTTGCCGTTGGAGCGGATGGTCAGTTCGACGCGTTCCTTCACGTCGGCGAGCTTGGGATTGCGCTCCGTGGACACCTCCACATCGACGGTCATGCCCTTCTTCTCCCACTTGGAGAGCCTGTCGAGCTTGTTCTCGACGTGCTGTCGGAACTTGTCGCTCACACCGGTGCGTCGACCCTTGACGATGATGTCCATAGGACCCCCTTCATCGCGTGGCCGCCGAGAAAGCGGCGGCCATGCCGGCTGCTGGACCTTCCGTCGTTCGGGGGACGGAAGGATCTCGTGTTCTCAGCCCCCTTCTGCGGGTGATCCGGTTCTGCGCGGATCACGTCTCGGTTGAAAAGGCGTATACCCATCAGAGACACGGTCATCACGCGTCACGGGCACGTGATCGGAGGGACCTCTGAACTGGAAGAACCGGGAAGAAGGACGCGGGCCCGGAAACGGGACGGGGCGACCGTGGACGAGGGCGCCGCGAGGGACCGGCCCTCCGGGCGCGGTGGGCCCTGGGAGGGCAGGGAACGACCCGTCGGGGGCTCGCCCTTGGCGAACCCCCCGATGGGATGCCACCCGTCCGGCCGACCTGGTCTTCGTCCCCACATCCGCCTGCTGAGAGTGTCGCCGCTCTTATCCGCGACTACTGCTCTTCTCCCTGTCGTGAGGGACATCGGGACCCTCCGCGGGGCAGGACTTACCTCTAAGGCGCACCGTGATCGGTCGACGAAAAGTCGCCTTACGTGGGCCGTTTCGCCTGCGCCTGGCATCGGCTTGCCGGAGGAGTGCCCCGGTATTCCCGGGGACACCGAAACTCCGACGCAACCACGGACCCGGACGGGTGCCATACGGTGACCGTAACCTGTCCTGGCGAGGATGTCAGGTGGGGATCCCGTCCCCACGCCTTCGAAAATCAGCGCGAACCCCTGTACACAAGGACTTTTCATCGTTTCGAGGGTGTTCGTAAAACCTTCTCCCCGGCCTCCCCCTCGCCGTCGACGAACCGCTCCGCGAGCGTCACCGCACCGACCACGCGCAGTCCCGCCGCCCGTAGCGCCCGCGTCGCCTCGGCCACCGTCGCCCCGGTGGTGACGACGTCGTCGACCACGACCACACGCCCCTCCACGGCCCAGGCGGGGACCCGGTCGGCCCGGAACGCGCCCACCCGATTGGTGAGGCGTTCACGGCGTCCCAGGCCGGCCTGTCGACGCGTCCGGCCCCGATGGCGGAGGAGTGACAGCGTCCGGCCGCCGCAGGCGGCCACGACCCTGGCCACGGGTGCCCGCGGGTCGTGCGGCGGTCCCCGTCCGGGCACGGGGACGAGCAGGGTCCCGGGCCCGACCAGGCCGCTCGCCTCGCAGACCGCGGCCAACCGCTCACCCCACACGGCGGCCAGCGCGTCGTCCCCCTCCTTGTAGGCGAGCAGTACCCGCCGGTGCAGTCCGGCGTAGGGGCCGGCGGCCCAGACCGGCGGGCAGCCGGGTCGGGGCGCGCACCGGTGCGGCCTGCGCCGCAACCGCCCCCGACACGCACCGCAGAGCGGTCCCGCCGGCCCCGAACACCCCGCGCAGGCACGGGGAAGGAGCAGGTCGAGCAACGCCGCCCACATCCGTGACAGCGCCCCGGCCAGGGCCTTTCGTACGTCCATGTCCTCAGGATCGGCCGGCCGCCCCCGGCCCGCCACCCCCGATCCCGGCCTGTGGAGAACCCTCCCCGCACTCGTACGACCGCTCGGGACGGTCCGGGGCCCCCGTCACCCGGGCCGGTCCCCACCGGGACCGCCCCTGCGGGAAGGGACGCGCGAACGACGGCGGGGCCCTCGCCTTTGCGGGCGAGGGCCCCGGTGATCGAGGCGGACCCGTCCCCGCCGTGGCGAGGCGTCCCGGAGCGGGTCGGGGGTCGATGATCAGGGTGCTTCGGGGACGGATCAGCCCGGGAAGGCGGGCGAGCCGCCCTCCCCGGCGTTCTTCCAGTTCAACCTGTCGTTGGAGATCCAGATGTTGCCGTCGTCGGTACCGGCCACCAGAGGCTGGCCGGGTGCCCCGGAAACGGTGACCAGCCCGGTGACCGAGTTGCCCGCGCTGGAGGGCGGGCTGCCCCCGTCCAGGGCCACGAGGAACACCTGGTCGGTGCCGCCCTCGCGGCGCCCCAGGACGGCCAACTGGTCGGCGGAGCGCCAGGAGATCTCGGAGACGTCCGCCAGTTCGCCTGCCAGGACGACGAAGTCGCCCACCGACACCTGGCCGTCCGCGCCGATCTCCACCCGGCCGACCTTGAGCGAGCGACGCCCGTCGACCTCGGTGACCACGGCCGCGCGGGCACCGTCACGGGAGATCCGGAAGTGCACCAGCGACTCGTCGCGCAGGTCGGCGACGTCCACCCGGACGACCTCGTCACCGTCGCGGAGCACCCACACGGCGGAGGAACCGGGGGCGGGGGGCGGGGGTTCGACCGGGGTCTCCGGATCGACCGTCTCCGCCCCCTCGGCGTCGCCCTCGCCCTCCTCCGCGTCCTCGCCGAACTCCTCCACGACCCACAGGTTCCCGTCGATGTCCCAGGACAGCTCGGTGAAGATCCCCTCGTCCAGGACCTCCACGACATCCGCCCCCGGTGCGGCGAGGGAGGTCACGACCGTGTCGCCGCCGAGGGTGACACCGGCGATGGTGCTCTCGTCCACCGAAACCGCGAACCGGTCCAATGGGACGTCGCCGGCGCCCAGCGGCCCCGGCACCCGTTCGGCCTCCCCGAACGTTTCGGTGGCCCACTCCGAGGCCGACCACAGTTGGCCCTCGTGCGCGTAGTAGGCGTTCACGCTCTGGAGGACCGCGCCCGGGTTCACCCCGAGCCAGAAGCCGCTGGCGGGCCTGGGCCGGTCGACGCTGTCGCCGTCCGCGCCGGCGAAGGCCACCCCGTCCCCGTCCACCACCAGGGTGAACTCCTGGATGTCCGGGAGCTGTCGCAGTGTCCAGGCGATCTGGGCGCCCATCCGGAACTCGTCGGCGTCGCCCATCCGGGTGACCTCGACGGTGACGCTCTCGGCGTCCGATCGCACCGTCGGGCGGGTGCCCTCGGGGAACTCCGAGCGCACGGCCGGCTCGGACCACGAGGTGGGGCCCTGCATGAGCCTGCGCATCAGGCGTTCGGCGATCCGGTCGGTGCTCACCGGCAGGTAGATCGGGTCGGGCACCAACGCGGTGCCCTCGGGGTTGAAGTAGTACAGGTTGAACGGCCGGTGCGTGCGCTCCACGTCGAGCTGGCTGAGGATCAGCTCGTCGGGCAGGCCCCGGATGCGCCACTCCCCTTCGGGGTCCTCGCCCTCACGGGCCAGGGTGAACTGCTCGTTCATCATCACCCCGGGGGTACCGGAGCGGTACTTGCCGTCGCCGTCGATGGTCGCCACGAGAGGGCTGCGCATCCTCACGACGGCGGTCAGCCCGTCCTCGGCGATGTCCGCCTCCAGGTCGACCGTGTCCAGGTCGGTGAAGACCTTGACGGAACCGTCCGGATCCCATTCCTCCCGGGTCTCGGACAGCATGTAGCTGCGGGCCGCCTCGTGGTCCTCCTCGAAGCTGCCCATGTCCTTGAGGAAGCTGCCGACCAGCCCGTCGGGGTTCATGCCGTCCTGCGGGCCCGCCGGGAGCAGCCGCACGTAACCGCCGTAGGGGTCGGCGGTACTGGCGCCGCCCTCCCCCTGGACGACCGGCCCGGTCGTCGGCACGGTGGCGCAGGAGGCCAGGAGGAGGCAGGCCAGGACGGCGGCGCCGAGCGCGCCGACCGAACGGCGGAGGTCGTCGAGGGGTGCGCTCACGTGGTGTCCTCTCCCTCGCGGGGGTAGGCGCGGCCCAACGAGAACTCGGGCGGCACCAGGGGCAGCGGAGAACCGCGCAGTTCGGTCTCCGCGTGGCGGGGCAGCGACAGCCGGAACTGCGATCCCTGCCCGGGCATGCCCCAGGCCTGGAGCCAGCCGCCGTGCAGGGTGGCGTCCTCCTTGGCGATGGACAGACCCAGTCCGGTTCCGCCCGTGGTGCGCACCCGCGCCGGGTCGGCCCGCCAGAAGCGGTCGAAGCACAGGTGCTCCTCCCCCTCCCTCAGGCCCACCCCGTAGTCCCGCACGGCGACGGCGACCGCGTCGCGGTCCCCCGCCGCGGTGACCACGACGTCGCGGCCCTCGCTGTGCTCGATGGCGTTGACCACGAGGTTGCGCAGGATGCGGTTGATCCGCCTGGGGTCGTACTCGGCGACGCAGGGGTCGGCGGGCAGGCGCATGATGACCTTGATGCCGCGTTTCTCGGCGATCTGCTCGGCGTCGCCGACCGCCTTCATCACCGCGTCACGGATGTCGGAGGGTTCGATGCCGAGGGTGGCCGCGCCCGCGTCGTGCCGGCTGATCTCCAGGAGGTCGGCGAGGAGCTCCTCGAAACGCTCCACCTGGCTCTGCAACAACTCGACGGAGCGCCGCATGGCGGGTTCGAGTTCGTCGCGATCGTCGAAGAGCAGGTCACCGGCCATCTTGATGGTGGTGAGCGGGGTCCGCAGTTCGTGGGAGACGTCGGAGACGAACTGGCGTTGCAGTTTGGAGAGCTCCTCCAGCTCCTGGATCTTCTCCTGGAGGTTGCCCGCCATGTCGTTGAAGGACACGGCCAGTCGGGCCAGGTCGTCCTCACCCTGGACGGTCATGCGTTCGGACAGGTCTCCGGCGGCGAGTCGTTCGGCGGACTGGGCGGCCGAGCGGATCGGGGTGACGACCTGGCGGGTGACGACGTAGGCGATGAGGCCCAGGAGGATGACCAGCAGGGTCCCCACCAGGGCGACGGTGCGCTGGACCAGGTCGAGGATCTCCTGCTCGTGCTGGAGCGGGAAGACGTAGTAGAGCTCGTAGGCGTGGGTGAGCTCGGCGCCGACGACGAGGGCGGGGTCCTCGGTGCCGTCGGTGTCGCTCTGGATCCGCGCGTAGGTGTAGTACTGCTGGTCGCCCATGGAGTCGCGGATCTGGTCGATGAGCCGCTCGGGGACGCTGTCCTCCAGCTTCTTGTCCGGGGCCTCCTCCAGCTTCTCGCCGACCCAGCCGAGTTCGTCGTCGACCGAGGGCAGGATGACGACCCCGTACAGGCCGGTGTCACCGCTGCGGTCGGCCAGTTCGTTGGCGATGTTGTACATCAACCGGTCGCGGTCGCCGGTCTCGTTCTCCTGGAGTTCGGCGAGCGCGTAGTTGAGCCCGGCACGGTGATCGTTGACCGCGGTGCCGATCTTGGCGTCCAGGAGTCCGCTGCGCACCTGGGAGATGAGCACGTAGCCCAGGCCCGCCATGACCAGCAGGGACAGCACCAGCGTCGTGGAGATGACACGCAGGTGCAGGGATCGGCGCCAGTTGGTGTGGGCACCGCGGACGAGGGCCCGGGCGGCCCGTTGGGCGAACAGGTAGGCACGGGTGAGACCCGAGCCGGGGTCGGTTCGACGCCCCCCGGACTCGGATCGTCCGGAGGGCGGTGCGGACCGTCCCCCCTCGGAGCCGGCGGCCCCCCGTTCCTCCTCGGGTGCTGCTGCGGTCATGTGCGCTTCGCGGGTATCAGGCGGTTCCGGCCTTGTAGCCGACCCCGCGAACGGTCACGACGACCTCGGGGTGCTCCGGGTCCTTCTCGATCTTGGCGCGCAGGCGCTGCACGTGGACGTTGACCAGACGGGTGTCGGCCGCGTGGCGGTACCCCCAGACCTGTTCGAGCAGGACCTCGCGGGTGAAGACCTGGCGCGGCTTGCGGGCCAGGGCGACCAGGAGGTCGAACTCCAGCGGGGTGAGGCTGATCTGCTCACCGTCGCGGCGCACGGCGTGGCCGGCGACGTCGATGGTGATGTCGCCGATCTGGAGCACCTCGGGAGCGGGCTCCTCGGTGCGGCGCAGTCGCACGCGGATGCGGGCGACGAGCTCCTTGGGCTTGAACGGCTTGACGATGTAGTCGTCGGCCCCGGACTCCAGGCCCAGAACGACGTCGATGGTGTCGCTCTTGGCGGTGAGCATGACGATCGGGACGCCTGACTCGGCGCGGATCTGACGGCATACGTCGATGCCGTCGGCCCCGGGCAGCATCAGGTCGAGGAGGACCAGGTCGGGTTTGGTCTCGCGGAAGGCCTCCAGGGCCTTGTCGCCGTCGTGGACGAACGAGGGCTCGAAGCCCTCGCCGCGCAGCACGATGCCGAGCATCTCGGCGAGGGCGAGGTCGTCATCGACAACCAGTACACGTCCCTTCATCGGTGTGTCCGGCGCCGGGCGTCGGTACCGCCGGTGAGGCGGTTTCTCGGCGCCTACTCCTCTCTCATCGAGAACTCGAACGTCGTCGGTTCGGTTCGGGTGCGCCGTCATTGTCCTTGGGCGCGGGAACCGTCATTCTCCTCCCACCTTGCCATCTCTTGGAACGGTGGGAAGCGCGGTCGATGTCATTGGGGCCTTCAGAGGCCGTTTTCGGCCGCTTCGGGCGTCCGCCCTGGCCGGGAGGGCGATGGAACTCTTGAGAGCATCCGACCGGCTGGTAACAGAAAGCATACAAAAGGAATGAAGTGAGTCGGTTGCACATGAAGCCGCCCGGACCGCGCCCGACTTCGGGGGAACCGGCCGGTAGGTTGGTGTCCGACACGGAGAGAACGCACCGAGGACCGCTCGCGCAGCGTAACCGAACCTCACGGAGGGCGGGAACAGATGACCCAGGAGGACGACCACCGGAACCCGTCGGGGGAGACCCCGGAGGAGCCCGTGAACGGTGGATCGCCCACGTCCGACGCCCCGGGGCCGGACCCCTGGGCCGCGCCGGGACGGGAGTCGTCGGTCTCCGGGCCACAGGAACCGCAACGTCCCTCCTTCGCGCCCGCCGACGGGGCGTCCGCGGGCGTGCCCGGCTTCGCGGCTCCGGGGTCGGGAGCCCCCTCCGGGCGACCCGGGCAGGCCGGATACGGACAGCCAGGGCACGGGTACACCGACCCGCAGGCCGGCCGGGGATACGGGCCTCCGGGGTACGGGCCTCCGCAGCCGGGACACCCGCAGGACCCGGCGCGGGGCTTCGCCGCACCCGGCAACGGCGGGCAGGCGTACGGCCCGCCCGGTCACGGCCCGCCCGGACAGGGGCACTGGCAGGCCGGTCAGGGACGACAGGGATACGGATACGGCGGCGGGCACCAGGCCCCGCCCCCGGTGCCCAAGCCCGGTGTGGTGGCGCTGCGCCCGATGACCCTCGGGGACATCCTCAACGGGGCGTTCTCGCTCATCCGCCGCAACCCGAAGACGATGGTCGGCCTGTCGATGATCGTCCTGGCGGTCTCCAGCATCGTCAGCTCCATCGGCTTCGGTGGATACATGTCCGACTACGGGACGTTCCTCGACCAGGTGATGAACGATCCGATGTCGGTCGACCCCAACGATCCGATGCCCTTCAGCGCGTGGTCGATCATCGCCGTGTACGGCGGGGGCCTCATCAGCTACGCCGGGACCGTGTTCCTCACCGGCCTGCTCACGACGACGGTCGGCATGGCCGTCCTGGGGCGGAGGCTCTCCCCCGGTGAGACCTGGACCGCGTTCCGCGAGCGCATCGGTCCCGTCATCGGTCTCGCCCTGCTCCAACTGCTCATCGGCATGGGGCTGTCCATGGTCGTCATGGGCGCCACCATCGGTGGCGTGGTCATGGGGGTCGCCGTGTCGTTCGCCGGCAGCGAGGGACTCGGGATCGCCGTCGTCGTCATCTCACTGCTGGTCGGGCTCCTCGGCGGCGGCGCCCTGGCCCTCTGGATCCTCATCCGGATCTACTTCGCCATGCCCATCGTGGTCCTGGAACGCGTCGGCGTCGGCGCGGCCCTGGCCCGCTCCTGGCGGTTGACCCAGGGGAGTTGGTGGCGGGTCTTCGGCATCGTCCTGCTCTCGTTCGTCCTCATCTTCTTCGTCAGCAGCCTGTTGAGCACCCCGTTCAGCATCGTCTCCATCGTTCCCAGCTTCGTCGGGCCCGGGGAACTGTGGGCCGCGGTCGCCTCGGGTGCCGTCATGTACGTGGGCAACGTGCTGGTCTACTCGGTGACCACACCCTTCACCGTCGGAGTGACGACCCTCCTCTACGTCGATCTGCGGATGCGCCGGGAGGGACTGGACCTGCGACTGCACACCGCCGCCCTGTCCGGTCACGACGTCGGACCGGAGATCTACCTGCCGGAGCCGCGCGCGTGATCCCCCTGTTCACGGCCGTCCGGGAGGTGACCGGGGACGAGGGACGGCGTCGTGCGATCGAGGAACTGAGCGACCCGGTGTACGGGGAGCAGGAGCCGTCCCTGCTGGACCGCTTCATGGAATGGCTGATGGGCCTGGAGTTCCCGGTCCCCGGCGGCGGTGGCGGCTGGGGCGTCGTGGTCGTGCTCGTCGTGATCGCCCTCCTGGTGCTCTGGCTCGTGCTGTGGCTGCGTCCGTCCCGGACGCGCCGCGCGGAGGGCGCGGTCCACGAGGGGGTCCCGCTCTCGGCCCGCGATCACCGGACGGCCGCCGAGACCCACGAGAAGAACGGCGAGTACGCCGCCGCCGTCACCGAACGGATGCGCGCGATCAGCGTCGATCTGGAGGACCGCACGATCATCTCCCCCCGTGCCGGCCGCACCGCGACCGAACTCGCCGACGAGGCCGGCCGGGTGCTGCCCGGCGAAGCCGGAGGACTGGCCGAGGGCGCCCGCCTGTTCAACGACGTGGTCTACGGCGACCGGTCGGCGACCGCCGACACCACGCGCGTCCTGCGCGAACTGGACGACCGGCTGCGCGCCGCCCGTCCGGCCCCGGACACCGAGGAGGCCCGAGGATGACCGCCCTCTCCCCCGAGGCCCCTCCCACCGTCCCCTCCTCCTCCGGGAACGGTCCGGTCGGCCCCGACGCACACGACGGTTCGGGTGCCCGGAGGTTCTGGCGGGCCGCCCGCTTCCCCGCGCTCCTGGCCGCCGCGCTCATCACGGTGGCGATCCTGATGTCGTTGGGGAGCGAGCAGTTCCCCACCGGCCACCTGGAACCGGGGAGCGTGGCGCCCGACGGCACCCGGGCCCTGGTGAACGTGCTGAGCGAGGACCGTGACGTCGAGGTGGCCCGCACCTCCCAGGACGCCGTCGAGGAGGTCTCCGCCGCCGGTGACGACGTCGTGCTCGTGGTGTTCATGGACCACCGGCTCCTCCCCGAGGAGCTGGACCGGCTGGCCGACCTGGACGTGGACACCGTGCTGGTGCGCCCGTCCGTCAGATCGCTGGCCGCGTTCGCGCCGGGGGTCGAGATGACCGGGCGCGAACTGCCCGCGGACTTCCTGGAACGCCCCGTGGAACCGCGCTGCGACCTGCCCGCCGCCGAGGCCGCGGGCCCCGCCTACGTCCATGGCGAGCTGTACACCGCGCCCCAGGGGGCCGACGCGGTCGGCTGCTACCCGATGGAGGCCGGTGACGCCCTGCTCCAGGTCGCCGGGAACGGTACGACCACCACCGTGCTGGGCAACGGGAACCCGTTGAGCAACCGGCTGCTGGACCGGGGCGGCGACGCCGCCCTGGCCCTCAACCTCATGGACGCCGGAACCGTGGTGTGGCTGCGTCCGGACCCGCCGCGGCAGGAGGGCGGGGCGACCATCACGGAACTGCTCCCGGCCGGCCTGCGCTGGTCCCTGCTCCCGCTGGCGGCGGCCCTGGTGCTGCTCGCGCTGTGGCGGGGCCGCCGTATGGGCGCGCTGGTGCCCGAGTCGCTGCCGGTCGTGGTGCGCGCCTCGGAGACCACCGAGGGGCGGGCCGCCCTGTACCGCTCCCGCGGTGCGCGCGACCGGGCCGCGGACGCGCTGCGCTCCGGTTTCCTGGAGCGGCACGCCGTCCGGCTGGGGCTGGGGCCGGACGCCTCCCCGGAAGCGGTGGTGGCGGCGGTCGCCGAACGTACCGGAGGCGACCCGCGGGGGCTGCGCGACCTGCTGTACCCGGCGACGCCGGACCCGTACACGGCCGACGACGACGGCCTGCTCCGGCTGGCCGCCGAACTGGACGAACGCGGACGGAGGCTGCGGTGACCGACCCCGGCACCGAACCCGACGCGTCCCCCCGACCCGGGGCCGCCCTCGGGCGGGCACCCGACATCGAACACGGAGCGCCGGTCCCAACGGGGGCCGGCGACACATCAGGTAGCGAGAGAGGTAGACGGCACGTGAGCGCCTTCACACCCGAGGCACTGCCATCGGCCGACGAGGCACGGGCGGCCCTGGTCGCCCTGCGCCGCGAGGTGGCCAAGGCCGTCGTGGGCCAGGACGAGACGGTGACCGCCCTGGTCGTGGCGCTGCTGTGCCGCGGCCACGTGCTGATGGAGGGTGTGCCCGGTGTCGCCAAGACGCTGCTGGTGCGCACCGTGTCGGCGGCGCTGTCGCTGGACCACAAGCGGGTGCAGTTCACCCCCGACCTGATGCCGGGCGACGTGACCGGGTCGCTGGTGTACGACCAGCACACCGCGAAGTTCGAGTTCCTCAAGGGCCCGGTGTTCACCAACCTGCTGTTGGCCGACGAGATCAACCGGACCCCGCCCAAGACCCAGGCGTCCCTGCTGGAGGCCATGGAGGAGCGGCAGGTGACGGTGGAGGGCAGCCCCGTGGCGCTGCCCGACCCGTTCCTGGTCGCCGCCACCCAGAACCCGGTCGAGTACGAGGGCACCTACCCGCTCCCCGAGGCGCAGCTGGACCGCTTCCTGCTCAAGGTGACCGTGCCGCTGCCGCCTCGGGCCGCCGAGGTGGAGATGCTGGGCCGGCACGCGGCCGGGTTCGACCCGGGCGACCTCGCGGCCGCCGGGGTGTCCCCGGTGGCGGGCGCCGCCGAGCTGCGGGCCGCCCGGTCGTCCGTGGAGACCGTGCGGGTGGCTCCCGAGGTGCTCGGGTACATCGTGGACCTGTGCCGGGCCACCCGGCGATCGCCGTCGCTCCAGCTCGGCGCGTCCCCCCGCGGCGCGACCGCGCTGATGCGCACCGCGCGCGCGTGGGCGTGGCTGTCGGGCCGCGACTACGTGACCCCCGATGACGTGAAGGCGCTGGCCAAGGGGACCCTGCGGCACCGGATCTCGCTGCGCCCGGAGGCGGAGCTGGAGGGCGCGACCACCGACGGGATCCTGGAGGGCGTGCTCTCCTCCGTCCCGGTGCCGCGCTGATGGTGGTCACCGGCCGGGCGGTGCTGCTCGCGGGTGTGGCCACGGTCGCCGTGGCCCTCTCGGGTCTGCTGGGCGCGTGGGCGGCGGTGATCGCCGTGGGCGTCGTGGTGGTTCCGCTGATCGTGGACGTGGCGCTGGCGGTGAGCCCGAAGGCGCTGCGGATGTCCAGGTCCGGCGACACGTCGCTGCGTCTGGGCGACTCCGCCCTCGTCGAGGTCCTCGTGAGCAACCCCACCGGACGTCGGCTGCGCGGGAGCGTGCGCGACGCCTGGCCGCCGAGCGCGCACGCCGCGCCGCGCACGTGTCCGCTGCGGGTGGACGCGGGCGAACGGCGTCGGGTGACGACGACCCTCACCCCGACCCGACGGGGCGACGCCCGTGCCGCCGGTGTCACGGTGCGCAGCATCGGCCCGCTGGGGCTGGCGGGGCGGCAGCGCACCCTGTCGGCGCCGTGGGCCGTGCGGGTCCTGCCGCCGTTCCACAGCCGCCGGCACCTTCCGGGCAAGCTGTCGCGGTTGCGGGAGCTGGAGGGGCAGCACACGGCGATGGTGCGCGGACAGGGCAGCGAGTTCGACTCGTTGCGCGACTACGTGCCCGGTGACGACGTGCGCTCCATCGACTGGCGGGCCAGCGCCCGCAGCGACGGGGTGGTGGTGCGCACCTGGCGTCCCGAACGGGACCGGCGCATCCTCATCGTGCTGGACACGGGGCGCACCTCCGCCGGCCGGGTGGGCGACACCCCCCGGCTGGACCACGCCATGGACGCGGCCCTGCTGCTGGCGGCGCTGGCGGGCAAGGCGGGCGACCGGGTCGACTTCCTGGCCTACGACCGTCGGGTCCGGGCCCAGGTGAAGGCGTCCGGCAAGGGCAGTCAGGTGCACCGGATCGTGGAGGCCATGGCCCCGTTGGAGGCGGAGCTGCTGGAGTCCGACCCGGCGGGCCTGGTGAGCACGGTCCTGGGCGCCCAGGGACGGGGCCGTTCCCTGGTGGTGCTGTTGACCGACCTCAACGCGGCCGCGTTGGAGGAGGGCCTGATGCCCCGGCTGTCGGCGTTGACCTCGCGGCACCTGCTGCTGGTCGCGGCGGTGGAGGACCCCGCGGTGGCGGCGATGGCCGCCGAACGCGGCGACTCCGGCGCCCTGTACCGGGCCGCCGCCGCGGAGCGCACCCTGAGCGAGCGCCGCCGGGTGACGGCGGAGCTGCGCCGGTCGGGGGTCGAGGTCGTGGACGCCGATCCCGAGCACATCGCCCCGGCGTTGGCGGACGCGTACATCAACCTCAAGGCCCAGGGACGGTTGTAGGGGGCCGCGGGCCCCGAGGGGCGGGATGGCCGGAACCGGCCATCCCGCCCCTTTCCCGTGTTCACCGCGTCTCGGGGCGTGCGGGCCCTCGGTGGGCGAAGGGGCGGTCGGCCAGTATGGGGGCATGACCGTCCCTCCAGGCCATGACAACGCCGCGCGCGGCGACGTGTACGGGCAGCTGGTCCAGGCCCGCGACATCCACAACGTGACCATCAACGCCGGTGAGCACGCCGCTCCCCCGCCGGGGGCGGACGTGGCGCTGGACCCGCCCCGGCCGGCGACGACCGTGCGCGGGCGGGACGACCTGCTCGACGTCCTGGTGGCGGAGATGCGGGCCGGGGCGTCGGTACCGCACGTGCTGACCGGACCAGGCGGATTCGGCAAGACCACGGTGGCGGCGGCGTTGGCCGAGCGGGCGCGGGCCGAGGGACGGACGGTGTTCTGGGTGCGGCCCGGGAACGTCGCGGCGAGCATGATCGAGGTCGCCGTGGAGCTGGGCGGGTCGCGCCGGGAGGCCGAGGAGGTGCGGTCCACCCGGCACCTGGCGATGCGGTGGGTGTGGCGGCACCTGGACCACGCGCCCCGGCCGTGGCTGCTGGTGATCGACAACGCCGACCGGCCGGAGGAACTGGACCCGGAGCACCGGCCGGGCGATCAGCTGGGGTGGCTGCGGGCGAGCCGGGGCGGGTTCGTGGTCGTGACGACGCGGGTGGACGATCCGGGGCAGTGGACGCCGGCCCGGATCCACCGGGTGGAACCCCTGGGCGGGGGCTCGGCGGGGACGGCGCTGGCCGACCACGCGGGCCTGGAGGGACTTCGGGGCGCCGGGGAACTGGCGGAACGGTTGGGCCGGGTACCGCTGGCACTGGCGCTGGCCGGGCGCATCCTGGCCACGCACCGGGTGCTGTTCCCCGACGCCCGAGCGTTGTCGGCGCACCTGGAGGAGGGCGTGGACCGGCTGGACGAACTGGCCGCGCCGTTCGTCACCGGGGAGGACGTCGACCGGAGGTCGCTGTCGGGGGTGTGGGACCTGTCCCTGCGCCTGTTGGCCGAACGCGAGCCGTACGCGGAGCCGCTGTCCCAGGTGCTGGCGGTGCTGGGCCCGAACGCGGTGCCCGTGCCGCTGCGCCGCCTGCCGGTGTCCGTGCTCGCCGCCGGGCCCCTGGAAGGGCTGGACGAGGTGGGTCTGGCGCGCGCGATCAACGCGCTGGTCGTGCACGGCCTGGTCGCCCTGGGCGAGCACGGCGGGGAGACCGCGCTGCGGATGCACCCCTTGGTGGCGGAGACGATCCGGGCGGGAATCGACACGACGCCCCCGCTGCGCATCGCCGAGGGACTACTGCGCCGGCACGCCGATCACGACCTGCTCCTGGAGGCGAACGCCCACGTGGCGCTGGGCCGCGCCTGTGCCCGCATACGAGGGGACGCACACCCGTCCGTGGTCCGGGCCGCCGTGGCGAACCTCCGCGCGGTCATGCTCTCAGGCCATCGGGAAGCCGCGGAAGAGGCACTGGGCGCGTTGGTGGAGGCGGCCGGGAAGGACATCGGCGTCACCCATCCGGAGGTGATGGCCGCCCGGCACGCCCGGGGCGACGCGCTCCGGGCCCTGGGCCGGATCGAGGAGGCCGAGGAGGTCTTCCGTTCGGTCCACGGGGACCGGGAGGCCGTGCTGGGCCCCGGTCACCCCGATACCTTGAGCAGCCTGCACCAGGTCGCCCTGGTCGCGGGGCTGCGCGGCGACCTGGACGCCGCCGAGCGGATCTTCCGCGACGTGTGGGAGGCCCATGTCGGGAACGAGGAGGAGCTCACCGCGCTTCAGGCACGGGAGAACCTCGCCTGCGTCCTCATGGCCCGCGGTGACCACGACGGGGCGGAGGAAGGGTTCCGGTGGACACGCGGGGTGTGGTCGCGACTGCTGGGTGAGAGGCATCCGAGGACCATCACCGCCGACTACCTTTCCGCCCTCAACGCGGCCGGGCGCGGGGAGCACACCCGGGCCGGCGCGCTGTTCGAGCGGGTCGCGCGGGCGCGGGCGGAGGTCCTGGGCGAAGAGCATCCCGAGACGGTGGAGGCCCGGGAACGCGCGGAACGGTCCCGGGCCGCCGGCGGACGGTGACCGTTCGGGCGTTCAGCCCCGTGACACCGACCGCGTCCAGCCGGACCATTCCCCGGAGCCGATCGAGAGCACCGCGGAGTCCCGGTTCCGGGTGTCGCGCATCAGGACGGTCGTGGCATCGGCGAAGGCGACCTCGACGCAGTCTCCGCCCTTGAGGGAGCTGAAGCCGCTCGTGAACCACGAGAGGGTGTCCGTGATCGCGACCTCGACGCAGTTGGACGCCATGTTGCTGCGGGAACTCTTGAACCATCGGGGAGTCTCGCTCATGGCCCCGATCCTGCCACGCGCGAGCCTTGTCCGATAAGGCGCTCAGGCCACCGGGACCGCCGCCGGGGCGTTCTTGATGTCGCCCGTCTCGCCCTCCAGGTAGGCCCTGCGGCCGACCACGAACACGTACAGGAAGAACAGCACCTCCGCCAGCACGCCGATGCCCAGCGCCACCGGGACCGGGATGTGGCCGGCGACCGTGTTGCCGGTGACGAGGCCCTCGATGAGGCCGGAGATGAAGAGCACCACCGCCAGTCCCAAGGCGGCCGCCACCGCCGCGCGGCCCTCCTCGCCGAAGGCGCGCAGCCGGGTCCGCTCCCCGGGGGAGATGAGCGTCCACCCCAGCTTCAGGCCGATGCCGCCCGCCACGAACACGGCGGTCAGCTCCAGCAGTCCGTGGGGAAGGATCAGGCCGAAGAACACGTCGGCCTTGCCGTGGCCGATCATGAGCCCGGCCATCATCCCGACGTTCACCGCGTTCAGCAGCATCACGTAGAGGGTCGGCAGCCCGAACGCGACGCCGAACACGATGGCCTGCGCGGCCACCCACGCGTTGTTGGTCCACACCTGGGCCGCGAAGGAGCCTCGCGGGTTCTCCACGTAGTAGTTGGCGAACTCGTACTCGACCACCTGGGAGATGTACTCGGGGGTGCCCAGCGCGTGCATCACGGCGGGGTCGGCGACGACCCACCAGGCGACCGCCGCGGCGACCCCCACGGTGCCGGCCGTCATGCCGATCCACCACCAGCGCAGCCGGTACAGGATGGCGGGGAAGACCCGGGTGAAGAAGCCGAGCGCGTCGCGCCAGGCGGGGGCGTGCGCTCCGGTCACCGCCGAGCGGGCGCGCGCCACCAGGGCGGACAGCCGGCCCACCAGGGCGGGGTCCTGACCGGAGGAGCGCACCACCGAGAGGTGCGTGGACACCCGCTGGTAGAGGTCGACGAGTTCGTCGATCTCGGCGCCGTCGAGGGAGCGGCGCCTGCGCACCAGGGCGTCCAGCCGCTCCCAGTCCCGGGCGTGCGCGGCGGCGAAAACGTCGATATCCACGCAAGGGACCCTACCGTCTCGGCATCCGATCCGGTGGCCGGTGGGAACGCGGCACCCGGGTGGCGGGTAGTGTCGGATGCGAAGATTCCCGTTCGGCCCCGAGGGAGAGCGAGCACCGGTGTCCTATCCCGGCGGTGGTGAGGTCCGAGGCGACGCGTACGGCACGACACCCCTGGTCACGGGGGACGCGGTGGTCCTCGACCTGCGCCCGGCCGGGTTCGCGACCCGGGCCGTGGCGTTGGCCCTCGACGCGATCGTGCAGATCGTGCTCGCCATCCTGTTGGGCCTGTTGGTGGGCTGGATGGCCACCACCATGGACCCCGCCGCGACCGCGGCGGTGGGCCTGGGCGGCACGATCCTGATCTTCGTGGGGTATCCGACGGCGTTCGAGACCATCTCGCGCGGGCGGTCCCTGGGGAAGATGGCACTGGGTCTGCGCGTGGTGGGCACCGACGGGTCCCCCGAGCGGTTCCGGCAGGCGCTGGCCCGGTCGCTGACGGGGTTCGTGGAGATCTGGATGACCACGGGCGTGATCGCGCTGATCACGTCGATGCTGAGCGGGGACGGCCGCCGGGTGGGCGACTTCCTGGCGGGCACCGTGGTCGTGGAGGAGCGCACGGGTCGCCCCCGCGAGGAGGTCATCCCCATGCCGCCGCACCTGGCGGCCTGGGCGTCGGGCGTCGAGCTGTCCCGGTTGTCCCCGGAGACCGCGGCGGCGGCCCGGCAGTACGTGCTGCGCTACGCGGAGCTGGCCGAGCACACCCGCCACGAGATGGGGATCCGGCTGGCCGACGCGGTGGCCGCGCAGATCAGCCCGCCCCCGCCGCCGGGTGTCACACCCCCGTACTTCCTCGCGGCCGTGCTCGCCGAACGCCGACGCCGCCACGAGATCGCCCTTCACGAACGGCAGGCCCACCGCCCCACCCGCTGATCGGGGCCTCGACCACGCTCACGGCCGCCCGAGGATCAGGGGTGCCAGGAGCGGAGGTAGGACTCCTGGTCGGGGGTGAGGGTGTCGATGGCCACTCCCAGCGCGGCCAGTTCGAGGCGGGCGACCTCGGTGTCGATCTCGGCGGGCACCTCCACCACACCGGGTGACAGGTCGGGGTGGGCGTGGGCCAGCCAGGCGGCGGTGAGGGCGTGGGCGGCGAAGGACAGGTCCATGACGGCGGCCGGGTGTCCCTCGGCCGCGCCGAGGTTGACCAGCCGTCCCTCCGACAGCAGCAGGACGCGGCGGCCGTCGGCGAACACGTACTCGTCGGCGTGCTCGCGCACCCCCCGGTCGACGGTGACGGCGAGCCGGTCCAGGGCCGGCAGGTCGATCTCCAGGTCGAAGTGGCCGGAGTTGGCGAGGATGGCGCCGTCGCGCATCAGGACGAGGTGTTCCTCGCGGATGACGTCGCGGTTGCCGGTGACGGTGATGAACACGTCTCCGAGCGGGGCGGCCTGGGCCATGGTCGCGACCGTGTACCCCTGCATGACCGCGTCCAGGGCCTTGACCGGGTCGACCTCGGTGACGATGACGCGGGCGCCCATGCCGCGGGCGCGTTCGGCCAGGCCGCGGCCGCAGTAGCCGAACCCGGCGACGACCACGGTGCGGCCCGCCAGCATGGTGTTGGTGGCCCGCAGGATGCCGTCGATGGTGGACTGGCCGGTGCCGTAGCGGTTGTCGAACATGCGCTTGGTGGCGGTGTCGTTGACCGCGACCATGGGCAGGCGCAGTTCGCCGTCGGCGCTCATGCGGCGCAGCCGGATGACGCCGGTGGTGGTCTGCTCGCAGCCGCCGAGCACGCCTTCGAGCAGGTCGGGGCGGATGGCGTGGAGGGTGTGGACGAGGTCGCAGCCGTCGTCGAGCAGCAGGTGGGGCCGGGTCTCCAGGACAGTGATCAGGTTGCGGTCGTAGGCGGACGGGTCCATCCCCGCCCAGGCGTGCACCGCCACCCCGTACTCGGCGACCAGCGCGGCCGCGGTGTCGTCCTGGGTGGACAGCGGGTTCGAGGCGGCCAGGGCCACCTCGGCGCCGCCGGCCCGCAGCACGCGCAGCAGGTTGGCGGTCTCGGCGGTCACGTGCAGGCACGCCGCGACGCGCATCCCCTCCAGGGGGCGTTCGACGGCGAAGCGCCGGTGGACGCTGCGCAGTACCGGCATGGAGCGCTCGGCCCAGGCCACCCGGCGCACCCCGGCCGGGGCCAGGGCCAGGTCGGCCACCTCGTGTGGAATCCCGGTCATGGACCGCCCGTTCCCGTATTCGTCCGCACGCCTCCGGGGCCGGCACCCGCCGGCCCCGGAGGTCGATGGGTCCGCTAGTAGCGGTAGTGGTCCGACTTGTAGGGGCCGGCGACGTCCACGCCGATGTAGGCGGCCTGCTCCTTGGTGAGCTCGGTCAGCTTGACGCCGAGCGCGTCCAGGTGCAGACGGGCGACCTTCTCGTCGAGGATCTTCGGCAGCGTGTACACGCCGATCGGGTACTCGTCGGGCTTGGTGAACAGCTCGATCTGCGCGATGACCTGGTTGGTGAAGCTGTTGGACATCACGAAGCTGGGATGGCCGGTGGCGTTGCCCAGGTTGAGGAGCCGGCCCTCGGACAGCACCAGGACGGTGTGGCCGTCGGGGAAGGTCCACTCGTGGACCTGCGGCTTGATCTCCTTCTTGACGATGCCCGGCACCTTGGCCAGACCCGCCATGTCGATCTCGTTGTCGAAGTGACCGACGTTGCCGACGATGGCCTGGTGCTTCATCGCCGTCATGTGCTCGGTCATGATGACGTTGAAGTTGCCGGTGGTGGTGATGAAGATGTCACCGGTCCCCACCACGTCCTCCAGGGTGGTGACCTGGTAGCCGTCCATGACGGCCTGGAGGGCGTTGATCGGGTCGATCTCGGTGACGATGACGCGGGCGCCCTGGCCGCGCAGCGCCTCCGCGGCGCCCTTGCCGACGTCGCCGTAACCGCACACCACGGCGACCTTGCCGCCGATGAGGACGTCGGTGGCGCGCATGATGCCGTCCGGCAGCGAGTGGCGGATGCCGTACTTGTTGTCGAACTTGCTCTTGGTGACCGAGTCGTTGACGTTGATCGCCGGGAAGGCGAGCGTGCCCGCGCGCTGCATCTCGTACAGGCGCAGGACACCGGTGGTGGTCTCCTCGGTGACGCCCTTGATGCGACCGGCGATGGCCGTCCACTTGTCCGGGTCCTGCTTCAGGCTCGCCTGGAGCAGCTTGAGGACGACCTCGAACTCCTCGCTGTCGGCGGTGGAGGGGTCGGGGACGGCCCCGGCCTTCTCGTACTCGGCGCCCTTGTGGACGAGCATGGTGGCGTCGCCGCCGTCGTCCAGGATCATGTTGGGGCCCTCACCGCCGGGCCAGGTGAGCGCCTGCTCGGTGCACCACCAGTACTCCTCCAGCGTCTCGCCCTTCCAGGCGAAGACGGGGACGCCCTTGGGGTCCTCGACGGTGCCGTCGGGACCGACGACGACCGCGGCGGCGGCGTGGTCCTGGGTGGAGAAGATGTTGCAGCTCACCCAGCGCACCTCGGCGCCCAGCGCGACCAGGGTCTCGATGAGGACCGCGGTCTGGACGGTCATGTGCAGGGAGCCCATGATGCGGGCGCCCTGGAGCGGCTTGCTGTCACCGTACTCGGCGCGGGTCGCCATGAGACCGGGCATCTCGTGCTCGGCGAGCCGGATCTCGTCGCGGCCGAAGTCGGCCAGGGACATGTCGGCGACCTTGAAGTCGAAAGCCATGCGTTCCTCACTCGTGATGGTCGTAGCGCATCCGATTCTAGGCCCGCCGGCCCGACATCGGAGCGAATCTGACAATGGAACGTCAGATGGCGTCGATGTGGGGGGCGGGCTCGGTTAGGGTCGCTGCATGGCCCTGGACGACACCACGATCGCGCACGGCGGTCCCGTGCCCATCTCGGCGGCGGCCGAACGGCTGGGGACGACCCCGCGCATGCTCCGGTACCGGGAGGGTCTGGGGCTGTTGCCCCGTACCCAGGAGCAGCCCACGGGACGCGGACACCGGCACCGCCGGTTCACCGAGGAGGACCTGCGCACCATCGCGATGGGACTGGACCTGGAGCGGGAGTTCGACATCCCGCCGGCGGCGCTGGCCTTCGCGTTGCGCGTGCTGTCCGAGCCCGAGGTGCTGACCCGGGTGCGCGCCCACGGGGAGCGGCTGGGCCGGTTGGCGCCCGCCCCGGCCCGCGCCCTGGACTTCGAGAAGCAGAAGGCGATGCGGCTGCTCGGTCGGCGTCCGTGATCCGACTCCCCCGACCGCCGAGGGTTCACACGCGGTCGCGGCCGGTGGCGGACACGGCCGGGGCCCTCCGTCATGTTTCGCCCGAGTGTCCACGGGCTACGGAGACAGCGTGGATACCCTACGTCTCAGCGCGGACCCGGGTCGGTTCCCCGACCGCGTACGCGAAGAGCTCACCGATGTCGACCGGCTGCGCAGGATCTGGGCCGAGCATCGACAGGCCTGGCCCCGCGAGGAGCGCGAGACCGCGCGCCGGGACCTGATCCGCGCCCGGATCCGTGAGGCGGGCGTCGACGGCGCGCTCGCCGACCTCCTGGTGTCGGCGACGGTGGACGGAATGGCCGGGCGGGCGCTCACCCGCGAGTACGCGGCCGAGCTCGCCGAACTCGTCCACTCCCTGCCCGACCCGGGCCCCTTCCGCGCTCCGAGGAACCCCCTGACCCTGGAGTACGCCCACCTCGTGGCCGATCCGGCCGCCGTTCCGGGTCACCCCCTGGTACGGGCCGCGGTGATCTACATCGAGACGTTGGCGATCGTCACCGAGCTGGACGAGGGACGCGAGGCGCCACGGCTGCTGCCGTGGGTGACGGCCGCCCTGGTACTGCGCCGGTCGGACTTCCCGCCGCTGCCCCCGACGCACCCGCCCGCGCACACCGGCCTGTCCCCCGAGGAACGCCTGGCCGAGACCGTCTCCGCCATGGCCCGCGCGGTCATGACGGCGTTGCGCGACGAACTCGGCTGGACGCCGCCGGGGGCGCCGCCCCCGCCACGGGGGCCGGTGCCGCCGTTGGCGGCGGTGACCCGTCGCCGGATCCTCGATTACCTGCGTTCGCGCCGGGAGCCGGTCGGTCTCATCCTGCGCGCACTGGATCCCGGGGCCCGGGTCCTGGTGCGTTCGGGCGGCTTCGATGACACGGAGGAGGGCGATCGCCCCTCCGAGACCGGGCGCGCCGTGCTCACACCCGGCGCCGCGCACTGGTGGAGCACCCTGGAGCTGGCCGTGGGGGAGGCGGTGCTGACTCTCACGGTGGTGACCCAGGAGATCGGGCGACCCCGCACGGGCGTGCTGGCGGTCATCGTGGACGGGAGGCTGACCACGGCGGAGGGGGCGCGCGACGTGCCGGGGGTGTCGATCGCCGACAGTGTGACCGTGATGCCCACGGACTGTGTGGACGACCGGTGGCCGCAGATCCGCGATCTGGTCGACGAGGCCGTCTCCCAGGCGATGGGGGCGCTCACCCGCGTCTGATCCGGGAGACACGGCGGGCCCGGCACCGCACGGTGCCGGCCCGGAAGGACGCGCGGGTCAGTTGGCCACGATGATGAGGACCAGCAGCAGGACCAGGATCAGGATGGTCATGAGCACCGCGGGGATGACCCAGCTCTGCTGGAGGATCGAGTCCTCCTGCGGCTGCCTCCGCGACACCGGGGGCCCGTAGGTCTGGTTGGGGTTGCCGGTGGCGAGCGGGTTGCCGTACGGCTGCTGCGGATAGGGGGCGACCGGTCGCGGGTTGGACGGCCCGGGGTGGCCGTGCATCCCCATGGGAACGCCGCCCTGCTGGGGATTGGAGGTGCCGGGGTGTCCGGGCAGACCGGGCCGGGGGTTGGACATCCCGGGGTGGCCGTGGAACCCGGGGCGCGGGTTCGAGGTGCCGGGGTGCCCGGGGAACCCGGGCCGGGGGTCGGACGCGCCGGGGTGGCCGAACGAGCCCTGGGGGCCGGTCGGCGGGCGCACCGCGGGCATCCGGTCGCCGCCGATGAGGCCGGTCTGGGCGATCTGCTCACCCTGTTTGACGGCGTCCTCGGTGGAGGGTGCCGCCTCGGTGTCCTCGTGGCCGAGGAGGCGCATGAGGAGTCTCTGGGCGGTGGGCCGGTTCGCGGGGTTCTTGTCGAGGCAGGTGGCGACGATGGGGCGCAGCTCCTCGTCGACGTCCTCGATGTCCGGCGGGGCGCTGATGACGCGGTGCACGACCGCCGGAACGGTGTCGGAGCCGAACGGCGCACGGCCGCTGGAGGCGAACGCGATGACGCAGCCCCAGGCGAAGATGTCGCACTTGTCGGTGATGCCGTGGCCCTCGATCTGCTCGGGCGCCATGTAGGAGGGCGTGCCGACGATCGAGTTGGTCATGGTGGCGGTGCCGTCGTCGATCCGGGCGATGCCGAAGTCGATGACGCGCGGCCCGTCCGGGCCGAGCAGCACGTTGCCGGGCTTGAAGTCGCGGTGGACGATACCGGCCTTGTGGATGGCGACGAGCGCGGTGGCGGTGGAGACCGCCAGCCGCTGGAGGGCCGAACCGCGCAGCGGGGCTCCCTTGGAGACGGTCTCCTGGAGGTCTCTGCCGGGTACGAACTCGCTGACCACGTAGGGCGGGTCGCCGTCGAGTCGCGCGTCGATGATCGCGGCGGTACAGAAGGAGGCGACCTTCTGCGCGGCGCGGACCTCCTTCTCGAACCGCTTGCGCAGGTCGCTGTCGCGGGACCACTGGTCGTTGAGGACCTTGACCGCGTACTCGTCGCCCTGGGGGTCCTCCGCCAGGTACACGATGCCCTGGCCGCCCTTGCCCAGACGTCCGGTCACGCTGTAGTCGCCGAACGCGGAGGGATCGCTCGGCTGTAGCGGTTCGGGACCGGGCATCGGTGTCCTCCAGGGAGGTCGTGGTGAGCGGGGGTGAGCACGAACAGGGTACGGGCCGTGGGGGTGGGGGATGGTGCGTCCGTCACCCCTCGGAGACGAAGTCTCTCACTTCGCCGTACCCGCTATGACTACCGGAACGTTCATAACGTTCCATCCGGAACCGACATGGATTCCGTTCCCCGCCCGCCGCCCGCCGCCCGGGGCTCAGCCGACCTTGCGGGCCTCGTCGACCAGCAGGACCGGGATGCCGTCCCGGATCGGGTAGGCCAGACCGCTCTCGTCGCAGACCAACTCGTCGGTCTCGGGGTCGTGGCGCAGCGGTGCCTGGCTCTGCGGGCAGGCCAGGATGTCCAGCAGCCAGTCGTCGATCTTCGTGCTCATGGTCCTCGTTCCTCATCGTCCCGGGTGGGGCGGCCGGCCGCCCCACCCTCCATCATGCCCCCTCTCAGGAGCGGACGATGGCCAGGACCTCGTCGCGCAGCCCGTTGACCGACTCCGCGTCGGCGGCCTCGACATTGAGTCGCAGCAGCGGCTCGGTGTTGGAGGCGCGCAGGTTGAACCAGGAGCCGCCGGGCAGTTCGACGGTCAGCCCGTCGAGTTCGTCGACGGTGGCGCCGTCCCGGTCGGCGAAGGCCTCGCGCACGGCGACCATGCGCTCGGCGGCGTCGGCCACCTCGGAGTTGATCTCACCGGAGGCGGCGTAACGCGAGTACTCGGCGGTGATCTCCGACAGCGGGCGTCCGTCGGTGCCCAGCACGCGCAGGACGTGCATGGCCGCGAGCATGCCGGTGTCGGCCTTCCAGAAGTCGCGGAAGTAGTAGTGGGCGGAGTGCTCGCCGCCGAACACCGCGCCGGTCTCGGCCATGGTGGCCTTGATGAAGGAGTGGCCGACCCGGGTGCGCATCGGCACGCCGCCGTGTTCGCGGACGATGTCGGGGACGGCGTGGGAGGTGATGAGGTTGTGGATGATCGTCGACCCGGGGTGCTTGGCGAGTTCCTGGACGGCGACCAGGGCGGTGATGGCGGAGGGCGGCACGGCGTCGCCTCCCTCGTCCACGACGAAGCAGCGGTCGGCGTCGCCGTCGAAGGCCAGGCCGATGTCGGCGCCGGTCTCGCGGACCTTCTTCTGGAGATCGACGATGTTGGCCGGGTCCAGGGGGTTGGCCGGGTGGTTGGGGAAGGTGCCGTCGAGCTCGAAGTAGAGCGGCACGATCTCCAGGGGCGCTCCTTGTTCCAGGACGGCGGGAACGGTGTGGCCGCCCATGCCGTTGCCGGCGTCCACGACGACCTTGAGCGGCCGGATCCCGGACAGGTCCACCAGGGAGCGCAGGTACTCGGCGTATCCGGAGAGCAGGTCCTGCTCGGTGACGGTGCCGACCGGGCCGTCGTGGGCGGGCACGCCCTCCTCGGCGAGCCGGCGGATCTCCGTCAGTCCGGTGTCGGAGCTGATGGGGGCGGCTCCGGCCCGGCACATCTTGATGCCGTTGTACTGGGCGGGGTTGTGGCTGGCGGTGAACATCGCGCCGGGCAGGTCGAGGGCTCCGGAGCCGTAGTAGAGCAGGTCGGTGGAACCGAGCCCGGTGAAGACCACGTCCACGCCCTGGCCGGTGACCCCGTCGGCGAAGGCCCGGGCCAGTTCCGGCGAGGAGGGCCGCATGTCGTGGGCGACCACGACGGCCGGTCCGCCGACGACCCGGGCGAAGGCCGCGCCGATCGCCCGGGAGATGTCCGCATTGAGCGTGTCCGGAATCACACCGCGTACGTCATATGCCTTGAAGATGCCTGCGAGGTCTGCCACGTCTTCTCCGGCCGGGTCGTCCTGCTCCGAATGGTCGCCGCGCGGAGGCGGGCCGCGCGCGGTACCAACCTAGCAAGCGGTCTCTAGGCACGGGGATCCGGACGCGACGGGTCGGAGCGGACCACCCGCAGATGTCCACGACGCATGGTGTCGGCGCCCTCCTCGACATCGTCGGGCGGGCGCGCGGGCGGGCGCGCCGCCTCACGTACGGCGTCCGCGAGGGCCTCCAGGTCGTCGCTACCGGGACCTCCGCCCACCGTCTCGACGGGGAGCCGGACGACCTCCCATCCGCGCGGCGCCGTCAGGCGGTCGGCGTGCATGGCGCAGAGGTCGTAACAGTGCGGTTCCACGTAGGCGGCGAGCGGACCGAGGACGGCCGTCGAGTCGGCGTAGACGTACGTGAGCGTGAAGACGGCGGGTTGCCGGCAGGCGGTTCGGGAGCAGCGTCGAACAGGGCTCACAGCGTTCGACTGTATGCCTTTACTGAGGGACACGCCAGCATCGTTCCACGACCTCGTCCGTTTCGTGGTCTCCAACGCGATACCGGTGCCGCTCCGAGTCCTTCGGGGCGCCCGAACGAAGGATCCGGGCACGAGCGTGCCGGGCGGGACTACGCGTGGCGCCCGCGATGGCTTAGTCTCGAAGTGTGCGACGAGTGCGCCCTTCTCATGGCCAACCAGACCGAGTGCGACGCCGGGACCGCCGGGGCCGAGGCATTCGCGGTCCTCTCGTGCCCTCCGACCTGCCGGTGTCCCGCAGCCGAGCGCAGGCCTTCGACGACCTCGTCCTGGACGCGGTCGAACGCCTGGAAAGGTTGTGGGCGCGTGAACTGGCGAATGTCGACTTCCTCGTGGAGGACGTGCCCCCGGTTCCGCCGCAGGGTCCGCTGACCGAGGCGATCCCCTTCTCCCGTTTGGAGACCGACCCCTCGGGCCGGGCCCGCATCGTGGTGTACCGGCGTCCGTTGGAGATCCGGACCAAGGACCCGGAGGAGATGGCCCTCCTCGTCCACGAGACCGTGGTCGAAGAGGTCGCCAACCTGCTCGGTGTGGAACCGGAATCGGTCGACCCCGAGAGTTGACCGGACCGATGTCCGCCCGGCGGCGATGGCCGCCGGGCGATCAGTGCTGACCGACGCCGGGGCATCGGTGCCGGGCCGCGGGTCCCGACCGTCCACGGTCAGGGGACCACGCCCACCATGGTGTCGCGGACGACCGGAAGGGCCACCTCGACGGGCGCGGGACGCACGGGCAGCACGCTCCGCCCGTCGCCGTCGGCGATGATCCGGGCGACGTAGAGCGGCCCGGAACCCTCCAGCAGGTCCAGTCGGACGGCGTACCCGTCCTCCTCGTCGGCGCCCGACGGGGAGGCCCAGCCGTCGTCGCCGCCGAACAGGACGGTGGTGCCCGCCGCGACCTCGGTGCGGACCGAGTCGCCCTGGGTCCCGTCGGCCCCGATCGGGGTGGCCATGAGCCGGACGTCCCCCTCGGGGGCGCCCAGGACGAGCCGGGTGTCGGTGCCGACGGGGACGTCGGGAAGCACCGCCGTGGTGTTCAGGGGGAAGGACAGCGGCGGGACCGACGAGGTGTAGGCGGTCTCCAGGACGGCCGGGCGATCGTCGTCGGCCCCGTCCTCCTCGTTGAATTCGGCGGCGACGCCCACGACCACGGGAACGTCCGATTCCACCATCACCGTGCCGGGTGCGCCGCCCAGGGCGGTGTCCAGGCTGATCCGCGCAGAGGCCGCCGGAGGGACCTGGAGTTCGAGCGGGTCGGCGGCGACGCCCTCCGAGGCGTCGTCCGCCTCGTCCGTCTCGTCGCGCTGCGACGTGATGACGTGGACCCGCACCGAGGCGGGGTCGTCACCGGGCGCGGTGACGATCAGGTGGCGCCGGCCGGCACCCGGCGGGACCCCCGGGACCACGTGTTCGAGGGCGGGTGCGGCGGTGGGCGGAACCCAGTCGACGGGGCCCTCGACGTGTTCGGCGAGCAGGGAGGCGGCGACCCGGCCGGTGCTGGTGCGCACCTGGACGCCGATACCGCCGATGCTCTGCGACAGTTCGGTGATGTCCAGGGTGGTGGACTCGCCCGGGAGCATGGAGATACCGCGACTGTCGAGGGAGTACGAGGGTCCGCCGCCGGTGTGGATGTCGAGGCTGACGGTGGCGCGGGAGGTCTCGGGGTTGGTGAGGTGCACGACGATGGACTCCAACCGGACCCCCTCGCTGTCACCGCCGCCGGGCAGGGCGAACCAGGTGCTCACCGAGGGCTCGGCGCAGCGCACCTCGGTGACGCCGTCCTCGGCCACGGTGACCTGACCCGATTCCAGGCCGGAGGCGAGTGAGCCCCGGGCGTGGATCGCGGTGGGCCCGGTCGCGTCGGCGGTGTCGACGCTCCACACGTTGCCGGGTTCGGTGAGCTCCTCCCCGAGGATCAGGTCGGGGTCGCCGGAGGTCCCGCTGGAGGTGCCGGCGTCCTCCGACCCCCCTTCCCCCGCCGTCGCGTCACCCTCCTCGGCGCCGCCCTCCCCGGGCGCGGGCGGAACGGGGACGGCCCACAGTTGGCCGGTGTCGTCACGGCTGACCCGGGGGGCGTACGCGGCGACGACGCTGTCGGCGTCGGTGTCGTGCGGGACGGGGCAGACCCGCAGGGCGTGGGTGGGGCGGACGGTCCCGGGCCGCGTGACGCCGAGTTCGGCCGTCACCGGCCCGGTGATCAGCGCGATGCCGAACAGCGCGGCCAGGGCCAGCGCGACCAGACCGAACAGCGCGAACCGGTTCTCCACGATGAGTCGCACGACCTACTCCTCCCCCCGGGACGCCGACGTCCCGGCGTCCCCGTCGTCGGTCCCGGATCCGCCGCCCGCCCGACGCCGTCCCGGTTTGCGGCGGGTACCGCGGCGACGGCCCCGCACGGTCGTGATCGACCCGGTGTCGGTGACGGCGATCTCCCCGGTGTCGGGGGGATCCTCGTCCACGGTCGTCGACCCACCGTCGGATCCGGCGTCCCGCTCGGCGGCCCGGGAGCGGCCGCCCCGCCGGGGGCGGTTCGGAACGCGCGGTCCGGCGGGACGGCGGGGGCGCGGCGCGGGGGTGGACTCGATGAGGCGGACGTCCTCCTCGGTGCGCACGCCCGGCGCGGCCAGGACGGCCACCACGAGCAGCAGCAGGCCCTGCGTGACCGTCCAGGCCGTGTGGACGTGGTCGGTGTGCCACACCCGGATCTCGCCGCCCTGGACCGGCAGGGCCCAGGCCTGGGTGCCGTGCGCGGTCTCGACGGGGGTGAGCCCGGTGCCGTCGAGCGTGGCCCGCCAACCGTCGCCGGCGGTCTCGGCCAGGGACAGACGACGGCCGGTGCCGCCCTCGCCGACCTCGGCGGTGAAGTCGTCTCCGGGGCCGTCCACCCGTACGGGGTCCGATTCGAGCCCGTCCTCGGAGACCACCCGCAGTCGGCCCGTGGGTTCGGCCAGTCGCCACAACCCGTACCGGTCGGAGAGCGCCTCCCGCATGAGGCCGGGGGTGCCGTCCAGGGTGTCCACCATGGTGACGTCGGTGAGGGTGCCCTCCCGGGGGCGCGGATAGAGCACGTACTGGATCCCGTGGTCGGCCAGGAGGTGCAGGCCGTCGCCCCCCTGGCCGATGGAGAGTTCGGCGACGACGCGGTCCACGGCGGCGCGGGTCCCCTCGTCGGGGACGATGCGCTCCTCCCCCAGACGCGGTTCGCGGCCGCGCACCACGGTGTGGTCCACGCCGCCCTCGCCGTCGGGGGTGATGATGAGGGTGCGCGCGCCGGTGCCGTCGTCGCTCAGCCCGACACCGTCGCCGACCAGGGTGCCGGGGAGGATCGGCTCGGCCCGGGAGGTGAGCGGCCCGTCGACGCCGTGCCACATCCACAGGGCGGCGCTGACGACGGGTGTGGTGAGGGCGAGCAGGGCGACGCCGACCGCGAAGATCCGGCGCGGGCCGCCCAGGGAGACCATGGTCCGGAAGGCGCGGGCGGCGGTCGCCGCCGACAGCAGCACGGCCGTGGCGGCGAAGGTCAGCGCCACCCCGGGCCAGACCGCCGCCGGCGGCCCCCCGAAGTGGGGCTCGATGACGAGGCGCGCCCCGAGGACCGCCACGAGCAGTCCCAACACGGCCAGCGACCAGCCGGCGGCCACCAGGACGCGGTTGCGCAGGAGCAACAGCGCGCACAGGGCGGCGGAGAGCAGGCCGGCGGTGACCCAGAACGGGGGCGCGCCCGTGCCGCCCGGGGAGAGCATGAGCAACTGCTGGGGGGTGGCCACGGGTTCGGAGAGCCCGGGCCGGTGCAGCCCCGCCTCCAGCAGCCACAGGGTGGGGTGCAGGAGCAGTTCCAGGGTCCAGGGCATGAGCATGACCAGCGGAACGCCCAGGGCGATGCCGATACCGGTGTAGAGCGGGCGGCCCAGATGCCCGAAGGCCGCGGCCACCACCAGACCGGTGACCAGGGCCAGGAGCCACACCATGGGGACGAACGCCGTGGCCACGGCCAGGGTCGCCCCCAGCCCCCAGGCCGCGCGCCGGGAGTGTTTGGCGGGCATGACCACCAGGCGGATCAGCAGCAGGCCCAGCACCGGCATGAGGATGTGGACCAGGGAGGTTCCGAACCGGCCCTGGGCGACGGCCCCGATGACGATCGGCAGCAGCGCGTAGGAGGCGGCCATCCACAGGCGGGCGGGGCGGTAGCCCAGCACCTCGCGGGCGAGCAGGTAGGCGGTGAGGCCGGAGAGGGGGACGGCGGCGAGCAGGATCACGGCGATCGTGATCCGGGGTTCGCCGAAGGTGAGCGTGGACCACAGCGCCAGGATCCCGACGTAGGGCGGGACGGGTCCGTCGGAGCCGGTCCCGGTGTCGGGCGCGCCGGAGAGGTAGAGGTTCCACAGGTCTCCGGCACCGCCGGAGACGGGCGGCAGGGCACCGCCGGCCAGGAGGGGGCCGAACAGCAGGGAGCGTTCGGCGATGAGCGTGACGATCGCCAACCCCATGACGAGGAGGGGACCGGGGCGCAGCACCACCCGGCGCAGGAAGCCCCCGGTGTCGGTGGGGGCCTCGTCCTCCTCGATGGCGGGCGCGGTCGTGACGGCCTGGTGTCGGCCGCCGGCGTCGATGACCGGTTCCCCGGAGAGCACACCGGTGAGGAAGTCGCCGAACTGGCGCATCGCCACACCGCGCGCGAGGAAGGGGCGGATGGCGCTGTAGGTGCGGCGACGGTCGCGGCGACGCCGGAAACGGGCCCGCAGGAGCTTGTCCGGCCGCAGGTAGACCAGGGTGATCGCGGCCGCCTCGTCGAGGGCGTTGGCGGGCTGCTTCATGAACAGGTACATGACCACGCGCAGCAGCGATCCGACGGAGTTGCGCAGCAGCGCGGCGAGCATGCCGCCGAAGGGGAGGTTGGCGAGCAGCACGAACACGGCGTGCCTGCGGTCGACCCGGCGCGGGTGGTTGCGGGTGGCGCTGATGGGGCGCCGACGGCGGGCGGAGGCCTCGGCGTGATAGGCCACGGCGTCGGTGACCAGGACCGCGCGCAGCCCGGCACCGCCCACCCGCCAGCAGAAGTCGATGTCGTCGCGGAACAGCGGGAGGGCTCGGTCGAATCCGCCCAAACGCTCCCACACGTCGCGGCGGACGAGCATGCCGGCGCTGGACACGGCCAGGACCTGGCGGGTGCCGTCGTGCTGACCGTGGTCGAACTCGCGCTGTTCCAGGCCGGTCTCGCGGCGGCCGGCGCCGTCGATGGTGACGCCGATCTCGACCAGGAGGCGGCGGTCGAACCAGTCCCGGAGCTTGGGCCCCAGGACGGCGGCGCGCGGATCGCGGTCGGCGGCGGCCAGCAGGTGCGCGAGGGCGTCCTCATCGGCGGCGAGATCGTCGTGGATGAGCCAGATCCACTCGGTGGCGTCCTCGTCGAACCCGCGCACCGGGGTGGTGGAACGCGGCAGTTCCAGGGCGGCGCGCACGGCGTCTCCGTAGCCCGTACCGGCGGACAGCCCGATGATCGCGTCCGGGGGCAGGTATTCGCGGAGGACGTCCACACCGCCGTCGGTGCTTCCGGTGTCGGCGGCCACGGCGCGCTGCACCGGGCGGCTCTGGGCGCGCAGTGCGGCCATGGTCTCCGGCAGCCACCGCGCCCCGTCGTGGGACACGATGACCGCGGTCACGACGTGTCTGGCTGAGTCGAGGTCGAGCACGGCTGTGGTGGGTTCTCTCCGGGAGAGGGAAGGGACGACCGTCCCGGACACGGGGCCCTTGGCGGGGGGCGGGAGCCGGGGCGGTGGGCGTGCGATGACGCCGGTTCCCGACCACGGGTCGGGGGCACGGGTGCGTGCGGGACATCACCCTACGCCACCTCGTCCCATTGTGCGCATATTCACTCCGGTCCGTACCGGTGGTGGCATATCAGCGCATTCACCGCCTAAGGGTGCCGATCACCAAAACCCGACTCGCCCCCGAACGGCCGTGAACATGAAAGAAGCGCGCCCGGGCTCGTGGCCCGGACACGCTTCCGTACGTGCCTCCTAGAGCATGTCCGCCAGGAAATCGAAATCCCCTCCGGCGGCTTTCTTCAGCCTTCGGCGCTCGCGCTCGGAGAGTCCCCCCCAGATACCGAAGCGCTCATCGTGTTCGAGCGCGTATTCCAGGCACTCCGCACGCACCTCGCACGACTGACAGACCTTCTTGGCCTCCCGGGTCGAGCCGCCCTTCTCGGGGAAGAACGCCTCCGGGTCGGTCTGCGCGCACAGTGCGCGTTCCTGCCAGCCCAGATCCTCATCCGAGCCGTGCGCCAGCGGGATGATCTCGCTCATGCGCACCTCCTGTTGCCCCCCGTAGATGTACCCGGCCCTTTTCGTCCCCCAGGCCGGGCGGAATCCCACCTTGGAATTACACGCGGACGCAGCGCTACTCGTCAAGCGCCCTACGTGGTAATCCACTGAATATCATGTAACGAAGTGCCGGCGACACTCGCTTCATGTCCGTTCTGTGGATTACCACGCAATTCACGGCGTTCCGAGGTGACGGGGGGCCGAGAGCCCTCGCGGAGGGTTCAGCGCTGGCCCTCTCCCCCGTACCAGCCCTGCTGACCCCCGGTTCCACCCTGTCCTTGCTGGTCAGAGCCGTATCCCGGGGTCGATCCGTACTGGCCGCCGTAGCCGCCACCGGTCTGGTCGGTCGTTTCTGTTCCGTTGTTCTCACCGGAGTTAAAGAACGGGTCAACTCCGCTCTCCGATCCCGCGGACGGCGGCTGCGCCTGCTGACCCTGCTGCTGGTACCAGCCGTAGTTGATGGCGTCCTGGGCGGCCTGCTCACCGGAGGGGGCCGCCTGCTGGTCGCCACCCTGCGGGGCGTACTGGGACGGGTCGTAGGACTGGCCGTAGCCCTGCTGGGCGCCGGTGCCGTACTGCTGTGCCTGGACCGGCTGACCGTAGGCGTCGTAACCCTGCGCCTGCGCCTGCTGGGCCGAGGGGTCCGTCCCGTAGGCCGCCTGCTGGGCCGAGGCGTCGTAGGCCTGCTGACCGTAGGCCTGCTGGGCGCCGGTACCGTACTGCTGGACCGGCTGACCGTAGGCGTCGTAACCCTGCGGCTGCGCCTGCTGGGCCGAGGGGTCCGTCCCGTAGGCCGCCTGTTGGGCCGAGGCGTCGTAGGCCTGCTGACCGTAGGCCTGCTGGGCGCCGGTACCGTACTGCTGGACCGGCTGACCGTAGGCGTCGTAACCCTGCGCCTGCTGGCCCGAGACGGCCTGGGCGGGGTCGGCCGCGGGCTGACCGGTCGCGATCGGGTCCTGGGCCGGGTAACCGGGCTGGGCGTAGGCCTGCTGGGCACCGGTCTGGGGATAGCCGCCGTAGGCGGGTTGCTGCGGCGCGGCGCGCGGCACCAGGGTCGGGTCGTTGAACACCTTGAGCAGCGCGAAGGCGAAGATGCCCAGCACCGCGCCCTGGCTCAGGGTGCCCAGGAGGTTCCCGAAGCCCGCGGAGGCCCCCAGCATGAACCCGGCGATGAGGTTGACCAACGCGAAGAGCAGCCCCACCCCCGAGAGGATGAGGGCGATCAGCACGATCGGGAAGGCCGCGGAACGGGTGCGCTCGGAGGTCAGCACCAGGGCGACGGCCACGGCGAGCAGGATCACCACGGACAGACCGAAGAAATGACCGCTCGCACCGAGCATCGCCGAGGCGAAGGAACCCGGGTAGGCGGAGCCGGAGATCAAACCGATGAGACCCGCCAGCACCGAGGCGCCCACGGCACCGATCAGGACCCAGGCCGCGGGTAGGCGCAGACGTTCCAGTGTTTCGTTGTTCAAGGGAGATTCCCCTCTGCTGCTTCGTCGCCGCCCTCGTGAGAGGAAGAGTGGCAATATCGTCGGGCTGTCGGATGGAATCGGCCCGCCCCGGCTCGTGAACGTGGGGACACCGGAGGACCGGGCCGAAAAGGTGGGACGGCGGCCACGGTATCGAGGTTCGGCGAATCGGCGAACTCCCGGTACCGGAACGGTCACGCCCGGGTCGCGCCCACGGTGGGGCAGACGACCCGTACATGTTCCCAGCCTGCCAGACTTGGACGCATGCGGATAGTCGTACCGGCCGGAGGTATCGGCGGAGCACGCTTCCTGCGGGGCCTGAAGGCCGCGCTCGGAGTCGACGCGCCGGCCCCCGGGGAACAGAGCACAGACGCCATCACCGTCATCGGCAACACGGGTGACGACATCACCCTGTTCGGACTGAGGATATGTCCTGATCTGGACACTGTGATGTACACCCTGGGCGGGGGGATCGACGAGGAGCGGGGCTGGGGCCGGGCCGAGGAGACCTTCACCATCAAGGAGGAGCTGGCCGCCTACGGGATGCGCCCCACCTGGTTCGGGCTGGGCGACCGGGACACCGCCACCCACATCGTGCGCGCGCAGATGATCGCCGCCGGATACCCGCTGTCGGCGATCACCGAGGCCCTGTGCGACCGCTGGCGGCCGGGGGTACGGCTCCTGCCGATGACCGACGACCAGGTCGAGACGCACGTGGTCATCGAGGAGGACGGCAAGCGCCGCGCGATCCACTTCCAGGAGTGGTGGATCAGGTACCGGGCGTCGGTGCCCGCGCTGAGCATCGTCGGCGTGGGCGCGGAGGACGCCGCGCCCGCCCCCGGGGTGCTGAAGGCGATCGCCGAGGCCGACCTGGTCGTGCTGCCGCCCTCCAACCCTGTGGTGAGCGTGGGCTCCATCCTGAACGTCCCCGGGATCCGGGACGCCATGGTCGACAAGACGGTGGTGGGCGTCTCCCCCATCATCGGAGGGGCACCGGTGCGCGGCATGGCCGACGCCTGCCTCACCGCGATCGGGGTCGAGACGAGCGCCGGGGCGGTCGCCGCCCACCTGGGCGCGGACCTGCTCGACGGGTGGCTGGTGGACGAAGCCGACGCGGGCACCGAGGTGGAGGGGATCGAGGTGCGTTCGCGTCCCCTGTACATGAGCGACCCCGCGGCCACGGAGGCGATCGCCGGGGCCGCGTTGGACCTGGGCCGGGAGCTGGCCGGGCGCAAGGGCGGCCGGGGATGAGCACCGGGGTGCGGGTACGCGGTCTGGCCGGTGTTCCCGAGGTGGTCGAGGGCGACGACCTCGCCGCGTTGATCGCCGACGCGGTCGCGGTGTCCGGAGAGCCCCTGGCCGACGGGGACGTCCTGGTGGTCACCTCCAAGATCGTCGCCAAGGCCGAGGGACGGTTGCGCCGGATGGACCGGGAGGCGGCGATCGACGCCGAGACGGTGCGGGTCGTGGCCCGCGCCGGGCGGACCCGGATCGTGCAGACCCGCCACGGCCTGGTGATGGCCGCGGCCGGCGTGGACGCCTCCAACGTCGAACCGGGCACCGTGCTGCTCCTGCCCGCCGACCCGGACGCGTCGGCCCGCGCCCTGCGCGCCGGACTGCGTGAGCGGCTGGGGGCACGCGTGGGCGTGATCGTCTCCGACACCTTCGGACGCCCCTGGCGGGTCGGACAGACCGACGTGGCCATCGGCGCGGCCGGGGTGACCCCGGTACAGGACCTGCGGGGCTCGGTCGACACCCACGGCAACCTCATGGAGGCGACGGTCAACGCGGTCGCCGACGAGATCGCCGCGGCCGGCGAACTGGTCAAGGGCAAGACGAGCGGGGTCCCGGTCGCGGTCGTGAGCGGCCTGACCGGGGTCGTCACCGACGAGGACGGGCCGGGGGCGGCGGCCCTGGTGCGGTCGGCCGACGCCGACCTGTTCCGATACGGTTCGCGCGAGGTGGTGCCGGCCCGGCGCACGGTGCGCGCGTTCACGGACGACCCGGTGGACCCCGAGTCGGTGCGCCGCGCGGTGGCGACGGCGATCACCGCGCCCGCCCCGCATCACACGACGCCGTGGCGGTTCGTGCTGGTGGAGTCCGCGGAGGTGCGCGAGCGTCTGCTGGACGCGATGCTCCAGGCCTGGGTGACCGATCTGCGCGGCGACGGGTTCGACGAGGCGGCGATCGCGCGGCGCACGCGACGCGGCGACGTGCTGCGCGGCGCCCCTTACCTCGTGGTGCCGTTCCTGGTGCCCGACGGGGCGCACGCCTACCCGGACGATCGGCGGGCCGACGCGGAGCGGACGATGTTCCACGTGGCGATGGGCGCCGGGGTCCAGGGACTGCTGGTCGGGCTGGCCGTGGAGGGTCTGGGCTCGGCGTGGATCTCCTCGACGATGTTCTGCCCCGGTGTGGTGCGCGAGGTGCTGGAGGTGCCCGCGCACTGGCGGCCGATGGGAGCGGTGGCGGTGGGCCACGCGGCCGAGCCGCCCCGGGAGCGGCCTCCGCGCGATCCGGAGGACTTCATCGAGGTCCGTTGAGCCGAACCGTCGGGCCCGTCGACCACCGGTCGGCGGGCCCGTCCGTCTTCCGGAGACCCTCGCCGGGCGACCGCGCGGCCCGGTCCCCTCCGCCCTGCCGGTAGCGCGCCCCCGAGCCGGGGCCGTGCGGTGGGCGGCGGTACCGTGCGCGCGGATCGGGGCCCCTGAGCGCGCCGCGCCGGGAGGGCCGTACCGACCGGGCCGCCCGGCGGGAGGAGGGCCGGGATGCGGTCCTCGGCGAGAGGAGGAGCGGTCCGTGGCACGAATGAACTCCGGGCGTCCTTCACGTTCCCAGAGCGGAACCCGGTACCGAATAAAACTGAAAGCTTTCCTTCCCATTCCATTGACGCGTGAGTAAGGCAACTCTAAGGTTTCTTAACAATTCAACCCTCCGACCTTCGTCTTCCCCGCTCGACGGAAGGAACCCCCCGACCATGAACCGTCACCGAGCCCGCACCCCCCGGGCGAAGGCCCTCTTGGCCGGGGCGTTCGCGGCACTGACCGCCGCGCTCGCCATCGGCGCGACCCAGCTCTCCCCCGCCTCCACGGAGGTCCACAACGTGGCGAACGAGGAGAGCGCGGCGCAGCAGAACGGCCAGTGGCTCACCGGTTACTGGCACAACTTCGACAACGGCTCCACCGTGATGCCGTTGTCCGCGATCCCCTCCGAGTACAACCTCGTCGCCGTCGCCTTCGCCGACAACCACCCGAGCCTCGACGGCGGCATCACGTTCAACCTGGCCGGTGGCGAACTGGGCGGCTACACCGACGCGCGGTTCCGCGCCGACATCGCCGCGATCCAGGCGGAGGGTCGCAAGGTGATCATCTCGGTCGGCGGCGAACTCGGGAACGTGATCGTCTCCAACCCGACCCAGGCGCGGAACTTCGCCGACACCACGTACGCGTTGATGCGGGACTACGGGTTCGACGGTGTCGACATCGACCTCGAACACGGCATCAACGCCCAGTACATGACCGACGCCCTGCGCGACCTGCACGGGCAGGCGGGCGACGACCTCATCATCGCGATGGCGCCGCAGACGATCGACTTCCAGGCCCCGAGCATGGGCTACTACCGGCTGGCGTCGAACATCTCCGACATCCTCACCATCGTCAACATGCAGTACTACAACTCCGGCACGATGATGGGCTGCGACCAGAAGGTCTACGCCCAGGGCACGCCCGACTTCGTCGCCGCGCTGGCCTGCATCCAGCTGGAGATGGGGCTGGAACCGAGCCAGGTCGGCCTGGGCCTGCCCGCGGTGCCCTCCGCCGCCGGCGGCGGGTACATGGCACCGAGCCAGATCGTCCGCGCCCTCGACTGCCTGGAGGCCGGGACGAACTGCGGGAGCTTCTCCCCCGACACCCCGTACGGCCCCATCGGTGGCGTGATGACCTGGTCCATCAACTGGGACGCCACCAACGGCTACGCGTTCGCGAACACCATCTCCGACCGTCTCGCGAGCGGCCCGGGCGGCGGCGTCCCCACCGACCCGCCCACCGAGCAGCCCACCCCGGAACCCGGGGACTGCACCGCCCCCGCGTGGAAGAGCGGCGACGTCTACACCGGCGGCAACGTGGTCTCCCACAAGGGTTCCGAGTGGCGCGCCCAATGGTGGACGCGGGGCGAAGAGCCCGGCACCACCGGCGAGTGGGGCGTCTGGCGCCTCGTCGCCGCCTGCTGACCCTCCCCTGACCGGGCCGCCCGGCGACCGCCGGGCGGCCCGCCCCGCCCCTTCTTCTCCACCCGCTCCCCCCGGCCCCCGTGCCGGCGGGGTCCTCTGTCGTGCCCTCACCCGGGCCCGACGCATCCCCCGAGAACAACGAGGAAGGTCCCATGTCCGACACCCGACCCCGCGGTGGGCCCGCACGCCGGGCCCGCTCCCTCGGAGCGGCCCTCGCCACCCTGGCACTGGCCGCCGGGGCGCTGTTCACGCCCGCGGTCGCGCACGCCGCACCGGCCGAGCCCGTCGCCTCCACCGACGCCGAGTGCCGACCCGACGGCCTGTACCCGACCCCCGGCGTGGACGTCCCCTACTGCGACGTCTACGACACCGACGGCCGCGAGAAGCTGCCCAACGACCTCGACCGACGGGTCATCGGCTACTTCACCAGCTGGCGCAACGGCTCCAACGGGCAACCCGAGTACCTGGTCGACGACATCCCCTGGGACCGGATCTCCCACATCAACTACGCCTTCGCGCACGTGGGCCCGGACGACCGCGTGTCCGTGGGCGCCGACACCCCCGACAACCCGGCCACCGGGATGACCTGGGACGGCCTGACGCCGGACCCGGAGTTCGACTACGAGGGCCACTTCAACCTGCTCAACACGTTCAAGAAGGACCACCCCGGGGTGAAGACCCTGGTCGCGGTCGGCGGTTGGGCCGAGACCGGCGGTTACTTCGGGCCCGATGGCGAGCGGGTGGACAGCGGCGGGTTCTACTCGATGACGACGACCTCGACGGGGGTCGACCACGCGGGCATCGAGACGTTCGCCGACTCGGCCGTGGAGTTCGTGCGCGAATACGGGTTCGACGGGCTCGACATCGACTACGAGTACGCCACCTCCAACAACGGCGCGGGCAGTCCCGACGACTTCTGGATCTCCGACGCCCGGCGCGGCCTGCTGTGGGAGGGCTACGAGGAGCTGATGCGGGTCCTGCGCGAGAAGCTCGACGAGGCCTCCGCCGAGGACGGCACGTACTACCAGCTCACCGCGGCCGTCCCCGCCTCGGGTTGGCTACTGCGCGGCCAGGAGGTGCACCAGGTCGTGCAGTACCTGGACTTCGTCAACATGATGTCCTACGACCTGCACGGCACCTGGAACCACTTCGTCGGCCACAACGGGGCGCTGTACGACAGCGGCCTGGACCCCGAGTTGAGCGCGGTGTACGGGGCCTACAACGGCATCGGCTACCTCAACGCCGACTGGGCCCACCACTACTTCCGGGGCGCCATGCAGGCGGGCCGGATCAACCTGGGCGTGCCCTTCTACACGCGCGGCTGGAAGGACGTCCAGGGCGGCACCGACGGACTGTGGGGCACCTCCGCGCTACCGAACCAGACACGGTGCCTGCCGGGCACCGGCGTCAACACCCCCTGCGGCAACGGGGCCGACGGCATCGACAACCTGTGGCACGACAGCGACCCGGTGACCGGTGGCGAGATCCCGGCGGGGGCCAACCCGATGTGGCACGTCCTCAACCTGGAGAACGGCGTGGTCGGCGACTACGTGGACGACTACGGGGTGGACGACGGGATCGTCGGAACCTACGAGCGGCACTGGGACGACGTCACGAAGAACGAGTGGTGGTGGAACGCCGAGACGCGCACCTTCCTGTCCGGTGACGCCGATCGAACCATCCAGGCCAAGGCCGACTACGTGGCCGACACCGGTCTGGGCGGCATCATGATCTGGGAGATGGCGGGCGACTACGCCTACGACGAGGACGCCGGGCAGTACGTCATGGGCGACACGCTCATCACCTCGCTGCACGAGACCCTGAGCGACGCCGGCCCCTACGGCGCCCGCAAGGCCGAGACCGAGGCCCCGGCCGAGGTCCTGGACGTGGACGTGGAATTCCACGAGTTCGCCCTGGGCGACAACAACTACCCCATCAACCCCAAGGTGACCATCACCAACAACTCGGCCGCCGAGATCCCGGGTGGCTCGAAGATCACCTTCGACTACGGCACCTCCGCGCCGGGCAACATGGGCGACCAGTCGGGGCTGGGTCTCACCCACCTCCAGATCGGGCACTCCCGGGCGAACAACATCGGCGGCCTGGACGGCGACTTCCACCGGGCGCGGATCACCGTTCCGGGCTGGCAGTCGATCCCGGCCGGCGGGACGTTCACGTTCAACCTCAACTGGCGTCTGCCCATCGCCCAGCCCTCCAACTGGCGGGTCGAGGTGGGCGGCACCGAGTACGCCATCACCTACGACCACCCGCGCGAGGGGACCGTGGTGGACGGTCCCGACGACGGCGGGCCCGGTGACGGGGGTCCGGGCGACGGCGAGCCGGGCGACGGCGAGCCGGGCGACTGCACCGCACCGGCCTGGAACGCCCAGAGCGTCTACACCGGCGGGAACCGGGTGAGCCACGACGGCCGCGAGTACGAGGCGCGCTGGTGGACGCAGGGCGACCAGCCGGGCACCACCGGCGAGTGGGGCGTCTGGATCGACCGGGGGGCCTGCTGACCCCCGGCCGCGCGCGGGGGCCCGCCGGCCCCCGGACCCGCTCCGCGCGGCCCTGAGGGGAGGGGCGGGGGCACCATCACGGTGCTCCCGCCCCTTCGCCGTTCCCGGCTTCGGACCACCCTCGGCGCCACGGCGGGGCGTGCCTTTCGACCTCCTCCGGGTCCGAGGCGGACACGGCCGCCCCGAGGTCGGACCCTCTCAGACGAGGGGCAGGGATCTGCGCAGGATGCTCGGGGCGACGCCGTCGCTGGCCTCGGCCACGCGGCGGCGCTCCGCGGAGGCCTCACCGTAGAGGGTGGTGCGCTGGCGCAGCGGCCGACCGGTGGGCTCCACCAGGGCGCGGATGTCGCTGATGGTCTTGTACGACCCCTGTCCCGAACCCGCCATGCGGCTGATGGTCTCCTCCATCAGGGTGCCGCCCACGTCGTTGACACCGCCGCGCAGCAGGTGGCGGCAGGTGTCCTCGGCGAGTTTGACCCAGGAGCACTGGATGTTGTCGATCGATCCGTGCAACAGCAGGCGGGCCAGCGCGTGCAACGCCCGGTTCTCGCGGACCGTGGGCCCCGTACGGGCCAGGCCCGCCAGGTAGATGGGCGCGTTGGTGTGCACGAACGGCAGCGGCACGAACTCGGTGAACCCCGGCCGCCCGTTGCGCTCCAGGGAGCGCTCCTGGAGCGAGCGCAGCAGTTTGATGTGCGCCACCCAGTGGTGGGGCGAGTCCACGTGCCCGTACATCATCGTGGACGTGGTGGGGATGCCCAGGTCGTGGGCGGTGGTGATGACCTCGATCCACTCGCTCGCCGGGAGCTTGCCCTTGGTGAGGACCCAGCGGATCTCGTCGTCGAGGATCTCGGCGGCGGTACCCGGGATCGACCCCAGACCGGCCTCGCGCGCTCGGGTCAACCACTCGCGGATCGGCAGGTTCGTGCGCGCCGCCCCGTTGACCACCTCCATCGGGCTGAACGCGTGGACGTGCATGTCCGGAACGCGCTCGCGAACGGCGGCGGCGATGTCGAAGTAGGCGGTGCCCGGCAGGTCCGGGTGGATCCCGCCCTGCATGCACACCTCGGTGGCGCCCGCCTTCCACGCCTCCTCGGCACGGTCGGCGACCTGGTCGAGGGAGAGGGTGTAGGCGTCGGCGTCGGTGCGGCGCTGGGCGAACGCGCAGAACCGGCAGCCGGCGTAGCAGACGTTGGTGAAGTTGATGTTCCTGGTGACCACGAACGTGACGTCGTCTCCGACCGCGTCGTGTCGGATCCCGTCGGCCAGGTCCGCCAGGGCCTCCATTTCGGGCCCGTCGGCGTGCAGCAGGGCCAGGGCCTGCTCGTCGGAGAGCCCCGCCGGGTCCTTCTCGGCGGCGCGCAGGGCCTCGGCGATCCGCGGGTCGAACCGGCGGGGCAGCGCGCCGTCGCGGTCGACGCCCTCGCGCAGCGACTCCCAGTCGCCGTAGACCGAGTCGAAGTCGCCGCGACGGTCCCCGGTACGCCCCTCCGTGTCGACGGCCGTGTACAGGTCGGTGCGCCCGGTGGGCGCGAGGACCGCCTCGGGTTCCTGCCAGGGACGGCCCACCAGGGGCGCGTCCTCGCGGGCCAGGCCGGTCTCCGGGTCCACCAGGGCCTCGACGTGCGCCCGCAGGCGGGGGTCGAGCCAGGGCTCCCCGGCACGGATGTACTCGGGGTAGACGGTGAGCCGCTCCTTGAGGGTGAACCCCTGGGCGGCGCTGCGGGCGGCCAGGTCCTCGATCTGGGGCCAGGGGCGTTCGGGGTTGACGTGGTCGGCGGTGAGCGGGGAGACCCCGCCCCAGTCGTCGATCCCGGCGCGCAGCATGAGGGCGTACTCGTCACGGCCGCCGTGCTCACCGTCGATGAGGTTCGGTGGGGCCTGGATGTGCGCCTTGGGGCCCGTGATCAGCCGGGTGACGGCGATGGTGGCGGCCATCTCGTCGAGCTCGGCGTCGGGCCGGTGCATCATCGGGGTGTCCGGCTTGGCGCGGAAGTTCTGGACGATGATCTCCTGGATCCCGCCGTGGCGGCGGGCGACGGAGCGCATCGCGAAGATGGACTCGGCCCGGTCCGCGAGGGTCTCGCCGATGCCCAGGAGGATGCCGGTGGTGAAGGGGACGCTGGAGCGGCCCGCGTCCTCCAGGGCGCGCAGGCGGACGGCGGGGTCCTTGTCGGGGCTGCCGTAGTGGGCCTGGCCCTTCTCGGTGAACAGCCGCCGAGAGGTGGTCTCCAGCATCATGCCCATGGACGGGGCGACGGGCTTGAGGCGCTGGAAGTCGGCCCAGGTGAGCACCCCGGGGTTGAGGTGCGGCAGGAGTCCGGTCTCTTCGAGGATCATGATGGCCACGGCGCGGACGTAGGACAGGGTGTCGTCGTATCCGTGGGCGTCGAGCCATTCGGCGGCCTGCTTCCACCGGTCCTCGGGTCGGTCCCCGAGGGTGATGAGGACCTCCTTGCAGCCCGTCTCGGCACCCCGGCGGGCGATGTCCAGGACCTCGTCGGGGGACAGGAACGGGGCCGGCAGCCGCCCGGGCACGGTGGCGAACGTGCAGTAGTGACAGCGGTCGCGGCACAGGCGGGTCAGGGGGACGAACACCTTGCGGCTGTAGGTCACGACGCCGGGCCGGCCGGCCGCCTCCAGGCCCGCGTCGCGGACCCGTTCGGCGTACCCCAGGAGGGTGTCCAGGTCCTCGCCGCGGGCGTGCAGGAGCACCTCCGCCTCGGCGACGTCGAGGGTCTTGCCGTCCCGGGCCCGGGCCAGGGCCCGACGCATGGCGGACGGGGTCGGGGCGGGGTCGGATTCGTTCGCACCGGTCATAGGGGGCACCCTACGCCCCGGGGGTTCCGGGCCCGTCGGCCGCGTCGCCCCGATCCCACCGCCCCGGCCCCGCCGTGACGACGCGGTCACGCCGGGCGTCCGGGAGGACGGCGTAAGGTCGGCGGAGGAGATGTGAGGAGGGACCGGGTGCTCTCTCGGCTGCGCCGTGACCCCTGGGTGCGGTTCGCGTTGGTGGTCCTGGTGTGCGCGTGCGCCGGGTGGGCGTTGCGCGGGCACTGGGAGCAGGCGCGCGACGCCGCTTCGGCGCTGCCCCTGTGGACGCTGCCGGTGGCGGTGCTCTCCGGCATGGTCGGGTTGACCGCGCAGATGCTCGCCTGGCGGGCCCTGTTGGCGGGTCTGGGATCGCCGTTGTCGGTGCCGGTGGCGGCCCGGGTGATGTTCGTCGGCCAGCTCGGCAAGTACCTGCCGGGGTCGGTGTGGGCGTTCGTGGCCCAGGTGGAGCTGGCCCGCGACCGGGACGTGCCCCGGGTGCGGGGGACCGCGGCGACCCTGCTGGCGGTGGGTGTGACGGTGGCCGCCGGCCTGGCGGTGGCGGGGGTGGCGTTGCCGCTGTCGTCGGTGGAGGCGGCCCGGACCTGGTGGTGGGCGTTGGCCCTGGCCCCGCTGCTGCTCGCGGGCCTGCACCCGCGCGTCGTGCGGTGGGGCGTGCGCCTGGTGGCCCGTCCGTTCGCCCGGTTCCGAGAGGTGGCGGAGGCCGGTCCGCTCGACATCGGCGGGCGGGCGATGGCGACGGCGCTCGGGTGGACCCTGGTGGCGTGGGTGCCGCTGGGCCTGCACGTGTGGGTGTTGACCTGGGCGGTGGGCGCAGACCCGTGGGCCTCCCTGGCGCCGGCGGTGGGCGCCTACGCTCTGGCGTGGACGCTGGGGCTGCTGGTGGTGTTCGCGCCGGCCGGGCTGGGCGTACGCGAGGCGGTGCTGGTGGTGGCGTTGGCCCCGGTGGTGGACGCGGGCGCGGCCCTGGTCGTGGCGGTGCTGTCGCGTCTGGTCATGACGTTCGCCGATGTGGCATGGGCGGGGTTGTCGGTGTTGTCGACCCGGTTCGAGGGCCGGTCGGCCGCGCCGGAGGGGTCGCGCCCGGAAGCGGTGTGAACCCGATCCCGGGGATCGGTCTAGTACGGGTGGAAGCGTTCGTAGTCCCCCACCGATTGGACCCTCATGTCCCCTGCCGCCTCCCGGGCACGTGTGCCCGAAGAAGCGGGGAGCGACGCATCGGTCGTCCTCCGGTCGCTGGACGATCCCACCGACTTCGGTGAGATCTTCCGCCGGCACGCCCCCGCGCTGCACCGCTACGTGGTCCGCAGGCTCGGTCGGGCCGACGCGGACGACGTGGTCGCCGAGACCTTCCACGTCGCCTTCCGCGAACGGCACCGCTACGACCCGGCGTACCCAGACGCGAGGCCGTGGCTGTGGCGGATCGCCGCCAACCTGGTCCGCGGTCACCACCGCGCCGAGACCCGCCATTACCGCGCCCTGGCTCGGACCGGCGTGGACCCGGTCCTGGAGGGGCACGCCGACCGGGTCGGCGAGCGGGTGGACGCTGCGTCGGTGTCGGCGTCCCTGGCCGGTGCCCTGGCCCGGCTGTCCAAGGGCGATCGCGACGTCCTGCTGCTGATCGCCTGGGGTGAGCTGACCTACGAGGAGGTCGCCTCGGTCCTGGGCATCCCGGTGGGCACCGTGCGCTCCCGGTTGCACCGCGCACGCAAGCGCCTGCGCACCGCCCTGCCCACGTCCACCACGACCCGCGAGGAGGAAGACCGGTGAACGAGCTCGATCACCTGCGGACCATGAGGTCCGAGATCCCGGAGCGTTCCCCCGACGAGCTGGCCCTGTCGACCGGCTGGCGTCCGGGCCGCAGGAAATCGCGGCCGGTGCGTCGACCGCGCACACTGCCAGTGGTGCTGAGCGGTGTCGCGGCGGTCGCCGCGGCCGCCCTGTTCCTGGCGCTGGTGGTGTTCCCCGGTCCGGGCACGGTCACCGTGGGCCCGGCGACCGACCCCTCTGAGAGCGAGGTGGGCGGTTCGGTCCGGGAGGTGATGGCCCCGGTCATCGAGGCGGCCCGGTCCCGGCCCGTCGACGGCGACGTCTGGCATCAGCGCCTCACCTGGGCGCAGGCCTGGGGTGTGGGCCCCGAGGACGACCGGTACGGGGTGTACCGCGTTTACCGCACCGAGGAGTGGAGCTGGACGGGTGAATACGACATCGACACGAACGACTTCGAAGGCGAGGAGTCAGGGCTGAGCGCCCAGCGGACCAATGAGACGACCTGGGCCCTGGTGGACGAGGACCACCGGGCCGCGTGGGAACGCGACGGCTCCCCCGAGTACTGGCCGCACGATTCCGAGACCGGACGTGTGGAGATCCCCACACAGGAGGAGGACGGGGAGATCACAGGTCCTCAGCCGGGGGGGTGGGGTTTCGGACTCGGAACCGTGGAACACCCCGACCTCCGGTCGCTACCCTCCGACCCCGAGCTGTTGGAGGAGATGCTGTTCTCCGTTCCGGAGACCGAAGCGGAGAACTCGGCCCACCAGGACCATCTCGACAACGAGTACGCGGTGATGGCGGAGAACGGGTACGCGGATGAGGGGGCACGGCGCTTCTCGTACGTCAGCGGTGCCCTGTCCCTCCCCTACCCCCCCGAGGTCAGAGCAGGCATGTACACCGTCCTGGCCGGGCTTCCCGGTGTCCGGGCGCTCGGAGGGGTGACGGACCTCTCCGGTCGGGACGCCGTTGGCGTGGCCTACACGCTCTCCCCCACCGCAAGGGGCACGTTCGAGGAGCGGATCCTCTTCGACTCCGAGACGGGCGGCCTGCTCTCCCTTGAACAGGTCGTGGTCGAGCCCGCCGAGTCGGAGTCCGACTGGAGCGAGCCCGGAGACGTGGTGGGGTACACCCTCTACGAGGAGATGGGCTGGACCGACGACCCGCCTTTCTGAGGAACCCGGTCGGGGCCCGGGAGCCGCGCGGTGGACGGCGCGGCTCCCGGGCTCAGGCCGTCAGCAGACGGTCGACGTAGTCGGCCCAGAAGGGTTCCGGGTCGACCGGGCGCACCCCGGCGCGGAGCCGTTCGGGAGCGCCGGGGGCGTAGAAGCGGTCGAGCGCGCGGGCCAGGTCGTCCACGTCGCCCGGGGCGCACAGCAGGCCGTCGACGTCCTCGCGAACGTGGTCGGCGAGGGCGCCGGCCCGGGTCGCGATGACCGGCACTCCGTGCTCGTGGGCCAGCCACACGTTCTGGCTGGCCGTGGCGGTCCGGTAGGGCAGCACCACGGCGTCGGCCGCCGCGTACAGCCCGGGCAGTTCCTCGGCGGGCACGTACCCGTCGCGCAGCCGCACCCGGTCGGCCAGTCCCAGCTCCCCGGCCAGCGCCGCCTGCTCCGCGGTCCCGCCCCAGAACTCCCCGGCGACGGTGAGGGTCACGTCGTCCGGCGCCCCGGCCGCCAGGGCCCGCAGCAGGACGTCGACGCCCTTGTAGGGGCGGACGATGCCCAGGAAGAGCAGGTTCCGGCGCTCTCCCGGCGCCGGGGGGACGACGGCCCCGGTGGCGGGCAGGTGCGGGGGCAGCGCCGCGGTGACGGGGGCGTCGAACCCGGCACCGCGCATCCCCTCCGCCAGGCCGGCCTGCTCGTGGGAGTGGGCGAGCACCCCGTCCACCCGCCGCAGCAGCGCCCGGACCAGCGACACGTCCACGGCACGACGCTCGTGCGGCAGCACGTTGTGGCACAGTGCCACGACCCGGGTGCGTTCACCGCCCGCCGACCGCGCCCCCGCCAGCACCCCGAGGTAGGCGGGCACCTGCACGGGTGAGAACAGGGTGAGTACCACCAGGTCGTTCTCCCGGGCCAGCCGCCGCCCGATCCGCCACCATCCGTCCGGTCGGTACCAGGCCAGGTCGCGACGGGTGTCGGGGTAGGGCTCCCCCTCGGGCTCGTCGACGGTCTGCGTCCCGGGGTAGAGCGCCGCCGGGTACTGGGCCCGCCACGACTCGACCACGGTCGGGTGACCGGCCGCCCGGAGCCGGTGCGCGAGTTCGGTGGTGTGCCGGGCGCCGCCGCCCTTGTACGGGTGGGCCGGGCCCACCAGGGCGACCCGCACGGTGCTCACGCCCCGTTCCGGGAGCGCACGATGAGGTCGGCCAAGAGGGCGAGCGCGGCGATGATCAGCCCCGTCATGAGGATCATGACGGTGTTGTTGGGCATGTACAGCGGGTTGCGCACCTGGTCGAACACGAACTTGGCGACGCCGACGCCCAACAGGGTGAGCGCCGGGGGCATCAGCACCTTGAGCGGGTTGAAGTACATGACCATGCGGAGCACCTGGAGGATGTAGCGGTAGGCGTCGCCGACGAAGTGGAACTTCGACTTCCCCGCCCGCTTGGCGTACTCGATGGGCACGTACCGCACCGGGTGCTGGTTGGACAGGAACGCCAGCGTGATGGTGGTGACGCAGGAGAACCCGGGCGGCAGCAGCCGCAGGTAGGGGCGGGCGACGTCACGGCGGAACACGCGCAGGCCGGAGTTGAGGTCCGGGATGCGGGTGTTGGTGAGGCGTTCGGCGATCTTGCGGATGATCCACTTGGCGGGCACCCGCAGCGCCTTGTGGCTGCCCATCTCCTGGGTGCGGGCCCCCACCACCTGGTCGATCTCCGGGTCCTCTTCGAGCATGGCGACGAGTTCGGGGATGCGTTCGTTGGGATAGCTCATGTCGGCGTCGGTCCACACCACGAACTCGCCGCGGGCCCGCTGGCTGCCGATGCGGCGGACCGTCCCGGAACCGCCGTTGTGGCCGAACGCGATGATCCGCATGTGCGGGTGGGCGGGGGCGGCCTCACGGAGCCGTTCCAGGGTGCCGTCGGTGGAGGCGTCGTCGACGGCCAGCAGTTCGTACCCGTAGTCGGACGCGTCCATGGCCGCGCAGATGCGCTTGACCTCGTCGACGACGTGGTCCTCTTCGTTGTAGCAGGGCAGGACGATGGTGACCCGCACCGGTGGGTCGGCGGCCTCGGCAGAGGGGGGTACCGGAGCCGAGGGCTCTCCGTCGGGGGTGGTGGGCGACGGGCGGGCCTCGGAGCGGAATCGGGCGTCGTCGTGTGTCTGGCTCATACGTTCTCTTCAGCGGGTGGGGACGGGGATGGGACGGGGGCCGGGATCAGGGGTCGGGGACGACCGTGATCCACACGCTCCCGACGAAGCTCCAATGACCGGTGGGGGGTGCCATGAGCGTACTCGGATCCATCTGCGCGACCACGTGGAAGGGGCGGTCCGGTTCGCTCTCGGGGGCCAGGGAGGTCAGCTGGTCCCAGTCCTCGGAGGCGAGCACGGCGGTACGGTCCCGCTGGTGGATCCCCGCGACGACGCGGTCGACGTTCTCCGGTGTCGCGTCGTTCAGGGCGGCGGTGGGCACACCGCAGACGTTGCGCAGCAGCGGCATGTAGTTGCCCGCCATCCCGGGGTCGACGACGATCACCGAGGCGTCGTCGGGTAACGCGGCGCACAGGCGTTCGGTGGCCGCCACGGTCCCCACGTCCTGCCGGTACCCCATGATCCCGGCGAAGGAGGTGATGGCGGTGGGGCCGATCATCGCCACGGCCGCGCCGGCGGCGACCACCACCGGCAGAGCGCGGACCGGCGAGGCGTCCCTCTCCGCGCGCACGGCGATGGCGCAGTAGCGGGTGAGCCAGGCCAGGAACCAGACCGCGAACAGCACGAACGCGGGGATCACCAGGACGATGAGACGGCGGCTGGCCCACGGGTGGTCGGGGGTGATGGCGGGGCGCATCAGGGTGGTGGACACCGACCACACCAGCAGCATGGCGGGCAGGAGCCACTGGGGGTCGCGCCACGACGTGAGGCGGCGCAGCACGAGGGCCACGCCCAGCGAGGCGAACAGGACGGTGCCCAGCCCCACGTACCAGCCCACCCAGTACAGGCTCATGTCGTAGTAGGTGCGGCTGCCCTCGACGGGCAGGCCCTCCCGGGACTGGACATAGGCGACCCAGCCGTCGGTGAAGTCGCTGCCGTGGCCGTGGTCGGGCCAGAGGAGGGGGCGGATCGCGAAGCCGACCATGGTGAGCAGGGCCAGGGCGGCGACCGTGTTGGGCAGCCACCGCACCCGGTCCGTGTGCGGCGGCCCGTACCGCCACAGGGCCGCGGTACCGATGACGGCGGCGAGGACGACACCGCCGCTGATCATCAGCAGCGGATCGAGGGAGTCCGACAGGTACTCCAGATAGGGCAGGGACAGGCCGTACCCGGCGTACAGGCCCAGGCCGACGCCCAGTGCCAGGCCGCCCAGCAGGGGCAGCGCCTGCCCGCGTCGGGCGAGCAGGAGCAGGGCGATGAACCCCACGACGGGCAACAGGTCGCGGATCGCGTCGACGCGCACCACCAGCGACAGACCGAGCACCAGGCCGGCGATGCCCGCCAGGGTCCGGTCCCGCGACCAGCGGTCGGAGATGTGCGTGCGCCGGACCAGGGAGTCGTAGGCGAGGACCAGCCCGCCGAGCAGGAGGATCTGGGTGACGGGCTCGCTGTAGGTGAACCGACTCACCCACTGCTGGGGCAGGCACAGGGCCAGGACCAGGGCGGCCAGGGGGGCCCAGCGGGCGCCGACCAGTCGGGCGGTGAGCCCGGCGAAGGTGAGCACGCCCAGCGCGCCCAGGATCGGGGTGACGACGAGCATGCCGTCGAGCCCTCCGATCCAGTACCCGATGGCGGTGATGAGGGGGGCGCCCGCCATGAACTGGGGCCAGATGGCGTCGCCGCGTTCGTAGTGGGCCAGGCTCTGGTAGCTCAGCGCGGGGTCGTTCCCGGCGATGAGGTCGCGCTGCTGCGGGATCGGCAGGTACCCGTTCTCGGCGATCCACACCGTGTACATGGCGTAGGAGGCGGGGTCGCGGCGGATGACCAGGGCCTCGGCGTGGTAGGCGATCTGCACGACGGCGAAGGCGACCGTGATGACCAGGACCAGGAGGACGGGCCACCAGGGCACGTCCTCGTCGGGGTCCGGGATGAGCCGCGGCACCAGCGCACCGGCCGCGATCACGGCGGGGGCCCCGAGGATCAGGGCGATCCAGGGGGTGAACAGGCCGAGTGCCAGAAGGGGGAAGGCAACCAGGAGCCAGGCCGAGACGGCGATCGCGGGCAGCGCGGTGACACGGGCGAGGAATCGTCCGGGAGGCAAACGCATGAGGCCACTGTGTCACTTCCCGTCACCCCGACGCACACCCTGCGGGGGTTCGTTACGGACCCGCCGCCTCGGGGTTCCGCTCCGTGATCGGCGGCCCTCCCGCCTCCCGTGTCCCCAGCTCTCAGAGCGGAACATCTAGAGTGTGGGCCATGTCCGAAACTCCCGCGCAGCTGTGGCGCGACCTGGTCGCCGCCGATCCCGCCCGCCCGTTCACGACCTCCTACGACGCCTCCGGCGGCCGGGTGGAGTTGTCCCGGGCCACGTTCGACAACTGGGTGTCCAAGACCGCGAACATGCTGGTGGACGGGTTCGGGGCGCAGCCGGGCGACCGGGTGGTCCTGGCCCTGCCGGTGCACTGGCAGTCCCTGGTGTGGCTGACGGCGTGCTGGTCGGTCGGGGCGATCGCCGAGATCGCCACCGGACCGGACCTGCCCGAGGGCGCCCTGGTCGCGGTGGCCGACGCCGATCGGTTGGAGGCCGCCCTGGACAGCGGCGCCGAGGAGGTCGTGGGCACCTCGTTGCACCCGTTGGGGCTGCCGCTGCGGGAGGTGCCGCCGATGGTGCAGGACTACTCGGTGGAGGTGCGCGCCCACGGCGACCGTTTCTCCCCCTACCCGGTGGACCCGGGGACGCCGGCGCTGCGCGTGGACGCGGACCGTTCGGGTGCGGACCTGGTCGCCGACGCCCGGTCCCGCGCGGAGCGGTGGGGGTTGACCGACGCCGACCGGATGGCGTTGTTCGCGGCCTCCGACGAGCCGCTGCGCTCGCTCGGTCAGGGCGCCGAACTCCTGCTCGGGCCGATGGCCGCGGGCGCGCCGATCGTCCTGACGCCGTTCCCTGCGGAGACCGACGCGGAGTCGGTCCGGAAGCGGTTGGAGTCGGAGCGGGTCACCGTGATGGCGGCCGGTGAGGGTGGGACCGTCTTCGGCGACCTCCCCTTCCGCCGGATCTCCCTCACGGACTGAGCGCGGTCACGAAGGCCGGCCCTCCGGGTTCGAGGAGGGGTCGACGGCCCCTCGGGGGCCCGGGGACGACCGTGGGCGGCCCTCCCCGCCGATCGCGCCTCGTGTGTCGTGCGGCGGGCGGTGCCCCGCGCGACGCACCGTCCGCCCTTCCGCACCGGGGACCTACACGGCGAGGTCGTGGGTGATGTCGGGTCGCCCCGATCCCGCGCCCCGGCACGGCCGGCGCGCCGCGGGACCGCGGCCCCGCCGCGCTCGTCGCGGATCCGGCGCGCCTCGCGCTCCCGTGCGGCGGCCCTCTCCGTGTCTGCGCGGTACCGGTCGGCGGCGAGCGCGGCGGCGTCGTGGGTGGTCATGGTGTCCTCCCGGAGCGGGTCGGGGGCTCCGTCGTCCCGACCGATTCCACACTCCTTCCGAGGACCCTGCCCGCACATCGGTGCATCACCGTGGATCGTCGGCCACGACCACCTCGTTTCCCGCCCTGAGGGCCAGGGTCACGGCCTGAGGCCCGGACCGCGCGAGGCGGTCCGGGCCCGGCCCCACCTCACGACTCGCGGTAATAGGCGTCGACGGCGACCCCGCAGCGGGCCTCGTAGTCGTAGGTGTAGACCTCGCGGCCCTCGATGAACACCCGTTCGGCGCGGCTCATCACGTCGAGCGGGTCGCCGGACCACACGACGACGTCGCCGTCCAGTCCCGGCTTGAGGGAGCCGACGCGGTCGGACAGGCCCATGATCTCGGCCGGGTTCACGGTGAGGGCGCGGATCGCCGACACCGGGTCCATGCCCTCCTTCACGCACAGGGTGGCCTGGTGGATCAGGAACTCGATGGGCACGACCGGATGGTCGGTGGTGAGGGCCACCTTCACCCCGGCCCGGTCCAGGATGCCCGGATTGGCCAGGGTCTTGTTGTTGACCTCGACCTTGGACCGGTTGGTCATCAGCGGACCGGTGATGACGGGGATGTTCCGGGCGGCCAGTTCGTCGGCCAGCAGGTGGCCCTCGGTGCAGTGGTTGACGATCAACCGGTACCCGAACTCGTCCGCCAGTCGGATGGCGGTGTGGATGTCGTCGGCCCGGTGGGTGTGCTGGCACCAGGGGAGCTCACCGTCCAGGACCCGGACCAGCACCTCCAGGGTGTTGTCCCGGTCGAAGGGCTTGTCCTCGGCCTCGGCCTGCGCCCGCTTGGCCTTGTAGTCCTGGGCCTTGGTGAAGGCGTCCCGGATGACGGCGGCCACGCCCTGGCGGGTGGAGGGCAGCTTGTCCTTGTTGCCGTAGACCCGCTTGGGGTTCTCGCCGAGCGCGCTCTTGACGCTGGCGGGCTGTTTGATGAGCCGGTCCTCGATACTGCGGCCCCAGCATTTGATGGCGACCGTCTGCCCGCCGATGGGGTTGCCCGATCCGGGCTTGACCACCGAGCTGGTGACGCCGCCGGACAGGGCGTCGACGAAGCCCCGGTCGGCGGGGTTGATGGCGTCCAGGGCGCGCATGCGGGCGCCGTTGGGGTCGGTCATCTCGTTGGTGTCGTCACCGGCCCAGCCGATGCCCTCCTCGTCGATGCCGATGTGCCCGTGGGCCTCGACGAAGCCGGGGAGGACCCACTTGCCGGAGGCGTCGACGACGGTGGCGCCCTCGGGAACGGTGACCCGGCCGTCCGGCCCGACCGCGGTGATCCTGCCGTCGGAGATGAGAACGGTGCCGCCGTCGATGGGGTCTCCCTCGACGGGTACGACGTATCCGGATGTGATCGCGATATCCATGGCCGGCAACCTAGCCCATGAGGGGACCCCACCCCAAGGCCCGCGGGCGGGAACGCGGCCCCGGGATCAGCCCTCGGGCCACCGCGCGGTGAGGACCTCCGAGTCGGGGGTGAGTTCCACGGTGACCTCCTCGATGGCGTCGCGGACCATGGAGCACCGCGTGACCTGCTCGGGGTCGGTGATCAGCTCACCGCCCTGGGCGGCGAAGGCGTACACGATGGGCGCCCGGTCCCCGTACTCCATGAGCCGGAAGGGGCCGCCCAGTTCCGGGTGCCGGGGCGACTTCTCGGGGATCATGCCCAACCGGACGATGCCCGCCGCCACCAGGTCGGCGAGGAAGTCGCGTTGGGCGTTGAGGACGTCGGCGCCGCCCTGGGGGCGGCGGAGCACGGTCTCGTTGAGGACCACGCGCAGCGAGGGCCCCTCGGGGCCGGTCATCGCGGCCCTCAGGGCCATCTCCTCCTCCACCATGGCCTCGACCTCGGTGTCGGAGAGGTCGAAGTAGCTGGGGCGCAGCACCGCCCACGAGTACTCTCGGGTGCGCAGGAAGGGCGGGATGACCACGGGTTGGGTCTCCCACACCTCCGGAGCGTGGACGGTGAGTTCGCGCAGGTCCCCGAACTCGTTGGGGAACGCCTCCGCCTGGAGGGCGACCGCCCAGGCGTCGACCAGCTGGTGGTCGGTTCCCAGCGCGGTGTCCACCCGTTCGACGAGGGAGCGGGCCGGCCGGCAGCGGGCGCTCTCCACCTCGCCGATCTTGTCGTCGCTCACCCCGACCGTGGCGGCGAGTTCGGCGCGCGAGAGTCCTTTGTCGGAGCGGGCCCGGAGGATCCGCTCGCCGAAGGGGAGCCATACCGCCGAGGGCAATACAGTGTTCACGCCCATCATCCTCTCCCGTCGCCCGGTGGGGCCGAACCTCCTTGGGATCGACACCGCACGGCCCCGTGGGTCGAGCCTCTCCCGGAGCGGGGTGCCCGGTCAAGCGACCGATGGAGTGCGGCGATCCGTGATAAGTCAGTACAAGGTCTGACAATGCCACCCGGCACGCCGAACGCTCCCCCGAAAACAGGAAGATCCCGTGGCCTACCTCTACCTGATGTTCTTCATCGTGGCGCTCGCCGTCTGGGTGTACGCGCTGTTCGACGTCATCGGATCCGATGCCGACGCCGTACGGCTGCTGCCCAAACCCGCCTGGGCGGTGATCGTCCTGCTGCTGCCCAAGCTGGGGGCGTTGCTGTGGTTCGCCCTGGGTCGGCCGCGGCGGGTCGAGGCCGGTCCCGTGCGTCCGCCCTCCCCCTTCCCCGAATACGACCACCCCAACCGGGCCCGGGGCGTGACCCCGGAGGACGACGAGGAATTCCTGCGCCGCTGCCGGGAGCGCGCCGAGGAACAGCGTCGCCGCGCGCGTGAGCAGGCCGAACGCCGCGAAGAGGACGGACCGGAGGAGACGCGGCCCTGACGGGGCGCGGGTGACGGGCGGGGACGGCGGGTCGGTAGCCTGAGTGGCGCCCCGCCGTCCCGTCCTGAGAGTGATCACATGCGCCTGTCCACCCTGACCACGACCCTCGTGACCGGAGTCCTCCTCCTCACGGCCACCGCCTGCGGCGACGACGGCACCGCCGCCGACCCGGGCGCCACGGACTCCGCCCCCGCACCGGACGGCGCCGAGGTCCCGGACGTGGACGTCAGCGACGTGGAGGGCGCCACCCTGCACACCGACCGCGGCGACATCACGGTGGACCTGTTGTCCGACGTCGCGCCGGTCACGGTCGCCAACTTCGTCGGGCTCGCCGAGGGCGCCGGACCGGCCAACCCGGTCACCGGGGCGCCGGAGTTCTACGACGGCACGATCTTCCACCGGGTCATCCCCGGCTTCATGATCCAGGGCGGGGACCCGGAGGGCGTCGGCACCGGCGGCCCCGGTTACCGGTTCCAGGACGAGGTCGGCACCGGCGAGACCTTCGACGAGCCGGGTGTGCTGGCCATGGCCAACTCCGGTCCGGGCACCAACGGTTCGCAGTTCTTCATCACGGTCGAGCCGACGCCGCACCTGGAGGACAAGCACACGATCTTCGGGTACGTCGCCGACGACGCGTCGATGGCCGTGGTCGAGGAGATCTCCACGGTGGCCACCGGTCCCAACGACAAACCAGCGGAGGACGTGGTGATCGAGTCGGTCACCGTCCACCGCGCCGGATAGCCGGGATCCTCGGCGGGTGACCGCCGCTACCCGCGCCGCCGCTTGGCCAGGGCGGCGCGGGAGCGTTCCACGGCCGGGCCGATCACCTCGACCAGGGCGTCGACGTCGGCCTCCGTGGAGGTGCGCCCCAGGGACAGACGCAGGCTGCTGGAGGCGGTGTCGGTGTCCGCGCCCATCGCCAGCAGCACGTGACTGGGCTGGGCGACCCCGGCCGAGCAGGCCGAGCCGGTGGAGCAGGAGACGCCCTTGGCGTCCAGGAGCATGAGGAGGGAGTCGCCCTCGCAGCCGGGGAACGACAGGTGCGCGATGCCCGGCAGCCGCCCGCGCGGGTCGCCGTTGACCACGACGTCGGGGACCACGGCGCGCACCCGCTCCTCCAGGGAGTCGCGCAGGCCCCTCAGGTGCCCCACGTGCTTCTCACGCTCGATGACCGCCAGGTGGACGGCGGTGGCCAGGCCGAGCACCAGCGGTGTGGCCAGGGTCCCCGAACGGATGTCGCGTTCCTGACCGCCACCGTGCAGGATCGGCACCGGGGTCAGTCCGCGCGCCAGCACGAGAGCCCCCGTGCCCACCGGACCGCCGAGTTTGTGCCCGCTGACCGTGAGGGCGCTCACCCCCGAGGCGGCGAAATCGATCGGTTCCACGCCCACCGCCTGCACGGCGTCGGTGTGGAAGGGGATGCCGTGCTCGGCGGCGACGGCGGCCAGTTCGACGATCGGCTGTACCGTGCCGACCTCGTTGTTGGCCCACATGACCGACACCACGGCGACGGAGTCGGGGTCGCGCTCGATCGCCTCGCGGAGGGTCTCCGGGCGTACCCGGCCCAGGGCGTCCACGGGCAGCGTCTCGTGGATCGCGCCCTGGTGCTCGGCCGTCCAGTGGGCGGGGTCCAGGGCGGCGTGGTGTTCGACCGCACTGGTGATGACGCGTCTTCGGCGCGGGTCCTCGGCGTTGCGCGACCAGTACAGGCCCTTGATCGCGATGTTGTCCGACTCGGTGCCGCCCGCCGTGAAGACCACCTCGTGCGGGGTGGACCCGAGGGCCTCGGCGACGCGTTCGCGGGATTCCTCGACCGTGCGACGGGCGGCGCGGCCGTGACCGTGCAGGGAGGACGGGTTGCCGAGGGCGCCGAGCCCGGCCGCCACGTCGGCGACCACCTCGGGGCGGACCTCGGTCGTGGCAGCGTGATCCAGATACACCATGGCCCACCAAGGATAAGCCTCAGGGAAGCACGACCGATAACCTTGGGGCATGCCCGAGCACACCGCAGCAGCACAGCACTGGCCCGCTCCCGTCGCCGACCGTCCGGTCCGCGCCCGACTCACCCTGCCCGGGTCCAAGTCGGTGACCAACCGCGCGCTCGTCCTGGCCGCGCTGTCGCAGACGCCGTGCCTGGTGCGCCGTCCCCTGAACAGCCGGGACAGCGAACTGATGGTGGGGGCGCTGCGGGCGCTGGGCACCGTCGTCGCCGAACGCGGCGACGACCTCGTGGTCACGCCCGCCCCTCTGCGCGGCCCGGCCTCGGTGGACGTCGGCAACGCGGGCACCGTGATGCGGTTCGTGCCCCCGGTGGCCGCGCTGGCCGCGGGCGACGTGCACTTCGACGGCGACCCCCGGGCCCGCGAACGGCCCGTCGGCGAGCTGTTGGCGGCCCTGCGCGCGTTGGGCGCCGCCATCGACGACACCGACGGCGCCCTGCCCATGACCGTGCGCGGGACCGGCCGGGTCCGGGGCGGCGACGTCGTCCTGGACGCCTCGGGCTCGTCCCAGTTCGTGTCGGCGCTCCTGCTGGCCGGCGCCCGGTTCGAGCGGGGTGTGCGGGTGCGTCACGAGGGCGCGCCGGTGCCCTCCCGCCCACACCTGGACATGACGGTGGAGATGCTGCGCGCCGCCGGGGTGACCGTGACGGTCGGCGATGACGTGTGGGCGGTGGAGCCGGGGCCGATCAAGGTCACCGAGATCACCGTGGAACCCGACCTGTCCAACGCGGCCCCGTTCCTGGCCGCCGCCCTGGTCACCGGCGGCGAGGTGACCATCGACGGCTGGCCGGAGCGCACCACCCAGCCGGGCGACCACCTGCGTTCGCTGTTCACCCGGATGGGCGGCGAGGTGGAGTGGGCCGACGGCGCCCTCACCCTGCGCGGCACCGGTCGGATCCTGGGTCTGGAGGCGGACCTGCGGGAGGTGGGCGAACTGACGCCCACCATCGCCGCGGTGGCCGCCCTGGCCTCGACGCCGTCCCGGCTGACCGGCATCGCGCACCTGCGTCGACACGAGACCGACCGCATCGCCGCGCTGGCCACCGAGATCAACCGGTTGGGCGGTGCCGTCGAGGAGCTGCCCGACGGCCTGATCATCGAGCCCCGGCCGCTGCGCGGCGGCGTCTTCCACTCCTACGACGATCACCGCATGGCCACCTCCGGCGCCGTCATCGGGCTCGCGGTGCCCGGGGTGGAGGTGGAGAACATCGCCACCACCCGCAAGACCCTGCCGGACTTCCCCGGTCTGTGGGCGGAGGCCCTGGCATGAGCGGTATCCGGGGCGGGGGACGCCACCTCGACGAGGACGACATCCGGGTGCGCGCCCGGGGCGGTTCGCGCCCCCGCACCCGCACCCGCCCCAAACACGAGAACGCGGTGGAGGGTCTGGTCACCGCCGTGGACCGGGGACGGTACCGCTGTCTGGTCGAGGGCAACCGGATCGTGGCGATGAAGGCCCGCGAACTCGGCCGCGGGTCGATCGTCGTGGGCGACCGGGTGGACGTGGTCGGCGACCTCTCGGGGCTCCCGGACACCCTGGCGCGCATCGTGCGGGTCAAGGAGCGCAGCTCGGTGCTGCGCCGTACCGCCGACGACACCGACCCGGTGGAGCGGATCATCGTGGCCAACGCGGACCGGCTGGCGATCGTGTGCGCCCTGGCCGACCCGGCCCCCCAGCCCCGGTTCGTGGACCGGTGCCTGGTGGCCGCCTACGACGCCGGGCTGACCCCGCTGCTGTGCCTGACCAAGGCCGACCTGGCGAGCCCCGACGAACTCCTCCAGGTGTACGCGCCGCTGGGCGTGCCCTACGAGGTGCTCAGTCCGGACGGAGACCTCACCGGGTTGACGGAACAGCTGGCCGGACGCACCACCGTGCTCGTCGGGTCCTCGGGCGTGGGCAAGTCGACCCTGTTCAACCGGCTCATCCCGGGCACCGACCGGGCGGTGGGCCACGTCAACGCGGTCACCGGCCGGGGACGGCACACCTCCACCTCGGCGGTCGCGCTGCCGTTCGAGGGCGGATGGCTGATCGACACCCCCGGGGTGCGCAGTTTCGGGCTGGCGCACATCTCCCCGGAGACCATCGTCGAGGGTTTCCCCGACCTGGCCGACCTCGCCTCGGACTGCCCTGCGGGATGCACCCACCAGGCCGACGCCGAGGACTGCGCCGTCGAGGCGGTCCTGGCGCGGGGCGGGGCCGACCCGGCGCGGGTGGCATCGCTGCGCAGGCTGCTGGCGAGCCGCGAGGGCGACGTCGAGGAGGAACACGAGCGGGAGCCCTGATCCCACCCGCTGCGGTACCTCCGCCCCACCCGCCCGCCGACCTCAGCGGACGGCCCGCGGCCTGCGCTCCTCCTCCCCCGGGACGTCCTCCTCCCCGGGATCCGGAGCCCCACCGGTGCCCCCGCCGGTGGGGCTCCGGCCGATGACGTGCCGTTCCCCCCAGTCGCCCAGGGGTTCCAGAGCCTCGTTGAGGGAGACGCCGAGCGGGGTCAGGGAGTACTCCACCCGGGGCGGAACCTCGTCGAAGTCCTCTCGACGGACGATCCCGTCCTCCTCCATCTCGCGCAGGTGGGCGGCGAGGACCTTCTCGGAGACGCCGTCCAGGGTGCGGCGCAGCCCACCGAACCGGTGAGGGCGCTCGCCCAGCGCCCACAGGATGACGATCTTCCACTTGCCGCCGATCACGTCCATGGCGGCGGAGGTCCCGCAGTGATACGCCCCCGGCCGACGAAGAGCCACCATGTTCCCCCTGCCTGCACGCTCACCCCAGGGTGAGCACCCACTTCGAAGTGCGTACTTGTGGGCGTTCCCGCCCGGCGCGAGCCTAGTCGACATGACAGACAACACCCTTGACCCGACCCGCGTCGTCCTGCTCGGACTGGGCGACATGGGCGCCGCGTTCGGCCGTGCCTGGCTCGCCGCCGGCCGCCCCGTCACCGCCTGGAACCGCACCGCGTCCCGTGCCGAGCCCCTGGCCGCCGCGGGCGCCGACGTGGCCGCCGATCCGGCCGCGGCGGTGGCCGCCGGGCGGCTCATCGTCACCTGCCTGCTCGACGACGCCTCCGTCGGCTCCGTGCTGGAAGGGGTGGACCTGACCGGCAAGGACCTGGTGGACATCACCACCGGCACCCCGGAGGAGGCACGCGCCCGCGCGAAGTGGGCCACCGCGCGCGGAGCCCGGTTCGTCAGCGGCGGGATCATGGCCGTCCCGCCGATGGTGGGCGTCGCGGAGTCGGGCGCCTACACGTTCTACAGCGGCTCGACGGAGGCGTTCGCCGAGCACGAGAAGGCGCTGGCGGTGCCCACCGGCACCCGGTTCTCGGGGGAGGACCCGGGCCTGGCCGCCCTGTTGGACGTGGCCCTGCTCAGCGCCATGAACGGCATGTTCTCCGGTATCACGCACGCCTTCGCGCTGACCCGGAGCTCCGGGGTCCCGCTCGGAGAGGTCGCCGGGCTCCTTGAGGCCTGGGTGGGAGCGATGCTGTCGGACGCCGCCGGCGGGTTCGCCGGGCGGTTGGAGAGCGGCGACCTCACCACCGGAGTGGTCTCCAACCTGGCCATGCAGTCGCAGGGCTACGACACCCAGCTGCGCACCGCGGAGGAACAGGGGATGAGCACCGAACTGCTGCGCCCCTACGCCGCCCTCATGGAACGGCACGTCGCCGACGGGCACGGGGACCAGGACGGCGCCGGGCTGGTCGACCGGCTCCTGCGGGACCCGGCCTGAGCGGGGTTCACAGGTCGACGGTGCCGCCACAGCGCCAGTAATGGACGCGGTCGTGCTCCAGGAACCCCTCGTCCACCAGGCCCCGGCGCAGCGCCGGGACGTCGGCGCTGAACACGCCGATCACCTCGTTGACCCGGGCCTCGGTGTACCGGACGCCGGGTTCGAACGCCCGCGCCACCCGGTCGAGCAGGAGCAGTCGCGCGGGGCGGCGCACCGGGATGGACGTGATCCGTCCCTCCCGGATGTACGCCCGCAGCTCCTCACCCGCGTCCTCTCCGGTCAACGCCCCTCCCGGTGGCCGACCAGCAGCATTCCGTGCGTCACCGTCTCCACCCGGCGCGCCGCCTCGGCGGGATCGATGGGCTGGAGGGCGTAGGACACGGTGAGACGCACACCGACGTCGGCGACCGCCTCGGCCACGGCCGGATCGAGGTCGGGCCGGTTCTCGCGCAGGGAGGCCGCGATGCGGTCGCCGAGCACCCCGAGCAGGGGGCGGGAGCGGGTGGTCAGGACCGGCAGCAGTTCGCGGTCACCGGTGACCACCGCGTGCAGCAGCGGGTTGTCCCGAGCGGTGTCCAGGATGAGACGCGCGGTCCGGCTCACGGTGTGGGCCGGATCGCCGTGCTCGACGGCCAGGACCCGCATCACCCCGTCCAGCAGTGCGTTGACCTCGCGCACGACGACGGCCTGGAGCAGCCCCTCCTTGCTGCCGAACACGTTGTACAGGGTCTGGCGGGACACCTGGGCCGCGGCCGCGATGTCGGCCATGCGCCGCTCACCCCACCCCCCGGAGACGACCTCGGCGTAGGCGGCGTCCATCAGCCGTTCCCGGACCGGTCCGCCCTGTCTGGTATCCATTCCCCCATGGTCGCACCCGACCGCGTCGGCTCCCACCCCCGTGTTCGCCCCCGGAAGAGCCTTCTCGACGACACTCCGATCACTCGGGTGGAGCCCCTTGGCCATGTCCGCGCCCGGGAGGGTAGCGTTACCGCCCATGCTGTCCTTTGACGATGATCTGCGACTGGCCCACGTGCTCGCCGACGCTGCCGACGACATCGCGCTCAAGCGGTTCCGCGCGCTGGACCTGGTGGTCGACACCAAACCCGACCTGACCCCGGTGACCGAGGCCGACCGCCTGGTCGAGGAGACGCTCCGCGGTGTCCTGTCGCGTGCCCGTCCACGGGACGCCGTCGTGGGCGAGGAGTACGGCAAGACCGGCAACAGCAACCGCGTGTGGGTGATCGACCCGATCGACGGCACCAAGAACTACGTACGCGGCGTTCCGGTGTGGGCCACGCTCATCGCCCTGTTGGAGGGCGACCGGCCGGTGGTCGGCGTGGTCTCGGCCCCGGCGCTGTACCGCCGCTGGTGGGCCTCCCTGGGCGGCGGCGCGTGGCAGGGGCGGAGCCTGTCCAAGGCCTCGCGTTGCAGCGTGTCGAAGGTCTCCGAGCTGTCGGACGCCTCGCTGAGCTTCTCGTCCCTGACGGGTTGGGAGGAGCAGGGCCGGTTGGAGTCGTTCCTGGGCCTGACCCGGTCGGTGTGGCGCACCCGCGCCTACGGCGACTTCTGGTCGCACGTGATGGTCGCCGAGGGTGTGGTGGACATCGCCGCCGAACCGGAGCTGTCGCTGTGGGACGCCGCACCGCTGCCGATCATCCTGGAGGAGGCGGGCGGCCGGGCCACGAACCTGCGCGGTGAGGGATTCGTCGACGGCGGGCCGCTGGTGTGCACCAACGGCGTCCTGCACGATCGGGCGCTCACCTGGCTGAACGGGGGCCCGACGCCGCTGCGTCCGGTGTGAGTCGGCGTTCGGCGTCGGGGGACACCCCGAGATCCGGGTTCCGGACGCACTGATCGACACGATCGGCATCGGCCATAACACGGAGAGTAGTAGCGTGTCGTGTGTGCCGACGCTCACTCCTCTTTCAGGTCGCCTGGGTGCGACCGCCGTGCTGCTGCTCACCACCGTCGCCTGCGGCGGCGGCCACGGGTACACGCCCGACGAACTCGACGCGATGATCGCGGACTCCGTGCGCTCGTCCGACGCCGACGCCGTACCCACCGCCCCGCCCGAGACCGTCTTCGACCCCGGACTCCTCCTGTGCGTCCCGGCCGTGGACACCGCCGAGGTTCCGGGAGAGGGCGCCTGGCGCACCGAGGCACCGCGCGCGGACGTCGAGGAGGGCCCGGTCGCACTGGGGATCCTGCCGCCCGACGACGTCGACCCGGCTCCCGTGACCGTCACGGTCCGCACCCCGGACGGTGACGTCCACACCCTGGAAACGGACACGGTCCCCGGGGAGTGGTCTCATGTCCGTTATCCCGAGCTGGGAGAGGGCGGACCGCCTCCCGGCGTGTACACGGTGCTCTGGTCGGAGAGCACCACTGGAACCACCTTGACCTGCGATGGTTTCGAAGTGTGACGGCGAGCGGGACGACTCTCCGCCCAGGCCCCCTCGACGGGGCGCCGAAAAAACAAAAATCCCCCAGTGATCATGAACCGAAACCCCCGGGCTCCGCGATGATGTTCGTGAGGCACCGCCCCCGCGGGCCTTCACAACGCCGCCTTCGACGCGGCGTCACCCCACGCACACATTGGGAAGGGACCGTATGCTGCGTTCCCTCGTGGCCGGGATCCTGCTCGCCTTCGCCGGTTCCCGCGCCAACATCGCCAGGACCATCCTGTCCTGCGCCGGCATCGTCGTCGGTGTCGGTTCGCTGATCGCCGTGGTCACCGCCGGCGACTTCGGCCAACGTTTCGCCGTCTCCTACAGCGAGGCCAACGCCGGCCGCCCCGCCACCCTCAGCGTCGGGCTCTGGGGAGGCGAGGTCACCGACGTGGTGGCCTTCGAGGAGGACCTCCACCGCGCCGGCGGCCAGGACGTGTCGATCTACCACTCGATCGGGAACACCTCCATGCGCTCCGGCGACCAGGTCGTCCGCGACGTGGAGTTCCGGGCCGTGGACGCCACCCTGGGAGACATCCGCCGGATCAACATGACCGAGGGCCGCTGGTTCACGGAGGCCGATTCCCAGTCCCTGGCCCCGGTCATGGTGGTCAACCAGACCCTGGCCGCCGACCTCGGCGACGTCACGACCGTCCAGATCGGCACCGACCACTGGATGGACGTCCGCGTCGTCGGGGTCTCGCAGAGTTCGACCCTCGACTTCGGCTGGTACAGCGCCTACCTGCTGCGCGCGCCCGCCACCGAGGAGCTGATCTTCGGCGAGACCGTGGAGACCTCCGAGGACGGCGTCACCGCGCCCGTGTCCCTGAAGGACTTCGAGTACCTCGTCCGGATCGACCCCTCCGACACGGCGGCGGAGGACCCCTGGGGCACCGTCTTCTCCGATCGGATGATGTCGGCCTCCGAGCGTTGGGGTCCGGATCTGTCCGAGGGCTCCCTCACGAGTTATCGGGCGGACTACGCCGAGGAGGTCAACGAGCTGATCACCTACCTGTCGATCGGCCTCATCGGCATCGCCGCCATCACCCTCACCACCGGCCTGCTCGGCGTGCTCAACGTCGGCCTGGTCACCGTGCGCGAGCGCCGTCGCGAACTGGCCACCTACCGCGCGCTGGGCGCCACCCGCTTCACCCTGTTCGTCGCCGTGGTGATGGAGTCGGTCGTGGTGTCGCTGGTCGCGGGTGTCCTCGCCCTGCTCGGCTGCTGGGTCCTGGTCACCGCGGGCGGAATGATCGCGGCCTCGTTCATCGACCTGCCGCCCGATGTGGCCCTCACCATCCCCCTGACCGCCGTACTGGTCGGCCTGGGCAGTGCCGCCGGTGTCGGCCTGCTCGCCGGAGTCATCCCCGCCCTTCGGGCACTGCGCTCGTCCGTCGTCGCCGGACTGCGGGAATAGGAGACACACGTGAAGAAGTGGATCATCATCGGCGCGGCGGCGCTGCTGTTCGTCATCGCCATCGCCGGTTCCGGGTACTTCCTGATGTCCCGACTGGGCGGATCCTCCGGGGAGGAGTTCCTCTCCGACGGCGCCCTCGACGTGAACGGCGTCCCCCACCCCGTCGAGCTGGGCACGGTCGACTCGGTCATGGTGCTGGACGCCACCGTCCAGGCCGAGCCCGGCAGGAGCGTCAAGGCCAAGAAGGGCGGCCAGGTCGCCCACCTGTGGGTGACCGATGGCGCCGAGGTGGAGCAGGGCGCGCCCATCATCAACGTGAAGATCACCGAGGAGTCCGCCGCGGGCGGCGAGGGCGAGGAGGCGGCCGCTCCGGTGACCCGTGAGGTCAGCCTGTACGCGCCCGTCTCCGGCAAGGTGTCGGGTCTGGCCGACGTGGAGGTCGGCGACGTGCTGGAGCCCGGCGCGGTCGTGGCCTCCGTCGCACCGGACGTGTACCGGGCGGTCGCCACGATCCCCGCCAACGACCTGTACCGGTTCTACGAGGAGCCCAAGGACATCCTCCTGGAGATCAAGAACGGCCCGCCGCCCGCCCAGTGCGACTTCCTCTCCCTGGGAGCGGCCCGGGGCGACGGCGAGGAGCAGGAGAGCACCGACGAGTTCGACTTCTCGATGGAGGAGGGCGGCGGCGGTGGCGGTGGCGGCGGCGAACTGGCCTGCCGGGTCCCCTCCGACACGAAGGTGTTCGAGGGCGTCCAGGGGAAGCTCTCGATCAGCACCGGCAAGGCCGAGGACGTCATCGTCGTCCCGGTGACGTCGGTGCGCGGCACCACCGGCTCCGGTGAGGTGATCGTGATCGCCGAGGACGGCACCGAGGAGACCCGCGAGGTCGAGTTGGGCGTCTCCGACGGCTCGCTCATCGAGGTCGTCTCCGGCGTGGAGGTCGGCGAGCAGGTCATGGACCCGATCCCGCTCGACCCGCGCTTCGACGTCCCCGGTGCCGACGAAGGCGACGACGAGGACTACCTCCTCGAAGAGGAGGGGATGTAGATGTCCGTCGGCATGCCGTCCCCCCTGGCGCCGGAGGCCGTGCCGCCGTCGGCGCCGCTCCTGCGCGTGGAGGGTCTGACCCGGCACTTCATGGTGTCGGGGACCCGGATCGACGTGCTGCACGACTGCACGTTCGAGGTGCACCGGGGTGAGATCGTCGCGATCGTCGGCCAGTCCGGTTCGGGCAAGTCGACCCTGCTGAGCCTGCTCGGTCTGTTGGACAGGCCGAGCAGCGGGGAGTACGTGTTCGACGGGGTGAACACCAGCCGGTTGGGCGAGGGTCCCCGGTCGCGGCTGCGCGGCGAGGGCATCGGGTTCGTGTTCCAGCAGTTCCACCTGTTGGAGCGGCGGACGGCACTGGCCAACGTGGGTGTGCCCTTGGTGCTCGCCGGGCAACCGGCGCTGCGTCGCCGGTCGCGCTCCCGCGAGCTCTTGGAGGCGGTGGGGCTGGGGCACCGTCTCCACTCCAAGCCGCACCAGCTCTCCGGCGGTGAGCAGCAGCGTGTGGCCCTGGCGCGGGCGCTCAGTCGCGATCCCGCCCTGATCCTCGCCGACGAGCCCACGGGCGCCCTGGACGCCGACAGCAGCAAGATGATCATGGACCAGTTGCTGGAGCAGGCCCGGATCCGCGACTCGGCGGTGGTCGTGGTCACCCACGACCCGAAGGTCGCCGAGCGGGCCCACCGTGTGGTGGAGCTCGTGGAGGGCCGCACCCGCTGAGACCTCCGGGCGTCGTCGTCGCGTCCCCTCGCCCGACGGCGCCCGGAGCCCTCGCCCACCCGACCGATCCCGGATCGTGGGCGTGACGGTGGGGCCGCGATAACGGCGGAGGAGAATCCGCTTCTCCCGGAAAAGACTCGGGCCCGGAAATCCATTGGATTTCCGGGCCCGATTTCAGTAGCGGGGACAGGATTTGAACCTGCGACCTCTGGGTTATGAGCCCAGCGAGCTACCGAACTGCTCCACCCCGCGTCGTTGATCTCTACTTTAGAGGCTTTTCCTCCGGGCCGCAAATCGTTTCCCGTGAGGGGAACGATCGAGATCGGGCCTGATCATCCGGCTACGAACTCCGGATCGGGGATGTTCGCGAAGAACATCTTCCCCCCGGCCCGTTCACAGGGAATGAACCGGGGAAAACACCGGACCCGGGAAATACATCCCGGGTCCGGGCCTTGGTAGCGGGGACAGGATTTGAACCTGCGACCTCTGGGTTATGAGCCCAGCGAGCTACCGAACTGCTCCACCCCGCGTCGTTGTGTCTTCAGAGTAGCGTGCCCTGGACGGGAACGCGAATCGGCGCGATACGAACGGGGCGGGACCCTTGCGGATCCCGCCCCGTGGAGTGCCGTGTGCCGGCGAACGGCTAGTCGCCGCCCTCCTGCTCGGCGAGGGCCTCCTCGATGGCCTCAAGGGCCTCACGGAGGCGCTCGTCGGCCTCCTCCTGGCCTTCGCGCGACTCCTCCCAGGCCTCGACCGCCTCGTTCAAGGCGTCGGTGAGGTCCTGGTCGCCGCCGGAGCCGGCCTCGGACTCGGGGGCCTCCTCCTCGGGAGCCTCCTCCTCACCCTCCGGTTCGGCCGGCGGCGCGGCGGCGCCGTCGAACAGGTTGCTCAGCGCGTCGGGGAGGTTGCTGCCGATGGCGACCTCCTCACCGAAGCCCACCATCACCTGCTGCAACAGCGGGAAGGAGGCGGCACCGCCGCCGCCCGCCTGCACGTACAGCGGCTCGACGTAGAGCAGACCGCCCGCGAACGGCAGGGTGAGCAGGTTGCCCCGGGTCACCTCGGCGTTGGACTGCTCCAGTGGGAGCAGCACCTCGCGGACGTTGGCGTCGGCGTCGAAGGCGTTCTGGACCTGCCCCGGACCGAAGATGACCGTGCTGCGCGGCAGTTCCAGCAGCTTCAGCTGTCCGTAGTCGTCGGAGCGCGGGTCGCTGTTGACCGCCATGAAGGCCGCCAGGTTCTCACGGCCCCGGGGCACGTAGGTGGTGGTCAGCGAGAAGCTGGCCTCCTCGTCGCCCGGGTAGTGGATGGTCTGGCGGTAGGGCGACTCGGGCCGGTCCGTGGCGCCGGTCGGGTCGTTGGGCACCGCCCAGAAGTCCTGACCGCCGTAGTAGGCCGCGGCGTTCGTGACGTGGTACTCGCGCATGATCTCGCGCTGCACCTTGAACAGGTCGTCCGGGTAGCGCAGGTGGTCGATGAGCTGGTCGCTCATCTCGTCCCTGTCCTCGATGACGCCGGGGAAGGCGCTCATCCACGTCTTGAGGACCGGGTCCTCCTCGTCCCAGGCGTACAGCGTGACCGTGCCGTCGTAGGCGTCCACGGTGGCCTTGACCGAGTTGCGGATGTAGTTGACCTGGTTGCCGGGCAGCGCGCCGACCGGCTGGAGCGTCCCGTCCGTGAAGGTGTCGGTGACCGCCTGGGTGAAGTCGATCCGGTTGGCGTACGGGTAACCGTCGGACGTGGTGTAGGCGTCGACGATCCACACGATCTTGCCGTCGACGATCGCCGGGTAGGGGCGGCTGTCCACGGTGAGGAACGGGGCGACCTTCTCGACCCGGTCCAGCGGGTCCCGCTCGTAGAGGATGCGCGAGTCACCGGTGATCGCGCTGTTGAGCAGGATGTTGGGTTCCTGGTACTTGATCGCGTACAGGATCCGCTCGAAGAACGAGTCCAGTTGCACGCCGCCGCTGCCGTCGTAACGGTTGTAGGCCTGCGAGCCGCTGGAGCCGGCGGCACCGCTGTCATCATCGGTGGCCTCCTCGCCCTCGGCGGGGGCCTCCTCGTCGGTGGTCTCGGTGTCGGCGTCGGCCGGAGCCTGGGCGTCGTCCGGACTGGGGCCGACCTCCGGCTCGACCGCGTCCTCCGGAGTGGGGACGTCGGCGGTCTCGCCCTCTTCGTCGAGGGGGTAGTCGTACTCCTCCTCGGCCTGGACGATGACGTAGCCGGCGCCCTCGCGACCGTAGTAGACGCGCTCCTGGTAGTCGCCGACGACGTCGCTGAGCTCACCGCGCGGCGGGATGTTGTACTCGGTGAAGACCGGGCGGCCCTCGGCGTCGATCTGGGTGCCCGCTGCGGCCACGAACCCGTAACCGTGCGTGTAGATCAGGTGCCGGTTGAGCCAGTTGTCCTGGTCGGAGGGCGGACCGTCCAGCTCGCGGACGGCCACGATCGTGTCGATCAGGTTTCCGTCGGCGTCCGGGTAGCGGTCGACCTCCAGCACCTCCGGGAACTGGTAGAAGCCGCGGACCTGCTGCATCTGCTGGAAGGTCTGCGAGACCACGGACGGGTCCGCCAGACGGACGGTGGTGCCCTGGGCCTCTTGGACCAGTTCCTCGGCGCTCAGCTCGGTGGTGGCGTCGTAGGCGACCACGTCCGCGTCGTCGATGCCGTACGCCTCACGCGTGGACGCGATGTTGCGCTCGATGTAGGGGCTTTCCAGGCGCTGTTCGTTGGGGTTGACCTGGAAGCGCTGGACGATCTCCGGGTAGGCCGCGCCGACGATCACCGCGGACAGCACCAGCAGACCGAGGCTGGCCATGGGGACCATGGTGTTCTTGAAGTAGATGTTCGCGAAGAACAGCACGGCGCAGATCACCGAGATGACGGTGAGGATCGTCAGGGCGGTCTTGACGGCGTGCACGTCGGTGTACGAGGCACCGAAGGTGTAGCCGCGCTCGGAGAAGACCAGCCCGTAGCGGTCCAGCCAGTACGAACCGGAGCGCAGCAGCACGAACAATCCGAGCAGCACCGACAGGTGCACCCGGGCCGCGGGGGTGGCGCGTTGTCCGGTGTCGTTCTGAAGACGGACACCGCCGTACAGGTAGTGGACGATGACCGCCGCGATGAACGCCAGGATGACGGCGGCGTAGAGGTAGCCCAGCAGGATCCGTATGAACGGGTAGACGAACGCGTAGAACGCGACGTCCATCTGGAACTCGGGGTCGGTCACCCCGAAGTCGACGCCGTTGGCGAATTGCAGGTAGGACCGCCAGTCACCGCTGGCCGCGGCGCCGGAGAGGAGGGCCAGGGCGCCCACGGCGAGCCAGAAGAAGAGCTTGCGGTGCGGGTCGATGGACTGTCGGTAGCGGTCCAGGCCCTGCTGTTCCAGGCTCATCGGCCGGATACCGGGGCGGGCCCGGTAGGCGAAGAAGATGCTTGCGCCGACGATGACGGCCATCACCAGGGCGGCGACGGCGAACAGCAGCACCCGTGTCCAGAGTTCGGTCAGGAAGACCGAGGTGTAGCCGACGGACTGGAACCACATGTAGTCGGTCCAGAAGTTCGCGGCGAACATCAACCCCGCGATGATGACGACCACGGTCGCCGCGACTGGCGCGAGCAACCTTGATCGACGAGGCATGCGCGCAGGTGGTGCGCCGGGCGATCGGAAGCTCACGCCTCCCCCTCGTTATGGCTTGATAGGTGCGTTCGGTGCGCGTGCAGCGCCTTGTTAACGGAGAACTTCACTTGGGCCCTTCGGAGTTCCCGAAATCCGTCCTTCGGGGGTGACAAGGTCGCATCGTTGGTGTATCGGCGAGGCAACCCGCTGGTGCCTTTGTGACCCTACTGTCCGCGAACGGGAGCGGCGAGGTTCCCACATCGGCCACTATGGAAACGTGTCGAACATTCGCGAAGCCGTCATGGACCTCGAACGCCACGCAGCCGAGCAGGGGTGGGACCGACCGCTGGGGCTGTACGCCCTGGTGCCGACGGTCGACCTGCTGGCCGCCGAACCCGCCCTCGCCGAGATGCTGGGCGTCACCGGCGCTCCGGATCCGAAGGAGTTGACGCCGGTCGAGCAGGATCCGCTCCCCACCGACCTGCCGTTGGAGGAGGCGCTGGGCCGCATCATGTGGCCGGACGGGGTGGCCGGCTGCGCGCTGGTCATGGAGCGGCTGGTGGTGAAGGGCTCCGACGAGACCCTGGCCCCCGGTGAGGACGCCACGGCGGACGGCCGGGAGACCGAGGAGATCCGCATGGTCGCGGGCGTGCTGCGGGACGGCGCCCGGCACTGCGCGATGCGCATGCGCAGCCACGACGACGAGAAGTCGGTGCTCAACGGCACCGACCTGATCCCGGCGCTGACCTCCGCGCTGGCCCTCACCCTCGACCTGGACGGCTGAGCCCGTCGGTCGCCCCCGTCACCCACGCCCCTCGGTGGACGGACCGCGGGCCGACGGCGCCTCGCCGTGGCGGACGGACCGGTGGCGGGGGCCTCCCCCGCCGCCGCTATTCGCAGCGGGTCAGCTCGCCCTCACCGGTGCGGATGGTCTCCAGTGCCTCCACCGCGTCGGTGAGGGTCTCGACCCTCACGACCTCCAGTTCGCCGTAGGCGGCGGACTCGAAGACCTGGGAGCAGCTGTCGGCGGCGACGAAGAAGTAGCCGGCGCCGGCCCGTTGGGCGCTCACCATCTTCTGCTGGATGCCGCTCACCCCGCCGATCTCGCCGGCGGAGGTGATGGTGCCCGAACCGGCGATGGAGGCACCGCCGGTGAGCCCCTCCTCGCTGAGGCGGTCCATGATGCCCAGGGCGAACATCATGCCCGCGCTGGGGCCGCCGATGTCGCCCACGGTGATGTCGACCTCGATGGGGAAGTCCATCTCGTCGGAGATGAGGACGCCCACGGCGGCTTGGCCCTCCTCGCCCGGTTCGGAGACCATCTCCACCTCGATCTCCTCGCCGTCCCGGTCCAGGGTCAGGACGACGGGCTCCCCGGGTTCGCGCGAACCCACGCGCTCCACGACGAGGGCGGTGCCGACGACGGTGCCGGGTTCGCCCTCGGAACGCGTCAGGACCTTCTCGCCGTCGACGGCGAGGATGACGTCACCGGGCTCGACCAGCCCGTCGGCGGGCATGCCCTCGACGGTGTCGCCGACCACGGGGATCGCGTCGTAGCCGAGGCCGAGCTGGTTGAGGGCCGCGGCGGTGGCGCTGGTCTGGGAGTCGTTCATCTGGACGGTCTGCCGCTCGCTGACCTCCTCGGGGCTGCGTCCGGCGGGGAACAGCAGTTCCTCCGGAAGGACCGCCTCCGTCGGTGACAACCAGGCGCGGACGACCGTGAGGAAGTCGAGTCGGCGCTGGGGGCCACCGGCGTACTGCACCGTGACCATCGACAGCGAGCCCTCGTGCTCGTAGTGGTCCGCCCCGTCGATCCGGATGACCGGGCCCTCGTCGGTCCGGCCCACCGTGTCGAGGGTGATGCCCGGACCGGCCACCAGATAGGGCATCGGAAGGTAGCGGCTGCCGACCCCGAGCCCGACGAGAAGGGCGAGGGCGACAACAAGGGTCATGACACGACGAACCATGCTGCACACCTTATTGCCGTCGGTGTACGGGGCGCGTCAGGGCGTCCCCACCCACTCCTCGTCCCCGTCGGAGAAGGCCTGGTGCTTCCAGATGGGCACCTGTGCCTTGAGGTCGTCGATCAGCCGCCGACAGGCGGCGAAGGCCTCCTCGCGGTGTTCGGCGGAGGCCGCGACGACGACGGCGAGGTCGCCGATCTCCAGGTCGCCGACGCGGTGGACGGCGGCCAGCCGGACCACCGGCCGGCCGGGGACCGAGGTGTCGGCGAGCACCTTCTCCATCACCGAGCGCAGCATGGCCTCGACGGTGGGGTGCGCGGAGTAGCCCAGGCGGGCCACGTCACGGCCGTGGTCGTGATCGCGGACGGTGCCGATGAAGACGGCGGTACCGCCGGCGCGGGGGTCGGTGACGGCCGCCAGGACCTCGTCCACCGACAGAGGGGTGTCGCGAACGGACGCGAGAGTGATCTGTTCCACGTTACGAAGGTACCAATCGTCCCGCCCCGCGCATCGGCGGTGGTCCGGGGCGGGCGGCGGGGCGCCCGCCCACGGGGCCGCGGTGACCGCGGACGGATCAACCGCCCTTGCGCTTGCGCAGGTGCCGGATGGTGACGGCCGCACCGATGGCCGCCGCGGTGGCGCCCGCGGCGCCGGCGGCGGTGACCGCGACCTCCTTGCGGCCGATGCTCCGGCCGACCAGGGCCGGCCCTCCCCTGGACTCGAGCAGGCCGCTCAGGGCGGCCCCGTTGTCGTAGGCGGGTTTCCACCCGGCCTCGCGCAGCACCGAGCAGTCGACCACGCACGGGTGGACCAGGAACTTCAGCTCCCCCTCGGCGGCCGGGGTGATCTTCGCCTGGTGCAGCCGGCGGATCGTGCCGAAGGCCAGGTTCGCGGGGACCTCGAAGTGCTTCATCCCGGCGATCTCCTCGACCTCCCCCTGGGTGAGGGAACCCTCGCCGCCCACCGCGATGACCCCCTCCGGGCCGTCCACCCCGCGCAGGGCGCAGAAGGCCAGCGCTCCGGCCAGGTCCTCGACGTGGCAGAACTGCCAGTGCTGTTCGCGGCCCTTGACGGTGAGCAGGCGCGGGGCCGAGAAGTGCCGGCTGAGCAGGGTGTCCAGGCCGGGGCCCACCAACGGCGCGGGGCGCACCACGGTGACGGTGAGGCCCGGGTGGGCGCGACGGGCGCGTTCGGCCAGCGCCTCGATCTCGGCGAAGTCGCCCATGAGGCCGTCGCCGCTGCCCGAGACACGGGGGGTGTTCTCCGGCAAGGGGACCGGGTTGTCCGGTGCCGCGCCGTAGACCATGGTGCTGGTGATGAGGAACACGCGAGGGACGCCCGCGGCGGCCGCGGCGGTCAGGACGGTCTGCGCGGCGCGGATGTTGTGCGCGCGCCGTCGGGCCGGTCTCGTGTCCGGGGAACGGTCGTCGGCGGTGTGCACCAGCACGTCGACGCCGCCCAGGCGGGAGACCAGGCCGGGGTCGCACACGTCGGCGATGCGCCAGGTGACACCGCGCAGGTCCGCGAACTCGTCGTCGATGGCGATGACCTCGCGGGGGACCGCGGAACCTTCCGCCCCGGCCAGGCGTTGCACGAGGAGCCGGCCGACCCCGGAGGCCGCACCGGTGACCGCGACCACCACCCCGGCCCCTCCGGACCGGCTGTGCTCTGGGCGAACCTGGTTGCTTTCGGTATTCACTCCGGGCGACTCCCAGCTAACGTGACAGTGGAGACCAAACCTAATCCTGCCTGAGGTCTGATTGTGAGCGACCTGCCTTTCGGTTTCAGCATGCCGAACGATCCCGATGACGAGTCCGGACGCCGCCCTGGCGGCTCCGGCTCGGGTGGTGCCGGCAGCGGCCGCCCGGGCGGAGGGGACTCCGGTACGCCGGACGGATTCCCGTTCGGCGATCCGCAGCAGATGGCGAACATGCTGCGGCAGTTCGCCGACATGATGTCGGCCCAACCCGCCCCCGGCGGTGACCGACCCGCTTCGGCGTCGGGCATCAACTGGGGCATGGCCAAGGACATAGCGCGACAGGTCGTCGCGCAGAAGGGCGACCCCAGTGTGCCGCCCGCCGACTACGCCAAGGTCCAGGAGGCCCTGCGCCTGGGCGACCTGTGGCTCGACCAGTCCACCGCGCTGCCCTCCGGGATCCAGTCGATCCAGGCGTGGAGCCGGTCGGAGTGGATCGAGAAGACCATGGACTCCTGGTCGCAGCTCTGCGACCCGTTGACCAGCAAGACCGTGAAATCCATGGGGCAGAGCCTGCCCGAGGAGATGCGGTCGATGGCCGGCCCCCTGCTCGGCATGATCCAGCAGATGGGCGGCATGATGGTCGGCCAGCAGGCCGGCCAGGCCGTCGGTGAGCTGTCCCAGGAGGTCGTCGGTACCGCCGACATCGGGCTGCCGCTGGCCGGCGAGGGCAACGCCGCGCTGCTGCCCCTGGGCGTGGAGAGGTTCAGCGAAGGACTGGAGATCCCCGACGACGAGGTGCGGCTGTACCTGGCCGCCCGCGAGGCGGCGGTGCACCGGCTCTACGCCCACGTGCCGTGGCTGCGTTCGCACGTGTTCCGACTGGTCGCCGAGTACGCCGACGGCATGTCGTTCGACGTCAGCGGCCTGGAGGACCGGCTCGGAGAGATCGATCTCACCGACCCCGAGGCGCTCCAGGAGGTGCTGGGCGGCGCAGGCGGCGGTCAGGGCCTGTTCCAGCCCGAGGACACCCCGCAGCAGAAGGCGGCGCTGAACCGGTTGGAGACCACTCTGGCCCTCATCGAGGGCTGGGTGGCGGTCGTGGTGTCGGGCGCGGTCGACGGGCGGTTGCCGCAGGCGAACGCCCTGGCCGAGGCGACCCGGCGCCGTCGGGCCACCGGCGGTCCCGCCGAGCACACCTTCGCGGCCCTGGTCGGGTTGGAGCTGCGGCCGCGTCGGCTGCGCGAGGCCTCCGCCCTGTGGGCGGCGCTGGAGGAGGCACGCGGGATCGACGGTCGCGACGCGGTCTGGCAGCACCCGGACCTGATGCCGACCGGCGAGGATCTGGACGACCCGGCCGCGTTCGTCAGCGGCGGCGCGTTCACCGACACCGACTTCGACATCTCGGCGCTCACCGACGAGGCGCCGGGCGTCGCGAAGGACGAGGGAGAGAAGGACCCGAAGAAGGACGAGCCGGGAGAGGACTCCTAGGTGTCGCTGCACGCCGACGCCCGGGCGGTGCTGTCCGCCTGGGCCGCGCCCGACGAGCACCAGGAGGGGTTGCGCCGCTCCTACGTGGACCACCTGGACGCCCACGCGGACGCGATGTGGCGTTCCTGCCTGCCCGGGCACATCACCGCCAGCTCGGCGGTCATCTCGGCCGAGGGCGATCGGGTGGTGCTGACCCTGCACCGCGTCCACCGGATGTGGTTGCAGACCGGGGGGCACTGCGAACCGCGGGACGCCACCCTGGGCGCGGCGGTGCTGCGCGAGGCGGTCGAGGAGTCCGGCATCGAGGATCTGACGCTGCTGCCGGAGCCGGTCAGGTTGGACCGTCACGCGGTGCCGTGCGGTGGGGGGAGTTTCCACCTGGACGTGCAGTACGCGGTGCTGGCGCCCCCGGGAGCGACGCCGGTGATCGACCCCGAGGAGTCGGCCGACCTGGGCTGGTTTCCGGTGGGGGCGCTGCCCGAGCCCACCGACGAGGTCACCCGTTCCCTGGTCCGGGCCGCGGTCGAGGCGGTCGCCGCCCATCGGGGTTCCGTGCGGTGAGCCCCTCCGGCGACCGCGACGGCCGCCCGGCCCCGTCGGCCGTCCAGCTCTCGTCGGGGGTCCTGGTCGTCGGCTGAGCGGTCCGGGCCCCGGTACGGGCCGACCCGCTCTTCCCGAGGGAGGGAGCGGAGTACGGCCGGTCCGTGGTCGAGCCCCTCGACGAGGGGACGGCGGGCTTCTCGGAGAGGTCCGTTCCGTCCGGTGCCGGCGCGGCGGGCACCGCCCCGGAGCGCGGGCCCGCGTCACGGGAGGACCGGGACCGGCTGCCGGGCGTGCCGGCTCACTCCTCTTCGAGGGCGACCTCGGTGGAGTCCAGCGTCTCCTCGTCGGGGACGAGTTCGGGGCCACAGGGTTCGGCGCGCGAACCGGCGCTGAACCCCTCCAGGTAGCCTCGGGCGCGCTCGGCCTTGGGATAACGGTGCACCAGTTCCCAGAACTCCCGGCCGTGATGCGGGATGAACAGGTGCGCGAGTTCGTGGATGAGGACGTAGTCGACGACCCATTCGGGCATGCCGGCGACGCGCCGGGAGATACGGATCGTGCGGGTGTCGGGGGTGCACGAACCCCACCGGGAATTCTGGTTGTCCACCCAGCGGACACTGTCGGGCAGCCGGGTTCCGTCCAGATAACGCCGGGCCAGTTCGACGGCCCGGTCGTGGAGTTCCTCGTCACCGGGGCGACGGCGTTCCTCGCGGGCTTCCAGTCGTTGCAGCATGCGGCCCACCCAGCGCTTTTCCTCTGCGCGGGAGAACGTCGCGGGCACGAGGACGACGGTGGTGTCCCCGTCCCTGTAAGCCGAGACCGTGCGTCGGCGGCGAGGACTGCGTCGGACCTCGATTTTGGTGTTCGAGGGCACGAACTTTACGGTAGCCGAGGAGAGCGCTCTCGAACAGGAGTGTGTTGTCCCGTTATGTCATTGATCTCACGGGGACGACCCGATCGGCGTCGATGTTCGGAAAACGCCACCCCGTCGAGCGTTCAGCGTTGACCTGGGGCATTCCAGCCTTCCCTTCGGGCCCTCTCGGAGGCCTCCGGAGAAGATCTCTTGATCATCCGTACATGAAAAAGAGACCGGACGGTGACCCCTTTCGTGGGGTCCCCGCCCGGTCCCGGACCGGTTCCGCGATGCGTCCGCCCTGTTCTCGACCCGGCTCATCGGGTGCGGTGATCACCCTCGGTGGCCACCATCCCGATCACCGGGTCAACAGAGACGTGACCACGCGATTTCCATGATCGCGTTCTCCGCACGACGCTGCTCCCGCTGGCGGGCGCGCATCTCTCGGGCGGTGAGTCGCCGCCCCTGGCGTTCGCGGGTCTCGATGTCCATCTCTTTGGCCACGGTCAAGATTTCCAGGATCATCATGTGTCTTCGTTCTCTCTGAGGTTCGTGTCGTGCGGTGGGGTGGTGTGCGTTCCGGCGCGGTGATCAGGCCGCGACCGGAGCCGGGTTCTTCCGGGGACGGCCGCGCGGACGCTTGCGCGCCACGATCTGACCGGCGACGAACAGCTGTCCGCCCCAGACGCCCCATGGTTCCTTGCGGTCCAGGGCGTCGGACAGGCACTGTTCGCGGACCGGGCAGGCGCCGCAGACGGCCTTCGCCGCCTCGACGTCGGCGGGGGCCTCGGCGAAGAACAGGTCGGGCTGTAGGCGGCAGGGGATTTCGGCCTCGCCCAACCAGGGCGTTTCCAGGACCGACGCGAGCATCGGTGCCCTCCAAGATCTTTGTTCGTCTCGTACAACGCGGTCGGTGTTCTCGGTTCACCGGAACCGGTCCGGTGTGGGACCTGACTTGCGATGCAGACGCCTGCTCTGCCTCCCTGGGGGAGATCGAGCGGACGAGGATACAAAGAAAGCCGCGGCCCCTAGATCGGGGTCCGCGGCCACGGGTCGAAACTCTCGACCTGTTCTACCAGGCCGGATTTCTCCGTGGACACTCCCCCGATGCGCCGTAACGACGCGGGGTTTCTTCGACGTGATCCGCCGTCAGTGCGCCTCGGTCACGGGCGCTCTCATTGCCGGTGGACACACCACTGCCGTGGGACTCGGGCTTGGCGGCGAGGATCACCTGGGCACCGGGACGGAGGCCGAAGCCTCCGAGACCTCCCTGGATCCCCTCACCGATACGGGTGCCCTGGAGAGCACCCTCGCTCCAGACCGAGCCGGCGCCGGTGAAGGCGCCGCAGGCGATGGCGCGCTCGCCGCGAAGGGCGAGGCCGCCGGACAGACCGCGCATGGCGGTGCCCGGAGCAGCGGTCAGCGACTGACGGGACTGCGCGACGAAGTTCGTGGTGACGTTCGTCATTGGATCGGGCACCTCCTTCAGAGTCGGGCGACGGGAATCTTTCACCCGCGCCGGTAGAACGGTCTTGGCGACGATGTACAGACTAGGGGCTGCCCACGAAAACAAGCAACCTATTTTCCACCTGCGAGAACGTCCGGATCCGGCCACGTTCCCGCGGTAATCCCCGACGTTCTCGGGGGACCACCGCGGGACCTCGGCCGGTACCGGTCAAACGGAGTCGGAGCGCACGGCGTCGGACCAGCCCTCGGCGTCGACGACGCGGATGAGGCCCTCCTGCACCACGGAGCACACGAGCTGTCCGTCCCGGGTGTAGACCAGTCCCCGAGCCAGCCCGCGGGCCCCTTGGGCGCTGGGGGTCTCCTGGGCGTAGAGCAGCCACTCATCGGCGCGGAACGGCCGGTGGAACCACATGGCGTGATCCAGGCTGGCCATGGAGATCCCGGCGAAGGAACGCCCGTGACGCAACAGCACGGTGTCGAGGAGGGTGAGGTCGGAGGCGTACGTCATGAGGCACACCTGGGTGAGCCGGTCGTCGGGCAGTTCGCCGTCGACCTTGAGCCACACCGGGTTCACGGCGGTGCGCAGCCGGGGGTCGCGCTCGGCCTCGTAGGACAGCGGGCCCACCGGGCGCAACTCGATGGGGTGCCAGCGCACGAACCCCGGGATCCGACCGAACTCGGCGCGCAGCCGCTCGCGGGTGCTGGGCAGTTCCTCCGGCGGGGGCACGTCGGGCATGGGGGTCTGGTGGTCCAGCCCCGGCTCCTCGTTGTGGAAGGAGGCCGACAGGGTGAAGATCGCCTTGCCGTGCTGGATGGCGACCACCCGGCGGGTGGTGAACGATCGGCCGTCCCGGACCCGGTCGACCTCGTAGACGATCGGAACCGTGGGGTCGCCGGGGCGGATGAAGTAGGCGTGCAGGGAGTGAACGTACCGGTCGGCCGGTACGGTGCGGCCCGCCGCCACCAACGCCTGGCCGGCGACCAGCCCGCCGAAGACCCGCTGGGGGCCCTCCTCCGGGCTGCTGCCCCGGAAGATGTTGACCTCGATCCGTTCCAGGTCGAGCACGGCCAACAGGTCGGCCAGGGACTGCTGTCGGCTCTCGTCGACTCTGTCGTTCATTCCGGCGTGTCCTCCTCGTCGTCGGGGGCGTCCCGACCTTCGGTGACCGCGACGGGGTCGGCGCCGGAGACCAGCGCGAGCACCGCCTCACCGTAGCGGTCGAGTTTCACGGCCCCGACACCGGACACCGCCGCCAGCTGCGAGAGCCCCGAGGGCTCCTGTTCGGCGATGGCCTGGAGGGTGGCATCGGTGAAGATCACGTAGGCGGGCACCTTCTGCTCCTGGGAGACCGCGCGTCGCCAGTCGCGCAGGCGCTCCAGCAGCGCCTCATCGTAACTGGAGGGGCAGTCCAGGCAGCGGCCGAGCTTGCGCTCGGCCGCGTCGGTGAGGGAGGACCCGCAGACCCGGCAGCGGGCGGGGCCGCCGCGCTTGCGCTCGGTCCGTCGGGCGGCGGTGGTGGGGGAGGCCGGACGCAGCCCGTCGAGGAAGCGGGAGGGCTTGCGGCTCTTGCGTCCGCCCGGGGAGCGGGCCAGCGACCACGACATGGCCAGGTGTTCGCGGGCGCGGGTGACGCCGACGTAGAAGAGCCGGCGCTCCTCCTCGACCTGTTCGTCGGTCTCGGCGTAGATGATCGGCATCATGCCCTCGGTGAGGCCGACCAGGAACACCGCGTCCCACTCCAGGCCCTTGGCGGCGTGCAGGGAGGCGATGGTGACACCCTCGAACCCGGGGGCGTGTTCGGTGGCCATGCGCACGTCGAGTTCCTCGACGAGGTCGTTCATGGTCACCGGGGTGCCGTCCGGGTGCGGCTTGGCCGCCATGTCCTCGGCGAGCTGGACCATCGCGGTCAGCGACTCCCAGCGTTCGCGGGCCTGACGGCCCTCGGGGGCGGTGTCGGTGAGGCCGATCTGCCCGAGGAGCTGACGGACGGTGGAGATGAGCGGGGCCGGCTCCTCCCCCGCCGCCTCGTGGCGGGCGCCGCGCAGCAGGTGTACGGCCTTCTTGATCTCGGGGCGTTCGAAGAACCGGGCGGTGCCGCGCACGGTGAACGGCACCCCCTGGTCGGTGAGGGCCTGTTCGTAGGCGGCGGACTGGGCGTTGGTGCGCACCAGGACGGCGATCTCGCCGGCCGGGACGCCCTCCTCCAGCAGGACGCCGATCTTGCGGGCGACCCCGGTGGCCTCCGCGGGTTCGTCCTCGTACTCCTGGTAGACGGGGTCGGGCCCGTCGGGGCGCTGGGCCTGGAGGGTGAGGTGTCCGGCGGAGGTGGTGCCGCCGGCCTGGGAGATGACGTGGTTGGCGACCCGCACCACCTGCGGGGTGGAGCGGTAGTCGCGGACCAGTTCGACCACGGTGGAGTGCGGGTAGCGGGCGGCGAAACCGGTGAGGTAGGAGGGGGTGGCGCCGGCGAAGGAGTAGATGGTCTGGCTGGGGTCGCCGACCACGCACAGGTCGTCGCGGTCGCCCAGCCAGGCGTCGAGCAGGAGTTTCTGGAGCGGGTTGACGTCCTGGAACTCGTCGACGACGAAATAGCGGTACTGGTCACGGACGCGCTGGGCGATGGCCGGGTACTCGTTGATCATGGCCGCGGTGAGTTCGAGCATCGACTCGAAGTCGAGGAGGTTGTGCTCCCGGCGCAGTTCCTCATAGGCCTCGAAGACCCGGGCGACCTCGCCGGCGGGCATCGGGGCCTGTCGGGAGGTCTTGGCGATGACGCGCTCGTAGTCGGTGGGGCGGACCTGGGTGACCTTGGCCCATTCGATCTCGGAGGCCAGGTCGCGCAGACCGGTGCGGTCGGGCTGGACGCCGACGGAGTGGGCCGCGCGGGCCACCGCCTGGATCTTGCTGTCGATGAGGGTGGGCTTCTCGCCACCGATGACCTGGGGCCAGAAGAAGGAGAGCTGGCGCAGGGCGGCCGCGTGGAAGGTGCGGGCCTGTACCCGGGGGGCGCCCAGGGAGCGCAGGCGGCCGCGCATCTCACCGGCGGCGCGGTTGGTGAAGGTGACCGCGAGGACCTGCTGCTCGGAGACCACTCCGGCGGCGACCGCGTGTGCGATGCGGTGGGTGATGGCGCGGGTCTTCCCGGTTCCGGCACCGGCCAGGATGCACACGGGGCCGCGCAGCGCACGCGCCGCCAGGGTCTGCTCCGGGTCCAGTCCCTCCAGGACGCGGTCGGGGTCCATGGTGCTCCTGAGGGTGGTCGAGACGGTTGTGCTGTTCCGGGGACAGTCTCTCAAGTATCGGTCTCCCGGGGGACGGATCCGCACCCGTCCACAGGTCGGTTCCGAAAGGGGGCACAGGGGCCGGAGCGACCGCCCGGACGCGTCAGCGGGCCGATCGAGCCGAATGACACATTTCAGAACCACCCGGCCCTGTGAGGCGTCCCACGTTGTGTCGCGCGGTCGAGGGAAGCGGACCGGGGCCCACGGTGTTGGGATGTGGGACCGGGCGTGGAACGCCGACCGCAGGACGGAGAGAACGTGAGCGAGATGACGAGCACGGCGACCGAGAATTTCACGATGTACACCACCCCCTGGTGCGGGTACTGCAAGCGGCTCAAGAGCCAGCTGGCCCGGGAAGGGATCACCGGGCACGAGGTGAACATCGAGGAACGCCCGGAGGCCGCGGAACTCGTGATGAAGGTCAACAACGGGAACCAAACGGTCCCGACGGTGGTCTTCAGTGACGGAGCGGCGATGACCAACCCGTCGCTCGCTCAGGTGAAGAAGAAGCTGGCCGAGCTGTCGTAGGTCGGAGAAACGCCGCCCCGTGGGTTCCCTCCCGCGGGGCGGCGGCCCCCCAGAACCCCGAGGGGCGTCCCCGACACGACCGCACCGGCCGCTCTGACGGCTCGGACGGATGACGACGGGGAGTGTTGAGTTGGGGGACGACGTGAGTTCTCATGACATAGCGGTCGCCGACGCGGTCGGCGTGGTGCGCCGCACCCCGACGGGGTGGCGCGTGGGGAACGGGCACGAGCTGCCCGACCTGGTGAGCGCGATGGTCCTCGCCGATTTGCTCACGGAGGAGGAGGGCGGGGAGCGGCCCCGGTCGCAGGCGCCCGGTCGGGCGCCGGAGGGGGCCACGGAGGTGGAGCGGTTGCGCCACACCATCGCCCAGTTGGAGCACGCGCTGCACTCGCGTGTGGTGGTGGAGCAGGCGATCGGCGTCCTGGCGGAGCGGCACACCATGCCGACGCGCGAGGCGTTCGAGCGGCTGCGCTCATCGGCGCGTTCGCGTGGACGCAAGGTCGCCGACCTGGCCCGGGACGTGGTGGAGAGCAGTACCAGTCCGTTGACGGTGCTGCCGGACGAGCTGAGCGTCTCCCCCGGCGCGAACTCGAACTAGGGCGCCCGCGGGGTTACCGGAGGCCGGTGGAGTGGACGTCCCGGGGAACGAGGATGTCCGTGTGACGACACCGTGCCTCCCGGTATCCCGCCCTCCGGGCGCCCGGACACGGTGCCGGGAAGGACCGTCGACCGTTCGTCGACGGCCTTCCGGGAGTGGGCGGACGGAGCGGAGGCCCGAAGCGGCACGGGAGGCGGCCTGGTCGTCTCCGGGGCCTCCGCCTCCCGGCTACCACTGGCCGGGGAGTTCTCCCCCGTACCAGTGCTCGATGAGGGAGCGGGCGATCGAGATCCGTCCCGGGAGCACGATCTCGCCGACGGCCGCCGTCTCCGCCAGCGCGGAGCGGGTGAACCAGCGCAGGGCGCCCAGCTCGTCGTCGGTGCGCTCGGTCTCGCCGACGGCGCGCGCGGTGTAGCCCATCATGAGGCTGCGCGGGAACGGCCACGGCTGCGATGACAGGTAGCGTGGGGTCTCGACGACGATCCCCGCCTCTTCGGCCACCTCGCGGATCACCGCCTGTTCCAGGGACTCGCCGGCCTCGACGAACCCGGCCAGCACGGAGAAGCGGCGCGCGTCCCAGTGCGGGTTGTTGCCGAGCAGGATCTCCTGCTCCCCCTCCTGGTCGCGGTGCACCAGCATGATGACCGCCGGGTCGGTGCGGGGGAACTGTTCGCGGCCCTCCCGTTCGCACGTGCGCAGGTGGCCGGCGGCGGAGATGACGGTGGGCGATCCGCAGGCGGGACAGAACCGGTGGGTGGCGTGCCAGTTGGCCAGGGCGACGGCGCGGGTGAGCAGCCCCGTGTCGTGGTCGCCGAGCAGGGGGCCGAGTTCGCGCAGGGAGGCGGGACGGGCTCCGTCGCGTTCGGTGAGTTCGCGGGGCGAGCGGACCGCGAAGTAGGCCCGGCCGTCGGCCTCCCCCAGCAGGTAGCGTTCACCCTCCGGTGCCCGTTCCGGTGAGGTGAAGACCAGCGCGGGCGGCCCGTCGGTGGTGGCGAGCGCCCGGGACTGCTTGGCCATGAGGGCCTTCCACCCGTAGGAGAGGGGGTCGCCGCCCTCCAGTTCCAGGACCCGGGTGTCGGGGTCCGCCCACGCCTTCTCCAGCCAGGCGTCGTCCGAGCGGCGGTGCGCGACGGGGTCGACGGCGGCGCGGGACAGGGTGGGGGTGGTGTCGACGTGCATGAGGCCTTCCGGGAACGTGCGGATCGGGCGGGCCGCGCCCCGCGCGGGGCGCGGCCGATGCCTAAAGGAGTAACACCATCGGGTCCCGCGTCATGCCCGAACGCGGAACCCGTCCGGTTCAGACCCCGCCGCCCAGCTCCTCCCACAGGTAGGCGACGCTCTCGGCGCCCTTGAGGAGGAGCGGAACCTCGACCTTCTCGTTGGGGGCGTGGATGCGGTCCTCGTCGAGTCCGACGGCGACGAACACCAGCGGGGCCTGGAGGATGTCGGCGATGTCTGCCTCGGGACCGCTGCCGCCCTCCCGGGTGAAGAGCACCGGGACCCCGAAGGCGCGCTCCATCGCGGCGCGGGCCGCCTTGAGGGCCGTGGAGGACAGGTCGGAGGCGCAGGCGCGCACACCGCCGCCGAACTCCAGTTCGGCGCGCAGGCCGGCGGGGACCCGGGCCTCGACGAACGCGCGGACGCGGGCCTGGATCTCCAGGGGCTCCTGGCCGGGGACGAGGCGGAAGCTGATCTTGGCGTGCGCGGAGCGGGGGACGATGGTCTTGCCGCCGGCACCGGTGTGACCGCCCCACATGCCGTTGATCTCGGCGGTGGGCCGCAGCCAGACGCGCTCCAGGGTGCTGTAGCCCTTCTCGCCCCAGGTGGCGGTGGAGGCGGCGGTGGCCAGCCATTCCTTCTCGTCGAAGGGCAGGCGGGCGATGAGTTCGCGCTCCTCGGCGTCGGCCTCGACGACCCCGTCGTAGAACCCGGGGACGGCGACGCGGTCGTCATCGTCGTGCAGGGCGGCGAGCAGTCCGCTCATGGCCTGGAGCGGGTTGGGAACGGCACCGCCGAAGGAGCCGCTGTGCAGGTCGCGGTCGGGGCCGTACAGGGAGATCTCGACGTCGGTGACGCCGCGCATGCCCACGCACATGGACGGGGTGTCGGCGGCCCACATGGTGGTGTCGGAGATGACGACGACGTCGCAGGCCAGGCGGTCGCGGTTGGCGCGCATGAGGTCCGCGAAGTGGACCGATCCGGACTCCTCCTCGCCCTCGACGAGGAACTTGAGGGTGACGGGCGGGGCGTCGGCGCCGGAGGCGGCCAGGGCGGCGCGTACACCCAGGGCGTGGAAGAGGACCTGGCCCTTGTCGTCGGAGGCGCCGCGGGCGAACAGGGAGGTGCCGCGCTCGGTGGGGGTGAAGGGGTCGGTGTCCCAGGCCTCGACGGGGTCGACGGGCTGCACGTCGTGATGGCCGTAGACGAGCACGGTGGGCGCGTCGGGGTCGACGGCCGGCCATTCGGCGAACACGGCGGGCAGGCCGGGGGTCTCCCACACCTCGACGGTGGGAAAGCCGGTGGCGGTGAGGTGATCGGCCAGCCATCGGGCGGATCCGCGCACGTCATCGTGGTGCTCGGGGTCGGCGGAGATCGAGGGGATCGCCAGCCACTCCTTGAGTGCGGAGAGGAACCCGTCCCGGTTCTCCTCGATGTAGGTGCGTACGTCCATCTTCGTGTCCTCGTCTCGACGTCGTTGTCGGACTCGACCTTAGACCCGGACACATGGATGCTCGGCGCCCACCTCCCCTCCCGGTGGTGGCGTCACCTGGGCACCGCGCTCGGTGCACACGGTCCACGCCACCCGGGCACCCGACGCAAGGGCGCCGGGGCACCGCGGTCGCGGGGATCCCCTGGTCCGGCGGGCGGGAGGTCGTCCGCCACGCGTGGTGAACACGCCGATAACGGCACGCGGAGGGAACCTTTTCGGCAGCATGGGACTCGTACGACAGGGGTGGGACCCGCCCGCCCCGACCGATGGAAGGAACCACGTGAGCGTCACCCCCTCCGAGGCGATCATCGCCCGCTTCAACGAGCTGTTCGACGTGCTCGACACCGACGGGGACAAGGTCGCGACCTGGGCGGACTATCAACGGCTCGTGGACAGGTACGTGACCGGTTACGTACTGGACCCCACCGAGCCCAAGGCGCACGCGATCGAGACGGCCTACCGGTCGCTGTGGCAGGAACTGGTGCGGCACTCGGGGGCCGAGGACCGCCTGGAGCGCGAGGCGTTCGTGACGGCGATGCACGCGGCGTCGGAGGACCGCAGCAGGTTCAACGCGGCGGAGGCGGTGGCCGAGGCGGTGTTCGACCTGCTGGACGAGGACGGGGACGGGCGGATCAGCCTGGCGGAGTTCCTGGTCTACGCGGCCGCGCTGGGCGCGACCGAGGCGGACGCCCGCACCCGGTTCGCGCACGTGGACATCGACGGCGACGGGCACATCAGCCGGGAGGAGTTCGTGCTGTCGGCGCGGGAGTACCTCTTCGGCGAGGACACGAAGTCCCCGGGCGGATTCGTCTTCGGCGTGGTGTGAGGCGACGACGGGTGCGGCCGCCCGAGGTCCGGGCGGTCGCACCCCCGAGGGGTGTCCGAGCGGATCCGTGGCGCCGAGCCGACCGGTTCGCCGGTTCGGCTTGCTAGATTGCCGATTGACCGTATGTCATGCGGTCGTCCTTCTCCTCGACCGACGTCCCGCATACGGGCGGCCGAAGGACCCGGCAGTGATGGACAGGGGATCGCATGCTCACCCGACTGGAGGTCGACGGCTTCAAGAACCTGCTCGGACTGGAGGTTGATTTCGGACCGTTCACGTGCATCGCTGGAGAAAATGGAACAGGAAAGTCGAACCTGTTCGACGCGATCCAGTTCTTGAGCTTGCTGTCCAGCCGTTCGCTCATCGAAGCCGCGATCGAGGTACGAGGCACAGGAGGGGAGCGCTCAGGAGACCCACGAGAGCTTTTCTGGAACGGCTATGGGACTCATGAACGTGAAATGAGTTTTGCAGCGGAGATGATCGTTCCCGAAGCGGTGGAGGATGACTTCGGCCGGGAGGCAAAAGCCACCAGCACCTATCTCCGGTACGAATTGCGCCTCGGATTTCTGCCACCATCGGGAGCCGACAGAATCGGCCGCGTCACCCTCTTGCACGAGAGCCTGAAGCACATCAACCTGGGCAATGCCCCACATCGCCTGCTTTTCCCTCACAGTAAGAGCAAGTTCCGCGACAAAATACTGAAAAATAATCGCAGCGGTCAGGCTTTTATTTCCACGACGGTCAAGGACGGTCAAACGACCGTCAGTATCCACCAGGACGGTGGCAGCAGAGGGCAGCCCAAACCGGCAGCGGCTTCTCGGGCTCCGGCAACCGTTGTGAGCACGGTGACGAGTAGCGATGACCCGACGATTCTCGCCGCACGAAGGGAAATGCAGTCCTGGCAGCGCCTCGCTCTGGAGCCGACGGCGCTGCGCGCGGCAGATCGGTACACCGATCCTCAAAAGATGGGCGCCAACGGGCTCCACTTGCCCGGAACCCTCTTCCGTATCGCCCAGCAAGACCCTCACGGAGATCCCGACCGCGTTTACTCCAGGGTTTCCACAAGACTCGCTGATCTGGCCGGGGTGTCCGTGGACGAACTGCGAGTGATCGAAGACGGAGTGCGCGAACTCCTCACCGTGCAACTCAAAGAGGCCAATGGGCTACAGATGCCCGCGCGGGGACTCTCCGAGGGAACTTTGAGGTTCCTCGCCTTGTGCGTCCTGAAAGAGGACCCATCCGTCCGCGGGGTGCTCTGCATGGAGGAACCGGAAAACGGAATCCATCCCGGAAATCTCGCGGCGATGGTGAATCTCGTCACCGAATTGGCCGTGGATCCCGAAGAACCACCGGGCGATGACAATCCCTTCCGTCAGATATTGGTGAACACCCACTCTCCCGGTGTCGTGCAACTCGTGAATCAAGATGACCTGCTCTTCGCCGACAGCGTACGGCTGCGTGGGCCAGAGGGGAGCATCACCAAGGCTCTGCGGCTGCGACCGATGACCAGGAGCTGGCGAGCGAAATCCGGGGGAACGCCCTCTGTCGCGAGACCGGACATCCTGCCGTACCTCACCACACCTCCTGGAGCCCAGACCTCCTTGGAGGAGGCATGACCGTCCGCCTCCTTTTTCTAGGCGAGGGCAGCAGCGATGACGGCATCACCGATCACATCGAGACCATCGCGGCCGAGCGAGGCGCTGAAGTCGCGGTGACCAACCCCGAACTCGGTCGACTCGGTCACGTGGGCCACACCTTGCACGACAAACTGTCGGCCATCCGTGCGTTGGGCGGCGAGTACGAGATCGTAGCCGTCCATCGGGACGCGGACGGCGTGGGAAGGCGTCTCCGCCTCGATGAGATCCGTGTTGCCGTGCAAGAGCACATGCCCGCAAGCGTGTGCGTTCCAGTCATCCCGATACGCATGACCGAAGCCTGGTTACTCGTGGATGAAACCGCGATTCGCAAGGTCGCGGCGAACCCCAACGGCCGGTGCCGACTCAACATACCGCCGTTGCACAAGATCGAGTCGGTGCCCGATCCCAAAGCCGAACTCAAGCGAGTTCTGGCGGACGCATCAGAGCTCTCAGGGCGCAAGTTGAAGCAGTTCAATCTCCGATTCTCGGAGAACAGGCGACAACTTCTCCAGCGACTGGACCCTTCAGGTCCGGTGTCACGACTCTCTTCTTGGAAAGACTTCGTCACCGACATGGAACGAGGCCTGTCGGAACTAGGATACTGATTTCACCGATACGACCGGCCCTCGTCTGACGCAAAAGGTCGATCTCCACAAAAGGCACAAATAAATTCTCGCCCTTATCATGAGGCTGAGAAATCCGCACGTCAGAATACACACGGATGCCGCTCTTGCTCGGCTGCCTGCACGGGGCGGCCGACTGTGGGAACGTGTGGTCGGCTACAGGAACTCCCGGGCACCGCGCAGGTCGGTGTGCGGGAGTCGCCGCCGTGTGGCCGCGCAGTCCAGGCGCACGTCCGTCGGTCCCGACAGGCCGGTGTCGGCGCGCCGTCCGGAAGGCAGCGCGGCCGGGTCCAGGCCGTCCCGACGGGCGATCAGCACGCCCAGTTCGTGGCGGCTGACCGCGTCGGCTCCGGCGACGTGGTGAACGCCCCCGTGCTCGGACGACGCGAGCTCCAGGAGCGCGGCGACCAGATCGCGGACGTGGACGGGGCAGCGCACGACGTCGGTGAACAGCACTCCCCCGAGCTCTCCCGCCGCCAGGGCGTGCACCCGGCGTTCGTGGACCGAGCCTCCGTCGCCGACGATCAACGAGGTGCGGACGATCACCGCGCCCGGGTCGATGGCCTTGATCGCCGTCTCCGCCGCGGCCTTGGCCGCACCGTAGGGGGTGATCGGGTCGGGGTCGGCCGTCTCGTCGTAGTGGACCGCGGCGCCCGAGAACACGGCGTCGCTGGAGACGTGGACCAGCCGCGCCCCGGTCGCGGCGGCGGCGAGCGCCACGTGCGCGGCACCGTCGGCGGTGATCGCCCAGTCGTCCTGTCGGTAGGCGGCGTTGACGACGACGTCCGGCCGAACGGCGTCCATCAGGTCGATCGCCTGTCGGCGATCCCGGACGTCCAGGGAGGACCACGACACCCCTTCGCCGTCGGGCCGACGTGTCGCGTACGTCGCGGCCACCCGATGGCCCGCCTCCAGCGACTGCCGGACGACCTCGCCGCCGAGGAACCCGCTACCACCGATGACGAGGACGCTCATGGTCGGTCACGCTACCGTCGACCGGTCCCGCCGTCCACGACCCGGCGGCACCCCCGCGCTCCCTTCACTTCGTCGTCGGCACGCGCTAACGTACAACCAAATGGTTGTAGATGAAGAGGCCGCCGATCGTCTGTTCCACGCTCTGGCCGACACCACCCGGCGCGACATCCTTCGCCGCTCGATCGAAGGCGAACCGTCCGTGTCGCGGCTCGCCGAGCTGTACCCGATGAGCTTCGCGGCGGTTCAGAAACACGTCGCCGTACTGGAACGGGCGGGACTGGTCACCAAGACACGGCACGGGCGGGAGCAGCGCGTACGCACCGATCCCGACGGCGTACGACGGGCCCGGCAGGCCTTGGACCACCTCGAAGCACTCTGGCGCGGACGGGTCGACCGCATGGTCGACCTGCTCGCCGAACCGGCCGGAACCAGCGGACCGGACGAACCGAAGGAGACGGACCGATGAGCGTCACCAGCGTCGACAAGAACTTCGACGACCTCTCCCTGACCCTGACCGCCGACTTCTCCGCCCCGGTCGAGCGGGTGTGGCGGCTGTGGGCCGACCCGCGTCAGCTGGAGCGGTGGTGGGGCCCGCCCACCTACCCCGCGACCGTCGAGGAGCACGACCTGACCCCCGGCGGCAAGGTCACGTACCACATGACCGGCCCCGACGGTGAGAAGCACCGGGGCTGGTGGGAGATCGTCTCCGTGAACCCGCCGACGGCCCTGGAGTTCGTGGACGGCTTCTCCGACGCCGACGGCGCCCCGAGCACCGACATGCCCACGACCCACGGATCCGTCGAGATCTCCGCGCACGGCGACGGCACCCGCATGGTGGTCCGCTCCACGTTCCGGTCCAGGGAGCACATGGAGCAACTCATGGAGATGGGCATGGACGAGGGCATGGAGGGCGCGATGGGCCAGATCGACGCCCTGCTCGCCGTCTGAGGCCCGAGCACGCCACCGCGCGGCCCCTCGGCGCTCCCGCCGGGGGCCGTCGCACGTTCAGCCGACGAGGCGGTCGACCACCTCGTGCGCGCCCGCGCGCACGCGTTCGGCGGACATCCCCCGGACCCTGCGCTGGTACACGTGGAGGGCGGCCTCCAACGGGGTGAGCAGCGCGTCGGCCAGATAGGCGGCGTCTGCGTCCGGTCGCAGTTCGGCGACGAGGGCGACCAGGTGGGCGTGGTGGGCGGCGTAGGCGCCGCTCTCGTACCTGGCCTGCGCCGAGGCGGTCTCGGCGACGGCGAGCAGTTCGGCCTGGGCCTCCAGCCGGTCGACGAACGCGTCGACGAAGGCGTGCAGGCGCTCCAGCGGCGGCGCCCCGGGGCCGAGCGGCGGCGGACCTTGCAGAAAGCCCTTCTGGAACCCGTACTCCTGGGCGTCGACCATGGCGTGGGTGAGCCCGGCCAGGTCGCCGAACCGCCGGTAGACGGTCCCCACCCCGGTCCCCGCGCGCGCGGCGACGGCCTCCAGGGTGATGCCGCCGACGCCCTGTTCGGCGAGGATCTCGTGGGCGGCGGCGAGGAGGAGCCTGCGATTGCGCGCCGCGTCGGCGCGTTCGGGGCGGGTCTGCCCGGCCATCGGCAACGGCGGGCGTCGAGGGGCGCGACCGCTCACGTGACCGTCCTCCCTCGGGACTCCGGGTGGCCCGTGGCCGACCTGCGGATGCGTCGCGATTATAGCCGGATCCGCGGTGGGACCCCCCGCGCCACTTGAAAACGGAATTAATTCCACTTAGTGTCGGGGTATCGGATCACCCATCCACGAACCGGGAGCCGTCCATGGCCCGCAGCATCCGCCCCCTCGAAGGACGCACCGCACTCGTCACCGGAGGCAGCCGTGGCATCGGCGCCGCGATCGTCCTCCGCCTCGCCGCAGACGGGGCCGACGTCGCCCTCACCCACACCCGTTCCGAGGAACGCGCCCGGGAGGTCGTCCGGGACGCCGAGGCCCTCGGCGTGCGGGCACTCGCCGTCCGCGCCGACTCGGGCGACCCCGAGGCCCTGCGCTCGACCGTCGACCTCGTCCACGAACGACTCGGCGGGCCGAACATCCTGGTCAACAACGCGGGGGTGGCGCCCTTCGGGCCGTTCGAGGAGTTCACCGTCGCCGACTTCGATCGGGCGATCGCCGTCCACGCCCGCGCCGCGTTCGTCGCCGCCCAGGCGGCCGTCCGGTACATGGGGCCCGGTGACCGGATCATCGGTGTCGGCACCAACCTGAGCGAACGCGCAGCCCTCCCGGAGGCCGTGCTGTACTCGACCGGCAAGTCCGCCCTGTCGGGGCTGACCCGCTCCCTCGCCCGTGAACTCGGTCCCCGGGGGATCACGGTGAACCTCGTCCACCCGGGGTCGACCGACACCGACATGAATCCGGCGGACGGGCCCGGCGCCGACGCCGAGCGCGCGTTCACGGCCCTGGGTCGCTACTGCTCACCCGAGGACGTGGCCGCGTCGGTGGCGCACCTGGCCGGGCCGGGTGGGCGCAGCATCACCGGGACGTCGATCCTGGTCGACGCGGGAGCGAACGCGTGAGCGGGCCGCCGGACTGGTTCCCGACCGCCTGGGTGCTGCTCGCCGCGGCCGCCGCGCTGGAGGTGGTGTGGGCGCTGGCGATGAAGGAGTCGCAGGGGTTCACCCGGCTGTGGCCGAGCGTGGTGACCGTCGGCGCGGCGGCGGTGAGCTTCGGCCTGCTCGCGTTGGCGCTGCGCGACCTGCCCGTCGGCACCGCGTACGCCGTGTGGGTGGGTCTGGGCGCGAGCGGGGTGGTGCTGGCGGGGATCACGATGCTGGGCGAGAGCGCGAGCCCGCTGCGGATCGGCTGCGTCCTGCTGATCCTGGCGGGAGTGGTCGGGCTGCACCTGGCGGAGGGACACGCCTGACCGCTCAGGAGGGTGGGGCGAGCGAGGGCCACGGCTCGGGCGGGCCCGACGCGAGGAAACACAGCAGACCGAGGATCCGGCTCAGGGGCGGCGCCGTCCAGTGGCGTCCCCCCGGCACGGGGTCCGGCGACGCCAACCGGCCGAGGGCCCAGGTGAGGTGGTGCCGGAGCACCCGCGCCTCCCAGCCCTCGCCGCCGTACCCCTCCAGCACGGCGGGCAGCCAGGCGGGCGGCAGCTTGGCGAAGTCGGTGGCGGGGTCGGCCACGGCCGCGTCGCCCCAGTCCACGATCCCGGAGAGAGCGCCGTCCGCGGTCACGATGAGGTTCTGGGGGGCGATGTCCCCGTGGATCAGGGTGGGTCGGACCTCGGCGGGCGACCGATGGGCGAGATCCTCGCACCAGACGCGCAGCCGGTCGGCGGTTCCGGAGTCGATGAGACCGTCGTCGCGTACGCGGCCGACCAGGGCCGCCGGATCCGGGGTACCGGTGTCACGGGGAAGGCCGGGCGGGACGGGGATCGCGTGCGTTCTCGCCAGCTGTTCCCCGAGGTCGACCAGCACGCCCCGGCTCGGTTCGCGCCCGACCAGGTCGGTGCCGGGGACCCGCTCCAGCAGCATCGTCGGCGGCGCGCCATCGGTGAACCCGACCAGCGCCGGTGTGCGCACCCCGGCGGCGCGCGCGGCGGGGATGAGCGCCGCCTCCTTGCGCAGATCCTCCTCGAAACCGGAGTCCCGGGGGATCCGCAGCACGAGTGCGTCCCCCAGTGCCAGCACATGATTGGCCACCCCGGCGGGCAGGGCCGTCACCTCACCGGGCGGGATCCCGTGCCGTGCCGCGACGGCGGTCGCGATCGTCTCCATGGCCGCCGATCCTCGCACGTCCGCCCGAGCCACGCCGACCCTTTTCCCCTTCGCACCCGGGGCGGTCCGCACGACCGGACTCACTCCACGGCGCGGTCGACCCGACCGTCGTCCGGGCGGGCGTCGCCGCGCGGACGGGGGTCGTGCTTCGGCCGGCGGGGGGACGCCGGGCGCGGGCGGCTCTCCCCCGGGGCCGACGACCCGTCCGTCGGAGCGGAGCCGCCGGGTTCGGGGACCGACTCGATGAGGGCGGCCAGGCCGTCGGCGTCCAGAAGGTCCGAGGGGCGCACGGTCTCGTTCGCTCGCACGTAGTGGAACGCCGCGCGCACCTCCTCCAGCGGTACGCCCTGGAGGTCGGCCCAGGCCAGCCGGTAGGCCGCGAGCTGCACACCGACGGCGCTCCGCTCGCGCGCGTTCCGCGGAGGGCGCCCCGTCTTCCAGTCGACCACGTCGTAACGTCCGGTCTCCGGGTCGTGGAACACCGCGTCCATCCGGCCGCGGATGAGACGGTCGCCGATCACCGTCTCGAACGGCACCTCGACCTCGCTCGGGATCCGTCTCCCCCACTCGCTCTCCTCGAAGAGCCGCTGAAGCTCCTCCAGGTCCTCGTCCTCTCCGGCGGTCTCGTCGGCCGCCCCCGGCAGCTCATCGAGGAGGGTCGCCGTTCCCAGCCCGAACCGCCGCTCAAGCCAGGTGTGGAACGCCGTCCCCCGCCGCGTGTGCGGCGCCGGCGGACGGGGCAGCGGCCGCCGGATCTGCCGGGCGAGCCCCGCCGGGTCGCGGGCCAGCCACACCATCGACGACACCGACAGGTGGTCGGGCAGCTCCACCTGGACGGTCCCGTCGTCGGCCCGGCGCGCCTCCCGGTCGCGGTGCGCCAGGAGAAGGTGCGTGTCCCGCTCCCACCCCTGAAGCCGTCGGCCCAGCTTCTCGTGCCGCGCCGGGTCCGGAGGCACCGCCCTCCCCTCGCGCAGCGCCGCCCGGGCCCGCTCCACCAGGACGGCGCCCGCCTCGATCTGCGCCCGGCGGGTCACCGCCCCCTCCACCTGGGCGAGGGTGCCCGGGGTGGCCTCCCCGTCGCTCTGCGGGTCGCCCTGGAGGGGCGGCCACACGGCCTCCCCCTCCTCGTCGTCGTGCGGGTTGGTCTCGTCGAGTTCCGGCGGGTCCGCCCACGCGACCACGCGACCGGCCCCTCGCTCACAGGCCTCGCGGATCTCCTCCAGGAAGACCGACGGGCCCCGGGGCGTGGTCCCCGTGCGCCCCCACCAGTGCCCCGTGCACACGAGCAGGAACGAGGCCCGGGTCACCGCCACGTACGCCAGGCGGCGTTCCTCCATGAGGTGGCGGGCCGTCTCCTCCTCCTTGAACGCGGTGATCGCCCCCTTGTCCACACCGCCCAGCACGGGCAGGCTGTCGCGGTCCCCCCGCAGCGGGTAGGGCAGCAGGTGGTCGGCCTTGACCCAGGCCAGGGAGTTGCGGGCGGCGGCCGGGAACACGGGGTTGCGTCCCCCGCTGATCCCCGGCACGAACACCACCGGCCACTGGAGCCCCTTGGCCCCGTGCATGGTCATGAGCTTGACGCTGTCGGATCCGCCGACCCGCTCCCCCGGCGCCAGGCCGCTCTCGTTCTCCTCCGCCGCCCGCAGGTAACCGAGGAAACTCCCCAGACCGGGGTCCTCGCTGTTACCGACGAACCGGACGGCGTGGTCGACGAACGCGTCCAGATCGGCGCGCGCCGACAGGGGTTCGCGACCGCTGCGGGCCGCCACCTCGATGTCCAGTCCCAGCATCCGCTCGACCTCGGTGATGAGGTCCGGCAACGGCTGCCCCACGAGTTTGCGCAAGGAGCGCAGCTCCTCGGAGAGCCGCGACAGCCGCTCGTACCCGAGTTCGGAGTAGGCTTCGACCTCCCCCGGGTCGTCCACCGCGTCCACCAGGCTGCCGCTCTCGGCCGTCAGGTCCAGCACGGTGCGACGCAGCACGTCGTCGCGGTCGTCGTCCTCGGGCCCGTCCTCGGTGAGGTCGCGCCGGGAGTGCCGGGCCAGTTCGGTGGCCCGCGCCCCCAGCGCCGCCAGGTCGCGCGGCCCCAGCCGCCAGCGCGGCCCCGTGAGGAGTCGGGCGAGTTCGTTTCCCGCCGCCGCGTCGTGCACCACCCGCAGGGTCGCGATGATGTCGCGCACCTCCGGCACCAGCATGAGTCCGCCCAGGCCCACGACCTCGACGGGGACTCCGCGCGCCTCCAGTTCCTCGCGCAGCGCCGGGAACTGGGCCCGGCGACGGCACAGCACCGCGATGTCGCCCGGTCCGACCCCGCCGTCCCGGGCGCCGCCCGTCTCACCGGCCGGCCAGGGCAGCCCGTCCGGCGCGGTCTCCGGATCGCGGCGCACCCCCTTGACCAGTTCGGCGATGCGCGAGGCGATCCAGGCGGCCTCTTCGGACTCGGTGCGGAACAGGGCGACGTCGGACCGTCCTCGCCCTCGACGGGCCGGTCCCGGGTAGAGGATCGGCACCTCGGCGGCCTCGGCCCGCAGTTCCTCGGAGATCCAGCCGGCCACCCCCAGGATCCGTTCGCCGTTGCGGAAGCTCGTGGACAGCTCGCGCACGGCGGCGGGGCGGCCCGGGGCGGCCGGGAAGTCGGTGGGGAACCGGGTGAGGTTGGCGGCGATCGCCCCCCGCCACCCGTAGATGGACTGGCAGGGGTCACCGACGGCGGTCACGGCGTGCCCCTCGCCGAACAGCGAGCGCAGCAGGACGAGCTGGGCGTGGCTGGTGTCCTGGTACTCGTCCAGCAGCACCACCCGGAACCGACCGCGTTCGATGAGCCCGACCTCGGGGTGGTGCTCGGCGATGCGGGCGGCCAGCGCCATCTGGTCGCCGAAGTCCATCGCCTCCCGGATGTGCTTGGCGTGTTCGTAGCGCTCCACCAGCGGCAGGAGCTGTTCGCGCCGCCGCTGGGTGTCGACCAGGTCGCGGGTCTCCTTGGTGGTCTTCTTCAGGACGTCCACCTGCGACCGGAGCCAGCGTCCGATGCCGCGCACCTTCTCCGGTGTGGTGAGGTGGTCGGCGATCTCCCCCGAAAGGTGCAGCACCCGTTCGATGACGGTGTCCGCGCCCACCGTGATCAGGTCCATGGGCCCGTCGTACTCGCCGACGATCCGGGCGGCCAGCTGCCAGGACTGCCCCTCGCTGAGCAGCCGCGCGGTGGGTTCGACGGCCTCGCGCAGGGCGTGGTCGGCCACGATGCGCCCGGCGTAGGCGTTGTAGGTGGACACGGTGGGCTCGCCGTCGAGGACGCCCTCACCGATCACGTCCTCGCCCAGCTTCTCCCGCACCTGGTCGAGGCGTTTGCGCACGCGTTCGGCGAGTTCGGCGGTGGCCTTGCGGGTGAAGGTCAGACCGAGGACCTGCTCGGGACGGACGTACCCGTTGGCGACCAGCCACACGACCCGGGAGGCCATGGTCTCGCTCTTGCCCGAACCCGCGCCGGCGATGACCACCCCGGGTTCCAGGGGACCGGAGATCACCTCGGACTGTTCGGCGGTGGGTTCGGGCCGTCCGAGGACCCGGGCGAGTTCCGCGGGGGTGAACCGGGGGTGGGGGCGGGGGTCGGGATGGGGGTGGGGGTGGGCTTCAGACATGTCTGCCCTCGTCCTGAACCGGGCAGCAGGCGCGCACGGCGCACGATCTGCATCCCTTGTTGCGGGTGGCGGTGAACCGGGAGCCGCCCATACCGGTGGCGACGCCGATGACGAGGTCCTGCGCCCACCGGGGGTCGGGGTCCTCTCCGAGAGGCGCCTGCACCTGCTCGCGGGCGGCCTTGAGCTTCTCGCCGAGCTGGACGAGCATCGCCCCGCCCGGCTCGGTGAGGCCGAGTTCGGCGAACGCGCCCTTGAGCACGGCCATCTGGTAGACGCCGAGCTGGGGGTGGCGTTCGAGGTCCTCGGCCTTGGCGGCGCCGGTCTTGATGTCCACGACGACGGCGCGTCCCCGTTCGTCGCGTTCGAGCCGGTCGACACGGCCGGTGATCTCGATACCGCCGACCTCGACCTTGAACCCCTCCTCGGTGACGACGAGTTCGCGGTCGTTGGCGGCGTCCCAGGTGAGGAGTTTGCGGACCATCGTGTCGGCGCGTTCGCGCTGTTTGTCGGACTGCCACGGGCCGCCGAAGTCCAGGTCGACCCAGATCTCGTCCATGCGCCGGTCGATGTCCTCCGGCGCGGTGCCCTGGGCGACCAGGACCGCGACGGCGTGCACGATGGTGCCCAGCGCGGACGCGGAGTCGCCGGAGGAGGCCCCGGCGGCGCGTTCCAGCAGCCAGCGCAGCTGGCAGTTGGTGAAGCTCTCCACCTGGGAGGGCGAGACCCGGATCGTGTCGCCCTCGTCGGCGAGGGGTCGGTCGTCGGAGAACGGGGTGAGGGCGTACCACTCGGCGGGGTCGGCCCCGCGCACCCCCTGTTCGGCGAGGCGGGCCAGGTGGACGGCGGCCGCGTCGCGCAGGGCGCCCGGCGCGCTCGGGTCGGTGACGACCGAACGCAGGTCGGCGACCAGGGAGGGCAGCGACAGCCAGCGCACGCCGGTGCCGACGGGTTCGGGGTCGCCGACGCCCATCTCGTTCAGGAAGCGGGAGGGGCGTTCCTCGGCGTCCTCACCGCCCACGGCGGTGACCACGAGGGTGTGCCGGGCACGGGTGAGCGCGACGTAGAACAGGCGTCGCTCCTCGTCGAGGAGCTTGGAGGCCATGGCGGCGCCGGAGGAGTCGGCGGTGTGCACGTCGACGTCGATGAGTTCCTCCACCCCCAGCAGGGAGCCGCGCAGGCGCAGGTCGGGCCAGTCGCCCTCCTGGACGCCGGCGACCACCACCAGTCCCCATTCCAGTCCCTTGGACCGGTGGGCGGTGAGGATGCGCACCGATTCGCCCTCCGGGGCGCGCTCGGCGAGGCTGTCGCCGGGGATCTCCTGGGCGGCGAGGTCGGCGAGGAAACCCTCGGGGGTGCCGGGAGGGAGCCGGTCGCAGTAGCGGGCGGCGCTCTCGAACAGGGCGACCACGGCGTCGAGGTCGCGGTCGGCGGCGGCGCCCCGGCGTCCCCCGGCGAGGCTGGACCGCAGCAGCCGGTCGGACAGACCGCTGTCGCGCCACAACCGCCACAGGACCTGCTCGGCGTCGGCGCCCCGGGCGTCGAGCTCGCGGACGGTGGCCAGGGCGGTGGCGATGCGCACGGCCGGTGCGGCCACCTCGGGTTCGATCAGGGTGAGGTCGGCGGGTTCGCGCAGGGCGTCGACGAGGAGACGGGCGGCGGGACGGTAGCCGCCCTCGCCTTCGCCGTTCCCGCGTTCGGCGGCGGCCCGGTCCAGGTCCAGGCGGCGCAGGGCGCGGGTGAGCCGGCGCAGGCCGATGGCGTCGGCGTCGCCGAAGGGCCCGGTGAGCAGGTCGCGGGCGGTGTCGTCGTCGAGTTCCCCGGGGCTCAGCCCGAACCGGATGAGGGCCAGCAGGGGCCGCGCGATGGGTTCGGCGGCCACGGGGAGTTCGTCGGCGCCGACCGCGACGGGCACCGACGCGGCGGTCAGGGCACGGCGCAGCACCGGGAGCTGGCGGGTGGCGGAGCGCACCAGGATCGCCATGTCCGACCAGGGGACGCCGTCCACGAGGTGGGCGCGGCGCAGGGTGTCGGCGATGACCGCCGCCTCCTGAGTGGGGCTGTCGGCCATGAGCAGGCGCACCCGCCCGGTGGGGACGCCGTCGGCGGGGGCCAGGGCGCGGTGTTCGTTGACGTGGCCGGGGGCGGAGCCGACGGCGGGCAGACGCCGGGTGACCGCGCGGCTGACGGCGAGCAGGTCCGCGCCGCTGCGGCGGCAGGTGCGCAGCGCCACCACCGGGGCGGGCCCACGGCGCACGGTGGGGAAACGGTGCGGGAACTCCAGGATGCCGCGCACCTCGGCGCCGCGGAAGGCGTAGATGGACTGGTCGGGATCGCCGACGGCGATGAGGTCGCGGCCGTCCCCCGCCAGGGCCTGCAACAGCTCCTCCTGGGCGGGATCGGTGTCCTGGTACTCGTCGACGAACACGATCTCGTGGGCGGAGCGCTCGCGTTCCTGCACTTCGGGATCGGAGAGCAGGCCGGCGGCGATCCGGACGAGTTCGGCGTAGTTGAGGGTGGGCACGGGCGCGATGTCGAACCGGCCGTTCATACGGGACAGGAAGCCGGCCGCGGACTCCCAGTCGTCACGGCCGCGTTCGCGACCGAGGCGGGCCAGGGCGTCGGGGCCCAGGCCGCGCTCTTCGGCGCGCATGAGGAAGTCGCGCAGCTCCTCGGCGAATCCGCGCGTCTCCAAGGCCGGACGCAGCCGTTCGGGCCAGTCAGAGCCGCCGTCCGCGGCCTCCCAGCGCAGGAGTTCGCGGACCTCCATGAGCTGTTCGGGCCCCGACAGCAGTCGGGGCGGTCGGTCGCCCATCCGTTGGAACTCACGGCGGATGAGCGCGTAGGCGTACCCGTGGAAGGTGAGGGCGAGCGGTTCGCGGGTGGTGCGGCGCAGCCGGGCGGTGATGCGCTCGCGCAACTCCTGGGCGGCCTTGCGGCCGAAGGTGAGCACCAGGACGCGGGAGGGGTCCACGCCTCGGTTGTCGATGCGGTCGACGACGGCCTCCACGATGGTGGTGGTCTTGCCGGTGCCGGGACCGGCGAGCACCAGGAGGGGGCCGCCCTCGTGGTCGACGACCTTGCGTTGGTTCTCGTCCAGCACCGGCGGCGGCTGCACCCGGTGGGGGCGCCGCACGAGACGGTACGGGGATGTGTTCACCCCACCAGTTCACCAGAGGGTGCCGACCGTCCCGAACGGCCTCCGCCGCCCCGGCGGTGCCCTCAGCCTCCGCTTTCCCCGTCCCATCGGGCCTGTCGCATGTCCACCCGGTCGCTTCCGGGGCGCATCGGGGTGGCCTCGGCGGCGTAGTGCGACAAGGCTCTCACCTCGTGGCCGGAGGGAGGTCGGCCGTCGGAGCGGACCACCCGCCACCAGGGCACGGCACCGCCCCACGCGGACATGACCGAGCCGACCTGGCGCGGCCCGCCCTGCCCGACGTACTCGGCGATGTCGCCGTAGGACATCACCCGTCCCGGCGGGATCCGTTCGACCACGGCGAGGACCTCCTCGGCGTAGTCGTCGGGGCCGCCCTCCTCGTCGATGAACACGGCCACACCCTAGCCGGGGGCGACGACACGTGCGCCGGGGCCGGCGCCGTACGGCGCCGGCCCCGGGGATCGCGGGTCAGGTGGGCATCTCGTTCGCGTTGGTGCCCCACATGGATTCGGGGTCGCGTCGGCGGGTCCGGCCGGCCTGCGTCAGGCCGTAGGCGCCCAGCAGGGCGATACCGCCGCCGATGATCCAGGCGGTCCAGGCCGCCAGGGGCAGGTGGGTGTAACCCAGGAGCCACGGCATCGTGAACACCAGTACGCCGATGGCCAGCACGGCGAGTTCGCCGGACAGCGCACCGGGCCGGGTGAGCGAGATGACCGAGGCCAGGATGACACCCAGGCCGAGCACGAACAGCGCGCCCCCGCTGAACCCGTACATCCCGTGCCAGAGGAAGCTCAACCCCAAGGCCAGACCGGCGGCGATCGCCACCCAGTCCGTCCGACGTCCCTTCTCGCGCATAGCGCCACCTCCCTGCGGCCGGGCCGCCCCCGACTCTCGGTCGACGGCCCTCGTAGGGACCTGTACCCACTCGCGTCCCCGATACGGCGAACGGCGCCGGGAGATCCCGACGCCGTCCGAACGGTGCAGGTGACCGGGTCAGTACGCGGGCAGGCTGGGGTCGACCTGGTTGACCCAGGCCAGGACGCCGCCGCCGACGTGCACCGCGTCGGCGAAACCGGCGGACTTGACCACGGCCAGCGCCTCCGCGGAGCGGACGCCCGACTTGCAGTGCAGGACCACGCGCTTGTCCTGGGGCAGCTTCTCGAAGGCCTTGCCGTTGAGGAACTCGCCCTTGGGGATGAGCGTGGCACCCGGGATGCTGACGATCTCGTACTCGTTCTTCTCCCGCACGTCCACGAGGAAGATCTCGTCGGGCTTGACGTCGAGGAGTTCCTTGAGCTCGCCGGCGGTGATCGTCGACCCGGCGGCGGCCTGGGTCGCCTCCTCGGAGACGACGCCGCAGAAGGCCTCGTAGTCGATGAGCTCGGTGACCGGCTCGGTGTCGGGGTCCTTGCGGATCTTCACCTCGCGCCAGCTCATCTCCAGGGCGTCGAAGATGAGCAACCGGCCCACGAGCGGCTCACCGATGCCGGTGATCAGCTTGATGGCCTCGTTGACCATGACGGAACCGATGGAGGCGCACAGCACTCCCAGGACGCCGCCCTCGGCGCAGGAGGGGACCATACCGGGCGGCGGGGGCTCCGGGTACAGGTCGCGGTACTGAGGCCCGTACTCGTTCCAGAAGACGCTCACCTGACCGTCGAAGCGGTAGATGGAACCCCACACGTACGGCTTGTCGAGGATGACGGCGGCGTCGTTGACCAGGTAGCGGGTCGCGAAGTTGTCGGTCCCGTCCAGGATCAGGTCGTAGTCCGCGAAGATCTCCAGGGCGTTGTCGGAGTCCAGGCGGTCCTGGTGGAGGATCACCTCGACGTTGGGGTTCACCTCCTTGACGCTGTCGCGGGCCGACTCGGCCTTGGGACGGCCGACGTCGCTCTGGCCGTGGATGATCTGGCGCTGGAGATTGGACTCGTCGACGACGTCGAAGTCGATGATGCCGAGCGTGCCCACGCCCGCGGCGGCGAGGTAGAGCAGCGCCGGGGAACCCAGGCCGCCCGCGCCGACGACGAGCACCTTGGCGTTCTTCAGGCGCTTCTGCCCGTCCATGCCCACGTCGGGGATGATCAGGTGCCGGGAATAGCGACGCACCTCGTCCACGGTCAGCTCGTCAGCTGGTTCCACCAGCGGCGGCAGCGACACGGTGACTCCTCATGTCTGATTCGTGATGCTTCACACCGCCCGAAGGAAGACCACGGGTGCGGGGGTCGCGGGGCGCGAAGCGTGCTTGCACTCATACCCAACCTAACGGGTGGGGTTTTCCATTCCCAGCCCGGGGAGACGTGACACGCGCCTCCGACCCGCTCACGTCGTGCGGGGCGGACACCCACCTGACCCGCCGATCCGCTCCCGGCGTTCGCCTCCCCCTGCGTCGGGCGGGCGGCGGGTAGTGTCGGCGGTACGTCCGACGACGTTGGGAGGACCCGTGACCGAAGATCCGAGGACACGTCCCGCGCCCGGGGAGGACCCGATCGCCGCGGTCCCCGAGGCCGACGCGGCCGAGCAGCGACTGCCGGCCACCGAGACGGGGGACGAGGACTGGCTGGAGCGCGCCGAGAACGAGGATTTCCCCACCGCGAACGAGGCCGACGTGGTGGAACAGCTCCGCGAAGCCGGGGGCGACGACGATGAGCACCGGTGACCCCGCCCCCGGGCCGCGCGCGCCGTGGTCGGGGGAACACCTATGTCACAGGGAACTTACGCAGGAGTAAGATGGCCGAAAAGCCGTGGGGCGTGTCATGAGCCGATGACGTGTGCGACGGTGTCAGCCACGCAGATGTCCGATGATGGCGTGCATCTGCCATGCCGAGTTCGGAGGGTGTGGGTGTGACAGCTCCTTCAGACGCCCGCTCCCGGGGCACCCGTCTGCCCCGGGTCAGGCGCCGCCGACAACTTCTGGCCGCGGCGCAGGAGGTCTTCGTCGCCCGCGGGTACCACGCGGCCGCGATGGACGAGATCGCCGACCGCGCGGGTGTCAGCAAGCCGGTGCTCTACCAGCACTTCCCCGGGAAATTGGAGCTGTACCTGGCGCTGTTGGAGGAACACTCCGAGGCCCTGGTCGAAAAACAGCGCGAGGCGCTGGAGAGCACCGATGACAACCGCCAGCGGGTCATCGCCAGTTTCCGCGCCTATTTCGACTTCGTGGCGGGCGACGGTGAGGCGTTCCGCCTGGTCTTCGAATCGGACCTGCGCAATCTGCCGGCCGTGCGCGAGAAGAGCGAGCAGACGTTCCAGCGTTGCGCCGAACTCATCGGCGAGGTGATCCGGCAGGACACCAGCATCTCCGACGAGGAGGCGCACCTGTTGAGCATCGGCCTGGTCGGCATGGCCGAGACCAGCGCCCGCTACTGGATCAACACGCGGGGATCGGTGCCCAAGGACGCCGCCGAACTACTGGTGGCCCGCCTGGCATGGCGCGGGATCAGCGGTTGGGACCTGCATCGCGGCGGCGAGGAGGCGCGGGGTTCCTGACCCCGCGCGACCGACCGCGAGGGTCGGGACACGGACGTGCCGAAGGGCTCCGGGTGTACGCGCCCGGGGCCCTTTCCCATGTCCGGGATACCGCCTTCCGGGCGCATTGTCCTCCCCTGGGAAACATTTATCACCCCTGTCTTCGCCAACAAAGGACAAAGAAAAAGCAATACCCCTGATCAGCCCTCGATAAATGATTTGAAACGAGCGCTCCGGGTATCGCCGGATTGAGGGGCACCGCGCCTCTCTTCGCCGCTTTCGAACGGCGACCTTTCGGTACGACCGAATGGAGCGAGCGACTTGGGGGTGAAGACGTCATGGACGTGGGTCAGGGTCTGTCGACCGCTTGGCAGTCAGTGGCGGCCTTCGTGCCGTTGCTGATCGGCTTTCTCATCATCCTCGTGGTGGGCTGGTTCATCGCCTGGCTCGTGGGCAAGGCCGTCGCCAAGGGCCTGCACGGCGCAGGGTTGGATCGCGCGCTCCACCGCGGCGGGGTGGGCGAGTACTTCGAGCGCAGCCGATGGAGCGCCAGCGAGCTGTGCGGGAAGATCATCTACTACGTCGCCCTGCTGTTCGTGTTCACACTCGCGTTCAACGTCTTCGGACCGAACCCGGTGAGCACGCTTCTCAACGATGTCATCGCCTGGATGCCGCGCGGCATCGTCGCGCTCATCATCGTGGTCGTGACCGCGATGATCGCCAAGGCCGTCAGGGACATCATCAGCGGGGCGCTCGGGGGGCTGTCCTACGGCCGCCTGCTGGGCAACATCGCGGGTGTGGCCATCCTGGCCCTGGGTGTCATCGCGGCGCTCAACCAGATGGGCATCGCCACGACCGTGACCACGCCGGTGCTCATCGCCGTGCTGGCCACCGTCGGAGGCATCCTCGTGGTCGGTGTCGGCGGTGGTCTGATCCGGCCGATGCAGAGCCGCTGGGAACACTGGTTGAACCGGGCCGAGGAGGAGACCGGCCGACTCGCCGAGCAGAGCAGCTACCAGGCAGGACGCAAGGCCGCCATGGGCCGTCCCGCGGCCGGGACCGCGACGCCGGCCGAGAGCCCCCGCAAGGCCGGGGCGAGCACGGCCGAACACACCGAGGGCGGCGCCTGACGGGTCACAGGCGCATCAGGAGTGCTGTCGAGGAGAAAGGAGCCGGATATCGGAGAGGTGTCGGACAGAGGAGACAAGGGAGATAAGGGAGGGGCGGGGCCTCACGGCCCCGCCCTCCCGTCGTCTCCGATGTCACCCGTGTCGGCGACCTAGAGGAACTCCGAGTCGCGCAGTTCCAGGCGGGACAGGTGCTCGATCCGCCGAAAGGCCAGGACCACGGTGGCGACCATGGGCACCAGCGCCAGCCAGAAGACCGCACTGCCGGGACCGCTGAAGGCCATCGAGGCCAGCGCGACGACGAAGATCAGTGCGAAAAGCGCGAAGTCGACGCGATCCTGTTGGATCAGGACGCCGACCGGTGGGCGCGCCGCCCCATGCCGACCGCTCCTCATTCGCCATTCCTTTCTCGCGGCTCCCGCGGGCCGCTCCGCCAGTCACGGTGTCCGGTCCACTCCGGACCGGCATAACACCGTGGATCCCACGTTGCATTCCGCAGTGCCCCGCGCCCGGTTCCGATCCCGGGTCGCGTTCCGGCCGCCGTGGGGTCGCCCATGCTCCCAGCCTAAGCCCGTGAAGGGGATTCTCGCCGGTGAACGGGGCGGGGCGGGTGACCGAGAGGGAGAGCGCGTCGTCGGTCACATCGGTGCCTGCGGATGGCAACAACCTAGCGGACGAAACCGCGCTCCTTCGCCAAGCGGCAGATGGCGAGTACACGGAGTGTCTCCCAGTCGTACTCGACGGCCGCGGAATCCCAGCCGCGTTCGAGGCACCCGTCGAGAAAACCGTGGAGGTAGGTGCCGAGGGTCCGGGCGGTCACCTCGCCGCCGGCGGCGACGATGCCGTCGCACACCTGTGCGGCGTGCTGGTCCAGCTCAGCGCACATCCAGGGGGCGAGTCGGCCGTCCAGGGGGCCGATCCGATGGAAGTCACGGGTGAGTCCGGCCAGCGGGTGGCGCACGGAGGTCCCACGGGGCATGGAAGTACCTACTCGGGGTGGTCGAGACACGGGAATCGTCATCGAGTTTACGTCCGGGCCCCAACCGATCGTCACGAAAGTGTTGGAAATTACCCGCTCTTGACCAGAGTGTCCCCAAGCGCGGGTCAAGAACCCGTACAGAACAGAGGGCGGTCGCCCTCGACGGTGAATCCGGACACGGACGGAAGCTCGGGCGAAGACCCGCGGACGCCCGGATCAGGCGCTCAGCCCCATCGCCTCCAGGCGGGCGGCGTGCCGGTCGGTGAGAGAGGCGAACATGCGGCTCACCGCGGCCAGATCGCCCAGGCCGGTGACGCCCTCCCCGGAGTCCCCCGGCCTCTCCACACCCTCGGCGAGGAGCGCGGCCAGTCGGGGACGGTCCACGGCGACCGTCTGGGCCTGGCTGAGCGCCTCGCCGACCAGGCGGCGCGCCCACAGCGACAGTCGACCGGCCAGGACCGGGTCCTGCGCGAGGGCCTCGCGCACCGTCTCGGCGACGAACTCGGCACGGCCGGTCTCGGCGAGCACCCCCTCGACCAGGGCCCGGGTCTCGTCGTCGGCCAGTTCGGCGACACGGCGGTAGAAGTCACCCGCGATGCCGTCGGCGACGTAGGTCTTGACCAGGCTCTCCAACCAGGTCTTGGGCTCGGTGCGCGCGTGCCAGGCGTCCAGCGGCTCCACGAAGGGGGCCATGGTCTCCTCGGGGTCGACCCCCAGCTCCTCCAGCCGGTCGCGGAGCACCTGGTAGTGCGACTGCTCCGTGGCGGCCAGACCGGCCAGCCGGCCCTTGCCGCGCAGGGTCGGGGCCAAGACCGCGTCACCGGCGAGCCGGAAGAAGGAACCCAGCTCGGCGTAGGCCAACAGGCCGAGGAGGTCGATCACACCGGGGTTCACAGAGGGGCCTTTGGTCATGCCCGCCAGGGTATCGCTCGGCGGTTCTCACACCGAACCGGGGACTAAACGTTCCGACGGTGCGGTTGCACGTGCTGGGGACGGGTAGGTCCAAGTCGTCCGTCCGGCCCGGTGAACGTCCATGTCCATCGGCCGGGGCACCGGCTAGACTCTGCGTGACGACCTGCGTGTGCGGCCGAAACGGACCTCTCCTCAACGCACGCGGGGACGTTCCCGCACGCGGCGGCGCCGTACGGACGCCGCACCCGCCGCGCGACCCGGTCACCCGATGGTGGCCGAAGGCCGCGCGAACGAACCCGACGACCCACGGCGGGCCCCCGATGGAAAACGGGAGCGCGCCGAGCGGATGGATCCGATATTCGGCCGGGAGCCCCCGGGCCACGGATCCGACGGCAGCGCCGCCGCACCGTTCCCCCGGAACGGACGGCGAGCCGCGCCTTCCGCGGCGGCCCTCGAAAGCCGCCCGCGACCGCGATCCCGACGCGGCGACGCCACTCGCGTCACCGCCAAGATGGAGGCCTGAGCCCTGAGCATCACAGAAGACACACAACAGCCCCGGATCACCTTTCGCGACCTCGGTGTGACCGTGGAACTCGCCGACGCCCTGGAGGCGGAGGGGATCATCGAGCCCTTCCCCATCCAGGAACTGGCCCTGCCGATCGCACTCGGCGGCAGCGACATCATCGGACAGGCCCGTACCGGTACCGGTAAGACCCTGGCCTTCGGCCTGCCCCTGCTCCAGCGGGCGCAGCAGACCCCCGGGACGTCGAAGAGCCCCCGGGCCCTGGTCGTCGTCCCCACCCGCGAGCTGGCCATCCAGGTCGCGGCGGACCTGACCACCGCGGGCAAGCGCAGCGGCTCCCGCATCCTGACCGTCTACGGCGGCCGCTCCTACGAGCCGCAGATCAACGGCCTCAAGGAGGGTGTGGACGTCGTCGTCGGCACCCCGGGCCGCCTGCTCGACCTGGAGAACCAGAAGCACCTGCGGCTCGACGGGGTCGGCGCGGTGGTCCTGGACGAGGCCGACAAGATGCTCGACCTCGGCTTCCTGCCCGACATCGAGCGCATCCTCACCAAGATCCCGACCGAGCGCCAGGTGATGCTCTTCTCGGCGACCATGCCGAGTGAGATCGTCTCCCTGTCCCGCAAGTACCTGCGGCAGCCCACCCACGTGCGGGCCGGTGACGACAACGAGATCGACGGTTCGGCCATCACCGGCCGGATCGCCCAGCACGCGTTCCGCACCCACCAGATGGACAAGATCGAGATGCTCGCCCGTCTCATCCAGTCGCAGGACCACGGTCAGAGCATGGTCTTCTGCCAGACGAAGCGGGCCTGTGACCGGGTGGCGGGCGAACTGAAGGACCGCGGTTTCGCCGTGGCCGCCGTCCACGGCGACCTGGGCCAGAGTCAGCGCGAACGGGCCCTGCGGGCCTTCCGCAACGGCAAGATCAACATCCTGGTCGCCACCGACGTGGCCGCCCGCGGACTCGACGTGGACGACGTGACGCACGTCGTCAACTACGAGACGCCCGAGGACGAGAAGACCTACACGCACCGGATCGGCCGCACCGGCCGGGCCGGACGCAGCGGCACCGCCATCACGTTCGTCGACTGGCAGGAGATGCCGCGCTGGAAGCTCATCAACGCCGCACTGGACCTGCCGTTCAACGAGCCCGAGGAGACCTACTCCACGTCGAAGCACTTCTTCGAGGTGCTCGGCATCCCCGCGGGCACCAAGGGTCGGCTGGCCGCGGACAAGCGCGACGAGCACGCCGGTCTTGAGGCCGAGGAGATCGAGGACATCGGTGACACCGGTGGCCCCCGGGTCCAGCGCGGTCGTCGCGAGCGGGACCACGGTCGCGACCAGGAGCGCGACGAGAGCCGCCGGCGGAGCAGGGGCGGCCGACCGCGTCGTCGCACCCGCTCCGGTGAGAGCGCGGTGAAGGGTGCCGAGGCCCCCGTGGCCGCACCCGCCGCCGAGCGCACCGAGGCCCCCGCGGCGGCCTCCGCGGCCCCCGCCGCGCCCGCGCGCGAGTCCGAGGGCGGTGAGGGCGCCCGCAAGGTCCGCCGTCGCCGTCGCACCCGTAGTGGCGCGGCCGTCCGTCGTGACCCGGAGAACACCTGACCGAACGCCGAGGCCGTGGCCCCACCCCGGGTGCCACGGCGCCGAGCGGGCGCGGTGCCCGAAGGCACCGCGCCGGCGCGCACGGCCCCCGGCCGGGTCCGCCACGGACCGGGCCGTCATCGTCTAGGGTGACCCGACGTGAGTACACCTAAGTTCCTCGACCTGCCGCCCGGCGTGCGTCGAGTCGATCTCGACCTGTCCTACGGCCCGGTGGCGGCGTTGCGGGCACTGCCCGTCTCCGGGGGCGTGGAGCTGTCGCCCGCCGTGCTCGTGCACGGTTTCACCGGCAGCAAGGAGGACTTCATCGCGGTCCTCCAGACCCTGGCCCAGGCAGGCCGGGAGGTGGTCGCGATCGACCTGCCCGGGACCTACGCGTCCCCGGGGCCGGAGACCCTCACCCCGCCACCGGGCGCGCAGCGCCCCGACTACCGGCTGTCCTCGCTGGGCGAGGCCGTCGCCGAGGTCGTCGAACTCGTCGGTGGCCGCGCACCGGTCCACCTGGTGGGACACTCCTTCGGCGGTCTGGTGGCTCGCGAGACCGCGCTGAGCGGGATGGTCGACCTGGCGTCGTTGACGCTGCTGTGCAGCGGTCCCGCAGCCCTCCAGGGTCAGGGCGCGATGCGCGTCCGATCCCTCATCGCCGCGTTGTCCATGGACCCCTCCCGGGAACGGCTGGAAGAGCTGTGGGAGGAGCGGTTCGACGCCGAAGCGCGGCAGCGCACCCCCGATGAGCACGTGCGTTCCTTCCTTCGCGACCGGCTGGTCGAGAGCAGCGCGCTGGGCCTGCTGCGCTGCGCCGAGGACCTGTTGGGCGCCCGCGACCGGGTGGACGAGCTGGCCGCGCTGGAGCTGCCGACCCTGGTGGTCTACGGCGAGAACGACGACGCCTGGGAGCCGGCCGCGCAGGAGGACATGGCGAAACGGCTGGACGCCCGGCGGATCGTCGTGCCGGGCGCGGGCCACTCCCCCAACGTGGAGGCCCCCGAGACCACGGCGAGCGCGTTCACCGCGTTCTGGAACGGGGTGGAGTCGGTCGGCCGTCGCTGACCTCCCGCACGCGGACGCGCCCCGGTCCCTTCGCGGGCCGGGGCGCGTCGCTGGGGTCAGACCCAGGTGTCGAAGTTCTTGCCCTCGGCGGCCACGGTGGTGGCGGGGCCGCGGTCGGGCAGGATGCGGGTGTCCGGCGGCAGCGACAGCAGCGATTCGCCGATGGAGGCGAGCTGGGTCGTGTAGTCGATGTAGGTGTTGCCGACCATGCCGGGCTCACCCTTGCGCAGGGTGTCGCCGCAGAAGACGACGCCGAGCTGGCCGATGGAGAAGCCGATGGTGCCCGTGGAGGTGCCGGGCAGGGGCAGGACGTCGATCTGGAGGTCGCCGACGGTCATGGAACCGCCGCCCTCGACCTCGACGTCCGGACGGTGCTCGGCGCCGTGCAGACGCCGCCACAGGCGCATCTCGCGCGGGTGCAGGGCGATCGAGGCCTCGGTCTCCTCGGCGATCTTCACCGCCGACTCGATGTGCGGGCTGTAGGCGTTGGTGCAGGCGATGAGGTAGACGTCGCGCTCGCCCACGGCCTCCAGGACGGCCTCGGCGTCGGGACCCGGGTCGATGACGATGACGCCCTCGTCGTCGGCGTCGACGATCCAGGTGTTGCCGACGAAATCGAACTTCTCGTCGTCGAACTCGAAGGTGCCGGCGGTGCGGACACGGGTGACGCCGTCGGAGTCGGGGCCGGTGACACCGGTCTCCTCGGTCTCGTCGGCGAAGATGTGGGGGACCGCCTTCTCGGCGGCCACGACCTCCGTGGCCTCGTCCTTCGTGGCCTCGTCCTCCGTGGCGTCGTCGGAGTCGGCCTCCTCGGCCTCCTCCGTCTTCTCCTCGGCGTCGACGTCCGTGGCGGGACCGCCGTCGGTCTCGGCCGCGGCCCCCTCGGCCTCCCCGGCCTCGTCCTTCTTCGCGGAGGTCTCCTTCTCGGCGGCCACGACCTCGGTGTCGGCCTTCGCCGTCTCCTCGGCCCCGGTCTCCTCGACGGCCTCCTTGTCGTCCACCGCGACCTCCGCAGCGGAATCGGTGGCCTCCGGGCCGTCCTGCTTCTTCGGCTTCCGCTTCCAGAACACGGCGTCAGACCTTTCGCTTCGTTCGATATGGGTGGTTATGCTGCGACCATTGTCGCGCCCGCGCGCGATGGTCCGTACCGTACCGAACTCCGGGCGGGCGCCGACAGTCTCAACCCCTGATCAGGGGTACTCCCGTGGCGGGCGCCACCAGTTCCTCGAAGGCCTCCGGCCCGGTGGTCCGGGCGCCCAGCCGGTGCCCGGTGAGCGAGCCGTGGTCATCGCTGGAACCGGTCACCACGACGCCCAGGTCGGCGGCGACCCCGCGCCAGTGGCGGGTCTGCTCACGGTTGTGCGAGGGGTGGTCGGCCTCGATGCCGCCGAGTCCGGCGGTGACCATGCGCTCGACCAGTTCCAGGGGGACCTCCCCGTTGAGGGCGCCCTCGGCGCGGGCCGGGTGGGCCAGGGAGCACACCCCTCCGGCGGCCCGGACCAGCTCGACCGCGCGCACCGGGTCGATGGCGTACCGGGAGGCGTAGGCGGGTCCCCCGGAGCCGATCCACCGGTCGAAGGCGTCCTGGACGTTGCGGGCGGCACCCACCTCCACGATCGCGCGGGCCAGGTGGGGGCGGCCGATGGTGTTGGCGTCGGCGTACTCCTCGTGTCCGGCGCCGGCGATCTCCAGCACGCGCTCCCAGGTCACGTCGACGCCCTGGGCCCGGAGCTTGTGGACCATCTCCTCGGCGCGCGAGGCCCGGTCGGAACGGACCCGGCGCAGCTCCTCCGTCAGGCCGGGGTGGTCCGCGTCGAACAGGTAGGACACCAGGTGGACGCTGGAACCCCGGTAGGCGCAGGACAGCTCCATCCCCGGTACCAGGGTGAACCCGGGCGGCAGGACCTCGGCCGCCGACGCGATACCGCCGACGGTGTCGTGGTCGGTGAGGGCGAGGACGTCGATACCCGCGGCGACCGCGTACTCGATGACCTCCGCCGGCGAATCGCCGCCGTCGGAGACGGAACTGTGGGAGTGCAGGTCGATACGTGTCACCGGGTGATCGTACTAGGGCGTGTTCCGCGGACGCCCACCTCGCCGCGCGGCGCCCCGGCACGCCCTGATCGGCCGGTGCGCCGTCGGCGGGCCGCCACCCGGGTCAGGGCGACCGGGGTGCCAACTCTCCGGAGAGGAAGGGACTGGGGGCGCCGAAGGGCGGCTCGAAGGCGACGCCGCCGTCGTTGATGTCGCGCAGATCGCGCAGGGCGTTGATCTCGCACATCAGCAGGGCGGTGTCGGTGGAGGCGAAGATCACCCACAGCCACTGGGAGAGCGCCTCGCCGGTGTATCCGGCGCGGTCACGGCCCAGATCGAGGTTCCACAGCGGGATCTCGTGCCCCTCGAAGCGGACCTTGGCGTCGGCGGCCCGGGTGTCGAGGCCGTCGCCGGGGTCGGGGCCCTCCAACCCGGCCAGGCGGGCGCCCAGTCCGACTCCGGGGGCCTCGGCGACGATGACGGCCTCGCCGACACCGCCCAGCGGGTCCGGCCCGGAGAGGGCGACGGCGATGCCCAGGGCGCCGCTGCGGTCGTCACCGGCCTCGGCGAATCCGGTGACCACCCACCCGGTGGGCAGCGGCCACGGGACCCACACCGGGACCCGGGACTGGGGCAGCAACGCCTCCAGTGCGGACGTGTTGGGTGTGCGCACCGGTTGGAGCGGGCTGACCGAGCCGTGGGCGTCGCACTGCCAGGCGCTGGTCCACAACCCCGGGGGCCGGACCGCGCGTCCACACCGGGGACACGAGGGATCGGTCTTCATGTCTTAGCCATCTACCCGGTTGACCTGGGCGGAAACGCACGGCGGGCGGGCCGCGTCGCGGCCCGCCCGTCCCGAGGACACGGGGTCCTACTGCTGCTGGCGCTTCTTGTTGGCGGTGATCCGACCGCGTTCCTTCTGGTCGAGGACGACCTTGCGGATGCGGACGTGCTCGGGGGTGACCTCGACGCACTCGTCCTCGCGGCAGAACTCCAGGGCCTGCTCCAGGGAGAGCTTCCGCGGCGGCACCAGGCGCACCAGCTCGTCGCCGGTGGCGGAGCGCATGTTGGTGAGCTTCTTCTCCTTGGTGATGTTGACGTCCATGTCGTCGGAGCGCGAGTTCTCGCCGACGATCATGCCCTCGTACACCTCGGTGCCCGGCTCGACGAACAGCGTGCCGCGCTCCTGGAGGTTGAACATCGCGAACGCCACGGCGGCGCCGGCCCGGTCGGCCACCAGGGAGCCGTTGGGGCGGGTGCGCAGCTCGCCGAACCACGGCTCGAACTTCTCGAACACGTGGTGCGCGATACCGGTGCCGCGGGTCTCGGTGAGGAACTCGGTGCGGAAGCCGATGAGGCCGCGGGAGGGGACCAGCCAGTCCATGCGCACCCAGCCGGTGCCGTGGTTGACCATGTTCTCCATGCGGCCCTTGCGGACGCTGAGGAGCTGGGTGATGGCGCCCATGTACTCCTCGGGGGCGTCCACGGTGAGACGCTCGACGGGCTCGTGGACCTTGCCGTCGACGACCTTGGTGACCACCTGCGGCTTGCCGACGGTCAGCTCGTAGCCCTCGCGGCGCATCTGCTCGACCAGGATGGCCAGCGCCAGCTCACCGCGGCCCTGCACCTCCCAGGCGTCGGGACGCTCGGTGGGCAGCACGCGCAGCGAGACGTTGCCGACGAGCTCCTTGTCGAGGCGGTCCTTGACCAGGCGGGCGGTGACCTTGGCGCCCTTGACCCTGCCGACCAGCGGCGAGGTGTTGGTGCCGAGGGTCATGGAGATGGCCGGCTCGTCCACCGTGATGAGCGGCAGCGGAACCGGGTTCTCCAGGTCGGCGAGGGTCTCGCCGATCATGATGTCCTCGATGCCGGCGATGGCGACGATGTCACCGGGGCCGGCCTTCTCGGCGGGCTTGCGCTCCAGGCCGTCGGTCATGAGCAGCTCGGTGATCTTGACCTGCTGGACGTTGCCGTCGGTGCGGATCCACGCGACCTGCTGGCCCTTGCGCAGCTCTCCCTGCTGGACGCGGCACAGCGCCAGGCGGCCCAGGAACGGGGAGGCGTCCAGGTTGGTGACGTGGGCCTGGAGCGGCGCGTCCGGGACGTACTCGGGCGCCGGGATGGTGTTCAGGATGGTGGAGAACAGCGGCACCAGGTTGTCGTTGTCCGGAATGGTGCCGTTGGCGGGGCGCTCCAGGGAGGCCTTGCCGTCGCGGGCACAGGCGTAGACGATGGGGAACTCGATCTGGGACTCGTCCGCTTCCAGGTCCATGAACAGTTCGTAGGTGTCGTCCACGACCTCGGCGATACGGCTGTCGGGCCGGTCCACCTTGTTGATGACGAGGATGACGGGGAGCTTGGCCTTGAGGGCCTTGCGGAGCACGAAGCGGGTCTGGGGCAGCGGGCCCTCGCTGGCGTCCACCAGCAGGACGACGCCGTCGACCATCGACAGGCCGCGTTCGACCTCACCGCCGAAGTCGGCGTGGCCGGGGGTGTCGATGATGTTGATGACCACGTCCTCGCCCTCGGGCGTGGTGTAGTGGACGGCCGTGTTCTTCGCGAGAATGGTGATGCCCTTCTCGCGCTCCAGGTCGTTGGAGTCCATCACGCGGTCGTCGACATCCTGGTTGTCCCGGAAGACACCGGACTGCCAGAGCATGGCGTCAACGAGGGTCGTCTTACCGTGGTCGACGTGGGCCACGATGGCGACGTTGCGAAGGTCGCGACGGCGTGCGGAGCCCTCGACGGGCGTAGCGCTGGACATGGAAAAGTCTCGATCTCCTGGTCTGGGAAGAGACCGCAGGATGCCACGGCCCGTTGCCAGTTTATGCGGTCATGAGGGGCTGGTCGGGAAACGCACAGGTCACCCTGATCACCCCTACAGGGGGAACAAGGCCGGAGGCGCGGTTCATCCCGTCGGGACGAGCAGCGCCCCGATCGGGTCGAGGAAGGGCACGTCGGCCGGGAGCCAGTCGAGAGTGCCCAGGTCGGCGGCGGTGAGCCAGCGCAGGGACAGGTGCTCCAGGGCACGTGGTTCGCCGTCGATCAGGTCGGCGCGCAGCAGCCGCAGGACGGCGGACCGGGTGCGCCCCGGGGTCGCGGGAAACGGGACGTCGACGCCGATCGCCTCACGGACGCGGACGGTGACGCCGAGTTCCTCGCGGCATTCGCGGACGAGGGCGTCGGCGGGGGTCTCGCCCGGGTCGACCTTGCCGCCGGGGAACTCCCACCGGCCGCGCAGGACGGCGGGTTCGGCGCGTTGGGCGGCGAGGATGCGGCCGTCGCGGATGATGGCGGCGCCCACGACGATCAGGGTGTCTCGGTCCACGATCCACCAGGGTAGCGGGCGGTGCGCAGGCGGTGGGCCAGGGCCGTGTGCCGGTGGCCGGAGGAGGCGTTGCGGACGGCCTGGGCCAGGGCGCGGCGGGAGCCGACCAGCACGACGAGGCGTTTGGCCCGGGTGATGGCGGTGTAGAGCAGGTTGCGCTGGAGCATCATCCACGAGCTGGTGGTGACGGGCACGACGACGGCCGGGTACTCGCTGCCCTGGGAGCGGTGCACGGTGATGGCGTAGGCGTGGGCGAGCTCGTCGAGTTCGGCGAAGTCGTAGGTGATGTCCTCGTCCTCGTCGGTGCGCACGGTGAGTTCCTGGGCCACGGGGTCCAGACCGGTGACGACGCCGAGGGCGCCGTTGAAGACGCCGTTGGCGCCCTTGTCATAGTTGTTGCGGATCTGGGTGACCTTGTCGCCGACCCGGAAGGTCCGGCCGCCGAAGCGGCGTTCGGGGATCCCCTCCCCCGCCGGAGTGAGGGCCTCCTGGAGCGCGATGTTGAGGTTGCCGGCCCCGGCGGGCCCGCCCTTCATCGGGGTGAGGACCTGGACGTCGCGACGCGGGTCCAGGCCGAAGGCGCGGGGGATCCGGCCGGCGACGACGTCGACGGTCATGAGCGCGGCGTCCTCGGACTCCTCGCAGGCGAAGAGGAAGAAGTCGCGCATGCCCTCGAACAGGGGCGGTTCGCCCTTGTTGATCCGGTGGGCGTTGCTCACCACTCCGGACTCCTGTGCCTGGCGGAACACCCGGGTGAGCCGGACGCTGGGGATGGGGGAACCCTCGGCGAGCAGGTCGCGCAGGACCTGCCCGGCGCCGACGGACGGCAGCTGGTCGACGTCGCCGACGAACACCAGGTGGGCGCCGGCCGGGACGGCCTTGATGAGCTTGTTGGCGAGGATGAGGTCGAGCATGGACGCCTCGTCGACCACCAGCAGGTCGCAGTCGAGGGGGTTGTCGCGGTCGTAGGAGGCCTCGCCGCCGGGGCGCAGTTCGAGGAGCCGGTGCACGGTGGCGGCCTCGTGCCCGGTGAGTTCGGTGAGGCGTTTGGCCGCGCGGCCGGTGGGGGCGGCCAGGATGATCTTCGCGCCCTTGACGGCGGCCAGGGTGACGATGGAGGAGACGGTGAAGGACTTGCCGCAGCCGGGGCCACCGGTGAGGACGCTGACCTTGCGGGTGAGCGCCTGCGTCACCGCCTCGCGCTGTTCGTCGGCGAGTTCGGTGCCGGTGCGCCGGTGCAACCAGCCCAGGGCGACCTCCCAGTCGACGTCGGCGAAGGCGGGCAGCCGGTCGTGCGGGTGGTTCAGCAGGGTGAGCAGCCCGGCGGCGGCGCCGACCTCGGCCCGGTGGAAGGGCACCAGGTGGACGGCGCGCACCGGGGCGCCGTCGGGCCCGGGGACCTCTTCGCGGACCACTCCCTCGTCCTCGATGAGCCGGGCCAGACACTCGATGACCAGGCCGGAGTCGACGCCGAGGATCTTGACGGCGGCGGAGATGAGCTTCTCCTCGGGCAGGTGGCAGTGACCGTCGCCGGTGGACTCCGAGAGGGTGAACTGGATGCCGGCCATGACCCGTTGGGGGCTGTCGTGGGGGATGCCGACGGCCTGGGCGATGGTGTCGGCGGTCTTGAAGCCGATGCCCCACACGTCGGTGGCCAGCCGGTAGGGCTCCTTCTGGACGATCTCGATGGCGGTGTCGCCGTACTTCTTGTAGATGCGCACGGCCAGGGAGGTGCTCACACCGACGCCCTGGAGGAAGACCATGACCTCCTTGATGGCCTTCTGCTCCTCCCAGGCGTCGGCGATGAGACGGGTGCGCTTGGGGCCCAGGCCGGGGACCTCGATGAGGCGTTCCGGGTCCTGTTCGATGACGTCGAGGGCGTCGGTGCCGAAGTGCTCGACGATGCGTTCGGCCATCTTGGGGCCGATGCCCTTGATGAGGCCCGAGCCCAGGTAGCGGCGGATGCCCTGGACGGTGGCGGGCAGGACGGTGGTGTAGTCGTCGACGTGGAACTGGCGACCGTACTGCGGGTGCGAGCCCCAGCGGCCGTGCATGCGCAGGGCCTCACCGGGTTGCACGCCCATGAGGGTGCCGACCACGGTGAGCAGGTCGGCGCCGCGCCCGGTATCGACCCGGGCGACGGTGTAGCCGGTCTCCTCGTTGGCGTAGGTGACGCGTTCGAGGACGCCTTGGACCACGGCGGGCGAACGCTTCTCGTCGGGCACACGGTCCCCTTTCTCAGGCGTCCCCGATCTCGGGGAGGTCGTCGCCGAGCACGGCCAGGACACGTTCCCGGTCGGCCTTGCGCAGCCCTCGGGCGACCAGCGTGTACGAGTCGCGCAGCATCTCCAGCACCTCGTCCTCGGGGACGGTGCCGTCCAGGACCACGGTGTTCCAGTGGTCCTTGTTCATGTGATATCCGGAGGTGACGGCGGGAAAGCGGTCGCGCAGTTCCAGGGCGTGGACCGGGTCGCACTTGAGGTTGGCCCGAGCCGGGGCGTCGCCGCCGGAACCCTCCATGAGCAGGGCGAACATCCTGTCGCACACCTTGTAGACGAGTGGACCGGGACCGAAGGGTTCGGTCTCGACGGCCTCCGGGAACCACAGGGCGGCCTCGACGAACCGGGACGACTTCATGGCGATCGCCTCCTTTCCGTCTTCGAGCCTGCCAGAGACGGGCGACGTTCGGGGCCGTGCGCCCGCCCCTGTGAACGACCGGGGTCAGGCCCCGACCGCGTCGGGGTCGGTCGGTTCGGACAGGCGGAGGGCGGCCTCCTGTGCGCGGACCAGGGAGCGCAGTTCCGCCTCATGGTGCTCGTGCGCGGCGCCGGACTCCACGACCCGATCGGCGACCGCGTCGAACGCGCGGGCGGAGGAGGCGTCGGTGCGCTCGTCCTCGAAGGCGCGCACCCGGGCCGCGTACTCCTCCAGCAGTCCGATGCGGTGTTCCAGGCGACCGCGCTCCCCGGCCAGGGCGGCGCGGGCCCGCTCGGCGGCCGCCCTGGAACGCTCGCCCGTGACCGGGGTGCGGTCGGCGCGGACGGCCTCCCGTCCCAGACGGACCAGCCCGTGGGCGATGATCCACTCGGTCTCGGCCAGTACGACCTCGTTGCGAACGGTGTCGAGGAGCAGCCCCTCGCGGTGCGGTCCGGACTCCAGGACGGTGTCCACCGCTCGCTGGGCGCGCTCCAGCAGGGAGCGGTACTCCCCCTCGACCATGTCGAGGGTGACGTACCGGTCGGCCAGGTCGCGCAGAACGCGGCGGGGGTCGCGGCGGGCCCTTTCCCGGGCGCTCAGCTCGGAGGGGACGGCGACCGCGACGGCCGCGAACAGGACGAGGGGGATCGTCCCGACGGGGCTCAGGTCCAGGAGGATCTGGCAGGCCACGTAGGTGAGGAGGGCGCCGTAGGACATCCGCAGGATGGTCTTGTTCCGCCCCGCGGGTTCGCTCCGGTCCGCGGTGTTCCGGTCGGCCGAGGCCACCAGGACCGCCCTCTTCTCCCGGTCCGACAGGTCGGGGTCGAGGGTGATCCGCCTCGGACCGCCGGCGGCGTGCGGGTCCAGGAGACGGGACCGGGCCTCGTGGCCGAGAAGGGTCAGGGAGAGGAATCCCTGACGGGTGCGTTCGGCCAGACCCTGTTCGATGAGGGCGGTGTTGCCCGGCGCGCCCCGGTACACGGGGGACCACACGTCCGGGGCGTCGGGCAGGGGCGCGGCCCCGAGCAGCGCCCGGGCGGTTCCGGGGCTCAGGGAGATCGTGCGACCGTCGGAGAGGGTGAGTTCCAAGCGGATCCTCGGGAGCGGCGGGGGGTGACGCGTTCTTTATATCCGACGTGCCCCGGACCCGACCCGGTTCCGGGGTCCCCTCCCCGGCGGGGGTCGGTGGATAGACTCCGGCTCGACGTCCCCCACGATCCCCGGGAGCCCCCATGAAGGCGCGCGGCATCCGCAGACTCCATCCCCTGGAACCCGGCGACCCGCGTGAGGTCGGCGGGCACCGGGTGGTCGGCCGGATCGGCTCCGGGGGCATGGGCACCGTCTACGCGGCGGACTCGCCCGGGGTGCACGGGTACCTCGCGGTCAAGGTGATCCACGCGGAACAGGCGTCCGATCACCGGTTCCGGGACCGGTTCGCGTTGGAGGCCCGACTGCTGTCGCGGGTGAACAGCCCGTCGGTGGCCCGGTTCGTGCGGGCCGACGTGCAGGCCGAACTGCCGTGGATGATCACCGAGTACGTGCCCGGTCCGACCCTGCGCCACCACGTGGAGCGCTACGGCCGGCTGAAGAAGGGCATGTTGCTCGGGGTGGCGGCGGGGACCGCCGAGGCGTTGCGCGCCATCCACGCGGCCGGTGTGGTCCACCGCGACCTCAAGCCGAGCAACGTGGTGCTGTCCGACAAGGGCCCCAAGCTGGTGGACTTCGGCATCGCGCACCCGGTGGAGGACCCCGACCCCACCAAGTGGATCCGGTTGCGGCGGATGCGACGGGCCTACCGGGACCTCAAGCTGCCCTCGCCGGAGACCCTGCCGGACGAGCGGATCACCGCGTGGGTGGACAAGCTCGGCACCCCGGGGTGGATCAGTCCGGAGCAGTACTCGCGACAACCCACGACACAGCGCTCCGACGTCTTCCTGTGGGGGGCCACGGTGGCGTTCGCGGCCCTGGGCCACGACCCGTTCGGGCGGGCCGACGCCAAGGAGATGGCCCGACGGGTGTTGTTCGAGGAGCCCGACCTGGAGTACCTGCCGCCCGGCCTGAAGCGGGTGGTGGTGGCCGCGACGGCCAAGGACCCCGACGAGCGGCCGGACGCGGCGGAGTTGCTGCGCGAGGTGCTGGCCTTGGAGGAGGGCGTCGACACGCCGGGGACCGGCGCGGCCGCCGTGCGCGGACTCCTGGGACGGCGGTGGACGGAGGTGGCGGTGCGGGCACCGGCCCCGCCCCGCGAGGGGGCGCGCCTGTTCGGGCGCTCCCCCTCCCGGGATCAGAGCAGGCCGTAGTGGGCGCGGGCCTCGCGGGAGAACATGACGGTGATCATGTACACCGCGAAGCCGAGCGGGACGACCGCCTCCAGGGCCCCGGAGAGCAGGTTCCACAGCAGCAGCGCGCCGGCGGCGCCCTGGAAGAGCACCACGCCCCAGAAGACGCCGAGCGTCCGGCGGCGGATGCGCGCGGCCAGCAGGGTGGACAGCACCCCGTAGACGCCGGTGACGGCGGCCATGACGGTGATCAGGGAGCGCATCATCTCGACGCTGATCTCCAGTTGCACGCCCTGTTCCCCGAGCATCTGCGCCTGGGCGGCCAGGGCCTCCTCCATCTGCGCCCGGGGGATGACCAGGCCTTGCAGGAGCAGGAGGGACAGGGCGATCCCGCAGGCGCCGCCGATGAACATCAGGATGCGGACCACGGCGACCCTGCGGGGCAGCGGCGCGTCGGGGTGGAGGGCGGCGAAGCCCGCTTCGAAGTCCGGCAGGCCCCTCTGCGGCGGGATGCCGTCGGGCTCATAGGGGTCCTGGCCAGAGGGAGACAAGGCCGTCCTCCGAGGGGTTTCGGGGTCAGTGACATCACTCATGGTAGAGCCGCCCTCCGGAGGGAGGGCGCCCTACCGGGTGCGAGAGGTGCGAGGTCGCCGCCCGGGAGACGGGTCGCCGCGATCGATCCCGATGATACGGACGGGTCGAAAACCTCCATCGGTACAGCAGGATTCTGCAAATCGTAACCCCAGGGCCCATGACCGTCACGGCGATCGCCTCTAATGTGGCGTCTCTGACCCCACTTCCGCCCCGGGCGGAGCACACGATGATCCCCCGACCCCCAAAAGGAGCCCGGACCCATGTCCAGACTCGTGCGCGCCTCGGCGGCACTTCTGCTGACGAGCGCCTTCGTGGTGCCGTTCGCGCCCACCGCCGGCGCGGCCGTCCCCATGGAACCCTCGGGTGACGCCGACTTCACCTTGACGATCCTGCACGCCAACGACCCCGAGTCGCGGCTGTTGTCCGCGTCGGGGCAGGAGGACTTCGGCGGCGCCGCCCGGTTCACCACCCTGATCAACGACCTGCGCGAGGCCGAGGAGGCCGACTCCGACGGTGTGGTGACCGTGAACTCCGGCGACATGTACCTGCCGGGCCCGGAGTTCTCGGCCTCCCGAGAGGACGGCGCCCCGTTCTACGACGCGGTGGCCGCACGGTACGCCGGCTATGACGCGATCGCCATGGGCAACCACGAGTTCGACTTCGGCCCGGACGTGTACGCCGAGTTCATCGAGCAGCTGCCCGACGTGCCGGTGGTGGCCGCGAACGTCGACGTGTCCAAGGAGCCGTCCCTGGCCGCGCTGAGGGACGCGGGCCGGATCGCCCCCAGCACCGTCGTGGAGGCGGGCGGCGAGCAGGTCGGCATCGTCGGCGCGCTCTACCCGCTGCTGTCCACCATCAGCAGCCCGCGCAACGTGGTGATCGAGGACGTGGTCGCCCCGGTCCAGGCCGAGGTCGACCGGCTCACCGGAGAGGGTGTCGACAAGATCATCATGATCTCGCACCTCCAGGGCATCGCCTACGAGGAGCGGGTCGCGCGGGAGCTGACCGGGATCGACGCGATCGTCTCGGGCGGCGGCCACGAGATCATGGCGAACCCGGACGACGCCCTGGTCCCCGGTGACCAGGTCACGGCGCACCCGGGCACGGGCGCACCGCTGTCCTACCCCCTGATCGCCACCAACCCCGACGGGGAGGAGGTGCCGATCGTGACCGCCGGCTCCAACTACAAGTACGTGGGGCGCCTGGTCCTCGACTTCGACGCGGCCGGCGACGTGATCTCCGTGTCCGACCGTTCCGGCACGGTCCGGGTGTCGGGCGCGGGCGACGACGCGGTGGCCCCGCACGCCGACGTCGAGGCGCAGGTGACCAAGCCGGTCTCCGACTACGTGGCCGAACTGGCCGAGACCGTGGTCGCCCAGAGCGAGGTGGACCTCAACGGCGTCCAGAACCCGGGCGTGCGCACCCAGGAGACCAACCTGGGCGACCTGGTGGCCGACGGACTGCTCGACACCGGTGTCCGCAACGCCTCCGAGTACGGGGTGCCCGAGCCGCAGATCGGCATCCAGAACGGCGGCGGCATCCGCAACGCCTCCGTGATCCCGGCCGGTCCGCTGACCTCGCTGGACACCTATTCGATCGCCCCGTTCGCCAACCAGGTGGCCGTGGTGCCCGATCTGCCGCGTTCCCAGATCAAGGAGCTGCTGGAGCAGGGTGTGGCCGCGGCTCCGGCCGCCAGCGGCGCGTTCATGCAGGTCGCGGGTGTGAACTTCGCCTACGACCCGACGCGGACCGCGCAGGTCGTCGGCGGGGACGGCAACGTGACGACCCCGGGTGAGCGGGTCCGCAACGTGATCCTGCACGACGGCACGGTGCTCGTGAAGGACGGGAAGGTCGTGGAGGGCGCCCCGATCACGGTGGTGACCAACGACTTCTCCGCCCGGGGCGGCGACAACTACCCGTTCCGCGGCGCCGACTTCACCGTGGTGGGATCCACCTACCAGGGCGCCCTGGAGCGGCTCATCACCGGGCGGCTGGAGGGGCGGATCACCGAGGCCGCCTACCCCGAGGGCGGCGCCGGTCGCATCGTGGTGGGCGAGGAGGCGACCGTCCCCGACCCCGGGACCGGTCCGTCTCCCTCGCCCTCCCCGTCCCCGACCGACGGCCCCACGGGCGGTCCCACGGACGGTCCGACCGACGGTCCGAGCGGCGACCCCTCCGACCCGGCGAGCAAGAGCCCGAAGCCGGGCGACGGCGGCGACGGTTCGCTGCCCAGGACCGGCACGGCGGTTCTCGGCCTGGTCGCGGCCGCCGTGGTCGCCGTGGGCGCGGGCGGCGCGGCCCTGTACCTGAGCCGTAAGCGCAAGGGAGCGGAGCCGGCCGGGCTGGACGGCTGACACCGGACGTCGTCGAGCCTCACGGAACGAGGGGCCCGGCCGGGTGCGCACCCGGCCGGGCCCCTTCCTCGTGTCCGGTGGACCGCTCCGGTCAGCAGCGGGGCAGCCCCTCGATGGGTTTCCAGGGTTCGGCGACGCGCAGGGCCGTGGCGCTGACGAAGACGTCGCGGTTGCCGGTGTCGTCGTCGGTGAGCACCCACCAGGTGGAGTTGGCGCCCTTGCCGTCGGAGTGGGCGGTGCCCTCGGTCTGACAGAAGAAGTAGTGGCGGCCGGCCCACAGCCAGCCTCCGGTGGTGTAGCGGGTGTCCTGCGACCAGTAGGAGCGGGCGTCGCGCCAGGTGGTGTAGTAGTGGCGGACGGAGAGGGCGCCGCGTTCCTCGGCCGAGGTGGTATCGGCCGCCGTCTCGCCTCGGGTCTGGGCGGCTGCCGGTGCCGCCAGTGCCATGGGCAGGGCGAGCGCGACGGCGAGCGCCGCCGTTCGCAAGGTGCCTGCTCGGGTCATCGGAACGCTCCTCGACTCCCCTCCCGGGTCCGGTGCGCCCGCGCCCCGGGACGGTCATCGTCCCCAGGGCATCGCCGACCCTGGCGCCGGGACGGATGATCCTGCTGGAATGGGATGGGGGGCGATGATCGTGACCGACCACCGCCCACCCACACATTGTCACTCACAGTGAACAATTTGTTCCGTTGCGACACGGCCGTGTTCGCGGACCCCGCGGGTCAGGCGCAGCCCGCCGCTTCGCGCGCGTACTCCGCCATCTCGTCGCGCTCCGCCTGATCGGTCTCGGACCCCTCGAACCAGATGAGGGCGAAGTGGCAGGCCTCCTGAACGTCCACGGCGTCGTTCCCGTCCTCCCCCATGCCCTCCTTCAGCAGGAGCGCGGCCAGGGAGGCCGACCCCTCGTGGGCGTAGGCGATCACGCGGACCACCTCGGTGTCGGTGGCGGAGGTGCACTGGAACAGCGTCCCCTCCTGTTCGGGGCCCTCGCAGAGTTCGGCGGTGATGTTGCGCCGCTCTCGGATGTCGTACTCCAGGCGCAACTCGGCGACCAGGTCGTCGGAGGTCGGCAGGTCCTCCGGGGCGGGAGTGGGCTCATCGGTGGGTTCCGACGTGGGCTCCGGTTCGGGCTCCGGCTCCGGCTCCGGGGTGGGCGTCTCCTCACGGGTGGGCTCGGGCGAGGGTTCGGTGTCCGCCTCCCCCGCGGCCGCGCCACCGGTGATCACGCTCCCCAGGACGAGTCCGCCGCCGAGGACGGACGCGCCCGCCAGGACGGCGATGACCACGAGCACGACCATCAGTCCGGTGCCGTACCTGCCGGCGGGTCGAGGGTGCGGCGGAGGCGGAGGGGGACCCGCCGGCGGGCCGGGCGGCGGATTCCATGGGGGCTGCTCGGGTTCCCGGTGGGGGTTCACGCGCTCTCTCCTCGTCATCGGCGTCGAGCGGTCCGACGGCGACGATGGGGGACCGCTCGCACATCGCCGTTGTTCTTCCACCCTTTCATCCACGATCATCCCATTGGTACCGACAAAGCGGCCGGCCGGGGCCGGTTTCGGCGACCGAGCGCCGCACCTCGATCACTCCGCGCGGCACACTTCACCAAGAACCCTGATTTCCCCCGGCCGGCGGCAAAGAAAGCCCATTGATTGAGCAATCGAGTTGTTTGTCCGGTATGTGAATACCGTATTTTCGGCCAACCTTGGGCCATCCGGCGCGCATAATAGGGAAATGCGCGACCCCGGACCTACGATCGACAGCATGACCTGCGTTTTGCTGGCCGAAGACGATGTCTCGATCTCCGAGCCTCTCGCGCGCGCACTCCGCCGCGAGGGCTACACGGTGGACGTGACCGTCAACGGCATTGAGACACTCGACCGTGCCCGTGCGGGGGACATCGACCTGATGGTCCTGGACCTGGGCCTGCCCGAAATGGACGGGCTGGAAGTGGCGCGTCGGCTCCGAGCCGAGGGCCATGGAACGCCGATCCTCATCCTCACCGCCCGCGCCGATGAGGTCGACACCGTCGTCGGCCTCGACGCCGGCGCCGACGACTATGTCACCAAACCCTTCCGGCTGGCGGAACTGCTGGCCCGGGTGCGCGCCCTGTTGCGGCGCGGGGGAGCCGAGGTGCCCGTCGTCCACGGCGTGCGCATCGACAACGACTCCCGCCGGGCCTGGCTGGGCGAACGCGAACTCCAGCTCACCACCAAGGAGTTCGACCTGCTGCGCGTGCTCGTGCGCGATGCCGGCAAGGTGGTCACCCGGGAACAGATCATGCGCGAGGTGTGGGACACCAACTGGTGGGGGTCGACCAAGACCCTGGACATGCACATCTCCTGGCTGCGACGCAAACTCGGTGACGACGCCAACCAGCCGTCGTACATCACGACCGTCCGCGGCGTGGGCTTCCGCTTCGAGCGGGACTGATCGGACCGTGGGTTCGACGCGTCCCCTCCCCGGTCGGCCGGCGCCCGGTCGGACGAACATGAGGTGACATGCGCAGGCGGATGGTTTTCTCCACCCTGGTGGTGACCGTCATCGCCGTCATGCTGCTCGGACTGCCCTTGGGTGCGCTCACCTACAAACTGGTGCACGACGAGAGCAGTCGTGCCCTCCAGGGCGAGGCGGAGTTGATCGGTGCCGAGAGCGACACCATGTTGGAGATCCACGACGAGATCAACCTCACCGAGTTCGACCGGGAGCATCCGGACCGGTTCATCCGGATCACGACCGGCGACGGCACCAACACGGTGACGGCCGGGAACCCGGCCCTGGACCCGAACGCACCCGATGCCCCCGCGCTGATGCTGGCGACGGCCACCACCGGGCGGGGCACCGTGGTCGAGGTGTGGATGAGCGGTGACGAGGTCCAGCAGAGCGTGGTGCGCGCCTGGCTGGGCATCGCCTCCCTGTCGCTGCTGGCCATCGGCGTGGCGGTGGGGTTGTCCATGTTCCAGGCCCGGCGGCTGACCCTGCCGCTGGCCGACCTGGCGGCCACCGCCGAACGGCTCGGTTCGGGGGTCACCACGCCGTGGGGTCACCGCTACGGCATCCCCGAGGCGGACCGGGTGGCCGAGGTCCTGGACCGCAGCGCCGAGCGCATCGCCGGCCTGATCGCCACCGAACGCCACTTCGCCACCGACGCCTCCCACCAGTTGCGCACCCCGCTGACGGCGCTCACCATGCGCCTGGAGGAGATCATCGCCGAGGCCGACGACCCCGAGGTCGTCCGGGAGGAGGGCGAGGCGGCCCTCGCCCAGACCGAACGGCTGGTGGAGACCGTCGAGAGCCTGCTGGGTCGGGCCCGCAAGAGCCAGAACCCCGAGGTGGAGGCGGTCGAGGTGGACTCGGTCCTCAACCACCTCCAGGCCGAATGGGCCCCGGTGTTCCAGAAGGAGGACCGCAGGCTCCTGGTCACCGGCGAGCCGGGGCTGACCGCGATGACCGTGCCCACCGACCTGGCCCAGATCCTGGCGACCCTCGTGGAGAACGCCTACAAGCACGGCGCGGGCACGGTGACGATCCGCCGGATCGACACCGGCCAGTCGGTGCGCATCGAGGTGAGCGACGAGGGCGAGGGCGTGCCCGAGCACCTGTCCGGGCGGATCTTCGAACGCGAGGTCAGCGGAGGCGGGGGTACCGGTCTGGGGCTGGCCCTGGCCCGGCACATCGCCGAGTCCGAGGGGGCCCGGGTGGAACTGATCCAGGCCAGGCCGACCACCTTCGCGCTGTTCCTGCCCGCCGGAGCGGGCGGCCTGTCGAAGATGACCGGCCCGGTCTGACCCCTGGGGCGGGTCCCGCGAACACGTTCCCGCACGAGCCCGGAAGGTCCTTCACGAACGCCCGCGGCGCGGTCACGGCCTCGCAGACGGCGGTGTCGAACACGCCCCGAGGGGCCGACCCGGACCGGTCAGGCCCGGGCCGGCACGGACGCCGGGACCGTGCCCAGCACCACCAGGTCGGTCCACAGGGCACGGACCCGTCCCAGGGAGTAGGCCCCGATCACCTCCGCGCGGGCGCGTTCGGCCTCCTCCTCGAACCGCCCCTCCCGCACGACCGCGTGGATCGCCTCCGCCATCGCCACGGCGTCGTCGTGGATCCAGTGCGGGTCGTAGATCGTGTCCGCGCCGGGCCACGGCAGCAGGGCGGGCACCCCGCCGGAGGCGGCGCACTCGGCCGGGGCCAGGTGGAACGACTCGTCGTCACTGGTGGAGAGCATGAACCCGACCCGACGCAGCCAGGTGGAGACGTCGGGACCGAACGGGTCGAAGACCACGGCCCCGGCCAACGCCTCCTCGCGCTGGACCCGCCGGTAGACGCGCTCGAAGTAGGCGCGCTCCTCGGGACGGTTCCAGATCCACCAGTAGTCCCAGGGCTGTTTGGTCTTGATCGACATCGTGTAGCGGGGGTCCATGCGCCGCAGCTCGGCGAGCACGTCCAGACCCCGGTCCATCCGCTTGCGGGAGGGCGCGATGCCGATCATGCCCAGCGAGTACTCGGCGCCCGGGAGCTTGGGCCGGGCGAGCTGTTCGTCGTCCACCCAGTTGGGGACCACCACGACCTTGTCGGCGGGCCAACCGGTGATCTCCCGGGTGAGGTCGGCGTAATGGGGGCTGACGCACACCACGGCGTCGACCTTGTCGATGTCGAGCCGGCGCGGCCACTCCGCGTACAGCTCGAACCGGTGCAGGCGGACGATGAGCCGCTGGTCGGGTCGCTTCCACTTGGCGTAGAACAGGGCGTTGGGACCGCACCACTCGCAGATGACCACGTCGGCCCAACCGGCGAGTTCCCGGGACCGGTACTGGTCGTGGGTGCCCAGGCCCTCCCACTCGTCGATGCGGACCTCCAGGCCCGGAAGCGAGGACAGGTACTCGGCGAGTCGGGTGAAGAACTTCATGTCGTGCCCGGCCACGACCACCTTGAGCGGGCGTTCGGGGTCGGCCCCGGTGGGGACCGGCGGCAGCGCCTCGGTGAGGTATCCGCGCAGCCGTTCGGCGGCCCGCTCCAGCGTGTGCTCCCCCGCGGCGGCCCGGCAGCGGGCGGCGGCGTCGGCGTACACGGAGCGGTCGTGGTAGGCCCGGGCGACGACCTCGGCGACAGAGTCCAGGTCGGCCCCGGCGAACAGCGGGTAATCGGAACCCAGGAGGGCCTCGTGCATGGGAGTGCGGTTGAGGACCACCGGCAGTCCGAGCGCTCCCAGCTCCAGGACCTTGGTGGACAGTTCCAGGCTGGCGTCCATGGAGGGGTCGCGCCAGGACAGGCCGAAGTCGCATTCGGCGGAGGCCCGCAGGGCGTCGGCGCGCGCCATGCCGCCCCGCCAGTCCACGCCGGGGGTGCCCTCCAGGGCCTTGCGCATGCGCTTGGACCAGTCGGCGGGATCGGCGTGGATCTTGTCGCCGATCATCACGAGTTCGGACTCCACGCCCCGGCGTTCCAGGGCGGCGGGCAGCCCCGTCATCTCCAGGGTGTTCCAGGCCTGGGCGAACTTGCCGGTGTAGGCCAGTCGGGCACGTGCGTGCACCTGCCCGTCGGCGCGGGCGTCCTCGGGGACCACCACGACGGGCGGGAACAGCACCGAGCGGCCGCAGGCGGCGGGCACCGACGATTCCAGGAAGGCCCGAAGTTCCTCGGTCTGGCAGAGCAGGAACCGGGAGGCCAGGGAGATCTCGGTGAGTTCGGCGACGGTGGTGGCGGTGAGACCGTCGACACCGTGGGGGAAGTCGGTGAGGTAGGTCCACAGCCGTCCGGCCAGGGACTCCTCCTGGGCGGCCAGCCCGGCCAGGCGGCGGCCGCGCACGACGACCAGGTCGAAGGGGCGGCGTTCGTGCCGGGCGACCATCAGGGAGACGGCCTGCTCGGGGGTGAGCCCGCGCGGTCCGGCGTCCGGGACCAGTGCGTCCTCGTAGGGGCGCAGCAGGTGGACCCCGGGCACGGTGGCGAGCGGCGCGATGAGCCGGTCGGTGCGCACGGGGGCCTTGAGCAGGAGGGTGACCTCGCATCCGGCGGCGGCCAGGGCCTGCGCCATCGACTGTGCCCAGATCGCGGAACCGTCGATGATGTTCAGGTCCACGTCCCCGTACAAGAGTGCGCGCGGAGGAGGTGTGCTCACGTTCTTCCCTTCGAATGCTTGCGGGTGGCCCGTGCCGGGCGGGCGGTGCGGTCGGCGATCAACCGACGGCACCGGTCGAGGCGTCCGCCGCGTTGTGGGCGGGCCCTTGGGCGTTCCCGTCGGTCCCGGGCCCGTGGTCGGGTCCCAGGGCCAGGAGACGGGTGCCGCGACGGTTCCACTCCGCCGGGTTCCAGCCGCGCCGCACCAGGGCGGTGCGGGCCAGCTCCGGTGTCAGGGAACTGACGAAAACATACTGCTCGCCGGTGGGACGGTCGAAGAAGCCCCGCTCCCCCACCTCGGCGGCGGGACCGGTGGCGGCGGTCCCAACGGCGTCTGCGTCGGAGCACTCCACCGCGCAGACCAGGTCGGCGAGGCGGTCCGGTCCGATAGGGCCGGACCACAGGTGCGACCAGGGCGCGGTGGCGCGTTCGGCCAGCACCGCCCACCGGTCGGGGCCCAGGCCGCCGACACGGGAGGGGCGCTCGCCGGCGCGGGTCAGCTCTTCGAGGGTGTCCGGAGTGCTGAACCGGGCGGTGCGCACGGTGACGCCTTCGGCGCGCAGACGTTGGAGTCCGGGCAGTCGGCCGGCCGTGTCGGGGACGACCACCTCGGCCGGGCGCAGCCTGGAGGCGAGCAGGGCGTCGGCCAGGTCCGCGGCCTCGGCCTCCCCCGCCGGGTCGGCCAGGACGGCGACGGCGCGGCCGCGCAGCGGCAGTTCGGGGCCCGGGGTGCCGGGCGGGAAGTCCAGTCCGCCGAGGATCTCGGCGAGCCGGACCGGGGTGGCCTCGCGCAGGAAGACCTCGCGGAGCATGGTGCGCTGCTCGTCGGCGGTGAGCGCGGTGGCGCGCATCCGCGGCACGGCGACGGAGATCCCCTCGACCGCCCCGGTCTCCTCGGCGACCGGGTCGTGGGCGACGAAGCGGGTGCCGCAGGCCTGGGCACGGTGGCGCAGGGCCTCGGTGGAGGGTCCGTGTGCGGGGATGACGGCGACGTGGGCCGCGCGGAGGGCGTCGGCCAGGTCGGGGGCGTCGGCGTCGACCACGCCGGCCCCGAGCCCGTTGAGGGTGTCGGGGACGGGCACGGCCGGGGTGTCACGGACGAACACGGCCTCGGGACCCTCGGCGAGGTCGGCGGCGACCGGGTTGAACAGGTGTAGGGGCACGCCCGCGTCGCCCCGGTGGATCCGGTCGAAGTCCAGGGCCCGCAACCCCGGCGCGGTGGGCGCGTCGTCGAGCAGCAGGGTGGGGATGCCCCGGGACGCGGCGGATTCCAGGACCCAGTGCAGGGCGCGGGTGCGGTCGGCCGCGGCGGGGTCGCCGACGTGCGCCCACGGCGAGCCCGGGGCCGCGGCGGAGGCGGAGACCAGGACGAGGTCGACGTCGACGCCGTCCATGACGATCTGGGAGTCGTGCGGTCGCAGGGGCACCGGCCGGATGTAGGGGTCCAGAGCCCGCTGGACGGCGGGGCCGACGATGGTGGCGACGACGAGCAGTTCCGAGGCGCCGCCGACGGCACCGGCCAGGAGACGGGCCTCCTGACGGTCGGCGTCGAAGGAGCGGATCGGTTCGGCTCCGCGACGGCGCTGCTCGCTGTGGTTGGTGGTGCCGCTGCGCCGCCAGAGACGGTAGAGGTCCCGGGGGAGGCGGACCAGGGAACGGCCGGGCTTCTTGGCCGCGGCGGTGAGCGCCCGGCCCACCTGGAGCGACGTGGAGTCCTCCAGTGCGGACAGGCGGGCGCGAGCCTCCTGAAGCTGGGCCTCGCGTTCGGCCAGCGCCTGCCTGAGCTGTTCGGTCTGGCTCTGTTCACGCCGTTTCACGGTCTGCCACCTTGTGTTCGGATCGGATCGGCGGAACCGTCGGGTTCGCCGTGCGGCCGGGCCACGACGGTGACGGGTACGGCCTCCGGCGGGTGCCGGGACGGGTCCGGATGCCCTTGGCGAGCCGTGTCGCGGACTCGTGGGACGCGTTCGGTGGTGTCTTCTGATGGGACATGGGGCTCACCTGCCCCTCTGTGGGGGAACGGTACCCCCGAAAGGGCGAATAACGGTGCATTCACCCTTCCTGTGTCGCATCGGGTCATCGGTGGAACGTTGCTCCGAACACGGTCGAGGGGCCGCCCCGGTGCCGAGGGCGTCGGCGGGGGGTCGGGGAGCGGGGGCTCTTCGAGGAGGAACGGGGTGGGACATGGGATCACCTGGACCACTGGGAGAGGACGGCGGCGACGCGCTCACCGGCGCGGCCGTCCCACAGGGGCGGGGTCGTGTCGAGGAGTGCCTCGGATTCCCGACCTTGGAGGACCTTGGTGACGGTCTGGAGCAGGTCGGACTCCGTGACGAGCCGGTTGGTGCCGTGGGTGATGGTGATGGGGCGTTCGGTGTTGGGGCGCAGGGTCAGGCAGGGCACCCCCAGGACGGTGGTCTCCTCCTGCACACCGCCGGAATCGGTGACGACCGCGGCGGCGCCGCGCACGAGGGCGACGAAGTCGAGGTAGCCCAGGGGCTCCAGCAGGTGGACCCGGGGGTGGTCACCGAGTCCGGCGCGCTCGAAGGCCGCCTTGCCGCGGGGGTGCACCGGCATGACCACGTCGACGAGATCGGCGATCTCGTGGAGGCGGGCGACCAGGCGGGCGACGGTGTCGGGGTCGTCGACGTTGGCCGGACGGTGCAGGGTGGCGGCGATGTAGCGCTCGGGCAGGTCCACGCGTTCGCGCAGGGCGGCCACGTCGAACCGGTCGAGGTTGGCGAGCAGGGTGTCGATCATGGGGTTGCCGACCAGGTGCACCCGGTCCGGGGAGACGCCCTCCGCCGCCAGGTGGCCGATCGCCTCCGGGGAGGTGGCGAAGCACAGGTCGCTGAGCTGGTCGGTGACCCGCCGGTTGATCTCCTCCGGCATGGTGTCGTCGAAGGAGCGCAGACCGGCCTCCACGTGCGCCACGGGGATGTGGAGCTTGGCGGCGACCAGGGCGGCGGCGATCGTGGAGTTGACGTCACCGTAGACGACGACGATGCCGGGGGCGCGCGCGACGAACTCCCGTTCCAGGCCGACCATGAGAGCGGCGGTCTGGGCCGCGTGCGAACCCGATCCCACGCCGAGGTCGACGTCGGGGGTGGGCAGGCCCAGGTCGCGGAAGAACACCGCGGACATGCGGTCGTCGTAGTGCTGGCCGGTGTGGACGACCGCCTGGTGGGCGCCGCGACGGCGCAGGGCGGAGACGACGGGGGCGGCCTTGACGAAGTTGGGGCGGGCACCGACGATGTGCACGATCGTGGTGTCCCGACTCCCCAAGGGAGCGCTCGCTGCCACGGCTCTCATGTCTCCTTCTGCTCGTTGGGCGGCCCCACCGGCTCGGTGGGGCCGCGGCGATCGGAGGGACGTTCCTCGCCGGCCCGTCCCGTCCGTGTCGCCGTGGTGTCACCGCCCGGCCACATCCACATGGTTGGGTGACTGACCGTGCATGACATCCGTGTTTCCGAAGTGACCCGCCCCCGGACCCGCAGGCTGCGGGCGGTGACGTTCACCGCGTCGTCGGCCTGGCGCCACCTGCGCTCCGATCCCGCCCGGGCACCGCTGCTCGCGCTGCGGCTGATGCCGGGCCCGATCCGGCGCGCGGCGCGCGGTACGGCCACCCGCGTGGGTGGTCCGGCCCGCGCCTACGCCCTGTGGGACGAGGGCCGGCGGACCGAGGCGCGCGAGGCGGTGCTCGCCGCGTCGGCCGGTGCCGGTCCCCGTCGGGTGGGGCGCCTGGTGGCGGCCTGTCTGGCCGCCGGGGACGCGCAGACCGCCCGCGAACTGCTCGAACGGCTTCCGGAGGGTCCGGTCCGCGACCGGGCCGCCCATCGGACGGATCTGGCCACGGGGCGGGCCGTCATAGCGTCCTCGTCCCCGTCGCCCGTCCCTCACGGGATCACGTTAACCCGAGGCGCGCCAACGCGACCCGACGACACGGTGAACGCTCGGCGACCGGAAACCACGGCGGATGAACGTTCCGCATCGGCTGCCGAAGGGCCCGTGGACGGGGCGGGTGTGCGCGTCCTGCACCTGGTCACCAACGCGCTGCCGCACACCAACGCCGGGTACACCCAGCGCACCCATCGCATCGCCGTCGCCCAGCGCGAGGCGGGCATGGACGTGCACGTGGTCACCCGGGTCGGCCACCCCCTCGACAAGGGGAGCACGGACGCCCGGACGCTGGTGCGGGTGGACGGCGTCGCCTACCACCGGCTGCTGCCCTGGACCGCCCCGGCCGGCCCGGAGGAGGAGCTGGCCGTCGGGTTGCGGATGGCGTCGGAGCTGGTGGAACGGTTGCGTCCGAACGTGCTGCACGCCGCGAGCAACCATCACAACGCCCGGTTGGCGCTGGCCCTCGGTGAACGGTTCGGCCTGCCCGTGGTGTACGAGGTGCGGGGTTTCCTGGAGGAGTCGTGGCTGTCGCGCGACCCGTCCCGGAGCGTGGACGACGCCTTCTACCGGGCCGAGCGGAAGAGCGAGACGGAGTGCATGCTCGCCGCCGACCTGGTGGTGACGCTGGGCGAGGCGATGCGCGCCGACATCGAGGCCCGGGGGGTGCCGCGCGAGCGGTTGCTGGTGGTGCCCAACGCGGTGGACGCTTCGTTCCTGGAACCGTTGCCCTCGGGGACGGGGGTGCGTGAGGCGTGGGGCATCGGCCCGGAGGAGTTCGTGGTGGGGACCACGACCAGCTGCTTCGGCTACGAGGGTCTGGACACCCTGTTGGCGGCGGTCGCGGAACTGCGCTCCCGGGGGGAGTCGGCGCACGCGCTGATCGTGGGCGACGGCCCGGAGCTGCCCGCCCTGCGGGCCCTGGCCGAGGAGCTGGGACTGACGGGGGTCGCCCATTTCCCGGGGCGGGTGCCGGCGGACCGGGTCCGCGAACACCACGCGGCGATGGACGTGTTCGCGGTGCCACGGCGCGACGACAGGGTGTGCCGAGTGGTGACACCACTGAAACCGGTCGAGGCGATGGCCGGAAGGTTGCCGGTTGTGGCCAGTGATCTTCCGGCTCTGCGAGAGATCGTGGAACCTGGGGTGACCGGAGAGTTAATTCCTCCGGGCGAATCGGCAGGTCTAGCTGATGCTCTGACAAAACTCGCTTACAGTCATGAAAAGCGAGAGGCCTACGGTCTCGCAGGTCGCAGCCTTGTGGGCAAGGACCGTACCTGGACCGGGGCCGTATACCGCTATGACCATGCGTATCGGGCTCTTATCCGGAAAATGTCCGAACCAGGCCATATCCCGTGATCGTGGACAACGGCTACCTACACTCGGACGTCTCAAGCAGTGACGTTCTCGGCCGTCCTCGATGAAGTGCGCCCGTTCACGAAATGAATGCGAGTGTGACCACGAAGTGGATGCCGCAGCTTCCAACCCAGTCCCTGCACCCGAGCAGCCCGCCGCGGCGGTCGGCGACCTCGTCATCATCGGTCTCGGTTACGTCGGCCTTCCCTTGGCCGCCGCAGCCTCCTCGGCCGGTCTGAAGGTCACCGGACTCGACGTGAACGAACGCGTCGTCGACGGTCTCAACAACGCTGTGTCGCACGTGGACGACCTGTCCGGTGACGACGTGCGCGCGATGCTGGACCGCGGTTTCCGGGCGGAGACGGATGCGTCGGTCCTGGGCACCGCGCGGACCATCGTCATCTGCGTGCCCACGCCGCTGTCCCCGGAGGGCGGCCCGGACCTGGGCGCGGTGACCTCCGCGGCCAGGTCGATCGCCGCCCACCTGAGCCCGGGCACCCTGGTGATCCTGGAGTCGACCACCTACCCGGGCACCACCGAGGAGGTCGTGCGTCCGCTCCTGGAGGAGTCCGGCCTGGTCGCCGGAGCCGACTTCCACCTGGCCTTCTCGCCCGAGCGCATCGACCCGGGCAACCCGACCTTCGGCGTGGTCAACACGCCCAAGGTCGTGGGCGGCCTGACGCCCGAGTGCGGTGAGGCGGCGGCCGCGTTCTACGGCCGGTTCGTGAACACGGTGGTCCGCGCACGCGGCACCCGCGAGGCCGAGATGGCCAAGCTGCTGGAGAACACCTACCGGCACGTCAACATCGCCCTGGTCAACGAGATGGCCATCTTCTGCCAGGAGCTGGGCGTCGACCTGTGGGACTCGATCGCCGCGGCGGCCACCAAGCCGTTCGGCTTCCAGGCCTTCTACCCGGGGCCGGGCGTGGGCGGGCACTGCATCCCCATCGACCCGAACTACCTGTCGTACAAGGTCAAGACCCTGGGATACCCGTTCCGGTTCGTGGAGCTGGCCCAGGAGATCAACGGTCGGATGCCGTCCTACGTCATCCAACGCGCGCAGGAACTGCTCAACGAGTCCGGTCTGGCGCTGTCGCGGTCCAAGGTGCTGCTCCTCGGCGTGACCTACAAGGCCGACATCGCCGACCAGCGCGAATCGCCGGCCCGCCCGGTGGCCCGCAAGCTGCTCGCCAAGGGCGCCACCCTGACCTACCACGACCCCCACGTGGACTCCTGGCAGGTCGACGGCACCGACGTGGAGCGGTCCACCGACCTGGACCGGGCGCTGGCCGAGGCCGACCTCACGATCCTGCTCACCGACCACGGCGAGTACCGGCCCAAGCGGTTGGAGGAGTACGCGCGGTTGCTCCTGGACACCCGTGGCGTACTGCGTCGTGCGCACCCGGACGAGTCCCCGGCGGCTCCCTCGCGGGCCCGCCGTGAAGGGATCGAGGTCCTCTAGGCACGGCCGGACCCATCGAGGGCACGTCGTCGGACACCCGGTGTCCGATGGCGTGCCTTCGTGCGTTCACATTCCATCACGTGAAGGTTCACCGGCTCCATGCCGACAGTCCACCCCACCGACCTTTGCGTGTTTCCGCCACTGAATACCGTGTCGCATAGCCGGTACCGCTTCCCAAAAGCGGATCATCTTCTCAGATGCGTCATACCGGCGACACAGGTAGGTGAGTTGATGCACGCGCTTGTGGCCACGGTCGTTCATCATCCGGAGGATGCCCGGATCCTGCACAGGCAGATCCGCGCCCTGTTGGACGCCGGACACACAGTGACCTATGTCGCGCCGTTCCGTGAGTGCGGCGTGACCCCGTGGAACGAGCTGCGCTCGGTGGACGTTCCGCGTGCCTCCGGGCGGGAACGCCTGTCGGCTCTGCGGGCCGCCCGGAGGGTGCTCGCCGAGCACGCGCCCGGCGCCGACCTCCTGCTCTTCCACGACCCGGAACTCCTGCTGGCCCTGCCGGCGAAGCGCCCGGTGACGGTGTGGGACGTGCACGAGGACACGGCGGCGGCCATGCTCACCAAGCCGTGGGTGCCGGGACCGCTCCGCAGGCCGCTGGGGTTCATGGTGCGCTCCTTCGAGCGCCGGGCGGAACGGCGGATGCGCCTGCTGCTGGCCGAGGAGGGCTACCGTTCGCGATTCCGGTGCCCGCACCCGGTGGTGCCCAACACGACCGAGGTGCCCGAGGCGCCGGCCCGCCCGCCGGGCGACGACCGGATCGTGTACCTGGGGCACGTGTCCCTGGCCCGGGGCGCCCGGGAGATGATCGAACTGGGTCGGCTGCTGCGTCCGCAGGGGATCCGGCTGGAGGTCATCGGGGGCGCCGACGCCGGGGTCCGCCCGCTGTTGCGCGAGGCCCAGCAGGAGGACGCGCTGACCTGGTACGGGTTCGTGCCCAACGATCGGGCGCTGCGGATGTGCGCGGGGGCGCTGGCGGGGCTGAGCCTGCTGCACGACACCCCGAACTACCGCCACTCGATGCCGACGAAGGTCGTGGAGTACATGGCGCACGGGCTGCCGGTCATCACGACGCCGAGCCCGGTGGCGACGAAGCTGGTGACGGAACGCCGCGAGGGCCCGTCGGGCCTGGTGGTGCCGTTCGGGGACGTACCGGCGGCCGCCGAGGCGATCCTGCGGCTGCGCGCGGATCGGGAGTTGCGCCACCGTCTGGCCGAGACCGGGCACCACATCGCGCAGACCTCCTACCACTGGCCGGTGCAGGCTCGGGCGTTCGTCAAGCAGCTGGAGGAGTGGGCGGACGAGGCCGCCGGACCGACGGCGCCCAGGATCCCTCGGCAGCGCAGCGACGAGAGCCCCGCGACGAGTGAGGACGACCACACCTACCTGACGTAGGAAATATCTTCCCAGTCAACAAGGTTGAGGATCCGTGTAGCGACCGGAGGCACCGTTCCCGCCGGTCGGAGCCCACGACCACGACCGAGGTAGGACCATGGCACCGTTGCTTCTCGACAAGGACGCCCAGGATCTCCTGTTCCGCTCCGCCCGCACCGCCAACGCCTTCACCGACGAGCCGGTGACCGAGGAGCAGCTGGCCGCGATCTACGACCTGGTCAAGTACGGCCCCACCGCGATGAACCTCCAGTCGCTCCGGATCACCGCGATCCGCTCCCCCGAGGCCCGGGAGCGCCTGGTCCCGCACATGTCCGGCAACAACGCGCCCAAGACCGCGTCCGCGCCGCTGACGCTCATCCTGTCCGCGGACACCGACTTCCACGAGCACTTCCCGACGACCTTCCCGGTCGCCCCGGACGCCCGTGAGAACTTCGCGGGGATGCCGGTCGGGGCGCGCGAGGACATGGCCGTCAAGAACGCGTTCCTCCAGATCGCCTACCTGATCGTGGGCGTGCGCGCGGCCGGTCTGGCGGCCGGCCCGATGACCGGGTTCGACGCCGAGGGCGTGCGCGGGGAGTTCTTCGGTGAGGACTCCCCCCTGCGCCCGGTCGTCGTCATGAACATCGGCCGCCCCGGTCCGGACGCCTGGTTCGACCGCCTGCCGCGCCTGGAGCAGGACCTCGTGGTCACCGAGGTCTGATCCCCGCCGTCAGATGGGCCCCTCGCGGAACGAGGGGCCCATCGTCGTACGCGCCTCGGGGCGGCCCCGGCTCAGCCCGCCTTGGGCTCCGAGGCGAGGAAGACCAGCACGCACACGTCGTCGTCGCAGTCCTGCTGTTTGACCATGGCGTCGAGCAGGTCGTCGGCCGCCTCGTCGGGTCCGCCCTCCCAGTACGGCGGGCCGGAGAAGCACTCCAGCAGGCGGCCGATGCCGTCGTCGATGGACTCGCCCCGCCGCTCCACCAGGCCGTCGCTGTACAGCAACAGCGCGGTGCCCGGGGGCAGGACCACGGTGTGATCGGTGTAGGCGGGGTCGATCGGCAGCCCCAGCATCCCGCCGGGGGGCAGCTCCACGGCCAGGGCCGACCCGGTGCCGTCCCGCCACAGCGGCGGGGGGTGTCCCGCTCCGGAGATCGTGATCTCCGGGTCCCCCGGGCGGAACCGCACGATGACGGCGGTGGCGAACAGGTCGGGTTCCAGGTGACCGAGCAGACGGTGCAGACGTGCCAGCAGGCCGGCCGGGCTGCGCTCCTCCAACGCGTAGGCGCGCAGGGCGGTACGGAGCTGGCCCATCATGACCGCGGCCTGGATCCCGTGTCCGGTGACGTCGCCGACCACACCGATGAACTCGCCGTTCCCCCGAGGGAACACGTCGTACCAGTCACCGCCCACGTTCATGCCCCGGGCGGCCGGCAGGTAGCGGGCGGTCAGCTCCATACCCGGGGTGCGCGGAAGCCGGGTGAGCATGGCGCGTTGCAGCGTGGCGGCGACGTCGCGCTCGTGCTCGAAGCGGCGCGCGTTGTCCAGGGCGACGGCGACGCGGCGGGCCAGCTCGGAGAGGAGCAGCTCCTCGTCCCCGTGCGGCCGGGATCGACGCAGCTCCAGAACCCCCAGCACCTCGGTTCCCGAGATCAGGGGCAGGCACGACCACCCTCCCTCGTGCACCGAACGGCTCCCGGTGGCGGCGGCCTGGGCGGGGGCCGGAGGGGCGCTCCTGTCCGACGGGTCGTCGGCTCGCCGCAGCCCGATGTCCTCCACGAGGGTCCACACCCGGATCTCGTGGGCGAACTCGGGGACCATCAGGCCCCGCAGCAGGCTGAACAACTCCTTCTGGTCGAGGGTGGCCATGAGGCGGGCGCTGGCCCCGGACAGGAAGGTGAGCCGGCTGCGGGCGGTCTCGGCCTCGTCCCGGGCGGCGCGTTCGGCGGCCAGGGCCCGCCGCTGTTCGTCCCCGACCTGGGCCAGTTCGGCGTGCAGGGCGAGCACGCCCTGATTGGTCTCTTCCAGTTCGGCCTGGTGCCACCGCAGCGCCCGGGCCCGCTCGGCGGCCACGGAGGCGAGCCGGCCGGCCCTCGCGGAGACGCGCAGCAGTTCCTCGGCCAGCGTGCGCGCGTCGCCCTCGGGGCGCCCGAGGGCGAGGACGTCCGGGTCGACGGGGGCGGGCAGCCTCAGCACCCCGACCCACCGGTCGGTCCCGGAGCCGTCTCGGACCGTGGCCCGGATGACGGCGTCGGCCTCCTCGGGTTCCACGATCAGCTTCATCGGACCGGTCTCGACCTCCGTCAGGACCCGGTCGGTGACGGCGTCGAGGAACTCCAGTCCGGCTTCGTCGGAGATTCCGGCCGCGTCGAGCAGGCGCGCGGCCGCGGTGCGCGCCAGGGCCGCGTCCACCTTCCCGCGCACCGGCACCTCGATCCGACTGCGTCTCATCGGTCTCCTCCGTCCGGTCGAACGGTGTGCGTGGCCACGGCGACCCCGGTGTCGTCGCGCAGGGGACGCGCGGCACTGCCCGCGTCCCGGAAGACGACGGCGGCGACGACGGCCGCGTCGTGCGCGGCCAGCCGTTCGACGCCGTCGGGTGTCCAGCGGCTCGGCAGCCCGTCGGTGTGCAGGACGAGCATGTCGCCCGGTTCCCACCCGTGCCGCTGCGGGAACGGTGTGCGCGGGGCGAAGGCCCCGACGATCCCGGGTTTGGACGTCAGGGTCCGCCACCGCCCTCCGTGGTACAGCCGCGCCCCGACGTTCCCGACCCCGCAGAAGGTCAACCGCCGGTGGGACTCGTCGATGTCGGCGACGGCCACCGCGGCCCCGCGGCTGCGGCGCAGGGCCTCGTGCATGTCGCGCAGGAGCGTTTCGGGAGGGTCTCCGCCCCGTCCCAGGACGAAGCGGGCGGCCAGTTCGGACGCCTGCGCGGCGGCGGCGCCGTGGCCGAGCCCGTCGGCCAGCATGACGGTGCGGCGCCCCCGGTCGTTACGGAAGGCGAGGGCGTCGCCGGAGAGGGCGGCGCCGTCCAGGGGCACGTGCAGGCCGCCGGTGACGGCGGGCCCGGCGAACCGCTCACGGTCGGCGGGAAGGGCGAAGCGGGCCACGGCGACCGTGCCGCGACCGGGGCTGCTCTGCACCTCGAAGAAGTCGGCGGCCCGGAGACACGCGCCCAGACCGGCCCCCAGCGAGTCGGGGTGACCGGTGAACCCGTCGGCCAGGGCGCGCGGGACGTTCTCGATGCCGGGCCCGTGGTCCAGCGCCACGAGTTGGAGCGCCCGGGACGCGCCCCACGGCTCGCGCGCCGTCTCGGCCAGGAACCGACCACCACCGGCGTAGCGGCACATGTTGGTGGCGAGTTCGGAGGCCGTGAGGACGGCGGCGGCGGTACGGGACGCGTCCAGGCCCACGGCACGGGCCGCCTCGGACGCGGCCCGTGCGGCGTCGCGTATGCGGCTCGTGTCGGTGACGGCGATCTCCCAGACCTCTGTCATCACACTCCGTACCGCGCGGGGAAGGAGGCGGACCACGAGGCGATGGTGACCCTGGCCCCGCCTTCGGGCGGGTTCTCGATCCGGAACTCCTGCACCAGGCGTTTGGAACCTCCCAGTCCCATGCCCAGTCCGTTCGCCGTCGAGAAACCGTCCTGGAGCGCGCGCTCCACGTCGGGGATGCCGGGGCCGGAGTCGGTGAAGACCACCCTCAGACCCGGCCCGTCGGGACCGTCCAGGACCCGGATCTCCGCTTCTCCCCCGCCGCCGTGCAGGAGGGTGTTGCGGGCCAGTTCGCTGGCGGCCGTGACGAGCTTGGTCTGCTGGACCAGCCCGAACCCGGCCAGCCGCGCCAGGGAGCGCACCTGGTGGCGGATCACCGTCAGGTCGGTGTCCTCGCGGATCGGCAGGTGCACGAGCTCCACCCGTTCGCGCTCCGGGATCACGTCTCCCCCTGTCCCCGCGAACCGGCGTGCTCGATGGAGACCCCGAAACCGGCCGCGGCCTCGGTGAGCGTCCGGGCCGTGGCCAGGCCCGGCAGGGTGAGGCCGAGTTCGACCAGGGTGATGGCCACCGCCGGGCGCATGCCCACCAGAACCGCCCTGGCCGCGAGGAGACGTGAGGCGGCGGCCACCTCGGCCAGCACGCGGGCCAGGAAGGAGTCCACCATCTCCAGCGAGCCGATGTCGATGATGAGGCCCCGCGCCCCGGTGCGCGAGATCGTCTCGGTCACCTCCTCCTGGAGGGCGACCGCGGCGTCGTCGGGCAGCTCGCCCTGGATGGTGACCAGCAGCAGGCCGCCGAGGTCGAGGACGGGGATCGAGGAATGCGTCGTCATGTGCGGTTCACTCCCTCATTCCGGGATCCGGGAGTCTCGCTCCCGACGTCGACGCCGTTCGAGCGCCCACTCCAGGGCGTCGGCCAGGGTGGCCCGGGTCGTCACGTGGCCCAGGTCCAGTCCGAGCTGGACCATGGTCTGGGCGATGGCGGGTCGGATGCCGGAGATCACGCATTCGGCGCCCATGAGCCGGGCCGAGGCGACGGTCTTCATCAGGTGCTGGGCCACCAGGGAGTCCACGGTGGGCACTCCGGTGATGTCGAGGATGGCGATGTCCGCGTTGTGCTCGACGATCGCCTCCAGGAGGTTCTCCATCACGACCTGGCTGCGCGCGCTGTCCAGCATGCCGATGAGGGGCACCGCCACGAGGCGGTCCCAGAGCTTGACGACGGGGGTGGCCATCTCCAGGAGCTGCTGGCGCTGGCGCTGGACGATCTCCTGGTTCTCCTGGAGCATCGTCTCGACGACCACCACGCGCAGGGTGCCGAAGAGGGTGACGAGCAGCAGGCGGAGCCGCGCTGACTCCTCCGGGGCCGCACCGGAGGAGTCAGCGGCCAGCATGTCGAGCACCGCGTCGCGCAGGACGCCGAACTCGCGGTCGACCTGGGCGATGGACAGACCCGAGCGGGAGCGGGAGGCCGTCATGGCCACCAGCTGTCGGCGGGCCGGAAGGAAGCCCGGGGCCTCCAGGTCCTCCAGGCGTCCGCTCTCGGCGACCTCCACGAGGCACGAGAGCACGGCTTGGCAGGCCTCGACCGCTTCGTCGCGGGTCACGGTGAACACCGCCTGGAAGAGCGGCAGGTCCGCCCATCGTTGGGCGATCTGTTCGGTACGCCGCCGCAGGAACGCGGACAGCGCTTCGGTCGACGACAGGCCGGAGTCGGGCGGTCCGTCGATCATGGGTCTCCTCGTCCTCAGGGGTCCTCTCGACCCTCGTGGATGGCATTCAGTTGTCGCTCGACAAGTATCCACGACCCCGGAACCCGCGAAAACGGGAAGGGGCGAAGAGGGAACCGCGACCGTGGAGGAAGGGCTTCCCGGGACCGAAGGGCTCAGGGGCGCCCCCTCCAGTCCACGCAGACCACCAGCGCGTCGTCCTCGGACTCCCGGCCGCCCTGATGCTCGACCAGGTGGCGCAGCACCTCTTGCGGCACCGAGGCGCCCGGCAGCAGCCGGGTGCCCAGGATCGCACGGGCCAGGGCCCGGTCCCCGAACGCCTCCGGACCGGAGGGGCCCACGGCGTCGAACACGCCGTCGCTGGCGAAGACGAGCCGGTCCCCCGGCTCGACCTGGAAGCGCTGGGCGACGTAGACCGTGTCCTCGGCCATGCCGAGCGGCAGTTGGGCGTCGAAGGGGACACGGGTCACGCGGTCGCCGCGCAGCAGGTACAGGCGCGGGGAGCCCGCGTCGACCACCTCGACCCGGCCGGTGTCCAGGTCGAAGCCCAGCAGGAGCATGTCGACGTGGCGCTTTCCCCGGTGGAGGGCGTAGACGGCCTTGTCGGCGAGGGCCGCCTGGTCGGCCAGGGAGATTCCGCCGCGCCGGGCGTTGCGCAGGGCGTTGACGGCCAGGTTGGTGAGCAGCGAGGCATCGATGCCCTCGCCCATGCCGTTGGTGACACCGATCTCAAGGCGGTCGGGCATCACCGACCAGTCGAAGTTGTCCCCCCGGACGTCGTAGGCGGGTTCGAGTTGGGCGCCGATGACGTACTCGGCGCACTCGTAGCCGCGCCCCGGCAGCAGGTCCCACTGGATCTCGGCGGCCAGGGTGAGGCGTTCCCGCCGTCGGAACGCGCGGTAGAGATCGGTGTGGCGCCCGGCCACGAGCAGTTCGTGCCCCAGGGCGCCGGCCGTGTCGACGAGGTCGGGGAGCACGGCGCGGACCCGCGTCCCGGGCCTCGTGCGCACGGTGAGCACGCCCAGCCGCTCGCCCCGTGCGGTGACGGGCAGGTGGACGGCGCGCGTCCCGTCCTCGGTCGGCTCCTCCGCGAACACCTCCTGCGAACCGAAGACGCGACCGATGACGGTGTTGAAAACGGAGTGATCGCGGCCTTCCTCCTCCGGGAGGCCTTCGACGCGGCAGAGCGTCTTGAGTCCGTAGTCCGCCAGGTAGAGCTCGGCGGACACCGCTCCGTGGTCTCGCGCGAGCGAGGCCCGGACGACTGACATGAGCCGGTAGGGCTCGGCTTCCCGGAGGGAGCGCGCCACGGCCTGAGATCTGTTCACTGTGGTAAACCTGCGTTTTCTATCAGCGCCCTCGTGCCGGCGCGGCGCCATGAGCGGGCGCGGAGGGGGACGTTCCGTTATGGTCGTAGAGATACCCGATGCCCGTTCACGACCGGGCGCGGCTCACCGAGGCGATAGTGCGAGAGTGGAAAGTGAGTCCTGAACCGCGGGAAGACACGGCGGAGACGGCCCGCGCGGCGTCCGACGCCACCGAACTCATGGAAGTGCTCTGGGGACGCGGCCGCGAGGTCGCCTCATCCCCCGTGTCCCCATCGCAACTCAAGGTCCTCTTCGTCCTCGACGAGGAGGACGGGGTCAACCTACGTACCTTGACCGAGCGTCTGAGCTCCACCCCTCCGTCCGTGAGCAGGCTGTGCGACCGCCTGGAGGCGGTCGGCTTCGTGAAGCGGACGGCGAGTGCCACCAGCCGCCGGGAGCTGCGCCTGTGGCTGAGCGAGAACGGGCGCTCCTTCCTCCGGGACCTGCGGTCCCGCAGGGAGGCGGAGCTCCACGACGTGATCGCCCGCATGCCCCCGCGTAAGCGGGCGATGCTCCTGGAGGGATTGACGTCCTTCCGCGAGGCGGCACACCGTTCCGACCGGCACTCCGATGGATCCGGGCGGTCCGACATCCGAACGGCCTGACGCGGCACGCCCGTCGGACCGGGTCGGGCGGAGGGGCTCCGCTCCCCCGCGTCACCGGGGAGCGCCGCGACCCCGAAGGGTCCGCATCCCAACCGAAACAATGCCGACAAGTGCAACTATTGTCAAGCGACAACAGTTACCATCAGGGCGGACGCACACCCGAAGGGCCCCCCACCGCCCGGTGAGGAGCCCTTCGTCGTTCACGGTTCAGCGCGGGGCGCCGGGGCCGTCCCGGCCCTGCGGCGGCGGGTTCCCCTGCCCCCGAGGGGGCGGACGGTGCGGTGCCTCGGGTTCGGCGGCCCGGACCACGATCACGACCAACGGACCGGAGAACACGATCCTCCCCGGGGTGTGGGACCCCCAGGACGTGGAGGCGGGGCGCCCCTCATGGCACGGGCGGCTCAGATCACCGGGGGGCGACCGGCGCGGGTCATGCGCCAGGCGGTGGACCAGCGGATCGGGGTGCGCGGGCCCGCGTCCTCGCGCCAGCCCTCGCGGAAGCCCGCGAACCAGGCCTTGAGGGAGGCGCGGTCGCGCTCGCGCAGCACGGTCAGGAGGACCCAGGTGCCCAGGTAGACGAACGCCAGCGGCCAGGGCAGGTTGCGGCGGGCCAGCCACACCCGGTTGCGGGCGTTGAGGCGGTAGAAGTTCTCGTGCCGCGTCGGGGCGACCGCCGGGTGGTACATGACCGCCTCGGCGTCGTACTCGATGGTGTACCCGGAGTCCATGACCCGCCAGGCGAGGTCGGTCTCCTCGTGGGCGTAGAAGAAGTCGCCCGGCAGACCGCCGCCGGCCTCGAAGGCGGTACGGCGGATCGCGCAGGCGCCGCCGAGGAAGGTGGTGACCACGCTGGAGCGGCGCGGGTCGCCGACCCGCAGCCGGGGCACGTGCCGACGCTGGTCGGGGCCGCCGTCGGGGTCGGCGATGCGGAAGGACAGGGCGCCCAGGGACGGTTCGGCCGCGAACCGTTCGCGCACGTGCCGGGCCAGGTCGGTGGACCGGTACCAGCCGTCGTCGTCCAGGAAGAGGATCACGTCCCCGTGGGCCGCGCGCACGCCGTGGTTGCGCCCCTCGGGGATACCGACGTTCTCCGGCAGCCGGACGGTGACCACACCCTCGGGCAGTTCGGGGAGATCCGAGCCGTTACCGACGACGATCACCTCGACGTCGGCGCCCTCCTGCTCGAACACGCTGGTGATGGCGCGGCGCAGCTCGGCGGGACGGTTGCCCATGGTGAGCAGAACGCAGGAGAGGCTGGGTTTGCTACCGGACACCTGGGGACGGCTCCGTTCGGTTCTGGACCCTGGGGAGACCTCCGCCTCGGACTCCTCGGGGTCCGACCGGGGCGGAATCACGGGTGTGGTCATGTTCGGGACCGTATCAGTGGACGACAGGCTTCCTGCAGATTGACGGAGACCGACATTCGCAGAAACAGGCTAACGAAAGGATAAAGGCCAGGTGTACGGGGCCACGGACGGGGTAGTGTCCGCGGCCCCGTATGTGACGGGAACGTCACCGACGCGTTATTCGAGGCGGCGCGAGGCCACCACGCTCACGAAGTGGGCGACGCTCATGAGCGCCGCCACCGCCGCGCAGGCGGCGACGAGGACGCGGGTGGCGGTCAGGTCTCCGAGGACCACGTCCACCACGGCGGCCACCACGATGAGCAGCGAGAGCTCCACGGCCTGGATGAGCCGGTGGACCATGAGGGCGGACGCCAGCCGCCGGGCCAGACTCAGGCCGGACGAACGCGGACGCATCGCCTCGTCGGTGACCTTCTCCGGCAATCCGGCCTTGGCCCGGGCCACCACGACGTTGTCGGTCTCGGCCTTGATGAGCGCGACGCCGATCGCGCCGATCATGCCCAGGATGACCCAGCCGCCCGCCTCCCCATCGCCCTGGGCACGCACGCCCAGACCGATGAGGAGCGCGATCTCGGACACGTAGTGCCCGATCCGGTCCAGGTAGATCCCGGTGACACTGGTGCGTCCGGTGTACCGGGCCACCTCGCCGTCGGAGCAGTCCAACAGCAGGTAGATCTGGATCATCAGGGCGGCGACCAGGGCCGTCCACGGGCCGCCGAAGGCGACGACCACCCCTGCCAGAACGCCGAACGCCATCATCAGGTAGGTGATGGGGTTCGGCGGCACGCCGAGCCGGACGAACACGGTGCTGACGTAGGGCGAGAGGTCCCTCATGTAGAGGCGGCCCGCCCAGTGCTCCTCGTTCGTCCGCTCCTTGATCCCCGCGGGCTGGCCGCCCGCGCGGACCTCAGCGACCGACGGCTTCGACATAGTCGGCGACACTCCGCCCGATCTCGTGCTCTGAGAGGTTGAGGTGCTCCAGGATGGTGAACCGGCCCGGCCGGGTGCCCGGAGCGTGGACCACGGCGCGCGTGAACTCCTCCTCGTCGAGGCCGACGTCGGAGGGGATCACGGGCAGCCCGTGGCGGATCAGGCAGTCGCGGATCTCGCCCAGGCGCGCCTCGGACCAGCCCAGGTGGCGGACCCGCAGGAAGGACGCGTACAGCGCGCCCAGACCGGCGAGTTCGCCGTGGTTCCCGGCAGTCGGGTGGAGCTGGGTGACGGCGTGCAGGATCTCGTGGCAGGCGCCACTGGCCGGCCGGCTCGACCCGGCCACCGACATGGCCATCCCGGACAGGACCAGTCCTTCGGCCAGGACCGTGAGGAAGGCGTCGGAGTCGACCGAGTCGGGCCGGTGCAGGATCGCCTCGGCCGCGACCCGCGCGAAGGTGACGGCCATGCCGTCGACCGGCTCGCCGTTGGTCCGGCCCGACAGCTCCCAGTCCTCGATGGCGGAGATGTTGCTGACCACGTCCCCGATGCCGGAGCGGACCAGACGGGAGGGCGCGGCCCGGACGTAGTCGAGGTCGATGACCACGGCGATGGGCATGGTGACCCCGATCGAGGGCTTGCCGCCCTCGTGCTCCAGGGAGCTGACCGGGGAGGCGACGCCGTCGTGGGCGAGGTTGGTGGCGACCGCCACCATGGGGATGCCCGCCATCGTCGCGGCGAACTTGGTGACGTCGATGGTCTTGCCGCCACCGATGCCGGCCACGGCCTCGTAGGCGCCCGAGCGTAGCTTCTTGCCCAGTTCGGTGGCGGCGTCGACGGTGCCCTCCTCGACCCGGAACACCTCGCAGTGCGGCAGGTCGAGATCGGCGGCGATCTGTTCACCCTGCCCCGGGCCGACGGCGACGGCGATCCGTCCCTCGGTGGCGATGCGCCGGTCGACGAGCACCGATCCGAGCGAGGCGATGGCCCCGCGCCGGACGTCGATGGACAACGGCGAGGGCAGCATTCGGGCTAGTAGCGGCACGCGATCTCCCGAGCCTTGGCGAGGTCGTCGTGGTTGTCGACCTCGACCCACGCGACCTGGCCGATGGGGGCGATGGCGATCTTCTCGCCGCGTCGGACGAGCTCCTGGTAGCCGTCCTCGTAGTAGAGCTGCGGGTCGCGCTCCCAGGTGGCCTGGAGGGCGTCGGCGAGGCGGGCGTCGAGGGAGCCCTCGATGAGGGTGGCGCCGATGTACTCGCCGGCGGCGGTGGCCGGGTCCATGAGCTTGGTGATGGTGGCGAGGTGACCGTCCTCGTCGAGGGTCACCTTCATCTCCTCGTCGGCAAGGCTTTTCACGTTGTCCACCGCGAGGAGGAGTTCCGGTCCCCGAGCGGCGAGTAGCGTTTCCTCGACACTCACCGGGTGCACGGTGTCACCGTTGACGAGGAGGACGCCCTCGGAGAAGAACTCGCGCGCGGTCCACAGGGAGTAGGCGTTGTTCCACTCCTCGGCCTTGTCGTTGTAGCTGAGGGTGATCTTCACACCGTGGCGCTCTTCCAGCGCCTCCTTGCGGGCCTCGACGGCCTCCGCGCGGTAACCGACCACGACGACGACGTCGGTCAGCCCGGCCGCGGCCAGGTTGCCCAGTGAGATGTCCATGATGGTCGTCTCACCGTCGACGGGCACCAGGGCCTTCGGGAGGGTGTCGGTGTAGGGGCGCAGACGTCGACCCGCGCCTGCGGCGAGAACCATTCCGAGCATGCGGGCGTGTTCCTCCTTAGCGGGGAGGCTCTCACGCCTCCCCGTTCGTTCCGGCGACCGATGAAGGGTCGCCTTCCTGGCCGTACCCGGTCCGGGGGTGTCCGGGATCGGCGCCGTCCCGGGGGACGGGGCCCTCCGGACGCACGTCGGTCACCGGTGTCGCACTCCAGGTGCGCACCGCCTCGATCGTGAGCAGTACCGCCAGGTATCCAGCGAGTATGCCGTAGACCGGGGTGAGCACGTGCAGCGCACTCCCCGCCGCGACGACGAGCACGCGCCCGTCCCAACCGAGGGTCGCCGAGCGCACCTTCGCCGATCTCGCCACGCCGACCGGGGGACGGGCGGCGTCATCACGGTGATGCGAGGCGACCGCCACCAAGAGTACGAACACCAGAGGACCGGGTACACCGGAGGCGAGCCCCACGACCGTCAGGTACGCGTACTCCATGACGCGCAGTACGGGTGGCACGAACCGGTCGAACCGTCCGTTGTGGGGGTGGCCCGAGGCCGGTCCGGACAGGAGTAGGGCAGCCACCGGTGCGAACAGGGTAATGCCTGCCGGATGTCCACGATCCGCCGCGAGGAGCGTGAGGACGATCAGGGCCGCCGCCAAAGCCGTCGGAAGCGGCGGGGCGGCTCCGGGGGAGATCCGCCCGAGAAGCCGGCAAATATGACCATCATCACGAAGATATCGCAGGTCGGGCATGACTCCGAGCCGTGCCCGGGGCCTCGGAGCACGCTCGCGGACGGCGTCTTCCCCGGTGGGGTCCGGTGTCTGCGGACGGCTCATCATCGCCTCCCGCGGGCGGAGGAGGGGTCGACGAGGGCCGCGGTGACGGCGACGACGCAGCCGACGATGAGCGTGATGAAGGAGACCCGGGCGTCCCAGAGCGTGGCCGTGACCGCGATCGCCAGGAAACGGACGGGCTGGGGGAAGATCAGGACCCGACGGGCGAGGTCGGCCAGGGGCGCGCTCCGCCGCCCCGGCCCCGGGTGGCGCGGATCATCGGAGGGTTCGGCGTCGCCCGGCGGACACGGGCGCGCCGGGGGCGCGGGCGGGGCCTCGCGCGCCACCAGGAAGCAGTCGCGCAGCGCCAGGGCCACCAGGGCTCCGGCCGCCCACCCCCAGGCGCCGCCGATCCCCGCCAGGACCGCGCCGATCGCCAGCCCCAGGTAGACGACGTACTCGCGCAACTGCGCGAGCATCGCCGCGAGCCACAGGGTGAGGGCGTCGCGCCGACCGACGCGCATGCGTTCGCGGACGGAGTCGCAGAACAGCACGGCCACGAGGAAGGCGGAACCGGCCAGGCCGCCGATGGTGTCGGGTCGGGTGAACCAGATGGCGGCCCCGACCGCGGCCATCACGGCGATCCGGCTCATTCCCGCCCGGGTGACGTGCCTGCGTTCCAGGAGCCGCGCGGTCGACCGCGCCGCCGTGCCGTTGGCCATGGACGTGTCCCTCTCGAATCGCACAGTGAGGGCAACCGTCGCTTACGCTCTGTAGTCATTCAATCACTGACACGCCAATGGTGTCCGTTTGGCCTGGTCGGCGCGGCATACGGGTTTTTCGGCCAGGTCAGATGCCAAAGTGCGCACCGCCGGAATGCTCCGGCGATGCGCACCGTGATCTTCTCGGGCCTCGGCTCCGGCACGCCCTGACCCACCACCCTCGACCGGCGGCCTCCGGAACCCCGGGGCGCCCTCGCGAAAGGGGGACGGGTCAGGCGGCCTGGCCGCCGTCCTTGCCCTCCTCGGCCTTCTTCTCGGCCTCTTCCGCACGCTTCTTCTTGGCCTCGTCGGCCTTCTTGCGCTTGGCGATCTCGGCCTTGGTGTCCTCGTTGTACGCGGCCAGCGCGGCCTCGATATCGGTGTCCACCGCCAGGGAGCCGCCCTTGATGTACAGGCCCCGGTTGCAGAACCGGCGCAGGTCCCCCTCGTTGTGGGAGACCAGGACCATGGTCCGGTGGTTGGCCAGCATCCGCTCGATGGCCTCGTAGCACTTGCGCTTGAAGGCCTTGTCGCCCACCGCGAGCACCTCGTCGACCAGCATGATCGGGTGCTCCAGCTGAGAGATCAGGGCGAAGCCCAGCCGCACCTTCATGCCGCTGGAGTAGTGGCGGACCGGGGTGTCCACGAACTTCGACTTGATCTCGGCGAAGTCGACGATCTCCTCGAAGCGCTCGTCGATCTGCTTCTCGCTCATCCCGTGCAGGGAACCCACCAGGTACACGTTCTCGCGGCCGGTGAGGTTGTCGTTGAAGCCGGCGCGCAGCTCCAGCAGCGGCGCGACCTTGCCCCGGACGTGCACCTCGCCCTCATCGGGGATGAGCACACCGGCGATCATCTTGAGCAGGGTGGACTTACCGGTGCCGTTCTTGCCGACGATGCCCACGCAGTCGCCGCGGGCGACCTCGAAGGACACGTCGCGCAGCGGCCAGAACTCGTCACCCTCGGCGTTGGGGTCGCGTTTGGTGCCGTGGATGAACATCTCACGCAGGCTGCGCTTGCGACGGCGGTTGACGGCGAACTTGACACCGAGCCCCTTGGCCTCGATGACCGGGCCGGTCGCCAGGTCGGCGCCGTAATCGGTCTGCGCCATCACAACTCCTTCAGGACGGACATCTCCAAGCGGCGGAACGTCCAGTATCCGATGATCACCATCAGCAGGGAACCGACCACCGCGGAAGTGATCGCGATCGGCCCCGGGGTCAGTTCCTCGAACCCGGCGAACCACACCGCGCGGTGCATCTCGAAGATACCCAGCAACGGGTTCATCTGGTAGGCGATCATGAGCCACTCGGGCACCTTCGGCGAGTCCAGCACCAGGGAGGCCGGGTACAGGATCGCCGAACCGTAGAACAGGATGCGGGAGGCGATCCGCACGAGCCGCTCGACGTCGCGCACCAGGACGTTGACCGAGGAGAGCAGCAGCGTCAGGCCCAGGCCCATCGTGAACTGGAGCAGGATGGCCAGCGGCAGCCAGACCAGCACGCCCTCCCAGGAGGGGCGGCCGCCCAGGAAGATCACGAAGAGGATGAGCACCGGCCAGGTCAGCAGGTACTCGACGAACTTGGTCCCCACGGTGGCCATGGGGAAGATCTCCCGGGGCACCTTCATGGTGGTGATCAGCTTGGAGTGCGTGATCATCGCCCGGGGCGCCTCATTGAGGATCGCCCCGAAGGTCGTCCACGGCAGGATCCCGGCCACCAGGAAGAGGAGGAAACCTCCGTACGCCGGCGCGTCGGCCGGCATGCCCCGGTCGGCTTGGAGAATGACCCCGAAGACGAAGAAGTAGACCAGGGTCAGAGCCAGCGGCTCCAACATCGTCCACGCGTAACCCAGAATGGACTGCTGGTACTTGACCTTCAGGTCGCGTCGGACCAGGAGGCCGACGACCTTCCGGTGCTCCCAGACGGCCAGCGCCCTTGACGCCACCGCCACCTCCAAGGATCGAAGAATTGTCGCCCGGCACAGGCTCGGGGCCGGACGGTGAGCTCGCGCCTGCGCGCACCGGTCGACACGCGCGGTCCAGGCCCGGATCGATCACGACCGGGATACGGGGGAGCGTGTCCGGGCGACCGGGGGATGTCACGGACCGCGCCCGGCTCTCACGACCGCTTCGGAAGGAGGTCGGACCGGGCACGTTGAACAGGCGTCCATAGGTTACCGCTGCGACGGACGGGGCGCGCCCACCAACCTGCCGCACATCCGTGTCCGGACCGTGACCACGCGTCGTCGAACCCCGTCGGCTAGCCTCGGCTCGAAGCATCCGGAAACACGAAGGAAACACACACGCCCTCGACCACGGGCGTTGTCGCCGGTACCGAGAGCCTTATCGCCGACGGCCCGTCACCTTCTGTTCCGCGCGCTTGCGGTATCGATTTCCCTTCGATTGGGAAACTGACGATGAGGAGGGGACCGATGAGCGAAGTGAGCGGAACCACCCGCCCCCGGGTGTTCGCCGCCGTCCTGGCCGGTGGGGTCGGCGCGCGCATGGGCGCTGCGGCGCCCAAACAGCTCCTGCCCCTGGCCGGACGGACCATCATCGAGCACACGATCTCCGCCTTCGAGGCCTGCCCCGAGGTGGACGAGATCATCGTGCTCATGGTGGCCGAGTACGTCCCCCGGGTGGAGGAGCTCGTCGCCGAGGCCGGATTCGCCAAGGTGAGTCGGGTCCTGCCGGGCGGGGCCACGCGCACCGACACCTCCGTCGCGGCACTGACCGCCCTGGCCGGGGCCGCCGACGACGACATCGTGCTCCTGCACGACGCGGCCCGCCCCCTGGTCTCCCCCGCGACGATCGCCACCTGCGTGGCCGCGTTGGCGCGGGTGGACGCGGTGGGGGTGGCGGTGCCCAGCGCGGACACGGTGGTGCGCGTGGTCGCCGGTCCCGACGGCGAGGCGATCGCCGAGGTCCCCCCACGCGCGGGACTGCGCCGTATGCAGACCCCCCAGGGCTTTCGCATGGGCACTGTGCGCCGCGCCTACGCTCTGGCGACGGCCGATCCGGACCTGGTCGCCACCGACGACTGCGGGGTGGTGCTCCGCTACCTACCCGAGAAGGAGGTTCGGATCGTGCCGGGCGAGGAGACCAACATCAAGGTGACCAATCCGGGGGACGTGGAGGTGGCCGAGACGCTGTTGCGCCGGTCGCGGGGACCCGCCCCCCTGCACGAGGCGGCGCTATGAGCGGGGTCTTCAGCGGGACCGAGATCATCGGGCACCGGGGCGTGGGCCGTGGTGTGGTGGACCAGGCCCGCGAGAACACACCGGCGTCCTTCGCCGCCGCCGTGGCCGCCGGGGCGGACTGGATCGAGATCGACGTGCGCCGCACCGCCGACGACGAACTGGTGCTCTACCACAACGCCGCGTTGGACGACGGGCGGGCCATCGTGGACCTGACGGCGGCCGAGTGCGCCGAGGCCGGGCTGGTGGGCCTGGAGGAGGGGCTGGCCGCCATCCCCGAGCGGGTGGGGCTGGACGTGGACGTGAAGACGGTGATGGAGGACGCGATCGACGTCCCCTCCCGACGGACCACGTCCCTGCTGATGCCCTACCTGCGCCGGGAGGCGGAGCGGCGCCGGGTGTTCGTCTGCTCCTTCGACCCCGGTGTGCTGTTGGCCGTCCACGAGGGCGCCCCGGAGGTTCCCACGGCCTGGATGCCGTTCGTGCGCAACCCGCTGGACCAGGCGGTCGCGGGGGCCGTGGGGCTGGGATGCCCGATCGTGGCCGTGGACGTGCGGTCGTTCGGGTTGACCGACGACGGTCCGCTGCCCGGACGCCGTTCGGTGGAGTACACGGTGGACCTGGCCCACCAGGCGGGCCTGGAGGTGGCCTCCTGGTGTCCCGAACCGGGCGACGCCGCGATGTTCGCGGCCGCCGGCATGGACGCGGTCGTGGTGGACGACGTCCCGGGCGCGGTGGCCGCGCTGCGGGAGGCGGAACTGCACGGCGTCGCCTGAGCCGCGTCAGATCCGGGCGAGGAGCTCGGCCTTCTTCGCGCTGAACTCCTCGTCCGTGAGCAGGCCCTTGGCGTGCAGCTCCCCCAGGCGTTCGATCTGGGCGAAGACCCATTCGAGGTCGGGACCGGCCGCGATGGCCTCGGGCTCCCGGGCCCGCTCCGACTCCGCCTCCTCCGTCGTGTCCCGTCCGGGAGCGAGGGAGTCGGTCAGGGCCCGCACCGTGGTGCGGGCGAGGTTCCGCCACCGACCGGTGGCCTCGTCCTCGGGCGGGGGGCCGCCCCGGGCCCACACGTGCGCGGTGACGGTGGCGGCCATGAGGAAGACCTTGAAGACCTCCCCACCGTCCTCGGCCGAGCGCAGGATGCCGAGGTCCTGCTTGGGCCGGGCGTCACCGCCGCCCCCGCCGACGGTGACCACGCGCAGGAAACCCCAGCCCCAGCCGTCAGGGGCTCCCCAGTCGACGCCGATGATCTCGGACAGGTCGTACTCGCGGCGCCCCGCGCGGCGCTTGGCCGCGCTCGCGTGATCGCCGGACCAGACCAGGCGCAGGGTGGATCCGTCCAGGGTGGCGGTGCCCTCGCGGGTCTTGATGTGCAGGGGTGTCGGGGGGACGAGCCGGGTCACGGTCTCCGGCTCGGGGGCGTCCTCGCGCTGTTCGGCGGCGAACCGGATCTGGTCGGCCAGGTACTCGGCGATCAGTTCGGTCTTGGCCGGACCGGTGAGGCGGAAGGGCTGGACGCGTTCGTCGAGCATGGCGCCGACGGCCGCGTAGGGGTCCATGCGATCGCGCATGACGAGCCGGAGCAGCCATCCCTTCCTGCGACCGCCGCCCGGCGTGAACTCGACGGACGCGATCGCGCCGACCGGCACGCTCAGCCGGCCGAGCTCTTGGAGGAGGGGGCTGTGCGTCCAGCCCTTCTTGTAGACGATCTCGATCGTCTCGCCGTCGAAGTCCCAGGAGGCCTGATCTCCACGCAACCCGTCCATGGGGACATCATGCCGGATTCGCGGAGGGGATGGGGATTCAGGCGGTCTCGGAGCTCTGGGCGGACCGCGCGGTGCGCGAGTCGGCGCCGAGCCCGGGCGGGCTGGTGATGAAGCCGGCGCCCCACGACATGTGCATGGTGACGAGGGCGACGGGGATGAGCGGCAGCGCGGCGGCGGGCAGGCCGCGGCCCAACGGGAGCGACGCGGCCGTCACGAGCGCCAGGTAGGCGGCGGGCACCAGCCACAGCGGCCACCACAGGAACCCGCCGATCAGGCCCAGGACCACGCCCGTCAGGGCGATCGGCGGGGCCAGGTAGCGCAGGTTGATGGTGCCCTTGTGCTGGCGGGCGACCACGTGCCGCCAGCGACCGTAGTGGAAGTACTGCTTGGCGAGCAGCCGCACGTTGCGCCGGGGTCGGTAGGAGACGCGCATGCGCGGCTGGAACCACACGACACCGCCGCTCCGGCGGATGCGGTGGTTCATCTCCCAGTCCTGGGCGCGCAGGAACGCCTCGTCGTAGCCGCCCACCCGTTCCAGTGCCGAACGCCGGAAGACGCCCAGGTAGACGGTGTCGGCGGGGCCGCCCTCGCCGCCGGTGTGGAAGCGGGCGTTGCCCACCCCGATCTTGGAGGTCATGGCGGCGGCGACGGCCCGCTCCCAGGGGGTGGTGCCCTCGGCGGCCATGATGCCGCCCACGTTGTCGGCACCGGTCTCCTGGAGGGTCTCCACGGCCACGCGCAGGTAGTCGGAGGGCATCATCGCGTGTCCGTCGATGCGGGCGACGATGTCGTGTGAGGAGGCGCCGATGGCCGCGTTGAGGCCGGAGGGGGTCTTGCCGGTCGGGTTGTCCACGACCTTCACACGGGGGTCGGCGGCGGCCAGGGCGTCGGCGACCTCGCGGGTGCGGTCCGTGGAGGGACCCACGCCGAGTACGACCTCCAGCTCACCCGGGTACTCCTGGGCGAGGACGTGCTCCACCGCCGCGGCGAGGTGGCGCTCTTCGTTGAGGACGGGCATGACGACGGAGACCGGCGGCCAGGACACGGGCACTTCCCAAGATCAATGAGCTGGATTGCGCTTCACGCGCGTCCACGGTACTGCACGCCGTGAAGTCGCGGTGCCGCCCCGACGGAGCGGCACCGACCGGGCGTCAGGCCTGTCGGCTCACCACGAGGCCGTCGGAGTCCTTGAAGGCGCCGACGAGCACCATGATGAAGTCGATGAGGGCCCACACGCCCACACCGCCGCAGGTGATGAGCATCAGGATGCCCGTGCCGGTCTTGCCCACGTAGAAGCGGTGGACGCCGAAGCCGCCGAGGAAGAAGGACAGCAGAACGGTGGTGAGCCAGTTCTTGGGGGACGGCGCCGAGGCAGGGGGATGCGTCATAGGGGTCTCCAGAGATCATGCGGGCACCGGACATGAAGACGTCCGGGCGCGGGAAGAGATCCGGTGGCGGGGGGGTCCCGACGTCGTGTGTACGGCGCGAGGAACCGGAAAGAGGATGTGAAAGTACCACGTCCAGCGCGTAAGCCCCTGCCGTGACCTCATCGGCTTTTCTCCCCGATCCCTCAGGGGAGGGCCCAAGCCGAGAACAACACGCCGAGGATCGACATCTCACACCGGGCGGGGGATCGGGTGACAACCTTAGAGATAAGGACACCGTTGACCGGGGTGGGACGGGGACGCCGATGAACGACGACAACGGGGGACGGAATCGACCGGACGGTCCGCACGGGGGGTTCCACCGCGAACGCTCCCAGCCGGTCCCGCCCGACGGACGACGTTCTCCGAGGTCGGGACGGATCACCGTGCCCTCGCGCACCGTTCGCCGACGCCGATCCGGTCTGATCCTGATGGCCTGCCTGTCCGTCCTGGTCCTGCTCGCCTCGGGCACCTCGTGGGCGATCACCGGCTGGATGTCGGGCACCCTCAACCGGTTCGACGTGTTCGGCGATCTCGCCGACGGCGACCGCCCCGAGGAGACCGGTGGGCTGACGTTCCTGGTGATCGGCTCCGACAGCCGCGAGAGCATCACGGAGGAGGACCGCACCGCGCTGAGCGTGGGCTCCACCCCCGGACGCCGCTCCGACACGATGATGCTGGTCCGGGTCAACCACGAACGCGACCGGGTCACCGTCGTCGGCCTCCCCCGTGACCTGTGGGTGGAGATCCCCGGCGAAGGCGACGACAAGATCAACGCCGCCTACGCCTACGGCGGCCCGCAGTTGGCCGTACGCACCGTGGAATCGGTCACCGACGTGCGGATCGACCACTACGTGGAGGTCGACTTCTCCGGCTTCGTCGACGTGGTCGACGCCCTGGGCGGCATCGACGTGTGTCTGCCCGAGGCGATCCGGGACCCCAAGGCGAAGCTGGACATGGCGGCCGGCACCCACCGGGTGGACGGCGCCGAGGCCCTGGCCTTCGCGCGCACCCGGGCCACCCCCCGCGGCGACCTGGACCGGATCGACCGTCAGCAGCAGGTGCTGTCGGCGATGCTGGACCAGGCGCTCAGCAGCGAGACCCTGGCCGACCCGGCCAAGCTGACCGCGTTCCTGGAGAGCGCCCTGTCGTCGGTGACCGTCGACGAGGGACTCGACACCGCGACCATCAACCAGCTCGCCTACCAGATGCGCGATGTGGACCTGACCGAGGTGACCTTCACCCAGGTGCCCATCGCCGACATGGACTTCTGGACCCCGCGCGGCGACGTCGCCCTGCTGTGGGACGAACCCGCCGCCCGGGAGCTGTTCGCCGACATCAACGCCGACAGGCCGATCACCGACCCGTCCGACGCGGCCTCCGAGGAGGAGAAGGACGAGGAACCGCGCCCCGAGGACATCCGGGTGCGGGTCTTCAACGGCACCGGCACCCCCGGCCTGGGCGCCACCCTGGACACGGCGCTGACCGGCTCCGGTTTCCAGGTGCCCGACCCGGCGTCCGACTGGAGCAGCCGCGACGTGTCCTCCACCCAGGTGCGGCACGGGGCCGACGACGCCGCGGCCGCCGGGTACCTCGCCGGGCTTATCCCGAACTCCGAGGTCGTGGAGGACACCACCCTGGACGGTGAACTCCAGGTCGTGATCGGATTCGACTACACGACGTTCCAGGCCCCGGAGGTCGAGGCCCCCGAGCCGGAGGAGGCGCCCTCGGCCGGGGACGCCCCGCTGACCACCTCGACCGCCCGGGACAACATCTGCGGGTGACCCCGCGAAGAAAGGTGTTCCCGTGCTCCGCCACCTGCTCGGCCTCCTGGTCGGCATCGTCCTGGTCCCCCCGTTGTGGATCGCCGTGTCCTGGGCCGCCGGCGGGATGCCCGGCCTCCTCGACGGTGAGGTGACGTTCGCGACCGTCGCGGCGGCGGTCCTGCTGATCCTGCTGGGCTTCGTCGGCGCCTACCTGGCGGCGGCCCGGCTCTCCCCGCTCACCGCGGGCGCGGCCGGCCTGCTGCTGGCCGCGCTGGCGCTGTGGCCGGCGGTCCACCCGGCGTCGTTGGGGACCGCCATGTCCTGGCTCAATCCGGAGAGTTTCGTGTACCCGGGCGGGCCCGGTGTCACCGTGGCGCTGCCGGTCGGCGCGCTCCTGCTGTTCTCGGCGGGCATGCCGGGGCGGTGGCGCGAACCGCTCCCGGGCCCCGGGGGCGCCAGGGTGGTCGCCTCGGCGAGCCGTGAGGGGTTCCGAGGCGGGGAGCCCGTGGAGAAGCCGTGGGACGGACGGGTGGGGGACACCGTGCCCGAGGTCCCCGAGGCGCCTCCGTCGATCGCCACCCCCGCCCCGACAGCGGTGTGGGGGGCGGAGGACGACCCGGACAAGACCACCACCCCGTTCCGCAGGGGGGAGACCGGAGCCGTGTGGACCCCTCTGGACGACGAGTCCGCACGCCGGGATTGAGGCGCTCTCAGGGCTTGTGTCCATTACGGCGCGCGCACCGGTAACCTGAGCGCCTGATGTGTTCATGCCCTGTTCGGTCGTGCGCCACGTCTCGGAGCGTAGGGTGATGCTCCGCGTGCGGGACTCCCCCAGCGCCGAACATGTCCGTCTTTCCGCCCTCATCCGGGTGTCCACCGCCGTGAGCGGGAACAACCATGGGATATGGGCGCGGACGAAAGCGAGGAAGGACTCAACCAGTGATCGAAGCGGACCGTATGCGCGTCTCCGTCATCGGTACGGGTTACCTGGGCGCCACCACGGCGGCCTGCCTGGCCGAGATGGGGTTCGAGGTCATCGGCCTCGACGTCGACGAGGCCAAGATCGACATGCTCCGCTCCGGTCGGGTGCCCTTCTTCGAACCCGGCCTCGAAGCGCTGGTCGCCTCCGGTCTGAAGGCCGGCCTGCTGCGTTTCACGACCTCCTTCGCCGAGGTGGCCGAGTTCGCCGACCTGCACCTGATCTGCGTGGGCACACCGCAGAAGGACGAGTCCGGCGCCGCCGACCTGAGCTATGTCAACTCCGCCGTCGACCGGTTGGCCCCGCACCTGAAGCGCCCCGCGGTGGTGGTGGGCCGCTCGACCGTGCCGGTGGGCACGGCCGCGACCCTGGCCGCCCGGCTGGCCGCCCTGGCGCCCGTCGGCGAGGAGGCCGAACTGGGGTGGAGCCCGGAGTTCCTGCGCGAGGGCTTCGGGGTGAAGGACACCCTGCGCCCCGACCGGATCGTCCTGGGCACCGACTCCCCCCGGGTCGAGAAGGCCGTGCGCTCGCTGTGGCAGCGGCAGATCGACGAGGGCGTCCCCTTCCTGCTGACCGACCTCCAGACCGCCGAGTTGGTCAAGGTGGCGGCCAACGCCTTCCTCGCGACCAAGATCTCCTTCATCAACGCCATGGCGGAGGTGTCGGAGGTGGCCGGTGCCGACGTCATCCAGCTGGCGCAGGCGCTGTCCTACGACGACCGCATCGGCGGCAAGTTCCTGGGGCCCGGACTGGGCTTCGGAGGCGGCTGTCTGCCCAAGGACATCCGCGCCTTCATGGCCCGCGCCGACGAACTGGGCGTGGAACCGGCCCTGTCGTTCCTGCGCGAGGTCGACGCCATCAACCAGCGCCGCCGGGCGCGCACCATCGACATCGCCCGCCAGCTCATCGGCGGCGGGTTCGCCGGCAGCCGGGTGGCGGTGCTGGGCGCCGCGTTCAAGCCCAACTCCGATGACATCCGCGACTCGCCCGCGTTGGACGTGGCCGCCACGATCGCCTCGTTGGGCGCCCAGGTGACCGTGTACGACCCGGCCGCGCTGGAGCGGGCCAGGGAGGCGCACCCGGAGCTGAACTACGCCGAGTCCATGCGGGACGCGGTCACCGACGCCGACGTGGTCCTGCTGCTCACCGAGTGGGCGGAGTTCCGCGAGGCCGACCCCGACGAGCTGGGCGAACTGGTGGCGCGCAAACGGATCGTGGACGGGCGCAACGCCCTGGACCCGATCTTCTGGCGGGCCTCGGGCTGGACCTACCGGGCGCTGGGCCGCCAGTAGCCCTCCGCCGCACCGACGGCCGGGACCCCCTCACGGGGTCCCGGCCGTCGGCGTTCCCGGAGATGTGGCGGCGCTCCGAACACGACGTGTCCGGGGCCGGCTTCCGCGGCGGGGGCCGACCGGCGGCCCGGGACCACGTGGCGAGGGGCGGGAGACCGGTGAGCGCGGGGGCGGCGAGCGGGAGGTCCGGCCATCGCGAACGGGGATGACCCCGGGCCGGCCGCTTCGGTGGGGGACACGGGCGCACCGCCCGTGTCACGCGGGGGAAGGGGGTCGGCCCGTGCCCCACCCCTCGGGGTCTCGGATCGAGCGCGTCGCCCACACGGGGGCGCACGGCATGCTTGACTTCACTCCGTAGTCATTCAATCGCGCATGGTCGTTGGATCGTGCGTCGAGAACGAACGGAGTCCGCTCGGTGAAGTCCTCCCTCGTGGTCGGGGTCGCCCTGACCCTGTTGTCGGTGGCCGCCCCCGCCCACGCCGCTCCCCCGCCCGTCCCCTCCGAGGCGCCGGCGGGCTGCCCGGTGCTCACCCCGCCGCCCACCACCGAGGACCTGGAGCGGTACCTGTGCGGCGACCGCCGGTTGGGGCCGGCCGAACTCCCCGACGACGGTCCGGTCGGAGGGCTGCTCGACGGGTACGACCGCCTCGGCGACCTGACCCCTGAGGCGTTCCTGGACCGCTGGTGGGGACCCGACGGCTGGGAGTACCCCGACCACATGGGGTTCGAGGTGGTGGACGGTGAGCCGGTCACCGAGGTCACGACCCTGCCCGAGGGGTGGATGCTGGACCGGTTCGGATCGCCGTGGGGCACCTTCCTGGCACCCGCCGGCGCCCGGTACGCGCAACGGGCGTTGCCGCCGGACTCGTTGAACACCTGGCCGGACGGGCCCGAGCACAACTACTCCTGCTATGAGGTGACGACCGCGTTCGCGGCCCTGACCGGCCCGATCGCCCCGCACTTCGAACAACCGGGAGGAGGCGAGCAGGTGCTGGTCCCGGCCGAGGGTCTGTCCGAACCGGTGGACGGCGAGTACGCGCGGGTCAACGAGCTGCTGGAACTGGGCCACCTGGAGGCGCGCCCGACGGAGGAGTGCGTCGCCTTCCCGGGTTACGCGCTCTCCTGAGTCCGGTCCGCCCCCGGCGGCCCCGGGGGCGGACGAGGCGCCCTCACCCCGAACCCCGAACACGCCGGTGCCCCCGACGCCTCGACGTCGGGGGCACCGGGACACGGTCCTACAGGCCGAACCCGGTGGGGCGGGAGCCCTCGGCGACCTCACGGCGCAGCCGCTCGCCCTTGGCGTGCGCCTGTTCGCGCAGCTCCACCTGGAACTCCGCCATCTTCGCGGCCAGGCCGGCGTCGTGCGCCGCCAGCATCCGCACCGCCAGCAGGCCCGCGTTGCGGGCCGCGCCCACGGCCACGGTGGCCACCGGCACCCCGGCGGGCATCTGCACGATGGACAGCAGCGAGTCCATCCCGTCCAGGTACTTGAGCGGCACCGGGACCCCGATGACCGGCAGCGTCGTCACCGAGGCCAGCATGCCCGGCAGGTGGGCGGCGCCGCCCGCGCCGGCGATGATCGCCTTCAGCCCTCGGCCGGCGGCCTCGGCGCCGTAGGAGATCATCTCGTGCGGCATGCGGTGCGCCGACACCACATCCGCCTCGAACGGAACGTCGAACTCGCGCAGGGCCTCGGCCGCCTCTCGCATCACCGGCCAATCGGAGTCCGAGCCCATCACGATGCCCACCACGGGGTCCTTGCTCACTGGTCGTCTCCTCGGAGGTAGTCGGCGGCGTCGCGGGCCCGCGCCAGCAGGTCCCGATGGTCGTCGCCCGTCACGGTGACATGCCCGATCTTGCGGCCCGGACGCACGTCCTTGCCATAGAAGTGGATCTTGATCTCGGGATCGACCGCCATCACGTGCAGATAGCGGCGGTAGACCTCGGGGTCCTCGCCGCCCAGCAGGTTGGCCATGACGGTGTAGGGGGCGTTGGTGCGGGGCGACCCCAGGGGCAGATCCAGCACGGCCCGCAGGTGCTGCTCGAACTGGGAGGTGCGGGCGCCCTCGATGGTCCAGTGGCCGGAGTTGTGGGGACGCATCGCCAACTCGTTCACGACCACCCCGTCGGCGGTCTCGAACAGCTCCACCGCCAGCACGCCGGTGACGTCCAAGGCGTGCGCGATCTCGATGGCCAACTGCTGGGCGCGGGTCGCCTTCTCCTCCGACAGGCCGGGGGCCGGAGCGATGACCTCGTGGCAGATCCCGCCGCGCTGCACCGTCTCGACGACCGGGTAGACGGCGACCTGGCCGTGCGGGGACCGGGCCACCTGGACGGCGAGTTCGCGCTCGAAGGCGACCTTCTCCTCCACCAGCAGCGGAACGTCCTCGGCGGCGGCGCGCCCGACCACCGCGGCGGCCTCGGCGGCGTCGTCCACCACCCACACGCCCTTGCCGTCGTAGCCGCCACGGGCGGCCTTGAGGACGACCGGCCACCCGGTCTCCCGAGCGAAGGCGGTGACGTGCTCCGGGGCGGTGACGGCGCGCCAGCGGGGGGCGGGGGCGCCCAGTTCGGTGAGGCGGGTGCGCATGCGGAGCTTGTCCTGGGCGAAGCGCAGCGGGTCGCGGCCCGGACGCAGCAGGCCGCCGGCCTCCTCCACCGCGCGCAGCACCGGCTCGGGGACGTGCTCGTGATCGAAGGTCACCACGTCGTTGGCCTTGGCGAACGCCAGGACGTCCTCCAGTCCCCGGTCGTCCCCCAGGGTGACGTTCCCACAGACCAGGGCGGCGCTGTCGGTGGGGCCGACGGCCAGAACCCCGAAATCGACACCCAGGGCGATCGCGGCCTGGTGGGTCATGCGGGAGAGTTGTCCCCCTCCCACCATTCCCACTCGGGGGACGGTGCGGTTACGCTCGCTCACAGTTCCTCAACTCATCTGCTCGAACCGCGGTGACGGGACGGCTCCGCGCGCGACGAAGCCTGGCCGGACCGGCTCGGAACCCGCGGCCGGGGTTGCTCCTACCCCCGGTCAGAGTCTAGGGCGTGCCGGCGGATCCGCCCCGGGCCACCCCGTTCGCGCAGGTGATCCCCGACCCGGAGGCATCCGTGCGCACGTTCCTGACCCGACGCCCTCGGCTCGCCGAGCTGATCACCCAGTTGGGCAAGTTCGGTTCCGTCGGCGCCGTGGCCTACGCGGTGCAACTCGTCGCGACCAACCTGTTGTGGGGCGTGGTGGGGCTGGGGCCGTTGATGGGTCAGGTACTGGGCACGCTGCTGGCGATCGCCGTGGCGTTCGTCGGCAACCGGTTCTGGACGTTCGCCGACCGCGCGCGGACCGGGTTCGGGCGGGAGACGTCCCTGTTCCTGCTGATGAACGGGGTGGGTCTGCTCATCCAGTTGGGCTGTCAGTGGTTCTCGGTGTACGTGCTGGGACTGGACGGCCCGGTGGCGCAGAACATCGCGGGCAACGTGGTGGGCGTGGGGCTGGGCACGCTGTTCCGGTTCTTCTCCTACCGGACCTGGGTGTTCCCCGAACCGCCCGCCGCAGTGACGGTGGAGAGGACGGGCGAGGGCTCGGGAGCGGACGCCCCGCACGAGGATCCGACCGCCGTCTGATCCCCGGTCAGGCCGCGGAGACGGCGCGGATGCCGTCGCGGCGCGACGCACGTCGGACCAGGAGCACGTACATCCCGGTCTGGAGGAGGGTGAGCGCCAGGACCAGCGGGGTCCCGGTGCCCGGCGACAGTCCCGCGCCGAGGACGACGCCGGTGCCGATGGCGGCGATGCCCCCTTGGAGGACGCAGAGGGTGAACTGTGTCAGCGCGCTGACCACGTGCAGACCGATCGCCGCCTCCAGGCCGCCGGTGCGCCAGGTCAGCCAGGACAGGGCCAGTCCCAGGACGGTCAGGGCGGCGACGGTCCACGGTTCGCCGGGGTGGGTGGCGGCGTAGATCGCGGGGAACAGGGTCCCGCCGGCCAGGACGGCCGGCCAGGGCGAGCGCAGGACGCGGGCGACCGAACCCGATCCCCCGGGTTCGGTGGCGCGAGCGCCGAGCGCGCCCACCAACTGCATGACCAGCCCGCGCAGGGTGAGTTCCTCGGCGACCGACTGGAACGGCACCAGGAGCACGATGACGACCATGGCGGCGAGCAGGAGCCGACCGTCGCCGGTGGCCTCGGAGGAGACCGGGGCGAGTCCGAACCGGTCGGCCAGGAGGACGTAGGCCACCGTGCACAGGCCCACCGGGACGATCGCCAGGATGACGCAGCGCATCAGCCAGTGCGACCGGGTACGCCCCTCGACCGACATCAGCGATCCGGTGCGGCGCCACTGCACCACCCGGACGAGGAAGACGACGATGGGGATGAACAGGGCGCCCCAGAGCAGGCCGAAGGCGAGTCGCGCGACCTCGCCGACCCGCATGGACTCCGGGGCCAGTCCGCTGCCGCCGATCACCGCGACCAGGGTGACCGCGAGCGCCATCGCGACCCAGAGGAAGAACATCAGCACCCCGAGCACCACCAGGGTGGCCGGCGGGGTCCACCAGCCGTACCGCGAGGTCCGGCCGAGCCTGTGATAGGACTCACCCTTCGGCGTCCCTGCGGGGGCGAAGAGGTCGGTCCTGACCGGACGCGGGGGTGGCCATGCCCACACGCCGGGATCGGCGTTCACCGCGGGGTGCCCTCCCGGCGGGGTCAACCGCCCTCCCCCCGGCGGACCCGCCCAGGTCTGTTCCTGGGCATGGGAACGTGACGCCTGTCCCTCCGGGCCTTCCGGCGCGGCGGGCCAGGACGAACCCGGCGGTGGCGGCACATTTCCCATCGTGCGCTGAGGTTACTATCCGGGCATGTATCGCCTGCGTTAAGTCCGCGCCGTTATCGGACGATCACCGTGCGGATTCGGGCGGGTCGTCGTGGGATCGCGTACGGACACGGCATGGAATAGCGGGGTGAGCGCGCCTCGTTGGAATGAGAGGCCCGTTGTCCCGGACCGCGGACCGAGTACCCCGTCCCGCTGACCTACGATTGGGCACATGTCCTCCACACCAACCACCGATCAGGTGCACAAGGCCCTGGCCACGGTGCAAGACCCGGAGATCCGCCGTCCCATCACCGACCTCGGAATGGTCAAGAGCGTCGACATCGGCGACGACGGTTCCGTGCACGTCGGTGTCTACCTGACGGTGGCCGGCTGCCCCATGCGTGGCCGTATCGAGAAGGACGTGACCGAGGCGGTGACCAAGGTCGCCGGTGTCACGTCCGTGCGCGTCGAACTCGATGTGATGAGCGACGAACAGCGCAAGGAACTCCAGACCAAGCTGCGTGGAGGTCAGGCGGACAAGGAGATCCCCTTCGCCAAGCCGAACTCGCTCACCAAGGTCTTCGCCGTCGCGTCGGGCAAGGGCGGTGTCGGCAAGTCGTCGGTCACCGTGAACCTCGCCGCCGCCCTGGCCGCCCAAGGGCACAAGGTCGGTGTCGTCGACGCCGACATCTACGGGCACTCGGTGCCCCGCATGCTCGGCGCGTCGGACTTCCCGACCAAGGTCGAGGACATGATCATCCCGCCGACCGCGCACGACATCAAGGTCATCTCGGTCGGCATGTTCACCCAGGGCAACACCCCCGTGGTGTGGCGCGGGCCGATGCTGCACCGCGCGCTCCAGCAGTTCCTGTCGGACGTGTACTGGGGCGACCTGGACGTCCTGCTCATGGACCTGCCCCCGGGCACCGGTGACATCGCCATCTCGGTGGCGCAGCTGCTGCCGACCGCCGAGCTGCTGGTGGTGACCACCCCACAGCAGGCCGCGGCCGAGGTCGCCGAGCGCGCCGGCTCCATCACCGCCCAGACCCACCAGCGGGTGGCGGGCGTGATCGAGAACATGTCGTACTACGTGCACGGCGACGAGAAGATCCACCTCTTCGGCGAGGGCGGCGGGCAGACCGTCGCCGACGCCCTGGGGCGGACCCTGGGCACGGACATCCCGCTGCTGGGGCGGATTCCGCTGGACACCCGCCTGCGCGAGGGGGCCGACGAGGGCAAGCCCCTGGTGCTGACCGACCCCGACGCCGAGGCCTCCAAGGTCATCGAGTCGATCGCGGAGTCCCTGGTGGGTCGCCCGCGCGGCCTGGCCGGGATGCAGCTGGGGATCTCCCCGGCCCGCCGTTAGACACCGTTCCTCACGGAGGACGGCGAACGGCCCCCGAGCGCTCCGGCGCTCGGGGGCCGTTCCCCGTTCGTCAATCGGTGGAGTCGAGGGTCATGGTGGTGGTCTCGCGCTCGCCGTCGCGTTCGTAGTCGATCTCGACCTCGTCGCCGGGGGAACGGTCCCGGAGCATCGCCAGGAGTTCCTGGCCCGAGTTGACCGGGCGACCGTCGAAGACGATGATGACGTCCCCCGAACGCAGACCCGCCCCTTCGGCGGCGCCGCCGCGCTCGACCGCGCCCGGGCCGTCCGCGATGACCGCGCCCGCGACGGGGCTGTCGATGTCGATCTCGGCGCCGATGTCGGCGTAGGTGGCCTCGCCGTTCTCGATGAGCCGCTGCACCACGCGCTCGACCTCCAGGGAGGGGATGGCGAAGCCCAAGCCGATGTTGCCCGCGGTCTCGCCCGCGTACCCCATGGTCACGATCATCGAGTTGACGCCGATGACCCTGCCCTGGGTGTCGACGAGCGGGCCGCCCGAGTTGCCGGGGTTGATGGCGGCGTCGGTCTGGAGGGCGTAGAAACGACTGGCCTCGGGCCCGTCGCCGGAGCTCACCGGCCGGTTGACGGCGCTGATGATGCCCTGGGTGACCGTGCCCGAGTACCCCAGGGGGGCACCGATCGCGATGACCTCGTCACCCACGATGACCTGCTCGGAGTCGCCGAACTGCAACGGCTCGACGTCGATGGGGTCGGCCAGGGTGAGCACCGAGAGGTCGGAGCTGGGATCGGCGCCGACGACGGTGGCCTCCGAGAGGCTGCCGTCGCTGTACTCGACGAGGATGCCGTCCTGCTCCAGTTCGGTGGAGACGTGGTCGTTGGTGACGACGTAGTTCCCATCGATGACGAACCCGGAGCCGCCTCCCATGACGCGCCGGTCGGCGCTGCGGATGGACACCACGCTCGGGCTGACCCGCTGCGCGACGCCCGCGATGGTGTCGGGGTCGCGCTGGGGGGCCTCCGGCGGTGGCTCGTTCATGGTCGGGCCCTGGGGTTCGGGCACCGCCTCCTGAGCGCTGGAACCGGCGATGAGCCCACCGGCCAGACCGCCGGCCCCACCCGCGATGAGGGCGACGACCAGCATGCCGGTGAGCGCCATCCACGCGGGGATCCCGCGTTTGTTCCTCGGGGGGGCGGCACCCGCGGAGGTGTGGGCGGAGGTGCCCCCGAAGCCGCCGACGCCGGGGTCTCCGGGGGGCATCGGGGCCGCGGGGTCCCCCGGAGCGCCGAGAGGCTGCCGGCCGGTGGGGGCCGCGTAGGCGGGCCGTCCGGGGTGTCCGACGGGGTCATGGGGACCCGCGGGACCAGCGGAGCCGAAGGTGTTCTGCTGCCCGGCGGGAGCCGCGTGACCGCCGAGCCCACCGGCGGCCGCGCGTCCGGCCTGCCCCGTGGGGTCGCCGGGGCCACCGGGACCGGTGGGGGCCGACCGGCCCGTGGAGCCGCCGTGCACGGTGGGGTCGCCAAGGTTGCCGTGGCCAGTGGGGACATGGGGGCCCACGGGGCCGGAGGGGCCACCGGGAGCGTTGTGGCCGGTGGGAGCGCCGGGGTCGGCGGACGGCTGTCGACCGGTCGGAGGGTTGGTGCCGGGGAAGGCGGGGTCGGGGTGCATGGAATCTCCACTGCCGGGAGGCGAGGCGTGGGGGCGGTGAACGGGGAGGGGCCGGCCGGAGGTCGGATCGGGCGCGCCGAAGCCGGGGGGCGGCGTGCCACCCGGGGGGGCCGGCCACCCGGGTCCGCTCCCCTGTTCCGAACGGCCGTTTTCCTCAGTCAAGACCTGCTCCGTATATCGCTGTGGCTTTCGGTCGACACCCGAAGGGGATCTACAGGAACCCCAACCGGGACATGCCGCGCTGCACCCTGGACCAGAAGCCGGAGTCCTCCGGTCCCGGCAGTGCGGTCACCGCCGAGGAGGTGAGGTCCGCGGGGGCATCGGCCAGCACCGTGTAGACGAACCCGTCCGCCTGCCACAGGGCGTGGTACCGACCGCCGTCGAAGATCGTGTCATGTTGTGGTGTGACGCCCGTTCCCCCCGTTCCGGTTCCGACCGATCCGTTCCGGAACGCGAACGGGTGCCCCTCCTCCAGCTTCCCACGCTGGGAGAAGACCGACACCTGGGACATGCCATCCGAATACACCGCGTGCACGACCTTGTGACCGGCGTGGACGGTGCCCCGGGCGTCGACCAGGCTCAGGTTCCAGGTGAGGTGCTCGGGCAGCTCCCACCCCTCCTCGCGCAGTTCCTCGCGCTCGGTCGGGCTGAGGACATCGCCCCACGGGGAGTCCGTGACGGCCTCCTCCGGCCAGTGCCCGTCGTCGCCGGGTTCGAGGTCGGTCAGCCGGAACCCGAACACGGCCCGGCCGGTCTCCTCGTACACCGAGCCGCCCACCAGGATCCCGGTGTCGACGTCCACCCAGAAGCGTCCGGCGACGGTGCCGTTGGCCCGGGCCGCCTCCACCGTGTGGGTCGGCCGGCCGTCCAGGTCGGTGATCCCGGCGTCGCCGACCGCGTAGACCCGCTCCAGGGTGGAGAGCAGGCGCTCGTCGAGTTCCTTGAACGGGCTGTCGCGCACGATGAAGGGGCGTCCGCCCTCCCCCATCGGAACGAGGGCGACACCGTCCCCGGGACGGTTGACCAGCCGGGTGGGCTCCGTGCCCCGCCCCGACTCCCCGGTCATCTCCCGGACGGCCGTGTAGGCCACGGTCCCCGCCGCCTCGGCCGAGCGGCGCAGCACCGGCATGCCGTCATCGGACCCCACCGCGGGCGTCTCGTCGGCGCCCGGGTGCGCGGACCCGGTCAACAACAGGCACAGGAGGGCCAAGGCCGCGACGGCGGTCGGGAACGGGTGCGCGGAGGGTTCCTCCGCGCTCACCGTGTCGGAAGGTCCGGCCCGGACCCGGACGGGGCCGCCGCCGGGTCGGCGGGTGTGTCCACGACCGGGATGACCCGGCTGGTCACCGCGTGCTCCACCGCGAAGTCGGACAGGCGCGGCTCCACCACGGGGGCGTCACCGGGCTCACCGCCGGCGACGAAGGCGCCGCCCAGCAGGACCGTGGCCACCGCGAACCCCGCGACGGCGTACCGGCCGCCGGGGAGCGTGGGGAGCAGGTGGGAGAACCGGTCGCCGCGGCGGCGGGCGGACCGCTCCGGGGCGACCACGGTCTCCTCGGTCATCATCGGGACCGGCGACCCGGCCGGGCCCTCCCCGGGAAAGCCGCCGAGGGGGCGGGAGGAGCCCAGAGGCGGGCGGGCTCCGAAGCCCGCGCCTCCGGGCGGCGGCTCAGAAGGGCCCCGGGGGGCACCGCCTCCGGGACCGTCGGCCCGGGACAGACCCACGAGCCGGCCCATGAAGTCCAGGTCGGGTTCGGGTTCGCCCAGACCGTGCAGCCGACGCTTGAGCCGGCGCATCATGTCGGCCTCGAACCGGCAGCTCTCACATTTGGCCAGATGGATGAGGGCGCTCTCGTGCTCGGCGGGTCCCAGTTCCCCGTCGATGAGCGCGGAGAGTCGTTCTCCCAGGTGTTCTCTGTTCACTCCGCCTCCCCGTTGTTCTCCGCGGCGGCCAGGGACCGTCGGTGTTCCAGGGCTCGGCGCAGTTGGGCGCGACCCCGGTGGATGCGGCTGCGCACGGTGCCGAGTTTGACGCCGAGCGTCGCGGCGATCTCCTCGTAGGAGAGCCCCTCGATGTCGCACAGGACGACGGGGGCTCGGAACTCGGCGGGCAGCGCGTCCAGCGCGGACTGGACGTCGGCGTCGAAGTGTCGATCGTCGTAGCGCTGGGCGGGGGAGGGCTCACGGCCCTCCAGACGTTCGTCGGCGTTCTCGGCCAGGCCCTCGAAGCGGATGCGGGCCTTGCGCCGGGCCATGTCGAGGAAGAGATTGGTGGTGATGCGGTGCAGCCAACCCTCGAAGGTGCCGGGGGTGTAGTTGGCCAGGGAGCGGAACACCCGGATGAAGACCTCCTGGGTGAGGTCCTCGGCGTCGTGTTTGTTACCGGTCAGGCGATAGGCCAATCGGTACACCCGGGGGGAATGGGTGCGCACGACCTCGTCCCAGCTCGGCGGTTCCCATGCCTCGAACTCCGCGGCAGGGCCGGATTCCGACACCGCTTCTCCCTTCATCCCGTCGATTCGCCGCACCGCTCTCGGGGGGAGTTCTGCTTCGTGGCGATCAACGTACGTTCCTCCCGGTTCAACGCCGGCGGACGCCGATTAAGTTCCCGCCGTCACGCTCGGAGTCGCCACCGGATCGCGTTAGGCTTTCCCCGGGCCGGTGACCCGATCGCGATCATCTTTCCACGGTGGGTGACGATCCGCCGGTCGGGCGCTCCGGCCCAGTGTCAGGACAGACCACGGCAGCGGGAGGCCGTCATCACCGGTGTGGAAGAGACAGCGGCCCGGCTCACCTGGGTCCGCGCGGAACAGGTGCGATTCGAGCAGGAGGCCCTCCGGGACGACGCGCTCGCCGACGCCTACGACGCGGCGACGGGCTCCATGGCCCCGCCGGTGGACCCGGCGGCGGGCGCGGCGCTGCGGTTCCTGGCCGCCTCGATCGGCGCCCGGTCGGTGGTGGAGATCGGCACCGGGTACGGCGCCTCGGGGTTGTGGCTGTTGCGCGGCATGGCCCGCGACGGGATCCTCACCACGATGGACTCCGACGCGGTCCACCTGGACCACGCCCGCGCGGTGTTCTCCCGCGCGGGCTTCGGCGCGGGGCGGGCCCGACTGATCCGCGGCACGGCGGCGGAGGTGCTGCCCCGGCTCACCGACGGGGGTTACGACCTGGTGTTCGTCGACGCCGAGCCGCGTTCGTACCCGGCGTTCCTCGACGAGGCGCTGCGCCTGTTGCGGCCGGGCGGGATGGTCGTGCTGCACGGTGTCCTGACCGGTCCTAGCGGACCCGACGGCCCGCTGCGCGCCCCGGACCCGGCCGAGACCGCGGTCCGCGAGGTCATCCAGGGCATCCGCGAGGACGAGGGGTTCATCCCGCTGCTGCTGCCGATCGGCGAGGGCCTGCTGACCGCCATCCGTCCCTGACCCGGGCGAGGGCGCCCCTCGGCCACGGTGACACTACCGATCTCGGCCATCGGCTCCAGGAACCGTGCTCGCAGACGGGCCGGTTCCCGCTTGGTGAACGACATGGTGGTCGCGACCTCCCCAAGGTAAGGGTGTCGCGACCACCACTGGAACCCGAGCCTTCGGCGGTGGGCCCTTCGTCGTGCGCGGGGCCGGGGTCAGGCGTCGGCGAGCCAGCGCAGCAGCGTCCGGGTGGCGAAGGCGGTCCCGCCCTTGGTGAGGATGCCGCTCTCCTTCGTGGAGCGGCCCGGTCCGGCGATGTCCAGGTGGGCCCAGGGCAGGTCGCCGGTGAAGGCGCGCAGGAACAGGGCGGCGTCGGTGGCCCCGGCCGGCCCGAACTCCTTACGGGTGCCGATGTTGGCCAGGTCGGCGACGCGGGACCCCGTGGTCTCGACGTACTCCTCGGTGAGGGGCATCCGCCACAGCGGTTCGCCGGCCGCGGCACCGGCCGCCAGGAGGTCCTCGGCGAGGGCGTCGTCGGTGCTGTACAGCGCACCGATGCCGGTGCCCAGGGCGACCTTGGCGGCGCCGGTGAGCGTGGCGACGTCCACCAGGACGTCGGCGTCGAGTTCGGCGACGGCGTATCCGAGGGCGTCGGCCAGGACGAGGCGGCCCTCGGCGTCGGTGTTGAGCACCTCGACGGTCGTACCGGAGTAGGTGGTGAGGACGTCGCCGATCCGGGTGGCGTCACCGGAGAAGGCGTTCTCGGCCAGGGCGAGCAGGCCGGTGACCCGGACCGGGGCGGACACGGCCGCCAGCGCGGACAGCACGCCCAGGACGATCGCCGAACCGCTCATGTCGGTCTTCATGAGCGCCATGTTGTCGGTGGGCTTGAGCGAGAGGCCGCCGGTGTCGAAGGTGATGCCCTTGCCCACCAGCACGATGTGCGAGGTCGGGTTCTCGGGGGTGTAGGAGACCTGCACCAGGCGCGGGGGCCGGGAGGAGCCCTGGCCGACGGCCAGGATGGCGCCGAAGCCCTCGTTCTCCAGGTCCTTCTCGTCCCAGACCTTGACGGCGAGCCCGGACCGGGCGGCGACCTCGCGGGCGCGCTCGGCCATCCAGGACGGGTCCTTGGTGAGCGAGGGGGTGTTGATGAGGTCCCGGGCCAGAGCGGTGGCCTCGGCCAGGACCGTGCCCCGGGTGAGGGCGTCGGCCGGGGCCGCGCCGACGACGTCGACCACGGGGGCGGGCCGCTGGTCGGCGGCCGGCTCGGTGGTCTTCATCGTGAAGGTGTAGGAGGCCAGGAGGACGCCCTCGGCGAAGGCCGTGGCGGCGTCGTCGCCGGCGATGTCCGCGGGCCAGGCGAACGCGACGCGCTCGCGGCCCCGAGCGGCCCGGGACAGGGCGGCGCCGGCCTTCCGGAGGTCGTCGGGAGAACCCGAACCGACCCCCAGAAGGGCCAGCCTGACCAGACCCTGTTCCCGGGACACCGGGAACCAGACCGCCTCACCGGCCTTGCCGGTGAGCGAGTAATGCGTGAACAGATCGGTGAGCGGGGCCGGGAGGGCCCGGTTCAGGCCGCTCGCCGCGACCCCCTCGACCACCGCCGGCCCGTCGTCCCCCGTCCGCACGGGGAGGACCAGGAGGTCCGCGGTGGTCTCGTCGAGGGTCCCGGTGATGGGGTTGATCTCCGTGGCGAAGGGCACAGATCGCTCACAATCGTTCACTCGTTGGGAGGTGTGACCACCTCGGGGGTGTCGGGGCTCATCCGGCCCGGGGTGGGGGACGGTGGTGCCGGTGTCAGCCGACGACGCCCTGGAGCGCTTCCCGAAGCTCGGTGGCCTCGGCCGGGGTCAACTCGACGACCAGGCGTCCGCCGCCTTCGAGCGGAACCCGCATGATGATGCCGCGACCCTCCTTGGTGACCTCCAACGGGCCGTCACTGGTCCTCGGCTTCATTGCCGCCATGCCATTCCCCTTTCTCGTGTTCCTCGCGGGTGGCCGGGCCACAGCACCGACGCCGATCCGTTGGGGCAGTCTCGGCCTCGAAACCGTGGGCCGGTTCCGTGCGACTCGCGCCCGTGTGACTTAAGGGGCGTGAATCACGCTTAGACCATTATCTCGGAGGTTCGCCCCCGTGTGTGCGACGTACCACGGCGCCCGAGGTCGCCTCGCACACCAGCCGACGAGGAATCGTCGGTCAGTAAGGTTATATCGGTACCGGCCGAAACTCCGTGGAGAGCACGGGAGACCGAACGTTCTCCTCCCCCTCTCCGGGCGCTCGAACCCCGGACGCTCCTCTCTTCCCGATAACGCTCCGCGGCCCGGCGACGATGCCCACCTGCGGCGTCACGCCCTGCCGGTGTCGACGAACAGCCCGGTGGAGGTCATCCGCGTGCCCTCCCGGGTGACGGAGGACCATTCCGCCTTCAGACCGGTGTCGCCGTCGGGCCACACGATCAGCTCGGCCTCGTCGACACAGCGTTCCTCGGGATCGGCGGTCTCGGTGTAGGTGTAGACCCGGCGGTCGTTGTCGGCCGCCGTCAGCCGGAGCGTCCCCGAGCAGGTGAAGGTCGTCCAGGCGGTGCTGCCCTGTTCGGCGCCCTCTTCGATCCGGACCTCGGCGTGCCAGTCGGCGACGTGGCCGCCATCGGTGTCGACCTGGGTCATCTCGCCCGCCCACGATCCGACGAAGGCCTCGGCCGGAACGGTGGTGTCCGACGCCTTCTCCGTGTCGTCGCCGATCAGCACCCACGCGGCGGCGGTGCCGCCCGCGATGAGCAGGACGGCCGCCGTACCGACGAGCAGTCCGGTGAGCTGACGGCGACGGCGGGCACTGCCCTGGACGGAGCGGGGCGGCGGCCACAGGGACAGCTGCTGCACGGGGACGGCGGAGGTCGCCGGGGCGGCCGCGCCGCCCCGGTCCTCGGCTCCCGACTCCAGTTCGGCTGCTGCGTCCATCCTCGACATCCTCACAACGAATGCGCCCGCCCCAGGGGTGGAGCGGGGGTACGCGAGTACAGCGACCGAGGATAGAGCACACGAACGCGGCGGATCCTCACGAGAAGGACGCCGTCGGTGTGATGCACGACATACCGATGACGCACCGGGGCGGAGCCCGGGGTCAGGACGCGGATGCGCCCTCGGAGGGGAGGTCCGTCGGTCGGGTGCCGCCCTCGGCGGATCCTCCCGAGGCGGGCGGTCGGGCCGCGACACCGACCTCGTCGCCCGTCCCGTCGATACCGTCCTCGCCGTCACCCTCGTCCTCGGTGTCGTTCCACTCCGCCTCGGGCGCGTAGGCGTCACCGGGCAGGTGCGAACCAGGGGTGGGCCCGGTCCCCTCGGGAACGTAGGACGGGTCCAGGCGCGACAGCCGCCACTCCAGGTCCTCGATACGCGCCTCGCGTTCGCGCAGGGTGGCGGTGAGCCGCAGCAGCAACTCGTCCACGGCGCGCACGTGATAGCCCCACATGGCCAGGGGCAGCAGCAGACGGCCCAGTTCGGTCGCCTTCACCGGGCGTTCCTCGGGCAGATCCAGCGGGGGGTAGTCGGCCTCGAACCGGGCGAGCCTGCCGCCCTTGCCGAGCACGACGTAGACGACGCCGACGAGCACGGCCAGGGCGGCCGCGGCGACCAGGACCAGAATGAGATAAGGCACGGCTCCGATCGTGCCATACCCGGCCGCCCTGCGAGAGCGCGGGCGGCCGGGCACGAGGTCACTGCTCGGGACCGGCCGACTCGGCGCGCTCCCTCTCTTCCTGCTCCCTCGCGATGTCGATGTGCGCCTTCTTGATGGTCTCCACGACCTCGGCCGGGTCGTCGACCACCCGCACCAGGTCCATGTCGTGCGGCTTGATCAGCTCGTTCTCCAGCAGGCTCTCGCGGACCCACCGCTGCATCCCGGCCCAGAACTCCGAGCCGACCAGCACGACCGGGAACCGGGTCACCTTGTTGGTCTGCACGAGCGTGGCCGCCTCGAACAGCTCGTCCAGGGTGCCGAACCCGCCCGGCAGCACCACGAACGCCTGCGAGTACTTGACGAACATGGTCTTGCGCACGAAGAAGTAGCGGAACGTCATCCCCATGTCGATGTAGGGGTTGAGGCTCTGCTCGAAGGGCAGCTCGATGCCCAGCCCGACGGACAGTCCGCCCGCCTCCTTGGCGCCCTTGTTGACGGCTTCCATCATCCCGGGGCCGCCCCCGGTGATGGTGGCGTAACCGGCCTCCGCCAGTTTCGCGCCCACCTCGACGCCCAGTTCGTAGTAACGGGTGCCGGGTTTGATGCGCGCCGACCCGAACACGCTCACCGCCGAGGGCAGCTCGGAGAGGAGGCCGAAGCCCTCGACGAACTCCGATTGGATGCGCAGCACCCGCCACGGATCGGTGTGGACCCAGTCGGTGGGGCCGCGCCGGTCCAACAGGCGCTGGTCGGTGGTGGTCCCCGGGATCGACTCGCCCCGGTAGGTGAGCGGACCGGCGTTCCTCACCTGCTCTTTCCCATGTGCTTCTTCCGTCATGAGAGAAAGTTATCCGTGTGGAGCCGTCTCACACCTGAATCCGACGTGGACCGGCGGTGGCCGTGAACGACCATTTCCGGATCCGGTCCGATCACCGCAGGTCAGCGGGCCCCGGTGAGCCAGGCGATCATGCGCTCCTCCGCCTCGCGGATGCGGGGGATCTCGGCGTGCTCGTCGCGGGTGTGGGCGAGCGTCGGGTCGCCGGGACCGTAGTTGACGGCGGGGACGCCCAGCTCGGAGAAGCGCGACACGTCGGTCCACCCCAGCTTGGCCCGGGCCCTCCCCTCCCCCACGGCCTCGACGAACGCGGCGGCCGAGGGGTCGTCCAGACCCGGGCGGGCGGGGGCCGCGGCGTCGACCGGGCGCACCTCGAACCCTTCGAAGACCTCACGCAGGTGGGCCTCCGCGTCGGCGACCGACAGGTCGGGGGCGAACCGGTAGTTGACCTTGACGACGCACTCGTCGGGGATCACGTTGCCGGCCACGCCGCCCTCGATGAACACGGCGTTCAGGCCCTCGTGGAAGCGCAGCCCCTCCACCACCGGTTCGCGCGGGGTGTAGGCGCGCAGGACGTCCAGGATCGCCCCGGCGCCGTGGATGGCGTTGACGCCCATCCACGAGCGGGCGCTGTGGGCGCGCTCGCCCCTGGCGACCACCTCGACGCGCATGGTGCCCTGGCAGCCGCCCTCGATGACGCCGTCGGTGGGCTCCATGAGGATGGCGAAATCTCCGGTGAGCCACTCGGGGTGGTCGCGGGCCAGGCGCAGCAGGCCGTTGCGCTCGGCGTCGACCTCCTCGTTGTCGTAGAAGACGTAGGTGACGTCGTGTACGGGGGCGTGGACCAGGGCGGCCAGCTTGAGCTGGACGGCGACGCCGGCCTTCATGTCGGAGGTGCCGCAACCGTAGAGGCGATCGCCGTTCACGTACGAGGGGACGTTGTCGACGATGGGCACGGTGTCGATGTGCCCGGCGATGACGACGCGACGGGCGCGGCCCAGGTGGGTGCGGGCGACGATCGCGTCACCGTCACGCGTGACGGTGAGGTGGGGCAGGGCCGACAGCGCGTGTTCGATCCCGTCGGCGAGGACCTTCTCGGTGCCGCTCTCCGAGCGGATGTCCACGAGGGCCGCGGTGAGGTCCGCGACGTCCGAGGTCAGGTCGAGCATGAGGGCGTCCCCGTCTTCCATGGGTCGGGCGTGGTGTGGAGATGCGCACGGCACCGACCGGGGCGCGCACCGCCGCACACCACCCTAGGGCGTGTTCGACGGATCGTTCCGCCTCGCGAGCGCCGAACCGAACGAAGGCGTCCGCCGGACACGCCCTGGCCCGAACGCGACGGGGCGCCCTCCCGCGCGGAAGGGCGCCCCGGAGCGGACGGGCCGCGGATCAGGCGTTGACGCCGTGCTCGCGGAGCAGGTCGTTGAGGGCGAGCTTGTCGTGCTCCTGGCCCTCGGCGAGCCGCTTGAGGACGAGCAGCACCGGCATGCCGAAGTCGCCGCCGGGGAAGCTCTTGACCCGGTTGGCGGTGACGCACACCGACCACGCCGGGGCCTCGCCGCGCGCGAGCTCCTCGCCGGTCTCCGCGTCGAACACCCGCGTGGAGGACGTGAGGATGGTGCCCGCGCCGAGCTTGGCGCCGGTGCGCACCCGGGCGCCCTCGACGACCATGCTGCGGGAGCCGAGGAACGCGTCGTCCTCGATGATCACCGGGGAGGCCTGCGGCGGTTCCAGCACTCCTCCGACGCCCACGCCACCGGACAGGTGGACGTTCTTGCCGATCTGCGCGCAGGAGCCGACGGTGGCCCAGGTGTCGACCATGGTGCCGGAGTCGACGTAGGCGCCGATGTTGGTGAAGGACGGCATGAGCACGACGCCGGGGGCCAGGAAGGAGCCCCAGCGGGCGATGGCGCCCGGGACGACGCGGACACCCTCGAAACGGCTCTTCAGCGGCATGCGGTCATGGTGGTAGAAGTCGCCGACCTGTGACTTCTTCATGTCCAGGACCTTGAAGCCGAGCAGGATGGAGCGCTTGGCGCGCTCGTCGACCACGACCTCGTCGGTGGCGGGGTCGACGAAGGCCACCCGGGCCTTGCCCTCGTCGATGCGGTCGATGGCGCCGGTGATGATCTCGCGCGCCTCGGTGTGACCCGGGGTGAGTTCGGAGCGCCGCTCCCAGAGTTCGTCGATCCGGTCGGGCAGCGGGCTGGAGTAGGAGCTGGTCATGTCCTTCACGTTAATGGTTCCGCGCCGATCTCCCGGACCCGGCCACCCCGGATCCTTCCGGCGCGTCGGCGACCGTCCGCGTCCGGCACGACGTTGACTACAATGCGCCCGAAGCTCCGCACGGCCATGCCTCTCCGGTATGGCGCCTCCCACCGTTCCCTAACCGATGGTCGTCCGTTGCCAAAGCGTCGTAGATTCTCAGCCTTCGTCAAGATCCTCTTCGCGTTGTTCCTCGTGTGCGGTGTCCTCGTCGCCGGGGGCTACTACGTGCTGACCACGGTGGAGCCGCTGAAGACCGAACCCGAGCCCGAGACGAAGTGCCGCCTGGACCTGTCCGACGGGAAGTACTCCATGGAGCTCGCACAGGCGGTGAGCGCGACGACCGTCGGCGGTGTGGCCTTCAACCTGGACCTGCCGCCGGAGGCCGTGACCGTGGCCTACGCCACGGTGTGGCAGGAGACGGCGTTCCACAACCTGGAGTACGGCGACCGGGACTCCCTGGGGCTGTTCCAGCAGCGCCCGTCGCAGGAGTGGGGCGAACCCGAGGAGATCCTCGACCCCGTCTACGCGAGCCGCGCCTTCTACGAGGCGCTGGTGGAGGTCGAGGGGTGGCGGGACAAGCCCGTGTTCGAGGCCGCCCAGGCGGTCCAGCGCAGTGCCGACGGTTACGCCTACGACCAGCACGAGAACCTGTCACAGCGAATGAACGAGGTCTTCACCGGGACCCGGGGTCCCGGGCTGACCTGCTGGTACGACCGGGAGACCCTGGCCTCGCTCACCGCCGGTGAGCCCGACACGGACGGCGCCGAGCAGGAGATGACGCGGGTGTTCGGGGTCGAACCGTCGGAGTTGACCACCACGGAGGACCCGCGCACCGGCGACCTGGGGTGGGCGATGGCCCTGTGGGCGGTCGCCCACTCCGAGGAGTACGGGCTGACCTCGGTCTCCTACGAGGGCCGGACGTGGCGGGCCTCGGACGGCATCGAGGACGGCGCGGAGTGGACGACCGCCGACTCCGACACCGGGGGTCTGCTCGTCCTGGGCTGAGCCCGGGATCGTGCGGGGGCCCGTGCCGTGCCGCCGGGGGCCGGCGGCACGGCGCGGGCGGTGCGCTCAGGCGGCCAGGCGGGCGACCGCCGCCTCGATCCGTTCGTCGGTGGCGGTGAAGGCCACCCGCACGTTGCCGCCGCCGGTCGGCCCATAGAACTCCCCCGGGGCGACGAGGACGCCGCGTGCGGCCAGGTGCTCCACCGCGCCCCAGGCGTCGTGGTCGGGGTGGGAGACCCACAGGTACAGGCCGGCCTCGGAGTGCTCGATCCGCCATCCGGCGTCGGTGAGGGCGGCGCGCAGGCGGTCCCGGCGGGCGCGGTAGCGCTCCTTCTGCTCGGCGGCGTGCGCGTCGTCGTCCAGGGCGGCGCCCATGGCGGCCTGGACCGGGGCGGGCACGATCATGCCCGCGTGCCTGCGCACCGCGAGCAGCTCCTGGACGAGGGCGGTGTCGCCGGCGACGAACGCGGCCCGGTAGCCGGCCAGGTTGGAGCGCTTGGACAGGGAGTGCACCGCGAGCAGCCCCTCATGGGAGCCGTCGCACACGTCCGGGTGCAGGATCGACACCGGCTCGGCCCCCTCCCAGCCCAGGTCGAGGTAGCACTCGTCGGAGGCGACGATCGCGCCGCGCTCACGGGCCCAGGCGACGACCTTGCGCAGGTGCGGGACGCCCAGGACCCGGCCGGTCGGGTTGCTCGGTGAGTTCACCCACAGCAGCCGCACCGGGGCGGGGCCCAGGGCGGTCAGGCCGTCGGAGGCCACCGGGACGGCCCCGGCGACGCGGGCACCGATGTCGTAGGTGGGGTAGGCGAGTTCGGGGTGGACCACGGTGTCGCCCGGCCCCAGGCCGAGCAGGGTGGGCAGCCAGGCCACGAGTTCCTTGGAACCGACGGTGGGCAGGACGCCCTCCTCCGGGACGCTCACCCCGTGACGGCGCTCCAGCCAGCCCCTGATCGAGGCACGCAGGGTGGGGTTTCCCCAGGTCAGCGGGTAACCCGGGCTGTCGGCCGCGTCGGCCAGGGCGGCGCGCAGGGTCGCGGGGACCGGGTCCACGGGGGTTCCGACGGACAGGTCGACGATGCCGCCGGGGTGATCCGCGGCGATCTTCTTGTACGGGGTCAGCCGATCCCACGGGAAGGTGGGGAGCCGATCCGTCACGGGCCGCCGCGGGGTCATGGTGTCTCCATCGGGTCGTCGGGAAGGGGACCGCGCACGATCGCGCCGACCCCCCGGGGCCGGGGGATCGGCGCGATCGGTGTGCGATGGCACGTCGGAGCGCCCTCTGCGCCACGGAGGCGCGCCGGTGCGCGATCGCGAGGGGTCGCTACTCCGCCTGCGGCGGCAGCTTCGCGATGAGCGGGTGGTCCCGGTCGATCTTGCCGACCTTGGAGGCGCCGCCGGGAGAGCCCAGGTCGTCGAAGAAGTCGACGTTGGCCTTGTAGAAGTCCGACCACTGCTCCGGGAGGTCGTCCTCGTAGTAGATGGCCTCCACCGGGCAGACGGGCTCGCACGCACCGCAGTCAACGCACTCGTCCGGGTGGATATACAGGCTGCGCTCGCCCTCGTAGATGCAGTCCACGGGGCACTCGTCGATGCACGCCTTGTCCATCACATCAACACAGGGCTGCGCGATGACGTAGGTCACGTCGTACTCCTTGATCTCACCCCCGCGTTCCCACGGGGGAGGCGGGGACCTCACAGAGAGGCGAACCGGGTCCGGCGTGCGGGCGCCGATGACCCTGCTCCCGGCCTCTGTAACGATTGGCACAGATGTCGTACTCCTAGTATGGCGGCGAAGAGAAGTCCGCGCACAATCGGGGGGCGCGTTGCACATGGCAGGACGTATGGCGGGCCGTCTGGTCCATCGGATCACCCGGGAGGACATCGGCGGCCGGGTCTCCATCCGAATCCACCTCCCCGAAGGGGGTTTCACCGATATCGTCGGAGTGCTGGAGTCATGGGACGAAGGCGTTCTCGCCGTGCGTCGCCGCGACGGGCGGGAGGCTCGGGTGACGGAGTCGTCCATCGTCGCCAGTCGTGTCGTCCCCGACGTTCCCCCGCGTCGGGGCGGGGCCCCGCCACGGCCCCTCTGACGACCGCGCGGCGGACACCGTGCCGCACGCTGCGCGTTCACGGTGTGCGCCGAGTGCACGGACGTGCACATCACGTCCGTGACGCAGGCATTCTTCCGCTCCACCGGGGTAGGACAGGCTCAGTCCCGACGGCCGACCCCTGCCGCCGAGGAGCACGCAGCACCGCGAAGTACCGCGCCCCCGACGGCACCCCCCGTACGGATCCGCGGGCGCCAGGAGCCACGGGGATATCGGGGAGGTCGGCGCCGTCCATGGGTGAAGCAGTAGCGTCCGCGCTGGCCGAACTGGCCCGACGCGACGGACGGTCGGCGGAGATGGCCCGTCAGGCCCTGGACACCTTGGCGCCCGGCAACGACCTGGAGGGCCTCAACCAGCACGCCGTCCAGCGGTTCTGCTGGTTCGAGCTGCCGGCCCGCTTCTCCCAGGGCGACCGGTCGACCGCGCTGCGCGCGCTGGGCGACCTGTTCTCGCTGCTCCAGCTGTACCGGTACGCGCAGATCTGCTCGGCTCCGGCGACCACGCACCTGCTGTCGGTCCACGAGAAGGACCACAACGCCGGGCTGGCGATGTACGAGCGCCTCATGTGGGAGTCCGGGGTGGAGCCGCCGGACCTGCCCGAACTGACCTGGGGCACCGTGGTCGGCGACGCCGAGATCCAGGCGCGGCAGGAGACCGCCTCCGCGTTGGAGCTGGCGATCTCCCTCGGCGACGTGCGGCCGGGCAAACACGGTTGGCGACACGCCCAGGAACGGTTCACCCGGTCCTTCCTCACCCGCCCCGACGACCGCGGGCTGAGCCACCTGGACCGGATCCGCGAGGAGCGGGTACGGGCCTGGCTGTCCTCACCCGCCCACCCGCACCGCCGGCACCTGTTGCCGCTGGTGGGGCGGATCATCGCGGGCGCCGACGTGCCGCGCACGGCCGACGCCGCCATGGCGCCGTTGCAGCGGCTGCTGGACCTGGCGGAGGACGGGATCGCGCTCACCCAGATCGGCTACATCTCACCCGTGGTGGTGAGGGCGATGTGCGAGGACTTCGGGTGGCACACCTCCCCCGAGCCGCCGCGCAGCGAGACCGACGCCACCCAGCTCATCGCCCTGCACCAGATGATGCGGGGGATGCGGGCGGTGCGCCGCGCCGGCCGTCGGCTGGTGCTGACCCGGCGGGGACGGCAGCTGCGGGAGGACCCCGAGGAGATGTGGCGGGCGGCCACCGAGACGTTGTGCCGCACCGGCGGGCTGGAGCAGGCCGCCGCCGAGACGCTGCTGGGCATGCTGTTGTCGCGCACCCCGCAGGGCAGCGGTTCGCACTCCCGGCGCGGAGAGTCCGACATGATCACGGCCGAGCGGCTGCTCACCGACTCCGGGTGGGCGCCGCCCGAACCGCAGGGGCCGGCGGGGCGGCACGCCGCCGCCCACCGACGCACCGCCGAGGCCGCCTCCGACCAGGTGCGGGCGATGGTGATGGCGGTGAGCTGGCTGCTGGACGCGCTGGGTCTGCTCACCGAGGACGACGGCGGCGGGCACCGCGAACTGACCGGAGCGGGACGGGCGTTCGCGCTGGCCTGCCTGCACAAGTCGGCGGTGGCGCCGCGGGCGGTCGTGTGACCCGCCGCTGAGCGGCACCCGCTGCGGAGCGGCCCCCGACAGGGCCTAACCTGGAGCGCGGAGAACCCCGCGCGACCAGCAGGAGAACCATGCCCACGCCCGACCCGTCCCAGAAGGCGGAGACGACCGACGCTTCCGGCCCCCCGTCGGAGGAGATCACCGCCGACCCGTGGGAGCGGATGCCCGAGGACGCCCTCAACCGTCCCGAGTCGGCGCGGCGCGGTCCCGGCACCGGGGCGGTCGTGCCCGACGCGCCCGCCGGCAAGGGCGGACGGGTCGAGAAGGTCGGTGACACGGGTTCGGAGCCGACCGGGGACGACGAGCGGACCCCGAGCCCGCTGGACTTCCTGCCGAGTCCGCTGTTCGTGCTGCTGCTGGGGCTCACCGGGTTCGCCGGATGGGCGTCGTGGCGGGCCGTGGAGCTGGACTGGGCCGCCGAGGGCACCTCGGTCACCCCGCTGATCCCGCCGCTGTTCATCCTGCTGGGCTGGCTCGTCTCGACAGCGGTCCACGAGTTCGCGCACGCGCTCGCCGCCCATCTGGCCGGGGACCGCTCACAGCGCGGCGGCGCCTACCTGCGGCTGAACCCGTTCGCCTACCGGCACGCCTTCGCCGGGACGGTCCTTCCGGTGCTCTACCTGGGCTTCGGCGCCTTCGGCATGAACGGGCCCCCCGTCTTCGTGGACTGGGACCGGCTCACCCGCGGTCGGCGCGTCCTGGTCGCGCTCGCCGGCCCGCTGGCGAACCTGGTGCTGTTCGCCGCCCTGGCCGCCACCGTGTCGATCCTGGTCCCGGTGGGCAACGACACGACGAACTGGGCGATCTCCGCGCTGGCGTTCCTGGCCTTCCTCAACCTGACCTCGGCGCTGATCAACCTGCTGCCGATCCCGGGGCTGGACGGCTTCGAGGTGCTCGCCCCGTGGGTGGGCGCCCGGCCATGGGTGTCCACCGCCCGGGTGAACGCCCTGTTCGGTTCGGTGCTGGTGTTCGCGATCCTGTGGTTCCCGGCCCTCAACCAACGGCTGGTGGACCTGGTCTACTCGCTGCTCGCACTGGTCCTGCCGAACCCGGTCTTCTCGGGGATCGTGTTCTACGGCGAGCTGCTGCTCCGGTTCTGGAACGGCTGAACCGACGAGAGCGACGCGAAGGGCCCCGCGGGGCCCTTCGCGTTGCGGCGTCACCTGGTGTCGGGGACCCGGGGCAGACCGGCCAGGAAGGGGTTCCTTCCGTCGAGACCACGGGCCACCGCCACACCCAGCACCGCCATGGAGCCGAGGAGGAAGGCGGAGTGGAGGAGGTGGGCGGTCAGCAGGCGGTCGCCGCCGGGCATGTACGAGGCGACCAGGAGGAGCGCGGCGACGAAGCCGAGGGCGAAGGCGACCGCGGAGGAGAAGCGGCGGGCACCCCAGGCGCACAGGCGGCACAGGGTGTACACGGCCGCCAGGAGCACCAGCAGGCCCGCCACGCCCAGGACCTGCGGGAGGATCCCCGCCTCCCAGTAGCGGGTCAGCCATCCGACCGTGACCACCGACAGCAGACCGGTGACGAGGCCCGCCGCCCCGAGGACCACCGCCGTGACGACGGTGAGCACCGAGGACAGCGGTCCGTCCCCGTCGTCGTGGGGCGCGTCGATCTCCGGCACCGGCATCGGGTCCGGTCGGGACGAGAAGCGGCCCGGACCCTTCGCGGTGCTCACAGGCCCTCGAAGAGGTCGGTCTCGAACGTGCCGGCGGCACGGCGCCGCGTGGGTCCGATGAGCAGGGTGAAGTGCTCGATCGCGGCGATCTCCTGGGCGATGTCGTTGGACAGGGCGAAGCGTTCGCCGTCCACCGTGATCTGGGTGGCGTGGGCGCGCATCGCCAGGGTCTTGGCGGCCCACTGGTCGGTGGCGTCGATCCGGGTGGTGACGAGTTCGTCCGGGGTGCCCCGGGCGATGTCGGACACCGCTCGCGGCGGGGTGAACGGGCCCGCCCCCTCGTTCAGGCGGGCGATGGACGCCTCGATGACCGAGACCGGCTGGGCGATCGCGTAGAGCTTGCGTACCTGCCAGGGGGTGCCCGGCATCGTCCGCTCCCCCGCCTTCACGCAGGCGCGCCGAGTGATCCGGTGGGCCTGGACGTGGTCGGGGTGACCGTACCCGCCGTGCTCGTCGTAGGTCACCACGACGTGCGGGCGGACCTCGCGGACGATCTCGGCGAGCAGCCGCGCGGCCTCTTCGGGGTCGGCCCCCCAGAACGCCTTCGGGTGGTCGTTGGAGGGAGCGCCCATCATGCCCGAGTCGCGGTAGTGCCCGGCGCCGCCGAGGAACCGGTGGTCGCGCACGCCCAGGGCGACGCAGGCCTTGTCCAGTTCGCCGATCCGGTGATCGCCGAGGGTGTCGTCGCGGTCGGCGGTCAGGTGCGCGAGGTCGTCGGGAATGACCTCGCCCTCCTCACCGAGGGTGCAGGTCACCAGGGTGACGTCCGCCCCTTCGACCGCGTACTTCGCCAGAGTGGCCCCCGTGACGATGCTCTCGTCGTCGGGGTGCGCGTGCACCATCATCAATCGTCTGTCGGTCACCACGTGGTGAACAATACCGGCCACATGCCCTTTCTCCCCCCGAACGGCCGACCGGGGCGTGCCGCCGGGGCGACCGTCCACAGGGGCCGAGCGGGAAACGGGGATGTGGGCCACAATCGGCACATGAGCTTTCCTCGCCAACAGGCCCGTACCCAACGCTTCACCATCGGCGTCCCGCGCTCCTTCGAGGTGTCCCCGGACGGTCGGCGTGTCGCCTTCCTGAGAGGGCGCGACGGCATCGACACCGCCACGTGCCTGTGGGTGCACGAGGTGGAGGGGGGCGCCGAACGTGTGGTCGCGGACCCGCGCGCGCTCGGCGCCGACGACGAGAACCTGCCGCCCGAGGAGCGGGCGCGCCGGGAGCGGCTGCGCGAGAGCGGCGGCGGCATCGTGTCCTACACGGTGGACCGGGCGTTCACCCGGGCCGTGTTCACCCTGTCCGGTCGGCTGTTCTACGTCGACCTGGTGGGCGATCACGCCGAGCCGCGCGAGCTGCCCGCCACCGCGCCGGTGGTCGACCCGCGGATCAGCCCGGCCGGCGACAGGGTCGCCTACGTCAGCGGTGGGGCGCTGCGGGTCATCGACATCGCCGACGCCGAGCCCGACCACGGCGACCGGGTGCTCGTCTCCCCCGACGGGGAGAACGTCACCTGGGGTCTGGCGGACTTCGTCGCCGCCGAGGAGATGGGCCGCTACCGAGGTTTCTGGTGGGCCCCCGACGGCTCGGCGCTGCTGGCCGCCAGGGTCGACGAGTCCCCGGTGACCCGTTGGTACGTGGACGACCCGGCCGCCCCGGAACAGGAGCCCACGACGCTGCGCTACCCGGCGGCCGGCACCGACAACTCCGAGGTGCGGCTGGCCGTCCTGACGGTCGTCTCCTCGGGGGACTTCGCGCGTGCGGGCGCCCCCGACCCGGTGTGGGTCGAGTGGGACCGGGAGGCGCTGCCGTACCTGGCGACGGCCGGGTGGACCGGCGGGCCGGACGGCTCGCCGACGGTGATCTTCACGGCCCAGAGCCGTGACCAGCGGACCCTCACCCTGTTCGGCGCGGACCCGGTGACCGGCCTCGCCATGGAGACGCGGACCGAGACCGACGACGTGTGGGTCGAGCTGATGCCGGGCGTGCCCGCCCACACCGACAAGGGCGAACTCGTGTGGATCGGCCGTGAGGGCGGCACCGGTGAGCGTCGGGTGTTCGTGGGCGACCGCGCGATCGGCCCCGCCGACGTGTACGTGCGCGGCGTGGTGGACGTGGACGGCGACCGCGTCCTGTACTCCGGTTCGCCCGCCGGGGATCCCGGTGACATCTCCCTGTGGCTGGCCGACCTCGGCACCGGGCTGACCGCCCCGATCGAACTGCCCGGGCACGGCTGCTCCAAGTCCGCCGACGCGGGCGCGCACAGCGGACTGCGGTCGGGTCGGCTGCGCGGCGACACCCTGGTCGCGCAGCACCGGTCGATGGACTTCCCCGGGGTGCGCACCCTCCTGCTGCGCAACGCGAGCACCGAGACCCGGCGCACGCACGCGGACATCGAGAGCTTCGCCGAGACGCCGGAGCTGCCCGAGCCGCGCGTGGAGTTCTGGCGGGCGGGCGAGCGGGGCATCCCGTGCGCGCTGGTGCTGCCGTCCTGGTACCGGGAGGACCTGCGCCCCCTGCCGGTCCTCATGGCGCCCTACGGCGGCCCGCACGCCCAGCGGGTGCTCAACGCGCGGGGCGCGTTCCTGAGCGCCCAGTGGTACGCGGAGCAGGGGTTCGCGGTGCTCATCGCCGACGGCCGGGGCACCCCGGGCATCGGTGTGGAGTGGGAGCAGGAGATCCACCTGGACCTGGCCACGGGGGTGCTGGAGGACCAGGTGACCGCGCTGCGGGACGCGGCGGAGCGCTTCGGCTTCCTGGACACCTCACGGGTGGGCGTCCACGGGTGGTCGTTCGGCGGCTACCTGTCGGCGCTGGCGGTGCTGCGCCGCCCGGACGTGTTCCACGCGGCGGTGGCGGGCGCGCCGGTGGTCGACTGGCGGTTGTACGACACCCACTACACCGAGCGCTACCTGGGCCTGCCGCAGGACGACCCGGGGGTGTACGAGCGCAGTTCGCTGCTGGAGGACGCGGCCAAGCTGGAGCGGCCGCTGATGCTGATCCACGGCCTGTCCGACGACAACGTGGTGTTCGCGCACACCCAGCGGATGTCCTCGGCGCTGCTGGCGGCGGGGCGCGGTCACACGGTGCTGCCGCTGTCGGGGGTGACCCACTCCCCGTCGGACCCGACGGTGGCGGAGAACCTGATGCTGCTCCAGGTGGAGTTCCTCAAGGACGCCCTGCGCGGCGAGGGGTGACCGGCCCGGTGCCGCGCCCTCCGCGGGCGCGGCGCCGGGATCACCACCGGGTCGTGTTCGGTGGACGCCCTCGCCGGTTCGACGCTCGCGTCGGTCGGTGTCAGCGGTCTCCTGGGGATCTCTCGCACGACGACCGGCGCGGGTCGGTCCGGTGCCGGCCGTCCGGGCGCGGGAGGCGGGAAGCGGACCGGCGGTCGCGAACCGGAGGAATCCGCCGAACACGGTTCAGGGCGAGCCCTCCTCGCGCGAGGCGGCGATCTCGGACTCGTCGGGCACCGGGATCTCCACCGGGCCGTCGAAGTCGATGAACGCGATCCGCTCGTACTCGGCGTCCTCCTCCCATTCACCGAAGCGGGTGTAGGACTGGAAGTGCTGCGGGTACCCGGTCTCGTCCACCCACAGGTCGAAGGTCCCGTCGAAGACCCCGGCGTTCACTGTGACGGGGACGGTGCCCGTGTAGTGGTGACCGGTCCGACGGGCCAGGTCGTACGCGTCCAGGAACTCCGGGGGTAGTCCTCGTAGGGGGTCGGCGTCATCCCCTGGTAGGTGACGGCGTCGGCGTCGCCGAGCAGTTCCCGGAGCGGTTCCAGCGAGGCCGCCCAGTCCGCGCGGGGATCGCGGACGTCCTCTTCCGGGACCGGTCGGTAGTAGTCGCCCTCGACCAGGCCGGTCAGGTTGGAGTCGATGCGGGCCAGCACGTCATCGGGGCCCTCGCCGATCTGGAGGACGGTGAAGATGGCCGGGCCGGCGTACACGACCTCCTTCATCAGGGGTTCGGGCTCCTCGGTGTACCACAGGGTCAGGTCGGAGGAGTCGGAGGCCGTCTCGGCGCTCCGCCGCACGTGATGGACGATGAAACTCGACGCGTCCTCGGCCGAGGCCACGGCCTCGCCGATCACGGCCGCCGCGTCCTGCGGGTCGCCGTCCACGGCGGGCCCTCCGGGGTCGGTCGCCTCCGGGGAGGCGGTGGCCTCCGGAGCCGTACCGGGATCCTCCGCCCCGGCGTCCGGACCGACCACGAACCACGTACCGATGACGGCCGCCGCCGTTGCGGCCGCGCCGGCGGCGAGGAGGGGTACCCGCGGGGAGCGTCGGATCCGGCGCGGGGCGGCCGCGGTCATCCCCCGCCACTCGGTGGCGAGCATCGCGGGCACCACACGGGTGGGGTCGGTCTCCGGGGGAGCCCCGACCCGGGTGGCGCTCCACGCCCCGGTCACCTCGGCGAGGGCCTCTGCCGCGGTGGGGCGGACCGCGGGGTCCTTGGCCAGGGCACGACGCACCGTGTACAGGATCTCGTCCGGCACACCGGTGAGGTCGGGTTCCTCGGTGCGGGTCCGGTGGATCACCGCCTCCACCGGCCCACCCGCGAAGGGGTCGCGTCCGGTGGCCGCGAACGCCACGAGGCAGCCCCACGCGAACACATCGGAGCGATCGGTGGCCTCCACCCGGGCGTACTGTTCGGGCGCCATCCACCCGGGAGTGCCGAACAGGCCGCCGGTGCGGGTCAGCGCGGTGGCGTCGGTCGCCCGGGCGATGCCGAAGTCCAGCACCCTGGGGCCGTCGGGCGCCAGGATCACGTTGCCGGGCTTGAGGTCGCGGTGCACGATGCCCGCCGCGTGGATCGCCGTGAGGGCCTCGGCCAGGCCCGCCGCCAGGGAGATCGCCATCCCGCCGGTGAGGGGCCCGTTCTTCTTGACGTGCGCGCGCAGGGTGCCCCCCGGCACGTACTCGGCGGCCATCCACGGTGCCTCGGCGTCGGTGTCGGCGCCGAGGAAACCCGCGGTGCAGGTGGCCCGGACCCGGGAGACCAGGGAGACCTCACGGGCGAACCTCGCCCGGAAGTCGGGGTCGGCCGCGTAGTGCGGGTGGACCACCTTGACCGCGGCGCAGGCCCCGGACGGGTCGATCCCGGCGTAGACGGCGCCCATTCCGCCCGCGCCGATACGGCCGACCACACGGTAGGGACCGATGTGGTCCGGATCCGTGGCCGTGGGAGGGGACACGCCCGCCGGCAGCCGGTCTGCGTCGAAGGGGCGGGGGGAGGTCGGGTTCACCTGGGTCCTCTCTCGTCGAAACGGGGCGCGGAGGTCAGACGACATAGGCGCAGCTGTTCACGGGCACGCCGTCGGTGGGGGTGGCGTCGTGGCGGCCGAGGTCCGGGTGACCCGGGTAGGGATCGTGGTTCCCCGGTCCGGGAGAGCCGTGGCAGAACCCCCCGGGCTGGTCCAGAGGGGCCCGGCGGTTCTCGTCGAGGGCGGCCTCGGGCAGGTAGTACACGACACCCGGAGGGGAACCGAAGAAGGTCACGGAGAACTCCTCCGTGGGGTCCTCCGGGTCCAGTTCCGCGAGGACTCCCGGGCTGGTGGAGCGTCGGAGGTCGAGGTACTCGTGATCGGGCTCGATGGCCTGGACCCAGGCGAAGTCCTGGCTGTGCAGCCGCAGGGAGCCGAAGTCCGGGAGGTACTCCACACGGACGTCGACCCGGAGGGTGCCGCTGTGCTGGCTCGAACCGGTGAAGGTGACGCGGAGCTGCTCCACGGCCTCGCGGCCCTCGGGCGCCACGAGGGAGCGCACGACGACGGGTTCGGTGTCCGAGGCGGGCTCGATGACCACGGTGCCGTTCTCGTAGAGGTCGTGGTACTCCTCGGGGACCTCCGCCAGGGCGGCGGTGTCCGTCGCCGGCGCGTCCCCGCCGTCGGACGGCGGCACCTCTCCGCCGTGGGACGGCGGCGGGGTGTCGTCCAAGGGCAGAAGGGTCGAGCCGGCGCCCGCGGCGACGGCCAGGGCCGTGCCGACCGCGGCCAGGGTGAGGACGCGGCCGTGGCGGCGCCTCCAGGGGCGGCGGGGCGGGGCGACCCGCAGCCAGGCCTCCGGATCCGTGTTCTCCGGGAGGAACGCGCCGGCCCAGGGGGTCACGGCGACCGGCAGGGCGCCGACCGTCTCGGCCGCCGTGGGACGCCGGCCGGGGTCCTTGTCCAACGCGTGGGCCAGGAGCGGTCGGAGCGCGTCGGGGACCCCTTCGAGGGACGGCGGCGCCGAGAGGATGCGGCCGGCGACGACGTCGGCGGTACCGACGCCGAAGGGGCCCCTGCCGGTGGCGGCGAACACCACCAGGCAGGCCCAGGCGAACATGTCGGAGCGATCGGTGGCGGACAGTCCTCGGTACTGTTCGGGCGCGATCCACCCCGGGGTGCCCACCAGGCCGCCGGTACGGGTCAGCGCGGTCTCCTCCGCCGCGCGGGCGATCCCGAAGTCGAGGACCTTGGGTCCGTCGGGCGACAGGATGACGTTGCCGGGTTTGAGGTCGCGGTGCACCACCCCGGCCGCGTGGATCGCGGCGAGCGCCTCGGCGGTGACCCGGGCGAAGTCGGCCGGGGCGATCCCGGTCAGGGGTCCCGCCGCCCGAACGTGCGCCTCCAGGGTGGGACCCGGCACGTACTCGGTGGCCAGCCAGGGGACGTCGGCGCGGGTGTCGGCGTCCAGGAAGCGCGGAACCCCCGGCACCCGGATGCGGCGTACCAGCTTCACCTCGCGGGCGAAGCGGATCCGGAAGTCCTCGTCGGCGGCGTACATCGGGTGGACGCGCTTGAGCGCCACCCGGCGGTCGTGGTCGTCCAGGGCCGCGTAGACCGTGCCCATGCCGCCCGTACCGAGGCGGCCGATGATGCGCAGGGCCCCGACGACGCGGGGGTCGCCCGCCGCGAGGGGGGTGACCCCGGCGGGCGTGGAATCGTTCTCCCGGCGGGGAGGGGGGAGGTTCACGGGGACGCTGATCCTCGTTCGTCTTCGAGTGGGGGATGGAGGTCACCTTCCGTGACCGCCACTTACGATACCGATCGCCCCGAAAAGGTTTCCGGGGGCGTCGGTGGGTCCGGTGGGGGCCGCCGTAACCTGGGCCCATGCGTTCGTATGCGGTTCCGTCGGCCCTGCTCGCCGACCTGGTGTGCGTTCTGGTGTTCGTCGTGGTCGGCAAGAGCGACCACGGTACGGGTACCGCGGTGGGGGCGGTGCTGACGACCGCGTGGCCGTTCCTGGCCGGCGCCCTGCTGGGGTGGGCGTCCTCCCGGGCCTGGCGCTCCCCCGCCGCGTTGTGGCCGACGGGCGTGTCGGTGTGGGCGATCACCGTGGTCGGGGGGATGGTGGCGCGGCGGATCGTGGGCGAGGGGACGCCCCTGTCGTTCGTGATCGTCACCTCGCTGTTCCTGGCCGCGACGATGCTGGGGTGGCGGGCGATCGCGCTCGTCGTGACGAAGGGGCGACAGACCGCCTCCTGATCGGCGACACTGGGAACGTTCGCGCCCACCCCCGGAGGGACATCCCCATGGCCGATCCCGTCACCATCGCACTGGCCACCGCGCTCGTCACCGGCGCCGCCGCCAAGATCTCCGAGCACGCCGGCGAAACGGTCGTCGAGGGGTTGAAGAGGTTGCAGCGGGCCGTCTTCAAACGGTTCCGCGGTGACGCCGCCGCCCAGGAGGCCCTGGACGAGGCGCGCGTCGACAGCGACGACCCCGCCGCGATCGAGGCGGTCGCCGAACACCTGGAGCGGGCCGCGGCCGAGGACCCGGAGATCGGTTCCCTCGTGCGCGAACTGCGCGCCCAGGTCTCGCAGCGGAGCGAGGGGTCGGTGAGCAATCGGGTCACCGGTGGTGTGAGCGGAAACGCTCGGGTCTTCCAGGGAGGGAACGTCCAGGGGGAGATCCGCTTGTAGGGCGTGTTCGACGGATGCCTTCGTTCGGTTCGGCGCTCGCGCCGCGAGGCGGAACGATCCGTCGAACACGCCCTAGGGGATACCTAAGCTGGGAGCGATGAACGAGAACCCCGACAGCACCCTTGGTGAGGACGATGAGGCGCGCGAGGTCGGCGTCGGCCCCTGGACGGGGCCCTGGCCCCAGGGCGACCACTACGACCCCGAACTGCTGGCGGTCGGCGACCGGCGCAACGTCGTCGACCGCTATCGCTACTGGCGACGGGAGGCGATCGTCGCCGACCTCGACACCGTCCGGCACCCCTTCCACGTCGCGGTGGAGAACTGGTCCCACGACTTCAACATCGGTTCGGTGGTGCGCACCGCCAACGCCTTCGGGTGCGCGGCCGTGCACATCGTGGGGCGGCGCCGGTGGAACCGGCGGGGGGCGATGGTCACCGACCGCTACCAGCACGTGCACCACCACCCGGACACCGCGTCGCTGGTGGAGTGGGCGGCCGAACGCGATCTGCCGCTGATCGGCATCGACAACCTGCCCGGCGCGGTGCCGCTGGAGACCCATCCCCTCCCGCGCGAAGCGGTACTGGTGTTCGGTCAGGAGGGTCCGGGGCTGTCGGAGGAGGTCCGCTCCGTGTGCCGGGCGGTGCTGTCGATCGCCCAGTTCGGGTCCACCCGGTCGATCAACGCGGGAGCGGCCGCGGCGATCGCCATGCACGCCTGGGTGCGGGCGCACGTGTTCGACCAGAGGGTGCCGGAAACGGCCATGCCCCAGAAACTCTCGTGATGAATTCGTGATCTACCATGGCCGGTAAAGGCCCCCTATTGGAGAGTCAACGGATGACTTCGACTGTGACCACCACCGCCCGATCCGCGACCGTGAACGACGTGCCCGGGGTGGCGCGCGTGTTGAGCCGCGCCCTGCACGAGGACCCGCTCTTCCAGTGGCTGTTCCCCGACAGTGAGCAGCGGATGGCCAAGACCAGACGGTTCCTGGCCCTGACCGCCGGGTTCGGCTACGTGCCCGTCGGTGACACCCGTGTCGTCGAGGTGGCCGAGGACGACACCGCGCCGGTGATCCGCGGCGCGGCCCTGTGGGCCCCGTACACGACCAACCCCGAGGGCCGGCTGGTGTCGCTGCGGATGTGGCCGCACTGGGGGCAGCTGCTCGGACGCTCCCGGGTGTCCGGTTTCATCCGGGTCTTCGCGGAGTGGAAGATGGCCGCGCCCCAGGAACCCCACCTGTACCTGGCCGCGTTGGGCGTCGACCCGGCGATGGCGGGCACCGGGTTGGCGGGGTCGCTGCTCACCGACGGCCTGGACCGGGCCGACTCCGAGGGGCAGCCGGTCTTCACCCAGACCCTCAACGAGAAGAGCGTGGGTTTCTACGAGCGGTTCGGCTTCCAGGTGACCGGCGAGGCCGTCGCCCCCGAGGTGGGGACCAGCTGGTTCCTGCGACGCGACCCCTCCTGACGCCTACCCGGGGCCGGGCGCGCGGCCCCGCTCGTGATCTCTCCGTGACCTGGCATGGGGGTGCCGACGGAGAGGGGCGCCACCATGACCACCACACTCACGCGTACGGTGCGGCCCGCGACCATGGGCGACCCGCCGGGGGTGGCGCGCGTCCTGGGCCGCGCCTTCCGCGAGGATCCGCTGTTCCGGTGGATGTTCCCCGACGACATGCGGCGCATCGCGCGGACGACCCGGGCGAGCGCCCTCATGGCGGGCTTCTCGTACGTCCCTCTGGGGTACTCCGCCGTCGTCGAGGCCCATGAGGACGCCGCACGCGGGCCGGTGATCCGGGGCGTGGCGCTGTGGTCGGCCCCGGACGGGAGCGCCGAGGGGACGAAGGACGCCCTGCGCGCCCTGCCGCACTGGTTGGGTCTCCTCGGGCCGCGCCGATTCGCCCGGACGATGCACTACTTCTCCGCGCTCAAGGCGCACGTCCCCCACGAACCCCACTGGTACCTGTCGATGTTGGGCGCCGATCCGGCGGTGCCCGGCAGCGGTGCCGGAACGCTGTTGCTGCGCGCGGGCCTGGAGCGGGCCGGTACCGGCCGCGTGCCGGTGTTCCTGGAAACGATGAACCCGGCCGACCTCGGCTACTACGCGCGGTTCGGCTTCGAGGTGACCGCTACCGTGGCCGAGCCGGACACCCCGGTCACCCACCTCCTGGTCCGCCCGCCCGCCCCGGCCTGACGGCCGTGCATCACCGTCCGCGGACGATGACCTCCCGGCATGGGTCCGTCCGGTGTCCGACACCACCCGGCCCTCCACGGCGCGGTGGTGGACGCCGGTGAGATCGCCGGGCGGTCGCGCGGGTCGCCGGGGCGGGCATGGGAAAGGGGCCGCGCCCCGAAGGGACGCGACCCCGGTACCTCGTGGGAGGGGTCAGCCGACGCCCTTGGCGAGAGAACCCAGCAGGTCGCGGTTGAGCTGCGAGATGGTGTCCAGCGGGATGCCCTTGGGGCAGACCGCCGCGCACTCACCGATGTTGGTGCAGCCGCCGAAGTCCTCTTCGTCGTGCTGGTTGATCATGTTGACCACGCGCGAGGCCCGCTCCGGCTGCCCCTGCGGGAGCATGCCGAGGTGGGTGACCTTGGCGGCGGTGAACAGCATGCCGGAGGCGTTCGGGCAGGCCGCCACGCAGGCGCCGCAGCCGATGCAGGTCGCGGCGTCGAACGCGCGGTCGGCGTCCGGCTTCGGGATCGGGTTGGCGTGGGCGTCCGGCGCGGTACCCGTCGGGGCGCTGATGTAGCCGCCCGCCTGAATGATCCGGTCGAAGGAGCCCCGGTCGACGACCAGGTCCTTGAGGACCGGGAACGCCTTGGCCCGCCACGGCTCCACGGTGATGGTGTCGCCGTCCTTGAAGCTGCGCATGTGCAGCTGGCAGGTGGTGGTGACCTCCGGACCGTGGGCCTCCCCGTCGATCACGACGCCACAGGCACCGCAGATGCCCTCACGGCAGTCGTGGTCGAACGCGACCGGGTCCTCGTTCTCCAGGGTGAGCTTCTCGTTGAGAACGTCGAGCATCTCCAGGAAGGACATGTCCGGGGAGACGTCCGTGAGCTTGTAGGTGACCAACCGGCCCTGGTCGTCCCGGCCCTTCTGGCGCCATACGCGCAGAGTGATGTTCACTTGTAGCTCCGCTGCTTCATCTCGACGTACTCGTACTCCAGGTCTTCCTTGCGGAGCACGGGCTTGTTGCCATCGCCACCGAACTCCCAGGCCGCGACGTAGGCGAACTCGTCGTCGTGACGCAGCGCCTCACCGTCCTCGGTCTGGCTCTCGGCGCGGAAGTGGCCACCGCAGGACTCCCGGCGGTGCAGGGCGTCGATGCACATGAGTTCGCCCAGCTCCAGGAAGTCGGCGACGCGGCCGGCCTTCTCCAGGGCCTGGTTCAGCTCGTCGTTGACGCCGAGCACCTTGACGTCGCGCCAGAACTCCTCGCGCAGGTTGCGGATGAGCTCGATGGCCTTGGTGAGGCCCTCTTCGCTGCGCTCCATGCCGCAGTACTCCCACATGATGTTGCCGAGCTCCTTGTGGAAGGAGTCGACGGTGCGGGAGCCCTGGAGGGACAGGAACGTGTCGATCCGGGAGGTGACCTGCTCCTTGGCCGCGACGGCCTCGGGGTGCGACTCGTCGATCTTCTCGAACGGGCCGTTCGCCAGGTAGTCGTTGATGGTGTTGGGCAGGACGAAGTAACCGTCGGCCAGACCCTGCATCAGCGCGCTGGCGCCCAGGCGGTTGGCGCCGTGGTCGGAGAAGTTGGCCTCACCGGTCACGAACAGGCCCGGAATGGTGCTCTGGAGGTCGTAGTCGACCCACAGACCGCCCATGGTGTAGTGGACGGCCGGGTAGATGCGCATCGGAACCTCGTACGGGTTCTCGCCGGTGATGCGCTGGTACATGTCGAACAGGTTGCCGTACTTGGCCTCGACGGTGGACCGCCCCATGCGCTGGATCGCGTCGGCGAAGTCCAGGTACACGCCCAGGCCGCCGGGGCCGACGCCACGGCCCTCGTCACAGACGTTCTTGGCGGCGCGGGAGGCGATGTCACGCGGCACCAGGTTGCCGAAGGACGGGTAGATGCGCTCCAGGTAGTAGTCGCGCTCGTCCTCGGGGATCCGGCGGGGATCGCGGGTGTCGCCGTGCTGCTTGGGCACCCAGATGCGGCCGTCGTTGCGGAGCGACTCGCTCATCAGGGTCAGCTTGGACTGGTAGTCGCCGCTGACCGGGATGCAGGTGGGGTGGATCTGCGTGTAGCAGGGGTTCGCGAAGAGCGCGCCCTTGCGGTGCGCCCGCCAGGTGGCGGTGACGTTGCAGCCCATCGCGTTCGTCGACAGGAAGAACACGTTGCCGTAGCCACCGGAGGCCAGCACGACGGCGTCGGCGAAGTGCGTCTCGATCTCACCGGTGACCATGTCGCGGGCGATGATGCCGCGGGCCTTGCCGTCCACCACGATGAGTTCGAGCATCTCGTGGCGGGTGTTCATCTTGACGGTGCCGGCCGCGATCTGCCGCTCCAGCGCCTGGTAGGCGCCGATGAGCAGCTGCTGGCCCGTCTGGCCGCGGGCGTAGAAGGTACGGGAGACCTGCACACCGCCGAAGGAGCGGTTGTCGAGCAGGCCGCCGTACTCGCGGGCGAACGGGACGCCCTGGGCCACGCACTGGTCGATGATCTCGACGCTGGTCTGGGCCAGACGGTAGACGTTCGACTCGCGGGAGCGGAAGTCGCCGCCCTTGACGGTGTCGTAGAACAGCCGGTAGATGCTGTCGCCGTCGTTGCGGTAGTTCTTGGCGGCGTTGATGCCGCCCTGCGCGGCGATGGAGTGCGCGCGGCGCGGGCTGTCCTGGTAACAGAACGAGGTGACGTTGTAGCCGGCCTCGCCCAGGGTCGCGGCCGCGGAGGCACCGGCCAGGCCGGTGCCGACGATGAGCACGGAGAGCTTGCGCCGGTTCGCGGGGTTGACCAGCTTGGCCGAGAAACGGCGCTTGTCCCAGCGCTCGTTGATCGGCCCCTCCGGGGCCTTCTCGTCCCGGATCGGCTCTCCGACGACGAAGTAGTCGGTGTCAGACAATTAACTCACCAGTCCAAAGGTGACCGCCAGAGGCGGGAGCAGGAAGCCGATGGTCACGATCAGGGCGAGGGCCACGGCCACCGCGTTGATCTTGCCCTGGCGGGAGGCCTTGTTCACGCCGAGCGTGGCCATGGCACTCCAGATGCCGTGCCGCAGGTGGAAGCCCACGGCGATCACGGCCGCGACGTAGAACAGGGTCACGTACCAGAATTCGGGCTGGAACCCGTTCACGAGCCGCTCGTAGGGGCTGTCGGACTTGCCTCCGGGCGCGATGGCGTTGACGGTCAGGTGCAGGATGTGGAAGACGACGAAGAGCGCGATGAGAACGCCGCCGTACCGCATGGTGTAGGAGGCGTAGGAGCGCTGGACGCGCTTCTTCACCTGGTAGCGGTTCTGTCGGGCGCGCGCGGCACGCCTCCACAGGATCACCACCGCGTAGATGTGGATCAGGACGCTCGTCAGCAGAACGATGCGCGCGATCCACAGGAAACCCTGTTCCGGAAGGATCGGGTATCCGAGTTCGCGGAGACCGTGCGCATAGCCGTCGAACGCGGCCTGGCCCGAGAAGACCTTCAGGTTGCCGTACATGTGCGCGATCAAATACAGCACGAGGATCGCACCGGTGACAGCCATCGCTGATTTGAGTGCCACCGTGGACCCGTAGGCCGTAGACCGCTTCTTGGTCAAGGTACTGTTCGCCACAGCCTGTCACTTTAAATTCGAGTTAAGTCCGACGTCTAAGGCATCGGGACTCTGGTCTCCATAGCCGTAGGCTATGACTCATGCAGTTTCAACAGCTCGCCTACTTCGTCGCCGTCGCCCGTACGCGCCATTTCACCCGCGCAGCCGAGCTTTCACGCGTCGCCCAGCCGAGCTTGAGCAAACAGATCCGGAGCCTTGAGAAGGAGTTGGGCGCGCCGTTATTCAGTCGTGCCCGGGGAAATATCACACTCACGCCGGCCGGCGAGGCGCTGTTACCGCTGGCCCAGCGCATCCTGACGGATCTGGAGACGGCCCGGCGCGAGGTGGCCGAATTGGCGGGGATCCGCCGGGGGCGGGTCCGGTTGGGGGCCACCCCCTCGCTGTGCGCCGGGCTGCTGGCGGACGTGCTCGCCGACTTCCACGCGCGTCACCCCGGGATCGAGCTGAACGTCGAGGAGAGCGGGTCGCGCGACCTCATCCGCGACCTGGGGCGGGGTGAGCTGGACCTGGCCCTGATCATCCTGCCGCTGCACAGCAGCGACCCGGACTTCTCGACCACCCCGATCCTGCGGGAGAACCTGGTGGTGGCCAGTCCGATGTCGAGGCCCTCACCCAACGGGCGGGCGTCGATCCGGATCACCGAGCTGCGGGACCGGCCGCTGGTGATGTTCCGGCGGGGGTACGACGTGCGCGAGGCGACGCTGCGGGCCTGCCGGGCGGCGGGGTTCGAGCCTCGGCTGGCGGTGGAGGGCGGAGAGATGGACGCCGTGCTGCGCTTCGTGGAGGCGGGCCTGGGCCTGGCGGTGGTGCCGAGCATGGTGCTCAAGAACCGTCCGGGCCTGCGGGGGACACCGTTGGCCCGGCCCCGGCTGCTGCGCACGGTGGCGCTGGCGCGCCGCAAGGACGTGGACCCCTCCCACTCGGCGGACGCCTTCCGGCGGCACCTCAACGAGTACCTGCTGGGGATGTCGGCGGAGGAGCTGGGGCCGGACCTGGAAGTGCTCATCTCCGACCCGGACGCGGGTGGCCGCGAAAAGGACGAGGATTGACTCCCGCCACTTCCGTCACTTCTTTAACGGAAGTCACAAACATCCCATACCCTCCTTTTCTTTTTGTTCTCACCACACGAGCACACAAAAAATAGAAAAAGAGTGGCGCATTTCACATCCATTTCCCCGGGGTTTCGTGGAGCCTGAGATGTGACCGTCATCACAGCCACCTAACGTGGCGTGACAGAGCGGTTCCCTTCCGGCCACAGCGGCCGGCCGGCACTCAGGAGAACGCCATGGTGGGACGCGGCCACCCGCGCCCCGTCCGGGCACTCCACAGGAGGTGGAGACGACGGTGACCCCGCCCGAAGGCGCGCCCCCCGCACGCGCCCGGATACGCATCCCAGAGCGCACCCTGCGCACCGACCGTTGGTGGCTCGGCCCCCTGTTCACCACATTGGGCCTGGCCACCTTCGTCGTCTACGCGACCCTGCGCGTCTTCCAACAGGACCATTACTGGGTCCAGGAGCACCACTACCTGACCCCGTTCTACTCACCGTGTCTGGCGGCCCAGTGCGCGCCCGACGCCGCCCTGCTCGGGCGGCTGCCGGTGGAGTTCCCACCGCTGGTCCCCTACGCCCTGCTCAGCCTGCCGTTCCTGCTGCTGTTCCGGCTGACCTGCTACTACTACCGCAAGGCCTACTACCGCTCGATCTGGCAGGCGCCCACCGCGTGCGCCGTCCGGGAGCCGCACCGGTCGTACACCGGTGAGACCCGGCCGCTGATGCTCCCCCAGAACGGGCACCGCTACTTCTTCTACGTCGCCTTCGTCATCACCCTGATCAACACGTGGGACATGTTCGTGCCCTTCCTCCACGGCACGAACGGCGGCTTCGGCGTCGGTCTGGGCAACGTCATCATGCTCCTCAACGTGCTCATGCTGTGGGGCTACACGCTCAGCTGCCATTCCTGCCGGCACATCATGGGCGGCCGTCTGCGCGCCTTCGGTCGCCACCCGGTCCGCTATCGGCTGTGGACCGGCGTCTCCCGGCTCAACGACCGGCACATGCACTTCGGCTGGGCCAGCATCGCCACCCTCATCGCCACCGACGCCTACATCGCGCTCGTGTCGAGCGGTGTCATCACCGATCCGCGCTTCTTCAACTGACCTCTGGGCACGAGGCCGACCCGGAAAGGCACACGATGGCTCCTTCGAGAGCACCCGACTTCACCCGGCACACCTATGACGTGGTGGTGATCGGGGCGGGCGGCGCCGGGCTGCGCGCCGCCATCGCCGCCCGCGAACAGGGCATGCGCACCGCCGTCATCTCCAAGTCGCTGTTCGGCAAGGCGCACACGGTGATGGCCGAGGGCGGCGCCGCGGCCGCGCTCGGCAACGCCAACCCCGCCGACGAGTGGCGGGTGCACTTCCGTGACACCGTGCGCGGCGGAAAATTCCTCAACGATCCCCGCATGGCCGAGCTGCACGCGCGCGAGGCCCCCGAGCGCATCCTGGAGCTGGAGTACTGGGGCGCGCTGTTCGACCGGACCGCCGACGGCCGGATCAGCCAGCGCAACTTCGGCGGGCACGAGTATCCCCGGCTCGCACACGTGGGCGACCGGACCGGGCTGGAGATGATCCGGACCCTTCAGCAGCGGATCGTGGCGCTCCAGCAGGCCGACGCCGCCGAACTCGGCGATCCCGACGCGAGGCTGCGGGTCTTCCCCGAGACCGCGATCACCGAACTGCTCGTGCACGAGGGCGCGGTGACCGGGGCGTTCGGCTACCGCCGCGAGGACGGCGGCTTCGTGGTGTTCGAGGCGCCCGCGGTCGTACTGGCCACCGGCGGTATCGGGAAGATGTTCCGCACCACCTCCAACTCCTGGGAGTACACCGGCGACGGCCACGCGCTGGCGCTCCGGGCGGGGGCGTCGCTCATCAACATGGAGTTCGTGCAGTTCCACCCCACCGGCATGGTCTGGCCGCCGTCGGTGCGGGGCATCCTCGTCACCGAGTCGGTGCGCGGCGACGGCGGAGTGCTGCGCAACGCCGACGGGAAGCGGTTCATGTTCGACTACGTGCCGGACGTGTTCCGCGCCCAGTACGCGGAGACCGAGGCGGAGGCCGACGGCTGGTACGACGACCCGGCGCACCACCGCAGGCCCCCCGAGCTGCTCCCCCGCGACGAGGTGGCACGGGCGATCAACAGCGAGGTCAAGGCCGGCCGGGGGTCACCGCACGGCGGTGTGTTCCTGGACGTGTCGACGCGGTTGCCCGCCGAGGAGATCCGCCGACGGCTGCCCTCGATGCACCACCAGTTCAAGGAGCTGGCGGACGTCGACATCACCGCCGAGGCCATGGAGGTGGGTCCCACCTGCCACTACGTGATGGGCGGGGTGCGGGTGGACGCCGAGACCGCCGCCACCGACGTGCCCGGTCTGTTCGCGGCCGGCGAGGTGGCGGGCGGCATGCACGGGTCCAACCGGTTGGGCGGCAACTCGCTGTCGGACCTGTTGGTGTTCGGCCGCCGGGCCGGACTGGGCGCGGCGGAGTACACGGCGGGCACGGGCGGCCGCCGGATTCCCTACGAGGCCGTGGAGCCGAAGGCTCGCGAGGCCGCCGAGCACGCGTTGGCCTCCCTCAAACAGGGCACCGGCGAGAACCCGTACACGCTCCACTCCGATCTCCAGGACACCATGAACGACCTGGTCGGGATCATCCGGCGAGGTCCGGAACTCACGGAGGCGCTGGAGCGGCTGTCCCGTCTGGAGGAGCGGTCCACCGGGCTGAGCGCGCCCGGGGACCGGGTGTACAACCCGGGCTGGCACCTGGCGATGTCCCTGCCCAACATGCTCGTGGTGTCCCGGGCCATCGCGGCGGCGGCGCTGGAGCGCGAGGAGTCGCGCGGCGGGCACACCCGCAACGACTTCCCCGAGATGTCGGCGCGGTGGCGTCGGCTCAACCTGGAGGTACGGGTCGACGGCCCCGGCGGTGTGACGGTGGGCCGGCGGCCGGTCCCCGACATCCCCCCGGAGCTGTTGGCGCTGTTCGATCCCGACGAGTTGGCGAAGTACCTGACCAAGGAGGAGCTGCCCGAGACGGCGGCCGACGCGGACGAGGAGGAGCGGGCATGAGCGAGCGGGTGTTCCGGGTCTGGCGCGGCGCGGACGAGGGGGACCTGACCGAGTACCGGGTCGAGGTCAACGAGGGCGAGGTGGTGCTGGACGTGCTGCACCGTCTCCAGGCCACGCAGACCCCGGACCTGGCGGTGCGGTGGAACTGCAAGGCGGGCAAGTGCGGGTCGTGCTCGGTGGAGATCAACGGCGTGCCCCGCTTGTCGTGCATGACGCGGATGAGCGTGTTCGCCGAGGACGAGGTCGTCACGGTGACGCCGATGCGCACGTTCCCGGTGATCCGGGACCTGGTGTGCGACGTGTCGTTCAACTACGACAAGGCACGGGAGATCCCGTCGTTCACACCGGACCCGGCGACGTCGCCGGGCGACTTCCGCATGGCTCAGGTCGATGTGGAGCGGTCGCAGGAGTTCCGCAAGTGCATCGAATGCTTCCTGTGCAACAACGTGTGCCATGTGATCCGTGATCACGAAGAGAACAAGGAGCACTTCTCGGGTCCGCGCTTCCTGATGCGGGTGGCCGAACTGGAGATGCATCCGGAGGACACCGCCGACCGGCGTGCGATCGCCCAGGACGAGTTCGGGCTGGGCTACTGCAACATCACCAAATGCTGCACGGAGGTGTGCCCGGAGGGCATCCGCATCACCGACAACGCGCTCATCCCCATGAAGGAGCGCGTCGCCGACCGCAAGTACGACCCGTTGGTGTGGCTGGGGTCCAAGATCGGCGTCCGACCGAAGGACACCCCGATCGTCCCCAACGTCCGCCACCCCCGGGAGTGATCACGGGCCGGGGGGAGTGTGCGGTCCCCTCCCCTCGGCCGGCTCATCACGCCCGTGCCCCCGGATCCGCGCCGGGCGGCACGGGCGCGCGTCGGTGAGAGGCCCGCCCGGAACGGCCGACCGCGCCCCGGGGTGCGGGAACCGAACCCCGGGGCGGACACGCGGGGCGGACACGGAAGCCGAACCCGGGACGGACACGCGGGCCGGGCGCGGAGGCCGGGCGCCCACCGTTCACCGGAGGACGGGGCGGATGAGGAGTGATGCGCCCGGATGGTCCCGAAGTGAAGGAGATGCCCTTTCATCCGCTTGATGGCGAATCTCGACTTTTCCCGGGCGGAGCGGCACACTGTGCTCCCTCGAACGGCGGGTGAGGGCGGGCAACGATGACGGACGACCACAGCCTCAAACGGCACATCGACGGTGAGGCCGCGCGGCTGTTGGGCAAGGCGATCCGGGAGCGGTACCCCGACTTCGACGTGGAGGGCTACGCCGCCGAGGTGGACGCCCGGGTCGGCCCCCTGGAGCTCAAGGACCGGGTGATGGTGATGGCCGAGAGCCTGCGCGCCCGGTTGCCCGCGTCCTACCCCGACGCGGTCGCCGTGCTCGTGGCCTCGCTGGGCGAAGGACTGGTGGAGGGCGGCGGGATGTACGGCCAGGGGTTCCACCTGATGGCCGTGGCCCGGTTCGTGGAGGAGTACGGGGTCGCCCACCCCGAGGCGTCACTGCCCGCTCTGGTGGAGATCACCCGGCGGCACACCTCCGAGTTCGCGGTGCGCCCCTTCCTCGTGCACCACCGGGAGGCGACCCTGGCGCTCATGCGGGCCTGCGCCCTGGACCCGGATCCGAACGTGCGCCGGTTCGCCGGCGAGGGGGTGCGTCCCCGGCTGCCGTGGGCGCGGCGGATGACGGAATTCGTCACCGACCCCGGCCCCGTGCTGGAGATCCTGGAGTCGCTGCGCAACGACCCGTCCGCCTACGTGCGCACCTCGGTCGCCAACAACCTCAACGACGTCTCGCGCGATCACCCCGACCGGGTCCTGGACCTGGCCGAGCGGTGGCTGCGGGAGAGCCCCACCCCGGAGACCGCGTGGACCGTCCGGCACGCACTGCGCACCCTGGTCAAGAAGGGCGACCAGAGGGCCTTGGCGTTGCTGGGCGCGACCGGTGGCGAACACGTGCGGGCCGAGGCGATGGGGGTCTCCCCCGCCGCGCTCGATCTCGGGGAGACCCTGACCGTGCGGGTGGACCTGGTCAACGCCGACGACCGCCCGCACACGGTCATCGTGGACTACCGGGTCCACTACGTGCGGGCCGACGGCACCCGCCGCCCCAAGGTGTTCAAATGGACGACCGTGGAGCTGTGCGCGGGCGAGCGGCGGACGCTGGAGAAGCGCCACCGGGTGCGGCCGATCAGCACCCGTGTGCATCACCCCGGGGAGCACCTGGTGGAGGTACAGGTCAACGGTGTCATCAAGGGCGCGGTCCCGTTCGAGCTGCGGGTCCGACCCGCCGGTGAGCGGCCCTGATCGCGGTTCACCGCCGTCCCCCGGCCGGTCGGGTACCCGCGTCGGCCGAGGGGCGCATGTCCAGTCGGTGCACCCCGGCGGGGCCATCGGGGTCCCAGCCGTCGGCGAGTGCGGCCCGGACCGCCTCGGCGACCTGGGCGGGGGTGATGGGCTCCGCGTCCACGATCTCGCAGGACGGACAGCAGGGCGCGGTCGGCCCCCGGTCCCCCAGGGTGACCGAGATCAGACGGCCGGGAGCGCTCTCGCGTTCGACCGCGAAGGTGAGCGGTCCGCCCGCCGTTCGACGGGAGCGGTGCCGCCAGCGGTAGGCGACTCCGTCGACGACGATCCCGCGGGTGCCCTTCCCCGGCATGGTCATCGAGGGCCTCGTTCTCTCGGGGATGGAACGGGCACCACGGTAGGGGCCTCCGTCGCGGGCGCGCCACGGGTTTTCCCGGGCCGGGCTCAGAATCCGCGTGACGCCCAGTCGTCCAGGTGCGCGACGGCCTCGCCGACGGAGGTCGAGTCGCCGTGACCGGGGTGCACGACCGTCTCCTCGGGCAGGACCGTGAGGTGACCGCGGATCGAGGCGATGATGGTCGGGAAGTCCGAGAGCGGCTGACCGGTGGCACCGGGACCGTCCGGGAAGAGCGTGTCACCGCTGAACACCGCGTTGATGGCGGGCGCGTAGAGGCACACCCCGCCCGGGGTGTGCCCGGGGGTGTGCAGGATCCGCAGTTCGAGGCCGCCCACCTGGAGGACCTCACCGTGCAGCAGGGGGGCGTCCGGCTCCTGGTCGGGGTAGACCCGATGCCAGAGGTCGGCGTCGTCGGGGTGCAGGAGGATCGGGCTGTCGGTGAGTTCGGCCAGTGCCACGGCGGCGTTGATGTGGTCGCCGTGTCCGTGGGTGCACACGATCGCCATGAGTTCGCGATCGCCCAGCCCGCGGGCGATGGCACGGTGGTCGTGGGCCGCGTCGATGACGATCGCGTTCTCCTCGTCACCGACGATCCACACGTTGTTCTCGACCACGGACTCGACCCCCTCCAGGCTGAGGAGTCCGGAGGTGCGCAGCCGCACGACGGAGTAAGGGTCGCTCATCGAAGGCTCCACCGCCTGACGTCGCGGATCACTGGCTCGGCGGTTCAAAGCCTATCCCGAGCGGGCCTCGCTCACACCCCACTCGGGCGAGAGCCGGGTGGGGGCGCCGGTCAGGCGAGGCCGCCGGGCTCGAAGTTGCGACGCAGCGTGTAGGGCTGGATGAGGCCGAGCCCGTGGGCGTGCCGCGCCCGTACCTTGACCACCTGGAGTCCCTCGGTGTCCTCCAGGCTGCGGGCCAGGTCCTCGTCGATGAGGACGGTGCCGGGCCGGGCGAAGGAGGTGAGCCGGCTGGACCGGTTGACGGTGGTGCCGAACACGTCGCCGTGCAGGGTGAGCACCGGACCGGTGGACAGGCCGACCCGCACGTCGGGCACCTCCACGTGGGTCTTGACCCCCGACGCCAGGCGCAGGGCGATGTCGGCGGCCTTGACGGGATCGTCGGCGACGTAGAGCACCTCGTCGCCGAGCGTCTTGACGACCCGGCCGCCACCGGAGGCGACGATGTCGGCGGCGGTGGCCTCGAAGCCCTCCACCACCTCGGCGAGTTCGACCTCGTCGAGTTCGCGGCTGAGCGTGGTGAAGGAGACCAGGTCGGCGAATCCGACGATCAGCGGGTAGTAGTTGGGCACGCCGTCGCCGCCGTTGGACATCACCGCCAGGGTGCGGGCGGTGGAGGCGGCGAGTTGGCGGCGCCAGATGTGCAGCAGCAGCCGCTCGACGTCCGGCAGCAGCTCCTTGACCTGGTTCATCAACGGACCCGCCCCGTCCGCGCCCTCGCCCTCGCGGAAGAGCAGGGTGCTGAGGATGCTGGTCTGCCAGTCGGCCAGGCGCGCCATGGTCTGTCCCATGGCGCGGGCGAAGCGGACCACGGCCTCCTCGTCGAGAACGCCGTCGTCCAACAGGCCGGTCGCCAGCCTCAGGGCCTCCACGTCGCTCTCGGTGAAGATGACGGTGTCGTCGCTCTGGGTGGGAAAGCCCAGGGCACGCCAGATGCGCCCGGCCAACTCGGGGTCGGCCGCGGCGAGCTCGATCGCCTGCTCCCTGGTGTAGACCGTCTCACCGCCCAGGAGAGCGGTCTCGATCACTTTCGGGTCAGGACGCGACGACATACGTTCTCTTTCACGGAACCGTCCCCGCCAGTGCGGGGAGCGAGCACTATGGACCTGCGCGGCGAGGTCGCGACGCGCGGGGCCACCTCCAGCTTACGCCCCTGGTCACCGCCCGTCGGGGGGACGGTCACCCTTGGGGACCGGCGGGGGTCTCCGGTCGGTGGGCGTCGTTGACCCTCTTGTAGATCTCGGCCTGGAACCACTCCGGGCGGGGCACCTTCTTGAGGACGATGGCCTCCTGTTCGGATGCCGACTGCACGGACAACGTTCCGTACCGCATGATGCGTTCCCAGATCGACATGCTGAAGGAGACGTCGTTGACCCGGGTGAGCGGCATGTCCCGCCCCTGGCGGGAGATGAGGCCGTCGCGGGTCATCAGCCGTCGGTTGGTGAGGATGTAGACGGTGGTGGACCAGCGCAGCAGGGGGATGACGCAGAAGGCCAGCGCGGCGATCAGGGCGAACACGCCGACCACTCCGGCGGCGATGAGCGCCCATGTCTCCTCCCACGGCATGAACCACAGCGCCGCGCCGACGGCGGCGACGATGAGCAGCAGCGCCGTGAACTCCTCGATGAGGACGGTCCAGTGTTGGCGCACGACGTGGACGAGTTCCTCGTCGTCGGAGAGATAGCGGTCCGCGATAGGCATATCCGGATCATGGCATAGGCCGGTACCGTCCAGAAAGGTCGCGTCGCCGGCTTGTGGACAACGTTCCGGAGACGTTCTCCGAACCCCCTCCGTCCCCTCCCCCGCGCTCCTCAGCGGTCGGGGCGCACGTGCACGACATCGCCCGCGCTGAGGGCCCGTTCCCCCTCGGGGCCGTCGACGACCAGCCGCCCGTCCGCGTCGATACCGGTGGCCGTCCCCTTCAGGACCAGGCCGTCGGGCAGGTGGACCCGCACCCGGCGACCGACGGTGACACAGGTGTCGCGGTAGGCGGCGGCCAGTCCGGCGGCCTCGGCGTCGCCCTCGGCGGCCGCCCACATCGTGTACAGCTCCTCGAACTCCCCGAGCAGGGAGGCCAGCAGCACGCCCCGGTCGAGGTCGGTCGCGCCCTCGCCCCGCAGGGAGACGGCGGTGGCCACGGGCAGTTCCTCCCGGCTCTGGGAGACGTTGATCCCGATCCCGACCACCACGGCCGGGTCCCCGGAGGAGAAGTCGACCTCGGCGAGAATGCCGGCGAGCTTTCCGTCGGCCCGTTCGGGCCCGGTGGTGGAGGCCTCCGGGACCATGAGGTCGTTGGGCCACTTGAGGGCGGCCTCGACACCGGTGGTGCCGCGCACCGCGCCGGCGGCGGCCACGCCCATGAGCGCCGAGAGCCAGCCCAGCCGGCCGACCGGCACCGTGGGGCGCAGCAGCAGGGAGACGGTGAGCGCGGCGCGCGGCGGTGTGCTGAATCCGCGGCCGAGCCTGCCCCGGCCCGCGCTCTGGTGTTCGGCGACCAGCACGCTCCCGTGCGGTGCGCCGTCGCGGGCCCGGGCCGCCAGCTCGGTGTTGGTGGACCCGGCCTCGGGCACCACCTCGATCCGCTCCCACATGCCGTCGGGGCGGGCGAGGACGGCGTTGAGCGCCACCGCGTCGAGCGGCGGGCGCGGGAAGGACTCGGGAGCGCTGGTCATGACCCCATTACAGCAGCGCCGACCCGGCGGGCGCGAACACCGGCGCACCGTCCCGGATGTCGGGGACGGTGCGCCGGTGCGGTCACGTCGAACGCGATGCCGTGGCGGTCCTCGTGGACGCCGTCACGTGCGGGGACGGTCAGCCGGTGTTCTGGAGACCGGCGGCGACGCCGTTGACCGACAGCAGCAGGAGCCGCTCCAGGTGCTGCTGGTCCTCGGACGACAGGGTGCCGGCGTCCTCCGAGCGCAACGCCTCCAAGGCGCGCAGCTGGAGGTGGGACAGCGCGTCCACGTACGGGTTGCGCAGGTCCACGGCGCGCGAGAGCACCTTGCGGCTCTCCAACAGCCTGGTGTGCCCGGTCACCCGCAGGACCAGGGTCCGGGTGAGGTCGTACTCGGCCAGGACCCGCTCGCTCAGTTCCGGTCGGTCGCCCAGTGCCAGGTAGCGCTCGGCGATGGTGCGGTCGGTCTTGGCCAGGCTCATCTCCGCGTTGTCCAGCAGGGACGCGAACATGGGCCACTCGCGGTAGGCGGCCTGGAGCAGGGACACGTCGGTCACGGCCGCCAGGCCGGTGCCGAGTCCGTACCAGCCGGGCAGGTTGACCCGGGTCTGGGTCCAGGCGAACACCCACGGGATGGCGCGCAGGTCGCCCAGGCCGCGCGCGGCGCCCCGGCGGGCGGGGCGCGAGCCCAGGCGCAGCTCTCCCAGTTCCTCCAGGGGGCTGACCCGGGAGAACCAGGCGGCGAACCCGTCGCCGTTGATGAGCTCCAGGTACGCCTCCTGTGCGGCGGCGGCGATGGTGTCGGCGTGCTCCCGGTACTTCAGGGCCGCGGAGCGCTCGCGTTCCTGCACGTCCTCGGTGGAGGCCATGAGGACGGCGTGGCCGACCTGTTCGATGTGGCGGCGGGCCAGGTCGGCCTGACCGTAGCGGGCGAAGATGACCTCGCCCTGTTCGGTGACCTTGAAGCGGCCGTCGACCGAGCCGGGCGCCTGGGCGAGCAGGGCGCGGCTGGCCGGCCCGCCGCCCCGACCCAGCGAACCGCCGCGGCCGTGGAACAGGGTGAGGCGCACGTCGTGGCGGCGGGCCCAGGCGGCCAGCCGGGCCTGGGCGTCGTACAGCCGCAGGGTGGCGCTGACCGGGCCGACGTCCTTGGCGGAGTCGCTGTAGCCGAGCATCACCTCGACCCGGCGGCCGCTCTGTTCCAGTCGTGCCTGCATCTGCGGCAGTTCGAGCATGCCGTCGAGCACCTTGGGAGAGGCGTCCAGGTCGGCGCCGGTCTCGAACAGGGGGATGACGTCGAGGACCGGGCGGCGGTCGGCCGGCAGCGCGTACTCGGCGAGCGCGTACACGGCCGCGATGTCGTCGGCGGAGCGGGTGAAGCTGACGATGTAGCGCCGGCAGGCCTCCACACCGAACCGCTCCTGGATCCAGGAGATGACCCGGATGGTGTCGAGCACCTCCCGGGTGCGGTCGGACAGCTCACCGTCGAGGCCCTGTTCGCGCAGCTCGGCCAGGGCGGCGGCGTGCACCTCGCTGTGCTGGCGGATCTCCAGTTCGGCGAGGTGGAAGCCGAAGGTCTCGGCCTGCCAGATGAGGTGCTGGAGCTCCCCGTAGGCCTGGCGGTCCGCGCCGGCCGCGGCCAGGGACTCCTGGACGACGCGCAGGTCGGCGAGGAAGGACTCGGGGGCCGGGTAGGCCAGGTCGGCGTCGCGTTCGCGGGTGGCGCGCAGCCGGGCGGTGGCGTACAGCAGGAGTTGGCGGTGCGGCTCGTTGGGCGAGCGTTCGGAGATCTCCGCCAGCAGTGTGGGCTGGCCGGCGCGGGCGGAGGAGAGCGCGTCGAGCAGCGCCGGGGAGGCGGGGGTGAGGTTGCCGTAGGCGGTGATGGTGCGGGCGATCCGCTCGGCCGCCGTCTCCAGACCGCGCAGCACGTGTTCGGACTGGATCCGCATCGCCTCACGGGTGATCTCGTGGGTGACGAAGGGGTTGCCGTCGCGGTCCCCGCCGATCCAGCTGCCGTAGCGGACGAACGGGACGGCGCGGGGCGGGCGGACACCGGTGCCCTCGGGGTCCAGCGCCCGGTCCAGGGACCGGTAGACGTGGGGGATGACGGAGAAGATCGTCTCGTCGAAGACGGCCAGGGCGGTGCGCACCTCGTCGAGCGGGTCGAGCCGGGTGTAGCGCAACTGGGAGGTGCGCCAGAGGAGGTCGATCTCCTCCAACAGGCGGCGGTGCGCCTCGGCGGCGGCCGTGCTCCCCTCGTGCGCGGCGTGCCAGTCGTCGAGCTGGGCGCTGATCCGCAGGATGGAGGTGGAGACCGCGCGGCGTCGGGCCTCGGTGGGGTGGGCGGTGAACACCGGGTGGAACTCCATGCCCGCGACCAGTTCGTCGAGGTGCCGGCCTCCGGCGTCGCCGGCGCCCTCGCGGACGGCGCGCACGGCCGCGGCCAGGGACTCCCGGGGCGGGTTGTCCGCGTCGTCGCGTTCGCGCAGGGTGCGCATGCGCTGGTGTTCCTCGGCCAGGTTGGCCAGGTGGAAGTAGACGGTGAAGGCTCGGGCGACCTGCTTGGCGCGTTCCAGCGGCCAGGCGGCCACCAGTGCGGTGATCTCCTCACCGGAGACGGAACCGTCGCGGGCGCCGATCACCGCGTGGCGGAGTTTCTCGACATCGGCGAGCAGATCCTCGCCGCCGCTCTCCGCGAGAACGGTCCCGAGCATCTCGCCGAGCAGCTTGACGTCATTCCTGAGCTGTTCGGGCACTTCCTGGCGCGCGCTGGCGCGCTCTGCGCTTACCGCTGTCATAAGGCAGACCCTACAGAGAACGGGTGCTCGGGAGCGTCCTCGGGGGTTCATTTCCGAGCCTTTGCCGACGCGTTAACAATTGTTCCGAAAAGGCGCGGAATTCACACCGGGTCACGGTTTTCGGATGGCCCGGGGGGTGCGATCCACCGTACGGGGGCCGCTCGGAGGCCGTGTGCATCGAGTCTCGCCTACTGGCGGGTAACCCCAGGGCGCGTACGCGCCCCGCCACCCCTCGGAGTTAACCTCACTAGTTATGGCCACCGAAGCCCCTGAACCACTGTCCGCGGACGAGATCGACATCCACACCACCGCGGGCAAGCTCGCCGACCTGCAACGACGCCGTTACGAGGCGGTGCACGCGGGATCCGCGCGAGCCGTTGAGAAACAGCACGCCAAGGGCAAGATGACCGCGCGCGAGCGCATCGACGCCCTGCTCGACCCCGGGTCGTTCGTCGAGTTCGACGCACTGGCCCGGCACCGGTCCACCAACTTCGGTCTGGCCGGCAACCGGCCCTACGGGGACGGCGTCGTCACCGGATACGGCACCGTCGACGGTCGTCCCGTCGCCGTGTTCAGCCAGGACGTCACCGTCTTCGGTGGATCGCTCGGCGAGGTCTACGGCGAGAAGATCTGCAAGGTCCTCGACCACGCCCTCACCAACGGGTGCCCCGTCATCGGCATCAACGAGGGCGGCGGCGCGCGCATCCAGGAGGGCGTCGTCTCCCTGGGCCTGTACGCCGAGATCTTCAAGCGCAACACCCACCTGTCCGGGGTCGTCCCGCAGATCTCCCTCATCATGGGGGCCGCGGCCGGCGGGCACGTCTACTCCCCCGCCCTCACCGACTTCATCGTGATGGTCGACGAGACCTCGCAGATGTTCATCACCGGACCCGACGTCATCAAGACCGTCACCGGCGAGGACGTCTCGATGGAGGAGCTGGGCGGTGCCCGCACCCACAACACCAGGTCGGGTGTGGCCCACTACATGGGCGCCGACGAACAGGACGCCCTCGACTACGTCAAGGCCCTCCTGGCGCACCTGCCGGGCAACAACCTGGAGGACGCGCCCGTCCTGGCGCCCGAGGACGAGCCGGGCGAGGAGGTCAACGACGCCGACCGGGCGCTGGACTCCTTCGTCCCCGACTCCGCCAACCAGCCCTACGACATCAAGACGGTCATCGAGACCGTCGTGGACGACGGGGACTTCCTGGAGGTCCACTCCCTGTTCGCCACCAACATGGTGGTGGGGTTCGGTCGCGTGGACGGGCGCTCCGTCGGCATCGTCGCCAACCAGCCCATGAGCCTGGCCGGCTGCCTCGACATCGACGCGTCGGTGAAGGCCGCCCGGTTCGTGCGCACCTGCGACGCCTTCAACATCCCGGTGCTGACCTTCGTGGACGTGCCCGGGTTCCTGCCCGGCACCGACCAGGAGTGGGACGGCATCATCCGCCACGGCGCCAAGCTGCTGTACGCCTACGCCGAGGCCACCGTCCCGCTGCTCACCGTGATCACCCGCAAGGCGTTCGGCGGCGCCTACGACGTCATGGGATCCAAGCACCTGGGCGCCGACATCAACCTGGCCTGGCCCACCGCGCAGATCGCGGTCATGGGCGCCCAGGGCGCGGTGAACATCCTGCACCGGCGCACCCTGGCGGCGGCCGAGGACGTCGAGACCGAGCGGACCCGCCTCATCGGCGAGTACGAGGACACGCTCCTCAACCCCTACTCGGCGGCCGAGCGCGGCTACGTCGACGGGGTGATCCTGCCCTCGGAGACCCGGGTACAGGTCGCCAAGGCGCTGCGCGCGCTCGCGAACAAGCGCAGGCAACTGCCCCCCAAGAAGCACGGGAACATCCCGCTGTGAGCGCCCAGCACACGCCACCGCACCTGGTCGTCGTCCGGGGCGAGCCCACCGCCGAGGAGATCGCCGCCCTCACCGCGGTGCTCGCCGCCCGGGCCGCCGCGGCGCGCGCCGCGGCGGCGGCGCCGACCACCCCGGAGCGGCCCTCGGCCTGGCGCGACCGCGCCCGAGGGTTGCGCTCCCCGCTGCGCCCAGGCCCCGGGGCCTGGCGGACGAGCCTGCGGTGACACCGACACTACCTAGACTCCAAGGGGAGCGGTCGGCGCATCCGCCCCACCCCACAGCAGAAGGATCTCCACCGTGCGTAAAGTTCTGATCGCCAACCGCGGCGAGATCGCCGTGCGCATCGCCCGCGCCTGTCGCGACGCAGGGCTGGACAGCGTCGCCGTCTACGCCGAGCCCGACCTGGACGCCCTGCACGTCAAGGTCGCCGACCAGGCCTACTCCCTGGGCGGGTCCACCCCGGCCGACTCCTACCTCGACATCGGCAAACTCCTGCGGATCGCCGCCGAGTCCGGAGCCGACGCCGTCCACCCCGGCTACGGGTTCCTCGCCGAGAACGCCGACTTCGCCCAGGCCGTCATCGACGCCGGGCTCACCTGGATCGGGCCGCCCCCCGCCGCGATCACCGCCCTGGGCGACAAAGTACAGGCCCGCCACATCGCCCAGAAGGTCGGCGCCCCCCTGGTGGCGGGCACCCCGGACCCGGTGGACTCGGCCGCGGAGGTCGTGGCGTTCGCCGAGGAGCACGGGCTGCCCATCGCGATCAAGGCCGCGTTCGGCGGCGGCGGGCGCGGGCTGAAGGTCGCCCACACCCTGGAGGAGGTCGGCGACGCCTACGAGTCGGCGGTGCGCGAGGCCGTCACCGCGTTCGGGCGCGGCGAGTGCTTCGTGGAACGCTACCTCGACAAACCCCGGCATGTGGAGACCCAGTGCCTGGCCGACTCCCACGGCAACGTCGTGGTGGTGTCCACCCGCGACTGCTCGCTGCAGCGCCGCCACCAGAAGCTGGTGGAGGAGGCCCCGGCACCGTTCCTGTCCGCCGACCAGACGGACCGGCTGTACTCGGCGTCCAAGGCCATCCTCAAGGAGGCGGGCTACGTGGGCGCGGGCACCTGCGAGTTCCTCGTGGGCGTGGACGGCACCATCTCCTTCCTGGAGGTGAACACCCGCCTCCAGGTCGAGCACCCGGTGACCGAGGAGGTCACCGGCATCGACCTGGTGCGGGAGATGTTCCGGATCGCCGACGGCGAGGAGCTGGGGTACGGGGACCCGCAGGTGCGCGGGCACTCCTTCGAGTTCCGGATCAACGCCGAGGACCCGGGACGGGGCTTCATGCCCGCTCCGGGGACCATCACCGAGTTCTCCCTGCCGGGCGGGCCGGGCGTGCGGGTGGACACCGGCTGCGAGGCGGGGTTCACGGTGCCGCAGGCGTTCGACTCCATGGTCGCCAAGCTCATCGTCACCGGGCGCACCCGCACCCAGGCGCTGGAGCGGGCGCGGCGGGCGCTGGCGGAGTTCGTGGTGGGCGGCATGCCGACGGTGATCCCCTTCCACCAGGCGGTGGTGGAGGACCCGGCGTTCGCCCCCGCCGACCCGGAGCAGCCGTTCGGGGTGTACACCCGGTGGATCGAGACCGGGTTCGACAACCGCATCGAGCCGTGGTCCGGCACCCCGGGCGAGGCCGAGCCGGTCGCGCGCGAGACCGTGACGGTGGAGGTCGGCGGCAAGCGCATCGACGTGGTGCTGCCCGCCGCGCTCAACGTGGGGGCGGCCCCGGCCGCCCCGGCGGGGAAGAAGAAGCGCGCCTCCCGGTCCGGCGGCGGCGCGGCCGCCGCCTCCGGCGACGCCCTGGTGTCGCCGATGCAGGGCACCGTGGTCAAGGTCGTGGTCGCCGAGGGCCAGGAGGTGTCCGAGGGCGACACCGTGGTGGTCATCGAGGCGATGAAGATGGAGCAGCCGCTGGCGGCTCACCGCTCGGGCACGGTGACCGGGTTGAAGGTGAGCGCGGGTGAGGCCGTCGGCAACGGCGCCGTCATCTGCGAGTTGACTTCCCCCTCCTCGTGAACGAGAAGGATTCCGGCCGGGCCTGACGGCCCGGCCGGTGCTGTCCGCCTCGCGGCGGCAGCCGGTTCCTGCTTCGTCGACATGGCTTCCCAGAGGTCTCCGCAGGCTGGCACGGTTCACTCCGGTAAGAGGCTGTTGGTCCATCCGCGCGTAAGGGTGTTTCTGGCCGCGTTGACATCGGCGTTGGCCCGGTGCCCGCACGCGACGCGACGAAAGACCGATCGGCTCTCTCGGTTCTGTGCTGCGACGTGTCCGCACGGATGGCAGGTCTGCGACGTGTACGCGGGATCGACCTGAACGATCCTCGTCCCGGTCCGCCGGGCCGCGTTCTCACATGCGCGCTTGAAACCGTGCCGACCCTTGGCCAGGATCGCCCGGTTCAACCCCGCCTTCCGTTTCACGTTCCGCCCTGGCGCTTCGGCGGTGCCCTTCGCGGAGGCGGTCATGTTCCTCGTCTGGGGCTTCTCCAGCACCACCGCGTCCTTCGCGCACGGCACAGACGCGGTCCGCGCGCAGAAGTCAGCCCTTGCGGGCACGGACCTTCCCGGTCAGTGCCCGCAGCGCGGCCCTGGTCTCGGCCCGGTTCTTCGACCCCCTGCACCGACGGGACAACCGCCGCCGCAGGCGCCGTTCCCGCTCGTGCTCTTCGGGGGTCTGGAAGGTGCGGTCGCACAGGTCGCCGTCGCTGGTGGCCACCGCCACCCCCCGGTCCACCCCCACCGCACTGCCGGGCCGCTCGTGTGCTTCGGGTGTGCGCTCACCGTCCTCGCACAACAGCTGGGGGACCTGGTCGAGCATCTGGGGTTCGAGCAGGCGGATCATGCGCATGTGGAAACGTTTCCGGGGGCTCACCAGGACCAGGCTTCCGTCGATGAGTTCGGTGTGCGGCGGAAGATCCGGGATGCGGTCCAGGTCCTCGGCGGTGAACCCGCCGGGAGAGGGCTGGAGCAGAGATCACGGCAACGGCTCGGCGGCGGTCTCGACCCCGGCCACAGTGGATGCGGAGATCTCGTCTCCGATCATCGGATCGTTCTCGTCGCTCACGGTGGCCATGTCCCTCACCTCACCGGGGTGCCTTCCGCACATCATCGCGTCCACACCCCGGGGAGGGTGATTCTCGCCGCACCCGGCACGGGAAGAGCGACGGGAACGCCGATCGGGGCGACGATCCGGTCATCGGATGTAAGAAACCTCGGTCTCGACCTATGGAAAAGGCAGAAAAGGCCGTATATCGTTCTCGCTTGTGACGAACATCTGGGGACTGACCCGCCGCTGGCACATCGACCTGTGCCGCCGCGGTTGTCAGGCGTGTAGCCAGGCCTGAGCGCGCCCGTCGAGGCAGCGCGCCGCGCACCCATCCCCCGCCCCCACCGTCACCCCTTCCTCCGGTGACACACGCACACATTCCCCGAGCCGGAGATCCAGCACGCCCACAGGCCGATCGCCGTGTCGTGCCCGCGCTCCGGCCGCACCCATCCGCTTGGAGTCACTTCCGTGTCCGCACAGACCTCCACGGTCGGGAAGCGGCGTTTCCCGCTTCCGTCATTCGGTGTCCAGGTCCTCCTGGGCCTCGTCCTCGGTCTCGTCCTGGGCTTCGTCGCCCTCCAGATCGGCCCCGTCGGGGAGGAGGGTGAGCCGAACTGGCTCGCCGTCACCCTCCAGACCATCGGCGGCACCTTCGTCTCACTGCTGCGGACCATCGTCCCGCCGCTGATCATCCTCGCCGTCATCTCCTCCATCGCCAACCTGCGCAACGTCACCAACGCCGCGCGGCTGGCCTGGAAGACCCTGCTGTGGTTCGCCGTCACCGCCCTGGTCTCGGTGGCCATCGCCATCGGCCTGGGCCTGCTCATCCGACCGGGACTGAACAGCGCGGTCGACCCCGGTGCCGTCGCCGAGCCCTCCACCACGGGCTCGTGGCTGGCCTTCATCGAGAGCCTGGTCCCCGCGAACTTCCTGGGCCTGGCCGCGGACACGTCCGGTTCGGTCACCGTCGGCGACGACGGCTCCCTGAGCCTGGACGCGAGCACCTCGCTGGGCTTCAACGTCCTCCAGTTGATCGTCATCGCGATCGTCCTGGGCATCGCCGCGGTCAAGACCGGCAAGGCCGCCGAGCCGTTCATCTCGTTCACCGAGTCGGCGCTCCAGGTCGTGCTCAAGGCCCTGTGGTGGGTCATCCGCCTGGCCCCGATCGGCACCGTCGGCCTGCTCGGCAACGCCGTCTACAGCTACGGCTGGAACACCATCGGTGCCCTCGGCAAGTACACGCTGACCGTCTACATCGGCCTGGCCCTGGTGCTGTTCGTCGTCTACCCGGTGATCGCCCGCCTCAACGGCCTGTCCCCGATCAAGTACTTCACCGGCGCCTGGCCCGCGATCCAGCTCGCCTTCGTGTCGCGCTCGTCGATGGGCACCATGCCGGTCACCCAGCGGGTCACCGAGCAGAACCTGGGCGTGCCGCGCTACTACTCCGCGTTCGCGGTGCCCTTCGGCGCGACCACGAAGATGGACGGTTGCGCCGCGATCTACCCGGCGATCTCGGCGATCTTCATCGCCCAGTTCTTCCCGGGCATCAGCCTGGGCCTCACGGACTACCTGCTCATCGTGTTCGTGTCGGTGATCGGCTCGGCCGCCACCGCCGGGACCACCGGCGCCACCGTCATGCTGACCCTGACCCTGTCCACCCTGGGGCTGCCCCTGGAGGGCGTGGGTCTGCTGCTGGCCGTCGACCCGATCCTGGACATGGGCCGCACCGCGGTGAACGTGGCCGGTCAGGCGCTGATCCCGGCGATCGTCGCCAAGCGCGAGGGCATCCTGGACCTGGCCCGCTACAACGCGCCGCGTGACGCCTCCGGTTTCGTCCCGCTGGACGAGGAGACCGACGAGGCCGACCGGAAGGACTCCGAGGAGACCGCGAAGGTGCCCGCGGGCACCGCGAGGGAATAGCCCCTTCCTCATCCCCGCCGCAACGGCCCGCCGGAAGTCCGGCGGGCCGTTGCGCGTGCGCGGAGGGAGCGGAGAGACCCGTCACCATGGGAACCTGAAGGACCCTCCATTCGTCCCAGAGGTGTGAGGGAAGCGAGAGGAACGACATGTTGCGCCGCCTGGTAACGCCCACCGTGCTGACCGCCGGTATCGCGGCCGCGGTGGTGAGCTCCGCGGTGACACCCGCGGTCGCCGACACCGTGGAAGCCCCCGACAGCAACGCCATCGCCCAGGAGTTGGAGAGCGACGGCGTCTTCATCGATCCGAGCATCGACGCGATCCCGGCCGCCGAGGAGGGAGCCCTGGAGGCCGCCGCGGCCGGTGCGGACGTCCCCGTCTACTACGTGATCCTGCCGACCGACGCGATCAACTCCGACTCGGCGCTCAACGCGCTGATGGAGCCGGTCATGTCCGACGTCGGCGACGGCCTGTACGGCGTGCTGGCCGGCTCGGAGGAGTTCCGGGTCCTGTCACCGGACGTCGAGGACACCGAGGCCATCCGCGAGATCGCGCTGCGCGAGGGCGGCGGCAACCAGATCGACACCCTGGTCGCCGTCCCCGACGCCGCACAGCAGGTGGAGGACTCCGCCGCCGCCGGGGCCACCGCGCTGTGGGGCCTGCTCCTCATCGTGGTGCTGATCGGCGCGGGCATCTTCCTGTACGTCCGCAACAACCGCCGCAAGGAAGCCGAGCGCAAGGCCAAGGAACTGGCCGAGATCAAGCAGATGGCCACCGAGGACGTCGTGCGCCTGGGCGAGGACGTCGCCCGGCTGGAGATCGACATCTCCGCCGTGGACGACGACACCCGCACCGACTACTCGCGTGCGATGGACGCCTACGACCAGGCCAAGTCCCGGCTGGACACCATCCGCGAGCCCGAGGAGATCCGCCAGGTCACCAACTCCCTGGAGGACGGCCGCTACTACATGACGGCGACCCGGGCCCGGCTCAACGGGGACCCGGTGCCGGAGCGGCGCGGCCCCTGCTTCTTCAACCCCCAGCACGGTCCGTCCGTGGAGGACGTCACCTGGGCCCCGCCCGGCGGCTCGCCCCGCGCGGTCCCGGCCTGCGCGGTCTGCGCCCAGGCGGTCAACAGCGGCATGCACCCCGACGACGTGCGCCTGGTCGAGGTGGACGGCCGCCGTGTGCCGTACTACGACGCGGGCCCGGCCTACTCGCCCTACGCCGGCGGCTACTTCGGCATGGACATGATGATGGGCATGTTCGCCGGCATGATGATGGGATCCATGATGGGGTCCATGATGGGCATGGGTATGGGGATGGGCGATCCCACCGGTGACGTCGGTGCCGAGGGCGACTTCGGCGGCGGGGACTTCGGCGGAGGCGACTTCGGCGACGGCGGCGGGGACTTCGGCGGCTTCGACTTCTGACCACCGTCCCACCCGAACGACGAACGGCCCCGGGCCCACCGCCCGGGGTCTTCGTGTTCGTTCAGGTCGCGGCCGTGTGGAGTGCCTCGATCCAGGAGACGACGCGGTCGGCGGTGCGCACGGGATCGGTGTCGGTGGTGTCCACCAGGGTGAGCGGCGGGGTGAGCCGGTCGGCCTCGCCCGCCACCCACGCGGCGAACTCCAGGGTCTCGGCGACGCGCTCCTCGTCCCACTCCCGCCAGGCCGGCCGGGCCCGGAGACGTTCCGCCAGGACCTCCGGCGCACAGGTGAGCGCCAGGTAGTGGACGTCGGTGAACAGGGCGCGCTCGGGCAGCGGCTCGAACTCCGGCGGGACCACCGTGCCGCACAGGACGACGGGTCGCCCGCTCTGCTGCACCATGGCGGCGGTGCGCAGCCAGGTGGAGCGGAACAGTCGGTGGTGGTCGGCGGGGTCGCGCAACCCGCCCACCCACAAAAGGTCCTGTTCGAGCACGACGAACCGGTCCCGCAGGCGCTCCAGCAGCAGGCCGGCGATCGTCGACTTGCCGGTACCGCTGGGCCCGGAGACGCAGTACAGGGGCAGCCGCAGGAACGGGCGGGTGCGCGCGCAGGAGGAGCAGCGCAGCACGGAGACCCCCGACGAGGTGTCGGGGGCCGGGTCCCACTCCCCGCAGTGCGTACAGATCAGCGGGTGCACGTGGCGGAGGCGCTCCTAGTCGAAGAGCTGTTCGAGGAAGCCCTTGCGGCGCCGATAGGGGCGCGGCGAGTCGCTGTAGCCGCGGGGGGAGTCCGGATAGCCGCCGCGGTAGCCGTGGGGCGAGTCGGGGTATCCGCGGGCCGGGTAGCCCTGTCGGGGGTACCCCGGCTGCGCGGGACCGCGCGTGAGCGGAGGGGCCTGCGGGTCCGGCGGCGGCGCGACACCGTAGTGGCGCTGCTCGGCGTCGACGATGCGCTCCAGCTCGCCGCGGTCCAGGAAGATGCCCTGGCACCCGTCACATCGTTCGATGTGGACGCCCTGACGGTCGAACGTGCGCATGTGGCTTTGGCACTTGGGACAGATCACACCGGGACGTTACGCCCTCGAAGGTGAAGGAGGCATAAGACCGGCCCGTCCGCGGCACCGGGGACGGACCGGTCCGGCGGGCTACTCCGGGGAGGCCAGCATCAGGGAACGGGCGGCCTCGGTGACACTGCCCGACAGGGAGGGGTACACCGCGAAGGTGTGGGCGAGGTCGTCCACGGTCAGGCGCTGTTGTACCGCCACCGACACCGCCAGGATCAGTTCGCTGGCGCGCGGGCCCACGATGACCCCGCCCAGCACGATGCCGGTGTGCTGGCGGCAGATGAGCTTGACGAAGCCGTCCTTGACCTCGTTCATCTTGGCGCGCGGGTTGGTGTTGAGCGGCAGGGTGACGGATCGGCCGTCGATGCGGCCGCTGCGCACGTCGTCCTCGCTGGCGCCGACGGCGGCCAGTTCCGGGTGGGTGAACACGGTGGAGGCGACCGTGGACAGCTTCAGGGGCGAGACGGCCTCGCCGAGGGCGTGCCACATGGCGATGCGACCCTGCATGGCGGCCACGGAGGCGAGCATGTTGACGCCGGTGCAGTCGCCGGCGGCGTACACGCCGGGGACGGTGGTGCGCGAGACGCGGTCGACCTCGACGAACCCGCCCTGCCCCAGGCGCACGCCGGCCTCCTCCAGGCCCAGGCCGTCGGTGTTGGGGATCATGCCGACGGTCATCAGACAGTGGGAGCCCTCGACGGTGCGCCCGTCGGAGAGGGTGACCAGCACCCCGTCGTCGGTGCGCACGACCGACTCGGCGCGGGTCAGGTTGAGCACGGTCATGCCCCGGCGCAGGAAGACCTCCTGGAGCACCCGGGCGGCGTCGACGTCCTGGGTGGGCATGACGTGCTCGCGGGAGGAGACCAGTGTCACGTTCGAGCCGAGGGACTGGTAGGCGCTGGCGAACTCGGCGCCGGTGACGCCGGAACCGACGACGATGAGCTTCTCGGGGAGCTCGTCGAGGTCGTAGAGCTGACGCCAGGTGAGGATGCGCTCGCCGTCGGGGCGGGCGGAGGGAAGCTCACGGGGGTGGGCGCCGGTGGCGATGAGAATGACGTCGGCGTGGATGCGGGTGTCGCCGACGGCGACGATGTGCGGGTCGACCAGGCGGGCCTCGCCGTTGACGACCTCGATGCCCTCCTTGATCAGGCGGGCGCGGGTGTCGTCGGACTGGGCCTGGGCCAGGAGTTTGATCCGGGTGTTGACCGCGGTCAGGTCCACGTGCACGGAGGACTTGCCGTCGATCTGGTCGTCCACCTGGATGCCGAGGGTCTCGGACTCCCGCACGTAGGTGGTGCGGGTGGAGGTGGCGATCAGGCTCTTGGAGGGAACACAGTCGGTGAGGACGCAGGCTCCGCCGATGCCGTCCCGGTCCACCACCGTCACGTTCGCGCCGAGCTGCGCGGCGACCAGTGCCGCCTCGTAGCCCCCGGGACCGCCCCCGATGATCACGACCTTCGTCACTCTGCTTCACTCCCTCTTCGGCCGGACCGCCGACCCCCGGGTCCCGATCGGGGACGTGATGAGGGCATGACGGGGCAGCACCTGGTTCTCTCGCTTACACCCATTGTCGGTCATACGGACCGGCGGATTCCGCACCCACCCCGATGCGGGGCCGCGATGTTCGGCCGGCATTCCCAGAACCGCCCCCTCTGCGTTGCGTTCCGGAATCATCCGCCTACACGGCGGTAGCATCCGCTGTGTGAGCGAAACAGAGCAGCCACCGAGGACGACCCAAGAGGCCAGAGCACTGGCGGCCACGGCGGCGGACGCACTCCTGACGCGCGCCGGGGCCGACGGTTTCGACGCCCTGGTGGTGCTCGGTTCCGGGTGGACGGACGCCGTGGACACGCTCGGTTCCCCGGACATCGAGTTCGACTCGTCCGAGCTGCCCGGTTTCCACGCGCCGACCGCCGAGGGCCACAGTTCCAAGGTCCGCAGCATGTGGGTGGGCGACAAACGGGTGGTCGTGTTCATGGGACGGCTGCACCTGTACGAGGGGTACACCCCCATGCAGATCGTGCACCCGGTGCGCACCGGGGTGGCCGCGGGGGCGAAACTGGTCGTCCTGACGGGGTCGGCCGGCTCCCTGCGCGTGGACATCGCCCCGGGGCAGCCGGTGGTCCTGAGCGACCACATCAACCTGACCGCGCGGTCACCGCTGACCGGGCCGTCGTTCGTCGACCTGTCCTCGGCCTACAGCCCCCGACTGCGCCGGCTCATCCACGAGGTGGACGCCTCCCTGGCCGAGGGCGTGTACGCGGCCACGCTGGGGCCCCAGTTGCAGACCCCGACCGAGTCGAAGGTGCTGCGCCAGGCCGGCGCCGACGTCGCGGGCCGGTCGATCCCCCTGGAGACCATCGCGGCCGTGGAGATGGGCGCCGAGGTCCTGGGGTTGTCGATCATCAGCAACGACGCCATGGGCGCGATCCTGGATCCGTTCCAGGAGGACCGGGCCATGGAGATCGTCCGGCGGCGGGCCCACCGACTGGGCGAGCTCCTCAAGAGGCTGCTGATCCGGGCCTGACCCGCTTCGGACACGAGCGAGGGCCCGGCGCGTGCGCCGGACCCTGATACGCGTTCCCCGAGGCCGGGAGGGGGAGGAGCGCCTTCCGGGGCGCGTCGCGCGAGACCCCCGCAGGTCCCTTCGTGCGCGACGCGACCCCCGGACGCGTCGTTCCGAGGCCGCCTCCGTACGGATCCGTCCGGTACCGGCGTGGCGAGCGTACACCCCGAGGCCTTGGGGTGGACGGTACCGGCCTGCTCCGTCCGGAGGCGTGTGCGCCCCGTCCCGGTGTCCCCTCCGTGCGAGATCCCCGCAGATCCCGTTGGACTCACGGAGGCGTGGACACCGGTTCTTCCCGTTGTTCGTGAGAACAGCGCGATGCCTTGGGGAGAAGGTCCGGGCGGATGGCCATCCGCGCGAAGCCCGTCCGCCCGGAACACTCTCCATTAGGCATGCCTTACCTAACCAGAGCGGAGGGGGTCTCGTCAACCCCGTGACCCGACGAAGACGGACCCGGCCGCCCGCGCGTGCGGGCGGCCGGGTCCGGATCCGGGGAGAACGGTTCAGAGCAGCAGGAACGCCGCCACGATCAGGGTCACGGTGAGGCCCAGG
>NZ_JARBUT010000030.1 GCF_028882275.1 Nocardiopsis sp. N85
TGGGGTTGATCCGTTGCGCTCGGTTGTTGGATCAGGGCTGAGGGGTTGAAGCGCGGGGCGGGGGTCGTCTCACCGGACACCGGCGAGACGACCCCTCCTCGTTGGAGCCGGCGTGGGGCCGGGGTTCGGAAGGGGGTTACGCGACCCTCGGACCCGACGATGAACGCGCCGCCGTCGGAGGCCGGCGTCGGAGGCCGTCACCGTCCGCCCCTCCCTGGAGATCCGGATGGTCGGCGACACCCCGCCCACGGGGAGGACTCCCCGGTCCACCCGCGCTCCCCCTCCGGAGGTCTCCACGACCTCCCGTGTCGGCCCGGCGCGAACGCGGGCACCACGCGACCGCCCCACCGACACGACGAGGGCCGCCGGCACCACGCCGACGGCCCCTGTCCGTTGTCCGGGTCCCCCGGTCAGCCGCGCACCCGCTCAGCGGCCAGGAGCACCACGCGCTCCAGTTCCTCGCGCGGCACGTCCTCGCCGTAGGCGATCGCCGTCACGTACAGCTCGCCGGGCAGGGACAGGTACAGGTGGCGCGTGCTCCCGTCCACCGTGCCCACGTATTCGAGGTCTCCGCCCAGGGAGTCGGCCTCGTCCGTGTGGTAGGTGTCGACGTCCACGTCGATGTCCACCTCCCAGTTCATCTCCTCCTCGGCACCCGGCACCGCCACCACGTCGGGGCTCAGGCTCGGGTCCACGTTGAGGGTGAACACCAGGGTGAACGTGGGCGCGCCCGGAGCCCCGGTGCCCTCGCTGAACGAGCAGGTCAGCTGCTCGGCATCGGCGAACCCGTCGACCTCGCGGCGGTCCTCCGCGAGCACGGTCCCCGGGGCCAGGTCTCCGACGACCTCCGCGGCGCCCGCCTCCGCACACGATTCCGGCAGCGCGTACTCCGCGGTGTCCTCCGGTTCCCCCTCTTCCTCTCCCGGGCTCGGACTCGCACTCGCCCCCGGGCTCGGGGAGGCCTCCTCGTCCCCGGAGAAGAGGCTGAAGTCCGTGTCGAACTCGTCGAGATCGACGACGTCGCAGCCGACCAGCGCGAATCCGCCGATCACGACGGCGACGACGGCCGTGCCCAGGCACGACAGGGGGGAAGACGGGATCAGTCGCATGGGTGGCTTTCGGTTTTCGGGAGGGCGCCGGACGAAAGGGGACGCTTCCGGCGGGGGACACAGGGAAACTTAGCAACTCCCGGGCCCGCCCGGCACCGGACCCGCGTCGGCCCGGCCCCGGGAACGGGACGGGCGGCACCCGGCCGGGGTGCCGCCCGTGGTCCGGCTAGAAGTTGATCATGTGCCCGGACAGGCCGTGCACGGCCTCCTTGACGGCCTCGCTCAGCGTCGGGTGCGCGTGGATGTTGCGCGACACCTCGTGAACGGTCAGGTCCCACTGCTGGGCCAGGGTCAGCTCCGGCAGCAGCTCGGTGACGTCGGGGCCGACCATGTGGGCGCCCAGGATCTCCCCGTACTCGGCGTCGGAGAGGACCTTGACGAACCCGCGGCTGTCGCCGAGGCCGTGCGCCTTGCCGTTGGCCATGAACGGGAACTTGGCCACCCGCACGTCGAACCCGGCCTCGCGGGCCTCGTCCTCGGTGTAGCCGAAGCTGGCGACCTGCGGCTGGCAGTAGGTGGCGCGCGGGATGAACTTGTAGTCGATCTCCTGGGTCTCGGCCCCGGCGATCGTCTCCACCGCGACGATGCCCATCGCCTCGGCGGTGTGCGCCAGCATGAGCTTGGCGGTCACGTCGCCGATCGCGAAGATGTGCGGCACGTTGGTGCGACCCCGGCCGTCGATGGCGATGGCGCGCCGGTCGGTGAGCTCCACGCCGGTCTTCTCCAGGCCGTAGCCCTCGACGTTGGGCGCGAACCCGATGGCCTGGAGCAGCTTGTCGGCCTCCAGGACCTTCTCGTCGCCCTCGGGGGTGGTGACGGTGACCTTGACGTTGTTCCCGGTGTCCTCGACGCTCTCCACGCGGGTGGAGGTCAGGACCTTCACACCGAGCTTCTTGTAGGCCCGGCCGAGCTCCTTGGAGATCTCCGGGTCCTCCAGCGGGACGAGGCGGTCGAGGAACTCGACGATGGTGACGTCCACGCCGTAGTTGGCCATGACGTAGGCGAACTCGACACCGATGGCACCCGCGCCGGCGATGATGACGCTGCTGGGGAGTTCGGATTCGAGGATCTGCTCCTCGTAGGTGACGACCCGCTCCGACAGCTCCGTGCCGGGCAGCAGCCTGGTGGACGAACCGGCGGCGATCACCGCGTTGTCGAAGGTGACGGTCTCAGCGGCGCCGTCCTCACCCGCGACCTCGATGGTGTGGTCGTCGATGAAGGTGCCGTGCCCGTCGATCTCGGTGATCTTGTTCTTCTTCATCAGGAAGTGAACGCCCTTGACCCGGCCGTCCGCGACCTCACGGCTGCGGCTGAACGCCTTGCCGTAGTCGAACTCGACCTTGCCCTCGGTCTTGATACCGAAGACGTCGGCCTCGTTGGTGAAGAGGTGCGCCAGCTCGGCGTTGCGCAACAGGGCCTTGGAGGGGATACAGCCCACGTTGAGGCAGACGCCGCCCCAGTACTTCTTCTCGATCACGGCGGTCTTGAGACCGAGCTGAGCGGCCCGGATCGCGGCGACGTAGCCGCCCGGACCGGCGCCGAGGACCACCAGATCGAAGTGTCGCTGTCCCATGACGGGATCTCCTTGAGTGTGCTCGTGACTCACCCAGCGCGTTCGGCCTGCCGGGATGTCGGATTGCCGAACGCCAGCCTAGTCGGGTCGGTGCCCCCTGTGGGCGACCCTCCGGTCCCTCCGTCGCGAACGGGCTGTTCACGAACGCGTTCCGACCGGTCCCCCGGGGGACGCCGGGCCGCTCCCGGTCGCGGGTGAGGGCCCGGCGCGAGGAGTCGGGCGGAGTGCGGGACGCCAGGCGGGGCGCGGGACGCCGGACGTGGAGCGGGACCTCGGGCGGAGTGCGGGAGGCCGGACGGAGGCGGGACGCCACGCGGGTCGGGACCTCAGGCGGGATGCGGGGCGTAGGCGCGCAGGAAGGCGTGCACGCCGTCGACGGCCCGGTGGTCGATCTCCTCGGGGTCGCCCGCCCGGCCCTCCGGGTCGAAGAGCGCGGAGTCCAGGGTGAGCCCCAGGACGAGGAACGCGAAGTGTTCCGCGGCCCGGGACGGATCGGGGGCGTGGACCCAGCCGAGCCGGTGGAAGCGCTCCAGGCTCCGCGCGAGGGAGGCCATGACCGGCTCGGGTGCGGCGGCGTAGTACTGCGCGGCCAGATCGGGGAACCGGCTCGCCTCGGTGATGACCAGTCGGCGCAGGGGGACGATCCGTCCGTCGGCGACGGTGGCGGCCAGCCGTCGACCGACCGTGAGCAGGGCATCGCGGGCGGCTTCGGGGGTGCCGGCGTGTTCGAGTTCGTCCGCGGCCCGCCGGGCGAACCCGGTGGCGGTGTCGATGGACGTGGTGAGCAGACTGCGGAAGAGCGTCTCCTTGTCGGCGAAGACGTTGTAGACGGTGCGCTTGGCGACCCCGGCGCGCGCGGCGATGTCCTCGATGCTGGTGTGCGCGTAGCCGTCGGCGTAGAACAGGTCCGCCGCGGCGGCCAGGATGGCCTCCCGGGAACGGGCGATGCGCGGGTCGAGGCGCCGGTCTCCGGTGGCCGTGGGGTCCGTGGCTTTCATGGGGATCACCTTAACTTCCATCCTTGCCTTATTGCACTCTTCAGTGCAATAGTGCACTGAAGAGTGCAATAAATCCGTCCGGAATCCCCGAGCACCCCGCCGACCGAAGGACGATCATGGCCACAGAATCCACCGGCACCGGCTTCGACCGCGGGGCCGCCGTGACCCGTTCCCTTCTCGGATACGGCGTGCTCGTCGGGCCCTTCTACCTGGTCGTCGGGTTGGTGCACGCCCTGCTGCGCGAGGGCTTCGACGTCACCCGGCACCCGCTGAGCCTGCTCACGCTGGGCGGCACCGGGTGGATCCAGATCACCAATCTGGTCCTGTCCGGGCTGATGGTCTGCGTCGCGGCGCTGGGTGTACGAAGGGCCCTGGGGACCGCGCGCGGCGCACGCGCCACGGCCCTCCTGCTGACCGTCTACGGTGTGTGCGTGCTGCTCAGCGGGGTCTTCGTCCCCGACCCGATGGCGGGTTTCCCTGTCGGGGCGACCGCGCCGGAGACCCCCGGCGTGAGCGGGATCGCCCACCTGGTCATGGGCGCGGTGGGGTTCCTCGCCTTGGCGGGGGCGGCCGTGGCCGGGGCGGTATGGGCCCGCGCCACCGAGCGACGCGGACCGGCCATCGGATCGATCGCCGCCGCCGTGCTGATCGCGGGCGGGTTCATCGTCGGCGCCGCCCTGGCCATGGTGCCGGGCGGGGTGGCCGGGCTGTGGCTGGCCGTGCTCACCGGGTGGACGTGGTTGGCGCTGTTCTCGGTGACCGTCTACCGGACGGTGCCCCACCCCGACGCCCACCGCCGCGCACCGGCGTCCTGACCCGGAGGGCCGACCACCGGCCACCGGCGAAGGATCACCCCACGGGGAGACCGTGGGGCTTCTCGGCGTCGTCGGTCCTCCCGGTGGCCGGCCGCCGCGCGGAGCGGGGACCGGGTTCCCCGGGAGCGACGACCTGCGGCGGGGCGCGGACCGGGCCGAACACGACGACGTCCGGGCGCGGCCCACTCCCGGAGCGGGATGTTCCAGGTGGGGTGCCCTGGGGGTGCCGTCGAGTTCGGCTCAGTGGTCCTCGACGTCGAACTCGACGACCACCGGTTCGACATCCGCCTCCAGGCGTTCCCGTTCCGCGTCGACGCAGGCCTGATCGCACAGGTTGTGCAGGGGCGGGCGTTCCTGCGGGGTGGTGAGGATGCCGTGGAGGATCTCCTTGCGCGGGTCCTCCCCCGTGCCGCCCGTGCCCCCGTTCGCGGCGCCCGTCGGGACGGTGCCGTCGGCGGACGCGCCGTTCGTCCCGCCACCACCGACCGGCGGGTCCGCCTCGCCCCCGGGCGCGGGGTCGGCGGCCGTCTCCTGTGAGGTCTCCTCGGCGGGGTCGGCGACCAGGGAGGTGGTGCGCCGCTCACCGGGGTCCCGCGCGGTCTCGGCGGCGGAGGCGTCCGGGGAGGTGGTCGCGGGGGTGAGCGCGTCGGCGATCCCCACCCCGGCGTAGGCGACACCGCCCACGACCAGACCGGCCGCGGCGATGAGGGCGACGCGCGCCGGCCACGGGTTCGGCCGTGCCCGGGGGGCGGGGGTGTTTGCGCTCTCCGGGTCGGAGGCGATGACGGGGTCGGGCACCGGGGGCTCCTGGAAGGGGGGACGGGGGATGTGGGACGTGTCGGAACGCGCCCCGGGGGTCGGTCACCGGTCCCACCCGCGCGGGCCGGGGGCGCCCGGGGGACGGAGCCCCTGAGCCGACCGCGGATGGTTCCGCGCCGCCCGGCACGGAGGGCCGGGCGGTCGGGCGGGTCGGTCAGGCCGACGAATCCGTTGCGGGCGGCGGCGGCCACTTCCACTCGGGCGCCCACGCCCAACTCTCCGACACCCCCGGCGGGAGCGGTGGCATCAGATGGGCGCCGGGCGGGCGACCGTCGTCGGGCGGCAGGCAGCCCCGGGGTTCCGGTGCCGGCTCGGCGGCCCACGGGTCGGAGGACGACCGGACCGGCCACGATCCGGAGGACGGCTGCGCGGTCCACGGCTCGGGTTCGAGTCCGGATTCGGGGGTCGACGGGGACGACCACGGCTCGGACGACGCCGGGAGAGGCCACGGTTCGGGCTCGGACGCGGGCTCGTCGACCCACCCCACGGCCTCGCGCGGGTAGGCCTCCGCCCACGACTCGGCGCCGCCCTCCGGATCCGTCTCCTCGGCGGCGGCCGTCTCCGCGTCCAAGGCCGAGAACGTGGACGACATCGGCCCCGAGTCGACCTCCTCGAAGTGCGCCGCCACACCGAAGTGGCGGGGCGGCCGGTGCGACCCGGTGTCGCCGTGGTCGATCTCGGGCGCCAACGGGTGGCGCACCGAACCGGCCGGATGCATGCGCGACCACCAGGCGGTGGCCTCGTCCGGGTGCAGTTCCTCAAGGATCGTCAGACCGCCGGGGATCTGGGGGTGACGGCGTCCCGCCCGCCACGAGTGGGTGAGCGTCTGCGGTTCCAGGACCAGCACCCGCTCCCCGTCCACGAAGGGGATGTCGGCGGGGCACGCCTCGTTGCCGACCCACGTCCCGTCACCGCCGACCAGGTCCCACTCGCCGCGCACGACGTCGGCCAACGGGTCCGGCTGGGCGTCCAGACAGGCCGCCGTCCACCTGGGGTCGGGACGGTCGCCGGCGAGCCTGCGCCCTTCCTTGCCGATGAGGGCGTCGGCCAACAGGGTGTGCAGCTGGAAGTTGTCGCCGATGCCGTCGAAGCGGACCCGGAACCCCCGCCAGGAGGACCGGTCCAGCACCAGGACCATCTCCGCCTCGGCCATCCGCAGGAGTTCCCCGACCTCGATGAACTCGGGCAGACGGGTGGACAGCGCGTGCACGATCTGGCCGAGCCCTTCCAGGGCGCCGGCGTCGGAGCGCACGGCCGCCCGGACCCGGGAGTCACCGAGCATGGCCTTGGCGGCGAGCCCGTACCGCAGGGAGGTCCACCAGCCCACGGTGGCCAGGGGCGCGTTCTCGCCCAGGACCTCCTCGACCCGTTCCTCCTCCGCCTCGCCGACTTCGAGGGGGGACGGCGGTGTGCCGCCGCCGGTCTTCTCCCAGGCGTGCATGAACGCGACCGCGGCCTGACCGTAACTGCCGAGTTGGCGCAGCACCTCCAGACCCACCTGTCCGGCGGGGGCGCCGGCCTCCACCAGGGCACCGGCCAGGACCGCGAGGTCGGCGGCGATGCCCGCCACGGATTCGCAGTCGGCCAGCACCGGGGCCAGCGCCTCCATGGCGGAGCCCAGCTCCTCCTCCGGCACCTGCGAGGAGAGCCGGAAGACGTCGTGCACGGCCCCGGAGAACCCGGGCGCCTGTTCGGCCGCGGTGTCGAGCACGCGTTGGAACGCGGCACGGAACTCTTCAGTCACCCGAGAATCCTTCCATATACACCCGTATTGTCCGTGGTCCGGATGCATACGTCCACATCAGGGCACTGATGAACGATAGGCGCGGATGGGGAGGAGTCAGACCTCGGCGAATCGGACCCCGTGTCCCCCGGGTTCCAGGAAGGCCAGGGTGCGCTCGCCCTCGGCGACGACGGCGTCCCGGTCGGCGCCGTTGATCGGCGCGAACGGGGTCACCTCCATGTGGGGGACGGCGCCCTTGCCGCGCACGACCTTCCAGGCGGCGCGCACGAATCCGTCCACGAGCACCGTCGCCGGTGGCATGCCGTTGCGGGAGGCGAGACGGGATCGGTACTCGTCGGGCAGGACCCGGCTGCGGTCGAAGTGGCCGCGCAGCACGTTGTCGAAGTCGTAGAGGAACCGCACCGGAGCGGTGACGTCCTCGCCGGGCCGGGGGGCCTCGGGCAGGTCGAACAGCACGGTGCCGTCCTCCGCCCGCAGTTCCACCAGCCGATCGCGCAGGCCCTCGAAGACCTGCTTGAGCCTGGTGAGCGAGGACCAGGCCTGGACGTCCTTGACACTCGCGGGCCCGAACGCCGCCAGGTAGCGCAACACCAGCGCCTCGGGGTCGGCGTCGGCGTCCATGGCCGACCCGGTCCAGGTCTCGGCGGGCGCGAACGCGGGCGAACCGTTGGCGCCCCACACTCCGCGCGGGGGGATCTGCACCAGCGGGAGCCGGTCCTTGACCGCCTGGGCCAGATGGTCGCCGTTCACCCCGGGCCAGCGGTCCTCCAGACGTTCACCGAGTTCCCGGGGGGTCATCGGGCGGGTGAGGAGGAGTTCGTACCCGGCGCGGGCGATGGCGTCGAGGTCCATGCCACGGGTGGCCTGGCCGTGGTTGCTGCCCGAGAAACCGCGATCGATGGCGGGTTGCACGGTGGGACGCAGGATCCGGCAGTCCTGAGGGGTGACGAGGTGGATGGTGCCGCGCATGAGGGTGATCCGCACCAGGTCGCCGTCGGTGAGCATCCGGCCGACGGCGTGGGGGTCCAGGCCGTCGATGCGGTTCTCCAGGCCGAGGTACCAGGTGTGGGTGGTCTGGGCCTGGAGGCCGACCAGGTGGGTGACCACGTCCTCGACGGAACGGTCCGTGCGGGCGAGGAGGAGCTGGCGGTCGAGCGTGGCCCGATTCAGCGCGCGGGTGCTGAGGACGGTCCCGGCCATGGCTGGCTCCCTCGACGGACTCGGCAACGGGGGTTCCCCGGCACTGTACCGGTCGACCCCGACATTCCTCGTCTCACGGACGAAGGGCCCCCACGTCCCCTACCCGCACCGTGGACGCATGTCCCCACGCCCCCTACCCGTGTCCCCAGGCCCGTTCCCCGCGTGGCGAACCGGTGGACCCCACGCCACGGGCCGGCCGAAGGAACGGACCGGCCGGACGCCACGCGGTGAGGAGACCGCGCGATGGGTTCCACGCCGGTGAGGGCGGACGAGACCGCCCCCGGCCGCCCCCGACAGCACTCGGTCCCGGGGAGCAGTCGGGGCGGCCGCGCACTCCGTCGACGGAACCTTTGACGGAGGCCCCCGCGATCGCCTCGGGAGGTCCGGTAGGGCCCGGCCCGGCGGTCGCCGGGCCGGGCCGTCCAGGGTCAACCTCGCTGGTCTTCGGGTGCGGACACGTCCGGGGCACGGGTGCCGACCCGGGTGTGGCCCGCCCCCACCGCCAGGGCGGCGAGCACGAGGACCACCGCCGCGAGGACCGGACCGCGCGCCCCCGGTCCGGCGTAGGCGATCCCCCCGAGGACCGGGCCCACGAGCGCGCCCAGGTTCAGGGCCGCCGTCGCGAACGAGCCGCCCAGGGTGGGCGCGCCCGTCGCGTGCGCCATGACGCGCGCGATCAGGGTGCCGCCCACCGCGAACGACAACGCCCCCTGGATCGGGGCGCACACCACGACGGCGAACGGGTGCGCCGCCCCGACGGCGAGCAGGCCCCAGCCGAGGAACAGCCCGCCCCCTCCCCATACGAGCAGGGTCCGCCAGTGCCGGTCCGCGAAACGGCCCGACACCTGGACGCCCGCGAAGGCGCCGACGCCGAAGAGCGCCAGCACGACCGGCACCGCGGCCGGGTCGAGTCCGGCCGTGTCGGTGACCAGCGGCGCCAGATAGGTGAACACACAGAACGTCGCCCCGTTGACGAGCACGGCGAGCAGCAGGACGATCCGGAGCGGTCGGCTCGCGAGCACCCCGAACTCCGCGCCCAGCGCACGGGGACGGCCGGGACCGGTGTCACCGCCGAGCCGGGTCGGGGTGGCCACGGCCACGGCGACGAGTGCGGGGACCGAGAGCACGGCGACGGCCCACAGCGTCGTACGCCAGCCGCACCCGGCGCCCAGGGCGGCCCCCAGCGGCACACCGGCGATCAACGCCAGGGTGGTGCCGCCGAGCACCACGGCCAGCGCGCGGGCCCGCAGGTCGGCGGGGACGACGGCGGCGACCGTGGACAGCGCGACCGCCAGGAATCCGGCGTTGGCCAGGGCCGCGACGACCCGGGTGGCCATGAGGACGGCGAAGTCGTCGGTGAGGCCGCCCACGACGTGGGCGGCGATGAACAGGCCGAGGAACGCGGTGAGGGTCCAGCGCGGCGGCCACCGACGGCCCAGTACGGCCATGGCGGGGGCGCCGATCACCATGCCGACGGCGAAGGACGAGGTCAGCAGACCCGCCCGCGGAATGGATACGCCCAGGTCGTCGGAGATCGCGGGCAGCAGGCCGGCGAGCATGAACTCCGACGTGCCCTGCGCGAACACCGCGACGGCGAGCATGTACAGCAGGAAAGGCACGGGTGTCTCCCGAGAGCGTCGTGTGAACGGAACACGTGCGCACGGCACCACCGACGTTCACGGACGCATGGGAGGGAGGCCCCGCCACGGGGGCCGGGAATCCTCGGCCGACGTCAGGTCGACGGCGTCGCGTGCCACCGGAGGACCGGCGGCACACGTCTGGACGCTTCGGGAGATGACACGGCACCGAACCTACCGGCCGACCCCGGAGCGGTGTCCACCCGTTTCCCGCCAAGGGTCCGGCATCGGCCGTGGAACGGTCGACGACCGGCCGGGGACACGCCACCGCCCCGGTCCCCGCTCCGAAAGAGACCTGTGGACAACGGCCTCGCGTCTCCGTTCTCCGGCAAGCTGAGGGCATGAACGTGGACGAGGTGTTCGAGTGGCGGGGACGAAGGATCGCGTGGGGCAGGCGGGGCGAGGGGCCGCCCGTGGTCCTGTGCCACGGCACGCCGTGGTCCTCCCGGCTGTGGTCGCCCTTCGCCGACGCGCTGGCCCGGGACTTCACCGTCCACCTGTGGGACATGCCCGGTTACGGCGCCTCCTCGAAGGACCCGGAACACCCCGTCGACCTGGGCGTGCAGGGTGAGGCGTTCGCGGCGCTCCTGGACCACTGGGGGCTGGACCGCCCACGTGTCATCGCCCACGACTACGGGGGCGCCGTGGCGTTGCGCGCCGCGCTCCTGCACGGCGCCGGGTACTCCGCCCTGTGTCTGGTGGACGTGGTGGCGCTGCGGCCCTGGGGGTCGCCGTTCTTCACCCTGGTCAAGGAGAACGCGGAGGTCTTCGCGCTCCTCCCCGACGCCGTGCACGAGGGCGCCCTGCGCGCCTACATCTCCGGTGCGGGCCATCGCGGTCTGCGCGACGACGACCTCGACACGCTCGCCGCCCCGTGGCTCGGCGGGGAGGGGAAGGCGGCGTTCTACCGGCAGATCGCCCAGGCCGACGAGCGCTTCACCGAGCAGGTGGAGCCACGGTTGGCCGACCTGTCGTTCCCCGTGCACATCGTCTGGGGCACCGAGGACACCTGGATACCCGTCGACCGCGCCCACCGCCTGCACGCGGCGATCCCGCACAGCACACTGTCGCTCGTCCCCGGGGCCGGACACCTCATCCAGCTCGACGCACCGGTCGCCCTCGCCGACGAACTCCGCCGCTGGCTCTCTCCCCGACCATCCGCCGGGTGACCGCGTCCCGGCCGCGCGTCACCGAAGGAGCACGCACCCACGAACCGACACACCTCGACCGCACACCGACACACTCCCGGCTCTTCTCGGAGGCCAACGCCGTGAGAACGGGGTGGACGCTCGGGGATCAGTGGTGGGCGGAGTGGGGGTCGGGGGTGAGAGCGCGGAGGGTGCGCAGCGTGCGCACCAGGTAGAGGATCGCCTCGGCGTCCTCGGCCGTACCTTCGGCGAGGTCGTAGACCATCTCCAGGGACGCGATCACCTCGCACAGGGTCGGCTGCGCGGTCGGCCACTCCCAGCCGGTCGTCCGCGCGCCCGTGTCCCGCCGTCCCTCGTGCGACATGAGCAGTGCCTCGTACACCGAGGCCGGATCGGTTCTCACCACGTCGGACCTCCCACCGGGACGTCTCTCGCCTCCTCACGCACGGAGGACCCCACCGGACACGGGTGCGACATCGGATTGACCGACGTCCACGAACACGCCTGCGCCGGGCAGGTCCAGTAGCCGTCCGCCGTCTCCTCGCCCGGGACCGCCACCGTTCGGGTGCCCGCCCGCGGTCCGCGCAGGCGGACGGTCAACGCCCGGCGCGCCGGGACGCCCCCCTGGGCGATGTGACCGCTCTCCTCCTTCGGCGCCCGTCGGTGCGCGCCGCCGCTCCCGCTTCGGGACACCGGAAGCCGCGGCGTCGTCCCGTCACGACCGATTCCGCGTTCCGCCTCCCTCAACCGTTCCACGAGCCCCTCCGGGGTGGGCGCGCTCTGCCAACGGACCGCTTCCCTCCCCCGGTAGAACGCCACGTACGCCCGGAGCGCCGGGGCCCACATCACCGTCCACCACGGCCCCGCCTCGGCGTCGAGCCGCCGCGCCGCCCCGTACTGTTCGCCGTCGTCGGCGCTGTTCCACCCCATCGCCCGCGTCACCCTCGATCCAGCTCGAACCAGACCGTGGTCCGCCCGCCCTCGGACAGGGTCCCCCACCTGTCCGCCTGCATGGCGACCAACCTCATCCCGAACCCGCCTTCGCGTTCCAGGTCCTGCTCGCGCACGTGCGGGGTCCCGGGAACGTCGCCGTAGGGCCCCTGGTCGGTCACCCGGACCTGTACCCGTCCCCGCAGCCGGTGCAGTGTCGCGACGACCTCGCCGCCCGGCAGTCCACTGCGCGAGTGTCGGACGGCGTTGGTGAACAGCTCACTGACCAGACCTTGGAGTACGTCGCTCTTCGCGGCGGGCAGGAGCGCGAGCGCCGCCATGTACCGACGCAGGACCGCGGTCTGTTCCGGGGTGCCCGGCAGTGTGAGCGAGTGCCCGAGCTCCCCGGTCCCGACGTCCACGATGATCGCGGCCCGGTCCCGCGCCTCGATGGTGCGCCGGGGCAGCGGCACCGGCCTGGACATCTCGGGACAGGGCGGTCGGGGCGCCACCCCCCCGATGTCGTCGTCGGCCGTCTCCGGTCGTTCTCGACGGGGGTCCATGCGGGTCACCGATCCCATCCGTGTTCTTCCGCCTTCCGCCTCGCTGTCCGACGACGCCGCGAACCACTCGGCCCGAACGTGAGGGGTCCAAAGACCCTTTCGGCTTCGGTTACCGTGCGGCTTCGTGACAACACCTTGGGGCAGGACTTCACGGAAACACCAGCGAATCAACCACAGGGACAACATTTCGGTGAATCGGTTGCGAGCGGTTGAGAAGCCGTTGCATCGTGGTTCTCTCCGGTTTCCCCCCTTGGTTGAACAGGTGACGAATGACGGATCGCCGCAAGCCCGAATGGGCCAGGGTGGGCAAGGAACTCAAGGCCCTCCGCAGCAAGGCCAAGCTGACCCAGGCGGAGCTCGCGCCTTACGCCAGCGTGGTTGCCGCGCACGTCTCCGCTTGGGAGAACGGCAAGAGGGGCATGAGCGAGGACCAGGCGTCCAAGCTCGACCGGGCGTTGAACGCCAACGGTCAGCTGCTCCGGGCATGGGAGAGAAACCAGGCCTCTGGAACCATCCCACCCTGGTACAAAAAGGTCCCGAAGCTGGAGCAACAATCAACCGAGCTTCGGGAGTACCAGTCCCAGATCTTCCCCGGACTGATTCAGACCCCCGAGTACGCCCGAACCACGATCCAGCACACCGCACCGTGGGCCACCACCGACGAGGTGGAAGAGATGGTGCTGGCGAGAAAAAAGAGGCAAGAGATACTTGAGAGGGACCATCCTCCGCTAGTGTCTGTCGTGGTAGAGGCGTTCGTCCTAGACCTCATCATGGGTGACGAAACCACCCAAATCGCCCAACTCGATTGGGTGTTGCAACTTGTCGGGGAAGGCAAGATCCGCTTCCAGGTCACACCCCCGAGGACCCTGTATCACCCCGGCGCCGCTGGCCCGTTCCGGATCTACACCTTTCCCGACAATCCGCCGCTGGCCTCCGCCGAGTATGCAAGCGGCGAAGTGCTCATCGATGACCAAGAGACCGTGCAGAAGTGCATGACCATCTTCGGTCTGCTGCAAGCCGAGGCACTACCCATGGGGGCGAGCGTTGAATTTGTCAGGAAGGTCAGGGAGAGCATTGAAGAGCAAGCACGAGCGCGGCGAGCTCCTGTGGCACAAGAGCAGCTACAGCGCGGCGCAAGGCAGCTGCGTGGAGGTGGCCGAAGGGCGGAGCGTTCTGGTCCGTGACACCCAGAACCGTCCCCTCGGACACATCGATTACTCCGCCAGGGCGTGGGCGTCCTTCGTTCGGGGCGTGAAGCACCACGCCTGAGCCCGCGCCAGAGGATCGCCATGGAGGAAACCGACATATGAGCGGCCACAGCGCCGGCGAAGGCAGTCGCGTGGAGGTGGCCGAGGGGCCTCTCTCGTCCTTGTCCGTGACACCCGGAACCACCCCCTGGGACACCTCGACCATGACCCTGACGCCTGGACCGCGCTCCTCCGCAGCCTGAGGGTTCGGGCCTCCAAGGTTTCGATCCCGATCAACGGCCGACCGGCACACCCCCGGTCGGCCGTTTTCGTTCACCCGTATCCCCGAAGCGCATTCCGGCCATACACCAACCGATGCACATTAAGTCCGGACAATAAGGGATACCCCCCTGACCTGCGACAACGCCGTTCCGAACATCCCCTCGGCGGTTCTCGGAGATCGGTCGACATCCACCCCCCGGACGGCTATACGCTTCTACCGAAACCACGTTCATAGGTACCGGCAAAGCAGAGACCTCGCGACGCCCATCGAGCGCCCGAGGTCGTGGCCGGCAACACGAACCCTTTAACCGCAAGGGCTGCCGGCGTGCGCCAGTCTAACGCCGCGCTCCTCACCCGTGCCCTGCGCATGGTCGGAGCGCTGTTCTCCCCTCCCCGTGACCGCCACCGTCGAACCCCCCGGCTCCACCTCTTCCGCCGAGGGGCGGCCCGCGTCCGTCGCTACGCCGCCGCCCCGGCGCACCACCGCTCCCCGTCCCCGGGCCTCTCGGCGAGCCGTCCCACGACTGCCGTCACCCGCGCCCGAGGCGATCTTCGACGCCTCCGAGCCGTCCCTGGTACGCCCGTACCACGCGGACCACGAGCGCCGTCGGTTCGGCCGGGAGGGGGACGACCACGCCCAGGCCGAGGCCCACGCCCGCCCGACCCGGTGGGCCGCGCCCGGCCCCGGGGGGCGACCTGCTCGTGGCCAGCCCGCCCCGGGTTCCGGAGACCGTGCCGAGTCTGCGCGAGGTCGCCACCGACCTCGGCGACCTGAGGGACGCGGTACGCGTGTGGGTCGCCCGGCGCGAGGCCCGCGGGGCCCGGCAGGTGCGGGTGTGGGAGGACGCCCGGAGTTCACCACCGCCGAGGGCGGGCCCCTCCGGAGGGTTGTCCACAGCCTGGGGACATCTCCCGGATCCTCCCCCGAAACCGCTCGGTCCACCGCGCCCGAGCGGCGTTCCCCCTCCCCGCCGCCCACCCAGAGGACCGGTCGGTCGCGGCGCCGGACGTCCTCCCCCGTGCCGCCCGGCCCCGTGCCCGTCGCCCCTCCCGCACGCACCCGCACCCGCACCCGCCAAAGGAGTCACATGCCGAATCCATCCCTCGCGATGCCGCTCCCCTGATCCTGAATCGGCCGGACATGGTTCCGACACTGCTGCGTGAGGCTCTCGGACACCCGGTTCCCGACCACACCGAGGCCCTCGTGACCCCGCCGGAACCCACCGCCCCGGGCACCGGGGAACGGCTCCCCCATGTGGTGGTGTCACCGCGCGATGGCGGGCGCGACGTGCCGGCCGTGGTGGTGGGGCCACAGGTCGACCATGAAGCCGCGAACCGGCTCCGGTGGGCGGAACACGTGGCCGCGACGCAGTCGAAGTGGGGCTGCCCGGTGGTGCCGCCGATGCTGTGAACCGAGGTGCGGGGCGGGCGACCGCCCCGCACCTCGCCGACGGCGCCCCGCGCATGGAGTGCGGTCGCTACGGTCGGAGGTATGCGCGACATACGGGTGATCCTCATCGGCGGTACCTCGCACACCGGAAAGTCCACCATCGCCCGGCTGCTCGCCGAGCGGCTCGGCTTCTCGCATGCCCGCACCGATCTCCTCGCCCGGCACCCCGGGCGGCCCTGGCGGACACCCGAACGGGAGGTGCCCCCGCACGTCGCCGAGCACTACGGCACGCTCCCCCTCGACGACCTCATCGACTCCGTCCTCGCCCACTACGAACGCCTCTGGCCGCGCATCGAGGAGACCGTCGCCGCGCACGCCCTCGGCGACGGCCCCGGCCTGGTGCTGGAGGGATCGGCCCTGTGGCCGCCCCGGGTCGCCGGGCTCGCCACCCCGAGCACCGGGGCCGTATGGCTCACCGCCCCGGGAGACCTCCTGCGCCGCCGCGTGTACGCGGGCTCGGACCACGCGGGGGCCGCCCCGGAGGAGCGACGGCTCATCGACGCGTTCCTCGCCCGCACGCTCCGCTTCCAGGAACTCATGCGCGTCGAGATCGACCGGCTCCACCTCGCCGAACCGTCCGTCGACGGCTCCCGCGGCACCGGGCGGACCGCCGACGCCGTGCTCGCCGCCGTCACCGCCCAGGGGCACGCCCCGACCGCCTGACCCGCACACGATCACCCGGGTCGGAGCCACCGTTCCCCCCCTTCGTTCAGGATTGAGCCAGGAAGACTCAACTCAGGGAACAACACCTCGTGCAAGGCCGCTGTCAAGGACGAGACCTCGCGGACCACCGCACCGGTGGCCGCGCACGGGTTCGTCATCGCCACCCCCGAGTGCGGCCACCCGGTCACGGCCGTCCCGAAGACCGCGCGGAACCCGCACCGCCGGGGCCGCATCCGGAGAAGCGCGGCTCAGAAGCGCGGCTCAGACGAGGCGTGTCTCCCCGATCGCACCATCTGGGATCGTCGGCCTGTTCGCGGCTGTGGCGGTGAGCACGGCGCTCGCCGCGATGGGCTACGCCGCCCTGGGCGGAAAGCGCACGTTCACGTCACGGCCCCGGATCGTCGCCGACCACTACGAGGTGCTGTCCGAGCCGCGCAGCGCCGAACGCGGTCGCGACCCGCTCGTCCGCCTCTCCCTGGCCTCGCCCGACCTCTGACCCGCCCGTCGCCCCGTCCCTGCGGACGAACCGGCCCCGGTGCTCTCACGAACGCCGGGGCCGTCCACGGTTCACGGTCGCCCGTCCCCGCAGTCGACGTAGTCGGCGACGCTCGCCTCGTACTCCTCGGTCGTGTCGAAGACGCCCTCGAACTCCTCCGTGTAGGCGTCCACGAACGCCTCACCGTCCACCGGGTCCCCGCACCAGGTCACCTCGTTCGGCCACAGCGCCCCGTTCAACGCGGCGTCCAGACGACTCAGACGGTTGACGGCGTCGATGTCCCACCGGTCCTTGTCCAGGACGACCTCGTGCCCCTCACCACCCTCAACGGGGCGGACCACCTTCGACTCCAGCAGGATCCCCCGCGACCACTCGTCGGTATCGCCCAGTACCTCCTCCGAACCGGTCTCGACGAACATCCGATCCAGGGTCCGGACGCTCACCTCACGCTCCATCCAGAAAAAGGAGACACCGGTCCTGTCGACCGGCTCCGGCTCCTCGTCCTCCGGAATCCCACCCCCGCATGCGACCAGCAACAGCAGTGCCGGCAGGGCGCACGCGCTCCGGACGGCACCGCGTGTGCCGCCCCGACCCCACAGGTCATCACTCGCCATCGTCGTCGCCCCTCTGGTCCGGGTCGAAGTACGACCGCACGTCTTCGTACGCGCGGTCGAACTCTCCGGTGAACTGACCGACCCGGGTGTCACCCGGGTACGTCCGCCCGTCGCTGGTCGTGAAGGGCACGTCGCCGATGACGTTGCCCATGGAGGCGTCCATGGACCACCTTCCGCCGTCCTGCCGGAAGCCCTCGTTCCAGTTGTCCGAGTTCTTCTCCACCGAGACCGTGACGTCGGAATCGAAGGTGAAGTCGTCCGTGATGTCCTCGGCGTCGAGCACCCTGCCGTCCTGCCGCACGGTGACCACCCCACCCTCGATCAGATCCTGGAAGTCCCCGTTGTACCGGACCTCGTTGAACTTCGAGGGGTCGTTGTGCGCGACGTACTCCAGCGCCTCCACCTCGAAGTTCCGCACCCGGTTGATCTCGCCGCTGTACGTGGCGCCCCGGGGGACCACCTCGTAGTCGCCGTCGATGATCGCGTCGACGATGCCGTCCCCGCCCAGGGCCATGCCCTTGGACACCGCAGTGCCGATGAGCGGGATCTTCTTCGACAGTCCCGTCGCCTCGCCGACGAAGAACTCGGCGATCGCCTTGTCCCGGTCGACCTGGTCCCCCAGGTCCTCCTTGCGGTCCTGGGCGTCGCGACCGGTGGCCTCCTCCAGCAGGCCCTGCAACGTGCCCAGGCCGCGCGCGTTGTCCTCGGGGCGCCCGTTCTCCAGGAACGCCGCCGTCTCGATCTGTTGGTAGACGTCGACCGACTGGATCAGCCGCGCGGCGGACTCGTCACCGCCCATCAGATAGTGCATGAACCGAGCGCGTTCCTCCGCGCCCAGGCGCGCGGTCCCGCTTTCCGGGTCGAACGCGCCCACCCCCTCGACGGGAAGGTTCTCCGACTCCCAGACGTCGCTGGTGGCGAAGCTGTAGATATTGGCATCGAACACGTCCACGAGTCCGAGTCCCAGTTCGGTGTTGAACTGGGTGAACACCGCGTCCTCGTACTCGTTGTCGCCTTCGGTGACGTGCACGCCCGTGTTGATGAGCTGCTCGTACATCTCCGGCTCGGTGATGGTCTCCATGAACCCGGCGAACGCCGTGCCCGCGCGCTCCCGTACCTCGTCGTCCTCGCTGAGGGCGTCCTCGGCCATCCAGTCGACGAGTCCGCGCGCGGTGGCGCCGTCGTCGTGCCACTCGTAGGTGAGGATGCCCTCGACGGCGTTGGTGCGCTCGTGCGGGGCGAGCTCCGGCAGACCCGGGATCTCCGTCTTCCCGTTCGGGTACTCGCCGGTGAGGATGTAGTGGTTGGCGTCCTCGTTGCGGGTGCCGACCTCCACCAGCGGGGCCAGCTCCTCCGACACCACCCAGCCGTCCTCGCCCTCCGCGCCCCAGTAGTGCATGTACGCGCCGGCGCCCAGGGTGAGGTTGGTGGAGAAGGCGTCGCCGCCCTGGAGCTCGTCGTCGGTGTAGCGGAGCAGTTGCGACAGGGCCCGCGCGTCCTCCTGGTAGGAGACGAGGTGGTAGGGCATCTCGTTCTCACCCGGCAGGTGGAGGAAGGGGCCCTCCGCCGCCCGGCGCACGCTCTGGGGCAATAGGTCGTAGCCGCCGCCCAGGTCCTCGTCGGAGAGGGTGAGGAGTCCGTCGCCGAGCACGCCGAGGGCGTGGGCGCGTTCCTCGCCGCTCATGTGGTCGCCCTCCATCCACGCCGGAACGGACAGGACGCCCGTGTGGTGGCCGCCGCCCTCCATCTCCAGGTTCGTGTAGAAGGCCTCCAGGAAGTCGATCTCCTCGGAGCGGAAGCCGCTCCCCGTGTTCTGGGCCTGCTTGGCGTTGGTGCCGATCATGGCCATCACGAGCATCAGCTCGTGGTAACGGTCGTCCAGCGGCTTGTCACCCGACCAGTAGGCGGCCAGCTCCGTGGACCACTCCTGGGCGTTCTCCTCGGTCAACTCGTTCTGGTCGACCAGCATCGTGTACTTGTTCGGGTCGAGGTTGTAGAACGCCCAGTTGGCCTGCCCGCCGTCGATGAGCTTCTGCACGTTGGCCTTGGTCGGGCCCTCCTCCAGCATGTCGCCGATCTCCTCGACGTGCTCCTGGTAGGTGTTCCACAGGGTGTCGAAGCGGCCCTGGATGTTCTCCCGCTTGTCGACGAGTTCGTCGTAGAGGTCGCGGCAGGTGTTCTCCTCGGCCCAGAAGTACCACTCGCGTTCGGGGAAGGTCGACGTGATGAGACTGGAGGCGTACTTGCCCGGCACCCGACCCTCCCGGTCGGTGACGGCCGTGCGCCACTCCTCCATCAGCTCGTCCCGACCGTCCCGGAACTCCTCGACGTGATCGGCCCACATGTCGCTGACCATGGCCGCGTAGGTGAGGGCGACGGCGGTGTCCACCCACAGCTGTCGGTCCTCGGCGGACAGAGTGCCGATGTCCCAGGCCAGGATGCTCGTGAACTGCCCGGCGGCCCCGTCCAGGCTCGCCTGGAGGTTCTCGGAGTCACCGAGCACCCGCCCGTTGAGTTCCTCGAAGTCGGTGGAACGCGCCCGGACCAGGGCGGGTACGGCGTCGATGGTGCGCAGGCTGAGGGAGAGGTCGAAAGAAGCCACGGGGGTTCCTCATCGGGGAGCGGGGTGGGGGGGTCAGTAGAAGTTGACGTTGCCCAGGCCGGGGGGCACGTCCTGGGTCGCGCCGGAGAGTTCGTCGGCGCTCTCCAGGTCGTTGAGGGCGATCTCGCTCGCCCCCGCCTGGATGTTGTCGGCCAACTGGAGACCGTGCCCCTGCACGTCCACGAACCCTTGGAGGTGGCGTTCCCGGAAGGACCGCCACCCGGCCTCGACGTCCTCCTCGCCGGCGACCCGGATCGCGTCGTCGACGGTCAGGTCGAAGGCGTCGGCCAGACCCGCCATGGCCGTGGCCAGTGCCTCCGCGTCCTCACCGCCCTGACGCGCCTCGTTCGGATTCACACCGGTTCCACCGCTCATCGCGGATCACCACCTTCGTCGGAACGGGACCACCGTCATACGTAGATCGCGGGGAAAAGGTAACAGTTGAGGGTTTCACGCATGGTTACCTCTTCGTGATCCCTCGTCCGGGACGCCGTGAACGCGAACGGGGGCCGTCGGCGTGACGCCGACGGCCCCCGTGGCCCGGTCCGGTACCCCTAGTACTGGACCGGGATCTCCTCGAACTCCCCGAACGGGCCGGCGCGCAGGGTCAGCTCCTCCACGCTCGCGGCCGGGGCCGGGAACACCGCGACCAGGTTGTACGTGTTGTCCGGCTGAAGGACGTGGACCTCTTCGGCGAAGCTGCTGTAACGCCCGTCGCCGAAGTCCATCTGCGCCACGTACCGCACCAGGCCGCTCTCCGGCTCGAACAGCTGGAAGCCGCCCAGCGTGCCCTTGCCGAACTGCTCCGGGCCACCGGCGACCACGTCGGAGCCGCCCATTTCGGGGATCAGCGGCTCGTCGGTGATGTTCGTGAACGCGACCGTGCCGATCACGTAGGCGCCGTCGCGACGCAGCGGGTAGACCTCCAGCCGGATGCCGTCCTGTTCGCTCTCGGCCACCACCGAACCCGGGTCGTCGTCGTAGGGGGCCGGCCAGGTGACGTTGCGCTGGGCGGTGTCCAGGCCGTCCTCGTCGTACTCCTCTTCCTCCGTCGCCTCGACGGTGTCGTCGAAGATGTACGAGAACTCCACGCGCCGGTTCCGAGCCCGGGCCTGTTCGTCGTCCGGGCCGCCCTCACGGGCGACGGGCTCCTTCTTGCCGCGGCCCTCGACCTCCAGTGCGAAGCCCGTGCCGATCTCCTCGGCGAGCAGGTCGCGCACGCTCTCGGCGCGCTGCACCGACAGGCGGTCGTTGTAGGCGTCGTCGCCGATGCCGTCGGTGTGACCGATGATCGTGATGGTCGGCTCGTCCGGATCGACGTTGTTCGCGAGGGTGGTGGCGGCCCGGCGGACGACCTCCTCCGCCTCCGGGGTCAGGTCGGAGCGGTCGAACTCGAACATGACGTCGGAGTGCAGGGAGATGATCTCGCGGTCGCCGTCACGGGTGGTGGAGGCGATCTCGGAGTCGACGAAGCTCTGCACCCACCCCTCGTCGGCGACGGCGTTCTCGTCGGGGCGCCGGTTGACGAAGGTGAGGTTCTCACCGCGCGGCGGGGGGTTGTCGAGGGAGAGGTGGTCGGCCCCGTTGGGGGTGTCCGGGTCGGAACGCTCCTCCTCGACGTCCTGGACGGGGATGCCCGTCATGGCGCCGAGGCCGCTGCCGACGAAGGTCACCTGGGCGACCTCGTCCGGGATCCGGGGGAAGTAGCGGACGTACTCGTTGGTGACGCCGTCGTGGACGGGATAGAGACCGTCCTGGTTGGGGCTCTCGGACCCGTACTTGAGGCCGTCCCCGTCGAGGTACTGCCGGTAGACGCGGCCGGTGAGGGGGTCGACGAGGGTGTGGGCCATGCTCAGATTCCGGTTGGGGCCGGCGAAATCGTCGAGATAGGTGATCTCGTAGTACATGACGGTGTACTCGTCGGTGCGCTCCAGGCCGGTGATGGCGAAGCGCATCTCGGCGTCCTGCCCGGTGTCCTGGAAGATGCGGCCCTCACGTACGTACGGGAACTCCTCTTCGACATCCGGAGGGCCGGACGCGTTCCCGAACGTCTCGGACCACCAGTCCGATATGTCCGCGGTGATCGTGCAGCCACTGAGCAGGAGGCTGCCCGAGACCATCAGCGCGGCCGCGGCGAGGGGCGTCTTCCGCACCATGTGGGGGAACTCCGATCGTTGGGGAGACGTACGGGGAACATCCTCCAGCACTCTGGGAGTCGAACCGACCGCGGTGCCCCACAACGGGCGGAAAGTCCATGGGGTCCGGCGCTCGACTCGGCGAAGGACGATCCTTTCCTTTCTCTCCACCGGCCCCCTTCCCTCTCCTCCCCACCGCCTCGTCGGACCGCCGTCGGGTCTGGCGACGGTGGCCGCCGCGCCGGGCGTCGCCGAGCCGACGGCCGCCGTGCCACCGCCGGTGCCGTCGGCGTGAACGGCGAGCCGCTCCCCCACGAGCACGGGTCCCCCACCGAGGCGGCCCGGGTGCCCGGCATCGACACCCGGGTCCAGTGGGTGACCGAGGTCGCCGTCGAACCCGGCATGCACGCAGCGGAGGTGCGCGCCACGAACGCCACCGGTCTCACCCGGCCCCCGGACCCCGTCGACACCGTTCCCGAGGACGCCGAGGGGTGGCACCACCTGCGGTTCACCGCCGAGTGGGGTTCCCCGAAAAAAAAATCCGATCCGGGACCCATCCGCCCCGGGACCGGCTCCGAATACCCGGTGTGACCACGAAAACGCAGCGCACCGGGCGGAACCGCAAGAGAGGGCGGCTCCTCCTCGGAGCGTGCGCGGGAACGGTGACCGTGGTGGCCTGCGCGGCCGCCGGCGAACTGGTCGCCGCTCTCGTGGGAACGGCGTCCCCCGTGGTCGCGGTCGGCGACGCCGTCGTCGACAGCACCCCCCAGGCCTTGGCAGAGCTGGCGATCGCGCTCTTCGGGACGGCCGACAAGGTCGTGCTGCTCTCGGGGATCGTCATCGTCCTACTGGTTGTGGGAGGCGTACTCGGAGTGGTCGCGCTGCGGCGGCCGCTCTGGGCGTACGCGGGTCTGGGGGTGTTCGCCGCGGCCGGTGTCGCCGCGGTGTTCATCGGCCGCGGCGGGGACACGAGGACCGTGATCCCCGTTCTCGCCGCCGCGGCCGTCGGAGCCCTGTGCCTGGCGCTGCTGCTGCGCGCCGTCCCGGACGAGACCGCCCCCGCGGGGGTCGAGACGGTCTCGGGACCGGGGCGGCGCCGGTTCGTGCTCACCGCGCTGGCCGTGGCGGCCGCCGCAGGGACGGCCGGAGTGCTGTCCCGGGTGATCTCCGGTTTCGGTGCGGGCGCGAGCTCCCGCGCGGCGTTGGTGCTGCCGGAACCGGCCGTCCCGTTGCCGCCGCTGCCGAGGGGCACCGACCTGAAGGTGCCCGGACTGACCCCGTTCACGACCCCGAACCGGGACTTCTACCGCATCGACACCGCCCTGACCGTCCCCCGCCCGGACGCCGCCCGATGGCGGTTGCGGGTGCACGGACTGGTCGACCGCCCCTTCGAGATCGACATGGCCGAGCTTCTCGACCTTCCTCTGCGAGAAGCCGACATCACCCTCGCCTGCGTCTCCAATCAGGTCGGCGGCGACCTCATCGGCAACGCCCGCTGGCTCGGATACCCCCTGGCCGACCTGCTGCGCCGCGCCGGGGTCCACGCCGACGCCGACCAGATCCTGGCCACCTCGCACGACGGCTGGACCTGCGGCACCCCCACCGAGGTCGTCATGGACGGCCGCGACGCCCTCCTCGCCGTCGGCATGAACGGCGAACCGCTCCCCCACCGGCACGGGTTCCCCGCCCGCACCATCGTCCCCGGCCTGTACGGCTTCGTCAGCGCCACCAAGTGGATCACCGACATCCGGCTCACCCGCTTCGCCGACGACGTGGCCTACTGGGCCGAACGCGGCTGGGCGGTCGAAGCCCCGATCCACACCATGTCGCGCGTCGACGTTCCCGCGCCGCTGTCCCGGGTCCCCGCCGGCGAGGTGGTGCTGGCCGGAGTGGCCTGGGCCCAGCACCGGGGCGTCGACGCCGTCGAGGTCCGCGTGGACGACGGGTCCTGGGTCACGGCCGAGTTGGCCCGGGTGCCCGGCATCGACACCTGGGTCCAGTGGGTGACCGAGGTCACCGTCGAACCGGGACGCCACGACGTCGAGGTGCGCGCGACGGACGCCACCGGCCGCGTACAGACGGCCGAACGCGCCGAACCGATCCCGAGCGGGGCCACGGGCCGGCACCGCATCGCGTTCACGGCCACCTGACACACGACCTCACTCCGATTTCCACGATTTCCACGAGAAGAAGAGTCAAAGGAGAGAAAGATGATTCGCAAGAGCATTCTCGCCGGCACCGCCGCGTTCCTGGCCCTGGGTCTGAGCGCTTGCGGCAGCATGGCGGAGGAGACCGAGCCCACCGAGGGCGCGGCCAGCGAAGAGGCGACCGATCAGGGCATGGACGACGGCGGTGCGGGGATGACGGAGACCGCGGGCGAGAACTTCGGCCCGGGTTGCGCGTCCGTCCCCGAGGACGGCGCGGGCAGCTTCGAGGGCATGGCCCAGGAGCCGGTGGCCACCGCGGCCTCCAACAACCCGCTGCTGTCCACGCTGGTGACCGCGGTGACCGAGGCCGACCTGGGCGACACGCTCAACTCGGCCGAGGACATCACGGTGTTCGCGCCCACCGACGACGCCTTCGCGAAGATCCCGGAGGAGGACCTCCAGGCGCTGCTGGCCGACAAGGAGCAGCTCACCGAGGTGCTCACCTACCACGTGGTGGAGGGCCGGCAGGCCCCCGACGCTCTGGAGGACGGCACGTTCGCCTCGCTCCAGGGCGGTGACGTCACCACCGAGGGGGCCGGTGAGGAGTTCACCGTCAACGGCGACTCGGAGGTCGTGTGCGGCAACGTGCAGACCGCCAACGCCACCGTGTACATCGTCGACACCGTGCTGATGCCCGAGTAGTCGACCGAACCCCCGGGCGGCCCGCGACTCGGGGCCGGACCGCCCGGGTTCCACACGGGAAAGGGGCCGCGCCGAACGGCGCGGCCCGCGACCGCATCAGGGAGGAACCGGATGGATCGGGACGCGGCACGACCGCAGGGTCCCCGGGCGTCGGAACCGGTGCCGGGCCCGGCGCCCGAACGGGCGCTCGCGGATCTGCTGAGCCGGGTGGCGCGCGGTGACGAGGCCGCGTTCGGAGAGGTCTACGACCTGGTCGCTCCATCGGTGTACGGGCTGGTGCGCCGGGTCCTGCGCGACCCGGCCCAGTCGGAGGAGGTGACCCAGGAGGTGATGGTGGAGGTGTGGCGTACGGCCTGTCGGTACGACGCGCGGCGGGGAACGCCGCGGGCATGGCTGATGACGCTCGCCCACCGTCGCGCCGTGGACCGGGTCCGCTCCGAGCAGGTCGGTTCGGACCGAGAGGTCCGGGCCGCGGCGGCCGAGGTGAGCCGCCCCTACGACGAGGTGGCCGAAGAGGTCACCGACCGCTTGGAACGGGAGCGGGTGCGTCGTTGTCTGGACACCCTCACCGATCTACAGGAACAGTCGGTACGTCTGGCCTACTACGGCGGTTACACCTACCGTGAGGTGGCCAGGCTGTTGTCCACTCCGCTGGGCACGGTCAAGACGCGGATGCGCGACGGGTTGATCCGACTGCGCGACTGCCTGGGGGTGGAGTGGTGAGCCGGCGACTGCGACAGGACCCGCACACGTTGTCGGGGGCCTACGCCCTCAACGCGCTGCCACCGGAGGAGACCGTCCGCTTCGAGGACCATCTGGCCCGGTGCGACTCGTGCGTGCAGGAGGTGCGCGGATTCGCCGAGACCGCGGCGAGGCTGGGGACGACCGCGGCGGCCGTCCCACCGCCGGGTCTGCGCGCCCGGGTGCTGTCCGAGGTGTCCCGCACCCGCCAGTTGGCGCCTCCGCCGGTCCGCCTGGCCGAACCGGACCGCCGCTGGTGGACACGCGGCTCGACCTGGGCGATCGCGGCCTGCCTGGCCGTGGCGGTGGCGCTGGGCGCGGTCTCGTGGGATCAGGCCCGGCACATCGAGACCCTCCAGGAGAACGAACGCATGGTCGCGGCGGTGCTGTCGGACCCGGCGGCGGAGTACACCACCGCCGAGCCCATGGAGGGCGTGTTCGTGGCGGCGGTGTACTCCGAGGCCCACGGCAGCCTGGTGTTCAGCGGTCACGGACTGGAGCCGTTGAGGGACGAGGACTACCAGCTGTGGTTCACCCGCGTCGACGGAACCGTGTACTCGGCCGGTGTGCTGCCGGTGGACGAGCAGGGTGTGGTCGCGCCGATCCCGGCCGCCCCGGAGGGCGCCGACACCCAGGGGGTCGCGGTGACCGTGGAGCCGCTGGGCGGCTCCGAGCAGCCCACCTCCGAGCCGATCATGGCGATGCCCATCCAGGGGTGAGCCCCGCGGGGCCCGGCCCGGTCAGGAGACGACGACGTCCTCGGGCCGGGGCAGGTCCCGCATCACCGGGGAGAGGCTGAACAGCGCGGCCAGCGCCGACACCACGGCCATCGACAGGAACACCCAGGTGGGTCCGGCGGCGTCGAACACCAGGCCCACCCCGAGGATGCCGATGGGCTGGGAGACCAGGCACATGAACATGACCGCGCCCAGGACCCGCCCCTGGTACTCGTCGGTGACCGACGCCGCGATGTAGCCGTAGAACACGGCGTTGACGCACGGCACGATCGCGAACACACAGCCCACGAGAAGCCCCAGGGACAGCAGGTTGGGGGCGATCACCAGCGCCAGCGCGCAGACCGGGGCCGACCAGGCGGCGGCCAGGAACGTCGACGAGGGACGCACCCACTTGATGATCGGACCCGCCACCAGTGCGCCGACGAGCCCGCCGGTTCCCGCGAGGGACACGGTGAGGCCGATCTGGAAGTGGCCGGCGCCCTGGCTCTCGGCGGTGGCGATGAGGGCCAGGAAGGCTCCCGTGTGGGTGAAGGCCACGTTGAACCCGACGATCCACATCAGCATCGGCCGCAGGAGGGGGTGCCGGGCCAGGAACACGAATCCGCCGACCGTGCCGCGCAGCGTCCAGGGCTCCCGGGTGCGATATCCCGCCGCCTGCATGGGGCGCCGGATGCACAGCACGAGGACCGCCGACACCAGGTAGGTCACGGCCTCGGCCAGGAACGGGAAGGCCCGGCCCAAGCCGAACAGGAACCCGGCGACCGGCGCGCCCAGGGCGCTGGTGCTGAAGAACCGGATCTGGTTCTGGGCGGAGGCGGTGGACACCTGGGGCGCGGGCACCAGCTGTTTGATGGCGGCCATGGCCACGGGGTTGGAGACGCCCATGAGCGCCGAGGAGCACACCGCGACGGTGATGATGATGGGGAAGGTGATGTCGCCGCTGAGCAGCACGACCCCGAACACACCGAGCAGGACCAGTCGGCCGACGTCGCAGAACAGGAGGACGACCCGCCGGTTGGAACGATCGGCGAGCGAACCGCCGACCACGGCGGCGAGCATGGTGGTGACCACCTGGGCGGCGCCGATGACGCCCGCTTGGGAGGCGGAGCCGGCGAGCATCAGGCAGAGCAGCGGATAGGCGACCTCCCCGCTCTCCTTGCCGAGTCCGGCGAAGAAACGGCTGCTCCACAGGGCCTGGAAGTCGCGGTTGCGGATGAGCGGAGGCGGGTCGCCCACGTCGGTGAGCGGAAGCGGGCCGAGCGTGTCGGGAGCGCGGAGCACGTCGGCCGTGGAGGGCCGCCGACCGTCGGCGGTCGGGTGGAGACGGGGTTGGTCCGCCGTCATGGTGATCGACTCCCCTGAGGGGCCCACGGGTACCGGGGGCGTCACGATGTCGGCCTGGTCGACTCGAAGTGCGTGTGCGGGGCCGCCCGTCGGTCGACGGACGCACGCTCTCTCCGGGGTCAGCGGAGTCTCCCGGGGGTCTGGCCGGGGGGTGAGGTTCTCATGCCGCCATTATGCGCGCGTTATCCACATTAAACGTCTTTGTTGGCATACATCACATACATCAGAGATTCATGTCGGAAACCTTCCCATCGCAGGTGGGGAAAGCCCTCCCGGGCCGGATTCACCGTCTCCCGAGCCCTTCCGAGCGGGGGTTCGAGCGCCTGGCCACGTCCGGCCACGGGAACACCGAAAAACCACCCATGGACTCTTGACCGGCGCACGGGAACGCCGTTCACCTGGTGCGGAAAAGGCTCATGAGAATGCAGATGCACGTGAAATCCGCGCGACCGGTGAGAGGCGAGGAGAAAGGAGAGCCGCGCGGGGTTCCTCGGTGAGAACCCCGCGCGGTGGTCGCGCGTGTGTCACCCTCGGGCGGGACGGTGGCCGGCGGCCGCCGCCTCGATCGTCCACGGGGTGCGTTCCAGGTAGGCCATCAGGATCGCCCCGACGAGCGAGCCGCCCGCGACGAGCAGGTAGGACGGCGCCCATCCACCGGTCAGCTCGGCGAAGAGGCCGAACAGCAGGGGGCCGCCCAGGGCGATACCGCTGCCCACCCCCTGGACGAAACCGGAGAGCGCGGCCGAGCCCCGGGCCGTCGTGGCGCGGGTGTTGATCATGGTCATGACGACCACGAACAGGCTGGTGCCCGCGCCCAGGAAGCAGGTCCACAAGGGGGCCAGGTGTGCCGGCCCCAGGGCCAGGCCCAGATAGCCGACGGCGTATCCGGCCACCCCGAGGGCGACGATCGGGAACGTGTTCGCGGCCCGGGCGGTGACGGTCGGCGCGACCAGGCCGAACAGCAGACTCACACCGACCATGAGGGACACCATGGTCCCGGCGTAGGCCGAGGTGTGCCCCGCGTCGGTGAGAAGGGCCGGCAACCAGGTGAACAGGGTGAAGACGTTCCAGGTGACCAGGCCGAACAGCGCGGCCATGCGCCAGGCCATGCCCACCCGGTACAGCGGCCGGGCCAGGGGCGGTCCCTGATCGGCGCCGGCGGCGCGGTCGGCACGGCGGGCGCCCGGAGACGACCACTGCGCGACCCAGAGCATCCCGGCGACGAGGGCGACGAGCGCCCACGAGCCGAGGGCGACCCGCCAGCCCAGGAGCTGGGCGAGGGGCACGGCCACCAGCGGCGGGAACAGCGCGCCGATGTGGATCGCGACCATCTGGACGGTGCTCAGCGCGGCCAGGCGGTCCGGGAAGTACCGCTTGATGAGCGGCGGTAGGACGACGTTGCCGAGGGCGGCGCCGGTGAGCGCCACGGCGGTGAGCAGCAGCAGGGTGCCGGTCCCGGGCGCGAAGGCGCGCAGCGCCTGCCCCGCGGCGGTGAGGGCCATGCTCAGCACGACGGTGGCCTCGGGGCCGATCCGGCGCATGATCAAGGGGGTGACCAGTCCGAACACGGCGAAGGCGACCAACGGCAGTGTCCCGAGGACACCGACGACGGTGGCGCTGAACCCGAACTCGGCGGAGATCGTGGTGAGCAGAGGCGACAGCGAGGTGACCACCAGGCGCAGGTTGAGCGCGGCGCAGGCGATGGCCACGAGGGCGAGGATGCGGCCCCGGCGTTGGGTGGTGGGTGCCGGGGCGGGCCGTGCCGACGGTCGGTCGGCGATGGCCGTCATCGTCGAAGGTGTCATAGCGGCGACGGACGTCCCTTGTTCAGCGGTGGTGCGGCGTTGCACCGATGCCCGGTCGACCGGCGAGCGACATCGCCTGCCCTCGAAGGATCACTTCTCGGGCGAGCCAAATACGACCTTTTCGCTCAAATGTTAAGCATAACCCGGGTGTATACACAACTTTCCGTATTTAATACGGATATCATGTGCGCATGGCTGATCTCGACGAACTTGATACGGCGATCCTGGCCGAACTCCAGTCGGACGCACGGAAGACCAACCGCGACGTGGCCGCGGCGGTGGGCGCATCGCCCACGACGACGCTGGATCGGACCCGCGCGCTGCGAGAAAAAGGTGTGATCCGTGGCGCATTGCTGGACGTGGACCTGGAACTCATCGGCCGACCGGTACAGGCGCTCATCACGGTGAGCGTCGTCAAGCCCTCCCGGCACAACATCGAGGCGTTCCGGGACTGGGTGCGCTCACTGCCGGACACCCTGTCGGTGTTCGTGACCTCCGGCAGCGAGGACTTCCTCATCCACGTGGCGCTGCCGGACAACAACAGCCTCTACGCGTTCGTCATCGACAAACTGACCGAACGCCCCGAGGTCGCCGACGTACGGGCGTCGATCGTCTACGAGCACCTGCGCAACGACCGCATCGCCCCGACCAACGCCCGGGAACGACGCCGTCCCTGACCCCGTCGTGAACGCCCGGGACCGGCGGTGATCCCGGGCGTTGGTCGGGGGCGCGATCAGCGCCGGCGCCTACGGGATCGTGCTGTGGGCGCGACTGGACGGCGCGCTCGCCGGGATCGCCGCGCTGCGCGAGACGAGCATCGTGTCCGCCGCCCTCTCGGGGACCCTGCTGTTCGGGGAACGGTTCGGGGCGGTGCGGATCGCCGCCTCCGCGCTCGCCGCCTCCGCGCTCGTCGTCGCCGGGGTCGTCGTCGCCGGGGTCGTGCTCCTGACGCTGTGATCCCGCGATCGCGGCCCGCCCCCGGCTGGTCGGCTCCCGGTCCCCCTCGTATCGTGTCCGTGTGACCGACGTCTCAACGGAGTCCATCGCCGTCCGCCGTCTGTGGCAGGGTCTGGACCTGCCCGGGCTGGTGGACGTGCACACCCATTTCATGCCCGGCAACGTGCTCCGCAAGGTCTGGGCCTATTTCGACGCCCTCGGCGGGTACTGGCCCATCACCTACCGGGACGACGAGGCGGCCCGGGTCGCCCGGCTGCGGGAGTTCGGCGTGGTGCGCTACACCTCGCTGTTCTACCCGCACCGTCCCGGAATGGCCGTCTGGCTCAACGACTGGGCCACCGGGTTCGCCGCCGCCCACCCCGACTGCCTGCACGGCGCCACCCTCTACCCCGAGCCCGAGGCCCGGGACTACGTGCCCGCCGCCATCGCGGCGGGCGCGCGCGTCTTCAAGGCCCACGTCCAGGTCGGCGGGTACGACCCCCGCGACCCGCTGCTCGACGAGGCCTGGGGCGCTCTTGCCGACGCCGGGGTCCCCGTGGTGGTGCACTGCGGTTCCGGCCCCCTGCCCGGAGAGCACACCGGCCCCGGGCCCTTCTCCGAGGTGCTGCGCCGCCACACCCGGCTGACCGCGATCATCGCCCATGCCGGGTCGCCCGAGTACACGGCCTTCCTCGACCTCGCCGAACGCCATCCCAACGTCCACCTGGACACGACCATGGTCTTCACCCGGTTCACGGAACGTCGGGCGCCCTTCCCCGTGGACGACCTGCCCCGGCTCAAGGACCTGGCCGACCGGATCCTGCTCGGCACGGACTACCCGAACATCCCCTACCCCTACCTCGAACAGCTCGACGCCCTGGTCCACCTCGACCTGGGCGACGACTGGTTGCGCGGTGTCCTGTACGGCAACGCCGCCCGCCTGTTCGATCTGTGAGACACCCGAGGACGCCCGACGCAGAGAGAAAGGCCCCGATGGAACTCGCGCTCACCCCACTGGAGTTCGCCCGCCGGACCCGCCGGCTCCATCCCGACCGGCTCGCGGTGGTCGACCGCGACCTTCGACTGACCTACGAGGAGTTCTTCGACCGCTGCGACCGCTGGTCGTCGGTGCTCCAGGGCATGGGGGTGACACCGGGCGACCGGGTCGCCTACATCGCCCCCAACACGCACGCCCAACTGGAGTCGTTCTACGCGGTGCCGCAGCTCGGGGCGGTACTCGTCCCGGTGAACTTCCGGCTGACCGCCGAGGACTTCGTCTACATCGTGAACCACTCCGGCGCCAGGATCCTGTGCGTGCACGCCGACCGGCTGGAGACCGTGGACGACGTGCGCGACCGGCTGCCCGGGGTGGAGCGGTTCATCGCCCTGGAGGGGTCCCGACCGGGATGGGAGGACTACGAGGAGTTGCTCGCGGAGGCGTCCCCGGCGTTCGAGCGCCCCGAGATCGAAGAGCACTCCCTGCTGACCATCAACTACACCTCCGGGACGACCGCCCGGCCCAAAGGTGTGATGATCACCCACCGCAACGCCTACGTGAACTCGGTGGGCACCCTGCTGTACGGGCGCATCGACGTCGGTGAGTCCTACCTGTGGACCCTGCCGATGTTCCACGCCAACGGGTGGACGTTCACCTGGACGGTGACGGCGGCCGCCGGAGTCCACGTGTGCCTGCCGGTCATGGACCCGGCGGCGGTGTACGAGCTCATCAGGGTCGAGGACGTGCGGTGGCTGTGCGCCGCGCCCACCGTGCTCATCATGCTGGCCAACGCCCCGGCCGAGGTCCGGGGCGAGGTGCCGCCGGGCGTCCGCGTGTTCACCGCGGGCGCCTCCCCCGCCGCGGCCACCATCGAACGTCTGGAGGACGACTTCGGGTGGACGGTCACGCACGTCTACGGCCTGACGGAGACCGCCCCCTTCATCACCGTCTGCGAACCGCGCGCCGAACACGCGGGCCTGCCCGCACGGGAGCGGGCGGCGATCAAGGCCCGGCAGGGCGTCGAGCTCATCACCTCCGGCGAGCTGAGGGTGGTGGGCGACGACGGAGAGGAGGTGCCCTGGGACGGCAGGACCACCGGTGAGATCACGGTGCGCGGCAACGTCGTGATGAAGGGGTACTACGACGATCCCGAGGCCACCGAGCGGGCCATGGGAGACGGGTGGTTCCACAGCGGCGACGCGGCCGTCGTGCACCCCGACGGGTACGTGGAGATCCAGGACCGGCTCAAGGACGTCATCATCTCCGGCGGGGAGAACATCTCCTCCGTCGAGGTGGAGGGCGCTCTCCTGCGCCATCCGGCGGTGCTGGAGGTCGCGGTGTTCGGGGTCCCGCACGAGAAGTGGGGCGAGTCGCCCCGGGCCGCGGTGGTGCTCCGCGAGGGGGAGCGGGCCACCGAGCGGGAGATCATCGACTTCGCCCGGGACCACCTGGCGCACTTCAAGGCGCCCACCGGGGTGGAGTTCGTGGAGAGCCTGCCGAAGACGGCCACCGGCAAGATCCAGAAGTTCGTCCTGCGCGGCGGTGCCTCGGCGGTCTCCCGACAGTAGGGGGGCGGGCCCTCCGCCCCCGCTCTTCAGGGGGCGGAGGACACCCCCGGGTTCACTCCCGCGGCGGTGCCAGCAGGACGAACCCGGCTCCGAAGGGGTCGGCGCAGGCCGCGACGCGGCCCACGCCGGGGGTGTCCTCGGGTCCCATGTACACCTGACCGCCGCCGGCGCGAACGCCTCCCACGGCGGTGTCGGCGTCGGCGACCATGAAGACGGGGTTCCAGGCGGCGGAGCCCTCGGCGTCGTCGACCTGTTCGGGGAGCAGGGCCATGACGCCGCCCTGGTCCCGGTCCCTGTCCGCGCCGGCGGGGGTGACGACACGGTAGTGGCCGGACTCGCCCGGCAGGTCGAAGTCGGTGTAGGACCACCGGAACAGTTCCCCGTAGAAGTCCACCGAGCCGGGACCGTCGGGTGTCCAGAGTTCGACCCGGCACAGGGACCCGGGGGCGTCGGTGCGCTGCACGCCGGGGAAGGCGGCCGGGTGCCACACCGCGAACCGGGCGCCCTGCGGGTCGAAGAACTGGGCGGTGCGGCCCAGGTGCAGGACGTCGAACGGTTCGATCAGCACGGTTCCGCCGAGGCGTTCCACGGCCACCGCCGTGCCGTCCACGTCGGGGTCGTGGAAGAACACCGTCCAGCCGGGACGTTCGCTCTCACTGATGGTGGGGCACAGTCCGGCGACGATGTCGCCGGCGAGCTTGAGGGACAGGTAGCCGGCCGCCTCGGGGCCTCCCTCGGAGATCGCCTCCCAGCCGAAGACCCGCCGGTAGAAGGTCGCGGAGGCATCGACATCGGGAGAGGACACCTCGACCCAGCAGGGAGATCCGGGCAGGAAGTCGGTCGTGATCATCGAAGGCGCCTCCTCATGGACCCACATCATTCCCGAGTCCGGGGCGCCGTTCTCGCCTCCCGGGGCTGGAAGCGGCAAAGTCTCTCACAACACACCGCAACCCATCGAACACGGATTCGGACCGCCGATGCCGCAGCCCCCTCCACGGAGGCGTCGGCCCGGATGCGTCGGCGACGGAAACGGACGAAGAGGGGACCGAGGTTCTCACCGCGATGCACGTGCCGAAGAAGCATCCGGAGAATCGAAGGAACCCAGCCGGAACGTACAACTTCTTGTACAATAGATACGAGTTCAGGCGCATCACGAAAGGCCGAGGCATGAAGACCATGACCTACTCCGAGTCCCGTGCCAACTACGCCGCCGCGCTCGACTCCGTGGTCGACGACCGGGAAGAGATCGTCATCACCAGAGCAGGGCGCGAGCCGGTGGTGATGATGGCGTTGTCCGAGTACGAGACCCTGAGGGAGACCGCTTACCTCCTCCGCAGTCCCGAGAACGCCCGACGTCTGGTGACTGCGATCGAGGAACTCGAGTCCGACCGTGGAATCGAGCGAGGGCTGAGCGAGTGAGGCTGGTCTGGGCGGAGAGCGCCTGGGAGGACTACGTCTGGTGGCAGGGCCAGGACCGGAAGATACTCAAGCGCATCAACACACTGATCAAGGACATCACCCGCAACGGCAACGAGGGCATCGGAAAGCCGGAGCCGCTGCGACACGGTTTTCAGGGTTACTGGTCACGCCGCATCACCGACGAGCACCGACTCGTGTACAAGCTGGCCGAGGACGAGATCCGCATCGCTTCCTGTAGGTACCGCTACGGGAAGTGAGGGTGACCCTGTCAGTGTTCGAAATGGACGAAGAGGCGGCCAGGATTCGTCCAACGACCACACTTCCGTCAACAGCGAGACCGGGCCAGGGGGCTCATACCGCTACCACGTGCACGTAGTCGGCACCGATCGCGTCTACGTAGGCGGCGATGTCCCCCGGAGCGCTCCTTCAGGATCGCGCCCATGACGTGAACGGTCGCCGGGTCCGGACGCCACACCTGGGCGAGGACGGGGCCGGGGACCACGGGGCGGTGCGGGGACCGGGTGAGTCCGCGGTGCATCTGTACCGCCTTGGCCTTGCGCGCCGCCAAGGCGATGAGCATCCCCGTGTCGTAGACGGGGGTACGGGTGCTCACGCCACCTCTCCCCGATGAGACTCATGGGTCTCCCCGACGCCGTGGACCAGGCGCATCGCCTCGTCCACCTCACGGCGCTCGTCCTCGCTCAGGGATTCCTCGCCCGCCTCGTCCACGGGCCCGTAGTGCTCGGCACGCCCCTCGGCGTCCGCGATCAGCGCGTCGAGACCCGCGAACTGCGCTTCGGCCGCCTCGACCTCGGCCATCTGCCGGATCGCGGCGTTGACCAGATAGGACGACACGTCCATGCCCGCACGATCCGCGTGCTCCCGGATCCGCTCGGCGTCCTCGGCTTCGAGACTGATACTGATGCGCACTCTAGCCATGACACCAGAGTCATACCCGTATTACGATCCGTCGATGATTCCGACCGATCAGCCAGGGGCAGGCTCAACGTTTGCGGTAGACCTAGCGGCGGGGGCGACGCGCAAGGCCACCACCACGAGCCGACCGTCATCAGTCGCGTACACGACCCGGTGGTCGCCCACTCGAATGCGCCACGGCCCCGGGTAGCCGGTGAGCGGACGGCATTCGTCGGGTCGAGGTTCCCTCGCCGACCCCATCACGGCCGAGTACACGCGACGGGCCACGGGTTCGCCCAGCTTGGCGGGCTCCTTGCTCGCCCGGCCGTCGAACACGACCTCGTAGGGATGTGATCGGTCTTCGGTCACAGGCCGAGCTCCCTGGCGACGTCCTCGGCGTCACCGGAGCGAATCTCCTCCAGTCGCTGGCGGGCGATGCCGCCGTCCCGCTGGTCGAGGAGTCCTTCGTACGCCTCGACCAGGCCGATCGAAACGATTGCGGCGACCCGCTCATGGTTGCGTCCACGGGTGACGTAGGTGATCTCATCACCGAAGGCGGCTCTGTTCACCCTCTGGGAGAAGTGGTCACGAGCCTCCCGCATCCACAGAAAACGGCTCGCCCTCCCGGGCCGCGTGCGCGAGTATCGCGGCATGGACACGTGTGCGCGGTGCGGAGCGGTGAGCGGCACCCCTTGCGAGGAGTTGTTCCAGCGGCTGCTGGCGCTGGACCACTCCCGTCAGGAACCGTGGGGCCCGCTGCACGGCGTCGCCGTCGCCTGTTACCGCCTCCAGCACCCGGCCTCCCTGGCTGAGGGCACACACGCCTTTCCGCTGGAACTGCTGCGGACCCACGTCGAGGACGGGGCCGAGGCCTCCCGCAAACTCACTGAGCGCGCCCGCCGCGCCAACTCCCACCGGGTCCGCCGACGAGAGCACGGCGCACCCGCTGCTCCCCGGACAAACGTCCCCAGCGGGTTCACGTTCACCGTCGCCGAGGTCGCCGTGGACGGCGGTTTCCCCGCCGAGGGCCACACCGAACGCGTCCGCGCCTGGGCAGAGGCCACCCTGGCCGCCTGGTCCGCCTGACCTGCCGGATCAGTGTTTGAAGTGGACGAACAGGCGGCCGAAGTTCTTGGAGTCCTTCTCGACGCGGTGGTAGCGGGCCTTGACGTCCTTGCGGTCGAGGAACCGCAGTACGCGCTTCTTGAGCTGGCCCGACCCCTTGCCCGGGATGATCTCCACGGTCTTGGCGCCGGTGCGCTCGGCCTCGGCGATGATGTCCTCCAAGGCCCGGTCGATGTCCCGGCCCTTGTTGAAGATGTCGTGCAGGTCGAGCTTGAGCCGCATGGCCGCCTCCGTCCGATCACCCGGGATCATACGTGTTCGCGCTCGCGTTCGCGCAGGCGCAGGGCCCACCGGACCCCCAGGACCGTGGCGACCGCCAGGGCCCCGGCGACGGCCAGGGTGAGGCCGTCGGGCCGGACGACCGACTGACCGCGCAGGGCCTGCCAGGTGAGCAGGACGACCAGGCCGGCGTAGGAGCCGGAGACGACCAGGACCAGCCGGGTGCGCAGGGCGTCGGAGGTCAGGCGCGGGTACCGGCCGGCCAGGACGGTCAGCAGCAGGGCGAACAGGATGATCACCTGGAGTCCGTGCAGGCCGACGAAGTGGGCGACGCGCAGGTCTCCGGCGACCGTGCTCCAACCGACCAGGGGCAGCCCGGGTCCGCCGTCGGGAAGGCCGACGGTGTGGGCACCGATGACGTCGGAGGCATCGCCCTCGCGCAGGGTGACCATCTGTTCGGCCGTCGGCATGGTCATGAGGAAGGCGACCGCCATCCCGGCGAGGGCGATCGCGGTGCCCGCCCGGATGGCCACGGTGATGGAGCGTTCGCCGAGCCGCTGGACGAGCAGGAGCACGCCGATGGCGAGGGTCACGAGCCACACGGTCATGATCATGACCGCCATCAGGCCGTAGACGGCGGTGTCGAAGAAGGTGGCGTTGTTGAAGTGGCTGACCCGGCCGCGCACGACCTGGAGGGTGATGGCGACGAGTTCGCCGGTGAGCATGACGGCGACGACGGTGCCCAGCCACCAGGCGGTGCGGCGCCTTCGGGTGACGAGGGACAGCAGCCAGGCGAGGGTCAGGTTGTAGACGATGGCCGAGATCGCGAACTTGGTGGGCTTGAGCCAGGCGGGGTCGCCGTTGATGATCCGGTCGTCGACGACGAGGCCGGTGACGGAGACCAGCAGGAGGGCAAGGCCCAGGAGCGCGGTCAGGGTCAGCGGCCGGTGCAGATCGATGATGGCGCGCACGGTGGTCGGGGGATTCATGACACCCTCTCTCATGGGTAGCAACACTATCCATAGTGGATACTAGAACTATCTAGTATCTATGTGGATTTCGCAAGAGAGAACAGGAGAGGATGTCCGTCATGCGCATCGCCGAACTCAGCGAACGGGCCGGGGTCCCCATCCCGACGATCAAGTACTACCTGCGGGAGGGCATCCTCCCCCGAGGTGAACCCACCGGGCGCAACCAGGCCAGATACGGCGCGGAGCACGTGCACCGGCTACGCCTGATCAGGGCCCTCGTCACCGTCGGCGGGCTGCCGATCACCACCGTTCGCGAGGTCCTCGCCGAGGTCGCCGAGCCCGGGCTGGGCCTGCACACCAAGCTCGGCCTCGTCATGCGCCGGATCCCCCTGGTCGGAACCGACATCGAACCCGAGGAGGAGGACCGTGAACGCGCGCTGGCGTTCGTCGCCCGTCAGGGCTGGTTCTTCTACGAGGACCACCCCGCCATGGACGCCCTGGCCGTCGTCCTCGCCGGTCACCGCGAGGCCGGGCACCCCGTCGACGACGCCTCCCTGGACCGCTACGCCGCCGCCATCGAGCAGGTCGCCCGGGTCGACCTGGACCGCGTCGGCGACCTGCCCACGTCGGAGGAGGTGCTGGAGGCCGCCGCCGCCAAGACCGTGCTCGGCGACACCCTGTTCACGGTCCTGCGTCGCCTCGCCCAGATCGACGAGTCCGCGAAGCGGTACCTCGACGAGGACGAACACCGCTCCGCGCGGGAGGACTGAGGCGTGTCGCGCGGATGCCGCCCGTCGCGAGAGGAACGCCGTCGGCCACGGGCCGTCCGTGACCTGCGGCCGTCGGGCGGTGGCGGGTGGCGGGCGGCGGGCGGGCGTGCCGGGGCGTCGCACGGCGGGACGGGTGTCCGCGGAACGCGCCCCGACCCTCAGAAGCGGTCGGTGAAGGCCGCGCGCACCCGCTCGTCCCGGTCCAGGACCGCGAACACCACCCGCTCGAACACCCCCGCGAATCCACCGCGCAGGTGCTCCGCGAAAACCGACGCGACCTCCTCCGGCCGGTTGCCGAACACACCGCACCCCCACGCGCCCAGCACCAGCACGTCCACCCCGTGGTGGGCGGCCACCGCCAGCACGCCCCGGGCCCGCGCGGTCAACACCCCGGGGATCGTCCGGGCCTCCTCCTCGGCACCGTCGCGCTCGATCATCCTCCGGTTGGGCGCCGCGCAGGTGAGGAACCCGACCGCCGGCGGCTCCGACAGCCGCTCGCCCCGGTCGTCGCACAGCACCGGCACCCGGGGAGACCAGATCACCCGGTCGCTGTAGAGCAGGGACCGCTCCGCCCGGTGGTGCGCGTAGAACTCGGGGCATCGGGTCAACGACGCGTACAGGGCGCTCGACCGGGCCAGACTCTCCTCCTGGGCGCGCGCCCCGTTGGCGACGCCGCCGCCCGGGTTGCGGGCCGACGCGAAGTTGAGCGCCGCCACCTCACCCTCCCCCGCCAGGCGCAACAGCGCGGCCAGGGTGCTCTCACCCGTCACCTCGAACCGGGTGTCGTGCCGTGGGACGGGCGCGGGCAGCGCGGCGATGTCCTCCGGAAGGTGGTGCCGGGTGCCCTCCCGCATCGCCGCCAGGTCGGCGGACAGGTCGACCGGCAGCGCGCCGACCCGGTACCGCTCCGCCTCGAACATGCTCTTCGTCTCCGCCCAGATGCCGCGCAAACGCTGTGACACAGGCCCTCCCACTCCGTACGACGGACACGGCAGGCTAATGCGCGCGTGTCCCCCCGGTCCACTGGAAAAACCGTGGACCGACGCGGTCCCGCCGACGAGGATGCGGTACATGGATCAGAAGAGACTCGTGCGCGCCTCCAGGTACATCGCGCGTGTGCTGCGCCACGACCCCGACCGGGTCGGGGTGCGCCTGGACCCCCGGGGGTGGACGCCGGTGGACGACCTGCTCCGGGGCCTGCGCCGGGCGGACGTCCGACTCGGCCGGGAGGAGCTGGAGGAGGTCGTCGCCGGCAACGACAAGAAGCGGTTCGAGTTCAGCGCGGACGGCACCCGCATCCGCGCCCGGCAGGGCCACTCCGTCAGCGTCGACCCGGGCCTCGTCCCGACCGAACCGCCCGAGACCCTCTACCACGGGACCGTCGGCCGTTTCATGCCCGCCATCACCGCCGAAGGGCTGCGACCCATGAACCGGCACGACGTCCACCTGGCACCCGACACCGGGACCGCCGCCAGGGTGGGCGCCCGCCGGGGCAGGCCGGTGGTGCTCGCCGTCGCCGCGGGTCGCATGCACAGGGACGGTCACGGGTTCCGGGTGACGGGGAACGGGGTGTGGCTGGTGGCCGCCGTCCCACCCGGGTACCTGAGCGGGACCGCACCCGTCACGGCTTGACGGCGCTGAAGATCGCGGTCCCGGGGATCATCCGGCCGCGCACCGGACCCCAGCCGCCCCACACCCGGTCGTGCCCCTCCGGCCATTCGGGCTCCGTCAGGTCGCGCAGGACCAGGCCGGCCCGGGCGATCCCCCGCACCCAGTCCCCGACCGTCCGGTGATGCTCCACGTAGATCGCGTTGCCGTGGTCGTCCTCCTCCACGTAGGCGCGCCGGTCGAAGTAGGACTGGTGGACGGTGAACCCGTGCTCGGTGGGGTCGTCGGGAAAGCTCCACCGGACGGGGTGGGTCACCGAGAAGACCAGCAGCCCGCCCGAGCGCAGCACCCGGGCCGACTCGGCCAGGGCGTCGTCGGCCGAGGGCACGAACGGGAACGCCCCGAACGAGGAGAACACCACGTCGAAGGCGGCGTCGGAGAACGGCAGCCGTTGGGCGTCGGCCTGGACGGTGGGCAGACGCGTCCCCGACTCCTCGTCGATGCGCAGGGCGTGCTGGAGCTGGCGGAACGACAGGTCGAAGGACACGACCTCGCGCACTCCCCGGGCGCGCAGCCAACGCCCGCACTGGCCCGCTCCCCCGCCGACCTCCAGGACGCGGCGCTCGCGCAGGGCGTCGAGATCGCCCAGGAGACCGATGTCGGCCTCCGTCAGCCCCTCGGGACACCACACGAAGTCGACATCGCCGAGGAAGTCGCCGTGGTCGGCCTGGTAGGCGTCGGCGGCGCCGTCCCACCACAGGCGTCCCGCGCGGACGCTCTCACGGGCGTCGACGGCGCGCCGCTCCATCCGTCCCGGCACCGGATAGTCGTCGTGTTCGTGCACGTGTCCCCTCGTGGGTCGGCGCGGACGTCAGTGGACGTCTTCGCGCGGGCGGTCACCGGTGTCCCCGGCGCCCTCCGTGTGCTCGGCCGGGCCCCCGTCAGCGGTGTCCCCGGCGCTCTCGGCCTCACGGGCGTCGCGCAGTTCCCGTCGTATGAGGAAGATCCAGCCGCCGATGGCGACGAGGGTGAACACCCACCACTGGACGGCGTAGGACAGGCTCATCCCGGAGTCCAGTTCACGCACCTCGATGCGCTCGGGGGCGGCGTCGGGCAGTGGGTCCTGGGCGGTGAGCTCGACGTAGCCGCCGTAGACCGGATAGGGCAGTGACTCGGCGATGGCGGGCACGTCGACCATGAGCAGCTGCCCCTCAGGCAGATCGTCGCGGTTGCGCCGCCCGGAGTTCTCCTCGGTCTCGGAGAAGTGGAGACGGCCGCCCACCTCGACCGTGCCGGTGGGCGCGGGCGGCACCTCGGGCACGTCCAGGGCGGTCTCGCCTCGGGGGATCCAGCCCCGGTTGACCAGGACCGCGGGCCCTTCCTCGGTGACCAGCGGGGTCAGCACGTGGAAGCCGACCCCACCGGAGCCGTCGCGGTTGCGCAGCAGGATCTGGTGCCCGGTGTCCCAGGTCCCGACGGCCTCGACGGTGCGCCACCGGTCGGCGGGCGCCACGTCGGAGCCGACCTCGGTGAGTTCGGCGACCGGCACGGGTTCGGCGGCCAGGTTGCCCTGCTGGAGGGCGACGGCGTCGCTGCGCGTCCCCCAGCGGTCCACCTGCCAGAAGCCCAGCCAGATGAAGGTGGGCACGATGACGAGGACCAGCGCGTGGAACGCCAGCATGCGTTGGGAGAACAGGACTCTGCGCACGTCTTCGAGGGTATGAGACGTCTTCGAGCACCTCGCACCGCCCCGCCCACAGACCGGTCCGCTCTTGCGTCACCGCGCCAGGACCGACGGCGGGGCCGCCGACATCGTGTCGGCGGCCCCGCGGTGGGTGTCCGTTCCCGCGCGCGGCGCGGGCGGCGGTCCTACTCCTCGCCGGCGGTGGCGAGGGCGGCCTTGCGCTTGCGGGCGAAGTACAGACCCGCGCCACCGGCGCCGACGGCGGCGATGCCCGCGGCGACCAGACCGGTCAGGGCGCCACCGGTGAGGGGAAGCTCGGAGCCGGCCTGCTGGGGCGGGGCCGGCTTGTCGTCGCCCTTGCCGCCGTCGCCCTCACCGCCATCGCCCTCGTGCTCGTCCTCTTCACGGGGCTCCTCGGGCTTCTCGGGCTTCTCGCCGCCCGGCTCCTCCGGCTTCTCGGGGGTCTCGGGGGTCTCCTCCCCGGGCTCCTCCGGCTTCCCCGGCTCACCGGGCTTCTCGGAGATGACCTCCAGGCAGGAGGCCTCGGCCAGGCCGAGCACGCCGACGGCGTTACCGCAGATGTCGGTGGCGACGTCGACGGGGACCACGACCTGGTTGCCGGAGGCAACGCCACCGGAACCGTCGGTGGTCGCCTCGGGGGAACCCTCGTTCTCCGGAGCGGCCTGGATGATGTTGATGATGGTGGTGCACTTGGAGCTGGCACCGCCGAGGATCGCCACCGAGTTACCGCAGATGTTGATGGCGGCGTCGACGGGGACGATGATCTGGTTGCCGGAGGCCACGCCGCCCGAACCGTCGGTGGAGTAGGTGCCGTTGGCGGACTCCTCTTCCAGGACCTCGACGACCTCAAGGCATTCGGCCTTGGAGACGCCCCCGACGGCCACGGCGTTACCGCAGGCGTCGATCGCGGCGTCGACGGGGACGATGATCTGGTTGCCGGAGGCCACGCCGCCCGAACCGTCGGTGGAGGCGCCGCCCTTGCCGCTGGTCTCGTAGAGGACCTTGGAGACCTGGGTGCACGTGGCCTTGGATATGCCCAGGACGGCGAGCGAGTTGCCGCACAGGCCGGCCTCGATGTCGACGGGGACGATGATCTGGTTGCCCGAGCCGACACCTCCCGAACCGCTGGTGGTGGCGTCGGCGAAGGCTGCGGCGGCCGGGACGAAGGCGAGGCCGGCGGCGATCGCCGTGGCGAAGGAGTAACGGAGTGTGTTGCGCATCTGGTGCGGCCTTTCGACGCAGGAAGCCTGGGGAATCACGCCGGTCGTGGCGTTGAGCCGTGCCCCGGGACCGGTCCGCTGGTGTGCGCGGTCCCGCCGGGACGGCGGTGCGGGTCCGACACCGTGTGAGAGCGATGGAACGGCGGAGTGACCCACGGGTATCGCGGTTCCGTTCTTCGCTGACCGGCGACGGACCGAAACGTTAGCAAGACGGAGAGCGAGCACAAGCGCTTTCCGGAAATGTTTATCTCCACCACAAGCACTCTGTGTGATCAGCTTGCGACTTTGGGGAATAGTCGCTGTTCAAAGAATTAAGCACGACAACACAAAGATATCAATTGAGCACTCTCCGTGTTTTTCGCGCCAGAAAAAGTTAGGAGTAAACCCCACCGGCCAAACGACTAAGCAACTTCGTTGATTCGTTTTCAGGACACCCCAAGGCGCCACAACCCCTGCGCGGTGAATTCCAATGAATGCGCCCGATATACCTTTCGTCAGAAAAGCCGGAAAAAGGAAGGTCGGCGCCTCCGCCGCACCCCGGGAGGACACGGCCGCACGCGGACCGCCCCGAAGACCCGAGGCTCCGAAACCCCCGCACCCTCCGAGGTCACCCGCATGACAAACTGCGCAAAGCATGACAAAAGCCCTAGTCAAGAGCGCGTACCCTGAGCCGACGGATCACCCCGCACTCGGATCCGATCACCTTGATACTCGGCAAGAGAACACGCATGGCGATAATTCGAATACGATCAGTGATCGTCGGTGGCGGATGGAACGGGATACCCGGCATTCGCACGCACCGGCCAACCGGAGACGTGCGACGCGCGTCCTGACTCCCAGGACATGCCCCCGTTTCCCCCGCCCCTCCTGGAGCATGCATGCAATCCGTACCCACCCGCACGCGCACGGCCCTGCCGATCGGAGCCGCGACGCTCGCCCTCGTGCTCGTCGCCGCCTGTTCCTCGGCCGACGACGACCCGGAACGGCTCCAGGGGGCGTCCGGGGCCGGCGGCGAGTCCTCCACTCCCCCCTCTCCGAGCGGCGAGCCCGAGGCCGCCTCCGACCCCTTCACCATCGCCTTCGGCGGTGACGTGATGTTCGAGGGCATGCTGCGCCCGCGCCTGGAGAACCCGGAGACCGCGCTCGACCCGATCTCCGAGCACCTGTCCGCCGCGGACCTGGCCATGATCAACCTGGAGACCGCGATCACCGAGGGCGGCACCCCGGCCCCCGGAAAGCAGTACCTCTTCCGTGCGCCCTCCAGCGCCCTCGACGCCCTGGAGGCGGCCGGCGTGGACGTGGCCACCATCGCCAACAACCACGGCATGGACTACGGCGTCGACGGACTCATGGACACCCTCGACAACGGTGCCGCCTCCGAGGTGGCCCTGGTCGGCGGCGGACTCGACATCGAGGAGGCGTACGCGCCCCACATCGCCGAGGTCAACGGGCAGACCGTCGCCATGTTCGGCGCCACCGACGTGCTCGACGACCACCTCATGGCCGAGTGGACCCCCGGTGAGGGCAAGCCCGGGATGGCCTCCACCAAGGGCGAGATGAAGCAGCACATGATCGACGCCGTCGCCGAGGCCGCCGCCGAGTACGACAACGTCGTGGTGTTCCTGCACTGGGGCCTGGAGGGTGCGCACTGCCCGCTGCCGCACGCGCCCACCCTCGCCCAGGAACTGGTGGACGCCGGCGCGGCGGCCGTGGTCGGCGGGCACGCGCACGTGCTCTCCCCCGGCGGCTTCCTCGGTGACTCCTACGTGCACTACGGGCTGAGCAACTTCGTGTTCTACAACTTCAACGGCCCCACCGCCGAGACCGGCGTGCTCACCCTGACCTTCGACCAGGGCTCGGTCACCCAGGCCGACTGGCTGCCCGCCCAGATCCAGGGCGGCGTCCCCGTCCCCTACGAGGGTGCGGCCGCCGAGAGCGCCACCCGGACCTGGACGAACATGCGCAACGAGTGCGGCCTGCCGCTGACCGACTCCCCCGCGTGACAGGACCCCTTCCGGTCGTCCACCTCAGCCGATGTGGACGACCGGACCCGTGTCCGGGCGCGGAACGCGCTCCGGATCAGACGAGGGCAGAGGCCGGGACCCCGTGCCGGGCGGCCACCTCGGCGATCTCCGAGAGCAGTGCGTGCCGGTGCGCCGCCCCCAGGTAGGAGGCGCGAACGCCGTTGGAGGCCAGGCGCACCAGATCCGCCGAGGACAGGCCCAGGTGATGGGCGGTGCGGTACTCGTTGGTGAGGTCCGTGCCGAACATGGTGGGGTCGTCGCTGTTCAGGGTCACCAGCAGCCCGGCGTCGAGCATGGCCGGCAACGGGTGCTCCCCGATCCGCTCCACCGCCCGCGTGCACACGTTGGAGGTGGGGCTGACGTCGATGGGGATCCGCTCGTCCACCAGGCGCGCCACCAGGTCGTCATCGCGCATGGAGTCGATCCCGTGGCCGATCCGCTCCGCCCCCAGCAGGTCCAAGGCCTCACGGACCCGCTCGGGACCCCCGTGCTCACCGGCGTGCGGCAGGCTCGCCAGCCCGGCGGCGCGGGCCCGGCCGAACACGTCGGCGTAGGGGGTGAGGGTGCTCCCGGTCCCGCCCACACCGAACCCGACCGTGCTCACCGGGGCGTCGCGCAGCACCGCCTCGATCGTGCGTTCGGCGCTCTCCGGCCCGAAGTCGGTGGGGAAGTCGGGGATCCAGCGCAACCGGATGCCGTGTTCGCGTTCGGCCTCACGGCGGGCCGCCTCCACACCGTCGAACACCACCCGGGCGGGCACCCCGCGCATGAGGTGGGTGTAGAGGCTGATGTGCAGCTCGGCATAGCGGACGTTCTGGGCCGCCAGGCTCCGAGCGACCGTGGAGGTGAGGAGGGCGAAGTCCTCCTCCTCGCGCAGGGTCCCGACCGACGCCAGGTACACCTCGATGAAGTGCGGGAAGTCGGTGAAGGCGTACCAGTCGCGAAGTTCGTCGAGGGTGCCGGGGATCTCCACGACCCCGTGCCGACGGGCCAGATCGAACAGGGTCTCGGCCGGCATGGAGCCTTCGAGGTGGACGTGCAGCTCCACCTTGGGAAGGTCGCGGATCAGCGCCTCGACGGCGTCGGGGGCGGGGTTCGGGTGGCTGTTCATGGCGCGAGACTACGGGTGGCCGGCTCCGGTCTCCAAGGGCTTCGGGACGATCTCACGCCTACCCGTCAGATGGAGGTGCCGGTACCGTTCGGAGTATGGCCTCCCAGCCGACCCGCGTCCAGTTGCTGATCGCCCGCCACGCACTCCTCATGCGGACCCGCCCGGAGCCGCGCACCCGTCTGCTCGTGTCGCTGCTCGTGTCGCTGTTCGTCCTGACGGCGATCTACAGCGTGCTGCTGCTCATCGTCTTCTGGCCCGGACGTTCCCTCGTGGACTGGTTCACGACCGCCGGGTTCCTACTGATCGCCTGGTCGTTGTGCGCGGCGCTGTGGCGAGCGCATCGGGCCGGGCACCGAGCCGAGAGGAGCCACCCCCTGCCGCACGACACCGATCCGGTGCGGCCGGCGATCGCCGTGCGCCACGTGCGGAAGCAGGGGAAACCGTCCGGCGACCCCGAGATCGACCGACTGGGGCGGGCGATGGCCGAGTCGCTCTTGGCCTTCGACCTCACCGGCCTCCTCGGGGTGGTCTTCGGGGTGGTGACGGTGATGTTCGGGACGCTCCTGATCCGGTACGTTCCGTGGCTGTCGAACCTGCCGCCGGGCGAGATGCTCTCGTACGCCCTACCGCTGTTGTCGCTCCCGGCGCTGACGGGCGCCGCGTTCCTGGCGGCCCTGTGGCGGCGGCGCCGTATCGGGGCGTTCGTCACCGCCTACGACCGGGGCGCCGCCTGATCCCTCCGCGACCGGCCCCGCTCGCGAAGCCACCGCGCGCGGGTGCGGTGGGCCCGGGACCGGACGTTCCCCGCCGGCTCCGCCTCGTTCGGCCGCTCGCGTCCCCGTATCCGCCCCGGTCGGCCGGGAACGGGCCGATGGACACGGCGGGGGTCCGCCCTCCTCCGGGTTCGCCGGCGTGCGGTGGAGCGGGACCGAAGGACGCCCCGGGCGCACGGTGCGCCCGGGGCGACGTGGGTCAGACCGTCGGAGCCGCGCCGTCGACACGACGCGGAACACCCAGCGGGTTGTCATCGCGCAGCGCCTCGGGCAGCAGCGACTGCGGCACCGACTGGTAGGTCACCGGACGCAGGAACCGCTGGATCGCCGTGGTCCCCACCGACGTGTGCAGCGGCGCGGTCGTCGCCGGGTACGGACCACCGTGGGTCATGGCGTGGGTGACCGCCACCCCCGTCGGCCATCCGTTCCAGACGACCCGGCCCGCCAACGACGCGCCCAGGGCCAGCAGCGCCGGCGCGATCGCGTCGTCCTCCTCACCGTGCACGGTGACGGTGAGCTGACCGTGGAGCACGCCCGCCGCCTCCAGCAACCGACGCTCGTCGGCGTAGGTCACCACGAGCGTGCACGGCCCGAAGCACTCCTCCAACAGGGTCTCGGAGTGCTCCAACAGCGAGTCCAGGTCGGTGCGCAACAACGAGGGCGACCAGGCGCCGTCCTCGCCCTCGGCCCCTTGGACCAGGACCTTCGTGGCCGGGTGGCCGGCCAGGGTGTCCAGCCCTCGGGCGAACCCGTCGGCCACCCGCTCGTTGAGCAGCGGCGCGGCCGCCCGCCCCGCGAAGTCGGTGACGAGCGCGTCCAACGCGGCGTCCTCCGGGACGAACACCACACCCGGCTTGGTGCAGAACTGTCCCGCTCCGAGGGTCGCGGAGTCGGCGTACCCCGAGAGGATGTCCCCCCCGCGCGCCTCCATCGCCGCCCGGGTCACGAAGACCGGGTTCACGCTGCCGAGTTCGCCGTAGAACGGGATCGGGTCCGGACGCGACACCGCCAGGTCGAACAGTGCGCGGCCGCCCGGGATCGACCCGGTGAAGCCGACCGCCCGGGTCAGCGGGTGGAGTACCGCGAGGCGCCCCACCTCGACACCCTCCACCAGGCCGAACACCCCTTCCGGGGCGCCGGCCGCGTCGAGTGCGTCGATGACGATCTCGGTGGTGCGCCGGGCCAGGCGCAGATGCCCCGGATGGGCCTTGACGATCACCGGGCAGCCGGCGGCCAGGGCCGACGCGGTGTCGCCGCCGGCGGTGGCGAAGGCGAACGGGAAGTTGCTCGCCCCGAACACCACCACCGGACCCAACGGCACCAGCAGACGACGCACGTCCGGACGCGGGGTGCCCCAGTCCGGGTCGGCGGGGTCGATCATGGCCTCCAGGTGGGAGCCCTCTTCCAGCACGTCGGCGAACAGCCGCAACTGGAAGGTGGTGCGTCCCAGCTCACCCCGGCAGCGGGCCTCCGGATAGTGCGCCTCGGCCTGCGCGATGGGGACGAGTTCGTCGGCGGCGGCGTCCAGCGCCTCGGCGACGGCCCGCAGCAGTCGGGCGCGTTCCGCCGGGGGGAGCGCCGCCAGCAGCGGCGCGGCAGCGGCCGCGCGCTCCATGAGGACGTCGAGTTCCTCGGGCGTGGTGTCCCGCCGGTCCTCGATCGTCGGTTCGGGGGTGTCGGTGGTCATGGCTCAACCTCCAAGAGGGATGGGTTCGAGGCCTCGGGCACGCTCCCACCATCCCATGACGGAACCTTCACCGGTGACGCGGAAGGAAGAATCCGCAGAACGAAACTGGAATTTCCCCGGAACCAGGTGATTCCGGAACGGCATCATAGGTGAGGTGACGACTAATTCCCGAAGCTCAACGCCCCCGCGGTCGCGGAGGACCCCCGCAGGCAAGAACGGGTCCGGTCACGCATCGCACGAGAGCCGCGGGACGACCCGCGCCTCCGCGGACGAGCTCGCCTTCGCCCAGGCACCGCTCCGTCGGCTCCCCGCCCAACAACGCAGCATGCTCCGTGTCCAGCGCATGCTGGACTGCTGTGCCGAGATCCTCGACGAGGTCGGCTACGACAACCTCTCCACCACCCGGATCGCCGAGCGCGCGGGCGTGGCCATCGGTTCGGTGTACCAGTTCTTCCCGGACAAGAAGGCCATCACCCAGGCACTCGGCCTGCGTTTCCTCGACCAGTTCGGGGCCCGCATCACCGAGCGGCTGGCCGGCACCTCGTTCACGCACTGGACCGCGGCGGTCGACACCATCGTCGACGAGTACATCGACATGCACCGCAACGTGCCGGGCTTTCGCAGCCTGCACTTCGGTGACATCGTCGACCCGCGACTGCTCAACGGCGGCACCGACAACAACCGGGTCATCTCGATCCGACTGCGCAAGATCGTCGTGTCCGTGTCGGGCGTCCCCGACAGCGACGAACTCGACCGGGCGATCCACGTGGCCGTCGAGTCGGCCGACGCGGTGCTCAAACTGGCGTTCCGCGACGACCCCGAGGGCGATCCCGATCTCATCAACGAGGCGAAGCGGGTGGTGAGCAGTTACCTCACCGACTTCTCCCGACGCACCGAAGGCGAGGCCCGGTGGTAGACGACAGAGACGACACCGCCCCCGGGGCGGCCCCCACGGCCTTGCGGACCGCCGGCCCCGTCACCGGGACCGCGGCGGGGATCCCCTTCCTGGCCCTGCCCCCCGCCACCGGACCCCACCCCGCGCCACTCGTCCTGGGCCTGCACGCGTTCGAGCCGCCGCGCGGCGAGTCGGCCCTGGCCGGGACCGTACCCATGGCGTCCCTGCCCGCATGGCGGGTCTACCCCGGGTTGCCGCTGTTCGGGGCCCGCCTGCCCGAGGGCGGTGTACGTGAGATCGGCCGACGCGGCGAACAGGACTACCTGGTCGAGCTGTTCGGCCCGGTGGTCGAGGAGGCCGCCGCCGAACTGCCCCGCCTGGTCGCCGAACTGCGCACCCGGTTCCCCATCACCGACGGCCCGATCGGCCTGGTGGGGGTGGGCGCGGGAGCCACGGCCGCCCTGCTGGCCCTCGCCGAGGGCGACCTCGCGGTCGGCGCGGCCGCCGTCGTGAACCCGGTCGCCGATCCGGCGCCGGTCATCGCCGCCCGGGAACGCCACCACGGCTCCCCCTACGCCTGGAACGACCGCTCCCTCGCGGCCCGCGAACGGTTCGACTTCATCGCCCGTGCGGGAGAGGTCGCCCGTGGGCGCACGCCGATGCTCGTCGTCAGCGGCGGCCGGGACGAGGTGGTGCCGCCGGAGCACGGGCGGGGTCTGCACGAGGCGTTGCGCGCCGCGTTCCTGGGCACGGGACCGGCGGCTTCCGAGGCGCGCGGCGGGCACGGGGGCGTCAGGGGATTCGAGGGCTCCGAAGGAGAAGGGGGGCGGGACGGGCGAGAGGGTGTACCCGTCTCCCCCGAGGGGACGAACCATGTGCTCCGTCACATCGTGATCCCGGATCTGGCCCACGCCATCGGCACCGAGCCGGGACTGGAGCCCGGCCCCCTCACTCCCGCCGGTGTGCTCGTCGACCGCGCCCTGACCGAATGGTTCCACCGGCACGTCACCGCTTCCGCCCAGGTCCGGGCCGGGGCCGGGGACGGATGGAGCACCGGGGGGAGCCCGCGGGCGTTCGTCCCGTCGCCGTGACACGGCGTTCACCGTGTGCACCCCACCGCATCTCCGGCCGTCCCCTTAACGGACGCCACCGCGACAGTCGGTGCGCGTTCCATGGGATCATCCAGGGGCGACCGCACCCCAGCGGTCCGCCTGACCGTTTCGACTCATCCTTCAGGAGGGCGAACCACGTGACGGAACCGGCACCGGTCTTTGCCAGCGGGGTCGACAACGAGCGGTTGAGCGCACAGCTCCGCTTCCTTCTGGAGGTGGACAAACTCAAGCGCATCCTGCGGCAGAACCTACTGGTGGACGGATCCCGCAGGGAGAACGCGGCCGAGCACTCCTGGCATCTGGCGCTGAGCGCGCGGACCTTCGCCGAATACGCGCCCGAGGGCACCGACATCGACAAGGTCGTCGAGATGCTGGTGCTCCACGACATCGTCGAGATCGACGCGGGCGACACCTTCCTGTTCGACCAGACCGACTCCGCGACCCGGGCCGCGCGCGACCGCGCCGCCGCCGACCGCATCTTCCCCCTGCTCCCCGAGGACCAGGCCGAACGGGCCCGGACCCTGTGGGAGGAGTTCGAGACCCGGTCCACCCCGGAGGCCCGTTTCGCCCGGGCCGTGAACCGGTTGTCGCCGATGCTGGCCAACTGGCACAACGAGGGCGGCACCTGGGTGCGGTTCGGGATCACCCGGGCCCAGGTCATGGAGAAGGTGAAGGCGATCGCCGAGGGGTCCGAGGCGCTGGGGGCGTACGCGACCGCGCTCATCGACGACGCCGACCGGCGGGGCTACTTCCGCACCTGAGCCGGGGAGCCCCCGGGCCGGTGGGACCGCGCCCGGCAGGGCGGGTACGGAGAGCGCACCGGCGCGGACGCGCGCGGGGGCGCGGGTCGGTCAGACCCGACCCATGAGCAGCTGGATCGCGGCGGACAGCCCCACCACGACCAGGACGACGCGCAGCGCGGCCGCGCTCAGCCGGCGCCCGAACCGGGCGCCCAGGTATCCGCCGACGATCGAGCCCACCGCGATGAGGCCGACCACCGGCCAGGACGGCGAGGCCAGCACGACGTAGAACACGGCAGCCGTGGCGTTGACGATGCCGGCGAGCAGGTTCTTCAGGGCGTTGAGCCGCTGAAGGTCCTCGTCCAGGGCCGTTCCGAGGACGCTCATGAGGATGATCCCCTGCGCGGCGGCGAAATAGCCGCCGTAGGTGCCCGTCAGGTAGGCGCCCACCGGGAGCAGGGGGCCGCCGTCCTCGCGGGCGGGCTTGCGCGACCTGGCCCAGCGGGTGATGCGGGGCTGGAGGACGATGAGCAGGCAGGCCGCGCCGATCATGAACGGCACGACCGATTCGAACACCCCGGCGGGCAGGTAGATCAGCAGCAGGGCGCCGGTGATAGCGCCGAAGAGGGACATCGTGCCCAACCGGAGTATCCGGGAGCGCTGGCCGACCAGTTCCCGACGGTAGGCGATCGCACTGCTGACACTGCCCGGCGCCAGACCGATGCTGTTGGAGATGGTGGCGGTGATCGGCGGGTATCCCAGGGCCAGGAGTACGGGGAAGGTGAAGAGGGTCCCCGAGCCGGCGATCGAGTTGATCCCACCGGCGGCGATTCCGGCGAGGAGAACGACCGCGGCCTGCCAGAGTTCCATGGTCCGTCCTTCGTGCTCCGCCACTCCCCCACCGTCGAGGGCGACAACAGACTACGAGATCGGATGGTCGGATCATCGCCTGGGGGCCGAGTGGGAACGGGGAACGCGAAGGCCCCGGGACGCGGGAGCGCACCGGGGCCGGGAACGAGCGGAGCGGGGCCTCAGGGCATCCGGACGACATCGTCGCGCAACCGCTGGAAGGCTGCGCCGACCCCTTGGAGGGCCTGACCCATCTCCGAGGGGACGATCCACACCTTGTTGGCGTCCCCCTTGGCGATCTCCGGCAGCTTCTGGAGGTACTGGTAGGCCAGCACCTCCGGGTCGACCCGGCTGGTGTGCAAAGCCTTGAACACCATGTGGATGGCGTCGGCCTCACCTCGGGCGCGCAGCGTCTGGGCGTCCGCGTCGGCCCTGGCCGTGAGCATCTGCGCCTCGGCCTGACCTTGGGCGCGCAGCACCGCCGCGGCGCGCTCACCCTCGGCGCGCAGCACCGCGGACTGCTTCTCACCCTCGGCGCTGAGCAGTTGCGCGCGCTTCTCCCGGTCCGCGCGCATCTGCATCTCCATCGCCTCCTGCACGGAGGACGGCGGTTCGATGCCCTTGAGCTCGATGCGGCTGATCTCGATGCCCCAGTCGCTGGTGGCCTCGTCCAGCACCGTCTTGAGCTCGCGGTTGATCTGGTCGCGGGAGGTGAGCGTGCCCTCCAGGTTCATGCCGCCGATGACGTTGCGCAGCGTCGCCAGGGTGAGCTGCTCGACCGCCTGGATGAAGTTGGCGACCTCGTACGTGGCCTTGTAGGCGTCCCTGACCCGTATGTAGACCGCCGAGTCGACCTCCACCGCGAGGTTGTCCTCGGTGATCGCGGACTGCGGGGGGAAGCTCACCACCTGGACACGGCGGTCGATGCGCTCGCGGATCTGGTCGACACCGGGAATGACGACGTTGAAACCCGAGTCCAGGGTGCGGTGGAACTTACCGAACCGTTCGACGACGTCCTGCATGGAGTGCGGAACGATGCGCACACTCCGCCAGAAGATGAGCAGGAGAACGGCGACGAAAAGCGCGACGATGAGGATCATGGTCATGCGACCACCCCTTTGTTCCGCACCGAGGTGGTATTCGACATCGACATCAGAGCAGCTCCGGATCTCCTGGCTGGGGTGGCAGGCAACGCGGGCGCGGACCGCGCACCGCACGATCCCGCCCACCCGATGATCATAAAGCGCGCCGAAATGGAGCGATCCGCTCACCGCCGAAGACGCTACCCGATGCGCATCCGACGAGCCATATCCGGACAGAAACAGTATTTAAGGACAATATGATGGCTCGGTTTTCGTGCCCCTTATCCCGCCTTGCCCAGGGCCGAACAATCGGGCAAGGGGCGTGTGCGGCGGATGCGGGAACAAGACGACGGCCGGCGGAGACACCGCCGGCCGGGGAGGGAGAAAGGGGAGGTCCTGGTGGGAAGGGGATCAGACCGCTCGGGCACTCCAACGCTCGCCGTCCCGCTCCACCTTCAGGGGGAGCCCGAACGTCTCCGACAGGTTCTCGGCCGTCATCACCTCGTCCAGCGGACCCGCGACGACCACACCGCCTTCGCGCAGCAGCAACGCGTGCGTGAACCCCACCGGGATCTCCTCGACGTGGTGCGACACCACCACCAGAGCGGGCGCCGCCTCGTTGCGGGCCAACGCCCCCAACCGGCGCAACAGGTCCTCACGGCCGCCCAGGTCCAGCCCGGCCGCCGGCTCGTCCAACAGCAGGAGCTCGGGGTCGGACATCAACGCCCGGGCGATCAGCACCCGTTTGCGCTCGCCCTCCGACAGGGTCTGGAACTCCCGGTCGGCCAGGTCCCCCACGCCCCAGTGCCCCAGCAGCGCCCGGGCCCGACCCAGGTCCGGGACGCCGTACTCCTCACGGAACCGGCCCAGGTACCCGTAGGCGGCGCTCAGCACCAGGTCCAGAACGGGGGTGCCCTCTTCAATACGGCCGGCCACCGCGGCGCCCGCGTAACCGATGAGCGGTCGCAACTCGAACACGTCCACCTTGCCCAGGCTCTCGCCCAGGATCTCCACCTCTCCCGAGGTCGGATGGAGTTGGCTGAAGGCCACGCTCAACAACGTGGTCTTACCCGCGCCGTTGGGGCCCAGGACCACCCAGCGCTCACCCTCCAGCACCGACCAGTCGACACCGTTCAACAGGAGCGAGTCGCCCCGCCGTACGGTGACCCCGCCCAGGCCCAGAACCCGACCGTCCATCGTTCTCCCTCACGTCGCTCACGTCCCGAGCCGGCGCAGGCCCGACCTACCCTGGATCCATGCACTCCACGTCCGCCTCACTCGTCGCCTGGGGCAACGCCTGGCTGTCCGGGCACGTCGGCCTTGACGACGCCGTGGACGCCGTCGAACGGCGCGACGGTCCCGGCCTCATCGGGACGGTACCGCCGGGCGACCTGCCCTTCGAGGAGGGCGTACCGCTGCGGACCGCACTGGTACGACTTCGTGGCCTTCCCGGCGGGGGACCGTCGATGTTCCGGTTGGCGCTGCCCGCGCAAGGGGATCCGCTCGGCCTGGTCGGCCCCGGGGAGTTCAACCAGGCCGCGTTGGAAGCGCGGGAAGGGGTCCTGCTCCGACTCGCCGACCGTCAGGTGGGGCTGGTCCCCACGACCGACCGGCGTGGCTCATCCTATGTGGGGGTCTCCTGGACCCCGTATCCGGCCAACGACACGATCCCCCAGGTGCCCGATCTGGCCGAGGCCGAACAGGTGCTCAAGCTCACCCTCATCGACGTCGCCCGCGATATGGAGGGCGTCGACGACATCGCCGCCTTCGCCCCCGGTGTGCGAGAGAGGGTGGACGCGCTCGACTCGGCGCCCGCCGTCCTCGCACCCGGCTACCCGCGCCGTGCCCGGGGGGTCGCCGAACAGGCCGCCCGGTTGGCCACGATCGTCGACCTCGCCGACCCCCACGGCGGCCGCGGGATCAACTCCCACCAGGTGGACGCGCGCGGGCGTGCCCTTCGCCGTCTCGACGCGGCGGTGCGCCGGGCCCTCGTGGCCGCGCACGCGGCCCTACCCCTGTGACAGGGGTGACGCGGCGGCCCCTCACGGGGCATCCTGGAAGGGTGAGGGATCCGGGCCCCGGCCTCGGATCGGGAACCGACCCGGACGACGGCGAGGAAGTCTCAGGGTAGGACCAGGGAAGATACCTGATCCGCCGACACCGGGGGCGAACCGATACTTGAGGTGCGGTCGAAACCCGGCCCACGGATCGATGAGGAGACCCGCCACCATGCAGCCCGAGCACATCCGAGCCTCTGACGCGGACCGTGACATGGTTGCCGAACGTCTGCGCGAGGCGGTGGCGGAAGGCCGGCTCAGCCCTGTCGAGCACGAGGAACGCCTCGACACCCTCTACAGGGCCAAGACCATCGGCGAACTCGGGCCCATCGTGTCCGACCTCCCCGGGCCCGGACACGACGCCTTCCACCCGGAACACGCCCCCGGCATCCCCGGCGCCCCCGACGGCATGGAGATCCTCGGCCAGGAGGCACGCGACCTCGCCGGCCAGAGCAAGGGCTCGGAGAACATGGTCGCCGTGTTCGGCGGCTGCGAGCGCAAGGGCCGTTGGCTCGTCGAGCCCCGTACCAACATCTCCGTCCTGTGCGGCGGCGTCGACCTCGACCTCCGCGAGGCCGTTCTCAGCCGCCGCGAAGTGACGATCCAGGTCGCCGTCATCCTCGGCGGGGTCGACATCACCGTGCCCTACGGGGTCAGGGTGATCAACGACACGTCGGGAATTCTGGGCGGTACCGAACTGCACGGGACCGACCAGGTCACCGACCCGAACGCCCCCGTCATCCGGCTCACCGGCACCTGCATGCTGGGCGGTGTCTCCGTGAAAGCGAAGAAACCGCGCAAGTCCAAGAAGAGGAAGTGAGCCGCCGGGCCCGCAGAGTGTCCACATGGTGAACTAGCTGCGAAAAGGAACGGCCTGCGCGTCGGGACCATCGGGCGGCCGAGTACCGTGGGTGGCGCCATGAATGATGAAACCACGTTGTCGGTGACGGTGACCGGTCGCGACCGACCGGGCATCAGCGCGCGCCTCTTGAGCACCCTCTCCGTCTTCCCCGTGACCATCGTCGACCTCGAACAGGTCGTCCTGGCCGGGCGCCTCGTCCTGGGCACCGTCCTGGAGGTGGACGAGCGTGTCGCCCCCGGGGTGAGCCGTCGTCGTGTCTTCGAAGAGGTCCGCCACGCTCTCGACAAGACCGCGATCGACCTCGACATGGAGGTGGACTACGCCTCCGGTGAGCATCGGGTCAACGATTCCTCCGCCAACGATCGGCTGCACGTCACCGTGCTCGCCGACCCGCTGCGCCCCGGGGCCCTGGGCGCCATCACCTCCTGTGTGGCCCGCGCCGGCGCCAACATCGACCGGATAGAGCGCCTCTCCAGCTTCCCGGTCACCTCCGTGGAAATGGAGATCTCCGGAGCGGCGGGCGATCCAGCCCGTCTCGCCCAGCTCCGCGCCGAACTGGCCATGGAGGCCGCCACCCAGGGCGTGGACGTCGCCGTCCAGCCCAGCGGCCTGCACCGCCGAGCCAAGCACCTCATCGTCATGGACGTCGACTCCACCCTCATCCAGGGTGAGGTCATCGAACTCCTCGCCGCCCACGCCGGCTGCGAGGAGGAGGTCACCCGGGTCACCGAACAGGCCATGCGCGGCGAACTCGACTTCGAGGAGTCCCTGCGCCGCCGCGTCGCCCTCCTGAAGGGCCTGGACGCCGACGCCATCGGAAAGGTCTGCCAGGAGATCCAGCTGACCCCCGGGGCCCGGACCCTCATCCGCACCCTCAAGCGACTCGGTTACGAGTGCGGGATCGTCAGCGGCGGCTTCACCCAGATCACCGATGTACTGGTGGAACGGCTGGGACTCGACTACTCCGCCGCGAACACGCTGGAGGTCGTCGACGGGAAGCTCACCGGCGGGCTGGTGGGACCCATCATCGACCGCAAGGGCAAGGCCGTCACCCTCGAACGCTTCGCGGCGGAGGCCGGTGTGCCGCTCGAACAGACCGTCGCGGTGGGGGACGGGGCCAACGACCTCGACATGCTCCAGACGGCGGGACTCGGGGTCGCGTTCAACGCCAAACCGGTGGTGCGCCAACAGGCGGACACATCGGTGAACGTGCCGTACCTGGACACGATCGCGTTCATCCTGGGGATCACCCGCGAGGAGATCGAGGCGGCGGACCTCCACGCCCACGCGGAACCGGCATCGATAGGGCACACCTCCCTCCACTGATCCGGGGGGCGCGGCCTTCCGAGGTACCAGACCGGGTGGATGGGCGTCCGCTCCTGCGGGAGTGGGAACGGGGGACTTCTTTTCCCTTTTTCCCGGACACCTGCGGCGCTGTGGCCGAGGCCGAAGGAGAACAGCGCCCCCCGGGGGACGGGCGCGAACCCCCGCCCGACCACCACGACCCAGCCGAACACGAAAAAAAGCACCCCCCACCCCACACCACCCCACACACACAAAAAAAGAGGGGGGCCGCCCACGGCGACCCCCCAACACACCAACCCCACACACAGGGAAAGCCCCCCACCCCCAAAAAAAGGAACGGAAGGCTCTCAACCCGAAAAAAAACCGTGGCGGCAACCTACTCTCCCACCCCACCACAGG
>NZ_JARBUT010000031.1 GCF_028882275.1 Nocardiopsis sp. N85
AAGTGCTCACCTGCCGGCGGCTACGGCACCAAGTCTCACCGACCTGGCAAGTCCCATTAGGCGACCACCGTTCCCTGTTCCCCCTGCTCGGCAGCGGGCTCGGCAGCGCACTCGCCACCGATGCCCTCCGCCACAGCCTCTCCGGGCGGCCGGGAGGCCGAACGGCAGCCACACCCCGCGCGTGTACCGCACCGAGGAGGGCCTTGCCTGCCCCGCCTGCGCGGCCATCGCTTGGAGTTCGCCCGCGAGCACGCGCAGGCCGCACGGATCCAGGCCCGCCACCGCCACCCGGTGTTCTGGGCCGTCACCCCCACCGGCATGGTCCCCCACCGGCATGGTCGATGCCCCCGACGTCGACGCCCTCCTTCTGGTGCTGTGGCCGCGCACCGACCCGCCCGCCCCCGCCCACGGGCTCAGAACCCGGGCGGTGCCCGCGTCCACCCGCCCGCCGGGAACGGGAACACGGCCGCTCGGCTACCCCGCCGACAGGGCGGCGAGCAGCGTGCGCGTGGTCTCGGACGGGCGCACGGCCACGCGCACCCAGGCGGCGTCCAGACCGGGGAAGGTGTCGGCCCGGCGTACGGCGATGCCCCGTTCCCGCAGCCGCGCGTGGACTCCCTGGCCCGCCTTCACCAGGACGAACGGGGCCCGGGAGGGCACGAACCCGATCCCCGCTCCACGCAGCCCGGCCTCCAGCTCGATGCGCCGGTCGTCGAGTTCCTTCGCGCGGCGCTCCGCTTCCGCGACCGCTTCGTCGCTCATGCAGGCGACGGTGGCGGCGATCGCGGGCGCGGACACCGACCAGGGCGTCTGCACCCGGGCCAGCTCGCGAACCGCCGCCGGGTCACCGACGAGGTATCCGGCCCGGATGCCGGGGATCGACCAGTGCTTGGTGAGACTGCGCAGGACCACCACACCCGGGAGCCCCTCCCCCGCCAGTGACCCGGGTTCGCCGGGAACGGCGTCCATGAACGCCTCGTCGACGACGAGGAGGCGGCCGGGGCGGCGGAGGGCGCGCAGCGTCTCGGCGGGGTGCAGGACCCCGGTGGGGTTGGTGGGGTTGCCGACCATCACCAGGTCCGCGTCCTCGGGAACGGCGGTGGGGTCGAAGACGAAGCCGTCGCCCTCCTCGCAGAGCACGGTGGTGACGGTGCGCCCGGCCTGTTCCAGGGCGGCGTGCGGCTCGGTGAACTGGGGGTGCACGACCACCGGTCGGCGCCACGGCCGCAGCCGCGCGATGAGGGTGAACGCCTCCGCGGCCCCGGCGGTGGGCAGGACCCCGGCGGGGTCGCGTCCGTGGCGGCGGGCGATGGCGGCGCGCGCGGGGGCCGGGTCGGGGTAGGCGGCGGCGTCGTCCAGGCTCGCGCGCAGGGCGCGGTCGAGCCAGTCGGGGCGCGGGCCCGCGTACACGTTGACCGCCAGGTCGAGCAGCCCGGGGCCGGTCTCGGCGTCGCCGTGGTGGCGCAGCGGGTCCACCGGTGACGTGTCGGGGATGTCCGTCGCGGCGGGCCCGGACACGGGGCCCGGCGCGCCGTGGGCGTCCCCGGAAGGCGGTTCCGGGGCCGTTGCCGCCCTCGCCCGCCGCTCCCCGATCGGACCGGAGAGAGCGGACCTCGGGTCGGGGAGGGGCGAGGGCGCGCCGTCCGATGCCGGTGGCGTCCGTGGGAGAACGGACCCGCCGCCCGTGTGCGGCGCCCCCTCCCGGGCGGGCCGGTCGGCCGCGAGGGCGCCGGAACCGGACACGGCGTCGGCGAAGCGGGCGGCGAGCCGGGGGTGCCCGGCCCAATGGACGTGGAGGTAGGACGCGTGCAGGGTCGGCGAGGCGAACCCCTCCCCGGCTCCCTCGATCTCCCACGCCGGCCCGTCCGCACCGGTCTCCGGGGTGATCCGGGTGCGGTGGAACTCGTGCCCGGTCACCCCCTCCCCCGCCCGGGTCAGCAGCGTGTCCCGGGGCGAGACCGCCTCGGGGTAGCGCAGGGTGAGGCGCTCCGTCATCCGGGCGCGCGCCGGGACGGCACCGGCCATGGACCGACCGTCGAGCGACTCCGCGAGGTAGAGCAGACCCGCGCACTCGGCGACGGTCGGCACCCCGTCCCGTACCGCGTCGCGCAGGTCGGCCAGCAGGCCCCGGTTCGCGGCGAGTTCGCCCGCGTACACCTCCGGGAAGCCTCCGCCCAGGTAGACGCCCCGGGTCCCGGCGGGCAACCCGGCGTCACCGAGCGGATCGAAGCCGACGACCTCGCAGCCGGCGGCGGTGAGCAACTCCTCGGTCTCGGTGTAGCGGAAGGTGAAGGCACGGCCTCCGGCCACGGCGACCACCGGGCGCGGGCCCGCGCCCGGTGCCGCCACCTCCTCGGCCGGGTGCCAGGGGCGGGCGTCCAGGGCGGGCGCGGAGCGGGCCACCTCCAGCAGGGCGTCCAGGTCGACATGGTTCGCGACGTGCTCACCGAGGCGTTCGACCACCCGCGCCGAGTCCTCCCGCTCCGACGCCGGGACGAGCCCGAGGTGGCGGGACGGGCTGGCGATCCGCTCGTCGCGGGGGACCACACCGAGGACGGGCGGAGCGACCGAGCGGGTGATCTCGGCGACGTTGCGCGCCGAACCGGCCTTGTTCAGGATCACGCCGACGACCTCGATCGACGGGTCGTAGTCGGCCATGCCCGCCACCAGGGCGCCCACGGACCGGGACATGCGGGACACGTCCACGACCAGGACCACCGGTGTCCGGGTCAGAGCCGCGACGTGCGCCGACGACGCGAACCCGCCGGTGCCGATCCGCCCGTCGTGCAGGCCCATGACCCCTTCGACGACGGCGAGGCCGGCGCCCCGGGCCCCGTGCAGGAGCAGCGGCGCCACCCGCTCCTCACCGACCAGGTGGGGGTCGAGGTTGCGTCCGGGGCGACCGGTGGCCAGGGCGTGGTAGCCCGGGTCGATGTAGTCCGGGCCGACCTTGTGGCCGCTCACCACGTGTCCGGCGTCACGGAGGGCGGCCATCAGCCCGGTCGCGACCGTGGTCTTGCCCTGCCCGGTCATGGGGGCGGCGACCATCAGTCGTGGCAGGGACGTCGGCCGTACCGGGGGTGCCGGCCGGGACGTCCCCGTCGGCTCGGAAGCCGCCGGGGTCCTCACCACTCGATCCCCCGCTGGCCCTTGCGGCCCACGTCCATCGGGTGCTTGACCTTGGTCATCTCGGTGACCAGGTCCGCCACCTCCAGGAGTTCGGGGGCGGCGCGGCGGCCGGTGATCACCACGTGCTGGCGGCCCGGCCGGTCCCGCAGGGCGGCCACGACGTCCTCGACGTCGACCCAGCCCCAGTGGATCGGATAGGTGAACTCGTCGAGGATGAGCAGGTCGTGCCGTTCGTCGGCGAGCCTGCGCTTGATCTCCTCCCAGCCCTCGGCCGCGTCCGCGGCGTGGTCCTCCGTGCTGCCCTGGCGGCGGCTCCAGGACCAGCCCGAGCCCATCTTGTGCCATTCCACCGGGCCGCCCTCACCGGTCTCCTCGTGGAGCCGGCCCAGGCGTTCGAGCACGGTCTGCTCGCCGATGCGCCACTTCGCCGACTTCACGAACTGGAACACCCCGATCCGCCAGCCCTGGTTCCAGCCGCGCAGCGCGAGCCCGAACGCGGCGGTCGACTTGCCCTTGCCGTCACCGGTGTGGACGGCGAGCACGGGTCGGTTGCGGCGCTGGCGCGTGGTGAGCCCGTCGTCGGGGACGACGAGCGGCTTGCCCTGGGGCATCAGGCGGCCCTCTCTCTCACGGCGTCGCCCAGCGCGTCGGCGCTGACCTCGGACACGGGGATGTGGTCGGCTCCCAGCCGCAGGGCGAGATCGGCGGCCAGTCCCAGCCGCAGCGGACCGGACTCACCGTCCACGACGACGGTGGCCACACCCAGTCCGGCGACGTGGTCGGCGGCCTCCAGTGAGCGGCCGACGGAACCCCGGCCGCCGGTGGCCCGGCCGTCGGTCACCAGAACGAGCAGCGGACGCTGTCTCGGATCGCGCAAGCGTTCGCGCCGCAGGACCCGGGCGGCCTCCAGCAGGCCCTCGGCGAGCGGGGTCCGCCCTCCGGCGGGCAGTGCGTCCAGGCGGGCGGCGGCGGTGTCGACCGAACGGGTCGGCGGCAGCACCAGTTCGGCCCTCGTTCCCCGGAAGGTCACGAGGCCTACCTTGTCGCGGCGCCGGTAGGCGTCCAGGAGCAGGGACAGGATGGCGGTCTTGACCTCGCCCATGCGCTTGCGCGCCGCCATGGAGCCGGACGCGTCGACGCAGAACAGCACCAGGTTGCTCTCCTGGCCCTCGCGCACCGCGACGCGCAGGTCGCGGGGCAGCAGGCCGACCCGACCGCCGCCGTGGGGGCGGGAGGCCGCCGCCTTGACGGTCTCCCCCAGGTGGAGCGAGCCTCCCGAGCCTCGACCGGGCGGCTCGGCGCCGATCCTGCGGCCCCGGGTGCCGATGGCGCGGCTGCGTCGGCCGTCGGCGCCGGCCCCGGTGCCCCGCACGGTGAACGCCCGGGGGCGATAGGGGGTGCTCGCCCGGACCGTGGTGCCCGTCGTGGGCCGTGGCTCCGTGCCGTCGGCCTCCGTTTCCCGGGACTCCTCCGGCTCCTGGGACGCTTCCGGTTCCCGGGAGTCCTCCGGCCCCCGGGGCGGTGCGGGGGACGCGTCCGGTTCGCCGTGACCGGTGTCCGGGGCCTGGGAGGGGCCCTCTTCCGAACCGTCGGTGTCGGCGGCGCCGTCCTCACCGGGGGCGGGGTCGTCGGAGCCGCCCGGCGGTTCGGGGTCGTCCGGCGGCGGCTCCTCGTCTCCCAGGACGCGGTCGAGAAGCTCCTCGTCGATGCCCGGCGCGTCGAAGGGTTTGCGGCGGCGCCGGTGCGGCAGCGCCAGCAGGGCCGCGCGGCGGATGTCGGCCCTGGTGACCGAGGTCCGACCCTCCCAGGCGGCGTGCGCGAGGGCCGTGCGCGCGGTCACGATGTCGGCGCGCAGGCCGTCGACCTCGAACGCCGCGCACACCTGGGCGATCTTCAGCAGGGCGGCGTGGGACAGTCGGACGTGCCGGACGGTGTCCCGGGCCGCCGCGATGCGCTCGGCGAGGGCCTTCTCGGCCTGACCGTAGCGCTGCGTGAAGGCCACGGCGTCGGAGTCGTAGGCCATGCGCCTGCGGACCACCTCGACGCGGGCGGCGGGGTCGGAGGGCGCGGAGACCTCGACGGTGAGCCCGAACCGGTCCAGGAGTTGCGGACGCAGCTCACCCTCCTCGGGGTTCATCGTGCCGATGAGCAGGAACCGCGCGGCGTGCTCCACGGAGAACCCGTCGCGTTCCACGGTCACCCGGCCGGTCGCGGCGGCGTCGAGGAGGAGGTCGACCAGGTGGTCGTGGAGCAGGTTGACCTCGTCCACGTAGAGGAGACCGCGGTGGCTCCGCGCCAGCAGGCCGGGTTCGTAGGCGACCTGGCCGTGCGTGAGCGCCTGCTCCAGGTGCAGGGAGCCCAGGACGCGGTCCTCGGTGGCGCCCACGGGAAGTTCGACCAGGCGTACCGGGCGGCTCTCCACGGCCGTGTCGGAGGGGAAGGGGCCGTCCGGCGACTCCTGTGCGGGGTCGGCCGGGTCAACGGAGAAGCGGTCGCCCCGATGGACCTCGACGGGCGGCAGGAGGGAGGCCAGGGCCCGCACCGCGGTGGACTTGGCGGTGCCCTTCTCCCCCCGTACCAGGACGCCGCCGATCTCCGGGGAGACACTGGCCAGGACCAGGGCGAGCCCGAGGTCGTCCAGCGGCTCGGTGTCGCAGCCGACGATCGCGGAGAAGGGGTAATGCGATGGCCGCAATGGCATGTGAGGCTCCCGCTCGTTTCGCCATGGGTCTGACGGGTGCGGGGCCGGTCTTCGGACTTGCCGGGTCCTCCTGTACGGAGGCTCGGTTCACCGCAGCGGGCCTGCGCCGGAATCTCACCGGCTTCCCAGATTCTCCCCGGCCGCCCTTCCCACCGTTTCCGATGGTGGGGAGGCCGGAGCACCTCGCACCAGGGTTCGACGATAGCGTCCACCCCATGAGCATCGACACCCGCCCCGTCCCCGAACCCCGCGTCACGGTCGTCGGCGTCGGCGCCGACGGCTGGCCGGGGCTCCCCGAGCGCCTGCGCCGGACGGTGCTGGACGCGGGTGTGGTGCTGGGGGGGCGCAGGCACCTGGCGATGCTGCCGGAGCGGGCGGGGCAGCGCCGCGAGGTCTGGCCCTCACCCCTGCGGGAGGGGCTGCCGCCGCTGCTCGCCTCCTGCGCCGGCGGGTCCGTGGTGGCCCTGGCCTCGGGCGATCCGCTGGTGTCCGGTGTGGCCACCACGCTCATCGACCTGCTGGGCGCGGACGCGGTGCGGGTGGAACCCGCCCTCTCCTCGGTGGCTCTGGCCCGGGCCCGGATGGGCTGGCCCGCGGAACGGTGCGCGGTGGTGACCCTCGTCGGACGCGACCCCCGCCTGCTGCTGCGGTGGCCCTCCCCCGGCCGGCGCCTGCTGGTGCTCTCCTCCGACGCGGGCACCCCCGCGCTCGCGGCCGCCCTGCTGAGCGGCGCCGGGTACGGGGGCAGCCGCATGACCGTGCTCGGGGACCTGGGCTCGGACGCCGAGTCGCGTCTGGAGGGCACGGCCGACGGATGGTCCCGGGTGGACCCCGGGTCCGTGCCCGCGCTGCACGTGCTCGCCCTGGAGTTCGTCGGCCCGCCCGGCTACGGCCTGGCGGTCGGGCTGCCCGACGACGCGTACGAACACGACGGACAGATCACCAAGCGGGACCTGCGCGCCTCCGCGCTGGCCCGGCTGGCACCCGCCCCGGGTCTGCACCTGTGGGACGTGGGCGCCGGTGCGGGGTCGGTGGGGATCGAGTGGATGCGCGCGCACCCCACGTGCACGGCGACGGCGGTGGAGGCCGACCCCGAGCGGGCCGCGCGGATCGGACGCAACGCGGGCGGGCTCGGGGTGCCGGGGCTGCGCGTGGTCACCGGGCGCGCCCCGGAAGCGCTGTCGGCGCTGCCCGGACCCGACGCGGTGTTCGTCGGCGGCGGCGCCACGCGGCCCGGGGTGCTGGAGGCCTGTCTGGGGGCGCTGCGCCCGGGGGGCCGCCTGGTGGTGCACGGGGTGACCCTGGAGACCGAGCGGCTGTTGGCCGAGGCGCACCGGGACCACGGCGGGGAGTTGACCCGGATCTCCGTCGAGACGGCCGCTCCGATCGGCGGGTTCACCGGGTGGACGCCCGCGCGCACGGTCACCCAGTGGTCCTGGGGCCCGTGAAGCCGTGCGGTGCCCGGACCGGGGACGCGCCACTCCCGGACGAGACCGCACCGTGCCGAGGGGCGGACCCGTGAAGCCGTGCGGTGCCCGGACCGGGGACGCGCCACTCCCGGACGAGACCGCACCGTGCCGAGGGGCGGACCCGTGAAGCCGTGCGGCCACGCGGTGCCCGGCGACGGCCGGGCCGGGAACGCGCCGGCGCCCTGACGTCGACGGGCCGCACGGAGCCCCCCGTTCGAGGCCGGTGCGCCCGGGCGGGCCTCCGAGGGGGAACGGTGGGCGGGCCCGGAACGGGCGGTCCGATCCGGGGCGACCGGCAGGAACGCCCTCGCGGGCCGGAACCGCGAGGCTACCCGCCGGGCCTGGGGCGGGCCGGGTCGTAGAGGTAGGAGTCACCGCCGCCCCGCGGGTCCAGGGCCCACCCCACCAGGATGACCGCGGCCTGCCGGAACCCGGCCTCCTCCACCCGGTCGGCGATGTCGGTCACCGTCCCGCGCAGGACCGCCTCACCCGGCTGGCTGGCCCGGTGGACCACGACCACGGGGCAGTCCCCGCCGTACTCGGGCGCGATCTCCTCCATGAGCGCCCGCACCCGGGTGATCGCCAGGTGCAGCACCAGGGTGGCCCGGGTCGCGGCGAACGCCGCCAGGGACTCGGTCGACGGCATGGCGGTCGAGCGCGCCCGGGTCCGGGTGAGCACCACCGACTGCGCCACCAGCGGCACGGTCAGCTCCCGGCCCACCAGGGCCGAGGCCGCGGCGTAGGCCGGCACGCCGGGAGTGACGTCCCAGGGGACCCCGTGCGCGTCGAGCCTGCGGGTCTGCTCGGCGAGGGCGGAGTACAGCGACGGGTCGCCGGAGGTCAGCCGGACGACGTCGTGCCCGGCCCGGTGCGCCACGACCAGCCGGTCGGTGATGCCGTCCAGGTCCAGGCCCTGGGTGTCCACCAGGTCGGCCCCGGGCGCGCAGTGGGACAGGACGTCCGGGTCCAGGTACGTCCCGGGGTAGAGCACCACGTCGGCCGCGCCGAGCATCCGGGTGGCGCGCACGGTCAGCAGGTCCGCGGCACCGGGGCCGGCCCCCACGAAGTGGACGGTCACGGCTTCACCCACCGGGGGGTCCAGACACGGCCCGAGGCTGCGACCCGGGTACCGGAGGCGCCGACGATGAGCAGGCAGCGCATGTCGACGGCGGCGGGGTCCAGCCCTCCCAGGGTGGTCACCGTCAGGTCCTCCCCGTCCCGGCCCACGTCCCGCCCCACGACGACCACCGTGTCGGGGTCGCGGTGCTCCAGCAGGACGCGTCGCGCGGTGGCGATCTGCCCGGTGCGAGAGCGCGAGGCGGGGTTGTAGAGGGCCAGGGCGAGGTCGGCGTCGGCGACGGCGCGCAGGCGGCGCTCGATGACGTCCCACGGTTTGAGTCGGTCCGAGAGGCTCATGACCGCGAAGTCACCGCCGACGGGGGCGCCGGCCCGTGCCGCGACCGCCTGGACGGCGCTCACCCCGGGCAGGACGCGCACGGACACGTCCCGGTACCGGGGGTCCTCGGCGGCCTCGAACACGGCGGTGGCCATGCCGAAGATCCCGGCGTCGCCGCCGGAGACGACGGCGACGCGCTCACCCTTGGCGGCCAGGTCGAGGGCGAGCCGCGCGCGGTCGAGCTCGACGGTGTTGCCCGAGGCGTGCCGGATCAGCCCGGGTCGCTGGGGGACCCTGGCGACGTAGGGCCCGTAGCCCACCACGTGGTCCACCCCCGCGAGCGCCTCCCGGACCTCGGGGGTGAGCCAGCGGTCGGGTCCGGGGCCCAGGCCGACGACCAGCAGTTCCTCCGCGGACGCCGGGAGTCCGGTATCGGCCGCCGGTTCCGCCGCGTCCCGGTTCCGGGAGCGGGTGCCGTTGCGGCTGTCCCCGGTGACCAGGATCAGGGAGAAGTAGGGCACCGCGTCCGGGTCCACCTCGGCCACCGGCAGGCGGCGCTCGCCCTCCATGGAGGCGCGCTCCACGTACACGGCGTGCTCCAGCCGGCCCGCCGCCTCCAGGGCGCGGCGGACGGCCGGGAACGTGCGGCCGAGCTTCATGATGACGGCCGCGTCGGTGTCGGCGAGGCGACGGGCGAGCTCCGGCTCGGGCAGGGTCCCGGGCAGGACGGTGAGGACGTCGGTCTGGCGGGCCAGGGGGGCGGCCGCGGCGGCGGTGGCGGCGGCGAGGGCGGGCACCCCGGGGACGATCTCGGCCCCGTACCGCTCGGCCAGTCGGTCGTGCATGTACATGTACGACCCGTAGAACAGCGGGTCGCCCTCGGAGAGCAGGACGACGTCGCGCCCGGCGTCGAGGTGGGCGGCCAGGCGGGCGGCGGACTCCTCGTAGAAGTCGGCCAGGGCCCCCTGGTAGCCGCCCGGGTGGTCGGCCGTCCCGGTGGTCACCGGGTAGACGAGCCTCTCCTCGACCGCCTCCGACGGAATGAGGTCCCGGGCGGTGCGGCGGGCGTTGGACTCCTTGCCCGGGCCGCAGTGGTAGGCGACGACGTCGGCCGCGGCGATGAGGCGCGCGCCCTTCAGGGTGATCAGCTCCGGATCGCCGGGGCCGACCCCGACACCGTGGAATCTGCCGGTCACTCCTCCTCCTTCGCGAGGGCGTTGAGGGCCGAGGCGGCCATCGCGGAGCCGCCTCGGCGGCCGCGGGCGAGAACGTAGGGGATGTCGACGCCGTGGCGGTCGGCGAACTCCTCCAGGGCCTGCTTGGACTCGGCGGCGCCGACGAACCCGACCGGGCAGCCGACGATCGCCGCGGGGCGCGGGGCTCCGTCGACCAGCATCTCCAGCAGGTGGAAGAGCGCCGTGGGCGCGTTGCCGAAGGCGACGACGGCGCCCTCCAGCCGCGGCTCCCACAGGGAGACCGCGGCGGCGGACCGGGTGGTGCCCCAGCGGCGGGCCAGGCCCGGGACGCGGTCGTCGCCCAGGAGGCACAGCACCTCGTTGTCCGCGGGCAGGCGGCTCCTGGTCACACCGGTGGCGACCATGGTCGCGTCGCACAGCACGGGCGCGCCCGCCCGCAGGGCGGACCGGGCGGCCCTGACCAGATCGGGGTGGACCACGAGGTCGGCGGCGAGGTCCACCTGTCCGGTGCCGTGGATCATCCGCACGGCGAGACGCTCGGCGTCGGCGGGCAGGTGCCCCAGACGCGCCTCCTCGCGGATGAGGGCGAAGGAGTCCACGTAGATCGCGGGGCCGTCGTCGATGTACCCGTAGTGCCGGTTCGGCCGGCGGGGGGCGGTCACCGCGCCGTCCCGGGGACGAGGACGCCGCGCCAGGGCGTGACGACGAGTTCCCCGCCGGCGGCGAGGGCCTCCTCGGCGAGGGCGTCGGCGTCGGCGCGGCCCAGGCCCTCCTCGGGCACGTGGACGTGGCGTCCGCCGAAGGGCAGCGGGCCGTACGGGAGCGGCGGGGCGGGGTCCGGCAGGCGCGGGTCGGGCGGTTCGGGGGCGGACAACGGGAAGGGGAGCTCGGCGACGTGCCACGGCGCTCCGGGGCCGTCGCCGCGCCGTTCCAGGAACGCGTCGGCGAGCCGGACGAGGGCGTCGGCCGCCTCGTCCAGTCGGACCACCGGGCCGTGCTGGTCACCGATCCGCAGCCGGGCGGTGCGATCGTCGAGCGCGACGAGGCCGAGGTCGCAGGTGCGCGCCACGAGGTCGCCGCGTCCGTCGTCGAGGGCGAACAGGAAGCGGCCGGGCAGGGCGGCGCGGTGCGGGGCCGAGCACAGGGCCTCGTCCAGGGCCGCGGCGACCGGGCGCAGGTCGGCGCGCCCGCCCTCCAGGCCGGTGAGCGGGGAGACCATCACGTTGCGGACGAGTTCGTGGGTGGGCGAGGGCAGCAGCCCGGTCGCCTCCAGGGCGCGGAGCGCGTCCGGGGTGAGCCGCCCGTCCCGTTCGGGCAGGGCGCGCACCTGGAGGTTGGCCCGCCCCGTGACGTGGACTCGCCCGGAGCCGTACTCCCGGGCGACGGCCGCCAGGGCGGTCAGGGACCGTGCCGGGAGGCGTCCGCCGATGAGGCGGAGCCGGACCAGCAGGCCGTCCTCGGCCCTCCAGGGTCTGAGGGCACCGGGGCAGCGGTCGCGCCGGGTGCGGGGCGCGGGGGCGTCCGCGGGGAACATGCACGTCCTTCGGTTCGGGGGCCCGTACGCGGGGCCCGCGGGTGACCTGGCGGCCCGTGACCGCCAGCGCCAGCAGGTCTTCGGACTCGGGGTCGGCCGGTGCGGAGCGCCTTCCCGGGGCGATGCCCCAGTGGCTGCCCGGGACGGAAGTCCCGGAGCGTGCCCGCCCGTCACCCTCACCGCTGCGCGTCAGTCCCGGATTCGCACCGGGTTCCCTGCCCCACGAAGTGGAGTACGACTGGCCCGAAGAGCGTACAACGTCCACCTACGGCTCCGACCAGCGGTCTTGCCTTCACCCCGGCCGCAGGCCCGGGGCGTCGGCCCCCGGCACAGCCGACGGGTCCGTCGGGCCGGTGCGGGCGGGGTCGGGCGGAAGGGCGGCCCCCGGAAGGGTGCGGGACACGCGGGCCGGGAGGGCGAGCAGGGAGCGCCGCCGGTCCCGAGTGCGCAGCCGGAAGGCGACCGCGGCCACCAGCACCGCTCCCCCGAACCACAGCGGCCCCAGGAACAGATGCGCCACCGGCATCGTCCCGCCGAAGCCCGCCGCCACCGACGTCTGCATGGTCCCGTAGGTGGGCAGGAAGGCCACCACACCGCTGTCCGAGGCAGGGTTGGAGACCGGGTTCTGGAGCCCCATGTCGATGATCGACAGCATGATGATGCAGAACATCCCCTCCAGTTCGCCCCGCAGCACCGACGCCAGCATCACCCCGATGCCCCCGAAGGCCAGGGCCGCCCCCAGCAACGACAGCCACAGCACCACCGGCCGCTCCGGCGACCAGTAGAGGTGGATGACCGCCAGCGCGTAGGCGCACACCAGGGCGGCGGAGGCGAGCAGGGCGGTCAGCTTGGCGGCGAGCAGGTGGGCGCGGGGATACCCCGCCACCGCCAGTCGCTCGTCGAACTCCGCCGACCGGAACGTGACGATGAACATCATGAAGCCGACGATCAGCGTCACCGCGTTGATCGCCCCGGAGATCTTGCTGACGTGGTTGCCGTGGACGACGAGGGTCTCGTCGGTGGCGCGCAGCAGGAACGGCACGTCGGCGTCGGCGATCACCAGGTAGACCAGGGTGATCCAGACCGGGATGAAGAACACCACCAGCAGCAGGGCGAGCCGGTTGCGCAGATGCTCCACGAGGGCGTACCGGGTGGCGGTGGCGTAACGGGTCCAGGCGCGTCGCACGGTCAGGCCCCCGCCCCGTGGGGAGAGGCCGCGCGGGTCCCCTCCGCCAGCACCCCGTCGCGTATCCGCCACAGTATGTCGAAGCGTGCGGTGTCGAAGGCGATGTGGGAGACCACGAGGACCGAGCGTCCGCGCCGGGCCAGCCCGGCGGCCAGCTCCCAGAAACGCTCGTAGGTCTCCCAGTCGAATCCCTGGTAGGGCTCGTCCAGCAGGAGCAGCGGCGGATCGTGCATGAGGGCGAGTGTCAGGTTCAGCTTCTGGCGGGTCCCCCCGCTGAGCGTGCCCACCGGCTGGTCGAGGTAGTCGGTGAAGTTGAGGTCCTCCGTGAGCTCGCGGGCGCGGTCCAAAGTCGGCAGGTCGTAGGCGACCTGGAAGAAGCGCAGGTGCTGGGCGACGGTGAAGGCCGGGTTGAGGACCGCCCGCTGGGGGCAGTAACCGACCTCGTCGGGGTGCTCGACCGTGCCCCGGTCCGGGGACAGGCGCCCGGCGAGGATGCGCAGGAGGGTCGACTTTCCCGCCCCGTTCTCCCCCACCACCCCGGCCAGGCTGCCCGGGGGGACGCGCATGTCGATGCCGCGCAGCACGGCGCGGCGGCCGTAGGACTTGTGGACGTCGGTGACCGTGAGGGTGGTCGTGGGCACGGCGGGGCACCTCCGATGGTGTCGGGGCCGGGAATCGTTACGGGGCGGCCGCTCGGGGACCGCCCCGGCGCACGGGGATCACTCGGGTTCACGGCGTGCCGCGTAGGTGCCCAGGGCGCGCATCTGCGCGGTGAGCCATCCCGCGGGCAGCAGGTCCTGAAGGGGTTCCCAGGCCTCCGAGACCAGGCGTGCGGCCTCCTCGTCGCAGGCGGCCACGGCCCCGCACGCCTCCAGTTCCGCCACCACGGAGGCGATGGTGTCCCGGTCCTCGCAGCCGTCCCGGACGGTCTCCCAGATCCGGCGTGCGCGATCCGCGGGCAGGAGCGTCACGGCGTGGGCCAGCGGCATGGTGGCCTTGCCCGCGCGCAGGTCCTCGGCGGTGTGCTTGGTGCGCTCGCTGCCGCCCGAGGAGGAGCGCGCGGTGACGCCGCGCAGGTCCATGACGTCGTCGCTGATCTGGTAGGCGAGTCCGACGGCCTCGAAGTAGTCGCCCAGGGCCCGCAGCAGGGTCTCGTCGGCGCCCGCGATGTGGGCCCCCATCTCGGCCACCCCCCGGACGGGGACGGCGGTCTTGAGGCGGTGCGTCGTGCGGATGCGGTTCAGCAGCGGCCGCGCGTTCCCGGTGGCGACCGCCAGGTCCATGGCCGAACGGTGCCCGGCGATGTCGAGGGCCTGGCCGGCGTGGCCCGCCCGCAACGCCCACAGGTAGGTCCGGTAGACCCGTAGCCGCAGCGCGTCGTCGTCCGGCAGCACCTCGTCGAGCACCCGGTCGAACGCGAAGTAGGCGGCGGTCCCCGCGTTGATGGCGGCGGGGGCGCCGAAGACGGTGTGCGCCGCCGGACGCCCCCGGCGCAGCGGTGATCCGTCCTGGACGTCGTCGACGACCAGGCAGCCGGTGTGGAGGAGTTCCGTGGCCGCCAGCAGGGGCCGGTAGAGTTCGCCGTCTCCGCCGCACAGCTCGATCACCGCCACCGTGACGTAGGAGCGCCAGCTTTTGCCCAGCCCCTCGGTGGCGTGGCGCATCGGCTCGATGAGGGAGGCGTGCAGGTCGTTCACGGAGCCGGGATCGAGCCGTTCGGGGAGGTCCTCACAGCCGGCGGCGCTCAGCGGGGTGTCCTGGGGGCGCGGCGGGTAGAGGCGGTCGATCTCCGCACGGGTCACCTCACGAACCCTGGTGACATGCCGCTCGAAGTCGCCGATCCGGTTGGCGGGATGCTCCTCCCACACTCCGTGGCCGCGCACCCGCCTCCCGGCCAGGTCGCCCTCGGCGTCGACGTGCGCGGCGAGCATGCCCGGCCCCAGGACCAGGGAGCGGATCTCCTGCCGGGGGAACCAGGACCGCACGGACAGCCGCAGGCCCAGGTCGGGGGCGTCCACCTCCCAGGTGGTCGGGTAGGTGTTGAGGCTGGACACGGAGGTCCAGGGGTCCCGGCCGGTCACGCGCGCGGAGGCGGTCACCGGCTCTCCTTCGGGGGAGATCGCCACGACGGTCGCGCCGGCTTCGGCGGGCCCGGTGCGGTGGACCTCCACCTCCCGGCCGTCGTCGAGGCGCAGTCCCGCCCAGGTCCACACCGGATCGGCCGCCGGGCCGGGGCGGTCGGCCCGGTGCCAGGGGTCCGCGGTGATGTGCTCGTACCAGCCGTCCCCGGTGACCCGCTCCGCCCGCCGGCCGTCTCGTATGACGCCCCGGACCTCCAGGCGCGGAACGGTGTGGACGCGGGTGCGGACGGCGTCGGGCGGGGACCACCTTCCCGCCCCGGGCAGGGACCTGCGCAGGGCGGGTTTGCGCGGGGTGAGGCGGAGGGAGAAGCCGGTGGCGCCGTCGGCCTCGATCACGTGGTCGTCGCCGTCCTCGCGGAGCACGGCCACCCCGAAGTCCAGGTCGAGCCGGTCGCCGCCGGTGCGGACGGGGGCGGACAGGACCCGATCGGGCCGCAGGGCGCCCTCTCGCAGCAGGGTCTCCGACAGGGCGTCGCGAACGCGGGGATCGGTGTCGCGGTCGGCGGCGGTCGCGGCGCGCAGGAGTTCCAGACAGCCGGTGTCCATCCATGATTCGACGCCGTGGGCGGCGGCGGGGCCGCTGCGCGCCCAGAGCACGGCGTGGGAGTCCGCGGGCGCGCCGTCCGGGTCGAAGAAGCGGTGCCGGAGGAAGGCGACCACGAGGCCGACCGGTCCGCCGTCGGTCTCCAGCCGTGCGTTGAACCACCACCATTCCGCACCGCCGCGCCGTTCCGCCGTGGTCCCGTCCGGGTGCGCGGTCGCGGAGGTCCGCGTCGGCTCCACCGACGAGCGAATCATGTCCACCCCTGTCCACGGCCCGTCGGGCCGCGTCGTGGACCCGGTGCGCGAAAAGCGGCGACCGAGGCCGTTTCCTCATGACAGTCGGATGTTAGGGCAGGCCGGGGAGCGGGAAACGACGCTTTTCACAAGGGATACAGAAAATCTGGAAGGCACGGATAAGAGCACGGGAAAGAAAATCACAAAAGGCACATATTCGCATCCGAAAAATCCCCGGGAAACGCTTTTCGTCCCCTGAGGGACCAAGGTCCACCGTCCGGTGGGCCCCACCTCGGCGGCCTGTGCCGGGGGCACCGTCCTCGTCCGGGGCGGAAGGCCGCACCCGGGCTCCGGGACCGGGCCGCCGCCGGATCACCCCGGGGAGGCGCGTTCGTCCTCCAGGCGTGCGCGGGCGGCCGGGTCGGTGGTGAGGGAGACCGCCCGGTCGTAGGCGGCGCGGGCCTCGGCCGTGCGGCCCGGGGCGCGGAGCAGGTGGGCGCGCACCGGGCGTCCTCGACCGTCCAGGCGGGCGGGGGCGCGGCCGGGCCGGGACCTCGGCGGCCTCCAGGGGCACGCCCGTAGGCGCCGAAGGCCTCCCGTACGGCCTCGACCTCCTCCTGCGGGATCCCCCCTCGGCGGGTTCGGTGTCGTGCGGCAGGAGGACGTAGCGCATGTCGGCTCCTTCTCGTCGTCTTTCCACGTGACCACCCGGAGGGACGGTTCGCAAGGATGACGACGGGTCCCGGATTCGACACCCGCCCGGGGAATCCGGGACAAGGGCCGGGCCGCCCTCCCGGGGGGACGGAAGGACGGCCCGGAGAGCCGGAGTCGGGCCGTGGGCCCGGGGTCGGATCAGCGCGGCAGGCGCTCGGCCAGCCAGGCCTCGACCTCGGCGGAGGAGCGGGGCAGGGCCGCCGACATGACGGTGCGGCCGTCCTCGGTGACCAGGACGTCGTCCTCGATGCGCACGCCGATGCCGCGCAGTTCCTCGGGGACGGTCAGGTCGTCGGCCTGGAAGTACAGGCCGGGCTCGACGGTGAGGACCATGCCGGGTTCGAGGTCGCCGTACAGGTGGACCTCCTGGCGGGAGGCCGCGCAGTCGTGCACGTCCAGGCCGAGCATGTGGCCGGTGCCGTGCAGGGTGTAGCGGCGCTGGAGCCCCAGTTCGAGGACGCGGTCCACCGGGCCCTCCAGCAGGCCCCACTCGATCAGGCCCTCGGCCAGTACCCGCTGGGCGGCCTGGTGGAAGGCGATGAACGGGGCGCCCGGGGCGACCGCGGCGATGCCCGCCTCCTGGGCGGCGTACACCAGGTCGTACACCTTGCGCTGGACATCGGTGAAGGTCCCCGAGACCGGCATGGTGCGGGTGACGTCGGCGGTGTAGAGGCCGGTGGTCTCCACTCCGGCGTCGAGCAGCAGCAGGTGGCCGTCGCGGACGGGTCCGTCGTTGCGGGTCCAGTGCAGGGTGGTGGCGTTGGGGCCGGAGGCGGCGATGGTGCCGTAACCGACGTCGTTGCCCTCCACCCGGGCGCGCAGGAAGAAGGTGCCCTCGATGAAGCGCTCGGAGGTGTCCTTGGCCTGCGGCAGCGTCCTGGCGACGTCCTCGAAACCGCGAACGGTGGCGTCGACGGCCAGCTGGAGCTGGGCGATCTCCCACTCGTCCTTGACCAGACGGTGGTCGGCCAGGGTGATGGCGAACTCCTCGTCCAGGGTCGCGGACTTGGCGCGGGCCTCCTCGTCGACGTCGGCGCGCACCTCGTCGATGATGGCGTCGAGCTCGGCGTCGTGGCCGCGCGCGACGCGCACGGCGGTGTCGGTGGCGCGCAGGACGTCGGTGAGGGTGGTGACGTCGGCGGTGGGCACGCCGAACAGGTCGGCGGCCTCGGACAGACTGTTGCGGCGACCGGTCCAGAGCTCGCCGTAGCCGCCGAGCCAGAACTCGCCGTTCTCGCGGTCGGAGCGCGGCTTGAGGTAGAGGACGGAGTCGTGGCCGCCGTCCGCGCGCGGGGTGAGGACCAGGCAACCGCCGTCGGAGGTGTCGCCGGTGAGGTAGGCGTAGTCCGAGGCTGCGCGGAACGGGTACTCGGTGTCGTTGGAGCGGGTGAGCAGTCGCCCGGCGGGGATGACGAGGCGCTCACCGGGGAAGGCGGTGCCCAGCGCGGCGCGGCGGCGGGCGGTGTGCTCCGCCTGCTCGATGGGGTCGAGGTCGCGGCGGGCGGTGTCGGCCCACCCGGTGCTCATCCACGCGGCGAGCTCGTCGGAGACCGTCTGCGCCTGGCCGTTCTTGCGTGGCGTGAACACGAAGGTGCTCGGGTCGGTTCCGGGGCGCTGCTGCTCGCTCACGTCGTGACTCTCCTCGTCGTGGTCGTCGGTGGCCGTGGGGTGGACGGCCGAACGGGGCCGCCGGTGACGGCCTTCGCCGCCCATCGTAGGGGGACGGTCGGTGCCGTGACCGTTACGCGGACATAGCGAACCCCATAACGCACGGACACCCCGTGTTATGCCCTCGTTACCATCAACGGCGCAGGTGGGAGCGGGCGAAGGTGGGTACCGGCGCGCGTCGGCCCCCGAGCGGACGTCGGCGCGCCCCGGACCGCCGGCGGGTGGTCCCGCGCTCTCCTCTTCGGGCAGGAGGGGACCGAAGGGCGAGGTCAGAGTCCGTGGACGAAGGGGATGGCCCTGGAGTAGGGCAGGTCGTCGATGGTGGCGGGGTCCACCCACCGGTATCCGATCCGCTCGTACAGCGCGACGGCCTCGGGCTGGTTGGGCCCGGTGAACAGGATGACGTCGCGGTAGCCCAGCTCGCGGGCGGCGGCCTCCAGCGCGGTCATGACCTTGCGGCCCAGGCCGCGCCGTCGGTGCCGGGAGGAGGTCCAGATCCGCTTGAACTCGGCGGTGGTCGGGGCGATCCCGGGTCGCGGACGGTAGGGGCGCAGGGCTCCCCCGGCGACGATCCCACCGTCGAGTTCGGCGAGCACGACCCGGCCGTGGGGTGCGGCGAACTCGGTGATGGGGTAGCGGGACAGCTCGTTGGCGGCGCCCTCGGCACCGTAGCGTTCGGTGTACTCCTCCGACAGTCCGGCGAGCAGTCCCTCCACCCGGGGATCGTCGTGGCGGACCGTGAGCATGCGCACCCCGTCGACGCCGGTCGTCCCGATCGTCCCCTCGATTCCCGGCCGTGTCATCGCCGCCTCTTCCCGTCCACGTGACCGATCGCCCCTCGGCGGGCGCCCGCCGGGAATGCTATCCACCGTCACGGAACACGGCCACGCGTGATCGGTCACGTCCGGCGGGCGGTCCTCCCGGATGTCCGGCCGGTGCCCGACCAGGCGTTCAGGCGTCGGCCGGAGACCTCGGAGCGGGCACCTCCGGGGGGCGGAAGCGGGTGCGCGAACGCAGTGCGCGGAACCCGTTCTCCACCCGGTACCCGGCGGCGAGCAGGCGTTCCCTGGCCTCCTCCGCGCTGCGCACGGTGGCCTCGTCGAAGATGAGGTTGTAGTAGCGCTCGGGCACGACGTCGAGTCCGCGGCGCAGGGCGCGCAGACCGGCGGTGGCCGCCGCCCCGGCGCCGGGGAGCGAGGGCAGGACCCCGTACTCGCGGCGCGCCCAGTCGGGCAGGGTGGCGTAGGACAGGGCGCCGACGGGGAACCACAGGGGCTTGAGCGGGGCCAGCGCGGCCAGGTGGTCGGGGACCTTGGGCCACAGCAGGAACCGGACCGCCAGCCTCGCCTCGGGGGTCACCCGCAGGGCGGGTCGCACCGAGGCCAGGTAGCGGCGCATGTCGGCGACCGAGCGGGGCACGTCGTCCCGGGACAGGCCGACGTAGGTGGCGGTGGTCGACTGTTCGTCGAGGTAGCGATCCCACTCGGCGGGGGTGAGGGGCACCCCGGCGCGCACCGCGGTCTCCAGGTAGGAGGTGACCTCGGCGCAGTGCACCCACACCAGCAGGTCGTGTTCGTCGACGCGGTGGCGGCGTCCGGTGTCGGGATCGGTGAAGGACAGCGACCGGTGCACCCGGCGCACGTGCTCGCCCAGCCGATCGGCCTCCTCGGGGGAGCCGTAGGTGGTGACGGCGACGAAGTGGGCGGTGCGCAGGAGCCGGCCGGTGGGGTCGGAACGGAAGTCCGAACGCTGCCAGACACCCCGCATGGCCACCGGGTGGAGGGCCTGGAGCATGAGGGCGCGCACACCCGCCACCCACATCGCGCGGTCCAGGTGGACGGTCCAGGTGACGCTCTCGGGGGCGGCGACGGTCGGTCTCATCGGCTCTCCTCCAGGGCTGCGCGGGGGTCTCGCGCCGGGGCCGGGTGCGGGGCGGCCCGCACGACCACGATACGGGGAGGCCGGGCCGCCCCCTCGGCGCCCCGGCCGTCACGCCTCTTGCCGAGAACGGACCGATTCTTGACACCCGGAGAACCCACATGGGGCGCAACCTGGTGTGGTGGGACGCCCCCGGGACAGCCCCTCGGTGCCGCGGCCCGCGACCTTTCCCTTCGTACGAGGAGTGGGACATGTCCGCACAGAAAACGATCTCCTTCGAGGCCGACGCGTACCGGCGAGCCCTTGAGGAGTCGGACGCCGACACCCTGATCGCGATGTTCACCGACGACGCCGAGATGGAGATGTTCGACAAGCGGACCCCGCCGGGTTCGCCGGCGGTGTGGCACGGCAAGGACGCCATCGCCCCGGTCGTGCGCGAGTTGTGCGAGCGGGAGATGAGGCACGAGATCCTCCAGGTGGTCAGCGACGGCGACCACGTCGCCTATACCGAGCGGTGCGTCTACCCCGAAGGCAACATGGTCATGAGCAGCACGATGATGGACCTGCGCGACGGGGGGATCGCGCACCAGGTCACCGTGCAGGCCTGGGACGAGGAGGAGGCGGACCGGGTCCAGGTCGGCGACTTCGACGCGTCCGAGACGCGGGAGTCCTTCGACCACGGGCACGCCGAGATGGTGCGGATCGGCGGCCACAACGTCGTCCGGACCACCATGGAGCCGGGATGGCGCTGGTCGGAGCACATGCGCGAGAGGGCCGGCACCGACCTGTGCGAGCTCACGCACACCGTTCTGCTCCTGTCGGGCACCCTCCGGGTGCGGCCGGAGGACGGCGCCGAGGAGGAGGTGACCGCCGGCTGCACCGCGTTCGTCCCGCCCCGGCACGACGCGTGGGTGGTCGGTGACGAGCCGGTCGTGGCGATCGACTGGACGGGCAAGGACTGACCCCCGGCCCGGGGCCGGCTCCGACGGATCACCGTCGGGGCCGGCCCCGGTCGCGGGCCGGTCAGCTGCCGCGCAGGTAGGCCAGGACGGCCTGGACGCGGCGGTGGACGTCCTCGTCGGGGGGCAGGTCGAGTTTGGCGAGGATGTTGCCGACGTGTTTGCCGACGGCGGCGTCGCTGACCACCAGCTCTCGTGCGATGGCCCCGTTGGAGTGGCCCTCGGCCATCAGGGCCAGGACCTCGCGTTCGCGCGGGGTGAGCCGTTCCAGCGGGTCGGAGCGGCGGCGCAGGAGCTGGCGGACCACCTCGGGGTCGACGAAGGTCGCGCCCTCCACCACCCGGCGCAGCACGGAGGCGAACTCGCGCACGTCGCCCACGCGCTGTTTGAGCAGGTAGCCCACGCCCCGACCGTCACCGGAGTCGAGCAGGTCGGAGGCGTAGCTGAGTTCGACGTACTGGCTGAGCGCCACCACGGACAGGCCGGGGTGGCGGCGACGCAGTTCGACGGCGGCGCGCAGTCCCTCGTCGGTGAAGTCGGGGGGCATGCGGATGTCGGTGACGACCAGGCCGGGCCGGTGCTCGTCGACGGCCTTCAGGAGGTCGTCACCGTCGCCGACCGCCGCCACGACGGGGAACCCGAAGCGTTCGAGGACGCCCATCAGCCCCTCCCGCAGCAGCACCCCGTCCTCGGCGAGCACGGTGGGAACGGGCGTCACCTCACCGGGTCCGTCCGGTCGATCGTGCACGGCAGCTCCACTCGGATGCGGGTGGGCCCTCCCGGAGGGCTGGACAGGTCCATTGTGCCGCCCATGACGGCGATCCGGTCCCGCATCCCGGTCAGGCCGCTGCCGCGGCCGGGGTCGGCGCCGCCGGGACCGTGGTCGGTGACCTCCACGACCAGGGTGTCGCCGCCGGGGCCGGGGAGCAGGGAGGCGTGCACGGTGGCGGTGGCGGCCTCGGTGTGCTTGTAGACGTTGGTGAGCGCCTCGGCGACCACGAAGTAGGCGGTGCCCTCCACGTGGGAGGGGAGCCGGCGGGGCAGGTCGGTCCGAACCGTGACGGGGACGGGCGAGTGGTCGGCGAGTTCGCCCAGGGCGGCGGACAGTCCGCGGTCGGTGAGGACGCGCGGGTGGATGCCGCGGACGAGTTCGCGCAGCTCGGTGATGAGGTCGTCGGCCTTGCGCTGGGCCGCGACGACGCGCCGGTCCGCCTCGGAGCCCTCCTCCAGGTCCAGGCGGGCCATGCCCAGGTCCATGTTGAGCGCCACCAGGCGCTGCTGGGCGCCGTCGTGCAGGTCGCGTTCGATGCGGCGGCGTTCGTACTCGAAGGCGTCGACGAGGCGGGCCCGGGAGTCGGTGACCTCGGTGAGTTCGGCGCGCAGTTCCTCCTTGGGCGGGCCGACGAGCAGGGCACGGGCGATCACGGCGTGCCCTTGGGCCAGGATCCCCGAGGCGTAGAGGAGGACGACGACGACCAGCGGGCTGAGGAAGACGAGGGGTACGGCCTGTTCGACGGTGGTGACGGTGTGGAAGCCCAGGTCGATGATGGCGTCGGGGGTGTCCCGCATCAGGAGCGGCGCCAGCGCGGTCACGGCGGCCGCGCCGGCCAGACCGCTCAGGATCATCATCACGAGCAGGGAGAGGGGCATGAGCAGGAACATGTAGGCGACCTCGCGCCACGTGGCGCTCTCGGTGTAGCGGGTCCTGACCCACCCCCACAGGCCGGGCGGCGGTTCGCGGTGGCCGTGGTTGAAGGGGCCCGCGGAGACGGTGCGCAGGCGGAGGCGTTCGAGGGCGCCCACGGGGAGGGCGACCAGCGGTGCGAACACCACGATCATGAACAGCCCCACCAGGAGGCCGATGACGGAGGGCCGGCCGATCTCCATCGTGTCCCAGGGGCGACTGATCACCAGGCCCAGGACCATCGCCCAGGGCGAGTAGATCGGTGCGGTGATCACCATGACGGCCAGGCCCACGACGGAGGTGCCCACCGAGTGGAGCAGGGCCCGCCAGGGCCAGGGGGTGAGGAGGAAGCGAGGTCGGGCCAGCGCCCCGATGAGGGTGTTCGGTGTGCGCGGTCGCACGGTTCCGGTGGTCATGCCCTCACGTTAGGAAGTCGGGGCGCCCGGGGGAATCGGCCGGGGCACCGGGTCGGGGGTGGGGACCGCCCCACCCCGTCGGGCGACTCCGGGGCGCGGGCGTCCCTGCTCAGGACGGTAGGGTGGACGAACGTGAGCGCGAAACCCGTTATCCCCGATGTCCTGGCCGCCCGATACGCCTCGGCGGAGCTGACCCGGTTGTGGTCCCCGGAGTACAAGGTGGTCGCCGAGCGGCGACTGTGGCTGGCCGTCCTGCGCGCGCAGGCGCGTCTGGGCGTGGACGTCCCCGACGGCGTGGTGGCCGATTACGAGAAGGTCCTGGAGCGGGTGGACCTGGGGTCCATCGCCGACCGTGAGCGGGTCACCCGCCACGACGTCAAGGCGCGGATCGAGGAGTTCAACGCCCTGGCCGGGCACGAGCACGTGCACAAGGGCATGACCTCGCGCGACCTGACCGAGAACGTCGAGCAGTTGCAGGTGCGCGACAGCCTGCTGCTGGTGCGCGACCGCACCGTGGCGCTGCTGGCGCGGTTGGGCCGGCTCGCGGCCGAGTACGACGAGACCGTGATGGCGGGCCGGTCCCACAACGTGGCGGCGCAGGCCACCACGCTGGGCAAGCGGTTCGCGTCGATCGCCGACGAGGTGCTGGTGGCGTACGGGCGGCTGGAGGAGCTGATCGCCCGGTACCCGCTGCGCGGGATCAAGGGCCCGGTGGGCACCGCCCAGGACATGCTGGACCTGTTGGGCGGCGACCGGACGGCGCTGTCCCGGTTGGAGGACGAGGTGGCGACCCATCTGGGGTTCGCGCACCGGTTCACCAGCGTGGGCCAGGTCTACCCCCGGTCGTTGGACTTCGAGGTGCTGACGGCGCTGGTGCAGCTGGCGGCGGGTCCGTCGTCGCTGGCCAGGACGATCCGTCTGATGGCCGGGCACGAGCTGGTCACCGAGGGGTTCGCCGAGGGCCAGGTCGGGTCGTCGGCGATGCCGCACAAGATGAACACGCGGTCGTGCGAGCGGGTCAACGGGCTGACGGTGATCCTGCGCGGGTACGCGTCGATGGTCGGGGAGCTGGCCGGCGACCAGTGGAACGAGGGCGACGTGTCGTGCTCGGTGGTGCGCCGGGTGGCGCTGCCGGACGCGTTCTTCGCCTTCGACGGTCTGGTCGAGACGATGCTGACGGTGCTGGACGAGTTCGGTGCCTTCCCCGCGGTGATCTCGGCGGAGCTGGACCGGTACCTGCCGTTCCTGGCGACCACCAAGATGCTGATGGCCGCGGTGCGCGCGGGCGTGGGCCGGGAGACCGCGCACGAGCTGATCAAGGAGCACGCGGTGGGTTCGGCGTTGGCGATGCGCCAGGAGGGCGTGGGCAACCGGCTGCTGGACCGGCTGGCCGACGACGAGCGCTTCCCGCTGGACCGGGCGGAGCTGGACGCGCTGCTGGCGGACCGGATCACGTTCACGGGCGCGGCGGCCGAGCAGGTCGCGGCGGTCGTGGCCCGGATCGACGCGATCACGGCCGAGCGCCCGGAGGCGGCGGGGTACGCGCCGGGGTCCATCCTCTGATCGTCTTCGATGCTCCGAAGGGGGCCGGGATCGCGTGCGATCCCGGCCCCCTTCGTCGTGTGCGGGCTCGGCGCGGAACCGACGGATCCCCAGAATCCGGCGGATTATGGCACAGTTCACCCTCGCGAACACTGGGTCCGAAAGTTAACGCCTATTACGGTTGGGGGTGTCGGCGTCCCGTACCCCCTGGAGGTTCCGTTGACCGACCCCGATTCCTTCGGCACCGCCCTGTGGACCCTGCTGCTCATCATCGGGATCGTGCTCGCCTTCGGCGTGGCCGCCCTGACCGACATGGCACTGCGCCGCAGCGAGGACCGCGAGGAGCGGGCCCGCGGCGAGGCCGACGACCGTGGGCGGACCCGCACCACGGCCTGACCGGCCCCGGCCGGGCCGTCGACTCACCCGGGGCGGCCGGGAAGTCCAGGGCCGCCCGGACCGTCTCCTCGGCGGGGACGTGCTCAGCCGTGTTCGGCGAGGATCCGGGTGAACAGGGCCGGGTCGATGTTGCCGCCGGAGACCACCGCGACGGTGGCCTCCGGCCGCCCCGGCACGGTGGGCACCCGGCCCGCCAGGATCGCCGCGGCGGCCAGCGCCCCCGCGGGTTCGGCCACCACGCGCGCTCCCAGGGCCAGGTGGGCGACGGCACGGGCGATCTCGTCCTCGGTGACGGTGACGATCCCGTCCAGTCGGTGACGCAGGTGCTCGAAGGTCAGGTCCGACAGGCACACCCGCACCCCGTCGGCCATGGTGCGGTGGGTGCGTTCGGGATCCCAGGCGACCCGACGGCCCCGTTCCAGGCTCTCGGCGGCGTCGGCGGCCAGTTCCGGTTCCACCCCGATGACCCGCACCCGATGCGGGTGGACGGTCAGGGCGGCCGTGGCCACCCCGGAGGCCAGCCCGCCCCCGCCGACCGGGACGACGATCGTGGCCACCTCCGGCGACTGTTCGAGGATCTCCAGGCCCACCGTGCCCTGGCCCGCGATGACGGTGGGGTCGTCGAACGGCGGGATCAGGGCGAGGCGTTCGGCACGGGAGGTCTCCTCGGCGACCTCGACGCGCCGGTCGGGCGGGACCATGATCACGCGGGCGCCCCGGGCGCGCATCCGGTCCACCTTGACCTTCGGCGCGCCCTCGGGAACGACCACCGTGCAGGGGACGCCGAAGCGGGCGGCGGCGTGGGCCAGGGCCTGGCCGTGGTTGCCCGAGGAGTGGGTGATCACGCCCGAGGCGCGCCGGGCGGGATCGAGCAGGGCGATGGCGTTGGTGGCGCCGCGCAGCTTGAAGGCGCCGGTCGGTTGCAGGCTCTCGGGTTTGAGGAGGAAGGGCGGGCCCTGGGCCGGCCCGGCGGTCAAGGGGGTGCGCACGATCTCCCCTCGGAGGCGGGCGGCCGCTGCGCGGATGTCGTCTTCGGTGACCAGTTCCATCCCGGTGGTATGCCCACCGGATCGGTCGTCGTCACGGAACCGGGGGCGCACGGTGGATAATCGGGGGTCATGCGCACCGAATGGACTCCCGAGGACCTGCCCGGCCCGGCCTTCTACCGGATGATGACCGCGGTGGTGGTGCCCCGGCCGATCGCGTGGGTCTCCACCACCTCCCTCGACGGGGTGGACAACCTGGCCCCGCACTCCTTCTTCACCATCGCGTGCGGCGATCCGGCGATCGTGCAGTTCACGTCGATGGGGCGCAAGGACTCGCTGCGCAACGTGGAGGCGACGGGCGAGTTCGTGGTGAACCTGGCCTCCGAGCCGCTGTGGAGGGAGGTCAACGCCACCGGGACCCCCTATCCGCCGGAGGTGGGCGAGTTCGACGCCCTCGGGATCGGGCGGGAGGCGAGCGCGGTGGTGCGCCCGCCCCGGGTGGCGGCCTCCCCGGTGGCACTGGAGTGCGTGCTCCACTCCACGGTGGGGCTGGGCACCTCGACGGTGGTGTTCGGCCGGGTGGTGCACGTGGCCGCGGACACCGCCGCGTTGGGAGAGGACGGCCTGCCCGACGTCACCCGGTTGCGGCCGCTGGCCCGGCTGGGGCGCAACGAGTGGTCCACGCTGGGCGAGGTGCACGCCGTCGACCGCCTCCCCTACCGCCCCTGAGGGATCGGCCTCCGGCCGCGCGGACGGGGTGGTTCCGCGCGGCCGGAGTCGGAACGGGCGTCAGGAGACGCAGGTGAGCGCGGGGACCTGCGGGCTCCCCTCACCGGTACCGATGAAGCCGAACGTGGTCGACCGCCCCGCGGCGAGCGTCCCGTTGTAGGGGAGGTGGGTGGCGGTGACGTTCGCGCCGTCGGCGGTGACCTCGGCGTTCCAGGCGTGGGCGACGTGCCGGCCGGGGGCGTGGGTCCAGGTGACGGTCCACCCGTTCAGGTCGGTGATGGCGGTGACGGTCACGTCCGCCCGGAACCCGCCCGACCACTCCTGGGAGATGGTGTAGACGGCCTCGCAGTCACCCTCGCCGGGGCCTTCCGTGGGCCCTTCCGTGGGTTCCTCGGTCGGCTCCTCGGTCGGTTCGCCGTCACCGTAGACCGGCGCCTCGACGGAGGTCTCGGCGATGCCGTCGGGCCCCTGGAAGAGCCGCTCGCCCCACGGGGTGAGGCGGTTCACGTCGAAGTCCTCCACCAGGTCCAGGTACTCGACGCCACCGCTGTTGCCGCTCCACGACCAGCCGAGGTAGCCCAGCCCGAGCCGGCGGGTGTGCGACAGGATGGCGTCCTCGTCGGGGTTCCCGTCGCTGTGGTCGAACCCGAACTCGCCGACGATCAGGGGCAGTCCGGCGTCGACGAAGTGCTCCAGGTAGCCCACCACCGTCGACTCCTGGGCGTAGACGCCGTACATGTGGATCGAGAAGACGGTGTTGGCGTCCGGGTCGGAGGCGAACACGGAGGCGGCGCCGTCGCGCATGGTGTGCGACCAGTCCTGCCCCCAGTTGGGCGCGTCCACGACCAGGGTGTGGTGGAACCCGGCGTCTCTCAGCCGGTCGATCGCGGCGGAGGTGTCCGCCGCCCAGTTCGACACGGTCCGCTGGTCGTTGCCGTACGGTTCGTTGCCGATGTTGACCAGGACGTGGTCCTCCTCGCCGTGGAGGGCCGACTGGACGCGCACCCAGTAGTCGACGGCCTGGTCGAGCGTGGCGGCCCCGGCCTGCTCTCCGTAGCCGGTGGTGTCGTGCACCTCCAGCACGCAGATCAACCGGTTGGCCTTGCAGTCGGCGACGACCGCGGCCACGTCGGCGACGCCGTTCTCCGTCCACCGGTCGCCGCTGCTGAGCACGACGCGAACGGTGTTGGCGCCCAGCGACTTGATGTCGGCGAGGGAGCCGGTCTCCTGGGGGTACCAGGTGTGGGCGTGGTTGACGCCCCGCATGACGAAGTCGTTGCCGGCCGCGTCGACGAGACGGCCGTTCTCGATCCGGAAGCCGGTGTCGGCCTGGCCGGAGGCGGTGAGGTGCGCCGGGGAGGGCGCACCGGGAGCGACCCACGCGAAGGCGAGGGCGACGATCCCGATCAGGGCCACGAAGGCCACGGACAGACGTTGGAGCATGGGGGGTTTCTCCTCAGAAGTGAAGGACAACGTTGTCTTCTTGCGTCAAGACGGTGCGAACCACAAAGACAACGTTGTCATCTCGCACGGGAACAGTGCGGCATCACGGGACGGGGCGACTCCGGACACCCGCGACGAAGGCGGGACCGGAGCACGGCCGCGAACCCTGGTGAGGGGGCGGGGAACGGGGTCTCGGCACCGACACCACCGCCGGAACACGAACGGGTCGCGTCCCTCTCGTTCGTGGACGCCCCCTTACGGGAGCGCTCCCAGAACGATGTGGAGAAGTTAACACCGACGGCGCGGTGGCGCAACGGAGGGGAAACCGATTCGTCGGGGACCCGTGCCCGGCACGCGTCCCCGCCCCCGGGGCGGCGCGGCCACCGTCGCAGGTCGCCGGGGACGGAGGGCCACGCCATCGCGGGGGCCGGCTCAGACGCCGAGGGGTTCCTCGGCGGCGGGCAGCAGGGACAGGGCGCCCAGGATCGGCGTGGGGTCCCCGGCCCAGTCCATGGCGGCGATCTGTCCGGGGGTGCGCCGGCCCATGAGGGCGCGGTACAGCTCGAAGGCGGTGCCGCGCCAGTGCGGGCCGTCGCCCTCCCCCATGGTCCAGGAACGGTCGACGTCGGTGGCGGTGACGGTGAGCCCGGGTGTCCGCCCCGCCCAGGCCCGACCCAGGCCGGTCAGGGCGAAGTCGAGCAGGGCGTCGGCGTGGCCGGTGGCGGGCGCCATGCCCAGGGCGCCGTGGATGTCGTTCTCGTGGGTCCACACGTCCACGGCGGGCAGCCGGTAGCGCAGGCGCGTCTCGGTGCCCAGCAGGTCCAGGAGGGCGGGGGTCGCCGCGCGCCACTCGTCGCAGAGGGCGGCGATGTCCCGCCCTTCCCGCTCGGCGACCTGGCGGGCGGTGACCTCGTCGGTGGCGGGCGGGGTGAAGGTTCCGGCGGCCACGTCGACGCACAGTCCCGCCAGGTGGGCGTAGGTCTGCCGCACGGTCCACGCCGGGCAGGCGGGGACGGTGGTGTCCAGGGCTGCGGCGTCGAGTTCGTCGGCCAGGGCGAGCAGGCGCCCTTGGACCTCGCTGTAGATGAGCACGGAATCCATGCGGGCCACTTTACCGAACACCGTTCGGATCGCGGGGGCCGGGAGTCCGTTCGCGAAGGCGAGGGGTGCGACCCGGTCCTCCGAGCCGGGATCCCCCACCTTCCGAGCGCGCCGGAGAAGGTCGCGCCGGCCTGACGCGCGATCCACGGCGGAGCACCGGTCGTCGCGCTCCGGACCGTCCCCCCTGTCGGACGATGGAGAGCAAGAGGGCCCGACGGGCGAGGTCGGCGGCCCGGCGCGTGGGATCCGGCGCCCGCGGGAAGGCGCGGACGGCCGGGGCGGGCGCGCCGTTGACGGTCGGGCGGCCCCGAACGCGGCCCCGGGCCGCCGAGCCGGGGCCCGGGGCCGCGCGGGGCGGGTCAGGTGCCCAGGCCGGACATGAGGTCGGCGAAGGCGACCGGTTCCCCGTAGGGATCGTCGTCGCGCTTCTCGTGGTCGGCGGCCGACAGCGCCAACTGGCGGCCGGCCCGTTCGACGCGCTCGTTGAGCTCACGGGCGCCCCCGTCGCCCGAGCCCCAGTCCTCCGAGGCCGCGTACACCCCGGTCGGGACGACCAGCGCGCGGGCGTAGGAGAACATCGGCCGCAGGGCGTGCTCCAGCACCAGAGAGTGGCGCGGGCTGCCGCCCGTGGCCCCGATGAGCACCGGGACGGAGTCCAGCACACCGGGTTCGATCACGTCGAAGAACGACTTGAACAGCCCGCTGTAGGAGGCGTTGAACACCGGCGTGACCGCGATGATCCCGTCGGCGTCGGCCACGTCGGCCAGCACGCCCGGCAGCTCGCCGGTGGGCACCTGGGTGACCATGGCGTTCATGACGTCGTGGGCGAGCTCGCGCAGTTCCACCGTGCGCACCTCGGCACGGATCCCCTTGTCGCCCAGGGCGCGTTCGGTGGCGGCGGTGAGCCGGTCGGCGAGCAGTCGGGTGGACGACGGGGTGCTCAGCCCCGCCGAGACGGTGACGATGCGGCGGACGGTCATGCCGGGACCTCCGGGTTCTCCTCCTCGGCCCGCTTGGCGGCGAGCAGAGAGGCGTGGACGGGTGCGTCGGGGACGCGGGCGGGTCGCTTGGCGGCGAACTCCTCGCGCAGCACCGGGACGACCTCCTCGCCCAGCAGGTCCAGCTGCTCCAGGACGGTCTTGAGCGGCAGTCCGGCGTGGTCCATGAGGAAGAGCTGACGCTGGTAGTCGCCGAACATGTCACGGAAGGTCAGGGTCCGGTCGATGACCTGCTGCGGGCTGCCGACGGTCAGGGGCGTCTCGCGGGTGAACTCCTCCAGGGAGGGGCCGCCGCCGTAGACGGGAGCGTGGTCGAAGTAGGGCCGGAACTCCTTGACGGCGTCCTGGGAGTTCTTGCGCATGAACACCTGCCCGCCCAGGCCGACGATGGCCTGGTCTGCCTTGCCGTGGCCGTAGTGCTCGTAGCGGCGGCGGTACAGGGAGATGAGCTTCTTGGTGTGGGTGGCGGGCCAGAAGATGTTGTTGTGGAAGAAGCCGTCACCGTAGTAGGCGGCCTGCTCGGCGATCTCCGGGCTGCGGATGGAGCCGTGCCAGACGAACGGCGGGACGCCGTCGAGGGGACGCGGGGTGGCGGTGAAGCCCTGGAGCGGTGTACGGAATCTGCCCTCCCAGTCCACGACGTCCTCGCGCCAGAGTCGGTGGAGCAGGTTGTAGTGCTCCAGGGCCATGGGGATGCCCTCACGGATGTCGTAACCGAACCAGGGGTAGACGGGTCCGGTGTTGCCGCGACCCATCATCAGGTCCACCCGGCCGTCGGCGAGGTGCTGGAGGAAGGCGTAGTCCTCGGCGATCTTCACCGGGTCGTTGGTGGTGATGAGGGTGGTCGCCGTCGACAGGACGATCCGCTCGGTCCTGGCCGCGATGTAGCCGAGCATGGTCGTCGGCGAGGACGGCACGAACGGCGGGTTGTGGTGCTCACCGGTGGCGAAGACGTCGAGCCCGACCTCTTCGGCCTTGAGCGCGATCTCGACCATGGCCTTGATGCGCTCGTGCTCGGTGGGTGTCCGTCCGGTGGTGGGGTCGGTGGTCACGTCGCCGACCGAGAAGATTCCGAACTGCATGGCCTGCTCCCGAAGTAGCTTTCCAAGAAGTAGTTTCCCCAGAAACTACCATGCCCGAACCACGGTGACCGGTCGCCTATTCCCCTCGTGTGTCCGTGACGACCGACCCCGTTCATCCACAGGCACTCTCCGTATCCGCAGAATGTCATCCGCACCTGCTATTCCTGGTAAAGCCGACACAGATCCGGTCACCCGGAGTCATGGTCGGCCGGACGACGAGGACGTCGAACACACCGAAGGAGGAGGGCGCGCCCTCGACCCGCGCCCGAAACCGCATGTCCGTGACCCTCGACCCCCGGCGGCTTCCCCACCACCGACCCGACGACCGCGAACACACCACCGACGACACGCGTCAGCCCGTGGTCCTGGGCGACGCGCTCGCCGACGTCATGATGACGCTGAGCAGCCTGGACCCCGACCTGGCCCCCGCGCTGCGCCTCGGCGAGGCCTGAGCCCGAACGCACGGACGGCCGTGCCGACATCGCGTCGACACGGCCGTGAAGGCACCGTCCCCAGACGTCCCGTACCCCGGAACGCCGAGCCCCGGCCCGTTGCGCCCCGGAACCGGACGGGGCAGCCGGTCTTCGCCCCCACCTCGCCGACCGTGCCGCCCGGATCACGTCCGGGAACGCGGCGGTAACGGTCCCGTCGAGGACGCCGGGGTCGACGACGCGCCGGCGGGCCCGATCCGGATCAGGCCCGCTGGTCCCCGAACTCGACGGTCCGGGACCCCGGCGTGTCCGCCTCCCCCGGGTCGGGCCCTCGACCCCGCACGCCCTCGGGGTCCTCGGGCAGGAAGGACCGCACCAGGCGGATCGGTCCCACCAGGTGCGCGTTGAACTCCGCCAGTTCCTCGGCGGGCACCCACAGTTCGAGGATCGTGCTCCCGCCCACCTGGCGCACCGGATAGCGGGCGGCGAAGTCGGCGTCCACGTCGAAGCGGGTCACGTGCCCCTCACCGTCCCGGGGCAGGTTCCACTCGCGGGCGATGCGCACCGCGTAGTCCTCGTTGAGGACCGGGTAGAAGATCGGCTGCTCCGGAAGGCGCGGCGGCCACTCCCGCCACCCCGAGGCGCGCACCAGCGCGAGCTCCTCCGGACCCGTCGGACGCCACAGCGTCATGACCCCGGCCACACCGATCACCTTCTCCGTTCGTGTCGCGGGAACCCGCGCGAAGGGGAGCTTAGGGATTCCGTGGCCCTGTCCGCACCGGCTTTTTACCGGGCGGCGCGAAAATCCGCGTTCTCACGGGGAACACCTCACCTGTACGAAGCGTTCTCCTCTATGAAGCGCCCCGAAACCCCGGACCGAAGAACCCCGCAGACCCCGAACACCCGCACACCACCCTGAAGGTCCCCGAGGCGCCACATCACAGACCATGCGCGAACGTGCGCGTTCGTGTCGGCAATGGGGGTTTCCGACACGAGATCATCGCCACGTTCGCCTCCCAGCGGCCGGACCGCACTCAGTGCTTCTGGCCGCGCCCGCCGGGCCCGCGTTGGGGGACGCGGGCCCGGCCTGTGTCCGGGGGTCGCCGCCACCGCGCGGCGGCCCCCGACACGTTCGGCCCGTCAGGCCCGTTCGTGGTAGTCGATCAGGGTCCTGCCCCCGAACTCCACCTCCACGAAGGAGAAGAGCGGGTCCTCGTCGGATTCGCCCACGACGGTGACCGGCGTGCAGGGCGAGAGGAAGAAGGTGCGCCCCTCGATCGTCCCGCCGAGGTCACGACGGAAGATGGAGCAGGCCATCGCCTCGTCGACCAGCCAGGTGGTACCGCCGGTCCCGCTGTAGCCGCGCAGGACCTCGGCACGCCCCGGATCGGCGTTCTCCCCGTAGAACTCGGCGTCGTTCATCATCTCCGACACCCCCATCGCGTACTCGCAGTCCACCTCCCAACCGCTGGCCTGGACGTCCCACTCCCGGCCGGCCATGGACACGCTCCCGCACACCGGCGCGTGGACAGCGGCCCAGCCGAACCCGTCCCCGACGGACGACAGCTGCGGGTCCTCCACCACGACCGGCCCGTCCGTGGCGGTGAAGTCGATCCGCACCTCCCACCGGTCGGTGGTGTACTCGGCCCGCACCGGCGCTCCGTCGCCGCCGACCTCCACCCGACCGACCGCCTCCGACTCGGTCAGCACGCCCCCGTCCAGGATCCCGAGCGTGGTCGGCCCGGAGTACACGCCCTCCCCCTCCTCCCTCGTCACCCGGCCCGACTCGGCCAGAGCCCGCAGCGGATTCGTCACCAGGGCGGACGAGACGGAGTCGGCGGTCACGCTCGCGTCGACCGGCACGCTCCCGGCCGAGTCGTACCAGGTCCCGATGGAGAGGTCCTCCGTGCGCGGGGCGTACACGTACAGCTCGCCGCGATGGACGGCGGCGGCGACCGTCCCCTCCCCCATCGCCTCTCCCCTCATGAGGAAGGTCCGCCCCTCCGCCGAATAGGCGTACTCCTCGACGACCGGCCCGCCTCCGCCGACGGGTGAACGCTCCACCCGGGCGGTGAACCCCTCCCCCTCCTCCAGGACCCCGGCGGCGGTGAGCACCACCTCCTCCGGGCCGCCGGCGACCTGGTCGTAGATCAGGTAGCCCCCGGTGGCCAGGCCCCCCGCGAGGAGCACACCGGCGCTCGCCGTCGCCACCTTGGAGCCGGCCACGGTGGTCAGTACTCCGCCGCCCTGGGTTCCGGCTGCGGCCCCGGTGGCCGTGTGGCCGGTGATCACGCCGCCGCTCGCCGTGGCTCCGGAGGCGGCGGTACCGGTCGTGGCGGCCCCTCCGGCGGTCCCCGCGGCCGCCGCTCCCGCTCCCCCGGTCCCCGTGCCGGTCCCGGAGAGCAGGGCGGTACCGGCCAGGCCGACCGCCGAGGTCAGCCCGAGCGCGCCCGCCCAGCGCAGCGGGTCGTGTCCGGCGGCGTCGACACCGCGCCAGTGGGCGTCCAGCAGCGCCCGCAGGGTCCGTGCGGCCGGCACCCGCTCCTCACCGGCCAGGCCGACCTCCGCCGGTTCGGGCAGCAGGTCGCGCATCAGCGCCACGGCGCGCGGACGCGCCTCCGGGTCCACGGACAACGCCGCCTCCACCAGGGGGCGGAGGGTCTCGGGGACCCCGTCGACGTCGTGGTCCCCGGCCTCGACCCGGGCCCGCAGTTCCTGGGGCGTGCCCTGCCCGAAGGGATCGCGGCCGGTGGCGGCCAAGGCCACCAGTCCTCCCCACGCGAACACGTCGGCGGCCGGGGCCGCGGTGACCCCGGTGTAGCGTTCGGGCGCCACCCAACCCGGGGTGCCGTAGGAGGCGGAACGGTCGGTGGAGCGGTCGGCGCCGATCTCGGTGGCGATACCGAAGTCGACGATCTTGGGTCCGGTCGGGGACAGCACCACGTTGCCGGGTTTGATGTCGCGGTGGGCGATCCCGGCGGCGTGCAGTGCGGCCAGACCCTCGGCGGTGCCGACGGCGAACGCCCGCAGCATCTCCCCCTCCAGGGGACCGAAGGCCCGCACGTGGGCGCGCAGGTCACGGCCGGGGATGTACTCGAAGGCCAGCCAGGGCACCGTGGCGTCGACGTCGGCCGCGTAGAGTTCGGCGGTGCCGATGCCGTGGGCGCGGGCCAGCATGCCCACCTCGCGGGCGAACGCCTCCCGGTAGCGGCGTTCGCGGGCGTACCGGACGTGCACGGTCTTGACCGCGACGCAGCGCCCGGACGAGGGGTCCATCCCGCCGTAGACGGCGCCCATCCCGCCCGCGCCGATCCGGCCCACCAGCCGGTAGGGGCCCAGAGAACGGGGATCGCCCGCGAGCAGGGGCGTCAGGCCGACCGGCGGTCCGGCGGGGGCGCCCGGTTCGGGGAGGCCCGGTTCGGGGGTGAGGGAGGTGCTCATACGGTCTCCGGCTCTTCGACGTCGCGCACGGGGTGACCCGTCTCGACGTTTGTGACGCCCCCCTCACCGGAACCGTTCACATCGGTCGGCCACCGCTCGCGGCCGGGTCCCGCTCCCGTTCGACCGCGCGGTCCAGGTGTGCTCGGCGCGCCGTCGGCCGTCCTCGTCCGGTCCGGCGCTCCGGTACCCGGAGGCCGGCGGACGTTCGCGCGGCACGCCCCGCTCGCGCGGCGGGTGGCGCCGCGGCTCGACGGGGGCACGGAGGGTCAGACGGGCGGGCGACCGTTCCCGCCGTGCACGATGTCGACGATGTGCTCGGCGATGGCCATGCAGGACGTGGCCGCGGGCGAGGGCGCGTTGCGCACGGCGGTGACCCGGCCGAACCGGTGCACGCGGAAGTCGTCGACCAGGGAGCCGTCGCGGTCCAGGGCCTGGGCGCGCACGCCCGACCCGCCCCGCACCACGTCGGCCGGTCCGATGTCGGGGACATAGCGACGTGCCGCCCGCATGTAGGCGCGCGTGGAGAACGACCCGTACATCTCGCCGATCCCGGTGCGCCAGTGGCGGAGCCCCATGGCCCAGAAACCGGGCCAGGTGAACATGTCGCCCAGATCGGAGAGGCGAATGTCGGAACGCCGATAGCCTTCGCGGGCGAACGCGAGGACGGCGTTGGGGCCCACCTCGACGTCCCCGGAGACCCGTCGGGTGAAGTGCACGCCGAGAAAGGGGTAACGGGGATCGGGCACGGGGTAGACGAGACCGCGCACCATGTGCGCCTTCTCCGGGCGCACCAGCATGTACTCCCCGCGGAACGGCACGATGCGCGGGCCGACCTCGTCCCCGGCGGCCCGGGAGACGAGGTCTCCGTGCAGGCCGGCGCACACGATCAGTTCGTCCACACGCGTGTCCTCTCCGCCGGCGATGACCCGCAGCCCCGCACCGTCGGGTCGCACGGCGGTGACCGGGGCACCGAGCCGGATCTCCCCTCCGGCGGCGGCGATGTCCTCGGCGAAGGACCCGCAGATCCGGGGGTAGTCGGTGATGGCGGTGCGCGGTGAGTGCAGGGCCGCCAGGCCGATGGTGTGCGGCTCGATCTCACCGATCTCCTCGGGCCCGATCCTGCGCAGCCCGGGGACGGCGTTGTCGTCGGCCCGGGTGTGCAGGGCGTCGAGGCGCGCCACCTCGTCCTCGGTGACGGCGACGACGAGTTTCCCGCACTCCTCGTAGGGCAGACCCCGGTCGGCGCAGTACCCGCGCAGCAGGTCGCGGCCGCGTGTGCACAGGCGCGCCTTGAGTCCGCCGGGCTCGTAGTAGATGCCGGCGTGGACCACCCCGGAGTTGTGGCCGGTCTGGTGGGCGGCGACCCGGTCCTCCTTCTCGAAGACGACGACGCGGGTGCCGGGGCGTCGCAGGCCGATCTCGCGGCCGACGGCGAGTCCGACGATGCCCGCGCCGACGATGCCGACGGTCCGGTCAGCCACGGCCGTCCGCCCCCGCCCCATCGGTCGGGGCGCCCGGGTGCGGGGCGTCGGTCTCGACACGGGTGTGGAAACGGGCCGCCCCGGAGATCCGGGAGGCGCGGACCGTGACCGCGCCCCGGGTCCCTTCGGACGGTCCCCCCTCGGTCCGGGCACGGGCCGGGTGGAGCGTGGACGGCGGCGTCCCACCCGCCGGTTCGACGACCACGGTGTCGCCGCACGGCGGGGGGACGAGAACGCGAGTGCGCATGAACGGCCTTTGCCTCGATCGTGGGGATCCGGTGCGCACGACGCTACAACGCGCTTCGCGCACACCGACGCGCGCGGCCTCGGTCCGCACGGTGCACGCCTCCTTCCCCGGCCTCACGGCTTCGGCCTCGGCGGAGGATCATCGAGGGGCCGGCGCCCGGGCAGAACCGGATCACCGGCGGGACGGGCGTCCGGCCGGTGCGTGCGGGGGCGAGGGTACGAAAGTGTGACCTGGACATCTCTCATGAAACGTGCTAGCCGGGAACATCCACCCCTTCCGGGGCGTTCTCTCAGGTGAACGCGGACGGAACCCGCAGCGGGATCCGAGAGCGTGACAGCGAGACCATGCGCGAACGTGAGCGCTCGTGCCGGCGATGGGGGTTTCCGGCACGTACCCGACCGCCACGTTCGCCTTCCCAGCGGCCGGACCGCACCCCGTGCAGCCCGGCCGCGCCCGCTGGGCCCATGTTGGGGGACATGGGTTCGGCCTGTGCCCGGGAGCGCGCCGTCCCCACCCGACGGCGCCCCCGGGCACCTCCGTGTCCACACCCGCCCCAGTGCCCCGGTAAAACCCCTGTCCGATGTCGGAGACCTACCGGGTGTCCCCGGGGATCGTCCCCGACGCCGTCCGCTCCCGGTCACCACCTCCGATGGGCAAGAACTCGTCCATTTCTCTCCCACGGGTGAATCCCTCCGCCCGATAGTGGGCAGGGGGCCTTGGAGAACGGACACGACGAGAGGTGGGGGACCACTCGCATGACGGACGTATCCAGCCAGGGACCGCGGTCGGGGGACGACCGCGAGGTGCTCACCAACCGCCAGGGGCATCCCGTCCACGACAACCAGAACCAGCGAACGGTCGGCGAGCGGGGGCCCGCCACCCTGGAGAACTACCAGTTCCTGGAGAAGATCAGCCACTTCGACCGGGAGCGCATCCCCGAACGGGTGGTGCACGCCCGGGGTGTGACCGCCTTCGGGTACTTCGAGTCCTACGGCGCGTGGGGCGACGAGCCGATCGAGCGGTACACGCGCGCCAAGCTCTTCCAGGGCAAGGGCAAGCGCACCGACATCGCCCTGCGCTTCTCCACGGTCATCGGTGGACGGGACTCCTCCGAGTGCGCCCGCGACCCGCGCGGGTTCGCGATCAAGTTCTACACCGAGGACGGCAACTGGGACCTGGTGGGCAACAACCTCGCGGTGTTCTTCATCCGCGACGCCATCAAGTTCCCGGACGTCATCCACGCCCTCAAGCCGGACCCGGTGACCTTCCGGCAGGAGCCCAACCGCATCTTCGACTTCATGTCGCAGACCCCCGAGTGCATGCACATGCTGGTCAACCTGTTCAGCCCGCGCGGCATCCCGGCGGACTACCGGCACCAGCAGGGTTTCGGCGTCAACACCTACAAGTGGGTCAACGAGGCGGGCGAGACCGTCCTGGTCAAGTACACGTGGATGCCCAAGCAGGGCGTGCGCAGCATGACCGAGGCCGACGCCGCCAACGTCCAGGCGACCGAGACCGGGCACGCGACCAGGGACCTGCACGAGGCCATCGACCGGGGCGAGTACCCCGAGTGGGAACTGCTCGTGCAGATGATGAGCGACGACGAGCACCCCGAACTCGACTTCGACCCCTTGGACGACACCAAGACCTGGCCGGAACAGGACTTCCCGCCCAAGCCGGTGGGGCGGATCGTGCTCGACCGCAACGTGTCGAACAACTTCGCCGAGAACGAGCAGATCTCCTTCGGCACCGGTGTGCTCGTGGACGGCCTGGACTTCTCCGACGACAAGATGCTGGTCGGTCGCACCTTCTCCTACAGCGACACCCAGCGTTACCGGGTGGGGCCCAACTACCTGCAACTGCCGGTGAACCAGGCCAAGAACGCGAACGTGCGCACCAACCAGCGCGACGGCCTGATGACGTACCACCAGGACACGGCCGGCGAGAACCCGCACGTCAACTACGAGCCGTCCATCACCGGCGGCCTGCGCGAGGGGCAGTACCCGACGCACGACGAGCAGGGCCCGGAGATCACGGGCAGGCTCACCCGCAAGCGCATCCCGCGCACCAACGACTACCGGCAGGCCGGGCAGCGCTACCTGCTGATGGAGCAGTGGGAGCGCGACGACCTCGTGCACAACTTCACGACGCTGCTCTCCCAGTGCGACCGGCCCATCCAGGAGCGCATGGTCTGGCACTTCCTGCTGGTGGAGGACGACCTGGGGCTGCGCGTGGGCAAGGGTCTGGGCATCGGCCCCGACGACGTCGCCCACCTGGAGCCGCTCCAGAGCCAGGACCTCACCGAGGAGGACCGCCGGCGTCTGGCCGACCTCGGCGCCAACGGTCCCCGGGACGTCTCGGGGCTGACCATGACCCACTGCGTCCCCAACGAACGGCACGTCGTCGAGCGCTGACACCGCCCGCGAGGACCGTCGAAGGACAGGCCCGCGACCGAAGGCGAACGGGAGGCGCGAGGGGCCGCCCGGGGGATCCCCCGGGCGGCCCCGACGTGCGTGCGCGGGTCAGGTGCGGCCGGGCAGGGTGCGACTGCGCCCCCGGAACTCGGCGACGACCTCCTCGCCCCGGCGCACCGTGACGTCGTAGACGCCGCTGCGTCCGAACACCGTCCGTTCCTGGGCCGTGGCCACCAGCACGTCGCCCTCACGGACCGGCGCGACGAACGTGATGTCGGCCCCCGACGCCACCGTCACCCCGCGCCCGTCCACGTTGCAGGCGCACGCGAACGCCGTGTCGGCGAGGGTGAACACGAACCCGCCGTGGGCGATGCCGTGCCCGTTGACCATGAGCGGCCCCACGGCCATCTCCACCACCGCGGTCCCCGGGTCGGCGCTCAGCAGGCGCATCCCCAGGTTCTTGGAGGCCCGGTCGGCCTCGAACATCGTCCAGGCGGCCTCGTTGCGCGTCCCGCCGACGCCGTCGCCGCTCATGAGTCGAAGTCCACGGTCACGGTGTCGGTCTCGGGCAGCGCCTGGCAGGACAGCGCGTACCCGGCCGCCAGCTCGGCCTCGTCCAGGGCGTAGTTGCGCAGCATGCGCACCTCGCCGCCGCACACCTTGACCCGACAGGTCCCGCACACCCCGCCCTTGCAGGCGAAGGGCAGGTCGGGCCGGTAGCGCTGGGCGGAGTCCAGCACCGGCACCCCGCGCGGCAGGGTCAGCGTGGTGGTGCGGCCGTCCAGGACGACGGTGACCTCGCTGGACGGGCCGTCCACCTCGGGCTCGTCGTGGCGGGCCTGGGGCGGCGGCTCGGCACCCTCGACGAAGAACAGTTCCTGGTGGACACGTTCGGCGGACACCCCGCGCTCGGCCAGGACGCGCCGGGCGTCGGTGACCATCCCGTAGGGCCCGCACAGCCACCAGTGGTCGGCGGCGTCGGCCGCGACGATGGTGTCCAGCAGCGCGTCGAGCTTGGCGCCGTCCAGGCGTCCGGTGAACAGCTCGGTCTCGCGCGGCTCCCGGGACAGCACGTGCACCAGTTCCAGGCGCGGCCCGAACACGTCCTTGAGGTCGGCCAGCTCGTCGGCGAACATCACCGTGTCGCTGCGCCGGTTGCCGTACAGCAGGACGACGTGGGAGTCGGTGCGGCGCAGCAACGACGCGGCCATGGACAGCATCGGGGTGATGCCGGATCCGGCGGCGATCATCACGTGCCGCCCGGCGGCGGTCAGGTCGGGGCAGAAGCGGCCGGTGGGCGCGCCCACCTCGATCTCCTCGCCGGGGCGCACCTCCTCCACCAGCCAGGTGGAGAACAGGCCGTCCGCGACCAGGCGCACACCCACGCGGGGGGCCTCGCCCACCGGGGCGCAGATGGAGTAGCTGCGCCGTTCCTCGACCCCGTCGACCTCCCGGCGCAGGGTCAGCGACTGCCCGGGGGTGAACGCGAACTCCTCGGCCAGGTGGTCGGGCACGTCGAAGGTGACGGCGACGGCGTCGTCGCACAGCTTCTCGACGGCGGCCACGCGCAGCCGGTGGAACACCGACCCGCGACGCGGGGCCGCGGGGGCGTCGGTGACGGGTGTGGTCACGGTCAGATCTCCTTGACGTGCTCGAACGGTTCGAGGCAGGCCCGGCAGCGGTGCAGCGACTTGCAGGAGGTCGCGCCGAACCGGGACAGTTCCTCGGTGTCGGACGATCCGCACAGCGGGCAGTGCGGGACGGTCCGGGTGGGCAGCAGGGTCAGCGGGACGGGCCCGGCCGCACGGCGGGGGGCGGCCCCCGGCGGGGAGATGCCGTGTTCGGTGAGCTTGCGCCGGCCCTCGTCGGTGATCCAGTCGGTGGTCCACGCCGGGGACAGCTCGGTGCGCACCCGCACGGCGTCGAACCCTACGGCGCGCACCGCGCGGTCCACGTCCACCCGCATCTCGGCCAGCGCCGGGCAGCCCGAGTAGGTGGGGGTGATCCACACCTGGACGGTGCCCTCCTCGTCGATCTCCACCCGGCGCAGGATGCCCAGGTCGGCGAGGGTCAGCATGGGCAGTTCGGGGTCGGTGACGGCGGCCGCCGCGGCGCGGGCGCGCTCGACGTCCCGGACCGGTGTCGCGGTCACCACGTCGCCTCCGGGTGCTCTCGGGCCACCTTCTGGAGTTCGTCCAGCAGGGGGGCGAGCGCGGGGGTGTGCCGACCGTCGCGCCCGGCCACCGTCCCCTCGGGGAAGGGGGCGGGCGCGGCCAGGGTGGCCTCGGTGAACACCCGCGTCAGCACGGCGTGGACCTCGTCGCGGACGGTGGCGGGATCCACGGCCGCGCCCTGGGCGGCGAGGCGGGCCTCGACCGGGTGGGTGGCGAAGAGTTCGCCGGTGAGCGGCCACACGTCGGCGACGGCCTCGACCATGCGCTCGTGCGAGTAGGGGGTGCCGTCGCCCAGGCGCAGCGCCCAGGAGACCGCGTACTCGCGGTGGTAGGCCAGCTCGTTGACGCCCTTGGCGGCGATGGCGGCGAGCACGGGGTCGGTGCTGTCGGCCAGCCGGCCGAACAGCGCCAGCCGCTGGCCGGAGAGCACGAGCAGGGTGACGACGGCATGGGCGAAGTCGCCGCGCGGAGCCTCGGTCAGCCGCACGTTGCGGAACTCGTGCGCCGCGCGCCGGTAGGCGAAGGCGTCCTCGTCACGCCCGGTGCCGTCGGCCTGGCCGGCGCGGGCCAGCAGCAGCCGCGCCTGACCGAGCAGGTCCAGGGCGATGTTGGCCAGCGCCACCTCCTCCTCCAGCTCGGGGGCGTCGGTGACCCACTGGACGAGCCGCTGGGCCTGCACCAGTGCGTCGTCGCCGAGCATCTGGCAGTACAGGGCCAGATCGGCGCCGTCCACCCCCGCGGGGAGGGTGGTGTCGACGCCGGCCAGGGCGTCGGTGAATCCGGTGCCGAAGGCCCAGCGGGCGTCGCCCTGGTGCTCTTCGACCAGGCCGGTGAAAATGTTGTCGCCGCTCATGTGTTCTGTTCCTCGAAGCCTCGTCGTCCCGGTCCGTCGCCTAGATGTGCGGGACGTCCTCGGGGATGGGGTAGAAGGTCGGGTGGCGATAGACCTTGTCTCCGCTGGGCGCGAAGAACGGGTCCTTCTCGTCGGGGCTGGACGCGGTGACGTGCTCGGCGCGGACCACCCAGATGCTGACGCCCTCGTTGCGGCGGGTGTACAGGTTGCGGGCGTTGTGCAGCGCCATGGTGTCGTCGGGGGCGTGCAGGGAGCCCACGTGGACGTGGTTGAGTCCGCGCTTGCCGCGGACGAACACCTCGTACAGGGGCCATTCGGGGCGGGCGGCGCCGGAGGCGGTCCCCCCGGTGGTGGCGGTGGTGTCGTTGCTCATGCCGAGGCCTCCTGGAGGTTCGTGGTGGTGCGGGCCTTGGCGGCCTGCTTGGCGGCGTAGGCGGTGGCGGCCTCGCGCACCCAGGCGCCCTTCTCGTGGGCGGCCCGGCGGCGGGCGATGCGCTCGGCGTTCTTGGGGCCGGCGCCGGAGACGACCTGCTTGAACTCGACCCAGTCGGGCTCGCCGAAGTCGTAGTGGCCGCGCTCGTCGTTCCAGGCCAGTTCGGGGTCGGGGAGGGTGACGCCGAGCTTCTCGGCCTGGGGCACGCTCATGTCGACGAACTTCTGGCGCAGGTCGTCGTTGGTGTCGCGCTTGATGCGCCAGGCCATGGACTGGGCGGTGTTGGGCGAGTCGGCGTCGGGCGGGCCGAACATCATCAGGGACGGCCACCACCAGCGGTCGACGGCGTCCTGGACCATCCGCCGCTGACCCTCGGTGCCCTCCATCATGCGCATGAGCAGCTCGTAGCCCTGCCGCTGGTGGAAGGACTCCTCCTTGCAGATGCGCACCATGGCGCGGGCGTAGGGGCCGAAGGAGCTGCGGCACAGGGGGACCTGGTTGCAGATGGCGGCGCCGTCGACCAGCCAGCCGATGACGCCGACGTCGGCGAAGTTCAGCGACGGGTAGTTGAAGATCGAGGAGTACTTCTGGCGGCCCTCGATGAGCCGCGTGGTGAGGTCGGAGCGGTCCACTCCGAGGGTCTCGGCGGCGGCGTACAGGTACAGGCCGTGGCCCGCCTCGTCCTGGACCTTGGCCAGGAGGATGGCCTTGCGACGCAGACTGGGCGCGGAGGCGATCCAGTCGCCTTCGGGCTGCATGCCGATGATCTCCGAGTGGGCGTGCTGGGAGACCTGGCGCACGAGGGTCCTGCGGTAGGCCTCGGGCATCCAGTCGCGCGGTTCGATGCGCTGATCGGCGGCGATCTTGGCGTCGAAATCGGCCTGGAACGCGTCGTCGGCACCGGGTCGGGCCTCCTGCGTCACGGTCATTGCTCGCTCCCCATTCATAACCGAACGTTCGGTCAGTAATTAGTATCCACGGATCCGCCCGCCCGGGTCAAGTCCGGGCGGGCGGAGATCACGGCAGGTCGGACACCGCCGACCCGCCGTGGACGGGCCGGGCGGCGCCGGCCCGTCGCGGGTCAGTGACCGGTGAAGGTGGGCGTGCGCTTGTCCAGGAAGGCGTCGACGGCCCCCACGTGGTCGGCGGTGAGCCCGAGCTGGTTCTGGAGGTCGGCCTCCTCCTCCAGCAGTTCGGGGAGGGGACGGCCGCCCTCGGCCGCCGCGCGCACCTCGCGCTTGGCGGCGACGAACGCGCTGGTGGGGCCGCTCGCCAGGACCGCCGCCAACTCGCGGGCGCGCTTCTCCCAGGCGTCGTCGTCGACGACCTCGGTGACCAGGCCCAGCTCCAGGGCCCGGTCGGCGCCGAACACGGTGCCCAGCAGCATGAGCTCCATGGCGCGCGCCTGCCCCAGCGAGGTCACCAGGCGGTGGGCCAGCCCGGAGTCCGAGGCCAGGCCGATGCCGGTGAACGCGGTGCCGAACTTGGCCTTGCGGGCCGCCACCCGGACGTCCCCGGCCAGGGCGAAGCCCATCCCGGCGCCCACACAGGCACCGCCGATGCCGACCACCACCGGCACCTGGATCGACTCCAGGGTCAGCACGATCGGGTTGTAGTGCTCGCGCACGGTGTTCAAGGCCTGGCCGGTCCCCTCCCGAAGGATGCGCGCGTGCTCGGCCAGGTCCTGGCCGACGCAGAACGCCTTGTCCGACCCCAGCAGCAGCACCGCGCGGGCGGTGGTGGAGGCGGTGGCCTCGCCCAGCGCGGCCAGCAGCTCCTCCTTCACCTCCCGGGTCAGCGCGGGACGGTTCAGCCGCACCACGGCCACCCCGTCGGACTCGGAGAACTCCGCCGCCCTCTGTTCGCTCAACGCCCTACTCTCCCTTGTTCCAGGTGTGGAAGCCCTGTCCGGTCTTCTTGCCGAGCCTCCCCTCCGCGACCATACGCCGCAGCAGCTCCGGCGGGGCGAACCGGTCTCCCAACTCGGCGGCCAGGTACTCGGCGATGGCCAGGCGCACGTCGAGGCCGACCAGGTCGGTGAGCCTGAGCGGGCCCATGGGGTGGCGGTAGCCCAGTTCCATGGCGGTGTCGATGTCGGCCGGGGAGGCGACCTCCTCCTCGACCATGCGGATGGCCTCCAGGCCGAGCATGACGCCGAGGCGGCTGGTGGCGAACCCGGGGGCGTCGCGGACCACGATCTCGGTCTTGCCCAGGGCGCCGACCCAGCCGCGCACCGCCTCGGTGACTGCGGGGTCGGTGTCCGGGGCGGTGACGATCTCCACGAGCTTGGAGGCGGGCACCGGGTTGAAGAAGTGGGTGCCCAGGAAGCGGCGCGGGTGCTTGAGCGCGGCGGCCAGTTCGGTGACCGAGAGCGAGCTGGTGTTGGAGGCCAGCACGGTCTCCTCCCCCACGGCCGCCTCGGCGGCGGTGAGGACGGCGATCTTCAGCTCGGGCCTCTCGGGCACGGCCTCGACGACCAGGCCGGTCCCGGCGGGGATGTCGGCGGCGTCGGTGACGGTGGCCAGCCGGGCCAGGTACACGTCGGGCCCACCGTCGATCTTGCCGCGCTCGCGGGAGGCGGCCAGACCGGCCGCGACCCGGCCTCGGCCCGCCTCGGCGGCCTCGGCGGTGGCCTCGACCAGGGTCACCGAGGCGCCCGCGGTGAGGAACTGCTGGACGATACCGGCGCCCATGGTGCCGCCGCCGATGACGGCGACGAGCGTGGGAACGGCGGTGTCGGCCGCGCCGCCGGGAACGGCGGAGGTGGTGCTCAACGCTTCTTCCTCTCCAGGAACCGGGTCATCCGGTCGTGTTTGTCGGCGGTCTCGAACAGCACCGCCTGGGTCAGGTCGTCGGCCAGCGGGTGGGGCCCCTCGGCGTCCACCACCATCTTGGTCATGCGCAGGGCCATGGCCGAGGAGGCGGCCATCCGGTCGATGAGGGCGTGGGCGCTCGCGCGCAGCTCCTCGGAGGGGACGATCTCGGCGACCAGGCCGTGGCGCAGCGCCGCCTCGGCGTCCAGGCGGTAGCCGCCCAGCAGCACCTGCTTGGCGACCGAGACGCCCACCAGCTCCCTGAGCCGCCAGCAGGCGCCGGCCCCGGCGATGATGCCCAGACCCGGCTCGGGCTGGGCGAACACGGCGGTGGGCGTGGCGATGCGGATGTCGCAGGCGTAGGAGAGCTCGGCGCCGCCGCCCAGTGCCCAGCCGTCCACGGCCGCCACGGTGGGGACCTTGAGGCGGTGCAGGCGCTCGAACAGGCGGCTGTTGATTCCGGCCAGCGCCTGCTCGCGGCCGCGTTCGCGCAGCTCGGAGATGTCGGCGCCGCCCGCGAACACGGTGCCGTGGCCGGTGAGCAGCAGCGGCCGGGGGTCGGCCTCGATCCGCGCGCACACCTCGTGCAGCTCGGCGATCATCGCCCCGTTGATGGCGTTGCGGGCCTCGGGGCGGTGCAGCTCCACCACGACACGGTCCTCGCGCCACTCCGCGCGCAGGGTCGTGAAGTCGTTCTTCTCTTCGTGTCCGGTCACGGTGCGTCCCCTCAGACCCGCTCGACCAGCAGGGCGGCGCCCTGGCCCACGCCCACGCACAGGGTGGCCAGGCCGCGGTCACTGCCCTCGCGCTCCATGCGGTTGAGGAGGGTGACGAGGATGCGGGCGCCGGAGCTGCCCAGCGGGTGGCCCAGGGCGATGGCGCCGCCGTCGGCGTTGACGCGCGCGGCGTCGAGCTTGAGCTGCCGCATGACGCCCAGGGACTGGGCGGCGAAGGCCTCGTTGAGTTCGACGGAGCCGACCTCGTCCAGGGTCCAGCCGGCGCGGGCCAGCACCTTCTCGGTGGCGGGGACCGGGCCCAGGCCCATGATCTGCGGGGGCACACCGGCCGAGGCGGAGGCCACGACGCGGGCGCGCGGGGTGAGGCCGTGGCGCTCGACGGCCGAGGCGGAGGCCAGGACCAGGGCGGAGGCGCCGTCGGACAGGGAGGAGGAGTTACCGGCGGTGACGATGCCGCCCTTGCGGAACACCGGGCGCAGCCCGGCGAGGGTGGCCGCGTCGGTGTCGGGGCGGGGGCCCTCGTCGACGGTGACCTCGTGGGTGGCGCCCTTGCGGCCGGTCACCGTCACGGGGACGATCTCGCGGTCGAAGCGACCGGCCTCGGCGGCGGCGATCGCCCTGGTGTGGCTGCCCAGCGCGAAGGCGTCGCACTCCTCGCGGGTGATGCCCTCCAGGGCGGCGACCTCCTCGGCGGTCTCTCCCATGGACAGGGTGTAGCGCAGGTCGTCCGGGGAGGCGTCGGCGGGGACGTCGGCGTCGTGGGCGGCGAAGCGCGGGTTGGTGAAGCGCCAGCCCAGGGAGGTGTCGGCGACCTCGCCGGGCTTGGCCCAGGGGGTGCCGGGCTTGGCCATCACCCAGGGGGCGCGGGTCATGGACTCCACGCCGCCGGCCACGACGACGTCGGCCTCACCGGCGCGGATGGCCTGGGCGGCGGAGGAGACGGCGGTCAGGCCGCTGGCGCACAGGCGGTTGACGGTGTAGCCGGGGACGCGCGGGTCCAGTCCGGCCAGGAGGGCGGCCATGCGGGCGACGTTGCGGTTGTCCTCGCCGGCCTGGTTGGCGGCGCCCAGGATCACCTCGTCGACGGCGTCCCCGGGGACCCCGGCGCGGCGGACCGCCTCGGCGATGACGACGGCGGCCAGATCGTCGGGGCGGACCGCGGCGAGGGCGCCGCCGTAACGACCCTGCGGGGTGCGGACCCCGTCGACCACATAGACGTCGCTCACGAACGGCCTCCCATGATGGTTGACGGTGGCCTGCGCCACCGTCGACAGTGAACTGACCGACAGGTCTCCTTGACACGGATCTCGGAGACTGACTTAATGCATTAGTAACCGAACGTTCGGTCAGTAAGCAAGTCGACCCACCCCAGAGCGGGCCGACACCCACCTCGAACGCGCGGCGCACCCCCGCACCACCCTCCCGGGCGTCGGCCCGGCGGCCCCACCGCGCACTCGCACACGGAGAGTCTCATATGGCGAGCCACGACACCATCCGGCGGTCGACCGGTGTCACCGGTAGCACCCCCCGTCTCGGAGAGGGCCCCGCCCCCGAGACCCTGGATCCGGCCGAGCGCATGGGTGTCGACGAGCTGCGGGCCCTCCAGCTCGACCGGCTGCGGTGGACCCTGGAGCACGCCTACACCAACGTGCCCCTGTACAAGCAGAAATTCGACGAGGTCGGCGTGCGCCCCGAGGACCTGAAGGAACTCGCGGACCTGCGGCACTTCCCCCACACCACCAAGACCGACCTGCGCGACAACTACCCGTTCGGCATGTTCGCGGTCCCCCAGGAGAGGGTGGCGCGCGTCCACGCCTCCAGCGGCACCACCGGCAAGCCCACCGTGGTGGGCTACACCCGCGAGGACATCGACACCTGGGCGACCGTGGTGGCCCGCTCCATCCGCGCGGCCGGCGGCCGCCCGGGGCACAAGGTGCACGTGTCCTACGGCTACGGGCTGTTCACCGGCGGCCTCGGCGCCCACTACGGCGCCGAGAAGCTCGGCTGCACGGTCATCCCGGCCTCGGGCGGGCAGACGGCCAAGCAGGTCCAGCTGATCCAGGACTTCGAGCCCGAGATCATCATGGTGACGCCCAGCTACATGCTGACGCTCATGGACGAGTTCGAGCGCCAGGGCATCGACCCGCGCACCACGTCCCTGAAGATCGGCATCTTCGGCGCCGAACCCTGGACCGAGAAGATGCGCACCGAGATCGAGGAGCGCTTCGACATCCACGCCGTGGACATCTACGGGCTCTCGGAGGTCATGGGTCCGGGCGTGGCCAACGAGTGCGTGGAGACCAAGGACGGCCTGCACGTCTGGGAGGACCACTTCTACCCCGAGGTGCTCGACCCGATCACCCACGAGGTACTGCCCGACGGCGAGGAGGGCGAGCTGGCCTTCACCTCGCTCACCAAGCAGGCCATGCCCGTCATCCGCTACCGCACCCGCGACCTGACCACGCTGCGCCCGGGCACCGCCCGGCCGATGCGGCGGATGGACAAGGTGACGGGGCGCAGCGACGACATGATCATCCTGCGCGGGGTGAACGTGTTCCCGACCCAGATCGAGGAGATCGTGCTGGGCCTGGACGGGCTGGCGCCGCACTTCCAGCTGGTGCTCACCAAGGAGGGGCGCCTGGACCGCATGGCGGTGCGGATCGAGGCGGCGCCGGACTGCACGGCCGACCGGCGCGAGGCGCTGGCCCGGGAGATCACCGCGACGGTGAAGGACCGGGTCGGGGTGAGCGTGACGGTGGACGTGGTGGACCCGGAGCAGATCGAGCGGTCGGTGGGCAAGTTCCGCCGCATCATCGACAACCGCCCCAAGGAGTGACGGTGACGCCGTAGGGCGTCGCGGGGCGTGTGACCCGTGTCGGCCCCGCTCCCCCTCCGTACGGCGGCAGGCGGCCACGGCGGGTGGGGGCGGGGCCGTCGCCGTGCGCGGGGTGGGACCGTGCGCCGGGGGGTGCCGGGGGGTGCCGGGCCCGTCGGACTCGAAAGAACGCGTGGCCCGGGACCACCGACGGGGCGGAAGGAACGTACGGGCCGAGAAGACGGGCGCACGGCCTGTTGCCACGAGCCATTCAGGACATATAACATCCGGGATCATGAAGATGAGCGAAGGGGTCGAGTGGGCGCTGCACACCTGCGTCAACCTCTCCTGGACCGACCCCGGTGACGCCGTGCCCGCAGCGCGGCTCGCGGAGGTCTTCTCACTGCCGACGGCCTACCTGAGCAAGCACCTCCAGGCCCTGGCCCGGGCCGGCATCCTCATCTCCACGACGGGACCGCGCGGCGGCTTCCGGCTCGGGCGCGATCCGGCCTCGATCACCCTGCTGGACGTCGTCACCGCGATCGAGGGCCCGGAGGACGCCTTCCGCTGCCGCCAGATCCTCAAGGACGGGCCGGGCGGACGCCCGGACGTCGACTACCGGCGCACCTGCACGATCTCCCAGGCCATGCGCAAGGCCGAACTCGCCTGGCGCACGGCGCTGGCCGAGCAGACGATCGCCGACGTCCGCCGCACCGTGGAACAGCGTGACCCGGCGGCCCCGGAGGCCACCCGCGAGCGGCTCCGGTAGGACCTTCCCCGATCCACTCCCCCTCACAGGAGGCCTTGGCATGGACATATCATCGATATCAAATATCCGGGAACTCTTTGATAGGAGGATCCGATGAGCCCGGAACCGTCCTCGCCCCCGGTGGCGGCGCGGACCGCACCGGGCGGAGCCCGTGGATGGTCGGCCGTCGGAGCCCTCACCCTGGGCATCTTCGCCCTCATGACGACCGAACTGCTGCCCGTCGGCCTTCTCACCCCGATGGCCCGGGACCTCGGGATCGAGGAGGCCCGCGCGGGCCTGACGGTCACCGTCCCCGGGATCGTCGCGGCGGTGTCCGCGCCGCTCACCGCGACCGTCATCGGCCGCCTCGACCGGCGCCTCGTCCTGGCGGGCCTGCTCGTGCTGCTGATCGCGGGGAACGTCGTCACCGCCGTCGGCCCGAGCCTCACGGCCGTGCTCGCCGCCCGGGTGGCGATCGGCGCGGCGATCGGTGGTTTCTGGGCCGTCGCCGGAGGTCTGGCGCCGCGCCTGGTGCCGGCGCGCCACGTCGGCAGGGCCACGGCGGTCATCTTCAGCGGGGTCTCCGCCGCCTCGGTGGTCGGGGTGCCGCTCGGCACGCTGCTCGCCGAGGCGCACGGGTGGCGCCTCCCCTTCGGCGCGGCCGGTCTACTGGGGCTCATCGCCCTGGCCGGGGTGCTCGCCGCCGTGCCGTCCCTGCCCGTCGAACGGTCGCTGCGACCGGCCGACCTGGGGGGACTGCTGCTCGGCCGCGACGGCGGGGTCCGGCTCGGCGTGATCCTGACCCTGCTCCTAGTGGCCGGGCACTTCACCGCCTACACCTTCGTCCGTCCCCTGCTGCACGAGGAGACCGGCATGACCGCCACGGCGGTCGGCGGAGCGCTCCTGCTGTTCGGTGTGGCCGGTCTGGTCGGCAACTTCATCGCGGGGACGCTCGGCGCCGATCACGTGCGCGGGGTGCTGTGGACCATCGCGGCGACGCTCGCGCTGACGATGCTCCTGTTCTCCACGGTCGGTCACACCCCGTGGGCGGCCCTCCTGGTGGTCGGCCTGTGGGGCTTGGCCTACGGGGGCGTCTCGGTCGGCCTCCAGACGTGGATGCTCACCGTCGCCCCGCAGTCCGCCGAACCCGCCACCTCCCTGTTCGTCGCGGCCTTCAACGCCGCCATCGCCCTCGGTGCCCTGCTCGGAGGGCTGGCCCTGACCATGACGAATCCGACCGGGGTGCTCGCCCTCGCCGGGATCCTCCTCGCGGCGGCGCTGCTCCTGCTGACCGCCCGCGGCCCGGCACTCCCTCGAACGTCACCGCCGCGCGGCCGACCTCGACATCGAGAATGAAAGAAGAAGGAAGAGAACCATGAGCCACACCATCATCAACCCGGCCACCCTGCACGACCCCGTCGGGTTCGGCTACAGCCATCTGGCGAGCACCGAGGGATTCGTGTTCGTCGCCGGCCAGTACGCCTCCGACGCCGACGGCGGGGTCGTCTCCCCCGACGACTTCGCCCGGCAGGTGGAGCGCTCCTTCGAGAACCTGGAGACCGCCCTGGCCGCCGGCGGGGTCGGCCCGCGGGACGTCGTCCAGTTGCGCACCTACGTCGTGGGGCTCGACCTCGACCGGCTCGGGGTGCTCACCGCGCGCATCGAGCGGACCTGGGGCACCCGGCCGCCCACGCAGTCCCTGCTCGGCGTCGCCGCCCTGGCCCTGCCGGGGATGCTCTTCGAGGTCGACGCGATCGCCGTTCGCGACCGGGGCTGAGGGAAGGAGATCGGCCGGAGGGGCGCGGCGCAGGCCCGCCATGTCCTTCCGGCCGTCGTCGTGCGGGGTGTGGGGCGGGGCGTGGTCCCCGTGGCGCCGGCCGTACGGCCTCCGAGCGTTCACTCGTCGGCTCGACCGGGGAGGTGAGGGCCTCGCCATCGCCTCGCGAGGCGGTGACCGTGCGCCGGGTGGGTGTCGTTGGCCCCGCGAGGCTGCGCTTCCCACCCGGTCACACCGTGGTGGAAGCCTGCCAGGTTCTCGCGCCGAACGCATCCCCGGGGTGGGGCGATTCGGCCCACAAGGCGTTGTCCAGCGGATTCGTACTCCGGGCGTCGAGCAGGGGCCGACAAGCCGGTCACCGTGTCGCTCGCCGACGGTGGTGGACGTGAGAGGCGGTTCCCTTGTTCGACGTCACGGCACGGGCACGCCCTGGCGACCTTGTTCGACCGCTGGACCGATTCCTCACCGAACGCGAAGGAGCACGGGCATGAGCCGACCGCATCCTCTCGGTCACCTCCACCGACCCCCACTGACAGCCGATCCGGGAAGCGGAGGAACGGAGAGCGGTGCTCGCCGCCTCACTGGGTCCGCTCGTCCCACTCGACCACGAGGTCGAGGTCTCCTGGGGTGAGGTCCCGGCCGTGGTCGACCGCAGCCAGAATCTGATGAGGATCACCTGCCCACTCCACACTCAGTGTTTCGTGCCTGGTTTATTGGAGGCTCGGAACCAACGCTTCGCCTTCGGTTGACCCGGCCCGCTGCCCGTAGAAGTCGTCCTCGAACTCCGCCGGCGGGACCAGGCCCATCTCGCCGTGCAGGCGGCGGTGGTTGAACCAGTCCACGTACTCGGCCACCGCGATCTCGACCTCGTCCAGACTCTTCCACGGCCCGCGGTTGCGGATCAGCTCGGCCTTGAACAACGAGTGGAATGCCTCGGCCAAGGCGTTGTCATAGGAATCGCCGGTGGTGCCGACCGAGGCCACCGCCCCCGCTTCGTCCAGAGCGAGCGGATCGGTGGCGTTGATGACCCGACGGAACGTCGCCGCCGACGGGGCGGAGCGCACCAGCCCGAACCCGGCTCGCAGTTCGGGAGTCAGGTCGGCGGCGACCTCGGCGATCTCGTCGAAGCCGACCGCTCCGCAGGTCACGGCCAGCAGTGCCAGGCCCAGCACGGTCGGCAGGCGAAAGCGCACACCGCAGGGTCGGCGGGAATCGGGCACACCGGCGAACGCTCGGAGCAGGGCATCGACCTGGCCGTGCAGGGCTTTGTGTGCTGCTGCGGGGTGGTCGAGCAGGGCCAGGGTAGGGGAGACTGGGGACACGGGCGCGGTACCTCGGCACGTGGTGACGGAAGCGTAGAGAACTCCCATCATCACAGGTCATGGGGCCGCGCCCGCCTTCATGCGCTGTTCTGGGTCCGCGGTGCATCGATCACGGGGCATGCCCTGCTGGGCGGAGCCGCGGCCAGAAGATCAACTTTGAAACCGCCCTGGTCCTTGGGCACGTCGAGGGTGGCAGTATAGGGAACCACGTGGAGCCTTTCAGGTCCGGCACGGTTTCGTCACCTCGCCTTTTACCTGGGGCTCCACGCTCGTGTCAGGGGAACAACGGTTCACACCCCGACGTCACTTTTCTGTCGTTCGCGGCTTTCCTCCCGGTCTCCAAACTCGTTGAGATCACCTCACTGGGTGCACCAAATCTCAAGATGACCGACAGAGTCAAGCTTAACCTCATGTGTTCAGCTGCGGCCATGACCTGACACCCAGGCAGCAAGAAAGGTGCCCCCACCTGCGATGATCTGGACTGTCTAGATCAAAACCGTCGCGAAGAAGAGGCACCCAACAGGTGCAGACTACCGAATGGGACCACCGGCTTGCCGTACGGGCCGACGGCAAGAACCTGCTCGGTCACGCGGGTGTGGTGCTGCTGCGCAAGATCGCCGACCGTGTCGGCCTGGCCGCCGCGCTGAGCGCGGCGCTGCCCAAAGGCACCGGACCGGGCTGGCGCGATCGGGGCCTGGTGCTGGTCCAGCTGGCCTGCGCGATCGTGCTCGGCGCGACGAACGCCCTGGAGGCCGAGCGACTCCAGTACCACTGGCGGCCGGTGTTCGGGCGGCCAGCCTCGGACAGCACCCTGCGCCGTGCCCTGGCCGCGATCGACGGCCCGGTCGCCGCCCGCGTCGAGCGCGGCCCGCGCCGTGATACGCCGCGTGGTCTGGACACTGCTCACCCTGCGCCCCGGCGGCTTCCCCTGGATCACGGTGTGCGGCCGTGAGCTGACCGGCTGGTACGTCCTCGACCTCGACGCGACCATCGTCACCTGCACCAGCCGCAAGGAAGGCGCGGCGGGCACCTTCAAGGGCAACTTCGGCCATATGCCGCTGGGGGCATGGGTGGCCAACACCCGCGAGTGCGTCGCCATGCTGCTGCGGCCCGGCAACGCCCCGCCCAACGACGTCGCCGACCACAAGAGCGTTCTGGCCGCCGCGCTGCGGCAGCTCCCGCTGCCGCCGTGGTCGAAGCTGCTGATCCGGATCGACGGCGCGGCCTTCAGCCACGACGTCCTGGACCACCTCCAGACCCTGACCACCAGCCGACGCCGGGTGCGCTGGGTGACCGGCTGGGCCATCAACGCCCCGGACGAGCAGGCCATCGCGCTGCTACCCGAGGAAGTGTGGACGGCCGCGCTGCGGCAGGACGGCGAGGTCCACGAGATCAAGGGATCGGACGGCGAGTGGCTGTCCTACCAGGTCGCCGAGCTGACCGGAGTCCGCGACCTGACCGGCTGGCCGAAGGGGATGCAGCTGATCGTGCGCCGGGTCAAACCCTCGCGCCGGGATGTGAAGAAGCTGACCGCCTTCGAGAAGCGCACCGGCTGGCGCTACCAGATCATCGCTACGAATATCCCTGCCCACCAGGGACTTTCCGGGGTGCCCGGCTCCGGGCAGGTGTGGTTCGTCGACGCCCTCTACCGTGATCACGCCGAGGTCGAGGACCGTGTCAAAGCGATCAAGCGGATCGGCCTGGGGCTGCTGCCCTCGAAGTCCTGGCAGCTCAACGCAGCCTGGATCCTGGCCGCCACGATCGCGGCCGACCTCGACGTATGGATGCGCCTCCTTCTCCTGCACGACGAGCCCGAACTCGGCGCCGCGGAGCCGGAGACGATCCGCATGAAGCTGTACCACCTGCCCGCCCGGCTCACCAGCCACGCCCGCACGCGCACCCTGCACCTGGACCGCATCTGGCCTTGGGCCAAAGCCTTCACCACGGCCTGGCAGCGGGCCACCCGGCTTCCGGCCCTCTCCTGACGGCCGGCCACCACCCCGACAACACCCGAAAGGAGAGCACCGCATCACTCCTCGGGTCTGTGGAACCCGACGCCCCCGCAGCGCATGCGAAGGCCCCTGCGCCAACCGGATGGACAAACCGGGGCAAGCTGCCGGATCAGAAGACGCGATCAGCCCCTTGACGAATCGAAGTTAAACCCCAGGTAAAACAAGAAGGATCAGCACTCAGGAATCAGACCCAAGAAACCCAGAAAGAGCGACCACAAAACCACAGAGAACAAAGGCCGTGAAAATAGTATGCAGAATCAGGTAAGGCCTCCCCCCAAGAGAGAACATATTTCCCTCGCCACCTCGAATCAAACCAAGAAAAAAAGCTCTGGCCGATTCAAAAACCATGACAAAAGTAACGCCCATGGCAGGAGCGCCAAAAAAGAAGGCGAGCAAGAAATAAGACTCCCTGTCTCCCCCCAGAAAGAAAGCATCCGGCGCAGTCTGATAAAGAATCTCAGCAACTAGGATGAGGGGAAGAACATAAAGCAGGGTCAGGACCATATCCAAGAAGAAGAGCTCTTTCGCATCCCGAATGTTGACGCCCTTGAATCGGGCATCCCTCCGCATCTTCCCCAGGAGCGCCCCCAACCCTCTGAGCTGCGGGAAAACTTTCACCCAAAGGATTTCACTCAGGCGCCGAGTTCCATAATCAGAAAAAAATGAAACCTGAGACTTATATTCCATCTACACACTTCCCCATCAGGAACATAGGGCGGACCCTACCCCCAACTCCATCCCGGATCCTCGACTGCCCTGGATGCGGTCACAAAATCATGCGCAGATCCGATCATCGAAACAGTCTCTTGGACGACATCATGCTTGTACGTGACCGTGGCTATATCCCCCCTGAGGGACTCAAACCTGTTCCTTACAGCCTGACTATTAGGCTTCCTTTTGCTATCCCTGTAGGAAACAAAGTCAGAGATCTTGCTGCTAATCGAACTCCTAGCAACAAACCTCGCACCCCTGCCAATACCGAAAGGCAGAGCCCCTGCGATATCCCAAGCCCCATCTCTCCGACTCTGACCGGGACTGAAAAGCTTAGCAACACCCACACCCAAACCTAGGCCAAACCCTACCCACTGAAGCCCAGGAATGAAGCTCATGACCAAAGACGCATCGCCCAGAATATTCCACCAATTGAGCGAACAATCGACCATGTATCGCTCTTCAAACCAATTCCCTACAGCACCGGACACACGGGATCCCAGATCTGATGCGTTCTGGAGCGCCTGTTCTTGCGGGGACAGAGTATAATTCACAGGCTTATACGTCGGAATGGGATTGGACGTCTGCGCGCTCCAGACGATGTTGGGGACGCTTGTCACCTGACGGTACCTATTGCGCCCCTGCTCCAGAACAGCGGGGCGACCCGCGTTGGTGTTCTGGTAGTTCCACCACCACTTGTCATGCTGCAACTGGGTTCCCGGATGAGGACGAGGGGTTCTCCCCCCGGGGCTATCAGCCACCATCAGCCCGCTCGGGTCAGTGAGGCTCGTCGGGTTGTTGTTGGCGTAGGCGTACCCGTGCATCTGCTGGGCATCCGTCAGATCCATCAAGGGGTCGACCGAGATGAACCTGCCCAAGGCCGCGTCATAGGCGCGGGCTCCGAGCTGGGTCAGGCCTGTGGTGGCGTCGATGGTGCCGTCGACGAATCCCCGTTCGCCCGGCCACTGTCCAACGACACCTCGGTCCTCGCCGAAGACCGTCATCCGCCGCTGGACGATCTCGCTGGTCATCGCGTTCACGGTCAGTTGACCCGTGCCGTGGTGGTCGGAGAACACCCAGTGCAGGGTGTTGTCGTTCTCGCGGATCGCGACGGTCTCACCCGCGTGAGTGTAGTAGCGAGTGCCTTCCTTGGTTCCGGCGGCCGGGTCCCAGGTGATCTCGGTCCCCGGCAGGTACAGGGTGGTGGCGCCGTTGGCGCGGCGCAGCAGGCGCTCACCGTCGGCGTCATAGACGTACTCGGTCTTGTCCACACCGTCGGTGACCTGGACGAGTTCGCCCTCCGGACCCCACTCCAGGGTCTGGTCGTGCTCACCCGTGGTGCGGCGGACCATGTTGCCCGCGGCGTCGTAGTCGTAGACGTGCTCGGTGGCCCCGCCGATGCCCTGCTGGTCCACACGGGTGACGGCGTGGGCGGGGCCCTCCCCCTCTTCGGGGGTGGTGTAGTCACGGACGGTCTCTCCACCGTCGGTGTGGTGGTGGATCTCCTGGATACGGTTACCGGTGGTGTCGTAGGTGTAGGAGTGCCAATACGCTGTCGGAGCACTACCTGTACTTCAACGACGACGTGTTCCTGGCCCGACCGGTGGGCACCGA
>NZ_JARBUT010000032.1 GCF_028882275.1 Nocardiopsis sp. N85
CGGGGTAGTCGGCCGCGATGATCTCGATAGCGGACGGGTGCCCGTGCAGGGCCGCACGCTCTCTGGCGTGCTGGTCGGTCATCATCGCTCACCTCAGGGGGAAGTCGTGGTGATGACGACGCTACGGAGCGCACAAGACCCCGGTGTTCCGCTTTGGAACACCGGGGTCCTTGACTCGGATCAGCTGATCCGCATACGCCTGGCCAGACCGCGCAACGGCTCCGGGATGGACCGGTGGACGTCGACCAGGTGCCCCGCCACCGACCGCGCCGAAGGGTGGTACCGGGTCATCTGCGGTGCCGAACGCTCCGCCGTCACCAGTCGTCCCAACGCCTTCTCGTGCTTTCCGACCTCGACCAGGGCGCGCGCCATGTCGATGTCGTGGTGTGCCCGACGCTCCGCCGGGAGCGTGGCCAACGTCCGCTCGGAGATCAGGGTGTCCCGGCGTAGGGCCTCGTCGTAGTCGCCCATCTCCACGGCGACCGCGCACCCGTGGATCTGCACGTTCGCCGGGTTGAACTGCAAGGCGTACCAGTCCTGGGCGCGCTTGGGGAGCTTGCGCGCGGTCTCTTCCGCCTGCCCGAAGTGCTCCCAGGCGTCGCCCTCGGTCGTCGAGCCGGTCGAGGTGCCCCGCGCCGACAGGACAGCGGAACGGAGCTGCAAGGCGCCGTGGACGGCGAGGGCTTGGGGTGAGTCCTGGTCGACGGCCGAAGCCGCGGTACGCACGAGGTGGAGTCCGGCCACCCATGAGCCGTACATCATCATCATGAGCGCGCGGGAGAGCTGGGCCAGGGCCGGAAGGTTGGGATCGTCGCCCCGGGCCGCACTCGCCGCGGCGTCCTTGATCGCCGATGTCGCGAGATCGGTGTAGCCCAAGCGTCGGGAGAGGGACACCGCCAGGGCCTGGGCGGCGTTGACGTGCCGCCACACCCGAGGGTCCCCGCTGGTGTGCGCGTGCACGGCAAGCTCGGAGAGTACGGCCGGGAGACGGGTACCGACCTGAAGGTGTTTGGCATCTTTGGAAGCCGACCGCAACGCCTCGACCTCCCGGGCGAGGAGGCTCACCGGGCGGGGTTCCACGCCCAACTCCGGGGGGACGTCCACGACGTCGAGCGCGCGCCGAACCTCCGGGATGGTCGCGTGGACACGGTCCCGGGCGGGGGTGTCACCCCGGTAGGGCTGTCCGAAGACCTCGGTCGGGTCCACCGATAGCGCGGTGGAGACGGCGGCGATGAACGCAGGGGTGGCCAAGCTGTGGCCGCTCTCGACCTTGGCGATCAAGCTCCGTGACACGTGGCTCCGGGAGGCGAGCCCGTGTTGTGTGAAGCCGCGGAGCTTGCGCAGCCGGGCGACTCGTTGGCCGGTGGTCTCCTCGGTATCCTGAACAGGCATGGCCCCGCCTTCCTGATTGGTCGCACTCTCAGAGTAGGGCGGGGCTTTCCCCTTTGTCAGGAGTCAAGCGGGAACGACAATAGGGCCAGCCCCGTTCACGCCTTGGGCGTCACCCGCTCTGGTAACAGCGGTTCCGGTCGCAGCCCCGCCGCTCCGTGCACCCGAACCGTCCGGCGAGCTCCCGACCGGTCAACCGCACCCCATCAGCAAGAGCAGCATGGGACACCCGCCGCGCGGCGGCACGGTCGCCCGTGGCCGTCTCGCCGTTGTCACCCCTGGCGTCGTTGAGCAATACCGTCATCACCTCCCGGGAGCCGTCGGCACCCCACCGGCACGAGGACGGCACGCCCTCACCGCCCAGCACGAACGGCTGCCGTGACGGTGGTTCAGGAGCATTCTGCCCCGGGGAGGTGCCTAAAGCCCGAACGCCACCAAAGCCCTCCCGCACCGCAGGTGCGGGCTTCAAGATGTAAGGAAACTCCTCATCATCCGACTCCGGACACGCACAGGGCGTGGGAACGGATGAGCCAAAGGGATCGGCCGACACGAGGTCCCACGCTGCCGCGTTGGGACTGCCCCCGCACCTGGAAGGCAGAGGCCGAAAAGTCGGCGTCCAAATGGATGTGGTCCACTGCGATGGCCGAGGGTGACTCCTCGAAGGTGACTGTTTCCACGGCCCGCGGCACTTTCATGCTGCGCGAGAACGACCCCTAAAGCGATTCAGCACCCTATGGGCGCACGCCTCCATCACGGAAGTTCGCCATCTACGGAGACTTGTTCCCCGATCACGAGGAACGCGGGCGGGGCACGCTCGACTTGTTCCTGTACTCCCCCGGTCGACCCGGATACCGAAGTCCGCCGTTCCGAAAAGACCCGATGGCCATCCGCCTGGAATCACTGACGCTTCGCGGCCGTGCCCGCGGAGGCCGCGATGGCATCAGCCCGTCGCTTCGGAGTCCTTCTCCACCGACGTGGCCCGGCAGCGCTCCGCCTCGCCCGTTGTCACCTCCATGAACCAACGCATGATCTCGTAGGGGATGACCTGATCGTCATGGCCGTGGATATGGACGGTCGGTTCCAGCGCCGGATCCTCGTCAGGAACGAACGCCACAAGGAAGGCCTTTCCGGGGATGCAGGACACCTCGTCGAGGGCTTCGGGCACGGGGCCCGGTCTCGGCTGGGCTTCGCTCAGTTCCACAGCCCAAGAATCGTCGGGCAGGGCGTAATGCAACTGGATGGCGTAGTGCCGGCCCGCGTGTTCACGCAGTTGGTATGCCATGGAGACAGACTGCCACTGCTCAGGCACGGACACACCGGGATATCCACCGGAGGCCCGACGCCCGACTCATCCGGAACGGAACCGGAACACGGTCGACTCCTCCGCGCTGCGGCGCAGGTCGAAGACTTGAGAGGAGGGGAGTCGGCCGGTAAGCCGGATTCTGTCGGTCCGTGAACGGACCGGGCGGTCATCCATCTGGGATCGCCGTTGCCGACGACCTCGGTGCGGTCTACCCGCGGACTCGGGCGGGCCGCCCTCGATCATCCGCGCGGAGATCCGAAGATCCCCTTTTTGACCTTGCTCCGGGTGGGGTTTACCGAGCCGGCCGGATCGCTCCGGCCGCTGGTGGTCTCTTACACCACCGTTTCACCCTTACCACCGCGTGAGCGGTGGCGGTCTGTTCTCTGTGGCACTGTCCCGCGGGTCACCCCGGGTCGGTGTTACCGACCACCCTGCCCTGTGGAGTCCGGACTTTCCTCGAACCCGCGCACCCGGCGCGGTCCGCGACCGCCTGGCCGACTCCCCTCGCCGGAGAGTCTACCGCCGGTGACCCGGGCCCGGGCCACCGGCGGTTCAGGCCAGGTGGGCGGTGTCGTTGAAGGACCGCATCACCATGGGACCGTCGGCGTAGACGTCCACCTCGGTGAGGGCCGCGGTGTCCAGGTGCATCCGGTACAGGGCGGACAGCGGCGCCGTCAGGGCCTGCTGGACCAGCACCTTGATGGGGGTGACGTGGGTGACCACCAGCACCGTGCGCCCCCGGTGACGGGACACCAGGGCGTCACGGGCGGCACCCACCCGACGGGCCACCGCGGCGAAGCTCTCCCCGCCGGGCGGACCGACCTCGGGGTCGGACACCCACCGGTCGACCGCCTCCGGCGCGTGGATCCGGGCCTCGGCGAAGGTCATCCCCTCCCAGTCGCCGAAGTCGGTCTCCACGAACCCGTCCTCGATCTCCACCGGCAGCCCCAGCGCCTTCGCGGCGAAGTCCGCGGTGCGCAGGGTGCGCTCCAGCGGCGAGGAGACCACCGCGTCGATCGTCCGGGCGGCCAGCCTTCGGGCGACCGCCTCGGCCTGGACGCGGCCCTGGGCGGTCAGGGGGATGTCGCCCCGACCGGCGAAGCGACGCTCCACGGACAGGGGCGTCTGCCCGTGGCGCAACAGCAGCAGTCGGGTCGGCGAGGTGTCGGGCGCACCCCAACCGGATCTCATCGGTTCTCGGGCTCCTCGACACGGACCAGGATGCGACGGCACTCCTCGCAGCGCACCACCTCGTCGGGGGCCGCGGAGCGGATCTCCCCGAGTTCGGCCGGGCTCAGCACCAGCTTGCAGCCGTCGCAACGCCCGTAGCGCAGCGGCGCGGCGGCCACGCCGCCGTACTGGGCGCGCAGCTTGTCGTACAGGGACAGCAGGGGCTCGGGAACGTCTCCCGCGACCCGGTTCCGGTTCTCCGTCACGCGGGACCGGTCCATGACGATCTGGGCGGTCGCGGTGTCGCGGCGGGCGATCACCTCGGTGTACTCGACGCGGGTGTCATGGGCGGCGGCGGTCAGTCGGACGACCTCGGCGGAGAGCGTCTCGACCTGCTCCATCACCTCCAGCACGATCTCCTCCAGTTCGGCCTGGCGGCGGCCCAGGGAGGCGATCTCCGACTGGAGGTTCTGCAACTCCTTGCCGCTGGAGATGCGCCCCGACTCCAGGCGTTCGGTGTCACGGGCGGCGCGGGAGCGCACCTGGTCGACGTCGGACTCGGCCTTGCGCTGGGCGCGCTCGGCGTCGGACAGGTGGGTCTGCGCGGCGATCAGCTCGCTGTCGAGCCGGTCGGCGAGTTCGGCGAGCCGGGTCGCCTCGGCGACCTCGGGCAGGCTCACCACGCGGTGCTCCAAGCGCTGGAGTTCGAGGTCCAGCTCTTGCAGGTCGAGCAGTCTGGCCTGCGCGGCGGGTTCGGCTTTCACGTGTTCTCCTGGCTGGTCGGAAAGGCTGGCGCCGTCCGCGCCCTCACTCTGTGCAGTTCGATGGGGTGCCCGACGGCGGGCTGGTGTCAGGCCGGCGGAATCGCCTGTGACCAGGCGTCCGTCACCGTCGTGGACACACGGGTCTCCACGTTAGCCCCATCCGGGCCGAGGCGGCGCACGAGGGAGTCCGTCAGGGCCGCCGCACCGTCCGAGAGCCAGGGCCACTCGCTCGCGAAATGCGGGGTGTCGATCAGGGCGGGCGCGTTCGGCTCCTCCAGGAACTCCGACGCGGGGTGATGACGCAGGTCGGAGGTGACGAAGACGTCCACACCCGCGGCGCGGACCGCTCCGAGGAGGGAGTCTCCCGCCCCGCCCGACACGGCGACGGTGGTGACGATGCGGTCGAGGTCACCGGCGACCCGGACGCCGGGCGCGGTGGCGGGCAGGCCCCGGGCTACCCCGGCGGCGAAGTCGCGCAGCGTCATCGGGCCGTCCAGCCCACCGATCCGGCCGATGCCCCGCCGTCCTTCGGGGTCGGCGGTGTCGGGTTCCAGGGGACGCAGCGGCCCGGTGACGCCGACCGCCCGGGCCAGGGCGTCGGACACCCCCGGAGCGGCGGTGTCGGCGTTGGTGTGCGCGGTGTACAGGGCGATGCCGGCCCGGATGAGCCGGTGGGCGATCCGCCCCTTGGGGGTGTTCACGGCGACGCTGTGCACCCCCCGCAACATCAGTGGGTGGTGCGTGACGATCAGATCCGCCCCCCAGGTGACCGCCTCGTCGATGACGGCCTCGACGGGGTCGACCGCGAACAGGACCTTGGCGACCCGGTCGGCTGGGTCGCCGACCGCCAGCCCCACACGGTCCCAGGAGGCCGCCCATGAGGGCGGATAGACCTCTTCGAAGGCGGCGACGACGTCGGCGAGTGCGGGGTGTTCGGTCTGGGTGCTCACGGGCACGAGAGTAGCGCCCTCCCGGCCCGGGGCGGGCGTTCGGCGATCTCGGGCGGAGCCCGCTCGACGGTGGCCTCCGTGTCCGGGCACACCACGGCCGCCGTGTACCGGACGACCGGTTGCGGGGAGTCGGCGCTGACGCGGATCCGGCACCCGCGCTCCCCCACGGGTTCGGCCCGCCAGGGGAACGGGCCGTACAGGCGGGCGCGCACCTCGGGGCGGCCGGTTCCACGGTGAGCCGCACCGTGTGGGCGTGGGTCGCCTCGGCGACCCGGTCGGGCAGGTGACAGACCGGGTCGGACAGGTCGCGGGGATCGAACCGGTCGCGGGTGGCGCGGACGCCGTCGACGCGATCCACACCCGCGAGGCCACCCGCCGACCCGGGTGGCGGTGCCCTGTTCGGGACCGGCCGAACAGGGCCCCGCCCTGGTGGAGCCGCCTCGGTCGGCCGGGTCGGACCGTCATCGGACAGGCTCTAAGCTGGTCGATCGATGAGTACCACGCAGCACACCCACCCCCAGGGCCCCCCGTCCCCGGTCGGCGCGCACGTCCCGGTCGCCGGCGGTATGGCCGACAAGGGGTTGGCCTACGCCGAGGAGATCGGCGCCGAGACCGTCCAGGTGTTCGTGTCCAACCCGCGCGGCTGGGCGACCAACGGTGGTGACCCCGCCCAGGACGCGCGGATGCGCGAGCGGGCCGAGGCCGGGCTGCCGGTGTTCGTGCACGCCCCCTACCTGATCAACCCGGGCACCCCCCACGAGGAGGTGGCCGCCAAGTCGGTGGTCTCCCTGGAGCACGCGCTGCGCCGGGCTGCCGCGATCGGCGCGCGTGGCGTGGTCGTGCACACCGGTTCGGCGGTGTCGGGAGGCCGGGAGGCGGGGCTGCTCCGCACGCGGGAACGGCTGCTGCCCCTGCTGGATCGCCTGGGCGGGGAGGTCCCGCCGGTACTGCTGGAACCGATGGCCGGCCAGGGCCAGGTGCTGTGCGCCACCGTCGACGACCTGGTGCCCTACTTCGAGGCCCTGGCCTGGCACCCGAACGTGGGCGTGTGCCTGGACACCGCCCACCTGTTCGCCGCCGGTCACGACATCTCCACCCGCGAGGGGATGCGTGCCGCGCTGGACCGGTTCGGCGAGGTCGTGGGCGCCGAGCGGCTGCGGCTGGTCCACGGCAACGACTCCAAGGCGCCGTGCGGCAGCAACAAGGACCGGCACGAGAACATCGGGGCCGGGTGCATCGGCGCCGACGCCTTCGGGGAGCTGTTCGTCCACCCGGTGAGCGCCGGGGTGCCGATCGTGGTGGAGACCCCCGGCCCGGCCGGACCGCACGCCGCCGACGTCGCCACCCTGAAGAAGCTCCGGGACGGGTGAACCGACCCACCGCCCCGACCCGCGCGTTCGCGCACCGGTGACGGCACCGCGAGGCCACCGACCCGCGCTCGGCGACGCGGGCCGCCCCGCCCGCGCGTTCGCGCACCGGAAGGCGTCGATCGGACCCACCGCACCGGGGCGTCGCCCCGGGTCAATCCGTCCGGTCGTCCTCCTCGCGCTCTCCCAGCGTCGGCAGCACGGGGAACACGTTGAACTGCACCTCGACGCTCTCGGTCCCGGGGTGGCTCTCCGGGGTGCGACCCTCGAAGCGCCGTGCCCAGTCGCGCAGGAACGCGTAGAGCGCCTCGGTGAACTCCCCCAGTTCCCCGGGGGTCATCCGGGCGTGCGTCAGCGAGTCGCCGGCGGCGTCCTTCCACCGGCGCACGTCCGGGGCGTCGGGGCGTTCGCGGACCAGGTCCAGCCAGTCCTGGAAGTGCTCCTGACGCTGGTGGTGGTAACGGTCCAGGACCAGTTCCGCCGCCGGACGGGTGCGCGGGTCGGCCAGGAAGGCGTGCCCCCTCATGTGCCAGCCCCCCGGCCGGACGCGCCACCACCGCTCCCGACCCCCGGTGCGGCCCGGGGCGGCGTCGATGAACCCGTACCGGGACAGCTGGCGCAGGTGGTAGCTGGTGGAGCCGCTGCTCTCCCCCAGTCGCCCGCCGAGGATGGTGGCGGTGGCGGGGCCGTTGCGCGTCAACTCCTCCAGGATGCGGCCGCGCAGCGGGTGGGCCAGGCCGCGCAGCGCCTGCTCGTCGATCTGCATCGGCTCGCCCTCCCGGGGGAAGGCGTCCTCGTCTTCGGAGGTCCGGGCGTCGTCGGTCATCTGGTCGCGGGGTGCGAGGCCCCGCCCTTCACGGCGGGGAGGGAACACCCCTCCTCCTCTTCTCGTTCGGGTTCACGGTAGTGGGCCAACGGGCGCGGCGGCATCGGCGTCGTCCTCTCGCCCTCGGAAGCGGCCGGTGAGACGGGCGGCGGCCTCGTCGCACAGGCGGGCGCACTCGGCGATGGTCCGCCGGAAGAGCAGGGCGGTGCAGATCATGACGAGGCCGCCCGCCAGGTAGGGCAGGGCCAGGTCGATCCGGCCCAGCAGACCGCCGATGAGCGCCCCGCCCGGGGCCAGGCCCCAGCCGATGGTGCGGAAGGCGGTGGAGACCCGGCCGCGCAGGTGTTCGGGGACGACGGTCTGGAAGAACAGCGACCCGGCGATGTTGGAGACGGTCATGGCGACACCGCTCACGGCCCAGGCCGCGGCGGCGATCCGGGCGTCGGCGGTGACCCCCAGCGCCACCAGCGAGCAGCCCATCCCCAGGTAGCCCCCCATCATCACGGCGCGGCGACCGATCGCGAGCACCAGTCGGGCCGCCACCGCCGAACCGGCGATCCCGCCGACGGCGATGGCGGCCATGAACACCCCGTAGAGGGCGACGGGCACCTCCAGCACCTGCTGGACGTGCAGCACCATCACCGCGGTGCCCATCTGCATGCCCGCCATGGTCCCCGCGTTGGCGAACATCATCCTGCGGATGAGGCGGTCGCCGAACACGTGGCCCAGCCCTTCGCGCAGTGAGCGCCACACCCCGTCGGACGGGACGTCGGCGGTCGTCCCGCCGTCCGGGTCGGGCCGACGGCGCAGCAGCAGGACGACGGTGAGCACGAGTACCGCGCACAGGGCGTAGGACAGGGCGGCCCCGACCACCGGGAGCAGGGCGGCGGCGGCGAACAGCAGCCCGGCCACCGGTTTGGCCAGGCAGTCCTGGGCGACCAGGCGCAGCCCCTCCAACCGGCCGTTGGCGCGGTCCAGGAGCCGCGCCGGCACCAAGCGGACCACGCTGATCCCGGCCGCCGGGTCCGAGACGGTCTCGCAGGTGATCACCGTGAACAGGACCGCGTACAGGATCCACATCTCGACCCGACCGGTGGCGACGGTGACGGCCAGCAGCACGACGGCGACGGCGGCGACCGCGTTGGCCACGGTCATGGCGCGCAGCCGGTCGACCCGGTCCAGGAGCACCCCGGAGAGGGGGGCGATCAACAGCCAGGGCAGGAAGCGGGCCGCGAGCAGCCCGGACACGGCCAACGGGTCGTGGGTGAGGGTGGCCGCGATCAGCGGCAACGCGGTGGAGAGCATGCCGTCGCCGAGGTTGGCGAGCCCGCAGGCGGCCAGCAGGCGGTGGAAGGCACCGCCGAGGCGGTCGGTGCGGGCGGGGGTATCGGGGGGCGCGGAGGTCATCGTGGTCTCCTTCTCGGGGTGACCCGAACCTACGCCGAAGATCTCTTTGCAAAGAGATCCCTGCAAAGAAATCCCCGCGAAACCCTCCGGGGTCGGGCGGACGCGCACGGTGAAGGGGAACTCCCGGTTCCCCTCCGTCGTCCCAGGAGTGAATGGGCGACAATGGAACGGGACCCCGCGCGGCCGCGGACCCGCGGATGGACGAGAAGAGGTGGTCACGGATGGATCCGTTCTCCATGGTGCTCGGTGCGGTGATCGCGCTCGGCGGCTTCGTGGCCGGACGCCTGGTCACCAGGCGCCAGACCAAGGAGGCCCTGGCACAACAGCGCAGGCAGGAGCAGAGCCGCGCTCTGGGAGGCGGCGATCGAGCGCCCCAGCCCCTGTGCGGCTGCGGCCACCATCTCGTCTTCCACGACCAGCAGACCAAGAAGTGCCAGACCCAGGTGGTCATCCCGGGCCGTTGGACCGGCTCCCAGAGCTCCACCTACCGCCAGTGCATGTGCCAGGGCTACCGCGGGCCCATCCCGCTGGATGAGTACTACGCTCCTGACCTCGCTGAAGGCAGCGGTTCCTGACTTGTTCGGGCCTGGAAATCCACCCGCGTCCGGCTGCGTCCATGGGCGTCCGTCCGGGTTAGGCACCCTGCTAGGCACCCATTGGAAGAGTGAAGTACCAGATCAGCGCACCCCGAAACCCCAAGGGGGCCAGACGCAGACAGCGTCTGGCCCCCTCCTTCTTCGCCGAAGTCGATGTTCGCCGCTCCGCAGGAGGCGTCCCCGACTGATGGGTGTCGCTTTCAACCGTCCACGGACGTCCACGGAATGCTGCGGCTGTCCATCGCCGTCGGCTTCCGGTTCGAGCGCTTCAGAAGCCCTGTGAGCCGTCGGCTTCCAGCCACGATGGGATTCCTTCGGGCGATCGTGGTCGCCCGCCTGTAGGCATCTGAGGGCGCCGACCCTTGCAACACTGAGCACATGTGACGGGTCGCGGCGTGATCGGTGGTGTGCTGGAACACCCCGGGGTGTTTCAGCCCCTCAATCGGACAGTCGGACACTGGGGTGTCGGGGGTGTCCTAGTCGTTTTTGCTGGTCAGAAGATTAATCGGACAGTCGGACACCAGGGACACCCCTGAACCTGCCCGAAGGTGACCAGTTCATGTGAGCGGACCGGCCGCCCGTAGCTGCGTGGCGAGTTCCGCCATGTCCTCGGTGACGACATCGCTCCCGAGAGCGCGGAAGCGCTCCGCCTTGCCGGCCTTGTTCGCGTAGCCCGCTACGGGGACCCCCATCACCTTGGCCACTTCGATGTCGGTCGCCGAGTCGCCCACCATGAGGCAGTCGCCCGGGGCCGCGGACAACCCTTCAAGCGCGGCCTCAAGAAGGTGGGGGTGCGGCTTCATCAGTTCCGGCGACAACCGGGACCGACCGAAGACCCCCAAGGTGAGCGAGGCAAGTCCGTGCTTGCCCAGGAAGGCATTCACCGCTTCCGGGGAATTATTGCTGACCACTGCCAAGGGCCGCCCGGTCTCTCGGCACGCTTCCATGAATTCAATCGCTCCCGATGTCGGGGATGCCTCAGTGACGGATACGGTCTCCGCTTCCCGGAGTACTCGCTCAGCCTCGGAATGCCACTCGGATGCGATCTTGAAAAGACCCCTGAGTACTTCCATGGGATCCGTCTCTTCTTTGATTTCCAAGGGAACGGAGACTCCGGCATCGACAGCCCTGGAAACCATGTCACGAGCTACCCGGGGAGCCGGGTAACCGGCGAAGGCATCGCAGACAGGGCCGTCGAAGTCGAGCAGAACCGCGCGGCAGCGGCGGATGACGTTCTCTTCCTCAGGGGTCATTCCTCACGCTCCCGGGAGACGTTTTCCCAAATGCTGTCGAACCACATCTGGGACTGTGCAATGTACTGCGATCCCATCGATTCTGAATCCTCATCAGCGGCGTGATGGAAGAGAGTGGCATCCCTCCCCATAAGGTCGAAAATTTCAACCTTCTCCTTGCCAATGGGAACAGTGTTCTCTTTGACCGGGTAGTAGCCGAAGAACGCTTCCTGACTATTGATGATGTACAGCTTGAACATCGGAGCGACGGAGTAGACACGAGTTTTCACCGTGGCACTCTGAACAAGCCCTAGGTTCTCAAGCTCGTGCACCACGTCTTCGATCCCCTGGGTGTAGCGGAGCATGATCCGGCGCATCCGTTTACGCACTTCGGGGTCATCGGACAAGGTGTCCGCTCGGACCGGCAGCCCCATCGGAGCCGAGAGATCAGGAACCAGGATGCGGATCCTGACGCTCTCCGGCGACAGTCGCCCTTCCCGCACCTTGTCCAGTGGCTCTTGGAGGGCGCCATGCAGGGTCTCGCCCCCGAAACCCGCGAAGTCGATGGTCACGTTCTTGGCCGAGAACGCCCGTTCGATGTGGGGACGCAGCCCCACTGGCCGGGATGTGCGCTCACGAACAAAGACGCCGCGGCCCTGCTGGGAGACTACCAACCCTTCGTCCCGCAGTAGGCGGATGGCTTGCTGAATGGTCATCCGAGCCACGCCGTAGGCCTTGGCGAGTTCGGCACCAGAGGGCAACTGGTTACCCGGCTCTAGCTTCCGGGTAAGGATGGCAGCCCTCAATGAGGCGGCTACCTGCTGAAACGGCGGACGGGGGTCTTCCGGGTCAATGCTCATGCCACCAGCCTAAGGGAGCCTGGCTAGGCAGCCTAGAAAGAAAATTCCGCAACCCTCTTGACTGGCCTAGCTTGGCTAGCCAAGCTAGGTGACTAGCAAGCCTGATCAAGTTCCTGCTTCGTAGCCACCAGCAGGGCCCTGAACAGCCCTTATTCCTCATGCCTGAAGGAGGTTCTGTGCGCCCCGACGACCTGCGTTACCTGCCCACCGGGCAGCTATACGCCGCGATCAGCGCCGCCGGCACCCCGTGCGCCGACCCGGTCAACACCGCCCTGTTCTTCGAGCCCGACACCAGCGCCAGCAACGAGGGCGAGACCAAGACCGCGAAGAAGCTGCGGATCCGCTCCGCCCGGGTCCTGTGCGCCGGATGCCCCGCCCGGTCCCTGTGCCTGGAACTGGCCCTGCGGGAGTCCCCCACCGCCGGCATCTGGGCCGGGCTGACCGTCGACGAACTCCGCTACCGGAAGGCCGCCTGATGAGCCCCGTTCACTCCGACACGCTCAACGCCCGCCGAGACCGGGCGGTGTCCCGCCTGGCGACCCGCTCCTTCATCAACCAGGACACCGAGCTGATGCAGCAAACGCAGATGCTCGCGTCGCTCCCGGTGGGCGCCTTCGAGACCCCGACCATCACGTGGGGCCCCTACCAGATCACCGTCGATGGAGAGAAGACCATCGCGTCCCTGGACATCGGGCTGCACCGGATCGAAGACCTTCTCCGGTGCCGGTACGGGCTCACCGATGACGAGATCAAGACGACCCTCACCGAGGGCCAGGTCATCCTGCACAGCCACAAGACGGCGGGAGAGGCCCGCCGTCGGGCCGCGAAGGAAGCGGAGGACGCCCGCCACGAGCGGTGGGTGGCCACCGGCCGCATCTGATCCCCCGCACGACCGACCTGGTCGGCCCCGACGTATAGCCGCCAAGCACGACCCGCCGAGGCCGACCGTTCCAGCAAGGAGACCCACTCCGATGACCGCTCTGACCGCTCTCGCTTTGACCGCCGTGGTGCTGCTGGCCGTCTCCGGTGCCGCCACCCAGGCCACGAAGGCCCGCAAGGCGGTGGACTCCCACCGTCGTAAGGCCGTCCGCCGGATCCGCACCGCGCTGGGACCGAAGACCGTGGCCCGTACCCGCCGCACGGCTCGCACGGGGAGGCGACGATGACCCGTCTGGTCCGTCTCATGGCCCGCCTGGTGAACCTGCGCTGCCCGACCTGCGGGGTCTATTACGACCCCTCCAGCCCAGCCGACAGCCACCCCCACAACAACCACTGAACAGGAGCAACCCCATGGACTTCGAGCACTTCATCAGCGCCGTCGGTCTCTTCGTCCTGGCCCCGGCCGTCCTGATCGGCATCGTCCTGATGGCCGTGTACGGCGGCTGACCCCCACCCACACACAACGCGGCCCCGGCTCGTACCTGCCAGCACCCGCCGGGGCCGCCACCCCAACAAGGAGGCATCACCAGTATGACGAACCAGAACAGCACCTACGAGGGCCTTCGGGCCTGGGCTTCGGGGTTCTCCGTCGACCGGGCCGCCGTGGAACTGCTCATCACCCACGGCGAGTGGCTGATGCGCCGTGACTTCCAGCGGTACCTGGAACCGTACTTCGACGCCGAGGGCCGGTCCTTGACCGCGATCCACTGGGACCAGGTCCACGCCGCCCTGGACGAGAACACCTTCCCCGCGTCCTCCTCCGCCGTGTCGGTGCTGCGCATCGCGCTGTCCCTGGCGCTGGGCACCCCCGTGGACCTGACCTGCGTGGTCGGGTTGGACGCCACCAACACCGCCGCCGTGGCGACCGCGCTGGTGATCGCTGCCCAGCACACCGACCGGATCACCGTCACTCTCGGACCGGACCTGCCGCCCACCCGGTGGCTCAAGGAGGGCTGACCGGTGACCACCACGCAGATGATCCAGAACACCGGCCTTCTCGCCCTGTTCGTGGTGCTGCTGCTGGCCCTGGCCGTGATCGTGCTCCGGCTGGCCGCGCTCCCGCTGGCCGGTGCCGCTCTCGCCTTGGACAGGGCCGCCGACCTTGCCGCCACCCCGTTGTTCCCGCCCGCCGTCGACCACCCCCGAGGAGGTGGCACCGGTGACCGCCGCTGAGGAACCCACCCCTGAACAGCTCCGAGAACGCCTCACCCGCCGTGAGGACATGGCAAAGGTCCGCGAGGAGGTCTCTGCCAAGCGGGCCGCCCGCCGCGCCCAGGCCCGCGCCAACCGCATCAAGCGCAAGGCCCGCCTGACCGGTCTGGAGGCCCGGACCCGGTACGACGTCTACCAGTCTGGGGAGGCCCGCGCCCAGCGCATCGCCAATACCCGCACCATGGCCCTGGGGTTGCTCATTCCCGTGCTGGTCGCCTTCGGGGCCTGGTCCGCTGCCGGTGTGCAAGCCGGGATGGTCACTCTGCTGGGGTTGGAGGAGGACAGTCCAGCCGCGTTGGCGGCCTGGTTGGTCGAACCGGCGCTTCTGGGGATCGTCGCGGGGATCATCATCATCCGTGCTCAGCTCCAATCCGCTGGCGGCGACCTTGATGAGCGTGCCGTGCGCATCGAGTTCGGTGCCCTCGCGACCAGCATCTTGCTGAACTTCGCCGGGCACTGGCCGGAGGAGCTGTCCGGAGCGGCGTTCGCCGCTTTGGTCGGGCACGCCCTGGGACCGGTCGGCGCCGCGGGGACCGCCTACCTCATCAGCCTGGTTCAGGACGGCGTCACCCACGCCAACCCCTGGCGGTTGGACGACGGTACAGAAGCTCCGTCGCTGGTCGACCACGAGGACGCCGAGGAGCCTGAGTACGACTCCCGCGAGCCGGTTCGGGAGTCTCCCGAAGCCGAGCCCGTCGACCGCTCCCGAGCGCCGGAGATGGCTCTCCGGGTGCCCGCTGGCGCGACCCGGCTCACCGTCACCGAGTGCTGCCGCACGGCCGTTCTCCCGGCGCCTCGGAAGCCGCGACGTTCGACCGGTGAGCAGGCAAAACGCCCGGCTCAGAAGTCGGCCCCGTCCGACTCCCAAAAGGAGCGTGCCGACAAGGGCACCAAGGTCCCGGACGCCGCGAAGAAGGCTCCCGAGACCGACTCGCGGGTCTCGCCGCGCCGACTCTCGGACTTCGACCTCGCAGTGCAGCTCCAGGACCGGATCGACTCCCGGGAGCTTCCCGAGAGCCCGACCGTCAAGGCGGTTCAGGAGTCGCTCAGCGTCGGGTTCGAGAGGGCCAAGCGAGTCTTGGCGCTCCAGCAGGAGCGCACCGAGACCACCGTCCCCGGCCAGCTGAGCGTGGTCGACGTCCTCGAAGAGGGGGAGGCCGCCTGATGGGCCTATTCAACTTCTTCGCCCGCCGGGATGAGGAGTCCTTCATCCAGCCCTACGCCCTAGCGGACGGCAGCTACCTCTACCAGGCCCGATGCACCTGCGGATGGTTCACCGACGTGTACGTCGAAGAACGCGAGTTCGTGTCGGCCCTGCGCGAGGACCACGCCGTCACCCACCAGGAATGACCCAGCGGGGCGGCGGCCCCGATCCCGCCAAGAATCCGACCGCCGCCCCACCCCCACCAGCGCGAACCAGTGAGGAGACCACCATCATGACCCGCCCCGGACCCCACCCCGCCCCCTGGGACCTGCCCAGCGAGAAAGAGGAGACCGCCCCTGCTGACGGCAGGGTGGTGCCCTTCCCCGACCGGACCACCACCCGCCCCACCATCGGTGCCGTCCCCGTGACCGGCCCCGCCCCGGCCGAGACCGACGTCGAAGTGGTCGACCCCACCGACGTTGAGGTCCTGGACACCGACGAGACCACCCAGGCACGACCGGTCGACGTCCTGCCCCAGGGCAGCGGCGCCAACTGGCTGGAGGACCGGCGGACCCTGCTGGACACCGCCCCCGCCCTGGTGCCGTCCTACCTGCGCTCGCGGGAGGAGTTCACCGACGCCGCCCGCTTCCTCATCGAGTACTACGCCCGGATGGGCGCCTACCGGGCCACCCGCTCCCCGGTCTACCTGCTCAAGCTCGTCTCCCGGTCTCCGCGCGGCATGGGCCGCGCCTTGTCCCACTGGGGCCGGTGGGCGCTGGACATCGAGGCCAACGAGCTGCGCAAGCACGCCGCGACCGGCAACCGCACCAGCGAGTACATGATGCTGTCGCGCCAGCACACCGTCCGGATCCGAGCCCGGCTGCTCTCCTCCCTGGTGGTCGCGCTCGGTGTGACCCTGGTCGGCGCCGTCACGCTGGGCACCGCCCCGGCGTGGGCGTCGATGTCCGGCATCGTGGCGATGCTGGCCCTGTTCGGCGCTGCCGGACGCAATGCCGACTCCAAGCCCATCATCGACCGGTGGACCTCCCCGCACCTCCAGCGGGAGCTGACTTCGACCGAGGTCGTGGCCGCCCTGGAAGCGATCGGGGTCAAGGGCCGCGTGGACTTCGTCAACCCCATCCAGACCGACGGCCCCGGCTGGCGTGCGGAGGTCGACCTGCCGCCCGGCTACCTCACAGACAAGGTGCTGGAGGAGCGCGCCAAGCTGGCCGGAGCGATGCGCCGCCCGCTGACCACCGTGTGGCCTGAGTCCGACACCGAAGCCCACCCGGGCCGGTTGGTGCTGTGGGTGGCCAAGAAGGACCCGGCCAAGGCCAAGCGCCGCCTGTGGCCGCTGATGAAGCAGGGCCAAGCCGACCTGTTCGAGGACATCCCCTTCGGGTTCGACCCCCGCGGGCGCGTGATCCCGCTGAACCTGATGTACACGAACCTGCTGATGGGCGGGGTGCCCGGATCCGGCAAGACGTCCGGCGTCATGGTCGTCGCCATGGCTGGCGCCCTGGATCCCGCCTGCGAGATGTGGGTGTACGAGATGAAGGGCTCCGGCGACCTGGACCCCGTGCAGCCCGTCTGCCACCGGTACGTGTCCGGTGACGACGACGAACACTGCGCTTCGGCGCTGGACGCGCTGCGCAAGCTGGAGAAGGAGCTCAAGCGCCGTAAGAAGATCATCGCCGGGCTTCCCGCCGAGCAGGTGCCCAAGGGGCGCAAGGTCTACCCGCACCTGGCCAAGGACCGCAAGCTCGGGTTGCACCCGCTGCTCGCGATCTTCGATGAGGCCCACACCCTGTTCGAGCACGAGGAGTACGGCAAGGAGGCCGCCGACATCGCCGGACGGCTCATCCGCAAGGCCCGCGCCTACGGGATCATCCTGGTGGTCACCACCCAGCGGCCCGACGCCAAGTCCCTGCCCAAGACGGTCAGCGACAACGTGTCCACCCGATTCTGCCTCGCGGTCACCGGCCACATCGCCAACGACCTGGTGCTGGGGACGTCGATGTACCGCAACGGGGTCCGAGCCACCATGTTCGACCCCAAGAAGGAGGCGGGCACCGGCTGGTTGGCCAAGTCCTCCCACGACACCCAGATCGTGCGGGCCGCGTTCATCGAGCAGGCCGAAGCGATCGAGATCGCCAAGCGCGCCCTGGCGCTGCGCACCGCCGCCGGCACCCTGACCGGGGAGGCCGCCGGGGAGACCATCACCTCCGAGGACACCACCACGCTGGTCGACCACCTAGCCGCCGTGTGGCCGGCGGGGGAGGACACCATGCACTCCGTCCGCCTGGTGGAAGCACTGGCCTCCTACCGGCCCGACACCTACGGACCGTGGACGGCCTCGGACGTCCCAGTCGGGGAGATGCCCCGGGAGGAGCAGCGCGCCCACGAGACCCGCATGGCCACCACCCTGTCCAACGCCCTCGCGCCGTTCGGAGTGAACACCGGACAGATCACCAAGCGTGGCGACGGAGGGTCCCGCAAGGGAGTCAAGCGGACCGACTTGGAGGCCGCCCGGGTGCGCTCCGGGGCCGCGTCGGAGGACGACTAGACCGCGACCGGGCGGCTTCAACGGCCCTGAAACCGGTTTCGGGGCCGACATCCCCTAAAACCGCTTTTGAACAGCAGTGATGTCGGGTTTCACGCCCGACCTGAACGCCCTGAAAACAGGAATGCGGTCCCGGTGCATAGCCGCCAAGCAACCCACCGGGACCGCACCACTCGCAAGGAGCGACCCCCACCGCGGGGCGAACCCACCGACAGGAGCACTCCCATGATGCAGCACCACCGGACGGAGGTCACCCGGTGACCTTCCTCGACCCCACCGGGGCCCGCTACGGGTTGCCCACCTACCCCTGGGGCACGGCCTGGATCCTCGCCGACCAGTTGGCCACCCGCAAGCAGTTGGACGCCATGGGCCTGCGCCCCGGAAGCTCCTACGCCGACGCACAGCTGATGTGGCGCTCCCGCCGGGCCAAGGGCGGAGTGCGCACCGCCGCCCTGTACCGGATCGACCAGGCCCGACCAAAGGAGGAGTTCACCTCCGCCCGCGCCCGCGCTCTGGAAGCCGCGATGCGCGCCCGCCGCACCTGCCCGACCTGCCAGCAAGTGTTCGTCTACGTCATCCCCACCTCGCTCGGGCAGTGCCCGGCCTGCCACGAAGGCGGCACCCCGCAGACGTGGGAGCTGGAGGTGGCGGCATGAGTACCCCGACCAGCGTCCTGCCCTACGCGATGGCCGCCGTCCGGCGCGGCTGGCACGTGTTCCCGCTGCGCAGCGGCTCCAAGAAGCCCCTGCGTGGGTTCACCGGCTGGGAGCGGCACGCCACCCGCGAGGAGGCCGACGTGATCGCCCACTGGGGAGCCCACCCCACCCACAACGTCGCCGTGGCCACCGGGCCCTCCGGCCTGGTCGTGGTCGACCTGGACACCCCCAAGGACGGCGAGACCCCGCCGCCGGAGTGGGACCGGCCCGGGATCACCGACGGGGTCGACGTGTTCGCCGCCCTGGCAGGGCAGCACGCCGACGGAGAGGTGCCCTGGACTTTCGCCGTGCGCACCCGCCGTGGCGGTCTGCACCTCTACTACACAGTCCCCGCTGGGATCACCTACCGCAATACCTCCGGCAAGCTCGGATGGCTGATCGACACCCGCGCCACCGGCGGCTACGTCGTCGGCCCCGGGTCGGTCGTCGCCGACGCCGACGGTCACGGCCCCTACACGGTGGAAAACCCCGCCCCGGTGGCACCCCTGCCCGCCTGGCTGGCCGACCTGCTCAAGCCCGCGCCACTGCCGCCGCAGCGGCCGGTGCGGGTGCCGGTGGCCACCGACCGGCGCACCGCCTACCTGCGCTCCGCCGTCGAAGCCGAACTCTCCCGGATCACCGACGCCCCGCCCCACCACCGCAACAACGCCCTGTACACCGCCTCCGTGGCCCTCGGGCAACTGGTCGCCGGCGGCGAACTCACCGAAGCGCAGGTGACCGGCTGGCTCTCCGAGGCCGCCGCCCAAGTCGGGCAGACGCCGCGCGAGATCCCGCGCACCATCCGCTCCGGCCTGCGCGCCGGGGCCAACCGCCCCCGGAAGGTCGCCGCATGACCGTCAACCCGTTGGAACCCCAACACCTGCACACCGTCCCGCCGGTCCCGCCCACTGAGCAGGAGGAGGCCGCACAGCAGCGCCGCCGCACCGCGTGGACCGCCACCGAACTCATGGCGGCACAGTTCCCCGAACCCCGGTGGGCCGTCCCCGGCCTGCTGTGCGAAGGCGTCAACCTGCTGGCCGGACCCCCGAAGGTCGGCAAAAGCTGGCTGTCCCTCGGACTGGGGCTGTCGGTCGCCGCCGGGGGCAACGCGCTGGAGAACGTCCCCGTGCAGGCCGGACCGGTGCTCTACCTGGCGTTGGAGGACACCCCGCGCCGGTTGCAGTCCCGCATGGGCAAGATCCTGGCCGGTCGCCCCGCACCCGCCGGGCTGACCCTGGCCACCCAGTGCCCGCCCCTGCCCCAGGGCGGCACCGACGCCATCGCGTCGTGGTTGGACCGCAACACCGACGCCCGCATGGTCGTCATCGACGTGTTCGCCAAGGTCCGCGGAACCTCCGCCCCCGGCGCGTCGGCCTATGACGCCGACTACGCCGCGGTGGGCCACGCCAAGAAGCTGGCCGACACCTACGGGATCTGCGTCGTCCTGGTGCACCACGTCCGCAAGGCGGGAAGTGACGACTTCCTGGCGGAGGTCTCCGGCACCAACGGCTTGGCGGGGGCCGCTGACGCCACCCTCGTGCTCAAGCGCGCCCGCGGCCAAGCAGACGGCATCTTGCACGTCACCGGGCGCGACGTGGACGAATCCGAGCAGGCGTTGAAGTTCCACGCCGACCGCGGCGCCTGGGAACTGCTCGAAGGCCCCGCCGCCGAGCACACCGTGGGCGACACCCGCGCCGCCGTGCTGCGCTACGTCCGCGAGCACCCCGGCGCCCGCCCCAAGGACGTTGTCGAAGGCCTGCCGGACATCGATCCCGGCACCGTCCGCCGGAACTGCTCGCGCATGAGCGAGGCCGGACAGCTCACCAAGGACGCCTCCGGCCGCTACTACGCCGCCCGCGCCCCCGAGGTGTCCCCAGTGTCCGACTGTCCGATTGATCTTCTGACCAGCGAAAACGACTAGGACACCCCCAACACCCCAGTGTCCGACTGTCCGACTCACCCCAACCCCCACCCACGTAAGGAGCCCTTGAGTGATCCCCGTGCAGCCCAAGAAGATCTGGCCCGCCGTCGTCACGGTCATCGTCGTGATCTTCGTGGTTCAAAGCCCCGAGACCGCCGCCGGAATCGTCTCCGGCGCGTTCGGAGGGCTGATGACCGCCGCCGACTCCGTCGGCGTGTTCATCGAGTCCCTTTAACCCACACACCGCTGAGAGCGCAGAAGCGGCCCCGGCGCATAGCCGCCAAGCACACCGCCGGAACCGCACTCCTTCGAGAGGAGCACATCCATCATGACCGAGCACGCGATCCCTGCCCAGCGTCTCCCCCAAGCGCTTTACACCGTTGAGGACGCGACGGAGGTCCTCCGGCTGAGCCGCGCCGAACTCTACGAGCAGATGAGTGCCGGACGCCTGCGCTTCGTCAAGGTCGGCCGCGCCCGCCGAATTCCGGCCAATGCGATCACGGAGTTCGTCGCCCTGTTGGAGAAAGAAGCCGAGGTGACCGTCTGACCTGACGTGTGGCCGTATCACTGATACGGCCACACGTCTCCGCTCTTGGATCCGCCGCCATGGAAAGGAACAAAGATTCAATGCACAACGAAAACGAACCTCAGGAAAGCAAGAAGCGCCGGGGGCGTCGGGGTGAAGGGAGCATCCATTGGGATAAGGAAAAGAAGTGCTATGTCGGGTCGATCTCCTTGGGATTCGATGCCCGAGGGAAGCGCCGCCGACCGAAAGTCTACGGGGCAACGAAGACGGAGGTTCGCAACGAACTCCGGAAACTCCGCAACGAAATCGATGCGGGAGTCAAGTCCTCCGCCCGGTACACGGTCTCAGACGCTGTTGACGACTGGCTCGGGACCTCTAAAAAAGGCCGTTCCGAGAACACGGTGGCCCAGTACCGGCAACAATTCAAGGTTCACATAAAGGATTCCATCGGCCGCCTCAAGCTTCGAGACCTTGAGCCTGAGGACGTGGAGGAATGGTTGGATGACCGGGCCGACGTACTGGCGACATCGGTCCTTCGGCGCCTCCTGTGGATTCTTCGGTCAGCGATCCAGCAAGCTCAGAAACGCGGCAAGGTCATTCGAAACGTCGCCGATCTCGTGGAAGCACCCGAAGGGCAGAGCGGCCGCCCCAGCAAGTCACTCACGCTCCTTCAGGCGCGAGCGCTAATCAGCGCCGCACGCGGTTACGCGCTTTACCCGTACATCGTGGTGATGCTGACGACCGGGATCCGGAATGAGGAGGCCCGAGCACTCGAATGGGACATGGTGGATCTGGAAGGGAATCCAGCAGCAAAACCTCCTGTCCCGCCATCGATCTCTGTGTGGCGCTCTGACCGCGTCGGCGGTGACACCAAAACCCGCAAGAGCAAACGCACACTCGCCCTGGGAGAATTGGCGGTTGAAGCCCTGCGGACTCGCCGCCAGGAACAGGAGCGGCTGCGGGCACAGGCCGGTGAGAACTGGCACGATGCAGGACTGGTGTTCTGCACTGCGCTGGGGAAGCGCTACACGCGCTTCACTACGAACAAGATGTTCTTGCCGATTCTCAAGCGCGCAGGGCTGACGAACTGGACACTGCGGGAACTGCGGCACAGCTTCGTTTCCCTGATGTCTGCGGACGGCGTCCCGGTCGAAGAGATCGCACGCATCGCCGGACACGCCACGACAGTGACCACGGAGACTTACTATCGTCGGGAGCTGAGGCCCGTGCTCACCGAAGGGGCACAGCGGATGGACACGATCCTGACGAGTGAGGGGGAGGACGGAGAGGGTTAGGCACCCTCTTAGGCACCTGACACCCCTTCTTGATAGCTCTGACCTGCACACGGTGCCGTGCCGCCAGTGCATGTGCCAGGGCTATCGCGGCCCGGTCCCCCTCGACGAGTACTACGCCCCCGACCTGATGGAGGGCAACGGCTGAACCCTCCGCGGTCGCAAAGATCCGGACGCCGCGCACGCCCCGACCCGCCCGACCTTTGCGCTCTCCGCCGAGACGCCCCCGTCCCGCACCTCGACCGGCGAACGGGAACGCCCTCCTCCGTTCCGTCGCGTACTCCCCCGACCCCGCGGGGCCGCCCCGGTCACCCCGTCCGCCACCGACTCCCCCACCACCCTCCGAACCCGACAAGCACGGAACGCACGACCTTTCCGCGCGTTCCCCTCGGGAAAACCGAGGGCCCACGCCGGTCCCGGGCGCGGCCGGGATGACAATGTCCGCGGCCGGCAGCAGAATGGGCCCGCACCGAACAGCCGACGAGTGGACACGCACCAGTGACGACCCCTGTGACACCCACGATCGACCAGCGCATCGCCGAGGAACTCGGAGTCGGCGGCCACCAGGTCAAGGCCGCCGTCGAACTCCTCGACGGCGGGTCGACCGTGCCCTTCATCGCCCGCTACCGCAAGGAGGCCACCGGCGCCCTGGACGACGTCCAACTGCGCGCCCTGGAGGAACGCCTGCGCTACCTGCGGGAACTCGACGAACGCAAGGGCGCGATCCTGGAGTCGATCCGGTCCCAGGGCAAGCTCGACGAGGAACTCGAAGCGCGCATCCACGCCGCGGACTCCAAGGCCCGCCTGGAGGACATCTACCTCCCCTACAAGCCCAAGCGCCGCACCAAGGCCCAGATCGCCCGCGAGGCCGGACTCGAACCGCTGGCCGAGGCCCTCATCGGCGACCCGACCCTGGACCCGCAGGCGACCGCCGCCCCCTACGTCGACGCCGACAAGGGCGTCGCGGACACCAAGGCCGCCCTCGACGGTGCCCGCTCCATCCTCGTCGAGCGCTTCGCCGAGGACGCCGACCTCACCGGCCTGCTGCGCGAACGCCTCTGGGAGAAGGGCCGCCTGGTCTCCGCCGTCCGTGAGGGCAAGGAGGAGGCCGGCGCCAAGTTCTCCGACTACTTCGACTTCTCCGAACCCCTCACCAGGCTCCCCTCCCACCGGGTCCTGGCCATGTACCGGGGCGAGAAGGAGGAGGTCCTCACCCTCACCCTGGAACCGGAGGAGGCCCCGGCCGAGAACGCCGACGGCACCGTCCCGCGCTCCTCCTTCGAGAACGCCATCGCCCACCACTTCGGCATCGTGGACCGCGGCCGCCCCGCCGACCGGTGGCTCCAGGAGACCGTCCGCTGGGCCTGGCGCACCCGCGTCCTGGTGCGCCTGGACATCGACGTGCGCATGCGCCTGTGGCAGCAGGCCGAGGACGACGGCGTCGGCGTGTTCGCCGCCAACCTGCGCGACCTGCTGCTGGCCGCGCCCGCCGGCACCCGGGCCACCCTGGGCCTGGACCCGGGTCTGCGCACCGGCGTGAAGGTCGCCGTCTGCGACCCCACCGGCAAGGTCGTCGCGACGGACACGATCTACCCCCACGCGCCCCGCCACGACTGGGACGGCTCCATCGACCGGCTGGCCCGCCTGTGCAAGGCCCACGACGTGGACCTGGTCGCCATCGGCAACGGCACCGCCTCCCGCGAGACCGACCGGCTCGCCGCCGACCTGCTCAAGCGCCACCCCGAGCTGTCCCTGACCAAGGTGATGGTCTCGGAGGCGGGCGCGTCGGTGTACTCGGCCTCCGCCTACGCCTCCGAGGAACTGCCCGATCTGGACGTGTCGCTGCGGGGCGCCGCCTCCATCGCCCGCCGTCTCCAGGACCCCCTGGCCGAGCTGGTCAAGATCGACCCCAGGTCGATCGGCGTCGGCCAGTACCAGCACGACCTCGCCGAGGTGAAGCTGTCGCGCTCCCTGGACGCCGTGGTCGAGGACTGTGTGAACGGTGTCGGCGTGGACGTCAACACCGCGTCGGTGCCGCTGCTGACCCGGGTGTCGGGCGTGACCTCCACGCTGGCCCGCAACATCGTCTCCCACCGCGACGCCAACGGCCCCTTCCGTTCCCGCGCGCAGCTGAAGTCGGTGCCGCGGCTGGGCCCCAAGGCGTTCGAGCAGTGCGCGGGCTTCCTTCGGGTACCCGGCGGCGACGACCCCCTGGACGCCTCCGCCGTGCACCCCGAGGCCTACCCCGTGGTGCGCCGCATCCTGGACCGGGTCGGCGCCGACCTGCCCTCCCTCATCGGGAACAAGGACCTGCTGGGCAAGGTGCGGCCCGAGGAGTTCGTGGACGAGACCTTCGGTCTGCCCACGGTCACCGACATCCTCGCGGAGCTGGACAAGCCGGGCCGCGACCCGCGCCCGGCCTTCACCACCGCCACCTTCAAGGAGGGGGTGGAGACGCTGAACGACCTCGCCGCCGGAATGGTGCTGGAGGGCGTGGTGACCAACGTGGCGGCGTTCGGCGCGTTCGTCGACGTGGGGGTCCACCAGGACGGCCTGGTGCACGTGTCGGCGATGTCGGACCGGTTCGTGCAGGACCCGCGCGAGGTCGTCAAGCCGGGCGACATCGTCAAGGTCAAGGTGCAGGAGATCGACATCCCCCGCAAACGGATCTCGCTGACCATGCGCCTGACCGACGAGACCCCCGCGGGCGGTGACCGGAGCGGCGACCGGGGAGAGCGGCGCGGCGGTGAGCACGGCGGCGGTGAGCGCCGTCGCGGGGACCGTGGTGGTCGCGGTGGCAACGGCGGTAACGCCGGCCGGGGCGGTGGCGGTGGCGGTGGCAAGGGTGGTCAGCAGGCCCCGCAGGGCGCGATGGCCGAAGCCCTGCGCCGCGCCGGACTGAACCGCTAGGGCGTGTTCCTCGCCCGCCCTTCCGTTCCCAGGGCACACCCGAGGCCGCCCACGGGGTTCTGGAGGCCGGCGGAGGGGACGCCCGGGGAACGCGGACGTCGACGCGGCGGCCGAAGGTCCCCGTTCCCCGTTCCCCGGGCACCCGGGCACCCGAGCAGCCGAGCAGCCGAGCACGAAACGCAGCGCAGCGCAGCGCAGGTTCACAGAAGCACGACCTGATCACGTGACGGCCTCCGACCCCGCCCGGGGCCGGGGGCCGTCGGGTACCGCCTCCTATTTGGGGGCCAGGGGGACGTCCGCCCAGACCTCCCGGACCGGGGCGACGTGCCCGGGGTACAGGACGTCGGGGGTGTTCCACTCCTTGACCACGGTGGCCTCCGCCGTCACGGACGCCCAGCCGGGGTCCCCGGTCGCGGCGAAGTCGCGCCAGGCGGCGACCATGCGGGCCGCCAGGTCGTGATGGGCCTCGGTGGGCGCGCCGTCGAGCAGGAACATCCCGAAGTCGCCGTCGAGGTTGCCGAACGCGAACGGCAGGTCCAGACCGTGGCAGGCGCCCAGGCGCCCGTCCAGCACGGTGCTCTCGGCGGCGAACCTGAAGAAGAACGCGCGACCGCCGCCGCGGGCGTGCGCCTCGGCGAAGCGGACGGTGTACTCGCAGAACACGGCGTCGCTCTGGACCGCGTTGAAGAGTTCGCGCACGGAGGCTCCGGGGTTCGCCGCCCGGTAGACCTCCACCGCGTCCTCGCGCAGCCCCAGCCGGGCCACGGTGTCGCGCAGGACCTGTTCGTCGTCGATCCGCACCTCCTGGCCCAGTTCGGTGAACAGCCGGAACTCGTGGGCGTTGTGCCCGATGAGCAGATCGATCCCGGCCGTCCCGCCCCGGGCCGCCGCCTCCAGGGGCGACTCGGGCAGTTCGGGACCGCCGACCACCGGGGCGAAGCAGGTGAAGGGCTTGAATCCGCCGGAGGGCGTCTCGGCCAGGACCACGTCGATCGCGTCCAGCACCTTCTCCGGGGACAGCGCGGACAGGCTCTCCGCCTCGTAGGGGACCCCGGCGGCCGCGGCGATGCGCTCGGCGACGGACCGGGCGGTGCCGGGGGTGATCATGTCGCCGGGCACGCTGTGGGCGATGGCCCGACGGAAGAGACCGCGGGCGTCGGGGGAGGCCATGAGGCACACCACCGATCCGGCCCCGGCCGACTCCCCGGCGACGGTGACGTTGTCGGGGTCGCCGCCGAAGTTCTCGATGTTGTCGCGCACCCAGCGCAGGGCGGCGGCCTGGTCGAGGATGCCGCGGTTGTCGGGGCGCCCGGGAACGTGCCCGAACCCCTCGAAACCGATCCGGTAGTTGATCCCGACCACGACCGGGCCGCTCTCGGCCAGGCGGGTGCCGTCATAGGAGGGCTCGGAGGAGGCGCCGACGATGTAGGCGCCGCCGTGGATCCACACCAGGACGGGGGCGCGGTCGCCGGGGCGGGCCGCGCTCCAGACGGTGAGGGTGAGGCAGTCGTCGGACATGTCGGGCGACCAGGCCGCGGCTCCGACGAGGTGGGGTTTCTGCGGGGGCGGCGGCCCAAAGGAGGTGTGGTCGCGGACTCCGTCCCAGGGCGCGGGGGGCGCGGGCGCGGCGAAACGGTGCTCGCCGAAGGGGGCGGCCGCGTAGGGGATGCTCCGGTGGACGATGACGGATCCGTCGGCGGAGCGCGGCGAGGCCGCACCCCGGACCCGACCGCCGGTCGTCGTCACCACGTTCTCTGTCACTGGTGCCCTCTCCTCGTGTCGTGACCTACACCACACCTAACAACGTTAGGTAACTCGGCGCAAGACCCGCGCCGACGAACACCGACCCGGTCGACCCGCCGAGGGGACCGAGGGAGGACAACGGGGCAACTCGCGGGTAACATACCACCCGGTCGGTATGACACGGACGAACGGAGAACCGCCCATGCGCGCCATTCAGATCACGGAGTTCGGCGGTCCCGAGGTCCTCACCCTCACGGATCTGCCCGATCCCGAACCGAAGCCCCATGAGCACCTGATCGAGGTGACCCGGGCCGGCGTCAACTACGCCGACACCCACCAGGCCGAGAACAGCTACCTCTCCCCCGCCACCCTGCCCCTGGTGCCGGGATCGGAGGTGGCCGGCCGCATGCCCGACGGACGCCGGATCGTCGCCCTGACCAGCGGCGGAGGCTACGCCGAGAAGGCCGTCGTCGACCCGAACACGGCCTACGACATCCCCGACGGCGTCTCCGACGAGGCCGCCCTGGCCCTCATCGTCCAAGGCGCCACCGCCTGGGTCCTGCTGCGCAAGAGCGCCCGCATGGAGGCCGGCGAGTCCGTGGTGGTGCACGCCGCCGCGGGCGGCGTGGGCACCCTGGCCGTACAGCTGGCGAAGCTGTTCGGGGCCGGCCGGGTGATCGCGGTGGCGAGCAGCGGGACCAAACGCGAACTCGCCCTGGAACTGGGCGCCGACGCCGTCGTGGACTCCGCCGCCCCGAACATGACCGAGGCGCTGATCGAGGCCAACGAGGGCCGCCGCGTGGACGTCGTCCTGGACATGGTCGGCGGCCGGGTCACCGACGAGAGCCTGCGCGCCCTGGCCCCGTTCGGTCGGCTGGCCTTCTACGGCATGGCCTCGCGCGAGACCCCCTCACCGGTGAAGCTCCCCAACCTCATGCGCTTCTCCACCACGGTGGCCGGCATGTGGCTGCCGCACGTGTGGATGCTGCCGGGCGACGTCATGGGGCAGGCGATGGAGGAGCTGTTCACCCTGGTGGCCGACGGCGACCTGCGAACGATCACGGGCGGAACCCACCCGCTGGCCGAGGCGCGCGCGGCGCACGAGGCACTGCGTTCGCGGGGAACGATCGGCAAGCTCGTCCTCGACCCCACTGCCTGACCGTTGATCACGAACGTCACCTTGACGTTGTAGATCATGAAATGTCCGCTTTTGCACTCGGAGGGGTGCCCGTGCGCCGACGCGCGGACACCCCTCCCCCCGGCGCGCCCGGAGCGGCGCTCAGGCCTTCGAGGCCCCGTAGACGAGGTCGACGTAGTCGGGGTGGCGCTGGATCCAGCCCTTGACGAACGGGCAGAGCGGGAGCACGTCCAGGCCCCGGCCGCGCACGTCGTCCAGGGCCGCGCGGACCAGCTTCCCGCCCAGTCCCCGCCCCTCGTGGGCCGGGTCGATCTCGGTGTGGGTGAAGGTGATGAGCCCGTCGGTGAGGATGTACTCGGCGAAGCCGGCCGCCTCTCCCTCGACGCGGATCTCGTAGCGCTCGTTCTCAGGGGCGTCGGCCACTTCGGTCGCCATGGAGGGTGCCTTTCCGGTGTCGTTCCACCGGCGGCCCCGGAGGGGCCACCGGAGCCATTGTCCCGCTCGTCGACACCGCCCACCTCTTGCGGCGCGTCTCGCTCGGGCATAGAGTCCACTTGACATACCGACCAGTCGGTTTAAGGAGAACGTGATGACTTCCCGGTTCGGCGGCCGGACCGCCATCGTCACCGGTGCCAGCCGCGGCATCGGCCTGGCCATCGCCCGACGACTCGTCGACGAGGGGGCCCGTGTGTGCATCACCGCGCGCAGGCCCGATCCCCTCCAGGAGGCCGTCGAGGCCCTGGGCGGCCCCGAGCACGCCATCGGCGTCGCCGGCGGCGGCGACGACCCCGAGCACCAGGACGCGGCCATCGCCGCCACCCTGGAGGCCTTCGGCGGTGTCGACCTGTTCGTCAACAACACCGGCATCAACCCGGTCTACGGCCGCATGGTCGACCTCGATCTCGACGCCGCCCGCAAGATCGTCGAGGTCAACGCCCTGTCCGCGATCTCCTGGGTACAGAAGGCGTACAAGGCGTGGATGGCCGAGCACGGCGGCGCCATCGTCAACGTCTCCTCCGTCGCCGGGATCAAACCCGCGCCGGGTATCGGCTTCTACGGCGCCACCAAGGCCATGCTGACCCACATCACCGAGGAACTCGCCCTGGAGCTGGCCCCGGACGTGCGGGTCAACGGCGTCGCGCCGGCCGTCGTCAAGACGAAGTTCGCCGCCGCCCTCTACGAGGGCCGCGAGGAGAAGGTCGCCGCCCAGTACCCGCTGGGCCGTCTGGGCACCCCCGAGGACGTCGCCGGCGCGGTCGCCTTCCTGCTCTCCGACGACGCGTCCTGGGTCACCGGACGCACCCTGGTCCTCGACGGCGGCACCACCCTGACCGGAGGCGTGTGATGGATGTGACGGGAATCGGCGCCGTGGTCACCGGCGCGGGCAACGGCATCGGCGCGGCCATCGCCCGGCGGCTCGCCGCCGCCGGCGCGCGGGTCGTCGTCAACGACCTCGACGCGAACGCGGCGTCCGCCGTCGCCGCCGAGATCGGCGGGGTGGCCGTCCCCGGCGACGCCGCGAGCGAGGCCGGGGTCACCGCCCTGATCGCGGAGGCCGCCGCCCACCTGAACGGCATCGACCTGTACGTCGCCAACGCCGGTGTGGGCGTCGGCGGCGGCCCCGAGGCCCCCGAATCCGACTGGGACCTGGCCTGGCAGGTCAACGTGATGGCGCACGTGCGCGCCGCCCGCGAACTGCTCCCGGCCTGGCTGGAGCGCGGCCGGGGCAACTTCGTGACCACGGTGTCGGCGGCCGGACTGCTCACCATGCTGGGCAGCGCCCCGTACTCGGTGACCAAGCACGCCGCCCTCGCCTTCGGCGAGTGGATGTCGGCCACCTACGGGGACCGGGGCGTCACCGTCCAGTGCGTGTGCCCCCTGGGCGTGCACACCAACCTGCTGGAGGGGAGCGGTCGCGAGGGCAAGGCGATCCTGGCCGGCGACGCGATCACCCCCGAGGAGGTCGCCGACGCGGTCATGGAGGGACTGGCCGACGGCCGCTTCCTGATCCTGCCGCACCCGCAGGTCGCCGGCTTCTACGCGGCCCGCGCCGCCGACCCCGACCGCTGGTTGACGGGGATGCGGCGCTTGCAGGCCAAGGTGTTCGACAACGAGGGAACGCATGAGTGAGGAACTGCCCGGGCTGGACCTCGAACGGCTGCGCGCGCACCTGGACCGGGTGGCCCCCGGCATGGCCGCCGGGCCGTTGAGCGGTGAGGTGATCACGGGCGGCAAGTCCAACCTCACCTACGTCGTCACCGACGGCACCGGCTCCTGGGTGGTGCGCCGCCCGCCGCTGGGTCACGTACTGGCCACCGCCCACGACATGGCCCGCGAGTACCGGGTCATGACGGCGCTGCGCGACACCGCCGTCCCGGTGCCGCGCACCCACCTGCTGTGCGAGGACGCCGAGGTGCTGGGCGCCCCGTTCTACGTCATGGAGTACGTGGCGGGCACCCCGATCCGCACCGAGGAGCAGATCGCCCCGCTGGGCCCCGAGGGGACCCGGGCGGTCGCCGAGGCCCTCATCACCACGCTGGGCGACCTGCACGCGGTGGTCCCCGAGGAGGTCGGCCTCGGCGACTTCGGCCGCCCCGAGGGGTTCCTGGAGCGTCAGGTGCGGCGCTGGCGCAAGCAACTGGACGCCTCCCGCAGCCGCGACATCCCCGGCATCGACGAGCTGCACGAGAAGCTGGCCCGGACCCTGCCCGAGCAGTCCGCCCCGGCGATCGTGCACGGCGACTACCGGCTGGACAACGTGCTGGTCACCGACAAGGGCGAGATCGGCGCGGTCCTGGACTGGGAGATGGCCACGCTCGGCGACCCGCTGGTCGACCTCGGCCTGATGCTCGTCTACCAGAGGCAGCCCGTGGACGGGCGGTCCGCCACCACCGCCGAGGGCTACCCCTCCCCCGAGGAGCTGGTGGCGATGTACGCCCGCTCCACCGGCCGGGACGTGTCCCGGCTGGGCTGGTACGTGGCCCTCGGCTGTTTCAAGCTCGCGGTGATCGCCGAGGGCATCCACTTCCGGCACGCCCAGGGACTGACCGTGGGCGCCGGCTTCGACCGGATCGGCGAGGTGGTCGCCCCCCTGGTGGCGAACGCCCATGCCATGCTCAAGGAGGACTGATGGATTTCGCCTATGACAAGGAGACCGAGGAGCTGCGCGAGCGGCTGCTGGCCTTCATGGACGAGCACGTGTACCCGGCCGAGGCCGTGCTCGAAAAACAACTGGCCGAACGCGAGGACCCGTGGTCGACCGCCCCGGTGGTGCGCGAACTCCAGGCCGAGGCCCGCGAACGCGGTCTGTGGAACCTGTTCCTTGCCGGGCATCCCGAGCACGGCGGACTGAGCAACCTGGCCTACGCCCCCCTGGCCGAGATCACCGGGCGCAGCTCCCGGCTGGCTCCGATCGCGCTCAACTGCGCCGCCCCCGACACCGGGAACATGGAGGTGCTGACGATGTTCGGCACCCCCGAGCAGAGGAAGCGGTGGCTGGAACCGCTGCTGAACGCCGAGATCCGTTCGGCGTTCGCGATGACCGAGCCCGCGGTGGCCTCCTCCGACGCCACCAACATCGGCACGAGCATCGTCCGCGACGGCGACGAGTACGTCATCAACGGGCGCAAGTGGTTCATCACCGGTGCGCTCAACCCCGAGTGCTCGATCTTCATCGTCATGGGCAAGACCGACCCGGACGCCGACCGGCACCGGCAGCAGAGCATGGTGCTGGTCCCGCGCGACACCCCGGGGCTGACGGTCGCGCGCGGCATGTCGGTGTACGGCTACACCGACGGCGACCACGGCGGCCACGCCGAGGTGGTCTTCGAGGACGTGCGGGTACCGGCCGAGAACCTCGTCGGCGGTGAGGGCGAGGGGTTCGCGATCGCCCAGGCGCGGCTGGGGCCGGGCCGGATCCACCACTGCATGCGGATGATCGGCATGGCCGAGCGGGCCCTGGAACTGACCTGCCGTCGGGTGTTGGACCGCACGGCGTTCGGTCGGCCGCTGGCCGAGCAGGGCGTGGTGCGCGAGTGGATCGCCGAGTCGCGGGTGGAGATCGAGCAGCTGCGGCTGCTGGTGCTCAAGACCGCGTGGCTGATGGACACGGTGGGCAACAAGGGCGCGCACACCGAGATCCAGGCGATCAAGATCGCCACCCCGCGCACGGTGGAGCGGATCCTGGACCGGGCCATCCAGGCGCACGGCGCCGCCGGGGTGAGCCAGGACCTGCCGCTGGCTGGATGGCTGGCCGGGGCGCGCTCGCTGCGCCTGGCCGACGGCCCCGACGAGGTGCACCTGCGTTCGCTGGGCCGCGCCGAGCTGCGCAAGTACGCCTGACCGACGCGACGAAGGGCCGGGGCGCGTGAACCGTCCCCGGCCCTTCGTCGCGTCCGGGTCACCCGCCGTTCGCGGGGCCCAGCCCGGCGACGAGCAGGTCGGCGAAGTGCCGGCCGACGTCCTCGCCGGTGAGCTGACCACCGGGGTGGTACCAGGTGCTCAGATGGTGGACCGAGCCGAAGAAGTAGTTGACCACCAGGTCGGCGGAGACGTCGTCGCGGAAGACGCCCTCGCCCTGGCCCTCCAGGACCATGCCCCGGAAGATCTCGTGATAGCGACGGCGCTCACGGCGCACCTCACGCTGTTTGTCCTCGCTGAGCTGGTGCATGGAGCGGAAGAAGATGACGGTGTCGTCGAGGTTGGCGACGCTGGTGACGATGACGTCGGCCGCGGCGGCGCGCACCCGTTCGGCGACGGGGGCGTCCTGTTCGGAGATGCGCACCAGGTGCTCGGTCTGCATGCGCAGGACCCGGGCGTAGACCTCGTAGAGGAGGTCGTCCTTGGAGCCGAAGTAGTGGTACATGGCGCCCTTGGTGACGCCGGCGGCGGACACGATCTCCTGGACGGAGGTGCCCTCGTAGCCGCGTTCCGCGAACAGGCGGGTCGCGGCGCCCAGCAGACGTTCGGGCACCGATCCGCGTCCGGTGCCCGCCTCGGCCGTGTGCCGTGCCATCGCCATGTTCCGCCTCACCTCGTAGCCCCGTGACCGGCGGTTCCCCGACCGCGCGCCCGGTCCAGCATACCGACCGGCTGGTATCGATGCACGTGCACCGAAGGTCGTCCGGATCACTCCACCAGCACGTCGACCGGGCGGCCGTCGGGGTCGGTGAAGGTGTACCGGCCCGGCTCCGAAGGCGGGCGGGTCCGGTCTCCCGGCACCGTGAGACCCAGCCGCAGTCCTCCGGTGAGCCGCTTCTCCGTGGCGGGGTACAGCTCCAGCACCAGTCCGCCGGCCAGGGTCGCCGCGTGGTGCTCGGGTCCGGAGCCGTGACGCTCGCGGACGAACCGCAGCCCCAGCCCCTCGTAGAAGGCGCGGCACTCCTCCAGGCGCGGAGTGTAGACCACGACGAACGTCGTCCGCACCTCGGCGCCCTCCAGGACGGCGCGGGCGCGGGCGTACTTGGCGCGCAGCCGCGCCGCCTGCTCGGCGGGCAGGGCCGCCAGTCGCGCCTCGTCGGAGTTGTGGGCGTTGTCGGCCAGCTTGACCAGGCGGCCCAGGGGGTCGGCGGCGGCCCTCGCGATGAGGTCGTCGTAGGTCTCGTCGGGGCGGCGGCTGACCGCGAGCACGGCGCGCACGACCTCCTCGGGGCAGCCGTGGGCGCGCAGGTCGTCGGCGGTGAGGTCGGTGTCCTCCAGCACGTCGTGCAGGACGCCCGCGATCCGCGCGTGCTCGCCGCGGTCGGCGAGCAGGTCGCGGACCGCGAAGACGTGCTCGACGTAGGGGCGGCCGATCTTGTCGACCTGTCCGGCGTGTGCCCGCGCCGCCAGCTCCGAGGCCTGTTCCAGGGTCAGGGCCATGGTGTCGCCTCCAGGGGGATCAGAGATGACACCAGCGTAGGCGGGGCGGGCCGGGTTCACCGCTCCAGGAAGTTCTCGGCGTACTCCTCGCCGGGCGGGATCTCGGTGATGACGTCCACGAGGACGCCGTTCGGGTCGGCCACGATGAAGTGCCGCTGCCCGAAGGCCTCGGTGCGGATCTCCAGTTCGGGGCGCAGCCCGCCGCGCACCACCAGACGCTCCCACTCGGCGTCCACGTCCTCCACCTCGAAGTTGAGCAGGATCCCCCGGGCGGGCTCGCGAAAGCCCTCGGGGACGGTGGGGTGGGTCGGGTCCAGCAGGGCCAGCTCGGCGTCGGGCGGGCCGGGGCGACGGAGACTGACGTACCAGTCGGCGGCGAAGGTCTCCTCGAAGTCGAACCAGGTGACGTAGAAGTCGCGGGCCTCCCGGAGGCGGGTGGCGCCCAGGACCGGATAGAACGAGCTCAGCCTCATGATGACTCCTTTCACATACCTTGGGTATGCGAACTAGACTATTCGCGTACCGCTGGTATGTCAAAGATCGGAGGGACCCACCATGCCCGAGGCCACCGGGATCCGCGCCCGACAGCGCGAACGGACCCGCCGCACCCTGCTGCGCGAGGGCCGCCGTCTGTTCGCCGAACACGGCTACGCGGAGGTGGGCCTCAACGGGGTCGTCACGGCGGCGAAGGTCACCAAGGGCGCGCTCTACCACCACTTCGACGGCAAACCCGACCTGTTCCGGGCGGTCCTGGAAGAGGTGCAGGCGGAGGTCGCGGACGAGGTGGCCGGGGCCGCCGACGCCGTGTCCGCGCCCTGGGAACGGCTGACCGCCGGCTGCCGGGCCTTCCTCGTCGCCGCCACCGCCCCCGACGTACGACGGATCATGCTCGTGGACGGCCCGGCCGTGCTGGGCTGGAGCACCTGGCGGGAGATGGACGAGGCGAACTCGGTCCGCCACCTCACCGAGGCGCTGACCGACCTGGTCGCCGCCGGCGTCCTGCCGCCCCGGCCGGTCGAGCCCGTGGCCCACCTGCTCTCGGGCGCGATGAACGAGGCCGCGCTGTGGCTGGCCGGCCGGACCGGCCCCGACGATCTGGACCAGGTGTGGGCGGCGCTGTCGCGCATGCTGGAATCGCTGCGCACGGACCGGGATCGGAACGATGACCGATAAGGTCGTCTCCATGCCGGAAGAACTGGACAACGAGGCGGAGCAGGGGTTCCGGGAGGATTTCGTCCGACGCTTCGCGGAGCACTGGCACGCGCAGGGAGGCCCCCGCTCCGAAGGGCGGATCCTGGGCTACCTGCTGGTGGCCGACGCCGAGGCGGTCAGCGCGGAACAGATCGCCGAGGGGGCCGGCGTCAGCCGCGGCTCGGTGTCACAGGCGGTGCGCCGCCTGCGCAAGTCCGGGTTCGTCGACCTCGTCGAGACACCGGGCGAGCGCACCCGCCGCGTCACCGTGGACGAGGACGTGTGGGGCGGGTTCCTGCGCAACGAGCGCGCCTACCTCCAGCGGCAGAAGGGACTGGCGGCCGACGCCCTGAGGCTCCTTCCGGGGCTGGGCGCGTCGGCCCGCGCCCGACTGCGCAACATGCACGACTACATGACCTGGATGGACGACCACCACGACGCGCTCCTGGCCCGGTGGGAGGAGTACAAGGCCGCCCGGGACACGCGCCCGGACGGGCCCTGAGCCCGTCGTCGCCGGTCAGGTCCGCTCGTGCGGGATGACCAGCGGGGTACGGGTACGCGGGTCGGGCACGACGTCGCAGGGCAGCCCGAACACCTCCTCCACCCGGTGGGCCGTGATGACCTCCTCCGGTAGGCCGTCGGCGACCACCTCGCCCCGGTGCATGAGCACCAGGCGGGTGGCGAACCGGGCGGCCTGGGCCAGGTCGTGCAGGACCGCCACGATCGTGCGACCGCGCCGGTGCAGGTCGGCGAACAGTTCCAGCAGGTCGTACTGGTGGGCGATGTCCAGGTAGGTGGTGGGCTCGTCGAGCAGCAGCACATCGGTGTCCTGGGCCAGGACCATCGCCACCCACGCCCGCTGGCGCTGACCGCCCGACAGCGATCCCACCTGGGAGTCGGCCAGGTCGCTCAGTCCGGTCAGTTCCAGGGCGCGATCGATGGCCTCGTCGTCGGCCGGGCTCCACTGGCGCAGCAGGGTGTGGTGCGGGAAACGGCCCCGGGCGGCCAGACCGCGCACGGTGATGCCCTCCGGGGCGATGGGGCTCTGCGGCAGCATCGCCAGCCGGCGGGCGACCGCCTTGGCCCGCTGGGCGCGGATGTCGGCGCCGCGCAGCAGCACCCGGCCCGAGACCGGCCTGTTGATCCGCCCCAGCGCCTTGAGCAGGGTGGACTTGCCGCATCCGTTGGGGCCGACGATGACCGTGAACTCGCCCTCGGCGACGTTCAGGTCCAGGTCGCGCACGACCGGCTCGGCCCCGTAACCCAGGGTGAGGCCCTCGGCGGACAGTACCGGGTTCACAGGACTCCCTTTCGCCATTCGCGGATGAGCAGACATCCCAGGTAGACGCCGCCCAGGGCCATGGTGAACAGACCGACGGGCAGGCCGTCCCCGATGGGCGAGCGCTGGACGGCCAGATCGGCGGCGGCCAGGACGAGGGCCCCCGTGATCGCCGACAGGACCAGGTTGGGCCCGGGCGCCCGGCTGAGCCGGCGGGCGATCTGGGGGGCGGTCAGCGCCACGAACGCGATCGGCCCCGCCACCGCGACGGCCGCCGCCGACAGCACCACCGACAGGCCGATGGCCAGGGTACGGGTGCGGCCGGCGGAGGCGCCCAGGGCGTCGGAGAGTTCGTCGCCCATCTCGTTGACGGCGATCGGCCCGGCCAGGAACATCAGCAGCGGCACCGAGAGCAGGACCGCCCCCCAGATGATCGCGGCGTGGCCCCAATCGCGGGCGCCCAGACTGCCGTTGATGTAGGCCGACAGCACGCTCGCCTGGTCGCGGGCCATCACGGACACGACGAAGTGGGTGAAGGCCTGGGCCATGGCGGCCACGCCGATACCGGCGACGATGAGCCGTCCGGGGTGGCGCAGCCCGGTCCCGGTGACGCTCGCGACGACGACCATGGCCAGGGTGGCGCCGAGAAGGGCCCCCACGGGGGCGGGGACGATCCCGGGCATCAGCAGGGCGGCACAGGCCGCTCCGGCACCGGCGCCCGCACCGAGCCCGATGACGTCGGGGCTGCCCAGCGGGTTGCGGGTGACCGACTGGAAGAGCGCCCCGGACAGGCCCAGTGCGGCCCCGGTGCCCAGGGCGACGGCCAGTCGGGGGCCGCGCAGGCGCTCGAACACGAACGCCTCGGTTCCCTCTCCCCCACCGGAGACGACGACGGGGATGCGCGGCAACGGGATGCCCAGCCGCCCCAGGGAGAGGGTGGCGACCGCGACGCCGAGCACGACGAGCAGGAGCAGCAGGCACCAGAGGACGGAACGGGGGTGGACGGGCAGGGCGACCGTCCGGCCCAGCCGCACCACGGGGTCACGGCGGGTGGGCGCGGGTGCGCCGAGGGCGGGTTCGACGAGGGTTCGGTTCACGATGTGGTCCGCATCTTCCGGACCGCGTACAACAGCACGGGAGCGCCGACGAACGCGGTGACCACGCCGACCATGAGCTCGATGGGCCGCACCGCCGTGCGTCCCACCACGTCGGCGAGGAGCAGCAGGGTGGGGCCGACCAACAGCGCGAACGGCACCTGAACGCGGAAGTCGACACCGACCAGGGCGCGCACCACGTGCGGGACGGCCAGGCCGACGAACGCGATGGGCCCGGCCGCGGCGGTGGCCCCGGCGGCGAGCAGGACGCCCGCGACCAGTCCGGCCGCGCGGGTCCACGTGGTGTCGGCACCGGTGGCCGTGGCCGCCTCCTCCCCCAGGGCCAGGGCGTTGAGGCCGCCCATGGTGATCAGGGCGAGCAGGACCCCGACGCCGATGACGGGCAGGACCGAGCCGATGACGTCGAAGCCCCGGCCGGCCAGGGAGCCGACCACCCAGTAGCGGTAACTGTCGAAGGTGTCGGGCATGCTCAACGCGATCGCCTGGACGTAGGCCATGAGCACGGCGGAGACCACCGCCCCGGCCAGGACCAGGCGGACCAGCCCCGCGTCGCCGCCGCGGGTGCCGACGCTGTACGCGGCCAGCCCGGCCAACAGGGCGCCGGGCAGCGCCCACCACACGGTGGCGGTGACCGAGGTGGCGCCGAACAGGGCGGTGGCGGTGACCACGCCGGCGGCCGCGCCGGCGTTGACGCCGAGCAGCCCCGGGTCGGCCAGGGGGTTGCGGGTGATGCCCTGCATGAGGGTGCCGGACAGGGCCAGGGCCGCGCCGACGATGACGCCGAGGACGGTGCGGGGGACGCGGCTCTCCACCACGGTGACGATGTAGGGGTCGGCCTCGCCGGTGAACACCCGCCACACTTCCGGGGGCGGGGTGGGCTTGCCGCCCGCGACGAGGCTGAGCAGGACCGCCCCGGCCAACGCGGCGACACCCGCGCCGAGCATGAGCAGGGCGCGGGCGGGCCTGGCCCGGGGCGGCGTCGTGCGTGTCTTCACGGTCGCCTTACCGGGGATGATCAGTCGTCGAGCTTCGCGGCGGCCTCTTCGATGAGGGGCACGTAGCGCTCCAGCGCCCACGGGACGGTGAGCGGGTTGATGATGGAGGACCCGGTGACGAAGGGCTGGTCCTCGGGGGCGACGACGGAGCCGCGCTCGATGGCCGGGATGGCCTGGTACAGGTCCTGGGCCTCGATCTCGTCGCGGTTCTCGGGGCTGCTGTAGAAGGTGAAGATCAGGTCGCTGTCGGCGAGCTCGTCGGCGTTCTCCAGGCCGATGACGGCGGAGTCGGTGCCCTCGGTCTCGGGGAAGGTCTCGACGACCGGGTCGACCTGGAGGCCCAGGGCGCGGACCATGGCGACGCGCTGCTCGTCGGGCATGAAGACGCCGAGGGTGCCGGGGCCGGTGTTGTAGATGTAGGAGAAGGTCAGGTCCGCGAACTCGGGGTGTTCGGCGGCGGCCTCCTCGAAGCGCCCCTCGATCTCGTCGATGAGGCCCTGGGCCTCCTCCGGCCGGCCCAGGGCCTGGCCGATGATCTCGATCTGCTGGTCCCAGTCGGTGCTCCACGGCAGGTCGGGGTAGGCGACCGTGGGGGCGATGTCGCTGAGGACGTCGTACTGCTCCTGGGTGACGCCGGACCAGGGGGCGAGGATGACGTCGGGCTCCAGCTCGATGATGGCCTCGAAGTCGATGTCCTCGGCGCCGGCGAAGCGAACGGGCAGTTCGGCGCCGGCCTCGGTGACGGCCTCGTGGACCCAGGGGAGGTAGCCGGTGTCGTCGCTGCCCCACTCGTAGTTCTCGACGCCGACGGGGACGGTGCCCAGGGCGATCGCGGTCTCGGCGGAACCCTGGCCGAGGGTGACGATCCGCTCGGGCCTCTCGGGGATCTCGGCGGTCCCGAGGGCGCTCTCGACGCTGACGGGGAAGGTCCCATCGGCCGGGCCACCGGCCGCGGGGGTCTCCTCCCCCGCGGTGTCGCCGCAGGCGACGAGCCCCAGGGTCAGCAGGGCCGTGATTCCGATACCGCCGACACGGCGAAGGGTGGAGTCCATGTGAGCAAGAGCTTTCTTCGTGAGGATCGGCCACGTCGCGGACGGGCGGGCCGGTCACCGCGCATGGGTCGGGGGACCCCGGGGGTTGCGCGGAGGGACGGAACGGGATGATCCCGGCGGAACGAAGGTTAGTCTAACCTCACTTGATCCGTATTTCAAAAAAGTTGAAATCACATCGGGGAAAGCCCTCGCAGGTCACCCGAGGTGAGCGGCGCGTCACGTCCCCTCGGACCGCCTCGCTCACCGGGACAGATGGACCCGGGACTCCCACGGGCGCAGGGGGGCGAAGGGCTCCTCGGGGTCGGGATGGGTGCCGATCAGGGGTTCGGGAGCGGGACCGGCGACGGCCGGGTCCAGGTCCACCTCGACCGTGTCGGCGCTCCAGTTGGCGATCACCGTCAGCACCGTGCCGTCGAGCGCGCGGGTGTAGGCGTACACGGACGGGTGGTCGGGCGACAGCGGGGTGTAGGTCCCGTGCACGATCACCGGGTGCTCCTTGCGCAGCGCGATGAGCCGTCGGTAGTGGTGGAACACCGAGTCGGGGTCGGCCAGGGCGGCCTCGGCGTTGATCTCCGTGTGGTCCGGGTTGACCGCGATCCACGGGGTGCCGGTGGTGAACCCGGCGTGGGGCGAGGCGTCCCACTGCATCGGGGTGCGCGCGTTGTCCCGGCTCATCCGGGCGATCCCGGCCATCACCCGCGCCTCGTCGTGTCCGGCGGCCAGCGCCTCCCGGTGATGGTTGAGGGTCTCCACGTCGCGGTAGGAGGAGATGTCGGCGAAGTGGGCGTTGGCCATCCCCAGTTCCTCGCCCTGGTAGACGTAGGGGGTCCCCTTCATCATGTGCAGCGTGGTGGCCAGGGTCTTGGCCGAGGCCACCCGGTGCTCACCGTCGTCGCCGAACCGGGACACCGCCCGCGGCTGGTCGTGGTTGTTCCAGTACAGGCTGTTCCACCCCCGCTCGGCCAGCCCGAGCTGCCAGCGGTCCAGGGAGGCCTTGAGGCGGCGCAGGTCCAGCGGGACGGGATCGAACTTGCCGCCGGGACCGTGGTCCAGGTCCACGTGCTCGAACTGGAACACCATGGACACCTCCCCGTTGGCCGGGTCGGTGTGCTCACGGGCCTGTTCCACCCCCACCCCGGGCATCTCCCCCACGGTGAGCACGTCCCGCCCGGCGAAGGCCGCCTCGTGGAGTTCGCGCAGGAACTCGTGCAGCCGGGGACCGTTGATGGAGTACTCGGCGAACAGCCCGTACCCGCCGTCGACGGGCGAGGGCCCGTCGGGCATCTCGGGGGTCTTGGACACGAAGTTGATCACGTCCATCCGGAACCCGTCGGCGCCCCGGTCCAGCCACCACCGGGCGATGTCGTGCACCTCCCGGCGCACCCGCGGGTTCTCCCAGTTCAGGTCGGGCTGACGGCGGGTGAACAGGTGGAGGAAGTACTCCCCGGTGGTCTCGTCCCGGGTCCAGGCCGGACCGGAGAACACCGAGCCCCAGTTGTTGGGCGGAGCGCCGTCGCGGCCGGGTCGCCAGAAATAGAAGTCACGGTGGGGGGAGTCCTTCGAGGACCGTGATCCGACGAACCAGGGGTGCTCGTCGCTGGTGTGGTTGACCACCAGGTCCATGATCAGCCGCATCCCGCGCGCGTGCAGCCCCTCGCGCAGCCGGTCCCAGTCGTCCAGGGTGCCGAACCGGGGATGGATGTCCCGGTAGTCGCTGATGTCGTAGCCGTTGTCGTCCCACGGTGAGGGGTACACGGGCGACAGCCACACCACGTCCACCCCGAGGGTGTGCAGGTGGTCGAGCTTCTCGATGATCCCGGACAGGTCGCCGAAGCCGTCACCGTCCCCGTCCTTGAAACTGCTCGGATAGATCTGGTACACGACGGCGGACTTCCACCACGCGTCGTCGTTCGGCTGGGACATCGAGGGACCTCCGGTCGTTCGCAGGGACCACCGCAGTGCTTCCTCCCCCGCCGCGCTCCCCGCCGAACCCCGTACGCGGTCCGTGGGGGCCGACGTCGTCCCCCGGTCGGCGGATCCGTCCGCCCCGGTCCCTCCTCCGGCGTGGGGGCCGATAGGTTGGCGCCGCCCGCGGGTCGGGCATATCGCAGGGAAGCGAAGGCGAGGAGCGGCGCATGTGTCTGAACGGAACCGGGGAGACCGTCCGGGCCCGGACGGAGGGCACGGTCGTGACCGGTGACGACCGGGCCGGCACCGGGGGGCCGGCACCGTCGTGGCCGCTCGGGTACCGGAGGGTGGTCGATCTCAGCCACGTGATCGGGCCGTCGCTGCCGGGGTGGGACGACGAGAAACCGCACCGGGAGACGCTGGCCGAGCCGGCCCCCGACGGTGACTTCGGGTTCTACGTGCAGCGGTGGACGTTCAGCGAGCACACCGGCACCCACCTGGACGCGCCCGGACACGTGATCGGCGGCGGCCGCATGGTGCCCGACATCCGGCCGGAGGAGCTGGTGGCCCCGGCGGCGGTGATCGACGTGTCCGCCCGGACCGCCGAGGACCCCGACACCGCGGTGACGGTGGACGACGTCCTGGCCTTCGAACGCGTGCACGGGCGGATCCCCGAGGGCGCGGCGGTGCTCATGCGGTCGGGGTGGAGCGCCCGCTGGGAGCGGGGCGACGCGGCGGTGCGCGGTGTGGCCGACGACGGGTCGTGGCACTTCCCCGGGTTCTCGGCGGAGGCCTGTGCGTTCCTGATCTCCCGTCGGGGGATCGCCGGAGTGGGCGTGGACACGCTCAGCACCGACCCGGCCGTGTCCACGGACTTCGCCGCGCACGAGGTGGTGGGCCGGGCCGACCGGTGGGGGCTGGAGGCGCTGCGGGGGCTGGACCGGCTGCCGCCGGTCGGCGCCCTGCTCACCATCGGTGTGCTGCCGGGCGCCGACGCCTCCGGTGGGCCCGCCCGGGTCCTGGCCCTGTGGTGAGGGGGCGCCTGCCCCCGCCGGGCCCGGTACACGCCGGGCCCGGCGGGGGTCCACTCCAGCGGCACGATGGTGGCGTCGTCGGTGAGAAGTCGCCGAGAACACGGACGAGAACCAGGCGAAAGGGATGGTGACGGGGCCGTGTCCTCGGTCAGGCGGACTTGCGCCGGGGTTCGGGCTCGATCTGGGCGCGGGGCACGATCGTGGGATTGACGTTGTCGATCACCGTCTCCCGCGCGATGA
>NZ_JARBUT010000033.1 GCF_028882275.1 Nocardiopsis sp. N85
CGGTCGTCGAAGTCGCCGCCGTGGGCCTCCCAGGAGGCGTCGTCGTCGAACTCCTCGCCGTCCTTGGGGTAGGGGTAGAAGAAGTCGTCGAAGTGGACGCCGTCGATGTCATAGCGCTCCACGACGTCCATGATGACGTCGGTGACCCACGCCCGCACCTCGGGGTTGCCGGGATCGACGTAGGCCTCGGGGCCGTAGTCCACCAGCCACTCGGGGTTGCGCTCGACGGGGTGCCCGTCCGCCAGGTTCTCGACGTCGGGGTCCTGGAAGCCCACCCGGTAGGGGTTGAACCAGGCGTGCATCTCCAGGCCGCGCGCGTGCGCCTCGGCGACGGCGTACTCCAGCGGGTCGTAACCGGGGTCGCCGCCCTGTTCGCCGGTGAGGTAGCGGGCCCACGGCTCCTTGTCGGAGGCGTAGACGGCGTCGGCGGTGGGACGCACGTGCAGGAAGACCGAGGTGAGGCCCATGGCGACGGCGTCGTCGAGGTAGGCGTCGAGTTCGGCCCGCTGCTCGTCGGCGGACAGGCCGGGCTCGGAGGGCCAGTCGATGTTGCGGACCGTGGTGAGCCAGGCCCCGCGCATCCGCCGGTCGGGGTCGGTCGCACACGGTGCGGCCGCCGCCCGTCCGGCGTCGCCGTTCCCGCTGCCCGAGGCTCCGCTCGTCGGCGCGCCCCCCGAGCCGCCGGCGGTGCACCCGGTGAGCAGGACGGTGGACACGACGGCGGCGGTCGCCCATCGCGCGGCGCGCGGCGCGGTCACGGTCCGTGTCACTGAACCCATCACGACGACGTCTCCTCTGTGGCCGGTCGCGCGCCGTCTTCCCCGTGACGGCGCGCCGTGGACCAGAGTAGAGGACAATGTCAACTTTCGGACACGATTAGGGCAATCTGTGGATAACCTCGCACATCTTCGAGAAGGGGAACATCTCCGCAGGTCAACGAAGCACCCCGAACGTCCACCGATTCACCTGGTCCGGGTGCGGAAACCGCAGAAGAGGCAACCCCTTCGCGCGCGGGGGTCCTTGACGGCCCGCGTCCATTCACCCGAAACGGGACGCTTCGGGGCACAAAGCGGCCTAGAATCGAGAGTCGTGAACGCCGTTGTGTGCCCCTCCAAGCTCTTCGTCCGGACCGTTCCGCTACGCGGACACGCCGGTTCCCTGGTGCGCCGACTTCCCGCCGGCACACCACTGGCCTGGCTGAACGGCGATGACGGACTCGTGGGCTGGGGACGGGCCGCCCAGTGGACCCCGGACGCCGAGCCCGAGGGGACCGCGCCCACCGACACCACACGGTTCACCGAGGCGGCCCGGTGGCTCAACGGGCTGCTGGAACGGACCGAGGTGGAGGACGAGGTCCGCCTGCCCGGCACCGGCATGCTCTCCTTCGGCACGTTCACGTTCTCGCCCACCTCCGCGGGGTCGACGATGCTGGTCCCCCGTGTCGTGCTGGGCCGCCGAGGCGACCGGGCGTGGCTGACCACGATCACCGAAGAACCCGGCGCGCATCCCGACGAACTCCTGTACCCCACCCCCGTCCCGCGCCCGATCGGCCCGCTCTCCTGGCGCACGGGCGCCCGGACCGCCGCCGAGTGGGGCCGGGTCGTCGCCGCCACCATCGCCCGCATCCGCGACGGGGAGCTCGACAAGGCGGTACTGGCCCGCGACCTGATCGCCGAGGCCGACTCCCCCATCGACGTGCGCACCCTCCTGGGGCGGTTGAACGAGCGCTACCCGGAGTGCCTCACCTTCTCGGTGGCGGGGATGGTCGGCGCCACCCCCGAGCTGTTGCTGCGTCGCGAGGGCACGGACCTGACCTCGCTGGTGCTGGCGGGGACCCGGCCGCGCGGCGCCACCCCGGAGGAGGACCGGCGTCTGTCGGAGGAGCTGATGTCCTCGGCCAAGGACGTGGAGGAGCACGGACTGGCGGTGGACTCCCTGCGCGACGCCCTGGCGCCGCTCGCCGAGGAACTGGTCGTCCCCGCCTGGCCGCACCTGCTCCAGTTGGCCAACGTCCAGCACCTGGCCACCCGCGCGCACGCCCGGCTGCGTCCGGGGGTGTCCGCCCTGGACGCGGTGGCCGCCCTGCACCCGACGGCCGCCGTCGGCGGCACCCCCACCGCCACGGCGATGCGGCTGATCGACGCGTCGGAGGGCATGGACCGCGGCGGCTACGCCGGGCCGGTCGGCTGGGTGGACGGCGCGGGCAACTCCGAGTGGGGCATCGCCCTGCGCAGCGCGTACGTGGACGGTTCCACGATCCGCCTGTTCGCCGGCGGCGGGATCGTCTCCGGTTCCGAGCCGGAGTCGGAGATCGCCGAGACCGATTCCAAGTTCCGGGCGGTGCGCGAAGCCCTCATCGACCGGTGAGCGGTGCGGGACATGGGCCCGTAACACGATGTCGCTACCGTTTCGCCATGCGCATCGACTTCGTGAACTGGGAGGACCCCGACGGGTCCGCCCTGCGGGCCCGCCAACGGGCCGAGATCGCCGAACGGTACGGCACCCCCGACTCCGAACCGGGCACTCCGCCGACGGCGTCCGACATCGCCGTGTTCGCCCTGGCCCGGGCCGCCGACGGAACCGCCGTGGCCTGCGGAGGCCTGCGCGACCTCGGCGAGGGCGAGGGCGGAGAGGTCAAGCGGATGTACGTGCTCCCCGAGCACCGCGGCTCGGGGGCCGCCGCCCACCTGCTGCTCGCCTTGGAGGAGTGGGCCCTCGAACGGGGGTGGAAGCGGTTGCGGCTGGAGACCGGCGACCGCCAGCCCGACGCGGTGCGCTTCTACACCAAGGCCGGGTACGAGCCGGTGGAGCCCTTCGGCGCCTACGCCGACGCGCCCTCGTCGCTGTGCTTCGGCAAGGTCCTGTAGGTCCCCGCGCGTGAACCGGCCCCGGGGCTCCCCCACGATGGAGTCCCGGGGCCGGTGATCGGGGACGTCGATCACTGACCGACGTCGCGACCGCCCTTGTGCCAGATGCAGACCACCGACGGGCGCGGGAAGTCGCCGTCGGGCCACACGCTGGTGGGCGCCTCGAAGGTGCCGTTGTCGCCGGGGTGCTGCGGGGCGAGGAACACGGTCTTGTTGTCCTCGCTGATCAGCGGACCGCAGGCCTCGGCGCTCACCGGGACGGTGGCGAAGGTCTTCAGCTCACCGCGGAAGCGGCCCTCGACCGGCATGACGTGCAGGCCGTCGTTGAACCCCATGGCGCCGGGCTGGCCGTCGGTGGAGATCCACAGGTTGCCGTCCCTGTCGAAGGCGACGTTGTCCGGCGCGGAGATCGGCATGACCTTCGACTTGTCGTAGCCCGCGTAGTAGGTGTCCTCGTCCTCGGGGTCACCGCACAACAGGGGGACGTTCCAGGCGAAGGCCTCGGCGGCGGAGTCCGCGTTGTGCTCGATGATCTCCAGGATGTGGCCGTGCTTGTTGGGCCCGCGCGGGTTGGGCTCGTCGGCCTGGCCCGGCTCACGGGCGGAGTTGTTGGTGAGGGCCACGTAGACCTTGCCCGTGGCGGGGCTGGCCTCCATGTCCTCCGGGCGGTCCATCTTGGTGGCGCCGACGGTGTCGGCGGCCAGCCGGGTGTGGATCAGCACCTCGGCGACGGTGAATCCGTCGACGAAGCTCGTGGTGTCGCTGGTCAGCGCGATCCAGTCGCCGTAACCGTCGAACTCACCGTCGGAGGGCAGTGCTCCGCTGCCGTCGATCTCCTCCTCGGGGCTGTTGCCGGTGAGGCGGGCGACGTAGAGGACGCCGGTGTCGAGCAGCGTGAGGTTGTGCCGGGTGTCGCCCTCGCGGTACTTCTTCGCGCTGACGAACTTGTAGATGTAGTCGAAGCGCTCGTCGTCGCCCATGTAGGCGACCGCGCGGCCGTCCTTCGCGAGACGGATGGTGGCGCCCTCGTGCTTGAAGCGGCCGAGCATGGTGCGCTTGGCGGGGGGCGCGGAGGGGTCGAGCGGGTCGATCTCGACGATCCAGCCGAAGCGGTTGGCCTCGTTGGGGTGACGCGAGAGGTCGAAGCGCTCGTCGACCCCCTCCCAGCGCCGACCGGAGGAACCGGTGGGCAGGCCGTAGCGGGAGTACTCCGGCCTGGCAGGGGCCTTGGCGAAGTACTGGTTGAAGTTCTCCTCACCGCTGAGGAAGGTGCCCCACGGGGTGTAGCCGCCGGCGCAGTTGTTGAGCATGCCCCGCACCTTGGTCCCGGTGGGGTCCTCCGCCGTCTTCAGGAGGTCGTGACCGGCCGCCGGCCCGGTGAGGGTCAGCGGGGTCTCGGTGGTGATCCGCCGGTTGAAGCGCCGCTCGCCCCCGGACAGGCGCCACTGGCCGGTGCGGCCGACGCGGTCGAGTTCGACGAGGGAACCGCCGTGGGCCGCCATCGCGATGCGGATCTGCTCGGCGGTCGCCGAGGCTCCGCCCCGGTAGCCCCGGAACATGATGTGCTCGTTGGTGTACTCGTGGTTGACCCACAGCAGGCCGCGGTTCTCGTCGAGCTGGTGAAAGCCGACGTAGTCGCAGTTGTAGCCGAACTGCTCGGCCTGGGCCTCGGCGGTCTGGTTCTCGACGTCGAAGGCGGGGGCACCGGGCACCACGGGGTCGCCCCAACGGACGATGACGTGCTGGTCGTAGCCGTTGGGGATGGTGACCTTGTCGTCGTTGTTGGGCAGGACGCTCTTGAAGGTGGGCCGAGGGGCCGGCTTGGGGCGGTTCGGGCCTCGGTCCGCGGCCGCGGGCACGGCCACGCCCAGGGCGCCGGCGCCGGCACCGATCACGGCGGCGCCCAGCATCGAGCGGCGGGAGAGCGCCTTGGCGAAGACGTCACCGAAGTAGGGGTTGTCGCTGGTGTTGGGCGCGGGGTGGAAACAGGCATCGCCGCAGCGCAACTCGCACGTCCTGCGGGAACGACCGCCCCCGACCGTGCCGATGAGCGGCAGCGGGCGGCGGTGGGGCGCGGATTCGGGCACACCTTCTCCTTGGGGATCGTGACGTCCCCGAACGGCTCCGCCCTGGTACGGGGCTGGGGTGGGCCGCGCGGGGTCGCGGCAGGCGGGGTGGTCCCGCCGGACGCTCTCGACCTTGGCCGAGGTTCCACTCGCAGGGGTGAAACCCAGGTGAACGCCCTCACAACTCCGGCGCATCGCTGAGTTCATCACTTATCGCCACCGTGGGAACACTCACCGTCGGCACTCGTCCACGATGATCCCCCACCGACGGTTCCCGGTCCAGATCCCACGCCCGGGCCCGTCCGCGACCCCGTTCCGCTCCTCCCCTCTCCTCCTCAGTCGTCCTTGCTGCGACCGATCGGGACGACCATGGGTCCACCGGTGACCGGGTCGTCCACCACCACGGCCTCCAGTCCGAACGCCTCGCGGAGCAGTCCGGGGGTGAGCACGTCGGTGGGCGCCCCGCAGGCCAGCACCCGACCCTCGCGCATCGCGATGATCGTGTCGGCGTAGCGGGCGGCGAGGTTGAGGTCGTGCAGGACCATGACGATGGTGCGCCCGCCCTCCCGGTGCAGTTCGCGCACCAGGTCGAGCACGTCCACCTGGTGGACCAGGTCGAGGAAGGTGGTGGGCTCGTCCAGCAGGAGCAGGTCGGTGCCCTGGGCCAGGACCATGGAGATCCAGGCGCGCTGGCGTTGCCCGCCGGACAGCTCCGACAACGGGGTGTCGGCCAGTTCGGCCAGCCCGGTCTGCTCCAACGCCCGGGCGACCGCCTCGTGGTCGTCTCCCGACCACTGGCGGTACCAGCGCTGGGCCGGGTGGCGGCCGCGCGCGACCAGGTCGGCGACGGTCAGTCCGTCGGGGGCCACCGGTTGCTGGGGCAGGACGCCCAGCACCCGGGCGACCTCGCGGGTGGGGGTGCGGTGGATGTCGCGGCCGTCCAGTTCCACCAGTCCGGCCCTGGGCCGCATCAACCGGCCCAGGGCGCGCAGCATCGTGGACTTGCCGCACCCGTTGGGGCCGATGACACAGGTGATGGTGCCCTCGGTGATGTCCGCGTCCAGCCCGTCGACGATGACATGGTCGTCGTAGGCCAGGGTCAGGCCGCGCGCGCTCAGGCGGACCGGGCCGCCGGCGGGGACGGCGTCGATGCCGGTGGTCTGCGGGGCGGTCATGCTTGGGTCCTCCGGTTGGCGCGGACGAGCAGGTACATGAGGTACAGGGCGCCCAGGCAGCCGGTGACGACGCCCACCGGGAGCTGGATGTTGTCGAGCATGGTGCGGGCCAGCAGGTCGGCGGCGCAGACCAGGGCGGCGCCGACCAGGGCCGACAGCAGCACGGGCGGCCGGGAGGCGCCGGCCAGGCGCAGGGCGATCTGCGGGCAGGCCAGGGAGACGAAGAGGATCGGGCCGGCGGCGGAGGTCCCGAAGGCGGCCAACAGCACGGCCAGGAACAGCATGGCGGTGCGGGCGCGCCCCAGGTCCACGCCCAGTCCGCGCACCACGTCGTCGTCGTGGGCCAGGGCGTCCAGGGTGCGCGAGGAGGCCAGCGCGAGCGGTAGCAGGATCGCCAGGGCCAGGGCGACGGGCGCGGCGTTCTCCCAGGTGCGCATGGTCAGGCTGCCGGCGACCCAGACCATGGCCCGGCCGGTGTCGGTGACCTCTCCCAGGGTGAGCATCCACAGGGTGAGGTTCATGAGGATGGTGGAGACGCCCACGCCCACCAGCAGCAGCCGGTAGCCGTCGATCCCGTTGCGAAGGGACAGGGTGTAGCACAACGCGCCCGCGGCGAGCCCGCCGATCAGGGCGACGGCGGGCACTCCCAGCGAGGCCGAGGGGCCGCCGGTGAGGATGCCGTAGCTGCCGCCGAAGGCCAGGAGGGCGACCACGCCCGCGCTGGCGCCGTGGGTGACGCCGAGCAGGTCGGGGCTGGCCAGGGGGTTGCGCATGATGGTCTGGGTGATGGCGCCGGCGGCGGCCAGGGCGGCCCCGGCGAGCAGGCCCACCACCACGCGCGGCATCCGCACCCGCCACACGGTGAAGTAGTGCTCGTAGTCGGTGCCGATGATGTGCGCCCACACCTGGGCGGGGCTCAGGGCCGTCTGTCCCAGGGACAGGTTGAGGGCGACCAGGGCGGCCAGGACCGTCGAGGTGATCAGGGACACGATGATCAGGCGCGGTCGCAGGCGGAGGACCACCGGGCCCAGGGTCAGGGTGCGGTGGCTGCGGCGCAGTCGGTCGCGTACCTGTTCCGGACGCGCGCCGCGTTCGGGGGCGAGGGGTGTCATAGCGAGAGCAGTCTCCGGCGACGGACGATGTGGATGAAGAAGGGCGCCCCGACCAGGGCGAGCACGACGCCGACCTGGAGTTCGCCGGGCGGGGCCAGGAAGCGGCCCAGTACGTCGGCGGCCAGCAGCAGGACCGCGCCCATGAGGGCGGAGTAGGGCAGCAGCCACCGGTGATCGGCGCCCACCAGCCCGCGGGCCAGGTGGGGGACGATGAGGCCGACGAACGCGATGGGGCCGCAGGCGGCGACGGTGACGCCGGTGAGCAGGGTGATCGCGGTCAGACCCACCACTCGGGCCCGGCCGACCCGGTGCCCGAGGGCGCGGGCGGTGTCCTCTCCCAGGGCGAGCGCGTTGAGGGCCCCGGCGTTGGCCAGGCCGAGCACGACGCCCACGATGACGACGGGCAGCATCGGGCCGAGGATCTCGGGGTCGCGGCCGATGAGGGAGCCCACCCGCCAGAAGCGGAAGTCGTCCATGGTGGAGCGGTCCAGCAGGACCAACCCCGAGGTCAGGGAGTAGGCCAGCCAGCTCACGGCGGTCCCGGCCAGGGCCAGGGTGAGGGGGGTCGGCCCGCGTCCGGGGACCGATCCGATGAGGTAGACCACGACGACGGCGACGCCCGCCCCGGCGAAGGCCAGCCAGGTCTGCACGTGCACGGCGGTGAGGTCGAAGAACGCGATGCCCACGACCACGGCCAGGGCGGCGCCGAAGGTGACGCCGAGGATGCTGGGGTCGCCCAGGGGGTTGCGGGTGTGACCCTGCATGAGGGCCCCCGCCATGCCCAGGGAGATCCCGGCGAGGACGCCCAACGCGGTGCGGGGCAGGCGGATGTCGCGGACGATGATGTCGGCTTCGGCGCCGGCGGTGTCGGTGAGCGCCCGCCACACGATGTCGGGGGTGAGGCCCCGGGCGCCGATCAGGACGCTGGCGAGCGCGGCCGCGCCCAGCAGCAGGACGAGGAGCAGCAGCCCGGCCAGGCGTCGGGTGCGACGGGCGGCGACCGTCGCACCGGCGGTCGCGATGGGGGCCGCCGTCGCGGTAACGGGGGGCGGCCCGGAGGTGTCGTACACCCGGACTCCTATCATGACGAAGGCCAGGCAATCCTTAGTTAGGTTTGCCTAGCCGCATCTGGATGATCTAAGTTTGCCACGTTCTGGCCTGGAACGACACACCGCCCCGCGGTCCGCGTACCCCGCCCTCCCCGACCGTGGGGCCGTTCCCCGACCTGATGGAGCCCTTGAATGACCCTTCCCACTCGGATGCGTCGCCTGACCCTGCCGTCCATCGCGGCGGTCGCCACCGTCGCGATGCTCACCGCCTGCGGGGCCTCCGGCCCCGGTGGGAACCCCGAGGCGACCAACGAGCCCACCGACGGTTACCCCCGCACGGTGGAGCACTTCCTCGGGTCGACCGAGATCCCGGCGGCCCCCGAGCGGGTCCTGCCCCTGGACGCCGCCTACGTGGACTCCACGCTGGCCCTGGGCGGCGACGTGGTGGGCTTCACCACCTTCGCCGAGGACGTCACCTCGCTGCCCGAGTACCTGGTGAACAGCGACTGGAACGTCGGCACCTCCGACGAGGCCGTCCCGGTGGGCCTGTTGTGGGACCTGGACCCGGAGCTGGTCGCCTCCACCGACCCCGACCTGATCCTGTCGGCCCAGGTCCGCCACGGTGACGGGTACGAGCAGTTCTCCGAGGTGGCCCCCACCGTGATGTCGGAGACCACGGGTGCCACCTGGAAGGAGAACCTGGTCCTGACCGGTGCGGCCCTGGACGCCGAGGAGGAGGCCGAGCGCCTCGTCACCGAGTTCGAGGAGCGCGCCGCCGCCCTGGGCGAGGCGATCGTCGAGGCCAACGGGGGCGAGGCGCCGACCGTGTCGGTGGCCCGGTTCGCCGGTGACGCCGAGGGCGTGCGCCTGTACACCCCGAAGTCCTACATCGGCGTGATCCTGGAGGACCTCGGCCTGGAGCCGGGTCCGGGCGTGGAGACCGAGGCCGAGGACATCGTCACTTACCACAGCCAGGAGCGCCTGCTCGACCTGGACGCCGAGTACATCTTCGTCGCCACCTACGACGACGGCGGTGCCGACGGCGTCCAGGAGAGCAAGGAGGAGTACATGTCCGCTCCCCTGTGGAGCGAGCTCGAAGGCGGGATCACCGAGGTGAACGACGAGTACTGGATCTCCGGCGTGGGCCTGATCGCCGCGCACGCGGTGCTGGACGACGTCGCCGAGATCTTCGACGTCGACCCGCAGCGCTGACGGAGTCCCTCCTCACCGCTCCGCTCTCGCTCGTACGGTCGCGCGGCGGCCCCTCCCGCCGCGCGACCGCGTGATCACGACCTACCGGGAGAACCCCCGTGGAACCACCCCGTTCCTTCGAGCACGCCCCCGCCCTGGGCATCGACCGGATCCCCGCTCCCGTACGGGAGGCGGCGCTGCGTCTGGCCGCCGACCCCGGCGCCGGGTACGTCTACGACCCGCTGCTGGCCGCCGATCGCGTCCGCACGCTGCGCAAGGTGCTGCCGGCATGGGCCCGGGTGTACTTCGCGGTCAAGGCCAACGGGTTCGAGCCGATGCTGGCGCACCTGGCCGAGTCGGTGGACGGTTTCGAGGCGGCCTCGCTGCGGGAGGCCCGCGCCTCCCTGGCGGCGTTGCGCGAACGGCGCGGCGGTCCGGGTGCGCGGATCGCGGTGAGCGGTCCGGGCAAGACGCCCGAGCTGTTGGCCGGGCTGGCCCGATTGCGCGGCGAGCACGGTGCCGACGTGGTGGTCAACCTGGAGAGCGCCCTGGAGGCGCACCGGGCCTCGGCGGCGGCGGTCGCCGCGGACACGGTGCTGCCGGTGACGATCCGGGTCAATCCCGCCCGGGTTCCGGTGAGCGGCTCGCTCGTGATGGGCGGCGCCCCCGGCCCGTTCGGGGTTCCCGAGGACGAGGTCCCCGAGGTGGTGGCGACGGTGTCGTCCCTGCCCGGTCTGGACCTGACGGGGTTCCACGTGCACGCGGTCAGCGGCAACACCGACGCCCGGGCGCACGCGGCCTACGTGCTGTGGTGCCTGGAGTGGGCGCGGAGCACGGCCGACCGGCACGGGGTGGACCTGCGCACGGTGGACGTGGGCGGCGGTCTGGGCGTGCCGTTCGAAGAGGGCGACGAGGCCTTCGACCTGGAGGGGTTCGGTGCCGCGCTCGCGGACGTGCCCGACCCGGGCGTGGAGCTCGTGTTCGAACCGGGTCGCTGGATCACGGCCCCGGCCGGGTGGTACGCCACCCGGGTGACGGACGTGAAGTCGGCCCACGGCGGGACCTTCGCGGTGGTGCGAGGCGGGATCAACCACTTCCAGCTGCCCACCTCGTGGGAGATCCGCCACACCTTCGCGGTGCTGGAGGAGGAGTCGTGGCCGGACCCCCTGCCGCGTCCCGAGGCGCTCGGGGCGTCGGTCACGGTGTCCGGTGAGCTCTGCACACCCGAGGACGTGCTGGCCCGGGACGTGCGCGTGGCATCGGTGCGCGCCGGGGACGTGCTGGTCTTCCCCAACGCCGGCGCCTACGGGTTCGAGTTCGCCATGCCCGCGTTCCTGGGGCATCCGGCGGCGGCGCGCACCACCGTCGACACCCGGTCGCCCTGAGCGTCGCCCCGCTCGTGGCGGGGCCGTACGCACACCCCTTGACAGTTTTAGGTTAGCCTGTCCTAATTAATGCGGTCGTGTCGTGCGCGACCGCGTTCCGTCACCGCCCCGCGCCCCGACCGAGGAGCACCCACCGTGTCCGTGTCCCCCGCCATCGCGGCCCAGACGACCTCCGTCACCTGGCGGATCGACGACCACACCGGCGCCGACGTGCTCGCCGACCCCACCCCCTGGGTGAAGGCCTACGAGGAGGTCTACGCCCACGCCCTGCACCTGCCCGACCACAACGACCCGACCTTCGCCGAACGCCTGGCCTTCAGCGCCGGCCGCGAGGGCTTCCGGCTCACCTCCTGCCACGCCGACGGCGTCCTGGCCGGGTTCGCCTACGGATACACGCTGCCCGCGTCCACCGGCTGGTGGAACGGATTCACCCCGCTGCCCGGGGTGGACGCCGATGAGATGACCGCGGAGCGCCCGGGCCGCACCTTCGCCATGTGCGAGGCCCTCGTCCCCACGGCCTTCCGCCGCAGCGGCATCGTCGAACGCGCCTTCCCCTTCCTCATCCGGGGCCGGACCGAGGAGCGCGTCGCCGGGCTGGTCGCCGAGACCAACGCCCACGCCCTGGACCTGACCCTGCGCAACGGCTGGACCCACGTCGGCGACGTCGAGCCCCACCCGGGCTGGCGCCGCCACCACGCCCTGATCATGCCCCTGCGCTGACCCCTCGGTCCGGCGAACCCCATCACCGGGCCCCGTGGCCCGGGACTCCCCCACCACGTCCTCGTCCGCGCGCGTCCCGACCCGCTTCGGAGAGAGAACAGGAGCCCGACGCCCCATGACCCTCACTCCCGGTGGCGACACCGTGACCTGGAGGCCCGACGGCCTCACCGTCCCCACCGACGCCTCCACCCTCCTGGCCGACGGCCTGGCCGGCGCCCCCGGCGGCCCGGAGGCCGTGGCCGCGCTCGTGGCGTCCGCCGCCGAGGCGCTGACCCGGGCCCGCGACGAACGCGACGGTCCGCTGCCCGCCCGCACCCCCCACCAGGTGGCCGAGGCCGTGCGGGCCGCCCTGGGCCCCCCGGCCTCCACCCCCGGGGGCGACCCGCGTGCCCCCGGCCCGGCCGAACGGGTCCTCACCCGGCTCACCCACGCCTTGGCGGTCAACGCCGCCGACCCCGCCCATCCGCGCTGCGCCGCCCATCTGCACTGCCCGCCGCTGGCCGTGGCCGTGGCCGCCGACGCCGTCGCCTCCGCCCTGAACCAGTCCATGGACTCCTGGGACCAGGCGCCCGCCGCGACCGCCATGGAGACCCAGGTCATCGGCGAACTCGCCGGACTGGCCGGATACGACCCCGAGATCGCCGGCGGCGTCGTCACCTCCGGCGGCACCGAGTCCAACCTCACCGCCCTGCTGCTGGCCCGCGACCACGCCCTGGCGGGCCCCGAACGCGACCCGGTCCGGCACGGGGTCGCCCGGGCCGCCGCGGGCGCGCGCCCGCGCGTCCTGTGCGGGGCCGCCGCCCACTTCTCCGTCCAACGCTCGGCGGCCCTGCTGGGGCTGGGCGAGGACGCGGTCGTCACCGTGGACGTCGACTCCCACCACCGGATGCGCCCCCGCGCCCTGCGCGAGGCCCTGGACACCCTGCGCGCCGACGGCGACCTCCCCGTCGCGATCGTCGCCACCGCCGGCACCACCGACCTGGGCGGCATCGACTCCCTGGGCGCGATCGCCCACATCGCCCGCGAGTACGGGGTGTGGCTGCACGTGGACGCCGCCTACGGCGGCGGGCTGTTGTTCTCCCGCCGCCTGCGCGGACTGCTCGCCGGGCTGGACCGGGCCCACTCGGTCAGCCTCGACCTGCACAAACTCGGCTGGCAGCCGGTGGCCGCCGGCGTTCTGCTCACCCGCGAACGCGCCCTGTTCGCGCCGCTGTCCCGGTCGGTGGACTACCTCAACCCCACCGACGACGAGGAGGCCGGTTACCCCAGCCTGCTCGGCTACTCGCTGCGCACCACCCGCCGTGCCGACGTGTTCAAGATCGCCGTCACCCTGCGCGTCCTGGGCACCGACGGACTGGGACGTCTCGTGGACGCCTGCCGGGACCTGACCCTGCGCACCGCCGCCCGGGTCACCGCCCACCCCCGCCTCCACCTGGCCACCACCCCCTCCCTGACCACCGTGGTGTTCCGCTACGACGCCGGCGCCGACTCCGACGAGGTCAACGCCCGGCTGCGCCGTCGCCTCCTGGAGGAAGGTCGGGCCGTGGTGGGCCGGACCCGCATCGACGGCCGGGTGTGGCTCAAGCTCACCCTGCTCAACCCCGACACCACCGTCGACGACACCGCCGCCCTGCTCGCCGAGGTCGTCACCGCCGGCGACACCGAGGCGGCCGCCCTGAAGGAGTCCCGTTGACCAGCACCGATCTCCGTTCCCCCACCCCCGGGGACGACGTGCCGCACGACCTGGTGGGCGTCGGACTGGGCCCGTTCAACCTGGCCCTGGCCGCCCTGGCCGACGGCGTCCCCGGTTTCGACGCGCGGTTCCTGGAGGCCCGACCCACGTTCTCCTGGCACCCGGGCCTGCTGTTGGAGGGCGCCCGCCTCCAGGTGCCCTTCCTCGCCGACCTGGTCAGCCTGGTCGACCCCACCAGCCCCTGGTCGTTCCTGTCCTACCTGCGCGAACACGACCGGTTGTTCCCGTTCTACTTCTCCGAGCACTTCCACGTGCCGCGCCGCGAGTACGACGACTACTGCCGCTGGGTGGCCCGCTCGCTGGACTCGTGCCGGTTCGACGCCCGTGTGACCGCCGTCCACCACGAGGCCGGGGTGTTCACCGTGGAGCACGTCGACGGCGAGGGGACCGTGACCCGCACGCGCGGCCGCGCCCTGGTCCTGGGCATCGGTACCGAACCGGTCCTGCCCGAGCCGCTGCGCCCCCTGGTGGGCGACCGGGTCCTCCACGCCGCCGAGTACCTCGACAAGGCCGCCCACCTGGCCGGGGTGGACGACATCACCGTCCTGGGATCGGGCCAGTCCGGCGCCGAGGTGTTCCTGGACCTGCTGCGCTCCGCCGATCACCGCGAGAGCGCGGTGCACTGGCTGACCCGCTCCCCGGCGTTCGCGCCCATGGAGTACTCCAAGCTCGGCCTGGAGCACTTCACCCCCGACTACACCCGCTACTTCCACGGCCTGCCCCAGGAGACCAGGGACCGGGTGGTGCCCGCCCAGTGGCAGCTGTACAAGGGCATCAGCGGCGACACCATCGCCGAGATCCACGACGTGCTCTACGAGCGCGGGATCGCCGGCGCCGAGGTCGGCGTCGACCTGCGCGCCCACTGCGAGCTGCTGGCGGCCGAGGCCGACGGGGACGGGTTCGCGCTGCGCTTCCGCCACCGCGAGCAGGACGCCGAGTTCACCGTGCGCACCGGCGCGGTGATCTCCGCCTCCGGGTACGCCCAGCGCTCCCCCGACTTCCTGGCGCCCATCGCCAAGCTGATCGAGACCGACGACCGGGGACGTCCGCTCATCGACGAGGACCTGCGCCTGGTCACCGACCCGACGCTGACCGCGCCCGTCCACGTGCAGAACGCCGAACTGCACACCCACGGCGTGGGCGCCCCCGACCTGGGGCTCGGCGCCTGGCGGGCGGCCGTCATCCTCAACTCCATCGCCGGACGTCCCGTGTACCGGCTGCCGGAGCGGACGGCGTTCACGTCCTTCGGCGCACCGACCGGGGCGGGGCGGTGAGCGGGCCGGCCTTCCGCCGGCTGTACCTGCTGGTCGTCCTCCTGCACCTCGTCGGCGACGTGGCGTTGAGCCCGTTCTATCCGCAGTTGTTCGAGCGCCTGTTCGGGGTCACCGACCCGGCGGCCACCGGCGTGTACATCTGGGTGTGCCGGGTGACCGCGCTGGTGGCCATGCCCCTGTGGGGGCTGATCGCCCGGCGGTTCTCCCTGTCGTCCCTGGTGCTGGGGTCCCTGGGGGTGGCGGCGGTACTGGAGGTGGCGCTGGCCGTCTCGCCGACCTACCCGGTGTTCCTGGTGCTGTCGGCGGCGCAGGTCGCGGTCACGATGGCGTTCACCCTGGCCTACCCGGCGTTCGTGGGCACCGGCACCGACCGGGTCCGCGACGTCACCGTGTTCGCCTACGTCATCAACGGCGGCACCGTGGTGGCGACCCTCATCGGCGCGGGGATCATGGCCCTGCCCCAGCCCCGGTGGGGTATCGCCGCCTGCGCGCTGCTGTACGTCGCCCTGGCGGTGCTGTGTCACCGGCGGCTGCCCGGGGGGAGGACCGGTCCCGCCGTCACCGACACCGCCGACGCGGCGACCGCCGGGACGAAGACGGTCCCCGGCACGGCCCCCGGTGCCGTGACGGCGATCGTCACGGTGAGCGCGATCGTGCTGGCGGTGGAGATCGCCCGGCTCATCGTGCGGCCCTTCTTCACCCTCTACGTGGAGGACGGCGGCATCGGCACCACGGCCGCCGCCCTCCTCTTCCTCCTGCCGCAGATCTCCGTGCTGGCGGTGCTGCCGCTGGCCGGCCGGGCCCACGCCCTGCTGGGCCGGGCCCTGCTACCGGTGGCGTGCCTGGCGGCCGCCGCCGGGCTGGCCGGACAGTTCCTCACCGACGACCTCGCCCTGCTGGCCCTGGGCCGGATCGTCTTCGGCGTCGGACTGGGCCTGGGACACATCGCCCTGGACCTGCGGGTGTTCTCCGCCACCGGCACGGCCGGGCCGGCGTTCTCGATCGTGGCCACCGTGCGGGTCGCCGCGACCCTGATCAGCCCGGTGGCCGCCACCGCCCTGGCCGGGGCCGGGCTGGGGCTGCCGCTGCTGGCCGGGGCGGGACTGTTCGCCGCCCTGGCCCTCCTCCTGTCCTTCACCGGCCGGCCGACGACCACCGTCCCCTCCACCGCGCACCCCACCGAAAGACCGCACCATGTCTGAGAACGCACAGCACACCCACGACGCCGACCCGTGGCGCCGGGCCGGGCGTCGCCTGCTCGCCCACATGGTGGGCGAGATGGCCTACGAGGAGATGATCGTCCCCTCACCCACCGGCGACGCCCCCGGCGGCTCCCCCGCCTGGCGGCTGCCCGTGGACGACGGCGTCGTCTACACCTTCACCGCCCGGCGCGGCGGGTTCGGGTCCTGGCACGCGGACCCCGACTCCTTCGTCCGCGTGGACGACGAGGGCGCCGAACCGGCCTGGGACCCCACCCGGTTCGTCACCGACGCCCAGCGGACCGTGGGCCTGCCCGGCGACTCCCTGGCCGAGGTGGTGCGCGACCTGCTGGCCACCCACGCCGCCGACGCGCGCCTGCTGGCCGCCGCCCTCCCGGCCGCCGACCTGGTCGACCTGCCCTACGAGGACCTGGAGGGCTACCAGACCGGCCACCCCTGCATCTTCGTCAACAAGGGCAGGCTCGGGTTCTCCGCCGACGACGCCGCCCGCTACACCCCCGAGGCCCGCGGCGCGTTCCGTCTGGTGTGGATCGCCGTCCATCCCGACCTGGGCCGGTTCCAGGCCATGGCGGGCACCGACCGGGCCGCGCTCCTGGCCGCCGAACTCGACGACGACCAGCGCGCGGGGTTCGCCGCGAGGATCCGTGAGCGCGGCGGCGACCCCGACCGGTACCTGTGGGTCCCGGTCCACCCCTTCCAGTGGGACGAGGTCATCGCGCCGCTGTTCGCCGGCGAACTCGCCCTGGGCCGGGTCGTCCGGCTGGGCGAGAGCCGCGACCGCTACCGGCCCTTCCAGTCCATCCGCACCCTGATGAACCTGGACCGGCCCGACCGGCTCAACGTCAAGGTGCCGCTGATGATCCGCAACACCCTGGTGTGGCGCGGCCTGTCCGGCACCCAGACCGGATGCGCCCCGCACACCAGCGCCTGGCTGCGCGACCTCGCCGAACGCGACGACTTCTTCGCCGAGACGGGGGTGGTGATGCTGGCCGAGCGCGCCTCGGCGACCGTGCCGCACCCGGTGTTCGCCGCCATGCCCCAGGCCCCCTACCGGTTCCACGAACTCCTGGGCACCATCTGGCGCGAGCCGATCCACCTGCACCTGCGCGAGGGCGAGCGCGCCCGGACCATGGCCTGCCTGCTCCTCAGGGGCTCCGACGGCCGCCCCCTGGTCGCCGAACTGATCGAACGCTCCGGGCTCGGCGTCGAGGCGTGGCTGGAGCGGTTCGTCTCCGCCCTGTTCCCGCCCGTCCTGCACTACCTGTACCGGTACGGCGCCTCCTTCACCCCGCACGGGGAGAACGTGGTGCTCATCCTGGACGAGAACGAGGTACCGGTGCGCATCGCGCTCAAGGACTTCGGCTCGGACGTCGAACTGCTCCCCTTCGACCTGCCCGAGTACGCCGAGATCCCCGAGCACGTGCGGTCGGTGCTGCACCGGTGGAAGCCGGAGGAGCTGGCGCACTCGGTGCTGTCCGCGATCTGCGCCGGGCACCTGCGCTTCCTCGCCGACATCGTCGACCACGACCTGGGCGTGCCCGGGGAACGGCTGTGGGCACTGGCCCGCGCGCAGGTACTGGCCTACCACGCGCGCTTCCCCGAGCTGGCCGAGCGCTTCGCCTGGTTCGACCTGCTGGCCCCGAAGGTGGGTCGGGTGGCCCTCAACCGCGAGCAGCTCATGGGCGGCGGCTTCCACGAGCGCGCCGAACGCGACGCCGAGTTCGACGTCATGCACGGCCTGGTCGACAACCCGTTGGCCGTCCCCGAGGAGCAGGAGTGAACCCCTTGACCGACACGTCCGCCGCACCCCTGCCGGTGCCCGCCGAGCTCACCGCCGAGCACTGGGACCGGGCCTGCGACCACCTGGTCGCCAAGATGCTCGCCGAACTGTGCTTCGAGTACGCGCTGGCCCCCGTGGCCGAGGGACCCGGCCGATGGCGGGCCGACGTGGGCGGTGCCCGCTACCGGTTCGCGGGACGGCGCACCACCATGGACGGGTGGCGGGTGCGGCCCGGCACGGCCGTGCGCACCGGCCCCGACGGGAACGACGCCCCGGCGTCCCCGTTCGCGCTCCTGCGCGACCTGGGCGGGGCCGGGATCGTGGACCCGGCCGTGGAGGCCTTCACCGTCGGGGAGCTGAACGCGACCCTGTCCGCCGACGCCCGCCTGGCGGTGGAGCGGGTGGGCGCCGCCGAGCTGGCCGACCTGCCCTACGCCGCGTTGGAGGGACACCAGACCGGCCACCCGTGGATCTTCGCCAACAAGGGCCGGGTGGGGTTCTCGGCCCGCGACCGCGCGGACTTCCCACCCGAGGCGCGACGCCCGGCCCGGCTGCCGTGGATCGCCGTGCACACCTCCCTGGCGGAGTACCACGGGGTGTCCGGCCTGGAGGCGGAGACGCTGCGCTCGCGCGAGTTGGGCGCGGCGGTCACCGCACGGTTCACCGAACGGCTGACGGCGGCCGGGGTGCGGCCCGAGGAGTACGTGTGGCTGCCGGTCCACCCCTGGCAGTGGGACGAGGTGGTGGTGCCGCTGTTCGCCGCCGAACTCGCCCACCGACTGATCGTCCCGCTCGGCGAGGCCGAGGACGACTACCTGCCCCAGCAGTCCATCCGCACGTTCACCAACCTCACCCGCCCGGACCGGTTCAACGTCAAGCTGTCGCTGGCCATCCTCAACACCATGGTCTACCGGGGCATCCCCACGGAGCTGTGCCGGGCCGCCCCGGTCAGCACCGGGTGGGTGCACGCCCTGCACGCCCGGGACGCGTTCCTGGCCGAGCGCCACCGGGTGATCCTGCCCGGCGAGGTGGCCGCCGTCGCGGTGCGCCACCCGGTGCTGGAGGACATCCCCGACGCCCCCTACCGGCACCGGCAGCTCCTGGGCGCCCTGTGGCGCGAACCGGTGGGCGAACGCCTGGACACCGGCGAACGGGCCCGCACCCTGGCCGCCCTGTTGCACGTGGACGGGGAGGGCCGTGCGTTCACGGCCGAGCTGGTGAAGCGCTCCGGGCTGGACGCCGAATCGTGGACGGCCGCGCTGTTCGGCGCGGTCCTGCCGCCCATCCTGCACCTGCTCTACCGGTACGGGGTGGCGTTCAACCCGCACGGGGAGAACGCGATCGTCGTCTACGACGCGCACGACCGGCCGGCGCGGCTGGCCGTCAAGGACTTCGTGGACGACATGAAGCTCCTGGACACCGACCTGCCCGAATACGCCGGTCTGCCCGACGAGGCGCTGGGCGTGCTCATGCGCTTCGACGCCCGCGAACTCACCTCCTCGGTGGTCAAGTCCCTGTTCGTCGGCCACTTCCGCTACCTGGCACCGCTGATGGACGAACACCTGGGACTGCCCGAGGAGCGGTTCTGGGCGTTGGCGCGCGCCGAGGTCGACCGCTACCAGGCCGAGTTCCCCGAGCTGGCCGACCGGTTCGCGCTGTTCGACCTGCTCGCACCGGAGTTCGAGCGGGTGTGCCTGAACCGGGAGCGGCTGCTCGGCGGCGGCTACCACGACCGCGCCGAACGCGACGCCGAGTTCCACCTGGACGCCCCGGCGATCCCCAACCCGCTGCTCACCACCGAGGAGACGGCGTGAACCCGCTGATCGGCGACGGCCTGCCGCCCCTGTTCGAGACGCTGCCACCCTCCCCTCCCCCGCCGCCGTTCCCGGTCCCCCTGGAGCGGTTGCGCGCCGACGTGGAGTCGGGGGGGATCACCGACGTCATCGTCGCCCTGCCCGACCTCCAGGGACGGGTCCAGGGCAGCCGGGTGGCGCCGCGCGACTTCGCCGAACGCGTCCTGGAGCACGGCTTCGACGCCTGCCTGTACCTGCTGGCCACCGACGTGGAGATGGAATCGCGGCCGGGGTACGCCACCGATCCGTGGGGCGGCGGCCTGGGCGACTTCGCGATCGTGCCCGACCCGGGCACCCTGCGGTACCTGCCCTGGGACCCGGGCACCGCGCTCGTGCTCGGCGACGCCCTGGACGCCGACGGGCGACCGGTACCGGTGGCGCCGCGCCAGGTGCTCAAGGCCCAGCTGGACCGGCTGGCCGAACGCGGATGGCGGGCGCTGGCGGGGACCGAGCTGGAGTTCCTGGTCTTCCGCGACTCCTACCAGGAGGCGTTCGAGGGCGACTACCGGGGGCTGACCACGGCGACACGGTTCAACTCCGACTACGCGCTGCCCGAGGTCACCGAGATCGACCCGTTCGTACGGCGGATCCGGACCGCGATGGAGCGCACGGGGATGCGGGTGGAGTCGGCGCGCGGCGAGTGCCATCCGGGGCAGTACGAGATCGTGTTCCGCTACGACGACGCGCTGCGCACCTGCGACAACCACGTCGTGTACAAGGCGGGGGCCAAGGCGCTGGCCGCCCAGGCCGGGGTGGCGCTGACGTTCATGGCCAAGTACGACGGGGGCGAGGGCAACTCCTGCCACGTGCACCTGTCGCTGCGCGACGGGACGGGCACGCCGGTGTTCGCCGACGACGGGTCGGGGTCGGGCCGGTACGGGATGTCCGAGCACATGGAGCACTTCGTGGCGGGACAGTTGGCGTGCATGCGGGAGTTCTCGTTGCTGCACGCGCCCAACGTGAACTCGTTCAAGAGGTTGTCGCCGCAGGCGTACGCGCCCAGCTCCATCGCGTGGGGGCTGGACAACCGCACCTGCCCGGTGCGGGTGGTGGGGCAGGGGGAGTCGGCGCGCATCGAGTTCCGGGTACCGGGCGGGGACGCCAACCCGTACCTGTCGGTGGCGGCGATCATCGCCGCGGGGCTGTACGGGATCGACCGGGAGCTACCGCTGCCCGAGCCCACGGCGGGTGACGCCGGTGCGGCCGATCTGCCCCGGCTGCCCGCCTCCCTGGAGGAGGCGGTCCTCGCCTGGGAGGAGAGTGAGATCGCCCGGTCGGTGTTCGGTCCCGACATCGTCCGCCACTACGCCGCGGCGGGGCGGGCGGAGCTGGCGGCGTTCTCGGCCACCGTGAGCGACTTCGAGCGGCGCCGCCACTTCGAGCGGGGTTGATGCGGCGGTGTCCCGTCGGGTCCGACCCGGCGGGGCGCCGACGTGCTGGAGGAGCTGACCCGTGAGCCGGTGCGCGTGGATCTCCGCCGGCTCGGCACCGGTGTGAGCCTGCTTCCGCCGGACGCGGCCCCGGCACGCCTCTGGTCGTCCAACAACACCCAAAAAACGGCCTTGGGCGTCAGGACGCGTTCACTGTCGCACTGGTCGGCGGGATGATCCGGCTCGGAGTCCCGACGTTCCTCGCCCCCGAGACCGGGGACACTCTCTCGGGTCACCGCGCCCGGGTCCACGGACCGGTTTCCTGGAAATCCGTCACGTCGCTCTTCTACGCGCCCCTGACCTCCCTTTGCCGATACGACCGGGCATGGCGGGATGTTTCGGCGATCCGCGCTCACACCCGGGTGAGCCCCGTAGGGCGAACAAAATACGTGCCATCAGCGATGTCCTACGGGAGAACCTCTCCGTTCTCCAGGTAGACCATCGTGCCCTCTTCGCGGGCGCGCACACCGTGGGTGATCCTGCGTGCGAGCCGGGGAATCGTCGCCCCTGCGACCGAGTCCACGTCGTGGAATCCGTACCCGGTCAGTTCGCCCGGGTCGAGGACGATCCGGTCCAACCATTCCTGGTCGAGGACTCCCCCGTCGAAGACGAAGAGCTGTTTGTCCCCCTCGGACCGGTTGGGTGCCCAGTCGACGACCAGGAGTCGTCCGAGGGGTGGGGTGATCCCTAGTTCCTCCTTCACCTCCCGGGCGGCGGCCTGGCTCGGTGTCTCTCCGTGCTCGATGTAGCCGCCGGGGATGTCCCGGTAGTCCTTGTAGGAGGGGACCACCATCATGACTCTGTCGAGATGGTCGAAGAACAGGACACCGGCTGCGACCCGGGGGCGGGAGAAGGATTCCGTGGGATCAGAGACCATGCCCCGACACTAACGGGCCCGCGTCAGACAACGCCCATCCGGTGTGCCAGAGCAGCCAGCCGCCGATCCCTGCGACCGTCCTTGGTGCGCATCAAGCGCACTACGATCTGGTGGCTCATCATGTGGTGGTGAACGTGGAAGATGGACAATCCCTCCGCTTCCAGTAAGCGTTCGACGGCCGAAGAGATCCTGTTGACGGCGGTCATGGCCTGCGCGAGTTCGAAGAGGTGTCGGACTCGTCTCTCGGTCGGCAGCCCGGCCGTGTCGATCCCGCTTCCCAACCTGAGAACGGCGTAAGGATCGTCCGAACTGCCCGCGATGGTCACACGGTGGAGAGCAACGTTGGTCGGCCCGAAGGCCGTCCACAGGTGGTTGGCGTCCCTTCCCAGCCGCCCGGCTATCTTCCCGGCTTCTTCCAGATAGGCGTTGGCTGTTGCCCGGTCGCCGCTGCGCGCCGCGGCCACGGCCGCCGGTAGCAGCAGGGTGCCGTAAACAGAGAGCATGCGAGGGGTCCTCGTATGGCGGCACTGTGCACCCCGCAGGTACGAAGCGGCATCGTCCGCCATGGAAATCGCGGTCTGGTACTGCCCGCGCGAGTGGAGCGAGTGCACACCCGACCTCATCAGGGAACCTTGTACAGCCGGATCTCCACAATCGAAGGCCGCGTTCAGTCCCCGTTCGGTCGCGATCCAAGCAAGATCGGTCTCGCCGAGTTTCGTGAGGACCATGGCACAGGACTGTGATGCGAGGGCGAGCAGCGCCTGCGCCGTCTTCCGGCGTTCTCCCGTGTAGGAACGCTCCGCCGCATGGGTCCGCGCCAGAAGGTCCGGAAGCCTGCGCAACACTCGCTGATAGTTGGAGGCCTGATAGGCGTCCATGACCGTTTCCACCTCCTGGCGAAGGAAACGCAGTTCGGGTGGTCGTTCATCGCGCTGATCCAGTGAAAATCGAGCGACTCCGTACCTGTAGTCCATGAGGACAGAGCGAACGGCCTCCACCTGACGGCTCCGCTGGCACGCGTCACGGTCTTCCCTCGTGTCACCTATGAGGTCGATCACCGATACGTCGAGGGCATCGGCCAGCGACCTGATCACCGAGAGCCTGTCCAGCGGCGCCCGATCGTTCTCGATCTTGCCCAACCAGTCGGCGGTGCGTCCGACCAAGCCGGCAAGAACCTCCTGAGAGACACCGCGGCGGATCCTGTACCAGGCGACACGCTGGCCGGGACTGAACTGGTGGAGGGGATGGGAGGTCATGGATCTCCTTCTCGAAAGACCCCGGATTTTCTTTCCGGGTCCCTCGAAGATCTCGGCCTTACCTTCCTAACATCCCGTCGGATCCCGGAGAAGGATCATTTTCCCCTTCTCAGGAGGCTTCCCCCATAGGTGTTCACGTTCTGGAGAAGATCATGCGCATCACCTGGCATTGCGATAACGCCTTGACCACGACCACCACAGGTTTCAACGTGGTCGAACGCAAGGGAATCGGCCATCCGGATTCCCTTGCAGACCTCATCGCTGAGGAATTCTCCCGACGTTACTCACGTCACGGGATCAATCGCTTCGGATTCGTCCCCAACCATTGGGTGGACAAGGTGGCCCTGATCGGAGCGGAGTCCGAGGTCACCTTTGGCACCTACACGGTACGCAAGCCCGTCACCGCCTACCTGTTCGGCAAGATGACACGCTCGATCGGCGCTGAGGCCCTCCCGATCGAGGATCTGTTCACGGCAACGGTCGAGGAGGTCCTGGTGGAGTCGGTCGGGAGAGACATCCTCCTGTACCTGCGCACTGTTTCGGAGAACACCGCCGGTGTCGGTGCGGACCACCCGGCCTCGTTCTACCGCCCTGCTGAGGCAGGGAAGAGCGGCGTCCATGGAAAGAACGAGGTGGCCAATGACACCGCGTTCTGTAACGCCTACGCCCCGGCGGACCCCGTCGATCTGCTGGCCATCGACATCGAGAACCACGTCAACAGTCCTGCGTTCAAGGCGGACCTGGACGGGTTGGGGTCCGACGTCAAGGTCATGATCGTCCGGGCGTCGGACGTCTTGGAGACGACGGTCTGCCTTCCGGTACGCCCTGAAGCCGCCCCCTCCCGGCAGGAGTACCGGGCCCTGATCACAGAGGCACAGGACAGACTGACCGCGTTCGTCGAAGCTCACCCGGTCGTGCGCGAGCACCCCTGGTTGACCCGGATGAGCGTCAACACCAAGGACCACGGCCAGGGTGCCTACCTGGCCCCCTTCGGGACCTCGCTGGGCAAGGGCGACTGCGGTCTCGTGGGGCGCGGCAACAAGGCCAACGGTGTCATCTCCTCCCGGGGAGGCGGCGGAATCGAGGCTCCGGCCGGGAAGAACCCGATGCATCACACCGGCAAGCTCTACACGCTCGCGGCCGAACAGCTGGCCTCCCGCATCCACGGCGAACTCGGTATCCCCAATGCGGTGGTACTGGTGTCGCGTAACGGGGACCGGCTGGACGACCCGTCGTTCGTGGGTGTGCGTACGGCGTACCGGGCCGGTAGCCGTGACCGCACCAGCATCGAGGGGTTGGCGGCCGAGACCTTGAGCGGGCTCCCCGCGCTCTCCGAGCGTCTGCTCTCGCTGTCTCCGATCGAGCGGTTCCGCGACCCGGCGCTCGTCCTGGAAGTGTGAGAGCCGATGAACGGCACCGATCTGGCCCAACGCAGCGTCATCCTCGTCACCCTGGACTCCTGCCGGTACGACGTCGCGGTGCAGGCGCACACACCGAATCTCGACCGTCTGGGCCCGTTGGTTCGGGCCGAGAGCCCAGGAACGTACACGCTTCCCGCCCACGCAGGACTGTTCAACGGGTTCCTCCCCCGGCCCGTCTCGGGACCCTTCTCCATCAACGGGCGCCATTGGAACATGATCTGGCGCTCCGGTGCGGCTCGCTCCACCGAGCGCCGCGTGGCCGTCCCCTTCGAGGGGTCGACTCTGATGGAGCACTACGAGCACAAGGGTTACCGGGTAGTCGGGGCGGGCGGGGTCACCTTCTTCGATTCCTCCGACCCCGCCAACAGCCTTCCGGCCCTGTTCCCAGAGTTCCACTACTTCGGTCGGCCTTCCCGGACCCCGGTCACACCGGCGACACGGGTGGTGGACCGCGACGCGAACCTCACTCTGGCCTACACCGGCCCGCTGACGGACCTGTGCCTGGAGGCCGACCGGTTCTTCCTGTTCGTCAACTGCCCCAGCACCCACATCCCCTACACCACACCGGACAATCCGCTCACGGACCGCGCCCAAAAGTTACTCGAAGTCCTCTACCGCTTGCACGACTCCCAGAGAAACACATCCGGGCACGAAGGCCTGACCGCCGAGGACATCGGGGTTCTCCTGGCCATGCAGAAACGGGCTCTGGAATGGGCCGACGCACGTCTGGGAGATCTGTTCTCCCGTCTGGGCACGCGGCGCCCGCTGGTGGTGGTCTGCGCCGACCACGGGGAGGAGTTCGGGGAAGGCGGCAGGTTCGGCCACGGGCACCCCCACCGGACGGTCTCCACCGTGCCCCTGTGGTGCGGCGTTCTGGACGGAGGGTGACCCATGGCGGACTCACCCCCCTGGTTCACACATCCGGCGATGAGCGCCGTGTTCTCCCGGGGCGTCCGGACACGCTTGGGCATCTCCCCCAACCACGTTTCCTTCCGTGTCGGGGTGCTGCGCACCCACCTGCTCACGGCGCTCCTGGCTCACGGAGCCGCCCGCAACCTCGGTGTCCCGGTCCACGTAGCGATCCGCTGGGACGACAGCGATGGTCTGCGCAGACGCGACGAACATCGGAGCGCGCTCCTCCACGAGATCCGGCGGGTGGCCCGGATACCCACCGCGTCCGCAGAGTCGGCCTTGCGCCAGAGTCACCGCGGTGACCGATATCGGCGAGCACTCCAGAGGTTGGAAGACAGGCGAGTTCTCGTGACCAGGGGCGGAGTTCCCTGTCTCGACGTGACCGCCGTGGACCGGTGGATGACCGCGCGAGGTGTCTCCCCCGAGGCACTGACAGCCTCCGCGACCGTGAACAAGTCCGTGCCCCTTTCACCGGCACAGCGGATGATCCCTCTAATACGCCGTGACGGGCGGGTCCTGTGGCACCTGGCCACGGTCGTCGACGACATCGACCAGCGCACAACACTGATCGTGCGAGGCACCGACAAGAAAGACGCCACGGCCGTCCAGGCCCGCCTGCACTGGGCCTTGACCGACGGCGGATCGGCTCCAGCTCATCTGTTCCTGCCCAAACTGCTGGAGAAGAAGACCCCCGTGACGCGGGTCGCAGACCTGCTCGAACGGGGCGTGCGCCCCTCGGCTCTGCGCTGCTTCCTGGTCGAACCGTATCTGACCCGGCAACAGCCGGCGGCTCAGTCGACCGACTTTCCCGGGCTCGTGGAACAGCTCCGTCCGGTCCTCCCCCGGCACGGGGACGGCTTGCTGGACGAACCTCGCCTGGCTTCCTTGGACCGGAAACTGTCCGCCGCCCTCGCCCCGGCTCTGGCCCGGCAAGAACTCGACGAGTACTGCCCGAGTGCCCCAGCGCATGTCATCGAGTGGGTGGTCCGGCACCACCCGCGCCCACTCCTGCAGCAGACCCGCTTGTGCCGGGCGCTCACCGAAGAGCAGATCGAATACGAGTCGCCGCCCGACCGTGCTGAGGACACCTGGCCATGGCTGGACGCCTGGGCACGCGGAGCACCCCCGGGCCCGCCTCCGAACACGGTGCGCTGGGTGCTCACCGGTCAGCGCGACGGACCCCGCGCCCGTGACCTTCTGGAGGTTTTCCCCTCACATCTGGTGGCCTGCCGTCTGGCCTCGGCCGCTCAGGAGTTGAGCCGCTCCAACGCCGCCCGCAACCGCACCAGCGTGCGCTCGCGGCCCAGCAGCTCCAGAGACTCGAACAACGGCAATCCGACCGTGCGGCCAGTGACCGCCACCCGAACCGGGGCCTGAGCCTTCCCGAGCTTGAGCCCGTGAGCGGCACCTACCTGCTCCAAAGCCCCCTTCAGAGGCTCCGCCTCCCATGTCAGCGACGCATCGGAAAAGGAGGCGATCGCGGACGTGAGCATCTCCGCACCGATACCGGGCTTCATGGCCTTGTCCCAGCTCTTCTCATCGAAGACCGGAGCGTCCAAGAACAAAAAGTCCACGTTCGGCACGATCTCGCTCAGCACCGCCACCCGGCTCTGCGCCAGCGGGGCGATCTGCGCGAACACCTCGGCGTCGAAGTCCTCGCCCCTCCACGGCGCCCGTTCCTCCTCCAGATAGGGGGCGCAGCAAGCGATGAACTCCTCCACGGCCAAGGCACGGATGTAGTCGCCGTTAAAAGCGCGCAGCTTCTTTTCGTCGAAGAACGCGGGCGAGGAGTTCACATCCGACAGCGAAAAGAGCGGGATCATCTCCTCGATGGGCATGATCTCCCGGTCCTCGCCCGGTGCCCAGCCCAGCAACATCAGGTAGTTGATCATCGCCTCGGGCAGGTATCCCTCGTCCCGGTAGGACTCCATGGCGACCTTGTCACGGCGCTTGGACAGCTTCTGCCGCTTCTCGTTCACCAGCACCGGGGCGTGCGCCCACACCGGCGGAGCGTGCCCCAGCGCCTCCCACAACAGCTGCTGCTTGGGGGTGTTGGACAGGTGCTCCTCACCCCGGATGACGTGGGTGATACCCATCTCGACATCGTCGACCACGTTGGCCAGCACGAACAGCGCAGTGCCGTCGGCACGGGCGATCACGAAGTCCTCCAAGGCCTCGTGCGGAAACTCCACGCGGCCCCGAATCCGGTCGTCCACGACCGTGGGCTCACCCTCGGGGACACGGAAGCGCAGCGCGCGGCCGGGTCCGGCCTCCAGTGCCCGGTCGCGACAGAAGCCGTCGTAGCCCAGATTGGGGTTATCGCGGCGGGCCTGAACCTGCTCTCGGGTGCAGTCGCAGTAGTAGGCCAGCCCTTCCTTCAACAGGCGCTGAGCGGCCTCGGTGTGCTTGTCGGCGTAGTCGGTCTGGGAGTAGGGACCCTCGTACTGGCTTGCGTCCACACCGAGCCAGGCCATCGCGGACAGGATGCCCTCGGTCCACTCGGGGCGGGAGCGGGCGGCGTCGGTGTCCTCGACCCGAAGCACCATGGTGCCGCCGAATTGTCGCGCGACCACCCAGTTCAGCAGCAGGGACCGGGCGTTGCCCACGTGGAACATGCCGGTCGGGGAAGGCGCGAACCTGGTGCGAATCAAGGTGTCGGTCACCCCACGAAGCCTAGCGTGATCGACAGCCGCGCCGAGGACAAGACGAAGATCCGGTGAGCCGAGGAAACCGGCGACACCTCTTCGACCAACACCCGCGGCGGCCGACGTGCTTTCCCCCGGGCTCAGCGGAGGAGCCGGTCAGCGGACCACGCGGTAGCGGAGGTAGACCACCGTCGAACCGACGGTGCGGGACTCGACGAGGTCGAGGTCCACGTGGCGCTCGGCCCGGGGGAAGAACGGGATACCGCCCCCGACCAGAACCGGGTAGACCCGGATCCGGTACTCGTCGATCAGTCCCAGCGCGGCAGCCTCGGCGGCCAGGGTGGCGCCGCCGATCGCGATGTCGCCCTCCCCCGGCTCGGCCCTCAGCCGCTCGATCTCCTCCGCCAGGCCTCCCGAGGCCAGGCGGGTGTTGCCCCGCACTTCGGAGAGCGTGGTGGAGAAGACCACCTTGGGCAGCGCCCGCCAGATCTCGGCGAACTCACGCGTCGAGTGGTCGTGCTCCGGGTTCTGGTCGACCGTCTCCCAGTACACCATCGTCTCGTACAGCCGCCGCCCCAGCAGGTGGACGCCGACCCGGCGCACCTCGTCGGTGGCGAGCTCGAAGACCTCCCGGTCGGGCACCGACCAGTTGAATCCGCCGTCCGGCCCGACGATGTAGCCGTCGAGCGAGACGGCCATGGAGCAGATCACGTTGCGCATCGGAGGTCCTCCTCGGTTCCGGGTTCGACGGTATGACCACCGAACACCGCGGAACTCATCGCGACGCGCGAGATCGCCGGAAAACGGAGGTCGGGGGCCCGGGCGCGCGCTCCGGTGGGACACCGGAGCGCGACGGCACGGACACGGTCACGCGACGATCACGGCGTGGTCACGGCAGAGGGAAGACACTGAGAACGCCCCGGGCACCCGGAACCACACGACCGCAGATCGCTACAGGTCTCACCTGTACGGACAGGAACAGTCTCATGAGCACCCTCGGTTGGATCATCCTCATCGTCGTCGTCCTCCTCCTACTCGGCGGTGGCGGCTACGGCCTGAGCAGACGGCGCCGGTAGTCACAGACGTCCCGTCGGCCACGCCCGGAGGCATCACCTCCGAGATCCGAAAAGCGTGAGCGCGGCGGCCGCGAACCCTCCTCAGCCCACCCGACGGGCCTCTGTCCCGAGCGGTGGGCCGTCAGCCGCAGCAGGGGCCTCCGGCGCCCCTGATGACCCTGTGTCATCTCTCCGGGGACGGCTCGTCGAGCCGTCCGGAGCGGTTCGGGTGAGAGTCCCGCGACGCCACGGCCTGACAGGCCGTGGCGTCGGTCGTGGTCGGCCGTGTCCGGTCAGTGCTCTTCGAGCCGGCACCCGCCCGGCGTGGCGTCCGCCGGCTCGGCGCCGCGTTCACCGATCGTGTGCCGGTCACCGGTGGTGGTGTCCGCTCCGGGCCGGCGTTCGAGCTCCGCGTTGATCGTGGCCCCGAGCAGCATGACGAGCGACGACAGCCACAGCCACATCATCAGCACGATGACCCCGGCGATCGCTCCGTAGGTCGCACCGAAGTCGCCGAACCGCTGCACGAAGAACGCGAACAGCCCGGAACCGGCCAGCCACAGGGCCGTGGCGATGACCGCACCCGGTGTGAGCCGGCGCGCCGACGGCGACCGGCGGTGGAGCGCCACCCGGTAGATGACGCCCAGCCCTACCACGGTCACGGCCGCGAGCAGGGGCCACTGGCCTATCCGGATCGCGAGCGCAGCGGCGCCGCCCAGGCCGATGGTGTCGAGCAGTGTCGGAAGCACGGTGATCAGGCCGACCACGACGAAGGCGAAGGTACCCACGCCCAGGGCCAGGAGCAGGGCGATGCCGCGCTTGACGACGAAGGAACGGTCGTCCACCTCGTCGTAGGCCGTGTTACACCCCTCCATCATGCCCGCCATGCCCCCCGACGCGCTCCACAGGGCGACGAGCAGGGAGGTGGCGAACGTGAACCCGAGCGCTCCGGTCTCGGTCTCGGCGATGGCGGTGAGCTGGTCCCCGATCAGCACGCCCACCTCATCCGGGACGACGGTCATCCAGTCCCGGATCTGGTCGGTGAGCTCGTCCGGATCGGCGAGGATCCCGAAGACGCTGACTGCGGCGAGCAGGGCGGGGAACAGAGCGAGCAGCGCCTTGAAGGCCATGGCCGCGGCGAGCAGGCCGACATGCCCCTCCTTGAGTTCCAGCCAGACCCGGGCCGCGACGGCATACCGACCCGCCGTCGGGATCCGGGGTGGTCGCGCTGCGGCGTTACCCGGGGCGTCGCGCGTCCGGTCGTGCGCGTCCTGTGTTCTCACCCTGCACCGTCCCTCCTTCGCACTCGGCCGTGTGACGATGGGGCGCGAAACAGTCGTGTCCCCCATGGGCGCGTTCCCGGGGCGGCCCGCCCGCCTGCCTGCAAGGGGCTGAGGGGGCGGCCGTCACGGGGGTGAGCGGCCCGGCCGGACCTCTCGGTCCTCGACCACCGGCCCGGTCCCATGGTCCGTGACGGGCGTGACAGCGGCGTGACGGTGGCGCGACACGGGTGACGGAACCGAAGGTCGGCCGGTCGGCCGTCAGTCCCCCTCTGGCACGACGGGGGCGTTCGACCCACCCGACTCCAGGAACCTGCGTACGACGGCGAGGACGTGGTCGACGTCGGTCAGGGTCCGTTCACCACGGAAACCCAGTGCCGGATCGGAGGTCTGGCGGACGTCGACGCGCAGAGGTCGCTCGGAGCCCTCCTCCACCCAGACTCTGAGGACCATGAGACCCGTCCGGTGAATGTCCATGCACCCATCGTGCGGGGCCGGGCGTGACCCTGCCGTTACCCGCTCCCGTCGAGCAGGTCCCGCAGGCGGGGTGTCGGCTCCAGGCCGAGCTCCCTCAGCAACAGCTCGCGGTACCGCGAGAACTCCCGCAGCGCCTCGGAGACGTTCCCCTCCGCGAGGTGGACCCGGATCAGCGCCGCGCGCGGGCTCTCCCTCAGACCGTCGGCCTTGATGGCGGCCTGGGCGGCCGCGACCGCGTCGCCGAAAGCACCCTCGGCCCGCAGGTCGTCGGTGAGCGCCTCCAGCGCGTGCAGGCGCCGCTGGCGCCATGCCTCGGCCTCGACGATCACCCAGTCCTCGTACCGGTCCGGAAGGACGTCGGACGACAGGGCGCTCACGTCGGCGGCGGCCGAGTGGTGCACCTTCAGGGACTCGTGCGGACCGATCAGCCGACGCGCGAGCGCCTCCGACTCCCACAGGTCGACCGTGATCCGGTCGGCGATCCCGAGCTTGGAGGCGGTGACCTCCAGGGCCGAGCGCGCTGCGTCGTCGAGCCGCGCCAGGGTCGAGCGCAGGCTGGAGTGCGCGTGGTCCGGGCTGGATCCGGGCCACAGCGCCCCGGCGGCGAGGGTGCGCCGCACCGGCTTCTTGCGCAGGGCCAGGAACGCGATCAGCCGTTGGGGTCCCTCCGCGATGGCGACGTCGACATGGCCGTCGGAGAGGCCGAACCCTCCGAGCAGGGAGATACGCGGACCCGCCCGTGTACCGGTGCCCTGCCCGTCCTTGGACTCCACGGCTCCTTCTCCCGATGCCGTCGGCGCTCGTACCGCCCAGGCTAGCGCGGTCCGACGCACCGTCGGTTCACGCAAGCGGACGGGCCCGGTCCGCCACCCCTCCCGGCCCTTCTCCCCCTCACCCTCATCCACGGCGCCCGAATGCGCCGAAGGAGCACCGGGACCTCGTACGGAACGCCCCGCCGGACCGGGTCCGGCGGGGCGCGAAGAACACAGGGCTACAGGGCCTCGGCGAGGGCGGTGTCCACCGATTCCTGGAGGCGGCGGCGCAGCACCGCGGCCTCGGCGCGGTCGGTGCGCACCTCCACGACGCGCACCCCCTCCCCGAGCAGCGCCTTGGGCAGGTCGGTGGCCCACTCCAGGTGGATGTAGGGCACGTCGGCCATGGCCGCCACCCGCTCCATCGACACCCCGTGCGGGGTCCCGAAGACCCGCTCGAAGTCGGGGTGCCCGGCCTGCTCCAGACCGGAGAAGATACCGCCGCCGTCGTTGTTGACCACCACGATCGCCAGGTCCGGGCGCGGCTCGCCGGGGCCGATGATGAGCCCGTTCTGGTCGTGCAGCACCGCCAGGTCGCCCAGCAGGGCGAACGCCCCGGCCGACCGGTCGGCGGCCTGGTGTGCCAGGGCCGCGCCGATCGCCGTGGACACCGTGCCGTCGATACCGCTGACGCCCCGGTTGCCGACCAGGCGCACCCCGCAGCGGGCGCGCATGGTGGAGTCCAGATCGCGGACGGGCATGCTCGACCCGGCGAACAGCAGGGACCCGGCGGGCAGATGGGAGGACAGGTCGCGGGCCAGACGCGGCTCGGTGAGCGTCTCCTCCTCGTCCAGCACCGCGTCCAGGGCGGCGCGGGCGGCCGACTCGGCGCGCCACCACCACCGGGACCAGTCGGTACGGCGCGGTTCGTCGAAGGACAGGTCGGCCGGGGCCTCGACGGCGGCCACCACGTCGGTGGCGGTGCGCGCCGGGTCGGCGAACCCGTCGGCGAGCGCCGCGCGGGCGTCGCCCAGCACGCCGGCGGTGACGACCACGTGACGCCGGGCCCGGCGCAGGAACGCCAGGGTCTGCCGGGACAGGTTGGGGCGGCCCGCGCTGACCACCAGGTCCGGGACGGGACCGGAGACGATCGAGGGTGAGGCGAGCAGGTGGCGGTAGGTGGAGACCGCGCCCACCCGCCGGGCGTTGGAGGTGGGTTCGGCCAGCAGCGGCCATCCGGTCAGCTCGGCCAGGGCCAGGAACGGCACCGGGTCGTAGTCCCCGTCCCCGCAGACGATCACGCCGCGTTCGACGTCGGGCAGGACGAACGGGACCGGCTCGGCGACGGGACCGGGACGGGAGATCCACGGCGCGCCGTCGACACGGCCCTCCAACGGTTCGATCCATTCCCCGCCGAGGCCGTCGGGGGTGAGCGGGTCGCGGAAGGCGACGTTGAGGTGGACCGGCCCCGGCCGTCCTCCCCGGGCCGCGCCCCAGGCGCGACCGATCAGCGAACGCCAGTAGGCGACCATGCCCGGCACCGGGTCGGGCGTGCCGACCTCGGCGAACATGCGCACCGCGCCGCCGTACAGGCCGATCTGGTCCACGGTCTGGTTGGCGCCGGTGGCGCGCAGCTCCGGCGGCCGGTCGGCGGTGAGCAGCAGCAGCGGGACACCGCTCTCGTCGGCCTCCAGCACCGCGGGATGGAAATTGGCCGCGGCGGTGCCGGAGGTGCACACCACGGCCACGGGGCGCCGGGAGGTCCTGGCCAGCCCCAGCGCCAGGAAGGACGCCGACCGCTCGTCCACGCGCACGTGCACCCGGATCCCGGGGTGGGAGACCAGGGCGAGCGCGAGCGGCGTCGAGCGCGACCCCGGCGCGACCACGGCCTCGGCCAGGCCGCAGCGGGCCAGTTCATCGACGAGGACCCGCGCCAGGGCGGTAGACGGATTCATCCACAACGCTTTCGTTCGTCAAGGTGTGTACCAAGTATCACCGCAGGGTGCCGATGTACCGCATCGCACCCCTCATCTCACGGGAGCGCACCTTCCAGTGAACCCCGTTCGGGGGCGAACGGCGAACGCCCCGGGCTGTGATCCGCGTCCCGGGCGGGTCAGCCGCCGTCGGCCGCCGCGATGGCCGCCTCGGCGCGGGCGCGCCAGCCGGCGGGGGCGATCTCCACCGCGCGCAGCCGCTCCTCGTCCACCTTCACCGGGCGTACCGGAAGGTACCCGTTGTCGGGCAGCAACGGCTCGGCGGTGACGTCGGCGGTGAGCATCTGCATGGTGGCCAGCCCGCACGCGTAGGGCAGTTCGGGCAGGGCGGCGGCCAGCGCCACCCCGGCGGCCAGACCCACCGAGGTCTCGACCGCGCTGGAGACCACCACGGGCAGCCCGCACGCCTCGGCCACCCGTAGCGCGGCGCGCACCCCGCCCAGGGGCTGCACCTTGAGCACGACGATGTCGGCGGCGTCGGCGGCGCGGACCTTGAGGGGGTCCTCGGCACGGCGGATCGACTCGTCGGCGGCGATCGGCACGTCGACCCGGCGGCGCACCTCGGCGAGCTCGTCCAGGGTGACGCAGGGCTGCTCGACGTACTCCAGGTCGTAGGCGTCCAAGGCGCGGATCATCCGCACCGCGGTGTCGACGTCCCAGGCGCCGTTGGCGTCCACGCGCACCTTCCCCGAGGGGCCGATGGCGTCGCGGACGGCCTCGACCCGGGCCAGGTCCTCGGCCGGATCCCGCCCCTTCTCGGCGACCTTGACCTTGGCGGTGGCACAACCGCCCGCCGCGACGATCGCGCGGGCCCGCTCGGGGTCCACGGCCGGGACGGTGACGTTGACCGCGACCCGATCGCGCACCGGGGCGGGCCACCCGTGATGGGCGGCCTCGTGACAGGCCGCCCACCAGCGGGCGCACTCACGCGGACCGTACTCGGCGAAGGGCGAGAACTCGCCCCACCCGGCGGGTCCGCGCACCAGCATGCCCTCGCGCACGGTGATGCCGCGGAACCGGTTGCGCAGACCGACGGCGAAGGCCCGGCCCGCTCCGGGTCCGGTCTCCGCGGGGGGATCGGCGATCGGTGTCACGGGCGGCGCGGGAACTTCTCGAACTCCGGACGGCGCTTCTCCTTGAAGGCGTCCCGGCCTTCCTGGGCCTCTTCGCTCATGTAGTAGAGCATGGTGGCGTCACCGGCGAACTGCTGCATGCCGGCCGCGCCGTCGCTGACGGCGTTGATGGCGCCCTTGAGCATGCGCAGCGCCAGCGGCGACTTCTCCAGCAGCTCGCGGGCCCAGGAGACGGTCTCCTTCTCCAGGTCGGCCAGCGGCACCACGGTGTTGATCATGCCCATGTCGAGCGCCTCCTGGGCGCTGTACTGACGGCACAGGTACCAGATCTCGCGGGCCTTCTTCAGACCCACGGTCTCGGCCAGCAGCCAGGAACCGTAGCCGCCGTCGAAGGAGCCGACCTTGGGGCCGGTCTGGCCGAACTTGGCGTTGTCGGCCGCGATGGTCAGGTCGCAGCACACCTGGAGGACGTTGCCGCCGCCGATGGACCATCCGGCGACCATGCAGATGACCGGCTTGGGCAGGCGACGGATCTGCACCTGGAGGTCCAGGACGTTGAGCCGGCCGATGCCCTGGCGGGCCACGGCGTCGTCGCCGATGTAGCCGTCGTCGCCACGGATCTTCTGGTCCCCGCCGGAGCAGAACGCCTGGTCCCCGGCACCGGTGAAGATGATCACGCCGACCTCGGAGTCGTCGCGGGCGATGTTGAACGCCTGCTGCAACTCGAACAGGGTCTGGGGCCGGAAGGCGTTGTGCCGTTCGGGCCGGTTGATCGTGATCTTGGCGATGCCCTCCGCGGTCTCGTAGATGATGTCGGAATACTCGCCCGACCGCTGCCAGTCGATCACGCTGCTCACGGCTACTGCTTCTCCTCACGGGACACTGGGACGGATGGACGCCCGGATTCGTGGGAATCCGGAGGCGAACCCCGCGTCAACCCTACGCATTCTGCCAGGCCGACCGCGATGACCGGGTACGCCCCCCGACGGCACGTCGGGCGTAGTCTTGTGCCCCGTGGCATCCGCGAACCCTTCCGAGGTCCCGAACCCGAAACCCGTCCCCGGCGACGGCCCCGACCTGCGCGCCGCCGTCGGCCTGGAACCGGGCAGACTGTCCGAGCTGTTGGCCGAGGCACTGGCCGGTCGAGGGCCCGCGTTGATGCCCGTACCGGCCGGCACCCCCGACGCGCGGGTCGGGGAACTGCTCACGGCGATGCGCCCCTCCTCGATCCTGACACCCGGGGGCGAGAGCCCGCTGGCCGACGGCGTACGCGCCGCCCCGGGGACCGCCCTGGTCGTCACGACCTCCGGGTCCACCGGTGCGCCCAAGGGCGTGGAGCTGTCGGCGGCGGCCCTGCGCGCATCGGCGGAGGCGTCGGTGGCGCGGATCGGGGCCCGACCGGGCGACTCCTGGCTGTGCGTGCTGCCCGCCGGGCACATCTCCGGCCTCCAGGTGATGCTGCGCGCCCTGGTCATGGGCACCGAGGCGGTGCACGCCCCCTTCTCGGAGGCCGCCTCCCTGGCCGCGGGGATCCACCCGCACGTGTCCCTGGTGCCCACCCAGTTGCGGCGGCTGGTGGCGGCCGGGGTGGACCTGTCGGCGTTCGGGGTGATCCTGCTGGGCGGGGCGGCGGCCGACCCGGGGCTGTTGGCGGCGGCCCGCGCCGCCGGCGGCCGCGTGGTCACCACCTACGGCATGAGCGAGACCTGCGGCGGGTGCGTCTACGACGGGGTCCCCCTGGACGGTGTGGGGGTGGAGATCGAGGAGCCCGCGGGGGACGGTTCGGGTCGGGTGCTGTTGTCCGGCCCGACCCTGCTCACCCGCTACCGCACCGCGCCGGGGGTCGCCCCGGTCGAGGGCCCGATCACGGACGCCGACGGACGCCGGGTACTGCGCACCAACGACCTGGGCCGGTGGGAACGGGACCGGTTGACGGTCCTGGGCCGGATGGACGAGGTGATCAACACCGGAGGCCACAAGGTCGTGCCCGGCCCGGTCAACGCGCTCATCGCGGCCGACCCGGCGGTGGCCGAGTCGGTGGTGGTGGGACGGCCCGACCCCGAGTGGGGCGAACGGGTGTGCGCGGTGGTGGTGGCGGCGGACCCGGCGGACCCGCCCACCCTGGAGCGCGTCCGCGCCCTGGTGCGCGAGCGGCTGCCGGCCTACGCCGCCCCGCGGGAGGTGGAGGTGCGGGACCGGCTGCCGATGCTGGCCTCGGGCAAACCGGACCTGGTGGCGTTGCGACGCGGGCGCGGAGTGGACGCCGAGGGCACCGAACGGAACCGATAGATCGGACATATCCGATGGTCGGGGAACTTCCCCGGCCCGCCCTGCGTCTACCTGTGTATCCGGGTCGGCCGAGTGCCCGGATCCCACGGCCCCTCTGTCAAGGAGGTCCGCAGTTGGCGACAGCCACGAGTCCACCCGTCCACGCCCCTGCGCCCTCCACCGCGACCGGCTCCGCGTGTCGGCGGACGGCGGCCCGAGCGGGTTCTCATACTCGCTTCCTCCCACCGTTCGCCACCGAAGGCGCGGTGATCCATGTCACTTCGAAAGATATCCAATCGAGACGGGGAACATTTGACACCCCGACACGTTGGACATATTGGCGCGTCCAGTCGGCGGGAATCCTCCGCCACGTGCCACACGTCATGGAAGGGAGGGAGGTGCCCAGATGACGAGCACTGCCCGGACCCGCTCGGCACCCACCGCCACGGCCACCGACGGCACCGCTCCGTTCGCGGCCGACCACACGGCACTGACCGACCTGCTCACCCGCGGACGCGCCCAGGGACACGTGTCCCTCTCCGAACTGCGCACCGCCTTCTCCGCGGCCGGAGTCTCCGCCGGCGACGGCCGTGCCATCCTGCGTGAACTCACCGAGAACGGGGTCCGACTCGCCAACGGGGGCGAGGATTCCGTGCCGGTGGCCGAACCCGACGCCGAGGACGACGTGCTCGAAGACACTCTCATCGCGACGGTGCCCGACACCGACGAGGCACCCAAGGCCGTATCCGGCAAGGTCGCACCGCGCACCGGTCCCTCCCCCCGGAGGAAGACCCGCACCACACGGCGCACCCAGAAGACCGAGACCACTCAGGCCACCGTCGATCCCGAGACCGGCGAGGCCGATCTGGACGACCAGTCCCCCGCCATGGGCGACTCCGTCCACACCTACCTCAAGGCCATCGGGCGTCGACCGCTGCTCAACGCGGAGCAGGAGGTCGAGCTGGCCAAGCGGGTGGAGGCCGGTCTCTACGCGGAGTACCGCCTGGGTCTGCACGGCGAGATCGACTCCTCCTCCGTGGAGATGGCCGAGGTCGAACGCGCGGAGCTGGAGTGGATCGCCGAGGACGGGCGCGCGGCCAAGTCCCACATGCTGGAGGCCAACCTGCGCCTGGTGGTGTCGGTGGCCAAGAAGTACAGCGATCGGGGCATGTCCCTGCTGGACGTGGTCCAGGAGGGCAATCTCGGCCTCATCCGCGCCGTGGAGAAGTTCGACTACACCAAGGGCTTCAAGTTCTCCACCTACGCCATGTGGTGGATCCGCCAGGCCATCCAGCGCGGTTTCGCCGACTCGGCGCGCACCATCCGGCTGCCCGTCCACGTACTCGAACTGCTGAGCAAGGTCAGCCGCCTGGAACGCGACATGCACCAGGCCCTGGGCCGCGAGCCCACCCCCGAGGAACTGGCCCTGGAGCTGGACAAGACCCCGGCCCAGATCGAGGAGCTGCTGCGGGTCACCCGTCAGCCCATCAGCCTGGACTCCACCATCGGTGAGGACGGTGAGACCCGCATCGGCGATCTCATCGAGGACGTGGACGCCTCGGAGGCCTCCGAGGTGGTCGACCGTCAGCTCATGGCCGACCAGCTGCGCAACGCGCTGTCGGACCTGGAACCCCGCGAGGCGACCATCATGTCCCTGCGCTTCGGCCTCATGGACGGCCGACCGCGCACCCTGGACGAGATCGGCAAACACCTGGGACTGACCCGCGAGCGGATCCGGCAGCTGGAGAAGCAGTCGCTGTCCAAGCTGCGCCACCCCAGCCGGGCCCAGCAGTTGCTCGACTTCGCGAGCTGAGCGAAAACGTCCGAAGGGCCGCCCTCCCGCGTGGAGGGCGGCCCTTCGGACGTGTCCTCAGGGTTTTCCCGGAACGATCCCTGGAATCGGCTCCGGTGGATCGATCCGGGCACACCGGGGATGCCACCATGGACGGATGACCGACAGCACATCCCGCCACCAGGCCGACATCGCCGCCACGCTGCGCGCCGGGCGCGAACTCGGGCCCGAATACGACGAGGCCCTGGCCGCCTCCCTGGTCGAGCGGATCGACGAGGCCATCGACACCAGCGTCCGTCGTCACCTGGACCACAGGCGGCGGGAGGAGCGCCCGGCCAAGGTGGGAGTGCCCTCCAACACGGCGCGCATGGTGCTGTCCCTGGTCTGCCTGGGGGTGAGCATACCCATCACGGGGATCGCGGCCGGTGTGGTGGGCGGGGCCGCTTCCCTGGCCGCCGTCTGGCTCGGTTTGATCGTCTTCTACATCATCTCCGTGGTGGGTCTGCGCCGCTGATCGGCCTCACCCGGACGGCCTTCACCCCTGGGGCTGGACGGAACCCAGTGCGGCGCGCAGGATCTCCACGGCCTCGTCGTGGTCCAAGCCGACCCTGGAGATCACCTCCGCGTAGGCGCGCGCGGCCGCCAGGGCCTCCGCGCGCTGGTCGTCGCCGGCCGCCGCGATGAACGTCCCCGAGCGGCCCCGGGTCTCCACCACCCCGGCCTGCTCCAGTTCGCGGTAGGCGCGGGCCACGGTGTTGACCGCCACCGACAGTCGTCCGGCCAGCGCGCGCACCGTCGGCAACCGGTACCCGACCGGGAGTTCACCGGCGGCGGCCGCCATGGCCACGGTCGTCCGGATCTGCTCGTAGGGCGGTACCTTCGACGTCGGGTCGACGCGGATGAAATCCGCCATCTCCTCCTGCGCTCCCCACGTTCGGTGTTCGTGACTGCGGGCCCCATACCCGTTCCGGCCCCAAACTACCGTGCGTGTCCGGCCCCGCGCCCCCGGGGGCGCGGGGCCGGTCGTCTCAGGCTCGGCGGACCTGCGGGGGGACCCGCTGCACGCCGTGCAGGCGATGGGTCTCGCGCACCGTGAGCAGCCGCTCGGCGACCTCGGTGGCCTGACGCACCTCGGGGCGGGCCAGTCGCTTGCGCCGCTGGAGGCGGTCCTCGTAGCCCTTCGGGCCGATCAGTACGCGCTCGCGGGCGTAGGCGGCCCGCATCGCCTCGGTGAGCGCGGCGTCCAGCACCAGCCCTCGCTCGTGCAGTTCCTCCACGGGGGCGTCCGCCGCCCGGGCGTCGTCCAACGCCGTCTGGGCCGCCGCCACCTCCCGCAACAGATCGTCCAACCGCGCGGCCGTCTCACGGTCGGCCATCAGGCTCTCCCGTACCTGCGCCGCGCTGCGTCCGCCGAGTCCCATCGCCCACTCCGATCACCTGGTACACCGTTGCAGGGCACTCTAGCCGTGACGAAGATCATGAGGCGACCCGGATCGCGCGTCGATGACGGCCTCCACGCGCCGGAACAGCCACATTGGGTGACGAATACTTCCGAAAGGACACAAGTGAGCAGGAACTACGCGGGGCTCAGCCGGGAACGCATCATCCTGGAAGCGCTCCACATCATCGCCGGACGCGGCCTGGGCGGATTGTCGATGCGCCGGTTGGGCGATGCCCTGGAGGTGGAGGCCATGGCCATCTACCATCATTTCCCCCTCGGCAAGGAGCAGCTCTTCAACGCGATCGCCGCCTACGTGACCTCGCCGGGTTCGACGGGCGACTCCCCCGTCGAGGGCGTCGAGGACACCGAGGAGGAGATCCCCGAGGAGACCACCGAGGAGGAGACCGACACCCGTCCTTGGGACGAACGCCTGGTCTCCTGGGCCGACGACTACCGGGCACGGCTGCTGGAGTACTCCGGAGCGCTGTCCCTCCTGGTGCACCGCGCCCCGGCCACCCCCGCCGACACGGCGGCCCGCGCCTTGGCGCACCGCGCCTTCACCGAGGCCGGGGTGCCGACCGACGACCTCGACCGCGCCACCGACGCCCTGTACTCCTACTGCCTGGGCGCGGTCGTCCACCAGGTCCGCCACCAGGACGACGAGGACGCGCCGGGCGCCGCCGAGACCGCCGCCCGCTTCCACTACGGCCTGCGGGCCCTGCTGCGAGGCCTGACCTGAGCCTCGACCCCACGGGAATTCGAGAAGACCGACCTGGAGCCGCCGTTCGTCACCGACGAGCGCGACATGGACGTGCTCCTCGGACCGGACGAGGGCCCCGGCCCGTCGTTCGCCGAGGGACGGAATGGTCACGAGGGCTTCGACGTGACCCACGAGCGGGTCGCCCGGCTGGACCGGGCCGGGGAACCGCGCCACCGGGTCGCGGCGCCCGGCCGGGCGCCGCGACCCGTTCCGACCGTCCGCGCCGGTCGGGGAGACCCGACCGGCGCGGGGCCTCAGACCCCGGCCGCGCGTTCGCGGACCCGTGCGGCGCGTAGTTCGCGCGCCTCGTCGGGGTCCAACACGGGGGCGGCGTTGAGGAGTCGACGGGTGTAGTCGCTCCGCGGGTTCTCGTAGATGGCGTCGCTGTCGTCGAGTTCCACCAGTTCGCCCTTGCGCATGACCGCGACGCGGTCGCTCACCTGACGCACCACCGCCAGATCGTGGGCG
>NZ_JARBUT010000034.1 GCF_028882275.1 Nocardiopsis sp. N85
CGGGCCTGCCAGATCACCCGCGCTGTGCCGGTCCTTCAGCTCCGCGAAGCAGGATGAAAAAGGATCCCTGTCCTCATTCTGGGGCTTTCATGCCCTACGGGCTTTATAGGCCTGCGGAACCGGCGTCAAGAACCGCGAGGAGCTCAAGAAGTTCCGTTTCCATGCCCTACGGGCTTTATAGGCCTGCGGAACCCTTCCCTGTTTTCAGGGGCCGTGAACTGCGACGATGTACCTCATTTGCACGCGACTGCCTTCCCGGGCGCACTCCATCCTGTGTCTTGGGTCACTTTTTGCTTTTGTGGGCCTCTGATCAGCTCGAACGCCCTGCACGCAACATGGGGTTCTCAAACCCGAACCGGATTCGGTGTACACGTCCCGCAGACCTCGCGATCCCGTGGCCCTTGAACTCCTCAACCCACACTGCTCCAAGGCCGCCACCTTGTCCAGATCTGGAACCGCATCCGACCCTCCGTTGCCTGGCAGCGGATCCGCCTTCGAGTTCTCGGAGCGATGTGGTCGACCGTTCGCGCCTCAGGACGCCGGTCCTCGGATCAGGTCCATCCATGCGCCTGTTCGTTCGCGGACGTTCTCGTCGGTGATGTACACGTCCCTGCTGTCGACTCGCTTGCCGGTCAGCCGAGTGACCAGCCTTTGGTCGGCGGGCAGGAACGGGTTGTGGAAGGCGAAGGAGAACAACCCCCACGTCCCCTCGTGCTCGTTTTCGATGAACCGGAACCACAGCGGTGAGGCGCGGCGCAGCTCGTCCTTCTCCTCCTTGTAAGCGGTCACCTTGGCTCCGCCTTTGTAGTTCACCGGAAGCCCCAGCGCCCCGAGTGGGAATCGGTCGTCGGTGCCGTGGATGACCGTTCCGTATTCGGGTGTCTTGATCGGCGGCCGGTAGCCGGGATTGGAGGACGCGTGGGGGACACTGGCGCGGAACCTCCGGTACCGCTCTCCGGTCTCGGCGGCCGCCGCCTCCCAACTTTCCTTGGTGAAGTCGGCGAGGGCGGCGCTCGTGTTTTCCGCACCCAGGGTGGGCTGCGGGGCGATTCCGGGGCCGCTGGTGCTCTCTGGGACGGGGACCAGGCCGGGGAGCATATCTGCGCAGGCCTTCAGTGGCCCGTCCACCGGTAGGTGGTCCAGTTCCCGGTAGTGGTCGAATCCCGGTGTGTGGGGGAGATGTTCCTGCCAGGGGCCCTCCGGCAGGGGGCCTTCCTTGTGTGCCAGGCGTACGGTGCCGAAGCCCTTGCGGGTGCGGGCTCCGAACCCGCCGTAGGTGCAGGCCGCCCACAGCGAGGCCAGGGTGAGCGAGTCGACCGCCGAGTCCCCGCTGAAGCCGACCTTCAACGTGAACCGGTGCCCGGGGCGGGTGTGCGGGCGGGTGGTGACCCAGCCCGGTTTCCTCTTGGTGGCGTGTCCCTGCCCCAGCAGGTAGGCGACCCATTTCCCGGGTTCGTAGTCCTCGGCTGGGACTCCCGCGAGGAAGGAAGCGGGCTCGCCCGCCTTGATCATGGCGCGGGCGGTGGGCTGGTTCGTCAGCCGCAGCCGTACCGGGGCCGCCCCCTCGGTGCTGCCGAACACCTTCTGCTCCGCGCGGGCGAGAGCGGGCACGCTGGGCCCGTAGACCGTTCCCGCCAGGGCCCGGAACCAGAAGCGCATCGCGCCGCGCACGGAGGAGACCCGCAGTCCGACGGCCGGGTCGTCGTCGTTGAACAGTGGTGTGGTCACGGTCAGGCGGAAGTCGGTCCAGGCCATGGGCGTACCCGTCCTACCTTTCATTGCGCCAGCGTCGGTGGGTCAGCGGTGCGGTGATGGGCTGGTCGTCCCAGAGGATCTGGGAGAACACCCCGGCGGCCAGACACCAGAAGGTGGCGGTGACCAGGATTGCCCAGGGTTCCCCGGGCTGGCGCGGGGGTTCCTGTTGAGGGGTTGCGGTGTCCTCGGCGGGACCGGGGATGCCGGTCGGGTCCGGGGCGGGTTCACCCGTCTTCTGCCCCGCCCCTTGTTCTTCGCCGGTCCAGGCGGTGGTGAGCCGGGGGCCTTCTTCGGAGAAGACGGGGGCGATGACGGCCATGCCCAGCAGGGCGACGAGGAAGGCGTGCACGAGCCCGGTGACGGTCACCGACAGGGCCCGCCCCACGATGCGTGCCAGGGGGCCGGTCGCCGACCTCAAGCGCTCGGGGAACTGGCCGGAGTTGTGGTTGCGGGTTTCGATGAGGAGATAGCCGAACGAGGCTCCGCCCAGCAGGGCCAGCAGCATGTACAGCCCGGGTCCGGGGCGGATGTTCGTCCACCAGTCGGGGTGCAGGGCCACGAGCACGATCAATCCCACGGCGGCGGCGGCGGACAGACGCAGCATGAGCGGCATCGCCCACAGGCGGCCGAACCACAGGGTGCCCACACCGATGAGGACATAGGTGGACGTGGCGAGCCCCAGGCCGACCGTGAGGGGCATGTCCTCATCGAGCAGGGCCCACACGGTGCAGGCGAATGCCCCAGCCGTACACACGGCGACCGCCGCGAAGGCCACGGCTTGTCCTGCGGGCCGGTGGGTCCGGCACAGCCCCAAGGCGAGCGCCCATACCCGTCCCGTGGCGAACCGGGGGAGCAGGTGCTGTTCCACGACCTCTTCCAGCAGCGCTCGTTCGGCCGGAGGCAGGGCCGGGGTGCGCTTTCGTGCGGCTCGCTTGTCTTCTGCCGACTCGGGTGCGGACGGGGTGTCCAGGACCAGCGGGTCGCCGGAGAAACCGGTGGCGGGGATGAGCGCCAGCGACCGCACCTCGTCCTCCACGGCCGTGGGCGGGGCGTGGTCGAAAAGGGGGATGGACTGGTGCCCGTTGAGGTGGCCCCGCCAGATCTGTCGGGCCTCCTGTGCCCGGCGGGCGGGTTCCGGCCAGGAGCCGTGTCCGAAGACCCGGTACAGGTCGCCGGTGGTCGCGCTCAGGTCCGACCAGACCTGGTGGTCGGGGTGGCGGAAGGGTTCGGACAGCGCCAGGAAGCGCGTTCGGGCCGCCAGGGGGACGAGGTGGCGGTGCTTGCGCGCTTGGGGGGTGTCCCTGTTGAGGTAGTCCCAGAGCAGGTCGGCGCAGGCGGCGAAAACCCGCCATCCCTCCCCGTCCCCCAGCGCGGGGACGGCGGCCGGTGCGCTGGGGCCGGAGTCCGTCAGCAGTTCGGGCAGCCGGTCCAGGAAGTAGCCGGGGCGGTGCAGCAGGACCCGCACCACCTCCGGGTGCTCATCCCAGCAGGTGGTGAGGGCGTTGTGGGCGTTGGTCAGTCCGGTGCCGTCGCTGTGGGCGTTGGTCAGCTTCAGCAGGGCGGCGGCCAGGTCGGGCTCGGACAGAGCGGGGCCGTCGTGGGTGTGGGCGAGGTTCTCCCTGCCCTGGTTGAGGACCGCACCGAAGCCCTGGTCGAGCCGGTGGGCGAGCTCGCCGAGGATGCGCCTCAGATCCTGCGGGCCGTCCCCGTCCCCGCCCACGGTCTTGTCTGCGGCCGCGGTCGTCACGGCTCTTCCACACGGCGGCCGCGGTGGAGCTCGCGCAGCGCCTCACCGAAGGGGGTCAGCTGCCAGGTACGGCTGTTGTCCAGTCTGTCGTAGGCGAACCCGCGCAGTGGTGCTCCTTGCGGTGGTTCGCCGACCATGTGGCCGCTGCCGTCGAACGGTTCCAACTGGTCGTTCACCAGTTTCGGGGGGAGGGAGCGCAGGGGCAGTTCGATGGACCTCAGGCCCGGGGCGAGTTCGTGCAGGGCGAACGCGCGCACCTTGACCGGTCCGCGCAGTCCACGCAGCGCCTCGCCCAGGCCCAAAAGGAACGGCAGAGCGGCTTTGAAGCCGCCTGAGAGGTGGAAGCGGGCGACATCGTCCTCCGGTTGCAGCAGCCGGTCCACTCCGCGTCCGATGCGGCCCAGGTCGCGCATCGCCTCGGTGAACTCCTTCTGTCCGCCGACGTCCAGGTGGGGCAGGCGGGCGATGACGATGTTCCCCCGCTCGCGCACGATCTGCTCCTCGGTGGGCTCGTGCAGGTACCGCACCCGGTCCAGGTCGCCTCCGGCCAGGGCCACGGCGTTGAACAGGGACGCGCGCAGCCCTTTGCCGGTGTCGCTGGTGATGAGGATGGCGGTGTCCTGGTCGGGGACCGGTACGCGCTTGGAGGGGAGGTTGTGCGCGGCCAGGCTGCTCAGCTCGGCACCGACCTGGGCCGGCCACCGGCCGGGCTCGATCCGGGCCAGCAGCTCCTCCAGGCGGGTGCGGGCCGCCCCCGATTCCGGGGTGGTCACCTCCGCCAGCCAGGCGGCCTGTGCTTCGCGCTCTTGGTCGGCGGTCTGCTCGCTCTTGGGGTCGTGCAGCTCCCTACGAGCGTCCCACACGCGTTTGGCCAGGGCCTTGTCGTCCTCCAGCAGGCCCTTGCGGGCGTCCGTGCCGCCGCCCCTGAGCCCGGTCAGGCTGTGCTGGAGGTTGTCGAACAGGCTCACCCCGACGGTGATGAGGTGGACGGTGCGGGGCTCCGCGCTCACGGCCGTTTCTCCTTGCCGGTCTTCTTGGCGGGTGCGGGTGTGCAGGTGAAGTAGCCGTATCCGGCGGTGGTCCGCCCGCCGCCGCCGACCTCCTCACCGGCCAGGTCCAGCCACTGCCTGACGGTGTCCAGGTCGTCGGGGTCGGTGCCGAGCAGGTCCACGCACGACCGTCCGCTCACCGACAGGAACGGCACCGGGACGGGGGCGTGGTGCTCCCCGGGGGGACGCGGCTCCCCGGCGGGGGCGGCGCCGGGCATGGTGTCGGTGTAGTAGGGCTGCTGGTGCGGGGTGATGGTGTCGCTGTGCACCTTCAGCCCGGTCCGGGTGTCGGGCAGGGCATCCAGGAAGACCACACCGCCCCGCCCCCGTGGACCGGTCCGGGCGGGGGCCTGGAGGGGGCGCGGGTCACCCAGTAGTTCCCGCACCCGCCCGGGGGCGGCCTCCGCCAGGCGCGCGCCTGTCGCCGCGAGGCCCTTGAGGGTGGAGGCGGGGATGACGGGCCACCCGTAGGTGCCGTGCAGGGCCATGCCGCTGTCGAGCACCCCGAACTGCAGCCCGAGCCCGGTGACCAGCCGCCACTCGCAGGTCAGGACTAGCCGCAACACGCACCCCCGAGAAGAGGAGGCGGTGCTGCCGGGGAAGCGCCGTTGGACCGACCGCGGAACCGGGCGCGGGACGCTCCACTGGTCCAGCAGGGCCTGACGGCGCTCCGTGACCTGCTGGAGCAGGGCCTTGTCGTGCTGGCCGCCCTGGGAGGCGGTCGCCCACTCGTGCAGCGGCCGGTGGGCCTGCCACTTCTTCTTACGGCCCCCGGTCGCCTCGAAGGACAGACGCCGCAGGACCACCAGGGCGTTGGCGTCTCCGCCCACGACCTTGTTGCCCGCACGCAGCGTGGTGGTCGCCTCGGTCCCGCCTTTCGACTCCACCTCGACGTGGTGCAGGTGCACCGCGCGGCCCAGCGGCCCGTGCGCGGGACCCAGGGTGACGATCTCCTCGGGGGGCTCCTCATAGCCCGCTCCCCACCGGTGGTCAGCCACGATCCCCCTCCCGGACGCCCGGGCCGCCGTCCGCGCCGTCGGTGCCGCCCGTGGTGTTCGCGGCGGCCGGGGGTTCATAGAGGGCGTCGGCCAGGCGGCTGAGCCAGGTCGCCAAGGCGTCGACCTCGGCGGAAGCGCGGGCATACTGGGCCGGGGTAGCGGAGGACAGCGCCTCCAAGAAGCGTTTCGGAGGCAGGACGGTGCCGTTGCCGCCCAGGAGGCGGCGCTCGCACACGTGCTCGGCGATCTTCACCGCGAGCTGGTGGTAGGCGTAACCCAGCTCCTTGGCCGGGTTCGGGTCGACTTTGGAGAGCACGAACGCGTAGGTGGCGGCCAGGCCCCCGCCGCGCAGCCGAGAAGGCAGCTGCCGCATCCGGGTGCGCAGGTCCTTACCCACCCGCTCGCCCAGGATCTTCAGGGCGAGGCCGGACAGCTCTTGGTCCAGGCGTTGGACGCTACTCACCGGGCACCGCCTTCACCAGGCGGGACCACACCAGTCCCTTGCCCAGGGTCTCGTCTCCGCCGATCTGTAGGACCTGCCGGTCCAGCAGGCCTTCGAGGAGTTCGCGGTGGTTCTCGCCGTTGGTGTGGTCGCGCAGGGTCAGCACCGCGGCCAGGACGGTCTCGGCGGGCAGGTACTCGCTGGTGAACGGGCCGTTCTTGACGGTCTTGGTGTCCGGGTCGAGCTGGACGCGGACGGTGTGCTCGGTGCACTCGCGCAGCAGTTGGGCCATCACGTCGGCGCCGACCACGATGAGGTCCTGGCGGAACTTGTTCGCGAACGTCGCCAGGTGGGGTTCGTCGCCGATCCCCTCACCGGCGATCAGGTCCGCCCAGGCCGAGACGGGGTTGGCCTGGCCGTCGCGGGCGCGTTTGGTGGGGACCAGGCACGGTCCCAGCACCTGCCCGGAGGCGTCCGCCCACACATCGGTGGCGCACACCCCTTCGGCGGGGTTGACCTGGGGGATGCCGGGCAGGGTCCGGCCGGTGCGGGCGTGGGTGTGCTTGCGGGCCAGTCGGCCCAGAGCCACGGGGGAGGTGGCCCAGGCGAACCCGTGGTGCAGGGCGGGCACCGGCAGGGCGACCAGCTGCGCGTCGCCGACGGTCAGCAGTCCGGCGCTGGGGTTGACCCCGGGGCCGTTCTCGCCCCCCACCGCCCGGCCGAACACCTGGTCCAGGAAGGAGTCGTCCCCGTCGGTATAGCTACTCCATCCGGAGTCGTAGGCCGCCTGGCGCAGTGCCCCCTTGAGGCTCTGGCCCCACACCAGGGGGTAGCCGGTGGAGCCCTCGCGCTGGATCGGCAGGTCCACCGACCCCTCGGCATCGGAGCCCCCCGCGTGCAAGGGGGACTCGGTGTACAGGTACAGCAGGTAACTGGTCACGACCACACTCCGGTCAGGACGACACCGAACCCGGCCGTGTCCCAGCGGGGTCGGGCGGCCGGTCCCAAGGCCAGCCCGTGCTGGGAGTGGGCCCAGGTCGTGGCGTCGTCGGGGTCGAGGAACTGCAACAGGTAGATCGACCCGGGCGGAACAGCCCAGGCCATGGCGCGGGTCCGTTGGAAGTGCTTGTAGTCGCGCACCGGGGACGCGGTGGCCACCGGCAGCGGGGCGCCGACCACGGCGGACACCAGCCGGGCATCGTCGGGCAGGGGCGGCACCCACCCGGTGGGCCACACCGCGGGTGTGGCGACGTAGAGCAGGACCTTGCCGTCGGGGAAGTCCTCGGGCGGGTCCGGCCACCCGGTGACCTGGGCCGGGGCGAGGTCGGCGAGCCGGGTCAGCCCGCCGAAGCGCACCGGTTCCGCCACCTCCTCCACCGGGCGGTGCCGCCCGGGGCGGGGAGTGAGGTGGACGGCGAACGCCCAGTCCTCCTCCAGCCGCAGGTGGGTGGTCCGGTAGAGCAGACCGCCCTTGACGGTGCGGGCGTCGGGATCCAGCCCCACGCCGATCCGAGACTCGGCCGTCACCGGTTCCTCGACCCGTCCCCACTCGTCCTGGGAGACGACCTCGCCGGCGTCGACCAGGGTGCCGTGCAGGTAGGACTTCAGGACACCGCCGGGGACGAGTCCGCTGAGCGGATCGGCTTCTTCCACTCCCTCGGGCAGGGAGAGCGGCACCAGGTCCGGGTGGCCGGAGGCCTGGAGGTCGGTCCTGATGCGGACGTCGTCGCCTTCACCGCCTTCACGGTCCACCCCACCGTCCTCCACCTGGGGGTGGCACAGCCGCCACACGTCCGCGGCGTCGGGTTCGGTGACCAGGTCGAGAGGGGCCGGAAAGTAGGGGCTCCACTCCGTGCCGTCCCGGTGGGCGACAAAGGGACCGCGCAGGCTCTCAGGCTCCCCGCCCAAGGCGGCGGCCAGGGCCCCGGCCGCCGTGGAGGGCCAGGGACGCACGCTGTGCGCGACCCCTCCGGCCCCGGCGTCGAAGGAGCGTCCGTCGCGGACCTGCACCGTGTCGTGCGGGTCCACCGTCACCCACACCCCCGAAGTGCCCGGGTCGTCGGTGGTGGTCATGACGCCTCCTGGCGTAGGAACAGGGCGATCCGCACGGCATCCTCATCCACCAGCCGCCCGGCCGGGGACAGATGCTCCAGGTGGGTGGCGGCATGGCGCGCGAACCCCTCCAGCAGCGCCCGGTCCGCCTCCACGGATCGGCCCTCGGCGCCCGGGCCCAAGGCGGTATGGCGCAGGACCAAACGGCGGATCTCCGCCCGGGCCACCGGGGGCGGGAGCACGTCCTGGTCCCGGACGCGCAGTTCCGCGTCGCCGCCGTCCAGGTGCGCGGCCTCGGCCGCCAGGTCGCCCAGCAGCCCCGGGGAGAGCCGGATACGGGCGTGTTCCCCTCGGGGCAGGAACACGCGCAAGGACTCGTCAGGGGCGGGATCGGCCGACCAGGGCAGGACACAGTGGCCATGGGCTCCGCTGTGGCGGACGAACCCCACCCCCAGCGCGTGCTTGCCCGGCCGCTCCTTGGCCAGGTCCAACAGGTCCCGGGCCCTACCCAGGGCCTGGCTGAGGGAGGAGTCGTGGTGGAAGAACAGCAGCCCGGTGCTGGCGGTCGGCAGGGCCGGCGGGATGGTCTCCTGACAGGCGCGCGCCGCCTCCAGCGCCGCCGCGGCCGGCACCAGGGCAAGGAGGTCGTCGCCGCCCGCGTACACCACGACCCCGCCCGCGGCGGTGATCGCGGCGCGCTGGCCGGCGGCCACCCCAGAGAGCAACCGGGAGATGTCGGTGTGGGACTTCTCCCCGACCTCCAGCGGCTCCCGGTCCGGGTGGGTCCGCCGCCCCGACAGGTGGCGGCCCATGGAGTCCAGGTCCTGGACCAGCACCGCAAGGTGCGGGGACAGGGGATCCACCCCGTGCCGGGCCATGACCTTCGCCAACCGGCGGGCGGCCTCCCAACCGTCGCGGACGGTGCGCGCGAACGCCGCATCGGCCCGGTCGCGTTTGAACTCGCGGGCCAGGGCGTCCAGGTGCCAGGAGGCCGGGAACACCCACCGGCTCCCGCGCCCGCGCACCCAGTCGGCCTCCTCGGAGTCGGCCACCCGTGGCAGGTGCTCCAACGGGCGTTCCCCGATCGGGTCATCGCCCAGCTCCTCCGCGCACAGCTGCAGGTCCCCGACCGCGTCACCGATGTCCGGGTCCACCTCCCACAGACGCAGGACCTCGGCCCGGTAGGGGGAGGAGGCCAGGGCGTTGGTGGAGGCGAAACCGGACGAGCGGCCCGTGCGGGTCTTGCGGTGCCACAGACGCTTGACCCAGTTGGCGACGGCCAGTTTCTCGTTCGCCATGTGCTTCATGTGCTGTTCGACCACGGCGGGGGGAGGCGCGGACCGCCACCGGGGGGAGAGGGTGCACAGCTCCTCCGGCTCGTCCCAGGGCTGGGCGAAGTCACGCACCGTCTTGCGCTCGGCCAGCGACCGCTGGGCCTCGTGCCACTGAACGGGGTAGGGGCCGACGGCGGCCGGCACGCTCACCCACTGCACCACCGGCCATCCGGGGGTGGCGTGCATCGGCTGGTCGAAGACCTCGGTGACCCAGCCCTCCCACACCCCGGTCAGGCGCTCTGCGGTGGCGGAGGCCGCGGTGGGACCCTGCCCGGCGGGGACCAGGGCCACGACCCGGTTCGGCATCCCGTCATCGGTGCCGCGCACCCTGCCCTCGCTCAGCGAGGGGAAGACGATTCTCGCCTTGTGGGTGTTGTGCAGGTGCCGGACCGCCTCCGTCGCGAGGTGGGCGACGATCTGGCTGGCTGAACGCAGGTCGACGGTGGTGCGGGACTCGGTGATGAACCGCTGCACCCCCGACAGGGCGACAACGACCAGGTCGCGGGGATCGTGTCCGCTCATCCGGCTCCGTTCCGTGTTCGGTCGGTGGTGAGGCTGGGGCGCAGGGGACGCGTGTTCTCTTCTCGGACACCGCCGCCGGGATCGGCGGCGGTGTCGGAATGCTGAAGGCGGATGCTCACGTGGCCGAACCCGTGGGTGGTCTGGGCGCCGGCCCCGGCGAAGGAGGCGAAGGACCACAGTGCGGCGAAGACCCGGCGTGCGGAGAGGGAAGGGCGCTCGCTCAACCCGAACGTGGCGCTGCCGACGAACCCGACTCGCTGGGCGGGCCCCTGCCCGAAGATCCGGGTGCGGGTGTCGTGGCGGGCCAGGTGCACCGACCCCAAGACCTCGGTGACCGCTGCGGCGGGCAGGGACAGCGGGCTCAGCGTCGCCCAGCGGCGGGCCAGACCGGCCAAGAGGAGTTCGGGGTCGGACAGGGGGACCTGGTGGCCGGACCGCTTCACGTAGGTGGGGGTGCAGAACTCCACGTGAGCCTTGACGGCGGGAGGACAGGCCGCCAGACGCGCGTATGGCTCGGTGCGGTGACCGTCCGGTGAGCAATGGAAAGTGCGCGACCCGAGGCGCAGCGCGCTACCGGTCGGAAGAGCGAGGTGTTCGAGGGGACGGGAGTCGTCCAAGAGACTCATGATGAGCCGACGGCCGTTGAGGGCGACAGTGAAGGGTTTGGTGGTGGCGGTGTGGTCGGTGGTGGGGGTTTCCAGCAGGTGACAGGCGAGGGCGTGCAGGTGGCGCGGGTCGACCGGAGTGGGGGGTGGGGGTGTGAGGGTGAGTGTCCACTGTGTGGGCACGCGGCCTCCGGGACGGGTGTCGTGGGGGGTCGGGTACGCGGTGCGGTGCCGCCTTGTTGTGGTGGCAAGGTAGCAGCGTTGGTGGTGGTGTGTCCGGGAATCGGGGAAGTGTGGCCGGTAACGGTAACCGGGGTGGCGGGCGGGAAGAGAGCGGGTAAGGATGGTTGAAGGTGTCCCCGGCTTCGGGGGGTCAAGGGCGTGTACACCGAATCTGGTTCGGGTCCGAAAACCCCGAGTTGCGTGCACGGTGTTATCGCTGGCCAGAGGCCCGCGGGCGTGAAAAGTGGCCTGGGTCACGGCCTGAAGTGCGCTGAGGAAGGTGGTCGCGTGCAGAGGGGGTGTATCGCCGCAGGTCGCGACCCCTGAAAACGGGGAGGGGTTCCGCAGGCCTATAAAGCCCGTAGGGCATGGAAACGCTCATGGGCTTGTTGTTCTCGGTGGCGAGCTTGCTGTTCCGCAGGCCTATAAAGCCCGTAGGGCATGGAAACTCTCCCTCTCGGGGTTGATGAACTTGCTGGTGCGTTCCGCAGGCCTATAAAGCCCGTAGGGCATGGAAACCTTCAGTTCGTCGAACGTCACGTTCTTCGTGCCTTCGTTCCGCAGGCCTATAAAGCCCGTAGGGCATGGAAACACCTCGAGGTACCAGCTGTGTCCGTTGAGATCGACGTTCCGCAGGCCTATAAAGCCCGTAGGGCATGGAAACTACGGCCAGGCGGCATCTCTACCGCCAATGCGCGGCGCGAACGATCCTGAGGGTTCTTCGGCCACCGGGAGGGCATCGTGGGTGATCTGCTGCGTCGTGTCGCGGACAGCGAGCGGCTTTTCGCCGCGTGGAACGAGGTCCGGGACAACGACCTCGAAGACGGGGTGAAGTCGGAGCAGGTCCGCGAGTTCGAGCGCGGTGCCCTACGGAACTTGACGGAGCTGAGCGAGCAACTGGCTGCGGGTGAGTACACGCCTGGGCCGGTGGTCGCGATCGAGGTTCCCAAGTCCTCGGGCGGGACCCGGCTGCTCGCGATCCCCGCAGTGCGGGACCGGATCGTGGAGCGGGCGGTTCTGGAGGTGGTCGAGCCGTTCCTGGACCCGGTGCTGTCCCCGTGGAGTTTCGCTTACCGGTCCGGGCTGGGGGTCGATGACGCGATCCGGGCTCTCACCCGGGCCCGGGAGGCCGGGGCACGGTGGGTGGTGCGTGCCGATATCGAGGACTGCTTCGAGCGCATCCCCCGGTGGCCGGTGATCACCCGGGTCAAGGAGCTGGTTCCCGACGCGGAGTTGTGCCTGCTCGTCCAGCATTTGGTCTCCCGGGACGCCACGGGCCCGGCTGCGGGTCGGGTGCGGGCCGGTCGCCGACAGGGGCGGGGGTTGCACCAAGGCAGCGCGCTGTCTCCGGCGCTCACCAACCTGTACCTGGACGCCTTCGACAGGGCCATGCTCGGGCGCGGCCATCAGGTGTTGCGTTATGCCGATGACTTCGCGATCCCCGCTGAATCCCGGGCCGACGCGGAGCAGGCCTTGGTGGTGGCGGGGGAGGTGTTGGACGAGTGGGGGTTGGAGCTCAACGCCGACAAGTCGAGGATCGTGTCCTTCGACGAAGGTGTGGTGTTCTTGGGCCGGACGGTCGGTGCCCTGCATGGTGCGGTGGAGGAGGACCGGGCCCGCCCGTTGGAGGCCACCGTCTACGTGACCACACCGGGGGCGCTGGTGCGCAGCCGCGGGGACCGGGTGCGGATCGAGCACGGTGAGGAGGTGTTGTTGTCGGTCAACCTCAAACGGGTCCGCCAGGTGGTGGGGGTCGGCCGGGTGGGGTTCAGTACCCCGTTCCTGCACCGGGCGCTGCGCCAGGGGGTGGAACTGGTCTTGTTGGACGACCTGGGACGGTTCCAGGGCAGGCTCTCGCGCGCTTTGGGCGGGGACGTGCACGTACGGGCCGCCCAGTACGAGGCGGCGTTGGACGGGGCTCGGGCGGTGGAGTTCGCTCGAGGGTTCGTGGTCGGCAAGATCACCAACCTGCGTACCGCGCTGCTGCGTGCCTCCCGGGCCGTGAACGCACCCGATGAGGCAGCCGAAGACGCCTCTGCTACGGCCGAGCGGCTCATCCAGGCCCGGTCCGGGGCCACGGGAGCCGCAGGGGCAGCGGAGCTGATGGGACACGAGGGAGCAGCGTCGAGGGACTACTTCACCTGCTGGGGGCGGATGCTCCCGCCGGTGTGGGGGTTCACGCACCGGCGGCGTCGTCCGCCTCCGGATCCGGTCAACGCGATGCTGTCCTTCGGGTACACCCTGTTGCTCAACGACGCGGTGGTGGCCTGCCACATCGCCGGCCTGGACCCCGAGGGCGGCTACCTGCACTCCCTGTCCCAGGGGCGGGCGAGTCTGGCGCTGGACCTGATCGAGGAGTTCCGGCCGGTGGTCGTGGACTCGGTCGTCACCTCTTTGGTGTCGGGAGGCAAGGTCGCCCCGGAGGGGTTCGACCACCCGCCGAACGAGGAGAAGGGGTGCCGGATGGCCCCGGAGACGTTGAAGGTGTTCCTGGGCGCGTATGAGAAGCGGATGCTGACGCTGTTCCGGCATTCGGGGCTGGGCCGTCGGGTGTCGTACCGGACGGCTCTGACCGCCCAGGCCCGGTCGCTGGCCGACGTGCTGGCGGGCCGTGAGGATGCCTATGAGCCCGTGGTGTGGCGGTGACAGTGGTAGGGGAACATCCGCAGCGGCGCCGGTTCTACCTGGTGTGTTACGACGTGGCCGACGACGACCGGCGCCAAGCGGTATCGGAGTTGCTGGCGGGGTACGGGCCGCGAGTGCAGTACAGCGTGTCCGAGGTCGCGGTGGCCTCTCCGCACGCGTTCGAGGAACTGCGCAAGGCGTTGGCGGGGGTGATCGATGGTGAGGAGGACCAGGTGCGGGTGTATCCGTTACGGGTTCCGGATCTGGACAAGGTGATGGTATTGGGGGAGCGTAGGTTGGAGGAGCGGGAGGACTTCTGGATCGTGTGACCGGGAGGGCGTGTACACCGAATCTGGTTCGGGTGCCAAAACCCCGTGTTGCGTGCAGGGTGTTCGTGCTGGTCAGGGGCTCGACAAGGCGAAAAGTGGCCTGGGTCACGGGGCGGGGTCGGCCGGGGAGGGTGGTCGCGTGCAGAGGGGGTGCATCGCCGCAGGTCGCGACCCCTGAAAACGGGGAAGGGTTCCGCAGGCCTATAAAGCCCGTAGGGCATGGAAACGGCAATGCCGCGACCAACCCTGCCGTGAGCGTTGCGGTTCCGCAGGCCTATAAAGCCCGTAGGGCATGGAAACCTTCGTCAAAAGGCCACATGCGCCAACCTCCCGTTCCGCAGGCCTATAAAGCCCGTAGGGCATGGAAACGCCAACGAACAGCAGGCCGATCACGCTGAGCCACAGTTCCGCAGGCCTATAAAGCCCGTAGGGCATGGAAACCTTGGGGCTCACGCCGAGTATCCTGGCAACTTCGGTTCCGCAGGCCTATAAAGCCCGTAGGGCATGGAAACGTGAAGAGCATGGTGCACTCTTCGGACGGCGGAAGGTTCCGCAGGCCTATAAAGCCCGTAGGGCATGGAAACCCAGGGTCCACGCCACAATCGGCGCAGTCAGACCGGTTCCGCAGGCCTATAAAGCCCCGTAGGGCATGGAACGGCGGCTGTTGCCGCACGGGCCGGGGCGGGAGATCGGTCCTCCTGCCCCGGCCCTGTGGCGGTGACGTGTGAGGTCAGCGTGCGGCGGGGGCGTGTTCGCCGGTGAACATGGCGGCGGTGGCCTCGGCTGCTGCCTTCACCACGTCGGGGAAGACGGTCTGTACGTGTCCTGGGTGAAGTGGGTGGTGGCATGGCCGAGCTCGGCGGAGACCACCTTGACGTCGGCGCCGGCGGCCAGGGCAGTGGAGGCGGCTCCGTGGCGCAGCCCGTGCAACCCGATCGGCGGCAGGCCCGGCGCCTTGCCGATGCGCCCGAACCAGTCGGTGACCTCCGCCGGATGCCACCCCTCGCCGTTCTCGCGGGTGAACACCAAACCGGTGTTCACCCAGTCTTTCCCGGCGGCGAGTTTGACCTCCGACTGGTGGCGCCGCCACCGCTTCAACACCCTGACGGTGGTCTGATCGAGGGTGATGGTGCGAGATCCCGCGTCGCTTTTCGGAGTACTCGTGATGGTCCTCCACCTCACCTGGACGATTTGGGTGGTGATGTCGATCTGCCCGTCTGTGAGCCGCACATTGGCCCACGGCAACCCGACTGCTTCTCCGCGCCGGAGCCGTTTGAGGGCGATGAGGTGGAACAAAGGGTAGAGCCAGGGGTATTTGCGGGCGTGGGTGAGAAACGCGGTGGTCTGGTCGGGCGTCCAGACCATCACCTCACCCGGAACCGTGCCGTCCTTACGCCACCTTGCTACTCGATCCGCGGTCCACACCAGAGGCTTTTTCCTCGGGCAGGAGGGGAGTCGGGCGGGCGAGGTGACGGTCACCGCGGCCTCGGCCACCGGAGGCGGCAACGGGTCATCGCTGATCTCCAGATCCGCGGCGACCGCACGCCCGGCAGGGGTGGGCTCACTGGCCGCTCCCCGTCTGCGTGGCGAGCACCCAGTCCAGGATCTGCATGAGCGTGCCGGCCAGGACCGTGATGCCGTAGCCGATGGTGGTTCCGGTCAGGGCCCGCTTGGCGGAGTCGATCGACCCGGGTTCCCCACCCGCGACCATCCATCGCACCCCGGCGATGGTCAGGAGCAGCGTGCCCAGGGCCGTGCCGAGCACGATGAGGATCAGCTGCACGCGGTTCACGATCTGGATCAGCTCCGACGCCTCCTGCTCGGCGCGTTCACGCCTTTTGGTCGCGGTCTTGTAGAAGATCCCAACCGCTGGGCGACGTCGGCGAGCACGTCCTCCTCCAACCGGGTGGAGGCGATGAGGCCGGCCTCGGAAGCAGTGATGACTCCATCCCGCACCGCGGCGATGAGCACCAGGTCGCAGCTTCCGCGTGTGTCGAGGCCGGGGTCGCTTTCGTTGCGCGCTCCGCCGTAGGGCGTCGGGGCGTCCAGTTCGTGCTTGCGGACGGAGCGGATGGTGTACCGCCAGACCTCGTCGCGGAGCCGGTTGATCTGCCGGGTGCGGTCAGCCACCAGGTCACTGCGGTAGCCGGTCAGCACGGACAGGGATCGGATGGTCTCGGCGGGCACGTCGATGGGTGCGAAGTCGGTGCGGTGGCGCACCGTCTCGGCGATGACGTAGGCGTCACGGGCGTCGGTCTTGGCCTCGCCCCGGTAGGCGCCGGCCATCCGGTTGACGGTGCGGCCGGGCACGTACAGGGGCCGTTGGCCGTGTGTTGCCAGCAGCGCCGGCAGCAGCGCCGAAGCGGTGCCGGAGATGTCGATGCCCCAGACGACCTCATCGGCCAGGGCGCAGATCTCGGCGAGGGCGTCCAGGATCTCGCCTGCGTCGTTGGCGATCTTGTTCGACCACAGGGTGGTGCCGGTGTCGTCGACGGCGGTGGCCCAGTGGTGGGCCTTTCCGGCGTCGATCCCGACCCACACCGTGCTGCGGGGCTGGTCCACGTGTTCCTCCCGGGGGGTGACGTTGATGCGTCGGCCCGTGGAACACCCCGTCGTCATCTCCGTAAACAGCGACCTGCTCGCAGATCTCAATCAGCGACCGGAGCGCCCCGGAGGGTCGGACGGCCACTCCTTCGGAGTCACTGAAGACAGAGAACCATAAGCCACATCCGGCCCTCCCGGGCCACCTAACAACTTACGGAGACCCATGACAGGGTCTCCTCACCGCGTCAGTCCTGCGGGCATTCGGGACAGATGACCTTCAGCCACCGGTTCTTGCGAGCCTCCCTGCCCATGCGCTCCTTGATGAGACATCCGGCGAGGAACAGGCCGACGACGATCGCGAGGATGATCCCGGCGATGGTCTGCGGTTCCATACGGTCAGGGTGACATGAAGAACGGCCAGAGCCGGGTCATGGGTAGGCGAGTATCCGGTCAGAAGCCCGCCCGATCGCGGGGCTTTCCGCATGTCCGGGTTAGGGCGTGTTTCGGAGGTGGTCAGCGCTGTGTGATCCGGTTCAGAACGTCGGTGACGACGTCGCGCGGGTGTTCCGCGCCGACGCCAGGATGTCGCGCTCCCGCTGGTCACCTTCCAGCGGTCCCACCGCTTCTCACCCGGCATCCTGCCCGACTGCGAGGTGGTCACCTCGATCTCGCCCCTGCGGTTCGACGAGCGGGACGAGATCGAGGCGTCTCTGAACGCCGCCGGGTTCGAGGCCGACGAGGTCTTGGACGTGCCGGACCGGCCGGGCCCCGAACCCGGCGGCGCGGCCCGCGGGCCCTGATACGGAGTCAGGAGATGCCGCGGAAGAAGGTGCGGATGTCGTTCGCGAGCAGTTCCGTCTCCTCCATCGCGGGAAAGTGACCGCCCTCGGTGAACTCGCTCCAGTGGCCGATCGCCTTCCACGGGTCCACCGCGCGGCGGATGAGCGGGTGGGTGTCGAACACGGCCCATCCGGACGGCACGTCGGAGGCCATGACCAAGTCGATTCCTGAGTGCTCGGACTCGTAGTAGAACTGCGCGCTCGACGCGCCGCTGCGGGTGAACCAGTACAGGCTGATGTTCGTGAGGAGCTGGTCGCGGTCGACCGACTCGTCCGGTGTCCGGTGGTCGCCGTTGGTCCTGGACTTGAACTTCTCGGCGATCCACGCGAGCTGACCGACCGGCGAGTCGGTGAGCGCCGCGCCGATCGTGTCGGGACGGTGGTCCTGCATCGCGAGATACCCGCGCTCGGCCGCGTCCTCGGTGCGCACCGCCTCGATCTGGGCGTTCTCTTCGTCGGACAGACCGTCCGGGTAGGGGAACTTGTCGCCGAGCAACCCGAGCAACCGGGGGTCGCTGCCGATGTGCGTGCCGATGACGCGCTCCGGGTAGAGCGCTGCGAGGCGGCCGGTGGTGCCCGCACCGATGTCGGTGCCGTGGGCCGCGAACCTCTCGTAGCCCAGACGCGTCATGATCTCGGCGTAGGCATCCGTCGTCCGTGCCAGCTCCCAGCCGGTCCCCGACAACGGGGTGGAGAACCCGAAGCCGGGCAGCGACGGGATGACCACGTGGAACGCATCGGTCAGCAGCGGGATGAGTCGCTGGTACTCGACGAACGAGCCCGGCCAGCCGTGGTTCAGGATCAGCGGGGTGGCCTCCGGGTTCGTCGATCGCGCGTGGACGACATGGAACGTCTGGCCGTTGACGACCGTCGTGAACTGTTCGTACTCGTTGAGCTTCTCCTCCTGCGCACGCCAGTCGAACCCGTCGCGCCAGTACTCGGCGAGCTCCTTCAGGTAGACCAGCGGGATGCCGCGGCTGAAGTCGGTGCGATCGTCTCGGCCCGGCACGGGGACCGGCCAGCGCGTGTGTGCCAGCCGGTCGCGCAGGTCGTCGATGTCGGCCTGCGGGATGTCGATGCGAAATGGTGTGAGTGCTTCGTTCTCGTTCATGGCACCGACGTTCCCAGGCGATGCGGCAGGTTCGCTTCCGCGATTGCTGAAACGATGGAGAGCATGTTGGAGACCTCGGCCCGCCTGCTCGAACTGCTGTCACTGCTCCAGCTCAAACGCGACTGGACGAGCTCCGAGCTCGCCGGCCGGCTCGATGTGAGCACCAGGACCGTGCGCGCCGACATCGGCAGGCTGCGGTCGCTCGGCTATCCCGTGGACGCGCGACCCGGTGTCGCGGGCGGGTACCGGCTGGCCGCCGGGACGGCGATGCCCCCACTACTGCTCGACGACGACGAGGCCGTCGCCGTCGCGGTCGGACTGGGTACGGTCGCGACCCGAAGGCTCGGCGTCGAAGAGACATCGCTCACCGCGCTCGCGAAACTGGAGCAGGTGCTGCCCTCGCGCCTGCGTCGGCGCGTCGAGGCGGTACGCGAGGCGACGAGCGTCGTTCCAGGGGCTGAACCGCCGCTCGATCTCTCGGTTCTCGGCGCGGTCGCCGCCGCGATCCGCGGCCACGAACGGCTCCGGTTCGGATACACGAAGCCGGGGGGCAGCGAAGGGGCCCGCCACACCGAACCGCAACGGCTGGTCGGCTGGGGGCCGCTCTGGTACCTGCTCGCGTGGGATCTCGACCGTGACGACTGGCGGGTCTTCCGTGTCGACCGCATGGCCGTCCGCGCACCGACGGGTGTGCGGTTCCGGCCGCGCGCGATCCCGGGGGGCGATGCCGTCGGATACGTCGTCGGACGCGTCAGCAAGGCGGCCTGGAGGTACCGCGCCCGGGTACTCGTGCATGCTCCCGCCGCCAGGGTCGCCGCGAAGATCCCCATCCCGGTCGATATCGAGGTGGTCGACGAGTCCACGTGCCGTGTCGAGCTGGGTTCCGACGACCCGGACCGGCTCGCGCTGTGGATGACACGGCTCGACGTCGACATCGAGGTGATCGACGGAGACGAACTCGCGGCGGCGTTCGATCGCCTCGCGACGAGGTTCCGCCGCGCGGCGGGTGGCGCATCCACGACGTGAATCTCGGCCGTCCGCGCCCCGTTTGCTCATGTTGGACCTATGGGCCTATGGGCCTCGACGTAGACGGCCGGTAGGTCGATCCCCGGCACGTCCGCGGCGCCGTACGTGACGTAGAGGACATCGGCCGGCTCCTCGGATACCGCCTGGTACGCGGTGACCGGGTCATCGCCGGTTCGCAGGCCCTCCGCCAGGGTCGCCAATGCCTCGCCGGCTTCGCCGGCTTCTTCGTTCAGCAGCGTCCGTCGGCGCTCCGTCGGCCCGGTGCGTTCGGCCTCGGCCTCGGGATCGAACACCTTGCAGAACTCGGCGACTCGCCGCATCGGCGTAGTAGTTCCCGACGGTCAGGATGCCAGCGGCTGCGGTCGGGTGGTCAGGGTGATCAACCAGTCGTCGATCCGGGCAATCGCTCCGGGGCGCGTGGCCGGGTCCCGGAGGGCGTCCGCGACCATCCGGGTGGCACGTTCGCGCAGCTCATCGGGGTATTTCCTCGGTGCTGGCATGTCTCTCATCCTTCCCAGGTTCGAGAGCCTCCATCACATCCGGCACGGGACACCGCCCACCGCCCGATGCCCGGCGGACGGGGAGTCGCGCCGGGCACCGGACGGTGGAGGTGCGGGGATCGTCTCAGCCGACGGGGACGGGGTCGTACTGTTCGCCGGTCATGGGGTTGGTGGCCAGACCGGTCTCCCTGTCGTAGTCGACGTCCATCCCCAGGTCCGGGTCGTGCAGCAGCCCCGTGGCGGGGTTGCGCGGCAGACCCGAGTGGGTGTCGATCTCCCAGCCGGTCGTCGGGTCGATCCCGGGGGTCTCCTCCGACTCGGTGGGAGAATCGGCGGGCTCGGTGGGGTCGGGGGACGGGGCCGTCGAGGGTTCGGCGGCGGACCCGGTCTCCGGTGCCTCCCCGGCGGGGTTCTCCTCCTCGGCGATGATCTCGCTGCGGCCGGCCTGGGACTCCGCGCCGCCCTGGGGGTCGAGCACGCCCCAGCTCACCATGGCGAGGATGACGATGCCCAGGCCCACGCGGTAGTAGACGAACGGCATGAAGCTGTGGGTGGAGATGAACTTCATCAGCCAGGCGATCACCACGAAGCCGACCACGCCCGCGACGATCGTTCCCACGAGGGTGGCGCCCCACCCGGCGTACTCGTCACCGCCGATGTCGGTGAGCTTGTACACACCCGACCCGAAGACCGCGGGCAGGGCCAACAGGAAGGCGTACTCGGCCGCGTCCTTGCGCTTGAAGCCCAGCAGCATCCCGCCGGTGATCGTGCCGCCCGACCGGGAGACGCCCGGGATCAGCGCGAGCGCCTGGAACATGCCGAACGCCATACCCCGGGGGACGTTCAGGTCCTCCAGTTCCCGGTGCTTGCGCGAGTACCGGTCCACGACACCGAGCAGCACACCGAAGATGATGAGGTTCAGCGCGACCAGCCGCAGGTCGCGGAAGACGCTTTCGATCTGGTCTTCCAGGAGCAGGCCCAGGACCACGATGGGGATGGTGCCGAGGATGACGTACCAGCCCATGCGCGCGTTGATGTCGCCGCGCAGGTCGCGAACGAACAGGGACCTGGTCCACGTCGACAGGATGGCCCAGATCCGCTGCCGGAAGTAGATCACCACGGCCAGTTCCGTGCCGATCTGGCTGACGGCGGTGAAGGCGGCGCCGGGGTCGGGCCAGCCGAAGAACGCCGATACGACGCGCAGGTGCCCGCTGGAGGAGATCGGGAGGAACTCGGTCAGGCCTTGGACCAGGCCGAGGACGATGGCTTCGATGAGTGACACGGCAGAGTCTGCTCCAAGCTGCTGCGGTCGCCCCTGTGCGGTGGGATGCGACGACGGTGGACGGGGTACGTCGGGACACGCCCGTGGAAAGGGATGGTTCGGGGGACCGTCCGGAACCGGTGGGGACCGCGTTTCCGGCGGATCGAGGACCGCGATCGGTGGCCCGTGCCACCGATCGCAGGCAAACGGTAGCGTCACGACCGGTGTGTGGGGTACCGGGCGGGGCGCCGTCCTTCCTGACGAGGGCGTGGTGCAGATATACCGTGGAACGGCGCGGGCGGGGTACCGGCCCCACCCTCATCGCCTCACGGTCGGCGTGGGAGGACCTCTCATCGCACGGTTTCCCGTTTCCCGCCTCGCTCGGCCCCGGGTTCGAGCCGCGTGTCTTCGCGGAGGACGCGGCGGCCGGTCGTGCGGCTGGAGACCCCCCGGAGGCGGCGCCGGAACACGACGGTGATCCGGAGCACATTCGGGACATGGTGCGCCGATGGGGGCGACCGGGAGTCGGATCCCGTTCCGGGTACCGTCCGTGCCGTCCGTGCCGTCGGATTCGTGAGCGAGGTCGCATGCGGACACGGGTTCCGTCATCACGATCATCCCGGGGTGCGGCGGAGAGCGGGCGCGGACCCGCGCGTTCCTGAGGGTCGAGGTGACTCTACTGTCACGAGAGGGTAGGGTTTTCCTTGGAGGGCCGACCTGCTTCCTCCGCGCTCTGAGCCCTCCCGTGATGGCACGGCCGCGGTCATGATCTCTGCCGCGGTCCGTGCCGCCACGCAGGGGCTTCGGACGGTGTCCGGCCGCTCGCGCGGAACCCGGGGACGTGCGCGGGACGGCCCTCGGGCCGGGGTCGGGGAGCGCGTTGAGGGCGTCTTCGGCTTCGGAGCGGTCATCACGGTCGGGTGGTCTCGCGGCCGATCCGCGCGGTGCGCCGGAAGAGGTGCGAGCGCCCCTCCGGTCCGCTTCCCGAAGGGCGTGTACGCGGACCCGTGCGGTCCGTGAGCGCACCTGCCCGGGGTCGAACGCTCCGGGTGGCGTACGAATCCGGAAGCCGTTCCCCCTCGGGCGTCGGCCCGTCGCCGTGCCGGACGGCCCGGCCACGGTGATTCTCCGGGCGCGCGAGGCGGCGCCTCCTCTCACTTCTCCTGAGACTCCTCCAGGCGCCGCGCCCAGGACCGGGGGACGGCATCGACACCGTTGCGGGCTCCGGCCAGCGCTCCGGCCATGGCCGCGACGCGGCCTCTGCCGTCGTCGACGCTCGCGGCGAACCGCACGACCTCGGGCAGGTCGTCGGGTGAGCGCAGGAAGGCGGCGAGGGCGAGGGGCACCGCCTCGGCCGCGGTGGCCCCTCTGCCCAGGGCGCGTACCGCGTCCCTGTGGGTGTACCGTCCCCGGGTCAGGGCGCTCAGTCGGGCCAGCTGGGACCTGAACTCCGAGGACGTGGAGTAGCGGGCCACGGTCGACAGCAGGTGGAACGCGGCCAGTGGTCGTTCCCTGTCCGCGCGGCGGGCGTAGGCGACGGCGCACGCCTGGATCGCGGCGCCCTCCAGTGCCAGGGGGTGGGCATGGGTGACGTAAGCGCTGTCCCGCGCCAACTGGGCCAGCGGATTCATCGGTACGGGCAGCAGGCCCACCGGGGCCACCCTCGCGGCGGCACCGGCGCCGTACGAACCCTTCCCGCCGTAGGCCGAGACGGAGGCGCTCTCCCAGGCGATGCCGTTGACGACGGACAGGAAGATCCTGATCTCCCCGCCGCCGAAACCCCGGTCGGGGTCGCGTTGCCACGCGGCGGTGAACTCCTCGACCAAGCGGTCTCGATCGATGGTGGCGCCCCGGTCGTCCGTTCGACCTCGTAGGTGCTCGGCCAGGACGAGCGTCAAAGAGGTGATGCCGGTGGGGCACGGCGGGGGCGAGGCCTCCGCCTTCCGCGAAGGCGTACCGACGAAGGCGTCCCCGCAGGCGGCGGCGAGCAGACAGCCGCGGTCGCGATCTCGGGAGGGGGATCCGGGCGGGTCCCAGGTCGTGGGGTGTGGTCCGGAGGGCGAGGAGGGCATCGGATCTTCTCCGTCCTGATGTGACATCGAAGGAAACTCTACTCTTACGAGAGGGTAGAGTGTGGAGTGGTCGGGGCGTTCCCCTTGATCTCGTGTCCCCCGCTCCGGCCTCGCGGTGGTACCGCCACGGACGTGGGCCGTCTTCTCCGGCGGTGCCGCCGCGACCGCGAACAGGACGTTCCGACGTCCGCTCCCGTGGAGGTACGACCGATGGTCACCCGAACCGACATCGCCGACTCGCTGGAGGGGGCCTTCGGCTCCGGGCCGTTGACGCGCAGGCAGATCATCAGCGCCGCGGACCTGCGCGGCGCGAGCGGGGAGCTGCTCGCCGCCCTGGGGCGGCTGCCCGAAGGGACCTACTCCCATCTGCGCGACCTGTGGAAACACCTGGGCGACGTACCGAGGAGCGTTTGAGGGGCGTGTGGTTCTGCGGTCTGGGCCGTGCGTCGCCGGGCGGCTCGTACACGATTCCGGAAGCACGCCCCGGGACGAGGTCATCCGTGCGCACCTGCTCCTGGCGGAACGCGGGATCCCCGTGGTGGAGGTACGCGCGCCCCGGCGGGCGAACACCGCCCGCCCGGCCCGCCGACCGCGACGGGCCGGGGTGGACGTGCTCGTCGACCGTGGTGGCGCGGGGGAGGGCCTGCCGGCCCTTCCGGCCCGGACGCCGGAGGTGCCCCTGGTGTCGCTGAGCAGCCTTCTCGGGGCGACGCGCGGCGGGGGCGGAGGGTGACCGCCTGCCGGCTCGGTTCCGGCCGCGGACCCCGGCGGGGGTGGGGGCCGCGAGGACCGGTTCAGTTCCAGCCGCGGACGCCGGTGGGCGCGGGCAGCGGTTCCGTCAGCCAGGTCCACGTGCCGTCGTGCTCGGTGAAGCGGCGCTGCACGGTCACGACCTCGCCCAACCGCCAGGACCGGACGACCCGCCACAGGCCGGCGGAACGGTCCTCCAGGTAGAGGGCGGAGGCGTCGGCGCGCATGCGCAGGGCCTGGTGGGTGGTGGAGGATCCGTCGTTCGTTCGGATTCGGTAATAGGCCATGCTGGGCTCCAACATCTCGGCGGTGGGCGGGAGGCGCGCCCCCCTTCCCCGGATCGCATGCGGAAGGGGAGGAGGGGCGCGCGGACTCCCGGCACTCCAGAACTCTACCCTCACGTGAGAGTAAGAATTCAAGAGGGGCGTCACCTGTGCGGAAGGAGTGCGCTCTCCCTCTCCGGTGCCGTCGCGACGGCTGATCGCGGCCGACCGGGGACGGGTTTTCGCCGGTCGGCGCGGGCGGGCGTCTGCGCGTCGCGGGCTCCGCACAAGGGGATCTGGGGCAAGGAGACGATCGAGGGCCGTGTGCCACGGAAGTGCCGGGTCGGAGCGCGGGGCCGCACGTACACGTCCGCGCCGCCGCGGGTCGCACGGGCATGAGGGGTGCCCCGATTCCACCGGGCGCCGCAGACTTCACGGCGGACGCGGATCCCCTTCGGGGGACGCCCGCCCACCGATCCGACCTCCTCGGAAGGTCGCCCGACGTGGCATGGCGCGCTCCTTGTTCACGGGCGCGCTACCGTTGCGCGCTACAGGAACCGCCGTCGAGAAGCAGACTCTAACGTTAGAGTAGATTAAGAGAGCAAGGAGCGCCGCGATGCCCGAAGCGGGTCACATGCAGATCGGTGAGGTCGCCGAGCGGACAGGCCTGTCCCTGCGGACCATCCGCTACTACGGGGAGGTCGGCCTGGTCGAGCCCTCGGCCCGCTCGCGCGGGGGTTTCCGCCTCTACACGCAGGAGGACGTCGACCGGCTGAACCTCATCAAGCGGATGAAGCCGCTGGACTTCAGCCTGGACGAGACCCGTGAGCTGCTGGAGGCGCTGGACGGGCTGAACGCCACCGGGACCGAACGCGGAGAGCGCGAGGCCCTGAGCGAGCGGCTCGACGCCTTCGAGGCCGCCGTCACCGCCCGCTGCGAGGCGCTGCGCGACCAGTTGTCCAAGGCCGAGGAGTTCGCCGGACGACTCCGCGCGCAACGGGCCAGGAACAACGCGAGCACGTGAGAACGGAACCGTGAGGAGCGACAGTGACCACAATGGCGACCGGGGACAAGGTGATGGCCGAGGTCGCCGAGGAGGCCGGTCGGCGGCGGACGTTCGCGGTCATCTCTCATCCGGATGC
>NZ_JARBUT010000035.1 GCF_028882275.1 Nocardiopsis sp. N85
GGACGTCGCCGTCCATGGTCGGGAACGTCACCCGCAGGTCGTCCACCCGGACGACGGGCTCGGTCGAGGCCATGTCACATTTCCTTCACTAGAACTGATCTGGTCTGCCGTCGCGGGTCAGCCCGCGACGCGCACCCGCGGGTCGACGATCGGGTACAGCAGGTCGACGATCAGGTTGCAGACGACGATGAAGACGGCGCCCAGAAGCGTCACGCCGAGCACGACCGGCAGGTCCTTGCCGATGATCGCGTCGATGGCGTAGGCGCCCACGCCCTTGAGGGAGAACACCTTCTCGGTGAGGATGGCGCCTCCCAGGACCAGGCCCAGGTCCAGGCCGAAGATCGTGAGGATCGGGGTCAGCGCGGGGCGCAGGGCGTGCTTGAAGATCACCTTGCGCTCGCTCAGCCCCTTGGCGCGGGCGGTGCGGATGTAGTCCTCGCCCAGCACCTCCAGCATGCCCGCCCGGGTCTGGCGGGCGTACTGGGCGGCGTGCAGGAACGCCAGCGTCAACCAGGGCAGGATCATCGCGGTGAACCAGGCACCCGCGTCCTCCGTCAGCGGCGTGTAACGCGGGAGCGGGAAGAGTTTCCAGTCGTGGACGAGGAACGCCAAGGCCAGCAGACCGGTGAAGTAGATCGGCAGGGACACGCCGACCAGGGCCGTGCCCATCGCCAGACGATCGAAGAGGCTGCCCTTCTTGACCGCGGAGAGGACACCGACGGCCACGCCGCCGACGAGCCAGATGACGGCCGCGCCCAGCGCCAGCGACACGGTGATGGGCAACCGGCTCAGCAACTGCTCCAGCACGGGACTGTTGGTGCTGAAGGAGTAACCGAGGCAGGGAGCCGCGCACTCCACCGTCTCCCGGCCGAACTGGAACTGGTCACCGAAGAACAGGGACTTGAGGAAGTCGAAGAACTGCACGATGACGGGCTTGTCCAAGCCCAGCCGCGCCACGGTGGCGTCGAGCGCCTCCGGGGTGGGGGCCTTGCCCACGTACATCGCGGCCATACCGCGCGGGGTCACGCCCGCCCACTTGGGCAGGACGTAGAAGATCCAGAAGGTCACCGCCGTGACGACGGCGAGCAGCAGTAGTCCCGCACCGAGGCGGCGAAGAATATAGTTCAGCATCGCGGTCGGCGGCGGGGGCCCACGGGGCCGTGGACCCCCGCCGCGTTCACCTGCCTTCTCGTACTAGTTCAGGCCGGTCGGGGTACTAGCCCCGGTCGACGCCGAGCGCCATGAAGTCGTACATGGCGTAGGACGACGTGTAGTAGACGTTGGTCAGCTCGTCCGAGCGGTAGAACATCGCGCGGTCGAAGACGACCGGCATGATGGCGGCCTGCTCCATGACCAGGGTGTCGATCTGGCCGTAGAGGTCGGCGCGCTCGTCGGGGTCCTCGGTGGCGAGGGCCTGGTCCCAGAGCTCGTTGACCTCGGGGTCGTCCAGCTCAGCCATGTTGTAGTTACCGGTGGCCTGGATGGCGTCGCCGTCGGTGATCTTGGAGGCGAAGCCGTAGCCGGTGGCCCAGTCCGGGATCCAGCCGGAGACGCTCAGGCCGATGTCGTTCTCGCGAACGTAGTCCTGGGAACCGGCGTACTGGGCGAAGAAGTCCTCGGCCGGGAAGGTCTTGATCTCCAGCTCGATACCGACGCGCTTGAGCGACTCCTGGAGGGCCTCGGCGGTGGCCACGTCGTTCTCCCGGCCCTCGCGCACGGCGATGTTGGTCGAGAAGCCCTCGTCCTCGCCGCACTCCTCAAGCTTGGCCTGCGCCGCTTCGAGGTCACCCTTGTTGTCGGTGGACGGGTACAGGTCCGACTCGGGGTTCGAGCCGGAGATGGTCGGCGGAAGCAGGTTGGTGGCGATGTCGCCACCGCTCTCGCCGCCCCAGGCGCGGTGCAGGCTGTCCCGGTCCGCGGCGTACATGATCGCCTGACGGCAGGACGCGTCCTCGATGACCGGGGTGTGGATGTTGACGTAGCGCAGGGCACCGGAGAAGGGGTTGTCCAGGTTGGCCTGGGCGTCCTCGTCCGTGACCAGCTGGCTCTTCATCGCCGGACCCACACCGATGCCGGACAGGTCGACGTCGATCTCGCCGTTGATGAGGCGCTGGTCGATCTCGTTCTGGTCGACACCGAGCTCAACGGTGATCTCGTCCGGAAGCGCCGGCCGGATCGGGTCGGTGGCGGCGTCCCAGTGCTCGTTGCGGACCAGGTCGAGCTTCACGCCGGGCTCGTACTTGCCGTTGAACTTGTACGGGCCGGAGGAGAGGACGTTCTCCTTGTACAGGGCACCGCGGTCGGCGTCGACCGGCACGGGTGTCGTCTGCGGCTGGGTGAGGATGTAGGGGAACTCCGAGAAGCTCTTCTTGAGGTGGAAGACCAGGGTGTGGTCGTCCGGGGTCTCGATGGCGGTGAACGTCTCCAGCGGGTCCTCGACCTCGTAGACGTTGAACGTCTCCTGCTTCAGGTGGGACTCGAAGTAGCGCGGACCGTTGGGCAGTTCGCCGCCGTTGTAGTTGGAGCGGGCGATGCCGTACTTGATGTCCTGGGCGGTGATCTCGGAGCCGTCCTCGTACTTGAGGCCCTCCTGGATCTGGACCGTCCACTCGGTGAAGTCCTCGTTCGGCTCGGGCAGGGCCGCGGCGAGGTCGGTGGTCAGCTCGGTGGACGCCTCGGCCGGGGCCGGGGTGAACGCCAGGAGCGTACGGGCGTAGTAGCGGGAGAAGTTCCAGCTGAAGCCGTAGTACGTGTCGCCCGGGTCGGTGGAGTCGAAGTCCGAGGAGATGGCGTACCGCAGGGTGCCGCCGGTCTTGTCGGACGGGTTGACCACCTCGGTGGCGCCCTGGTTGAAGGCGCCCTGGTCGGCGGATCCGCCCTCGGTGGAATCGCCGCCGCCACAGGCGGAAAGGAAGATGGACGCCGCCGCACCGAGTGCGACGAAGCCGAGGGTGCGTTTCCTCAAGGAAGTGCCTCTCTTGCGAACCTGCTATGGGGATGGGATGGACCGCCGGGACCGGTGCGCCCTTGGCTTGGGTGCGGGCAGAGCGGATGCGCCGCACTCCGGGCGCACGGGCCTAGTCGGAGGTCCTGGGGTCGAAAGCGTCTCGGAGGCCGTCACCGAACAGGTTGAATGCGAGCACGGTGACGAAGATGGCCAGGCCGGGGATGATGATGAAGTAGGGGGCCGAGGAGTAGTAGTCGACCGCTTCGGAGAGCATCTTTCCCCAGCTCGGGGTGGGCGGGTTGATACCGACGCCCAGGAAGCTCAGGGCCGCCTCGAACAGGATGTTCGTGGGGATGAGCAGCGTGGAGTAGACCAGGATCGGCGTGATCAGGTTCGGCAGGATCTCCTTGAACAGGATGTGCCGGTTGCCCGCGCCCAGGCTCCGGGCCGCCTCGACGAACTCCCGCTCGCGGAGCGAGAGCGTCTGGCCGCGCACGATGCGGGCGATGTAGGGCCAGTTGAAGAACCCGATGATGAAGACGATGACACCGATGCGCAGGCCGTTGCCCTCCAAGCCGAGGAAGCCGCTGGGGATGACACCGACGAGGGCGATGGCGAAGAGCATCAGGGGGAAGGCCAGGAAGACGTCCATGGCCCGGCTGATGACGGTGTCGACCCAGCCGCCCTTGTAGCCGGCGATGATGCCGAGCAGGGTGCCCAGGACAACGCACAGCACGGTGGACAGGAACGCCACCAACAGCGAGATCTGCGCGCCGTAGAGGATCCGGCTGAACAGGTCGCGACCGGTCTTGGGCTCCAGACCCAGCAGGTGGTCGCCGCTCATCCCACCCCACTTGTCGACCGGGGGGACGAGCGCGCCATCGACCGCCTCGGTGTTGTCCGGGTCGGCGTAGGGCAGGTGCGTGTTGGGCTCGATCAGGTCCTGGTGGAACTGGGTGGGCGGGTGCCCGAACCACTTGACCAGCAGAGGCGCGAAGACCGCGGCCAGGATGAGGAGCACGACGACGACGCCGGACACCATCGCGACCTTGTCCTTGCGCAGGCGCTGCCAGGCGATCTGGCGCAGGGACCGGTTGTCGGCATCACCGCGCCCACCCGGGGCCTGGGCGGCCGCGGCCTCGGGCTGCTCCGCCGACTCTGGGGCATGCGAGGGCGCGCTCATCAGGCCACCACTCTCCACTCATACGCTTCTGGCCGAGGGGGACGGATCACACACGTGAGGCCCGGTGGGGGGTGACCCTGTCGAGGTCTCACGGGTGGGGCCGGCCGGTTCTCGACACTGGCTGGCGTGGGCGCCGGATCGACGGTGCGGGGATGCCCCGCCACCGCGGATCCCGCCCGCGGACATGACCTGGACCACATGAGGTTCTGGACACATCCGCAGGGCTTTCCGCCCAGGTTGTTACACAGCGACCAACCTACTCGCCCCTGAGGTGCATATCGTCCAATATCAGGTCATGTAGCTAAATCGTGACAAAGGATTTCAAAAGCCACATATAACGACAAATGAACCCATAGTTCGCATTCGTCGGATGACCGCCCCGAGCTGGGAGGACGCGGGTATATCGCCGGGCCCACCCTACGGCCGCGCGGGGGGCAGATCGCCACAAAGGCGGACAAGCTATGGCAAGTGCTATGACAGCCCACGGACCGATACCGACCCGCGGAAGGAACCCTCCCCCTGCGGGGATCGTCCGGTCCCGGGTGGTACCGCACACGCGACGGGGCCGCCCCGCCTCACGCGGAACGGCCCCGGGAACGTCGGCGGCCCTACTCGATGCCGTGCTTGCGCAACAGGTCCTCGATGTCGCCGAAGTCGGAGGGGTCCCCCTGCTTCGCGCCGCCCTTGGGCGCGCCGCCCACCTGACGGGAGGCGGCCGCACCGGCCGCGGGAGCGGTGCCCGCGCCGCCCGCAGCGGGCGTGCCGTCCTCGGGCGTCGTGGCGCGGCCCCGGGTGCCCACCCCCCGGGCCTTCATGACCCCGGAGACGACGTAGAGCACCACGGCCAGACCGGTCAGCGCCACACCGGCCCACACGATCGGGTTGAAGATCAGGCCCAGCAGGATGCCCAGGATGCTCAGCGCGAACTGCCACACGGCGGCCATCAGCCCCAGCAGTCCGGCCGCCAACGGCACCAGTGACCAGGCCACACCGCGCAGCCCGGACGCCGCCCCCTTGGCCCGCCACACCAGGAAGCTGATGACGAGGCCCACGAGGGTGAGGCCGCCGCCGAGGATCACACCGGTCATCGTCGTCAGAGTGTCAGGCATGACGCCAGTCTCCCATCCATCGCCTCGGCGCGCATCGGGCCGATCCCCTAGGGTGCGCTCCCCCGACCCGGCGTCCCGGGCGGAGAGCCTCATCCTCACCGTACCCACCACGGGGCGACGCTGGAGGGACGCGGCGCGAGTGACGCGGAGGCTGCGACGTTCGGTACTCAGCGACCGGCGACCAGGGACTCCAGCCACTCCAGGTCGACGCCGACCAGGCTGTCGCGGAAGACCACGCCCTCGCGCGGCGGGATCTCCACGTGGTCGGGCACCGCGACCGTGACGCACCCCGCGTCGGCCGCGGCGGTCACGCCCACCACCGAGTCCTCGAAGGCGACGCAGCGCCGGGGGTCGACGCCGAGCCGGCGCGCGGCCCGCAGATAGGGGTCGGGGTGGGGTTTGTTGGCCTCGACCTCGTCCCCCGCCACCGAGTCGTCGAAGCTCTCCAGCCCGATGCCGCCGATCGCGTCCTCGACCAGTTCCCGCTCGGTGGAGGTGACCAGCGACACCGGCACGCCCGCGGCCGACAGCAGCCGCACCAGGTCCTTGGCGCCGGGGCGCAGCTCGGCGCCCTCGGCCAGCTTGGCGCGGAACCGGGCGTAGAGCAGGTCGGCGACCTCGCGCGGGGAGAGGTGGTGGGCGCCGGTCAGCTCGATGATGTAGCGGCCCACCGGTTCGGCGGCGTTACCGATGTTGGCGGCGTGGTCGTGTTCGGTCCACACGCCCCCGAGCGCGGCGGCGGTCTCCGCCTCGGCCTCGCCCCACAGGTGTTCGCTCTCGATGAGGGTGCCGTCCATGTCCAGGAGCACCGCCTGGAGGCGGCGGCCGGTCGCGGCGGTCTCAGGGTTCGGCGTGCTGGGTTCGGTCATGAGCTCGGTGGTGGTCCGGGCCGGACGCACCACGCTCTCCCCTCGTGTGCAGTGCTGTCGTGTACGGACGTCGCCCCCGTCACGGCCCGGACGGGACCGGCCGCCGGTCCCATCGTGGCGGCGGTGGGGCGATCGCCCGTGAAGTCGGGCCGTCGCCGTCCTTTCCACCGTACGAATTCTCGCCCCGCCGCGCAGGACGAAAAGTGACGAAACGGTCGAGAGGTGGCCCACACTCCGGACACGACCGTGGCCGGGCACCGGGCCCGGCCACGATCACGCCCTCGGCGAGGGTCAGACGTTGAAGTAGGTCGCCTCCGGGTGGTGGACCACGATCGCGTCGGTGGCCTGCTCGGGCACCAGCTGGAACTCCTCCGACAGGACCACACCGACCCGCTCCGGCTCCAACAGGCGCATGATCTTGGCCCGGTCCTCCAGGTTCGGGCAGGCGCCGTACCCCAGTGAGAAGCGGGCGCCCCGGTAGCCGAGCTTGAAGAACGCCTCCAGTTCGGCGGGGTCGTCGCCGGCGAAGCCCAGTTCGGCGCGCACCCGCGTGTGCCAGTACTCCGCCAGGGCCTCGGTGAGCTGTACCGACAGGCCGTGCAGTTCGAGGTAGTCGCGGTAGGCGTTCCTCTCGAACAGCTCGGCGGTGGCCCGGCTGATGGCCGACCCCACGGTGACCACCTGGAAGGAGACCACGTCCAGCTCCCCCGCGTCCTTGGGCCGGAAGTAGTCGGCCAGGCACAGGTGGCGGTCGCGGCGCTGGCGCGGGAACGTGAAACGGGTGCGCTCGGTCACCCCGTCCTCGTCCAGCACCACCAGGTCGTTCCCCTCGCTGTAGCAGGGGAAGTGGCCGTGCACGACCGCGGCCTCCAGCAGGCCGTCGGTCTGGATGCGGTCCAGCCACATCCGCATGCGCGGTCGGCCCTCGGTCTCCACCAGCTCCTCGTAGGAGGGGCCCTCGCCGCCCCGGGCGGCCTTGAGCCCCCACTGGCCCATGAAGGTGGCCCGCTCGTCGAGGAACGCGGCGTAGTCCGCCAGCGGGATGCCCTTGCTGATGCGGTCCCCGAAGAACGGCGGGGCCGGCACCCGGTTGTCGGTGGCCACGTCGCTGCGGGTCGGCATCTCCTCGGGTTCGGTGACCTTCAGGGTGGCGCCCCGCTTGACGCGGCGCTCACGCAGCCGAGGCAGGCTCGCGCCCTCATCGCCGCGCTTGACCGCCATGAACGCGTCCATCAGGCGCAGGCCCTCGAAGGCGTCCTTGGCGTAGCGGACCTCGCCGTCGAACACCTCGGCCAGGTCCTGTTCCACGTAGGAGCGGGTGAGCGCGGCGCCGCCCAGCAGGACGGGGAACCGCTCGGAGATCCCCCGGGAGTTCATCTCCTCCAGGTTCTCCTTCATGATCACCGTGGACTTGACGAGCAGCCCGGACATCCCGATGACGTCGGCGCGCTCGCGCTCGGCCGCCTCCAGGATCGCCGAGACCGGCTGCTTGATGCCGATGTTGACGACGTCGTAGCCGTTGTTGGACAGGATGATGTCGACGAGGTTCTTGCCGATGTCGTGGACGTCGCCCTTGACCGTGGCCAGGACGATGCGACCCTTGCCGTCGCTGTCGGTCTTCTCCATGTGGGGTTCGAGGTAGGCCACCGCGGTCTTCATGACCTCGGCGGACTTCAGGACGAACGGGAGCTGCATCTTGCCGGAACCGAACAGCTCGCCGACCGTCTTCATCCCCGAGAGCAGGGTGTCGTTGACGATCGCCAGGGCGGGCCTGCCCTCCAGGGCCTCGTCGAGGTCGGCCTCGATGCCGGCGAGTTCGCCGTCGATGATGCGGCGCTCCAGACGCTCCCACAGGGGCAGCGCGGCCAGTTCCTCGGCGCGGGAGGCCTTCATGGACTTGGCGTCCACGCCCTCGAACATCTCCATGAACCGGGAGAGCGGGTCGTAGTCGCCGTCGCGGCGGTCGTAGACGAGGTCGAGGGCGACCTTCAGCTGGTCCTCGGGGATCTGGTTGATCGGCACGATCTTGGAGGCGTGCACGATCGCCGAGTCCAGGCCCGCCTGGACCGCCTCGTTGAGGAACGCTGAGTTCAGCACGATGCGGGCGGCGGGGTTGACGCCGAAGGACAGGTTGGACAGGCCCAGGGTGGTCTGGACGTCGGGGTAACGGCGTTTGAGCTCGCGGATGGCCTCCAGCGTCTCGATGCCGTCGCGCCGGGTCTCCTCCTGGCCGGTGGTGATGGGGAAGGTGAGGCAGTCGATGATGATGTCGCTCGTGCGCATCCCCCACTCACCGGTGATCTGGTCGATGAGGCGGGACGCCACCCGGACCTTCCACTCGGCGGTGCGGGCCTGACCCTCCTCGTCGATGCACAGGCCCACGACGGCGGCGCCGTGCTCCTTGACCAGGGCCATGATGCGGGTGAACCGGGAGTCGGGGCCGTCGCCGTCCTCGTAGTTGACCGAGTTGACGACGGCGCGTCCGCCCAGCGCCTCCAGACCGGCCTCCAGCACGGGGGGCTCGGTGGAGTCGAGCATGACCGGCAGGGTGGAGGAGGTCGCCATCCGGGAGGCGAGCTCGCGCATGTCGCGCACACCGTCGCGGCCCACGTAGTCGATGTTGAGGTCGAGCAGATGGGCACCGTCGCGGATCTGGTCGCGGGCGATCTCCACACAGCCGTCCCAGTCCTCGGCGAGCATCGCATCGCGGAACTTCCTGGAACCGTTGGCGTTGGTGCGCTCACCGATGGCCAGGTAGCTGGCGTCCTGGCGGAAGGGGACGCTCTGGTAGAGGGAGGAGGCCGCGGCCTCCAGGATCGGCTTGCGGTTCTTGATCCCCCGTCCCTGCACCCGCTCGACGACCCGGCGCAGGTGCTCGGGGGTGGTGCCGCAGCAACCACCGACCAGGCTCAGACCGAACTCGGACGTGAAGGTGTCGTGGGCCTCGGCCAGCTCCTGCGGCGTGAGGGAGTAGACGGCCCCCTCGGGGCCCAGCTCGGGCAGGCCGGCGTTGGGCATGCAGGAGACGGGCAGGCGCGAGTAGTGCGACAGGTAGCGCAGGTGCTCGCTCATCTCGACCGGGCCGGTGGCGCAGTTGAGACCGATCATGTCGATGCCGAGCGGTTCCAGGGAGGTCAGCGCGGCGCCGATCTCCGAACCGAGGAGCATGGTGCCGGTGGTCTCGATGGTGACCTGGGCGATGACGGGGACGTCCTTGCCGAGCGCCTTGCGGGCCCGCTGCGCCGCGACCACGGCCGCCTTGACCTGCAACAGGTCCTGGCAGGTCTCGATCAGGATCGCGTCGGCGCCGCCGTCGATGAGGCCCCGGGAACACTGCTCGTAGTAGTCGCGCAGGAGCGCGTAGGGGGCGTGGCCGAGCGTCGGCAACTTGGTGCCCGGTCCCACCGAACCCAGGACGTAGCGGGGCTGGTCGGGGGTGGAGAAGGAGTCGGCGGCCTCACGGGCGACGCGGGCGCCGGCCTCCGCGATCTCGTAGGTGCGGTCTTCGATGCCGTATTCGGCCAGACCGGCGTAGTTCGCGGAGAAGGTGTTGGTCTCGATGCAGTCCGAGCCCACCGCCAGGAAGGCCGCGTGGGTGTCGTGGACGATGTCCGGGCGGGTGACGTTGAGGATGTCGTTGCATCCCTCGTGCCCTTGGAACTGGTCCAGGTCGAGATCGTGCGCCTGGAGCATGGTCCCCATCGCGCCGTCCGCCACGACGACTCGCTGGGAGAGCGCTTCACGGAAGGTCAGGCGAGCTTTCATATTCCGCAACTCTAATCTCGGGGCACCCGGAGGATCCGGTGCGCGACCCCCGTCTTCCCCGTCGATTCGCGGTGAGAAGGGTGCCCGTGCCGGTGCAGTCCGGCTCTCCCCGTCCCGTGGGCGCCCCCGAGCAGTGGCGGGCTCGGTCGGACCCGTGGAACAGTGGCGGCGAGGCCGCCGGGCTGGTCACTCACTGAACCGATCCGTGGTGCGATCGGGTCGATGCGGCCGGGACTACGGTGTCCGAATCAGTCGCTGCCCCGAGGCTACAACATCTGCCGTTTCGCAACGTGGGCCAGGTGCTCGCACCGGTGTCCCCCAGGGTGTCCGGGGGCGTCGGCGTGAGGAGTCCGTATAACCGTTCCCTCCGCGGGGTGCCACCCCATAGGGTGGATTGCGTTCGCGTCCAGGAAGGGGCCGCCGATGACCAAGCTCACCCGGGAACTCGTGGACCCGGTGCTGGTGGCTGCGTTCGAGGGCTGGAACGACGCCGGAGAAGCGGCGAGTCTGGCCGTGGAGCACCTGGCCCGGGAGTGGGATGCCCAGGAGCTGTGCGCACTCACACCCGACGACTACTACGACTTCCAGGTGACCCGGCCGCGTTTGACGGTCGTGGACGGTCTGGTCGGCCCGGTCGAATGGCCCACCACCCGTTTCCGGGTGGCCACCATGCCCGGCGGGCGTGATGTGGTGCTGGTCACCGGCCCCGAGCCCAACATGCGGTGGCGCTCCTACGCCGCCGACCTCATGTCGGTCGCCCGGGGACTGGGAGTACGGCGCGCCGTGATGCTGGGGTCGCTGCTGGCCGACGCCCCGCACACCCGGCCGATCCCGGTGACGGGCATGGCGTCCCCGCGCGAGCTGGGCGCCGAGATGGGGCTGGAGGCCACCACCTACGCGGGGCCCACCGGCATCGTCGGCGTGGTGCACGAGGCGTTCTCCACCGCCGGGGTGGAGGCCGTGTCCCTCTGGGCGGCCATCCCCCACTACGTGGCGCAGCCGCCGTGCCCCAAGGCGACGTTGGCGCTGCTGGCCTGGGTGGAGGACTTCGCGGGCGCCACGGTGCCGCTGGGGTCGCTGCCGGAGGACGCGGCGTCGTGGGAGGCGGGGGTCAACGACCTCACCGCCGAGGACGAGGACATCGCCGCCTACGTGCGGGGCCTGGAGGAGGCCAAGGACACGGCGGAACTGCCGGAGGCCTCGGGCGACGCGATCGCCCGCGAGTTCGAACGCTACCTGCGCCACCGCGACGACGACTGAGACCCGTGTCACGGGTGTCCCCGCCCGGTCCCGGATCCCCGGGGCCGGGCGGCGGCGTTCGGCCCCGGACGTACGACCGCCCGATCATCGAAGGCCCGAGGACGAGAGGGCCGCACCGGTGATCGGCCCACTCCCCCGCCTCGACACCCGGCCGGCCGCGCTCCTCGCACAGGCGGGCCGAGTCGCCCCCCGCGGGAGCCCGCGTACCCCCATGACGCGGCGTGGGCGGGGACGGCTCCCGGGATCGAGGGGAGGGAGAGCACGGCGGAGCCGGGCACGGGTCCCTCCCCGGACGGTCGGTGACGGCCGTGGCCCGTCCCACGGAGGGCCCACCCTCGCGCGGGGGCGTCCCGTCAGGGTCCGCCCGGATCCCCGCGCACCGATCGCACGCGTGGGCCGCCCCGGATCAGTGGCGCAGGTGACGCCACTCGCCGGTGGAGAGCACGCTCGCCCAGGCGCCGGCGATACGGGCCAGGCCCCGCCGCACCTCGTCCACGACGGCGGGGGCGAGCTGCTCGCGTCCGGGCTGGAGGCGCACGGTGACGCGGAGGCCGTCGAGCACCTTCTGGCCGCGGGCGAGCACCTCGGGGTCGGGTTCGGGGGCGTTCTCCAGGACGGCGCGGATGCCCTCGCGCAGGGCGATGGCCTCGTCCAGATCGGCGAGGGTGATCGGGATGGCCCCTTCGGTCGCCAGGCGGTGGGCGCGCAGGAACCGTGCCAGTCCGGCGCGATCGCCGAAGGCGGGACCGGTGGAGACGAAGGCGGCGATGAGTTCGGCCGCGGGACTGATCCGCACGGGGGTCTGGGTCTTCATGGAGGTCATCCCACCACGCTTCGCTACCGGATTCCGGCGAATAACGGGGCCGGTGGCCACAGGTGGTCACCGCACACGCGCACATAGCAGCGAAAAAGGACGAAGTGACCCTGATAACCCGAGAAGTCAACGATTTTGCGCCGACCCGAAACGGAGCCGAAGTACGGACCGTTCAGCCGGATCGACGCAGACGCCACGCTCGGGGCTGATCGGCCTCGTGCGGAACGCCCACCTCGGCGAAGCGGGCCCGCACCCGAGCCCCGCCCAACCTTCCGCGTTCCAGGTGCACGGTTCCCCCGGTGGCCTCCACCGCGTGCCGTACGATGTCCAGCCCCAACCCCGTGGAACCCCCGCCGCTGGCCCCGCGCCGCAACGCCGACGCCGGGTCGGCGAACCCCGGACCGGCGTCCTCCACGTTCAACGTCACCCACCCGGCGTGCCGGACCACGGTCACCGACAGCGGACTCCCCGCCGGGGTGTACCGGAACACGTTCCCGACCAGGGCGTCGAGCACCGCCGCGCACTCCTCCGAGGGCAGCGCCACCCGGGCCGGCCCACCGGGCAGGTCCACCTCCACCTGTCGCCCCTGGTCGCCGCCGAGCATGGACCAGAACCCCATCCGTGAGCGCACCGCCTCGGCCAGATCGCACTCGCGTTCCCCCGCGAGCGACCCGGCGCTCGGACGCACGTTGCGGATGATGTCGTCCACGTCCCGTTCCAGGGCCGCGATCGCGTCCCTGATCCGCTCGCCCTCCGTGTCGGGCAGGAACTCGGCGTCCAAACGCAGCGCGGTCAAGGGGGTGCGCAGCCGGTGGGAGACGTCGGCGGCCATCTCCCGTTCCTTGGAGAGCAGATCCTGGACACGCTCGCCGATCGCGTTGATGGAATCCCCGAGCACCACCAGATCACGCGGTCCGTGCACCCGCACCCGGGCGTTGAGTCTGCCCTCACCGATGCTCACGGCCGTCATCGCCAGCGCGCGCAGGGCCCGGAGAGCGGGCCTGCTGAGCCGATCCGCCACGACGACCGCGCCGAGCACCGCGAGCACCGCCGCGAGCACCAGACCGGCCAGCACCGGCAGGACCTCGCCCAGAACGGTGCCCGCGGGCAGGTACACCTCCACCACGGCGACCTCCCCCTCGGAGGTACGGGCCGCCGACAGGTGCACCGTGCCGCCCTCCACCCGGACGGGGTCGACCTCGCCGACGCGCGCCGCCTCCACGTCGTCGGCCGCCGAACGGCTGGCACCGACGGCGGGGCGGCCGGGCAGGTGCACGGCGGCGTGCCCGCGCTGCCCGGCCGGGACGGCGGCCAGCACCCGGTGCAGGGCGTCGGGGTCGGCGTCCACCGACACCGCCGTGGCGACCAGGTCGGCCTGGAGCCGGACCCGGCCCTCGGCGCGTTCGCGGGTGTCCCACCACAGCCACGGCGTCGCCACCGCCAGCATCACCACCGCCACGAGGGCGGTGGTCAGGGTCACCAGACGCGCGAGGAGGCCCCTCACCCGGGTTCCACCATCTTCAGGCCGACGCCGCGCACCGTGCGCAGGTAGCGGGGATGCCCCGCGCTCTCCCCGAGTTTGCGGCGCAGCCAGGACACGTGCACGTCGATGGTCTGGTCGTGGCCCACCAACGGGTGCTGGTGCCAGACCGTCTCCACGAGTTCGCGACGGGTGACGACCTTACCGACGTTCTCGGCCAGGTGGGCGAGCAGGTCGAACTCGCGGCGGGACAGGTCCAGGACCCGACCCTCCAGCACCGCCTCGCGCCGTTCCAGGCTGATGACCAGATCGCCCACGACCAGATCGGCCTGCTCGTCGTCGCGGGAGGGGCCGCGCGAGGACCGCCGCAGCAACGCGTTGATGCGCGCGGCCAGCTGCGCGCTGGAGAACGGTTTGACCACGTAGTCGTCGGCGCCGTCGTTGAGCAGCCGCACGATCGTGGGCTCGTCGCCGCGCGCCGTCGCCACGATCACCGGGACATCGCTGTACCCCCGGAGCATGCGCAGGGCCGAGGCGCCATCGAGATCGGGCAGCCCCAGATCGAGGATGACCAGATCCGGGGTGTGCTCGGTCGCCTCGCGCAACGCCTCCAAGGCCGTGCCCACGGGGTGCACGACATGCCCGAGGTGACTCAGGGCCCGCATCAGGGCCCCGCGCACCATGGGGTCGTCCTCCACCAACAACACCGTCGCCATGCGCTCACGTTAACCAAGGATGAAGCGCCGCACGAGCCCCGAGACACCGACCGAACAGGACGAACGCACCGGGAACCCACCGAACGGGGAGGAGGGGCCGCCGGTTTAAGTCGAATGAGACGGTGCGTTAAGGCTTCCTTAGGGTGCCCCGCATTACTGTCAACTCACGTCGCCGCAGGGTGGCGGGGGTCACATGACAGGTCCGCCCGCCCCGGCGACACCGGTTCGACGGCGGCCCCGGTCCGGCCGCCACCATTCTAGACGGAGACGCCGTGGCGGAGATAGTGATCGACGGCCTGGGCAAGGTCTACACCGACGGGACCAGGGCCGTGAACGACCTGTGCCTGGACATCCAGGACGGCGAGTTCCTCGTCCTGGTCGGCCCCTCCGGGTGCGGAAAGACCACCGCCCTGCGCATGATCGCCGGGCTGGAGTCGATCAGTGAGGGAACGATCCGCATCGGGAACCGCGTCGTCAACGACGTCCCCGCACGGGATCGCGACGTGGCCATGGTCTTCCAGTCCTACGCCCTGTACCCGCACCTGAACATCTTCGAGAACATCGCCTTCGGGTTGCGCCTGCGCAAACTGCCCAAGGCGGAGATCGAGGAGCGGGTGCGCGAGGTCGCCCGGATCCTGGAACTGGAGGAGCACCTCCAGCGCAAACCCGGCAACCTGTCCGGCGGCCAGCGTCAGCGGGTGGCCATGGGGCGGGCCATCGTCCGCCGTCCCCGGGCGTTCCTCATGGACGAACCCCTGTCCAACCTGGACGCCAAACTCCGCGTGCAGATGCGCGCCCAGATCGCCCGCATCCAGCGCGACCTGGGCGTGACCACGGTCTACGTCACCCACGACCAGACCGAGGCGATGACCCTGGGCGACCGGGTCGCCGTGATGAAACGCGGCGTCCTGCAACAGGTCGGACCACCCCAGGAGCTGTACGACCACCCCCGCAACCTGTTCGTCGCGGGTTTCGTCGGCTCGCCCGGCATGAACCTGCTCATCGCCTCCCTCACGGACGACGACGGACACTTCCGTCTGCGCCTGGGCGACCAGACCCTCGACCTTCCCGAAGGCCTGCTGCACCGACGGCCCGCCCTGCGCGGCTACGCCGGGGCCAAGGTCGTCCTGGGCATCCGCCCCGAGGACATGGAGGACGCCGCGATCGTCGGCGCCGCCGAGGGGGCGACCCTCACCTCGGTCGCCGACCTGGTCGAGGCCATGGGCTCCGACGTCCTGGTCCACTTCCCCCTGGGCGCCGACCCCGTCGTCACCGAGGACACCCGCGAACTGGCCCGAGACGCGGGCGCCGACGACACCCTCTCCACCGGTTCCGAGGGCGTGGTCCTCGTCGGTCGCTTCAGCCCCCGCACCCATGTCTTCGAGGGCCAGGACATCACCATCGCCGTCGACACCGAACGGCTCCACTTCTTCGACCCGGCCACCGGCAAGGCCATCCACGACCACGACTCCCAGGAGTGAGACCCATGACGTCATCCCCCTCTCCCTCGTCCCGTCCCGACCTCTCCACCCGGCGTGCTCCACGCGGTGCCGCGCGCCGTGCCCCGGCGGTCACCGCCGCCGCCCTGGCCCTGACCCTGGCCGCCACGGCCTGCGGTGGCGGTGGCGGCTCCGACACCGACCTCGGATCGGTGAACCTGGAGATCGTCGGCCCCTGGGCCGGCGCCGAACAGGAGGCCTTCGAGCAGGTCCTGGACCTGTTCGAGTCCCAGACCGGCGCCACCGTGACCTACAGCGGCGTGGGGGACGAACTGTCCACCGTCCTCCAGACCCGGATCCAGGGCGGTGACGTGCCCGACGTGGCGCTCATCCCCCAGCCCGGCCTCGTCCACCACTTCGTCTCGGAGGGCGCGCTGGTGCCCCTCACCGACGAGGTGATCACCGACATGGACGCCAACATGGCCGACGCCTGGCGCGAGATCGGATCCGTGGACGGACAGGCGTACGGCGTGTACCTGAAGGTCACCAACAAGTCCCTCGTCTGGTACAACGACGACCTCTTCCAGGAGACCGGCGCCGAGGTCCCCGAGACCTGGGACGAGTTCACGGAGCTGTCCCGGGACCTGGCCGACGTGGGCGTCAGCCCGCTCTCGGTGGCGGGCGCCGACGGCTGGGTCCTCACCGACTGGTTCGAGAACGCCTACCTCCAGATCGCCGGCCCGGAGAAGTACGACGCGCTGAGCGCGCACGAGATCCCCTGGACCGACCCCAGCGTCCAGGAGACCCTCGAAACCCTGGCCGAGGTCTGGGGAGAGCCGGACCTGCTCGCCGGCGGTACCGGCACCCTTCAGACCGACTTCCCCACCTCGGTGACGAACGTGTTCAACGACGACCCCTCCGCCGCCATGGTGGTGGGCGCCGACTTCATCGGCGGCGTGGTCTCCTCCAGCACCGACGCGGCCGTCGGCGAACAGGCCCTGCACTACCGGTTCCCCTACATCGCCGGGGACGGTGAAGCCGTCGTGGTGGCCGGCGACGCCGCCGTGGCCATGACCGATGACGAGGCCACCATGGAACTGCTGCGCTTCCTGAGCTCCCCCGAGGCCGCGGGCGAATGGGCCGCCCAGGGCGGGTTCGTCTCGCCCAACCGGCACGTGACCGCCGACACCTACGCCGACCCGCTCACCGGCCAGGTCGCCGAACAGATCGTCACCGCCGGCGACAACATCCGCTTCGACCTGTCCGACCTGCAGCCCGCCGCCTTCGGCGCCACCGTCGGCGATGGCATGTGGCAGGCCCTCCAGGACTTCCTGGGCGACCCCTCCGACGTCGAGGGGACCATGGAGCGTCTGGAGGCGGAGGCCGCCGAAGCCTACGGAGAATGACGAGCCCGCTCCCGTTCGCTCCCGTTCCCGCTCCCGCATCCACGACCAGGGTTGACATGATCACCGATGACACGCTCCCCGCCGGTGGCGACACCGGCGGGGGCGCCGCCCCGCCCCCCGGGGGACCCGTATCCGACCATCGACCGGGCCGCCTGCGCCGACTGTTCGGCCCGGCCGCGCTGTTCCTCCTGCCCGCCCTGCTGTTCCTGGCGGTGTTCCTCGCCTACCCGGCCGTGTACTCCGTGGTGCGCAGTCTCTTCGACGGCTCCGGAGACCGGTTCGTCGGACTGGACAACTACCAGCGGATGTTCACCGACCAGCGCACCTTCACCGCGATCCGCAACACCGGGATCTGGGTGCTGGTCGCCCCGGCGCTGGTCACCGGGCTGGGGCTGATCCTGGCGGTGTTGACCGAACGCATCCGCTGGGCGACCGCCTTCAGGATCCTGCTGTTCATGCCGATGGCGATCTCACTGTTCGCCTCCGGCATCATCTTCCGGCTCGTCTACGACGAGAGCCCCGAACGGGGCGTGGTCAACGCGGCCATCGTGACCGTGCACGACGTGTTCGCGGCCCCCTCGGAGTACCCGGGCGCCCGCCCCCGCGAGGGGCTGGCCGCGGACCCGACCCTGGGCGGGTACACCACCACGGGCGCCCACTCCCTCGGAGACGTGGTCACCCTGCCCCTGGTGGGCATCCGCCCCGGCGCGCTGCCCGAACAGGCCGCCGCGGCGGGCCTGCCCGAGGCCGAGCCCGACGTCCTCCAGGGCGTCGTCTGGCTGGACTCCGCCCTGGGCGGGGAACCCGGCGTCATCGACGAGGGCGAGAACGGCATGCCCCGGGTGACGGTGCGCGCGCTGAGCGGGAACGAGGTCGTCGCCACCGCCACCACCGGCGACGACGGACGGTTCGTCCTACCCGACCTGGCACCCGGCGAGTACACGCTGCACCTGGTGGAGGAGAACTTCACCGAACCCTTCAACGGGCTGACCTGGTTGGGATCCGGCCTGATCACACCGGTGATCATCTCAGCGTGGGTGTGGATCATGACCGGTTTCGCGATCACGTTCATCGCCGCCGGGCTCGCCGCCATCCCCCGCGACGCTCTGGAGGCCGCCCGGGTGGACGGCGCCACCGAATGGCAGGTGTTCCGCAAGGTCACCATCCCGCTGCTGGGACCACTGCTGCTGGTGGTGTTCGTGACCCTGGTGATCAACGTCCTCAAGATCTTCGACCTGGTGTTCGTCATCGCGCCCGGGTCGGTCCAGGCCGACGCGAGCGTGATCGCCCTCCAGATGTGGCAGGTGTCCTTCGGGGCGGGCGGCAACCAGGGGCTGGGCAGCGCGCTCGTGGTCCTGCTGCTGGTCCTGGTGCTGCCGATCATGTACTTCAACATCCGCCGATTCCGCAAGGAGCGCTCGTGAGCACGCCGACCCGGAGTACACCCTCCGTCGTCGAGGTGTCGGTGTCCGGGGCCCCCCGCCGGGGTGCCGTCAGCCGACTCGTCGACCGTCTCGGGAACGGGACGCTCCAGTGCGTTCTCGTGCTGATCGCCCTGTTCTGGATGATCCCCGTGGTGGGGTTGCTGTTGGTGTCGTTGCGGTCGGAGTCGGCCAACACCAACAGCGGGTGGTGGACGATCCTCCTGGAACCCACCGAACTGACCCTGAACAACTACGAGAGGCTGCTGGACAACCAGGTCGTCCTCCAGTCGTTCCTCAACACCGTGTACATCTCGGTGCCCTCGACGGTGCTGGTCGTGTTCATCGGGGCGCTGGCCGCCTACGCGCTGGTGTGGCTCGACTTCCCCGGGCGCGACTGGGTCATGGTGGGCGTGGTGGGATTGCTGGTACTGCCCATCCAGGCGTCGCTGATCCCGATCTCACAGATGTACGGGGCGATGGGGATCTTCGGGTCGATCACCGGGGTGATCCTGTTCCACGTCGCGTTCGGGCTGCCGTTCGCGGTGTTCCTGCTGCGGAACTTCTTCGTGGGGATCCCGCGCGACCTGCTGGAGGCGGCCCGTATGGACGGGGCCGGGGAATGGCGGATCTTCCGCAAGGTGGTCCTGCCGGTGGCCCGACCGGCGCTGGCGTCGCTGGCGGTGTTCCAGTTCCTGTGGGTGTGGAACGACATGCTGGTGGCACTGGTGTTCACCAGCCCGGACGCGGCGCCGCTGACCGTGGCGTTGCGCTCACAACTGCGGCAGTTCGGGAGCAACATCGACCTGCTGGCGTCGGGGGCGTTCCTGTCGATGGTGGTGCCGTTGGTGGTGTTCTTCGCCTTCCAGAGGTACTTCGTCCAGGGGGTGTTCGCGGGCTCCACGAAGTGACGGTGTCCCGCCCCGGGTCCGGCCGCGGAGAGCGGCCGGACCGACCACACGTCGGCGGGCGCCCTCCCCGACGGTGAGGGCGCGTCCGGCCCGATGAAGCGCGTGCCACACCAGCGGCCCCGCGGCCCACACTCCCGGTCACCTCCGGGCCGCGGGGCCGCCTTTCGCGTGCCGCGGTCGGACGAAGGCGCGCCGGGCGGGAGCACACCGCGCCCTGGGGGGTGCGCTCATGGGAGGACCATCCTTGGTGCAGCCCTTTCGGGTGAGTCCGTGACCTCTCGGTCCCGGTGGGTGCGTGGCCGGTTGTGCGAGCCGTCCGACGACCACGATGAGTTCCGCCATCCCCGCCGGGCCGAGGTCGTCCGATCGTCTCCGGGGGCACGCCCCGCAGAGAATCGATCAACGAGCCCTATCGAGGCCACGGTCACCGACGTCAACCGGCTCGCCGGAAACGGCACCCGCACGTCACTCGGATCCTCGCCCGTGCCCGGCTGCGCGTGATGTGGGCCTGCTGACGTGGCGGATACCGCCATGACCCTGTCGCACACCAACGCGGAGACGAGATCGTCACCACCTCGAAGGCGCCTTTGGCGGCGCAGGGGTCGGCGGTGGTCTTCGTCAGGTCCGTTCCGGGACGACGGCGGGGGTTCTGCACCGTCCCATCCCCGCCCCGCGCTTCAACCCCTCAGCCCTGATCCAACAACCGAGCGCAACGGATCAACCCCA
>NZ_JARBUT010000036.1 GCF_028882275.1 Nocardiopsis sp. N85
ATGGGCGATCGGCGACTGATACCCCCGCACGTCCGGGACCTCTCTCCCGGGCGTGCGGGCACCGAGACGCGGTGCCCCATCCCGGCCGACACCTGGGGAGGGAAGGCGCCGCAGCCCGGCCGCAAGGGGTGCCGGGCAACAGCAGGGCCGCCGGTGTTGGGAGATCCCGGCGGCCCTGTTCTACGCCTACCAACCGTCTGTTGAGGTTCGGCCGTCGGCGTCTTCGCTGGCGGCCTTCTTCCGCTTCCGGGCCTCACGTCGGGCGGCGCGGCGCCGCTGCTCCGCCTCGACCTGGGCGACGTGCGCGGCCGGGACCCCGCCGGGGGCATCCTCGACCGTGGTCCGCTTGAGCGCGCACCACCGGATCACGTCGGGGTCGTCGGTGTACAGCACACGGTCGACCCACCACAGGAGTTCCCCCTCCCGCGGCCCCGGGGTGGCCACCACCCGCCCGGCCTTCGGTCGGGTGTCATAGGTGATCTTCCGCAGGGTCGGCGCCGGGTCGTCGACGTTGACGCGCCACTCAGCCAGTTCCTCCGTGGTGAGCGGAGGTGTCTTCCCGCACCGCAGGCGCCGCAACCGATCCTGTGCGCGCATCCGGACGCCCACCTCCTGTGCCGCCTCAAAGCGCTTCCAGAAGTCCTCTCCACGGCTCACCGGTCCCCCTCTCCAGCGGCCACCAAGACGGCCACGTGCCGCACGAGCGCACCCATGAGCCCGCGCTCTTCCACGACCTTCCACACACGCCTGTGGTGCGCTCTCACACCCCTCTCTGTGTCGGGGCGCAGCGAGCCCCCGGCCGCGCGTGTGAGCGCCTCACGGGCCGGTTCGGGGTCGTGGGGGTCGAGGGCGTTCGCCAACGCCTCGATGATCACCGGGCGGGGGCGCCTCAGCCCAGCTTCGAGGCGGAGAACGGTGGTGTGGGCGACCATCGCCCGGCTGGCCAACCCTCGGACGGACAGGCCCCGGTCGGTGCGCAGGCGGCGCAGGGTCGCTCCGAACGTGGCGGCGAGGTGAGCGGCTTCGTCCTGGTCGGGCAGGTAGGCCGACCACCGTTCACCTTGCGATCGGCGGTGCCTAAAGGAGTGGTGCCTAACGTCGTCACGAGGGGCGGGGCGACCGATCGTCGCGCGGGTCGGGTCGGGGTTGTGGGGCATGTGCGGGGTCCTGTCCGGGGTGTGGGGAAGCCGCCCCGCGGGGTGGGTGCGGGGCGGCTCCGGAGTGGGTGTGGTGGTGGGTTAGGCGGCGTCGTTGCTCACGCCGTAGTGGGCGTTCGTGGCTTCGGAGAGGGTGCGGCCAGCGTGGGGGCGGGTCACATCCACCGCCGGAGGGTGATGCCGTGCCGGTTGGCGAGGGCGTTGAGGACGTCATCGGCGGCCGGGCAGTCGTCTTCGTGGATGACGGGGACGCGGATGACGTCGGTGTTGCCGTGGCGGCGTTGGGCGGCGATGCGGCGGCGTTGGGCTCGGTTGAGGCGGACGGGGGCGGCGCCGCAGGGGCAGGGGTGGCCGGTGGCGACGAGGCGGCGGCGGGCGATGCCTTCGCGGATCTCCGGGGGGAGGTTCTCGGTGAGGTCGGGGACGACGGAGAGGGCTTTGTAGCCGTCGACGTGGGAGGGGATGAGGTCGCTCACGGGGTGGTGCTCCGTTCGGTGTGAGGTCTTCGGGTTGGTGGGGCGGCCCCGGCGCGGTCCGGGGCGTGGAAGGGGTCAGGCCGCGCCGTGGTGAGGGCGGCAGTCGAAGCAGTAGGGCGACCCTTCGGTGTTGCGCTGGGGCTTGCTGCACGCTCGGCACGGGGTCTTCTGGGAGGTCTCAGTCCCACCGGTCCCACCCCTGTAGGGGTGTGGGACTTGGGACTGGTCTCTGGCGCTCCCGTGGGACTGGTTGGGACTGTCTTCGGTGTGGTGTCTTCCGGCAGGACGTAGAACGGTCGTTTGTCGGTGCCGGTGTTGACGACTAGACCCCGCTCGACCAGCGTGTTCAACGCCCGGTAGAAGCTCGACTTCGGTATCTCGGAGGTCTCCCGAAGTTGGGCTCCGGTGGCGCCGGTAGTCCCAAATGAGTCCCGCATGATCCCCAGCAACTTCACGTCGGTTGGGGAGAGGTCACTGCCCGGTCCCATGCCGGAATGGGACTCCAGGACGGCCCCGGGTCCGCGGGGGACCAGTCGCAGCAGGAGGGGCGGGAACGGTTCGGCGTCCTTCTGCTTCATGCAGTCGATGCGCACAGTCGGGCCGTCCTTGTGCGCCCGGATGAGGGTGTGCGCGGCGCCTTCGAGGGCGGTGGAGCCCCGCAGGGTGTCACCGGCGCGGGCCTCGTGGTGGACCAAGAGGACGCACGCGCTGGTCTGCTCTCGTAGGGCGTCGGCTGCGGCAACGAGGCGGCCCATGTCCTGGGCGCTGTTCTCGTCGGCGCCGACCGTGACGCGGGCCTGAGTGTCGATGATGATCAGGACGGGTCGGAGTTCGGCGACCAGGGCGACGAAGGCGTCTCGGTCGATGGGGCTAAGGAGCTGCACGGCGACGGGCAGGAACCGGACCCCGGTCATGGGCGTACCGGCGGCGGCTTCCCAGGCGCGCACGCGCTGGCGGACACCGGTCACGCCTTCGGCAACGAGGTACACGACTCCCCCGGGGCGGGTGACGTGGTGTCCCTGCCACGCACGGCCGACAGCTACGCTCCCTGCCCAGTCCAGGGCGACGAAGCTCTTGCCGTGGCCCGGTTTGCCGTGGAGCCACGCGAGGCTGTCGCGGAACAGGACGCTGTCGATGATGGGTTCGGGCGGGGGGATGTTGTCGAGCCCAGCGGAGTCGATCAGCAGGGCGCGCAGGGCGGCAAGGCGATCGGCGACGGGGTCGCCGGTCGTCTCGTCGTCCTGGGCGTCGTCGGCGGGGACCTCGTCGAGGTCTTCCGCGGGCGCCTCGTCGAGGGGCACGAGGTCGTCGAGGGTGAGCCCGTGGGCGAGGTGGTCGGAGACGTCGGCGCCCTTGCGGTCGAGCGGGGAACGGAGCACGCGCACGCTCGCGGCGGCCCCGTCGAGCGCCTGGGCGATCTTGCGGGCGTGCCCGATGCCGGGGCCGTCATTGTCCGCGATGATCACGACGTGCGCGCCGCGGAGCGCGTCCGTGTAGGAGTCCTCCCACCGGGCCGCGGCCCCGTTGACGTTCGTCGTCGCCACGTGCCCCATGGCGTTGAGCCGGTCGGCGTCCTTCTCTCCCTCGACCACCACGACCGTGCCACCCGCGCGGGCGGCCTCGACGACGGCGGGCAGGTTGTACAGCACCCGCACGCCACGCGGCAGGCCGGCCTTCCTCGTCTTCGGGTTGTGCGGCAGGAACGTCTTCGCCCCGCACGCACGGCACCGGTACCGGCGCTGGGTGTACAGCACCTCCCCGGCCTCGTCGGCGTAGTGGTAGCTGGCGACCAGGTCACACGTCTTCCACGGGCGCCGGTGGTCGCACTCCGGGCGGCGTTCGACGTCCTCGTCGAACAGGTCCGCCATGCGCAGGCCCAGGGCCGCGACGACGTCCTCGACGTCGCAACCGGCCTTGCAGGACACCAGGACCTTGCCGCCGTCGTAACCGACCGACAGTGAGGGGGCCCGGTCCTCGTGTGCGGGGCACCGGGCGGAGAGCTGGGTGTCTCCGTGGGGTGCGTGCCCATGCGCGTCGAGGGCGTCGCGGACACGGTCGAGGGCGGTCACGGCATCACCACGACAGGAACGCCGTCGTCGTCCTGGTGGGCGAGAGCGTGGGCGAGATCGGAGCGGACGCGGGCGACTCCGAGGGGGTTGGTGCCACGCACCTCGACGGACGCGGCCCGGTGGACGAGGCGGGCCGTGAGGGACGCCTCCCACCCGGCCCCCCACCCGGGGAGGAACCCAGGGGCGTCGCCGATGTCGAGCACGACGTGCATGCCGTCGAGGGCGGCCGGGGGCAGGGTGCCCGCGTTCGGGTCTCGGGGCGGGGCCGGCGCGGTGGCGCCGTCGATTCCGGCAAGGATGCTGTCGGGGTATTCCTGGCGGAGTTCGCAGGTGAGGACCACGGTTCCGGTGAGGGCCGGGGGCTGGTGGTGGTGCTGTCGTACGCTGGTCATGACTTCCTGAGGCATGGGAGTCCGTTTCGCGGTGGCCGGGGTGGCAGCCCCGGCCATTCGCATGTGTGGGGTGGGGCCGGCGGGGTTCATGCGGCGGCGCCGCCGTGGGCCTGGGCTTCCTCGTATGCCTCGATGTCGGCCAGGCGGTAGCGGACGAGGCGCCCGCACTTGATCCAGCGCGGCCCCTGCTCTCGGCACCGCATGTTGGCCAGCGTCTGAGTGCTGGACTTCCACCGCTTGGCCAAGTCCGCCGGGGTGAGGTGCTGCTGAGCCGTCATCCCGATCAATACCTCTCGATAGCTTGACCTATCATCTTGATAGGTTCTACGATCGAAGCGTATCGACCTCCTTCGGTAGCGTCAAGGTGATCGAAGCAGCGAACAGGACGTGGAGGGAGGACCATCAAAATGATGCGATCCTGGGAGACATGAGTACACAGAAGAACCCGCTCGGACCGATCGGCGACACAGTCCGACACAACGTCAAGCGCATCCGGGAAGCCCGCAGCCTCACCTACGCCGAGCTCTCGCGACGGCTGACAGCCGTTGGGCGTGAAATCCCCACGCTGGGTCTGTCCCGTATCGAAGAAGGGAAGCGCCGCGTGGACACTGACGACCTGGTCGCGTTGGCGATGGTGTTCGACGTATCCCCGGTGACGCTTCTACTGCCTCCCGCCCCCCCTCAGAGCACAGGTGGCCGTGTGACTGTGCTCCCTGAGCGCAGCACGCCGTGGCGCACAGCATGGCGCTGGGCACACGGGGAGCACCCCTATTGGGAGCCGGGATCGGACAACGAACTTCGAGGTGATGACGACCGGCTATGGCTTGAACGACTCCGCCGATTCATCTCCGAGAACCGGCCATATGAACAGCGTCCGGTCGAGGAGATCGACCGGTTCCTGAGCAACCGCATCGACGGACCGTGGCATCTGGAGATGGACCACGGAAGCGACGGCACCACCACCTCAAGCCTGAGCCAGAACAGCGTCATGGACGCGAGACGACGAGCAGAAGAGAACGGTGAGACGTGACCCGAGTATGGATCGAGGACCGGGCCAAGCACGCCGACTACCGCGACCGCGCGGCGGCGGCCCGGAAGGCGAAGCGCACCCCGCCCGGCCGGTGGCGGGTCCGCTACTACGACCTGCGCGGCAAGGAGCGCGCCGAGACGTTCGCCAAGGAGCCCCAGGCCCAGAACCGGCGAACCGAGCTTGAGACGCAACTCGCGCTCGGCACGTACCGCGACCCCCGCGACGGCAAGGTGAAGCTGTCCACCGTCGCCGAAGCCTGGTTCGACGCACAGCACGACTTGAAGCGGTCGACGAGGAAGGGCTACCGCGACCACCTCGACCTGTACGTGCTCCCCCGGTGGGGAGAGCTGGCCGTGGCGGATATCCGGCGCGACGACGTGGTGACCTGGGTTGCCGAACTGGTCAACTCCCCTGGTGTCCGGGGCGGCACGCTCAGTGCGTCGTCGGTGCGCAAGATCTACGGCGTGCTGTCGATGGTCCTCGACTCCGCGGTGGCGTCGAACAAGGTCGCCGCGAACGTGGCGACGGACGTCAAGCTCCCCCGCCTGCCCGCTGCGGAACACGTCTACCTTGACCACCACCAGGTCGAGTTGCTGGGCAAGGCGGCGGGGGAGTACCGGGTGTTCGTCCTCGTGCTGGCCTACACGGGCCTGCGCTACGGCGAGGCGGCCGCGGTGCGGGTGCGCAACGTCGACCTCAAGCGGAAACGCATCCGTGTCGTCGAGGCGTTCGGCAAGGACGGCGGCGAAGTGTACGTGGACACGCCGAAGACGCACGAGCAGCGATCGGTGCCCGTGCCGCCGTTCCTCGTGCGGGAGTTGCGGGCGCTAGTGAAGGACCGGGCGCCGGACGCCTGGGTGTTCACCGCTCCGGAGGGCGGCATGCTGCGGTACGACAACTTCCGGCGCCGGGTGTTCGATCCCGCCGTGGTCGCCGCGGGCCTTGCCGACCGCGGCATCACGGCGCACAAGCTCCGGCACACCGCGGCGTCCCTCGCCATCGCGGCCGGCGCGGACGTGAAGGTCGTGCAGACCATGTTGGGGCACAAGACGGCGACGATGACGCTCGACCACTACGGGCACCTGTTCCCCGACCGCCTCGACGAGGTGGCCACGCGCACGAGCACCGCGCGGGCGGCCGCTCTCCGGAAGGCGAAGCAGACGCCGAAGAGGTGACCGTGTTCTGTACCAACTTGTGTGCCACCCGTACCAAATGCGTACCGGGGGCCGGAAACAGAGAACGGGGACCCCCGAAGGAGCCCCCGTCTACTACGTCTGAACTGCTGTTTTCCCGTGTGGAGCCAAGGGGAGTCGAACCCCTGACCTCCGGTATGCAAAACCGGCGCTCTGCCAGCTGAGCTATGGCCCCTCGCACCCCGGCACCAGGCCCGGTCGCTACGCAGAGCATACCCTCACCAGGGCGCGCCCCCGACGCCCACGGCCGAGGAGCCATGACTCAGGGATTCAACAGCACAAAGCCGTGGGCCGCACCACGGGAGCACCCGCCCACCCACGCCTTCGTGTCGCGCACTGGCATCGGACGGCGCGCGCCGCGCCGTACCGGCTCAGTTCTCGCCGGCCGCCGTGGCCTCGGTCCACAGGTCGAGCTCGGCACGGTCCGCCTGGATCTTGCGGTAGATGGCGAAAGCCCCGAGGGCCACCAGCGCCAGCACGATGATCTTCTTCACTGTCTGGACCCTTTCGTTGAATCCGGTTCGTCCGAAGCCCCCACAAGAGGGCTCCACAGAGAACTTTATGAGGTTGTCACCTAGCAGACTAGCAAGCCGTCAGGTGAGGAGCGCCATCCGCCGCAGGATCCCGAGAGTGGTCTCCGGGGAGAGGGCGATCCGGGTCAGTTCCGACCAGACCCTCTTGCAGGATGCCACCGCCTCCTCGGCCTCGACGATCACCCCTCCCTGTGTCGCGTCCACGTACGCCAGGGCGGCCTCGCCCTCGTCGAACTCCAACACCGTGAACGGACCCGCGATCCCCGGATGCGGACCGGCGGAGGTCGGCAGCAACTGCACCGACACCCGATCCGACCCGGAGGCCACCTCGATGATCCGGGTCGTCTGCGCCCGCAGGAGCTCCCGGTCACCGGAGATCCGTTGAAGGGCGTCCTCCTCGACGATCGCGTGGTACTGGACCTGTTCCAGGACCTCCTGGCGCTTGAGGTGGGCGGCGACCATCCGCTCCACCGCGTCCTCCCCGTGGCCCAGGGCGCGCCCCACGGTCGCCGTGTAGTCGGGCACCTGGAGGAGGTCCGGGACGAGGATGCCCGCGTACACCTGGAGGGCCACCGCGCCCGCCTCGTTGCCCACGTAGGCGGAGGAGAGGACGTCCTCGTACTCGGTCCACCACGGCCGCAACCGCGATTCCCGCACCAGGGTCAGGATCGCCTCCCGCTGCCCGCCGGTGACCCCGTACAGACGCAGCAGGGCGGAGATCTCCATGACCGAGGGCCATTTACGGATACCCGTCTCGATATGCCCCAGCTTCGCCGGCGACCACTCCAACTCCTCGGCGACATCGCTGAGGGTCAACCCCGCCTGAACGCGGCGACGACGAAGCTCGGCGGACAACCGCCGGCGGCGGACCGTGGGACTGGTCATGGCACCGTTCCAATGACGGAGAGTGTCGAGGGTATGTGACCAGCGAAACACGGCATCTAGCATCTAGCAATGAGTTTCTAGAAAACAGCCGCCGATTCGATGCATTAGGGAGGAAAGTCCCCCGATCCCATCGATCAACGCTTCCCGGCAAGTGAATCCCACGAGCACCACGGGTCACCGGAAGTGTCATCACCGGGACCTGGGGGACGCACCTCGATACCCGGTGAAGGAAAGCGCGTACGATGCAGGAGATGCCCGCCCAGGCGGGCTCGCCCGCACACGTAGAGGAAACCCATGAGCCACCCCATCGACGACGTCGAGCAGTTGATCGCGAACGCCGAAGCGGAGATGCCACCGAGCACCCGTTCCCGCCTCATCGCGAAACTCCGCATGGGGAAGCACATCGACGAGGCCGCCTCGGAGCTGGAGATCAGCCCGCGACAGGTGTTCTCCACCGCTCGGATCCTCAAGCCGTTCGGCGAACAGCTCGACTCCACCCTGATCGCACAGCGCGACCCGTCCCTGCCCCACGGGACCGTCACGGGTTACAACAAGCGATGCCGCTGCCCGGAATGCCGAAGCGCGCTCCAGCGCCGCGTCTGATCCGTCCGACCTGGCTCTATGCGTAGTTAACCCAGACTTCTCACACCAATTCACTTACCGCAGGCTTATCGGTGCCCGGGACGGGGGAAACCGCAAGCATGAACGAGCACGTGGACTGGTCGGCGATGAGCGACGAGGACTTCGTAACGCTGCTGCGGCAGCTCATCGAGGTTCCGGAAGCCGACGAGGACTGACCGACAACAGCCTCACCCCCTCCCCCCACAACACGCGGGTCCCCCGACCGTCGCCCGCGCTCTCAGAGCGCCCACGACCACCGGGAGAGCCCGATCCCCAGGCCATGCCCGCGAAACAGCCCTCGCGCCCGTCTCGGCCGCGCTCCCGCCGATGACGGTAGAGCATACGTCCGCCGGGCCTTGAGGCGCTTTCGACTCGCCCCCGACCGTGAGGGCGGTCTCGTGGTGGCCGTGGGTTGGCTTTCCCTTGAGCCTGGAGGTACCGCCCCGACCGGAGACCGACGCTCCCGCACGGCCTCGGGGGGTACTGGTCTCCTCCGGCTTGGGCCTCGGTGGTCGGGCGTGGGCTCTCGCCCGGCCCCGGGGGTTCCGTTGCCCTTGGGACTGGGGGCCAGGGGCATGGGCGTGGGGCGTGGGCTCTCGGCCCGGCTCTGGGGGTTCCTGTTTCCCTTTCCCTTGGGCCTGGGCCTGGGCTCCTGGCTGAGGCCAAGGGTTGCCGTTCTCCTTCGGCCCCGGCCGCGGTCGTAGGGCGTCCGCTCCCGCACGACCCCGGGGGAGTTGCTGCTTCCCTTCGACCCCGGTGGTCGGCCCCGGACCTAGAGCGCGAACCCCCGCCCGACCACCACGACCCAGCCGAACACGAAAAAAGCCCCCCCACCCCACACCACCCCACACACAAAAAAAGAGGGGGGCCGCCCACGGCGACCCCCCCCACACACCAACCCCACACACAGGGAAAGCCCCCCACCCCCAAAAAAAAGAGGACGGAAGGCTCTCAACCCGAAAAAAAACCGTGGCGGCAACCTACTCTCCCACCCCACCACAGG
>NZ_JARBUT010000037.1:0-3421 GCF_028882275.1 Nocardiopsis sp. N85
ACGGAAGGCTCTCAACCCGAAAAAAAACCGTGGCGGCAACCTACTCTCCCACCCCACCACAGGGCAGTACCATCAGCGCAAGGAGACTTAACGACCGGGTTCGGAATGAGACCGGGTGTGACCCTCCCACCATAACCACCACGGAAACCAACACCCACACCCCGACACCCCACCACAAGCAGGCCCCGGAACAGGGAAGAATTTCACACAGCAATCAACAATGTGAACATGTATGCGCGAGCACCCAATTATCTGCAGCGGACAAGCCCTCGGCCTATTAGTACCGGTCAGCTCCACCCCTCACAAGGCTTCCACACCCGGCCTATCAACCCCATCGTCTATAGGGGGCCTTACCCTCTCAAGGAGGCAGGAGACCTCATCTCGAAGCAGGCTTCCCGCTTAGATGCTTTCAGCGGTTATCCCTCCCGAACGTAGCCAACCAGCCATGCCCTTGGCAGGACAACTGGCACACCAGAGGTTCGTCCGTCCCGGTCCTCTCGTACTAGGGACAGCCCTTCTCAAGTCTCCAACGCGCACAGCGGATAGGGACCGAACTGTCTCACGACGTTCTAAACCCAGCTCGCGTGCCGCTTTAATGGGCGAACAGCCCAACCCTTGGGACCAACTCCAGCCCCAGGATGCGACGAGCCGACATCGAGGTGCCAAACCATCCCGTCGATATGGACTCTTGGGGAAGATCAGCCTGTTATCCCCGGGGTACCTTTTAGCCGTTGAGCGACACCGCTTCCACACGCCGGTGCCGGATCACTAGTCCCAGCTTTCGCTCCTGCTCGACACGTCCGTCTCACAGTCAAGCTCCCTTGTGCACTTACACTCGACACCTGATTACCAACCAGGCTGAGGGAACCTTTGGGCGCCTCCGTTACCTTTTGGGAGGCAACCGCCCCAGTTAAACTACCCACCAGACACTGTCCCCGAACCGGATCACGGCCCAAGGTTAGATGCCCGAAACAGTCAGAGTGGTATTTCACCAACGCCTCCACCGCCACTGGCGTGACGACTTCACCGGCTCCCACCTATCCTACACAAACCATCCCAAACACCAATGTCAAGCTATAGTGAAGGTCCCGGGGTCTTTCCGTCCTGCTGCGCGAAACGAGCATCTTTACTCGTAGTGCAATTTCACCGGGCCCATGGTTGAGACAGTGGGGAAGTCGTTACGCCATTCGTGCAGGTCGGAACTTACCCGACAAGGAATTTCGCTACCTTAGGATGGTTATAGTTACCACCGCCGTTTACTGGCGCTTGGATTCCCAGCTTCACAAGGGCGAACCCCCGTTGACCGGTCCTCTTAACGTTCCAGCACCGGGCAGGCGTCAGTCCGTATACAGCGTCTTACGACTTCGCACGGACCTGTGTTTTTAATAAACAGTCGCTTCCCCCCGCTATCTGCGACCCCACCCAGCTCCAGAGGAAAACTCCTTCACCGGACAGGGCTCCCCTTCTCCCAAAGTTACGGGGACAATTTGCCGAGTTCCTTAACCATGGTTCACCCGACCGCCTCGGTATTCTCTACCTGACCACCTGCGTCGGTTTAGGGTACTGGCCGCTCACGAACTCGCTAGAGGCTTTTCTCGACAGCATGGGATCACTCACTTCACCGAAAACGGCTCGGCATCACGTCTCAACCTTCATGAGGGGCGGATTTGCCAACCCCCCGGCCTACACGCTTACCCCCGGACAACCACCGCCGGGTAGAGCTACCCTCCTGCGTCACCCCATCACTTACCTACTACAAGCTCGGATCCCAGGCCAACCCACGGACGACCCCCGAAGGGACCACCCAAGGCCGGCGTGGTTAGCATCACCTGATTCGATACTGGGCGCTCGTGCACGGGTACGGGAATATCAACCCGTTATCCATCGACTACGCCTGTCGGCCTCGCCTTAGGTCCAGACTCACCCTGGGCGGATTAACCTGCCCCAGGAACCCTTGGTCAATCGGCGGCAACGTTTCTCACGTTGCTCTCGCTACTCATGCCTGCATTCTCACTCGCACGCCCTCCACCACACGATCACTCGGCGGCTTCTCCGAACGCACGACGCTCCCCTACCAACCCGAGAACAAGTCTCAGGCTCCACAGCTTCGGCGGTGTGCTTAAGCCCCGCTACATTATCGGCGCAGAACCACTTGACCAGTGAGCTATTACGCACTCTTTAAAGGATGGCTGCTTCTAAGCCAACCTCCTGGTTGTCTCAGCAACTCCACAACCTTTCCCACTTAGCACACGCTTAGGGGCCTTAGCTGATGATCTGGGCTGTTTCCCTCTCGACTACGAAGCTTATCCCCCGCAGTCTCACTGCCACGCTTCACTTAACCGGCATTCGGAGTTTGTCTGACGTCAGTAACCTTGTGGGGCCCATCAGCCAAACAGTAGCTCTACCTCCGGCAAGAAACACGCAACGCTGCACCTAAATGCATTTCGGGGAGAACCAGCTATCACGGAGTTTGATTGGCCTTTCACCCCTACCCACACCTCATCCCCCAGGTTTTCAACCCTGGTGGGTTCGGGCCTCCACGAGGTCTTACCCCCGCTTCACCCTGGACATGGGTAGATCACTCCGCTTCGGGTCCACAGCATGCGACTCAAACGCCCTATTCAGACTCGGTTTCCCTACGGCTACCCCACCCGGGTTAACCTCGCCACACACCATGACTCGCAGGCTCATTCTTCAAAAGGCACGCCATCACCAGGAACAAGTCCCCAGCTCTGACGGCTTGACAGCACACGGTTTCAGGTACTATTTCACGACCCCTCACCGGGGCACTTTTCACCTTTCCCTCACGGTACTAGTGCACTATCGGTCACCAGGACGTATTTTGGCTTAGCAGGTGGTCCTGCCAGATTCACACGGAATTTCTCGGGCTCCGCGCTACTCGGGTATGTACCAACACCCGGACTCTTCCTTCACCTACGGGACTCTCACCCACTACGGTTCCGCTTCCCAACGGATTCAGCTAGAAGAACCCTCAGATGCTCCGGATCGGCAGACCCGGACAGATACACCCCACGACCCCGCACACGCAACGACTGCCGTCTATCACACGCGCACGGTTTAGCCTCTTCCCCGTTCGCTCACCACTACTAGGGGAATCACTGTTGTTTACTCTTCCTACGGGTACTGAGATGTTTCACTTCCCCGCGTCACCACCAACCGCCCTATACATTCAGGCGGCGGCAACCCGACACAACTCGGGCTGGGTTTCCCCATTCGGACACCCACGGATCACAGCTAGGTTGACAGCTCCCCGTGGCCTATCGCGGTCTCCCACGTCCTTCATCGGCGCCTGGTGCCAAGGCATCCACCGTATGCCACTATCACTTGGCCACTACAGATAACAAGATGCTCGCGCACACTATTCACAAATCAAAACACCAACCGCACACCCCGACACCAC
>NZ_JARBUT010000037.1:3604-5571 GCF_028882275.1 Nocardiopsis sp. N85
TTCCTCAGACACCCAACAGCGCGCCCCCCGAGGCTTCTAGGACCCACGGAGGTGAAGTTCGATTCATGCTCTCCAAGCCACCCCGACAGGCCACCCGGTATCGAAACCGGAGCCATCGGGTCCACTCACGAGTCCGGCCGGCGTAGGAAAATGCCGACCTGTAAAGACTCCTTAGAAAGGAGGTGATCCAGCCGCACCTTCCGGTACGGCTACCTTGTTACGACTTCGTCCCAATCGCCAGCCCCACCTTCACTCATTCCCTCCCCGAAGGGTTAGGCCACAAGTTTCGGGTGTTGCCGACTTTCATGACGTGACGGGCGGTGTGTACAAGGCCCGGGAACGTATTCACCGCGGCGTTGCTGATCCGCGATTACTAGCGACTCCACCTTCATGGGGTCGAGTTGCAGACCCCAATCCGAACTGAGACCGGCTTTTAGGGATTCGCTCCACCTCACGGTATCGCACGCCCATTGTACCGGCCATTGTAGCATGTTTGCAGCCCAAGACATAAGGGGCATGATGACTTGACGTCGTCCCCACCTTCCTCCGAGTTGACCCCGGCAGTCTCCCATGAGTCCCCACCATTACGTGCTGGCAACATGGAACAAGGGTTGCGCTCGTTGCGGGACTTAACCCAACATCTCACGACACGAGCTGACGACAGCCATGCACCACCTGTCACCCGCCAACTAAATGACCCCACATCTCTGCAGGTCCACGGGTGATGTCAAACCTTGGTAAGGTTCTTCGCGTTGCGTCGAATTAAGCAACATGCTCCGCCGCTTGTGCGGGCCCCCGTCAATTCCTTTGAGTTTTAGCCTTGCGGCCGTACTCCCCAGGCGGGGCGCTTAATGCGTTAGCTACGGCGCGGAAACCGTGGAAAGTCCCCACACCTAGCGCCCAACGTTTACGGCATGGACTACCAGGGTATCTAATCCTGTTCGCTCCCCATGCTTTCGCTCCTCAGCGTCAGGTAAGGCCCAGAGACCCGCCTTCGCCACCGGTGTTCCTCCTGATATCTGCGCATTTCACCGCTACACCAGGAATTCCAGTCTCCCCTACCTACCTCTAGCATGCCCGTATCCACTGCAGAACCGGAGTTGAGCCCCGGTCTTTCACAGCGGACGCGACACGCCGCCTACGAGCTCTTTACGCCCAATAATTCCGGACAACGCTCGGACCCTACGTATTACCGCGGCTGCTGGCACGTAGTTAGCCGGTCCTTATTCCCCACCTACCGTCAACCCCACGAGAACGTGGAGCCTGCGTTGGTGGTAAAAGAGGTTTACAACCCGAAGGCCGTCATCCCCCACGCGGCGTCGCTGCGTCAGGCTTTCGCCCATTGCGCAATATTCCCCACTGCTGCCTCCCGCAGGAGTCTGGGCCGTGTCTCAGTCCCAGTGTGGCCGGTCGCCCTCTCAGGCCGGCTACCCGTAATCGCCTTGGTAGGCCTTTACCCCACCAACAAGCTGATAGGCCGCGAGCCCATCCCCGACCGAAAAACTTTCCACCCCCCACCATGCGGAGGAGGGTCGTATCCGGTATTAGACGGCGTTTCCACCGCTTATCCCGGAGTCAGGGGCAGGTTGCTCACGTGTTACTCACCCGTTCGCCGCTCGTGTACCCCGAAGGGCCTTACCGCTCGACTTGCATGTGTTAAGCACGCCGCCAGCGTTCGTCCTGAGCCAGGATCAAACTCTCCATAAAGGTCGTGCACCGCCACCCTCGACGGGGGCGGAAACCTAGAAGCAATCCCGACTCGACCCTCACGGGCCGAATCCAAAGGAACCTCGCACACCCGATCGCACTGATCGTGTGTGACGGGGCCAAAACAAACATGGCTTAAAGAAAATCGAACACGCGCTGTTGAGTTCTCAAGAAACAACCGTTCTTCCCGTACAAGCCCCGGACCTCGAAGGTCCGCTCGTGCTCTTCCGTGGAAGACGTTTGCGTTTCCGCTTTGTTGT
>NZ_JARBUT010000038.1 GCF_028882275.1 Nocardiopsis sp. N85
TGCCCACCGATGTGCGTCGGCGTGTGTCGGCTCTGGCCCGGGCCTCGCGGTTGCTGGTGGCCTGTGACTACGACGGCGCTCTGGCGCCCCTGGACGCCGACACCACCCCGGACCGTCGTCCCCTGCCCGAGGCCGTGCGCGCCCTGCGTGATCTGGCCGAGCTGCCCGGCACGGTGTGCGCGGTCATCTCCGCCCGCCCCTTGCGCGATCTGGCCGCGCTGTCGCGCCTGCCCGCCGAGGTGCGCCTGGTCGGCGCGCACGGCACCGAGTTCGACACCGACCTGATCGTGGACCCCTCCGCCCACGGCAAGGCCGAGGCCCTGGAGGTCCTGCGCGCCCAGACCGACGCCACCGCCGTGCTCTACATCGGTGGCGGTGACGGCGAGGAACCCGTGTTCTTGCACCTGGGCGGCGCGGACGCCGGGGTGCGGGTGGGGGACCTGTCCGAGCCGTCGGTGGCCGCGCACCGGGTCGCCCACACCCCGGCCGCGGCGGCCCTGCTGGCGTTGCTGGCCGGTGAGCGCCGTTCCTGGGTGTTCGGGGAGCGCCCCACCCCCATCGAGCGCATGTCGTTGCTGTCCAACCAGGCGTCGGTGGCGTTGGTGGGCCCCGACGCACGCCTGTTGTGGTTGTGCCACCCCGAACCCGACTCCCCGGCGTTGTTCGCGGAGTTGTTGGGCGGGCGCGGGGCGGGGGTGTTCGCGATCGCCCCCGCTCACAGGGGCCGTCCCCTGGGTCAGCGCTATGAGCCCGACACGATGACGGTGCGCACCCGTTTCTCGCGTTTGGAGGTCATCGATCACCTGGCCACCGACACCGTGCCGGGCCGCACCGATCTGGTGCGGGCCATCACCGGTACCGCGCCGGCGGTGGTGGAGTTCGCGCCCCGCCCCGATTTCGGGCGGGCCCCGGTGCGCATCACCGCCCATCCCGACGGGCTGGTGGTGCAGGGGGCGCCCTTCCCGATCGCGTTGTACTCGCCCGGGGTGGCCTGGCGGATCGATCACGACGGGGTGGACGACATCGCCCACGCCACCGTGCGGCCCACCTCCGAGCGCCCGGTGGTGTTGGAGTTGCGGTGCGGGACCGACGTGTTGGGTGCCCATCCGGTGGCCGAGGCCGAGCGGCGTGGGGCGGCCCAGCGGGAGTGGGCGTCGTGGGTGGGGTCCTTGGCTTTGCCCGAGGTCGAGCGGCGTCTGGTGGCGCGTTCGGCGTTGACGTTGCGGGGGTTGTGCACGCCCACCGGTGGGGTGATGGCCGCGGCCACCACGTCGTTGCCCGAGGAGATCGGGGGGATCCGTAACTGGGATTACCGGTACTGCTGGTTGCGTGATGGGGCCTTGACGGTGCAGGCGTTGGTGGATCTGGGTTCGACCGCCGAGGCCGACCGGTTCCTGGACTGGGTGCACGATGTGGTGGCGACGCTGCCGGGTCCGGAGTTGCTCAAGCCGTTGTACTCGTTGCGGGGCACCGATCTGGGGCCCGAGGAGGTCATCGAGTCGCTGTCGGGGTATGCGGGGTCGCGGCCGGTGCGGGTGGGCAACCTGGCCGATCACCAGGTGCAGTTGGACGTGTTCGGTCCGGTGGTGGAGTTGATCGCGCATCTGGCGCGGGTGCGGGGGGTGTTGGCCGACCGGGACTGGGAGTTGGTCCAGGACATGGCCCGGGCGGTGGCGCGGCGCTGGCACGAGCCCGATCACGGGATCTGGGAGGAGCGTGACGAGCCGCGTCAGCGGGTGTACTCCAAGGTGATGTGCTGGGTGACGTTGGATCGGGCGATCGCGTTGGCGGGTGTGTACGGGCGTGGGGTGGATCCGGCTTGGGAGGGGTTGCGGGAGCGGATCGCCCAGGAGGTGATCGCCAAGGGGTGGAACGAGGACGTGGGGGCGTTCACCACGGCCTATGACGGGACCGATCTGGACGCGGCGTCGTTGCACATCGGTCTGTCGGGGTTGTTGGATCCGGCCGATGAGCGGTTCCAGTCGACGGTGACCGCGATCGAGGCGGAGTTGCGCAGTGGTCCCACGGTGTACCGGTATCACCGTGATGATGGTCTGCCCGGGGGTGAGGGCGGGTTCCATCTGTGCACGGCGTGGTTGATCGAGGCGTATCTGGTGACGGGGCGTCGGGCCGAGGCGGAGGAGTTGTTCGGGCATCTGGTGGGTTGCGCGGGTCCGACGGGGTTGTTGCCCGAGGAGTTCGATCCGGTGAGCGAGCGGGCGTTGGGCAATCATCCGCAGGCGTACTCGCATTTGGGGTTGATCCGTTGCGCTCGGTTGTTGGATCAGGGCTGAGGGGTTGAAGCGCGGGGCGGGG
>NZ_JARBUT010000039.1 GCF_028882275.1 Nocardiopsis sp. N85
CCAGGTCGAACTTGGCCAGGGCCGGGTCGAGCTGGCCCAGGTCGATGCCGCGGCCGACGTAGGCGCCCAGGTAGGAGGCGTAACGCCCGCCCATCTCGGACTGGGTGGCGGCGTCGGAGACGCCGCTGATGAAGGTCAGGGCCTCGCGTCGCAGCTTGTCCAGCAGCAGGCGCGCGGCGACGTAGGAGTAGTCCGGGTCGACCTCGACATAGCTGCGGGCGGCCATGATGAGCGCCAGCTCGACCTCGGAGTCGGGGATGCCGGGGTAGAGGCCGCGGCGGGCCTCGACCAGGACCTTCTCCGCCGAAACACCGGAAAGCCGCGCACAGGCCTCGGTCACGACGTGCTCGATCCGGTCGAGGGCGGTGGGGGGCGCGCCCTCGGTGGTCGGCTCGGGCCGAACGGATGCGGGCACGGCCTCGACGTCAAGGGTCATACAGCGGCTCCAACCTCGATAGAAGAAGTCCCGGCGGGGTGGGGACGGTGGCTACAGGCTCGCGCTGCGCTCACCGTGCGGCCGCAGCACCGGGTGCGTACGGTCGTCGATCGGTGTGTCACGCGGGTCGCCCTCTCCCAAAGCCCCCGGTCGTACTAGCGCTTGCGCGCCGGTCCCCGGCCCTCGTTCGCGCGGTCCGGTGGGGCACCGGGATCTCGGGGGTCCCGGGTGTTCTCACAGCGGTCGCGTTCCACTCGGCCGGCAGGGTCGCTCCCGGAGTCCCTCCGGGTCGCCTGTCACCCTGAGGGGTGAAGCACCAGCGGGACAGATACTACATCTAGGGGCCTACGCTAGGAACCACCGCAAGATAATGGCGTGTCGCTGTTTTCTCATATTCTTCGACGGCCGTCGAACATGCCCTGAGGGCGTGGTATGGGGGCCGTATCGGGGCACGTGGAACGGCATCGCCCGCCCCGCGGCGAGGGGGCGTGGCCAGCCTAGGACTCCCGTGGAGCGATCCGTGCCCGCGCCGGCCGCCGGGGAAGGCCGACGGGCGTCGGATCGCCCTCGTCGCCCGGCCTGAGAGGCCGGAGGAACCTGGTGTACCCGGTCCGGCGACGGGGGCCGCACGGGGCGCCACAGGGTCTCTGAGCGACCTCGGTCACCCGCGTCCCGGGCGTGTCGCACACGCACCGCGCGACACGTCGCGAAACTCACTCCTCGTCGAGGCGGCGATCCAGATCGTCCTCGGGCAGCCCCAGGTCGGCCCGGATCCGGAAACGGATCCGCAGCAACTCCCAGAGCAGGTCCCGAACGTAGGGCGTGAGGTCGCGGTGCAGGAAACGGCGCGCCCCCTCGGTCGCCCACCGCTCGGCGCCCGCCAGGTCGTCGTGGGCGTACAGGGCCTCGGAGACGTGGAGGTACGTCTGAAGGCCGCGCGGTTCCTCGCTCCGCAACCGGTCGAGCTGGGCGTGGGCCCGCTCGATCTCGTCGAGCTGGAGCAGGGCGCCCGCGCTGAGGGCCCGCGCGTCGATGACCGTGGGGCCGCCGTCGTCGATCGCCCGCTGGTACGCGGCGCAGGCGCGCTCGTACTCCTGGGCGATCTCCCACTGCTCCCCCGCGCGGACGAACAACTCCGCACGCGAGATCTCGCTCCCGGCGTCGACCCGGTTGGCCAGGTCGAGGAGCCGGGCGGCGACCTCACCGTGTTCACCGGACCGCACGGCGTGGAACTCCAGACGGTCGAGTTCCGCCGTCGTCACGCGGGTCACCCGCATCGGCCCATCCACCTTCCGCACTCGCACACGGCGCTAGTGTCTGGCCCGCTCCAACGCCTGCCAGAACCCT
>NZ_JARBUT010000004.1 GCF_028882275.1 Nocardiopsis sp. N85
GATGGGTGAGGCGGGGGTCGGGCCGGGGGAGCCCACCGTCGCCGTCGCCGGCTGACCACCGCACCTGCGTTCCGCGCGGCCGCGTCCCCGTTCCGGGGGCACGGCCGTTCGCGTTCCTCGGAACCCGCACGGTCGGTCCACGGGAGGGCGACCCAGGAGAGGTCGATCTCCGGGACCACGCCGAGAACCCTCGCTCGCACCCCTTGAACACCCGCTCCGGGAGGAGCATGGTGGAGGCGCCGACGTCCTGGAGTCCCCCGTTCAGGAGTGCTCACACCCATGATCCGACACGAAGTGCGCCTCACCCCCGTCATCGGCGGCGCGATCCTGACCTTCGGAGTGCTCAGCACACTGCTCGGTCTGTGGGCGGTCGGCCTGGGCCTCTTCTCGCCCCTGGTGTTCCTCGGCCCGGTCTTCATCGTCCTGGGCGTCGTGCAGTGGCGCAGGGTCTACTTCCGGGTCGATCACCGGCCCGGCAGCGGAAGGTCCATCCTCTCCGCCCCGGGTCAACGGGGCAGGCTCGCCGAAGGCGTCACGGCCGCACCGGGCGAACGCTTCGCGGTCGAGAACGGCCGCATCGTCCACGTGGCGGCCGACGGGACCCGCACCCCCACCCCGGCACGGCGGTGGCCGTCCCGTTCCTCGGACTGGCGGGCGCTGACGGCCGCGCTGGAGGCGGTCCCGCCGCAGGAGCCCTCCGAGGCCCCGGAAAGCGGTGCTTGACCGGGTCCCGCCCGTCGTGCGCGGCGGGGACGTCGATCCTCGGGGCCGCCTCCCGATCCTGAGCGGCCGTAGGCCCTGACGGGGCCGCGCCCTCAGTCGCGCCGCAGGGTGAACCAGAAGGTGGGCACGGGGTTGGTGCCGGGGGTGGTGTCGATCAGCTCCCAGCCGGAGAACCTCGTGCTCAGCTCCTCGGCGCTCACCCCCGCCGTCGGGTCGTCGAAGGCGCCGGGGCCGTACCCGAACATCAGCAACAGCGCGCCGGGCGCCGCGCGGCGGGTGAGCCCGGCGGCGTAGGCGTCGCGCCGGTGCGGTGGGATGCCGCACAGGCAGCTCAGATCGAAGAACAGGTCGAACGGACCGGAGGCGTCCACCTCGTCGAGCCGGGTGGCGTCGGCGTGCAGCAGCCGCGGCGTCACACCCGCCTCCGCGGCCTTCACGCGGGCCGTCTCGACCGCGCGCTCGACCAGGTCCACCCCCACCACGTCCCAGCCGTGCCGGGCCAGGTACACGGCGTTGGTCCCGGTGCCGAAGCCCAGTTCGAGGGCCCGCCCCGCCGGCAGCGCGCCGTCGCCCTCCACCAGGGCCACCAGTTCGGGCGGGGTCACGCCCGTGTCCCACGGCGGCGGGCCCTCGCGGTAGAAGTCCTCCAGGTAGTCGCGTTGGGCCCGCTCCTGTTCGATCTCGGTACGCGGTCGCCCGCCGTCCGGTCGCGGGCTCGTCCGTGCCTCGTCCATCGATCCTCCAAGTATTTAGAGTTGCTCACTAGTGTTGATATCTAGTTATAGGCTCGGGGTGTGGACACAGTCAAGAAGCCGGACAAGCGGACCGAGCGTGCGCGCCGTACCCGCGAGAGGATCATCGAGGCCGCGCGGGAGCTGTTCGTCGAGCAGGGGTACGGGGCGACCAACCTCCAGGAGGTCGCGGACCGGGCCGGCGTGGCCGTCCAGACCGTCTACTACGTCTTCCGCAACAAGCGCACGCTGTTCAAGGACGTCATCGACGCCTCCATCGCCGGGGACACCGAGCCGGTCGCCACCATGGACCGGGAGTGGTTCCGCTCCGCGTGCGCCGAGCCCACCGCGGCCGGGCAGTTGCGCGCACACGTCCACGGCACCCGGCGGGTCCTGGAGCGGGTCGCGCCGGTCATGCCGCTCATCGCGGCGGCCTCGGCCACCGACCCCGAGATCGCCGCCCAGTGGCCCGATGGCGAGGAACCGCGCTACACCGTGCAGCACGCCGCGGCACGGGCCCTGGCCGACAAGCCGGGCCTGCGCCCCGACATCACCGTCGCGATGGCCGCGGACCTGCTCTTCGGCCTGCTCAGCCCGCAGCTGTACCTGCTCTTCGTGCGGGATCGCGGCTGGTCGCCGGACGAGTGGCAGGACTGGGCCCTGGCCACGCTGAGCGCCCAGCTGTGCACCGCCCCCGCGGGCGACGGGCCCACCTCCCGGACGCCCTGACCACGGAGGTCGCGACATCCGCCCCGGGGCCGACACGGGCGAAGATCGGCTTCGGGGCCGGTCGTTCCACGCTCGCCGCGTCGGTGCCGTGGCGGACCGCGATCCCGGTGGTGCTCGGACCGGCGATCGCCGCCGTCGGCGGGGTCGGGATCGGTAAGGCGTGTTTTCTGTATACACGCAGGTCACATGAGTGTGGTCACATAGCGTGAACTGATGTGACGTCTCTCACGTTGATGTGCGTTTTCTTGCGCGAGAACGCACGTTCATCGCGTGGATTCCGGATAGACGCAATGAATGTGGGTCATGTTACCCAGGTAACGCGGCTACCGTTGCTGAGGGCGTTTTCGGTGCGTTACAGGTACGAACCGAACAGCCCTCCCCCCACACCGCACCCCACCCGGGGCACCCTGGCGTGCCCGGACCCGGGAGCGGTGTGCTCGCGTCAGAAACGAGGAGTGACACGTGGTCGATCAGAAGACCCCCGCGGGTGCCCCCGGGGCATCCGCGCGCCCGGGCGGTGCGCCCGCGCTTCGGGAGCGCCTGACCAGGCGCAAGCCGGTCGAAAAGCTCGTGGCCGAGACCGAAGGCGCCGGAGGCGCCGGGCTGCACCGGCACATGGGCTTCTGGCAGCTGTCCATGATCGGCATCGGCGCGACACTGGGCACGGGTATCTTCGTCGTCCTCGGTGAGGCCGTGCCCGTCGCCGGTCCCGCCGTCATCATCTCGTTCGTCCTCGCCGGCATCACCGCGCTGTTCTCCGCGCTGGCCTACGCCGAGATGGCCGGCATGATCCCGGCCTCCGGCTCCGCCTACTCCTACAGCTACGCCACCATCGGCGAGTTCATGGCGTGGATCTGCGGCTGGTGTCTGATGCTCACCTACGGCGTCTCCGTCGCGGCCGTGGGCGTCGGCTGGGGTCAGTACATCAACGAGCTCCTGTACCTGACCACCGGCCTGTCCCTGCCGGGCGCGGTCCTGGCCGGGCCGCTGGAGGGCGGGCTCGTCAACCTGCCCGCCGCCATCGTCGTCCTGCTGTCGATGTTCGCCCTGCTCGCCGGGGTGCGCGAGAGCAGCCGCGTCAACGCCGTGATGGTCACCATCAAGATCGCCATCCTGGTGATGTTCGTGGCCATCGCCATCACCGCCGTCCAGGACGGCAACTTCGCCCCCTTCATGCCCATGGGCATGGCGGGCGTCAGCGCCGCCGGCGCCACCCTGTTCTTCTCCTACATCGGGTTCGACTCGGTCTCCACCGCCAGCGAGGAGGCCAAGAACCCGCAGCGCGACCTGCCCCGCGCGATCATGTTCTCCATGATCCTGGTGACCGCCATCTACTGCCTGGTGGCCTTCACCGCGGTCGGCGCCCTCAACTGGACCGACTTCGCCGACGGCGAGACCTCCCTGGCGGGCATCCTCACCAAGGTCACCGGCACCCCGGTCTGGGCGGTCATCTTCGCCGCCGGCGCCGTGCTCGCCCTGGCCAGCGTCGTTCTGGTGGTCCTCTACAGCCAGACCCGCATCCTCTTCGTGATGTCGCGCGACGGCCTCATCCCCAAGGCGTTCTCCAAGGTCGACGCCAACGGCACCCCGCGCCTGAACACGATCATCACCTCCGTGCTCATCGCCGTGCTGGCCGCGTTCATCCCGCTGGGCCCGCTCGCCGACGCCACCGCCATCGGCACCCTGTTCGCGTTCGCCCTGGTGAACGTGGCGGTGCTGGTCCTGCGCCGGAACCGCCCGGACCTGCCCCGCACCTTCCGGGTGCCCGGGGCGCCGGTCACCCCGATCCTGGGCGTGCTGGCCTGCGCCTACATGATGGCCAGCATGGGCGCCGGCGTGTGGGTGGCGTTCGGCGCGTGGCTGGTCGTCGGCCTGGCGATCTACTTCGGATACAGCATGAAGCGCTCCGAGCTGGAGACCGACGGCGTCGTCGAGGTCCGTTCCTGATGTGAGCACACCCACGAAGGGGGTCGGGATGTCCGGCCCCCTTCGTCGTGTTCGAGGTGAGGATCGCGAAAAGCACGCTTTCAGCGTGAACGTGCGCGAAGGCGCAATGAAACACCACGAAATGACAAGAAGACGCAAAGCATCGCATCCGTGGCGCACACTTCGGACGGGGTTCGCCACCTAGAGTGGACCCGGCCCGAAAGCCACCCCCACCAGCGATGACGACGACGGACCGGACGGAGGAGCGATGGCACCGCGGACCCTGCGCGCGGCCCTGGACCAGGGCACCGGGCACAGCGGCGACACCGCCCACGCCCTGCGCCGTCTGGCCGACCGGGCTCGCACCGCCGCCGCAGGGGGAGCGGACCTGCTCATCGGCCCGGAGATGTCGCTGACCGGCTACAACATCGGCGACGACGTCGGCCGTCTCGCCGAGGCCGTCGACGGGCCGCTCGCCCAGGCCGTCTCGGAGATCGCCGCCGACACCGGCGTCGCCATCGTCCACGGATTTCCCGAACGCGACGGCGACGCGGTGTACAACACCGTCCGCCTCGTCGACGGCGCCGGCACCCACCTGGCGGCCTACCGCAAGACCCACCTGTTCGGAGACCTGGACCGCGACGCGTTCACACCGGGCGACGTCCCGGTCGTCCAGGCCGACCTCGCCGGGGTACGCCTCGGACTGCTGGTCTGCTACGACGTGGAGTTCCCCGAGCCGGTGCGCGCCCACGCGCTGGCGGGGACCGAACTCCTCATCGTGCCCACCGCGCTCATGCGCCCCTTCCTCGACGTGCCGAACCGGATCGTCCCGGTGCGGGCGTTGGAGAACCAGATCCACCTGGCGTACGTGAACCGCTGCGACACCGAGGGCGACCTGCGCTACGCGGGGCTGAGCGCCCTCATCGCGCCCGACGGGTCCGAGACGCTGCGGGCCGGAGCCGACGAGGAACTCCTCATCGGCGACGTCGACCCGGGCGCCATCGGCCGGGCCCGCGAGGAACAGTCCTATCTGGACGATCGCAGGCCCGAGCTGTACGGGGCCCCGCGCCGCTGAACCACCCGCCCGACCGCACCCATCACCATCGCTCGACACCCTGGAGGGGATCCATGACGTCTGCCGTGCCCACGGCCGCCGGCGCCGCACCGGCGCAGGACACGCCGCTGAACATGTGCGGACCGGACTTCCCGTTCGCCTACGACGAGTACCTCGCCCACCCGGCGGGGCTCGGGCAGATCCCGGCCGACCGGCTGGGTACCGAGGTCGCCGTCATCGGCGGCGGGCTCTCGGGGATCATCACCGCCTACGAGCTCATGAAGATGGGGCTCAAGCCGGTGGTGTACGAGGCGGACCGGATCGGCGGGCGACTGCGCACCGAGCGCTTCCCGGGCGTCGACGAGGAGGAGATCGTCGCCGAGATGGGGGCGATGCGCTTCCCGCCGTCGTCCACGGCGTTCTGGCACTACATCGACCGGGTCGGGTTGCGGACCGAGCCGTTCCCCAACCCGCTGGCGCCGACCACCCCGAGCACCGTCGTGGACCTCAAGGGGGAGTCGCACTACGCGACCACCCTCGACGAGCTGCCCGCCGTGTACCGAGAGGTCGCGCAGGCGTGGGAGCGGACCCTCGAAGAGGGGGCGCAGCACTCCCGGATGCAGCGGGCCATCCGCGAACGCGACGTGGCGACCCAGAAGGAGATCTGGAACGAGCTCGTCGAGAAGCTCGACAACCAGACCTTCTACGGGTTCCTCTGCGACTCCCCGGCCTTCGCCTCCTTCCGTCACCGCGAGATCTTCGGACAGGTGGGCTTCGGCACCGGGGGATGGGACACCGACTTCCCCAACTCGATCCTGGAGATCCTCAGGGTCACGTACACGGGTGCGGACGACGACCACATGGGGATCGTCGGCGGGGTCCAGCAGCTTCCGCAGCGACTCTGGGAGGACGCCCCGGACAAGATCGTCCACTGGGCGCAGGGCACGACCCTGGCGGAGTTGCACGGGGACGGTCCCCGCCCGGCGGTCACGGCCCTGCGCCGCACCGCGGCGAAGGGGTCCGCGACGGGGAACATCACGGTGACCGACGCGTCGGGGTCCACCCGGACCTACGCGGCGGCGGTGTTCACGGCGCAGAGCTGGATGATGCTGTCCAAGATCGACTGCGACGACGCCCTGCTGCCGATCGACCACTGGACGGCGATCGAGCGGACCCACTACATGGAGTCCTCGAAGCTGTTCGTGCCCGTGGACCGGGCGTTCTGGAAGGACAAGGACCCCGAGACCGGGCGCGACGTCATGAGCATGACGCTCACCGACCGCATGACGCGGGGGACGTACCTGCTCGAAGGACCGGACCCGGACGGGCCCGCGGCGATCTGCCTGTCGTACACCTGGTGCGACGACTCGCTGAAGTGGCTGCCGCTGTCCCCGAACGAGCGCCTTGAGGTCATGCTGACGTCGCTGGCCAAGGTGTACCCGGGTGTGGACATCCGGTCGCACATCACGGGGGACCCGGTGACGGTGTCGTGGGAGGACGAACCGTACTTCATGGGTGCCTTCAAGGCGAACCTTCCGGGGCACTACCGGTACCAGCGGAGGCTGTTCACGCACTTCGCGCAGGACGGGCTGCCGGAGAGGTACCGCGGGCTGTTCCTCGCGGGCGACGACGTGTCCTGGACGGCCGGTTGGGCCGAGGGCGCGGTGCAGACGGCGCTCAACGCCGTGTGGGGGGTGATGCACCACCTGGGTGGTGCCACCGACCCGACGAACCCGGGCCCGGGTGACGAGTTCGAGGAACTCGTGCCCGTGGCCCTGCCCGAAGGCTGAGATCCGGGGGGATCTCCGAAGACGACCTTGAGCTGCGCGGACGCGAACCCCGCGCGCGATGAGGACGTCGAGAGCCGATGGGAACGTGCACCCCGGGGTTATGGGGATGACCCCGGGGTGCTCTCGTGCCCGGAGTACTAGAGTTTTCGCAGGAAGGCGTTCCACTCCGAGGAGGGGAACGTGAGGTGGCCCTTGTCGGGGTTCTCGGAGTCCCGCACGGCGGCACCGGTGGCCACCTCCGCCACCTCCACACACTCCCCTGTGGTCGTACTGTGGCTGCTCTTCCGAAAGATCAGCCCGTGTTCCTCCTGCATGCGCACTCTCCTCGGTCGGCCCGTGCCTGCTGAGTGATTACCCCGGGTGGGTACGGTCGCCCGCTCGACGGATGGCCGGATACGGCCAGACCTGTCCGTGTGATCTGTTCGAAGAGTGCTGTAAGCATGAAAGTCGCTCTCACCACTACGCCTGGTGAGAGCAACCCGGAGTCACCTGTTGAGGCTCACCGCTTCTACAAGAGCGATCCAAGCGGGGGCGCCGAACTCCAGGTGTCCGAGTTCCCGGTGCTGAGTGTCTCGAACGAGGGTTGCCTCGCCCTCGCAGACCTCCACGCAGTTATGCGCCCCGTCGCTGTAGCTCGACTTGTGCCAACCCATCCGCATACGCTCCTTTTACATGCCGGAGGTAGTCCACGGACTCCCTCACGGACCTCGCGTTGGCTTGCAATCTACTGAACAGGGTTACGAACTGGCGAACCATATGGGGTTCATCCGTGGTCTGTCCCAGATAGACCGACTCGGCATGGAGCACCTCAGGGGCTGAAGGCGACGCTATGAGCGAGAACGGGCCGTCAGGGCCTACGTGTGGCAGCGGCCCCCACCTGTAGAGCTGAAGCTGTACACGCCCGGAAAGGGAGAGCTGGATGAGGGCGTCGATCTGCTCCCGCATGACCTGGTCGCTCGCTACCGGCCGTAGCACGGTCATGTCGTCCAGGACTACGTGATACTGAGGACCTCCCGATCGGATTACCTGGGAGGAACGTTCGATCCGGACTGTCGCTTTCTTCTCTATGTCCGCTTTGTTTAGCCACGGGGCGCCTGATTCGAACACGGCTTTGGCATAGGCGAGAGTCTGGAAGTTTCCCGGGATGAGTACGCAACTGTACTGACGGATGAGTTCCGCCTCCGCTTGTAGCAGGTGCACCTGCTCTTGCCAGTCGAGGCGTTCGGGGGAGTAGAGGTCCTCGTAGAGCTTGACGAGACGCCCCGCAGCCCGGAGGAAGCCGTCCAGGTCATCCACCTTCGACTGATCGAGCTTCTTCCAGCCGCACTCGATCTGAGAAATGAAACCTTTGGTGTAGCCCAACAGGTTGGCCACGTTGAGCTGGGTCAAACCACGTTTCTTCCGCCAGTGAGCGATGGCCTGGCCAAACCGGGCGTTTGATATATCCTTTTTGTCTACTTTTTCCATGTGCGCTCTCCCGTGTCCCCGCCATGGCTTGCCAGAATACCGAAGTTTACTGAAGTAAACCGGAGGTATTCAATAGTCTCCAGATTGACGTATTGCCTTTCTCTTGCTCTGAGCTTGGGGAATGCTTGGCGGTGTACTGCTCGCGGATCCATGAAGTAGACCTTGGCGCTCTCGGCTTCGGCTTGCTCGCCGTAGCGGATCCATGGCCTGGCCTGCGAGAAGCGAGTGCACGAGAAACACGAAGCGCCCCAGAGCCGATGACAGCGGCTCCAGGGCGCGGATCTCCACCCGAACCCGAATCGATCGAGGTGAGACGGAATGCAGTGTAGCGCCGAGAAGGCGGCCCCTCCGGGGGTGAATCAGCGCGCATCGACGGCGGTGATCGTCGGGCGGGTGGGGGTGCGTCACCTGCGGGCGGGCGAACTCTCCGCCGTGCGGCGGATGGCGGCGGCCTCGGCCTTCGCTCTGCACCACCACGCCCCCGGCCCGGCCGGGGACCTGCTCTCCCCGGAGTTCTCCCCGAACCGGCCCCCGGCCCGGCCACAGAAGCGGGGCCCGGCGCGTGTGGTGCCCCTGCGCCCGGACCTGGTCGGTTGGACCCTCCCGCTGACCGCAGGCGCCCCCGTGCCCCTGGTTCCCGGGCGCGGCCGTCACCACCGGCCCGAACAGCCCACGGTGCTGTCCCTGGCCGATTACGCCCACAGCCGCCCATCACCCGCACCCGCGCCCGCATCCCCGGCCCCGACCCCTGTCCGGACGCCCGGGGTGAAGCCGCTTCCGTCCCGCCCCCGGATCCGTCGGTGTGCGTCGCGGGTGCGTACCTACGTCTCCCACCCCGCCCGGGACCTGGCGCCGCTCGCGTTGGCGGTGCGCGCCTACCTCGCCACGGGGGTGCGCTGACATGTCCACCGGCGACGTGCGCATCGCGGACCTGTTCGAGGCCATCGGCGACGCCTTGACCCTGCCACCCGGGGCGAGCCCCGATGACGAGGTCTGGCGCCACACCCTGCTCGGCCACCGGGCGCGGGCGGTGTGCGCCGCGCTGGACCACGTCAAGGCCACCGGGGACCCGATCGAGGCCATCGACCTCCTGGACCTGGGGGTGGAGGCCCACCCCATCACCTACACCCCGCTCCCTCTCCCGCGCACCGGGGGCGGGCGGTGATCCCCCCGCCGTGCGGGCACACCGCCCTGGACCGGGGCGGGCTACGGCGGACCTGTGTCCTGGACACCGACCACGACGGCGACCACCAGGACGTCAAGGGATGGACCTGGCACCCACCGGAGACCGTCCTCGACGGATTGCGGTCCCGATGGGGCACCACGCACCGCATCGCGTGGACCGGATCGATGTGGCTGGCCACCCACCGCGACCCCACCGCCGCCTGGCGCACCCACGTCGAACCCACCCCCGAACAGTTGGAGGAACGCCTCCACCAGCACGCCGACCAACCGACCGACCGCGCCCCACGGCACCGGTGACCTCGGAGTCCACCACTGAGCGGCCGCGGGCCCGATGAACACAGGGCCCGCGCCCCGCTCGCCCTTCCTCTCCTCCTCCGTCTCGTATCCGCTTCTCCCGGCTCTTCCGAGCACCCGTCACCCGTTCGAGAAAGGTCACGATGAACACGACTCCCGACCTCACACGACCCTCCCGGCCGTTTCCGCCGCCCGCCGCAGAACAACAGGACTGCGGTATGTGCGACGGCCAGGGCGGTCGGTGGATCACCGGCGACGGGGCCACCCCTGGCAAGAATCACCGCCGGTGGGTCCCCTGCGCCGGCTGCAACGGGACGGGGAAGAAGTGACGATCGGGCATGACGACCCCATGAAACCCGCCTCGGAACCGACCCTCGACGCACTCGCCGTCACTCTCACCGCCGCCTTGGCCGACGACCTCCGAGCCCGAGGCGTCCCGGAACGCATCGCCTCGGCGTTCGCCCGGGTCCCCCGTCACCGCTTCCTTCCGGACACGGTGTGGACCCTGGACGGCGACGCGATCGACCGGGCCGCCGACCCCGACGCCTGGCTCCGCACCGCCTACTCCGACCAGCCCCTCACCACGCAGCTCGACGACGGCACGACGACCGACGGGCGGGGATCGCCGTCCTCCTCCTCATCGGCTCCGAGCGTCATGGCGCGCATGCTCACGGCCGCGCGTCTCGAACCCGGGCACCGCGTTCTGGAGGTGGGGACGGGCACGGGGTACAACGCGGCGATCCTGTCCGACCTCCTCGGTCCGGCGAACGTCACCACCATCGAGATCGACGAGGAGGTCGCGGCCACGGCCCGCGCCAACCTCCACGCCTGCGGGTATCGACCGACCGTCCTCGTCGGCGACGGGGAACTCGCGAGCACGCCCATGGCGGTCTACGACCGGCTCATGGCGACCTGCTCCGTCGCGGACCTGCCCTGGGCCTGGCCGGACCTGATCGGCGGAGAGGGTCGCATCATCACGCCGTGGGCTCCGACACCGGGCGCGCCGGCGGGGGCGCTCGCGGTCCTGGAGGTCGAACGCTCGGAGGTCCGAGGGCGTTTCGAGGGCGGATCGTCGTTCATGTGGGCGCGTGGACAGCGTCGCCCGAACCGGCCCGCCCCGGACGCGCACGCCCGCCCGGAACACGTCACCCGCACCGACACGGATCCGCGTGAGCCGTTCCTGGACGGGGAGACGTCCCTGATCCTGTCGCTGCTCGTGGGGGAGTGGCACTACGGCATGCGCATGGAACGGGGGGCGACCGAACCCCATGTCTGGATCGGTTCCACCTCCGACGGCTCGTGGGCCCGTCTGCACGCCGACGGACGGGTCGAACAGGCGGGGGTCCGCCGACTCCACGAGGAGTTCACGGCGGCGTTGTCCCGTTGGCGGGACCGAGGAGAACCGCCCGTCGACCGTTTCGGCCTCACCTTCGACCGCGATCACGCCACTCGGACCCTGTGGTCGGACAGCCCGGCCGACACGCTCTGGTCCGCCCGATGGAACCGGCCGACCGCCCACATGCGCCTTCGGCGGCGCTACTTCGACCTCGTCGTCTCCGGGCGCAAGACGGTCGAGGTCCGCGTCGCGGACGATGCCCGCGAGCGGCTGCGGGTCGGGGACGCGCTGCGTTTCCGATGCGACGGCGCGGAGGTCGCGACCCGCATCACCGGCCTGACGCGGTACGCGACCTTCGAGGAGCTGCTCGAACACGAACCGGTCGCCGCCATCGACCCGACCACCACCCGCGAGGGTCTGCTTGGCGCGCTCCGAGAGATCTACCCTCCCGACCGCGAGGCGAGGGGAGTGCTCGCCATCGCCATCGAGACAGTGAGCCGTCGAACGTACGAAGAATGAAGTGATCCGTGTTCGCAGTGCGATCACACTTCCAGGACGTAGACCTCCCAGCACGGCGGCTCGACATCGGGAAAGGGACCGTTCCTGCCGACCAGGCGCCATCCGAGGTGCCGGTAGATGCTCTGCGTCTCGACCGCGGAAGGCTGAACCGATAGGACGGCGCGTTCCTCCGTTCGGGTTCTCAGGAGTTCATCGATGAGTCGTTTCCCGATTCCACGACCCCGCCACGTCGGCAACAAGGCGAGGCTGGTGAACGCGAATGTCCTCCCCTCCCACTCCTCGGTGAAATCGGCTGGGAGGGGGGGCTGGGATGGACCTCCACCACCCGTGGTCGACCGGTAGCCGATGTCCGTAGGAGTAACCGATCACCTCATCCTCGTGTTCTGCGACGATCACCCGCGAAGAAGAATCCTCCGCCAGCCGTCCGAGGCTCTCGACATTCCTTGGTGAAGTGTGCGAGTCCCATGAGAAAGGATCCCTCAGAAAGACTTCGTCATGGATGAGGCAAATCGAATCGAACCATTTCCGAGGAAGATGTCCGTTTGCCGATTTTATAACGAGATCGCTCACTCGAACCTCCTGGCCTTCGTTCTTGATTCTTCACCCAGCGTATCTTCCCCCAGGGACTCATAGATTTCGGCTGCGTACAGCCAATGATCTGCTGCTGTCGCTGTCTCACCGAGTTGATGGTGAACGTCGCCGAGCAAGTCCGATGACATCGCCAGGCTTCGTCGGTCTTTGAAGCCATCGAATGTCCTGGACGCTCGTACGAGTAGTTCTGCGGCCTCGCGTCCCCGACTCAGTTCTGCGAGCGATTTCGCCAGTGGAAGCGCTCCCCACGCCTCGCTCCATGCGTCATCGATCTCGATGAATACCTGAACGGCGTCACTTCCCATGGACACCGCCGCATCGAAATCGCCGATGAGCCGCGCATGCTCACCCAGACTGAGCAGGGCCATGCCTTCCCCGCGGCGTACTCCGTTGGCACGAAAAACCTCTCTGGAGGAATGGAAGTGGTCACGGGCCCTGTCCAGGTCTCCCATTTCCAGGTGAATGAGACCCAACCCTCTGAGAGAGAATCCGATGAGCCACGGGTCTTCGGTCTCCTCGGCGTAGGATATGACGCTTTCATAGTTGGCCATGGCGCTTTCTCGTCGGCCGCTGCGCCAGTCGGCGTCGCCCAGAGCGAAAACATTGGATGCCTCTCCGAGTCGGTCGCCGATGACACGGGCCGCCTCGGCTCCGATACGGTGGATATCTTCCCATTCTTTCCACGAGGAGTGGAGTTCAAAAAATCCATCGACGACAACGGGAAGCTTCCAGGCGATGTCGTATTGACCTGTGTCCATCGCCTGGTCCAGTGCGGCCAGGATGTTCATGTGTTCTACTTCGAACCAGGCCATTGCACTTTTCGCATCAGCGAATCGTGGTACCACAACCTGATTTTGGGGGACAAGGGGAACCTCATGCGAGTAAGGAAGGATGGCCTTGCGTCCGGCATCCGAGGCGAGAAGGTACCAGCTCAGGGTTCTGCGAACTGATTTGGATCGATCTTTCTGGCTGACCCCTTCTTCCAGGAGTTCTTTTGCATAAGATCTGAGTAGGTCATGCAGGCGGTATCTGTTGGTGGAAACTTTTTGGAGGAGATGGGTCGAAGAGAGTTCATTGAGAATCCGCTTGGTGGCGCGCTGGTCGGAATTTCCGAGAAGCGCTGTGGCCGACTCCGTGCCGAACGTTCGCCCTGGGTGGAGTCCGAGTAGACGGAAGGCGCACTGTAACTCCGTTGATATCGCTTGGTACGACCAGGAGAACGCGGCGCGCACATCGCTGAGTTCGTCCCCGCTGGAGGCGAGGGAGTCGAGTCGATGCTGTTCCTCCTCCAGTTCGGCGACCAGGTCGGCGAGCGGTAGTCCTGATCGGTCCACGGCGTGTTCGGCGACCACCCGCAGGGCCAGGGGAAGATGACCGCAGAGTTCGGCGACCCGGACCGCCGCCTCTGGCTCCGCCTGGACGCGGACGGTGCCGATCACTCGCGCGAGCAGTTCCACGGCGTCGGTGGGGTCGAGGACGTCCAATGTCACGCGTGCGGCCCCCTCCCGGGCCACCAGGCCCGCCAGCGTGCTTCTGCTCGTGATCAGGGCGAAACACCCGCTGGACGCTGGAAGAAGTGGGCGGACCATGCCGGTGTCGGACACGTTGTCGAGAACGATGAGCATTCGCTTTCCGTTGACCATGGACCGGAAAAGCGAGGAACGTTCCGACAGCACTTCGGGGATTCTCTCACCCGGAACATCGAGGGCTCTTAAGAAGTGGTCCAAGGCTTGGTCGGCGGTTACCTGGGCATCTGGACCATATCCACCGAAATCCACATAGAGATCTCCGTCGGGAAACCTATCCCTGACCTGATGCGCCCAGTTGATGGCGAGTGCCGTCTTGCCGACTCCCGGGCCCCGGAGACCGCAGAGACCACCACTGTCCTGTTCTCATCTTTCAGAAGTCCGTCGAGTTCTCTCAGGCTGTCAACCCTATTGACAAATCCATTGATCGGGATGGGTAGTTGTCGAGGCAGGGGGCCGGTTCGCGTCTCGCTCAAATTGACGGAACCGTGCATCGTTCCGATTTGAACCACGGCATGAGCCTTGCCGTCGAATTCATTGATGTTCTTGTGCATTCAGTTCGGACTGTCACTCGGGTTGGAACAGAACATCGTACCGTTCGGAGAATTCCTTGAACGGGATCGACTTGTTCACCGCGAGGTCCCGCCACAGGTTGGCCTGGACGATCTTTTCGGCGTCGTCCACGATTTCTGCCGCCTCGAACTCACCGTCATCTTTATAGTGCATGGTGATGAGGTGGGAGGAGTCGAACAGCCAGTAGTCATAATTGGGAAGCCCTTCGGGCCATTCCCCCGGATTCACGGGAATGATCCGCACATCCTCGCCTGCCGCGACGGTGTGCGTGTAGGCCCAGGAGCATTCGAACCTCACGTAGTCGGACAGGGGCTCCTCGACGACATGCACCCGATGCAGGATCCTGCCGGATGCGTGGGCCGGTCGGACGGTGCCGTCGATCCATCCTGCGATGCCGGGGAACTCGCCCCGTTGTTGGCCGTTCAGAAAGAGATCGAATTCCTTTTTCTCATAGGAAACGTCATATTTTTGTAGAGATTCCAAGCGATAGGCGGTGAATTGGAACTCCTTGAAAAACCGATTGAACTCTACGTCGTCGAGCGAACGGAATATGCGTCCCACTTAGCTTTTCACACCCTTGTTCCGGAGCTTGTCTGCGGCCCCCAGCAGTACATCCGGCGCGATCTCCAGGGCGATCTCCCCGGGCAGGACGTTGGCGAGGCCCGCGAAGGTGTCCTGGTCGACCGCCGGACCCTGAACCACGATTCGACCGTTTTCGGCCAGGTAGACAGTGGGGCAGCCGTTGCCGCCCGAGCCTTGATCTTTGTAGAGCATCGTGAGTCGCATGGGAATCTCCTCATGAATTTATTTATAGCTTTTCAATTTACCTTGGTCGATCATGTGCGTCAACCTCTCCGAACCGGCCGATGGCGTCCTCCTCTTGTTGAATCGATTGTGGATGATCGCGACCTCTGGTGCGCTTGGGGTGTGTGAATCGAGTGGAGATGCCGAGGAGGCACCGGGTAAAGATCTCCTGCTCGTCGCGGGCATCCGATGATCGGACGAAATGTATCTTCGCGTGTCATTTTCAATATTTATGTTCGGTATGTGTTCTCTGTGAAGAGCGGATGAGATGCCGTGACATTCTTTTGGGCCTCGGTGATCATGTCATCGAAACATCTCTCGGCCGTGTTCGAACGGGTGCGGACGGACTCGCGCGGGCGCATACGGGGACACGGCCGCGGCGCTCAAGGGAGGCGAAGGCACCACGGCGAAGGCGTCAACCGAGGTGCGGCAGACCGGCCCGCGTGAACCCGAAACCGCACGCCCCCCGGTAGAAACCCTCAAGATGGGGCTCATGGTCGACGTGGACCCACTCGATTCCCGCCTCTCGCAGATCCAGGATCAGAGCCGTCACCACGCGGCTCCCCACCCCCTGCCGGGGCGGAGACCTCCACGCCCCGCCAACCGTCACGGACGTTCCGATCCTCCTCGAAGGAGCCTGACGATTCCTCGGTGCCACCGAACTCCTCGCGGGCCGTTCACCACGCTCTCCGCGTGAGCGGTACCACCGGGGCGGCGTTGACCGCACTTCGCGAACGACGCGGACACATCACCCGCGAAGCCCATGACCCACGAGCACCCGCACGGGGAGGGTCACCTCCCCGCCGTCACCGACGAGGTCCGCCAGGGATCGCTCGAACCCCGCGCGGATCCGCCGCCGGGTGTCCTCCCCCTGCCCCCGGACCAGGGCCGACACCCGCACCGTTCCGGACATGAGCCCCTCCCACAACGCGTCGAGGGACGCCACCGTGTGGGTGAGCGACACGGCCGTGACCCCCACCTCGGCGAGTCCGGCCGAGGACAGCAGATCCCTCAACCGACCGGCATCGGAGAAGTGGAAGAAGGCGGGGCCCGCCGGAACCGCCGGGTCGGTCCGCGCGCCGACCGCCTCCGCCGCCGCCGCCAGCATCGAGAACATCGGTACCTCCTCGGGAGCGCCCCAGGTGGACAGCGCCACCCTGCCCCCCGAAGCCGTCACCCGGACCATCTCCGCCACCGCGCGGGCGTGGTCGGCCAGATGTGGGAGGAGGAACCCGGCGACGGTCGCGTCGAACGCCCCATCGGGGAAGGGCAGGTCGTGGGCGTCCGCCACCCGCAGCCCCAGGTCGGGTCGCAGCAGGTGCGCCAAGGCGAGTATCCGCGCGGACAGGTCGGTCCCGGTCACCTCGGCTCCCCGATCCAGGGCCAGACCCGCCACGTACCCCGGGCCGGTGGCCACGTCCAGCAGCCGGTCACCGGGCCCCACCCCGGCCGCGTCGAGCAGGGCCTCGGCAGCCCGTCCGGTCACCGGCCCGAGGAAACGGTGGTACCGGTGGGCGATGGAGTCCCAGCCCTCCCTCTCGAAGCGGACGAAGGCATGATCGGTGGTCGAGGTCCTCATGGCCGTCCCTCCTCCTCCCTCTTCTCCCTCTTCACACACCGAGGAACGTGTTCACCCGTGCGGCGAACGCTTCCGGTGCGGTGTCCATGGCGATGTGCCGCTGGCCGGGCAGGACCTCGACGCGCGCGTCCGGCAGCGCCCGCGCGATCGACTCGGCCCCCTTCCGGAAGATCTCGGGGCTGTCCCCGCCCACGAGGAGCAGCACGGGGCGGTCGAGCCCGCCCACGTCGCGCGGCTCGAACCGGTAGGCGTCGGCGGCGCGGAGTTCCCGCGCGATCGTGTGGGCCGCCGCCATCCGGGCCCGCCAGCTCGGCAGTGAGCGGAGCAGTTCCAATTCGCGGTCGGGCATGCCCACGACGGCGCGGAAGAAGTACGCCACCGCGTCGCTCCGACGTCCCTTCGCCAGCAGGGACTCCAGCTCCGTCATGACGTGGTCCTGGACCTGTCCGCCGAAGCCGACGGGCGGCTCGTACAGGATGACCCGGCGCACTCCCGGGACATTCGGGGCCGCGCCCAGGGCGCACAGCGCGCCGTAGGAGTGCCCCAGCAGGTCCACCCCGGTACCGGTCTCCTCGGCGACCCGGTCCACGACGGCGGCGACGTCCTCGTACTCCCGCTCGATCCGGTAGTCCTCGGCGTCGCCGCTCAGTCCCCGACCGCGCCGGTCCAGGGTGTGCACACACCGCTCCGACTCCAGGAAGGGCAGCACGGTGCGCCAGCGGTCACGGTCCGCGGTGGTGCCGTGGACGGCGACCAGGGGTCGGCCCCGGCCGGTGCGGCCGAACCCGATGACGGTCCCGTCCTCGGACGTGACACGGTGCGTGTCGCCGATGGTCGACTCCCGCGCCTTCACCCGGGCGGCGGGGACGGGCCCGGCCGACGCGTCGGGGGCGGCGTGTCCCGCTGGGGACGGACCTTCCCTCGGCTTCCCGTCGTCGAGGCGACCGACCGCGCGGACGCCGTCGCCGAACGACCTCTCGGCGGCGGGAGCACGGTGATCGAGGGCGCTCGACGCCCTCGGCACGTCCCGGTCCCGCTCGCCTCCGGAGCGACGACCGTGCGATCCGCCGGTGCGGACGCTCTCCTCGTTCGTCATGATGGCCCCCTCGGTCGTCGGTGTGGACGATGTCCACCGGTCGTTCCAGCGTGCGCCCAACCGGATCAGGGCGCATCGGTAGTTCTACGCAGTGCCCGCGGACTCCTCTACGCGGTGCCCCGGACTCCTCTGCGCGGTGCCCCGGACTCCTCTGCGCGGTGCCCCGGACCCCTCTGCGCGGTGCGTCGCACCGGTTCACGGGGTGGAGGACAGGACCGCGTGACGCATGGCGAACATGGCGGCGGCGGCCCGGCTGGACACGCCGATCTTCGCGTACACGTCCTGGACGTGGTGTTCCGCCGTTCGCGGGGAGACGTCCAGGCGTCCGGCGATCTGGCGGTTGGTCAGCCCCTCGCAGAGCAGCCGCAGCACCTGGACCTGGCGGTCGGTCAGTCCGGCGGGCCATACCCGACGCCCGCCTCGGGCACCGTCGTGGCCCGCGGCACCGAGGACGGCCTCGGCGGCCTCCGCCTCCAGAGCCCCCTCCCGGGCGTGCGCGCGCAGGACCCGGGCCGCCTCGTCCAGGTCCAGCGCGGCCCGGTGCGGCCGTGCGGCCCGCAGCGCGGTGAGTTCGTCGGCCGCCGCGAGCACGCACACGGCCATGGGGATCTCTCCGGACTCCAGCCCCCGGTGATACCCGGTGCCGTCGCACCGCTCGTGATGGGATCCCGCCAACCGGGCGACGGCGGCCAGCGGAGGGCAGCGGCGCAGGATTCGCTCGCTGTAGTAGGCGTGCAGCCGGACCTGCTCCCATTCCCCTTCGTCGAGGGCTCCCGGTCTGTCCCAGACACCGGAGGAGACCGCCACCCGGCCGAGGTCGTGCGTCCACCCGGCGGTGCGCAGCCGGCCGTCGGACGCCTCGGGCAGGCCCAGGCGGACGCCGGCCCGGTGCGCCGACTCCGCCACCCCGGCCGAGTGTCCGTGCAGGTAGGGGCTTTTCAGGTCGACCATGTCACCGAACGCGCGGGCCGCCTCGTCGACCCCGTCGGGGGTCAGTCGGCGGACCGGGCGCGGCTCCGCGTCGAGGACGGCCCGCGTGGGATCCGCGTCGGCCGCCTCCCCGAGCAGGTCGGGGCCGTGCCGGTGGAAGTCGGCGACCAGGGCCGGGTCCAGGAGCGTCCCCGAACGGCGCTCCAGCATCGCGAGGGCCATGGCGGTCCCCCCGATCCCGTGGAAGAGCGCGGCGGTGGAGGCCACGTGGGTCAGGCGGGTGGCCAAACGTATGTCGTCCCCGGCCAGCCCGCGCGGTCCCCCCTTGCCGTTCCACCACTCGAACATCTGCGTGAGCGCGCCGCCGACCCCGGCTCCCAGCCCGAGCCGGTCGGCCATCTGGGCGGCCACCTCACAGTTCGCCCGGTGGCCGTCGCGGTCGATGACCGGACCGTTCAGGAAGGTCGCCGCGGTCAGGCGCAGACGGCGCATGGGCGCGGCCCCCGCCGTGACGCCGGGCAGGAAGGTCGCGAAGACGTCGCGAACGTCGGAGAAGTCGGTCCTGGAACCGGCTTCGTTGACCCGGACGTCGTCCCCCAGCAGCAGGGCCGTCTCGTGCGCGAACGCGGTACAGCCGACGTGCCTGAGCAGGGAGGCGTGGTAGGCGTCGGCGACCGTGGTGGGGTCCAGGTTCAGTGCGCGGGCGAATCCGGTGGTGACCAGGCAGGAGAACAGGGACTCCCCGGGCCGTCGCGCCATGCCCAGATCCATGACGAGGGTGAGTCCGCACAGGAGATCGGACAGCCGGACGCCGGACGCGTCCTCGGATCGTTCGGCGCCCATGGGACCACCCCCACCTCTTCGACCACACTGTTCCTACCCACGGCGGGCCACCGTCCGCACCCCCCACCCGTGGGTCCCCTCGACGCCCGCACCGTCGAAGGTCCGGCGGCCCGTACCCGGAGGCGGACGCGTCCGGCGGTGGGCGGAGCACCGGAGGACCGGACCACGCGGGGCTGGAACACCGGGCGCCGGGTGGCGAGAATGGCGACATGGCCCCCTCTCCGACCCCGCCTCGCGACCGGATCCCGTGCTGCGACCGGGCACCGTGCCTGGACCACCGGGGCGAAGGCGGTGGGGACCCCGTGGCGACGGTACGCGCGACCACCGGCCGCCTCATCGCCCTCGACACCCGCATCGGCGCCCGCGACCTGGTCGCCTCCGCCGCGTCGGCCGCCACCGCCGCCCACCACCTGGCGCGCCGCTCGCACGCCGGCGACCGGGAGCTGCTCTCCGCGGCGGCCGAGGCCCACCAGGTCGCCGGATGGATCGCCTACGACGCCGAACACCAGCGACTCTCCCGCCGGATGAGCCTGGAGGCGCTGAGGCTGGCGAACGCCGCGGGTGACCGCTCCATGGAACACTTCGCCCTCACCCAGATCGCCATGCAGGACGTCCACCTCCACCGACCGGCCGAGGCCTCCCACCTCTGCGACACCGCCCTGACCGAGACCCGGGGCAGCGTGCGCACCCTCTTCACCCTGAGGGCCGCCCGTGCCACCGCCCAGCGGGGCGAACGCGCCCGCGCCCTGGGCCTGATCCACCTGACCTACAGCCGTCACCGAGAGGGCCCGCGCGACGACGACCCGCCCTGGGCCTGGTGGCTGAACGAGGCGGAGATCGCCTGGCACCACGCCATGATCCACGTCGACACCGGCGACCGTGCCGGGGCCGTCGAACGCTTCATCGCCTCCACCCACCGACCGGGCTACGTCCGGGCCGTGTTCGTCGCCCATGCCGCTCTGCTGTGGGCACTGGCCCGCGCCCACGCCTGGGATGAGGCCGAGACCGTACTGCTGCGCGACGTGCTTCCGCGCCTGGGAGAGGTGTCCTCGGTGCGTGTCGAGCGGATGCTCGTCGAAGCGGCCCGCCTGCTCGACACCGCCGGGCGGCGACCGAGCCTGCGCGACGCGGCCCACGGACTCATCGTCGCCCTGGGAGCCCTGCGTTCCTCCTGCCACGCGGCGGTGCCGGGGACGTCGAGCACGGTGGACGTTCTCACCGGTGCCGGGTGAACGCGGGGAAGGGGACGGGGGACATCCACGCGACCGATCGGCGTGCTTCGAGAACCGGACTCGGCGACGGGCGGCGGGCGACGCGACCGCCGTGGGGGTTCCGTCGCCCCTCGTGTTCGGATGACCTCCCGGGCGGCGCAGCGACTCCTCTATGCCCCTCAGCCGATCTGCTGGGCCAAGGCGACGATGATGCCCTCGGGGCCGCGCACGTAACAGAGCCGGTGGCTGTCCTCGTACCGCGCCAGCTCGCCGACGAGTTCGGCGCCGTGGGCACGCAGACGGGCGAGGACGTCCTCGATGTCCTCGACGGCGAACATGATGCGGCGTATGCCCAGCGTGTTCGCCGGTGCGTTCTCCGGTTCGCCGCGGATCACCTCCGGGGCGTGGAACCTCGTCAGCTCGATCCGGCCATGGCCGTCCGGGGTGCGCATCATCGCGATGTCGACCCGGACCCCGTCGAGGCCCACGACACGGTCCACCCAACGTCCCTCGACCGGCATCTCGCCCTCCAGCTCCATGCCGAGTTCGACGAAGAACGCGATGGCGGCGGCGAGGTCGTCGACGACGACGCCGACGTGGTCCATTCTCTGAATCGTCATATCCCGGAGCTTAGGGATCGGGTACGTCATCGGCCCTCGGAGCCGACCGGTGCCCGGTGGGGTGTCGTGCTCTTTTCGCGGACGGGGACGGTCCCCTCGGTGAAGCGACCGGGTTCGGGTCGTTCCGCTGTCCTGGGGGATTCCCGGTGGGAGAGACCTCGCCCGGGCGGTGACGGTCGCCTTGTGATCTGTCTGTTCCAGGAGCAAGAATCCTGGAATCCGGAATCTGTGCTTCCGTGCTCGACCGGCAGCGGGACCGCGTCCGGGGAATCGGTCGAATCCGCCCCCCAAGCGCGCTCGGGGCGGGCAGGATGGCGTCCATGGGCGCCGGTCCGCGATGCCGCCGTCCCGTCGTTCCCGCCGCTCACCCGAAGGACATCCGTGACCCTCCCGACCCCGTCGCTCCTCGACCTGGACACCTACTGGGTGCGCGCAGCCCACTACCTGGGAGTCCGTCCGGACACGATGACACCGCACCCGGGATCGGGCGGACACGTCCGAAGCGGACCGGTCACCACGGGCGAGGGTGTTCCCGCCTGGTTGCGGATCTGGCTCGCGCCCCAAGCGGAAGGCGGGGTCTGGGAGGGGCCCTCGCTCGCCGCCCATCTCTTCGACGAGAGGGTCCCCCGCCCCATCCTCTTCGTGGAGGCCGCCTGGACGGGCGACGACGCGACCCCGGTGGCCCGGGAGTGGGCGGTGCAGATCCACCTGTACGAGCGCCTGCCCTCGCCGCCGCTGTCGCCGACCCCGGTCCTGACGGATCCCATCGACCCGCCGCGGGAGTGGTGGGACGAACTCACCGAGGCCACCGCCGCCCTGCGCGACCTTCCGCCCCACCCCGAGCGGTGGATCATCACCCAGGACGGTATCGATCGCGCACCCCGAGTCCTCCCCGAGTTGGAGGGCGAGGACCTGACCGTGGAGCGATGGGAGACCGCCCACGGTGACCTGCACTGGGCCAACCTCACCGCGCCCTCACTGCGCATCATCGACTGGGAGGGCTGGGGCACGGCACCCGCGGGTTACGACGCGGCGGTGCTGCACACCTACGCGCTGCCCGTCCCGGAGGTCGCGCGGCGGGTGCGCGAGGAGTTCGCCGAATCGCTGGACGGTCGCGATGGGCGCCTGGCGCAGATCGTGGTCGCCGCCGAGGTCATCCATTCGGCCGCCCACGACGATCTCCACGCGGCCTTGGAGCCCTTCGTTCGTGACTGGTTGAAGCGGCTGCTCTGATCCCGGTTCGGTCCCCGGTCACGTCCTGCCGGGGCCGACCTCGACTGATCCCGAAGCGTGCGGACGCCGGTTCTTCGGGGCGGAGGAAAGGTTCGGGTTTCCTCCCCGAAGGACTCGGTGTCCGGAGGAGGGTCGTTTCATCCGGAAACGGCGGTTCTCCACTACCAATGCCCCTCGGGGACGCCGTTCGGGACGGCCGCGCGTTCGGCGTGCGCGCGCGGCAGGTTCTCACGCAGTTCCTCGTCCAGGTCATCGATGTCCTCGGCGTCCACCAGCGAGAACGTCACACCGCCCAAGTAGGACTCGAAGAGGTTCTCCAAGAGCGACCGGTACAGACATGCGGCGTACCAACCGTCTCCACCGGCGGCCGAAGCATGGCTCTCCGCCTGCATGAGAGAGGAACCCGGTTCCCCGGACCGGACTGCGTTGAGATTGTCTCAATGGATTTACGGGTGTCAATTATTCCAGAAGTGGCCTGTGGACGAGTGGTTGATCATGGTCGTCGAATCGGGAAGCAAGCTCCCAGGTTGTTCTTTGTGCGAGAAGGTCGAAAAAGAAACGCACCTTTTCTGGGGAGTCCATCCAACGTGCCTGATCAACATCTATTACGGTTGGGTAGTCTTCGCTCGAATCTGCTTCGACTCCGATGGTGAGATTCTTTATGTTCTTGCTTGCGATCTCAAAGGAGAATTGGAAGTCCCCTTCGACCACCTCTCGTTCGGAGGTCGGTTCGGGGAAGCTTCGAATCGTATCCACGGTCTCTTCCAGGTTGGCTGAAACCCAAATAAAATCTAATCTTGACATGAGCTTCCCCTAAGGCCAAACGATTACATATTCATCGCCGATGATGATCAGTTCCTCTTCAGGATTCCACTCGGCGGATTTTATTTTTAATCCAATTCGGTACATTGTCGGGGCTTCGGGGGAATTTTCTCATCTCCAGTTCGTAGTCCTCCGGGGAAGAGGGAATCGGGTGCACGCCGGGCTCTTCGTCGTAGTTGAATTCTGCTTTGAACTTACCGGGTCTGATGATATGGATGCTCATGGACAGCCATGTCCCCACGTCTTCTCGGTACATCTCTTTTTTGAGTGTTTTCGCATTTTTTATCACAGAATGAGGGTGGCGCTTCCTTTCTTTTTCGCCGTTTTCGAAGGTCACTATTCTTTCGCTCGCGGCGACTCCTCCTATATATTCGAACCTGTAGTCCATCTCCTTCCATTCTTCTGGCCCGGACTCTATGAGTTCGAGTGACATGCGGTTAAGGATTTCGTGCTGCCGAACCGGATCCATGTTTTCCCCCTTGGATTCCTGGATTTTCTTCTAGTTATTTCTTGATTCCCGTGGCGGGTGGTTGTCGTATACAAGAGTCTCTTGCTCTTGTTCGTTAAGGGACCAGTCTACCAAAATTTCGCTTGGGGGTGCACCTAGGTGATCCATTTTTTCTGGCCTGTTCCTGTCGTATTTTTCTCCTGCCGAAGATGGGGGGTATTTTTCTCGGAATTCATTTCTGTTGTGCTCTGTCAATGTGTCATCGTAGACGATTTTCATGCTGAATGTGATTGAAGGATCCGGTCCAGCCAGATCCAGCCAATCCCTGGCCAGCGCGTCCTTGTTGCCGGGTTCACTCTCTACGTACCCGGTGCGGTAGGCCCTGAGTAGCGTTTTCTTTTCTTTGGTGAGCAAGCCGTGCCAGAGATATTCAAGACGGGCCCAGTTGCTGTGGTAACTGTTGCTGTTGCCGGTGTGGTTGAGGGACCTGAGCATAGGTACGATATTGATGCGTTCTCCCGGGCCACCAAACATGTTTCCCGCTACAAAATGTCCTCCTTGCCAGGTGGATTTTTCGTAGGCGTACTCTTCTTCGCTTTCATTGTATTCTTCGAAATAGTTCTTTCCCTCGTGACCGATGGGTGTCTGTTCGCTATTCCTTGACGTTTTTCCTGATTCTAGTTCGCCCTCCACGGATATGGTCCGTGATTTTTCATCTGTTTCATAGACAAATTTTGCCCCTGAGGTCGGGTGGTCAATATAATACTTCGCTTTTGGGCGGGGGTAAACGAGTTCAGGATTTCCTTTGGTGTCCTGGCCTGGTTGTGTCTCGACGTGTGATATTTTTCCAGTGGAATCAGTGATAAAAACTCCACGATCCTCAACCTCGTAAAGAGTATTGGGTTCTAGCTTTTTTTCCTTTCCTTCGCCATCTGTTCCAAAGCGCTGTTCGTTGCCCGGGAAAAGGGGGCTGTCCTTGCCAATGCTCTTTGTGTGATCGTGGTGCGGTCTATTTACGGATCCACTGTATGGATCTTGGTTTGGGCTCTCGGATCCTGGGGTTTCCCCGTTCCCGTGTCCTCCGTCGCCTCCATTTGTATCGCCAGGCGAAGGGTTTCTTGGAGTGTCCCCTGAGTCGGGAATGATGCTGCTATAGCCGTCGTCGTCAAGATTTTCGTGATCGAGTGCTTTGGTGGAGGAACTTCTAGTGGCCCCTCCCTTTTTTTCGTTTGTTTCGATGTCGGGGGCCGTGCCGCTGTCGCCCGATGGGTCTCCTGATAAGTAGGGTGACTCGGAACGTGTATTGATCTGCGGTGCATCGATGGTGTCGTCGCGCGATCGGCCGCCTCGGGGCGCGGCGGCCTCGGGGGTTCGTGGTGCGTCCGAGGTCTCGCCGCGAGGGCGATCGGGGGCGGGGGTACCGCCTTGACCCTGCGGGGTGTCGGTGTTCGGATTCCGGGGAGCGGGAGCACCGTCGCCCCCGGAGGAGGGCCGGTCCGGCTGCGGATCGGGAGTGTCGCGGTACCGGTTCGGGTCCAGGAGCGACTCCCGGAGGATGTCGAGGTCGTGGCCGAAGCGTTCACCGGTCGTCGGCGTCCGTGCGTCGCCGTCGCGGGGCCACGGGCTGCTCTCCCCCGACAGGGGGCGTCCACCGGTGGGAGAGGAACGGTCCTCGTCTCCGAGATCGGATCGGTCCGACCCGTCGCCGTCGACATCCCCGCCCGGCCCCAGGGTCAGGCCGGTCTTCAACGCCTTGAGCGGCAACCCCACCGTCAACAACACCAGGTTGATGCCGCTCGTGGCACCCGTGTACTCGGGGTCCTCGTCCTTCTGCGACCAGGCGGTGTTCCCCTCCCACCCCTCGGCGAGGACGTCCCCCATGTTGTCGGTCCACCGTCCCCAGGAGGCTCCTCCGCCCTCCGAGGAGAACAGCCACCCCTGGTCGTCATGGACGCCGACCAGGGTGCCCGCGCCCACGACCGTGTCCCAGCCGCTCTTCTTGAGGTTGTCCCAGCGGCCGGCCGGGTCCAGTCTCCAGCCGTTGTCGGGGTGCCACGCCCCGGACAACGAGACCAGGCCCACGGCCGATCCCCACAGCACATCGGTGACGATGATGTCCCAGGCCGCCTGACCGGTGCTGTTGTCGAACGTCACCTCGGCGGGGGAGACCCAGTACTCGGCGTCGAACCAGGCGGCCATGTCGTTGGCCGATTCGGTGAACAGGGTCGTGAAGCCCGTGTCCCGCTCACCCGCGTCCGTGGGCAGCCCGTAGACGATCACGTCGTCCCCCCGCGCCTGGTCGGGGGAGACGTAGGCCGCCCCGCCGTACACAGCGGAGATCTTGCTCGCGCACGCGTTCTCGGCCTCGTTGAACGCGGCCCACGCCGTGTTGACCTCGTCCTTCAGGCGGATGTTCTCCAGGAAGGCGGCTTCGTCGGTCTTGTCGTCCTTGGTGAGCCACCAGACCGCCTTGTCCTGGTTCCTGTTGTGGAAACCCTGGGCCTGGATCTTGAGGGTGTTGAGCTTCCGTCGGGCCGTGGTGGCCGCCTCGGCGAGGTCCTCCAAGGCCTCGGCGACGGTGACCAGGTCGCTCTCGACGTCCTCGCCCCGTGTCACCACCGGGTCCATCTTCGAGAAGAGGTCCTCGCTCTCCGGTGCGCTGTAGTGGGCCTGCAACCCGCTCCACGTGGAACGCATGTCCTCCGCGTCCCCGGCGATGTCCTCCCCTCCCGAGCGCAGCGTCTCGGCCGCGTAATTGAGGGACCAGACGTCGGTCAGGGGGTAGGGGATCGTGTCGGGGTCGATGAGCGTGAACAGGTTCGGGTCCACGCCGCTCTGCGGCTCGGTCGGCTCGAACCCTCCGGAGGCGGGCATCAGTACGCCTCCGCGTTGGCCGGAGCGCCGTCGCCGCCGCCCCCGAGGTCGAGGTTCTCACCGGTCCCGGCCTGGTTCTGGGCTTCGAGCGCCATCTCCTCCTGGCCTTCGTTGTAGGCGAGGGTGGCGTCGTTGGCGCCCTTGAGGCAGGACATGCTCCGGATGAACATGGCGTCGGTCTCGCTCGCGAAGTGGGTGAGGAAGCCGCTCAGGGCGTGCTCCACGGGCGGGCTCTTGACGTTCTTCAGAGCCATGTCGATCCCGTCGGAGGTGGAGTCGATGGTGGAGGAGAACCCGCCTCCCTCCAGGCCGAGCCGGTCACCGAGGGCGGTCAGGGTCAGAGAGACGCCGTGGACGTCGATCTTCCACTCGCTCATCGGCGGTCCCTCCGGTCCGAGGCGCCGAACCGGTGGGCGTGGAACTCCGGGCCCGGGTCACTCGGAGCCGTGGTGGGGGCCGGGACGCCCTCCTTCGCGCCGTGCTCGGAGACGTGGGCCTTGAGCAGGGACAACGAGTTCTGCACGTCCCTGATCGCGGGTGCCATCCGCTTCCTGACGGGCCGCCCCGAAAGCGCTTCGGAAGGCGGTGGCGGGGTCGGGTGGCCCGGACGTGTCCCCGTGGTCGGAACGCTGTTCTCGGGGAGGGGGAGAGCGGAGGCGACGCCCCGCTCCGAGGGCTCTACCAGTTCGAACTTCACTCGCTTCGCACCTGTTCGGTCGGATCGACGTGGCGCCCGGATCATGGGGGTTTCAGAGGCATTATGCTGACGCGCCATCACAGTCGGGGTTCCGTTCCACACGGAATCCCGACGCTCCGTCGTCACCCTGAACGCGCTCATCAGCGCGAAGGGTCACGGCCTGAAGATCACGAACGGTGGATCGTGACATGCGTCACCCACCATGGATCTGTGGAGAAGTGACGCGTGTGCTTCCTGAGCCATGTCCTCTGTCGCGGTGGCCGGGCCTCGGCACACGGCCGGCGGGAAGACCCTTCACCCCTCACTCCTCGCCCCTCATGCGCGGGCGACGGAGGACAGATAGGCCAGCTGCTTCTCCACGAGCCCCAGGGTCCGCAGCGGCGACTCCACGTCGCCCAACGCCGGGTACCAGGCCGCGCCCTTCCCGTCGGGCCCGAGGAGGGTCCCCTTGATCGGACCCGCCTGGGCGCGACGGCGTCCGATCCGCTCCAGGCGTTCCGTACCGATGGCCACACCGAGCGGGATCGCGGGCCCCGACCACACCGGCGCGTACAGGGTGTCCTCGGCCCCCGGGAGGCGGCGGACGCGCAGACCCTCCAGGCCCCCGTCCTCGGCCAGCGCCTCCACCAGGGTGGGAAGCACGTCGAACGGAACCGAACCCGCCTCCTCGAACCCGATCACCAGGGAGATCCGTTCCACGACCTTCCTCTCCCGCCAGGAGACCCGGATCTGACCGGAGAAGGTCCGCCCGATGCCGTGGGGCCCGGTGAAATGGAGGATGACCGGCTTGGGAGCGCGTCTTCGCGCGAACGCGAGCAGCCGCTCCCGGTCCCACCGCCGCAGCGCCGGCTCGTGGGGACCCCACCCGGCGGGGGCGGACCGGGCCAGGTGGTCGGCCACGATCTCGGCCGCGCGGCCCAGGCGCGGAGACGACGGATCCCCGTGGACCACGGAGAGGTCGGCCGCGATCTGCGTGCCCGTGATGGACGAGGGGTTCTCCACGAACCCGGGCACCGGCTCGGCTCCGGGTTCCCGGGCCGCCCAGTTCGGGCCGACCGGTTCCCTCTCCGCGAAGAACCCGTACTCGTCGTCCCAGCGCACCGGCAGCCCGGTGAGGCCGTCGTAGTGCTCGCCGGAACCGCCGCGCACCACCCATCGGCCCAGCGGGCCGGCCAGGAAGGTGCGCGTCCCGTAGGTCAGCCGCGACGTCGGCGGGGTGAGCACCTGGAGCATCTTCCGACCGGAGTGGGTGGCCACCGCGTCGGAGAGCCAGGAGGAGAACGGCACCACGGGGCGATCCTGGGCGACCAGCAGCGCCTTGGTCGCGACCCGTTCGACGGCCGGGTGCTCGGGCTCGTCCCACAGGCCGAAGTCGGCCGTGCCCGAGGTCCACACGGAACCCCCGAGCCGCAGTGCGAGCCCGTCCGCGAACCGGTGCGCCACCTCCCGTCCCGTCGCGTCGGGCCGGGACCGGACCTCCACCCACCAGCAGGGATCCGGGAGGCCCGCGGAGATGTCGGAACCGAGGAGGCGGTCGATCTCGTCCCGGTGCTCCACCCGTTGTCCGGGCTCCAGGGTGGCGAGGAGGTGGTCGTCCCCGTCCCGGATCTGGAGGACGTCGGTCTCCCCGTGCCGGTGGAGGAACAGTTCCGGGTCGAGGTGTTCCAGGGCTCGGACGAGTGCCTGCTCATCGGGCTCACCGGCCACCAGGGCCACGACGTCGTAGCTCAACGACTCTCCTCACCGGGGGACGTGGAACACGGCTCCACCGACAGAGGCCGAACCGGGTCACCGTGCGCGGACGAGCATAGCCAGAACGTCACTGAATGTGTGGTTCGTCCCCCGGTTTCTCGCCTTTCTCCTGAACCGGGAAGGTTCGGGCGGCCGATCACCACAGGGGTCGTAGACCTCGCCACCGGCGCATCTCCCCGAAGAGACCGACCTCGTGGGGGCCGCCCTTCGGGGGGCGGTCCTCGGCCGCGCCGTCGGCTCGCACCCGGCAACGCGGGCCCGCCCGCCCGACCGGGCCGTCGCGGCGGACGTCCGCCACCGTCGGGGGCGTCGCCGGGCTCGGGTCGCGTGCGGCGCCGGTTCCGGCGGACGGTGGGGCGTCGTCCGGTGCGGCCGCGGGCCGGAGCGAGGTCGCGCCCCATGCCCCCACCCGGTCCGCGCGGGGCCGGTAACGTCGTGGGCGTGATCGAGGAGCTGTGGGCGGCCGGGGAGATGCCGTTCCGCGACGGGCTGTATCGGCCGGACGACACCGCCCTGGAGGTGGACGTGCCCGGACCCGGTGCCTACCATCCCGACGCCGGGCGGCCGATCCCCTTCCGGCTCGGCGGACCGCTGGACGTGGCCCGGGCGATCGAGGAGGACGGCGTCAACGAGGTCGATCCCTGGTTCGAGAGCCCCCTGCCGGACGGTTCGGGGTGGCTCACCGGTGGCGGCGGCGGGATGGGCAACATCGGTCACCTCGCCCGCCTGGACACCGACCGTTCGCTGCGGTGGGTCCTGCCCCTGTTCCACTCGAACCCGTTCCTGGGCGTGCGCCACGAGGGAACGGTGGCCGTGTTCGTCAACGACTGGAACAACCTGCTGCGCCTGGACCTCGCCGTCATCGGCTGACCGCGCGCTCCGGGACCGGGTCAGCTCCGGTTCTCGGCGCTGCCCGCGAGGATGGGCTGGTCCACCAGCCGTGACAGCACCAGGGTGCTCTTGGTGCGCACCACGAACGGTTCCGCGCCGATGCGCTCGATGACCTCTTCGAGGTGGCGGGTGTCGCGCGCCCGCACCTGCACGATGGCGTCGGCCTCGCCGGTCACGGTGCAGGCCGACGTGATCTCCGGGTACGCCGACAGCCCCGTGCGGATCTCCCCCGGGGAGGTCCGCGCACGGCAGTACAGCTCGATGAACGCCTCCGTGGTCCAGCCCACCGCCTGGGGTTCGACCACCACGGTGAAACCGCGCACGGCGCCCGAGTCCACCAGCCGGTCCACGCGGCGTTTCACGGCGGACGGACTGAGGCCGACCTGGCCGCCGATCTCCGCGAAGCTCATGCGCGCGTCCGCGCCGAGGATCGAGATGATCCGCTCATCGACACGATCAAGACGCATTGTGCCCCTTTGTCCACTTCTGATGCAGGCGGTCACATGCTACCGGCGCATACCGGGGTGGGCGGCCGTGTCGCTTCCGTGCGTCACGTGGAGTGACATGGACAATACGATTGGTCATGAATCCTGGTTGAGGGAGTGGACACGTGCGAGCACCGACGCTGGCCGCCATATCCGTCGGAGCCCTTCTGGCCTCCCTGGTGGCGGCGGTCCCCGCGCAGGCGGAAGGGGCTCGCGAGACCACCCGCATCGACCAGAAGGCCCTGCGCTGGATGCCCTGCGAGGACCTCGAACCCCTGGGCGACGAGACCCTGGAGTGCGCGACCCTCACCGTCCCCATGTCCCGCAACGGCACCGACGGGGAGACCGTGCGGGTCGCCCTGTCCCGAGTGCCCGCCACCGGGACCGCAGAGCACACCCTGTTGGTCAACCCCGGCGGCCCCGGCAGCGCCGGACGACGGTGGGCCTCCTACACCCACCGGAGGATGTCGCCCGAACTGCGCGAGGTCTACGACGTCGTCTCCTTCGACCCGCGCGGCGTCGGCGCCTCCACCCCCTCGATCACCTGCGATCCCGCGTACTTCGACCCGCCCCGCCCCGACGGGGTGCCCGCCGACGCCGACGCCGAGGCCGTCCTGCGGGCCGACGCGGAGGCCTACGCCGCCGCCTGCGCCGAGAACACCGGCCCCCTGCTGGACCACGTGCGCACCGAGGACACCGCGCACGACATGGACGCCATCCGGATCGCCCTCGACCTGGAGGAGATCGACTACCTGGGCTACTCCTACGGCAGCTACCTCGGCACCGTCTACTCCGCCCTCTACCCCGACCGGGTCCGCGCCCTGGTCCTGGACAGCGTCGTCGGCCCCGACAACCCCTGGTACGAGAGCAACCTGAGGCAGAGCGCGGCCCTGGACCGGTCGGCGCGCGGCTTCTTCGAATGGGTCGCCCGCCACCACGCCTCCTACGGTCTGGGCGCCGACGCCGAAGAGGTCGAGGCCGCCTATTACGGGCTGCGCTCGGAGCTGGCCCGGGACCCCGTCGACGGCGTCGTCGGCCCCACCGAGCTGGAGAGCTCCGTCATCGTGGTCGCCTACAGCGGCGGCACCTGGCCCGCGGTCGCCGCCGCCCTGGCCGACCGGATCGTCGACGGCGACGCCACCGCCCTGAAGAGGCTGCACGCCGCGTACGGAGAGACCGCCGAGTCCGACAACGGCTACGGCGGCTACCTGGCCGTGCAGTGCACCGACTCCCGGTGGCCCAAGGACTGGGCCACCTGGCGCGCCGACACCGAGGAGGTCCACGACACGGCCCCCTTCATGGCCTGGCACAACACCTGGTACAACGCTCCCTGTGCCACCTGGGACGCCGAGGTCGAGGACTGGTTCCAGGTCGGCTACGGCCCCTACGAACACCCCGCCTACCGCGGCGACGCCCTGATCGTGCACGCCACCGGCGACGGCGCCACTCCCGTGGAGGGCTCCCACGCCCTGCGGAACCGGCTGCCCGGTTCGGCGCTGGTCATCGAGGAGGGCGGCCTCACCCACGGCGTCTCCCTCACCGGCAACGCCTGCGTCGACGAGATCGTCCGGGGATACCTCCTGGACGGGGAACTGCCCGAGCGCGTGCGGGGCGACGGTCCCGACGCCGTCTGCCGGGCCCGCCCCGAACCCGCCCCGCGCGCACCGCAGAGCGCGGCCGACCCGCTGCTCGACCGACTCGGGTCCGCCGCCCTGGAACGCCCCACCGGAGCCGGGACGCCGGAATGACGGTGGAATAGGCTGGAAGCGGCGCGAACGGATCGGCTTCCGCCGTCGCGAGGGCGACGACGGGCGGATGGGGGAGATGCGATGCTGCGGACCTCGCCGGTGAGGATTCTCGGTGAACGGGACAGGGAGGCCGTGCGCGCCATCCTGGACATGGATCCGGTGGGGAACGTGTTCGTCGCCTCCCGATTGATGACCGCCGGCCTCTCCGCCGGCAACGGGACCGAGGTGTGGGGCCACGTCGATCACGGTCGACTCACCGCGCTGTGCTACTCCGGTGCCAACCTGGTCCCGGTCAACGCCGGCCCGGCGGCCATCCGCAGTTTCGCCGACCACGCCCGCTGGCGGGGTCGGCGCTGCTCGTCCATCGTCGGTCCGGTCGACGCCGTCAGCGACTTCTGGCAGCAGGTCACCCCCGCCTGGGGGCCGGCCCGGGTGATCCGCGCCAGCCAGCCCGTCCTGGAGATCTCCGGGCGCCCCGCCGTTCCCGCCGACCCGCTGGTGCGCCGGGTCCGCGTCACCGAACTCGACATCCTCGTGCCCGCCTGCGTGGCCATGTTCACCGAGGAGGTCGGGGTCCCGCCGGACTCCGGCGACGGCGGCTCCCTGTACCGGGCCCGCGTCGAGGAACTGGTGCGCACCGGGCGGGCGTTCGCCCGCGTCGAGAACGGCCGGATCGTGTTCAAGGCCGAGGTCGGCGCGGTCACCCCCCAGGCCTGCCAGATCCAGGGCGTGTGGGTGCACCCGGACCTGCGCGGCCAGGGGCACGCGGCGGCCGGCATGGCCGCCGTCGTCGAGCACGCCCTGGCCGAGATCGCGCCCCGGGTCACCCTGTACGTCAACGACTTCAACACCCCCGCCCGGGCGACCTATCGCCGGGTCGGTTTCCGCCAGGTCGGAGAGGTCATGTCGGTGCTCTTCTGACCGCGCGGCCGATCACGCCCACCGCACGCAACGGGAGGACGACGACGGTGCACGGTGTCTACATCGCTTCCAGCGACGCCGACGGGGACAAGAGACCCGTCGCCCTGGGCCTGGCCGAACTGTTGGCGGGGACCGTCGACCCCATCGGTGTCTTCCGGCCCGTCGTCGGGGCCGGCGGTCCCGATCCGCTGGTGGAGACCATCCGCCGCAGGTTCAAGATCACCGCCCCCTACGAATCCTGCGTCGGAGTGGTCTACGACCGGGTCCACGACGACCCCGAACAGGCCATGGCCGAGATCGTCGCCGCCTACGGGGCCCTGTCCGCCGGCTGCGCGGCCGTCGTCGTCCTGGGCACCGACTACACCGACGTCGTCACCCCCACCGAGTTCGCGTTCAACGCCCGCATCGCCGCCAACCTGGGTACCCCCGTCATGCTCGCGCTCTCCGGACGGGGCCGCTCCGACGAACAGGTCCACGGCGCCGTCGCGGTCGCCCGTGCCGAGGTCGAACGCGAACACGCCGCCCTGCTCGGCACCGTCGTGGGCCGGGTCGAACCCGACCGCGTCGAACCACTGCGCGCCGCCGCGGCCGGCCGCTGGTCGGTGCTGCCCGACGTGCCCGGACTCACCGTGCCCACCGTCCGCGACCTCCAGGGCGCCTGCGGCGGACGCCTGCTGTTCGGTGAGGAAAAGCGCACCGGCCGGGAGGTCTCCGGCATCCTCGTCGCCGCCATGTCCCTGCCGCACATCCTGGACCGGATGAGCGACGACAGTGCCGTCATCCTCCCCGCCGACCGGGCCGGCGCGGTCCTGCCCGCCCTCATCGCCGCCCACCTGTCCCCGGACTTCCCGGCGATCGCCGGGGTGTTCCTCAGCGGTGACATCGACGACGACATGCCCGAACCCGTCTGGCGGCTGCTGGCCGGCATGCACGTGCGGGTCCCGGTCGTCGCCACCGGCCTGGACACCTTCACCGCCGCCACCCTGCTGGCCGACGTCCGGGGCGGGGGCGCGCCCCTGCCCGACCACAAGGTCGAGTCCGCGGTCGCCGCCTTCGACTCCGGTGTGGACGGCGACGCCCTCCTCGAACGCCTCCAGGTGACCCGCACCGACACCGTCACCCCGCTCATGTTCGAGTACATCCTGCTGGCCCGCGCCCGCGACGACCGGCGCCGCATCGTCCTGGCCGAGGGAACCGAGGAACGGGTGCTGCGCGCCGCCGACCTCGTCCTACGCCGCGACATCGCCGACCTGACCCTGCTGGGCGACCCCCGCGACATCCGCGCCCGCGCCGCCGACCTGGGCCTGGACGTGTCCGCCGCCGACCTCGTCGACCCCGACGACTCGCCGCTGGGGGAGGAGTTCGCCGCCGAGTACGCCCGGCTGCGCGCCCACAAGGGGGTCACCGTGCGGCTGGCCCGCGACACCGTGCGGGAGGTCTCCTACTTCGGCACGCTCATGGTCCACCTGGGATACGCCGACGGCATGGTCTCCGGCGCGGTCCACACCACCGCCCAGACCATCCGGCCCTCCTTCGAGATCCTGCGCACCTCGCTGGTCTCCAGCGTGTTCTTCATGTGCCTGGCCGACCGGGTGCTCGTCTACGGCGACTGCGCCGTGGTCCCCGACCCCACCGCCGAACAGCTCGCCGAGATCGCCGCCGCGTCCGCCGACACCGCCGCCCGCTTCGGCGTGGAACCCCGGGTCGCCATGCTGTCCTACTCCACCGGCGCCTCCGGCGGCGGCGTCGACGTCGACAAGGTCCGCACCGCCACCGACCTGGTCCGCGAACGCCGCCCGGATCTGCCGGTGGAGGGACCCATCCAGTACGACGCGGCCATCGACCCCGGGGTGGCCCGCACCAAGCTCCCCGACAGCCGGGTGGCCGGACGCGCCACCGTGTTCATCGTCCCCGACCTCAACACCGGCAACACCCTGTACAAGGGCGTCCAGCGCAGCGCCGGGGCGGTCGCCGTGGGACCCGTCCTCCAGGGACTGCGCCGCCCGGTCAACGACCTGTCCCGGGGGGCGACCGTGCGGGACATCGTCAGCACCATCGCCATCACCGCCGTCCAGGCCCGGTCCGGGGACTGACACCGGCCCCGGCCGGGCGGGCTCACCCCAACGGTCGAGGTTTCGCACACATCGGCGTCAGATGAGTGCTTCCGGCGTGTCGCCGGTATCCGGTCCCGGCTAGCCTGAGGGCGGTCCGAGGCGCCGTCGGCGCTGTCCGTCTCCGAGCCGAGAGAGCGCCGATGACCCTCCGCAATCCGACCGGTGGCGCCCGCGTGTCCCTGGCCTTCCTCCTGGCTGCGTTGGCCGTGCTGGGGCCGCTCAACATCGACATGTACCTGCCGGCCTTCCCCGACATCGCCGCCGATCTGGACACCGGGGCCTCGCAGGTGCAGCTCAGCCTCACCGCGTGCCTCGTGGGTCTGGCCATCGGCCAGTTCATCGTCGGACCCGTCAGCGACGCGCGCGGTCGGCGGGGGCCGCTGCTCGTCTCCCTGGCCCTGTTCGTGCTGGCGTCACTGATGTGCGCGCTGGCCCCCGACATCGCGGTCCTGATCGCGGGCCGCTTCCTCCAGGGGCTCACCGCCTCCGCCGGGGTCGTGCTCTCCCGCGCCGTGGTGCGCGACGTGTTCGACGGCCACGAACTCACCCGCTTCTTCGCGCTGCTCATGGTGATCAACGCGGTCGCCCCGCTGGTGGCCCCGGTCGTGGGCGGAGCCCTGCTGTGGCCCTCCTCCGCCGGCTGGGAGATCGTCTTCCTGGCCCTGGCCCTGCTGGGCGTCGTCATCATCGCGATCACCGCGCTGCGCCTGCCCGAGACCCTGCCCCGCGAACGGCGCACCCCCGGCACGATCGGCGGCACCCTGCGCAGCATCGGGGAACTGCTGCGCGACCGGGTCTTCCTCGGATACGCGCTGGTCGCCGGGCTGCTGCACGGCGGCAGTTTCGCCTACGTCGCCGGGACCCCGTTCGTCTACCAGGACCTGCACGGGGTGTCCCCGCAGGTGTTCGGGGTGCTGTTCGGGATCAACGGGATCGCCATCATCGCCGGGAGCTGGGCCGTGGGCCGCTTCTCCCCCCGGTTCGGCGAACGCCGCCTCCTCGTGATCGCCGTGGTCGGCGCGGTCGCCGCCACCGGGGTCCTGCTCGCCGCGACCCTGCTCCAGGGGCCGCTGGTCGCCCTCGTCGTGCCGATCTTCGCCTACATGACGTGCATGGGCATGATCCTCACCGGGTCGTTCGCCCTGGCCATGGAGGGCCAGGAACGCCGGGCGGGCAGCGCGAGCGCCCTGCTGGGCGCCCTGTCCCCGCTGTGCGGGGCGGTGGTCGCGCCCCTGGTGGGGCTGGACGAGACCACGGCGGTGCCGATGGGCGCGCTGCTGTTCGGAACGTCCGTCGCCGGGCTGATCGTGCTGGTCACCATGACGTCCCGGGCCTCCCGCGTCCCCGTCGGCGAGGGCTGAGCCGGGTCGGTGGACGGGGACCGCCCACCGACCCGGCGCTCAGTCCGCGGCCGCGCCCTCCGGGGCGAAGTCCGGGGTGTCCGCGAGCAGCGCCCGCGTGTACTCGTGCGACGGCTCCGACATGACCCGGCCCACCGGCCCGTACTCCACGATGCGCCCTCGTTCGAGCACCGCCACACGCTGGGCGATGTTGGACACCAGAGCGATGTTGTGCGTCACGAACAGCAGTGCCATCCCCTCGTCCTGCAACCCGCGCAGCAGGGCGACGATCTCGGCCTGCACCGACACGTCCAACGCGGAGGTGATCTCGTCGCACACCAGCAGGTCCGGCCCGGTGGCCACCGCGCGGGCGATGCACACCCGCTGACGTTCGCCGCCGCTGAGCTGCTCGGGGAACCGGTCGGCGTACGAGGCCGGCAGCGCCGCCCGCTCCAACGCCTCGGCGACCACCCGGTCGGGGTCGTCGGGCCGCCCCACCAGATGCCGGTAGGGGCCCAGGACCAGGTCGCGCACCCGTTTGCGCGGGTTGAGCGCCTCGTACGGGTTCTGGAACACGTACTGGACGCGTCGGCGCTGCTCCACCGTCCGGCGCCGGCCGTTCAAGGCCAACGGCGCCCCGTCGAACCACAGGTCCCCGACGGCGCCCCGGTGCAGCCCGGCCACGGTGCGCGACAGGGTGGTCTTGCCCGACCCGGACTCGCCCACCAGGGCCGTGCACTCACCGCGCGCCACCGTCAGGTCGATGCCCTCCAGCACCGGCGTGCGCCCGTACCCGGCCGACACCCCCTCGATCCGCAGCAGGTCCCCGTCGCGTTCGCGATCGGGCACGTCGGTGCGCATGCGCGGCACCGCCGCCAGGAGGGTCCGCGTGTAGTCGTGCCGCGGGGAGGCCAGCACCTCGCCGGTCGGACCGTGCTCCACCACTTCGCCCCGGTACATCACCGCGATCGCGTCGGCCAGCTCCGCGACCACCGCCATGTCGTGGCTGATGTAGATCCCGGCGGTCCCGTACTCGCGGGTCATCCGCCGCACGGTGGCCAGTACGTGGGCCTGCGTCGTCACGTCCAGCCCGGTGGTGGGCTCGTCCATGACGATCACGTCCGGCCGTCCCACGAACGCCATCGCGATCGCGACCCGCTGCTGCTGGCCGCCCGAGAGCTGATGCGGGTACCGGCCGAGGAAGGCGTCGTCGTCGGGCAGCGCCACCTCCCGCAGCACCTCGCGCACCCGAGCGTCGACCTCGGCGGCCGACAGCGCGTCGTCGTGCAGGGCCTCGCACAACTGGACGCGCAGCCGCAGCGCCGGGTTCAGGGCCGATGCCGGCGACTGGGGGATGTAGGCCACCGCGCGTCCGCGCAGCGCACGCACCCCCCGCTCGTCCAGCGCCGCCAGGTCCCGACCGGCCACCTCCACCACGCCCCCGGTGATCTCGGTGGCCCTCTTGCGGTGCGCCAGCAGCGCCAGGCCGACCGTGGTCTTGCCCGACCCGGACTCGCCCACCAGGCCCAGGATCTCGCCGCGCCGCACGTTCAGCGACACGTCGCCGACGATGGTCACGTCCGAGGGGCGGCCGATCACGGTCAGCCCCTCCACCGACAGCACGGTCTCCGTGGTCTCCGTCATCTCCCGACCCCCCGGTCGATACCGATCGCCGCCCGGGACAGCCCGTCGGTGATGAGGTTGGCGCCGATGGTCAGGATCGCGATCGCGGCGACGGGCATCACCACCGCCCAGGGTTGCACGATCATGCCCTGACGGTTCTCGTTGATCATCAGTCCCCAGTCGGCGGTGGGCGGCTGCAACCCCATGCCGAGGAAGCCCAGCACCGCGACCACGCCGATCGAGTAGGTCAATCGCAGACCCAACTCCACCAGCAGCGGGCCGGTCACGTTCGGCAGGATCTCCACCGCCATGATCCGCCACCGGGGCAGACCGATGGCCTCGGCCGCCTTCACGTAGTCCTGCTCGACCACCGCGCGGGTGGCCTCGCGGATCACCCGTGCCACCCGGGGCGTGTGCGACACCGCGATGACCGCCACGATCAGCCACGTCCTGGGACCGATGATGGACATCACCAGCAGTGCGGCGATGAGCTGGGGGAAGGCCAACAGCATGTCGTTGACGCGCATGAGGACCTCGTCGACCCAACCGCGCAGGTAGCCCGCGATCACGCCCACGACCGTCCCCGCCAGCACCCCCAGCCCGGCCGAGGCGCCCGCCAGGATCAGCAGCGTCCACCCGCCCCACAGGAACCGGGTGAGCACGTCCCGCCCCCGGTTGTCCCCGCCGAACACGGTGCCGTCCACCCCGGTCTCGAAGGGGCGGGCCACGAACTCCGTCGGCGTGTAGGGGGCCACGAACGGGCCCACCACGGCGATCAGGACGATCAGCCCGGTCAGCGCCACGCCGACCCTGGTCCGACCGTGCCGCCAGGCGGCGCGGAACAGTCCGCCGCCCCGGCGGCCGCGGGCCGCTCCGGCCGCGAGGTCCTTCGTCGGGGGAGCGCTCATCGGGCCACCCTCACCTTCGGGTTGGCGGCCAGTCCGAGCACGTCGGCGGCCAGGTTGACGAGGATGTACACCCCGGCGATGAGCAGGACCACCGCCTGCACCAGCGGCACGTCCCGGTTCTCGATGGCGTCCATGAGGACCTTGCCGATGCCGGGGAAGTTGAACAGGAACTCGACGGCCACCACGCCGCCCGCCAGCCACGCCAGTTGCAGGGCCACCACCTGGGCGACCGGGCCGATGGCGTTGGGCAGGGCGTGGCGCGTCAGCACCGTCCGTTCGTCCAGCCCCTTGAGCCGGGCCTGCTGCACGTACTCGCTCTCCAGGACCTCGATCATGGTGGCCCGCATCATCCGCACGATCGGCGGGGCCACCGCGAAGGCCAGGGTCAGCACCGGCAGGACCCACTGCTCGGGACCCCCGTTGCGCGAGTACACCGACGGGAACACGTCGAGCCCGCCGGGGCCCAGCGCCAGGATCAGCAGGATGCCCACGACGAACTCGGGGATGGCGGCCGTGACGAGCGTGCCCAGGGAGGTGGTGTGGTCGAAGGCGCGGTCCCGGCGCAGCGCGCTGAAGGCGCCCACGGCCAGCGCGATCGGGGTGGCCACCAGCGCGGCCAGCCCCATGAGCGTCAACGACGCCCCGATCGGTCCGTTCAGCACCTCGGTGACCGGGGACCGGTTGGAGTAGGAGGTGCCCAGGTCGCCCTGGACGACCCCGTGAAGCCACTGCGCGTACTGCACCGTCACCGGCGCGTTCAGGTTCAGTTGGTCGCGCAGCGCCGCCACCCGCTCGGGGGTGGCGTCCCGGCCCAGGATCATCAACGCCGCGTCGCCGGGCAGTGCCTGCGTGGCGGCGAACACCACGACGGACACCGCCCACAGGGTCAGCAGACCGAAGAACAGCCGGATCGCGACGAGCCGGAGCATCATGCGATCACCCTTCCGGCCGGAGCGGGGGCGCCCGCGGGGTTCCCGTTCCCCGGGCGCCGAGAAGCGGGCCGAAGCGAGGCGGAGTACCGAGGGGACACGGTCACGCGTCCTTCCAGAGGGTGTGGAAGGCGTACGAGCCCAGCGGGTGCCCGGAGACGGCGGGCTCCAACCCGTGGACGGACACGTGGTGGGCGTCGAGCAGGTTGACGAACCCCCAGACGATGTAGCCGCCCTCCTCGTACTCGATCTCCTGGGCCTCGCGGATGAGCTCGTTGCGCGCGTCGAGGTCGGCGGTGCGGCGGGCCTCCTCCAGGTGGCCGAGCCACTCCTCGTGCTCGCCCCACATGGTCTCGTTGTAGGGGGCGCCCACGACCGACCCCTGGGCGGTCTGGGTGATGTAGTTGCGCGCGCTCCAGAAGTCCTGGCCGAACGGGTAGGGGAAGCCCTCCTCCTCGTTCCAGTACTCGCCGGGGTTGACCCGCCGCAGGTTCACGGTGACCCCGGCCTCGCGCGCCTGCTCCTGGAAGACCTCGGCGGCGGCGACCACACCGGCGCTGATGTCGGAGGTGACCAGCTCCACCTCCAGGCCGTCCCCGTGGCCGGCGTCGGCCAGCAGCCGCTTCGCCTCGGCGATGTCCTGCTCGCGCTGGGGCAGGTCCTCGGGATAGGAGGGGTCCATCCGCGCGTACATGTCGTTGCCGACCTGCCCGTACCCGGACAGGGCCTGGTCGATCATCTCCTGGCGGTCCACGATGAGGCGGAAGGCCTGACGCACCCGCACGTCGTCGAAGGGCGCGGTGTCCACCCGCATGGTGAAGGGCAGCCACATCCCGGTCTCGGACTCCATCACGCCCAGGTCCGGGTCGGCCTCGATGATCGGCACCTGCGCGTGCGGCACCTGGCTGATGAGGTCGACACTGCCGCTGTTGAGGGCGTTGACGCGGGCGTCGTCGGACGGGAAGTCGACGATCTCCAGCTCGTCGACGTAGGGCAGGCCCTCTTCGTGGTAGCCCTCGTGCCGCTCGAACACGCTGTACTCCCCGGCCACGAACTCCGCGACCTTGAAGGGCCCGCACCCGATGGGCTCCCGCGGGTCGTACCCCTCGGGGACCACGCAGTTGTAGTACTCGGCGAGCGCCTCGGGCAGGGTGACGGCGGGTTCGACACAGGGGATCGTCACGGTCCGCTCGTCCGTGGCGGTCAACCCGTCGGCGTCCACCCCGGCGAGGTCCCCGGCACCGCGCTGCGGGTTCTCCGGGTCCAGGATGCGTCGCAGGGAGAAGACCACGGAGTCGGCGGTCACGGGGGAACCGTCGTGGAAGGTCAGCCCCTCCTTGAGGACGACGGTCCACTCGGTGCCGTCCTCGTTGGACTCCAGGGACTCGGCCAGGTGGTTCTCGATGGTGCCGTCCTTGGCGTAGCGGACCAGGGAGGCGTACAGGGCGAAGTTGCGGGCGATGTCGACGTTGTCGGTGGGGTCGTGCGCGTCCAGGGTGTCGTTGACGCCCCCGCCCGCGACGCCGACGCTCAGCCGCCCGCCCTGACGGGGCTCTCCGCCGCCACCGCCCCCGTTCCCGTCGGAGCCGCCGCAGGCGGCCAGGACCGGGGCGACGGCCGCGCCGGCCGCCGAGAACTTGAGGAGGGTACGGCGACTGGGGGCGGGGGTGTGGTCGGGCTGGGATGGCACGGGGGCACCTCGTGGGGTTCGGGGATCGTTCGGAGCCGACCCTCCGGGGGGCGCGGGGGGACCGGGGGAGGGGCGGAACCGGTATCGCCAGATCCTTGTCGTCCCGGCTCGGGGCCGTCAAACAAGGCGCCCGGGGGTCGTTCTCGCGGAGAATGACGGATCGACGGGGGCGCGCGCGAAGTGGGAGAACGCCTTGTGCCAGGGGTTTCCCGGGGATCCGGCGCGGCGCTCCGTGGCGGGGGAGACCCGGCGGGGCGACCCCGACGGCCCTTCCCCGGGCCTGGGGGTCGTGTCCGTATCGATGTCGCTCGGAAGTGAAAACGTGGTGTTTAAATTAATTATTTTCCGTTTTAGTGGTCTTGTTGCTTTGATGGTTGATTCGTTGGATTTCTTGGATGGGGGTAGGTGACATGGCGCACGCCTTTGCAGGCATTGCCAACGTGTTGCATGTCACATGGCCCTCCCTGGGGTCCGGACTGTTTCCTTTGTCTCCATCGGGGAGGACACGGGACGGGGTTTTGTGGCCAATCCCCGACAGCGCGAACGCGGGTGTGCTGTGCTGGACTCGGCACACCCTTGTCTAAGGTGAGTGCAGGCGGCGCAACCCGCGCGCCCGTCGCGGGTGATTGGAGTGACCGGATGGCTGAGGCGAGGCAACTCCGGGAATACGTGCCCGCAGAGGTACCCGAGAGCACGACGCCGACTTCGATCGAGGGCGGGGACCTCATCGGGGGAGCCACCGACCACACCGTGTGGAGCTGCGCGGGCAACCTGACCGCGGTCCGCTCCGTGCGGGCCCGCGTGCGCGAGTTCCTCGCCGGCATGGGCCACTCCGAGAACGTGCTCGACGACGCCGAACTGGCCGTCAGTGAACTGGCCACCAACGCGCTGCTGCACTCGCGCTCGGGACAGAGCGGCGGCGTCATGACGCTGTTCATCCGCTCCGACGGGGGACGCCTCCGCGTCGCCATCGCCGATCAGGGCGAGCGCTCCGGCGAGGGCGGCCACACCCGTGACGACGGCGACGACTTCGGCCGCGGCAAGCTCATCATCGACAGCTGCGCCAGCCGCAGCGGCGAGTACTGGAGCGAGGCGACCCACGTGGCCTGGTTCGAGATCGACGACCTCGAACCGGCCCTGTCCCTCGACGAAGAAGCCCTCTGAGGGGCGAGACCAGGACGGGCGGGACTCAGACGGGCAGTCCCGGAGCGGCGACGCGCTCCGGCTCGGGGAAGCAGCGCACCGTCACCCGGCGCCCCTCCGGGGTCGGGCATCGCGACCCCGTCATCACACAGGCCCCGGTCCACAGCGCCAGCGCCACCAGCGCCACCCGGGTGGCCTCCTCACCGCGTTCGTCCACGGCGACCACGTCCTCGGCGGTCAGCTCCAACCGCTCGCGCAGGGCGACGAACCGCGCCATGAGGTCGCTGTGCGGGTACAGCGTCGTCAACAACCCCGCGCCGGTCTCCTCATAGCCCAGGATGCCGTTGTCGAACAGGCCGCGCGAAGGGCTGTACCCGGTGCCGTCGGGGCTCGGGCGCAACAAGTCCTCGAACGGCGTGGTGCCCAGGGCGTCACCGAACGAGATGACCTGCCGCACCCGCGACCGTTCGGCCAGCTCCAGCGCCGCGGGCGCCAGATCGGCGCTCACCATCAGCAGCCTGGCGTCGGTCTCGGCCAAGGCCGCGCACTGGACGTCGGGATCGGATGCGGGGGACAGGGGCAGTGCCCGGCCGCCCACCGCCATCACGGTGTAGGTGGCCAGGAACCGGTCCGGTGAGACCGGGGCCAGCACGCCGACCACGTCCCCCAGGCACAGACCTCGCTGGCTCAGACCCGAGGCGGCCCGCTCCACCGTGGCGGCGAAGGCGAGCGCGTCCACGCGACGCCCCTCGGCGCGGATGGTCCCTCCGCGGCCGGGTCGCAGTCTGAGGCGTTCGCACAGACCGCCGGTCAATGAGCCGATGGGGTCGTCCCTGCGCGGCAGATGACGCCCAGGTCGTCCGGTTCCAGAAGACAGTCCTACCCCCATGCGTTCCCCCAGTTCACCCTGGTGACGGTGGTACCGCCATCCGGGCTCGTCACGCCCCCTCCACGTGGCGAGCCCGGCGGCGCCGCACCGACCGGTCCGAGCGAGGTCCCTCCCCAGGTTCCACCTCGCGGCGATGCGGGTTCCCACCGGCCCCGGGAATCCCCCCGGAGCCGACGGTCCGCCGGGATCCGAGGTTCGGTCCGGGCCCGACGGCCGTTCTCGGAACGCGCGCCGACGTGCCACCGAGGTGCCAGGAGTGCGTGCGTCCCATGGCTTGAAGACTAGCGCGTACACGGTCGGATGCACATGCATATTGCTATGCAGATGCATATGTAGATTCGGTGCGCAGGAGAGTACGACACCCCCTTCGCGGGGGTTTCGGGGGAACCGTCAGGTCTGGTCTCCGTGGCTGTCCATCCACGCGGCGATCTGCGTGCGCGAGTGGAAGCCCATCTTCCGGTTGATGTTGGCGATGTGCCGGGCCGCCGTGGCCGGGGTGATGAACAGTGCCCGGGCGATCTCCGGGTTGCTCCCGCCCTTGCTCACCAATCGGGCGACCTCCAGCTCCCGCCGCGTCAACCGCTCCTGCGGAGGTGTCGTCTCCGGAGGGGGCGGCGGGGTCGGGGTCGGTTTCGGCCGGGTCGTCCGGGCGTTCGAGCGCCGGGGCCGCTCAGGGCCACCACCGGCGGAGGGGGCGCCGCGCCGCGCCGGCGGTCGCCTGCCCTCCTCGGACAGTCGTTCGGCCTCCCGTACCGCCTCGGCCGTGCCCAGGGCGCGCCCCTGCTCCCAGAGGGCGACCAGCCGGCGCCTGCGCCGCCGTGCCCGCTCGACCTCGGCGAACGGCCATGGGGCCGGGTGCGTCGGCAACCCCAGCTGCTCGCGCATCTGCACGGCCGCTCCGGCCAACCGACAGGCCGGGTCGCGCATGCCCGAATCGAAGGCGACCCGGGCGATCGAGATCAGCGCCCGCCCCACCTCCGCGCGCTGCCCGCTCGCGTGGGAGAGCAGCAGACCCTCGCTCAGGTAATCGTAGGCCTGACCGATCCGCTCCTGGGCGTGCGCCACCCGACCGATGCCGGCCAGGCAGCGCGCCTCCTCGGCGGGGGCGCCGATCAGTCGCTGGGTGTCCAGCGCCTCCCGGTAGCAGCGGTCCGCCGTCACCAGGTCCCCGCCCAGTTCGGCGGCCCGGGCCTGACCGATGAGGGTGACGCCCACGCCCCACCGGTGATCGATCCCGCGCAGGAGGGTCAGCGCCGCGTTGTAGTGCTGGTCGGCGGTCTGGTGATCGTCCTGTTGGGCGGCCAACGCGCCCCGGGTGCCCAGGGCGATCGCCTCGCCCCACAGGTCGCCGGACTCACGGCACAGCCGCAGGGCCTCCTCCACCCGTACCGCGGCCTGGTCGGGCACCCGCTCACGTACCTCCACCAGGGCCAACAGGTTCAGGGCGGTGCGCACGAAGACCTCGTCGCCGGACTCACGGCACAGCCGCAGGCCCTCCTCGCCCAGGGACAACGCCAGGGCGTGGTCGCGACGCACCCGCGCCAACTGGGCCCGGCCCACCAGGGCGCGCGCCCGGGAGGGCGCCTTGTCCGCCTCGTCCATCCCCAAAAGCAGGTCCATGAGGTGGGCGCCCTCGGAGTAGTCGTGGTGGCTCACCCAGTGCGCCACCAGGCTCGCCGCCAGACGCAGCCCCGCCTCGGCCCTGCCCTCGCGGTGGGCCCACCGCAGCAGCGAGCGCAACGTGTCGTACTCGGCGACCACCCGGCGCCGCCCGGAGTCGCGTTCGCTCCAGGGCATCGACCGGCTCGACTCCAACTTGTGGCCCAGGTCCTCGGCCAAGCGCGACATCCGGTCCAGCAGGCGTTCCCGGAACGTCTCGTCCTCGTCGGCCTCGACCAGCCGCTCGGCGGCGAACGACCGCAACGCCTCGGGCAGCCGGTATCGCAACCGGCCCTCGAACTCACCGGTGATGGTGATGAGCGACCGGTTCAGCAGGGACGCCAGCAGGTCCAGGACCTCGGTCTCGGCCAGGTCGTCACCGGTGCACACCTGCTCGGCCGACTCCAGGTCCCAGCCCCGGAACACCGACAGACGGCGCAACAGCACGCGTTCGGGTTCGGGCAGGGCGCGGTAGACGAAGTCGAGCACGATCGGCAGCACCTCGCTGCGCGAGACCGCCTGACCCGGTCCCGGTCGGAACTCGGGGGAGGCCAGGTGCGTGCGCAGGCTCTCGGCGAGTCCGGCCGGGCCGACACCGGGAACGCTCCCGCCGAGCACCTCGATGCCCAACGGGACCCCGCCGGCGAGGTCGCACAGCACCGCCGCGGTCTCCAGTTCGTCGGGAGACGCGGAGAAGCGGGGATCGCGGATCCGGGCCCGGTCCAGGAACAACCGCACCGCCTCGGAGTCCCCCGGGTCGGGGGGAGGCGCGTTGCGCGCGGCCACCGGCAGCGCCATGGGCGTCATCCGCCACACCGTCCCGCCCGACAGCCGGACCGGATCCAGCGCGGTGATCAGCACCGACACCTCGGGGCAGCAGGCCAGCAGGGTCTCCCCGATCTCCGTCACCGCTTCGGCGACGTGACCACAGGAGTCCAACACCAACAACAACCGACGGTCGCGCAGCGCCTCGACCACCGTGGTCGCCAACGGCTGCCCCGGTTCCTCGATCACGCCCACGGCGTGCGCCACCCGGGCGTGGACCTCCAGGGAGGTGTGCGCGTCGGTCAGGTCCGCCAGCCACACCCCGTCGGGGAACGCCGCGGTGGACTGTTCGGCCACGCGCAGCGCCAACCGGGTCTTGCCGATCCCCTCGGTGCCGCACAGGGTCACCGAGCGGCTGGAGTCGAGCAGCCGGAGCAGGCTGCTCAGGTCCCGCTCGCGGCCCACGAAGCCGGTGCCCGGCCGAGGGAGGTTGTGCCGCGCGGGCGCGGTCAAAGGTGCCATGGCCTTCACATGTCGGGGCGGTCGGGGAGGTCCTCACCGTGGTCGGGGGGTCATGGTGGCAAGGGGGACTTCTTCATCGGGGGAGGTGCCGGGAATCTCTGTCTTAGCGCCTGCGCGCGCTGTGTGCAAGTGCGCCGAGGGGGCACCGGGCCGCTTATGTCCGTTCTTGGGCGGAAGTCCAGCCGGTCAGCTGTGTTCGGGACGAAATCGAGAGTTTTCTGAAGATGTTCGCTATATGTCGGGCCGCGGTGGCCTGACTGATGGTGAGCCGATCGGCGATCTCCCGATTGGACAGCCCCTGCTCGGCGAGTTCGGCGATCTCCCGTTCCCGGGGGGTGAGGGTGACCGGTTCGGCCGGGCGGTCCGAGACCCGGGGGAAGGCCAGGGCCCGATCCCGCACCTGTTCCAACGGCAGCGACCGCCAGGCGTTCCAGGCGTTGACGGTCCGCGCCGACCCCACCCGTCGTTCCACGGCCGAGCGCAATCGGACCGTCTCCGCCGAGGGCCGGTCCAGCGCGGTCCGCAGGTCGGCGGCCACCCCCGCCAGGGCGGCGGCCCGTTCGGCCTCCTCCTCGGCCAGGGCCAGCTCGCCCAGCGCCTCCATCGCCCGGGCCACCGCGATGCGCTGCCCGGAGGTGAAGCTCACCCGCAGGCACGAGGCCAGGGGCTCGCGCGCCTCCAGGATCCGCCCCTCGGCGAGGTAGAGCCGGCCCAGTTCGCGCGAACAGTGCGCGGTGGCCGGGGCCGCCCCCAGTTCCTCGAACACCGTCAGTGCCTCGGCGAACAGCTCGCGGGCCCGTTCGAAGTCGTCCTGTTCGGCGGCGATCGACCCCAACACGTGCAGGGAGCGCGCCACGCTCCACCGGTCGTGCAGCTTCTCACCCAGCTCGATGCAGTGCCGCAGGTGCTCCACGGCGCGATCGGGTTCCCCGCGTCGCCGGGCCAGCTGGGCCAGCACGCCCAAGGCGGTCGCCTCGGTGAGCGGATCGCCGGCCTGCTCGGCCCAGGCCAGAGCGCGCTCGGCGTGACCGAGACCCTCCTCCAGGGCGTTGGTGCGCAGCGCCAGCGCCGCCATGGTGGCCAGGGCGGAGGCCGCGGCGCCCGCCTCCCGGCAGGCCCGTGCCGCCTCCAAGGCGCACATGGCCAGAGTGGACACCCGCGGGGCCACGTCCACGTCCAGACGCAGCTCGGCCTGGAGGGCCAGGGCCCGCGCCCGCAGCCAGGGCGACTGCCCGTCGGGGTCGGCGGCCAGCACCGTCTCCAGGACACGGCCGCCCTCGGCGGCCAGGTCGCGCACCAGCCAGTAGGGGCGCAGCGCCACGCACACCCGAAGCGCCTCGTCCACACGGCCCCGCGAGAGGGCCCACGTCACCACCCGGGCGTGGTTCTCCCGGTGATGGTCCAACAGGCGCAGATGGGCCAGCCGCTCGGGCCAGCCCAACGGGGAGCGGGAGTTCTCGGCGGCCTCCTCCAACCGGGAGACGCAGAACTCCAGGTAGCGGGCCCAGCGTTCGTCCTCGCCGCCGCCCTCGGCCAGGTGCTCGGCCGCGTAGGCGCGCACGGTCTCGGTGAGCCGGTAGTGGGCGGTGCCCTCGATCTCGGCGTCCACCACGATGAGGGACTTGTCCAAGAGCGAGAAGTGCAGCGGCAGGATGTCCGCCGGGTCGACCCCGTCGCCCGAGCACACGTCCTCGGCGGCCTCCAGGTACCAGGTCCCGAACACCGACAACCGGTGCAGCAACGCCCGCTCCGGCTCGCTCAGCAGGTCGTGGCTCCACTCCAGGACCGCCCGCAGCGTGCGCTGACGCGGCGGCAGACCGCCGGATCCGTCGCTGGTGAGCAGCTGGAACCGGTCGTCCAGGCGGCGCAGGATCTGTTGCACCGACAGCACCCGTACACGTGCCGCGGCCAGTTCGATGGCCAACGGCATGCCGTCGAGCAGTCGACAGATCTCGGCGATGTAGCCGGAGTTCTCCCGGGTCATCTCGAACCCGGAGCGGGCGGCGTGCGCCCGGGTGACGAACAGACGCACGGACTCGTAGCGCTGGGCGTCGCGCCGGGGCAGCGGGGCCGGGTCGGCGGAGTAGGGGTCGGTGGGGGTGGGCCGGGCGGGCAACGACAGCGGGGGCACCCGCCAGATGCTCTCCTCGGGCACGTGCAGCGGCTGCCGGCTGGTGGTCAGGATCCGCACCCGGGGACAGTCGCGCAGCACCGCCCGGCACAGCCGGCCGATCGCGTCGACGGCGTGCTCACAGGTGTCCAGGAACAGCAGCAGGCTCTGGGTGCGCAGCGCGGTGATGACGGCGTCGGTCATCGTGCGGGCGTCGTCCTCGACCGCCTGGAGGACCCCGGCCACGGCGCGCAGCACCTGGTCCTCGGTGGAGGCCTCGCTCAGATCGACGAAGCGCACCCCGTCGGGGAACCGGCGTATCACCCGCTCGGCCAGGTGCAGGGCCAGCCTGGTCTTGCCGATCCCGCCGGTCCCGGTCAGCGTGACCATCCGGGCGGTGCCCAGCAGGCGGCCCAGATCGACGATGTCGCGTTCACGGCCGACGAAGCGGATGAACTCGCCGGCGGACAGGGGCAGGTTGTGGCGAGGAGGAGACATGGCCTCGATTACTAGGGCACCGAACGGCCCACGACACGGATCGGTCCGGACCCGGGCGCGGAGAACAGCTTTCATCAGTGTCGCATCCCGTACCCGAACCTGTCCCGGGAATGGCCGGTTCCGGCATGAGCGGTCGGAAACCGCCCATGCCGGTCGCTTCCGCGTCGCGGAGCGGCTACTCTGTGCCGCCTTCCGGGCCGCCTTCCGGGCCGCCGGTCGGGGTCCAGGTCGCCGGGTCGGCGGCCGCCTGTTCCCCGCTGCCCATGTCCTTGACCTCGTGGTCGCCGTCCTCGTCGAAGGGCGGGAACCACACGAAGGGGATGCCCTTCTTCGAGGCGTACTGGATCTGCTTGCCGACCTTGGCGGTGGAGTGGAACACCTCGGTGTTGAACCCGCGCGAGCGCAGCAGCTCACCCGTGGCCAGGGCCTCGCGACGACGCTCGGCGTCGGGCACCACCACCATGACGTCGGTCGGGCAGACCCGGCCGCCCTCGATCCGGCCCTCGGCGACGAGCTTGGCGAAGATCCGGGTCAGGCCGATGGAGATGCCCACACCCGGCAGCCTGCGCCGGATGAACTGCCCGGCCAGGTCCTCGTAGCGGCCGCCCGCGCAGATGCTGCCGTAGTCGGGGTCGTCGTCGAAGGACGCCTCGTAGACCGTGCCGGTGTAGTAGTCCAGCCCGCGCGCGATCGACAGGTCCGCCACCACCGCGCCCTCGGGCAGGTCGGCCAGGTCGTCCATGACGAACGTCAGCTCCTCCAGCCCCTCCTCCAGGAGGGGTGAGGACACGCCCAGGTCACGCACCCGGGCGGGTACGTCCGCGCCGGTGCCGCGGATCCGGGCCAGCGCGAGGCAGGCCCCGGCCTGGTCGTCGGTCAGCCCGGCCTCGACCAGGATCGCCCGGACCCCGTCGTCGCCGATCTTGTGGAGCTTGTCCACGGCGCGGATGACCGTGATCGGGTCCTTGACGCCCAGACCCTCGTAGAAGCCCTGGAGGACCTTGCGGTTGTTGACGTTGAGCGTCCAGGCCGGGATGTCCAGGCCGCTGAGCACCCGGTGCACGATGCGCGGCAGCTCGGCATCGAAGTGCAGCGGTACGGAGTCGACGTTGATGACGTCGATGTCGCACTGGGTGAACTCGCGGAAACGCCCCTCCTGCGGTCGTTCGCCCCGCCACACGCGCTGCATCTGGTAGCGCTTGAACGGGAACGTCAACTCGTTGAAGTGCTGGGCGACGTACCGGGCGAAGGGCACCGTCAGGTCGAAGTGCAACCCCAGCCTGGCATCGGATTCGTCCTTGGGGTCGGCTTGGAGGCGGTGCAGGGTGTAGACCTCCTGTGAGGTCTCGCCCTTGGCCATCAGCACGTCCAGGTTCTCCACGGACGGGGTCTCCACGGACGCGAAGCCGAAGGACTCGAATCCGGCGCGGATATGGTCCAGCCAGCGCTGCTCCACGGCCCGGACCCGAGGGGTCCATTCGGGGAAGCCACTGATGGGGGCGGGGCGGACGACGCGCTGATCGGACATGCGGGGTTCTCGGCTCCCTGGAAGTCGTATCGGGAAGGACGCCTCGCGAGACGGAACGGAGGCGTGCCCATCCTAACGACCGACCGGGGCGTGTGTCGGGGATCCGGGCATGGCCACCACCGGCCCACGTGGACGGTTGTGGGCCGGTGGGGCTCCGGCGAACGATCGGGACCGGTGACGACCACTCCGACGCCGAAGAGCGAGACGTCGGTGGCCGGTCGCGTCCGGGGACGTCGCCGACGGCTCTCGCGGGGCGGTCGGGTGCTCGTGCCAGGAGTCGGTTCCGCGACCGCGTACGTCATGCGGGAGCCCTGCCTCCACCGTAGACGCAGTGGACGGTGCCGGACAGGGATCGGCGCGGCCGAAAGCGGCCGAAAACGGTCGCTCACAATGTCGTAAAGTCCCTCCCCCGGGGTAGGGGAGTGTGCTTGCATGATCACGCTCGGTTCCCGGAAGGGAACGCACCGCCATCGAGCCTCCTTCAGAGGTCCGATGGTCCTTCGTCCTGCCCGGGATCCGTCCCTCCGATGATGTGAGAAAGCGGACCCGCGCCACCACTGTGCCAAAACGCCGTCCAAAACGGCCGTCCGGTGTTAGGTTCCAGGAGCGGCGACCCTCGCGGGGGTATCGGACCCGAGAGCGCCGTGCCCCTCGAAAGACCGGGCCGTCCGAGTCCCATCCGTTCGTTCGGCCCCGGCACTCTCGCTAGGACTAACTGTGATCGATCCAGCCAAAAGCACGAACGATGTCCACGCCCCCGGCGCACTGTCGACGAAGATCATCATCGCCGGCGGCTTCGGCGTCGGTAAGACCACGTTCGTCGGTGCCGTCTCGGAGATCCCGCCGGTGCGCACCGAGGCCGCGGTCACCGCGGCCAGTGCCGGGGTCGACGACCTCTCGCACACTCCGGACAAGACCAGTACGACGGTGGCGATGGACTTCGGCCGCATCTCACTGGACACCGACCTGACCCTGTTCCTGTTCGGAACGCCCGGGCAGCAACGGTTCTGGTTCATGTGGGACGACCTGGTGCGCGGGGCCCTGGGGGCGGTGATCCTGGCCGACACCCGCAGATTGGAGGACACCTTCCAGGCGCTGGACTACTTCGAGCGCCAGTACCGGTTGCCCTTCGTCGTCGCCGTCAACGAGTTCGACCCCGAGGGGCTCTACAGCGCGGAGGAACTGCGCGACGCCCTCGACCTCACCCCCGACGTCCCGGTCGTGCGCTGTGACGCCCGTGACCGCAAGTCCGTCGTGCGGGTGCTCGTCACCCTCGTCAAACACGCCATGGCGGTGGAGGCCCGCCAACGCGGCCGACGCCAACTCGTCTACTGATCCGGACCGGCCGGCCGGCCGGTCCGTGCGGCCGGTTCCCCGAACGTGTGCGTTCGGGGTCTTGTGAGGTGTGTGTCCGGCGTTACCCTGTGGGGGTGTTCGGACGAATGGCGGAAAGCGTGCGCCGTCTGCTGGGTAAGCCCGGCGCGGTGGATCTGCGGCCTTATACCAAGCTCCTGTCGGCGATCGAGGCCGAGGAGGATGGTCTGCGTGAGCTCGACGACACCGAGCTGACGGACAAGGCCATCGAACTCGGCAACGCCGACCTCCCCTACGGACGCGACGACCTCGTGTCGCTCTGCGCGGTCGGCCGCGAGGCGGCCCGGCGCGCCCTCGACGAGCGTCCCTTCGACGTGCAGTTGCTGGGCGTCATGGCCCTGCTCGACGGTCACGTCGCGGAGATGGCCACCGGTGAGGGCAAGACCCTGACCGGTGCCCTGGCCGCGGCGGGCTTCGCCCTGCGCGGCCGGCGCGTCCACGTCATGAGTGTCAACGACTATCTGGCCCGCCGTGACGCGGAGTGGATGAAACCGCTCTACGACATGCTCGGCGTCACCGTCGGGTGGATCACCGAGGAGTCCACGACCGCGGAACGGCGTGACGCCTACTCCTGTGACGTCACCTATGCCCCGGTCAGCGAACTGGGCTTCGACGTCCTGCGCGACCGCATGGTCACCGACGTCGCCGACCGGGTCGTTCCCGCACCCCACATCGCCATCATCGACGAGGCCGACTCCGTGCTCGTCGACGAGGCCCGGGTTCCGCTGGTCCTGGCCGGCGCGGCCGAGCGGGTCGACGCCGACGTGGAGATGGCCGACGTCGTACGCGTCCTCAAGCCGCGTCTCCACTACGAGATCGACTCCGAGGGCCGCAACGTCCAGCTCACCGACGCCGGCATCGACGTGGTGGAGAAGGCGCTGGGCGGCGTGGACCTGTACGCGGACTCGGAGGAGGAGTCCTCGCTCCTGCCCCAGGTCAACCTGGCGCTGCACGCCCACGTGCTGCTCCAGCGCGACGTGCACTACGTGGTGCGCGACGGCGAGGTCCGGATCATCAACGAGTCCCGCGGCCGTATCGCCCTGCTCCAGCGTTGGCCCGACGGCCTCCAGGCGGCGGTCGAGGCCAAGGAGAAGGTCGCGGTCAGCGAGACCGGCGAGGTGCTGGACTCCATCACCGTCCAGTCGTTGATCCTGCGCTACCCGACCCGGGCCGGCATGACCGGTACCGCGATGGCCGTCGCCGACCAGCTCCGCGAGTTCTACGAGCTGGAGGTCGCCGTCATCCCCTCCAACAAGCCGAACGTCCGGGAGGACCACGGCACCCACCTCCACGCCACGCGCGAGGAGAAGGAGGACGCGCTCCTCGCGGAGGTCGCGGAGGTGCACGCCACGGGGCGTCCCATCCTCATCGGCACCCAGGACGTGGCCGAGTCCGAGCGGTTGGCCGACCGGCTGCGCAAGGCCGGCCTGGAGTGCGTGGTCCTCAACGCCAAGAACGACGCCGACGAGGCCGCCGTCATCGCCGAGGCGGGCACGTACGGTGCCATCACCGTCTCGACCCAGATGGCCGGCCGCGGTACCGACATCCGGTTGGGCGGCAGCGACATGGCCGACCGCGAACGCGTGGTCGAGGCCGGTGGTCTGTACGTGATGGGCTTCGGCCGCTACCCGAGCAGCCGCCTCGACGGCCAGTTGCGCGGCCGCGCCGGCCGCCAGGGCGACCCGGGCGACTCGATGTTCTTCGTCAGCATGGACGACGACCTGGTGGTCAACAACGCCTCGGAGACCTCCGGTTACACCACCGACGACCACGGCGAGATCACCGACCCGGCCTGGCTGTCCATGGTCGATCACGCCCAGCGGGTCGCCGAGGGGCAACTGCTGGAGGTACACCGCAACACCTGGCGCTACAACCAGCTCATCGACGTGCAGCGCGACGTGGTCCTGGAACACCGCGAACTGGTCCTCTCCGGGGACGAGGGCGACCGGCACGTCAAGAAGGACCGGCCGAAGGAGCACGGAGCGCTGGTCGAGGAGGTGGGCGAGGAGAAGGTCGCCGAGGCGGCCCGGCTCGTCACCCTGTACCACCTGGACCGCGGCTGGACCGACCACAACGCCTTCCTGGCGGAGCTGCGCGAGGGTATCCACCTGCGCTTCCTGGGGCGCCGTGACCCCTTGGACGAGTTCAACCGCGACGCGGTGCCCGTCTTCAAGGGCTTCCTGGACGAGGCGCGCGCCCGGGCGGCGGAGAGCTTCGGCGAACTGGAGGTCCGGGACGGCGAACTCGACGTCTCCACGGTGGGCGTCAAGCGTCCGTCGATGACGTGGACGTACATGGTCCACGACCACCCGTTCAGCTCGGCGATCGAGGCCCTGGCGGGGCGGGTCAAGGGGCTGATGGGCAAGGGCCGGTAACCCCGGAATCACCCTCCTTCTTTTTTCGGGTGCGGGTCGGGACTTTGGTCCCGGCCCGCACTTACTTTTGTCGGCTACTCTGCTGAAAAGCCTCCATGGAGGCCGAATCGCCATGCACAATTGACTCGGCCGGGTTAACATGGCTGCGTTTTCTATGGAATCCGAGACGGTTGGGGCAGAATCCACTGTGGTCCACGAAATCGGCGCGCAGGAGAAGATCAGTTACGGACGCAACGACCGCTTCCTCGGCGGTCCGGTGGGCGGTGGCCAGTTCTGGATCGACGAGACGGGCCGATCGGTGGCCAAGATCGGCGGACCCAAGGAGTGGCGCCCCACACCGATGATCGATGTCCGGGTGGGCGATGTGTTCAGTGTCGGGGGCCAGGTCTGGCGGGTCACCGATATCGTCGATGCCGAGTCCACTTCCGCTTATCTGCTGGCCACGCGCGTTAGTTGAGAACAGTGCCCGGGAGTTCACCCCGGGTTGATCGTCCTTGTTTGCTTGAGTCGGGAATCGCAACCTCGTGCAACCTTTTCGATGAAGGTCGCGGAGGGTGGCGGTTCCCGATTTCCATGCCGGTCCCGTTCTCTCCGGGTGAGCGTCCGGTGACGTTGCGCCCCGATGCCGGCGCAGGTCATCCCGGGCTTTTCGGTCGGCGTCGAGGCGAATCGAGACGTTCCGGTTATCTGAAGGAGGGTGTTCGCGTTACCGCTGCCTCGTTACCGTCGTTCGGGCAGGGCGCGCCCCGGTCGGGGATGCCGCGCCCGTCGCCCCCCGGTCGGCCCCAGGGGCTGTCCCCCGCCCCTGGGCCTGACCGTCCCCCGCGTTCCGGCGGGGCCCTCTTTTTCTTCGCGTCTTCCCCTCACCCCCATCGGGGCGCTGCCGTGTCCGCGATCCGGCTCGGTGTTCAGAACCCGTTCCAGTGGATGTTCTCGGGAAGAGTCCATGTACCGGGAGGGTTTGGTCGTTGTCGGGGACTTGCGGTAGAACGCGTTCCAGTATTACGCTCTGGCCATGCCCGGCCCGGTGAGGGCGTCCGGTGGTTCGGTCACCGGCGCCAAGGACGGCCGGTTCAGAAGGATCGTCGCCCGCCGGAATCGGATCGCGCCCCGACCCGGTGGGCGACGGCCTTTGTCAGGCCAGGAGGCGGGAGATCTCCTCGAAGGTGGGGCACGGCCAGATCTGGCGACATCCCCCGCACGCTCCCCCCTCGTCCTGGGGGTGGTGCAGTCGCAGCAGCTCCGCGCACACCCCCGCCAGGGTCGACACCTCGTTGCGCGCGTTCGCGTAGAAGGCGACGTCGTTGATCCGGGCCAGCGCGCTGTCGGAGCCGCCCGGGGGTATCCCGACCGTGTCCGGTTCCCAGGGGACCGCCCGCGCCGAGCGTTCCCGGATGCCCTCGACGCACCGGAGCAACTTCGCGTGCTCGATGGCAGTCCCTTGCGTCGGCCTGGTGAACGGCATCGCCGATCTCCCCCCAACGGGTGGATGCGCAGCTACATCTGGTGACTCAGCGTATACCCATCGTGGCGGAATGTCGCGACACGGCAATCGGGTGAACGCGGGGGCGAAGGCGTGGGGAACGGTGAGCGGGCTGCCCCCAAGGGGAGGGACAGCCCGCCGGGAAGGGGTGCCGGGCTCAGTGGCAGTTGCCGCCGCAGCCGCACGAACCGCCGTTCTGGCAACCGCAGCCGCAGCCCGAACCACAGCCGCAGGCGCTCGGGGGATTGGTCAAGGGGTGGGTCATGTTCCCTCCTCGGGATCGGTCCGAAGTCCGGTCCACCGTGCCCGGACGGCACGGTTCCCGACAGATGACCTGCCCGTGCCGGGGCTTTCCCAATCCGAGGGGACTTCATCGACGAACCCTGACCCGACACGCCGACCCTCGGCGCCGACCGGGAGGCCCCGCACCGCCCGGTCTCCGATACCGGACCTCAGGCGAAGAAACCGGGGGAGCGGCTCGGCCGGCGCGTCATTCGGTAGAGCCAAACCTGACCGATGAGCATGACCGGAATCGCGGGGGTCAGGACCGACCAGACCAGGACCGCCGTCGTGTCCGGAATCGAGGCGACCGGCAGCCCGGAGGCCACCGCCACCGTCACACCCGGCACGGCGATCGCGATCGCCGAGGTGTACCGCGACAGCATCGGACCGGACGTCCCCAGGGTCGCCGTCAGGGCCACGGCCATCACCGCCGTCGGGATCGCGGCCGCCGACGGATCCACCGGACCCGGTCCCGGCACCGCGGCCACCACCGTCACCAGGGTCGCCGCCAGGGCGACACCCGCCAGCCACCGGGTGTCGCGGGCGGCCACGTCCGCGCTCTCGGCCGTCGGATCCTCGACCAGACGCTCGGCGCCGAAGGCCGCGCCGCGCAACGCGAACAGGGACACCACGGTCGACGCGCACGCCACGGTGAACGGGGTCACCGCCGGATCCCCGGCGATCAGCGACGCCGTCACCCACCCCCAGGCGAGGGCCAGGGTCCAGCCGCCCGCCACGACGGCGCCGTCCCACACCGCCCGCCACCGGTCGTCCGGCACCCGGGAGCGCAGCCACAGGCCCGCGTCACGGACCAGCAGCCCGACGGTCAGGACCACCAGGACCGGCCACAGCTCCGCCACCACGTGGTGCTCCAGCGCGGGGAACAGCCCGGCCAGGATCCCGACCAGGGCGACCAGCCACACCTCCGAGGCCAGGAAGTACGGGGCGATCGCGGCCACCACCCGTCGTCGCTGCGCGGGACCGCGGGCCACACGCGGCATCAGCATGCTCAGGCCCACGTCGGCCCCGGCCAGGACCAGGTGACCCACGAGGAACAGGACGAGCAGCAGGGTGGAGAGAACGTCCAACATGGCACACGGCTCCGGTTCAGAACGTGGGGGCGGGGACGGGGGCCTCGGCGGGCTCCCGGTCGCGGTGATCGGCGAGGGGACCGTCCTCGGGACCGCGCCGGGCATAGCGCACCAGCAGCCAGTAGGTCACACCGGCCAGGACGGCGAACGCCACCGTGAACAGACCGAAGGAGATCGCGGCGGCCGCCGGGGACAGCGGTGTCATCGCGTCGGCGGTCGTCAGGTGGTGCACGACGGTCCAGGGCTGGCGGCCGGTCTCCCGGAACACCCACCCGCCGACGCTCGCCAGGTAGGGGGCGAACGGGAGCACGACCAGTGGCGCCAGGAACCACCGCCACCGGTCCAGGCCGCCGAGCGGCCAGGCCAGCAGCAGGACCGGTCCCAGGAAGAACATCAGGGCCCACATGCCCATCATGAGAGCGTCGGCGGTCGGGCCGATGGCGGGGTGCACCGCGCTCCCGGCCGCCTCGACGGCCTCGATCTCCGACGCCGAGTAGGTCTGTCCGCTGGTGGGCGGTGCCTGGCCGAACAGCTCGAACTGCACCCCGCCGAAGGCCGCCACCGGGATCGGCACGAGGCACATCACCAGCGTCCCGTAGCGGATGCCGCGCGCGAAGATCCGGTGCGGGTCGTTCCCGCGACGCAGGTGGTACGCGCTCACCGCGATGACCACCGCGCCGCCCACCAGCAGGGTTCCGGTCACGATGTGCCCGAACGCCATGGTGGCAGCGGGGTTGGTCAGCAACGCCGCCGGGTCGGTCAGATGCGCGACCCCGTCCACCATCTCGAAGCCGACCGGATGGCGCAGGAAGCCGTTGGACACCAGCACCCACCACGCCGACAGGTACGCCGTCGCCGTCACCACCGCGAAGCAGGACAGGTGCGCCCACCGGCCCATCCGGTTCCACCCGAAGATCCACAGACCCAGGAACGTGGACTCGATGAAGAACGCCGTCATCGTCTCCAGGGCCAGCGGAGCCCCGAAGGAGTAGCCGTACATCTTCTGGAGGCCGGTCCAGTTCACCGCCAGCTGGAGTTCCATGACCAGTCCGGAGAGCACGCCCATGCCGTAGTTGACCAGGTACAGGCCGCCCCAGAAGCGGACGGCGGTCATCCGGCCCCGGTCGCCGCCCGCCGTCGCCCGCAGCTGGGTGACGAGGATGTAGGGGGCCAGACCGAGGGTCAGGGCCACGAACATGTAGTGCGTGGCCGCCGTGAACGCGAACTGGAGCCGCGCCAGGAGGAGGGGATCGTCGAACATCGCGGGGCCTCGTGATCGTCATCGGGAACACGAGAAGCATCCGGTGGAGGTCCGGTGCCCGGCATCGTCCGCGGGAGGGCTTTCGCCCGCCTCCTCCGGTGGTAGTCGCCCCCGCGCTCTACTCCGTGAGGGCTACGGGACAACCCGGAGAGGACCCCGGGACCGCCTCAGGAAGTCGTCCCGTCCTCGCTCCACCCCGGGGTGACCAGGGCCGACTCGTAGGCCAGCACCACCAGTTGGGCCCGGTCGCGCACACCCAGCTTCACCATGGCCCGACTGACGTGGGTCTTGGCGGTGGCGGGGCTGAGCACCAGCTCCGCGGCGATCTCCTCGTTGGACAGCCCACGGCCCACCAGCGCCACCACCTCCCGTTCCCGGTCGGTGAGGCCGTTCAACCGCGGTGAGGGCGAGGGGGCGGTGCGCGGGCGGCTCGTGTAGTCGGAGATCAACTTGCGGGTGACGCCGGGGGACAGCAGGGCCTCGCCCTCGTGCACCACCCGCACGGCCTGGAGCAGGTCGCGCGGCTCGGTGTCCTTGACCAGGAAACCGCTCACCCCCGAGCGCAGCGCCTCGAAGACGTACTCGTCCAGGTCGAACGTGGTCAGGATGATGACGCGGGTCGCCCCGAGCGCCGGTTCGGCGATGACGCGCGCGGCGGCCGCCAGGCCGTCCACCCCCGGCATGCGGATGTCCATGAGGATCACGTCGGGGCGTTCGGCGCGGGCCAGCCGCACCGCCTCCTCGCCGTCGGCGGCCTCGGCGACCACCTGGATGTCGGCCGCGCTGTCCAGCAGCGCGCGGAAACCGGCCCGGACCAGAGCCTGGTCGTCGGCGAGCAGCACCCGGATCAACGTTCCCCCGTTCGGTCGGCGGCGGAACCCTCGATCGGCAGCCGGGCCCGCACCCGGAATCCTTCACCATCCAGCGGACCGGCGTCCACGGTCCCGCCCACCAGGGCGGCCCGCTCGCGCATCCCGGTGATGCCGTTGCCCGGCGCGGGCACGCCCAGCGTGCCGCGGCCGTCGTCGACGACCTCGATCAACAGTTCGGTGGGTCGGTATTCGACGCGCACGGTCGCCCTGTCCGCCCCCGAGTGGCGCACCACGTTGGTCAACGCCTCCTGCACGGTGCGGTAGGCGGCCGAGTCGGTGCCCGCGGGAAGCCGGGTCGGGGCGCCGACCAGTTCGACGTCCACGGCGATACCGGCGCCCCGGGTGGCCTCGGCGATCTCCTCCAGCCGGTCGATCCCCGCCACCGGGGAGCGCGGCGCGCCCTCGTCCACCGCCCTCAGCACACCGAGGATGCCGCGCAGTTCCACGAGTGTGTCCTTACTGGTCCGCTTGATGGTGGACAACGCCTCGGCGGCCCGCTCCGGCTCGTTCTCCATCAGGTACAGCGCGGTCCCGGCCTGCACGTTGATCAGGGAGATGTTGTGCGCGACCGTGTCGTGGACATCGCGTGCCAGACGCAGCCGCTCCTCCGAGGCCCGCCGCAACAGCTCCTCACCGCGGGTACGCTCCGCCTCGGCCCGCCGCTCCCGGTCCGCCTTCAGGTACTCCTGCCGCCAGCGCACCACCTCCGCCGAGCACAGCAGCACCAGCACCCAGCCGACGATGCCCAGCGCCTCGGGGCGGAACGTTCCGGTGATCGCCAGCTCATAGCCGTTGAGCAGGACGAACTGGCCGATCCCCAGGCTCCACCCGAACGCCCGGTACCCCCACCGGACCAGGCCGTACAGCGCCACGGCGGTGCACACCATGATCATCCCGTCGGGGAACCCGAGCGGATAGTAGACGGTGGCGGCGACCACGGAGACCGCCCCGACCGTACGGGGGAAGGAACCGCGCCACAGCAGGGGGAGACAGGCCAGGGCGATGATCGCGTACCCCCACGGCCAGGCGGCGCGGCCGTGGGGTTCCGGAGAGATCAGCTCGACCGCGAGGGTGCTCCCCACGGAGAGGAACGACAGTCCCAGGACGATCCAGGTGTCGGTGCGCGTGGGACGCGGAAGTGGTGCTGTCACACCCTCGACGGTACGGCCGGCACGCGGGGGTTTCCGTCCCCCCTCGGGAGACGATCCGCGTGTCGGCCGTACTCCCCGGGGAGTACGCCGGGGGCCGGGGCGGTCGGGATCAGAAGAGGTCGTCGGGCGGGGCCGGGGAGTCGACGGCGTCGGTGTCGCGCACCGGGGCGCGGCCCGAGACGAACCGGTCCAGCTCCTCGTCGGCGAGCAGACGGGCCATCTCCGGGTCGCGGTGGGCCCGCCTCGACAGCCCGTCCACCGGCAGCGGCCCGGGGGCGGCGGTCAGCACCAGGTTGCCGAACCGGCGACCGCGCAGCACCCCCGGGGCCGCCGACAGCACCACGTGCGGCAGCACCTCGCGGACCGTCGCCACCTGGCCCCGCGTGTGCGTCAGCGCGCCGCCGTCGCCCACGTTCACGACCAGGAGACCCCCGGGGCGCAGCACCCGGGCCGCCTCCGCGTAGAACTCCACCGACGTCAACCGCGCCGGGGTGCGGGCGCCCGCGAACACGTCGGACACGATCAGGTCGGCGCTCGCGTCGTGTCGGGCCGCGATCCACTCCCGGGCGTCGCCGATGCCCACCCGCAGCTGCGCGCGCCGGTCCCACGGCAGTCGGCGCCGCACCAGCTCCACCAGTGGAGCGTCCACGTCGACCGCCCGCTGACGCGACCCCGGCCGGGTGTGCGCCACGTAGCGGGCCAGGGTGAGCGCGCCCGCGCCCAGGTGCAGGACGTCGATCGGCTCCCCCTCCGGGGCGACCAGATCGGCGGCGTGCGCCATCCGGCGCACGTACGAGAAGTCCAGATGGGTCGGGTCCGCCAGGTCCACGTGCGACTGGGGCGTGCCCTCCACCACCAGGAACCACGCATCGGCCCGGTCGGCGTCGGCGAGCAGTTCCGTGCCCGGCGCCCCGATGACCTCGTCGTCGTCCTTCGTCCTGCGTCCGCCCATGTCCCCGTCCCCCTCGATCGCCCGCCCAGCGTAGTCGTCCACGGGCGGGGCGTTCGCCGCGCGGGCGCACCCCCGGTGGCGCTAGCCTGGGGTTCCCCTGGTTCTTCCAACACCTGCGCCCCGACGGGGCGCGTTCACCGAGGAGTGGCCGTGCTACTGCGGATGTCGACCCTGTTCCTGCGCACCCTGCGTGAGGACCCGGCGGACGCCGAGGTGCCGAGCCACAAGTTGCTCGTCCGCGGCGGGTACGTGCGCCGCGCCGCCCCCGGCGTCTACTCCTGGCTCCCCCTCGGCAAGATCGTCCTGGAGAACGTCGCTCGGGTCGTGCGCGAGGAGATGGACGCCATGGGCGGCCAGGAACTCCTGCTGCCCGCGCTGCTGCCCAAGGAGTACTACGAGGCGACCGGCCGCTGGGAGGAGTACGGCGACACCCTCTTCCGGCTCAAGGACCGCAAGGGCGCCGACTACCTGCTCGGCCCCACCCACGAAGAGGTCTTCACCCTCCTGGTCAAGGGCGAGTACTCCTCCTACAAGGACTTCCCGGTCATCCTGTACCAGATCCAGGAGAAGTTCCGCGACGAGGCGCGCCCCCGGGCCGGGGTGCTGCGCGGTCGCGAGTTCCACATGAAGGACTCCTACTCCTTCGACATCGACGACGCCGGACTCCAGGAGTCCTACGACAAGCACCGCGCCGCCTACATCCGGATCTTCGACCGGCTGGGCCTGGAGTACGTCATCGTCGCGGCGACCTCCGGAGCCATGGGCGGATCGGCCTCCGAGGAGTTCCTCGCGGTCGCGCCCACCGGTGAGGACACCTTCGTGCGCAGCACCGGTTCGGACTACGCCGCCAACGTCGAGGCCGTCACCACCCCGGAGCCGCCCGCGCTCTCGATCGAGGGGCTCCCCGAGGCGAAGGTCCACCACACCCCGGACACCGCCACCATCCGGACCCTCGTCGACCTCCTCAACGAGTTGGACCTGGGCCGCGACTTCACCGAGGCCGACACCCTCAAGAACGTCCTGGTCAAGACGCGAGCCCCCGGCTCGGAGGAGTGGGAGCTGCTCGCCGTCGGCCTGCCCGGCGACCGCGAGGTGGACTTCAAGCGCCTGGAGGCCGCGCTGGAGCCCACCGAGGTGGCGCTGCTGGACGACGCCGACTTCGCCGCCAACCCCTTCCTGGCCAAGGGCTACATCGGCCCCCGCGCCCTGCTCGACAACAAGGTCCGCTACCTGGTCGACCCGCGCGTGGTCACCGGCACCGCCTGGGTGACCGGCGCCGACCGCCCCGACCACCACGTCCTCGACCTGGTGGCCGGCCGCGACTTCACCCCGGACGGTGTCATCGACGTCGCCGATGTCCGCGACGGCGACCCCTCGCCGGACGGACGGGGCACCCTGTACACCGCGCGCGGCATCGAGATCGGCCACATCTTCCAGCTGGGCCGCAAGTACACCGACGCCTTCCAGGTCGACGCCCTGGGCCCCGACGGCAAGCCCAAGCGCATCACCATGGGCTCCTACGGCATCGGCGTCTCCCGCGTGGTGGCCTCGGTCGTCGAGCAGTCCCACGACGACAAGGGCATCGTCTGGCCGCGCGAGATCGCCCCGGCCGACGTGCACGTCATCGGGACCGGCAAGGGCGCGCAGATCGAGGAGGCGCTGCGCATCGCCGCCGAGCTGGAGTCGCGCGGGCTGCGCGTACTGGTGGACGACCGCAAGGGCGTCTCGCCGGGGGTGAAGTTCACCGACGCCGAACTGCTGGGCGTGCCCACCGCCGTCATCATCGGCCGCGGTCTGGCCGACGGTGTGGTGGAGCTGCGCGACCGCGCGACCGGCGAGCGCGAGGAGGTCGCCCTGGACGCGATCGTCGATCGTGCCGTGGCCGCCTGCCGCGCCTGAACCTTCGAGGACGGCCCCGCTCCGCACGATTCGGGGCGGGGCCGTCCTCGTGCGCCCGAGAGGGTCAGCCCCCGTCGAAACCGGGGAGGGCGGTCAGTTCGCCGCCGCGTTCCAGGACCCGCAGGGTGGCGTCCTGGAGGTTGCGCGCGCCGGTCGTGCGCATTCCGATGTCGCGGGCGGCGGTCAACCACAGGTAGGCCCGGACCGTCGACTCCTCCAGACCCAGCGCGAAGGCGTCCAGGGAGGCCTCGTCGCGCTCCTTCGGCAGCGGGTACGACGCCAGGGCCGGCGAGGGTTCGGCGTCGTGCGCGGCCGCCAGGGCGTACAGCTCGTCACGCAGCTCCTTGTGCGTCAGCGCCGCCTCCAGCGCCCGGGAACGGTACTCGTCGTCGCCCCCGGCCCCGCCCAGGAACTCGTAGCCGTACACCGCCGCGTGCTCGGCGCTCAGCGCCTCGGCCAGTGCCCGAGGGCCGTCGTCCATCGCCTCGACGGACAGGTCGGCGTCGCTCATCGGTCACCGCCCCCTTCCTCGTGTTCGCCGTTCACGCCCGTGCCAACAGGTGGGCGTGTCCGGCCTCGCAGGCTCCGATGCCGCTGATCAACTGGGCCAGACCGGGATCGGTCACGGCGGCCGCCTGGTCGATGCGCGCCGCCGCGGCCGAGGTCTCCAACACCCGCAGTCCCTCGGAGTCGGGAGCGGCGTCCGGCGCCGGGTCCGTCGGCCGCGCCGACGGGTCCTCCTCCGGGACGACCGCGTCCTCGGGCAGCGCCGCGGTCAACGCGTCCACGTGCTCCAGGTGGTGGCCCCGCAACCGCTCCAACAGGTCGGTCGGTCCGGCGCCGGTCTCGATCGCCTTGGCGTAGCGGGCCGTGATCAGCTCCTTCTCCCGCAGCAGCGAGCGGATCACGTGCTCGTCGGGGGTCACGTCGGCGGGGTACCACTCGGTCCCACCGCACCCGCTCAGTCCCACGATCGCGGTCCCCGCCATCGCGGCGCCCAGGACCGTGCGGCGGCTGACGCTGACGTTGCCCTGGCCCACGCGCTCTCCCCTTCCGTGCCCCGCGTCGTCCTCGACGCCGGCCGACCCCATCTTTCCACGCCCCGAGCCGGAACCGCTCCCTCTCCGCACCCCTTACGACGCAGGGCATGTGGACCGCACGGGATCCTTCGCGGTGCGTCCCCGCCGCGGACGGCGACCTGGAAAGGGTCCGGGTGTGGATACGCTTGCACCACAACCGCCGTCGTACGCGACGCGCGGCCGGTTCGCGTCCCCACCGGGGGAGCGGACCCACCAGTCGAAGACTCACGTACAGAGCTGGACCGCCCCGCGATGGCCGCACGGGCGGGATTCTCGCCTTGAAGGGGCGGACACCACATGGGAGCGCAGGCGCGCGAAGAGCGCATCGCCGAGCTGCTGGAACCGGTACTGGCCGCGGCCGGACTGGACCTGGACGCCGTCGAGCTGACACCGGCCGGCAAACGCCGGGTACTGCGCGTGGTCGTGGACTCCGACACCGGGGTCGACCTCGACACGGTCGGCGAGGTCAGCCAGGAGATCAACGCGCTCCTGGACGACGCCTCCGACGTCATGGGCGAGCTGCCCTACGTCCTGGAGGTCACCTCCCCCGGTGTGGACCGTCCACTGACCCTGCCGCGTCACTGGCGGCGTTCGCGGGGCCGCCTGGTACAGGTGGCCCTCGCCGACGGAGACCAGGTCACCGGTCGGGTCACCGACGCCGACGACGAGGGCGTCACCCTGGACGTCGAGGGCCGGCCCCGCGCCTACACCCATGCCGAGATCGGCAAGGGCAAGGTACAGGTGGAATTCCGTCGTGCCGCCGACACCGACGCGGCGGACTAGAGGGGGAGCCCCGTGGACATTGACATGAGCGTTCTGCGCAGCCTGGAACGCGAGAAGGACATCTCCGTCGAACTGGTCGCCCGGGCCATCGAGGACGCCCTGCTGATCGCGTACCACCGCGAGGAGGGTCCGGAGAAGAAGGCCCGGGTCGAACTCGACCGTTCGACCGGGCACGTCATCGTGTGGGTGGCCGAACTCGACGAGAACGGCGATGTCGTCGGCGAGTCCGACGGCACCCCCACCAACTTCGGTCGCATCGCGACCTCCACCGCCAAGCAGGTCATCCTCCAGCGGTTGCGCGACGCCGAGGACGAGCTCACCCTGGGCGAGTTCGCCGGGCGCGAGCACGACATCGTCTCCGGCATCATCCAGCAGGGCAAGGACCCCCGGAACGTCCTGGTCGACCTCGGCCGGATCGAGGCGGTCCTACCGCCCCAGGAGCAGGTTCCCACCGAGACCTATACCCACGGCGAGCGTCTGCGCGCCTATGTGGTGCAGGTCCGCAAGGGTCACCGCGGCCCCTCGGTCACCCTCTCGCGCACCCACCCCAACCTGGTGCGCAAGCTCTTCGAGCTGGAGGTCCCCGAGATCGCCGACGGCACCGTCGAGATCGCGGCGATCGCCCGTGAGGCCGGTCACCGCACCAAGATGGCGGTCCGTTCCAACCGGGGCGGCGTGAACGCCAAGGGCGCCTGCATCGGCCCGCTCGGCAGCCGCGTGCGCAACGTCATGGCGGAGCTGCACGGGGAGAAGATCGACATCGTCGACTTCTCCGAGGACCCCGCGGTGTTCGTGGCCAACGCGTTGTCCCCGGCCAGGGTCAACTCCGTGGAAATCCTCGATATGGCCGCTCGCGTCGCCCGGGTCATCGTCCCGGACTACCAGCAGTCCCTGGCGATCGGCAAGGAGGGCCAGAACGCCCGCCTGGCCGCGCGTCTGACCGGGTGGCGCATCGACATCCGCTCCGACGCGGAGACCGCCGGAGCCGTCGATGACGAGGCCCGCACGGGTGGTCGCGACGCCGCGACGGACGGCTAAACGGGTCGCGCCCATGCCTCGACACGATATGGTGGCCGAAGACGGTCCCGACCGTCCCATGCGCACGTGCGTGGGGTGTCGGTCGAGGGCAGACCGATCCGACCTCGTTCGGATGGTGGCCGAGGGCACGGCCGTCATCCCCGACGTTCGAGGTCGACGTCCGGGCCGCGGTGCCTACCTGCACGACGATCACCGTTGTTTCGAAACGGCCGAACGCCGCCGGGTATGGTCCCGCGCTTACCGGAGGGAACCGGGTGACACCGGGTGGGACGTCTCACGTGTGGCGGCGCTGTTCGGCGTCGCCCCGCATGACCCACCGGAGAACCCGTCCCGATAGGGTTGGAATGTCCTGGCCGACCTCTGGGTTGTAGTGATCGAGGTCGGTGTGCAGTGCTGTGTCCTGCACACGTAAAGAACGGCCCATTGTTGTGTAGCGATGAGGAAGCAGGTCGAGATTGCGATGAGCGCCTGATGAGTACGCAGCGATGAGTACGAGCTAACAACGGTCCGGCACAGGCCCATGTCCCGGACCGAAGCTGAAGGAGAGTAGTGGCGAAGGTCCGGGTGTACGAACTCGCTAAAGAGTTCGGAGTAGAGAGCAAGGCCGTCCTGGCCAAGCTCAACGAGATGGGCGAATTCGTCCGTTCGGCGTCCTCGACGATAGAGGCTCCGGTCGTGCGACGCCTGCAAGAGGCTTTCAACAACGGTTCCGACGGTGGCAAGAAGGGCGGGGCTCCCAAGCCCGGTCCGCGCGCCTCCGGCGAGACCTCCGCGGCCCCCAAACCGGGGCCCGCTCCCAAGCCGGGTCCGAAGCCGGGACCCGCGGCTCCCAAGCCGAGCGCGCAGGCTCCGGCCGCGCAGCCCCCGGCTCCCGCCGCGCAGGCTCCGGTGGCGCAGACCCCGTCCGTTCAGGGCGAGTCCGCGCGTCCGCCGGTCGCCCCCAAGCCGGGTTTCAAGGCTCCGAGCACCGAGTCCGGCGCGCGCCCCGGTGGCGCGCCCCGTCCCGGCCCGCAGAGCCGTCCCGAGCGGGGCGAGCGTCCGCAGCGCGGTGACCGCCCCGAGGGCGGGCCGCGTGGCGACCGTCCCGAGCGCGGCGACCGTCCCGAGCGGGGCGACCGTCCCGAGCGGGGCGAGCGTCCGCAGCGCGGTGACCGCCCCGAGGGTGGCCCGCGTGGCGACCGTCCCGAGCGCGGCGAGCGCGGTCCGCGTTCCGAGGGCCGCAATCCCCGTCCGGGCCCGCGCCCGTCCGGTCCGCGTCCCGGTAACAACCCGTTCCAGACCAACGCCTCGGGCATGGGTTCCAAGCCGGCCCCGCGTCCGGGTGGCGGTGCCCCGCGTCCCGGTGGCGCCGGTGCTCCGGGCGGTCCCCGCCCCGGCCCGCGTCCGGGTCCGCAGGGCGAGCGCGCCCCGCGTCCCGGTGGCGCCGGTGCTCCGGGCGGTCCCCGCCCCGGCCCGCGTCCGGGTCCGCAGGGCGAGCGCGCCCCGCGTCCCGGTGGCGCCGGTGCTCCGGGCGGTCCCCGCCCCGGCCCGCGTCCGGGTCCGCAGGGCGAGCGCGCCCCGCGTCCCGGTGGCGCCGGTGCTCCGGGCGGTCCCCGCCCCGGCCCGCGTCCGGGTCCGCAGGGCGAGCGCGCCCCGCGTCCCGGCGGTGCCGCCGGTGTGCCGCGCCCCGGTGGTGCGGCCGGCGCTCCCCGTCCGGGCGGTCCCCGCCCCGGCGGTCCGCGTCCCAGCCCGATGAACATGCCCTCCTCCCGTCCGAACCCGCCCGCGGGTGCCGGTCGCGGCGGAGCCGGCGGCGGTCGTCCCGGTGGCGGCGGCGGTCGCGGTCGTGGCGGTGCCCCCGCGGGCACCGGTCCGCGTCCCGGCGCCGGCGGTGGCGGTGGCGGTCGTCCCGGTGGCGGTGGCTTCGGCGGTCGTCCCGGTGGCGGCGGTCGCGGTCGCGGCGGCGGTACGGCCGGTGCGTTCGGTCGTCCGGGCGGTCGTCCCGGACGTGCCCGCAAGTCCAAGAAGCAGCGGCGTCAGGAGTTCAACGACCTCCAGGCCCCGTCCTTCGGCGGCGTCAAGATCCCGAGCGGCAACGGCCAGGTCATCCGCCTGTCCCGCGGCGCTTCGCTGGCCGACTTCGGTGACAAGATCGAGGTCAACCCGGCGTCGCTGGTCCAGGTGCTCCTGCACCTCGGCGAGATGGTCACCTCGACCCAGTCCCTTCCGGACGAGACCCTGGTGCTGCTGGGCGAAGAGCTCAACTACCGCATCGAGGTCGTCAGCCCGGAGGACGAGGACCGCGAGCTCCTGGAGTCCTTCTCCATCGACTTCGGTGAGGACGACGGCACCGAAGAGGACCTGCGTGCCCGCCCGCCGGTGGTCACCGTGATGGGTCACGTCGACCACGGTAAGACCCGACTGCTGGACACCATCCGCAAGACCAACGTCGTCGGCGGCGAGGCCGGCGGTATCACCCAGCACATCGGTGCCTACCAGGTCGCCACCGAGGTGGACGGCGAAGAGCGCAAGATCACCTTCATCGACACCCCCGGTCACGAGGCGTTCACCGCCATGCGTGCCCGTGGTGCGAAGGTCACCGACATCGCGGTGCTGGTGGTCGCGGCCGACGACGGCGTCAAGCCGCAGACGGCCGAGGCCATCGACCACGCCAAGGCGGCCGAGGTGCCGATCGTGGTGGCGGTCAACAAGATCGACGTCGAGGGTGCGGACCCGCAGCGGGTCCGCGCGCAGCTCACGGAGTACGGTCTGGTGGCCGAGGAGTACGGCGGCGACGTCCAGTTCGTGGACATCTCCGCTCTCCAGGGCACCAACATCGACTCCCTGCTGGAATCGATCGTGCTGACGTCCGACGCGGCCCTGAACCTTCAGGCCAACCCGGACATGGACGCGCAGGGTCTGGCGATCGAGGCCTACCTGGACCGCGGTCGCGGTTCCATGGCCACGGTGCTGGTCCAGCGCGGCACGCTCAACGTCGGTGACTCGATCGTCTGTGGCGACGCCTACGGTCGCGTTCGCGCCATGCTCGACGAGCACGGCCAGAACGTGCAGAGCGCCGAGCCGTCCCGTCCGGTGCAGGTGCTGGGTCTGACCAACGTGCCCAGCGCCGGCGACAGCTTCCTGGTCGTCAAGGACGACCGGGTGGCGCGGCAGATCGCCCAGCAGCGCGAGGCGCGCGAGCGCTTCGCCCAGCAGGCGAGGTCGGCCCGTCGGGTCACCCTCGACACCTGGCAGCAGCACCTCAAGGAGGGTGAGCGCTCCGAGCTGCTCCTCCTCATCAAGGGTGACATGTCCGGTTCGGTCGAGGCGCTCGAAGAGTCGCTGCTCAAGATCGACGCAGGTGGCGACGAAGTGGGTATCCGGGTCATCGGACGCGGTGTCGGTGCGATCACGCAGAACGACATCAACCTGGCGGCCTCCGCCGACGCCATCATCGTCGGCTTCAACGTTCGGCCCGAGGGCAAGAACAGCGAACTGGCCGACCGCATGGGCGTCGACATCCGGTACTACTCGGTCATCTACCAGGCCATCGACGAGGTCGAAGCCGCCGTCAAGGGTCTCCTCAAGCCCATCTACGAGGAGGTCAAGCTCGGTTCGGCCGAGGTCCGCGAGGTCTTCAAGGTGCCCCGGATCGGCAACATCGCCGGTTCGATCGTCCGCGACGGCATCATCCGCCGCAACACCAAGGCCCGGCTCATCCGCGAGGGGGTCGTCATCTCCGACAACCTCAACGTGGAGTCGCTGCGCCGGTTCAAGGACGACGCGACCGAGGTCCGTGAGGGCTTCGAGTGCGGTATCGGTGTCGGTTACAACGACATCCGCGTCGAGGACGTCGTCGAGACGTACGAGATGCAGGAGAAGCCCCGCGACTAGTCGCGAGGCCTGATCCATCGGGGCCCCGGACACGAGTGTCCGGGGCCCCGCCTTTGACGGTTCACAACACCACAGGTGATCACTTGTACGTTGGGGCGCTGACCCTGGACGTCCTTCTCGGTGACGTCCACTCGCTCAAACAGAAGCGTTCGCTGGTGCGGCCGGTCATCGCCGAGCTGCGCCGCAAGTTCTCGGTGTCGGTCTCCGAGGTCGGGGAGCACGATCTGTACCGTCGCGCCAAGATCGGTGTCGCGGTGGTGGCCCCTACCGCGGCCCACGCCCGAGAGCAGATGGACACCTGCGAACACTTCGTCGCGGGCCGTCCCGAACTGGAGTTGTTGTCCGCCAGGCAGCGACTCTTCAATGAAGAGGAAGACTGACGATGGTTGACGCCGCACGCGCGCGCAAGATCGCCGACCGTATCCAGCGCATCGTCGCCGAGATGCTGGACCGGCGGATCAAGGACCCGCGCCTGGGATTCGTCACCGTGACCGACGCCCGCATCACCGCCGACCTGCGCGACGCCACGGTGTACTACACGGTGTTCGGCGGGTCCGAGGACCGGGTCGCCTCCGCCGCCGCACTGGAGAGCGCCAAGGGCGTGATCCGCAGTGAGGTGGGCCGCCAGACCGGTATCCGGCACACGCCGAGCCTGACCTTCGTCATCGACGAGGTGCGGGAGAACGCCCAGCACATCGAGGAACTGCTGGTCAAGGCGCGTGAGTCGGACGCCGAGGTGGCCAAGCGGGCCGGCTCCGCCAGCCCGGCCGGGGACGCCGACCCCTACAAGGCGCCCCGTGAGGTCGAGGACGACGAGGAGTAGTCCTCGACGTTCTTCGGGCCCGTGACCCCAGGCAGTACGACAGGACGGCGGCGTGACGCCGCCGTCCCCCTTTTTCCCCGAGGAGACCGACCGATGGCCGAGAGCGGCGTCGTGGTGATCGACAAACCCGCCGACTGGACCTCGCACGACGTGGTCGCCAAGACCCGCGGGCTCGCGCGCACCCGCAGGGTGGGGCACGCGGGCACCCTGGACCCGATGGCCACCGGGGTCCTCGTGCTGGGGATCGAGAAGGGCACCAAGCTGCTCGGACACCTGACCCTCACGGAGAAGGCCTACGAGGGCACCGTCCGACTGGGACTCACCACCAACACCGACGACGCCGAGGGCGAGCCGAGGGAACGGGTGGACGCATCGGGGGTGACCGACGAGGCGGTCCACGCGGTGGTGGCCACGCTCACCGGCGAGATCATGCAGGTCCCGCCGCAGGTCAGCGCGATCAAGGTCAACGGCGAACGGGCCTACAAGTCGGCGCGTGAGGGCAGGGAGGTCGCGCTCAAGGCGCGGCCGGTCACCATCGCGACGTTCGCGGTCACCGACATCCGCCGGGCCGCCGACGAGGCGGGCGCGTTCGTGGACGTGGACGTCTCCATCGTCTGCTCCAGCGGCACCTACATCCGGTCCCTGGCCCGCGACATGGGCGCCGACCTTGGCGTGGGCGGCCACCTGACGGCGCTGCGCCGCACCCGGGTGGGACCCTACGACCTGACGCAGGCCCACACCCTGGACGAACTCGCCAAGGAGTTCACCCAGGTCCCGCTGGCGCAGGCGGTCGCGGTCGCCTTCCCGGTGCGCACCCTCACCGAGGAGGAGACGCGCCGGGTCCGGAACGGCAACAGGATCGACCCCAGCGGCCTGGGATCGGGGCCGATCGGGCTCTTCGCCCCGGACGGCCGGGTGATCGCGCTGGCGGAGAACCGCCGCGACCACATGAAGCCGCTCGTGGTGTTCGAACCCGCCTAGGGTGTGCTCTTCCGGCCTTCGCCGCGCTTCGGTTCGTGCGAGGCCGCCCGGGGAACGGGAACCTTCGGCCGCTACGTCGACGTCCTCGTTCCTCGGGCGTCTCCTGCGCCGGCCTCCAGAACCCCGTGGGCGTCCTCGCTCAGGAACTCCGTCAGCGCGGCGGTGAGTTCGGCGGGGCGCTCCACCGACGGCAGGTGCCCGGTGTCGGGCAGCTCCACCAGGCGGGCTCCGGGGATCCCGGCGGCGTACAGATCGGCGACGTCGCGCACCTCGTGCACCTCCGACAGGCCCTTGACGACCAGCGTGGGCACCCCGATCTCGGCCAGCCGCCCGTTGGCGGGCGGATCGATCCACCGAGGCGTGTTGACGGGGGAGGACCACAGGCGCGCGAACAGCTCGCGCAGCATCAGCAGGCTCATGTCCCAGGCCTCGGGCGCCATGTCCTCGGGGATCCGACCGGGACCCAGCACCATGAATCCGGCCTGGGCCCTGGCCATCGCGGCCACGTCGGCGGGGTCGGGTTCGGCGTTGCCCGCCCGGTACCGGTCCAGGCGCTCGGGGGGGACGGTGGGACCCACGGCGGCCGCCGCCGCGTCGGTGAACGACTGCGGCCACCGGTGCCCGGACAGCCCGGGGCAGATCAGGGCCAGCGCGTCGATCCGGTCGGGGGCGGTCAGGGCCGCGTCCACGGCGTAGGCACCGCCGAACGACGCGCCCACCAGGCTCGCCCGGTCGATGTCCAGGGCGTCCATGAGGTCCAGCAGGTCCCGGTGGTGTTCCACCGGCCCCTCGTGGTCGGCGGAACCGCCGTACCCGCGCCAGTCGTACCGGACCACCCGGTGGTCGGCGGCCAGGGTGCTGAACTGGTGGTCCCACATGCGCCGGTCGGCGACCCCCGCGTGCACCAGCACCACGGCCGGCCCGGAACCGGCCTCGTCATAGGCGAGTCGGGTCGAACCCGTGTCGATCATCGGCATCCGGGCAGGCTAGCGGCCCCTCCACCGACTGTCGACCCCTTCTGCCCTCGGCGGACCGAGGTTTTCAACGCGCGCATCGTGCACATGACCCTGTGAGCCCTCCGGTCGCCTGGCGAACGGGCGGCCCGTCGTTCCTCCCACCGGGTCCGTTATCGGATGATGGCCCTCGACATCCGAGGGCGCGTCGACGCCCACCACTCCTCGGGACACCGCTGACGGCCCGGTGCTCGGGACGGGCCGTGCGGGGCTCGTGTCGGTACGGGGGCGGGGGACGTGGCAGGCTTGGGCGGGGAGGTCTCCGAGACCCCCGGAAAGCCAGAGACGAAGGGGAGTCGAACGTGCGGCGATGGGACGGGCCGGAGGGCGTGCCCTCCGAATGGGGGCGGTCCGTGGTGGCCGTCGGTGTCTTCGACGGGGTGCACCGGGGACACCAGGCCCTCCTGGCGACCGCGGTCGAACGGGGACGGGCCCTCGACCTGCCCGTGGTGGTGGTGACCTTCGACCCGCACCCCGAGGCGGTGCTGCGCGGCGTCGCCCCGGCCGTGCTCACCCCGGTGGAACGGCGCATCGCGCTGGTGGAGGGGTACGGCGCGGACGCCGTGTGCGTCATGCCCTTCACCAAGGACCTGTCGGCGCGCACCCCCGAGGAGTTCGTGCGCGCGCTCCTGGTGGACCGGCTCCACGCCGCCGCCGTGGTGGTCGGCGAGGACTTCCGGTTCGGCCACCGGGCCGCGGGCGACCTGGGCGTCCTGACCGAACTGGGAGTGGAGTACGACTTCAGCGTGGACGGTGTCGCCCTGGTCGCCGACGGCGAGACCATCACCTCCACCCGGGTGCGCGCCCTGCTGGGCGAGGGTGCCGTGGCCGAGGCCGCCGAACTGCTGGGCCGCCCGCACCGGGTCGAGGGCGAGATCGTGCACGGCGCGGCGCGCGGTCGCGAACTGCTCGGTTTCCCCACCGCGAACATGGACCTGGCCCCCCACACCGCCGTCCCCGGCGACGGTGTCTACGCGGGCTGGTTGAGCCGGGTCGAGTCCGCCGCCGGGCACGAGTCGCTGTGGCCGGCCGCGATCTCGGTGGGCTCCAACCCCACCTTCGACGGCGCCGAGCGCACGGTGGAGGCCTACGCCCTGGACCGCGACGACCTGGATCTGTACGGGGTGCGGATGACCGTGGACTTCACCGCGCGCATCCGGGGCCAGGAACGGTTCGACAGCATCGACGACCTCATCGTGGCCATGCGTCGCGACGTCGACCGCTGCCGCGAGATCCTGGTCGTCGACTGAGCGGGGGAGACCGCCCCCACGCTCCGTGCGCGCCCGTGGCCTTCGTGTTTGGGGTAGGGTGGATCCGTCCACGTGTGCCCCGCACGAGGTCACGGCTCCGTGACCTGTGGTGGGGGAGCGCGATGCCCTCCCGTCATCGACGGGAACCGCGCAGCACACGCGACGGTGACTGTTCGCACGCGCGGTCACCGCGTCTGATCCCGGCTCCTGCGGACCGGGGTCGCCCTGCGTGCCGATTTTTCAGAAAAGGAACGACGTGTCGATCGACGCCGCCACCAAAGAGAAGATCATCGCCGAGTACGCCACCGGCGAGGCTGACACCGGCTCCCCCGAGGTCCAGGTCGCGCTGCTCACGCACCGCATCACCGAGCTCACCGAGCACCTCAAGGACCACAAGCACGACCACCACAGCCGTCGTGGTCTGCTCCTGATGGTCGGCCGCCGCCGCCGTCTCCTCAAGTACATCGCCAAGCAGGACATCACCCGCTACCGCTCCCTCATCGAGCGTCTGGGTCTGCGCCGCTAGGCTCGTCGGAGGGAGCGGCTTCGGTCGCTCCCTCTTTCTTAGTAGGGTGTACGTGTCGTCGGTCACGACCGCACGACAGCCACAGATTCAACAGAGACCACCCGCGTCCTCACCACTCCCTCGGCCGCAGAGTCGAGGCCGGTCCTCGGTAGTGGCCTCCGGAAGGTTCCCGCAAGGGGGCCCCGTGGGCTTCGATCGATGACCGGCCGTCATCAACTCCGGGGCACGGACGCGGGAAGCATGACCACGCGCCCACGGCATCGAGCCGTGCGGCACATACCAACGCGAACACGTGCAGTAGGAGGTCGCCCATGGAGGGCGTTTACTCGGCCGAAGCCGTCATCGACAACGGCAAGTTCGGCACCCGTACCATCCGCTTCGAGACCGGTCGCCTGGCCCGCCAGGCCGCCGGCTCCGCGACGGTGTACCTGGACGACGAGACCGTCGTCCTGTCGGCCACCACCGCCTCGAAGCGGCCCAAGGAGAACCTCGACTTCTTCCCGCTGACGGTGGACGTCGAGGAGCGCATGTACGCCGCGGGTCGGATCCCCGGCTCCTTCTTCCGGCGTGAGGGCCGTCCTTCCGAGGACGCCATCCTCACCTGCCGCCTGATCGACCGGCCGCTGCGCCCGTCGTTCAAGAAGGGCCTGCGCAACGAGATCCAGATCGTCGAGACGATCCTGGCCCTGCACCCCGACCACCTGTACGACGTCGTGGCCATCAACGCCGCCTCGATGTCCACGCAGATCGCCGGGCTGCCCTTCTCCGGTCCGCTCGGCGGCGTGCGCGTCGCCCTGATCGACGGCCAGTGGGTCGGTTTCCCGACCCACACCGAGCTCAACGACGCCACCTTCGACATGGTGGTCGCCGGTCGTGTCCTTGAGGACGGCGACGTCGCGATCATGATGGTCGAGGCCGAGTCCACGGTGAACACCATCAAGCTGGTCGCCGAGGGGGCCGTCGGCCCCAACGAGCAGACCGTCTCCGAGGGCCTCGAAGCCGCCAAGCCCTTCATCAAGGTGCTGTGCCGTGCCCAGCAGGCCGTCGCCGACCAGACCAGTCGCGAAGAGGGCCAGTTCCCGATCTTCCTCGACTACGAGGACGACGTGTACGCCGCCGTCGAGGCCGCGGTCCGCGAGGACCTGGCCAAGGCGCTCACCATCGCCGACAAGCAGGAGCGCGAGACCACGCTCGACGCCGTCAAGGCCACGGCGGCCGAGAAGGTCGCCGAGGGCTTCGAGGGCCGCGAGAAGGAGATCGGCGCCGCCTTCCGCTCGCTGACCAAGAACCTGATGCGCGAGCGCGTCCTGCGCGACAAGGTCCGCATCGACGGTCGTGGCCCCAAGGACATCCGTCCGCTGTCCGCCGACGTCGGCGTGCTGCCGCGGGTCCACGGCTCGGCGCTCTTCGAGCGCGGTGAAACCCAGATCCTGGGCGTCACCACCCTGAACATGCTGCGCATGGAGCAGATGGTCGACACTCTCAATCCTGAGAGGACCAAGCGCTACATGCACAACTACAACTTCCCGCCCTACTCCACCGGCGAGACCGGTCGAGTGGGCTCGCCCAAGCGGCGCGAGATCGGGCACGGCGCCCTCGCCGAGCGCGCCCTCATCCCGGTCCTGCCCGCGCGCGAGGAGTTCCCGTACGCCATCCGTCAGGTGTCGGAGGCGCTCAGCTCCAACGGGTCCACCTCGATGGGCTCGGTCTGCGCCTCCACCATGTCCCTGCTGTCGGCCGGTGTGCCGCTCAAGGAGATGGTGTCCGGCATCGCCATGGGTCTGATCAGCGAGGGCGACGAGTTCGTCACCCTCACCGACATCCTCGGTGCCGAGGACGCGTTCGGCGACATGGACTTCAAGGTCGCCGGTACCCGTGACCTCATCACGGCGCTCCAGCTCGACACCAAGCTCGACGGCATCCCCGCCGAGCAGCTGGCCCTCGCGCTCCAGCAGGCCCGCGGCGCCCGTCTGGCGATCCTCGACGTCATGCAGGAGGCCATCGAGCGTCCGGCCGAGATGAGCCCGAACGCTCCGCGCATCCTCACCGTCAAGGTCCCGGTCGACAAGATCGGCGAGGTCATCGGCCCCAAGGGCAAGATGATCAACTCGATCCAGGACGAGACCGGCGCCGAGATCACCATCGAGGACGACGGCACCATCTACATCGGTGCCACCGACGGTCCCTCCGCCGAGGCCGCCCGCGACACGATCAACCAGATCGCGAACCCGACCATGCCCGAGGTCGGCGACCGCTACCTGGGCACCGTCGTCAAGACCACGACGTTCGGCGCGTTCGTGTCGCTGCTGCCCGGCAAGGACGGCCTGCTGCACATCTCGCAGATCCGCAAGCTGCACGGCGGCAAGCGGATCGAGAACCTCGACGACGTCATCGGCATCGGCGAGAAGATCCAGGTCGAGATCCGCGAGATCGACGACCGCGGCAAGCTGTCGCTGGTCCCGGTCGAGGTCGTCGAGGCCGAGTCGGCCGCTTCGGCCCCCGCCGCTTCGGCTCCCGCCGAGGATGAGGCCCCGGTCGCGGCGGACGAGCCCGCCGCCACGGACGACGACAACGACAACGGTGACGATGGCGCGGCCCCGCGTCGGCGCCGCCGTCGCTCCGGCGGCCGTTCCGAGAACACCTGATCCCGCTTGATCACGTGAGGGGGCGGTCGCACCATGGGGTGCGGCCGCCCCCACCGCGTATCCTCGGGCGCCACACCGACACGACGCATTCGACGCGAAGAAGAAGGTTTCATGAGCTCTGTCCCCATCGCCGCCGAGCAGGAGCCGGGCACGACCGTGACGCTGCTGGACCCGGACGGCGGTTCCGGCCTGGTGCGCCGGACCGTGCTGCCCGGTGGCCTGCGCGTCGTCACCGAGCACATCCCGGGCGGCCGGTCGGCCGCCTTCGGGATCTCGGCGACCACGGGATCGCGTGACGAGGACGCCGCGCACGCGGGGTCGGCGCACTTCCTGGAGCACCTGCTGTTCAAGGGGACCGACACCCGTTCGGCGCTGGAGATCTCCGCGCTGCTGGACGGTGTGGGCGCCGACCACAACGCCTACACCACCAAAGAGCACACCTGCTACTACGCGAAGGTCCTCGACCGGGACCTTCCGCTGGCCATCGACGTCGTCGGTGACATGGTGGCCAACTCCGTCCTGGACGCGGGGGAGGTGGAGACCGAGCGCGGCGTGATCCTGGAGGAGATCGCCATGTACGAGGACGAGCCCGCCGACCTGGTGGACGACGTCTTCGCGGCGCACTTCTTCGGTGACACCCCGCTGGGCCGCCCGATCCTGGGCACCGCGGACAGCATCAAGGCGCTGCCCCGCGACCGGATCTTCGAGCAGTACCGGGACGCCTACGTGCCCGCGGAACTGATCGTCACGGCCGCCGGCAGTCTGGACCACGACCAGGTCGTGGCGCAGATCCGCGACATGTTCGCCGACCGGCTGTCCGCCGCCGGTGACGCCCGTCCGGCCCGACCCCGCATCGACGGCGGACCCGTCACCGTTCACGACGGCACGGTGGTGCAGTCGCGCGAGACCGAGCAGGCGCACATCATCCTGGGGTCGGAGGGCATCACGCGCACCGACCCGCGCTGGCACGCGCTGCGGCTGCTCAGCGCCGCCCTGGGCGGCGGCATGTCCTCGCGCCTGTTCCAGGAGGTGCGCGAGAAGCGCGGACTGGCCTACTCCGTCCACGCCTACCACACCGGCTACGCCGACACCGGGACGTTCCAGATCTACGCCGGGTGCCTGCCGGAGAAGGCCGACGAGGTCATCGGGGTGTGCCGGGACGAGCTGGCGAAGGTGGCGGCGTCGGGTATCACCGACGAGGAACTGCGCCGGGCCAAGGGGCAGATCCAGGGATCCCTGGTGCTCGGCAGCGAGGGCACCAACGCCCGGATGGGCCGACTGCTCTCCCACGAGCTGAACCACCCGCGCCACTTCTCCATCGACGAGGACCTGGCCCGGTTCGACACCGTGACGGGCGTCGAGGTGGCCGAGGTCGCCGCCGAGCTGCTGTCGCGGCCGCGCGCGCTGGCGGTCATCGGCCCCTACGACGAGGGCCGCACCTTCTGATCGACCCGATCCACGTTCCCGGGCCCGTCCTCCGCACGCGGAGGACGGGCCCGGTCCGTGTTCAGACCGACAGGTCCCGACGCAGGTCGGCGCGGGCCCGGGCGACCCGGGAACGGACGGTGCCGATGGGCACGCCCAGGGCCCGTGCGGCCTCGGCGTAGCTCAGCCCCTCGACCCGGGTGAGCAGGAACGCCCGTCGGCGTTCGGCGGGCAGTTCCTCGATGAGCGACCTCAGCGCGAGGTGTTCGTCGAACCGGTCGGGGGCGATGCCCTCGACCGCGGCCTCTCCCACCCACCGGGGACGGGCCGAGTCGTGTCGATAGCGGTCGGCGACGGTATTGCGGGCGATGGTCAACAGCCAGGCCCGGACGGGGCAGCGGCCGCCGAACCCGGGCAGTGCGCGCAGCGCCCTCAGGTAGGTCTCCTGGACGAGTTCCTCGACCCGGTCGGCGGGGACCCGTCGGGCGATATGGCGGGCGACGTCGTCGCGGGTACCTCGGACGAGGTCCTCCAAGGCGTCGGGGGATCCGGTGCGGGCCTCGGCCGCGAGGCGGTCGAGTTCGTCGGAGGGCGTGGCGAAGGTGGACGTGGTGACGGTGGACGTGGACACGGCTCTCCCGGTTCCGGGCGCGCGCCGGTGGACCCCGGGCGCGCGGGGACGATGTGGGGCACGCCCGGCGTGGTCGGGCGTGCGAACGCGCCCGGGGCCTCAGGAGCCTTCCGGGCGACCGCGGGCACACCGGGCGGCCGCCGGCCGGATCAGGGCCGGTCGGGGACGGTCACCGGGTGCCGGGGGAGAGCGGCGGGGCCCGCAGGGCCAGACTGTGTCGCAGGTAGGGGGCGGTGGGCACGGGGACCGGCCGGTCGAGCGGCCGGGGACGCGGTGGATCGGCCGGGACGCGGACCGCGAGGGGAGGGAACAACGGGAAGAACGCGGCGGTGAGCGAGCGCAGGTAGGCGAAGAGCGTCGACTCCCCCTGACGCAGCCACCAGGCGCACACCATGGCGGCCACGATGTGCCCGGCCGGCATCCCGGCCCCGCCGTCCAGGACGGGGGCGAGGGTCTCGTCGTGCCGGTGACCGGCCGACGCGGTGAGGGAGAAGACCAGGTGCAGGGCGAGCTGGCCCCACAGCATCCAGCCGGTGATCGCCCCCCACCGCCGTTCGCGGCCGGTGAGGACCCAGGCCGAACCCAGGATCACGAGCGCGCCGAGCAGCAGTCCGAGGGGCGGCACCCCCTGCCCGGAGGAGGCGGCGTGACCGCCCACGGACACGGCGACGCACACCGAGGCGAAGGCCCCGGTGCGAATCGCGCGCAGGGGCGTCCGCTCCGACATCCCACCATCGTCGCACCCGGTCCGCCCGTGTCGGCACCGGGTCGGGCGACCGTGGCGGGGGCCGTGGACCGGGTCGCGACATCGGGTCCCGGGGTGGTCCGACGGTCCGGTCGGGGCGCGGGCGCCGCCCGTCACGGGGCCGTCGGGCGGCACCGGTCCCCTCGGACCCGGGTCAGGGTTCGAGGAGGGTCCGTCCCACGTAGTCCCCCTCCTCACAGCCCGGAGGGACGGCGAACACCGCGGACCCGACGGTGGTGACCCATTCGTTGAGCAGGTCCAGCTCGTCCAATCGGCGCTGGATGGGGACGAACTGGCGCACCGGGTCGGCCTGGAAGGCCGCGAAGAGCAGCCCGGCCTCCGGCGTCCCGTGATCGCGCAGGTCGTAGTTGTAGCCGCGCCGGAAGATCCGTTCCCCGGGATCGCCGGTGCGTGCCCGCCGCACGTGCGCGAAGGCCGGAACGACCGTCAGCCCCGAGGCGTCCGTGGCCGTCAGGTCCACCTCGTCGTGTTCGCCGCCGCCGGTCAACGGCGCCCCGTCCGCCACCCGTCGACCGATGACCGCCTCCCGGGCGGGCCGGTCCAGTTCGTCCCAGGTGTCCAGGTGGGTGACGATGCGCCGCAGCACCAGCCCGGTGCCGCCCGCGAGCCACCCCTGATCGGTGTCGCGCCACACCAGATCGTCGAAGTCGGCGGTCCCCGGACGCGGGTTGACCGTCCCGTCCACCTGCCCCATGAGGTTGCGCATGGTGGTGCCGTCGGACTCGGAGCCGTGGGCGCGCCGGAACCCGGTCTGCGTCCAGCGCGGCACGGTGAACGCTTGGGCGTCCTTGCCGAGCATCCGCACCGCGTGGGACACGGTGACCGGGTCGTCGGCGCACACCTGGATCAGCAGGTCCGCCTCGCCCCGGTCCGGGTCCAGGTCGTCGTGGTCGAACTCCGGCAGCGGCCGCAGCCACTCCGGAACGGCGCCCGGATCGACCCGTTCCACCAACCCCCGGCCGAACCCGAAGGTGACGGTGAGCCGGGCCGGGACGGTGGCGAGTTCGGGCTCGGTGTCGGCCAGGGCCGGTTCGCCCCGGGTCAGACGGGCGGCGTCGTCGCTGAGCAGGCGCATCAACCGGCGCACCCCGTCGGCGTCGACCTCCCGCCCCAGGTCGAAGGCGGCGAACGAGGCGTGGGACTGCGGCGGTGTCTCCACCCCGGCCTGGTGGGGGCCGTGGAAGGGGACCGTCCGCTCCCCGTTGAGCACGGCCTCCTCCGCCGCCGGGGGCGGATCGGCCGTCGCCCAGCGGTGACCGAGGGCGCCGCCCGCGGCCCCGACCCCGGCGGCGGCGCCGCCCAGAAGGAGCCCGCGTCTGCTGATCCGCGAAGCCATCAGTGCCCCTCGTGCCCGTCGCCGTCGTACTCCTCGTTGGCGCCGGCGTACTCCTTGACCGGTGCGGTGAACGCGGCCGTGGACCCGTCGGCGAACTCCACGGTGACGGTCGCCTCGGTGCCCGGCTCCAGGTCCTCGGTGAGGCCCATGAGCATGATGTGGTCACCGCCCGGTTCCAGGGTCCGGGTGCCCCCCGGGGCCACGGGGAAGCCGCCGTCGATCTCGCGCATGGTGGCGTCGGCGCCCTCGGTGACGACCTCGTGGAGTTCCACCGTCTCGGCGGCCGGGTGATCGGCCGACACGATGACGATCTCGGCGTCGGAGCCGTTGGCGATCTCGCCGAACACACCGGTCATCCCGTCCTCCGCGCTGACCGCCTTGACCCACGGGTCGGTGATGGAGAAGGCGTCCGCCTGTCCGCCGGCGGGGGAGGGGGTGCCCTCCGGTGCGGTCTCCTGAGCGGTCGAGGCGGCGCCTCCGCCCCCGCAGGCGGTGAGGGTCAGACCGAGCAGGGCGGCGACCGACAGGGTGCGGACGGTACGGGTGGGGTTCATGGTGCCTCCGGTGCGGGGCCGCTCCAGCGCGGCCGTTCACCCTTTCGAGTCGGATCCCGGGGCCGTTCGGTTCCCGCGTCTTCCTCGGACGCGACGGCGGCCCCTCCCCGTGCACGGGGAGGGGCCGCCGCGGAGCGGGTCACGACCTGCGTTTGCGCCGGGCCACCGAGATCCTCTTGGGGGCGGCGGCGTTGGCGGCGCCGCGCACCACCACTTCCAGCAGTCCCTCGCCGTAGTCGGCCTCGATGTCGCTCTCGGCGATCCCGTCGGGCAGGCCGATCTCCCGCCGGAAGGCGCCCATGAACCGCTCCGACGAATAGTGGACGACGGTGCCCTCCTCGTCGCGGCGGCGTTCCCCGCTGATGGTGAGGACGCCGTGGCTCAGGCTCACGGACACGTCCTCCTCGTACACCCCCGGCACCTCGCAGCGGATGATCAGGTCCGCGCCCCGGGCGAGGATGTCGGTGGGCGGGCTCCAGGCGTCCGCGTAACCGCGCTCGCGGTGCCCGGCGTGCCCCGTCTCGATCGACGCCATCGCGTCGGAGACGCGGTTCATCTCCGTGATCATGTCCATGACCCCGTGGAACGGGTTGGTGAACCTCTTCGGCGTCATCGTGCGCTCTCCTTCCTCAGCGTTCGGGCGTACGGTGGGTCGGCCTCGGGGTGTACACGGTGGTCTCGGCCCGGTGCCTTCGGGGTTCGTCCTTCAACGCCTTGAGCAGCCCCCAGCACATGAACAGCAGGATCACCGCGAACGGCAGGCCGGTCACGACCGAGGCCGCTTGCAGGGCGGACAGGGCGTCCGCACCGCCCAGGACCAGGAGCACCAGGGTGACGGCGCCCTCGCTGACCGCCCAGAACGCGCGCTGGAACTTGAGCGGCCTGGTGTCGCCCCCGTTGGTGAGCGTGTCCACCACCAGGGATCCGGAGTCCGAGGACGTGACGAAGAAGACCGCCACCACGATGATCAGCAGCGTGGCGACGATCAGACCGAGGGTCTGTCCCAGGGGCAGGAGTTCGATGAGCCGGAAGGCCCGGTCCTCCTCGGCGAGGGCGTTGAACCCGCCCCCCTCGAACAGGTCGAAGTACAGGCCCGATCCGCCGAACACCCCGAACCACAGCACCGAGACGATGACCGGGGCGAACAGCGCGCCGATCACGAACTCCCGGATGGTGCGCCCATAGGAGACGCGTGCCAGGAAGATGCCGACGAACGGAGCCCAGGAGATCCACCAGCCCCAGTAGAAGATGCTCCAGGCGGTGGTCCAGCTCGCGGCCTGCTCGTCCATCAAGGGGCTGGGGAAGGACAGGCTCCACGAGACCAGGCCGGCCAGGTAGTCGCCGAGACCGGTGCTGGTGATGCTGATGATCCACAGCTTGGGGCCGAACAGGAAGATGATCGTCATGAGCGCGATCGCCAACCACAGGTTGATCACCGACAGGCGGCGGATGCCCTTGTCGATCCCGGCCAGAACGCTGATCAGGGCGATCCCGGTGATGACGATGATGAGCACCGAGTGGACCAGCGCGTTCGACTCGATACCGAAGAGGTACTCGATGCCGCCGCCGATCTGGAGCGTGCCCAGCCCGAGTGAGGTGGCCAGTCCGAAGATCGTGCCGAACACGGCGACGATGTCCACGATGTTGCCCGGCCAGCCGAAGACCCGATCGCCCAGCAGCGGGTACAGCGCGGAGGCCGGGCGCAGCGGCAGCCCCTTGCGGAACGTGAAGTAGCCCAGGGAGACGCCCAGGGCGATGTAGATCGCCCAGGGATGGAAGCTCCAGTGGAAGAAGCTCAGTGCCATGGCCTGCTCCGCCGCCTCGACGACCGGTGCGCCGTCCTCGCCGGGGAGGTACTCCGAGGAACGCGGCCAGTGCAGGTGGTGGATGGGCTCGGAGACGCCCCAGAAGACCAGGCCGATGCCCATGCCGGTGGTGAAGAGCATCGCGAACCAGGCGACGGTCCCGAACTCCGGTCGGGAGTCGTCCGGTCCGAGCCTGATGCTCCCGAACCGGCTGAACATCAGGAACAGGGCCAGGCCCAGGAAGAACGTCGTGGAGAGCACGTACAGCCACCCCAGGTTCACCCCGATCCAGTCCCGGGCGGCCGTCGCGATGTTCAGGAGCGGATCGGTGAACACGATCCCCAGGATCACGAAGGCGAGGATGACGATCCCGGAGGTCGCGAAGACGGCGGGGTTGGTGTGTTCGCGAACGTAGGTGCGCAGGGTCGAGATGACGACTCCTTTCCGACCTCGGAAGGTCGGGGGCTCCTTACCGGGTGATGTGTCGGCCGGGCGCGGGGGCCGCGGCCATGGACGTGTCCCCGGAATCGTAGGAGCGCGCCCGGTCCCGGTGGGGGAACCGGTCAGGTGCGGAGTGTCTGCGACGGATCGCCCCGATCGGGCGGAGAACGCGGATCAGGGGCGCTCGGTGAGCCCGTCCAGGGTGCGGCCCACCCGGCTCAGCCAGTCGACGATCACGGCCAGTTCCTGGGGGGAGTAGCCGTCGTGCAGCTCGGTCATCGCCTGGCGCATCCCGGGGGCGAGCGCGGCGTTCATGTGCCCGGCGCCCTCGGTGAGGCGGACGGCGATCTTGCGCCGGTCCTCCGGGTGGCGGGTGCGCTCGACGAGCCCGTGGGCCTCCATGCGGTCGATCACGCCGGTGACCGATCCGGTGGAAAGACACAGACTCGTGGCGATCTCTCCGGGTGTCATCGTGCCCGCGACGCGCAACAACGTGTAGCACTGGAAGTCGGTGGGGTTCATCCCGGAGCGGTCGGCCATGCGGTGCAGGAGCTTGATGAGACGGACGGCGAGCATCTGCCCGTCGGTCTGTAGCGATTCGTAGAAACCGAACCTGGCCGCGTTGTCGGGTTCGGTGGGGGAGGCGGTCGACACGGTGTCCATTGTTCCTCTCTCCCCGGCTTTCGGCCTTCGATCATCCCGAGTCTACGACGGGTCGGACACTTCATCTCGCCCGTACGGATTGGAACGGAAAGTCCGGGGAAATAGTTCGCTTGCCGAGATTCATGGTTTTCGAGATTATTTATCGTGACATGACCCGTCCAGGGGAGGCAGACATCGAACCCGTTCTGAGCGAGCCGGGCCCGCTCCGTATCCATCACGTCCACGGTGACCCGCGGGCGGCGCTCGACCAGGTGCTGCGCGACCACCTCCACCACCGGCTCCGCCAGGCGGAGACGACCGATCCGGAGTTCGCCGCCGGGACCGCCGCCGAGACCGTCGGGTTCACCCTGCGGGGCGGCAAACGCCTGCGGTCCACACTGGCCTGGTGGGGCTGGCGGGCCGGTGGGGGCCCCGTGTCCGGGCCCGTCGCCCAGCACGCGCTGACCGCCTGCGCCTCTCTGGAACTGCTCCAGACCTGCGCCCTGGTTCACGACGACGTCATGGACGGCTCCGGGACGCGGCGGGGCGTGCCCTGCGTCCACCGCGTCCACGAGGGCGAGCACCGCGAGAACGGCTGGTCCGGGGAGGCCCGGCGTTACGGCGAGTCCCTCGCCGTCCTGGTCGGCGACCTCGCCCTGGCCTGGGCCGATGACATGCTCGCCGGTGCCCTGCCCGGCGTGCTCCGCCCGGAGGCGGGACGCACGGTCTGGCGGGAGATGCGCACCGAGATGATCGCCGGCCAGTTCCTCGACGTACACGGTCAGGCGACCAGGTCCCGCTCGGAGTCCCTGGCCCTGCGCATCGACCTGCTCAAGACCGCGTCCTACACCGTGGAGCGTCCGCTCCACCTGGGAGCGGCGATGGCCGGGGCGCCCCCGGCCGTCGCCGAGGCCCTGCGCTCCTACGGCCGGGACGTCGGCGTCGCCTTCCAGTTCGCCGACGACCTCGCGGGTGCCTACGGCGACACCGCGACCACCGGCAAACCCGTCGGGGACGACCTGCGCGAGGGCAAGACCACGCTGTTGCTGGCGCTCGGCACCCGCCTGGCGCTCGAACGGGGCGACACCGAGGCCCTGGAACTCCTGGAACGGGTCGGCGCGGGGGCCGCCCCCTCGGAGGCGGCCGCCGCCCTGGAGAGGCTGGGGGCCAGGGAGCGGGTCGGGGAGCACTGCCGGGGCCTGGCCGCCCGCGGGGTCTCCCACCTGGACGGGGTCGAACTCCCCGACCCGGTGCGGACCTTCCTCACCGGCCTGGCCGAGCGCATCGGGGAGGAGGCGTGACCGCTCCCACCGCACCCGGCCGCGGCCGGGTCGTCGTCATCGGGGCCGGGCTGTCCGGCCTGGCCTGCGCCCTGCACCTCCTGGGAGCCGGCCGGGACGTCACGATCCTGGAGCGCGACCCCCACCCGGGCGGCCGGGCGGGCCGCCTCGACCTGGGCGGTTTCCGTTTCGACACCGGCCCCACCGTCCTGACCATGCCCGAACTCCTGGAGGAGGCCCTGGCCGCGGTCGGCGAGACCGTCGCCGACCGCCTCGACCTGGTCCCCCTCCGACCCGCCTACCGGGCCGCCTTCGCCGACGGGTCCACCATCGACGTCCACACCGACGCCGACGCCATGGCCGCCGAGGTGGCCCGGACCGCCGGTGAACGCGAGGCCGACGGGTACCTGCGGCTCCGCGACTGGCTGACCAGGCTCTACCGGGCCGAGATGGGCACCTTCATCGACGCCCAGTTCGACTCCCTGCTGGACCTGGCCCGGCCGGACCTGCTGAGGCTGGCCGCGCTGGGCGGGTTCGGGCGGCTCTCCACCGCGGTGGGACGCCACGTGCGCGACGAGCGCCTACGGCGGATCTTCTCCTTCCAGGCCCTGTACGCCGGGGTGGCGCCCCGACGGGCCCTGGCCGCCTACGCCGTCATCGCCTACATGGACACCATCGCGGGCGTGTACTTCCCCCGGGGAGGCATGCGCGCGCTGGGCGACGCCCTCGCGGGCGCGGCCGCCAAGGCGGGCGCCGTGCTCCGCTACGGCGACGCCGTCACCGACCTGGAGCGCCGGGGCGACCGGGTCACCGCCGCCGTCACGGCCTCCGGGGAGCGCTTCCCCTGCGACCAGGTGGTGGTCACCGCGGACCTGCCCGCGGCGTACCGGCTGCTCGGCGTCGCACCCCGCAGAAGGGTCCCGCTCCGCTTCTCCCCGTCCGCGGTGGTCCTGCACCTGGGAGTGGACCGGAACTGGGAGCGACTCCATCACCACACGATCTCCTTCGGCGCCGCCTGGGACCGGACCTTCGACGAGATCATCCGGCGGGGCCGCGTGATGAGCGATCCGTCCCTGCTCGTCACCCGACCCACCCACACCGATCCCACGCTCGCCCCCGAGGGACACCAGTCCCTGTACGTCCTGGCGCCCGCGCCCAACCTGGCCGCGGGCCCCATCGACTGGGACACCGAGGGACCGCGCTACCGCGACCGCCTGGTCGCCACCCTGGAGGAGCGCGGCCTCACCGGGCTGGACGCCTCCGTCCGCGCCGAGCACCTGGTGACCCCGGCGGACTGGGCCCGGCAGGGACTGGCCCGCGGCACCCCGTTCTCCCTCGCGCACACCTTCTCCCAGACCGGGCCCTTCCGGCCGCGCAACACCGTTCCCGGTCTCGCCAACGTCGCCCTGGCCGGGTGCGGCACCACGCCCGGGGTCGGCCTTCCGACCGTGCTGATCTCGGGAAAGCTCGCCGCCGCCCGCGTGGTGGCCCGAACGGGGGGAAGATGAGCACGGCCACCTTCGAACTCGACGCGGCCGGGATCACCCCGGAGCCGCTGCGTCGGGCCTACCTGCACTGCCGGGAGCTGCACGCGCACCACGGGCGCACCTACTTCACCGCCACCCGGGTCCTGCCGCCGGATCGGCGGCCCGGGGTGCACGCCCTGTACGGGTTCGCCCGCTGGGTCGACGACATCGTGGACGATCCCGGGCCCGGGGTCACCCCGGCCGACCAAGCCGCCCGACTGGACGAGGTCGACGCAGACCTGGCACCGGCGCTCGACGGCGGGGAGCCCGGCGAGCCGGTGCTGCGCGCCCTGGCGCACACCGTCGAACGCTACGGCCTGCCCGCCGCCTACTTCACCGCCTTCATGCGCTCCATGCGCATGGACCTGACCGTCGCCGACTACCGCGACCTCGACCACCTGCGGGAGTACATGTACGGGTCGGCGGCCGTCATCGGCCTCCAGGTGCTCCCCGTGCTGGGCACGGTGGTCCCGCGCGAGGAGGCCGAACCGCCGGCGGCCGCCCTGGGCGAGGCGTTCCAGCTCACCAACTTCCTCCGCGACACCGCCGAGGACCTGGCCCGGGGCCGGGTGTACCTGCCCGCCGACGTGCTGGCCGACCACGGGGTGGACCGTGAGCTGCTGACGCACTGCGCCCGCACCCGCCGTCCCGACCCGCGCGCCCGTCGGGCGGTCGCCGCCCTGGTCGAGGTCAACCAGGACTTCTACCGGGCGGCCGAACCCGGCATCGCGATGCTCGACCCCGTGGCACGCCCGTGTGTCGCGACCGCGCTCCGGCTCTACCGCGCCATTCTGGACGAGATCACCGCCGCCGACCACGACGTGTGGAGCACCCGCCACCGCGTCTCCGACGCCCGCAAGTTCGCCGCGGCGGTGCCCGCCCTCGCCCGTTCCCTGCTGGCCCGATCGGTCCCACGCCCCCGCCCGGTACTCGAAAGGTAGGCCTCGCGTGACCCTCCCCGACCCGACCCCCCGCCGCCTTCCCCTGCGGCGCATGCCCGACACCGCCTGGAACACCCAGGACCCCACCTGGCGGGAGGGGTCGCCCGGCATCATCGCGGCCGCGCTCAAGCGGGCGATGGCTCGGCCCTCCGGCAACTGGTACGTGCTGGCGGCCTCCTCCGAGGTCCGCGCCGACCGGCCCTTCGGCCGGCTGGTGGGAGGTGTCGAACTGGTCGCCTGGCGCACCCCCGACGGAACCGCGCACGCCGCTCCGGGAGCCTGCCCGCACCTGGGCGCGCCCCTGTGCCGGGGGGCGGTCGACGACGGCCGCCTGGTGTGCCGCTGGCACGGGCTGTCCCTGGGCGCGGAGGGCTTCCCCGGTTGGAGCCCGTACCCGGTCCACGACGACGGGGTCCTGGTGTGGGTGCGCCTGGACCACGTCGGCGGCGAGGAGCCGCTGGAGACCCCGGTCGTCTCCGAGCGGCCGTCCCTGGAGGGGACGATCGTCGCCGTGGAGAGCCTCGCCGGCCGTTGCGAGCCCGAGGACGTGATCGCCAACCGCCTCGATCCCTGGCACGGCTCGTGGTTCCACCCGTACAGCTTCGTCGGGCTCCGGGTCACGGAGGTGCCCGAGGGCCCCGACCCCGACCCGGACCGGATGGTGGTCGAGGTGGGCTTCCGGGTGGCGGGCCGGTGGGGCGTCCCGGTGCGCGCCGAGTTCCGCTGCCCCGGGCCCCGCACCGTGGTCATGCGCATCATCGAGGGGGAGGGGCTGGGCAGCGTGGTGGAGACGCACGCGACCCCGCTGGGTGTGGACGAACGCGGTGTGCCCCGCACGGCGGTCATCGAGGCGACCGTCGCCTCCTCCGAACGCACGGGGTTCTCCATCGCCCGACGCCTGGCCGTCGCGGTCCGCCCCGTGATGCGGGCCACCGCCCGCCGGCTGTGGCGCGACGACCTCGCCTACGCCGAACGCCGCTACCTGCTCCGCTCCACCGGCCGCTTCCCGGGCTGACCGGACATGTCAGTGCAGATGCCGTCGTACTTCAGCGGCGAAGCCCGGCACCCCGTCTCTTTCGAGGCGGCTGAGCACGCCGAGGACCGTGGTCGGTTCTCTTCGGTAGGGGTCGGCCTGTCTCTCCGGAACTCCGAGGGTCGCTCCTGGATGAAGGTCGAGCTGGTCGAGCAGGAAGTCGTCCGGGTGCACGGCGGACAGATCGTATGGTGCAAGCGCGCTGCCCGGGAAATGCTTGGTGTTGCGGGTGACGATGACCTCCGCACTGCCTCGCACGGCTGCGGCCAGGACGTGTCGGTCCTTTTCGTCGTTGGTCATGCTTTCGACCAGCGGCTCATAGCCGTCCACGGTCGCGTCAGGGAACGCCTGCCGCATCTGGGCGATCCGATGGTCGATCGGGATCCCCCGTTTCTTCACGTTGCGGCGAAGTTCGTCGAGGATCTCATCCGACCACAAAGGGATGGGTCTCAGCAGAGGCCAAGCGAAGCAGGGTGTCGCATAGGTAGGGCGGGTACAGGACACAGGTGTCCGGCAAGGCGGGAAAAGCCACGGTCATCCGTTCTCACCGGGGTCATCTGTCGAAAGGGGAACGTCATACAGACCGGACTCCTCGCCTTCGGCCGCCATGGTGTCCAGGACGGCCCCTCGCTCCTTGCGTGAACGCTCCTTGTATCCGAGCAGGTCGTTGAGCATGACCCGTCGGTGTCTTCCCCTCATGCTGTAGGGGATCTTGTCTTCCGTAAGTAGTCTGACCAGGGTGGGGCGGGAGATGCCGAGGAGGTCTGCGGCCTCCTGGGTGGTCAGCATCGTGTTGTGCGGGGCGATGGAGATGGCCAATCCCTGGGAGAGCGCCTCGACGACATCGCGAAGGACGGAGTGGAGTTCTTCGGGAAGCGCGATCTCGGACCCATCCGGGCCGACCAGCCGTGCCCGGGCACCGTGCGTCGTGGCGGTCAGGTCGCGGGCGAGCCTGGTCAGCTCGGAGCGGTCGTCGGGCGGAAGAACGGTGCGCTCGTGCAGAGTGGTGGTCATCTCCCGAACCTACTCTATTCGAAAAAAACGAAACCCTACTGACGGGTGGCTGTTCGGGACCAGCGGGCCAGGGCGCGGGCGGGGGCCAGGCGGCCGCGCCGGGGCACGGTCCACAGGGTGTGGCCCGGCAGGCCCCAGCGCGACAGCAGGGCGTTGGCGGCCAGCAGACCGGAGGCCGCGGCCCGCTCCATGAGCGCCACCGGCAGATCGGTGCGCACGTGGTCGCCGGCCAGGACCAGGAACGGATCGGGGGTGGCCGTCCCGGGCCGGTCACGGTGCGAGCCCGGTGCGAACAACGGGCAGTCCGCGCGCAGCTCGTGCCGGGAGTCGACGACGCCGGCCGTCGCCAGCTCCGGGTACACCGCGACCGCCTGCTCCCACAGGCGCTCCCGCTCGCGGTCGGGATCACACCCCTCGGAGAGGGCGTAGGCGTGCAGCTCCACCACCGAGCCCCGGGTGCGTCCGGCCCATTCCCGGGCCCTGTCGTCGTACCGCTCCAGGACGCTGACGTTGTCCAGGGTCGGGTACCCGGCGGTGCCCAGGAACGCCGGCCGGTGCGCCCGGACCGGCCGGTCCAGCCAGTACCGGGAGACCAGGAACGGCGGGGCCGACTCCAGCCGGGACACCCGGGCCCGCCAGGCGGCGTCCCCCAGGGCGGGCGAGGCGGCGACCAGGGCCCGTGCGCCCGGCAGGTCGGCGGCCAGCACCACCGCGTCGAACTCCCCGTGGCCGGGGAGCGAGAACCGCCGTCCGGTCCCGGGTTCCACCCGCTCCACCGGGGTGGTGGTGCGCACCTTCACGTCCAGTCCGGCCAGGTGGCGGACGAGCGGCTCCCACAGCGACTCCGAGAAGGGGGAGCGCGGGACGTCGAACACCAGGCCCTCGGACGACCCCAGGAAGTACAGGTGGAACATCACCGCCAGCTCCGCCGCCGAGAGGCGCTCCGGCGCGGCGAAGAAGCTGCGGGTGAACACCTCGAACGCCAGGTGCCGGGCGGTGGGCGGAAACCGGATCGCCTCCAGCATGTCCCGCGCGTTCACGTGGTCGAGCCGCTCGTAGACCCCCGGTACGTCCACGTCGAGCAGTTGCAGCGCGGCGGGGACGTTGACGCGGGCCAGGTCGCGCAGCGGGAAGCTGGGGCTGGCGGCGGCCAGGGCCGCCGCGTTCCACGGGGGCGTCGCGGGGAGCCCGGAGAACCGGTCGCGCGGCCCATCTCGATGCACCAGAGGGTAATCCTTCAGCGGTACCAGCGAGGACAGCCCGGGATCGGCGCGGCGCAGCAGGCCCCGCAGGTTGTAGTACTGGCGGAAGAACGCGTGGAAGCCGCGATCCATCGCCCCGCGCGAGCCGTCGGCCAGGACCGTGTCCCAGCCGCGCAGCCGCCCGCCCGGGGACTCCTCGCGCTCGAACACCGTCACCCGCACGCCGCGCTCGGCGAGCCCGCAGGCCGTCGCGAGCCCGGCGATCCCGCCGCCGACCACCGCCGCCTCTGGCGTCGCCGGCGGGCGGGGGCCGACCGGCGGTGCGGGCGGGATCTCCTCGGCGAGCCGGTCGCGCACGTGTTCCGGGCGGCTCACCGTCCCTCCTCCGGGCGCATGCCCGCGAACGTGTGCGTGATCCCGTACTGCCATCCCGGCATCGGCGCGGAGGCCACCGACACCAGGCCCGCGCGCCGCATCCGCTCCAGCAGCGCCCGGCGCCCGTCGAACTCCAGGACACTCCGCCACAGGTACCGGAACAGTTCGTCGCTGCCCGACAGGGCCCGCCCGGCGGGGATGATCACCCCCCGGCACACCGCCGACCACACGGCCCGCGCCGACACCGAGTCGGCCACCGAGTACTCGTGCAGCACCAGTCGGCCGCCCGGTCGCAGCAGGTTCCGCATCACGCTCAGGGCCAGGTCCGGGTCGGGGCAGTTGCGGATCAGATAGGCGCCGAACACGGCGTCCACCGGGCCGCCCAGGTGCTCGGCCGCCCACTCGGGGGTCAGCTCCTCCGCTCGCGCCCGGTGGAACGACACCGTGTCCGGCCAGGACTTGGCGCGGGCCGCGGCCAGCATCCCCTCCGAGGCGTCCACGCCGATGATGCGGGCCGAGGGCGCGATGCGCAGCAACGCCGCCGTGGAGGCCCCGGTCCCGCAGCCCAGGTCCAGGATCCTCGGTTCCGGCGACAGCGCGCCGGGGTCGAGCCGGCGCGCGGACAGGCCCAGATGGGCGTGGTAGCCCGGACTGGCCGCCACCAGGCGGTCGTAGGCGGCCGAGGCGTGGTCGAAGCCGTCGGTGACCGCCCCGTCGCGTTTGGCCCCTGTCGTGGTGTCCACGCATCCTCCCGGTCGGTTCTCGCGTGTGCACGGCCTCCCCGGGCAGAGTTGGGGGTATGAACGACCATGATGTGGTGATCGTCGGCGGGGGAGCCGCAGGGCTCACCCTGGCCCACCGCTTGGTGGGCGTCAACCACCCCGGAGGCGGGCCGGTGCGTGTCGCCCTGATGGAGCCCCCGCCCGGTCCGCACACCCCGCCCCCGCGCACCTGGTGCTTCTGGGAGCCGGAGGGCGGCGACTGGGACCACCTGCTGGCCGCCCGCTGGCGGCACCTGACCGTGGTGGGCCCCGACGGTGCCGCCGCCACCACCCCGGCCGACCCCTACGTGTACAAGATGCTGCGCTCGACCGCCATGGACGCCCACGTCAGGGCCGGGTTCGGCGACCGGGTCGAGCAGGTCCCGCTGCTGGTGGAGGAGGTCCTCGACGGGGCCGACCACGCCGTGGTGTCCGGGGTGCTGCCCGACGGGTCCACCGCCCGGTCGACCGCCCGCTGGGTGTTCGACTCCCGACCGCCCCGGCCCCTTCCGGTCGGCCGCACCCTGCTGCTCCAGCATTTCCGGGGCTGGTTCGTGCGCACCCCCGCCGACTCCTTCGACCCCGAGGCGGCGGTGCTGATGGACTTCCGGCCGCCCCAGCCGGAGAACGCGGTCGCCTTCGCGTACGTGCTGCCGCTGTCGGCGCGCGAGGCGCTGGTGGAGTACACCGAGTTCGGGCCCGAGCCGCTCACCACCGAGGAGTACGACCGTCACCTGGCCGAGCACTGCGCGCGGCTGGGCCTGGAGGGGTTCGAGGTGACCGACGCCGAGCAGGGCGTCATCCCCATGACCGACGCCGCCCTGCGCACCCGCGTCGGACGGCGGGTCTTCCGGATCGGCGGCGCGGGCGGCGCCACCCGCCCCTCCACCGGGTACACGTTCAGCGGGGTGCTGCGCCAGACCGAGGCCGTGGCCGCCGCCCTCGAACGGGGGCGGGTGCCGGTGCCGCCGGTCCCGCACCGCCGGCGCCATCTGGCCATGGACGCGATACTGCTGCGGGCACTGGCCACCGGGCGTGTGCGGGGAGCGGAGTTCTTCACCGGCCTGCTCGCCCCCGAACGGCTCGGCGACGTACTGGCCTTCCTCGACGGGGGCACCCGCCTGCCCCGCGAACTGGCACTGGGCCTGCGCACCCCGATCGCCGCCATGTCCCTGACCGCGCTGGACCACCTGTGGTACTCGGCGCGCTCGGCCCTCACTCCGGGGCGAGCACCCGCATCGCCTCCGGCAACGACCCCAGATGCCCGCCACCGGCCCGTGCGTTGAGCGAACGCCAGCCCGCCCCGGCCGTGTAGACCGTCACGGCCTGGGGTGAGGTCGCCGCGGCGCGGGCGGTCTCCCGCAGGGCCCGCACGCCGTCGGCGTCGCCGACGTGGGACCACAGCACCACCGCCCGGGGCGCGGTGCGGCGCACGGTCCGCACCGTGGCGTCCACGGGGGTGCACGGGCCCAGCACGAGGCGGGGGACGCCGCGTTCGCGCAGGGCGGCGGCCAGTGCCTCCACCGGGAGACTGTGCGTCTCCTCGGGGGCACAGGCCAGGACCACCGGCCGGGCGTCCGGCGGGACCGGTCCGGGGTGCGCCGGCACCCGCCGCAGCGCGGAGGAGACGCACCACGACAGCAGGTGCTCCACCTCCACGTGGCTGCGGGTGTCCTCCCACTTGCGGCCCATCCCGTAGAGCAGCGGCATCGCCAGGTCCTCCCAGGTGGCGATCACCCCGCGTGCGCGCAGGGACCGTTCGATGAGCGTTTCCACCAGGTCGGCGTCCAGCCGCATCGCGGCCCGGGAGGCGCCCTGGAGGGCGGGGGCGCCCCCGCCCGGCGGCAGGCTGTACCCGCCGGGTCGCCCGTCCGGACGGCGCTCGCCGACGCGGGGCGCGGGGACGCGCCCGGGGCCGGTCAGCACCCGTTCGGCGGCCACCGCCGGGGGCAGTCCCTCGCCGACCAGCCGGCACAGCTCGCGCAGTCGGGCCACGTCCTCGGGCGCGTAGCGGCGGTGCCCGCCGGGGCTGCGCTCACGGGGCCCGATCCCGTAGCGGTGGTCCCAACTGCGCAGCGTGGAGGGGGCGATCCCGAGCAGGCGGGCGGTCGCCCCGGGGGACAGTGCGTCCGACATGACACCCCAAGCGTTGCACAAGCGCCGCGAGTTGCCGCGCTCCTCACTCACCACCGACTCTAGCTGCGAGGACACCGAAAGGGAGGGACATCATGGACCTGGACACCACACGTTCGGCCGACCCGCGCCTCGCCATCGTCCATCGCATCGGGGCCGGGCTCCTCGGGTTGGTGCTCGTGGGCTTCGGCGTCACCAGTCTCTTCGTGCGCCTGCCGTTGTTCGACACCCGGGGCGAGGTCGTCGCCGGACTCACCACCAACGGCGCGCTCGGCTTCCTGTCGGTGGCCATCGGATCGCTCCTGCTGTGCGCGATGGTCGTGGGCGGGACCTATTCATCGACGGTGTCCGTGCTCGTCGGCGCGGGTTTCATCGTGAGCGGACTGGTCAATCTCTTCCTCATGGACACCGCGAACAACATCCTCGCGTTCTCGATGCCGAACGTCATCTTCAGTCTCGTCGTCGGTATCGCCCTGCTCACCGTGGGCATGTACGGCCGGTTCACCGGCGGTCTGCCGCACGACAACCCGTACCGGCTGTACCGTGAGCGGCGCCGTGACCGCCGCCTGAGCGGGGCGGCCCGATGAGCGGTCGGACGGCCCTGGTCACCGGGGCGACCGGGTACATCGGCGGACGGCTGGTCCCGCTCCTGCTGGACGCCGGGTACCGGGTCCGTTGCCTGGCCCGCGACCCCGACAAGCTCCGCGATCACCCGTGGCGGGACCGGGTGGAGGTGACGCGGGGCGACGTGGCCTCGGGGGAGGGGCTGGCCGCGGCCCTGGAGGGCGTCGAGGTCGCCTACTACCTGGTGCACTCCATGTCCGGAGGGCGCGACTTCTCCGACACCGACGCCCGAGGGGCGCGGCACTTCGCCGACGCCGCCGCCGAGGCGGGGGTGCGGCGCCTGGTCTACCTCGGCGGGCTGGCCCCCGAGGGGGTCCGCCTGTCGGACCACATGTCGTCCCGGGAAGAGGTCGGCCGCATCCTGCTGGACGCGCCGGTGCCCGCCGCCGTCCTGCGGGCCGCCGTCATCCTCGGGTCGGGGTCGGCCTCCTTCGAGATGCTGCGGTACCTCACCGAGCGCCTGCCGGTGATGACCACGCCCCGGTGGGTGCGCAGCCGGGTGCAGCCGATCGCCGTGCGCGACGTGCTGCGCCTGCTGGTGGAGGCGGCCGAACTGCCGCCGGAGTGCGATCGCACCTTCGACGTCGGCGGTCCCGACGTCCTGACCTACGCGGAGATGATCCAGCGGTTCGCGAGGGCGGCGGGTCTGCGGCCGCGCTGGATCCTCCCCGTTCCGGTGCTCTCCCCGGGGCTGTCGAGTCTGTGGGTCGGACTGGTCACCCCTGTGCCGCCGGCCATCGCCCGCCCGTTGGTGGAATCACTGCGCCACGACGCGGTGTGCGGCGAGGACGACCTGTCCGACCTGCTCGACGACCACGCCCGCCTCGGTTTCGACCGCGCGGTGGAACTGGCGCTGCGCCGCACCGCCGAGGCCCGGGTGGACACCCGGTGGACCTCGGCGGCCTGGGCGGGCGCGCCGTCGGATCCGCTGCCCAGCGACCCGGACTGGGCGGGCGGCAGCCTGTACACCGACGAACGCGTGCGGGAGGTGCCCGCGCCGCCGGAGGCGGTGTGGCGCGTGGTCGAGGGGATCGGCGGGACGCGCGGCTGGTACTCGTGGCCGCTGGCCTGGGCCGCGCGCGGGTGGATCGACCTGGCGGTGGGCGGGGTCGGCCTGCGCCGGGGGCGTCGCGACCCGGGCCGGCTGCGGGTGGGCGACTCCCTGGACTTCTGGCGTGTGGAGGAGGTGGTGCCGGGGGAACTGCTGCGGTTGCGCGCGGAGATGCGGCTGCCCGGTCCGGCGTGGCTGGAGTTCACGGTGGAGCGCCGTGAAGGACGCACGTTCCTGCGTCAGCGCGGGCTGTTCTGCCCCCGGGGCCTGCTGGGGCATCTGTACTGGAAGGCGGTGACGCCCTTCCACGGGGTGGTCTTCGGATCGATGTCGCGCAACATGGCCGAGGCCGCCGAACGGGAGGCCCGCGCCCCGGTCTCCGCCTGAGGACCCGCCCCCGCCGCTCCGATACGCCGGAACGGTGTAGAGTCGCGTTCCGTAAAGCCTCGCAAATCGAGATACTTGCTTTCCGTGGCTTATGGGTCGCGGTGGAGGGGAACGCACGTGAACGAGGAGAGACGACCGGCGGGCCGGTCGCGCTGGTGGATCGGGGCGGCCCTGCTGGTCGCCCTCGTCTGGCTGGCCGGCGCGGGACCGCTCGGCGCGTTCCTGGGACGGTTGGGCGAGGTCCAGACCAACGACCGGTCGGCGTTCCTCCCGGTGGGCGCCGAGTCCACCGAGGTCACCCGGATCGCCGAGGACTTCGACCGGCAGGACGCCGTCCCCGCGATCGTCGTCTGGGAGGGGACGGCCGACCTCACCGAGGGTGACCTGGCGGGCATCGCCGACGTCACGGAGGGGATCGGGGCCCGACCCTGGATCTCCGGGGACGTCGTCGGCCCCTTCCCCGGCACCGAGGACGCCTCGGTCGCCCAGGCCGTCGTCCCCATCGACTCCGGGTACAAGACCTCCGACACCGTCGAGGAGCTGCGCGCGCTCCTGGCCGAGGATCCCGTCGCAGGGCTGACCGTGCGGGTCACCGGGCCCGCCGGATACGCCGCCGACCTCACCGAGGCCTTCGCCGGCATCGACTCCACACTGCTCATCGTGGCGATCTCGGCGGTGCTGGTCATCCTCGTGGTCGTCTACCGCTCACCCCTGCTGCCGATCCTCGTCGTCCTGGCGTCCCTGCTCGCCCTCGGCCTGTCCGGGGCCCTGGTGTACGTGGCCGCCGAGGCCGGAGCGGTCAGCCTCAACGGCCAGAGCCAGGGCATCCTCTTCATCCTGGTCGTGGGCGCCTGCACCGACTACGCCCTGCTGCTCGTGGCCCGCTACCGGGAGGAACTGGCACTGCGCGACCGGATCCCCGACGCCGTCCTGGCGGCCGTACGCGGGGTCACCGGCCCGATCCTGGCCTCCGCCGGCACCGTCGTCCTGGGTCTGCTGTGCCTGCTCGCCGCCGATCTGGCCTCCACCCGCAGCCTCGGCCCGGTCGTCGCCATCGGCATCGGCGCGGCCGTGCTCTCGGCCATGACCTTCCTGCCCGCCGTGCTCGCCCTGTGCGGGCGGGCCGTGTTCTGGCCCACCGCCCCGTACCGGCCCACCGAGGAGACCGGCGGCGACACCGACCGGGTCATGGCGACCCACCGGTTGTGGGGGCGGATCGCCTCCCTGGTCTCCCGTCGCCCGCGCGCCCTGTGGATCGCGACCACCGCGCTCCTGGCGGCGGCGGCCGTGTTCGCGCCCTCCTTCAGCGCCGAGGGCACCGGACAGGCCGAGGTCTTCCGCACCGAGGTGGAGGCGGTCGACGCCCAGGAGGTGCTCGACCGCGGCTTCGGCACCGACGCGGCGGCGGCCCCGGCCCTGGTGGTCACGGACGCCGACCACGTCGAGGACGTCATCGCCGCGGCCGAGTCCTCTCCGATGGTGGAGGAGGCGACGGCGGTCACCGAGTCCGGACCTCCCGGCGCCGACCTCCCCCCGCTGACGGTGGACGGCCGGGCCCTCGTCGAGGCGGTCCTCACCGTCGGACCGGAGTCTCCCGAGGCCGTGGACGCCGTCCGCGACCTGCGCGAACGGCTGGCCGAGGACGCTCCGGAGGCCGGAGCCCTGGTCGGCGGCGTCACCGCCACGGACCTGGACACCCTGGAGACCGCCCAGCGCGACTTCGCCGTGGTGGTCCCCCTGGTCCTGGTCGTGGTCCTGCTGGTGCTCATCGTCCTGCTGCGCGCGCTGGTGGCCCCGCTGCTGCTCATGGCCGCCAACGTGCTGTCGTTCGCCACCGCACTGGGCGTGGGCACCCTGGTCTTCGACCACGTTCTGGGCCTGCCCGGGGCCGACCCGGTGGTGCCGCTGTTCGCGTTCGTGTTCCTGGTGGCGCTGGGCATCGACTACAGCATCTTCCTCATGGCCCGGGCCCGGGAGGAGACCCTCGTACACGGCCACCGCGACGGGGTGCTGCGGGCCCTGGCCGTCACCGGAGGGGTCATCACCTCCGCCGGTGTGGTGCTGGCGGTCACGTTCGCCGCGCTGGCCGTCATCCCGCTGCTGTTCCTCCTCCAGCTGGCGTTCCTGGTCGCCTTCGGCGTGCTGGTGGACGCGCTGATCGTGCGCACCCTCCTGGTGCCCGCGCTGGCCCTGGACGTCGGCCCGCGCACCTGGTGGCCGGGACGGGCCCGCACCGCCGGGGCCTGACCCGGTTCACAGCGGATCGCCGGGCAGGTCCCGGTAGGCGGCGGCCAGCTTGGTGGTGAGCGCGGCCGGGGGCAGGCGCGTCCCGTCGATGGAGGTCACGGCGCGCACCCCGCTGACGGCGTTGGTCACGAACGCGCCGGCCATGCGGGTGGCCGCCGCCACGGACAGCGGACGGGTGGAGACCGGGACTCCCATGTCCTCGGAGAGCCGGCCCACCAGCCGGGCCGTCACCCCCGAGAGCGCGGGCGCCTGCGGCCAGACCAGGCCGCCGCCGTCGAGGAAGCCGATGTTCCAGGTGGGACCCTCCGACACCCGGCCGTCCACCCCGCTGAACAGGGCGTCGTCGTGGCCGTCCAACTGGGCGGACCGCCGTTGGCGGATGGCGCCGAACAGGCCGGTGCCCTTCACCTGGGGGCTGTCCCGGGTGTACGGGCGCACGCCCAGCCGCAGCGGCGTGGGCGGCCGCTCGGGATCGGGCACCGGGCGCGTGGTGACGAGGATCTGCGGAAGGCTGCGCCTGGCGGGCCGACCCAGGTCCAGGCCCGGATCGAAGACGGTCACCCGGACCACCGCGGGGGAGGCGTGCGCGCGGGCGCTGCGCCGCGCCAGTTCGCGCACCCGGGGAATGTCCAGGTCGGTGCCGAACAGGGCGCGGCAGTCCCGGCGCAACCGTTCCATGTGCAGGTCCAGGCCGCGTACGCGCAGGTCGGTGACGAGCATCGTGGTGAAGTGGCCATAGCCGTGGAGGGCGAGAGAGGCGATCTCCCCCGTGGTGGCGGGGCGTCCGTTCAGTTCCATTGCGCGCCCATCATGACACTTCGGGACCTGTGTCACGGGGCTTTCGCGTCCCTCGTTCCGGACGAGAGGCGAACGCACCGGTCAGGGCGTCGAGCACCGCTACGGGGTCGTCCCCGCCGGTCGGTCGCCCCCGGTCTCACGGGCGACGAAGGCCGTCACCAACTGTTCCTCGGAGGTGTCCAGGTAGGTCGTCAGTTCGGCCGCCGCGCCCTCGTTGTCGCCCGCGGCGAGCAGGGTGTGGATGCGCCGGTTCCAGTCCAGGTAGGGGGCGTGGAACTCCCGGGGCGCGTCCATCACGTGGAAGACCAGCCGGGTCTCGGCCAGGACCCGGCTCATGAACTCGTCGATGCGCGCGCTGCCCGCCAGCCCCGCCAAGGCCTGGTGGAAGTGCATGTTCGCGGTGCCCACGCCCCACCAGTCCCCCGCGTCGCGGGCCGCCTCGCCCTCGTCCACGGCGCGGCCGACCACGGCCACGGACTCGGCGGTGGGATCGACCGCGCGCTGCACGGCGGGGAGTTCCAGGGAACGGCGCGCGTTGAACAGGTCGCGGACGTCCTCGCTGTCGGGAAGGCTGACGAACACCCCTCGGTGCATCTGGTGGACGACCAGGCGCTCGCGGACGAGCAGGCGGAACGCCTCGCGCAGGGTGTTGCGGGAGACGCCGAGTTCCTCGCACAGCCGTTCCTCGGACAGGCGTCGACCGGGCGGGTGATCACCGTCGATCACGGCCTCGCGCAGCAGCTCGGCGACCCGCTCGGCCTGGCTGGGCAACGGCGGCAGGAGCCGTGTCCGGCCGGTGGGCCTGCCGGTGCGGTCGTCCGTGGCCGTCACGTGGGCTCCTTACGGGAGGGTTGCGCGTTCTCTCATTGTCGCCGATACGGAGCGTTCCCGGGCGGTTCGACCACCGAAAACAGCTCATTGGATGATCCTATGAATTGCGTCGGTCAAGGTGAAAAGCCGCTGTGTCGCTGACCAGCGATTTCTGCTCACGCACTCTTTACTCATCTTGTTGGATTGAAGTATTGTTCAACAATCCAACGAGCGTGGAGTGGTCCGCGTCACGTTCGTCTCCACCTCGCACCCCCAGGAGAGATCCATGGGCGACACGCCCCCGGCACCCGTGAGGGTGCGCCCCCGTCCCGGGCGGATCGCGCTGAGCAGCACCCTGCTCGGCGCGATGTTCCTCATGGCCACCAGCGCCATCGGCCCCGGCTTCATCACCCAGACCACCCAGTTCACCGCTCAGCTCGGCGCCACGTTCGCGTTCGCGATCCTCGTCTCGATCCTGGTGGACATCGCCGTCCAGCTGAACATCTGGCGTGTCGTCGGCGTCTCGAACATGCGCGCCCAGGACCTGGCCAACAGGGTCCTCCCCGGGGCCGGCTACCTGCTCGCCCTCCTCATCGTCTTCGGCGGCCTGATCTTCAACGTCGGCAACCTGGCGGGCACCGGGCTGGGGCTCAACGCCATGACCGGCCTGGACCCGAGGATCGGCGCGGTCATCTCCGCCCTGCTGGCCGTCCTCATCCTCGGCGTGAAGAGGCTCGGCGTCGCCCTGGACCGCATCCTCGTCGTGCTCGGCGTGGCGATGATCGCCCTCACCCTCTACGTCGCCGTCATCTCCGACCCCCCGGTCGGGGACGCGCTCCGCCAGTCCGTGATCCCCGACCACCTGGGCACGGACGTCTTCCTCGCCACCGTCACCATCATCGGCGGCACCGTCGGCGGTTACATCACCTACGCCGGCGTCCACCGCCTCATCGAAGCCGGCCAGGGCGGCCCCGAGAACATCGCCGCGATCTCCCGCACCTCCGTGCTGGGCATCATCGTCACCGGCGTCATGCGGGTGCTGCTCTTCCTCGCCATCCTCGGAGTGGTCTCCGGCGGAGTCGCCATCCTGGACGCGCCCAACCCCTCCGCCGAGGCCTTCCTCCAGGCCGCGGGCGAGGCGGGCATGCGCCTGTTCGGCGTGATCATGTGGGCCGCCGCGGTCAGCTCCGTGATCGGTGCCTCCTACACCTCGATCTCCTTCGTCTCCACCTTCCACTGGCGTCTGGAGAAGCACCGCGGCCTCCTGGTCACCGCGTTCATCGCGGTCTCGCTGCTCATCCTCCTGGTCTCCGGCCAGGCCCCGACCACCCTGCTGATCCTGGCCGGCGCCCTCAACGGCGTCATCCTGCCGGTCGGTCTGGGCATCATGCTCTGGGTGGCGGCCCGCCGCTCCCGGGACCTGCTGGGCGGGTACCGGTACCCCGTGTGGCTGATCGTCATCGGCGTGCTCGCCTGGGCGCTCACCCTCTACATGGCCGTCAACGCCCTGGGCGGCATCGCCTCCCTCTGGCAGTAGCGGCCCCCGCCCCGGCGTGACCCTCCGCCGGGGCGGACGCCGCCCAACGAACGAGAAACGAGGAGCACCGACGTGCGCATCGACCTCAACTCCGACCTCGGCGAAGGCTTCGGCCGCTGGGAACTCGGCGATGACCGGGCCCTGCTGTCCATCGTCACCAGCGCCAACGTCGCCTGCGGCTTCCACGCGGGCGACCCCTCCGTGCTGCGCCGCACCACCGCCGACGCCGCCGCCGAGGGCGTGGCGGTCGGCGCCCACGTCGGCTACCGCGACCTCGCCGGGTTCGGCCGCCGGTTCATCGACGTCCCGCCCGCCGACCTGACCGACGACGTCCTCTACCAGCTGGGCGCGCTGTCGGCGTTCACCCGCCTGGCCGGCGAACGCGTCCGCTACGTCAAACCGCACGGCGCCCTCTACAACACGATCGTCCACCACGAGGAGCAGGCCGCCGCCGTGGTCGAGGCCGTCCGGGCCTTCGACCCCGACCTGCCCGTCCTCGGCCTGCCCGACTCGGCGTTCCTGCGCCTGGCGCAGCGGGCCGGACTGCCCGTCCACCGGGAGGCGTTCGCCGACCGCGCCTACACCCCCGAGGGCACCCTGGTCTCCCGCCGCGAACCCGGCGCCGTCCTGCACGACCCCGAGGAGATCGCGGAGCGCTGCCTGCGCATCGCCCGCCGCGAACCCGTCACGGCCATCGACGGCTCCGAGATCCTCATCGACGCCGACTCCCTGTGCGTCCACGGCGACAGCCCCGGGGCTGTCGCCATCGCCCGCGCGGTCGCCGAGCGGCTGCGCGCCGAAGGTGTCACCCTGGCACCCTTCACCCGCGTGTGACCGTTCTCCCGACAGCGTGCGGCCCGACCCGCCGCGACCCGGGCCCGAAGGAGGCTTCGTGCGTGTGCTGACCTGTGCCGACAGCGGTGTGCTGGTGGAGGTCGCCGACCTGACCGAGGTGATCGCCCTGGGTGCGGCGCTGGACGCCCGTCCCCTCCCCGGCGTCGCCGACGTCGTCCCGGCGGCCCGTACCGTGCTGCTGCGGCTCGTTCCCGGGGCCGATCCCGGCGCGGTGGCCGCCGCCGTGCGCGAGGTCCCCCTCGCCCTGGTGGGCGGACCCGCCGAGGGGGAGACCGTGGTCGTCCCGGTGGTCTACGACGGGGAGGACCTCGCCGACGTCGCCCGGCTGACCGGCCTCACCCCGCGCGGCGTCGTCGCGGCGCACACCGCCGCCACCTGGACCGTCGCCTTCTGCGGATTCGCCCCCGGGTTCGGGTACATGGTGTGCGACGACGATCGCCTGCACGTGCCCCGCCGGGCCGAGGCCCGCACCCGGGTCCCCGCCGGATCGGTCGCCCTGGCCGGGGAGTTCACCGGTGTGTACCCGCGCAGCTCCCCCGGTGGCTGGCAGCTGCTCGGCCGCACCGAGGAGCGCATCTGGGACCTGGAACGCGACCCGCCCGGCCTGCTGCGCCCGGGTGTGCGCGTCCGCTTCGAGGAGGCGTCGTGAGGGCCCTGGAGATCGTGGCGACCGGACCCATGGTCACGGTCCAGGACGCCGGCCGGTTCGGCCACGCCGCCCTGGGCGTGGGACGCTCCGGAGCCGCCGACGCCGCCTCCTACGCCCTGGCCAACCGGATGCTGGCCAACCCGGCGGGCGCCGCCGCCCTGGAGGTCACCCTGGGCGGACTGCGGGTGCGCGCCCGAGGGCCCCTCACCGTCACCGTCACCGGGGCCGACACCCCTCTCCGGGTGGACGGCCGCGGGGCCGCGATGCACACCGTGCTGTGCCTGTCCGACGGTGCCGAACTCGTCATGGGGACACCGGCCCGGGGCCTGCGCACCTACCTGGGCGTGCGCGGGGGCGTGGACGTTCCACCGGTCCTGGGTTCGCGCAGCACCGACGTCCTGGCCGGGCTCGGCCCCGACCTGCCCGCGCCCGGCACGGTACTGCCCGTCGGCCCGCCTCCCCCCGGGTTCCCCAACGTGGACCTGGTGCCCGTCCCCGCGGTGGGCGGACCGGAGACCACCCTGCGCGTCGTCCCCGGACCGCGCCGGGAGTGGTTCACCGACGGGGCCCTGACGACCCTGCTCTCCTCCGCCTACGAGGTCACCTCCCGCAGCGACCGGGTGGGCGCCCGCCTGTCCGGCCCGGTCCTGGACCGCGCCCGCGACGGAGAACTGCCCAGCGAGGGGATGGTCCCCGGCTCCCTCCAGGTGCCGCCCACCGGCGAGCCCGTCCTGTTCCTGGCCGATCACCCGGTGACCGGCGGGTACCCGGTGATCGCGGTGGTGCGCTCCGCCGACCTGCCCCTGGCCGCCCAGGCACGGCCGGGTACCGCGATCCGCTTCACGCTCTGAGGGAGAGGCCCCGTTGAACCCGTCCGAACTGACCCCGGAGCGGGCCCGCGCCCTGTTCCGCGCCGGGCTGGAGACCCCCACCTCGGGGTTCGCCCCCGGTTACGCGCAGGCCAACCTCATCGCCCTGCCGAAGGAGGCCGCCTTCGACTTCCTGTTGTTCGCCCAGCGCAACCCCAAGCCGTGCCCGGTCCTGGACGTGACCGAGCCGGGCGAGGTGTCGGCGTCGGTGTTCGGCGGTGACCTGCGCACCGACCTGCCCGCCTACCGGGTGTACCGGCACGGTGAACTCACGGAGGAGCGCACCGACGTCACCGACCTGTGGCGGGACGACCTGGTGGCCTTCCTCATCGGATGCAGCTTCACGTTCGAGACGCCGCTGCTGGAGGCGGGCGTCCCGGTGCGCCACATCGAGGCGGGGACCAACGTCGCCATGTACCGCACGAACCGGGAGTGCCGTCCGGCCGGGCGGTTCCGGGGACCCCTGGTGGTGTCCATGCGGCCGATCCCGGCGGACCGGGTGGCCGACGCCGTGCGCGTCACCTCGCGCTATCCGGCGGTGCACGGCGCCCCGGTCCACGTGGGCGACCCCGCGGCGTTGGGCATCGCCGACCTGTCCCGGCCCGATTACGGCGACCCCGTCGAGGTCAGGGAGGGCGAGATCCCCGTCTTCTGGGCTTGCGGGGTCACCCCGCAGGCCGCGGTGACGGCCTCGGCCCCGGAGTTCGCCATCGGGCACGCCCCGGGGCACATGGCCGTCACCGACGTGCGGGACTCCTTCTACCAGGTGCCTTGAAGGCCCTGATCAGGACTCCGTGGCGTCGTCCTGGTCGTCGTCGGGAGCGGAGAGCCGCCGGTCGGGGTCCTGGCCGCTGATCCGGCCGGGGGCGTCGCCCCCGCCCGGCCGCCCACTCGCGGCGGGAGGGGGCGGAGTCCGCGGGGGCGTCCGGGCCTGCGGGTTCGGGGAGCCCGGGTCGGTCCGGGCCCGCTGTTCGTGGCGGCCGCGTTGGCGCGTGTACCCGGACTGGCTGGCGTAGGTCGTCTTGGCGGCCCGCGAGATGTCGTCCTCCCGCGCCATGCGCGCCATGTTCCGCAGTTCGGCCGCCTGCGCGGCGGCCGCCGGCGGCGGCCCGGCCGGACGTCCACCCGGAGCCGGGCCGCCCGCGAAGGGGTTCGGCGGGTCCAGGTCGTCCAGGTTCTGCCCGGCCTCCTCCAGCAGACGGGCCGCCTCGGCCCGGTCGCCCCGCCGCAGCGCCTCGCTCGCCCGTTTCTTGGCGGTCTGCGCCCGCTGCAACGCCTCCTCGGTGCGCACCTCCGGGCGCGGCACCCGTCCGGCGGCCTCGTCTCCCGGCACCACGTTCACACTGATCGGCAGCTTCGCCGTGTAGGTGGTCAGGGTCGACGGATCGACGTAGGTCGCCTCCAACGTCGTCAGGGTGACGGTCCCCAGCGACGACACACCGGGCACGTCCAGTCGCAGCAGCAGTCTGCGCTCCTCGCCGGAGTGGAAGTCGCCCAGCTCCACCACCACCGACCCGTCCGGGAGGCGGTGGGAGGGCATCTCGCCGACCACGCCCACCGCCCGCACGCGCTCGCCCACCGGGATCCGCAGCGACACGGCCTGCGCGCTCTTGGCCAGCAGGTACTCCGCCTCCTGGGCGATCAGCCCGCCCGCCGTGTCGGGGTCCTCGGCGAACAGGGCGCCGCCCGTGCCGCCCTCGGACACCGCGCCCAGCAGGGCCTCGTCGTAGCCCAGACCGTAGCCGAGCGTGGCCACCGTGACCTTGTTGCCGTAGGCGTCGGCGGCCACCTGCCGCAGCAGGTCGTGGTCGGTGACGCCGTGGTTGGCGTGCCCGTCGGAGATGAGCAGCAGGGTCGCGCCGCTCCCCCCGCCCGCACGGCGGGCCTCCTGGACACCGCGCAGCAGCCCGCTCGACAGGTCGGTGCCGCCGCCCGCCCGCAGCGCCCCGATGATCCGCCGCGTCGCGGCCTTGTCGGTGAGCGGACCGCACGGCACCTCCACCCGGGCCTGGGCGTCGAACGACACCACCCCGAAGTTGTCGGAGGGGGCGAGCCTGTCGATCAGCCCCAGCAGCGCGTTCACGGCCCCGTCCAGTCGACCGCCGTGCATCGACCCGCTGGTGTCCAGGACGATCTGGAGGGTGGCGGCGGGACGTTCGGTGTCCTCCTCGCGTTCGGGTGCGGTGATGTCGAGCAGGACGGCCACGGCGTCCACGGTGTCGAGCGGTAGGACGTCGAAGTCCAGCAGGGCGGACAGGTGCATGTGCGGCTCCTCGGGGTGGATGGTCCACAGCGTAGGCGTGACCCCCGACACGCCCCGGGCCTCACGCATGGCCGGAACCGGCCGATCGGGACCCGGTCCCGGCCCAGGGCCCGCGGGCGCCCGCCATCGGCGAGACCCGTCCGGTGCACGTCTTCGACGGGCTCGGCCCCGACGACCGCACGGCGACGATCACCACGGCGCTCCGGCGCGGCCCCATCCGAGGGGGATCGAGGGGCGGGATCAGCGCGCCTTCAGGCCCATCCGGCGCAGTTCCAGGGCGGCCAACCGGTTGAGGGTCTCGGCGTCCCCGGACCGCCAGGCCCCGGCGGGGTCCTCGTGGATCGCGGCCAGCCGGGCCGGGGGAGCGGTGGTCAGGGCGCGCAGCGCCAGCAGCCGGGCGCGGGCCTCGGGCGACATCCCGCCCGAACGCCGGACCGCGCTCGCGCGGGCGATCCACCGGGCCCGAGCGGGCAGCCACGTCGTGGCGACCAGCAGGACCGGGACCGCCGCCACCAGCAGGGGCAGGGTGGTGGCGAGCGAGGCCACGGTCTCCCGGAAGGAGTCGCCGGCGGCGGTGAGGGATTCGCCCGTCTCGCTCATGTTCGTGAACGGGACGGCCAGGCTCTCCCCGGCCAGGGGCACCTTGGCGGCCTGCTCGGCGGCCTTGTCCATGTGCTCGCTGAACCCCTGGCCGGTGCTCCTCATGAGCTCTCCGGGACGGTCGAGTCGGTTGATGATCTCGCGCAGTTCCAAGGCCGCGTTCACCCACAGGTAGACCCACAGCACGGCCAACGCGTCGGAGATCAACTGGAACAGGGCGCGGACGGGGTGGTCGGCGTACAACTTCACGGGGTCTCCCGGGGGGTGATGGGGAGCCGGACGTCATGTCCGGACGGTCATCCGTTACCCGTTCCGGGGGCTTCGCACTCCGCCGGTTCCCGTGTCGCAAGGGGATCTTGTGCTCACTGTGACCGAAGGGGCCTACGGGGACGAATCGCGAGCCCCCTCGCGGACCCGGACCACGCGTGAGAGCAGGGCCAGCACCGGTAGCTCCAGGAGCGGCCCGGCGACCAGGGCGACCGCGATGAGCGGCCGCTCCGGAAAGGCCACCACGGCGATCGCCAGCGCGATCGGTGAGTTGCGGGCCACCGTGGTCATGACCAGGGCCACCCGCTGGTCGCCGGGCAGCCGCAGCAGCCGCGCCGTGAGCACCGCCAGCAGCGGGGCCACCACGAAGAAGACCGCCAGCGGGGGTACCAGCGCCACCAGGGCGCCGCCGTGCCCGACCACGGTGCGGGCCTGCCAGGCGAACATGGCCGCCACCGCCAGGTACAGCAACGGCAGGACCGCGCCCGAGGCCCGGCCCACCAGCACCTCGTCCCGCCAGGCCGTGCCCTTCCACCGGGCGGCCGCCCATCGGGCGAGCACCGCCGCCGCCAACGGCACCACCAGGACCAGCAGCACCGCCTCCACCAGCGTTCCGGTGTCGATCATCGCGGCCTCGCCCCCGAGCAGCAGCACGTAGGCCGGCAGCAGGAGCAGCTGGAGCACGAGGTTGATCGGGAGCACGGCGGCGGCCACCCCCATGTGGCCCCGTCCCAGCCGGGTGAACACCAGGTACCAGTCGGTGCACGGGGTCACGAGCAGCAGCAACAGACCGATCCGCAGATCCGGGGCCTCGCCCAGCAGGCCCGCGCCCAGTCCCCAGGCCAGCAGCGGGGTGACGACGAAGTTGAGCACCAGGCTCGCGAGGACCACTCTCCGGGCCGACCCGGCCTCGCGCACGTGGGCGGCGTCGACCTGGGCGAACACCGCCGCCAGCATGAGCATCAGCGCCGGCGTCACCAGGTGCCCGGCGGCGTCGCCGATCGGCCACAGCAGGCCGGCGCACAGCCCGCAGAGGGCGGCGGCGGCCACGAACAGGCTCTGGAACTTCTCCAACGTGGACACGTGACGACCCTCCGACGACCGGGTGCGGGCACGTTCACGTTAGCCGCGCCGCGGCGGCCCGCACCCCCGGGGCCGGAACCTCGTACGCCTCGTGCTCCCGGAGGACACGAGGGGATGTCCCCGCCCTTCGGCGCGGGTCTCAGGCTCCCTCGGACGCCGGACCCTCCTCCACCACGTCGATACCGAGATAACGCAGGAACGCCACGGCCCCGGCGCGCATGTCCACGGTCTCCGGTTCCAGCAGCCACTGGATCTGGAGACCGTCCTGGACGGCCAGGAACTGCTGCGCCGCGGTCTCGGGGGAGGGGGAGCCGGGAAGGTCGGCCAACAGCACGGAGAACGCCCCGACCAGGTGCTCGCGCAGGATGCGGTAGCGGTGGAAGAAGTAGGTGTGGGCGGGGTGGCCGGGGTCGGTGGCCTCGGCGGACAGGTTGACGTAGAGCGATACCAGGCCGGGTGTCCCGACATTGCGCTCCACGATCCCGATGATGTTCGAGATCAACCGTTCCGGGGTCAGGTCCGGTTCCAGCACCAAGGGCGCGTCGACCTCGTCGCGCCTGCTCAACACGTGGATGAGCATGGCCTCCTTGCTGGGGAAGTGGTGCAGGAGGCCCGCGTGCGTGAGCCCGGCCTGCGCGGCGATGTCCCTCAGGGACACCGCGCGGTAGCCCGATCGGGAGAAGAGCTCGGTGGCGGCCTCGATGATGCGCTGCCGGGTGCGTTCCCCCTTGGTCATGCGCGGCCGGTCGCGCTCTCGATCGCTCACGAGATCTCCGTACGTCGGTGGGTGGCCGTGGCCGGTCCCCTGGCGGGGAGCGGGGTGCACGATGGGTAGAGCGTACGGTTCCGACGTCCGTGTTCTCGCTGTTCGCGGGTGGTCCCCGCGTCGTCCGCCCCGTGACCCGCCGCGCGCGCCGCGAAATCCGCCCCCCGGGGCGACCGATGACCGACACCTCGTTCGTCAGGGAAGGCCCACCCGCCGTCCCGCCCGCACCACTCCGCCCACCCCGCGCCCACCCCGGGGGCCGCCCGGCCCGGGGCCGGACGACCCCCGACGCGGCACCCACCGCTCTTCCACGGCGTGCTCACCGCAGGGCCGAAGAAGGAGGGCCGGGGCGGTGCTCCCGTCGACCGATGAGAACGCCCCGAGGGACGCGGCGGGGCGTCGCGCGGCAGGGTGGGCGACCCCGGAACACGTCCTAGCGCCAGGCGTCGGCGGCGCGGCGCGCGTACTCCGCGAACGGTGTCGCCGGGCGGCCCAGGACGCGCTCGACCCCGTCGGTGGGTTCGACGTTGCGGCCGTCCAGGATCTCCTCCAGCAGGCCGACCAGGCCGTGCGCCAACTCCTCGGGGGCGCCGGCCGAGGCCATCGTCGCGACGAACTCCTCCGCCGACACCTCCTGGAAGCGGACCTGCCTCCCGGACACCTCGCCCACCACGCGCACCGCCTCGGTGAACGTGATCGCCTCGGGGCCGGTCAGCTCATGGATCGCGCCGCCGTGCCCGTCCTCGGTCAGGGAACGCACGGCCACCCGGGCGACGTCGTCCAGGTCCACGAACGGTTCGGGGATGTCGGGCATCGGCAGGACGAGGGCGCCCTCCAGCAGCGGGGGCAGGAAGAAGCTCTCCGAGAAGTCCTGGGCGAACACCGAACAGCGCAGGACGGTCGTGTCGGGGAAGGCGGCCAGGACCATGTCCTCCGTGTTCTGCGCCCCCTTCTCGCCCCGGCCGGACAGCAGCGCCATCCGCCGCACCCCCGCGGCGGCCGCGCGCTCGGCGAACGCCGTCACCGCCTCGGCGGCTCCGGGGAAGGCCAGGTCGGGGTGGTAGCAGAGGTAGACGCCGGTGACCCCGTCCAGGACGGCGTCCCAGGTGGAGGGCTCGTGCCAGTCGAAGCGCGGCTCGCCGGCCCGGGAGCCGACCCGGACCCGGACCCCGGCCTCGGTGAGGAGTGCGGTCACGCGGCGGCCGGTCATGCCGGTGCCGCCGGTGACGAGGATGTGCTCATGGATCGTGTTCTCGTTCATGTCTTGAGTTCATCAGTCCGGGGTCGGACGGAACATGGTTCGGATACCGGAGAACATAAGAGATCGTCTGACATAGGGTCGGGGTATGGATCCGCTCGCCCACCTCCTCGACGGACCCCGGGCCCGTGGCGCGTTCACCCTCCGCGTGGTGATGCGACCGCCCTGGGGCATCCGCCTGCTCGACGGTTCGTCCCTCACCCTCATCGTGGTCACCTCCGGCCGGGTGTGGGTGGACCCGGGGGACGGGGGGACCGAGGCGCGGGAGGGCGACGTGGTCCTGATGCGCGGCCCGGATCCCTACACGCTCACCGACGCGCGGAACCGGCCCCCCTCGATCACCGTCCTCCCCGGCCAGCGGTGCTTCGCCGACGACGGGACGGAGGTCCACGTGAGCCTGCACCACGGCATCGGGACCTGGGGCAACGACCCGGACGGGCCCGACACGCTCATCGTCGGCGCCTATGAGGACGACAGCGAGGTCGGCCGACTGGCGCTGGCCGCGCTGCCCCGCCTGGCGGTGCTGCCCGGGGACCGCGTCGACCCGGCCCTGGTGTCCCTGCTGAGCCGGGAGATCACCAGCGCCCGCGTCGCGCAGTCCGGACTCAACGACCGACTCCTGGACTGTCTGCTGGTGATGGCCGTCCGGGCCTGGATCGAGGACACGCCCGATCACGCACCGAGCTGGCTCAACGCCCGGCACGACCCGGTGGTCGCCCGAGCCCTGGAACTCATCCACGAACAGCCGGCCGAGCCGTGGACGCTGGCGGGACTCGCCCGGGTCTGCGCGGTGTCCCGCTCCACCCTGGCCGACCGCTTCCAGCGGGCGGTGGGCACCCCGCCCATGACCTACCTGCGCACCTGGCGGCTCACCGTGGCCGGCGACCTGCTCACCGCCCGCCCGGACCTGGGGCTGGAGGCCGTCGCCGCCCGTGTCGGCTACGGCAGCGCCTTCGCCTTCAGCGCCGCCTTCAAGCAGCACACCGGCCTCAGCCCCTCGCTCTACCGCAGTCCCGCCGCCTCCTGACCGCCGCCCGCGAGGTGCGCGGCCCCTGCCGACGTTCCCCGGGCCCGACCGTCAGGAGAGACGGTGCCCGCCCGGGCGGGGGAGCGCCCGCTCCGCTAGGTTGGTGTCGAGGCCCGCTTCCCGGGCGGGTCGCCGCACCGCCACCGGAGAGGCACCGCCGTTGACCGACAGGACCCAGGCCTTCGACCGGCTCACCGACGACTACCGTCGCTTCCGCCCCGGATATCCCGAGGCCGTCACCGAACGGCTCCGGGAACACGTTCTGGCCGGTGACCGTGCCATCCGCCCCGACCCCTGGCTCCTGCTCGACGTCGGTTCCGGCACCGGTATCTCCACCCGGACCCTGCGCCACCTGTTCGGCCCCGGGCCCCGGGTCGTCGGTGTCGAACCCGGTCATGCCATGCGCGGCACCGCCGCCGAGAACGCCGACGGCGTCGAGTACGTGGACGGCCGGGCCGAGGCGATCCCCTTCCCCGACGGCTCCGCGACGCTGGTCCTGGCCGCCCAGGCCGTCCACTGGTTCGACCGGCCCGCCTTCTACGCCGAGGCCGCCCGCCTCCTGGCGCCCGGCGGCACCGTCGCCGTCCTCAACAACGACCGCGACTGGACCGCGAGCGACTTCGTCGACGCCTATGAGGGCCTGATGGAGAGGTACGGGGACGACTACCGGCGCGACTACCGGGTCTACGACACCATCGGCGAGATGAACGCGCGGGACGGCCTGGTCGACGCGGTCGAGTACTCCGCGGGCTGGGTACGGGACCTGGACCCGGACCGTCTCATCGGTACCGCGATGTCCTCCAGCAGGATGGCGGCGGTCGTCCGCGCCATCGGGGAGGAGCGCACCCGCGAGGCCATCACCGACCTGGCCCGCGAGCACTTCCCGGACGGGAACGTCCGCATCCCCTACGTCACCCGCCTCTTCCTGGCCCGCCGCGCCTGAGCCCCGGGCCCCGCGAGGGGCTCACTTTGCCGTTCGTCGAACATCCGCCGGCCTTGCCTCGATCCGCTCCCGGGAAGGGTTCCGTCGATCGGGTCCGATCACGGACCCGGCGACGACGGGAGAACCCACACCCATGGCTCAGCTCATCGTTCTCGGCGTGACCGACCGCGACACCGCCGAACGCGCCCTGGACATCGCCGCCGACCTCAACAAGCGGCAACTCCTCCGACTGGAGGACGCCGCCTACGCCTACAAGGACGACAAGGGACGCCCCCGCATCCAGCAGACCGTGAGCACCACCGGCGTGGGCGCGGCGGGCGGCGCCCTGTGGGGCACCCTCATCGGCCTCATCTTCCTCAACCCGCTGCTGGGTCTGGCGGTCGGCGCGGCCACCGGCGCGGTCGCGGGCAGGCTCACCGACATCGGTATCGACGACGACATGATCAAGCAGATCGGCTCCCATCTCGAAGACGGCCGCGCGGCCGTCTTCCTGCTCGCCGACATCACCACCGCCGACCGGGTCGTCGACGCGTTCAAGCCCTTGGACCCCACGGTCCTCCAGACCAACCTGTCCAAGGACGACGAGCGCGAACTCGTCGAGGCCCTGCGGGCCTGATCGGAGTCCTCGGGGCGCGCCGGTGGTGAGAGCACCTCCGAACCGGCGTGTCCCCGGCGGCGATCGACCCCACCCGCCTCCTCCTCGCGGGGAGGAGGCCGCCCGTTTTCCCGTCCGCCCTTCGGGTGTCCCCGATCCCCTCCGGCCCTCGGATCCTCGTGGCCGGGAGAAAAACCACGCCCGGGGGTGTACGGCGGCCCGGGGTTCATGGCAGGGTAGAAATTGGGCGATCGCCCAGTGCAAGTGTCCAAGAAACGTGACGGGAAAACGGCATGACCACCGAACGCGGCCGACAGGTGCGCGAGCGCCTGCTCGCAGCGGCCACCCACCTCATCGCCGACCGCGGCTGGTCCGCGGTGAGCACCCGCGTCCTGGCCGAACAGGCCGGCGTGGGGCCCGGACTCGTGCACTACCACTACCCCTCACTGCGGGCCCTGCTCAACGAAGCCGCCCTGGACTCCATGACCGCCGTCGCCGAACAGGCCGCAGCCGGACTCCAGGGCACAAGCCCCCACGAAGGACTCGAACTGATGCTGGGAGCGCTGGAGGCCTATCCCGGCGACGACCCCACCTCGGTCCTGTTCGTCGAGGTCTACCTGGCCGCCACCCGCGATGAGGAACTGCGCCGGGGCATCACCGCGATCCTCCAACGCTTCCGGGCGGTGCTGGCCGACTGGCTGCGCGCGGGCGGCGTGGCCGACCCCGAGGCCACCGCCCGGATCCTGGCCTCGGCCATCGACGGCGTCATGCTGCACCGCGCCCTCGATCCCCACCTGGACGCGGCCACCGTGGCCCCCGTGCTGAGCCGTCTCCTCCACCCCGACGCCGGCCGTCCTCCGGCGACGGACCACTCCACGCAAGGAAGAACCGCATGAGAGCCCTCATCGTGGGCGCCGGCATCGCCGGACTGACCCTGGCCCACCGACTGTCCCACCACGGCTGGGACGTCACCCTGGTCGAACGCGCCCCGGGCCCGCGCCCCCAGGGCTACATGATCGACTTCTTCGGCCCCGGCTACGACGCGGCCGAGGCGATGGGGATCCTGCCCCGCCTGCACGAGAGGGGCCACCACATCACCGAGGCCGTCCTGGTCGACGAGGACGGCAGGCCGCGGGCCTCGATGGGCTTCGAGCGCTTCGCCCGGTCCCTGGGCGGCTCCCTGATCTCGATCATGCGCCCCGACCTGGAACTCACCCTGAGCGAGGCGCTGCCCCCGGGTGTGCAGGTGCGCTACGGCACCGGGCCGCGACAGATCACCGAACACGCGGACGGGGTCCGGGTGACCCTCGACGACGGCCACACCCTGGAGGCCGACCTGCTGGTGGGCGCCGACGGCATCCACTCCACCGTGCGCGACATGGTCTTCGGCCCGGAGGAACGGTACCTGCACCACCTGGGCTTCCACACCGCCGCCTACACCTTCGACGACGCCCGTATCCACGCCGCGACCAGGGGCCGTTTCCACCTCACCGACAGCCTGGGCGCGCAGATGGGCCTGTACGCGCTGGAGGGGGAGCGCGTGGCCGCCTTCACCGTGCACCGCACCCGGGACACGACCCTGCCCGCCGACCCCCGGGAGGCGTTGCGCCGCACCTATGCCGGGCTGGGATGGGTGGTGCCCCGCGCGTTGGAGGCGTGCCCGCCCCCGGAGGAGGTCTACTACGACCACGTCGCCCAGATCCGGATGGAGCGCTGGAGCAGCGGGCGCACGGTGCTGCTGGGCGATGCCTGCCAGGCGGTCTCGCTGCTCGCGGGCCAGGGCGCCTCGCTGGGCATGGGCGGGGCGTACGTGCTCGGTGCCGAGCTGGCCCGCGCGGACGGAGTCGCCGAAGGGCTGCGCCGCTACGAGCGGCGCTGGCGCCCTGTGGTGGAGGAGCGACAGCGGGCGGCCCTGACCGGGACCTCCTGGTTCCTCCCCGACACCCCCGCGCGGTTGCGGTTGCGGCGCATGTTCCTGCGACTGGCGGCGCTGCCGGGGGTGGACCGCTGGGTGGCGTCGTCGTTGTCGGGCAAGCCCACCCGGGTGGTGAAGGACCTGGTCCCGGTGACCACCCCGGGCGACTGAGTCCTGCCAGGGGACGAGCGGGACCCCGAGGCCTCCGAGGGGCGTGAGGTCGCGGCCCGGATCCGAGGACGTTCGAGAAGAGGGGGTTCTCGTGGAGGCCTCCGAGGGGCGTGAGGTGCCGGGCGATCCCATGCGTCCCGGGTGTCCGGGACGGCCGTGTCCTCGCCGTGGGACCCCGACCGGACGGCCGTCGAAGCGGCAGGTCGCCTCAGGCGGCCTCGGAGCGTGACCGCAACCGGCGCAGCATCCGGGCGTCGCGGAACCCGACGGCGCGGGCGGCGGCCTCCACGGTCTCGCCCGCGCCGATCAGGTGCTCGGCCCGCTCCAGCCGCAGCCCCTGCTGATAGCGCAGCGGGGTGAGCCCGGTCGCCGCCGTGAACAGGCGGGTCAGCGTCCGTTCGCTCACCCGCGCCGACGCGGCCAGCTCCGTCAACGGCAGGGGTTCGTGGAACCGGGCGTCGATGACGTCCTGCACCCGGTGCACCACGTCCACCAGGTGCCCCCGGTGCCGCAACATCACCCCGGCCTGGGGTTCGTCGCCGTTGCGACGGGCGTACACCACCATCTCCCGGGCGATCGCCGCCGCGGCCGAGGGCCCGTGCCGCGCGGTGACCAGGTACAGGGCCAGGTCGATGCCGCTGGCGATACCCGCCGAGGTGATCACCCCGTCGTCGGGCACGTACAGCACGTCGGGCACCACCCGGGCGCGCGGGAACCGGTGCGCCAGCAGGTCCTGAAGACCGTGGTGGGTGGTACAGCGCCGCCCGTCCAACAGGCCCGCCTCCCCCAGGGCGAAGGCACCCGAGCACACGCTCGCCACGGTCCCGCCCGCCGCGCGGTGCGCTGTCAGCGCCGCCGCCTGCCCCTCGGTGAGGATCCGATAGGGCACCCGGCCGCCCGCCCGCCACCCGGGCACCACCACCAGGTCCTCCGGACCGGTCGCGAGGGCGTCGGTGGCCACGCGCAGGGCCAGCCCCTGCGCCGTGACCACCTCCTCGCGGGCCGCGCTGTAGCGCACCTCGTAGTCGAGCCCCAGATCGGCCGCGGTGGAGAACACCTGCGCCGGACCGGCCAGGTCCAACAGATGCACGCCCGGGGTGAGGAGGAAACCGACGACGCTCACGATCCGGTCAGTCTACGTCGACCACGTCGGCGACCGTGGCGATACGGGCGAACCGTCCGGACAGCGCGTAGACGGTGCGGGTGACGACCTCCTCGGTGCCCAGGGTGCGGGGGTCGGCGAGGATCTCCTCCAGTGGCCTCCCGGCCGGGGAACCGGGTGCCTGGATGGGCTCGGTGGCGGTGGCGTCCACCACGAAGGTCACGTCGTAGCCCAGGTCCGAGGCGGCCCGGGTGGTGGTCTCACAGCACTGTTCGGTGCGGATGCCGCAGACCGCCAGTTCCGACACCCCCCACCCGTTGAGGAGGCGTTGCAGGTCGGTGCCGCCGAAGGCGCTGTGCACGGTCTTGCGCAGGACCGGCTCCCCCTCCTCGGCCGTGAGCCCGTCCATGAGCTCGACGAACCCGAGCGCGGGGTCGAAGGCGTTGCCGGTCCCGGGCTCGGTGTGCAGGACCCACACCACGTGATCGCCGCGCCCTCGGGCGTGCGCCACGAGGGCGGCGACGTCGTCGGCGACGTCGGGGTTGGAGGAGGCCCGCCAGGTCTCCCGCCGGAGGAAGGACTTCTGGGTGTCGACCACGAGGAGTGCTCTTGTCATGCCCTGATCGTGTCGTGCCGTGCCCTCCCGCGACAGACACGATCGCGACCATGGCCGGACCGATCCGGTCAGGTGAGCCTCTTCTTGAAGCCCAGGTGCGAGGCGGTGTGGCCGAGCCGCTCGTAGAACCGGTGGGCGTCTTCGCGCTCGCGGTCGGAGGTGAGCTGGAGCAGTACCGCGCCCCGGGCGCGCGCCTCGCGTTCGACCCACTCCATCAACGCGGTGCCCAGACCGCCGCCGCGTTCGCCCTCGTCCACCCGTACCGCCTCCACCTGGGCGCGCAGCGATCCCCGGCGGGACAGGCCGGGGACGAACGTCAGCTGGAGGGTGCCCACCACCCGTTCGCCCCGGCGGGCCACCGCCAGGAACTGGTTCGGGTCGGAGTCGATGTCCTCGAACGCCTTCCGATAGGCGTCGGGGTCGTCGGGGCTCTCCCTGGCCGCCCCCAACGGGTCGGCGGCGAGCAGGGCGATGATCGCCGGGACGTCCTCGAAACGGGCCCGGTCGACGACGACCCCCTCGATGATCTCCGGTGCGGCGTCACCGAGCAGCAGTTCCGCCGCCCCGGCCAGATCCGGTACCACCACGGTCGCCCGACCCAGCTCCTCCGCCGACAGCGACGAGGCCACCGCCACCACCGGCATACCGGCGGCCAGCCCCGACTCGATCCCGCTGGGGGCGTCCTCCACGACCACGCATCGGCCGGGGTGGACACCGGCGCGCTCGGCGCCGAGCAGGTACGGGGAGGGGTGGGGCTTGCCCCGGGTGACGTCGTCGGCGGTGACCAGGATCCGAGGCGCGGGCAGCCCCGCCGCCCTCAGCCGGGACCGGGCGACGGTCTCGTCGCCGGAGGTCACCACCGCCCAGGCCCGGCCGCGTCGGTCGAGTTCGGCCACCAGGTCCCGGGCCCCCGGCACGGGCCGGACGTGCTCCACGGCCGCGGCCTCGTGGGCGCCGATCCGCGCGGACTCCTCCACGGGGTCCAGGTGCGGCGCGACCGATCGGACCAGGTCGACGTCGGTGCGGCCGTGGTGCTCCGCGAGCACCGCGTCGGGGTCCAGACCCCGGTCGCGCGCCCACGCGGTCAACCCCAGGCGGATGGTCTCCGCGGAGTCCACCAGGACCCCGTCCAGATCGAACAGCACCGTCGCGTCGCCGTATCCCACACCGGTTCCCTTCGCCGAGCCCTTCGAGCGTCCCTCACTCTGGCACACACCGTGAGGGGCGGCGCCGATCCGCGCGGATCACCGGGGCGAGCCTGTTCGTACGAGACGCCGAGACGATCCGGCGCACCGGGTCGGTCCCGTGGTCCGGCCCCGTTCGTCCGACGTACCGGGGAACTCCCCGCGGTACGCGGCGCACCGAGGCGGTGCCCTCCCCACGGCGGCCCGTCCACCGGCCCCGTCCTCAGCGCACGGCGTCGGCGAACCGCTCCATCCGTTCGCCGAACCCCGCCCACGGGCCGAACCACACCGCCACGGCGTCCGCGCCCGCGTCGGCCAGTCCGCGGTACAGCCCCACCGCGCGAGCGAAGTCCCGCTCTTCGCCACTCCACGCGATCCGGGTCCACGCGAGCACCGGACGATCGGTCAGGCCCCGCAGTCGATCGCGCGCCCGCACGAAACCGTCGACGTCCAGGCCCACCCCCTGCCAGGAGTCGGCCCACGCGGCGGCCCGTTCCAGCGCGGCCCGGGACGTGCCGCCCACCGTCACGGGCACGCGCCCGGCCGGACGCGGTTCGAACACACCCCGTTCGTAGGAGTGGAATCGCCCCTCGAAGGGCCCCTCTCCCTCGAAAAGGTGTCGCAGCAACCGCAGGGTCTCGTCGGTCCGCGCGCCGCGCGTCGCGAAGTCCGCGCCCACCGCCGCGAACTCCTCCCGGGACCAGCCGACCCCCACCCCCAGGACGAACCGTCCCTCGGAAATGGCGTGCAGGGTCGCCACCTGCTTGGCCAGCGTGAACGGATCGCGCACCGGCGCCACCAGGACCGAGGTGCCCAACCGGATCCGCTCGGTACGGGCGGCCAGGTGGGCCAGTGTCACCAGCGGCTCGTACACGCCGCCGAACGTCCTCCCGTAGGGCTCGGGCGGAAGAAGGTGGTCGGGCAGCCACAGGGTGTCCGCCCCCACCCCCTCGGCCCGGGTGGCGAGTTCGGTGAGGACCCGCGGCGGCATCTCCGGGGACTCGTCGGGAAGCACCACCTGGAAGTGGGTGCGCGTGCCGGGGACCGCTCGTTCGCTCATGCCCCGAACGTAGACGGTGACACCGGTGTGAAGGTCAAGCCTGGGCCGTCAGCGCCCGCCCGGCAGGGTCACCGTGACGAGCACCGCCCGATGATCGCTCCCGGTCACCTCCACCGTCTCCAGGTCGTCCACCCCCATGAACGGTTCGACCAGCACGTGGTCGATGGTGACCGGCGGCAGCGGCCGCCCCGAGGTCGGCCAGGTGGGGACCAGGCCCTCGCCGACCACGGCCGCCGCGTCGAGGTACCCCGCGTCCAGGACGTCGCGCAGCGCGGCGTGGTCCAGGGTGGCGTTGAAGTCCCCGGCCAGGATCCGGCTGGGGCCCACCTCCGGAAGAGCGGTCAGTGCGGCCAACTCCGTACGCCAGAGCTCGACATGGGACGGGTCCAGCGGTGGAGGCGTGTGCACCGACACCACCTCGACCGTTCTCTCGTACTCGTCCCCGGGCGCCTCGAAGGCGGCGACGGGCATCGCGAACCCGTGCGGCCCCTCCAGCGAACCCGCGTCGGTCAACGGCATCGAGGAGTGCACGGTGCCACCCGTCACCCCCGGGCCGGACCGATCCACCGTGTACGGCAGCAGGTCGTCCAGTCCGGCCGCCGACAGGTCGGCCACGAACTCCGGGGTGACCTCCTGGAGCGCCAGCACGTCCACCTCCCGGTCGCGGACGAGGGCGATGATCTCGTCGATCCGGGCCCCGCCCGCCAGGGTGTTGAGGGTCATCACCCGGAACGCGGGTCCACCCGCGTGGGTGACCCCGAAGGGCACCGCGCGCGGGACGACCGCGACCACGAGCACCGCCGCCGCGACGGCCAGTACGGCCATGGGGATCCACCGGCGCAGCAACCCGGCGGCGGTGACGGCCAGGACGGCCGCCCCGGCGACGTAGGGGGTGTAGGCCAGTAGCGGAACCAGGGGGAAGCCGCGTTCCAGGCCCAGACCGCGCAGCGCGGCGAACCCCGCGAACCCCACGGCCACGAGCGTCACCGCCGTGGTCACGGCACGCGACCGTCTCCGTCCGTCGTCCACCGGTCCGCCTCGTCCGCCGTCTCCACCATGGAGATCCTCCGCACCGCTCGTCCACCGTCCGTCGTGACGGTGGGATCCCCCTCACCGGGCACCGGTTGCGGCCGGATCCGGCCTCACCATGAGCGGGCCGCCGCCGTCAGCAGGGACCTCACCCGGTCCAGGCACCCGTTCTCCCGTATCCCGGACCGTCGCACCAGGTAGGCGGTGTTGATCGGCGGATCCTCCGGCTCCGCCAGCGCGACCAGTCGCCCCGCCGCCAGCTCCCCCTGGCACAGGTACCGGGGCACGGCGCTGATCCCGGCCCCACCCGCCACCGTGGAGATCACCGCCCGCAGGTCCGGCACGGTCACCGAGGCCTTGCAGGTCAGCCGCACCCCGAACACGTGACGCCAGTACCGTCGCAGGATCGGCAGGTTCTCGTCGTAGGCCACCAACGGCACCCCGCACAGCGCCGACGCCCCCTGACGGGCCAGCCGCTCGGTCCCGACGCGCTCCGCCCACAGGGGTGCCCCCACCAGGACGAACTCCTCATCGGCGAGGGGTTCGGCGATCAGGGAACGACCGCGCGGCCGCTCCGTCGAGACGACCAGGTCGTGTCGGCCCGCGCGCAGCTCCTCCAACAGGGTGTCGGAGAGCCCGTGGCGGACCCACAGCCGCAGCCCCTCCGACTCCACGGCGGGGGCCAACGCGGGCAGCACCAGCGCCTGTAGCATCTCGGCCGGCCCGGCCAACCGCAACGGTCGGTGCGGTACGGCACCGCCGCCCCCGGCGCCGGCCACCACCTCCAGGGCGTCCAGGGGCTCGGCGATCCGCGCCGCCAGCTCGTTGGCCTCCGCCGTGGGGGCGACCCCGCGTGGCAGCCGTTCGAACAGCGCGTAGCCCAGCCGACGCTCCAGGGCGCGGATCTGAGTCGTCACCGTCGGCTGTGACAGACGCAACGACTGGGCGCCCGCCGTGAACGACCCGGACCGGTGCACGGCCAGAAAGGTCCTCAGCTGCTGGAGGTCGAGGGGGAGCGGATCGGTCTCGGTGGCGGCCTCGGGCGGGACCGCCACCGATCCATTGGAATTCCTATGGGTCACTTCATCGATTTTATTGGTCGATCAATACATGAGGGGACTAGGGTCGTTCCTCGGGCCCCTGACCACGCCACAGTTCACCCGCTCGAAAGGTTCAGACGTGTCCGTCACCAGCAGGGAAGTCCACCTGATCGCCCGTCCGGTCGGCGAGCCCGCACCCACCGACTTCGCCCTCGTCGAGACCACCCTGGCCGACCCCGGCCCCGGGCAGGTCCTGGTCCGCAACGACTGGATCTCCGTCGATCCCTACATGCGCGGCCGGATGAACGACACGAAGTCCTACGTGGCGCCCTACGCCCTGGGCGAGCCCATGGACGGCGGCGCGGTGGGCACGGTCATCGCCTCCGGCGACGACTCCGTCCCCGTCGGAGCCTCCGTCCTGCACGCGCTGGGCTGGCGCGAACACGCCCTCCTGCCCGCCGGGGCCGTCCGGGTCGTCGACACCACCGCGGTCCCCGCCGGGGCCTACCTCAACGCCCTCGGCATGATCGGCCTCACCGCCTACGCCGGCCTCACCGAGGTCGCCCCGGTCCGGGAGGGCGACGTGGTCTTCGTCTCCGGCGCCGCCGGCGCGGTCGGCTCGATCGCCGGACAGCTCGCCCGCAAGCTGGGCGCCTCCCGTGTCGTCGGTTCGGCCGGCGGCCCGGAGAAGAAGCGCCGCCTGGTCGAGGAGTTCGGCTATGACGCCGCCATCGACTACCGCGAAGGCGACCTGGAGAAGCAGCTCGCCGAGGTCGCGCCCGACGGCGTCGACGTCTACTTCGACAACGTCGGCGGCGACCACCTGCGGGCCGCCATCGCCGCCATGCGCGACCACGGCCGCATCGCCCTGTGCGGGGCGATCTCCCAGTACAACGCCACCGGGCCGGTGCCCGGACCGGACAACCTGTTCCTGGCCGTCGGCAAGCGCCTCTCCCTGCGCGGTTTCATCGTGGGCGACCACGGTCACCTCATGGGCGAGTACGTCCGACGTGCCTCCGGCTGGCTCGCCGACGGCGAGCTGCGCACCGAGGAGACCGTCGTGGACGGCATCGACGACGCCGTCACCGCGTTCCTCGCCATGATGCGCGGCGCCAACACCGGCAAGATGCTCGTCCGCCTCACCGACTGAGGACGCCCGCGCGCCTCGGCCCACCCCCACCGTGATCACGGAAAGGCAACCATGCAGCACGTCACGCTGAACAACGGTCTCACCATGCCGCAACTCGGGTTCGGCGTCTGGCAGATCCCCGACGACCAGGCCCGGTCCGCCGTCGAGACCGCCATCGAGGTCGGCTACCGCAGCATCGACACCGCTCGGATCTACGCCAACGAGAAGGGCACCGGCCAGGCCCTGGCCGCCTCGGGCCTGCCCCGCGAGGAACTGTTCGTCACCACCAAGCTGTGGAACGACGACCAGGGCACCGACAAGGCCCTCAAGGCCTTCGACGCCAGCCTCGACCGCCTGGGCCTGGACTACGTCGACCTCTACCTGATCCACTGGCCGGTCCCCGCCCAGGACGCCTACGTCGACACCTGGAAGGTCCTGGAGCGCATCGCCGCCGAGGGCCGCGCCAAGGCCGTCGGCGTGTCCAACTTCACCGAGAAGACCCTGGGCCGCCTGCTGGCGGACACCGACCTCGTCCCCGCGATCAACCAGATCGAGCTGCACCCGTACCTCTCCCAGGAGTCGATGCGCGGGCTCAACGCCTCCCACGGGATCCTCACCGAGGCCTGGAGCCCGCTCGGCCAGGGCAAGGACCTGCTCGAAGACCCGGTGCTCGTGGAGATCGGCGAGGCGCACGGCAAGTCCGCCGCCCAGGTGGTGCTGCGCTGGCACCTTCAGCTCGGCAACGTCGTCATCCCCAAGTCCGTGACCCCGTCCCGGATCGCGGAGAACTTCGACGTGTTCGACTTCGCGCTGAGCGACGACGACCTGAACCGGATCGGATCGCTGGATCGCGACGGCCGGATCGGCCCGGATCCGGATGAGTTCACCGTCCTCTGAGCCTTCCGGGCCATGACGGTGCGGGCGGTCCCGGGGCACGGGGCCGCCCGCACGATCCCGTCGACGCGAAGGCCGATACCGGCCTGCGCCCCTACCCGCGAACAGGGCGAACGGGCACGACGGGGGACGCGCCCCCCGGTCGGGGGCGACTCCCCGGGGTCACGCGCGCCCCCGAGGTGGCACGGGGTCCACGGGAGGCGTACAGTCCTCTCTTGGCGCGCCGGGAAGCAAAGCCGGCGAACACCGCTCTCCCTACGCGAAATCCCGAATCCATGACCGTCGTTCCTTCGCGCACCGCGCGTGTCTATCGCTCCGAGAGCGCCGAGCGTTCGGTACACGCCTGGTGCCACAAAGCCCTGAGCCGCTGGCCCGAACTCGGCCCCCTTCCCCCCGTGGACACCCGGCTGGGGAGCACCCAGGCCTTCCGCGCCGAGGGCGGCCCCGGAACCCCGGTGGTCGTGCTCTCCGGTACCAACTTCAACGCCGCCACCACGGTGCCCGCGGCCCGCGCGCTGGCGTCCGACCGCCCGGTGTACCTGGTCGACCTGCCCGGTCAGCCCGGACTCAGTTGCAGCCACCGTGTCGGCAGGGTCGGCATCGAGTCCTACGGGGCCTGGTTCGACGAACTCCTCCCGCGGATCACCGACCGGCCCGTCCTCGTGCTGGGGCACTCCCGCGGAGCCGCCATCGCCCTGGCCTCCACGCCCTCGCCCCTGGTCGCGGGCCTGCTGCTGCTCAACCCCGCCGGGCTGACCGCCCCCGGGGTCACCTCCGAGTCGATGCGCGCCACGCTGCCGTGGATGATCCACCCCACCGAGCAGACCAGCGGTCGCCTCGTGGAATTCCTCAGCGGTCCCGAGACCCCCTGCGACGAGCACACCGACGAGACCGAGTGGCTCACCCTGGTCGCGCGCAACTGCCGCACCGGCTCCACGCCCAGCCCGCTGTACGCCGAGCAGATCCGCGCCTGGTCCGACACGCCCGTCGCCATCGCCACCGGGTCGCACGACCCCTTCTTCTCTCCCGCGCGCCTGCACGGCCCGGCCCGCCGGTTCCTGGACGCCGAGGTCCACACCATCGAGGGCGCCGGACACCTCTCCCTGTACGAGAACCCCGATCGGGTACGCGAACTGCTGGCATCGCTCGAAGTCTGACCTTCGACCGGTCGTCGACCCGTGTCCCGGCCGACCTCCGAGGGCGAAACACGAAAGACTCTCCGTGGTTGATCAATCACGGGGAGGCATAAGTGCTCGACAGGGCGGCGCGGGCCCTCGGTCTCAGGACCGACCCCGCCATCTTCTTCGGCGCGGTGGGAATGACGACGCTCTTCGTGGTGTGCGCCATCGTCTTCACCGGCACGGTGGACGCGGTCTTCGGCGCGATGTCCGACTGGATCCTCGTCCACCTCGGATGGTTCTACATCCTCGGGGTCACGACCTTTCTGGCCTTCCTCATCTGGATCGCCCTGAGCCGGTACGGCCGGGTCCGACTCGGCCCGGACGACAGCCGGCCCGACTACAGCGATCCCATCTGGTTCTGCATGCTCTTCGCCGCGGGCATCGGCAGCATCCTCATGTTCTGGGGCGTGGCGGAACCCATCAGCCACTTCGCCGAACCGCCGCTGCGCGACGCGGAACCCGAATCGGTGCAGGCCGCCAGGGAGGCCATGGGCTTCACCCTCTACCACTTCGGCCTGCACACCTGGACGATCTTCTGCCTGCCCGGGCTGGCCTTCGCCTACTTCACGCATCGCAAGGGGCTGCCCTTCCGGGTGAGCTCGATCCTGTACCCCTTCCTCGGGGAACGGATCCACGGCCCCATCGGGCGCTTCATCGACACGTTCGCCGTGCTCGGCACCCTCTTCGGTGTGGCCGTCACCATCGGTCTGGGCACCATGCAGATCAACAGTGGTCTGTACAACCTCTTCGGGGTACCGGAGAGCAGGCTCGTCCAGCTCATCCTCATCGCCTCCGTGACCACCCTCGCGGTGATCTCCGTGGCCACCGGCCTCGACGTCGGCATCAAGTGGCTGTCCACGATCAACATCGTGCTGGCCGTCGGACTGCTGATCTTCGTGTTCCTCGCCGGATCGAGCCTGTACCTGATCAAGGGGGTCGTCGAGACCACCGGTGTGTACCTGCAATGGCTGGTCCCGCTCTCCTTCTGGAACGACACCTTCGGCAACACCGGGTGGCAGGGTTCGTGGACCGTCTTCTACTGGGCGTGGACCATCACCTGGTCCCCGTTCGTGGGGATCTTCGTCGCCCGCATCTCCCGGGGACGCACCATCAAGGAGTTCGTCCTCGGCGTGCTCGCCGTCCCCACCGCGTTCAGCATCGTGTGGTTCGGCGTCTTCGGCCTGTCGGCGTTCGACATCGAGCTGAACCAGGGAGGGGATCTGGTCCGCGCCGTCGTCGTCGAGGAGGACCTTCCCGGGGCCCTGTTCGCCTTCCTCGCCAACTACCCCGCGGCCACCCTCCTGTCCGCGGTGAGCATCCTCATCGTGGTCGTCTTCTTCACCACCTCATCGGACTCCGCGTCCCTCGTGGTCGACATGCTGTGCTCGGGCACGCCCACGTCGCCCACGCGCCAACGGGTGTTCTGGGGCATCACCGAGGGCGTGGTCGCCGCCACCGTGCTCACCGCCGGCGGGGTGGGCGGGCTGGAGGCGTTGCAGCAGACGATCATCGTCTTCGGGCTGCCGTTCTTCGTCATCGCCTTCTTCATGATGGCCGGCCTCGTCCGCGCCCTTCGGGGGGAACCGGAGAGCGCCTTCGTCCGGAGCCGCAGGAGGAGGCGGGCCGACGAGGGGGCGGCCGCGTCGGGCGAGGACCCCGGATAGGCGCCGTTCTCGCGGGTCCTCCCGCCCCGGGGCCGGGGGCCGTCCGCCGAGACCCCGCCGAGACCCCGCCGCGCCCCGCCGGGGCGCGGCGGGGGTGGGAGCACGTCCTCGGCGCATCGACCGTGGTGGGACCGGTCACACCGGCCAGAAGAAGGCGTCGAGTTCTCGGTACAGCTCCACACGCTCCGGATCGATCCGGTCCCTGCCGTAGGCGTCCAGGAAGGCCTCGGCGTCGCGCGGCCCGAACGACGGGTTGAGGTCGGACAGCATGCTGCCCGTCATGTCCACGAGATCCAGGTGCCGGTCTCCCACGCCCATCCGGCCCAGGTCGATGAGGGACCACCGACCGTCGTCGTCCACCAGGACGTTGGGCAGGCAGTAGTCGCCGTGCAGCAGGACCGGGCCGGACACCTCCGTCCGGGACAGCCGTTCGGCCAGGCCCCGCAGTGCTCCGGCGGGGCTTCCGCCCTCCCGGGGCCGGTGCTCCGCGGCCCGCCAGGACCGGTCCACGAGTCCCGCCGCCACCCGCTCGCGCGCCCGCTCCAGCAGTACGTCCGGGCCGAGCGGGAACGGCGGTCCGGAGAGGGACGCGGTGTGCAGTTCCCGCAGCGCCCGGGCCAGGGTGGCGATCAGGGCGGAGCGCTCGTGCCCGGGTTCGTGGGCGGCCCTCCCGGGCCGGTGCTCCATCGTCAGCCAGCGCTCGCCCCGCCACTCCCCGGAGTCCAGCAGGCGGGGCACCGGCAGCGGGGTGTCGGCCAGCCGGCGCAGCCGCCGCTCCGTTCCGGCCAGTTCGGACACCAGGTCGGGGCGGTCCGTGCCCGCCGCCTTGAACACCGCGACCGGTCGCCCGGACACGTACAGGCGGGCGACCCGGGCCCCGGACAGGCCCACGTCGATCTCCTCGACCCGATCGGCGGTGACACCCGGCGGCAGCGACATACCCGGCAGCCTAACCGGGCCGCCCCGACCGTCCCACTCCTTTCCCACCCATCGCGAGCGTCCGGAACGCGCCGCCGTTCCCCCGCCGCCGTGGGAGCGGAGGGACGGACACGTCCCCGTGCCCGGTCCGCCGTCGGGCCCGCGGCACCGGTGGGCCGTACGCGGCAGGAGCGCGGCGCCCTGCCTCACCTCGTTCGATCGTCGGTTCGGGACGGTTCCGGCCCGGCGCCGACGGCGGGCAGGATCACCTCGTCGACGATGCGGGCGAGATGGTCCCGCCCGGGTGTCCGGCGGTGGTCGACGGCGTACTTGAGGACCATGGCCTCGCCGATGTCGACGGTCACGTCGGTCACCCGAGAGGGGTCGATCCGCCCCCGGTCGGCGTAGTGCGCCAGAACGGTGCGGGTGAACCGCCCGCCCCGGGGCTCGAACACCTCCCGGGTGAAGCGCTCGTGCAGCATCGGCTCGCGCACCGATTCGGCGATCACCGCGAACATGGCCCGGCCCAAGGGGTCGTCACTGAGCTCGGCCAGCATCACCAGCGACTCGATGAGGTCGCCCCGCAGATCGTCGGCCCCCGGTGCGGGCCGCTCCTGCGGAAAGTGGTGGTACATCGCTTCGAGCAGGATGTCCGCCGGGCCGGCCCAGCGGCGGTAGAGGGACGTCTTGGCGGTGCCCGCCCGCCGGGCGATCCCCTCCATGGACAGACGGTGCAGCCCGTTCTCCGCGGCCTCCACTATCGCCGCCTCGTGGATGGCCTCGATGAGTTCGGGGCCGCGCCTGCGCGTCCGCTTCGGAGGGACCTCACCGGGGTCGTCGGCGGCCTCCGCGGTAGTCGAAGCGTCCATGGACTTCCCAACTAAGATACGTTGGCGTATCTTAATAGCGCGGCATTGGATACGGCATCGTATCTCACCTTGCTCCGTGCGTCCGTGCGCCCAGGCGCGCCGATGCCGCCCCTCGACGGACCACCGACCACGAACGGAGCGATCCCCGTGTCCACTCGCCCCCGGCCCCCCGCCGACACGGCCCACGGCACCGCCCTCGCCCACCGGGCGGTCGCCCCCGACCTGGCCCGCGGCGTGATGCTGCTGGTCATCGCCGTGGTGCACGCCCACATCTTCCGGCTGCTCGCCACCGGAGACGCCACCGCCCCCACCGGCGTACTCGACACCGCGACCACGATGGCCGTGCTCGTGTTCGCCGAGGCGCGCGGTTATCCGATGTTCGCGGCCCTGTTCGGGTACGGGCTGGCCTGGATGTACCTGCGGCGGACCGCCGAGGGGCGACCACGGCCCTGGATCCGCGCCCTGGTGCGCCGACGCGGCCGGTGGATGGTGGCCATCGGGCTGCTGCACACGCTGCTGCTCTTCTTCGGCGACATCATCGCTGTGTACGGGCTCATCGCCCTGCTCTTCGCCGGACTGCTGCACGTCACCGACCGGCGGCTGCTCGCCCACGGGTTCACCTGGATGGCGGTCGGCTCCCTGATCTACGCGCTGGGCACGACCCTGCCCGCCCTCACCGATCCCGAGTCCGCCGAGGCGGTGATGAGCCCGGACCCGCTGGCCGACATGGTGGTGCGGCTCGTGACCTGGCCGGTCATGACCCCGCTGCTCATGGTGACCTCGGTGTTCCCCTTCACCATCGGGGTGTGGGCCGCCCGACGCCGGCTCCTGGAACACCCCGAGGCCCATCTGCCGCTCCTGCGCCGCGTCGCCGGAATCGGAATCCCGCTCGCCGTCCTCGGCGGGCTGCCCCAGGCCCTGATGTCCACGGGCCTGTGGCGGCCACCCATCGCGGTGGAGGCCGGCGGTGTCTGGCTCCACGTGCTCACCGGTTACGCGGGCGGGTTCGGCTATGCCGCGCTCATCGCGCTGATCGCGGTCCGGCTCGGCGACCGCCGGGGCCCGATCACCCGGGCGCTGGTCGCCACCGGGCAGCGCTCCATGACCTGCTACCTGTTGCAGTCGGTGGCCTGGACGGTGCTGTTCACGCCCTACGCCCTGGACCTGGCCGCCCGGCTGTCCGGCTTCACCTCCGTGCTGGTGGGCGTCGCGGTCTGGGCGACCACCGTGGTCCTGGCCGACCTGATGCGCCGCGCGGGTGTCCGCGGCCCCGCCGAACGCTTTCTCCGGTGGCGCACCTACGCGCCTCTCGGCCGTGACCGCCTCGACCCGTCCGTGCCGGGTGCGCACGGCGATCGTCGGACCCCCTGACCCCCGGACGGGCCCGCTCGCGCCGGTGACAGCATGGGCGGCATGGGAACCACCGACGACGAACGCTTCCTCTCCGACACCGCCGACCGATTGGCCGGACTGCCCCGGGTGCGGGCGGTGACCCTGGGCGGCTCCCGTGCCCGGGGAGAACACCGACCCGACAGCGACTGGGACCTGGCGATCTACTACCGGGGGGACTTCGACCCGGAGGACCTGCGGGCCCTGGGGTGGCCGGGCGAGGTGTCTGAGGTCGGCGGCTGGGGCGGCGGGGTCTTCAACGGCGGCGCCCGGCTGCGGATCGACGGCCGCCGGGCGGACGTGCACTACCGCGACCTCGACGCGGTCGAGCATCAGATGGAGCGGGCCCGGGTGGGGGGCTTCGACGTGGAACCCCTCATGTTCCACCTGGTGGGCGTCCCCACCTACCTGGTCGTCGCCGAACTCGCCCTGGGACGTGCCCTCGTCGGTGACCTGCCCCGCCCCGAGTACCCCGACGCGCTGCGTGTGAGCGCGCCGCCCCGGTGGCGCGGACTCGCCGCCGCCACCCTGGGGTACGCCGAGCACGGCCACGCGCCGTACGGCCGGGTGACCCAGACCGCCGGCCTCATCGCCCAGGCCGCCGCCCACACGGCCCACGCGGTGCTGGCCGAACGGGGGGAGTGGGCGACCAACGACAAGGCCCTCCTGGCCCGCGCCGGTCTGGAGGAGGTCGACCTGGTCATCGCCGGGATGACCGCCGACCCGCAGGACCCGGTGGCGGCCGTGGCCGAGGTCGGCCGGATCATCGCCACCGCCTGACCGGGACCCGTCGCCCTTCTCCCGGGTCCGTTGTGGGGGCGGCCTCCATCGGTCCCTCGCGGGCCGGGGCCCTTCCTCCCGGGTCCGTGGTGGACGCCGTTCGGTCGCGTGCCCGGATCCCGCACGAAAAGTGTCCCGACGTGCGCGTGCGGCCGCTCCGGGGCGTCCTACCCCGAGGGAGGGAAGAGGGTCGCGCCGATGATCGGCGCGACCCCCTCGGTCGATCCCCTACAGCGGAGCGTCCCACGTCATGTCGATGACCTCGCTGATGGTGGCGTAGCCCGCCCGGGCGAAGGCCGCCGCCATGGGCGTGTTCCCCAGGTCGGTGGACGCTCGGGCGTACGTGACGCCACCCTCCTCCACCAGCACCCGGGTGCCCTCGGCGAGGATGTCGTCGATGTACCCGTAGCCCCGGTGCTCGGGCAGCACCGCGATGTAGCCGATGATCGGGTGGTAGGCGTTGCGCGCGGGCAGCACGAAGCCCACCGGCTCCCCGTCGGGCAGGGTCGCGATCCGCCACCACGAACGCGGCGTCGAGTACCGGGCGAACTCCTCCTCGAACCCGTCGGAGACGATCTCCGCCGGGGTCTTGGTGGCCGTTTCGCTCCGGTGGTGGGCGTCCAGGCTGCCCTGGAGCGCCCGCTCCATCAGATCCCGCATCTCCCGCTCGTCCCGGATCTCCCGGAACCGCAGCCGGTCGCCCGGCGCGGGCGTGACCTCGCCCTTGGTCCATTCGAAGCGCAGCCGCTCCACGAGGAGGGAGCCGCCGGTCTTCTCCACGGCGGCCATCCGCTCGGTCACCGCCCGGTGCTCGACCGGAACGGCACGCCAACCCGCGGAGACGTAGCGCAGGTACTCGGGCGGCACGGCACCCTCGGGCAGGGTCGCGCCGAGCGCGGTGCGCAGCAGGTGCTCCAGGGCCGCCGTCCGGTCCGGCTCCCCGTCCGCGTCGTCGACGTCGAGCACGTCGAGGAGCAGGGGCGCGTCACCCCGTTCGAGAGCCCAGAAGGCCAGCCGTGCCACGAGCCGGTCCCCGTCGAGGGCGACCCACATCCACTCGGGGACACGGCGACCCTCGGCCAGGTCGCCGGCGAGTTCATCGTTCAGCATGTACGGGAACCGGGTGAACAGGTCCAGTTCCTCGGGCCCGGTGATCGGGCGAACGGTCAGGTCGGATACCAGAGAAGTCAAAGCGACACCTTCGGAGTGTGCGCCCGTTCGCCCGGAGGCGGGCCCTCAGACCCGGAGGATCCCCCGGCAGGACACGAGCGCGATGTGCACGGCGTACATGGCCCGTCCTCCTCTCGTCATCGTGCCCCGGGCACCGTCGTCCACGGGGCCCGTCGTTTCTACAGGGCCGGTTCCCGGACCGCAACCCTTTCACCCCCGGTCCTCAAGAGGTCTCGCGCTCCGGATCCCCGAGCCTCTCCACCGTCCCGGTGCCCGTCTCCGGTTCCGGCTTCGGCCGCCGACGCACGGTGATCGCCCAGGTCAGCGCACCCGCCACCAAGCCCCAGAAGGCCGACCCGATCCCCAGCAGGGTGATCCCCGACGCCGTCGCCAGGAACGTCACCAGCGCGGCCTCCCGGGCGCGCTCGTCGGACAGCGCCGAGTTCAGGGAGCCCCCGATCGTGCCGAGCAGGCCGATCCCGGCGATCGCCATGATCAGCGCCGAGGGCAACGCCACCAACAGGGCGGCCACGGTCGCCCCGAACACGCCCACGCACAGGTAGAACACGCCGGCCCACACACCCGCCAGGAACCTCCGCTCCCGGTCGGGGTGCGCCTGCGGTCCCGTGCAGATCGCCGCGGTGATCGCCGCCAGGTTCAACCCGAAGCACCCGAAGGGCGCCAGCACCATGTTGGTCGCCCCGGTCCACGCGATCACGGGGGAGATCGGCACCCGGTAGCCGTCGTTGCGCAGGACCGCCACCCCGGGCAGGTTCTGCGACGCCATCGTCACCACGAACAGCGGCACCCCCACGCTCACCAGCGCCTGCCAGGAGAACTCGGGGACGACCAACACCGGTACCGCCACCTGCGGACGCACCCCGGACAGGTCCAGGGACCCCCGCAGCGCGGCCGCGATCACACCGGAGAGCAGCGCCGCCAGGACCGCGTAACGCGGCGACCACCGGCGGACCACCAGGTACACCCCGAACATGGCGGCCACCACGACGAAGTCGCCCTCCATGCCGGTGAACAGGCCCACCCCGAACTGGAGCAGCACCCCGGCCAGCAGCCCGGCGGCCAGCGGCACGGGGATCCGGTCCATGACCTTCTCGAACAGCCCCGTGGCACCGCTCAGGGTGATCAGCGCCGCCGAGAACACGAACGCCCCGATCGCCTGCTCCAGGGTCACGCCGTCCAGCCCCACCGCCAACAGCGCGGCCCCGGGGGTGGACCACGCGATCACCACCGGGGCCCGGTACCGCAGGGACAGGCCCGCGCAGGTGACGGCCATGCCCACGCACAGGGCCAGCATCCACGAGGCGATCTGTCCGGCGTCGGCCCCGGCGGCCTCGGCGGCGGTGAACACGATCGCGGCCGAACTGGTCACACCGACCAGCACCGCGATCAGACCGGCCGTGACGGCGGGCAGGGGCGCGACGGACCGGACGAGTCGGAGCAGGGTTCCCATGGCGTCTCATTGTGGCCGGGGCGTCTTCGGAGTCCCCCACCCGGGGTGACCTTTTCAACCCATGACCGGACCTATGAGGCGGGAGAAAACCCATGGTCCCCAGAGGGGCCGGAATGTGACCATGGCGGTATGGGGACGACACGACGCACGTTCGACGAACTGGTGGCCGAGGCCGACACCGTATCCGTCGACGGATGGGATTTCTCCTGGCTGGACGGCCGGGCCACCGAACAACGGCCCTCCTGGGGCTACCACCGACTCGTGGCCGACCGGATGGCGGGGGCGAGCGCCGCGCTGGACGTCCAGACCGGGGGAGGGGAACTCCTCGCGGGTGTGCCCCGACGGCCCCCGCTGACGGTCGCCACCGAGGGATGGCCGCCCAACCTCGCCAAGGCGACCCGCCTCCTGCACCCCCTGGGCGCGGTCGTCGTCGACGCGGCCGAGGACGCGCCCCTGCCGTTCGCCGCCGACGCCTTCGACCTGGTGGTCTCCCGCCACCCGGTGCGCGTGGACTGGGCGGAGATCGCCCGGGTCCTGGCCCCGGGCGGCACCTACCTCTCCCAGGAGGTCGGTCCGGCGAGCGTGTTCGAGGTGGTCGAGTTCTTCCTCGGGCCCAGACCGGAGGAGGATCGCGCGAACCGCCACCCCGACCACGCGCGCCGCGGCGCGGAGGCGGCGGGCCTGGAGGTCGTCGACCTGCGCCTGGAACACCTGCGCACCGAGTTCTTCGACGTCGGCGCGATCGTCCACTTCCTGCGCAAGGTCGTCTGGATGGTCCCGGGCTTCACCGTCGAGGGGCATCTCGATCGGCTGCGCGCCATGCACGACCACATCGAACGCGAGGGGTCGTTCACGGCCACCACCACCCGCTTCCTCGTCGAGGCCCGCGCCCCGCTTGCCCCCTGACCCCCACGGTCGGCCCATCGCCCCCGGGACGGGCCGCCGCCGGGTGGTCCGCCGGGGTGGTCCGGGTGCCCGCGTCGCGCGGGCACCCGGACCGGTCACGGGGTCACCGCTCGGCCGAGACCCGCTGGACGACCTCGAAGCCCCACAGTTCGCTGCCGGTCGCGGCCGGACCGCCGTGACCGTGGCCGTGGCCGTGGCCGGTCCGACCCGCGTCGGCCGCCGCCTGCGCGTGCCCCTGACGGAACTCCCGGCTGTTCAGCCAGTTCTCGAAGTCCTCCTGCGACCGCCACCGGGTGTACACCAGGTACTTGTCGGTGCCCTCCACCGGACGTAGCAACTGGAACTCCTCGAACCCCGGCTGCCCCTCCACCAGGCCGGCCCGGTTGGCGAACCGCTCCTCCAGGGTGGCCCCCTCACCCTCGGGGACGGTCAGGACGTTGAACTTGACGACGCTCACGCGGCACCTCTCCACGGTTGTCACCGATCTGTACCGCCCAACCTAGGACAGCGCTCACCCGGGTCCGCGCCGCCCCGCCCTCACCGGCGTCCGGATCACCGCCGGAGGGTCCCGCCCTCCGGGGGAGCGCACGGGTGGCCGCTCTCATCGGCCCCCTCGGTCCGTCCCGTGGCGTTCTCGTGGTCGCCGGCCGCATCTCTCGCCCTGACCCGGTCGATTCTCCGACGCCGTGCTTTCAGACCGCTCACCGTCACCGTCACCGGCTCCGGGGAGCGTTCCTCAGCGGCTCATCGCAGCCCGTGCCTGCGGGCGACGATGTCCAGGATGATCGAACGCGGCAGCAGCCGGCGCAGCGCGAACACCAACGGCGCGTTGCTGCCCACCGCGTACAGCGGCCGGGGCCGGGCGTCCTCCACCGCGCGCAGCACCGTGCGGGCCACCGTCTCCGCGGGGATGCCCGACGCCTCGTTGGCGTTGAGCGCCGCGAGCATGGTGCGGTAGTCGTCGGTGTAGGGCGAACCGTCCCGCAGGTACTGGGTGCGGCGCTCGCTGATGCCGGTGTTGATCGACCCCGGTTCCACCGTGGCCACCCCGATCCCGTAGGGGGACACCTCGCGGCGCAGCGCGTTCGCGAACCCCTTGATCGCGGCCTTGGACGCCACGTACGAGGACCGGTGCGCCAGGGGGAAGCTGGCCAGCATCGACCCGACCATGATCACCCTTCCGTAGCGGCGTTCCCGCATCCCGGGCAGCACCAGCTGGGTCAGGCGCACCGCGCCGAACACGTTCAGCCGGAACAGCCGCTCCAGGGCGTCCACGGGCAGCTCCTCCAGCGGCCCGCTCTGGCTCTCGCCCGCGTTGTTGACGAGCACGTCCACCTCACCGGCGGCCCGCGCGCACGCGACGATCGACCCCTCGTCGGTGAGGTCCAGCGCCAGGTAATCGACGCCGGCCACGGGATCGGTGACCGACTCCGGCCTGCGGCTCGTGCCGTACACGCGGTACCCGCGCCGGACCAGGTCGGCGGCGACGGCCCGGCCGATGCCGGAGGAGGCGCCGGTGACGAGCGCGGTCCGCCGGGTGCTGTTCCGCATGAGGGGGTCCTTCCGGGAGGGGAGAGGGGACGGGGTGCGCTCGCGCCGCGCTGGGGAGATGATCGCACGCCCCCTCGCCCCGGTCACGGCCTCCCGGGGGCCTGACGGTCCCACCGGTGCGGATCGAACATCGTCACGGGCAGGTCGGTCGAGCCGTTCCGGGCCAGGTCGGCCAGGGCCGACCCCACGGCGGAGGCGAACTTGTAGCCGTGCCCGGAGAAGCCGCCGGCGACGACCAGCCCCGGCAGGTCCCGGTGGTGGCCGATGACGAAGTGCTCGTCGGAGGTCATCGTGTACATGCACGCCGCCATGCGCTCGGGCAGCGGTTCGACGCCGCGCAACCCGGCGGCCAGTTCGCCGAGCCTGCGGGCGTCGGCCTCGTCGGGGGCCCGGGGGCCCGCGTCCGGGTCGACCGGCTCGCCCCACTGGGCGCCGGGCCGTCGCGGTGCCCCGGGGGCCTCGGCGTGCACGCCGATCTTCACGGTGCGCCCGTCCAGACTCGGGAACCCGTACCAGAGCGTGCCGTCGGGTTCGTCGCGGGCGAACACCGGCCCCCGCGCGTGCGGTGGAGCGTCCTCGGTGAGACGGAACCAGCCCAGGACCCGGCGTTCCACACGGATGCCGCCGCCGAGCCCGGCCAGGGAGGGCAGCAGCGTGGGCAGCCACGATCCGACGGTCACCACCACCCGGCGGGCGCGGACCACGGTGTCGCCGAGGTGAACCCGGGGCCGGTCGGCGTCGGGCTCGATCCGGGTGACCGCGGTGTCGGTGAGCACCCGGGCACCGGCCGCGCGGGCCAGGCGCACCGCCGCCAGGATCGCGGCCTCGGGCAGGACCGCGCCGCCCTCCTCCTCGAACACGCCCTCCTCTCCGGGACGCACCGCGTGCTGGGGGAAACGCGCGGCCAGGTCGGCGGTGGTCAGGTGGTCGACGGCGAGCCCGTGCCGCTCGGCGGCGGCCAGCGAGCCCGTCACCGCGGCGCTGTCCGGCGCGCCCAGCATGAGCGCCCCGGTGCGTCGGACCAGTTCCTCCCCGGACGCCTCCTCCAGTTCGGCCCAGGCCCGCCAGGCGGCCCGCACGAACGGTACGTACTCCTCACCCTCCAGGTAGGCGGTGCGGATGATGCGCGACTCCCCGTGACTGGAGCCCCGATCGTGGCCGGGGGAGAACCGTTCGACCCCGATCGCGTCGACCCCCTGCCGGGCCAGTCGCCACAGCGTCTGCGCGCCCATCGCGCCCAGGCCCACGACGACGGTGTCGGTCTCCAGCAGGTCGGCCACGGTTTCCCCCCAGGTCCGTGCCCCGGATGTCCTGATCCGGGACGTCGGGCCCATGATCGCAGGCCCGAGCGTGCCGAACGCCCGCCCCGGCAGGGGGGCGGGCGACGCCTTCCCGGAAGGGGGAAAGGTCTTCGGGCAGGGGAACGGGTGCCGGGTGCCCGTCCCCGGAAACGGTCGAATCGGAGAACGAAAAGGGTCCGGCGGTCTTTTCCGGTTCGTTCGGCAAGGGAGGTGGACTGGCAGGTGGGAGCGCTCCCAGTCGCATCATGAGCGGGTTGATGAATGGACGGATGGTGCTGTGCCTCCGGGGGTCCGTGTCGGGTCCTGGCCACCCCGGCGGCGTTCCAGAAAGGTAACCCGCGAATGGTGATATGTAAACACCATATGGCGGTCCTATTTCGGGGACCGCGTACCGGAATGGCGAAAGCCCTGTTCGCCATCCCCTTTCCCGATTCTTCGTCATGCCGGTCGTCCGCCGGCTCGCCGTCGCCGGCGCTCCCGCCATCGTGATTCGGAACGGCCTCGGGTCGGAGGCGGCGGCGACACCCCCGTGATCGCGGGGCGGCGGCGGGGAGACGCGGGCCGGGGCGGCACCCGTGCGCCGTCACCGGAAGGTCGCGCCCACGCATTTTCCAGCGCTGTGTTTCGGTCCGGCTCCGCCGGGTAACAATCGGCCCGGGAGTGCTCCCCGTCGCGCGGCCTCACCCGGCCGAGACCGACGGAGAACACCATGACGCACGACACCACCACGACGACCACCGCCCGGGCCCGCCTCCCCTTGGCCGCCCGCGCGCTCACCCTGGCGGCACTGCCCCTGCTCGCCCTGACCGCCACGGCGGCCCCCGCCGCCGCGCACGGTTCCGTGGTCGACCCCGCCTCCCGCAACTACGGCTGCTTCGAGCGCTGGGGCCAGGACCACCTCAACCCCGGCATGGCGCAGGAAGACCCCATGTGCTGGCAGGCGTGGCAGGACGACCCCAACGCCATGTGGAACTGGAACGGCCTGTACCGCGACAACGTCGGCGGCGACCACCGCGGCCAGGTGCCCGACGGCACCCTGTGCAGCGGCGGCAACACCGAGGGAGGCCGTTACGACTCCCTCGACACCCCCGGCGCGTGGGAGACCACCGCGGTCGACGACGACTTCACCATCCACCTCTACGACCAGGCGTCGCACGGAGCGGACTACTTCCAGGTGTACGTCACCCGGCAGGGCTTCGACCCGACCACCGAGGCCCCCGGCTGGGACGACCTGGAGCTGGTCGGGCAGACCGGCCAGTACCCGCCCGGAAACGACTACCTCATCGACGTCAGCACCTCGGGGTACACCGGCCACCACATCGTCTACACGATCTGGAAGGCCTCCCACCAGGACCAGGTGTACTACCTGTGCAGTGACGTGGACTTCGGCTGACCTCCTCCGCCGAGGCGCCCCGTGACGGGGGTGCGGCGGTCCGTCGGGGACCGGATCCCCCGGCGGACCGCCCGTCCCGCACCGGCGGACCCGACCGGACCGGCGCACGGTGCGGGGAGGATCAGCCCTCCCCGTCGAACAACCGGTCGCGGGCGGCGTCGGCCACGGCACCGCCCGGGTCCTCCACGAACCCGCCGACGGCGCCGACCTGATCCTGGAACCCCTGTGCGGCCTCGGCCGCCTCTCCGAACGCGGCCTCGCCGTACCCCTGCGCGGCCTCGGTGGTCTCCCCGAAGGCCGTTTCGCCGTACCCCTGCGCGAGGTCCCCCACCTCGCCGTACCCCTGGGCGACGTCGCCCATCTCCCCGAACGCGGCTTCGCCGTATCCCTGGGCCGTCCCACCGAGATCGGCCGCGTCCTGGGCCACCTCCTCGGCCGCTCCGCCGAAGAGCCCCTTGGCCCAGCCGATGGCGTCGTCGAACATCGCACCACACTCCCTCTGTCAAGCCCTTCACGGTCAGGACGGACGTTACCCCGCCCGTGTGAACCCGGGATAAGGGGCGGTCGCGCGGCGTGATCACCCTGGTGCGGCGGTGCCCTCACGAGGCGCCTCCCGTCGGATACCGCGTCATCGGCCTCGCGACCTCCTTCGGGCGCGGGCCGAGCGGACGATACCGGGGACCACGACGGGATCAGACGGACCCCGGACCCTTCGGCGGAACGGTGAACGTCAGTGTCAGGAGGACCGACAGCACGCCCGCCCCCGCGACCACCCCGTACAGGAGCCCGTAGCCCGCCAACGCGGAGGCGGTGAGCACCGCGCCGGTGACGGCGATCAGCAACGACGTACCGAGCGATTCCGACACCTGGAGCGCCGAACTGTTGCCGCCCTGCCCCTCGACCGGTGACAAGGCGAGCACCAGCGAGCTCACCTGCGGATAGGCCAGGCCCATGCCCGTTCCCATCAGGACGCACCCGATCACGGTCGCCCAGAGCGGCAGCACGCCCGTGACCAGCCCCAGCGCCGCCAAGGGCCCGCACAGTGTCAACGCCGCGGCCAGGCGCAACGAGGCGGGCGAACCCGCGATGGAACCCGACCGCCCCTGGAGCCAGGCGCCCAGCGCCCAGCCGAACGCCCCGATCGCGACCACCGCGCCCGACGCCACGGGGGAGAGGTCCAACCGGTGCTGGAGGTACAGCGGAAGGTAGATGTCGGTGGCCGCGTTGGTCGCTCCGAGCACGCCCCGGAAGGCGACCAGCCGGGGGATCCCCGCGCGTGCCCGCAGCGTTCCGGAGGGCAGCAGTCGGCCCGCGGTGACCACCACGGCCGCCACGCCCGCCACCGTCCCCACCGCGATCCAGGGCGGAGGCTGCTGCCCGATCAGGTGCAGCCCCAGGACGGCGGCGGCCGCCGCGAGCGCCCACAGACCCCTGCGGCCCACGGGCGAACCCGGGAGGTCGAGACGCGGCGCGGCGCGGATCGCGCCCAGCAGCACCGCCAACGAGAGCGCCGACCCCACCAGCACCAAGGCGAACACCAGTCGCCAGTGCATCAGCTCCACCAGCGCCCCGGTGACCAGCGGCCCCAGGATCGACGGCAGCAACCAGGCGGCGGTCAGCACACCGAACATGCGAGCGCGCAGCGCCTCGGGGATGAACCGGGCGATGACCACGTACAGCACCACCGAGTCGATGCCGCCGCCCACACCCTGCAACAGCCGGCCCAGGACGAAGACCGACATGTCGGGTGCGAGCGCGCACAGCGCGATTCCGGCGAGGAACATCGTTCCGCCCGCCACCAGCGGACGCCGCACCCCGCGCAGGTCGGCCCAGCGACCGCCGACGGTCATGCCGATGAGTCCGGTCGTGGCGGTCGCGGCGAAGGCCAGTGAGTACCACTGCTCGGCGCCCAGGCTCCGGGTGATGACCGGTAGGGCGGTGGTGATGGCGAAGGCCTCGAAGGCGATGAACGTCATCAGGCCGAACACCCCGGCCACGATGGGCCGGTACGGCGGCCCCCACAGTCGCGCGTGCTCCCGCGCGCCCGCCTCGGCGATCACGCGGGACCCCCGTGCCGATGGCGGTCCGCCCCGTTCGTCGTGTGCACGTGTCCCCTCCTCCGCGGGCGCGACCGCGCCCGGGAGAATTCCACAACCTCAACACGTGTCGAGGTCAAATCGCCCGATCCGGTCCGGCCCCGCCGTGTGACCGGAATCGGGCTCCGGGGCCTCCGCCGTGTCCCCGGCCGCGCGCCGCTCCGCGGTACGGGCGGCGCACGTGTTCCCGAGGGTCTCCACGGCCGTCCGGCCGGACGGCCGCCGCGACGCTCCGACCTCGACGCCCCCGGGCCCCGCGTGCCGTCCCACGAGACCGGGGCGTGGGGAACGTCGGGGCGACCGCCCGGCACGGCGGTCGCCCCGGCTCAGCGCACGTGCCTCGGGTTGCTCACGCCGCTCTCGTGGTGGGTCCGGTCCAACGCGGTGACGTAGTAGGTGCGCCCCCCGCCCTCACCGGTGAACGTCGCCCGTCCGTCCTCCCCGGCGCGCACCGTTCCCACCAGGGTGCGCGGGTCGGCGATGGCGCACTCGGCCTCGCGTCCGGGAGCCCCGTCGAGCGCGTACACCGCGTAGTAGGCGGGCAGGTCGCCGCGTCCGGGGCGGATGTTCAGCTCCACACCGTCGCCGCTCGCGCCGCCGGTCACCCGCGGCGCGGACGGCGCCGCCCCGGGCAGCTCCTCGTGCAGGGGGACCAACGCCGGGTACCGGTAGTGCTCGTCGTGGACGATCGCCATGGCGTCGGCGGCGTTGGTGCGCAGCGACTTCGCGCTGAAGTACACGTCGCCCAGCACCCCGGGGTGGTCCCGGTTGAACTCCAGATGCCGGGCCAGCTCGCGCGGGTCCGACCAGGCGCCCGCGTTGCCGACCTTGTAGGCGGCCTGCCCGATGTACAGGTGCACGTCGGTGCCCTCCACCACCTGCTCCCACCAGGGCACCAGCACCGCGTAGTCGGCGACCGGCAGGCCGATCTCCCAGTAGACCTGCGGATTGATGTAGTCGACCCACCCCTCGTGGACCCACCTGCGACTGTCCGCGAACTGCGCGTCGTAGGACTGGAGCCCGTTGGTGGCCGACCCTCGCCGGTCGGTGGCGGAGTTGCGCCAGATGCCGAACGGGCTGATGCCGAACTTCGCGTGCGGTTTGGCGGCGTGCACCGCGGCGTCCATCTCCCGCACCATGGCGTTGACGTTCTCCCGGCGCCAGTCGCCGATGTCGTCGTACCCGTCGCCGTACTCGGCGAAGGTGTCGGCGTCGGGGATCTCCTGCCCGGCCACCGGATAGGGATAGAAGTAGTCGTCGAAGTGCACGCCGTCCATGTCGTAGTTCTCGACGGCGTGCATCATCGCCTCGATGACGAACTCCCGTACCTCGGGAATGCCGGGGTCGTAGTAGAGCCGTCCGCCGTACGTGAAGGTCCACTCGGGGTTGCGGCGGGCCGGGTGATCGGCGGCGAGCCGACCGAGATCGGCGTGCATGGCCACCCGGTACGGGTTGAACCAGCCGTGGAACTCCAGTCCTCGGGCGTGGGCCTGCTCGACGGCGAACGCCAGCGGGTCGTAACCGGGGTCCCGCCCCTGGGTCCCGGTCAGCCATTCCGACCAGGGTTCGTGCGGGGACGGCCAGAAGGCGTCGGCGGTCGGCCGGATCTGCACGAACACCGCGTTCATCCCGTTGTCGACCGTGCGGTCGTACAGGGTGGTCAGCTCGGCCCGCTGTTGCGCCGGGGTGAGCCCGGTGCGGCTGGGCCAGTCGATGTTGTGGACCCCGGCGATCCACTCGGCGCGCATCTGGCGTTTGGGCGGTGCCTCGGAGTCGACCCGGCAATCGGCCGAGGCCACGGCGGCCCCGGGGTGCGGGACGGGCGCGGCGGCCGCCGGCAGGGTGGGCGCCAGCACGACGGCCAGCGCGGTGGCCAGGGTCCCGCTCATGATCGTGCCCCGGCGGGGGATCGGGGAGGTGGGTCGGGTCGGGTGCGCCAACGTGGCTCCTTCCGGCGGCTCTCCTGGGGGTGAGGCCCGACGGGTCGCGGGTCGTGTCCTCGTGGTGAAGGTACGCGACCCGTGCCCGCCCAGAAGAGAACCTTCACGATTTTTCGGAGTGTCGCAAGAGATCTACGCGGTTTTGGTGCCGGAGTTCCCGATGGGTCTTCTGGGGCCTTCGCTCCGGTACGTCCGCCGCACCGCCGACCATGACCGCACCGCGCCCCTTCCCGCGCACCGCGACGACGTGGATCCGCCCGTCCTCGACGCCGGGGGAGGGGTCACGGTGGTGATCCGGCACGGTACGGGAGCGCCCGCGGGTTCGGCCCACCGCCGGAGCCGGCCTCCCCCGGGGCACGACGCACACCCGGAGGGCTTCGAGGTCCGGGTGGCCCGCCTCCGGGCGGGGGATCACCGCACGATCTTGAAACCGAACCGGTGGGTGCCCAGGGTCTTGTACAGGGTCATCCACATCGGCAACATCATCTCCGTGGCACGGGCCGTTCCGATCGGGCCCAGGTCGATCACGTCGGACCAGCCCCACCCCCGCAGCAGGTCGCCGACCACGCCCTTGGCGGAATCGTCGTCACCGCTGAGGAACACGGAATGGTCGGCACCGGCGACCTCGGGCGCGGTCATCACCTCCGCGGCCACGGTGTTGAAGGTCTTCACCACCCGCGCCTCGGGCAACGCCCGCTGGAGCCGTTCGCCGAGGCTGTCGGTGTTGACCGGGTCCAGGACGATCTCGTCCTCCCGGGAGAAGTCGAACGGGCTCGACACGTCCATGAGGATCCTCCCGGCCAGCGCCTCCGCCAGCGGGGCGAGCGCCGTGACGCAGACGGGACCGGAGATCGCGTTCACCACGAGGTCCGCGTCGCGCACCGCCTCGGCGAAAACGGTGACCGGGACCCCGAACGACGGGTTCCGCGCGAGAGCGGCGGCGGGGTCCCGGGTGCCGACGACGACGTCGTGCCCCGACCCCAGGAACGCGGGGACCAGGGTGAGGGCGACCTCACCGGTACCCAGAACGGCGATGCGCACGGACGTGTCCCTTCTCGCTCGCCCCGGGCCGACCCCGGAGCCGTCGTCCCGGACCCTACTCCGGTCCCCGAGGACGACGGCCTCCGGGGCACGGGACCCTCGCGCGCCCCTCTCCCCGAACCCGGCCGGCGCCCCGGAGCGGGTGCGCGACCGCGGACGACGGCGGTCGGTCGCGGCGCCGACCGGGAGTGCTCCGGGGCCGAGCCGATGATGACGAGGCTCACACGGCCGGGCACGCCCCCGTTTTGCATGTGCATTCATTGTGATGCATACTTATTGCCATGTCCAAGGTACTCACCTCTCTGCCCGTCGGCGACCGTGTCGGCATCGCCTTCTCCGGAGGTCTCGACACCTCGGTGGCGGTGGCGTGGATGCGCGAGAAGGGCGCCGTCCCGTGCACCTACACCGCCGACATCGGCCAGTACGACGAACCCGACATCGCCTCGGTCCCCGGTCGCGCCCACGACTACGGCGCGGAGATCGCGCGGCTCGTCGACGGCCGTGCGGCCCTGGTCGAAGAGGGCCTGGCCGCCCTGGCCTGCGGTGCGTTCCACATCAGGTCGGGCGGGCGCGTCTACTTCAACACCACGCCCCTCGGCCGCGCGGTCACCGGCACCCTGCTGGTGCGCGCGATGCTGGAGGACGGCGTGCAGATCTGGGGTGACGGCTCCACCTACAAGGGCAACGACATCGAGCGGTTCTACCGCTACGGCCTGCTGGCCAACCCCGCCCTGCGCATCTACAAGCCCTGGCTGGACGCCGACTTCGTCAACGAACTCGGCGGCCGCAAGGAGATGTCCGAGTGGCTGCTGGAGCGGGACCTCCCCTACCGCGACAGCACCGAGAAGGCCTACTCCACCGACGCCAACATCTGGGGCGCCACCCACGAGGCCAAGTCGCTGGAGCACCTGGACACCGGCATCGAGATCGTCGACCCCATCATGGGCGTCCGGTTCTGGGACCCCGAGGTGGAGATCGCCCCCGAGGACGTCACCGTCGGCTTCGAGCAGGGCCGCCCGGTCACCATCAACGGCAAGACCTTCGAGTCCGCCGTCGACCTGGTCCTGGAGGCCAACGCCGTCGGCGGCCGCCACGGTCTGGGCATGTCCGACCAGATCGAGAACCGCATCATCGAGGCCAAGAGCCGCGGCATCTACGAGGCGCCCGGCATGGCCCTCCTGCACCTCGCCTACGAGCGCCTCGTCAACGCGATCCACAACGAGGACACCCTCGCCGCGTACCACACCGAGGGCCGCCGCCTGGGCCGCCTCATGTACGAGGGCCGCTGGCTGGAGCCGCAGGCGCTGATGCTGCGCGAGTCCCTCCAGCGCTGGGTGGGCACCGCCGTCACCGGCGAGGTGACCCTGCGCCTGCGCCGCGGCGAGGACTACTCCCTCCTCGACACCACCGGTCCGGCGTTCAGCTACCACCCGGACAAGCTGTCCATGGAGCGGACCGAGGACTCCGCCTTCGGCCCCACCGACCGCATCGGTCAGCTGACCATGCGCAACCTGGACATCGCCGACTCCCGCGCCAAGCTGGAGGAGTACGCGCGTCTGGGCATGGTCGGCACCGGCGAGGCCGCCACCCTGGGTGCGGCCCAGGCCGCCTCCACCGGCCTCATCGGCGCGATGCCCGAGGGCGGCGCCGAGACGATCGCCTCCCGGGGCCGTGGCCCGGAGGACGAGCTGCTGCTCGACCACGCCGCCATGGAGTCCGGCACGGACTGACCGGCCCCGACGCACGCACGGCGCGCGGACCCACCCGGTCCGCGCGCCGTCGCCGTCCACCGACGTACCCTGTGCCCATGGACGGACACGCCGACACCCTGGTCGTCAGACCGAACGTGCCGGGTGTCACCGAGGTCTTCCACACCCACATGCTCGGGCACGCCTACCCGATGCACACCCACGACACCTGGGCGCTGCTCATCATCGACGCCGGTCTGGTCCGCTACGACCTGGGCCGACACCGGCACGGCGCCCTGGAGCGCACGGTCACCCTCCTGCCCCCGCACGTCCCGCACAACGGCACCCCCACCTCGGAGCAGGGGTTGCGCAAACGCGTCCTCTACCTGGAACCGGGGCGGATCGGCGTCGACCTGGTGGGCCGCTCGGTCGACCACCCGACCATGGACGACGCGCTGCTGCGGCAGCGGATCCACGCCCTGCACCGGTCCGTCCTGGAACCGGGCGGCGAACTGGAGGCCGAGAGCCGCCTCGCGTTCATCACCGAACGCCTGCGCGGCCACCTGCGGGGGGACCCGGAGCCGCCACGGGTCGCCGACCGGTCGGCGACGGCGGACCGACTGCGCGACCTCCTCGACTCACGGGTGGTGGAGGGCCTTCCGCTCGAAGAGGCCGCCGCCGTGCTGCGCGTCCACCCCGCCCATCTGGTCCGGGCCTTCAGTCGACGGTTCGGCATGCCTCCGCACCGCTACCTCGTCGGCCGCCGGGTGGACCTGGCCCGCGGCCTGCTCCGTGAGGGGCGGACACCGGCCGACGCGGCGACGGCCTCCGGCTTCCACGACCAGGCGCACCTCAACCGGCACTTCAAACGGATCCTCGGCATGCCCCCCGGGCACTACGCCCGGGCCCGCCGCGATCCGCTCAGGGGTGCATCCTGGCTCCCTTGAGGACCTTGGCCACGGCGTTCCTCGGCCCGTACACGGCGATCCCGGCCAGGTCCAGTGAGTCCCGGCCGACCGCCCGCACCGCCGCCCGGTTGTCCCGGTCGTTGCCGGTGGCGAACAGGTCGGAGGTGAACACGGCGACGGCCAGGTCCCGCGCGACGGCCTTGGAGTGCGTCCGGGTCAGGGTCTCCCCGTTCCCCTCGAACACCAGCACCGGCTGGCGGAACATCGGGAGGTAGAGGGTGTCGTCCCCGTCCCGGTAGGGGGCGCCCACGACCTCCGGAACGTGGGTGCCCAAGCCGCTGACGAGGAACGACGCCACGTTGAGGCGCTGCCACACGGCGAGGTCGTCGCGGAGCAGGACGGCGATCCCGGTATCGAAGCGCACGGGTGCCTCGGCGGCCCCGGCGCCGACCCCGGTGGGATGTTCGGTGTTCTCCATGCGCCCATCGTCACGCGCGCACCGCCCGGCGGTCTTGTACGTTCCTCACCTCTCCCGGAGGAGGCCTCGGCCCGCGCCCGGAAAGCGGTCGGGTCCGACCGCGTGAACGATGCCGCACGCCGTCCCTTTCCCTCCGAGGCGTGGTCCGGACGACGGCCCGCCACCGGCGCGCGTCCTGGACGCCGGAGGCCGCGACGACGCCACCGCCCCGCTCATTTCCGCGCGGCCGGAACCCCTCGGGCCGGAACGGGGTTCCGGTCCTGCTCGGACCTCCCGTTAAGGTTGATCCACCACATAATTTGACTTATTCAAGAAAAGACGGCAGACTTCGAGGCATGCCAACCCCTTCGGATTTCGAGCGAATGCTGCGCGAGTCCGCTCTGCGGGTGACGAGTCCGCGGATGGCGGTACTCGCCGCCGTGCACGACAACCCGCACACGGACACGGAGTCGATCATCGACATCGTCCGCGGGCAGATCGGCACGGTGTCCGGCCAGGCCGTCTACGACGTGCTCAAGGCGTTGACCGGCGCGGGCCTGGTGCGGCGCATCCAGCCACAGGGCTCCGTGGCCCGTTACGAGACGCGGATCGGTGACAACCACCACCACGTCGTGTGCCGGACCTGCGGTGCCATAGCGGATGTCGACTGCGCCGTAGGCCACGCGCCGTGCCTCACCGCTTCCACCGACCACGGCTTCTCGATCGACGAGGCCGAGGTCGTCTATTGGGGACTGTGCCCCGACTGCTCCGGCAGCCACGGTTCCTGAATCGTTCCAGAGCCGCACCCGAATCACCGGGTCCACCTCTTCCCCGTTCCGGAAGGAAATCGATGTCCGAAAACAACGAGGTAGTCACTCCCACTCCGAACACGGAGGCCTCGGGAGGATGCCCCGTGGCGCACGACCGCGCTCCGCACCCCACCCAGGGCGGCGGTAACCGCGAGTGGTGGCCGAACCGGCTCAACCTGAAGATCCTGGCCAAGAACCCGGCCGTGGCGAACCCCCTCGGTGAGGGCTTCGACTACGCGGAGGCGTTCAAGGCGCTGGACCTGGACGCCGTGAAGGCGGACATCGCCGAGGTCCTCACCACCTCCCAGGACTGGTGGCCGGCCGACTTCGGGCACTACGGCCCGCTCGTCATCCGCATGTCCTGGCACAGCGCGGGCACCTACCGCCTGTTCGACGGCCGCGGCGGCGGCAGCGCCGGCCAGCAGCGGTTCGCCCCGCTCAACAGCTGGCCGGACAACGCCAACCTCGACAAGGCCCGGCGCCTGCTGTGGCCGGTCAAGAAGAAGTACGGCCAGAACATCTCCTGGGCCGACCTCCTCATCCTCTCCGGCAACGTCGCGCTCGAATCCATGGGCTTCGAGACCTTCGGCTTCGGCGGCGGCCGCGAGGACGTCTGGGAGGCGGACGAGGACGTCTACTGGGGTCCCGAGAGCACCTGGCTCGACGACAAGCGCTACAGCGGCGACCGTGAGCTGGAGAAGCCGCTGGCCGCCGTCCAGATGGGTCTCATCTACGTCAACCCCGAGGGCCCCAACGGCAACCCGGACCCGCTCGCGGCCGCCCACGACATCCGCGACACCTTCGGCCGCATGGGCATGAACGACGAGGAGACCGTCGCCCTCATCGCCGGCGGACACACCTTCGGCAAGACCCACGGCGCGGCCCCCGACACCAACGTCGAGGCCGACCCCGAGTCCGCCGGCCTGGAGTCGCAGGGCCTGGGCTGGAAGAACAACCACGGCACCGGCAAGGGCGCCGACACCATCACCTCGGGCCTTGAGGTCACCTGGACGAGCACGCCCGCCCAGTGGAGCCAGGGCTTCTTCAAGAACCTCTTCGAGTTCGAGTACGAACTCACCAAGAGCCCGGCCGGCGCCCACCAGTGGATCGCCAAGGACGCCGAGGAGATCATCCCCGACGCCCACGACCCGGCCAAGAAGCACAAGCCGACGATGCTCACGACCGACCTGTCGCTGCGCTTCGACCCGGTCTACGAGCGGATCTCGCGCCGCTTCCACGAGAACCCCGAGCAGTTCGCGGACGCGTTCGCCCGCGCCTGGTACAAGCTGACCCACCGCGACATGGGCCCGAAGACGCGCTACCTCGGCCCGGAGGTCCCGGAGGAGACGCTGATCTGGCAGGACCCGCTCCCCGAGCAGGAGGGCGAGGTCATCGGTGAGGTGGAGGTCGCCGAGCTGAAGGAGAAGATCGCCGAGTCCGGTCTGGGCGTCGCCCAGCTCGTGTCCACGGCGTGGGCCTCGGCCTCGACCTACCGCGACAGCGACAAGCGCGGCGGCGCCAACGGCGCCCGCGTCCGCCTGGAGCCGCAGATCGGCTGGGAGGTCAACAACCCGGCCGAGCTGCGCAACGTCCTGGGCGTCCTTGAGGGCATCGCCGAGAAGTTCAACGCCTCCTCCGCGAAGAAGGTGTCGCTCGCCGACCTGATCGTGCTCGCCGGCGGCGTCGGTGTGGAGCAGGCCGCCAAGGCCGCCGGCCAGGACGTCGTCGTGCCCTTCACCCCGGGCCGTGTGGACGCCACCGTCGAGCAGACGGACGTCGAGGCGTTCACCTACCTTGAGCCGGTCGCCGACGGCTTCCGCAACTACTACGGCGAGGGCAACCGCCTCCCGGCCGAGTACCTGCTCCTCGACAAGGCCAACCTGCTGGGCCTGAGCGCTCCGGAGACGACCGTCCTGGTCGGCGGCCTGCGCGCGCTGGGCGCCAACTACGACGGCTCCGGGGTCGGCGTCCTCACCGACCGGCCGGGCGCCCTGACGAACGACTTCTTCGTCAACCTGCTCGACCTGGGCACCACCTGGACCCCGACCGGCGAGACCTCCGAGACGTCGCAGACGTTCGAGGCCAAGGACGAGTCCGGCGCGGTCAAGTGGACCGGCAGCCGTGTCGACCTGGTGTTCGGCTCCAACTCCGAGCTGCGCGCCCTGGCCGAGGTCTACGCCTCCGACGACGCGAAGGAGAAGTTCGTCGCGGACTTCGTCGCCGCGTGGACCAAGGTGATGGAGCTGGACCGCTTCGACCTGGTCTGATCCCCTCCCAAGGGGTGTGACACCCGGATCCGGAAGCCGGTCCGACCATGACGGTCGGGCCGGCTTCCGGCGTACCGCCCGGGGCACGGCCCCCGTGCCGCGCGGCGGAAAAGTCGTTCGCGGCCCGGACACGCACTCGGCCATAGTGGGCCGGGCCGTCGAAGCGCCGCCTCGGGCGCTTCCCCCACCGCACGAAGGAAGTGCCATGTCCACCCTCCGGGTCACCGCCGAGCGGCTCACGATCCACCCCCACCCCAACGCCGACGCGTTGGAGCTGGCGCAGGTCGGTCTCTTTCGCGCGGTCGTGGCCAAGGGCGCCTACCGCACCGGTGACCGGGCCCTCTACATCCCCGAGGGCGCGCTCCTGCCCGACGACCTCATCGACGAACTCGGCCTGACCGGAAAGCTCGCCGGTTCCCGGCGCGACCGGGTCAAGGCCATCCGGCTGCGCGGAGAGCTGTCCCAGGGCATCGTCTGCCGTCCCCGGGCGCTGGCCGACCGCGACCTGGCGGCGGCCCAGGAGGCCGGCACGGACTTCGCCGCCGAACTCGGTGTCACCAAGTGGGTGCCCGAGGTCCCGCTGCACATGAGCGGTGAGATCGTCGGGGCCCCGGACCTGCTGCGGTGGATCGAGGTGGAGAACATCAAGCGCCACCCCGACGTCTTCGCGCCGGGGGAGCCGGTCGTGGCGACCGAGAAGATCCATGGCACGGCCTGTCTGTTCACGCTGGTCGCGGAGACGGGGGAGGAGCTGGTCTCGTCCAAGGGGCACGGGTCGCGCAACCTGGTGCTGGTCCGCGCGCAGGACAACCTGTACTGGCGCACGGTGACGGCCCACGGGGTCCCCGAGGCCGCGCGCAGGGTGGCCGAGCGCTTCGGCGCCGCCCGGGTGGGCGTGTTCGGCGAGGTGTTCGGCACCGGTGTGCAGGACCTGGGGTACGGCGAGAAGGGCCGCAGTGACCGACCCGGCTACGCGGTGTTCGACATCCGCCTGGACGTCGACGGCGCCGTGACCTGGGTCGACGCCGCGGACCTGCCCGGCCTCCTGAAGGAGGTGGGCCTGCCCGCGGTGCCCGAGCTCTACAACGGTCCCTACGACCGGACGGCGCTGTCGGCCGAGGCCCGGGGCGAGGAGACCTGGAGCGGTCGTGGCGAGCACCTGCGGGAGGGCCTCGTGGTCCGGCCCGCGCGCGAGCGACACTCCGAGGTCCTGGGCGGGCGCGCGATCGCCAAGTTCGTCTCCGACGACTACCTCACCCGCAAGGGCGGCACGGAGTACGAGTGACCGCCCGGGCGCGGCCGTGGGCAGCCTCCACGGCCGCGCCCGGCCCGGTCGCTAGCGGGCCGCGTACGCGAACAGCAGGCCGAGCCAGAGCCAGCCGACGACGATCGTCGCGCGCTGGAGGAGGCCGGTGCGCGGGGAGTCGTTCTCCCAGGCCTGCCCGAACGCGAAGAACAGGGCGAGCGTGACGATCCCGGTCAGCCCGGAGTACCACTTCCACACGAGGTCGGGAACCGCGAACGCCGCGATGACCGCCGCGACCGGCAGTGAGAGGAAGACGACCGCCCCCGCCCGGTCGTGCAGCTCATGGCGCGCGGACACCTCCGTCGGAGTGCCGTCGGGGGTGCCCGGCGGGTAGCCCCGCATCGGGTCCATGGGGAACACGCCCGACGCGATCAGCGACAGGCCGAAGACCCCGATGGCGAGGGCGAGCACCCCGCTGTCCAGGGTTCCGGCCACCGCGACCGCCCCGGCGGTGATCGCCGCGCCGCACAGGACGAAGTTCGCCGCCTGCAACCGGCCCCGCGGCCCCAGCGCCAACGCGCTGACCGGGTGTCGGACCGGGTGGTACCCGGGCCGGGTCCACCCGTCGATCGAGAAGACGACGACGAACGTCCAGGCGCCCAGGGCGCCCAGCCACAGCAGGGCGGTCATCGCGGCCTCCGAAGGCGTCGGGGGGTCGGTGGGGGTGGGATCCCGCGCGCCATGAACATATCCACATCTCTCGTACGGCCGATGAGCCGGGGCCGCCCCGGAGGACGTTCGGTCGGACCTCGGGCCCTCGCGCGTACCGCTCGGATACTCCCCCGGTACGGCGGTACCGGGTCGGCCGGTGGCCTCGCCGTCATGGTCTCGGTCCCGCGACCCCTCGCGCGTACGCTCGGGGGGCCGCCCGGCACGGCGGCACCGGGCCGCCCGGTGGCCCCGGCATCACGGCTCCGAGCCCGCCACCGATCGCGCGTACCGCTCGGAGAGCGCGTGCAACAGCGGCACCAGCTCGGCCGGCGACTCCACGGTGAAGTCCATGCCGAGCATGCCCGCGTACACGGCGATGGTGTCGAGGCTGTCGGCACCGGTGACGAGCACCGAGCTCGCCTCATCGATCGGTTCGACCACCCCGACCGCCGGATTGACACGGGCGAGCACCTCGTCGGCGGGCGCGTCGACGCGCAGCCTCGCGTGCGCCTTCCAGCCGTGCGCCGCGATCGTGCGCATGGCGAAGGCCGTGTGATCGCCACCGGGCGGGGGGACCGGCTCGAAACGCCGCCCGGTCCGCATCCGCGGCGTCATCCGATCGACGCGGTAGGTGCCCCACTCGCCGTCGTGCGGGTCGCGCGCGACAAGGTACCAGCGGCGCTGCCAGCTGAGCAGCCGATACGGTTCGACGAGCCGCGGCACGTCCTCGCCCTCGTGGTCGAAGCGCAGCCACTCGACGTCGCGGATGGCGGCCGCCACCGTCCGCAGCACGGAAGCGTCGACCTCGGGGTCGGGTGCGTCGGTGTCGGTGTTCTCGGGTGCGCGCTCGATCGTGCCGTGCAGCGCCTCCACGGTCGGACGCAGCCGTGCGGGCAGCACCTGTTCGAGCTTGGCGAGCGCACGACCACCCGCCTCGGTGACACCGGAGACTCCCGACGCGAGGCGGAGCCCCACGGCCACGGCGACGGCCTCCTCGTCGTCCAGCAGCAGCGGCGGCATCCTGCCGCCCGCCCCGAGCCGGTACCCGCCCGCGGACCCCCGGGTCGCGTCCACCGGGTAACCGAGCTCTCGGAGCCGTTCGACGTCGTTGCGGATGGTGCGTCCGCTGACCCCCAGCCGTTCGGCGAGTTCGCGACCCGGCCAGTCGGGTCGCGACTGCAACAGGGACAGCAGGGACAGGAGCCTGGCGGCGGCATCGGGCACCCGGGCGCCCCTTTCGAACTCTTCCGAACTCACGTGATCCATGAGGAACGATGTCTTCCTAATGGAACCCTACAGTCGAAGACATGACGAACAGCAACGCTTCCACCGAGATCCGTCCCTTCACCGTCACCGTCCTGGACGCCGAACTCGACGACCTCCGCGAGCGCCTCGCCCGCACCCGCCTGCCCCAGCCCTCCCCGGTCGACGGCTGGGAGGCCGGGACCCCCGACTCCTACCTGCGCGAGGCGGTCACCGCCTGGCTCGACTTCGACTGGCGCGCGGCCGAGGCGCGCATCAACTCCGTACCGCACTTCACGACCGAGGTCGACGGACAGACGATCCACTTCATGCACGTGCGCTCGCCCCACCCCGAGGCCACGCCGCTGCTGCTCGCGCACACCTACCCGGGTTCCTCGGTCGACCACCTCGACCTCATCGACGCGCTCATCGACCCGGTCGCCCACGGCGGTCGCGCCGAGGACGCCTTCCACCTCGTGATCCCGGACGCCCCGGGGTACGGCTTCTCCCAGCCGCTCACCGCCGGCTGGACCACCGCCCGCGTCGCCGCCGCCTACGACACCCTGATGCGCCGACTCGGCTACGACTCCTACGGTGTGCACGGTTCCGACAACGGCGCGATGGTCGCCCGCGAACTCGGCCTGTCGAACCCCGAGGGCTTCCTCGGCCTGCACGTCCTCCAGCTCTTCTCGTTCCCCTCGGGCGACCCCGCCGAGTTCGAGCGCCTGGAGCCGCGGGACCACGCCGGCCTGGCGCACATGCAGTGGTTCCAGTCCGTGGGCGGCTACAACACCATGAACGCCTCCCGTCCCCAGACCGTCTCGGTCGGCCTCAGCGACTCTCCGGTGGGGCTGCTCGCCTACAGCGAGCTGTTCAACTCCTTCGGCAACGGCACCTCGCTCGTGCCCCTGGAGAAGATCCTCCTTGAGGTGAGCGTGAACTGGTTCGCGAACGCCGCCTCCGGCATGAGCCACGGCTACTTCGAGAACGCGCGTGCCCAGGAGGAGCCGAAGGTGAACCACGCGCCCACCGGGGTCGCCGTCTTCGCCGACGACTTCCAGACCATCCGGGTCTTCGCCGAACGCGACAACACGAACATCGTCCACTGGAACCGCTTCGAGAAGGGGGGACACTTCGCCGCCCTGGAGGTGCCCGAGGTCGTGGTCGGCGACATCCGCGCCTTCTTCGCCACGCTCCGCACCCTCTGATCCCGATACCCGGAGCGGGCCCGGCCACGGCCGGGCCCGCTCCCGGCGCGTGCGCCCGCCAGAGACCGGTCGCGCCCCGGCGCGGTCACCCGAAGGCGAAGGGCCCGTGCCCTCACCACGCTTCGATGAGGGGGGCGTCGTGCTCCCGCCGACGCCACTCCTCCGTGAGGCGGCCGAGACGGTGCGGCGCGGCGATGCCGCGCACGGCCGCGATCCTGCCGTCGCGCACGTCCAGGACCACCGTGCCCAGCACCCGCTCCTCGAACACGGCGATCACGGCGGGGGACCCGTTGACCAGGTCGGCGTGGATCGAGGGGGACCCGCCGATCAGCCTCCGCTTCGCCGGAGTCGACGTGAAACCGGCCCGCGCGACGACGGCGATCCGCTCGGGGGTCGAGTACCACAACGGTTTCCGGGCCAGCCCGGCGCCGTCGGTGATCGCGATCGCGTCGTCGGCCAGCAAGGCCACCAGCCGTTCGGTGCGACCCGAGGAGGCGGCGTCGACGAACGCCTCGACGATGCGGCGGGCGGTGACACGATCGACCTCGTCGCGCTTGCGCTCGGCGGCGACCCGGCGCCGGGCCCGGTGGGCGTGCTGTTGGCTCGCGGACTCGGTGATGTCGAGGATCCCGGCGATCTCGGCGTGGCTGTAGGAGAAGGCCTCGCGCAGCACGTAGACGGCCCGCTCGACCGGTGAGAGGCGTTCCATGAGCATCAGCATCGCCAGGGTGACCGACTCACGTTGCTCGACCGTGTCGGCCGGGCCCAGCATCGGGTCGCCGTCGAGGAGGGGTTCGGGCAGCCAGGCGCCGACCGCGCGTTCGCGTCGCGTCCTCGCCGAGCGGAGCCGGTCGAGGGACAGGTTGGTGACCACCGTGGTCAGCCACGCCTCGGGCACCTCGATGCGGCCCCGGTCGGCGGACTGCCAGCGCAGGAACGCGTCCTGCACGGCGTCCTCGGCGTCGGCGGCCGAGCCGAGGAGACGGTACGCGAGCGAGGCCAACCGGCCCCGGTTGGCCTCGAACAGCTCCACGGCGACGGCGTCCATGAGGGCCACGTTAGTCGGCGACCGCCTCGGTCGAGCGGACGGGCGCGGCGGCCAGGCGGTACCTGCGGGTCGGCAGCCCGTAGGTCGGGTTCCTCATGTTCCACGCGGTGCCCCGGAGAACGAACGCCTTGACGAACGCGGCCGTCCGGCCGCGCAGGGACCAGGGCCTCGATCGCGCCTCGCCGTCGACCACCTGGAAGATCCCGTCCCCGCGCCCGAGGCTGACGCAGTTGCCGAGGTACGCCAGCGGCTTCTCCGGGATCCCGCGACCGGTCAGGTCCCCCACGATCGCGGCCGTGGCCTGCATCCCGGTGAACCCCGCCGAAGCGCAGGACATCGGCAGCGTCCGCCCGTTGTCGCCGATGACGTGGACACCGTCACCGGCGGCGTAGACCTCCGGGTGCGAGACCGACCGCATCATGCGGTCGACCGTGATCCGGCCGTCGTCCTCGACGTGGAGTCCGCCGTCGGCGGCGATGGGGTGGGCGGCGAAACCGGCCGCCCATACGACCGCGTCGGCGGCCAGGGAGGTGCCGTCGGCGGCGATGGCGCCGGTCGCCTCGACCCGTGTGACGGTGGTGTTCTCGTGGACGTCGACGCCGAACCGCTCGAAGGCGCGCATCAGGTGACGGCGGGCCTTCGAGCCCATCCAGCCGCCCGGTTCGCCGCTGGTGGCGAGGGCCACCCGTAGCCCGGGGCGGGATTCGGCGATCTCGGTGGCGACCTCGATCGCGGTCAGGTTGCCGCCGACGACCAACACCGTCCCGTTCTCGCCCAACTCCTCCAGACGCCGCCGCAGGCGCAGCGCCGACGGCCGGTCCGCGACGTGGAAGCCGTGCTCGCGCACGCCCGGGACCCCGTGGTCCGCGGCGGTGCTGCCGAGCGCGTAGAGGAGGGTGTCGTACGCCAGCCGGTCGGTGTCCTCGCCGTCGGTCACGGTGACGGTCCGCCGGTCGGCGTCGATGGCGGTGACGCGTGCCGACCGCAGCCGGATCCCCGTTCCCGCGAACATCTCCGCCAGCCCGTGTCGGCGCGGTTCCCGGCCGGTGGCGAGCTGGTGCAGGCGCATCCGCTCGACGAAGTCGGGCTCGGCGTTGACGACGGTGATCTCGACGTCGGAGGGATGGAGACGACGCGCGAGGCGTCCCGCGGAGGAGGCGCCCGCGTATCCGGCTCCGAGGACGATGATGCGGTGTCGCATGTTCTTCTCCCTGTCTGTTCGTTCGCCCCTTGAACGAGACGGCGTCCGGATCCCTGACAGGGCGTGAATGTGACCTGGGTCACTATCAGATGTCGGTTGCGCGGGGGCGGACCCCGGTGGGCCGCTCGCCCGAGCCGCGGCGTGTTCCGCGCGGGTGCTCCGTGGTCGGCGGGCCCGCCGGATCCGGTGCGGCCCGAGCCCCGTGGGCCCGCCCCGACGCGACGGCTCGGGCGGATCCCCCGGCGCCATATTCTAGTGCTAGAATAGCGTCATGGAGCCGACACCCGCCGAACTCACCCTCCTGGGCCTGGTCATCGAACACCCCCGGCACGGCTACGACCTGGAACAGGTCATAGAGCGACGCGGCATCCGCCAGTGGACGGACATCGGGTTCTCCTCGATCTACTACCTGCTCACCAAGTTGGAGAAGCGGGGCCTGGTCCACGTCCCGGAGGCCGCCGGCGGGGCGAAGTCCCGCCGGGTGTTCCACGCCACCCCCGAAGGAAGGCGGGTCGCCGAGCGCGGCGCGCTCGCCCTCATCGAGGAGGCGCGGCCGGTCCCGCACCCGCTGCTGGTGGGCATCGCCAACCTGCCGCTGCTCTCCGAGGAGGAGTACGTCGGGGCCCTGCGCGTCAGGCTGGCCCGGGTGGAGGAGCGCATCGCCGTGATCCGGGAGGTCGAACGCGCGCAGGCGCCCCTGGAGATGGCGGCGCGTGAGGTGTTCTCGTATTCGCTGAGCCTCTTGGAGGCGGAAAGGTCGTGGCTCGCAGCCCGAGCCCAGGTGCCCGAATGACCGAGAAGATCGATTTCAAGAAGACCCTCGACGCCTATCAGGCGAAACAGGGCCTGTTCCGGATCGTGGAGGTCCCGAAGCTGCGGTACCTCATGATCGACGGCCACGGGGATCCCAACACCCGCGCCTTCGCCGAGGCGATCGAGACGCTCTACCCGGTGGCCTACAAGCTCAAGTTCGCCAGCAAGCGGGAACTCGGACGCGACCACGTCGTCATGCCCCTGGAAGCCCTGTGGTGGGCCGAGGACATGGACGCCTTCACGGCGGCGCGCGACAAGTCGCTATGGGACTGGACGCTGATGATCATGGTCCCGGACTGGGCCGACCAGGGCATGTTCGCCGCGGCCGTCGAGCGCGCCGGGGCGAAGAACCGGCCCGCGCGCCTGGACGACCTCCGGTTGGAGTCGCTGTCCGAGGGCCGTTGCGCGCAGACGTTGCACGTCGGCTCGTTCGACGACGAGGCGGACGTGCTCACGCGGATGCACCACGCGTTCATCCCGGACAACGGGCTGCGCATGACCGGCAAACACCACGAGATCTACCTCAGTGACTTCCGCAAGGTCGCTCCGGAGAAACTGCGCACCATCCTCAGACAGCCGGTCCGCACCGCCACCCCGGGCGGCTGACACGGGCCGTACGTCTCGGGCGGCCCGGGCCGCCTGAGACGTACGCGCGCTCCTCCACTCCGCCGGCGCGTCACCATGGAGAGGAGGGTCCTCCGAGCGGAGGGGGACGATGACGCGCCTTCGGCGGCGACGCCCGGGACGTTCCCGCCCCGGTGCTCAGTCGAGCGACCACAGCCGCACGGTGCGGTCGTCACCGGTGGCCAGGGTGGTGCCGTCGGGGCTGAACGCGGCCGACCGTACGCTACCGGTGTGGTCCGTGAACTCGGCGATCCGCTCGCCGGTGTCGATGTCCCACACCTGTGCGGTGCTGTTGCCGGTGATGGCCAGGGTCGTGCCGTCGGGGCCGAACACCACCGAGCCGACAGGTTCGTCCTGCCCGGTGAAGTCGGCGATCCGCTCGCCGGTGCCGACGTCCCACAGCCGTACGACACCGTCGGTTCCGCCGGTGGCCAGGATGGTGCCGTCGGGACTGAACACCACTTGCTTCACGAGGCCGTCGTGTCCGGTGAAGTCGGCGATCCCCTCACCGGTCTCGACGTCCCACAGCCGGGCGTTGCCATCGGCGTGGCCGGTGGCCAGTGTGGTGCCGTCGGGGCCGAAGGCCACCGGGTGGACCCCGTGCTCACCGTGTCCGGTGAAACCGATCCGTTCGCCGGTGGCCACATCCCACCACCGGGCGGAACCGTCGGCGTGGGCGCTGACCAGGGTGGCGCCGTCGGGACCGAGCGCCGACGGCCGATTGGAACCCGAGTGCCCGACAAGGGTGACGGTCTCCTCCCCGGTGTCGGCGTACCACAGTCGAGCGGTCTCGCCGCTCTCCAGGAACAGGGTGCCGTCGTCGAAGGTGAACTCCACCGAGCCGAGCCATTCCTCGTCGCCGGTCACGTCGATCCGCTCGCCGGAGTCGACGCTCCACAACGCGACGGTCCTCCCCTCGCCGGTGGCCAGAGTGGCACCATCGGGGGCGAACGCCATGGACCGTACGCTGTCGCCGTGCTCGATGACCATGAACGGGCCGGGTTCGGATCCCTCGGACCCGCTCGTCTCCGACTGTGAGAGGTCCAGGACGGCCGGGCCGACGACGAGCGCGAAGACGCCCATCACGGCGATCGAACCGAGGACGCCCGTCCGCCCGGGGTTCCGAGCGGACCCCGGGTCCTCGGGGCCCCGTCGATCCGTGCCGTCCCCTCCCTCGGCCCGGGTCGGAACCCCGGCGCGCGGTTCGTACGGTGCGGGCGCGGGCTCGCCCTCCGGGCTTTCCGACACCGTCGGCCGTGACGGGTTCCGGACGGTGGTGCCGGCCGGCGGGACCACGACGGTCGTTACCGGCCACGCGCTTTCCAGGCCGTGGTGTTCGAAGCGGGTGAGGATCTGCTCGGGTGTGGGGCGTTGGGCGGGGTCGTGGTTCCAGCAGTGGGTGATCAGGTCCCGGATGTGGGGGTCGATGTCGCCGGGGTCGGGGGGTGGTGAGATCAGGCGGCGCAGGGTCTCGGCCATGGTGGTGCCGGAGAAGGGCCCGGTGCCGGTGGCGGCGTAGGCCAGCACGGTGCCCAGCGAGAACACGTCCGAGGCCGGGCCCACCCGTGAGCCGTCGGTCTGTTCGGGGGACATGTAGGGCAGGGTGCCGAACACCGCGCCCCGGGTGGTCATGCTGTCGGCGTCCACGGGACGGGCGATGCCGAAGTCGATGATCCTGGGGCCGTCCTCGGCCAGGATGATGTTGGCCGGTTTGAGGTCGCGGTGGACCAGGCCGCAGGCGTGGATCGCCTGGAGACCCTCGGTGAGGCCGGTGGCCAGGACGTGGAGCACGGGCGGGGCGAGGGGGCCGTCCGCCCGGACGGCCTGCTCCAGGGTGGGTCCGTTGATGTGGGCGGTGGCGATCCAGGGGGAGTCGGCGTCGGGGTCGGCGTCCACGACCTGGGCGGTGTGGAAGCCCCCGACCCGGCGGGCGGCCTCGGCCTCCCGGGCGAACCGGGCGCGGAAACCCTCCTCCCCGGCGAGTTCGGGATGGACGACCTTGACGACGAGCAGTCGTCCCGAGGTGGTGCGGGCGAGGTAGACCCGGCCCATACCGCCCGCGCCCAGGCGTGCCGTGAGTCGGTACCCGCCGATGCGCGGCGGGTCGGTGGGATGGAGGGGTTCCACGGCGTCGGCCTCTTGTCGGATGGGGAAGAGCGGTCGGGTGATCTTCCGGGACTGGTCGGTGTCGCGGGTGGGAGCGGTCCGTGGACCGCTCGCCGTTACCGGGGCCGCCACGGGGAGGGACGGGGCCCGCTTCGAACACGGTACGGATTCTGGTGTGCGAACCCGCGCGGGGTAAGGGGTCGCGACCTCATCGGCCACATCCGGCCGTCGAGGCGGCCGAGGACGGGCCCCGGCGCACACATGACGATGCCAGGCGGATCGCGGGCGTTCGGGGCCGGGGCCGACCCTGGGGGAGCACCCCGCCCGGATGGGTTCCTGGAAACGGCGGGACGGGATCGGCATCGGCCCTGGCAGCCGGTCATGGGTGGCGGATAGTGCCGGAGTGGTGACCATGTGTGTATTCACCGCCTGGGTTCCGTGTGCTAATACTGATAATCGTTTTCATCAAGTCATCGCCCGTCGCCCCCGGCTCGGGTGCCGGCGGGATGGGCAGTGCGAACGCGGGGCTCGTCGGATCATGGGCGGCCTCGGTGATCGACCGAAGGGAAAACGACCGTGCATTCACCGTCCTCTCCGGCCAACAGGACCGGCACACCGGTCCGACCGGGCGCCGCCACCGGCTGGGAGCTGCACGGATTGCTGCCACAGACGCTGTCCGCCGAGGAGATCCGGGCGATCAACGACCCCGGCCGGGCCATCCACGAGCACCGCGCCTACACCTGGAACGGCTGGGACTTCGACCTGCCGCCGGGTGTGTTCCACCCGGGTGAGACCAGCCGACTGGTGCACACCCGGTTGCTCGACGGGACGCTGCCGGTCGCCGGCCTGCGCTACGCCGCGATGGGTGCGGGCCTGGGCGTGGAGGCCGTGGTGGCCGGAGTCCGTGGCGCGAGCGTCGTCTACGCGCTGGACGTGCATCCGGAGAGCGTGCGCACCACCACCCGGCACTACGAGCGGATCGTCGGCGCGGACGGACCACCACTGGTCCCACTCGTGACCGACGTGTGGGAGGGATTCCCCGGCGGGGAGCAGGTGGACGTCGTCACGTTCAACCCGCCGGCCATCGAACTGCCGCTGTCGGACGATCCGGAGATCGTGCGCAACCTGTGCCTGGGCCGCGACATCGCGACCCGGTTCTTCGACCAGTTGGTGGCCAGGGACCTGCTCGCCGCCGGCGGAGTGGTGTACCTGATCCTGTCGAACACCGCACCGCTGCGCGACATCGTGGCGCTGGGCCTGCGGGCCGGGTTCGACGCGGAGGTCGTGCACGTCGAGGACTGGCCCGGCGATGACGTGCAGACCTATCTGTTCGCCTTGCGCCGCCCGGGCGGTCGTCCCGGTGGGGAGGACTGAGCACCGTGCACGAGCACTACGCGGACGCCATCGCGGACCCCGATTGCATCCGGCTCGCTCCCGACCTGGTCTGCCTGCGGTTCGAGGTGATGAAGGTGCGTTCGGCCTTGGGCGCCGTGCGTCATCTGCTGGACACGGGGGCGGTGCGCCCCGGCGACACACTGGTGGACAGCTCCAGCGGCATCTACGCACTGGCCCTCGCGCTGGCCTGCCACCGGTACGGGATGCGCTGCCACATCGTGGGCTCCAGCACGGTGGACGAGACGTTGCGGGTACAGCTGGAGGTCCTGGGCGCGACCCTCGAACAGATGCCGCCGTCGGACGACCTGATGCTGGACCAGAACCGGCGGGTCGAGCGGGTCGGGAGGCTGCTGCTGGAGAACCCCGGTTTCCACTGGATGCGCCAGTACCATGACGCGATCCACTACGTCGGCTACCGCGAGGTGGCCGAACAGCTCGACCGAGAGGTGCCGACCGGGCCGCTGACCATCGTCAGCGGTGTGGGCACCGGCTCCTCGACCGGCGCCCTGGGCTGCTACCTGCGGGCGGCGGGACGGGACGTGGAGCTGGTCGGCATCCAGCCCTTCGGCAGCGTCACCTTCAACGCCGAGCACACCGCCGACCCCGACATGATCATCGCCGGTATCGGCAGCTCGATCGAGTTCCGCAACGTGCGCCACGAACTGTACGACCGGATCCACTGGGTCTCGTTCGAGTACGCGCGAGCAGGCGCGGTGGCCTTGCTGAGGGACAGCGGCGTGTTCGCCGGGCTGTCCGCCGGAGCGGCCTACCTGGCCGCGGGGTGGGAGGGCGGGCGCACGGCGGGGCGCACCGTGGTGTTCCTCGCTCCGGACACGGGTCACCGCTACGTCCGCGCGGCCTTCGCGGCGCACGCGCACGTCCCCGGCATCGCCGATCTGTCACCGCACGAGGTGGCCGACAGCGACGGGATCGCGCTGCCCTGGTCGGTCGCCGACCGCACGGCCCTGTCCGCCTCGTGGCGGGACGCCGTACCGGTGGCCGTCCGCGCACCGAGCGGATCCCCCTGACCCGCCGGCACCGGACGTCGCCGCGGCATCCCTCCCCGCGGCCGCGCCCGTTCGTCGGCCACGCCGATGCCCCGGGGGGCGGGCGCCACCGGCCCGCCCCCGGACCACCCCCGCCGGGTCGGCGTCCGCGGTGGATCAGGCCGGGCCGGTGAACCCGGTGAAGAGCACGAGCAGGGGCAGGGCGAGGTTGTTGACGGAGTGGACGGCCACCGCGGGCCAGACCGAACCGCTGCGACGCATCACCTCGGCGGCGATGACGCCCACCACGAACGCGGCGGGCAGGATGATGTTGACGCCGTGGAAGACGGCGAAGATCGCCGAGCCGCCGAGGACCCCGACGACCGGCCCGTAGCGCAGCAAGGCGTTGGTGACGACACCGCGGAAGAGGAACTCCTCGCCGATGGGGGTCAGCACGGCCAGGAACAGGATGGTCAGGACCAGGGCGAGCCCGCCTCCGCCGGCCGCGTCGTAGTACATGCCCTGGGGGTCGTCGTCGAACCCGGTCAGCGCGGTGATGGCGAGGATCACGGCGCCCTTCACGACGAGCGCGACCACGCCCCACCCCGCGCCGATGAGCATCCAGCGCCACGTGGTGCGACGAACCCCGAAGGCGCCGAGCGAGCGGACGCGCACCGCCCAGGCCGCGGCGAAGCCGACGAGCCCGGCGATGCCCGACCAGGCGGCCGTGATGAGCCCGAACGTCACCGGGTCCGGGTCCAGGGGACCGGCCGGCCCGAGGAGGACGAGCGCGACCACGGTGATCGACAGCGCGAGCAGGCCGACCACGATCTCGGTCCACCCCGGTCGCACCGGGGAGGCGTCGCCGACGGCGTCGTGGTTCTGCGGACGGGCGGGGTGATCCGTGGACATGACGGTGGACTCCCTGTTCTCCGGATCTCGTCGATCGCCCCGCCGGGATCCGGCGTGGCGTGGTGTCGGGTCGGTACGGCTAGGAGGTGCCGGCCCTGCGGTTCACGACCGCCGTGAGGATCGCGTTGAGCATCCCGGGGACCTCGGCCTCGAAACGTTCGCGGAGCGCCTTGACCTCGGCCCGGTGCCGCTGACGCTCCGCCGGCGTGAACACCGTCCAGACGTCCCCCTCGACCGCGATCGCGGCCAGGGCCGCGTCCTCGATGGGGACCGAGGCCGCCTCGCGGCCCGCGAGGACCGCGTCGCGCGTGCGCTCGCGCAGCAGACGGACCCGTTCGGGGTGGTCGAGGGTGACCTTGCGGGAGGGGAACATCCCCAGCACCCGGCCTCGGACCACGGTGATCGACCCGTTCGCGACGAGCTGCTCGCGGACGGTCGTCTCGGCCTTCCACTCCCGGTCCGGGACGGCGTTGATCCAATGGCCCGGTTCGTTCGGGGACAGACCGGACAGCACGTCGGCCAGGAACGGGTCGTCCGGCGTCCGGCCGGTGCGCTCGGCCCTGCCGCCGTTGTCGCGGAGCAGGCCGCCGATGATCAGCTCGGTCAGCGCCGCGGCGCGCAGCAGATGCCCCCGGTAGGGGGTGCTGACGGGGTCGAACCGGTTCCCGTCGATGTCGTAGGTGAGCAGGTAGAGCCGTTGTGGCAGGGTCATGTCCATGGTGCCCCTCTCGGGTTCCTCGGGATCCGTTCCGTGTGGAGCACGCCCTCGGCCCGGGCGTCCGCCGACTCGCGTCGATACTTCCGTGTCCGCACCGCGCTCACCCGAACGTCCACGGGCGTGTCGCCGAGGCCGTCAGCGGCGGGGCTCCCACCGGAAGATCCGGGCGGCCAGACCGACGGCGACGACGACCCAGGCCAGGGTGGGCGCCAGCAGGAACAGGGAGTCCGCGACCGGGACGCCGCCGTCCCAGGCGTCGACGACCAGCTCCGCCGCCGCCCCGCCGGGGAGCAGCCGCTTGAGCAGGGTGAGCTCCTCGGTTCCGGTGAACCCCACCCAGCCGGACACGACGAGCACGCCGAGAAGGACGGGCAGGGTGGTCACCTGGGCGTGTTCGGGCGAGTTGGTCACCCCGGCCGTGGCCAGCGCCAGGCCGAGCATCATGACGACCGTCGCGAGTGTGGCCGCCACCAGGAGCAGGAGGTCGGCCGGCGGTTCGGCGACGATCGACAGCACGGTCAGGACCACGGCCACCTGGACGACCGTGATGGCGGTGACCGGGAGCAGCAGCCCGGTGAGGATGCGCGCGTCGTCCACCGCGGTCGAGCGCAGCCGCTTGAGGAAGAGGTTCTGGCGGCGGGAGGCGAGCGTGGTCACCGCTGTGGTGTAGAGCCCCATCACCACCACGAGGAACATCAGTACAGCGGCCACCGTGCCGAGGGCCAGCCCGGGGATGCGATCGTGCAGGTAGATGTAGAACGCACTGGCCGCCGCGGGCATGACGAGCATGGTGACCAGTACCAGCCGGTTACGGAAGATCTGGATCAGCTCACCGTGAGCGATCGCGAGCATGGCGAAGGTCCCTTTTCCTGGAGGTTTCGAAAGAGCGGGCGATGAGGGGACGCGCGGTCTACTCCTCGCCGATGGCGCGGAAGACGTCGTCGAGCCGGGTCGGTCCGGCCTGGAGGTCCCGCAGCTCCACCGCGTGGTCCCGCGCCCAGTCCAGGAGGACGTGCAGGTCCTTCTGGAGACCGGGGGTCTCGATGAGGAACCTGCCCTCGCCCTCGCCCACGGCCGGCGGTGGCGGCTCGGGCGCGGAGAGCGGAAGGGAGAAGCGGATGGTGGCGGGCAGCGTCCGCGTGAGTTCGGAGACGGTCCCCTCCCGGTGGAACACCCCCTGGTGCATGAGCCCGATACGGTCGGCGCGCTGCTGGGCCTCCTCCAGGTAGTGCGTGGTGAGCACGACGGTGGAGCCGTCCTCGCGCAGCCGGTCCACGGCGTCCCACAGGTCGTCCCGGGATTGGATGTCCAGACCGGTGGTGGGCTCGTCCAGGAAGATCAGCTCCGGCGTTCCGTACACGGCGGTGGCGAAGTCCAGCCGCCGCTTCTCTCCGCCGGAGAGCCGGGACACCCTGGTGTCGGCCTTGTGTTCGAGGCCGACGACGCCGAGCAGGCGCTCGACCCGGTCGGTGCGCCGGGTGAGCCCTCCGATCAGCCGGATCGACTCCCGCACCGTCAGGTCCGGGGAGAAACCGCTCTCCTGGAGCATGATCCCCGTCCGGGGCCGCACGGACCCGCGGTCGCGCGGGTCGCGTCCGAAGACCCGCACCGTGCCGGACGTGGCGGGTCGGTGGCCCTCGACGGTCTCCAGGGTCGAGGTCTTGCCCGCCCCGTTCGTGCCGAGCAGGGCGTACAACTCCCCGCGCCGTACCTGGAAGGACAGGTCCTTCACGGCGTGGAAATCGCCGTATCTCACATTCAGACGTTCGACGTCGATGACCGGTGTAGAGGACATGTCACCATTCCAGCCGTCGGCGCTCCCGTCCGGCAGTGCGGTCACGTCACCACTCCGCCATGACTTTTCCCCGTGTGAGGTCATGACGTGGCGTCACTGGTGGCGCGGCGAAGCTGGGAGAATCCTGGGACGGACCCCGCAGCCCGACACCGGAGGGCCCCATCCGTGCGCGAATCCGCCCAGGTCAAGCAAGAGCTCCTGCGCAGTCTCACCCTCAACCTCGTGTCCGCTGCGCTCTCCGCCGTGGGCGCGCTCCTGATCGCGAACAACGCCCAGAGCTGGGAACAGTCCGTCGTCCTGGCGCTGGGTCTGGTGGCCGCCCTGGTGTCCGTCTCCGGGTGGGCCGTGGGGGGCCTCTCCCGTGTGGTGCTCTCCTGCCTGGCCGTCGCCGCGGCCGTGTGGACCGTCGGAGTGCTGGTGATGGACGAGTCCTCCGCCTCCTACGGCCTCTCAGTGGTGGGCACCATCGTCGTCCTCCGGCTGCCGCGCCACCGCCGGGCGGCGGCTCTGGGGCTGGTCGCCGTCGCCGTCGCCGTGGTCGCGGTGCGGCTGTCGATGGAGTCCCAGGACCTTCTCGGGGTGCTGGTCCGGTACGCCGTCGGCTCCACGAGCGTCGCCGTGACGGGATTCGTCCTCACCTTCCTCGGCCACCTGGTCTCCGGCCTCATCACGGAGCTGGAGGAGTCGAGGGAACGCGAGGCCGAGCTGGCCGTGGCCCGGGAACGCGTGCGTTTCGCCGGTGACCTGCACGACATCCAGGGCCACACCCTGCACGTGGTGAAGCTGAAGGTCGCCCTCGCCCGGAAGTTGCTGCACGGCGACATCGACCGGGTGGAGGGGGAACTGGGCGAGGTGCACGCCCTGGTCGGCGACACCATCGCCCAGACCAAGGAGCTGGCCTACGCGCAGCGGCGGCTCAACCTGTCCGCGGAGCTGGAGAACGCCAAGAACCTCTTCGAGGCCGCGGGCATCGACGTCCGCGTCGACCGCGAGGCCGAGGTCGACGCCCGCGCGGCCGAGCTCCTCGGCCAGGTCCTGCGGGAGACGACGACCAACATCCTGCGGCACGCCCAGTCCGAGCGGGTGCGGGTCACCCTCTCCAGGGCGGGCATCATCATCGACAACGACGGCGCGCCGGACAACGGACCGCCCGAACTCCGGGGACTCTCCACCCTCCGGGAGCGGCTGGAACGCGAAGGCGGCACACTCACGGTGGAGCAGAAGGACGGGCGGTTCCTGACCGCCGCGACATTGCCGCAGCGGAAGGACGACCGATGACCACCGTGGTGCTCGCCGACGACGAGGCACTCCTCCGCAAGGCGCTGGCCTCGTTGCTCCCCCTGGAGGGCGAGATCACCGTGCTCGCCGAGGCCGAGGACGGTGAGCGGGCCGTGGAGGCCACCCTGCGCCACCGCCCCGACGTGCTCGTCATCGACCTGGAGATGCCCGGCGTGGACGGACTCGGCGCCGTCGCGGAGATCCGCCGTGAGCTGCCGGACCAGGTGATCCTGATGCTGACCCGCCACGCCCGGCCCGGCGTGCTCCGCAAGGCGCTCAGACTCGGCGTCCAGGGATTCGTCACCAAGTCGGCGGAGCCGTCGCACATCGCCTCCGTCGTCGCGACCCTGCACGAGGGCAGGCGGTGGGTCGATCCCGACGTGTCCGCGCTCGCCGTCATCGACGACTGCCCGCTCACCGACCGGGAGGTCGACGTCCTGCGGGAGACCGGCGAGGGGTACTCCGTCGCGGAGATCGCCGGTCGCCTCCACCTGGCGGAGGGCACGGTGCGCAACTACCTGTCCAACGCGATGCAGAAGACCCAGACCCGCACCCGGCACGAGGCGGCGCGGTACGCACGCGAGCACGACTGGCTGTAGGGGTCCCGGCCCGGCCCCGGCGGGTGCGGTTCGTGCCCCGGTGCGGTCGGCGGATTCCCACGGTCATCGCGATGCGCCGAGTCGGTCGGCCGCCACTCGGAGCTCTGGGAGACGCTCGGCCGAGCGTCTCCCAGGGCTCCGTCCCGTGTCGGGTGCGATGGAGGACCGCGCCTGTCGGAGTCGCTCAGGTGTGGGGCGTCAGGGGCGGTGGAGTCCAGCGGCCGGTGCGATGGGCGGTGGAGGTGACGCCGTACTCGTCCTTGAGCCGCTCGGGGATGGCGTACTGCATGACCCGGCCACGGGTGAGAGAGCTGAGTTCCAGGTGGGTGACGAGGTTGCCGAGGTGATCCAGGGCCCACGCCCCCATCGGAGAGCGGTCCTCGATGCGCTCGAAGATTCCGAGCAGGGCGGGGGAGACCTTGACGGCCGTGTCCCAGCCGGTCCGCGGGACCTGGAGCCAGTCGGCGCAGGTGTCGCCGATGAGATAGCGGATGAGAGCGGCGACCACGGGGTCGAAGAGGGTTCCGGGGACGACCTCCTCGTAGAGTTCGATGAGCTGGCGGGTCAGCCGTGCCCCCTCTTCGGAGGGACCCATGTGCCTGGTCATGTACAGGTCGGAGAACCGCCGGGCGCCGTCCAGATCGGTCGGGGCGTGTTCGGGGGCGATACCGAGCATCTCGCCGACGATGCGCCAGACGTAGAAGTAGGACTCCGCGCCCTCGACCGACATGTGGATGCCCAGGCGGTGCAGTGCGTCCAGGACCTGGAGGGAGAACATCATCTGGCCGCCGATCATGTCCTCCTGACAGATCGGGGTGCCGAGCGCGGCCACGTCCCACCGGCCCTCACGGCGCATGTGGTAGCGGATGGAGGCGTGCAGCAGACGCACCTTCTGGGCCGCCGGGACGAAGCGGCTCCCCGCCTCGAAGGCGTCGGGCTGCATCAGGTAGACGGTGAACTGCCCGGTCTCGGCCATGCGCCGCGAGGGGTACTCCAGGGCGTGGGTGGCGCTGAGCAGCTTGGCCACGTGCGGGATGACGTAGCAGGCGGGCATCGCGGAGAAGGCCAGGGCGGTGGAGATGTGCACGTTGTTGTCGATGAAGAACAGCCGGGCCTTCTCCACCTCACCCCAGTCGACCCAGGCCGGCGGTGTGGCGGTGGCGCGCAGATATTCGCGGGCGACGTCCGGTAGCCCGTCGGGCAGATCCTGACCCGTCGTGGAGAAGTAGCGCATGAGGGTGTTGAACTTGCCGACCTCCCCGCGTTCGAAGAGCGCCTCCACCGTCGCGTCGGCGAGTTCGTCCCCCAGGAGACGCAGCGCGTCCATGGACTCCGGTGTGCAGGTCATGGGATCTCCTTCTACGGGTCAGGACCGGCGGGACGCGGCCGAGGCCACCATGTGGGACAGCGCGGCGGCGGCCTCGGCCGGTAGGTCCGCGTGGGCGAGAACGGTGGTCGCGGTCTGGACGCGCTGGGCGATCATCTCCTCGACACGGTCGAGGGCCCCGGTGCGTCGCGTGATCGCCCGCACTCTCGACAGGCCCTCACCGTCCAGGCCGCGTCGGCCGAGCAGACCGCGCAGCTCCCGGCGTTCGGCCGCGGTGGCGGCCGACCAGGTCTCGGCGAACAGGACGGTCGGCCGGTTGCCCCGGACGTCGTCCAGGTTCGACTTGCCCGTGCGTCGCGGATCGCCGAAGAGCCCCAGCAGGTCGTCCCGCAGCTGGAACGCCTCCCCCAGGGGAAGCCCGTAGGCGGTGAAGGCCTCCATCAGCGTGCCCGGAGCACCGGCCATCGCGCCACCGATGCGCAGGGGATGCTCGACCGTGTACTTGGCGGTCTTGTATCGGATCACCTGGAGCGATCTTTCCGTGTCCGGCCGGGAGCCGGTGCGCAGGACCTCCAGGCACTCTCCGGCGATCAGCTCCCTGGTCATGACCGACCACAGCTCGCGGGCGCGGGACAGGTAGGCCGCGGGCAGGCCGGAGAAGAGGAACAGCTGCGCGGCCCACGACATCAGCAGGTCCCCGGTCAGCAGGGCCAGGGCGCGGCCCCCGGCCTGAGGACGAGCCCTGTCGGTGAACGCGGCGCGCAGCGCGACATGGGCACTCGGTACCCCGTGCCGCATCGGGCTCTCGTCGATGAGGTCGTCGTGGATGACGGCCGCCGCGTGCACCAGCTCCATCGCCGCGGCGGCCCTGACCAGCGCGTCGCTGTCCGGCTGCCCGGCCGCGCGCCATCCCCAGTAGCAGAAGGCGGCGCGCAGGCGCTTGCCGTCGGCGACCGCCACGGCCAACTGCTCGGCCACCGGCGTCAGGTCGGCGTCGATGGCGAGCAGCCGGCCCGTCTCCTGTCGTGCGAACTCCCGCAACGCGGAGTCCACCCGGGTACGGAGCAGGATCTGCTCCTCGGTCTCAGACATCGCTCTGACCGGGCCGGGAGGCGGCCCGTCGGGCGAGCTGTTCCAGGTGGGACTCGGACGCGGGCGCGTACCGTCGCAGCGCCAGCCGGCCCCGCTGCCTCAGTTCCTCCCGGCCGTCGTGGGCCAGCTCGACCAGGTCCGACCGGACCAGCAGCGCCCTCGCTCTCCGCAGGGCCGCTCCGACACCGCTGAACGCCAGGTCGGCCACCCCGGCCGCGAACAGCACCGACTCGCCCACGTGGTCGGTCTTCGCACCGTCACCGGTGTGCGCCACGGCATCCCCATCTCCAGATCGACACGAAAAGGACCGCGGCGAAGAAACGGACGAAAGCTCCGGATGAAACTTTGTCCGGGCATTCGGATATCCGTCCCGGGTCCCTGCCGATTGATCATCTTCTGCAATCACCGCTTTTGTCAATGCGATGATGGGATCTGGTTCGCTTTGGCGGCGTTCGGCGGAGGGGGAATGCGAAAGAAGCGGACAATTCGAAGAGAAGGGAGGCTCGGGTGTGGGAGGGCCCGGGGCGGCCCGTGTCCCCGCGAAGATGACGCCGCCCGATGCCTCAGGGGTCGTCGCGCCTGATCAGGGTTCACGTCAGGGCGGATGCCACGGGAGGCGTGTCCGAAACATGCGGGGGAGGCCGCGTCCCGGACCGGCGCGATCGAGGGAGGGGGTGATGCGGACCGCGCGGATCCTTTCCGGATTCGCGTTCACTTTTATGTATTATAAAAGCGATATGGGAGATTTAATTGTTTTCGTGTGTTATGTTCGCTCTGGGTCCCCCCTGAAGCCGCTGTGCGGAAATGGGATCGGACGAGCGCCGGATGGGTGCGCATCCAGGACATCGGTGGGACCTGTCGGTGATGACCGCCCGCGTGTGCCCGGTGGTGTGCGCGGCCTTCGGAACCGGTCACTTCCGCGACCATCGCACGCCGGACTCGGGCGGATTCGCCCGAGCGGGTTCGACCCCTGTCGGGCGGGGGAGAGGTCCACCGGGGCCGAGGAGGACGAGTCGGTCTCGACCTCGCAGACCTCGACGGGGCCGTGGTCGGTGGTTCCCCTGGGGAACGCATCCCGGGACACTAGCGCACACAGTCCGCCACGGCCTGTGCCGCCTGGGCGAGGAACGGAGCCGGCGGTCTCTTCGACGACCATTCCGACCAGCCGTCCCAGGCGCCCTGCTCAGCGATCCGGTACACCCGCTCGGCGGCCTCGGACGGGATCAGCCCGGGAATCCGCAGGGCCGCCATCGTCCAGCCGACCAGCTCTTCCACCTCGATGTACTCGTACCAGCCGGCGTCATCCCAGCCCCATCCGTCGACCCGGGTCCAGGCCTGCTCCAGCACATCCACAACGGCGTCAGCCGCCCGCTGCCGGGCGGCACCCGTCGCCGCCCGGGCAGCGTGCTCGGCGTACCCGACCAAGTCCAACGTGGACTGGAACCGGAATCTCGCGAAGAAGTCGAGGTGCTCGCCGATCGTGTCGCGAAAGGCCCTGCCCCGGCCATGGCCGCGCGAGGAGTCCTGCCATACCCACAACGAAAACGGCCAGCGCTCCCCGTCGGGCCAGGTGCGGCGGGCCTCGGTGCCGATCACGGCGTCGAACCAGCCCTGGTGGTAAGCGTTGCAGGCGGCGACGATCGCGTGCACGTCAGCGTCGGTCGCCGGTCTTTCCGGGTCTAGCCCACCCCACAGCGTGACAAGCGAGCGTTCCACGGCGATCCTCACCGCGCGGTGCGAATCTCCCTCTTGGAAACGCCTCGTCCACGGCAGCAGCGCGCGATAGCAGGCGATCCAAGGATCCTGGTCGTTGGACATCGGGGTACAGACCAACTTCTTCCATGCCCGGTTGATCGGGGGCTCTGGTGTGTGCCGGGATCGCCTCCCGGCACACACCAGAGCCTCCATCACACTTTGCGCAGGACACCCGCTGTCAGTTCGAAGAGCAGTAGGAGCGCACCGCGTCGAACAGTTGTCCGCTGGGGGTGCCGGATTCGCCCAGCGCGGCCCGGCCGAAGGCGGCCAGGACGGGATCGCCGCTCGAGGCCAAGGTGACGGCTCCGGCCTCGGCATCGTTGAACAGTAGCGCAGGTGCGGTGCCGTGGACCCTCAGATCCATGCTGGTCTCGGCGCCGGTGCAGGTGTCGTCCCGGCTCAGAGCCGCAGGTTCCACCTGAGAGAGCAGGGACGGCCGCACGTCGGCGTCGATACGCGGCGCCTCATTCTGGACGACGGTGACCACCGCCGAACCAAGAATCATCGTGGCTGCCGCGACCGCCGCCAAGGCCCCGACGGTGTTCCGCCTTCGCCAAGGAACGGTGGGGTTCCATCCGTCGGTTGTGCGCCCGTGCGCTCCAACCATCGAACGCAGCCACGAGCCGGCGGACGCCCCTGTGCCGCACAAGAGCAGCAGGACGGGCAAGCCAACCTGGACAAAGGCCGCCTCGGCGTATCCGGCCAGCAGGGCCCGCGTCGTGACACCCGGGCACTTCGAGGGCGCCTCCGTCAGAAGGCACACAGTTCCCTCGAACATCACGGCGTAGACGAGGGGCTCCAACGCCAACAGCGTGAGCACAGCCACGGCGGCCAGGCAGGGCCCCGTGCTCCGGAGGCCGTCTCCCTCGAACCATGCCCCCAGGGTGACGCTCACGGTCGCTGCGGCCAGCAGGATCAAGAGCAGGATGAGGACGATGGACAGGGATCCCCCAGCGAGGCCCACGGCGACCGCGACCAGGAGAAGGGCCGCGTACAGGCCCGTGAGAGCACACCCGGCCACGATGGGCGTGAGGGGGTGGCGGTCCAGCCCATGTACGCGTGATCCGCGCATCAGGCCGATGAAGGCGAACACGGTTGCACAGCCAACGGCCGCTGGAAAGCGCCAGCCCGACATGAACACGGGGACCGGGGCTACCAACAGGGCAACCCAGCCTCCGTCGGCCTCAGCCCCGAGGACTCCGTTGAAATGGACCCATATCCCGAATCCGCAGCCGAACACGGCCGCTCCGCAGGCCATCCCCACGAAGCACACCGCTCGCTGGCGTCCGGCGGTGACCAGCCATGCTCCCGCGCACAGCGCGGCCCACCTCAGGAACAGCAGACACAGCCCCCACAGCATGAGGACCGAAACCACGGCCAACAGGGGGTTGGACACCAGCAAAGCAAGCCAGGAGACCCCGAGTTGAACAGGCGGCAGGAGACCAAGAAGGATGCCAGCCGTCAGCGCTGCGGCCGTCCTTCTCCAGCGGCGAGTACCGTTCGGGGCCGAGTGGACCGCATTCCATACGATCGCTGTGATGAGGGCGCCTACCGGCGCGCCCACGACCACGGCTGTGGTGACACCCCCCTCCGAGCCTTGGGCGAGGCCGATGCCACCTGCGGCGCTCAGATGCAGGTGGGCGGCGCTCAGCGCCAGGCCCGCGATGGCCAGGTCGACACCGCTGACCGTGGTGAGCCGTCTCGGTTCGTCGAGCACGTCCAACCGGGAGCGGTGGGAAGGGTGGTACTCGCGTCGTCTGCGCCACCATCGTCGCAACCGGGAGCTTGACTGCGGGCGCTGTGCTCGGGCCAGGAGGTCGCGTAGACCCTCCTCGACCTGATCGGCTTCCGCCGCGCGCACGTCGGCGTAATGCTCACGTGTGCGCAGGACCCGGGCCCGGGCCGCTTGCAGCAGCAGAAGGGCGACGGCCATGAGAAGCAACCCCGGTAGTGCATTGCCGAGCAAGATGGTCGAGGAGTCGAGGACGACGACCGAATAGAGGGCGGCGAACACGTAGAGGGTCAGGGGGCCGGTGTTCAGAAGGACGAACGCCCACCATGAGGACATCGTCAGGTACGTGATGTCGACGTCCCGGTTGCGCAGGTGGGCCGCCTCGTGCCGGATCACCGCCAGGGCACGCTGGTCGAGCCCTCCGCTCTCCCCCGGGACGAGCAAGGAGGTGTCGACGGCTATGCGATACCGGCCGAACGCGCCGAACACACGCGCCCCGCCCGCGGTTCCCGGAGTGGTGAGGAGCTTGAGCCGCTTGCGGGAACCATCCAGGACTGCGTCCACCTCCCGTTGGGCCGCCCGCACTCCGCTGTCCTGCGAGAGTCGGACCGGGCGCAGCCGCCTCTGGAGAAGGAGCGGGTACAGCGCGTATACGGCGATCGTCAGGCCCGCCCACACAAGCCCGGGGGCGACCATCCACAGCAGGACCTGACGGTCCTTGGCTGCGGCACAGTCGACGAAGTCGTTGAGGAGGGCCTGGTCGGAAAGCCGGTCGACGTCTGCGCGCGCCTGGTCGGCGCAGGCCGCTTGGGCGGCGCTACCGGTCGTGTCCGCGCCGAGGAGCGGCAGGATCGGCACGAACCAGAACGCGATGTACATGGATCCCACCGCGGCGACCAGGATGATCAGGGAGAACCGGATACTGGTCGCGCTGGGCAGCAAGAACGGATCGTAGCGTCGAGGGCTTCCGGGAACGGTGCCCGTGGTCTCAGCCAGAGGAGTCCGCACCGACACCGCCATCGGGCTGATCCGGGGACAAGAGTTCGGCGATGATCGCCTGTGCCAGCCGCTCCGCTTGTTCCGGCGGTAGACCTGCCTTCACAGCGTGGTCGTTGACGGACACGATAACGGCCGGGGCCTCCTCCAGAGACAGGGCACGCACGACGGTATCGGGTCCGGCCTTCGGGCGCCTCCGAACCCGCAGCACCCGCCCCACCCACTGCCAGGCCCGTTTCCACCACGGCCGGGCCACGGCGGTGAGCGATTCGACCGTCAGATCGTGGAGCACGGTGAGCACAATGCCAGCGACGACCCCGATGACGACTTCGCCGAACCCGAGCGGGTTGTCCTCCGCACGGTTGGCTCTGCCGCGCGCGAAGTACTCGTCGCGGACGCGCGGGTAAGCGGAGGTCTCGTCCGGAGCGACACGGGCCACAACCGACCTTGCCACGTCGTCGATGGTGGCGGATCGCCCTGTGGGGGTAGGGATCTCGGGCACCGAGCATGTCCTCTCAGCCTCTGTCCTGAAATCGGACGCTCAGGCTACGTCCCCAGCACTAACCGTGTCAGCAAAAGGCGCTCCTTGGCACAATCCGGCCATGGGGTCATAGCCCCTGAGCTTTCTAATCCGATGGCCGCAGGTGCGAATCCTGCCGGGTGGTGTGTCCTGCGTTCTTCGGAGTCGAATTTCTGGATCCTGGGACCACGTGACCCTTGAAGGAGGGCATCGTGGGACGTCGTGGATACCCCGCCGAGTTCCGCCGCAAGGTGCTGGACCTGGTCCAGGCCGGACGTAGCGTCGCGGACGTGGCACGCGATCTGGGCATCAGCACTGAGACGATCTACGCCTGGCGGCGCCAGGACCGTATCGACCGAGGTCTGGCCCCGGGCCTGACCAGCACCGAGAAGACCGAACTGGCCGCAGCCAACAAGCGCATCGTCGAACTGGAGGCCGAACCGGCCATCCACCGCCGGGCCACTGAGCTGCTGGGGAAGGTGGTGCCCCAAAAGACGGTTCGAGGCGATCACGGTGATGGCCGCCGAGGGACATCCGGTCCAGGTCGCCGTCCGGGTCCTGGGGGTATCGGAGTCGGGGTTCTACGCCTGGCGCGACCGCGGACCCTCGGCCCGCTCGATCCGACACGTGCTGCTCACCGACACCATCCGCCAGATCCACGCCGCGTCCAACGGCGTCTACGGGGTGCGGCGGGTGCACAAGGAGTCCGGCCTGGTGCCCTCGATGGGATCGATCGGGGACTGCTACGACTGTCAGTCTTCTTGCACCGGATCCCGCAAGGATCGGGTAGTCCCGGCCGCACCGCCGAGGGCAGGGCCAAACGCGAGATCATCCGGTGCCTCAAGCGGTATGTCATCCGCGAGGTCTGGCATTTACTCCGCCCAGCACCCCGAGCAGCTCTTACCGGGAGTTGACAACTATAGGAGCGTCAATGCCGTCATCGAGTCGTTCTGGTCGCGCATGCAGGTCGAGTTGCTGGATCGGCGCAGGTGGCGAACTCGTTTGGAGTTGGCCAACGCGATCTTTGAGGGCTCTTCGCAGTTGAGGGTGTAGCGCCGGTGGGCGGGTCGGTCCCGGGATAGACGTCGAGGTCTCCCGAGGATGGAAGTTCTCACACTGCCCATCCGGAAGACCTCGACGTGGATGACACTACCTTCGCGTGCCCTGACCTGACCACGTTCTGCCGTCTCGACGACCTCGGTCTTGAGGCTGTGGGGCAGCGTCTCGAACCCGATCGAGCGGTGCTCCTGTGCCGGGTCGTCGAGCCCGATGAGTGGTGCCGCCGCTGCGGCTGCCAAGGCGCACCGCGTGACACCGTGACTCGACGGCCGGCACACGAGCCGCTCGGATGGCGACCCACGACGTTGAAGGTCATCGTGCGCCGCTACCGATGCACCGGCTGCGGGCACGTGTGGCGCCAAGACACTTCGAAGGCCGCGGAACCACGGGCCGGTCTGTCGCGCCGCGGACTGCGGTGGGCACTGGAAGGGATCGTGGTCCACCACCTGACCGTCGCCCGGGTCGCCGAAGGGCTCGGGGTCTCCTGGAACACCGCCAACGACGCGGTCCTCGCCGAGGGCAAGCGGGTCCTGATCGATGACGGGCACCGGTTCGACGGTGTCAAGGCCATCGGGGTCGATGAGCACGTGTGGCGTCACACCCGCCGCGGCGACAAGTACGTCACCGTGATCATCGACCTGACCGGCATCCGTGAGGGAACCGGACCGGCCCGCCTGCTCGACATGGTCCAGGGCCGCTCCAAGCAAGCGTTCAAGACCTGGCTAGCCGAGCGGGCCCGGGCCTGGCGCGACGCCGTCGAGATCGTCGCGATGGACGGCTTCACCGGTTTCAAGACCGCCGCCACCGAAGAGCTGCCCGACGCCGTGGCGGTGATGGACCCCTTCCACGTGGTCCGCCCGGCCGGCGATGCCCTCGACCGGTGCCGACGCCGGGTCCAACCGGCGATCAACGGCCACCGCGGCCACAAGGGTGACCCGCTCTACTCCGCGCGCCGGACCCTGCACACCGGCGCCGATCTGCTCACCGCTGAGCAGAGGGATCGGCTCGCGGACCTGTTCGCGACCGATGAACACGTCGAGGTCGAAGCGACCTGGGGCATCTACCAGCGGATGATCACCGCCTACCGCCACCCCGACCGGGCCCGCGGCCGAGAACTCATGGCCGCCCTGATCAGCTCGCTCGGCCACGGCGTCCCGCCCCCGCTCACAGAGCTCGTCACGCTCGGTCGGACACTGAAGAAGCGGGCCGCCGACGTGCTCGCGTACTTCGAACGCCCCGGTACCAGCAACGGTCCGACCGAGGCGATCAACGGCCGCCTGGAGCATCTGCGCGGTTCCGCGCTGGGGTTTCGCAACCTCACCAACTACATCGCCCGGTCGTTACTGGAGACCGGCGGGTTCAGGCCGCTTCTACACCCTGAAATGTGATGAGCCGGAAAAGGTCGCGCACTTCACGAAGTTGGTTTTCTCGCCGTCGGATTGTGGAATGAACTCGGTGTGCTTTCGTTAATCGGATGCGGGATGTGAGGAGTTCGCCCGAAATGATCAAGAAGATTCCCGGTTTTTTGGCTGCCCTGATGGCGCTCACGCTCCTTGCCCCACCGGCACAGGCCCATGCCACACATGTTCTACCGGCGGTCGCAGCCGAGGACTACTACGCAGAGATCAACGGAGTCGAGTACCGGGTGTCGCAGGAGCGTTCTCAGACCTGAGCGGCCTGCGGGGTGCAGGACGACAACAGCAAGCTTGTCCGTACATTCACTAAAAAAGGTGGTCTTTCTGGAAGTAGCGCTTACCTCAAGTGTGGATCCCCAGGTTGGGGCTACCGGCACATTAAGGACAGGCACATGGATGACTGGAACAACATCGCCGTTCGGATAGGCGACAACTGGCGGTCGTTCGCTGACTTTGCAATCGAACAGATTCTCATCGCACCTGAATCTGCTACCTATAAGTCCGGAAACGACACCTATGCGTTCACGGCGCCTGTGCAGATCCGAGACGGTGACGGGAACGTCATCAGTACTTATCGGCCTATAGTCTCCGTGGCCAACGAGTCACGCAACATCATCACTGCCTACCCTCGGCGCGGCTAGGCGCTGGAGGGCTCATGGACGACACATTGCTGTTCGCCGAACTCGTGCGCCGACTCAACCTGGATGACGGCCTAGCCGACGAGGCCCCCGACCGGATGGGGGTCCTGGTTCGCCGGTGGCAAGGCCGTGACCTGGACCCTCCGTACATGCTGCATGTGGACCCTCCGAGATTGGGAGAGCATCTGCGGTCCATGGAGGGCATCAGCGAACTGTTCCCGGACACCGCTTCTGAGATCGGTGGACTGCGGCTGTTCCTCGTCCATATCGAAGAAGCCGTCGAGACCGCTCCGGAAGGACACCGGCACCTGCTGATCGGCCCGGCCGGGGTGTACGCACGGCCGGATGCTCCACCGCAGACCGACCGCAGCGTCTAACGCAGGGCCGACATCTGCCGTGCTGCGCTATTGCATCGTCTCGCTCGCTCAGGCTGCGGGGTCGGGCATGGAGGTGGTGCCGAATGAGGGGTGTTACGCGACCACGTTCCACTGAGGACACCTACGAGTCGGCGTTCCCGGACGTGGCCAAGGCGGCGGCGGAAGCGACCGCGCTGTTGTTGCGCGGGGCGGCGCCCGTGTCGGGGTGTGGGCGGCTGACACCCCGGACGGCCCCCAGGGTAGGGCGTGGGGTGTTGGGGGCGGACATGGCGGCACACGGCCGTGTCCGCCCCCACGCGGTTTCGGCGCCCGGTGTCGGGGGCGGGGCACCCTGTAAGGGCGGCGGTTCTCAGTCCGGTGGGAGTACCTTGTACTGAGGTGCAACTGGGGAGCACGTATGGAGCACGAACGGGCCCCAGACGGGCCTCGCGCCTCGTCTGTTCGACTCGTGCGCCCAGTTTGACCTGGGGTTTTGTGGCGCACCCGGCAGGATTCGAACCTGCGGCCATCGGATTAGAAGTTCGCTGGTTACGTACCGTGGCGTGTCGCTACGTACCGTTTCATGCCACCCCATCCGATCCGACGTGCCGTCGGATGCCGTGCGGTGCCGCCCGGTGTCGTGTCAGTACGGAACTGCGGAGCACGAACGGAGCACAAACGGGCCGGTGGCGGCGTCCGATGGCACCTCGCGAGGTTCTCGTTCGACGGTCGAAGTGCGCCGGTTCGGCTTGCCGGGCGGTGGAAACGGGTCTGTGCAGATTGCCGATGACAGCGCGGTGCTCGAGAGGCGGCTGTCATCGGGGTATTCGTCTGCCGATGGGGATGGTCAGCAGCCGGAAGTCGCCTTTGTGGCCTTCGAGCCCGGAGTACCGTGACCATGTGCACCGGTACGCGCCGCGCAGCGCCAGGGGTTCTTCGCGTTTGTCGGTGGTGCCCTGGCCAGCGTAGGGGCGCCAGGCACGGACGCCCGCCAGGTGGGCGCCTTCGTAGAGACGGAAAGCGTCGTGGATGGCGGGACGGTCGTGGTCGGGGCGTTTCCAGTACAGGGGGTCGTTGGTCAGGAGCAGGACGCCGCCGCTCCAGCCCAGGTGCCGGTCGGTCAGCTGTTCCAGGTCGCGGATGTCGCGGACCACGTCGTAGCAGGTGAGCTCCTGGGCGCCGTGGTTCTTGAGGGCGAAGCGCTCACCCGCCACGGTCTCGGTCCAGGCGGCCCGAGGGTATCGCAGCCGCAGGGCCAGGTGCGCGCCCAACGAGGGGATGGACACGCGCAGGTCCACGCGTTCGGTTCCCCGGCCTTCACCGGGGTGGACTTCCAGGGACGGGTCGCAGGCGCGGATGCTGCGGGCGAGGGAGTGCACCAGGTCCGACTTCGAGTGGAACACCGGCCGTGTACGCCTCAGGTGCTCGATCCACGCCCCGAATCGGCTGGCCCAGCTGCTCATGCCGGTCAACCTACCGTTGCACGACTACGCACGGAACAAGTTCCCTCGAACCCGGTAAATGCCACCAGTCACTAAACAATTCGGGGAGATTCACTCACCGAACTCACACCGCTTCATCTTCGCGCGGTTGTGCCTGGCGAAGGCTGTGTTGTGAAGTTCCTGGATGTCGCTACGCATCTACGGCGTCTTGGACGACCGTGGCGATCTCGTCCGCGATCTCTGCGACGGTGTTCAGGGCGGTGTTGCGGGCGATCTTGTCGACCAGGGACGGCGACTGCCTGGCGATCTCGTCTCGGGAGATCTCGTGCCAGATCGGCAGCATTCGCTGATCGCCGTTGACGCTCATCCCCACAATCCCGTCCAGCTCGTACTGAGGCCACCCCTTGGCGAAGAACGACTTGGACAGGATGACGACACCGAACGTGCTGTGTGCGAGCCCGTAGTCGATCTTGCGTCGCAGGCTGTCCCCGATGCGCAGCTCGGTCTTGTCGAGCCAGACCTTGAGCCCGCGGGTACGCAGCTCTTCGGCGAGCGGCTCCGCTACAGCCTCCTTGTCCTCGCTGGCATGGGAGATGAATACGTCCCAGGTCTCGCCGTTGCCGTCCGGCACTATAGAGGGACGCTCGTGGCGGATACCGCTCAAGGACTGGAGCGGGGCGGACTTCGCGGTCGGCAGTGGCGGGGGTTCCACCTCTACCGAGTGTCGGACGCTGGCTGTCTTGAGCCCCATGACGTCGACCGTCAGGTACCAACTGCCCGTCCTCGGCACCCGGATGCGGAACGGCGTCTTCGTAACTAGGCCGCCGCTGTAGCGGTGGCTTCGACCGTTCTTGTAGGCGTTGAAGTTGGTGCTGTCCATGAGGCGGACGTTCGCCGCCTTGCTCAGGCTGACGACGACAGTGGAACCCTTCTCCAACCGGTTCCAGTGGTACTTGAAGAACTTCGCTCCTGCCACGGCGCTACCTCACCCAACCTTCTCAAGGAGCAGGCGAAGGCGCTTGGCACCTCGGTCTGGGACCCCTTTGGCCACGACGTAGGACGCCGCCTGCTCCGGCGAGAGGCGGCCGGCCTGGACGTGACGCGTCAGGTGGTTACGGGCGTGCTCCTTCTCGTGTGGCCCGGTCCAGCCGTTGTTGCCGCCGAAGAACGCTACGTGATCGAGGTCGTCCTTGACATCATCTGGCAGCGCGCTAGTGCTGGTACTTCCATCCAACAGGTTGATCGCTCCGGCGCTGGCCGCCCACTCCGCCAGCGGGAAGCTCACGGTCTCGACCACGGCGAGCGAGTAACCACGAGCCAGGTTGAGAGCGAGCGTCAGAGTCCGCTCGTCCGGCACATAGGCCAGCACCGGGCCACGCTCGAATTGGCCCTTGCCCTGCGGCGTGGCCTGGCCACCCTCCCGAGCAATCTCCTCCAGGCTCTCGATGCCCCTGGCGTTCTGAAGGGTGTTGGTCACCAGGAGCGGCCTGAAGCTCTCTGCTTCGCTGCGCTCCCAGATCCAGTCGGCAGCCAGATCTGCCGCCTCATCCCATGGGCGCTCGGGATCGTCGTCGGGCACCCAGGCGGCGGCCTGCAGGTGAGTTGTTGGGTGGAGGTCGGCCACCGGACACCCCTCTTTCCTGTGCTGTTCAAGTAGCTACGTCAAGTCTGTCACGAGGCACCGACAATTCCGGGTGACGCGCGGCCTGTCTCGTACCAGGTTCCCTGGAGGCCGTGGTGTGTGCCGGGATCGCCTCCCGGCACACAGACGGGAGCGGCGACCCCGCATGGTCGGCGTCATCCTCTGGGGCTGTTCCCGGTGCCGGGAGGAGACTGCTGCTGGGCCCGTAGCCGCGCTAGTTTTTGCGTATGGCGGGTTGCTGGGGGCCGCGGGTGGAGGCGTGGTTGGGTGAGCTGCGGCGGACGCGACCGGTGTTCCACTCTGAGGCGGACGTCCAGCACGCCCTGGCCTGGACGGCGCACCTGTTCGAGCCCTCCCTGCGGGTCCGGCTGGAGAATCTGGTCAAGGAGACGGCGAGCATCGAGCGCCAACTTCAGGCCCATAGGAGCGGGTTGGTGGAGTTGGCGCCCAAGAGTGCCGCGAGCCACCGCAGCCTCGTGTTGGACCTCGCCACTACCGATGTGTTACGCCGCCGCCAGTGGCGCAACAGAAAGAAGCCGAGGACCGCGGGCGGGAGCGGGGTACGCGAGCACCGTACTGGCCGCTTACCCCTATTCCAGTGTGTTGTCACAGGTCGCTCGGGAGGCTGCGAAGCGGACAGCCTGGCTGGTACTGCGCGCCTCGGGCAGGTCGCGTCTACGCAGACGGGCCCGGAGGGCGGGCATGGGCCAGGCCCCACCACGGTCCCACCCTGGCCCCGTCGCCACGACGCTTCCTCGGAGGTGAGGTGTTACGCCCCGTGTGATCCGGGAGCTTGTGGCGCACCCGGCAGGATTCGAACCTGCGCCCATCGGACTGGAAGTTAAATCGGATACCCCATGTCCCTGTAATCCAGAACCTTCATGATGTCGATGAATTCGCATTCTCCGGTTTCCATGTCGACCTCGATGGGCACATTGCCCACAAGCCCATGCTCCATCTTTCCTGTATTCAGGTATGAAACGGTGTTGTAGGGGGCGATGAGGCGTCCTTCGTGTTGAAATGCTTTGTCGTGAATGATTTTAATGTCTTTGTGCTTCCATTCTTTTGATTCTGACGCAAGGAACTCTTCGGCTTTGGCGAGGGCGCTTTCTCGGTCGAGTTGCGACATTTAATTTCTCCTGATGATGTAGTAGTGGTTCCACCTGTCGACATGGCTTGCAATGCCTGTTTGGGAGTCAAGGAAGACGATGTGCCCTTGGTCATTTCTGACATTGAAAGCATGGCCGATCGCCCCGCGCTCTCGGGGATAACCGACGACGATGGCGCGCGCCCCCTCACCCCAGCGAGCCATGTCGTCCACCACGTTGGAAAGACTGCTACGCAAACGGGGTGTGCCCAGCTGAACTATTTCCGACCAGGTTGCAGGGCCTCCCAGACGTGCCGTGGTCGGACGCCCCGCCATGGTCTGATCCGCCGCCTCTGCGCAGTACACACAGTTCATGTTCCCACGGCCCGGGTTGACGAGATCGCGCAGCCGAGGCGTGTGGGGCGTGTAGTAGGGAGTGCCCGAGAACCGGGCTTCTCCCGCAGGCAGACCCCACCATGGGCGGCCCGCTGCGGCCTGGGCTTCGGGGATGTCCCACAGGCGTCCGAAACGGCTCCACAGGAGACTGCCTGTACCACCGCCGAGGGCTCCGAAGAGTAGGTCTGCTGGGCCGGTGGGGCGGCATTGGAAGGTGTTGGCGGCCCAGGTGAATCCGGCTCCGACGGCGGCGTTGACCCCGGCCGACAGGGCCAGCGCACGCCCGCCGGTCAGACTCAACGAGCGGGCGGCGAGGTTGCCGGCCCCGGGCATGAGGGCACCGCCCACGGCCCCGATCACCGCACCCCGGCCCGCGGCCGCCCCCAAGCCGCCCCAGGTGAAGTCCTCGGCGGTGTAGGCGTAGATGCCGCCTTCGATGGCCGCGCCGAACGCGGCCCCGATACCGATGCTGACGCAGATCGGGCACCGGCCCGAGGGGTCGGTCAGGGTCGTGGGCAGGTTCTCGGCGTAGGCGTAAGCGCTGGTGTAGCCATCGGCGGCTGAGCGCGGTGCGGGGTCGGTGCTGGTGAAGCGTCCCAGGTCGGCCCGGTAGTCGCGGGCTCGCAGGTACACGCGCCCGTCGGGTTCGGTGTACTGGCCGGTGTAGGTGAACGGGTTGGTCGGAGCCCCGGAGTCAACGGCGGTGTGCTCGGTTGTCCCGAATCCGGTGTAGGAGTACCGGTGCTGGGGGGCGCCGGAGGCGTTGGTGGTGTCGGCGACCGAGCCGTGCCAGTCCAGGTGGTACTGCTGGAACCCGGCCGAGGCGTGCCTCTGGGTCTGGACTTGGCCGTGCGGGTTGTAGCCGTAGATGGCGGCCAGTGTCCCGCTGCCGTTGTACTCCCCGACCATCTGAGGCAGGGGCCGCAGCACGTCCCACACGGCGGTGCGCTGAAGCGTGTCGTCCAGGTGTGTGGTGGCGCGGTTGCCGTCGGCGTCGTAGATGTGCTCGTAGGTGCCCTGCGGTGTCTGGGCGCTGGTCAGGCGGCCCGGTGCGTCGTAGGAGTAGGTGGTGGTGCCGTCGAAGGTGAGGTTGCCGTCCGCGTCGTGGACGTAGGAGGTACTGGCACCGGCCTGGGTGGCGGTGGTGATCTGGTCGGCGGCGTCATAGGTGTAGCTGGTGGTGGCGGTGCCGGTCTGTTCGGTGAGGCGGTTGCCGACCTGGTCGTAGGTGTAGACCGTGGTCTCCTCCGCACCCTCGGGACACTCCTCGTCGGTGGGGGAGACGGCGCATTCGCCGATCAGGCGGCCGTTGGGATCGTAGGAGAAGATCCGCCGGTTCTCGGCCCCGGCTCTGGACTCGTCCACGCGCAGGGGTTGGCCGTTGGGGTCCCGCACCAGTTCCCAGGAGGACAGGGTGGCGGCGCCGCGGGTGGTGGTGGCGGTGGCCAGGTGCCCGGCCGGGTCGTAGGTGCGGGCCTCCAGGTGTCCGTTGGCGGTGGGGCTGGTGATGGTGGTCAGGTTGCCGGCCGGGTCGTAGCCGTAGTCGGTCCGGTGGGCCCCGGCGGTGTTCTGCGCGGCCACGCGGCCGTCGTCGTTGAAGGTGTAGGTGGTGGTCCGGTTGTCGGGGGTGCGCAGCGAGGTGATGTTGCCCGTGTTGTCGTAGACGTAGGTCAGGCTCCCCTGCCCGTTGGGGAGGGTGACGGTACGGGGGCGGCCTTCGCTGTCCAGGTTGGTGAAGGTACGGGTACCCGTGCCGTCGGTGACCTCCACGGGCTGGCCGGTGGCGTTGTAGGTAGTGGTGACGGTGGGGGTGCCGTCGGAGTAGGTGGCCTCGACCGTGCGGCCCAGGGCGTCCACCCGGTAGGCGGTGGTGTGGCCGCGGGCGTTGCTCTGGGCGACCAGGTTGCCGTCCAGGTCGTAGGCGAGTTCCCGGGTGCGGTCCAGCGGGTCGGTCACCGAGGTCAACCGCCCTGCCGGGTCGTGCCCGTAGGTGGTGGTGTGGCCGTTGGCGTCGGTGCGCGAGGCGGTGTTGCCCGCCGTGTCGTAGGTATAGGAGGTGGTCCCGCCCTCGGGAGCGGTCACCTCCACCAGACGCCCCAGGACGTCATAGGTGTAGCCGGTGCTCTGTCCGAGCCCGTCGGTGAGCTCGGTGACCCTACCTAGTTCGTCGTAGGCCGCCGACTGGGTGTGACCCAACGGGTTGGTCGTCGTGGTGAGCAGCCCTGCGGCGTCGTAGGCGTAGGTCCAGGCGAAGTCCTCCGGGGCGGACCCCTCGGTGTTGCCGCGTGGGTCGACGGTGGTGACCAGCAGCCCGTCGGCGTTGTAGGCGTAGGTGGTGGTGGCACCGGTGGGGGTGCGCTGCTCGACGAGGTTGCCGTCGGCGTCGTAGCCGAAGGCGGTGTTCTTCCCCCGCCGGTCGGTGACCCTCACCAGTTGCCCGGCGTCGTCGTAGTGGCGGGTTTCGACCCGGTTGTTGCCGTCCACCACCGTGCGCACCAGACCGCCTTGGTCGTAGGTGACCTTGCGGACGATGCCGCGGGCGTCGGTGGTCTGCACGACATGCCCGTCGGCGTCGTAGGCGTAGGCGGTGGTGTGGCCCAGCGGGTCGGTGAGGGTGGTCTGCTGGCCGGCCTCGTCGTAGCCGTAGGTCCAGGTGAAATCGGCCGGGTCCACCCCGTCGGCGTTGCCGCGCGGCGACACCACGGTCAGCAGCCGGTCGGCCTCGTCATAGGTGAAGGAGGTCGTGCCGCCGTCGGGTGCGGTGACGGTGGCCGGGTTGCCCGCCGCATCGTAGGTGTAGGAAGTCACGAGGTCGCCGGGGGCGGTCACCTCCGCCAGACGCCCGGGAACGTCGTAGGAATAGGTGGTGGTGCGGCCCGCGGCATCGGTGACAGTGATCGGGCTGCTGTAGGCGTCGTAGGTGTACCCCTCGGTCCCACCATCACCGGGCAGGGTCATGGAAGTGACTCGGTCGGCGTCGTCATAGGTGAACCGGGTCGTGTACCGATCCGGATCCGTCGCGTCCTGGCCGCGCGGGTCCATGACGGCTACGACCCGCCCAGCGGCGTCGTATTCACGTTCCTCGCGTGCACCCGACGGACTGATCACCGCGGTCGGGTTGCCATCGGCGTCGTACTCGAACCCGGTGGTGTTACCACGCGGTGTGGTGACCGACTCCAGCAGACCGTCGGAGGTGTAGGCGTAGGAGGTGCGGTTGCCCAGGTCGTCCTCGGTCGCCGCCAACCGCCCCTGGGCGGTGTACTCATACGACACCGCACGGGAAGCACCGTCGCTGACGCTCGCGACGTTGCCATCGGCGTCGTAGGTCCAGGCCGTGCTGGACGCACCGGTCGAAGCCCTGGTCAGACGTCCAGAAGTGTAGGTGTAGGTGGTGGTGCGTCCGAGTGGGTCGCGCACGGAGGTGCGGTTCAGGTCGCCGTTGTAGGTGTAGTCGGTGATGTTGCCGAACGGGTCGATCTGCGCCAGCAGCACGTTGCCGCCGTAGACATCGGTCCAGATCCCCCCGGACGGCGTGGTGGTGTGCGTGCTGTCGAACCCGTGCTCGCTGGTGTAGGAGAACTCGGTGACGGCACCGGCCGCGTCGGTCTGCTCACTCACCCGCCCCTGCCCGTCATAGGACACCTCCAGGAGGCGGTGGTCGTCCGGGCCGGTCACCTGTTCCAGGCGCCCCTCGGCGTCGTACCCGTAGCCGGTGGTGTTGCCGTCCAGACCGCGCACACCGGTGAGCCTGCCCCCGCTGTAGGAGTATTGGATGTACCGGCCATCGGGAAGCGTCACCCGCGTCAACCGGTCACCGGTGTAGGCCAGGAGGAACTCGCGTTCGGAGGAGTCGACCACGCGGATCGGTCGCCCGTTCTCATAGTCAACGGTGAGCAGTTGTCGCCCACGGTCGGTGATCGAGGTCAAACGCCCCTGCGCGTCGTAGGCCAGGACGCGTTTGTCCGGCGTGGTCAGCGTCCACCCCTCGGATGCGCTCGCCAGAACGGAACGGGCTGCCGTCGGTGGCCGGTAGCTGCCGTTGGTGTTTCGGGTGAAGGTCAGCGTCGCCCCGGACTCCTCACGCAGTACCACCGATCCGCCCGAGTTCGAAGTCAGGGACGTTTCCCAGGGCAGACTCCACCCCGGCCCCAGGCTGCCACCGGTCGTGTTGCCCGAACTGTAGGAGCGCTTCACCTCGAACGGCTGCTGAGCGGAGGGGAAACCGGCATCGCTGACCGAGGTCGCGTAGTTGCCCGTGGCGGTGTTGATTCCGGATCCGCGGGTGTTCACCGGCTGCGTCAAGCCACCGGTTCCGATGCACTCGGGCGCGCACAAGGAAGCGGAATTCAGGTGAGGATTTGCATACAAATGAACAAACCTGTTCCCGTCTCTAAAGGTTGCCCCTGGTGTTCCGTCGTCCACTACCTTAAGGGTCGGATTTACGGTGACCATTTCCCCGAATAGGGGACTGCATCCCAAGTTTTCTGGGATGGGTATATTTGCGCTGACCTCAGGTCTGTCTCCGAGGCTGTTCGCGTAGGGTGCGCTGATCACCTGGTCAAAATCATAGATGATCTTCCGGGAGGGAAGTCCGCAAGGCCAAACCTCCCACGTCACTTCGACATCGCGCCATCGAACCTCTCCCGGAGCCAACGGGCTGGTCGTATCGTGGTGCCCGACCTGGACTATTGTCCGAATTGTGGTTCCCGGGATCACCCGAGGGCTCGCCGACGTCGCTCCCCATGGCATTTGAAAAGAAACCTGATGAATGATGGGCATGATGATGCCCTGTGAAATCTTGGGTTCAGGTGTTTCTATTCTAATTTCTGGGGATTCCTCTTTTGTGGGATCTAAAACCGAGTATCCCTCACCTTCTGGGATTCCGCCGAGCTGTTGTTGTCGCTCCTCCAGCGGTATGGGGTTCTGCTGGGCTGCGGGAAGGGGGCCGCTGTCGGACGCCTGCTGCGAATCAATACTCCCTGAGTCTTGAGGAGTTATTCCGCCGACCAGGACGGTCATGGTCAGGACAACAGTGATGATCTGGGCAGGGCGAAAGAAGCGCTTCATTGAATATCCTGGGGATGTCACCTTCCCGAACCGGGGCGCGAAAGGGGAGGTGGTTGGCGATGGTTAATCAGGGGCTGGGGTTTACTCCATCGGGCCCGAGCAAACTACCATCCGCCAACAAGCGCGGTCATGTGAGCTGCAGCACGGGATCATCTCGCTGATGCTCTCTTTCATAGTTATCTCCGATAACCAGCATCAATACCTGGGCGTGAAGCTGAAACTTTCTCACCTGTCCACATACGGACAGAGCGCACCGGTCTGGTTGCCGGACTGGCAATATCACAGACATCCACTGTTTCGTTCTATGTCATCTTCCCTTGCTCTGTCTCCCATCGCTCGCCTTTTCCGGTCTCTTGGGTGTGAGATTGGGCTGGTGATGTCCGGGTCTGGTTCGGTGTTCAAGCGGTGCGGGTGCAGGATGGGCGGTACCTCGAAGTGGGTCGGGAGCGGGTGTCCGCGGTTGCACTCGCGCGGGCATGGAAGCTGGTACTTCTCGCTCGAGGCGGACCAGGGCCTGGGCGGCCGGTGTCGGGTGCGTCGGGGCGGGTTCGCCTCGCGTGAGGCCGCGCGTGCGGCGTTGAGGAGAACCCGCGGGGATGAGTCGGGAGCCGCGGGGGGCGGTGTGGACGGTGGGCGGGTGGCTCCAGCAGTGGTTGGACGGTCGGACCCGGTTGCGGGCACGCACCCGGGTCGGTTACCAGGAGCACATCGACCGCTACCTCAACCCGTATCTGGGCGGGGTGCCGCTGGAGGAGCTGACCCCCGCCCTGGCGCGGCAGGCTTTCGAGCGGATCTCCCGCCACACCACACCCCGTGGCAAACTCTTGTCCGCGGCGACGGTACAACGGGTGCGGGCCACGCTGCGGGCGGCGTTGAACACCGCGGTCCGAGAACGGCTGCTGGCCTCCAACCCGGCCAAGGGCCTGCGGTTGGACAACGGTGAGAGTGCCCGTCCGGTGGTGTGGACCGACCAGGCCGTGGCCCGGTGGGAGCAGGGCGTGGAGCGGCCGGCGGTGGCGGTGTGGACGGTGGAGCAGACCCGCCAGTTCCTGGACTTCGTCTCCGACCACGCGTTGTACGCGCTGTTCCACCTGGTGGTGATGACCGGGCTACGCCGGGGCGAGGTGGTGGGGTTGCGCTGGGAGGATATCGACCTGGCCCACGGCACGGTGGGGGTGGCCCGCCAGCTCCAGACCCACCCGGGAGAGGGGATGGTGGAGTCGGAGCCCAAGAGCGCTGCGAGCCGCCGCACGTTGATGTTGGACCACACCACGCTGGGGGTACTGCGCCGCCACCGGCACCGCCAGCAGACCGAGGCCGCCGAACACGGCCCGCAGTGGAACCCTCGCGGGTACGTGTTCACCGCGGTGCGGGGCGGCCCGATGGCCCCGGAACGGTTGTCGCGCCTGTTCCGCGAGCTGAACACCGCGAGCGGGTTGCCGCCGGTGCGGTTCCACGATCTGCGGCACGGGGCTGCGACGTTGGCGTTGGCGGCGGGGGTGGAGCTGAAAGTGGTGCAGGCGATGCTGGGGCACGCGAGCATCGTGCTCACGGCGGACACCTATGCCAGTGTGCTGCCGGAGGTGGCCCGCGAGGCGGCCGAGCGAACAGCGTGGTTGGTGCTTCAGGATGCCGGAAAAGTGCGTCGTCAGGTGCGGGGGAGGGGTGGTCGGCGGGGTCTGGTGCTGGTCCCACCTCGGTCCCACCCTGGACCCACCGGCAGGACAGCACGCCCCGGCCCCAGTCCAGCGAGGCTGTGAACTGGGGTTTTAGGGCGTACCCGGCAGGATTCGAACCTGCGGCCATCGGATTAGAAGGGTATCACTTCGTGCCGTTGCGTCCCACACCATCCGAATCCGGATGCCGTCCTGTGCCACGTGGTGCCATGTGGTGTCGCCCCGGTCCAAAACTGCGGAGCACGAACGGAGCACGTACAGGCTGACGGCGACATCCGATGACACCTCGTGAGGACCTCGGCCGGCTTTCGGCTTTCTCGGGTCACCCCATCCGAGCCGGGCACGTGTCCTCTATCGGCCATCGCGTTTGATCAGGTCATCTTCGCATTTAGCCTGATGTCTTCCGCAGTGACAGTGGTAGGTGCTTGAATTGCTTGTGGCAGGAGGGAGCCGTTGTGGCGAACTATTACACGATGCGGGAGTTGCGGGCGAGAGCAGGTGGGCTGACCGCGGAGGGTGCGCGTGAGCGGCTGCGCGAGTCGGCGAAGTCTGCGGTGGGACCGTTTGACGTGTTTCTCAGCCACAGCTTCCAGGATGCGCAGGTGATTCTTGGGCTGCGTGGCCTGCTCAGCGATCAGGGATTGCGTGTTTACGTCGACTGGGTCGATGACCCGGAGTTGGACCGGTCCCGCGTCTCCTCGGCCACTGCAGCCAGGCTTCGTCAGCGAATGCAGCAGTCAAGGTCGCTTATCTACGCCACTTCGCGTGCTGCCCGGAAATCTCGGTGGATGCCATGGGAGTTGGGCTACTTTGACGGTATTCGAGATGGTTCGCGTGTTTCAATCCTCCCGGTCGATGGCGATGGCTTGAGCGCGTTCGATGGTGAGGAGTACCTGGGTTTGTACAGGGTCATCGAGAAGGTGAATGCGGACGATCAGATCCGACCTTATGTGCTTAGCCACTCTCGGCGACAGGGTGAATCATTGGCCTCGTTTGTGAACGGTCAAGGGCGGCTCGAGGACTTGGTGAAGCTATGAGTGCGGCGCAAGGCGGCGAGAGCCGTGAGGTGGACCGTTCTGATCACCACAAACACATGGACTTCGTTCAAGCAGTGATCAACCGTCTGGCGAACAACTCCTTCGTGATGAAGGGGTGGGCTCTAACGGTATCCTCTGCATTACTGGGATTCGCGGTATCTAGAGGCGAGCCGCTGCTGGCGTTGGTGGCGGTCTTGCCAGCGTTGTCGTTCTGGGTGCTAGACACCTACTTTCTTCGGCAGGAGCGTGCGTTCCGCAAGATGTTCGATGACGTCGCGGCGAAGAGAGTGGCGGACTTTGAGATCAAACCAGCCGAGTACGCGGCTCGTCAGTCATGGAAAGTAGGGCTATCGATCAGTCTGCTGTTGTTCTACGGTGTGATCATCCTAGTGAGTGTCATGGTGTGGTTAACGCTGGCACTTACTGCGGAACCGAACAGTGATGAAGGCGCACCAAAAACCCAGGATCGTGCTTATGTCGAAGAACCCGTGGTGAATTCTGGCCGTTGATCGATCACCTGTCCTGCGCTGAGTGTCTCTGCAGAACGCCTTTCAGCTGTCTTCGGTCCCGGGGAACGCTGAGCGCAATTCACCGGCGATCACGTCGAGGGCTCCAGGTGACCAATTGGCATCGGGCGGCCAGAGGTGGGGCATACGGTCGCCGTGACGTCGGGGCACGACATGGACGTGCAGGTGGAACACTGACTGCCCTGCGGCGGCGCCGTTGGACTGGATGATGTTGAGCTCACGGGTGCCGGTGGCAGCTGAGACCGCTGCTACGACCTGCCGAGTTGCGTTCGTGAGCGCTTGCCCCAATCGGACGTCGACGTCCCAGATGTCACGCGCGTGCTGACGAGGTATGAGCAAAGTATGACCAAGCACAGCAGGAACGTCGGGCAGGAACGCCACAACGTCTTCAGTGCGCAGCACTTCCCGGGCCGGAGCGCGCTGTTGCGCGATCGCGCAGAAAGGACAGCCCTGGTCTTGTGCTGAGATCGTCATGGTTTTTTGTACCCGTTCGAAGCCCAGGTGGAGATGTTCCGCTGGATTGCTGCGTAGATGTCTGAGCTCGTAGGTGCGAACCGCCCGGTGTAGTCAGCCGGATCGTACACAGGAATAAAGTCGGCGTATGTCCTGGCGCTGTCAGAGAAGCCGAATGACTCGAAGGGATTGGCGCCAGGCCGGTCGGTGTCCTGTTGGGAGTCCTTCAGGCCATGGATTCGGATGCCCAGCATCGGCTTTTTGATCGACCATGCACGAGCGATCTCGTATCTCACAAACTTTCGCGACGCTGTCTGGTTGCCGATCAAGACGATCACCGATTGCTTGTACTTCATCTGCTCATCGATCCACGCCTGGACCGCAGCGTCACCCTGCCTCTTAACCTCTTCCCACTTCTGTGCGGGCAGTTCTACCTGCCGCTCCAGGGCACCCATATTCAGGATCTGCTGGACCCGCCAGTGATCGCGCTGGTAATGGAAACTGACGAACGATGAGCGTGCCATTGATGCCTCCTCGACCTACCGGAATACTTCCTGTCGCACAGGGCACAGCGGATCCGGGTTGCGCCTTAACTCTACTTGGAAGAACGCTCGTACGAGCGGGTGAAGACGGTGACCATCGCAGGCTCGGGTTCGGGTGGGTGTCCCACCCGGTGCGTGCGGTCCGGGCGGTGCCGGTGGCCCCGGGTCTGCTTGTTGGAGGTGGTGTTGGGGCACCGGGCGGGTGAAGGCCAGCCATGTCGGAGGCCAGCGGGGTCTCGAACCGTTGGTGGGCGGTGGTGCGCTCACCGATCACGTTGACCACCGGTTCGGCCTGGAGGTGGACGAGCCCGAATGCCGCAGGACACACCAGAGCCTCCATCACACCCGGCACGAAACAGTGGTGGGCATCGCCACTACCGGTGCCTTCTCCTGGGCGTCTGCTCTGTGCTCGTGGCGGGCGGCTTGTTCGCGGGCATGGCGCAGGGCCCGCACGGTCGGGGTGTAGGAGGAGATGACGCGGTCCATCACCGTGCGCCGCGCTCCCCGCGCGATCCGGGATCTACCCGAGTACGCGCTCTTGTTCTTCGGGATCGATCACAAACCCGACATCTCGGAAACTTGAAAGAGCCCTGCCTTGCTAGTCGCTCCTGTTAGGGCTTTTTCTAATCGTCGGAGTATCCCAGGATCATCGGTGCTTCCCCTTCTGCAACCCGAAGGAGTGAATCGTAAGTTCGGACTTCGATCCTGTCGCGACTGGAACGCAGATTCCGAAATTCTTTGGCATCATCTGAAGCACTTTCTCTTCCTATAAGAATAAGTCCTCTCGCGTCTTCAGTGATGCCCGGAAGTCCCAGGCCGCCGTTTTCGCGAGGAGCGCGAGCGGACAAGAGATTGGGTTTAATCCACTCGCGCCAGTCTTCGATCTGATCGACAGCATGCCGAAGGGCAGGTGAAGCTCGACCATTTCCAGAATTTGTGAGCCTATGAGTTGGACTCTCCAGCTCAACGAGAATCCAGTGAAGGCCCGCTGAGTTGAGGATGGCGATAAGGAAGTCAGCCATATAGCGATTCCCGAACTGCACCTGGGGGCGGACCCATACCCCATGGCTCCCGCCCATTATTGCGTTTGTCAAAAGTGATGGATGCTTCTCTAATGCGACCTGCATTGGTCGTTCCTCAGTGGCGCCTACAAGCGCCTCTCGAAATGCTTCTCGATCGGCCAAAGAAGGCTGACGTGTGACCTTCCAAGGGGCAAGCAGGGCCAGGTCACTATTAGTGACGCGTTCCGGGTGGGGATTGTGAGACACCGCTTCCTCGCGTGCCTTGCGCGCTAGATCAGCGTAATCACTTTCTCCCGTTCTCACGATGCGCTCGACACAATGTGGGCGCGCACCTCTTCCATAGCCACCGCGAAAATTCAACCGACCATCGACACTGATCGAGCTGATTTCACCATATCGAACCCTCTCAGTTCTCCATCTTTCGGCGACGACCACCACATCACCCGCTGCAGGGCGCAGGCGTTCAAGGTGGGAAACGGATCGCTTTGCCCACGCTACTTGTATCCATGCATCCAGGAGCTCTCGAGTGCCGATTTCCGCTGGGATTCGCATATCAGTCTCGGCAGCTACACGTTTGAGATATGCGTACTCCGAGTCTCCAATCAGGGGGGTTCCAGTCAAGCCAAGCGGCTTTGCAAGGTGGGTGCGGAGTAGGGCAGAAGCAACTAGTTCGGGAGTTCCCGGATCCAAGGAAATTACCAAAGCACTTGCAATATCACGCTGTTCCTGTGTCGGTTCAGCAGACCGCAGGAGGAGTCCATCCACAACCTTCCGCCAGTCAGTCTCGGCCATCAGCTCGTACCACCTTTACTCAGATCTGCAAACACCTGATCTAGCTCATATTCGTCGTAGACGGGTCCTATGCCGGAACCTTTGACGCAGATTGATTGGTGCACTATCTGGCCGATCGTTGGTCACTCTCTTCCCCAACCGATCGTGGCCGAGCGCTGCCACTGACCTTATCGCTACGTTTGTTCCCTGAAAGAGGGACAGGGGCGTGGTTCACGGGCTCACACTTGTGATGGCAGGGCTGCGCCTCGATCTGTCTCGTGTCGAGGTTAGTGGAGGCTATGGCGTGTGCTGGTCTCGTCTCCCTTACCTCCCTTGAACCGAGGTACGTCGAAGCCATGGTTTCCGCCGGAACGGGCGGGGAGCGTAACGCTATAGGCTCAGCTCGTGACTACCGTTGACCTGCGAGATGCCGCCGAACGACTTCCTTCCTCGATGCGTGAAGCCATCACCCATGGGGAGGTCTTCACCCGGGGATGGGTCGTTGAGCTCATCCTGGACCTGGTGGGTTACACCCCAGAGCGTGACCTCGCCACGTTCACGATCGTGGAGCCCGCGTGCGGAAGCGGGGCGTTTCTCGGCCCGATCGTGCAACGGCTCAGCGCATCCTGCAAGCTCCACAATCGCGACCTGGGCGAAGCCAGGCAAGCGCTACGAGCCTTCGACCTTCTCGAAGCGAACGTCAAGGCCAGCCGAAACTTGGTCCGGTCCCAGGTGCAGGCTCAAGGGTGGGACGAACCAACGGTTGAGAGTGCTGTTCAAGCCTGGGTCACCCAAGGCGACTACCTCCTTATGCATCACCGCGGCCAGGCTGTGGATTTCGTCGTCGGCAACCCGCCCTACATCCGCCTCGAAGACGTCCCCCGCGAGCGCATGGCGCGATACCGGGCAGCATGCCCCACCATGGGCGGCCGAGCTGACATCTACGTCGGCTTCTACGAGGCAGCCTTGCGCACCCTCCGGGAACAGGGGCGGCTGGGATTCATCTGTGCAGACCGATGGATGCACAACCAGTACGGGGCACGTCTTCGCGAGCTCGTGACCTCCGGCTTCAGCGTTGACTTCGTACTGACCATGCATGACGTGGATGCCTTCGAAGAACAGGTCTCCGCTTACCCCGCCATCACCATCATCAGCAAGCAACAGCAGGGCAGCGCGGTGGCGGCTGATACCAGGAAGGGCTTCTCCCAGGCTGAGGCGCGGGAGCTCTACGACTGGAGCCTGGAACCCAAGAGCCAGGTCATCGAGAAATCGACCTACCAAGCAGCTCGGCTGCCGCACTGGTTCTCCGGAGACGAACTCTGGCCTACAGCTTCACCAGCGCGTCTGGCCATGCTGGAAGACCTCAACGACCGGTTCAGTGTCCTAGAAGACCGTACGGTCGGCACACGGGTGGGCATCGGGGTGGCCACCGGCGCGGACAAGGTCTTCATCACCACCGATGCCACCCTGGTGGAGGAAGACCGGCTCCTGCCGTTGGCCATGGTCCGGGACACCAAGACCGGCACCTACCAATGGCAGGGGTACTACCTGGTCAACCCCTGGACCCGTAACGGTGAACTGGTTGACCTGGACCGGTTCCCGCGCTTGCGGACTTATCTCGCACAAAACGCCCACCTACTCCGCAAACGCTACGTCGCGGTCCAACAGCCCGAGCGCTGGTACAAGACCATCGACAAGGTCGATCATGCCCTGGTGGGCAAACCGAAGCTGTTGCTCCCGGACATGAAGACCACTATCCATCCGGTCCTCGACAAGGAGGGCGTCTACCCTCACCACAACCTCTATTACATCGTCTCCGATGTCTGGGACCTGGAGGTTTTGGGAGGGCTGTTGATCTCCAAGATCGCGCAGGCCTTCGTTCAGGCCTACGCGGTCAAGATGCGTGGTGGCACCCTTAGGTTCCAAGCCCAGTACTTGCGCAAGATCCGGGTTCCCCAACCGTCCGGCCTGAGCGATAAGGTCCGGCTGCAACTGGCCGAGGCCTTCAGGAACCGTGACGTGGACGCAGCAACACGAGCGGCGCTGGACGCCTACGGTCTGGATCATCTTCCCGACTAGGAGGACAGGTTGGCGGTTACTCGTCAGGACTTCGAGGATGCCATCGCCCAGTACTGGGGTGTGAAAAGCACACAGAACGATCTCTCCAAGATCAAAGACGCCGTCGGTGCTGGAACCGCCAGTTCCGTACGAGCCGGTAAACACTTCGATAGCGTCGCGGGGCTGATAGCAAAGTTCTTTATCGAAGCCGGTTACCCCAAAGATTCTATTCGAGTTGAGAAGAAGCAAGGATTGGAGCTTCCTGGGTACTTTCGTCCACAGAAACAATGGGATGTGGTCGTCAGTATGCGCAATACTCTCGTGGCGGCTTTTGAGCTCAAAGGGCTGAGTGGGCCCTCGTTCGGCAACAACTACAATAACCGTGTTGAAGAGGCCCTGGGTAGCGCTGTGGACCTTCGACACGCGGCCCTGGCGAAGCTGTATCCAGGTGAGAAGCCATGGTTGGGGTATTTTTTCATCATGGAAGATGCCAAAGGTTCCCAGGGTCCAGTGAGAATCGCCAAGGGGGCGGCTCTTCCGCCTGAATCCATCTGGGATGATACCTCCTATCAGGATAGATTCGGTATTTTCTGTCAGAGGCTCATTGACGAGTCTCTGTATGATTCGGTCTGCTACATTACATCCTCAAAAGATTCTCCGACTCCATCTGAGCCGGTGGAACAGCTTAACTGGGCGCACTTTGCAGCCGGGGTGCGCAGCAGGATTTCCTACCTGGGCGAGCTGGGGTATCCCAACGAGGGGTGAAATTGACCAGGGGGAGATTCAGAGACCGTCACATGCTGATCTGAAGGCGGAAGCCACGGGTGTCTCATACCGGGGTTGGTTGAGTCTGCGGCGTGTGTCGGGATCACCTTCCGTCACGCGTGGACTCGTAGTGTTTGCGATCGCCTCAGGCACGAGCCCGGTCAGCGGCCTACCAAGCCGCACACGAAAGCCCCGGAGACGCTCTGCAGAGGTTTCCGGGGCCGCTTTCTTTTGGTCGGTGTGCGCGCTTGCGCTTGGCCTCAGCCTGTGCGGTGTCGGCCCAGGTAGGTCGGTCGCTTCCGCTCAGGGCTGGTCGGCACGGACTCCGGCCAGTAGGCCGGCCCACTGGTTGGCGGGGAATTCCAGGTGGCCCGCGTCCCGGTTCTGGGTGTCGCGCACCAGGGCGCCGGTGGCCAGCTCGCGGACCTCCACGCAGTTGCCCCCGGTGTTGCTGTAGGTGCTCTTGTGCCAGTCGGTGTTCATGCGAGTTCCTTCAAGGCTTGGAGGGAGAGCCGGGCGGGAAGCGCGTCGGCCATGGCCCCCGTGACCAGTGCGGCGAGCCGGTCATTGCGGTCGGCGTCGTAGATGACGTTACCGTCCATGTGATCGCTGGAAATAACCATCTCCCCCGAATCCAGACGGAACACCAGCACCGGTGAGGTGACGCTCAACAGGATCGACCCCTCCGGGACCAGGTGGACGCGGACCCGCCCCTGTTCGACCAGCTCGACCAGGTGGCGCGCCTGCTCGGTGCGCGCGGAGTCGTCGAAGCCGGTGATCCCGTACACGGGGAAGACCGCGGTGATGCGCAGCTCGGGCAACTGGCCCAGCCGCTGGGTGCGGATCTGCGCCAGACGCGCGATCTCCGCATCCGAGGCCGCTGGGTGCCAGGCCCGGAACACCGCCCCCGCGTACAGAGGGCTTTGCAGGTAGCCGGGTACCAGGGCGGGGGAGGCGGCCTGGACGTGCCGCGCCCGGGTCTCGATGTTCATGAGCGGGCGGGCCCACTCGGGGGTGGACTTGCCGGACTTTCCCATCCGCCACGCGGAGATGATCTTGCCCTCGGCGTCTAGGAGCCGGTCCAGTTGCTCGGCGGTCTCCCGGAACGGCAGCGCGTGCCCGCACACCCACCGGGACACCGACGCTGCCGAGCACCCCAGGTGGCCAGCCACCTGTTGCTGGGTCAGCCCCGCAAGCTCGCGGTAGGTGGTGAGCACTTCATGGAAGGGGGGTTCGCTCATACGCGTGATATTACGCGCAGCTCCCGTATGCTGTCAGGAAGTTACGAGAATGGCGCACGTACTGAGGTAAGAGGCCCTGTTCGGGCCACGCTGGCGTCATGGAACTTGAAGACGAACGCGTCATCTATCTGCGGGATCTCCAGAACGCCCTGGCCTCCCGGCAGTTGGGCAGCAGGCTCGCCGTCACCGTTTACCAGGGCGAGTTGACCCCCACGCTGTGCTGTAACCCGTACCTGGGTCAGGCCGCCGTGCGGGTCCAGGACGACCAGTACACCTTCCTCGGCCTCACCACGCCCCGGGTGCGGGTTCCCGTCACCGACCCGGCGGAGTGCGTCAACCGGCTGGTCAGGGAACGCGCCGGGCGCATCAGCGGGTCGGCATGAAGGGGTACGGCCCGAGTGCCCTCGACCTGTGGCAGGGGGTCGAGCGCGGGAACACCACCCTCTGCTCCTGCCCCGATTCACGATCCTGGGAGGCGGACTGATGGCGGCCCTACCGCCCCCACACCCCGACCAACAAGCGTTGCCCCCGCCTCGGCGTCTGCGCCTGGACGACCCGAACGCCTCGGGTCTGCTGTGCGGGCACCACCCCTCCCACCTGAGCCCGGCCCGGCGCTGGGCGACCCAGGCCCTGCGCAGCACACCGTGCGCATCCCGGCCCCTGGTCGCGGCCCTGGCCGAACTCCACGCGAACGCGCTGGCGCACACCGGCTCAGGACTGCCGGGAGGCCGGGTGCGCATCGAGATCGAACGCCGTCCCGCGCTGTTCCTGCTGAAGGTGACCGACGACGGGCCTCGACCCGGGACACAGGCCCCAGCCCTGCCGGAGGTGATCCACCACCCGGAAACAGCGACAGGAGAGGGCTTTGCCGCTGAGGGCGGTTACGGGTTGGCATTGGTGGAGTCCATGGCCCTGTACTGGGACTTCGTGGGAGATCCGGGCGAGGCTTTGACGGTGCGGGCGGCCTTCGCCCGATCAGGACACATCCGCGACCACGACCGGTAGGGCCCCATCCCCCAACGGGCTTGAAGGACCTCGCGAGGCAGAGCGACCATCGACCAGCCCGCCGTAGGAAGCACGTACCCAGCGGGTGGGGGAAGCCGTGTGCGCGGGGGACTCGGGTGGGAAGCGCAGTCTCTGGCGGTAGACGCCGCCGGGGCCAATGACACTCACCTGACCTGCATGAACACGCTGAACGACCAACAGAAGACAGGTGCCCCGGCCGGTGCGTGAACACCGGGCCGGGGCGCGATCACCACCTGATCCAACCAGGAGGAGACCGTGGAACACCCTACTACCGGTCGCCACAGGCGGCCCTGCGACAGCATGGCCGGGCGTGTGTGGGCGCTGACCGCCGCGCTGCTGGCCACCGCCCTGGCCGTACTCTTCGACCCCCGCCCGCCCCGGTTGCCCCGCCGGGGCCCGCGCGCATTGCCCGCAACACCCCCGTCCGTCACCGCCTCCAGGAAGGACGACCTGCTCGCCGACCACCTCGGTTTCCCCGAAGAGCACGTTTGGGAGAGCGGAGTGTCCGCCGCCTCGGCCCGCTGGGAGCAGGCCTACCGCGACCGCTCCGCCCCGTTCGAGTTCGAGTTCGAGGACCGGGTGGACGCCGACCCCGCCCAGATCGCCGGGGCCCTGGTGCGCCCCTACCTCGACCTCGGGTCCGTTCCTCATCCCCGCCCGGACGAACCGGAGGACTACCCGGCCACACCTTCGGGTGTCGAGCCTGAGCCGGTGGAGGAGGAGTTCGCGGAGCTGACCGACCGCATCCGCGCCTACCTGGCGCTGCGGGGCTGAGAACGCCCTGAACGGACTGGGGTGTCTTCTCCTGCGGGAGGGGGCGCCCTCAGTGCTTTTCTTTGCCCCCTCGAGTGCCCTCTCGTATTCGTCGATCAATGGCTGCGAGGAAAGCATTCCTGGTTGCTTTCCGGGAAGTCGGTGCGGTGGTTGGGCTTCTCGGGGTGTCGGTTTTGTGGCTTTTGCGGGGTGGGCCTGTGACTGGGCCTGTGACTGGGCCCTTCGGGGGGCCTGTGACCGGGCCCATGGGTGGGCCTATTAGAACGGCCCACCCTGTGCGCGTTATCAGTGCAGTTCGAAGCCGCTTCGGGTGGGCCTTTCGCAATCCAGACACATACCCAAGTGGGCAGTTCCTCTTCACGTGGGGCGGGGCGGCCCCGAGGGCGACGGGCCTCGGCCCGCGCCCCTCGGCGGCGCACTTCCATGCGGGTCGCCTCCCCTTGTGCTGTTTTCTCCGGCCCTCTGCATTCCCTGGACTTGGTCTCTCGAAAACACATTCTCGAAAACGCTGGAAAACTGCCGGTCCGGAGCGGTGACTGCCAGGTCGAGGTGGTTGATGCACACACCCGAGGCGATGCGCTGGCCGTCACCTGGTCCGCGCGCCGGGGTGATCCTCCTGGCGGATCGGGGCGGGCTGTGCGAGGACTCCTCGCTGACGCGGTCCGGGAGCGGAAGATGGCGAGCGTAGGGAGATCGACGGTCCGGCGTGGTGCCAAGAGGGGTGGTGCGTCGGGTGCTCGGGCGTGGTGACATCCCCGCTTGAAGAGGGGGTTCCTGTGACTACGCCGGTGGCCGTGCGTGTGACTACGCCTGTGACTACGCCCCTGCCTACGCGTGTGGCCACGCCGGTGCCCCCAGGGGCACAACCGCCCGGATCTCGCGCATTCTTGCAGCTCACAGCGTATTTGAGTGTGTCTCACGGGTCCAGACTCCTACCCAGTGGGTAGTCGACTTCACGTAGGGCGGCGGGCACCCCGACAGGACGGCGGGTCTTTGCCGGTGTCCTCGACGGCGCTACGCCGTGCGGGTCGCCCTTCCCTCCTGTTGCCTTCGTCGCTCCGCGCCCCGTCCTCGGTCTCTTGGAAGAACACTCCCGCTTCAAAGCGACCGGTTCGGGGCGGTGGCCGACCTGGCAGGTCGAGGAGGCTGATGCATACGCCGAGGCGGTGCGCTGGCCTCCACCTGGTCTGCACGCTGGGGTGCTGCTCCTGGCGGACGGGAGCGTGTCGCTGGACTGCTTCTCGTTCGGTGTCGCATCGACGGGGCGGGACGTCCTCCTGAAGGGACATGAAGAGAAAGAGAGAAGCCGAGCCCGCCTCCGGGGGTGCCCGGCACGGCTTCGCCGGGGGCGTCCAGGGGCAGCCCCCTGCTGGGGACGGGGTCGATTGCGGGCTCGCGCCCGCAATCGGTGCGGGGCGGCTGTGGGGCGTTCAACGCACCCACACGGCCCGGACCCCGGCGCTGACCCCGTGGGGGCGGTGCCGTGGTTTCGGAGCGGACACGGCCGCTGTGGGCCGTGTCCGCAGAATCGGACATGGTGCCCGTTTTCGAGTGTGCCCGCCGGGTGGAGTGTGGGTCCGGTGGGTGTTCTGGCCAATCCGCTTGCATTGCTCGGCGAGGTCGAGCGTGGATGCACAGTGCCCCGCACGACGCGGGGCCGCGCGGCGTGTTCGTGCAGTTCATAGGTGGTGAGGAGGTGGGTGCGGTGAAGCGGGATGCTCCGGTGAGGCTGGCCGAGATCGCCTCGCTGCCGGTGGTCCTGGGCCCGGTTCAGGCGGGGCGGTTGCTCGGGTTGGGGCGGACTACCGTCTACCGGCTCCTCCGCGAGGGAACCTTCCCGGTTCCCGTCCGGAGGGTGGGGAAGGCGTGGGTGGTTCCGACCGCCGGGGTGTTGTCCTACCTCGGCTTGGAGACTCTCACCACCTCCGTCACCACCACCGGCGGGTGCGGGTGCGGGTGCGGTGCGCGTACGAACACCACGGAAGAGGGGTGAGCGACTGTATGGGCGCGTACGAGGGGTCGGTGTTCAAGCGGTGCGGGTGCCGGGAGGAGAACAGCGGCCGGGCGTTGGGGGTGAGGTGCCCGAGGTTGCGGCGGGAGGACGGGGCGTGGAACCCCAGGCACGGGAACTGGTGGTTCCAGCTCGAACTGCCCCGAACCGGTGAGGGCAAGCGTCGCCAAGCCCGAAGGGGTGGCCTGGGTACTCAGGAGGAGGCCCGGCGCCAGCTCGACCACGTGAAAGCGCTGTTGGCCCTGGCCGAGGGCGAGCCGGACCTTGAAATCCATGTCGCGGACCTGATTCAGGCCGCGCTCAAGGGTCGCCGGCCTCTGCCGGAGGTGGAGGAGGTGCGCAAGAGGATCGGTGGGGGAGTCGATGTCCGGCGGGAGCCGCCGCTGGTGGGGGTGTGGTTGCGCCAGTGGTTGGACGGCAAGCCCGACCTCGCGGAAGGCACCCGCGCTTCCTACGACGGGCACATCCGCAAATACCTCACCCCACACGTGGGGAAGGTCCGGGTGGACCGCTTGCAGGCGCGTCATGTGGAGGCGATGTTCGCGGCGGTGGAGGAGGCCAACGTGCACATCCTGGAGGGCCGCGAATCCGAGGACCCGAAGGTACGGGCTTCGGTGCGGGGGCGGCGGGTGATCTCGCTGTCGACCAAGCACCGGATTAGGGCCACGCTGCGCAGCGCCCTGTCGGACGCGGTCCGCTCGCCGGACCTACCGGTGTCGGTGAACATCGCCTCGCACGTGCGCCTGCCGTCTTGCCCGAGGAAACGGCCCCTGGTGTGGACGGCGGACCGGGTGCGCCAGTGGGAGAAGGACGGGACCGTACCCGGCGAGGTGATGGTCTGGACCCCCGAGCAGACCCGCACCTTCCTGACCCATGCGAAGAGATACACCTGGCTGTTCCCCATGTTCCACCTCATCGCCGTCAAGGGGCTGCGCCGCGGTGAGGCGGTGGGGTTGCCGTGGGCGAACACGAGGCTGGTGGACGGCCAGATCGACATCCGCGTCCAAGTCGTGCAACTGGCCTGGGAGACGATCACCTCCACCCCCAAGAGCGCGGCGGGACAGCGCACCATCACCCTGGACGCCGACACCATCAAGATCCTGCGCGGGTGGAAGAGGTACCAGAACGAACAACGCCTCGCAGCAGGATCCGCCTGGGCCGGTACGGGGCTGGTGTTCACCCGCCAGGACGGGTCGGGGTGGCACCCGGGGCAGGTCAGTGACTGGTTCTGCCGCATCGCCAAAGCCGCCGGACTACCGCCCATCACGCTGCACGGGCTCCGCCACGGTGCCGCCTCGCTCGCCCTGGCGGCGGGCACGGACGTGAAGGTGGTCTCCACCGAGCTCGGCCACGCGACCACGCACTTCACCCAGGACACCTACCAATCGGTGTATCCCGACGTGGCCAAGGCCGCCGCGGAGGCGACCGCCGCGCTGCTGCGCGGCACCCCGGTCTCGGTCGGGTAGCGGGACGGGGGAGCACACCAGGAGCATCTGGACACCCCGGGCCCCGGGCCTATGGCGGGTTCACCCCGCCCGGCCTGGGGCTTCGCGGTTGGCGGAGCCGGGCGCCAATCGGATCAAAGGTCCGCTGGAACGAAATCAAATTTATTTTTGGACTGCTTCGTCGGTCCATTGCGCCAGCACGCGCTTACTAATGCGTGTATCCGGATGGTCCGCACCGAGAACCCGCTCCTGGTCAAGGGTGAGCACTCGGAGAAGCACGTTGGCCTCGTTTCGATTACCAGATTCATAGGTACACCTGGCGAGGTTGCTGCGTGTGTTTAGGGTGGATGGATGGTCGGATCCTAGGACACGGAGCTGGTCGGTGAGGAGTTCCTGGTAACCAGCAGCGGCCTTGGCTGCGTCCCCTGCTCGGCCCCACCAGCCAGCGAGGTTATTGCGTGCTGTGAGGGTGGACGGGTGGTCGGGTCCTAGGACGCGGAGTTGGTCGGTGAGGAGTTCTTGATAGGCGGTGGCCGCTCCGACCGGGTCTCCGGCCTGCCCCCGCATATGGGCCAGGTCGCTGCGTGTGGTGAAGGTGTACGGGTGGTCAGGCCCTAGGACGCGGAGTTGGTCGGTGAGGAGTTCTTGATAGGCGGTGGCCGCTTCGGCAGGATCTCCGGCCTCACCGCGCCAACGAGCGAGGTCGTTGCGGGTAGCGAGGGTATGAGGATCGTCGGGGCCCAGAATCCGCAGTCGATCATTGAGCAACTCTTCAAAGGCGGCAGCGGCACCGACCGGGTCCCCTGCCTCGCCTCGCCAACGCGCGAGGTTATGACGGTTTATCAGGGTGCGACGGTGGTCAGGTCCCAGGACACGCTGAGTATCAACGAGAAGCTCCTCAAAAGCGGTGACTGCCCCTGTCACGTCCCCGGCCCGGCCACGCCAGGTAGCTAGATTACTCCTCGCAGCGAGTGAGTCGGAGTGGTGGAGGCCCAGATGTTTGTGGGAGGCCTCGACCATGTGCTGCCAGTACGCTACGGCTTCGCTTACACGACCGGCCTCTCCGAGACTGGTGCCCGCACGGAACAGGACCGTATGTCCATCGGGTTCCCAAAGCCAGCCGTCGCTGCGGTGTCCCTCCACCTCCTGGTGACCGCATAGGACAGCGGTGTTGTTGCGCAGCTGTTCGGCTAGGGCGATGTCGCGCTCGACATCGGGCCACACCTGAAGAAGTGCGTCCGCCAGTGAGCGCACACTGTCCCGTGTGGGACGTGTGGCGGCGTGTTCCCGAGTGGCGCGCTGGACCAATTGATGGGCTCCCAGGAGAGCGCCACCGTGGGGTGGGACGGTGCGAATGATCAGGTTCCAACGGTGCAGGCCGGCCAGAGCGGACCGGATCTGATGTGAGGTGAACACGTTCGGGGGTGTCACATCGCCCATTTTTTCAGCGCGCTGGGCGGCCAGATATTCCAGGATCGGTGGAGAGGTGAGTATCACTTCAGGAATCCCGGCTCCGTCCAAGAGCGAGATCAGCCCCATCATGGGGCGGGCGATGCCTTGGGGGTGGAAGGTGTCGGCCCGGTTTAGGGACAGGTCCCAGGTGGCGGCGAGCGGGGTGGGGTGTGTCCAATCGGGGAACACTTGGTCCAGGGTGTTCATGCGGTCGTGGAATACCTGGAGATAGTCCTCGCAGCCCATGCCGAGCTCGGCCATGTAGGTGACGGCTTGTCCCAGGGCGAGGGGGAGGTGCCCAAGGTCGTGCGCGAGGGTGTCCAACTCCTCACATGTGTGAGGGATCTCGGCCGAGGTGAGGCCGTGGGTGAAGAAGGCGCGGGCTTCGTCTTGGGTGTAGACGTCCACGTCGATCAGGTGGCGGCCCTGCGTGGTGAGGGTGTGGTCGCGTCGGCGGGTGGTGACCAACATCCGGCCATGGGGGTGGTCGTGCGGGGGCCACAGGTCGTGCACCGTGCTTGGGTCGGCCAGGTCGTCCCAGACGATGAGCCAGCGCCGACCCTGGTGCTTGGCGGGGTCCTGGAGCCAGACCAGGAACAACTGTGCGGCGTCCTCGAGCTCGTCGGGCACGGCGGCGAAGAGGTGCCGGGCGGCCTGGGCGTAGGCGTAGGTAATCTGGTCACGGGTGGCGGCGCTGGCCCACACTAGGAGGTCGATACGGTGTTCGGAGGCGGTGGCCTCGCGCAGTGTACGGGCGTGGTGAGCGGCGAGCTGGGTCTTGCCGACCCCTCCGGTGCCAGACAGGACCTGGCGTAGAGCCGCGGTGCCGAAGCTACTCAGGGCCTGGTCGAGCTGACCGGTGACGGCGCGGTGTTGGTAGTGGGCGGCTTCCTCGGGGATGGCTCCGACACGGATCGGCCAGTCGACTTCATGGCGGGGCAGGTGGAGGTGCTGCTCGTTGACGAACGGCCCGTGGAAGTCGCTGCCTCGGTAGTCGTTGTGATTGCCCTCGTAGGAAGCGCTCATCGGTCCGAGTCCGGGTTCTCGTCGGATGTAGAGCGGTGTTTGTGTTGTTCGTTGACGAACGGCCCGTGGAACGTGCCGCCGCGGAAGTCGTTGTGGTTGCCGCCGTAGGTGGGCTTGTCCACGTGTACGTCGCGTCCCTGGATGACGGTGCTTTCTCCGGAGACGTCTCCGTTCACGGTGTTGGCCACACTGCTTTCACCCTGGCCTGGTGATGCGGGTGGCGGGGAGGACGTCTTGGAGGGTGCGGCCCAGGTGATCGCGGTGGCCACCAGCCACAGGGTTGCGGTGATGCTCGCAGCCCAAGCGGCAGCTTCCCACCCGTCGCGTGTGGTGGGGCCGCCTCCGAACCACAGTCCTGCCACCAAGGCTGCGGGGATCGCGATGGTTGCGATCCCGGCCCAGATCCACCGTGCCTTGTTCATACCATCTGATTGTGGCGTATGAAACCCGAGGGCGTAAGAGGTTCGGGTGGATCGGCCGGTACCGATCGGCGGGTAGCGGACTGCGTGAAGTTTCGAATGCCAGCGGGGCGACGCAGTCCCTGATAGCAGGTCGGTTGAATCACTTCGGCTGTCTGGGCTGTACTCCTGAGGCCATCAACCGATCGGATCAAAGGTTCGATGGGGCGTTGAGTGGTATCGATGTCACTACGCCTCATCCTGGAACCAGTGGTTTGCGGATGCGACATCGGCCAGTGGTTTCTTCTTTGAGGACTTTTGGGTGGAAATTCTGTCAATGGCTATTTGGACAAGATCGGCTGGCCATTTCTCTGGCTCTTCAAGTACTTTTCCAGCAATGGTAATTGTCATAGTGGAAAGTGTTGAACTGTTTGCCCAGCCTCCTGGCGGCAAGGATCGCCGGGCATCTTTGAATTCGTCAAGCTTGATCTTGCGTTTGGTGTGAGCGGCAGAAACGGCTTCTCGGCCATCGACAATTCCGGCCTGAAAAAGATCGTGGATTTTTGACTCAAGATGAGGAGAAATGCGCTCTCGTGTTGAGTCTGTTCCAACGATTCGTATAAGCCACAACGTCCGTCCTGAGAAGTCTACCTGCCTTAGTCGGAGTGCCTCCTGTAGACCGAGCGGTCGGACGCGTCGCGCAGCTACATCTTTTCGCAGTGCCTGCTCAACTACTCGGTAGCGCTTTGGGGTGAGTTGGATGACGAGCTTATCCAGAGAGCTTGCAAGCTCAACGATGACGTTTGTGCGTGCTGTCTCGAGAAATGCGATGATGCTGAGCATGTGGTTCCGGGGAGTGTCAGCAGCCTCAAGCTGGTTTTTCCACCATGTCACATTGCTGCGGTTAGTGCGGAAAGCGGTCTCCGTGCTTGTGGCGGTAGCAAGCGCGGAGCCCTGAGGCCCAGAGAGCGCTGAAAGGGCTGAGACGTCGACGTTTGCTGGGATCGCTGAGACTGCGCGTTGCAGGATCCAGCCGGTCCCCCAGGCTTCGGCGATCGCGAGCAACTGAGTTTTCCAGTCATCGAAGGATGATGGGTCAAACGAGCCGTCGGCGAGTGCAGCTGTCCCTTTCTGGGCTCGAGTGGCGATGGCGCTACTCGCTCTATAAGCGGATTGACTGATCCCCGGTGTTGATTCGGTTGGAGTTATCCGTCGACGAGTACCTAGTACGGCAGTAACCGCGCTTCGGATCACTATGGCGAGGTCAGATTCGATGGTTGGAAGCTCGATATCTTCAACAGCGCCATCGTTAAGGTCGTCGTGTATAGCTTTGAGTAGATCTTCGTCGATTCCGTCGTAACCACCGTGCAGAAGAAGAGCGGCATTCCAATCCGCTTCAGGGGAGATGGCCTTGAGCGCTGAGCGCAGCTGGGAGGTCTGCTCAACGTTGAGGGAACCCAATACACGGAGCATCGACGCTGTCTGAAGCCACTCCGTAGTTGACTCGAAGCGTTCCCACCACCAGCTTGCAAGGTCATTGTTAAGAGCGGCATGCTCAGCGAGGCTAGCAGCGGTGGCTGCACGAATCTCAGCAGACTCGCTCCCCTCGAGGCGAGTTTTCAGGTGAGCGATTGCCTGGGCGCGGCCTGCGCGTTCTCCCAGCCGCAATGGTGTTCCGGCAGCGTCGAGGGCGCCATCTTCTGCGAGCACTACACCGGGGCCTTCAAAAACGATATCAACGATGTCGCGGATTGATGATCCGGTAAGGCCGTCGTAGATACGGTCGTTGAGCACTAGGACAGCCATCGAACGGACCAGTGGATGAGGTGAAACTCGTTTCTCAACTGCGCGAAAGTTGTCCTTGAGTGCGCGAATCTCACCCTTGGTCAGCATGCCGATATAGAATCGGCAAACGTTCGCCCAATAGGGGCGCTCGAGGAGCGCGTTCAAACCATCATCCCTCGAGTTCCCCACTCCTTTCGCGGTGAGGTTGTCAAAGATGTAGAGGGCTGCGAAGTATTCACGCAGCGACTGTACCTCGAATTCAAATGCATCGTCGCGTTCAACAAGGCAGAGTACCCGGCTCGTGATTGCAGAGTACAACTCCTCCGCAAGTTTCAGTTCTTCGATGTGTCCGACGAGATGATTTCGGAGGAGTTGGCGAAGTTCATTTCGGGTGATTGATCCAGAACTTTGTCCCTGCTCCGCTTTTGCCTGAAGATACCAACCGAGATATGCGTGGGTGTCCTCGATGACACGGCGTTGGTCCGCGAGCATGGGTTCCTTATCCTCGGTTTGCTCGCGATCTAGGAAAGTTTTTAGGTACTCAGCGTAGAGTTCAGTGCGTTGTTGTGGAAGGAGCTGCCTCCGATGGAGTAGGTGCAGCAAGATGGCAAGCTGCATCGGATACGAGGCCAGTTCGCTGATGTGGGGTACGTGCTGATTATCCATGAAGGCAGTCTGTAGCCTTTCGGCAGAATCCTTCGTGAGATCGGAAACGTTCACCCAGCGCTGGAGGTATTGAAGTCGAAGGCCTTGCGTAAGCCGTTGCAAGTGAAGAACAGGAAATGCGTTTGTACCTGTTAGAGGCTGTAGCGAACTACCCGGACGTGTGGCAACGAGGATGACGAGATTAGCTGCATCGGCGCTGAGCCGCCCGTTGACGCGCGCGATTTCTTCTGTGACACGAGCTCGTTCCTGCAGGCTTGCTACCTCATCGAGGCCGTCGAGCGCTAGCAGTACTGGCTCTGTGGCCATAAGGACTGCAAAATCTCGTGCCTCGAAGTCATGCGCCCCAATGTGTCGGCGAATGTCATTGACGATGTACTCTTCGATGCTGCGCCATTTTTCATCATTCCTGTTGTTTCTCTTTGGTCGTTTCTTGTTTGGTCGACTTGATGATTTTTCGGTCGCCCACTGCGCATACCTTCGTAGGTCGACTCGGATCGGGAAGCGTGCTGTCGATGTCTCCCCGGTGGGGTCAGATTTTCCGGCGGTGTAGGTTTCTCGATTTAGGAGCCGAGCTCGATGAAACTGGCACACATACTGAAGCACTGTCGATTTACCCTGTCCTGGACCGCCAACCAGGATCGCATTTCCTGACCAATCGGGGTGAAGAAGCGCCTGCGTTGCTCCCGTCACAACGAAACCCGATGCAGCTTCAATATCAGAGGTATCACCTGGTGCTGACTCTGCGATTTGCGTGATTAGTGCCGCCAAAGGGGAACCATCGCGGCGGCAGCCTACAGGCACGTCCACGAACATCGAGTCTACGGACGGGCCGCGCAGATCTGCTTGCTGGAACTGGACTGTGTTCTCAGCTTCATAGCGATCCCCGAGATACGCTCGGAGAGTCGATTGTAGTTCACTTCGCCTCTGCTGCTGCCGCTCATGGTCTTTCTTGAACTTGAGCAAGTCCTCGACGGTATGACCAGCTCCCCCGTTTGCGTCAATCAACGTGTGGTGGGTGGAGCACATGAGCACGAGGTTCTCGTAGCTATCGATCTTGCCCTTCGGGTAGGTCGCGTCGTATCGCGGCCCTCCGGCGCTCTGCGCCCGGATGTGGGCTTCTTCGCCGACGATGACGACTTGTACCTCGCCTGAGCTCACGTTGGCAACATCGAGAGTGAGTGACTGCAGGCAGCCAGGGAAAGCGCATTGATTGCGTGCGCGGCCCCAGAGCATCTTGCGGGTACGCTCCGTGATCGACATGGCTCTCCTGGGATCGAAGGTGTTCCCATCTTCCCAGATGTGGCGGACAGTCCTTCTCGGAATACCGCAAACGGTGAGAACTTCGGAAGGCTTACAGGACAGTGACGGCAGCGACGATTGGGGAACTGACCGTCAGGGGCAGGTGTGCCCTGTGTCTGGGCAGCTGACGGCCTAGGTGAGGGCGGGTATTGGGCGCGGGCGCGGCCTCGCAGGGCCGTATGCGGCCGATGGGCAACCGGGCGTGTTGTCCCACGCGGCGACGTCGGGGCGGCTGTGGGGCGTTGGTGGGCGGACAGGGACGCCCTGGGCCGGGTCCGTACGGTCATGGGACGGCAAAGTGTTCGGGAGGCGGGTGCCCTGCCTGTACTGACCTTGTACCGGGGAGCACGCATGGAGCACTACGGGCTCCGGAACGCGGCGAGGACCCCTTGCGAGGTCCTCGTGAACCCCCTGTGACCTGGGGTTTTGTGGCGCACCCGGCAGGATTCGAACCTGCGGCCATCGGATTAGAAGTCCGGCGCTTTACTGTCCTTTAGGGTTATTCAGTGTCATCCTGTCCCGCCCTGTCCGATTCATGGTGCTGTTTGGTGTTGATGAGTGTCACTCCGTGCCGTTCCGGTCCAAAACTGCGGAGCACGAACGGAGCACGCACAACCTATCGGCGGCATCCGATGGCACCTCGCGAGCGTCGTTGCTGCGGCTGCATTGCCTCATCACCTGACATAAGAAAGCTGCCGCCACAGCACAGGAGATGCTGCCCAGCGGGACAGGTGCAGCTTTCGCACGACCGGGTAGCGCTTGCAGGGGCGCCCGGTTACCCTGAAATGACCGATCCGGGTTGTCGGCTGTACCGACAGCACCAGCGGCCCCTTCGTCTTCCCTTCGCCCGGGGGTTCGGCCGTACCGCGCCCACCAGCGAAGTCCGTACTTCGGCGTGTCCACGCGCCCTCTCCGCATACCCCAGGGGTCGGTTATGGCTGAACTCAGCTCTTCTTCGTATTTCCCTCAGGATTTCCTCTGCGAGCACGCACGCTCCAAACACCGCGTACTCGCTCGCCTGTCCCACGACCGAGGCCCGGACCAGCTCCAGGCCGTTCTCACCTGTGGGAGCCCGTTGCTCGCGCAACGTATCGCGAGGCTGCTCACCACGATCGCTGAAGAGGGCCTGGGGACGGGGACAACAGCACGAGCCACCGCGCTCGCTGCCGACCTTCCCGACGCACCGGCCGCCTCGCTCCGGAAGGTCGTGGAGCACCTCCAGTCAGGGGTATGGCCCACACCGGAAACCACCTCCGTCTCCTGGGAGGAGGTTTTTGCGAGGGACCCTGCAGATCACGAGGAGGAGAACGACGAGCACACCATGCCCCAGGCCCGGCTCAGTGACCTGACCGCACCAGTGGTCCGTGTCGTCCAGTTGCGGGAGTTCTACGTGCACGACAAGGAACGGCTTCACCGGGCCGCTCGTGCCCGCGGCTTCGAACCCGCCCCGGAAACCGAACGCCCCAACCACGATCCGGAGGACCTCGTCGGTGCGGTCATGCACCTGGCCGACCCCCTCGACCCTGTTCCCGGGGCCGGCACGATCGCCGAGGAGTCCTCCGCCAAGTGGCTCCGAGTGGATCACGGAGACGAAGTCATCGACTGGTCGTCCCAGACCATCAAGGAGACCTTCCACAGCGGAGCCCGGCTCCGTCGAGGGCCCGATCCCGTCCACACGAGGGAGACCCAATGGGGCACTCTCCCTGACTTCGCGCAGCTTTTCCCCCTGCCCGACGGGGGCTGCGACTGCAACAAGGTGGACTGCCCCGACTGCGAATCTTGGACGCTGACTCCGCGCACAGCCGACATCCTTTACTCCGCACTCAGCATGATGGCGGACGAGGCTTACGACGACGTGAAGAACGGAGACCGGCCCGTCACCGGAAAGGACGATGCATGGATGTTCTTCGACACCCTTCCCCGGGTCACATGGCAGATGCCGGTCCAGTGGCGTCGCCTCATGGCCAGGGCCTGTGATGACCTGGCAGGGGATCTCGCGGCAGGTCGAGAGCCCCGCCCACGATGCCGCGCCGAGGAAGTCGCGCTGTTCCTCGCACTGGAGAGCGAGGCGCAGGTCCACTTGGAGATGACCCAAGACCGGGAGGACGCGGACCACGAAGCGCTGCCCGAACATCGGGACGACTACACGTGGGATTTCTGCCTGGACATCCTGTTCGAGGACCACGATGTGATGCTGCTGTTCGATCCCAGGTTCGACGGTGTTGAAGATCCCGGCTCTGAGCTGAACCGGATCCAGGCGATGGGGGACATGCGTCCGCAGAGCTGGTTCGAGAACTTTGGAAGCCAGGATCCGCGTGACCTCGACCGAGGATTCCGCCGCTGAGCGGGTACAGGCGCTGAGCCCAGAGGGTCGTGGCGGGGAGTGGTTTCCAACCCTGGCTACGGGGCGGGAGAATGGTCTGTCGGAGTGGTGGTGTTGGATGGTGGGCGTGGTTGGATCCAAGGGTGTTTTTCAGCGCCACGCCGGGGTCGTCTGCGCTACCGGCGGATCGCTGAAAAATCTGCTTCGAATCGATGAGCTGGGCCTGGTGTGGCCAGGGACTTTACCGTCGGGTCCTCATCGCCCCTGCGAGGGGTAGCAACGGTTCATGCACGCCCTCAACGAGGGCCGCATCCCCCGTCCTCATCGCCCCTGCGAGGGGTAGCAACAAGAACTGAGTAACCCACCACACCGACGAGAGAGGCGTCCTCATCGCCCCTGCGAGGGGTAGCAACGTGAACATCTCCGCCTGCTGCGGGCGGTCTTCGGTGTCCTCATCGCCCCTGCGAGGGGTAGCAACGCGTAGCGCCACGGGTCAGTGACGAAGACGCTCATGTCCTCATCGCCCCTGCGAGGGGTAGCAACGCGACACCGAACTGCCGATCTCCCCGACCGGGTCCGGGTCCTCATCGCCCCTGCGAGGGGTAGCAACAGGACCAGGGCGCGGACCTGCGGACCGGCCCGGACGTCCTCATCGCCCCTGCGAGGGGTAGCAACATGGGAACGGGCGGCCTGGGCAAGGCCGCCTCCCGTCCTCATCGCCCCTGCGAGGGGTAGCAACGAGATACCAAGGCTCACCGGAAAACCCGCTGGGGGTCCTCATCGCCCCTGCGAGGGGTAGCAACAGGTGTTGACGAGCACGGGGATGTCAGTGGATCGAGCACCAACTTGTCAGTGGGCGCGAGCACGAACATGTCAGTGCTCAACCTCTGCCTCCTCCCCCGCTGACGGTGAGTGCTCGGGGAAGAGACTGAACAGCACGTCCGGGTCCACGGCGAACCCGTTCCCGGTGGTGTCCGCTGCCAGACCGGCCTCGGCCAGACCCCGGGCGCCGGCATCCCAGTCCGCGCCGCGCGGCGGCGGGCCAAACCCCAGCAGCGCGGCCAGGACCCCGGCTTCCTCGGCTCCGATCGGGATCACCCGCCCTGCCGCCTTCTCCAGCGCGGCCCGCTGCTGCTCGGTGAGCAGATCCATCCGGCCCCCCAGGACGTAGGTGTGCGCGCCGGTGCGGCGCACCGCCCAAGCACCGGCCGCGTCCTGGTGCGCCCGGAGGTGGCCGAGCGCGGCCTTGAGCCGGGGATGCGGCCAGTCGAGCGCCTGGCACAGCGTGTAGGTGTGCACAGGAGTGCCCGCGTGCGCGAGCGCGGCCAGCACCACCCGCGCGTCGGCCGCGGCCGCGGGGGCCTGTGGTTCGTGCTCGGCGTCCTGGCGGTGGTGGGCCAGCACCGGTTCCAGGTCGGGCAGCAGGTCGGCGGGGTGCAGGTCCAACCGGCGGGCCAGGTCGATGAGCACCCGCACGGGCAGCTCGGGCAGGCCCCGCAGGGAGTCGTGGTCCAACTGGTGGGGGTGCACGCCCAGCAGGTCGGCGACCTCGCGGACGGTCACCCCGCACTGGGCCATGCGCTCGTGGAGCGCCCACCCCTTCATCCCCGGGCTCCGGGAAGGCGGGACAGGGACAGTCCGCGCAGGCGCATCCACCCGCCCAGGCGGGGTGTCCTGCCGTCGCCGTCCTGGCAGCGGGTGGAGTGCGTCCAGGGGCGGTCCACGAACAGGTCGCGGCAGAGCGCGCGGACTCCGGTGAGCAGCCCTGGGACGGGGCTGCGGCCGCGGGGGAAGCTGACGTAGTCGGGGTGGACGAAGAACGGGTCGATGTCCAGGGCGCCCTGGTGGTGGCGGTGGGCCAGGTGGGCGGCCATGAACAGGCGTATGTGCGCGGGCAGGCGCACCGCGCCGGTGAGTTCCTCGTACTCGGTGCCGTAGCGGTCACGCCTGGGCTCGGGAAGCGGGGGGTGGCGGCGCCGGCGGATGGAGTAGCGCGTGGGATAGACGGGAATCGTAGGGGGGTGTTGCCACTGGAGCTGCCCGGCGGGGGTCACGTCCTGGCCGGTGATGGTGTCGAAGAACCGCGGGTCCTGGTCCAGGTGCAGGGCCAGGACGGTGGCGGCGACGTGGTCGGTGCGGTAATGCCGGTACAGCCGGTGGGTGCGGGTCAGGTCCAGGTGCCCGCGCAGCGCTGCGGCGGGGTCGGGTCCCAGGCGGGTGGTGTTCCAGCGCAGCAGCCACCCGGTGCGTAGCAGCGCGGCCTGGGCGGCCCGCACCCGGAGCAGGGCCAGGTGGGGGTCGACCAGTGCTCCGATGAGGCCGTCGCGCAGGTAGGCGGTCAGCGAGACTGTGAAGTCGCCGTCGCGGGCGCCCTGCTCCCAGTCCAGGGTCCGGGCCAGGGTGGCCTGGTAGATCTCGTCGACGCGGGCGAAGGCGGCGCGCCCGAGCCGGTCCCGGCAGGCGGCGCGGAACCGGGGGAAGTCGACCAGGGGCAGGTCCGGGACGTCCACCGTCGGTGGCGGCGTGGGGGGTGCGGCACCCTGGCGCAGGGCTCCGCTCAAGGTCACGGCGAAGGTGTAGGTGTTCTGGACCCGCAGGTTCCGATCCCGTTCCAGGGGTGGGATGCGGGGCGCCTGGCCGTTGCTCCAGATCAGCGTCAGGTCGCACTCCACCTCGGCCAGGGCCCGGATCTGTTCGTCGGCGAGCAGGTGGGCGCGGTCCACGACCACGTGGCGCACGCCGTGGGCGCGCATCCAGGCCCGCGCCAGCCGCCACAGCTCCCCGGGGGTGCCCGTGGGCAGGGCTCGGGGGTCCTTGCCCAGGGCGCGCATCGTGTCCCGGATCAGCGCGAGGGATCCGGTGGCCTGCGGGGTGGGGTGCACGATCAGGTGGGGCCGGGCGCCCAACGCGCTGTCCGCCCGCTGGTGGTGGATGCCGGGCAGGGGTTCGTCTCCGGCGTTGTGGACCAGGGTCAGCTCACGCATCGGCTCCCCCGCCCAGCAGGGCGTAGGCGTTGGCGAGCACCGCTGCGTCCAGGGTGTCGGTGCCCTCCTCGGTGCACAGCGCCGCGGCGGTGTGGGTGAAGGACGCCCAGTCGCGCAGGGTGCCGTGGGCGAAGGTGTCGTCGACCTCCAGCAGCAGCTCCTGCGGGGCTTGGGCGTAGATGGGGTGGTAGGCGCCCATCAGCGCCGCGACGTCGCGGCGCGGGATCGGCTTGAAGGGCACCATGCGAAACAGCCGCGAGCGCAGCATCGGCTCGCGCGAGAGCACCTCCCAGCAGCCGTTGCCGCCCGCGTACAGCAGCGCGAAGCGGGTGTCGGGATGGTCGTGCAGGTGGCGCAGGAGTTCGAGGCAGTCGCCGTTGAGGCGCTGGGCCTCGTCGACCACGACCAGGCGGGACAGGCCGGACAGGTGGTCGATGAGGGCGTTGACGAGCTGGAACCGGTTGCGGCGCGCGGGTGCGCGCTCGCCGGTCAGGGCGAACAGCAGCTCGTCGGCGACCACGCGCATGGACGGGTGGGAGGGGAAGGCCAGCACCACCGGCTGGGTGTGGGCGTGCTCGGCCACGGTGGCGTGGACGGCGAAGGTCTTGCCGGTCCCGGCGGGCCCGTAGATGACGCCGGTGGCCTGGTGGGCGACCAGGTCGGTGACGGCGCGGCGGGTGAGCTGGAAGGAGCGGGTGTTGAGGGTGGACGCTCCGGTCAGGCCCATGAAGTGGGCGGGTGCGCTCACGGGTTCTGGTTCTCCTCCACCACGGGGTGGACGGTGGGGTCGACCAGGCCCAGCAGGCTGGTGCTGGACTTGGCCGCCAGCGCCTGGTCAAAGCGGCGGCGGGCGAGTTCATCACCGTCCTCGGCGGGCATCAGCCGCGACTCGGCCGCGGGGGTGGCCCCGGTCATCGGCGCCAACTCGGTGCGCGAGCGCCGGGCCGAGCGGCGCTGGGCGGCGGCCAGCCGGCGCGCCTCCTCCTTCTGCGCGGTGCGGAACGCCTGCACCTGTTCGGGGGTCAGGTGCGCCTGGGGGTAGGCGGTGCACAGGTGCTTGCCGCCGGTGTAGACCTCGATGGAGCGGTTGTCGTGGGGCATGTAGCGGATCTGGACGCGCTCGCCGCGCCGCCCCAGGAGTTCGGGCGCCAGGTAGGACATGCGCTCCCAGCGGATGCCGTCCTTGCCCACGACGCGCTCGCCTGCGGCCAGCAGCAGGTGGCGCAGCCGCTCCGTGTCGATCCGCGCCAGCGGGGTGGGGTCGGCCTCCCACGCCTGCGCCGGGGAACGGCCGCCCAGGGCGGAGTGGGCGTGGGCGGTGTTGTACCAGGCGACTCAGTCCCGGACCCGGCCGACCAGGTCGTCGATGCCCATCGGGCGCACCTGGGCGGTCTCGGCCGCCGCCCGCGCGGCGGGGCGGTCGTCCACGGGGCCGTGTAGGCGCCCGGCCGCGTCCCGGGGGCCGCCGGTGAACCCCGGCAGAGCGGACAGCAGCATCTGTTCCAGGGTGCGGTGGAACCGTTCGACCTTGCCTTTGCGGTGCGGGGTGTAGGCGGGTAGCCGGTGCACGTCCACCCCCAGGGCGGCCAGGGCCTCGGTGACGGGGCGGGCGGCGAACTCCAGGCCGCGGTCGATGCGCACCAGCGCCGGGATCGCGCCGAACGGGCCCCGGTCGGCGTCCTCGACCAGCCCGGCCCGGACCGCGGCCAGCACGGTGCCGGTGTGCGGGGTCAGGGCGATCGACCACCCCACCAGGGCGCGGGTGGCGTCGTCGATGATCGTGGTCATCCAGGGGCGCACCGCGCCCCCACGTGGGGGCAGCACCAGGACCGGGAGCTGCTTGTGGTCGGCCTCCCACACCTGGTTGCGCACCGACGGCGGCCGGGACAGGTACACGTCGGCGTCGCGGCGGGCGTTCTCCCCTTCCCTCCACAGGGCTCTTTCGGCTGCGGTGAGCTGGGAGGCGAACGCGCGGCGCAGGGTGTGCACGGACACCGGCCGGGCGCCCTGCCACCCCTGGGTGAGGGAGTCGGGGACCGGGACGCCCGCTGGCGCGGCCGCGCCTCCGGTGATGGAGCTGCGGGCGCGGTGCACGGCGGTGGCGTTGCCGCGGTAGAAGGCGTAAGCGGAGCGGTCGGTGTCGGTGAGCCGGTACCCGAGACGCTCGCGGCCGTCGACGACCGGGGCGTCGGGGTCGATCCACCGCCACACCGTGCGCTCACTGACCCCGCAACCCTCAGCGATCAGGCGCACGTGCCGGGCGGTGAGTTGTTCGGCGTCGGCGAGCTGGCGCAGCCGCTCGGTCGCGGCCCGCCGCTTCTCGGGATCGACTCGGCCCACCGCTATCACCTCCAGCGTGCGGCCTTCGAGTCGAGTATGCGTTGACCAGTGGTGGTGTGTCCGGGAAACACGAAAGCCCGCCCTCTCCGGGGCGGGCCTGTGGGCGCGTTGGCCGCAGCTCGTGGTGGTGGTATTTCTCCAACCACTGGGATGGCATCTACAAGGCACTACTCCCACTCACGCGAATCCCCTGGGATTCCCATCCGGGCCACGGCTTCCTCGAAGAGCGATCGTTCGGTCTCGGACATCCGACCCGCGACTACTAGACGAAGGAGTCGGTGCAGATGGATCGACTCATCGGCGTAGTCGACCTCGGCCAGTGAGTGGTGCGCGATGCTGCGCAGCATCCGCCTGTAGGCGACAGGATCGTTGACGGTGGCCTTCAGCTCAGGCGGGAGCGGAAGCGCATCATCGGAGGCCAGTTGTCGACGCTGGAGCGGACTGCCATCGGTGCAGGAACACAGTTGTAGCAGCGCGAGTGCTCCAGGATCGTGCTTCTTCAGGCTTCCCAGCGAGATCTCCCACGTAGGGCCGACTACGGGCGTGGTATCCCATGCAGGTCGGGCTGTATCGGGCGTACTCGGCTGACTTTCCAGCGCCTCATACGCCTGATCGAAGCGCTTGATGTACTCGGACACCGGCATCTTGCTGACACGCATCCACGCTGCGCCCAGCACCAGAGCCAGGGGCAGGTCCCCCAGCCTCGCGGAGACCAGATTGAGGTCTGAGTGGCCCAGCCCGGCGAGGCCCTGTGCACGGAGCAACTCGAAGCTCTCACGTCGGGTCATTTGCCTGACCGGCACCACCTTCCACCAGCGGCTGTCCGACTGCAGAAATCGAGTGTCGCGTGTCGTGACAAGGACGGAGCACCGGGCTTCCATCAGCCGCAGGCGGACCAGGCCCTGGTTCTCTTCTCTGCCTTCTCCGGCGCCGTCGAGGATCACCAGAACACGTCGACCTGCTGTGTGCCTCCACAGCAACGACATCTGCTCGGTCTGGCTCTGGGGGATGTCGGCCTTGGCGAGCCCGAGCAGAGCGAGAACGGGGGAGAGATCAGCGCGTTCGGCCGGCGAGAGCCACAACACCCCTTCAGGGAAGGAAGCAGCAAGTTTGGTGGCGCAGGCAGCGGCCAGGGTCGTCTTACCGACTCCACCCATTCCCGCGAGCACGGACACTCGACCAGCTCGTCCTCTGCTTCTAAATCGGCGTCGGAGGTGTTTTACGATGGCTTCGAGCTCTGCCTCGCGCCCCACAAAGGCCCCCGTCAGCGAGCGTCGAATCGGAGCTCTGGACTCCAGCCGCCGTGCACGGCTCCACCTGAGCGATCCCCGTAGTCGGGGGGCGTAGGCCATGATCCCGATGGCGATGGCCAGCTTGGCGAGCTTGCCCGGGACCTCGTTGAGGTTGCCTTCCCACTCCTCGGCGTAGCGATCAGCATCGGTTCGGCTGCCGAGTTGCCGCGCGGTCCAGCGCACAAGCCGAACGGCCAGCCACGGAGCCCACTCCCCGAATTCGTTGAGTAGCAGGGGAAGCGCGACCGCGGTGGCGAGGAAGATGATGAGAGCTGTGGTCACGTCAGGCCTTCCCACCTGGGGCGCAGGCCCGGGTTCCATCGGATGGTTGCTTGTTCACCGCGGCGTTCGGCCAACAGAATGCGGGCTTGGGAGAGACCGTCGGGGTTGAGCCGGTACAGGCGCCGGCGGGCTCCGCGTTCTGCGCGGTCGCCGCTCTCCCATTCGGAGACGACCCAGCCGTGGTCCTCCAGGCGGGCCAGGATCGGGAAGACGCTTCCGGTGGGGCGCTGGATCTGCTTGGCGATCTTGAGTCCGTACAGTTCATCGTCGCCGGACAGCAGGACCTCCAGGACGTCCAGGGTCGCGTCGGTGACTCGGAATCTCGGCATCCTCTAACTCTATACATCTAGCGTAAGAGGCGGAGCTTTCCCTGAGGTCACCATTCCCTGTCCTTTCTTCTGATACCCAGCAGTATCAGAAGCCAAGGGTCGTGCCGGGTTCTGATATCGCGGGCACCGGGTAGGTTCAGGGGCCCGGAACCACTTCTGATATCAGGGGAGTCCCGCCCGATGCCGCCACGCCAGGACGTCCCGGCCGCCCACGTCCCGGTGTTCGACACCTACACCGCTGCCCTGGAGCGCGCCCCGCTGGACGCCCACACCCGCCGCGCCTACGCCGCCCGGGTGCGGTCCTTCCTGGCCTGGCTGGACGAGGCCACACCGGCCGGAGTCGACCCGCTCACCGACGCGCACGGGCGCGACTTCGCCGCCCGCGACTACCGCTCGCACATGAAGACCGTGCTCAAAAGATCCCCGGCCACGGCCAACGCCCACCTGGTCGCCCTGGACCACTTCTTCACCCACCTGGGCCTGGGCCCGGCCAACGTGGGCCGCGATGAGCCGCCGGCCACCGCCCCCAGAGCGCTGGTCCCGCGCGAGCAGAAGCGGTTCCTGCGCGCCGTGGAGAAACGCCCCCTCGCCCGCGACCGGGCCATCGGCAGGTTGCTGGTCTACTCCGGGCTGCGCGTGGGCGAACTGGTCGCCCTGGACGTGGAGGACGTGCCGCTGTCGGCCCGCAAGGGCACGGTGATCGTGCGGGCGGGCAAGAACGACGACTCGCGCACCGTGCCGCTCACCGACGCCTCCGCCCGCGAAGCGGTGGCCGAGTGGAAGCGCGAACGGGCCGCCTGGCCTGGCGCCGATACCGCAGCGCTGTTCCTGAACCAGCGCGGGGGCCGGTTGAGCGACCGGGCGGTGAACCTGCTCCTAGGCGATCTCGCCGCCGACGCCGACGTGGTCGACGACAGCGGACGACCGGCGCTGTCGGCGCACACCCTGCGCCACACCTTCGGCACCAACCTCACCCGCAGCGGGGTGGACGTGGTGACCGTCGCCCAGCTCATGGGCCACAAGAGGTTGGAGACCACCCGCCGCTACACTCTGCCCACCCAGGCCGACATGGAAGCCGCGGTCGCGCACCTGCCCACCGACGAGTGATCACCTTTTCGGGGCATTTCCTCCGCCTTGCCACCGAACGACCCCCATGATGGTTGTCATGGCGAAGATCCGGCATCCCATGTGGCAGAGCGCGGCGGTGGAATCGGTCTGTGCGGTCCTGGCCAGCACGGATTCCCCGGGGCTCTCCGGCTCTGAGATCACCACGCTTTTGAGCGTGTCAGGTGTCCCCGACGTGGATCCCAACGCGAGCAACAAGAGGAAGCGACTCTGGGCAGCGCTGATGACCCAGCAACAGCGAAACCAGGCTTCGAACTGCATCATCAAGTTCATCACCGAAGCCATGGCCCCGGGACGCTACGTCCAGGACCGCGCCCGCTTCGAAGCACTCAAAGACGCGCTCAACGAGCCCTTGGCGTTGCTGGGACTGCGGGTCAACGAAGCCGGGAAGCTGGCGCGCGGGGCCAGAGCGGCCAATCTCGACGAGGTCGCCAGACTGGCAGGCCGACTCCAGAGCGAGCTCCGACGCCGCGGGGTCCACCCCCAGGTGATCAAGTACTGCGAGGAGGAGATCCTGCGCCAGTCGGTGTTTCACGCGGTCTTCGAAGCGACCAAGGGACTGGCCGAACGGCTGCGCGAGATGTCGGGATCCGCGCTTGATGGAGCCGACTTGGTCGACTTCTGCTTCAGCACGAGAAGGCAGCCTCCCCTGGTCCGTATCAACGGCTTCGCCACCGAGAGCGAGATCAGCGAGCACAAGGGGTTCGCCAACCTCCTCAAGGGCGTGTTCGGCACTTTCCGCAACCCGCCAGCGCACACCCCCCGCGCCACCGCAGGATGGCGTATCCCCGAACCGGACGCCCTCGATCTGTTCTCCACTCTGTCGTTCATGCATCGACGTCTTGACGCAGCCACCGTCACCCGCTTGCCCTGACCGACTATTCCTGCTGCTGACTAGGGGCGGAACCCTTAGCGCGGGTTTTCGTTCCGATGTTCCTCAACCCCGCACACCTGCACGGGGTCGTCTATGCCTGCGAGCACCACCAGGAGGCCGCCCAGGAGCGGATCATCGCCGCCGGGTACACGCGCGCCCGCCTCGCACCGCTGGAACCCGTGGCCGTGCGGGCACACCACCACCCACGACGACCAGGCCGCATCCCGCCTTAGCCCTGCACCAGCGGCGGCCGGATTCGACGTGACCTACTGACACATCCCCGTGCTCGCATCTGTCGTCATGTTCGTGCTCGTCAACATCCGCAGCCCACCTTTTGAACTGTTAACCGTCACAAAGTACGGCGGAGTGGGTTGTCCCGATCGGGCATTGTCGAACTGGGCAGGCCCCATGAGCATGGAAGCGGACCGCCGAGCGCAAGGGAGCCCCGATGCCCGAACCCGAGGAACGGCCCGAGAGCGCCGCCCCGACCCAACACCCACCGGAAGCGGAACCCGAAACCGTCCCCGCTGCCCAGGACACCGGCACCACCACGGAACCGCCCTCCGACCCTGCCGATCAGAGCGAGTCATCCCCTTCCCCGGTCGACGTGAAGGAATGCGAACACATTCCTGTGGCACCCTCATCGGCGTCTTCGGATCAAGCCAGGGCCGATCGTCAGGAAAAACGCGAGATCGCCAAGGACAAACGAGAGCGGTGGACCTTGTGGCTCTCCGCCGCGACCGCGCTTATCACTCTGTTCGGTCTCGTACCCGGTCTCATCATCACTAACGTGCAGATCCGCTCCCTGCAGACCGGAGCCGACCTCGCCCAGATTCAGACCGAACAGGTTCAGGCAGAACTCAACCAAGGGAACCCGAACTTCTCGGTCCGTTGGATCGAGGTCACCACCACCATCCCCGAACTACCCCACCGCGACCACCTCCAGAACGCCCTCGGGGCAAACGTCGAGATCGACTTCCTCACGCCTCAGGAGACCGGGCCCAACCTCTACAGCACCGACAACATCCTCAACTCCGACCTCTGGGTGAACTCGATGGAATGCTCCTGTCCCGAGGCGCAACGCTTCATTAGCGAACGCGGCCTGCGCATCGCGAACGCCGCACCCTACTGGACGTTCCTCGTCGTCAGCCAGGACGGCGGCCAGCCAGCTTACGAGGTCATTATGAGCGCGAGAAAGGAGAATGAGGGGAACCTTGTACTCGCCGATCTCACAGAGCTCTACACCGGACCCGATGGGCAACCCCAGGAGACCCCGATAGGCATGGAGGACAACGAGATCGTGGAACTCAATCTCGGCACTATGGAAGCTGCCTCGGTTGCGGCAATTCCGCTCTTCCTGTCCTTCGTAACCAACAATGCCAACGCACCAGAAGGGGAGAGTGCCAGCGCCCGGATTGCGGTGTCAGAGACCTACATCCCCACCACCATCACTTTCAGGCCCGCCAGCTCGGATCAGCCCAAGGATGTGGACGTGCGCACACCCTCCAGGCAGCCGCTGGTGTTGCGAGACGGGATTATCGGTCGCGGATGAAAGCGGGCTGCCCACTCCGCCCGCGTCGACGTGATCGGTGTATGAATCTCCTCGGGGTCTCTGCTGTTATTCTCGCGGGCGGGCCCAGCCTGGGTGACGAAATCATCCAGGCCGGTCTTGCGTCTTCGAGGTCAGTGCACGATGGCGTCGTCCGGCAGGAGGGGACCCCGGGATAGCGCCGGTGAGGGCGGAGCGTGCGCTTCGGTCGAACGTCACCAAGAGCAACCGAAACTGGCGACGGTACGGACATCCTCGCGGCCGATGCTTACTGACATCTCCGTGATCGTCAACACTGACGGCACCACCTTGAAGGGCTCCTGGGGGACTGGGTTACGGTTACCGCCACCCGAGACCACGCACCCCCGGCGCTGTTCGAGCAGACCAGTTTCTGGGGGCGCGTGGGCCAGGTCGGCGACCACCACGTGTGGATCGTGAACACCGACCTCAGCGAGGACGTTGTCCATCTGGCCAACACCCGGCAGGTGCGAAAGACGTGACCGGTCACCACTGACAGCTCCGTGCTCGCACCCACTGTCATGTTCGTGCTCGTCAACAACAGGACAGTCACGACCAGGGCGCGACCGTCCTCGATCGTCCTCATCGCCCCTGCGAGGGGTAGCAACCACATGTGGGCCGGGATCGAGGTGCCCGCGGTGGGGGTCCTCATCGCCCCTGCGAGGGGTAGCAACGCGTGGTGTGCGCGCTCACCCTGCCCCACCTGACCGTCCTCATCGCCCCTGCGAGGGGTAGCAACGACCACGCGAGCGCGGATCCGGCCGGGTCGACGTAGATCCTCATTGCCTCTGTGAGGGGTAGCCACTGGATCAGCGTCCGGAGGGGGAGAGCCCTCAGGGTCCTCATCACCTCTGCCAAGAGTGGTGACTCCGGAGAAGCACTCCTCTGCCATCTGATGAGTTTTTCTGTGAAATGGGAATCTTGCGCACCTGATTATCGAACTTGTTTTCGATTGAAAGCCTCTATATCAGCTTCGCTTGTTCGGTGTGGTGGAAATGCAGTATTTGGCCTTGGTTGGCCATCTTGCTGATCTGAGGGCTTTTCTGTCAGCGGCGGTTCCTACCGTGTTGCCTCGTCACCTGATGTTGAGTGAGGAGGTCACCTGTGCGTCTTCGCGTAGCGGTCCACACCAGGGCCCCGTCTCTGCAATGGAGGGAAGTGCTGCGTCCGGGCCGCGGCCTGGTCTATGAACTGCTCTCCTTCGGAGCGCCGGAGCTCGGTGCCCGGTTGCATGAACGCGGCTGGGGGGAGACCGGCATGGTCCCCTTCGGTCACAGCGCTCCCACGTTCCCGTCTACCCCGCGCAAACGTCGCCAGTACACCGCCGGCGGAACGGGAACGGTGGAGTTCGCCAGCCCTGTCTCGGAGATCATCGAGGGCCTGGCCAAGGGCTTGGCTGGAGAGCACGTGCTGGACTGGGGCGGCACCGCCCTGCGGATCCAAAAGGTCGATGTCGTCGCTCCGCCGGACTTTGCCTCCGGGAAGGCGGTGATGCGGACCTCCACCCCGGTGGTGATGAAGGGGTCCGGGCACAACGAGCACGGTGAGCGCACCACCCGCCAGGCCTGGGTGTTGCCGACCGAGCCCGAGTTCCCCGCCTACTTCGAGGGGAATCTGCGCCGCAAGGCCCAGACGATCGGTGTCGACCCGGAGGTGTCGGTGCAGGCCATCACCTGGGTGGGACCCAAGCGCAGTTTCGCCGTGAGCCAGGGGCACAAGCCCGGGGCGGCCCTGGAGGCGGAGATCCACGGCGCCCCCGAGACGCTGCGGTGCATTTGGAGCTGGGGGCTGGGGCAGGCCAACTCCGCCGGGTTCGGGTGGGTGATCGCGTGAGTTCCACGACCATCGGGCTCGGGGTGCGGTTGACCGCGCACCCCTTTCAGCGGATCGGTGCATTCGCCCTGTCCAGCCTTGTGCACCGGACCCGCAAGAACCTCAAGGAGCTCACCCACCCCCTGGAGCTGACGGAGGAGGATCTGCGGGCCGCGAACGCGAACATGACCCGCGACCTGGAGCGCACCACCGAGATCGCCGACAGCAAAGGCCCTCACGGGTTCTGGCTCGGCGCCAGCTACCTGTTCTGGCCCAACTGCCCGATCAACACCACCAACCGCAAATCCTTGCTGGGGCAGGGGCTCAAGGACAAGCTCGCCGCCTGGCGGCACCTGCCTGAGACCGACACGGCCGTGGACGCCCGGTGCGTGCTGTGCGATCACCCGGCCTGCGGGTTCTACGGCAAGGTCGACGTCCCGCTGACGGAGAGCTCCTCCTACCGCAACACCACCATCCCCACCCATGAGGGGATGGCTCTGTGCCGCGGATGCCTGCTGAGCTTCTACGCCCTGCCCTACGGGTGCTCGATCTGGGGCGGTCGCGCCACCGCCCTGCACACCTGGGACGACGACCTGCTGTGGGCCCTGACCAAGTTCCAGGTCGACCAGACCCGCCGTCACGCCCTCACCGGTGCCCCTGCCGGGGCCCGCCCCTCCTACGCCCGCCAGCTCGCCGCACTGAGCAGGGTGCGCGGCTACGAGGAACGGGTCACCGACGGTGTGGAGCTGATGGTGTTCACCAACAGCAACAAGGAGCAGGACCTGGCCGTGCATGCCATGGACCAGCCCGCCACCGAATGGATCCGCGACCTGCCCAAGCCGTCCTTGCACTGGCTGGGGCGCGCCCACCGGTGGGAGAAGGTCCCCGGCCGGTCCATGCTCGCCCGCAACCTGTTCGACCTCCCCGAGAGGGTCATCCCCACCGTCTCCCACTTCCTGCGGGAACGCGCCCTGGGCAAGGGCGGTATCTGCGCCCAGACCCCACTGCTGTCCGCCACCTGCTCCGACTACGCCACGAAGGTGCTCCAGGTGTCCTCCACCGACATGGACCAGATCGACCAACTCGCCGCACGCATCGCCACTGTCCTCAACACCCACGACGACAAGGAACTGAAGAAGTTCCTCCAGGCCCGCAAGAAGCTCACGACCCTGCGCGCGTGGTTGCAGCGCCAGTCCGTGGACCGCACCCTGCGTACCCGGGAAACCGACCCGTTCATCACCCAGCGCCAGTGGCGGCTGCTTTTCGACGCCGAGGACCGGGTCTTCCTCCACCGGGACCTGTTGTTCATCGGGGTCCTCAACCACCTGCACGAACTCAAACCCTCCTGGCGCGGACACGACCACGACGACGTGTCCACCGACGACCTCATCGCCGACACCGACCTGGAAGCGGAGAACGACTAATGACCTACCTCGTGGGCAAGCTCGCCCTGGACATCACCGCCGGCGCCCCCAACAACGGCCGCGGCGAGGACAACATGGCCAAGGTCAAGTACCTGACCGTCGGCCGCGGGGAACGCGTTCCCTACATCTCCGCGCAGGCGTTCCGCCGCTGGTGGCGCGACTCCCTGCCCCTGGGTGAGAAGCGTTCCCCGGTCACCCGCTTGGGCGCCGGTAAGAAGCAGCAGGCCTACACCGACGGGCGCCCGGATCTGTACCTGGACGACGACCTGTTCGGCTACATGGTCGCGACCAAGCAGGGCAACTACCAGCGCGACACCGTCCTGGCCACCGGCACCCTGGTGGCGCTGCCCGCCAAGCGCATCGTGACCGACTTCGGCACGATGAGCCGCGGCTTCCCGGCCGACTCAGACCCGGTCATCCACGAACACGAGCACTACACCGCCGAGATGGCCGCCGACGTGCTGGTGGACCTGCCGCGCGTGGGCACCTTCGAACAGGACGGGGGCGGGCTGCGCAAGGCCCTGTCCCCGGCCGCCGCCCAGGAAGCCGTCACCGCCGGTGCCGCCGAGTACGTGCTGCGCGGAGTCGGCGCCCTGCGCCTGCCCCTGGCCGAGCGGCGCCGCCGGGCCGCAGTGCTGCTGCGCACCCTGGCCCAGGTCCAGGGCGGGGCCAGCCGGGCCCTGCACTACGGCGACCGAGCCCCCTCCTTCGTGCTGCTGGCCCCCCTCAAGGGCGGCAACAACCCCTTCACCCGGGTGCTGGCCACCGGGCCGCAGGGGACGTTCTTCGACACGGCGGTCTTCGCCGAGGAACTGCGGGCCTGGGCCGACGAGCTGGACGGACCCGTCCACATCGGCTGGGCGCCCGGGTTCCTCGGCACCCAGCGCGACCAGGCCCGCCAAGACCTGGCCGAGGAGATCACCGCCGGGCGGGTGGTCATCGACCACCCGCGCACCATGCTGGGCGCCCTGGCCAAGGAGATCGAGGCCGGGCAGCGCGACGCCTGGTTCGAGGACGCGACCGTATGACCAGCGCACTGGAGATCACGATCACCGCACCGGTGGCCTCGTTCCGCAACCCCCTGTACTCAGGGGTGCAGGTCACCCTGCCCTGCCCGCCGCCGTCCACCGCCGCAGGCCTGCTGGCCGCCGCGGTGGGCGGCTGGGACCGCATGCCCGCCGACACCCGCATCGCCATGGCCTTCACCGCCCAAGGCAAAGGCGTGGACGTGGAGACCTTCCACCCCCTGGCCACGGCGGGCAAGAAACCGGACCCCACCCCCAAGGACCACGAGTTCCTGGCCCGGACCACCCTCACCCTGTGGGTGCTGGACCATCTGGACCTGTGGGAGAGGGCGCTGCGCCGCCCGGTGTGGCCGCTGCGCCTGGGCCGCAGCCAGGACCTTGCCTCGGCCCGCACCAGCCGCATCACCCTCTACCCCGGGCAGGGCACCCAGGGCCACGCCCTGCTACCCGCCGAGAACTCCAGGTCCGGCATGCAGTTGCGGATGCCGCACACCATCAGCCCCGACCGCTCCCGCATCCAATGGGGCACCTACCGGTACGCCGCCCAGGGCAGCAGCGCCCGCGTCGACTCCGAGTGGTGCGCTAGCGACGGCCAAGCGGTCGTCCCGCTGGCCCCCGTCCACCCCCATGCTGCCGCTGGCGCGCGGGTCGAGTTGTCGCACATCTGGGCCAAGAGCCCCGACACGCGCAGCCAGCCTCCCCAGCCCGGGGAGGCGCTGACCACCCACCTGCAGGCCACCACACGCGCCCTGGACACCCTGCACACCCGCATCGGCGCCCTGCCCGCAACCGATGCCCGGTTCTGGGACCGGGCCAGGCTCGCGTGCCTGTTCCACGACGCGGGCAAGGTCCCGGACGGGTTCCAGACCATGGTGGGCAACCCCCCGCCCCAACAGCCGTGGGGCCGGCGGCACGAGGTCTACTCCCTCGCCTTCGTCGAACACGTCCTAGCCCACCTACCGGAGGACGAACGCACCTGGATCGGCCTGGGCGTCCTCACCCACCACCGCCCCCTGACCGGGGGCGAGGGGTCCATCCGCAACGAAACCCGCACCCTGACCAGCCCGAAGGACTTCCACGACCACTTCGGCCCCGTGGACCCGGCCTCGGCCAACGCCCTGGCCACCTGGCTCGCCCAGGCCGCGAAAGCCCCCACCCCAGCAGAGGCCACCCCCGAGGAGCTGGCCGAGGCCGGGCACCGGTTGCTGGAGCGCATCCTCACCCACTGGGACCGCGGCCAGAGCCCCGACGAGGAGGCCGGCCTCACCGCCGTCCTGCTCCAAGGCGCCCTCACCCTGGCCGACCACGTCGCCTCCGCCCACGGCCACCTGCTCACCACCCACCCCTTGACCAGCGTCGACTACCCCGCACGGCTGCGCGCGAGGTTGAAGGCCAAGGACGCCGACACCTACCCCCACCAGGAACGCGCCCACGCCACCACCACCCACATGGTGTTGCGCGCCCCCACCGGCCAGGGCAAGACCGAAGCCGCCCTGCTGTGGGCCACCACCCACACCCACCACACCGCAGACGAAACAGCAGGCACACCCCGCCTGTTCTACGCCCTGCCCTACCTGGCCTCCATCAACGCCATGGCCACCCGCCTGCGCACCGACCTGGGACACGACCAAGTCGGCGTCGTCCACTCCCGCGCCGCGAGCTTCTACCTGTCCACCGCCACCTGCGACACCACCCCCACAGACCCGGCCACAGCGGAGCGGCAACGCGCCTCGGGCGCAGTCGCCAAAGCCAACGCCAGCCGCCTGTTCCGCGAACTCGTCCGCGTCACCACCCCCTACCAGCTCCTGCGCGGAGCCCTGGGCGGCACCGCGCACGCCTCCACCCTCATCGACACCACCAACTCCACATTCGTCTTCGACGAACTCCACGCCTACGAACCCCGCCGCCTCGGCATGATCCTGGCCATGATGGGACTGTGGGCCCGCCTGGGCGGACGCATCGGCGTGCTCTCCGCCACCCTGCCCGACCGACTCCTGGACACCATCCGAGCCGCCCTGGGCCCCGACCACACGGTGGAACTGGTCGAACCCGACACCGACTACACCTGGCCGCGCCGCCACCGCCTGCACCTGCGCGAGGACCACCTCACCAACCCCGCCAGCACCGAGGACATCAAAACCTCACTGCGCGCCGGGCACAGCGTGGCCGTCATCGCCAACAACGTCGCCGACGCCTGGTACCTGTACGACCAGCTCGCCCCGCTCGCCCGCGAACTCCACGGCGACGACGCCGCCCTTCTCCTGCACTCCCGCTTCAAGACCGGCGACCGCAGCAGGATCGAACAGGCCATCCGCGACCGGTTCGGCACCCGGACCACACCCCGCCGGCCCGGGCTGCTGGTGGCCACCCAGGTGGTCGAGGTGTCCCTGGACGTCGACTTCGACGTCCTGCACACCTCCGCCGCACCCCTGGAAGCGCTCCTGCAGCGCTTCGGCCGCATCAACCGCATCGGAGCCCTGGACCACCCGGCACCGGTCATCGTCCACCGCCCCCACTACGCCCCACGCGGCAGGTCCGGACCCGACTTCGCCGACAAGGTCTACGACGCCGAACCCACCCGGCTGGGCTGGGACATCCTGACCCGCCACCAGGGCCGCGAACTCGACGAACGCCTCTTTACGGCTTGGCTCAACGAGATCTACACCAGTCCCTGGGGCGATCGGTGGCAGGACCAGGCCGACATCTCCCGGGAGGACTTCCGCGACCAGTTCCTGTCCTTCGACCAACCCCTCAACGACACCACACAGCTCTCCGCGGCCTTCGACGCGATGTTCGACGGCGTCGACGGCATCCTCGCCAAGGACCGGCAGGACTACAAAGACGCCCTCCAGGACACCTCGCCCGGAGAGGAACGCGGCACGGGCAGGTTGCTGGCCTCCCAGTACCTCATCCCGCTCCCGCACTATGCCCGTGCCCTGGGCACCTGGGACCACACCCTCAACGTTCTGATCATCGACGCAGAATACGCATCTGACCGCGGCCTGATCACCATCCACCCGCCCGGTAATGCCGCCGGCGCTTACCAGCCGGGGGTGCTCCTGTGATCTCCGAACAGGACGTGGGCGGGGTGCACATCAAGTACCTCTACCACTGCCCCCGGCAGCTGTGGCTGTTCGCCCGGGGGTTCCGCCCCGAGGCGACCAGTGCCACCGTTCAACTCGGCGAAGCCGTCCATGACACCTCCTACCGGCGCGCCCACCCCGTCGACCTGGGTTCGGCGCGCCTGGACGACCTCGACGGGAACCTGTGGGTCCACGAGACCAAGTCCTCCTCGCGTCCCAGCCCCGCCGACGAAGCCCAGGCCATCCACTACTGCTACCGGCTCCGCCTCGTCGGCGTCGACACCCAAGGCGCGATCCTGCGCTACCCCAAGACCCGCCGCACCCAACGTATGCCCTACGAACCCGACTGGGACGAACGCGCCCGCACCGACATCGCCAACGTGCGCACCACCGTCGCCCAACCCCTCTCACCGCCCCGGCCGGCCCGCACCCGGTGCCGGGGATGCAGCTACTTCGACTATTGCTGGAGTCAGTGATGCCCACCGCAGCCCGCACCTACTGGCTCACCACGAGCTGCCGCATCCGACGCAAAGACCAGTCCCTGCTCATCGAACGCGACCACGGCGAGCACGTGCGCATCCCCATCACCGACGTGCGCGACCTCATCGCCTGCAAACCCGTCGACGTCAACACCTCCGTGATCAGCCTGCTCAACCAGCACCACATCAACGTCCACCTGCTCGGCTACTACGGTGACTACACCGGATCCCTGACCGCCGCCGACACCGCGACCTCCGGAGAGACCGTCATCGCCCAGGTGGCGCTGGCCACCGACCCCGAACGGGCCATGCCCATCGCCCGCGACATCGTGCGCGCCACCGCCTTCAACGTCCGCCGCATCATCGACCGGACCCTGCTCAAGGCCCCCTACACCGTGCTGAAGAACAACACCGAGGACGCACCCGACGCGGCCTCGCTCATGGGCATCGAAGGCAACTTCCGCCGCTCGGCCTGGGAGGTCCTGGACACCAAACTCCCCGACTGGCTGCAACTGCACGGACGCAGCCGCCGCCCGCCCAAGAACGCCGGAAACGCGTTCATCAGCTACGTCAACGGCATCGTCTACGCCCGCACCGTGACCGCCCTGCGCCTGACCCCGCTGCACACCGGCATCGCCTTCCTGCACAGCACCATGGAACGCCAACGCCACTCCCTGGCCCTGGATATGGCCGAGATGTTCAAACCGATGTTCTCCGAACGGCTGCTGCTGCGCATGGCCTCACGCAACCAGCTCAAACCGCACCACTTCGACGTGGACTCCAACCAGGCCATGCTCAGCGACACAGGACGCAAACTCGTCGTCGCCGCGGTGCGCGATGAGTTCGCGACCACGGTCAACCACCGCGAGCTCAAACGACCGGTCGCCTACGACGAACTGCTGTACCTGGAAGCCCTCAAAGTGACCCGGGCCTGCCTGGAAGGCGACACCTACAAGCCGTTCCGGATCTGGTGGTGAGCCGACCGTGCACGTTGTGGTCGTCTACGACACCGCCGCCGAACGCAACCCGCAGATCCTGCGGACCTGCCGACTGTACCTGCACCACGTGCAGCGCAGCGTCTTCGAAGGACAGCTGAGCCCGGCACAGCTCAAACGCTTCGAGCGAGCGGTCAAGGACGTCATCGACGACGGGTACGATCACGTCCTCGTCTACACGTTCCCGCCGGGGGCTGTCCCGCAGCGTCTGGCGTGGGGCATCACCAAACCCGAGCCGAGTGACATTCTGTGAGGGAACGGTGATCGTGCTCCGGGACCGGTTTTCAGCGGCGCACCGGGCTCTGCCGCACTACCGGAGGTTCGCTGAAAAATGTGGTCCCAGCGCCCTCGGCGCAAGCCTTGGACCTGCGGCTTTACCGTCGGGTCCTCATCGCCCCTGTGAGGGGTAGCAACGCCTGGGCGAGGTAGCCCTCGGCCGCGGGGCCGTCTCGTCCTCATCGCCCCTGTGAGGGGTAGCAACGTAAACTGCCCGCCGCCAACGGTCCCGGCTTGAAGTCCTCATCGCCCCTGTGAGGGGTAGCAACATGTCCAACTCCGGCGGAGGGTCGTCCCGCATGGCGTCCTCATCGCCCCTGTGAGGGGTAGCAACGCTGGGCGCGGTCTCGTGGGATCAGGCCCGGCACATGTCCTCATCGCCCCTGTGAGGGGTAGCAACAGCTGTGCCGCCGGCCACGGGGTGCGGCCGTCGTTGTCCTCATCGCCCCTGTGAGGGGTAGCAACCGCTTGCCGATCATCGCGGCCCGCTGAAGGACTTGCGTCCTCATCGCCCCTGTGAGGGGTAGCAACGCGGTGTCGCCTCGGAGCCACTTGGCCTGAGCTGGGGGTCCTCATCGCCCCTGTGAGGGGTAGCAACCGGGGGACCGGGATGCTGAGGGCGTCGTACATCTCGTCCTCATCGCCCTTGTGAGGGGTAGCAACGGCACCTCCGGACACCAGGGCAAGGAGTCCTCCGACGTCCTCATCGCCCCTGTGAGGGGTAGCAACGGGGCGGAGAGGGTGTGGGGGCCCGGTGCCCGCCACGTCCTCATCGCCCCTGTGAGGGGTAGCAACGAGGAGATGATCAGTGTGCTTTTAGTGGGGCGGACCGTCCTCATCGCCCCTGTGAGGGGTAGCAACAGGGCCGCCCCTCCGCGTCCGCGAACCTCATCAGCGTCCTCATCGCCCCTGTGAGGGGCAGCAACCGGGGGACCGGGATGCTGAGGGCGTCGTACATCTCGTCCTCATCGCCCTTGTGAGGGGTAGCAACGGCACCTCCGGACACCAGGGCAAGGAGTCCTCCGACGTCCTCATCGCCCCTGTGAGGGGTAGCAACGGCACGGGGCCGAGGCGCTCGACCAGCCACGCGGAGTCCTCATCGCCCCTGTGAGGGGTAGCAACGCACCCGCCCCTCCCCATAGACCCCCCACGACAGGTCCTCATCGCCCCTGTGAGGGGTAGCAACATCCTCGGGACGGTCCCCGACGACGAGACCGCCTGGTCCTCATCGCCCCTGTGAGGGGTAGCAACATCGGGTCCCGGACGGCGGCCCTGCGAGGCGCGAAGTCCTCATCGCCCCTGCGAGGGGTAGCAACTGCACGAACCCGTGGTGACCGTGCAGGAGTGGGCGCGTCCTCATCTCCCCTGCGAGGGGTGGCAACACGGTGAGGGACTCGCCCAGCACCGTTGCTGGCTTGTCTCTCCACGTGACCTATGGACAACGGCAGTCGTGTGACTGGTGGACGTTAACCTGGCGAGGTGGACATCCGTAGCGAGGTAGACGCCCGCCGCCAGACCGTGCAGCGAGCTCTGGAACCCGGCACCCAAGAGGCCTTCGGTCAGCATTTCACCCCGGCCATCACAGGTGATCTCATGGCCGGGATGCTGGACCTTGCCGCTCTCGACGGGACAGTGCGCATCCTGGACCCAGGAACGGGTGTGGGTTCACTCACGGTCTCTTTGATCCACAGACTACGCACTGAGCGCCCTGACCTGTCGCTTCATGTCACTGCGGTCGAGGTGGACCCTCAGCTCGTCCCACACCTGGCCCAGACTCTGGCTGCTTGCGAAGCGTATGGCCGCGTGAAGACCGAAGTGATCACGGAGGACTTCCTCACCTCCGAGGAACCCAGGATGCGCGGGCCGTTCGATCTGGTGATCGCCAACCCGCCCTATGGCAAACTCGCTCGCAACAGCGATCAGCGCAAGCACACCGCCCTGCGCACCATCGACACACCGAACCGGTACTCCGCCTTTTGGGCAGAAAGCGTCGCAGCCTTGGCACCGGGCGGACAGATCGTGATCATTGTGCCCCGATCCTGGGCCAACGGCGCCTACTTCACCGCGTTCCGTGAATGGCTGCTGTCGCAGGTCGGTCTCGACAACCTCCTCGTGTTCGAAAGCCGCGACAGTGTGTTCGCGGATTCTGGTGTGCTCCAAGAGAACGTGGTCGTCTCCATGACCAAGGGGCCACAGAGCCCGACGGTCACCATGCACGCTGCCCTCAAGCACGGTGCAGAGGTCGAGCACCGCACCGTACCCTTCGACGTGGTGGTCCGCCCCGAGGACCGCTACAAGTTCGTCCGGTTCACCGACGGCGAGGTCGTCGTACCGCCTGCCTCCTCATACACCTTGGCCGATCTCGGCATCACGGCCTCCACTGGCAAGGTCGTGGACTTTCGCAACCGGGACCTGTTGACCCCGACCCCGCAACCGGACACGGTACCGATGATCTACCAGGCGCACATCCGTCCGACCGGCGTCGACCACCGGCTTTCCGCGCGGGGCAAACCTTCATGGTTCCGTATCGGGATCTCGGCGGCGGACAAGCTGACCGTGCCGGCCGGAACCTACGTGCTCATCAAGCGCTTCTCCTCCAAAGAGGAGAAGCACAGGGTCGTGGCCGGTGTCTGGGAGAGCGAGGCACCGACCGCATTCGACAACAAGACCAACTACCTGCACTCGGATGGACGAGGGCTGGACCCTGCCCTGGCGCGAGGACTGGTCCTGTGGCTGAACTCGACCATCCTGGACGATGTCTTTCGCACCTTCAGCGGACACACCCAGGTCAACGCCACCGACTTGCGAATCTTGCCTTTCCCGGATATCGACACCTTGGTCCGGCTGGCTCACCTGGCTCCCGATACCATCCCAGGGCAGGATGACCTAGACCGGTTGGTCGACAAGGTATTGAGTGAGGCTGATGCGACATGAGCGGGGCGGACCTGCCAACGGCACAACAGATTCTGTCCCGGCTCGGGTTTCCCAAACAACAGACTAACGATCGCTCCGGGTGGGTGCTGCTTGCCCTTCTCGGCCTGAAGCCCGGTGATCCGTGGTCTGAAGCGACCAATGAGATGTTCACAACCCGCCCCATCATGGACCGTATCCGGGATGACTGGGGAAAGGACTACGCGCCCAACTCGCGGGAAACCATACGCCGTCAAACCCTCCACCAATTCGTGGACGCAGGACTGGTCGACTATAACGCCGACGACCCGTATCGTGCGGTCAACTCTTCTAAGAACAACTATCGTATCAACCAGCTCGCCCTGGAACTCATCCAAGCGTGGGATCAGCCCGGAAACGACCAGCGACTCAAGGACTACTTGGCCGCACGCCCAGGGCTGATCACCCGCTACAACGCCACCCGAGAGATGAACCGTATCCCTGTCACCTTGCCTGGAGGGAAAGAGGTCACGCTTTCCCCTGGAGGTCAGAACGTCCTGATCAAGGCGATGGTGGAAGAGTTTTGTCCACGGTACACGCCCGGTGGCGAAGTCATCTATATCGGGGATGCTGACGGCAAGGCCACCCATTTTGATGTCGATGGCCTTGGTCGCTTGGGTGTCCAGGTGGACAAGCATGGAAAAATGCCCGACCTGGTCGTATATCGAAGAAGCAAGAACTGGTTGTTCCTCATGGAGGCGGCCTCGACGCATGGCCCGGTCGACGGTAAGCGATATGAAGAGCTCCGTAAGCTTTTCAAGGGATGCACAGCAGGATTGGTGTACGTGTCCTGCTTTCCCGACCGTGCTGTCATGCGCGCTTATCTTTCTGATTTGGCATGGGAGACCGAAGCCTGGTGTGCGGATACGCCAGACCATATGATCCACCTCAATGGGGATAAGTTTCTAGGCCCGCATAATTAATTGCAAAAATTTCCAGAGGTGATTGGATCTATCGCAATTCGATTATTTGAGTGGCGGGTGCCCTAGGGTGTGTGGCGCGGTTCTCATTATGCCTGCGAGGGGTAACAACTCGTTGATCCGACACGGGACGTCGTGGCGGCTAAAGGTCTTTATCGCCCCCGCGAGGGGTAGCAACAAGGTGCCCCGCACCGAGCCCCGCAAGCTACGCTTGTCCTCATCGCCCCTGCGAGGGATCGCAAAAATCAAATAGAAGAATGGGATCACCATCGAGAACCTCATGATCACCGCGAAGGTTAACCCAATCAGGGTTTGGTCATATGATCCCAGGTTTGATGAATCCAACTCTCGGTGTTACGGGCATGTCATGATCGAGTAGCGGCATGAAGCACGCTTAGCGCTGAGTAGGATTATTATCTTGGCTCTCCCGGCCGCTTTCGGTCATTCGTTTAGCGAGTTCAAGTTGATTTCGGCCTCTGTTTTTCTTGTTGCAGGATGCGGACGCTTCTCTGATGAGATGAGTCCGCATGCCCTCGTCGTGTTGCTCCAGTGCAGGGTGTGTACTTTGCGCGCTTGTGACCCATCTTGATGTGGCGGTCGGGGTGGTGTGATCATCCCAGTAAGCAGCGTTTTCCATGGTTCCGTGCCAAGTCTTGTCAAGGGTGCTGCATGGAAGATAATGGCCTCGTTCTCATGTTCTCCGAAGGAGAAAATGGCCTAGGTTCAAGGGTGCATGGTGTGAAGTTCCTGGAGTGATCCTGTTGGTGTTCGCGGGAAAGGTGTTTCGTGCGGGGTTTGGCAAATCCAAGTGAATGTGACGTGTGTTGTGAATTTGCACGTGCATCATCATGTGATGGTGCGCGTTATGAAATATATTTTTCGGATATGCGTTTATTGTCATCCTTCTTGCGCACAACCCTCTTGGAGCCTGCCGATGAGGGACTACCATGCGACTGCGCTTACTGGGATCCATCCGCTTGGGCGAAGGCGACCACGAGATCACGCTCGGCACCGGCAAGGAACGAACGCTCCTGGTATGCCTGGCCTTGGCCGCCCCAGCCCCGCTGCCACTGGAGACCCTCGCCGAACGCCTCTGGGACGACCATCCCCCGACCGGGTACCGCGCCACCCTGCACACCTACATCACCCGGTTGCGCCGCACGATCATCCGCGCCGGAGGCGATCGCCGCACCCTGCTCCACACACCTGAGGGGTACCTGCTTCGGCTCCCGGCTCAGGACACCGACTGGGGGCTCTTCACCCGACTGTGCTCACGCGCCCGAGCCCTGTCCTCCACCTCCGAACGCCGCACAGTCCGCGCATGCCTGGAAAAGGCGTTGGAGCTGTGGGCGGGCGACCCCATCCCGGAAGTCACCGGACAGTGGGCCGAACGCACCCGCCTGGCACTGCGCCAAGCTCACCAGGACGCCCTGGCCGCCTGGGCTCACCTCGCCGCCCAGGACCACGACCACGCCGACATCGTGGGAGTCCTGGGAGCGTTCCTCCCCCTCTACCCCTCCGATGAGGTGCTGCACACCCACCACATACGCGCCCTGCACACTCTGGGACGCACGGCCGACGCTCTAGCCGTCTACCACCGGCTCAAAGACCATCTCGCCGAACACCTGGGCGTGGACCCCTCGAGGGAAGCCCGGCGCCTGTTCGCTGCCTTGCTCGCCTCCACCACAGAACCCACCGAACCCCCACTCGCCCGCAGCGAGCCACACGTCGGTATGCCGGCGTCACCGGTGCGCGACAACCTGCCTCAGGACCCGGCCCACTTCCACGGCCGCACACCTGAAGCACTCCTGCTCACCACACGCCTCACCGATCCGAACACCGGCACCGCGGCGACGTGGGTGATCAGCGGCATGCCAGGCATCGGCAAGACCGTGCTCGCACTGCACGCCGCCCACCGTGTCAAGAACGCCTTCCCCCACACTCGCCTGTACCTGGATCTGCGCGGACACCACGACCGGCTGGAACCGCTGAGTATCGACGACGCGCTCATCGACCTCCTGCGCCTGGCCCGCTTTCCCGCCGACCGCATCCCCCGCACCCGCGCCGAACGCATTGCTGTCTGGCGCGAGCACACCCGCACCCTGCGCGCCCTCATCGTCCTGGACGATGCCTCTGACACCGACCAGGTCCTCCCGCTCCTGCCCGCCGGCGACCGATGCGCAACGCTCATCACCACACGCAGGCGACTGCCCGACCTGGACGGCGCCGAACACCTCCCCCTCCGGCCCCCCTCCACCGCCGAGTGCGCCACGATCTTCTCCATCGCTCTGGGCCGAGACATCGCACAAGACGAAGCCGACACCGTGCAGGAGATCATCGACCGGTGCGAACGGCTACCGCTCGTGGTGAGACTGGCGGCCACCACGGCACGCCTGAACCCCACTTGGTCCCTGACCGACGTCCTGCACAGCATCCCCACCCCCGACGTACCCGCCACTGCGGGATTCCGCCTCGGCGCAGTGGACTTGAGTTCCCTGTTCGCCACCACCCTGGCCGCCCTGCACCCCGACCACCGATACGCCTTCCTCCAACTGGGGTTGCACCCCACCCGCACTGTGAGCGAACCCATCGCGGCCGCCCTCATCGACCACCACGGCGCCACCGGCGCACTCGCCGCCCTCGTCGATGCCCACCTCGTGGACGAACCCCGCCCCGGGCGGTTCGCCATGCACGCCTTGGTCAGCGCCTACTCCCACCACACCGCCCTCGACCAGCTGTCCTCAACCGACATCGACGCCGCCCGGCACCGCATGTACCAGGCCTACCTGGACACCGCCCGCCGCGCCGACCACACCGTGTACCCGCACCGCCCCGGACGCGACGACCACGAGAACGCCCTACCGGTGCAACCATGGGACGAGACCCGAGCACTGGACTGGCTGCGCGATGAAACACCGGCCCTGACAGTCATTCTGAGTGGTGCCCGCACCCACGGGCACCAGGGCATCGCCGACGCCCTGACCCACACGCTGTCCGGGCACATCGACGCCCGCGGACCCTGGCACCACGCACCAGCGCTGCACAACCGCCTCACCCGACCGGGTGCCGAAGGAGCGGACCCTCGCTCCCGGGCCCGCGCGCATTTCGACCGCGCCCGTGCGCTGCTACGTCTGCGCCGGACCGAAGAGGCATTGGGGGAGAACACGGTCGCCCACCGTTTGTGGTCCGGGCTCGAGGATCACCTGGGCCGCGCCTGGGCTGTGGCGCAAGAAGGCATGATCCTGTACGTGGCCGACTCCTATGAAGCCAGCCGCAGCCGTTTCGATGAGGCTTTGGAACTCTTCGAGGCCTGCGTCCACCGGCCCGGAATCGTCTTCTCGCTGCGGGGCCGCGGACTGTGCCACTTCAACTCCAGCGCTTTCCACGAGGCGGTCTCCGACTTCACCGACGCCACCACGGTCCTGGAGTTGGCCCCGGATCTCCAACTCCTCACCGAGACCCATATCAACCTGGCCGGTGCCTACCACCACCTGGGGTATCACCACCAGGCCTGGGCACTGTGCGAGAGGGCGCTGGGAATCGCCCGACGGCGTGGTGACGAGCACAAAGTCGCGCTCACACTGGGCAACATGAGTGAGATCGCTTTGCATCGGGGAGATCCTGAGCAAGCGATCCGCTGCTTGGAACAGGCGCTCGTGATCTTCCAGGGGTTCGGAGACCGATGGGCCTTGGCCACAGCGCTGTCCAACCTGGGAGTCGCGGAGAACACCGCCGGTCGGCCCGAACGGGCGCGCACCTATTTCCGACGCAGCCTCGCTCTGGGGGATGCACTCAGCCCTTCCGCCGAGGTCACGTCCCTGATCGGTATCGCTGAACTGGAGACCGGCGACCCGCACGCCTCCCAACGCTCGCTCAGACGCGCCCTTGAGATCGCACAGCGCCATGGCCTGCGTAAAGAGCGAGCCCAGGCGCTCTATGCCTTGGGCGAACTCCTGAACAGGCAGGGCGGTGCCGGGGACGGTCTCGCTCTTCTCCAGCAGGCGGCGGATCTCTTCGGCGAGCTTCGCGCACCCGAGACACAGATCCTGGAAGCACTCATCGAGGCGCTGAAACGACCTGTCGAATAAGTGATGTTTTTTCGGTCGGCCTGTCTGTCTGTACGATGTCCTGTGGACCCTGAAGTCAAGGTCTAAATGTCCTTTTTGTCCGCAGTGGCGGGACGCCCCGTAGCACCGAGGCGTCCCGCCTTTCATCACACCGAGGGCAGCCCTCTCCCTGGTTTGCGCTGAGTGGAGGACTGTCCTCTTCGGAGGTGCCATGAAGTACCTGATTGTACTCCACGCAAAGGCATTTTCGGTCCTCCCGCAACGCACTTGGTTTGTTGCATGGATCGTTTTGCCTGTCCTGGTGGAGCGTTTGTTCTAACCCTTTCGTGACTCCAGAGGGCTCAGCCCGTCGCTGCACGCGGCGGGCATTTTTTGTGTTCAGGCAGGTCTTGGTCTCATTGTCGGTACTTTGCACGTGCACAAGCCTGTGCATATCGAGCCAACTGTTCGTATGGCGGGAATCACTACTTGTGCTGACGCCAGAGTCCGCTCAGACTGGCCCTTGCATGTCCGAAACCTTCACATCATCCGGACCAGTAAGGACCCTGTGTGCAGCGAACCCACGACACCACCTCTTGACGTCCCATCATTCGATTCCAAGTCCCCTCGGGTAGAAAACTCGATACAAGGGGATATAAATGGAGTATCAATCCAAATAGGCTCCATGAGTGGAGGAATCTGCCTTGCCTCTGCAAAATTGACAAAGTTTCAAAAAAGTCAAATACCACTACCTCCAGTCGATTTCATCGAAAAAACGCAAACCGCCCGTAAGTGCCGCGAGGTGGTCGAAGGCGCTCACGCGCGCGGGCGCCCCGCCGTGGTCGTGCTCACCGGGCCCGCAGGGGTCGGCAAAACCGCCCTGGCCACACACCTGCTCCACACCCACGAACACTGGGGGCGCGACGGCGCCTTCTTCGTGGACCTGCGCGGCTTGTCCACACCCCCCACCGACCCCCACGAAGCCCTCGGCTCCCTGCTGCACACCGTCGGCATCGACCGCGCGAACCTGCCCGCCGACACCGCCACCCGGGCCGCCTGGTGGAGATCGGCCACCGCCTCCACCACCATCACGGTCCTGGCCGACAACGCCCTCACCGCCGCCCAGGTCCGCCCCCTGCTCCCGGCTGGCCCCCAAACCACCCTGGTGGTCACCAGCCGCTCACCCCTAGCCGGACTGCGCCTGCACGGCGCCCGCACCATCGAAGTGCCCCCCTTGAACGACACCGAAGGGGCCCGGCTCCTGACAGCGCTCGCACCCGCCCCATCCCCTGGAAGCGACACCGCCGTATTGCGCAGGATCAGTGCCCTGTGCTCCGGGCTGCCCGTGGCCTTGACCACCCTGGCCCTGGGACACGGCACCCACCACCGGGCCCGCACCTGGAACCAGGTCGAACACCACCTCACCACCGCACGCCTGGCCCACCTGGACGCCACCGGCCGACACCTGGACATGGACACCACCGTGAGTGCAGCCTTCGACCTGTCCTACACCGCCCTGCCCGCCGAGACCGCCCGCCTGTACCGCCGCCTGGGATGGCACCCCGGACCCGACATCACCACCGATACGGCCGCGCCCCTTACCGGCCGATCCGCACCCGAATGCGCCCAGGGACTGGACACCCTGGCCCGCCACCACCTGCTCGTGCGCAACGGGGAACGGTACACCTTCCACGACCTCATCCGCCTGCACGCCGCCCACCGCGCCGACCAGGACGAGACACCGACCGAACAGAACGCGGCACTCGCACGCCTGACCGCCTCCTTCGCCGCCCAAGCCGGGGCGGCCGATGCTCTCATCCGCCCCTACGCCGGCACCGTGCCCACCGGTGCTGAGGTGGGCTTCACCGACACCGCGCACGCCCTGGGGTGGCTGGAGACCGAGCACGCCAACCTCACCGCGATCGCGATCATCGCCACCGACCTGAACCGCACCCACGACGCCCTGCACCTGCTGCACGGACTGTGGTGCCTGTTCCTCCACCACAGCCGCACCACCCCCTGGATGAACGCCGTCACCCCCGCGATCGCTGCCGCCCACCACCGCGGCGACGACCACACCCGGGCGGTGCTATTGAACAACCGTGCCCTCCTCCACAGTCACCTCGGTGACACCCCTGCGGCCATGGCCGACCTCGACACCGCACAGACCCTGTGGACCCTCCTCGACGACCAGGTGCGCCTGGCCCAGACCCTCCAGCGCAAAGGCAGTGTGGCCTTTCGCGCCCACCTGTACGACCAAGCCATCGACCACCTCACCCACGCGGTCACGGTCGACGAGACCACCGGTGTCACCCACAACCGCGCCATCAGCCACTTCATGCTCGGCCGCGCCCACCACGCCCTGAACGCCCACCGCCGTGCCGTAGACCACCTCACCCTCGCCCTGGACCTGCTGGAGGACGACCGGTACAACCGGGCCCGTATCCGCACCGTCCTGGGCGGTGCACTCACAGACCTAGGGGAGTACGACCGAGCCGAGCAGACCCTGCAGGAGGCATTGGCGGGGATGGGCGAGCACGGGTCGGCCTCCGGCCAGGGCAAAGCCTGGGAGGCCCTGGGCGATTTGGCCCGCCATCAGGGGGAGCAGGCCCGGGCCCAAGACGCCTACCGCAAAGCCCACGAACTCCTGCCCCCCACTGACCCGGCCCACCAGCGCGTGAGCGACCACCTGCACCCTCCCCGCCCCCAGAGAGAGTGACTCACCCGCCCCGGGCGTGCACCGTGAACCACGACACGGCGCCCTCACCCCTCCCCATCCCGTGCACGGGGAGGGGGAGCGCCACCACACGTGTGGGTGAATCTTCGCCCCCGCTCCCAGCCCTCATGCACCAGCGGGCGTAGACCGCCACCAGGGTTGCTCCCGCCTCCTGCCACGCCCCGGCGGTCCGGCCCCCACCCTCCCCGGGGACATGCACCGTCTTCCCGGTGCGTGACCATCCCCGCACCCCACCGTCGGGGGAGAACACACCCGCCAGCGCACACCCCGGATAGGCCTCCAACACCTGCGTGGCCCAGGTGTCCGCCGCCGAACCCTCCCCGGAGACGGCGGACATCAGGATGTCGGCGCACCCCGCCCACCCGGCCCCTCCGGGAAAAGCGGGATCGACCACGAGAACCTCATCGACCACCCACGCCCGGCCACCCGCACCCGCCAACCGGTCGGCCCGGTCCGACCCCGGACACGGAGCGGCCCCGGCCACCGCATTCACATCGGGAACCACCCTCTGCGTTTCCCCACGAATCTGACCGCGATGCCCCGGCCCCTGCCCCGGGCCCTTGTGAGCTCTCACGCCGACCACCTCCGCAGAGCCCACCCCAGCGACCCCACCGGGCGCGTCACGGCGGGGGCATCCGGCTCGGCCAAACCCAGCAGGTCGTACAGCACCGCCCTCGTCCTTGACGCGAACTCACCGGGGTGGGAGGTCACACGGGCCGCGACCGCGGCCACCGCCGCCTGCTCCTGGAGCGACCGCAACCGACGCAACCGCGCCAACACCGACCCGTCCTCGGTTACCTCCGGCAACGCCGAGAGCAGACATTCCATGGGCGAACCTCGCACCACATCACCGTGCCCCGCGGTCGCTACCGCCAACGGACGCCCCGTCAACGTCGCGTACACCGTGCTCGACCCGTGATCACCTACCACCGCATCCGCCGCCGCCAGCACCCCTGTCCAGTCCGCCTGGACCGGCACCACCTCCAATCCGCGCAGCATCAGCGGACGCAACCACTGCCGCACCTGCCACGTCCCGTGCGCCGCCCACACGTTCGGGTGCACCAACAACCCCGCTCGCCAGCCCGCAGCAGCGGCCTCGGCCACCAACCGCTCCAGAACCGCACGCCGCGCACCGATCAGCGAGGACGGTCCCCACGTCGAGGCCGCTACCACCCACCGATCACCCTCGGCCAGCCCTAGCTCGGCACGGCACCGGTCACGACGGCCCAACCAGGACAACAATCGGTCGGCGGCGCCATCGCCCACCACCCGGGCCGCTCTCACCGCTTCAGGACAGGACGCGGCCAGCCGCTTCGCCTCCTCGGTGTGCGCCAAGGCGATCCGGGCCGCCAACAACCGCCCGTCTCGGAGCAGCGACTCCCGGCTCAAGCCGTACACCGCCCGCGGAAGCGCACCCTGGCCGGATCCACCGGTGCCCACCGGCGGGGTGAGCTTGTTGAACCCGACCCCGTGCGCGAACAGCGCCACCGGGGCGTGCACGCTCTCCAGGGCACGGCTCGCGCTGGCCACCACGGCAAGATCGAACCGTGTGGTGGTGGCCTGCGGCCAGGGGATGATCACCACCCCGGCCTGGTGCAGCCACTCCTGCAGACCGGTGTCGAACACCTGCCCCGGAGCGATGGAAGCCACGACCTGTACCCGTGGGTCCGAGGCCAGGGTCGCTACCGGGTCCACCAGCCGCTGCGCGTCGGCCATGGTGCACACCACTGCCAGCACCTTCCGGTCCACTTTCCAGGTGGTCCACCGCTCCGCCTCTATCCCGATCGGCGCACGAACCCAGCTCCGCATCTCACATCTCCCTTGTTCACCGCCCCGCCTGGTCTGCAGGGCTCTCTCCAAAGATGCGAAGAAGGTCGAACACAGGGCTGGATGCAGGCCTGGACGGCCACTGAACAAGCACTGGATTCGCAGCCGGATTAATACGCTGGGTTATCAAGAGGTGGGCGGTACCTGTGGGCTGGTTCTCACTGGGCCGTGTGGTGAGCTGTGGCCTGTGCAGAGTAGGTGATCACGGGGGCCGTTCGAGCATGGGCGGCAGATACTCGTCCACCGGGCGGTTTCCGGAGTGGGTGATCTCCGCCCATTCCCCGGAAGCGGCCCTCTCTGTCAAATTGGGATGAGACCGTGCTGGAGCCTTCGATTCGCTTCTTTCAGCGCCGTTCCGAGCACATGAAGGAACGGCTCGGGCAACGTCATTGCGTCGATCCCCGACGCCTCGAGCACCCGTCCCAGCGTGTCCACGTTCTCTTGGGCTAACTCCTGCTTCCAGGCGTTGAGTAGGTCTCGGGCCGCGTACCCGTCCTGTGTGTGGACGATGGTGCTGACCAGACGCGAAGCGAGCTCGGAGGAGTCCTCTTGGGGACCTCCGAGGAGCTCCGTTGCGACGATCCCGAGCCGTGTCGTGAACACGACCCGGCCGCTGTCGACGTCACGGATACGGCCCAAGGCCGTCTCGGTGTCGGTGGTCGTGATCTCGGCGGATTCTCTGCGACACCACAGAACCAAGAGCGCCTGGACGGCCCTCTCCCACCGTTCCCGAACCTCACTGTCCTCGGCCATGGCCAGCGCAGCTCTCGGATCGCCCCCGGTGAGCGCGGCGATGACGGCGACCTGGCGGCCGTCGAAAAGGCGGCTGCCGATCCCGCCGTGCTGCCGGGCTTGCTCGGCGGCTTCCTGCCATCTGCCTTCAGTAGCCAGGGCGCGCATCCCGTCTCCCAAGCACACCGTCCACAGCCAGCGGTGCAGCTCCACCCGGTCCTCGTCGGAGGTGACGATTCGGTCCAGGGAGAGCTCATGGCTGTCGATCACGGTGGCCTTTGCCATGCGCACCCCTTCGCGCAGGGCGGTGAGTATCGCGAAGGCCTCTGCGCCGTCGCCCGCGCGGATCCGGAGTCGGGCCAGGTTGATCACCGGCTCCAGAGCACGTTGGGCCATGGCGGCGTTCAACGGCAGGTGCGCCAGGTACGCGTGTGCGTGCTCCCAACACCACGTGCGGGCCAGGTCGGGCAGTCCGATGTCCGAGGCGAGCAGGGCCGCGCCGTTGTAGACCTGCGCGGCGGCGGCCAGAGCCTCCCCGTCCGAGCCGGACCGTGCGGTTCGTCCCGCTGCGGTGAGGCGTTCCACGCGAGCGTTCAGGCTGTCCGCCGGCGGGCGCGGACGGGGGACGAGCGGGAACCAGTGCGCGAACCTCATACGGGATCTCCCCAGGAGACCATCAGGGTGGACTGGGCTCGCGCCAGCACCCGCCGCACCGGGGTGGACTGGTCGGATACGGGGTTGTAGTGCAGGGCGAGGGAGAGCTCCTTTGCGCGGTGGGGTTCCCAGGCCCGGATGTGCTCGGCCATCTGCTCGGCCAGCTCTTGCCCGGCGGGGGCGTGCCCGATGATGCCGACTTCATGGCGGCCCTGTCGGCCTTCCACCGGACGCAACGTCAGGTATGCCAGTCCGCGTTCGCCCTCGGGGACGCCGGCCATGTCCCCCCAGGGCAGCCCGGGAGAGACCAGGCCGCTGGCCACGGCCTGCGGCTGCACCGGCATTCGGGAGAGGCGGTTGTCCAGGCGGGTGGCCAGCCACAGCCACATCGGGTCCAGGGGCTGGCCCTTGCCGAAGTCCACCCCCGTCCAGGTGGTGGTGGAGGGCTCGGCGAGCACGCGCTCCACCTGTTCGGGTGTGATGCTCTGGTCCTGGTTGGTCTGGAGCAGGACCGTCCCGTCGGTGTCCAGGGCGAGGATGCGACGGGGGTCGTCGCCGACGCCTCCTCCGCGCAGGGGCATGAACGTGCACAGCTGGCTGTCCACGGATGCCCAGTGGTCGCCGCGGGCTTCGAAGACGATGGAGCGGGAGACGTCTCCGGCGATGCGCACCGGGGCGATGAGCCTGCCGCCGGGGGCGAGTTGGTCCACCCAGGCGCGGGGCACGTCGTGGCAGCCCACCGTGGCGATCACCCGGTCGAAGGGGGCTCCGTCGGGGTGGCCGAGCGCGCCGTCACCCAGAACCACGGTCACGTTGGCGGCGCCGTTCTCCTTCAGCCGGGCACGCGCGCCTTCGACCAGGTCCTGGTCGACGTCGATGGTTGTGACCGACCCGGTCGGCCCGGCCAAGTGGCCGAGGAGGGCGGCGTTGTACCCGGTGCCCGCACCCAGTTCCAGCACACGCATGCCGGGTTCCAGGGCGGCCTGTTCCAGCATCGTCGCGACGACTCCGGGCTGTGATCCGCAGCTGATGGAGGCGCCGTTGCCGTCGTGCTTGATGTGTACGGGGGCGTTGGTGTAGGCCTCTTCCAGGGTGGCGTTGGGGACGAAGGTGTGGCGCGGTACCGAGCGGAACGCTTCCTCCACCGCCGGGGCGGTGAGGACACCGTTCTCCCGCAGCTGCCGGATGAGTCCTTCGCGCAAGGCGTCAGCGGTTTCCGGTGCGGCGTTGTGGGAGGTGTCGGTCATGGCGGCCTCTCTGGCGGTGGTGGACAGGATGTGCTGGTCCCGGTAGGACAGGCCCCACCGGTTGAAGGCGAAGATCAAGTGGTGGGCGCACACCGCGCGCAGACCCCGGCTCAGCCGGCCCTGGGCGGTGAGATCGGCCAGGGCGGCTCCGGCCGCGGTGAAGACCTGCGCCCAGTTGCCGGTGTGGTGCAGCAACCCCGACGCCGGAAGATGCTGCGGGTTGAGGGTCAGGAGGATGCGCGCTGAGGAGAGCAGCTCCTCTTCCGCGTACAAGGGCTCGGGAAGGGCACGTAGGGCGGCGACCTTGGCCCAGACGTCGGACTGCTCGAACCAGTCCAACCGGGCACCGCGCAGGAAGGCACTGCCCAGCAGGAGGGCGAGCTCGCGACGGCCCAGCTCGGCATCGGCTGCTGTATCTCGGCGCGTCAGGTAGGCGAGGAGATGGTGGCTGTCCTCACAGAACACGGCGTGGGCCAGCGCCATCCCCGACGCTCCGCCGAAAACCCCAGTCTCGGACTCGTAGACGCCGTGCACCCAGCGGTTGACGGCTCGCTCGCGTCGGAGCCGCTGCAGTTCGGTGTCGAAGAACTGTCGGGCTGCTCGGCCTCCGGTGTAGCGCAGCCGCCAGTGTGGCCTCTTACGGACGAACCACCACGTTGGCACGATCCCTTCTTCGCGGGCTCCTTCGAGTGCCGGGCCTAGCTCGTGAACGGCCCAGTGCTCGGCGGCGGCCCAGTCGGTCCACTGGATGAGGACCTGTGGCCGCTCGTCATCCGTCACGGTGGTGCTCCTGGTGGTCGAGGAGGAAGAAGGCGGTCCAACCCATGTCGGGAGAAGGGGTGTGCAACGTGTGCAGAGCGGTGGCGATACCGGCTGCCCCCTCCAGCAGGCCGATTCCGGCTTCGGTGAGCAGACGGTCCGCCACCGCGGCGGAGTCACCGCCCCGGAGCACGGCCCACAGTCCGGGGGCATCGCCCAGGGCGGTGGTGCGGGCGAGCACCGCCAGCCCAGCGAGACCGTGGCACAGAGAGAAGTCCAGCGCCGTCGAGGAGAGAGGGGTGTCGGTGAAGACGCGGGCGAGCGTGCTCCGCGCCGTGGCGTAGCGCCGGTGGTCGCCCAGGGCGTCAGCCGCGAGCATCTGCGCATGGGCCACACCCGCAGCGCCGTAGCACCACGAGGGACGTTGCGGGCCGACCAAAGTGCGGGCCCCGTCGATCTGATCGTGGGTGACCCAGTACGGCCACCACGCCCCGGATGGAGACGTCCGTTGCCAGGTGTCGAGCCAGTCCAGGATGCGCGTGATCGCTTCGGTGTGCCCCTTGACCGCGATTTTGCGCCGCAGGGCCGCCGCGAGGATGGCCAGGGGACCGGCGATGCCGTGGGCCATACCGGTATTGGCGTGTCCTCCGGGGAAAGCAGCATTCTTCTTCCCATCGGGTCCGACCGGACTCCACCAACCGGGAAGAGCACGGCCTTGCACGGTGACCGGCTCGGTCAACCGCACCAGGTAGGCCAGCAGGCCCCGGAGGAGCGGGCCCTGCGGGTCACGGGCCAGGAGCAGGGCACCCAGTCCGGTCAGGCCTCGAACGGTGTCGAACTCCGCGAGCAGCGCAAGCCCTCCGGCGTCCATCCGCGCATGCGCCCGCTCAAGCCGGGAAGCCACGATCAGTCCCACGGCCCGGTCCAGCCGGGCAAGCTCACCCCCATACCCGGGGTGGACCGCTGCGGCCCGGTGCAGAACGAACGCCACTGCGGGCGCGCCGTAGTACAGGTGCGCGTTGGGAGAGGAGTCCACCCCCTCGGCGACCGCGCACTCCAGCCACCGCTGGACACGTTCCCACGGGCCGTGCCCGGTGCGCGCCCGTTCGATGTGCAACAACGCCACTCCGGCCGCGCCGTGCGCCAGCGACTGGGGCCACCACCGGCTTCCGGCCAGCGCACGCCCCTGCTCCGGTGTGGCCAGGCGGTCGGCCACCAGTCCCGCTATCCTCGTCGCTTCGGTGATCGTGGTATTCACGCGACCTCCTGTCGGCAGAGCTGAACGAGCACCTCGGCCGACCGCCCCTCGCACCATCCGGACGAGCGCGGGTCCGGCGCCTCGGTGAGAACCGTGCCACCTTCCTTGGCCACCTGGGCACGCAGCAGGAACAGGTGCGCTGGTTCGGCAAGGTCCAGGCGCAGACGCTGGTCGCCCTTGCCCAGGTCCACCACCCCGGGCAGACCACGGAGCTCAGCCCAGGCCGCCCACCCTCGCCGCCACTGTTGCCACGACGCGGTCCGTGAGGGAAGTTCGGCGGCTCTGATACGCCACCGGGCATGGGCCAGGATTACCCGGCCCGAGCGGATACGGGGCAGGAACGGCAGTGTGGAGGCCGCGCCCCAGTCGAATCCGACGACCACCGCGCGTTCGGCGCGGGGGAGTTCGGCCAGGAAACGGGCCAGAGGCGGGGCGTATCGCAGGTTCAGCGCGTGCGGCACGACAGGCTCGACCCTGCGGTCCAACGCGCCTGAGAACAGGAAGAGACCGCCGTCATCGCATCCGACCGCGAGATCGTCCACATCCAGCTGCCTCGGTCCTGGACCGGGGTATTCGCCCACGCTGACGGCGCGATCGAGAAGACGCTCCGAACGCACCAGAGGGGCGCTGCGGGCTCGCAGCGGTGGGAACGACAACTGCACCGGCACCGCCCCGGCGGAGGCGGTGTGCGATACGGCTTCGCGCAGGTCGTCCCGGACACCGGCCAGGGCGGCGAACCGGCCCGCCATGGTGGCAGCGCTGCGGGAGGAGCCCAGCACCGCGATGTGGAACCGGCCGCTGTCCAGCGCGGCCCGTGAGGGCGACTCCACGCGCAGGTTCAGTTCCGTGTGCCCAGGAAGCGGCGCGAGGCGCCGGGCCGCCAGCTGGTCCAGGAGCGTGTCTGCGGTGATCTCCCGCCGCCGTTCGAGGGCGGCGATCTGGGCCTGCTCCAGCAGCCAACGGTCGCGGCCGGTGAGGGTCTCGGCGCTGCCTTCGGTGCCAGCGGTGGCGGCGTATGCGGAAGGAAAGCCCAACCCCGCCCGGGGGTGCACGACCTCGTGGACGGGTACGAGCGCGTCGCCGTACCGGTCGGCGAATCGTTCCCGGTAGGTGCGCCACGCGGGCAGCCCTTCCGGGTGAGGGGACAGGACGGTCAGCATGTACGCGGCCTGCTCTGCCGCACGTGCCACCGCCACGGGCAAGGCCAGGTCGGCGTCCACCCGCACGTCCACTCCCAGCGGCTGGACCCGGGACACCCGCGCGACCGCCTCGTCGGCCTCCTCCAGAGTGCTGGAGCCGCCACCGCGGTTGTGCTCCGCCACCGCCGTGTGAGCCTCCTGGAGATGCGACACCAGCGGCCGGACTTCAGGCGGAGCCCAGCTGTTGCTCCCGGTGAGAGTAGAGACGAGGCATCCGAGGAGGTCGGTTTCGGTGGACGGCGGGGCGAGAGAGGTGAGCAACGCCTGCACCTGGACCATTCGGGCGAGCATGGCGTCAGCGCTCACGGCAGGTTCATCGGGGTACTCAGCAGCCAGTTTGGCCCGGAGCGTCGACCACGGTACGGGCTGGCGTGCTGTTTCCAGGATCAGGCGTACAGCGCTGCCGATACGGATCTCGACCTGCTCTGTATCCGACCCGGGCGCACCCGGGTCGGGGCGCGTGTACTGGAGAACCACGAGGTGTCCGCGCTCTTGGACTGCGGTGTTGTTGACGACGACCAGCAGGTGCTCACACACCCCGGGAAGGACCTCCAGCGCACCGACGACCTCGGCCGTCCATGCCCCGCCCGGAGAGGCCACCTTCCGGTGGGCGCCACCCCACACCACCCGTGAGTGCTCGGAGAAGGCTGCGGCGGTCACGCCGGCGAACAGCCCGAAGGGAGTGGCGCGGCTGTCGGCCCGCAGCGCGTAGCGCAGGACGGCAGCGGTCACCTTCCGTGCTCGGCGTACCCGCACCGCGGCCGGATCCTGGTCGAGCAGAGCCCCCACACCGGCTGCCAGGTCGGGCGAGGCGTGCCGGACCGCCTCGGTCAGACCCGGGTGCTCCCGCACACGGCGCAGCCACTCCAGGAACGGACGCGGGTCAGTGCCGCCCAGGTCCGGAACGCCGTCCGTCGGCAGGCCGCTGAACAGGCTCGCCCGCACCAGCGGTCGGCCGACCACACGCCAACGTACGTGCTGCTTCTTGTCGGAAGCCATCTCCCCTCCTCCCAGAAGTGCTGGTCGGCACCGGATCCGGGCCGGTGCCGACCGTGCGGGTCAATTCGCGGTACTGGTGCACGCGCTCGGGCAGCTGGATCCGCAGCCGTCGTCACTGGTGGGGAACGGCTGTGTGGAGCTGGCCGATTCGATGAGGCGAAGGTCCAGGGTCAGCGGCTCGGATGGTTCGGCGTTGAGGGTCTCGGTCAAGCGCATGAACTCTCCCGTGAGTGCTGGCGGTGATGAACGGATCAGAGACTCGGCAGAGCCGGCAGGCGCTGTTCAGGCCGACGTGCTGGTGACGCAGGTGGTGGGGCAGCTGGCACCGCAGCCGTCGTCGGTGAGGTTGATCAGCTGGGCCAGGGAGTCGCTGCTCTCGAGCAGCCTGATGTCGAGGGTGAAGGGGGATTCCGGGCCGGGGTTGCACTCCGTGTTCTGCACAGGGCTTTCCTTTCTCATGGGGGCCTGTGAGCACAGCTCAGATTAAGGACCCGCAAGAGACAGGTGAAGGAGTTTCCCGCCAAGGAATAAATTCGCCTTCAGCGGTGCCGGTTATGCCCGGTTTCGGTATTCCTGGGCAAGGCCGCGAAGGAATGACCTGGTGTTTTCGCCTTCGAGTGCGTGCTCGTGGAAGAAGGCGAATATCTCCATGCTGTAGGAGATGTCCTTCGGGTCGCGCAGGGCGAGCTTGCCCGTGAACACTTCGACGGTCACCAGCCGGTCGTCGTAGACGGTGAACCCGTTGAGGGGACCGCTGGGCACAGGAGGATCGGCGGGCACGACGCGGATGTCCACGCTGGGCAGCTCACTCAGGGAGGCGATCCGGTCCATCTGCACCGCCATCGCCTCCGGGCGGCACAGCGGCCAGCGCAGGGCGGCCTCGGTCAGGACGAACACGAAGCGTTTGCCCTCGTCGTAGAGCACCGTCTGGCGCTCCAGGCGCCGTGCGAGCGCCGTCTCCCAGCTCGCACCGCGGTTCACCAGCATGTGCGACAGGGTCTGGCGCGCGTAGTCCGGGGTCTGTAGAAGCCCGGTGATCATGCACGGCAGGAAGAAGCGGATGGCGGACGCCGAGGCCTCGATCGCGGCCAGGTCCCGCTGGGTCTCCCCGAGCCCGCGCTGGAGCGCGGTGCGAAAACCCTGGTAGTCGGTGTTGGCCACACGGGCCAGCTCCAGCAGGCGCGCGGCCTCTTCCTCGCCGAGCTGGACGTCGAGCGCATTGAGGATGCGCTCGACGTCCAGCGCGGAGGGCAGCACGCGGCCGTTCTCGATCTTGCTGACCTTGGCCTGGCTCATCCCGCTGCGGACGGCGAGCCGCGCGCCGGTCAGCCCCGAGGCGCGGCGGAGGCTGCGAAGGGCCTCCGCCAGCTCGCTGCGCGGCTGTCCGGCACGGTCGGGCTCAAGCGTCAATCAGTCGGCCTTGTAGTACTCGGTGAAGGGGACGGCGTGCTCCAGGGCCAGGTTCTTGTAGGTGACATAGGGGGCGGGGTCGGCCCCCTCCAAGAGCTCCCGGCCGGTCTGGGTTCCGTCGGCAGCGTAGTGCATGAGCACCACGCGGGTGTCGTCGAAGAGCCAGAAGTCCTGGCGGGGCAGGCCGGGGTCGGGGGTGGTGGCGAAGTCGAGGATGTTGACCTCTTCGCCGGCCTGCACGCTGAAGGCGTAGCCCCACGCGAACTGGAAGCGCAGGTGGTCTCCGACGGGGCTTGTCAGGGTGTGCACGCGCCGGATCCGGCGCCCGGACTCGACGTGGCCGCGTACCCGGAGCAGGTAGCCGTCGGTGTGCAGCTCCTCGGCTGGGCGGGTCTCCCCGGCCAGGAACCGGCGCAGTTCCTCTTCCTCCTCGGGCACCGTGTAGCTGGGCAGGGTCTCCAGGCGGAACGCCTCGTGCTGGAAGGAGTCGAAGAACTCCCGCCAGGCGTTACCTTCCAAGCGCACGGGCGGCCTCCTCGATCAGGTGCACGGGGATCTCGACCGCGGCCTCCCCCGGGGAGGGGGTGAGGCCGGTGGTGTCGGTCAGGAGCGCGCCTTGTACGACGACGGTCCCCTTGTCGGTGGAGTAGATTCCCGGGCAGTCATCCCGGTTGCAGTCGCCGGAGAGCTTCTCGAACTTCATGGTGTGGCCCTTTCTGAAAGGGTCGAAACGGAATTTACAGTAGAGAAGTGGGCGGGCTCGGTCAATCTCTGGCCGGATATTCCTGCCTGGGAATAAAACCGGGCCGTGTGGGTGCCCTGTGCTGTTTGTGTGGAGCGGTCATTACATGGAAGTCAGAGGCAGAACTGCTTATGCCACCTCCCCGAGTAAGGCTTCGAAGGTTGCGGCATCCCGGCACAGTTCCCCCAACTGTTCGCACAGGTGGGCGGCGAGGATGGGGTCGGCGATCCTAACCGCTCCGTTCCGGCGCCCGAGGAGGGTGTGGTCGTGCAGGTACACCACGGCCGCCTCGTAGACGGTCACCTCCGGTAACGGCTCTTCGACTTCCATGTGCCGCACCTGGTCTGGGTCTCCCACAAGGATGCGCTGACCGGCCTGGTGCGCATGGTTCAGAGTCGCCAGGGTGTAGTGCCCGTAGCCGGTGAGGAGGTGGTCGGGTATCCACAGGGTCGTCAGAGACAGGCCGCGGGACACGAACTCCGCGTGTTCGGCGGCGTGCCTTCCGCGCTCCTGGAGGAGCAGTTCCCCGGCCAGGTCGGTTCGGCCCTGGTGCCAGGCGGTCCTGGCAGGGGTGGTGGGCACCACGTGGCCGCGGCGCAGGAGCCGGTGGCACCGGGCTCCCCGTACCTGGAGGTCCCGGCAGCTCCGGGTGTCGGCCTCGTCCTCTGCCAGCTCGTGGGGTGTTGATACGGGCAACGGGTCTCCTTGTTCCTGCTCGCTGAAGGGCATGGACGTTGTGGCCGCGGTTGCGGGGCGGCCCGCTGGCCTGTCGCCGCACACGGTCATGAGGGCTGGTCGAGGAAGGCGCGGACCTCTCCGAGGTCGTGGAGGATCGCGGTGTCTCCGTCAAGCGGAGTGAGTGCGTACACCGCTCCCAGCAACCGTTTCTGGCGGGTGAGGACATAGCCCTGCTGAGCGGCGCGCCACCGGACATCGTTGAAATCAGCCAGAGCACGGATGACCACAGGGCGAGAGCGGGTCCGTCGCGGGAACTTCATGCACTCCTCCCCGGTACTCGGGGGAGTTCAACGAAGGTGCCGGTTCCTGCGGGCAGCCGTCCCCAGTCGGTGGCGAGGGCGTCCACGAGCACCAGTCCCCGGCCGTGCTCGGCGGTGAGGGCGGGGGTGCGGCGCAGCGGGGTTCGGCCGGAGAGAGGACCGGCATCGCGTACCTCCAGCCGCATGCGGTCCGGGTAGAGGAGAAGGCGGGTGGCGAACTGCCCGCCCGGCCGGCCGCTGTGGGTGTGGGCGATGGCGTTGGAGGCCAGCTCCGAGGCCACCAGCGTGAGCACCTCCGGGATGGGGACCCGCCACTGTGCGCAGGTCTGCTCAACCCAGTTGCGCACATGCGCCACCGAGCCCGGGACTCCGGGGAAGGACCTGCGCGCAACCGCCTGTGCCCTCCGGGAGCGGGTAGTGACCGCAGCGGCCTCACCAGCCGGCAGGCCGACTTTCGACGTGGGCGGCACTTCACCAGCCCACGGGAAGGCGTTCGCACGCTCCCCGGGAAACCGGGGTCCGTCTTCTCGTGGACGAGTGCGCGAGGTGCTGGTTGGAATACCTGATTCGGTAGGATCTGCCACGTTCTCACCTCTGGCGTGTTCGGTGGGAGCCGTTCCCGGGGCTGGTGGCACAGCCGCCGGGGTTTTCTGTGGTCGACGCTTTCCGCCGGGGTGCCCATCGTCCAAGGCGAGATGCTCCGCCTCAATGCCTTTACGTGCATCGGCCGCTAGTTGGTGGAACCCGTACGAGAATGTAGAGATTCTCTGTAAAGTTCTACCTATGCCTGAGAAGTTGCTGTCAGCATGGACCACCTTCGGGAAGGAGCTCCGCAGGCTGCGTGACCGGCGTGGGCTCACTCTGGACCAGGTGGCCGAGGCGACCGGATACGGTGCGTCAACTATCAGTAAATACGAGAACGCCTATCGAGCACCAAAAAGGGACTTTCTCAACGAGGCGGAGGCATTATTCGGTACGAACGGTGACCTTCTCCGTCGCTGGACAGAGGCGAAGCGGGCCGAGGAGGATCCTGACTGGCACCGAAAGATCGTCACGGCCGAAGAGCAGGCGTCCGGGATCCAGATATGGAACCCTGCTCTTGTCCCGGGTATGTTCCAAACGCCCGACTACGCGCGCCAGATCTTCCGCGACGGTCGGCCCCTGGACACGCCAGAGGAAATCGACCGGCTCGTGGACCTGAGGGTCAGCCGCCTCGACGCGCTGAGGGGGATGAACGACCCGCGTCTGGTCGCGATCCTCGCCGAGGCGGTCGTCCGAGCCCGTGTCGGTTCACCCGCAGTGATGAAGGAACAGCTGGGACATCTCCTCGATCTGGACGCCTCCGGGGTCGTGAGAATCTTGATCCTGCCAGCGGACACCCCGTACTACGGCGGAGCTGCCGGCCCGTTCCGGCTGTTGTCCTTCAAGGAGCGCGAGACGCTTGTCGAAGTCGAGCACGCCTCCGGCGGCGAACTGCTCGGCGGAGACACCGTGACGCGGCTTCTGGCCGTGTACGGGGAGCTGCAAACGTGGGCGCTACCCCCTGTAGCCTCACATGATGTGATTTCGAGAGCCATGGGAGGCTTGGAGTGATCGACCTGACCAGCGGGTGGCACAAGTCCAGCTACAGCGGAGCCCAGGGCGAGTGCGTCGAGGTCAACGAGGCTGCGGCTCCCGAAGCTGTCCTCGTCAGGGATACGCAGAACCGGGACCAGGGCTGCTTGTCCTTCCCCGGCGGAGAGTGGAGCGCGTTCCTCGGTGCGACGTTCTCCCGGTAACCCCAACAGCAGTGGACCGCTCTCGCCGAGTTAGGGTCTGTTCCGGGTTTTGCCCACTGTTCGGGCACTCGCTCTCCGGGTGAGTGCCCGAACCGGTAGACCCGTACCGTGGCACGTGGTGACCTCACCGATGGCGAGTGGGACCTGATCAAACCGCACCTGCTCCTGGGCGCCGGCGGACCCATCCCCGACCTGCGCAGCTACTTCAACGCCATCATGTGGCGGTTCCGTGCCGACGCGCCTGGCACGACGTTCCCGAACGCTGCGGCTCTTGGTCCACCATCTACGACCGGTCCCGCCTATGGGCCTCCAGTGGCCCCTTCCGGGACCTCACTCCTCGCCTACCCACCGGACGCCCCAGCGTCGCGAGAACGGGAATCCCGGCCCTTCCGGCCGCAGCAGAGCCACATCCTTCGGTTGCTTCCAGTCGTAGTCCGAACACCGCTCGCGGAAAGAGCAATATCGGCTTCAAGGAAAACGCGGAGCGCTCTCAGGTGGCGTTTTCGAAGCTTTTCAAGCGCAGACTTTGGGCGTCTCGGAAGAGCCTTGCTGAAATTTTCCAACGAACTCTGAAGTGAGCACTCGCGGTGACTCATGAGTCTGCTCACGGGTGGGTGAGCGTGCCCGCGATCCCAGTGTCTTGCCAGTTAGAAGCCCTGAGTGTTCGCTCATCCGCATGGCAGGCTCCGTTGGCAAATCGGCTCTCCGCCGGAGATACTTTACCTTTTCTTGGTGTGTGTGAGTCGCTTCTGAGTCATGTTTGAGCAGGGCCTGAGTCGGTTCTGATCAACCCCTGAGTCCGCGGTGTCTTTCAGTGGTTCCTGTCGGACCCCGATGGCGCAACCAGGGAGGACACATGAACCTTTCGCTGCTTTCTGAGATCGAATCCGGTTTCGTTGCCATGGCACCCGCGCACCTGAGCCTGCACGGGGCACACGTGCACCCGCTCCTTGAGGAGCGCACCTACTCGCTTTATGAGCTGCGCGGCGTCCTGGTGGCCCAGGCGACTCCGAACCAGCTCAGGGACGCGGTGTGGCGGCACACCATCCGGAGGGCTCGCCTGTCCCAGGACTGGATGGTGGGGGCGCTCGGCCTTGCCATGCCGATGTTGCGATCGGCGGTGCGTCAAGCCAGCCGAGGTCTGGACAAGGACAGCGCGGAGAGTTTGGAGGCCGAGGTGGTTACCGCCGCGATCCGCCAGATCCGCGTGGTCACCGTGGAGCACTCCGGGCTGGGCTATTTCCTGCTGTGCCGGGTGCGCCGGGCCGCCATGGGGGAGCGTAAGCGCGCCGTGGCCACCGTCGCCCGCCAGGTGTGGGGCCGGGCTCAGGAGGTCGACTTCGAAGCCGTGCCCGATGCGGCCCGCTCGTGCGAGTCGGTCCTGGAGGCGGCTGTGCGTGCCGGGACCCTGTCGGCGGGTGAGGCGGAGTTGATCGCTCGTACTCGCTTGGAGGGGGTCTCGCTGGTGGCGCTGTCCACCGAGACCGGGGCGGCCTACAAAACGCTGGCCAAGCGTCGGCAGAGGGCCGAGGCCCGGTTGGCCACCGCACTGCGATCGGTCCGCACTCACGCTTTGGGAGGTGGGCAGGGGGGAGCGACTTCACCTGTTTCGCCTACGCCTGTGTGCCCCTCGGGGCGGCTTTTTCGGCGCGAGGCGTCGAATTCGGGCTGGCCGTTGGCTTCCTAACCAAGTGAGAGGGCTGGTAGGCCCACCGGCCCGGAAGGCGGTGGGTTCACCGGTCGCCAGGCGGCGGCCGGAGGAGGGCGCGGCCGGGCCCTGGACGTGAGGATCCCGGCGGAGTCGATGTCGCATTCGCGTCTTCGTCCCGCTTCCTGAAAAGGCGTCACCGCGAAGAAGGGAGGGGAACGTATGCGTTCACCGGCGCAGAAGGTCTGGTGGGGGCTGGCCCTGGTCGGAGCCGTCGGGTTGCTGGTCACGGGGGATGCCTCGTGGGCGTGGGCGGAGTCCCGGGAGGGTGCCGAGCAGGAGGCGTCGGCGCTGCTTCAGATCGTGGACCGGGTGCAGTTGATCCTCATCGTGCTCGGTACCGCCCTGGGCACGCTGTTCCTGACGATCGCCGGGGTGCGGTGGATGGTCGCGGGCGGGGAACCGGGGTCGATCGACTCCGCCAAACGGGCGCTGACCGGGACCGCCATCGGCTACGGCATCGCGGTCCTGGCCGGCACGCTCATGCAGATCCTGGACTGGGTGCTCGCCGCACAGGCCGGGAGCGGCCAGTGACCCCGCCCTTGCCCGGTGGGCGGTCGCCCGCGGATCTGGAGATCAGCGATGACCCGCTGCCGCCTCCGTCCGACGACCCGCCGCCGGAAGGACCCGAGCCCGAGGCCGGGCCGGAGGCGGATCCGGAGATCACCGATGATCCGCTGCCCCCACCGGAGGACCCTCAGGGGGGCGAGCCTCCGGTGGTGGAGCCGGAGCCGGTGGAGCTGGAGGTCGATGACAACGTCTTCGACTGCGACCTGATCGACGCCGGGTGCCACGTGAGCAACTGGTTCGCCGACTTCGCCGTCTCGGGGTTGAACCCCGCGCTGGGGTGGCTGGCGTCCAAGGCGTTCTACACCCCGGTCCCCACCGAGGGCATGCAAGGGCTGCACGCCGGGATCCTGGGCGTGTCCAACACCCTGTTTGTGCTGTTGGTGGTGGCGGGCGGTCTGATCGCGATGGGCCACCAGAGCGTGCAGAGCCGCTACTCGGCCGCCGACATCCTGCCCCGGATCGTATGGGGGTTCGTCGCGGCGAACGTCTCGCTGTGGATCTCCACCGAGATGATCACCGTCTCCAACCAGGTCTCGGCCGCGATCGGCGCCCAGTCCATCGACCCCCGGGAGGCCGCCGAGAATTTCCGCGACCGGCTGGACGCCCTGGTCGCCGAGGCCCTGATCTTCACCGTGTTGCTCGTGGTGGTCGTGGTGATCCTGTTCGTGGTGTGGATGATCACCGAGGCGGTGCGCATCTGCATGGCCATCGTCCTGGTCATCGGCGCACCGCTGCTGCTGATCTTCCACGCCCTGCCGCACACCAACCGGGTCGCGGAGATGTGGTGGCGGTCCATGGCGGGCCTGTGCGCCATCCCCGTCGGGCAGTCGATCGTGTTCATGTCCCTGGCCAAGCTGTTCTTCGAGGGGCAGCTGACCTTCGCCGACATCAACCACACCTCCTCCGCGACAGGGGACGAGGTGGGCGATGCCGACTGGCTGATGCAGTTGCTCCTGCTGCTGGTGCTGATCTACACCCAGATCAGGATCGGGTCGTGGGTGATGCGCCTGGTGTGGCAGCCCAACCCCGGCACCTCACCCATCGCCTCGCTGTTGAAGAACATCGCCTGGATGCTCGCCTTCCGCAGCGTCAGCGGGCTGCGCATGCCGCGCGCCCTGCCCAGCTTGGGGCTGCACTGGCCGAGGCGTTCACCGGCCCCGCCGGGCAGGCCTCTGCCGCGCCACACCCCGGCCCCGCCCAGCGGACTGCAACCGCTACAACCGCAGGCCTGGTGGTACCGGGCCCGCCACGACCCGGCCGGAGCGCTCGGTGCAGGCCGCCCGGCGCTGCCCGGCCCAGGAGGCCCTGCGGGCCCGTGGCCAGCCGGTCCAGGAGCACCTCCCGGTGGGGGCGGCCCCGGCACACCGGGACACCCCGGTCGGCCACGGGCTCTTCCCGGCCCGCGCGCGTTGCCCCCACCCGGGTCGCAGCGCGGCCTGCCCGGAGTTCCACCACGTCGTGCCTTGGAGGAGGGACGTATGCCCGGATCACCCCAGACGGGACAGCAGGTGCTGTTCCCGCGCCCGCCCGCACCGGCGGTGCGGCCGCAACCGGCCTCGCCCACCGGGGCTCCGCGGCGGCGGTGGCGGCAGTTGGTGCTGCCCACGCCCCCGCCGGTGCGGGTGCCCGGCAGGCGTGCCCCCGAGCGCCTGGGGTGGGTCGGGCCTCGTCCCCGGGCGGCGGAGGGCTTGCGGCACCTGCCGTCGATGCCCGCCCTGTCCTGGGACAAACGCCCCCAGGTGAAGGGACAGATCCCGCTGTTCTCCAGCCCGCGGCGGGTGTGGAAGCAGTACGGGCTCTTCCCGCGCCCGGACCGGGACGGGGCGTGACCCCGTCATGAAGAACACGACTGAGAAGGAGGAGGTGCTCATGGCATCGGATGAGGCGTCGTCGTGGCGGGGGAGGATCCCGGCCGACATCGATCGGCCCGAACCGATCCTGTTCGGCCTGACCGCACGACAGTGCCTGATCATTGCCCCCGCGCTGGCGGGGGCATGGGGGATCTACCTGCTCTTCCGTGACCACGTTCCCTGGTGGGCGATCATGGCGGCCCTCGTTCCGTTCCTGGGCGTGATCACCGCCCTCGCCCTGAGCGAGCGCGACGGCCGGGGCCTGGAGCAGGTCGCGGCCAGCGCCCTGGCGTGGTTGCGCGCCCCCAAGCACTTGGTCTCCGCCCCTACTGGGCAGGTTCCGGTGCTGCCCCGGTGGGCGCCCCGGACCCGGCGCGCCTCCCGGTTGGAGCCGCTGCGGCTGCCCGCCTCGGCCATCTCCCCGGAGGGGGTGATCGACCTGGGCGGACGGTGCGCGGTGATGATCGCCTGCACCACCATCCCCTTCCAACTGACCTCCGGGCGCGAGCAGGACCAAGCACTTGCGGCGTTCGCGGGCGTTCTGGACGCCCTCACCGAGTCGGTGCAGTTCCTCGTCCAACGCCGCAGCGCCGACCTGACGGGCTTCACCGCGATGGTGCGCAACGGCGCCGCCCACCTACCGCATCCGGCCCTGGCCGAAGCCGCGTTGGCGCACGCCGACTTCCTGGACGAGCTGGCCGCGACGCATGAGCTGTCCCACCAGCAGGTGGTGGCCGTGGTCAGCGCCACTGGTTCCGCCCGCCGGGCCGGGACCGCTCTGCGGCGCACCGCACAGGACGTGGCCGACCGGCTCGCCACCCTCGGCATCCGCACCCAGGTCTTGGAGGGGCCCGAGGCCGAACAGGTTCTGCGCCAAGCGATGGCCGCCCCGGACAGGAGCCTCCCCGCTCTCGCCCCGGACACCGACACCACCGACGGATACACGCACGAAGGCTAGGAGCACTGATGGGATTCCACGGGTTGCGGACACGATCCGGATCACCCGGACTGGGAGGCCCGGCCGTCCGTGTCGGAGCACGGCACCTGGAGATCGAGGGCGGGGTGTGCCAGACCCTGGCCGTGATCGGGTTCCCGCGCGAGGTGAGCGCCGGGTGGGCGGAACCGCTGTTCACCTACCCCGGTCGGCTCGACATCGCCTTCCACCTGGTTCCGGTCCCGGCTCCGACGGCCGCGCAGCAACTGCGCAAACGCCGGGCCCGTCTGGAGTCGGCACACCGAACCAGCACCGCACAGGGGCGAGTGGAGGACCCGCACCAGGTCACGGCCGCGATGGACGCCGCCGAGATCGCCGACCGCATCGCCACCGGCCAGGGCCGACTCTTCCGGGTGGCCGTGTACCTCACCGTGCACGCCCCCACCCTGGAGGCGTTGGAGGCCGAGCTCCAACAGGTGCGCGCGCTGTGCGCGTCCCTGCTGGTGGAAGCGGTCCCGACCACGTTCCGGGCGTTGCAGGGGTGGATCTCCACCCTCCCCCTGGGAACCGACCCGGTGGGCACGGTCCGGTCGATGGACACCGACGCCGCGTCCACCCTGCTGCCGTTCACCTCACCGGAGCTGATCACGGACCTGGGCGAAGCCACCGTGGTCTACGGCACCAACACCCACAGCAACAGCGTGGTGGCCTGGGACCGGTTCTGCGGCGGCCTGGACAACCACAACAGCGTGATCCTCGCGCGTAGCGGAGCGGGGAAATCCTACCTGGCCAAACTCGAAGTCCTCAGGTCCCTGCTGGTGGGGGTGGAGGTCGCGGTCATCGACCCCGAAGGCGAGTACCTGCGCATGGCGGAGGCGGTGGGCGGCACCGCGATTCGCCTGGGCACCGCGCAGGGACGCATGAACCCCTTCACCCTTCCCGCCGCCGGCGACGACCAGGCGTTCACGAATCGGGCGCTGTTCCTGCACACCCTGGTCGGCGCGATGGTCGGTGAACTGTCCTCCACGGAGAAGGCGGTGCTGGACCGGGCGATCATCACCGCCTACGCCGAGGCCGGGATCACCCGGGACCCTGCCACGTGGACAAGGACCGCACCGGTCCTCGCGGACCTGTCCGCCGCGCTGGAGGAGGCGGCCACCGATCCCGGGCTGGGAGACGACCTCGGGTGGGCCGCCGAACAGCTGGCGGACCGGTTGCGGCTCTTCGTCCACGGCTCGCACGCGGCTCTGTTCGACGGTTCCTCCACCGGCCGGGTGGGCGGCCATCTGAGCGTGGTCTGCCTCAAGGAGTTGCCGGACCAGGTCCGGGCCGTGGGCGTACTGCTGGCGCTGGACGCGATCTGGCGGCACGTCACCGTGGCCGCACCGCGTCCCCGCATGGTCGTGGTGGACGAGGCCTGGCTGCTGCTCCAGGACCCGGCCGCGGCCCGCTACCTGGCCAGGCTCGCCAAGGCCGGACGCAAACACTGGGTGGGGCTCACCCTGATCACCCAGGACGTCGGCGACGTCCTGGGCACCGAGTTCGGGCGGGTGGTCGTCGCCAACGCCGCCACACAGGTGCTGTTGAAGCAGGCGCCGCAGAACCTCGATCAGGTGGCCGAGACATTCCACCTCTCGGCAGGGGAGACCCATCTGGTCGGCACCGCTCCCCGGGGCAGCGCCCTGTTGGTCTCCGGGCACCAGCGGGTCGGCTTCCATCCGGTCGCCTCGGCTGAGGAGCACCGGCTCATTACCTCCGACCCCGCCGAGCTGGCCGCAATGAAGGCACAGGAACAGCCCGAGCCCCGGGAACACGACCACGGCCCGGCAGCATTCGAAGACGGGGCGGTGGCGTGATGGTCGGCTTCCTGCTCAACGGGGGCTTCTTCCTCGTCCTCGGCATGATCCCGCTGGCCGGTGCGTCGGTGTGCACGATCGTGCTCGGGGCGCGCTTGGCCCGTCACCGCTACCTGTCCCGAGAAGCGCGAATAGTGGAGATCCTGCCTCCGCCCGAGGCCACGCTGGAGAACGCCACCGCCTTCTGGAACCACACCCTGGGGCTGCTCAAACCCTGCTGGTCACGGTGGCTGCTCCAGCCCCACCTCGCGATGGAGGTCATCGCCTCCGCATCAGGTGTCAGGTTCCAGGTGTGGGTGCCTGAGACCGTACCCCCGGGGACGGTCGAACGCGCCATCACCTCAGCATGGCCTGGCGCCACCACCTCCACCCGGCACCTCGCCACCGGCGAGTCCCCGCTGCCCGAAGGGGCGTACACCACGGGTGGTCATCTACGCCTGGGCCGCGGGGAGGTGTTCCCGCTGAGGACCAGGTTCGACGACGACCCAGCCCGGCCCCTGCTCGGTGCAATGGAAGACCTGGTCGAGGGCGAGTACGCCCTCGTGCGGATCACGGCCCGGCCGGTCACGGGGTGGCGTGCCGCTCGTGCCCGCCGGGCGGCGGCCCAGTTGGCCGGGCATGCCGGGATGGCCACGATGGTGGTCGACGCGGTGGCTCCGGGGGGAGCCGGTGCGGGGGCCCGGCGTCCGCTGTCGGTGCCGGGGACCGGGGATGACATCCGCGCGATCCTCAACAAGGCGAACAGCCCGAGGTTGGCATGTTCGCTGTCCTACATCCTCACCACCACCCACGAGGGCGATGATGCTCGGGAGCGGTTGCGGGGCCGCGCCCACGGCATCGCCTCCAGCTTCGCGGCGTTCACTTCGGGTACCAACCACCTCGGACGCCACTTCATGTTCAAGCCCGCCTGGTGGGCGGTGAACCGATTCCTGGCCTACGGGGCTCTGCTGTCCACCGGCGAGTTGGCCGCCATCGCGCACCTGCCCACCGACACCAGCGTCCCGGGTCTGGTCCGCGCCGGTGCCCGGCCGGCCGCCCCGGCTCCCGCCGTTCCGCGCGGGGGTGAGAACACCCGGGTGGTGGGGGACTCCGACGCCGGTATTCAACGCCCGGTCGCCTTGGGTGTGGTGGAGGCCCGCCAGCACACCCACATCCTCGGCAAGACCGGCTCCGGCAAGTCCACCCTGTTGGCCAACCTGGTGTTGCAGGACGCCGAAGCGGGCAGGGCCGGGCTGGTGATCGACCCGCGCGGGGACCTGATCACCGACATCCTGGCCCGCATACCCGAACACGCCGTCAACAAGGTGGTGCTCTTCGACCCCGACGACCAGGCCGCACCTCCGAGGTTGAATCTGCTTCAGGGCCCGGATCCGGACTTCACGAGTGACACCGTGGTGGGGATCTTCCGCCGCATCTACGCCGAGTACTGGGGTCCCAGGACCGACGACATCCTCCGGGCCGCGACGCTCACGTTGACCCGCGCCAAAGACCCGGCGTTGACGCTGGGGGACGTGCCCCGCCTGCTCTCCAACGACGACCTGCGCAGCAAGGTGATGGCCAGAGTCGTCGCCCGCACCGGGGGAGACGAGGCCCTCACCGATTTCTGGGGCTGGTACTCCGGACTCACCGTCTCGGCCCGTTCCTCGGTGACGGGTCCGGTGCTGAACAAGCTGAGGACCGCCCTGCTGCGCACGTGGGTACGCCAGGTGGTGGCGTCCGGGCCTTCGACCATCGACCTTCCCAAGCTCTTCGACACCGGCCACCTGGTGCTGTTGCGCGTTCCGAAGGGCCGCTTGGGGGAGGACACCAGCTCGCTGATCGGCAGCTTTGCGCTGGCCGCGACCTGGCAGGCGGTGACAGCCCGGATCCACACGCCGGAGGCGCAGCGCAAGGACCTGTGCGCGTACGTGGACGAATGCCAGAACTTCCTCAATCTCCCGGGCTCGTTGGAGGACATGCTCGCCGAAGCACGGGGCTACCGCCTCGGGCTGACACTCGCCCACCAGGAGCTCGGGCAACTGCCCGCGGACCTGCGCAAGGCGGTCTCGGCCAACGCGAGAACGAAGGTGTACTTTTCCGCTTCGCCGGATGACGCGGTGAGCTTGCAGCAGCACACCCAGCCGGTGCTGGGCGCTTACGACCTCACGCACTTGGGCGCGTTCCAGGCCGCGGTGCGTCCGCTGGTGGGGGCCAGGGAGCTCGGGGCGAGTACGGTGCGGACCCGGCCTTTGCCGGACGGGATCAAGGGGCGGGCCACGCAGGTGCGTCGGGCCGCCCGGGTGCACGGCCCCGAGGCCCAGACGCACCCCAGGGACCGAAGGGAGTAGGCGCCGATGATGAGCAGTGATCCCACCGACACTCTGATGGGCCTGGTCCCCAAGATCACCCCTCGGGACCGCCGGATCCTGACCGACCTGTACGAGCACAACGTCTTGACCACCCACCACCTGCACCGGCTCCATTTCGAGGGGTGCTCCCGGCGCACGGTGAACCAGCGGATGAGCCAGCTGAGGCTGTACCGTCTGGTCGCCCCCTTCCGGCCCTACACCCATGCGGGTACAAGCCCCCACCACTGGGTGGTGGACCAGCTCGGTGCACAGCTTCTGGCCGCTCAGCGGCAAAGCGAACCGGCGGAGTTGGACTACCGGGCCGACCACCGGATGCGGGTGGCCCACAGCCTACGGCTGGGGCATGTGCTCGGGCTGGCCGATACCTTCGTGGCCTTCACCCTGGCTGCGCGCCGCACCTCTTCGGCGTCCTTGGAGTGCTGGTACTCCGAGCGTGAGAGCGCGCGCCGGTGGGGGCGCCATATCCGCCCCGACGCCTACATCCAGTGGAACCAGGACCAGACGGTGCTGCACGCCTTCGTGGAGTACGACACCGGAACAGAACCGCTGACGAAGGTGGTGCGCAAGATGGGCGGGTACACGAGCCTGGCCCTGGAGAGCGGGCTGGCTTCCATCGCTCTGTTCGCCGTTCACTCCGACCGGCGCGCCGAGCACCTCCTGGCCAAGCTCTCCGCTGAGTCTGCTGCGGATCCCCGGAAAGTGGGAGCCTACGTGGCCACCCATGAGCGGTTGCGTGCGCGTGGCCCGGACGAGGCGGTGTGGCGAGCGCCCGGGGATCCTGGCGGGCCGTGGTTGCGCCTGGTCGATATCGCCCGGTGCCATCCCCGCTCGGAGCGGGACCAGGGGTGATCCGGTATGCCATGGCCGCTGCGGGGTTTCTCTTCCTGGTGCCGGTGCTGTTCATCGGCGCGATGGGGAATCGGGGCGAGTACTTCGTCGGGGTGCCGGGTGAGGTGGAGGGAATTCCCGCGCCGGTTCTGGAAGCCTACGTCTTGGCCGCCGTGCGGTTGGAGGGCGAGTACGAGCAGTGCCGGGGGATGACGTGGCCGGTGCTGGCCGGTATCGGCGGAGTCGAGTCCGACCACGTCGCGGGGAAGGAGGTGTCGGCCTCGGGTGACGTGCGGCCCGCGATGGTCGGCCCGCGCCTGGACGGCAGCGGGGTCGGGGGCAACACCACGCCCCACTGGGACAGCGACGGCGGTGAGCTGGACGGGGACAGCACGTACGACCGGGCGGTGGGGCCGATGCAATTCCTCCCCGCCACCTGGGCCACCCACGGCTTGGACGGCAACGGAGACGGGGTCGCCGACCCGCACAACGTCCATGATGCGGTGTGGAGCGCGGCGGTGTACCTGTGCGTGAGCGAGCCGGAGTCGAAACCGGTGGACTTCTCGGAAGAGGACGACCTGGAGGCGGCTCTACTCCGGTACAACCGTGCGGGCTGGTACGTCGACAAGGTCCACGGCCACATCGACGCCTACACGGAGATCGCCGCTCAGGCTGCTGCGCAGCTACCCGTGGTGAGGCCGGGGGCCGGCACCGAGCATGGTCGGGCGGCCGCGGCCTGGGCGTTGGCCCAGGTCGGCAGACCCTACGTATGGGGCGGGACGGGCCCGCACGGGTTCGACTGCTCGGGACTGGCCATGCAGGCCTGGAAAGCGGCCGGGGTGAGTCTGCCGCGGGTGACCACCGACCAGGTCAACGCCGGAACCCGTGTCGGCCTGGGTGAGCTGCAAGCGGGAGATCTGCTGTTCTACGACACCGGAGGGCCGGGAGGCAGTCCCTCACATGTGACCCTGTACGTGGGCGAGGGGCAGATGGTCAACGCGCCGAGAACGGGGCAGAACATCCGAGTCGACTCCGTCGACAACGACTACTACCGCAGCGTGTTCGTGGCGGCGGTACGGCCCGGCTGAGCGGCCGCCATCCGCCCCACAGCGGGGCGGGCGGCAGCCAGGCCGGTGACCCTGGGCAACGCCGCCCTTCGGGCTGCGGGGCCGCCACGGGGCCGTGCGGGCGTGATGCCCGCGCGGCCCCGTTGTGGTCTTTTCCCTGGTCCATGACTTCTACGAAATTCGGGGTTGAAAATTCTCGCGAGCATGGGGAAACATCGCACCCGCAGCGTTCAACCCGGGTGAACGCGATTCCCATTTGTCCGCATTCTTTCGCATGCCCGAAAATAGGGGTTATTTGTGATGCCCGCACACGCTCCACGCACACACCGGTTCACCTCGGCCGAGCGAACCCAGAGAGTCGGATAGCGGCAATTGCCCGCTGCGGCGGGCGGGGCGAGGAAGCGCAGCTTCACGAGGGGCGTATGACCTCGCGAGGCCATTGACACCCGCCCCGCCCCGAACAGTCGGGCGCATGGTCGAAAAAGAGATCGAACAAAAGAAAAAGGTGCCTCGGGCGGTGCTCTAACACCGCCCGAGGCGTGATCCCCACCTGAATACCCCAGGAGGAAGACCATGGACCATGGTAGGGGCCGACACCGCAAGCGTCGACGCGGCTGGGCCAGCCGCGTGCGTTGGACGGTCGGAGCCGTGCTCGAAGCGATCGTCGGCGCGCAGAAACCGCCGCCCCCCTCTCGTCCGCAGTCGCCGGAGAAGAGGTCGTCTGTGCGAGCCGTGAAAGCACAACCCTGCCCAGCGCCGCTTGTCGAGCCGGAGTGGGTCCGGCGCTACGACCAGGCTCGCTGCGAGCACACTGACCGCACCAGGTTGCTTTACGCCTCGCAGACGGTGGAGCGGCTGGGGTCCGGGTGGTGCGAGGACGACCAGGGAGGGCGCGGGGTACGCCCCTATCTGGTCGCACATGAGCAGCGTCGCCTCGGTCGGCAGCCTGAGTACCCGGCGTTGCGGAGGCAGCGGCATGATCCGCTGGCTCCGGTTTCTTCCTCGCGGGTGGGTCCCGCCCAGGGCCCCGGGGAGTGGGAGGAACTGGCCGGACTCGTGCGGCAGTGGGGAGCACTGCGGCAGCCCGTCGCCTGACGCCGAAGGCGATGAGCAGGGCCGATCCCGTTCCGGGATCGGCCCTGCTCGCGTTGGCTCCTTTCGGTGTTTGTGCAGGTAGAGAGTTCGACATCGAATCCTCGTGGTTCTCTTCACAATTTTGATCACTGTGAGTGTCCGAGAATCGGTTGTGTAGTGACTCTGCGTGTGGTTACTGTCACTCATCGAAAGCGCGGTGTCAGGGCCGCGCCGGGTGAGGAATCGGCGGTGGGGCATGCGTGTGCCTGCGATGGGTTGGGCGGTGGCGGCGGTCACGCTGATGGGGTGCGCGGCACAGGAGAGCGGCCCCGTCGGCGAGCCGGCGCGCACGCCCCCGGCTCTCGCGATACCCGCCGACCCGACGGCGGAGGAGCTGGCGCTGGACGCCTACCGCGGTATGTGGGACGTGGTGGTCGAGGGCTCCCATGAAGGAGCGGTCGGCCACCCGGACCTGGAGCAGTACGCCTCGGGCCAGGCGCTCGACTTCACCTCGGACATGCTCCACGGTGTGGTGGCCACGGGGGAACCCGTGATGAGTCCCGAGGTGGTCGGCACCGACCTCTCCGGGTCTTCAGGGACCGTGTCCGTCAAAGACTGCATCGACGATTCGGGATGGCTCATAGCCGACACCGCGGTCGACGGGCCGAGCGGTTCACGACTGGTGACGGCCACGGTCGTCTCCACCGATGGCCGGTGGCTCGTGGACGACCTGTGGATGGAGGACTACGGGTCATGCTGACTCGGGTCGCCTCCTGGAACCTGGTCTTTTGCACCGCAACAGCCGCGGTGATCGTCGTGCTGCCCCAGCAGGCGGCGGCCGACGGCTTCTTCGCCGACAGTGTGTGCTCGGACGGAGGGTGTCACGTCACGGCCCGCACGCCCGGCCGCGACCCGGCGGTTGCCGACAGCCCCGCAGGAAGGGGTGGCGCCGGTGAGGGAGGACAGAGCGGGCTCGCCTGTGTGATGCCGGATACGGAGTTCGCGCAGTCCGGAGCTGAAGGGCCGCTGGAGGCGCCGCCGAGCATGGCCCGGTGCGAGAGCACGGGCGGCACCGTGCGGGTGCCGGTGTTCGACCCCGTCGTACTGGCCGAACAGGCACGGGCGGTCATGCGCCTGCCCGAGCCCGATATCGGAGTCACACCCACCCCGGACAAACTCCGGTTCGTGAACATCCCCCAGTGGATGTGGGTGGCCGAAACGGACTGGGCGCCGGTGTCGGCGACGGCGTCGGTGAGCGCCGGGTCGGTGACGGTCCTCGCGACCCCGCAGCGGGTGGTGTGGGACACCGGGGACGGACACGAGGTGGTGTGCACCGGACCCGGCACCGTCTTCTCCCGGATGACCTACCGGCAGACGGGCTCCCCGGACTGCGGGCACACCTACACGGCACTGCCCTCTGGAGGTGCCGGGGCGAGGGTGGACCTGGTCGCGGTGTGGGAGTGGGAGGTGTCGTGGTCGGCCAGTGACGGCCGGAGCGGGGACCTAGAGGCGCTGACAACCACGGCGATGGTCGCCGTGCCGGTGAGCGAGATCCACGCGGTGGTCACCGACAACCGCTGAAGGCAACGGACAGAGACATCGACGGAGAAGGGGGAGGGATGGTCGCGCTCGCGAATCCCAAGTATGACAACCGGAAAACCAGGGAAAACCCGGCCGGGACGGAAGGGGAGTGGGAGTCGGTCCGGCTGGCGGCGACCTCGCGCCGCCGGTGGAAGTGGGGGCTGCTGGCCGGGGCCCTGATCTTCTCGGGCGGTTTCGCCGGAGCATGGGCGGGACTCGCTTCGGAGGACACTCACATGGTCGCGGTGCTCGCGGCCGACCTTCCGGCCGGTCACGTGCTCACCGCCCAGGACGTCTCCCCGGTTGAAGCGGAGGGGATCGAAGGACTTCGACTGCTGGCACCGGATGCAGTGGAGGGGATGGCGCTGAGCAGGCCGATGACCGCGGGTTCCCCTCTGGTGGCGGGCTCGGTCGCCGATTCCGGTCTGTGGCCCGAGCCGGGCACCGCCCTGCTCGCGGTGCCCGTGGCCACGGTGCCCCAGGACATGGAACCGGGGGCGAGTGTCGACCTGATCGCCACCCGCCCGGCACCGGACGAAGCGGTGGAGGAGGCAGGACCCGGGGAGGACGGCTCGGGCAGTGCGCCCGGGGTCGTGACGGGCCTGGTGCACCGTGTGGCCTCCGGAAGCGAAGACGGGTTCGGCGGTGGTCACCAGGTGGTGGAGGTGGTCCTTCCCCGGGACAGGGCCGCGCGTTTCTCCCAGGCCTCTGCCGGGGGAGACGTGCAGGTCGCGCTGGTCGACCCGCGTGAGGGAACCCGAACGGGTGCTGCGGGGGAGGACGAATGATCGTGGCTGTGTGCTCACTGGGCGGGGCACCGGGTGTGACGAGTCTGGCCACGGCGGTCGCCGCGTGCTGGCCCTCCACCCCGTTGACGGTGCCGGTGCTGGTGGAGGCCGATGCCTCCGGCGGTGACGTGGCCTCCTGGTACGGCATCGATCTGGGCCGGGAGCAGAAGGGACTGGTGCCGCTGGCCGCCGCCTCACGCGTACCGGTGCCGGTGTCGGCCGGTGCCTGGGCGGAGGCCGGGGTGGTCAACGCGGTCGCAGCAGGTTCGCCGGTGCTGGACCATGCGGTGGAGCTGCCCGGCGGCTTGCGGGTGGTGGCCGCTCCGGCCGATCCGTTGGAGGCGGGCCGCGCTGTGGCCGCGCTCGCCCACAATCCGGCCCTGCTGCGGTCGGGACGGGTGACGGTGCTCGATGTGGGGCGGGCGGTGCCGGGGTCCGCGGGGGCGTCCCTGGTCCGCTGCGCGGACGCCGTCGTGGTCCTGGCCGACCTGGGCGATGTGGGGCACGCGAACCGGTTGCGGGTGTGCGCTCCGGTCCTGGCCTCGCTGAAGGAGGTCGGAGCGCGGGTCGGGCTGGCCGTGACCGGTACCTGCCCGCATTCGGATCAGGAGGTGTCCCGGCTGTTCGGACTGCCGGTGTGGGCGCGCGTCCCGCACGACCCCACCGGGGCGGCACTGGTACGCGGCGAGCACCGGCCGCCCACACGGCTGCGGGACCGCTGGACCGCATGGCGGTCCCAGCGCCGCGACCCCGACGGCATGGAGTGGATGCCGTTGGTCAGGACCGCCACATCCCTGGCGGAGCTTTGCGACGACTTCTCCGGCCTCGGCCTGGACGGCCAGGGGCAGAACACGACGGCGGTGAGTGCGGCATGACGACGACGAACGACGTTCCACGACTGGCATCGACCTTCCAGGACGGCCCGGACGAGGCAGACCTTCGAATCACCGCGGTGGCGCTGGCCGGCCGCATCACCGAACAGCTCATCACCGACCACGGCAGGGCTGCGGACCCCGAGTCCGTGGGTCGACTCGTCGACGCCTTGCTGGAGGAACGGGCCCGCACCGCCCTGATCCGAGGAGATGTCGAGTTCACGGCCGCGGACGAATCCCGGTTGCGCCGGGTGGTCCTGGACCACGTCCTGGGTCTGGGGCCGCTGGAGGAACTGCTCGCCGAGCCGGAGGTGCAGAACATCCACATCACCGGAAACGATCCGGTGACCGTGGACCTCGGTGGAGGACGCCGGGAACTCCGCCCGGCCGTGGTGGACACCGACGCCGCCCTCGTCTCCCTGGTGCAGCGGATCGCAGCACGCGCTCCCGGCGGGGAACGGCGCTTTGACACTGCTGCGCCGATCCTGTCCATGGAGTTGGAGGACGGTTCCCGGCTCTCGGCGGTGATGCCCGGCATTGCGGCCCGTCCGACTGTGACGGTCCGCCGCCACCCCGCCCGGTATCTGAGGCTGGGGGACCTGGCCCGGACGGGGATGGTGGACCAGACCGCCCGCGACCTGCTGGTCGCGGCGGTCAGGGCCCGGATGAACCTCCTCATCAGCGGCGCCACGAACGCGGGCAAGACCACCCTGCTGCGTGCATTGGCGGACACGGTCGAGGGGGAGCGGATCATCACGGTGGAGGACGCGCTCGAACTCGGACTGCACCGTCACCTGACGGATGCCAACGTCGTGGCGTTGCAGGGGCGGCCCGCGAACATCGAAGGCCTCGGCGAGGTGACCCTGGCCGAACTGGTGCGTGCCGCACTGCGGATGTGCCCGGACCGGGTGATCGTCGGAGAGACCCGGGGCCCGGAGACCATCGCGCTGCTCAACGCGATGAGCATGGGAACGGACGGGTCGATGTCCACCGTCCACGCGTCCAGCTCGCAGCAGGTGTTCGTCAAGCTCGCCGCGTACTGCGCCCAGGCCCCGGAACGGATGACCCCCTCGGCGACGGCATCGCTGGTGGGTACGGCGGTGCACCTGGTCGTCCACATCGACATGGCCCCGGACGGGGCCCGGGTGGTCACCAGCATCCGCCAGGTCGTGGGCTCCCAGGGGGAACAGGTCGTCTCGGACGAGCTGTACACCCGGGAGGCCGACGAGCCCACCGGGGAGATGGTGTGCCCGCCGAGCGGGCAGCTCGGTCGGCACCTTGCCAGGGCCGGATACCAGATGCGGAGGTGGGCGTGATGGCGTCGGGGTGGGACTGGACGGTGGGCACCCTCGCCCTTGGAGGTGTGCTGTCCGGGGCTGGCATCGCCTGCGCCGCCTACACGCTGAGCCTCTTCCCCTGGCGCGTCCCCTCCACGGGCCCGGGCCAGCGGGTCAAGTTCCCGGGCCGACGCGGTATCTGGACGCGTGCGGCCTGCGCCGCCGCCGCAGGGATCGTGACCGGTCTGGTGACGGGATGGCCGGTCGGAGCCGTGCTCGCCGCCGCCGCGGGGTGGTGGATGCCTGCCCTGCTCGGCCCCGACACCGTGACCCGTGCCGAAGCCGACCTCGCCGAGGCCCTGGCCTCCTGGGCCGAGCAGCTGCGCGACATGATCACCGGAGCCTCGGGACTGCACCAGGCCGTCACCGCCACGGTGCCCGTCGCCCCGGACCCGGTCCGCGACCAGGTCCGGGCGCTCGATGCCCGGCTGCGTGCCGGACAACCCATGGAGCGGGCGGCGGCGGTGTTCGCCCGCGAGGTCGACTCCGAGCTGGGCGATCTGATCGCGGTCGCCCTGACGATGGGCGCGTCCCACCAGAGCGGCGACCTCGGCGGAGCGCTGTCGCGGTTGGCGGAGGCCGCCCGTGAGAGGGCGACCACGGTGGCCCGGGTGTCGGCGTCCCGCGCGCGGGTGCGCTCCTCGGTACGGATCATCGCCGCCGCCACCACCTTCATGCTCCTGGGCATGGCGGTGTTCAACCCGTCGTTCCTGGCTCCCCTGGGAACGGTCTCCGGCCAACTCGTACTCGCGCTGACCGGAGGGCTGTGGGCGGCCTCGTTCTTCTGGCTCGCGCGCCTGGCCTCACCGCCCGAGCAGGTGCGCCCCTTCACCCTCGCGGCGGCCCAGACGGCCGGGGCGGGTGGTGCGGGGTGAGCGTGGCCGTGCTGTCCATGGCCGGGGCGATGATGGGCGCGGGGGTCTGCACCGCCGCGTACGCGATGCGTCGCCCGACCCTGATCGAGCGCCTGACACCCCGTCCTGCTCCCGCGCCGCGAACCCCCTCGGAGAAGGGGTGGGCCCGGCGGCTCGGACACCGCGCGGGCCGCTTCCTGGCCCGCACCGGTATCCCGGGGCCGGCCATGGCGCGGACGCTCGCGGTATCGGGCACCTCTGCGGAGGCCTACCGGGCGGAGAAGGCCGCCGCCGCCGGAATCGGCATCGTGACGGCAGCGGTGCTGGTAGCTGCGGGCTCCATGATCTCGCCGTACCCCGTGATGGTGTTGCTGCTCGCCGTGCTGGTCGCGGGGGCGGGGTTCTGCGCCCCGGACCTGGCGGCGCACAGCGCCGCGGCCGAACACCGGGGCGAACTCCGCGCGACCGCGTCAGTGCTGGCGGACCTGGTCGTGATGGGCCTGGCTGCGGGTGCCGGGCCCACCGGAGCGGTCACGGCGGCCCTCCAGTACGGGAACGGGCGAACCCCGGAACGGATCCGCCGGGCCGTGCGCGCGGCAACGCTGCGCCACCGGCCCGCCTGGGAGGGACTGGAAAGCCTCGCCCGGGAGACGGGGGTGCGCGAACTCGCGGAGCTGGCCGCGTCCCTGCACCTCGGCGGTACCTGCGGGGCGCGTACCCGCACGTCTTTGACGGCGAAGGCGACATCGCTGCGTGCTCGCCGCCTGGCGGAGACCGAAGCGGCCGCGAACGCGGCCACCGAACGCATGACCCTGCCCACCATGGGCCTGGTCGCCGGGTTCCTGACGCTGATCAGCTACGCCGCCCTCACCCATGTGACGGCCGGTTTCTAGACAGGGAGAGGTCCCAGTGAGGGATGTCCTTCAACGTGCCCGGAGCCGTGCACGCACATGGCTGGCACCATCACGTGGTGCCACTTCCGACGCCGGGGCGGCGACGACCGAATGGATCCTCGTGATCGTGGTGTCCATTGCGATCGCCACCGTCGTCGGCGGCATCCTGGTCGGGGAGTTCACCACGGCGGCCGAGTCCATCGACCTGGGCGTGAACCGATGAACACACGGTCCCGGTGCCGCAGCGGCCGCAGCCGGGGGAGCGGCAACGACCGGGGCAGCGCGGAGCCGCTCTTCGTCCTGCCGATCGTGTTCGTGATGGTGCTTGCCGTCGCGCAGGCGGGGGTGTGGGCGCACGCCCAGCACCGGACCCAGGCGATCGCCTCCCAGACCCTGGCCTCCGCCCGTGCCTTCGACGGCTCGGTGGAGGCGGCCCGGGAACGGGCCGAGCAGACGAGGGAGCAGCTCGGAGGAGGCGTTCTCCAAGGGGTGGAGGTCAAGGTCGACCGCACCACGGACCTGGCGCGGGTACGGGTGGCGGCCCGGACGGTCGGCCTGGTGCCGGGGACGGGGCTCCCGGTCTCGGCGGAGGTGTCCGGACCGGTCGAACGCCTCGCACCATGAACACCCGTGCGAGGAGTGGGCGTGTGCGGCGGCGCGGACGCGATGACGGGAGCGCCTCGGTGGAGCTGATGCTCCTCGTCCCCGTGCTCCTGCTGGCCCTGATGCTGATGGTCGTGGCCGGACGGCAGGTCTCAGCCGCCCTGGTCACCCAGGACGCTGCCGCGGCAGCGGCCAGATCCGCCTCCCTGCAACGCGACACGGCCTCCGCCCGCGCCCAGGCCCGCGACGCGGCTCTGGGGGAGCTGGCCGACCGGGGCGTGGTCTGCGACCCCTTCACCGCCTCCGTGGACACCTCCCGGTTCGAGGCGGGAGGGACGGTGCGCGTGGAGGTGGCCTGCACGGTCAGCGCCGTGGACCTGGGCGGTTTCGGCGGCCGGCGCACGCTGCGCTCCTCCGCCGAATCCCCGATCGACCCCTACCGAGGAAGGACACCGTGAACCGGGCCATTCGAACTCCGGGGCACCGCCTGTACCGGTCCGGAGACCAGGGGAACGCGTCGGTGTTCCTCATCATGCTCATGCCGGTCGTGATGGCCGTGTTCGCGCTGGTGTGGGAGGCCGGGCAGATGCTCCTCACCAAGACCGAACTGCTGACGGCCGCGCAGGAGGCCGCCCGGGCGGGCGCCCACCAGATCGATCAGAACCAGACCCTCCGCAGAGGGACCCCGGTGGTGGCACCGCATGATGCCCGACGGGCCGCCGTCGACCACCTCCAGTCCCCGGACACCACGGTGCGGGTGGCGGTCGTCGATGACCGGGTCATAGTCCTGGCCCACACCACCTACACACCCGTTCTGCTGCCGATCGGGGTCCGCGAGATCGAGGCGGAGGCGACCGCGACCGCACTGCCACCGCAGTAGCGACGCGGGAATCACGCGGCTGCGCATCAGGGCCGGAAGAGAACGAAGGGAAGAGGTATGACGCGAAGCCCGTGGTCTGTGGCGGGTGAAGCACTTTTCACGGTGGTCATGCTGGTGGGTCCGCCCTTCCTGGCGACCCGGATGGAGTGGCCGCTGGGGGAGGACACCACCTGGGTCTGGCTCCTCCAGTACCTGCGCGGGGGGACCGTGCCCAGCGCGGCCGTGATCGCCGCGTCGATGGTCGGCCTCTGGGGAGTTTGGGCGTTCCACCTGGTGATCGTCGCCCTGGACATCGTCGCCGTGGTGCGCGGCGTCGTTCCACGGGTGGGGCTGGTCCGGCTCGTGTGGGTGCTGGTGGCCGGGGGCGCCACCGCGACCACCACCCACACCGCGGCTCTGGCCGCGCACACGGACACGGTGGCCGAAGCCCCGGTCACACCCGCCACCGACCTCGCCGAGGAACCCGAGGACATCAGCGAGGAACGGGAGCAGGGCCAGAGGCTGATAGATCGCACCCGCACCCTGTCCGGTTTCGGCTTCGACTCCGCCGAGATGACCCCCTCGATGCAGGACTCCTTGGAACCGACCCTGGGAATGATCGACGATTTCGGGCTGGTCGGCGCTCCAGTCGTGATCACCGGGCACACCGACCCCGTAGGCCATCCCACCTACAACCAGGCCCTGTCGGAGCGGCGCGCCCAGGCCGTTGCGGACTACCTGGCCGATCATTTGGGGGAGGAAGTGGAGCTTCAGGTTGCCGGGGCGGGCTCGACCCAGCCCCGCGACGTCCCGGGAGCTTCCTACGCCGCGCACCGGAGAGTGGAGATCGCCTACACCCTTCAACCGCCCAACACCGGGGAATCGCAGCGGAAGGACGAACCGCAGAAGAAGCAGGAAGCGCCCGAACCGGTCCCTGAACAGGTGCAGCTGGACGTGACCACCAGCAGCGGGCACGACGGTCCGAGCCCGCTGTTGGTGGGTGCTGTCGCCGGAGCGGCCGGGATGGGTGCGGCGGGCTATGCGGTCGGGCTCCGTCGTGCACGCGCAGGAGCCGCTCGGCCCGAAGCGAAGGCTTTCGGGCGTGGGCCGGCGCCGGACCGGCCCGAGGACTCCCGCACCGAGACCGAGCATGATGTCGATCCCGGCGATGGTGAACTGGTGCGCCACGACCCGGGGGGCATTGAGGGCGATGTCATCGACTCGGACGGCTACATGCTGGTGGGCGGCACTGCCCGGGTCGACACCGCCCGGGGGGTTGCCTTCGTCGGTGCCCACGCCGCACCGGTTCTGGCGGCTGTGGTCTCCGGCCATGGCGGCCGGGGGCCGGTCATCGCCACCCGGGCCGTGGTCGAAGCCCTGGGCGGAGAGGACGTCTTCCCCTTGGGCACGCACGTTGTGGCCGATCTGCCCGGTGCGCGGATCGTGGTGGAAGCCGCGCTGCTGGCGTGCGCACGTCAGAGCATGGACGATGAACACCCTGAAGGTGACGTCCCCGGTAACGCTTTCGCCTTGGTGGTGAGCACAGCAATAGAGGTTCACGGTACCCACGGCATCCACCGGGTGCTCAGGGAGGCCCCTGGGGTCGTGATGAGTGTGCTGGGCGAGCCCGCAGAACCGGGAACGGTGGTGCACTGCGACCGCATCGAAGAAGCTCGCGTGACCTCAGATCAGGGCCACCAGGTCTACGTAGCGGGTCCACTGCGGCACCGCGTTCGTCCTGGGCACCCCAGCGTTCCGGACGAGGAGGAGTCCTTCGCCTCGGAGCCTGCTGATCATCAACCCGTATCCGAGGCCGAACCCGGACCTGCTCTCGAAACAGCCCTGTTCACCCCGCCTGCCACTGCCGTCGAGGAAACCGACAGCACCTCGAATGCCTCGCCTGTGCCACGGGTGCGGGTCCGGTTGTTCGCCCCACAGCCGGTGTGCGAGGTGGACGGCGACGATGTGCTGGCCAGATCGAGCTCGCGGCTCCTGCTGGCGATGCTGGCGCTGTGCCCCCGCGGTCTTCCCGAGAGCCAGATGAGTGAAGTCCTCTCCCCGGGAAAAGACGAGACCAAATCCCGCAAGGACCGGTACAACGCGATCACCGGTCTGCGGGCACCGTTGCGCGAAGCACTCAAAACCCAAGAGCGCATCCTGTTCAAGAAGAACGGCCGGTACTTCCTCCAAGCCGACTTGTTCGACATCGATGTGGTGCATGCGAAGGCACTTCGGGGACGTGTAGACCATGTCGTGGAAGATCGAGAAATGATTCTGAGGGAGTTGGCGCACATCTGGGAGAAGCCGCTCCTGTCCGACTGTGAGGACACGTGGTTCGAGCCCCACCGAAAACACTATGCCGACCAGTTCGTCGAGGTGCTGGTCCTGCTGGCCAAAGAAGCAGATGCAGCGGAATCTCGCGTTTCATTTCTTCAAAAAGCAATGGAATTGGACCGTTTCAACGAATCCATCTATCAAGATATCATGCACGCCTATAATGAAATGGGGCGGCCTGACGCGGTTCGGCGCACCCACCGGTCGCTGGAAAAAGCACTCGGTGAGCTGAAAAAGAAACCCAGTCCAGCGAGCGAACAACTCCTGGATGAACTGACCCGCCCCGACTCGCGGGCGCAAGGGTAGGAGTCCGGCGGAAAACGGGGGTTCCTGTGGCTACGCCGCTTGGGGCTCCTGTGACTACGCCTGTGACTACGCCTCTGGGGGTTCCTGTGGCTACGCCGGTGCCCCCAGTGCCACATCCACCCCAGCCTTAGTCATCATTGCAGTTCAGGGCATGTTCTCGTATGTCTCACGAGTCCAGACTTATACCCAGTGGGTAGTCAACTTCACGTAGGGGGCGGCGGCCCCTCCTCCGTCGGCGGGTCGGCCTAGCGGCCGACCCGCCCCCTTTTCTCCCTTTCCCTTCTCCACTCTGCTTATCCTCTCCTTTTCTGTTGTCTCTCGAATGATAATTGATGGATCATGACAAAGCCCTGGCTCTCGGTTTCGATGATCAACCAGAATCGGGTTGGAAATGAAAAAAATGATCACCCAGAAACGTACTTCGCATGCCCCGGATGGTCCCACGCGCGCGTAGGCGCGCGGGTGCGGTTCCTTCTCTGGAAAGCGCGCCCCGAAAAAATCCGAGAAAACACGCGCCGCGAGTTGACAACCCCGCGTCGGCCAAGTTCCTATGTGGGTGTTCCTGAAACGGCAACGCGGTTTCGGGGGCGGCGGGAAAAATTTCTCGCGGCACGGCTTGACAAACCCGTTTCACCCAAGGTCACCTGGTGGCCGACCGGAGAACGGAACCGTTTTCCGGGGGTGCAAAAAAAGGCTCACGGGGCGAGTTGACAAACCCGCGATACCCAAGCGAACCTCGGACCGCAAAAGAGAAACACCCGGCAATTCTAGGGAGTTTATCAATGCGCATTTTGCGCGCATCGAAACGAAGGGAACGCGATGCCTGAGGAAACCCGACCGCACCTGTGCGGGGCGACCCTGGTCTGCCCCGAATGCGGCGAGGAGGTGCGCAAACTGCCGCCCACCGACATGGCTCCGGGCTACGCAAGGCCCGACTACAGCCACCACGACGGCTCCACCCTGTGCCCGGTGCTCGGCTACCAGACCGGTGGCTACCTGGGCGGACGCAAGCCCGCCGAACCGGTCGCCTTCCTACAGGTGACGGTTCTTACCAGGACCTGATGCGGCCGGCCGGAAGACGGCCATCTTCCGACCGGCCCCACCCAGAACAACCGCGCCCACCGGACAGGTGTGGAGCCCAAGGGCGGGCGCGGTTCCCACACAACCAACGAAGTGGAGTGTGCTGTGAGCACGAGTATGCCCTACACGACGGCGATCACCGTCACCCCGACCGATGTCGAGAAGTTGCGCGACAGCGCGACCGGCAGCTGCCTGGTCTGGGACGAGGCGACCACCTGGGTCGCCACGATCGGCCGGGACCAGGTCGCGACCACCTCCCGGATGATCATCGCGGGCCGCCGGGCCTTGGCCGACCTGGAAGAGGCCCTGGACGAGCAGGGCATGCCGGTGACCGACGAGCGGCTCGCCCAAGACCTGACCGACATCGCCAACGACCACAGGACCGACTGGCCCGGCATCCGCACGATGAACCTCCAGGTGCAGGGGCTGCGCGAGGCGGTGATCGGACCGCAGGCCTACCTGGACTGCGCGCCCCTGCTCCAGGTGCCCGCCACCGGCCTGCCCCGGATGACGGACTACTACCGGCGCACCCGCACGGGCCTGATCGCCTGCGTCACGGTCTCCTTCGGCTACCTGGAACCGACCGTGATCACCGTCCGGGCCCCGCGTGAGGGCCTGCGGCCGGTCACCGAGATGACGGTGGAGACCGCAGGCGCCTTGCGGCCCCACAAGGTCCACCGGTTGATCGCCGCCGCGGTCGACGGCGCCCTGGACCTGGACCTGTAGCCACCTGCCGCGCCTGCGGGGCCGCCCCTTGCGAGGCGCGGGGGCGGCCCCCCTCTTTCCCGAACCACTGCCGAGCCTGTGTTCGGCATGCCCGAAAAGGACTGCATTCTCGTGATCGACCTGAACCTTGCCCGCCTGCTGACCGCCGAGGTCACGTCCGAGGACCTGCTCGCCCTGGCCGGCACCGGCCCCGGTGCCCTGATCATCCCCGACGCCGACAGCAGCGGGTACACCGTCGCCCGCGCCGAGCACCTGGACTGGAACCGGCGCCGGGTCATCGTCTACGGGTACCGCGACCTCGCCCTCGACTTGGCCCTGCGCCACCGCGACCACACCCAGGCCGCTGCCTGCCTGACCCGCACCGTCCGGGCCGGCCTGCGGGGGTGGGCCGCCCGGACCCGGGAGGCCAACCCCCTGGTGTGGCGTGTGCGCGAGGACCTGCACCGCCACGGTATGCACCTCAACGCCCGCCCCCAGTTCAGCACCACCGAGGACGGCGGGGCCCGCATCGACGACATCTTCACCTGGCGCCATGACAGGCGGATCGCCGTCACCCTGTGCACCGTCCAGCGCCAGCCGCACAGCCTCATGGCGGCCCTGGACCTGTACTGCGGCGGTCACCACGTGACCGGCTGGTCCGAGCGCATCACCCGCACCAGCGGGGTGCCCTGGTTCGCGCGCTACGCGGGGGAGCGGGCCCGCCTGCACCTGGACCTGCGCGACTGACCCGTCTCGGGGGTCGCCCCTGTCAGGGGCGGGGCGGCCCCACTACCCAACCCGCATCTGCGCCGAGCCCGGTGTTCGGCGCGCCCACAGAAAGGCACATTCCGTGTACGACGAGGGACTTGACGTGACGATCTCCGACTGGTTCACCGATGCCTGCATCACCTCGGGCATGCTGCGCGCCCTACGGCGCATCGGCCCCGGCGGGGTGATCATCGCCGACCTGTTCCGGCATGACTACCGGGTCATCCACGCCCAGGCCATCGCCCCCGACCAGGGCCGCACTCAGTTCATCGTGTACGGCCACCACGACCTGACCCACGATCTGCGCGCGTTCCGACGGGACTACGGGCACCGGTTCTGGGAGGAGCTGGTCGCGGCAGTGGACTGCACCGCCTTCGACTGTATGGACGACCAGCTCAACGACATCACCGCCACCGGCTATGTCGTCACCCGCATGCGCCAGCACCTGCGCCGCTACGACCTCGACCTGACCGCGGTGCCGCGCTACCGGGACAAGCGGCTGCGCCCCGGCGGTCTGGTCGCCACCCGTAGGACGGTGACGGACCGATACGCCTACCGACCCGCACCGAGCATCACGGTCACGGTCACCAGCCCGGTGGACGAGAAGACCGGTGCGCTCTCCCTGATCACTATCGCCGACCGGGGGCGGCACGTGACCGGGTGGCCGACCCGGATGGGCAACCAGTTCACCGCCGCGCACCAGGCCCACCGGGTGTCCGAGGCGATCCAGGCGTATCTGCGCCGCACCAGCGCCTGACACCCCCGGGGGCCGCCCCACCCGGGGCGGCCCCCGGCCACCCGGCCGTGTACACCGCCGACCCCGATGTTCGGCACGTTTGAAAGGACGCTTTCCATGAACGCACGACGCACCCTGTATTCCGACGTGGAGATCACGGTGGGCCTGCTCGACGACCTGGCCTCCCAAGGGCCGGGAGGGCTGATCACCGCCGACACGAACCGGCCCCGCTACCGGGTCGTCCACGCCCGTGACCTCGACTGGCACGAGGACCCGGTCATCGTGTACGGGCACGGCAACCTCACCTGGGACCTTGACCACTGGGGCGGGGACCGCAAGTGGGTCGCCGAGGCGGTCACCGACCAGGCCCGCGACGAGATCACCCACACGATCAACCTGGCCCTGACCGTCCCGCGCCTGCACAAGAGCCTGCGCACGGCCCTGCACCAGCAGGGCTGGCACCTGAACGAGATCCCCCTGGACGCGGACTCCCCCGAGCCCGGATTCATCCGGGACATCACCGACCACCTCGTCTGGAGCGCCGACCCCGGGTTCATGCTCAAGCTGCGCAGCATACGGTTCCGCTCGCCCCACCTGTCGGTGATCGCGCACCTGCACCACCAGGGCCGGTACCTGGGCTCCTTCGCCGAGGAGATCACCTCCACCGCCACGCCCCGGTTCCTCCACCACCTCCAGGAGCGCATCCGCCGCCACCGGAGCACCCGCACCTGACACCCGGGGCCGCCCCGCGAAGGGCGGGACGGCCCCGGACACCCGAACCGCTACCTGCGCGTCGCACCCGGCGTTCGGCGCGCCCACCCGAAGGGAACTCTGGTGACCGTTCACCCCTACCGGCCGATGTCGGTCCGGTTCGCCGACCAGCACCTCACGGAACCGCTGCTGCGTGCCTTGGATCGGACCGGCCCTGGCGGACTGCTCATCGCCGACCCGGACAGCGGCGAGTACCGCCTCACCCACGCCCGCTACCTCACCACCCAGACCCGGGAGGTGATCGTCTACGGACTCGGTGACCTGCACCACGACCTGGAAACCTACAGCCTTATCCTGCCCCGGGAGCGGGTGTGGCCGACCGTCACCGCCACAGCCGACCAGCTCGCTCACGCCTGCCTGGCCCAGGACCCCTGGGAACCGATCCGGCCCCGGCCCCGCACCGCCCTGGCCGCTCTGCGCCGCGCCATGCGCCAGGCCGGTTTCGCCCTGCTGCGCCGCCCGCTGTTCCACGACCGGGGCGAGGTGGGGCGGCTGGACGATGTCTACCTCGACACTCGCGACCCGGCCACCGTCGTCACGGTCGCCACCCCCTACCCCGACCCGGACATGCCCGACGGGGCGATTTTCACCTGGGTCACCCGCCACGGCTCCTACCTGAGGGGCTGGCACACCCCCACCGACCAGCGGCACGACCTGCCCCAGGTGATCCGCACCCTGGTACGCGCCCACCTGGCCTCTGACACCTGATTGGCCGTACCGGGGCCCGGCCAACACCACCCACAACACAAGGAGACACGCGATATGACCACGACCACTGCGCCTGCACGCGAGTTGATCATGACTGCTCTCACCGAGGCTGGCACACCGTTGACCGTTACCGACCTGGCCGAGGTTGCGGGGGTGGGCAAGTCCACCGTGAGCAAGTACCTGCCCGCCCTGGAAAAGGATGGAGCCGCGGTGCGCACCCCCGGCGGGCGCGACGGGCGGCGCCGTCTGCCGGACCACTGGCAGGCGGCCCCGACCACCGCGACAGAACAGGACCCCGCTTCCGACGAGGACGCCGCGTGCGCGGCCGAGGACTTCGAGAGCGCCGTCACGATGCCGCCCGTTGAGGGTGGGGGCAACGAAGACGCGCAGGTGCACCCGCAGGACAGCGCTCCGATGGGCACGGGCGAAACGGGATTGCTCGCCTCGGGTGAGAACTCCGTCCCCGAGGATGCCGGTTCCGCCGCCGAACCGGCTGCCGCAGCTGCCCTGGACCCTGCGAGCCCGGTACCGGCCCTGGACGCACCCGCGCCCCGGGCCGAGGTCGCACCGGCACCGGTAGCCGCTGACCTCGGCATGGATGAGCCGACGGTGAACCCGGTCAGCGGGTCGCGGCGACTCGCCTCAGGGGAGCTCAAGCTCATGGTCTGGGCGCTGCTCAAGGCCGCCCCTGAACAGGAGTACACCGCGACCGAGCTCAGCCACCTGCTCCAGGGGCGCTCTATCGGCGCCATTCAGAACAACCTCGCCAAGCTCACCAAGGAGGGCAAGACCGAGCTGACCTGCGACAAACCCCGCCGGTACCGGTTCGCCGCGTAGGCCGACTGATCTCACCCGCCCCCCGGGGGTGTGCGCATACCTGCGCACACCCCCACTTTCACTATACCCCTAAGGGGTATTTTCGCGTTTGATCTCGTCCGCCCCTCACCGGCCATCCGGTTGGGGTGCGCGAACGGGGACCAGTTGTGTTCCTGTCCAGGGGGCGTCACGGGGACATCGGTCTCCGTACGATCAACCGGGCCAAAGTCCTCGGCCCTGACCCGCGCTTCCGGGTCGGGGCTAGGGACTTTTCTACTCGTTTCGGACCGGTTCCGGGAGGTGGTGTCGAATCCGAGGGGCCGGAGGTGTTTCTCCCCCAGTGAAGGGCGAAACACAACGAGAGGGGACGCCTTGGGGAACACTCCGGACCACACCCGCGCCTCACACCATCACGGGGGCAGGCCGCCGTTGGCGGTCTGGGCCTGCGCACCCCGACCCGGTGACCGGGCCCTGCACACCCACCAGCAGTCCTCTTCCGGCCACGGGGGCGAGGCGGTCATCCCGGGCCGGTTGGCCGAGCGGTTGGTGGCCGAGTACAGCGGCCCCGGACAGCGGGTCGTGGACCTGACCGGCAACGGGCGGGTGGCCGAGCAGGCCCGGCTACAGGACCGCCGCCACCAGATCGTCTCCCGGGCCCTGGACGCTGTGGGTGCGACCGCCGCCACCGACTGCGACCTTGCGTGGGCGGACCTGACCGTCACGGCCCTGACTGGGGCGACCTCGCGCACGGCCTCGGTGGGGGCCCTGCGCCGTCGGATTCGGGCGCGGGTGGAGTTCGCCGCTCTGATCACCTGCCCCGGCGGCATCGTCGCGGTCATCACCCCCGTCGGGCGCACCTCAGCGGGGGTGGTGGACCCTGCGCCGGGGGTGGTGCGGGCGGCGTCCTGCGCGGGGTTGGTGTACCTGCAGCACGTGATCGCGGTGACCGTGCCGATCTGTGAGGCCGGGCTTGGCGCCGCGATCCCGGTGCGGGGCGCGGACGGGTTCGACCCCGACCCCGGACCTGCTTTGGGGGAGGGCGGAGCGGGGTTGTCGACCTCGGTGGCCGAGGCCGCAGCCACGATCACGTCGCCCGCGCACCTGAACATCAGTGTGTTCCGCAAGAAGGGGCGCACTGTGCCCGCGCAGGCGTGTGAGGAGGTACAGGCGTGAGTCAGGACCAGCACAGCACCCACCCGGACACCCCGGACCCGGATGCCGGAGGGGGCGTTCTCGGAGGCCTCATCGAGTGCGGTGATCGACCGGGGGGTGCGGGGTGGTCGGTGTGGGCGACGGGGCAGCAGCAGGCCCGGCAACAGCGCGGCCACCGCTACAGCCGCCTATCGGTCGAGCACCCGGGCAAGATGCTCCCCGAGATCGCCCGCCACGCGATCTCCACCTACACACGCCCGGGCGAGATGGTGCTGGACCCGATGTGCGGGATCGGCACCAGCCTGGTCGAGGCCGCCCACCTGGGGCGGCGCGGGGTGGGGATCGAGCTGGAGCCCAAGTGGGCGTCGATCGCGAGGTTGAACCTGCAGACCGCGATGGTCCAGGGCGCCGAAGGGGAGGGCCAGGTGCACACCGGTGAGGGCGCCGAGGTCGCCGCCCGGTTGGCATCCACCGCCTTGGCGGGTCGGGTGCGGTTGGTGTTGACATCACCGCCGTACGGGTCGATGACCCACGGGCAGGTCCGCTCCCGACGCGACGGCGCGGAGGCGGTGGAGAAGCACTCCCACCGCTACTCGCGGGACCGCGACCGCCGGGCGGCCAACCTCGCCTACCAGAACCCGGACACGCTCGCGGACTCGTTCACACAGATCATGGCCGCCTGCCGCAGGCTGCTCGCCCCGGGTGGGATGGTTCTGGTGACCACCCGCCCCTACCGCAAGGCCGGGGAACTCGTGGACTTTCCCGGGCAGGTGGCCCAAGCGGGTCGGCGGGCCGGGCTGGTCCAGGTGGACCGGTGCGCAGCTCTGCTGTGCGCGGTCCGCAACGGCGAGATCGTCTCACGCACCTCGTTCTTCCAGCTCCTGGAGACCCGCAGGTTGCGTAAGGGCGGCTGGCCGGTGCACGTGATCCAGCACGAGGACGTGCTCGTGTTCACCAACCCCGCACCGGCGCAGCAACACGCACAGGGAGAAGGAGAAGCGGCATGAGGCGGACCACCTCCGACCAGGAGGAGTGGGACGAGGAGCCGGCGGAGGTCCGCGCCCTGGAGAGGGGTTTCTTCGTCGGCGCGGCCGGCCCGGACCTGCGGATGCGCATCATCGCGGACATGCGGGATCTGGCGGCTTTCCTGGAGGAGCACCCGGAGTTGCCCATCAGCCCGCACACCCGTGTGGACGTGTCCTACTTCCCGCGCACCAGCCACGACGAGGCGGCCTTCGCCGAGGTGGCCGAGGCCGGGGCCAGGTTGGGCCGCGCTCCGGTGTGGGAGGGCGAGCACTACGTGGTCGAGCACCACCGGGGTGCGGGCCGTTACCAGGTCGTGGCCATCCCGGAGCACACACGGGCTCGGCACCGGGCCTGGCTGACCTATACCGGGCACGTCCGCCCGGACTGACCCGCGCGGGATAGGGGCGGTGCGGGGGCGCACAGGCCCCCACACCGCCCCCGAACACCCGCCCCGGGACCCCCGCTGGCCCTGGCGGTTCCAGGGCCGGTGGGGGCGTTGGTGGCCGCCAACGGCGAAAGCGACGAAACGTGTGATATCGGGTGGCGATCGAGGGCGGAGGAAAAATCCGGTGGGCTTGGGGGCGAATCCGCTTGACCACCTCGGCGAGGTCGAGCGTGGATACGTGGTGCCCCGCACGACGCGGGGTCGCGTGCCGTGTCCGTACAGGTCAAAGGTGGTGAGGGGGTGGGTCGGGTGAAGCGGGATGCTTCGGTTCGGCTGGACGAGATCGGTTCCCTGCCCCTGGTTCTTGACCCGGTGACGGCCGGGCGGATGCTCGGTTTGGGCCGCACCACCACTTACCGGCTCCTGCGGCAGGGGACGTTTCCGGTCCCGGTCCAGCGAGTGGGGCGGTCGTGGAGGGTTCCCACCGCGGGCATTCTGGCCCACCTCGGCCTGAACCTGCCTTCCACCTGGAATGGGTGCGGGCGGTGCGGCGCGCGCAGTGACCACGACGAGGAAGGGGAGCCGTAGATGGCTTCTCATCAGGGACGGGTGTTCAAACGCTGCGGCTGCCGGGAGGAGAACTCCGGAAGGGCGCTGGGGGCACGGTGTCCGAGACTGCGCCGCCAGGGCGGGGCGTTCAACCCCCGCCACGGTGACTGGGCCTACCAGCGTGAACTGCCGCCTACCAGCGAGGGGAAGCGTCGTCAGGCACGCCGTACCGGCCTGGTGAGCCAGGAACAGGCGTGGGAGGCCCTGGGCCATCTCGCGGCATTGCTGGATCTGGCCCAGGGCGAGCCCGAGGTGGAAGTACAGGTCGGGGATCTGGTCCAGGCCGCGTTGCGGACGCGCCAGCCCTTGCCCGACCTGGAGGAGGTCCGCAAACGGATCGGTGCGGGTGTGGATGCCCGGCGTGAGCCGCCGCTGGTGGGGGTGTGGTTGCGCCAGTGGTTGGACGGCAAACCCGATCTCGCGGAGGGGACCCGGGCTTCCTATGACGGGCACATCCGCAAGTACCTGGTCCCGCACCTGGGCAAGGTCCGCCTGGACCGATTGCAGGCCCGACACGTCGAGGCGATGTTCGCGGCCATCGAAGAGGCCAACGTGCACGTCCTGGAATGCCGCGAGTCCTCCGATCCGGAGGTGAAGAAGTCGGTGCGGGGGAGGCGGGTGATCTGGCTGTCGACCAAGCATCGGATCCGGGCCACGTTGCGCAGCGCTTTGTCGGACGCGGTCCGCTCCCCGGACCTGCCCGTCACGGTGAACATCGCCTCGCACGTGCGCCTGCCCTCCTGTCCGAGGAAGCGGCCCCTGGTGTGGACTGCGGACCGGGTCCGCTTGTGGGAGAAGGACGGCACGGTGCCGGGGGAGGTGATGGTGTGGACCCCGGAACAGACCCGGACCTTCCTCCAACACGCGAAGAAGTACACGTGGTTGTTCCCCATGTTCCACCTCATCGCGGTCAAGGGGCTGCGCCGGGGTGAGGCGGTCGGGTTGCCGTGGGCGAACACCCGGTTGGTGGACGGCCAGATCGACATCCGCGTCCAGGTCGTGCAGCTCGCGTGGGAGACCATCACCTCCACACCCAAGAGCGCGGCGGGACAGCGCACGATCACCTTGGACGCCGACACCATCAAGGTGCTGCGGGGCTGGAAGAGGTTCCAGAACGAACAGCGCCTCGCAGCAGGATCGGCCTGGGCCGCTACGGGGTTGGTGTTCACGCGCCAGGACGGGTCGGGGTGGCATCCGGGGCAGGTCAGCGACTGGTTCTGCCGTATCGCCAAAGCCGCCGGGCTCCCGCCGATCACCCTGCACGGGCTCCGCCACGGGGCCGCCTCGCTCGCACTCGCCGCGGGAACGGACGTGAAGGTGGTCTCGACCGAGCTCGGCCACGCGACCACGCACTTCACCCAGGACACCTACCAGTCGGTGTACCCCGACGTCGCCAAGGCCGCTGCGGAGGCGACCGCCGCGCTGTTGCGTGGGGCGCCGGTGTCGGTCGGGTAGCGGGACGGGGGAGTACACCAGGAGCAATTCAGCGCCCCGAGCCCCGGGCTGCGTGGCGGGTTCACCCCGCCCGGCCTGGGGCTTCGCCGTGGGCGGAGGCGGTCGGCCATCGGATCAAAGGTCCCATGGTTAGTTCTTATGCTTCGAATTCTCATGGGATCATTCTGCGACGACGTCAAAATTTTAGGTAATTATGATTCTCGCTTGGTGGTTTCAGTAAAGCCATGGCCGATCATGACTGGATATACTGGTGCCTGCGCTTTTGATCTGCCTTTGGGTTGGCTCATTCCTGTGGGGTGGAGGTTTCTAGCAATGGTCATGTTAATGATGAAGAGATTGGGGGATATCGATGGAACTTGTGGGAGTGAGGCTAGAAAATGTAGGCGGGTTCCAGGCCGCTGAGTTCGACATGAAAGGAAACCGTCTGCTCATTGGTGAAAACAATTCAGGAAAAACATCCTTGCTCCGAATTTGTGATTGGCTGTTTAACGTTGCTGATGCTGCATTGCTGAGCGGGCGGCGTCGGTTATCGGAGAATGAGCGATTGCTTCTTGTTCCTGCTCGTGCCACGAGGAATAAGGCACGAAGGTTGATCTTGCGAATATTTATTCCTGATGGGAGAGCGGGGCGTCGTTTCAACGCTGTAAATGGAGTATGCGAACTTCGGATACAGTTTCGCTCCGAGGTCACCTATGCACGAATCACGGTTCCAAGGAGAGGAGAGGGATCGGAGTCGGAAGAGAAAGCCATCGATTTGTTTAGGCGTTTGCAAGGATCTTACTGCGCTCTCTATGTTGGGGCCGCAAGGGATGCGCGATCGCATCTGTTTAGATCATCTTTGAAAACAGCCTTGACTCAAAGTCTATCGGGCGCCCTAATTGGCTCCGGTCTGGGGAGAATGTCGACACTAGGGAAAAATTTTACCGAGAATGCCAGGGAATTGAGTAGGGCCGGTGAGGGTCAGGCTAATTTAGTTTGGGAATCGACTCGTGAATATCTCCGGGGGTTGTTTGATCTAGATGCGAACTTCGGTCTAGATATTAACCCACAGACGATGATTGAGTTTCTTGTGAGTCAGATCGAGCCAGCTTTCTCTATGGGTGAGCATGATGCGCAGCGCGTGCCGATTGACCAGTTGGGTGCTGGTACTCAAAGCGTCATGGCAATGGCATTGATTCAGCTATCGATGGCGGGTGCTGAGAAAAGATTGCTTCTCCTGGAGGAGCCTGAAGCATTTTTGCATCCGAGTGCACAGCGGACGATTGCATGGCAAATTTTCCGGAAGAGTGATGTGCAGATAATGGCTACGACACACAGTTCTCTGGTTTTGGCGGAGGCTGCTCCGGCAGATGTCGTAGTACTTCGAGAACATATGATATATCCAGCAGGTGTTGTGGACAATGATCAAGAAGAAAAAGACCATTACCAATTATCGACATGGGCATCCGGGTCGATGTTTGACAGGAGCTTACTGCTCGTTGAAGGGCCAGGAGACCTGGCATTTTTTGAAGCAATGCGCAGAAATTTGGAAGGTATAGTTCCGATTCCTGTGCTTAGTCGAATGAGAGTAGCAGCTGTTGGTGGGAAGAACAGCTTTGGTCCCTGGTTGCGCCTTCTTCGGCGATATCGGGAACCAAATTCCAGATCACTGGCATACAGCGTACTGGTCTGTGTCGACTCAGTAGACGCATCTTCGGCTATCTTGCGTGCAATTCGCGAAAACGACATTACTGTTCAGGCTGATGTTCAGGCGAAGTTTTCGGATATAATGGGAGAATTCGATGCTGGGAGTCTAACACGTGAGGATGCGAATTTGGTTGCCCGAAGAACCGGTTCAGCAAACCTTTCGATTGTTGAAAAAGATTTTCCTGTGCACCTGATGCCTGTGGATCTCGAGTATACTTTGACAGTTGAACTTTCTGACTGTCGTGCCATTAAATTTGCAGATCTCATGAATATTGAAGCGCAATCCGCTGGAGTTCTGGCTGCGCGCTTGGGATCGAAAGGTGGAGAAGGAAAGGCGTCCGAAAAATCTGGGGCGAAGGCTCCACATGTCAGATCAAAACTGGCGTGCTATTTAAATTGGAACGAAGTGTCTAGCGACCTTAAGTTGCTTATTTGGCGATGGATTCAGCCTGCGGTCTCTGGGTCTAGTTTGTCACGTCCTATCGAGCTCCAATAGGTCTTTGATGGTTTGCCTCCTCCGCGTTCATTTGACTGTGGCTGTGGAACGAAATCGCTGAACCCTGGCTTGTCTCTTCGTTCGGATGAACTGCTGGTGCCCCGATAGGGAACGCCGGGCATGCCATCCTTTACGGAGGCAACGCCAGATAAACCGTGACCACTGGACTCCATAGTCTGTGCGGCAGATTTCCGCCTTTCTGGATACCCACGACGAGGTCCTAATCGTGGATGAGACCAGTGACCCTAAGAAGGGCGCTTGCGTCGCCGGAGTCCCATTAAGAGCGGGCTCGTCAGTAGGTTCTTTTCTCCTACCTCGCGGAGTTGAAGTACGGGTATGGCTCGGGTGATCTCTCCGATCCGGTGCGGGCGGCACCGCAACCAGAGCAGACCGCCCCTGTTTCTGATTTGGATGATGGCCCGCTCGCCAGGCAATTCTTGTTGTCAGGGATGGTTCTCGCTGGCGGGTGCGGGGCTCGGTGCAGATTCGAGACGGTAACGGAAACGTTGTCAGGACCTGGTGGTGTCAATTCGTTGAAGCAACACCTTCGCCCTCAAGAGGAGCTTGTGGAACATCTTCTGCGGTGTGTAGAACCCCAAGTACGCCCGGGGGCGGGTGTTGAGCTCGTCGGCGATCGCGGCCAGGTATGGCTGGTGCTGCGGAATGTCGGTGCCCTTGGGCAGGTCCTCCCGGATCAGGCGGTTAGTGTTCTCGTTGGTGGGCCCCGGCCACGGCGAGTGCGGATCAGAGAAGAACACCGGCAGGTCGGTGACCACCGTCATCGGCCTCCCGCCCCTGGGGCAGAACCAGGATCACCGTTTACCGGTTCTGGCGGTCTACCAGCGTGATCACTGCGGTCTTGCCCTCCTTGCCCGCCACGAGATCCCCCTCCCAAACTCCGAGGACCTAGCGGCCCAGAGCCTGCTCGGTGCGCATACCTTCTCCTCGCGCGTGGGCGAGCACGATCTCCTCGCGTTCAGCGAGGGTGAGCATCCGTCGTTCTTGCATGAGCAACCCCTATGAACTGCGGAGTCGCTACGGCGGTATGACACCATCCCTGCCAGCCTGTGGTCACCGTTGCCAACGAGTTACACAACGTCTTAGGACAGAACAGCTAGGGCGTTGCCTCGCTCGCACTTGACGCGGGGTCGGACGTGCAGGTGGCGCCAAAGGTGTTGAGGCGCACGACCACGCACTTCACGCGGGACACATGCCAGCTGGTGCTCCCCGAAGTCGCGAACGGCGGCGGAACCGACTGCGCAGTCGCTGTGCCGGGCGGCGCCCGGGTCGGGGCGTGTTGGGCGGCTGAATTGCCGGGTGGCCTCTGGGGTAGGGGGCGTGGGGGTTGGGAGCGGATGGGGCAGTAGACCCGTGGTTGGGCGCTGGTGGGCGGACGCGGGGTTGTCCCGGCCCAGGGCCCGTCACGGTCGTGGGATAGCAAAGTGCTCCGGGAGGTGGACCCCCACCTGCACTGACCTTGTACTGGGGAGCACACGAGGAGCACACATCGCCCCCAAACGCCGCGAGGACCTCGTTCGAGATCCTCGCGCACCCCGTCTGACCTAGGGTTTTGTGGCGCACCCGGCAGGATTCGAACCTGCGGCCATCGGATTAGAAGTCCGGTGCTCTATCCACTGAGCTACGGGTGCTCGATTCAATTGTCGCCCGATGTAGCGGCTCGTGACCAAGCTGTGACACGGGGTGGCCTGAGGTCGGGTGGTCGGCCCGTACCGTGGTGCCCCGGGCAGACATTCTAGGGTATTTGGAAGATCTCGCCCACGGGTGGGCAAAGACTCAGCAACTACGGTGATTCGTAGTTGGCACTCGTTACCACGCGCGCTCCACCAAATCGGTCGCTATGGGCCTCGTGCACCACGTTACCGGTGATTAACCCCCGGTGCGCCTCACCCTCGCTGGCGTTTCGTGAACTCCTGATGTCAAGCGGTCAGAAGTGCCACCACTGTCCGGCGAGGACGGCCATCCAGGTCAGAGTGCACAGCATTGGGCCTCCGTTGGACGTCACTGAGAGTAGTCGTAAATATAACTCTGTGTAACCATCGGAGGTGTGTTGTGACGGGTCGCTACCGTGGTGCGGTGCGATCACGAGGAATGACGGCGGGCTTCCTGCTCGATGTACTGGTACCGGACCCCCGAAGGGGGCATCCCGTCGCGTTGTTCGGGCGGGCCGCCGGGTGGTGGGAGCGGAGGGTCCACAGGGACTCCCGGGTCGCCGGCGCGGTGTTCGCCGCCGGGGCCGTCCTGCCCGTGGTCGGGCTGGGGCGGTTGGCCGAACGGGGTGGGGCGCCGGTGACCGCCGCGGTCACGTGGGCGGTCCTGGGCGGGAGCATGCTGTGCCGGGAGGCCGAGGGTATCGCCCGGGCCCTGGAGGCCGGCGATGTGGAGCGGGCCCGGGAGCTGTTGCCGCGGTTGTGCGGGCGCGACCCCCGAGGGCTGGGGGAGCGGGAGATCGCCCGGGCCGTCGTCGAGTCGCTGGCGGAGAACACCTCCGACGCCGTGGTGGGCCCGTTGGTGTGGGGTGCCCTGTGCGGGGTCGCCGGGCTGGCCGGTTTCCGGGCGGTGAACACGTTGGACGCCATGGTCGGCCACCGCGACGAGCGGTACCGCAGGTTCGGTACGGCCTCGGCCCGGTTGGACGACCTCGCCGGATGGGGGCCGGCGCGGCTCACCGCCGTGTTGGCGGTCCTGGCCGCGCCTGCGGTGGGCGGGGACGTCGAAAAGGCGTGGCGGGTCTGGCGAAGGGACGGGGACCGGCACCCCAGTCCGAACGCGGGCCAGTGCGAGGCGGCCTTCGCCGGCGCGCTCGGGGTCACCCTGGGAGGGGCGAACGTCTACGGGGACCGGGAGGAGCGTCGGCCGCGGATGGGCGACGGCCCGCCGCCCGAGGTGGCGGACATCCGGCGGGCGGTCCGGCTGTCCCGGCTGGTCGGCGCGGGCGCTCTGGCGGTGACGGACCTGTAGCGCCCTCCTGGTCGCGGGCACCGCGTCGGGTGGGGTGTCCCCACGGACGCTCTTCGGTCAGGAGGAGGTGTCGGGCCGGCCGGTGGGAAGCCCCTCCCCGGCGGGCGCCGTGCGGGGTGGGGCCTGGCGCGGCGCCCTGGAGAACGACGGGTTCCGGCGGGAGTCGCCGACCGGGGCGGCCCGCCCCTGGCGGGCCTTCGTGGTGTCACCGGACGTCGCTTCCGTGGTCGCCCGCCGGACTCGCCCGGACCTCCTCGGCGATCCGGTGGAGCGGTGTCCGGGCACCGGGGTGCCGTGGCGGGTGGTGCCCCCGGGTCTTCCGGGGACCCCGTCGAGCGGGGTTCAGGCGGCGAGGCTGCGGGCGTAGTTGACCTGCTGGTTGATCTGGGCGCCCAGGCCCGGGTGCGCGGCCGGGATGGAGGCCGCGTGGTAGTGGCCGTGCCCCTGGACGGTCACCTGGATGTGGCCGGTGGTCTTGCGGTCCTTCACCAGCAGGAAGAGCAGGCTGAGCAGGCAGGCCCAGATGAACAGGATCGCCACGATGATGGCCCAGACCGGGATGTTGCTCTCCGTGCGGCTCATGTCGGTGACGGTCCACACCGTCCCCCTGATCGGGAAGCGTCCTCCGGGGGTGATGACGGTGTTCCGGGTGATCGCGATGTCCCCGATGGTGCTCAGGAGCGGTTCCTCCACCGAGCCGGCGGCCGGTCCGGTGGGGGCGGGAACGTAGCCGCCGCCGGGGGAGCCGTAGGGCTCCAGCGCGCCGTACTCCGGGGCGGGGTTCCAGCCGGTCGAGGGGTCCTGCCGGGGCTGCTGCCACGGGTCGCCGGGGCCGGGGGAGGGGTACTGGTTCATGGGTCCGATTGTGTCAAAGGGAGGGGGTCGGTGGAACGCGATCCCTCGGCCGGTGTTCCGGACCTCGGCTCGACGGATCGGCGTGGCCGGATGTGGCCATTCCCGGGATCGTGTCAACCGTTCGTGACGGCCCTTGTTCGCGGTGTGCCCGCGGCTTTGCGCTGGATGTGGCGTGCGTCACGGTAAACATGCCGACTTCTCCGGCGCTCGGAAGGTGTCCTTCCGGTTCGGGGTCCCAAACGTGAAACTCTTTCGCAATTTCCCTACCCGTGCGTAACATGCCGCTGGAACCATCGCCCGTACCCCCAGGTGGTGACAGCACATGCCCCCCTCGCTCCCCTCCCTCAGAAGGCGGTTGCGCGCCGGTGCCTCGGGTCTCGCGCTGGCGGTCGCGGCCGTCGGCGTCGCGACGCTCCCCGCGGCCCCCGCCCTCGCCGAACCCGTCCCCGACTACTGCGCTCCCCAGGGATGCCACGACATCCTTCCCCCAGGTCAGAACGGCAGTGCCACTCTCGTCGAGATCCTGGGGCACCAGGCCTTCGGCACTCGGCCCCGCTTCTCCTCCAGCCAGCTGGACATGTACGACAACCTCGTCCACCACTACGACGGCCTCACCGGAGAGGGTCTGGACGACTTCTTCCTCGACGCGACCTTCGGTGTCGCCTCCGGTGACGTGGGCCGCCGCTACCGGCCGCGCACCGACGTCACCATCACCCGCGACCGTCACCACGGCATCCCCCACATCGAGGGGACCACCCGTGAGGGCACCATGTTCGGCGCCGGCTACGCGGCCGCCGAGGACCGGCTCTTCCTCATGGACGTGCTGCGCCGTGTCGGCCGTGGCGAACTCACCTCCTTCGCCGGCGGCGCCGAGGGCAACCGGGGTCTGGAACAGGACCTGTGGCGCAGCGCCCCGTACACCGAGGAGGACAAGCAGGCCCAGATCGACCGGGTCGCCGCGAGCGGCGAACGCGGGCGCCAGGCCCTGGACGACGTCGAGGACTACCTCAAGGGCGTCAACGCCTACATCGACAAGGCGGACAGAGGCCGCTACTTCCCCGGTGAGTACGTCCTGACCGGGCACAAGAACGCCATCACCAACGCCGGGAGGATCGAGCACTTCACCGCCACCGACGTCGTCGGCATCGCCTCCATGGTCGGTGGCATCTTCGGCGGTGGCGGGGGCGGCGAGGTCCAGTCCGCCATCGTCCTGGCCAACTTCCAGGACCGCTACGGCGCCGAGGAGGGACTGGCGCTCTGGCACGACTGGCGGATGGAGAACGACCCGGAGGCCGTGGTCAGCATCCCCGGCGAGTTCCCCTACAGCGGCACTCCCGAGGACCCCGTCGGCGAGGTCTCCCCCGACCCGGGCTCGCTGGAGTACTACGACATCGTCCACGACGAGCACGGGTCGGCGGCCTCCGGTCAGGCGGCCGAGTCCACCGAACCGCTCGCCGCCACCGCTGCCGAGCCGGAGGACCCGGCGGAGGAGTTCACCGTCGAGGACCTCACCGGGGAACAGCGGGAGGAACTCGACACGATGGTCGAGGAGGGCGACCTCTCCGCCGCCGAGGGCGTGTTCGAGGACGGCGTGCTGCCCGAGGGCCTGCTCGACCCGCGCGGCATGTCCAACGCCCTGCTGGTCTCCGGCGAGCACACCGAGAGCGGCAACCCCGTCGCCGTCATGGGACCGCAGACCGCCTATTTCTCCCCTCAGCTGCTCCTGCTCCAGGAACTCCAGGGACCGGGCATCAGCGCCCGCGGGGCCTCCTTCGCCGGGGTGAGCTTCTACGTCCAGATGGGACGCGGCGTCGACTACGCCTGGAGCGCCACCTCGGCGGGCCAGGACCTCACCGACACCTTCGCCGTGCACCTGTGCGAGACCGACGGGTCGACCCCGACCACCGGCTCGCGCGCCTACGTCGACTCCTCCGGTGACTGTGCCCCCTTCGAGGAGTTGAGCGTCACCAACGAGTGGAAGCCCACCGTCGCCGACGGCACCCCGGCGGGCGGCTACACCCTCACCTCGCTGCGGTCCGAGTACGGCCTGGTGCAGTCGTTCGCCACCGTGGACGGCACCCCGGTCGCGTTCACCTCGCTGCGCTCCACCTACATGCACGAAGTGGACTCCATCATCGGGTTCCAGCGTTTCAACGATCCCGACGAGATCACCTCGGCGGAGGCGTTCATCGAGGCCGCCGGTGACATCGGCTACGCCTTCAACTGGCACTACGTGGACGACCGGGACATCGCCTTCGTCAACTCCGGCGCCAACCCCCTCCGGACCGAGGGCACCAACCCCAACCTGCCGATCGACGCCTACTCCGAGGCCGGCTGGTCCGACTGGGACCCGGACACCAACAGCGCCGCCCACATCCCCAAGAGCGACCACCCTCAAGCGATCAACCCCGACCACATCGTCAACTGGAACAACAAGCCCGCGCACGGGTACACCTCCGGCTGGTCCACCGGGTCGGTGCACCGGGGGGGGCTGTTGGACACCCGGGTGTCGGCGCTGATCGCCGACGGGCACGATTTCACCACCGCGAGCCTGACACGGGTGATGATGGAGGCCGGTGTGGCCGACCTGCGCGCCCAGGAGGTCCTGCCGCTCCTGCTGGAGGTCATCGACACCGAGGAGGTGACCGATCCCGGGCTGGCCTCGGCGATCGAGGAGCTGCGCCTGTGGAACGAGGCGGGGTCGCTGCGCCGCGAGCCCTTCCGCGACGCCGGCTACTACTCCTACGCCGACTCCATCCGGATCCTCGACGCCTGGTGGCCGCTGCTGGTCCGAGCCCAGTTCGAGCCCGAACTCGGCGGGGACCTGTACACCGAGCTGACCCGGGCCTCGCAGATCGACGAATCGCCCTCGGGCGCCATCGGCGGCGGTTCGCCGGGCAGCGTCAACCAGGGGCAGCCCCACCGCGGCTCCGCCTTCCAGTACGGGTGGTGGTCGTACGTGGACAAGGACCTGCGCACCGTGCTGGGTCACGACGTCGAGGGGCCGCTCGGTGACGGCGCCTACTGCGGCGGCGGTGACCTCGCCGAGTGCCGCACGATCCTGCTCGACACCCTCGCCGACGCGGTCGCCACCCCGGCGGGCGAGGTCTACCCGGGTGACGCGCACTGCGGGGCCGGCGCCCAGGTGTGCGCGGACACGGTGATCCACCAGACCGTGGGCGGTATCGGCATGTGGCCGATCGCCTGGCAGAACCGGCCCACCTACCAGATGGTCTACCAGTTCTCCGGCGGACGTTAACGGGCGGGGACACGGTCCCCGGCGGCCCCGAGCGGGTGCCGTCGGGGACCTCGCCGTGTTCGCCGTCCCGGGGAGGACGGCCCCGGGCGGAACGGTCCCGGAGACCCCGCGCGGACGGAGGACTCCGGACCCGTCACCGGAATACCCGTTGGCACGAGCGAATCGTGTGGTTGGTCGGGCTTGTGTGGGTAGCACAAGTAATACCCGGAAAACGAAGGGGAGGGGTGGTACATGGAAGCCTGGTTGCTCTGGCTCATCCTCGCCGTCGTCCTGGGCATCATCGAGGTGTTCACCCTCACCTTCGTCCTGGGCCTCCTGGGCGTCGCGGCCCTGGTCGCCGCCTTGCTCGGTGCCATCGGGATGCCCGTGGCCGTGCAGATCATCGGGTTCGTCGCGGCCTCGGCCGCCGGCGTCTACATGGTCCGGCCGATCATGCGCCGCCAGCTCACCCGCGGTCCCATGGTGCTCTCGGGGACCGAGGCCCTGGTGGGGCGCTCCGCCGTGGTCCTGCAACCGGTCGACCGCGACAAAGGGCTCATCAAGCTCTCCGGGGAGGAGTGGTCGGCGCGGAGCATCGACGAGGATCTGGTGATCCCCGTGGGCGCACACGTCGACGTCATGGAGATCGACGGCGCCACCGCCGTGGTCTACCCCCGCGAGGCCCTTCCCTGAGCCGGTTCCGGTCGCCCCGGGGCGACCGGACGGGGCCGCGCACAGCCGCAGACACGATCCGAGGTCAGGTACCGAACATGATCGATCCGGTCATACCCTTCATCATTCTCGCGGTCCTCTTCGTGGCCATCGCCTTGTCGTCGATCCGCATCGTCCCCCAGGCGAGGGCGTACAACATCGAGAGGTTCGGCCGCTACACCAGAACACTCGTCCCCGGGCTGAACTTCATCATCCCGGGCGTGGACCGCGTCAACACCAAGTTCGACCTGCGCGAGCACGTGTTCACCTCGCGCCCCCAGCCCGTCATCACCGAGGACAACCTCGTCGTCAACATCGACACCGTCCTCTACTACCAGGTCACCGACCCCCGGGCCGCCGCCTACGAGGTCGCCAACTACATCCAGGCCATCGACCAGCTCACCGTCACCACCCTGCGCAACGTCATCGGCTCCATGGACCTGGAGCGCACGCTCACCTCCCGCGAGGAGATCAACACCCGGCTGCGCGGGGTCCTGGACGAGACCACCGGCAAGTGGGGCATCCGCGTCAACCGGGTCGAGATCAAGGCGATCGACCCGCCGCCCACCATCAAGGAGGCGATGGAGAAGCAGATGCGGGCCGACCGTGACAAGCGCGCGGCCATCCTGCACGCCGAGGGTGAACGCCAGGCCCGCATCCTCAGGGCGGAGGGCGCCCGCCAGCAGGTGATCCTGGAGGCTCAGGGCGACCAGCAGGCCGCGATCCTGCGGGCCGATGGTGAGGCCCAGGCGGTCGAGCGGGTCTTCCAGGCGGTGCACGCCAACAACGCCGACGCCAAGCTGCTCGCCTACAAGTACCTGGAGACGCTGCCGCATCTGGCCAACGGGGAGGGCAATACGTTCTGGGTCATTCCGGGCGAGCTCACCGAGGCGGTCAAGAACGTCAGCCACGCCTTCGCCGGGGACATGGCACGCTCCGGCCCCTCCACGGAGAAGGGGGAGGACGCCGGGCCGGCGGGGCCCGCCCAGCTCACCGGGCCCGACCCGGCGGAACGTTCGGCGTCGGCCCAGGCCGCCGTGGAGGCGGCCGAGGCCGCCCGGCAGGCGGTGGCGGACGCCCGCGACGACGTGCGCCGCGCCGGGGTGGCGGGTGTCCGCGACCCCGAGGCCACCCCGCGCCCGCGCAAGGAGGACTGACCGGATCCGGGTGACCCGCACCGCGTCCGTCGGGAGGGCCGACGCTCCGGTTCGGGCCGGTCGGGCCGGAGCCGTCGGATGCGCCGGGGCCCGGCCCCGACCGGGCCCCGGGCGGTCATCGACCCGGTACACGGACCGGCGTCTTCGGACGCGGCCGCCGACACGCGATCGGCGGCCGCGCGGCGTGTCGGACGCGTGTCCGGTCAGACCAGGACGAGTTTGCCGGTGGTCCGGCGCGAGGCCAGGTCGGTCTGGGCGGCGCCCGCTTCGGCCAGCGGGTAGCGGCCTCCGATCCGCGGGTCCAGTCGACCCTCGCCCACCAGGGAGAACAGGTCGCCGGCCCGCCACAGCAGTTCCCGTCGGTCGGCCACGAAGTGTGCCAGGGACGGCCGGGTCAGGTACACCGAACCGGCGCCGTTGAGCCGCTGCGGGTCCACCGGCTCCACAGGTCCCGACGACTGCCCGAACAGGGCCAGCACACCGCGCGGACGCAGCGACGCCAGGCTCGCGTCGAAGGTGTCGCGCCCCACCCCGTCGTAGACCGCGGCCACGCCCTCGCCGCCGGTGAGGTCGCGCACCGCCTCGGCCACGGGGGTCTCGGTGTAGCGGATGATCTCGTCCGCGCCCGTCTCCCGGGCGATCCGTTCCTTCTCCTCGGAGGAGACCGTGCCGATCACGCGGGCGCCCAGCTCCTTGGCGAGTCGGACGAGGAGCAGGCCGGTGCCCCCGGCCGCCGCGTGCACCAGTACGGTCTCGCCCTCGGCCACCGGGTGGACCGAGTGGGTCAGGTAGTGGGCGGTCATGCCCTGGAGCAGGAGGGCCGCGGCCTGCTCGGAGGTCACCGCGTCCGGCACGGGTACCACGAGGGACGCCTTGACCACGGCCCGGTCGGCGTAGGCGCCGGGCGCCATCGCCCACCCCGCCCGCTGCCCCACGGACAGGTCCTCGACGCCTTCGCCCACGGCGGTGATCACCCCGGCGGCCTCCATCCCCGGCACGAAGGGCAGGGGGACGTCGTACAGGCCGCCACGCTGGTAGATGTCGATGAAGTTGACCCCCCGGGCCTCGATGTCGATGAGGACCTCACCGGGGCCGGGGACGGGGTCGGGTACCTCGGACGGCCGCAGGACCTCGGGTCCACCGGTCTCCTCGATGACGATGGCGCGCATGCTTCCACTCCTTGCCGAATGCGGGTGCCCCGGCATCATGCCAGTGAGGGGCGGCACCGCACCACGGTCGGACCCGTCACGGGAAGACCGCGCGTGCCCCGGCCCCCGGGGCGCCGGGCCTCGGCGTGCGTCCGGTCGGCGGAGGAGACCACCGGCGGTTCCGCCGGACCGGGAAGGGCGCCGGAGGCGGCCCCGCCCCCGTCCGTGGCCCGGAGACCGACCGCGGCCGGTCTCCGAACGCTCAGTGGGTCTCCTCCTCGGGAATCTCGCCGATGTAGAAGTCGGTGAAGAGCACGCCGAGTGGCTCCTGGCCCGGCCCGGGCCGGACCATGATCCCGGTCTGGCGCCGCTCCCCGGGCTCCTCGGCGTTGTCGGGGAGCGGGTCGTCGTCGGTGTACGACAGCACGTGCTCCTCGTTGACCCACACCGACAGGTCCATACGCTCCTCTTCGTCGCCGTCCTCCCCATCGTGGTGGCGACACGCGAGGGTGATGCTGTTGGTGGGAACGCTCTCGGCGTCGAAGTCGTAGGGGTCGGACGCGTCGTAAGAGCGGTCCCCGGCATTCGGGTCGATCGCGGGGTAGGTCTGGAAATCCCCGATGTCGCCGCTACTGGCGAGTTCGCGTCCGCCGCCGGCGGCCTCGTCGACCCGGTGGAGCTCGACGCGTCCCCCGTCGAAGCGCACCAGGGCCTCGTACCGGGTCAGGTTGTCGTCGCGAGCGTCGTCGATGTTGTACCAGCAGCGCACTCCGAACGTCCCCGCGGCCGCACCCTCCACCACGTAGGCCCGCGTGCTCACCACGACCCCGGACGCCACGTCCCGCTCCCCCGGGAGTTCCAAGGGCACGCGGGCACCCCGGGAGGGGTGGGGGTTCCCACCGTCCCAGGTGAGCAGGTATCCGCGCTGGCCGGCCCAGTAACCGTCGCGGTCCTCTTCCGGGTCGAAGACCTGAGTCTCCCATTCGGGGTTCTGGCTGAAGTCGATGTCGATGAGCGAGGTGCTCGGCGGGACCTCCTCGCCGCGACTCGACAGGGCCACCGCACCGATGCCGACGATCAGCACGAGTGCGCCCACGCCCGCGCCGATACCGAGCAGCCGGCGCTTCCGGCCCCCGGGGGAGCCGTTCGCGTCGGATCCGCCCCGCGGCGGCACCGGGGTACCGGGACCGCCCGGACCGGCGTGGGCGCCGAAGGCGTACCGGTCGTGCGGCGGCGAGGAGTGCCCGCCGGGTGTCTGACGCGTGGGAGGCGCCTGCCCGCCGGTCGGGCCGTAGTGGGCCCGTCCGTGGAACGTCGGTGGCGCCTGGCCGCCGCTGGGACCGTGGTGCGCCGGACCCGGCGGCGGGTAGGGGGACCGCTGCCCGCCCGGCGCGTGGGACTGTGCCGGGTCCATCCCGTACCGGGTGGGCGGCACCGGTGCCCCCGCCGGCGCGCCGCCGGGCGGGGGCACCGGGTACGAGGGCTCCCGGACCTGGTCGGTGGCCCCGTCGGGCGGGGTCTGTCCATGGGACGGGGTGGCCGACCCGGCCGTCGGATGTCCCTGTCCCGGCGGTGTGCCCGGGACCGGGGCACCGCTCGGCGCGGCCCAGGCGTCGGTGATGGTGCGCCGCACCTCGGCCTCGGGCGGATCCTCCTGCCCGGTGAGCCGGGCCAGGATCCGCTGAGAGGTCGGCCGCCGCGCGGGATCCTTGTCCAACGCGGCGGCGACCAGGTCGTACAGGCTCGGCTCCAGCCCCTCCAGCCGGGGCGGGGCCGTGGTGATGTTGTACAGCACGGCCGGCACGGTGGGGGCGTCGAAGGGGGCCTCGCCGATGCCCGCGAAGGCCACCAGGCAACCCCAGGCGAAGATGTCGGCGGCGGCCGTGGGCTTCTCGCCGAGCAGTAGCTCCGGTGCCATGTAGGAGGGGGTGCCCATGAGCTGGCTGGAGCGGGTGACCCCGCCGCCCGAGTCGTCCAGGGCACGGGCGATGCCGAAGTCGATCACCTTGGGGCCGACCGGGGACAGCAGGACGTTGGCGGGCTTGAGGTCGCGGTGGATGATGCCCGACCCGTGGATGGCGGTGAGCGCGGCGGCCACGCCCATGGCCAGGCCCTCCAGGGTGCCGCCGGTCATGGGGCCGCCCTGGCGCACCGCCTCGTCCAGGTTCGGTCCCTGAACGTACTCGGAGACGATGAACAGCGGGTCGCCGTCCAACCGCGCGTCGATGACACCGGCCGTGGAGAACCGGGCGACCCGGCGGGCCGACTCCACCTCGCGGGCGAACCGTGCCCGGAACGCCGCGTCGTCGGCGAGATCGGGGTGGATGAGCTTGACGGCGACGCGGCGTCCCGAGGCATCCTCCGCCAGGTAGACGGTGCCCATGCCGCCGCGGCCGAGGCGGCCGACGATGCGGTGGCCACCGAGTTCCTGGGGGTCGCCCGCGCGCAGGGGTCTGCCGCTCTGCTGGCCGTTCGACGTCACGGTGGAGGGTCCTCGCATGGATCGGGGATGGGGTGCTGTCAGCGTACCGACGGTGACACGCCGGGCGTTGTCGGCCCGGAGGTGCCCGAGCCCCGGGAGGGGCCGTTCGCGCGGGGGTGTCGCACATCGGTCAGGAGAGGTGATGCCGCCCCCGGGGAAACGGTTCCACGGCTCGGTCGATTTCGCTACTGTGGGAACACGCGTTCGAAAAACTGTCCGTATCTTCCCCACGGACGGGCACACAGGGGCCGGAGGGGTCGATGCCGAGGGGAAGTGTCGTGGGAAGGTACTACGGGGCAGAGGTCACGGTCGTGGAGGACGCGGGCCGGCCGGCCCGGTTCACCTGGAACGGCAGGGTCTACGGCGTGCGCCGGATCATCGACCACTGGGTCGCCCCGCACGAGGACCGACGGCCCGTGCGCGGACCCCGGCCGGCCCGGATGGCGCACTGGCGTCTGGAGGCCGGCGCCGCCGGTTCCGAGGGGGTGTACGAACTGCGCCACGACATCGTCGCCGGGACCTGGTCCCTGTCCCGGGTGTGGGGCTGAGACCGCCGCGGTCGGGCGCGCGGAGCGCGGGCGCGTCCGCCCCGGGGTGCCGGGCGGCGAGCGGGAGAGGCCGGGGCGCGGTCACGGGCGGTACGGGGGCGCCTCAGGCCCGGTCGGCGGGGATCAGACCGTACACGGCCAGATCGGTGCGGCCCTCGTGCAGGGGCATGGCGCTGCGCTCCACGCCCTCGAACGTGAACCCCGCCTTCTCCGCCACCCGACGCGAACCGATGTTGGCGGTGGCGGCCTTGATCTCCAACCGCTGGAAACCCTGGTCCAGGGCCCATCGGGAGACCGCCACCACCGCCTCGCCGGTGTACCCCCGACCGCGGGCCCACGGGGACGCCCAGTAACCGATCTCGGCGTTCATCGCCTCCCACATCACCCGCACCAGACCCATGGCGCCGACCAGGCGACCGGTGTCCTTCGCGACGACGGCCCACTGTTGGCCCTCGCCGCCGATGCGCGTCCCCGGAGCGATCTCCCGGCACCACAGCTCGGCGTCGGCCCGGGTGTAGGGCGCGCCCGGGCGGGGGAGGGGGAGCCACCGCTGGAACTCGGGGTCGTTGCAGGTCGCGTACACGTCGTCGATGTCCTCCTCGACGAAGGCACGCAGGCGCAGACGTTCTGTCTCCAGGATGATGGAGGGTAGGACGGGGCGCTGTTGGGCGGTGGTCACCGGACTTCTCCCGAGGGACGATGGGCTCGGAGGCTCAGCCTAAGCGCGTCCTCGCGCCCGTCCCCACCGATCGCTCGGAAGCGGGGGGCGACATCGGACGCCACCGACGGCGCTCAGACCAGGCCTCGGGCCACCCGGTCGCGGATCGTGGTGTCGAACACCTCGGCGAAGGCGTCACCGGGACAGGCCGTGTCCGACCAGTCGCGGTGCCGCCCCAACGCCGGCCCCGGCGTGACGGCCCCGGTGTCGGGCCGGACGTGGTCGATCTCGGCCCGGGGGTCCACACCCGTCACCGCGCACACCAGGCGCAGCACGCTCACCAGGGAGTTCCGCGCCGCCCGCGTGGGCAGGGCGTCGGTGAGGTCGCCGAGCAGGCAGACACCGATGTTGCCGTGGTTGACCCCGTAGACGTGGCCGGCGGTCACCGAACGCGCCCGACCCGGAAGGGGGACGCCCGAGAAGACGGGGAGACCGTCCTCACCGGAGTGCCGACCCTCGTAGACCACCCCGTCGGGGTCGATCAGCAGGTGGTAGCCGATGTCCCCCCACGCCTGCTCCACCGCGTGCAGGTAGTACACGGCGCGCACGTCGGCGGCGTGATCGCCGGTGGTCGCCATGGCGGTGTGGTGCACGGTGAGGGCCTGCACGGGGTGGAACACCGCCGGCCACAGGTCGTTCCCCTCCTCGTCGAACCGCCAGGACTCGTCCGCTCCCCAGCCGGCGCGGGTGCGCAGCCGCACGGCGGCCACCTCGACGGAGGTCGCGTCCGGGGCGGACAGGGTGGTCCGCTCGGGGCCGCCGACGCGCAGCCCTTCGCCGTCGAACAGGTTCACGGCGGCGGTCCTCCCATCGACGTCGACCTCGTACCCGGTGGCCCCCTCGGGTGCGCGGACCAGGGCGGAGCCGGCCGGGGCGTGGTCGTCACGCCCTTCGGCGTGCAGGTGGAGGTGTTCCCAGGAACCGAGTCCGGAAGGGGTCTCGAAGCGGATCGCGCCCCGGGTGCCGGGCCCGCCGGTGACGGTGATCACGTCGAACGGCCCCTTCGGGTGGACGAGGGGGCCGGCCGGGGCGGGTTGGGCCAGGACACGGGGGACCGTGTGGCCGTCCGCGGCCAGAGCGCCGCGAGGGGCCGGGAGGGCGGTGCCCAGGGCGGCGAGTCCGGCGGTGGCACCGGTGAGGAAGGCGCGTCGTCGCATGGTGTGTCCGTTCTCCTTCGGATGCGCGATGGGTGCGTCCGGGGTGGGGGAGACCCGGCCACTCTGGCACACCCGTGACCACTTTGGGTGGCGGAGTGCGTGTTCTCCGTGACGGAATCCGGTCGCGCCGAGCCGCGAGGACGAACATTGGACGTGTTCCCACCCCATGAAGGACGGTCGGGGGTGGGGGAGGCGCACGTCGGGCACCGGGACCCCGGCGGCGAAGAGGGCCCCGGCCCGGGGCCCGGTCGGATCCGCCTCGCCGCACGCGATCCCCGGAACAGGAGCCTTTCCGACACCCTCCGGGACCTGCTCCCCTGCGCCCGGGCGAGGGAGATATCGGACACGGTCCGGGCGCCCCCCGGGTGACTCTGGCACAGTTGGCGGTGATGTGAGGGTCTTGGGACACGAGGTCGAACGCCGATCCGCCGAGGCCCGGGGACCCGTGCGAGCGGCGCGCCGCCGCAGGCTACGCTTACCGGTCGAACACCGGAACGAGCAGTGGGAACGGGTAGTCGACACACCTTCACTGGGGGCGATCATGACCGATGGCGACCGCGAGGACGCCCGATACGACGGGCCCGGCGACGAGGACGCCCACGGTCGGGGCACCGGGGCACCGGGTCTCGGGCCGCTCGGCGGCCTGCTCGACGGCCTGCCCGAGAGCGGACGCGGGACCCGTCCGCGACGCCCGGCCGGGACCAACCCGTTCCGGCGCCCCGAACCGACCCCCGAGGTCCGACCCCCCGAGCCCGCTCCGGTCGACCCCGTCCCCGCCGCACCCCGGCGGCCCGCCCCCACCGGGCGCCCGGAGCACACTCCGGCCGGACCCGTTCCTCCCGCCTCCGTTCCCCCCGCCCCCGCCGGGCCCGTCGTTCCCGCCGGGCCCGCCCCGACCCCGCCGTCCCGGCCCAACGTGATCCCCTTCCGCAACACCCCCGACCCCGTCCCGGGGAGCGGCGACCACGCCGGGGAGGCGTTCGCGGACACATCCGAGACGACCGAACCGGACCACCCGGCGGCCACCGCCGACCGGACACCCGTGGGGCCCGCCCCCGCGACCAGCGAAGCAGAACAGAGCATGCACGCACACGAAGCGGCGGCCCTCCCGCCCGAGCCGTACCCGGCGGACCCGCACCGCACCGCACCCGCACCGGTCCGGCCCGCCCCCACCGTCCTCGCCGACCGGGTCGACCACGCCTACGACGAGGCCACCCGAGCCGCCGTCTACCGGGCCATCAACGACCGGCGCGACGTGCGCACCGGCTTCCTCCCCGATCCCGTCGACCCCGACGTGCTCACCCGGGTCCTGGAGGCCGCGCACCGGGCGCCCAGCGTCGGCCACTCCCAGCCCTGGGACTTCGTGGTCATCGAGGACCCCGAACTGCGCGGCCGCGTCCTGGACCTGACCCTGCGCGAGCGCGACGAGTACGCCCACTCCCTTCCCAGCACCCGGGCCCGGGCCTTCTCCGGACTGAAGGTCGAGGCCGTCGCCGAGGCGCCGATCAACATCGCCGTCACCGTCGACCCCACCCGCGGGATCCGCAACACCCTGGGCCGGCACGCCAAGCCGATGAGCGCCTCCTACGCCGCCGCCCTCGCCGTGGAGAACCTGTGGCTGGCCGCCCGTGCCGAAGGCCTCGGCGTGGGCTGGGTCGGGTTCGTCGACGAACGCGACGTGGCCGGAGCCCTCGAACTCCCCTCCCACCTGGAGGTCGTCGCCTACCTGTGCGTCGGCCACGTCGAGGAGTTCCCCACCGAGCCCGAGCTCAGCCTGTCCGGCTGGGCCAAGGGACGCCCCCTGTCCTGGGCCGTGCACCACGACCGGTACGGTCGCCGCGGTCTGCCCGGCCAGGAGCCCACGACCCTGCTGGAGGAGACCATCACCGCCATGGGAGCCCTGCACACCCGCGCGGTGGAGGAGGCCCGGGACCGGCAGGACCGGATGACCAAGCCGCGAGGCTCCCTCGGAATCCTGGAGGAGGTGTCCGTCCAACTCGCCGGGCTCGCCGGGGAATGCCCCCCGCCCATCCCGGAACCGGCCGCCGTCGCCGTGTTCGCCGGCGACCACGGCGTCCACGCCCAAGGGGTGACCGCCTGGCCGCAGGAGGTCACCGAGCAGATGGTGCACAACTTCCTCAACGGCGGGGCCGTCGTCAACGCCTTCGCCGCCCAGGTCGGCGCCGAGGTCACCGTGGTGGACGTCGGCGTGGTCGCCGACCTGCCGCAGGCCACCGGCCTGCTGCCGCGCAAGGTCGCCCGGGGCACCGCCGACATCACCCAGGGTCCGGCCATGACCCGCGATCAGGCCATGCGAGCCCTGGAGAGCGGCATCGAGGTCGCCCGCGACCTGGTCACCGCCGGCAACCGCTGCCTCGTCACCGGCGACATGGGCATCGCCAACACCACCCCCTCCGCCGCCCTGATCTGCGCCTTCACCGGTGCCGACCCGTCGGAGGCCACCGGCCGGGGCACCGGGGTGGACGACGCGATGTACGAGCACAAGATCGACGTGGTCCGGCGGGCCCTGGCCGCCAACCCGATCGACCCCGCCGACCCCATCGGCACCCTGGCCGCCCTGGGCGGACTGGAGCACGCGGCCCTGGCCGGGTTCATCCTCGGCGGCGCGGCCCTGCGCGTCCCGGTGCTGCTCGACGGCGTCATCGCCGGTTCGGCCGCCCTGGCCGCGGCGGCCATCTCCGCCGAGTCCAGCAGCGCGTTCTTCGCCGGACACCGCTCCAGCGAACCCGGCCACTCCCTGGTGCTGGAACACCTGGGCCTGCGTCCGCTGATCGACCTGGAGATGCGTCTGGGCGAGGGGTCCGGCGCGCTGCTGGCCCTGCCGCTGCTCCAGGGCGCGGCCCGGGTCCTGCGCGACGTCGCCACCTTCGACGACGCCGGGGTCTCCCAGGCCCGTTGAGCGGCGAGACCGCCCGCACCGCACGGTGCGGGCGGTCTCACACCTGTTCCGAGGATCCGTTCATCTCTCCGTAATACCGCTTTGACAAGGTATTTTGGAGCAATCGCCGAACCATCGCCGGCGGTCGGCGGGCACCGAGACCCTCATCGACCTCGATCGGGACGATGCCCGCCGGCACCCCGCCGTCGTCGCCGGGGGCCGGAACCGACGACCGAAGGGGCGCGACCCGTGACCTATCTCCTCGGCCTGCGTCTGCACGACCGTGACGTCCTCGTCATCGGTGGCGGCCGTGTCGCCCAACGCCGTGTTCCCGTCCTCCTGAACGCGGGCGCCCGGGTCACCCTCGTGGCCCCCGCCATCTCCGCCGCGCTGGAGGACCTGGCCTCGGCCGGCCGCCTCACCTGGATCCCACGCGCCTACGCGCCCGGCGACGTCGCCGGGCGCGCGGCCCCCGCCTACTGGCTGGTCCACTCCGCCACCGACGACCCGGCCGTCAACGCCGCCGTCGCCGAAGAGGCCGAGGCCGCCCGGATCTGGTGCGTGCGCGCCGACGACCGACACGCCTCCTCCGCCTGGACGCCGGCCAGCGGCACCGAGGGCGGCATCACCGTCGGCGTCGTCGCCTCCGGCGACCCGCTCCGGTCCGCCGGGTTGCGCGACGCCATCGTCGAAGGACTGGCCGACGGCACCCTGGACGCCCGCCGCGGCCGCGAACGCCTCACCGGAGTCGCCCTCGTCGGCGGCGGTCCCGGCGACCCCGGTCTGATCACGGTCCGAGGACGACAACTGCTCTCCCAGGCCGACGTCGTGGTCGTCGACCGCCTCGCCCCCACCTCCCTTCTGGACCGGCTGCCCGCCGAGGTGGAGATCGTCGACGCCGCGAAGATCCCCTACGGCCGATCCATGGCCCAGGAGGAGATCAACCGCGTCATCGTGGACCGCGCCCGCCAGGGGAAGTTCGTGGTCCGCCTCAAGGGCGGGGACTCCTTCCTCTTCGGCCGGGGGGGAGAGGAGGCCGCCGCCTGCGCCCGGGCCGGGATCCCCGTCATCGCCGTACCCGGGGTCACCAGCGCGCTCGCCGCCCCGGCCGCCGCCGGGATCCCCGCCACCCACCGGGGCGTGGCCCAGGACGTGCACATCATCTCCGCCCACGTGGCACCCGGTGATCCCCGGTCCACCGTCGACTGGGAGGGGGTGGCCCGCGCCGGCGGCACCGTCGTGGTCCTCATGGGCGTCGAACGCCTGTCCGCCATCACCGACGCGCTCATCGCCCACGGGCGCTCCCCGGACACTCCCGTCGCCGTCGTTCAAGAGGCGACTCTGCCCGGACAGAGGACGGTCACGGGTACGCTGGCCACCATCGCGACTTCGGTCGCGACGGCCGGTGTGCGGCCCCCGGCGGTGGTGATCATCGGAGAAGTGGTCCAAACGGCGCGGGAACTTGACATACTGCACACCGGAACCCAGTTCGAGACCCATCGACTCGCGACCGGGCGCGATCTCCTATAACACCCCCCGATGGCGTCGCCCACCCGGAGGGAACCGTCAGCACCGATGAGGAGGGCATACCGATCATGACCCGGCCGTCGGCCGCGCCGGACACCACCGGTTCCGGTCCCGCGGATCGGTTCGGTACCGGACCGGCCGCCACCTCCGACCAGCCCGCCCAGGGCCCCGGACCGCTGCCCGAGGAGGACCCCCGGGCCATCAACGAGGCCCGGCGGGGGCCCACCGTCCCCGTTCCGGCCGGACCCGCCAAACACCGTGCCCCCGCTCCTGAGGACGATCGGTTCGAGCAGGTGCTGGAATCACTGCGCAAGCAGATCCGGGACCTCGCATTCGCCGACGACCTCCCCGGGGCGGAGGAGGGGCGGGTCCTCCAGGCCGACGTGCTCGCCCAGCTCACCGACTACGTGCTGCCCAGGGTGCGCCGTCCCGACATTCCGCTGCTCATCGCGGTCGCGGGGTCCACCGGGGCGGGAAAGTCCACCCTGGTCAACAGTCTGGTCGGGGAGCAGGTCACCACGACCGGCGTGCGCAGGCCCACCACCAACAGCCCCGTCCTGGCGTGCAACCCGGCCGACGTGGACTGGTTCAGCGAGGCCTCCTTCATCCCGTCCCTCCCCCGCGTGCGCCAGCAGGGCCTGGCCATGCCGGGCAAGGACGGCATGCTGGTCCTGGCCGCCACCGAGGCCATGCCGCCCGGCGTGGCCCTCCTCGACACCCCCGACGTCGACTCGGCGGTGGCCGCCCACCACGAGTTCGCGGCCAAGTTCCTCGACGCCGCCGACCTGTGGGTGTTCGTCACCACCAGCAGCCGCTACGCCGACGCCCGCGTGTGGGAGTTCCTCCAGGTCGCCCGCGACCGGGACACCTCCATGGCGGTCGTGCTGTCCCGGGTGCCGCGCCGGGGGCGCCGCCGACTCCTGGACCACTTCGGCGCCATGCTGGAGGCCAACGGTCTGGGCGCCGCGGCCCGGTTCGCCATCCCGGAGACCGACCAGATCCGGGGGGAGCGCTTCACCTCCAACGTCGCCGACCACATCCGCGGTTTCCTCGCGGACGTGGCGGGTGAGGCCGAACAGCGCGACCGGGTGTCCCGGCGCACCTTCATCGGCGTCATCGACAGCTTCCGCACCCGGGTCCCCGAACTGGCACGCCAGGTGGAGACCCAGATCGAGGCGGGGCGCGTCATGACCACCGCCGTCGACACCGCCTACGCCGACGCCCGCGGGCGGATCGGCACGGGTCTGAGCGACGGCTCCCTGCTGCGCGGCTCCCTGATGGCCCGGTGGCAGGAGGTCGCCGCCAGCGGCGAACTCGCCCGCAGCCTGCGCCCGCGCGGCAAGCGCGCCCGCAAGGCGGGCCGGGCCGAGCAGGCCGAACGGGGGCAGCGGGTGGCCGCCTTGGAACGCGCCGTCCGCGACTCCCTGGAGGCCCTCGTGGTCTCCTCCTGCGAACGCGCCTCCGAGGAGGTCGAACGCGTCTGGCGGGAGGTCCCCGGTGGCGACGAACTGGCCACCGGGGCTCTCAACCGGCCCGGCACCGGCCTGCTGGTCCAGCAGATACGCCAGGAGATCGGCGAGTGGCAGCGCGACATCGCGGAGATGACCGGGGAGGCCGGGGCGACCAAACGCTCCGTCGCCCGACTGGTCACCTTCGATCGCGACATCGTCACCCTGATCCTCATCATCGACCTGCTCGGTTACGAGCGGTCCCGCTCCGGGGGCGGCGCGCACGCCGCGGAGCCCTCCGGCCCTTCTCCGCAACGCCTGCTCAAAGGGTTGTTCGGCGCGCAGTCACTGCGCAGCATCGGCACGAACGCGCGGGAGAACCTCATCCGCCGCGTCAACGGCTTGCTCGACCGGGAACGGATCCCCTTCGACGCCGCGCTGGCGTCGGCGGAGATCCCCTCCGAGGACGCCGCCGTCCAGCTCTACCAGGCCACGTACAACCTTGAGATAGCACGATGACGACTGAGTGGAACCCCGGGCAGGCGCACGGGGACCCCGACGCCACCGACGCACGGGAAGGGAGCGCCCCCCGAGGGGCCTCCTCCGAACCGGAGAGCGGACCGTGGCGCGGCTACACCGTGCCGGTCCCCGACCATCCGGACCACGCCCACTCCGGTGGGGAGGCGGACGAGCCCGCCCACGACGGGATCTCCGCCTACCCCGACCCGTCCGGCACCGCCGCGCGCGGGGGAGGGGCGAGCGCGCCCGAGGCCTCCGAGGACGAGGAGGGCGCGGCGGAGGACGGTGGGACCGGCGCCCGGTCCTCCCAGCGCGGTTCCGGGCGTCACGCGCGTGCCTCCGCGCCGCCCCGGAACGCCCGGCCCGGCGCCCAGGGGGCCGACGAGGACCCCGACGGTCTGGCCGGGTGGGTCGGCAGCCTCGCCGAGGCCGCCGACGACACCCGCATCGCCGGGCGCAGCACCACGACGGGGGCCTTCGCGGCCGTTCCGCCGACGGGCCGCCGTGCCCGGGTCGAACGCGTCCCCGGGGCCACCGATGGCGTGGACGCCGCGGAGGTCTCCGACGGCGCCGAGGAGACCATCGGTGAGAGCGTTCCCGAGGACGCCCCGGCGACCGGGTCCGATCTGCTCGCCGGACCGGACACGGAGGAGGAGACCGGTTTCCGGGCCCCCGAACCCGTCGTCCACCCGGAGGAACCCTCGATCGAGGCCGAGGGGGACCCCGTCCCCGACACGTCCTCGGACGAGGAGGACGCCCCGCTGCCCCGTCGTGTCCCCGGGCCCTCCGCCGTCTCCGGCTCCTTCCGGGTCGTGGACCCGGACGAGGAGTACCGGCCCACCACCCACGACTCCTGGCAGTACACCAGGCACACCAGCCGCGCCGAACTCATCGAGCGGCTCGATGCCCTGTCCACCCTGGTGGAACTGGGTCAGGGCGACCTGCCCCAGGAACTCCTCTCCCGGGCCGGACAACTGCTCGACCACGCCGGCGCCCGGTTGCGGCTGTCCGCCGAGCACACCGTCGTCGCCCTGGCCGGCGGCACCGGCAGCGGTAAGTCGTCGCTGTTCAACGCCTTGTGCGGGCTGGAACTCTCCCAGACCGGCATCACCCGGCCCACCACGTCCAAGGCGCATGCCTGCGTGTGGGGCCACGAGGGCGCCGACGCCCTGCTGAGCTGGCTCGGTGTGCCCACCCGCTACCGCCACTCGCGCACCAGCGTCCTGGACTCGAATGACTCCGAGCTGACCGGCCTGGTCCTGCTGGACCTGCCCGACCACGACTCGGTCCGCAGCGCGCACACCGCCGAGGCCGACCGGCTCATCGGTTCGGTCGACCTGCTCGTGTGGGTGCTCGACCCGCAGAAGTACGCCGACGCCGCCGTCCACCACCGCTACCTGGCCAAGATGGCGGGGCACGGCGCGGTCACCGTCGCGGTGCTCAACCAGGTCGACAAGGTCGAACCGGACGAGCTCAAGGAGCTCCTCACCGACCTGCGCCGCCTGCTGGAATCGGAGTCGGGGGTGCACCCGCGGGTGCTCACCACCTCGACCCTCACCGGCCAGGGCGTCCGCGACCTCCAGGAGTTCCTCGCCGAGGCGGTGCGCGACCGGCGCGCCCTCGTCGACCGGCTGGTCGCCGACCTGGACCGGATCGTCGTCCCGTTCGCCGAGCACATCGGCGACGAGGAGATCCCCGAGACCGTCTCCGCCGAGGTGCGCGGTCGCGTCCAGGAGGGGTTGGCCGGGGCCGCCGCCGTCGCGGCCGTCGCGGACGCCGTCGAGGCCAACGACGTTCGCCGGGGCCGCCGCCGGGTCGGTTGGCCGGTGGCGCGCCGGGCCGCCCGACTGCGCAAGGACCCGTTGGCCGCGGTACAGCTCGACTTCCTGCGCAAGGACGGTGATCAGGTGCTCGGCGGCCCCGTGGACGCCCACGAGGCCGAACTGGAGACGGTGCTCTCGGAGGCGGCCGACGCCGTCTCCGAGGAGATGCCCGCGCCGTGGCGGCGCCGGATGCGGGCCGCCGCCCGTACCTCGGTCGCCGAGCTGCCCGCCGAACTGGGCGGGGCCGTGTCCTCCGCCGTGGGAGACCCCGACCAGAGCCCGTCGTGGTGGCGGGTGGCCAGGTCCGTGCAGTTCGCCCTGCTGGCCGTGGCCGGGATCGGTCTGACGTGGGCGGTCGTGGCGCTGGTGAGTCGGCTGGGCGGGGGTATCACCGGCGTCGCGATGTTCGACGACGCGGTGTTCGTGGCCTACGCCGCCGCGCTGGTGGCCGCCGCCCTGGCGGTGGGATGGCTGACCGGCGTCGGGTGCGGCAACCTCGTGGAGGTGGCCGCCGTGCAGCGCCGGGAGGACGTGGAACGGGCCGCGCAGGTCAAGGTCCGTGAGATCGCGGTGGCGCGCGTGGTGGAGCCGATGGAGGCGGAACTGGCCCGTTACCGGGCGTTCAGGGCCGCCCACGAGGTGGCGCGGGCACCGGAGGAGTGAACGTCGGGGTGACCGCCCGGCGCGATCACCCGTGAGGCCCGGGGCCCGGAGGGCGTGGCATCAAGCCGCCCCCTCCGGGCCCCGTGCCATGGGCAGGTGGGGGTCACACCCAAATGACACCGTTGCCGACCATCTGTACTCCTTCGGATCTCAGGGAGGCGGATTTCCGGGGACGGGAAACCGGGGACCGGACGGAGGCTCTCCATCGTCGTAGAACGACCTCCGGGCCTCAGAGCAGAATGCCTCAGATCTCCGTCGCGGCCAACCCCCCGAAGGGGGCCCGATGGAACGGAGTACCCCGTCCTGGCCGCCTCACCCCAGGGTTCCTACATAAAGCAATTAATCTATTACTCAAAGTAATGTAAAGTGTGGGGGTGGCGCCTGGCCATCCGGGAGATCGTCAACTCTTCGGTCACACGTCTACCCAGGCACCATCACCGGGTGGCACTGTAAGGGAACGCCGGGCGAGAAAAGCCCGTCGAAGGGAGAACCGTGAGGGGCGGTGAACCGATCGGAACGGTGCGAGAGAGGGATCACAGAGTGGAGAGTGAAGGAAGGGCGCTGGAGTGAGCATCTCCGAGAGGCCGACGGTGCCGGTTGATCGTCCCACCGAGGATCGGCCGCGCTGGCCGTTCCTCCAAGAGCCCCCCGGGCTCATCGTCTACATGTCCCTGCTCCTGGTCAGCGCGTTGTTCCTGTTCGGGGTGGCGTTCGCGATGACCGCCTTCTCCGTCATGGACCTCGTCGCCTTCACGGTGTTCGCGGCCGGCGCGGCGGTCTGCGTCGAGGGCAGCCGCCGTTTGGGGACGACCAAGCACGCCGGACTCAACCGCGACCTGCTGGGCGCCTGGTGGTTCCCGGTCGTCCTGTTGCTGCCCCCCGTCTACTCGTTCATCATCCCCATCCCGATCTTCCTCCTCCTCCAGCGGCGGACCCGGCAGACCCTGGTGTACCGGCGGGTGTTCAACGCGGCGGCGGTGGGCCTGTCCGGATTCCTCGTGTCGGTGGCCTGGCACACCCTCGTCGCCGGTGACCTGATGAAGGGCCTGAGCGGTGTCGCCGAGGTGTCCGAGCGACTGGCCACCGCCCCCGGTGTGCTCACGGCCCTGGGCTGCTGCATCGTGTTCACCGTCCTCAACACCTTCCTCGTCTCCCTGGCGCTCCGGATCAGCAGCGGTTCCCGGCACGGTCTGCCCCCGCTGTGGGACCGGGAGTCCCTCCTGGTGGACGTCGTCGAGATCTGCGTGGGGATCACCGTGGCGGTGCTGGTCCACATCTCCCTGTTCCTGCTCCCCATCGCGGTCCCCCCGATCCTGTTGCTCCAGCGCAGCCTCCTCTACCACCAGTTGCAGACCGCCGCGCGGACCGACCCCAAGACCGGGCTGCTCAACGCGCCCACGTGGGAGCAGGAGGCGTCGATCGAGATCGCCCGTTCCCGTGCCGCGCGCGGCCGGTCGGCGGTGCTGATCATCGACATCGACCACTTCAAGCGGGTCAACGACACCCACGGACACCTCTTCGGCGACCAGGTCCTGTTGGGGGTGGCGACCACCATCTCGCAGCAGTTGCGCCAGTCCGATCTGTTGGGTCGGTTCGGCGGGGAGGAGTTCGTGGTGCTGCTGCCCGGCTCCGACGTCGATGAGGCCTGGCAGGCCGCCGAGCGGCTGCGCATCGAGGTGGGCTGCATGGAGATCGCGGTGGACAGGGTGCAGGTGTCCATCACGGTGTCGATCGGTGTGGCCGTCATCGGTGACCACGGCAACGACCTGGTGGAGCTGCTCACCGCCGCCGACCTGGCGCTGTACCGCGCGAAGGAGACCGGGCGCAACCGGGTGTGCCTGCCCGGCGGGCGCTCCAAGACGGACGGCAAGGTCCCGGAACCGCGCGAGAGCCAGGGCACGGGTCCGGCACCCGACCAGGCGGGACCGCAGGGCATCATCGAGGCCTGACGAACGCCGATGGCGGGTCCCTCGGGCCCGCCGTTCGCGTGGAGCGGGGTTTTCCACAGGCGGCGGGCGCCCATTGCGCGCGGCCGTCCGATCACGCACCGTGAAGACATGCACTTCCACCAGGATCGTTCCGTTCACGCCTCCGCCTCCGACGACTCCCGCCTCCCGCGCCGCCGTCGCGTCGATAGCCCCGCACCCCCCATCCCCGCACCCCGACCGCCCATGGACGCGGCCTCCGACGGTCATCGCCCGCCCGCTTCCGCACGGGCGGGCGTCGGTGGGTCCTGTGACGCCGTCGCTCCGTACGGTCCTTCCCCGAGGGGGGACCGCCCCCCGACCCGAGACGCCTCCGACGGCTCGCGCCCGCCCGGGAGGGAGGCGTCGCCCTCCGCCCCGGGGGCCCCTCACCCGCCGGGCGACCCGGTGCCCCGGGGAGCACGCCCGGCTCCGGGAGCCTCGGACGACCTCCCTCCGCCGTCCGACGACGCGGACGCCGGTTCCCCTCTCCCGGAGGGCGGCGGCGCGGTGGACGGCCTCTCGGGGGCGGATGGGCGGCCCGTGCGGGACGTCTCGGATGATCCCCGCCCGCCGTGCGAGGAGGTGCCCGCCTCCGATGGGAGGGCCGGGCCTTCGCCGAGCGGGCTCGCGCGTCGGCGTGGGACATCCGGTCGTGGTCCCACGGGCGACCTCCGTGCTCCCGGGGAGGGGGCGTCCTCTTCCGAGGACGCCGGTGAACGCCTGCCGGGCGGAGGGGCGCGGTCCGCGCCGGAGACACGGGCCGACGACGCGGACGCCGGCTCCCCCGTCCCGGAGGGCGGCGGCACGGTGGACGGTCCCTCGGCGGCGGATGCGCGGCCCGGTCCGGGACCGGGGGAGGGGGACGGGCCCGGAGACGACGGACACGCGAAGGGTCGCGTGCCGGTGGGCGGGCGGCTGGCGTTGCGCAGCCCCATCGACATCATCGCCGGCATGCCGTACATCGTCGGTGAGCCGCCCGACCCCGGCATCGTGGTGCTGGCGGCCAAGGGGGCGGGCGTGCACGCGGCGTTCTGCGGGGCGCTGGACGGTTCCCATCGGCACCTGACACCCGCCCAGCGTGCCCGGCCGCCCGTCGACCTGGCGGTCGCCGAAGGGTGCGGAGGGCTGCTCATCGTCGCCTACGGACCGCCCGGGCTGGTCACTCCCTACGTGGACGCCCTCCTGCTCGCCGCTCGCGAGCGCGGGGTCGCGATCATCGACGCGCTGCGGGTCACCGACGGACGCTACTGGTCCTACACCTGTGTCTCCCCCTCCTGCTGTCCGCCCGGCGGCACCGTCGTCGACATCGACAGCTCGCCGGTGCCCGCCGGGGCGGTGCTGCGCGGGATCGCACCGGCCCGCCCCCTGCGGGTCGCCCTGGCCGACCTCGACCGTGTCCGCGGACTGCTGACCCCCGTGGGGGGAGAGGCCCGCGCCGCCATGGACGCCCTCGCGGAGGAGGTCGACGGGCGGGCGCGGGCGATGTCGGAGACGACGCTGGTCCGCAGAGGGTTCGGCGCGGTCCGCGAGGCCATCGAGGCCGAGCGCGACGGCGACGGGATCCGCGGGTACGAGGAGATCGCCTGGCTCGGCGTCCACCTCGCGCACCTACGGATCCGGGATCGGGCCTGGGCCGCCATCACCGAGCGCACCGCCCTCCTCCACCGCGACCTGTGGGCCCGGGTCGCCCGGCACCTGCCCGCACGGCGCCGGGCCGCCCCCGCGGCGCTGACCGCGGTCGCCGCCTGGCAGCACGGTGACGACGCTCTCGCCATGGCGGCCGTCGAGACCGCCCTCGCCGCCGACCCCGGATACTCCATGGCCGTGCTCATGGGCCGCGCCCTGGCCTGGGGGCTGCCGGTGGAGCGGTGGCGGGGGTCCGCCCCCGAGCAGGGCCCCTGGGAGTGACCCGGCGCGGAGGGGTGCGGGTCGGCCCCTCCGCCCACGCGATGGCGGGGGCATCTCCCCCGACGCCCTAGGCTGGGAGGCATGCCGGAGTACATCTACACCATGAACAACGTGCGCAAGGCGCACGGCGACAAGGTCGTCCTGGACAACGTTTCGGGGTCGTTCCTGCCCGGAGCCAAGATCGGTGTCGTGGGCCCCAACGGTGCGGGTAAGTCGACGCTTCTGAAGATCATGGCCGGCATCGAGCAGCCGTCCAACGGTGAGGCGCGCCTCATGCCCGGGTTCACGGTCGGTCTGCTCGCCCAGGAACCCCGACTCGACTCGTCCAAGACCGTTCTGGAGAACGTCGAGGACGGCGTCGCCGAGACCAAGGCGATGCTGAACCGCTTCAACGAGATCGCCGAGCAGATGGCGACGGACTACTCCGACGACCTGCTCGAAGAGATGGGCAGGCTCCAGGAACAGCTCGACCACCGCAACGCCTGGGACCTGGACAGCCAGCTCGCCCAGGCGATGGACGCGTTGCGCTGCCCGCCCGGCGACGCCGACGTCACCATGCTCTCCGGTGGTGAGAAGCGCCGCGTCGCCCTGTGCAAGCTGCTGCTGGAGCAGCCCGACCTGCTCCTCCTCGACGAGCCCACCAACCACCTCGACGCCGAGAGTGTGAACTGGCTGGAGCAGCACCTGGCCAAGTACCCCGGTACGGTCATCGCGATCACTCACGACCGGTACTTCCTCGACCACGTCGCCACGTGGATCCTGGAGCTGGACCGCGGTCAGTTCTACCCCTACGAGGGCAACTACAGCACCTACCTGGAGACCAAGCAGGCCCGCCTGAAGGTCGAAGGGCAGAAGGACGTCAAGAAGGCCAAGCGCCTCAAGGACGAGCTGGAGTGGGTCCGCTCCAACGCCAAGGCCCGCCAGACCAAGAGCAAGGCCCGTCTCCAGCGCTACGAGGAGATGGCCGCCGAGGCGGACAAGACCCGCAAGCTGGACTTCGAGGAGATCCAGATCCCGCCGGGTCCCCGCCTGGGCACCACCGTGGTCGAGGTCAAGAACCTCACCAAGGGGTTCGACGACCGCGTCCTCATCGAGGACCTCGGCTTCTCGCTGCCCCCCAACGGCATCGTCGGTGTCATCGGCCCCAACGGTGTCGGCAAGACCACGCTGTTCAAGATGATCGTCGGCGAGGAGACCCCGGACAAGGGCGCCATCAACGTCGGCGAGACCGTCGAGATCTCCTACGTCGACCAGTACCGGGGCCGTATCGACGACTCCAAGAACGTCTGGGAGACCATCTCCGACGGTGAGAACTTCATCCAGGTCGGCAAGGTCGAGATCCCCAGCCGCGCCTACGTCGCCGCGTTCGGCTTCAAGGGCTCCGACCAGCAGAAGAAGTCCGGTGTCCTGTCCGGCGGCGAGCGCAACCGCGTCAACCTCGCGCTCACCCTCAAGCAGGGCGGCAACCTGCTGCTCCTGGACGAGCCCACCAACGACCTGGACGTCGAGACCCTCGGTTCGCTGGAGAACGCGCTCCTGGACTTCCCGGGCTGCGCCGTGATCACCTCCCACGACCGGTGGTTCCTGGACCGCGTCGCCACGCACATCCTCGCCTGGGAGGGCGGCGCCAGCTGGTTCTGGTTCGAGGGCAACTTCGAGTCCTACGAGAAGAACAAGATCGAGCGTCTGGGCCCGGAGGCCGCGCGTCCGCACGCGGTCACCCACCGCAAGCTCACCCGCGACTAGCCTTCCCGGCCATCGCGCACGGGGGCCGTGGGACCGGGACCGGTCCCCCGGCCCCCGTTCCGTGCGGGAAGGCCACGGGGCGACCCGTGACGGGGCGCGGACCTCGGACCACCGGCCGGTGGTCCCGCGATCCCCTCCCCGGGGGAGGGGAGGAAACCGATTCGGGCCCTTCGGCCCCCGGGAAGGCCCCCGGAACGTCGCATACCCTAGGGGCGATGACTTCCGCGCGCGATGACCAGCAGAGCCCGGGCGAGGAGCCCGTGCGCATGACGTTCTACGAGGCCGTAGGCGGTGAGGAGACCTTCACCCGCCTGGTCCGCCGGTTCTACGAGGGCGTGGCCGACGACCCCGTGCTCCGGCCCATGTACCCCGAGGAGGACCTGGGTCCGGCCGAGGACCGGCTGCGGCTGTTCCTCATCCAGTACTGGGGCGGCCCGCACACCTACAACGACCTGCGCGGCCACCCCCGGCTGCGGATGCGGCACTTCCCGTTCCGCATCGGATCCACCGAACGCGACCTGTGGCTGAAGCACATGCGCGCCGCCGTGGACTCCATCGACCTGCCCGAGGTGCTGGAACGGCAGCTGTGGGAGTACATGGTGATGGCGGCGCACAGCATGGTGAACGTCCCGGAGGAGGTGGCCGCACCGGCGGTCGCCGACCCCACCCGTGTCTCGGTGTCCTCCGAGGACGATGACGACGACGGCGAGATCGTCACCATCTCCCTGAGGTGAACCCGCCTCCCGGGGCGCCGCGCCGGTGGCGCCCGTCCCCGGGCGGCGCCGGTGTTCCGGGAGCGCACGGAGACCCCTCGGACCCATGCCCCCCGGGTGGTCCCCGTTCCGGGGCGCCCGGGTGGCCCGGACCCTCCCGAGAGGGTTCACCGGGCCGTCATCGGCCCTCTCCCCGGGCACTACCCGCCCGGCGCACCGCGGGCTCCGCCGCCGTGGCGCTGGAACCGCTCACCCACGCCCTCGAACAGGCGGCTCCGCCCGCCTCTTGAGCGGGGCCGGGCCCGCCGATACCGCCCCCGGTCCGGCTACATGTAGTCGTGGAGGAAGGCCCGCTCGACCTCGTTCAACCGGCGGGCGCTCTGCTTCGCCACGTTGAAACCCACGAGCACCGTTCGCGCGCGCAGGTAGACCCGCTCGTCGTCGAGGATCTCGTAGGCCAGCGAGAAACTGGCGTTGCGCACCTCGGTCACCCACAGCTCGACCCGCACCGGCTCCGAACGCGGCAGCAACGGCGCCACGTAGTCGGCCTCCTGCCGCGCCACGACCATGGCCCCGAAGATCTCCTCGCCGTCGACCGCTCCGCTGAAGCGCAGGAACGAGATGCGGGCGTCCTCCAGGTAGGTGAGCATCCGGACGTTGTTGACGTGATGCTGCGGGTCGAGGTCGGCGTAGCGGACCTGCGCCAGGTGTACGTGTCGTCGTGGCCCGGTCACCGTGTCGGTGCCCGCGGACTCCTCGATCTGTGTCACGTCCTGTGTCCTCTCGTGGATCTGCGGGGGGTGGGACCGGCTCCGATTCTCCCAGGGTCCGATGCGATGGCACCCGGCCCGATGCCGCGAGCACCTGTGTCCTTGCTCTCCCACGACCGAGAGCGGCCCCACGCCGAGGACCCGGCGGGCCGATCACGCGGACCGGCCCGCCGGACGGCCTCACCCGACGCGCAGCCCCAGGTGGTGGGCGAGGAAGCCCAGTTGGTCGGCGTTCAGCTCCACGCTCCGACTCACCGAACGGGCACTGTGCCCGACCTCGGCCTCACGGCGCAGCAGCACCGGGCGCTCCTCGATGGCCGCCGAGGTCGCCCACTGCAACTGCGCGCACAGCTTGCGGGCGTGCAACGGGTCCACCCGGGTGTCGTTGTCGAACACCGTGAACAGGGTGGCCGGATACCGGGTCCCCTCGCGCACGTTGTGGTAGGGCGAGTAACCGAGCAGCCACCCCAGCTGTTCGGGATCGTCGGCGCTGCCGTACTCCACGTTCCACAACTGGCCCAGCCCGAACCGCTCGTAGCGGACCATGTCCAGAAGCGGCGCCGAGCACACGGCGGCGGCGAACAGCTCCGGCCGCTGCGTGATCATCGCCCCGACCAGCAGTCCCCCGTTGCTGCCGCCCATGATCGCCAGGCGGTCGGGGGCGGTCGTCCCCGTGGAGATGAGGTGTTCGGCGGCGGCGGCGCAATCGTCGAACACGTTCTGCTTGTCGGCCAGCATGCCGCCGCGATGCCACTCCTCGCCCTCCTCCAGACCGCCGCGCAGCCCGACGACGGCGTGCACGCCGCCGGCGCGGACCCAGGCCAGGGTCGTCGCCGAGTAGCCGGGGGTCAGGGAGATCCGGAAGCCCCCGTACCCGTAGAGGATGGTCGGCCGCGGGCCCTCGGCGGGGGCGGCGGGCGACACCACCAGCATCCGCACGGTGGTGCCGTCCGCGGAGGTGAAGGGGACCTGCTCCACCCGCACCTCGGGCAGGTCGATGGTGCCGGGGGCCCGCTCCCACAGGTCCACCTCACCGCTGACGGCGTCGTAGCGGTACACCGACGAGGGGTGTGTGCTGTCGGTGTAGCCGAACCACACCTCGTGGCCGCCCTCGGGGCGTTCCAGCAGGCCACCGACGCTGCCCAGGCCGGGAAGGGGCAGGGTACCGAGGAGTTCGCCCGTGTCCAGGTCGTGCCGGGTGATCTCGCCGATGGCGTGCCGGGTCCAGGAGACGATCAGTTCGGGTCGTTCCAGTCCGGGGCCGTCGAGGATCGCGAAGTCCTCCAGTACCGCGTCGGAGGCCTCGTCGACGAGGGTCCGCCAGGTGCCGAACTCCGGCTCCTCGGGGTCGGCGACGCACAACCGCCCGCGCGGAGCGTCCCGGTCGGTGAACAGGTACAGCCGCCCGTCCCGGCCCACGTGCGCGGAGAGGAACGCGTCCACGCCCTCTTGGACGGCCACCCACGCGGGGGCCTCGATGTCGCTCCGGGTCAGGTCGGCCAACCACAGGTCCGTGGCCGAGGAGGTGCCCTTGGAGGCGTTCAGGGCCAGCCACCGCCCGTCCCGGCTCACCCATATCCCGAAGTACTCGGTCTTGTCACGGCCCTCGCCGAAGATCAGGACGTCCTCGTCGGTCGAGGTGCCCAACCGGTGCAGGTGGACACGCCTGTGGTAGTCCTCCTCCCCGGCGGGCACCCGCTCCGGGGGCAACCGGCGCACGTAGTAGAACGCCGAGGAGTCGGGCAGCCAGGCCACGGGGCTGTACCGCGCCCGGTCGATGGGGCCGTCGACGATCTCCCCGGTGTCGACGTCCATGACCCGCAGGACCGACTCCTCGTTCCCCCCCTCGGACAGCTGGTAGGCCAGCAGGCGCCCGGAGGGGTCCACCTTCCAGGCGTCCAACGTGGTGAGTCCCTCGGGGTCCAGCGCGCCGGGGTCGACGAGGACCCGCTCCGGTCCCTCGCCGTCCCGGACGTAGAGGACGGCGTGCTCCTGGTCGGCGGTCCGCCGACCCGAGAAACGGCGGTCGCCGCGCCACACGGGCGAGCCGACACTGCCGGCCCCCATGAGGTCGCGCACCTGCTGGGCGAACCGGTCACGGCCCGGCAGGCGGGCGCCGAGCTCGGCGAACAGGGCGTCCTGGGCGGCGGACCATTCTTTGGTCGCGGCGGATTCGGGGTCTTCCGACCACCGGTAGGGGTCGGCGACGAGATGGCCGTGCAGGGTCTCGACGAGGTCGAGACGTTCGGCCGACGGATAGCGGAGTTCAGGCATGCTTCGCACTCTATCCACCACTATCTTCCCCGGGCTTGGTGTGTGACGGGAACATGAAACGTGGTTTCGGGGGTGCGCATTATGACCAGGAATAGCGATAACAGCAGGTTCGCGCGGGGTGCGAGAGAAATTGGGGTGGCGCCGGAGCCTCTCCACCGCGCACACTGAATGCGGGACGCAACTCGGCGGGACCACCGGGAGGTCCGTGTGGCAAGGCGTACGGAGCCACCGATCAGGGGATCGGTGCACAAGGAGGTCTCCTGGCTGGCCGAACGGCTGGCCGGGGAAGAGACACGGTCGTCGCATCCGACGTCCGAGGTGACGCGATGAGCGCCGCGCGCGGCAGGGAGGGCGGTCCAGGCACCGCCCGCCGTCACGTGCTGCTGCTCAACGCCAGTTTCGAACCACTCACGACATTGCCGTTGCGCAGGGCGATCCTGCTCGTGCTCCGGGAGAAGGCGGAGGTCGTCCATCGCGATGGGGCCGGAATGCTGCTCCACTCGGCGACACATTCCTACGAGGTGCCGTCGGTGATCCGGCTCAGGCGCTACATCAGCGTCCCCTACAGCCGTAGGGTGCCCCTCACCCGGGTGGCGCTGATGCGTCGGGATCGGCACACCTGCGGTTACTGCGGGAAGAAGGCGGAGACGATCGACCACGTCATCCCGCGCAGCCGTGGCGGCGCGCACGTGTGGGAGAACGTGGTGGCCGCGTGCAAGCCCTGCAACCACCGCAAGGCCGACAAGTTCCTGGACGAACTCGGCTGGGAACTGCACGTCACGCCCAAGGTGCCCAAAGGGCCGCACTGGCGCCTGATCAACGGTGACCTGCACGGCGATCCACAGTGGGAGCCCTACATGGCGCACTTGGCCGCCTGACACCCTCGGACGGCACGAACCGGCGGTGCGGGGACCGAGCGTCCCGCCCCGATCCGCCTCCCGCCGCCCCCGGCGCGCTCTTGACGGGCCGCCGAGGGCGGCTTTTCTTCGAGCACGGGTCCGGGAGCGCGGGTGCCGCATCCGTTCGGGGGGTGCGGGCGGTCGTATTCTGGGGGCATGCCCAGATACGACTTCCGCTGCCGTGAGTGCGGCGACACGTTCGAGCTCTCCCGTCCGATGGCCGCGTCCGGGGACCCGGCGGCCTGTCCTCAGGGGCACGACGACACGGTGCGGCTGCTGTCCACGGTGGCCGTCGGCGGACGGGCCCCCTCGCCCGCCCCGGCTTCCGGCGGCGGCTGCTGCGGGGGCGGCTGCTGCTCCTGAGGCCGGGGGAGGAAGGGCCCGGTGCGTGGTCCCCTCACCCGGTGGCCCGTGGACCGGGGAACCCGGTCCCTCGGGCCGGTGCGGCAGGTGTCCCCTCCTCGGCGGGCGGGTCCTCCGATCGCCGCGATCCCGTCGTGTCGGCCGCGTGCGGTCCCGGGGCGGCCCGTTCGGGGCCGCCCCGGGAGGGGCGGTCAGCGTTCGATCTGGGACACGTCGCGGGCCGCGCCGGTGGAGGCCGAGGTGGCCATCGCCGCGTAGGCGCGCAGGGCCGCGGTCACCGGCCGCTGACGGTCGCGCGGCTGGAACCGGCCCAGCTCCTTGAGCAGGCGCTCGCGACGGGTGTTCAGCTCCTCCTCGGACACCTCCAGCACCAGACCCCGGTTCGGGATGTCGATGCTGATGATGTCGCCGTCCTCGACCAGCGCGATGTCGCCGCCGGCGGCCGCCTCCGGGGACGCGTGCCCGATGGACAGCCCCGAGGTGCCGCCGGAGAAACGCCCGTCGGTGATGAGGGCGCACGCCTTGCCCAGCCCGCGCCCCTTGAGGAAGCTCGTCGGGTACAGCATCTCCTGCATGCCCGGACCCCCCTTGGGGCCCTCGTACCGGATGACCACCACGTCACCGGGTTCGATCCGCTTGCCGAGGATGCCGGCCACGGCGTCCTCCTGCGACTCGAACACCTTGGCGGGGCCGGAGAAGGTCCACAGCTCCTCCTCCACACCGGCGGTCTTGACGATCGCGCCGTCGGGGGAGAGGTTGCCGAACAGCACCGCCAGACCGCCGTCCTTGGTGTAGGCGTGCTCCACGGAGCGGATGCAGCCCTTCTCCCGGTCGGTGTCCAGGGTGTCCCAGCGGGTGCTCTGCGAGTACGCCTTGGTGCTGCGCACCCCGCCGGGGGCGGCGTGGAACAACTCCACCGCCTCGGGCAGGACGGTGTCGGAGGTGATGTCCCACTCGGCGAGGTACTCGCCGACGGTCTTGCCGTGCACGGTGGGCAGAGAGGTGTCCAGCAGCCCACCGCGCGCCAGTTCGCCCAGGATGGAGGGGATGCCGCCGGCCCGGTGGACGTCCTCGATGTGGTACTTCTCGGTGTTCGGCGCGACCTTGCACAGGCACGGCACCCGGCGGGAGACCGCGTCGATCTCGGGCAGGCCGAAATCGACACCGGCCTCGGTGGCGGCGGCCAGCAGGTGCAGGATCGTGTTGGTGGACCCGCCCATGGCCACGTCCAGCGCCATGGCGTTGCCGAACGCGGCGGGGGAGGCGATGGACAGCGGCAGGACGGACTCGTCGTCGTTCCCGTAGTAGCGCTCGGCGGCCTCCACGACCAGGCGCCCCGCGTCCTCGTACAGCGCCCGGCGAGCGGTGTGCGTGGCCAGGACGGTGCCGTTGCCGGGCAGGGCCAGCCCGATCGCCTCGGTGAGGCAGTTCATCGAGTTGGCGGTGAACATGCCCGAGCACGAACCGCAGGTCGGGCAGGCGTTCTCCTCCATCTCGTCCAGTTCGGCCTGGGAGACGCTCTCGTCGGCCGCGGCGATCATGGGGTTGATCAGGTCGAGCTTCTTGACGGTGGTCGCGGTCCCCTCGACCACCGTCACCTTGCCGGCCTCCATCGGCCCGCCGGAGACGAACACGGTGGGGATGTTGAGGCGCAGCGCCGCCAGCAGCATGCCCGGGGTGATCTTGTCGCAGTTGGACACGCACACCAGGGCGTCGGCGCAGTGCGCGTTGACCATGTACTCGACGGCGTCGGCGATCAGCTCGCGGCTGGGCAGTGAGTAGAGCATGCCGCCGTGGCCCATCGCGATGCCGTCGTCGACGGCGATGGTGTTGAACTCGCGGGGGATGCCGCCGGCGGCGCGCACGGAGTCGGCGACGACGTCGGCGACCTCGCGCAGGTGCACGTGGCCGGGGACGAACTGGGTGAAGCTGTTGGCCACGGCCACGATGGGCTTGCCGAAGTCCTCGCTCTGTACGCCGGTGGCGCGCATGAGAGCGCGTGCTCCCGCCATGTTCCGGCCGTGGGTGACGGTACGTGAGCGTAGGGGTGGCATGGCGCGGACTCCCATTCCTTGCGGGTGTTTCCCCTTGATGGTAGTCCCACTTCGGCGCGGTCGCGGTCTCAGGGGTGGAGACGGTGTATCCGCATGGTGAGACGGAGGGTGGAATCCGCCCTGTTCGGGCCCCGATGATCGGCCCCGGACACACGTGAGGCCCGGCGACCACGACGTTGTGGTCCTGCCGGGCCGGTCGACTCGTGCGTCAGGGGCGGGGCGGTAGGACCCGCTCCGCGGCTCGGAAGATGTCGTCGATCTCCTCTTCGGTCAGGCGGTCCCGGCCGGTGCGCAGCCACTTGCGGACCTTGGTGCCGGAGATGATGTCCACCCCCCGCAGACGGTGGCTGTCCCAGGGCATGCCGGGGCCGTAGATGGCCAGGGAGGCGCGTACCTTGATCTCGCGCCCGAGCTCCTTGCTGATGAGCTCCTCGGCGCGCTTGGCCTCCTCCAGTGCCTCGTCGATGCGATCGTTCTTGTTGAAGCGTCCGTGGTAGAGCTGTTCCAGCTTGTTGCGCAGCGGCAGGCGCTTGTCCCACGACTCGGAGTCGATGGCGAACGCGCCGCGACGTCCCACGATGAAGTGGTCGATCTGGCCGTTGCCGCCGGGCACCGAGCGGGCGTGGAGGATCTTGTACCCGAGCTGTTTCATCACCTTGAGCTGGACCTCGGTCTTGCGCTGCGCGGCGGAGGGTTTGCGCCAGCGGGGGATCTCCGATTCGCGTCGGGAGCGGTGCACGGTGATGCCGACGAGGGTGCCCAGTCCCAGGGTCGCGCCGATGCGCCAATCGGACGTGATCAGACCACCCACGACGGCCACGGCGGCGGCGATGGCGGCTCGTACGGCCCACTTGCGGGCGGAGTCGTTGTCCTTGAGGGCTCCGTACAGTGCCCTACTGCCCGAAGTGTCCTTTTGTTTCTTTTTGTTAGGGAAAAAGAGATCCTCGGGCCTCTGCGGCTCCGGGCTCTTGGGCGACGGGTTCACTCTGGTTGCCGATTCCACGTCGGACAGGTTAGTTCCATCCATATCCGAGTCCTAGTGCATTAATTCTCACACTTTTCCTCCCTTGTTCTTCGGGTCCGGGGGGTGTCCGATCCGTAGGGGCGGGGAAGGATAGATGTTTCGTCGATCTCTCCAGAGAACTTCGATCCATCATGGTGGTGCCCGTTGGCGTGCCCGCTAATCTGGGTCGGTATGACCCAGATGCATGACCTTCCGGCTCACCGGCTCGCCGCGATGGTCCGCAGTCGTGAACTGTCCCCTCGTGAGATCACTGAGCACTGCCTGCGCCGGACGGAGCGGCACGACTCCGCCTACGGGGCCTACATTACGGTCATTGCGGAAAAGGCCTTGGAACAGGCCCGATATGCCGAAAAGTGTGTGATGAGCGACACGCCGGAGAGCCTGCCCCCGCTCCTGGGAGTCCCCGTCCCGATCAAGGACCTCGACCTCCTCGCCGGTGTCCGGGCCACCTACGGGTCCCGTGTCCTCATCGACAACGTCGCCCCCATCGACTCCGACACCGTCGCCCGACTGCGCGCCGCCGGGGCGATCTTCACCGGCAAGACCAACACCCCCGAATTCGGCTCCAGCTGCTACACCGAGAACGACGTCGCCCCGCCCGCCCGCAACCCCTGGAACCCCGACCTCTCCCCGGGCGGCTCCAGCGGCGGCGCCGCCGTGGCCGTGGCCGCGGGACTGGCCCCGGTCGCCCACGCCGGCGACGGCGGCGGATCCATCCGCATCCCCGCCTCCCTCTGCGGCCTCTTCGGCCTCAAGCCCACCCGGGGCCGGGTCTCCGGAGCCCCCGTCAAGCCCGACCTCATCGGCCTGTCCACCAGCGGGCCGCTCACCCGGAACGTCGCCGACGCCGCCCTGCTGCTCGACGTCATGTCCGGGAACCGCCCCGGCGACTACTACACCGCCCCGCCCCTGCCGCCCGGGGAGGGCTTCGCCGACCACGTCGAACGCGACCCGGGACGCCTGCGCGTCGGCCACTACGCCCACACCGGATCGGCCGGCCTGCCCGTCCACCCCCACGTCTTGGCCGCCCACGAGTCCACGCTGCGCCTTCTCGCCGACCTGGGCCACGAGGTCGAGGAGATCCCCGAACCCGGCGACGCCCACTTCGGCGGCACCTTCTCCGACGACTTCGCCGTCATCTGGGCCGCCATGGCCTCGGCGTTCGCCCTCGCCCCCGACCTCGAACCCGGACTCGGCCGGCTCAACCGGTGGCTCCGCGAACGCGCCCGGGCCCTCCCCGTCCCGGACTACATCGCGGCCTCCGCACGGCTGCAACAGGGCATGCGCTCCCTGCTCGCCGCCACCGCCCCCTACGACGCGGTGGTCACCCCCGCCCTGGCCCTGCCGCCGGTGCCGATCGGGCACTTCACCGGGGACGGGCCCGAGGAGGAGTTCCGGCTGATGACCGCGTTCACCCCGTTCACGGCGGTGTACAACGTCACCGGTCAGCCGTCCGTGAGCGTGCCCCTGCACCACTCCCCGGACGGCCTGCCCCTGGGCTCGATGATCACCGGCCGGATCGGCGGAGAACCACTCCTGCTCTCGCTGTCCGCGCAACTGGAACGGGCCCGCCCCTGGGCCGACCGGGTCCCCCCGGTCTGGCACGACTGAGCGACCCCGGTCGCCCGTCCGGTCGTGTGCGGTGGCTTCTCCGAACAGGCTGACGAATCCCGTAGAGGACGGCCGGTCGGTCACACCTGCCGGGGAGGCCACCGCACATCCTCACGGTCGGTCGTCGACGCGCTCGACCGGGCCGATCACGGTCTCCTCGGGCTCCGCCGGCGCCTCCGGGACGAACGGGCTCAGCAACGCGGCCACCGTCACCAGGACGGTCGCCCCCAGGACCCCGCCCGCGATCCCCATGAGGTCGATCAGCCCACCGGCCAGCGGTCCGGCGATCGCGCCGCCCACGCCCAGTGCCGTCGACATCCACCCGAACGCCTCGGCCCGTCGGGCCGCCGGCGCCAGATCACCCAACCGGCCCATCGTCGCCGCCAGCGTCGGTGCGATCGCCAACCCGGACAGGAACAGCAGCGGAGTGACCCACAACGGTGTGGGGAGCTCCGCCCACGGCGGCACGAACGGCAACAGCACCGCCACACCCGCCGCCGAGGCCAGCGAGCGCCGCACCAGCCGCGGCCGTCCGCGCAGACCGCCCGCGATCGCGCCGCCCACCAGGGAGCCCAGTGCCCACACCGACGCCAGCACCATGACCAGATACGGCGCGTCCAGCTCGTTGGCCCAGGCCACGATGACCAGGTCCACGCCCATGATCCCGCTGACCATCAGCATGCACATCGCGAACAGGACCAGCAGGGCGGGATCGCGCAGCAGGCTCCGTCGCGGCCCGGCCGGCACCGGACCCGCGGCCGCCTCCAGGGGCGCCGGTCCGGTCACCCCGGCGCGGCGCAGTGCGAGGGCGAACCCCAGCGTCCCCGCCAACGACAGCACCGCCAGCATCGCCAGCGCCCAACGGGGTCCGGCGAACGCCACCACGCCGGCCGTCAGGATCGGGGAGAAGACGAACAGCAACTCCTGGGTGGTGGCCTCGGCCGCGTAGATCGCCTGCCGCTCCGGGCCGCGGGTCAGCCGCGGCCACAGGGCCCGCACGATCTGGTTCGCGGGGGTGCCGAACAGGCCGGTGCCGAGCGCCAGCGGGATCGAGACCCACCACAGGGAGCCCGGCAGCACCGTCAGCGCCAACAGCCCCACGGTGAACACCGCACCGCACACCAGGGTCAGTCGATCGGTGCCGCCCTTGTCCGCCATCCGGCCGCGCAGCGGCCCCACCAACGCCATGCCCAGGGTGAACGCGCCCGCGACCAGTCCCGCCAACGAGTAGGACCCCGTCCAGTCCACCACGAGGAAGGTGACCGCGATCATCAGGCCGGGGGTGTGGAAACGCGCGATCAGGGACCAGACCAACAGGGACAGCACGTGGGGGACGGCGAAGAGACGCCGATAGTTCGCGAGCACACTCCAGATTATGCGGAGGGCCCGGATGAAGGGCCATCCGATTATCGATACGACCGGTCGTACGGCCCCTCGGCGGACGGAACGTCAACCGGGTGGCCGCGACGCGCCGGACCGAGGACGACGTGAACGCGCCCTTCTCCCCACGGTGAGGCCGGAAACGGGCGGGCGCCGGCCGGCACCGGCCCGTCCTTCCGGTGTACGGGGCCCTTTGTAGGGCATGATCGGTTTCTGTGAGGGACGTTCAGCTGGCCCGTGTGGCCGAGCAGTACGGTGTCGCGACGAGCTACGAGGATTGGCGGGGCCGCCGGGTCCCGGTCGACCTCGATGTCATCCGCCATGTCCTGGCCGCCCTGGGCGTGGATCCGGCCCAGGGGCCGCCCGACCCGGAACGGGGCCTGCTCCCGCCCGCGGTCGTGGTCCGCGAGGGCAAGGCGCCCGACCCCGTGCTCCCCGAAGGGGCCCACAGCACGGTGGAGACCGCCGACGGATCACTCCTGCCCTTCGACCAGGGGCTGCCCCTGGGCGTGCACACGCTGAGGGTCGTGTACCGCGGCGTCGAACACGACGCGCCCCTGTTGGTCGTCCCCCACCGGATCGACCCCTCCGCCCTGCGCGAGAACCCGCGCCTGTGGGGCATCATGACCCAGCTCTACAGCGTCCGCTCCCGGGCCTCCTGGGGCATCGGAGACCTGCGCGACCTCACCGAGATCACCGACTGGAGCGCCCGCGACCTGGGCGCAGACTTCATGCTGATCAACCCGGTGCACGCCACCGAGCCGATCGTCCCGGTGGAGCCCTCCCCGTACCTTCCGGTCAGCCGCCGCTACGCCGGTCCGCTGTACATCCGCATCGAGGACGTTCCCGAGTACGCCCGTCTGGACCCCGCCCAACGCGAGGGGATCCAACGCCTCGCCCGCCCCCTGCGCGAACGCGGACGCACCGCCGACCTCCTCGACCGCGACGCCGTCTGGGAGGCCAAACGGGCCGCCCTGGAGATCCTCTTCCAGGTCCCCCGGGCCCCGGGCCGCGAGGCCGACCTGCGCGCCTACCTCGAACGCGAGGGGCAGCCCCTGGTCGAGTTCGCCACCTGGTCGGCGCTGGCCGAGGAGTACGGCTCCGACCATCGCGTCTGGCCCGCGCGCCTGCGCGACGTCACCGACGACGCCGTCGGCCGGGCCGCCCTGGACCGCTGGCCCCTGGTGGAGTTCCACCGCTGGCTCCAGTGGATCCTCGACGAACAGCTCGCCCACGCCCAGAGCACCGCCCGCGCCGGCGGCATGGACATCGGCGTCGTCCACGACCTGGCCATCGGTGTGCAGGCGGGAGGCGCCGACGCCTGGATGTTCGGCGACGCCCTCGTCCAAGGCCTGCACGTGGGCGCGCCGCCCGACGAGTTCAACAGCCTGGGACAGGACTGGGGACAGCCGCCCTGGCACCCGCGCCGCCTGGCCCGGCTCGGCTACGGGCCGCTGCGCCAGATCCTCGGCCAGGCCCTGCGCAACGCCGGTGGCGTGCGCATCGACCACATCATGGGTCTGTTCCGGCTGTGGTGCGTGCCCGAGGGCGCCTCCGCCGACCAGGGCACCTACATCACCTTCGACCACGAGGGGACCGTCGGCAGCCTGCTGCTGGCCGCGCAGCGCACCGACACCGTCGTCATCGGCGAGGACCTGGGCACGGTGGAACCGTGGGTCCGGGACCACCTCGCCGATCGCGGTGTCCTGGGCACCTCGGTGCTCTGGTTCGAGCAGGACTCCGACGGCGCCCCGCGCGCGCCCGGGGGCTGGCGTACCGACTGCCTGGCCACCGTCGCCACCCACGACCTGCCCCCGGTGGCGTCGTTCCTGTCCGCCGAGCACGTCGACCTCCGCGACCGGCTGGGTCTGCTCACCCGCCCGGTGGAGGAGGAACGCGACGACTCCGAGGCCCGGGTGGAGCGCTGGCGCGCCCTGCTCGTGGAACTGGGGCTGCTGGAGGCCGACGTCGACCCGCTCACCGACCCGGCGGCCGTGGTCACCGCCATGCACGCCTACCTCATGGAGACCCCGGCGCGGATGATCGGGGTGGCCCTCACCGACATGGTGGGGGAGCGGCGCATGCAGAACCAGCCGGGCACCTCCACCGAGTACCCCAACTGGCGGATCCCGCTCACCAACGGCGAGGGCGAACCGGTCCTGGTCGACGAACTGCTCGCCGACCCGCGCATGGTCGCGCGCATCCGCCGTACCCTCGGACCGGTCGGCGACGGGCGCGGCCGCACCCTGTGACCCCCGGTCCGCGCCCCGGACACGGGACGGGCCCGCAGTCGGGCCGGTTCCTTCTTCGAAGACGACACGGTGGCCGCAACCTCCCCGAAGTCAGGGTGTTGCGACCACCGCTGGAACCCAAGGAGCGATCCCCCGGGCCCGTGGGTCACCTCACGACGCCCGGTCCTCCTGGCGCTCCTTGCCGGCGGCGATGTCGACGGCGCGGGCCCTCAGGGCCCGCTCGACACCGGCCCGGCCCTCGATGAGCAGCCGGTGCAGCGCCGGTGCGGGGGAGTGCTCGGCGATGTAGGCGTCGGTGCGCTCCAGCGTCGCCTCCTCCACCAGCCCGCCCGGGTACATGAACTCGGCGAAGGTCTGCGCGAACTCGCCGGTCCACTTCTCCCACGCCGGGGCCAGCTGGGCGAAGTACTTCTCCGTGTAGGGCCGGTACAGGTCGGCCTGACCCGGCTCGACGAAGCCCAGCAGCACCGACCGGAACTCGGCGTTGGCCAGCTCCTCGCCCACGATGCGGTCCCAGGCCGCGGCCTTGGCCTCGGCGGTGGGGATCGCGGAGCGGGCGCCCGCCGCGTGCCGCTGGCCAGCGGCCGTCGGGTCGTTCTTCAACTCGGTGGCGATCTCGTCCTCGCCGGCCTTGCCGGTGGCGACCAGGCGGCGCAGCAGCGTCCACCGCAGGTCGGTGTCCACCTCCAGGCCGTCCACGGTGATCGCGCCGTCCAGCAGCCCCTGGAGCAGGGACAGGTGGGCGTCGCTCACCGCGCTGGAGGTCAGCGCGGTGACGTAGGCCAGCTGGAGGTCGCCACCGGGCTCGGCGGCCGTCAGCAGCTCACGCAGCCGATCCGACAGCCTCTCGAACCCGAACGGGCGCCACGCCGGGTCGGCGTAGTTGTGCAGCGCCGACACGGCCTGGCGCAGCAGGGTCTGGGCGATCGTGACGTCGTCCACGCCGTCGATCCCGGAGACGACCAGGTCGACGTAGTCGCGGGCGGCCATCTCACCGTCGCGGGTCATGTCCCAGGCGGCGCTGAACGCCAGCGCGCGCGGCAGCGACCCCCGGATGCTCCCGACGTCCTCCACGACCGTGGCCAGGGACCGCTCGTCCAACCGGATCTTGGTGAAGGTCAGGTCGTCGTCGTTGATGAGCACCAGGTCCGGGCGGGCCTCGCCGACCAGCGCGGGCACCTCGGTACGGGCGCCGTCGACGTCCAGCTCCACGCGCTCGCGGCGCACGATGCCCTCGTCGGTGCGGTCGTACAGGCCGATCGCCAGCCGGTGCGAACGCAGCGTCGGGTGTTCGGGGGCGGCCTCCTGGAGGACGGCGAACGACGTGAAGCGTCCCTCCGCGTCCACCTCGAAGTCCGGGCGCATCGTGTTGACGCCCGTGGTCTCCAGCCACTCGCGCGACCAGCCCGACAGGTCGCGACCCGAGGCCGCCTCCAGGTGCTTGAGCAGGTCCTTCAGCTCGGTGTTGCCGAAGGCGAACTCCTGGAAGTAGGCGCGCACACCGGCGAAGAACGCGTCCACGCCCACGTACGCCGCCAACTGCTTGAGCACCGAGGCGCCCTTGGCGTAGGTGATGCCGTCGAAGTTCACCTCGACCGCCTGGATGTCGACCATGTCGGCGGCGATCGGGTGGGTGGAGGGCAGCTGGTCCTGGCGCAGGGCCCAGGACTTCTCCACGTTCGCGAACGTGGTCCAGGCGTCCGTCCACTTGGTGGCGTTGGCCTGGCAGTACACGCTGGCGTAGGTCGCGAAGGACTCGTTCAGCCACAGGTCGTCCCACCAGCGCATGGTGACCAGGTCACCGAACCACATGTGCGCCATCTCGTGCAGGATCGTCTCCGCGCGACGCTCGTAGCGGGCGTCGGTGACCCGGGACCGGAAGACGTAGTCCTCCAGGAAGGTGACGGCGCCCGCGTTCTCCATGGCGCCCGCGTTGAACTCCGGCACGAACAACTGGTCGTACTTGCCGAAGGCGTAGCGCACGCCGAACAGGTCGTGGAAGAAGTCGAAGCCCTGCTTGGTCACCTCGAAGAGGGCGTCGGAGTCCAGGTGCTCGGCCAGCGACGCCCGGCAGAACAGGCCCAGGTCGATGCCGTCGTGCTCGTCGCGCACCACGTGGTAGGGACCCGCGACGAGCGCCGTGATGTAGGTGGACATCCGCTTCGTGGCGGGGAAGTGCCAGCGCGTCCGCTCCTCGCCGACGGCCTCGCCCTCCACGTCGGGGGCGCTGTTGGAGACCACGGTCCACGACGGCGGCGCGAACACGGTCAGCTCGAACGTCGCCTTCAGGTCGGGCTGGTCGAAGCACGCGAACATGCGGTGCGCGTCGGCGGTCTCGAACTGGGTGTACAGGTACACCGAGTCGTCCACGGGGTCGACGAACCGGTGCAGACCCTCACCGGTGCGCATGTAGGCGGCGTCGGCCACCACGGTCAGTTCGTTGTCGGCGGCCACCTCCGGCAGCGCCAGGCGCTCACCGTCGAACAGCTCGGCCGGGTCCAGTTCCGCACCGTTCAGGGACGCCGACAGCACACGGGGTGCGGCCAGTTCCACGAACGTCCGCGCGCCCGGCTCCGAAGAGGAGAAGCGGACCACGGTGGTGGATCGGAAGGTCTCGTCACCGGTGGTGAGGTCGAGTGTCACCTCGTAGGAGTCGACGCTCAGAATGCGCGCCCGCTCCCGAGCCTCGTCCCGGGTCAGGTTCCCTGCCACGCCACGCTCCCTCCACGGCCGCCGTCGTCGCCGGCCGGATCGCATCACCGGCCGACGGCGCTGGCCGAGGGCCCCCTCGGCAAGGGATGTCGTCGGGGCCGGTGGATCGATTGTCGATTCGGTTTCGATCCTGCCACGCGCCGGGGCGGAATGCGCAACCGAAATCGAAGGTTGTAGGCCTTCGGCGGCCTCTCCGGGGCGCCGGCCCGATTTTCGCGAGGAGCATCGATGACGCAGACCCCCGCCGATTCCGTTGAGCAGGACCTCACCTATGCGGACATGTGGTTCGATCCGGCCTGCCCCTGGGCGTGGATCACCTCCCGTTGGCTGCTGGAGGTCGAGAAGGTGCGCCCCGTGCGGGTGCGCTGGCACGTGATGAGCCTGAGCGTCCTCAACGAGGGCCGCGACCTGTCCCAGGGGTACCGCGACATGTTGGACCGCGCCTGGGCCGCGGTGCGCGTGTGCGTCGCCGCCGAGCAGCACGCGGGCCCCGAGGTCCTGGGTCCCCTCTACACCGCCCTGGGCACCCGGTTCCACAACAACGCCGAGCCCACCACGGAGGAGACGATCCGCGCCGCCCTGGTCGAGGCGGGCCTGCCCGAGGACCTGATCGCCGCCGGCCGCTCCACCGACTACGACGAGGCCCTGCGCGCCTCCCACGCCGAGGCCATGAAGCTGGTCGGCGAGGACGTCGGCACCCCCGTCGTCCAGGTCGAGGACGTCGCCTTCTTCGGTCCCGTCGTCACTCCCATCCCGCGCGGTGAGGAGGCCGGAAGGCTGTGGGACGGCGTCCGCCTGGTCGCCGGCGTCGACGGCTTCTTCGAGCTCAAGCGCACCCGTACCCGCGGCCCGATCTTCGACTGACCGCCGGTCCCCGAACCGGCCGGGGCCTCGGTCCGGCCCCGGACGTCCCCGGGGCCGGCGGGTGAGGCGTCTCCGAGGAAGGGGCGGGCCGCCCCTCGGGGGCCTTCCGGGGCGGAGGGGACGAAGCGGAACGGGGCCCGTGGGACGCACGGGCCGCACCGGGCACGACGCGCCGCTCGGGCCGGGCGGGGAGAGACCTCCACCGCCCGCCCAACAGTGCACACTGGAGACGGCCGCAGCGACCGACCGCCGCACCCGAACGAAAGGGAAGACCGTGCCCGGACCCGATGACGACCGCAGGGTCGAATTCCTCGACGACCTTGAGATCCTGCCCGACACCACCGGTGACGAGAGGGCCCTGGGCTGGGGCGACGACCCCGCCGACGACTCCACCGACCGGCTGATCGCCGAGCGGCCCCCGCACTGGGACTGACCGGCCTGACGGGTTCGGGGTACCCGGACGGCCGCTCGCGGCGACGAGGACGCCGGCACGGCCGCCCGGGACCGGCTGCGCACTTCGTCTCGCGAGGGATCGCCCGGACGGCCGCTCGCCGGCACCCGGCTTCGCTGAGGGGAACGAAGGCGTCCGAAGGACACGGTCGGGCCCCGAGGCGGGGGGATCGGTGGGATCACGGGTCGGCCGACCCGCACTGGCCGACCGAATCCCGTTCTGCGACAGTGGTGGCATGCGATCCCTCTACATCGACGGCGCCTGGCGCGATTCGGCCTCGGACGAGGCCCTGGACGTGATCGATCCGGCGACCGAGCAGGTCATCGACGCCGTTCCGGCCGGAGACCCCCGGGACGTCGACGCCGCGGTCACGGCCGCCGCGACCGCCTTCCCGGCGTGGTCGGCGCTCACCCCCGGGCAGCGCGTCACCCACCTGACCAAGGTGCTGGAACTCTTCAACTCCCGCATCGACGACATCGCCGCCCTGCTCACCCGTGACATGGGCGCTCCCGTGGTGTTCGCCCGCAAAGTGCAGGCGGGCCTGCCCTCCCTCATGTTCCAGACCTACATCGACCTGGTCGAGGAGAACGGGGAGCGGTACTTCGAGGGCGAACGGCTGGGCAACTCGCTCGTCGTCCGCGAACCCGTCGGCGTGGTCGGCGCCATCACCCCGTGGAACTACCCGCTGCACCAGATCGTGCTCAAGGTCGTTCCCGCGCTGCTCGCCGGGAACACCGTCGTCCTCAAACCCAGCGAGGTCGCCCCGCTGAGCGCCTACGCCCTGACCGAGGCCTTCCACGACGCCGGGCTGCCCCCGGGCGTGTTCAACCTGGTCTCCGGTACCGGGCCGGTCGTGGGCGAGGCCATCGCGGCCCACCCGCGGGTCGACATGGTCTCCTTCACCGGCTCGACCCGGGCCGGCACCCGGGTCAGCCAGGTGGCCGCCGAGACCGTCAAGCGGGTCGCCCTCGAACTGGGAGGGAAGTCGCCCAACGTCATCCTCCCCGACGCCGACCTCACCGCCGCCGTCAAGCGCGGCGTCGCCGACGTCATGCGCAACACCGGTCAGAGCTGCAACGCCCTCACCCGCATGCTCGTGCACAGGGACGTCTACGAGGAGGCCGTCGCCCTGGCCGGGCAGGCCGCCGCCAAGTACGTCCCCGGGGACCCCGGGGACGAGACCACCCGTATGGGCCCGTTGGTCTCCGCCGCCCAGCTGGAGAAGGTCCGCGCCTACATCGAACTCGGCGTCGAGGAGGGCGCCCGCCTGGTCACCGGCGGCCCCGAGCCCGTCGAAGGGCCCGGCTACCACGTTCGCCCCACGGTCTTCGCCGACGTGCGCAACGACATGCGCATCGCCCAGGAGGAGATCTTCGGACCGGTCCTGGTCCTCATCCCCTACGACACCGAGGACGAGGCCGTGACCATCGCCAACGACACCGTCTACGGCCTCAACGCCGCCGTGTGGTCGGGCGACCCCGACCGGGGGCTCGCGGTCGCCCGACGCCTGCGGGCCGGCCAGGTGGAGCTCAACGGCGGCGCGCTCAACCCGCGCGCCCCCTTCGGCGGCTACAAGCGCTCCGGAAACGGGCGCGAGTGGGGCCTGCCGGGCCTGGAGGAGTTCTGCGAGGTCAAAGCAGTACAGATGTGATCGGTGGCTGTGGCCGGCCTCACGCCCCGGAACGTCTCATACCAGGAATCGGCCCCGGTGAGAATCGCGTTGTGGGGTGTGGAAAAATTTTGACCGATCATCCCCTGGTCGAACCCGAACGAGGTGTGAGTTGAGCAACAAGCCCGCGGTCTCCAAGGCAGGACCCCTCGGCAAGGACGTCAAGATGATGGTGATCAGCAACGTGATCGCCATCGCCTCCATGGTCCTCTTCGCCATCCTGGGCCTGAGCGTCGCCGCCGCCGCCGGCGCCGTCTGAACTCGGCCCGAAGACGTTCCCGACGCCCCGCCCCGTCCCCGCGATGGGGCGGGGCGTCGTGCGTGCGCCCGTCACGACCTGCGAGACTGTGTCCGTGCGTGTTTACCTTGGATCAGATCATGCGGGCTACGAGCTCAAAGAACACCTCGTCTCCTGGCTGAAGGAGCGCGGCCACGAGGTCGTCGACGCCGGGCCGTTCCTCTACGACGCCGTCGACGACTACCCGCCCTTCGTCCTGCGCGCCGCCGAGGGCGTCGCCGCGGACCCGGGCTCGCTGGGCATCGTCATCGGCGGTTCCGGCAACGGCGAGCAGATCGCCGCCAACAAGGTCGAGGGCGTTCGCGCCGCTCTGGCCTGGAGCGAGGACACCGCCCGGCTCGCGCGCGAGCACAACGACGCCAACGTGCTCGGCGTCGGCGGCCGGATGCACACCCTGGAGGAGGCCACCCGTTTCGTGGAGCTCTTCCTCTCCACGCCCTACAGCGAAGAGGAGCGGCACACCCGCCGGATCTCGATGCTGACGGCCTACGAGGAGACCGGCGAACTCCCGCCCCTGCCGTAGCACTCCCGAACCCGTACGCGCCCTCGCGCGGACGCGCCCGCCCCGGCGTCCGTCCGCCCGAGGGCGTACGTGTGCCCGGCCCAGCGGGTTTGGGCCGACCCCAAACCTGCGGTTATGGGGGAGAACACCGACGGATGCACGTGCCAGTCGGACACCCCCCGCGCTACAGTTCGTGCACAGCGGCCCGGTCCCATCCCGGCCGCCGCCCGGCGGTGCCCATGGCCCGCCGCCACGACCCGGGCGGGCCCCCACACCGCCCTCGGCCCGCCGAACGCCCCGAGCCCACGGGGGTGCCGTCGGGTCCCGGCCGTACCGACACGGCCACGGCGCAGGCCCACCGAGCCGACCGACATCGACCCCCGCGGGCCGAGCCGACCGACGACACCGAGACCCCGCGAGCGGACGCGCCCGTACAGAGGATCCATGAAGCCCACACCGAACGCCAAGGCCACCCGACTGCTGCGCACCACCGCGCAGCGGATCGTCGCGGTGCTCCGGCGCAAGGTGCTGTTCCGCTACCGGCTCGTCCTCATCACCCTGGTCGTCCTCGCCGTCGGCATCGGCGTGGGCGCCGTCTGGGGCCCCGCCGGCTGGTTCCCGCCCAGTTCCACGATCCTGACCGTCCTGGCCGGCGGGCTGCTGCTCAAGCGCAAGAGCCTGGCCTTCCTCCTCGGCGTGGTCGCCGCCGTCCTCGTCTTCGTCGCCTTCATGCTCGACTTCGGTCAGGTCGGTCCCGGGCTGCTGGTCACCATCGGCGTCACCGCCGTCCTGTCCTACCTGCTGTCGGGCGTGCGCGAACGCCTCGGAGTGCAGGGTCTCAGCGGCGAGATGATGCTCCTGGACCTGCGCGACCGGCTGCGTCACCAGGGCAGGCTGCCCGAGCTCCCCGGCGGCTGGGGCCGCACCGCCGTCCTGCGCCAGGCCGGCGGATCCTCCTTCGGCGGTGACTTCGTCGTCTCCCACCGCGACGGCGAGCGGCTGGACATCGCCGTGGTCGACGTCTCCGGCAAGGGTGTCGACGCCGGTACCCGCGCCCTGCTGCTCTCGGGCGCCTTCAGCGGTCTCATCGGGGCCGTCCCCACCGGGGAGTTCCTCGCCCACTGCAACGACTACCTCATGCGCACCGGCGGCGGTGAGGGATTCGTCACCGCCGTCCACCTGAGCGTGGACCTGGGCAACGGTGAGTACCGCATCGCCTCCGCCGGCCACCCGCCCGCGCTCCACTACGACGCGGGCACCGGAGTGTGGAGCACCACCGAGGCCAAGGGCGTGGTCCTGGGCGTCATCCCCGAGATGACCTACACGTCGGTCCGCGGCCGGCTCCGCCCCGGTGACGCCATCATGCTCTGCACCGACGGCCTCATCGAGACACCCGGTGAGGACCTCGACGCGGGCATCGACCGTCTGCTCGGAGCCGCCGAGACGCTGGTCACCCGGGGCTTCTCCACGGGCGCCGGAAAGATCGTCGACTCCCTCAGCAAGGACAAGAACGACGACTGCGCCCTCGTCGTCCTCTGGCGGCACTGACGCCCCGGGACGGGACGCCGGGGCCCGCCACCGGCCCCGGGACGGGTAAGGTCGGGATGCTCCCCGTCCCGTGTACGGTCGGCCGTCCCCGTACACGTCTCCCGGGCGTCCGCGCGCGCCCTTCCCCGCCCCCGGCGCCGACTCCGCGCGGGCCCTCACACCGGTGACGACGGGACCCGGAGCCGCCATTCGAAACCGGTGTCGCCCCGTGGGCCGTGCCCGCCGGGCGTAGGAGAACGCGAGGGGGTGCTTCGCATGTCAGAAGGCGAGCGCGCTGAAGAACTCATCGATCTGGTCGAGAACAACGACCTGACCGGTATCCGGCTCTGGTTGGCCGAACACAGGCCCTACGAGATCGCCGACGAACTCTCCCGCATGACGAGCGGAGAGGCGATCATCCCCTTCCGGCTCCTGGACAAGGACCGGGAGCTGGAGGTCTTCGAGGAACTCGATCCCGGCCAGCAGCAGGCCATCCTCCTGGGCCTGCGCGACAGCGCCTTCCACGAGATCCTGGAGGAGATGGACCCCGACGACCGGGCCCGTCTCATCGGGGAGGCCCCCGCCAAGATCGCCACCCGCGCCCTGGCCGGGCTCAGCCCCGCCGAACGCAAGATGACCGCGGCGCTCCTGGGCTACCCCGAGGACTCCGTCGGCCGGTACATGACCCCCGAGACGGTCGTCCTGCACCGCGACCTCACCGTGGGCCGGGCCCTGGAGATCGTGCGCGTCAAAGGAGCCGACGCGGAGACCATCTACACCCTGCCGGTGGTCACCGACGGGCGCCGTCTCGTCGGCACCGTCACCCTGGGCGACCTGGTCGTCAACGACGACGCCCGGCTGCTCAAGGACATCGTGGACGTGTTCGCGCCGCGGGTGCGGGCCATCCACCCCGCCGAGGACGCCGCCCGCCTCATGCAGGAGGCCAACCTGGTCTCCCTGTCGGTGGTCGACTCCGAGGACCGGTTCGTGGGCCTGCTGACCTTCGACGACGCCCTGGAGCTCATCGAGGCCGCCGACTCCGAGGACATGGCCCGCCAGTCCGGTGCCAGTCCCCTCGGCGACCACTACGTCACCGTGAGCGTGCTGCGACTGGTCGGGGCCCGTTCGGTGTGGCTCATGCTGCTCATCGTGGCGGCCACCCTCACCGTCAACGTCATGCAGGTCTTCGAGGCGACCCTGGAGGAGGTCACGGCCCTGGCGGTGTTCGTGCCGATGCTCATCGGCACGGGCGGCAACGTCGGCGCCCAGTCCGCCACCGCGATCGTGCGCGCCCTGGCCGTCGGTGAGGTGCGGGTGCGCGACCTGCCCAAGGTCATCTGGAAGGAGGCCCGGGTCGGCCTGCTGCTCGGCATCATGCTCGCGGGCCTGGCGCTGGCCATCGGGGCCCTGCTGGTGGGGTTCCAGATCGCCGTGGTGGTGGCCCTCTCGGTCATCGTCATCTGCACCTGGGCGGCGATCATCGGATCGTCCATGCCCCTGCTGGCCCGCAAGGTGGGCGTGGACCCGGCGGTGGTGTCCTCCCCGATGGTGGCGACCCTGGTGGACGCCACCGGATTGCTCATCTACTTCTCGATCGCCCGGATCATCCTCGACCTCTGACCTCTGACCTCGGAATGAACTCGGGTCGCACCGGGTATCGCCTTGTGTGCAGGACGGATCGAAGGGGGATTCCATGTCCGGTGCCGGAGATGCTTTCGACAAACTGAAGAAGGCCGTCGACGACAACGCCGACAAGGTCGAAGGATTCGTCGGTAAGGCCGCGGGTGCCGCCAAGAAGGCCACCGGCGGTGCCCACGACGACAAGATCGACAGGGGAAGCGACGCCGCCACCGATTACCTGCGCAAGCGCGCCCGGGAGAACCGGAAACGGTAGGGCCGTTCGGTCGGGGCGGGATCGGGTGTCCACAATGGAGGATGCCCGATCCCGCCCCGTCCCGATTCCAGGTCGCCCTGGCACGCGTCCGCGTTCCGCTGATGTGGGCGGCCGCCGCGGCCCTGCTCGCCGGTTACGCCGGTCTGCCCTGGTGGATCGGATGGACCCTGCTCGCCGTCGCGCTGGCCGTGTACCTGCGCCTGGGCACCGTCCGGTGCGCGCCCCGCCTGTTGCGGCCCCCGGTCCGCGGTCGCTGGATGGCGTTGACGAGCCCGGTGGACGCGGTCCCCAGCCAGGGGACCCACGCCTACGGGCAGACGCACGCCCTCGGCCTGGTCGCCGAGGACGGCACCCGGCCGGACATCGGTTGGCGTCCGCTGAGCCGACCGCCCGAGGACTTCCCGGCGTTCGGCCGACCCGTGCGCGCGCCCGCCGACGGGATCGTCGTGACCGTGCACGACCGGCGCCGCGATCACCGCAGTCGCAACTCCTGGCCGTGGCTGTTCGGCGCGGTCGTCGAGAACACCCTGCGCGAACTGCGCGGACCGGCCGGCCTCCTGGGCAACCACGTGATCGTCGACATCGGCGGCGCGTACGTGCTCCTGGGCCATCTCCAACGGGGATCGATCACGGTGCGCCCCGGGGAGAGGGTCGAGGCGGGTCGGCCCATCGCCCGCTGCGGGAACTCGGGGGCCTGCACCGAACCCCAGGTGCGGATGCAGCTGATGGACCACCGACGGCCGCTCCTGGCGGCGGGACTGCCGTTCCTGTGGGAACCCGGATGGAACGGGACGACGGACGACGCCGGGCTTCCCGAGACCTGGCGCCCGTTCGACGTCCCCGCTGGTCACGACTGTTCGGGGACGGGTTACCCTGAATCGGATCAGGTAAGGCGAACCTAACGTTCCAGTGAGGGGGTGGATGTGGGCGACATCGACGGACAGCCCTGCCGGCTCACGGTCTGCCGTGGGTGCTGCTGCGGGACGAAGAAGAAGGTCCCCGGCGTCGACCACAAGGCCCAGCTCGCCCGGCTCTCCGCCATCGACGACCACGCGGGCCGCACCGTGCCCGTCCGCACCAGCAAGTGCCTGGGCATCTGTTTCCAGGCCAACGTCGTGGTCGTGCAGCCCTCCCGAGCCGGCCGCACGGCCGGCGCCGCACCGGTGTGGCTGGGGGAGATGACCGAGGACCGGCTGCTCGACGCCCTCGACGACTGGATCTTCGCCGGCGGCCCCGGCCTGGCCCCCCTCCCGGAGGTCCTCGCCGATCACGTGACCTCGAAGAACGCCAAGAAGCCCAAGAAGCGCAAGAAGCCGAAGAAGGCCAAGGCGGCCAAGAAGGAGCGCAAGAAGGCGAAGGAGCGGAAGGCCGAGAAGGCCTCCCGCCCCTCGAAGAAGAAGGACGGTGAGAAGCGCAAGGAGCGCGAGAAGAAGAAGCGGAAGAAGTAGCGCCTCAGCCGTGTTGCGGCGCGAACTGGGTCCGGTACAGCGCCGTGTAGAGGCCGTCCCGCCCCAGCAGCTCCTCGTGCGTGCCCCGCTCCAGGATCCGGCCGTCCTCCAGCACCAGGATCTGGTCGGCCTCGCGCACGGTCGCCAACCGGTGCGCGATGACCAGGGACGTGCGCCCGGCCAGCGCCACCGCCAGCGCCTCCTGCACCGCCGCCTCCGACTCCGAGTCCAGATGCGCGGTGGCCTCGTCCAGCACCACCACCGACGGCGCGCGCAGCAACAGCCGGGCGATCGCCAACCGCTGCTTCTCACCGCCGGACAGGCGGTAGCCCCGGTCGCCCACCATCGTGTCCAGTCCGTCGGGCAGCTGTTCCAACAGCGCGCCCAAGCGGGCCATCCGCAGTGACTCCTCCAGTTCCCCGTCGGTGGCGTCGGGTCGGGCGTAGCGCAGGTTCGCCCCGATCGTGTCGTGGAACAGCTGCGCGTCCTGGGTGACCACGCCCACCGCCTCGCGCAGCGAGTCGGAGGCCGACTCCCGCAGGTCCAGGCCGCCGATGCGCACCGTGCCCTCCGTCGGGTCGTACAACCGCGACACCAGGTGCGTCAGCGTCGTCTTCCCGGCCCCCGAGGGGCCCACCAGGGCCACCATCGTCCCGGGCTCGGCCCGCAGCGAGACCCCGCTCAGCACCTGGGTGCCCTCGGTGCCGCGCGCCTGCGGGTTGAGCTCCAGGGAGGCCACCGACGTCTCCTCCGCGCCCGGGTAGCGGAACGACACGTTGTCGAACTCCACGCTCGCCGGACCCGACGGGACCGGCCGGGCGTCGGGAGCCTCCTTGATCCCGGGCTCCAGGTCCAGAACCTCGAAGACCCGGTCGAAGGACACCAGCGCGGTCATGATCTCCACGTGCACGTTGGACAGGGTCGTCACCGGTCCGTACAGGCGCACCATCAACGTGGTCAGCGCCACCAGGGTGCCGACCTCCAGGGCGCCGTCCACCGCCAGCACGCCGCCGACGCCGTAGACCATCGCTGTCGCCAGCGCGGTGATCATCCCCAGCATGGTGAACAGCAGCCCGCCGAACACCGCCTGGCGCACCCCCAGGTCGCGCACCCGGGCGGCCCGCCGGGAGAACCCGGCCGACTCCTCCTCCGGCCGTCCGTACAGCTTGACCAGCATGGCCCCACCGACGTTGAACCGCTCCGTCATCAGGGAGCTCATGTCGGCGTTGGTGTCCATCGCGTCCCGGGAGATGTGCGCCAGCCGGCGCCCGATGAACCTGGCGGGCACCAGGAACAACGGCACCAGCGCGAGCGCCATGAGGGTGATCTGCCAGGACAGCGCGGCCATGGTGATGATCACGGCGGTCACGCTGACCAGGTTGGAGACCACCGACTGCAACACCGAGGTGATCGCCCGCTGGGCCCCGACCACGTCGGTGTTCAACCGGCTGATGAGCGAGCCGGTCTGGGTACGGGTGAAGAACGCCAGCGGCATCCGCTGTACATGGGTGAAGACCTGCGTGCGCAGCAGGTAGATGACGCCCTCGCCGATGCGCGCCGACAACCAGCGGCCGGTCAGCGCCAGCAGGCCCTCCACGAAGGCCAGGACACCGGCCGTGACCGCCAGCCACATCACCAGCGTCGCGTCGCCGGGGATGATCCCCCGGTCGATGATGGTCTTGAGCAGCAGCGGGTTGGCCACCACGATGACGGCGCCCACCGATGTCACGAACAGGAACAACAGGATCGCCCGCCAGTGGGGGCGGGCGTAGGAGACGATCCGACGGGTGATGCCGGGGGGCAGTTGCTGCCCGCGGGCACTCCCGTCGTTGACCAGGGCCCTGTAGGAGAGCCGGCCGGACATCATGGACATCTGAGCCTCGATTCGCGTTACGCGTGGGTCAACAACCGCCCGCGCGCCCGACTTCCCGAGGGGGTCTCAGAGGGCGTGGGCCAGTCGGCCCAGCGCGGCGGTGGTGGAGCGGCCGGGGGTGAAGGGCAGTTCCCAGGAGAGGGCGCCCAGCGCCTCCGCCCCGAGGATCTTGGCGCGGGTGTAGCGGTCACCCGCGGTGAAGGCGAGGGCGGCGGGGGCCAGGGGGCGCAGGACCTCGGCGTAGGCCGACCAGTCGGCGACCTCGGGCGGCCCGTCGATGACGAAGGCGCCGGTGACGGAGCGCAGGGCGGCGATGGTCTCGGCGCGCTCCTCCTCCGGGTTCACCGGTCGGCCGGGTCCCTTCCAGGCGCGCACGCGCTCGTCGCACTCGATCCCCACGACGAGGGGCAGACCCCGGTCGGCGATGGCCTGGAGGAAACGGATGTGCCCGACGTGCAGGACGTCGAAGACGCCGGTGACGACGGCGGGCCGTTCCAGCCCCTCCGGTCGTTGGAACCAGCGTGCGCTCAGCGCCGTATCCACCTCGGTCATCAGCCACCCGCTCCGTTCAGGGGCGCCCGTCCGGCCTTGATGTCGGCGTCCCCACCCGAAAGGTCAACGTACCCGGTCGCGCCGGGTATTCCTGCTCTGGCCGAACAACGTTCGGTTCTGTGAGGGGGGTCACGGTCCGAGGGCGGGAAAAGGCGAAAGACGAGGGCCGGTGTCCCGATCGGGACACCGGCCCTCGCCGTCGATGAGCGGGCGACGAGAATCGAACTCGCATGACCAGCTTGGAAGGCTGGGGTTCTACCATTGAACTACGCCCGCGTGGCGCCGGAGCCCTTGAGTTTCCTCTAGACTCGTGGAGCCGACGGAGACAAGAGTACAGTCTCCGGGGCGTTGGTCGCACACCCCTTTCGGGGCGTGCGATCGTCGTGTGCGACCCGAGGTCGAGGAAGGGCACAGAGCCGGACACGGTCATCGGGTGCGCGGGGTGTGGCGCAGCTTGGTTAGCGCGCATGCTTTGGGAGCATGAGGCCGCGGGTTCGAATCCCGCCACCCCGACGAAAAACCGACCGCGACGGCGGCTTCATGCCGTGCGCGGTCCCCCCTGTGCATCTGCCCTAGACTTGGTGCGATCAGCAGGAAACTGTAAGTCCCAGCCCGTCGCAGGGCACCCCGACGCGGTGATCGTCAGATCTTCCGGGGGTGCGCGCGTGCATTCGCCGTTGTGTGGTGCGCCTGCGGGCCGACGCGGACACCAGCCGGCAAACCTAGGAGTACCGCCCCGTGAAGACCGTTGTCGAGGAGCTGAGCCCCACCCGGGTCAAGCTGACCGTCGAGGTGCCCTTCGAGGAACTCGATCACGCTTTCGACGTGACCTACAAGTCGCTCGCGAAGCAGGTTCGGATCAAGGGCTTCCGCCCGGGCAAGGCGCCGGCCCGACTGATCGACCGCTACGTCGGCCGCGGCGCGGTCATCAGCGAAGCGGTCAACCACGCCGTGCCCGAGCTTTACAACGAGGCCATCCAGAAGGAGGAGATCTTCGCGCTCGGCCAGCCCGACGTCGAGGTCACCAAGCTGGAGGACAACGACGAGCTCGCCTTCACGGCCGAGGTCGACGTCCGCCCCAAGTTCGAGGTCGCCGACTACAAGGGCATCGAGGTGACCGTCGACAACGCCGAGGTCACCGAGGAGCAGATCGACGAGCAGCTCGGCTTCCTGCGCGAGCGCTTCTCCACCCTGGCCGGCGCCGAGCGCCCGGTGGAGGACGGCGACCACGTCTCCATCGACCTCTCCGCCTCCATCGACGGTGAGAAGCTCGACGACGTCGCCGTCACCGGCTACTCCTACGAGGTCGGCACCAACGCCATGCTGGAGGGTCTGGACGAGACCCTGCGCGGCATGGAGTCCGGCGGCGAGGCCACCTTCTCCACCACCCTGGTGGGCGGCGAGCACGAGGGCCGCGAGGCCGACGTGACCGTCACCGTGCACAGCGTCAAGGTGAAGGAGCTGCCCGAGCTGGACGACGAGTTCGCCCAGCTGGCCAGCGAGTTCGACACCATCGGCGAGCTGCGCGAGGACGTGCGCAAGCGCATGACCGAGGTGCGTCGCATCCAGCAGATCTCCTCCGCCCGTGACAAGGCCCTGGAGAAGCTGATCGAGTCGATCGAGCTGCCGCTGCCCGACGCGGTCGTCGACGAGGAGATCCAGCGCCGTCGCGAGAGCCTGGAGCAGCAGCTCGCGCAGAGCGGCCTCACCAAGGAGGCCTACCTGGAGTCGCAGGAGAAGACCGAGGAGGAGTTCGACGAGGAGCTGACCACCGGCGCCCGCTCCGCGGTCAAGGCCGGGTTCATCCTCGACCAGCTCGCCATCCAGGAGGACCTGAGCGCCGACCAGGGCGAGCTCAGCCAGTACGTGTTCGAGCAGGCCCAGCGCATGGGCGTGAGCCCGGACCAGCTGGCCCAGCACCTGGTGCAGTCCAACCAGATCCGCGTCGCCTTCACCGAGGTCGTCCGCGGTAAGGCCATGGACCTGGTCCTGTCCTCGGCGAAGATCACCGACGAGGACGGCAACGTCATCGAGCAGGAGACCGCCGAGGAGAAGGCCGCCAAGGCCGCCGCCCAGGCCGTCGAGGGCCTGGAGGTCATCGAGGAGGACACCGAGTCCGCCGCCGAGGAGACCCCGGCCGACGACGTCAAGGCCGACGACGTCAAGGCCGAGGACGCCAAGGCCGACGACGCCAAGTAGGTCCCGCGCTCGACGAGCGTTCACGGGCCCCGCACGACCCCAGGGTCGGGCGGGGCCCGTCCCTTTTCCCGGATCTCCTCCTCCCTTCCGTGGCGGAACCTCCCTTTATTCCCGCCCCCGGACCCCTCCTTGTTCGCCGACAGGAGAACAGGCACCGCCGGGCTCGCGCCACCCTGCGCTCAAAGCGAACAGGCACGGGATCCGTGCAACCCCGGTGTCGGTCGGCGTTAGTGTCGCTGTATCGCAACCGTTTCGATTCCGGAGCAGGTGACGAGAGTGCCGCCGATCTTCAATGAGTCCTCGCGATTCGACGCTCGTACGTCGGAGCCGCAGTTTTCCCCTTTTCTTGAGCAGACGCCTCAGCGCCTGTTGCGCCAGCGAATCGTTTTCCTCGGCCAGCAGGTCGACGACGAGATCGCCAACCGCCTGGTGGGTGAACTCCTCTTGCTGTCCGCCGAGGACCGCCAGCGGGACATCACCCTGTACATCAACTCGCCCGGTGGTTCCGTGACCGCCGGCATGGCGATCTATGACGTCATGCAGTACATCCCCAACGACGTGCGCACGGTGGGGATCGGCATGGCCGCCTCCATGGGGCAGATGCTCCTGTGCGCCGGTACCCCCGGCAAGCGCTACGCGCTTCCGCACACCCGGGTCATGATGCACCAGCCGTCCGGCGGCATCGGTGGTACCGCCTCCGACATCCGCATCCTTGCGGACCAGCTGATGTACGTGAAGAAGATGTTCATCGCGAAGATCTCCGAGCACACCGGTCAGACGGTCGAACAGATCGAGAAGGACGCCGACCGCGACCGCTGGTTCACCGCGCAGGAGGCCAAGGATTACGGCCTCATCGACGAGGTCCTGGAGGGCACGCTCGACGTGACCCGGGACCGCGGGTAGCGAGTGGTCGGTGAACGGAACCGTCGGGCCTCGGAGCATCCGGGGACGGTACGGTGACCCCGACCGACCCGGTGGTGCCGGGATCGGCGTAGTGCGTGGAAGCGTGGAAGGCGTGAAATGACCGAGTTCAACCCCTTTGTCGGCGGCACCGCCCCGATGGCTCCCCAGGGCCGCTACGTCCTGCCGTCCTACGTGGAGCGGACGTCCTACGGCGTCAAGGAGATGAATCCGTACAACAAGCTGTTCGAAGAGCGGATCATCTTCGTCGGCGTGCAGATCGACGACACGTCGGCCAACGACCTCATGGCCCAGCTCATCACCCTGGAGCAGCTCGACTCCGAGCGCGACATCCAGATGTACATCAACTCGCCGGGCGGATCGTTCACGTCGCTGATGGCGATCTACGACACGATGCAGTTCGTCCGCCCGGACATCCAGACGGTGTGCATCGGCCAGGCCGCCTCCGCCGCGGCCATCCTGCTCGCGGGCGGGACCAAGGGCAAGCGCGGCGCGCTGCCCAACGCCCGCATCCTGATCCACCAGCCCGCCACGGAGGGCATGCACGGTCAGGCCAGCGACATCGAGATCCAGGCCAACGAGATCACCCGGATCCGGACCCAGCTGGAGACCACGCTGGCGCGGCACACGGGCCGTACGCCCGAGCAGGTGTCCAAGGACATCGAGCGGGACAAGATCCTCACCGCCGAAGAGGCCAAGGAGTACGGCATCATCGACTTCGTGCTGCCGTACCGCAAGGCGTCCCTGAACAAGTAGACCCCGCGGACAAGGGTCGAGAAGGCGTCGACCGGACCGGTCTTCAACCCGCCCGGAAGGGCCCGGTGGTGAAGCCGGTCCGGTTTTTCGCTTAGTCTGGCGAAAGAGCGACACACAGATCGCCTGTCCGTGCGCGGTCGGAGGCGGAACCCGTATCCGCGCGGCCCCGTACGCGACGTCGGCGGCCTTAGTTTCGAGGAGTGGCTGGGTGGCACGCATCGGCGACGGCGGGGACCTGCTGAAGTGCTCGTTCTGCGGCAAGAGCCAGAAGCAGGTGAAGAAGCTCATCGCCGGCCCCGGCGTGTACATCTGCGATGAGTGCATCGACCTGTGCAACGAGATCATCGAGGAGGAGCTCGCCGACTCCACGGAGCTCTCCTGGGACGCGTTGCCCAAGCCTCGGGAGATCTACGAGTTCCTGGACTCGTACGTGATCGG
>NZ_JARBUT010000040.1 GCF_028882275.1 Nocardiopsis sp. N85
CTTGAGCGCCTTGATCCGACACACGTTGCCTTCCACACGGCCGGAGCTCCACTCCAGGGTGAGCCCGGCGGTCACCGCGTCGAAGTCCTGGCGCAACCCGCGGACGAAGCTCTGCACCGGCTGCATCTCGGTCGCCTCGGCAGTGGCCAGCCACGCCTCCAGGTCCTGCCCCTTTTTCTCCCGCATCATCGTGGCGAAGGAGCGCACGCACCCGGCGACCCGGTCCAGCTCCGGACAGCGGCCGAGCAACTCCTTCAGCTTCACCTCCTGCTTGGGCTTCAACCGGCTGGGCAGGCTGGTGATCAGCCCCGTGGCCTGGCGGACGGTCAGCGCCTCGGGCGCCGGTGGTGCGGGCCGCCCGCTGCTCCGGAGCGGCTCAAGGTGGCGGCGCACGGTGCGTTCGCTACCTTGGTAGCCCTGCTCACGGATCTCCGCGCATAGCCGGACCGCGTCCGTGCGCCCCTCGTTCCACCGTTGGTGCAGGTAGGCCAGGTAGGGCTGGATGAGGGTGCCCCGGCGGCCCTCGCCCACGGGCAGGTCCTGCGGGGTCGGGGCGTGCGCGTAGCGGCGGACGGTCTTGCGGTCGAAACCCAGGGCATCGGCGATCGCTGAGATACCCAGTCCCTTGTCCAACAGGGCGTGTACCGCGGTATGTCGTTCTCGCCTTTGAGCAGCCCGAACCCCTTCCATCGCTGCCGGGGCCGGCGTTGGCTCCGTGTCGGTCTGCGCGGGTTCAGCGGCTGGTTCGGCGAGGCAGTCGCGGTGGGCGGCCACGCACTTGTCGACCGCCTCGCACAGGTTTTTCCACAGGTGGAAGCGGTCCGCGACCTGCACCGCCTCGGGTGCGGCGGAACGGACGGCCTCGGCGTAGGCGCTGGCCCGATCCCGGCACACGATCTCCACCCCGGGGTGGTCGCGCAGCCAGGCAGCGAAGGTGTCGGCCGTGCGGTCGGGAAGGACGTCCACTCGGCGGCCGGTCTCCATGTCCAACAGGATCGTGGCGTAGACGTGGCGGCGTTTGAGGGCGAAGTCGTCCACCCCCAGGACACGGGGAACGCTGCTGGGCGGCTCATCGGGCCGGGCGTGCAGAATCCTGATCAGGGAGTTCGGGCTGGTCGGGGCGCAGAGCGTGCGGGCCAGGCGGGCTCCGGGACGTCCGACCAGCGAGAGCGCGATGGCCTCCAACGCCTGGTGGTGGTGGGGTGTGCGGCGGGCGTAGGGGCGGGTGAGTCCGTCGACCTGTTCGGCGAACGTGCGGCGTTCGCACGCGGTGCTGGCGCAGCGGAACCGGTGGACGCGCAGGTGGATGGTGGCGGGCTGGCCGCCGATGGGGGTGTCCTGGAGTCGGCGCTGGTAGTGGCCGTGGACGTGGGCGGAGACGGTTCCGCAGTCGGGGCACGGAGCCTGGCGGGTGGCCGTTGAGGCCTCGATGGTCAGCTCGCCGCTGCTGGCGGTCACGGTGTCCACTCGGACATCACGCAGATGGGGCAGGAGCGTGCGTAGGGGGTCGTAGTCACACGAATCGACATCCTGACATCGGTGCTCACTCCGTGTGGCGGCTTCACAGAGATTGGATCAGAGCCAAACACACTGGCCATTGACA
>NZ_JARBUT010000041.1 GCF_028882275.1 Nocardiopsis sp. N85
CGCCTAATGGGACTTGCCAGGTCGGTGAGACTTGGTGCCGTAGCCGCCGGCAGGTGAGCACTTCCGTCGCCGGAACCGCTGAGTTCTGGGGTCAGACCGTGCCCCTGCCGGTCGGCCGGGAGGCCAGACCGCTGATGGGGTGGCGTGCCCGCCCCGCAGGGCGTGAGCACTGGATCCATTAGGCCGCGCGCCGCTTCCCGCAGGCTGCACCACCATCACCCGGACCAGGGAGGTTGAAGTTGCTGCTGATCGGTGATGACTGGGCCGAGGACCACCACGACGTCGAACTTCAGGACGAGACCGGCCGAAGACTGGCCGCGGCCCGACTGCCCGAGGGCGTGGCCGGCATCGCGAAGCTGCACGAACTCATCGCCAAGCACGCAGACCCGGACCTGGAGGCGGCCGAGGTGGTGGTGGGGATCGAGACCGACCGGGGCTCATGGGTGCAGACCCTGACCGCCTCCGGCTACCAGGTGTACGCGATCAACCCCCGCCAGGTCGCCCGGTTCAAGGAGCGCTATGGCACCTCCGGCGCCAAGAGCGACAAGGGCGACGCCCACGCCCTGGCCGACATGGTCCGCCTGGACCGGGCCCAACTGCGCCCGATGGCCGGGGACAGCGACGCCGCCCAGGCCGTCAAGGTCCTCGCCCGCGCCCACCAGACCCTGATCTGGGAGCGCACCCGCACCTACCAACGGCTGCGGTCCACGCTGCGCGAGTACTTCCCCGCCGCTCTGGCCGCCTACGCGGACCTGGAGCTGACCAGCACCGACGCCCTGGGGCTGCTGATCAAGGCACCCACCCCCGCGGCGGGGGCGAAGCTGACCCGCTCCCAGATCACCGCCGTGCTGGCCCGCCACCGCCGCCGCGACCGCGACGCCAAGGCCGCCACGATCCAGACCGCCCTGCGCACCGAGCAGTTGGCCCTGCCCGAACAGGTCACCGACGCCTACGCCGCCACCACCTGCGCCCACGCCCGGCTGATCATCGCGCTCAACGAGCAGATCGCCGCGATGGAGGAGCAGGTGAAGGCGCATTTTCTCCTCCACCCGGACGCTGAGATCTACCTGTCGATGCCCGGCATCGGCCACATCACCGGCGCCCGGGTGCTCGCCGAGTTCGGGGACGACCCGACCCGCTACGCCAGCGCGAAGGCCCGCAAGAACTACGCCGGCACCAGCCCCATCACCCGGGCATCGGGCAAGAGCCACAGCGTGCAGGCACGCTTCGTGCGCAACAACCGTCTGGCCGACGCTTTGCAGCGTCAGGCGTTCGCCGCGCTGCGGGCCTCGCCCGGAGCCCGCCGCTACTACGACAAGCAGCGGGCCCGCGAGGTCGGCTACAACCCGGCCCTGCGCCAGCTCGGCAACCGCCTGGTCGGCATCCTCCACGGATGCCTGAAGACCCGCACCCTTTACGACGAAGCGACCGCTTGGTCGCACCACGCACACCTTCATGCCGCTTGACACCAAACGACATGGGGTGTCTGACCCG
>NZ_JARBUT010000042.1 GCF_028882275.1 Nocardiopsis sp. N85
GAACTCCACGGCGCTCCGGGAGGCGTAGGGCAGACGCAGCTTGAACAGCGCGTCCTGGAAGCCCATGAGGCCCAGGCCCACGGGGCGGTGGCGCATGTTGGCGCGCTCGGCCTCGGGGATCGTGTAGAAGTTCACGTCGATGACGTTGTCGAGCATGCGCACGGCCGTGCGGACGGTGCGGCGCAGGCGCTCGACGTCGATGCCGTCGGGTCCCACGTGCTGGGCCAGGTTGACCGAGCCCAGGTTGCAGACCGCGACCTCTTCGGAGTTCGTGTTGAGCGTGATCTCGGTGCACAGGTTGGAGGAGTGCACCACGCCGACGTGCTGCTGCGGGGAGCGCAGGTTCGACGGGTCCTTGAAGGTGATCCAGGGGTGGCCCGTCTCGAACAGCATGGTGAGCATGCGGCGCCACAGGTCGACGGCGCGGACCCGCTTGTGGACCTTGACGCGGCCCTCGTCGGCGGCCTTCTCGTAGGCGGCGTAGGCCTCGGCGAAGTCGTTGCCGTACAGGTCGTGCAGGTCGGGAACCTCGTTCGGCGAGAACAGGGTCCACTGGCCGTCCTGCTCCACCCGCTGCATGAACAGGTCCGGAACCCAGTTCGCGGTGTTCATGTCGTGGGTGCGGCGGCGCTCGTCACCGGTGTTCTTGCGCAGGTCGAGGAATTCCTCGATGTCGATGTGCCAGGTCTCCAGGTAGGCGCACACGGCGCCCTTGCGCTTGCCGCCCTGGTTGACCGCCACCGCGGTGTCGTTGGCGATCTTCAGGAACGGGACGACGCCCTGGCTCTTGCCGTTGGTGCCCTTGATGTGGGAGCCCAGGCCGCGGACCGGGGTCCAGTCGTTGCCCAGGCCGCCGGAGTACTTGGACAGCATCGCGTTGTTGCTGATGCCGTGGAAGATCGCCTGGAGGTCGTCACCGATGGTGGTGAGGAAGCAGGAGGAGAGCTGGGCGCGCACCGTGCCGGAGTTGAACAGGGTGGGCGTGGAGGCCATGAAGTCGAACGAGGACAGCAGCTCGTAGAACTCGATGGCGCGGGCCTCGCGGTCGTCCTCGTTGAGGGCCAGGCCCATGGCGACGCGCATGAAGAACGCCTGCGGCAGCTCGTAGCGGGTCCCGTCGCTGTGCAGGAAGTAGCGGTCGTACAGGGTCTGGAGGCCCAGGAACGTGAACTGCTCGTCGCGCTCGGGGCGCAGGGCCTTGCCCAGGCGGTCCAGGTCGAACTTGGCCAGGGCCGGGTCGAGCTGGCCCAGGTCGATGCCGCGGCCGACGTAGG
>NZ_JARBUT010000043.1 GCF_028882275.1 Nocardiopsis sp. N85
ATCGTCAGCTGGCTGACGTCGACCGACCACAAGGTCATCGGGTACATGTACCTGATCACCTCGTTCGCGTTCTTCCTCTTCGGTGGCGTCCTGGCGCTGCTCATGCGCGCCGAGCTGTTCTACCCGGGCATGCAGGTGCTGTCCAACGAGCAGTTCAACCAGATGTTCACGATGCACGGCACGATCATGCTGCTGATGTTCGCGACCCCGCTGTTCGTCGGGTTCTCGAACGTCATCATGCCGTTGCAGATCGGGTCGCCCGACGTGGCCTTCCCCCGGATGAACCTGTTCAGCTACTACCTGTTCCTGTTCGGCAGCCTCATCGCCATCAGCGGGTTCCTGACCCCGGGCGGCGCGGCCAGCTTCGGCTGGTTCGCCTACACGCCGCTGTCCGACGCGGTCCGCTCCCCGGGCCTGGGCGGCGACCTGTGGATCCTGGGCCTGGCCGTCTCCGGTCTGGGCACCATCCTCGGCGCGGTCAACTTCATCACCACCGGCCTGTGCATGCGCGCGCCCGGTATGACGATGTTCCGCATGCCGATCTTCACCTGGAACACCCTGCTCACCAGCGTGCTGGTGCTCATCGCGTTCCCGGTGCTGACCGCCGCCCTGATCGCCCTGGGCGCCGACCGCATGGTCGGCACGCAGGTGTACAACGCCGAACACGGCGGGGCCATCCTGTGGCAGCACCTGTTCTGGTTCTTCGGACACCCCGAGGTGTACATCATCGCCCTGCCGTTCTTCGGCATCGCGACGGAGATCCTGCCGGTGTTCAGCCGCAAGCCGATCTTCGGCTACAAGAGCCTCGTGGCCGCGACGATCGCCATCGCGGGCCTGTCCGTCACCGTGTGGGCCCACCACATGTTCCCGACGGGCGCGGTCCTGCTGCCGTTCTTCTCGTTCATGACGTTCCTCATCGCGGTGCCGACCGGTGTGAAGTTCTTCAACTGGATCGGCACGATGTGGCGCGGCCAGCTCACCTTCGAGACGCCGATGCTGTACTCGGTCGGTTTCCTCACCACGTTCCTCTTCGGTGGGCTCACCGGTGTGCTGCTGGCCTCCCCGCCGATCGACTTCCACGTCACCGACTCCTACTTCGTGGTGGCGCACTTCCACTACGTCGTGTTCGGCACCGTGGTGTTCGCGATGTTCGCGGGCTTCTACTTCTGGTGGCCCAAGTTCACCGGCA
>NZ_JARBUT010000044.1 GCF_028882275.1 Nocardiopsis sp. N85
TGCGGTGGTCAGCCGGCGACGGCGACGGTGGGCTCCCCCGGCCCGACCCCCGCCTCACCCATCTCCTCGGCGATGCGCATCGCCTCCTCGATCAACGTCTCCACGATCTTGGACTCGGGCACCGTCTTGATCACCTCACCCTTGACGAAGATCTGCCCCTTACCGTTACCCGAGGCCACACCCAGATCCGCCTCACGCGCCTCACCCGGACCATTGACCACACACCCCATCACCGCCACCCGCAACGGCACCTCCAACCCCTCCAGACCCGCACTCACCTCCTCCGCCAACGTGTACACGTCCACCTGCGCCCGCCCACAACTGGGACAGGACACGATCTCCAACCCCCGCTCGCGCAACCCCAACGACTCCAGGATCTGCGCACCCACCTTGACCTCCTCCACCGGAGGCGCCGACAACGACACCCGGATCGTGTCCCCGATACCCTCCGACAACAACGCCCCGAACGCCACCGCCGACTTGATCGTCCCCTGGAACGCCGGCCCCGCCTCGGTCACCCCCAGATGCAACGGATAATCACACGCCGACGCCAACCGCCGATAGGCGTTGACCATCACCACCGGATCGTTGTGCTTGACCGAGATCTTGATGTCACCGAACCCGTGCTCCTCGAACAACGAGCACTCCCACAACGCCGACTCCACCAACGCCTCCGGCGTGGCCTTGCCGTACTTGGCCAACAAGCGCTTGTCGAGAGAGCCCGCGTTGACCCCGATCCGGATCGGCGTACCCGCCTCACCCGCCACCCGGGCGATCTCGGCGACCTTGTCGTCGAACCTCTTGATGTTGCCCGGATTCACCCGCACCGCCGCACACCCCGCGTCGATGGCCTGGAACACGTACTTGGGCTGGAAATGGATATCGGCGATCACCGGGATCTGCGACTTCCTCGCGATCACCGCCAACGCGTCGGCGTCCTCGTTGGTGGGCACCGCCACCCGCACGATCTGACAACCCGACGCGGTCAACTCCGCGATCTGTTGCAGGGTCGCGTTGACGTCGGAGGTACGAGTGGTGGTCATGGACTGCACGGACACCGGCGCGTCCCCGCCCACGGGCACGTTCCCGACCATGATCTGCCGGGTCTTGCGCCGCGTCGCCAGCGGGCGCGGCGGAGTGGCGGGAATGCCGAGATCGACGGT
>NZ_JARBUT010000045.1 GCF_028882275.1 Nocardiopsis sp. N85
CCAGGTCGAACTTGGCCAGGGCCGGGTCGAGCTGGCCCAGGTCGATGCCGCGGCCGACGTAGGAGTAGTCCGGGTCGACTCCTACAACAGCGTCCCTTGCTCGCATAAGCAAGGGACGCTGCACTTCTCACTGCGTTAGCGGATCAGCTGTTCGGTGAGAACTTGAACAGTGACCCAAGGAAGGACAACACCTTCACGATGGCTTCCCACCACTGCGGAGGAGTAGCTTCCGCGTAGGAAGGCTGAGCATCCTGCACGGAGGATTCCAGGCTCTGACCTGCGATGTTGTAGACAACTCGGTTGTTATCACCGTTGATGGTGGGCGGGGGAATGAGGTGTCGTGCCATCCCACAGGCGTGCTCCCCAGCGGACACGCCAGAAACATGGATGCAGCTCGACGAATTCGGCTCCGATGCCATAGTCTCGTCTCCATCAGATCCCAGCACAGGATCGTTGTGGCGTCCCGTCCTCGGGCAAGGAGGATGGGACGCTTTCTTTTGCCCCGTCTTGTCCACAGCAGATGAGGGGCCGCCCCAAGGGCTCGGGGTTGGACAAGAGATTACAGCTGGGGTCAGCCGCTAGGAACCACCACGGGATAATGACGTGTCGCTGTTTTCTCATATTCTTCGACGGCCGTCGAACATGCCCCGAGGGCGTGGTATGGGGCTGCATCGGGGCACGTCGAACGGCATCGCCGGAGGTCCGGAGCGGGCCCGGGCGGGGTGTCCGGACGGCCCTTCGGAGGTCGATCGTGGCAAGCCCAAGACTCCTGCGGAGCGGTTCGCGCCCGAGCCCGCCCAGTCGGACGCCCGCCAGTCCCCGCGCCGCCCACCCGGCCAGCCGTGCTCTGGCACAGCCCCGGAGCGGCCTGGATCACCTTCGTCGCAGGCGTGTCGCACACGCACCGGGCGACACGTCGGGAAACTCACTCCTCGTCGAGGCGGCGGTCCAGATCGTCCTCGGGCAGCCCCAGGTCGGCCCGGATCCGGAAACGGATCCGCAGCAACTCCCAGAGCAGGTCCCGAACGTAGGGCGTGAGGTCACGGTGCAGGAAACGTCGCGCCCCCTCGGTCGTCCACCTTCCGCACTCGCACACGGCGCTAGTGTCTGGCCCGCTCCAACGCCTGCCAGAACCCT
>NZ_JARBUT010000046.1 GCF_028882275.1 Nocardiopsis sp. N85
CTCCTGGGACGCGTTGCCCAAGCCTCGGGAGATCTACGAGTTCCTGGACTCGTACGTGATCGGTCAGGATCAGGCCAAGAAGGCGTTGTCGGTGGCGGTGTACAACCACTACAAGCGGGTGCGTTCGGAGGGTGAGCGTCCCGGTGGTGAGGATGTGGAGATCGCCAAGTCCAACATCTTGTTGTTGGGTCCGACGGGGTCGGGTAAGACGTTGTTGGCGCAGACGTTGGCGCGGATCTTGAACGTGCCGTTCGCGATCGCCGACGCGACGGCGCTGACGGAGGCGGGGTACGTCGGTGAGGATGTGGAGAACATCCTGTTGAAGTTGATCCAGGCGGCCGATTACGACGTGAAGAAGGCCGAGACGGGGATCATCTACATCGACGAGGTGGACAAGGTCGCGCGTAAGAGCGAGAACCCCTCGATCACCCGGGACGTGTCGGGTGAGGGGGTGCAGCAGGCGTTGTTGAAGATCTTGGAGGGGACGACGGCGAGTGTGCCTCCTCAGGGTGGGCGCAAGCATCCGCATCAGGAGTTCATTCAGATCGACACGACGAACGTGTTGTTCATCTGTGGTGGTGCGTTCGCGGGGTTGGACAAGCTCATCGAGTCGCGGACGGGGCGGCAGGGGATGGGGTTCAACGCGGTGTTGCGGTCCAAGGAGGAGTTGGTCGGGGGCGGGTTCGGTGAGGTGATGCCGGAGGATCTGTTGAAGTTCGGGATGATCCCGGAGTTCATCGGTCGGTTGCCGGTGATCACGAGTGTGCATGATCTGGATCGTGAGGCGTTGATCCGGATTCTGACGGAGCCGCGTAACGCGTTGGTGAAGCAGTATCAGCGGTTGTTCGAGTTGGACGGTGTGGGGTTGGAGTTCACGCCGGAGGCGTTGGAGGCGATCGCGGAGCAGGGGATCATTCGGGGGACGGGTGCTCGGGGGTTGCGGGCGATCATCGAGGAGGTGTTGTTGTCGGTGATGTACGAGGTGCCCTCGCGTGAGGATGTGGGTCGGGTGATCATCGCGCGGGAGACGGTGATCGACAACGTCAATCCCACGATCGTGCCCCGCGCCCAGATCG
>NZ_JARBUT010000047.1 GCF_028882275.1 Nocardiopsis sp. N85
CCGAGCCCGTCGTCCGGGTGGACGACCTGCGGGTGACGTTCCCGACCATGGACGGCGACGTCCGGGCGGTGGACGGACTGTCCTTCGAGGTGCCGGCCGGTGGCGCCCTCGGCATCGTGGGCGAGTCGGGCTCGGGTAAGAGCGTGACCTCGTTGGCCCTGATGGGTCTGCACCGGGGTAGTCGCGCCAGGATCACCGGTGCCATCGAGGTGGCCGGTGAGGACGTCGTGGCCGCCGGCGACAAGCGGCTGCGGGCGATGCGGGGCAACGACATCGCGATGGTGTTCCAGGATCCCATGCAGTCGCTGCATCCGCAGTACACCATCGGCAACCAGTTGGTCGAGGCCTACCGGGTCCATCACCCCAGGGCGTCCAAGGCCGTCGCGCTCAAGCGTGCGGTGGAGTCGTTGGAGCGGGTGGGGATTCCGGAGCCGGCCAGGCGGATCAATTCCTATCCGCACGAGTTCTCCGGTGGTATGCGTCAGCGTGTGGTGATCGCGATGGGGTTGATGTGCGATCCCAAGGTGTTGTTGGCCGATGAGCCGACGACGGCGTTGGACGTGACGGTGCAGGCGCGGATCCTGGATCTGCTCGATGAGTTGCGTCGGGATCTGGGGATGGCCTTGATCCTGGTCTCGCACGATCTGGCGGTGGTGGCGGGGTCGGTGGACGAGGTCGTGGTGATGCGTCATGGTGTGGCGGTGGAGCGGGGTGACGTGCGCAGGGTGTTGTCGGCGCCCGAGCATCCGTACACGCGGGCGTTGTTGGCGGCGGTGCCGCGGGTGGAGGTCTCTCGGGCCCAGCGCCGCGCCCAGGACCGCGCCGACCG
>NZ_JARBUT010000048.1 GCF_028882275.1 Nocardiopsis sp. N85
GGTGCCCGCACGCCCGGGAGAGAGGTCCCGGACGTGCGGGGGTATCAGTCGCCGATCGCCCATCCCAACCCGGGGAGGACGGTCCCGACCCCGCGCGGGCCCCGGCTGATCGGCTCGTGCCGGTCCTGCTGGGCGGTGGGTTTGCGCCGGGGCAACGGAGGGTGGCCGCCCTGCTGGGTGAGGGGTGTGTCGGGTGTGGTGCGCGGCCGTGTGAGGCGCGCGAACTCCTCGAAGGTCACCGGGTCCCCTCCGTGCCTTTCAGGGGCCGGTTGCCCCACGCCTTGGGGGAGAGCATCCGCGATTCCAGGGCGCCGGGTGTCTCTTCCATCAACGTCGGTTCGATGTCGTCGACGAGGGCGGTCGCCATCCAGTAGCGGGGGGTGCGCCATACCTTCCATCGGCCGGTGTGCTCGGCTTGCAGGCGGGCGAGTTCCTGGGCTTCGAGCTTGACGAGGAGACCGGCCGGGCTGTCGGCCGTCAACACGGTGTCGTCCCGCTGTGCGCGCCACGGTCCGTGGCGGTGGGCGTGGCGGTCGCGTCCGATCTCCCAGGCGGGGTAGTCGGCCGCGATGATCTCGATAGCGGACGGGTGCCCGTGCAGGGCCGCACGCTCTC
>NZ_JARBUT010000049.1 GCF_028882275.1 Nocardiopsis sp. N85
TCGCCCTTGCGCATGACCGCGACGCGGTCGCTCACCTGACGCACCACCGCCAGATCGTGGGCGACGAAGATGTAGGTCAACCCGAAGTCGTCCTGGAGCTCGGAGAGCAGACGCAGCACCTGGTCCTGCGTGGACACGTCCAACGCCGACACCGGCTCGTCGCAGATGATCAACTTGGGCTTGAGGATGAGCGCCCGCGCGATCGCGATGCGCTGACGCTGACCACCGGAGAACGCGTGCGGGAACCGGTTGTAGTGATCGGGCTCCAGGCCCACCCGCTCCAGGAGCTCCTGCACCTGGGAACGGATCCTCTTGCCGTCGCGCTCGCCCTGCACCCGCAGCGCGGTGCCGATCGCGTCGCCCACCGTCACCCTCGGGTTCAGCGACGAGTACGGGTTCTGGAACACCATCTGCACGTCACGACGCAACGGGCGCATCCGCCGTTCGGAGATGTGGGTGATGTCCCGGCCCTCGAACTCCACGCGCCCCTCGGTGGGTTCCAGCAGGCGCATGATCATCCGGGACAGGGTGCTCTTACCCGAACCGGACTCACCGACGATGCCCAGCGTCTCGCCCCGGTACAGGTCGAAGGAGACG
>NZ_JARBUT010000005.1 GCF_028882275.1 Nocardiopsis sp. N85
GGTCCTGTGGTCGCCCCGTTCTGGGTGGCGCGTGGCCTTGACGGCCGTCCTCCGCGAAGGAGCAGAGCCGGTAATCGAATGAGAAGACGACCTCTTGGTGTAGCTCGTGGTGCAGGTTGGCCACCCGCTGGCGCCAGCCGTCCCGCTCAGGCAGCGGCGAAAACGTATCCTGCACGGGGTGTCCAGCTCGGGCGGCGGCTGCCAGTCCCCTTGGCCGAGCCTCCCGCAGCTGATCCAGTGCAGGAACTCCCGCCAGAGATCCCGCTCCGAAGCCCACCCGACGAGGTGGGCCTGTTGGGCCAGTTGCCGTCCTACTCGCTCTTCTCCTCCGTTCACTATCCCCCAAGTATCAACAAAAATTTCTTTCTTCGCTGAGGGCTCTGTAGGCGGGCTCTGGTTTAGGTGGCGGACGGGGGCGAAACCACTGACGGGGTTCGGGCAGGTCAGCATGATTCAGATCTACGGCTGCCGACCCGCCATCTCACCCGTTCAAAAATACCTAGGTCAGGATGTTGGGGAGAAAGCCAGCAGGCCATTGAGGTGGATCGTCAGGGTCCCACACCGCTGGAAGGCCGCGAGCTGATTCCACTACGAAATCCTCGCCTTTGAAGTCGCAGTCAATGAAGACCGATGTGGAGAAATCCGCTCCAGTCAAAACTGCCCGTGAGAATTGGCACTCGCGGAATTCTGTTCCCGGGGCGTTGACGTAGCTTAAGTCTGTGCCCGTGAACAGAACTCTCCTGAATCGACAGTTGCCGAGCCAGGACCGTTCCATGAACATGTCCTGCCAGTTACCCGAACCAATCAGAACGTTGACCAGGGTCGCGTCTTTGAGGCTGGCACCGTACAAGGGAATGCCGTCAGCGAACTCGAGTCCGCTGACATCGATGCCGTCGAGATAGGAGTAGCGCAGGTCGATCTGGTCGGATGGCACTTGGGCGAGTCCCAACGCAGTCAAGGTATCGCTGGCCTCTGCGACCGTGCTCCCATCGTCCGGGAGACGAGCACTGAGATGATTAACCAAGGCAGCTATCCCCGCATTTCGATCGGGGTGATCGAGCGGCAACCTCTCAGCGATTAGAGCGATAGCGGCGGAGCGGCGTTCGGCGCTCGACGAAGACAGGTCCTGTGCCAACTCTCCGATCAGCGGAGGTCGCATGCTCTGCGGTTCTTCGGAGGGAAGGAAGTATCCAGCCAGGGAAATACCGGTGACGGTCACAATACCGACCAGGAACGTTCTGCGACCGAGGGGGACACCTCCGCCAACGAAGATCTGTATCAGATGGCCGCCGACCGAACTGTTCTGGACCGACTGTCGATCTTGGCTCCGACTCGGCGGATCGGCGTTCCCGGAGGTCATCGACCGCGTCTCCGCTGGCGGAGGTTCTGCCGGACCTTGCTCTTGGAGACTGTTTGCTGCTCGGCCCCGTGTTGTTCAAGACTCCCACCGACCTCGGTACCGGAGACCGACTGGCGAGATGGCGGGTTCGAGTCCGGCTGGCCGGTGAGTGTCAACCATGCCTGAAGGGCCGCTCCCACCACTACGAGTGCGATCACCGCGGCCAGCCAGGCCAGGTCCCAACGCTGAGTGAGCATGCCTGTGGCGACGTTTATCGCGGCGGCGATGGCAACGGTCGCACCTGCAGCCAAGCCTTGCCGCGTTCTGAAAGCCACCACATCACCCCGAATCCTGTCAGTAAGGGAGCATCCCCTGGGTCATGAGGGAGCAAACCCGCGCCCATGTACCAGACAGAGATCCAGGACGGCCCATCGCGGCCTACGTCATGCACCTCCGAGGCTAGCCAGGGGGCACCGGTAGCCATCTGATGAGCCCCCAACAGGCGCGGAGGCTGGACCGGAGGCTGCGGAGGCTACCGGAGGCTGAGAGTCAAGTTCAGCCTCCGCAACGTTCTCGCAGGTGAGGCTCCGTCTCTCTAGCAGTGCGGAGGCTGCGGAGGCTAGTTCTTCTTACTCTCTAAAAGGTGAAGTACAGCAGGTGCCCCCCAATGGCTAGCCATGGAGGGGGGAGCGCGCTGCCGGGAGCGGGCCTTCGAGGGGGCTCTGGTCGGGTGGCGGACGGGGGGAGCGTCTGGGGCGGTGTTCGGGTAGGTCAGCGCGATTCAGCCCTACGGCCTCCGGAGCCGTGTGCGCAGGTTCGAATCCTGCAGGGGGCACACAAGACGGACCAGCGAATTCACCTCGCTGACCAGGCGATACGGCGTCCTTTGGGGCGCCTTTCGTGTTTCCGGGCCCGTTCCTCCCCCGGACACGCGACGGACGGGACGCGCCGGGGCCCTGCGGCCCCGCACCCGACGGGGCGGGCAGGTGCGCGGGAGTCGCCGATGGGGCGCCACGGGAAGCGGACCGTAGGATGACGGCACCGTGAGGCGACGAGGGGACAACGGAGGGCCTGCGCCGTGAACGAGTCGAGTACGGGTGATCCGCTCCCCGCGGAACCTTCCTGGCGGCCGGTCTCTCGGAGCCGTGCCTACGAGCTCGTGGTCGACCGCGTCGAGGAGCAGATCATCGGCGGGGCGCTCAAGGTGGGCGACCACCTGCCCCCGGAACGCGAACTCGCCGCCTGGCTGGAGGTCAGCCGCGCCGCCGTGCGCGAGGCCATCCGGACCCTGGAGGCGCACGGGGTGGTCCGGTCCTCGGTCGGTTCCGGAAAGGGCGCCGGCACCGTGGTCACCGCGATGCCCAGCGGCGCGCTCACCCGGATGCTGCGCCTGCACGTGGCGCTGACCAGCTTCCCGCTGGTGGACGTCATCGAGGCGCGGGTGATGCTCGAACGCACCAGCGCGGCCCTGGCCGCGCGCGAGGCCGACGCCGGGCACCTGGCGCGGATGCGCGCCCCGTTGGACGCCATGGACGACGTGACCCTCACTCGCGAGGAGTTCAACGAGTTCGACACCCGTTTCCACGTGGCGATCGCCGAGGCCGCCGGGAACCGGCTGGTCTCGGACATGACCATCGCCATCCGCGAGTCGATGAAACAGCAGGTCCTCTCCGGTTTCCGGAGCGCCGGGGACTGGGCGGACCTGGCAGAGGTGCTGCGCGGACACCACCGGGATCTCCTGGAGGCGATCGAGGCGCGCCGGGGCGAACGCGCGGCGGACCTGGTGGAGGAGCACATCCGCTACGCGTACGCGCGGCTGCCGGGGCTGCGGGCCGGCGACCGGTGACACCCCCGAGGGGCGGTGACCGGGTTCAGCCCGCGGCGATGGGCCAGCTCCCGTCGATGACCGCCTCCGGGTCGCGGCCACGGCGCAGGTAGGCCTGGAAGGACGCGGCCTGTTCGGCCTTCCACCCGACCTGGGCGGTGTGCAGCGCGTCCAGGTCCAGGGCGGTGAGCTCCTCGTGGGCCGTTCCGATCCGCCAGGCCAGCCGGGCGGCGGCCAGCGCGTCGGCCGCGGCCCCGTGCGCCTGCCGTTCGTCCAGGGACACGCCGTGGTGGGCGCACACGTCGATGAGCCTGCGGCCGCCCCGCCGGTAGGGGTCGGTGTGCTTGTCGAGCACCAGGGGGTCGATGACCCGCAGGTCCGCCAGGAAGCCGGTGGACAGTCCGTGGCGGTCCAGTTCGGCGGAGAGCAGACCCAGGTCGTAGGGGGCGTTGTAGACCACCACCGGGACCCCGTCGGCGCCGAGCTTCTCCAGGGCGGCGGCGATCTCGGTGACGACCTGCACCGCCGGCCGACCGTGTTCCCGGGCCTGGGCCGTGGTGATGCCGTGGATGGCGGTCGCCTCCTCGGGGATCTCCACACCCGGGTCGGCCAGCCAGGTCCGGGCCTCCTTGGTCCGGGCGGTCGGATCGATCAGCCACAGTGCGGCGGTGACGATCCGGTCGGTGGAGACGTCCAGCCCGGTGGACTCGAAGTCCAGTGCGGCCATGGGGCGGGTGTGCCAGCTCATGTATGCCCTTCCGTTCGCGGTGCAGTCCTATCGTGCCCCCTCTCGATGACGTTCGGTGCCCGATCCCGCCGGGCGGCCGGGCGGCGGCGGCCATGGCGGCGACGCCGAGGACGGTGATGGCCGCTCCGGTCCACGGCGGTGAGGGGCGGCCGGGCCCGGCCGCCCCGGTGTCGAGCGCGGCGATGTCGGCGCACGAGGCGAGCGCGGGCGGACCCCACGACGAATCCGCCGAGGCCGGTGTCGAAGCCCCGGTGGCGGGGGCGTGGAGCGCGAGCGGCGTGGAAGTGCTCCTCGGGGGAGGACGCCCCGTTCCGCGCGCCCTGGTCGCCGGCGCGGCGAAAATAGTTGCACGCGCCTTCTATCTGCGCAAGCTGCTAGCCTTTGCCTCCTGATACCGGGAGGCCGACATGGGCATCGCCGACGACGCCGTCGAGATCCGAGCCCACGGCTGGCGCACCCTCGCCGCCGTGCACGCACTCGTCGAGACCGCCTTGGAGAAGGCGCTCCAAGGCGGGCACGGGATCTCGGTCGTCGAGTACACCGTTCTGGACGCCCTGGACCGCCAGGACGGCCGGCACATGCGGATGCGCCGGCTCGCCCACACCGCCGCCCTGTCCAACAGCGCCACCACGCGCCTGGTCACCCGTTTGGAGGACCGGGGACTGCTCACCCGGGTCCTGTGCGCGGACGACCGGCGGGGCATCCACACCGAGCTCGCCCCGGCCGGCGTGGAACTGCTCGCCGAGGCCCGGCCCACCCACGACCGGGTGCTGCGCGGAGCGCTCGACGAGGCCGGGGCCACGCCGGAACTGGCCCCCCTGGTGGGCGCCCTGCGTGCTCTGGAGCCCCGTCCGAGCCGCTGAGACCCGTTGTCCACAGGGGACCCGGTCCCTCTGGTGCGCCCGGTCCGCGCGACCTAGTTTGGACACATGAAATTCCTGGTACGCGAACGCGTCTTCGACATCGGTGACGACTACTGGGTCACCGACGAGAACGACCGCAAGGTCTACCTCGTCGATGGCAAGGCCCTGCGCATCCGTACGACCTTCGAACTACAGGACATCGAGGGCAACGTCCTCACCACCATCCGCCGCAAACTGTTCAAGGTGCGCGACCAGATGCGCATCGAGCGCGACGGCAGGACCGTGGCCACCGTGCGCGAGCGGTTCTTCGACCCCCTCAAGGAGAAGCTCATCGTGGAGATGGAGGACGCCCCCGACTGGGAGGTCACCGGCGACTTCTTCGGCAAGGAGTACGTGATCTCCGACGAGCACGGCACCGTCGCGCACATCTCCCGCAAGTGGTTCCGCGTCCGCGACACCTACGCGGTGGACGTCAACACCCACCGGTCCGACATCGGCGGCGACCCGGCCCTGGCGATCAGCGTCGCCGTCGCGGTGGACACCCTCACCCGCGACGACAAGGACGACAAGGGTGAGAAGGACGACGACTGACCAGGCGGGTCGGCCCCCCGAGGTCGGGCCCCCACCCGCTCGGCCCGACCTCGCCCAAGCCGCTTGACATCCATAGGAGCGTCCTCCGAGGGAGCGTCCGGGCGCGGAGCCCACTGAACCGGGTCGCCGCCCGGGGCCGTCCGGCGGACCGGACGGCCCCGGGGCCCGCCGCTCCGCGGGAATCCCCGGCCGTGCACGGGGACCCCGCGCACGGCTCCGGCCGCCGAGGCCGGTCTCAGGTGTCGCGGCGGACGAACAGCACCGCGGCGAGCAGCCACACGGCCAGCACCCGGGCCCGCCATCACCGCTCCGCCCTCGATGGCGGCCAGGGGGTGTTCTGGAATCCGTCCAGCGCGAACATCTGTGCTCCGGTCCGGTCGGGGAGGTAGTCCGCCAGACCGGTGAGCATCGAGAGGTGGAAGGACAGTGCCATCGCGATCAGCACGACCATCGACACCGCCGTGTTGCGCACGACCGCGGTGAGACCCGCGGACAGCAGGGCGAGGGGCACCCGGTAGACGACGGCGCCGGCCATCGCGTCCAGCACCTCCGACTCCGGGAGTCGGTCCGTGGGCAGGCCGTGCTCCCCCAGCCCGATCTGGGTGGCGGTGAACGAGGCGACCACGGTGACCGCGGCCACGGCAAGGGCGGCGGCCGCCGGTACCACGGCCTTGCCTCCCAGCGGGCGCGGCCGTCCGGGCACGGCGAGCAGCGCGGTGCGGATCTGCCCGCCGCGGTACTCGGTGCCCACCGCCAGAGCGCCCAGGGTCACCATTACGACCTGCCCGTAGGAGACGGGCGTCGAACCCGCTCGACTCGGGGGTGAAACCGGCCACGATCAGCTCCGGACGGTGGGTCGGCGCATCGCCGACCGACCAGGCGGACAGCCACGCGAGTCCGATGCTGAGGAGCGGGGTCGCCGGCATCGTGAGCACGGGGGCGGTCAGGGCGCCGAGCTCGTACGCCTCGGCGCGGACGACGGCGAGCACCGGTCGCCCTCGGTGAGCGCGAAGAACGCCTCCTCCAGGGAGGGGTGGGCCGCGGTGACCTCGCCGGGCGTGTGGGAGACGATGTCGTGGACCTCTCCGGCCAGGTGCAGCCGCTCACGGGTACGCGCCTCGGCCGCGACCGCCTCGACGGCGCGCCGCTCCTGCTGGTGGCGTTCCCGGACCGAGCGCCCCAGCAGCCACGACGGTCCCATGAGCACCGCACCCGTCACCAGGGCGGGAAGAGGCCCCTCCTCCAGGGGTCGCCGACGGAGACCGGGATCAGCACCGCGACCAGCAGGTACATCCCGTGCCGGGGTCGTGTCCTCACCCGGTCGGCGGTCAGGGCCCGGAGGTACAGCGCCCAGGCCGCGGGCAACAGCGGGAACGCCCCCGGCCGGCGAACGCCGCGACCAGCCCGGCCGCGGTCACGGTCACGGTGAAGGCGGCCGGGGGCAGCCGCCGGCGCAGGAGGATTCCGAGCGCGCAGATCCCGACCACGGCGGCGTGCGCCCAGGCCGCGGGGCGGAGGAGGCCCCGGCGGGGAGCACCTCGGGCAGAGGAACAGGTGGCCCAGGGCGACCGCACCGTCCAGGGCGTACCGGCGGGGCGTGGCCCCGTCCTCGGCCCGGAGTTCGGTCCAGTGCCGGCCGGTCACCCGGTCGGCACGATCAGGTCCCGTTCCCAGGGCAGGAAGGGTTCTCGGCGGCTGTGCAGGACCGGCCGCGGGGGCCGGTCCTCGGCGACGCAGCGGGAGAGTTCCAGTGCGGCCATCTCCCCCGTCGTGTGGAAGGCCCGCGGAGTGGAGTCCTCACCGTGCCAGCGGGCGTCGACCAGTCGCACGAGGGCTTCCAGCGGTGGCGTCGCGGTCCCCTCCGACCAGGCCGACCGGACGCCGTCGGCGAAGGCCGCGACGAGCTCGCCGGGCATCCGTTCACCGCGGGGCCCGTGAGGGGGGACGGCGGCGACGAAGACGAACCCGTCCGGGGTCCCTGCGGGCAAGGGCTCGGCTTCCGCCCAGGCCACGGCGAAGTGTCCGCCGCAACTCTGGAGGACGTTGCGGACGTAGACGCCCGAGACCGGGCGTATCAGGGGTGTGCGGCTCTGGGAGGGCACGTGGCCCCTCCTTCCGGCGGGCTGACTCCGACGATTCCGATGAGGTCGTCTTTCCCGATCAAGGCACCGAAGATACCTTTTCGTCCCTTCGTCGTCCGAACCGGGACCGAAGCCGGTCACGTCCGGGCCGGAATCGGCCGACACCCGGTCGTGTCAGTACCCGGTCGCGCCGTCGATACGTTCGCGCAGCAGGTCCGCGTGGCCGTTGTGGCGGGCGTACTCGCCGATCAGCTTCACCAGGATGACCCGCAGTTGCGTGGGTCCGCCGTGGACGGCGTCGGCCCCGAGGTCGTCGAGCGAGGAGGCCGCCGTGATCTCCCGTGAGCGCTCGACCTCGGCGCGCCATCGGGCGAGCGCCTCGACCGGGTCCCCGGACAGGTCCTCGAAGTCCTGGTCGGGGTCGTCGTCGGAGTAGTGGAGCATCGGCACCTCCTCGCCGGCGAAGCGGATGCGCAGCCACCACCGCTCCCCCCCGGCCAGGTGGCGGATCAGGCCGTGCAGGCTCAACGTGGAGGGCGGCACCGCCCGCCGGGAGAGCGGTTCGGCGGCGAGCCCTGCGCACTTGGCCTCGAAGGTGGTGCGGTGCCAGTCGAGGTGGGTGGTCAGCACCTCCCTTTCGCTCCCGTGCGGGGGCGGGGACGGCCGGTCCGCGTCGATGCGGGGGGAGAGGTTCCTCTCGGGGATGCGTGTCATCCCCCCATCCTTTCCCAGGGCACCGACGATCACCCGACCGGTGGACCGGCGGCCCGTCGTGGTTCGGCCGCGCGCCCGCCGTGGTGCCGGGCCGGCGCGCATGCCGCAGACCGTCGGGGGAACAGGAAAAGGCGCACGAAAGAGGATGAATCGGATGCTCGGGATAGGGGGCCGTCGCGAGATCGGTCGGCTACCCGTCGACGACCCCGGGCGCGGCGTTGGTCTCCCCGGTCGCCCCGCCGGTGACCCTGATCCTGGTGGCCACGCCCCGGTGGGCGGGCCGGGGCCGTTCCCGTCGCGCCTCTGGGCGCGGACCGGCACGGAGGACGGGCCGCCCGACCGCCGGGCTCACCCGCCCCGGAGCCCGCGCCGGCACCGGAAGCGGATCCGCGCCGCCCGTGGCGGTCGCCCTCGACCCCGCGCCTCACCCGCCGGCTCCCCCGTGTCCGCCCTGCTCGGCGTCCCCCTCGGTCTGCTCGGCCCGTGCGCCGCGCTGCTGCCGGTGAGCGCCCTCCGGTACCCGTTCCGGTGGGCGCTGCCGGGGGGCACGCGGTTCCTGTGGATGCGGGTGGCCGACCCGGCCACGGCCGTGCTCGCGACTTCGGTGGAGATCGTCCTCGGGCTGTTCCCGCTGCGTTGGGCGGTGATCCCCGCGGCGCGTGTGCACGCCCGGCTCACCCTGGCCCGGCTCCTCCCCTCCCGGGCGGAGCCGCTCGCGGCCCGGGAGGGCGGGGCGGGTCGCTCCCGGGCCGACGGCGCGGACCCCCCTCACGCGGACCGGTGAGGGTGCGGTCCGGTCAGTTCGCGCCCTCCCGCACGACGTCCTCCCGGGCGGAGCGGCGGGCCAGGAGGACACCCGTGGCGGCGGCGGTGAAGAACATGAGCACGCCGTAGACCGCGGAGGGGATGGCGATCTCCGTGCTGTTGAGCAGCGCCGGGCTGAGGGCGATGGCCAGGGACAGCGTGGTGTTGTGCAGACCGATCTCCATGCAGGAGGCGATGGACTCGGGGCGACCGGTGCCGATCAGGCGCGGCGCCCAGTAGCCGATGACGAGGCCGGCGATGTTGAACAGCAACACCATGAGGCCCACCGACACGATGTAATCGCCGATGTTGTCCAGTTCCTGGTAGACGGCGACGGCGATGACGCCGAACAGCACGAACACCGAGGCGATCTTGACGGGCTTCTCCATGCGCAGCGCGAAGGACTCCGCCTTCGCCCTGATGAGCATGCCGATGGCGACGGGGATGAGGATGATCGCGAAGACCTGGAGGACCTTGTCCGCCTGGAGGCCGAGGGTGTCGCCGTCGCTCATGAAGTAGGCCAGCGACAGGTTGGTGATGAGCGGCAGGGTCACCATCGCGGTGAGGGAGTTGAGCGCCGTCAGCGAGATGTTGAGGGCGACGTTGCCGCGGAACAGGTGGCTGTACAGGCTCGCGGTGGTGCCGCCGGGCGAGGCGGCCAGCAGCATCATGCCGACCGCGAGGGCGGGCGGCGGCTGGAAGAGCAGGACCAGGCCGAAGCAGATCAGCGGCAGCAGGATGATCTGGCAACCGAGGATGAGCGCCACGGTGCCCGGGACCCGGATCAGTCGGGTGAAGTCCGCGAGGGTCAGGCTGAGGCCCAGGCCCAGCATGATGATGGCCAGCGCGGCGGGCAGCGCGATCGTGGCGATGGTGGAGTCCAAGGGTGTCGGCTCCTCGTGGTCGGGCCGCGGGGGACGCGGCTCGTGGTCGGGGGATCGCCTTCGACGGCGAATGCGGGGGCGCGGCGGGTGGACGCGACCCGATCGCGCCTTGCGGTGATATGCGTCACACCCGACCTACTGGCCGGTATGTTCCCATGTCGTGGGCGGACATGACAAGACCCCGGTGGGGGACCGGGGTCGGGTGGGACGGGCGCAGCGGACGGGCTCGGAGGGACGAACGGGGGCCGTGGGACGACCGGTACGGGTTCAGGCGGCGGGCCAGGAACTGCCGGTCATGTCGTAGGCCAGGTGGAACCACACCTTGCGGATGCTGGGATGGCCGTTGTCGCCCCAGGTGGTGGCGAAGCTGTCGACGAGGGCCAGGCCGCGGCCGTTCTCCGCGGTGAGCCGGTCTCCCGTGGGCGGCACCGGGACCAGCGGCCCGTCCCCACCGCCCAGGGACCGGGCGGGCGTCCCGTTGTCGCGGCAGACCAGGGTCAGCCCGGTGACGTTGCGCGCCACCCGCAGGACGAAGGTCTGCCCCTCCTCCCCCGACCTGCTGTGCCGGATCGCGTTGGTCGCCAGCTCCGTGCCCAGCAGCGCGAACACGTAGCGGAAGTCGCTGTCGCGGGTGGCCGCGCAGGTGTCCAGGAAGGCGCGGGCCAGGGGGATGCTCGCGGGCTCGCCGGAGAACTCCCAGTGGCGTTTGGTGAAGGGCACCGGCGGGCGCCCGTTGAAGTAGTGCCGGTACTCGTCCGGAACACCCGTGAGGACGCTGTCCTCGGCCTCGGCCAGGGCGGGCACGGCAACGAGTGAGGGCATGGATGACTCCTTCGGCGGGGCGGCTCAGTGGGCAGGCGAACCGTGGGAGGGGGCGGCTGCGGGAGTGTCCGGATCGCCGCGGGGGACGGGGCGGCGCGGGACCGGTATGACCATACGCGATCCGCCCCCCCTGGGACAGGGGATGTCGGTGTGGCGCGTTCCTCCAGCGTCACCGGGCACCCCTCCGGAGGCCGCCGCCCCTCCCGTCCGCGCCCTTCCGTCCGCGCCCTTCCGGTCCATGCCCTCCGGTCCGCCCCCTTCCGTCCGCGCCCGTCAGACCGACGCCGCCAGCGCCTCCTCGGCCGCCTTCTCCGCCTTCGCCCTGTCCTCGTCCACCAAGGCGATACGGGTGCGCCGGGCCAACAGGTCGTCCACGTCCAGGGCGCCCTCGTGACGGACCCCGAACCGGAGTTCCGCCCCGGTGACGCCGGCGGCGATCGGCTCCGACAGGGTCGGGTCGTCGTCGGCCTCGGCCAGGACGGCGAGCGCCTCGGTCCCGTAGCGGGCGACCAGCCGTCGCGGTGCCGCCAGGGCGTCGAGCCCCTCCCTGGACGCGGCGCCGACCAGGGGCAGGGAGCGGGTCCGGCAGGGACCCGCGGGCATCCGGTGCCGGTCGACCACGGTGTCCACGGCCTTCTCCGCCATCGCCCGGTAGGTGGTGAGTTTGCCGCCGACGACGGTGACCATGCCGTTGGGGGCGACCGTCACGGAGTGCTCGCGGGACAGGTCGGAGCTGACGCCGTCGCCGTGCAGGAGGGGGCGCAGCCCCGCGAACGCGCCGATGACGTCCTCGCGGCGGAGCGGGACCCGCAGGGCCCGGTTGACCTGTTCCAGCAGGAAGTCGACGTCCTGCGCCGGGACCTCGGGGATCCGGGGCGCGGGCCCCTCCACGGGTTCGTCGGTGAGTCCGAGGAAGATCCGCCCGTCCGGTTGGGGCAGGGCGAACACGAACCGGGCGGCGCCGCCCTCCACCGGGACGGTGAGCGCCACCTTGGGATGCCCCAGGACGGCGCCGTCGAGCACCAGGTGGCTTCCCCTGCTGGGGCTGAGCCGGATGCCGGGGTCGAGGTGGTCGGCGTGGACGCCGGTGGCGTTGACGACGGCGCGCGGCCGCAGGGGCACCAGACGGCCGGTGATCTCGTCGCGCAGGACGACGCCGTCGGCGGTGACGTTCTCGGCCGAGCAGCGGGTGATGACGCGGGTGCCCAGCCCCGCGGCGGTGCGTGCCAGCGCCAGGACGAGGCGGGCGTCGTCGATGAGCTGGCCGTCGAAGGACAGGACGCCGCCGAGCAGTCCTTCGGGGTCCACCCCGGGCAGCAGTCGCCGGGTGCGGCGGGCGTCGAGCAGGCGAGGTCGGGGCAGCACGGAGTCGGGGGTGCCCGCGAGGCGGCGGAGCACGTCGCCCAGGCCCATGCCGGCGCGGGCGAGCAGTCCGCCCATCGGCCCGGCGAGGTCGCGGTGGACGGGAACGACCATCGGCAGGGGCCGCACCAGGTGGGGGGCGGTGACCCGCATGAGGACGTCGCGTTCGCGGGCGCTCTCGTAGGCGATGCCGATCTGTCCCCTGGCGAGGTAGCGCAGACCGCCGTGCACCAGTTTCGAACTCCACCGGCTGGTACCGAAGGCCAGGTCGTGGCGTTCGACGAGCACGGTGGACAACCCGCGGGAGACGGCGTCCAGGGCCACGCCGGCACCGGTCACGCCCCCTCCGACGACCAGGACGTCGACCCGGGGGCCGGCCTCCAGCGCGGCCAGATCGGCGCTCCGACGGGCTGCGTTCAGGGAGGTGCTGGTGCTCATGCGAGCGGTCCTTTCCTGGGGATGTGCGAAGGGCGGGGGTCGGTCAGGGGGCCAGGTATCCGTCGACGAGGGTCGCGAGTTCGTCCACGATCGCCTCCTCGTCCAGGAGGTCGGCGAACAGGTGGCGTGAGGTGACGGTGTTCTGCGCGGTGACCAGGACCAGGCGGGCCAGGACGCGCGGGTCCCCCGAACGGATCGAACCGTCCGCCTGGCCTTGGGAGACCGCGGGTTCGAGGATCTCCAGGGCGGAGTGGTGACTCGCGCCCAGCCGCTGGAACGTGTAGGTGGTCATGAGTTCGGGTTCGGTGTCGACGATCCGGGTGAAGAGCGGATGGCGCAGCATCGCCCTGGCCACACCGGCCACGTGCAGAACGAGGCGGACCCGCACGCTCTCGTCGGCGAGGTCGTGCTCGTCGGCCATCTCCTCGTCGAGGAGGATCCGCCGCAGTTCCCGGGTGAGCAGGTCGGCGACGAGCGCGGTGACGTCGGGCCAGCGCCGGTAGACGGTCGGCCGGCTGACCCCGGCGCGACGGGCGACGTCGGTCAGCGTGGTGCGGCGCACCCCGAAGTCCACGACGCAGGCCCGGGCCGCGTCGAGGATCTGATCTTCAACGTTACGTTTTGACGCCATGTGTAAAACTGTAGAGCATGGCTGACGACACCACACCCCGCACCTCCCCCGAGATGAGCTGGTTCGCCTGGGGCGATCCGGCCAAGGCCCGGGAACTCGACCCCGGCCTGCGCGATCTCATCGCCCAGGTGCTCCGCGCCCGGTTCACCGAACGCCCCCCTGTCGCCGAGGAGCGGGTGGAACTTCCGCCCGCCGCCCTGACCGGCCCGGACCGCGCCGCCCTGTCCGCCGTGGTCGGCGAGGAGCACGTCGTCGACGACGCGGCCTCCCGGCTGCGTCATTCCGGTGGCAAGAGCACCCCCGACCTGCTGCTGCGCCGGGCCGGCCGGGCCGACCCCGCGCCCGACGCGGTCCTGTACCCGGCCGACCACGACGAGGTCCAACGTCTGCTGGAGGTGTGCTCGGCACGGCGGATCGCGGTGGTGCCCTTCGGAGGCGGCACCAGCGTCGTGGGCGGACTGACGCCGTTGCGGGGCCGCTTCGACGCGGTCGTCGCGCTGGACCTGCGCCGACTGGACCGACTGGTCTCCCTGGACGCCACCTCGATGACCGCCGTCCTGGGCGCGGGTGTGCGCGGTCCGCACGCCGAGCGGCTCCTGGCCGAGCACGGCCTGATGCTGGGGCACCTGCCGCAGAGCCACGAGTACGCGACCATCGGCGGATACGCGGCGACGCGTTCCAGCGGTCAGGCCTCCTCCGGGTACGGTCGGTTCGAGGACATGGTGGTGTCGTTGCGCGCGGCCACTCCGCGCGGGACCCTGGAGGCGGGCGGGGTCCCGGCGTCGGCGGCCGGCCCGGACCTGCGCCGCTTGCTGATCGGCTCGGAGGGGACCCTCGGTGTGATCACCGAGGTCGGTCTGCGGGTGCGACCCGTACCGGAGACCGTCCTGGACGAGGCCTGGTCGTTCCCCGACTTCGCCACGGGGGTGGACGCCCTGCGCGCCCTGGCCCAGTCCGACACCCGCCCCACGATGGCGCGGATCCTCGACGAGTCCGAGACGTTCGTGGGCGCCGCGATGGGCGGTCGGGCGGCGCAGCCCGGCTGCCAGGCCGTCCTCGGTTTCGAGGGTTCCGAGGCCGAGGTCGCGGCCCGGTCCGCGGTGGTCCGCGAGGTGCTCGTCCGGGCGGGTGGAACCCCGTCGGGTCCCGAACCGGTGGCCCACTGGCGGGAGAACCGCTTCTCCTCCCCCTACCTGCGCGACACCCTGTTGTCGGCGGGCATCCTCGCCGAGACCCTGGAGACCGCGGCGACCTGGACCGATCTGCTGCCGCTGTACGCGGCCGTCACGCGCGCCCTGACCGGGGCCTTGGAGGGGGACGAGGGCGGTGTCGTGGTGATGTGCCACGTGTCGCACACCTACCCGACGGGTGCGTCCCTGTACTTCACCGTGGCGACGGCGGCGGGCGCGGACCCGTTGGCCCGGTGGGAGGGCGCCAAGCGCGCCGCCTCCGACGCGATCGTGGCGCACGGCGGCACCATCACCCACCATCACGCGGTGGGCACCGATCACCGGCCGTGGATGGCCGAGGAGATCGGTCCGCTGGGCGTGGAGGTGCTGCGGTCGGTGAAGGCGGCGCTGGACCCGGAGGGCGTGCTCAACCCGGGCAAGCTCATCCCCTGAGGGAGGGGTGCGGGCGCCGAGGGCGGCGCCCGCGCGCCCCGCGCCGGTCAGGTCCCCGGAACCGGTGGATCCGAGCGCTCACACCCGTTCGGCGGTACGGGCGAGCCGTCGTTCGACCTGGCGGGCGAAACCGTTCAGGAAGTCGATGGCCTCGGCGTCGTCCATGCTCTCGGGGACCGGGTGGTCGATCGCGATCCGGGTGTTGACGTCGAGGAAGTAGGAGCTGCCCGTCCGCTCCCCCTCGTCGAAGTCGAACGAGTAGAGGACCGTCATTCCGGACTCGCCGGCGCCGCTGGGCTCCCACGCGAGGACGGCCTCGTCGTTGCGGCCGCGTTCCCAGTCCTCCACCGTGTCCTCCATCTCCTGCCGCATCTCCTCGAACCCGTCGAGGTAGACCTCGTGGTCGTACAGGGCGACGTCGACGCCGAGCAGCCGTGAGTCGTCACGGTCGGTGACGGCGCAGGAGATCCTGCCGAGGTAGCCCTCCTCGTCCGTGTCGGGGTACCAGTCGGAGTCCTCGGCCGAGAGGAACTCCCCCTCCGCCCGGGGCCGGTCGGCGTCCGGAACGGTGTCGATCACCTGGGAGGGCAGCAGCTCACGACAGGAGGGCAGCTCACCGTAGGGGCGCCCGCCCATGGCATCCCACGCGACGAACCCCAGCAGGCCCGCCACGAGCACACCCGCGAGCACGCCGGCGCCGATCGCCCATCCCCTGCGGGAACGGCGCGGCGGCCCGGGCGGGCCCACCGGACCCTGCGGCGGGTGGGGGCCGCCGGGATACCCACCGCCGGGCGGGGGCGGCGGGCCGGGCGGCGGGAACCCGCCGCGCCCGGAGGCGGGCCGAACCCGGGCGGGGCGGGAACGCCGCCGGGCGTTCCCGGTACGCCCGGAAAGCCCGGGTCGCCGGGTCGGCCGGGGAAGGAACGGTCGTCAGGGGGATACGTCATCGGTTCCGCGGCGTCCGGCGCGGACGGACGCCGCACCTCCTCACCGGGGGTTCGTCGTCTCGGAGGACGGATCAAGGGGACGTTCTCAAGGTGGATACCCACCGGCCGCGGAAACGGATCACGCGAGGGGCGTGTCGGGCTCAGGCGACCTCGCCGGCGCGGCCGAGGCTCCTCTCGACCTCGCCGCCGAGCGAGCGGACCGCCCGCATGGCCTCCTCCGTGTCCAGGGCATCGGGGTCGAACATGTAGACGACGGTCACCGCCAGGTTGTCCACCAGGTAGACGTTCACGGCCATGCCCAGGGAGAAGTAGTCGGACTCGTCGGAGAACCCGACCACGACACCGTTCTCACCGGCGGAACTCGGGCCCCACATGGCGTTGGGGAGTTCCTCGTCGTCGAAGGTGAGCGTGCCCGGTTCGCCCGGGGCCAGGTCGTCCCGCAACCCCGCCAGGTGGTCGTCCATCTCCTCGGCGCGGTCCCGCCAGGTGTCGCCTGTGGGATCGAGCACCTCGACGGAGACCATGAAGCCCATGAAGGCCTCCTCCGCGTCCGGGGTGATCTCGCAGGAGAGGTCGCCGTGGTCGTCATCGTCGGGGTCGAATCCCCCGTCGACCGTGAGCCCCGTGCTCCCCACCACGGTCTCGTACCGCTCGACGTCGAAGACCTCGTCACAGTCGGGGAAGGACACGTACTCCTTGGAGCCGGTCAGCGCCAGGGTCAGGCCGATGCCGACCATCAGCACCACCGCGCCGGCGATCGCACCGCCGACGACGAGTCCCGTGCGCTTGGGCCTGGACGCCGGCGCGCCCGGATACCCGCCCGGTGGGAAGGGGCCGCCCGGCGGGAAGGGACCCTGCGGCGGCACGCCGCCCGGTCCGCCGGGGAATCCGGGGCCGCCCGGCGCGGGGGGCGGGGCCCACCCCTGCGGGGGCCGCCGTGGATATCCGCCCTGCGGGGGGCGGGCTCCGGCAGCGTAGGGGCCTTGGGGGTGCGGTGTGCCCGGCGGGAGGTACCGGCCCTGGTTCGGGTCCGCAGGACCGTGGGGCGGCTGGACCGACATCGGTGGGGCTCCAAAACGGATCGATCGGGGGAACGGGCGGGGACCGCGCTCTTCATGACACGGCGCTCCGTGCGATCCACGAAGCGCGACCACAGGCTTTCACGGATTCCCCGCGCGTCCCGGGCCGGAAAGGCCTCCGCGTGCGGCCGGTAGCGGCCACGCGCACACCCGCCGAGGGCGACAATGGACCCGTGGGACGAGGAAAACTCCGTGTCTACCTGGGATCGGCCCCCGGGGCGGGCACCACGCACAGTGCCCTGGCCGAGGCCGGGAGGCGGGCCGCGGACGGTGCGTCCGTGGTGGTCGCCGCGGTCGACACCCAACGCCGGGAGCGCACATCGGCGCTGCTCGACGCCTTGGAGACGGTCCCCCTTCACCCTTCGGGGTCGGTCGACACCGCGGCTGTGATATCTCGCACACCGAAGCTCGCGGTCGTGGACGACCTCGCCCGGCCCAACCCGGCCGGTTCGCCCAACCCGGCCCGCTGGCAGGACGTGGAGGAGCTCCTGGAGGCGGGGATCGACGTCCTGTCCACCGTGGGCATCCACCACCTGGAATCGCTCAACGACGTCGTCCACCAGATCACCGGGGTCCGCCCCGACCGGACCGTCCCCGATCACGTGGTGCGCCGGGCCGCCGAGATCGAGCTCGTCGACATCACCCCCCAAGAACTGCGCCGACGCATGGCGCACGGCGACATCCACCCCGCCGAACGGGTCGACGCCGCCCTGTCCGACTACTACCGCGAGGGCAACCTGGCCGCGCTGCGCGAACTGGCGCTGCTGTGGACCGCCGACCAGGTCGAGGCGGGGTTGGCCCGGTACCGGGGCGAACACGAGATCCGTCGCACCTGGGAGGCCCGCGAACGGGTCGTCGTCGCGCTGACCGGCGGGCCCGAGGGGGAGACGCTGATCCGACGCGCGGCCCGGGTCGCGGCCCGCTCGCGCGGCGGGCATCCCCAGCCCAGCCACCTGTTGGCCGTGCACGTGATGCCCCCGAACGGAATGGCGCGGGCCCCGGGCGACGACCTGCTGCGACAGCGCCGGCTGCTCGCCGAACTCGGCGGTACCTACCACCAGGTGGTCGCCAACGACGTGCCGACGGGGCTGCTCGAATTCGCGCGGGGGGTGCACGCCACACAGATCGTGCTGGGCTCTTCCCGGCGGCGCGCCTGGCAGTACGTGCTCGGTCCGGGCGTGGGCGCCATCGTCGCCCGCGAGTCCGGGGACATCGACGTGCACATCGTCACCCACGAGGAGGTGGGCAGCGGTCGCTGGCCGCTGCCGCCGCCGGGGCGGGGGCTGGGCGAACACCGCAGGCTCGCGGGGTGGTCGCTGGCGCTGCTGGCACCCACCCTGATGTCCCTGGTCCTGGCGCTGCCGTTGTTCTCCGACGGCGCCGCCGACGCGACGCTGCTCCTGCTCATCACGGTGTCCACGGCGGCGGTGGGGGGTCTGCGCCCCGCGTTGGTGTCGGCGCTGTGGAGTGCGATCCTGCTCACCGCCCTGCTGTCCCCGTTGCACGGGCGACCACCGATATCGGTCGACAACGTGCTGGCGCTCATCGCGTTCACGCTGGTGGGGACGTTGGTGGCGATGGTCGTGGAGATGGCCGCCCGGAGGGCGGCACAGGCGGCCCGGGCCCGGGCCGAGGCCGACGCCGTGACCCTGCTGGCGGGCAGCGTCCTGGCGGGCAATGAACCCCTGCACGCGCTGTTGCGGCGTATCCGGGAGACCTTCGGACAGCGCTCGGCGACGCTCTTGGAGCGGGTCGCCCCCTCCCACGAGGGCGACTCCGGCGACGACGAGGGCGAACCGCTGGACGGCGAACGCTGGCGTCCGGTGCACGGCGTCGGGAGCCCGGCCGCCGACTCCCCCGAGGAGGCGGACGTGCTGGTGTCGATCTCCGACACGTTGGCGCTGGCGTTGCGCGGGCGGGTGCTGCCGGCCGCCGACCGGGGGGTGCTGCGCGCGTTCGCGGCGCACATCGGGATCGCCCTGGAGCACCAGCGGCTGGAGTGGGACGCGGCGGAGGCGCGGCGGCAGGCGGCGGGCAACCGGATCCGCACCGCCCTGTTGGCCGCGGTCTCCCACGATCTGCGCACCCCGCTCACCTCCATCAAGGCGAGCCTGTCGAGCCTGCGGGCGACCGACCTGGCGCTGACGGAGGAGGACCGGGAGGAACTGCTGGAGACCGTGGAGGAGTCCACGGATCGGCTCAACCGACTCATCGACAACCTGCTCGACATGAGCAGGGTGCACACCGACAGCGTGCGCCCCAAACTGTGCCCGGTGGGCCTGGAGGAGGTCGTGCCGATCACCCTGTTGGGGTTGCCGGGCGACGCGGTGACGGTGGACGTCCCCGACGGCCTGCCCCGGGTACTGGCCGACGCCGGCCTGCTGGAACGGGCGGTCGCCAACGTCGTCGCCAACGCGGTCCGGTACAACCCGGACCCGCGCGTCCCCGTGCTGGTGGCGGCGAGCGCGCACGGTGACAACGTGCAGTTGCGCGTGGTCGATCGCGGGCCGGGCGTTTCCGACGAGGGCAAGCAGCGGATGTTCGAGGCGTTCCAACGGCTCGGGGACGCGCCCCAGGGGACGGGGGTGGGTCTGGGGTTGGCGGTCGCCCGTGGTTTCGTGGAGGCGATGCACGGCACCCTCGCCCCGGAGGACACCCCGGGCGGCGGTTTGACGATGGTGTTCACACTGCGGGCGGTGGAGCCGGGCGTCGACGGTTCCGTCGGAGGCACGGACGACGAGAACGTGAGGGGGGCCGATGCGGGTCCTGGTCGTTGACGACGACATCCAGATCATCCGGGCGATGAAGATCAACCTGCGGGCGCGCGGGCACGACGTGGACACCGCGGGGGAGGGCGCCGACGCCCTGCGGTTGGCCGCCGAGCGGCACCCCGACGTGGTCCTGCTCGATCTGGGGCTGCCCGACATGGAGGGTCTGGACGTCATCCGTCGGCTGCGCGGCTGGTCCCAGGTCCCGATCATCGTGCTGTCCGCACGGCATTCGGCGGGTGAGAAGGTGCGCTGTCTGGACTCCGGCGCCGACGACTACGTCACCAAGCCGTTCGGGATGGACGAACTGCTGGCCCGGATGCGGGCGGCGGAACGGCGGTCGGTGCGGGGTGAGGAGGCGCCGGTGGTGCGCACCGCCTCCTTCAGCATCGATCTGGGCGCCAAGCGGGTGCTGCGCGACGACGAGGAGGTGCGGCTCACCCCCACCGAGTGGCACATCCTGGAGATCCTCGCCCGCAACGCCGGGCAGTTGGTGAGCCAGCGCCGGTTGCTGCACGACGTGTGGGGTCCCGCCTACCAGAGCGAGACCAACTACCTGCGGGTGTACATGGCGCAGCTGCGGCGCAAGCTCGAACCCGACCCCGGGCGGCCCCGGTATCTCATCACCGAGGCGGGCCGGGGGTACCGGTTCGAGAACACGTCCTGACCCGGCCGGGTCAGCGGACGGCGTAGGGCCTGCCCTCGGCGAGTTCCATGAGGACGTCGAACTCGTCCGTGCCGGCGTGGCCCCGGTTGACCTTGGCGACGGCCTGGCAGGGCGCGAAGGCGCGCACCCACGCCATCACCCGGTCGGCGTCCACCCCCATGACGGCGGCGAGGACGGTCACCCGGCGCTCCACCTCGTCGAGATCGGTGACCTTCCACACCGCCCAGTCCACCGCGTCCACGGCCCCGTCGCCCAGGCAGCCGCGCGGGTCCACGGCGACCAGGCCGCGGGGTCCCCCGTCGATGACGTTGCCGGGGTGCAGGTCCCCGTGGACGGGGACGACGTTCTCCCGGCCGTTGGCGAGGTCCCGGGCGCGCGCGAACCCGCGGTGCATCACCGAGGCGGGCACGACGTCGGCGGCGGGGCCCTCATTGCGTTCGCGTTCCCACTGGTCGAAGACGAACTGGACGCGGGAGGTCAGCGGCGGCAGTTCGCGGATCCGGGCGGATGGCGCCTCGACGGAGTGCAGGGCCGCGATGAGCGATCCGACCGTCTCCATGTCGGGGACCGTGCCCCCGGCCGCGACGGTGTCGCCCTCGATGCGCTCCATGAAGACCGCGCCGCACCGGGGATCCAGGCCCCGGACCTCGGGGACCCGACCGGAGGGGGCCCACAGGCGCAGTAGGCCGGCCTCGGCGACGATCAGCCCGCTGTCCGGAGAGAGCTTGACCACGCCCTTGCGGCCGTCGACGTCCAGGACGTGGAGGACCACGGAGGTCCGGCCGTGGGGCGCGGGGCCCTCGACGGTCAGGCGCCACTCGGCGGCGAGTTTCTCGATGATGGCGGGCAGCTCTGTCAGCCATTCGCCGACGTGGACGCCGAAGCGCCGTTCCAGACGCCGGCGCTGCCGGTCATCGACGAACTGCTTCGTGCCGTCGTTCATACATCCACCTTCGGTCCGCTCACGTCGATGCCTGTCGAGGTCGAGCCCCCGATCCGCGTGAGCGTGTTCGGGGCCCGGGCCGATACCGGTTCGTGTGTGCCGTCGACATCGGCCGCGCGGTCGTGAAGGGGCCGCGTCCAGGCGTTCCGTGCTCCGCCGGCACCGGCACGGGGCGAGGCCGCGTGCCGTGGGTGCGGGGAGTTCCCGCCCTAAGAGCACATACCCATCCCGTCGAAGGGGTAACGGACTCGGGCCGCGCCGGGTCCGGTTCGGCCCGTCCGATCACCCCATCGCCGCCCCGCGGAGCCGTGATGCCACTCCGGGTGGGGCCGGCGGGTCGTTCGGCGCGTCTCAGGCCAGCCTCCCCTTGGCGGCCCGGTGCTGGGCCAAAAGCGTGTCGACCACCAGATCCGACGGCCACAGCGGCGCGGTGATCGCGGTGGCGTCGAGTCCCCGCAACAGGTCGAAGTCGGGGCCGTCCACGAGTCTCCAGGCGGCCACGGCCACCTTGTCCTGTCCGTCGCGACGCAGACGGTCGACGGCGTCGAACACCGAGGGCGCCCAGGTCCGCAGGTAGCCGACCTGGACCGGGGAGTTCAACCGGCGGCTGAGCATCCGCGCCACATCCATCACGACCTGGCGTTCCTCGGTGCCGGTGGTGCCGTCGGCGGCCAGGACCACGCCGTCCTTGACGCTCCACCCGGAGTCGGAGAGTCGGGTGGCCAGGTCGGCGACGATCGAGGGCACCGCGCCCAGGGGCGGGGTGTGACAGGAGTTCTCCAGTCGACCGAGGTCGAGACGGGAGAGGAGGTGGGCGCTGGCCACGTCGCCCCCGGCGACGAAGGCCGGGACGACCACCTTGGGACCGCGCACCGAGCGCAGGGCGGCGGCGACCTCGGTGGGGCTACCGAAGGCGGCCTTGACGGGCGCCTCCCCCCGGTTCGCCACCGCTTCGGCCAGGCCGCACAGGGCCTCCCTTCGCTGGGCGTCACGCGAGTCATCGGCTACGAGGACCATCGTCGGGACCATGCGAGGCTCCTTCGTCGTCTTTCGGATCACTGCCGTTCTCCGGCGAGAGTAAAGGGGCACGGTTTCAGGGGAGTGGCCCCGTGTTACGCGCAGGAAAACAGCGGACAATGGCTGTGATGGTTATCGCCAGAGGATCTCTTGGTGAACCATAACAATCGCCGAAAAACCGGGGCGTGTCCACTTCTCCGAGCCGTGGTCTACACCTCATCGAATCCGTTATGGGGACGGGGTTTCGCGCACCCCGAGGCCCCGCCCCCCGGCAGGCCTGCGCAGATACCCCCGGAACCGGGCGACACACGGCGTTACCGGCCGGTAGGACATGACGAACGACACCCCCGATCACACCATCGAAGGGCATCCCGAAATGTGCCGGACAGTTCTCTGGAGAAATCCGAGGCAAAGAAATTCTCATGCATTCGCCCTGTGCGGATGCACGTGCCGCAGAATGTGCGCTCCGACACTGTCCGATATGAAAGCACAAATGGCACCGGGTACCGATTCATCACGGAACGTCCTGGCTTGTCCGTGACACGGAGCACACAGAAGTCGCTTCTCACATCACATGGCCACATGTCAAGGGTGTTTGCTCCCTTTTTAGAACCTGGACCGCGCACCACCACCGTGTAGGGACAGGGTGCGGGTGCGGCGCGATCACTTGCAATCGGCCCGAAAGGGCACTCACACTGAGAAGTGGAACACGGGTGTCACCACAGGCCCGGGGGTCGCACACGCCACTTCCGGCACACCGGTCGCGGAGTCCTCCCCCGTACTTCGCGAGTCGTGTTCCATGGAAGCACCGCACTCGTCAGACTGGAGTGAGCATGGCCGTCCACCCTCGGGTACGGACACTCGCGCAGACCTTCCTCGACCACACCGACCGGGCCGCTCCCGGCCTGGTCGAAGGCCTCTACCTGACGGGTTCGGTGGCCTTGGGCGACTTCCGTCCGCACACCAGTGACGTCGACTTCGTCGTCGTCACCGCCGCGCGCCCCGGACCGGAGGAGACCGACCTGCTCCGGCACGCCCACGCCCGGACCCGCGTCGACGTCCCCCGCCCTCAGTTCAACGGCATCCACGTCACCTGGGACGACCTCGTCCGCGACCCGGCCTTCTGCGGCCCCGTCGCCTCGGTCACCGGTGGCCGGTTCCGCACCCACGCCACCGCCGACGTCAACCCGGTCACCTGGCACACCCTCGCCCGGCACGGGGTCACCGTGCGCGGCCCGCACCCGCTCGAACTCGACGTCTGGGAGGAGCGCGAGGTCCTGCGCACCTGGTCGCTCGGCTCCCTCGACGAACACTGGAGCCGCTGGCGCGAGAAGGCCGGTCGACTGGTCACCCCGCGCGGCCTCGCCGCCCTCGGCTCACTCGCGCCGTCCTGGAGCGTGCTGAGCGTCAGCCGCCTGCACTTCACCCTCAAGACCGGGGAGATCACCTCCAAGTCCGGCGCCGGCGCCTACGCCCTGCACGCCTTCCCCGAGCGGTGGCAGCGCATCGTCAACGAGTGCCTGCGGGTCCGCCGCGGCGCCCACGCCCCCTCGCTGTACGAGAACGCCCTGGCCCGCCGCCGGGCCGCCCTGGACTACATCGAGATGGTCCTGGACGACGCCCTGCGCCCGGGTCTGACGACCGTCTGACCGGCCCGGAACACCGGTGTGGCGCAGCGACTACCCTGTGGGCATGACCATGCGCCCCATCGTCCGCTTCGGCGATCCCGTTCTCGTCACCCCGACCACGCCCGTCACCAAGTTCGATCGGCGCACCGAAGCCTTGGTCGAGGACCTGCTGGACACCGTCGAGGCCCCCGGCCGGGCCGGTGTCGCCGCCACCCAGATCGGGGTGGGCCTGCGCGTGTTCTCCTACAACGTCGAAGGGCGCATCGGCTACGTCATCAACCCCGAGCTCACCGAACTCTCGGAGGAGACCCAGGAGGGCGAGGAGGGCTGCCTGTCCATCCCCGGGCTCTGGTACCCGACGCGGCGGGCCATGCACGCCACCGTCACCGGGGTCGACCTGCGCAACGAACCCGTCACCGTGTCGGGCGAGGGCCTCATGGCGCGGGCCCTCCAGCACGAGACCCAGCATCTGGACGGGGTGCTCTACATCGACCGGCTCACCCCCGAGCTGCGCAGGCGGGCACTCCGCGACATCAGGCGTTCGGACTGGTTCATGCCCACCGACCCGGTGTCGTCCGGCGATGTCCGGCTGCCGAGCGCGTTCGGTGGCGCGGGCTGAATCGGACGAATCCGGTCGCTCCGGTCCTCCGGGACGGGTATCTTCGGACACATCCCCGCGCACTCCCCCACAGTCACGTGAGTCAACGCACTAGGCATGTAACGCCAAGATCTCATAAGGTCTGCTGAGCATCCTCCGTCACGGCGCCCCCTGCGAGAGGCCGCGCCGCCGGATGCCCCCAGACCCTTCTCGGAGCAGATATGACATCCACGCCCCGTTTCCAGCGCGGTAGGCGCGCCGCGCTGTCCCTCTCTACCGCCGTCGTCGCCCTCCTCGTCGCACTGCCCGGGACCGCCCTGGCCGAACCCGATGACGACGAGGTGGACATCGAAGAACTGGAGCGGCGCGCCGAAGAACTGGAAGAGACCTACCAGGGCGAACTGTTGCAGTTCACGGAGATCAAGGATCGGGTCGAAAAGGCCGAGGAGGACCTGAAGGACGTCGAAGAACGTCTGGACGCCTCACGCTCCGGGGTGTCCACCATCGTGGCCACCCAGTACAAGAGCAGCAGCAACGGGTTCGACCCCTCCTTCTCGGTGATCTTCTCCAGTTCTCCCGAGGACCTGTACGGCGACGCCGCCACCCTCAACTACCTCGGGCAGACCCAGGCCGAGCAGATCTCCGGCCTCCTGGACACCCGCGACGAGGCCCAGGAGATCCGCGACGAGCTCGAAACGGAGCTCAAGGACGCCGACGACCTCATCGACGAGCTCGAAGAGAAGAAGGACGAGGTCGCGGCGAAGATCAAGAAGTACGAAGAGGAGCAGGTCCCCGAACCCGAGACCGAGACCGGTGGGGGCGGCGGCACCGGCGGCATCCCGCAGAGCGCCGTCGGCAGCGGCTGGGAGCAGACCACCCCGCGCATGGCCGCGGTCCGCGACGAGATCATCCGCAACGTCGGTGTCCCGCTCCCCGTGAGCTGCTGGCGCAGTAGCGCCGACGACCACGGCGAGGGTCGGGCCTGCGACTTCATGGTGAGCTACGGCACCCACCCGACGGCGGACAACAAGGCGTGGGGACAGCGGATCGCCGATTACGCGATCAACAACGCCGACCGGCTCGGCGTGGAGTACGTGATCTGGGAGCAGAGGATCTGGCACTCGGCCAACCGGCAGTGGCGGTTCATGAACGACCGGGGCGACCTCACCCAGAACCACTACGACCACGTGCACGTCACGGCGTACTGACCCGGGCCCGGGCCAAGGGCAGGACCGCCGCCAGGGCGATGACGGTGACCGCGAAGGCGGGACCGTAGCCCCAGAGCTGGATGAGCAGGCCCACGGCCATCGCCCCGGCTCCGGCCCCGGCGTCGTAGCCGATGTTCCACACCGCGCTGGCCCGACCCTGACCGGTCGGGCCGGCGCGGTTCAGCATGAGGGTGACGGCCTCGTTCTGGACCGCGCCGAACCCGATCCCGAACAGCCCGGCTCCCACCAGAACGAGAACGTGCGTACCGTCGCCCCACAGGCCGGCGGTGACCAGGGCGGTACCGCAGACCGCGGCGATCATGCCGGGCAGGAGCAACAGCGTTCGGTGATGGCGGTCGTACAGCAGGCCGGCACTCCACCGGCCGATCACGACCATCGCCGCGTAGGCGGCCAAGGCGGCGCCCACCAGCCATGGAGTGCCCTCCAGGGGCACCGCGACGAAGGTGACGATGGCGCCCGCCGAAGAGGCGGTCAGCAGCATCAGGATCAGCGGGGCGGCCAGGGAGACCCGCTCCGTCGGAACCGTCCCGGTATCGCGGGCCGCGCGCAGCAGCGGGCGGTTGCGACCCCCGTCGGCGAACCAGATGCCCACCGCGAGGACGGCGCCCGCCAGGGAGCACAGACCGGTGATCCAGAAGACGGCGGTGAAACCGATGTTCAGGGCCAGGGCGACGCCGCCGGGCAGGATGAGGACCTGGGGCAGGCCGACCGCGAGCCCGTAGTAGCCGGTGGCGCGGCCCACCTGGCCGGGTGGGACCAACCGGGCGGCAAGGGCGGTCCCCGCGACACTGACCATGCCGAAGCCCACCCCGCGCACCGCGGAGATCGCGATGAGGACGCCCAGGTCGGTCGTGAGGGCGAACAGCGGCGCGGGCAGACCCATGATGAGGGATCCCACGGGGAACGCCCACCGGTAGCCGCCGCGTTCCAGCAGCCGAGGCATGGCGAGCTGGGTGAGAACCGTCGTGAGCATGAACGCGGCGGTGGTGCTCCCGGCGCCGAACTCGCCCGCGCCGCCCCGGATCGCCCACAGGGGGACCAGGGGGAGGACTGCCGCGAAACCGCACAGTCCGATGGCGGTGGCGGCGATGAGCAGGGCGAAACCCCGGCCTTTGAGGCCGGGCCCCGCTTCGACCGGCAGAGAAGGGATCATCCTCTCTTTCTAGCGCACAAGGGGCGTACCCGTCAGGCGGGAATCCGCTCTCGCAGCCAGGACCGCAGCCGGGCCCTCAGCTCGGGCGAGACGGCGCGTTCGGCGTGGCCCATCCCGGGGACGAGCCACAGTTCCTTGGGTTCCCTCGCCGCGTCGTGGATGGCGGTGGCGTGGGAGACGGGGAAGTAGGTGTCGGCCTCGCCATGGATCACCAGTAGCGGTGTGGGCGCGATCTCGCCGGCGATCTCCCTGGGTTCGGCGGGCCGGACCTCCCAGCGGCGATCGGTGACCCGGACCTTGCGGAAGCTGCGCAGGAAGAACCGGCCGACGCCGCGGCCGACGCCCAGGTGGATCAGGCGCATCCGGCGGGTGCCCCGGTAGTACCAGCGGCTGGGGCAGCTGATGGAGACCGCGGCGCAGACCCCTCCGTGGACGGCGGCGTGGCGGACGACGACGGCGGCGCCCATGGAGAAGCCGACCGTCGCGATGGAGGTGTACCCGAGCCCGCGCAGGTGGGCGACGACGGCCTCCAGGTCGTGGATCTCGGCGTTGCCGACGGTGCTGTACCCGCCGGAGCCGTGATGGCCGCGGAAGTCGAAGGTCATGACGTCCGCGATGGAGACGAGTGACTCGGCGACCGCCCGGGTGTGGGGGCTGCGGTAGGTACCGGTGAAACCGTTGGCGAGCACGACGGCCGTGGTGCGAGACTCGGCGCCGCGCAACAGGACGGAGTCGATGTCGACCCCGTCGGCGGTGGTGAGCCGGTAGCGGCGGGGTGTCGGCTGCGGATGGTCGATGGTGTCGGACACACCACCATCGTGCCCGATGCGTCCCCCGCGGAACACTCACGGGGGTGTGTCGGACACGACTCCCGGAGCGGGAATCGACGGGGTCAGCGGTCGCCGTAGCGGCGGTCGATCCGCTCATCGGGGTAGAGGCGTCGGCCCTCTTCCTCGGCCGGCGCGTCGCCACCGAGGAAGTCCCCGGGGTCCCGGCCCCGTGCGCCCTCGCCGCCGGGCACGGGCCCGCCCCGCGCGGGTGTCCCCCACCGGGGCTCGGCGTGCCGGGGCCCGCCGTGCGAGCCGGTGCCGGTCTCGTCCCACGAGGGCGTACCGGCCCGGTCCTCGGCCCCGCCGGGAGCGGGGCCGCCCCGCGCGGGAGTGTTCCGGGACCCGGCGTCCGGTCGCGGGCCGTTCCACGTACCGGCGCCCCAGGTGGCGGCGTCGGCGGGTGACGAGCCGTCGAAGGAAGGGGCGCCCTGCGCGGGCGTGCCCCACGCGGGCGCGGCGGGGTACGGACCGGAGGTCCGGGAGGCGTCCCCCCGAGGAGCAGGGTCGGCCTGAGCGCCGAAGGGCCGCCCCGAAGGGTCTCCATGGGCGGACGGTCGCGTCCCGTACCCGGGGCCGTCCGGATATCCGACGCCACCGAAGGAGGGCGTGCCCTGGACCGGGGTCCCCCGTTCGGGAAGAGGCGCACTCCCCGAAGGCCCGTCCGCCCCGTGTGCCCCGGGGCGGTGCTCACCACCGCCGAGCCCGGGGGCCCCTGGCGCGGGGGCGTTCCACGACCCGGCGGACGGCTGCGGACCGCTCTGCACACCGGAGTTCCACGAGGAGGCGTCCGCACCGTGCGCACCGGGGCGGTACTCACCACCGCCGAGCCCGGGGGCCCCTGGCGCGGGGGCGTTCCACGTTCCAGGGGAAGCGTGCGCACCCGTACCCCCGGCCCAGGACCCCTCACCCGAAGACGACCCGCCACCGAAGGAAGGCGTGCCCTGGCCCGGTGTTCCCCACCCGGGAGCGGCAGGACCGACACCGCCGTCCCCGTCGGACCGCGGCACGTCCACCGGAGACCGGTGCGCCCCGGGGCGGTACTCACCACCGCCGAGCCCGGGGGCCCCTGGCGCGGGGGCGTTCCACGTTCCAGGGGAAGCGTGCGCACCCGTACCCCCGGCCCAGGACCCCTCACCCGAAGACGACCCGTCAGCGAAGGAAGGCGCGTCCTGACCCGCGGCCCCCCACCCGGGGAGAGGCGCGTTCCCCGAAGACCCATGCGCCCCGTGCGCACCGGGGCGGTACTCACCACCGCCGAGCCCGGGGGCCTCTGGCGCGGGGGCGTTCCACGACCCGGAGGGCTGCGCACCCGGGCCCCGAACCGAGGGGTTCTCATCCGTCGGCGGCCGCTCCGCGCCGCCGAGCGCGGGGGCGCCCTGAGCGGGGGCGCCCCATGTCGGCGCGGCGGGATACGGACCGATGTCCCCGGCGGGCAGAGCCGTTCGAGCATCGTCCCGAGAAGGCGAAGGGCCACCGGGAACGGGCGCACCGGCTCCACCCGGGTACCCGGCGCCGCCGAGGGCGAGGGTGTCCTGGGCGGGTGCGAAGGGCTGAGCCGCGCCAAGGGCGGGAGCGGCCGGGTGACCGGCGCCGTCGGGGGTTTCGTCCGACCCGGAGTCCGGGTCGTCGTAGGGCTCGTCGTCGTAGGGCTCGTCGTAGGCGTACGACTCCTCCCGCAGGGCCGCCGGGGGGAAGGCGAGCGAGCGCAGGTTCAACGCGATGTGCACCAGGACCGGGATCCACAGACTCCCCGTGCCCAGGTACAGCACCACGAACAGGGTGCCCGAGGCGCCCGCGCTGACCAGCCCCCACCAGCCCTGGTACAGGTAGGCAACGGCGAAGAGCAGCACCGACAGCACCGCGCCGACCCACAGCGGCACGCCCATGCTCGTCACCAGGACGATGAACAGCCCCCGGTAGAGCAGTTCCGCGCACAACCCGCCGGTCACCGCCACGCCGATCGCCGCCGAGCGCTCGTTGCGGGTGTAGGGGATCAACAGCCACCGGTCGCGTTCCGGTTCGGGCAGCGACACCGGCCGGTCCGCGGCCGCGCGGCGGCCACCGCCGCGTTTGCCCTTCTTCGGCCGGTCGAGCGCCCGTTTCGGCAACCGGTCCTTGATCTGCGCGGGCAGGCCGTTGACCATCACCCACAGCACGCCGAGGGCGATCAGGCCGCCCAACGCACCGCCCACCACCGGCCCCACCGCGTGCGGAAGCCGGAGGCCGAGGTCGGCGGCGGTCACCTGCGGCGAGGTGAACAGCACGACCATCACCAGCACGCCCCACAGCGCGTGCACGCCCATGGTCACCGAATGCACCCGGACCAGCGCCTTCGCGTCGGTGTCCCGGCGTCGGGACAGCCACGCGAAGGCGCGCCTGCCCAGATAGGGCTCGCCGAACGCCGCGAAGAAGAGCAGCAGGACCGTCAGCAGGGTCCCCGCGAGGCTGAACTGAGGAAGTGTCTCGGACCATGGCACGGGGCAATAGTAGGGGTCCGAAACGAGTCATAGGGCACATGTCGTTTCCCGCGCCCGAATGACCTCTTGTGGTAATCCCGGCGAAGGGCGACCGTAGAGAGTGTCACAGGTCACATCGAGGACGGTGGCCACCGCCCCGAGGTGGCCCTCGCACGGAACCTCGGAGGGTTGGGCAGCAGGGATGGTAGATCGAACCGTAGCCGTACCGAGGGCCGATGGGCCCACCTCCATCCGCAACATCGCGCTGGTCGGCCCGACCGGCGCCGGAAAGACGAGCCTGGTCGAGGCGCTCCTCTCCGCCGCCGGCGCGATCCACCGCCCCGGCAGCGTGGAGGAGGGCACGACCGTCAGCGATCGTGACGAGGTCGAGATCCGTCAGAGGCGTTCGGTGCACCTGACGGCCAACGCCGTCATGGTCGGCGACGTCAAGGTCAACCTGCTGGACACACCCGGTTACGCCGACTTCATCGGCGCGATGCGCGCCGGCCTGCGCGGCGCCGACGCCGCGCTGTTCGTCATCTCCGCCCTGGAGGGCGTCGACGGGCGTACCCGGGTCCTGTGGGAGGAGTGCGCCGCCGTCGGCATGCCCCGGGCGGTCGCGGTCACCAAGATCGATCACCCTCGCGCGGACTTCGACGACATCGTCGCCCAGTGCCAGGCCGCGTTCGGCGGCGGCGTCCACCCCGCCTACGTGCCCGCCTTCGAGGGCCCACGGGAGGACCGCCGGATCGTCGGCCTCTGGGGCCTGGTCTCCGAGCGCTACCACGACCACGACTCCACGGAGGGCCACGTTCCCCCCGAGGGCTTGGGCGACACCGCCGCCGCGCTGCGGGAGATCCTCGTGGAGGAGGTCATCACCGAGAGCGAGGACGAGGTCCTCATGGAGCGCTACATGGAGGGCGACGCGCTCGACCCGGACCTGCTCATCGCCGACCTCCAGAAGGCCGTGGCCTCGGGGGGCTTCCACCCGGTACTGGCGATCAGCACCACCACCGGTGTGGGCGTGCCCGAACTCCTGCGCGAGCTGCCGCTGTCCTGCCCCGACCCCACCCGGCGCCCCTTCCCCGAGGTGACGTCCCCCGCCGGTGTCCCGGTCCGGGGTCTGTCCTGCGATCCGAACGGCCCGTTGGTCGCCGAGGTCCTGGCGACGGCGAGCGATCCCTACGTGGGCCGCACCAGCCTGATCCGGGTGTTCTCCGGGACCCTGGACCCGGACTCGGTGGTCCACCTGCACGGCCACGGCGTCCCCTCGGGGCTGACCGGTTCGGACGAACTGGACCGCAGCGGCCGCGACGAGCGGGTGGGCGCCCTGTCGGTGCCGGTGGGCAGGGAGAACCACCCGGGGGGCTCGATCGGCGCCGGCGATGTCTGTCTGGTGACGAAGCTTCCCGACGCGCGCACCGGTGACACCCTGTCCTCACCGGACCGTCCCTTGCGCGTGGCGCCGTGGCGGTTCCCCGAGCCCCTGTTGCCGGTGGCGATCACCGCGGCCTCCTCCGCCGACGAGGACAAGCTGTCGCACGCCGTGGCCCGACTGGTGGCCGAGGACCCGTCCCTGCGGGTGGAGGTCAACCCGGAGACGCACCAGATGGTGTTGTGGACCTTGGGCGAGGCACACCTGGACGCCGCCCTGGACCGGTTGGAGCACCGTTGCGGGGTGCGTGTGGAGACCGACGAGGTGCGCGTCCCGTTGCGCGCCACCTTCTCCGGCCCGGCCGAGGGCATGGGCCGCAACGTCAAGCAGAGCGGCGGGCACGGCGAGTTCGGCGTCTGCCGCATCAGGGTGGAGCCCCTGGCGTCCGGGGCGGGTCTGGAGTTCGTCGACCGGATCGTCGGCGGCGTGGTACCGCGCCAGTTCATCCCCTCCGTCGAGAAGGGCGTGCGCGCCCAGATGGCGGACGGGGTCGACAGCGGGTATCCGCTGGTGGACATCCGGGTGACCCTCTACGACGGCAGGGCCCACTCGGTGGACTCCTCCGACATGGCCTTCCAGAAGGCGGCCCGGTTGGCGCTGAAGGACGCGGCCGCCACGGCGCGGTTGGCGATGCTGGAACCGGTGGACGTGATCGAGGTCGAGGTCGACGACGAGCTGTTGGGCACGGTCATGAGCGACCTGTCCGCGCGACGCGGGCGGGTGGTGGGCTCCGAACCCGCCCCGGGCGGGCGGGCGATCATCCGGGCGGAGGTCCCGGAACTGGAGATCACCCGCTACGCGGTGGAGCTGCGTTCGCTCTCCCACGGCACGGGCGTGTTCACCCGTCGCTACCTGCGCCACGAGCCGCTGCCCCCGCAGATCGCGGTGGCGCTGCCCGGTCCGCGCGAGGGCGCCTCTTGACTTCCTCCTCCTCGTGAACGAGGAGGGTTCCGACCGGGTCTGACGGCCCGGTGGTGCTGTCCGCCTCGCGGCCACAGCGGGTTCCTGCTTCATCGACACGGCATCCCAGAGGTCGGCACGGTTCACCCCGGTGGGGGGGCTGTTCGTCCATCCGCGCGCAAGGGTGTTCCTGGCCGCGTTGACGTCGGCGTCGGCCACACGTCCGCACGCGACGCACCGCGGCTCGCCGTCGCTGGTGGCCACCGCCACACCCCGGTCCACCCCCACCGCGCCGCCGGACGCGACATGGGTCTGGGGTGTGCTCGCCGTCCTCGCACGCCAGCGAGACGTACCAGTGCCGACCGTCGAAAGAGACGGTGGCGGACCGGACCCCTGGGCGCGCGACCACCGGAACCGCACCCACCCCGGCCTGGGCGGTTTCACCCGACCCCACCGGCGGCCCAGCCGCTCCACCACCGGACGCGACCCGTCGGGGAACCGGAACGAGGGCCTCCACCGGCCCTCGACCCGCCACCGCGGACCGAACGTACCGTGGTCCCGGCAGGCGCGATCCAGGTCCCTCAACCTCTGCTGGAGGATGTGCGAGGGGGCCGCTTTCAGCCAGGTCTCCTCGGCCTCGGGGCCTCGGCGAGCCGGGCGGCTTGCAGCCGGTGGCCACAGAACGGGACCGCGTGCCCGCGCCGCCACCGCTCCAGGGTCCGGCGGCGCTGGTCCAGGGCGGTGTTCCACACCGCACGACGGATCGCCCCGTAGGTGGTGCACTGCTCGGCCCGCTCATCGGTGAGCGACAGCCGGTACCGGAAGCCCGTCAACACCGGAACACCCCCTCTCCACCACGGAACAGCGCCATGACGAAGGGGGCGACGACCCGCGTCCGGGCGACCACTCCCCGCCCTGAAGAACGGAGTCCACGCCGCCGACAGACCTGATCACAGGACGCGGCCCGGCCGGCCGCGGTCGGCCAGGGCCGCGAAGCGGAACGTGTTCACCGGGTGGCTGGAGAGGAGGTTGACCAGCGTCACGAAGAACCCGGTGTCCGTACGGGCCCGGTCGACGATGTCGTCGAAGTCGACCTCGGGGTACAGGTACTTGCCGGCGGCCAGCACCCGCATCCCCTGCACGCCCTCGGGGTGGAAGGCGTAGGCGTGGTTGTCGGCGGTGTACTCCTGGGCGCGCCCGAGGGTGCTGCCCACCCCCGGGATGACGTTGGCCACGGAGATCCCGAACTGCCGCCAGAACGACGTGTGCCCGGCGGCGATGTGACCGACCTCGTGCCCGATGAAGAACCGCAGCGCGTCGGGGTCCGACAGGCGCCCGCCCACCTCGAACAGGTCGCTGTTGAGCGCGACGTAGCGACGCGAACCGTGCCCGGAGGCGAAGGCGTTGATCACGCCGTTGCCCAGGACGACGTACGCCTCCGGGACCCGCGGCATCCCGAAGGCCCGCGCCGCCTCGACCACCATCCGGTGCGCCTCGGGGAACTGGTGGGCGGTGATGCGCACCCCGTTGACCCGTTGGCGCGCGTACAGCTGGCCGCGCACGAAGTAGACCAGGGCCGGGATGCTGAGCAGCAGCAACGGCTCGTTGGGGTCGCCCGAGTAGGCGCGGCTGAGCGCGCCCAGCACCGCGAGGAGGGTCACCCCCACGCACATCACCAGCAGCGGGATCTCCCGCGGATGCCGCAGTCGGCGGACGGTCCGGGGGTCGCCCCATCGCCGTGGGAGGACCCCCACCGGCGGTCAGTGACGGTAGTCGGAACCGGGACGGTCGTCGTCCGGTCCGGGCGGGGGCGCGTGGTGGGCGCTGCCCTGGGGCGGCGGCCCGCCGAACGCCGGTCCCGCCGGGGGCCTGCGCGGTTCGTCGTCCTCAAGGAACGCGGCCATGTCCGCCGACAGCGTCGACTCCTCGACCTTCTCGTTGCGCCACTCCTCGCGCAGTTCCTCGTCCTGGGACTGGAACAGGACGCCCATGTCGGCGTCGTGGGTGGAGTCGGCCGGTTCGGGCTCGTCCCAGGAGGAGGCCAGGAAGGCGCTGTCGTAGGCCTCGTTGTGCTCGTTGTGCTCGGTCGGCTGCTGACGGGCCCCCGAGGGCGGTCCGAGCGGGTCGGCGGGCGGTGCGGGCGCTTCGTGGGCGCCGACCAGGTCGGTGGAGGGGATCGGGATGGGCACGTCGTCCGGGACGGGGCCGGGGAACATCGCGCCCGACGGCGCGGGCTCGGATGCCTCCTGGCGGTCCCGACCCAGGTAGGACAGGGCGGCGACGGTGAGCGCGGCCAGTCCGGCACGCAGGGCGGGTTCCCGGGCGGGCGCGAAGAACGGCGAGTGGTTGCTGGGGACGTTGCCCATCTTCTCGTACGGGGTGCCGCCGGGGGCGGCCTCCCACACGTCGTGAGGGGTGGCGCCCACGAACCAGTAGACGTACGGGATGGGCCGCGGGTCGTCGGGCAGCCCGAGGTACCCGAAGTCCTCGGTGGCCGGGGACGGGTCGGGCAGGTGGATGACGTAGGTGTCGCCGAAGTAGGCGCGGTGGGCGGCGGCGACGGCGTTGACGGTGTCGGGGTCGTTGCGGGTGACCCCGGCCCCCTGGAAGCGCTCGAACTCGGGCTCGCGGACGGCGCCGGAGGCGGCGGCCTCGGCGCGCACGATCCGTTCGATGGCCGTTTCGAGTCGTGCGGCGACGACCTCGTTGAGGGCCCGGGTGTTGATCTCCAGGTAGGCCTCTTCGGGGATGATGTTGGCCTTGGTCCCGGCCTGGATGCGACCGACGGTGAGCACGGCCATCTCGCTGGGGCTGATCTCGCGGGAGACCACGCCCTGGAGGCGGGTGACGATGTTGGCCGCGATGAGGACCGGGTCGACGGTGGTGTGGGGCTGGGAGGCGTGACCGCCCTCGCCGTGGACCCGGATCCGGTAGGAGGCGGAGGATCCGAGGATGACCCCGGCGCGGTGGGAGATGAGGCCCGCGGGCTGGGGGCCCAGGTGCTGGCCGAGGATGACATCGGGGCGGCCGAAGCGTTCGTACAGTCCGTCGTCGAGCATCCGCTGGGCGCCGTCGAGGGACTCCTCACCCGGTTGGGCGACGATCATCACCGTGCCCGACCATTCCTCCCGGGTCTCCGAGAGGAGGTCGGCCGCGCCGACCAGGCAGGCGGTGTGCGCGTCGTGGCCGCAGGCGTGCATGACGGGGACCTCGTGGCCGTCCTCGTCGGTGGTGCGCGTGGTGCTGGCGTAGGGCAGCCCGGTCTTCTCCTCGACGGGGAGCGCGTCCATGTCGGCGCGGAGCATCACCGTGGGTCCGGGGCCGTTGCGCAGGACGCCGACCACGCCGGTGCCGCCGACGCCCTTGTGGACCTCGTAGCCGGTGCGGGTCAGCCATTCGGCGACGCCGCTGGCGGTGCGGTACTCCGCGTGGGAGAGTTCCGGGTTCTTGTGGAGATCGACGTAGAACCCCTCCACGAGCGGGAAGAGCTCGTCGAGGAGTCGCATCACCACACCCCCGTGCTGGGCTGCACGGTTGGGGTCCACCGCGTGCGGCACGGTATTCCACCGCCTTCTTGATTCTCGACCGGGACTGTCGCGCCCGGTGGGCGCCACTGACGGCACAGCTTATCGACGTGACCGTCACGACCCCACACTGACACGTTCGTGCCGGTCCGCACCACTGCCGAGGACCCTGGGGTGCGGAGCGGTGAATCGGATGGGTTAGTGTCTGCACACGGAACGGCATCTTCCCGGCCCAAATGCGCTCACATGTCACACGAGCGCTCACACCTCCCGCCCTCACCACCGGCCCGGGAGAAATCGAGAGAACTTCCCGCCGATCCGCGAGAACCGCTGGCACACATCCTTACATCACAGTAAGGTAACGCAGCACAGTCGATTCACCCGATGTCCCGGTGCCCCCCCTCGCGCGCCACGCGGCACCGACCCCCTCCCCCTGCCCTGACGGCGGAGCCCGTTCTCCGCTTACATGGAGCGATGAGGGGAACACCCACAGTCCCTGAGAAGTCCACCGACCCCGGAGTCCACTCGTGGCCTCATCCATGACCAGACCGGAAACCGACCGTACGGAGCCCGAGCGCGGCGCCAACGCCCCGGCCGAGAACGACACCGTGGCGGGGGCCGGCCGGGCCCCGCGACGCGACGCCCGCCTGGACAACGCCAAATTCCTCTTGATCGGGCTGGTCGTCGTCGGCCACGCGATCGAACCGCTCCGCGACGTCGGGGCCGTCAGTGCCCTGTACTACTGGATCTACTTCTTCCACATGCCCGCGTTCATCCTGATCAGCGGGTACCTGTCGAGATCCTTCGACGGTTCGTCCAACCGTGTGGAGAAGCTGGTCCTGACCGTCGCGGTCCCGTACCTGATCTTCTGGACGATCCACCAGTCGATCTACACGGTCGAACGCGGCGGGTTGCCCGACTCCCTGTCGGTGCTCAAGCCCACCTGGACCCTGTGGTTCCTGATCGCCCTCTTCCTCTGGCGACTCAGCGTCCCGGTGTGGAAGCGGCTGCGCTGGCCGGTGCTGGTCGCGGTGCTGATCTCCCTGTTCGCCGCCACCACCAGCCTCAGCGACACCCTGTCCCTGGGCCGGGTCGTGAGCTTCCTGCCGTTCTTCGTCCTGGGGCTGAGCCTGCGCCGGGAGCACTTCGCCCTGCTGGACGCGCTGTGGGTGCGGCTGACCTCCCTGGTGGTCCTGGGCGCCACCGCCGCGCTGGCGGTGCCCATCTCCGACCGGCTCAGCCGCGACTGGCTGTTCTGGCGGGACAGTCTGACCGACCGTGACATCGACCCGCTGCTCCCCAGCATCGGCATCCGGCTGGCGTTCATGGGTCTGGCCCTGGCGATGACCATCGCCTTCCTGGCCCTGACCCCCAAGCGGCGGACCTGGTTCACGGCGCTGGGCGCCTACACCCTGTACATCTACCTGGGGCACTCCGTGGTGCTCATCCTCTTCAAGGCGTCCCCCTGGTACGACGTCATGAACAACCCGATCGGGGCCGTGCTCACCGTCCTCGTCGCCGCGGGGCTCACCCTCGCGCTGTGCGCCCCGTGGGTGCGCGCGGGCATGCGCTGGGCCGTGGAGCCCCGGCTCACCTGGTTCCTCAAGCAGGACGACCGGGGCGCGGACGCCGACGAGGCCGCGTCGGGGCCCGGGGAGAAGGACGAGAAGAGGAACGAGCGGACCTCGGGGGTCTGACCCCGGTTCTCCGGCTCCCGACACACGAAAGGGGCGGCGCGCGTCGTCGTGCGCACCGCCCCTTCGTCGTGTCCGGGGGTCAGCTCCCGCCGAGCGTCGCCCCGGCCCCGACCGCGCCGGCCGCGATCAGTTCGCGGCGGCGCTCCTCGAAGCGCCGGGTGTCCTTCCACAGCCTGTACACGAGCACGACCTCGAAGAACCCCAGGGCCAGGATCGAGAACACGGCGATCGGGAGGATCAGGCTGTGCACCGGGGTGAAGAGGGAGAGCAGGATCGTGATCGGCGCGACCACGCACAGGAACATCTCGTACTCGATGCCGCTGAACAGGTGCGGGCGCACCCGGTGGCGCAGCAGGAAGGCGCGGGCGCGACCGTAGATCCCGCGCGGCGCCGGCGCGTCGACCCGGCCGGGGGCGTCCGACATCGCGTCGTCCTCGGGGCTGGCGTCGCCCGGTCCGGCGGCCGCGTCGGCGCGCAGCCGGTCGGTGTCGCCGACCAGCTCGGCCAGGGAGCGGTTCATCCCCCGACGGGTCTTGGCGACCTGGGAACCGTTGAGGTAGCGCAGCAGGTCGAAGAAGACGATGACCGGGGCCGCGATCAGGTAGGCCGCCTGGCCGGTGACGATCCACTGGCCGACGAGCAGCGCCATCACGCACATGAAGAACCGGATGCGGTCGAACACGAAGTCGACCCAGGTGCCGAAGACCGATCCGGTGCCCTTCAGCCGGGCGATCTTGCCGTCCATGCAGTCGAGTACGAAGCTGAGGTGGAACAACAGCGCGCCGGCCACCAACCAGGCCCACTCCGCCCCGATCCCGGAGGCGGGCATCGCGAAGCCCACGGCCGAGAGCAGGCCGAGGATTCCCGCCCCGGCGGTCAGCTGGTTGGGGGTGATGTCGGTGCGGTTCGCGGTCCAGACGACCAGCCGACCGGCGAGCGGGTCGACCAGGAAGACCGTCCACCAGGCGTCTTTGGCCTTGTAGGTCTCTTCCTTCACCTGCGCGAACGTGAAACGCGGCATGCGTGTGTCTCCATGGAGGGACGCCCCGACCTGCCGGTTTTCGACAACACGCTGCCAAGACCGGGGAAGGGCTGTTTCGGCGGGAATCGAGTCATCATGCCAGATGGGGTGTCGTGCGGGCCAATCGATGACGGCATACTTGACTGGTAAGAGGGGGATCAACAGGCGGCCGTGTGCACTGGCACAGGATGGTCCACCCCCTTCGGTCTCGACCGAGGTATGAGGCATTGCGTTTTCTCAATGACCAGGCGCCCCAGCAGGACCTGACCTACAGCGACGTGTTCATGGTCCCGAACCGGAGCGCCGTCGGATCCCGGCTCAGTGTCGACCTGTCCTCTCCGGACGGTACCGGCACGACCATTCCACTCGTCGTGGCGAACATGACGGCGGTGGCCGGCCGCCGGATGGCCGAGACCGTCGCCCGGCGCGGCGGCATCACGGTCATCCCGCAGGACATCCCCATCGACGTGGTCTCCGATGTCATCGCCTGGACCAAGCGACGGCACCTGGTGCACGACACCGCCATCACCCTGAACCCGGGCAGCACCGTCGGTGACGCCCTCAACCTGCTGCCCAAGCGGGCGCACAACGCCGTGATCGTCATCGACGAGGACCGCCGTCCCATCGGTGTGGTCACCGACGCCGACTGCGCGGGCGTCGACCGGTTCTCCCAGCTGCGCGACGTCATGTCGAGGGAGCTGGTGACCATTCCGGCCGACACCGACCCCGAGGCGGCGTTCGGGATCCTGCACGACTCCCGGCACCGGTTGGCGCCCGTCGTGGACGGCGAGGGCGCGTTGGTGGGCGTGGTCACCCGTACCGGGGCGCTGCGCTCCACCCTGTACAAGCCGGCCGTGGACGACCTGAACCGGCTCCGGGTGGCCGCCGCCGTCGGCATCAACGGGGACGTCGCGGGCAAGGCCTCGGAGCTGTTGGAGGCCGGGGTGGACACCCTGGTCATCGACACCGCCCACGGTCACCAGGAGAAGATGCTCTCCGCGATCGCCAAGGTGCGCGCCCTGTCGCCCTCCGTACCGATCGCGGCGGGCAACATCGTCACCGCCCGGGGCACCCGTGAGCTCATCGAGGCGGGCGCCGACATCGTCAAGGTCGGTGTGGGCCCGGGCGCGATGTGCACCACCCGCATGATGACCGCGGTGGGCCGGCCCCAGTTCTCCGCCGTGCTGGAGTGCGCGGCCGCCGCGCGCGAACTCGGCGGGCACGTGTGGGCGGACGGCGGCGTGCGCCACCCGCGCGACGTCGCCCTGGCGCTGGCCGCCGGCGCGTCCAACGTGATGATCGGATCCTGGTTCGCGGGCACCTACGAGTCGCCCGGCGATGTCATGCGCGACGCCGAGGGACGCCAGTACAAGGAGAGCTTCGGCATGGCGTCGGCGCGCGCGGTGCGCCTGCGCACGGCCGACGACTCGCCCTTCGACCGGGCCCGCAAGGCCCTGTTCGAAGAGGGCATCTCCACCGGCCGCATGTACCTGGACCCGGAAAGCCCCGGGGTGGAGGACCTGATCGACCAGATCATCGCGGGTGTGCGCAGCTCGATGACCTACGCGGGCGCGAACTCGCTGGAGGAGTTCCACGAGCGGGCCGTCGTGGGCGTGCAGAGTTCGGCGGGTTACGCCGAAGGACGTCCGGTGCACACCAGCTGGTGACACGGACGTGTCGTGCGAGGGGAGGCGCCGGGCGCCTCCCCTTTTCGCGTTCCCGCGGCCCTCACTCCCCGTGCGCCCGCCGGGCAGCCAGGGTCTCCCTGCGGTGTTCACCGCAGAGACGGTCGGCGTGCCGCACGGGCTCGGGCACCCGGTAACGCGGTGACAGGCGCAGCACCAGGTCGGCGGCGCCTTCGAGGTCGACCCGGTGACCGACGGAGACGTAGACGGGTTTGACGCCGGTGCGGGTGCGCAGGGCGCGTCCGATCACCTCCGCTCCGTCGGCGGCCAGGGCCGCGGAGTCGGGGACGACCTCGGAGCGGCCGGCGACCATGGGCGTCCACGAGCCGCGTTCGTCGCCGGGCACGGAGTGCCTGCCGTAGAGCACCGACTTGGCGGAGCCCACGACCGGGAGGTCGAGGAGGACGCCCAGATGGGAGGCGACCCCGAAACGGCGCGGGTGGGCCAGGCCGAACCCGTCGCACAGGTACACGTCGGGCGTGGTCCGCAACCTCCCGAGGGCCTTCAGCACCGGCGGCAGTTCCCGGAAGGAGAAGAGCCCGGAGATGTAGGGGAAGGACACCTCGGAGTCGATGGCGACCGACTCGACGACCTCCAGGGTGGCCACGTCCACGACGACGGCCGCGGCCGCCAGCGCCGTGTCGTCCTTGGCGTAGCTGACGTCGAGGCCGGCGATCGTGCGCACCGCCGCGGCGTCGAGGGGTTCCTCGCGCACCAGGGCCGCCTTGCGCCGTTGCAGGGCCACGGCCTCCTTGGGGTCGCTCGGCCAGTTCTCCGGGTCGTCCAGGATCCGACCGACCCGTTCGGCGATGTCCGACACCCGACGCCTCCGCTTCTCTCCGCCTCATCCCATCGACGACGGGACCCGTTCCACCCCATCCAACCGCACGGGTGTCCCGGCCCGCCCGAGGAGACCGGGGCACCCCGGCCGTCGCGTCCGCACGACTCCTCCGGCCGGCGGTGCGTGCGTCGCGTTGTGCCCGACGTCACCGGCTCCGGTGCCCGAAGCGGCCGGCCGGAGCGATACGGTGAACCCGCTGGTTTTGCACTGACCGGTCAGTTCAAAAAGGAGGCAGGGAATGCGTCTGGCCACCGGGGCCCGGGTCATGGCGGAGGACGTCGCGCTCGTCACCCGGGAGGGCCCCGTGTACACGGGCGTCGACTTCACCGCCCGGCCCGGGACCCTCACCGTGTTCCAGGCCGACTCCGGTGGCGGCCGCAGCGCGCTGCTGCTGACCCTGACCGGACGCATGCGCCCCACCTCCGGGACCGTGTACGTGGACGGTCACGAGCTGCCGGGGCGGGCCCGCCGGGTGCGCCGGATCAGCTCGCTCGGCCTCATGGCCGAGGTCAACGCCCTCGATGAACGCCTACGGGTCCGCGAGCACCTGTCCGAGGCCGCGCTGCTGCGCTTCCGGCCGGCCGCCCGGGGACTGGCCGACGCCGCCGTGGAGGCCGCCGAACTGGCCGACCTGGACCGCGACACGATGGTCAAGGAGCTGCCCGCGTTGGAGCGCCGCAGGTTGGGCGTGGCACTGGCCCTGATGGCCGAGCCCCGTCTGTTGGCCGTGGACGACGTCGACGGCGGGCTGTGCGACGAGCACCAGGTGCTGATGTGGCGCACCCTCAAGGGCCTCTCCGACGCCGGCCTGACCGTGATCGCCACCTGCGCCGACGCCGACGCCCTGGTCGACGTCGCCGACGCCGACGTCCAGGGCCCCCTGCCCATCGGGCAGGGGGAGGAACCCCACGACCCCCCGGAGGACCCCGGAGAGATGCGCCCGTCCGCCCCCTTCGACGAGCCCGCGAGGGCCGAGGGACCCGGGGAGAGGAACACGGAGAACGAGAGGGAGAAGGGAGGCGACCACCGTGACCGATGACGAGACCGCCCCGAACCGCCCCCGGTTCCGCCCCTTCGCCGTCCCCCGCCTCGGGCTGCTCACCGTGCGGTCCTTTCTGCGCTCCCCCCTGCCCACCGCGGCGCTGGCCGCCCTGTTGCTCATCCCCCTGCTCTACTCCGGCATGTACCTGTGGTCGTTCTGGGACCCGTTCGGGCGGATGGAGCACCTGCCCGTCGCCCTCGTCAACGAGGACCGCCCCGTCGAGGTGGACGGGGAGCGGGTGGACGCGGGCGGGGAGTTGACCGACACCCTGCTGGAACGCGGTGACCTGGACTGGCACCCGGTCGACGCGCGGGAGGCCGCCCGCGGGCTCGCCGAGGGCGACTACTACGTCTCCCTGACCGTCCCCGAGGACTTCAGCGCCGACCTGACCTCCCCCTCCCGCGACCGCGAGGCCCCGGCGCAGGCCATGCTGATCGCCCACTACAACGACTCCAACAGTTTCGTCGTGCGCCAACTGGCGGGCGCGGCCTTCAAGGAGATCCGCGACGCCGCGGAGCAGACGGCGATCCGCGGCTACCTCGACGAGATCTTCCTCGGCTTCAACGAGATCCACGGCAGGACGGAGGAGGCCGCCGACGGAGCGGACCTGCTGTCGGAGGGCGCCGGGGAGGCCGAGGAGGGGTCCGGGGAGCTGTCGGGCGGCCTGGGTACCGCCCACGAGGGCGCGGGGGAGCTGTCGGGCGGCCTGGACGAGCTGTACACGGGGTCCAAGGACCTGGCCACGGGTGCCGAGACCGCCTCCACCGAGGTGTCGGCGCAGGCCGAGAAGATCGGCGACCTCGCCGACGAGTGGCTGCCCCGACTGGAGGAGGACGCCCCCGACGTCCAGGAGCGGGCCGAGCTGGTCGCCGAACTCTCCGGGGACCTGGCCGAGGTCCTGAACGGGCTGCCGGAGGACATCGACACCGAGGGCCTGTCCGAGGTGGACCGGCGACTCGACGAGTACCTGGAGGCCCACCCGGAGCTGGAGACCGAGCAGCCCGACCTGTACCTGCTCCTATCCGACCTCCGGGACGGGATGGACGTGGCGCTGTCCACCGCGCGGTTCGTCGAGGACAACCGCGACGACATCGTGTCCACCGCCGATGAGGCCGCCGACCTGAGCGAGAAGGCCGCCGACCTGGCCGAGGACCTGCCCGATCACGTCGAAAGCGCCGAGGACGCGCGCGATCGGGTGGACGAGCTCGCCGAGGGGCTGGAGGACCTGTCCGAGGGCGCGGCCGCGCTGCGCGACGGGCTGGAGACGGCGTCGACGGCCTCCGGCGAACTCGACGAGGGGCTCGGCCGGCTCAGCGAGGGCTCCGACGATCTCCACGAGGGTCTGGGCGAACTGTCCACCGGCTCGGACGAACTGGCCGGTGGGCTGACGGAGGGGGTCGACCGGATCCCCACCTACGACGAGAGGGGGCGGGAGAACGCCGGCGACATGATGAGCTCTCCGGTCCGGCTGAGCAGCGAGATCGACAACGAGGCACCCGACTACGGCACCGGATTCGCGCCGTTCTTCGTCCCCCTGTCCCTGTGGGTGGGCGCGATGGTGGTGTTCATGGTGGTGCCCGCCCTGTCCTCACGGGCCCTGGCCTCCTCCGCCCCGTCGTGGCGGGTGGCCCTGGCCGGGCGGACGGTGCCGATGCTGCTCGGCTTCGGGCAGGTCCTCGTGATGATGTCCGCGCTGCACCTGCTGCTCGGACTGGAATCGCGGAACTGGCCGCTGCTCATCGGTTTCCTGCTGTTGACCGCCGCGGCCTTCGCCGCCACGGTGCAGTACCTCAACGTGCGCTTCGGCGCGGCCGGCCGGGTGGTCGCGCTGGCGCTGCTGGTGCTCCAGTTGACGTCGGCGGGCGGAACCTACCCGATCGAGACGAGTCCGGCGTTCTTCCAGGCCATCGGCCCCTACCTGCCGCTGCACTGGGGGGTGACCGCCATGCGCCAACTGATCGGCGGTGGTGACATGGTCCTGGTGTGGCAGGCGTTCGGGGTGATGTCGCTGTGGTTCGTCGTGCCCCTGTCGCTGACCTGGCTGACCGTGGAGCGCAAGCGCATGTGGACGATGAGCGCCCTCTACCCCGCCTTGAGACTCTGAGTACGACGCCCGGGGGTCGGCGCCGGGACGCGGGTGTTCCGGCGCCGATCAGGGGCAGAATGGACCGGATGAGCGTGAGCACCCCAGATCGACCGATGAGCAGCCGACGCGAGGCCACTCGCAAACGGCTGTTCGAAGCCGCCGTGACCCTGATCTCGGAACAGGGTTACGGTGCCACCAGCGTCGATGAGATCGCCGAGCGCGCCGGGGTCGCCAAGGGCACCGTCTACTACAACTTCGGCGGCAAGAGCGAGCTGTACACGGCACTGATGGAGTGGGGCGTCACCCGGCTGGCCGACACCCTCAAGGACGCCGTCCCCTCCGCCGAGACGGACCCGGGACGGGCCCTGGTCGCGGTCCTGCGGGCGGGCGTGGAGTTCATCGGCGAGCACGAGGCCCTGGCCCGTCTGCTCATGGCCGAGACCTGGCGTACCCACCAGGTCTGGTACACCACCATCCGGCACATCCGAACCGAAGCCATCGGTGTCGTCATCGGACTGTTGGACGCGCTGGCCGAGGCCGGTCGCCTCAGACCGGACCTGGACACGGGGCTCGCGGGGTCGGCCCTGTTCGGCATGGTGGTGACGGTGGCCCTCGACTGGCGCACCCTCCAACCGGATCGACCGGTGGAGGAGATCCACGCGACCCTGACCCACATGATCGACGGCTTCCTGGGGACGACGGTCTCCCCCATGGACGCCTGAGAGGACGCCCGATGATGGCCTCGCTGTATCCGCTCCTGCCCCTCCTGTCCGGCCTGGTCATCCTGGGTGTGGTCACCCGCGACACCCGGATCGAACTGCGTCTGATCCGGTACGGGGTGCGCGCCAAGGGCAGGGTCATCGGCTACAACGAGACCTCGACCGCCTCGCGGATGATCGTGCAGTTCCGCACCGAGGACGGTCGGGAGGTCCACGCCGAGCACGAGAACACGGGGTGGACGGCCTCCCGCGCGGGCGAGATCGTCACGGTCTCCTACGACCCGGACACCCCCGAGCTGGCCCGGATCGTATCGGCGCCCTGGCTGTCGCACTGGGTGCGCGGCATGTTCGCCACCCTGGGCGCGATCCTGGTCGCCGCCGGCCTGCTCCTGGGCTACCTGGCCTGGGACTGGAAGTGATCCGGTCCCTCCCGCACCCGCCGCCGACCTCGACGGGCGACCTCCGGCCGACGGTGTTCCCGCGCCCGCGCCCTCCTCAGGCGGCGGTGACGGGTGCGCGGGGTCCGGTGTAGCGGACCAGGCGGGTGGGCAACGAGCCGTCGATGAGCGCCCGGGTGCGCACCCGGGTGCCGCACAGGAGGTCGACCACGCCGACCCGGTCCGGTCGGACGACGGCGGCGCTGCCGTGGACGACCATGACGGCGAGCGCGATCCAGGGGTGCCCGTAGGCGATGAGGAGCGCCATCGGCACCGTGAGCAGGGCCGTGCGCGCCAGCACGCGCGGGCGGGACGCCGGGGCGGGCCGGGTGGGCTCGGTCAGCGCCAACCGGACGGCGGCGTGGCCGGGGGTGCAGCGGTCGCGGCGCAGCTGCGGCACGAACACCCCGAAGACGGCGGCCAGGCCCAGGAGCACGGCGGTGCGGACGTGGCCGTAGGGATCGGCGCCGATCACACCGACGACGCCCATGACGGCGACGAGCGCGGTACCGCCGTACCACCACAGGCACAGGTCGATGAGGACGGCCAGGGTGCGCCGGGTCGGATCGGGGGAGACCCGGTCGGGGACCGCGCCGGGCCAGCCCCGGGTGGAGCCCCACGGCCGCAGCGGTACCAGGAGACGGGCGAGCGGCCAGCCGACCGCGGTACCGGCCACGCCGAGCGCGACGAGCAGCGGGGAGGAGTCGGCGTAGGCGCACGGGTACACGCCCAGGAGACCGGTGCCCCGGATCGCGTCGACGGCGAAGGCCAGGACGGTTCCCGCGGCCAGGGTGACCAGCGGTCCGCGACGGAAGCGGTCGCGGGCGAGCCAGCCGACGGGCAGGAAGAGCGCGAAGGCCAAGACCGGTCCGTACCGGTCGGCGCCGTCGGCGCCGGGTCCGGGCCGGCACAGTCCGTCCACCGACAGGGGCAGTGGCCAGACGGCGTAGGCCGCCAGGGCCAGACCGCACGCCAGCGCCGCCAGGGTGGACCGCCCGGGGCGGCCGTACAGCCGGCCGTAACGTCGATGCTGTCCACGCAGGTAGAGGGCGGCGAAGGCGGTCACGAGCAGGGGCACGACGGCGACCGCCACCTCGATGGCCTCCTGTCCCGTGCCGAACGGTCGGATCACGAACGCACCCCCTGTCTCACCCGGCCCAGGGCGCAACGCTAATACGGGGAGCGCGTGCCCGGGTGCCGAACGCCGTTTTGAACCGGTATCGTCGCCACCGGAAGTCGTCACACGGAGCACTCCTCACACTCCGCTCCGCAATATGTGACATTCGTCCCATAAGACTCAGAGAGCAACGAGGCAGCCGAAGCCCCCACCCACCATGTGGACATTCCGTCTCTTCATGGCAGACTGCCTTCACCACCCGGATATTTGGTCGTTTCTCTGTCGAGATACGATCCTCAACGCCGAAATGCCGCGTTTGTGGTTACCCTGCGGTACGTCCCGCGTCGAGCACCCCCGAAATGGACGTGGCCCGCGGGGATCAGGAGGCCTCCCACCGGCCGACGATGCCGTCACCCGGGCATCGGGCGGGACAGCGCCCCTGATACCGCACCCCGAGAAGACGTTCGACGCGGATCGACAGGAGAACCGTGCAGGCAGTACCCGAACGACGCGGGCGGACGATCGCGTCCCGCATCCGCGCAATGGTCACGATCCCCACCGCGGCCCTGATCGCGCTGTGGCTGATCCTCACCGGGGCCCTGGCCGTGAACGCCGGGCTCCAGCTGATCCGCGCCGCGGCGACCAACGACATGGTGACCCCCGCCGCCGTCGGCCTGGTGAGCGCCATGCAGGAACGCGCCCGGACCATCTCCCACATCGAGAACCCCGACGACGAGACGTTGATCGCCGAGCTGGCCGAGGCCCGGCAGGAGACCGACGCCTCCCTCGGCGTCGTCATCAACGACCTCATCGGGTTCGCCGACCTGGCCCCCGGCCAGGCCGGCGGTCACATCGAGCTGCTGCACGCGCGGTACGGGGAGATCGGCGACATGCGCGCGGCGGTCGACGACGGCTCCGCCACACGCGGCGAGGTCCTGGAGTACTACAACGAGCTGATCCTGCACGGCGCGGACAGCTTCGACAGCCAGGCCCGCTCCGGCAACGTGATCGACGCGTTCAACTCCTCCATCAGCGCCACCTACATGTTCCGCACGGTGGACCTGTTCGCACGGTCGGACGCTCAGCTCGCCCGCGCCTTCGCCATGGACGAGCTGAGCTGGGAGGACCAGCGCGCCTTCGCCGAGCTCGTCGGTTCCTACCAGAACATGCTGGAGGCCAACGGCCCCTACCTCTCCGGCCCCGGCCAGCAGGAGCGGCTCACCGCGGTCCTGGAGAGCCCCGAGTACCAGCGGCTCACGACGATGCAGGACGAGATCATCGACCGGCGCATCGAGGTCGAGACCGTCACCGACCCGAACACCTTCCTCGCGGTCGAGGTCGAGGACCTGTCCGTACCGGTCGACGGCGCCGCCTGGCAGACCGACTACGAGTACGTCCTCGCCGAGTTCACCGACATCGGAGCCGACGAGGCCCTGAACGCCGCGGCGCTCACCCGCGCCGAGGCCCAGCGGTCCGTCCTCGTCGCCGTCACCGGCAGCCTCGGCGTCGCGGCCGTCATCATCGTGGTGTTCCTGCTGGCCCGCCGCTCCTCGCGTTCGCTGACCAACCGGCTCCTGCGCCTGCGCGACGACGCCAACGACCTCGCCGAGAAGCGCCTGCCCGAACTCATGGAGCGACTGCACCGGGGCGAGCGCGTGGAGACCGAGGCCGCCCTGCCGCTCATGGCCACCAGTGACGACGAGATCGGCGATGTGGCCCACGCGTTCAACACCGCGCAGCGGGCCGCCGTCAACGAGGCCGTCCAGCAGACGGAACTGCGCCAGGGCATCAACCGGGTCTTCCTCAACATCGCCCACCGCAGCCAGACGCTGATCCACCGCCAGCTGCGCCTCCTCGACAAGATGGAGCGCGAGCAGGAGGACCCGGAGCAGCTCGCCCAGTTGTTCAAGCTCGACCACCTGGCCACCCGCTCCCGACGCAACGCCGAGAACCTGCTCATCCTCGGCGGCGAGGCCCCCGGACGGACCTGGCACCGGCCGATGCCGCTCATCGACGTACTGCGCGGCGCCATCTCCGAGTCCGGCGACTACACCCGGGTCAAGCGCGAGCGCATCGCCCGCGTGCACCTCAACGGTCCGGCCGTCGCCGACGTCATCCACCTGGTCGCCGAACTGGTCGACAACGCCGCCATGTTCTCTCCGCCGCACACCCACGTGCGCCTGAGCAGCGACGACGTGCCCAACGGTGTGACGATCGAGATCGAGGACCGCGGTCTGGGCATGACCGAGGAGGAACTCGCCTCCGCCAACCGCCTGTTGGCCGATCCGCCCGAGTTCGACGTGATGCGCCTCAACGAGAAGATGCGCCTGGGCCTGTTCGTGGTCTCCCACCTGGCGCACCGGCACGGCATCAAGGTGCACCTGCGTCCCTCGCCCTACGGCGGCGTGCAGGCGATCGTGCTGCTGCCGCACGACCTCATCAGCGGCGAGCGGACCTCCCTGCCCGTCGCCGAGGAACAGGACGGCGACATCTGGGAGGTGCGCGAGATCATCGAGCACGCCCCCGGCGGCGCGTTGGAGTCCGGGGCCGCCCCGGTCCTGACCCCGGTCCCCCCGACGCCCGCGAACGCCCCCGCCACCGAGGAGAACCCCGACGCGGTGCCCCGCGGCACCGAGGCCCCCTCGGCCGCCAACGGCTCGACCGCCGACGGACACGGCGGCACCGACCTCCTCGACGGGGACTCCGCACGTCCTCCCCTGCCGACCCGCCGACCCACCATCAGCGCGGTGTCCGCCCCCGGTCCCGGGGACACCGCGCCGGAGACCGTCGACGCGGGCGGCGGGCGACCCCCGCTCCCCAAACGCCGTCCCCAGGAGAACCTGGCCCCGCAACTGGCGACCGAACCCGACTCTCCCGCTCCGGGTGGGACCGCCGAAGGAGAGGCCCCGGCCTCGAAGGGGAACGGTGTCGACGGCACCGAGCGGCTGGCGCGCCTGCGCCGGAACATGACCGCGTTCCAGAAGGGGACCGACCGCGGTCGGCGCGAAGGCAAGCAGCAGACCAACGAGACCGACAAGGACTGACCGTGACGAGTACTCCCCAAGGCGTCGAGCGCGAAGGCTCGGGCAAGAAGGACATCGACTGGCTGCTGGACGAGTTGCTCGACCGCGCGGTGGGCTCCAAGCACGCCATCGTCCTGTCCGCCGACGGACTGCTGATCGGACGATCCCGCACTCTGGCCAAGGAGGACGCCGAGCACCTGTCCGCGGTGGCCTCGGCGTTCCAGAGCCTGGCACGGGGCACCGGTCGCCACTTCAAGGGCGGCGACGTCCTCCAGACCGTGGTCGAGATGGAGCGCGCGTACCTGTTCGTGACGGGCGCCGGTCGGGGCGCCTGCCTGGCGGTCCTGGCCGAGGAGAGCGCCGACGTGGGCCTCATCGCCTACGAGATGAACGTACTGGTCGAGCAGGTGGGCCGCTACCTCGACGCGGCACCGCGCCATGAGGGAGCCACCGGGGAAGCCACGCGATAGGGGACGGTCATGCAAGCGCACAACGAGTTCGATCCGGGCGGGATGTCCCGGAGCCCGTCACGTCGCGATGTGACCGGCGGATACTGGGCCGAGGCGGACGGGCCGGACGCCGGCCCGCTGGTCCGTCCCTACGTGATCGCGCAGGGACGCGACCACGCCGACACGGTCCGGCTGGACATGATCAGCGTGGTCATCGCGGCCAAGCGCGCCGAGGTCGACGAGATGGCTCTGGAACCCGAGCAGATCCGGATCCTGGAACTGTGCCGCCGTCCCCTGTCGGTCGCCGAACTGTCCGCTCACCTGGACATCCCGGTGGCCGTCGTCAAGGTCCTGCTCAGCGACCTCCTCAACCGCGGCCTCGCCTTGGCCCGCGCCCCCTACACAGCGAAGAGCCCGGTCAGCCGGGACGTACTCCAGGCGGTTCTCGATGGCATCCAGCGACTCTGACCACCCACATGACACCGTTCCGTCCGCGTTGAAGATCCTCGTCGCGGGCGGCTTCGGCGCCGGTAAGACCACCCTGGTGGGCGCGGTGAGCGAGATCGCCCCGCTCAGCACCGAGGAGGTGATGACCGAGGCCAGTTACGGCGTGGACGACCTGTCCGGTGTGGAGTCCAAGACGACCACGACCGTCGCCCTGGACTTCGGGCGCATCACCATCAGTTCCAGCCTGGTGCTGTACCTGTTCGGCACGCCGGGGCAGGAGCGGTTCTGGTTCATGTGGGAGGAGTTGTCGGAAGGCGCCCTGGGCGCGATCGTCATCGCCGACACCCGTCGCCTGGAGACCTGCTTCGCGGCCGTCGATTTCTTCGAGCGGCGCGGGGTGCCGTTCGTGGTGGCGGTGAACTGCTTCGACGGCGCCCACCTCTACGAGGCCGATGAGGTGCGGGCCGCCCTGACCCTGGATCCGGCGATCCCGGTGGTCCTGTGCGACGCGCGGGTGCGATCCTCCGCGAAGGAGGTCCTGCTCACGCTGGTCAACCGGGTGGCCGAGCGCATGGCCGCCTGATCGGGGGCAGACCCGGGCGGAGGCGGGTGGGGAGGGATCCCACCCGCCTCCGCCCGTTTTCGGGACACGATCCGGACGCGGTCGGAGGCCGGGGAAACGGTCGTCGGGACCGGATCCCCTGTACGCGGGGACATTCCGGGTAAAGTGCGGCCCGTGGGACGTCGACGACGTGCCACGCCCGCAGGCCGGAGGCCCCGTCCGGGCGGGCCCGCCCGAGGTGACTGGAGTTCCCCCACATGAAGCGGTTCGAGTGGCGCGACCGGATCCACGCGCTGGACGCCGAGGCCGACTGCGAGGAGATCGTGCGCGTCCTGGGCACCCACGAGTTCCCGTGGGACATCGAGCAGGCGCTCGGGCTGGCCCTGTACCGGACGTACGCGGTGCCGAGCATCGGTGAACTGCTGGCGCGCACCCGCGAGTTCACCGAGCGCACGCAGCACCGCTACGACGACACGGCGCTCATCCTCAACGACATCTTGGAGCACGGTTTCGGGCAGGGGCGGGGCAGGGACGCCCTGCGGCGGATGAACCAGATGCACCGCTCCTACGACATCTCCAACGACGACTACCGCTACGTGCTCAGCACCTTCGTCGTCATGCCGGTGCGCTGGCTCAACGACCTCGGGTACGGCTGGCGCAGGCTGTCCGACCACGAGATCGCCGCGAGCACCAACTACTACCGCAGGCTCGGCAAGCACATGGGGATCAAGGACATCCCCGAGACCTACGCCGACTTCCACGAACTCTTCGACTCCTACGAGCGCGAGCACTTCGCCTTCACCGAGGGCGGCCGGGCCGTCTCCGACGCCACGCTGGAGTTGATGGTCGACTTCTACCCGGCCTGGCAGCGCCCGCTGGTGCGTCCCTTCACCAAGGCGCTGCTCGACGAGCGCCTCATCAAGGCCTTCGACTACCCCGAGCCGTCCGCCGCCTGGCGCGCCCTGGCCGCCGGCGCGCTGCGGCTACGGGCGAAGGTCGTGCGGTTCATGCCGCCGCGCGTCGAGCCGCGCTGGGCCCGCCAGAGCCCCAACATCCGCAGCTACCCCGAGGGCTACGACCCGTCGCGCATCGGCACCTTCCCCCAGGGCTGCCCGGTCCCCCACGGCATGGCCACCGTCGAGGTGCCCGCCACCGGCGCCCGGGTCCCCGCCCCGGAGCAGACCGTCACCTCCGAGGGCGCGGCCGCCCCCTCCCCCACCGCGGAGGCCGCCGACGCCGAGTGACGCCCGCGAGCGCCCCGAAACCTCCCCCAGCGACCCCCGACCTCCCCTAACCCCGAAGGAATCGCCCATGAAGCGTTTCGATTTCCGCGACGAGATCCATCGCCTGGACCCCGAGGCCGACTGCGTGCGGATCATGCAGATCCTCAACGCCCACGAGTTCCCCTGGGACATGGGCCGCGCGCTGGGCATCGCCCTGTACCGGACGTACGCGGTGCCGAGCATCGGTGAACTGCTCGGCAGCACCGACCAGTTCACCGGCCAGACGCAGAAGCGCTACGACGACACGGCGCTCATCCTCAACAGCATGATGCGGTACGGCTTCGAGCCCGGTCAGGGGCGCGACTCCCTGCGGCGGATGAACCAGATGCACCGCTCCTACGACATCTCCAACGACGACTACCGCTACGTGCTCAGCACCTTCGTCGTCATGCCGGTGCGCTGGCTCAACGAGTACGGGTACGGCTGGCGCAGGCTGTCCGACCACGAGATCTCGGCGATCGTCCACTACTACCGCAGGCTCGGCAGGTACATGGGCATCAAGGAGATCCCCGAGACCTACGAGGGGTTCCGAGACCTGCTCGACGCCTACGAGAAGGAGCACTTCGCCTACACCGAGGGCGGCCGCAAGGTCTCCGACTCCACCCTCGACCTGATGGTGACCTTCTACCCGCCGCGGGTGGCCGGGCTGGCCCGCAGGTTCTCGATGGCGATCCTGGACGAGTCCCTCATCGAGACCTTCCGCTACGAGCCGCCGTCCAAGGCCTGGCGCAGGAGCGCCGACATCGCGCTGAAGATCCGCGCCAAGGTCGTGCGCCGGATGAAGCCGCGCGAGGAGCCGTTCTGGGCCGACCAGAACCCGAACATCCGCAGCTACCCGGACGGCTACGACGTCAACAGGATCGGCACGTTCCCGGCCGGCTGCCCGGTCGCGCACGACGTGGACCCGGTCGCGCACGAGGAGCTGTACGGGAAGAAGGACGGTGACACGGCCGAGGCCGCCGGGACCGCCGAGGCCGCCGCGGACGGGCGCGCGTGACCGCCACCTCCGAACCCGCTCCGGAGAGCCCGGTGGAGACCGCCGAGGGGCCGCGGCCCCGGAGCGGTCCCCTTCCCCGGTCGGTGCACGCCTGGTACGGCAGCGGCGCGGTGGCCACCGGCATCTTCAACACGGTGCCCGGTCTGCTGCTGCTCATCTACCTCACCGACACCCTCGCGGTGAGCCCGCTGGTCGCCGGCGCGGTGGTGCTCCTGCCCAAGCTGGTCGACCTCGCGATCAGCCCCTACATCGGGGTCTGGTCGGACCGGACCCGGTCCTCGTGGGGACCGCGCCGGCCGTGGATGCTGGCCGGTGCGCTGACCCTGCCGTTGCTGTTCGCGGCGATGTTCGCCGGCCCGCCGCTCCAGGGGAACGGAGCGGCGGCGTACGTGGCGGGCGTGTTCGTCCTGGCGGCGCTGGCGTCGTCGGTGTTCCAGGTGCCGCACGCGGCCATGCCCGGGGAGATCACCTCGGACTACCACGAGCGGTCCACGTTCACCGCGTGGCGGACCGTGTTCGTGGGCCTGGCCCTGATGCTGGGCGGGGCGCTGGCCCCGGTGCTCAAGGACATCCCCGCGGACGAGGTGACCGGCTACCGGCTGATGGGCCTGGTCATGGGCGTCGTCGTGCTGGCGTCGATGCTGGGTTCGGTGATCGGCACGCGCGGCGCGCCGCGCACCGTGTTCCCGCACCGCACCGAGGGCATGGTCGTCCAGTTGCGGACGGCGTTGACGCACCGGTACTTCCGGGTGCTGTTCCCCGCCAACCTGCTGATGGCGGTGGCGAGCGGCACGATGGTGGCGGGCGTGCCGTACGTGACGGCGAACGTCATGGGCGAGCCGGCCTACACCAGCATCCTCATGGTGTGCGTGCTGGTCCCGTTGATGGCCACGGCGCCGCTGTGGCGGCGGATCTCCGTGCGGGTGGACAAGCGCCGGGCTGCCGCCTACTCGGCCCTGGTGTTCTCCCTGGGCGGCCTGGGACTGCTGTGCATCCCGCTGGGGGGCGTGCCGATCGCGGTCGTCTCCTCGGTGCTGGTGGGCATCGGCCTGTCGGGGTCGATGCTGCTGCCGTGGTCGATGCTGGCCGACTGTCTGGCCGCGAGCGAGGACGGCCGCCGACAGGGCGGTGTGCTCTCGGGCGTGTGGACGGCGGGCGAGGCGCTGGCCCAGTCGGTGGGCACCGGCCTGCTGTCGCTGTCGCTGGCCCTGAGCGGCTACGTGGAGTCGGGCGCGGGCGAGGTCGTCGTACAGTCCGACGAGGCACTGCGGGGCATGCTGATCGGCAGCACCCTGGTCCCGGCCGCGGTCATGCTGCTGTGCCTGGTCCCGTTGGCGTTCTACCGGCTCACCGCCGACGGCGTCGAGAAGTGAGGAAGTGACGCGTGGGGCCCGCCGTCCGGCGGGCCCCACGGTCGTCCTCGGACGGTGAGGCCGAGGGCTCCCGCGACTCGTGACCGCGCGGGTCCCGTGGGCGCGGGAGGCCTCGCTCAGCGGCCCAGGCGGCGCCAGAGCGGGCGCGGCATCAGGCGCAGCCCCGCGAAGAGCGGCTGGAGCACTCGGGGCGCCCACACCGTGGTCGCGCCCGAGCGCAGCCCCGCCGACACCGCGTCGGCGACCTGTCCCGGAGTGGCCGGGAACGGGGCGGGGTCCACGTGCGCCGACATCCGGGTGGGCACGTAGCCGGGGCGGACCACCAGCACCCGCGCCCCGCTGCCGTGCAGGGAGTCGGCGAGGCCCTGGGCGAACCCGTCCAGGCCGGCCTTGGCCGAGCCGTACACGAAGTTGAACCTGCGCACCCGCACGCCCGCCACCGACGACAGCACCACCAGGGCCCCGTGACCCTGTTCGCGCAGCCGGGCGGCCACGGCCAGACCCGCCGAGACGTGGCCGGTGTAGTTGACCGCCGCCGCCCGGGCCGCGGACGCCGGGTCGGCCTCGTACCCGGCCTGGTCCCCCAACACCCCGAAGGCGTCCACCACCACGTCCAGGTCTCCCACCAGGGCCACCGCCTCCTTGACGGTGGCGGTGTGGGTGTCGGGCGCGGTCGCGTCGAACTCCAGGGAGTGGACGGTGGCGCCCAGCGCGGCCGGCGCGCTCGGAGGTTCCTCCACGCCGCCCCGGGCGGCCAGCACCACCTCGCGGGCGCCCTCGCGGACCAGCCGTTCGACGATGGCCAGACCGATCTCGCTGCGGCCGCCGAGCAGCAGCACGGTCCGCACGGTTCCCACCGAGTCGCGCATGGTTCTCAGTTGTCCTTCCGGGTGAGGCGTCACAGGAGCCGCAGTCGGCGGGCCAGGTCGGAGACGAGCACCCCGTCGGGGTCGGCCCGCTCCCGGACCTTGCGCCAGGCGGGCAGGTCGGGGTACATGGCGTGGATCGTCTCGGCGTCGGCCCGGCCGTCCTTGGCCAGGTAGAGGCGGCCGCCCGCGGCGAGCAACCGTTCGTCGAAGCCGCGCAGGAGCCCACCCAGACCGGGCAGGTCCGCGGGCAGGTCCACGGCGAGCGTCCACCCGGGGCGGGGGAACGACAGGTGGCCCTCGGTGGCCGCGCCCATCCGCTTGAGGACGGTCAGGAACGACGGCGCGCCCGCCCGGGACAACCCCTCCATGATGCCGACGAGGGTCTCCTCCGCCCCGAACGGGACCACGAACTGGTACTGCGTGAGTCCGCGCGGGCCGTACAGCCGGTTCCAGTCGCGAACGGCGTCCAGCGGGTGGAAGAACCCGCCGATCGGCTGGGCCTGTCCGCGTCGGCGCCGGGGCGCGGCGCCCCGGTAGACGGTGTTGAACGCGCCCACGGTCCAGGAGTTGAGGAGCCCGGGAGGCACCCACGGCGGTGCGGCCAGCAGGGTCCCGGAGCGATGGCGCAGCGGATCGCGGCGCAGCGGCGGCGGCAGGTCGCGCAGGCGCGCGTGGTCGGCCCGGGTGACCACCCCGCGCCCCATCGCACCCCCCTGGGCCAGCAGGTCCACCCAGCACACCGTGTACCGGTAGTCGGCGTCGGTGCGCGACATCAGGTCCAGGGTGGCGTCCAGGGAGTCGGTGCGGTCGGTGTCGACGCGCATGTGGGAGGTCTCCACCGGCAGCACCGCCAGGGTGGCCTCGGTGATGACGCCGGTCAGGCCCATCCCGCCCAGGGTCGCCCGGAACAACTCGGGGTCGTCGCCGGCGGGGGTGAGCCGCAGCGCCTCCCCGGTGGGCAAGGCCAGGGTCAGGGCGCGCACGTGCGCGCCCAGGGACGAGTCGACGTGGTGGTTCTTGCCGTGGACGTCGGCGGCGATCGCCCCGCCCACGGTGACCTGGCGGGTGCCGGGGGTCACCGGAACGAAGTGTCCGCGCCGGAGCAGGTGGGCGATGAGCCGGTCGAAGGACACCCCGGCCGGGACGGTGACCTCGCCGCGTTCGGTGTCCAGGCGGATCGGCCCGGTGAGCCCGGTGCAGTCCAGGACCGTGCCCCCGGCCGCCTGCGCGGCGTCGCCGTAGGAGCGGCCCAGACCACGGGCGAGGACGCCGCGCGGCCCGGCCCCGGCCAGGGCCTCGGCGACCTGCGCCGCCGTGCGCGGACGGACGACGCGGGCGGCGGTGGGCGCGGTGCGCCCCCACCCGGTGAGGAGTACGGGGCGTTCCGGCTGCGATGGCACGGAGGGTTCCCCCTTCAGAGATGGATGCCCAGCCCCACCAGGGCGGTGAGGGCGACGAGGATCAGTTGGAGGGGGCGGTCGCGCAGCGCGATCTCCTCGGGCTCCTCACCCACGCCCCGGTCCACGAGCAGGTTGTAGCGCAGGACGAACATGATGAAGGGAACGATACTGCCCACGTGGAAGAGGTTCTGCGCGCCGCCGTCCTGCTCCAGCGCCCACAGGCAGTAGGTGACGACCATCGCCGCCGACGCCATGGTGCGGGTCTGGGACAGGTAGGTGGGGGTGTAGGCGCGCAGGGTGGCCCGGACCGGGCCGTTCGCGGGGCCCTCGCCCAGGGCGCGCAGTTCGGCCTCGCGTTTGCCGACCACGACCAGCAGCGCGGCCAGGGACACGACGATGACGAACCACGAGGTCAGCGGGACGCCCACGGCGACGCCGCCGGCGACGGCGCGCAGCACGTGGCAGGCGGCGACCACGACCAGGTCGCAGACCGCGACGTCCTTGAGGTAGCGGGTGTAGGCGAGGGTGAGCAGCACGTACCCGCCGATGACCCCGGTGAGCAGGGGCTCGCCCAGGGCGAGGGAGGCCGCCGGGGCCAGGACGCACAGGGTGATCCCGACGGCCACCGCGAGGGGGACGGGGACCAGCCCGGCGGCGATCGGCCGGTGGCGTTTGCGCTCGTGTGCGCGGTCGCGTTCGATGTCGCGAACGTCGTTGAGCAGGTAGGTACCGCTCGCCGCCGCGCAGAACAGGACGAACACCGCCGCGCAGGTGAGCAGCGGCCGGGGGTCGGACAGCACCCCGGCCGCGGCGGGGGCGGCCAGGACCAGGAGGTTCTTGAGCCACTGGCGTGGCCGGCAGGCCCGCACCAGGGCGAGCGGGAGGGAGGCCGGGCCGCGGCGGGCACCGGGCGGGATCCCCCCGCTCCCGGTCCCCGGTACCACCGATGTCATCCGTTCGCCCTTCCGGCCGTCCGGACGGCCCCGCCCCACCCGTTCCGGTGAGGTCGGGGTCGCTCGGGACCTTCAGTTGTGGTGGTCACGGCTCCGGCCGGTGAGAAACAGGATGACGCCGATCGCGGTGAACCCGGCGCCGATGATGAGGGCGGCGAGCGGGATCGTGGTGTGGATCAGCGGCAGCACGGTGCGGCCCTGCTCGGAGTTGGCCAGGGCGTTCTGGACGGACGTGTCGTCGAAGACCAGTTCGGCGTCGAGGATGGTGAGGACCTCCTCGCCGTCCACGACGACGACGCGGTTCTGGTCCTCGCTGACCTTGAGGGGGGAACCGGTGGTGGGCTCGATCCAGTAGGTGCGGGTGATGGAGAAGACCTCGTCACCGGTGACGTCACCGTCGCCCTCCAGACCGGCGACCGAGCGCGGGAGGGTGCGCTCGCCGACGACCTCGCCGTCCACGACCTGCTCGAAGCGGTAGGCCTCGACGCCCTCGACGTCCTCGACGCCCTTGAACTCCATCGGGACGATCTCCTTGACCGTCGTCTCGAAGAAGTCGTAGTCGCGCTGCTCGGTGAAGAAGGGGAACTTCCAGAGTTGACCGCTCTGGACGGTGGATTCCTCGTTCACCATCGAGTCGCAGCAGTCGACGGCCTGGCCGGTGACCCGGTCGTGGCCGGCGCGGCGACTGGTGGAGGTGATGCCGAAGTCGGTGTCGGCGTCCTTCAACCAGGTGAACTGGTCCCAGACCACGACCTCGTCGGTGCTGGAGGCCACGTCGGCCCGGATCGTGGAGTGCGCCTCCAGGGTGGCGTTCTCGACGAGTTCGACCTCCTCGATGTTGAAGTAGGTCGCTCCCTCGGCGACGTTGACGGTCTCGCTGTAGTAGGTCAGGGGGGTCTTCATCAGGGAGCTCGACACCCATGTGCGCATGAGGGGTGCTACGGCGAGGAAGAAGACCCCGAACCCGATGAGAACGACCGCAACGGTACGGCGCATGTGCCCTCCTGGGCGATGTGGGTCCGGATCTGGAACGGGCTTCAGTGGAACTAGCTTCAGTTCCGGGTAGAGTACTGCCCAGTAGTGAACGACGTCACCAGGGCGTGTCTGAATTTTTATAACACGTTCTAGTGAGACGTGTTTCGACTCCCACCCGTCCTGGAAGGCCCCATGGCGCCCATTCCCTCCGCGCCCGAGGACCCCACCGGCACCCCCTCCGGCGGCGCGCGCACCACCTCTCACGGCCCCGATCCCGCCCGGCTCCTGCCGCAGGTCGACGGCCGCCACGAGAGCCTCGACGGCATCCGCGCCGTGGCCGCCCTCATGGTCCTGGTCTTCCACGTCGCCACCGAGACCGGCGACTCGCTGGCCCCCGGTGTACTGGGCGGTGTGCTCTCCGCGTTCGACCTGGCGGTGCCGCTGTTCTTCACCCTGTCCGGGGTCCTGCTCTACCGCCCCTGGGCGCGGGCCGCCCTGGAGGGACGGCGCGGCCCCTCCAACCGCACCTACCTGTGGCGGCGGGTGGTGCGCGTGTTCCCCGCCTACTGGGTGGTGGCCCTGGCCGCACTGCTGATCTACTCACGCGAGCACCTCGGCTCGCCGCGGTACTGGCTGGAGGTCATGACCCTGACCTTCCCGTTCAACACCGACCCCACGTGGGTGGGCACCGGCCCCTACGGGCTCGGACAGATGTGGAGTCTGTCCGTCGAGGTGAGCTTCTACCTGCTGTTGCCGCTGTTCGCCCTGCTGCTGTCGCTGTGGGCGCGCCGGGGCCGGACCGTGGACGCGCGGGGCCGCCGACTGTTGTGGGGGCTGGGCGTGATGGCCGCGCTGGGGTTCGCGGCGCTGTGGCCGCAGTTCTTCCCCGAGCCGCGCCACTACATGCACGCCTGGCTGCCGCGCACGCTCGGCATGTTCGCCGCCGGGATGGCACTGGCCGCGTTGTCGGAGTGGGCCTGGCGCGAGTCCGGTCCGGACGGGCCGGTGCGGCGGTTCTGCCGCACCATCGCCTCCGCCCCGGGGGTGTGCTGGCTGACGGCGGGCGGTTTCCTCGCCCTGGCGGCCACCGATGCCACCGGCGGCCGTTTCATCGGCTCCGGCGACCTGTGGACCTCCATCGCGTCGTCGGTGGCCGACATCGGCTTCGCCTTCTTCATCATCGCCCCGGCCGCCCTGGCGCCCCGCCCCGTCGGACCTCCCGAACCACTGCGGTCCCCCACCGCCTGGCGCGACGGCCGCTGGATGGAGGCGCTGCTACGGCACCGGGTGTGCCAGTTCCTGGCGAAGGTCTCCTACGGCGTGTTCCTGTGGCAGTTCCTGGTGCTGTACCTGTGGCGCGACTTCACGGGACAGGAGATCTTCACCGGCACGTTCTGGCTGGACATGATCCCCGTGACGATCGCGACGGTGCTGCTGGCCGCGGCCACGCACCGGTGGGTGGAGGAGCCGTCCCGCCGCTGGTCGCGCCGCTTCTTCCGGGAACCCCGCCGGGTCTGAGGCCCGGGTCAGTCGGACGCCTCCGCATCGGCCCCCGTGTCCTCGGAGGACTCGGGCTCCTCCGAGGTCTCCGTGTCGTCGGTGCCCTCGGCGTCCCCCTCGTGGGCGTCCTCCTGAGAGAGCGGGATCGGGTGCGCGCTCCGCTCGTTCGGCGCGAGCTTGCCGAGGGCCACCGCCGTCATGCAGACGGCCTCCTCGCCCTCGGTGAGCAGGGAGAGCCGGTCCCCCTGCTGCGGTACCGGAACGTGCCAGAACCCGCCCCCGGGTGCGGCCGGCAGGACCGTCTCGATCCAGCCGCCGCCCACCGACACCACCAGCTGCGCGTCGCGGTCGGAGGTGTAGGCGAACGTCGCGACCTGCTCGGGGCCGCCCAGCGCCAGCGCGGGCCAGGAGACCGCGCCGTCCAGCGTGCCCAGGCAGTCGTGCTCGGGTCCGGGCGCGAACGTGCTGCTGAACAGGGTGTGCTCACCGGGCACGAGGTTCCCGTCGTCGTCGAACACGTAGGCGGCCGGCCCCTGCTCGGGGAGGGCGAAGCGGTCGCCCTCGTCCCCCGGGGCCAGCGGCGGCAGCACGTAGGAGGTCAGTCTGCGGTCCCCGTTCCAGTCCAGGACCACCTCCACCGGGACCGGACGCGGGTAGAAGGCGCCCTCCTCCGGCAGGTCCGCCATGGACGCGCGCACGTTGCCCAGGTACTCGCGCAGCCGCTCCCCGTTGAGGGTGTCCGCGTAGGTGTGGGTGGAGTACAGGGCCCCGGCCGCGTACCCGACCGTCAGGGCGCCCGCCGCGATGGCCCGGTTGCGGCGCGCCCGCCGCCCCGGGGCGGCCCGGACCGAGGGCGCGGCCCCCGCGGTGCCCACCGATTCCCGGGCCCGTTGTTCGCGCACCACCAGGAAGGCCAGAGCCAGGCACAGGGCGAAGATCAGCGCCGCGTCGGCGACGTAGCGGGGATCGGCGCCCGCCAGGCCGTGACCGCGGCCGCGCGCGATCACCGTCGGGATGGCGTCCACGAAGAGCAGGTACCCGAGCAGCAGGGCCCACGCCCGCCAGGCGCGACCGCGCAGCCACAGACTGCTCAGGACGATGAGGACCCACATCGCGCCGGCGCCCAGGACCACGAAGCCCCGCGGCTCGACGAGACCGCCGGCGGGGGTGATGATCGACCACTCGAAGGGGCCGCCCAGCGCGCCCACCGGGAAGACCTGGCCGAACATGCGCCGCAGCAGCTCCGAGGCCGCCTCCCACTCGGGCACCCCGGCGCCCTCACCGCCGCTCCCGGTGTTCTGACTGAACAGGTACAGGACCAGGTAGCCGAAGGTCATGGCGACCAGCACCGACCAGAACGCGCGGTGCGCCCGGAACGCCCGCAGGGCCGCGGCGAACAGGCCGCCGGGGTAGAGGAAGGCGATGGCGAACACGAACACCAGCGCGGGCAGGAACAACGCCTTCACCGAGAAGAGCATGCCGAACACGATCGCCCCGACCGCCCACCAGGCGTAGCGGGGGTCGTCGGTGCGCACGTGGCGGACCGTCCACAACAGGGCGAGCAGGATGGCCAGCTGGAACGGCACCGCGTTGAGGGCGGCCGCCCACCAGCCCAGGACCGGGATCGTCAACGGGGCCAGGGCGTAGACGGTGAACGGGACGAGCAGCGCCCACCGCCGCCCGAACAGCTCCCACGTCAACCGCAGGAGGACCAACAGCGCGAGCGTCTGGAGGCCCAGCATGACCCCGGCGCCGACCCACCAGTTGTAGGGCCAGAAGGCCGTCTGGAGGTAGACCAGGAACATCGCCCCGGGCATGAAGTGGCCCTTGTGCAGGGAGAACAGGTAGTCGGGGGTGAGGTCGGTGGCGTAGGCGGCACCGAAGAACAGGAAGTCGTCCTCGACGAAGTACGACGCGTTCAGCACGTACACCTTGGCGGCCACGGCCACCACCAGGATCGCCATCGCCGCCCGGAACACGTTGTCCCCGGAGATCTCGCGCAGCGACCGGAGCGTCTCGGTGACGAGGGCTCCGATGCCCGGCCCCTCGGCCTCGGGCTCCTCGACCGGGCGACGTACCCTGACCTCGGACCCCGACCTTCCCTCCGGGCCGGTCGTGGGGGTTGCTGACGGCATCGATACTCTCCCCGCCGCTGGTTGGCCAAGCCGGAAAACGGATGCCAGAATACAACAGGTTCCAGTTTTGACCCGTACCGTTGACACTGGCCTTTCCACACGGGAGGTCCGGGATGGGAACGTGATCCAACACGTTCCACCCGGGGGACGCGCGCACCCTGGAGGTGATGTCGGTGGGACTCGAACAGGTCCGCCGTGACTGGACCCGGCTGGGGGCCACGGAGCCGCTGTGGGCGGTGTGCGTCGACCCCGCCAAACGCGATGGCGGATGGGACGACGACGAGTTCCTCGCCTCCGGCCGGACCGACGTCGACCCGGCGGTGGCCCGCCTGACCGAACTCGGGCTGCGCCCCGAGGGCGGCCGGGTGCTCGACTTCGGCTGCGGCGCCGGCCGGTTGTCCAACGCGCTGGCCGCGCACTTCGACCGGGTGGTGGGCGTGGACATCTCCGCCCCCATGTTGGAGGAGGCCCGGCGCCTGGACCGCTCCGGCGGGCGCATCGAGTTCGTCCTCAACGAACGCCCCGACCTCTCGCTCTTCGACGACGACTCCTTCGACCTCGTCTACACCGACCTCGTCCTCCAGCACCTGCCCCCGGACCTGGCCGAGGGGTACGTCCGCGAGTTCGCCCGGGTGGTGCGTCCGGGCGGAGCCCTGGTCCTGGGCGTGCCCGAGTCCGAACGCCGCACCTTCAAGGGGCTGGTCTTCCGGTACGCCCCCTGGCCCCTCGTGGCCTGGGCGCAGCGGACGCTCCTGCGCTACCCGGCGCCGATGCGGATGCACACCCTGCGCACCGAACGGCTCGCCGAACTCCTCCCCCAGGCCCGCGTCGTCGCCTCCGACGAGTACTGGGGCGGCGACCACTGGCGTCACCTGCGCCACTACGTGGCGGTGGACGGATGAGCGTCGCCACCCGCCCGGACGGCACCGTGCCGTTCCGCGCCACCCTCGGCCGTTCCGTCGCGCTGTTCTCGGCGTTCCGCAAGGAGCAGACCGACCCGGCGTTCTTCTACGGGACGCTCGCCCGCGACACCGTCGCCCAGCTGCGCTCGTACACGCCGCTGGACGGAAGACTCGTGGTGGACGTGGGCGGCGGCCCGGGATACTTCGCCGACGCGCTCCGCGAGGCGGGCGCCCGCTGCCTGTGCGTCGACTCCGACGCCCACGAGATGACCCTGCACGGCCGGGCCGCCGACGCGTTCGCCCTCCAGGGCAGCGCCCTGGACCTGCCGCTGCGCACCGGCTCGGTGGACGTGTGCTTCTCCTCCAACGTGCTGGAGCACGTACCGGACAGGACGCGCATGGCCGACGAGATGGTCCGGGTGACCCGCCCGGACGGACTCGTCTACCTGTCGTACACGCTCTGGCTCTCGCCCTGGGGCGGGCACGAGACCTCGCCGTGGCACTACCTCGGCGGCCGGTACGCCGCCGAGCGGTTCACCCGCCGCAACGGGCGTCGACCCAAGAACGACTTCGGTCGCACCATGTACGCGGCGCACGCGCACGAGATGCTGCGCTGGGCGCGCGGCCGCACCGACGTCGACGTGGTGGACATCCGGCCCCGCTACCTGCCGACCTGGATGCGACCGGTCGTCCACGTCCCGGGACTGCGCGAGATCGTCACCTGGAACCTGCTACTGGTGCTGCGCAAGCGCTGACGGTTCGGGCGCGAGGACCAGCGCGCTGATCACCCGTCCGTTCGCCGCCGCGACCGTGGCGGTCCACCCGCCCAGGTCCACCCGCTCGCCCGGCCCGACGGGGATGTGCCCGAGGATGACCAGCACCATCCCGGCGACCGTCACGTAGGCGCCCTCGGGGGGGTTCTCGATCTCCACCCCCAGCAGCGGCAGGTCGTGCACGGGATAGGTGCCGGGCACGCGCAGGGAACCTCCGTCCAGGTGGGTCACCTCGGGGTCCTCGTCGGTCTCGTCGGCGATGTCGCCGACGATCTCCTCCAGCAGGTCCTCCAGCGAGACGATGCCGCCGAGCTCACCGTTCTCGCCGATGACCACGGCCATCTGACGGCGGTCGGTGGTCATCCGGCGCAGCGCTTCGGAGACCGACAGGGAGTCGGGGAGCAGTAACGGTTCGCGGACCAGCGCGGCGACGTCGGTGTCGCCCTTGTCGATGAGGTCCGTCCAGTGGACCACCCCGAGGACGTCGTCCATGTCCCCGGCGGCCACCACGGGGGCCCGCGAGTGGCCGTGGTCGACGAGAAGGCGCAACGCCTCCCGTGCGCCGGTCCCGGAGGGGACGACGTCGACGTCGGGTCGCGGGACCAGGACCTGGCGGACCTTGCGCTCGCGGATCTCGAACGCGCCCGACAGGATGTGCCGCTGCTCGGGGGTGATGTCGCCGCGCGAGACGATCATGTCCCGCAGCTCCTCCTCGGTGACGTCCTCCCGCTCGGCGTTGGGATCACCGCCGAGGAGCCGCACGATCAGGTTCGTGGAGACGCCGAGCAGCCACACCACGGGGCGGGACATGGTGGCCAGCAGGTCCAGCGGACGCGCCACCATCAACGCCCAGGCCTCCGACCGCTGCATGGCGATGCGCTTGGGGGCCAGCTCGCCCAGGACCAGCGTGACGAAGGTCAGCAGGACGGTGACCAGCACGATCGAGACGGGGCCGGCGTAGGAACCGAAGAATTCGAGCGGTTCGACGAGGGGGCGGGCCAGCGAGACGGCGGCGGTCGCGGAGGCCAGGAAGCCGGCGAGCGTGATGCCGATCTGGATGGTGGCGAGGAACCGGTTGGGGTCCCGGGCCAGTCGCGCCACGGCGCGCCCCCCGGGTCCGCGCCCTTCCAGGCGGCGGATCTGGCCCTCCCGCAGGGTGACCAGGGCGATCTCACTACCGGCGAACAAGGCGTTCACCACGACCAAGACCAGCACGAGGCCGATCTGGGCCCCGTAGCCCTCCATGAGGTGCTCCTGTGAGTCGGTTCTGTTGGAGATGAGGATGTTCCCCGAAACCTCTGGTGTCACACCAGACCCGAACTCGGAAGGAACGTCGCGAAAACGCGGGGCAGGGGGCGGACCGGGGTACCAACGTCGAGAACCCCTGCCTCCCCGTGCTTCCACGAGCGGACGAGCCCATGGCCTCCGGCGACCGCGTCGACGTGTTCTCCCCCGACCGCGTCCGGGCCGCCACCCCGGTCGGGGTCGACGGCGGCACGCTCTACCTGCCCACGCCGCTCGGGCTGACGTTCGTCGAGCCGACGGACACGGAATCGATGTGGGCGGTCGCCGGCTCCCTCCCGCGTCCGCTCGAAGCGGGCGACCCCCTCTTCACCCGGCCCCGCACGGACGCGGGCTGGAAGACGCTCAGGGAGGCCGGGATCGACCACACCCCGGCTCCCGGGGAGGCCGGCACGCTCCCGCTGCTCCTCCTCGCCGATGACGACGGGCCCGAGCGCATGCCACAGCCGCCCATCAACGCGCTGTCGGTGCACGACCCCGTCTCGGCCGCCCGTATACGCGCCAGGGCCCGTCACTCCCGTTGAGGGGCGCGGTCCCCCGGAGTGCCGGTCCGCCACCCGGTCACCCCGGTGCGGTCGGCCGGTCATGGCGAGGCGACGGAGTGGACCCCGCGCCCACGAGAACGCGACGGCCGTTCCCCGACGGCCCGCCCCCGGTTTCCCGGCTACGACTCACCGGGTTTGTGGGCCAGGAGGAACGCCTGCCGGCCCGCGTAGGACCTCTCGCTCTCCTCCGGGGCGCGGATCAGCCGGGCGTTCACGACGAGCCCGGCCCCGGTCAGCAGATCGGCGATGCGTTCGGGCGGCGTCCAGTGGACGTCCAGCGACAGGTCGTGCCCGTAGGCGTGGGTCAGGTGCCGCAGTTCGTCACCCGCCTTGAACGCGATCACCAGATGGCCTCCCGGGGCCAGTACCCGATGGATCTCGGCGAACACCGTCGGCAGCAGGTCCGGCGGTGTGTGCACGGTCGAGTACCAGGCCACGGCGCCCGCGAGCGATCCGTCGCCGAGGTCCAGCGCGGTCATCGATCCGACCTCGAACCGCAGGTCCGGGTGCTCACGGCGCGCGACGGAGATCATCCCCGGCGACAGGTCGACGCCGAACGCCTCCACCCCGAGGGAGCGCAGGAAGGCCGTGATGCGGCCCGGCCCGCAGCCGAGGTCGGCGACCTCACCGGTGCCCGCCCGCACGCGTTCGGCGAACGCCGCGAGCAGGGCCCGGTCCAAGGGCTTGTCGTCCAGATCGTCGCGCGCGATCTCGGCGTAGTCGGCGGCCACGGTGTCATAGGCCGCCCGGGTCCTGTCCAGGTGAGTCGATTCGGTCACGGACGAGAACGATAACCCTCGCGGCAGCCGGTCTCCAGACTCCCTTTCGGACCGATCGCTCGGGGGGTGGGGCCACCCCCGCGACACCGGAAGGCGGCGGGAACGCCCGCCGGAGGTGGCCCCGTGGCCCCGTGGCCGTGGCCCGGGGCGCCCGATCGTCAGTTCGGCAAACGGTCCAGGATCCAGGTTCCGGCGGCCTCGCTCATGTGGGTGTGCGGTTCGTCGGTGTCCGCCACGAGGAACTCGTCCAGGTCGCTCCTCTCCGCTCCCAGGGCACCGACGTTCGCGTAGGGGTCGTCGAGTTCACCGATCGAGACCGCGCTCACCGTGGGCACGAAGCACACCTTCCGGACGGACACCTCGATGGGTCCGGTCGCCTTGAGCCGATCTGCGGCGAGGCCGTAGGACTCCAGGGTTCCACCGGGTGCGCCGTCCAGGGCGGACAGGCCGGTGGTGCGCGACTCGTGTTCCGTGAGCCGCCCCTTGAGTTGGGCCACGAGCTGTTTGTCGCCCTCGGCCTGGGTGTAGAGGGTGGTGCCGGCGAACCAGCCGCCGGTCACCCGCAGCGCCTCCGTTCCGGGTGACACGCCCGATCGCGCACCGTCGCCCCGGCCGTTGGCCACACCCAGCAGACGTGGGACGCGGGGCCAGTCCCCCACCTGGCGCAGGGCCGTGAGGAACTCGGTGCGGCGGGCGTCCTCCGCCGGTTCGGCGTCGACGGTGGCCACGTGCCGCCACAGCAGTTCCCGGGCGGCGGGGCTGTTGATCTGTGCCGAGAGGGCGGGGGTCGCGGTGAGGAGGTGCGCGAGCTTTTGGATGCCGATGGGCACCCAGGCACCCCGGTGGGGGGTGTCGATGGAGAGGTAGGTCGCGGTCTGGTGGTCGATGCCCTCGTGTTCCAGCTTCGCGAGGGCGTAACGGGTGATCAGGCCGCCCATGCTGAGGCCGCCGACGACGAGGGGTTCGGAACCGGAGCGCTGCGCGATGGTACGGAGGACGGCCTCCCGCACGGTTCGCGCGTTGTCGAGGAGTGAGGCGCTGCGTTCGTCGTAGCCGACGAGCACGAGGTCGTGGCCGCGACGGCGGAGTTCGGTGATGAAGGGGTGGTCGCCCCGTTCCAGGCCCTGCCAGAGTTCTTCCAGGTCGCTGGGGCCGGTCTCGAAGCCGTCGGAGAGGAGGACGGGGCGGGTGAGACCGCGGTGTCCTTTCGCCAGGTGGATCCAGGCGATGCCGCCGGGCAGACGCCACACCTCGTTGGGTGCGGGCGCGGGCTCAAGGCGGCCCGGTGACGGGAAGAGGAGACCGAGGGGTTCGACGGGCGGCTGCTGCGTGTCGCTCATGGCTCTGCTCTCACGAGGGGCGCGAAGGCGCCGATCTGACGCGCGTCCACGGCGGGCCCGGGGGTCCGGGGGTCCGGATGAAGGCCGGGTGAACGCGCAAGTCAGAGGCTTCCCGGAAGCGGGGCGATGAGAAACGGGAAGGTCACGAGAGGCTGACGGGCGACGCGTTTTCCTCCCGCTTCGCCCACCCGCGTACGAGGGAAGCGGACCGTCCGTAATGAGGTTTTCTCCTCACCTCGCGATCACTTCATGTCACCTGACGACACACTCCCCGTCACCCGATCGACGCACTCGGGGCGGGAACCGGGACCGGAAAAAGGAGTGGCCCCGCCACATCCTTCTCGGCGGGGCCGGCCGGCCTTCCAAAGGCGTCACCGCGTGGTGAGGGTGCCGAGGAGAACGGTCCACTCGGTCGCGGTGAACTCCAGGTGGCCGGGTTCCCGGTTCCGGGTATCGCGCACAGCCGTCGCGAAGAGGTCACCGCACCCCTGGGACATACCGGATTCTGAGCGCAGAGCAAGACGCTCTCACGCGAAGAGTGTGACAGCCGCTTCGTCGACCGGCTTTCTTCTCGCCATGACCACACATAACGACACGTTCTTGAGAGATATCCGTGGTTGCCGCGATCCCGCTCTGGAACCGGCACACCGGTGGGCACCCGACGCGCGGTTCGGTCGGGCCTCCGGCATCCAGGTGAAGGCTGATTCACCTCGGCCCGGCAGGTCCGACGAACCGGTCGGTTCATGGGCCCGGCTCGGTGGATGCACGCCGCCCACCCGAAACAGCCCTGGCGGTCGAATTCGGAAGCGCCTGCCAGGGCTGGTGTCCCCACCCGAACCCGAATTGATCGAGAGGAGACGGAATGCGGTGTAGCGCCGAGAAGGCGGCCCCTCCGGGGGCGAACCGGTACGCATCGACGGTGGCGACAGGGCGGGCGGGAGCGCGTCACCTGCGGGCGAACCCTCCGCCGTGCGGCGGATGGCGGCGGCCTCCGCCTTCGCTCTGCACCACCACGTCGCCGGCACGACCGGGGACCTGTTCTCCCCGGAGTTCGCCCCGAACCGCACCACGACGGGAGCGTCCCGGCGGGAGCAGCCGCACGGCCGGGACCTGGGACGGGTGATCCCCCCGCGGCCCGACCTGGCGGGGTGGGTACGGCCCCGGACCGTGGGACCACCAGCGGACACCGCAGGGTGGGGACTTCCCGGAACCGTGACCCAGAACCGGGCCGAGGTCAGGGAGACACGTACCCGGCCCGCACAGCGTAAATAGCCGCCTCGGTACGGGAGTGGACCTGGAGTTTCTCCAGGATGTTGCGCACGTGGTTCTTCACCGTGTTCTCTGTGATGAACAGCCGTTCCCCGATCACCCGGTTATTCAAAGACCGGGCGACCAACGCGAGCACCTCCGCCTCCCGAGGGGTCAACTGCGGTATCACCGGCCGCTCCGGCGGGCTGCTGTCCTGTTTGGCAAGCTCGGCGAACTCCCCGATGAGTTTCGTGGCCATGGCCTGGTTGATCGAGGGTCGCCCGGCAGCGATCGTCCTGATGGTCTCCGCGATATCGGTGACCGCGATCTCCTTGAGCAGGTAACCCGACGCGCCGACCTTGAGCGCGTCGAACAGGTCGGACTCCTCGTCGCTCATGGTCAGCATGACGAACCTGGTGCCCGGGACCGACTCGCGGATGCGCGGACAGGCCTCGATGCCGCGGGCGTGCGGCATCCACACGTCCATGAGGACCACGTCGGGACGGGACCGGGCGGCGAGCCGGATCGCCTCTTCGCCGTCCCCCGCCTCGCCGACCACGTTGATGTCCGCCTCCTCGTCCAGGACGGACACCAGACCGCGCCGGAACAGGGCGTGGTCGTCCACGACCATGACGCGGATCGGGCCGTCCGGGGCGTTGGTGTGTGCCGGGTGGTGTGGTTGGTCGGGGGTGGGGGGGTGGGGGCTCACCGGAACTCCTTTTTCGTGTGAACCGAAATGGTTACTTCTTTTTGTTTCCGTCGCGGCCCTTGCAGCAGAAAGGGTTTTCGCAGATGTCGGCGGCGGTCCGGTTCGGGAAGTTGCAGTACATGCAGGTACATCCGGATGCGGCGACGGCGATCCGGGAAAGCGCAGTGCGCGGAGCTCTCATTCAAGTCTCCTCATGCGGGGGGTGCCTGCATAATCTCACAGGCGGCTTGTTGACGTGGCCGGATCACGGATTGTGGTAGCCGGTCTGCCGAATGAACCGCTCCCTGGAAGTTGGACTGGAAATCCAGTTCCATCGACCAGGGAGCAGCCCCATGAGAGCGAGCAGCAGACACACCGCGAGCGAGCATGGGGACATGGAGTCAGTGAGCAGACAGCTGAACGGTGAGTTACTCCGTAGGGCTGACGAGGCCCTCATGCGGCAGTGCTCACGGGAGCTGTACGAGGCTGTCTACGAGGCGGTCGGTGAGCCGATGCAGTGGCGGGTGGTGAACGTCTCCGAGCACGTGCGGCGCCGGATTCGAGGCGACCTGGTGTAGTCACTCCCGGCCGGTGCATCACCCGGGCCCGTGCCGGTGCGCGGACGCGAGGGTGCGCACGATCTCCTCTGTCTCGCCGCCGATCCGGTACCCTCTCCGGCCGTGCGTAGGCCGGCCGAACAGCCGCCGGGTGTGGGTGTAGCCGTGGGCCTACGAACCCCACGTGTGGGAGGGCGTTCTGGCCGGGCACGGGGCCGACCAGGCGCGGGTGTGGAATGAACCGGCACCGGAGGCCGACCATGTCGGCGCTGTGATCGAGGTCGCCACCCGGTAGGTTGTTCGTCCTTGGCCTGGCACCGTAGGACATGGCTCTGGACCCGATGGACGCGGAAGCGGCGAAGTAGTAAAGGCGCTTCCGGGCACGGCGAACGGTTCGACGATGATCTGTCAGGGGGCGTCCGTCCAAGTCGGCCCGGCCCCGGAGTCGATCATCTCCTCCACCACATCGGCAACGAGTCTTCGAACGCCTCCGTGCGCTCGTCCGCCGGCCAGGACAGCGAGGGAAGCTCCGCAACGGTACCGAGGCAAGCCGTGTCCTCGGCCGACCAGCGCACTCGATACGTGTAGTGATCCGTTCCGCTCACGTCTCTTCCTCCAGCCTGTCGATCGCGGCGAGGACCTGCCTCATCCGATGAGGGGGCGCTCGGCCGCTCGCGGTCCTGGACGTTCGCCGGGGCTCCGGCGGCCTCTTTCGAGACGTCCTCTGATCACCGTCGCGGGAGACCGCCGGTCCAACGGAGGGCGACAGCGGCACGAGGAAGCACGTCGAGTGTCGGAGAAGGCCGAGGCCGCGTCCTGAGGGAGCACGGGCCCGCCTACTCCTCCTCCGGCTTCTCCTCCGGGGACGGGACGAGGACATCCTCCGGGGTGACCTGCCCGTACCCCATGGCCACGTAGAAGTCCTCCAGCGTCACGTACCCCGCCCGCCGGGCCGCGCCGATGAGGTCCCCCGAGGTCTCCGCCTCGATCAACCGACGGTCGCCCCCCATGTGCTCGGCCACCGCGCGACGCCCGTCGCCCTCCGCCTTCTCCCGCGCCCGGGTGCGGTACCAGGCCCCGATCGCCACGCGGGCCTTGCCCGTCCGGGCCGACTCCAGCCACGCCCGGTCCGGCCCCGGTTCGGCCTTGGTGATGATCTGGACCGTGTCCCCCTCGCGGACCTGCGCGCTGGGCAGCGCCAGCCGCCCGTTCACCGTCGCCGCCGAGAACCGGTCACCGATCTCGTTGTCCAGGGCGTAGGCCACGTCCACCGGGGTCGACCCCTCCGGAAGGGTGAGGATCTGCCCGTTCACCGTCAACACCGTGATGCTGTCCGCCAGGTCGGTGCGCACCCCTTCGAGGAGTTCCTCCGCCGAGGCCCCCTCCTGCCAGCGCAGCAGCCGGGTCAACCACTCCGGGTCGGTGGTCCGCCCCGACACCAATCGCCCGTCGCGTCCGGTGCGCTCGTGGATCTCGGCGATGATCCCGTACTCCGACACCTGCTGCGCCCGCCCGTCGCAGATGATGATCTGCACCCGCCGCCCCGACTCCGTGACCACGGTCGTGTGCAGCGCCTTGTACAGGTTGTACTTGGGCGAGGCGATGAAGTCGCGGAACTTCGCGGGGATCGGCTGCCAGCGCCCGTGCACCGCGCCCAGCGCCAGGTAGGCGTTCTGCTCTCCCCCGCGCACCACCACCAGGTACCGCACCGTCGCCGACGGGCCCAGGTCGACCAGCGGGGAACCCGAGTGGAACACCGACGACAGATGCCGCGGCCGCACGTCCACGTCCGCCTTGACCCGGAAGGACGCCAGGCTGTCGCGCAGTGCCGTCGCCACCGAGTCGGTCTCGTACCGCGTCTCGTCCCGTACCCGGTCGACCCGCTCCCGGGTGTGCTCGAACTCCTCGGTCTCCAGGTACTCGAAACACAGGTCTTCGAGTTCCCGCTTGAGCTTGTAGACGCCCAGTCGTTCGGCGAGCGGGACGAGGAGTTCGCGGGTGCCCTTGGCGATCTTCACCCGTTTGTGCGGCGGCTGGAACTGGAGGGTCCGCAGGTTGTGGACACGGTCGGCGAGTTTGATCAGCAGGACCCGAAGGTCGTCGCGCGCGGCCACGACCATCTTGCGGAAGGTCTCCCCCGCGGCGGCGCTGCCGTACATGGACCGGTCGACCTTGGTGACCCCGTCGACCATGACGCCGACCTCGGTGCCGAACTCGGCGGCCAGGTGGCCCAGGCTGAACGGGGTGTCCTCCACCGTGTCGTGGAGGAGGGCGGCGACCAGCGTGGCGGTGTCCAGGCCGAGTTCGGCGAGGATGGTGGCCACCGCCAGCGGGTGGATGATGAACGGCTCGCCGCTCTTGCGCTTCTGCTCCCGGTGCAGGTGGTCGGCGACGGCGTAGGCGCGCGCCAGCAGGGCGACGTCGGCCTTGGGGTACCAGCGCAGGTGCTCGGCGATCAGCGCCTCGGCCTCGCCGGCCGGACGGGTGGTGGCCTTGGCCTGGTTGAGCCCGCGCCACCACTCGGTGGAGGCCGTCACATCCACATCGGGAGCTCCCATACGAACCCCTTTCCATCGCCCTGCGAACCGGGTATCGGACCAGCCTACTGATCCCACGACACCCCGGTCCCACAAAGCCCGGAACCGGTCCCCGCCCACTCGGACACGGACCGGGGTCGGTCCTGCGTTCCGTTTCCGGTGCGGCACGGACGGTGACCTCGGGGATGTCCGGAATCCCTGGTGGGAGAGCGACACCGACGCCCTTCACGGCCTCGACCCCGCCACAGCCGCCGCCCCGGACGCGCGAACGCCCCACCGGGAGAACCGGCCCGGACGGCGCGAACGGGACGTGCGGGATCTCTCGCTGGGAACGCGATGACCAGCCCGGGACGCGCCAACGTCCGACCTCACCAACGGCGGGCGTCCCCTCGTGGGAGACACCCGCCCCGGACGCGCGAACGCCCGGCCGGGCGGAACCCTGGCCGGGCGTTCGGAGTTCGCGAGCGCGGTGCTACTTGCGCTTCTTGATCTCCTCGGTCAGCTGCGGGGCGACGGTGTGCAGGTCGCCCACGACACCGAAGTCCGCCAGCTCGAAGATCGGCGCCTCGGGGTCCTTGTTGACCGCGACGATGTTCTTCGCGGTCTGCATGCCGGCCCGGTGCTGGATCGCGCCGGAGATGCCCAGGGCCACGTACAGGTTCGGGCTGACCGTCTTACCGGTCTGGCCGACCTGGAACTGGTTCGGGTACCAGCCGGAGTCGACGGCGGCGCGGGAGGCGCCGACGGCGGCACCGAGCGAGTCCGCGAGGGACTCGACCACGGAGAAGTCGTCGGAGCCGACGCCGCGACCACCGGAGACCACGATGGCGGCCTCGGTGAGCTCGGGACGCGCGCCCTGCTCCTGCACGACGCGCTCGACGACCTTGGCGGTCTTGGCGGCGTCGGACGGCTCGACGGAGACGGCCTCCTCGGCGGCGGCGCCGGTGGCGGCCTCCGCCGGGAAGGAGTTCGGGCGGACCGCGATGACCGGCACGCCGGTCTTGACGCGGGCGTGGGTGACGGTGGAGCCACCGAAGATGCTGTGCTCGGCGACGAGGTCGGCGGTGACGTCGACCACGTCGGTGAGCACGCCCGAGCCCAGCTTGACGGCGGTGCGGCCGGCGATCTCCTTGTTCTCGGCGGTGGCCGAGACGAGGATGGCGACGGCGCCCTTGTCCTGGGCGAGCTTGGCGAGCAGCTCGGCCTTGGGAGCCACGACGTAGTCGTTGAGCTCGGCCGGAGCCACGTAGACCTTCTCGGCGCCGAACTCGGCCAGCGCGGCCTTGCCCGACTCCACACCTTCGCCGACCCAGACCGCCGCGGGCTCGCCGATGCGGCGCGCGGCGGTCAGCAGCTCGGTGGTGACCTTCTTGACCTGTCCGTCGACGTGGTCGACGAGGACGAGGACCTCAGCCATAATCCTTGAACCTTCCTGAGTCTCTCGCCTGACCTACACGAACTTCTTCTCGGCGAGGAAGTCGGCGATCTTGGCGCCGCCGTCACCCTCGTCCTTGACGATCGTGCCCGCGGCGCGCGGCGGCGCGGCGGCGAAGTCGACGGTCTCGGTGGTGGCGTTGGCCAGCCCGACCTTGGCGGTGTCGATGCCGGCGTCGGCGGCGGACTTCTTGTCCACCGGCTTCTTCTTCGCCTGCATGATGAGCTTGAAGGACGGGTAGCGCGGCTCGTTGATCTTCTCCACGACGGAGACGACCGCCGGGAGCTGCGCCTCGACGACGTCGTAGCCGTAGTCGGTCTGGCGCTGGATCCTGATGGCGCCGCCGTCCACGTCGACCTTGCCGGCCAGCGTGAGCTGGGGCAGGCCGAGGTACTCGGCGAGCGCGGCGCCGACGACGCCGGTGCGGGCGTCGGTGGACTCCGAGCCCAGGACGACGAGGTCGAACTCCAGGGTGCCCAGGGCCTGCGCGAGAGCGTAGGCGGTCTGGAGGGAGTCCGAGCCGTGGATCGCGTCGTCGTTGACGAAGACGGCCTTGTCGGCGCCCATCGACAGGGCCTTGCGGATCGAGTCCGTGGCCTGGTCGGGACCCATCGTCAGGACGGTGACCTCGCCGCCGTGCTTCTCCTTGAGCAGGAGGGCCTCTTCGATCGCGTACTCGCAGAGCTCGTTGATGACGCCGTCGGACGCTGCGCGGTCCAGCGTCTTGTCATCGGGGTTGAGCTTCCGTTCGGTCGCCGTGTCCGGGACCTGCTTGACCAAAACGACAATATTCATGGCCGGTGGCCGACCTCCCTGCACTCCATATCCGCCGTGCGGCGGTCGGACGCTGGCGCGCCCCGTACTGCCAACAATGCCGAATGACGTTCGGTCACCCGACGGCGGGGCCGGTCTTTCCGGTCGATCGGTCCCGCGGTGTGCTCATAGTTCAGATGTTACTGGCTAGTAGCATGAAGGCCAACCCACAGCCCCCCGTTTTTACTTAGGAAACCCTAACCACTACTGGTAGCGCCGACTCCCGCGCCTCCGCAATAGGGTGATCCACCGGTTCGTCGGACCAGGCCGGCACGGATCCGACGCCCCTTCTCACACCTTAGTCACCGCGCCGCCGCGCGCCGGCGTCGCATCGCCTCTGTAACGGGGAACACCCCCGCCGGAACCCGCGTTCCCCACCCCGGAGACGGTCGCTCCCGCCCCCGGGACCGTCCCTCCGGCCATGGCCGCGCCCCTCCGGACGGGCACCGCCCTCCCCGATCGCCCCGCGAACGGCTCGGGCGCCCCGGCTCCCGAGGGAACGGAGGCGCCCGGCGCGGCGTGCGGCGCCGGCCTCAGCCGTCGACCCAGTCCGAGGGACCCTGGAGCGGGCCGAGCCGCCAGTCCGGGGCCGAGCCGAACCCGAAGGACAGGACGAGCATCGCGAACAGCACGACCGCGACGATCACACCGATGTACACGTACAGGTTGCGGAACCGGATCCGCTCCACCAGCCACACGGCCTGGTGCCGGGCCTGGCGTCCGCTGGGCATCAGGTAGCTGAGCAGCATCGTCACGAACACGGCGAATCCGCCGATGTAGTTGGCCCCGGCATCGCCCGTGTCCACGATCTGGGCGTAGACCAGACCGACGAGGATGCCCGCCACCAGGTAGATCAGGCCGAACCCGACGGTGCGCAGGAGCATCCGCCCGAACGCCCACGGGAAACTGAGCGCCACCACCACGCTGTCGGAGTTGCGCGCCCCGCGCGTCTGCAACCTCTTGGCGTGCTCGGCCTTGACCACGTCCAGGGCGCTCAGGCCCGCGATGACGAGGATGCCCAGGAAGATGCCGATCCACGGGAAGACCAACCCCAGACCGGCCAGGGCCAGGACCACGGGGATGAGCACCAACGGGTGCATCCGGTAGACCCGGTCCTCGTACTCGTCGCCTTCCTCCCCCTCCTCGTAGAGGGAGTCGTACTCGCTGTACTCACCGGTCTCGCTGTCGCCCCGGAGGTAGCCGCCCATCCGGTCGTTGCCGCCCCGGCGGAAGCGGTCGAGCCATCCGCCGCTCTCCTCGTAGTCGTCCTCGTCGAACTGCTGCGTGCGGTTGCCGCGGCCGTCGTCGACGGGAGGGAGGATGTCGGAGAAGTCGCCCTTGTGCAGGGGCGTGTTGAAGAACTGGGTCTGCGGGGCCTGACGGGGATCGTACTCCGGCTCCTCGAAGTCGAGGGGGGAGCGGCCGCCGCCCCGCGCGACCTCGCGCGGGTCGAGCATCATCGTGCCCTGCGGGTCGCCGTCACCGGAGTCCACGGCGTCGATGCGCATGGTGCCCTGGTCATCCTCGTCGCGCACCGGTGCGATGCGCCGGGTGCCCGCGTCGTCGGGGTCGGCGAGCGGGTTGATCCGCATGGTGCCCTGGGGGTCGTTCGGCTCGTCCGCCCTGGGGGGCGCGATCCGATCGGTGCCCCGACCGCTCAGGTCGTCGGTGGCGTCCTCGTCGACGGCCCAGCCTCTGTCGCGCGCCCCCGACAGGTCGTCGGTGGCGTCGTCGTCGGTGCGCCATCCGCCCGGGCCCGACTCGCTGCGCGCCTCGGAGACCTGATCGGCGGGGGCCGACCAGGCGCCGGCCGTGGGGTTCGGGCCGCTCCCCGAGGGACCCCACCCCTCGTTGCCGCCCTGGGTCATCCGGCTGGCCAGGTACCCGGCCGCACCGCCCAGCGCGGCACCGCCCAGGGCCGCGCCCGCGGCACCGGAACCACCCGATCCGCCGGTGGCGCCGCCGGCTCCGGCCGCGCCGGCACCACCGCCGAGGCCGGCGGCCGGTCGGCCACCGGAGTGGTCGGCCCCGGGAACGACCGGGTGGTGGACGGTGTGGCTCCCGGTCAGCCCGGTGGGCTTGTTACCGGGGTCCTCGGTCCAGGGCAGGTCCAGGTTGAGCCGGCCGGCCTCCGCCACCAGTTCGGTGGCGGTGGGACGGCGGTGCATGTCCCGGGAGACGGCGCGCGCGACCAGCGGCCGCAGCGCCTCGTGCATCCCGTCCATGTCGATCTCGCCGTTGAGGATGCGGAAGAAGATCACCTCGAAGGCGCCCGCGCCGTAGGGCGGGCGGCCGGTGGAGGCGAAGGCGACGGTGCCGCCCCAGGCGTGGATGTCGGTGGCCGGGCCCAGCGCGGTGCCCTCGATCACCTCGGGAGAGAGGTAACTGGGGGTGCCGACGAAGGTGCCGGTCTGGGTCAGCTTGGCTCCGTCGACGGCGTGGGCGATGCCGAAGTCGATGACGATCGGCTCGCCGTTGGAGATGATGACGTTGCCGGGCTTGAGGTCGCGGTGGATGACCTCCACCGCGTGGATGTCCTTGATCGCCCGGGCCAGACCGGTGATGAACCGGGTGAGGGCGCGCCCGCGCAGCGGCCCGTGGTCGGTGACGGTGGCGTCCAGGGTCGGGCCGGGGATGTACTCGGTGACCACCCAGGGGAGTTCGGCGTCGGTGTTGGCGTCGATGACCGCCGCCACGTTGGGACTCTGCACCCGGCGCATCGTCTCGACCTCGCGGGCGAGCCGGGCCCGCGCGATGCGGTCACCGGCGACCTCCGGCTTGAGGACCTTCACCGCGACGAACTGCTGGGTCCGGGGGTCCTCGGCCTGGTACACCACGCCCATGCCGCCCGATCCGATGCGGCGGCGGATCACGTAGTGGCCGATGCGCTCCGGCAGCTCCTCACCCATGGGGAAACCTGCCGACATTGCCATCGAGAACTCATCCCCTCAAAAGACCGCATACCGCCACGTCCAGCTTATCGGCCGGGGGGATGGGTCACCATTGGCTTGTACGGACCTCCGACGGGGCCCTGTGGTCCGCTCGGCGCCGCCGGAAGGTCTGGGGGCTCCGGCGGCCGACCCCTCGTCGGACGACCATCACCGAGTATGACGGAAAAACCGTGCGAGCGGTTCCCTCCACCGCGCCCGAACTGGCCGGTTTCGGACTCCGGGATGGGTGTTTCGGTCACACCGTGCCCGTGACACCCACCCCGCCCTCCATGCCGGCTCAGCGACCGGTCGGTGTCATCGGCCGGTGAAGACGGCCTTGCCCGGCCCCTGCTCGACGAAGCTGCGCATGCCGGTCTTCTGGTCCTCGGTGGCGAACAGACCCGCGAAGTGCAGCCGCTCGATCTCCAGACCGGTGTCCAGATCGGTCTCCAGACCGCGGTCCACCGTCTCCTTGGCGGCGGCCAGCGCGATCGCGGGACCGTCGGCGAAGCGGGCGACGTAGGCCACCGCCTCGGCGTAGACGTCCTCGTCCGCGACGACGGCGTCCACCAGACCGATCTCCTTCGCCTCGTCGGCACCGACGTGGCGACCGCTGAAGATCATCTCCTTGGCGCGGGCCGGGCCGATGAGCCGGGGCAGCCGCTGGGTGCCGCCGGCACCGGGGATCACCCCGAGCCGGATCTCGGGTACGCCCAGCTCGGCCCTGCTCCCCACCACCCGGAAGTCGGCGGCCAGCGCCAGTTCCAGACCGCCGCCCAGGGCGTACCCGGTGACGGCCGCCACGACCGGCTTGGGGATGCGCGCCACGGCGGTCAGCGCGCCCTGGAGGTCACGGGCGTACTCCAGCATCTCGGCGTGGGTGCGCTCGGCCATCTCCTTGATGTCGGCCCCCGCCACGAAGAACCGCTCGCCGCCGTAGACCACGACCGCGCGGGCCGCCGGGTCGGCGGCGACCTGCGCGGCGGCCTCGGCGATCTCGGCGGTCAGCACCGCGTTGAGCGCGTTCACCTTGGGTCGGTCCAGCCGGATCACGGCGACCGCCGGGTGTTCGGGGTCGGTCTCCACGCGCACGAACTCGGCCACGTGCTCCACCTCTTCGTTCATCGACGTCACTGTCCCCGGATTCCTATCACCCGGCCTACGAGAACAGCAGTACCAGGGTGCCCAGCCGCGCGGACAGGGCGTAGGCGGACACCAACAGCAGGAGCGCGCAGATCGGCAACAGCGTGTCGGCGGTGCGCCAGCGGCTGTGCCGTGAGCGGCTGCGCGGGCCGGTGCCGAACGCGCGCGCGTCCATGGCGGTGGCCATGAGCGTGCCGGTGCGGATGGCCCGGACCAGGAGCGCGAACATCCGCCCGAAGAACAACGTCACCATCCGGACCGGGTTACGGCCCGCCTCCAGTCCGCGGGCCCGGCGGGCCAGGGTGATGGTGCGCCACTGGTCGGCGAGCAGCGGGATGAGCCGCAGTGCGGCCAGCACGCCCATGGCGGGGCGTTCGGGCACCCGGAGGCGCTGGACGAGGCCGTCGGCCAGGTCGGTGGGATCGCTGCCGGCGGCGACGAGCAGACCGGGCAGGGCGATCGCCAGCAGGCGCACCGCCGCGCCCAGGGCGCCCTCCCAGCCCTCCACGCCGTAGAGGTGGTTGACCAGTCCGCTGGACAGACCCATGAGGAGGAAGGGCCCGCCCAGGACCAGCAGGGTGCGCCGGTCCAGTCCGCTGAACGGCACCAGCGCCAGGACGCCCAGCAGCACCACGCCGCCGGTGACGGCGTCCACCGCCGGGACCAGGCCCAGGCCCAGGATCAGCGCGGCCACGAGCTTGGCCGCCGGGTTGAACCGGGTCAGCCAGTGGCGGGCGCCGCCGTCCTCGGGCGCCTCGAAGGTGAGCGCGTCCCCGACCGCCCCGGGGTGTTCACGATCGGCCACGGGTCCCCCTCTCCGCCGTCCCCGTGCGGATGTCCTCACGGGCCCGGCCGTTGGCGACCCGGATCCGCACGTCGGTCAGTCGACGCAGCAGGAGGTCGTCGTGGGTCGCCATGACGATGGCGCGGCCCTCGGCGCGCAGTTCGCCGAGCAGTTCCACCAGCTCGGTCCACGTGCGGGTGTCCTGGCCGAAGGTCGGTTCGTCCAGGAGCACCACGTCAGGGGCGTGCGAGGGCCCGGAACTCAACGCGGTCGCGACCGAAAGCCGTCGTTTCTCGCCCCCGGACAGCGTGTACGGGTGCACACCGGCGAGATCGGTCAGGCGCAGTCGTTCGAGCAGTTCGTCCACCCACGCCTCGGTCTCCACCCTGTCCCTGCCCGCGCGCAGCGGGGCGAACCGCAGTTCGTCGCGGACGGTGCCGGTGACGAACTGGTCCTCGGCGTGCTGGAACACGGTGCCGACGTGCCGGGCCAGCCTCCGGGCCGGCCAGCGCGCCAACGGCCGCCGATCGACCCGCGCCAGCGGGCCGTGGGGCAGCACCGCGCCCCGGTACGGGCGGGACAACCCGGCCAACAGGGTGAGCAGGGTCGACTTGCCGGACCCGTTGGGCCCGGTCAACGCGGTGGCGGTACCGGCCCGCACCGCGACGTCCACGTCCTCCAGCACCACGCGCCGGGGCGGGACCCGCACGCCCAGCCCGGGCGGGGTGCGGGCGGTCACACCGGCGGCCGTCAGCAGCGTCCCCCCGCCGGGGGCGGCCCCGAGGGAGGGGGCGGGACCGTGTCCGGGCACCCATACGCCGCGGGCGGCCAGCGCGGCGCCGTGCTCGGCGAACACGGCCTGCGGTGTGCCGTCGGCGATCACCCCGCCGCCGGCCGTCAGGACGACCACCCGGTCCACCAGGTCGACGACCTCGGCGACCCGGTGCTCGACCAGCACCATCGTCGCGGAGGTCCGTTCCAGCAGGCGGACTAGCACCCCGCGCACCAGATCGGCCCCGACCGGGTCGAGGTTGGCGGTGGGTTCGTCGAGCAGTAGCAGGCGCGGACGCATGGCCATCGCGCCGGCGATGACCAGGCGCTGTTTCTCCCCGCCCGACAGCGCGCCGGTGGGGTGGCGCGGGCCGTAGGGGAACCCGACGTCGTCGAGAGCCTCGCGCACCCGCGCGTGGATCTCGTCCGGGGGCGTCCCCAGGTTCTCCGGACCGAAGGCGACGTCGTCCCCGGCACGGGCCATGACGATCTGCGACTCGGGGTCCTGGGCGACCAGCGCGACACCGGCGCGACCTCGGCGGGCCTGCTCCCCGTCCACCAGGAGCAGGCCCTCCTGATCGCCCCCGATCGCGCCGTCGTCGCCGGTGAGCCCGGCGAGGGCGTGCAGCAGGGTCGACTTGCCGGTGCCGGAGGCGCCGAGCAGCAGCACCCGTTCGCCGGGGTCGATGGTGAGATCGACCCCGCGCAGGGTGTGCGTGTCCCGGCCCGCGTGCCGCCATCCCCATCCGGAGAGTTCGACGCGCGCGCCGGGGCGTCCGTCCTCCGCCACGGATCAGCCCTTGGCCGAGGCGAAGGGGGCCAGGGCGCCGGAGCGGGCCAGGGCGGTGGTGAGCAGGCGGGCGCCGACGCCGGCGATGACGGCCGCGCTGATCACGACGATGACCCCGTAGATCACCTGGTAGTGGAGCGGCCAGGTGACGTTGTAGGTGATGTTGTCCCGGATGGCCGGGGAGATCCCGGCGACGGCGGCGGCCAGGACCGCCACGCCCATGCCCCAACGGCGGTAGCCGAAGGCGAGGAAGACCAACTCGGGCAGGATGCCCTGGAGGGTCCCGTCGAGGATGACCATGATCCCCCACTGGGTGCCCAGGACCGCCGACACCGAGGCGGCGGCGATCGAGGTGAGCAGGGCGGCGCCCGGCTTGCGGATGATGAGCCCGCCCAGGACGCCGGAGATCAGCCACATGCCGTAGACGACGGCCTGCCCGGGCGGGAAGGCGACGAACAGCGGCGCGGTGATCGACCAGATGATGTTCCAGAGCCAGAAGACGACGCCGATGGCGACGCCCAGGACGGCGGCGACGACGATGTCGACGGTGCGCCAGCTGCGCGCCCGTGCCCTGATGTCGTCCCAGGTTCCACCCGAGGTGGTGTCGGTGCCCATTGATGTGTCCCTTCGTCGGTGTGACGAGGGGCGGATACGGCCAAGAGCGACACCGTCGAACGGCGCGTCGGAGTCCTCCTCCGCCGCGCGACGTCACCGTCGGTGGCGATTCCCACGACTTCCTTCGCCGGCATTACCCGGATCAGGTGTGTAAGGGTCTGCGGTCGGTCCGCACTCTCAGCGCTCACGCGCTCCCCTGTCGGTTCGCACCCATTATGCGCCATACGTCGCAGAACACCAGGGCTCGGGTCCCGCTTGGTCCGATCCGCGGCCCCGCTTCGGGCCGGGTCGCGCGACACCGAAGGGGCCGACCGCCGCGTGCGCGGCGGTCGGCCCCCGGCCCGGGGACGCCCGTACCGCTTCGGTCGTCCACCGTGCCCGACCGGTCCCGCAAGGCCCTCGACGGGTGGCCTTCGGCCACGGGCCCCGGCGTTCGTCCCACCGGCGGGGCCCGTGACCGACCTCGCGGGTCAGGCGCTGTCGTCCTCTTCTTCCTTCTTCTTGGGCGGGGTCGCCGAGGGGTTCCCGAAGCGGGACGGCGACGGGGCGAAGGACTCCGCCGGCAGATCGGCCGCGGCCCGGCGCATCGTGGCCTGCCAGATCGGCCCGGGCAGCGTGCCGCCGTAGACGATCCCGTAGTACCGGCCGCCGATCGACACCCCCTGGAGCGGGTTCTTCTCGCCGCCCCGGATGTCGCCGACCACCACGGCCGAGGCCAGGTTGGGCGTGTGCCCGGCGAACCAGGCGTAGGCCGCGTTGTCGGTGGTCCCGGTCTTGCCGGCGGCCGGCCGGTCGATGCCCAGGCCGTTGGCGGTACCGCCCTTGAAGGTCTGCTGGAGCAGATGGTTGACACCGTCGGCGACGTGTGTCGGCACCGCGTCCTCGTCGCAGTGCGAGCGCATGTGGATCTCACGGAAGTCGGCGTCGCCCTCGCGGCCCACGGTGACCGCGGCCACCGGGTAGGGCTCGCAGAAGGTCCCCCGGGACGCGAAGGTGGCGTAGGCGTTGGCCACGGTGAGCGGGGAGACCTCCTGGTCGCCCAGGGTGAAGGAGCTCCACACGCCCAGCGGTTCCCCGTCCGCGCGGTGGATCCCCACCCGTTCGGCCATCTCCGCCGTCTCGCACAGGCCCACCCGCCGCTGGAGCTGGGCGAAGTAGGTGTTCACCGAGCCCTTGGTCGCACTGATCATGTTGTGCGAGCCCTCGTCGCTCTCACCGGCGTTGCGGACCTCCCACTTGGACATCACACCGCCGTCGCAGTTGCTCAACCCGCTCACCGACACGTTCTTGGGCGAGGAGAAGCTGGTCTTGTACTTCAGCCCCTTGTCCAGGGCGGCGGCCAGCGTGAACGTCTTGAACGTCGACCCCGCCTGGTACCCGTGCGATCCGCCGTCGGCGTGGTCGACCGCCAGGTTGATGGAGGTGGTCCCGACCTCCTCCGGATCGAACCCGTACCGCATGTTCTGGGTCATGGCCCGCACCTTGCCGGTGCCGGGTTCCACGAGGACCTGCGCGGCGAACTTGGTGGTGTCCCCCGGCGGCACCCGCTCGTCGATGGCCTCCTGCGCGGCCTCCTGCATGGCGGAGTCCAGGGTGGTGCGCACGGTGATGCCGCCGCGTTCGAGCAGGCGCCGGCGCTCCTCGGGGTCCTCGGCGAACTCCTCGGACTCCTGGAGCCAGCGCATCACGTAGTCGCAGAAGAACGGCTGCTCGCCGTGGTAGCAGCTACCGCCGCGCGGTGTGGGGTCCAGCCCCAGGTCGGCGCCCTTGTACTCCGCGGCCTCGGCGGCGTCCAGGTGTCCGGTGGCCTCCATCCGGTCGAGCACCAGGTCGCGTCGTTCGCGGGCGGCGTCGGGGTTGGTCAACGGATCGTAGTAGGAGGGGGCGCGCACCAGGCCGACGATGGTCGCCGCCTGGCCGGGGTCGAGGTCCTGCGCGGTGATCGAGAAGTAACGGCGGGCCGCGATCTCGATGCCGTGGGCGCCCGCGCCGAAATAGGCGAGGTTGAGGTAGCCCTCCATGATCTCGTCCTTGGTGAGGCGGTCCTCCACCTCGATGGCGTAGCGCAGTTCGACGAGTTTGCGGCTGATGGTGCGTTCGCTGGCGCGCTCCAGCTCGGCCTCGCTGGCGGCCTGCTCGATGAGCAGGTTCTTGACGTACTGCTGGGTGATGGTCGATCCGCCCTGGGTGTCGCCCTGCGCGGTACGGGTGGCGGCGCGCAGGAGGCCCTTGAGGTCGAGCCCGGAGTGTTCGTGGAAGCGGTCGTCCTCGATCGCCATCAGGGCGGCCGGCACCCACGGGCTGATCTCCGACAGCCGCACGACCTCGCGTTCGCGCTGGGCGACCTCCGCGATGGGTCGGTGGTCGACGTCGGTGATGAGCACCCGTTCGACCAGGCGGGGGATCTCCAGGTCGGCCGGCATCGCCATGAACCCCGACGCCGCGTCGCGGGCGGTCAGTCCCAGTCCCCCCGCCCACGGCATGACCAGCGCGGCGGACAACACTCCCGCCAGCGCGCCCGCCCCCACCAGACCCAGGATCGTCCGGCCCCGCCCCTCCTGGGATCGGGCCTTCCGGTTCGGCTCCGTCACGTCGCCCCCTACTGCCGAGTGCCGCCCCGTCCGTGAGACACGGGCAGGGCACTGCGCCGACCACCTTCGCAGGGACGGATCGCCTCGTTGGGCATCGGAACGGGCGTGTCACAGAAAAGCTTCATCAATCTATAGCAAAGCCCTCAGATCGGTCATCGCTCACTACGGTTGCACGGATTGACGAAACGGACATTTCAATCCCTCGACATCAAGACGTCACGGGGTCGATAGAGCGCCCCCGAGCGACGAAGCCATGAATCCCGGACAAGAACATCTCTGGAGATGATTCCGACACATGGGCATGTCCGCAATAAGGTCCGACCCCCGCCCGGGGCATTCGGTCATCCCTACCCACCCTCTCGCGGCCTCCAACATGACCGATCAGTTTTCCGACTTTTCACCGCAGAGAATGCCATATCAACCAGAGAGACACCCGAATCTGGTGTTGCCTTATGACCGATTTGAGCAGTTTACCCAGGTGAAACCAGGCAAATACCAGCCAGAAGCCCTCCCGCCCAGTGTGATGAGGATCACATAAATTATCCGGCCATGGTACTCCGCCAAACCACACAAGAGGGCAGACGATAGAGAGCGGAGGGCACCGAAGCGGCAATCCGGACAGATCTCGATCCGGAAACTTCGTTAACTCCGTCTTGCCTTGGATTAACTCTGGGTTATTTCCGCCCGCCGAGAACCAAAGCGTCTCCCTAAAACGCCCGAACCACGACAATTACGGTGTAGCCAGTGATCGGACGCCTGCCCATCCTCGACATCTCTCCGGACAACGACCTGGGCCCCGTGAAAGCCGTTCCCGGTGAACGCTTCACCGTCGGGGCGACGGTCATCCGCGAAGGACACGATTCCCTCGCAGCGGGTGTCGTCGTGTACAACCCGAAGGGCCGCCGGGAACGACTCGTTCGCATGAGCGAGCGCGCACCCGGGACCGACCGCCACGAAGCGGAGATCAGCCTCCCCGCGGAGGGGAAGTGGTCCTTCGCGATCGAGGCCTGGAGCGACCCCTTCGCCACCTGGCACCACATCGCGGAGGTCAAGCTCCCGCTCGACCAGGACACCGAACTCGTGCTGGAGGAGGGTGCCCGGTTGCTCTCCCGGGCCGCCCGCCGCGTTCCCCGCAGGCCCCTGCCGGCCCGCGCCGCGGCCGTCCTGCGCGACACCTCCCTGTCCCCGGCCGACCGTTACGCCGCGGCGATCACCCCCGAGGTGCTCGCCTTCATGCACGACGTACCGATGCGCGAACTCGTCACCCGGTCACCGCGCACCCGCGTCGTCGTGCACCGCGAACGCGCCCTGTTCGGCTCCTGGTACGAGTTCTTCCCCCGCTCCGAGGGGGCCCAGGTGGACACCGCGCCCGGCCAGGAGGTCTCCGGCACCTTCACCACCGCGGCCAAGCGGCTGCCCGCCATCGCCGACATGGGCTTCGACGTGGTGTACCTGCCGCCCATCCACCCCGTGGGACACGACCACCGCAAGGGCGCGAACAACTCCCTCACCGCCGGCCCGGGCGAACCCGGATCGGTGTGGGCCATCGGATCGGCCGACGGCGGCCACGACGCCGTCCACCCGGACCTGGGCACCCTCGCCGACTTCGACGCCTTCGTCACCGAGGCGCACGAGCACGGCCTGGAGATCGCCCTCGACCTGGCCCTCCAGTGCTCTCCCGACCACCCCTGGGTCACCGAGCATCCGGAGTGGTTCACCACCCGGGGCGACGGGTCCATCGCCTACGCCGAGAACCCGCCCAAGAAGTACCAGGACATCTACCCGCTGAACTTCGACAACGACTTCGCGGGCCTGTACAAGGAGATCCGCCGGGTCGTCCAGCACTGGATCGACCACGGTGTGCGCATCTTCCGGGTGGACAACCCGCACACCAAGCCGGTGGCGTTCTGGGAGAAGCTGCTCGCCGACGTGGCGAAGAAGCACCCCGACGTGCTGTTCCTGGCCGAGGCGTTCACCCGCCCCGCCATGATGCGGACCCTGGCCAAGGTCGGCTTCCACCAGTCGTACACCTACTTCACCTGGCGCAACGACAAGGGCGAGCTCACCGACTACCTCACCGAGCTCAGTCGCGAGACCGCCCACTACCTGCGCCCCAACTTCTTCGCCAACACCCCGGACATCCTCAACGCCTATCTCCAGGAGGGCGGCCGTGCCGCCTTCGAGATCCGCGCCGTCCTGGCCGCTCTGCTCTCCCCCACCTGGGGGATCTACTCGGGCTTCGAGCTGTGCGAGAACACCCCGGTGCGGCCCGGCAGCGAGGAGTACCTGAACTCGGAGAAGTACCAGTACCGGCCGCGCGACTGGGCGGGAGCCGAGGCCGAGGGGCAGAGCATCACCGGCCTCATCACCCGTCTCAACGAACTGCGTCGGGAGCACCCGGCCCTGCGGGAACTGCGCAACCTGCGCTTCCACCACGTGGACCGGCCCGAGCTGATCTGTTTCTCCAAACACCGCCCCGGCGACCGGCCCGGTGACCCCGACGACGTGGTCATCGCCGTCGTCAACCTCGACCCGCACCACGCCCACGAGGCGACGGTGCACCTGGATCTGCCGTCCATCGGCCGTGCGTGGGAGGAGGAACTCAAGGTGACCGACCAGTTGACCGGTGCCGCCTACACCTGGGGAGCGGTCGACTACGTCCGGCTCGACCCCGCGCAGGGGCCCGCGCACGTGTTCACCGTCAGCGGCAGATAACGGCACGCGGAGCGGGGCGGGGCACGGCGGAGGACATCCGCGGGTGCCCCTCCCATGCCCCGATCAGCCGTTGATCCGATGTCGAACATTCAGGGTGGGGAGCAGTAGATGAGCAACGACGAGTCCGGGCCGGGACGCAACGAACACCTCGCGCACGGTCCGCTCGCGCCGGCCACCGGGGCCGCCACAGGCCCGCTCATGTCCTCCGGCGGTACCGGTGATCCCCACTGGTACAAGCACGCCGTCTTCTACGAGGTACTCGCCCGGGGTTTCTTCGACTCCAACGGCGACGGCACCGGTGACCTCACCGGTCTGGTGCGCAAGCTCGACTACCTCCAGTGGCTCGGTGTCGACTGCGTCTGGCTGTTGCCGATGTACGAGTCGCCCCTGCGTGACGGCGGGTACGACATCTCGGACTACTTCAAGATCCTTCCCGAGTTCGGCACCACGGCCGACTTCGTGGAGCTGCTCGACGAGGCTCACCGGCGCGGCATCCGCGTGATCACCGACCTGGTGATGAACCACACCAGCGATCAGCACCCGTGGTTCAAGGCCTCCCGGGAGGACCCCGACGGCCCCTACGGCGACTTCTACGTGTGGTCCGACACCGATGAGCGCTACGAGGACGCCCGGATCATCTTCGTCGACACCGAGACGTCCAACTGGACCTACGACGAGGTCCGCGGCCAGTACTACTGGCACCGCTTCTTCTCCCACCAGCCCGACCTCAACTTCGAGAACCCCGCCGTCCAGGAGGCCATCCTGGAGGTCCTGCGCTACTGGCTGGACCTGGGCATCGACGGGTTCCGGTTGGACGCGGTGCCCTACCTGTACGAGCGCGAGGGCACCAACTGCGAGAACCTCAAGGAGACCCACGAGTTCCTCAAGCGGGTGCGCGCCGAGGTGGACCGGCTCTACCCCGGTCGGGTGCTGCTGAGCGAGGCCAACCAGTGGCCCTCCGACGTCGTCGACTACTTCGGTGACCACGAGTCCGGTGGCGACGAGTGCCACATGAACTTCCACTTCCCGCTGATGCCGCGCATGTTCATGGCGGTCCGGCAGGAGCAGCGGTTCCCGATCTCGGAGATCCTCGCCCAGACCCCGGAGATCCCGCGGAACTGCCAGTGGGCGATCTTCCTGCGCAACCACGACGAGCTGACCCTGGAGATGGTCACCGACGAGGAGCGCGACTACATGTACTCCGAGTACGCCAAGGATCCACGCATGCGCGCCAACGTGGGGATCCGCCGGCGGCTCGCCCCCCTGTTGGACAACGACCGCGACCAGATCGAACTGTTCACCGCCCTGTTGCTGTCCCTGCCCGGCTCCCCGGTGCTGTACTACGGCGACGAGATCGGCATGGGCGACAACATCTGGCTGGGCGACCGCGACGCCGTGCGCACGCCCATGCAGTGGAGCTCCGACCGCAACGCCGGGTTCTCCACCGGCGACCCGGGACGGCTGTACCTGCCGCTGATCCTCGATCCGGTCTACGGCTACCAGGCGGTCAACGTGGAGGCCCAGCGGGCCAACCCCGGTTCGCTGCTCCACTGGACCCGCCGGATGATCCAGATCCGCAAGCGCCACCCCGTGTTCGGCACCGGCGCGTTCACCGAGTTGAACGCCACCAACCCGAGCGTCCTGGCGTTCATCCGCGAGCACGGCGACGACCGCATGCTCTGTGTGAACAACCTGTCCAAGTACCCGCAGCCGGTGGAGCTGGACCTGTCCCGATACGCCGGGGTGAACCCCGTGGAGTGCGTGGGCGGGGTGCGCTTCCCCGCGATCGGCGAACTCCCGTACCTGCTCACCCTGCCCGGTCACGGCTTCTACTGGTTCCAGCTGCCCACCGCGGGCGCCGACCCCGAGCCGGCCGTCGCCCGTGAGGAGGACACGGCACCCTCCTACGGCCTGCCCGCGGCCGGGGTCAGTGCCAGGACCGCGCTGAGCGGGCGGGTCGGCCACACCCGCGACGCGCACCACACCATGGTCACCACGCCGCCCGCCGCCCCGACCGGCGAACCACTCCGCCCCGGCGGATCCCCTCCTCCCCCTCAGGGATCCGCGATGACCGCACCGGGACCGACCATCCCGATGGCGGAGGGCACCGGCCCGGGTGTCGGCGAGAAGGGGAGCAGGTCTGACTGACATGTCCCAACTCGAAGAGCTCCTGGCCGTCTGGCTGCCCCGACAACGCTGGTTCTCCGGCAAGGGCATCCCCATCCGACAGATCCGGATCGAGAGCCGGCACACCCTGGTGTCCGCCGGGCTCGAAGGTCCCGACCTCACCCTGCTCATCATCAAGACCGGGCAGCGCGGCCACGATTCCCGCTATCAGGTGCTGCTGGGGTCACGCCCCTCGCGTTCCCTGCCCGCGGACCTGGCCGGCGCCGCCATCGGTGTCTGTCAGTCCCCGGGCGGGCGGCCACGGGTCATCTACGACGCCGCGCACGACGTCCAGCTGACGGCGATGCTGCTGGAACGGTTCGCCGCCCCGTCCGGGGCGGGCAGGGTCCGGTTCCGGACCCTGCCGGGGGAACGCGTCCGCACCGGTTCGGCCGGGCGGATGCTCACCGGCGAGCAGTCCAACACGTCGTTGGTGTTCGGCGAGGACTACGTCCTGAAGACGTTCCGGCGGGTGTGGCCCGGCCCCAATCCGGATCTGGAACTCAACCGGGCGTTGTCGGGATCGCCCTACGTGGCCCGGCCCTGCGGTTGGATCGAGGCCGATCTGCCCGGGTACGCGGTGCCCACCACCCTGGCCATGCTCCAGACCTACATCCCCGGAGCGGTGGACGGGTGGGTGCTGGCCACCGCCTCCGCCGAGAAGCTCATGGGCGGGGGCGGGCGGGCGACGGAGACGTCCTTCACCGAGGACGCCGCCCTGCTCGGGCGCACCACGGCGGAGGTGCACCGCTCCCTCGCCCGGACACTGCCCACGGACGTGCTGTCGGTGACGGCCGTGGCCGAACTGGCCGACGCCATGGTGGAGCGATTGGCCATGGCCAGCGCCGAGGTACCCGAACTCGCCGAGCACGCGCCCCTGGTGATGGAGGCCTACTCCGAATTCGCCCGGGTCGACGAACCGCTGCCGATACAGCGCATCCACGGCGACTACCACCTGGGCCAGGTCATCCGCACCCGTTCCGGGGGCTGGGTCCTGCTCGACTTCGAAGGCGAGCCGACCCTCTCGGTCCGGGAGCGCAGGAGACCGTCCAGCCCCTTGCGGGACGTGGCCGGAATGTTGCGCTCCTTCGACTACGCCGCCGGATACCTGCTGGTCAAGCACCCCGGCGACGAGGAGTTGGAGTGGTCGGCCCGCGCCTGGGCCCGGAACAACCGCGAGGCGTTCTGCCGGGGGTACGCCGACGGCGGCGGAGCCGACCCGGACAAGCACCTGACCGTCCTGCGGGCCTTCGAGTTCGACAAGGCCGTGTACGAGGTGCTGTACGAGGCCCGTAACCGGCCGGACTGGCTGCGGGTCCCGTTGGAGTCCATCGCCGCGGGGGCCTCGAAGCCGCCGGTAGCCCGGTGATCGACGGCCCGCCGTCCGAACCGGGCGGCGGGCCGTGCCGTTTTTCCCGTTCACCCACCGTCCCTGTTCACGAGCACCACGGAGCCGCATTGTCCTCGCCACGCAGCGAACAGCGTCCGCGCGCGACCACCGATGAGGAGACCGCGAAGAAGACCGAGAGCAAGGCCGCGTCCGCCGAGGCCGCGAAACCGGCGAAGAAGGCGACGCGCAAGGCCACCGCGGCGACCGTTCCGGAGCAGAAGCCGAAGCGCGGGTCCGGAAGCCGCAAGAAGGAGCCGGTGAGCACGGCGTCGACCAAGAAGACGACCGCGGGCACCGCATCCGCCAAGAAGGCGGCCGCGACCGCGTCGGTCAAGAAGACGACCGCGGGCACCGCATCCGCCAAGAAGGCGGCCGCGACCGCGTCGGTCAAGAAGACGACCGCGGGCACCGCATCCGCCAAGAAGGCGGCCGCGACCGCGTCGGTCAAGAAGACGACCGCGGGCACGGCGCCGGCGAAGAAGGCGCCCGCCAAGGCGACCGCTTCGGCCGGGAAGGCGCCCGCGCGCAAGACGCCGGCCCGCCGGCCCGCCGGCCTCGCGGCGGAGCTCGTCGCCGAACTGGACCGCCTGGTCGACGGCCACCACCACGACCCGCATGCGGTGCTGGGCGTGCACGCCCAGGGTCGGGGCACGGTGGTGCGCGTCCTGCGCCCCTCGGCGACCGAGGTCCACGTCGAGGTGGCCGGCGGCGAGCGGGTGAAGGCCGACCACCTGCACCGGGGGGTGTTCGTCGCCAAGCTCCCCGGGAAGAAGCCGGGGGATCCGGTCGACTACCGGGTCGTCGCCCGTTACGAGAACGGCGACGAGCACGTCTCCGCCGACCCGTACCGCTTCGCGCCCACCATCGGCGACCTGGACCTGCACCTCATCGGAGAGGGCAGGCACGAGGAGCTGTGGCGGGCCCTGGGCGCGCACACCCGGACCCTGGAGGGCTCGGGGGGCGAGATCTCCGGAACGTCCTTCTCCGTGTGGGCGCCCAACGCGCGCGGGGTGCGCGTGAGCGGCGACTTCAACCTGTGGAACGGCACCGGTCACCCCATGCGCAGCCTGGGCGGCACCGGTGTGTGGGAGCTGTTCGTGCCCGGGGTGGGCGACGGGACGCTGTACAAGTTCCAGGTGCTGGGGGTCGACGGGCACTGGCGGGACAAGGCCGACCCGATGGCGCGGGCCACCCAGACGCCGCCCGAGACGGCGTCGGTGGTGACGACGTCCGCGCACGTGTGGGGCGACCAGGAGTGGATGACCGAGCGCAAGGGCGTGGAGCCGCACCGGGCGCCGATGAGCGTGTACGAGGTGCACCTGGGGTCGTGGCGTCCCGGACTGGGCTATGCCGAACTGGCCGAACAGCTCGTCGAGTACGTCACCGAGATGGGGTTCACGCACGTGGAACTCCTGCCGGTGGCGGGGCACCCCTATGACGGTTCGTGGGGCTACCAGGTCACCTCCTACTACGCGCCCACGCCCCGGTTCGGGTCGCCGGACGAGTTCCGGCACCTGGTGGACTCACTGCACCGGGCCGGGATCGGGGTCCTCCTCGACTGGGTGCCCGCGCACTTCCCCCGGGACGAGTGGGCGCTGGCCCGCTTCGACGGGACCGCGCTGTACGAGCACCCCGACCCGCGCCGGGGCGAGCACCCCGACTGGGGGACGCTCATCTTCAACTACGGGCGCACCGAGGTGCGCAACTTCCTCGTGGCCAACGCGCTGTACTGGCTGGAGGAGTTCCACATCGACGGGCTGCGCGTGGACGCGGTGGCCTCGATGCTGTACCTGGACTACTCGCGCGAGGACGGCGGGTGGGAGCCCAACGTGTTCGGCGGCCGGGAGAACCTGGAGGCGATCGACTTCATCAAGGAGCTCAACACGGTCGTCTACCGGCGCAATCCGCACGCGGTGATGATCGCCGAGGAGTCCACCGCCTATCCGGGGGTGACCCGACCGGTGGACCACGGCGGGCTGGGGTTCGGGCTCAAGTGGAACATGGGGTGGATGCACGACACCCTGAAGTACATCGAGAAGGAGCCGATCCACCGCAAGTACCACCACGACGAGGTCACGTTCTCGATGGTGTACGCCTACAGCGAGAACTACGTGCTGCCGCTGTCGCACGACGAGGTGGTGCACGGCAAGGGGTCGCTGTTCAACAAGTCGCCGGGCGACGAGTGGCAGCGGGCCGCCGGCCTGCGGGCGCTGCTGGCGTTCATGTGGTCGCACCCGGGCAAGCAGTTGCTGTTCATGGGCGGGGAGATCGCCCAGGGCGATGAGTGGTCCCACCATGACGGAGTGCCGTGGTGGCTGTTGCGCTACGACCACCACGCGGGGGCGCAGCGGCTGGTCAAGGCGCTCAACGAGCTGTACCGGCCGCGTCCCGCCCTGTGGTCCCTGGACACCGATCCGACCGGCTTCCAGTGGTTGGACGGCGGCGACCGCGAGGGGAACACGCTGTCGTACGTGCGGCGCGGTGAGGACGGTTCGGCGCTGGTGTGCGCGGTGAACTTCTCGCCGGTACCGCGCACGGAGTGGCGGATCGGCCTGCCGTGGGAGGGGCGGTGGGCGTCGGTCCTCAACACCGACGAGGCCCGATTCGGGGGGTCGGACCACCCGGCGCCCACGCACGTGGAGGCCGAGGCGCAGACCTGGCACGGGCAGCCGTTCTCCGCGGAGATCACGCTGCCGCCGCTGGGCGGGGTCTGGTTCGAGCACCGGCCCTAGAGCGACGCGGCCCCGGACCGAGAGGCCCGGGGCCGCGCCCGTCATCCGCTCAGGTCCGGTGCCAGGCGGTGAGGCGGGAGACCGCCTCGTCCAAGACCTCGTCGCGTTTGCAGAAGGCGAAGCGCAGCAGGTGCTCCCCCTCCTTCTGGTGGTCGTAGAACACCTGCGCCGGGACGGCCGCCACCCCCGCTTCGCGGGGCAGCGCGCGGGCGATGTCCACACCGCTCTCGTACCCCAGTGGGCGGATGTCGGCCATGACGAAGTAGGTGCCCTCGCACACGCCCACGTCGAAGCCGGTCTCCGCCAGCCCCGCCGCGAGCCGGTCCCGCTTGCCCTGGAGGGCGTCGCGTTGGGCCGCGATCCACTCCCACTCGTTGTCGATGGCGTCGGCGATCGCGAGTTGGAGCGCGCCTCCGGCGCTGAACGTCAGGAACTGGTTGACCGTGCGCACCGCCGTGACCAGTGGTTCGGGTCCCATGACCCAGCCGGTCTTCCACCCCGTGACCGCGAACATCTTGCCGACGGAGGACACCGACACCGTGCGCTCGCGCATCCCCGGCAGGGTCGCCAGCGGCACGTGCGGCCTGCCGTCGAAGGTCAGGAACTCGTACACCTCGTCGGTGAACGCGAGGAGGTCGTGCTCGCGGCAGACCGCGGCGATGTGCTCCAGCTCCTCGGCGGTGAACACCGTCCCGGTCGGGTTGTGCGGGCTGTTGACCAGCACCATCCGGGTCTTGGGGCCCACGGCGGCGCGCAACTCGTCCGGATCGAAGGTGAACCGGCCCGTCACCGGGTCCGGGCGCAGGGTGACCGAGCGGCGGACCCCTCCGGCCAGGGTGATCATCGCCGCGTAGGAGTCGTACATCGGCTCGAACACGATGACCTCGTCACCGCGTTCCACCAGCGCCAGGAGGGACGCGGCGATGCCCGCCGTCGCCCCGACCGTGATGTACACGTCGGTGTCCGGGTACAGGTCGATCCCGTAGTGGCGGGACCGGTAGCGGGAGACGGCCTGACGCAGCTCCGGGCGCCCCTGCCCCGGCGGGTACTGGTTGACCCCCTCCAGGATGTTGCGGGAGGCCGCCTCCAGCAGGGAGCGCGGGCCGTCGGTGTCGGGGAATCCCTGGCCCAGGTTGACCGATCCGGTCTCCGTCGCCAGCCGTGTCATCTCGGCGAAGATCGTCTCGCCGTACGCGCGCATTCGTTCGATCAGGTGCAACTTCTACCTCGACAGTCCGGGGCGGCCCCGTCGGGTGTCCCTGGAGGACGCGGGGCGTCTCCGACCACCGTACGGCCCCGCCGGGTGCGAGCCTGGTACGGGACGGGCACATCCCCGCCGGGCCTTCCGTGCGACCCCATGCCGCGTCAACCGGCCGGAACGTTCGATCAGCGGCTCCTCCACCCGCCGAGCGTATCCGCAGAGCCCCTCGGGAGACCCTCCTGGCATGCGTGTGGGGCGGGACCCGAGGGTCCCGCCCCACACGCGCACCGGAGTGTCACAGGAGCAGGGTGAGCACGATCCACACCACCGGTCCGGCGATGAGCAGCGAGTCCATCCGGTCCATCAGACCACCGTGGCCCGGCATGAACCGGCCCATGTCCTTGATCCCCAGGTCGCGCTTGAACAGCGACTCGATGAGATCGCCGACGGTGGCGGCCAGGACCACGGCCAGGCCGAGGACCGCACCGACCCACCAGGGGCCGTCGAGCATCAGCGTCACGCACAGCGCGCCGGCGATGGCGCAACCGAGGACCGAGCCGCCGAAGCCCTCCCAGGTCTTGTTGGGGCTGATCACCGGCGCCATCTTGTGCCGGCCCAGGAGGATCCCGGCGAAGTAGCCGCCGATGTCGCTGGAGATCGTCACCACGATGAACGTCACCAGGCGGTACTGGCCGTCCTCCGGGTGGGCGATCAACAGCATCCACGTGCCCAACAGGAAGGGCAGGTAGAGCAGGGTGAACATGCTCGCGGAGGTGTCGGCCACGAACCCGTCCGCCCCGCCCCGCAACCGCCACACCAGAGCGGTGATCGCGGTGAGCGCGGTCGCCCCCAGCAGCCATTCCGTTCCACCGAAGTAGGCGGCCGGCTGCATGGCCACGCCGCCGATCACCAGGGGGAGCACGGCCACGTCCATGCCCTTGCGGGCGAACGCGCGGTTGAGTTCGCGCATGCCGATCATCACCGCCGCGGCGGTGATGAACGTGAACAGCGCGGGAAGGGGGAAGACCGAGAAGAAGACCAGCGCGCCCAGAAGGCATCCGCTGGCGATGGCCACGGGGAGGTTGCGGCCGGTCTTGACCGGCTCGCCCCCCGGTTTGTGCAGCACGAAGCGCTGACCGGCGGCCTTGTCGGTCCCGGTGTCACCGGGACCGACCTGCTGAGTGTCGTCGGGTCTGTGCTCCGGCGAGTGGTCATCGCCTCCGGAGCCGCTGGAAGGAGTCGTCACCGGCTAGACCTCAAGGAGTTCCGATTCCTTGTGCTTGAGGAGCTCGTCGACGGCCGCGACGTACTTGTGGGACAGCTCGTCCAGCTCCGTCTGCGCACGGTGGGCGTCGTCCTCGCCGACCTCACCGGCCTTGACGGCCTTCTCGAAGCCGTCCTTGGCACGGCGACGGATGTTGCGGATCGAGATCTTGGCGTCCTCGCCCTTGGTACGCGCGACCTTCACGTACTCCTTGCGGCGCTCCTCGGACAGGTCCGGGAAGACGACCCGGATGACCTGGCCGTCGTCGGAGGGGTTCACGCCGAGGTCGCTGTTGCGGATGGCGTTGATGATCGAGGTCCGGGAGCTGACGTCGAACGGCGAGATGACCACCATGCGCGGTTCGGGGACCGAGAAGGAGGCCAGCTGGTTGATCGGCGTCAGGGCACCGTAGTAGTCCACGGTGATCTTGTTGAACGTCGCCGGGGTGGGCCGTCCGGTACGGATCGCCGCGAAGTCCTCCTTGGCGACGGTGACGGCCTTCTCCATCTTCTCCTCGGCTTCGAGGAGGGTCTCTTCGATCATTGGGGCGCTCCCGGGTTCTCGGCTGTGGTGTGCGTGGCTTACTGGTGTCGCCGTGGCCGCCTCAGGCGGTGATCGGCCCGACGATCGTGCCGATCTTCTCACCGCGGACGGCGCGCAGGATGTTGCCCTGGCTCATCAGGTCGAAGACGACGATGGGCAGCCCGTTGTCCATGCACAGGCTGACGGCGGTGGCGTCCATGACCTTGAGGCCGCGGGTGAGGACCTCGTTGTAGTTGAGCTTGTCGAACTTGACCGCGTCCGGGTTGCGCTGGGGGTCGGAGTCGTAGACCCCGTCGACCTGGGTGCCCTTGAGGACGGCCTGGGCGCCGATCTCCAGGGCGCGCTGGGCCGCGGTCGTGTCCGTGGAGAAGAACGGCGCGCCCAGACCGGCGCCGAAGATGACCACACGGCCCTTCTCCAGATGGCGGACGGCGCGGCGGGGGATGTAGGCCTCGGCGACCTGGCTCATGTGGATGGCGGTCTGGACACGGGTGTCCACGCCGAGGCGCTCCAGGAAGTCCTGGAGGGCGAGACAGTTGATGACGGTGCCGAGCATGCCCATGTAGTCGGCGCGGCCGCGCTCGATGCCGCCCTCGGTGAGCTGGGCGCCGCGGAACATGTTGCCGCCGCCGACGACGACGGCGACCTGGATGCCCTCGGACACGGCCTCGGCGATGGACTCGGCGACGTACTGGACGACCTCCGGGTCGATGCCCAGGCCGCCTCCGCCGGCGAACGCCTCGCCTGAGAGTTTGAGCATCACGCGCTTCCAACCGGTGTCGTGCATGGCGGTTGCGGTGTTCGTCGCTGCGTTCACGGCCTGTGGCCTCCCTTGTCGTCCCCGAGTGGCACAGGGTCCCCCGAGTGATCCTGCTGCGGGCGGTGGGGGCTCACATGCCCCGAACCCGCCCATATCCACCGAAGGTGCCGGGGAAAGTCGTTCTCCCCGGCACCTCCATCATGTCAAAACCTAGGCCTGGCCGACCTTGAAGCGGGCGAAGCGCTTGACCGCGACGCCGGCGTCGTCGACGACCTGCTGGACCGACTTCTTGTTCTCCTTGACGAACGGCTGGCCGAGCAGCGTCACGTCCTTGAAGAAGCCGTTGAGGCGACCCTCGACGATCTTGGGGATGGCCTGCTCGGGCTTCCCCTCCTCGCGGGTGGTCTGCTCGGCGATGCGGCGCTCGTTCTCGACGACCTCGGCGGGCACCTCGTCCTTGGAGACGTACTGCGGGGCCATCGCGGCGATCTGCTGCGCGAGGTCCTTGCCGACCTCCTCGTTCACCGTGTCGAGTTCGACCAGGACGCCCATGGTCGGGGGCAGGTCCGGGTCGGACTTGTGCAGGTAGGCGGAGACGTAGGCGCCGTCGAACTTGGCGAAGCGGCGGAACTCCAGCTTCTCGCCGATGATCGCGCTCTTCTCCTCGATGTAGCCCTGGAGGGTCTTCCCGGGCTCGATCTCGGCGGCGGCGACGGTGGCCAGGTCGTCGCTGTCCTGAGCGGCGACGAAGTCGGCGACCTGGTCGGCCAGCTCGATGAACTGCGCGTTCTTGGCGACGAAGTCGGTCTCACAGTTGAGCTCGATGAGGGTGGCCTTGCCCTCGCCCTGCTGGCGGAGGACGACCGTGCCCTGGGCGGCGGTGCGACCCGCGCGCTTGTCGACGGACTTGGCGCCCTTGATGCGCAGGGCCTCGACGGCCTTGTCGAAGTCGCCGTCGGCCTCGGTCAGGGCCTTCTTGCAGTCCATCATGCCCGCGCCGGTCATGTCGCGCAGCTTCTTGACGTCCGCGGCGGTGAAGTTCGCCATGACTGTTGGATTCCCTTGGAGTGTCTGTACGGAAGGTGAGTGGTCCGTACACCCCGCGAGCCGCCCCACCCGGACGGGGTGGGGCGGCACCGGGGTGTCGTGGTCCCGAGGGACCGTCTACTACTCGGCGGCCGGGGTCTCTTCGGCGGCGGGAGCCTCGGCGACGGGAGCCTCGTCCGCGGCGGGGGTCTCGTCCGCGGCGGGGGTCTCGTCCGCGACGGAAGCCTCGGCGGCAGGGGTCTCGTCCGCGGCGGGAGCCTCGGAGTCGATGGCGTCCTGCACCTCGGGCGCGGGGGTCTCGACCGGAGCCTCGACGAGGTCCTTCTCGACCTCGGCGGAGTCGGCGGTCGCGGCCTTGCCTTCGAGGAGCTCGCGCTCCCACTCGGCCAGGGGCTCCTCGGCGGACTTCTGCTCGCCGGCGCCGGAGCGGGCCAGCAGACCGTCGGCGACGGCGTCGGCGATCACGCGGGTCAGCAGGCTGACACTGCGGATGGCGTCGTCGTTACCCGGGATCGGGTAGTCGACCTCGTCCGGGTCGCAGTTGGTGTCCAGGATCGCGACGACCGGAATGTTGAGCTTCCGGGCCTCGCTGATCGCGATGTGCTCCTTCTTGGTGTCCACGATCCACACGGCGCTGGGCACGCGGGTCATGTCGCGGATACCACCGAGGGTGCGCTCCAGCTTCTCCTTCTCGCGACGGAGGTTGAGGAGCTCCTTCTTGGTGAGCGAGGAGCCGGCGACGTCGTCGAAGTCGATCTCCTCCAGCTCCTTGAGGCGCTGGAGCCGCTTGTGCACGGTGGAGAAGTTGGTGAGCATGCCGCCCAGCCAACGCTGGTTGACGAAGGGCATGCCGACGCGGCGGGCCTGCTCGTCAATGGCCTCCTGCGCCTGCTTCTTGGTGCCGACGAACAGGACGGTGCCACCGTGGGCCACCGTCTGCTTGACGAACTCGTAGGCGCGGTCGATGTGCGCCAGCGACTTCTGGAGGTCGATGATGTAGATGCCGTTGCGCTCCGTGAGGATGAAGCGCTTCATCTTCGGGTTCCAGCGACGGGTCTGGTGCCCGAAGTGGACGCCGCTCTCCAGGAGCTGGCGGGTAGTCACGACTGTGGCCATGACGGGTCCTCCTCGTGGTGGCGGGGATAGGGCTCCCCGCCTTCGGTTGTTCCTGACGCCCCGGACGCACCGCCACTCCGCCGAAGCGGTGTGGACCGTGGGTGCGCCCCCTCCCGAGGGAGGCCGGTGGACGTGCGTAGTGTGTTCGGCCCGACGGGCCAACGATGATTCTATCCTCCGTGGGGAACGGGCGGGACCTGCGTCGGAGACCGGGAGCGCGGTCGTCCACAGGTTCGGGGAGGGGCCGGCGCCTCGGACCTCCGAAAGCGACCCTGGAAGTATGCGCTCTCTCCTGCTCCTCCTGCTCTGCCTTCTCTTCCTCTTTCCCGTTCCGGTGGCCGCGGAGACCGTGTGGCGATGGCCGCTGGATCCGCCCCCGCGGGTGCTGCGCCCCTTCGAACCGCCCGAGTTCCGCTGGTCGCCCGGCCACCGGGGGGTGGACCTGACGGCCGAGCCCGCACAGGAGGTGCTCGCGGCCGGAAGCGGCCGCGTCCACTTCGCGGGCACGGTGGCCGGCACGCCCGTGGTGTCGATCTCCCACGGCGAACTGCGCACCACCTACCTTCCGGTGGAGAGCGACCTGGCCCGCGGAGACCCGGTGACGATCGGCCAGGTCATCGGCACGATCGCGGCCGACCCCCGCCACTGCCCGGACCTCGTGTGCCTCCACTGGGGCCTGCGCCGCGGCCCCGACTACCTCGACCCCCTGTCCCTCCTGGGGCCCATCGACGTCCGCCTCCTCCCCCGCTCCCGGTGACCGACCGAACCCGGGAACCCGATGTCTTCCCTTTCCGGAGAAAAGCCCGCTTCGCCGTTCTTCACAAGAATTTTCTGCCGAAACACATCGGCAGAAAGGGATTTCATGCCCGGATGCGAGCCCGCCACCAACGCTCACGGCGCCTACCGAGCAGGGGAAACCGGTTGACTCCACGCCTCTGGCCCCACCGCCCGAGGGGAATGGAAAATGACTGAAATCACAACACCGAAACCCGGGAGGCCCCGCTCATCGATCACCCGGCCTTCCGTTCGTGGTTCACGGCCGGGTGTGGGACATTCGCCTGTCGTGCGGGAGTCATGGCCGTGCCGGTGGCGATGCCGACGGTCGGCTCGGGATCGGTCGCGGTCAATGCCCTCCTGTTCCGGGAGCGGCCGAGCCGACCACGGGAGACCGCGACCGGATCCGTCGACGGAGGGAAGGCACGAGTCGTCCGGAGGAGGACGGGGCGACCGCGCGCACCACCCCTCCGATGGGAGACGCGGCGGGGAAAAGGAAAAAGGTACCCACCGCTGTCCCTGACACGGAATGCCCTGGGCAGCGATGCAGGACAGCGCGATACCACCGGATGTCCACGGCCGCCGCCGGAACATGCCGCGGATCCTCCGTTGGACGGCGCGGACGTGGCACCGCGGGTCGACGACCACCGGACGCGGGCCGGTACCGGGGTGCGCGGAGGACGGGGCGGGAGGGATGGTCAAACACGGCGGCCGACTCGGGCGGGCGGCGATCAGGCGCGGGGGTGGGCGCGGCGGTAGACGTCTCTCAGGCGGTCGGCGGAGACGTGGGTGTAGATCTGGGTGCTGCGGGGGCTGGCGTGTCCCAGGAACTCCTGGACGCTGCGCAGGTCGGCGCCACCGTTGAGCAGGTGGGTGGCGGCGCTGTGGCGCAGGTCGTGCGGGGCGGCGTCCAGACCTGCGGCCCGCAGGTGGGCGTGCACGTCCTCGCGGGCGCGGCGCACGTTCAGCCGGCCGCCACGGGCGCCCAGGAACAGGGCCGTGCCACTGGCCCGCACGGCCAGTGCGGGACGTCCGGTGGCGAGCCAGTCGTCGAGGGCGTCCAGGGCCGGGGCGCCGACCGGAACGGTGCGCTCCTTGTCGCCCTTGCCCAGGACCCGGATCGTGTCGCGGGCGCGGTCGACGTCGGCCAGGTCCAGAGCGCACAGTTCGGCGACCCGGACACCCGTGGCGTAGAGCAGTTCCACCACCGCGCGCCGTCGGACGCCCACCGGGGTGTCGTCGACCGGTCGGGACAGCGCCGCCTCCGCTTGTGCTTCGTCGAGGACGGTGGGCAGGGTGCGCCGTTGGGTCGGGGCGGACAGGCGGGGCCCCGGGTCGGCGGCGAGCACCCCCTCGCGGTGCAGGTAACGGGTGAAGGCGCGCACGGCCGCCACCCGGCGGGCGATGGTCGAGCGTTCGGCGCCCTCGTCGCGGGTACGGGACAGCCAACCGCGCACCACCGGGACGTCCAGGTCGGCGACCTCCAGCCCCTGCTCCTCCAGGTGACCCAGGAGGGAGCGCAGGTCGGCGAGGTAGCCCCGCACGGTGTGCTGGGACCGGCCCAGTTCGCCCGACAGGTGGGCGGCGAAACCCTCCGAGGGGTTGTTCATCGAACCTTGGGCAGGCAGGCGATCCCGTCGATCTCCACCATGTAGGTGGGATCGATGAGACCGCTCACCTCCACCAGGGTCGAGGTGGGGAGGTGGCCGGCGGGCAGGGTGTCCACGAGCGCGCTCCGGAACTCCTCCAGGTCGCTGATGTGCCGCAGATAGTAGGTCGCCTTCACCAGGTGGCTCAGGTCCGCGCCGTGCCGGGCGAGGATCTCCTCGATGTTGCGCAGGACCTGGCGGGTCTGGCCGCCGATGTCCCCGGCGACCTCTCCGTCCGGTCCCAGGGGGATCTGGCCCGAGATGAACAGGAGCGGGCCGTCGGCGATCAGGGCGTCACTGTAGGGCTTGGCCATGTCCGCACGGTATCAGCGCTCCCACCTCGGGAGGACGCACCGAACCACACCTCGATCGGGTTCGGCCCCGACGACGACACCCCGACCGGCAAGGGCCCGGGAGATCGCCCCGGAGGCCGCCACGGACCGGGCCGGGAGGAACGGATGGCGCCCTCGCGCGTGGTCGGCGGATTCCGGGACACCCTCTCGTGGCCGCGCCTGCTGGAAGGGGGTCGGCGGCCCGTGGGCCGCCGCCGAGGCCGTGCGTCCCCGGTTCGAGTCCGCCCGCGACGTGAGGCGGGCGGCCGGAACCCTGTTCGCTCGTCCCGGCACCGCGCGCGACCGCCTCCCGAGGTTCACGGAGGTCACCCGGATCGATCCGCGCACACCCCCGGCTGGGTGGACGCCTGACAGCCTGCCGCGCCCGGTCGGGTGCGTCGTCAACGGGGCAGCCTCCATCCGGTGGGGCAGCGCTCCACCAGCCCGGCGGCGGCCAACAGTCCCAGTGACCGCATCGTGGGTTCAAGGCCCTGTCCGCAGGCCTGGGCGATGACCGCCGGACCGCTGCCGTTCCGGGAGACCGCGTCCAGTACCCGGGCGCTCTCGGGGGTCAGTTCGGTGACGACCCTGACCGGCCCGGGCGGGACGTCGCCGAGGGGGCCGATCTGGGCCAGTACGTCGTCGGCGTTGGTGACGCAGCCCGCCTGCCAGTCGCGCAGTAACAGGTGGCATCCCACCGACATCGCCGAGGTGACCGGGCCGGGGACGGCCATGAGGACCCGGTGCAGGTCGACGGCGTGCGAGGCCGTGTTGAGCGCCCCGCTGCGCCGCCCCGCCTCCACCACCACCGTGCCGGGGGTGAGCGCCGCGATGAGTCGGTTGCGGATCAGGAAGTCCTTGGCCCGGGGCACCGCGCCGACGGGTCGTTCGCTCACCAGGACCCCGGTGCGGGCGATGTCGGCGAACATCCCGGCGTGCCCGCGGGGGTAGTCCACGTCCAGTCCGCAGGCGAGCACGACCACGGTGGAGCCCGCCGCGTGGGCGGCCCGGTGCGCGGCGCCGTCGATGCCGTAGGCGCCGCCGGAGACCACGACGACGGAGCGCTCGGCCAGGTCGTAGGCGAGTTCGGCGGCGATGTGCTCGCCGTAGGCGGTGGCCGACCGGGCGCCGACGATGGCCACCGAGCGCAGGCACAGGTTGCGCAGATCCCCGCCGCCGCGCACCCACAGCCCGTGGGAGCGGCGTCCGCCGGGCGCCTGGAGTTCGTTCAGCCGCCCGGGCCATTCGGGGTCCGTGGGGGCCACGAACCTGATCCCGGCGGCGGCCGACGCCGCCATCAACGCGTCGACGTCCACCCGTGCCGCCGCCGTGTGCCAGCGCCGCCAGTGGGCCGCCGATCGTTCCGGGTCGATTATCCGAGGCCCGTCGCCCGGGGCCTCGTCGACCGTCGGCGGCGGAGCCCCCGCCACCAGTTCCGCCCACACCCGGGCCGCCCCGTGTTCGGCGAGCATCATCCCCAGCCACGGGTCCCCCGGCGGCACCACCGTCGTCAACCCGGCCAACGCCCGCACGTCCGTCCGGTCCTCACCCATCGTCGACCTCCGTCAACCCGACGTCCACCCGCGCACCGCACCGACGACACGCCCTGTCCGCGAAGCGCACCGGGCCGGTGGGGCCGTGGCCCCCGGCATGGCGCGCGCCCGTTCGTCCCCTCGACCCCACCCGGTACCGGGGCGACCATCCGCGGTCCGGTGGAGTTGGAACGCCCCGCCCCTTCGACACCACCCGGCGGTGCGCACCGGTGACCCACCGCCCGTCCGTTCGCGTCGGCGGCGCGGCCCGGACGGTGCCCGCGATGACCGACCGGAGCCCGGCTGCCTGTGTCCCACCGCGCCGCAGAGCGGCCCGTCCGCGCCTGCGACGCGCGCGCTGTCGGGCCGCCCCGATCCTCGGGCACCGACATCGGTGTCCGCGAACAGGGACGGACGCGGGGACGGGCACCCGGGTCACCAGGCGCGACCGGACCACAGGGCGAAGGCATAGGCCACCTCCTCCTCTCCGGGGCGGTCGCGGTCGGCCAGGTCGGCCAGGGTCCAGGCGATCCGCAGGGTGCGGTCGACCCCCCGGGCACTGATCCGGCCCTGGTCCATGGCCAGACCCAGGATCCGCAACGCGCCCCGCTCCACCGGGAAGTCCCGGCGCAGGTGGGCACCGGGCACCTGGGAGTTGGTGCTCCACGGTGTCCCGGCGAGGCGACGGGCGGCACGTTCCCTGGCCGCCAGCACCCGGGCGGCCACCACCGCCGAGGACTCGGCGAAGGCGCGGTCGGCGAGCAGCTCCGCCCGGCCCACCTGGGGCAGTTCGACCTTGAGGTCGACGCGGTCCAACAGCGGACCGGAGATCCGTGAGAAGTAGCGTCGCCGTTCGCCCGCCGGACACTCGCAGAGCGTGCCCGGCTTGGCGCACGGACAGGGGTTGGCCGCCAGCACCAGCTGGAATCGGGCCGGAAAGGTGACCGTGGAGGAGGCGCGGGCCAGCACCACCTCGCCGCGTTCGAGGGGTTCGCGCAGGGAGTCCAGGACGCCCCGCCCGAACTGGGGCGCCTCGTCCACGAACAGCACCCCTTGGTGTGCCTTGGACACCCACCCCGGTACCGGGTGCCCGCTGCCGCCGCCGATGATCGCCGAACGGGTGGACGTGTGGTGGGGCGCCGCGAACGGGGGCATCGTCACCAGGGGTGCGCCTTCCGGCAGCAGGCCGGCCACCGAGTGGATGGCGGTGGCCTCCAACGCCGCCGTGGGCTCCAGACGGGGCAGGACCGTGGGGAGCCGTTCGGCCAGCAGGCTCTTCCCGGTCCCCGGGGGCCCGAGCATCATGAGGTTGTGACCGCCCGCGGCGGCGATCTCCACCGCCCGGCGGGCCACCGGCTGCCCCAGCACATCGGCCAGGTCGGGTTCCGCGACGGCGGGCCGGCGCGGTCGGGGCGCCACCGGGTCCGGTGCGCGGGTCTGCGGCGGGATCCCCTCGCGCGCCCAGGAGCACAGGTCCTCCAGGGAGTCCACCGCGATGACCTCGATGTCGGGGACCAGTGAGGCCTCGGCGGCGTTGCCCCGGGCGACGACGAACCGGTCGTGGCCGCGTTCGCGCGCGGCGATCACCGCCGGCAGCACCCCGCGCACCGGGCGGGCCCGCCCGTCCAGCCCGAGTTCGGCGATGAGGACGGAACCCGCCAGGGGGTCCGGTGGGATGGAGCCCTCGGCGGCGAGGACGGCGGCGGCGATGGCCAGGTCGAAGAGGCTGCCCGACTTGGGCAGGCTGGCCGGGGACAGGCTGATGGTGATCTGCCCGCTGGGCCACGCCTCGCCGCTGTTGGCCAGCGCGGCCCGGATGCGGTCCCGGGCCTCGCGCAGCGCCGCGTCGGGCAGGCCCACCAGGGTGACGCCGGGATCGCCCCCGCCCAGGTGCACCTCGATCTCGACGATGTGCCCCTCGACCCCGAGCAACGCGACGCAGTGCGTACGGGAGAGCGTGATCACGGCGTCCTCCGTTCGCGGAGGAGTCCGTCGCGCCGGGGCGCTCGCACGGACGTCGATACCGCGCCCGGTGCGGAAGGGGCGGGACGGTGAAGGTCCGCGCCACCGCGCCCGCAGGCCCGCGAAGGCGACAGCGGAAGAGGCGTGCGACGCGCCACCGGCACCGGACAGGACGAGGGACGGTCGGGACCGTGCGGGGGCGCGTTGTCCCCGCGCCCGCCGATGCGCGAAGGCGGCGTGGGCCGTGCCGTCGGCGTGGGGGCGGGGGGAAGGGTGAGGGCGGGCGGGGTGTCCCGGTGTGCGGTGGCGGCCGTGTGACGGCCAGGGGGGTGCAGGGTCATGCCATCCCCCGCTCGTGGGAGATGAACACACGTCCGTCGGTGATGAGCACGCCCAGGCCGTCGATGCGCAGAGGGTGGCACCGCACGCGGCGGGCCCGGGCCCAGGCGCGGCCGAGGCTGCGCAGCCGTTGGCGTTTGCGTCGCCCGATGGCCTCTACCGGGTGGCCGTAGCCGAGCCGGGTCCGGGTCTTGACCTCGGCGACGACCAGGACCGGCCCGTCCCGGGCCACGATGTCGATCTCCCCGGCGGGGGACCGCCAGTTGCGGTCCACCACGCGTATCCCGGAGCGTTCCAGGAACACGGCGGCCATCTCTTCGCCGAGGCCGCCCAGTTCCCTGCGATACGCGGCGTGCGCATCCATGTCGACCACCTCCCGTTACCACGGTCGGTGATCGGGCGCTCCCCCGCCAGGGGCGATCTTTTTCTGTGGATAACCGGGGTCAGTCCCGGCCCTCCGCAGGGGGCAGTTCGAGGTCGGCCTTGGTGATCTCCTCGACGTTGACGTCCTTGAACGTCACAACCCGGACATTACGGACGAACCTGGCTGGGCGGTACATGTCCCACACCCAGGCGTCCTCCATCACGACCTCGAAGTACATCTCCCCGTTCTCGGTGGAACGCGGTTGCAGATCGACGTGGTTGGTCAGGTAGAACCGCCGCTCGGTCTCCACGACGTAGCCGAACAGCCCCACGACGTCCCGGTACTCGCGATAGAGCTGTAGCTCCATCTCGGCCTCGTACTTCTCCAGGTCCTCAGAACTCATCCACGCGCTCGCTTTCGTCAGCACTCTCCGGGCGGGGTCGTCCGGTGCCTCCTGTCATCTGTACGGCGTCGGCCTCCACTGTCGTTCCCAACGGGGGGAGACCCGGGGACGTTCCGCGCAAGACCTGAGATCCATCATGCGTCACGGAACGGACTTTCGTGCCCGGACGAGAGGATTTCCTCATCCGGATGCCCGCGAAGGGCTCAGGCGTCGTCGTTCAAGCGTACGAACGTCTCCGGAGCCCCGAGTCCGCCGGCCTGGTCGAAAGGCCAGATGATCACGAAGGCCCGACCCACCACGTGGTCGATCGGTACCGCGCCGCCCCCGGGGTTGCCCTGGTTGCGCCGGGAGTCCGCCGAGATAGCCCGGTGGTCGCCCATCACCCATACGTGCCCGTCGGGGACCGTGACCGGCCCGAACTCCTCGTGCGTGGCCAGGCTGCCCGGATAGAGGTAGTCCTCCTCGTCCAGGGGGACCCCGTTGACCGTGACCCGCTGCTCGTCACAGCACTCCACGACGTCGCCCGGCAGCCCGATGACCCGCTTGATGTACTCCTTGCCGGTGGGGGCCGCGCCCATCTGCTGCTGCACCCAGGTGAAGCCGCGCGAGAGCGGGTTGGTCGGCTCGGGGACCACCACGGTGTTCGGGTCGTCCCACGACCCGTCCCCGTTGAAGACCACGACCTCACCGTGACGGATGTCCCTGATCTCGTAGACGACCTTGTTGACGAGCACGCGGTCACCGACGAGCAGGGTGTTCTCCATCGACCCGGAGGGAATGTAGAAGGCCTGCATCACCCAGGTCCTGATCACGAACGCCAGTACCACGGCGATCACGATGAGGATGGGCAGTTCCTTCCAGAACGACCCCTGCTTGTCCTTGCTCATCTCCGGATCCGCCATCTCCTCCGCCTCGCCGTCCGCTTCTTCGGAGACAGCACTGGCTCCCGAGTCGTCGGAGACTCGGGAGCCAGTGGTGGAGCCGTGCTCCTCCGGGCCGGGCCGGGCGGAATCCTCGTCCTGAACCCCGTCCGCACCGGGGTCCCTGTCGTCTTTGTTCATCGTGCCGAAGCTTATACCGCGCGGGAAACCGCCGGTATGACTTCGGAGAGGAAGCGAACGACTACCGGGAGATGGGCTCGCGGCGCTCGCGGATGCGGGCGGCCTTGCCGCGCAGATCGCGCAGGTAGTACAGCTTGGCGCGACGCACGCGGCCACGGGCGGCGACCTCGTACTTGTCGATCGCCGGGGTGTGGATCGGGAAGGTCCGCTCCACGCCGACGCCGTAGCTCACCTTGCGGATGGTGAAGGTCTCCCGGTTGCCGGAGCCCTGTCGACGGATGACAACGCCCTTGAAGACCTGGACACGGGTACGGGTGCCCTCGGTCACGCGAACGTGAACGTTGAGGGTGTCACCGGGGCGGAACTCCGGGACGTCGGAACGCAGCTGGGCCTTCTCCAGCTCCTGAATGGCGGTGTGCATCTCGCGAATCCTCATCAATAGCGCGCCGCGACCGGCCCCGCACCGAAAGGAGCGGGGACGCGCGGGCGATGGCCCTGATACGGGTCTGACTGTCGAACCGCCCGGGTGACCGACACAGAGGCCGACGTCGTGCCGCCGGCATGCGGATGCCTAGGGGTCACCAGGGGGGAACCCACCCAGTCTGCCACATCCCCGGCGGCGGGCCGAACCATCGCTCAGCCGGCCCCGTCATGGTCCTTCTCCGCCAGGACCTCCCGGTCCCGTCGGTCCAGACCCTCCTCCGGCATGGCGGCCACCAGGTCGGGGCGGTTGCGCGCGGTCTTGCGCAGCGCCTGGTCGCGCCGCCACCGGTCGACCGCCCCGTGGTTGCCCGACAGCAGGATCGGCGGCACCTCGTGGCCGCGCCAGGTGGCGGGCTTGGTGTACACGGGCCCCTCCACCAGGTTCTCCATGCCACCGGAGGCGAAGGAGTCCTGCACCGCCGACTCCTTGTTGCCGAGCACGCCGGGGAGCAGGCGGGTGATCGCCTCCACCATGACCAGCGTCGCCGACTCACCGCCGTTGAGGACGTAGTCGCCGATGCTGATCTCCTCGACCGGTATCCGCGCGGCGGCGTCCTGTGCGACCCGGGAGTCGATGCCCTCGTAGCGACCGCACCCGAACACCAGGTGCCCCTCCCCCGCCAGCCGTTCGGCGTCGGCCTGCCGGAAGGGGCGGCCGCTGGGGGTCGGAAGGATGAGCCGTGCGGGTGCGTCGCCGATCACGGAGTCCAGTGCCTCGCCCCACGGTTCGGGCTTCATCACCATGCCGGGGCCCCCTCCGTAAGGGGTGTCGTCCACGGTGTTGTGCCGGTCGTGGGTCCACGACCGCAGGTCGTGGACGTGCACGTCGAGCAGTCCGGAGGTACGCGCCCTGCCGATGAGGGACAGGTCCAGGGGAGCGAAGTAGTCGGGGAAGATGCTGATGATGTCGATGCGCACGGTGCGCCCTTCAGTCGGCGAGGTCGAGCAGCCCCGGGGGCGGGTCCAGGACGATCCGGCCGCCGGGCACGTCCACCTCGGGGACCAACTCGGCGACGAACGGGACGAGCACCTCGCGGCCACCGGACCCGGACACCACCAGCAGGTCCTGCGCGTGGTGCAGCACGTCGTCCACGGTGCCGATCTCCTCGCCGCCGGTGGTGACGGCGGTCAGGCCGATGAGCTCGTGGTCGTGGAACTCGTCCGGGTCGTCGGTGGGCGCGATGTGCTCGGAGTCGACGAGAAGGCTGATGCCGCGCAACCCCTCGGCGGCGTCGCGGTCACCGACGCCCTTGAACCGCACCAGCAGACGACCGCTGTGCACGCGCACGGCCGCGATGGTCAACGGCGCGCCACCGGGACGGTCGGTCTCCAGGGCGGAGCCGACGACGAATCTCTCTTCGGGGGTGTCGGTGCGCACGTCGACCGCGACGTCACCGCGAACACCGTGGGCACGGCCGATCCTGCCGACCACCAAACGCATGGGAACTCCGTCCTTGCCTCCCGCCCTCTTCCCAGGGGTGCGGGGAAAAACCATGCCCGGGACCGTGATGGCCCCGGGCACGACTGCGGGGGTGCCGACCGGCTACGGTCGGCACCCCCGGAGGCGCATCAGCGTACTTCGTTCAGGTCCAGCAGATCCACGCGGACGTAGCGGCCGCCGGCCAGCGAACCGATGACGGTGCGCAGGGCCTTGGCGGTACGTCCGTTACGGCCGATCACCTTGCCGAGGTCGTCGGGGTGCACCCGGACCTCCAGGACTTTGCCCTTGCGGAGTCTCTTGACCCGCACCTGGACATCGTCGGCGTTCGCAACGATCCCCTTCACGAGGTGCTCAAGCGCCTCTTCCAGCACGTCAGGCCTCGCCCTCGGACTTCTCGGCCTCAGCGGTCTCGGCGGCGGGCTTCTCCGCCTTCTTCTTGGGAGCGGCGGTCTTCTTCTCGGCGCCCGGGAGCACGAGCTCCTTCAGAGCGGCCTGGAAGGCGGCCTCCTTGGCCTCCGGGTCCTTCGGCTCGGCGACCTGAAGCGGGGCCGGCGCGGCCAGACCCTTGAACTTCTGCCAGTCGCCGGTCTTGCGGAGGAGGACCTTGACCGCGTCGGAGGGCTGGGCGCCCACGCCGAGCCAGTACTGGACCCGCTCGGAGTCCACCTGGATCAGGCTCGGGTGCTCCTTGGGGTGGTACTTGCCGATCTCCTCGATCGCCTTGCCGTCACGCTTGGTGCGGGAGTCGGCGACGACGATGCGGTACTGGGGCGTACGGATCTTGCCCATACGCTTGAGCTTCAGTTTGACAGCCACTGGAGTGGTCTTCTCCCGATTAACGGTTGAGGCGCCCGATGAGCGGCCACGTGGGGTTGTGGTACCCACCGGAACAGACGTGGGTGCGGGCTAGTTAGAGGGCCGGCCCGACACCGTTAGTCGACTACTCATTGTGCCAGACGCGGACGTGTTCCTTGGCCGGCCCGACGGCGTGGCCTACTTCTCAGGGAACTTGAAGTTCGACAGGTCGGGCATGTTGGGCTGGTTTCCCCCGAAAGCGGGAGGCAGCGAGGTCTGCCCTCCGCCACCGAGACCCGGCGGCAGCTGCGGCGGAGCGTTCTCGGCCTGCTCCTGGCGGCGCTGCTCGCGCTCCAGCTCCTGCTGGCGCGCCTTCATGGGGTTGCCGCTGCGCTGTTTGCCCTTCTTCTTCTTGGTCTGGACCTTGGCCTTCTTGCGGCCTCCGCCCATACCCGGCATACCCGGCATGCCCGGGATCCCGGGCATGCCGCCGTTCTTCATCTTGCGCATCATCTTCTGCGCTTCGAAGAACCGGGTGACGAGCCCGTTGACGTCGCCGACCTGGGTGCCCGAACCGTTGGCGATGCGCAGCCGGCGCGAGCCGTTGATCATCTTCGGGTTGGCCCGCTCACCGGGGGTCATCGACTGGATGATCGCCTGGATGCGGTCCAGGGCCTTGTCGTCGATGCTGTCGATCTGGTCGCGCATCTGACCCATGCCCGGCATCATGCCGAGCAGGTTGCCGATGGGGCCGAGCTTGCGGACCATCTGCATCTGCTGGAGGAAGTCGTCGAGCGTGAAGTCCTCGTCCGAGGCCATCGTCGAGGCCATCTTCTGGACCTCGGCCTCGTCGAACGTGCGCTGCGCCTGCTCGATGAGCGTGAGCACGTCACCCATGTCCAGGATGCGCGAGGCCATCCGGTCCGGGTGGAAGAGGTCGAAGTCGTCCAGCTTCTCGCCGGTGGAGGCGAACATGATGGGACGGCCGGTGATGTGCCGGATGGACAGCGCGGCACCACCGCGCGCGTCGCCGTCCAGCTTGGTGAGGGCGACCGCGTCATAACCGACCCCGTCGAGGAAGGCCTGAGCGGTGTTGACGGCGTCCTGACCGATCATCGCGTCCACGACGAAGATGATCTCGTCGGGGCTGACGGCGTCCCGGATGTCGGCCGCCTGCTTCATCATCTCGGTGTCCACACCGAGACGACCGGCGGTGTCGATGACGACCACGTTGTGGTTGTTGCGCTCGGCGAACTCGATCGACAGCCGCGCGACCTCGACCGGGTCGCCGACGCCGTTGCCGGGTTCGGGCGCGAAGACGGGAGCGCCGGCGCGCTCGCCGACCACTTGGAGCTGGGTGACCGCGTTGGGCCGCTGGAGGTCGGCGGCGACCAGCAGGGGGGTGTTGCGCTGCGCGGCCAGCCACTTGGCGAGCTTGCCCGCGAGAGTGGTCTTACCGGCGCCCTGGAGACCCGCCAGCATGATGACGGTGGGCGGATTCTTGGCGAAGCGGACCTGTCGGGTCTCACCACCGAGGATCTCGACGAGTTCCTCGTTGACGATCTTGATGACCTGCTGCGCCGGGTTGAGGGCCTTGGAGACCTCCTCGCCCCGGGACCGCTCCTTGATCCGCGCGATGAAATCACGGACCACGGGCAGCGCGACGTCCGCCTCCAGCAGGGCGAGACGGATCTCCCGCGCGGTCGCGTTGATGTCCTCCTCGGACAGGCGCCCCTTGCCTCGCAGCGAGGAGAAGACCGATGTCAGCCGGTCGGAAAGCGTCTCGAACACGAGTGTGGCCAGTCCTTCGTCTCGGAATTGGTCTCTAAGCCTACCCGGACCTCGTCCCACCGTCGGAAACCCGTCGGGCCACCGTGGGGGCGGGAGGTCGGGAAGGCGGGAGGGCGAAGGAGAGGAGGGACGGGCGGTCCCGTCCCTCCTCTCGCGTGCGTCAGGCGTTCGACCGATCGTCCGGTCAGTTGCCGCCGTCCTCTTCGCTCTCGTCCTCGGAGGGCTCCTCGGCACCGGACAGGGTGGCCTCGCGCTGCTGGTCCAGCGCCTCCAGCATGCTCTCCTGCTGACCGCCGGTCAGGCCACTGGTGCTCAGGGTGGCGCTGCCGTCGATCGTGTAGGTCTGCTGGGTGGAGCTGACGATGTTGTAGTCGGCGCCGCACGACAGGTCCAGCGTGCCGCCGGCCTCCAGGGTGCCGCTGTCGCTACAGGTCTTCTCGCCGATCTCGGAGTTGCTGAACGTCACGTCCATGCGCACGGCGACCTTGCCGCTACCGGTCCCGGCCGCGTCGCGAACGGTCCCGGACCAGGTGCAGTTGGGGCCGTCCTCGCAGGTCATGTCCGCCTGGCCCTCCCAGCCGACCTCGATGCGGGCGTCGCGGGAGGACCCGAGTTCGTCCGTGGTCGTGGCGATGACACCGTCGTAGAGCTCCTCGACGGCGGTGGTCTCGGCCTCCGCCAGGTCCAGGCGCACCTGCGGGCCGGTCTCGCCCTCCGGCGGGACGAGTTCCTCGATGGCGATGCGCTTGACCTGGCCGGTCTCGGCGTCGATCCACATCTGGTTGCGCTCGCCGGCCAGATCGACGCGGTGGGTGAGGGTGCCGTCCAGGTTCTCCTCGACCGCCTCGTCCGACTCCAGTTCCAGACCGCCGAGGATCTCCGCCAGCACCGGCGGAGCGAGCACGGCGCTGGGGTTGATGCCCGCCTGAGCGCTGGAGGCCCGCACCCAGTTGTCGTTGAACTCGTCGAAATCGGGGGCGAAGACGCCCTGGTCGAGCCAGAAGTCCTCCAGGGCGCGAATGAAGATCCGCCCGTCGGCGCTGATGACGTCGGCCTCGATGCTGCCGGAGCGGATGGTGCCGCTGGCGGTGCCGCCGTCGGCGACGGTGAGCGAGGTGTCGCGCACGTCGGCGCCGACGCTCTCGGCGATCTGGCCTGTGGCGACGAGGCCCTGGTAATCGGAGAGGTCGCTCAGGGCCTGTTCCACCAAGGGCGCGGCGGCGACGGGCTCGGCCGTTTCGGGGCTGGGCTCGGGCTCCCCGCCCCCGGGGCGCAGGTTGCTCAGATCGATGGAGCACCCGGCCAGGCCGAGCACGACCGTGGCGCTCGCCGCGGCGAGCACGACGTGCCCGCCTCTGCGAAGCCTGTTGTGATTGACCGGCGCCATCTTGCCTCCTGACCCCGTATCCACGGGGCACGTACGAATCAGCGTGGGTTCTTCCGGGGGTGGGGCGGAGTGAGCGCCCCGACCCGCGCGTCCCTTGGGATGCGCCCGTGCGCCCCCGGGTTCCGGTCGGACGCGTCGGCGGTTCCGTGGTCGGCCGCGCGATCGGCCGTGACGGCGTTCGGTTCCTCCGCCGTGCCGCCCGCACCGCGTGGCAAGGGTATCGAACCGAGACCCGGCACACGGCCAATAACGCTCCATGAATGCCCACATATGACACGAAATACGTGATCGGACACAACAGCGGGGCCGGCGGGGATCACTCCCCACCGGCCCCTGGGTCACCTCACCGCGTCAGCGGCGCAAGACCCTCGACCTCGACATTGAAGACTAGGCCTTGACCTGCGGTGAGGCCGTCCCCTCGCCCGGAGGCGTCGGCGAGGAGACCGCTTCGGCCTCCATCTCGTCGAGTTCGTCGAAGGCGTAGGCCGACTCCGCGTGGAGCTCGTGGTCGAGCCCGTTGGTCTCGACCTCCTCGGGGATGCGGAACCCGATGATGAGATCGATGACCTTGCCGATGATGAAGGTGACGACGAAGGAGTAGAGCATGACGCCGACGACCGAGATGGCCTGGACGGCGAGGAGGCCGATGCCACCGCCGTAGAAGAGGCCGGCGGAGCCGCCCGTGGCCTCGGCGGCCAGGAAGCCCAGGGCGAGGCAGCCGATGATGCCGCCGACCATGTGGATGCCGACCACGTCGAGGGCGTCGTCGTACTTGAACTTGAACTTCCAGCTGATGGCGTAGGCGCAGACGGCACCGGACAGGAGGCCGAGGATGATCGCGCCGACCGGCGTGACGTTCGCGGCGGCCGGGGTGATCGCGACCAGACCGGCGATGGCGCCGGAGGCGAAGCCGAGGGCACTGACCTTGCCGTAGCGGATGCGCTCGACGAGCATCCAGGCGGCGGTGGCGGCGGCGGTGGCGACCTGGGTGTTGACCAGGGCCAGGGCGGCGGTGGCGTCGGCGGCGTAGGCGGAGCCGGCGTTGAAGCCGAACCAGCCGAACCACAGCAGGGCGGCACCGAGCAGGACGAACGGCAGGTTGTGCGGACGCATCGACTCGGAGCCGAAGCCCTTACGGCGACCCAGCACGAAGGTCAGGGCCAGCGCCGCGGCACCGGCGTTGATGTGGACCGCGGTACCGCCGGCGAAGTCGATGACCTCGTAGCCGCCGATCTCCAGGGCGCCGATCCAGCCGCTGCCCCAGACCCAGTGGGCGACGGGGAAGTAGACCAGCAGGGCCCAGATCGGGGCGAACAGCAGCCAGGCGCCGAACTTGGCGCGGTCCGCGATGGCGCCGCTGATCAGTGCGACGGTGATGACCGCGAACATCATCTGGAAGCCGGCGTCGACCAGGAGCGGGTAGCCGCCCTCGGCGTCGACCTCACCGATCAGTGAGGTGAGGCCCACGTAGTCGAATCCGCCGATGAACATGTCGAGGGCGCCGAAGCCCTCGGAGTAGGACAGGGAGTGGCCGACCAGGACCCAGAGCACACTGACGACCGCGATGCTGGCGAAGCTCATCAGCATCATGTTGAGCACGCTCTTGGCTCGCGACATGCCTCCGTAGAAGAAGGCCAGGCCCGGTGTCATGAGCATCACGAGCGCGGCGCTGGTCAGCAGCCACGCTGTCGTGCCGGTGTCAATCATTACGTCGCCTCCATAGGACGGACGGGGGATTGTCTGTGAGGGCGGCAGTCAGCGAGCGCATCATCGGGCCCGATGCAGATCACCACACGGGCAACTCTCCGATCGGGGTGTTTCTCTGTGGAGCCCGACATGTTGCGCGGGGGTAAAAGGACAGCCAGCCGTGTTAACGACAGGTGAACCGACCCCCCGATGACGACCAATGCACGTGCACCGACGCAGACCGCGCACCCTCACATAGACCATGAGCGATACATCCGACACGGAGGGTGAGATCTCACAGTGATAACGGAGTCATTGCCAGGAAGTCACCACAGCGTGTAACACCGGTATTTCAATCGCATGACGTGGATCACAGTGGGCGTCCGGGTGCGACGAACGGCGTGTTCGGACCCGGTGAACGGTTACGGCCGGGCGTCCCCGCTGGGATGCCCGGCCGTAGTGTGAGGGACGGTCCTCAACCGAGGATCGCGTCCACGAAGACCTCGGGGTCGAACGGCGCCAGGTCGTCGGGCCCCTCGCCCAGACCGACCAGCTTGACCGGAACGCCCAGCTCACGCTGGACCTGCACGATGATGCCGCCCTTGGCGGTGCCGTCCAGCTTGGTCAGCGCGATCCCGGTCACGTTGACGACCTCGGCGAACACCCGGGCCTGACGCAGGCCGTTCTGTCCGGTCGTGGCGTCCAGGACCAGCAGGACCTCGTCCACCTGGGACTTCTTCTCCACCACCCGTTTGACCTTGCCGAGCTCGTCCATGAGACCCGTCTTGGTGTGCAACCGGCCGGCCGTGTCGATGATGACGGTGTCGGCACCGTCCTCGATGCCCCGGGTCACGGCGTCGAAGGCGACGCTCGCGGGATCGGCGCCCTCCTCCTTGCGCACGACCGGCGCGCCCACCCGCGAGCCCCAGGTCTGGAGCTGCTCGCTGGCGGCGGCGCGGAAGGTGTCGGCGGCGCCCAGGACGACCGTGCGGCCGTCGCCCACCAGCACCCGGGCCAGCTTGCCCGTGGTGGTGGTCTTACCGGTGCCGTTGACGCCGACGACCATGATCACCCCGGGCCGGTCGCCGTGCGGTCCGGTGCGCACCGCGCGGTCGGCGTCGGTGCGGATCTGTGCGAGCAGCTCGTCCCGCAGCAGGGTCCGGACCTCGTCGTGGTCGCGGGTGCCCAGCACCTTCACCTTGGTGCGGAGGTTCTCCACGATCTGTGTGGCGGAGGTGACGCCGATGTCGGCGGTGATGAGGGTGTCCTCGATCTCCTCCCAGGCGTCGTCGTCCAGCGACGAGGAGGAGAGCAGGTTGAGCAGCCCTTGGCCGAAGGAACTCTGCGACCGGGCCAGCCGGGCGCGCAAGCGGACCATGCGTCCGGCGGAGGGAGGAGGCGTCTCCGGCTCCGGTTCGGCGGGGGCGACGTGGGCCTCGGGTACGGACGCGCCCGCCGGGGGCGCCTGGGCCGGTGGGAGGAGCTCGACCCCTCCGTCCCGCTCTCGGTCCTCCGGGGCGGCCGACTTCGGCTCTCCGGTGACCTCGGGTGCGGTCTCCTCCTCACCCGGCGCGACCGGACGCCGGGTCCTGACCAGGAAGAATCCGCCGACGGCCAAGAGCACGACGACGATGGCAAGACCTGCGAGCAAGTAGATTTCCATAGCCCGCCCAGTCTCCCAGAGTGTCCGACGCGTTCGCATCACGCCCGGGTGGCGTGCCGGGAACGAACCGGTGACCCGTCGGCGGCGGGGCCCGCCCGGGTTCAGGTGGCGTGGTGGCGGGTCGTGCGCAGGATCAGCACGAAGAACGGCGCGCCCAGGAACGCGGTGACCACGCCGATGGGCAGTTCGGCCGGGGACACCACGGTGCGCGCGACGATGTCGACGACGACCAGGAAGGCGGCTCCGACGATCATCGTCACCGGCAGGATCGCCCGATAGCTCGATCCCACCAGGCGGCGCACGATATGGGGAACGACGATGCCGACGAACCCGATGAGCCCGCTCACCGACACCGCGGCGGCGGTGGCCAACGACGCGGCGGAGATCACGACGATCCGCACGATCGCCGGGTTCAGACCGAGGCTGACCGCCTTGTCGTCGCCCAGGGCGAGCATGTCCAGCAGGTAGCCGCAGACGAGCAGGATCAGCAGACCGAGCACGGTGTAGGGGGCGATGAGGCGCACGTCGTCCCATCCGCCCCGACCCAGTCCGCCCAGCAGCCAGGCGTAGATGCGCTGCAACTGGTCGGTGCCCATCTGCTGGACGAAGGTCTGGGCCGCCGCCAGGAACGAGGAGACGGCCACCCCGGCCAGCACGAGCGAGGACGTCCCTCCCCCGCCGGCGGTGGTACCGAGCAGGTAGGCGGCGGCGACCCCCACCAGGGCGCCGGCGAAGGCCGCGACCGGCACCAGCGCCCGTGGGGAGTCGCTGAACTCGGAGCCGAAGACGATGATCGCCGTCGCGCCCAGACCCGCGCCCGAGGCGGCCCCGAGGAGGTAGGGGTCGGCCAACGGATTGCGAAAGACGCCCTGATAGGCCGCGCCCGCGGTGGCCAGCAGGGCGCCGACGACGGCGCCCATGATCACGCGGGGCAACCGCAGTTCGACGAGCAGGGCCGCCTGCCGCTCGGTGAGCGGTGTCTCCGTTCCGAACGGCAGGAGGCTCAGCAGGTGCAGGACGATGTCGGCCGCGGAGAGCGAGGCCGCGCCCGCGGAGATCCCGAAGACGACGGCCACGGCGAGCGCGACCAGACTTCCCGCGGACCATCCGAGGGGGACACCGACAACGCCCCTGGTCACTAGTTCGCCGTGTTGTCGAGGACCGTGTCGCCGACGAGGCGTGCGAAGTCGACGACGCGCGGTCCCCAACGGGAGGCGATGTCGGCGTCGAGCAGGTACACGGCGTCGTTCCGCACGGCGGTGACGGTGTCGAACGCGGGGCGCTCGGCGACCGCCTCGACGGCGGCCTCGTCACCGTAGGACAGGAAGATCAGGTCGGGGTTCTCCTCGACGATGTACTCCTGCGAGAGCTGGGGGTAGCCCCCGGCGGTGCCGTCGTCGGCCGCGTCGGCGATGTTGACCAGGCCGAACGAGGAGTAGATCTGACCGACGAAGGTCTCGGAGGTGGCGGAGAAGGGGGTCTCGTCGAGCTCCTGGTAGAAGCTCAGCCCGGCATCGCCCGCTTCGGCGCACACCTCCTCGACGACCTTGGTGAACTCGGTCTCGATCCGGGTGGCCTCGGCATCGGCGTCCTCGGCGTGACCGGTGGCGTCGCCGAGCAGGCGGATCTGGGCGTAGGTGTCCTCAAGGTCCGCGGCGGCGGGCATGACCAGGGTGGGAATGTCCACGTCGGCCAACTGCGCGGCGGTCTCCTGTGCGCTGTCGGACATGACGACCAGGTCGGGGTCGTACTCGACGATCGCCTCGACGCTGGGCGTGAACCCGCTCAGGTCGGTGGTGGGGGCCTCGGCCGGGAAGTTCGAGTACTCGTCGGCGGCCTCGACCCGCTCGCCGGCCCCGATCGCGAAGAGCATCTCGGTGTGGCTCGGGGACAGGGAGACGATCCGCTCGGGCGCCTCCTCCACGGTGACCTCGCCGACGGCGTCGGTCAGGGTGACCGGGAAGGTGCCGTCACCGACGGTGGGGCGGTTCGGGTCCGCCTCGGGCGGGGCGCAGACCGCGGCGGCGGTGTCGGTGCCCGGCTCCGGGGTCCCGGTGGACTCGGGGTCGTCGCCCGTGTCACCGCAGGCGGTGAGTGCCAGCGTCGCGCCCAGCAGGGCCACGGGAAGTCGGTGTGCGATCCGCACGGTGCTCCTTGGTGGAACGGGGGGAAGGGAGCGGCCTCGGGGCGGAGAACGGCCTGTCCTTCCCACGAGGACGGGGGCGTGCGGCGTCGGGAAGGCGACCTGGCTCGTCCCCGCCGGGGCGGGGCTCCACAGTTGCGGGACAGCGCCGGGTTGGGCGGCGGGTTTCGGCCGCGGTACCGGACTTCGCTTCGTCGACGCCGACCGATCGGCCTCGTGTACGGGCCGCATCGGCCTCACCACTGTACCGGCCGGTCCTTCCGGCCCTCGTGCCGGGCGTACACCGCGCTCATCTGGGTTTTCCCGACCGCGATCATCGAAAAAGGGACCCGGTACCAGAATTCGATTCGCCAGGAATTCATACCAAAAGGGATGTTTGTCTAGTTTCTTCCCTGGCGAAACACGGGTCACTTGGGAGCGTTTTCCTACGCCGTGTGGCCAGATTGAGTCTTCGCGAACATTGACACGGAGATGGCACACAGCAATGATCTCGTTGCTATGCGCGCCATTTAACCGAGTAAGGACTTGACGCGGTGTATAGCCCCAACCGTGTACTCCCGTACCCCCACGGGCTGTCCCGCCACCATCCCCCCGGCCTCCCGAGGCGCGCACACAGAAGGGATGTGTTGACAAGGTGGCACCCCACCGTAAACGTCTGGCGTCACTCGCCGGATTGACCCTGTTGGCGGGTTTGGTCTCCGCAACACCCGCGGGAGCCGACGAGATCTCGGAACTCGCCCCCCTGCACCCCGTTCCCACCCCCGAGGACGGAGAACTGGTCCATCAGGCCAACGGCCTGTGGTTCATCGAGCTGGAGAGTCCCCCCACCACCCAGGGCACCTCCGCTTCGACGGTCGAGAAGGAACAGAAGGAGTTCCGCACCGAGGCCGAGGAGTACGGCCTGGAGTACGACGAGCGCCACTCCTTCGGCGACCTGTGGAACGGTCTGTCCGTGGAGATGGACGACGCCCAGGTGGGCACCGCGCGGTCGATCCCCGGGGTCCGGGCCATCTACCCCGTCGTGACGTACGGGATTCCCGAGGCCGAGGAGAGCGTTCCCGACCTCGACACCGCGCTGCCCATGACCGGCGCCGACATCGCCCAGAACGAACTCGGTCTGAGCGGTGAGGGCGTCCGGGTCGCCATCATGGACACCGGCGTCGACTACACCCACCCCGACCTGGGCGGCGGCGGATTCCCCAACGACCGCGTGGTCGCCGGCCACGACTTCGTCGGAGACGACTTCAACGCCCAGGACCCGAACGCCGTCCCGGCCCCCGATGACGACCCCCAGGACTGCAACGGTCACGGGACCCACGTGGCGGGCATCGTCGGCGCCGAGGGCGAGGTCACCGGTGTGGCCCCCGACGTGGTGTTCGGCGCCTACAAGGTGTTCGGCTGCGCCGGTTCCACCACCTCCGACATCATGATCGCGGCCATGGAGCAGGCGCTGGCCGACGACATGGACGTGCTCAACATGAGCATCGGCTCCTCGCACTCCTGGCCGCAGTACCCGACCGCCACCGCCTCCGACAACCTGGTCGACGAGGGCATGGTCGTCGTCGCCTCGATCGGCAACGAGGGCGCCACCGGCCTGTACTCCGCGGGCGCACCCGGCCTCGGCGAGCACGTCATCGGCGTGGCCTCCTTCGACAACACCCACGTACAGAGCGTCTCGGCGGTGGCCAACCCCAGCGGTGAGGCCGTCGCCTACATGAACATGGGCGGCGCCGCCGAACCCCCCACCTCCGGTGAGACCGACCCGCTCGCATCGGCCGGACGGGCCTGCACGTCCTTGGGCGACACCGTCGGCGACCTGACCGGCAAGACCGCGCTCATCATCCGCGGTGCCTGCACCTTCGCCGAGAAGTACAACGCGGCCGTCGACGCGGGGGCCACCGGCGTCGTCGTCTACAACAACGTGGCCGGCCTCTTCGCGGGCGGCGGCATCGTGGACCGCGGCGCCTTCTCCGTCGGCGTCGCCAACTCGTCCGGCCTGCACCTGCTCGAACTGCTGGAGGGCGACGAGCCCGTCACGCTGGGCTGGAGCGACGAGGTCATCACCGTTCCCAACCCGACCGGCGGACTGATCAGCTCCTTCAGCTCCTACGGTCTGGCCGCCGACCTCACGGTCAAGCCGGACATCGGCGCGCCCGGTGGTCTGATCAACTCCACCTACCCGGTCGCCAAGGGGAGCTACGCCACCGTCAGCGGAACCTCGATGTCGTCGCCGCACGTGGCCGGCGGTGTGGCGCTGCTCCTCCAGGCCCGCCCCGACCTGGGCGCGCACGAGGTCCGCACCGTTCTCCAGAACAGCGCCGACCCCAAGGCCTGGTGGGGCAACCCCGGTCTCGGATTCTCGGACAACGTCCACCGTCAGGGCGCCGGGATGATGGACATCCCCGGCTCGGTCCTGGCCACCACCACGGTCACCCCGGGCAAGCTGTCGCTGGGCGCCACCGAGGGCCCGGCCACGGAGACCGTCACCATCACCAACGACGGTGACGCCGAGGCCGTCTACGAGCTGTCCCACGAGGGCGCGCTCGGGACCCACGGCAACACCTTCGCGCCGAGCTTCAACGACGGCTTCGCGGACGTGGCGTTCGGCACCGACGAGGTGACCGTCGCCCCGGGTGCCTCGGTCGAGGTACAGCTCACCGTGACCCCGCCCGCCCGCGACCACAGCCAGATGATCTACGGCGGCTACGTCGTGGTCTCCCAGGTGGACGGCGAGACCTACCGGGTCCCGTACGCCGCCTACAACGGGGACTACCAGGAGATCCCGGCCCTCGCTCCCACCGAGCACGGGCTGCCGTGGCTGACCTCGATCACCGACTGCGACGCGTTCGCCGGGCTGGAGTGCGCCGGCGGCGGTTCCTTCGAGAACCGTCCCGAGGGCCACGCCTACAGCCTGGAGTGGGTCGACGGCCTGCCCGACGTGCCCTACGTCATCGCGCACTTCGACCACCACGTCACCCGACTGGACCTGGTGATCATCAACGCGCGCACCGGCCGCCCGGTCCACCCGCGCAACAACATCGCCGCCTCGGTGGACCACGTCGGCCGCAACGCCACACCCACCGCGTTCCACAGCTACGTGTGGGACGGCACCTACGTGGACTCCCACGGCAGGGTGAAGGACGTCAAGAACGGCGACTACCGCCTCGAACTGCGCGCCCTGAAGGCGCTCGGTGACGAGTCGAACCCCGACCACTGGGAGACCTGGACCTCCCCGGTCATCACGATCGACCGGGGCTGACGACCCCTCCGCCCCGGTCACGGGCCGCCCTCTCCCCCGGGGAGGGCGGCCCCCTCTTCTCCGGGACGCCGGAAGCGGACGTCAGGCGGGGCGTTCGAGTTTCTGGCTGATGACCTGGGAGATGCCGTCGCCCTGCATGGTGACGCCGTACAGGGCGTCGGCCGCCTCCATGGTGCGCTTCTGGTGGGTGATGACGATGAGCTGCGAGGCGGACCGCAGCTCCTCGAAGATCACCAGGAGCCGCTGGAGGTTGGTGTCGTCCAGCGCCGCCTCGACCTCGTCCATCACGTAGAACGGCGACGGCCGGGCCTTGAAGATCGCGGCCAGGAACGCCACCGCCGTCAACGAGCGCTCACCGCCCGAGAGCAGGGACAGCCGTTTGACCTTCTTGCCGGGCGGGCGGGCCTCCACCTCGATGCCGGTGGTGAGCATGTCGTCGGGGTTCGTGAGCAGCAGACGGCCCTCGCCGCCCGGGAAGAGCCGGCCGAAGATCGCCGAGAACTCCCGCTCCACGTCGAGGTAGGCGGAGGCGAACACCTCCTGCACTCGCGCGTCCACCTCCTGGACGATGTCCATCAGGTCGCGCCGGGTCTTCTTGAGGTCCTCCAGCTGGGCGTTGAGGAAGGAGTGCCGTTCCTCCAGCGCCGCGAACTCCTCCAGGGCCAAGGGGTTGATCTTGCCGAGCTGGTTGAGCTGGCGTTCGGCCGTCTTGGCCCGCTTGAGCTGCACCTCGCGCACGTACGGCACGGGGACGGCGTCCTCGTCGGCGTCGGCGGGCGGCGGCACGGGCACGCGCGGACCGTACTCGGCGATGAGCGTGGGCACGTCCACGCCCATCTCCTCCATCGCCTTGGTCTCCAACTGCTCCAGGCGCAGTCGGCGTTCGGCGCGGGCCATCTCGCCGCTGTGCGCCGAACCGGTGAGCTTCTCCAGGTCCACCGACAGCTCGCGGACCCGGGCGCGCACCGTGCGCAGTTCGGCGTCGCGGGCCTCCTTGTCGGTCTCGGCGGCGACCCGTTCGGCCTCCGCGGCGGTCAGCGAAACGGCGATGCGCTCCAGGGCCAGGCGGGCGCTCTCGGCGACCGCCTCCGCGATGGTGGCCTGGGCGGCGCGCAGGGCACGGCGCTGTTCGGCGCGTTCGAGGGCCCTGCGCTCCTCGGCGGCCTGTGCCGAGAGCCGTTCGGCCAGGCCGGCGACGGCGCGGGCGCGCTCCTCGGCGGTGCGCACCGCCAGACGGCGTTCCATCTCGGCGGCGCGGGCCAGAGAGGCCTGGGCGGCGAGTCCGTCGCGCACCTCGGGGTCGGGCGCCTCCTCCTCCAGGGAGGCTGCCATCTCCTCGGCCTCGGCGAGCCGCTCCTCCAGACGCGCGAGCTTCCCGACGTCCTCGGCTCGGGCGGCGGTGGCCTTGGACGCGGCCGCGGCGTACCGCCCGGACTCGGCCTCGGCGGACCGGGCCTGACCGCCGAGCTTGCCCAGGCGCTGGGCGGTCTCGTTGCGCCTGCGGTCGCCTTGGCGGCGGCGGACGGTGAGCTCCCGCACCCGTTCGGTGAGTTCGGCGCGCTCGGCCTTCTTGGCGTCGAGCTCCTCGGCGGCGGTGGCCGCGGCCTCGGTGGCGACCTCCAGTTTCGCGGCGGCCTCGTCGACGGCGGCCTGGATCTCCAGCAGGCTGGGCGCGGCGGCAGAGCCGCCGTGGGCCAGGGCGGCGCCGATGACGTCCCCGTCAGGGGTGACGGCGCGCACGCCCGGCAGTTTGCCGGCCAGATCGCGGGCGGTGGCCAGGTCGGGGGCGAGCACGACGCGGTCGAGCAAGGCGGTGAGGGGACCGGCGAGGTGTTCGGGGGCGGTGACCGCGTCCACGGCGTAGCGGATGCCGACGGGCGGCGACGGCCAGTCCGCGCGGGGCGGCGCGGGCAGCGCGCCGGCGATGACGATTCCGGCCCGGCCCGCGTCCTCGGCGCGCAGCAGTTCGAGGGCGGCGACGGCGACTGCGGGATCGTCGACCGCGACGGCGCCGGCGGCCGCTCCCAGGGCCGCGGCGACGGCCGCCTCGCGTCCGGGCTCCACCTGGATCAGGGAGGCCAGCGCGCCGAGCAGACCGGTCAGGTCCGAACCGAGGAGAGCGGCCGCGCCGTCCTTACCGGCCAGTCCCGGTTCGAGGGCCTCCTTGCGGGCGGCCAGGGCGGCCCGCTCACCCTCGGCGGCGCGTTCGGCGTCGCGCAGCCGGTTGAGGTCGGTCTCGACCTGGGCGAGCGCGGCGGCGGCCTCCTCCTGGGCCGCGTCGAGTTCGGCGTCGCCCTCGTCGAGACCGGCGGCCTCCTCGGCCGCCATCTCGTACTCGGCCTGGGCCTGTTCGGCGCGTTCGGCGGCCTGAGCGGCGGCCTCCTCCAACCGGGTGATCTCGGCCTCGCCGGAGGACAGCCGACCGCGCAGGCCCTCCACGTTCGCGGACAGGCGCACCAACTGCTCACGGCGTTCGGCGGCGGCCCGACCGGCGGCCTCCAGCCGCTTCTCCTCGCGGTGGAGGGCGTCCTCGACGGAGGTGCGTTCGGCGACGGCGGTCTCCAGGACCTCCCGGGCCTCGTCCAGCCGGGTGAGCAGCTCCTCCTCCTGGGCGGCGGCCTCCTCGGCCTCCCTCTCCAGTTCCTCGGGGTCGCGCCGGTGGACGGGTTCGTCGCCGACGGAGGCGAGGTTGCGGAAGCGTTCGGCGGCCAGCCCGCGCACCGCGTCCAGGCGTTCGGTGAGCCGGGACAGGGCGTGGTAGGTCTCGGTGGTCCGGGTCAGGACTGGGGCGGCCTCGGCGCTCTGGGCCTCCAGCACGGCCTCGCGCTCCTGGGCCTGGGCGAGGGAGGCCTCCACGGCGGTCCGACGGAGCAGGACCTCCTTCTCGTCGGCCTCCTCCTGGGCGAGCTGCTCGGTGAGGATGACGATGTCGTCGGCGAGCAGGCGCAGGCGGGCGTCGCGCAGGTCGGCCTGGATGACGGCGGCCTTGCGCGCCAGTTCCGCCTGGCGGCCGAGCGGTTTGAGCTGGCGGCGCAGCTCGGCGGTGAGGTCGGTGACCCGGTCCAGGTTGCCCTGCATCGCGTTGAGCTTGCGGATCGCCTTCTCTTTGCGCTTGCGGTGCTTGAGGATGCCGGCGGCCTCCTCCACCAGGGAGCGGCGTTCCTCGGGGCCGGCGTGCAGGACGGTGTCGAGCTGGCCCTGGCCGACGATGACGTGCATCTCACGGCCGATGCCGGAGTCGCTGAGCAGGTCCTGGATGTCGAGGAGCCGGCAGGTGTCCCCATTGATGGCGTACTCCGAGCCGCCGTTGCGGAACATGGTCCGCTTGATGGTGACCTCGGTGTAGTCGATGGGCAGGGCGCCGTCGGAGTTGTCGATGGTGAGACTGACCTCGGCGCGGCCCAGCGCGGGGCGGGTGGAGGTGCCCGCGAAGATGACGTCCTCCATCTTGCCGCCGCGCAGGGACTTGGCACCCTGTTCGCCCATCACCCAGGACAGGGCGTCGACGACGTTGGACTTGCCCGAGCCGTTGGGGCCCACCACACAGGTGATGCCCGGTTCGAAGCGCAGGGTCGTGGCCGACGCGAACGACTTGAAGCCTCGCAGCGTCAGATTCTTCAGATACACCCACACCTCCCGCGATGGTCACCGGGCGTTCCCACCGCGTCCCCTCGACAGGACGCGGGTCGCCCCGTACAAGGGTGCCACGAAGCGGTGACCAGGGTGCGGGGATCGGTGTGATGTCCGGCGGGAACGCGCCGCCGGGCGGAGGCGTGTCCGCCCCGGGCGCGGTTCCTTCGCGGGTCCCTCCCGACACTTCACGAAGGGAGGGGGAAAGGAGGGGGGATCACCGGCGGACACGGAGGGTTGCGACGGGGTCCGCCGGGTACAAAGGGAAAGAGGCCGCAATGGAAAAGGAAAGAATGCGGCTCAAGGGACATTCGGACTCAGTGATATCCGTCGACGGGTTCCGTTAGGGACGCCTGGATGGTGCGCTCGGCGCCCCCGCCGTCGGATGTTGTTCGTCATATGCGCGCGGGTCGGTCGGGACCGTGCGCGCGAACGTGCGGATCAGGCGAGCGCGGGCTCGCGGTCGGTGGCACCGGTGACGTCGCTGACCGCCATGCTGAGCTGGTCGTTGCGCGCCTGGAGCCGGCTGATCTCGTCTTCGAGGTCGCGTACCCGCTTCTGAAGCCGTCGCATCTCCTGGACCATACGAGGGTCGGAGCCGCCGACGTGGCCGAACAGAGCCTTCGCCATGATATGGGTCCTCCACACTGAGTGACCAGTTGTGATTTCGCGCATGCGACACCCCGCGGGTTTTCCTTTCGCATGACGTGTGTACTTCACGCCATCGATGTTTCTTCCACGCGGGTGGAAGGTGCGCGGTATGCCTTCCAGAGTCTCACTAGGCGCGCTACTGGTCAAGATTGGATTACAAACAGTCGGTAACCACCGCGACCCGGAGCGAGAACACCCGGGCAGGCGATGACAACACGATGCGAAAAGGACCACCCCGGCCGAGCCGGTGACGCGCGAAAACGCACGACGATGGTCGCGACACACCTCACGAGACCCTGCCACGAGCCTTCGATAGACCGCCGCGGTCGCGGGGTGTGCTCGAATCGCGTTACCCCTTCAGGATACTCACCGTTCGATGAAACCGGTGAACGTCCCCCTACTCGGACCCCAACGTTCGACCACAGAGTCCACACGACCGGGTGTTCCGCCGCCCTTGAGGTGTTCAAGAAGCCTCTCGCAGTCCGCTCTGGAGCCCTCCGCGACGACTTCGACGCGACCGTCGGAAAGGTTGGTGGCTGCGCCCACGAGTTCCGATTCGAGCGCCCGAGCCCGGGTCCACCAGCGGAAACCCACACCCTGGACCTTCCCTCGCACCCACGCGGTCAACCGGACGACCTCGTCGCCGTCACTCATGACCGTTCCTCTTCCTTACCTTGGGGAGACACTTTCCTCACTGAGTGGTCGCATGTCCGTTCGAGGACGTGAAATCACACCGGCCCCACCCGTCCCAACGCTCCGTTCCGGACGCGCGGGCTCAGGCCGTGCGGGTCCGCCGCGGGGGCTTCTGGCAGGTGGGGCAGCTGTACGAGGAGCGGTTCATGAACGCCTCCCGCACGATCGGGACGTCGCACCGGCGGCACGGCCGATCCTCACGCCCGTAGGCGTTGAGCCCCCGCGCGAAATAGCCGCTCTCCCCGTTGACGTTGACGTACAGCCCGTCGAAGGTGGTCCCGCCCACCTCCAGCGCCTCGGTCATGACGTCGCTCACGTGTCCCAGGAGCTCCTCCCCTCGGGCGCGGGTCAACGTCCGGGTGTTGCGCCGACCGTGCAGCCGGGACCGCCACAGCGCCTCGTCCGCGTAGATGTTGCCCACCCCGCTGATCAGCGACTGGTCCAACAGGGCCCGCTTGACCTCGGTGTCCTTGGCGCGCAGCGCCCGCACGAACGTCTCGGCGACGAACTCGTCGTCCAACGGGTCCAAGGCGATGTGGTCCACCGACGCGGGCACGTCCGCCCGCACCCCGGGCACGTCCACCATCAGGTGGCCGAAGGTGCGCTGGTCGACGAACCGGAGCTCGTTGCCGTCCGACAGCGGCAACCGCACCCGCAGGTGCTTCTCGTCCGGCTTGCCCTGGGGCTGGATCAGCATCTGACCGCTCATCCCCAGGTGGGCCAGGAGCATGTCACCGCCGTCCAGCGCCAGCCACAGGTACTTGCCACGACGCAGCACGGCGGTGGGCGTGCGTCCCTCCAGCCGGGCCGCGAAGTCGGCCGCTCCGGGCACGTGCCGGCGCACCGCGCGGGGGTGCAGGACCTCCACCCCGGAGACGGCGCGGCCCACGGCGTGGGACGCCAACCCCCGGCGGACGACCTCGACCTCGGGCAACTCGGGCATGGGGTACCTACTTCTTTCCTGAGGCGCCGTCAGCGGCCTCGGCACGGGCCTTGATGGCCTTCCACGCGGATTCGGCGGCCTGCTGCTCGGCCTCCTTCTTGCTGCGCCCCTCGCCCAGGCCGTAGCTCTGCCCCGCCACCCGGACCGTGGCCCGGAAGGTCTTCTGGTGATCGGGGCCGGACTCGTCCACGTGGTACTCGGGCACGCCCAGCATCTGGGCGGCGGTGAGCTCTTGGAGGGAGGTCTTCCAGTCCAGGCCCGCGCCCAGCCCCGAGGCGGTGGCGATGAGCGGGTCGAACAACCGGTGCACGAACTCCGAGGCGGTGCCCAGGCCGCGGTCCAGGTAGACCGCGCCGATGATGGCCTCCAGGGTGTCGGCGAGGATCGAGGACTTGTCGCGCCCGCCGGTGCCCTCCTCGCCGCGACCCAACCGGATGTAGGCCCCGATGCCCAGGCTTCGGGCCACGTCGGCCAGGGCGCGCATGTTCACCACGGCGGCGCGCAGCTTCGCCAGCTGCCCCTCGGGCAGGTCGGGGTGCTTGCGGAACAGGGTGTCGGTGACCACCAGGCCGAGCACGGAGTCACCGAGGAACTCCAGCCGCTCGTTGGTGGGCAGACCGCCCTTCTCGTAGGCGTAGGAACGGTGGGTCAACGCGCGGACCAGGATCTTGGGGTCGACCTCGACCTTGATGGCCTCGTGGAACGCCTTGGCCTCGGCGGCGGAGAGTTGGGTGGCCACTCGGTTCACTTCCCTGCTCGGGCACGCCGGAACGGCGCGCGGTACGGACGCGGATCCGCGGCCCGACCAGGGTGCTCGAAAACGAGGTGAACGTCGCGGGAGCCGGGCACCGGGATCCTCCGGTGCGCCCGCTCCCCCGGCGGCCACCACGAACTCGGGAACCCGGTGCGGTCCGGAGGTCATCGCGTGGGCGAAGGTGCGTCGGGTGCGGCCCGTGGCCGCCCTAACGACACTCTACAAATCCTCGTCCGTCCGCGTCTCCCCCTCCGAAACGTGATGACGTGCCGGACAGCACATCGGGGCGGTCCCCTCACAGGGGACCGCCCCGGTACGCATCGGGGATCGGGTATCCGGACCCGAAGCCTGTCATACGTCGTTAGGACGGGCTGACGACCTGGCGGTTGTTGTACGTGCCGCAGGTCGGGCAGGCGATGTGGGGCTGCTTGGGGTCACGGCAACGCGGGCAGTTGACCAGCACCGGGCGCGACGCCTTCCACTGGGAACGGCGGGTCCGGGTGTTGCTCCGCGACATCTTCCGCTTCGGGACGGCCACTTCAATCCTCCTGGGTCACCCCCGCGCGGGTCGCGGGAGGTCGCTTATCTGGTCGGCCCCGCGCATGGCGGGGTGTGCTCCGTATCCACGGGGCTCCCGGCGAGGCCGGGATCATCCCCGTGTTCCACGGGGAAGGGCTGTGTCACTCGCCGGACTTCTCCACGATTCCGCGGAGCGCCTCCCAACGAGGATCGACCCGGTCGTCGTGACCGTGGTCGGGTTCCGCGTCGGCGAGCCGGGCACCGCACTCGGCGCACAGGCCCGGACAGTCCGGGTCGCACAACGGCGAGAGCGGGAGAGCGAGCACGACGGCGTCTCGGACCACCGGTTCGAGGTCGAGCATGTCGCCCTCTAGATAGTAGTCCTCATCATCGTCGTCCGTATCCCCGTCCTCCTCCTGGAAGACGTCCTCGTCGGCGGGGTACCGGTACATCTCCTGGAAACCCGCCTCGAAGTCCTCCGCGAGGGGGTCGAGGCAACGCGAACACTCCGCGCTGATCTGGCCGCGGGCGGCCCCGGTGACGAGGACTCCCTCCATCACCGCTTCCAACCGCAGGTCCAGTTCCAGCTCACGGCCCGCGGACACGGAGGCCATCGCGTTCGCGAACTCCTCGGGGAGGGTCACGATGCGATCGACCGTGCGCATCGACCCCGGTTGGCGTCCGAGCGCCTGGGTGTCGACCACGAACGGGTCACGAGGATTGAGACGAGACAGGGTCATCGAGCTTTCACGAGAAGTCCGGGAGCCGGGTCACCCGCCCACCGAGAAGCGGCCGGGGTCGGCCTGAGCGCACGCCGAAGGCGGCTGCGCACATGGTCGAACCTCGATTCTACCCATCGTGCCCCCGACCACCCAAATCAGCCTCGGAAAGGCCCGTGGATCAGCGCTCCGCGGAGTACTTCTCGCGCAGCCGATCCCGGACGTAGGGGGTGACGAGGTTGGAGACGTCGCCGTGGTACTGGGCGATCTCGCGGACCAGGCTGGAGGAGAGGAACGAGTACTGCGGGTTGGCCGTCATGAACACGGTCTCCACCCCGGACAGGCGGTAGTTCATCTGGGCGATCTGGAGCTCGTAGTCGAAGTCGCTGACCGAGCGGAGGCTGCGCACGATGGTGTCGATGCCGTTGGCGCGGCAGAAGTCCACGAGGAGGCCGTCGAACTCGGCGACCCGCACGTTGGCGAGGTCCTCGGAACCGTGCCGGAGCATGTCGAGTTTCTCCGGAACGGTGAACAGGCCCCTCTTGTTCACGTTGTTGAGCACCGCGGCGACGACCTCGTCGTACTGCTTGGCCGCCCGGCCGATGATGTCGATGTGACCGTAGGTCACCGGGTCGAAGGAACCCGGGCAGACGGCACGGCGCACGATGATCGCCCCTTTCGAGTACGACGTTCGGGTACCGAGATCGTAGGGGGCGCCCCGGGCACGGATCAGGGCAACTCCCACTTAGTGGCCACTTTCCCCCATCGGTCACGTCGGACGGGGAGGCGCGCCGAGTCCGCCGGGCTTGGCTACGGTGGTGCCATGACCCGCATCATCGCCGGGACGGCCGGGGGGCGCCGCCTCTCCGTGCCCGACGGCCGCACCACCCGACCGACCAGCGACAGGGCCCGTGAGGCCCTGTTCTCCTCCGTCCAGTCCGACCTCGGATCGCTGACCGGCCTGCGGGTGATGGACCTGTACGCGGGATCGGGAGCGATCGGCCTGGAGGCCCTGTCCCGGGGAGCCGCCCACGCGCTCCTGGTGGAGGCCGACCGCAAGGCCGCCCGGAGCGCGCGGAACAACATCGACGTGCTGGGGTTGGCGGGCGCCCGTCTGGCCACCGACCGGGTGGAGCGGATCGTCGCCCGTGCCAACCCCGGGGAACCGTACGAGCTGGTGGTGGCCGATCCTCCGTACGCGGTCACCGACACCGAGGTCGCGGCGGTGCTCGCCGACCTGGTCGCCCACGGCTGGCTCGCCGACGACGCGCTGGTGGTGGTGGAGCGGTCCAAACGCGCCGCCGAACCCGACTGGCCCGCGGGGCTGGCCCTCGACCGCAGCCGCGTCTACGGCGAGGCCGCCCTCTGGTACGCCCACCGCACCCCCTGATCCGTTCCGGGGCCCGTTCGGCTTCGGTCGGCGGGTTCCCGCGACCGGCCGTCCGGGGGCGGGTCGGAGGGGCGGCGGCCGCCGCCCCTCCCTTCCCCACCGCCTCTCGGGCGGCCCGTGGTCGAGAGCCCTCTCCGAGGACGTCCGCTCCGTCGGACCCGGTGACCCCGTGGACCCTCGCGGGGGGAGCGGGTCCGGTCACGCCTTATCGAGGTACTCGGCGCGCTCTTCGGGGAGGAGTTCCTCCAGTGCGGCGGCCAGCGGCGGGTACGCCGTCAGCTCCGGGTCCTCCTCCAGGTGGGCGCCGGCCCGTTCCCGCGCCTCCTCGATGAGCTTCTCGTCCTTGAGCAGGGTGAGCAGGCGCAGGCTGGAGCGGCCCGACTGGGCGTCGCCCAACACGTCCCCCTCACGGCGCATCCGCAGGTCCTCCTGGGAGAGCGCGAACCCGTCGGTCGTGGAGGCGACCACGTCGAGGCGTTCCCGGGCCGGCGAGTTCTCCTCGGCCTCGGTGACCAGGAGGCACAGTCCCGGCAGGTTCCCCCGGCCGACCCGGCCGCGCAGCTGGTGGAGCTGGGACACCCCGAACCGGTCGGCGTCCATGATGACCATCACCGTGGCGTTGGGCACGTCGACGCCGACCTCGATGACGGTGGTGGACACCACCACGTGGGTGGTCCCCTCGGAGAAGCGGCGCATCACCGCCTCCTTGTCATCGGGCGTCATCCGCCCGTGCAGGACCTCCACCCTCAGGTCCGACAGCGGCCCCTCCGACAGGCGGGCGGCCACCTCCAGCACCGACAACGGGGCGTCCTCTCCGTCCTCCACCACGTCCTCGGCGGAGTCGCCGTCGCCGTCGCCGATGCGCGGGCAGACCACGAACGCCTGGTGCCCCGCGCCCACCTCCTCGCGGACGCGTTCCCAGGCGCGGGTGAGGAAGTGGGGCTTGTCCTTGGCGGGGACCACGTGGGTGGCGACGGGCGCCCGCCCGGCGGGGAGCTGGGTGAGGGCGACCACGTCGAGGTCGCCGTAGACGGTCATGGCGACGGTGCGCGGGATGGGGGTGGCGGTCATGACGAGGACGTGGGGGCGGCCGTCGACGGCCTTGGCGCGCAGGGCGTCGCGCTGTTCCACGCCGAAGCGGTGCTGCTCGTCGACCACGACCAGGCCCAGGTCGGCGAAGGACACGTGCTCTTGGAGCAGGGCGTGGGTGCCCACGACGAGTCCGGCCGCGCCGGAGGCGGCGTCCAGCAGGGCCTCGCGGCGGGCGGCCGCCCCCATGGAGCCGGTGAGCAGGGCGATCCGGGTCGCGTGCTCGGCACCGTCGATCTGACCGGCGCGGCCCAGCGCGCCGAGCATGGCCCCGATGGAGCGGTGGTGCTGCTGGGCGAGCACCTCGGTGGGGGCCAGCAGGACGGCCTGACCACCGGAGTCCACGACGCGGAGCATGGCGCGCAACGCCACCAAAGTCTTGCCCGCGCCCACGTCGCCTTGGAGCAGGCAGTGCATGGGGTGGGCGGAGTCGAGGCGTCGGGCGAGGAGGTCGCCGACCTCGCGCTGACCGTCGGTCAGGGTGAACGGGAGCCGTTCGTCGAAGGCGTCGAGGATCCCGCCGTCGGCGCCGGGCCGGGGCACGGCGGGCAGTTCCGCGGCGGCCCGGCGACGACGGGCCAGGGCCAGTTGCAGGACGAAGGCCTCGTCCCACTTGAGCCTGCGGCGGGCGGCCCCGATGTCCTTGTCCGTCTCGGGGCGGTGGATCCCGCGCAGGGCGTCGGCGATGCCGAGGCCGCCGCGTACCGAGGGCGGAAGCGGGTCGGGCAGGTCGTCGACGACGCCCAGGGCGACCTCGACGGCGCGGCCGACGGTGGCGGAGTCCATGCCCTTGACCGCCGGGTAGATCGGGATGATCTCGTCCGCGTAGGCGCGGGCGCGGTCGACCTCGGAGCCGTCCTCGTCGAGGAGTTCGTACTGGGGGTGGTCGAGCTGGCGACGGCCCTTGAACGTGCCGACCCGACCGGAGAACATGGCCAGCCGCCCGGAGGTCAGCCGGGTCTGGTGGTAGGCGCCCTGGTTGAAGAAGGTCAGGTGCAGCCGTCCGGTGCCGTCGGTCACGACGACCTCCAGCAGGTCCATCCGGCGACGGCCCTGGCGCGGTGGCACCGTGCGCCGTTTGGCGTCCAGGACGCGGGCCTGCACGGTGGCCTGCTCGCCCTCGCGCAGCAGGGCCAGGTCGGTGAGGTCACCGCGCCGGTCGTAGCGGCGCGGGTAGTAGCGCAGGAGGTCGCCGAGGGTGTGGAGGTCGAGTCTCTCCTCCAGGGCTTTGGCCGTCTTGCCTCGGAGCGGTCCCTTGCCCAGCGGTTCGTCCCAGGTGCTCATGGTCTTCCTCTTCAGGATCGCCGGTCGTCGACCACGCTAGACCTTCGTTGCGACGCTCGGTGGCGGTGTCGGTGGCCGGGTGGGCGTTCTCCCGGGGCGGGGCCGGGCACGGTTGTCCGTCGCCGTCGCCGGCGGGGCTATACTCGTGTGAGTTCATCGTGTTTCCGCCATGCCCGCGTGGTGGCCTTTCGATGGTCCTACCGGTGGCACCACATTCCACCGGCCGCACGCAGGGGGCGTTTTCACCTTCCCTCGTGTACTCTTCCACGGTTGGCGTCCGCGCCGGCCTGTCCGCCCGGCCTCTTCGGTCGGTTGAACCTTCGCGTGCGGCGACGCGCGCGATCCCGAACGCTTGAATGGAGTTACCGTGGCTTCCGTCTGCGACGTCTGCGGCAAGGGACCAGGGTTCGGTAACAGTGTTTCCCACTCGCACCGTCGCACCCGCCGCCGCTGGAACCCCAACATCCAGACCGTTCGCACCCGGGTGGGTGGCACGCCCAAGCGCGTGAACGCCTGCACCTCGTGCATCAAGGCCGGCAAGGTGACCCGCTAGGGAGCACCGCCCCTGATAGGTCTTCGAGGCCCTCCGATTTCGATCGGGGGGCCTCTCCGCGTGCGCCGTCCCCTCTCAGAGTCGGCAGACGTGCCCGTTGAGGGAGCATCGGACGGGGCTCTGCGGCACCCCCAGCGCCTGGAAGGTCAGGGTGGCCGACTCCCCCGGTTCGAGGCCGTCGCCCCCGCCGGGCTGGCGGGCCAGGATGCCGTCCTCGATGGTCTCCCAGTCGGCGTCCTGGACGTCGGTGACCTCGGCGCCCTCGAAGGCCAGCGCCAGTTCCCAGGCGTCGAGCCTGCTGCGGGAGGTGTTGGTGACGGTGACGTGCCCGCTGAAACCCACATCGGTGGACTCCACGATGCGGTAGGCGACGGTGGTGGGTTCGGCGCCGGCCTGGGTCTGGGGCGCCTGGGAGGCGGTCTCGGGGCTGGGACTGATGTCGCCGCTGGGGCCCGCCCCGTCCTGGGGGCCCTGGCTGGTGCCGCCGGGCGTGCCACCGAACTGGAGGTAGATCTGGGTGGTGCTGTAGCCGAACAGGAGCAGTCCCAGGATCACACCGGAGACGACGAGCACGTTGAGCAGCCGGGGCGGTTCGACGCGTTTGGGAACGGTGCTCTCGATGAGGCCGCCGAAACGGCGCAGCGCGCCCACGTTCTCGGGCTCGCTGCGGTGCGCACCGCGACGGATGCCGCCCTGCCGCTGGCCGTGCCGCCCCATGGACCGCCTTTCACCGAGACCGGATCACCGATCGCCTTCCACCGGTGCCCCGGACACCTTGTTCCCGGTGACCGACGCGCGCCTCCACGGGACCGGGCGATTCTCGGCCGCAAGCCTAGCGCGACAGCCAAACCAGACAAATCCAAACGCGCTCATCCCTGGCGGAAATGATCCCATCCGGTCTGCTCGGGGGCCTTCCCCGCGACGGTGACGTACCGATCGTCGGGGTCGGCCGCCCGGACGACCCCGATCCGGTGCCAGTGGTCGGGCAGCACGGTGTCGGCGGGGAAGGTCGCGGCCAGGGCGTGGTCCTCTCCGCCCGAGACCATGAGGGCCAGAGCCCGAGGTGCGCCCCCGCCGAGGATCCGCACGGCCTCGGTCAACGCCGGCTCGGGCGCCAGGAGCGCGGGGTCGAGGTCGATGCCCACCTCGGACCCCCGGCACACGTGCCCCAGGTCCTGGGCCAGGCCGTCGCTGACGTCGAGCATGGCGGTGGCGCCCAGACGCGCCGCCTCGGGTCCGCTCGCGTAGGGCGGTGAGGGCCGGCGGTGTTCGTCGAGGCAGGCGGCCGGGCCGTCGACGCCCTCGGTGAGCAGGGCCAGTCCGGCGGCGGACAGTCCCAGGTGACCGGTGTAGGCGACGACGTCGCCGGGCCGGGCACCGTCGCGGCGGACCGGCGCCCGGCCCTGGAGGTCGCCCAGAGCGGTGACGGCGATGGTGAGGGTGTCGGAGCCGGCCATGTCCCCGCCCACGACGGCGCCGCCCGCGATCGCGCACTCGTCGCGCACACCGAGGGTGAACTCCTCCGCCCAGGCCAGGGGCAGGTCGGCGGGGGCGGCGAAACCGATGAGCAGGCCGGTGGGGCGGGCCCCCATGGCGACGACGTCGGCGAAGTTCTGGGCCACGGCCCGGTGACCGACGTCTCGGGCACTCGACCACTCGCGTCGGAAATGGCGCCCCTCCACGAGGAGATCCGTGGTGGCCACGGTCCGCCCGTCGGGTGAGGCGACGATCGCGGCATCGTCGCCGGGACCGAGGATTACATCGTCCGTCCTGGGGAATTGGCTCGTCACGCGTCTGATCAGAGCGAACTCACCCAGACCCCCAATGGTCTTCTGCACAGGGAACAGGGTACGGTGACGCTCCGGCTCGGTGGTCTAGACCCACGTTCGTCACACGTTCGTCATCGGCCTCACCGTCGGGTGCGCCCGTACCCGACTCGCACGAAGGAGCACACATGGTGCAGGCATACATCCTGATCCAGACCGAGGTCGGCCGTGCCGCCGAGGTCGCCGAGCGCATCCGGGGGATCGAGGGGGTCGCGGAGGCCCACGACGTGACCGGTCCCTACGATGTGATCGTCCAGGCCGAGGCCGATGACGTGAACGCGCTGGGCACCCTCGTGGTGGCCCGGATCCAGCGTCTGGAGGGGATCGCCCGGACCCTCACCTGTCCCATCGTCAACATCTGACCCGATTCCTCGGAGAGTGTGGTGCGCGTACCCGCACGGTGGGCCCCGGTCCTCCTCGTCATGGCCGTCGCGACGGGATGCGGCGCGCAGACCGTGCGCATGGAGCCCCCGCTGCCGGACGCGGCCGCCGAGGAACGGTGCGCCGCCCTGGTCGCCGACCTGCCGGAGACCCTCATGGACGCCGACCGCGTCGGGGTCCGGCCCGAGTCGGAGTTGACCGCCGCCTGGGGCGAACCGGCGATCGGCCTGCGCTGTGGTGTGGTCCGCCCCAGCTCTCTGGCCCCGGACTCCCAACTCATCGAGGTCAACGGGGTCCCCTGGCTGTCCGAGCCCGCCGACGCCCCCACCGTCTTCACCGCGGTCGGCCACGAGGCCTACGTCGAACTGCTGCTCCCGCCCTCCTACGGTCCCCCCGCCCCTGCGCTCACCACCATCGGCGACCTCGTGTCCGAGCACCTGACACCCCTGCCCGACGGAGGGCTCTGAGCGACGTCCCGTCGGATCCTCGCGCCTCCGTGTCCGGGGCGTTCCGGAACGGCGGAAGGGGCGGGGCGACCGTGTCGGTCACCCCGCCCCTTCTCCTGTCACGCGTCCCGACGGACGTTACTCGGTGTCCTCCGGGGACTCCTCGTCCTGCGGGGCGTCGCTCTCCGGAGCGTCACCCTCCTCGTCGCCCTCGTCGCCCTCGGCGCCTTCGGCGGGTCCGTCCATCTCCTGGGCGATGTCCTCCTCGCCGGACGAGACCAGGGCCTCGACCTCCTCGGCGGTCTCGGTGACGCCCTGGGAGCAGGCGGCGCCCGGCTCGGGCACGTCCGTGCTCTGCTCGAAGGCGCGGACGAAGCGCTGGAGATTCTCGTCCTCGGGGCTCTCGACCGCGAGCTGGCGTCCCCACGCGGAGGCGACGATGGGCGTGTCCATCTCACCCTCGTACGGGCTGACCAGCAGGTAGGACCCCTGGGTGTACAGCTGGTCGAGCTGAGCGACCTGCTCGGCCGGCAGTTCCGGGTCGTAGGCGATCCACACCGCACCGTGTTCCAGCGAGTGCACCGCGAACTCCGGGGTCACCGGGGCGGGGTAGACACCACAGTTCTGCCAGGCGCTCCAGTGGTCGCCGCCGACCGGCGGGCTCTGCTCGTAGTCGACCTTCGCCCCGGTGTCGACGTGCACGTAGGAGGCGACCTCGTACTCCGCCAGGCCCGGGATCTGGCGGCTGCGGTAGTCCATGTAGAACAGGAACCCGATGAGGCCGACGACCACAACGATCGCGGTGATGACACCGGTGATGCCGAGGAACTTGCGCCGTCTCTCCTTGCGCAGCCGCTCCGCCTTGAGGGCGGCCGCCCGTTGGCGGCGCTCCTCCGCCGTCTTCTTCTTGGCCACTGGGTCTCCTGAGGTGGGTGGTGGGGCCTGAGACTTACCTATCCTCTACTTTGACATCACAGTCATGCGATTTGACCAGGATGGTCCCCATGGAACACAAGAGCGGCACCGGCCACGAGCCCGCCGGTGATGTCGACGGTGTCGACGACCTCCCGGACGCCGAACGGGAAGAGGACCTCCGCGAGGGGTTCACGGAGGAGCCGGAGCCGCGGGTCGCGTCCCTCCGCTCGACACCGATCTGGTTGACGGTGATCCTGGTCGCAGTGGCGCTCGGGCTCGGCTACCTGCTGGGACGCCCTTCGTACCCCTTGGACACCGGCGCCGACGCGGGCTTCCTGCGCGACATGAGCGTCCATCACAACCAGGCCGTGGACATGTCGATGATCGTCCTCGACAAGACCGACGACGCCGAGTTGCGGGTGATCGCCACGGACATGGCCCGCACCCAGCAGGCCCAGGTCGGAATGATGCAGGGGTGGCTGCGCGCCTGGGATCTGCCCATACGCGGGCCGGAGGCGCCGATGTCCTGGATGGCGGGCTCGGGACACGAGCACGGTGGAGAGGGCGAGGTGCCCGAGACGATGCCGGGACTGGCGACCTCCGAGCAGATCGTCGACCTGGAGGAGGCCGAGGGGGTGGAGGCCGAGGTCCTCTTCCTTGAGTTGATGATCGCCCACCACCTGGGCGGGATCGAGATGGCCGAGGTCGAGGTGGAGCTGGGCCGCGAGGAGATGGTCGTCGGCTTCGCACAGGGCATGATCAACGCCCAGACGACCGAGGTCGAGCTGATGGAGGGCATGTTGGAGGACCGGGCCGGCTGAGCCCGGGAAGGACGTACGGCGGCGCACCCGGCGGGGGTGGGCCGCCGTCGGCGTTCCCGGCACCCCCTCGCGCATGTGTGTCGGAGTCCACAAGCACACCCCCGCCCTCCCCGAACTGTTCGCGTATTCGCAGGTGAGAGCGGTTTTCGTGGCTCGCCCCTCACTCCCTGGACCCGACCGCCCCCTCGGAATCGCCCCCCGGAGACGCCGGAAAGGCCCCCGCGCTCACCCCCTGGGGCATCTACGACAGGCTGTAGAACTACGATGTGTAGTACTACCGGAGGTCGGTACCTGAGAGGCGTATATGGAAGCCCTTGAACTCGCGCGGTGGCAGTTCGGTGTCACCACGATCTACCACTTCCTGTTCGTGCCGTTGACCATCGGCCTGTCGTTCATCGTGGCCGTCCTCCAGACGGTCTGGTACCGCACCGGCAGACACGAGTACCTCCAGGCGACCCAGTTCTTCGGGAAGCTCTTCCTCATCAACTTCGCCATGGGCGTGGTCACCGGCATCGTCCAGGAGTTCCAGTTCGGCATGAACTGGAGCGAGTACTCCCGGTTCGTCGGCGACGTCTTCGGCGCCCCGCTGGCGATGGAGGCCCTGCTCGCCTTCTTCCTGGAGTCCACCTTCATCGGCCTGTGGATCTTCGGCTGGCACCGGCTGCCCCGCGGCGTCCACCTGGCCTGCATCTGGATGGTGGCGATCGGCACCAACCTGTCGGCCTACTTCATCCTCGCCGCCAACGCCTGGATGCGCCGCCCCGTCGGTTTCGAGGTCAACCCGGAGAACGGGCGCGCCGAACTCACCGACATCTGGGCCGTCCTCGGCAACGACCAGGCCTGGTCCACCTACCTGCACACCGTCTCGGCGGCGTTCATCACCGCGGGACTCTTCGTCGTCTGCGTCAGCGCCTACAAGCTGTGGCGCAACCAGAAGCACAACGACACCGGCGTTCGCGGGGAGGCACCGCCCGCACGGGACTTCGCCCTGTTCCGCGGCACGCTCAAGGTCGGCCTGGTCTTCACGCTCATGGCCGGGGTCATCGTCGTGTTCTCCGGCGACCACCAGGCCAAACTCGCCGCCCAGTACGAGCCCATGAAGCTCGCCGCCGCCGAGGCGCTCTGGGAGACCGAGGAGGGCGCCGCGTTCTCCGCCTTCGCGGTCGGCGACACCGAGGCCCGCTACAACCCCATCGACATCACCGTTCCGAACATCCTCAGCTTCCTCGCCACCGGCGAGTTCGACGGCGAGGTCCACGGGATGAACAACCTCCAGGAGGCCTACGAGGAGGAGTACGGCGAAGGGGACTACATCCCCAACGTCTTCGTGACCTACTGGTCGTTCCGCCTCATGATGGGCCTGGGCCTGGCCGGCGTCGGCATCGCCGCCATCGGCCTGTGGCTCACCCGGGGCCGGGACCGGACACCGTCGGTCGACGGCCCGCTGACCCGGTGGTTCTACCCGCTCGCGATGTTCGCCCTGCCCGCCGCGCTGGCCGCCAACATCTTCGGCTGGGTGCTCACCGAGATGGGCCGCCAGCCCTGGACCGTGCACGGCTACCTGCTCACCGCCGCCAGCGTCTCACCCGGGGTGAGCCTGGGGACGGTCGCGATGAGCCTGTCGCTGTTCACCCTCATCTACGGCGTCCTCGCCGTCGTCGAGGTCGGGCTGTTGGTCAAGTACGTCAAGGCCGGCCCGTCCCACCTCGTCCCCGACCTCGAAGAGGACGGCGACGAGTCGCAGATCCCCCACTTCAGCTACTAGGAGCCCAGGACCATGGATCTGGCCGTCATCTGGTTCATCGCCATCTCGGTCCTGTGGATCGGGTACTTCGTCCTGGAGGGATTCGACTTCGGGGTCGGCACCCTGCTGCCCTTCATGGGCAAGCGGGACTCCGTCGACCGCCGCGTGACCATCAACTCGATCGGTCCGGTGTGGGACGCCAACGAGGTGTGGCTGCTCACCGCGGGCGGCGCCATGTTCGCCGCCTTCCCGGCCTGGTACGCGTCGCTGTTCAGCGGGTTCTACATCCCGTTGTTCCTCATCCTCATCGCGCTGATCCTGCGCGGGGTGGCCTTCGAGTACCGGGGCAAGCGCGACGACTCCACCTGGCGGCTGTGGTGGGACCGGGCCATCTTCTTCGGCAGCGCCGCCCCCGCCCTGCTGTGGGGCGTCGCGTTCGCCAACATCGTCCAGGGCGTGGCCATGGACTCCGACCACATCGTCACCGCCTCGCTCGTCGACCTGCTCAACCCGTACGCGCTGCTGGGCGGTCTCACCACGCTGTCCCTGTTCACGCTGCACGGCGCGGTGTTCCTGAGCCTGAAGACCGACGGGCCGGTCCGGGTCCGCGCCCGCACGGCCGCCCTGCGCACCGCCTACGTCGCGGTGCCCGCCGGTGCCGCCTTCCTGACGTGGACGCAGCTCGCCCATGGCAAGGCGTGGACCTGGCCGCTCGTCCTCATCGCCGCGGCGACCCTGGTGGGCGGGGTCGCGGCGGTCCGTGCCCGGCGCGAGGGACTCGCGTTCGGGCTCATGGTCGCGACCATCGTCTCCGCGGTCGTGACCCTGTTCGGGTCGTTGTTCCCGAACGTGCTGCCCTCCATCACCGACCCCGCGTTCAGCCTCACCGTCGAGAACGCCTCCTCCGCGGACTACACGCTCACCGTCATGACGTGGGTCGCGGTGGTGTTCCTGCCCTTGGTGCTCGTCTACCAGGGGTGGAGCTACTGGGTGTTCCGCAAGCGGGTCACCGGCGCCACCATCACGGGCGAGACCGTCACCGGGGACACCGCCGGCGCGGAGACGTCCGCCAGGGGGGACATCGTCATCCCGGAGGTGACCACCGCCGAGGGCACCACCGGCACGAGGAGGGCCGCCACCGAGGACACCGTCGACACCTGACCCCGGGCACACCGACGGGCACGCCCCCCTCCCCCACCGCCCGGGGCGGGGGTCGTGCCGTGCCCGGTCCCCATCGGCCAGACTGGGCGTGCGCCCGCACCCGCTCCCTCCCAACGACCCGAGGTCCCATGAAACCGCTCGATCCGCGCCTGGTGCGCACCGCCAGCGCGGTCCGCGTCCACCTGGCCGTCTCCGTGCTGAGCGGGGTGGTGATCACCGGTCTGATCCTGGTCCAGGCGTGGTTGCTCGCCCACGTCATCACCGGGGCCTTCGCCGGCACCGGCTTCGACGCCCTGGCCTGGGCGATCACCGCCGTCGGCGGGATCGCCGTCGCGCGCGCCCTGCTGGCGTACCTGGCCGAGGCGTCGGCGCTGCACAGCGCCGCGCGCACCAAGTCGATCCTGCGGCGGAGGCTGATCGCCCACGTCACCGGCACGGGAACGGTGTGGACGGCCGAACGCGGCGCGGACGGCGGCGACTCCCCCAAGGCCGGGGAGCTGGTCACCCTCGCCACTCGGGGACTGGACGCCCTCGACGACTACTTCGCCCGCTACCTGCCCCAACTGGTGCTGTCGGCGATCGTGCCGGTGGCCGTCCTGGTCGTGGTGTTCTGGGCCGACTGGATCTCCGGGATCGTCATCCTGGTGACGGTGCCGCTGATCCCGGTCTTCATGGCGCTCATCGGCATGCACACCCAGAGCCGGACCGAACGGCAGTGGCGGCTGCTGAGCCGGCTCGGCGGACACTTCCTGGACGTGGTCGAGGGGCTGCCGACCCTGGCGGTGTTCCGGCGGGCCAAGGCGCAGGCGGCGCTCATCCGCCGGGTCGGCGAGGAGCACCGCCAGGCGACCATGGGGACGCTGCGGATCGCGTTCCTGTCGGCGTTCGCCCTGGAGTTGCTGGCCACGCTGGCGGTGGCGCTGGTCGCGGTCGAGGTCGGTCTGCGGCTGCTGGGCGGGCACATGGACTACCAGACCGCGCTGCTGGTGCTGATCCTGGCGCCGGAGGCCTACCTGCCGCTGCGCGAGGTCGGCGCCCGGTTCCACGCCAGCATGGAGGGCGTGGCCGCCGCCGACCAGGTGTTCACCGAACTCGAACGCCGCGAAGGGGAGGACGGGAAGGACCCCGCGCCGACCGGCCTGCGCGCCCCCGCGAGCGACGGCGATCTGCGTCTGACCGGTGTGGGGGTGCGCTACCCGGGGCGGGACCTGCCCGCCCTGTCCGGAGTCGACCTGCGGGTGGACTCCGGGGAGCGGGTGCTGCTCACCGGGCCCAGCGGTTCGGGCAAGACCACCCTGTTGTCGTTGCTGCTGCGGATGAACGCCCCCACCGAGGGGCGGATCGAGGTCCGTGCCCCGGACGGCGCCTGGGAGGATCTGGCGGCGGTCCCCGCCGACGACTGGCGGCTGGGCATCGCCTGGGTGCCCCAGCACCCCTACCTGTTCGATGTCTCGGTGGCCGACAACATCCGGTTGGGCGCCCCCGACACCCCCCTGGAACGGGTCCGGGAGGCGGCCCGGCTCGCCGAGGCCGACGGGTTCGTGTCCGCGTTGCCCGACGGGTACGACACCCGGCTCGGCGAACGCGGCACCCGCCTCTCCGCCGGGCAGCGCCAACGGATCGCGCTGGCCCGGGCGTTCTGCCGGGACGCGCCCCTGGTGCTGCTCGACGAACCCACCGCCCATCTGGACCCGGAGAACGCCGCGGCGGTGCGCACCGCCGTCGGACGCCTCCTGGAGGGGCGCACCGCGATCATCGTCGCCCATGACACGGGCTGGGCCCGGGCCGTCCTCGGCGCCCGGGTCGTGGAACTGCCGCTGCACGGCCGTGAAGGGGTCATCACCGGATGAACACGATCGAGACCGAGCACCGCCGCGGTCCCCTCCTGCGGATGATCGCCCTGGCCAGGCCCCGGACCGGACGGTTCGCCCTGGGGGTGCTGCTCGGCGCCTTCGCCACCGGCTCCGGGGTGGCCCTCCTGGGTGTGGCCGCGTGGATGCTGGCCACCGCGGCCTCGCACCCGCCGTTGACCGCCCTGGGGATCTCGGTGGTCGCCACCCGGGCGCTGGGCGTGGGCAAGGGGGTGAGCCGGTACCTGGAACGGTTGGTGACCCACGACGCGGCGTTCCGCACCCTGGCCGAGGTGCGGGTGCGGGTGTACGGCAGGCTCGCCGCCACCGAACCCTTCGGCCGGTTCCGCTCCGGCGACCTGCTCTCCCGGGTGGTCAACGACACCGAGGCGACACTCGACCTGCTGGTGCGCGGGCTGACCCCACCGCTGATCTCCCTGGTCACCGGTGGCGCGACCGTCCTCGTCATCACGGCCGTGTACGCGCCCGGCGGGCTCCTCCTCGCCCTGGGCCTCCTGCTGGCGGGGCTCGCGGTGCCGATGGCCGCCGCCGCCCTGGGCCGGGCGCCGGGGCGCCGTCAGGCGGTGGCGCGCGGGCGGCTGTCGACGTCCCTGGTCGACACCCTGCACGGAGCGCCGGACCTGATCGCCTACGGGGCGATGGACCGACAGGTCGCCCGCGTGTACGAGGCCGACGACGAACTCACCCGGATGGCCCGGCGCGACGCCGCGATCCTCGGTCTGGGTGCGGGCGCCACCGCCCTGATCACGGGGGCGACCGTGTGGGGCGCACTCTTCCTGGGGGTGGTGGCCGTCGAGGACGGCGACCTGGACGCGGTCTCCCTGGCGGTCCTGGTGCTGGTCACCCTGGCGGCGTTCGAGATCGTCGCCCCGCTGCCCGCCGTCGCCGCCAGGCTGGGGGCGATCCGCGAGAGCGGGGTCCGGCTGTTCGGGGTGCTGGACACCCCGGAGTCGGTCGCCCCGGCCACCCGCACGGGGCTGGACCCGGAGGGGGACTCCACCGTCCGCGTCCGCGACCTGCGGGTGCGCTACGGGCCGGACGAACCGTGGGCGTTGGACGGTGTCGACCTGGACATCCCCGCGGGGGAGACGATCGCGGTGGTGGGGCCCAGTGGAGCGGGCAAGAGCACGCTCGCGTCCGTGCTGTTGCGCTTCCGCGACCCCGACGGGGGCCGGGTGGAGATCGGCGGGACCGACATCACGGAGTACCCGGCCGACGAGGTGCGCGCGGTCGTGTCGGGGGTGCCCCAGGACCCCCACGTGTTCGCGTCCACGCTGCGCGAGAACCTCAGGCTGGCCCGGCCGGACTCCACCGAGGACGACCTGTGGGCGGCGCTGCGCCGGGCCCGCCTGGCCGACGAGGTGGCGGCGATGCCCGACGGGCTGGACACCCGGGTGGGCACCCACGGGCTGGGACTCAGCGGCGGGATGGTGCAGCGGCTGGCGCTGGCCCGCGCCCTGCTGGCCGCGCCCCGGGTGCTGGTGCTGGACGAGCCCACCGCCCACCTGGACCCGGACACCCGGGACGCGGTGGTGGACGACCTGCTGTCGGCGACCGAGGGGTACTCGACGCTGCTCGTCACCCACGACCTCACCGGCCTGGACCGGGTGGACCGCGTCCACGTGGTCCGTGACGGACGGGTGATCCAGTCGGGCACGCACACCGAACTGCTGGCCCGCGAGGGCTGGTACCGGGACGTCCACCCCGACCTCGGCTGAGCGGCCCCTCCGCGGCCGCGTCCACCGCGAACGGCTCCGGGAGCCGCACGCTCCCGCCCCGCACGGCCCTGGCCACCTCGCGGTGGTCGTGGCGATCGGGGTCGGAGAACAACGCGTCGGCGTCGTCGCCGACCGAGCCGTTGCGCGCCTCGGAGGAGAAGCCGTCCACAAGGTGGTGAACGGCCACAGGTCCCCGTCCCTCCGCCGCGCCGGACCACGGCGGTGGCGGTCCCGATGGGAGCGGTTCGAGGAAAGCGGGGGCGGGCTGGCAGGGCGGGCGGGGTTGCCCTAATGTTCCAGCGTGACCAATCCCGTTCCCGACTTCCTCCCTCCTGGAAGCCTGCGGTGCGCCACCGCGACCTTGTACGCCGTCCGCATGCGAAGGATTCACACCGAGGAGAGGCGTGAGTAAGGCGAATCAGAAAAGTGCGGGCGGGCCGTCCCAGGTTCCTCCCCGCCGTGAACGACGGGGCGTCCTCCAGGGGTTCGGTGAAGTCCTCGGCGGAGCCGGCGCGCTGGCGCGCGGCTTCGCCCTGCTGTTGCGCAGACCGCGCCTGTTCGTCCTGGGCGCGCTCCCCGCCCTGATCACGTCACTGCTGTTCCTGGCGTTGTTCGTGGTCCTGGTGATCAACCTGACCGACCTGGCCGAGTGGGCGACCCCGTTCGCCGCCGACTGGGGCACCATCTGGCGGAACCTGATCCGCGGCGCGGTGGCCGTCGGCGTCCTGGCCGGCACGGTCCTGGTGATGGTGGTGTCCTTCACCACGATCACGCTGGCGTTGGGCGCCCCGATCTACGACAAGATCACCGAACTGGTCGAGGAGGAGCTCGGCAACGCCCCCGCCGAGTCCGACGAGTCGTTCTGGTCGTCGCTGGGGCGGTCGATCCGGCAGTCGCTGGTCATCATCACCGCCTCCCTGCTGGTGACGATCCTGGTGTTCTTCATCGGCCTCGTCCCGCTGGCCGGTCAGGTCATCGGCCCGGTGCTGGCCGCCCTGCTGGGCGGCTGGCTGCTCGGGATCGAGCTGGTGGCGGGCGCGTTCGACCGCCGCCGCCTCATCACCATCAAGGAGCGCCGCCGGTGGATGGGCACCAGGCGACTGCGGGTGCTGGGGTTCACCGTGCCCACCTACCTGCTGTTGGCGATCCCGTTCGTGGCCGTGGTGGTGTTCCCGGCGGCCGCGGCCGGCGGCACCATCCTGGCCCGTGAGCTGCTCGGGGTCCCCGAGGCCCCCGAGGGCGTCCAGGGGTCCCCCGAGAACCCGCGGATCCCCCCGCCCCCGGCGCCGCCCCAGGGCGCCTGAACACGCGCGAGGGGCGGGCGACACCATGGTCGCCCGCCCCTCGTGTGAAGGTCAGCGCAGTCCGGGCGAGCGGCGCAGGGCCGTGGTGATCATCCGCTCCACGAGCGTCGCGTAGTCCACGTCCGTGGCGGCCCACATCTGCGGGAAGGCCGACGCCGGGGTGAACCCGGGCATGGTGTTGAGCTCGTTGACGAGGATCCCGCCGTCCTCGGTGTAGAAGAAGTCCACCCGGGCCAGCCCTTCGCAGCCCATCGCCTCGAACACCTCGGCGGCCAGGGCGCGCAGGCGGGCCGTGACCTCCTCGGGGATCTCCGCGGGGATGGTGAGGCCGCTGGTGGACAGGTACTTGGCCTCGAAGTCGTAGAAGTCGAAACCCTCCGCCACGTGCACCTCGGCCGGGAAGGACACGTCGGGGATCCCGCCGTCCTCGGCCTCCAGCACGCCGCACTCGATCTCGCGGCCGATGACCTGGGCCTCGACCAGCACCTTCGGGTCGTGTTCGCGGGCCGCCTCGACGGCGGCGATCACCGCGTCGGTGTCGGAGGAGTCGCGCACCCTGCTGATGCCCACGCTGCTGCCGGCCCGGGCCGGCTTGACGAACACCGTCTCCCCGAGTTCGGCGATGTCGTCCAGCACCTTCTTGCGCTCGGTGCGCCAGGCCCGATCGGTGACGGCGACGTAGTCACTGGTGGGAATGCCGTTGCCGGTGAGGATGGCCTTCATGAAGACCTTGTCCATGGCGGCGGCGCTGGAGAACACCCCGGCGCCCGCGTAACGCACACCCATCATCTCGAACAGCCCCTGGATGGTGCCGTCCTCGCCGAACGGACCGTGCAGCAGGGGCAGCACCACGTCGACCTCGGACAGGCGGGCGGGCCCCTCCCCCGGGTCGACGATCATCAGCTGTCCGGCGGAGTCGAACGGCAGGGCCAGCCCCTTGCCGTCCTCGGGCACCTCGGGCAGGGCCTTGGTGCCCTCCTCGATGCGCAGGTGTTCGGGGTCACCGGAGGTCAGCACCCAGTTGCCGGTCTTGGTGATGCCGACCGGCACGACCTCGTAGCGGTCGTGGTCGATCACCGACAGGACGCTGCCCGCGGTGACGCAGGAGATCTCGTGCTCGGAACTGCGACCGCCGAAGACGACGGCGACCCGAATCCTTCGCTGCTCGGACGACATGGTGGTGACCCTCTTGCTCGTTACCGGATCGGCCGGGGGTTCTCCCCTGCCGTGTGTGTCAGTTGTCCCCGCCGAGGGCCGTCAGGGCGTCCTCGACGAGGTCCCGGGGATCCTCCAGGCCGATGGAGAACCGCACCGCACCCGGTGAGATGCCGGCGGCCGCCAGTTCGACGTCGTTCATGTTCCGGTGCGACGTGGAGGCGACGTGACCGGCCAGGGTGTGGGTGCCGCCCAGGGAGGCGGCGATGGTCGCGACCCGCAACCGGTCGGCGAAGGCCATGCCCGCCTCCCAGCCGCCGCGCGGGTGGACCGTGACGACCGCCCCGTGGCGTCCGGGGTCGAACAGCTTGGCGGCGAGCCGGGCCTGCGGGTGCGAGTCCAGGGACGGATGGTCGACCCGCTCCACGAGCGGGTGCCCCTCCAGTGCGGCGGCGAAGGTCGCCGCGGTCTCGCACTGGCGCTGGACCCGCAGCGGGAGCGTCTCCAGCCCTCGGTGGAGCAGGTAGGCCTCGTCGGGGGCCAGGCAGGGCCCCAGGTCCACGCGCGCCGAACGGATCCGGTCGATGAGGGAGGGCGCGGCCACGGCCACGCCCCCGGTGGTGTCGCTGTGTCCGCCGATGTACTTGGTGGCCGAGTGCACGACGACGTCGGCGCCGTGCTCCAAAGGACGGCACACCGCCGGAGAGGCGAAGGTGGAGTCCACCACGAGGACGGCCCCGGCCTCCCGGGCGATCTGCGCGAGCCCGGGCAGGTCGGAGACGGTCATGGTGGGGTTGGACAGGGTCTCGGTGAACAGCACCCGGGTTTCGGGGCGCACGGCGGCGCGCACCGCCTCCAGGTCGGTGACGTCCACGAAGTCGGTCCGCACCCCGAACCGGCGCAGCAGGCGGTCGAGCAGCGAGTAGGTGTTGCCGTAGATGGAGCGCGCCGCCACCACGTGGGCGCCCGCCTCGGTGAGCGCCAGGAACACGGTGCTCAGCGCGCCCATGCCGGAGGCGAACGCCTGGCCGCGCACCCGATCGGGCAGCCCGACGCCCTCCAGCGCCGCGACGGCCTCGGCGAAGGCGTCCACGGTGGGGCTGTCGATGCGGGCGTAGGAGTAGCCGGGAACGGCACCGGCCAGGACGTCCGCGTAGTCCTGGGAGGTGTCGAAGGCGTAGGTGGTGGCCCGGTGGACCGGCATCCGCAGGGGACGTTCGGCGGGCACGGCGGCCTGCGGAAGGGAGACCGCACGGGTGTGCTCACCCCCGTCAGCGGGTGTGTACGACATCGCTGCTCGCTCTCAGACCCCGTACCGCTCGGGTTTGGCACTGCGCGACATGAACGCGATGAGTGCCTCGGCGGGGCTCAGGTCGTGGTGCATCATCTTGACGACGGCCTCGGTGATCGGCAGGTCGACCCCGTGGGCCCAGCCGAGTTCGAGGACCGACTCGGAGGACTTGACCCCCTCGGCCGTCTGCCGGGTCTCGGCGACGACCTGCTCAAGGGTCTTGCCCTTGCCCAGTTTCTCACCGAAGGTCCGGTTCCGCGACAGCGGAGAGGAGCATGTCGCGACGAGGTCTCCCATACCGGCCAGGCCGGACAGGGTGTGCTCGTCGGCGCCCAGGGTCACCGCCAGGCGGGTGGTCTCGGCCAGACCCCGGGTGATGAGGGACGCCTTGGTGTTGTCGCCGAAGCCCATGCCCTCGGCCACGCCGACGGCCAGCGCGATGACGTTCTTCATGGCACCGCCGATCTCCACGCCCACCAGGTCGGTGCTCGTGTAGGGGCGGAAGTAGGGGGCCTTGAACAACCCCTGGAGGCGGACGGCCGTCTCCTCGTGCGGACAGGCCACCACGGCGGTCGCGGGCTGGCGCTCGGCGATCTCCCGGGCCAGGTTGGGGCCGGACACCACGGCGATGCGCTCGGCGGGCAGTTCCAGCGCCTCGGCGATGATCTGGGAGGCGGTCAGGTGGGTGCCGAGTTCGACGCCCTTCATGAGGCTGACGACGACGGCGTCCTCACGCAGGTGCCCGCGCCACTCGGCGAGGTTGGCCCGCAGCGACTGGGTGGGCACCGCCAGGACCACGACGTCGGCGTCGGTGAGCGCCTTGACGGCGTCGGTGGTGGCGCTCAGTCGCGGGTTGAGCGTCAACCCCGGCAGGTAGTCGGGGTTCTCCGAGGTCCGGTTGACGGCGTCGACCACCGCGGCCCGCCGGCCCCACAGGACGACCTCGACGTCGGGACCGTCGGGGTTCTGCGCCAGGGTCTGGACGGCGGCGTCCGCGACGACGTTCGCGAACACGGTGCCCCACGAACCGGCGCCGAGGACGGCGACCCGTACGTTGTCGTTGTCCGCCACCGTCACTCTCCCGCACCCTTCGTGGCGTTGTCGCCGTCGGACACCTCGTCGGCCGCCCCCGCCCGCTTCTTCTCGGCCTCGGCCGCCTCCAGCCGCGCGCGCTTGAGGTCGTAGCGCACGGCGGGCGGCTCCTCGCCGCGGATCTTCGCCTGGAGGGCGGTGATGTCGTCCATGATCACGTCGGTGGCCTCCTTCAAGACGCTCGCCGTCAGCGGCTCGCCCTTGAACCGGTCCAGGTCCACCGGGGGACCGGCCAGGAACTGGAGGCGCTTGCGCGGGAACAGGCTGGGCCTCTTCGCGCCGTAGGGCAGGAGGTGCTGCTCGCCCCAGTGCGCCACGGGGACCACCGGGACGCCGGTGGTGAGGGCCAGCCGGGCGACCCCGGTCTTGGCGCTCATGGGCCACAGTTCCGGGTCGCGGGTGCAGGTGCCCTCGGGGTAGAAGATCACCGAGCAGCCGTCGCGGGTGAGCGCCAGCTCGGCCTCCCTGAGGGCCTTGACCGCGTCGGTGGTGCCGCGCTTGACCGGGATCTGACCGGTGCTCTTGGCGACCGACCGGACCACGGGGATCTTCATGACCCCGTCCTTCATGGTGAAGGTCGGCCAGCGGCGGGCCCCGATGTAGAGGAAGTGCGCCACCGTCAGCGGGTCGGTCAACGACAGGTGGTTGGTGGCGATGATGACGCCGCCCTGGGCCGGAACGTTCTCGGTGCCCTTCCACTCCGGCTTGGTGATGAACCACAGCACGAATCGGACGATCCGGGAGACGACCGCCTTCACCCATCGCGATTCTCGTTGCTTGGTCACGGGACTCCTCATTCCATCGCTCCCGGGTCCCTACCGGACCACGAAGCACAATCGGTTCAGTTTAGGACGTGTTCGACAGGCGCTCGCCCTGCTCGGAGGCACCCCGGGCACGGACGCCCGCCACCGTTCCCGGCGGACGGCCCACGGCCGCGGATCCCTCTTCCGGGCTCCTTCTCCGGCGTCGCGCCGACCGGGGCCCGACACCGCTCGCGACGGACGCCGCCCACGGAACACATCCCAGGGCGCCCGCGCCGCGCCGACCCCGAGGACCTACCCTCGTCACTGTCGTGGCCGTACGAACGTCCCGGGGGAGAGTGTGACCGGCGTCGGAGAGCGGGAAGGGGCCGTGGACCTCGGGATGCGCTGGTCCCTGGTCGTCCCAGTGAAGCATCTCGGGCGCGCCAAGTCGCGCCTGGCCCCGGCACTGGGCCCGCACCGGGAGGGGCTGGCGCTGGCGATCGCCTGCGACACGGTGGCGGCGGCGCTGGCCTGCCCGGCCGTGGCGGGGGTGTTCGCGGTCACCGAGGACCCCCGGGCGGGCGCGGAGTTGGCGGCGCTGGGCGCGGTGGTGGTCACCGGGGAACCGGGGACCGGGCTCAACCCGGCGCTGACGCACGGGGCCCGGGCGGCTCGGTGGGTGTCGCCGGAGGCCGGCGTGTGCGCGCTGTCGGCGGATCTGCCGGCGTTGCGGTCGTCGGAGCTGACCCGGGTGCTGGCCGCCGCGGCCGGGCACGGACGGTCGTTCCTGGCGGACTCGCCCGGGGTGGGGACGACGCTGTACGCGGCGACCCCCGGAAGTCGGTTCGCGCCCGCGTTCGAGGGGGCCTCACGCGAGCGTCATCTGGCCTCGGGGGCACGGGAACTGCTCGTGGCGGACGTGGAGTCGGTGCGCCGGGACGTGGACACCCTCGACGATCTGACGGCCGCGCTGGCCCTGGGGGCGGGTCCCCGCACCCTGCGTCTGGCGGTCGCGGTCCTGGAGGAGCGGACCCCGTGACCCTCCGGGCGTCCCAACCCCTTCCGGACACACCTCCGCCCGGGTCCCATCGGGGGACCCGGGCGGAGGCCGGTCACGGTCGGTTCTGGACCGCGCCTACTTCTTGTCCCCGTTGACGAGCGCCTTGAAGTCGGCACCGGCGCGGAACTTCGGAACGAAGCTCGCCGGAACGTCGATGGTGGCGCCGGTGGCGGGGTTGCGAGCGGTGCGCGCGGCCCGCTCGGACTTCTCGAAAACACCGAAGCCGGTGATGGCGACCTTGTCGCCCGACGCCACGGTGGCCTGAATGGTCTCAAGCACAGCGTTGACCGCTTCGGTCGCGGTCTTCTTGTCTCCGAGTCGGTCGGAGATCGCGTCGATCAGGTCACGCTTGTTCATAAGGTTCCTCCGGTTCCCCCTTGCTCGCACGAAATTAGGGGACACAGAGGCCCTTGCACAAATACAAACGCCTGCGGTTAGGGCGTGTCGGGGCCGGCCCGACCTGCACGGTCACTCTCCGGGACGGGTTCACAGGAGTGGGAGAGGCATCGCATCGGGTCCCTTTTGCCCCCCTCTGTGATCCTCAAATGCCTATGTATAACCGGATTCCGGACGGGCCGTGGACCACCCTCACGGATACGAGGACCGCGTCCGTTTGGTCACGCCAAGTAAAGGTAAAATATTTGGGGGCCGGCGGGTGCGCTGTGTCACACAGCCCCGCCGACCCCCGTCCGCAAAGGGGTTCCGATCCCTCAGAGGGTCACCGGGGACCACGGCTTGCGGGTCTTCTCGAACTCCGTGATCTCATCGGTGTGACGCAGAGTCAGACCGATGTCGTCGAGCCCCTCCAACAGCCGCCAGCGGGTGTAGTCGTCCAACTCGAACGCCTCGTGGACACCCGCCCCGGGCGCGCGCACCTCCCGCTCGACGAGGTCGACGGTGATCTCGGTGGCCGGGTCCGCCTCGATGGCCTTCCAGAGCCGCTCGACGACCTCCTGCGGCAGCAGGACCGTCAGCAGCCCGCCCTTGAGGGAGTTGCCGCGGAAGATGTCGGCGAAGCGCGGGGACAGCACGGTCTTGAAGCCGTAGTCCTGCAAGGCCCACACGGCGTGCTCACGGGACGAGCCGGTGCCGAAGTCGGGTCCGGCCACCAACACGGACGCGTCCGCGTACTCGGGGCGGTTGAGGACGAACTCGGGGTCCTCGCGCCACTCGGCGAACAGGCCGTCCTCGAACCCGGTGCGGCTGACCCGCTTGAGGTAGACGGCGGGGATGATCTGGTCGGTGTCGACGTTGCTCGCGCGCAGCGGCACGGCCCGACCGGTGTGAACGGTGAACTTCTCCATGGCAGGTCTCCTCCTGACGTGGTCGGGCGCGACTACAGGGCGGCCAGGTCGGCCGGCGAGGACAGGGTGCCGCGCACCGCGGTGGCGGCGGCGACCTGCGGCGACACCAGGTGGGTGCGGCCGCCCTTGCCCTGGCGTCCCTCGAAGTTGCGGTTGGAGGTGGAGGCGCTGCGCTCGCCCGGCTTGAGCTGGTCGGGGTTCATGCCCAGGCACATCGAGCAGCCGGCCTCGCGCCACTCGGCGCCGGCCTCCTCGAAGATCCGCCCCAGCCCTTCGGCGTTGGCCTGCTCCTTGACCCGCATGGAGCCGGGGACCACGAGCATCCGGACGCCGTCGGCGACCTTGCGGCCCTTGATGATCTCCGCGGCGGTGCGCAGGTCCTCGATGCGGCCGTTGGTGCACGAGCCGAGGAAGACGGTGTCCACCTTCACCTCGCGCATCGGGGTGCCGGCCGTCAGGCCCATGTAGGTCAGGGCCTTCTCGGCGGAGGCGCGCGCGGAGGGGTCCTCGTAGGAGGCGGGGTCGGGCACCTCGGCGTGCAGGGGCACGCCCTGGCCGGGGTTGGTGCCCCAGGTGACGAACGGGCTGAGCTCGTCGGCGTTCAGCACGACCTCGGCGTCGAAGACGGCGCCCTCGTCGGTGCGCAGGCTCTTCCAGTGCTCGACGGCCGCTTCGAACTCGGCCCCCCGCGGAGCGTGCGGGCGACCCTCGATGTAGTCGAAGGTGGTCTGGTCGGGGGCGATCATGCCGGCCCGGGCGCCCGCCTCGATGGACATGTTGCACACCGTCATGCGGGCCTCCATCGAGAGGGACTCGATGGCCTCGCCCCGGTACTCGATGACGTAGCCCTGACCGCCACCGGTCCCGATCTTGGCGATGACCGCCAGGATGATGTCCTTGGCGGAGACGCCCGGCCGGAGCGTGCCGTCGACGGTGACGGCCATGGTCTTGAACGGGGCCATGGGCAGGGTCTGGGTGGCCAGCACGTGCTCGACCTGGCTGGTGCCGATGCCGAAGGCGAGCGCGCCGAACGCGCCGTGGGTGCTGGTGTGGCTGTCACCGCAGACGATGGTCATGCCGGGCTGGGTCAGACCGAGCTGGGGGCCGACCACGTGCACGACGCCCTGTTCGATGTCGCCCATGGGGTGCAGGCGGACGCCGAAGTCGGAGCAGTTCTTGCGCAGCGTCTCGACCTGTTTGCGGGAGACGGGGTCGGCGATGGGGGCCAGCAGGTTCTGGGTGGGGACGTTGTGGTCCTCGGTGGCGATGGTGAGGTCCGGACGGCGCACGGATCGACCGGCCGACCGCAGGCCCTCGAAGGCCTGGGGGCTGGTGACCTCGTGCACGAGGTGGAGGTCGATGTAGAGCAGATCCGGCTCGCCGTCGGCACGTCGGACGACGTGCTCCTCCCAGACCTTCTCGGCCATCGTGCGTGCCATGGGCGATCGCCTCTCTCGTTCAGGGGCCGTTGCGCGGACTGTCGACCTGACTTGCATTCCACATTTCGAGACGTCAATATCAAGTCATGGACAACTCTAGCTCATCCAGCGGCGTTGGCGTACTCGACAAGACGATGTCCGTCCTCGACGCCCTGGAATCCGGACCGGCCTCACTGGCCCAGCTGGTCCAGATCACCGGCCTGGCCCGACCCACCGCCCACCGCCTGGCCGTGGCCCTGGAGCGGCATCGGATGGTCTCCCGGGACAGCCAGGGTCGTTTCGTGCTGGGTCCGCGTCTGGGCGAGCTGTCGATCGCCACCGGGGAGGACCGCCTGCTGGCCGTGGCCGCGCCGGTCCTGGTCCAGTTGCGCGATCTCACCGGGGAGAGCGCCCAGCTGTACCGCCGCCAGGGCGACGTGCGCGTGTGCGTGGCCGCCTCCGAACGCACCAGCGGCCTGCGGGACACCGTGCCGGTCGGCAGCGAGCTGCCCATGAACGCCGGGTCGGCGGCGCAGGTGCTGCTGGCCTGGGAGGACCCCGACCGCATCCGCCGCTCCCTGGTGGGCGCGCGGTTCACCGCCGCCAGCCTGGCGCAGGTCCGCCGCCGCCGCTGGGCCCAGAGCGTGGCCGAACGCGAGCAGGGCGTGGCCTCGGTCTCGGCCCCCGTCTCCGGCCCCGGCGGGCGCGTGATCGCCGCGGTGTCGGTGTCGGGCCCCATCGAGCGGCTGACCCGCTCCCCGGGTCGCATGCACTCCCAGGCCGTACTGTCGGCCGCGGAGAAGATCAGCGAGTCCCTGCACAGCGTCGAGGCCCACTGACCCCCTTCACGTCCCCACGCACGCGGCGCCCCGCTCGACCCTCCGGTCGGTCGGGGCGCTCCGCGTTCCCGGGGCGTCGCCGCGTTCGGGAAATCCACCCCCGGCTATGGACGCTTATTGACATGTTGTCTAACATGACGGCATGTCTCACAAGAATGTGACCGGGGACACCGGCCACCGGTACGTCGTCACCTCCGACGGCCAACGCCTGGCCGTCAAGGTGCTCGGCTCCCCCGAGCGTCCCACCCTGCTGCTCGTCCACGGTTACCCGGACAACGCGACCGTCTGGGACGCCCTCACCGAGGAACTGGCCGGCGAGTACCGGATCGTCGCCTACGACGTACGGGGCGCCGGCCGGTCCACCGCCCCGGATCGGCGCTCCGGTTACCTGCTGGACCGGCTCGCCGAGGACCTCGTCTCCGTCGCCGACGCCGTCAGCCCCGACCGGCCCGTGCACCTGGTCGGCCACGACTGGGGGTCCATCCAGAGCTGGCACGCCGTCACCGAGCCGCGTCACGCGCACCGGTTCGCGTCCTACACCTCGATCTCCGGCCCGGACCTGGACCACGCCGGTCACTGGTTCCGGTCGGCCCCCGACGGCCCGCGCGACGTGCTGCGCCAGGCCGTGCGCTCCGGCTACATCGGTTTCTTCCACCTTCCGGTGATCCCCGAACTCCTCTGGCTGACCGGGGTGGGCGGGTCGGCCCTGGCCCGGATGGAACGGACGGGCGGCGGCCCCGTGCGCCCCGCCCGGCGTGCCACCCGCGACTACGTCAACGGCCTGTCCCTGTACCGGGCGAACATGGTGCCCCGGCTCACCCGCCCGGCCGAACGCCCCACCCCGGTCCCCGTGCAGGTGCTCGTCCCCACCCACGACGCCTTCATGATCGAGCGGCTCCAGTCCAACGCCGGCCGCTGGGCGCGGGATCTGCGCCTGCACCGCTTCCAGGGCGGGCACTGGTCGTTGCGGTCGCGTCCGCGGGTCGTCGCCGCGCGCCTGCGCGCCTTCGTCGAGGAGATCGAGTCGGGCGTCCCCCGGCCCGTCCGCGCCCTCGCCGGGCGGACCGCCCGGCGACACGACGGCACCTTCGCCGGCCAGGTCGCCGTGATCACCGGCGCGGGCGACGGCGTCGGGCGCGCCCTCTCCCTGGAACTGGCCGAACGCGGGGCCCGCGTCATCGCCCTGGACATCGACGGCGCGGCCGCCGAGCACACGGCCGAGCGGTGCGCCGTGCTCACCCCCGGAGCCGTGGGCCGGCGCGTGGACGTCACCGACGCCGTCGCCGTGGAGAGTGCGGCCTCCTGGGTGCGCGACGGGTACGGCGCACCCGACCTGGTGGTCAACAACGCCGGCATCGGTGTCGCCGGCCCCTTCCTGGAGACCCCGATCGAGGACTGGGAGCGGGTCGTGGACGTCAACCTGTGGGGCGTGATCCACGGGTGCCGCGCCTTCGCGCCGATGATGGTCGAGGCCGGGTGCGGCGGCCGCATCGTCAACATCGCCTCGGCCGCCGCCTACCCGCCCTCCCGCGTGCACGGCGCCTACGCCACGACCAAGGCGGCCGTGCTGGCCCTCAGCCGCTCCCTGCGCGGCGAACTCGCCTCGGTCGGCATCGGCGTCACCGCCGTCTGCCCCGGTCTCATCGACACCGGGATCGTCCGCTCCGCCCGCCTGTCCGGGACGGACGCGCCGGAAGCCGCCAAGGAGCGGCCGTCCCGGCTGTACCGGAGGCGCGGTCACACCCCGGAGAGGGCCGCCCGGCGCATCGCGGACGCCATCGCCGACTCCCCCGAGATCCTCCCCGTCGCCGCCGAGGCGCACCTGGGCCTGTACCTGTCCCGGTTCGCCCCGGGCGCGGTCCGTGCCCTGGCCAAGGCCGGTCTCCCGGTCTGAGCCCGCGCCCCGGCCTTCCACCGGCCCCTCCCCCCATCCCTTTCCGAGACCTCGCGGCACTGGAGGCACAGTTGACGGCCGACGCGACCCACTCCCCCTTGGACGAACCGGACCGACTCGTCCTGCACGCCCGTGACGTGCAGTTCGACTGGAGCCGGTCGGACCTGCACTGGATCCCGAACGAACCCTTCGCCACACACGTCATCAACGTGCTGCACCTGCTGCTGCCCGAGGGCGAGCGCTGGTTCGTGGAGGTCTTCAAGCAGGCCGTCCCCCACATCACCGACGACCGGCTGCGCGAGGACGTCCTCGGGTTCATCGGCCAGGAGGCGGTGCACGCGGAGGCGCACGCGGGGGTGCTCGACCACATGGACGCCCACGGACTGGACCCGACACCGTACGTGGAACAGATCGCCTGGCTGTTCCGGATCGTGCTGGGCGACCGCGACCTGCCGCCGGGGCGCGCGCAGTCGTGGCTGTCCACGCGGCTGGCGATCATCGCGGGCATCGAGCACTACACCGCCGTCCTGGGGCAGTGGGTGCTGGACGCGAAGGAGCTCGACGCGGCGGGGGCCGACGAGACCATGCTGGACCTGCTGCGCTGGCACGGGGCCGAGGAGGTGGAGCACCGGGCCGTGGCCCACGACCTGTACACGCACATCGACGGGGGCCGCACGCGCCGGACCGTGGCCATGGCCGTCGCCGCCGGCGCCCTGACCACCCTGTGGGTGCGGGGCGTGCGTTTCCTCATCGCCAACGACCCCTACCTCAAGGGGAGGATCGACGGGCGCCGCCCCAAGGCGTCCTGGGCGTTGCGCGACGGCCGCCGCGGGCTGATCCCGCACGTGGGCCGACTGGCACGGGCCGTGCCCGAGTACCTGCGCCGCGGCTACCACCCGTCCCACCACGGCTCCACCGCCCAGGCGGTGGCCTACCTGGCGCTCTCCCCCGCCGCACGGGCCGCCGAGTCGGCGGAGCGGGCCGCGACGCGGAAGGCGGCGCCGTGACGGATCCGCTCCGCCCCGACGACGCGGACCTCCCCTCCGGGGTCAAGCACAGCGCCGAGTACTACGCGCGCCCGCGTCCCCCGGTCTCCCTGTTCGGCGGGAGGGGGCCGGACCGCTACATGTACGGTCTCGGCGCGCTCGCGAACCGGCTCGTCCCGGTGCTGGGCGGGCTGGGCCCGGGGCATCCGCCCCTGCCGCCGTCCCCCGGGCTCCGGGCGCGGGTGGAGCGGGTGACGCGCCCGGTGCCGGACGTCGCCGAGATCGTCCTGGTCCCCGAGCTCCCGGAGGGACCGCTGCCGGCCTGGCAGCCGGGGCACCACGTGGACGTGGTCCTGGACCCCGACACCGTCCGCCAGTACTCGCTCTGCGGCGATCCCGGGGACCGCTCCCGCTACCGGATCGCGGTACGGCGCATCCCGGACGGCGTCGGCTCGTCCCGCCTCCACGCCCTGGAACCCGGTGACGTGATCGGGCTGCGGGGGCCGCGCAACGCGTTCCCGTTCGCCCGCGCGGAGCGGTACCTGTTCGTGGCGGGCGGGATCGGCGTCACCCCGATCCTGCCGATGGTGGCGCACGCCCACCGCGCGGGCGTCCCGTTCCGCGTGGTCTACACGGGCCGCTCGCGAGCGAGCATGCCCTTCCTGGACGAACTGCCCGAGGGCGCCGACGTGACCGTCCGCCCGGACGACGAGTACGGAACACCCGACGCCGACGCGATCGTGCGGGACCCGGCCCCGGGCACGGCGGTGTACGTGTGCGGCCCGCCGCCGCTCATCGCCGCCGTGCGCGCCCGGGTGGGCCCGGAGAACCCGGTGTTCTCCGAACGCTTCTCCCCGGCCCCCGTCGTGGACGGCCGGGAGTTCGAGATCCGGCTCGGCGAGGACGGACCGGTCGTGACCGTGCCCGCCGACGAGACCGCCCTGGACGTGATCCGACGGGTGCGTCCGCAGACCCCCTACTCCTGTCGTCAGGGGTTCTGCGGGGCCTGTCGGGTGGGGCTGCTCCGGGGGAACCCCGAACACCGGGACCGGCCCACCGGCGGCTCTCCGCGCGGCGAGGAGTTCGCGCTGTGCGTCTCCCGAGCGGCCGAGGGCGCGCACATCGTGGTCGACCTGTGAGAACGCCCGTCGGTCGCCGCGTCGGCGACCGACGGTAGGTTCGGAGAGGACCAGGGGCGCACGGCGCCCGTGAAGACTCCTCGGGAGGTTGTCACCACGGTGGTGTCCCACAGGACCGACCGTCACCGGGCGCGGGTGGCGAGGTCGGAGCCCTCGACGCAACCGTCGGGGGCGGGGCGACGGCCCCGCCGCATGGCGCCGCACGAACGTCGCGAGGACCTGATCAGGACGGCGCTGCGCGTGTTCGCGCGACGGCCTCCCGGCGAGGTGACCCCGGAGGAGGTCGCCGAGGCGGCGGACGTGTCCCGGGCCCTGGTCTACCGCTACTTCCCCAACATGGCCGAGCTGCGCCGGGAGGCGCTGGAGCAGGCCACGTCGGAGCTGCTGCGCGAACTCGTCCCGCCGAAGGACCTGCCTCCGCTGGAGCAGCTGCGGTCCTCGCTGGTCCGGTTCATCGCCTTCGCCGACTCCTACTCCCCCGCCTACGTCGCGCTGTTGCGCGGCGGTTCGGTCATCGCGACCGAGGAGACGGAGGCGGAGATCGACCGGGTCCGGTCCGGGGTGCTGGAGCTGATCCTGGACCGCATCGGGGCGCGGTCCCCGTCCCCGCTCATCGTTCTGGCCCTGCGCTGCTGGATCTCGGCGGTGGAGACCGCCGTCATGCTGTGGTTGCAGGAACGGGGCCGCACCGCCGAGGAGCTGGCCGACTGGCTGTTGGGCCAGTTGGTCGCGATGCTGCTCGCCTCCGGGGCCCCGGAGGAGGAGCTGCGCACCCTGGTCGCCCACGCCGACCCCTCGGCCTGAACCGGGCGCACCGTGGCCGGGGCCGCGCGGACCGGGCCGGCCCCCGAGGGCCGCGGGGTCCCGCCTACGGGAACGGCGAAAGGCCCCACCCGTCAGGGTGGGGCCTTTCGCGGTGGTACCCCCGAGCGGATTCGAACCGCCGTTACCGCCTTGAGAGGGCGGCGTCCTAGGCCACTAGACGACGGGGGCCTGTCTACATCCTCGGTGTTCATCGGCGCGATCGCTGATTCCCACCATATCCGGTCTAACCGGACACCGATGGCATGCATCGGCCAGAAAGAAGGCCCTCACGATGTGAGAGCGACTTTCCGTGGTACCCCCGAGCGGATTCGAACCGCCGTTACCGCCTTGAGAGGGCGGCGTCCTAGGCCACTAGACGACGGGGGCCTGTGCCGGGTCCTTCCGGACCCGAAAGCCCGCGCTTGCACGCGGACCGCGCTGGGGTACCAGGACTCGAACCTAGACTAACTGAACCAGAATCAGTCGTGCTGCCGATTACACCATACCCCAGTGCTCTGGGAGGACTGTTCGGCTTTCCGCTTCCCTGTCCCCCTCGGCGACGTGGATAACTCTAGCGGAGTTTCAGAGTGCTCGCGAACCGAAAACGGGGTGGGGGATCCGTGACCCCGACCACCCCGCTTCGCGACCCCTGTGAGCAGGGATTCCACTCCTTTACGGAGGCCTCATTCCCCCTGGGAGCGCAGCTTCTCCAAGGCCGCCGAGACCCGCTCCAGGACGCGCTCGCGGCCCAGCAGTTCCAGCGACTCGAACAACGGCAGACCGACCGTGCGGCCGGTGACCGCGACCCGGACCGGGGCCTGGGCCTTGCCGAGTTTGAGGCCCAGCGTCGCGCCGGTCTCCTCGGTGGCGGTCTTGAGCGACTCGGCCGCCCATTCCAGGCCGGGGTCGGAGTAGCGCTCCAGGGCGGCGGCGAGCATCTCCTCGCCCACCCCGGGCTTCATGGCCTTGGCCCAGCTCTTCTCGTCCTCCACCGGCTCGCGCAGGAACAGGAAGTCGACGTTGGGCACGATCTCCGACAGCACGGCCACCCGGCTCTGGGCCAGCGGCGCGACCGCCCGGAACACCTCGGGATCGTAGTCGTCGGTGTCCCAGGGGGTGTTCTCACCGGTGATCCACGGTGCGCAGCGCTCGATGAACTCCTCGACGCCCAGCGCCCGGATGTACTCGCCGTTGAAGGCGCGCAGCTTCTTCTCGTCGAAGAAGGCGCTGGAGCCGTTGACGTTCTCGATGCGGAACAACGGCATCATCTCCGACCACGGCATGATCTCGCGGTCGTCGCCCGGCGCCCAGCCCAGCAGCATCAGGTAGTTGACCATCGCCTCCGCGAGGTAGCCCTCCTCCTGGTAGGACTCCAGGGCGACCTTGTCACGGCGCTTGGACAGCTTCTTGCGCTGCTCGTTGACGATGACGGGCAGGTGCGCCCACACCGGCGGGGTGTGGCCCAGCGCCTCCCACAGGAGCTGCTGCTTGGGGGTGTTGGACAGGTGCTCCTCGCCCCGGACGACCTCGGTGATGCCCATCTCGACGTCGTCGACCACGTTGGCCAGGACGAACAGGGGGGAACCGTCGGCGCGGGCGATGACGAAGTCCTCGATGGCCGAGTGGGCGAACTCCACCCGGCCCCGGATCTTGTCGTCGACGATGGTGGGACCGCCGTCGGGCACGCGGAAACGCAACGCCCGACCGGGCCCGGCCTCCAGTCCACGGTCCCGGCAGAAGCCGTCATAACCCAGGTTGGGGTTGTCCCGGCGGGCCTCCAACTGCTCGCGGGTGCAGTCGCAGTGGTAGGCGCGGCCGTTCTTGTACAACTCCTGCGCGGTCTCGCGGTGCTTGTCGGCGTAGGCGGACTGGAAGTAGGGACCCTCGAAGTGGGGGTCCTCCTCGCCGATGCCCAGCCAGGCCAGAGCGCGGATGATGCCCTCGGTCCACTCCGGGCGGTTCCGGGCGGCGTCGGTGTCCTCGATGCGCAGCACCATGCGCCCCTCGGGCCGCTGCTGTGCCAGAGCCCAGTTGAAGAGCGCGGATCGGGCGCCGCCGACGTGGAACATGCCCGTAGGGGACGGGGCGAAGCGGGTACGAATCGAAGTCTCGGTCACGCCTTCCAGGGTATTGCCGAACCGACCCCGGCGACCCCGACCCGCCGCCCGGAGGGCGCCCACGGTGTCCCGAAGGCCGAGGAAGGAGGAGTACGGGGCGGGAAGGACGTTCGCACGGCGGACGCCGCGCCTCCCTCGATCCACGGCCGTTCTCCGCCCGCTCGCGGGAACACCGTCGGCCGCGCTCCGCCCTTCGGGGGCGGCGGTGGGCCGGCGGGCGGGGAGGTCGACGTGCCCCCTTCCCCCGATCCCCGTTCCCCCCGGGTCCCCTCACCCGACCCGGGTCAGGAGGGCTCGGGGAGGGGACGGGTGTAGGGCTCCCCCACGCCGTAGGCCTCGGCGAGGACGTCGGCGAAGGCGGCGGCGATCTTGATCTCCCCGTGCGCGTTGGGGTGGGTGCCGTCGTAGGTGTCGGCCTCCACGTCCCAGTCCTCACGGTCGGCGATGTCCAGGCTGATCACCGGGGAGCGGTCGGTGGACATGTCGTCGGCGACCTCCCGCACCAGCATGTTGTAGGCGTACAGGCGCAGCGCGAACCCGGGATCGTTGTCGGCGTAGGCGATGGGCAGCGCCTCGGAGAGGACGATGCGCACGTCCGGGTTGCCCTTGCGGGCTCCCTCGACGTAGCGGCGCAGCCGGTCCTCCATCTCCTCCATCTCCACCGGCCACAGCAGGTCGTTGACGCCGATGAGGACGCACAGTACGTCCGGCTCGTGGACACGGACCTCCTCCTCGATGCTGGCCGCGGCGTCGCGCAGGGTCCGGCCCCACACCGAGTTGTGATCCTGGTCGAAGTCGGGGTCGCGGTATTCGACCGTGCCCGGCTCTCCCCCGGCGCCGGGCCAGGTGTGTTCCGCGAGTTCGGCGAGGGCCTCGGCGTCCCCGCCGTCGGTGGAGGCGGGTTCGGTCCCCCCGTCCCCCTCGGTGGCGGGGACGTCGTCCTCCTCGGTGGGCACCGGAACGATCATGTCGGTGGTCGCCGGGTCGGTGTAGGGGCCGACGAAGTCCACCCCTTCCACGATGGGTTCCAGGTGGTTCCACAGGTGATAGCGCCAGGTGCGATCACCGTTGGCGCCCTGGGTCATGGAGTCTCCGGCGGGCATGACGCGCAGTGATCCGCTCACGGGTGCTTCGGCCTCCGCTCTAGGGTCGGTTCCACGGTCGTGGTCATGTGTCACCCACAGATAGGCACCCGCGATGACCAGGGCCACGGCGAGGAGACCGGACAGGATCAGGGTGCCGGTGCGCCTGAAGGGGGAGACGAACATCAGGATCCTTCGAGTTCGGGCGTCGGACGGTGGGCCGCCGTCACGGGTTCCGGCCCGACCCCGGCGGGGTCGGGCCATGGCGTGCTCAGTCCCGGGAGACGACCCGGTTGGCGATCGTGCCCAGACGCTCCACCGTCACCGAGACCTCCTGGCCGACCCGTACCGGGCCGACACCGGCAGGTGTGCCGGTGAGGAGGACGTCGCCGGGGAGCAGCGTCATGAAAGAGGTGACATAGGAGATCATGCCCGGGATGTCGTGGATGAACTGTGACGTTCGTCCGGCCTGCCGGATCTCGCCGTCGACGGTCGTGGTGATCGCCAGGTCCTGGGCCTCTTCGATGGTGAGCCCGGTGGTGATCCACGGACCGATCGGGCAGAAGGAGTCGAACCCCTTGGCCCGGGTCCACTGCTTGTCCGTCTTCTGAAGGTCGCGGGCGGTGACGTCGTTGGCGACGGTGTAACCGAAGATGACGTCGGCGGCCCGCTCCCGGGGCACCTCGCGGCACGGCCGGGAGATGACGATGGCCAGTTCGCCCTCGAAGTCGACGCGCTCGGAGACGGTCGGGTGGAAGATCGGGTCCGTGGGGCCCGCGACGGCCGTGGAGGGTTTGAGGAAGACCACGGGCTCCTCCGTGGTCTCCCCGGTGACGTCCTTCATCTCCTCGACGTGGTCGGCGTAGTTCTTGCCGATGCAGACCACCTTCGTGGGCAGGACCGGCGACAGGAGGCGAACGTCGGTGAGTTTGGCCCGCTCACCGGTCAACTTGATGTCACCGAGCAGTGGATGCCCGTTGAGCCTGGCGATGTGGTCCTCGCCACTGTCGGTATCGGTCTCGACAAGACCGAAGCCGACTTCGTCACCGACCGCGAACCGTGCGATGCGCACCTGTTGTCCTCCCAGCTCGACACGTTTGCGCTTGCAGATTATCCGCGCCCGCCCCCGACGGTGCGACGGTGACCGGTCCGTTCCCCCGGCGATCGGCGGGCCCCCGCCCGGCGATGGGCCCGGTCCGACCGTCCTGCCCCGCCGGAGGGTCGGACTCGTGGCATGCTGGGTCCGTCATCCGTCACTGAGAGGTGCCCCGTGTCCACGTCCGCTCCGCCCTCGGGAGGCCGCCGCAGCGGTCGGCGTCGAACGCGCCGATACCCGGCGGGGCTCGCGCTCGGCCTGTGCCTGGTCGCCGGGGCCTCCACCGTGCTGATGGTCGGCGTGCCACCGCCGATCGACGATTCGGGTACACCGGCCGGCACGTCCGCGCCGGTCGGCGACGGGGTCCCGGACGATCGGCGTGAGAACGCGAACGGTCCGGTGGCCAGTGCGAGCGGGCAGAGCGAGGAGGCCTCGCCCGCCCCGTCCGCCTCCCCCTCGGAGAGGAAAGAGGAGGAGAAGGAGAAGCCGGTGCTGCTGCGCTCGGTCGTGAAGGAGGTCGACAGCGCCGACGGCGAGTTCTCCGTGATGAAGGGCGAGGGCGACGTCATGGGCGACGGCCCGCTGACGACGTTCGCCGTGGAGGTCGAGAAGGGCCTGCCCGGCGAGGCCGAGGACTTCACCGAGGCCGTGGAGCTGATCCTGGGCGACCCGCGCAGCTGGGGCGACGACGGCGATCGGGCCATGCAGCGGGTGGACGGCGACGACGCCGACATCCGGGTCCTGCTGGCCGCCCCCGACACCGTGGACCGCATGTGCGCCCCGCTGCGCACCAACGGCTACGTCTCGTGCGCCAACGGGAACCGGGCCATCATCAACCAGAACCGCTGGGTGTCCGGCGTCCCCCACTTCGAGGGCGACCTGGAGACCTACCGGATCTACCTGATCAACCACGAGGTCGGACACACCCTGGGGCACGGGCACGTGTTCTGCCCGGGGGAGGGCGAGGCCGCCCCGGTGATGCAGCAGCAGACCCTGGACCTCCAGGGGTGCGAGCCCAACGGGTGGGTGCACCCGGACAACGATCCCGACGACTGACACCGCGACGACCAGGAGAGAGACCGCCCGTGTGCGACCGCTGTGATCCCGTTATCGTTCCCGCCCCGGTGACCAGACGGGCCGCCATGGGTGTCGCGGCAGCCGGCGTCGTCACCGGGACCGTCGCCGCCTGCGCGGGTTCCCCGGAGGACACCGGGTCCCCCGGGTCCTCCGCCCCGGACACGGAGCCGACGACCACGCCCGAGGAGGCGGTGGCCACCGTGGACGAGGTCCCGGTGGGAGGGGGGATCGTCGTGGCGGGCGCCGCCGTGGTCCTCACCCAGCCCGAGGAGGGCGGCTTCCGGGCGTTCTCCACGACCTGCACCCACGAGGGGTGCCCCGTGGACTCCGTCGTGGACGGGAGCATTCGGTGCCCGTGTCACGGCAGCCTCTTCTCCATCGCCGACGGCGCCCCGACCGAGGGGCCGGCCACCGAACCGCTGGAGGAGTACCCGGTCACCGTCACCGAGGACGGTGGACTGGTGGTCGGCTGACGGTCCGGCGAACCCGACGGCGACCACTGGCTGCTGCGCGCCGAGGACGGTGACGTGCGCCTGCGCACCGCGGAAGCCGCCCCCGGCGCACGGGTGCGTCGCGCCGGCTGACGGCCCCGGGTACGGCCGTGGGCCGGGGGACGCCCCCGGCCCACGATCCGCTCGCGTTCGGTAGGGGTCACTCCTCCACGGAGGCGTTGTACTCCTCGATCGGGGTGTCCAACCGGTCCGCGGCGTCGGACATGGCGTCCGCGGCCGGGGTGTCACTGGTCAGGGCGGTCTCCCAGCCCTCCTCGGCGGTGGCGCGCGCCTCCGACATGACGCCCATCATGCAACCGGCGGTGTTCTCGTTGATCTCGGAGTCGGCGAGCTGCGCGGCCGCCACGGAGAACTGCGGGAACTCCTCGGCCCGCTCCTGCGCCTCCGGGCCGTCGTAGCCCTCGGTGTTGACGGACAGGTAGCCGGTACCGGCGTGCCAGATCGACTGGGACTCGGGGGTCAGCAGGTACTGGACGAACTCCCAGGAGGCGCGGACCTCCTGCTCGCTGTGGCCCTCGCCGTTGATCCACAGGGAGGCGCCGCCGATAATCGAGCCGCCGGGGTCGCCCTCGCCGACCAGGGGGAAGTAGCCGGCGCCCACCTCGAAGTCGGACCGCTCGATGAAGCCGCCCAGGGAGCCGGTGGACTCCAGGGTCATCGCGGCCCGTCCGGAGGTGAACGCGGCCTGGGCGTCGTCGGTGTTACGGCCGATCTGGACGGCGAGCTCGTCGTCGATCATCTCCTCCCACCACTCGACCGTCTCCACGACCTTGGGGTCGTCGAAGAGGACCTCGGTGGCCCGACCACTGCGCCCGTTGGCGTTGTCGCAGTAGGGGACGCCGGCCCGGGCCATGAACTGCTCGACGAACCAGCCGTAGGTGGCGGCGCCGAACCCGTACTGCACGACGGTGCCGTCATCGTCGCGGACGGTCAGCTCCTCGGCGGCCTCCCGGATCTCCGCCAGGTCGGTGGGCGGGGAGTCGGGGTCGAGACCGGCCTCCTCGAAGGCGTCCCGGTTGATGTACATGAGCGGGGTGGAGTTGTTGAACGGGAAGGAGCGCAGTTCGCCGTCCACCGTGAAGTAGTTGAGCAGGGCGCCCTCGATGGACCCGGTGTCGTAGCCGTCCGCGTCGACGAAGGACTGCGCGGGCACGGTCTGCCCGGAGTCGATCATGAACTGGGTGCCCAGGTCGAAGATCATGATGAGTTCGGCGGTGTCGCCCTGCTGGATGGCCGCGCGGTGGTTGGCCAGCGCGGTGTCGTAGTCGCCCTGGAAGGAACCGGTGACCTCGATACGCCCCTCGTTCTGGGCGTTGAAATCCTCGATGAGTCCGTCGAGGACCTGCCCGTTGGTGGCGTCCATGCTGTGCCAGAACTCCACCTGGACGGCTTCGTCCAGGCCCTCCAGGACCTCCGGGCCGGGTGCGGTGAGGGTGCTGTCGCCGCCGTCACCACCGCCGGAGCAGGCGCTCAGGGCCAGACCGAGGCCGGTGATCAGGGCGGCGGCCCGCAGGGTGCGTGGCCGGGGGGAGAGTGTCATGCTGTGTCGCTTCCTCTGGTTGGGAGGGGAACCGCCCCCGGGTTCTCGGAGGACGGTCGAACGGGGTCCGGTTACTTGACCGCGCCCGCCGTGAGCCCGCGGACGATGAAACGCTGTCCGAAGAGCACGAGGGCGAGTGTGGGCAGGACGGAGAGCGCGGCGCCGGCCAAGAGGAGGCCCGGGTCGGACGCCTCGCCGGTCTTGAGGCTGTTGAGGCCGATCTGGAGGGTCTGCATCTCGGTGCTGCGGGTGACGATCAGCGGCCAGAAGTACATGTTCCAGCTGGTGATGAACACGTAGACGCCGACGGCGCTGAGGGCGGGGCGGCTGAGCGGGACGAGGATCGTCCACAGGAACCGCAGGTGCCCCATTCCGTCCATGCGCGCCGCGTCGTACAGCTCCCGGGGGAACTGTTTGAAGCTCTGGCGCAGGAGGAACGTGCCGAAGGCGTAGGCCAGGAACGGCAGGACCAGGCCGAGGTGGGTGTCGATGAGGCCCCACGAGGCGATGGTGAGGTAGTTGGGGATGAAGGTGGCCTCGCCGGGGACCATCAGCGTCGCCAGGAACAACGCGAAGACCACCGCGGAGCCGCGGAAGCGCAGGAACACGAAGGCGTAGGCGGCCAGCGCCGAGGTCGCCAGCTGGGCGATCGTGATGACGCCGGCCATGAGCAGCGAGTTCCCGTACATGCGCAGGAACGGCACGGCGTCGAGGGCGGCCGTGACGCTGTCGAGGTGTACCCCGGTGGGGAGCAGCCGCGGCGGGAAGGTCGCCAGTTCGCGGGGCTCCATGAGCGCGCCGGCGAACACGTAGTACACGGGGAACAGGACGGGGATCAGGAACACTGCCAGCAGCAGGTAGAGCAGACCTCGCCCGAGCAGGTGTCGGGGGTCGCGTCGGCGTCGGCCGCGAGGCGCGGGGGCGGGCGTCTTCCCGCCGGTCCGTTCGGGTGCGGTGAGAGGGGTCGCGGTCATGCGTAGTGCACCTTCCGCTCGATGACGCCGAACTGGACGGCGGTGCACACCAGGACCACCAGGAGCAGCACGAGCGCCTGTGCGCTGGCCCGACCGAAGTCGCTGGTGCTGTAGGCGAAGGCGTCCTCGAAGATCGAGTAGACCAGGGTGGTCGTGGAGCCGCTGGGTCCGCCCCGGGTGAGGATGTGGATCTGGCCGAAGCTCTGGAGGGCGTTGATCGTGGAGATCACGATGAGGAAGAACAGCTGGGGTCCGAGCATGGGGACGGTCACGTCACGGGCCAGTCGGACACCGGTGGCCCCGTCGATGCGGGCGGCCTCGTTGATCTCCTTGGGGATGGAGCCGATGCCGGCGGCCAGGACGAGCACCCCGTAGCCGAGGTTCATCCACACGGTGGTGATGCACACCGACCACAGGGCCATGTCCTGTGAGGTGAGCCAGGGGACCTGGTCGAGGCCGAGCCGGTAGAGGACGCCGTTGAGGACGCTGTTCCCTGGGCTGTAGAAGACCACGAAGATCACCGAGGCGCTGGCCACGGAGAAGGCGAACGGCAGGGCGAAGGCACCGCGCAGGAAGCGCTGCCCGCGGATGACGCCCTCCAGCAGCAGGACGATGGCGAGCGCGCCGACCACGCCGGGGACGACCGTGCCGATCGTGAACAGCAGCGTGGTGGTGAGGACCTTGACGAACTCGGGCGAGGCCATCTCGGCGAAGTGGCTGAGCCCGACGAATCGGTTGGGGCGGCCGATGATGTCGTTGCCGTGCATCGACAGGTAGACGGTGCGGCCGAGGGGATAGGCGAGGAAGAGCGCGAAGACCACGATGGAGGGCGTCAGGAACGCCCAGGCCAGTGCGGCCTCCCCGCCTTGGGTGCGGCGGGGCGATCGGGTTCCGGGGGATGGGGGTGCGGTGGCCGTCTTGGTGGTGGTCACGCCTCCTCCCCCTCCGGTGAGGGTTGTTGGTGAGGACACGTCCCGCAGTCTGCTCGGGGCGGGTGACCTGCGCTTCTCCGTGGGGAGAACGGCGCGCCAACGGGTGGACGCTGGGTGGTTATGTCCGACATCGATCACCACTCGTAACGTGCTGGTTCATCAGAAGTTCGCAGTATCGAGTGGCTCGGGACACAGTGGCTATGACCTCCGGGCCAGGCATCCCTTACCCGTAAGTAATATGCAGCCGGATGACCAGGGGTCATGACGACGAAGGGGCCCTTCGTCCGGTTTCCACCGCACGAAGGGCCCCGGTGGTCATCGTCCGCCGTGGCGGACGATGACCGGACCGTCACACAACACTGTCCCGGGGGTACTCGTGGCGGAGCAGCCCGTAGTTGAACGCCTGTTCCAAGGCCACCCAGGAGGCGTCCACCACGTTCGGGCCCACGCCCACCGTCGTCCACTCCGCCGTGCCGTCGCTGAACGTGATGAGCGTGCGGGTGATGGCGTTGGTGCCGGAGCTGCCCTCCAGGATGCGGACCTTGTAGTCCACCAGCTCCAGGCCGGCCAGTGCCGCGTACACCCCCTCCATGGAGGAGCGCAGCGCCCGGTCCAGGGCGTTGACCGGACCGTTGCCCTCGGCGGTGGCGATGACGCGCTCACCCTTGACCCGCAGTTTCACGGTGGCCTCGGTCAGGCTCTCGTAGTCGCCGAACAGCGCGGCCCCGTCCCGGGGGCGGCGCTCGGTGAGGACCCGCCAGGACTCGGTCTCGAAGTACCGGACCGGCTCGCCCATCTCCTCGCGCAGCAGCAGCTCCAGGGAGGCGTCGGCGGCCTCGAAGCTGTACCCGGACAGCTCCAGTCCCTTGACCCGCTCCACGACCCGACCCGACAGGGAACGGTCGCCGGCCAGGTCCAGACCGAGTTCCACGGCCTTGAGCTCGATCGAGGCGCGCCCGGCCATGTCGGAGACGAGCATGCGCATGGTGTTGCCGACCAGGGCGGGGTCGGTGTGCTGGTACAGGTCGGGGTCGACCTTGATGGCCGAGGCGTGCAGCCCGGCCTTGTGGGCGAACGCGGACACGCCCACGTAGGGCCGGTGCGTGTCGGGGGCCAGGTTGACGATCTCGGCGACGGCGTGCGCGACCCGGGTCATCTCCTCCAGGCAGCCCTCGGGCAGCACGTCCATGCCGCGTTTGAGGGTGAGCGCGCCCACCACCGAGAACAGGTCGGCGTTGCCCACCCGTTCGCCGTAGCCGTTGGCGGTGCACTGCACGTGGGTGGCGCCGGCGTCGACGGCGGCCAGGGTGTTGGCGACGGCGCAGCCCGTGTCGTCCTGGGCGTGCATGCCCAGTCGGGCCCCGGTCGCCTCGCGCACCTCGGTGACGGTGCGGAAGACGTCGTCGGGGAGCATGCCGCCGTTGGTGTCGCACAGGACCACGACGTCGGCGCCGGCCTCGGCCGCGGTGCGCACGACGTCGAGCGCGTAGGACGGGTTGTGACGGTACCCGTCGAAGAAGTGCTCACAGTCCACGAACACGCGTTGCCCGTGTTCGTGGAGGTAGGACACCGTGTCGGCGATCATCGCGAGGTTCTCGTCGAGGGTCGTGCGCAGTGCGCGCTCGACGTGCCGGTCGTCACTCTTGGCGACAAGGGTGACGACCGACGCGCCGCTGTCGCGCAGCGCGGCCACCATGGGATCGTCGGCGGCCTTCACACCGGCCCGGCGGGTCGCGCCGAACGCGGTGAGTCGCGCGTGCTTCAGCGTCAGCTCTTGTGAAGCCCGCTGAAAGAACTCGGTGTCCTTGGGGTTCGCCCCCGGCCACCCTCCCTCGATGAACGCCACCCCGAAGTCGTCCAGCAGCTTCGCGATGGCCAGCTTGTCGGAGACCCGAAGGTTGATCCCCTCGCGCTGGGCCCCGTCGCGCAGCGTGGTGTCGAAAACGTGGAAACCGTCGTCCCTCATGGGTGGAACTCCCGAAGGTGGATGCTGTGGTGGACCGACCCGGACCCGGCCAACAAAAAAGACCCCTCATGGACATGAGAGGTCTGCGCGCCGGCAAGGTCCGTTGTCAGCCGACGCGCCTCACGATAATGATCACCTGAGACGGCATGACGTCAGTGTGCCACACGGAGCCGGTGTTGTCGGTGCTCCGAGACCGATTGTCCCAGCATGTGGAACAGTGATTTCTCCCACCGGACAAAGCGGACAACACGAAAGGCCGCCCGGGGAACCCCGGACGGCCTCGTCGGAAGGGCCGTTCGCCCTGGACCGGAACCCTAGAAACGGGTGACCCAGTCGTACTTGTCGGTGCGGTGACCGGTCTGCAATCCCACCAGTTCCTCGCGCAGGCGCATGGTCACCGGACCCGGGGTGCCGTCACCCACGGTGAACTCGCCCTCGTCGCTCTTGACGAATCCGACCGGGGTGATGACCGCCGCCGTGCCGCAGGCGAAGACCTCGGTCAGCTCGCCCGACTCGGCGGCCTCGCGCCACTCCTCGATCGAGATCGGCTTCTCCTCCGCCGGGATGCCCAGTTCGGGGGCGAGGGTCAGCAGCGACTCGCGGGTGATGCCGGGCAGCAGCGTGCCGGTCAGCGGAGGCGTGCGCAGGCGCGCGTTCTCACCCGAGCCGAACACGAACCACAGGTTCATGCCGCCCATCTCCTCGACCCAGCGGTGCTCGCGGGCGTCGAGCCAGACCACCTGGTCGCAGCCCTTCTCGACGGCCTGGGCCTGGGCCAGGAAGCTGGCCGCGTAGTTGCCGGCGAACTTGGCCGCACCGGTGCCGCCGGGCGCGGCACGGGTGTAGTCCTTGGACAGCCACACGGTGACCGGCTTGATGCCACCGGAGAAGTAGGAACCGACCGGGGAGGCGATCAGCAGGTAGACGTAGCTGCGCGACGGGTGGTTGACCCCGAGGCCGACGTCCGTGGAGATCATGAACGGGCGCAGGTAGAGGCTGAAGTCGGGCTTGCTCGGAACCCAGGCGCCGTCGTGCTCCAGCAGGAGCCGGATGGATTCGAGGAAGAGCTCCTCGGGCAGTGCCGGCATGGCCATGCGGGCGGCGCTCCGGTTGAAACGGGCCGCGTTGGCGTCGGGCCGGAAGGACGCCAGCGAACCGTCCGGGTGGCGGTAGGCCTTGAGCCCTTCGAAGATCTCCTGGGCGTAGTGGAGGGCGGAGGTGGCGGGGTCCAGGCTCAGCGGGCCGTAGGGCTCCAGCTTCGCGTCGTGCCACCCCTTCCCCTCGGTGTAGCGGATGCTCACCATGTGGTCGGTGAACACCTGGCCGAACCCGGGACTCTCCAGCAGCGCCTCTCGCTCCTGCGGGGTCTTCCGCCGGTCGGAGATCTGGATGTCGAACGCCAACCCGCTCGTGGTGGTGTTGTCGTTGGTCATGTCGTCGTCGGTCCTCTCGGGTGCATCAGGTCGGCAGCGCCGCCGACCTGGGATCTAGTCTGTCGGAAGAGCGCACCCTGTGCCAGAGCGGGAGCAATGCACCCGTAACACGGACAGGGCGCGCCCGGGGATGTCCGGGCGCGCCCTGTCTGCGTGTTCGCGATGTGACCGTGCCGGTCGGCCGCGCCCTGATCCATCCGGGGGCAGGGCCGACGCGAGGGATCAGCCCTGCTCGGCTACTCGCGCGGCGAGGTCGTCGCCGATGCGGGAGGTGGAGCGGGGCTCGCCGCCCTGGGCACGGGTCTTGAGGTCCGCGGCGACGGCGGCCTCGATGCGGCGGGACGCCTCGGGGACGCCGAGGTGGTCCAGCATGGCGGCGGCCGAGAGCACCGTGGCGGTGGGGTCGGCCTTGCCCTGCCCGGCGATGTCCGGCGCGGAGCCGTGGACCGGTTCGAACATGCTGGGGAAGGTGTTGTCGGGGTTGATGTTGCCGCTGGCGGCCAACCCGATGCCACCGGTGATGGCGGCGCCGATGTCGGTGATGATGTCGCCGAACAGGTTGTCGGTGACGACCACGTCGAAGCGGGCCGGCTGGTTGACGAAGAACATCGACGCGGCGTCGACGTGGCAGTAGTCGACGGAGACCTGCGGGTACTCGGCGCCGACCTCGCGGACCACGCGCTGCCACAGTTCGCCGGCGAAGGTCAGGACGTTGTCCTTGTGGACCAGGGTGAGCTTCTTGCGCGGGCGCTCGGCCGCCTTGCCGAAGGCGTAGCGGACGACGCGCTCGACACCGAAGCGGGTGTTGACGCTGTCCTGCGTGGCGATCTCGTGCGGGGTCCCCTTGCGCAGGACTCCACCGGCCCCGGCGTAGGGGCCCTCGGTGCCCTCGCGGACGACGAGCATGTCGATGTCCTCGGGGGTCACGCCGGCCAGCGGGCTCTCCACGCCGGGGTACAGGCGCACGGGACGCAGGTTGACGTAGTGATCGAAGTCGAAGCGCAGACGGAGCAGCAGACCCCGTTCGAGGACCCCGCTGGGGACCGTCGGGTCGCCGACGGCGCCCAGGAAGAGGGCCTCGTGCCCGGCCAGCTCGGCGGCGACCGAGTCCGGCAGGGTCTCGCCGGTGCGGTGCCAGAGCCGGGCGCCGAGTTCGTACTCGGTGGTCTCGATGGCCAGGTCGTGCGGGGCGGTGGCGGCCTCCAGGACCTTGAGACCCTCGGCGATGACCTCGGGGCCGATCCCGTCGCCGGGGATGACGGCCAGTTTCACCGTGCGCGCTGCCATACGGCCTGCCTCTGATCCGATCGCGATCCCACCGGGGATTTCTCACATGGTGAGATCAGAATGAACACTGAATGAGACAACCATACCGGCCCACGAGACCGGAGGCGCCCACCGCCCCGAACGTTCAGTCGCGCCGGTCGAGGGCGTCCTGGAGGGCGCGGGAGATCTCTTCGTCGACGTCGGAGGTGGACGGGTACTCGACCATGTCGTACATCATGTGGGACTCCGATTGCGGTGCGTGATCGCGGCCGCGTGCGGCGGGCCGGATGGGCGTGCGCTGCGCGGGTGCGGCGATCGACGGTGACCGCGAGAGAGATGTGGAAGAGAAGGAGCACCTGCCCCGACGAGGTCGCGCCGGGTCCACCCCACGGGCCCGGTTGGGGCGGGCGGGGCGGCGGACGGCGGCGTCGATCGGTGGAGACGGACGCCGCTGACTCCTAGGACGCCAGAATATCGGATGTCCAACTATGTGGCCAGAAATTCTCACCATGTGAGACGGGCGCGTGTCGCCCCTGGTCGCGAACCGCCCATTCCGCCACGGAACACCCGTGGAACACGACCGACACACGGGCGAGGGGGTCGCACCGCGTGGTGCGACCCCCTCCGAGCCCCGGTGTTCCCTTCGGCCCCCGCGGCGCTCCGGGCCGCGCTCGGGCACCCGGGGGACGGGAACGGACCGAAGGAGGCGCGGCGGCCACCGCGCGAACCTCCCCGACCGCTCCCGGAAGGCCCTCCGAGGACGGCCCGCGGCCGAGGGGCCCCACCGCTCGGCGACGTCCGCTCCGCAGGCCTTCGGAACCCCGGGGGCGCGCCCTCGGGGCGCCCCGATCAGTCCTCCAGGTCCACCTGACGGGTGACCTCGGCGTCGATCTCCTCGGAGATCGACGCCAGGATGGCGTCCGGGACCGCGGAGTCGACGGTCAGCGCGATGAGCGCCTTACCGCCCTCCTTGTCCCGGATCACCTGCATGCCCGCGATGTTGACGTCGGCGTCGCCCAGCAGGGCGCCCACCTTGCCGACGATGCCGGGACGGTCCTCGTAGGACAGGAACACCATGTGCTCGGCCAGGCCGATCTCCAGGGCGTAGTTGTTGACCTCCACCAGCTTCTCCAGCTGGCGGGGGCCGGTGAGCGTCCCCGACACCGACACCCGGGTGCCGTCGGTCAGCACACCGCGCACCGAGATGAGGTTGCGCCAGTCGCCGCTCTCGTCGCTGGTGACGAGGTTGACCTCGACACCGCGCTCCTTGGCCAGCAGCGGGGCGTTGACGAACGTGACCGTGTCCTCGACCACGTCCGCGAACACGCCCTTGAGGGCGGCCAGCTCCAGCACCTTGACGTCGTGGGCCGCGATCTCGCCGCGCACCTCCACGTCGATGCGGCTGGCGATGGTGCCGGCCAGGGCGGTGAAGACCCGGCCCAGCTTCTCGGTGAGCGGCAGACCCGGCTTGATCTCCTCGGCCACGCCGGTGCCCTGCACGTTGACCGCGTCGGGCACGAACTCTCCCGAGAGGGCGAGCTTGACCGAACGGGCGACCTGCGTGCCGGCCTTCTCCTGGGCCTCGTGGGTGCTGGCGCCCAGGTGCGGGGCGACGACCACGTTCTCGAACTCGAACAGCGGGCTGTCGGTGCACGGCTCCTTGGCGAACACGTCGATGCCCGCGCCCGCGACACGGCCGTCCTTGATCGCCCGGTACAGCGCGTCCTCGTCGAGGATGCCGCCGCGCGCGGCGTTGATGATCCGCACGCTCGGCTTGACCTTGTGCAGGGCCTCGTCGCCGATCAGACCCAGGGTGTCCTTGGTCTTGGGCAGGTGGATGGTGATGAAGTCGGCGCGCCCCAGCAGGTCGTCGAGCGTGGTCATCTCCACGCCCATCTGGGCGGCGCGGGCCGGCTGCACGAAGGGGTCGTAGGCGATGACCTTGGTGCCGAAGGCCAGCAGCCGCTGGGCGACCAGGGCGCCGATACGGCCCAGGCCCACGATGCCGACGGTCTTCTCGTACAGCTCGACACCGGTGTACTTGGACCGCTTCCACTCGCCGTTGACCAGGGCGTTGTGCGCGGGGGCGGTGTTGCGGGCGCTGGCCAGCAGCAGGTTCACGGCCTGCTCGGCGGCGCTGACGATGTTGGAGGTGGGGGCGTTGACCACCAGCACGCCCGCCTTGGTGGCGGCCTCCACGTCCACGTTGTCCAGGCCGACGCCGGCCCGGGCGACCACCTGGAGGCGGGGGGCCGCGGCGATCGCCTCGGCGTCGACCTTGGTGGCGCTGCGCACGATGATGGCGTCCACGTCGGCCAGGGCCGGCAGGAGTCGAGAGCGGTCGGAGCCGTCGACGCGGCGCACCTCGAAGTCCTCTTCGAGCAGCGCGATTCCGGCGGGCGAGAGTTCTTCCGCTACGAGTACGGCGGGTTTCGACACAGGGGTTCCTTTTCGGGTGTTGCGTCCCGATTCACGCAGGTCAAGCCCTACCGAGATCGGGGAGGACGGCCGGAACAAAGTCTACTGCGGGGGTAGGGAAGCCCGAAGGGGGCGGGTGGTCGTTGCCACCCACCCCCGTCTCACGAGGACTCGTCTCAGCCCTTGAGCCAGCTCATCAGCGGACGCAGTTCGGCGCCCACCTTCTCGATCTGCTCACCCTGCTCGGCCTCACGGCGCTTGGTGAAGGTCGGCTGACCGGCGTCGAACTCGTCCATCAGCTCCTTGGCGTAGGAGCCGTCCTGGATCTCGCGCAGGATCTTGCGCATCTCCTCGCGGGTCTGCTCGGTGACGACGCGCGGGCCGCGGGTGTAGCCGCCGTACTCGGCGTTGTCCGACACCGACCAGTTCATCTTCGAGATGCCGCCCTCGTACATGAGGTCGACGATGAGCTTCAGCTCGTGCAGGCACTCGAAGTAGGCGATCTCGGGCTGGTAGCCCGCCTCGACCAGGGTGGCGAAACCGGCCTTGACCAGTTCCTCGGCGCCGCCGCACAGCACGGCCTGCTCACCGAAGAGGTCGGTCTCGGTCTCCTCCTTGAAGGTGGTCCTGATGACGCCGGCCTTGGTGCCGCCGATGCCCTTGGCCCACGACAGCGCCAGGTCCCAGGCCTGTCCGCTGGCGTCCTTCTCGACCGCGACCAGGCAGGGCACGCCGCGCCCGGCCTCGAACTGGCGGCGGACCAGGTGCCCCGGACCCTTGGGGGCGACCATGGCGACGTCGACGCCCTCGGGCGGGGTGATGAAGCCGTAGCGGATGCTGAAGCCGTGGCCGAAGAACAGGGCGTTGCCCGGCTCCAGGTTGGGCTCGATCTCCGCGGCGTACAGGTCGCGGTGGATGTGGTCCGGGACCAGGATCATGATGACGTCGGCCTCGCGGGTGGCCTCCGCCGGGGTGAGGACGCGCAGGCCCTCCTCCTCGACCTTGGCGCGGCTCTTGGAGCCCTCGGCCAGGCCGATCCGCACGTCGACGCCCGAGTCCCGCAGCGACAACGCGTGCGCGTGGCCCTGGCTGCCGTAACCGATCACGGCGACCTTCTTGCTCTGGATGAGCCCGAGGTCCGCGGAGTCGTCGTAGTACATCTGTGCTGCCACTTGGGGTTGCTCCTTGTTCTTCACATTCATTGGGGTACGCGGGGACACCGGTCCGGGTGCCGGGTTCCTCAGGCGGTGCGGTCGACCGCGCGGAGGGAACGGTCGGTGATGGAGCGCGGCCCGCGTCCCAGGGCGACCAGCCCTGACTTGACCAGTTCCCGGATACCGAACGGCTCCAGGTTCTTGACCAGGGCATCGAGCTTCTCGGGGTCGCCGGTGGCCTCGATGACGACGACGTCCGGGCTGACGTCCACGACGTGCGCGCGGAACAGCTCGGCCGTCTGAAGCACGTGGGTGCGGCTCGACGCGTCGGCCTTGACCTTGACGAGCAACAGCTCGCGCTGGACCGACGCGGTGGTGTCCATCTCCACGATCTTGACGACGTTGATCAGCTTGTTGAGCTGTTTGGTCACCTGCTCCAAGGGGTGGAGGTCGCAGTTGACCACGATCGTCATCCTGGACAGGCCCGGATACTCGGTGGTGCTGACACTGAGCGAGTCGATGTTGAAACCACGACGGGAGAAGAGGGCGGAGGCGCGGGCCAGGATACCCGGGGTGTCCTCCACCAGAACGGAAAGCGTGTGACGGCTCATGGTGGTCGACCTGCTCCTCTTAGTCCTCGGTGTCCCAGCTCGGCGCCATGTCGCGCGCGTACTGGATGTTGTCGTTGCTGACGCCGGGGCCGACCATCGGCCAGACCATCGCGTCGTGGTTGACCGTGAAGTCGACGACCACGGGGGCGTCGTCGATGGCCATGGCCTTCTCGATGGTGGCGTCGATGTCCTCGGCGCGCTCGCACCGCAGGCCGACACAACCGTACGCCTCCGAGAGCTTGACGAAGTCCGGAATGCGGACCTTCTCGTCCCGGGGCGAGGTCTGGAGGTCGGTGTTGGAGTAGCGGCCCTCGTAGAACAGGGTCTGCCACTGCCGGACCATGCCCAGGTTGCCGTTGTTGACCACGGCGACCTTGATGGGGATGCCCTCGATCGCGCAGGTGGCCAGTTCCTGGTTGGTCATCTGGAAGCAGCCGTCACCGTCGATCGACCAGATCACCCGACCGGGGTCGCCGACCTTGGCGCCCAGGGCGGCGGGCACGGAGAAGCCCATCGTGCCCAGCCCGCCGGAGTTGACGAACGCGCCGGGGCGCTCGTAGTCGATGAACTGGGCGGCCCACATCTGGTGCTGACCGACGCCCGCGACGTAGGTGGCCTCGGGGCCGACGATCTCGCCCAACCGCTGGATGACCATCTGGGGTGCCAGGCTGCCGTCGTCGGGGACCTCGTAACCCTTGGAGTAGGTCTCCCGGAGGCGGTTCAACTGCTGCCACCAGGCCGCGTAGTCGCCGGCGCGGCCCTTCTCCTGGTCGGCGCGGACCGCGACGACCAGGTCGGCCAGCACCTCGCGGCAGTCGCCGACGATGGGGACGTCCGCGTGGCGGTTCTTGGAGATCTCGGCCGGGTCGATGTCGGCGTGGACGATCTTGGCGTCGGGGGCGAAGCTGTCGAGCCTGCCGGTGACCCGGTCGTCGAAGCGGGCGCCCAGGGCGACGATGAGGTCGGCCTTCTGGAGGGCGCCGACCGCGGAGACGTCACCGTGCATGCCCGGCATGCCGACGTACTGGGGGTGGCTCCCGGGGAAGACGCCCCGGGCCATCAGGGTGGTGACCACGGGGACACCGGTCAGCTCGGCCAGGACCCGCAGTTCGGCGGAGGCTCCGGCGCGCAGGACGCCGCCGCCGACGTACAGGACGGGGCGCTTGGCGTCGAGGATCATCCGGGCGGCCTCGCGGACCTGCTTGCCGTGCGGCTTGGTGACCGGGCGGTAGCCGGGCAGGTCCAGGCGGTCGGGCCAGACGAAGTCGGAGGCGGCCTGGAGGGCGTCCTTGGAGATGTCGACCAGGACCGGGCCGGGGCGGCCGGTCGCGGCGATGTGGAAGGCCTCGGCGACCGTGCGGGGGATGTCGCGCACGTCCTTGACCAGGAAGTTGTGCTTGGTGATCGGCATCGTGATGCCGCAGATGTCCGCCTCCTGGAAGGCGTCGGTGCCGATCATCGGTGCGGCGACCTGGCCGGTGATGGCGACCATGGGCACGGAGTCCATGTAGGCGTCGGCCAGCGGGGTGACCAGGTTGGTGGCACCGGGTCCGCTGGTGGCCATACAGACCCCGGGGCGGCCGGTGGCGTAGGCGTAGCCTTCGGCGGCGTGCCCGGCGCCCTGCTCGTGCCGCATGAGGATGTGGCGCACCTTCGCGGAGTCGTAGAGGGGGTCGTAGGCGGGGAGGATGGCACCCCCGGGAATCCCGAAGACGGTGTCGACACCGACCTGCTCCAGCGACCTGATCAGCGATTGTGCTCCGGTCATCTGCTCGGTCATCTCAAGATCCTTCGCGAGGGTCCAGAGCGGCACGGGGGCTCTGGCTTTTGGTGGGTCTGACTCTTCGTGGCCTGGTGCGGCAATAAAAAAACCCCCACCGCCCGGTGGCGGTCGAGGGGTGGCGCGCAGCAGAAGTGACTCAGTGGGCTGCGCGCCGACCAAGTACGAGAATCAGGGAGTTGCTCTTCACGCTCCCAACCTTGGCCGAAGAAGCGTCCGCGCGTCAACCAGAACTTCATATTGTCTCAAATAGTGAGACGTAGATGTCACGATGCGGCACGACCATCATCCAGTGAACCGCACTGAACAGGACAAACACAAAAAAGTCCCCTGTTACGTGTAACGGAGAACACGTAACAGGGGACCTGGGTTCAGATCGTTAGGCCGTCTTAACGGCCCTTCTCGGAACGCTCCTCGAAGAGGTCCTCGACCCGCTCGGCGCCGACGGCCCGGTTCAGCCACACGTCCAGGAGTTCCAGGTCGGTCGTGCCATCGATACGCTTCCGCGTCTCCTCGGAGACCTCGATCCCCTTGCTCTTCAGGACTGCGAAGATCCCCTTGATCTGCCCCAAGGCTTTGCCCTCGCGAAAGGGGCGCCCGATCAACTCGGTCTTGAACTCGTAGTCCTTCAGCTTCATGAGCTTCTCCAGGGATCCGAGGGCCGTGGCGGACAGGGCCGCGAGCACGTGATCAGAGTACAGCGAGGAGGACGAGCCATCGAGGCTTTTCAGCGCCGTGAGCAGCGCGTCCAGCGCCGCTTCGTCCTCGGTCGGGTTGTCGGCCATGGCCGGCACGGCGAGCACCGGTCGGGCCGCGGCGGCCTTCGGGTCGCTGATCGGCCTGAGGGTGTCCAGGGCCAGGACCAGGGGGCGGATCTCCCCGCACCCCAGGTCGATGGGTTCGGCGTAGCGACGGGCCGGTGACGACGTGGGGGTGAGCACCAGGAGCGCCACCGGGCGCTCCAGGCGCATACGGGTGCTGGCCACGTAGGCCGGCCAGCGGTAGGACTTGCGGTCGTCACGCCTGTTCTGGGGCTCGACGATGACCGCCAGGACCGGGACCGGGTCGTCCCGTTCCTCATGGGGGTGGGGCGGCCGTTCACAGACCACCACCGAGTCCGAGGTCAGATGGGTCAGAGCCGTGCTGGTGGCCTCGGCCGCGTCGCAGCGGACGCGGGTGAACTCCGGCAGCGGTTCGCCGGTGAGTTCTCGGAGGAGTTCGACCGCGGAACCCGGATCGCAGCGGATCAGGTCGAGGGGGAACTCGTGCTGATGAGAGGGCATGACGGAGAATTAGCGGCCACGTCGGCGTCTTCGCAGGTGAACGCCGCTATATTCGTATTGGCGCAGATTCGTCCTAGAGGTTGGCGCCGGCCTCGCCGCCGACCAGCGACTCCACACCGGGGGCGGCCATCGGACGGGCCACCAGGAACCCCTGACCGCGATCGCAGCCCATGGCCCGCAGCTGCTCCAACTGCTCGGGGCGTTCGATGCCCTCGGCGACCACCTGTACGCCCAGGTCCCGACCCAGCTGGATGATCGTGTGGGTGAGCAGCGTGACCGTGTCGTCGCGGCCCAGGTCGGCGATGAACGACGGGTCGATCTTGATCGCGTCCACGCTCAGCCTGCGCAGGTGCGCCAGCGAGGCGTACCCCATCCCGTAGTCGTCGACGGCCAACTGCACACCCAGATCCCGCAGTTCCGCGAGCCGCTGCACGGCCTCGCCGCCGCCGTCGAGCAGAACGTCCTCGTCGACCTCCAGGGTCAGCACCTCCGCGGACAGACCCGAGTCGGCCAGCACGGCCTCCACCGTCTCCACGAAGCGCGGGGAGAGCACCTGCTTGATGGACAGGTTCACCGACAGGCCGATGTCCCAGTCCGATACCCGCCACACCGCGACCTTCTCGCAGGCCTCGCGCAGGATCCACTCCCCCAGGGGCACGATCAGCCCCGACTCCTCGGCGGCACCGAGGAAACCGTCCGGTCCCACCACCTCGCCGTCGCGGTCCCACCGCACCAGGGCCTCCACCGACGTGACCCGGGACGTGCCCAGGTCCACGATGGGCTGGTACTCCAGGAAGAACTCCCCTTCGGCCAACGCCCGACGCAGCCGGATCTGCAACTCCAGACGGGACACCACGGTGTCGTGCATGTGCGCGGCGTACACCTCGACGTTGCCCGCCCCGCGCTCCTTGGCCCGGGTCAGCGCCACGTCGGCGTTGCGCAGCAGGTCACCGCTGTCGGTGTCGGGTTCGGCGAAGGCCACACCGATACTGGCGGTCAGCACCAGTTCCCGGTCGGCCACCTGGAACGGCTCCGAGGCGATGACCCGTCCCAGACGTTCGGCCAGGTCCACCACCCGCTGTGCCCGGGGTACGCCCTCGATGAGCACCGCGAACTCGTCACCGCCCCAGCGCGTCAGGGTGGCTCCGGGCTCCAGTTCGCCGCGCATCCTGCGGGCCGCCTGGGCCAGCAGGTGATCGCCGCGCACGTGCCCGGCCGAGTCGTTGACCGCCGTGAACCCGTCCAGGTCCAGGAACAGCACCGCGATGTCCCCGATCGGCTCGTCGCTGATCGCCCGGTGGGCCAGCACGTCGCTGGCCCGCTCCTCCAGGTAGGAGCGGTTGGGCAGGCCCGTGACACCGTCGTGGAAGGTGAGGTGCTCCACCTCGTCCTGCAACGCCACCTGGGCGCTGATGTCGCGGGTGGTCACCAGGAGCCGGTCGGGTTCGCCGGGCTGCTCGTACAACGACACCGTCGACTCGGTGTGCCGCCAGGTCCCGTCCGCCGCGCGCACCCGCAACCGCAGGTGCACGCCCTGGCTTCCCCGCTCGTCGAACAGGGCGGTGACCGTCTCGGTCCGCTCCATGTCCTCGGGGTGGATGAGCGTGGTCACGGGTGCGGCCAGCACGTCTTCGAGCCGATATCCGAAGGCCTCGGCCGTGCCCGGGCTGACGTAGGACACCCCGCCGTCGCGGTCCAGCACCAGGATGACGTCGCCGCTGTTGCGCGCCAACTCGTGGAAGTGCCCCTCACGGTTGCGCACCATGCGGGTGAGGGTGGCGTTCTCCTCCAGCATTCCCAGGATCCGCACCAGCAGCACCACCACGGCGGTCCCGGCGGCCACCGGCAGCACCGGGGCCACCCCCGTCAGGCGCAGTCCGCCGACGGTGAGCACCACCGCCGCGATCGCGACCGCGCCGATCGCGGCCAGCTCGGGCGCGAACCGGTACAGGCCACGACCGGTGATACGGCGCGGTTCGGCGCCCGGTCGATGCTCCACCAGCCACGGCAACGCCCCCAGCAGGGCGAACCCGAGGAAGCGCACCGGGTGCTCGATGCCGCCGGCCACGGACGGCCCGGACAGACGGGTGATCGCCCCGATCATGTCCGAGGTGGCGATGACGATGAGCGCGGCGATCGCGAGCAGCACCGCGCGCCGGGTGCTGTGCGGCGACATGAACACCAACGGGACGAGCAGGCACAGGACGGCGATGTCGGCCACCGGGTACACCAGGGCGAAGCCCAGCACCCCCGAGCCCTCGCCCAGCTCCCCGTACAACGGTGAGAAGACGAGCAGCCACACGACGGAGAACACGGCGGCGGCGCACACGTAGCTGTCGGTGATGTGCCGCAGCGCGGTGCGCACGCCCCCCGGCCAGGGGGCGAACCGGGTGAAGCCGACCACGAACAGCGGCAGAGCCGCCAGCGCGAACAGGTCGCCCAGTGTCAGGGACAGCACCGAATTGGAACTGAGCGCCCCCGTGATGCCGTGGGTGACCCCGCCCGCGCACCAGGCCAGGGCCGCGAAGCCCAGGTTGCGCAACGCCGCCGGCCCGTCCGCGCCGTCGACGTGGGCCTCGCGATCGGCGCCGGTGGTCGCCCACCGGCGGGACGCGTACAGCAAGGAGGCCCCTGCGATACCCGCGACCAGGGATGAAGGCCACTCACCGAGGAACGTCGCGACCGTGTCCGTTCCCATCGGGATCCGGGTCGCGACGACATAGACGAGGAACAGGACGACGAGCCCGATCACCGACAGGCGACGTGTCCGGGTTCCCATTACCGACCTCCCAGCGGGCGCGTGACGCCGTCCGCGGCGGCTCGCCGCGGACACGCTCTCTCCTCGGACATGGAGCACCCACCTCGCGTCGTGACGATTCCTGGCGCGCTCGGGGCGTCCGGCGCGCGGACCGCCGATCTCGCGGGACCGGGACCGACCGGTGGCGGGCGATCGCCGTCGACCACCGCCACCGTGCGTCGCAACCCTACGCAACCAAGGTCACATGGCGATTGAGGGTCGGACGAGAGATGACGACGGAGTCATCACGGACCGTGATCGACGTTACGGTGACGCGGACCCCCTGATGCTCACGCGGTGTGCCGCGATCTCCCTCCGAAGTCGCGGCACACCCAGCACCCTAGGGGATCCGTGAGGGGGCCCGGTCGATCCACGGCGTGGCACCGGGCACACGTCACGCGACGCCCAGCTTCTCCAGGATCAGTTGCCGGGCGCGACCGGCGTCGGCCTGCCCGCGGGTGGCCTTCATCACCGCGCCCACCAGCGCTCCGGCCGCGGCGACCTTGCCGCCGCGCACCTTGTCGGCGGCGTCGGGGTCGGCGGCGATGGCGGCGTCGACGGCCGCGCCCAGCGCGCCGTCGTCACTGACGACCTTCAGCCCTCGGGCCTCCACGACCGTGTCGGGCTCGCCCTCACCGGCCAGGACGCCCTCGACGACCTGGCGGGCCAGCTTGTTGGTGAGTGCGCCCTCGGCGACCAGGGCGATGATCCGTGCCACCTGGGCGGGGGTGATCGGCAGGGCCGACAGCTCCACCTCCTGCTCGGTGGCGCGGCGCGACAGCTCGTTGAGCCACAGCTTGCGCGCCTCCGCGGAGGGGGCGCCGGCCGCGACGGTCGCCTCGACGAGTTCGACCGCGTCGGCGTTGACCAGGTCGCGCAGCTCGGTGTCGGTGAGGTCCCACTCGGCGCGGATCCGGGCCCGCTTGGCGGCGGGCAGCTCCGGCAGGGTGGCGCGCAGGTCCTCGATCCACTCCGCGGACGGGGCGACCGGGACGAGGTCGGGGTCCGGGAAGTACCGGTAGTCCTGCGCCTCCTCCTTGCTGCGACCGGACACGCTGGCTCCGGTGTGCTCCTGGAAGTGGCGGGTCTCCTGCACGACCTTCAGCCCGGCGTCGAGGACACCGGCCTGTCGCTCGATCTCCGAGCGGACGGCGCGCTCGACCGAGCGCAGGGAGTTGACGTTCTTGGTCTCGCTGCGGGTTCCCCACTCGGAGGCGCCCCGCTCGTTGATGGAGACGTTGACGTCGCAGCGCATGGAGCCCTCCTCCATGCGCACGTCGGAGATGCCCAGCGAACGGACCAGGTCGCGCAGCTCGGCGGCGTAGGCGCGGGCGACCAGCGGGGCCAGGACACCGGTGCCGGTGATCGGCTTCGTCACGATCTCCAGCAGCGGGATGCCGGCGCGGTTGTAGTCGACGATGGAGTACTCGGCGCCGTGGATGCGACCGGTGGCCCCGCCCACGTGGGAGGTCTTGCCGGTGTCCTCCTCCATGTGGACCCGCTCGATCTCCACACGGAACTCGCGGGGGCCCTCGGGGGTGTCCACCGTCACGTTCAGGTACCCGTCGACGCAGATCGGCTCGTCGTACTGGGAGATCTGGTAGTTCTTCGGCATGTCCGGGTAGAAGTAGTTCTTCCGGGCGAACCGGCCCCACGGGGCGATGGAGCAGTTGAGCGCGAGCCCCAGCCGGACGGCCCCCTCGACGGCCTTCTCGTTGACCACCGGCAGGGAGCCGGGCAGCGCGAGGCAGACCGGGCACACCTGGGTGTTGGGGTCGGCCCCGAACGCGGTGGGGCAGGAGCAGAACATCTTCGAGGCGGTGCCCAGTTCGATGTGGGTCTCCAGGCCGAGCACGGGCTCGTACCTGGTCAGCGCCTGCTCGTAGGCCACCGGAGAGGGGTCACCGTTCGTGGCAGTGCCAGGAGTTACCGCGTGGGCCATCGCCGCAAACCCGTTTCCGTAGAGGACGTACCTTCCAGGTCAGCCTACCGAGCGCGCGGGGGTGGAGCGCCCGCCCTCGGCCCCGCGTGGGAACGACGCATGTCACGTCATGTGCACGATCAGGCCACTGTAGAGGTGTCAGACCGTCACCGACGGTGCCGGACCGTTAGTCTGAGTGCTCCGAGAAGACGATTTCGCCGGTCGACCCGATGGTCCGTCCGCCCTCCGTACAGGAGCTGCACATGGACATCCCGCGTCGGTGCGCCGCATTGCTCTCATCGGTCGTCCTCGTCACGGTCCTGGCCGGTACCCCGGCCGCGCTCGCCGACGATTTCTCCCGTGTGGACCGCGAACCGGTGGCCGGGGTCGAACTGACCCCGGTCGGCGGTGGAACCGTGGCCACGGCGCTGTACAGCCTGCGCATCGGGAACGACGACTCCGTGCGCGCCTACACGACCTCACCCGACGGTGAGGTCCGTCGACGTGCCGCCTACGTGGAGTCGGACTGGTCCGGCGTCCCCGCGTGGGCGGGCGGCGCGACCGAGGCGGCCCCGGCCGACCGGGCGCACTGGATCGTCACCCACTCCTACCCCGCTCGGGACCTGGTGTCCCTGAGCATCGACGCGGGGCTGCCCCCGATGCGCGAGGACCAGGCGATCGCGGGCACGCAGGCGGCCCTGTGGCGGGTGCTGTCCGACACCGAACCGGACCGCGAGGCCAACGACCCGACCGTGCTGGCGCTGTACGACCACCTCATGGTGGGCGCGCTCGCGCCGGAGGAGAGCCCGGCGGCACCGTCCCTCAGCGTGTCCCCCGAGCACGTGGACGCGGTGGGACCCGAGGAACCGCTGGGACCCCTGACCGTGTCGAGCGCCGGTGACGAGCCGATGCCGGTGTCGTTGGGCGGGGCGCCCGCCTCGTGGCTGGTGGACGCGGAGGGCCGACAGGTCACCCACGCCGTGGACGGCGACGAGTTGTACCTGCGGGTGGAACCGTCGATGCCCGCCGGAGTGGTGTCGCTCCACGTGCACGGCGAGGACATCCCCCTGGCCGAGGGCGGGCTGTTCACCGGGCGCGACGGTGTGCGCACCCTTCCACTGGTCACCGCCGAGGCCGGTACGGCGACGAGCACGGCGACGGCCACGCTGACGTGGCACGCTCCGACACCTTCGACCGAACCGGCGTCCCCGACGCCGGAACCCCCGACCGAAACCCCGGAGCCGACCCCGCAGGAACCACTCGCCGAGGCAGAACCGAGCGAAGAGGCCGTGTCCACCGAGGATGACCGAATCGTGGGCGACGACCTCCCCAGGACCGGCACCTGGTTGTCCGGGTTGCTGGTCATCGCGGGTGCCCTGGTGGTATCGGGCCTGATCATCCTTATTCTGGGGCGTAAGCGACGCGAGTGACCCCCACTTCGTTGCATAACATTCGGCCATAATGCGGCTTTGCGCAGGTGGATTTTTTTCTGGGCCGTATCGGGTCACATTTTTCGCGAACCGGGTTGGAAGTGGCGAACCGTATCGCTAGTATCGGGCGGGCGATCGGCCTTGTGCGGCATCCCGACGGCCCGCCCCCGCGAGACGGCGAATCCGGGCCCGGGCGCGCCGCGCCCAATCTCCGCTCCCAGGGCACCACGCCCCCTGACCCCGAGACGTGGTCCACCCGACCCGGACGCACGAGTGGCGGCCTCGCACCGCCTCCGCACGGCCCTTCGCACCCGGACCCCGCCGCGGCTCCCCGCTCCGGCATGGTCCGACATCATCCGGTTACCCCTAGACCGGTCACCCCTAGACGACACCGGGATACGACTTGACTCAGATCTCCCTCCCCCGCACCGCCGGGCGCGCGGGCCTGGCGGCCACCGCCGCGGCCTTCCTCGCCTTCGGCATGGCCGCTCCCGCGGCCGCCGAGCCGGCCCCGTACGAGGGCGCCGTCACCGGCACCTACATCGGCAACGCCGAGAACGGCCCCCAGGTCCACCTCGACGGTGGCAACGCCCCGACCAGCCTCTTCAAGCTGGAGCTGGAAGACGGCACGGTCCTGACGACGTACTGCATCGACTTCCGCACGAGCATCGTGAGCAAGGCGAAGTACGTCGAGGACAAGTGGGACAACTACCCGGGCAAGGGCGACTTCGCCGAGCCCGCCAAGGTCCACTGGATCCTCCAGAACTCCTACCCGAACGTGAGCGCCGAGGAACTGGGCGCGGCCGCCGGGGTCGAGGGTCTGAGCAAGGCAGACGCCCTGGGCGGCACCCAGGCCGCCATCTGGCACTTCAGCAACGGCATGGACCTCAAGAACAGCGGCAACAGCGCCGGCGTCAAGAAGGTCTACGAGTACCTGGTCGGCAACGCCCAGGACCTGCCGCAGACCTCCGAGCCCGACGCGACCCTGAGCATCACCCCGGGTACCGCCGAGGGTGAGGCCGGCTCCAAGGTCGGCGCGTTCGTCATCGAGACCAGCGCCGCCTCCGTCCCGGTCGTCCTCGACGCCCCCGAGGGCGTCACCCTGGTCGACCTGGAGACCGGCGAGCCGGTCACCGCCGTCGAGAACGGCGACAAGGTCGCCTTCGACGTCCCGGCCGACGCCGCCGCCGGCAACGCCTCCTTCTCCCTGGAGACCACCGCCGAGGTCGCCACGGGCCGCCTGTTCAAGGGCGAGGACCCGAACAAGCCGACCCAGACCCTGATCACCGCCAAGGGCGGTGAGACCAAGGTCTCCGCTTCGGCCTCCGCCTCCTGGACCGCCAAGCCCGAGGTCCCCCCGACCGACGAGCCCAGCGAGCCCACCGAGGAGCCCAGCGAGCCGACCGAGGAGCCCAGCGCCCCCGAGTCCCCGGCCCCGTCGGAGTCCCCGTCCGTCCCGGAGTCCCCGAAGCCGACCCCCCCGGCCGATGACCGCCCGAGCCTGCCCGTCACCGGCGGCGCCCTGGCCGGCCTCGTCGCAGCCGGCATCGCCGCCCTCGGCGCCGGTGGCGGTGCGATCTACCTGAGCCGCAAGCGCAAGGCCGCCTCCACCCAGGAGTAGGCACCGCGTCCCAGGCGAGGGCCCCCTCTTCCGAGCAGTCGGAAGAGGGGGCCTTTCGTGTACACCATCCGCCCCAGCCGCGCGTCTTCCTCTTGGAAGTCCCATGCCCGCGCACAGGAGGCGCGGCGCGACCACACCTCATCGGCTCGGTGGGGGACATCCCGCATCACCGACATCGGTCGGGCGGTCATGCCCGACCGGTCTCCCCCGCTCACACTCCTCACGTGCTCCCAGGCCGTACCGGCGCCCTTGACCCCGCCCACGGTCGGAGCCGTAGAACCCAAGGAACAGACGTGACGAACGTGTCCCTCCCCCTTGCCCTCGGGCGTACGACCGTCGCCGCGGGCGCGGCCTCCCTCCTCGCCCTCGGTCTGGCCGCCCCGGCCGCCGCGGACCCCGACACCTACGAGGGCGCCGTTCGGGCCCAGTACACGGGCCCGGCCCAGAAGGGCGCCGACGTTCGCGTCGACGGCGTCAGGCAGAACACCATGCTCTTCACCCTGAAGCTGGAGGACGGCAGCACGTTCACCACGTACTGCATCGACCTGGAGACCGGCATCCGCGGCGATGCCTGGTACCGCGAGGACGACTGGGCGAACTACCCGGGCAAGGGTGACTTCGCCTCCCCGGGCAAGGTCCACTGGATCCTCCAGAACGGCTACCCGACGATCTCGGCCGCGCAGTTGGCCGAGAACGCCGGCGTGACCAACTCCCGCTTCAAGGAGGAGCACGCCATCGCCGCCACCCAGGCCGCGATCTGGCACTTCACCAACGGCGCCGAGGTCACCGCCAACGACCCCGAGGGCGTCAAGAAGGTCTACGACCACCTGGTCGCGAACGCCGTGGAACTGCCCCAGGAGCCGGGACCGGCGCTGAGCGTCACCCCGGGTACCGCCGAGGGTGAGGCCGGCTCCAAGGTCGGCGCGTTCGTCATCGAGACCAGCGCCGCCTCCGTCCCGGTCGTCCTCGACGCCCCCGAGGGCGTCACCCTGGTCGACCTGGAGACCGGCGAGCCGGTCACCGCCGTCGAGAACGGCGACAAGGTCGCCTTCGACGTCCCGGCCGACGCCGCCGCCGGCAACGCCTCCTTCTCCCTGGAGACCACCGCCGACGTCTCCGCCGGGCGTCTCTTCAAGGGTGAGAGCGACAAGCCGACCCAGACCCTGATCACCGCCAAGACCGAGAAGGTCACGGTGTCCGCTTCGGCGTCCGCCTCCTGGACCGCCAAGCCCGAGGTCCCCCCGACCGACGAGCCCAGCGAGCCCGAGTCCCCGGCCCCGTCGGAATCTCCGTCCGCCCCGACCTCTCCGTCCCCGGCCCCGTCGGAGTCCCCGTCCGTCCCGGAGTCCCCGAAGCCGACCCCCCCGGCCGATGACCGCCCGAGCCTGCCCGTCACCGGCGGCGCCCTGGCCGGCCTCGTCGCAGCCGGCATCGCCGCCCTCGGCGCCGGTGGCGGTGCGATCTACCTGAGCCGCAAGCGCAAGGCCGCCTCCACCCAGGAGTAGGCACCGCCTGAATCATCGGGCCCCTTCCCCATCGGGAAGGGGCCTTTGTCGTTCAGTGAACAGACAAAAGGCTCAAGTGCGGACACAGTGCACTTGCGTCACTACCGAGGGTTGGCCGCCGAGAGATGAATCGCTACCATCGGCCCCGTATCCCCGAACGGAACAGGTACCGCCCTCCCCTCCGTGCTCCGCTCCTCCACTCCACGCCCCACCGGAAAGTGATATGTGAACGTGCCGCTCTCCCGTGTGATCCCCGCCGCGTTCGCGGCCACCGCCCTGGTGCTGGGCCCCTTGGCCCTTCCCGCCATGGCCGAATCCGTGCGCGGTCGGTACACCGGTGTCGACGAACACGGTCACGGGATCATCATGCGGGGCGAGGAGTTCACCACCACGGGCACGTTCAGGGTGGACCTGGGGGATCGGACGCTCACCACCTACTGCATCGACTTCCGGACCGGCATCGTCGGCGACGCCTGGTACCGGGAGGACGAGTGGGCGAACTACCCCGGTGAGGGCGACTTCGGCGAACCCGGCAAGGTCCACTGGATCCTCATGAACTCCTACCCGGTGGTGGACATCCCCGATCTGCGCAAGGCGATCGACACCCCGGGCCTGTCGAAGGCGGAGGCCCTCACCGCCACCCAGGCGGCGATCTGGCACTTCAGCAACGGCCTCGACCTGGTCGAGGTGGAGCAGAACCCGGACATCACGGCCCCGGTGAGCGAGGAGGAGGTGATCCGGCTCTACGACCACCTGGTCGAGAACGCCGAGGAACTACCCGACGAGCCCCCGTCGACCCTGTCCGTCTCCCCCGACCTGGGATCGGGACTGGCCGGGGGGACGGTCGGCGCCTTCACCGTGGAGACCAGCGCCGACGCCGTGCCGCTGGAGCTGGACGCGCCCGACGGTGTGGAGATCGTCGACCTCGACAGCGGGGCGACGGTGGAGTCCGTCTCCGACGGCGACCGGATCGGGTTCGCCGTCCCGGCCGACGCCGGGGCGGGCGAGGCCGAACTCACCCTCGCCGCGGAGGCCGCCGTGCTCACCGGCCGGCTCTTCAAGGGCGAGGACGAGGACGAGCCCACCCAGACCCTGATCGCCGCGGCCGACGGTGAGATCACCGTCTCCCGCACGGTGTCGGTGGTCTGGGACGAGGCGGGCGGCACCCCGCCGCCGATCGCGGCCCCGTCGGCGAGCCCGGTGTCCGCGGCCGGCGAGGAGAGCCGCCTGGCGCTGACCGGCGGGGCCATCGCCGCCCTCGTCGTCGGCGGCCTGGCACTGCTCCTGGGCGGCGGCGCGTTCGTCGTGCTGAGCCGCCGCAGGAGGGCCTCCGACGGTCGGACCCCGACCCCCTGAGCCCGGGGTCCGGACCGTACCCCCCACGGCCCGGGCCCCGTTCCCCTTCCGCGGACACGGAAGCGCCCGCCCGCCCCGAGGGCCGGCGGGCGCTTCGCGCGCGGACGCCTAGGCGTCGACCGCGTACGGGCTGCGGGCGATCAGGGCGCCGTCCCGATCGGTCAGGGCGCGCTCGACCGCCGCCGCCACCCGGTAGGCGCGGTCGTCGGCCAGCGGCGGGGCCATGATCTGAAGGCCCACCGGCAGCCCGTCCTCCGGTGCCAGTCCGCACGGCACCGACAGCGCCGCGTTGCCCGCCAGGTTGGACGGGATGGTGCACAGGTCGGCCAGGTACATCGCCATCGGGTCCTCGGCGCGCTCGCCGATCGGGAACGCGGTGGTCGGCGTGGTCGGCGAGACCAGTACGTCCACGTTCTCGAAGGCGGCGTCGAAGTCGCGCTTGATGAGCGTGCGGACCTGCTGGGCGCTGCCGTAGTAGGCGTCGTAGTACCCGCTGGACAGCGCGTACGTCCCCAGCATGATGCGGCGCTTCACCTCCGGGCCGAAGCCCTGGGCGCGGGTCAGCGACATGACCTCCTCGGCGCTGCGGGTGCCGTCGTCGCCGACGCGCAGGCCGTAGCGCATGGCGTCGAACCGGGCCAGGTTCGACGAGCACTCGCTGGGCGCGATGAGGTAGTACGCCGACAGGGCGGCGTCGAAGCTGGGGCAGGACACCTCGACGATCTTGGCGCCCAGGGACTCCAGCAGTTCCAGGCTCTCGTGGAAGCGCTGACGCACACCGGCCTGGAAGCCGTCGCTGTCGAGTTCCTCCACCACGCCGATGCGCAGGCCGTCGATCTCGCCGTTGCGGGCGGCCTCGACGATCGGCGGCACGGGGGCGTCGATCGAGGTGGAGTCGAGCGGGTCGTGCCCGGAGAACGCCTCCTGGAGCAGGGCCGCGTCGAGCACGTTGCGCGCGAACGGGCCGGGGGTGTCCAGGGAGGACGCGAACGCGATCATGCCGTAGCGGGAGGAACCGCCGTAGGTGGGCTTGGCGCCGACCAGGCCGCACACGGCTGCGGGCTGGCGGATGGAACCGCCGGTGTCGGTGCCGGTGGCCAGCGGGGCCTGGAACGCCGCGACGGCCGCCGACGACCCGCCGGAGGAGCCGCCGGGGATGCGGGAGGTGTCCCACGGGTTGCGGGTGACCTGGTAGGCGGAGTTCTCGGTGGAGGAGCCCATCGCGAACTCGTCCATGTTGGTCTTGCCCAGGATGACCAGCCCGGCCTCGCGCAGGCGCGCGGTGACGGTGGCGTCGTAGGGCGGGTGCCAGCCCTCCAGGATCCTGGAGGCGGCGGTGGTGGGCATGTCCTTGGTGACGAACACGTCCTTGTGGGCGACCGGGACTCCGGCGAGCGGGCCCAGCTCCTCGCCGGCGGCGCGGCGGGCGTCCACCGCGCGGGCCTGGTCGAGGGCGGTCTCCCGGCGCACGTGGAGGAAGGCGTCGATCTCGCCGTCCACGGCCTCGATCCGGTCCAGGTAGGCGGTGGCGGCCTCCTCCGCGGAGGCCTCGCCCGTCTTGATCGCCGTGCCGAGGTCGGCCGCGGTGAGGCTGACGATGTCGCTCATGGCTACTCCTCCTCCCCGAGGATGCGCGGAACCCGGAACCGCTGGTCCTCCACGGCCGGGGCGCCGGACAGGGCCTGCTCCGGGGTGAGGCAGGGCCGGGCCTCGTCGGGACGGAAGACGTTGGTCAGCGGCAGGGCGTGCGAGCTCGGCGGGATGTCGCCTTGGGCGACCTCCTGCACCTTGGCCACGGCGGTGAGGATGTCACCGAGCTGGGCGGCGAGCGTGTCGAGCTCGCTCTCGTCGAGCGCCAGCCGCGACAACCGGGCGAGGTGCGCGACCTCATCGCGGGTGATGGCGGTCATGAGTGACTTAACCGTTTCTTCGGCGGACGGACTGTCCCGTCAATCCTATGGCTCCGTCGTCGTTGCCGGTGCCGGTCGGCCGGGGCCGCGATCCGGATCACCCCGAGGTCGGGGCCCCTGTGGACACCCCTCGGTGGGCGGTCAGCCAGGTGAGGGCCTCGTCGGCGGGCATCGGCGGGGCGAAGTGGTGCCCCTGGGCGGCGTGGCAGCCGGTGCCCCGGGCGGCCTCGGCGAACTCCCGGGTCTGCACGCCTTCGGCGGTGGCGCGCATGCCGAGCGCGTTGACCAGCGCGATGGCGGCGTGGACCACCGTCGGACCGTTGCCGGTGCCGTCGGTGAGGCGGGCGGTGAACGACTCGTGGATCTTGACCTCGTCGAGCGGCAGCCCGGCGAGCTGGACGAGGGTGAAGTGGCCGGTGCCGAAGTCGTCCAGTGCCAGGCCCACGCCGAGCCCGCGGAGTCGGTGGACGGCCGCCGTGGCCGCTTCGACGTCGGTGATGAGGGCGTGTTCACCGATCTCCAGCACCAGGCGTTCGGGCGGGATCCCGTGCTCGGCCAGCGCGGAGGCGACGGTTTCGGGCAGGGAGGGGTCGAGGAGTTCGCGCACGCCCAGGTTGACGGAGACGGGCAGGCGCACCCCCTGTTCCCGCCATTGCGCGAGGCGGGACAGGGTGATGTCGAGGACCTGCCCGGTGAAGGCGCGGAACAGGTGGGACTCCTCCACCACCGGCATGAACTCCTCGGGTCCGAGCAGCCCGCGCGTGGGGTGGCGCCAGCGGGCGAGGGCCTCCATCCCGACGGGGTGTCCGTCGTCGAGGCGCACCTTGGGCTGGTAGTGCATTTCGAGGGCGCCTTCGGTGAGGCCTCGACGGAGTTCGCTGAACAGGCTGAGCCGGGCGGTGGAGTTGCGGTCCTTGCCGGGGTCGTAGGACTCCACCCCGGAGCGGGCGGACTTGGCGACGTACATGGCGACGTCGGCGCGCTGCATGAGGTGTTCGAAGTCGACGGCGTCCTCGGGGTGGAGGGCGATGCCGATACTGGCCTCCAGGTCGAGGTCCATGCCGTCGAGGCGGACGGGTTCGGTGAGGGCGCCGCGCAGGCGGGCGGCGACCTCCGCGGCCGCCTCGATGTCGCGGATCTGGGGCAGCAGCACCGCGAACTCGTCGCCGCCGAGCCGGGCGACGAGGTCGCCGGGGCGGACGCTGTGGGTGAGTCGGCCGGCGACGATCTGGAGGAGCCGGTCCCCGGTGGGGTGCCCCAGGGTGTCGTTGACCTCTTTGAACCGGTCGAGGTCGAGCAGGAGCAGGCCGACCCGGCCGCCGCGGCGGCGGGCGGCGTCGATCTCCTGGTGGGCGCGCAGGGTGAGGAGTTTGCGGTTGGCCAGGCCGGTGAGTTCGTCGTGGTTGGCCTGGTGATCGCGCTTCACCGACAACAGGGCGCTGGTGTAGAGGGCGCCCAGGGGCAGGGCGAAGAGCGGAACGTACAGCACCGAGTGGGTCATGGCGACGGCGACGAGGGGGGCCATGCCGATGAGGACGGCGTTGATCTGGATCTGGCGGCCGAGGCCCTTGGCCATGGCCTGTCCCAGGGGAACGCGTTCGTGCATGGCGACGGCGCAGATCACCAGGATCCGGTTGACCAGGAAGTAGGTGATTCCGGCCAGCCCGATGGCGAGGAGCGCCTGCCCGGCGGGCACCCCCGTGGCGGTGCCGCGCAGGGGCGCCAGGACCAGGCGCAGGACGGCGTCGGCGGCGCCGAGGGACAGGGTGTACTGGGCGGCGTTGAAGGCGATGCGGTGGGCGGCGTGGCCACGGACGAACCCGGCGACGACGGTGGCGACGACCTGGACGAGTCCGGCCAGGGGCAGGCCTTGGAAGAGGATCAGGGCCAGGGAGAACGGCAGTGAGGTGGGCGCGCCGCTGCCGGGGGACCGCCCGGGGATGGAGATGGGGCGCAGTTCACCGAAGAGGACCATGCCGAGCAGGACCCACGTGAGCGGTTCGACCGCGTACGGGAGCAGGTCGGGCCCGGCCCACAGCAGGGCGGCGGCGAGCAGGAGCGTTCCGGCGGCGACGGTGCCGGCCATGTACAGCCACAGCGGCGTCCCGATCCGCGGGCCGATGTCCCGGGTACTGATGGGGTCTCTCATCCGTTGTGTCCTCGTGAGGGGGACGCGGAGATCGACGGCATCGGCCGTGCCGCCGCTCCTGATGGTTCGGCCCTCGGGCGCGGTCACCCCTCCATGACCGAATCCCGGGTTCGGTGGTGTCCGCTTCGCGGAGCACACTGTCCACCTTACGCCGCTTCGTCACCAAGTGTCGTCCGACAGGAACTATCAGTTAACCAAGACGTGGGTCGATTGTGGCGCGAACCAGGAAAAAGAAACGGCGGTCCGGAACGGATTCCGACCCACGGACCATCGGACGGACGTGCGTGTCGGATGGCGTCCGGACCGCCGCGCGGACGCGACCCCTCAGGCCTCGACCGCCTCCTCCCGCTGCTCATCGGCTTCGTCGCCGGCCTCCGGCGGGTTGATCCGCGCCTTCTCCGCGGCCTCCGGGCCGGCCTCCAGCAACACCCGGAAGCCCTGCTCGTCCAGGATCGGCACGCCCAGCTTGACGGCCTTGTCGTACTTGGAGCCGGGGCTGTCGCCCACCACCACGAATCCGGTCTTCTTGGAGACCGACGCGGTGGCCCGGCCACCGCGTTCGGCGATGGCCTCCTTGGCCCCGTCCCGGGTGAAGCCCTCCAGCGAGCCGGTGACCACCACGGTGACCCCCTCCAGGAAACGCGGTCGGTTCTCGTCGACCTCGTCCTCCATGCGCACGCCGGCCGCCGCCCACTTGGCGACGATCTCCCGGTGCCAGTCGACCTCGAACCACTCCTTGATGGAGCGGGCGATGGTCGGGCCGACGCCGTCGACCGCCGCCAGTTCCTCCTCCGAGGCCGCCCGGATGGCGTCCATCGACCGGAAGTGGCGGGCCAGGTCCTCGGCGGCGCGCGGGCCCACGTGCCGGATGGACAGCGACACCAGGACCCGCCACAGCGGCCGCGCCTTGGCGATCTCCAACTGCTCGAACAGCTTCTCCACGGTCTTCTTGGGCTCGCCCTTGAGATTGACGAAGAAGGAGACGACCTTGGCCTCGCCCGTCTTGGGGTCGGTCTTGGGCTCGGAGGTGTCGGGGTCGAGGACGTAGGTGCGGATCGGCAACAGCTGCTCGACGGTGAGGTCGAACAGGTCGCCCTCGTTCGCGAGCGGCGCCTCGGTCGGCTCCAGCGGCTGCGTCAGCGCGGTGGCCGCCACGTAGCCGAGCGCCTCGATGTCCAGCGCCTTGCGGCCGGCCACGAAGAACAGGCGTTCGCGCAGCTGGCCGGGGCAGGAGCGGGCGTTGGGGCAGCGCAGGTCGACGTCGCCCTCCTTCTGCTGACCCAGTGGGGTGCCGCACTCGGGGCAGACCTCCGGCATCACGAAGGGCCGCTCGGTGCCGTCGCGCTTCTCCAGCACCGGGCCGACGATCTCGGGGATGACGTCGCCCGCCTTGCGCAGCACCACCGTGTCGCCGATGAGCACGCCCTTGCGCTGGACCTCCTGCGCGTTGTGCAGGGTGGCGAACTCGACCTCGGACCCGGCCACCGTGACCGGCTCCATGACGCCGTAGGGGGTGACCCGGCCGGTACGGCCCACACCCACCTTGATGTCCACCAGCCTGGTGGTGACCTCCTCGGGCGGGTACTTGTAGGCGATCGCCCAGCGCGGGGCGCGGCTGGTGGATCCCAGCCGCCGCTGAAGCGAGAAGGCGTCCACCTTGATGACGATGCCGTCGATCTCGTAGTCGGGCTCGTGCCGGTGCTCCTGGTAGTGGGAGACGTAGGCGCGCACCTCGTCCATGGAGGACACGACCCTGTAGCGGTCGCTGAGCGGCAGTCCCCACTCCCCGAGCAGGGCGTAGGCCTGCGACTGGCTCGTGAAGGCGACGTCCTCCGAGCCCGGACGACCGTTCCCGCCGCCTCCGGCGGGAACATAGGCGCCCACGCCGTGCACGATCATCGACAACGGCCGGGTGGCGGTGACCCGCGGGTCCTTCTGCCGCAGCGATCCGGCGGCGGCGTTGCGCGGGTTGGCGAAGGGGGTGTGCTCGCCGGTCTCGGTGATGCGCCGGTTGAGCGCCTCGAACGCCTCGACCGGCAGGAACACCTCGCCGCGCACCTCCAGCAGCTCCGGTGCGGGGCGCACGCTCTCGTCCAGCCGCTCGGGCACGACGTCGATGGTGCGGATGTTGAGGGTGATGTCCTCGCCCACCCGGCCGTCGCCGCGGGTGGCGGCGCGCACCAGGCGGCCCTTCTCGTAGACCAGGTCCACGGCCAGACCGTCGATCTTCAGCTCGCACAGGTAGGCGTCGACGGGCACCTCGGCCGAGGCGCGGTCCGCCCAGGCGTTCAGCTCGTCGGAGTCGAAGGCGTTGCCCAGGCTCTCCATCCGCACCAGGTGCTCGACCGCCGCGAAGTCGACGCTGATGGGGGCGCCGACCTTCTGGGTGGGCGAGTCCTGGGAGATGAGCTGCGGGTACTTCTCCTCGATGTCGCGCAGCTCGCCCATGAGGGCGTCGTACTCGGCGTCGGAGACGATCGGGTTGCCCAGGTAATAGCGGTAGCTGTGATCGTCCAGGTCCCTGGACAACTCCTCGTGCCGGTCGCGCGCCTCGTCGGGGATCTCGCTGGTGTTCTCGGGCGCCACGTGGCCGCCTTTCCGTCTCGTGCTCGTCTACGACCTGCGGGGCTCGTCACGAAGGACCCGGGCCCCGTCCCGCGCGGCCCGCAGGGCCGCCCGGGCGTGGTGGGGGGAGGCGCCGGCCAGCCCGCAGGCGGGGGTCGTGACCACCGTCCGTGAGAGCAGGTCGGGATCGAAGCCCAACCGGTTCCACAACTCGCGTACGACATCGACGTTAGCGGCGGGGTCGGACATTCGGGCCTGCTCGGAGGGGGTGGGATCGACCGCCGGAACGACGCCGAGCAGCAGCCCGACACCGGCCTCGACGGCGGTGCCGACCATGTCGTCGTGACGACGGTCGAGCAGTCCGGCGTCCAGGCTCAGCGCTCGCGCGCCGCTGCGGCGCAACAGGTCCAGGGGCGCGTTTTCGGCGCAGCAGTGGACGACGGGGACGGCCCCGGCGTCGGTGATCGTCGTGAACAGGGTGCGCAGCGTCTCCTCCACGCGGATCCGGTCCACGGCGCGCAGCCGGCCGTAGCCGCTGGCGGTGGGCAGGGCGCCGAGCAGGACGGCCGGCAGGGAGGGTTCGTCGATCTGCACGAGGAGGCGGGCGCCGGGCACCCGTGTGCGGACGTCGGCGAGGTGGGCGCGCACGCCTTCGAGGTGGGAGGCGCAGAGATCGCGGTACGCGCCGGGGTCGGCGATCACGCGCTGGCCGTTGCGCAGTTCGGTGGAGGCCGCCATCGTCCACGGACCGGCCGCCTGGATCTTGAGTGCGCCCTCGTAGGCGTGGGCGTGCTCGGTGAGGACGTCCAGGTCGCGGGAGAGGAACCCGTGGGCGCGGTACAGGTCGCGGCCGGGGGTGTCGGCGACGCGCCACCCGGTGGGCTGCACCTCGACGGGGAACTCCACCAGCAGTCCGGCGGTGCGGCCGATCATGTCGGCGCCGACGCCGCGTCCGGGCAGTTCGGGCAGGTGGGGAAGGTCGGGGAGTTCGCCCAGGACGGTGCGGACGGCCTCGTCGGGGTCCTCTCCGGGCCACGACCCGACCCCGGTGGAGGAGGCGGTGGGCCAGGGGTAGGGGTGCTGTTCGCTCACATCGCCCAAGGTTAGGGCAAGGACGACCCGGGGTACGGCGCGGCGCGGCCGCGCCGGGTCAGGTGGTGGTGGCGCGTTCGGAGGCCGGGGAGGCCTCGTCGGTCCGCGCGGTCCCGCTCGGCTCCGCCGTCCCGGCCTCCCCGTCCGGTTCGACACCGGCGTCGGGGGCCCGCGGGTCGTCTGCCACGCGGGACGCTCTACGGCGGCGGAGGAGCACCATGACGGTGACCAGGGCCGCGGCCACGGCCACGACCCCGATCGCGGTCCACGGGGAGTCCAGGAACAGCGTGAGCCAGGTGCCGACGATCCCGGCGATGACCATGCCCCACAGGCCCGCCCAGGCCAGCCCGCCGACGAAGACGGCGGCGAAGTAGCGCGGGAAGCGCATGCGCACGACGCCCGCGGCCAGGTTGATGGCGGTCTGCATGCCCACGGTGAAGAAGCTCAGGGTGACCACGGGCGCCCCGTAACGGTCGACGAGGTTCTTGGCCCGGTCCAGGCGCGGACCGAGCCGGGTCCCCATACGGCTGCGGTTCACCCCGGCGCCCAGCCCGCGGCCGATCCAGTACGTCGCGGGCGCGCGCAACAGGATGACGACGAGCAGCGTGAAGTAGACGACCCAGAAGGGTTGACCTTCGAGGAAAGCGAACTGGGGCATGGACGGGTCTCCCAACCTTGACCCCATCACTTTGCATTGCCTTACCTAACCCCGGCAAGAGGCGAAGAGCGGAAAGTGACCGAAAACCTGTCCTGCTTTGCCCGGTTTGTCCTGGGACTCCTCCACCGGGCCCCGGGACACCGTCAGACGGAGGCGGAGGCGCGGGCGGTGACCGCGATGGTCGCCGAACCCAGCACCGTGTCGCCCTTCCCACCGTCGTAGACCACCACGGCCTGACCGGTGGCCACCCCGGTGGCGGGCTCCGCGAGCCGGACCACCAACTCCGGGCCGGCCCCCCCCTCGCGCTGGTGTGCCGTCGCCGGGTACACCTCGCCGTGGGCGCGCAACTGCACGTGGCAGGCCGTGGGCTCGGTGAGCGGCTCCGAGCCGCTCCACACCGGCCGCACGCCCGTGATCTCGTTGACCCGCAGCGACGTGCGCGGCCCCACCGTCACCGTGTTGTTCACCGGCTCGATGGACAGCACGTACCGGGGATCGGGCGCCCCGCCCAGTCCCAGTCCCTTGCGCTGGCCCACCGTGAAGGCGTGCGCGCCCCTGTGGGTGCCCAGCACGTTGCCGTCCTCGTCGAGGATGTCACCCGGCCGCTCCCCCAACCGGCGGTTGAGGAAGCCGGCGGTGTCGCCGTCGGCGATGAAACAGATGTCGTGGCTGTCGGGCTTGTCGGCGACCGCCAGCCCCCGGCGCTCGGCCTCGGCCCGCACCTCGTCCTTGGTGCAGTCGCCCAGCGGGAACATGGCGTGCGCCACCTGTTCGGCGTCGAGCACGCCCAGCACGTACGACTGGTCCTTGGCCTCGTCGACGCTGCGCACCAGGCGCCCGTCGATCTTGCGGACGTGGTGCCCGGTGGCCACCGCGTCGAAGCCCAGCGCGATCGCCCGGTCCAGCACCGCCTCGAACTTGATCTTCTCGTTGCAGCGCAGGCACGGGTTCGGGGTGTTGCCGGACTCGTACTCGGCGACGAAGTCCTGCACGACCTCCCGGTCGAACTCCTCCGACATGTCCCACACGTAGAACGGGATGCCGATGACGTCGGCGGCCCGGCGGGCGTCGTGGGAGTCCTCGACCGTGCAGCACCCGCGGGCGCCCGTGCGGTAGGACTGAGGATTCTTGGAGAGCGCCAGGTGGACACCGGTGACATCGTGGCCGGCCTCGGCCACACGGGCCGCGGCGACCGCGGAATCGACCCCGCCCGACATGGCGGCCAGTACACGCAAAGTCATAGTGGTTCCAGCCTATGCGCCCCGCGAGGGTGTGCGGGGCGGGTGTGGTCGTCCGCTTCTGCGAAAATCGACCCATGGCTCTGTTCCGTCGTCGCCGCTCCAACGACACCACCGATTCGACCGCCGCCATCTCCGCGTTCTGGGATGCCTGGCCGACCCTGCGCGAACCGCTGGCCGAGGCCGTCGAGGCGGACCGCCCGGCACCCGACGAGGTCGCCGAGCGGGTCACCGCCCTGGTCAAGGCGGTCCATCCGGACCTGGACTGGGAGGCCGGCCCCGCTCCGAGCACCCCGGAACCGGGTCTGGAGGACCTCGACCTCTCGATGGACGTCGACCCCGACGAACTCCTGGAGCGCTTGGCCGCGCTCGACGACCCCGCCGCCTTCGGCCAGGGCCCCGCGCACGCCCTCACTCTGCGACCGGGCCCCTCCGACGACGCCCGCATCCAGTCCGAGCGCTGGACGCGTTCGGCTCCGGACGACGACGCCTGGGCGTTCCTGCCGGCCCGCCCCGCCGACCACGAGAGCCTGACCGGGACCGTGCGCTGGGACGACCACGAGCTCGACCTGACCCACGTGTCGGTGTCGATGCGGGTCGACCACGCCACCGGGCGGATCGAGGTGGGCGTCTACCACCCCGACAACATGTTCCTGTCCGAGGACGTGCGCCGCGCCCTGGCCGACCACGTGGTGCTGCTCGCCCTGGGAGAGGACGAGTCGGTGCGCCGCATCGGCACGGTGGTCCCGCTTGAGGAGTCCCCGCTGGACCCGCTGCCGCCCACCTCGATCCCGGCGGCGGTCCGACAGATGATCGACATGCTCGGCGGCGGCAACGACGGCTGGGTGACCCTCAAGGCCACCAACCTGCGCCAGGACCAGCTGGTGCTCTCCGCCCGGCACCCGGTGACCCGGCGTGACTTCCCGGCGTTCACGCTCGCCGTGCAGGTGCTCGTGCCCTACACCGACAAGGGTTCCGACGGGCAGCCCGACGGCGCCTCCGCGGTCGCCCTCCAGGAACTGGAGTCCCGCCTGGCCCGGCTGCTCGACGACAACGGCGCGCTGTTCCTGCGGAGCACGCTGTCGGGTCGCAGGGACCTGATGTACTACCTCGACCCGGAGTCGGACGCGCTGGCCCCGTTCGAGGAGGAGCTCAAGAGCTGGTCCGAGGGGGATCTCAAACTGAGCAGCAGGCTGGACCCGGACCGGGCGGTGTTCGCCGCCGCCCTGCGTCCGTACCGCCGTTTCCTCCAGGGGTGAGGCGCGTCCCCTTCACCTGCCGTTGACCCTCGACCGACCCGGTGCGGACACGGTCCCTCCGTGGTCGGCCGTGAGGTCAAGTCCGAATCCCACGTTGCACATCTGGCGCTCAAGCCTCGACAGGCGTAACGTTGCCTCCCCGCCAGGAGGATGATTCGGCCTGATGGACGGTGTGCTTCCCCGTGCTCCCACGGGCCGACCACGGCTCGCCGCGGTCGGTGCGATCCTCATCCTGTGCCTGGTCGGCGCCCCCCTCATGTCGCTGTTCCCGTTGGGCGTGTGGGACGTCTCCCGCGCCCTGACGATGAGCGACGCGGGTCTGGGGATGTTCCTGCTCACACCCGTGGTCACCGGGGTCATCCTGCTCATGGTGTGGCTGGCCACCCGCTGGCTGGAGGGGTTCGGCGTCGAGCACGCCCTGACCTGCGCGGTCCTGGTGACGGGCACCGCGATGACCGTCCCCGTCGTGGTGGCCTTCCTCGCCCCGGAAGCCACACCGCTGTCCGGCGGCGTCACCGTCAACATCGCCTTCCTGACGGGGGCGATCACCACCCTGGGTCTGGGCGCCGCCATGGTCACCGCGTGGCTACCGGGAAGGCACAGACCCGGTGCGCTGCCCGCCCTGGTGCTCATCTGCGCCCTGCTGGCGATCCTGCCGGTCCTCTCCGAGGAACTGCGCCGGTACACCGCCGCCGAGGGCTCCCGCGACCTGCTCATGGAGTACGGGCGACCGATCGCCGTGCTGGACCACCCCGGCTGGACCCTGGCCGCGGCCCACCGGACGCACCAGGGGCTGCGGTTGACCTACCGCGGCGCCGACGGGTCGCCGTTGTACGTCGTCACCTGGAACGACGCGGCGGTCGCCGAGGGCATCGCCTCCGGCTGCGAGTACCCCGGGGTGTGGTGTCGCGACCTCGACGGCGTCCTCATCGTCCACCACTCCGACGGATACCCCAGCGAGCTGCGCGTCCACCTGGACGACGGTTCGATCGTGAGCCTGGTGCCCGACACCGGCACACCGGCCGATCCGACCTCCACGATCCACCACCTGCGCCCGGAGTCCCCGGGAGAGCGCGAGGTCCTCGCCGAGGGGATCACCTCCCGTTCCTGGCGCTGAACGCGCGGGGGCGCCGGGGCGGGGCGCGGGGTCGGCGGAGATCGAGGCGGCCGCACGCAGGCGTCGGCGCGGGGGCGGGCACCACCGGCGGAACCGCGAAGGTCGATCCGGTGGCGTGCGGTGGCCTCCCCGAGCGGCCCGCCGGGTCCGGCGAGGATGACCCGTCGGCGTCGGTCGGCGGGTCGTACCCGTCGGAGAGGCCACCGCGCATCCTCACGGTCGGTCGTCGCGTTCGGCGAGTTCCTTGAGCGAGGCGAGCCTGCGTTCCCATGTCTCGCCGACCCTTTGCAGGTCACGGCCCAACGCGCTGAGCCGCCCGCCCACCGCCCGGTGCACGACCTCGCGCCCCTGCCGCCGCGACTCCACCAGGCCGACGGCCCGCAGCACCTCCAGGTGCTTGCCCACCGCCTGCCGGGTGATGGGCAGGTCGGCGGCGAGCGCGGACGCCGAGGCGGGTTCGCGGCCCAGGCGGACCAGGATGTTCCACCGCGTCTCGTCGCCCAGGGCGGCGAACGCGGTGGCGACGTCGGTCCCGCTCATCCCCGTGCTCCCGCCAGGTGCTCCGCGAGGCCGGCGAAACCGCCCTCCCAGCCGTCGGTCTCGGCGGCGGCCTCCTCTGGATCGGCGAACCCGGTCTGGGTGACGGTGAGCAGCGAACCCTCCCCCGAGGCCCGCACCTCCAGGACGACCAGGGTGGAGTCGTCGCCGGGGTCGGTGTCGGTCTCGCCGGCGATGCGGTAGGCGAACCGGCGGGGCGCGACGGCCTCGACCACCCGGCCTCGGAAGGTGCCGTGCTCGTCCCAGCGCAGTTCCATGGGCGCGCCGGGTTCGGCGACGAAGTCGGCGCCGTCGAAGGCGTACCAGCCGACGAAGCGCGCGGGTTCCGTGATGGTCTCCCACAGGCGTTCGGGCGTGACATCGACGTGCACGGCCCGGCGCACGGCGAGCGGGTCCAGGTGGTCGCGGGCGGCCGCCAGTTCGATCTCCCAGCCCTGGGCGTTCTGCTCGAACCGGCGCCGCCGGTAGGCCTCGGTGCCGCCCAGGGTGGCGAACCCGCTCTCGACGACCCGCAGCCGGACCCCGCCGGCGGGGAGTTCGTCCAGGTGGAACTCGACCAGGGTGGAGGCGTCGGTGTCGTCGTCCAGCCACCGGAAGGCGGCGTAGCGGTGCGGGTCGAGCTTCTCCGTGCGGATGCGGAAGTCCCCGTGCACGGGGTCCCGGACGATGTCGATGTCGCCGTCGCGTTCGATGGCGTGGTCGATGATCGCCCCGTCGTTGATGAACCAGCCCGGGCGGGTGATCAGGGCCCACACCCGGGTGACGGAGGCGTCGATGTCGATGGCGCGTTCGATGCGGTCGATGTCGTCGATGTCGTCGATCATGGGAATCCTCTCCTTTGAGCGCAACCCCAGGGTTGCACTTTGATCGCCAACACGCAACCCTCAGGTTGCACTTTCGCGGTACGCACCCGTTCCCGAGCCACCCCGGCGACCCGTTCCCCCCGAAATGTCCGAGCGCCGCGACAGGCTTCCCTCATGACCCGGCGACGCATCCGCGAGCACGCGGAGCGCGTCCGGCGGAAGGAGAGAACATGTCGTTCCAGGCGTACCTCGACACCATCGAGGACAAGACCGGGCTGACCCCCCGTGAGTTCGTCTCGCTCGCCCGGGAGCGCGGCTTCGACACCCCCGACACCAAGGCCGGGGTCATCCTGACCTGGCTCAAGGAGGAGTACGGCCTCGGGCGCGGCCACGGCATGGCCCTGGTGCACGTCATCAAGAAGGGCCCCGAGATCAACGCCGAGCACGTCGGCACCACGGGGTCGCACCGGGACGAGTCCGCCACCCTCTGGCTCGACGGCAAGGCCACCCGCCCCTGAGGTCCCCTCGGGCGCTCCGCCCGCCTCCCGCGCGTACCGGTGGCGCGGGCGGGGGCGACCGCCGTGGTGTCACACCGTTCCATCACCGGGGCGTTCGCCTCGGGACGATCGGACGACGCGGACCGCGAGGACCGCGATGTCGGCCTCGGGTCGGACGGAACGGACACCCGACCGGGCCGGGGCGACGCACGGCCCGGCACCCGCACGCCGGACTCAGCCGATGTGGAACAGCGGCACCGCGTTGACGAGACCGTGCACCACGAGCAGCGGCCACATGGCCCGGTACCTCCACCACAAGAGCCCCAGGAAGATCCCCGTCACACCCTGGTTCGCGACCACCCGGGCGATGTCGGTGAGCAGGTCCCCGGTCCCCTGGATCGCGACATGCCAGAGGGCCCACAGGATCGAAGCCCACAGGATCGCCCCCACCGGCCCCACCAACACCTCGAACCGGGTCTGCGCCCACCGCCGGTAGAAGAGCTCCTCCAGGACGGCGTTGATGAGGAACCCGATGACGATGATGGCCACGAGCGTCACCGGATCGAACTCCGCCGGATAGCCGAACCCGTGGTCCGTGGAGGCGATGGCCAACGTCGCCGCCGTCCACACCGCCACCGCGACCAGCGGAGCGACCCGTGCGCGGGGACGTTCCACGGCCCGCAACGCCGCCCGGGCACCGGCCTCCCTCCCGAACCCGGTGAACCTCCACAGCGCCAACGGCAGCACCAGGAGCAGGAGGAGCTTGCCGACCGTGTACACGGGTTCGGCGGGCCCCGCCGCGAGCAGCAGCGCCACGAAGGCGAGGGCGCACACCACGAGCACCAGCGCCTGGACACCGAGGGCCCACACCGCCTTCGGCGTGGTCTCCGGCCGCCGGAGGTCGTCACCGGTCACCCGTCGCGGCAGGAGCAGCACCGCCGACGTCCCGGCCAGGACGGGCACCCAGGTCCGCCAGAGGTGCTCGGTCTCCTGCGAATCGGCGCTGGTCCTGATCCGCCCATCGGCTCCGATCAGCACGAAAAGGATCGAGACCGCGTGAACACCGAGCGCGGTCAGCAGAAATGCGACACGGGTCCACCGGGGGAGGGCTCCATCGATCATGCGCCCGATCATAAACACCGCGCCAAAAGCCGCATCCGAGGCTTGAAATTCTCACATTCCGTCTGACGGTGTGTATTCGGCAGCGGAGAAAAACCCGGACGCCGACCGCCCCCCGCGATCAGGGCTGCCGCCCCCGGCGTTCCGTCGCGGAACGAGTCGTGCTCGCGCCTCCCGGCGGCGAGAGGGGACGCGGACCGTCATGCGAGGGTGTGCCGTGGCCGACCGACCGGACGGCGAGCCGCCGTCTCGGGCCGTCGGAGAGGGATCGCCCCCGACCGATATCCGCCCTCGGACAGGGGCCGGGAAGCGGCCCCCGCCCGGCCGGGGCACGGGGAGGCCAGGGCACGGGCAGGCTCGGAGCCGGGGGACGGCCCGGGAGGGACGTGGTCGAGGTGGGGACGGAGGGCCGGCAGGGAAGACCGGAGGGAAGGGCTGCCGGAAGAGCCGGGAGGGTCGAGAGGGAAGGCCGAGGTAGAGGGACGGCCGGGAAGGCCGAGGGGAAGGCCGGGGGAAAGGCCGGGAGAACCGGAGCGGTAAGGAGGAGAGAGGACCGGTGTTCCCGAAGGGACGGAGCGGGAGCGGTGGGTAGGCTTCCAGCCGGCGAAGGCCTGGCGAGGGGGCGCGATGAGCGGTGGCGAAGGCGGCGGCGAGAGGGGACGCGGAGGAAGACCGCTGCGCGGGGTCGGCGGGTTGAGCCGGGAGGAACTGGACGCGGCGCGCGACCGGCTGTTGCCGGACGTGCTCGCCGACGGGCTGAGGGTGGTGTTCTGCGGGGTGAACCCGGGACTGACCACCGCCGTGCGCGGTCACCACTTCGCCGGTCCCGGCAACCGGTTCTGGCCGGCGTTGGCCCGGTCGGGGTTCACCCCGGAGGTGCTGCCGCCGGATCGACAGGGCGAGCTGCCCGGTCTGGGCCTGGGGCTGACGAACCTGGTGGCACGGCCGACCCGCGGCATCGAGGAGTTGACAGCGGAGGAGTACGCGCGCGGTGTGGAGGTGCTGCGCGAGAAGGCCCTGAAATGGGAGCCGGACTGGCTGGCGATACTGGGCGTGACTGCGTACCGGGCGGCTTTCGGAGCGCGCGGGGCGCGGGTCGGTCCGCAGGAGGAGACGCTCGGCGGGACCCGGGTGTGGCTGCTGCCGAATCCGAGCGGGCGCAACGCCCATTGGACGCCCGCGATGCTGGCGGAGGAGTACTCCCGCTTGCGGGCGGCGGCGGGCCTCCCCGACCGGTCGGCCGGGACCGACGGAGCCACCGCGGTCGGTTGACGTCGCGGGGAGGACCGGAGACGGGGGAACCGGTCGCGAGGCCGGGGCCCGGCGCCGCGACCGGTTCGGTCAAGCGGTCCGTGGGAGGGTGAACGCGGCCCAGGTGTGGCGGCCCAGGTCGCAGCACTCACAGACCGGGCGGTGACCCCGGACGGTGGCTGTGGCCTCGATGAGGAACAGGCCCCGTCCGCCCTCGGCCGTGGCCCATTCCTGCGCGGTGCGGGCGTGGGGGATGGCCGGGACCCGTCCGCCGGTGTCGCCGTCGTCGGTGAAGCCGACGCAGACGCGATCTCCTATCGCCCAGAGGGTGCGGATCACCTCCCCGCTCCCACGTCCCGAAGCCGTGTACCGCACCGCGTTCGTGAACAGCCCACTCCCGCACAGGGTCACCGCGTCGACCACGCCGGGATCCGCCCCCGACAGGTCGGCGGCCAGGTCACGGCGCATCCGCGCCAGAGGGGAGGTGTCCCCGGCATAGCGACGGGGAGGCCGGACACGGACGCTCATCACACCTCCACCTTTCGGCTCCGCTGTGCCGGCCAGGTTCGCACCGACGCCTCCAGATCCTCGAACCCCGGCGTCGGCCCACCGCTCCGTCGGACCACCGTCGGCGCACCCGCGCCCACGGACGATGCGACCGTCGGCACGGCCTTGGGTGAGAACGGCGTATCGGGTGAGGTCCCGTTGGCCGGTCGGGTCATGGTGCGATGCCCGCCCCGAGCGGGCGCGACGACGGGGGCGGGGGCGGGGTCCGGAGCGAGCAGGTCGCCGGGCGGGGTCGGACGCGACCGCGGGATACGGGGTGCGGTCCACCGCTCCAGGCGGGCCAGGGCCTCGGCCTGGACACGGACCTGTTCGGCCTCCGTCTCCCCCTCGTTCCGGGAGGCCGCCGCGCGTTCGTGGGCGGCGTAGTAGGGCCGGACCAGGGCGACGTCATCGGCGGGAAAGGACTCGGGCGGAGAGGTGAGAGGGCGCGCGTGGGGGCGATCCACCGGGAGGTGGACGGTGGCGCGGCGGGCCGGTTCGGGGTTCGCGGCGTACCGGCGCACCCGCTGCGACCTGCGGCGCAAACCGGAGAACGTGCTCCGGGAGTGGCGGCCACGGGAAGGGAAGAGCAACGCTCCGACCATGCGCAGGGCACGGCCGAGAAGCGTGGCAGTAGACTGCTTCACGCTGGCAATCCTTCGGTTAAAGGGTTTGAGTTGCCGGCCACGACCCCGTGCGTTCTTCAAACGCAGCGGGGTCTCTGTGTTCGGTTGTTGGTTTCTAGGCAGAGATTAGGGGATCGCGGGGACGGAAGGGAAACGTACGGCCGAGTAACCGCGAAAAAATTTTACGGAGCGGCGTTTCCGCAGGCCGGGGTGGCTCGTAGGATTTTCTCTACAAAAGACTTCAACGTCTCCATTCGGACATGAAGGGACGGCACCCTTACGCGCCGGCCGTTCATCACCACCGAATCCCGTGCGGTCCTCGGACACGGCGACGGGCCCCGCGCCCCTCCCGCGAGACCCGTCTTCCCGGCTTCGGCTACCCGTGTGGCCGGTGCCCGTTCCCCGCCGCCTCGGACCCCGCCTCGATCGGAACACCGCCCACCGAACCCGTCTCAGAACCCGCTTCCGGCCCCGAGCCCGACCCCGGGTCGGTGTCCGTCGAGAGCGGTCCCGTTCCCCCGTCGCCGCGCTGCTCGCGCAGCATCCGGTCCAGCCGCTCCACCTGTGCCCCCAACTGCTCCAGGCGCGCCATGACCGCCTCATGCTGCACGGCCTCCAGCGCCTGGTCCTCCACCCAGCGCTCCGCGTTGAACTCCCGCTCCATGGTGGTGACGATGACGCCGATGACCAGGTTCAGCATGATGAACGCGGTGAGCACGATGTAGGTCACGAAGAACACCCAGCCCATGGGGTGGTCCTCCAGGACCGCCTCGGACACGTCCGGCCAGTTCTCCGTGGTGAGCAGCAGGAACATCGTGTACAGCGACGCCCCGAGGTCTCCGAAGAACTCCGGCACGTCCTCACCGAAGAGCTGCTGCGCGATGATCGCCGAGGCGTAGACGGCCACCAGCAGCAGCCCGATGACGGTGCCCATGCCCGGCACCGACTTGAAGAGGGCGGTGATGATCAGCCGCATCTGCGGGACGGCCGTGATGACCCGGAAGACGCGCAGCACGCGCAGGATCCGCAACACCGCGAAGGGGCCTGTCGCCGGGATCAGTGAGATGAGCACGACGAGGAAGTCGAACCAGTTCCACGGATCACGGAAGAACCGCCCCCGCCAGGCGTAGAGCTTGAGCGTCATCTCGATGACGAAGACGCCGATGAAGACCCGCTCGGCGACGAGAAGATAAGGAAGGGCAGAATCACCATAAGTCGCCCATCCCAAAATCACCGCGTTGACGATGATGATCCCCAGCACCACATTGGAGAACCACGCGCTCTCCACCAGACGGGTGACCCGGTCTCTCCGCAATGTCCTGTCCCCTCCAGAATTCCACTCCCGATTCGGACAGTGGCCCCCCACATATATCAAAGCAACTCGAAACGCTCTTCGGCGCGTCGCTCAACGCCGAGAATCCCGCCGCCTTCGTGATGACGCAGGCCACCCCCACGCCCGCACCTCTCGACCCGCATCCCGCCTCGACGGGAGAGCCCACCCGATCCCCGGTCCCGTGCGGCGCCGTCCGAACGATAACGGAAGGGTGACGGGCGGCGCGTTTTCCACGTGCAACACACCACATCCGCTTTTCCGGCCGGAACACGAACTCTCACAAACCGGACCGGAAACACGCGTTCGGGTGGGAACTCTGGAGTCGACGGGGAAGGGGACCTTTCGGAGAGTGGGATGCCGGGCCGCCCGCAGGGGTTCCTGGAGGCACGCGACGCACTGGTATCTTCGCTGCTGGCCGCCGGGCCCCGCCGGACAGGGGTCATGGGCGCCGCCGACACCAGGCCGCCCACGACCGAGGAAAGAAGGCCATGGCGGAGCTGAAGTACTTCACCGGAGCGATGAACTCGGGCAAGAGCACCATGGCCCTCCAGGAACATCACTCCCGTGGTCGTGAAGGCGTGCTGTACACCCGCCAGGACCGAGCGGGCGCGGGCATCATCTCTTCCCGGCTGGGGCTGGAGTCCCCCGCCGTCGAGGTCACCGACGAGCTGGACCTGTACGACGACGTCGCCGACCGCAAGGCGCCGTACGTGATCTGCGACGAGTCCCAGTTCCTGTCCCCGAAGCAGGTGGGGCAGCTGGCGGGGGTCGTGGACGGCATGGGGATCGACGTGTACTGCTACGGAATCCTCACCGACTTCCAGGGGCGGCTCTTCCCGGGATCACAGCGGCTGGTGGAGCTGGCCGACAAGATCGAGGTCCTGCCGGTGTCCGCGCGCTGCTGGTGCGGCGGCCGCGCCACGCACAACGCGCGCGTGGTCGACGGCGTGATGGTGTACGAGGGCGCACAGGTGCACATCGGCGGCAACGAGTCCTACGCGACCCTGTGCCGCCACCACTTCATGGCGGGCATCGCCTGACCGGAACCGGCCGCACCCGTCTTCCCCTCTCCTCTCTCCGCTCCTCCCCTCTCCCCTTGCCTTGTCCATCCCCGCTCACCGGCGATCCGCTCCCAAGGGTCGGGTATCGGGAGATCATCCGCCCCTCCTCGGTACCGCAGCGGCCGAGCGGCGGTATCGCCCTATGGTCGCTCCAGGATCGCCGGTAACGGTGCGCCCGGCACCCCCAGGGTGGCCACGTCGCCGCGGACAAGGGACCCGAAGGACCGATCACCGTGGTGAGGGTGCGCTGGTCGAGAGGCACGGACCAGGTGTCCGGTTCGAGAGCGGAACCGACCCGCCACCCGTCGGGGAAGGCGACGATCCGCACCGCACCCGGTTCCGCGTAGGACATCGACTCGAACACGAAGTCACCGGTGGTGCCGCCCCCGTGAGAATTCAGCAATACGGTCAAGGCCCGCGCCGGTTCGGCGACCGGGAACCCCTGTTCGGCGAGGATGGCGCGGTCGCCGTCCAGGACGGCGAAGTCGGCCTCGATGTCGAGGAGCAGCACCGCCAGGGGTGCGGTCGATGGTGGAAGACCGCGCCGACACAGGTCGGGGGCTGTGAGGTTCCGGCGGACGAATTCCAGGGTGACCACGGGTTCCGAGGTCAGGTCGGTACCCGGTGTAGATCTCGATGACGTCGTCCTCGGGATCGCGGAAGAAGAGCGTCCGGTGACGCCGGTCGGGCAGGTCGGTCGGCCCCGAAAGATGGGCGCACCCGCGGCGACCAGCTCGGCGTGGCACACGTCGACGGCCGGGGGCGGTACGCGAAAGGCCAACTGAACGGATGCGGCCCCGGCCTCCAAGGAGCCGTCGTTCCAGGCCGGACCACGGCCGCGCGGGCGAAGGGTCAAGGGTCAACAGGGTGGCGCCCACCCGGAAGCTCACCCAGGTCCCGAGATCCTGCTCGACGGGGAGACCCATCACCTTCTCGTAGAAGGCCCCGGTCGCCCCCAGGTCCCGACAGAGCAGGACGGTGTGGTCCAGGTCGTGGATGTCCTTGAGGCTCAAGGCGCGGCTCCTCGATGCCGGGAGCGCCGACCTTAGCAGCGCCGCCTTCAGCGGCCACGGCACAGTGCCCTGGCGGACGCACGGCCCCACACGGAGCGGACTGGCGGTTCCAGCGGCGAGAGGCCACGAGGGCGGCTGAGGCTTAACCGAATGTCGCAGACGCGCCCGCTTCGATCGGCCTCCCGGACGAAGCCGACTCTTCCGCGTTCCTGCCGGCAGGCAGCCTGTTCACCACGGATACCGATCGTCGCGGCGCCCGGCCCAGTTGGCCACTGAACGGGCGGAGAGTGGCTGGACAGCGTGAAGTCGACGGAACCTCAGCACCCCCTTGTTCTCACTTTAAGGAGAAGACAAGGGATACGCGAGGCGGGCATCTCAGTCTGTGGACAACTCGCACTCCCCACGAACTCCTCCACCGGACTCAATCCCAGCCCCAAAAGGCCCGACCTTAACGAGCTATCTCGGGATGAGATCTCTCATATCGTTATCCAATCTCCTATGAAGTTTTTGCACCTCATTGGAGAATGCCGAAGCATCAACTTGATCATCTGAATCCAACCGAATCACTATGACCCCACTACGCTTTCTAGCGACCACAGAATAGAAGGTTCCCGATCCGGACTCCGGAGTTCCATAAAAATACTGCGCCTCATCGAGAAAATCGTAAGACCCACTCTCCTCGATCAACACCCCAGCGCCACCGACTTCGGAAGCGGCCTCCTCCAAGTATCCACTCGCCAAATCATCCCTGCCATCTTCCGGTGAATAGATGACAGCCCAATAAGAGATTTCGGCACTCCATGGCCCGCCAGGATAGGGCGCTCCATTCGGAGTCACCCGGGCCTGACATGAGCCAGATCTAACAAGATCGTCATCCTCAGGAGGCCCCCCGGAGATCGATTCGTCCAAAGGTCCTTCGATCTCTCCCACCAAACTCAATTGAATAGACGAGATCGAATCAATAATGCCACAAAGCTCAAAGGCATCCGACTTGAAATCTTCCCGAGGTGCCGTAGGTTGCGCACCAATAACTCCTGGCTCGCCAGCATCTTGAGATCCAATCCCCACCCCAGAGGAAAGGGCAGAGAGAAATGATCCGAAGATCACAAGAACGATGCCGAAGACTCCGAAAGCCGCCAGCGTCCCGCATCCGAAAACCGCGAGTGCGGCCTTCCACCCGTGCAACCCCTGTTTCCTGGGTGGTGCCTTCTCGTCAACCACGATTATCCTGCGCCTCCAACTGGGCCTTCACATCGGGGTGTTCGAGCGGACGGGTGAAACCCACGATGTCCGACCGATTGGGGTCATCGTACTCTCGCACCGCGATCGGTCCACAGTTGGTGCACCAGGCCTCCACCATGAGGCCGTCTCCGATCACCATGGCCATATGACCTGGCCCCGGAGGTTCTCCCGCCCGCGTCACATCAAAGAACACCAGGTCACCGGGCTGTTCCTCACCAATGGGGATCTCGGGACCGAATTTCCATTGATCCTGTGAGACCCGTGGAATCGTGACCCCGATGCTCTCGTACGCCTTCATCGTGAGCCCCGAGCAGTCGTATCCGTGCGGCCCGGTCCCGCCCCAGATGTAGGGCTTCCCCCGCTGATCCAAGGCCCAGTCGATCACGGCCTGCGTCAACTCGTCGGGGGCCCGACCGATCGGTGCCCCGTTCTCGTCCAACTCGCACAGCACCGCGGTCCGGATCGGATCGGAGGTGTTGAAGTCCCCGTCCGCGTACCTCTCCGCCCACTCCAGCACATCGTCCACGTACCACCAGGCGTGGTTGTAGCCGTAGATCGCCTTGCGCACGTCGTCCTGGATGCCATGGGCGATCAAATAATCAGCGGCTGCGGGGATGGCGTCGCCTGGATCGTAGACGTTGACGATGCCGTCACCGTTACCGTCGACCCCGTACCCGTTCTCCGGCCGATCCTCCACCGGCTGGATCGGCTCGCCGCCCCAGCTGTTGCCGGCCGCCGATCCGTCGAGCGAACCGAACTGCATCGGCCCGGCGGCGCCCCAGTCGTTGTGCCCCTCCGTGATCCCGGGCCCCTCCCACCGCCCATGGTGGGACTCCACCTGGCCGACCCCGGCGAGGATGTTCCACGGGATCCCCCGGTCCTCCCCCGCCTCCTGGTACAGCTTCAGATAGTTCTCGGGGATCGAGTCCATCGCATAACCGCTCGCCCCGGGCTGTTCGGCATCGGCGTTGGGCGCACAGACCAGGCCGTTCGCCATAAGGCCGGCGATCTGCTGCCCGGTGTTGGTGACGATGGGGATCACGAACATCGCCACCATGATCGTCAACGCCACTACGGCGGCCACGAGGCCGCCGAACCACAGCCTCGTCGAACCCCGATCACCTGGAGCACCGAAAAACGAGAACACCGGGTCACTCCTCCCCGAACTGTCCCGCGTCGGCGGGCTGGAAGTCGAAGACCCGCCACGTCCGACCTTCCTGGACCACGGTGATCGCGAACTCCCCGAGTTCCTCGTCGAATTCCCGGTTCGCCGTCTCGGTGATGGACTGTGCCGTCACCACGAAGGTGATCGAGTCGTCCCCGAAGGCGCGGATGAACTCCACCTCGGCCCGCCCCTGGGCGACCGCTTCGGCCTCCGCCATCTCCTCCCAGAAGGCTCCGGCCCGCGAGGACTCCGTCAGCACGTCGGCGTACTCGGCGGTCGCCAACGTCCGCATCGAGTCGTAGTAGGTCTCGGGGGACCCGCTGTAGTCGATCGTCCCGTAGGCCTCGGCGAAGGTCAGAGCGGTCGCCCCGGCCGCTCGAAGCTCCTCTTCGGGGAAGGGGAACCACCCCAGCACGTCCACGTCATCGACGGCGGTGGTCGGCAACGGGCTGGGCTCGACGCCGGACAGCGCATCGGATGCCCCCGCGCTGCCCCCGTTCCCCCCTTGGGAAACGCCAGGGTCGACCGGAGCCTCCTCCGTCGACCCATCGCCGAAACCACCGACGCTGAAGTACACCCCGGCTCCGACCAGCACGACGATGAGACCGATGAACACGAACCTCTGGGCACGCTCGGGGAGAGGGTTGGGCATAGCTCGGGGCCTTTTGTCGTCGTTCGGGGGCGGGTCAGTCGTCGTTCAGCCAGAAGGGCACGTCGCGCTTCCGGTCCCTGCGGGGGCTGTTGGAACCTTCTCCCCAGAAGGGGGTGATAGGGGCATTGTCCTTGCTCTTACCGGATCCACTCAACCAGCCGCCCTCACCGTCTCCACGCCGACTCTCCGGGGCCGGTGCCGGACGGCCCGGACGCTGCGGGGCGGTACGTTCCCGCCTTTCGCGCGGCACACCCCATCGGGAGCCCCTGCCGTCGGGGTTCCCCCTCGGCGGAGTGTCCTCACGGGCACCGAAGATGCCCCGCCCTGTGCTGGGATCGGGCCGTTCCGCACTCGCGGCACGACCGATCCCGGCGGCGGAGGAAGAGCCTCCGGCGTCATCACGCCGCTCGGAACGTCCACCCGAGGCGGTGCCGAACACCGATGCCCAACCGGTGTCACCGGCACCGGTGTAGCCGCCGCTGGGACGTGGGGGGATGGCGCCTGTGCGTCCGCTCAGACTCGGCGCCTCGTCGGCCGTGCGCCTGCCGCCGGAAGGACGGCTCCCACCGTCTTGACGGCTGACGTTGAGCGGCGGTGCGGCCCCGTTGCCCCGGACCCGGCCGTAGCCGCCGACGCCTCGCACCCGGGGCGCTTCGGTGGCCTCGCCCACGGCCTCTTCCTGGCCCCTGACGTTGACATCACCGCCCGGAGCACCGGAACCCCCGGTCGGGATCCCGGCCGCCGTCGCGGCGATCGCGGCACCGTTGCGGCGGCCCCAGTTCTGGGCCTTGAGGTAGGCCGCGGGCGGCAGGACCATCGAGCTCTTGGCGAGGACCTGGCTGTTGGCGGCGTCGCTGACGACCCGCGAGGTGAAGGAGTTCGCGTTGACCGAGGAGAACAGGTAGGCGAAGGGCTTGCGGTAGACGAAGAGCGCCACCGTGAACAGGGCGAGCAGGATCATCTGGAGACCCCAGCCCAGGCTGGTGGACATGACCATGCCGTAGCACATGACCAACAGCGAGATCAGGAGCACCACGAAGATCTGCTTGAGCAGGAACCCCACCATCAACTCGACCCAGCGCAACAGCACCATCCGCCCGTATCCGGGGTGAATGCCGATGAGCAGGAAGACGGGGGACAGCAGGAACAGGACCAGGAACGCGATCTTGAGGACGATGAGCGCCACGGATCCGGCGAGGATCAGACCACCGGCGAAGATCGACGCGAACAGGGCGAGCGTGGCGACGCCCAACCTGCTTCCCTGGTCCTGACCCGAGAAGAGCGGATAGACACTGGGGTAGTACTCCTGGACATCGGCGGCGATGGTCTCGTAGGACTCCTGTTTCGCAGTGACGAGTTCGTTCGCGTCCACCTCGTCGTCCAAGATCTGCTGCTGTTCGATGCGACTGATGGCCTGCGCCTCGATGAGATCGACCCCATGAACATGGGATGCGGATTCGGCGATGTCCCCATTGCCGAACTGCCCCGCCACCCACGGCTGGCACACCAGGCTCGACCACAACATGTCCGCGTTGCGCCGCACCTGGAAGTCTGCCTCGGATTCCCAATCGGCTTTTTCAGGAGGCTCAGCCCCGGAAGGGCACGTCCCCGATCCTCCGCCGTAGGGAATCTGCCCCACCGTGCTGGTCACCAACTGGCTGCCCGAGTTGACCAGGCTGCTCGCCAACCCCATGACCTGTGCCGGGTTGACCATGATCCACAGCCCCAGCGCCGTCGCGCCGACCATCCACACCGTCGACTCGATGGTCAGCGTCATCCGCTTCCGGATGAGCCCGTACCACCCCAGCCACAGGGCACCCAGGATGACGACCGTGGGGATGAGCGGCCGCCAGATCCCCTCCCGCAGCGTCACCACGACGCTCTCCACCAGTTCGTTGAAACTGGAGAGCAGCCCGTCGGATGTCGCCGCCTGGTAGACGGTGATGGTCGACTGGTTGATGGTCTTGGACAGGTCCCAGGCGGTATTGGCGAGGGTGGCCTGCGGCCCGTTGCTGATCCCGTCGACGCACGATTCGGTGATCATGTGCCACTGCTGTCCGGCGGTCCCGTACTGGCCGTACATGCTCGCGTCGGGCGGCAGCCCGTCGGGGGCGCCCTCGATGGCCGATTGGGACTGGGGCGGCACCAGCAGCCCGTCCGATCCGCTCCCCGCGGACTCGGGCAGGGGTGCGGGTTCCCCCGGGCACAAAGGGTTGGCCTGGGCCCCGCTGAGCGGCAGCACCAGGAAGCCGGCCAGCAGAAGGAACGTCATCAGGAGGCGTCGCCATCCCCGCCGTCGGACGTGCTGATCCGTCATCTGCTGGCTCCTGCGTCGTCGTTCGGTGCCCAGGGGTCGATGGCGGACACCGTGAGGCCCGGTTCTTACCCGGCCGCCGCACGCCATCCTCCCGTCCGGGCGCGTGGATGCGCACGCCGGCGCGAGGCCGTGCGCGACCACAAGGCCCCCGGATGTCTTTACCCCATCCTCTATGGTGCTCCATCACAGAGTTCTCGTACGGGCGCAACGCGATGAGTTTTCCGGTTCTCGATCCGACCACACCCAGACTGGGGGTGACAAAAGGTTCACATATCAACGTTTTCGCAGGTAGTGGACATCAACGGCCTTCCAGAAGCACCGAAAAGCGACCAACCGCAATTATCCCTTCCGCCCCCTTCTATGAGCGGCGTCACATCAGTACCGCCGGCCAAAAGTGGACACTCGACGGCCAACCGGACTGGTACGGAGTGCCGGACGTACCTTCGGTGGAAACCGCAGTGCGGTTTGTCGTAGGACCGAAAAGAACTTCTCTGGTCAGGTCGACACATCCGCCCATCCGGACATCCCACCGAAAAGAGACACACCCCGCCCCAGGACCTGTCCGCGGTCACTTCCCTCCCTCGACTCACCCGGTCCTCGGACGGTTTTCCCACCCGCCCATCCCGTCTCGGGACACCGGCGACTCCCACCGGCATCACCCGACCCGGCCCCGCCTGCATCGCTGTGACCGCCGTTCCCGTGGTCCCGCCGGGACGGGCGGGACCACACCCCGCGTCCCGTCGAGTGGTCGCGTCCCTGTGGGCGGCGGCCCGCCTTCCCGCATCCCGCTCCCCTCGTCCACTCCCCCGCTCCGACCGGCGCCGGCTCAGCGACGGGGCCGCGCCGGATCCACGCGCTCGGCCAGGAAGCCCTCCCAGGTGCGGGTGGCGCGCTCCGCCTCCGCCCCGGCCAGGTTCTCCCCCGCCCGGTAGGAGCGTCCGACCGCGCCGGGGATCCGCAACGGCACCGTCAAGCGGCGGGTGCCCCTCGCCGCCAGGTAGGTGCGCAGCAGGTGGCCCATGGGGAGCACCTCGGGCCCGGCCAGGTCGGGGACCCGCCCGGCGGGCGCGCCGAGGGTGAGCGCCGTCAATCGCTCGGCGACATCGCGGGCGTCCACCGGTTCCCAGCGCATGCCGGGGACGGGGACGAGCGGTGACTTCGCCAGGGCCCGGACCATCGCGAGCGTCAGGTCGTGGAACTGGGCGGCGCGCAGGATCGTCCACGGCACCGAGGACTCCCTCAGCGCCCGCTCCGACTCCGCCTTCGCGCGGAAGTAGCCGATCGGAAGCCGGTCGGCGCCGATGACCGAGATGAGGAGCAGATGTTCCACCCCCGCCAGCTCGGCCGCGGCCACCAGGTTCCGGGTTGCGGCGTCGTCGCCCTTCGGGCCGCCGGCCAGGTGCAGGACCGTCCCGACACCCTCGACGGCGGGGTCGATGCCCTGACCAGTGCGCAGGTCGGCGGTCACGTGGCGCAGGCCTTCGGGGGGGCGGGAGCCTCGGGTGAGCAGGCGGACCTCGCGTCCGGCGGCGCGGAGCAGGGGGACGATCAGGGAACCGAGTCCTCCGGTGCCCCCGGTGACGAGAACGGGTGCGTTCATGGTGTGCTCTCCTCGAAATGAGCGGGCGGGCCGGGGTCGCGTGGCCCGCGCGACGGGTCCATCCACATGACCCGCGCCAGGAGAGGAATGTGACAGGGTGCGCGAACGTGTTTCGGCGGCGGAGCGGTTCGAGGAGCACCGGCCCCGGCTGCGGGCGGTGGCCTACCGGATCCTGGGATCGGTGGGCGATGCGGACGACGCCGTCCAGGAGACGTGACTGCGGTTGGAGCGCGCGGGGATCGAGGCCGTGGACGACCTCGCGGCCTGGACGACGACCGTCACGGGACGAGTGTGCCTGAACATGCTGCGCTCTCGCCGACAGCGGCGGGAGGAACCGTTGGAGGAGGCGTCCGCCGGAACGTGGGAGGGGCGCATGCCCGACCCGGTGGTGGCGTCGGGACCGGGCGCGGACCCGGAGGCGGAGGCGTTGACCGCGGACGCGGTGGGGTGGACGCTCATGGTGGTGCTCCAGGCGTTGACCCACTGGAGCGGGTGGCGTTCGTGCTGCACGACATGTTCGCGGTGCCGTACGCGGAGATCGCCCCGCTGGTGGAGCGGTCGACCGGGACGACCCGGCAGTTGGCCGCCCGGGCCCGGCGCCGGGTACGCGACCGGAGTCCGGAGGCGGACGGGGACCCGGCCCTGCGACGGGAGGCGGTGGAGGCGTTCTTCGCGGCGGCGCGGGAGGGCGACATCGACGCCCTGCTGGCGGTGCTGCACCCGGATGTGGTGCTGCGCTCCGACGGCGGGGCGGCGCGCGGGCGCCACACGAGGCGTTTGGAGGGCGCGCGCACCGTGGCGGAGCAGGCGGTCGTGTTCGGGCGCTTCGCGCCGTTCGTGCGTCCGGCACTGGTCAACGGTGCGGAGGGCGTGCTGGTCGTCGCGGGCGGGCGGCCGTTGGCCGTCATGGGGTTCACGGTGACGGGGGGACGGGTCATCGCCGTCGACGTCCTCGCCGACCCGGACCGTCTGGCGCGTCTGGGGCTTCCCGGAGAGGGGTGACGAGGGTCCGGGGACGTGTCGCCCCGTGGGGAAAGGGGGCCGGGGCGTGCCCACGTGGTCCGGGAACGGTGTTCCGGAAAGGCGGGACGCGGTTCCGCCCGACCTCGGTCATGAATGGTCCGTGAACAGCGGTGATGCCTCTTCATGAGGTATAGCGATGATTCCACGGGCCACCGGTCCAGGATGACCGTTATCGGTCACCTCCCCTTGCCCCCGGATACGGACGCGATGGTCCGGATTACAGTGAGAATGCTTCGGAAAACATCGATGGCCACCGTGAACGTCGGTGATGGGGCTTTTCTCGGATAGATTGGCCTGCGCATCGTCCCCCGGTTCAGAAGGGATGCGCCCCCATGTCCCCATCCGGTCGCTCCTCCGTCGGCCGTTACGAGTTGCGCGAACGGCTCGGCGCCGGCGGGATGGGCACGGTGTGGCACGCCTGGGACCCCGCCCTCGAACGCGACGTCGCGGTCAAGGAGGTCATCCTTCCCGAGGGCATGAGCCCCGAGGACCGCGACGAGGCCCGGACCCGGACCCTTCGGGAGGCCCGGGCGACCGCGCGGATCAAGGACAACGCCGTGGTGACCGTCCACGACGTCCTCGAACACGAGGGCAGTCCGTGGATCGTCATGGAGCTGCTCAGCGGGAACTCGCTCCAGCACCACCTGGACCGGAGCGGCCCCCTGCCGGTGACCCGGGTGGAGGAGGCGGCCCGGTCGCTGCTCAGCGGGCTGAAGGCGGCGCACGCGGTCGGGGTCACCCACCGGGACGTCAAGCCCGCGAACATCATGCTCACCGAGGACGATCGGACGGTGCTGACCGACTTCGGCATCGCCAACGTCGACGGCAACACCGCTCTCACCCAGACCGGGGTGTACATCGGCTCGCCCGAGTACATGGCCCCCGAGCGGTTCGAGGGTGAGCGGGCGCTGCCCGCGTCGGACCTGTGGAGTCTGGGCGTCACCCTGTACGCGCTGCTGGAGGGGCGCTCCCCGTTCAAGCGGGAGAGCATCACCGGGATCATCAGCGCGGTCCTGACCGCGCCGATGCCGCCGCGTCCGTCGGTCGGCGGCGGCCCCGTCCCGGGGGCGGACCCCGAGAGCGCGCCGTTGCGGACGCTGATCGAGGCCCTGTTGAACCGCGACGTGTCGGCCCGGCCTTCGGCCGCGGAGGCCATCGCCCTCTTGGACCGGGCGAAGGAGGAGCGGGGCCGTGACGGCGGCACCGCCGAGGTCGTGGGGCCCGTGCCCGGACCGGCCGGGTCGCCCGGTGGCACCGGTGCGAGCACCGGCCCCGGGACCGGGGGGAACACGGCGTTCGGCACCCGGCCGGCGGCTCCGGCGGCCGGGACCGGAGGGAACACGGGTCCGGGTCCGGGCGCGGTGTCCGGCCCCCGGCCGCTACCCGGGACGGGCGGGAATCCCGCGTTCGCCGCCCCCCGCGGACACCCGACCGGGCCGCACACGGGCGGGAACCCGATGGTCCACGGCCCGGGGGTCGGGGGCGGTCCGGGACGCCCCGGACCGAACGGCCCCTACCCCGGCGGGAACACGGGGTTCGGCGGGCCGGGCACGGGAACCGGCGGGAACGCCGCGTACATGGGGCCGAACGGTCCGCGTACCGGGGCGAACACCGCGTTCGGCGTCCGCCCCGGATCGCCCGCCCCGGTGCCGCCCGGTCGGCGGGCCGAGGCCCCCCTGCCGCCGATCACCCCCGCGACGCCCTTGCGCACGGGACCGCACGCCCGGATCGACGGGACCACGGCCGCACACGGTTTCGGGCCCGGGACGGGGCACCTCGGCACCGCCCCCGCCGCCCGACGCCCGTCTCCGCCGGCGTCGGTGCTCGTGGTGTGCGCGATGCTCGTGATCAACGCCGTCGTCCTGCTGGTCCTCACGGCGATGGCCGCCGGGGACGGCGACACCGGATCGGGCGTCACCGCCGTGTTCGGTGTGTGGGGGGTGTGCTCGGGGCTCGCGGTGATCGGGCTGCTGCTACGGTCACGGCTGGTGTACGGGCTCGTGGTGTTGATGCAGCTCGTGGCGTCGGTCGGGCTGATCCTCAGCATGTTCACCGTGCTCATCTACACGCCCGAGATGCTGCCGTTCTACCTGGCGATGCTGCTGTTCAACCTGATGGTGGGCGGTTTCCTGCTGATCCCGCCCAAGGCGCGGGCCTTCTTCCGGTTGGGCGCGGCCTTCGAGTGAGTCCCCGGGGCCCGGTCACGCGCCCCACGTCCTCACCAGTGGGAGACCTGGAGCGCGCCGAGGTCGTCGAGGGCGATCCGGCCCTCGTCGGCCAGGACACGGACCATCTCCTCGGCCTCGGGAAGGGTGACGTGGCGTCCCCGGGCCAGGCGCTCCCCGGGTGAGGGGCTCTCCAACCACAGCCGGGGCCCGGTCTGCCACATCATCTGCACGACGTCCCCGGAGCGGCAGGCGAACACCCCGAACACGCCATCGGCCGGGGTGAGCCGGTAGACGAGGTCGCGGGCGGCCGCCGTGCTCAGGGGTTCGGGGTGGTCGACGAAGCCGAGGCCGCCGACGGTGGAGTCGGCGTAGGTGACGTCGAGCAGGCCCAGGTGGGTGGAGCGGGCGTCCTCGGTGGGCCAACCGGCGCCCACCGCCCAGCGGGCGAGGGTCTCCTCGACGCGCTCCCGGGAGAGGGCGGGCCCGTTCTCCACGCGCAGCAGGTCGAAGTCGCGTTCGAGGACGGCGGTACGTCCGCCCTCGCCGGTGACGGTGGCCCGTACCCCGCCGGGCAGCCAGGGCAGCACCAGGCGGGCGAGTTCGCGCACGCTCACCCGGCCCTGATGGCGGGTGATCCACGTGGGCAGGGGGTGGGGGCGGTCCTTGGTGAACCCGACCTCCACGTGCGGTTCGCCCGGCGCGTCGGGCCCGGGGAAGGCGGCCAGACGGTCATGGCGGCGCCGACTCCAGTCCATGTCCACCTCGATCTTGCGGGCGGGGTCGCCGTCCCAGTGAACGGTGAGGCCGTGCGTGCGCAGTGCCTCGGTGACCTCCGCGCCGACGGCGGCGTGGCGGACGGGGTGGGTGGACTCGAAGCCGATCATGAGCGAGGCGCCGTCGGCGGCCAGGAGCGTGTCCTGCCAGTGGTAATAGGCGTAACCGCGACTGCCGGTGCCGCCGGCCGCCGCGTGGAGTTCGACGCGGGCGCAGGAGTTGCAGCAGGAGAACTCCTCGCGGGCGAGGATCCCCGACTCGTCCAGGGCCCGGAACGCGCGGGTGAGTCGCTCGGAGTCGGTGCGGGAGGGGCGCCTGCGTTGGCGGTGGACGTGCTCGGCGAGGGCGGCGTCGACGTACTCGGGCAGGGTGGCCGCGAGCGCGCGGACCTGTGGGGCGTCCGGGTCGATGTGCTCGGGCAGGGCTTCGACGAGGTGTCCGCGGGCCTGTTCGAGGAGCGCGGAGTAACCGTCCCGACCGGCCGCGACCCGGGCCGCGACATCCTTCCGAACCATGGCCAGGAGCTCGTCGCCGTCCCAGTGTTCGCTCATTGGCCCAATGTGTCAGAAGTCGGGAGTGTTCGGATGCGGTTGTCCGAGATATCGCCGTCCGCGGGCGGTCGTATACGGAAAACGGAAGTGACCGCTGGTGTTCGAATGACGACTCTGGGAAATGTGCGCGTGGATTTCGCTTGGTACGGCGGCGAAAGGGGTCTCGGGAGAAGGCGGGGCCTACCCGGGGGAACTCCTCCGTGGTCTCCTCGGAATTCGGGAAGTGCGACAACGGTCACAGGACGGGGGGTCCCTTTCCGCGATGTCCGCACCGGGCTCCCGATGGGTCCGGGGCCGCGTGCCCCTCAAGGCGCCCGGCGTCCCGGGCGGGGGTCCGCGACGGTCGGGGCGTCCGTCGGGCCGGCCGCTATCGGCCCTGGTCGGCGCGATACCCGGTGGATCTGGCGAACACGCGCCATAATCGAGGTGTCCCCGTTCCGGGGGTCATCCCCCGACGAGGAGCGCGCGTGGAACCGCTGACCTCAGAAGATCCTCCCGTCATCGGCCGCTACCGGCTCTTGGCCCGGCTCGGCGCGGGCGGTATGGGCCGGGTGTACCTGGCCCGGACCGCGACCCGGCGGATCGTGGTGAAGACCATCCGCTCCGAGATCGCCGGCGATCCCACGTTCCACGCCCGGTTCGCCCGCGAGGTGGAGCTGGCGCGCAAGGTGGCCGGTCCGTACACGGCGGCGGTCATCGACGCCGATCCCCATGCCTCCGAACCGTGGCTGGCCACCGAGTACATCGAGGGGCCGTCATTGCAGACGGCCGTGACCCGGACGGGCGGGCCGTTGCCGGAGTCGAGTCTGGCGCTGTTGGCCGCCGGTCTGGCGGAGGCGCTGGTGGACATCCACCGGGTGGGGATCGTGCACCGCGATCTCAAACCCGGGAACGTCCTGCTGGCCGCCGACGCGCCGCGGGTGATCGACTTCGGCATCGCCAAGGCCGTCGTGGAGAACACGTTGACGCCGATCACGGCGGTGGGCCACGTGCTGGGGACGCCCACGTACATGGCACCGGAGCAGATCCTGGGGCGGGCGGCGGTCCCGGCGGGCGACGTGTTCTCGTTGGGCGGGGTGCTGTACTTCGCGGCGACGGGGACGTCGCCGTTCGGTGCGGCGGATCAGGCGCTGTTCTTCCGTGTCCTCAACACCGAACCGGACCTCGAACGGGTGCCCGAGAGGTGGCGGGAGCTGATCGCGTCGTGCCTGGTGAAGGAGCCCGAGGGACGTCCCGGGCCTGAGGGGATCCTGGAGCGGATCGGGGACATCGACCTGGACGCGAGCGGGTGGCCGCCACCCGGGGTGTTCGGCGCTCGGACCGGCTCCGACACGGCGGGGCCGGCGCCTTCGGGATCGGCGCCTTCCGCACCGGTGTCTTCGGGGTCGGCCCCTCCACCGAGAGCGGGCGGATCCGTGGACGCACCACCGCCGGTCTCATCGACCTCGCCCGTCGCCGGGGAGGAATCGGCAGGTGCCCTGTCGGGCGCGGACCCGGCCGTTCCCACCTACGACGCGCTGCCCCCGCCCTCGGTCCGCGCCCGGCTGCGCGAGCTCACCATCGCCCAGGTCCGCGACCTGCGCGCCTACGAGGTCGCCCACCTGGGTCGCGCCGAGTTCATCAGGATGTACGACGACCGCATCGCCGGTTCGGAGGCCGGTGGGCCGGACGTCTTCGGCGGGCCGGTCCCGCCATCGGTCGGCGCGCCCGGCACGGCCGCACGGGGCGACGGTGTTCCCGGAACGGCGGCACCCGGGGCGGGGGCGGGCTCCGCGTCGGTGTCCCGGTGGCGGCGATCGCGACCGCCGGTGGCGGTGGGGTGGTACCTCGGGGCGGCCGGGTACGTGATCGCGGCGGCGGTGCTCGGTCTGTACCAACCGCTCTGGTACACTGCGGCGCTGATCCCCTGTGTGCTGGTCCCGCCGCTGTTGGTGCTCCAGCAGGGGTTGCGGACCGGCCGGTCCCCGGAGAAGCCGACACCCCCGGGGTCGTCGGTGGCGCGGGTGGCGGCCTTCCTGCTCGCCCTTCCCTTGCCGCTGTTCGCCCTGTTCGCGTTCGCCAACGGCGACGGAGAGGTGCAGTGGGCGTTCGACGAGCGCTCCTACCACTCTCTGCCCCTGACCTTGGGGCTCCCGCTGCTCCTGCTCCTGGATCCGCCGCCGATCGGCTCACCGCTGCGCGGACCGGGGTGGGGGACCGCCCGCCCGGTGCTCATCGGGCTCTACGTGCTCGTGCTGGGCACGGCGTTCGTGTTCCACCGGGACGAGGTGGCGAACATCCACGTCCTCGACCATCAGCAGCGGCTGATGTGGATGGCCGTGCTGGGGGTCTGCGCGACCGTGGTCACCGTCGCCGCGCTCGGCGTCGCGGCGTGGACCGGCGGCGCGCCCCGGAGCGTGGTGGTCCCGTCGGCGGCCGCCCTCGTGTCGGTCCTCGTCCTGGCCGGGGTGACCCTCGCCCACGTCGAGAGCGATGCCCTGTGGCTGGTCTACGGATCCCCCGTCCCCCTGGCCCTGCTCGCGACGGCGGCCGTCACGGCGGCGGCTCTGGTGGCCGCCGCCGTCTCCCGGGCCCGCGTTCGGAGCGACGGGGTTCAGAACAGCGGGGAGTGACCCGTCAGCCGGTCGACGTGCTCGTCGCGGACCCGGCGGGCGGCCTCCGCGGTGGCGGCGAGTTCGTCCACCTCCGGGGAGCCGACGCCCGGGAACACCGCCGAGGCCCGGTGGTCGGCGTAGACGGGGGTGGTGTCGACGGCCTCCTGGCACTGTTCCCACTCGCGGTGGGCGGTCACCGCCCGTTCCACCAGTCGGCCGTACTCGACGATCTGTTCCACGCGGGTGCGCACGGCGTCCTCCACCGCGCACAGGTGCTCGCGTTGGGTGCGCAGTGCGTCCCGGACGCGCGGTGAAGCGGCGCGCTGCCAGCGGCGCAGGTGGGCGCGGCGCAGTTCGCGTTGGCGGGAGAGCAGGACGGCGATGCGCCACTCCTCGTCGCGGAGCACCGTCAGGGCCCGGTCGGTGTCCAGGAAGTCGCCGCCGATCTCCTCACGAGCGCGTTCGACCAGGTCGATGGTGTTCTGGACCGCGACGAGGGAGGGGTGATCGGAGGCGCTGAGGTCTTCGGGGCGCACCACGGCGTCCTCGGCGGGGGCGCGGTGGACCGGGGCGGTGCCCTCCTGGACCCGGGCGGTGAGGGTGTCGGCGGTGACCAGGGCGACCAGGACCCCGAACACCGCCCAGGGGAGCCCCATGGAGGGGTCGGCGGGCAGGGCGTCCAACAGCCGGATCGGGACGGCCACGGCGGTGCCCGCGCCGCCGATCACCCCGAGGGCCCGGGTGACCGGGTGGGCGTCCCCGCGGAGGGCGAGGGCACCGATGTAGGCGATGAGGCCGACGCAGACCACGATCATGCCCAGGTACCAGCCCACGGTGAGCAGGGACAGGGCGAGGGTGATCCCGATGACGCACAGCTGGACCCCGCCTTCGCGAAGTCGGGCACGGCGGGTGACGACCTCGCCGTTGGGCCACTGTACGAGCGGTCGGGGGTTCTCGACCCGGCGCAGGAGATCACCGCGTTCCCGTGCGGGGAGGGCGGGATCGATCACGGGTCTGGGCCGGCGGGTGACGTCCTCACTCATGGGCGGTCCCTCGTGAGTGTGCCGTTCGGGGCTGGGCGGTGGGGATCGGGCGTCGCGGGAGGAACCCGACAGGGTAGGAGATGCCCACCCTGCGGGCCCACCGAACATGACCGTGTCCGCCCCTTGCCGGGCGGCCCCCGCCGGGACCGCCCGCACAGGTCACGGGATTCCGGTGGCCCGCTCCGGCCACCGCCGCCGGTCAGCCCTCCCGGGTGGTGGTGACCAACCCCTCGTCCTCGGTGGTGGGGCGCCGCCGGGTGGGGTTGGTGTCCAGCCAACGCCGCAGGTCCTCGGAGACCAGGTCCACGGCGATGCGGGCGGCCCGGCCGTCCAGGTCGCGGAACAGGCATTCGCCGTTGCCGAGGTTGCGCAGCACCGCCAGGTGCTCCTCGGTGGGTTCCACTCCCAGCAGGGCCATGACGCTCTCCACCTCGTAGCGTTCGCTGGAGCGGAACGCGAACACCGAGGACAGGCAGTTGGTGACCTGTTCGTTGAGGAGGTCACCGGCGTTCTGGGAGACCAGGATGAGCGCGGTGTTGCGGGAGCGGCCCATACGGGAGACCTCGGGGACCAGTTTGGCGCCCTCGGGGGTGGAGGTGACCGCCCACGCCTCGTCCAGGAAGATCGCCTTGGGCAGGTGCCGGTCCAGGCCGTTCATGAGTCGGCGGGCGAACTGGGAGACCAGGTAGAGGAGGGCGACGGACAGGCGCTGCTCGTAGGAGTAGTCGTCGCGGCGCAACCCGGAGTCGGGCAGTGTGAGCCCGCCCAGGGTGAACACGGTCGTCCACCCCTCGGTGTCGATCTGCGCGTCGCCCTGGGGGTCGAAGCACAGCGACGCCAGGCGCATCTCCGACATCGACCCCAGGACGGCGCCCAGGTTGCGGGATGCGGCGTCGGAGGAGTGCGCCAGGTGGTCGACCACCTTGGCCAGGGAGGGCCGGGGCTGGTTGGCGACGGCCGCCACGGCCTGGATCATCGCCGATTCGCGTTCCTCGCTCATACGGGGCAGCAGCAGGCGCAGGGTCTCGGTGGCCATGGTCTTCTTGGCGGCCAGGTCGTCGCCGAACGCGAACGGGTCGAGGAGACCGGGTTGAGCCGACCCCAGGGACATGATGCGGGCCTTGCGGCCGCGGCTCTGGAGGAGTTTCACGAGGGACTCGGCGTCGCCCTTGGGATCGATGGCGGCGACCGTGACCCCGCGCAGGGCGAGCTGGTGGATGAGCAGCAGCGCCAGGGTGGTCTTGCCGCCGCCGGGCTCGCCGGTGATCGCGATGGCGGTGGGGCGGTTGCGGGCGGCGGCGACCAGCGGGTCGAAGTGGACGATGGAGCGGGCCCGGCCGATGGTCTCGCCGATGTAGGGGCCCACCCAGCCGTCGCCGGAGCGGTCGACGCGGTCGCCGACGTCGACGGTGGCCGTGGGCATGCCGCCGGCGATGGTGCGCAGGGGTTGGCGCTGGGCGTAGGCGCTCAACCGGATCCGGTCGCCCGGCAGGGACTCGTTGAACAGGGAGAACTGGTCGCCGGTGGAGTTGATGACGTCGATGCCGATGTCACGGTAGTGCTCGATGACGGCTTCGACGTGCTGGCCGAGGAGGCGTTCGGTGGGCGCCGACACCATGAGACGGTGCCAGCCGTAGACGAACGGCAGGCGTTCCTTGGTGATGCCGTGTTCGAGCATGCGGGCGGCGTCGATCTGCTCGGCCAGGGCGATGGGGGCCTCCACGCCGGCCTCGCGGATGTGCGCGTCCATGTCGCGGGCGTGCGCGAGTTTGCGGCCGACGTCCTTGGAGGCCTTGGCGGGCGGGATGAGCTTCATCCGCAGCGACACCTCGACCGGGAACGGCAGGGAGTCGGAGTGGTGCAGCCAGGGTTCTCCGTCGGGGAAGGGCATGAGGTCGGGGAACCGGGCGAAGGACAGGAAGGCGACCCAGGTGGAGCCCGAGGGTTGTTCGAGGCGGAGCGTGGAACGGCCGTTGTGGAGGGTGCCGTCGACCAGGGCCTCGATCTCGCCGCGGCCCCAGGTGCGGCGACCCGCGGCGGAGGGGCGGGGTTCCTCGGCGCTTCCGGTGACGGAGTGGCGGATGAGCCAGGCGAGCTCGTCGGCGGTGGCGTGGCGGGCGTGCAGCGAACTGGCGGCCAGGGCGCGGCCCAGGCGCTCGGACTGGTCGGTCCAGCGGGCGAGTTCCTTGTCGTCGACGGCGTCGTCGGTGATGCCCAGAACCTGTTCCGTGCGCTGGTAGGTGCCCAGGAACTGGGAGAACAGGCCCAGACCGGCGCCGGTGTTGCGCAGCCCGAGGCGGACGCCGAGGTAGGCCTCCTTGGTCCAGAAGTCCTTGGCCCACACGTGTCGGTAGGTCTCGTCGAGGTACTCGTACCAGCCGGGGCCGGAGTCGGAGGTCTCGTCCAGGCGGGTGGCCCACTCGGCGGCGGGGTAGGTGCGGTGGGCGATGCGCAGGTGGACCTCGGCGTCGTTCATGCGGATGGCGGCGAGCGCGATGGTGATGTTGGTGGCGAGGGCCTGGCGTTCCTCGGGGGTGGTGAACTCGTAGGAGACCGTCGGCAGCCGGAAGTAGGCCCAGGCCTCGCTGTCGCTGAACAGCACCCGGTCGTCGAAGTAGCGGACCGCGAGGCGGGTCGAGCCGCGGGTCCCCCATGTGCCGGTCATCTTCTGCCGCCCCTCCTGTTCGCGTCGCTCGGTGGGTGCGCCCGGCGGGCGGGCGCGACCGCGCGTGTGCCCTCCCCATAGTGCTGCACGGACCCCCGCCCGTAGAAGTGGAACGGGTTACGGCGCGCCAGAATGAGCGACGGCCCACCCCGAAAGCCGGGGAGGGCCGCGAACCGGGAGGGACGCGAGGCGTCAGCAGCGGTTGTTGATGGTGCTCTGGATCGAGGACTTCTCGGCGGAGGTCACCGTGAGGCTGTAGCGGTGCTTCACGTTGACCCACGCCTTGACGTAGTTGCAGTGGATCGCCGTGTTGGGCGGCATCCACTGGGACGGGTCCTTGTCGCCCTTGGAGCTGTTGACCGAGGCGGTGACCGCCCACAGCTGCGGGGAGTTCACGTCGTTGGCGAAGGTCCGCCGCTGGGTGGTGGACCAGGAGGCCGCACCGGTCTTCCAGGCCTCGCTGAGCGGGACCATGTGGTCGACGCTGATCTGGGAGACGTCGCCGCTCCAGTTGACGTTGTCGTAGGTGCTGTACCAACTGCCGGAGGTGGGCTGGCAGTTGGAGTTGGTGACGACGTTGTGGCCGTCGCGGACCAGGACGTGCTGGCGGGCCGTGCAGGGGCTGGAGACCACGACCCAGTGCGGGAAGAGGCTGCGGTCGTAGCCGGTCTGGGGACCCTTGGCGGCGACTCTGAGGGAGTTCAGCTGGGTCTGGGCGGCGGAGGTGGAGGGGATGCCGGGGGGCAGGACGTGGTGTGCGGAGGCGGGGGCGGCCCAGCCGATGACGACGGCGAGGGCCAGGGCGAGCGCCGCGGTCAGGGCACGGCGGAGCCCACGGGGGTGGGGGGTCACGTGTTATCTCTCCTCTTGAGCGGGGGTGAGGGTAGAAGGGGACGATGACCACACCACTGTGAAGGGATCCGGGGCTTCACACCAGCCCCCGTGTGGGAATTCCAGAAGAAACCGGCGTTACGTCCACGGGTCGTGTCCGACCTTTTTGCACCAAGGCCCGAACCGGATCCTTGTGAACTGGATCACGAAAAAAAGCGGGGGCGATGAAGCCCGGGTTTGACCGGTTGGGGGCCACCGGGGGGACCCGCGGCGATGAGCGCCCGGTCGCCGGATCGGACACGCCGTGCCATCCGCCGAGGGGAAAAGACCGGATGCACATGGGGGAACGGCGATCCGGGGCCGGGTGGGAACGGGAAAGGCGCCGTTCACCTTTTCGACCGGCGCCGCAGAGTAGAGCGACCATACCCTGGGAAGAAGTGGGCAAACCCGGTGAAGGGAATCGTCGGAGAACGGCCAGGGGCGCGTTTGTTACGTTCGGATGTCGTACGGACCGTCCACGACTGTGAAGCGACACCGAAAGGATCACCCCGCACAGGGGCTCGGCCATGACGCTGCAGATGGATCTCCCCACCCTGGACGACTACCCCACCCGCAAGAGCACCGAAGCGGCCCTGCTGTACCGCCGGGACCCCACCGTCTGGGGTACCGCCGAGGAGGGCCCCTTCACCGACTCCGAACTCCAAGACCACGACCGGCGCGGCTACACCCGGCTCGAATCGCTCGTCGGTGACGCCGAGGTGCTCGACTACCGCGACGAACTGGACCGACTGGTCCGCGACCCGGGCCTGCGCGAGGACGAGCGCGCCCTCGTCGACCCCGCGGACGGCGGTATCCGCTCGGTGTTCGAGGTGCACCGGGTCAGCGAGGCGTTCGAGTCGCTGGTCAACGACCCGCGCCTGGTCGAACGCGCCCGGCAGATCCTCGGTTCGGAGGTGTACGTGCACCAGAGCCGGGTCGACCACCGGCCCGGGTTCGGTGGCGGCCCCCTGTACTGGCGCTCGGACTTCGAGACCTGGCACGCCGAGGACGGCATGCCGCGCATGCGCGCCGTCGGCTTCTCCGTGGCACTGACCGACGAGCACTCGCACAACGGCGCGCTCATGGTGATGCCGGGCTCGCACCGCACCTACGTGTCGTGCCTGGAACCCGCCGAGGAGGACGGGCACGAGCGGGCGGGCACGCCCGATCGGGGCGCGCTGACGATCCTGGCCGGACGGCACGGGATCGACGTGCTGAGCGCGGAGGCCGGCGACGTGACGGTGTTCGACTCCAACTGCATGTACGGGGCCGGGGCGAACATCACGCCGTTCGCGCGCTCCAACCTGTTCGTCGTCTACAACAGCGTGGAGAACGTCTGCGAGAAGCCGTTCTCGGCGGCCGAGCCCCGGCCGGGGTTCCTGGCCTCCCGCGACTTCACCCCCGCCGGGGGCTGACCCGCTCACGCACGACGCCCCGCCCGGTTCCCGGGTTCCGGCGGTGGTCGCGACACCCTGACTTTCAGGAGGTCGCGGCCACCGTGTCGTCTTCAGAGGACCGTGAAGCACTCGGGGCACGGTTTCCGAGGCCTGGACGAGGTCGGCACCGTGCCGCGGGACGTCAGGTCAGGAGCTTGTCGACGATGACGCCGGCGAGGGCGCCGTGGGCGCGTTTGGTGTTGGCCCGCAGGGCGCCGACGTCGATGCGCGTGTAGGAGGAACCGAGGTGGTCGTCCCACGGGATGCGGACGATCGCCCGGCATCGACCCCGGGCCACCCGCTCGGCGGCGTCGACGTCGGGGAGACTGCGCTTGCTGACCCCGTTGACGACCAGCACCGAGTTGGCGCGCAGCGCGCCGTGACCGTTGCCGTCGAGCCAGTCGAAGGTCATCGAGACCGCGCGCTCGGCGTCGGCGTTGGCCGGGGCGACCAGGACCAGCCCGTCGGCGGCGGGCAGGGCGCGGGCGACGCCGGTGGCCGCCGGGTCCAGGACGGTGACCGCGTAGAACCCGCCGAGAAGCTCGGTGAGCTGTGCGTAGTCGCGGTCGTCGAGGGTCTGGACGTAGGGGTCGTCGAGGGTCTGGACGACCTCCAGGCCGGTCTGGGTACGACTGGTGTAGGCGCTCATCCGCTCCTGGTCGCCGATGGCGTCGGCGTTGGCGAGCAGCGCGGTCAGGGTCTCGGGAGCCTGGGCACCGATGCGTCGGGACAGGCCGTTGGGGCCCGGGTTGACGTCGACGGCGACGATGCGCTCGTCCCGGTACTCGGCCAGGGTGTGGCCGATCATCAGCGTGGTGACGGTCTGCCCGGCGCCACCGGTGCACCCCAGGACGACGAGCCCTCGGGGGCGGTCCAGCGGGGTGCGCAGGCGCTCGATGTCCTCCGAGGACAGTTCGGAACGGACCGGGGCGGCGCCGCCGGTGACGACCTTGGCCAACCGGCGCCAGCCGCGGGTGCCGCCGGAGTCGGCGGCGGGTTCGGGGGCGGGTTCCTCGATCCGGAGCGCGGGGACGCCGGCGGGGGTGTCGCCCAGGCTCTCCTGCTCGCCGGTGCCGTGGTCGAGTTCGAGGTCGGATCGGGGTTCGCGCCGGGGCGGCTCGGGTTCTTCACCCGGGGCGGGCTGACCGAAGAGCCGGCCGATGCGGCGGGCGTTCTGGGCGACCCGGTGGAACACACCGTCGTGGGGGTCGTACCCCGGGGCCGTGGAGGGCTCGGACCCGGTGTCGTGGACGATCGGCGCGGCGCCACCGGCGGCGCGCATGCTCCACTTGGCCGAGGACGGCTCCTCGGTGGGGGCCTCCTCGGGGGCGGGCCGCGCCGAACGGCGGCGGGCCAGGGCGGCCGCCTCGGCCTGTTCGAGCTCGGCGGCGGTGCGGCGGTGTTCGGGGCCTTCCCGGACCTCGGCGAAACCGGCGAGTTCACCGGTGCCGTGGTCGAGCTGGGTGGGCGGCTTCGCGAGGGGCCTCTCCTCGGCGACGGCGCTCTCGCGCAGTTCCTCGGCCGGGATGACCGGGTTGTCCCTGTCGCCGACCCTGGGCTGGTCGGGGTGGCGCTTCTTGCCGTCGTCGAACCACTCGGGGGAGTCCTTGACGTCGCGTTCTCCGGTGGGCACGACGTCGGCGAACGTGGGTCGCGGCGGGGCCGGGGTGTCGGCGGTGCTGAGGTGGCGGTCGAGCACGGTCATGTGCTCGTTCCACTCGGGGCCGTGGTCCTCGTCGTCGCTGGGCTGGGCGGGCATGGCCTCGTGCTCGCCGGTGCCGTGGTCGAGTTCCAGCGGCGGCTTGGTCTGAGCGGCCTCGCCCTCCGAGGCCCGTATCCCCTCCGGAGCGTCCGCGCCGTCCTCCGCAGCCCCCGAGATCCGCTCCGGGGCGTCCTCGACGGCCGGGAGGTCCTTCTCGGGAGTGCGCGCGGGAGCGGAGGCACGGGCCTCCGGGTCCTTGACCGGTCCGGTCTTCGCGCCCACGGGCGCGGTCGAGTCGTCGCCGTCCTCCGGGGTGCGCCCGGGGGACGCCGGACGTGCGTCCGCCACCGGGGCGGAACGGACCTCGGAGGTCCGCGCGCCGGCCGGTCCGGGCTTCGGGGCCGGGGTGTCGGTGCGCGAACCGCGCTCGTTCGGAGTGCGCGCGGGAACGGAGGCAGGGGCCTCCGGTGCCGTGACGGGGCCGGGCCTCGAAGCCGCGGGGGAGGTCGGGGTGCGTGGGACGGGCACGTCGTCGTCCGAGTCCGTGGGAGCGGCGGTGCGCTCCTCCGGTGCCGTGACGGACTTCGGAGCGTCGGGGACGGCGGTGCGGGACTCCGGGCCCGGGTCGAGGGAGCCCTCGGCGGCGCGGACCGGGTCGTCCTCCGCGTCCTCGGAGTCCTGGGGGAGCCAGGGCGCGGAGGTGGGTTTGGCCGCGGGGCGGCCCGTGGCGGCCGCGTAGCGCTGCGCGTAGTCGGAGACGTCGTACCCCGGCCCGCTCTCCTCCGCCGTCTCCTCCAGGTCCCACGGGGCGGCGTGCGGTCGGCCCGTACGGCGGGGCCGGGCCGGGGCCCGCTCCTCGGCGGGACCGGGGTCCTCAGCCCTGCGCTCCTCCAGTTCGCGGGTCACCCGGATGCCCTGGGTACGGCCGCGCAGCCGGCGGGCCGCCGTCGACTCGTCGGCCTCGCGGGCGATGGCCTCGGTGATCTCCTCCCGGCTGAACGCGGAGGTGTCCGAGTCCGCGTAGGCGCTCTTGGAGGTGAGGCCGACCGGCGTCTGCCCCGAGGAGGCGCGCAGACGGGAGAACCACTCGTCGCTGTCGCGCTCCGCCTCCCCCACCGTGTCGTAGACGGGTTCGGCGAACCCCTCCTCGAAGTCGTCCGCGTGAGGACGCGCCGGTTCGGCCGGGGTCCGGTCCAGGGCGAATCCGAAGTAGTTGAGCATCCGGACGCCCACTCCCGGGCGCCCGTCCCCGGTCGCGCCCTCCGGGGTCTCCTCGTCGCCCCCCGTGTCCTCCTCCACACTCCGCTCCACGGCGGTCACCGTGGCCACGGAGGACCGTTCGGGCTCCGGCGCGGTCTCGCGCGCCGGTTCGGGGTGCTCGGCGACCACGCGGACCGGTTCGGGGTGCTCCTCGATCACGCGGACCGGTTCGGAGTGCTCGGCGGCGTGAGCGCGCACCGGACCCGGGCGGGCCGGTTCCGGCGGGGCGGCCTTCTGGGGCGCGGGTGGGGTCTGGGCCGCGACGCGGCGCAACGGAGGTGCCTGCTCCGGCGCCGGTCGGTGTTCCTCGACGACCTCGACGACCTCGGCGGCCTCCGCCCGGACGGTCTCGGGCACGGCGATCTCGCGCTCGAAGCGCCGTCGCGGCGACGGCAGCGGCCCCGAAGCCGGGTCACGGTGCCAGACGCGCACCGCGACACGGATCTCGGCGGGTTCGTACTCGGGGGTCAACCGGGTGTACACCCGCGCCTCGGCGAGGAAGCGCGCCTGGGACAGCAGCAGTTCGGTGAGGCGTTTGCCCTCGATGACGGGCCGGGTGACCAACACCGTGATGACACCGGGCGGCACCACCCACAGGACCAGGTGCCACCCGTTGCCGAACACGAACGGGGCGTTGAGAATGCCGAGCAGGATCACCCACAGCGCGAACACGCCCAGGGCGACACCGAAGGTCCCCACCGGGAGCGGCATGGGCAGCCGGAAATCGTAGAGCTTGTACAGCCGCTTCTCGATACGCCAGATGTTGGTGTACGTGGGCAGATCCACGTTCCCGGCCTCCCTCGCCTATTCCGTCGATACGCCCATCGCTCGCGCGAGCGCCACCGCGATGACCTCGATGATGCCGGGGACGTAGAAGACGATCCCGATGAAGATCGCCAGGATGATGAACTGAGCGAATCGCGTGATCTCCCTGGTGAACAGGAAGAAGATCGCGACGATGGACACGATGACGAGGAAGAGCGGTCCGAAGAAACCGCGCAGGAAGTCCGCGAGTCCACCGGTGTCGGGGGCGTTGGCGTCGGCCAGGACGATGGGATCGACTCCGCCGAACACGGTCATGGTGTCCGCGGCGGATGACAGCAGGGGGAGCATGTCAGGCGCCGCCTCCCGGTGTCGTTGCTGCTGTGCGCATGGTCCTTCTCGTCTCCTTGCCTACGTGCCCCGTCATCCGCCGAACGAGTGCGGGGCGCCCTGGATGTCACGTACGTGCCACTCGTTTCCGGAGTTCACGACGGTGACCAGATAGCCCTGTGTCAACGTGCCGGTCCGCTCCCCTTCGGGGGCGGGCAGTACCCAGTCCACGGTGACGGCCACCTCTCGTACGTCATCATCCCCGGTCGAGGTCCGGGATGGCACCACGGGATCGGACAGTTCGGAGAATTCCAGGCTGTTCGCCGGAAGCGGGACGATCGTGGCACCGGGTTCGAGGTAGCGGTCGAGGTGGTCCGGCTGCTGCGCGTAGGCGCCGAAGAAGCCGATGAGCACCTCCCGCAACTGGTCGGCGGCGGCGGGATCGGTGTCGAAGGCCGCCCGCTCGGGCAGCGACGCGCGGTCGGGGGCGGCCAGCAGGGCGGGACTGCCGGAGATCACCAGGGAGTCGCCGTCGGCGTAGACGGGGACCTCCAGGCTCATGGGTTCGCCGTTGACGTCGGCGCGGATGACGACGAGGGCGTTGTTGTCGTCCTTGACGTCGACGGCGGTGACGGCGAGGTTCTCACCGGCGAGGGAGTCGGCGGGGGCGTCGAGCGCGGTGGCCTCGCCTTCGGGGACGAAGGCGGCCAGGGCCGAGCGTCGGGACTCGACGTCCTCGGTGTCGAGGTAGGCGTCGGCGAAGCGGAGGGCGAAGGCGGCGGCCGAGGTCTCGGGGAAGGCGGAGGTCTCGGTCACCTCCGGTTCGGGCTCGGAAGCGGGGAGGGCGAGCCCACCGCGCAGGGGGAACCAGATGCCGTTGAAGATGACGACGATGAGGAACGCCCACAGGACGGCACGGCCCACACCGACCCACCAGCGGCCGCCGGCCCCGGCGCGCGACCGGCGGGGGCGGGGGACGTCGTACTCCACGTCGTCCTCACGCTCGCGCACGGCGGCACCGCGCCGTGGTGCGTTCGCCATCCCCGACCTCCTGCACACAGTTCCAGGCCGTCCGGTCGGACGGCGTACCCGCCATGCCCTTGTCTACCCCATCCCTATAGTGAGGCATTGTGCGGGTTGGGCGCGGACATGGGCGCTCCGCGTTTCCCCGCCAACCGCGCATTGCGCGCAACAGTCGAAGTTCTCAAAAGAGGAACAATACGGCAATAAGCAGACGAACCTATCTGTTGGTTGTACACCTTCCTCGCTTTATGGTCCGCCCGAAAATGGATTAGTCACCGGACGGAGAGCAACATGTGTCCTGAGCGACAGGCCGCGACGGCCGGACTGTGACCGGGGTCTCCCCCAGGGATGCGCGACGAGGATGCCTATGATGGCGCGATGATCCCCCGCAGCCCCCTCCCCCGCGCGTTGCTCACCCTGTTCGTCCTGATCACGGCGGCGCACCTCATCGTGCAGCTCACCGGCCCCGAATCCTGGTCCCGCCCCACCCAGGCACTGCTCATGCCCGTCCTGGCGGCGTTCGTGCTGGCCGCCGTCCCGCGCCCGCGCGGGCGCTTCACGGGGCTGGTGCTGATCGCCCTCTTCTTCTCCTGGCTGGGCGACACCGCCCCGGCCCTGGCGTCCGGTGACGCGGCGTTCCTGGTGATGGTGGGCTTCTTCCTGGTGGCGCAGGTGGTGTACGTCATCGCTTTCTGGCCGTGGCGGGCGAACAGCCCGCTGTACCGGAACCGGACCCTGCTGGTGCCCTACGGGGTGGTGGTGGCCGGTCTGGTGTCGCTGTGCGCGCCGGGCGTGGGGGCGCTGCTGGTGCCGGTGCTGGTCTACGGGCTGCTGCTGGGGGCGATGGCGATCCTGGCCGTGGGGGTGCACCGGTGGACGGCGGTCGGCGGGGCGCTGTTCCTGCTGTCGGACGGGCTGATCGCGCTGCGCGCGTTCACCCCGGACTTCGACCTGCCCGCGAGCGGGTTCTGGGTGATGGCGACCTACACGGCGGCGCAGGCGTTCATCGTGCTGGGCGGCCTGGCCCGCGTCCCCGAGGAGCCCCCGCTCACCGAGGGGACGCCCGCCTGAACGTCCGAGGGCGGGGCTAGGTTCGCGGGCATGGACGATGAGGACGTGTTGGCGCGGATCCGGGACGACGGGGCGCTGCGGGCGGCGCTGGACCTGGTCGGGGACTTCGACGTCGAACGGGTGGACCCGATCGAGGAACTGGAGCTGCCCGACGGCGAACGCCCCGTCCCGATCGCGGGGTGCGCCTCGGGCGGCACGTATTTCCTGTGCGGTCCGGCCGGGACGCCACGGCCGGTGCTGTACGCCGACTCCGAGGGGCGGGCCACGCTGGCCGCCGCCGACCTGGCGGAGGCCCTGACCCTCTTCACGGCGCCGGCGTCGTGGCGGGACGCCCTCGACGGCCACCCGCTCGACGAACTGGAGGAGGAGGCCCGGGAGCGACTGCGGAACGCGGCCCGGCGCACCGTGCCCGACTTCCTGCCCCGCCCGACGGGGCACGAGGGCCACTACGAGCCCATGCACTCCGGCTGACCCGTACGGCTCACGAGGGCCTCGGAACGCCCCGGCGCGACAACCGGGTGGCGCCCCGCCCCGCCTCTCCGGGACGCGTCCGGCCTCCTCGTCCTCGTGTGGGTCCGGGCCGTGCCCGGCACCCCGAACGTCCCGTCGGCCCCTGTCCCGCTGGGCGTCCCGCCGTTCGGGCCGAGCGTTCCGGCGCCGGGCCCTCGCCGAGACCTATCCGGTCGCAGGGAACGACGGGCAGGGGCCGGATCCGAAGATCCGGCCCCTGCCTCGGGTGTCATCGCCCGACCGGCGGTCGCGCTCCCCGCCTACACGTTGAAGCGGAACTCCACCACGTCGCCGTCGGCCATCACGTAGTCCTTGCCCTCCATGCGGACCTTGCCCGCGGCACGGGCGGCCTGCATGTCGCCGGCCGCGATCAGGTCGTCGTAGGAGACCACCTCGGCCTTGATGAAGCCGCGCTGGAAGTCGGTGTGGATGACCCCCGCCGCCTCCGGGGCGGTGGCGCCCTTCTTGATGGTCCAGGCGCGGGCCTCCTTGGGCCCGGCGGTGAGGTAGGTCTGCAACCCCAGGGTGTCGAACCCGACGCGGGCCAGCTGGGCCAGACCCGACTCGGTCTGTCCCATGGACTCCAGCAGCTCCTGGGCCTCGTCGTCGTCCAGCTCGGCCAGCTCGGCCTCGATCTTGGCGTCCAGGAAGATCGCCTCGGCCGGGGAGACCAGCTCCTGGAGCTTGGCGCGCAGGGCCTCGTCGGCGAGTTCGCCGCTGTCGAGGTTGAACACGTAGATGAACGGCTTGACCGTGAGCAGGCTCAGCTCGCGCAGGCGGGCCAGGTCGACGTCCTTCGCCGCGTACAGCGAGGTGCCGCCGTCGAGGATGTCCTGGGCGGCGCGGGCGGCGGCCAGCAGCTCCTGGGAGTCCTTGTCCTTGGCGTTGCGCTTGGCGTCCTTCTCCAGGCGCGGCAGGGCCTTCTCCAGGGTCTGGAGGTCGGCGAGGATCAGCTCTGTGTTGATCGTCTCGATGTCGCGGGAGGGTTCGACCTCACCGTCGACGTGCGTGACGTCGGGGTCGTCGAAGACCCGGATCACCTGGCAGATCGCGTCGCTCTCGCGGATGTTGGCGAGGAACTTGTTGCCCAGGCCCTCGCCGGTGGAGGCGCCGCGCACGATGCCGGCGATGTCGACGAAGTCGACGGTCGCCGGGAGGATCTTGGCGGAGCCGAAGATCTCGGCGAGCCTACCGAGTCGGCCATCGGGCACGCCGACGACTCCGACGTTGGGCTCGATGGTCGCGAACGGGTAGTTCGCGGCCAGAGCGTCGTTCTTGGTCAGCGCGTTGAAGAGGGTGGACTTGCCGACGTTGGGCAGTCCGACGATCCCGATAGACAGACTCACAAGGTGAGAGTCTATGCGGCCCGACGGGGCGGGCGGTCCGTCGGGGAGGAAAGCGGGGCCATTCACCGAAACACAGTGCGCAGGGATGACTACTCACAGTAGGTTCGGTTCATGCCGCCGGGGACCGGTGCGGGAGATGTCCGAACCGTCGGCCCCTTTCCCCTCCGTCCCCTCCGGCCGACGTGCCACGGCCACGGGGCCGGGAACCGGCGCGTCCCGGGGTCGACCCGGGTGCGCGCCCCGGTCCCGAGGTCCTGTTCCCTGGGGAGAGAGCATGGTCACCGATCAACTTCGCGAACTCGTGCGCCGCTACCCGCTGGTGCGATTCGCCACCCGGCGGATACGCGTCCGGCTACCGCGGAGCATGGGAGGTCTGAACCCCGCCAGGGTGCCCCCGTGGAGCCGCGTTTTCACCCTGGACCTGCCCCGCCCGGACACCGACGCCCGCCGACTCGGCCCCGACTCGGTGACCCTGCACCTGCCCGGTTACCTGACGGTGCCCCGTCGACTGGCCGCCCACGGCCTGGCCGGGCACGAACCCGACAGCCTGTCCTGTTTCCTCGCGATGCTCGGGCACACACGGCCGGGCGCGGTGCTCGACGTGGGCGCGGGGGTGGGGGTGTACGCGATGTTGGCCGCGGCGCGTTCCGGACGGCCCGTGTTCGCGTTCGAGCCGACCCCGGAGATCGCCGCGGCGGCCCGTTCCGTGTCCGAGGGGGCCGAACTGGGGTTCACGGTGGCGGAGGTCGCGTTGAGCAACCACAACGGCACCGCGTACCTGCGACGGGCCCGGCACAACGACATGTGCAACACGATCGAGCGGTCCGGTCGCCACGACCTGTCGGGGATCACGGTGCGGGCCGCGACCCTGGCCCGGTGGAACGAGTCGGTGGGCTGCTCCCCCAGCGTGCTGAAGATCGACACGGCGGGCACCGAACCGGACGTGATCGCGGGCGGCCTGGAGGTGCTGCGCCGGTTCCGGCCGTGGATGTTGGTCAAGGTACGCCCGGGGCGGGGCCTGGAGGAACGCCTGATGGCCCTGCTGGAGCCGTTGGAGTACACGTGGTACCCGGTCAACGGACGGCCGCCGTACCCGCCGAGCCGGGAGATCGCGGGTCGGGCGTCCCCGGCGTGGGAGAGGACCTGGCTCTTCACACCGGAGCCCGCCGGGTCGGGCTTCTGGACGTCGGTGGAGGCCTGGCGGAAGGCGTTGAAGGTCTGCGCCTGACCGGCCCCCGCCGATGGCGCGGAGCGGCCGCGGGGTCCACCGGTCTCGGGGTGCCGTCACCGCCCCGGGAGGGGGAGCCCCCGTCCGGAGGGGTCGGGGCGCGACCGATTCGCGCCCCGCTCCGGTCAGGTCGCGGCCACTCGGACCCAGGAGTCGAGTTCGGCGAGGAGCCCGGGGAGGTCGTCGCGGTGGATGCAGTGGGCGGCGTTCGGCACCATGCGCACGTCGAATCCGCGGTCGGCGAGTTCGTCGGCGGTCCGGGCGTCGATCGTGATGGTGTTCTCGGCGTGCAGGACCAGGGAGGGCACGTGCGGCTCGTCCGGCAGGAGGTCGCGACCGGCGACCTCCTCGGCGACGAAGGTGTAGAACTCGGGGTCGCAGGCGGCGAACCCGGCCAGTTCCCGGGCGACGTCGAGATCGTTCCAGCGCGGGTTCATCGCGCGCACGTGCGCGGCGTCGGCGGTGGCGAACACCCGGCGCATGCGCTCGCCGGCGTCGGCGGGCATGGGCGGCAGCCGGAAGGCCGGGTCGACGTAGACGGCGTGGGCCGGGGCCAGGCGCTCCACGGCCAGGGACAGCGCCAGACCGCCCATCGAGTGACCGATGGCCAGGTCCGCGCCGACGGGCAGCGAGTCGACCAGGTCGTCGCCCAGCGCCGCCAGGCTGTAATCGCCGCGCGGGCTGCGCCCGTGCCCGCGCATGTCGACGCTCACGACGCGGTGGCCGCGCTCGATGAGGGCGGATTCGACGGCGTGCCAGGTTCCGTGGTCCGCCGCCGCCCCGTGGACGAGGATCGCCGTTCTTTCTCCGCTGCCGTTGGTGTAGGTCTCCAGGTTCATGGGACTCCTTGCAAAGGGGCGAGAGCCGTCCGGGACCGGGATGGGAGAGGCCGGTCGACCGGGTCGGTCACCTCAGCTTCTCGGACGATCCGGAGGACGAGAAGGGAAATGACCGGAATCGGACGCGCCCGCGCATTTTTCCTTCCTCGACTCCGCCCCTCCGACGCCGGGCCCGGAGCCCCGGCCCTCAGCCGTTCCCGAGGACGGTGACGAGTTCGGACAGCCCTTCGACCGTCGTCGGGTCCTCACCGGAGGCGTACGCGCGATCGACGGTGAGCGCGCTCACCGACACGGCCCCCTCCGCCAACAGGGCGATGGCGTCGGCGTCGTCCCGGGTCTCGGGGAGACAGCCGGGCGCCTCGGGTCCGCACAGCCGCATGGCCGGGGTGAAGGCGTCCTCTCCCTCGTAGTCGACGGCCAGGACCGTCCCGGCGCCCGCCCGGGTCCAGCGGACGTCGGTGCCCGGCGCGCCGTCGGGTGAGGCCGGGTGGTTGACGTTGACCACGTACCCGTCGGACCCGCCGGTGAGCAGGTCGGCACCGTGCATCCGGGCGATGAGGTCGGTGCCGAAGGCGGCGGTGGCGGTGAGGGTCTCGGGGGTGACCACGAGGTCCTCGTTCACGCTCGCGCTCAGGGCGAGCGCGGGCACCCCGGCCGCGACGGCGGCCGAGGCGACGCCGATCGTCCCCGAGTGGGGGATCTGCGAGGCGACGTTGGGGCCGGAGTTGACGCCGGAGACGACCAGGTCCGGCGGGCCGTCCCAGCCGACGACCTCGGGCAGGCCGTGGGCGAGGGCGAAGCCGAGGGCGTCCACCGGGGTGGCGCTGGGCGAGTCCGGGCGGCAGGGCCCCTCCTCGACGCACACCCCGTGGACCGCGCCGCCGGAGGGTGCGTCGGAGCAGGCGTCGGCGTACTCCTCGGGCGGGGCCGGCGGGGCCCCCAGTCCGAAGGCGCCCTCGTGGGACAGGGCGGCGCTCATGCTCGACTGCTGCGCCCAGGGCGCGAAGACGACCACGTCGGCACCGGCGTCGCACAGGGCCGCGCGCAGGGCGTACAGGCCCAGGCCGTCGCCGCCGTCGGGCTCTTCGCCGCGCATGGAGTCGTCGTTGCCGACGAGGACGCGCACACCCTCCAGCGAGGCGGGCGGGAAGTCGGCGAGAACGCGCCCTTCGGGGGCCGACGGGTCGTCGGGGGCGGCGCAGGCGGTGGCGGCGATCAGGAGGAGGGCGGTCGAGGCGAGCGTGCGCCGCATCGGTGTCATGACGGGTCCTTCGGTCGGGGGGTCTCAGGGGTGGGGCGGGACGCGGTGCCCGTGGGGGGACGGGCACCGCGCGGTCGGGTCAGAGCCAGCCGTCGAGGGAGGCCAGGAAACCGCGCAGGTCGTCGCGGTGGACGCAGTGCCCGGCACCGACGACGGTCCGGACCTCGAATCCGCGTTCGGTCAGTCGGCGGGCGCCTTCGGCGTCGACGGTGAAGCTGGGGTCGGCCAGCTGCACCAGGGAGGGCACCACGGCCTCGGCGGGCATCGGGTCACGATCGGCGGCGTCGGCGATGACGTCGAAGAACGCCGGGTCGAAGGCGGCGAACCCGGCGAGTTCGGCGGCGATGTCGGCGTCGCTCCAGCGCGGGTTCATGGCGCGCACGCTCTCGGCCGTGGCCTCGGCCACCATCCGCCGCATGGCCTCGCTCGCACCGGGGGTGACCTGGGCGAACCCGAAGGCGGGGTCGGAGTAGACGGCGCGGGCCGGGGTCAGGCGCTCCACGGCGAGGGCCAGCGCCAGACCGCCCATCGAGTGACCGATGGCCAGGTCCGCGCCGACGGGCAGCGAGTCGACCAGGTCGTCGCCCAGCGCCGCCACGCCGTAGTCGCCGCGCGGGCTGCGCCCGTGCCCGCGCATGTCGACACCGATCACCCGGTAACCCAGGCCGATCAGATGGGCCTCGACGGCGTGCCAGGTGCCGTGGTCGGACATGGCGCCGTGGATCAGCAGGGCGGTGCGGTCGCCGGTACCGCTGTCGTAGGTGGCCAGTTCCATGGGGAATCCCTTCGGTGGTCGTGCGGGGTGGCGGGCGGGGTCAGCGGACACCGCGGACGAAGACGATGGCGAGCGCCCCGAGCAGGCCGACGGTGGAGCCGACCAGGAACAGGGAGCCGTAGCCGCCGAGGTGGAGGATGATCGCCGAGGCGACGAACGGGGCGATGACCTGCGGTCCTGCGGCGGCGATGTTGAGCACGCCCATGTCGCGGGCGGCGTCGGCGCCGCTGGGCAGGACCAGGGTGGCCAGCGCCGTGTCGACGGCCATGAAGCAGCCGAAGGCGCTGCCGTTGACGAGGGCGAAGACGAGCATCCCCGTCCAGGTCGGCACGAAGAAGGGGATGAGCATCGCGCCGGCCGAGACCACACCGCAGACCAGGGCGAAGAGACGGCGGCGGTCGAAGCGGTCCGAGAGCGGTCCCCCGATCGCCGTGGTGACGATGGTGGCCACGGCGGTGATGAGGCTGAGGATCGTCACGGCGGCGGCGGGGGCCAGGCCCTCGGGCAGCTCGATGAAGTAGTCGAGGATGTAGAGCTGGAACCCGAAGATGAGGAAGTAGCCGAGGAAGAGCAGGGCGCGGCCGACGAACACCAGCGCGAAGTCGCGGTGGGACAGGGCGGACAGGAAACGGCCCAGGGCGGCGAGGGGGCCGATCCGGTCGGCGGCGACCCGCGGGGGGAGTTCGTCGCCGCGGGGGTCGTGGGTCGCGGTGGTGAGCAGGACGGCGACCGCCACGACGAGACCGCCGAGGAGGATGTGGCCGAGCGGGAGGGAGTCGGTGAACAGCGTGGCCACGCCGGTGCCGACCACACCGGCGAGGGCGATGGCGATGCCCATGGCCGCGGCGGCCGTGCCCCGGCGTCCGTAGGGGACACGGTCGGGGATGATCGCGGTGACGGCCGCCTGGTGGAGGTTCATGGCGCCCTGGGCCAGGCACCAGCCGACGACGACCATGAGCAGGGAGTCGGCGAAGCCGAGCACGAGGACCAGCAGGAATCCGGCCAGCGCGCCCCCGAGGATCCACGGGTTGCGCCGACCCCACCGGGAGCGGGTGCGGTCGGAGAGGGCGCCGCCGATGGGGTTGAACACCGTGCCGAAGACGGCGGCGATGCCCGAGACCAGGCCGAGGTTGGCGACCGCGGCCTCCTCGTCCCCGGGGGTGAGGCCCTGGACCTGGAGAGGCAGCAGGACGGCGCCGATGCCGAGGTAGAAGGCGTAGACGGCGAGGTTGCCGACACCGAGCATCGGGATCAGGCGCCGCATGCTCCGGCGGCCGGTCGCGGGCGTGGTCGCGGAAGGCGGTCCCTGGTCCGAGAGGGGGGATACGTGTTCGGACATGTCGCATCATCCTTGGCGTGAGCCGGAGTGAGAAACACCTGTTCAGGCGTTGGTTATGCGATTAAGCTAGGTTATACGTTTAACCATTGTCAACGGCCTCGTCATCAGAACTTCACACGAGCGCACATCCAGGCCGGGCGCCCCCATCCCGGCCCCGAACAGGCAGGGCAAGATAGCCGCATGACTTCGATCCGCCCCCGGCCCGCGACCATCACCGACATCGCCCGACAGGCGGGTGTGTCCACCGCGACCGTGTCGTACGTGCTCAACGATGCCCCGGCCGGCGCACGCATCCCCGAGGAGACCCGGGCGCGGGTCCGCGCGATCGCCGACGAACTGGGGTACGTCCCGCACGCCAACGCCCGGTCGCTGCGCACCGGGAGCCGGGACCTCGTGCTGTACGTCCACTTCGACGTGGTGCACGGGCCCTTGGCGACGGGGTTCCTGTACGAGTTCACCCGCGCCCTGCGCGACCTGGGCTACACGCTCATGCAGTACGGGGCCGAACGCCACAGGGGGGTGAAGGCGGCGCGTTCCTGGGCCGCGCTGCGACCGGCCGCCGTCATCGCCGGCGACGACCGGCTCACCCCGGCCGGTGTGGCGCTGCTGCTCAAGGCGGGGATCCGGGTGTTCGGCATGGGGTCGGACCCGGCCGCCGCGAAGGGCACGGGGCTGTCGACCCTGGTCATGGACCACCGGGCGATCGGCTTGGCGGCCGGCCGGGACCTGCTCGAACGCGGATACCGCGACCTGGCGGTGGTGGTGCCGGTCGACCCGCCGCTGCGCGTCATGGGTGAGGGCCGGTTGGAGGGGGTGCGCGAGGCGGCGGCCGAGGTCGGCGCGTCGGTGCGCGTCCACGAGATGGCGTACTCCCCCGGGTCGGCCGCCGGGATCGTCGCCGCGTGGGGGGAGGAAGGTCTGCCCGAGGGCGTGTTCGGCTACGACGACGAGTTCGCCGGGCTGCTGCTGGGCGCCCTGCTCGACGCGGGGGTGGACGTCCCGGGCCGGGTGGGGTTGATGGGCGCCGATGACGTGATGCTGTGCCGCATGCTGCGGCCCACACTGTCCAGCGTGCGCGTGGAGAGCGAGAGCCCGGAGGAGATCGCCCGCCGCGTCGTCGAGTCGATCACGGAGGGCACCGAGGTCCACCTCTCACCGTGGTCCCCGGTGCCCGTCCGCCGTCAGACCTGACCCCGCGCGGCCCGGGGGGAGGGGCACGGGGTCCCCGGGCGGACCGCGGACGGCACGCCCGCGCGCCGCCCGCTCCCCTCTCCTTGGGCGACGGGCTACTCCAGCTCGACGCGGGCGGTCAGGCGCGTGTCCGCGTAGGAGCGCCCCACCAGCAGGTCGTATCCTCCGGCGACGTACTCCCACTCGCCGGCGTCCTCGGCCCAGGTGCGGATGGCGTCGCGCGGAACGGCGACCTCGACCTCGACCGTCTCCCCCGCGTCGGCGGCCACGGGCGCGAACCCGGCCAGGACCTTGGCCGGGCGGTCGCCCGGCTCGTGCGGGGCCAGGTACACCTGCACGACCTCGCGGCCGGCCCGCTCGCCGACGTTGGTCAGGCGCACGCGCACCCGGGCCGCGAGGGGCTCCTCCCCCGCCTCGGTGTTCTCGACCGGGGCGACCTGGAGGGTGTCGTAGCGCCATTCGGTGTACGACAACCCGTGACCGAACCAGTAGGCGGGGGCGACGCCGTCGCGCTCCCAGCCCCGGTAGCCGATGAACACGCCCTCGCCGTACTCCAGCACACCGTCCTCGGGCACCACGGCGGAGACCGGGGCGTCGGCCAGAGCGGCCGGCCACGTGGTGGGCAGCCGTCCGGACGGGTCGGCCTCACCGAGCAGCACGTCGGCGAGCGCGCCGCCGACCTCCTGGCCGCCGAACCAGGCGAGCAGGATCGCCGACACGTCCTCCCGCCAGGGCATCTCCACCGGCGCTCCGGCCGAGACCACGACGACGGTGCGGTCATTGACCTCGGCGACACGGGCGACGAGGTCGTCCTGGCGGCCCGGCAGGACGAGGGAGTCCCGGTCGAAGCCCTCCGACTCGACCTCCTCGGTGGTCCCCACCATGACGATCGCGATGTCGGCGCCGCGGGCCGTCTCGACCGCCTCGGCCAGCAGGTCGGCCTCGTCGGCCAGCGGGGCGCGGTGGGTGAGGGTGAACCCGATGAAGGCGAAGTCGCCCATCCCCAGGTCCTCGTGGGCCTTCGTGACGGTGATCCGGACCGGCCTCCCCTCGGTCAACGCGACCGGCACCGTGGTGGTGGGCGGGGCGAACATGGCGGCGGCCGGGTCGTCGCCCTCGGCGAGCAGTTCCCCGTCGAACACGGTGGCGCCGTCGACGGTGAGCACGTAGCGACCCGCGCCGGAGATGCCGATCAGGTGGTCGCCGCTCTCCTGCGGGGTGAACTCTCCGCCGACCTCGACGCGGTCGAGCTCGGTGTTGGAGACCCCCGAGGGGAGTTCCCCGATCCAGCGGGCGGTGCCGTCGGACAGGGATTCGGTGGTCAGGGCCCGCCCGTCGGCCGCCCGGAACACGGCGGTGAGCGGTGCCCGCACGGGGGGCGGGCTCGTGCGGGGGTCGGTGCCGACGACGTGCACGAGTTCGACGTCGTCGGGCAGTGCGGCGCGCAGTCCTTCGAGCGGGGACACGATGCGTTCGGCGAAGACGCCGGCGCTGCCACCGCCACTGGTGCGGGCCTCCGCGGCGGGCAGTCCGATGAGCGCGACGCGGCGGACCCGGGCGGGGGCGAGGGGCAGGGAGGCGTTCTCGTTGCGCAGCAGGACGAAGGAGCGGGCGGCGAGTTCACGGGCGACGGCGCGACCGTCGAGGTCGGCGGGCCGGTCCGCCGGGGCCACGACGGGATCGGCGCCGTCGAGCACCCCCACCCGGGCCGCCAGACGCAGCACCCGGCGGGCGAGACCGCTCACGACCTCCTTCGGGACACGGCCGTCGCGAACGGCGTCGACGAGGTGTCGGCCGTAGACGGAGTTGGGTCCGGGCATGGCCACGTCCAGGCCGGCGAGCGCGTCGGCGACGGTGTCGCGGGCGGCGGTCCAGTCCGAGACGATGAAGCCGTCGAAGCCCCATTCCTCGCGCAGCACCGCGTTGAGTTCGGCGTGCTCGGTCATGGTGGTGCCGTTGACCTTGTTGTAGGAGGCCATCACGCCCCAGGGCCGGGCCTTGGCGACGATGCGCTCGAACGGGGCCAGGTAGATCTCGCGCAGGGCGCGCTCGTCGACGCGCACGTCGACGGTGAAGCGGTCGGTCTCGGAGTCGTTGGCGACGAAGTGCTTGACGGTGGTGGCCACGCCCCCCTCCTGAACGCCGAGGACGTAGGCGGCGCCGATCTCGGCGGTGAGGTGGGGATCCTCGGAGTAGGTCTCGAAGTGGCGGCCGCCCAGCGGGGAGCGGTGCATGTTGACGGCGGGGGCGAGCAGGACGTGCACGCCCTTGCGCCTGGCCTCCTGGGCGAGCAGGTGCCCGGCGGTGCGGACGAGGTCACGGTCCCAGGTGGCGGCGATGGCGGTGGGGCTCGGCAGCTGGATCGAGGGGTCGTCGGGGGTCCAGTGTTCACCCCGCACCCCGACGGGGCCGTCGGACATGACCAGGCGGCCGAGACCGATGGCGGGGTTCGCGGGGAGCGCCCACATGGAATCGCCGGAGAGCAGGGACACCAGGCCCTCCAGGTCGAGGGCGGCCAGGGCCTCCTCGACACGGCGTTCGCGGGCGTCGTCGGATGCGCGCATGGGAAACCTCCGGGGGTCGCGCACGGAATTTACCTACCGAGCACTCGGGAAATGATGAACCTCAGGTTAAACGCTTAACCTGAGGTTGGGAAGCCCCACCCCGAGATCGACGGGGGCGGCTAGCCTGAGACCCGACATGAGCAACGAGAGAACCGTCCCCGCCACGGGCCCCCGGCGCGGCCGCGGGCGCCCGCCGGCCACGGCGCGACGCGAGCAGATCGTCGACGCCGCCCTGGAGGAGTTCGCCGAACACGGGTTCCACAACAGTTCCCTGGCCGCCGTCGCCGAGCGGGTCGGCCTCAGCCAGCAGGGGCTCCTGCACCACTTCCCCACCAAGGAGTCGCTGCTGATCTCCGTGCTGAGCCGGCGCGACGAGATCGACGACGCCGAGTTCGGCGAGCTGAGCGACCTGGACCGGCTGCGCGACGTGGTCGAGCGCAACACCGGGCGACCGGGCGTGGTGCGGCTCTACACCCTGCTGTCCGCCGAGGGCCTGGCCGAGGACCACCCCGCGGGCGACTACTTCACCGAACGCTTCGCGGCGCTGCGCGTCCGCCTCGCCGACGCCCTGCGCACCGCCCACGGCGACCGGCTGGCCGGCGGGGCCACCCCCGAGCAGGCGGCGACCCTGCTCATCGCCGCGATGGACGGTCTCCAGCTCCAGTGGTCCTACGCCCCCGGGGCGGTGGACATGCCGGACTTGATGGGAGTGCTCACCGATGTCCTGCGTGGCGGGGAGACCGGGGACCGCACGGACTGACACCATGGGGCGCCATGGATCTCCTCTCACTGGTGGCGATACTCCTCATCGGCATCGCCGTGGGCGTCGCGCTCGGGTGGCTCCTGGCCCGGGGTCAGGGCGAACGGGCACGGGCCGAGGCCGCGGCGGCGCGGGAACGGGCCGAGTTCATGGAGGAGCGGCTCGCCGAACGGTTCCGGGCGCTGTCCGCCCAGGCCCTGGACCAGACCAACCGGAACTTCCTGGATCTGGCCGAGGGGCGGTTGCGAGCGGTCGGCGTCCAGGCCGGGCACGATATGGACGAGCGGCGCCGGGCCGTGGAACGCATGGTGGAGCCGCTGACCGAGATGCTCGACCGGGTCGAACGCCAGTTGCGCGAAGCCGACGTCGGCCGGGCCGCCGCCCACGCGGAGCTGGCCAAGCAGGTCGAGTACGTGCGCGAGGGGTCCGAGCGGCTGCGCGATCAGACCCGGTCCCTGGTGACGGCGCTGCGCCGGCCGGAGGCGCGCGGCAGGTGGGGAGAGGTGCAGTTGCGCCGGGTGGCGGAGCTGGCGGGGATGAGCGCGCGCTGCGACTTCGAGGAGCAGGTGGCCGTCGACAACGGGGCCCGCCGACCCGACATGGTGGTGCGCCTGGCCGGCGGCAAGAACATCGTCGTGGACTCCAAGGTGCCGCTGTCGGCCTATCTGGACGCGGTGGAGACCGGCGACGAGGAGGGGACGCGGGAGCGGCTGCGGGCGCACTCCCGCCACCTGCGGACACACGTGGACCAGCTGGCCGACAAGGCGTACTGGTCGGGGTTGAGCCCCTCACCGGAGTTCGTGGTGCTCTTCATCCCGGGCGAGGCGTTCCTGGCGCCGGCGCTGGAGCACGACCCCGCGCTGCTGGAGTACGCGATGGGGCGTCGGGTGCACATCGCGACGCCGACGACGCTGATCTCCCTGTTGCGCACCGCGCAGTACGCCTGGCAGCAGGAGGCGTTGAGCGCGAACGCGCGGGCGGTGTTCGACCTGGGCAAGCAGTTGCACTCGCGGCTGGCCACACTGGGCGGGCACGTGGAGGATCTGGGGCGGTCGCTCTCCAAGACGGTCTCGGCCTACAACCGGACGGTGGGCTCGCTGGAGAACCGGGTGCTGGTGACGGCGCGCAGGTTCGAGGAGCTGGGCCTGGTGGACGAGGAGCTGGGGCGCTCCCCGGGGGTGGAGGAGTTGCCCCGGACGGTCACCTCCCCGGAACTCACCGAGGATGCGAGTATTCGGCTGACAAACAACGGGCACAACGGAGCGACCTAAAAAGAAAGACGCGAGCCCGGGAACATCGGAATGCTCTTCCCCGGCCGAAAAGGTCGACCCTCCGGCGCCCTCGTCGACTCTCGGGACGAATGTGGACACTTCATCCGCGAACATCCGGAACCACGGTGGTCCATCCCGGTGTCCAACGGGAGGAAGGCGTGTTCGGCACGGAAGGGGCAAGTGGACGAAATGACGACACGTTCCCCGGAAAAGACACCGAACACTCACGAGAAGTGACACACTAAACACTGTGAGTAACACACTTGGGAGGCGAACGGCCATGCCCACGCGGAAGACGGACGGCCCGGAACCCGGGCGGGCACCGTACTTCGTGCGGCCCGACCGCCATGGCCGCACCGCGCAGAAGAACAGGAAGCCCGGACCCGCGCGGCCGACGGGGGCCCTCTCGAAGAACGGTCCGCGTCCCGCCGCCCCCCGCGCCCGCCAGAACGGCCCGCGGCTCACCGGCCGGGGCGGTGTCCTGGTCATCGCCCTCTTCAGCGTCACCGGAACGGTGCTCGCGCACGTGGCCGAACTGCCCACGGCGCCCGGTGTCGCCTTCACGCTCGCCTGTCTGCTGACCGTGTCACTGGTCCGGACGGGCGACCTGCTGTCACTGTCGGTCAGCCCGCCCATCGCGTTCTTCGCCGCGGTGGTCGCCGCCGAGAGCGTGCTCGCCCTGGGCAACGAGGGTTTCGCCCGGGTGCTCCTGCTCGCCCTGGCCTCCCGTCTGGCGCAGGTCGCCCCGTGGTTGTTCCTGGGCACCGCCCTGGTCCTGGTCATCGGGGTGTTCCGGGGGCTGCCCGGCAACGTCCGGGAACTGGGCGACCAGATGAACGGCCGCAGGTGACCGGGACCGTCCCCCGACGGCCCCGGACCTCGTCGCCCTCTCCCCACGGCCCGCGCGAGACCGGGCCCCGGGCCCGAGGAGACTGACGCCCCAGCCCGTGTTCCGCGAGTACCCGCCCCACCGCGCGACGCCCCGGGAAGGTCCTCGGCGGACGCCTACGGCGCAGCCGCCCTCCGCTCGCGACGGGGTGAGTATCCGCGGAACACGCCTTAGAAGGGCGTGTCCGCGTTCCCCGGGGCGTCGTCCTTCTCCCGCTCGTCCATGGCGGCGGCCATGGTGGCGCGAGCCCCCTCCAGCCAGCGCTCGCAGATACGGGCCAGCTCCTCCCCCCGTTCCCACAGCGCCAGGGAGTCCTTGAGGCTCAATCCGCCCGCCTCCAACCGGCGCACCACGGTGTTGAGCTCTTCGCGGCTCTCCTCGTAGCCGAGTTCCGGCTCGTCGGGTTTATCGGTCTTCGCGGGCTTCTGGGCCTTCGCGGCACCCTTGTCGGCCATGTCTATCGTTCTCCTCCGGTGTTGTCGGGCTCGGCGCCGGGGCCGTCGTCGACGGCGTCCACGGTGACGGTGAGTCCGTCCTCGGCGAAACGCACCCGCAGGGACTCCCCCACGTCGGGTTCGGCCGCCGAGCGCACCACCGAGCCGTCGGCGCGCTGCACGATCGCGTACCCCCGGGCCAGGGTGGTCGCCGGGGACAGCGCGTGCAGGCGGGCCCGGGTGTGGACCAGGTTCTCGGCGGCCCGGTCCAGGGAGACCGCGAGGTTGCGCCGAGAGCGTTCGCGCAGGTCCAGAATCTGTTCGGTGAGGCGGTCGATCTCCCGGACCGGGTCGGCCAGGGCCGGGCGGGAGCGGATCGACGCCAACCAGGCGTTCTCCCGGTCCAAGGCGCCGCTCAGCACCCGACGGCCCCGGTCACGGAGCTGACGGATGATCTCCAGCTGCTCCCCCACGTCGGGGACGGTCCTCTTGGCCGCGTCGGTGGGCGTGGAGGCGCGCACGTCGGCGACGTGGTCCAGCAGCGGGGCGTCCTGTTCGTGGCCGATGGCGCTGACCACCGGCGTGCGGGCGGCGGCGACCGCGCGGACCAGGGCCTCGTCGGAGAACGGCAGCAGATCCTCCAGGGAGCCGCCGCCGCGGGCGATGACGATGACGTCGACCTCCGGGCGGGAGTCGAGGTCCTTGAGCGCCTCCATCACCTCGCGCACGGCGCGATCGCCCTGAACGGCGACCTGGCGCACCTCGAAGCGCACCGCGGGCCAACGGCGACGGCTGTTCTCCAGCACGTCGCGCTCGGCCGCCGAGTCGCGTCCGCAGATGAGGCCGACCGTACCCGGCAGGAACGGCAGCGGCCGCTTGCGTTCGGGGGCGAACACGCCCTCCGCCTGAAGGGTGCGGCGCAGCTGCTCCAGACGGGCCAGCAGTTCACCCAGGCCGACGTGGCGGATCTCCAGGGCGCGCAGCGAGAAGGTGCCGCGCACCTCGTAGAAGTCGGGCTTGGCGTGCACCACCACGCGCGCGCCCGCCTCCGGCGGAGGCTGCTGCGCGTCCAGGACCGAGGTCTGGCAGACCACCCGCACCGAGACGTTGGCGACCGGGTCGCGCAGGGTCAGATAGGCCATGCGACCGCGCCGGTTCAACTCGGCGATCTGACCCTCGACCCAGATCCGGCCCAGTCGGCCGATCCAGCCGCCCACGGCGTTGAGGACGACGCGGACCGGCTGTGGCGCCTCGGGGGAACTCTCCATGCCCATGACACCCGAGCCTAGGCCAGGGGTGTGACGGTCGGGCCGAAGCGCGGCGGAGGGTCACGGGGCCGGGGTCACGGGGCGGCGTCACCGCCGGAGGAGACGGAGTTGCCACTGCCCAGGTCGGTCACGGTCGGTTCGCCGGAGGCGTGGTGGACGGTGTTGTCGGTCCCGACGATGTGGACGGACTCCACGGAGCCGATGTGCACGTCGAGGTCGCTGCCCGTGACGGTGACGGTGGTGCAGGAACCGTTGAGGACGACGCGGGCCCGCTCGGCGACGACGTTGACCGCGCGGCCCGCGCAGTCCTCGGTGACGTCGCCCTGGCCCGAGGCGATGGTGAGCACGTCGTCGCCTCCGAGACCGATGTTCACACCGCCCTCCCCGTCGACGGAGACCTCGTTGTCCCCCTCCCCGACGGACACGCCGTCGGGGTCGACACCGACCTCCTGGCCGCCGGGGAGGCTGAAGGAGCAGCCGGTGAGCCCGAAGACCGCGGCCGACAGGAGTGCGGCGGCCAAGACGGCCGGGGTGCGACGGGCGAGGGGAGCACTCATGGTGGGGCCTTTCGGTGGGAGCGTCGATCTCTCGACGGGTGAGACGCCCCGACCGTCGGCCGGGTTCCCCGGCACGCGGACGGGCGCCGCCGTGCTCGGCGGCGCCCGTCCGGTCCGTGTCGCCGGTCCCCCTCGCGGATCGCGAACCCTCAGGCCTCGGTCTCCAGCTTGGCGATGCGGTTGTCGTACATCCTGATGAACTCGGCGCGACCCTGGTGGGCGACCTCGTAGGCGCGCAGGTCGCGGACCTGGGCGATGGTGAGCTTGCGCAGCCGGGCGCGGACCGAGGGCAGGGTCAGCGCGTCGTAGGTGGGAACGGCCAGGTCCTCGACGGCGGGGGCGTTCTCCTTGCGGACCTTCTCCAGGACCTCGGTGTCGGCGACCTCGGTCTTGGCCTCGGCCACCGCGATCTCCTCCGCGATGGTCTCGCCGGGCTCGGTGAGGTCGGCGGTGGCGGGGGTGACGGGCTCCTCGGCCGGGGGGGCCTCAGCGACGGGCTCCTCGACGACGGGGGCCTCGACGACGGGCGTCTCCGCCTTCTCGGCGGCCTTGTCCTCGACCGGCTCGGCCTTGTCCTCGACGGGCTCGGCGACCTTCTCCTGCGCGGCCGCCTCCTCGGTCTTCGGAGCCTCGGCGACCGGGGTCTCGACGGTCGCGGTGGCCTCCGTCGCAGCGGACTCGGCGGAGGCGGTCTCCTTCTCGGCGGGGGTGGGGACCGTTTCCTTGCGCCCGAAGAGGCCCTTGAACAGGGTCACGACTTTCGTGGCGATTGTCGGGTTCGACATGTGACGGGGGCTCCTGATTGCTCTCGGCGTGGGCGGGTCACGCTCCGCGGTCCGAGCCGGGCCGAGTGAGGGCGAACCGCCTATAACACATGGTGATGGTGAACCAGGATAGAGGAGGGAGGAACACCATGAGCAGGAGATAAGTGAACGATTTCGCCACTTCGAAGCAGAACCGGAGGCCCGCCGTTGCGATACCGTCACCTTGGCCCCGGGTACGGGCCCACGCCGCGGCGCGAAGCCTCCCGCCGGCCTTCAAGACGTGTGCTCTCCCACTCCCGCACGGCGCACCTTCGGAGCCCACCTAGGATGTGACACATGACAGCGACGACCACCGACACCAAGCAACGCCGTGTGCTTCTCGCCAACCCCCGGGGTTACTGCGCCGGTGTGGACCGCGCGGTCATCACCGTCGAGAAGGCCCTGGAGCAGTACGGCGCCCCCGTCTACGTCCGCAAGCAGATCGTGCACAACACCCACGTGGTGCGAACCCTGGAGGAGCGCGGCGCCGTCTTCGTCGAGGAGACCGAGGAGGTGCCCGAGGGCGCGATCGTCGTGTTCTCCGCCCACGGCGTCTCCCCGGCCGTGCACGAGGAGGCCTCCAAGCGCAGCCTCAAGACCATCGACGCCACCTGTCCCCTGGTGACCAAGGTCCACAAGGAGGCCAAGCGCTTCGCCTCCGAGGACCGGGACATCATCCTCATCGGCCACATCGGCCACGAGGAGGTCGAGGGCACCAGCGGTGAGGCCCCCGAGCACATCCAGATCGTGGAGAGCCCGGACGAGGTCCACAAGCTGGAGGTCCGCGACCCGGACAACGTGTCCTGGCTGTCGCAGACCACCCTGTCGGTGGACGAGACCAACGAGACCGTCGACGCCCTGCGCACCAAGTTCCCGAACCTGCTCGACCCGCCCAGCGACGACATCTGCTACGCCACCACCAACCGCCAGGTCGCCGTCAAGACGATGGCCCCCGAGTGCGAACTCGTCATCGTGGTGGGCTCGGACAACTCCTCCAACTCGGTGCGGCTGGTCGAGGTCGCCCTGGCCGCCGGCGCCGACGCCGCCCACCTGATCGACAACGCCTCGCTCATGGACGACGCGTGGCTGGAGGGCGTCACCACCGTGGGCGTCACCAGCGGCGCCTCCGTGCCGGACATCCTGGTCCAGGAGCTGCTCCGGCGCCTGGCCGGGCACGGCTACGAGGACGTGGCCCTGGTGACCACCGCCGACGAGACGCTGACCTTCTCCCTGCCCAAGGAGCTGCGTCGCGACCTGCGCGCCGAGTAGTCGCGCGAGCGCGGAACACATGAGGAGGGCCTCGGGCGACGAAACGCCCGGGGCCCTCCTCATGTGGCGCGGTCCGGGTCAGTCCTCCTCGGTGGGCGCGGGCGACGAAGCGTCGGAGTCGTCGTCCGTCACCAGGCCGCCGGCGAACCCCGCCAGCTCGTCGAGGTCGGCCGGGCCGGCCACGACCAGCGTGTACCCGTCCTCGCGCAGGACCAGGGCCGACCACTCCTCGGACTCGCGGTGCTCCCACTCGCGGCCGCCGACCGAGACCGTGCCGGTCTCCTCCGCGTCCCTGGCCCGGGCGGAGACGACCGCGTCCGGGTCGCCGTCGCTCTGGGTGAACATCACATGGCTGTCCTCGGCGGTCGCGAAACCGACGCTCCACTCGACCGGACCGGTGGTGTCCAGGGTCGAACTGGTGGGCGTCCACCCCCGTTCGACGAGGTCCGCGGCGGGCAGTGTCACCGGGTAGTCGGCGGCCTCACGCACCACGTCGGCCTCGGGCCGGTAGTCCACGGAGGGGATGTTCTCGCCCGAGCGCGTGGAGACCACGAACGCCAACGCCAGGACGATGACGACGATGACGCCGAGGGAGATGGCGTAGTTCTTGAAGGTCGCGCTGGACCGGCTGTGCTCACTCATGACGCCTCCAGCTTGCCGCAGGTCGTGGAGCACACCGACCCGGGGTGCGGTTACCCGTCCCGGCGCCCGCGCGGCTGGAGCTGGTCGAGCAGCCGGGTGATGTCGTCGGCCAGTCGGCGGGCGTCGGCGTCGTCGCGGTTGACCACCTCGGCGACGGCCAGCAGCATCGCGCCGGCCACCACGATCAGCAGGGCCTCGTCCACCGGTTCGTCGGCCTTGCGGTACAGGGCGACGTTGCGGTCGGTCCACTTGGTGAGCCGGGCCCGCAACTGGTACTCGAACCCGGGCGGGCCGTCACCGCTGAAGAACAGCCGTGTGGTCTCCCTCTCCTCGATGCAGCCGAGCAGATAGGCGCGGGCCGCGAGGTTCATCAGCCGGGTGGGATCGCTCTCACCCCGGGCCCGGGCGTCCATCACCGCCTGGTGGGTGCGCTCCTGCTGGCGCTGCTGGAACTCCTCGTACAGGGCGAGGTAGAGGTCGGCCTTGCCGGTGAAGTGGTGGTAGAGGCTGCCCACGCTGGCGCCGGCCACCGCGACGACCTCGCTGACCCCGGCCTTGGCGAACCCCACGGTGCGGAAGACCTGGGCGGCGGCTTTGAGCAGGGCACTGCGCGTCGCCGCCCCTCGTGGGGAGACCCGTGTCGGCCTGTCCGTCTTTTCCACTGTCACGCCCTCACTCCCGTCCCGATCACGCCAGGGTAGACCTTACGCGTCCGACCGGACACGGGAGCGTACCCATGGAGAGGGCGGATCACGTCGGGTGACTACCCTAAGACGTGAATCCCACCCTGTTCCCCTGACGGAAGGTGTCGCTCCATGTCACAGCCCGGCGGTCCCACCGCGCCCGACCGCAACCTCGCCCTCGAACTGGTCCGCGTGACCGAGACCGCCGCGCTGGCGGCGGCCCGTTGGGTCGGCAAGGGCGACAAGAACGGCGCTGACGGTGCGGCCGTGCGCGGGATGCGTCACATGATCGGCACGGTGTCGATGAACGGCACCGTGGTCATCGGCGAGGGCGAGAAGGACAACGCCCCGATGCTCTACAACGGTGAGAGCGTCGGCGACGGCGGCGGCCAGGAATGGGACGTGGCCGTCGACCCGATCGACGGCACCACCCTGACCGCGATGGGCATGCCCAACGCGATCGCCGTCATCGCGCTGAGCCCGCGCGGGTCCATGTTCGACCCGTCCGCCGTGTTCTACATGGAGAAGCTGGCCGCCGGCCCCGAGGCGGCCGACGTGGTGGACATCGCCGCTCCCGTCGCCGACAACATCCGGGCGGTGGCCCGGGCCAAGGGGAAGTCGCCGCAGGATGTGACGGTCGTCATCCTCAACCGGCCGCGGCACGAACGGATCGTCAAGGAGGTGCGCGACGCCGGCGCCCGCATCAAGTTCATCAGCGACGGTGACGTGGCGGGCGCGATCATGGCGGCCCGCGCCGGCACCGGTGTCGACCTGCTGCTGGGCATCGGCGGCACCCCCGAGGGCATCATCACCGCGTGCGCGATGAAGTGCCTGGGCGGTGTCATCCAGGGACGGTTGTGGCCCAAGGACGACGCCGAGCGCGCCAGGGCCGTCGAGGCCGGGCACGACCTGGGCCGGGTGCTGCACACCGACGACCTGGTCTCCTCCGACGACGTGTTCTTCGCGGCGACCGGCATCACCGACGGCGAACTGGTCGGCGGCGTGCGCTACGAGTCCTCTCGGGTCACCACCGACTCGCTGGTGATGCGGGGCCGCAGCGGCACCGTCCGCCAGGTGCTCAGCGAGCACCGGTTGGGCAAGCTGGCGGCCTACAGCGGTGTGGACCTGACCTCCGCCCCGCAGCTCTGACCCTCCGTTCCCTCACACGGGTGGTCGGTCGCGGGCCCCGGAACACCGCGTCGACCACCCGCTCCCATGTCTTCACGTCCGCGCGAGAGAACCACATCCGGGTGAACCGGCATCAGAGATGTCGTCGGCAGCGCGGACACCGCGCCTGTGAGAATTCCGTCGGAGGTCCGATGTCCTACCCTGATCCCCACCAGCAGCCCCAGTGGCAGCCGCATCAGCCAGGGTTGCCCGGTCAGGGGCACCCTCCGGCGCCGGGCGCCGTTCCCCCCGGCGCCGCTCCCCCCGGCGGAATGCCCGGACAGCACTACGCCGGTCCCGGTTACCCCGCCGCTCCCGGCGGCCCCGGCTACCCTGGTGGCCCGGGATACCCCGGTGGCCCCGGATACCCCGGTGGCCCCGTACCGCCCGGCGGCGGTGGCGCCCGGCGCAACCGCTGGCTCATCCCGGCGGCCGCGGGCACCGCGGTCGTGCTGATGGCCGGCACCGTGTGGGCCACCGTGTCCCTGGTGAGCTTCGGCGGCACCCAGCCGGAGGAGGTGCTCCCCGGCAGCTCCCTGGCGTTCGGCAAGGTCGACCTGGCCATCGACGGATCCCAGGCGATCGAGCTGCTGGAGTTCGTCGAGCGGCTCCCGGCCGAGGTCACCGAGCAGACGGACACCCCCGACGGGGACATGACCGGACTCTTCGCCGAGGTGTTCGTCGATGCGTTCCCCGAGAGCTCCCCGAGCCAGGACCGGGTCGAGGAGTGGATCGGCCAGCGCGTGGGCTTCTCGGTGTGGCCCGTCTCCGGCGACGCGGAGGTGGAGGAGGGCGCCGGCGTCGCGATGGCCGTCGCGCTGGCCGTCGAGGACCCGCGCAAGGCCGACGAGGACTTCGCGGGGATCGCCTCGGAGGAGGAGGACCTGGCCTACTCGGTGGACGGCGACTACCTCGTTTTCACCCACTCCGACGCCGCCCTGTCCGATCTGGAGCGGCAGATCGACGAGCACGGCTCGCTGGCCGACAACGACGTCTTCTCCGAGGACATCTCCGGTGTCGCCTCCGGCAGTCTGGCCGTGGCCTGGGCCGATCTGGGCGCGGCCATGGGGATCGAGGCGTTCGCCCGGGAGTTCGAGTCGGAGCTCTCGACGGAGACGGCCGACTTCTCCGGTCGGGCGACCGCGTCGGTGCGGGTCGACGGCGAGTACCTGGAGGCGCGGATGGACGCCTTCGCCTTCGAGGTCAACGAGGCCGACCTGTCCTGGCTGTCGGAGGCACCGGGCGAGAGCGTGACCGCCCTGGGCGACCTGCCGGACAACACGGTGATCGCGGTCGGCGCCAGCGGACTGGACCAGGCGCTGATCGAGGCCTACGACAGCGAGGAGATCCCGTTCTTCAGCAGCTCCGGCGAGCAGCAGGAGTTCGAGCGGGGCATGAACGGCATGGGCATCTCCATGCCGGAGGGCTTCAGCGATCTGCTGGGTTCGTCGACGTCGTTCGGCATCACCCAGATCAGCCTGGACGACTTCTTCGGCGGTTACGGGAGCGAGCAGATCTCGTTCCAGTACCGCGCCGTCGGCGGTGACGAGACGGCCATCACCGACTTCCTCGCGAACGACGACCCGTACTCCATCCCGCCGGGGGTGTCGGGCGACGGCGACACCGTGGTCGTGTCACAGGGCAGCAGCGGCACCGGCCGCCTGGCCGACGACCCGGTCTTCCAGCAGACCATGCAGGAGATGGACAGCGCGGTGATGGCCGGGTACTTCGACATGCGCCAGGTGCTGACCACCAACGACGTGGAGAACCCCGACGAGTGGGGCGCGCTCGGCATGGCGCTGAGCGTCACCGAGGAGGGTGCGCGCAGCACCGTCGAGCTGCGCTGGGCGCCCAGCGCGGGCTGACGTCCGGCACGGCGAAAAGGAGCGGCGGGGGTCTGGGCCCCCGCCGCTCCCTCGTTCTCACACGCCCGGTCAGCCGACCATGCGGCGACGCATCTGGAACCCGGCCAGGAACCACATGAGCACGATGAACGCCACCAGGACACCGATGTGCAGCAGCAGCGCCCCGGCGTCGAGCCCGCCGAAGACGGATCCGCGGATGAGTTCGACCGCGTGGTAGAGCGGGTTGATCACGGCGACGCCCTGGACCCAGCCCGGCAGCTCGGTGAGCGGGAAGAACGTGCCCGCCACCAGGAACAACGGCGTGAACAGGCCGCTGAACACGTAGTCCATGGACCGCACCGACGTGATCACCGCGGAGATCCAGATGCCGAACAGCGCGAAGGCGAACCCGGCGAGGAACGCGATGAACGGCACCAGCAGGCCGCCGAGGCCGGGCCGCAGTCCGAACCCCATGGCCACCAGCAGCGGTACGCACCCGTAGACGCCGGAGCGCATCGCCAGCCACAGGGCCTCGCCGGTGACGAGCTCGCGGACGTCGATGGGGGTGGCGAGGATGCCCTCGTAGGTGTGCAGGAAACGGCGCTTGATGAAGGTGTTGATGACGGCGGGCATCATCGACTGGAACATCACCGACACCGCGACGATGCCGGTGCCGAGGAAGTCGATGTAGCTGAAGCCGGCCAGGGTGCCGATGAGCGCGCCCATCCCGAACCCGAAGCAGAGCAGGTACAGGGTGGGTTCGACGACGGCGGCGAACGTGGTGGCCCGCCACGACCGGCCGTAGAGGATCCACTCGCGGGCGACGATGCCCATGACGGCGTCCATCTCGAACCGACCGGGTCGGGCGTGGTTCTCGGGCCGGGCGTCCTCCCGGTCTCGCAGTCGACGCGCGTCGGTGTGGTCGATGCTCAATCGACACTCTCTCCTGTCAGGGTCACGAACACGTCCTCCAGGTTGCTCGCCCGGCGCAGGGGCACGGTGAGCCGGTCCCGGAGGGACGGGGGCAGTTCCTCGGCCCGCAGGACCGACACCGCGGTGCCGGTGCGGCGGGTGGTGAAACCGTGGTCGCGGATGAGGTTTTCCAGGGCGTCGATGCCGTGCTCGTCGGGGGTGTACTCCTCGACGGTGGTGCCGGCGTACTTGGCGACCAGGTCGGCGGGGGTGCCGCGTTCGATGATCCGGCCCGCCGCCATGAGGGCCACCTCGTCGGAGAGGCGTTCGGCCTCCTCGATGTAGTGGGTGGACATGAGCACCGTCGCCCCCTCTTGGCGGAGCGCGTCGATGACGCCCCACAGGTCCTGGCGGACCTGGGGGTCCAGCCCGACGGTGGGTTCGTCCATGAGGACCAGTTCGGGTCGGTGCAACAGGGCGCGGACGATGAGGAGGCGTCGGCGCATGCCGCCGGACAGGTCCTCGACGACCGTGTCGCCGCGGTCTTCGAGCTGGGCGATGCGCATGGCCCGCGCGATGGCCTCTCGACGGCGGGCGCGGGGCACCCGGTACAGGAACGAGAACATCCGCAGGTTCTGCTCGACGGTGAGCTCCTCGTCGAGGTTGTCGTGCTGGGGCACGACGCCCATGCGGGCGCGGGCCCATTTGGACTCGGCGGGGATCTCGTGGCCGAGGATGCGGATCTCGCCCTCGTCGGCGAGGGACTGGGCGGTGAGCATCTTCATCGTCGTCGACTTGCCGGCGCCGTTGGGGCCGAGGAGCCCCAGGACGACTCCCTGGGGGACCTCCAGATCGAGGCCGTCGACGGCGGTGAGCGATCCGAAGCGTTTGACGACTCCGCGCAGGTGCAACGCGGGAACGTCCGGAGACGCGCTCGGGGTCGCCGTCGCGCGGTCCGAGACGTGGAGACCGGGGTCGGAAGAGGTCATAGGGCCACGGTAGGGCCCGGGTACGACGAAAATCCACGGATTTTACGCGGCGCGAACGCCCTCCGTGTCCGAAAAAGGGGCCATCGAAACCCGGAGGTCGGACGGGGCGAACGCGGGCGACGATAAGCCCGGCCCTTCGACAATGGGACACGGGAGGCGTCGATCGACGGCACGCCCCTCGATCCGCGAAAGAGCAGGTCGAAAGCCATTCGACGATGAACCAAAAACAAACCTTACTGTCGCCCGGGTGATCCGTCAAACATCCAGGTCAGCGACCTTTATCCAAGAAAGGCTTCTTTTTTCGGACGATATCTGTATAGTCACTTTCCCTACCTTTCGGACGGGCTGGACGCCCGGCCGGCCCCATATCGACCGGGCCTGTCCGATAGGTGGTCCTCCAGCCCGGACGGCCGCGCGGATTCGCGATCCGCACGGCTCCCCGCAAGTCCACGACTAGAGGAGACACCCCCTGATGAACGTCGGACGCATCCTGCGATCCGCGGCGGCCCTGGCCGCCGCCCCCGTCCTGCTCGCCGGTCTGGCCGCCGCCCCCGCGAACGCCCACGGCACACTCGGAAATCCGATCAGCCGCGTCGCCGCCTGTTATCAGGAGGGCCCCGAACAGGTGTCCTCGGAAATGTGCGTGCGACTCGTCCAGGAGAACGGAACCCAGCCGCTCTACGACTGGCACGAGGTCAATCTGGCCAACGCCGACGGCCGCCACCGGGAGATCATTCCCGACGGCGAACTGTGCAGCGCCGGCCGCGACAAGTACTCCGCCCTGGACCACCCCGGCTCCTGGCGGACCACCGCGCTGCCCGCCGGCGGTTCGGAGTTCACGTTCGAGTACACCGCGGCCGTGCCCCACAAGGGCTACATCGAGTACTACGTCACCAGGGACGGCTGGGACCCGAACACGCCGTTGGCCTGGGGCGACCTGGAGCCCGAACCGTTCGCCGTGCATGATCGGCCGGTGGCCGAGAACGGGATCTACTCCTACGCCACGACGCTCCCGGAGAAGAGCGGCGAGCACCTGATCTACTCGATCTGGCAGCGCACCGACAGCCCCGAGGCCTTCTACACCTGTTCCGACGTGACCTTCGGGGACGGCGTCGCCACCACGCCGGTCTCCGACGACGAGGGCTTCCGGGTGGACGAGGACGATCTGGCCGCCATCGACCACGGTGACCACACCGAGGACGTCGCGGCCGAGGAGACGACCGTCCCCGAGGAGCCGACCGAGACCGCGGAGGAGACCGAGGAGGCCGCGCCCGCGGCCGACGAGGCGAACCCGCCGGCCGCCCACGACGCCCACGCCGCCGACCGGCCGGAGCTGCCCCGGACCGGCGGCGCCCTCACCGGGCTCTTCGCCGCCGCGCTGACCCTGATGGCGGCCGGCGCGGGGACCCTGTGGCTGGTCCGCCGCCGCCAGGGCGCCTGACCCGTTCCGTCCGGCCGCCGGGCCCTCCCTGCGGCCGGACGGAAAATCCGTTGTCCCTGATCCGATCGCGATCTAGCATCGACGGCGACCTGTGAACGACGAACACCGAGGGTCCGCCCCGGTGCAGGAGAAGGTGGCCGATGACCCCGAACGCGCCGAGCGCGCCTCACCGACCCCGGGACGTCCGCTCCCCGCGGAGCCCCTGACCCGTACCGAGAAGCGCTCGGCCTGCTCCCGCTGATCCTTTCCACCTCCAGCGAGGAGTCCCTCCGGTGTCCACCACCGAACCGAGCCCCACCCCGCGCGCCCTCACCTTCGACTGTGTGCGCTGCGGCCTCACCGTCTCCGCCCTCGACCCCGACGGGCGCGAACGCGATCACTGCCCCGGTTGTCTGAGCTCGCGCCACGTCGTCGACCACGACGGTGGCGGTGCCTCCGCGTGCGACGGGCGAATGGTCCCCCTCTCCATCGCGGTGCCGCGCGGCGGCGTCTGGGTCCTCGTCCACCGGTGCGTCCGCTGCGACGAACTGGCCGAGAGCGCCGTCACCGCGGACGACAACCCCTTGGTGCTCATGCGCATCGCGGTCCGGCCGCTGGCCGACCCGCCCTTCCCGCTCGACCTGTTCGGGGAGGTGTGACATGGGACGCCGTAACCGGGATCGCCGCGAACGACGGCCCCAGCGGCCCAAGACCGTCTTGCACGCCCACGGCGAGATCGGCGGGGCGGGGTCGTTCCGTTGCGCGGGCTGTCGGCTGGAGGTGCCCGCGATCGCACCCGGTACCTCCCACCGCAATCACTGCCCGCACTGTCTGACCAGCCTGCACGTGGACCGACGGATCCCGGGCGACCGGGCCGCCGATTGTCGCGGGCCGATGGTCGCGTTGAGCCTGGCGGGTCGGACCGACGGCGAGTGGAGACTGGTCCACCGCTGTTCGCGTTGCGGTGGGTTGAGCGTCAACCGGATCGCGGGCGATGACAACGCCCGCGCCCTGGTCCGGCTGGCGGTCCGGCCGCTGGCCGGGGCTCCGTCGGGGTTCGCCGCGGTGGCCCGCGGCGCCCTGGCCCGGCTCTGAGGCGTCGGTCCCGGCCCCGGTCAGCCCTCGACGGGCGCGAACGGGTCCGGGACCGCTCCGGTCCACCGGTGCAGGCGGGCCACACCGGTCTCCAGGAGGACGCCGTTCTCCTGCCGGCGACCGCGTTCGACCACGTAGAAGCGGCCGTCGCCGAGGGAGACCAGGCCGTACTGGCCACCGCTCACCGGCCACCCCGCCACACCCGTGGGACCGTGGAGCACACCGCCCTCGCGCAACGACAGCAGCCGGCCCCTCTCCTCTTCGGCCTGGCCCCGGATCGGGCCGAGCACCGGACGCCGGGAACCGTCGACGACGTACAGGGAGTGGTTGGGGAAGTGCGGCTTGACACCCGTGTAGACCGCCATGAACCAGTCGCCGGTGGCGGCGTCGTACTCCAGGTTCCGCACCCCGTGGGTGGTGTTGCCGGTGTAGACGAAGTACTTGCCCTGGGGACGGCGCGGACCGCTGGTGTGCGGCGCGTCCTGGTCGAGGGGGCGGCCCAGTCCGCGCCACCGGGACACGTCGTACTGGAGCAGCACCTGGTGGTCGTTGTCCTCGCGATCGGCGTTGGCGTAGATCCCGTAGGCGACGGTCAGCATCGTCCGTCCGCCGGAGCGGCCGAACTCGGGGCCGAAGGCGATCCCGTCGATGCCGCTGCACCCGTAGCGGTGATCGGCGGTGGCGGCGACGTTGCCGTCGAAGACCCCGTCCCCGTCCATGTCGGCGGTGTAGTCGGCGACGACCTCCGCCAGGTGGACCGTGGTGAGCACCCCGTCGGTCTCGGCGTCCATGCCGACGCGGGTGATGCGGTCGGGGTCGAAGATCGCGATGTAGAACGCCTCGGCCGCCCTGTACTCCAGGGAGCCGTAGATCCGGCCGTCGCGTTCGTCGATGTCGAGGTCGCCCAGGTGCCCGGTCAGTCCGGTGACGGTGCCGATGACCTCGCCGGCCAGGTCGGTCTTGACGAGGGTGTCGGTGAAGGAGAAGTACACGTGTCCGCGTTCCCGGTCCAAGGCGATGCCCTGGACGTGTCCGGAGCGCCAGGCCCCGCCGTCCACGGCCACCGGGAGTTCCGCGAGGCCCGGTCCGGCGGGTGCGGGGGCCGCGACGGCCGGGGAGGGGGCCGGGGCGGCGAACGCCGTCAGCACCGTGCTCAGGGCCACCGCCCAGGTCGTCGGTCTCCTCCACGTTCCGATCGCGCCCATGTCGCCTCCGCCCTTCGCGTCCGTACCGGAAACCACAGCCCGGAACCTAGGCGTGCGCGGTGAACCGGGGACTCCCCGGCGGGCGACCGGTCGGGGAACACCGGCCGAACCCGTGCCGGGACGGGGGTCGGGGCTCGTCCAGGGCGTCTTCCGTGGGCGCCGCCCGTCGTGAGCGGCGTCCCGGGGCGTTCATCGCAAAGGTCGAAGAAGGAGTCGGGGTGGGTGTGACCGACCTCCATGGTCGTTACATCTAGGGTGGTGGTGTGAGTGAGGAAGTGTCCCCCGATCGCCTGCGTGCCTCCCACAGCGACCGCGAACGGGTACTGAAGGTGCTGCGCGAGGCCGCGACCGACGGCCGCATCGATCTCGACGAGTTCGAGGAGCGGTCCTCCCGGGCCCAGGAGGCCCGGGTCCTGGGCGATCTGCCGCCGCTCACCGAGGATCTGCTGTCCGCCGAGGAGCAGCCCATCCGGTTGGACCACCAACCCGCCTTCGGGGTGTTCGGCACCGCCGTCCGCCGGGGCCGGTGGGTCGCCTACCCCGGCGACCTGGTCCTGGCCCTGTTCGGCCGGGTCCGGGTGGACATGCGCGAGGCCCTGTTGCTGCACGGCCATCACCGGATGGTCGTCACCGCCGTCGTGGGCCGGGTGGAGATCGAGGTTCCCGACGGGGTCGAGGTGCGCGTCAACGGCCGTTCCCTGCTGGGGCGGCGCAGCACCACGGCGCGGAGGTCGGATCTGTCGAATCCGCCGGTGCTGGAGATCGACGGGTTCTCGCTGTTGGGCACCGTTCGCGTCCGGGCGCCCAGGCGTTCCCGGTTCCCCAGGCTGAAACGCCGGGAGAGGCGTCCCGGCATCGACTCCTGACCTGCTTCGATGTCAACATGACGCGCGTAACATCGCCTTGGCGGGGTGAGTGACGGTGTGCTCCGGTGCGTCTGGCAGGCTGGGTTTCACAGGTCTTCCCAGGAGAGTGTGGTAGCCAATGAGTGAGTTCCGTATCGAGCACGACTCGATGGGTGAGGTCAAGGTCCCGGTCGACGCCAAGTGGCGGGCCCAGACCCAGCGTGCCGTCGAGAACTTCCCGATCTCGGGACAGGGCCTGGAGGGCGCCCACATCGCCGCCCTCGGCCAGATCAAGGCCGCCGCCGCGAAGGTCAACGCCGAACTGGGCGTCATCGGCGACGACCTGGGCAAGGCGATCCGCGAGGCCGCGCTGGAGGTCGCCGACGGCAAGTGGAACACCGAGTTCCCGATCGACGTCTTCCAGACCGGTTCCGGCACCTCCAGCAACATGAACACCAACGAGGTCATCGCCACGGTCGCCAAGGAGCGGACCGGCCTCGACGTCCACCCCAACGACCACGTCAACGCCTCGCAGTCGTCCAACGACGTGTTCCCCTCCTCCATCCACATCGCCGCCACCTCCGCCGTGATCAACGGCCTGGTCCCGGCGCTGCGGCACCTGGAGGAGGAGCTGACCCGCAAGTCCGTCGAGTTCGCCTCGGTGGTCAAGAGCGGCCGCACCCACCTGATGGACGCCACCCCCGTCACCCTGGGTCAGGAGTTCGCCGGCTACGCCGCCCAGGTGCGCTACGGCGTCGAGCGCCTGGAAGCGTCCCTGCCGCGCGTCGCCGAGCTGCCGCTGGGCGGCACCGCGGTGGGCACCGGCATCAACACCCCGGAGGGATTCTCCGCCCGGGTGATCGCCGAGATCGCCGCCCACACCGGTCTGCCGCTGACGGAGGCCCGCGACCACTTCGAGGCGCAGGGCGCCCGTGACGGCCTGGTCGAACTGTCCGGCCAGCTGCGGACCATCGCGGTGGGCTTCGCCAAGATCGCCAACGACGTCCGCTGGATGGGCTCGGGCCCGACCACCGGCCTGGGCGAGCTGTACCTGCCCGACCTCCAGCCGGGTTCCTCGATCATGCCGGGCAAGGTCAACCCGGTGCTGTGCGAGGCCGTGCTCCAGGTCTCCTCGCAGGTCGTCGGCAACGACGCCGCCGTCGCCTTCGGCGGTGCCAGCGGCAACTTCGAGCTCAACGTGCAGCTGCCGCTGATCGCCCGCAACGTGCTGGAGTCGATCCGTCTGCTCACCAACGTCTCGCGCGTGTTCGCCGACCGCTGCGTCGCCGGCATCACCGCCAACGAGGAGCAGTGCCGGACCTACGCCGAGTCCTCTCCCTCGATCGTCACCCCGCTCAACCGCTACATCGGCTACGAGGAGGCCGCCAAGGTCGCCAAGCAGTCGCTGAAGGAGAAGAAGACCATCCGCCAGGTGGTCCTGGAGCGCGGCTACATCGAGGACGGCAAGCTCACCGAGGAGCAGCTGGACGCCGCCCTGGACGTCCTGAAGATGACCAACTCCCGGTAGGTCGATCACCGAAGGTGACGATGGGGCGCCCCGCCGTGCGGGGCGCCCCGTCGCGTGTCGGTACGCCCCGCGGAGGAGGGGGTCTTCGATGACGCTTCGGTTCCGATGCCCTCTGTTCAGGAACCTTCCCCTACCGGAAGGCGTCGGACATTCTTGAACAGAGCGCCTGATCCTGGGCCCGCGTCCGAGAGGGCAGTACATGTCGAGCAACAGCGACAATGAACGCGTCGTCGCGAACCGTTACGTCCTGCGCCGAGAACTCGGCCGGGGCGGCATGGGTGTGGTGTGGGAGGCCTTCGACCCGTCCCTGGATCGCGCGGTCGCCATCAAACAGGTGCTCCTGCCCGACCACTTCACCGACTCCGAGCGGTCCGACGCCCACGCCCGGGTGCGCCGTGAGGCACGGTCCGCCGCGCGGATCTCGCACCCCTCCGTGATCACCATCCACGACGTGTTCGACTTCGAGGACGACCCGTGGGTCGTCATGGAACTCGTCGAGGGCGGTTCGCTCCAGGACCTCCTCGACGAGCGCGGCACCCTGGACGTCGACACCGTGGCCGAGATCGCCAAGGCCCTGCTCAAGGCGGTCCAGGCGGCCAACGCGGCCGGGGTCCTGCACCGGGACATCAAGCCCGGCAACATCATGATGTCCTCCGACGGCCGGGTCATCCTCACCGACTTCGGCATCGCCACCATGGAGGGTGGGCCGAGCATCACCCGCACCGGTGCGCTGATCGGCTCACCGGAGTACATGCCTCCGGAGCGGCTGGAGGGCGGACCCGCCGAACACCGGGGCGACCTGTGGAGCATCGGCGTGACGCTGTTCGCCGCCGTGGAAGGGCTCTCCCCCTTCCGCCGCGACTCCATCACCGCGGCCATCGCGGCGGTCCTCTCGGCGCCGCTGCCGCCGATGCGCCGGGCCGGCCGGTTGACCCCGGTGATCTCCGGACTGCTGGAGCGCGATCCCGACCGGCGGCTGAACGTGGAGGGGGCGCTGGCCCTGCTCGACGGGCGTGGCGGCGCCGCGGGCGACGCGAGCGGCCCCCACCCGGCGTTCGTCCCCGGCCCCGGCCCGGCCTCCGACAGCGGTCCGCTGCCGCCGCACGCGGCGGCGAACGTCGGCTTCGGACCCACCGGCCCCTCCGGTCCCATCACCGGCGAACGGTTCACCGGCCCCGGCTCGACGAGCGGCCCCATCTCCGGCCCGGTCGGGCACCCCCCGCAAGGCCCGCACACCGGTGCGCACACCCCCGCCCGACCGTTCCCTCCCCCCGGCCCGACGACCCCCGCCACCCCGTTCGGTCCGCAGGGGCGTCCCCCCGTCTACGCCGCGCACGGCGGCGGGCACGGCGGCGGGCACGGCGGCACGATCACCCCGAACCGCCCCTCCGCGCCCGCGCCCTCCTCCGCCGGTCCCGGCCGAACGCTGGCCGGTCTCGGCTGCGGTGCCTTGGCGCTGCTGCTCATCGCGGTGCTCGTGGTCGGCGGCATGCTGATGTCCCGTTCGGGCGGCGAGGACCCCGGGCCCGAGGCGGACGGGACGCCCGACACCACCGTCCCCTCCGAGCAGGACACCCCGCCCACCCCCGCGGACGTCCCCGACGAGGGGAACGATGACGACGGCCAGGACGGCCCGCCCCCCTACGACGACCTGGAGACCTACGAGTCCCAGTGGTTCGACGTGGACCACCCGGAGGGGTGGCAGGTCGACGACAGCCGGATCGAGGAGAGCCTGGTCGCGTTCATCGCCCCCGGCAACGACCACCAGGTGTGGGTGGCCGGCTGGACGGAGGAGGAGTTCGAGGGGAGCAGCGCCGACTACCTCGCCCAGACCAAGGGCGGGACCGACGTCGAGGGCGACGTGACCACCGGCTACGTCCAGCTCGGCCTGGACGAGTACGACGAGGACGAGTACGGGGACGACTGGGACGTCGCCATGGTGCGGGCCGACTTCACCAACGACACCTGGACCAGCCCCGCCCGCCGTTTCTGGGCCTACGCCATCAACACGGACTACGAGGGCCAGCGGGTGTTCTACATGGTCACCGTGAACGTGCCACGCGGCGACGCCGGGTTCTACGAGGAACTGCCCGCCGAGGTCATGGACTCCTTCGACCCGCACCTGTGACGGGTCCCCGGGAACGGGAACGGCCCCCGGCGGATTCTCGCCGGGGGCCGTCGTGCGCGTCGGGGTCAGTACCAGCCGACGGACTGGGAGTGGGACCAGGCGCCGCAGGGGGTGCCGTAGCGGCCCTTGATGTAGTCGATGCCCCAGGAGATCTGCGTCGCGGGATTGGTGCGCCAGTCGTCTCCGTGGGAGGCCATCTTGTCCCCGGGCAGGGACTGGGGGATGCCGTAGGCCCCGGAGCCGGGGTTCTGCGCGGTGTGGTTCCAGTTGCTCTCCTTCTCCCACAGGGGTTCGAGGCAGTCGGAGAACTCACTGGCCGGCCAGCCCTGGTCGAGGACCAGTTGCAGGGCGATCTCCTTGGCCGACCCGGCGGGCACGGTCGGTGTCGGCGGCTCCGGCTCTTCTTCCTCGATATCGCTGCCCTCGGTCGCGAACGTCTGCGTCCGGGAGCCCAGGGCGGCGTCACGCTCGGTCTCGGCCTGTGTGCGCAGGACCTGGAGTTCTTCCTCGGTGGGTTTCTCGGAGGACGCGAAGAAGTCGTCCTCGACGGTTTCGTCGGCGGGGGCCTCCCCCTCGACCGGGAGGGCGGCGCTCGCCGCGATCTCCGGGTCGACGCCGTCGTCCGCGAACGCGGAGACGGCGAACGTCGCGCCTGCGACGAGGGTGGCCGCACCGACCGCCGCCGTACTGCGCAGCGACATGCGGTTGAGTAACACGGTTACCTTTCCCAGGAGGGGGTCATGGGGCGGGAAAGCCCTATTAATACCAGTTGTTCGCCTGCGAGTGGGACCAGGCGCCGCAGGGGGTGCCGTAGCGGCCCTTGATGTAGTCGATGCCCCAGGAGATCTGCGTCGCGGGATTGGTGCGCCAGTCGTCTCCGTGGGAGGCCATCTTGTCCCCGGGCAGGGACTGGGGGATGCCGTAGGCCCCGGAGCCGGGGTTCTGCGCGGTGTGGTTCCAGTTGCTCTCCTTCTCCCACAGGGGTTCGAGGCAGTCGGAGAACTCACTGGCCGGCCAGCCCTGGTCGAGGACCAGTTGCAGGGCGATCTCCTTGGCCGACCCGGCGGGGACCGGGGCGGATCCGCCGGAGGACCCGGAGCCCTCCGGCTCGGGCTCGGGCTCGGGTTCCGGTTCTTCGAGGATGTCGGAGGCTTCGGCGCCGCCGGTGCGCACGGCGTCGCGGCCCGCCTCCTCGGCGGCCTCGCGGGCCTGTTCCAGTGCGGCTTCGCCCTCCTCGGGGTCGGTCGCCGGTGGGGTCCGGAAGAAGTCGTCGCTCTCCTCCGCGGGCTGCGCGGTCGCGGACTCCGCGGGATGCGCGGCCGAGGCCGCGTCGCGTGGATCGGGGGCCTCGGTGTCGGCGAAGGCCGCGACGCCGAAGGCGCCGCCGGCGACCAGGACGACGGCCGCGCCGACGACGCTCGCGTGACGCGGTGGGATCCGTGGGATCCGTGGGAGTGGCAAGATCGCCCTTTCGCGTAGACGGACACACGCGTGGCACGGGACCTTCCGTCGACGGGGGTCCTCGCGCGTGTTGTGGGTCGGCCGCCGCCGGCAGTGGGGCCGGAGGGGACGGTGGACCTTCGATCGGGTCGCGTCCGTCCGCACGGCGGGTCCGCACGTGTGGGGGTGCTCTGTGCAGCGGATTCAGCCTGCATCATCATTACGACCACGTAACGCCATAGATACTGTGTCTTGACTCACATCACCTAACGTGTCCGTATCACCGGGCTTCGACCTGCGCGGGGACACGGAATGTCAAAGGGTGACCCAAGCGACCCCGAGGAGTGGTCGGCCTCCCACCCCTGGATCGGACGCGACGCGCCCGCGCCTGAGTACGCGTACGGATGTGCGCGGGCGGGCCCGAGGACAGGATGGCGAACATGAACGTTCCAGCACCCCCACCGCCCTCCCCCGGTCCACACGTGCTCTGCCCGGACTGCCGGTCCCCGCTGGTTCCGAGGGCGCGCTCCTGTGGGCGTTGCGGGCTGGTGCTCGTCGGTTCCATCGCCCAGCGGCTGTGGGAGGTGGACACCGAGATCATCCGGGTCGACACCCTCCTGGGGCGGCTCCGCGGCGAACGCGCCGGGCTGGTGCGCGCGCTGCGCGAGGCCTCGATCCGAGAGGCGGAGCCGCGCGTCCCCTCCTCCGCCGCGGTCGCCGTCCCCCCGGCCGCGTCACCCGTTCCCGCGTCGGCCGCGCCGATGGGCCCCGCGCCGACCCCGCGTCCGCGGGTCGACGGCGAGATGCGCCGCCGTTCGGCGCAGAACGTCATCCTGGGCCTGGGCGGCCTGCTCATCGGGATCTCGGCGCTGGTCTTCGCGATCTGGACCTGGAGCGACATGGGCACCGGCGCCCGGGCCCTGGTGCTCGGGCTGACCACGCTCGGCTTCGCCGTCGTGGCCCTGCCCCTGCACCGTCGCGGCCTGCGTGCCACCGCCGAGACCTTCGGCGTGCTGGCGGCGGCGCTGATGTACATCGACGCGTTGGCGCTGTGGCTGCTCATACCCGAGCGGATCCCCAACGGCGCCGGGTACGCGGCGGGGGCGTTGGCGATCATCGCGGCCCTGATGGCGCTCTACCCGCTGACGGTGCCGTTGCGCGCGCCCCGGATCGTCGCCGTCCTGTCCGCGCAGCCGGTGCCGTTGCTGGTGCTGTTCGCGTTGCCGTTGGAGGACCCCTATCCCTGGATCACGGCGACGCTCGCCCTGGTCGCCCTGGCCGACCTGCTGCTGGTGCGCCTGACCGGGACCGGGGGCGGGGAGGTGCCACGCCGGACCCTCTACGTGCTGTCCGTGACGCTGACGGTGTTCTGCTCCGGGGTGGCCGCCCTGGCGGTGTTCTTCGTACCGGCCTCGTCGAGCCCGCCGGCCTGGTGGGGCGTGACCGCGGCCCTGCTGGTGTCGGGGGTCGGTTGGCTTGCGCTGTCCCGGGTGGCCTCGCCCATGCGCGGTGACGGTTCCGCCCGCGTGTACCCGATCCTCGGGGTCGCGACCCTGGCGTTGGCCCCCCTGGCCGCCGGACCCGCGCACCTGCCGGCGCTGCCCCGCCCACCCTTCTCGGCGCTCTGGCGTCAGGAGGGGGCGATGGAGCCGGCGAACCGCCTGCTGGGCCTGACCGAGGCGAACACGGTGTGGCCCACGAGCCTGCCCTTCGTCGCGGCGATCCTCGTCGCCGCGGCGCTGGCGGCGGGCGTCACCGCGCTGCTGCGCCGCGACCTGTTGCCGCCGCTGCTGTTCCTCATGGCGCCGCCCACCCTGCTGGCCCCGCCGATCATGCTGTCCCTGCCGCATCCGGTCGTGGTCGGGTGGGCGTTGCTCCTGGGTGCCGCCCTGGTCCTGGGAACGGCGGCCGTGCTCTTCCGTCCCCACGCGTGGGTCCCCGCGACGGTCGGGGTCGCGACGCTGATCACGGCGCTCCTGTGGGCCTGTGCGATGTTCTGGACCTTCCTGGCGTCCCTGGTGTGCGTGGGCCTGATCGGGACGGCCGCCCTGCTGCTCCTGCGCCACCGGCTGCCCGGCTTCGGGGCGTTCGTCCCCCCGGCCCCAGGAGGTCGGACGCCGGTCCCCCCGGGTCGCGCCCTGTACGGGGCCGGGCTGGCCCTGTGGGCGGTGGGGCTGGTCGCCTGGGGGTCGTCGTGGATCGCGATGTCCGTTCAGGGGACACCCGAGGCGGGGCGGTGGTGGCTGGCCGCGGCCGTCCTGGTGAGCGGTGTGACGGCGCTGCTCCTGGGCCGTCCGGCCCCACGCTCGGCGCCCGGGGGCGGGAACGAGGCCAGGGGCGCCTTCACCGTGTTCGGTCTCCTGCTCATGCCGGTGGCCCCGCTGCTGATCGGACCGGGCGGAAGCGCCCTGGGCCTCTCCGGAGCGGAACCGGTGTGGGGTGCTCCGGCCGCGGCCATGCTCGTCCCGGCGGGCGAGGTGATGGGGGTGTACGTCGCGGCCGGTCCGGGAACGGCCCTGGGCCTCGCGGCGGGCGTGCTCGCGGCCGGGGCGGCGGGCGTGGGCCTGGTCGGGCTGATCGACCGGCGTCGGACGCTGTCGGCGGCGGCCCTCGTGGCCCCGCCCGCGCTGGTGCCGCTGCCGATCATCCTGGGGGCGCCGTTCGTCGTGGCGATGGTCTGGGCGACGGCGGTGGGCGCGCTCCTGCTCCTGGCCACCGCCCTCATCCGTGACCGCTCGGCGTGGGTCACGGGTGTGATCGGCGCGATCACCCTGGTGGCGGCGCTGGCGTGGTCGCTGCCCGAACGCCACACCATGCTGATCGTCGTGTTCCTGGTGGCCGGCACCGCCCTCGCCTGCGCGCTCCTGACGCGAACGCGGCCCGGCGAGCGGACCCCGATGACCGCGGCGTCCGGAACGTCGGGGCTCGGGGCGGCCCTCGCCCCCGGTGCGCTCGCCGTGTTCGCGTGGTCGCTCTCCCTGGTGGCGACCTCCGTGCTGGGCGGCGATCCGTCGGTGTGGTGGATGCTCGCGGCGATCCCGCTGCCGCTCGGAGCCGCGGCGCTGGTGCTGGGCGAACGAGCGTGGGCCGGGGCTCGGGCGTGGACCGTGCTCGGGCTGCTCTGGGGCGCCCTGGCGCCACTGGTGGCCGGCGGATCCGGGGCGGTCGCCCTGGTGCCGATCTCCTGGCGGTACGCGGTGGCCGAGGCCCCGCCCCGGGCCCTGGTCGATCCCGCGTTCGTGTTCCTGGGACTGTCCGAGCCCTCCGGGCCCGCGTCGGTCGTGGGCGTCCTGGCGGCCGGTCTGTTGGCCGTGGCGGCGACGGCGATGACCGCCCGCCGGTGGACCGGGCACACGGCCGCGCTGGTCGCACCGCCCGCCCTGGTGCCCCTGGCGATCCTCACCGGCGCCTCGTTCCTGATGGCCTCGGTGGTGTCGCTCCTGGTCGGCACCGCCCTGGTGCTGTGGTCGGCGTGGACCCGCGACCGGGCCTTCGCCTGGCTGCCGGGACTGACCGGCCTGCTCACCCTGGCCCAGGTACTGGGTTGGGCACTGGCCGAACGGCACGCCACCATCGGCGTTCTGTTGGTCGTCGCGGTGGTGGGCTCGGTCGTGGCGGCCCTGGCCCGCACCCCGATCCCGGCGACCGCGGCGACGGCGGTGGCCACGGCCGCCACCGGCGGGTTCGCGTTCACGCTCACCCTGGTGTTGGGCGCACCGGTGGAGTACGCGGCGCTGGTGCCGATCGCCGTGGTGGCGGGGGTGGCGGCGGTCGCGCCGCGCATGCGCGCCCCGCTGGTGGGGGCCGCGGAGATCCCGGCGGCGCTGTGGGCGGTCGTGTCCGTGACCGTCGCCGTGCTGTACGGCGCGCACGGGGGGATCGTGGCCCTGGCGCTGGCGATCGTCGGGGTGATCGCCCTGGCCACCGCGATCCGGCCGGGACGCCGGTGGGCCGCGGCGGTGGGCGTCCTGTCGATGCTGAGCGCCCTGTGGACGGCCCTGGCCGCGTGGAACGTCACGGTCCCGGAGGCCTATACCGTGCTCCCCGCCCTCGCGGCGCTGGTCATCGGCTGGGAGTGGGGGCGCAAGGCGGAACGGGCGCCGTCGAGCTGGGTGTCGCTCTCCGGTGGTCTGTGCCTGCTGCTCCTGCCCGGCCTGGGCATGGTGCTCGCGGGCGAGGAGACGCCGTGGCGGGTGCCCGCGCTGTTGGTCGCCGCCCTGTTCACGGCCCTCTGGGGGTTGCGCGACCGGAGCCAGGCGACCCTGGTCATCGGTGGCGTGACGCTGGTGGCGGCCTCGCTGCGGGCGTTCGGCCCGCCGCTGTGGGACCTGACCCGGCTGCTGCCCAACTGGGTGCCGTTCGCCGTGATCGGCGCGCTGCTGCTGCTGATCGGCGCCAGGTACGAGGCCAACCTGGAGCGGGTACGCCGGTTGGGGCACTTCATCGGCGGCATGCGCTGAGCGAGGGACGCACGAGGGCGGGTCCCCGTCCCGGCCGTACGGCCGGGACGGGGACCCGCCCTCGTCAGTTCTCCAGCATCTCCGTGACCAGGGCGGCGATCGGGGACCGCTCCGACCGGGTCAGGGTGATGTGCGCGAACAGCGGGTGTCCCTTGAGCTTCTCGATCACCGCGACGACACCGTCGTGGCGGCCGACCCGCAGGTTGTCGCGCTGGGCGATGTCGTGGGTGAGGACCACCCGCGAGTTCTCTCCCAACCGGGACAGCACGGTGAGCAGGACGTTCCGTTCCAGGGACTGGGCCTCGTCCACGATGACGAAGGCGTCGTGCAGTGACCGACCGCGGATGTGGGTGAGCGGCAGGACCTCCAGCATCCCCCGGTCGACGATCTCCTCGATGACGTCCTCGCTGGTGACCGCGGACAGGGTGTCGTGCACCGCCTGACCCCACGGGGTCATCTTGTCGTTCTCGGTACCGGGCAGGTAGCCGAGTTCCTGACCGCCGACCGCGTACAGCGGGCGGAACACCATCACCTTGCGGTGCTGGCGGCGTTCCAGGACGGACTCCAGGCCGGCGCACAGTGCCAGCGCCGACTTGCCGGTGCCCGCCCGGCCGCCGAGGGAGACGATGCCCACCTCGGGGTCCGTGAGCAGGTCCAGGGCGATGCGCTGCTCGGCACTGCGACCGTGCAGTCCGAACACGTCCCGGTCGCCGCGCACCAGGCGCACCGACTTGTCCGGCCGGACCCGGCCCAGCGCCTTGCCCTTCTCGGAGACCAGGACCAGACCGGTGTGACAGGGGAGTTCGCGGGCCGGCTCGATGTCGGTGGAACCGTGCTCGAACAGCTCACCGACCTGGTGGGCGGCCACGTCCAGTTCGGCCATGCCCGTCCACCCGTGCTCGATGGCGAGTTCGGCCCGGTACTCGTCGGCCGCCAGGCCGATCGAGGAGGCCTTGATCCGCATCGGCAGATCCTTGCTCACCAGCACGACGTCGCCGCCCTCCTCCTGGAGGTTGCGGGCGACGGTCAGGATCCGGGTGTCGTTGTCGCCGAGCCGGAAGCCCGCCGGCAGGATCTTCGGATCGCTGTGGTTGAGCTCCACTCGCAACGTGCCGCCCAGGTCGTTCACCGGAAGCGGGACGTCCAGCCGACCGTTGACGACCCGCAGGTCGTCGAGGAAACGCAACGCGTTGCGAGCGAAGTACCCGAGTTCCGGGTGGTGTCGCTTGCTCTCCAGCTCGGTGATCACCACCACGGGGATGACCACCTCGTGCTCGGCGAACCGGGTCAGGGCCAGCGGGTCTGCGAGCAGGACGCTGGTGTCGAGCACGTAGACGCGCCGTCCCGCCTCCGGTTCCACCGCGGGGGCGGTGGGGGGCTGGGTGTCAGGGCGATCGGTCGAGGAACTAGCCACTCGTTCTCCCCTTGGGCGCCGCGAGGGCGCCCCACTGTCACGGGATCATGGAGGACCGGGACCAGGCCCCAGAGGGCCGGGTCCGGCCCTCCTCGTTGACGTTCCGTCGTGACGGAGAAGATCAATGAGCCGGGGCCTCCCGAACGGGTGGACGAACGCCACCCGCTGCTTTCGAAGCTACGCGCCCGTGACCCCGTTTTCCAGTGCCTTGTCCCGCGGCGTGGTGAACACCGCGTTAAGGGGTGGTGCGGTGACGGGAAGGAGGACTCAGGAGCCGTAGCGACGACTGCGCGCGCCGTAGGAGCGCAATGCGCGCAGGAAGTCCACCCTGCGGAAGGCAGGCCAGAAGACCTCGCAGAAGTAGAACTCCGAATGCACGCTCTGCCACAGCATGAAGCCGGACAGGCGCTGTTCCCCGGACGTGCGGATGAGCAGGTCCGGATCGGGCTGGCCGCGCGTGTAGAGATGCCGGGCGATATCGGAGATGTCCAGGCGCTCGGCGAGTTCCTGGATACCGGTGCCCTTGGCCGCCTCCTCGTGGAGGAGCGACCGAACCGCGTCGGCGATCTCACGTCTACCTCCATACCCGACGGCGACGTTGACAACCAGACCCGGGTTATCGGATGTGGCCTCCTCGGCCTCCTTGAGGGCGCGCGCGGTGGACGCGGGCAGCACGTCGAGGGCTCCGACGGGCCGGGTGTTCCACCCCTCTTCGCGCAGCCGGGCGATGGTCTCCTCGATGATCTGCACGAGGGCGCCGAGTTCGGCCTCGTCGCGGGACATGTTGTCGGTCGACAGCATCCACAGCGTGACCACCTGCACGCCGACCTCGTCACACCACCGGAGCAGCTCGAAGATCTTGTCGGCACCGGCCCTGTGGCCCTCCGCGGCCTCCGCCAGTCCGCTGTTCTTCGCCCACCGACGGTTGCCGTCCATCGCGACGCCGACGTGGCGGGGGATCTGCCGGCCCCGGAGCCGACGTTCCAGACGTCGCTCGTAGAGCCAGTACAGGGGGTCACGAAGCCCCATGGGCGAAACCTCTCAGAGCTGGATCATGGGCAGCACACTCCTGTGCCAGGAGGTGCCGACGGGGATACCGTCCAGAGTAGTTCGCCGTGAGGGACTACGTTACGGCCAGGGACTTTCGGACATGCTTGCGGCCCTGGTGGATACGGGATTTGACGGTGCCGAGGGCCAGATTCAGCTGGGAGGCGATCTCGTTGTAGTCCATCTGGCAGAGGTCGCGCAGGACCAAGGGCGCCACCAGGTTGGGGCGGTCCTTCTCCAGCTGGTCGAGTGCCTCCAGCAGGTCGATCCGGGAACCGGCGATGACGCTGGTGGTGCGGGGATCGCGCTGGTGCGGCATGCGCTCGGCCTCGGTGGGGAACTCGTTGGCGCGACGCTTCATGGAACGGTAGGTCTGGCGGGCGGAGTTGGACACGACGGTGTACAGCCACGTCGTGAACAGGGAGTCGCCCTTGAAGCTGTCGATCTTGCGGGCCACCCGCAGCAGGGCGTCCTGGCACGCCTCCTCGGCGTCCTGCCGGTAGGGCAGGAAGCGGGAGCAGCGGCGCAGGACCTCGGGCTGGATCCGGCGGAGCAGTTCGTCCAGGGCGACGGCGTCGCCGTCCCGGGACCTGCGGGCGAGCTCCTCCAGCTCCTCGTCGACGTTGCTCGCCACCCGCCGACGCGGCGCGGGGGTCTCCTCGTGCTCTGTGTGATCACTACTGCGCATGGCTGGTCTCTCCCTGACTGGCGGCAGACGTCCGGCCGTCCGCTCTCGGCGCTGTGCGCCCACGATTCGAGGCTCGCACGTCCTATGGGACGTCCGCGGGCCCCCTTCGGCTCCGTCTCGTTTCCGCCCTCTCGGTTCCCCGTGGCACGGAGTCCCCCGGTTCAGAGGGTTCGCATTCCGTACGACCATTCTCATGGCGACGGGAACCCGGTGAGGGTACCCACCAGTTTCCATCCCCGGCGTGGTCCGCGCTACCCGGAGAGGGGATCATATCCGCAAGGGTCAATGGGAAGGTGTAGATGGTGTATTAGTGGGCAACGACCGCGTATTCACCCCTGACAGACCGAGGCGGAAATGAGCCAACCGGAGGCCTTCGGCCGTTACCGCGTCATCCGACGTCTGGGTTCCGGCTCCTTCGCCACCGTCTGGCTCGCGCAGGACGACCTGCTGAACTATCCGGTGGCCATCAAGGTACTCGCCGAGAACTGGGCGCACCAGATGGACATCCAGCACCGGTTCCTGGAGGAGGCGCGCATCCTGCGCCAGACCGACTCCACCTGGCTGGTCGCGGTGCACGACGTGGACGTTCTCGCCGACGGGCGTCCGTACATGGTGATGACCTACGCCGACCAGGGAAGCGTGGCCGATCTCATCCATCGGGGGCCGCTGCCGCTGGACGAGGCGCTGCGGCTGTTGACCGAGATCGGCCAGGGCATCACGGTGCTGCACAACCACGGCACCATCCACCGGGACATCAAGCCCTCCAACGTACTGCTCCAATCCTCCCCGGTGGGCCAGCGCGTGCTCGTCGCCGATCTGGGGTTCGCCAAGGCCATCGACGAGGCCTCCGGGTTCACCGCGGCGGCGGGCACCCCGGGGTACATGTCGCCCGAGCAGAGCATTCCCGGTGGCGACCTGGACGTCCGTTCGGACGTGTACTCCCTGGGGGCGGTCGCCTATGAGCTCATCACCGGCAAGCCGCCGTCGCGCCCGCCGGTGCGGATCCCGCCTGGCCGGATCCGGCCAGGCCTGCCCCGAGAGCTGGACGACCTCATCCTGTCGGCCCTTTCGGTCGACCGAGAGAGCCGCCCCGGTGACGCCAAAACCTTCACCGACCGGGTCAGGGCCATCCGTACGGCGCCCGACCTGACCAAGGCGGACCCGTGGTGGCGTCGGTACCGCATGCCGTGGCGCCGGGCCGCGGCCCTCGTCACCGCCGCCGTCGTGGGGATGGGCGTGCTCACCGGGGCGACCGGCGCCCCGGGGGTGTCGCTGACCACGGTGCGCCACACGGCGCAGGGCATCCGCATGGGGGTGCCCTCGGTATGGGCCGAGGAGTTCCACACCGACCTGGAGGCCCGGCCCGCAGCGGCCGAGGCCGGGGCCGGACCGGGCCTGCTCGTGGCCACCGACACGGAGGACTGGCACTCCACCGAGGTGCCCTCCTACGGTGTGTACGCCACCGTGGTGCCCGGCTCCCGCGCCCTGGACCGGGTCGCCGACCCCGACCCCTGCCCCGGGACACCCGACCGCCGCGAGGTCCGCACCGACTCCTGGGAGGGCACCGTGTGGGACTGGCCCGAGTGCAACGGCAACGGGTCCTTCACCAGCGCCGCGGTACACCAGCCGGGGGTGCCCACCACGGTGTACATGGAGATCCGGCAACCGGACTACCGCCCCGACCTCGTGAACGAGATCATCGACCGCACCGTCCTGAGCTGACCCGAGCCCCGCGCTCCCGTCCCCGTTCCTCGGGCGTCTCCTCCGCCGGCCTCCGGAACCCCGGGGGCGCTCCCTCACCTCAGGTTCTCCAACCGCCGCTCCGCTTCGGTCCGCGCTCGGGACGTCCGGAGAACGCGAGCCTTCGGCCGCTCCGTCGGCTTCCGGAACCCCGGGGCGCCCTCGCGTCCCGAGGGCGCGGAGGAGCACCCACGGAACAGGTACTAGACCTTCCGGGCGAGGAGGGCGCGCAGTTCGTCCGGAGAGGTGACGGGAAGGCGGCACACGAAGCCCTCGCACACGTACGCCGTGGGTCGGCCGTCCAGCCGGACGCGGTCGCGCAGCAGCGGCACTCCCCCGTCGTCCAGACCGTCGCCCCGGGACAGCACGGTGCCGAGCGGCGCCCAGGTCAGGGCCGTGCGCACCAGTTCCGAAGTGGCGGGATCGGCGGGGTCGCCCACGATCGCCACCTCCAACGGACCGCTGAGCAGACCCTCGCCGACCGCCAGAGCCCAACCGGCGAACCGGGGCGCCTTCTCCGCCAGCAGGGCCAGCGGGGCCAGCGCCCGCTCGGCGGCCTCCCTGTGGCGGCGGGAGCCCGTGAGCGCGGAGTAGGTCAGCAGCGCCGACGCGGCGGCGCTGCGCCCCGAGGGGACGGCGTTGTCGGTGGGGTCCTGCGGGCGGCTGAACAGCTTCTCGGCGTCGTCGGAGGTGTCGTAGAACCCGCCGTCCTCGTCGATGAAGCGCTCCAGGACGACCTCCAGCAGTTCCCCGGCCGTGTGCGCGTAACGGGCCTCACCGGTGGCGCCGTGCAGGGCGAGCAGCCCCTCGGCGACGTCGGCGTAGTCCTCCAGCACCCCGGGGCCGCCGCCGGGACGACCGTCGCGCGAGGTGCGGGTCAACCGGCCGTCGCGCAGGTGCACGGCGAGCAGCAGTTCGGCGGTCTCCCGGGCGGCCTCGACGAATTCCGGACGGTCCAACAGGATCCCCGCGTCGGCCAGGGCCGCGATCGCCAGCCCGTTCCAGGCCGCCACCACCTTGTCGTCGCGGGCCGGGGGCGTGCGCTCCCGCCGGGCGGCCAGCAGGGCGGCCCGGACCCGCTCGTACCGCCACGTGTCGGCGGGTGACACCGGCAGGCGCAGCACCGAGGCACCGTGCTCGAAGGTGCCCTCCTCGGTGACGCCGAACACCTCGGCGGCGAAGGCGGCGTCCTCCTCCCCCAGCACCTCGCGCAGTCGCGTCGGCGTCCACACGTAGTAGGTGCCCTCCTCCCCGTCGCTGTCGGCGTCCAGCGCGGAGGCGAACCCGCCCTCGGGGGTGCGCAGGTCCCGCAGCATCCAGTCGGCGGTCTCCCCGGCGATCCGTCGCAGCAGCGCCGTGTTCGCCTCCCCGGCCGGGCCGGGGTCGGCGGGGCGGCGGCCCATGCGGGCGTAGGCGCGCAACAGCAGGGCGTTGTCGTACAGCATCTTCTCGAAGTGCGGCACGATCCACTCGCGGTCGACCGAGTAGCGTGCGAACCCTCCGCCGATCTGGTCGTAGACGCCGCCCCGGGCCATGGCGTCGGCGGTACCGACGGCCATGAGCCGCGACGGGGTGGGCTCGTCGGCGCTCTGGAGCGGGCGGGTCCGCTCGTCGTGCGCGGTCAGGAACGACAGCAGCATCGACGGCGGGAACTTGGGCGCGTCCCCGAACCCGCCTCCGGCGGTGTCGTAGTCCCGCACCAACGCCCGCACCGCCAGGTCGAGCACGGTCGCGTCCGGCGGCGGCGCCTCGGGCAGGGTGCGGGGCGCGCCGAGGGCGTCGACGACCCGGCGGCCCTGGTCGAGGAGTTCGTCGCGCCTGGTCCGCCAGGCCTGGGAAACGCCCTCCAGCAGCCGCTGGAAGTGATCGCGCGGAAAGTAGGTGCCGCAGTAGAACGGGGCGCCGTCGGGGGTGGCGAAGACCGTCATCGGCCACCCGCCCTGGCCCGTCATGGCCTGGGTGGCCTCCATGTAGACGGCGTCGACGTCGGGGCGCTCCTCCCGGTCCACCTTGATGTTGACGAACAGGTCGTTCATCCTGGCGGCGGTCGTCTCGTCCTCGAAGGACTCGTGGGCCATGACATGACACCAGTGGCAGGCCGCGTACCCCACGGAGATGAGCACGGGCACATCGCGGCGGCGCGCCTCGGCGAAGGCGGCCTCACCCCAGGGCCACCACTCCACGGGGTTGTCGGCGTGCTGTAGAAGGTACGGACTGGTCGCGTCGCTCAGACGGTTGGGCATGGTCCCACTCTGCCACCGGGGCGGCCCACCGCCGCGGTCCGCACCGGGCGCGGGACGGCGCTCTGGCGCAGACGGTGGTACTCCTCCCGTGCCGGGTGCCGCCGTTCCTGCCGTTGGGAGCACGGCCCTGCCCGGCGCGCCCACCCGAACGCGGTGTTGTAACGCCCAAGGATCGGGCTCCCTCGGTGACGTTCCCGGACTCGGCCATCGGCTCCAGGAACCGTTTCCGCAGTCGGGCCGGTCCCTTCTTCGAGGACGACACGGTGGCCGCAACCTCCCCGAAGTCAGGGTGTTGCGACCACCGCTGGAACCCGAGGATGCGGCGGGGCCGACCCCGTCAGGCCTTCGCGTCGCCGTCCGCGGTGTCGGCCGGGTTCTTCGGGGCCTCCGGGGTGTCGGCCTCGATCAGGATCGGGGCCGCCGCGACGTCGACCGGCTCGTCGATGGTGCGCACACCCCGCACGGCGTTCAGCCTGCTCGTCATGCTGCGCATGAGCAGGTACAGGCACACGCCGATGAAGAAGATGACGAGGAACCCCAGGACGCCCGGGGTCACCGTGTACTTGTCCAGGGTGAACGTGGTGGTGTTCGCCGCGGCGGACGCGAGAAGGGTGTTCATGGACTCATACTCTCACTGTGTCCCGGACACCCGCGAAGAGGTCCGTCTCGGGGATCTCGGTGTCCACCAGGGACCGCACCAGGTGGTAGTCCTCGGTCGGCCAGGCTCCGGCGACGACGTCGTTGGGCACGGCGAACCAGAACCCGTTGGGGTCGACCTGGGTCTCGTGCGCCTTCAGGGCCCGTTCCGCGACGTCGAAGTACTCGCTGCACTCCACCCGGGTGGTGATCTCCCACCGGGGTCGTTCGCGGTCCTTCAGCCGCTCCATCCACTCCTCGAAGGGGTTCTCCAACCCCCGCTCGGCCAAGAGCGCGGCGAGCGCCTCGAACCGCTCGGGCGGGAAGGAGACGAAGTAGTACAGCTTGAGCGGCTGCCAGGGGTCTCCGGCGTCGGGATAGGCGTCAGGGTCCCCGGCCGTGTCGAAGGCGTGCATCGACACCTTGTGGGTCATGATGTGGTCGGGGTGGGGATAACCGCCGTTCTCGTCGTAGGTGAGGATCACATGGGGCCGGAACCGGCGGATCGACTCCACCAGGGGGGCGGCCGCCTCCTCCACCGGGGTGAGGGCGAAGCAGCCCTCCGGCAGCGGCGGCAGCGGGTCGCCCTCGGGCAGCCCGGAGTCCACGAAACCGGCGAACTCCTGCCGGACCCCGAGGATCTCGCGGGCCCGTTCCATTTCCCGGCGGCGGACCGCGGCGATGTCCTCCCGGACGTCGGGGCGCTCCATCGCGGGGTTGAGGATGTCACCGCGTTCGCCACCGGTCATGGTGACGACCAGCACGTCCGCTCCTTCGGCGACATAACGCGCCATGGTGGCGGCGCCCTTGCTGGACTCGTCATCGGGGTGGGCATGTACGGCCATGAGCCGCAGGCGCTCGGACAACGAAGGGTTCTCCTTGAGTCGGTCGACGGACACAGGGGCGTGTCCATCCGACGCCCCTGATCACGGCACATCCGCGACTTGCGAGCAGGCCGCGTGGGAGGGTTGTCAGGTCGGGGATATCTTAGACAACACCGTTCCCTTGTACGGAGATTCCCGATGCCCAGCACCCCGGAGGAAGACGCCGTGAAGAGCGCCGACGAGCCGGCCGCCGCCGCGGCCGTCCCCGACGAGGAGATCGCGCCCGCCCTGCGGCGACACCACGGCAACGGCCCGGTGTTCTTCGTCATCGGAGCGATCTTCGCCGTCCTGTGCGCGATCGGGTGGGGCTACTCCGTCATGAGCTACACCGGTCTGGGCGGTGGCGTGTACCACCAGGTGATCACCTCGTCGGTGAAGTCGCCCGGCGAGGTCGCCGTCAGCTACGAGGTGAACAGCCGGGACGGGGCGGTGTGCCTGATCCGCGCACTGGACGAACGCTTCGTGGAGGTCGGGCAGCGCAGTGTGACGACCGAGCCGGGGAACCACATGGTCTCCACGACCGTTGAGACGGTTCGTCAGGCTTCGACGGTAGAAGTGGCCTCGTGCAGGGAACAAGGTTCGCAGGACTGACCGACGAACCCCTTACTCTGCCGGTCCGGGCTACGGAGCCGGATCTTCGGGAACCGTGCGCCATGACACACGGTGATATTCTCGTAAGTTCAGCTCTGGCCGCCTGGTGGCCTTTGCTACTAGTACACAAGGAGTTCCCGTGACCCAGACCCGCGATGACAACGTCACCTGGCTCACCCAGGAGGCGTACGACCGGCTCAAGGCCGAGCTGGACCACCTGACCGGGAGCGGGCGCATCGAGATCGCGGAGAAGATCGAGGCGGCCCGCGAGGAGGGTGACCTCAAGGAGAACGGCGGCTACCACGCCGCCAAGGAGGAACAGGGCAAGATGGAGGCCCGCATCCTCCAGCTCACCGAGATCCTGCGCACCGCACGGGTCGGAGAGGCCCCGCGAACGGAGGGCGTGGTCGGTCCCGGAATGACCGTCACCGTCAAGTTCGAGGGCGACGACGAGGAGGTCACCTTCCTCCTCGCCTCCCGCGAAGAGAGCGGCTCCCCGATCGACGTGTACTCCCCGAAGTCGCCACTCGGCTCGGCGATCAACGGCAAGGCCGTCGGCGAGGAGGTCTCCTACCAGCTTCCCAGCGGCAAGAGCCTCGGAGTGGAGATCATCGAGGCGGTTCCCTACAGCGGCATGTAGGTCGATCCCCGCAAGGGGGCGAAAGCGGTGAGGGGCGGCAGCGGCCGCCCCTCACCGCTTGTCGCGGGAGACGACGGATGTGACGCATCCCCGGAGGGGCTGCGCGCGTCGTAGTCTCTGAGGGCGCCGGCCGGCGCCCCCGACCCCACGGACAAGGAAGAGCATCCGTCGATGTCCTCCCCTTACTGGAACCCGAACGATCCCGCGTACGGCGCCCGCCCTCCCCAGAGCGGGTGGGGTCCGGTGGGACCGCCTCCGATGGGGCCTCCCCCGGTGCCCGTCGGCGCCTGGGGGCCGACGCCCCCGGCCCGACCCGTTCCGTCGGGTCCGGAGCGGGCCTCGTTCGGCCGGCGCCTGTCGGCCCGCCTCATCGATTACGTCCTGGTGGTGTTCGCGGCCACGGCGTTCTTCGTCTTCATGGCCCTCGTCATCCTCCTGATCACCGGGGACGACGAGAGCTCCGACGCCCAGGGCGAGGTGTGGGCCTGGCTGTTCCTGTTCGGCTGGGGCGTGCTGCTGTTCTTCTACGACTGGCTGTACCTGGTCACCTGGGGTCGCACCCTCGGCAAGATGATGCTCGGGATCAAGGTCGTCCGGATGGACGGCGGACGGCTCACCCAGGGACAGGCCATGGGGCGCGCGGCCGTGTTCGGCCTGCCCCAGTGCCTGCCCTGCGTCGGCCACGTCTTCAGCGGTATCGAGAGCATGGCGGCCCTGGGCGAGGACCGTCGGGCGCTGCACGACCGCATGTCCGGGACCCTCGTCGTCCGCACCTGACCCGGCCGCCTCAGAAGCCCTCCGGCTCGGCCGGCTCAGCCGGTTCGGTGGGCTCGGCGGGCTCGACCGGTTCGGTGGGCTCGGTGGGCTCGGCACAGACGGGGGCGTCGCCGCCGCCGTCGGCGAACACGGCCGGGACGTAGTGGTCCTCGCCGATCCGGTACCAGGTGTCGTCGGTGCCCTGTGGGCCGGTCGCCGACGCCCCGGTCACCGTGCAGATCACGTCGACGTTGGCCTTGTGCGCGGCCAGACCGACCGTGGAGTGCTCCGGGCCTGGCCCGGAGCGCAGCACGACCGGGTCGCGCCGGGTGGCCGTGCCGATCTCGGTGCGGTGGCGGTACTCGCCCGTCCACAGGTAGTCGACCTGGACCCAGCCGTTGGTGGGCAGTTGGAGCCCCGCGTTGAAGGCGCCGTCGGCCAGGTCGATCCCGGCGGGGTTGCGCACCCGGCGGCCGAAGCCGTCCAGCCCGCCGTTGTGGCCCTGGGCGTAGGCCGCCTGGGCCTGGGGACGCCCCCGGTCGAGGTCGCGCCAGGACTGGCGATCGGCGTTCCAGTGATCGTCGGTGGTGTTCCAGGGGCCCACGTCCCACACCGGAAGGTAGGCGCAGCGGGGTGTGTGCCCCTCGGTGTCGCCCTTGCCCTCCGGCCCGAGCTCGCCGGTGCCGCACACCCGCACGGTGTACTCGCCGCCGCCCCGCGTGGCCAGGCCGCGCCGGGAGGGAAGGGCGACGAAATGGTCGTCGGGGCGGATGACGTGCCCGTTGGCGGTGGTGCCCCCCACCAGGCCGATGCGGGTGGCGAACAGACGGGCCGAGAAGGGCCGTTCGGGGATGTCGTCGCCCTGGCCGGCCCCACCCTCGGGCGGATCGCCGTCGTCGTCCTCGCCGGACCCTTCGCCACCCCCGCCCCCCTCGCCGTCGGGCCGGGGTCCGTTCTGGGGCGCGAGGTCGTCGGGAAGGCCGGCGGACGGCATGTCGCCGGTGCCCTCCGGGAGGCGCACGCCCAGCTCGGTGACGGCGGTGTCGGCCCCGTCGATGCCCACGCGCAGCTGCACCCGGGTCACGTCGTCGGACAGGGTGACGCGGCCTCCGCGTTCCGGGGCGGGATGCCATTCGGTCCACATCCCGTCGACGCGGACACCGCGCACCTCGGCCAGGACGTCCTCGGGGTCACCCGCGGAACCGACCCGCACGTCGATGGTGTCGGTGGCCCGGTCCAGGCGGTGCTCGGGGAAGGTCGCCAGGCCGACCGCCCGCGCGCCCTGTTCCTTGCGCAGCGAAGCGCCGTTGTCGGTGCCGGCCTCGCCCACGCGCAGCGATCCGGCGTCCAGCACCAGGCCGATCCGGTCGGCGGAGGTCAGCTCCTGGGAGATCCACCCGGTTTCCGCCAGGGCCGGTCGGGGGCCGACCGGGAGCAGGAGGATCAGCGCCCCCACCACCGCCCACCGTCCCCCGCGGATCGACGTGTGCGCACACCGTCTTTCGGGCATGACCGACCTTCCCGCTCATCACACTGAGTAAGCAAACAATTCACTCTCAGTAAGCGCCCTGGTATGCGCACACTCAAGACGACTCGCGCCGAGTGTTGGTGATGCGACGGCAAAGGTCCGGTTTCCCGGGGTTTCGTCAGGAGAAGGCCAGCAGGCAGGCCGTGAACGCGTGGAGGTGGTTGACCCCGCCGACCGGACCGATCTCCCCCGCCGCGAAGAAACCCGCGACCGCTTCGGCGCCCAGCACCCGGCGCACCGCCAGCACGTCGTGGTCGGCGTGGGGGAACAGGGCCGCGCCCCGCCCGTTGCAGGAGAACAACAGCCCGCCCCCCACCGGATGCCGGTCCCCGAAGTCGGTGAGCCGCCGGTCCAGGTCCTCGTCGGCGGTGCCCGCGTCCCGGAGCTGGAAGCGGACCGTCTGACCGACCTCGATCGCGTCGTCGGCGCTGAGCGTGCCCGCCTCGGGATCGGCGGAGGTCAACGACCGGATGAGGAAGTCGCCCTGTTCGTGGTGTTCCACGTACTCGTTCATGGCGATGCCGATGTGCAGACCGTGTACCGCCAGTTCCCGGTCGTCGTCGGGAAGTTCCTCCAGCAGCTCTTCCAGGCGGGTGTAGGCGGGGACCCCGGCCAGTTCCTCCACCACGTTGTCCCGCGCCCCGGTGACGGTCATCGCCGGGCCGATCGGCCGGCACCCCTGGCTCACCAGGGTGCCCAGCACGCCCTCGCCGCCGATGAGCACGCCCACGGCGCCGTTCTCGGCCACCGAACCGTCACAGAACAACCGGACCGAACCCTCACCGAGCATCCCGTCGGCCATGCCGCCGACCAGGGGCAGCCCGCCGAACGCCCGGGTGGACTCCCGCACGAACTCGCGTGCGGGGAACTCGTAGGGATTGACCAGCAGGATCGCGGCACGGTCGCGCGGACCGGGTTCGCGCATCCCCACCACGGTGAGCCGCTCTCCCTCGACCACGGTGTCCAGCCGGAACGGGGTGATCTCCACCCCGGTCAGTCGAGCGCACCAGACGCTGACCGACCCCTGGCCCTCGACCGAACGGCCACCGCCGATGACCCCGTTGGCGCTGCACCCCAGGGTGGCCGCACCGCCCGCCAGCTCCATCACCCGGGCCCCGGCCAGGGAGACCTCCTCGGTGTCCGCGCCGCAGATGAAGAAGCACACCAGGTCGGCCGGGCCGTCGAGACGGGACAGAGCCGTGAGGGCGGCCCGCTCGGCCGCGTTCACCAGATCGGCACCGGTCGTCAGTGCATCGCCGAACCGCGCCACCGGCTGGACTCCTCCTCGTCACCGGACCCGCCGGACGCGGGTGCCACCCTCCGTCATTGTCCCACCCCACAGCGGCCGAGGAGCCCGTTCCCGACCGGCTTCGGCCACCATCGGCCCCTTGTCGGGGATAGGTTCTGGAGGGTGACACCACCGCCTCCCACCGCCCTGCCCCGGACCCTGGACGCCCTGCGCGGGTCCGGGCACGCGCACCGCCCCGTCGCGGTCGAGATCCGGGAGAACCTCCTGGCCCGCATGACGGCGGGTCTGCCCCGCTTCCCCGGGATGCACGGATTCGACGACACCGTGCTGCCCACGCTGGAACGGGCGCTGTTGGCCGGGCACGACGTCGTGCTGCTCGGCGAGCGCGGTCAGGGCAAGACCCGGCTGATCCGCGCCGTCGCCACCCTTTTGGACGAGTGGTCCCCGGCCGTCGCCGGATGTTCCGTGAACGATCACCCCTACGCGCCGGTGTGTCCGACCTGCCTGCGCCGGGCCGCCGAGGAGGGCGGGAGCCTGCCGGTGACGTGGCGTCACCGGGACGAACGCTACGGGGAGAAGCTCGCCACCCCCGATACCGGGACGGCCGAGCTCATCGGCGACATCGACCCGGCCCGTCTCGCCGAGGGGCGTTCCCTGGGCGACCCCGAGACCGTCCACTACGGGTTGGTGCCGCGTGCCAACCGGGGCGTGTTCTGCGTCAACGAGCTGCCCGACCTCCCGGCCCGCGCCCAGGTGGCGCTGTTCAACGTGCTGGAGGAGCGCGATCTCCAGATCCGCGGGTACGCGCTGCGGCTGCCGCTGGACCTGGTGCTGTTGGCCAGCGCCAACCCCGACGACTACACCGACCGGGGACGCATCGTGACCCCGCTCAAGGACCGCTTCGGCGCCCAGGTGCGCACCCACTACCCGCCGACGCTCGGCGACGAGCGGGACGTGCTGCGGCAGGAGGCGGCGATCCCGGAGGGGACCGTCGTCCCCGGCCACCTGTGGGAGACCGTCGCCCGTTTCGCCCGACTGGTCCGCGACTCGAAAAAGGTCGATGCCCGTTCGGGCGTGTCGGTGCGCTTCTCTGTGTCGGCGCTGGAGACGGTGGCCGCCTCCGCGCTGCGCCGAGCGGCGTTGACGGGCGAGGAGGCGCCGGTGGCGCGGGTGTGCGACCTGGACGCCGTCGTGGAACCGCTGCTGGGCAAGGTCGAGTTCGCGATGGGGCACGAGGACGACGGTGAGTCGACCCTGCGGGGACTGCTGCGCCGGGCCGTGGCGGAGACGTTCCGGGCCCGGCTGGGCGAGGCCGACCTGGCCCCGCTCGCCGACCGGTTCTCCGCGGGCGGGACCGTCGAGAGCGGCGACCTGGTGGGCGCCGCCGAACTGCTGAACCGGATCGGCGCGGTACCCGGGCTGGCGGCGATGATCGCGGCCGCCGCGCCCGAGGAGGAGGACGGACCGGTCTCCCCCGGGCTGGCCGCCGCCGTGGTGGAGTTCGCTTTGGAGGGCCTCTACCTGGAACGACGTCTGTCGAAGGACATCGTTGCCGACGGAGGGGTCTACCGGTTCTGAAAGCCGGGAACATAACGGTTCGTCGTGCTTCCTGGTGAGAGGTAGTCCCTGTGAGGTTCCGGTACCGGGCGTACATGGGCGGACCCGACCCCCTGGCCGAGCCCGATCCCCCACCGGAGGAGGCCGTGGCGATCGCCCGCGAACTCCTCGAACCGTTGGCCGAGGCCGAGGGTGCCGACGACGCGATCACCGCGGTGGAGAAGGCGGTGGCCCGGTACGCGGAGGGCGACCGGGCCGCGTTGGAGTCCGTGGACTCCGCGACCGGCGGCCTGCTCGGCCGCGCCCTGGGCGCCGGGGCCCGGGAACTGTGGGACCGGTTGGACCGCGCCGATCACGGGCTGAGCCCGCGCGAGCTGCGGCGCCTGGGCGAGGTGGCCCTGCGCGACGCCCGGGACGCGCCACGTCCGGGCCGGCGCCCCGGAGGTCGGGAGGGCGGCCCCGGCGGCGAACCGACCGGGCACGACGTCCCCTACCGGTCGGATCGACCGCTGGACGCCGTCGCCACGTTGCGCCGGGCCATGGTGCGCCGGGCGTCCGACCCGATCGACACGGCGTTGCGCGCCGACGATCTGCGGTCGGCGGAGACCGAGCCCACCGGCGGGCTGGCGGTGTCGTTGCTCGTGGACCTGTCCCACTCCATGACCACGCGGTCGCTGCACGAGGCCGCCACGCGCACCGCGCTGGCCTTGGACGCGCTGGTGCGGCGGCACCCCGAGGACCGGGTGCGGTGGGTGGGGTTCGGCGACGTCGCCCACGAGATCGATCCGGCGGCGCTGGTCGCCCACGACTGGGGCCGGGTACCCGGGACCAACCTGCACCACGCGCTCCGGCTGGCGCGCGGGCACCGGCGCAGGCACCCGGGCCTGGCACACCGGATCCTCGTCGTCACCGACGGGGAACCCACCGCCCATCTGGGGGAGGACGGCGACGCCCGGTTCTCGTGGCCGGCGAGTCCGCGCACGGTGGAGGTCACGGTGGCCGAGCTGGACGCGGCCCTGCGGGAGGGATCGCGCGTGTCGTTCTTCCTGCTGTCCGACGACCCGAGGCTGCGCGCCTTCCGCGACCTGGTGGTGCGGCGGCGTGGGGTGGAGGCGGTGACCGCCGACGCGGCGGCGCTGGCCCCGATGTTGCTGGAGACCTACCTGGGAGGCCGTTCGTGGCCGCGCGCATGAGCCGAACGCCCGTGCGCGCGCACGGGCGGGTTCAGCGTTCGAAGATGTTGACGTCGGAGGCCATCAACAGGAGTTCCTCGGGGGCGTCACCGCCGGAGTACAGGAGCTGGTGGCGGTTGGCGGGCATGATCGTCTCGGTGAAGCGCAAGGGTCGGTCGCCGTCGTAGACCACCCTTTCGTGGACGAGCAGGGGGATGCCCGGGCCCAGGTTGAAGGAGTCCGCCTCGTCCTGGGAGGGCATGCGGGCACCGACGATGTCCCAGTTCCACTCCTCCCGGTGGCCGAGCTCCTGGAGCACCGACGCGACGCCCTGTTCGATGTGCTGGGGGGACATGAGCAAGGTGTTGCTGGCGATCGTGAAGGGGAAATAGGTGACCTGGGACTGCCACAGGCCGCCCTCCACGAAACGGTCGCAGGAGCGGATGACGACCAGCCCTCCGTTGGGCCCCTGCTCCTCGCCGCCCCACCTCAGCCTTTTGGTCACCTTGGGCCGCATGGTGTCGAGGCTGACCTTGATCCGCTGCTCGACCTGGTCGTATCCGGCCTCGCGCAGGTGCGGCTGGTAGCCGTCCTCGAAGCGTTCGGAGTCGGTACCGCCCGACACCGGAGTGGCCAGGTGGATGATGGGCCGGTGGTCGGCGACGTAGGCGCCGCGCCCGGCCTGGATGGCGATGATCCCCTCGTCCTGGAGGATCCGCATACCGAGTCGGGCGGTGGCCCGGGACACGCCGAACTGCTCGGCGAGCTCTTCCTCCCCCGGTAGCCGCTCGCCCGGCCGGTACTCACCGCGCGACAGGGCCTCGCGCAGATGGTCGGCGACCACGGTCTTCTTCGACGTGCTCATGCGTGTACTCGGTCCCGTTCGTCCGGTCGTCGTTGGCCGTCGGGGCACGTGCGCCCGGTCCCGCGCTCCGCGCACGATCCCCGTTCCCTCGCACCCTCAACGGACGGTACCCGCCCGGGGTTCTCCGTTGCGGGGAGTACCGCCCACCGGAGGGACGCCCGCCCCTCGGGGACGCACGGGCCGGAGCGCCGCTCGAAGGCCGCCCGTCGAGGGCGGTGATGGCCGAGGGGCGAGCACCGCTCGTAGGCCGTCCGCACGGGCGAAGGGCCACCCCCGGAGAACGGCCGGGCGAGGGGAGAGTCAGTCGCGGTGGTAGGCACTGATGTCACCGTGCTCGTACTGGTAGCGGATGCTGTGCCCGGCGTACACCGTCTCCACCACGCGGATCGGGCGTTCCTCGGACAGGTCGGTGCGGTGCATCCACAGGATCGGGACCCCCGGGGGCAGCTCCAGCTGGGAGGCCTCGGTGGGGTTGGGCATGCGGGTCTCCAGCTCGTCGACGAACCCGACCTGGCGGTGCCCGTGCTCGGCCAGGACCGACAGGGCGCTCTCCACGTCCTCGGGCAGCATGAGCGGGGTGCCCTGGACGAGGTCCATGGGGTAGTAGGCGGAGCTGATGGAACCGGAGATCTCGCCGGAGAAGCGGTACATCCTCCGGACCACCGTCATCTCCCCTTCGGGGACCCGCAACCGGCTGGCGAGGTCGGCGTTGGCGCTGAGGAGTTGGAGCTCTTCGAGGGTCTGTCCGGCCATGTTGGACTCGTTGAACCGGTCGGCGCCCTTGGGCCGGTTGGCGTGGAAGGTCTCGGGGACGACGTCCTGGACGAAGTGCCCGCGACCGGGACGACTGACGATCAGGCCCTGGTTGCGGAGCATGCCGAGGGCCAGTCTGACGGTGTTGCGAGAAGCGTCGAAGCGCTCCTCCAGCTGCTTCTCCGAGGGCAGCTGCCCACCGAGGGGCAGACTCCCCTCCTGGATCTCCCGCCGCAACGCCCGGGCGATCTGTCGATATCTGCTTTCTGCCCGCATGAATCAGCCCTCAAGGGGGTAGCACTAGACCAACAACCTAACTTGTACCAACAAGGTGATCGGTACACCAGCTAAACAGGTTCGTCCAGTTCGAATGAACCCATCTTATGTGAAGGCCACCCTCAGTACACGGCGGCGATCCCAGATGGCCACGGAGAAAGGGGACGACCTCAGAACCGGAACCGATCACCCCTCGCACGCAGACGGATCCGCACTCGCGGTACCGGGCCCCACCGACCGGTGGCGGCACCCCGAATGGACAAGGAACCCGCGCTCCGGAGAGACCAGGTCATGATCCCCATCCTCATCGCCCTCGTCGGCGTCGTCCTGCTGGCCGTGGCGGCCGGCTTCCTCCTCGCCATCTCGATCGGCATCCGCCGTCAGGACAACCGGGGGAGCTACCGCTCCCTCCGAGAGGAGGACGACAACAGCGCCCTGTCCCGCACCGGCAGCCTCGTGGTCGGCCTGCGCTTCGCCAACACCGCTCCCCGCCGACGCGTCACCGCTCCCCCGCCCGCCACCGGACGAGACCGTACGCCCACCACGGTCTGACCGGAGGCCGCTCCAGGAGCGTCGCCCCCGCGGCACGACGAGGTGTCGCCCCTCAGCAGAGCAGGAGCGCCGCGTCGGGCCCGGCAACGTCGCCGCAGAGCCCGCGCGGCATGACCGCGGCGCGGTCCCCCCTGGATCGACACGCGGGCCCCCAGGACAGGACCCGCGGGACCACGGTCCTCAGTCCTCCAGCGCCTGCGACAGATCGGCCACCAGGTCGTCGGCCGACTCGATGCCCACGGAGATCCGGACCAGGTCCGCCGGAACTTCGAGCGGGGAACCGGCGGTGGACGCGTGCGTCATCCGCCCCGGGTGCTCGATCAGGGATTCCACCCCGCCCAGGGACTCGCCCAGGGTGAAGACCCGCGTCCGTTCGCACACCTTCAGAGCGGCCTTCTCCCCGTCGCGCAGAGCGAAGGAGACCATCCCACCGAAGGACCGCATCTGCCGTTCGGCGATCTTGTGTCCCGGATGGGCGTCCAGCCCCGGGTAGTAGACCCGCCGCACCGCCGGGTGGCCCTCCAACGCGGCCACGACCCGCTCGGCGTTGGCACTGTGCCGGTCCATCCGCACGCCCAGGGTCTTCACCCCGCGCAGGGTCAACCAGGAGTCGAAGGGTCCCGGAATGGCCCCCATGGTGTTCTGGTGGAAGGCCAGCCGCTCGCCCAGCTCGGCGTCGGACACCACGAGCGCGCCGCCGACGACGTCGGAGTGCCCACCCAGGTACTTGGTGGTGGAGTGGACGACCACGTCCGCGCCCAGGGTCAGCGGCCGCTGTAGGTAGGGCGAGGCGAACGTGTTGTCCACGACATGGATCGCGCCCGCGTCGTGCGCGATCCGCGCGACCGTCTCGATGTCGGTGATGTTGAGCAGCGGATTGGTCGGCGTCTCGGTCCAGATCACCTTGGTCTGCGGCCGGACCGCCGCCCGCACCGCCTCGATGTCGCTCTGGTCGACCGCGTCCCAGGTGACGCCCCAGCGCTCCACCACCTTGGAGACCAGGCGGAAGGTGCCCCCGTAGGCGTCGCCGGGGATGACGATGTGGTCGCCCGGGGACAGCACCGTGCGCAGCAGGGTGTCCTCGGCGGCCATGCCGGAGGCGAACGCCAGGCCGCGCGCGCCGTCCTCCAGCGCGGCCAGGCACTCCTCCAGCGCGGTTCGCGTGGGGTTGCCGGTGCGCGAGTACTCGTAGCCCTCGCGCAGCCCGCCCACACCGTCCTGGGCGTAGGTGCTGGTCTGGTAGATCGGCACCACCACGGCCCCGGTACCGGCGTCCGGTTCCTGGCCCGCGTGGATGGCCAGCGTCTCGAATCCATCGAACTTCATGGGATCACGATAGTGCCCACGGGCGTCTTCCGACCCGTTTTCCACAAGGGCCTCCTCCTGCGTCGACGCGCCGATCCGGCCCCCCGGGCCCGGGGTCCGCCGGCTTCCCGTCAGGGCGTCCACCGGGTCGCGGAGTCCGGCGTGGAAAAGGCCTCGGGGCGCGGCCGTGGGCGAGCGGCGGGGCCGACGCGGAGCGGAGGTTCGAAGCGGAGCGGATCAGGCGGGCGGGAACCGGGTCGGCGAACCGGGCCGCGGGGGATCGGCCGGGGCGCTCGGGAGCGGCCCGGCGGCGGGGGTGGGCACCCGGGTGGGCGTGCCCATGTCGCGCAGCGGCGGCTGCCAGCCGAGTTCGGGGTCGTGGGTGCGCACGACCTTGCCCGGGATGCCCGCGAGGACGGCGTGGTCGGGGTAGGTGCCCGGACGGACCACGGTGCCGGCCGCCACGACGGAGTTGCGGCCCAGGTGGACGCCGGGCAGGATCACCGCGTTCGCGCCGATCCAGGTGCCGGCGCCGATGCTGACGGGATCGTCGACGGGCCACTGGAGGCCGACCGGGATCTCCGTGCTGGCGTAGGAGTGGTTCTGGTCGGTGATGTACACGTAGGGGCCGGTGTACACGTGGTCACCGATGTCGATGGACTTGTGGGCGACGATGTGGGAGCCGCGCCCGATGGCGCATCCCGAGCCGATCCGCACGACCGTGCCGGGGCCCAGGTCGTAGTCGGGGCCCATGCCGGCGGCGAGGGTCATGTCCCCGCCCAGGACGGTGAAGGCCCCGATCTCGATCCAGGGCTCGCCGTAGAGGGTGGCCGTGGGGAAGGCGATGGCCGAGCCGTCACCGAACCCCGCGAACCTGCGGGCGGCCCTGGAGCCGGAACGGATCTCCGCGTGACCGCGCGCGTACGACCAGAGGGAACGGATGATCCAGGACAACAGCCGCGACACGCGAGCCCCCATGTATTACCTACCAGTAGCTTCGCCGCGAACATTAACAGTGTTCGAGTATGCGCATCCATGCCCGATACGTTCGCACCGGGGCCCGAACAACGCTCGGTTCCGAGCGCCGTCCGGGCCCCGCGCGGCGATGCCGTGTCAGTTCGACAGGTGGGCCAGCAGGTCCTGACGTGTGAGGATGCCCACGGGCTTGCCGTCGCGCAGCACGACCAGCGCACCCGAGTCGCGCAGCAGGCGCACGCAGTCGCCCACCGGAGTACCGGTGCCGACCGTGGCCAGCGGGCGGCCCATGTGGTCCTCCACCTGGTCGGCCAGCTGGGCCCGGCCGTCGAACAGGGCGTCCAGGAGGTCGCGCTCGGCGATCGAACCGACCACCTCGGCCGCCATCACGGGCGGCTCCTCCTTCATGACCGGGAGCTGGGAGACGCCGTACTCGCGCATGATCGCCACGGCCGTGCCCACGGTCTCGTCCGGGTGGGCGTGCACGAAGTCCGGCAGCTCCCCGCCCTTGGCGGCGAGCACCTCGCCCGCGGTGGCCTCCTCGGTCTCCGCGGACAGGAAGCCGTAGTCGGCCATCCACTCGTCGTTGAAGATCTTGCCCAGGTAACCGCGTCCGCCGTCGGGCAGCAGCACCACGATCACGTCGTCGGGGCCGGCGTTCCGCGCCGCCCGCAGCGCGGCCTGCACGGCCAACCCGCACGAGCCGCCCACCAGCAGGGCCTCCTCACGGGCCAGGCGGCGGGTCATCAGGAACGAGTCCTTGTCGCTGACCGCGATGATCTCGTCGCAGATCCCCGTGTCGTAGGTGCCCGGCCAGATGTCCTCGCCGACGCCCTCCACCAGGTAGGGACGGCCGGAGCCGCCCGAGTAGACCGAACCCTCGGGGTCGGCGCCCACGATCTTCACCGCGCCGCCGGAGATCTCCTTGAGGTAGCGACCGGTGCCGCTGATGGTGCCGCCGGTGCCGATGCCCGCCACGAAGTGGGTGATGCGGCCCTCGGTCTGCTCCCAGATCTCCGGACCCGTGGAGTGGTAGTGCGACTCGGGGTTGTTGGTGTTCTCGTACTGGTTCGGCTTCCAGGCTCCGGGGATCTCCCCGGCCAACCGGTCCGAGACCGAGTAGTAGGACTCGGGGTGCTCGGGGGCGACCGTGGTGGGGCACACCACGACCTCCGCCCCGTAGGCGCGCAGCACGGAGAGCTTGTCCGGGCCGACCTTGTCCGGGCAGACGAAGACGCAGCGGTAGCCCTTCTCCTGGGCGACGATGGCCAGGCCGATGCCGGTGTTGCCGGAGGTCGGCTCGACGATGGTGCCGCCCGGTTTGAGCTCACCGCTCTTCTCCGCGGCCTCGACCATGCGCAGCGCGATGCGGTCCTTCACCGAACCGCCGGGGTTGAAGTACTCGACCTTGGCCAGCACCGTGGGCGCGTTCGGCCCCAGGCCCTCGGTCACCTTCCTCAACCGGACGAGCGGGGTGTTCCCCACCAGATCGATCAGTGAGTCGTATACCCGCACTTCATGCTCCCTTGCATCGTGGCGACCGGGTCGTCGGCCCGCCGTTCTCCTCAACGCCCCGGAAGGCGTGGCCCCGGGGCCGTGGGGCCGGTCCGGCCCGTCTCAACCCGACTCTAACGTCCCCGATCAGCGGGTTCGCCGACCACGGGAGGAGGTGGTCCGGTGGAGTGGAAGGAGGTGTCCCCGAGGTGAGGGCGGGCCTCCCCCGGAGTTCGAACCCCGTTCCGCCGTGGTACGTGACCGCGCCGTTCACCGCCGGTAACCTCAGGGGTCCGACCGGCTCGCCGCACAGGGTCGCGGGGCGGGGGTCAGAGGCCGTGGAGGTCGTCCCATGCTGCGTGCCGCACGCGCACGGCGGATAGCCGCGGCCACCGCGTTCGGCGGTGGCGGACTCACACTGGTGGGCGGTGGCACGCTCGCCCTGCTCTACCTCCAGGCCCGGCTGGCCCGCCGGGCGGTGGGTGTCACCGAGTGGGCGCGGCCCCCCGTCGACGGGATCCACGGCCATGGCTCCGGGCCACCGATCCGCATGCTCATGATGGGCGACTCCACGGCCGCGGGCTTCGCGGTGGAGACCGCCGCCCGAACGCCCGGCGTCATGCTGGCGACGGGGCTGGCCAACGCGGCCGACCGGCCGGTGCGGCTGCGCTGCACGGCGTTCCCCGGGGCGACCTCGGCCACTCTGGCCGGGCAGATCGAACGGTCCGGCGCCCTGGCGGAGGCCACCCGCTACGACGTGGCCGTGATCTTCATCGGCGCCAACGACGTCATCCGCCGGGTGCGGCCCAGCGACGCCGTGTCCCATCTGCGCGAGGCCTGCCGGTCGTTGGTGGACCACGGCACGGCCGTGGTGGTGGCGACCTGCCCCGACCTGGGCACGGTGCGCCCCATCGGGTGGCCGCTGCGCTCGGTGGCACGCCGCGCCTCGCGCCAACTGGCCGCCGCGCAGACGATCGCGGTCACCGAGGTGGGCGGTCGCACGGTGTCCCTGAGCGACCTGCTCGTCGACGTCTTCCGAGACGACCCCTCCCTCATGTTCGGCCCCGACCGGTTCCACCCGTCGGCGCACGGATACGCCCAGGCGGCCTCCGCCCTGCTGCCGTCGGTGTGCGCGGCGCTGGGCCTGCTCCCCGAGTTCGATACGCTCCCGGCCGGCGGCATCCTGCCGGTGGACCGGGCCGCCGTGGTCGCCGCGGAGAACCCGGGCACGGAGGTGTCACGTGCCGGCGACCCGACGCGGGGCCGTCGCGGCCGGTGGGCCGCGCTGGTCCGCCGACCGCTGTGGCCCCCGCGGGAGCCGTCCGGCGACCGGCAGGAGCCGGTGTCGGCGGACACGGGCGGCTCCGACGAGGGGGCGTCCACCGAATTCCGGGATCGGTGAGATCACGGACAACCCCGACCCCGGGTGGCGCGGGAGGGCGACCTCCGGGTTTACTGACTGGTAACAAGACATGCCGTGACCGGCATCACCGCCCGCCCGGGCACCGAGCGGTCACGCCCGTAGCACCACTCCGATAGGGACGCAGCCATGCCCGAAGCCGTCATCGTCGCCACCGCCCGGTCCCCGATCGGGCGCGCCTTCAAGGGTTCGCTCAAGGACATCCGCCCCGACGACCTCGCCGCGCAGGTCATCGGCGCGGCCCTGGCCAAGGTCCCCCAGCTGGACCCGACCACCATCGACGACATCATGCTCGGCTGCGGCCTGCCCGGCGGTGAGCAGGGCTTCAACATGGCCCGCGTGGTCGCCGTGCAGCTCGGTCTGGACACCGTGCCGGGCACCACCATCACCCGTTACTGCTCCTCCTCCCTCCAGACGACCCGGATGGCCCTGCACGCCATCAAGGCGGGCGAGGGTGACGTGTTCGTCTCCGCCGGGGTGGAGACCGTGAGCCGCTTCGCCCACGGCAACAGCGACGACCCGCAGAACGAGAACCCGCTCTTCGCCGACGCCAAGGCGCGCACCGCCAAGCGCGCGGAGGCCGGCGCCCCGGCCTGGACCGACCCGCGCGAGGACGGCGCCCTGCCCGACGCCTACATCTCGATGGGCCAGACCGCCGAGAACGTCGCCCAGATCACCGGCGTCTCCCGCGAGCGCCAGGACGAGTTCGCCGTCCGGTCCCAGAACCTCGCCGAGAAGTCCCTGGACAACGGCTTCTGGGAGCGCGAGATCACCCCGATCACCCTGCCGGACGGCACCGTGGTCACCACCGACGACGGCATCCGCCGCGGCACCACCTACGAGAAGGTCTCCCAGCTCCAGCCGGTCTTCCGTCCCGACGGCACCGTCACCGCCGGCAACGCCTGCCCGCTCAACGACGGCGCCTCCGCGGTGGTCATCATGAGCGACACCAAGGCCGCGCAGCTGGGTCTGACCCCGCTGGCCCGGATCGTGTCCACCGGTGTGACCGGCCTGAACCCGGAGATCATGGGGCTGGGTCCGGTCGAGGCCTCCAAGCAGGCCCTGGCCCGCGCGAACATGGCCATCGGCGACATCGACCTGGTCGAGATCAACGAGGCGTTCGCCGCGCAGGTCCTGCCCTCCGCGGACCGACTGGGCGTGGACATCGACTCCCGGCTCAACGTCAACGGCGGCGCCATCGCGATCGGCCACCCGTTCGGCAGCACCGGTGCGCGCATCACCGGCACCCTGATCAACGGTCTCCGGTTCCACGACAAGACCTTCGGTCTGGAGACCATGTGCGTCGGCGGCGGCCAGGGCATGGCGGCCGTCTTCGAGCGCCTGAGCTGACCGTTCCCCTCACACGGGCCCGGGGCGTACGCCCCGGGCCCTTTTCTCCTTTTCGGACACCATCGCGGTTTCGAGGTGTTCGCCCCTTCCGCTTCGAGGACTCCGGAACACGTGCGCGCGCCCGACAGTCCCACCGGGATCGGTCGCTTAGTGCATCTCGGCAAACGTTCCCGCACACACAAGGTAAAAGCCGGCGTCCAGCACTTGTCCATATCGTGATCCTGATGCAGTGTCGCTGGTAAGCGTCCTACTCCACACGCACTGCCGGAGGTGCCCATGCCGGTGACCCACTCGCCGGAGATCCACGCCAAGCTCATCGAACGCATCCCGGCCGTCACCGGCCGCGAGATCCACGAGTGGTTCGACGCCCTCGACCAGGGTCCGGGTCTGCTCCGCTGCTCCGACCGGGCCAACTGGCTCGCCGACGAGTACGAGCTGCCCCCGTGGTACGCCCAGGCCCTCGTCACCGAATACGACCGCCGTCGCCGGAACCGCTCCATCCCCGCGCCGCGCCGCGAACGCGAGTCGAGCCCGCGAACGGCCTGACCGGAGCGACCGTCACCCCCGTTCGGGGGGCACCGGGGAACGACGAAGGGGCCGTCCCGGCATCGCCGGGACGGCCCCTCGTGGATCGACTCCGGGGAGTGCTACTCGCCGAACATCGTCTTGAGCATCCAGAGCAGGCGCAGGATCTCGATGTAGAGCCAGACCAGCGAGGCGGTCAGGCCGAAGGCGAACAGCCAGGCGGTCTTGTCGGGGACACCGGCGTTGATGCCCTCCTCGATGCCCCGGAAGTCCAGGGCCAGGGTGCAGGCCGCGATGACGATGAACACCAGGCTGACGATCAGACCCAGCGGGCTGGGCTCACGGATGCCGATGCCACCGGAGATGAAGAAGCTCGCGACGAAGTTGACCAGGATCAGGGCGAGGGCGCCCATGGAGGCGTAGGCGACGACCTTGACGAAACCGTCGGTCACCTTGATGATGCGGAACTTGTACAGCGCCAGCATGACGCCGAACACCAGGAAGGTGCCGAGCACGGCCTGGGTGACGAGCACACCGCCCGAGCCGGCGCCCTGCGTGGCGTCGAGGGTGCCGGCCAGGATGGCGGTGAGGCCACCGACGAGCAGGCCTTCGAGGGCCGCGTAGACCAGGGTGGCGACGGGGTTGGCGATGCCCTTGAAGCCGACGACCAGGCCCAGGACCAGTCCGCCGAGGCCGCCCACGATCGCGAGGAGCATGGCCAGGCCCGGAGAGGACTGGAAGAGGAAGTAGTTGATGACGGCCGTGACGACGACGAGACCGAGCGACATCCCGGTGCGCACGACGACGTCATCGATGGTCATCCGTGATTCGCCGAAGCCCTGGGCGGGACCGCCCGGGTACGACTGCTGCGGGTGACCCTGCTGGGGATAGGGCTGGCCGTAGCCCTGCTGGGGGTAACCCTGCTGCGGGTAGCCCTGCTGCGGGTACGGCTGTCCGTAACCCTGCTGACCGTAGCCCTGCTGGCCGTACCCTGCCGGGCCGGCCTGCTGGAGCGCCCGCTTGAGAACGGGGTTGGAGCTGCGCATCCGCATGTCCAGTCAAGACCTTTCGAAATACCGTGGATTACTGCCCACAAGGTAACGTACGGGCTTTCGCCGACGTTCCACGGCTCTGGTCACCGTTGGGAAACGGAGTTCCCCGGACGGAGAGGAAGGGCCGAGGTGGGAACCCCGGCCCGTGCCCCCGTCGACCACGCGGTGCCGTGGTCTAGTCGCGCGTGATGAGCGAGCGCGCCAGGAACAGCACGTTCGCGGGACGCTCCGCCAAACGGCGCATGTAGTAGCCGTACCACTCGGTGCCGTAGGGAACGTAGACGCGCATGCGCTTCCCCTCGGCGGCCAGGCGCTTCTGCTCCTCGTCCCGGATGCCGTAGAGCATCTGGTACTCGTAGTCGTCCGCGGTACGGCCGTTGGCCGCGGCCAGCCCACCGGCGATGGCGATCATCCGCGGGTCGTGCGAGGCCACCATCGGGTAGCCGTCGCCCTCCATGAGGACGCGCAGGGCGCGCACGTACGCCTTGTCGACCTCGTGCTTGTCGCGGAAGGCCACGGACTCGGGCTCGTCGTAGGCGCCCTTGCACAGGCGCACGCGGGAACCGGCGCCGCTCAGGTCGCGGCAGTCCGCCTCGGTGCGGCGCAGGTAGGCCTGGAGCACCGCGCCCACGAACGGGAAGTCCTCGCGCAGCTCGCGCAGGATGCCCAGGGTGGAGTCGGTGGTGGTGTGGTCCTCCATGTCGAGGGTGACCGTGGTGCCGATGGCCTCGGCTGCCTCGGCGATGCGACGCGCGTTCTCCAGCGCGATCTTCTCGCCGTCGCGGTCCAGGAACTGACCGACCGCGGAGAGCTTGACCGAGACCTCGGCGCGGTCGCCCAGTCCCGCCTCGCCCAGCGCGGCCAGCAGGTCCTCGTAGGCCAGGACGGTGGCCTCGGCCTGGGTCCGGTCCTCGGTGTCCTCACCGAGGAAGTCCAGCGTGACCAGGCGGTCGAGGCCGAGGGCCTCGACGACGGGCAGGGCGGTGACCTGGTCCTCACCGGCGACGAACCGGTGGACCATGGCACGGGTGACGGGAGTGCGCTCGACGATCCGGCGGCAGGTGGTGGACCTGGCGGCGAGAAGCAGAGGCTTGCGGAGCATGGTGACCTCGAAGAAGACAAGCGCGGACGGACGCGCCGCGACGGGTGGGGCGCGGCCGGGGATCGGCCCGGCCGCGCCAGTGGTTCCTCGGGGGGCGGGAGGTCCGCACCCCTCAGGACGGGAGGGGTGCGGAACCGGTGATCACCCCTGTAGGGGTGGGCGGATCACCCCTGGTGGGGGTAGGAGGAGGTCGTCGGGGCGACGAACGTCTCCTTGATGGAACGCGGGCTGGACCAGCGCGACAGGTTCTGCGCGGATCCGGCCTTGTCGTTGGTGCCCGAGGCGCGACCGCCGCCGAAGGGCTGCTGGCCCACGACGGAGCCGGTCGGCCGGTCGTTGATGTAGAAGTTGCCGGCGGTGAAGCGCAGCGCCGCCTCGGCCTCGGCGACGGCGGTGCGGTCGTTGGCGAGGACCGCGCCGGTCAGGGCGTAGGCCGAGCCCTCGTCGACGACCTTGAGGATCTCGCTGTAGCGGTCGTCCTCGTAGACGTGGACGGCCACGACCGGACCGAAGTACTCGGTGCGGAACACGTCGTTGGACGGGTCGGTGCCGACGATGATGGTCGGTCGCACGAAGTAGCCCACCGAGTCGTCGGCGGTGCCGCCGGCGACGATCTCCAGGGTCGGGTCGGACTTGGCGTCCTCCAGCACCCCGGCCAGCTTGTCGAAGGAGCGGCGGTCGATGACGGCCCCCATGAAGTTCGACAGGTCGGTGACGTCGCCCATGGTCAGGGCCTCGGTCTCGGCGATGAGGGCGTCGCCCATCTTCTCCCAGACCGAACGGGCCACGAACACGCGCGAGGCCGCGGAGCACTTCTGGCCCTGGTACTCGAAGGCGCCGCGCACGATGGCGGTGCGCAGGATCTCCGGGTCGGCGGTGTGATGGGCGACGATGAAGTCCTTGCCGCCGGTCTCGCCGACGATCCGCGGGTAGCTCCGGTAGGCGGAGATGTTCTCGCCGACCGTCTTCCAGAGGTGCTGGAAGGTGCGGGTGGAACCGGTGAAGTGCACACCGGCCAGGTCCGGGTCGTTGAGGGCGACGTCGGAGACGGCCAGACCGTCACCGGTGACCATGTTGATGACGCCCGGGGGCATCCCGGCCTCCTCCAGGAGGCGCATGGTCAGCTCGGCGGAGAACTGCTGCGTCGGGGACGGCTTCCACACGACCACGTTGCCCATGAGGGCCGGGGCGGTGGGCAGGTTGCCCGCGATGGCGGTGAAGTTGAAGGGGGTGATCGCGTAGACGAACCCCTCCAGCGGACGCTGCTCCATGCGGTTCCACACGCCCTTGACGCTCAGCGGCTGCTGGGCGATCAGGTCACGGGCGTAGGCGACGTTGAAGCGCCAGAAGTCGATCAGCTCGCAGGCCGCGTCGATCTCCGCCTGCTGCACCGTCTTGGACTGGCCGAGCATGGTGGCGGCGTTGATGGTGGCGCGCCAGGGACCGGAGAGCAGTTCGGCGGCGCGCAGCAGGATGGCGGCGCGGTCGTCGAAGGACATCGCGCGCCACGCGGGGGCGGCGGCCTTGGCGGCGGCGATGGCGTCGCGGGCGTCCTGGTGGGTGGCGTTGCGCATGGTGCCCAGCACGGCCGCGTGGTCGTGCGGCTGCACCGTGTCGATGGGCTCGCCACCGCCCATGCGGCTCTCGCCGCCGATGCGCATCGGCAGGTCGATGCGCTCCTTGCCGAGTTCCTCCAGCGTGGCGACGAGCTCCGCGCGCTCGGCACTGCCGGGCGCGTAGGACAGAACGGGCTCGTTCTGCGGCATCGGGACGTTGGTCACGGCGTCCATGGGCACCTCCCTGAAAGTCGTATCCCTGAATCACGCAGGGGCTGTCTCATCCAACGTTCGCAGAGCGAGCCCGTGCGAACCTTGTGGGACGGGCCACTCTTTGCCCGAGCTGTTTGTCCCTTGGGACAAAATGAAACCCGAAGGTCCAGCGACGTCCCAACGACACCGCACGCGCACCAACGTTCGACGACCGCCAACGGAGCCCTCTGTGACATCCTCCATCACCGCTGGTCAAGACAGAGATTCGGACGCCCCGCGCCCGGGGGTGCCCCTGCGCGGTCTCCTGTTGGCCCTGGGCGACCCGATCGTGGACGTGGCCGCCGCCCCGGCAGGCCTGGATGTCCAGGTGGACAACGTCCTCATCATGGACCCCGAGGACCGGACCGAGGTGCGCGCCGGAGACCTGGTGCTGCTCATCGGAGCCCGGGGCGGCTCGGCCCGCCGACTGGTGCGGTCGATCGCCGAGCGGGGCGCCACCGCCGTCGCCGTCAAGGGCGGGCTCCCTCACGATCGGGAGGAGGCGCCCGCCCGGGGACGTCCTCGGATCGGCGGGGACGATCTGGCGCCACTGCGGGCCGAGGCCCAGGAGGCGGGCATCACGTTGCTGGTGGTGCGCCCGGAGGTGCGCTGGGACCGGTTCCAGGCGGTGTGCCAGGGCATCGTGGACGACGCCCGGCTGCTCGACGGCGGTGACGTGGGCGAGGCCGACGGCGACCTGTTCTCGATGGCGCAGACGATCGCACAGCTCACCGGCGGGCTGGTGAGCATCGAGGACTCCGCGAGCCGGGTGCTGGCCTACTCCAGTGGCGCGGAGGTGGACGAGCTGCGACGGCTGTCGGTACTGGGCCGTCGGGGGCCGGAGTCGTACCTGGCGTTGCTGCGCGAGTGGGGGGTGTTCGCCACCCTGCGCGCGGGCGAGGAGGTGGTGCGCATCGACGAACACCCCGACCTCGGCATCCGGCGGCGCCTGGCCGTGGGCATCCACGCCGGTGACCGGCCGCTCGGCGCGATCTGGGTGCAGGAGGGGTCCCGGCCCCTGGCCGAGCACGCCGAGGAGGCCCTGTTGGGCGCGGCGCGCACCACGGCCCTCCAGATGATCCGCCAGCGTACGCGGGCCAGCGCCGGGCTGCGGTTGCGCGAGGACCTGCTCTCCAGCCTGTTGGAGGGGCGGATCGACGCCGCCGCGCTGGCCGACACCGTGGAGGTGCGCAGTGATCGGGCCGCGCTGGTGGTGGCGTTCGCCCTCGACGGGGAGGAGGGGGGCGAGCGGGCCGATCGTCCGGAACGGGAGTTGCGCCGTCGCCGGTTCATCGACCTGGTGTCGGTGCACACGGCCGCCTACCGGCGCAGTTCGCTGGTGACGGAGTTGAACGGGCGGGTGTACGTCCTGCTGCCCGACCTGGTCCACGACCAGGGGGGTCCGGAGCGGTCGGTGGTGACGTTGAGCGGCAAGATCGTGGAGGCGGCCCGGGGTGCGTTGGGGTCGCGGGTACGGGCCGCGATCGGATCACCGGTGGGCCGGTTGGCGGACGTGCCGGAGTCACGGCAGGAGGCCGACCGGGTGTTGGAGGCGATGCGGGGGGACGCCGACCGGGAGGTCGCGACCATCGACGACGTGCGTTCGCGGGTGCTCATCCGGGAGACGCTGGCGCGCCTGCGCGAGGACCCGTCGCTGCGCGATCCCCGGGTCGACCGGCTGGTGGAGTACGACCGGGGAGGCGGGTCGGAGCTGGTGCGGTCGCTGTCGGCGTACCTGGAGGAGTTCGGGGACGCCAGGGCGGCGGCGGATCGGCTGCACATCCATCCGAACACCCTGCGCTACCGGGTGCGGCGCGCCGCGGAGATCAGCGGTATCGACCTGTCCGCCCCGGGGGAACGGCTGTTCACCCAGCTCCAGCTGATGATGGAACGGGATCGTCCCGCGAAGTGAGCGCGGGCACCCGGAAGGGCGTACGAGTACCCCCGGTCGGACTCGAACCGACACTTGTGACCCTTTTAGGGGGCCTGCCTCTACCATTGGGCTACGAGGGCGAGCCCATCATACCGGCCGGACCGGCCGCGCATTCGGCTCTCGTTGGCCGGAACGGGACACGCGAAGCGGCCGTTCCCCCGCGGGGGAACGGCCGCTCTCGTCGTTCGCCGGTCAGCTCACGCGACGCAGGTTGCCGCCTTCGACGGCCTGCGGGTTGCTGGCCTCGGCGAAGGCCTGGCGGGGCTCGACCATCTCCGGCAGCGCGGCGAAGTCGCGGCGCAGGAAGAACCCGAGCGTCCAGTCCGACAGCACCCGCAGCTTGCGGTTGAAGGTCGGGACCGCGAGCAGGTGGTAGGAGCGGTGCGCGTACCAGGCGAGCCGGCCGTTGAGCTTGATCTTGCCGAACAGCTGGGCGGCGCCCTTGTGCATGCCCAGACCGGCGACCGCGCCGAGGTTCTTGTGGCGGTAGGCGGTGAGCTTCGTGCCGCGCAGGGTGGCGATCACGTTGTCGGCCAGCACCGGGGCCTGGCGGACCGCGTTCTGGGCGTTGGGCGGGTAGTAGCCGCCGTTGCCGTCGGGCACCTGGGCGTTGTCGCCACCGGCGAAGGCGTTCTCCACACCGTTGACGGTGAGGTTCTCACCGGTGTCGATGTGGCCCTTGGGGCCGAGCGGCAGGTCGCTGGCGGCGACGACCGGGCTGGGCTTGACGCCGGCGGTCCACACCAGGGTGCCCGCGTCGAACTCGGTGCCGTCGCTGAGCTTGATGCGCTGGTCGGCGGCCGACTCCAGGAACGTCTTGAGGCGGACGTCGATGCCGCGGCGACGGAGCTGGTTGAGGGCCTTGGTGCCGACCTCGGGGCCGACCTCGGGCAGGATCTTGTCGGCGGCCTCGATGAGGAAGAAGCGCACGTCCGACTGGTCGATCGAGGGGTGGATGCGGACCGCGTCGCGGACCATGTCCTCCAGCTCGGCGATGGCCTCGGCACCGGCGAAGCCGCCGCCGACGAACACGAAGGTCAGCGCCTTGCGGCGGACGTCCTCGTCGTCGGTGGAGTCGGCGATCGTCAGCTGGTCGAGGACGTGGTTGCGCAGGTAGGCGGCCTCTTCGACCGTCTTGATGCCGATGCCCCACTCGGCCAGGCCGGGGATGGGCAGGGTGCGCGAGACGGCGCCGGCCGCCATGACCAGGTGGTCGTAGGCGATGGTCTCGGGCTCGCCCACGTTGGGCTCGAAGCGGACCGTGCGGTCGGCGTGGTCGATGCGCACGACGCGGCCGCCGAGGACGCGCGTCCGCTTGAAGACCTTGCGCAGCGGAACGACGACGTGGCGGGGGGAGATGCTCCCGGCCGCCGCCTCGGGCAGGAACGGCTGGTAGGTCATGTAGGAGTTGGGGTCGATGACGGTGATCCGCGCCTCGCCGGCCCCGAGCTTCTTCTCCAGCCGCTTCGCGGTGTACATCCCGAGGTAACCGCCACCGACGATGAGGATGTGCGGGATCTCCGCCTCGTCCCCTCCGCCGTGCACCAGCCGGTAGTTCCTGCTCTCGGTCATCGCATATCCGCCCTAACGGTTTCTTTCTCGCCCCCTGCTCGTGCGGGGGGTGGGGGTCGCCACTCGGTGTTGCGCGTCGTGGCTGTTACGGGACCCCGACCTTTTTGTCGCTGCTTGTGCATTCTTTCACAAGCATCTACCCACAGAGAAGGTTCACACAAGCCCACCTTCCCACCACTTTCCGACCTGACGGAAATGTGTCTTCCCAGGTCAGAGCGGTTGTGAAAGCATTCACAAGGGTCTGTGGGGGTGACACGTCTCACCCGAAGGGCCCTTGTCCGGACCCTGAAAGACCCTGGTGAAAGCCGTACCTAGACCACCAGGCTCCAGGCCACGCCGTCCAGGATGTCGTGCTCACTCGTCGTGAACGCGTCGGCACCCGTCCGGGCGAGCACGCGGGACAGCACCAGCGCGCCGGCCCCGATCACGTCGACCCGACCCGGGTGCATGACGCCGATCTCCGAACGCTCCATGGCCGTGGACCCGAGCAGCCGTTCGGTGATCCGGTCCAGTTCGGCCACGGGCACACGCGAGTGGTGGATCCGCTCCGAGTCGTACTCCGGCAGGTCCAGGAAGATCCCCGCGACCGTGGTCGCGGTCCCCGCGACGCACACCACCGACCCGGCCTCACGCAACGGCACGACCCGCTCGACCTCGTCCAACGCCGCGTCGATGTCGGCGGTCGCCGCCGCGATCTCCTCGGCCGTGGGCGGGTCGCCGCGCAGGTGTCGCTCGGTCATCCGGACACAGCCGATGTTGACCGACAACGCCGCCCGCACCAGCTCCTCGTCCGATCCGGGCTCGGCGCCCAGGACGAACTCGGTGGACCCGCCGCCGATGTCCACCACCAGGAACGGAGGCGCGAAGTCGGTGGGGCCGCCCTCGGCCGCCTCGGCCGCGAACTCCGCGGTGGCGCCCACGAAGGACAGCTCGGCCTCGTCGAGGCCGGTGACCACCTCCGGCTCCACCTTGAGGATCTCGCGCACGCCGTCGATGAACACCTGACGGTTGCTCGCGTCCCGGGTGGCGCTGGTGGCGACCATCCGCACCGCGTCCGGCCCCAGTTCGATACCGTGCGCCTCGATGGCCTCGGCGTAGGTGCGCAGCGCGTCGAAGGTGCGCTCCAGGGCCTGGGGGGCGAACGCCCCGGTCTCGTCGACGCCCTCGCCCAGACGCACGATCTCCATGCGCCGGTCGACATCGACGACCTGGACCTCATCGCCGTCGATGTGCACGACGTCGGCGATCAGCAACCTGATCGAGTTGGTCCCACAGTCGATCGCCGCGACACCGCTCATGAACCGTTCCCTTCAGAGCCCTCACGGGCGTTCTCGTCGACGCACGCACACGGTCCCTTGTCCCACCAGTGCGGCAGTTCCTCCAGCGCCTCGGCGCCGAAGGGGTTGACGCCCGGTTCGGCCAACTCGTGGGCGACCAGCGCGTGCAGGCACTTCACCCGGGCGGGCATGCCCCCGGTGCTCTGCATCCCCTCCGGCAACGGCTCGACGCCGTCGCGGCGCGCCTGCTCGGCCCGCTCGGCGACGTAGGACTCGTGCGCCTTGGTGTAGGAGGCCCGCAGGTCCGGGTCCTCGGCCAGGCGGTCCTGCATCTCGCGCATGCGGCCGGAGTTCTCCATCCGGCCGATGGCGGAGGCGGCGCGCGGGCACGTCAGGTAGTACAACGTCGGGAAGGGCGTGCCGTCTTCCAGCCGCGGAGCCGTGCGGACCACGTCCGGCAGGCCGCAGGGGCAGCGGTGGGCGACACCGCGCACGCCGCGCGGGACACGGCCCAGTTGGAGTTCGATGGCGGCGAGGTCGCGCTCGGCGACGGCGTCCCCGGTACGCCCGGGTGCGGGCTGATCTGCGGAAGTCATGACCGATCCAGGATAGGGCCACCGGCGCGCCGGCGTTCCCGCCCGGGGCCGGGTCAGGGCGCGGCGCCGGCGGAGGGGTCGTCGGCCGCCCGCACCGAACGCCACAGCGCGGTGAACCAGGGCTCGCCCGGGCCGGCCTCGACGCCGTCGTCGGCCTCGTCCTCGGGTCGGATGACGATGTAGGCGATCTCGCCCGGGTACTGGTAGTGCAGGCGCAGCCGGGCCTCGCGTTCGACGTACTCGTCGGAGCCCAGGGCCTCCTCGCGCTCGCGCAGGTCGCGCACGCTCTCCTCCATGCGCGACCGCTCCTCCTGGAGCTGGGCGATCTGGGCGCGCTGGGCCACGTACTCGCGCAGCGGGTAGGCCAGGCTGAGCGCGATCACGCACACGACCAGGGCCAGGATCGCCGCCCGGCTGGTGAGCATGGGACGCACCCGGACACGGGGCGGGGAGGGCGCCGGGCCCGGCGCCCTCCCCTTCCGTTCCGGGGTCCCCGTGTCCCGCCGCGCACGGCCGGCACGACCGCGCGGCCTGTCGGCTTTGCTCGCCTTACGGGCCTTTGCGGGCGGCTGCTGCGATTCGCGGGACACTGGGGCAGACTAGCCGCGTCGGGCGAAGCGCGGGAAGGCCGACACGCCCGCGTACACGGCGGCGTCCTCCAGCAGTTCCTCGATCCGCAACAGCTGGTTGTACTTGGCGACCCGCTCGCTGCGCGCCGGGGCACCGGTCTTGATCTGTCCGGCGTTGGTGGCCACCGCGATGTCGGCGATGGTGGTGTCCTCGGTCTCGCCGGAGCGGTGGCTGATCATCGCCGTGTAACCGCTGCGCTGGGCCAGCGCGACGGCGTCCAGGGTCTCGGTGAGGGTGCCGATCTGGTTGACCTTGACCAGCAGCGAGTTGGCGGTGCCCTCCCCGATGCCGCGGGCCAGCCGCTCGGGGTTGGTCACGAACAGGTCGTCGCCGACCAGCTGGACCTTGTCGCCGATGTCGTCGGTGAGCTTCTTCCAGCCGTCCCAGTCCTCCTCGTCGAGGGGGTCCTCGATGGAGACCAGCGGGTAGTCCGCGACCAGCTCGGCGTAGTAGGCGGACATCTCCGCGGAGGTGCGCGGCTTGCCCTCGAACGTGTAGACACCGTCGGCGTACAGCTCGGAGGCGGCGACGTCCAGGGCCAGCGCGATGTCGGTGCCCGGCGTGTAACCGGCCTTCTCGATCGCCTCGACGATGAGGTCGAGGGCGGCGCGGTTGCTCTCCAGGTTCGGCGCGAAGCCGCCCTCGTCGCCGACGCCGGTGGCCAGGCCGTGCGCCTTGAGGACCGACTTCAGGGAGTGGTAGACCTCGGTGCCCCAGCGCAGCGCCTCCGAGAAGGTGCTCGCCCCGATGGGGGCGACCATGAACTCCTGGATGTCGACGTTGCTGTCGGCGTGCGCGCCACCGTTGAGGATGTTCATCATCGGCACGGGCAGCACGTGCGCGTTCGGACCGCCGATGTAACGGAACAGGGGGAGTTCGGCCTCGTCGGCGGCCGCACGGGCCACGGCCAGGGAGGCGCCCAGGATCGCGTTGGCGCCGAGCCGGGACTTGTCGGGGGTGCCGTCGAGCTCGATGAGCGCGCGGTCGACGAGGCGCTGGTCGTCGGGGGCGAAGCCGTGCAGCTCGTTGGCGATCTCGTCGTTGACGGCCGCGACGGCCTTGGTCACGCCCTTGCCGCCGTAGCGGTCGCCGCCGTCACGGAGCTCGACGGCCTCGAACCGGCCGGTGGAGGCACCGCTGGGCACACCGGCGCGCCCGATGATGCCGTCGTCGAGCATGACCTCGACCTCGACGGTCGGGTTTCCGCGGGAGTCGAGGATCTCTCGCGCCTGTACTGCCTCGATGGACGCCAAGGTCTGTCTCCGTCTCTTCGGTGTTCTTCGGTTTCTCGGAACCGCTGTTCCAGGACCCGACAACGAGACTAGCGACCCGCTTCGGGTGTGAGCGCGCCCACCCTGCGAAATTGGTCTAGTCCATACCGGGCGTTCTCCCGCCCGTCCCCTCCAACAGCGCGGCCGTGGCGATCGCGACGGCCCGTCGACGGTGCTCCGGGGCCTCCGCGGACGGGATCAGGACGGCGACGTCCCGAATGCCGCCCAGGGCCATGACGACGCCCATCCTGGCGGGCATCCCCGCGTTCTCACCCACCAGCACGGCCTCAAGCCGGCGCCGCCAACCGGCGACCTCGTCGACCAGTCCGATCCGGGTCAGGGACGCCAGGTCGTTGATCAGGGCCGTCATGAGGACGCCGTGGCGCACACAGAGGTCGAAGTAGACGCCCAGGACCTCGTCGGGCGCGTTGGGGGCGGTCGCGTCCAGTCCGCCGAGGAAGTCCTCCATGTCCCGCTCCAGGGGGTCGACCAGGGCCCGGAGCAGGTCCTCCTTGGAGCGGAAGTGGTAGTAGAGCGCGGCCTTGGTGATGTTCAGCCGCTCGGCGATCTCGCGCAGGCTCGTCTTCTCGTAGCCCTGCCTGCGGAAGAGGTCCAAGGCCGCTCCTCGGATCTCGGCCTTGGTGTCCCCGTGCGTTCTGGGCACCGATGTCCCTCCTCGTTCTCCCGCCACCCGGTGCGACGGGCCCCTCCCCGACCTTCCGGCCGGTAGGTCGCCTGACGGCCGGTCCTCCACCGTGGAGGGCGCGGCGCCTTCCGCCGCACCCCCGTGGAGGACCTCCACGACCGCCGTGCGCGACGTCCCGATCTCCGGCGCGGACGTCGCCGGACCCGCCCTCGCCCACCGGCCGCACCACCACGGCGACCTGGTCGCACGCCCCCGCACCGGCCGCCTACGGGGCCCGGACGCGGCCCTCGGGTCCCGCGCCCCGGGACACGTGGACGCTCACCCGCCGACGGGCACGGCACCGGGCCCCACGGCCCGACGCCCCCTCATGCGGTGGCCGCCCAGTAGGACCGCCACTCCCCCTCCGACAGACCACGGGGATCGCGACCGTCGGCCCGTGCCGCCGCCTCGGCCGCCCGCACGTGCGCGTCGAAGCGCCTGGCCGCCGCCCGTAGGTCGGTCTCGGCGTCACGGTCGCGATCGCGTTCGGCGGCCACCGCCGCGAACAGCCCCCCGCCCTCACCGCCGTCGTCCCCCACCAGATCCGCGGGGAAACCGTTGCGCACCGCACGTCCCTGCACCTCGGCCGCCAACATCACGGCCGGTTGGGCGAAGGGCACCCCGTCCAGGACGGAGACCTCCTCGGCGCCACCCCTCGCCTCGGCCTTGGCGGCCCGCTCGGCGGCCTTGATGGCCTCCCAGTTGGACCACACCTCATCGGTGCCCGACACCTCCACCCCACCGAACACGTGCGGATGGCGACGGGTCATCTTGTCGATGATGGCGTCGGCGACGTCGTCGACCGTGAACCGCTCCGGGTCCCCCTCGGGGCGTTCGGCCGCGATCGCCGCGTGGAACACGACCTGCAACAGCACGTCGCCGAGCTCCTCGCGCAACAGCGCGACGTCGCCCTCCTCGATGGTCTCCAGGGTCTCGTAGGCCTCCTGGATGAGGTACTTCGCCAGACTCTCGTGGGTCTGGCTCCGGTCCCAGGGGCACGTGCGGCGCAGGGTGTCCATCACCTCGACCAGGCGCAGCAGACGGTGCCCGACGGGCTGGGGTTCGATCATGCGTCGTGTCCTCGTGTCCTCGTGTCCGTGTCTCGGGGGTTACGGGGGGCGCCGAATCCGGGAAGGGGGCTCAGTGGTCCTGCTCGGGCAGCCAGCCGCCCGCGCGCAGCGCCGACAGCACCACCGCCACCGAATCGGCCGGGTCGGTGTCCACGGTGTCCACCACCAGGTCGGCGTCGACGGGCTCCTCATAGGGATCGGAGATCCCGGTGAACTCGGGGATCTCCCCCGCCCGCGCCTTGGCGTACAGGCCCTTGCGGTCGCGAGCCTCGCACACCTCCAGCGGGGTCGCCACGTGCACCAGGAAGAAGTCGCCGCCCGCCTCCTCCGCCAGCGCCCGCACCTCGGCCCGCCCACGGGCGTACGGGGCGATCGGCGCGCACACCGTCACCCCGCCGTGCCGACCGATCTCGGCGGCCACGTACCCGATACGGCGGATGTTCAGCTCCCGGTCCTGACGGGAGAACGTCAACCCGTGCGACAGCATGCGCCGCACCACGTCACCGTCGAGCAGCGTCACCGACCGCCCCGACCGCCGGATCCCCTCGCGCACACCGCGCGCGATCGTCGACTTGCCCGACCCCGACAGACCGGTGAAGAACACGGTCAGACCCCGCCGGGTACGCGCCGGCCGCAACCGGGCCAGCTCCGCGCCCACCCGGGCCGGGGTGAACCACACCGGCAGCTCACGCCCGTGCGCCAGCTCCTCCTCCACCTCGTCGTCGGTCAGGTCGCGGCGGGCACGCGCCGGATCCACCCGGGTCAACGACTCCCACAGCCCCTCGTCGGCGTCGTACCGCCACGGTTCGGGGTCCAACACCGTCACCGGCGGGCGTCGGGCCATGACCCGTTCCACGTCCGGTCCCCGCTCCCCGGCCTCCACCATCAGGTGGGTGGCCCCGTGGGCGGCGGCCACGTGCGCCGCCAGCAGGACCGTCCGGTCGTTCCACGGGCCTCCGAACGGCCCGCTCACGCGGTCCGCCGCGCGCGGCAACGTGCACACCACGAAGGAGGTGCGCGGCGGCAGCAGGGGCCGGGCCGCGAGCACCGCCGCCGTCATCCCCTCCTCCTCCAGGCCGGTGTCGATGAGGACGAGCACCTCGGCCCGGTCCGCCTCCACTCCCGGGGCCCGACCGAGCGCCTCGGCCTCCGCCCGGATCTGGTGCAGGGCCCGGTGATGCAGGGGCCGGTCGGTGACCACGGCCAGCAGCGGGCCGGACGACCCCCGTTCCAGCTCGCGACGGGCGCGCACCTCCGCCGGGGTCGCCCGCAACTCGCGCAGCACACCGTAGGTGGGCGGCCGCAGCAGCGACACGTCGCCCGCCAGGTGAAACCGCCCCCGGTCGTCCTCCCAACGCTCGGCGACCACCAGCTCGGCCAGCGGGGCGCCCTCGGGGTCGGTGAGGACCACAGTGTCGGTGTCGGCGGTGAAGTCGGCCGGGACGGGGAGGGTGACCGGAACCGGCCAGGGCCGCCAGTCGGGCAGCCGACCGCTCCGCTCCACCGACACGGCCTGCTCACGTGTCATGAAACCCGGCAGCGGGTAGGCCCCGCTGAGGATCAGTTCCAGGTGGGCGAGCGCGTCCGGACCTGGGGTGAAGACCGGTGCGTCCGGCCGACCCACGGCCCCGTCCGACGCACTCCCACGCCTCTCGGCACTCACCACGCGCTTCCTCTCCCACGGTCCCATCGGAGTTCACCGAAATCGCCACTAGCGTATGCCCGACCCGTTCCAGGAGACCGCGCCGAACCGCTCCGAACGGAATACCGGCAGGTCATGAGAGGTTCCCATGAAGGCACCGCCCGGTCCGCCCGGAGACGGTCCGCACCCGCCACGGAGCCGGAACCCACCACCGTCCGTCCACACCCCGCCCGCGCGCGAGCCCCGGACTCGATAGTCTGAACATGTCTGAACAGACCTGGGCGGCGCCTCCTGTCCGTGCCGCCGCCCCCTCACCGTGCAGGCCGCGAACATCCGCCTGAACCGGACCTTCTTCTTCCTTTCTTTGGTGCTATGAGCCTCATTGGACTTCTCGCCGACGTCTCCCGGGACCCGGCACTGCACAGCGCGATCGAGACCGCCCGCGGCGGCCACGATCCCCACCTCGACCTCGTCGCCCCGGCGGCCCTGCGCCCCTTCATGGTGGGCGCGCTGGCCGCCGACGGCCCCGTGGGCGCGGGACGACCGGTGCTCGCCATCACCGCCACCGAGCGGGAGGCCATCGACCTCGCCGACGCCCTGGGGTCACTGCTGCCCGAGAACTCCGTGGCGTCGTTCCCGGCGTGGGAGACCCTGCCGCACGAACGACTGTCCCCACGCTCGGACACCGTCGGCCAACGCCTCGCGGTCCTGCGCAGACTGGCCCACCCCGACCCCTCCGACCCGCTGACCATGCCGCTGCGGGTCATCGTCGCGCCCGTGCGCGGCGTGCTCCAGCCGTTGGTGGCCGGGCTGGGCGACCTGGAGCCGGTGCGGGTCCGCCCCGGCGACGAGATCGCCCTGCAAGACGTGGTCCGGGCCTTGGCCGACACCGGTTACTCCCGGGTGGACCTGGTGGAGAAACGCGGCGACATGGCCGTGCGCGGCGGCATCCTCGACGTGTTCCCGCCCACCGAGGAACACCCGCTGCGCCTGGAGTTCTGGGGCGACAACGTCGAGGACATCCGCTACTTCCAGGTCGCCGACCAACGGTCCATCACCGCCGGAGAGGGCGCCGGTGACCACGGCGACGCCGCATCCGGGCTGTTCGCGCCGCCCTGCCGGGAACTGCTGCTCACCGACACGGTGCGCGAGCGCGCCCGGGCCCTGGCCGCGGCACACCCGTCGCTGGCGGAGACCCTCACCAAGATGGCCGACGGCGTGGCGGTGGAGGGCATGGAGGCGTTCGCCCCCGTGCTCGCCGAGCGAATGGAACCGCTGCTGGAACTACTGCCCGAGGGCGCGATGGTGGTCGGCTGCGACCCCGAGCGCATCCGCACCCGTGCCGTGGAACTGGAGGCCACCAGCGCCGAGTTCCTCGACGCCTCCTGGATCAACGCCGCGTCCGGCGGCGAGGCCCCCATCGACCTGGGCGCCTCCGCGTACATGTCCATCGCCGACCTGCGCTCCATCGCCGCCGAACAGGACCTTCCCTGGTGGGGCCTGACCCCGTTCAGCGCGGGCGAGGGCGCGAGCACCGAAGAGGACGACGCGGTGGTGGTGGGCGCGGTGCCCGCCGAGTCCTACCGAGGCGACACCGAGCGCGCTCTGGCCGACATCAAGGGCTGGCTGCACGACAACTGGAGTGTCGTCCTGGTCACCCAGGGACACGGGCCCGCCGAGCGGTTCGTGGCGATGCTGCGCGACGCGGGGCTGGGCGCCCACCTGGTCGAGGACCTGACCGAACCGCCCGCGCCGGCCGTCGCCACCGTGACGACCGGACTGGTGGACCACGGTTTCCTCCTGCGCACCGTGCACACCGTGGTGCTCACCGAGACCGACCTGGCCGGACAGAAGTCCTCCACCCGCGACATGCGGCGCATGCCCAGCCGACGCAAGGGCACGGTCGACCCGCTCCAGCTCAAGCCCGGCGACTACGTGGTGCACGAACAGCACGGTGTGGGCCGCTACCTGGAGATGGTCAGCCGCCAGATCCAGGGCGCCACACGCGAGTACCTGCTCATCGAGTACGCGCCCTCCAAACGCGGCCAACCCGGTGACCGCCTGTTCGTGCCCACCGACCAGCTGAGCGAGGTCACCCGGTACGTCGGCGGCGACGCGCCCACGCTGTCCAAGATGGGCGGCGCCGAGTGGAGCAAGGCCAAGAGCCGCGCCCGCAAGGTGGTCCGCGAGATCGCCGGCGACCTCATCCGGCTGTACTCGGCGCGCCAGGCCTCGCCCGGGCACGCCTTCGGCCCCGACACCCCGTGGCAGCGGGAACTGGAGGACGCCTTCCCCTACGTGGAGACGCCCGACCAGCTCGCCGCCATCGAGGAGGTCAAGAAGGACATGGCCCGGTCGGTCCCCATGGACCGGTTGATCTGCGGCGACGTCGGCTACGGCAAGACGGAGGTCGCGGTGCGCGCCGCCTTCAAGGCGGTGCAGGACGGCAAGCAGGTGGCACTGCTGGTGCCCACGACCCTGCTGGTGCAGCAGCACCTGTCCACGTTCACCGAGCGGTACGCGTCGTTCCCGGTGACGGTCAAGCCGATGTCGCGGTTCCAGACGGACACGGAGGTGGAACTGACGAGGGAGGGGCTGCGCAACGGCGAGGTCGACGTGGTCATCGGAACCCACCGACTGCTGTCGTCCGAGACCCGCTTCAAGGACCTGGGCCTGGTCATCATCGACGAGGAGCAGAGGTTCGGCGTCGAGCACAAGGAGTCGCTGAAGCGGCTGCGCACCCAGGTGGACGTGCTCGCGATGTCGGCGACCCCGATCCCGCGCACCCTGGAGATGGGGTTGACGGGCATCCGGGAGATGACCACCATCCTCACCCCGCCGGAGGAGCGCCACCCGGTGCTGACGTTCGTGGGGCCGTACGAGGACAAGCAGATCACCGCGGCGATCCGCCGGGAGCTGATGCGCGAGGGCCAGGTGTTCTTCGTGCACAACCGGGTGGCGTCCATCGACAAGGTCGCCGCCGACATCCAGCGGCTGGTCCCCGAGGCGCGGGTCGCCTACGCCCACGGCCAGATGAACGAGCAGCAGCTCGAAAAGGTCATGGTGGACTTCTGGGAGAAGAACTTCGACGTACTGGTCTCCACGACCATCGTCGAGTCCGGGCTGGACGTGCCCAACGCCAACACCCTGATCGTGGACCGCGCCGACAATTACGGATTGTCACAGCTGCACCAGCTGCGGGGACGCGTGGGGCGGGGGCGCGAGCGCGCCTACGCGTACTTCCTGTACTCGCAGGACAAGCCGCTCACCGAGATGGCCTACGAGCGGTTGGCGACGGTCGCCCAGCACACGGAGACGGGTGCGGGCATGTACGTGGCGATGAAGGACCTGGAGATCCGGGGCGCGGGCAACATCCTGGGCGCGGAGCAGTCGGGAACGATCGCCGGGGTCGGCTTCGACCTGTACGTGCGCATGGTGGGCGAGGCCGTCGCCGAGCTCAAGGGCGACGGCGGCCAGGGCGCGGTCGAGGAGACCGAGACCCGGGTGGAACTGCCGGTCAACGCGCACATCCCGCACGACTACGTGCCGGGGGAGCGACTGCGGTTGCAGGCCTACAAGCGGATCGCGGGCGTCACGTGCGAGGAGGACGTGCTGGCCGCCTACGAGGAGTTGACGGACCGGTACGGCGCCCCGCCGCAACCGGTGGACAACCTCATGGCGGTGGCCCGCTTCCGGGTGCTGGCACGATCGGCCGGGTTGCAGGACGTGGTGTTGCAGGGCAACCAGATCCGGTTCACGCCGGTGGACCTGAGGGAGTCGCAGGAGCTGCGGCTGCGGCGCATGTACCCGAAGTCGCTGCTCAAGGAGATCACGCGCACGTTGTTGGTGCCGGTGCCCAAGGCGGGCGGCATGGGCGGCAAGCCGCTGCGCGACCTGGAGCTGTTGGCGTGGTGCTCGGAACTGGTCACGGCGATCTTCGAACCGGGTAAGCGCAAGCCGCCGATCCCGAACGACTGAGAGGCCCGTTCGCGGGGCCGTCCCCCACGGGGGGGCGGCCCCGCGTCGCATGTCGGGGGTCGTCGACGATGACGGCGGGCGGCAACGGACGTTCCGCGTCGAGGGGAGGCCCCGCGCGTCGCGGACGGCGATCCGGGCATCGGGCCGGGGCTCAGTTCCGGGGGGTCTCGACCTCCTCGGGGTCGGCCTCGTAGGTGATGCCGTACAGGTCCTCGGAGTCCTCCTCGGCGGGTCCGCGACGCCACCACCGGGGGCGTTCGGCCCGCTCCCGGCGCCGCCGCTCGCGCTCGGCCGCCTTGGCGGCCTTGCGGGCCGCCTTGGCCTCGTCGCGCTCGCGGCGCTCCCGCTCTCGACTCTCGCGCTCCTCCTCCACGGAGGGCGCCGCCTCCTCGGGGACCGGGGTGTCCCGTGCGGCCTCCTCCGGCGGGTCCTCCCGAGGGCGCAGCGGCGTGACGGTGGCCAACCCCTTGCCGACGGGGACGTCGACGGGCAACTCCACCGCCGGGCGGGGTTCCGCGGGTGCCTCGGTCTCGGGCCTCTCCGCCGCGGGCTTCTCGGCCGTCCCGGCCTCCGCCGTGGCGAGCCCGGCCCGGGTGTACCACCAGTTCGCGACCCAGGCCGCGATCGCCGCCGCCAGTCCGACCTCCAGGGCGGCCACCAGACCCACCTGCCAGGCCGACGGTCCGACGTCGGACAACCGCTGCCCGCCCAGGGATCCCCCGGCGAGCGCGCCCAGGGCCGCGCACAGCAGACCCGTGGTCACCCCGCACACGAACCCCCACAGCGGAGCGGCCTCGCTCACCAGGTCCGGGGCACTGCGCTGGGTGAGCGCACCGCCCACCGCGCCGGCGACGAACGGCACCAGCAGCGCCGACAACGACACCACCGGTGCCGCCCCGTTCTCCGGCAGGGCCGCCAGCATCGGCAGCATCGGCAACGGGCCCACCGACACCCCGGTCGGCGCCACCACCGTCATCTCCCCCACCGCGAACCCCGGGCCCAGGGCGTAGCAGACCGCGAACACCACGGCGTTGGGCAGGTAGGCGAGCTGGATGAGGATCAGCAACACCCCGCCCACCCAGCCCGGACCCAACAGGCGGGTGGTCTCCACCGCCTCGGGCAGGCTCACCGCCAACGCGATCGTGAACAGCAGGAGCCCACCGAGCAGAAGGGTCCCGGTCGAGGCCAGCATCCCCACGAGGAGCGAGCGCGAACGGGCCGGCATCAATCCCAACAGGTCCCGGGCCACCACGCCCTTGTCACGCATCAGCTGGCGCAGGACGCCCAGCCCGCCGGCCAGGAACGCGATGACGAACCCCATGAGCAGCGCGCGCGGCATGCTCGGCTCCACCGCGTCGGTGCGGGCCAGCAGCGCGAGCGTTCCGGCGATCGCCGCGTAGGGCCCGGCGATCGCGGTCGCCGCCCGGTGCACGTGCCGCAGCCGGGCGATCTCGCAGTTGCGGGCCACCCACCGGCCCGACCGGTACAGCAGCAGCCCCGGCAGCAGCACGAAGCCGAGGGGGAGCAGGCTGATCTCCCCGTCGGGCACGGAGAACGACACGTGGTGGCCGACGAGCCAGGCCAGCACCGCCCCTTGCAACAGGTCGACGATCTCCTCGCCGAACGTGTCGTGGGGCGCGGCCACCCAACCGATCATCGTGAGGGTGACGATGATCGCCAATCCGATACCGGCGGCGGTCGCGGCGGCCACACCACCGGTGGAGTAGATCGGCCGTGGCGCTTCGGGGGGAGATCCTGGCGTGCTCACCCGACTTATGCTGCCAGGGACGGGAATGCTCCGCGCCATCCCCACCCGGGCGTGTCGTACTTCCCCGTCCCGGTGGAACCGCCTGGCCGGAATGCCCGTCGTACCATGAGAGACCGGATCGTTCCCCCGCTCGAATGGACGCCCATGGCAGGCCCAGAACCCGCTTCCTACCGCCTCTCCGACGGCGAACGCGACGAGGCGCTGGAGTCACTGCGCACCGCGGTCCAAGAAGGCCGGCTCACCCTCGACGAACACGAGGAGCGCTCCGCGACGGCCCTGCGCGCCGTCACCAACCTGGACCTGGTCCCCCTGTTCGAGGATCTGCCCGACCACCTGCGCCCGCGCCCGGCCGCCCTGGCCGTACCCGCCTCCGAGTCCGGGCCCGTCGACCTGGCCGCGACCGCGGCGAAGGTCGCGAGAAAGAAGAAGAAGGACGGCGACAACCTCGCCGGCGTGCTGGGATGGGGCGGTTTCCTGCTGTTCGTGTGGGGCGTCCCCACGTTCGTCTCCGGGAACATCACCGCCATCAGCGTCTTCCTCGGCTTCTTCTGCCTGATGGTGGTCCCCGGTCTCATCACCGCCGTCGCCCGCCGCCACCGTCGGCAGAACCCCGGCCCCGGCGAGGTCACCCGGGGATGATCCCGGGAACGGCGACGGCCCCGCCCACCCGGAGGTGGAACGGGGCCGTGACGACCGTCGGGACTAGAACAGCTCGCGCACCAGCTTGGCGGTCTCGCTGGGGGTCTTGCCGACCTTGACGCCGGCGGCCTCCAGGGCCTCCTGCTTGGCGGCGGCCGTACCGGAGGAACCGGAGACGATGGCACCGGCGTGGCCCATGGTCTTGCCCTCCGGGGCGGTGAAGCCCGCGACGTAGCCGACGACCGGCTTGGTCACGTTCTCCTTGATGAACGCGGCCGCGCGCTCCTCGGCGTCGCCGCCGATCTCACCGATCATCACGATCACGTCGGTGTCCGGGTCGGCCTCGAAGGCCGCCAGGGCGTCGATGTGGGTGGTACCGATGATGGGGTCGCCACCGATGCCGACGGCGGAGGAGAAGCCGATGTCGCTCAGCTCGTACATCATCTGGTAGGTCAGCGTGCCCGACTTCGACACCAGACCGATGCGACCCGGCTTGGTGATCGTGGCCGGGATGATGCCGGCGTTGGACTGACCCGGGGTGATGAGACCGGGGCAGTTCGGGCCGATGATGCGGGTCTTGTTCCCCTTGGACTGGGCGTAGGCCCAGAACTCGGCGGTGTCGTGCACCGGGATGCCCTCGGTGATGACGACGGCCAGACCGATCTCGGCGTCGATGGCCTCGACGACGGCGTCCTTGGTGAACTTCGGCGGAACGAAGATCACGGTGACGTCGGCGCCGGTCGCCTCGATGCCCTCGGCGACGGAGCCGAACACCGGCACCTCGGCGCCGTCGAAGTCGACCTTCTGGCCGGCCTTGCGCGGGTTCACGCCACCGACGATGTTGGTGCCGGACGCGAGCATGCGGCGGGTGTGCTTGGTGCCCTCAGAGCCTGTCATGCCCTGAACGAGGACCTTGCTGTCCTTGGTGAGGAAGATGGCCATGGTGTGTCGGTCCCCCTACTTAGCCGCGAGCTCGGCGGCCTGCGCGGCGGCGCCGTCCATCGTGTCGACCTGTCGCACCGCCGGGTGGGCGCGATCGGTGAGGATCTGGCGGCCCAGTTCGGCGTTGTTGCCGTCCAGTCGGACGACCAGCGGCTTGGTGACGTCCTCGCCACGTTCTTCGAGCAGTTCCAGGGCCTGGACGATGCCGTTGGCGACGGCGTCGCAGGCGGTGATGCCACCGAAGACGTTCACGAAGACGCTCTTGACGGCCGGGTCACCGAGGATGATCTCAAGACCGTTGGCCATGACCTCGGCGGAGGCGCCGCCACCGATGTCGAGGAAGTTGGCGGGCTTGACGCCGCCGAAGTCCTCACCGGCGTAGGCGACCACGTCGAGGGTCGACATGACCAGACCGGCACCGTTACCGATGATGCCGACCTCGCCGTCGAGCTTGACGTAGTTGAGGCCCTTCTCCTTGGCGGCGACCTCCAGGGGGTCACCCTCCTCGGGAACGGCGAGGCTCTCCAGGTCCTGGCGGAACTCGGCGTTCTCGTCCAGGGTGACCTTGCCGTCCAGGGCGACGACGCGGCCGTCCTTGGTGAGGATGAGCGGGTTGACCTCGACGAGCGTCGCGTCCTTGCCGACGAAGGCCTTCCACAGCTTGGTGACGACCTCGGTCGCGCCGGCGACGGCGGCCTCGGGGAGGCGACCGGCCTTGACGATCTCCGCCGCGACGGCCTCGGGGGCCCCGGTCAGCGGATCGATCGCGATCTTGGCGACGGCGTCGGGGTCGGTCTCGGCGACCTCCTCGATCTCCACGCCGCCTTCGGCGGAGCAGATCGAGAGGAAGTTCCGGTTGGCCCGGTCCAGCAGGAAGGAGAAGTAGTACTCCTCCGCGATGTCGGAGGCCTCTTCGACCAGGACACGATGGACCGTGTGGCCCTTGATGTCCATGCCGAGGATCTGCTCGGCCTTGGCCTGAGCGTCCTCGGGGCCCTCGGCGACCTTCACGCCACCGGCCTTACCGCGACCGCCGGTCTTGACCTGCGCCTTGACGACGACGCGGGGCTTGCCGGCAGCGGCGAACTCATCGGCGATCGCACGTGCCTCGGCGGCCGTGCTCGCCACCTTCCCCTGGGGTACGGGAACCCCGTACTCTGCGAAGAGTTGCTTCGCCTGGTATTCGAACAGGTCCACGAGGGTCCGTCCTTGTAACTCGCTGGCTCAGGATGTCTACCGGGGTGGCCTCGTCCGGATCCGGCTGTGACCACTGATGCGTGTCACACGACGCGGGCGCCCCGGTGGGGCGAGCCGTCTACAGAGATCGAGATCGCCGCGGCGTCTTAGCCACCCGCGACATGCACAAAGCCTAGTCGCCCGAGATCCGACCGCCGGACACCGGGGGCGCTTTCCCCGAGCGTCCCACCCCGCCGAACGCCGCACACGCGGCCCTGGAGGGATCCCCCATGGGAAAATCTGTGACCAGCGCCACGCTCTATAACACCCCGAAGGCGACCATTGGTCCCGGAATGGCACGGAACGGGCGTGCGATGAACATCACGCCGCCCCTCAGGCGGCGTGCGCGGGACGTACGTTCTCCTTCACCCACGCGGCGATCTCCGCCGTCGGGGCGCCGGGTGTGAAGATCTTCGCGACCCCCAGCCGCTCCAGCTCCTGGATGTCCTCGTCCGGGATGATCCCGCCACCGAACACCCGGATGTCCTGCGCGTCGTTCTCCCGCAGCAGTTCCAGCACCCGGGAGAACATGGTCATGTGCGCCCCCGACAGCACCGACAGGCCGATCGCGTCGGCGTCCTCCTGGAGGGCGGCCGCCACGATCATCTCCGGCGTCTGCCGCAACCCCGTGTAGATGACCTCGACACCGGCGTCGCGCAGCACTCGGGCGACGATCTTCACTCCACGGTCGTGTCCGTCCAGCCCCGGTTTGGCGACGACGACCCGTGCTGCACCAGCCATGGTCCAACCCCTCACGGCCCCTTGTGAGGACCCTTGTGCGAGAACATTCCGATGGTGTGAAGAGTAACCCAGGTCACTGCCGATGACCGGGCGCGGGGACGGGTATCGTCCGGAACATGACACAGCAACAGGACCTCGATCGGCTCGACACCGATGAGCTGCGCGAGCGCGCCGTCGAACTGGCACGTCAACAGTGGGACCTGCGCTTCTTCTGGAAGCTGCTCGGACTCATCCCCGCCGCCCAGGCCATCGCCGGCAACCAGGAGGCGAGCGACGCCAGCGTCGCCCAGCTCTCCGGATTCGTGTACGAGGCGCTGTCCGCGGAGAACGACCCCGAGGTCCAAGAGGCACTGCGCCCCGTCTACATCGACTACCTGCGCGAGCGGGAGTGACGCCCGGCGGGGCATGAGAACGGCACTCACACCGGCCTGACCGCGATGTCCGAAAACCGCCGGTCCGGACGCCCGGGATCGGCGACCATGGAGTCGTGATGGACGACGACCAGCGCTACCGCGCCGTACACGGCAGGGACTCCCGTTTCGACGGGATGTTCTACATCGCCGTGCGAACGACCGGGATCTACTGCCGACCGAGTTGCCCCGCGCGCACCCCGAAGCGGGAGAACGTCGTGTTCCACCCGACCGCCGCGGCCGCCCAGGAGGCGGGATTCCGGGCCTGCAAGCGCTGCCGCCCCGAAACGACCCCCGGCTCACCCGAGTGGAACATCCGCGCCGACGTCGTGGGCCGCGCGATGCGGCTCATCCAGGACGGAGCCGTGGACCGCGGCGGCGTCGGCGCCCTGGCCGACGCGATCGGCTACAGCGAACGCCAGCTCAACCGGCTGCTCACCGGCGAACTCGGCGCCGGCCCGCTGGCCCTGGCCCGCACCGAACGGGCCCGGACGGCGCGCACGCTCGTGGAGACCACCGACATGCCGATGACCGACATCGCGTTCGCGTCCGGGTTCTCCAGCGTGCGTCAGTTCAACGAGACCATGCGGGCCGTGTTCGACCGGGCTCCCGGCGAGATGCGCGGCTGCCGGACCGCCCGCGGCGACTCCGGGACGATCACGCTCCGTCTCGCCTACCGGGAGCCCATCGACCTGGAGCGGGCCCTGAGGTTCCTGGGCACCCGCGCCGTCCCGGGCATCGAGGAGTACCGCGACGGCGTGTACCGGCGCACCCTTCCGCTGCCGCACGGCCCCGGCACGGTGGAACTGTCGGCCGGCCCGGGGCACGCGGTGTGCCGACTGCGCCTGGCCGACACCCGCGACCTGACCGGGGCGGTGCGCCGCTGCCGCCGCCTGCTCGACCTGGACGCCGATCCGCAGGCGGTCGCCGAGGTGTTCGCCGCCGACGCCCTGCTCGGTCCGCTCGCCGCCCGGTTCCCGGGGCTGCGCTCCCCGGGCCACACCGACCCGGCCGAACTGGCCGTGCGCGCGGTGCTGGGCCAGCAGATCTCCGTGGCCGCGGCGCGCACGCTCGCCGGCCGCCTCGTCGAGGGGTACGGGACACCGCTCGCACCGGCCCTGCGCACCGGCGGCCTCACCCACCTGTTCCCGGCCCCGGACGTCCTGGCCACCCTCGACCCGGAGGGCCTGCCCATGCCCCGACGCCGCGCCGCGACCCTGGTCGGCCTGAACGACGCCATCGCCTCCGGCCGCGTCGACCTGGGCCCGGGCTGCGACCGCGACGCCACCGAGCACCGCCTGTTGGAACTCCCCGGCATCGGACCGTGGACCGCCGCCTACGTGCGCATGCGCGGCCTGGGCGATCCGGACGTGTTCCTGGGCACCGACCTCGGGGTGAAGAAGGCCCTCACCGGCACCCCCGACGACAAGACCTGGAGCCCGTGGCGATCGTACGCCACCCACCTCCTGTGGGCCTCACTGTGAAGGACACGGAGACCGACGACGTGGAGATGAACACGGATATGGACATGCTGCCCTTCGACATCGAGATGCCCGCACCCGCGCGCGGCACCCCCGTGGTGCTCATGCGACCCACCCCCGGCCCGACCCGGTACACCACCATGGACTCCCCGCTCGGGGAGCTGACCCTGTACGGCGACGGGAAGGCCCTGGGCGGCGTGCTCACCCCGGCCAAGGACGGAAGGGAACGGCACGTTCCCACCGACTGGATCCGGGAGGACGGCGACACGGGCGTGCTCGCCGACGCGATCACCCAACTGCGCGCCTATTTCACGGGGGAACTGAGGGATTTCGACCTTCCGCTGGCACCGGCGGGCACCGATTGGCAGCGGCAGGTGTGGTCCGCGCTCACCACCATCCCTTACGGCGAGACCGCCGGTTACGGTGAACTCGCCCGCGAGATCGGGCGTCCCACCGCCTCCCGGGCGGTCGGCATGGCCAACGGGCGCAACCCCATCAGCATCATCGTCCCCTGCCACCGCGTCATCGGCGCCGACGGCACCCTCACGGGGTACGCGGGCGGACTGGAACGCAAGAGGTTCCTGCTGGCATTGGAGTCCCGGGGTGCGTGAGCACAGGTGAACTCCTCGACCATCGACGTTCCGGGCCACGGTCGTAAGACGTCCGCTCCCGCACGACCCCGGGGAAGTTGCTGCTTCCCTTCGACCCCGGTGGTCGGCCCCGGACCTAAAGCGCGAACCCCCGCCCGACCACCACGACCCAGCCGAGCACGAAAAAAGCACCCCCCACCCCCCACCCCACACACAAAAAAAGAAGAGGGCGGCCCCCAGCCACCCCCACCCCACACCACCCCACACACAAAAAAAAGAGGGGGGCCGCCCACGGCGACCCCCCCCACACACCAACCCCACACACAGGGAAAGCCCCCCACCCCCAAAAAAAAGAGGACGGAAGGCTCTCAACCCGAAAAAAAACCGTGGCGGCAACCTACTCTCCCACCCCACCACAGG
>NZ_JARBUT010000050.1 GCF_028882275.1 Nocardiopsis sp. N85
GCTGTCGGAGCACTACCTGTACTTCAACGACGACGTGTTCCTGGCCCGACCGGTGGGCACCGACCGGTTCTTCCACGCCAACGGTGCGGCTCGGCTGCCGTTCTCCCCGCACCAGTTCGGGGTGGGCGCTCCCGTGGTCGGGGAGGCGGCGCCGAACTCGGCGGGCAAGAACGTGCGCGAGCTGCTGGCCGCCGATTTCGACCGCCACATCACCCACAAGTTCAAGCACGTCCCCCACCCGCAGATCCGCTCGGTCCTGGGCGAGCTGGAGGAGCGCTACGCCGAGGCGATCGACCGCACGGTGCACGCCCGTTTCCGGGCGCTGACCGATGTGGGGGTCGCGGCCACGCTGCACCACCACTACGCGCTGTTCACCGGTCGGGCGGTTCCGGGCGAGTACGCGATGCGCTACATCGACATCGGTGCGGAGGAGGCCGCGGAGAAGCTCGCGGCGTTGGAAGCGGACCCCACCGTCGAGTTCTTCTGCCTCAACGACTTCGACACCCCTCCCGAAAGGCAGGAGGAGGTCACCGCGATGGTCCACCGGGTCCTGACCGACCGTTTCCCCTTCCCCTCCCGGTTCGAGA
>NZ_JARBUT010000051.1 GCF_028882275.1 Nocardiopsis sp. N85
GCTCCTTCGCGGAGGACGGCCGTCAAGGCCACGCGCCACCCAGAACGGGGCGACCACAGGACCCGAGGTTCCCCGGAGGGGAAGGCCCCGGGTACGGGGGTGGGGGTACGAACGACGTAAACCCTACCTATGGGACCAGTACGGCAACTGACACCGCTCATCGCGGTTCGGTGCCCTCCTCCTACGGGAGCGCACCGCCTACTGGTCCCGGTCACGAGGACGGGTTCGGGGCGACCGGATACCGCGAATCGCGGTCCGGTCCCGGATATCCCCAGCAGACGCACGCCGGCGCGCATACCGTTGACGAAGCGGTGCGTGTCGCGCACGGAGAAGGGAACGATTTCGCGGAGTCGATCGCGCGAGAGGCCCCCGCCCTGTGGGTGGAGGCCGTCCTCGCCCGCAGGCCTCGGATGCCCTCCGACCTGGAGGCGCGTCTGCTCCAGGGGTCTTCGCTGCCGATCGACCACCTGTTGCGCGACGAGGTCCGGGACGGACTGCGCCAAGGGTTCTGGCAGGCGTTGGAGCGGGCCAGACACTAGCGCCGTGTGCGAGTGCGGAAGGTGGA
>NZ_JARBUT010000052.1 GCF_028882275.1 Nocardiopsis sp. N85
GTGATGAGGCCACCGAACCGACAGACCACGGTCGACGGGTTCGAGCTGCAGTTCGGCACCAACCATCTCGGCCACTTCGCGCTGGTGGGCCACATCCTCCCGTTGCTGCGCGCCGGTCGGGCACGGGTGACCTCGCAGGTCAGTGTCGCCGCTCGCCGTGGCGCCATCAACTGGGACGACCTGAACTGGGAACGCTCGTACCACGGGATGCGCGCGTACGGCCAGTCCAAGATCGCGTTCGGGCTGTTCGGCCTCGAACTGGATCGCCGTAGCACGGCCCACGGGTGGGGTATCACCGGCAACCTCTCCCACCCCGGGGTGGCCCCCACCAGCCTCCTGGCCGCCCGTCCCGAGCTCGGCCGTGGCCAGGACACCCCGCAGATCCGTCTGATCAGGGCCATGTCGGCCCGCGGGATCCTGCTGGGCACCATCGAGACGGCGAAGCTGCCCGCGCTGATGGCCGCGACCGGACCCGACGCGGAGCGTGGCGCGCTCTACGGCCCCAGCGGTCCCGGGAACCTGGGCGGCCCGCCGGCGAAGCAGCCGC
>NZ_JARBUT010000053.1 GCF_028882275.1 Nocardiopsis sp. N85
CCACGGAAGTCGCCCGCGATGCCCACCGGCCAGTTCAACGGCGTGGCACGCAACCCGATCCGCTGCTCGATCTCGTCCAACAACTCCAACGGCTCACGACCCGGACGATCCCACTTGTTCACGAACGTGATCACCGGCATCCGACGCGCCCGACACACATCGAACAACTTCAACGTCTGCGGCTCCAACCCCTTCGCCGAGTCCAACAACATGATCGCGCAATCCACCGCCGACAACACCCGATAGGTGTCCTCGGAGAAATCCGCGTGACCCGGGGTGTCCAACAGATTCAGGACCCGACCCTCGTAATCGATCCGCAACGCCGCCGACGTGATGGAGATGCCCCGATCCTGCTCCATCTCCATCCAGTCCGACGTCACACCACGCCGATCACCCTTACCGTGCACCGCACCCGCCGAAGAGATCGCCGACGAATGCAACGCCAACGCCTCCGTCAACGTCGACTTACCCGCATCCGGATGAGAGATGACCGCGAACGTCCGCCGCCGACCGGCCTCCTCGGCGACCTCGGCC
>NZ_JARBUT010000054.1 GCF_028882275.1 Nocardiopsis sp. N85
CAGCGCGGAGCGGCAGAACAGCATGTGGGGCCCTTGGTGGGGTGGGGATTCTTGGGTCGTTAATACTTCAGCCGCACTTAGTGATCGATCAGGCGCTTCTGGCGTTGGTAGTGGCAGCGTCGAGCACGAGCCTGGTGTCGGCGTCTCCACCGAGACCAACGGATCCGGGGCCGCCAGAGGTGATCGGGTCGGTGGTAGTGGGCGTGCAGGCGGCGGATCTCGTTGACGGTGAGCTCGATCAGCTCGCCCGGACCATGACCGCTTGATCCCTCATGCGGCGATCGTTCCCGAGGGCCGGGCCCCCTGTGTGGCCGGGCCCTCGCGCTCCCCACCGCTCTCCTCACCCCGCCGGACCGGCGGGTCGGCGGCGAGGAAGGCCAGGTGGGCGTGGGCCACCATCGCCAACGTGACGTGCCGGTACCAGGCGGTGTGCTTGCGGACTGTCAATGGCCAGTGTGTTTGGCTCTGATCCAATCTCTGTGAAGCCGCCACACGGAGTGAGCA
>NZ_JARBUT010000006.1 GCF_028882275.1 Nocardiopsis sp. N85
CTCACCCTGGAGTGGAGCTCCGGCCGTGTGGAAGGCAACGTGTGTCGGATCAAGGCGCTCAAGAGGGCCGGGTACGGCCGTGCCGGGTTCGAGCTGCTGCGCCGCCGCATCCTCGATGCGCCGTGACAGAGCGTGACGGCTTCACAGAAATTGGATCAGAGCCGTATCTACTGTCCGCTGTCATTCCTCCTTCTCTACGGGGTTTGTAGGCTCTCCCGGACATCACGGCTCCTCACAGGAAGCGGTTCATGATCCCCCAGCCGCGCAACACCGCAGGCACCAGGTCCATCCCGGACGTCATCCGCGACCCCCGGCAGTGGTGGTGGGGCGTCCAAGGCGGAAACCCGAAAGTCGCTGAACAGGACATGCACGACCTCCGCCAGGGGCGTCCCCTGCAAGCGGTCGCCCACCTGCGCCGGGGTCGCTTCATCCGGCAAGGGCTCCTGATCATGCACTTCGCCGCCGCCGAACGGCTCACATGGCGCAAATGGCGCCCGTTCCTCACCTACGCCCCGCCCATCCCAGTGCCGCCCCCGATCGAAGCGGTCACCGTCCGAGAACCGTCCTCCTTCCAGGAACACCAACTCGGGGACGTACGCATCATCAACTTCCGGTCGGGGTCGCAGGAGTGGGAGATGGCCGTGGTCACCATCGACGCCCCCGTGGTCACCACGGCTCTGAGGGAAGCCGCATCCTGGTCCGCCCCTCCCGCCCCAGGAGACCTTTGATCCGATGGCCGGCGACCTCCGCCCACGGGGAAACCCCAGGCCGGGCGGGGTGGACCCGCCGCGCGGCCCGGGGCCCGGGGTGTCCAGGTGCTCCTGGTGTGCTCCCCCGTCCCGCTACCCGGCCGACACCGGGGTACCGCGCAGCAGCGCGGCGGTCGCCTCGGCCGCGGCCTTGGCGACGTCGGGGTAGACCGACTGATACGTGTCCTGGGTGAAGTGCGTGGTCGCGTGGCCCAGCTCGGAGGACACCACCCTCACGTCCGTTCCCGCCGCCAGGGCGAGCGATGCGGCACCGTGGCGGAGTCCGTGCAAGGTGATGGGCGGGAGCCCGGCGGCCTTGGCGATGCGGCAGAACCAGTCACTGACCTGCCCCGGATGCCAGTCCGACCCGTCCTGGCGGGTGAACACCAGCCCCGTACCGGTCCAAGCGGATCCTGCTGCGAGGCGGTGTTCGTTCTGGAACCTCTTCCATGCCCGCAGGATCTTGACGGTGTCGGCGTCCAGGGTGATCGTGCGCTGGCCCGCCGCGCTCTTGGGGGTCGAGGTGATCGTCTCCCAGGCCAGTTGCACAACTTGGACGCGGATGTCGATCTGCCCGTCCAGCAGCCGGGTGTTCGCCCACGGCAACCCCACCGCCTCACCCCGGCGCAGCCCCTTGACCGCGATGAGGTGGAACATCGGGAACAACCACGTGTACCTCCTCGCATGGGCCAGGAAGGTACGGGTCTGCTCCGGAGTCCAGACCATCACCTCCCCCGGCACGGTCCCATCCTTCTCCCACCGGCGCACCCGGTCGGCCGTCCACACCAGGGGCCGTTTGCGGGGGCAGGAGGGCAGGCGCACGTGCGAGGCGATGTTCACCGTGACGGGCAGGTCCGGGGAGCGGACCGCGTCCGACAAAGCGCTGCGCAGCGTGGCCCGGATCCGATGCTTGGTCGACAGCGAGATCACCCGCCGCCCCCGCACCGACCTCCGCACCTGCGGGTCCTCGGATTCACGGCACTCCAGGATGTGCACGTTCGCCTCCTCCACCTTGGCGAACATCGCCTCCACTTGACGGGCCTGCAACCGATCCACACGGACCTTCCCCAGATGCGGGACCAGGTACTTGCGGATGTGCCCGTCGTAGGAGGCCCGGGTTCCTTCCGCGAGGTCGGGCTTGCCGTCCAACCATTCGCGCAGCCACTCCCCCACCAGCGGCGGCTCACGACGGGCATCCACACCAGCGCCGATGCGTTTACGGACCTCCTCCACCTCCGGCAGAGGCCGGCGGCCCTTAAGCGCGGCCTGAATCAGGTCCGCGACCTGGACTTCAAGCTCCGGCTCCCCTTCGGCCAGGGCCAGCAGCACCTTCACATGGTCGAGCTGGCGCCGGGCCTCCTCCTGCGAGGCCAGACCGCCCCTGCGCGCCTGACGACGCTTCCCCTCACCGGTGCGCGGCAGTTCGAGCTGGAACCACCAGTTCCCGTGCCGGGGATTCCACGCCCCGTCCTCACGCCGCAACCTCGGGCACCTCACCCCCAACGCCCGGCCACTGTTCTCCTCCCGACACCCACACCGCTTGAACACCGACCCCTCAAACGCGCCCATACAGTCGCTCACCCCTTTTCCGTGGTGTTCGTACGCGCACCGCACCCGCACCCGCACCCGCACCCGCCGATGGTGGTGACGGAGGTGGTGGGAGTCTCCAGGCCGAGCAACCACCCCGCCTGAACCGGGCCCAGAACCACCGGCAACGAGGCGACCTCGACCAGCATCACCGGAGCATCCCGCTTCACCACACCCACCTCCACACCACCTCTGAAATGCGCGAACACGGCACGTGGCCCCGCTTCGGGCGGGGCACCACGCATCCACGCTCGACCTCGCCGAGGTGGTCAAGCGGATTCGACGGATTGCCCGTCCGATGGGAGAAGAACCTCGCCCCAGTACCCGTTAGATGAGGATTCGCCCCATTGCCACCACACACCCCTCCGGCACGGGAACCAGGGCTGGCCGGAGCGGGGCCACCAAACCGCCCGACCGCCCCGAGCGGCGCGCCCTGGGGGGACGGGGGCCGGACACGGCCGGTGAGGCCGACGTCGGGGCGCTGGTGGCCCCACACGCCCCAAACCAGGACCCCGGGCACGACGGCATCGGTGACCCCGTACAGGGCCGCGGACTTCCTCGCCCCCCGGGGCCGTCCGCTGGCCCAGGTTGTGGGGCCAGATGGAGCTGATCGGGTCTCGTCACCGGCGGGCGTCTTCCCATGTCGTCGTCTCGCCCTGATGAACCCCGACGAAGACGCCCCCGCAGCCGATGCGACACCCGCCCAGCGATCTGCTCAGGCCCAGGGGTGTTGCAAAGTCGGTGATCGATGGGATCGTGCCTGGTTACAGGAGGGCGTCAGGATGAGCCAAGCCCCTTGAACGCGACAACGGAGCCCTGGCAGAAGGTCAGGAACTCTCACACCCCTGGCCTCACAAGGACTCCGTTGCGCTCCCAGTCTGCCACGCCCTCTCCTGCCCTGTGCGCACCCACGAACGAGGAGGCCGACCCCCGCCACCGGCAGGGACGGCGCCACCAGCTGGGCTGCATCGTCCTGATCGCCCTGTGCGCGATGCCGGCCGGGGCCCGTTCCCTGACCGCGATCGGTCAGTGGGCGGCCAACGCACCCCAGCACACCCTGACGCGGCTGGGAGCCCGCATCGCCTGCCCCGCACTGGGCATCCGTCGACCTCCCAGCAGCGCCACCATCCGACGCGTCCTGACCGGCCTGGATCCCGGAGCCCTGACACTGCAACGTCAGCAGAACCTGGACCAGCGCCGGGAGGAAACGAGCCTGGACGTCATCCTGGATGAGTCGGTGCTGCTGCGCGTGGTCGGAGGTGCCGCCGTCATGCGGCGCCAGCTCGCCCGCATGGTGGAGATGGTCGAAGGCGCCAAGGCGACCATCAGGATCCTTCCTCTGGCTCAAGGAGTGCATGCCGGCTCCAGCGAGAGCTTCGTCATCTTGGACCTCCCGGGTGAGGCGTTGAAGCCCATCCCCTACATCGAGACGGTGGCCGGGGACCTGTACCTGGAGAAGCCGGACGACATCGCCACGTGTGAAACCGCCTGGACCTATCTGGAGGGCTTGGCCCTGGACGCCGAGGACTCGGCGGCGAAGATCAGGGAGATCATGAAGGTCTACGAGAAGGACGCGGAGGGCGGAGCATGACCAACACCGATGAGCAGTGGCGCAAGTCCAGCTACTCGAAGAACCAGGGCCAATGCGTCGAGGTCGCCGAGCTCGGAAGATGCCACGCCGTCCGAGACTCCCAGCACCCCGAACTCGGGCACCTGGACTTCTCCTCCGGGGAGTGGTTCGGCCTGCTCACTCCGATCAAGCAGCACCCTTCAGCCTTGAATCAGTGACCCGCCGAGCGCAGCACCCGCACCACCTGGTCCAGGTGCTCCCGGGGAAAGAACAGGTGCGTGCTGCCGACGGCACGCGCTCCCTCTCCCACCAGGTCCGGAAGAACGGGCCGCACCCACATCCACGATCCGGGTAACCCCCACTGGGACATGGCCAACCGCAGCTCCCCGTCCCGGACCAGCACCCTCATCAGAGTGTCGGTGGCGTCGGCGTCGATCTCCACCCACACCCGGCCGGTGAAGAACGCGACCCACCCCGGGTCCCCGGCCGGAAGTCCGGGGGCGTGCAGCGCCAACAGGTCCCCGTAGTCCTGGCAGCACGAGCGAGTCCCGATGCCGCGCTCCCACAGCAACCCGACCAGCGGCACGAGGTCGTCGTCAACGGGAACCGTGGAGCCGCGGGGTGTGCGCAGCGGTGTGCACGGGTGCAGCGGTGCGGGGACGGGGGACATCGCCGGTCCTCCTCTCCTCGTTCTCCTGGTGCAGGACGGCGATCGCCCAGGTGCGCACCGCGTCGATGTGCTCGCGTTGGAGGCCCTGGTAGGGGTCGGGCTGGATGAGCAGGGTCGGGGCTCCGGAGTCCGCGCGGTCCTTGGCCCAGGTGTGGTCGAGCGGGGTGAAGTCGTCGTCGATCCATGCCAGCGGCCGCCGTTCGGCCCAGGTCGCGACGGTGTCGCGTTTCCACAGGTAGCCGTGGGGGTGGCGGGTGCGGGGGTGGTCGGGGTCGAAGTCGATGTGGTCCATGGGGGCCAGGCCCAGGCGGGGGCCGATGGCGTTGTGGGCGTCGGCCTGCCAGCTGGTGGCCCACACGGGGTGGGCCAGGCCCGTGGAGCGCAGCGCGGTGATCCAGGTGCCGTGTTCGGGGCGCAGCCACAGCGGGATGCCCGGTTCGCCGCGGTAGGTGACCCGGTGGGGTCGGTGCCGTGGGGGCAGGGAGCCGCTGGGGCCGGGGAAGGGGTTGAGGACGCCGTCCACGTCCAGGAGCAGGTACGGGGGGTGCCGCATGGTCGGTGTTCCTCTTCTCGGGTTCAGACGTGCAGGAGTTCGGCGGCTTCCCGGGTGTGGGCTCGCACGGCCCGCTCATAGGCGGGGTCGGTGGTGGGGTCGGCGATCCACTGGGCTGCCTGGGCCAGGTACCACTCCACGATCCACACCCGGTGCCAGCCCAACGCCCACTCCTGGGCACACAGCCCGCCCCGGTCCGCCAGGGTCTGGGTGGGGCCGCCTTCTTCCACGTAGCGTTCCAGGAAGGCGCGGGCCCGGTCCGGGTCGGCGGGAGTGGTGGTGCCCTGCCAGGAGACCAGGTCCAGCAGGCCGGGGCCGCAGAAGGCGCGGGCCAAGTCGTAGGTGAACACCCGCCCGTCGGCCCGGACCAGGAGGCTGGTGGGGTGGAACTCGCTGTGCACCCACCCGAAAGGCCGCGCCATGGCGCCCTCGGCCCGCGCCGGGGCGGCCTTGTCGATCGCCTCCAGCATTTCGGCGATATCGGCGGCTCCGGGCCAGCGTCCGTGTTCGCGCAGCACGTCCAGGGTGCGCAGAGCGCGGGCGGGCAGAGACGCCAACCAGGCGGTGTCGCCGGGCGGCAGCAGGTCGGGGACGGCCACCGAGTGCAGGTGCACCGCCATGGCGGCCCCGTCGGCGTCGGTGGGCTCGCGGGCCGGCTCGCCCAGGTCCTCGATGAGCATGCCCAGGGTGGTGGTTCCCAGGACCGAGGCCAACACGCGGGGGACGCTCATCCCGGCCTGGCGGGCGGCGGTGAGCGCCTCGTCCTCATGGGTGAACGGCTCCCGCGCTGTTTTGAACACGGCGGTGTTCCCGTCGGGGAAGGTGAGTCGTTCGACGTGGGACAGCGCCCAGCTGTGCAGCACCTCGATCCCGGCCGGGGCACCACCCTGGCCGGTGGTGGCCTCGGTGCGCAGGCGGGCGATCTCGTCAGGGTTCATGCTGATGCTCCAGATGTTCGGGGAGAGGCCGGGACCCGCTCCGGCGCGAGTCCCGGCCCGATCATGCACCGGTCAGGCCGCGTCGCCGAAGGAGCGCACCGCCCTGATCCACTCGTCGCGGAACCCGGCCAGGTCGTCGCGGAAGCGGTCCATGGGGGTGCCGTAGGGGGCGACGACGCCGCCCTTCTGGGAGGGGGTGGACTGGCAGCCGTGCACCAGACGCCCGCCCAGAGCGGTGTGGGCCTTGATCGATTCGATGCGGCGGTTCTCGTTGAACAGGCCGCCGTGGAAGACCTCGTCCAGGGCCTGCACGGTGGCCTCGTCCAGGTCGTAGACCACGCGGGCGGTGTCGCCGAAGAACCAGGCCGGACCGACGATGGTGATGTTGCCGTCCTCATCGACCTTGTTCAGGGCGGTGAGGGTGGAGACCTCCGCCAGGATGCGCAGGTGCTCGACGGTGATGCCGGGCACGTCCAGGGTGGGCAGGTGCTCCTCCCGGAACAGGTAGGAGTACACCTGCCAGGCGACGGCGAGCACCTCGGCGGGGTCGTGGGTGGTGCGGGCGTGGGAGTCGATGAACTCCAGGGCCTGCTGCTCCAGGGCGGTGCCGGTGCTCTCCTGGACCGGCAGCATGTGGGCGGTGACCATCTCCCAGTCGATGATCCGCCAGCCGGTGGAGTTCAGGCGGAAGAAGTAGTCCTCGGGGGTGATGTGCAGGGCGGTGCCGTCCACGGTGATGCCGGGGAGGCGGTTCCATCCCGGGGCGAAGCGGTGGTCGGGCAGCTCCAGGGTGAACGGAGCGAGCGTGACAGGCAAGGTCCCCTCCTACGGTGAGACGGGTCTGCGGTCAGCCGAGATCAGCGCGACGGCAGATCCCGGGCTGCTCCTCACATTCCTGGAAGGACGGGATTTCGACATCCCCGGGACAGGTATCCCCATCATGGGTATGGTCTTGAGCGCCCGTTCAGTGTTCGCAGGTACGGCAGGAACCCCCATGACCGCGTACCGGCCGCCGACCGCCTTACCGGCCTCGTTTCTTGATCGCCGTGACGTTGTGGCGGCGCTCTCCCGACACGACTTCGGCGTGGTCTTTCGTATCGCCCATGCCGAGGTCCCTCTCAGTTACGCCCAGATCGCGCAGGCCTGCGATATCAAACCCGAGCGGGTCGGACTACTCGCCCGGGGGCAGGGCAGAATCACCACGTTCGAGAAGATCGTCTCCCTCGCGGACGCTCTGCGCATTCCCGGTCATATGGTCGGTCTGGCACCACGCCCTTGGGAGCGTGGTGGGGAAGGCGACAACGTGCGCAGAAGAGAATTCCTAGCGGCTTCGGCAGGAACCGGATTGGCCGTGGCGCTCACCTCCGCCGTATCGGTAAAGGCGAGGGGACGGCTCGGAGCCGATGACGTCGAACGTCTGCGTGATCGGACTGCTCGATTGCGCCGCTTGGACGACATCCTCGGCGGCGGGGACACCCGCCGGGTCTACCTCGGGGAATACCAGTCGACCAAGCGGTTGATGCGGGAGTGCAACTACAGCGAGGAGACCGGCCGTTCTCTCCTTTCGGTCCTGGCCGAGCAGGCCCAGCAGGCGGGGTGGGCGGCCTTCGATGCCGGACATCACGATGATGCACGAGGCCTGTACGAGGAGAGCCACCGCGCCGCAGCCGAAGCCGGAGACACGGCTCTGGCCGGCAACGCCTTGGCCTACCTCGCCTACCAGGACCGCGAGCCCCACGTGGCCGCGCACATCGCCTCTCAGGCCTGCGACACGGTGGACGAGCACGCGCCCGCAACAGTCCGTGCTCTGCTGCACGAGCGCCACGCCTGGGCTCGGGCGGTCGCGGGCGATGTCGCCGCCACCGAACGCGCTTTGGAGGCGGCGCGGGATGCCCTTGCTGCGGCTGATGGGGAAGAACAGCCCGGTTGGTCGTCGTGGGTGGACCACACCGAGCTGGGGATCATGACCGGCCGGTGCTGGACGGAACTCGGCCGCCCTCTGCGGGCGGTTCCGGTTCTGGAGGAGGCGCTCGCGGGTTTCGACGATGCGCACGCCAGGGACAAGGCGCTGTACTCGTCGTGGCTGGCGGCCTCCTACCTGTCCGCAGGCGAAGTGGAACAGGCCGCCGCGGTCGCCTCTCAGGTGTTGGAGCTGTCGATGGGGGTTGCGTCGGTGCGCCCGCGCCAGAGACTGGAACCGGTTCTCCGGCGCCTGCGGGCGCACCACGATCTCCCCGAGGTCACCGCGGTCTTGGAGTTGGCCCAGAGCGGTCAGGGACCCTCCGGTGCGGTGGTGTCGCTGATCCAGGCCAGGTAGCCCGCCGAGCCTTGGACGATCTCGGTCGCTGCGATCTCGGGGTTCTTCCAAGGGTGGTGTTCGAGCAGATGGGATTCGACCTCGGGGTAGCGGTCGGCCCGGATCTTGAGCAGCAGCTGCCACTCCTCCCCCGTGCCGAACTCGCCCAGGTGCCAGAACACCGAGGTCACCGGCCCGATGATCTGCGCACCGGCGGTGAGCCTGGCCTCCACAACGGACTTCGCCAGCTCCACCGCCTGCTCCCGCGTCTCGGTAGCGGTGGAGACCTGAAGGTACTGAGCCATGAGAGAGGGCCTTCCCTGAATCTCTTCATCGTGAGGGGCGAACCACAGCCTTGCAGCCCTCGGGCCACTTCAGGCAGGGAGAAGCCACCAGCAGGCGCCTTCTCGGCCAAGAACAAGCTGCACCACGGATCTGCCCTCTGCGGGCTTGAACGAACCAGGCAGCCACGGTCGGTGGGGGCCGCGAACCACACGGAGTACAGGGTTCACAGCAAGGTCCGAGCGTAAAACCGGGCCACCGAACCGATCCGGGGTTCAGGCGACTTGAGCAAAGAGACGCCTCGATGGGCGTCGCGAGTGCCGGGAGGCGATCCCGGCACGCAAGGCTGTATGCGGACCGCGGCTATCACCGCGGCCGCCACCATCATCCTCTACAAACGGCTACTCACTTTGTGTTGCTACCTCTCAATCATTCCTCTTCCTCAGGGGGAATCGGGGCATCGAACACATCGACGGCGAATTCCGAGGTCAGCGTGCCCTCGGGGTCGTCGCTGCTCCCGTGAGCGAACGTGTGGATACGCACGTACTTACCCTGCCGAGATGCCTGGTCTGCGATGGCGAACGCCGCGCGAGCAGGATGCCCATTGGTGGGTTCGCGCGAGGTCCAAGCCCTGATGGTCCGCATGTCCTCCGGCAGTGGCCAACTGCGTGGCTCAGCGCTGGCCGGAACGAACGCCTCTTCCGAACGCATCTCGAAGCTCCAGCCGATGTCTCCGTCACTGCGGACCTCGTTCGAGACGCGGATCCCGAATCCCATCATGTAAGCCGCATCGAGGAACTCGACCAGTTCCTCGGGATTGTCGCTGAAGTAGAGCTGACGGACGACACTGATGGGCCCCATGTCGGTGTAGCCATGGGGGTCAGGCTTGCCAATGTCGTGGAGAAAACGACGGACGGCAGTCTGCACCGGCGCGGGAAGCCGTTCCAGCACGCCATTCACATCATCTTCTCGCCCTTCGAAGAGGCGGAGATTGAGGGCATCCACCAGTTCCTCAGTGAGCAGAGTCTGGTCGGCGGACAAGGTGGTGACGGCGCGGAGACTGTGATCGCCGTCGACGGTGAGCGCGAAGATACGTGCCTTGGTCGGGGTGTGGTGGGCAATGAATCGTTCGATGTACACGAATGTCCTCTGTGTAGGCCGCACAGGCGCACACAAGCACGCCCATGGAGGGAGGAAAAGACTAAAGAGGCGTGTCGACCGAGGTACGTGCCCGCCGCGTTGCCGTTGGCCCGTGTCAGTCCGGGTACAGCCCGGACCGCTTGGAGCAGAACCCCAGCATTGCACACCCATCCGCGTTCTGAAAGCCTACGGCTGTTGAGACCGACGGCGGGCCGATCGAACTTCCCGAGACCGACCCGTACAACGATGAAGTGGACCAGGAAAACCGGGAGGCCTACGCCCAGAAGATCCGCGAGCGGTTCGTCGCCCTGGTTCGTGTCGAAGCCGAAAACAACCAGGACCGGCTTCTGTGACGCGGGAGTAGCGTTCTCGCGAGGACCTCGTGAGGTGCCATCGGACGCCGCCAACTGGGCATGCGTGCTCCGTTCGTGCTCCGCGGTTTTGGACCGGAGCGACACCGGGCGGCACAACATGGCACCGGGCGGCACGGCGGATCGGATGGGGTGACACGAAACGGCACGTAGCGACACGTGACGGTACGCGACCAGGGCACTTCTCATCCGATGGCCGCAGGTTCGAATCCTGCCGGGTGCGCCACAAAACCCCAGGTCACAGGGGTTTCACGAGGACCTCGCAAGAGGTCCTCGCCGCGTTCCGGGCCCTGAAGTGCTCCATGTGTGCTCCCCAGTACAAGCCCCCGTACACCCGGCGCTCCACCTCCGGAGCACTTTGCCCTCCCGTGACCCTGCGGGTGCGTACCCGGGACGCCCCGCGTCCGCCCACCAGCGCCCCACAGCCGCCCCGACCCCCGCGGGGGTCGGGGCGCGCCCTGCCGCCAAACAGGCCACATACGGCCGATTCAGCCGAAACCTGTACCCCACAGTAGCTCCCGAGCCACAATCGGCCACATGACCAAGGCAAGGTGGAGCTGGACAGCTGCGGTCCCATCGTGATTCTGGCCTCGCTGGGCGCAGGGCTGTGGTTCGGAGGAGGTTCCACGACATACCAATCCAGTGGAAGCTTGTTTCACCGCAGCGTTGTGGTCAGGCTCGCCCAACCTCAGCGTGTGCGGGAGTCAATCAGCCCGAAGCTAGGAAACCTACTGGAGCAAATGTGGAGCCAGGCGAGCGACATCCCGTAGTGCGAAGGCTGGTCCGCGCACGTGCCCTTCAGCCCAGATATCACCGAAGGCACACTCCAGGCCGTCAAGACCGAAGTGAAAGTTCCCGGCTTCACCAGCCCTGCCGAAGCGCGGAGGCTGGGTTGCGGTGCGCTGCCACATGAAATCGGCCAGCAAGCAGACGAGCGGAACATTAGAGCCACACGGTGGACCTTCACTTGCGACCCTGGATGCTTCCCATCTTCGCATCGTCCTGAGTCGTGCACCCTACCCCTCGAGGGCTTTCTCTAGTATCACAAAATTAGGCAATTAACAATACACTGACCAGCAGTGGCCAGCCACAGACTCGCAGACATTCTCAATGGATCGACATGCGCTACCCTAAAAGAGTGTCTATGGGCGAATCCATCCCCGATTTCATTCAACACTGGGGCCCGAGCGTCCTTCTAGTGATTTCTTTAACCCTTCTGCTTTCAGCAACCCGGAGAAAACCACGCTATTCGGAGCCAATAGAAACTCGCACAAACCAAGCAGCACCAAGAAGAGCGACCTCAAAAGAAGGCGCTCTAGAGGACATCAGAAGGACTAGCCCCTACAATCTAACCGACCACGGAGGCCCAAACATACGACTCGGCGACGTTTCGAGATTCACGCCATCAGACTACAGGGCATCAGTAGCCGCAATATCGGAAAGATTCAAAGAGGGTCGCGTTATTTCGATTGATCTTTCTGGACTTGAAGAAAGCGAGGCCGTCAGACTTATTGACTTCTGTAGCGGAATGCTTTCCTTCTCCTCCGGCTGGTTTTTTCGAATGACCAAGAATGTAATCATTCTAGTCCCACGTAGTTAGACGATCACAAGAAGGGTTTCAAGTTGACGGATAGCGCAGATGATCAGACCACCTCAGAGTCGCCAAAATCAGCGAACGAAGTCCAGACATCTGGAGAGAACGAAAAACTTCTCCTCCTGAATCACGAAGTACGCGAAGCAGAATTTGCTCTAAATTTCGCACAGAGAAGGAGGAAGTGGTCCAACCTATCTCTGTTCTTCGGCCCTCTTCTGGGGCTTGCCTTGTATATCATGCTCTGGGTCCCCTGGATAAGCAGCGAGATAAAGGGGGTGATCATGCTCCCAGCTGCACCGACGGCCATCGCTTTCTGCGTCTACTCCTACCGCCTGAAACGAGACCCCGGAGGACCTCTCAACTACCAAGGAGAAAAAGATCACGGCGGCAAGGATGAAACCGACAGGGATGAACCCCGAAGCCGAAGCTCGCGCCGACTAAGCGAAGGGGAAATCGAGCTAGTCATCTCACAGATCAAGGATGCGCGAAAACTACTGCTCGCCAATGCAGGCGTTTCCATTTCCGTCAGAAGGATCACCTACAAGGAAGATGCCTACTCAGAAATTGATCAGTTCCGCACCGAAAGTAGAAAATTTAGGAATGTCCACAACCTCTTGCAGGGGATCGTTATCATCGGCTCCCTTGGTGCAACTGGCATGGCGGGGCTCGTTGTTCAGATCCCCGAAATTCGCTGGGCGATACTCTTCGTTACATTTTTGGTGGGCGTTGCGAGCGGCTTCATGGGTTACTTCAAATACAAAGAGAGGAGTTTTTATCTTCAGCAGACTGCCGATGCAGTCGAAAGCGAATGGGAGGCCGTTGAAATTGGCGTAGGCAGGTACAAGCACATCAAAGAGGAAGAGGATCAGCTTGCCGAGTTCGTAGCCGAGGTACATCGCCTGAAGTCCGAGCAGAAAAAGAGGCAGCAGAACTTGGAGCAACCCCCCGAGACCCGCTCCGGGAACGACTAATTTCGAAGTGAAAAATAGAAACCCGAAAAACCATAAGTCTCACCCCCTCTTTCCTGGGAATAACTACTCGAAAGATTCAGGGAAGAAATGGCGAGTCTCTCACAAAAGAGGCCATCGCCGCCACTAAAGAAAATAATCCCAACTCCCAGGGGACCTTTGATTCGATGGCCGGCCACCTCCGCCCACGGCGAAGCCCCAGGCCAGGCGGGATGAACCCGCCACGCAGCCCGGGGCCCGGGGCGCTGAATCGCTCCTGGTGTGCTCCCCCGTCCCGCTACCCGACCGACACCGGCTCCCCGCGCAACAGCGCAGCGGTCGCCTCGGCCGCCGCCTTGGCCACGTCGGGGTACACCGACTGGTAGGTGTCCTGGGTGAAGTGCGTGGTCGCGTGGCCCAGCTCGACGGAGACCACCTTCACATCCGTGCCCGCGGCCAGGGCGAGCGAGGCCGCCCCGTGGCGGAGCCCGTGCAAGGTGATGGGCGGGAGCCCGGCGGCTTTGGCGATGCGGCAGAACCAGTCACTGACCTGACCTGGATGCCAGCCCGAACCGTCTTGGCGGGTGAACACCAACCCGGTCTGGTTCCAGTGCTTCCCGGTCTGGAGGCGTTGTTCGTTCTGGAACCTCTTCCACCCGCGCAGGATCTTGATGGTGTCGGCGTCCAGGGTGATGGTGCGCTGTCCTGCGGCGCTCTTGGGGGTGGAGGTGATGGTCTCCCAGGCGAGCTGGACGACCTGGACGCGGATGTCGATCTGGCCGTCCACCAGCCGGGTGTTCGCCCACGGCAACCCCACCGCCTCACCCCGGCGCAGCCCCTTGACGGCGATGAGGTGGAACATGGGGAACAGCCACGTGTACCGCCTCGCGTGCTGGAGGAAGGTCCGGGTCTGCTCGGGGGTCCAGACCATCACCTCGCCGGGTACGGTCCCGCCCTTCTCCCACTGGCGCACCCGGTCCGCGGTCCACACCAGGGGGCGTTTCCTCGGGCAGGACGGAAGCCGTACGTGCGAGGCGATGTTCACCGACACCGGTAGGTCCGGGGAGCGGACCGCGTCCGACAACGCACTGCGCAGCGTGGCCCGGATCCGATGCTTGGTCGACAGCGAGATCACCCGCCGCCCCCGCACCGACCTCCGCACCTGCGGGTCCTCGGATTCACGGCACTCCAGGATGTGCACGTTCGCCTCCTCCACCTTGGCGAACATCGCCTCCACTTGACGGGCCTGCAACCGATCCACACGGACCTTCCCCAGATGCGGGACCAGGTACTTGCGGATGTGCCCGTCGTAGGAGGCACGGGTTCCTTCCGCGAGGTCGGGCTTGCCGTCCAACCATTCGCGCAGCCACTCCCCCGCCAGCGGAGGCTCACGACGGGCATCCACACCAGCGCCGATGCGTTTGCGGACCTCCTCCACCTCCGGCAGAGGCCGGCGACCCTTAAGCGCGGCCTGAATCAGGTCCGCGACATGGATTTCAAGGTCCGGCTCGCCCTCGGCCAGGGCCAACAGCGCTTTCACGTGGTCGAGCTGGCGCCGGGCCTCCTCCTGAGTACCCAGGCCACCCCTTCGGGCTTGGCGACGCTTGCCCTCACCGGTTCGGGGCAGTTCGAGCTGGAACCACCAGTTCCCGTGCCTGGGGTTCCACGCCCCGTCCTCCCGCCGCAATCGCGGGCACTTCACCCCCAACGCCCGGCCGCTGTTCTCCTCCCGACACCCGCACCGCTTGAACACCGACCCCTCGTACGCGGTCATCGATGCCCTCACCTTTCTTCCGTGGCATTCACGCGCGCACCGCACCCGCACCCGTCAGTGGTGGCGGCCGAGGTCGCCGGAAGGTTCAGGCCGAGATAGGCCAGCACCCCGGCAGTGGGGATCACCCAACTGCGCCCCACCCTCTGCACAGGGACCGGGAAGGCCTCCTCGCGGAGGAGCCGGTAGACGGTGGTGCGCCCCAGCCCGAGCAACCGCCCCGCCTGAACCGGACTCAGGGCCACCGGCAGCGAGGTGATCTCGGCCAGCCTCACCGGAGCATCCCGATTCACCGCACCCACCTCCTCCCCACCTCTGAACTGCACGAACACGCCGCGCGACCCCGCGTCGTGCGGGGCACTGTGCATCCACGCTCGACCTCGCCGAGCAATGCAAGCGGATTGGCCAGAACACCCACCGGACCCGCGCTCCACCCGGCGGGCACACTCGAAAACGGGCACCATGTCCGATTCCGCGGAGGCGGCCCACAGTGGCCGCGTCCGCCCCCGAACCCGCAGCACCGCCCCCACCCGGCCTGTCGCCGGTTTCCGGGCCGTGTGGGGGCGCTGAACGCCGCACAACCGCCCCGCGCCGCCCGCGAACGCCGACGGCCGCGCACTCCCAGCAGAGGGCGCGGGCCACGGGCGCACCCGGAGAAGTCGTACCGGGAACCCCTGGGTGTGGGTTCTGCTTCTCTTTTTCTCTTCATGTCCTATGAGGAAGGTGCTCCGGCCCCTCGATGCGACACCGAACGAGGAGCAGTCCAGCGACACGCTCCCGTCCGCCAGGAGCAGCGCCCCGGCGCGCGGACCAGGTGGAGGCCCGCGCACCGTCTCGGCGTATGCATCAGCCTCCTCGTTCTGGTACGTCGACCACCGCCCCGAACCGGTCGCTTTGAAGCAGGAGTGTTCTTCCAAGAGACCGAGGACAGGGACGCAGAGCGATGAAGGCAACAGGAGCGAGAGGCGACCCGCACGGCGGAGCGCGGTCGAGGGCACAGACCGATCCGCCGTCCTGTCGGGGGGTGCCCGCCGCCCTACGTGAAGTCGACCACCCACTGGGTAGGAGTCTGGACCCGCGAGACACACTCAAATACGCTGTGAGCTGCAAGAATGCGCGATATCCGGGCGGTTGTGCCCCTGGGGGCACCGGCGTGGCCACACGCGCAGGCAAGGGCGTAGTCACAGGCGTAGTCACACGCACGGCCACCGGCGTAGTCACAGGAACCCCCTTCAAGCGGGAATGTCACCACGCCCGAGAACCCGACGCACCCCTCTTGTCGCTCGGTCCGACCAGACCGGCGGTCTCCCTACGCTCGGGATCTTCCGCCCCCGGACCGCGTCAGCGAGGAGTCCTCGCACAGCCCGCCCCGATCCGCCAGGAGCAGTACCCCGGCGCGCGGACCAGGTGACGGCCAGCGCACCGCCTCGTGTGTGCATCAACCACCTCGACCTGGCACGCCACCACCCCGGAACGGTCGTTTTCCAGCGTTTTCGAGAATGTGTTTTCGAGAGACCAAGTCCAGGGAATGCAGAGCGCTGGAGAAAACAGCACAAGGGGAGGCGACCCGCATGGAAGTGCGCCGCCGAGGGGCGCGGTCCGAGATCCGCCGCCCTCGGGGCCGCCCCGCCCTACGTGAAGAGGAACTGCCCACTTGGGTATGTGTCTGGATTGCGAAAGGCCCACCCGGAGCGGCTTCGACCTGCACTGATAACGCGCACAGGGTGGGCCGTTCTAATAGGCCCACCCATCGACCCGGTCACAGGCCCCCCGAAGGGCCCAGTCACAGGCCCACCCCGCAAAAGCCACAAAACCGACACCCCGAGAAGCCCAACCACCGCCCCGACTTCCCGGAAAGCAACCAGGAATGCTTTCCTCGCAGCCATTGATCGACGAATACGGGAGGGCACTCGAGGGAGCAAAGAAAAGCACTGAGGAGCGTCCCCTCCCACAGGAGAAGACGCCCACAGTTCGTTCACGGCGTTCTCATCCCCGCAGCGCCAGGTAGGCGCGGATGCGGTCGGCCAGCTCCGCGAACTCCTCCTCGTCGGGGACCGGGGGCGTGGCCGGGTAGTCCTTCGGCTCGGCCGGGCGGGGGCGCGGAACGGAGCCGAGGTTGAGGTAGGGGCGCACCAGAGCACCCGCGACCAGGTCGGGGTCGACGTCCACCCGGTCCTCAGCCTCGAACGGGGCGGAGCGGTCACGGTAGGCCTGCTCCCAACGGGCCGAGGCGGCGGACACTCCGCTCTCCCAAACGTGCTGTTCGGGGAAACCGAGGTGGTCGGCGAGCAGGTCGCCCTTCCTGGAGGCGGTGACGGACGGGGGTGCTGCGGGCAGTGCGCGCGGGACCCGGCGGGGCAACCGGGGCGGGCGGGGGTCGAAGAGTGCGGCCAGGGCGGTGGCCAGCAGCGCGGCGGTCAGCGCCCACACACGCCCGGCCATGCTGTCGCAGGGCCGCCTGTGGCGACCGGTAGTAGGGTGTTCCACGGTCTCCTCCTGGTCGGTTCAGGTGGTGATCGCGCCCCGGCCCGGTGTTCGCGCACCGGTCGGGGCACCTGTGTTTTTCAGTTGCAGAGGTGGCCTCTCGTGCGGGTGTCATTGACCCCGCAGTGCTGCGCTTCCCGCACCTTCGAGCACCTCACGAAGGCGTCGCCCCTGTTCTTGGAGGCCTTGGTTCTTCTCAGGAAGCCTGGGTCCACCGGTTGTCGGTGAGGTCGTAGGCGAGGAAGAACCACACCTGCCGCAGGTCCGCGATGCCGTTGTCACCCCAGCCGGTGGCCAGGGCGTCGAGCATGGCCAGCCCACGACCGTGCTCGGCCTCGGGGGCCAGCCTTTGCGGGTCGGGAACCAGGTGGTGGGTCTCCCCCGCCGGGGTGGTCCGGCCCGAGGCGTCGCCCTGGTCGGCGCAGGTCAGGTGGAGCCCGTTGCCTCGGCGTCGGCAGGTGAGGGCGTAGCGGCCGTGGGGGTGCCCGGAGCGGGAATGGGTCAGGGCGTTGTTGACCAGCTCCGAGCCGAGCAGGGTGAACAGGTACCGGTAGTCGGCGTCGCGGTGGGCCGCGCAGGTGTTGAGGAATGCGCGTACCAGCGGCAGGAGTTCGAGGCTGGACCCGAACTCGTAGCGGCGGGTGGTGTAGGCGCCCCGGTCGGGGGCGTGGTGGAAGTAGTGCCGGGCCCGGGCGGGGACCACGTCCCACAGCGGCAGGGTGGCCTGCGGCAGCGGCGGGAGTTCAGTGGTGCCCGGGTCATGGGGGCCTACGGCGCTCATGGGAACCATGGCGCGATTCCTTTCTCAGAGAAGAACGTTCAGGTCGGCCCATCGGGGCCGGCCAACGCAAGCGGTGGGCAACCCGGCATCCGCTCCCCCAACAGTGGGAGCGACCCGGCGGGCTGAGTCACCGCACCACCAGCATGCACGACTCGATTACGTTCAGCAATGTTTTCTGAGAGAAAAATTTACGCACAGGAACTATGGCATTCTGGGGCCAAGCCAGCTGCGGCCCGACCAGAGAGGGCCGTCTCCGCGATCATGACCACCAGGAGCTTTCGTGCCCGACGAACCGTCCCTGCGCCAGCGCTGGTTGGGAACCCACCTGGAAGCCCTGCGCCGCGAAGCGGGCTTCTCTCTCCAGGAGGCCTCGCGCGCGGCCCAGCGGTCGACGGCTTCTCTCAGCCGCATCGAGAACGGTGTCGTCGCTCTCCCCGCGCGCGACGTGCGTCCCCTGCTCGACGCCTACGGGGTGGAGGACCGTGACGCCCGGGAGACCCTGATCGCCGTCGCGGGCGAAGTGGAGGCCGAGCGCAGGGGCTGGTGGGTCGAGCACAGCGACACCCTGTCCCCCTCCTACCTCGACCTGCTCCGTCTGGAGGCGACGGCGTCGGAGGTGCGCACCTACGAGACCAGCGTGATCCCGGGCCTGCTTCAGCACGAGGACTACGCCAGGCGGGCCGTGGCCCTCACCAGCAGCACGGCGCTGAGCGAGGACGCCTTGGAGCGGTTCATCGCCGTGCGCAGGCAGAGGCAGCGGATCCTCCACCGGGCCGAGGAACCGACCGCCCTGCACGCGGTCATCCACGAAGCCGCGCTCCACCAGACCCTGGACGCCCCCGAGGCGCTGGCGCAGCAGCTGGAGCTGCTGCGGGAGTTGATGTCCCACCCTCTGATCACCGTGCAGGTCCTGCCCCTGTCCGCTCCCCACCCGGCCTTGGCCGGCGCGTTCACCCTGGTGGAGACGCACCGTCTGACCTGGGTACACGTGGAGTTGCAGACCAGTGACGTCTACTTGGAGGCTCCGCAGAGCGTCGTCCCCTACATGGCCTGCTTCAAGGTGCTCTCCGAGCGGGCGCTTTCGCCCACCGAGTCCGTCAAGGCGATCAACGCGAGGCTCGACGCCCTGACACCCTGACGTCCACCGGCTCTACCGCAGAATGATGATCATGAACAGCACACTCCGTTCTTCCTGGTACAAGAGCAGCTACAGCACGGCGCAGTCGAACTGCGTCGAGGTGGCCGAGAGCGTGGCGGGGAACGCTGTACGGGACTCCCAGCACCCCGAACTCGGACATCTGGACTTCCCCGCCGAGGAGTGGTTCGGGCTGCTCGCCCCGCTCAAGCAGCGAGTGAACCGGTAGCCCCTACCGCGTTCAGACGAGGAGCAGGCAGCGGTCCCAGGCCAGGGCCGATGCTCTGCCCGCCAGCGCCATGGTGGTCCCCTCTTTTCCTTCCAGCAGCCCCGATTCCCGGTGCGGGAACGGGGCCGCGGCGTGTTCGCGTACGGCCGGTAGATGCCGTTCCAACCGTTGCTCCGGTCGAACTGCGGGCTGGTCTTCGGACATGCGGCGAAGGACTTGGAGCAGTCCGGCGGGGCCGTGGCACAGGCCGCCGTCGGTGAAGTGGTTCACGAGGCGGGGATCGGACAGGCAGGTGTCCATGGCCTGTTCGGCGTGGAGGCGGCGAGGGGTGTCCCCGAGGGCCAGGGCGGCGAGCTGCCGGGCTCGGGCGATGCCCGGGGTGCCGTAGCACCAAGAGGGCGGGCCTGGCCTGGTGAGCGGCGCGGGGTGGCCGGTGGAGACCCATCCAGGCCACCAGGTGCGCTCTCCGTCGTGGTGCTCGTGCTCGTCCAGCGCGGCGCACAGCCGCTCCAGCGCTTCGGTGTGTCCGTCGACGGTGCGTCCGTCTCGGTGGGTGAGGGCGAGGAAGCCCAGTACTCCGCTGATGCCGTGGGCCAGGCCCAGGTTGGCGTGCCCCTCGGGAAAGTCCGGGTCCGGGTGTGCCTGGGGTCCGTGGTGGACCCACCATCCGGGTCGTTCGTGGTGCTCGTGGCGAATCGGGCGGGTGAGCCGCACCAGGTAGCGCAGAAGGTCATCAAGAAGGTCGCCGTCAGGGTCGATGCTGCGGAGGGCGACGCCGATGCCGGTGAGTCCGGTGATGAGGTCGTACTCGGCGAAGGAGGTGAGACGTCCGTCCTCGATGCGCCGGGTCGCGGCCGCCAGGCGGTGGCGGGTGAGGGCGATCAGGTGCTCGCGGACGGTGGTGCGGGCGCTGCGGTAACCCTCGGGAGGGGTCAGGGAAAGAAGGAAGGCGACCGCGGGCAGCCCGTGGAACAGGGTGTTGCGGCTGGCTGGGTCGATGGGGCCGTCGGCCAGCGCCGTGCGTAGGAGGGTGTGCACGGTTTCGGGTGGGGAGCCGGTGGCCAGGTACAGCAGGGCCGTTCCCAGCGTTCCGCCGTTCAGGGACAGCGGCGACGTGTCCGTGGCGGTGAGGATGCTGTCAGGTGCGGTCATCGTCGGGGTGCTCCAGGTGACGGCGGGCCAGGCCGAGGGATCGGGTGAGGGCGAGCAGGTCGTGTTCGTCATCGCGGTCGGGGCCGTGGGCACGGTTGTGGTGCATGTGCCACAGGGACGACACGACCCGCAGCGGGTGATCCAACCGCTTTCGGTAGGCGGCCAGGACGTGGTCGCGTTCACCCCAAGTGGCAGTGACCGGGGCGGGAAGGCCTTCGGGGTGGGTGAGCAGGTGTCGGGCGATGGCCAGGGTCGCGCGGTCCACGGGGTTTCGGGGGCGGGGCAGGGCAGCGACGGTCCATTTGGTGTCGGCGCCCATGGCGTCGGCGATGCGCAGCAGGGACAGGGCCGCCAAGGCTCGACCCTGGGAAGGGTCGCCGTACGTGGTGTGGTGTTGCGCGATGGCTGCGCGACTGTCGTGGACGAAGGCGTTCTCGGCGACCTTCATAACGGGGCCGTGACCGTAGCGGTCGTATTCGGGGCGGTAGGTGTGCAGGGCCAGGTCGTGGAGCAGTCCGGCACCGACCAGGTCGTGGCCCCAGGAGGTAACGGCCTGGTGGAGGGCGGTGTGGCCGGTGGAGTGCAGGCGGAGTCGTAGGTGCGGGCCGTGGTGGTCGCGGTAGCGCACGAACCAGAAGCGGAGTTCGTCCCCGGTGCGGTGTTCCAGAGCGGGGAGTTCGGCCAGGATCTGGGGGAACAGGGACGGGTCGGCGTACAGGTGCGCGGAGACCCATGCGTTTCCGGTGGCCTCGCGTTCTACTGCGGTGCGGACGGTAACGGTGGCCGGGAGTCGTGTGGGTGGTGTGGTGGTGCCGATGGGGAGGACGAGTTCGTGTGCGTGCCCGTCACACCAGGCGAAGTCTTCGGGGGACGGTGTCTCGGTGAGGATCACGTGGCCGTGTCGGTAGAGGTGAGTGTCCACGAGGGAGCGGTGGGCGGCGTCTTCCAGGTCCAGGGGCAGGTGGCGTTCGCCTTCGACCAGTGCCGCGTAACGGGGTAGCGGCAGGTGGGTACGAGTGCGGGCGGTCGACCAGGTGGCGGGGGTCAGGCGCCAGCGGGCCGGCGCCAGGACGGTGCGGCCGGCGCGGAGCCGGGGAAGGAACGGCAGCCGACGCAGCGGTTCGGGCCAAGGATCGCAGGTCAAATAGAGCGCAGTGCGGGCGCGCGGTAGTTCGGTGACGAACCGGGCCAACGGGTGGGTGTAACCCAGGACGTTCAACGCGGTGGGGTGGAACGGCTCCAGCACCCGCCCGGTGGGGGCGTGGACCAGCCGCAGGTGATCCGGATCGATGCGAACGGCGAGATCCTCGGGGTGGAGGACCTCGGTGTCGAGGTCGGTGGGCGGGTGGACGTCGATGGGCAGCACCGTAGGGGCGAGAACAGGTGTCCTGCACAGGTGGGCGGCGGTGTCGGCCATGGGCGGGGCGAGTACCTGGACCGGGAGAGCGGCCTGGGTGAGGGTCGGCAGGCCGGAAGCGGCAACAGTGGTGTCCATGCCGTCGAGGTGGGCGAAGCGTCCGGTGAGAGTGCCCGCCCCTTTGGAGATACCGGTGACCCACAGCCGGTAGCGGCCTTGGTCCACGTCGGCCGGTGAGGCGGCGGCCAGGTGAGCACGGATCTCGGCGTGGGCGGGGACGGCTTTCGGTGTGCGCGCCATCAGGTGTGCCCAGGTCGGGTCGTCCAGGTCCAGTTCAGTTTGACCGTGGAGTGCGGCGGTGGCCGCGGCTTCCACAAAGGCCGCGTCGAGTTTCCCGGACGCCGGAGGTGGTGCGGGAAGGCGCGTGTGCCGGTAGGAGGAGGGGTAGCCCAGGCCCGCCGGGCCGGTCAGGGTGAGCAGGTCGACCCGGGCGTTCTGGCCGTAGGTCTCCAGACAGCGCCGGTGGTAGTCGGCCCAGGCGGGCGGGCCTTCGGGATGTGGAGACAGTCGGGCGGCAACGGCGGTGGCGCGGGCCGCTTCCTGTGCCACGTTCCGGTGAACGGTGACGGTGGCGCGGATACGGACATCGACCGTCTCCGCGTCCGAGCCACCGTGGGACAAGGCGCTCTGAGGTGAAGGCGGTGCTGCCGCCGAGTCGAGGAGCAGGCGCTGGTCGAGGAGGTGCTCCACCAGAGCGGTCGTCTTCTCCTCGGGAGCATCGGGGAAGGCTGTGGCGAGTGTCTTGTGCAGGTGTGCGAGCGGGACCGGCGTGTGCGCTGTTTTCGCCAGCAGGGAGACGGCCGAGGTCAGCCGCAGTGAGACGGCAGCGGCCTGGTCAGGGGCGTTCGGGTGGGGGCGATGGTCCAGGCACAGGCGTTCCCCATGGACGCGGACTGTCTGCGCCAGCACCACGGATCGCTCCACTTCTCCACTGGCTTGCGAGAACTGGCCCCGTGCCTTCCCTGTCCCGAGCCGGGGTACCTCCTGGTGAGGTCCATGCCAGGTCACGGAGGTCTCAGCTCCCAAGGTGAGAGGGGCGACTCCGGCGAACAGCCCGAACGGTGTCGCCCGGCAGTGGGCACGCAGCAGGTACCGCACCACCGTGAAGGCGGTGCGCCGTACCCGCGCCTCCTCTAGCTGATCGGGGGCGGCCATGCGCTGCACGGCTGCGTCCAGGGAGGGACTGGCGATGCGCAGCGCCCTCATCAGTTCGCGGTCGTCGCCGAGGCCGGTGATCCAAGCGCGCAGCTCGGCCGGTGACCCGGTGGCAGGGTCGGGGTAGGCAGGAAGACGGGTCCGCAGTCGAGTCGCTGCACGTAGGGAGGGGGTGATCGTGGCGAGAGGGGCGTACATGGTGCTCCGTTCCACGTCATCGGGGGCGAACGAGGGGCGCGCCCCACCCCGTTGAGGTGAAAGGGCGCGCCCCGGTGCGAAAGTGGATCAGCCGTTGTCGGTGCAACTGGGCGCGCAGGCGGACTGGCAGGTCTGGCCGCAGCCGTCGTTGGTCATCGACCACAGGGACTGGTCCACGACCGGGACCTCCACCCGCAGGTCCAGGTCGAACGGGTCGGTCGTCGTGGTGCGCAGGGCGCGGTCGCGTCCGAGGGGCACCAGTCCGGTGTCGGTGCGGTCGGCGAGGAGGGTGCTCATGGAAGGGCTCTACCTTTCTTTGTGGGTTTGGTCTGGCCATTCGTAGGGTCGGCGGTCCCAGTTCAGGACCGTGTGGGTGTGACGTTTGGTCACGACCCGCCCTGGGGGCAGGTCGGCGGCGGGAGTGGAGGCGGGAAACAGCTCGATGTGCGGGCCGGGGCCGCCCCGGTGGTCGCCGTCCCAGCGGCTGATCAGGTCGGTCAGTTGCTGGGCGACCCGGGTGGCGTGGGGGCCTTGGCCGACGGCGCCGAACTCCCACTTCTCCTGGCCGGGGATCCGACGCAGGATGCGGTAAGCGAAGCTCGCCCCGTCGGTGTCGACCAAAGCCGGGGTGCCGGTCAGGACGATGGGGCGGATCAACCCGGCCTGGATCGCCCCGCGCTGGGCGGTCAGCAGCGCCCAACCATCGGCCACCGAGGCTAGGAACAGGTCCAGGCCGTCGGTGGCCTCCTCGGCTCCGACCGTCACCCCGGACCAGGACTCGGCGGGATCGGTGGTGAGGGCGGTGCGCAGTGCGTCGATGTCGGGCCGCGGCCCATCCTCCAGGCGCAGGCCCACCTGGGCGCCGTCGGGTTCGTGGAGCAGGGGCATGGGTTCCCAGTGCTCGCCCGCGCCCTGCATGCGAACGAACCCGCACGGGTCCACGGCCACGGCTCGCCAGTGGCCGTAGGCGGCGGTGCGTTCCAGGGTGAGGCAGCGGGTGAGTCCGCGTACTCGCATCGGGACGACCAGGCGCCCGTCGGGGGCGAGCTGGGCGTCCCAGGCTGGGGACAGGTCCCAGGCCCCGACGGTGACGATGATGCGGTCGAACGGGGCACGGACCGCGAAGCCGTGTTCTCCGTCTGCGACCGCCAGGTGCACGCTTTCGACAGCAGCGTCGGCCAGGCACCGTTCGGCGCGGGCGATGACGTCCGGGTCGATGTCGATGGAGGTGACCTGACCGGTGGGACCGACGAGTTCGCGGATCAGGGCGGCGTTGTAGCCGCCGGAGCCGATCTCCAGGACGCGCTGGCCCGGGTGCAGGTCGGCCCGGTGCAGCATGGTCGCGATGATCGAGGGTGCCGAGACCGAGCTGAGGGCCAGCCCGTTCTCCTCCTTGGTGACCACCGCCTGCTCGTGGTCGTAGGCCTCGGCTGAGGGAAGCCCCGGCAGGAACGTGTGCCGGGGCACGGTCCGCAGGGCCTGCTCCACGGCCCAGGACAGGGATCGCTGCCCGAGCCGGGTGTGGTCGGCGACGATGGCGTCGACCATCGCCTCGCGCGCCCGGATCGTATCGGTCGTGGAGGTGGCGGACACAGGGGTCTCCCAACGATCGGCGGATGCCGACGACCGACCACAAGGGCCGTGCCGTTCGGCGGGACAGGGACGGTTGCAGTGTCCCGCGCCGGAGGGTGACGACCTATGCGCACGCGCATATTCTCCATGTTCGATTTATGCGCGGTGTTCGATTCAGGGGGTCTCGCTTGGGGCGACGACCTGACCAACGCAGTTGGGGTGCGGACCGCCGATCGGGCTGAACCTGGTGGTGGAGGTGCTCATCTGTCGGGGGTGAGATAGACGGTGGTCTTGTTCTCCAACGCGATCAGAGCTTGATGGGTGCGGGCCCAGACGTCTTCGCGAAGGCACTGTGACGCCTGCTCGGGGGTGAACCATCCGATGTCGCCGACCTCGGGATCCACCGGGTGCAGGTTCGCTGCGCGCTCGGGGGTCAGTGTTCCACCGTCGAAGACGAACATGAGCAGGTCATCCCAGGGGTCGCGGGGCGGGGCCCACTCCACGCACAGCAGATCCCCCAGGACGAGGTCCAGGCCGAGTTCCTCGCGCACTTCGCGCAGGGCGGCCTCGTGCGGGGATTCGTTGGCCTCGGCCATGCCACCGGGAAGGTCCCAGAAGGGTTTGTAGGTGGGATCGACCAGTAGCAGGCGGCCCTGTTCGTCGTGCAGGACGACTTTGGCGGCGACGCGCTTGCGGGCCTGGAACCGGTTGCCCTCGGCAAGCGTGCGGCGCCAGGCCGCTGGGTCGCGAACGTAGAGGGGTTCTTCTTCTCTACCGTCGTCGGCCATCGTGTACCCCTTCGCCTGTTCACCCGCTCCGGTTCAAGGTCGGTGCCGGCGACCCGTATGGAGCTTTCCCCGTCTGGGACAGCACGGTAGCGACCGCAGGAACGTTGCGATAAGAGGCCAACGCCGCACGCACCTCCTGGAAGCGGGCGCTGGCCACGGCCGACCCCACCTCAGCGATCGCGGTCCCCGCTTCCGCGACGAGGCCGGCCGCCTCATCCACTTTGTGCTGGCCGATCAAAGCTCGGGCCAGGGTCAGGGAGGCGAGCACGCGGGCCCGAACCCGTTCGGGGGAACGCAGGTTCAAAGCGTGATGGGCGTGTTCGACGGCGGCGGTGTGGTCGTCCAGGTCGCACATGCTCCGGGCCGTTTCACTGGCCAACGATGCCAGGTCGAAGGGGCTGGTCCATTCCGAAGCGGGTGGGGAGATCGGTACGGACAGCAGGTGCTCTCCTTGACGGAGAAAGGTTCGGGCGGTGGTCGCGTCTCCGCGGGCGGCGTGGGCACGGGTGAGCATGGCCAATGCCCTGCCGCGTAGCGCGGTGTCCTCGGTGCCATCGAGTTGTCGCCAGGCTTGTTCGGCGGCGAGCAGCGCGTTCTCAGTGTCATCGCGATGCAGTGCCAGGTGGGCGCGACTGGCCCAGATCTGTGCGGTGAGGGAACCCGCTTCTCCGGCTCGGGCCAGGTTCAACGCCCGTTGGAAGTGGTTGGCGGCGACGTCATCGCGGCCTGCGTCGTGGGCCATCCACCCGGCCATCTCCGTCAGCCCCGCCGCAGCGACGAAGGTGGTGGGGGTACCGCTTTCCGAGACCAAGGCAGGACCGACCCGGGAGGAGAGATAGCGCATGACCAGCGCGTAGAGGTGGCCGCCGCCCGCGCGCCGGTCCGCCAGCCGGAAAGCGGTGACGGCTTCGGCGGTGGTTCCCTCCACAACGTTCCGCCACAGAGAACCGAGAGCAGCGGAACCGTCAACACCAGCCCCTGCACCGATGTCCGTCTCCAGCGTTGGCGACTCGGTAGAGCTGATGGCTCGGGGCTGAGGAAGGTGAGGTCCTTCCGTTTTCAACGGTGCCCCGAGTCCTCGAAGGGCCTCGATGGCTTTGCGTCGGTCGGTCAGCCCGTGGCCCGCTTCAGCTCGGGCGATCGTGCTCTGGGCCACCCCGCACATCCGGGCCAGCGCTTCCTGTGATAGGTCCTCAACGTGGTGTCGCAGGAAGCGGATCACACTCCGAGCATCACGGTCTCGAACAGCGGCAACGACCTCAGGGTCACGCCACATCAAGGACGGGATACAGGTGCAGCCTCCTTGTCCTTCGCCGCGTGGACGACCGCAGTTACCGCACACAGGGGGCTCCTTTGGAAGGAGAAGCGCAGGGATGACCACAGTAACCAAACTCCAGCGAACTCTCCGGAGCTGAGCACTCCGGTTCCTGCAACTGGGACAGATCGCCGCCCAGGACTCCGGATGCGAGCGCACCGTGGCGCTCATGTGCGCCAACGCGGCATGGGCCTACGCCGTTCTCGATGACGAGAAGCGTTCCCTGGACTCCCTCGCTCGGGCCCACGACGCCTTCGCCCGCGCCGATTCGGACACCACACCGTGGGTGCGGTTCTTCCACGAAGCCGACCTGGACGCCATGTCCGGGGTCGTCAACGCCGCACTCCCCACACCCTCGCCTCGTGCGTACACGGCCACGACCGAGCACCTGTACCGGGCCGTGGAGGCCCGCAGCCCGGAAATGGGGCGCAGCCAGGCCTTCGAGCTGACCACCCTGGCCACCGCGCACCTGCGCAACGGCGACCCCGACCAAGGAGTCCGCATCGGCCACCAGGCCGTCGACCTCGCCCGCCGCGTCCGCTCCGTGCGCGTCATCGACCGCCTCGCCCCGCTCCAGCAAGCAGCCCTGGCCTACCGGACCCGAGGAGAAACCGCCGATCTGGCCGCCGACATTGCTACCCTTCGCACATCATGAGCACCACTCCCGCCCCCTCCACCGGCCCCCGCTTCGCCCTCACCCGCGACCGCGTCCACGAGGTCCTCGCAGCGTTGTGCGAGGAGGCCGGGATCGGCTCCCGTGCGGCCGATGACGCCGAGCTGATCAAGTTCACCAACAACGCCGTCTACCGCCTCCCGGGGGCGGGGTTGGTGGTGCGCATCGCCGGATCGGCGACCGTCGCCGAGCGAGTCCCCGTGGTCATCGAGGCGGCCCGGTGGCTCGCCCGGCACGACGCCCCGGCGGTGCGGTTGGTCGAGGAGATTCCCCAACCGGTCCGGGCCGCCGGTGCCACGGCGACCTTCTGGCACCTGGTGCCCTCCACCGGGCCTGAGCCGACCGGCGGCGACCTCGGGCACATCCTCCAGCACATCCACACCCTGCCCGCCCCGGGGTTCGCGCTGCCGTCGTGGGAGCCGTTCGTCCGCATCCGCAGCCGCATCGCCGATGCCGAAGGGCTGGCCGAAGCCGACCGGGTCTTCCTCACCGAGCGCACCGACCACCTCGAACTCCAAGTCCAGGACCTGGAGTTCGAGCTCCCGGCCGGGGTGCTGCACGGCGATCCGTTCATGGGCAACCTCATCCCCGGCCCCCAAGGGCCGGTGATCTGCGACTTCGACAGCCTCAGCCACGGTCCCCGCGAATGGGACCTGACCCCCGCTGCGGTCGGTAAGGTCCGCATGGACTACCCCGTGGACCACCACACCCCACTCGCGGCCGAGTACGGCTTCGACGTCCTCACCTGGCCCGGGTTCCCCGTCCTGCGCCGACTCCGCGAACTCAGACTCGTCACCAGCGTCCTCCCGGTCCTCAACACCAGCCCCGGCCTACGCACCCAGTGGCAACACCGCATGAACACCCTCCGACACGGGGACGCCACCACCCGCTGGTCCACCTACCGATAGGCAGCGCCGGATGCGTCGGGTGACAGGAGGCGATCCCGGCGCACCACAGCCTCGACCAGACTCGGCAAGAACGCTGTCCAAGGCGTCATCACCAGCGTTGGTCCGAACGACAACAGAATGGTCTGGTAGAGCCCAAACCACGCTTCAAGGACCGAGATAGACGACGTGCTGCCTTCGTTCGGCAAGGTCCCAGAGTCAAAGGCACAGGTCCAGAGGAACCACAGCCCCGAGGACCGTCGTTCACTGAGATGGGCCACTCTGAGCCCCCATTCCTCCGCTTGCACTGCGTGGGACAGCAGGTCAACAGCTATCCAACCTCGGAGACGGGGGTTCCAGCAGAGCACGGCATCCAGGAACCTAAGCATGCCCATATTTTAGGCTTCGCAAGTCGAGAACCCATGGCTACACTGTCATGAAAACATGAGGCAAGAAACCACCCAAACCAATACACCCCAGAAAGCGACATACGGACAAAAAGGCACACAAAAGACATCAAGGCTGAAAGCAGAAAACTCGAGCAGCTCAAGAGAAAATCAGAGAGAACAGACAACCCAATCCAACACAAAGATCTCCACCAAAAAGAAACAAAGAAAAAATGACTTGGCATTTTCTCAAAAATAACAACGACCACTCACTGGCCACAGAAAAACTCGCCGGCCTGTTACAGAACCTCAGAAACCTAATCGGGGAATCGAACGGAGATCCAGCGATTTCCTCTAACAGATATCTGATGTGGACAGAAGAAGCCGAACTGAGACTGAGGGAAATTTACCAAGATAGGGAAGCTTCACAAAAAATTCACTCTGAGAGATACTGGCAAATCCGAGCCATCTCCGCCTCCACACACCGACCACACTCGCTCATCCGCCTAGAGATCGAAGATAAAATTGATCTCATTTCTGCATTGATCGATCAAATGGAACATTATAGGAATATTCTCACCGCCAAAGAAAATGAAAGTCTTATCCTATTGGACACCAACGTCCTAGTACACGGAAAGCCATTCGAGATGGTGGACTGGCAAAAACTAGCAGGATCCAAATATGCATGTCTCGTATTTCCCTTGGCGGTTATAGACGAGCTAGATAAATTAAAGGACACCAAACAACACAAGGCACGAGTCCCTCTAGCATCTTTGGATCGCCTAATTTCTCACACAAATCCCTTTCAAAGAGCGAGAGCAAGAGATGGCGTACACATTCAAATCACAGATGAACCCCTTGGGCACACCCGCCTCTCCCGAGTAGACGACGAAATAATCCGTCAGGCGTCTTACTTCCAATCCGTTTCCGGAAAAAATTTAAAAGTAATCACGCGAGACAGGGGGATGAAATTTCGAGCCGAATTCTCAGGAATCTCTGCAGAAATACTCCCCAAAGAGCTAGAACGATCCAAAACCCAAGAAGGGGAAAACGATGGAAAACAGTAGAAGCCTCTCCACGAGTGTCCCCCAAGACGAAAGTGAGCGAATAGAACTGCTCATCGATCGACCCGACGGCTGGGAGTACCTCCTATTCGGGTACTACCTTAAAAAATTCATGCAAGAGGTCGAACCCAAGTGGAGGGACTACCACTTGGGCTACAGTATGTCCGTAGGACCCCAAGTTGATGACTTTTCTTTAGGAAACGAGCTAACCGATAAGATATCCAAAGTTATAAAGATTTCCGGGAACCTGGAGAAAATTATATCGAGGCGTGCCCAAGAAATTTCTTTCGGTCGCCCTGGCGAACCTGGAGACCCCGAATCCATCAAGCACATGGGCGAGCGCTTAATGACCACATATGAGCAGCTAATAGACTGGGGCAACGAGATACGATCTCTTCGGGTTTCAGAAGATTCAGAAAATCTTCTGGAAATAGCTGCACTGTTCGTTGAACAGCCAATCAAAGAAGTTAGAAACTTCACGGAAAATTATATTAATAATATAGAAGACGCAATGGAAAGAATCGCCAACGGAAGCACTGAGCCCATATCACTTGACATGAAGCTTACCTTTGAACTCCCGGAGGATCTCCAGCGCAACTTTGACGACGAACTAGAAAGATTGACACGTGGTCAATAACAGATTCTCTCGTCACCTGATTTGATTTGTCCTGGGAACGCCTGCTTCTCCGCCCGCACGCACCTGCATCCAGGAGTCCACCGTGACGATCGCCCAACGCGTCCTCGATTTCCTGGGCAAGAGCGGACGGGGATGGGATGACGACGAACTCGCCCGCCAGCTCGACGTGTCTCCCCGCCAAAGCATCAACCAGGCATGCCGCAAACTAGCGGACGAGGGGCGTCTGCACCGCTATAAGGGCCCTAAAGGCAAGATCGTCAATGCCATCGGCGGGACACAGCCCACCGATTCCTCCATGCCACCCGGCGCTTCAATCGAACAACAGCACGCTGAACGCATCATCCTGGACGCGGCCAGCGCGCTGCTCGGAACCCGGCTGGACCCTCGCAGGATCCTCACGCCCACCGGGGTTCGGGTGGAAGTCGATGGAGCCGACCAGAACCTCACAGTGCTCGTGGAGGCGTGGGCGCACCAGGGGCCCGTCAAGGCCGCACAGCGCCACAAGGTCCTGTCCGACGCGCTGAAGCTCGTGTGGATCTCCTCCACGCTCTACCCCAGGCCGCGCATGGTGCTCTGTCTGTCCGACCGGGAGGCGGCACGGCCTTTTCTCGGCGAACGCTCATGGGCTGCAACCGCCCTGCGGGACCTGGGAGTCGAGGTCCTTGTCATCGATCTACCCGACCACATTAGTGCTCGCCTGCGCCAAGCCCAGCACCGCCAGCGCCGGTAGAAGCTTCGTCCTTGCGGCAGGCCTGGGCCGGTTCTCCTATTGGCCCTTACCCGAACGCTCATGCGGGGGCGAGAGGCGACCAGCAGCCTGTTCAGCGGCAACACCAGACCGGCCCCTGGCCGGTATGGAATGGTCAGGAGGTCTCAAGGTCGCTGGTGGTACGCACCCCGGGCCTGCGCAGAGCGGCCAGGGACACATACCGCTGGCCCATCGTCCACGCCCACGGGCGCCCCGAGGCGGCCACCGTGTCATTGACCACCGGCGACTCCAACACCACAGTCTCAGGGGCCTCCGGCCCCGAGAGCAGGAACACCATGTACTCCTGCCCCTCCTCACGGACCCCAGCCTCCAAGGAGGCACGGATCAGGCCTCCGATACGGGCGTCCCTGCCGCCGTTGCCCTCTCGTCGCAGCACTTCCTCATACGTGAAGGGCACGTGGTCCTCGCAGGTGAGGATGCGGGCCAGGTGCGGTTGGATGGCCTGCTGAGCGTAGAAGCCCATGTGGGTCAGCCCTTCCCGGAAGGCCCGGCCAGGCTGGCAGATGTAGGCCGAGGACGCCAGGTACTCCGGGTAGGCCTGGCTGGCGGCCACGACCACCACCTCGGCAGAAGTCACCAGGCCGTCGTTGTCGAACAGCGCCTGCAACTCCCGCAGCAGGAACCGGTCGCGCTCGGAGGGTGCGAGGAAGGCGTCGTCCACCACGGCTGTGATGGCGTCGTACAGGGCTGCGAAGTTGAACCACACCACACGCCTGTCAACCACAACGTCGAGCGCAGCGGGCCTTACGGCGTCGGGTGTGAGCACGAACAGATACCGGCCCGGCCCTTCTTTCAGGTCCTCCAGGTGGCAACGGAGCTGTTTCGCGCGGACCGTGCCGCGGACGGTCTTGACCTCGAACAGGTAGGTGAAGTCCGCAGAGGTCCGCGCGTCGGGAACCGATCCCTTACCAGCCTTGGGCTGGTTGGTGAAGGTGACGGTCTCCAGCGTGGCCTCGCCCGAGGCCTTGGCCAGGATCTCCTCGACCAGGGATAGGCCGATCCGTTCGAAGACCGCGAGCATCGACGAGGTGACCCGGTTCTCGCCCTGGCGGTAGGTGGAGAACAGCGGTGTGGACGACACGGGAACAACCTCCAACGCACATGGATCGACCTACCTGCCCGACCAGAAGACCAAGGTCGCTTCTGATATTCAAGGACCTCGCGAGGTGCCATCGGACGCCGCCCACCGCCCGTTCGTGCTCCGTTGGTGCTCCGCAGTTCCGTACTGGCACGACATCGGGCGGCATCTCTTGACACGAAACGACAGCGGTGATCGGATGGATAGGGACGAAACGGCACTCCGTGGCACGTAGAGGCACGAAGACACCGGACTTCTAATCCGATGGCCGCAGGTTCGAATCCTGCCGGGTGCGCCACAAAATCCCAGTTCAAAGGGGTTACACGAGGACCTCGCCGCGTTCCGGGCCCTCAAGTGCTCCATACGTGCTCCCCAGTACAAGCCCCAGTACAAGGCGGCACCCACCTCCGGAGCACTTTGCCACCCCATGACCCAGCAGGGCCGCGCCCGGGGACGGTCCCGTGTCCGCCCCACAGCCGCCCCGACGCCACCGTGTGGGCCCGGCTGGACCCAGGCACGCCCTGTCGCCCCACAGGACCGGTTGTGGCCGTTTCAGTCGAAACCCCTTACCCCACAGCGGTTCCCACGCCACAATCGGGTGACACAACCAACCAACCCAAACAGAGCCCACCCGAACGCTCCCCCTCCCTCCGGGTAGAAGGCCAACACCGTGGACCCCCTCCACCCCACCGACCCCTCACACATCGGCAGATACCCGCTGACCGGACGCCTGGGCACCGGAGGCATGGGCCAGGTCTACCTCGCCCGCACCCCATCCCGCCGCCAGATCGTCATCAAGGTCATCCGCCCCGAGTTCGCCTCCGAAGCAGGCTTCCGAGCCCGCTTCGCCCGCGAAGCCGACAGCGCCCGCAAAGTCGGCGGCTTCCACACCGCTCAGGTCATCGACGCTGACCCCGATGCCGACGCTCCGTGGATCGCCACCGCGCACATCCCCGGCCCCACCCTCACCCAGACCGTCCGCGAAAACGGGCCCATCACCCCACCAGCCCTGTACATCCTGACCACCGGGCTCGCCGAAGGCCTTGACGCCATCCACGAGACCGGACTGGTGCACCGCGACCTCAAACCCGACAACATCATCCTCGCCAACGACGGCCCCCGCATCATCGACTTCGGCATCGCCCGCCCCCTGGACGCCGACAGCATGACCACCCACGGCGCCGTCTTCGGCACCCTGCCCTACATGTCACCCGAACAGACCGACGGCTCCCACGTCGGCCCCGCCTCGGACATCTTCTCCCTCGGCACAGTCCTCGCCTACTCGGCCACCGGCACCAACCCCTTCCAGGGGTCCACGATGGCCGAAACCCTGCGCAAGATCATCAGCCCCGCACCCGACCCCGGACACATCGACGCCATCACGCGGGAACTGATCACCGACTGCTGGAACCACGGCCCCGACCAACGCCCCACCCCAGCACAGATCCTGACCCGCTTCCAATCACTCGACCTCGACGACTCATGGCCCCCGCCCAGAACAGACGCCACCGTCGCCTACACCCCCCCGGTCAGCGATCCATCACCCCCACAAGCCGGTGACCCCAAACCCACGCCATCGGTCCAGGACATCTCCGTCACTGAACAGGAACCCTCGCTTCCCCCGAACGAACCACCGCCTCCAAACCCCGAACCCGAGGTCGGCAGACCCACACAACCCAAAACCGGGAAACCGTCCTCTGCCCCAGAACCGGCACCCGCCCAACACCCTGTTCCCATGACACGGGTAGACCCCGCCCCTCAGCGGGATGAAGGAAACAGGACCCGAAGGAATGCCCTTCTGGCTACGGGAGCCGTGATCGTATCCATCGCCGCCATCGGCGGCCTTCTCTCACGGAACACCGCTTTCAGCGACGGGTCCTCCTCCAATGCGGATGCCTCGTCCAGCGATAGCAGCTCACCTAGCGATGAGACCTCCGCCAGCGAAGAGCCCGGTCAGGCGATCACCATTCTGGACGGCCACTCCAGCGACGTGAACTCGGTAGCCTTCTCCCCCGACGGCACCACACTCGCCACCGGAAGTTCGGACGACACCGTACTGCTGTGGGACATCGCTACCGGCACAGAAATCATCAGTCTGGATGATCACAGCGATCAGGTGTCCTCGGTGGCCTTCTCCCCCGACGGCACCACACTCGCCACCGGCAGCTGGGACGACACCGTGAGACTGTGGGACATCGAGTCCGGCGAGCACGTCACCACCCTGGAGCACACCCATTCCGTGCGCTCGGTGGCCTTCTCCCCCGACGGCACCACACTCGCCACCGGCGGCATGGATGACATTGTGAGGTTGTGGGATATCGAGACCGGCGAGGAAACCGCAGTATTGGAAGGCCACGAGTTCTTCCTCAACTCGGTGGCCTTCTCCCCCGACGGCACCACACTCGCCTCCGGCAGCGATGATGACACCGCTCGGTTGTGGGATGTCGACACCGGCGAGGAGATCGCCACCCTGCGGGGCCATGACCACAACGTGACCTCGGTGGCCTTCTCCCCCGACGGCACCACACTCGCCACCGGTGGTGATGACTGGACCGTGCGGTTGTGGAATGCCGATACCGGTGAGCACTTCACCACCCTGGACTGCAGCCTCTACGTCTACTCGGTGGCCTTCTCCCCCGACGGCACCACACTCGCCACCGGCAACTGCGCCTTCCCTTTGCCTGTGCTGCTGTGGGATATCGCCGCGGAAGAAGCGATCTCTGGCCTCGACCACAACGAAACCGTGAACTCAGTGGCCTTCTCCCCCGATGGCACCACACTCGCCGTCGGCAGCTCGGACAACACCGTACTGCTGTGGGACATCAACTGAGCGAAGAGCGCCCTTCCACTTACAGACAGGTCACGGCGCGAGCCACTCCGGACGCCCCTCCCACATCTCGGGACGCGCTGTCATAATCGCCCGGTCCGGTAAGTGTCAAATCAAATGAAACGGTGAGCCGGTCATGGGTTCTGTAGCGCGGCCTCCCTGCGTCTGGAGGGATCGTTGATCCAGACCGTCTCGGGCAGCCGAGGTGGTTCCGGTCGGCGAGAGAACCTCTCTGGATGGGCCGTGTAGGCCTCGGCCAGGGTCCGTGCCCGCTGGTCACGGACCTGCCCGGCGGTACCGAAGTGCACCGATGCAGGGGTGTGGTATCCGATCCCCGAATGCCTGTGCTCGTGGTTGTAGTAGGCCATGAAAGCCTCCAGCCACTGGCGAGCGTGCGCCGGCGACTCGAACTCCTGCGGGTAGTCCGGCGCGTACTTGACCGTTTTGAACTGCGCTTCGGAGTAAGGGTTGTCATTGGAGTTCTTCGGGCGTGAGTGCGACCGCTCGATCCCCAGGTCCGGCAACAGCTGCGACACCTCCTTGGAGGTCATCGCCGCGCCCCGGTCGGCGTGCACCACCCCGGGCGGGACCCCGTTGGCGGCGGCCAGGCCGCTGATCAGCTCCGCGGCACGGATCCCGGACTCGGACCGCTCCACCGTGAACGCGGCCACCTAGCGAGAAGATGTCGATGACCACGTAGGCGTGGAAGTACTCGCCCCGGCCCGGGCCCTTCAACCGGGTGATATCCCAGGTGAACACCTGACCCGGTGCGTCAGGGCTCGTTCAAGTTCCCGAGAGGTCGGGTTCGTGACCGATCCCGAAGAACGGGAGTGCGTGTTCGGGTAGGTCCCGGATCGCGCGGGTGGTCTTGGCGATGTTGACCGCCCCCGCCACCTTCAGCACCCCGATGGCCAGGTTGCGCAACGCGGCCATCGCCCGGGGAGCACCACCGGTGTGAACGGTGGAGGCGTCCTCGCCGAACGTCACGTCCCGGATGTGGTGGTTGGAGTTCTCGATCGCCCCATGGCCGCGGACCAGCGCCGCGAGCTGGGCGGGGGTGGCCTGGTGGGCGTCCAGGCCGGTGACGGCGAAGACCGTCCGGCGGGTCTGCTTCTGACCGGCCTGTTGCCGACGGCGGTGGATCCTCAACGCGAGTCCGGCGTGGGGGAAGCAGATGCCTCCGAGGCTGTCGGCGATGCCCATGACCTTGATCGACCGGGACTCGCGGCGCCCGTGGCCCTTCTCCGAGCGGGTGTGGGCGGGGGGCACCGCGTCCCAGGGCAGGGCCGAGATCTGGGCGTGCGGGGTGGGCTGGTTGGTCTTGACCACCGCCACGTAGTGGGCCTTCTTGTCCTCCACGAGCCGCTTGAGGTGGTCCTGGACGGTGTGCGGGGCATCGCAGGTGATCACGTGCCCGGCCAGGTCCAGGCCCTGGAGCAGGGGGAGGAAGTGGGTCTCGTTCGTTTTGGCGCCGACCTCGCTCTGGGCCAGGGTGGCGGGGAGGTGGTGGGTCAGGGCCGAGAGCAGGTGACGGTGCGGCTGGTCGGTTCGAGCCGATCCTTTGAGGGCTTTGCCGTCCACGGCGATCGCCTGGTGTGCGGGCCGTGTGTCCTTGTCGCCGTTGGGGGTGTTCTCGGTGGTGGTGCGGTGGCGGTCGGCGAGGTGGGCGCACACGGTGGTGTCCAGGGCGTGTGGGTCGATGTGGCACAGGACGCGGTCGATGGTGCAGGCCGCCGGGGAGCGCCTTCGACGCAGTGGGTGGGGGCGCACGCCGATCGCTTCCAAGAGCGCGTCCGGGGCGCGTTGTCCCCATTCGGTGATCTCCTCGATGGTTCTGGCTCCGGAGACCACGGCGCAGGCGCAGATGGTCAGCAGGCAGGCCAGGGGGTACCAGCGGCCCCGGCGTGAGCGGGGGTCGGGGACCCTGGCCAGGTAGGCGCGCAGGTCCGCAGTGTCGCGGGGGTCAAGGGGTGCGAGTTTGGCGAGCACCGCCGGGACCGTGGATGATGAGAGGGCGGGCACGAGAGACCTTCGGGATCATTTGGCTTCGACACCACAATGATCACGGGTCCCCGTGCCTGTTTGCGTGTACGGCCGTGATCTACCCGAACCGCACGATCTGCACCAAGCCGGAACTTGCACGAGCCCTGGGGCGGTGGCGAGTGACAGGAGGCGATCCCACGCGCCCAGGACATGTCGCCCTCGGCATCCTTGAACACCCCCACCCAAAAGAGCCGGAAGCAGCATTTCCCAGGATGATGCTCGAAAGTGACCGGCTATCACCGAAGGATGACGCTTACACCCCGCCCCTCGAATATCTCCAGGAACAGGTCGAACAGAGAAACATCGCCCCGAGCAGTGGGCACACACTCCACCAACCGTGCTCTGGACTCGGCCGAGAAATCCCAATGCAGGGAAAACGGAGTGGTGGCGCCCCAACCTCCTCTCAGGCAGTCCTCCAAAGCGTCAAGGTTCCAGCCGAAGTACCCACCCGGCCCGTTGATGGCCTCACCGATCGCACAGTAAAAACTATCCCTGTCCACGATGCGTCGACCGTCCACGGTGAACACCTGGCCTGCAGAACTGGCCGGCTTCCCCCGGCGTCGGTACTGCGAGGACTGAAGCGCCACTGACAGCCACGCCCGTTTGTCCTCACAGGCGAGTTCGCACCACATGCCGGTACGGCTCAGGTGTCCCTTACGAACCAGGTCCCACACCAGGTCCGCCCCGGGCAGGGCCGCCTCGCACCACAGGGTCATGGTGAGGTCGACGAGACCGGCTCCACAGATGGAGGGCTTGACATCGATGACGGTGACCTCGTTGACGAAGTAAGACCCCATGGTGGCACCGTCGGCGTCGAGAAGGTCCAACCAGGCGTTCCCGGCCACGGCGCGACGGCTACCGATGTGGTCCACGCTTTTCTGCAGGCCACCTTTCGGGAGACACTTCGCAAGACGCACTCGACGTGTTCCGTCTCCCTCCGGCAGCGGTGTGAACAACCCTTCTGCCTCGTGAGCAAAGCCCCAGAAGTCGGCGCTGTCCTCGTCCGAGGTCAGCGCATACTTCTGCCTCTCGCTGCTCCGTACCAATACTCGCCTCGTGTTCCCCATGAGGGTGCTGATCCTAACTACGGCCGCACACCGTGACCCAGCCCAGGACCGATGAGAACCTCGCGAGGCGCCATCGGACGCCGCCAGGGGCCGGTGTGTGCTCCGTTTGTGCTCCGCAGTTTTGGACCGGGACGCCAGCGGGGGACATGACATGGCACGGAACGTCATCCGGATTCGGATGGTGCGGGACACAACGGCACGTAGCAACACGTGACGTTACGTGACCATGGAACACGACTGGGGCGGGGCTTCCGGACCAGGCTCCCACGAGGTCCCGGTCGCCCGTCCGATCGCATCTCCTCACGGTCAGGCCTCGACCTCGGAACGGTCCCCGCCCCAGAGGGTGTGGAACGTCCCCTCCCCGTCGGTGCGGCGGTAGGTGTGCGCGCCGAAGTAGTCCCGCTGCCCCTGGATGAGCGCGGCGGGCAGCCGGTCGGTGCGCAGCCCGTCGTAGTACGCCAGCGCCGCGGCGAACCCCGGAGTCGGCACGCCCTGTGTCGTGGCGGCGGCCAGCACCGCCCGCCAGTCGTCCTGGGCCGCGCCGATCTCGTCCGCGAAGTCCCGGTCCGACAACAGGGAGACCAGGCCGGGGTCGGCCTCGTAGGCGGCGGTGATCCGATCCAGGAAGGCGGCCCGGATGATGCAGCCGCCGCGCCAGATACGGGCCACCGCGCCCGCGTCGACACCCCAGTCGTACTCCGCGCTCGCGGCGGCGATCTGGTGGAAGCCCTGTGTGTACGACACGATCTTGGAGGCGTACAGGGCCTGTTCCACCCTGTCCGCGAAGGCGGCGGCCTCCGTCTCCGGCAACGTCCGGGGCGTCGGCCCCGGCAGGCCCCGGGCCGCGGAGCGCAGGTCGGCGTGCCCCGACAACGACCGGGCGAACACGGCCTCGGCGATGCCCGACACGGGGACGCCCAGGTCGAGGGCGATCTGCACCGTCCAGCGGCCGGTGCCCTTCTGCTCGGCCCGGTCCAGCACCACGTCCACGAACGGCTTCCCCGTCGCGGCGTCCACGTGGGACAGCACCTCGGCGGTGATCTCGATGAGGTAGGAGTCCAGGCGCCCGGTGTTCCAGCGCCGGAACACGTCGGCGATCTGAGCCGGGGTGTACCCGGCGACGTCGCGCAGCAGCTGGTAGGCCTCGCCGATGAGCTGCATGTCGGCGTACTCGATGCCGTTGTGCACCATCTTCACGAAGTGGCCGGCGCCGTCGGGGCCGACGTGGGTGACGCAGGGGGCGCCGTCGTCGGCCTTCGCGGAGATCCGTTCCAGCATCGGGCCCAGCGACTCGTACGATTCCGCCGATCCGCCGGGCATGATGCTCGGCCCGTGCAGCGCGCCCTCCTCGCCGCCCGAGACTCCCGTGCCGACGAAGTGGACACCCCGCTCGCGCAGTTCGCGTTCGCGGCGCCGGGTGTCGGCGAAGTGCGCGTTGCCACCGTCGACGATCATGTCGCCGGGCTCCAGCAGCGGGGCGAACTCGGCGATGACCGCGTCGGTGGGCTCCCCCGCCTTGACCATGACGACGAGGCGCCGCGGCCGTTCCAGGGCCGCCACGAACTCCTCGGCCGTCTCCGCCGCGACGAAGTCCCCTTCGCCGCCGAACTCCTCGACCAGGGCGCGGGTGCGCGCCACCGTCCGGTTGTGCACGGCCACCGTGTAGCCGTTGCGCGCGAAGTTGCGTGCGAGGTTGCGTCCCATGACCGCGAGGCCGGTGACACCGATCTGAGCCGTAGTGCCCATGGTCGTCCGCTCCTGGACCGAGAATCCGAACACCTTCGACGGATCGCCGCCCGGCGGGCCGTGGCGCGATCCGTCCGTACCCCTGGGACCCTACAAGCGCCGAACGCCGTGCGGCGGTGTCCACGCGCCGGGGCACCGATGCGGAAGGTCACCCCCGGCACCCGGAATCGCTCCGGACCCCGTGCCGTTGGCATCCGCCGTTCCCGGCGCACCGCCGGGGCGCGAGCGTACCCGCGGGAAAGGGTGCGCGGGGCGGGCCCTGTGGAGATCGGCGCCCGGATCGCGCAGGATGGGGGCCTGTGCGGGCGGACCGCCGCCCGCCACCGCACGCACGACGCCGAAGGGTTCCTCTCTCGACCGCGACACCACGGGCCGCACCTCCCCCGCGCATCGGCCCGGGGTCGGCCGCCGTCCGCCTCCGACGACCCGCCACCGCACACCTTCGAACGGAGTACCGACGATGACCCACTTCCTGCCGTCCACCGAGCCGGTCGCGACCGCCGCGCGCGGTCTCGCCCTGGCCCACCCCGGCCTCATCGAGGTCCACCGCGACCCGCTCTTCCTGCGCACGCGCTCCAGCGCGCCCGGCCGCACCGTCGCCCTGGTCTCGGGCGGCGGCTCCGGACACGAACCGCTGCACACCGGCCTGCTCGGACCCGGCGGCCTGGACGCCGTCTGCCCCGGCGAGGTCTTCGCCTCCCCGCACAACCGGCAGATCCACGCGGCCTGCACGGCCGTCGCCAAGGACGACGGCGTGCTGCTCATCGTCAAGAACTACACCGGCGACGTCATCAACTTCGGGATCGCCGCCGAACGCCTGCGCCACGACGGAGTCCCCGTCGCCACCGTCCTGGTCGACGACGACCTGGCCACCGACGGTGGGGACACCGCCACCGGCCGACGCGGGACCGCCGCGACCGTCGTCCTGGAGAAGCTGCTCGGCGCCCGCGCCGACCAGGGCGCCGGGCTCGGCGAACTCGCGGAGCTGGGCGGGAGGATCGTGGCGCGGTCGCGCAGCCTGGCGGTCGCCGCCCGGGCGCAGACCTCCCCGGCGACCGGGGAACCGGCCTTCGCCCTGGACCCGGGAACCCTGGAGTACGGGGTCGGGATCCACGGCGAGCGCGGCACCGGCACCATCGGGCGCCTGCCCGTCGACGAGCTGGTGGAGCGGATGACCGACGACCTGCTCGCGGCGCTGCCCGCCGGGCGTGAACGGGTGTTGGCCGTCGTCAACGGCCTGGGCGCCACCACCGGCCTGGAGCTGCACGCCATCGGCTCGCTGCTGTACGACGCGCTGACGGCGCGCGGCGCCGACCCGTTGGCGATCGTTCCCGGCACCTTCACCGCGGCGCTGGACATGGCCGGGTTCTCCCTCACCCTCACCCGGATGGAACCGGAGTGGGTCGGGTTGTGGACGGCGCCCGCCGACACCCCCCTCGTGCTCCCCTCCCGCACCCTGGCGGCGGACGGCGCGGATGCGGCCGTCGTGCGAACGACGGCGGAACCGGAGCAGGACGGCCCCGCCGCACCGTCCGGCGGGGCCGTCCTGGACCGCTTCTCGGAGGCCGTCTCGGGGTTCCGCGACGACCTCACCGCGCTCGACCAGCTCGTCGGCGACGGCGACTTCGGGGACAACCTCCTCGGCGGCGTGCGCAGGGCCGTGTCTCGGAACGGGGCCCGGGTCGGCGGCATGGAGGCGCTGGCCCGGGCGTTCCTCGACGACGTGGGCGGCACCAGCGGCCCGCTCTTCGGGCTCCTCTTCCAGCGGCTCTCGACGGTGTCCTGGCCGGACGACGGTGCGCCCGACGCGGGGTCGGCCGCCGAGGCGGCCGCGGCCGGGCTGGCCGCCGTCCAGCGGGTGGGCGGCGCCGAGGTCGGCGACAGCACCCTGGTGGACGCGCTCGCGCCCGCCGCCGACGCCCTCGGCGCCGCCGCCCGGGACGGGGCGGACGCCCCCTTCACCGCCGCCGCCGAGGCGGCGGCGCGGGGCGCCGCGGGTACGGCGGACCTCGCCCCCAGGCGCGGGCGCGCCAGCTACGTGGGGGAGCGCGCCATGGGGGTCCCCGACCCCGGCGCTCTGGGGGTGGCCCTGCTGTTCACCGCGCTGGCGGACGTCTACGAGCCGGAGGCGGCCACCGGTCTGCCCGACCTGAGGCGGATCGCGGCCCGCTGAGCGGATCCGGCGCACGCGCCGGGTGGCGCGTGCCCGGTCTCCCCAGCCCGCCGAGCGCCGGGCCTGGTCCGGCGGGTGCGCGGGAAGTGCCTGCCGGCCGGGCGCGTCGCGGCGACACGGCCGCTCGCGTTCCGGCCGGCGGACCGGATCCAACGTCCGGCGCACCGGCGCGGACGCCGGTCTCGCCCGGGATCTCGCCGGTGGCGGACACCGTGACCGTGCGGGTGGCGGCGGGCCGCACCCGTCGGGGTGGACGTGCGACCGCCCACGGCCGTTCCCCGGCAGGGTGTCGTGAGGGGTGCGGGCCTTCGGGTGATCGACGGAGCGGGCGGGGCCGTTCCCCGGGTGATCAGTCGGCGTGCAGGACGACGGCCAGTCCCTGCCCGACGCCGATGCACAGGGCCGCCAGGCCCCAGCCGCCGCCGCGACGGCGCAGTTCGTGGGCGAGCGAGCCCAGGACCCGGGCACCGGAGGCCCCCAGGGGGTGACCGATGGCGATGGCCCCGCCGTGGGGGTTGACGATGGCGGGGTCCAGGTCCTTCCAGGATCGGACGCAGGCCAGGGCCTGGGCGGCGAAGGCCTCGTTGAGCTCCACGACGGACAGGTCGTCCCAGCCGATGCCCGCCCGGTCCAGGGCGATCTCGGCGGCGCGGACCGGGCCGATGCCGAACACGTCGGGGTCGACCCCGGCCGCACCACGGCCGGCGATGCGGGCCAGCGGCCGCACGCCCAGGGCGTCGGCGCCGGAGGCGTCGCCGATGAGCAGGGCGGCGGCGCCGTCGTTGAGGGGCGAGGCGTTGCCCGCGGTGACGGTGCCGTCCTCGCGGAAGGCGGGCTTGAGCGCGGCGAGTTTCTCGGCGGAGGTCGCGCGGATGCACTCGTCGCGGTCCAGCACGGCGCCGGGCACCTGGACGATCTCGTCGTCGAACACGCCCTTCTCCCAGGCCAGGGCGGCCTTGGTGTGGCTGGCCAGGGCGAAGGCGTCCTGGTCGGCGCGGTCGATGCCGTGCCGTTCGGCCAGCCCCTCGGTGGACTCGCCCAGGGACACGGTCCACCGTTCGGGCATGCGCGGGTTGACCATGCGCCAGCCCAGGGTGGTGGAGTGCAGGGCGGCGTCGCCGACGGGGAAGCCCTTGGCGGGTTTGGGCAGCACCCAGGGGGCGCGGCTCATCGACTCCACTCCCCCGGCGACGGCCAGTCGGGCGTCGCCGGTCTGGACGGCGCGGGCGGCCTGGATCGCGGCCTCCATCCCCGATCCGCACAGGCGGTTGACGGTGACGCCGGGGACGGAGGTGGGCAGGCCGGCCAGCAGTGCGGCCATGCGGGCGACGTTGCGGTTCTCCTCGCCGGCGCCGTTGGCGTTGCCGAGGACGACCTCGTCGACGGCCTCCCCGGCCAGAGCGGGGGCGCGTTCGAGGAGGGCGCCGACGACGTGGGCGGCGAGGTCGTCGGGGCGCACCCCGGACAGGGCGCCGCCGTAGCGGCCGAAGGGGGTGCGCACCGCGTCGAGGATGTGGACGTCGGTCATCGTGTCTCCTGGTCCTGGGGTGGGGGCGCCGCCGCCGGGCGACGCCCTGCGGTGCGGTCCGGGGGCCGCGCCGCGGGCATACGTCGAGGACGCCGGGGGGTCAGGCCGCGCCGGTCAGGGAGCGCAGGACCGCCAGCTCGGTGTCGGTGGGCACGGGGGTGACCGCCGGGTCGGCCGCGACCTTCAGCTCCCAGCCGGTGGCGGCGCGGACCTGCTCGACGGTCACTCCGGGGTGCACCCCGGTGAGGACGAGTTCGCGGCTGTCGGGGTCGGGTTCCAGGACGCCCAGGTCGGTGATCACCCGGGTGGGGCCCTTCCCGCGCAGGCCCAGGCGTTCGCGGTCGCCGGGGCCGGAGCCGTGACCGACGGAGGTGACGAAGTCGACCCGGTCGACGAACGCCCGTGTGCTCTGGCGGACGATCACGACGACCTCGACGCAGGAGGCGGCGATCTCGGGGGCGCCGCCCGCCCCGGGCAGGCGCACCTTGGGGTCGGCGTAGTCGCCGATGACGGTGGTGTTGATGTTGGCGTACCGGTCGATCTGGGCGGCGCCCAGGAAACCGACGTCGATGCGCCCGGCCTGGAGCCAGAGGTTGAACACCTCGGGCACCGAGACCACGGCGTCGGCGCTCTCGGCCAGCACCCCGTCGCCGATGGACAGCGGCAGGTGGGCGGGGACCGTGCCCAGGGTTCCGGACTCGTAGATCATCCACAGGTCGGGGGCGTGGGTGCGGCGGGCCAGGTTGGCGGCGGTGCTGGGCAGGCCGATACCGACGAAACAGGACATGCCGTCGCCGAGGGCGCGGGCCGCGGCCACGGTCATGATCTCGTCGGAGGTCCAGGTCGCGGCGGTCACAGGGTCTCCCCGGAGGTGGCGGTGGCGGCGGAGGTCAGGTCCGCCAGCCAGCGGGTGAAGGCGTCACGGTCGCGGCCGATGGCGTCCCAGGCCTTGTAGGCGTCGTTGTCGCGCTCGTAGTAGCCGTGCGCGTAGGAGGGGGCGGCGCCGCCGGGGACGACGCTGACGCGGTCGACGACCCGGCTCGGGAGGACGACCTGCCCGGGGACGGGTTCGAGGGTGTCGACGATCTCCTCGACGGTGACCAGGACCCGGTCGGCGGCCAGGGCGGCCTCCTTCTGGATGCCGATGATCCCCCACAACTGGACGTTGCCGGCGCGGTCGGCGCGCTGGGCGTGGATGATCGTCACGTCGGGGTTGAGGGCGGGGACGGCGGCCACCTCCTGCCCGGTGAAGGGGCAGGTGACGGTCTTGATGTGGGGGTTGTGCGTCACCAGGTCGGTGCCGCTGTAGCCGCGCAGGATCGCGAAGGGCAGACCGGAGGCTCCCGCGAGGTAGCGGTTGGCCATCCCGGCGTGGCTGTGCTCCTCGATCTCCAGGGGGGCGGGCCAGCCGGCGGAGACGGCGTCGCGGAACCGGTGGAGGGAGCCGACCCCGGGGTTGCCGCCCCAGGAGAAGACGAGTTTGCGGGCGCAGCCGGCGCCGATCATCCGGTCGTAGACGATGTCGGGGGTCATCCGGACCAGGGTGAGGTCGCGCAGCCCCCGGCGGATGATCTCGTGTCCTGCCTCGACCGGGATGAGGTGGGTGAACCCCTCCAAGGCGACCGTGTCGCCGTCGTGGACGAGTTCGGCGATCGCCTCGTCCAGTGGCGCGATCATGAAGGACCTTTCGTTCGTATAGCGAACGATTGTTCTCAAAGCGAACAATCAGGAAGACCGTAACCGTGCGAGCGGGCGCCCGTCAAGATCGCCCCGGCACCGGGTCACGCGGAGCGGCCGCCGTCTCCCCCGGGAGGGACCGGCCGAACCGTCTCGTGGGCGCTTCCCCGCAGGGCGCCCCCGCCCACCTCGGGATCGGTCGCTCGTGAGCGCGCACCCGCGCGGGGAGGGGGAGTCCGGGGCGGCGGTGCGCCGAGGTCGCCGGGGGATCGCGCGGGGAACGGTCGGACGGTCCCGCGAGGAGTCGACGGGCGAACATCGCGCGCACGCGGGGAACCACCCGGGCAGGGACACCGTCGGGTGCCCCGGGGGCGGGGGCGCGCACGCGGAGAACCCCGGACAGGACGGCCGGGGACGCAGGAGGCATCGCGCACACGCGGGTGGCCCCGGCCCGGCGGGCGGCGCACCCCGTCGGATCCGGACGCGGACCGCACGCCCCGAGGGGACGGCGCGCAGGACACGACGGGCGCACCCCGGTCATGCGCGACCACCGTCCGGTTCCCCTGCCGGAGCGCCACCGCCACCGGGGTCGGTGGTCGATCGACCTCGAAGGCACCCGTGAACCGGGGCATCGCGGTGGACGCACCGCGCGCCGCCGGTTCCATCACCCACCGCCGGGGGCCCGTGCCGCCCGTCGGACGGCTCGCCGTCACCCCGCGCCGCTCCGGAGCCGAACCGCGCCGCGTCTCCGTCGCCAGGGCGGGCCCCCCGCTCGCGGGCATCGGCCCGCCGCAGCTCCGACGCCCGCCCCGGAAGGCCCCGGCCGCCACCGCCCTCGGGACGACCGCCGAGCGGTGCGCCCGACTCAGCGCTCGGGGAACAGCGCGGCGCGCAACGCCTCCGTCTGCTCCCGACGGAAGGCCCGGACCACCTCGGTGCCCGCGAACTGCACCTCGAAACCGTGGAAGGCCCCCGGAACGATCGTGAGCGCGCACGGCACCCCGGCCTCCTCCAGACGGCGCGCGTAGGCGACGTCCTCGTCGTGGAACAGGTCGTTGGTGCCGACCCCGATCCACGCCGGGGGCAGCCCGGTGAGGTCCTCGCGCCGCGCCGGCGCCGCGTACGGGGAGATCCCCTCCGAACCGACCGGACGGCCCAGGTAGGCACCCCAGGCGAACCGGTTGCTCGCGGGCGACCACAGGCGCATGCCCGACGTGTCGACGTCGGTGCGCAGAGCGGTGCGGTCATCGAGCATGGGGTAGACGAGCAGCTGGAACGCCGGTGCGGGACCGCCCCGGTCCCGGCACATCAGCGCCAGCCCGGCGGCCAGGCCGGCGCCGGCGCTCGCTCCGCCGATCGCGATCCGCCCGGGGTCGACGTCCAGGTCGGCGGCGTTGTCGACGATCCAGTTCAGGGCGGCGTAGGCGTCCTCCAGCCCGGCCGGTGCCGGGTGCCGGGGGGCCAGCCGGTAGCGGACGGCGACCACGGTGATGCCCAGGTCGCGTGCGAACGCGATGTTGCCCCTCTCGTCCTGCGCGGGGTGGCCCATGACATGGCCGCCGCCGTGCATCCACAGCAGTGCGGGCGCGGTCCCCTCCACCGCCTTCGGCCGGTGGATCCACACCTCGACGGGCGGCGCCCCTTCCGGACCGGGCACGGTGCGGTGCTCGACGCGCATGTCCTCGGGGGCGGGTCCGGGTCGCATCTTCGAGGTGAGCCAGCGCAGAAGCCCCGCCGTGCCCCTGCGGACGGGCGGCGTGGGCAGGAAGCGGGCACGGGAAAGCTCGGGGTGCAGCGGGGGCACGGGGACTCCTCGATGTTCGGCATCGGAAGATTACCCCCCGCCACCGACGGGACCGGCCCGAACGGGGCGAACGGGTGCGTCCACGGCCTTCCGGGCCCCGGTCCGCCGGGTTCCACGGGCCCCGCGCGGGTGTTCGCCGGCTCGGCCGGAACCGCCTCGGACGGGCGTACCGCACCGGCGAGAACAGATCCCCCGGTCAGCGCCAGACGGGCCGGTCGCCGCCCCACAGGGTGGGCGGGGTGGCCCAGTCGGTCGGGGCGCCGGCGTAGCCGAGCGGCGAGCGCGCGTACCGCAGTCCCCCGTACGGCGAATCGGTCGTGGTGAGCCAGCGTTCCGGGTCGTGGGCGCCCTCCGGCGCGGAGGTCGGTTCGATGCCGTGCAGCAGCAGACCGGCCGTCCCGGCCAGCGACAGGCGCAGGTCACGGCCGCGGCCGTCGGCGGCCCGGTCGGCGAGGGCGCGCAGCACGGCTGCGGCCCGCGCGTAACCGGTCCCGTGGTCCAGTGCCTGGGCGGGCAGCGCGCCGGGCGCCCCGTCCTCGCCCGCCTCCACCGCGGCGATCCCGACCCCGGCCTGCACCAGGCTGTCGAACCCGCGCCGGCCGGACCGGGGGCCCGACCAGCCCCAGGCGCACAGCCCGGCCGTGATCAGCCCGGGGCGGCGTTCGGCCAGGTCCTCGGGGGACAGGCCGTACCGGTCCAGGGCTCCGGGGCGGTAGCCGGTGATCACGACGTCGGCCGTGGCCAGCAGGTCCTCGAACCTCGCCCGGTCCTCGGTCGTGTCCAGGTCCAGCAGGGTGGAGCGCTTGCCGGGCGCGGTGTCGATGTGGGTGTCCCGGTCCTCGGGCGAGCGCGGTGTGTCCACCCGCAGTACGTCCGCGCCCAGCAGGGCGAGCGTGCGGGTGGCCACCGGGCCGGCGATGACCCGGGTCAGGTCGAGCACCCGCACCCCCGACGCGGGCAGGTCGACCGGCCCGGGGAGGTCCTTTCCGATCCCGCCCATGACGCGGGACTCCACGAGCGGCGGCCGGGTCGGGTCGGGGTGGTCCGCCACGGCCACCGCGAGTCCTCCGGCGGCGTACACCGTCTCCTGCACCTGACGCGCCGACCGTCCGGCCAGCTCCCGGCCCAGGCCGTCGGCGTCGGCGCCTTGGGCCAGACCCAGGGCGGCCAGCAGCCGTTCCCGGTGGTGGGGGTAGTTGGCGTGGGTGCGCACCCACCCGTCCGCGGTGCGCCAGAACCCGGACAGGGGCGCGAAGGGCACCATCGGGCGCCCGTCCACCCGCAGGTGGCGCTCACTGACGAACGCGGTCGCGACCGCGCCCTCGTCCACCTCCACCGGCCGCACGGGGTCGCCGGTGCGCACGGACAACAGTTCGGCGGCCGCCAGCGAGCAGACACCAACGGTCGCGCGGGCGAGTTCCCGCACCGGCAGCCGTGCGGGCAACACCGGCCCGGCACCCCGGTAGGACACCCCCTCCACGAGGTCGGGCGGACCGCCCATCGCGGACCAGAACAGGGACGTGGTGGCGTCGCTTTCACCCATGAGGGCATTGTGTCCGAACGATCCCCGTGGCACGAGCACGACCCCCCGGACACCCGCCGCCCACCGGACGGCGTCCTCCCCGCCCTCGGGCGCCGGTGGTCAGGACCGGCCGCTCTCGCGCACGAGGAGCCACACCAGGTAGGCGCCGCCCAGACACACCGTGACCGCTCCCACCGGCAGCACCGTGTTCGGGAGCGCGTGCTGGGCGACCAGGTCGGCGGTGGACAACAGCACCGCCCCCACCAGGGCGGCCCCGAGCGGGTCCACGGTGCCGCCCCGGCCGGTCAGCCTCCGGGCGATCTGCGGCGCGGCGAGCGCGACGAACGAGATCGGCCCGGTCACCGCCGTCACGACGGAGGTGAAGCCGACACCGACCACCACCATGAGGACCTTGGTCCGCTCGACGGGGACCCCCGACATGGACGCGGTGTCGTCCCCCAGCTCCAGTTGCCGCATCCGGGGGCCGAGCACCGGCATGACCAGGACGAGCAGGGCCGCCCCCACCACGGAGACGGCCACCGGCGGCCAGGCCGCGCCGTTGAGCGTGCCGGCACCCCAGACGGCGACCCGCAGCGCCATGTCCAGGTCGGCCTTGACCGAGAACCAGGTGTTGACGGAGGTGAGCATGGCGCTGATCGCGATGCCGACGATGATGAGCCGGAATCCCCGCATCCCCTGGCGCAGCGCCAGCAGGTACACCAGCAGCGCCGCCCCGAGCCCGCCCAGGACCGCGCCGCCCGCCGACGCGGCGTGTCCGCCGCCGCCCAGCAGGAGCACGCACACGACCCCGGTGTGGGCGCCGGTGTTGAGGCCGATGACGTCCGGGCTGCCCAGCGGGTTGCGCGTGAGCGACTGGAAGAGGGCTCCGCTCAGCCCCAGGCAGGCACCGAACAGGACCGCGGCCACCGCCCGAGGCGCGCGCCACTCCACGACGACCAGGCGGTTCGGGCCGTGGGCGTCCGGGGCCAGCGCCGCGATCACCTCGACGGGCGTCAGCGGCCGGGAGCCCATCGACAGGGCGGCCAGGAGGCAACCGAGCAGGAGGAGGAGCAGCAGGCCGTGGACGGCCGACGCGCGCAGGGACGAGCGCGGGCTCGCGCCCGCGACGCGCAGGACGATCGTGTCGCTCACGGCGCGCCCGCCTTCGCGCGGCGCACCAGCAGGATCAGGACGGGTGCCCCCAGCAGGGCGGTGATGACACCGACCTGGAGTTCGGCCGGCCACACGACCAGGCGTCCGATGACATCGGAGACCAGGAGCAGCACGGGCGCCAGGACCAGGGTGAACGGCAGGATCCACCGTTGGTCCGGTCCGGTGAGCAGGCGGACCGCGTGGGGCACCATCAGCCCGACGAAGCCGATGGGGCCGGCCGCCGCCGTGGCCGCCCCGCACAGCACCGCGATCACCACCACCCCGCAACCGCGCGTCAGCGCGACGCGCGCCCCCACTGCGCGGGCGAGTTCGTCGCCCAGGGCCAGGGCGTTGAGCGGTCGTGCCAGGGCCAGGGCGGCGACGAGCCCGGCCAGGACGAACGGGGCGATGGTCGCCGCCGTGTCCTCCGGTCGATCGGCGAGCGTGCCGGCGCCCCAGTGGCGCATGCGGTCGAAGGCCATGGGGTCCATCAGGGACAGGGTCGAGGCCGCCCCGGTGAAGACCGCGCCGAGGGCGACGCCCACGAGGGTCAGGCGCAGGGGCGTGGCCCCGCCCGGGCCACGGGCGGCGATGAGGTACACCAGGGCGGTGGCGCCCAGGGCCCCGGCGAACCCGAGCCACAGGTACTGGTGGAGACGCGTCACCCCGAGCGCCGCCACGCCCACGGCGATGGCGAGGGCCGCCCCCGCGTTCACGCCGAGGATGCCGGGGTCCGCCAACGGATTGCGGGTCAGGGCCTGGGCCAGCGCCCCGGCCGCCCCGAGGGCGGCCCCCACGAGCACCCCCAGGATCGTGCGCGGTACGCGCAGGGAGAGCACCGTCAGGTGGTCGATCCCCTGCTCGGGCGAGGTGAGCGCGGTCCACACGGTGGACATCGGCAGGCGGGCGGACCCCAGCAGCAGGCTCGCCGCGCAGGACAGGGCGAGGAGGGCGACGCACAGGGCCGACCACAGGAGGCGTCGGCGGACGGAGCGCCCGCCGGACGCCGGCGGACGGGCCCCGGGGGTCCCGGGCGCTCCCCGCCCGCCCGCGCGGTCGAGGGCGGTCAGGGAGCGGTGCACGCTCGGGACCCCGGGTGGGAGGCGCGGTGCGGGAGGACCGTCGGTCTCACGAGAACCGCTCCTCGACGATGTCCAGGAGCGCGAGTTCCTCGTCGTGGTCGGCGCGCAGGACCCAGTGGGGCAGGTCGTACGCGTGGCCCTCCTCGAACGCGGGCAGGGACTCGTACACGGGGGATTCGGCGAGGGTGGCGACGTCCACGGTGTCGCCGTTGAAGCCGAGGACGAACACCGTCGGGGCGGTCACCATCTGCCCGACCTGTTCGGTGGAGAGCTCGAACATGTCACCGCCGGCGGTGTACGGTTCGACGTCGTTCTCGGCGAAGAGCGGATCGGTCTCGAACCCGAGGCGTTCGAAAACCCGGGGAAGGCCGGTGCCCTCGATGAGCGCGTACGGGGTCTGGTCGGCGGTCATCACCAGGAAGGTGACGGGACCCGGGGACGGGGTGACGGCCTCGCGCACCTCCTCCACGCGTTCGTCGAAGGCGGCCACCAGTGCGTCGTAGCGCTCGCCCCGGTCGAAGACCTCTTCGGCGAGGAACCCGAACTGGTCCTGCCAGGTGGTGTGGGAACCGCTGACGATCACCGTCGGAGCGATCTCGCCGAGCCGGTCGTAGGCGTCGACCGCCTGGACGAGGGGGAAGCCGATGCCTCCCGCGATGATGAGGTCGGGTTCGGCACCCAGGACCGCCTCCATGTCGAAGCCGTCGGTGCTCCAGGGGAGGAACTCGGTCCCGTCCTCCTCGGCCTCCTCGGCCCAGAACTCCGAGAAGACGCCCTCGCCGTCGGCGTCCTCGGGGATCGTGGCCGCCACCGGGACGTCCAGGTCGTAGAGGTAGCCCGCCAGGGCGTAGTTGAGGACGACGACCCGCCGGGGGTCGACGGGAACGGTCACCTCGCCCTGGTCGGTGTCCACGACCCGGGTCTCCTCGGCCCCGCCGCCCCCGGCCTCGGTGGCGGCGTCGGTGGCGGCGTCGGTGGACCCGCATCCGGAGAGGACGAGGACCGCGGCCGCCACGGCGGAGGCCAGGGGGACGGGAACGGACGGAAGGGAGCGCATGGGGGCCTCGATCAGGGACGGGGAACGGACGAACGGCGATGCCGTAGATAAGGTAAGGCTAGGCTAATGCCCGAGTCGTCGCCGGTCGCGCCCCAGGTGACATCGACGGCCGCCCGAGACGACATGTTCCCTGGAGTGAGGATGACGCTGGAACGGCTCCGCCGGATCGTGCCCGAGAACTCGATCCGGTTCCTGGGGCACGACACCCACGAACACGACGCGCCCCACCTGATCCACGTGGTCGCGGGCAGGGCCGACATGGTCGTCGACGGCCGGGAGTTCACCCTCGGCGCACGGCACAACCTCTGGCTCGCCCCGCACGTGCCCCACGCCATGCGCCTGCGGGACGGCGGCATGGCCCTGGGGCCGATGCTCTCCCCGAACACGCTGCCCCCGGAACGGGTCCACCGCCTGGGGGTCGTGCCCGCCGTGACCCGGGTCATGATGACGGTCCTCGGCGCGGCCCCCGCCACCCCGGAGCAGATCGTCCCCTTCCGGGAGGCCCTCGACGCCGTGCTCCTGGGACCGGCCCGACAGCGCTTCCCCGTGTCCATGCCCGAACATCCGGTCGCCCGGGCCGTGGCGCGCGAGGCCGCCGCGTCCGACGCCACCCTGGACGAACTCGCCCGGCGCCACCACGCCAGCGTCCGCCACGTCCAGCGTCTCTTCGTCGAGCAGACGGGACTCTCGTTCACCCGCTGGCGCACCCGCGCGCGGCTGAACACGGCGCTCGCCCGCATCCACGCCGGGTACGGCCTGGCCGAGGCCGCGCGCGCCTCGGGCTATCTGACCCGCAGCGGTCTGCTCCGCGCGCTGCGCCGGGAGACGGGGCTGCCGGAACACCTGCTCGCGGCCGACCCGCTGGCCGCCGTCGACGGTGTGCGGACCGTGGCCTGAGAGACCGGACCGTTCGGCGCGTCCTCGCATCGGCGGCGCGCGGGCGGTCGGGCCCGTGTCACTCGGCGGGAGCGGCGCCTCCCGGGCCCCCGGGCACCGGACACGTGCGCCCGGCCCGCCGGCGGGTACGGCTCGTCACGGTCCGCGCCCCGGAGGGTTCCGAGGTCCCGGTGGTCGACGCGGGAACGGGCCCGTGTCACCCGGCGGCGCGGCGGAACCGGTACCACTTCGGCGAGGTCCGGTTCATCGGCCATCCCAGGCCGGCGGTCTCCGCGTCCTCCGCCGCGAGGAGATCCCATCCCGGCAACGCGGCCTCGACCTCCGCCTGGGAGACGCCCTCGACGAGCCGTCGGTACCGGGAGGGCCCGAAGGCGAGCATCAACAGGACGGCCCCGGGCGCGGCGAGCGCCGTCACCCCCCGCCCCTCCGCGGCCCGCTGATCCGAATCCAGTCCCTGAAAGCAGCCGATGTCGAGGAAGAGGTCGAAGACGCCCAGACCGGCGGACTCCAGGTCGGTCACGTCCCCCACCACGTAGGTGACCCCCGCGGGTCCCTTACGTCGCGCCGCCTCGATCGCCTGCGGCACGAGGTCGACGCCCACCGTCTCCCAGCCGCGCCGGGCCGGTTCGGGGGTGAACCGCCCGCGCCCGCAGCCGAGGTCCAGGGCCCGCCCGGGGCCGGCCGGCCGCTCACGGGCCTCACGGGCCTCACGGGCCTCACGGTCGAGCAGGGCGCCGAGCCGTTCCCCGCCCGCCGCTCCGTAGCGCTCCCAGGGGGTGAGGCCGAGGCGGTACATGCGCGCGTAGTTCGTCATGGCCCCACGGTAGGTCGATCTTTCGGGGCACGCCGTTCACCCCCTTTCATCACCGCCACGGCGACGTGACCGCACGTCACAGGCCTGACGATCCGGCAGGGGGCGGATCCGGCGGCACTCCGAACGGCGTGCGGTGTCGTCGCCGGCGAGGGGGTCGGGGAAGCGGCCCCGCGTTCACCGGAGGGCCGCTCCCGGCCGGAAGGGGATCGTGTCGCGCGAGGGGTGCACGCCACCGCCGCCCGGGGTGCCGCCCGACGGTGCGATGCCCTTCGGAAAAGGGCGCACCGGTGCCCTGTCATATGTCCTCCCGAAAACCAAGTCCGCGGCAGCGGCTCGACGTGACGGAAATCCCCATGATCGGGCCACCGGTGCGCCCGCGACCCTCTATCCCCTGTACGGGGTCAGAACTTCTTGTGCTTCGGAGTCAGGTATTCGCGCGTTCTCTCCCCCGCGTGCGCGACTTTTCCGGCGTTACCCTCGTCCCGCATCCTGCGTTTTCCGATGGCCTTGCCCAGGCCCTCCTCGACCGTATCTCCGGTCTCGGACATCGCGGCCTCGCCCTTGCGGCTCTCGGACATTTCGATCGGCTCAGTTCGCTCACTCACAACATTCTCCTAACCGATCACAGAATATTTATGCGGGAAACGGGAGAAATATTTTTCTCCACCATGGGGACACGGTACCCATACTACCCCTGAACAGTGGGTATCTGTGACATGACCCTCGAAAACGAGGATTTGCCGATGCTCGGATCGGAGCTCGGCGTCGCCGCACGCCCACATCTGAAATCACGTGTTCAGAAGTGGTTTAGCCGCCAAATGCCGAGTGAATTCCATCTCAAATTCTCCCGAGCGCCCGTCTTGGTCATCAAAAATTTTATCTTCGTGGTCCTCTTTTTTCAGGGTCCGCCTCGAAGACGTTTTTTCGCTCCCCATCGAGGCCAGAGGGTGTGAGCGCGATGAATTTCGACTCCCCATCGAAGAGTGGAAAAACTTCCACGTGACCGGAAAAGCGGATCCATCGGCATGAAGTGCATTGAGACGGGCATGGTGGGGGTGCCGGTTCATCCCATCCACACCGGAATCAGACGTTCCCTCACGTGGATGGGGTGCGACACCATCCGACATCCTGCCCCCGTGGCAGGGGCAGGAGCACCCAGGACCGAGCACAGGGGGTTTCCTTTGTTCCCGTCTGCCACTCAAGACACATCCACGCACACCGCCGCCGACAAGGGCCTGATCCCCCACCCCCGCAGGCCCGCCGACCACACCCCGACCATCGAGAGCTCCGCCGAAGTCCTCCTCACCCGCCTCCATGACCTGAACCAGGACGACCCGCGAGCCCACGACCTGTGCGAGCGCGTCGTGACCCTCTACCAACCGCTGGTGAACAGGATCGCCCGCGACTACAGCGGCAAGGGCGAACCGCTCGAAGACCTCAAGCAGACGGCCATGGTCGGCCTGGTCAAGGCCGTGCGCGGCTTCGACCCGGGCCGGGGCAAGCCCTTCATCGCCTACATGCGCCCCACCGTCACCGGAGAGATCAAACGTCACTTCCGCGACCGCACCTGGGCGGTGCGCGTACCCCGACAACACCAGGAGAACCGGATCAGGCTGCGGCGGATCATCGGAGAGTTCCAGCAACACCAGGCCCGCACGCCGTCCCTGGCGGAGCTGGCCGAGAAGATGGGCATGTCCGAGCGGGAGACCGGGGACGTCGTCCAGGCGTCGGAGGCCTACCGGTGCCTGTCCCTGGACATGCCGGATTCGACCGAAGGCGACGACGACACGGGACCGCAGCTCCAGGATCACCTGGGCGAGGTCGACAAGGGGTTCGAGCACGTCATCCAGCGGGAAACGCTCAAACCCGCGCTGGACGACCTGAACGAACGCGAACGCACCATCCTCCATCTGCGGTTCTTCGGTGACCACACCCAGGCCGAGATCGCCGATCGTCTCGGCTGCTCCCAGATGCACATCTCCCGGCTGCTGAAGGGGACCCTGGAGCAGTTGCGCGCGAAGGTGGGAGAGAGCGGAACCGCGCTCCCGGCGCCCGGGCCGCAGAGCTGACGCGTGCCCCGCGGCCGTCCGTGGACGAACGGCCGATGATCTGAAGCACATCTCCGCGCCCCACCTCCCCGAGGTGACCGCCCGCTCGAACCGGGTCCCACCGAGGGCGGTGATCCGCCGCCCGTGAGCGGCGTCGGCGGCCACGCACGAGAGCACGTCAGCGGCTCCGGACCGGCATCGCGACCGACCCGGCCGCCTCCCCGGGCCCGTCGTCTCCCCGACAACGGAACGTGAGGGGCCCGCACGACGCCGCGCCATGGCCGGACCGCTCCCCCACGAGCGGGACCGATCCGGTCCCCTCGGCGGGGAGCGGTCGCGCGTCCCGCACCGCCCCGGAACCGACACCCCGGACCACGACCCCGCCCGGACACGAACACGAACACGAACACGAACACCGCACGACACCACCGACCCCTCTCAGGGGCGGCCCGCGCGACCGTCGGCCTCGGGCGAACGGCGCCGGGCCGCCTCAGAATCCGATGGGCGGACCCGCGTAGTTCTCGGCCAGACCGGTGGCGCCCGCCTCGCTGGTGGTCACCCAGCGCAGCTGGGACAACTGCAACCGCGCGTCGAAGGGGTCCTCCCCCGTGTGCAGCATGGTGGTCATCCACCAGGAGAAGTGGGTGCACCGCCAGACACGGCGCAGCGCCGTGTCGGAGTAGGCGTCGGCGAGCCGCTCGTCACCACGGCGCACCAGGTCGACCAGGGCGGGGGCGAGCAGGCCCACGTCGGCGACGGCCAGGTTCAGGCCCTTGGCGCCGGTGGGCGGAACGATGTGCGCGGCGTCCCCGGCCAGGAAGAGTCGGCCGTCGCGCATCGGCGTGCGCACGTGGGAGCGCATCGGCAGGACGCCCTTGTCCGTGATGGGTCCGGGGGTGAGCGTCCAGCCGTTCTGTCCGTGCCCGAGCCGGTCGGCCAGCGCCTCCCAGATCCGGTCATCGCCCCACTCGTCGACGGAGGTGCCGTTGGGGACCTGGAGGTAGAGGCGGCTGACGGTGGCCGACCGCATGGAGTGCATGGCGAACCCGTCGGGGTGCCAGGCGTAGATGAGCTCGTCGGTGGAGGGCGCCACGTCGGCCAGGACGCCCAGCCACGAGTAGGGGTACACCCGCTCCCACGTGTTCACGACCTCGGCGGGGATCGCGGCGCGGCTGGGGCCGAAGGAGCCGTCGCATCCGGCGACGGCGCGGGCCCGCACCCGGTGGGCGCGCCCGTCGGAGTCGGTGAAGGTGACCGAGGGGGAGGCGGTGCGCGGGTCGTGCGGCGTGACGTCGGAGGCCTCGTAGTGGATCCGCTGCCCGGCGGCGGCGCGGGCGGCGATGAGGTCCTTCTGGAGTTCGGTCTGGCCGTAGACCCACACGCTGCGGCCGGTGAGGTCCACGAAGTCGATGTGGTGCCGCTCCCCCGGCCACTGGAGGTGGATGCCGCGGTGCTCGTCGCCCTCGGCTTCGAGCCGGTCGGCGAGTCCGACCGAGCGCAGCAGGTCGACGGTGGAGTGCTCCAGCACCCCGGCGCGGATGCGGGAGGCGACGTAGGCCTCGGATCGGGCCTCGATGACGACGGACTCGACGCCCTGGGCGGCGAGCAGGTGGGACAGCAGCATCCCGGCGGGGCCGGCGCCGATGATGGCCACGTCGGTGGTGGTGATCTGGGTCATGCCCGCCATTGGACCCCGGCGGGTCGCCGATCACGGAACCGGGTCTTCCACTGAGCGGAAGAACAGGGGTCACAGTCTTCGCGAGATGCCCTGCGCGGCGACCTGGAGGGCCGTGACCAGCCGTCCCCGATCGCGTTTGAGGGTGGGGACCACGACCGCGATCGCCGCGACGACCTCCTCCCTCCGCCGCACCGGCACGGCCACCGAACAGGCCCCCAGGGTCATCTCCTCCACGGTGGTGGCGTACCCGTCGCGGCGGACCCGCTCCAACTGCCGCAGCAGGATGCCCGGCTGGGTGATCGTGTACGGGGTGACGCGCCGCAGCGACCCCAGCACGCGCGAGCGCACCTCCTCGGGGGCGTGGGCGAGGAGCACCTTGCCGACCCCGGTGGAGTGCAGCGGCAGTGTGGAGCCGACGCTGCTGACCACCGGCACCGACGCCCGCCCCGCCATCCGCTCCAGGTAGAGCACCTCGTCGCCGTCGCGCACGGCCAGGTGCACGGTGGCCAGGGTGGTGGCGTAGACGTCGTGCAGGAAGGGGGAGGCGGCGTCGCGCAACGTCGTCTGGACCGGGGCGAGCAGACCGATGTCCCACAGGCGCCGCCCCACCACGTAGGAGCCGCTCTCACGGGCCAGGGCGCCGTGCCGGACGAGTTCGCCGACGAGCCGGTGCACGGTGGGGATCGGCAGGTCCGCGCGTCGGGCGATGCCCGACAACGACAGCCGTCGGTGGTGTTCGTCGAAGGCTCCCAGAACGGCCATCACCCGGCCCGCCACGGTCGCCCCGGGTGTTCCGGTGTTCCCCGCCATGGGGACCATTCTCCCACCGATCTCCATCGGATGTTCCGCTGAGCGGTAAGGAGACCCGCGCCACCCCCGGCCCCCGCCGTACGCTCCCGCCATGAACAGCACCCCGGTTCCGGCTCCCGACCTGGAGCCCCAGGAGGCGATCAGCGCGCGGATCGCCGCCATCGAGGCCGCCCACCGCGCCGACGGCGAGGGCCGCCCCCAGCCCGCCCTCGACTACCCCCCGTACCGCAGCAGCGCTCTGCGCCACCCCACCAAGGACCTCCACCACACCGACCCCGAGACCATCGAACGCGAGGCCCCCTGCTTCGGGGACCGCGACGTGGACCCGCTGGAGGCGGACCTGACCATCGGCGGCGCGGGCGAGCCGATCGGCGAGCGCATGATCATCGCCGGCCGGGTCACCGACGCCGAGGGCCGCCCGGTGCGCCGCCAGCTGGTGGAGGTCTGGCAGGCCAACGCCGGCGGCCGCTACGTGCACAAACGCGACCGGCACCCGGCCCCGCTGGACCCGAACTTCACCGGCGCGGGGCGGTGCCTGACCGACGACGACGGGTACTACCGGTTCCAGACGATCAAGCCGGGCCCCTACCCGTGGCGCAACCACCACAACGCCTGGCGCCCGGCCCACATCCACTTCTCCCTGTTCGGGACGGAGTTCGCGCAGCGGCTGGTCACCCAGATGTACTTCCCGGGCGACCCGTTGTTCGCCCTGGACCCGATCCTGCGATCGATCACCGATCCGGCCGACCGGGAACTGCTCGTGGCGTCCTACGACCACGACCTGACCACCCACGAGTGGGCGACCGGATACCGGTGGGACATCGTCCTGGGCGGTTCCCGGGGCACCCTCATGGAGAACGAAGGAGACGAGGCGTGAGAGCGACCCCGGGACAGACGGTCGGACCGTTCTTCCACTACGGACTGCCCTATGACGGCGACCGCGACCTCGTGCCCCCGGGTTCGGTCGGCGCGGTGCGGTTCGGCGGGCGGGTCCTGGACGGCACCGGCGCCGGCCTCCAGGACGCGCTGGTGGAGATCTGGCAGGCGCGGCCCGACGGCACGGTCCCCCGCGAGCCGGGGTCGCTGCGCCGCGACGGGTGGACCTTCACCGGGTTCGGTCGGGCCTCCACCGGCCGCGACGGCCGCTACGCGTTCTCCACCCTGGAGCCGGGGCCGACCGAACCGGGCGGAGCGGCGTTCTTCGCCGTCACCGTGTTCGCCCGGGGCCTGATGGACCGGTTGTTCACCCGGGCCTACCTGCCCGACGACGCGGCGGCGCTGGCCGCCGACCCGCTGTTGTCGTCCCTGCCCGAGGAGCGCCGGTCCACCCTCGTCGCCCGTCGCGACGCGCGGGGGCTGACCTTCGACATCCGTCTCCAGGGCGCGGACGAGACCGTGTTCCTGGACCTGTCGGGGTACCGGAGACCCTGACCCCCTCCTCCTCCCGAAGAGAGGGGATCCGGGACCGACCACCGGTGGTCCGAGACGTCCGCCTCGTCACGGATCGGCCCGTGACCCCCTCCACCGACGACCGCCCGCAGGAAAGGAATCCCGTTGACCGACCTGTTCTGGCCCGGGGACGAACGCGCCGGCGACCTGTTCGGCGACCACACGTGGCTGACCGCCATGGTGGAGGTCGAACAGGCCTGGCTGGACGCCCTGGCCGGGGCGGACGCGGCCCCGGCCGGGACCGACCTGTCCGCCCTGGTCGGCCCCGACGACCTGGCCGCCCTGGCCGGGGCCGCCGAGGGCACCGGCAACCCGGTCCCGGCCCTGGTGCGGCTTCTGCGCGAACGCGCCCACGGCCCCGGGGCCGCCTGGGTTCACCGCGGGCTGACCAGCCAGGACGTGGTGGACACGGCGCTGATGCTGTGCGCCCGCGACGCCCTGGACCGGGTGCGCGACGACATGCGCCATCAGATCGGGTCCCTGGCCGCCCTGGTCCGGGCGCACCGCGACACCGTCATGGCGGCGCGCACCCTCACCCAGCACGCGGTGCCCACCACGTTCGGGGTCAAGGCCGCCGGTTGGCTGGGCGGGACCCTCGACGCCGCCGAGGCGGTGGGACGGATCCGCACGCCGGTGCAGATCGGCGGCGCGGCGGGCACCCTGTCGGCCGCCGTGGACCTGGTCCGCGGCCAAGGCTCCGCCGACCCGACCGGGGCGGTGTCGGCCCTGGTCGCCACGGTCTCCGACCGCCTGGGGCTGGCGCCCGCCGATCCCTGGCACACCGCGCGACGCACCGTCACCGCCCTGGGCGACGCCCTGGTGGGCTGCACCGACGTCTGGGGGCGCGCGGCCGCCGACGTCTCCACCCTGTCCCGGCCCGAGATCGCCGAGGTGACCGAGCCCGCCGCCGCCGGACGCGGCGGCTCCTCGACCATGCCGCACAAGCGCAACCCGGTCCTGTCGGTGCTCGTCCGGCGGGCGGCCATCGCCGCTCCCCCGCTCGCGTCGACCCTGCACCTGGCCGCGGCGCTGGCCGTGGACGAGCGCCCCGACGGGGCCTGGCACACCGAATGGGCGACCCTGCGCACGCTGGCCCGCCGCACCGTCGTCGCCGGTTCCCAGACCCGCGAACTGCTGGCGGGACTGACCGTGAACACGGAGCGGATGGCGGCGACCGCGACGGCGGCCCGCACCGACCTGACGGCCGAAGCCCGGACCATCGCGACGTTCACCGGCACCGACCCCGCCGACGACACCCCGTTGGGCGTCTCCGACGTCCTCATCGACCGCGTCCTCGACCGCGCCCACCGACACCTGGAGGCCGACTCATGACGATCCCCCGCATCACCGGCGTGGAACTGGCCGGTGGCCCGGATCTGCCGCTGCTCCTCGTGGGTCCCTCCCTGGGCACCTCGGCGACGGCGCTGTGGTCGGCCGTTGCGGAACGGCTCGGCGACGCCTTCCACGTCGTGGGCTGGAACCCGCCCGGACACGACGGCGCCCTGGTCCGGGACCCGTTCACCATGGCGGAGCTGGCGCGGGGGGTGCTCGCGTTCGCGCGCGGGGTCACCGCCGCCCGCGGGGACGCCGATCGTTCCTTCTCCTACGCGGGCGACTCCCTCGGCGGCGCGGTGGGCCTGCACCTGCTGCTGGACGCCCCCGAGGCGGTGCGCGCGGCCGCACTGCTGTGCACGGGGGCGCGTATCGGCACACCCGACGCCTGGCGCGAGCGCGCCGCGACCGTGCGCGCCTCGGGCACCCCGAGCATGATCGAGGGGTCGGCGAAGCGGTGGTTCGCCCCCGGGTTCCCGGAGCGCGAACCGTCCACCGTCGCGGCCCTGCTGCACGCCCTCCAGGACACCGACGCCGAGGGTTACGCCCTGGCCTGTGAGGCGCTGGCCGACTTCGACGTGCGCGACCGGTTGGACGGGATCACCGCGCCGGTGCTGGCGATCGCGGGCGCCGAGGACGTCCCCACCCCGCCGGGACTCCTGGCGGAGATCGCCTCGGGGGTGCGCCTGGGCCGGTACGAGGTCCTGGAGGGGGTCGCCCACCTGGCGCCGGCAGAGGCCCCCGACCGGGTCGCCGACCTGCTGCGCGCCCACCTGCGCGCCCCGGGAGCGCTCACCCTGGACGGGGTCCGCGACGCGGGCACGGCGGTGCGCCGGCAGGTGCTGGGCGACGCCCACGTGGACCGGGCGATCGCCGCGACCACCGATTTCACGGCCGACTTCCAGGAGTTCATCACCCGGTACGCCTGGGGGTCCGTGTGGACCCGCCCCGGGCTGGACCGGCGCAGCCGGTCGATGATCACGCTGACCGCGCTCATCGCCCGCGGCCACCACGAGGAGCTGGCGATGCACGTGCGCGCGGCCCTGCGCAACGGGCTGACGGTGGAGGAGATCGAGGAGGTCGTGTTGCAGAGCGCGATCTACTGCGGTGTCCCCGACGCCAACTCCGCCTTCCGCATCGCCCAAGGCGTCCTGGCCGAGGAGGGCCTCGCCTGACCCCGGGCCGGTCGTCCGGCCCGGGTTCCTCGGCCGAGGGCCGAGGGACCCGGGCGGGACCGGTCAGGCCAGGGCGCGCAGGGTGTCGACGAGCGGAGTGGAGGGGCGCCCGATCAGGCGGCGCAGGTCCCCGGTCGGCTCACCGAGCGCGCCGTCGCGGATGTTCCCGTCCAGCGCGGCCACGAACCCGGCCGTCCCCTCGTCCAGGCCGACCTCGACCAGGAAGGCGACGTGCTCCTCGGTCGACAGGTTCTTGTAGACGACCTCCCGGCCCAGTACCTCGGACAGGGTCTCGGCCAGTTCGGCGTAGGTCCAGGCGGTGTCGCCGGTCAGCTCGTACACCGCGTCCGCGTGCGCGGCCGGGTCGGCCAGCACCACGGCGGCCGCGGCCGCGAAGTCACGGCGGGCGGCGCTGGGCACGAGCCCCTCACCCGCGCTGCCGATGAACGACCCGTGGTCGCGGGCCTGCTCGAACTGGGGCACGTAGTTCTCGTGGTACCAGTTGTCGCGCAGGATCGTACGGGTGATCCCCGAGGCCGCCAACAGCTCCTCGGTGGCCTTGTGGTCGGGGGCCAGGACCAGGGTGCTCTCGGTGGCGTTGGGTGCGCTGGTGTAGACGATGTGCCCGACCCCGGCGGCGACCGCCGCGTCGATCGCGGCCCGGTGCTGGGCGACCCGTCGGCCCGGCTCGGAGGCGGAGATCAACAGCAGGGTGTCGGCGCCGGAGAACGCGGGCGCGAGGGTGGCCGGATCGTCGAGGTCGATCCGCGCGGTGCGCACCCCCGAGGCGGCCAGTGCGGCCAGCCGCTCGGCGTCGCGGCCGGTGGCGACGATCTCCCGCGCCGGGGTCCCCCGCTCCAGCAGTTCCTCGACGACGAGACGGCCCAGGTGGCCGGTGGCACCCACGATGACGACGGACATGAGCGATGGTCCTTCCCACTGCCCGGCCGAGACGTTCCCGGCCGCTGTCAGTGGGCAACCCGCCAGGTGGGGGGCACATTCCAAAGTTCCCGTACCCACTTTTTTGTCAGGTACCCACCTTGAGGTTAGCCATGAGGTGGGAGAGGTCCGGGCCGTCCCGGGTCCGGGCCGGTTCCCTCTTCCCGTGGGGCGGTCACTTCCTCCCCGAAACCGTCCTCCCCCTCCGCCCGGATCCGATCCTCCCCCGCCGGACCATCGGACGTCCGGGCGGCGCTCAACAGGGGGTGCTCGGCCACCTCGTAGCGCCGGATGTAGGTGCCCAGGAACGCCTGGAGGCTCGCCCCCATGGGCAGCGCCAGCAGCGCACCGGGCGCGCCCATGATCGCGACGCCGGCGAGGACCGACCCGAACGCCACGGCGGGATGCATGTCCAACGTCTTGGCGGTGATCCGCGGCTGGAGGACGTAGTTCTCGAACTGCTGGTAGACGACCACGAACGCCAGCACCCACACCGCGGCCCAGGGCCCCTGCAACAACGCCACGAGCACGGGCACGAAACCGCCGATGTAGGTGCCGACCGTGGGGATGAACTGCGACAGGACCCCCACCCACAGCGCCAGCGCGAAGGCGAACGGCACGTCCAGCGCGACCAGGACGAGATAGTGCGCGACGCTGGAGACCAGCGCCAGGAGCGCCCGGGAGTAGAGGTACCCGCCCGTCTTCTCGATCGTGATCTCCCAGGCCCGCAGCACCTCGCGATGCGTCCGGGGCGGCAGGACCGAGCAGATGACACGGCGGAAGCGCGGGCCGTCGGCGCACAGGTAGAAGGTGAACAGTGCGACCGTCAACCCGTTGAAGAGCAGCCCCAGCAGGGTCGTCCCCGCGCCCAGGGCGTTGTCGGCGATCCTGGAGGCGTACCCCTCCACCACCCCGCTGGCACTGCTGACCTGCTCGATCAGGGTGGTCGGGGAGTAGTCGGTGTCGAAGGTGGCGTTGAACCAGACCAGCGCGGCGCGCAACATCGCGGGCGTCTCGGCCGCCAGGGCCAGCACCTGGCCGATCAGCATGGAGCCGAGCATGCTCAGGAAGACCCCGGTCGCCACCAGGACCAGGAGCATGACCGCGCCCGTGGCCGGCCCGCGGGGCCAGCGGCGGCGGTGCAGCCAGTTGACCGCCGGCTCCAACGCCAACGCCAGGAACAGCGAGATCAACAGCAGGACGATGAGCCCCTGCAACTGGAGGAACAACCACAGGGCGATACCGAAACCCGTGACGGTCCACATCACCATCATGACCGCCCGGGGCAACCACGGGGGCATGCCCGCTCGGCGATCGGCGACCGGGTCCTGGTGCGGTGGGGTGCTCGTGTGCAAGCCGGGATTCCTTCTCTGTACGGCCCGCCGTCGGACTCCGCCACGGGCCGGGGACGTTGTCCCCGCCCACCGGACGATAGCCGCCCCACCGCCCGGCCGGTCCCCTCACCCGCGAGAACACCCCGGTGGGGCGACGCGATGTCGAATCCGGGGAACACCGACGGGGTTCCCCGGCTCCGTCCTCCACGGAACGGGGAACACGACCCGCCAGGGGGGAGTCCCTCCCGAAGGTCCGGTACCTCCTTTTCCCCGGGTACCCGCCTCTGGGTAAGTTAGGGGGTATGAGCGTCACGAAGGCTTTTCCGGAAGGTCAGGTGTTCAGCGCCGACTGCCCCTCCCGCCGGCTGCTCGGCGAGATCACCTCCAAGTGGGGCGTCCTGGTCCTGATCGCGCTGGCCGACGGCCCCCTGCGCTGGAGCGGGCTGCTGCGCCGCATCGGGGGCGTCAGCGAGAAGATGCTCGCCCGCACCCTGCGCTCCTTCGAGGCCGAGGGGCTGGTGCTGCGCGACGCGCGCCCCGTGGTGCCCCCGCACGTGGAGTACAGCCTCACCGACGCCGGACGCGAGGTCACCGACCGCCTCGTCCCCTTGGTCGTCTGGGCCGAGGAGTACGCGGTGCGCGCCCCCATCGCCGAGCGGGACTGAGTCCTCGGAGTTCTCCGCCACACCAGGGGGACTGTCGGTTCCCGCACCGACCATGGGGCAGACTCCTGGAAGGGCGCGGGCCACGTGCGCCCGACGAGGGAGGCACACGATGACCGACGATCAGGCGCGCACCCCGGCGGTGGTGACGGGCGTCGACGGATCCACCGAAGCGCGCGCGGGGCTGGAGTGGGCGGCCGCCGAGGCCGAACGCAGAGGGCTGCCCCTGAAGGTGGTGCACGCCCTGTCGATGCCGGTGGTGACGAGCGTCTACGCGGGGCGCACGCGGTTCCCGCCCACCGAGGAGATCTCCCGGCAGGGTGAACGGATCCTGGAGAAGGAGGCCGACCACGTCCGAAGGCTCCACCCGGATCTGGAGGTGCTCACCGAGCTGGCGCTGGAGGAACCCCCCGTGGCGCTGTTGCGCCGTAGCGGGCCCGGTGACCTGATCGTGGTCGGGTCGCGCGGTTTCGGCCCGGTGCGCTCGGCTCTGGCCGGCACGGCGGGCGTCCGGTTGGCGGCCCGGGCCACCTGCCCGGTGGTCGTGGTCCCCCACCACGAGGGGGACGCCGGGACGCCCGCCGCCCCCGAACGGATCGTGGTCGGCGTGGACGGCTCCCTGGACTCCCAGCACGCCCTGGACTTCGCCCTGCACACGGCGGCCCGTTCCGAGAACGGCTCGGTGGTGGTCGTCAACAGCTGGGAGGCGCCCACACCGTTCGCCTCCCCCGCGCTCATCGCCTCGGGGTGGACACCGCCCGAGGACTTCCTGGACCGCCAGTCGGAGGAGATCGTCGCCGGGGTGCTGGCCGAGGTGATCGACGAGACCGTGGACCGGGTGGACCTGTCCGTCGTGCGCACCCGCAAGGAACCGGTCACGGCGCTGGTCGAGGCGGGCGCCGAGGCCGACCTGATCGTGGTCGGTTCCCGGGGACGGGGCGGTGTGCGCGGCCTGTTCCTGGGCTCGGTGAGCCAGGGCGTCCTGCACTCCGCGACGGTCCCGGTCGCGGTCCTGCCCCGGCACGCCGACACCGGGGAGTGAGCCGATGACACGACCCTCGCCGGACCCGCGACCGCACACGGCGCTGGGACGGATGCTGTTCGGCGGCATGGTCGCCCACCTCGTCGGCGGAGCGGTCCGGCTGGGCCTGCCCGACGCCCTGGGCGACCGGGAGTCCACGGCCATCGGGCTGGCCCGGACGTTGGACGCCCGCGCCGACACCGTGGAACGGCTGTTGCGGGCGTTGGCGGCCGTGGACCTGGTGGAGGAGACGGCGCCGGGACGGTACGCGCTCACCCCGACCGGACGGCTGCTGCGCTCCGACCACCCCGAATCCATGGCCGCGATCGCGCGCTTCTACACCGACCCCCTCCTGCTGGACTCCTGGCGGGAACTGGCCGGGAGCGTGCGCGACGGCTCGGTGGCCTTCGACCGCGTCCACGGGGAATCGTTCTTCGACCACCTGCGGGGGCGCCCCGAACAGGCGGCGATGTTCCACGCGGCCATGGCCGACGGCACCCGGGGCACCGCCCGCGTCCTGCCCGACGCCTACGACTTCGCGCCGTTCACCACGGTCGTGGACGTGGGCGGCGGGGACGGGACACTGCTGAGCGCGATCCTGGCCCGCCATCCGCACCTGCGGGGGGTGGTGTTCGACAACGCCGACGGGACCGTCCGGGCACCGGCGACCCTGGAGCGCGCCGGGGTCGCCGACCGCTGCGCGGTGGTGACGGGGGACTTCTTCTCGACCGTCCCCGCCGGGGACGTGCTGCTCCTCAAGAGCATCGTGCACGACTGGGACGACGACCGGGCCGTGAGGATCCTGACCCGCTGTCGGAAGGCGATCGCCGAGGACGGTCGGCTGCTGCTGGTGGAACCGATGCTGCCCGACGGCGCGGCCACGGTGGAGAACACCGTGCCGTTCCTGAGCGACCTGAACATGATGGTCAACACCGGCGGTCGAGAGCGGACCCGCGCCGACTTCGAGGCGTTGTGCTCGCGCGCCGACCTCACGGTGACGTCGGTGCGGACCCTGGCACCGCCCTCGGGGTACGCGCTGATCGAGATCGCGCCGAGGTGAGGGCGGAGCCCCGGTGACCGACGGACCGTGGTGAACACGGTACCGCCGTGAACGTCGGGCGGGCACGGGCGCCCACCGGGGACCCGTGCCCGCCCGACGGCCGGCTCAGGACCGGAAGGCGTCGGCGTTGTCCCGCGCCCAGTCGGCGAAGGTGCGGGCCGGACGCCCGGTGACCTCCTCGACGGTGGGCAGGACGCGGTCGGCGGTCTCGGGCGGGTCGGTGGCCAGGGAGATCCCGAACTCGACGTACTCCTCGGGGAAACCCTGGGCGCGCAGACGCGCGCGCTCCTGCTCCTCGGTGAGGCGCACCCAGGCGACCTCGCGGCCGATGGCCCGCCCGATCGCCTCGGCCCGCGCGGCGGGGGTGAGCGCCTCGGGTCCGGTCAGCACGTGGATGCGGTCGCCGTGTCCGCCCTCGGTGAGGGCGACGCCCGCGACGGCGGCGATGTCGGCCTCGTGCACGACGGCGCTGGGCCAGTCGGAGAGGGTGCGCACGGCCCCCTCCCCGTGCACGTCGGGGGCCCATTCCAGGGCCCCGGACATGAACTCCCCCGGGGCCAGGAGCGTCCATTCCAGCAGGTCGGTGCGTACGGCGCGCTCCATCGGACTGCCGCCCCAGGCGCCCAGGACGGTGGCGCGCCGCGCCCCGGAGGCCACGGCCAGGTCGACGATGTCGGCGGCGTTGTCGAGTTCGTCCCCCTCGCCCCCGAAGGTGATGAGGTGGACGGCGTCCACCCCGGCGAAGGCCCCGGTCAGGGTCGCGGTGTCGGTGAGGTCGCCGCCGACGACCTCCACCCCGGGTCCCAGGTCGGCGCGGTCCGGGGTGCGGGTGAGCGCGCGTACCGGGTGCCCCCGGTCGACCAGCCACCGCACCAGGTGGCGTCCCACGTTCCCCGTCGCCCCGGTCACCAGAACAGTCATGTGTCCCCCTCGTTCTCCTGTGTCGGACGGGCCCCGATGGGCCCGAACACCACCGTCCCGAACATGGAGGACACTTGATGTCCTCCTCTCGTGCCGTTCTGCGCGGAGTCGGTGCTCGCCGAATGTGGGTGGCGCGCGATCTACTGTCCCCATGAGCACATCTCCCACGGCCGAGGATTTCCTGGCCCGTCTCGACGAGCACCGCAGCGACGAGGAATTGCGCAAGTACCAGCGCTACTTCAGGTTCGACGCCGACCATCAGGACCCCGACGACCACTTCATCGGCGTGCGGATGGGCACGGTCTTCGCCCTGGCCAAGGAGTTCCGGGCGATGGAGCCGGAGGAGATCGAAAAGCTCATGGACAGCCCCGTCCACGAGGCACGCGCCGGGGCGATGAGCATCATGGAGAAGAAGGCCAGGGACCGCAAGGCCACCCCCGAGGAGATCGGCGTGCTCGCGGCGCTGTACCTGCGCCGCCACGACCGGGTCAACGACTGGGACCTGGTGGACCTGGCGGCCCACCACGTGGTCGGCCGTCACCTGCGCGACCGGCCGCGCGACGTGCTGTACGCGTTGGCGCGCTCGGAGGACCCGTGGGAGCGGCGCACCGCGATCGTGGCGACCGCGCACTTCATCGCGCACGGGGACCTGGACGACGCCTTCGCCCTGTCCGGGATCCTCGTCGAGGACGGCCACGAACTCGTCCAGAAGGCGGTGGGGTGGATGCTGCGGGCGGCCGGCGAGGTGGACCGCGCCCGGCTGCTCGCGTTCCTGGACGAGCACGCGGCGCGGGCGCCGCGTCCGTTGCTGCGGGCGGCGATCGAGAGACTTCCGTCCGAGACGCGCGCCCACTACCGGTCGCTCCGGCCATGAGGTGCCGGGCCGCCCGCCGCGGCCCGGTCAGGACAGGAGGGCCTCGACGTGGCGCACCCGGACGGCCCGGGTGGCGGCGGTGGACAGAGGCTCCAGGGTGCCGCCGTTGCCGACTCCGTCGTGCCAGCTCAGCGACCAGGTGAGGGTGAGGGTGAGGGGGAAGGCCCCTTCGGGGGCGTCACCGGAGGGACGGGTGTAGGTGTGGACGCAACCGATCTCGGGGACCGCGCAGGTGAAGGCGGATCCCTCGCCCGTCTCCCAACGGGCGGTCTCGGGAACCGCCACGACGGTGACGGTCTCACCGAAGGCCCGGGAGGTGAGGACGACCTCGGCGCGGGCCGGGCGCGCGGGGCGAAGGCACAGGGGGACGCCGGTGACGGTGGTCATGGCGGTGTCCCCCAGGGGGGCGGGCAGGGGCATCAGGGCGCGCATCCGTTCGGCGACGGCCCGGGGAGGCAGGCCGGGGGGCAGGCGGGGCAGGGCCCGACAGGAGGTGCTCCAGGTGCCGCCCGAACGGCTGTGCTCGTCGCACGTGCCCGGCGCTTCCCGCGCGATCACCGCACCGTCCGTCACCGGGGCCATCGACAGGACCAGGGCCAGAGCGAGCGCCAAGAGACCGCGCGACACAGGACACACTCCTTCACGTGATGACACGGCTACTGCGAGTGATCACAGCAGACCATAGCCATATCACGCTCCGTACACAACCGGTCCCGCGAAAGCGGCGGGGACGATACGGACGGGGAGGGACCGATCGTCCCTCCGGACCCGCCCCGCGTCACACGGGCGAACGGCGCGCGCCGACATGGCGCGGCACCTCGATGTCCGACCGCAGCAGCGGGTCCGGCTCGGGTTCGCCGAACACCTGACGCACGGGGACGACCCCCGCCCACACGTCCAGGGCGTGGTCCTCCTCCTCGTCCACCGGCGGCCCCGTGCGGACCTTCACCGACGCCTCGGCCAGCGACAACGCCAACACCCGGGTGGCCGCCATCTCCTTGCGGTCCGGCGCGCGGACCGCGTCCCACCGCCCCGGGGAGATCTGCTCGGTCAGAGCGCGCAGCCCGGCCGTGCGCTCGGCCTCCTCGGCCACCACCCGGGGACGGCCGTAGATCATCGCCGACCGGTGGTTGACCGAGTGGTGGAACGCCGACCTGGCCAGCACCAGACCGTCGACCAGGGTGACCGTCACGCACACCTCCGAGTCGGTGCGCAACGACCGGGCGCCCGTGGACCCGTGCAGGTACAGGGTGTCGTCGATGCGGCCGTAGGCGGTGGGCAGCACCCGGGGAGCGCCGTCGACGATCACCCCCAGGTGGCAGAACAGGCCTTCGTCGAGCAGGGCGTACAGCTCGGAGCGGTCCGTGCGCTGCTTGTGCCCGCCCCGGCGCAGCCGGGTCCGGTCGGTGGCCGAGAGCGGGGCGTGCGCGGCGGCGGAGGGCCGCGGGGGCCGCGGGGTTTCGGTGGTAGGGCGCATGTCTTCACGCTAGGGTCCGGGTGGCCTGCGACCCAGGGCCACTTCCGGGCGAAAACCCACGACCACTTTCCCGACCTCCCGTTCCGGGCGGTGAACGGGGAACCGGACGGTCCCGCCCGCGCCTCGCGACACGACCGCCGTCGAGTCCGGGCGGGGATGTCGAGGGCCGCCTCGTCGCACCGGCCCCGGTCTCCACCGGCGAGAACGGTGGGCACCGCCCACTCGGCGCTAATATGAGATACATGTCCGATGATTCGTCTCGGATGTCCGGCCCGTTCCTGCCGCCCGCCCCGTATCTCCAGCCCTGGAAAGCGCCCCCGTGCCCCGCCACCACGCCGAACCGGCCCTGCGCCTGGACCGGGCCGACGCCGTCCCGCTCACGGTCCAGCTGGCCGCCGCGCTGCGCGCGGCGATGTCCGACGGTTCCCTCGTCCCGGGCGAGCGCCTGCCCTCCAGCCGCACCCTCGCCGCCCAGCTGGCCGTCAGCCGCACCGTCGTCACCGACGCCTACCAGCAGCTGTACGCCGAGGGCTGGTTGGAGGGCCGGCACGGATCGGGCACCTTCGTCGCCCCCGGTGCCGCACCCGCACCCGTCGAACGCGGCCCCATCGAGCCCGCCTGGCGCACCGCCGCCGCCCGGGGCGGGGGCATCGCCCGGCACGAGCACCGCCCCTCCCGCACCGAACTGCGCGAACGCGGCCTCATCGACCTGCGCCCGGGGGCGCCCTGGGTACACGCGGTGGACCGGGCCGCCTGGCGCCGCGCCTGGCGGCACGCCGCCGACCTGCCCCACGACGACGACCCGGATCCGCGCGGTCTGCCCCGGCTGCGCGGCCTGCTCGCCGACCACCTGCGCCGCGCCCGCGGCATCGCCGTGGGACCGGAGAACATCCTGGTCACCCGGGGCACCGGCAACGGCCTGGACCTGACGGGGGCGGCCCTGATCGCCCCGGGCGACCGGGCGGGGGTGGAGGAGCCCGGCTACGGAAAGGCCCGCACCGTCCTGGCCGCGCGCGGCGCGCGCATCGTCCCCTGCCCGGTGGACGGCGACGGCCTCGTCACCGACGGCCTGCCCCGCGACCTGGGTCTGGTGTACACCACCCCCGCCCACCAGTACCCGCTGGGCGGCAGGCTGCCGGTCCCCCGGCGCGAACGCCTCATCGCCTGGGCCCGCGAGACCGGGGCCGTGGTCGTCGAGGACGACTACGACGCCGAGTTCCGCTACGACGTGGCGCCGCTGCCCGCCCTGTACGGGATGGACCCGGGCCGGGTGGTGCTGCTGGGCACCCTGTCCAAGACCCTCACCCCGGACCTGGGCATCGGGTGGATCGTCGCCGAACCCGATCTGGTGGAGCACCTGGCGCGGGTGCGCCACGGCCTCACCGACCGCACCCCGGGAGCGGTGCAGGCCGCCACGGCGCTGCTGCTGGAACGCGGTGACCTGGACCGGCACCTGCGGCGGATGCGGTTGGAGTACGCGCGCCGTCGGGCCCTGGTCATCGAACACCTGGGGCCCCGACTGACCGGGGACACCGCCGGGCTGCACGCCATGCTGCCACTACCGGCCGAGGCGGTGGCCCCGGTGGTCGCCGAGGCCGCCGCACACGGGGTGATCGTGGACGACACCGGTCGCACCAGCCACGCCGAACCGACGGTGCACGGTCTGGTGCTGGGGTACGGCTCGGCGCACCCGGCCGACCTGCGACGCGGGTGCGCGTCGCTGGCCGCGATCTTGGACCGCCGTCTGGGACCGGCCTGAGGACGCCCCCGCGCGGGGGCGTCGGATCGCGGGATGGACACGACGGGCCTCTCGTGTCGTCGGCGAACGTACGGGGCCGGGCCGGGCACGGGTGGTGCGGGAGGTGTTCGGATCCGGGCACGGCCGCCCCCGGTCGACTAACACGGTTGGTAAGGCTAACCTCATGTGAGTTTCGTGTCTGTTCGTCCCCGACCGAGAAGAGTGTTCCCGTGCGTGTCGAGAACCCCTCCCACCGCGCCGTGATGCGCGCCGGCGTCGTGCGCACCGAGCGGATCACCGAGCACTTCGTCAACGTGACCCTGGGCGGGGACGAACTCGCCGACTTCGAGTTCCTGGGCCGCGACCAGTTCGTGCGCCTGTTCCTGCCCCGCCCCGGCCAGGAACGGGTGCACCTGCCCACCACCGCGGACCGGCGCTGGGTGTCGCAGCTGTACGCGATGCCCAAGGAGCGGCAGCCCTACGTGCGCAACTACTCGGTGCGCCGCTTCGACCCGTCCGCCCTGGAGATGGACATCGAGTTCGTCGACCACGGCGAGGGCGGTCCCGCCTCCGCCTGGGCCCGCGTCGCCCGGCCGGGCGACGAGATCGGCCTGCTCACCGACGGCGTCTACTACCTGCCCTCCCCCGAGGCCGGGACGCAGCTCCTGGTGGGCGACGAGAGCGCGCTCCCGGCGATCGTGTCGATCCTGGAGCAGGCCCCCGAGAGCCTGCGCGCCCGGGTGTACCTGGAGGTGCCCTCCGCCGCCGACGTGCGCCCCCTGCGGTCGCTGCCGGGGGTGGAGGTGCACTGGCTGCCGCGCACCGACCCGCACGAGGTGCCGGGCCGCCTGGCCCTGGAGACGGTCCGCGCCGCCGACCTTCCCGAGGAGCGCCCGTACTGCTTCATCGCGGGCGAGAACGCGCTGCCCACCGAGCTGCGCCGGCACCTGGTGCGCGAGCGCGGGGTGGCCAAGGACGACATCACCTTCATCGGGTACTGGAAGCACGGGCAGGCCGTCACCGACTAGCGTCGCCGCCTCCCCGAAAAAGGTAAAGATAATCTCCCCTACGCCCCAGAGTGTCCAAAACGTTATGCAATGACCTAGTCTGAGCTCCGGTGCGCCACCGGGCGCACCGTGGAGGCAGCTCAGAGGAGATCCCGTGGCTTCTGGTCGACACGCCGGCCCGGCTTCGCACCCGTACCGACGATGGGTGGCGCTCGGCGCCACGGCGGGGCTCGTCCTGGCCGGCTACGCGATGGTCGGCACCACCGGATCGGCCGACCCCGGCCCCGGCGCCGCCCTGTGCGGGGCGGCCGACGACAAACGCCAGATGCGCGGCGCCTGGCTCACCACCGTCGGCAACATCGACTGGCCCTCCGAGCCCGGCCTGTCCGCCGACGAGCAGCGGGCCGAACTCGACGCCCGTCTGGACGAGGCCGCGGAGCTGGGCCTCAACACCGTCTTCCTGCACGTGCGCCCCACCACCGACGCCGTCTACGCCTCCGACCTGGAGCCCTGGTCGCGCTACCTCACCGGCGAACAGGGCGGCGACCCCGGCTACGACCCCCTGGAGTACGCCGTCGCCGGAGCCCACGAACGCGGTCTGGAACTGCACGCCTGGTTCAACCCCTACCGCGTCGGCGTCTCCTCCGACCTGGAGACCCTCGCCGACGACCACCCCGTCAACGAGCACCCCGACTGGATGATCCGCTACGGCGGCGAGGGCTTCCTCGACCCCGGAGACCCCGAGGTGCGGGCGTGGGTCACCGACGTCATCATGGACGTCGTGGAGCGCTACGACATCGACGGCGTCCACTTCGACGACTTCTTCTACCCCTACCCCAAGGACGGCGAGGAGTTCGACGACGACGCCTCCTGGGAGGCCCACGGCGGCGACTTCGACGACCGCGACGACTGGCGGCGCGACAACGTGAACCGGTTCGTCGCCGGCATCCACGAACGCATCGAGGAGACCAAGCCCTGGGTGCGGTTCGGCATCTCCCCCTTCGGCATCTGGCGCAACGACGGCAGCGACCCCACCGGATCGGCCACCGAGGGGCTGGAGTCCTACGCCGCCCAGCACGCCGACACCCGCGCCTGGATCCGCGAGGGCACCATCGACTACGTGGTCCCCCAGCTGTACTGGGAGCGCGGATTCGCCGCCGCCGACTACGAGGTCCTGGCCGACTGGTGGGCGAACGAGGTCGCCGACACCGACGTGGACCTGTACATCGGCCAGGCCGCCTACCGGGCGGGCGAGCCGGGATGGCAGGGCGAGAACGCCCTCACCGACCAGCTCGACCACTCCTCCGGGATCGACGGGATCGACGGCGACGTCTACTTCTCCTTCACCTCCCTCACCGAGGAGGCCGCCGAGGCGTTCGCCCACGTGCGCGAGGAGTACTACGCGCACCCGGCCCTGCCGCCCCTGGCCGACGTGCCGGCCGACGCCGACCCCCGGGTGGGCGCGGTGCGCGGCCTGACCGCCACCGCCTCCGACGAGGGCACCGACCTGACATGGCGGGCCGACGACGACGCCCGCCTCTACGCCGTCTACCGGATCGCCCCCGAACACGCCGAGATCATCGAATCCGGCGGGGTCGAGGACGTCTGCGAGACCCTCACCGCCGACACCCTGCTCGGGGTCACCGGTGACACGACCTGGACCGACGACTCCGAAGCCGAGGGCGCCTACGTGGTCACCGCCCTGGACCGCGACAGGGTCGAGGGGCCGGCGGGCGAGGCGGTCGACCCGCGTCTGTGATCAGCCGGCCAGGTCCCGGGCGAGGATCCGCAGCACCTCGGCACGGTGGCGCACCGGGAAGAAGTGGTCGCCCGGCAGCACCTCCAGGACGTGCCCGCGCGTGGTCGTCTCCGCCCACGCCGCCACCTCCTCGGGGGTGACCGAGGGATCGTCGGCCCCGGCCAGCGCCGTGACGGGCACGTCCACGGGGGCGGGCGCGGTCGGGCGGTAGGTGTCGACGAGCCGGTAGTCGCCCCGCACGGCGGGCAGCACCAAGGACCGCAGGCCGTGGTCGGCCAGCACGCCCGGGGGTGTGCCGCCCAGTGCCTCGATGACGGCGACCAGACCGTCGTCGTCCAACAGGTGCACCCCGGCGGTCGGCCCCTCCCGGCCGGGGGCGCACCGGGCCGACGCGAACAGCCGCACCGGGGCGCCCAGCGGCCCCTTCGCCAACCGTCGGGTGCTCTCGTAGGCGACCAGGGCGCCCATGCTGTGCCCGAACAGCGCGTAGGGTCCGCTCACGCACTCCTCGATCGCGGCGACGGCGCCTTCGGCGAGGTCCTCCATCCGGTCGACCGGGGGCTCCCCCATCCGGGTCTCCCGGCCCGGGTACTGCACGACGAGGAGGGCGTACTCCTCGGGCAGGTCCGCCGACCACTCCCGATAGAAGTTCGCCGACCCGCCCGCGTGCGGGAACAGCACGACCGTGAGCCGCGCCCCCTCCCGCGCGTGGAAACGACGGAGCCAGGGACTCCCCGTGCCGGGAACGGACCTCATGCGCCACCTCCGACCTACCGGGCGGAACCGGCTTCCGCCCCAGGAGATCCAACCAGCCCGAGCGTACGGGCTCAACGGGCCCCCGGCGTCGCGAGGACCACCCGGCCTTCCGCCGCCCTTGAGGGGATCGGTGTGCCGGCCGTCCCCGTGGCCGCGGCGCGCGGCTAGGGACCTGGTGGGGGCGTTGTCCACAGATCCGGGATTCTCCCGCCGCGCCGACCCGATCCCGGGAAGAATGGACCTCGAACACGACCGATCCCCGTTCCGGCGGGGAACGACGGGGGGACGGCATGGTGGAACCGGTCGACACGTCCGAGGAACGAGCGCACGAGGCGCGCGGTCGCGCCGCCGCCCTGCTGACCCGGCTGGTGGCCGCCGAGTCCGAACACGGACTTCCACCGGTGGAATGGCTGCTGGACCGCTCCGGCGGGCTGCACGGCACCGCCTCGAAGGCGGGCCCGGAGGCCGCCTACGCCTGGGCCGACTTCTTCGGCGCCGCCGTCCGCGAGGGCGCCCCGGCGAGCGTGCACGGCCGCCCGACCCTGCTCACCGGACTGGACGACTACCGGGGCGTGCGCGTGGTGGTGCGCACCCACCACTGACGGTGGGAATGTGCGGAGCCTCCCTCGGCGGGTCCCGCGCACTCGGCCGACCGACGCCTGCCGGCCCTCCTCGACGGGAGCCGCCGGCCCGCCCGGGGAGGTCACGGACCGGGGCGGACCACCGGCCCGGCCACGGCTCGGTGTGACCGCCACCGACCGCGACCGGAGCCTCGTCGGGCACCGTCCGGGAGGGTCACGGGTTCGGAGCACCCCGCCAACCGCGCCACAGGTCGGCGTAACGGCCGCCCGCCGCGACCAGGGCCTCGTGCGGGCCCTGCTCGACGATCCGACCGTGGTCCATCACCACCACCCGGTCGGCGGCCCGAGCCTGGGTGAGACGGTGGGCGACCACCAACGTGGTGCGGCCCTCGGTGGCGGCCAGGGAGGCCCGCTCCAGACGTCGGGCACCCGCGCTGCCCGCCTCGGCGGTGGCCTCGTCCAGCACCGCCACCGGCGGGTCGGCCAACACCAGTCGGGCCAACGCCAGGTGCTGGGACTGCTCGGCGGTGAGCGCGTGCCCGCCCTCACCGACCACGGTGCGCAGCCCCTCCGGCAGGGCCCGCACCCAGGTGAGCGCGTCCACCCGCGCCAACGCGGCCTCCGCCTCGGCCTCGGTGGCCTCCGGGCGGGCCAGCCGCAGGTCCTCCAGCAGGGTCCCGGCGAACACGTGCGTCTCCTGACTCACCAGGTACACGTGTCCGCGAAGGCGGCTCTCGCCCAGGTCCGCCAAGGGCACCCCGCCCAGGTGCACCTCGCCCTCGTCCGGGACGCGCAGCCCCGTGATGATCGCGGCCAACGTGGTCTTACCGGCACCGCTGGCGCCCACCAGGGCCACCCGTTCCCCGGGAGCGATCTCCAACGACACCCCGTCCAGGGCGGGCGGGGCACCGGGACCGTATCGGTGCGCGACCGCCTTGACCCGTACCGAGGCGTCCTGCGGTTCGCGCGCGTCCCGAGGCTCGGGGGCCTCGGGCAGGTCGACCACCCCGGCCAGCCGGGCCAGGCTCGCCCCGGCCGACTGCACCTCGTTGAAGTTCATGACCAGGAACATCATCGGACCGAACAAGCGGTGGAAGTACAGGGCCGCGGCCGTCACCGCGCCCACCGTCACCAGGTCACCGCGCACCAGCCAGAAGCCCGTGACCAGCACCATCGTCAGGCCCAGGCACTCGGCGCCGTTCAGGCGCGACCCGAACCGGGTGAGCAGGCGGAACACCGAGACCGTGATGTCCATGGCCGCCCGGGAACGCTCGGCGACACGGCCCTCGTGCTCGGCCTCGACGCGGTAGGCGCGCACGGCCGCGCGTCCCCTCAGGGCGCCCATCATCGCGTGCGAACGCTCGCCCATCGCGACCCGCTCACGGGCGTAGTAGGGGCCCGAGATCGGCAGGTACCACCGGGCCGCCCACACGTACACCGGCAGGGCGCACAATCCCGCCAGCCCCAACCGCCAGTCCAGCGCGGTCATGCCCACGGCGGTCAACAGCACGGTGGCCATGGCCACGACCACGTCGGAACCGTTGCGGGCGATGCCGGCGGTGACCACGGCGACGTCGTCCCCGACCCGGGACAGCAGGTCTCCGACGCGGACCCGCTCCAGGCGGGCCGCGGGCATGTGCAGGACCCGGTCCATGACGCGTTCGCGCAACCGGGCCAGGATCATCTCGCCGGACCGGCTCACCAGCCAGCCGCCCAGGCCGGTGAGCAGTCCGCCGACCACCGCGGCGGCGGCGATGATCCCGGCGGCGCGCAGCACGGGGTCGAGCCCGGCCCCGGCGGTGATGTCGTCGACCATGGCGCCCAGCACCCAGGGCGCGATCAGTCCGACACCGCTGCCGATCAGGACGACGACCAGGGACAGGAGGGTGCCCCAGCCGCTGCGCCGCACCCCGTCGCCGAGCACGGCCCAGGTGCGGCGGGCCGACGCCGTGGGCAGCAGGTCCGCGTGTTCGTCGGTCGCGCTCACGCGGTCACCGTCCTTCCTCGTTCGGGCGTGCGCACACCCTCGTCCGTTCTCCGAGCGGGCCTCGGGGGCGTCTTCCCGTACGCGGTCATCGCCGCACCGCACCGACAGGAGCACCGCGCCGCCGAGCCGCCCGCGTACGGGGGACCCACCAGACCGACCCCCACCACAGCACACCCGCACGAGGGCGCATCGGCCCCGGCATCGGCCCCGGACAGGCGGGCACACCCCGCGGAAAAGGCGCCCCCACGCGGGGGACCCACCAGACCGACGCTCACCGCAGCACCGCCTCGCCGTAACGGGGATCGTCGCGGACCAGGTCGGCGTGGGTCCCCCGGCCCCGGACGCGCCCGTCGATCAGCACCACCACCTCGTCGGCGCGGGCCAGCAGCGCCGGGCTGCCCGTCACCACCAGGGTGGCCCCGACCGGAACGCGCTCGGCGCGGAGGGCGCTCACCCCCCGGGCGATCGCCTCCTCGGTGACGGCGTCCACCGCCGTGGTGGGGTCGTGCAGGACCAGCACCGGCGGGTCGGCCGCCAGGGCGCGGGCCAGGGCGGTGCGTTGGCGCTGTCCGCCGGACAGGTTGGCGGCCCGGTCCGTGATCGGCCGGTCGAGGCCGTCGGGGTGGCCGGTGACCAGGTCCTGGGCCCCGGCCGCACGCAGCGCGGCCGACAGGTGGGCCTCGTCGCGGTCGGTTCCGGTGGCCAGATTGGTGCGCAGGGTCCCCTCGAACAGGGTCGCCCCGTGCTCCTCCACCAGGACGGCGGCGCGCAGGGCCGCCAGGTCCAGGTCGTGGACGGGGACCCCGCCGACGGTGACGGCGCCCTCCACCTCCGTGGGCGCGGCGCGCCCGGAGAGCAGTTCCAGGAGCGCCTCGGCGTCGCGCGGGTCGGTGGCCAGCACCCCGACGGTCCGCCCGGGTTCGAGGCGCAGGTCCACCCCGCGCAGGGTCCGGTAGGTGACGTCGGCCAGCTCCACGACCGCGTCCCCCTCCGGGGCACGGTCGCCGGGGGCGACGGCGTCGGGGGCGTCGAGCAGGCGGACCAGGCGGCGGGCGGAGGCGCGGGCGGTGGCGAAGATCTGACCGACCATGCCCAGCCCCTGGACGGGTTCGGCGAGGAACTGGGCCAGGCCCACCACGGTGATGAGCTCCCCGATGCTCAGCCGTCCCTGGAGGGCCATCCACCCGGAGACGGCGGCCACGCAGGCCAGGAACAGCAGGCTCGCGGCCGACACCACGCCCCGGTAGACGCCGTTGCTGGCGGCGGCGGACACCGAGGCGCGCAGGGCCCGGGCACTGGCGGCGCGATAGCGGACGGCGGCGGCCTCGCGGGCGCCCATGCCCATGAGGACCCGCAGTCCGCCGACCAGGTCGGTGGCCAGGGCGGTGGCGCCGGCGGCGGTGGCCTGTTTGGCCTCGCTGCGCCGGGTGATGTGGGCGGCGGGGACGCGCAGCAGGAGCATCATCACGGGCACGCCCACCAGGACGCCCACGCCCAAGGGCACGTCGATGGTGAGCAGGGCGACGGTGGTGACGACGATGGCGGTCGTCATGGCGATGAGCCCGGCCCAGGCCCGCACGTACAGGGCGGCCTGTTCGGCGTCGGAGGTGGCCACCGACAACACCTCGCCGGTCCGCAGTCCGCTGCGTTCGCCGCGCGGGTCCAGGGCACGGCGGGCGGCCTCCACGCGCAGCAGGTGGGCCTCGTTCTCGGTGGCGCGCAGCGTGAAGCGGGCGCCGACGCGGTAGGCGAAGGCCAGCACCGTGAACAGGGTGAGCAGCCCCGCGACGCACAGGGCGAGCACACCGACGTCGCCGGTGACGACGGCCCGGTCGATGGTGAGGCCGATGGCGACGGGGACCAGCGCCTCGGCGAGCTGGTGGAGGGAGAGCAGGATGACGCCGAGGACGACGTCGCGACGGTTGCGGGCGAGGGTGCGCCGGGCCAGGGCGCGTACATCGACGGGGGCGGGGTCGCTCACGCGGTGGTCCCCTTCGATCCGGGGCGCACGCCCGCGCTTGAGCATGTGATCATCCGATCATTCCATTCACCTGTCGACGTGCCGCGATCAGGGTAGCCAGGTGCGCGAAGCGCGGCGAACCCGCCTCCAGCCCGCCGGACCCGGATGTGACCCCCGCCACCCACGGCCGCTCCGAGGGCCCCGCCCCCACGGAAACCGCCCCAGGGCGGGGATTCCCCGGCACCACGACGCACCCCTTCGTACCGTTGTGCGCCCGCCCCTCGGCCGCGCCACTATGATTTCGCTTAGGCAAGGCTAAGCTCATCTGATCTTCTCCCACGAATGAGGCTCCATGAACCGTGGCCCGCTGACCCGCGGCGGCGCGATCGCCGCCGGCGCGCTCTCCGTCCTGATGCTCGCCGCCTGCGGCGGCCAGGCCACCGGCGGCTCCCCCGACGCCTCCGGTGAGAGCGCCGAAGGCTACCCGGTCACCGTCCAGACCCTGTTCGGCGACGTGACCGTCGAGGACCGCCCCACCAACGTCGTCGCCATGGGCTGGTCCGACGCCGAGACCGCGCTCGCCCTGGGCGTACAGCCGGTCGGCGTCGCCGACTGGCAGGGCTACGGCGCCCCCGGTGTGGGCCCCTGGGCCGCCGACCTGTTCGACTCCGAGCCCGCCCAGCTGGCCACCCTGGAGCCGAACCTGGAGGAGATCGCCACCCTGGACCCGGACGTCGTCCTCGACACCCGCTCCGACAACTCCCAGGACCGTTACGACCTGCTCTCGCCCCTGGGCCCGGTCGTGGGCCCGCCGCCCGGCGTCGAGGTCACCTACGGCACCACCTGGCAGGAGCAGACCCGCCAGGTCGCGCAGGTCCTCGGCGAGGACGAGCGCGGCGAGGAGCTCATCGCCGGGCTGGAGGCCGAATTCGAGACGATCCGCGAGGAGAACCCCGACTTCGCCGACCTGACCATCGCCGTCGGCGCCTACTTCGACGGCCGGTACGGCGCCTACGTGCCCGGCGACGGCCGCGTGGACCTGCTCCAGAACCTCGGCTTCCAGTACGAGTCCGAGATCACCGACATGGCCGACGGCGCGTTCTACGTGGACCTCAGCCCGGAACTGGTGGAGGTCCTGGACGCGGACCTGACCATCGTCTTCCCCATCGGCGACACCGCCGACGTCCTGCGCGAGGACCCGGTGCTCCAGGGCATCGGATCGGCCGAGGACGGCCGACTGATCATCATGGACGACCCGGCGCTGGCCAACGCCTTCTCCAGCGGCTCCACCCTGGGCATCTCCTACGCCCTGGACGGCATCGTCCCCCTCGTCCACGAGACGCTCGACCGGGAGTGACCCCGGGGCGCGCGAGCCGTGCGCTCTCATGGGACCGCTCCCCGGTCGATGGCACCGGATGCCCGGTCCGACTTCCGGGGAGCGGTTCGGCGCTCCGGGGCCTTTCCGCGCTCCCACCCCGCCTTGACGTGAGATTCTCCCGCCCGCGGGCGCACCGACGTCCTCCCCATGAGCGACGCCCCGTCCGCCGAGGGCTCCCGCGTCCCCGACGGCGCCGCCCCACGGCGTCAAGGGACCGCACGACCCGCCGACCGCCGGGACGGGTCGCCTTCGGAGCGGCCCGCCCCGGAGCGTCCGCGTCGTCTTCCCAGATCATCCCCACCGCGTCGACACCCGGTAGGCCGTGAGCGGCCGGAACGCGGGCAGTACTCTCATTGCGGCCCATTCGCTCCCACGACACAGGGACATCCGTGCGAGACATCGTCATCTTCTCCGGCAGCGCTCACCCCGAGATCGCCGAGGAGATCTGCGCCGACCTCGGCAAACCGCTCTCTCCGACCCGCGTCTCCCGCTTCGCCAACGACTGCCTGGAGATCCAGCTCCAGGACAACTGCCGCGAACGCGACGTGTTCATCATCCAGCCGCTGGTGCCGCCGGTCCAGGAGAACCTGGTGGAGCTGCTGCTCATGCTGGACGCCGCCCGGGGCGCCTCCGCCGCGCGCACCACCGTCGTCATGCCGCACTTCGCCTACGCCCGCTCCGACAAGAAGGACGCCCCGCGCATCTCCATCGGCGCCCGCCTGGTCGCCGACCTGCTGTCCACCGCCGGAGCCGACCGCGTCCTGACCATGACGATGCACTCCCCGCAGGTGCACGGGTTCTTCAGCGTCCCCGTCGACCACCTGCACGCCCTCAGCGAACTCGCCGACCACTTCCACGGCGACGACCTCTCCAACACCGTCGTGGTCTCCCCCGACTTCGGCAACGCCAAGGCCGCCTCCGCGTTCGCCCGTCGACTCGACACCCCCGTCGCCGCGGGGGCCAAACAGCGCTTCAGCGACGATAGGGTCAGCATCACCTCGGTCATCGGCGACGTCACCGACCGCGACGTCATCATCCTCGACGACGAGGTCGCCAAGGGCAGCACCGTCGTGGAACTCATCGAGCGGCTGCGCGAGCACAAGGTGCGGTCGATCCGGGTGGCGTGCACGCACGGGCTGTTCACCAACGGCGCCCTGGACCGGCTCACCGCCATGGACGACGTCACCGAGATCGTCTGCACCAACACCGTCCCGCTGGCCCCCGAGAAGGTCACCCCCAAGCTGCGGGTGCTGTCGATCGCCCCGGCCATGGCCGAGGCCATCCGCCGCATCCACAACGGCGAATCGGTCAGCGCGCTGTTCAACACCCCCTGACGTCCGATCGGCCCGGCGGAGACCCCTCCCGCCGGGCCCCCACACGACGGGCCGGCGCCGATCGACGCCCCCTTCCCCACGGACGGCGACACACGGGGCCCCGTCACCACCGGAACCCGGGCCCGCCGACCACGGGCGACAGATCCCGGAACCCCGCCCCGCACGGTCCGCCCCTCGGCCCTTTGAGGCGCGCGACCCATGGGTGAGAGAATCGCGACCATGAGACGCGACCGCCCCACCGGCCCCGACCCCGCCCAGGACGCGCCCCGCGTCGGTCCGCCCAAGACCGCCGCCGCCGGGCTGCCCGCCGTGCTCAACAGCGTCAAAGAGGTCGCCGAACACGCCGGGGTGCGGCGCGGGCTGCCCGCCATGCTCGCCGTCAACCAGAAACGCGGCTTCGACTGCCCCGGCTGCGCCTGGCCCGAGGGCGACAGGCGGCACCGCGCCGAATTCTGCGAGAACGGCGCCAAGGCCGTCGCCGAGGAGGCCACCGCGCGCGCCCTCACCCCCGCCTTCTTCGCCGACCACCCCGTCGCCGAACTCGCCGAACGCTCCGGCTACTGGCTCGGACGGCAGGGCCGTCTCACCGAACCCGTGTACCTGGCCGAAGGCGCCACCCACTACACGCCCATCGGCTGGGACGACGCCCTGGACCTCATCGCCGACGAACTGCGCGCCCTGGACTCCCCCCACCGGGCCGTGTTCTACACCTCCGGTCGCACGAGCAACGAGGCCGCCTTCGCCTACCAGCTCCTCGCCCGCCAACTGGGCACCAACAACCTGCCCGACTGCTCCAACATGTGCCACGAATCCTCCGGATCCGCGCTCACCGAGACCCTGGGCGTGGGCAAGGGCAGCGTCTCCCTGGAGGACCTGTACGAGGCCGACCTCATCATCGTCGCCGGCCAGAACCCCGGCACCAACCACCCGCGCATGCTCACCGCCCTGGAGCGCGCCAAGAAGAAGGGCACCCGCGTCGTCACCGTCAACCCGCTCCCGGAAGCGGGCATGCGCGAGTTCCGCAACCCCCAGCACCCCGGCGGGCTCCTGGGGCGCGGCACCGAACTCACCGACCTGTTCGCCCAGATCCGCCTGGGCGGCGACCTCGCCCTCTTCTCCGCGCTCAACCGCATCCTCCTGGAGGCCGACCGCGACGGCCGCGCCGTCCTGGACCGGGAGTTCATCGGCGCCCACACCCACGGCTTCGACGCCTTCGCCGAGGCGCTCCTCGCCGAACCCGCCGACGCGTTCTGGGCCCGCACCGAACACGACACCGGCCTGGACCGCGCCCTCATCGAGGAGATCGCCGCCATGGCCATCGCCTCACAGCGCGTCGTCGTGTGCTGGGCCATGGGCCTGACCCAGCACAAGCACTCCGTGCCCACCATCCGCGAAGTCGTCAACTTCCTCCTGCTGCGCGGCAACGTGGGCCGGCCCGGCGCCGGCGTGTGCCCGGTCCGCGGCCACTCCAACGTGCAGGGCGACCGCACCATGGGGATCTTCGAGCGCCCCTCCCCCGCCTTCCTCGACGCCCTCGCCGACGAGTTCCACTTCGAGCCGCCCCGCGAACACGGCCACGACACCGTCAACGCCATCCGCGCCATGGCCCGAGGCGAGATCCGGGTGTTCTTCGCCATGGGCGGCAACTTCGTCGCCGCCACCCCCGACACCCACCTCACCGAGGACGCCATGCGCCGCGTCGGCCTCACGGTGCACGTGTCCACCAAGCTCAACCGCTCCCACGTCGTCACCGGCACCCGGGCCCTCATCCTGCCCACCCTCGCCCGCAGCGACCGCGACCTGCACCGGGGCCGCCCCCGCTGGGTGACCGTGGAGGACTCCATGAGCCGCGTCCACGCCTCCCACGGCGTCCTGGAACCCCTGTCGGAGCACATGCGCTCCGAAGTGGACATCGTGCGCGCCCTGGGCTCCCGCCTGTTCGGCGAGACACCCGTGGCCTGGTCCGCCTTCGCCGACCACGACCGCATCCGCGACCACATCGCCGCCGTCGTCCCCGGCTTCGACGACTTCAACGCCAAGGCCCGCCGACGCGACGGCTTCACCCTGCCCCACGGGCCCCGCGACGAGCGCCGCTTCCCGACCGCCACGGGCAAGGCCAACTTCACCGCCAACGGCACCCACGCCCCGGAGATCCCCGAGGGTCGTCTGCTGCTCCAGACCCTGCGCTCCCACGACCAGTACAACACCACCGTCTACGGGCTCGACGACCGTTATCGGGGCATCACCGACGGCCGCCGCGTCGTCCTGGTCAACCCCGACGACGCCGCCGACCTCGGCCTGGCCGACGGCGCCCACGTCGACCTGGTGGGCGAATGGCCCGACGGCCGCGAACGCCGCGCCCCCCACTTCCGGGTCGTGCACTACCCCACGGCCCGCGGCTGCGCCGCGTCGTACTTCCCCGAGACCAACGTGCTGGTACCCCTGGACTCCACGGCCGAGGTGAGCAACACCCCCACCTCCAAGTCCGTGCTGATCCGCTTCGAACCCGACTCCGGCGCCTGACCCGCGCCGGGCGACCCCGGCCGCCCCGCCCCGAGAGGGACCACCGACCCCGTGCTGCCCAAGACGCTCGACCACATCGCCTCCTGGTCCTGGGAGGTGAACTCCGACGACGACGACCTCACCCTCGCCGACGCCTGCGACCGACTCGCCACCGCCGCCCACGTCCTCACCGACGAGGGCCTGTGCGTGCCCCGCACCATGAAGGTGTCCTGGCTGCGCGCCGGCGAGGGGTACTCGGGCTTCGCCTCCCTCATGGACATCGATCCGGCCGCCGCGCTCACCGCACCGGACATGGCCCGCGACGTTCCCATCGGCCGCCCGGCCGGGCTCCCGGACGCCGAACCCCAGTCCATCACCCTGTCCGGACCGGGCGCCTGGATCGACGCCCAGGGCCGCGAGGAACGCGAGCACGACCTGGTCGACGCGACCGTCTACCTGGCGCCCTGGTTCCTCGACATCACGGTGGGGGTCCGCCACTCCATCTGGCGCCGCACCGACTTCTCCGGTCGCCCGCATCCCCAGGTGTACCGCCGCAACGCCCCCCGCCTGGCCCGCGCCCTGGAGGGGATCGAGAAGGCCCTGGACCTGGAGACCGCCCCCGGCGAACCCACCTCCTACGGCGTCCCCGACAAGTACGGCATCACGTGACACCGCCGGGCCCGCACCGCTACCCCCGAGGCGGTACGCCACCGCGTCCTCCGAAGGACCGGGAGCGGCCGTCGCCCACCGGTGCCTCCCCCACGTCCCACCCACGAGGCCTCCGGCACCGGCCGCCCCGCCGGCGCCTGAGTACGCGCACCCGTGCGCTCCGTGCCGACGCCCGCCAGGCTGAAGGGGACCGACACGAAAGGGACCCTGTGAAGAACCTCCTCGCCGCCGCGGTGGACAACACGCCCTCCCGCCTCTACCTGGCCGCGGCCGCCCTCCTCCTCGGCTGGGCGGCCTACACGCACCTGGGGCCCGGCTTCCCCGAGACGAGCATGCCGGAGATCGCCCTGGCCGCCTACCTGCTCCCGTGCAGCGTGCTCGTCATGTCGGTGTTCTCCCTGTTCCCGGAGATGTCGGCGCAGACCGACCCCGTCGTGCTCTGGTCCCTGTTCGTCCTGGGCGCGTTCGGCAACGCCCTGCTCATCGGCGCGGTCGTCCGGGGCGTCCGCCGACTGCGGCGCCCCGCCCGTCCCTGACCCCGTCCGCCCCCGGGAGGGCCGCGCCACGATGCCGGGCGCTACGGCGAACACGCACCGGCGCGCCTGGCCTAGGCTCGCCCCGTGAACACCCCCCTCGTCGAGGCCCTCCTGCGCTCCGCGCTCGGGCCCCGCTCCCGCGTCCGCCACCACGCCCCGCTCACCGGCGGCACCTACAACACCGTCCACCTGGTCACCCTCGCCGACGGCACCGACCTCGTCCTCAAGATCGAACCCCCGTCCCACCAGCCCCGTCTGACCTACGAACACCGCATCACCCGCGCCGAAGCCCGCGTCTACGCCCTGGCCCGCCCCGCCCTGGGCGCCCTGATCCCCGAACCCCTGCACCTGGGCACCGTCCCCGACCAGCCGGGCCGCCACTACCTGGCGGCCACCCGGCTCCCCGGCGTCCCCTTGGACCGGGTCCGCGAGGGCCTGACCCCCGACGGCCTCGCCGGCGTCCGCCACGACCTCGGCAGGGCCGTCGCCGCCCTGCACACCATCACCGGCGAGGCGTTCGGCTACCCCGAGAACCCGCCGCTGCGCGCCCCCACCTGGCCAGAGGCCTTCACCGCCATGGTCGAGGCGGTCCTCACCGACGCCCACCGCCACGGGGTGCGTCTCCCCCGGGCCCCCGACGAGATCCGCGCCCGCCTGCGCACCCACCTGTACCGTCTGGAAGCGGTGCGCACCCCGGTCCTCGTCCACTTCGACCTGTGGGACGGCAACGTCCTGGTCGACGGCGCCCCCGACACGCCGGCGCTCAGCGGTGTCATCGACGGCGAACGCGCCTTCTGGGGCGACCCGGTCGCCGATCTGGCCTCCCTGGCACTGTTCGGCGACATCCGCCGGGACACGGCCTTCCTCACCGGTTATCGCGACGCCGGCGGCCATGTGGAGTTCACCCCGGACACGCTCCACCGGTTGGCGCTGTACCGGACCTACCTGTACTTGATCATGTACACCGAACCCGCGACCCGCGCCGTCCCGACCGAAGAGGCCGCCCGTCTCCGCGCCTTCATCGGCCCCCTCCTCGAAGCCGAACTCGACACACCGGGCACCTGAGGCGAATCCTCCACCACACGACGGGTACCCCTCCACCATCGGCCCACCGACCCCTGCGCCAAGGAGCGACCGTGACCGGAGTCCGCACCACACCCACCGGGGGCGACGTCCACGTATGGGAGACGGCGGGCACCCCCAGAGCGCTCGTCCAGCTCCAGCACGGCTACTCCGAATACGCCGAACGGTTCGTGACCTCCCACAACACGCTCATCCCCCACCTGGTGGAACTCGGATTCGAGGTGTGGGCCGCCGACCTCGAAGGCCACGGACGCGCCCCCGGCCGCCGGGGATCCCTGGACGCGCGCCGGGCCGTCATCGACCACGTGCTCCTGCGGCGGCGCATGCGCGCGAGGGGCCTCCCGGTCCTGCTGTTCGGACACTCCCTCGGCGGGCTCATCACGGCGGGCAGCGTCACCGTGGACCCCGCCGACGTCGACGGTGCGGTGCTGACCGCCCCCGCGCTGCTCCCGCTCCCCCCGCCCCCGGTGCGCGCCGCCGTCGACCTGCTGGGACTGTTCCTGCCCACCGTCCCGGCGCCCCTGCCCAAACAGCCGCCCTCACGGCTCACCCACCTCACCGAGCAGATCGAGGCACTCGCGGAGGACCCGCTGTTCTTCCGAGGACGCCTGCCGATGCGGGTGGCCGCCACCGCCCTGGAGGTCAACGCGGGCGTCCGCCGCCGCATCGCGCACTGGCGCACACCGTGCCTGGTCGTGCACGGCACCGAGGACACCGTCACCGACCCGGAACAGAGCCGCCTGTTCGTGGAATCGCTGCCCGTCGACGACAAGGAGTTCCACCCCGTCGAAGGCGGCTACCACGAACTCCTGCACGACACCGCCGGCGACCGTGTCCTGGACCTCATCACCACCTGGCTGGAGGCCCGCACCAAACGGTGACCTTCCTCCCGGAGGGGAGGAGGTCGAGGGACCACCCGCCACGGATCACCGGTGGTCCCGGCCTCGCCACCCGAGGGCTCGACCCAGGAGTCGGGCCCGGACACCGGCCAGGTCCCGCTCTTCGACCCCCGCCTCCAGGAGGTGGGCCCGTACGTCCAACCCGTCGAGGACGTCGAGGACGCTCCCCCGGAGCGTCGTCCCCCGTTCGGCCATCAGGGACTCGATCATCGGCCCCCGGTCCCGTCGTCCCATCGCGGCGAAGAGGGGGACGAGTTCGGCGGTGGAGAGTGCGTAGTCGTCGGCGATCGCGTCGGCCCGCACCCCGGCCAGGACGAGCAGCAGCAGGGACACCAGGCCGGTGCGGTCACGTCCGGCCCCGCAGTGGAACAGGACACCGCCGGGCTCGGCTCGGGCCAGGGCGGTGATCACCGCTGCGCACCGTTCCGCCTTGCGTTCGAGGAAGGGGCGGTAGTAGAGCGGGGTCCCGTTCAGCCCTCGGTCGTTGACGTCCCGCCAGAATTCGAGGTCCTCGACATCGTCCAAGGGCACCTCCAGGCGGATCGTTCCCGCCGGAGGGACCGCTCGTGCCGACGCCACGGGGAACACCGAGGATCCGCTAGGCCCTGGCGGAACGGACGAGGGAGTCATAGGTGTCGGTGGTGCGCTCTACCGGTACTTCGAGGGCGCGTACCCAGGCGTCCAGTTCGGCCTGTACGGCCCAGCCGTCGCGGTCGTCGGTGACCGTCGCCTCGACCTCGATGAACAGGCCCGCGGACTCGACCTCGTCAACGCAGACGGACCACTCCCCCACGGTGCCCGAGCACCGTGTCTTGACAATGCGCACCGTGGGCCGGAAACCCATGTGGACGAGGGCCTCGTGCATCTGCTGTCGGTCGGCCACGATGCTCTCGGCCTCGGAGCACTCCATCTCGTTCGAGAGCGGCGTCTTGACGGTGAACAGATGCCGGCCGTCCTGGGTGGTGCGCAGCCGCGCGAAGGGGACCCCGACCTTCGAGAGGCCGTAGGCCCAGGCCTCAGGGGCGTAGGCCTGATCATCCTGGTGAACCGGACTGCCGAGTTCCACCCCGGCCCGCTTGAGCGCCGCCGACAAGGCCTCGCCGTCCCCACTCCGCACCTGGTATTTCGCCTCGATCTCCCGCACCATGGGCCTCTCGTGTCTCGGTGTCACCGTCTCGGTGAGCCTAACGAGCACAGCGTCGGATGGCAGGGGTTTCAGGATCCGGGACTCGCACACGCGGGCAGGAGAGACGCTCTGGTTGCGGGGGCGTCGGTGAACGCGCGTCGGGGAAAGCCCCACACCAAGGGGAGTCGGGCGCTCGGCCGACGGTGCCACACTCGATCCCGCCTGGCCCACGGTCGGGACAGCCTGCTACGGGATCCCGCTCACCGCCGCCTACCGGCGCGGTACTCCACGGGCACTCGGGACCCGGGCCTTGCCGGTGGAAACGCTTCCGCGCCCAGTGCGCGGGAGCGGGCTCCCGACCGGGGTCGCGGCCACCACTCCCGCCACCGGCCGCACCTGAGCAACCATGGCTTGGGCCCATCCCCGCGTGCGCGGGGCTCACGGTGACGGACCTCTGGCGACTCCGCCCCTTTTCTTCGGGGGCGGAGGCGTCTTGCGCGTCCGGGCTCGGCCAATCCGGTGACAGGGCGTGCCGTGTGGGTTACGGTTTCCGGTGTGGTGCCTCACACCGCAACCCACGGGAGAAACCCTGTGACCATAACCGAACACTCCCCCACCCCCACGGTGGCCGCAATGCGGATGCTGTGGCTCGACCTGACCCGCAAGTGCCAGCTCGAATGCGCGCACTGCTACAACGGCTCGGGGCCCGACGGCGGGCACGGAACCATGACCCGCGACCACTGGTTCACGGTCGTGGACCAGGCCGCCAACGCCGGGGTCGAACTCGTCCAGCTCATCGGCGGAGAACCCACCCTGCACCCCGACGCCCCCGCGATCGCCGTACACGCCCTCGACCGCGGGCTGGACGTGGAGGTGTACTCCAACCTCGTGCATGTCTCCCCCGCCTGGTGGACGCTGCTCCAACGCCCCGGCATGTCGGCCGCGACCTCCTACTACGGGTCCGACCCGGCCCGGCACAACGCCATGACCGGCCGCCGCGCCTCGCACCGCCACACCCGGGCGAACATCGTCCGTGCCCTGGAGCTGAATATCCCGTTGCGGGTTTCGATCATCACCGCGGACGGTGAAGGGGTCGAGGAGACCCGCGCCGAACTCCGCCAGCTCGGAGTCACCCGCATCGGCGTCGACCACGTCCGCCCCTACGGGCGCGGCACCCAGACCGAGGAGCCGGACTGCTCCGGGTTGTGCGGAGCGTGCGGCAACGGTCGAGCTTCGATCGGACCGGACGGCCGGGTCTCGCCGTGCGTGTTCTCCACCTGGATGAACACCGGCAACGTCCTCCAACAGCCGCTGGCCGATATCCTGACCGGCCCCGACATGACCCAGGCCCGAAACGAGATCACAGCCGCAAAGAACGACCCGCCGCCGAACCCCGTCCCCTGCGGACCGGACCGCTGGTGCTGCCCCGGGGTCCCTGACAGCGGCTGCATACCTCGAACGTGAAAGGGGCTCCCATGGAACTGCCCTACAAGGACATCATCCTGCCGCACACCGGCCCCATCACCGATGTGCGGCCCACACAGGGCGGGAGCGGATTCTCCACCACCGCGTTGGTCACCGGCGAACACGGTGAGTTCTTCGTCAAGGGAGTCCCGAACCGGCCCGGCGGTCGCCTGGACTCGCTGGTGCGAGAGGGGCAGGTCAACGCAGCGCTGTCCGGGATTTCCCCGCTCGTGCGTTGGAAGGTCGATGGGCCGTGGTTCGTGCTCGGATTCGAGGTGGTCGAGGGCCGACCAGCCAACTACAGGCCTGGCGAAGACGATGACACGTCGCGGATCGTGGAGATGATCGACCGGATCGCGGCCGTGGAACTCCCCCCGGAAGCGGCAGGGTGGGCGGAGACCCGGTGGGACCGGTTCACCGACACCCCGGAGCTGCTGGCCGGCGACACGCTCGTGTACACCGACATCCAACCGGAAAACATCCTCATCAGCCAGGACCGGACATGGGTCGTGGACTGGGCGTGGCCGACCCGCGGGGCCGCGTTCCTGACCCCGGCGTGTTTCGTGGTGCAGCTCATCGCTGGGGGGCACACACCTGCCGAGGCGGAGGCGTGGGTGGACGGCTGCGAGACGTGGAAGACCGCGGACCCCGAAGCCATCGACGCGTTCGCGCGGGCGCATGTGGGGATTCAGCAGTGGGTCGTTGAGGCGAGGCCCGAGGAGAAGTGGAGGAAGTCTATGCTGGCGGCTGCGGAGGCATGGGCCGCGCACCGGGGCGTGCGGTAGACACGTTCGGGTCTTTGGTCCTGGTGGTGTGTGACGCCTCCGGGGTAGCCTGTGCCCGCTGAACATGGACCGGCCCCGCCCAATACACCTGGGCGGGGCTGGTTTGCGCTGGCGAACTACACGCCGCGCAGAGCCACCACTAGGGCCGCCCACTCCGAGGCAGGAGCTTCCAGGTGGCCGAGTTCCCTGTTCTGCGTGTCACGCAACCGGGTCTTGGGGCCTTCAGCGACCTCTACACAGTTGCCGCCGGTCCCATCGCTGTAGCTGGACTTGTGGTATTCATTCATGCGATTTGCCCCTTCACGGCCTGAATCAATTCAAGAGTGCCACGGGTAGTGAGCGCCTCAGCCTGCATCGCGCTGAACAACATCGACATCTCACTCACCATGTCCACCTTGTCAACGATCTCGCCCCCTCGGGCGTTCTCCAGGAAGAGTGCGTTCCGCCGATCGTCCAGCATCACGATGCGGTAGGGGGCACACAACCCAGGGTGGTTTTCGAGGGGGAGGACCTGAAGCCGGATCGTACCGCTCTGGATCAACGCTGTGACCTGATCCAGTTGCTCCCGCAGGATCGCAGCGGAACCGATCGGTCTTCTGACCACGACCTCATCGACCACGACCCATAGCGTAGCCCCCCGCTGGACGAGTTCATTGAGTCGGCCCATCCGAGCGGTGACCAGCTCCTCAACGTCTTCCTCGGGGGCTTGGGGGCGGCGCGCGCGGATCAGTGTCCGAGCATAGTCGGGTGTTTGAATCAGTCCAGGGAAAAGAATGGATTGGTACTCGCGGATCTGCTTCGCCTTGCGCTCCATCGCCAAGGCGTTCCGGAACTCGTCAGGCACTCGGCCTTCACGGCGCGTGTCTTCCCAGAATTCACGCAACCGGTGGCCCGTTTCATACAGCACATCGAGCTTGTCCACTTGAGCCCGGTTTGGGGTTCGTGTGGCTCTTTCAAAGTTGCCGATCTGCGGGCCACTGACACCCAGGCGTGTACCGACCTCGGCGAGAGTCAGGCCCTTGCCACCTCGGAGTTTACGGAGCTCCTTGCCGAAAGGTATCCACTTCTGTTTCACATCGACGGTCACCGAAACAGAGTATTACAGGATGCAACTGGGGGTCTAGACAGTAACCCCGAAACGACAGTTTCATTGTTTCTATGGACCGCTGACCAGCGCTTGTGTCAAGTTATCGCCAGGCACCTCAGGGCGCCGATCCCGCATTGGGGTCTACCCAAAGCGGGGGCCAGCTCAGCTCTTCCTTCTCTGGGGAGACAGGGGTTCTGAGCTGAACGGTCACCCCACGAATGTCGCGGTTCGTGGGGTGACCACCCCAAACACCCCGCCCTACACCGGGCGGGAGCAACGTCGGCCCGCCTCAAACGGCCAGTGCGAGGCGGGCCGACCCCCAAACAACAAAAGCCCCGGTGACCGAAGTCGGAAGCGGTCGCCCGGGGCTGTAACCCCACCCCGAAGCAACCGAGGTGAAGACGACATGCAGTGTACCGCCCCGAACACCCCCAGCCCAGGACAATCGGCCCCGCTCCCCATGCGGACCAGCGACGACCGCGTGTCCGCACTGCGCATCCCCGCCGTCGACCCCCAAGACGGCGACGGGTACCTGAACATCTACACGTGGGCACACCGGCAGACGGACGCCCCCACCGACGTCGCCGACCGGGTCGCCCGCGTCGCCGTCGCCCTCGTCCGTAACGCCCACCAGTGGACCCGGTCCGGACAACCCGGCGGGCACGCCACCCTGGAGATCGTCCGAGGCCGGTTCGACATCGCCGTGTCCGTCACCGACGAAGGCACCACCCCGTCCCCGGCCGGGACCCACACCTTCCCCGTCGCCACACCGCACACCGGCGGCCTGCACACCGTCGACGCCCTGGCCCTGTACTGGGACTGGGACGGCGGCGCCGGGACCCCCATCACCGTGCGTGCCTTGATCGACAGACGCACCTTCTGATCGTGCGGTGGCGACGCACCCGGGGCGACTCCCGACACCCCGCCCAGGGATTCCGCCACCGCACCCCGCCGGGCGGTCTGGGGAGATGGGCCCGGCCGGCGGGGGCGGCGCGCCAACACCCGCTGCCCCCGCCCTTTTCAAGCCGGTCGTAGCACCCCGGGGAACCCGTGCCCCCGGCCCGCCCGAGGTGTTGCGGCCAACCGGCCCCGCGAATCGTGTGAGGCACCACGCGGGGTCGGGGTGGGGCGGCGGGAACCTGTCACCTGCCGCCCCACCACCCGGAACAGTTGATCGGTCCCTCCCCCGGGCCCCCACAGGAGCCACCGGCACGAACGAGCCACCGGCGGGTGACCCGGTCCGCCCTCTCGGGTGGGGACTCAGGGGCGGGCGGTGGGGACGAATGCCACCCCACCCCCACCTACACCGAGGAGCACAGCGTGACCCATCAGAACGGCAGGCCGATGAGGTGGTTGAGCATCGCGCAGGTCGCGGACCTGTGGGGAGTGGCCCAAGACACGGTTGAGAACTGGGTGCGACGCGACTGGATCGCCCACGTCACCGACCACGGAGGCCGCCACCGCATCCCCGAAGCCGCAGCCGAGGCCGTGATCGATGAGATGGACGCCGCCCGGTCGGCGCGAGACGAGACGAGGAACCGATGAGCGAACAGAAGCCGCCGCTGCCCGCGTTGGTGACCCCCGACGAGATCGCGGCCCTGTTCCGGGTCGACCCGAAAACGGTGGCCCGGTGGGCGGCGGCCGGGAGGTTGCCGGGTGTTCGGACCCCCGGCGGCCACCACCGCTTCCGCCGAGAGGACGTCGATCGTCTCTTGGAAGAGGCCGGTTTCACGACCTGACCCCCGCCCGCCCGGAGGACCCCCGAGGCCCGGGTGGGCGGGCACCAACCGGCCGCGCCCCATCCAAAGGGGGGCGGGGGCGCGGCCACCCACACCGGCACGAGGAGAGGAGGAGACCCATGGCGTCGCACCGATTCGGTGACCGGCCGGGGCCACCCCGCAACACCTGTACCGGGTACCTCGCCGAGCGGCTGGGTTTGCCCACCTCCCCGCCGGTGGTGAGCATCCGGCAGCGCGAAGACCCGTTGAGGCGAGGTGACCCGCTGATCCGCGCCGCCGAACGAGCCGCCCCACCACCGTCCAGGCCGACCGGTGAATGGGCGGAGCTGGGCGCCCTGATCCGTGACCTGCTGCACCACCGACCCGATCTCAGGAGAACCGAATGGACGCCAACGACACCGCCGCTCTGCTCGCCGAGGTCGCCCGCGAGGCCGGTTTCTTCGCGGTCGTCGAGGGACCCGGCCAGGTGGACATCCGGGGTGTGAAACCGGATGGCACCCACGAGGGGGCGATGCGGTTCTACCTGCGGGTCCAGGCCGGAGAACTGGTGTGGCGGTACGAGTTCCCGGCACGGCCGATCTCTGCCCCCGGAAGCCGGTTGTTCAACAACTTTCCTCGCCACCCTTCCCCGGCGGACTTCGACCGGCTCGGCTGGTGGTGGCGCGACTTCCGAACCGGTCCGGATTGGCAGTACCGCCCCGAGGACTGGATGCGCCCGCAGGCGTGGCCGCGGTGGGTCGGCGTGCCCGCATAGATGTCCCGTGCCCTGGGAGACCGCCCAGGACACGGGGTCGGGGCCCATTCGGGTCCCGCCCCGACGGTTGTCGCCGCCGGGTTCCACAAGGGATACACAGGAGGATACGTATGAAGCTGACCTACACCCAGGGCCGGAAGTCACTGCCTGTCGGCAAGCGGGTGAAGTCCGAGCGCTCCCAGGGCGCCACGAACTGCGCGACGGCGCTGCTCGACACCACCGGGGTGGTGGAGATGGGCGACACCCAGAACCCGGACCTGGTGCAGCTGGTGTTCCCCGCCGGGGCTTGGACTGCGCTGCGGGCCGCCGCGTAGCGGTGAGGTGAGTCTGCCCCCTGAGCGGGGCTGAGGGGCCGGTGGGGGCGCGCCCTCCCACCGGCCCGGTCCATCCCCGCGTGCGCGGGGCTCACAGCACGTGAGCAACCGCCGAGGGATGCCCTGGAGGTCCATCCCCGCGTGCGCGGGGCTCACTCCACGACCTCAGCCGGGTTCTTCAGCGGGACCGGTCCATCCCCGCGTGCGCGGGGCTCACGCTTTTTCACCTGGGAAAACGCAGGCCGTTATCTCCGCTTGACCCAACCCCCAGCGAGCGTCCACGTCCACCGACCCTACCGGCAACGCCCACTCGCGAATGCGGCAATACAAACCATTCGCCCATATCGAACGCCACCTCCGCAGAGAGCGAATACCAACGAACGGCATTCGCACCCCGAACCCATGCGATCGCCCCTAGACTGCACCCACAACTCCATCTCGTGATCCCCCCATCACGAAAAAACGGAGCCGCCCGGTGTTAGCAGCACCCGACGGCTCCTGACCTACCTACCTGCACTACCAGGAAGGCGGCTAGGCATGAATCCTAGTCCCATACCCCCGTGCGCCCGAAATCGGGACGCACGACCTCCCGCCCCCACCCCCCACCCGGGGGTGACACGGTGAAGATCCTCCGCTCCCATCACACCGAACACTTCACCGTCCTACCGAACGCCGCCCTACGCGACCCCCGTCTCTCCTGGGCCGCGCGCGGGCTCCTGGCCGAACTGCTCTCCCGGCCCCGGAACTGGTGGACCGACGCCGACGCCATGACCCGCCTGGCCAAACGCCAACGCGGTGAAAACGGAGAAAGCCGCCAAAAGACGCGATCACTATTCCGCGAACTCGAATCCACCGGCTACCTCGCACGCTCCAAGACCCAACGCCCCGACGGCACCTGGTCCACCGCCCTGACCCTCCACGACCTTCCCCGAAATGAAGTCACCCCACCCGCTCCGCCCACCCCGAACGAGCATCCCCCCAGCTCGGACCGGGGTACCGAAAACCGGCCGCCGGTGGACCGAACGTCGGATTCCCGGCCCTCTTCGGTAAGTAACGACCAACGAAACAACGAGGACGAAAACCCGTCCGTCCGCAAACCCGTCACCACAGAGGCCACACCCACACCCACACCCGCGCCCGCGCACCCAGCGGAACCGGCGGCCCCGGCCCTCCCGAACTGGGCCCTCGACCTGCTGAAGGCGATCCCCGACGGCGCCTTGCGCCACCCCGCCCGCGACCGCCTCACCCTCGCCCGCCGTCTGGCGTCGCTGCACCTCGCGGGTCTCACGCAGGAAGAACTCACCCACGCCCTCACCGGTTGGGAGGAGACCCTCGCCCCGTTCGCCGCGCTCTCCACCCGCCTGGCCTCACCGGAGACCGTCCGCGCCTGGAACACCCGCGCCCCGACCCCGGGCCCCACGTCCCGAGGGTTCGAACGGAACCTGTTCGGCGGTGTCCCCATGGACCGGCTCACCGCACACGCCGACACCGGGGACCCCGCCCCACCCGGCTTCACCCTCGACTCCCGGGGCAGGGCCACCGGCACCTGCCCGGACCATCCCACCGTCCGCAACGTCCCCGGGGGCGCCTGCACGGTGTGCGGACACGTCTGCCGCACCCACCCCTCCGAACCCGTTCACCCACCGGCCGACCGGATCGGGCCGCCCCCACCGGAACGGATCGACCCACCGGCGACCGCCCCGGAGATCCCACTCCCGAGCCGTCCCCCCACCGGCACCGACGCCTCGTTCGCCCACCCCAAGTGCGATGACCAGCACTGCAACGCCGACAGGACCTCACCCCGCTATCGCATGGTGTTACGCATCGCCCCCACGGGCCGGGACGTCATCGCGGTGCCCTGCCCCACCTGTGGCGAACGCGCCGACCGGACCGCACCGGCGGCGGCACCGGTCGCGGCGTGACCCCGCCCCCGAGCGCGCGGGCGGTGAGCGTCGTACGCCCACCGCCCACCGCCCACTCGGGGATCACCTCCCGTCCGAGGTCAGGGCTTGAGGACGTAACGGCCGCGCACTCCGCCCTCGGCCATGGCGCGGTGGGCTTCGGCCAGCCGGGTCAGCGGCAGAACGGCGTGCACACGGGCCGGCGGTTGTCCGGACGCGGTCCGGTCGAGCAGCCCGCCCAGCCGCGTGCCGTCCGGCCTCACCGACACGGCGCGCACGTCGATCCCGCGCTCCGGGGAGGGCACGGCGCTCGGCTGCACACCCACGAAGACCCCGCCGTCGCGGACCAGGGCCAGGCCCTGCTCCTGAAGGGCGGCGGCGTCGGCGACCGCGTCCCATCCGGGTGTGGCCCGGTCGGTGAAGTCGGCGCCGAGGCCCCGGACGAACTTCTCGTCCCGGGACCTGGCCAGACCCGTCACCCGCCAGCCGCGTTCCTGCGCGAACGGGACGACGTACCCTCCGACCGCGCCGGCCGCGCCGGTCACCAACAACCGGCCGCCCCCGGCGGGGGCGTCACCGAGCAGGTCGACGAGCTGGGCGGCGGTCAACCCGTTGAGCGGGACCGTCGCCGCCGCCACCGGGTCCAGGCCCTCGGGCACGACGGCGATGTCGGCGGCCGGTACGACGACCTGCTCCGCGTAGGTGCCGAAGTCGCGGTCGAGGCCGCCCACCAGGCCCGCGACGGGGGTGCCTGCGGTCAGGTCCACGTCGGGTCCGACGGCGACGATGGTGCCGGCGAAGTCCCAGCCCAGACCGGTGTGCTCGGGCTGGTCGATGAAGCCCAGAGAGTGGAAGTAGCCGCTCGCGACCGCGAGGTCGACGGGATTGACCGAGGCCGCCGCGATCTCGACCCGGACCTCGCCGGGGCCGGGTTCGCGGACGGGGAGGTCGATGACCTCGACCGAGACGGAGTCGTTCGGGGTGCGGACGACGGCGGCACGGAAGGTGGGGACACCCATGGTCGTACTCCTCGGGGTCTTGCGCTCGGAGGCTGTCGCACATCACTCTGGTGGGGTAACTCTCCAATGGGAAGTACGCACTCGGAAGTGCGTAGCCCACCCACGAGTAGGAAGGGGCGGTCGGTGGCGACGATGACCGCGGCGCAGAGGCGGGCGATGGCGAAGGAGGAGTACGACGCGTTCCTGGCGATGTGTCCCAGTCGGCAGTTGCTCGACCGGATCTCCGACAAGTGGGTCACCCTGGTCCTGACCGCGCTCGGCGACGACTGTCGGGAACCGGCCGAGGGCGGGAGCACGGACGGTCCACGGCCGATGCGCTACTCCGAGCTGTCCCGCCGGTTGGCCGGGATCAGCCAGAAGATGCTCACCCAGACGTTGCGCTCCCTCGAACGCGATGGCCTCGTCTCCCGCACCGTGACGCCGACCGTGCCGGTCACGGTCACGTACGAGCTGACCGAACTGGGGCTCTCGCTCCACGGCATGATCCGCGGCGTCAAGCGGTGGGCCGAGGCGAACATGAGCGAGGTGCTCGCGAACCGCGCGGAGTACGACGCGCGTGCCGTGTGAGCCGCGAGGCGTGCGGTGTCGCCGAGGTCCGCCCCTGAGGCCGGGGAGGACGGGGAGGCCGGAGGGCGGTCCGCGCGGCCCCGGGTACCGGTGGGACAACGCCCGGCGTTCGACCGGAACGGGCACGCATGACCACCGCCCCGTTCCGGACACCGCGACGCGACGTCCCCACCGGTCCGGCCCGAGCGACGAGCACGCCCCGGGCGTGCTCGGGCCGGCGGGCGGACCAGGGGAGCGGAGGCGCTCCGCCTGCGCCCACCGGTGGGCGCGGGCGTGTACGCCGGCAGGCCCGCTCGCGCGGGTGTCAGGGGACCGAGGGGTCCGCGCGGCGGCCCGTCCCCCCTCGTTCGGACGGACGGAACCTCCACGCGGCCAGACCGAAGGCGAGCCCACCGACCAGGAACCAGGGGTTCCACAGCAGCAGCGTCCACAGTCGCTGCTCCGGGCTCACGTCCACGACCCGGCCCGACGTGTCGATCAGCAACAGCACCTCGACGGCGATGCCGCGCAACGACAGCACGGCACACGCGCACCATCCCAGGGCCCTGATCACCCACCCCGCAGGACCCCGGTGCCGCGGGCCGGCGAGAAGCCATCCCAGGACACCGCCCGCGAGGCACAGCACTCCCACGCCCCACAGACCCACCGCCACGAACCACAGGGGGCGCTCCTCGGCCAGGGGTCCGGCGGAGACGGCGAGCCCCCGGCCGCCGCCCATCCCCCAGTGGAAATGCGGCACCGCGAAAGCGATCGCCCAGACGCACGCGATACGCCCCCACGCCCCCGGCCTCGTCACGCCCCTCCGACCTTCACGCATGACGCGAAGCATCCCACCGTCACGGAACGCCGCCATCCGCCGCCCCCGGGGGGGACGGCGGATCGGACCCGGCTCCGTCCTCTAGCTCTCGACTGTTCCGACGATGGCCCCCGCGTCCGCGATGTGCAGGACCGCGTCGACCCCGGCGACGGTCGCCTCCTCAAGGGGGAAGTAACCCTTCTCCGGAGTGGTGCCGGTCCGGGTCCGGGCGGGAGCGAGTCCCGTGGCCGCCCTCAACCCCCACGTGGCGATGTCGCCCTGGAGCGCACCCTCGTAGGTGTCCGCCTCCGGTTCCCCGAGCCCCAGGCCCTCGCTGCGCCCCAGGCTGCCCGCGACACACGCGTACCGCTCACCCACGAGCGATCCCACGATGGCACCGGCCGAGAACCAGTCCAGGTCCTCGTCCCCGAACCGCCAGACGCTCGGGGTCCTTCGAAGGTGCAGGTTGTGGGTGAAGACCAGCGTCGCCCCGCGCTCCGCCTCGATGTCCCGGATGTCCAGGAGGTTCTCGGCCATGAGCGCGTCCCGGGTGGCGATCTGGGCGCGCAACCGGACGGCCTGTTCGGGGTGCCGCGCACACTGCTCGTGGTAGCGCAGCAGGCCGATACCGGCCGTGAGACGGGTCCGGGTCCTGGACCACTCGGCACGTGAGGTCGCCGCGATCAGCTCCGGGGCGCGCGCGTAGAGCTCGCCGAGCATGCCGTCGGCGATCACCCGCAGCCGGACCGCCTCCTCCGTGATCCCCGGTGACATGGTCGGGTCCATGACCGCCTCCGCGCGACTCCACCGTTCGTCGTCACCGGTCAGGCCCGCGATGTCGAGGTCGAGCCCCAGACGGTCACGGGCGTACTCCAGGTATCCCCGGGGACTCGGCGCGCTGAAGTTCTCCCCCGGGGTGTCGAAGCCGTGGAAGGCGATCCGCTCTTCGGCCGGCCGGTCCTCGTTGTACTCGCGCAGCCAGGCGACCAGCCGCCGGTTGGCGTCCAGTTCCCCGAAGTCGTGCGAGAAGCCCTCCTCCAGCACCCGATCGAGGTCCCCCGCTCCGCCTCGCACGAAATCGTTCACGGAGAGCGCGGCCACACGGTCGATCTCGATGGCGATCGACCGGAACCCGAGGTCGACGAGTCGGACGAGCAGTTCGTTGCGGACCAGCCCGAAGGCCGGTTCCCGGTGTGTCGGCTCGCCCAGGGCCAACAGCTCACATGACGCGGGCACGAAGTCTCGAATGTCCTGATCCATGAGTCTCAAGCGTATCCTTGAAAGAACGGTTGAGACCTGATCCGTTCCTACCTCACCTTTCTTCCGTCAAGCCTCAAAGCGGAGACAACCCTTCGTGCGACCATCCGACCTCGCCCACGAACACGGCATCTCGACCCAGGCGGTCCGCAACCACGAGCGGGACGGGTTCATCCCGCCCGCCGAGCGCACCCGGAGCGGCCACCGGATCTACACCGAGGTGCACGCGGCGGCACTGCGCGCCCACCTCTCCCTCGTCCGTGCGTACGGCCACCCGCCCGCCGGCCGGATCATGCACGCGCTCCACGAGGACCGGCTCGATGACGCCCTGGCGGTCATCGACCACGGCCACGAACGGCTGCTCCGCGACCGGGCCACCCTCGCCGCGGTGCGGGAGTCGGTGGATCACCTGACGGCGGGGGCCGACTCCACCCCGGAGCGTTCACCGGCCGGCCGCACCCGGACCATCGGCGAACTCGCGCACCGGCTCGACGTCACCCCGGCGACCCTGCGCAACTGGGGGGACGCCGGCATCCTCGTTCCCGAACGCGATCCCGCCACCGGATACCGCGTCTTCCGCGCGGAGGACGTCCGTGACGCCGAACTCGCCCACCTGCTCCGACGCGGGGGCTACCCGCTGGACCACGTACGCACCGTGGTCGGGCAGGTCCGAACGGCCGGCGGCACCGACGCGCTGTTCGCGTCCCTGAGCGATTGGCGGCGGAGGCTGACCGCGCAGGGCCTCGCCATGCTCGACGCCGCCGCCCATCTCAGCCGCTATCTGGTCCTGCTCGACCTCGGCGAGGACGTTCGGGCCGACCGCTCTCCGAGGGGGCGCGGAACGACCGTCTGAGATGGCGCGCCCCGGTGGCGCCCAAGAACGGGAGGCCGTCGCCACGGCGCGCGAGGACCCCGCGCCCGTCCGTGTTCCCGGGGACGCGGTCGGGAGACGGAGGTCCACCCGACCGGGAGGACCCGAGATCTGACCGATGCGTCCCAGCCGCGTTCGGCGCACACTCGGTGAGACGGCGATCACCCCTCGGAGGGAAGCTCATGAACGTTCCGGAAGTGCGCATCTTCGACATCATGGCCTGCGACGTCTACTGGGACTTCGACGGAACCCCGCTGCCCAGGGAACAGCACAAGTTCCTGGTCTCCTTCCATCCGACCCCGGGCGTGCCCACCCCCGAACTCGTGGAGTCCATCACCGCGCGAGGCCCGGACGGGTACGAGGTGGTGTTCGGCGACCAGCGGTTCACCGCCGCCAACACCAACGGCCACATCTACGACCGCACCCTCGACCACTACTGGTACATGGTCAACCTGCCCACGGGCTTCCTGCCCGAGGGCGAGTACACCATCGAGGTGCTCTGCATCGACGGCCGGGTGCTGCGCAAGTCGCGCACGCACAGCGCGACCACCTCACGAGAGCTGGTCGAGCACTACAAGAACGATCGCGAGCGCGTCCTGGCCTCCTACTCGCCCTCCGGCGGGGAGGTCCTGGACCGGGTGCCCGTGTCGGGTGAGCTGCGCTGCGACTGGGCGACCCTGGACGGCTTCGGGGGCCCGGACGCCTACTACATCCACCGGCTGGCCGAGGGCGGATCGGCCAAGGAGTTCGACACCCAGAACCTCACGTGGTGGGACAACATCTTCGTGCAGCGTCTACGGGGCGAGGAGCGGGCCGGGCTCAACCGGGGCGGCGTCGACGTCCACGCCGATCTGAGGCCCGAGACCACGTACTCCTACTTCGTGGAGATCACCGACGCCAACGCCCAGAGCGAGACCAACATCTGCGTCTTCCAGCCGCACCAGGTCTTCCGGACCCCGGCGCGGGTCACCTCGGCGGTGGGCTGACCGGGGGTCGTCCGGCGCGGGTGGCCGTGCGAGCGCCGCGCCGGACGCCCTCGTCGTGCGACCCGTCCCGGACACCGCCGAAGCCGACGCGGACCGAGGAGGGCCCTCGCCCTCTCCTCGTGTCCACCACGCGCCCACACCCCCGTGAGCACGACCGTGCCGGGCCCGCCCGCCGCCGAGGGCCGGGGCCCGGTGGGTCCCCGAGGCCGCGTGCGTGGACGGCGTCGGTGGAGCGCCGGCGCTCCACCGACGCCGTCCGACCGCCCACCGGCCCGGCACCGTCGACCGGCCGGTCGGACCCCGTTCAGACCGGTTCGGTGCGGCCGAACAGGTGCGCCAGCGCCTCCTCCAGGTGCGGGTACCGGAACCGGTGTCCCGCCCTCACCAGACGGCTCGGGGCGACCCGCTGGTTCGCCAACGCCATCTCGTCCGCCCCCTCCTTGCCCAACAGCACGGCGGGCGCCCACCCCGGCACCGGGAACAACGACGGCCGACGCAGGGTCTTGGCCAGCAGTCGCGCGTGTTCGGCGCCGCGCACCGGGTACGGCGTCACCCCGTTGATCGGCCCCGCCAGGTCCTCGTCGAGGATCGCGCGCACGTAGACGTCGGAGAGGTCGTCGGCGCCGATCCACGAGAACCACTGCCGCCCGTCACCGAGCCGACCGCCCAGACCCGCCGCGAACAGCGGGTACTGCAACCCCAGTACCCCGCCCGCCGGGGTCTGCACGATCCCCGTGCGCACCTGGACGCACCGCACGCCCGCCTCGGCGGCCGGTCCCGTGGCGGCCTCCCACTCGGCGACCAGATCGGCCAGGAACCCCTCGCCGCGCGGGCTGTCCTCGGTGAGGACCTCCTCGCCTCGGTCCGGCCCGTAGTATCCGATGCCCGACGCCGTCACGAACACGCGCGGCCCGCCGACGCGCGCCACCAGTGCGGCGAGCGCCCGGGTCGGTTCGACCCGGCTGTCCCACAGTTCGGCCTTGTGCTCCTCGGTGAACCGTCCGAAGATCGGTTCCCCCGCCAGGTGTACCAGGGCGTCCACGCCTTCGAGCAGGTCGGTCGCGGGTTCACGGGGGTCCCACCGCCGTTCGTCCGGATGGCTCGGTGTCCGCCGCACCAGCCGGATCACCCGGTGCCCGCCCGTGGTGAGCAGCGCGCACAGGTTGCGCCCCACCAACCCGCCCGCACCGGTGACCGCGACGGTCAGCGGCCGATCGCTCCAGGCGCGGGCGCGGGCGCCGGCGGCCAGGTCGTCGGCGAGCTGGGCGTGCCGGTAGGCGAACATCGGCCGCAGCAGCGCGTCGGGCACGGAGGTGGCGACCTTGTCGACGACGCGGGTGCCGTCGGCCTCCTCGACGAAGTCGTGGGCGTGCGTCCACGACAGCACCGTCGACAGCGGCGGGTTCACCAGACGATCCGCGAACCGGTGCGGCGGGTCGTAGCGCTCCGGCAGGTGCGCGGCCTCCCAGCGCACCCCGCCCGGGAACGACAGCACCGCCACGCCGTCACGCAGGGAATCGGCTTCGGCGGTGAGCCGTACCGGTTGCCAGGGCGGTGCCAGACGGGTGAACGCCCCCGGCCGGGCGTGCCACTCGAACACCTCGTCCCGTGGCGCGGGCACCACGCTCGAATACCGAAAGACCATGACCCTCCCTCGTTACGACTGTGGCCACGGTAACCCGATGGGCACGGAGGTTTCAGATCGGGTGCCCGCGCGCCGCCCGATCGTCGCGTATTCCCCGGGTGAGGTCACCCACCCGTCAGGAAGCCGGTCACGGTCTCGGCGAGGACCCGATGGGCCTCGGCGTCGTCGATGCGGGCGGCCCCGTCCCCCGACTGGTCCCCGTAGGCGCCGAACTGGGCGTGGTTCATCCCGTCGATCTCCACCATGACGGCGTTCCCGGGCAGGTGGCCCCGGTTCTCGTCGATGGCCGCCGGGTCGGACAGTCCGTCCTCGCTCCCCGACACGGACAGCACCCGCAGGTCGTCCCGCTCCGCGAGTCCGGCCCCCTCCGTGGCGTAGGAACCCCACAGCACCAGGCCCTCCAGGTCGAACGCGGGGTCGTCGCCGGCGTGGGACGCGGCCATGGCCCCGCCGAGGGAGTGTCCGCCCAGGTACCAGCGCTCCACGCCGTCGCCGTGCTCGGCGACGGCGTCGTCGGCGCGGTCGGGGTCCAGGACGGCCAGGTTGAGCGGCATCCGCGGGATGACGACCGTGACGCCGGTGGCGGCGACGACGGGCGCCCACGGGGCGGTGTAGGCCTCGGCCTCGACGCGGGCGCCGGGGTAGAACACCACTCCGGTGTCGGAGCCCTCCTCGGAACCGGCGTCGCCGGAACCGCTGTCGTTGGAACCGCTGTCGTCGGGTGTCAGGACGACGGCGTCGTCGGTGATCTCCACGCGCACCCCCGGCAGTTCCCGGGTCTGGTCCAGGGGTCCGACCTCGGCACGGTACGGGGTGAGCCCCCACACCACGAACGCGCCCACCGCCAGAGCGAGGGCCAGGACGAGGGCGATCGCGGCGAACGCCAGGCGGCGGGCGGTGGAGGTGCCTCGTCGGGGGCTCATCGGATCGTCCTCGTTCCGGTGGCGCGTCGGCCTCGTGCTCGGGTCCGCTCGGATGTCACGGTGGTTCCTCGTAGATTTATCACGGAATCCAAGATACTTTCTTGTTACTACTTCTTGGGACACCGACCTTCGGAGGATCATGGGGACCACCGCACACGACGACACCGCGCCCGCCGCCCCTTCGCCCCTCGCCTCGATCGTGGCACTGGGGGTCCTGCTCGCGCTGGCCTTCGGCACCGCCCTCCTCGGCGTGCTCTCCAGCCCCGACACCGCCGGCGAGTACGCGAGCCTGACCCGACCCGGGTGGGCCCCGCCCTCGTGGCTGTTCGGCCCGGTGTGGACCGCGCTGTACGCGATGATCGCGTTCTCCGGCTGGCTGGTGTGGCGGCGCGGACGCCTGCGCGGCCTCGCCCTGGCGCTGTTCGCCGGCCAGCTCGTGTTCAACGCCCTGTGGACACCGCTGTTCTTCGGCCTGGGCCTGCGCGGCACGGCCCTGGTCGACATCGTGGTGCTGTTGGTGACGGTGACCGCGACGATCACGGTCTTCGCCCGCGCGTCGCGGACCGCCGCGCTGCTGCTCGTCCCGTACTGGGCGTGGGTGGGGTTCGCGACCGCGCTCAACGCCGCGATCTGGTGGCTGAACCGGGGATCCTAGGGCCGGCGCCCGGGGCGCCCGGGACATCGCGCCCCGTTCGCGGAGCCACACGTAGTCGTCGACCGGGGTCCGGGGCACCCGGGACATCGGCTCCGGGACCCGCACTCGTACTCTGGGGCGATGCCGAGCATCTACCTCATCCGCCACGGCAAGGCATCGCCGGAGGCGGAGGACTACGACGAACTGAGTCCCACCGGATACGAGCAGGCCCGCCTGTTGGGCGCCGAACTCAAGCGCCGCGACCTGCGCCCCGGCCCCGTGCTGGCGGGCGGCCTGCGCAGACAGCGCCAGACCGCCGCCACCGCGCTGGCCGAGGCCGGGATCGACGCCGACCCCCTCATCGACGAACGTTGGAACGAGTACGAACACCTGGAGCTGCTGACCCGGCACCCCATCGGCGAGGGCACCCTCCAGGAGCGCCTGGACGCCGGGCTGTCGGCGTGGATCGCGGCCGGGGGCACCGGCGCGGGCACCTGGGAGGACTTCCGCGCCGGGGTCCGGGCCGCCCTGTCCGACACGGTGGCCCGGCTGGAGCGGGGCGAGACCGCCCTGGTGTTCACCTCGGCGGGGGTGATCGCGACGGTGTGCGCGGCCCTGCTGGAGGCGCCGACCCACGGTTTCCTGGCGTTGAACCGGATCGTGGTGAACGGTTCGATCACCAAGGTGATGCACGGTCGCGGCGGCACCCGCCTGCTGTCCTTCAACGACCACGCCCACCTGGAGCAGGGCGGGGCGGGGTTGATGACCTACCGCTGAGCCGTCGCGGACCGGGCGCACGCGCGGCCGATGGAAACCGACCGGTCGGTACCTCAAGCGGTACCGGCCGGCCGGGGCGACCCCGGCATCGGTCCGAGGACACGGAGTCACGGGGCCCCGGCGTCCGGGCCGCCGTCCGAGTGCGGGACCCGGCGCGGCGACGACGGACGGGAGCGGTGGAGCGACGACGTCACCGGACGGGCCTCCGGCGGTTCGGCGAGACGGCGGCACACGCCCTCACCGCGCCCTCGCCGCGCTTCCGTGGAGGAAGGGGACGTCGGCCGTGAGCAGGCCGGGCACGGACGCCCCGTACAGTGGGGTGTTCGGCACGGCCCGGGGGAACACCCCGGTGATCGGTGCCCGATGACGCACCCCGCGCCGGCGGGGATGACCCGGATCGGATTCTCTTGCACCTGGCTCGTATCAGTCTCAACACCCGACGCGCACCGAGGATGGACCAGTGGGCCACCATGGGGGCGGCCGTGCGCGACGCCCTCGGCGCCGACGCCGCCGGGTCCGACGTGCGCCTGTTGTGGGCGCGCACCTCGCCGACCACGCTGATCATCAGCTGCGACAGCGCACCCCACTGGGAGGCGATCCCCGGAGCGGTCGCGGGAACGGTCCAGCCGCTGCCGCGCCACACCGAGGGCGAGGTGATCCGGTGGGAGCTGATCACCGCGCCCACGACACAGCGCGAGGCGACGCCCACCGACGACGACCCGAACCCCCGGAGCAAGCGGGTGCCGTTGGCCGAGGACGGGTTCCGGGAGTGGCTGGACCAGAAGCTGGCGGACGCCGCGCAGATCACGTCGGTGCGCTGGAAGCGGCTGGGCGGCAGGCCCGCGCGCTACCACTTCGTCGGCGAGGCCGTGGTGCGCGACAGCGACGCCCTCCAGGACCTGTGCCTGGACGGGATCGGCGCGGGCAAGGGCACCGGAGCGGGGCTGCTGCTCACCGGTACGGCGACGACGACGCGGTAGCGCCTCCCCCCGGGGGTGGGGCGCACGCCCCCGTGACCCACTGCCAGACTGGGCCCCGGCGCGCGATCGACGAGACGACCGACCGACACGGAGGCCCACCCGATGCAACGTGAACGCGACCACGACATCGTCCTGTTCGGCGCGACCGGGTACACCGGCGCGCTGACCGCGGCCTACCTGGCCACACGTCTGCCCGACGGAGCCCGGTGGGCGCTGGCCGGGCGTGACGGGGGCAGGTTGGCCGAGGTCCGGAAGCGGGTGACGGCGTCGGCGCCGAACGCCCCCGAGCCCGACCTGCTGGTGGCCGACGTGACGGACCGGGCGTCCATCCGGACGCTGGCGGCGTCGGCGCGCGTGGTCATCACCACCGTCGGCCCCTACGCCGTCCACGGCGAGCCACTGGTGGCGGCGTGCGCGGCCGAGGGCACCGACTACGTGGACCTGTGCGGTGAACCGGCGTTCGTGGACCGGATGTACGTGGCGCACCACGCCACCGCCCGGCGCACCGGGGCGCGGATCGTACACGCGTGCGGGTTCGACTCCATCCCGCACGACCTCGGGGCGTGGTTCACCGTCAACCGCCTGCCCGAGGGCGTGCCTCTGCACGTCGAGGGGTTCGTGCGGGCCAAGGGGACGGCGTCCGGGGGGACCCTGCACTCGATGATGGGCGCGTTCGCCGACCCCGGGGAGATGGTGGCCGCGGCCCGGGAACGACGCGCCGTGGAGGAGCCGCCCGAGGGGCGGCGGGTGCGGGTCGACCTCCGGGGCGTGCCGCGCACGCGGCTCGCGCGGGGGTGGACGCTGCCCCTGCCCACGTTGGACCCGCAGGTGGTGGTCCGGTCCGCCGCCGCGTCGGAGCGTTACGGCCCGGACTTCTCCTATGGGCACTACGCGGCGTTCCGGTGGCCGACCAGCGCTCTCGGGGCGGCCCTGGGCACGGCCGGGCTCATGGCGGCGGCGCAGGTGGGACCGTTGCGCGAGCGGTTGCTGGCCCTGCGCGCCCCGGGTGAGGGCCCCACCGAGGAGCAGTTGGCCACCGGATGGTTCTCCGTGCGCTTCGCGGGCACGGGCGGCGGCCGCCGGGTGTACACCGAGGTGACCGGGGGCGAGCCGGGGTACGCCGCGACGTCGATCATGCTGGCGGAGTCGGCGCTGTGCCTGTGGCGCGACGACCTGCCCGCGACCTCGGGGCAGGTGACGACGGCCGTGGCCATGGGCGACGCCCTCATCGAGCGGCTGCGCGCGGCCGGGTTCGGGTTCCGGGTGCTGGAGACCGTCGAGGACTGAGACCGCGGAGGTGGCGGGGGCGCCCCGGGACCGGGGCGCCCGCCGACGCCCGCCGGACCGCGAAGGGCCGGTCGGGACACGCGAGCGGGCATGGGCCCGGCAGCGCGGGTCCACGCCCGGCCCCGACCCGGCCGGAACCCCGCCGGTACGCACCGACCGGAACGCGCAGACGGGGGTGGGCGGGCGGTGGGTCGCGTGAACGATCCCGGTCCGACGATCGGCCCCCGGGCCGTACCGGGCCGGAGCGGCCCCTCCGAGGGGTCGCGGAGCCCGGGTCAGCCCCGGCGTTCGGCGGCGCGGTTCAGGACCGCGCGCAGGGCCAGCTCGTAGCCGAACACCCCGCACCCAGCGACGTACCCCGCCGTCACCGGAGCGGTGACCGAGGTGTGCCGGAACGCCTCGCGCGCGTACACGTTGGAGATGTGCACCTCCACCACGGGCGCCTCGATGGCGTCGATCGCGTCGCGCAGCGCGATGCCGTAGTGCGCGTAGGCGCCCGGGTTCATCACCACGCCCGCCCAGTCGCGGGCGGCGTGCAGCCGGTCGACGAGGATCCCCTCGGTGTTGCTCTGGGCGCACACCACGTCCACGCCCAGTTCCTTTCCGAGCGCGGTCACCCGGGCCTCGACCTCGGCGAGGGTGGTCGTGCCGTACTGGGCGGGGTCTCGGGTGCCGAGCAGGTTCAGGTTGGGTCCGTTGAGCAGCAGGACGGTGCGGGACGGGTCGGCGACGGGACTGGACACGGTGCTCCTTGTCGATCGGTGGGCACGACCAGCCTAGGACGGCGCTCCGCCCCTGGTGACCCCGGCCATGGGCGACTCCTCGGGAGCGGGTAGCATACCGACCAGTCGGTCAATCACTTCGAGGAGGCGACGCCGTGGCGTCCACCCTGCTGTCCGCCCGCGACCTGCGATTCCTGATCTACGAGTGGCTCGACGCCGAGGCCCTGACCCGGCGTCCCCTCTACGCCGACCACTCGCGCGAAACCCTCGACGGCGCGCTGGAGCTGGCCGAACGCGTGGCCACCGACCACTTCGCCCCGCACAACAAGACCAACGACGCCAACGAGCCCCGCTTCGACGGCGAGCGCGTCCACGTCATCCCCGAGGTCAAGAAGGCCCTGGAGGTCTACGCCGAGACCGGACTGGCCCTCGCCGGCATGCCCGAGTCCGTCGGCGGCGCCCAGATGCCGCACCTGATCACCAGCGCGTGCGGCGCCTACTTCCAGGCCGCCAACCTGGGCACCTCCGCGTACACGTCCCTCACCGCCGGCAACGCCCGGCTGCTCCTGGCCCACGGAAGCCCCGAACAGGTCCGCACCTGGGTGCCGCCCATGATCGAGGGTCGGTTCACCGGCACCATGTGCCTGTCCGAACCGCAGGCCGGCAGCTCCCTGGCCGACATCACCACCCGCGCCGAGGACGCCGGGGACGGCACGTACCGCCTGTTCGGCAACAAGATGTGGATCTCGGGCGGCGACCACGAGCTCACCGAGAACATCGTCCACCTGGTGCTGGCGAAGATCCCCGGCGGGCCGCCCGGGGTCAAGGGCATCTCCCTGTTCATCGTCCCCAAGTACCTGGTCGACGCGGACGGGTCGGTCGGCGAGCGCAACGACGTCGTCCCCGCCGGGCTCAACCACAAGATGGGCTACCGGGGCACGGTCAACGCCCTGCTCAACTTCGGCGAGGGCCGCCACACGCCCGGCGGCTCCCCCGGCGCGGTGGGGTACCTGGTCGGAGAACCCCACCAGGGTCTGGCCCAGATGTTCCACATGATGGACGGGGCCCGGATCGGCGTGGGGGCCGGGGCCATGGCGGTCGGCTACACCGGCTACCTCAAGTCGCTGGCCTACGCGCGTGAGCGCCTCCAGGGCCGCCCGCTGGGCGGCAAGGACCCGGAGCGGCCACAGGTGCCCATCATCGAGCACACCGACGTGCGCCGGATGCTGCTCGCCCAGAAGAGCTACGTCGAGGGCGCGCTGGCCCTGGTGCTGTACTGCGCCCGCCTGGTCGACGAACTGGCCAGTACCGAGGACGAGCGGGAGCGCCGCCGCGCCCGCCTGCTGCTGGACGTGCTCACCCCCGTCGCCAAGAGCTGGCCCTCCCAGTGGTGTCTGGAGGCCAACTCCCTGGCCATCCAGATCCACGGCGGCTACGGCTACACCCGTGAGTACGACGTGGAGCAGCACTACCGCGACAACCGCCTCAACGCCATCCACGAGGGCACCCACGGCATCCAGGCGCTGGACCTGCTGGGCCGCAAGGCGGTCCAGGAGGGCGGGGCCCGGCTCACACTGCTGGTGGAGACGGCCGGGGCGACCGTCGAACGCGCCCGTGCCCTGGGCGGGGCGGAGGCGGAGTACGCCGACCTGCTGGACGCGTCGCTGCGGAGGATGGGCGAGGTCGCGGCCCTGGCCTGGGCCGGGGGCGACCCGGCGGTGGCGCTGGCCAACGCGACCCCCTACCTGGAGGCGGTGGGCCACGTGGTGGTGGCGTGGATGTGGCTGGAGCAGCTGGTCACGGCGCACGGCGAGGAGGACGCCGACGGCGAGACCTTCTACACGGGGAAGCGGGCGGCGGCCGCCTACTTCTTCCGGCACGAACTGCCGCGCACCGGCCCGCAGTTCGACCTGGTCGCCTCGTGCGACCGCACCGTGCTGGACGTGCCCGCCGACGCGCTCTGACCCGCGACCCGTCCGGGCCGCCCCACCGGTGCCGGACGGGCGACCCGCTCCCGGCGGTACCGCCGGGAGCGGGCGCCTCGGGCCGGCAGGGCGCCGGGACGGGAGCGGAACGCCTCGGCCGTGTCGAGCACGGCGGCGACGACGCCGGCCGGGCCCGGTCGTCGATCCGCGCACCGGCGTGGATCATCGGGGCGGGCCCGAGCGCCACCGCCCCCAGGGGCCCGAGCCGGGCGGACCGGGACGCCACCGCCCGAACCGGTCCAGGCGGGGTCGCCAACTCAACCACGGCAGCCACGGCACCCCCGGCGGATGCGGGACCAGCGGGTCCTCCAGCTCGCCCTGGAGGACCTCCTCCACCTCCTCGAACCGGATTCCGGCGAACAGCATGATGTCGGTGGCGACCATCTCCACCGCCAGGTGGGTGGCCTGGGTGACCTGGTCGTCGTCGGGGCGTCCCGGCCCGTACATGCGGGCGGTCATGAGGGCCTGTTCCACGGCCTGTTCGCGGGCCTCTCGGCTGCTGAGATCGTCGGCGAGGATGCCGAGCACGTCGGCCATGCCCGAGACGATGGGCACGAGTTCACGGCGTTCGTGCGCGCCCATGGCGGCGGTGCTGCGGCACAGGAACAGGCAGCTCTCGGCGAGCAGGATGAGGCGTTCGATGATCTCGTCCTCGTCCAGGACGGGTTGCGGATCGCCCCAGCGGATCGTGGACAGGCGGATGGTGGACATGCTGCTCTCGCGGGCGCGGCTGAGTTCGGCCATGGGCCCGCTCAGGTCGCCGAGCCGGTTGACCATCTGCTGGCTGGAGACGTCCCCCTCCTCGCCCAGGGCCTCGGCGACTCCGGTGAGCATGCCGGACATCCCGGTCAGGGCGTCGACCTCGATGCGGCGCAGGAGGGCGACGAGGCGGGCCGGGAACAGCAGCTGACTGAAGACGAGGGCGACGCCGGCGCCGAGGAGCGCGTCGACGAGACGGTCGATGCCGGGGCTGCCGTCGGCGATGAAGATCGTGGTGAGGATGGCGCTGGCCGCCGCCTGGCCGATGACGATGCGTTCGGCGTTGACGGCCACGGCGACGATCATGGCGAGCAGGGTGCCCGCGGCCATGGTGAGGGTCGGGCCCGTACCGACGACCAGGGCGAGTTCGCCGGCGCCGATCCCGATGAACACCCCGGTGAGCAGTTTGATGGCGTTGGAGCCGCGTTCCCCGCCGGAGGCGTTGAGGGCGATGACGGCGGCGATGGGCGCGAAGAAGGGGCTGTGGTCCTGGATCAGACCACCGGCGATGGTCCAGGCGAGGACCGCGGCGAGGGCGGCCTGGACCACCGACCAGGTGTGCGCGGAGAGACGGTCGCGCACCTGGTGTGCGACCGCCTCGAACCGATGTCGTAGCTCACGGGTCCGTGCCAGGGGCCCTGCCATTGATCACCTCACCGAGACCGGACGTCGTGGTGGGGGGTGATGCGCGCGTACCCGCGGTTCCATTGATAGCGGTACGGGCGGGGAGAGTGTGGGTTCTGCGCGATCGTCGCGTTTCGCGCGAAGGCCACAACGGCATCAACCGCCCACGAGGTGATCATCGCGATGTTCCACCCTGAACACGTCGGAGGTCACGGGACGGCGCGTCGGCCCCGGCGCGCACGGATTCGGGCCACCCCTTTCACGGCCGATCCGCGCACGGCGGTGGTCGGGCATCACGGGTCCGGTCGCGACCGGGGCGACCGCGCCCGCCGCACGGCCGGATGCGGTCGGGCCGCAATCGGCCGCCTCCTCCCGGAAGGACGCACCGGGCCGTCATGATCGGGCCTGTCCCTCGCCCCTCCCGGAACGGAGAGTGACCCTGTTGCGCGCCCACGACGCCGACACCACCGACGAGAACGACGCGCCCTCCCCCGCCGCACCCGCCCCGCCCTCCCCCACCGGCCCTCCACCGGGGGCCGACCGGCCGACCACGCCCACCGACCCCTCCCCCGCCGCCGACGAGGTCCCCTCCGCGTCCGGTGCCACCACCGCCGGGGACCCGACGAACACGGAAGGCCCCGGGAACGCGGAGGACGGGGAGAACCCCGACGCGGCCGACGACGCCGAGGCGTTGAGCGTCAACGGGCACCGGAGGTTCCGCGACGAGGCCGCACAGGCCACCTGGCGCACCATGGCGCGACGGATGCCCGCCCTGGTCGGCCACGCCCTCGCCCTGGGATGGCGGGCGGGTCCGGGTGACCTGATCGCCACCGCCGTGTTCGGGCTGGGAATGGGCGCGGCCACCGCGTGGGCGCTGGTGGCGACCACCTCCGTCCTGGAGGAGGTGTTCGCGGCCGCCCCCACCCCCGACCGGGTGACGGCCGCGCTGCCCTCACTGTTCCTGCTGGCCCTGGCCCTGATCACGAGAGGGGCGTGCGGGGCGCTGGCCGGGCGCGCCCAGGCCCGGCTGGAACCCAAGGTGGTACTGGCCGCCGAACGCCGGTTCAACGAGGTCGTCACCGGGGTGCGGGTGGCCGCCTTCGACGACAGCTCCTTCAACGACCACGTCTTCCGCGGTTACGTCGGCGGGTGCGACCGGACGGGCGCCCTGGTCCGCCACACCGTGGACGTACTGACGGGACTGGTGGGCATCACGGCCGCCGCCGGCGTGCTCGGGGCACTGCACCCGGTGCTGTTGCCGCTGATCCTGGTGGCGATGGTCCCCCAGTGGTGGAGTTCGGCGGCCTCGGCCCGGTTGCGGTACCGGATGACGCTGCGGCTCACCGAGGTGATGCGCCGCAAGTTCATGTTGCAGCACCTGATGATCGACCGGCGCACCGCCGCAGAGGTGCGCTCCTACACCATGGGCCCGCGGCTGCGCGACGAGTTCGACCGGTTCGCCCACCGGGAGCTGGAGGCCCGGCTGCGGCTGGCCACGCGGATGGCGCTCATCCGGGTGGCCGGGGGCGCCCTGGGCGGAGCGGCCACCGCGGTGGTGTTCGTCGTCCTGGGCCTGCTCCTGTTCGAGGGGGTCGTCCCGATCGCGGCGGCCGGCGCGGCGGTGGTGGCCGTCCGGGTCGCCCAGGGGGCGCTGGGCACCATGCTGTCGGCGGTGAACCAGATGTACGAGTCCGGCCTGTACGTCGCCGACCTGATGTCCCTGGAGGAGACCGCCCGGGAGCGCACCCCCCGGCCGGACCTGCCGCCGGCGCCGGACGGGTTCGCCCGGATCCGGGTCGAGGACGTCACCTTCACCTACCCGGGCTCCGAGGACGACGAGAACGGCGAAGGGGGCGCCCCGGAGCCGGCGCTGTCGGGGGTGGACCTGGTGCTGCCGCGCGGGCGGACGGTGGCGCTGGTCGGGGAGAACGGGTCGGGCAAGAGCACGCTGGCCAAGCTGCTGGCGGGGCTGTACACGCCCGAACGGGGGCGGGTGCGCTGGGACGACACCGACCTGTCGGAGGTGGACGCCGACGACCTGCGTTCACGGATCGCGGTCATCGCCCAGGACCACACGCACTGGCCCATGACCGCGCGCGGCAACGTGGTGATGAGCGGCCCGGAGGGGGAACCGGACCGGTTGGCGCGGGCCGCGCGGTCCTCCCACGCCGACACCGTCGTGGAGTCGCTGCCGCGCGGATGGGAGACGTTGCTGGACAAGCGGTTCGCCCACGGGCACGAGCCCTCGGGCGGACAGTGGCAGCGGTTGGCGGCGGCGCGGGGGTTCCACCGGGGCGACGACGGGGCGGCGGTGCCGCTGCTGATCGCCGACGAGCCCACCTCGGCGCTGGACGCCCGGGCCGAGCACCGGTTCTTCGCCTCCCTGCACGCCCACGCGGGGCGCACGGGGGCCACGGTCGTGCTCATCACGCACCGGCTGGCCTCGGTCCGGATGGCCGACCTCATCGTGGTCCTGGACCGGGGGCGGGTGGTCGCGCTGGGATCGCACGCGGAGCTGATGGCGCGGGAGGGCGTGTACCGGGAGCTGTGGGAGCTCCAGGCCCAGGCCTACCGCGACGGAGAGGAGCGGATCGACCGGCCCGTGTGAGCCGGTGGCCCGGGGCGGGGCCGGGGACGGGGCCGACCGCCGGAGCGGGGGCGGCCCCGACCCCCGGAGCCGGCTACCGAGGACCGTCGCACGCACCCTTCCACCGGTCACCGGCCGCGCCCCGACCCCGCCCCGCCGGACGCGGGACGCGGGAAGAAGCGTTCCGGGCCCGCCGGGCCCGGACCCTCGATCGAACAGCTGGAGTGTTCTCTTGGCCGCACCCTCTCCCACCGAACCCGAACCGACCGCCTCCGACACCGGAGAGAACGAGGACCTCACCGCACCCAAGTGGCGGTACTTCGACGACGAACTCGCCCGCACCACCCTGTGGACCAAGCTCACCCGCATGCCCACCCTCACCGCGGCCGCCGTCGGCTGGGCCTGGCGCGCCAACCGCCGGGACCTGCTCACGGCCCTGATCGCGAGCAGCGTCGCCGCCGTGCTCTCGGCGGTGAGCCTGGCCTGGGTGACCCGGGTGCTCGACGCCCTTTTCTCGGAAGGCGCCCTCCCCGCACGGGTGGAGGCGGCGCTGCCCGCGGTGGCGGTGGTCGCCGCGGTGGCGACCCTGGCCGGGACGATCCGACTGGTCTCCGACCTGGCCCTGGCCCGGTTGGGCACCCAGACCGAGCGCATCGTCGAACTGGAGCTGTTCGACCTGACCACCCGCGCGAACCTGGTGGCGTTCGACGACGAGGAGTGGGCGGACGCCATGTACCGCTCCCGCGACCGGGGCCTGTACGAGGTGCCGCGCATGGTCACCGCCTGCCTGGAGGTCCTGTCCGGGTCGGTCGGCCTGCTCTCGCTGGCCGGGGTGCTGGCCGTGCTGCACCCACTGCTGCTGCCCCTCCTCCTCGTCAGCGTGGTTCCGGCCGGATGGGCGGCGATGCGGGCGGCCCGCATGGAGTACGAGGCGCAGCGGCACCTGAGCACCGGACGGCGCCGCCGGTGGATCCTGGGCGACCGGATGGCGTCCCGGGACTCGGCCGCCGAACTGCGCTCCTACACCATGCGCGACTCCCTGATGGCCGACTACGCCTCGCTGGCCGACCGGGAACGCGCCACCATGCTCGCGGTGGCCTGGCGCCAGACCCGGGTGCGCGCCCTGGGCGGAGTGGTCGGCGGCGCGGCGACCGCCCTCACCTACGCGGTCCTGGGCGTACTACTGGTGGTGGGGGCGATGCCGTTGGCGGCGGTGGGCACCGCGGTCCTGGCCCTGCAACGCGCCCAGGGCGGGATGCAGCAGCTCCTGTACTCGCTGAACCGCGTCTACGAGTCGGGGCTGTACTTCGCGGACTTCACCGAGTTCTGCGACAAGGCCCGCACCGCCCTGCCCCCGGTGCCCGCCGCACCGCCGCCGGGACGGTTGGAGAGGGTCGAGGTGCGCGACGCCACCTTCACCTACCCCACCGGGGAACGGCCGGCGCTGGAGGAGGTGACGGTGCACGTGGCGGCGGGCGAGACGGTCGCGCTCGTGGGGGAGAACGGATCCGGCAAGTCCACCCTGGCCCGGCTGCTGGGCGGTCTCTACCACCCCCAGGCCGGAACGGTGGGCTGGAACGGGGTGGACTACGCCCGGATCGGCCCGGCGGTGTGCGACCGGATCAGCGTCATCATCCAGGACCACACCCGCTGGCCGATGACCGCCCGCCGCAACATCACCATGGCCCAGAGCCGGGACGAGGCCAGGCTGGCGGAGGCGGCCCGGTTGAGCGGCACCGACGAGGTGGTCGCCGCCCTGCCCCGCGGCTGGGACACGCTGCTGGACACCACCTTCGCCTCGGGGGTGAACCTCTCCGGAGGGCAGTGGCAGCGGATCGCCGACGGTCGGGGCTTCTACCGGGTCGCCGACCTGCTCATCGCCGACGAGCCCACCTCCGCCCTGGACGCGCGCGCCGAGGCCCGCTTCTTCTCCACCATCCACGGCCACGCCCGCCGCACCGGCGCGGCCGTCGTGCTCATCACCCACCGGATGGCCTCGGTGCGCATGGCCGACCGCGTCTACGTGCTGGATCGCGGCCGGGTCATCGAACACGGCACCCACGACGAACTCATGCGCCAGGACGGCCGCTACCGGGAGCTGTACACCCTCCAGGCCGACGCCTACACCGATCCCGATCCCGAGCCCGTTCCCGACCCGTGAACCACCCGACCGGCCGGGGAGGCGGGCAGAGGGCCGGGCCGGCCTCCACGGAGGGCGGGGCCCGGCCGATGGAGGGGGCCGCCCCTCTCCGTTGGCGCGCCGGACGTTGGATCCAGTGGACGGGCCGGCGCGCGAGCGCCCGCACCGCTGCGGCGCGCCCAGTCGCGGCATGTACTTCCCGCGGACCCACCGAAACCAGGCCTGGTGCTCGCTGGGCTGGGGAAGCCGGGCACACGCCACCGCCCCCTCCCGGCACCGGACCGACACGCGTTCTCGACGGCCCACCCTCGATCTGATGACGACCGACGCCGCTGACCCGCGACGAGGACCGGGGCACGCCCGCCGTCCGGGCCCGGAAGATCAGCCTGGAGAGCCGCATCGACGACGCGTTCCACCAGAACCGCGGTCGACCGCCGACCACGCCGCCGGGATCGGGTTCACACGGCTCCCGAGCGCCCACGGGGCCTGGGACCTTCGAGGAGGCCGCTATCCGGCCGCCGCACCATGTGAACGTCGGTCGGGTCCTCGGACTCCACACTGAACCCGTGGCGCTCGTACAGCCGCTGCGCGGCACTGCCCTGAAGGACCTCCAGACGAACGGTGACGCCGTCGGCGTCGGCACGCTCCAGCAGCGTTCGCAACACGGCGGACCCCAGCCCTCCGCCCTGGAGTCCCGGAGCCGGATAGAAGTGTTCCAACCACCATCCGTCCGCGGCCGGGCGGACGGTGGCACAGCCGGCGAACACGTCATCGGCCATGATGACCGAGGTGTGCCGCGAAGAGAAGGAATCGCGCAGCCGCTGCCGGACACGGTGCTCGTCGAACCGTCCGAGCCGCTCCAGGTCCGGACGCATCACCGTCGCCCGCAGGTCGGCGAGCACCTCGACGTCCACCGGCTCCGCAGAGCGCATCGTCCACTCCGGAGAACGGCCCACCCTCACACTCATGTCCATGCCCGAGCATCCCGAAGCCCTCTCGACGCAAGGGCCTACAAAAGCCCTGAGGCCACCTTGAACGGACCTGTTCGAGAAACCCTCCATCCACTCGGAGTCTTACGCACTCGTTCGGGCCGTGCTCGTCGGCGCATCGGTCCCCACCCCTGGTCCAGGGTGGTTCTTTTCTGTGCCACCGGCTGATGTTCCCACCGTGGTCTTGTGCCAGGGTTCTCGGTTATGAGCGAACCCTCTGACCCCGCCGAACCGTCCCTGGCCGCGTTGGGTGCTCTGCTGGACCGCTCCCTGGTCCAGATCGCTGACGCCGCCCGCGACGCACGCACCTTCGACCGGGAAACCATCAGAGCCGTCTCCGACGCCTGGGACAACACCACCTTCCCCCTGTTCCGCGCCGCGACCGGCCGAACCCCTCGCGCACGGGAGCGGCGTGCCCGAGCGGCCCTGGAATGGATGGCACGTCTGAGACCGACGCGTTGGGACTGGATGGTGGAGCAGGGCGCGATCGCCGGCCACCGGATCGACGCGCTGGTCCAGCCCCCACCCGCGCTTTTCGACAAGCCCTACCGCGACTACCGGGGCACGGTCCGCCCGGCGTACCACCACTGGAGGCCGCAGACACTGACCGACCTGGCCGATGACTACCTCCTGGCCGCCTCCACCATCCGCCACCTTCAACTCGAACGGGCCGGTACCCGTCTGTGCGCTTTCCTCATCCTGGACCTGGTCCGCGCCTACGACCACGAAGCGAACACACCGGGATCTCCTCCCACACTGGAGGTGCACCTGGATGAGGTGAGCGAGGTGGACGTCGACACAGACACGGCCCTGGGAGTGCGCTTGGGCTCCGACGCGCGAGGGGCGACCATCGCTCTGGGCTCAGGGGGACTGCTGCGGGCACGGGATGCGTCACTGCGACTCGACGACCCTTCCTGGCACCTGTCGCGTGCCGGTCACCGCGCCGACGTGCAGACCCCGCCCCGCCAAGCGGGGTCACGGGTCGAGCATCCGCCACAGGAAGGAAAGGTGGAGGGTTGCGCCCGGGGTGCGGCGACCTTCCTGCTCTGGGCCATGATGCGGATCCGCTCGGTCCGCTATCCCGGCGAGGTCACGCGCATACCGGTGGAGGCGTACTGCCGTGCCCTACGCGGGGCCGGACACGACGTCCTGGCGGCGGGAGCATTCCCCCCACGGCGGCGCGAGGCCGCCTTCCGCTCCCTGGTGACCACCTGGCTTCGGCGCGGAGGAGTCGACCTGGCACCGGACTGGAAGATGCTCCTCAAAGACATGCCGGACGCCGGGGAACTGGCCCGCGCGATACGTGAGAACCTGGCCGCCGAGGGATCCCTCCCGCCCATTCTCGGACCCGCTCGTGAGGTCACCGGTATTGCTGACCGGGCCGAGCTGCGTATGGTCTCCTACACGGCGGCACACACCGACATGCGTGTGCGCCGTGAAGCCTGTGCCATGGTGCACCTGGCCGTACCCGCCCAGGAGGAAGGAGCGCCGTGGCACCTGCGTGTGGTGAACGCGACCGACCCTGTCCGGTTCCGCGCGCGGGCCAGTGCGTTCGATCGTGCCGGACAGGTTCGCATCGGCCAGGGCACGGATGAGCTGGAGACCTTCATGGTGGGCGATGACGCTCTGACCCTTGACGCTCGCGCCTGGAGCCAGGAGCCAGGAGCCGTCGTTGGACTGATCTGAGACCAAGGTGAGCGGGGTTACCGATCGCGCTGTGTGCCGGGATCGCCTCCCGGCACTCGGGCGGCTGAGACCCGCCGTGCCCTCCGTTCGAGACGGCTGAACCTCGGATCCGGTCACCGGCCCGGCTCTACACTCGGGCCATGCCGCGAACCCTGTACCTGGTGTTGTCCGGAGCCCCCGCACCGGAGGGAGTGGGCGAACTCGTCCAGGCCCTGCAAGGCCATGACTGGCGGGTGACGGTGCTGTCCACCCCCACCGGCACGGACTTCCACGACCCCGCCCACTTGGAGGAGGTCACCGGTGATCCGGTCCGCGTGACGTTTCGCAGACCCGGCCAGGGCACGCCCCTGCCGCCCGCCGACGCGGTGCTGGCCTGCCCGCTGACCTTCAACTCCACCAACAAGTTCGCCCAGGGCCTGGCCGACAACTTCGCGATCGCCCTGCTGTGCGAGATGGCCGGATACGGGGTACCCACCGTGGTGGTGCCCCACTGCAAACCCCAACTGGCGTCCCACCCGGCGTTCACCCGCTCCCTGGACACCTTGCGCTCCATGGACGCGGTCACCGTCCTGCACGACCCCGACGCCCCCTACGAGAACCGTCTGCCCTCCTGGCAGCAGGTCATCGACACCGTGAACAGCCTCTGACCGAAAGGCACGCCGTGGACCCCGCCACCCGAGGCCAGACGATCAAACTCGCCCGCCGGCGCCGCGGCTACTCCCAGAACGTGCTGGCCGGCCTCCTCGGCCGCTCCGAATCGTGGCTCTCCCAGGTCGAACGCGGCATCCTCACGGTGGACTCCCACGAGATCCTCACCCACCTGGCCCGCATCCTGCACCTGGACCTGGCCGAACTGACCGGAACCGAACCCGAGGCGGTCACCGACATGCGCTACGACGCAGCCCGCGCCATCGAACGCGCCATGATGCGCTACTCCACCCTGGAGACCATCGTCGCCGAGACCGGCCAGGAACCACGGACCGACCCCGCAGTCCTCCTCACCCAAGCCCACCACACCTATGCCGCCTACCAGGCGGCCCGCTACGACGAGGTCGGACGCCGCCTGCCCCGCCTGATCCGCGAAGCCGAAGCCGTAACCCACACGCCGGACGTGGACCATTCCGCGACCTGCGCCGCCAAGGCCATGGTCTACAACACCACCGCCGCCCTCCTGCGCCGGGTGGGGGAGAAGCACCTGGCCTGGCAGGCCGCCGACCGGGCCATGACAGCCGCCACCTGGAGCGATGACCCCCTGCTGGCCGCCGTGGGCGCCTACCGGCTGGCCTACGTCTTCATCTCCCGCGGACACCCGACAGAAGCAGCCGAGCTGGCCATGGGCGCGGCGAGCGCGCTCGAACGCCGCATGCACCCGGGCACCCCGGAAGAGTTGAGCGTCTACGGCGGACTCCACCTGGCCGCCGCCACCGCTGCGGCGGCCAGCTTCGACCGGACGGCCGTCCCGCGCCTGCTGGCCCAGGCCCGCCGCGCGGCCGACCGCCTGGGAACCGACCGCAACCACCACGGAACCGCTTTCGGCCCGACCAACGTCGCCATCCACACCATCAGCACCGCCGTCGCCATCGGTGACGCCCGAACCGCCATCGACACCGGCGAGGCCCTGGACGTCGGTTCCCTGCCCGCCGGGTTGGTCGGCCGCCGCGCCCAGGTCTGCCTGGACCTGGCCCGCGCCTACACCCAAAAGCGGCAGGACGCCGCCGCAGTGCACACCCTGGTGGACGCCGAGCGGATCGCTCCCGAACTCATCCGCTACCACTCGGGCACGGCCGCGGTCCTGACCGAACTCCTGCGACGCGAGCACCGCCGCTCCACCCCGGAACTGCGCCCTCTGGCGGCCCGCGCCGGGGTCGCCTGAGCCGAACCCGCAGATTCCTGCGGGCCTTTTACCTTCTCGCGGCTGCGAAGGGCCGCCGGTGTGGGGACGTACGGTCGCCCCATGTCACAGCACGATGCCTTCCTCCCACGCCGGGCCTTGAACAGGCTGGGGTCATTTCACCATGCAGCACGGCCGATGACCGACCGCACCGACCTCGCCGTCGTCCCCGCGCGCTGCCCCGGCCCTTTCTCCGAGGGGTGGCTGTGAGTACCGGGCAACCGCTCACCTGGGCCGATCTCCTCCGCCTCGCCCGGCCCCGCACTCCGCAGGCCCCGCGGCCCCGGTTGGCGGAGCACCCTGGGCTCCCACGCCGTACCCGCATATCTGAACACCCCCGGAAGGAAAGCACGATGGGCGTCCTGGGCGAGACCCCTGTCCTGTGCCGTGGCGGAGCGGTCACCCGCCTTCAGAGGGAGAAGGCCGACGAACTCTTCGACCGCCTCTCCTCCCTCCTGCGTGATGCCGCCGACCCCGACACCGATCCGGCCGTGCTGATCCGCGAAGCCGACCAGGCCTTCGAACTCCTCCACCGGCACCTCGGCTCCGGTGGGGTTCTCCCTCAACCCTGGCGCGATGCCCACCACTGACACCGGGTTCCCGGCCGAGCCCTTCCCCAAAAGCCCTGCTCCTGCCCCTGCCCCCGGCCCGCATCTCGTACCTGCGCCTTGATCCGCCCGGATCCACCCCCGACGAGAAGAGTCACCGTGATCGCTCCCGGTTGCCGCTCGCTGATAGCGAACGCACCGTGCGCAGCCACCTTGAACCGCTCCGGATCAGCAGGCGGCCCGCACCGCCGCTGCCCGAGGCGCCGACCGTCCGCGAGGCCACTGGGCTGATCACCAGCCTGACCAGCCGGTTGAAACCAGAGGAGGAGGTGAAGCCGAAGCAGTTGCTCGGTCGCTGTCCGGAGCCGGACAGGGTCGCCGGGTGTGTGCGCTCCTTCGCCACGATGATGCGGGAGAAGAAAGGACAGGACCTGGAGACATGGCCGGCCACTGCCGAGGCGACCGAGATGCAGCCGGTGCAGAGCTTCGCCCGCGGATCGCGCCAGGACTTCGACGCGGTGACCGCCGGTCTCACCCTTGGGTGGAGTTCCGGCCGTGTTGAGGGCGACGTGTGCCGGATCAAGGCGCTCAAGAGGGCCGGGTACGGCCGTGCCGGGGTCGAGTCGCTGCGCCGCAGCATCCTCGACGCGCCGTGACAGAGCGTGGCGGCTTCACAGAGATCGGATCAGAGCCGTATCTCTACCGTCCGCCGTCACAAGCCGTTCCTGAGACGGGATCGAGCCCGGTCGCCCTGGTCCTCGTGCGGCTCCAGCGGTGTCCTTGCCGGGCCGGTCTTGCGGGTCCGGAACCACACGACCGCCGCCGTGCCGACGAAGACGACGGTCGACGTGATCAGCAGAACGCCGTCCAAGCCGCCGGCAGAACGATCGAACCTGACCGAGATATCGGCGTTCAGGGCGATCCAGAAAATGAAGGTGAGCGTGTTGAGGACCGAGTGGAGGACAGCCGCGATCTCGATCCCGCCGGTTCGCCAGGTGACGTAACCCGTGACGATGGAGAAGAGAAGATAGAACACGTTCCACCACGGGTCGCTCGCGGTGTGGATGACGCTGAACAGGGCGGCCGACACACCGATACCCAGGATCAGCGAGGTCCACCGACCGCGCCCCCAGCCGGCCGCGACACGGAAGACGAGCCCGCGCAACCCGTACTCCTCGCCCGTCGCCTGCAAGGGGACGAGAAGAACGGTCACGACGAGCATCCAGATGACGTCCTCACGCCGCCACACGGCGGTCACACCGGGGGACACGAACTCGAAGACGGCGAGCGCGACCAGGAGGGCGGGAGTGATCGTCAACAGCGCTCGGGCGAACAGGTCGAAGCGGAAGCTCGACACGACCGAGCTCAGAGTAGCGCCGCGCACCCCGTACAGCCGGCGCTGGAGGAACATGCTCCACGGAATGACCAGGGCGACGGCGATCAGACCGAGGGCATGGGCCAGCGGGGTGAGGACCAGGCGCTCGTCACTCGGAACGCCCGGCCACAGGATGCCGTCGATCCATGCGCCCACCATCTGGAACGCGATGATGGCGCCGAACATGCCCCCGAGGAGCAGGACGATGGCGAGGATGCCGCGGCCGATGCGGCGTTCCTCCCCCGCCAGCACCCGGTGGTACTCGACCCCCGGCGGGACGGGCTTCGGATCTCGGTGTTCACGTGTCTTCGCGGTCATGGCCACGTCTCCTTCATCGATCGTTCACGGATCAGGCCGAACAGAGGTGGGCGTCCCCGTGGGGGCGGGAGTGAGCGGTGGCGGCGCGGGCAGGTGTGAGCACGGGTTCGCTCCGGTTTCACTTCGCCACCCGGCGCGCGCCGCCCACCGGTGATCCACCCCTGGGCGCCGAGACCCGGACGCTCTACTTCGCCGCCGACTCGGTGCTCACGCAGGAGCCCTCGAACGCAGCACCCGAGGACCGGTGGAACCCGCCGCCGCACCCCGGCACGGCTTCTTCCCGGGGGTGCGGCACCGACGCCGGGTCAGGAGCGGGTGGCCAGCAACTGCATCTCCCAGGCGAAGGCGACGCCGCTGGCACCGCCGTGCTGCACCAGGATCTCGGCTTGGCCCGACGCGGTCTCCTCGCGGGCCCAGTCGCGCTGCCACTCGGCGACCACGGCCAGCCAGTTGAGCGGCGTCACGTCGGCCTCGATCATCCGCCGCACGGCCATCTCGTGCGCCTCCAACGACACCCCGCCCGAAGCGTCGGTGACGGCGTAGACGTCGTGGTCCTCGCCCGCCGCCTGGATCGCCGGCATGGCCACACAGATCTCCGTCCAGAGTCCGGCCATGATCACCTTCTTGCGGCCGGTCGCCCTGACGGCTTCGACGACCCGTGCGTCCTCCCAGGTGTTGATGAGCGTGCGGTCGATCGGCTTCTGCTCCGGGAACACGTCCTGGATCCCCTGGACGAGGTGGCCGCCACGGTCCGCGAGCACGGTCGTCAGGATGGTCGGGACGTCGAACAGCTTGGCGGCCTTGGCCAGGCCGACCGCGTTGTTGAGAACGACGGACGGCTCATGGCTGTGCAGGTTGGCGACCTGGAACGGCTGGTGGTCGATGAGGAGGAGGACGCTCTCCTCCGGCGTCAGCAGGGCGTCGAGTCCGTTCTTGGCCTTGGTGCTCATGGCGGTACCTCTCGGGGGTCTCGTGTTCCGGGGCCCGGACGGCGGGTGGCCGCCCAAGTAGATGACACATCATCCAAATTAGCATTTTTCGATGACGTGTCAACAAAATACGAGCATGGGTCCCGAACCGCCAGGCCGCGGACAGGGCTCGCCAGAAAGTTGACTTATCATCTACAGTTCGGATGACACATCACTCACCACCGAGATCCGCGCCGAGCCGGGAGAGCCGGGGACGCAAGGCTCCACCGGTAGGACACGACCCCCGCCCCAGGTGGCGCGGCGAAGGAAGCGAGAACCAGATGAGCGACCCGTCAACGACGGACTGGCCGAGCCTGCGGGTCTCGGACTGGACGGACACCCGCGACACCCTGCACATGTGGACCCAGATCGTGGGCAAGATCCGCATGGCCCACGCCCCGCTGGTCAACCACTGGTGGCAGGTACCGCTCTATGTCAGCCCGCGCGGACTGACGACCTCCACCGTCCCCTACCGCTCGGGGGCCTTCGAGATCGAGTTCGACTTCGTCGGCCACCGGCTCGACATCCGCAGCAGCGACGGCGGAGCAGAGGGCTTCCCGCTACGTCCCATGACCGTCGCCGCGTTCTACTCGCAGGTCCTGGACCTGCTCGACCGACTCGGGATCGACGCGCCGATCCGGCCGGTCCCCAACGAGGTCGACCCGGCGATCCCCTTCGCGCAGGACCACGAGCACGCCTCCTACGACGCCGAGGCGGCCACCCTGTTCTGGCGCCAGCTCTTGCAGGCCAACCGGGTGGTCGGCGAGTTCCGCTCGCACTTCGTCGGCAAGGTCAGCCCGGTGCACTTCTTCTGGGGCGGCATGGACCTGGCCTGCACCCGCTTCTCCGGCCGACCGGCCCCCGAACACCCGGGGGGTGTCCCCAACTGCGGGGACTGGGTCATGGTCGAAGGCTACTCCCGGGAACTGTCCAGCTGCGGCTTCTGGCCCGGCGGCGGCGAGGAGGGCGCCTTCTACTCCTACGCCTACCCCGCACCCGACGGGTTCGCCGAGCAGTCGCCCGGCCCCGAGGGCGCGTACTACAGCACCGAGTTCCAGCAGTTCCTGTTCCCCTACGAGGCCGCCCGCACCGCACCCGACCCCGACCGCGCCGTGGCCGAGTTCCTGCACAGCACCTACGAGGCCGCGGCGAACCTCGGGCACTGGGACCGCCCCGCTCTGGAGGACGACCCCCGACGATGGCACACGACTCCCGCCACCCCGGGGAACGACGGAGCCTGACCGGACGGCGGGCGGGGGGAAGCACGAACCTCGCCGGTACGGCAGCGGAACCTCCGAAGACCACAGTTGATTTATCAACCGAACGTCACGAGGTCGCGACCAGGGACGACCTGGCCCGGCCTCTCGTCCACCACGCAAGTCGACACGGCAACCACATGGAGGCGGGTGCGATGCAGTTCGGGATCTTCACCGTCGGTGACGTGACACAGGACCCCACCACCGGCCGGACACCGACCGAGCACGAGCGGATCAAGGCGATGGTCGCCATCGCGCAGAAGACCGAGGAGGTCGGGCTGGACGTGTTCGCCACCGGTGAGCACCACAACCGACCCTTCGTGCCCTCGTCCCCGACCACCATGCTCGGCTGGATCGCGGCGCGCACCGAGCGGATCATCCTGTCCACGTCCACCACCCTGATCACCACCAACGACCCGGTGAAGATCGCGGAGGACTACGCGATGCTCCAGCACCTGGCCGATGGGCGCGTGGACCTGATGATGGGCCGCGGCAACACCGGCCCGGTCTACCCCTGGTTCGGCAAGGACATCCGCCAGGGCATCCCGCTGGCGCTGGAGAACTACGCCCTCCTGCACAGGCTCTGGCGCGAGGACGTCGTCGACTGGGAGGGCAGGTTCCGCACCCCGCTACAGGGGTTCACCTCCACGCCCCGCCCGCTCGACGGCGTTCCACCGTTCGTCTGGCACGGCTCCATCCGCTCGCCGGAGATCGCCGAACAGGCGGCCTACTACGGAGACGGCTTCTTCGCCAACAACATCTTCTGGCCCAAGCGGCACTTCCAGAAGCTGATCGGCCTCTACCGCAGGCGCTTCGCCCACTACGGCCACGGCACCGCCGAGGAGGCCGTCGTCGGCGTCGGTGGCCATATCTTCATGCGGGCCAACTCCCAGGACGCCGTGCGGGAGTTCCGCCCCCACTTCGACCGCTCCCCTCTGATGGGCGGCGGGCCGTCGCTGGAGCAGTACATGGAGGAGACCCCGCTGACCGTCGGCAGCCCGCAGCAGGTCATCGACAAGACCCTCACCTTCCGCGAGAACTTCGGCGACTACCAGCGCCAGCTGTTCAACGTCGACGGTGTCGGGGTCCCGCTGAAGACCGTGCTGGAACAGCTCGACCTCCTCGGCGAGGAGGTCCTGCCGACCCTGAGGAAGGAATTCGCCAGGAACCGGCCGGAGCACGTGCCCGACGCCCCCACGCACGCCTCGTTGCTCGCCGCTCACGCATCAGGCCGTGCCCGTGAATCAGGAGCACCGCGATGACCAACACAGAGACCCGTCCGGACGTCTTCGTGTGCGGCGAGGGAGGCCTCCCCGGCCCCTTGGCCGCGCGTGAGGGCGGCGCTCCGGTCGAGATCATCACCGCCCGCACCGTCCCCCTGGGCGGGCCGCGCGCGATCAACGTGCGCCGTACCCTGCCGCAGCGGCAGCGCTCGCTGATCGGCGCGTGGTGCTTCGTCGACCACTTCGGCCCGCACGAGGTGGCGGACACCGGCGGAATGGACGTGGCCCCGCACCCGCACACGGGGCTACAGACCGTCAGCTGGCTGTTCGACGGCGTCATCTCGCACAACGACTCCGGCGGGAACGCCGCCACCATCCGGCCCGGGCAGATGAACCTGATGACGGCGGGCTCGGGCATCTGCCACTCCGAGACCTCCACCCCGGAGGCGGTCCGCATCCACGGTGTGCAGCTCTGGGTCGCCCTGCCCGACGAGGTCCGGCACCGCCCGGAGCGCGGGTTCGAGCACTACGTCCCCGAGCCCGTCGAGTTCGACGCGGGCACCGCGCTCGTGTTCCTCGGCTCCCTGCTCGGTTCCAGGTCGCCGGTGAGCATGTACACACCGTTGGTGGGGGCCGAGATCAGGCTGCGTCCCGGCGGGGTCCTCGACCTTCCCGTCGATCCGGGGTTCGAGCACGGCCTGCTGGTGGACACCGGTGAGGACGTCAGGCTCGAAGGCGTGCACGTGCCCAAGGACGCCGTGGGCTACACCGGGGTCGGTGCCGAAACCCTACGCATGGCCAACGAAGGGGACCGACCGGCCAGGCTCGTCCTCCTGGGCGGCACCCCCTTCGGCGAGGAGGTCCTCATGTGGTGGAACTTCGTGGGCCGCACGACGGAGGAGATCACGCGCTACCGCGAGGAATGGCAGAACCACGGCGAGCGGTTCGGGCGGGTGGAGGGGTACGTGGGGCACGGCGGTCCGGGCCGCAACCGTGAGGGTATGTCGAGGATTCCAGCCCCGGAGCTGCCGCCGGTGCGGATGCGCCCCAGGAAGAACCCGCCGCCCCACGCACAGTTCAACGGCTGATCGACAGAAGCAGAAGAGGAATCCGTCATGACCGAACAGCGAACGGACAAGACCGGTGCTCCGGTGTCCATAGCGCTCGACCAGAACCGCGCCATCAGCGCCTACACCGTGAGCGTGGACGGGGGAACCCTCGCCGGACGCGCGGACTTCGTCGACCCGCCGCGGGCCGCCGACGAGCGCGTCTTCTTCCACACCGAGGTCGATGCGGAGTTCGGCGGCCGGGGCTTGGCCGGGCTGCTCGTCCGCGAGGCCCTGGCCGACAGCATCCGCAGGAACCTCACCGTCGTGCCCGTGTGCCCGCTGTTCGCCAGGCACCTGAAGGAGCACGGCGACGAGTACGAGGCCGAGGGCGGGCGGTTCCGCCGCCCCGTACCGGCCGACCTCGCGCTGGTCAAGGAGACGGTCCAGAACACGGGTGACGCGTGAACGCGGAGCGCCCCTTCATCGACAAGGAACACCCCCGGGTCTACGGGGCGATGCTCAAGGCGGCCAAGGCCTCCCGAACCGCGTCGCACGAGGCCGGTCTGGGCGACGACCTCATCGAGATCGTCAACATCCGGGTGTCCCAGATCAACGGTTGCTCAACCTGCCTGAGCATCCATTTTCCCAAGGCCCGCAAGGCCGGGGTGGAGCAGAGCACCCTGGACGTGCTGCCGGCATGGCGCGAGACGAAGCTGTTCACGGATCAGCAGAGGGCCGCGCTCGAACTGGCGGAGTCTCTGACCGTGATCGACCCGACCCTCGACAGGCAGGCCGTCAACGCCCGTGCGGCCGCCCACCTGACCACCGCCCAGATCTCCGCGGTGGAGTGGACGACCACCCTGATCAACGCCTTCAACCGCATCTCGATCGCGAGCGGACATCCGGTGATCGGGTAGAGAAGAGTCCGGACGGGCGGGAGTAGGTGGGACGGGTCGGTGGTTCCCACTGTCGTGGCGGTCCGCGGCACGGACGGATCGCGACGGCGGTGGGACGGCCGCACCGCGTGGACGGGGTCGGGAACTGATGCGTGTTCCCCTGCTCGACCGCTCACGGACGCGCGACGTCGGCGGGTTCCGCGCGCAGCGCCCGGTCGAGGAGGTGCGCCGGCTGCTCGACGGAACGACCCGGGAGAGGAGGCTCGAAGCGGTGGACGACCGGGTGGCCGGTGCGGTCTTCGGCACCCCGGGGCAGGTGGAGAGCTCGCTCACCGGGCTCGTCGAGCGCACCGGCGCCTCGGAGGTTCTCGCGAACGTCTGCTCCTGGGGGGTCGGTCTCCTAGGGGATCGGTCCGTCGTGGTCCATCCAGAAGTCGACGGCCTCCGGGCGCGGGCGGGGCGCCATCGAGCTGCCGCCGTCGAACGCCATGACCTGCTCGGGAGCCTCCCGCACCGTCGGCCAGGCGGGAAGGTCGGGCCCGTTGGGGTCGCCGGTGCGCACGAAGTTGACCCAGTAGGCGCTCATCTGGTCGCGGAGCCGGTGGTCGGTCTCGGTGTAGTCGGCGTCGCCGTCGGTACCGAGGTTGTCGTAGGCGTAGGCCACCTCCGCCCCGTGGTAGGCGCCGTACTTCTCCAGGCCGTCTTCGGGCGGGACGTGGGAGAAGTGGTAGAGGTAGGCGTCCGATTCACCGGTCCGTGTCCGTAGGCGTGCCCAGCGGTGCATCGCCCGGGTCATGACCTTGTCGGTCCGGGCCTGCAAGAGCGAGTCGAGGACCTGCTCCTCGGTCTCTCCGGGGTAGAGCTCCAGGAACCGTTCCGCGTCCTCGCCGTGATCGGCCCGCACTGTCTCGTGGTACTCGTCGACGTCGGCGTCGGGTGGCAGGGCCAGAGCCAGGGAAGCCTCGTCCGCGTTGCTGCCGACCAGGATCGGCAGGTCCGGCTGGTCCCCGGCCGTGTAGATGTCCGGCGGTGACGCGGGCAGTACGTGGCCGTCTACGAAGGGACGCCAGTGGCTCGCCAGCGGCTCCGCGGCCTCCAGGATTCGGTCGAGGGGCATCGCCCGCATCTCCTCCAGGGTGGCTCCGCCCAGTTCCTCGCTCAGACGGAGTCCGGCGTCCGTGGCCGCCTCGCGAGTGTCGAACTGGTCGCCGTCCTCGGTGTCTCCGGTGGTGCCCATGCAGGCTCCGCTGCCTGCGATGACGCCGTCCACGAGGTCTTCCGCCAGAGGGGTCGCGCCCAGGAGGCACACGCTCTCGCCGCCGGCCGACTCTCCGGCCACGGTCACCTGGTCGGGGTCGCCGCCGAAGGCCGCGATGTTGTCGCGGATCCATTCCAGGGCGGCGATCTGGTCCTGGATCCCGTAGTTGCCCGAGGCCTCGGGGCCGGATTCGTCGGCGAGGTCGGGATGGGCGAGGAACCCGAGGACGCCCAGTCGGTAGTTGAGGGTCACGGTGATCACCTCGCCCCGGGAGGCCAGGGCCGCGCCGTCGTAGAGCGGCAGCGCGCCGGAGCCGGTCATGAATCCCCCGCCGGGGATGTAGACGAGGACGGGCAGCGGCTCCGGGCCGCGCTCGGCCGCCCGCCAGACGTTGAGGGTGAGGCTGTCCTCGCTGACCGGATACGGGTTGAGGAGGGTGCCCTCCAGCGGGACGTCGATGATCTGCGCGAGCGCGCGGGCGGTGAAGGTGGACTCGCTCTGGACGGGTACGTCGGAGAAGCGGTCGGCGGTGAACACCTCCGTGTGCGGCAGGGGCGGCTGGGGCGCCCGCCAGCGCAGCTCTCCCACCGGCGGTTGCGCGTAGGGGATGCCCGCGAAGACCTCGACCGTGCCCGGGTCGTCGAGGACCCCTTGGACGGGCCCCTCCCGCGTCTCGACGAGTTCGGTCGGGGTGCGGTCCCGACCTCCCGCCAGGCGGTTCTGCGGCGCCGGATACGCCGCCACCGCCGTGGCGCTCACGAGCGCCCCCGTGAGCAGCCAGGCCCCGGTCCGCAGGAGCCAGGGGCCACGCCGCCACCAGCGGGTCGTCGCGCCCAAGGTCACCAGCAGCATCGCGATCAGCGCCCACCCCCACCAGGGGCTCTGGTTGAGCCACAGGACCACGCCCGCGACCAACGCGATGGGCAGGAGCGGAAGCCTGCGGCGCAGGGGCCTGAGCCCTCGCAGGGCGCAGACCTGTCGTGGTCTCCTCTTGTCGGTGCTCATCTCTCCCTTCCCGTTTCCTGCTTCGGGCCCCGGTTCGAACACCCGTACGTCACGCTTGGATGGAGGAAGGGTCGGGGTCCGCTTCCTCCGGCTCGGAACCGAGGTCATCGATCCGGCGGAACGCCGGGGCGGCCAGCGCCGCCAGCGCGGTGACCCCGACCAGGACCGCGATCACGGCCCCGGCCACGGGCAGACCGGCCACCGAGGCCACGGCCGCGAGCGGGGCGCTGGTCAGGGCGGGGGCGGAGAGCATGACGGTGTTCTGGGCTCCCAGCACACGACCGCGCATGGCGTCCGGGGTCGCCTCGATGGTCAGTACCCCGAGCACGCCTCCGGCCGGAGCGAAGAGGAACCCGGCCAGGGCCGCGCCGCCCAGCACCAACCAGGGGGAGGCCATACTGCCCACCGCTGCGAAGCCGACCAGGACGCCCAGCATCCCGATCACGAACCACACCCGGCGGCGGACCCGGAGCGCGAAGGCGGAGTAGACGGCCGAGCCCCCGATACTGCCCGCGGCGATCGCGCTCAGGGTCAGCCCCGTGAGCTCGGGGAGGTTCTGCTCGGTGAAGTAGGCGGGCATGAGGGTGGTCTGTAGGATGCTCAGCACCGCGATGAAAACCCCGGTGACCAGGGTCGATCCGAGAACCAGCCGGTTGCGGAACAGGAACCGCCACCCGTCGGCCAGATCGGCCGCAGCCCGGCGCAGCGAGCCACCGGCGGCGCCCGCCGGGACGGGGTCCCGGGGCGGGACCCGCCCGGCCCTCGGGTCGAGCACGAGCGTGCTCAGCGCGGCGAGCAGGCCGGTCGCGGCGGCGGCGAGCAGGATCGCCGGGGACAGGCCGAACAGCGCGACCAGCAGCCCGCCCAGCCCGGGACCGGCCAGCAGGAGCACGTTGCCCACGGTCTCGCGGACCGCGACCAGCCGGTCCAGCCGGACCGGACGCCCCTCCCGACCGGGTTCTGTTTCACCGAGGCGGGCCAGGGCGGGCAGCAGCGTCTCCTGGGCGGTCATCCCCGGAACCCGGATCAACGCCCCGACCACGGCGACCGCCAGGAACCAGGCCAGGTTCAGGCCCCAGGCCAGGTCGATGACCAACAGCGCCGCCATCGACAGGGCTGTGAGCAGGTTGGCCGCGACCGATATCGCGCGCCGGTCGACCCGGTCGACGAGCAGCCCGGAGAAGAACCCTGTCAGCGCGGAGACGGCCATGCCCGCGGTCGCCATGATGCCCGCCGCGAGGACGTCGCCGGTGCGGTCGAGCACCAGAAGCGGAATCACCACGCTCGCGATCCCGGATCCCAGCAGGGACAGCGCGTAGGAGGTGAAGTAGATCGTCGGGCTGCGGCGCACGGTGGCCGGCCTCCTCGGGGAGTTGGTCGCGCGTGACCGGGACGGCGGGCACGCGCGAGCTGGTGGGGCGGCTCCGTGAAGCACGGGCCCGCGGGGAGGGACGGGTCAGCCGCGCGGACCGGTCGCGGAGCCGTCCGGCTCGACCAGCCGCCTGGTGGTGCGGCGGAACGCCCAGACGATGACGAGCACCGCCGCCACCGTGAGCGGGAAGCCGGTCACCGTGTCGGCGACGGCCAGCCCGGTGGTGGAGTCGGCCAGGTACATCCACTGCCGAACGACGAACCGGGCGGCGAGCACGGCCGTCACCGCCAGTGTTGCCAGGTCGTGTATTCGCAGTGAGGGCGGGTCCTGACGCCAGGCGTGGGAGTTGCCGTGGAGGAGGTTCCAGACCAGACCGGTCACCGGGCGGCGGGCGAGGACCGTGCCCAGAGTGAGCAGGGCCAGGACCAGGGAACTCCAGATCCCGAACAGGAAGAAGTCGTTGGCCGAGCCGGTGGAGGCCGCGATGCCGCCGGCGGCCGCGACGGCGATCACCCCGCCCAGCGCGGGCATGATCCGCTCCCCGCGCCACAGCCGGTACGCGCCCAGGATCAGGGCCAACGCGATGGCGGCGCTGATCGCGGCGGACAGGGCGATGAAGGGGACGGTCGCGGCGAAGACCACGACCGGCAGGGCGGAGTAGACCATCCCCGACACCCCGCCCAGTCCCCTGAGCACCTCCTGCTTCAGGTCCGCCGGCGGTTCGGCACGGTCGTTGTGACCGGCACGGCCGGTGTGGTCGGTGTTCGCGGTCTCGGTCTGTTCGGTGACGTCGCGTATGGGTTCGTTGAGGTTCATGTCAGGGGTTCCTGCCTTTGGGCTCGCCGGGGCGGGACGGGATGGTGCGGTATGCGGCGGTCAGCTCTGACCGAGCCGTCCGCCGAGGTGCCGGGCGATGAAGCGGTCGGCGGCCTCGAACACGGCCATCTGGTTCTCGGGGTTCACGAACCCGTGTCCCTCGCCCTCGACGACCATGTATTCGACCTCCACGCCGCGCGAGCGCAGGGATTCGACGATGTTGTCGGACTCGGCCTTGACGACCAGCGGGTCGTTGGCGCCCTGCACCACCATCAGCGGGGTGCGGACCCGGTCGATGTGGGTGATCGGCGAGCGGGCGAGCATGTCCGCCTCCTGCTCGGGGATCTCGGGGTCGCCGATGTACCGGTACCAGTTGTTGATCAGGCCGGGCCGGACGAACGGGGGCTGGGTCCGCATGAAGTTCGCCAGGTCCGAGATCCCGACGACGTCCACGGCCGCCGCGAACCGGTCGGGGGTGAAGGTCACGCCGACCAGGGTCGCGTACCCGCCGTAGGAGCCGCCGACGATCGCCACCCGGTCCGGGTCGGCGTACCCCTGGGCCACCGCCCAGTCCACCCCGTCGATCAGGTCGTCGTGCATCTTGCCCGCGAACTCGCCGATCGCGGCCTGGGTGTGCGCCTTGCCGAACCCGGTCGAGCCGCGGAAGTTGACCTGTAGCACCGCGTAGCCCCGGTTGGCCATCAGCTGGGCCGGAGGGGAGTACCCCCAGGAGTCGCGGGCCCAGGGGCCGCCGTGGACCAGCAGCACCAGCGGCAGGTTCTTCGGCTCCACCCCGACGGGCAGGGTGAGGTAGGAGGGCAGGGTCAGCCCGTCGCGGGCGGTGATGGAGACCGGGCGCATCGGCGCCAGCGTCTCCGGGGCCAGGTGCGGGAAGGGCCGGAACAGCAGTCGGGACTCCCCGGTGGTGTGGTCGTGGAACCAGGTGGCGCCGGGGTCGCGGTCGTGTTCGAAGGAGACGACCCAGCGGCGGCCGTCCCGGTCGGAGGACACGTGGGACAGGTCGCCCTCGGAGAGCTGCTCCAGGTCGGCCAGCACCTCGGCGAAGTGCGGGTCCAGGGCGTGGACGACCTGGCGCTCGCCGAGGTAGCGCACCCCCAGCAGTTCCCCTCGGTGGTCGCGGATCAGCGGGTCGGGCACGGCGGGGTCGACCATCGTGCGCGCGTCGACGTCGAAGTTCGGGTGGCTGTCGACCTCGGTCTCCTCGCCGGTGGCCAGGTCGACCCGGACCAGGCGGGTGCGGTCGGTGCCCCGGTTGGAGACGATCCACAGGCCGGTCCCGTCCGGCGTGATCTGCCACGGCGACCCCACGGGGTAGTCGGCGCCCTTCCATTCGAGGACCTTGTGCGGCTCGCCGGTGGCGGGGTCGCGGCGTGAGAACTCCACGTCTCCCCGGTCGGTCAGCTCGGACAGGAACAGTGCTCCGTCGCCCGCCTGGACCCAGATCTTGCCGGGGCCGGGGCTCTGGGCCAGCAGGCTGAGCTCGCCCGTGGCGATGTCGAGCTCGTGGGAGTCGAACGTCGCGGGGTCGCGGGTGTTCAGCAGCAGGGTCACCTTCCCTGGGCCGACCGGGGACGGGGAGAATCCCAGGACCGTGGCCCCGGGGAAAGGGGTGAGGTCGACCGCCGCCGATTCCGGGGTGTCGAGATCGACCCGGTACAGGTGCCATCTCTGGTCCCCGCCGTCGTCTTGGAGGTAGAGCAGGTAGCGCGGGTCGTCGGCCCACTCGAAGCTCTGCACGCTGCGGATCTGGTCGGCGGTGACCGGGCGGGGCTCGGAACCGGGTTCGAGGTCCTGGACCCAGACGTTGAGCCGGTTCTTCCAGGGTGCCAGGAAGGCGATCCGGGTGCCGTCCGGGGAGATCGCCGCGTTGGTACGCTGCGGCGAGTCGAAGAGGTCCTCGATGGTGTGGAGCTTGGGAAGTGCCATGTCGTCCAGTCCTTGCTTCCGCGGCGTCGCCGGTGGTCAGGTGCTCTGCGATTCAAGCCGTCGGGGCGTCCACCGGGTAGTGACGCCGCGTCAACACCCGCACATGACGTTGGTAGGGGTGAGGACGTGACGTGGTGTCACTGGCGCGGCGATCGCCCCTGATGAGACCGTTTCCCCGGGCCTCGGAAGGCCGGGGTCCCGACAGGCCGCACGGCCGTGGAGAGGGGCAGGGACACCATGAAGGCGGCACGGCTGTACGCGGAGGGGATCTCCGCGTCGAGGAGGTGCCCGAACCGGGTCCCGGCCCGAGGCAGGTGAAACCGCGGAACGTCTTCCCCGGCGTCCGTGGAGGCGACCTGCGCGTCTACCACTCTCCCGACGGGCCTCGACTCCGGCCACGCGCAACCGCTCACCGGGGCGACGCCGCCGGAGGTCCCCCGGGCACGAGTTCTCGGGTACCGCGGTCGAACCGGGCGAGGGTGTGACCGGCGCCCGACCATCGCGGCGCTCGGTCCCACGATCCTCGACCCGGTGAACGAGGATCTCGCGGCGGCGGTCGCCGGGCTGAGCGGCGGAGACGGAGCCGTCCACGCGCTGCGCGGAGGCTTCGGAGCGAAGGTCCTCGTGCGGCCGTGGTCGCCGTCCGGGCCGCATTCGATCAGCCGAATCGGATCGGCGGGATCCGGTCAGTCGCCGACCTTGCTCCGGGACCGGTACACCAGGTCCTGGTACTCCGGGTGGCGGGAGATCCAGGCCGCGAAGAAGGGGCAGGTCGGCAGCGCCCGCAGGCCCGCGGCCCGGGTCTCGTCGAGGGCCGTGCGCACCAGCGCCGAACCGACGCCCCGGCCCTCGTACTCCGGCGCCACCTCGGTGTGCACGAACGCGACGAGCTCGTCCGTACGGATGTACTGCGCCACCCCCGCCACCTCGGACGCCCCGTCGACGCGGGCCTCGTATCGCTTCACCTCGGGCACGTCGTTCACTTCGACAGCCATGATCACTCCTTCTCCTTCTGACGACTTCCGGTCAACGGCACACTATGTGAATCTAGTTGACTAATCAACAACTGGCAGTGGGGACGCGTTCCCCCTGTGGCTGCCGCGGCGACTCCCCCGCGAGCACCCGCCACCGCTGTGCGGCCCAGGCGGTCAGGCCGGTCCAGAACGTCGCGAACACGGCCATGACGCACGCTCCGAGGAGCATGAGGGCGCGCGCTCTCGCGAAACTCCCGCACGGTGACGAACACCGATGGGAAACCCTGGGCCCCGAACCAGGTCAAGCGGAACCGCGCTCCGGGGCGACTCGACCAAGATTCCTCTGACCGGCCCGGAACACCCGTTCCGGGACCCGACCCGTTCACGGCACGACCTGGCGGGCCGTCCCGTGAACGAGTTCAGACCATGGGGTTCTTGCTGGCCGTGGACTCCGGGAGGGTGAGGTCCTGGACGACGTCCCAGTGCTCGACGATGCGGCCGTCCTCCAAACGGAAGATGTCGACGATCACCACCGGGCCGGGCCCCCAACCGTGGACGAGGCTGTGGGTGAAGACGAGGTCGCCCTGGGCCGCGGTGCGCTGCGGCTCCCAGGAGAACCCCTCCAGGCCGGGCACCACGGCGCGCAGGGTGTCGAGGCCGTCGGGCATCCGGGGGCTGTGCTGCACGTACGGCTCGGCCCAGTACCGGTCCAGCGCGGTGAGGTCCTTCTCGATGAAGAGCTCCCGCATCGCGGTGAGCACGATCTCGGTGTTGCGCTCGGCCGGCTCGGTTTCGGTGACGGTGCCGTGGGTCATGGTCATGCCTCCGTGATGGTTTCGACGAGGTCGTACAGGGTGCCGTCGACGGTGACGTCGGAGCACGGGCTCGAAAACCGTCGTCTCAGCCGACGTGGCGGTAAGCGAGCGCGCCCGAAGGGCAGCGCCGCACCACCTCGGCCGTGCGATCGGCGGAGGCGTTGTCCGGCTGGATCCACGGACGCCGTTCGATGGCGAACACCTCGGGCAGACCGCGGACGCACTCGGCGGCGTGCCGACAAAGCTCCGCCTCGAAGGTGACCGCGATCGAACGCCCCTCGTACGTCTTCTTTCCGGATTCGCCGCTCATGCCTGCCCCTGTCAGCGCGGTGCCCGCCTCCGACCGGCTCGGGCCGGTCCGGGCCTGTTTGGTTCGACCTGGTCGTCACGCTAGCAACATGTAGTTGATACATCAACTCACTTGCTGGAAATTGACTGTCCAGACCTCGACTTTCGAAACACCATAAACCCACTTCAGGGCAGGTTTTCGACACTCCGCACCGGCATCAGAATTTGATGATTAGTCAACCAGTGGGGTTTAATCATGCGTATCACCGCCACCAGAGAAGCGGCTACCCGGTCATCGAGAGACCGTTGGGGGGAAGGGCGATCCGACAGACGAGATCAGCCGGACTCCGGCCCGCCCAGGGCCGCGACCGCCTGGGCACCGAGCCAGGATTCGGCCCGGCCGTGGTCCCAGCCGCAGTCATGGAGCAGGGTGCGCCAGGCGGCGATCCCGAAACAGAACCAGAGGCGGTCCGAGACCTCCTCGGTGTCCAGGCCCTCGGGCACCAACCCCTTCGCGACGAGGACGGTCGCGGCTTCGCGCAGCGCGCCGCGGTAGCTCCCCATGACCTGCTGCCAGATCCGGTCGGCGCCCTCGTCGCCCAGCGAGGCGTACAGCAGGTCGATCGAGTCGCCGAAGCGTTCGTGGTCGGAACGGGTTCCCCGGGCCAGGCAGGCGGTGGCCGTGGCCAGGTCGGGCGCGGAACGGAGTTCCTCGATGGTCGCGGGGGCCGAGGATTCGGCCACGTCGAGCCTGAGCAACTCGCGCAGAAGCTCGGCCTTGGTACCGGCGCTGGCGTACACCGTCTTGACCGCGGTTCCGGCCTCACGAGCGATGTCGGACATGGTCACTCGCGGATACCCGCGGCTGACGAACAGCCTCCGCGCCGCGTCGAGGATCTCCTCGCGGGTGCGGGCGGCGTCGCGTTCGCGGCGGGGGGAGCGGTAGGTCCTGGGCTCGGAAGACACGTCCGGATTCTAACTTCTACACACTTGACGTATTCAATGCACACCTTCTAACCTCAATTTTGGCCGATAGCGCGGACGCACTGCTGAGCGTGCGGTCCGAACCCAGGGAAACGAGATTCACCATGGCCCCAGAAGTGGCATCGGCCCCCTCGAACGAGCAGTCATCCGGCACGCTCTCCGCTCAGATGGCGGGGATGTTGTCGGGGTTCGCCGTCTCCCAGGCCCTCTACGTGGTCGCCAAGCTCGATCTCGCGGCGAAGCTGCTCGCGGGACCGCGGACCGCCGCCGAATTGGCGGAGGAGACCGGCGTGTTGGAGGACCCGCTGCGCCGGGTCCTGCACACCCTCAGCGGCGTCGGTGTGGTGACCCACCAGGCGAACGATCGTTTCGCCGTCACCGACCTGGGCGCCACCCTGGCCGAGGACACCCCCGGCTCCCTGCGCGGAACCGCGCTGCTGTGGATGGAGACCCACTACGAGGCGTTCGGGGAACTCCTCGGCACGCTACGCACCGGCCGAACCGGGTTCGCGCTGCGCCACGACCAGGAATTCGTCCCCTACCTGCGCGAACACCCCGAACACCTGCCCAGCCTGACCTCAGCGATGGCCGAGCTGAACGGGGGACCGCGTCAGGCCCTGCTGTCCGACTACCGGCTGCCGGAGGGCGAGGTCGTCGCGGACATCGGCGGCGCCGACGGTTCGGTGCTCGCAACCCTCCTGGCCGACGCGCCCCGGCGGCGCGGCGTCGTCATGGACCTGCCCGGGGTCGTCCCCGCCGCCACCGCCCGGATGAGCGCGGCCGGACTGGCCGACCGGGTGAGTGTGGTCGGCGGCGACTTCTTCGCCGGGGTGCCCTCGGCCGACGTCTACCTGCTTTCCGCGGTCCTGCACGACTGGTCCGACGAGGACTGCGCGCGGCTGCTCGCGCGCATCACGGAGGCGGCTCGACCGGGTGCCCGGCTCGTGGTGATCGAGTCGCTGCTGCCCTTGGGCGACGAGCCGCACCCGAGCAAGCCGAGCGATCTGATCATGTTGACGATGGCCGGCGGGCGGGAACGTACCGAGTCCGAGTACACGGCTCTTCTGGGCGCTGCCGGGTTCGTCGTCGACAGGACCGTCGTGGCCCCGGTCGGCGGTTACTGCGCCATCGAGGCGACCCTCAAGGCCGCTTGAAGACCGCACACCGGGCCCTCCCCAAGTCGTCGGCCCGCCCCGTCCCGCCTTCTCTTCGCCGCCGACCAGCGAACCGAACGGACAACAGAACCGAATCGCCGGTCAGCACGACCGAACCTCCGAAAGGACATCCCATGACCGTACCCGTGAACGAGAAGCCCGACTTCAGAGGGCTGCGCGCGCTCTACATCAACTGCACCCTCAACCGGTCCCCGCAGCTCAGCCACACCCAGGGGGTGATCGACCGCAGCGCGGCGATCATGGAGGCGAACGGGGTCAGCGTGGACCGGTTCCGCGCCGTCGACCACGACATCGCCACCGGGGTCCGCCCGGACATGACCGAACACGGGTGGGAGACCGACGAGTGGCCCGCGCTGCTGGAGCGGGTCCTGGCCGCCGACATCCTGGTCATCGCCGGATCGATCTGGCTGGGCGACAACAGTTCGGTGACCCGTCGGGTGATCGAGCGACTCTACGGCTACTCCGGTGTGCTCAACGAGCAGGGGCAGTACGCCTACTACGGGCGCGTGGGCGGCACCCTGCTCACCGGCAACGAGGACGGCCTCAAACACTGCGCGATGAGCATCCTCTTCAGCCTGCAGCACATCGGTTACACGATCCCGCCCCAGGCCGACGCCGGTTGGATCGGTGAGGTCGGCCCCGGCCCGTCCTACCTGGACGAGGGCTCCGGCGGCCCGGAGAACGACTTCGCCAACCGCAACATCAGCTTCATGACCTACAACCTGATGCACACGGCCGCGATGATCCGACGCGCCGGCGGCTTCCCGGCCTACGGCAACCAGCGCGCGGCCTGGGACGCCGGCTGTAGTCCCGACAACGCCAACCCCGAACACCGCTGACCGTCGGGGAAGGCTGACGCGGATCCGTGCGAGGGGGCCGTGCCGCCGGCTCAGTCCGCCTGCTTCTCCATATGTTCGAGGACGCGATGGGAGAGTCGGGCGAACGTGATGAGCTGGTTCGGGGTCAGGGCATCGATGAACAGACGGCGGACGTGCCCGACGTGCACGGGCGCGGCCTCCTGGATCGCCTGGTAGCCGAGAGGAGTGGCGACGACGAACGCTCCGCGCGCGTCGTCGGGGCATTCCCTCTTGGTCACGAGTCCGCGCTTCGCCATCCGCGTGACCTGGTGGGACATGCGGCTCTTCTCCCATTCGGCGAGTTTGGCCAGTTCCAGGAAGCGCATCTCCCCGTCCTTCGCCTCGGTGAGCCGGACGAGGACCATGTAGTCCGCGGCGGACAGTCCGGAGTCGGAGCGAACGAGGCGGGACAGCCTTCCGATGAGTGCTTCCTGCATGCGGATGAAGTTTTCCCAGGCCCTCTGTTCGTCCGGGCTGAGCCAGCGTGGTTCCTCACTCATGGGAGCAGTCTACAGAGTTCGTTGACACTTCATCGAAATGAGCCCACATGACGACGACGATGAACCCCGGCCGCCGGGGGTCCGTGGATCGCAACTCCGAGGAGTCATACGATGCTCAGCAGTGAACTCGCCGAACTGGCCGGTGTCACCGTCCGCACGCTGCGCCACTACCACCAGATCGGTTTGCTGCCCGAACCACCGCGTTCGGCCGGGGGCTACCGGCGCTACGACGTGGGCGACCTCGTGCGGCTCCTACGGATCGCGAGGCTGACCGCGCTGGGCATCCCCCTGTCCGCGCTGCCGACGGTGCTCGACGACCCCACCGCCGCAGAGGAACTGCTGGACGAACTCGACCGCCAGGCGGCCGCCGAGATCGAACGGCTCAAGACCCGTAGGGCGGACATCGCCGCCCTGCGCAGCAGTGGCTCCCCGCCCGACCTGCCCCCGGAACTGTCGGTGTGGCGTTCGCCCCCTGGGGCCGGGGTGCCCGAGGACATGGCCCGGCTCGAACACGAACAGCTCGTCCTGCTCGGACACGTCCTCGGCCGGGAGGGAACAGTGGGCCTCACCGCCCGGCTCGGCGCGGTGGGCAGGGAGATGATCGCCCGGTTCGAGCCGCTGACCACACGCTTCTACGCCCTCGGCCCCGACACCACGGAGGAGGAGGCCGAGTCGTTGATGGACGATTGGCTCGCCGCGCTCGAACCGGTCGCGGCTCGACTGGTGGGTGTGTCCGACCCCGGTCCGAAGGTCTCGGCCCTGCTGGACGAACTGAACGAGCAGGCCCTCAAACCCGTCCAGCACCGGGTACTGCGCCGTATCCAGGAGCGGTTGGCCCTCGTGCGGCGGCGGAACGGAACCGAGCAGGGCTGACCGGTCCAGGGGCGGGGCGGGCCCGTGCGAACCTCGGCCGGGGGCCACGAACCGCCTCCCGGGCCGGGTACCGGCCCGTACCTCGCATGTCCCGAACCCGTCGACCCCTCTGTGGCGGAGGTCATGACGGGCGCCATTGACTCCGACGCGACGTCGGAGTTTCTACTGGGCGCTGTCCGAACAGACCAACGCTCAGGGGCCCACCATGACCAGCCCTCCCAAGGCCACGACCAGGACCTGGATCGGCCTCGCCGTTCTCGTCCTGCCACTGCTGCTCATCACCATCGACGGAACCGTCCTGATCATGGCCCTGCCCGCCATCTCGGCGGAGCTGAGCCCCACGGGCACCGAGCAGTTGTGGATGATCGACATCTACTCGCTCGTCCTCGCCGGTCTGCTCGTGGCGATGGCGACCGTCGGAGACCGGTTCGGCAGGCGGCGGAACCTGCTCATCGGCGCGGTCCTCTTCACCATGGCATCCGTACTCGGCGCGCTGGCCACGGCGCCCTGGATGCTGATCGGCGCTCGTGCGCTCCTGGGTGTGGGCGGTGCGTTCATGATGCCCTCGACGCTGTCCCTGGTCCGCAACATGTTCCTCGACCGTCAGCAGCGCCGTTACGCGATGGCGGTGTGGGGTGCGATGGCCTCCGTCGGCGCGGCCGCCGGACCGATCGTCGGCGGCTGGATCATCGAGACCTTCAGCTGGCAGGCCGCGTTCCTGATGAACATCCCCGTGATGGTGGTCCTGCTCATCCTGGGTCCGGCTCTGCTTCCCGAGAGCCGCAACCCCGATCTGCACAGGATCGACCTGCCCAGCGTCCTGCTCTCCTTCGTCGGACTGATCGGCGTTGTGTACGGCATCAAGACGCTCACCGGAGACGAGGGGCCGGCCCTGGGCGTCGCCGCCGTGGTCATCGGGCTGATCGCGATCGGCCTGTTCGTTCGCAGGCAGCTCGTGCTTCCCACCCCGCTCATGGACGTCCGGTTGTTCAAGATCCGGTACTTCCGCGGGGCCGTCGTCACGGACGTCCTGTCCATCTTCGCCATGGTCGGAGCCTTGGTGGCGCTCGTCCAGTTCCTCCAGCTCGTGCTCGGTCTCAGCCCGTTGCAGGCATCCGTCTGGCTCATGCCCCAGGCGCTCATGGCGGCCACCGCGGCCTTCGTCGCGGCCGCACTGGTCAAGCGCTTCCTCCCCGCCTACGTGATCGCCCTCGGGCTCACGATCGCGGTGTCCGGGTTCGTGTTGACCGCCTTCCTGACCCCTGCGTCGAGCCCCGTGCTGGTCGGTGCCTCACTGGTACTGGTCTCGCTGGGCGCGGGCATGGGTCTGACCCTGAGCAACGACATCATCATGAGTTCCGTCAAGCCCGAGCGCGCCGGACAGGCCGCCGCGACCTCCGAGACCGCCTACGAGATCGGGATGACCTTGGGCACCGCGGTCCTGGGCGGGGTTCTCGTCTCCTGGTACACCCGGACCGTCCTTGCCGGAAGCCACGCCATGGACCTCACGGCGGGCCTCACCGAGCGGGTGTCCTCGACCCTCGCGGAGGCCCTTCTCGTCGCCGCCGAACTCGGGGGTGACAGCGGAGCCGCCATTGTGGAGCTCTCCCGAAGCGCCTTCACCGAAGCGATCACCGTGACCGGTCTCGCCGGCGCCGGCGTGATGGCCTTCGCCGCGATCTGGTCCCTGGTCACGCTGAGGGGTGCGTCGGCGCACCAGGACCTCGCGGCCGAACACGAGCGCGAGGACCGGCTCGAACACGAGCACTGACCCGCGACCGCCCGGCCCTGCCCGTTCACCCACCCTGCCGGTCGGTGTCGAGCAGGACGACCTGCTCGACACCGTGGACCGGGCCGTCGCCCAGGGCTGCACCGACCCCGACCGCGTCGGTATCCACGGCTCCTCCTACGGCGGCTACGCAACCCTGGTGGGGGCCGCCTTCACCCCGGACCGGTTCGCCGCGGCTGTCGGCCACACCGGCAGGTCCGGCCCGGTCGACCCGACCGAGGGGATCGTCCCGTTCGCCCTCAGCGGTCTCGTGAACGACTACCTGCGCTACTTCGGCGGACGGTCCTCGACCACCTCCCGCCCCACCCGCCACCTTCACCGACGACGCCCGCGGCCTGCCGGCGGACGTGGACCGCACGAACTCCCGGCAGCTCGCCGAACACGCCCTGGCCGCAGAGCGGTCCGTCACGCGTGCTCGGCCGGCGGGAGGGGCAGGGGTGGGGCCGGCACCGCGCCACAGCAGGATCGTGACCGCTTCCGGCCAGCTCGGGTCATTGATGACTTTTGACCGTTTCGTTGTCCGCGGGACGGTGCTTACGGTGGCCGGGCCGATGCACACCCCGGCGTCGCCCCCGCGGCCCCGGCCGGAGAAGCAAAGGAACACCCCCCCGTGCGCACAGCACCCGTCCTCACCTGCGCCGGCACCCTGGCGCTCGCCCTGACCTCATCCCTGGCGGTGGCCGCCCCGGCCGCCGCCGACGACCCCCTCCGGGCCTTCCACGAGCAGGAGGTCGTCTGGTCCCCCTGCGAGGAGCACCTCCTACGCGACGTGGAATGCGCCTGGATCGACGTCCCTCTGGACTACGCGGACCCCGGAGGCGAGCGCGCCTCCATCGCCATCAGCCGCAACCGCGCCTCGGACCCCGAACGACGCCGTGGCATCCTGCTCACCAACCCCGGCGGCCCCGGCGGCACCGGCCGCCAGATGGCCGTCGGCGACCGCCCCGACCACGGTTTCTCCTCCCTGGGAGCGCAGCGCGTCGCCGAGGTCTACGACGTGATCGGGATGGACCCGCGCGGCAGCGGCGCCTCCACCCCCTACCTGGACTGCGGCGCGCACTACCCGGTCACGGACCCCCGGCCCGCCGACGACGCGCTCTCCGGCCACACCCGCGCGGTGATCGCCGCCCAGCGTGCCTGTGAGAGCGCCCACGGCGGCCTGATCCCGCACATGACCACCGAGAGCACCGCCCGGGACATGGACGTGATCCGCGCCGCCTTGGGCGAGGAGCAGATCTCCTACCTCGGACGCTCCTACGGCACCTACCTCGGTGCCGTGTACGGCAGCCTGTTCCCCCAGCGCCTGGACCGCAGCGTCCTGGACGCCGCCGTTCCACCGGAGGGCATGTGGCGCGACGTGTTCACGCTCCAGAGCGAGGGGGACCGGGCCAACGTGGAGCGCTATACCGCCTGGGTGGCCGAGCACGACGACGTCTACGGTCTGGGGTCGACCCCCGAGGAAGTGCTGGCCGTCTTCGAGGAGACCCGCGCACGGCTGGTGGACCGCCCCCGCTACGACCAGTGGCCGGACGATCCGGAACCGTGGATCTTCACGGCGGACCACTTCGACTCACAAGTGGGTTATGGGGCACGTTTCCAGGAGGACTGGGGCCCCTCGACCGCCGTCCTCTGGTACATCGTCAACGACCTGCCCTACCCCGAAGTGGAGTGGCCGGAAGAGCCCGAGTGGCCGGAGGAACCCGAGTGGCCCGACCCCGGGATCGACTACGACAACGTGTCCCTCATGATGGCCGTGCTCTGCGAGGCCGAATGGCCCACACGCCTGTCGGACTACTACGCCGACGTCCGGGAAGTCCGTGAGCGCAGCCCCTACGGCGTCGGGGCGATCTGGCATGTGCCCCAGCCCTGCACCTTCGCCTCGCACACACCCGCCCCACTGGTGGAGCTGGAACGCGAAGGCTACCCGCGCGGCCTGGTCATCGGAGGCGAGTACGACGCCAACACCGTCTACGAGGGGGCGGAGCGCATGGCCGACCGGCTGGACAACGCGTTGATCACCGTCACCGACGAGGGGGATCACACCTTCTACGGGCGCGAGGGGATGGACTGCGTGACGGCGGCGGTGGACGCCTACCTGGTGGACGGCGTCCCGCCCAGGGACACCCGGTGCGCCGGGCGCCCCCGCTCCGAGGACCCCCTCGACCCGCAGGAGGAGATGGGAGGTGCGGCCCGGGTCCTGGACGCCGGCCCACTCCGTGACCCGCTGTGGGCCGGCCCCATCTCCTTCGGGGGCTCGGACGGGGGCCACCGCTTCCCGTAGCGATCCTCATCGCCCCGGGCTCTCCGTCTCCGACGGACTCCGGCGGTCGGACCGATGCCGAACCGGCCGCTGCGTCAACAGCCGGAGGCGCGCACCCGGAGGCCGATACGACCGGAACCGTTGTTCACTGCCGAGGTGATGCCGCCGACAGCGCTGCGCGCGGATGGGACCCGCGAGGACGCCCGCGCCGACCTGATGCGCGCCCGCCACCGCCTTTCCGAACTCCTCCTGCGCCGAGGCCTGCTCCGGGAAGGCGCGAACACCTGGACCAGGGCCCACCACGACCGGATCAGCCGCCACCCCCGCACCGATGCGCTTGCGCACCTCTTCCAGGGGTGGAAGCGGCTTTCGGGTCCGCCACGGGGCGCGCGGATGGGCCCCGCGACCCTCGCCGGCCCACTGCCCCGAGAAGGAGGAACGACACCGTGGGAAACGACCTCAAGGGCCGCGCGACCGACCGTCCGCGCGGCCTCGAACAGACCGGCCGGGACACCGCCCACGGCCGGTGCGCCCCCACCGCCACCGTCGGGCACAACGACGGCGTGGGCGCGCGGACCATCGCGGACGACATCGCCTCCATGGCGGAGCGGTCCCCCGCCCGCGCCTCGACGCGGTGGTACCTCACCCGTACCGAGGAGTGCGCGCTTCGTCCCGGAGGAGGACGGCGCACCCTGATCCGTCCAGCGCACGCGGGACGGGCCCGGGGCGGGGCGCCGGAACGCCGCGTCCCCCGGGTGTTCCGTGGCCCCGCGTTACCTCTGGTGAGGGGCGGAACACCTTGACGGCACCTGGACCATCTCCCTAAAATCAACCGAACCACAAGCAAACACAAGCATTACAACATCGGGATGGCACAGGAGAGCCCGGAGATCCGCGGCGTGCCACCTCGGGATGCGTGGTTCTCCTCTCCGCTCCACTCCTCGGTTTCCCCCTGCTCCGGAGAGGCCGCCCCGCTGCACCCGCCGGTGTCCCCGGCACCGCGGCGGGGCGCCCGAACCGGCCCGCGGCGGACCACCCGGCGGTTCCGGTTCCCCCGTGCGCCGCGTGGCCCCGCCCGGTCGGCGCCCCCATGCCGCCGTTCTCCCCTCGTCCCGGCGGGTGGGCGGCGCCGATCACGCTCCGGCGCCCCGCCGCACCGGCCCGGGACCCGACGGGTCCCCCGCCGTGCGCGCGACCGCCCCGCCTCGCGGCCCCAGGCCGCCCCGGGCCCCGACACGCCGTCCCCTGGAGAGACCGTGGCACACATCGCCCCCCGCTCCGCTCCCGCCCCCGCCTCGCCACGGCCGCCGCGCGCACCGGTGCCCGCCGCCGGGAGCTCGGCCGTGCGGCTGCTCCTCGACATCAGCGGCGACGTGCTGGAACCGGCCTGTGCCGACGAGGCCGACGGTGTGGGGCTGCTGCGCACCGACTTCCTGTTCCACGGCCGCGCGGAGCCGCCCGCACGCGAGGAGCAGACCGCCGCCTACACGCGGATGTTCGCGGCGGTCACGGGGCGCGCCGTCACCGTCCGGGTGCTGAACGCGGGGGCGGGGGTCGCGGGGCCCGCCGCGGCACGTCCGCGGCGCGCGGCGCTGGTGGACCAGCTCGCCGCCCTCGCGGCGGCGGCCGCGCGGACCGGGGCCGACGTGGGGGTGATGGCCCCGATGGTGTCCACACCCGAGGAGGCGGGGGAGTTCGCGGACCTCGCCCGTTCCCAGGGGCTGACCCGGGCCGGGGTGATGGTGCAGGTCCCGGCGGCGGCGCTGCTGGCCGACCGGCTGCTGTACGAGGTCGACTTCGTGACGGTCTGCGCCACCGACCTCGCCCGGTACACGATGGCCGTCGACCGGGCGGCGGACTTCCCCCCGGGCCTGCTGGACCCCTGGCAGCCGGCGGTACTGTCCCTGATCGGCTCGGTCGGGCTGGCGGGCCAGAGCCTTCAGATCCCGGTGGGGGTGTGCGGGGACGCGGTCACGGATCCGCTGCTGGCCCTGGTGCTGGCCGGGCTGGGGGTGACCAGCCTGTCCATGGCCGCCCCGGCCCTGCCGGCGGTGCGCGACGCCCTGGGCCGCCACACCCCCGAGGAGTGCCGGAGCCTGGCCGGGCTCGCTCTGGGGGCGGGCTCGGCCCGGGCGCGCGAGGCGGTCCGGGCGGCCGCCCGCTCCCGGGGCACGGGGGCCGGTCCCGGCGGTTCCGCGGCCGGGGGACGGCCCGCGGCGCGGTGGGGCCGCCGTGCCCCCTGACCTGTCCGGAGCGGGCCCGCCCCCGGGGCGGGAGTGGTGGCGGGGCGGCGCGCTGCGGCACCGGCGGGCGGCTCCCCGGGGCCGCCCGCCGCGAGGGCCGGAGACACCTTCGCCTCCGCCCCCGGCGGGGGCGGAGGCGAGGGGTGGACCCTACGGGACGGGCCGCGGGCGGGCGGCCGTCACCGCCGGCCGCCGGGCGTGCGCGGGTCGAACGAACCGGAGACGTCGACGTTGAGGTCCTCGGCGGAAGAGAAGCCGCGGGCGGTGCGGATCGCCCCGTCGGCGGCCTGCCTCTGCGCCACGGCCACGTAGTCGAGGAGCTGCCAGAGGATCTTCTCCGCCTCGCCCAGGGTCTCCTGCATCCGCTTCGAGTACTCCCCCTTGACCCCCCAGGGCACCTCCTCGAAGGAGGTGATCGCGCCGCGCGCGTCGGCCACCATCTCGTCCGTGAAGTCGGCGGCCTCGTAGATGAGCCTGGTGTCCCGGCCGATCCCGTCGGCGTCGACGGAGAGGCGGTCTGATGCGGACATCGTTCTGCTCCTTTTCGCTGTCTGGTGGCTGCGGTCGGACGGTCAGTCGAAGTCGTGCGGGGAGAAGCCCTGGGCGCGCAGGGCCTCGTCCACGTCCATCTCGCCGCGCAGCACGGCGGCCGTGTCGACGCCTTCGGGGGCGAAGACGTCGTACGCCCGCGCGACCCGGTCCGCCATCCGCCGCTGGGCGCGGTCGATCACCTCGACGAGCGTCGCCGACAGCTCGGCGGCGGCCATGCCCCGGTACGCGTCGGTGTGGAACACGAGCCCGGTGAGGACACCGGTCGCGTCGACCGTCGCGGTCACCAGCCGGTTCCTGGCCGTGGCCTCCTCGGTCGCCGACTCCAGGTCCGCGCCGGCCTCCACGAGCTCCCTCATCGTCGTATCGAGCCGCCGCAGTTCGGCTTCCATCTGCTCCCACATCGATGAACTCATGTCGCCGGATCTCCTTCAAGGTTTTACTCAGATCGTTCACGGCGGGAATGGCCCGTGAAAGCGCCCTGCCGATGGCACTTCGGGCGGCGGCCGGAGCCACCCGGTCCCCGCCGTTCCTCGACAGCGTCCCGGAGGCCCGCCGAGCACCGCCGGCACGACCGCCCGGCCCGCACGGGGACACGGGAAACCGACGCGCCGGAAATGCGACCACCGCCACACCGGACCGTGCAACAAAGGACGCCGCAACGGAACGCTTTACGAATGAGACGAAGAACTCCATTCACCGTCGGATCCCGCCCGTTTTCCTCGGGGAGCGAAGCCGCATCGGCCCGGCAGGTCGGGCGCGCCCGGACGGACCCCGGTCCGCGACCTCGACCCCTGTGATCAGGACGGATCCCGACAGGAGGCACTCCCCCGGCAACACGCACCGGGAAAAGAAACAGAGAAGCAATCGCAGGAAACAGAAAAGAAAGACGAAGGAAGGAGCGCCCCGCGCGGGACGGGACCGCCCCGGCGAAGCCTTCCCTTCCGCCCGACACAACAGGTACCGCACCGGGCGAGGAGAAGGCAAGCCGCAGAGTCGCGACTATACCCATCGGAAACGCACCTCCACATTCCGCGACCGATCGAAAAACCCCGGAAACACGAATGCAACAAAAGTCCACGGCCATCCTCCGCGGAACACCCGGAAACCGGCTGTCCACTTCCACGACTCCGCACGCTGGTGTTACCTTTACCGTCGCTTCGGATACATGTGGCGAGGAAAGGGGCGGGCATGCTGTTCGACCCTCAGAAAATGGGTGACTCAGCACACGATTTCGTCAAAGTGATGCTGGGGATCGACCTGCCCCGGGCCAGCGCACCGGCCATGCGCGCCGCTTCGGAGGTCTACGACGTCCTCGACCAGCGGCTGCACGAGCTCTCCGACGTCATGGACACGACGCGCAACCGCATCCGGAGGAACTTCGGCGGAGCCGCCTCCGACCACTACGACCGCTCCCTCGCGGCCTTCACCAGCGGGGAGAAGGACTACATCGGCAACGCGGCGGGAACGAGCCGCATGCTCTCGGCCGAGCTGCGCAAGGCGGCGGCGAACGTCGACTACATGGTGGCGATGGTCTGGGTCCAGGTGGCCCAGCTCATCGCCGAGATCACCTGGGCCATCGCGACGGCCAAGTTCACCTTCGGCGCCTCCCTGAAGTGGATCCCGGTCTTCAAGGCGATCCGGAGCCTGGCCATCCGGCGGCTCATCGCCTGGTTCCTGGTCACCGTTCCCAGCCACCAGATCGTCAGCCAGGTCTTCGCGAGCTTCGGCGCGCTGATCCAGCGCGTCCAGATCGCCAACGGCGACCGGGACGGCTTCGACCATGACCTGCTGCGCGACGCGCACGTGGGGGCCGTGATCGAGGGGCTCGTCTCCGCCGGCATGTCCGGGGGCGTGGGGGCCTTCGTCAACAGCGGGTTCGCGAACGCCTTCATCCGGAACATCGACGACCTGCGCGGCATGCCGGACCCGCCTCCGCCGCCGCTCAGGAACGGTGCGCCCGACCCGGCGCCCCCTCCGCCGCTCAGGGAGGGCGTGCCCGACCCCGTCCCCCCGCCCCCGGTCAGAGAAGGCGGACCCGACCCCGTCCCCCCGCCGCACACGCTCAACGGCGACCTCGCCGACCTCTTCACCCGCCACCGGGACGAGATGCTGGTCCCGTTCCACCCCAACTCCCCCACCGGGGCGCGCTCCTGGGACAACGCGGTCGAACGGAACGCGTTCCGCGCGGAGATGGCGGGCGTGTTCCAGCGCGCCTTCGCCGAACGCCTGGGCGTCGATCAGGCGCGGCGGCTGGGCGACGACTACGCCGACACCCTGATCCGCTCGTGGGGCGACCCGGACCTGGGCTCCCGGCTGTCCCGGACGATCGGCGACCGGCTGCCCCCGCCCCTGCGCGAGCACCTGTCCGACGTCCCGCAGAACCTGGCCGGCTCGCTGCACGAGAGTGCGCGGGGGTTCTGGCCCTACCTGCGGGGCCTGGGACTGGGCGCGGGGACCGGGGCCGCGGAGGGCGTCCTCGGTGAGGGCCTGGGCGGTGTCGCCGGCGGCCAGGGGTTCACCGTCACCCCCTGGTCCGCCACGTCCGGCGCGACCATGAACACGGCCCACCAGCTGACCACCGACTCCGCGCTGGCGGGCATCGACGCGCTCAGCGGCCCCGGCGGCACCCTCCTTCCTCCCGACCTCCCCCCGCCCCCGGAGCCGGAGCGGCCCACCCGGGCCGAGGAGGACCCGGCACAGGGCGGGGCTCCCGTGGCGGGGCCCGCCACCGGCAACGGCGGCGGGAGGCCGACGCCCGCCGGCGGTCCGGTCATCGCCGAGATCACCGTCGTCCCGCCCGTCGGCGGCGATGAGCCCGCCCGGGGTGACGGAGACGGATCGCACGGCGGCGGGGACGAGGCCCCGGCGAACGGCGCGGACGCGCACCGCACCGGCGGCTCCCCCGTCCCGAACGCCGGTGACCAGGACACCCCTGCGGCCCGGAGGCCGCGGGACCACGACCCGGACGGGGACGGCGGCGCGGACGCGCGCGGGCCCAACCCTCCCGAACGAACCGCCGGGACGCCGGAGGCCCCGGCCGCCCGCCACGACCCGGGCGGGGCGGACCACACCGACGCGCATCGTTCCGGAGACGCCCCCGCCCCGCTCGCCGGAGACCGGCACGACCCGGTCGCCGGGACCTCCCGGGACCGCGCCCCGGTCCCCTCGCACGAGGAGGGCACCGAGGGCTCCCCACCGCTCCCGGCCGCCGTGACGCCCCCGGCCGGCGCCGACCGCGCCGCACCGCCGCAGGGCACGGCTCCCCCCGGCCGACCGTCCGGCGAGGCGGGCGGGCAGTCCCGCCCGGGGCCCCAGGAGACGCCGCGGTCCCGTCCGGAACCGCCTCCCGTCGGCGAGGCCGGTCCCGAGCGGAACGGCTCCCTCTCTCCCGTCACCGTGGAGTCCCCCGCCCCGGCCGGCGGCCGGGAGACCGCGGCCCCGGCGACGGAGAGCACATCCGTCCCGGGCGACCCGGCCCCCGCCGGAACCGGCCGGTCGGGGACGGACGCGCCCCCCGCGCCGCCGACGGCCGTCCCCTCCACCGCGAACCGGAACGGGAGCGCGCCCCCGTACTCGTTCGACGCCTCGCTCAACCCCGTCGTCGGCGTCCCGGGCCTCCGGGACGCCGACGACGACAACGCCTCCCTCGGCGACACGGAATCCGACACGTCGTCGCTGTTCGACGAGGCCGCGTCCGACACGTCGAGCCCGGACACCGCCTGGTCGGACACCGAGGACGCGCCGCCCGCCGGGGCCGCCCCCGGGCACCCGGCCGTGAAGGACCCGAAAGAGTCGGAGGGCGTTGCCGACACCCCCGGCACGGTTCCCGGGTCCGGCCCCCTGGCCTTCCCCGTGACCGAGAGCGGTCCGGCGGGGCGCGCTCCCTCCGTTTCCGCCCCCTCGGACGGACCGGCCCCGGCCACCGTGCGCACCGACCCGCAGACGCCCCCGTCCGGGGAGGGCGCACCCGGGACCGCGCGCCCGGAGACGGACGGCGGGGAGGCGGCCCCCGTCGGCGGCCCCGCGGACGCACGCGCCGAACGCGCCGCCGACCTGGTCGCGCAGGCCCGACGGCACCTGGGCGACGGGGACGTCGCCCAAGCGCGGGCGGTGAGCGCGGACATCCAGGACCTGCTCTCCCCCCGGCCCGACGACGGCGCCCCGCAGAACCCCTCCGTGCGCAGGGCCCGCACCCTGGCGCTCGGGCTGGTCTTCACCCTGTCCGACCCGGCGGACCGGCGGGCTCCCGCCGACCGGGACGCCTTCTCGGCGGACAGGGCCGAGGACGCCGCCACCCTCCTGGGGGGCGTCGAACGCAACCTCCGGGACCGCCACGACGCGGCGCGCGCCCGGCTCTGGCTCCCGGGCGGCAGCCTGACCACGCAGTACGTCCGCGACACCCTGCCCGCCGCCCCTCCGACAGGCGCGCCGGAGAACGGCGGGGCGCCGGTGCCGAGCACCGGGGACGCCCCACCCGCCGCCGCGACCACGACGCCCGACACCACCGGTGGCACGCCGGTCCCCACACAGAGCGCGGGCACGGACACGCGTCCGGCACCGCCCGCCGCAGGCCCCGGACGCACGGCGGACGGCGCATCCGACACCCCCGGAAAGGCGGGTACCGACCCCACCGCCTCCGGGACCGACCCGAGCGCCGACGCCCGCGCCGCGTCGGTCCTGAGCCGCCTGCCCGAACTCACCCGGGCCCTCGCGGACAACGACATCCCCGGGGCCCGGGCCCTGGGAGCCGAGTTCTGGAGGCTGCTGCGACCCGCCGGCGGTCCGGCCCCGGAGAACCGCTCCGTCCGCGAGGCGCGCACGCTCGCGCAGGCACTGGTGTACGTCGTCTCCGACCCCTCCGACCGGCGGGTCCCCCTGAGCGGCGGGGCCATCCCGCCCGAACGCGTCCGGGACGCCGAGGTCCTGGCCCGGGGCATCGGCCGCCACCTCCGGGACCGCCACGACCCGGTCCGCGCCCGGCTCTGGCTGCCCGGCGGGCGGCTCACGACGGACTACGTCCGCTACGCGATGCAGGACCCCGCGGACCGGGGGCCGTCCCCCTACGGCGCGCCGGTCACGGCGACGACCGTCAACATGGCGTTGGTGGACGGCGAGGGGAGCACGTCGACGCCGGTCCGGACCGAGGACCCCGGATCCCGTGCGACGGACGGGGGCACCGAGCCCCCTCCGTCCCCGCTCTCCCCCGCCGAGGCCGCGATCGTGGCGGAGCGGGCCCGCGCGACGGCGGAGAACGCCCTGGGCCTGGCACGCGGGGCCGCGGACCGGGTGTCCGCGGCGGCCCGGACGGCGACCGACGGCACCACCGCGACCTCGGACGCCGTGGCCGCCGCAGAACAGGCCGTCCGGGCACGCGAGGAGGCCGCCCGCGCGGCCGGAGCGGCACGGGACGCGGCGCGCCTGGCCGTCGAGGCCGGCCGAGGGACGGCCTCCGCCCTCGACCGTGCCGGGCAGGAGGTCCGGGGGACGGCTCCGGGCACGGACGCCCACCGCGCCGCCGCCGACGCCGAGGCCGCCGTCCGCACCCGCCACGAGGAGACGGTGCGGCTGCGGGACGAGGCGGAGCGCCACGCGCGGGACGCCGAGGCCGTGCTCCGCGACGCCGCCGCGACCGCGGACGACGCGCTGACGGCCGTCTCCCGTCGCGTCGCCGGGGACGCCGAGCAGTACGCGGCCAGGGCGGGCCGCGCGGCCGACGGAGCGGCCCACGCCCTGCGCGTCACACGCGAGGCCGCGGACCGGGCGACCCGGGCGACCCGGGAGGTCGTCGACGCCGCCGACACCGCGACCGCCGTGACCGCCGCGGAACAGGCCCTCCAAGCGCGGGACGCCGCCTCCACCGGGGCCGAGTCGGCGCGGCTGGCCGCGAACCAGGCGCAGGCGTTCGCGCAGCGTGCGTCCGATTCGGTCGCACTCGCGGAGCGGATCACCCGCGTGGCCACCCCCGGCACCGACGCCCACCGCGCCGCCGCCGACAACGGGACCGCGGCGCGCGACCACCGCGAGCAGGCGGACCGGCACCGGGACGAGGCGGAGACACGCGTGGGCGAGGCGACCACCGCGCGCCACGCCTCCACCACCGCGACCGTCGACGCGCTGGCCGCCGCGGTGGACCGGGCCGCGTTCGACTCCGCGGGGACCCGTATGGCGGCCGACGAGGCCTACCGCCGGTCCGGGATCGCGGAGAACCGGCGCGCACGGGTGGAGGAGGCCGTCCGCGCGGCGGCACAGGCCGACGCCGCGCGACCCCGGCGGTTGCAGGACGTCCAGGACGCGGCCCGCCGGCTCACCGACGCCGTCCGCGAGACCCGGGAGGCGGCCGATGCCGCGGGGCGAGCGCGCACCACCGCGGAGGCCTCGGCCGATCCCGGGCGCGTCGCCGGCACCACCGCCGCCCTCGACTCCCTCGTCAGAGTGGCCACCGAACTGCGCAACTCCGAGGTGGAGACGCATCCGGACACCGCGCGGCTCACGGCCGACCTCATGCGGACCAACTGGGTGATGGGCGGCGCGCGCCGCCTGGTCGGGGACACCGGGAACGCGCTCGCCGACGCGCGGCGGTACGCGCGGAACACCGAGGACTCGGCCGACCGCGCCGAGGCGCTGCTCCCCGGCGACCTCCCGTCCCCGTCCCGGCTGCACGAGAAGACGGACACGCGCTACGACCTGGAATACCTCGTCACCTCGCGGCTGAGCGGACCCGACCGCCTGTTCACCAGAGCCGCGCACCAGGCGGTCGCGGACATCGTCCGCGACCGGATCACCGACCCGCCCGCCGACCTCACGCGGTTGGTCGACACGGCCCTGAGCGACGTGGCCCACGAGCACGGGATGCTCGTCTTCTTCGCCCCCGGGGGACGGGAGATCACCGTCACCGACCCAGGCACGGACACCGGCACCGACGGGGCCGACGCCCCCCGGTCCTGGACCGTCCGCGTCGCCCTGGCCTCGGAGGACCCCGGCGGGTACCGGCACCTGGACGTCGAGCACCGGGAGTCGGGAGCGCCCCTGGAGTCCCGGGAGGAGGAGCGCAGTCACTCCACCACCACCGGGGGCACCTCGTCCTACGACCCGCGCCGCATCCTCGCGGCGCGCTTCACGGGAAGTCCCCTGCTGCTGGGCGACGTCAGCGGGTCCGCGGCGGGCCCGTGGGTGACGGTGGGCGGCAGTTTCTCCCGCGGGCAGCGGGCCGCGTCCCAGGGAGGGACGACCGAGGCCGCCTCCAAGATCGAGTACACGACCTTCGCCAAGCCCGAGTTCTACGCCAACGACCTGCGGGTGTGGGCCGAGGTGACCGCGGGGCCGGAAGGGGCCGGGGCGGCCGACGACGGCGGGAGCGACACCGGGGGGGCTCCTCCGCCCGCAGTCGGGTTCCCGATCGGCTCCTCCGTGGTCCGCGACGGCATGGTGTTCACCCTGGCGGGCGAGGTCCAGGGGCGGCCCGACGAGATGCCCCGGCACATCGACCTCGCCCCGGGCGCCGGCGAGGGGACCGGCCCGGGGCGCCGGCCCCGCAACCTCGGCCCGGTGGGCGGCCTGCCCATCGCCGTCCACAGCGTCACGCCGAACACCCCGGTCGGGAGCGGCCCCGCGCACACCGACCTGGGCTCCTGGGTCGCCGACTACCTCGTCTCCGACACCTACCGGCTGAACAGGGAGGTGAGCAGCGAGAACGCCGCCGTCCAATGGATGAAGGACGTCACCGGGCCGGGAACCGGCCAGGACATCGCGCAGTGGAAGCATGAGATCCGGGAGGTCCTCAACAACGACTCCTTCCAGGAGTACCTCCCCCATCTGGACCGGGGTCCGGTCACCGTGAGCGTCTCCCACCCCCGCCTGGGCGAGGTGATGATGGAGTTCTCCGCGACGCCGCGCGACTACCGGATCAAGGACCACAGCCCCCTGATCGACGACGCGACCTTCAAGGAGAGCATCAAGGACGAGACCAGCCTCACCCAGAGCCGGAACACGAGCTTCACCCTGACCGGGGGAACCGGTTTCGGCCTGGTGGCCGAACTCCCCTCCGGAGGCACGCTCCGTGTCAACGCACCCCACGTGGAGGCCACCTGGTGGCGGTCGCTCTCCTCGGAGAGCCACAACACCTCCGGATCGGGAGAGCACCGCTCCCTGGGCCGCTACGTCTCCTCCACGGAGAAGTTCGCCGCCTACCAGGCCACCCACGACCTGTCCGTCCACGTCCAGGGTGAGGCGGCGCCCCACCGCTTCACGGTCACCGGCGTGGAACTTCTCCCCGGCGAGACCGCGGGCCGACTGGACCGGGCCGCGCGGAACGAGGAGGCGGCGGACGGCGGGGGCGACGCCGGGCGGCGCCCGCCCTTCCCGCACCTGGAGTCCGACAACCCCGTGCACTTCCGCGGCTCCCACTTCCTGGGCCTGGAGTGGAGCGGACCCGCCCCCCGGGACGCGGGCGAGGGCGAACCGGCGGTCGACCGGGACGCCGACGACACCGGGGACGACGGGGGCTCGGAGACCTCCCGGGCACCGGCGCCGCCGGTCACGTCGGACGACCGGCGCGGCGTACTGGAGCGGTACCTGGACGACGTGTTGGCCGGGATCGCACGCGAGCACCCGGGCCTGGTCATCCCTGAACTCGCCCGCGACCGGGACACCTACGCGCACAGGCCCGGACGGGAGGGGTCCTCCTACTTCGAGCGTTCCTTCCGCGAGCACTGGGGGTTCCGCCGCTCCTACGACACCGCCTACAAGAACACGATGCTGGTGCGCGACACCATCCAGGGCATCCGGGGGACGGACGCCCTGGAAAGGCTCGCCCGCCCCGGGGAGGGCCTGCCCCTCCGGCTCCGGGAGTCGGCGACGGTCGACCCGACCCTGATGGCGAAGCTGAAGGAGTTCTTCCGCCCGGACACGGTCACCGTCCGGCTGCACGCGCAGTTCGGCCGGCTGTCCCACGACGGGACGAGCACGGCGGAGACCGGCCTGCGGGTGCGCGGAACCGCTTCGGCCTCCACCGAGTCCGCGACGGGGAGCGCCTTCACCCTCGCCGTCTCCGCGGGTTCGGGCATGGTGCGCTCGGCCGAAGGCGACGCCCGCGGGTTCGCGCGGCTGCTCGGCGGGTTCATGGCCTCGGTGGGCTACAACCGGGTCAACCACTTCGACGCCGCCTACGGCCTGGAGCACAAGTCCGACGCCCGCCTGTTCTTCCCCGAGGGCTCGGACCGGTGGAACGGCGAAGTGACCCTCGGCGCCCGCCTGCACGACTACGACGCCGACGAACAGGCCTACGGCACCGACCAGGGCACGGAACTGCTGGACCGGCCCGTCAAGGCGACCTACTCCCTGATCACGGCCACCACCGTCGGAGACAACCTGGCCTCCCCGGAACCGGCACCGGACCGGGCCGACGAGGAGCAGGCGGCGCTGTCCCCCGAAGAGGCGCGGGAGATGCTCGACCCCCGCCCGGGGCGCCGCGACCCCGCCGAGGAGGACACCGCGGAGACCGGGGACGGGACCGGCACCACCCGCGAGGAGACGGCGCCGGAGACCGGGACCACACCGCCCGAGGAGACCGGGGCGACCTCCGAGGCGGAGGGCGAGAGCCCGGCCGCCCCGGAGACCGACAACACGCGCGTCCTGCTGGACCACGGCGCGATCATCGAGCACGTCAACCCCCTGCTCCAGGAGACCGGCGACACGGGACCGGGGCCGGGCCGCGGCCTCCTGCGCCGCACCCTCGACGCGTTCTCCCGCCCGCGCCGGTTCTGGTCCGATGGGGGGAGGATGAAGCTGTCCGCCTTCCTGGACGGCGTCGGCGGCGCGACCCTGCTGTCCAACCTCATGTCCCCCACCGCGGTCGCCTCCGATCCCGCGTCCTTCTCGGAATCGGGCCGCCGCAGGCGGATCGAGGTGCCCGGCACCTGGCTGTCCCCCAACGACATGCGGGCTACCGGGGTCACCAGGGTCACGGTCGGCGAGATCACCGACCTGCGGCAGACCAGGGCGCAGGTCACCGTCCAGTCCGAGACCGCATCGACGGCGTCCGCCGCGGTCACCAGGATCGGCGGCTTCTTCGCAAGGTTCACGGGCTTCGCCGGCGGGACCACCAACACCATCGAGGAGGGCGGGGCCGACTCCGGCGTCGACCGGTCCTCCGCCGACGGCATCGTCCCCATGGCCGGCCCCTCCCACAACCGGAGCCTCTTCCGCCGGGGCGAGACCACCGACTCGGGCGTCTCCTCCGCCTCGGGGCTCCTCCTGCTGCCCAGGTCCGCGGCCGTCTACGCCTTCACCGCCGCGGGCACGATCGCGCAGGCGTGGGAGTTCAAGAAGCACCGCGGACTCAACTTCCCCAACTGGTGGACCCACAGGTACACCGGTTGGAAGACCCGCGTCGACGACCTCGTCTCCGGCTACATCACCGCCCGCGACGCCGAACAGGCCGGCATCATCACCGACGCCGTCACCCACGGCGACGACGGCACCCCCGCCCCCGCCACCCAGCCCAACCCCACACCACCGCCCCACGCCCGCGTCCGCCCCGGATTCGACAGCGCGGGCCGCCAGGCCCTGCCCGTCGACCCCGCCCGCGCCGTGGACACGTTGGAGACGCACCTGCGCACGCACGGTCTCACCCTCAGCCGCGGAGGCAAGGAACGCCTGCTCGTGACCCTGTCCGAGCAGTTGGGGACCGCCACGGACGCGCTTCCCCCGATCCCCGTGAACGTGGTGTCGACGGACCGCAACGCCCACTTCTCCAAGCCCGCCCGGGTCCTGGTGGACCTGACCAGGACCGCCCCCCGGGTCGACTACGTCACCTCCGCCGCCGCCACCGTCGAGACCCACTCCTGGCAGGCCGAGAACTCGCACCAGGACTCCCGCGAGAGTTCCAGCACCACGGGGTGGAACTTCGCCCCCTGGCAGACCAGCGGTAAGAACGGCGGCAGCGACCCCCCGCCGGACAGCAGCCTCTTCCTCACCTCGCCCTTCGCGGGGGCCGACAGGACCCAGAACGAGTCCCAGGGGCGTTCCTCGTCCTCGGAGACCACCCACACCATCGTGATGGAGTCCTCCGGCCCCTACGTGAAGGTCTCCCAGGACGCCTCCCTCACCCTGACCATCGAGGTGGACGGCGACGGACTGGTGCCCACCGCGGGGATCCGGCAGGGCGGGAAGTCCCCGTACCTGGAGTACAAGCCGCCGATCAGGGAAACGGTGACGGTGGACGGCGGGCGGATCCGCACCTTCCACCTGGGTTCGTCGCTCGACTTCACCCCGCCGGCGGCACCCGCCGCGGCCCTGGACGCCGTGCCCGCGCCGCCCGCCGCCACACCCCGCGCGGGCGACACGCTCGCGGACGCCGTCACCACCGCCACCGGCGAGCTGACCCCGCCCCCGGCCGCCCTGCGCGACGCGATCATTATGCCCACCGCCGTCCACGGCCCCGACCTGCGCGACACCGCGCTGCGCACCGTCGCCGCGTCGCTCGGCTGGAGGCCCCCCGCCACCCCCGCCTTCGGCCCCACCCCCACCGCCGAACAGCTCGGTGAGCTCAGGGAGCACCACCGGAAGGCGACCGACGACGCCCGCCGCCACATCGCCGACCACCTCGAACTCGACGCCCGCTACACCCCCATCGACAACTCCCTCAACCCCGTCTCCCTCAAGGGCCTCCTCTCGCACAACCTCGGCCGCCCCTCCGGGACCGACATCCTGCGGATCGGGCGCACCCGGTGGCGCGCCGCCGCCACCCCCGACTTCACCGGCGCCCGCATCATCACCGCCCGTCCCGACGCCCGGCTCGTCCACAAGGAGGCCGAGGGGCAGGGCGTCTCCCACAGCCGCTCCCAGGGCGGCGGCACCAACACCACCACGGCGTTCCGACCCACCGGCCACGACACCGTCGATGCCGGCAACAGCGACCGGAACGCGTTCCTGACCGGTTCCGGGGACGGCACGGCGCGCACGATCACCGGCGAGTCGCCCACGGGCGACGACCTGGCCACGGGCGAGCCCTCCGACATGGAGCGGCAGCGCCTCGGCACCGCCTACCTGGTGGAGTTCGACACCACCTGGACCATTGGCGCACGCACCGACGAGAAGGCGTTCTTCGGCGGCACCACCCCGCGTCAGTTCACCTCCCACCACACGAACAGGACCAGCGCATGGATCTCCCAGAGCGACGCCATCGCCCTGGGCGTCCTCACCCCCGAGCAGGCGGCGGCCGCCGACGCCCCCATCACCGCCGAGTACAACGCCTCCAAGGCCATGGGCGACGCCGAGGCCGCCTACACCGAGGAGCGCGCCAAACTCCCCGCCCTGGTCAAGGCTTACCTGGACGCCCACACGGCCCACGCCGCCGCTGCCACGCCCGCGAACCGCACCGCCCTCGACGCCGCCCGCACCGCCTACGAGGCCCAGGACGCCGTCTACCGGACCACCCTGGGCACCTACAACGACGCCATCGCCGCCTGGACCACCGCGGCCAACGCCACCCGCACGCACCTGGACGGCATGACACCTCCCGGTGCCCCGCCGGCCCCGGCGCCCCGCACCACCTCCAGCGCGCCCCTGGGCGACCAGCTCCGCCCCGTGTTCGGCCTCGGGCCCAGGGAGACCTCGGCCACGACCGACGGGGGCGGCACGACGACGGAACCGGGATCGCGCGCTCCGGCCCCGGTCCCCGCGGTCGAGGCGTCCGGTTCCGGCACCACCTCCGGCCCGGTCGTGTTCGCCCTGACCGACATCACCGGGGAGGTGCGGGACCCGGACGAGGACGCGGCCGGGATGAGCGGCGCCCAACTCGACTCCCTCGCCCGCGGACTGGGGCTGACCGACACCGACGACACGGCGGCATCCGGCTCCGGGACCATCCGCCGTCTGCCCACCGGAGCCGACGCCGACCGCTACGGCGACCTCCTGCACGACCCCGGTTACAACCCCAACGCCTTCGACGCGCAGCCCACCGCGACCCAGGACGCGGTCGCCGCCTACACCCGGTCCGCCTGGCTGAACCGCATCGCACGGATGAGTCCGCTGAACGAGGCGACGGTGCAGGCCGAGCTGGACCGGATCCGGGACGAGAGCCGGTCCCACCCCGGATGGCAGGTCTACGAGATCGGCGGCGGCCGGTGGCCCGACCTGGCGCGGCTGGAGGAGGCCGCGGAGCAGGGCGGCCTCAGCCCCGAGCAGGAGGGGGTCGTCCGCCGCGTCCTCGACAGCCGGTACCCGCAGGCGGCACTGGACGACCTCTACGAACGCTCCGGCCGCGCGGGCCGGATCGCCGAGTCCCTCGCCCTGCGCGGGGAAACGGCCCACTTCCCCGACTCCTCCGAGGTCCTGGCGCTGATCCGGCGCCTGGACCGCGCCACCGGGCAGCCCTTCCCCGAGGGTTTCGAGGCCGTGCACGGCATGTACCAGCACCAGCACCTGCTGGGCGAGGGCAGCACCGACGCCCGCAGCCTCGCGGGGACCACGCACGTGGAACAGGGGTACTTCTCGGTCTCCCTCGGTACCGTTCCGTCCGCGTCCGGCGGCTCCCCCATCGACCTGATGCGGCTGACCGTGCCGGAGAGCGCCCGGGGCCTGTGGGTCGGCGACCGGAGCGAACACCCCGGCGAGCGCGAGGTGATCCTCACCCGGGGGACCCGCTACCGGATCAACACGGTCGAGCCCTGGGGTCGCGGCTACCTGTTCCACGCCGAGATCCTGCCCCCCGCGCACGACGCCGACGGGCCCGCCGCGCAGGCCCCGACCGGGGCGGGCGAGGCGCTGGACCGCATCGACCGGGCCCTGGCCGCGGACGACACGGCAACGGCCCTGGCCGAGGTACGCGGGGCGGCGGAACGCGTCGCCGCGGACCTGGCCTCCGTCCTCCGGGACGTCGGCGGCCCCGGCCGGAGCGCGGCGATCGACCGCCTCGAACGGCTCAGGGACGCGGCCGAGCGGCTGGCGGACCGAGCCTCCGCGATGGCCGACACCGCCCCGGAGGCGGTCACCGTCACGGTCGCCCTGGTCGCGGACCTGGCCGCCACAGCGCAGGGCGCCGCCGCGCGCAGTGCCGCCGAGGCGGCCGCGGCCCGGGACGCGGTACCCGAGCCGCCCGAGGTGGACCCCGAGGACCCGGACCGGATCACCGACGCCGCACGGGAGCGCGACACGGCCATCACGCGGGTAACCGACGCCGCCGCCGCGCGCGACGACGCCGAACGCGCCGCCCGGATCGCCTACGAGGCCGCCGACACCGCCGCCCGCACCGCACGGACCGCCGAGGACGGGGGCGGGCCCCGGGTCGGGGAGGCGCGCGCGGCCGCGGAGGCGGCGGACGCCCGGCGCCGCGCCGCGATCACGGCCGCCGAGGACGCTGCCGACCGCCACGACTCCCTCACGCGCAGCGTCAACATAGCCGCGAACATCGCCGTCGGTATCGCCCTGGACGACGTGGCCGCCGCCCGCGGGGACGCAGCCGAGACGACGGCCGCCCTCGACCGGGCGCGGTCCCTCGCGGACCTGACCGCCCCGGGCTCCGCGGCACGCGCGAAGCTGAACATGCGCATGACCATGATGGGGCTCTCCGCCCCCGGCTCCGACGGCCCCGTCGTGTTCGCCGTGACCGACACCGCCGGGGAGGTGCGGGACCCGGACGGGGACGGCTCCGGGATGAGCGGCGCCGACCTCGACTCCCTCGCCCGCGGCCTGGGGCTGACGGACGCGGACGACACGGCGGCGTTGGTCGAAGTACGCGAGGCCGCCGAGCGGCTGTCCGCCGAGGCCGTGGGTCTGGCCGCCACCCTCCGGAACGCCGGCGGTCCCGACCGGACCGCCGCGATCGACCGCCTCGAACAGCTCAGGGACGAGGTCGAACGGCTCGCGGACCGGGCCACGGCGATGGCCGGCACCTCCCCGGAGGCGGTCGGCACAGCGGTCGGCCTGGCCGCGGACCTCGCCGCCGCCGCGCAGCACGCCGCGGCACGCGGCGCGACCGACGCCCGGACGGCCCGGGACGCGGTACCCGAACCGCCCGCGCCGCCCCCCACCGACCTGGACGGGATCACCGACGCCGCACGGGAGCGGGATTCCGCGGTCGCACGGGTCACGGACGCCGCCGCCGCGCGCGACGACGCCGAACGCGCCGCCCGCATCGCCTACGAGGCCGCCGACACCGCCGCCCGCACCGCACGGACCGCCGAGGACCGGGCCCGCGCCGAGCAGGCGCGCACGGCGGCGAAGGCGTCCGACGCCGAACGGCGCGTCGCGGTCACCGCCGCACAGGACGCGGCCGGCCGACAGGAGGCCCTCGCACACGCCGTCGACACGGCCGCGGCGGCCGGAGTCGGCACCGCCCTCGACGCGGCGGCCACGGCCCACGGCAACGCCCGCGACGCCGCGGCGGCCGTGGAACACGGCCGGGACGAGGCCGTCACGGCGGCCGTGGACGCGACCGACGCGCGGAACCGCGTGGGAGAGGCCCTGGCGTCGGGTGACCGGGACGCGGCCGTCACCGAGGCGGTGCGGGCCCTGCGTGAGGCCGACACCGCCCGGGACGCCAGGGACGAGATGGTCAGGCAGGCCGGGATCGCCGACCGGGAGTCCGACGCGGCGAGGGCCGCCCTCGACCGGGCCCGGTCGATCGCGGACCTGACCTCCCCGGGCTCCGAGGCACGCACGGCGCTGGACGCGCGGACGCGCACCGCACCGCTCTCCGACACCGCGGATGCGAGCGGTCCGTCGGCCCAGGACCGGACCCGGGCCGACGCGGCGGTGCGCACCGCGCGGGCGGCCTCCCGCGAGGCCCTCTCCCTTCCCCTGGACTCCGTGCGCCTGCACGGCCGCGAGGCCCGGGAGTCGGCGGAGCTGGCGGTGAACGACGCCGACGCCCTGGTCACCGACACGGAACGGCAACGGGAGGAGGCCGCCGCGGCCGCGCGGACCACCCGCGCGGCGCTGGACCGGACACGCGTCGCGGGAGACCGGGCCGGGGCCCGCGCCGCCCGGGACGAAGCCGCCACCGCGGCTGACCGCGCGCAGGACCTGGCCCGCGGGGCCCGCGCGGCGCTCACCGACGCCCGTGCCGCCCTGACCGCGTCCTCCGACCTGTACGACTCCGCGATCGACGCGGCGCGCGCGGACGCGGACGCGGTGCGGCGGATCGCCGCTCTCGCCCCGGGCAGCACGGCGGCGGCCGAGACCGCCTACCGCACGCACACCGCGGTCCACACCGCAGAGGCGCGGATGGAAGCCGACGTGGACCGCCTGGAGCGCGCCGAAGAAGGCCTGCATCAGGCGGAGGAGGCCGTCCGCCGGATCGAGGAGCTGGCCGCGCAAGCGCGCAGGGCCGCCGACGACGCCCGCGAACAGGCCGAGCACCCGCGCGTGTACCCGGGGACGGTGCGCAGGGACGGGTCCGCCGACACCTACGACCTGGACTACCTGGTCCGGTCTCGGATCATCGGCCCGGACCGCCTCTACACCGAACGCGTGCCCGAGGTGGTCGGCCACCTGATCACCGCCCAGGCACCCGACATGCCCGCGGCCCTGCACGCGAACGTGGCCGCGCGGATCGACCACATCGCCCGCGAACACGGAATGGCGGTCTTCTTCTCCCCCGAGGGCGTCGACGTGACGGTCACCGACGGCACCGGGGACGACGCCCGCACCTGGACGGTCCGCGTCGCCCTGGAGTCGGCCGAACCCGACGGGTACCGCCACCTCGCCCTGCCCCACCGCGAGGCCGGGGCACCGCTGGAGTCGCGGGAGGAGGAACGCTCCCACTCCGCGAAGACGAGTGGGACCTCCACCCACGACCCGCGCCGGGGCATCAGCGGGCGGTTCACCGCGAGCCCCCTGCTCCTGGGGGACGTCACCGGCGCTTTCGCGGCCGGTCCCTGGCTGACCGCCGGAGGCGGCTACGCGGGGGGCCGGCGCGGCGCGTCCTTCGGGGGGAGCGAGCAGGTGGGCTCCGACCTGGAGTACACGACCTTCAGCCCGCCCGAGGTCTACCTGGGCGACCTGCGCGTCCGGGTGAGGGTCACCGAGAACGCCGACGGGGAGCCGGACACCGGCGCCGCTCCCGGGGGCACCCCTCCCGCGGACCCGGGCGACGGGTTCCAGAGCGGTGTGGTCGAGAACGGTGTGGCGCTCGTGCTGGCGGGCGAGGTGAAGGCGAGACCGGACGGGACCCCCGACCGCATCGACCTGAGGGCCGACCGCCCCGGCGGCGACGGCGCGCACGCGCGGACTCCGAACCGTCCGGTCGGCGCCCTCCCGATCTCGGTCACCTCGGTCACACCGCGCGGGGACGGCGCGGGCAGGCACAGCGAGCTGGGCTCCTGGCTCGCCGAGTACCTCGTCTCCCGGGACTACGCCCCGCATCGCACGGCCATGGACTCCCTCGTCATGAGGCTGATGAGGAAGAGCACCGAGGCGAGGATCCGCGAGTGGCAGGCGGAGATCCGGGCCTTCTTCGACAACGACTCGGTCCAGGAGTACCTCCCCTTCCTGGGTTCGGCGCCGATGACCGTCAGCGTGACGCACCCGGTCCTGGGGGAGGTCATGCTGCGGCTGTCCTCGACCCCCGACAGGTACACCGCCAAGGCGCACACCCCCCTGATGGACGACGCGACCCTGAAGCACACCGTCGAGACGAGCACGGCTCTGGGGGTGAGCCGCAACAGCGGCTTCACCGCGACCGTGGGAGGCGGCTTCGGCGTCCTCATCCCGCTGTCCACCGGCGGGTCCATCCGCCTCAACATGCCCCACCTGGAGTACACCTACTGGCGGTCGCTGTCCTCCCAGGCCGAATCCGGCTCCGAGGCCGGGCACAACCGCTCGCTCGCGCGCTATGTGTCGGACACCGAGACGTTCACCGCGTTCGACTCCGAGAGCACCCTGTCGGTGCAGGTCCAAGGGGAGACGACGGCCCACGAGTTCGACGCGCGCGCCGTGGAGATCCTCCCGGGAGAGGGCTCCGCCGCCCTCCAACGCGCGGTCTCGGGCGAGGAGGCCCACGACGGCGCCGACGCCGGACGGACCCCGCCCCTCCCCCACCTGCGCGGCACCCGCGTCACGGACTTCTCCGGCACCCACCACGACACGCTCACCCGGGTCCCCCGCCCCGAAGGAGGGGAGACCGCCGCACCATCGGGTGAGGCCCCGGCGGGCGCCGACCCCCGGGACGCGTCGGCGGCCGACGACCGCGGCGTCCTGGAGGAGATCACGGACCGCGTCCTGGCGGGCATCGCGCGCGAGCACCCGGGCCTGGTCATCCCCGAACTGGCCCGCGACCAGCGCACCTACGCCCGCAGGCCGGGCCGGGAGAACGCCCCCTACTTCGAACGGTCCTTCCGCGAGCACTGGGGGCTGCGCCGCGACTACCGGACCGCCTACCAGAACACGATCGACGTGGCGAACACGGTGCGCGACGCCATGCACAACAGCAACCGTGACAGGCTCGCCTCCTCCGAGGGCCTGACCGTCGTGCTCAGGGAGACCGCGAGCATCGACCCATCGCTCATGGTGAAGAACCCCGAGTTCCTGCGCCCCGACGTGCTGACCCTGTCCCTGAAGGCGGACTTCTCCGGGCTGTCGCACCAGGGGACGACGACCGCCGAGACCGGGCTGCGCACGGGGGGAGACTCGACCCTGGCGGCGGAGTCGGGCCGGGGGGCGTCGCACACCCTCACCCTGTCCGCGGGATCGGGCCTGATGCGTTCGGCCGAATCGGACGCCCGGGGAGCGGCCCGGCTGCTCGGCGGCCTCATGGCCTCCCTCGGGCTGAGCCGGTTGAACCACGGGGAGGCCGCCCACGGCGTCTCCCACGGCTCGAACCAGCGGTTCATCTTCCCGGGAGGCTCGGACCGATGGGGCGGCACGGTCGACTTCACCGCCCGGCTGCACACGCAGGAGCCGTCCCTGTCGGGTCGGCCGGACGGCGGTGTGGACCTGCTCGGAGAACCGGTCCGGGCCCGCTACTCCCTGATCACCCCCAAGGACACGGCGCAGGTCCCGCTGCGCGGGGGAGAGGCGAAACCGGCCGGCGACCTCCCCTTCACCGCGCAGGACGCCCGCGCCCTCATCGACCCGCGGCCCGAGGACCTCGCCGTGCCCGACCCGGTGGACGCGGACGGACGCAGGGCGCGGGCGGTGATCGAGAACGGCGCGACCATCGAACGGGTCTCGCTCGCCGTGCCCGGAGGCGACGCCACCCGTTCCTCCGGCGGGGTGCTCCGGCGGGCCTTCGAGGCCTTCACGGACCAGCGCCCGGTGTCGGACGGCCGCAGGGGCAAGCTGCGGGGGTTCCTGGACACGGTCGGAGGGCGGCACTTCTTCACCGACTTCCTCTCCCCCGTCTCCCTGGCCACGGACCCGGCCACCTTCTCGCCCTCCGGGCACCGGGGCCGCGTCGACCTGGGCGGCACGTGGCGCTCCCCGAACGACATGCGCGCCACCGGGGCCACCTCCGTGCAGCCCGAGCGGATCGTGGACGTACACGCGGTCAAGGCCCAGTTGGCGGTGGCGGGTGACACCACCTCCACCGCCTCCGCGGGGGAGCTGAAGCTGACCAGCGCCACCCTCGGGGCCACGGGCTTCGCCGGGGGGACCAGCAACACCATCGAGGAGGGCGGGGCCGCCTCCGGCGCCGACCGGTCCACCGCCGACGGCATCGTCCCCATGGCCGGACCCTCCCACAACTGGAACTTCTTCCGCCGCGGCGAGATCACGGACTCCGGCGTCTCCTCAACCTCGGGGCTGTTCCTGCTGTCCAAGGCGGCGACGGTCTACACGTTCCGGATGGCCGGGACGATCTCCCAGGCCTGGGAGTTCAAGAAGCACCGCGGGCTCAACCTCCCCCAGTGGTGGTCCCACAAGTACGCCGGATGGAAGACCCGCGTCGACGACCTCGTCTCCGGCTACATCACCGCCCGCGACGCCGAACAGGCCGGCATCATCACCGACGCCGTCACCCACGGCGACGACGGCACCCCCGCCCCCGCCACCCAGCCCAACCCCACACCACCGCCCCACGCCCGCGTCCGCCCCGGATTCGACGGCGCGGGACAGCAGCGGCGGCCGGCGGACCCGACCGCCGCGATCCGCGAGCTGGAGGTGCGGCTCCGGGAGCAGGGGCTCAAGCTGACCCGGGGCGGCCGGGAACGGCTCCTCGCCCACCTGACCCGCCGCCTGGGCAGCGCGCCGGGGGCGCTCCCGCCGGTCCCGGTCACGGTGGTCCGGGCCGCCGGGACCTCGCGTTTCCTCCACCGGTCCCAGCCCGCCCGGGTCCTGGTGGAGCTGAACAGGACCAACCCCCGGGTCGACTACGTCACCTCCGCCGTGGCCACCGTCGAGACCCACTCCTGGCAGACCGAGTCGGCTCAGGCCGAGTCGCGGGGGTCGGGCCACACCTCCGGGGCCGCGTTCACCCCGTGGCAGCCCAGCGGAGCGAACGGCGGCACCGGGCCGTCCCCGGACAGCCATTTCGTCTACGCCTCTCCCGCCGCGGGGGCCACCGCCCACCGTTCGACCACGGAGACCGACTCCTCCGCGGAGGAGGAGACCCACACCGTCGTCATGGAGTCGTCCGGCCCCTACGCCAGGGTCACGCACGACACGTCCCTCACCCTGACCCTGGAGACCGGGGGGCGGCCCCCGGTGCGGGCGCAGGCCGACAGCGGCGCCGTCCAGACGTTCCACCTGGGCTCGTCGCTGGACTTCACCCCGCCCGCGGCACCCGCCGCGCCCCTGGACACGGTGCCCGCGCCGCCCACCGCCACGCCCCGCGCGGGCGACACCCTCGCGGGCGCCGTCACCACCGCCACCGAAGCGCTCGGCGATCCGGCACTCGCCCCCAGGATCCGCGACGCCGTCATCATGCCCACCGCCGTCCACGGACCCGACCCGCGCGACACCGCCGTGCGCACCGTCGCCGCGTCGCTCGGCTGGAAACCGCCGGCCACTCCCGACTTCGGGGAGAGCCCGACCGCCGAGCAGCTCGACCGGCTCGGGGAACACCACAGGACGACGACCGGCGACGCCCGCCGCCACATCGCCGAACAGCTCAAGCTCGACCCCCGCTACACCCCCATCGACAACACCCTGAACCCCGTCGCCCTCAAGGGGCTCTTCTCCAGGGCCGTGGGCCAGAGCGCGGGCGTCGACATCCTGCGGATCGGGCGCACCCGATGGCGTGTCGCCGCCACCCCCGACTTCACCGGCGCCCGCGTCCTCACCGCCCGCCCCGACGCCCGGCTCGTCCACAAGGAGGCCGAGGGACAGAGCGTCTCCCACAGCCGCTCCCAGGGCGGTGCCACCTCCGCGACCGCAGGCTTCCGCCCCACCGGCCACCACACCGTCGACGCCGACGACAACGACCGCACCGCGTTCCTCACCGGCTCCGGGGACGCGGCGGCGCGCACCATCACGAGAAGCTCTCCCACCGCCAACGGCCTGGTCACCGGCGAACCCTCCGACATGGAGCGCCAGCGGCTCGGCACCGCCTACCTGGTGGAGTTCGACACCACCTGGACCATCGGCGCCCGGTCCGAGAACACGACCCCCTTCGGTCCGACGGTCCAGCAGTTCACGGCCGATCACACGAACAAGACCAGCGCCTGGATCTCCCAGAGCGACGCCATCGCCCTGGGCATCATCACCCCCGAACAGGCCACCGCGGCGGACGCGCCGATCACCGCCGAGCACCAGGCCGCCAAGACCATGGCCGACGCCGAGGCCGCCTACACCGAAGCGCGTGCCGAGCTCCCCGCCCTGGTGGACGCCTACCTCGACGCCCACGCGGCCCACGCCGCCGACCCCACACCCGCGAACCGCACGGCCCTCGACGACGCCCGCGCGGCCTACGAGACGCGGAACACCGCCTACCGGACCGCCCTGACCGCCTACGACGACGCCGTCACCGCCTGGACCAGCGCGACCAACGCCACCGCCGCCCACCTCGCCGGCCTCACCCGCTCCGACGCCCCGCCATCGCCGCCGCCCGGACCCGCGACCGGCGCACCCCTGAGCGACCGGATGGAGCGGGAGCTGGGGGCGCGCCCCGCGACCGCCTCGCTCCTGGACACGTTCCACAGCGCCCTCAACACGCAGCCCGCGCCCGTCGGGAGGGGGCCGGCGACCGGGGAGGAGACCTCCGGCCCGGAGGTCGGACCGCCCCCCAGGCCGACACCCGGGCCGAACACGGACGACTAGATCACCGTGTTCCTGATGGAGCCGGCGGACCCGGCCGAGGAGGACGGACACCTCCCCGAACCCGGGTGGACGCGCGAGCAGGAGGACGGGATGGCCGACCTCCTGGGGCTGGAGGACCCGGCCGCCCGCGCCGCGGAACTCGATGACCCGGGCACCGACCCGCACACCTTCGACGCGCTGCCCCGGGACCAGCGCGAGGCCGTCGTCGCACAGGCGGCCACCGGCTGGCTCTCGTCCCTCACCTGGATCCCCTCGCTGGACACCGCCGCCGGCGCCGGTGCCACGGCCGCCGAGGTCCCCCCGGAGACCGTCGCGGAGGATCCCGCCGGCCCCCCGGAGGCCGGGACGCGGGCCGCGGGCGACCGGCTGGATCCGGGCCCGTGCCGGGACGCCACCCGCCGCCGGGCGGCAGGGGACCACGACCCCGACGACCAGGTCTTCACCGAGTACCGGCAACCGCGGGTGGGGCCGCCTCGCCCTGTCAGGACGCACGGGCCGACAGGGTGGCCCCACACGTGGTCGACCGCCTCGGACGCGCCCGGACGGAGAGACCTCGCACGGAGCGCACGAGGCCGTGCCGGAGTCAGGGCTTGCGAGCGACGCCCCCGTACTGGGCGACCTCCTGGACCGTGCCCACCTGGGCCTCCTCGGGCCGCCAGAACGGTACGGAGACCACGCCGGGCTCCAGCAGTTCCAGACCGTCGAAGAAGGCGCTGATCTGCTCCGGGGTGCGCAGGTGGATGGGCTGGGCCGCGTTCTCGTTCCAGGCCTTGGCCGCCTCCACGATCTGCGGGCTGGTGTCGGTGCTGTCGCACAGGGCGAGGAAACTGCCCGAGGGCAGGGCGTCCACGTAGGCGCGGGCCACGGCGTAGGTCCGCTCGTCGGCGGGGAAGTGGCCGAGCGTGCCCATGATGATCAGGCCGATCGGCCGGGTGAAGTCCAGGTGCTCGCGAGCCTGGGCCAGCAGTGTCTCCGGGTCCGTCAGGTCGGCGTCGATGTAGTCGGTGGTGCCCTCCTCGGTGCTGGTCAGCAGGGCTCGGGCGTGCGCGAGCACCAGGGGGTCGTTGTCGACGTAGACGATCTTGGACTCGGGGGCGATCGTCTGGGCGACCTCGTGCGTGTTGTTCGCGGTGGGCAGGCCGGTGCCGATGTCCAGGAACTGCCGGATGCCCTCCTCCCGGGCCAGGTGGGTGACCGAGCGGACGATGAACCGGCGGTCCGCGCGCATGAGCTCGACGATCTCGGGGAAGGCCTGTTCGACCTGCTCTCCCAGGGCGCGGTCGACCGGGTAGTGGTCCTTGCCGCCCAACCAGTAGTTCATCACTCGTGCGGAGTGGGGGACGGTCGTGTCCAGGGGGGTGTACGGGGTGTTCGTCATGAACGCCTTCCGGCTCGGCCGATGATCGAGGGATCATCGGTCATTCTCCTCGCTCACGGACCCTTCTCGCAAACAAGAATCCCCTGTACACAAGGGTTTTCGCGGGCATCGACGACCCTCCCGCCCACCGACCGGGGGGACCGCGGAGAGTGCTCGGGGCCGCACGGGAGGAACCTACCGACCCCACACCGGGTTTCGCACGCGCGTATCAACCGGACACGGCCGACGATCACGGGGTTCCGCCCCCTCCGGGCACCCTCGTCCTGGCCCCCTACCATGACCCTCGTGGCCACCGTTCGCACTCTGTTCTCCCCTCTCCGCCGCGCGGCCCGGTCCCCGACGTCCTGCCCCGGCGTGCCATCCTCGCGACCCTGGTGATCGGCGCGCTCATCTTCCCGGGCATCATCGCCCGACACCTCGTACCGTTCCCGTGGGAACCGCTGCCCGACCGATCCCGTGCTCTGCTGGGCCTCCCGCCCACAGGGCCGCAGCCGTCACACTCGTCGGACTTCCGTCCCTTCCGCGACCGGGACGACACTGGAGGGTCCGGCCCACCGGGCTCGGGTGGCGGATCCCGGGAGCCCTGGCGGCGTCCCGGGCCGCCGCGACCGCCCGGCGGTGCGGCGCGGGTCCGGGCGGCCTCGGCCGTGCGACCACTCGTACGGCGCGATCACGAGGCCAGAGCGCGAAGTGCGGCGACGGACTTGCGCAGGCCGTACGCGACAACGGTCGAACGCCCGTCGGGTCGGTCCCAGGTGAGCAGGGCCCGCCCGGTCCCCGGATCACCGTCCCGTGTCGTCGGTTCGCCGGTGACCGGCAGGGGACCCACGACCTTGATCGCGAGACCGGCGACCTCGGTCCAGAAGAAGTCGTCGGTGGGCGGTCCCGCGGGCGGGTGGCCGAGCACCGAGGCCGCGGCCACCCTGCCCTGCGCGACGGCGTTGGACCAGAAGGGGGCGCGCCGCGGAGGGCCGGATCCCTCGTTCGTACGGAGGTACGTGACGTCACCGGCCGCGAAGACACCGGGCACGCCGGTGGAACAGGCGTGGTCGATCCCGACCCCGAGCCCGTCGGCCAGGCCCGATCCGGCGAGCCACCCGGTGCACGGTGATTCGCCGGCGCAGGTGACCACCAGATCGGCGGTGAGCACGGTCCCGTCCGGGAGCCGAACACCGCTGACGGGGTCGCCGGCCAACGTCGCGAGTCCCCGGGCGTGATGGAACCGGATTCCCCGTTCCCGCGCCCGTGCCGTGATCGCGGCGGACAGGTAGTCCCCGAGGACCCGTTCCAGTGGCCGATCGACGTCCACGACGGTGACCGGGACACCGCGCGCGGCGCACGCACCGGCCACCTCCATGCCGAGGAATCCGGCGCCCAGCACGATCGCGGACCGGGCGTCGGCCATGCGCGCCCGCAACCTCCGGGCGTCGTCCAGGGTCCGGAGGACGAGTTCGCCCCGCTGGCCGGGCACGGCGATCCGTCGCGCCTCGGCCCCGGTCGCGATGATCAACGCGTCGTAGGCGAACGATCCGTCCACGGCGGTCACCACACGACGGTCGACGTCCACTCCGGTCGCGGTCGTCCGGACCACGTCGACCCCGAGGTCGTCGAGACGCAGGCCCAGGGTCTCGTCCGCCGTCGGGTCCTTGAGGACCGTCTTGGACAACGGCGGCCGGGAGTACGGACCGTGCCGCTCGGCGCCGATGATGGTGATCGCCCCGCCGTACCCCAGGGTGCGGAGTTCCCGAGCGGCCGTCGTGCCGGCGAGTGATTCACCGACGATGAGCACCGACTCCGGCGTGGTCACGGGATCGCCCGCAGGACGGCCACGGGGCAGGAGTTCACGGCCGCCTGTGCGACGGAGGCGTGTTCACCCGGCACCTCGGCCCCTTCGAAGTGGTAGCGGAGTTCGGCGTCGTCGTCCAGGCTGAACACGTCCGGAGCCCGCTCCGCGCACAGGCCGTGGCCTTCACAACGGTCGTAGTCGACGGAGATCTTCACCGGCCCTCTCCCTCGCGAGTCGGGACGAGTTCGAGCGGCAGGCGCTCGAAGCGGTGGATGATGTTGTTGAGCGCCCACTCGGGCGTCCCGGTCACCTCGATCCGGTCCACGCGGTCGATCAGGGCGCGCAGCATCGCCGACGTCTCCAGACGGGCGAGCCCCTGGCCCGCGCAGCCGTGGGTGCCGTGCCCGAAGCCGAGCTGGCGGGCGGCATCACGGCGGATGTCGAAGGTGTCCGGATCGTCCCACTCACGGGGGTCGCGGTTCGCCGAGGCGTAGATCACCAGGAGCCGTGAGCCCTTCGGGATCGCGGTACCGGCGACCTCGCAGTCGTGGGCCGCGGTGCGCGCGAAGGCGCGGAGCGGCGATTCGTAGCGGACCACCTCGTTGACCGCGTTCGGGATGAGCCCGGGGTCCTCCTTGAGCAGGCGCCACTGATCGGGATGCGTCGCGAACAGGTACAGCGCACTGGATATCGCACTGATCGTGGTGTCCAGCGACGGGGCCAGGTAGTCCATCATCAGCGTCGCGCACTCGGCGTGCGGCATCGCGCCGGCATCCGCCGCGCGCAGGATGTCATCGCCCATGCTGCCTTCGAGCACGGTCCGTTCCCGGACCACGCGATGGGCGAAACGCACCATGCCCAGTGCCGAGGGGAACGTCTTCATCGACTGCCGGTTGGCGGGGCCCTGGGCGTCGAACGCCGCGCCGGCCCATCTGAGCAGGTGCTCGCGGCCCTCCTTGGGCCAGCCGACGAAGTCCGGGACGACCGACATCGGCAGCTCGGTGGCCATCTCCACGCCGTCCACCGTCCGGCGCGCGACGGCCGCGTCGACGACCTCGGCGGCCTGCCGCTCGACGACGTCCTTCATGGAGCGCAGTGCCCGTGGCGTGAGCCGGTGCGCGACCTGGCCGCGGCGGCGCGCGTGGTCCTCACCGTCGCTGTAGAGCGTGGTGCCGCGGCCGGTCCGGTTGGCGACGCAGTTGAGTGCGACCCCCTCCCCGGAGATGAAGGTCTCGTGGTCCAGCAGGACGGCCTTGCACTCGGCGTACCGGGGCAGCGCGTAGACCTTGTGCCTGCTCAGCCACACGACGGGACCGAGGTCGCGCAGTTCGGTGTAGCGCGGGTAGGGGTCGCGGACGGCCGCGGCCGAGTACAGGTCGGAGCGGTGGACCGGGACCTTCGCGAGAGTGGACATCACGCCTCCTTCGGCCGACGGGCCACACCGGTGCGGAGGACCGGGGTGGCGGAACGGTGTGCGGACGGGTCGGTCATCGACCGCCTCCTTAGCTTTCTGACGATATATTCACTTACGATCATAACGTCAGTCAAGCAGATTCGAGGATTTCGTCAGAACCGATGCCAACGTCAGATGGGGAGGGGCGTTGTGGGCGGCGACCCCACCGGTCGGCGCCGCCACGCCGTGCGACGGCGGGTCCCGGGCACGACGTCCACGGAGGTCGACCGTCGGCCGCCCCCGCGATCCCGCCCGGACGCCCCGGCGCGGACCACCTCTCCGGCCCCCGGGCCGCTCCCGCGCGAGGGAGTCAGGCCGTCGGGCGCGCCGTTCCGGCGGCACGCCCACCACAGGGGTGGCACGCCCCGGACCGGCGAGGACCCCCCGGTGGGGCATGGCGGGGCACCCGGCTCACGTCCCCTCCGACGGTGTGGTCGACGCCGTCGCGGGGAGTCCGTCCTCGAACGGGGGCAGCCTGCCGAGAAGCGATCCGGCGACGCCGATCAGCGCGGCCAGCACGAGCACGGGGATCAACGAAGCCGCCCAGGAGTCCGTCGCCGCGTAGAGCAGACCGGTCACGAAGGTGGCGGCGCTCGCCATGAGGTAGCCGCCGCCCTGGACGAACGCCGACAACTGGCCCGCGCCCTCCGGCGTCCTGCTGCGAACGCCGATCATCACCAGGGTCCAGGAGAACGCCCCGGACCCGGCCCCCAGAAGCGCGGCCCACACCCATCCGTCCAGCATCAGCGGCGCGGACATCACACCGATCCACCCCGCCGAGGTCAGCGACGCGAAGGCGATCGGAAGCAGCAGGGAACCGCGCGTTCCGCGGATCAGGAGCGGCAGCGTCAAGGAGATGGGGATGCTCAGGCCCGAGATCACGCCGAGAAGGGCCCCGGCGTGGGCCGTGTCACCGCCCGCGTCGACGATGAGGGCGCTCCACCAGCCGAACTGCACGTAGGCCTGCGACGCCTGGGCGCCGAAGCACAGCGCCATCACCCAGCCCAGCCTCGTCCTCGCCGCGTCCGCGATGGACAGGCGTCGCCCTCCTGCTCGGGCGGTCGCGCTCGACCGGCCGATCAGGGCACAGGGGATCCACAGGGCGAGGCTCAGGAGGGGCAGCGCCGCCCAGACGCCCAGTCCCCCACGCCACCCGCCGAAGACGTCGCCGATCGGAACGGCGGTGACCGCGGCGATGGTGGCCCCGAGATTGATCGCCACGCCGTACAGCGCGCTGACCACGACGATCCGCCGGGGGAAGTGCAGCTTGGCCAGCGCCGGCAGCACCACGTTCCCGACGGCGACGCCGACCATGGCGAGGCCGGTCGCGAGAACGAACACGAGCGATGATCCGGTCAGGGCCCTGGCGACGAGACCCGTGGCGATCGTCGCCAGGAGCAGGATCGTCACCTTGTGCGGGCCGTACCTGGAGATGACCCGGCCCGCGCCGAGGCCGACGAGCGCGAAGAACAGCGTCGGCAGGGTGGCGAGGACGCCGACGGCCGTGGCCGTCAGGTGCAGGTCGTCCCGCAGGGTCGGCAGCAGCGCGCCGAGGCTTCCCACACCGGAGCGCAGCGACAGTGCGAGCGACTCGACGGCGGCCAGGGCGAGGACCGCGAGGAACACTCGTCGCACCCGCGCACCCCTGGGTCCGGTTCGCTCCGCGGGCGGTTCGTCGTCGGGTATCGGTCGCACGCGTCATCCACTCTCCGCGTCGCCGACGGGGCGTCCGCTGGTCGCATTCCGAGGTCCGGCCGTCTGACGACCCTGTTTTCGGCTACAACGTATCAGCAGGGTTCCGCGCAGGCCGGACGGGCACTCCCGTCAGGAATCGAGGCCGGACTCCGGCCCCTCGCCGAGCACACCGTCGCGGACGACGGGTCCGGGTCGACATCCGCGAGGGGACCCCTCCCCACCGGACCGGAGACCGGGGTCGCCGCGGCAGGCGCCGTCGGCGCTACGGCGTCGGCGTCCGGGCGTGACGGGAGCGCAGCCCGTCCATCATGAGTTCGAGTCCGAAGTGGAACTCGTCGGCGAGGGCGATCGGTCCCACCGATTGCACGTAGGCCGTCACGGGGAGGTCCAGCTCGCCGTGGCCCTCGATCCGATAGGCCGCACCGGACGAGGCCGCCTCCGAGGCCGCCTGGACCGCGAATCCCAGCACGTACCGGGCCAGGGTCGCGTACGCCCGGAGCGCGTTGAGCGGCGTGAACCCGTTGGTGACCAGGACCGAGAGGCAGCGCTCCCGGAGTCGGAGCGCGTGAGGGCCCATCGGGATCTCACTGAGGATCAGCGGGGCGACGTTCCGGTGCCGTTCGAGAACGGCGAACATGTTCTCGGCGATGTGGGCGACGGACACGTCCCAGGTCGACGCCTCCACCAGGGCCTCGTCGAGGCGCACCTCGGCGAAGACCGCGTCCACGACGCAGCGGGCGAGGTCGGCACGGCCCGAGAAGTGTCGATAGAGCGTCGCGGTGCTGCTCTGCATGCGCGTGGCCAGGGAACGCAGGGTCAGGGCCTCCGCGCCCTCCTCGTCCACCAGGTCGAGCGCGACGCCGACGATCCGGTCCACGGGAAGGGGTGGGCGTCCGGGCCCCCGGCTTCTCCGGGACCCTGTGGTGGATGCATGTGTCGACACGCCACGAGTATGCCACGGCGGCACGGAAGGGGTCTCCTTGCCAGGCGCCGTGATAACGGCTACGTTGTATCCACAATGGGTCGGCGCGGACCGCCGGGCGTGTTGGACGCTGTCGTTCCGGCCGGCCTTCCCCGCGAACCGGAGGCCACCACAGTGAGCACCTCTTCCGACGTACTCGTGATCGGCGCCGGTCCGGCCGGCATGACCCTCGCCTGCGACCTCCTGCGTCGTGGCGTGGCCGTCCGGATCGTCAGCGCCTCGTCCGAGGGTTTCCAGGGCTCCCGCGCCAAGGGCGTCCAACCCCGGACCCAGGAGGTGTTCGATGACCTGGGCGTGCTCGACGCCCTCGGAGCGCGTTCCACGACGTATCCCCGGCTCGGCGTCCACCTCGGTCCGTTGACACTCCGGCGGACGATGATCCCGCTGCACGAGGCCACCGAGGCGGTACCGCACGCCGACACCCTCCTGATCGGCCAGTACGACACCGACGCCGCGTTGCGCCGTCGGATCGCCGAACTCGGCGGCGAGGTCGAGTTCGGCACACGGCTCACCGACCTCGAACCATCGGCCGACGGGGTCCGGGCGACCCTCGAAGGACCGGACGGGACCACGTCGGCCCACGCCGGATACCTCATCGGCGCCGACGGTGGCGCCAGCACCGTGCGCACCCTCCTCGGGATCCCCTTCGACGGCACGACCGACGAGAGCGACCGCATGATCGTGGCGGACCTCGTCCTCGACGGGCTCTCCCGCGACCTCTGGCACGTCTGGCCGGGCCTGGGCGGACGGTTCATGGCACTGTGCCCGATGCCCGGTGGCGAGGTCTTCCAGCTGATGCTCAAACTGCGGGCGGGCGAGGAGGCGGACGTGACGACCGACGGTCTCACGGCGAAGATCCGTTCGTTCTCGGGAGCGCGCTCGGTGACCGTGTCCCGTGTCCGGTGGTCCTCGGTCTGGCGGCCCAACACGCGCCTCGCCCGGAGGTACCGCGAGGGCCGGATCCTCCTGGTCGGAGACGCGGCCCACGTCCACCCGCCGACCGGCGCCCAGGGTCTCAACACCGGCGTCCAGGACGCCTACAACCTCGGCTGGAAACTGGGGCAGACCCTCGCGGGCGCACCGGACTCCCTGCTCGACACCTACGAGGACGAACGGCAGCCCGTCGCGGCCCGCGTGCTCGGTCTCGCCTCGGAGATCTACGCGAGCACCCGGAACCGACCGACCGCGGCGATGACCCGTGGCGACGAGGAGCGGCAGCTCTCACTCGGCTATCGCGGCGGCCCGCTGGCCCCGTCGGTCGCCGAGGACGCGACCGGGGTCCGGCCGGGCGATCGCGCGCCGAACATCGACTGGACCGACCCGGAATCGGGCCCCCAACGTCTCATCGACCACCTCCGCGGACCCCACTTCACCCTCCTCGCCCTGGGCGAGGAGGCCATCGTCTCGGCCGCCGACCTGCCGTGGCCGCGATCCGGCGCGCCGCTGCGCACCGTCGCCCTCCCCTCCTCCGAAGCGGCCCGCGCCGCGCGGGCCTACGGAACGCGGACCCCCGCCCACATCCTCATCCGCCCCGACGGATACGTGGCCTACACGGCGAACGGTCGGTGGGCCGAATCCGCCGCCCGATTCGGTGCGCTCGCCCTTCCCGCGTAGCCGTACGACATCCGGACCCCACCCCGCAACACTCCGCAGAAGGAGCGTCTCCGTGTTCGACGACCCCCGTGTCCACGTCCGCCGGTTCACCGGCCGGCGGGCCGAGACGGAGGAGGCGCTCGCCGCCCTCTCCCAGGTCTCACAGGCCGCGTTACGCCAGTTCTCCCTTGAGCGGACCATGGCGTACGGAGTGGACCACGGCGACGTGGTGGAGCTCAGGGCCCGAGTGGTCGCCGGCGAGGATTGGCGGACCGCCGCGACCGACCTCGCCCGGACCTGCTCGGAGTACGCCGACACGGCCCCGGGCACGCCCACGCGCGTGGCCTACCTTCGGCGCGGATCCGCTCTCCTGCGCATGAGCCAGATGATGTTCCTGGAGGACACCGACGACCGCCGGGCGATCTTCGCCCGCGCCGCGGAACTGTACGACGAGGCCGCGCGCCTCGCCGGCGACCGGACGCGGGTCGTCCTCGAATCCGAGGACGGACCGTTGGCCGGCTGGTGGCTCTCCGCCGGCCCGTCCCCGGTCGGCGCCGTCATCGTGATCGGCGGCATCGAGGGCTGGGCGATGGACTTCGACGGCATGGGAACGGCACTGGCGGCACGAGGGCTCGACGTGCTGTTGCTGGACGGTCCCGGCCAGGGGGAGTCCCGTTTCACCCATCGGCACTACCTGACACCGACCTGGATCCGCGCCTACGAACGGGCGATCGATCACGTCGCGGACCGCTCCCCCGCGTCCCCCATCGGCATCGTCGGGAACAGCATGGGCGGCGGGCTGGCGATGGCGGTCGCCGCGCACGACCCCCGCGTCCGCGCCTGTTGCAGCAACGGCGGACTCGTCCACCCGAGACTGGTCCCCCCCGACATCGGGACGTTCTTCACCAAGATGGTGGCCTTCTGCGGCACCGACGACCCGGACTCGGCGATCGCCACCTGGGCGTCCGTCGACCCCACGGCGGACGGCCCGAACAGCGGTTACCCGCTGCTCGTCGTCCACGGGGGCAGGGATCCGATGATCTCCGACGATCTCGCCGCCCTGCTGTTGGACGGGGCACCGACCGACGACAAGGAGATGGTGGTGTTCTCCGACGGCGATCACTGCGTCTACAACCACCGCCAGGACCGCGACGTGCTCGTCGCGGACTGGATGCTCCAGCGGCTCACGACGGCGCGAGGGGTCTGAGATGCGCATCGTCGACGCCCAGATCCATCTCTGGGAGGGCCCCGACGCCCCTCCGCACCATGCGCGCTCGCCGTTCACCATGGAGACCGCCGTCGAGGCCATGACCGCGGCCGGCGTCGACCGGGCGATCAACTGCCCCGCGCTGTGGGACGCCGACGCCAACGACTACGCCGCCCTCGCCGCGAGCACCCACCCCGAGCGCTTCATCACCATGGGATGGTTCCCGCTCTCCCCCGGCGGCGACGCGTCGCTGGTGGCCGACGCGATGGCGGCCCCCGGCGCGGTCGGGCTGCGATTCGTCGTCGTCGACCCGGCCGAGGTCGCTCGGGTCGCCTCCGGAGAACTCGACTGGTTGTGGCGCGCCGCCGACGAGCGGGCGCTACCGGTCGCCCTCATGGTGCTCCCGGGCGATCTGCCGCTCATCGGCGGGCTGGCCGGACGTTTTCCCCGCATGCGCCTGATGGTCGACCACCTCGGGGTGCTCCCCTTCCTCACACTGCCCGAGGCCATGGCGCACCTGGACGACCTGCTCGACCTGGCGCGGCACCCCAACATCGCGGTGAAGGCGACCGGGGTCCCGAGCATGGCGACGGACCCCTACCCGTTCGTCTCGACCCATGACGCGCTCCGGCGGATCCACAACGCCTTCGGGGCCGAGCGCATGTTCTGGGGCACCGACGTCACCCGCATGGACCGCACGTGGGGTGAGTGCGTCACGATGTTCGTCGACCACCTGCCGTGGCTGACCGGCCGCGACCTCGAACTGGTGATGGGCGACGCCGTGACGGCGTGGCTCGATCGGCGGTGACGGAAGGGCGTCAGAGCCGGCCGGGGCCGGGACCGTCGCGACGGTCCCGGCCCCGGCCCGTCGTCAGCGTGTGCCGCGGATCCGGGTGACGGTCACTCCGCCGAGGACGGCGAAGAGGGCGGCCGCGGGGAAGACGAGCGCGTATCCGTCCGTCGTCACGACGATCACGCCCGCTATCGCCGGGGCCAGGATCTGAGGCGCGATGGACGCCACGTTGGTGACACCGAGATCCTGCGCGAAGGACGTCGAGCGGGGCAGCACCTGCGTGACCAGGGCCGTGTCCACCGCCTCGAAGCATCCGAAGGCCAGAGAGGTCACGACCACCATCGTGAGGTAGGCGGGCAGGGACGGGGAGAACAGCGGGATCATGAACCCGACGCCCATCGTCACCGAGGCGACCTGAACGAAGATCTTGCGGCGGCCGACGCGGTCCGACAGCAGTCCGGCGGGCACGGCGGCCAGGCAGATGCACAGTGCCGCGATTCCGGCGGCGATGCCCACGTGGCCGACGGCGTCGTCACCGAGACCGACGTAGTCGCCCAGCAGGTACAGGGAGTACCCCTGGACGACGAAGAAACCGGTGTAGGTGAACATCCGGCTCCCCACGACCCACCAGAAGTCGGGGTGGTCCCTGGGGCTGACCAGGAACGTGCGCCACCACCTCATGCCGTCGGTCGACGGGGGGCGGGCGACGCCGCGGTTGTCGGTGTCCGCCGCGAGGTAGAGCCGGGTCGCCCCGAGGACGACGGGGACACAGCCGAGCACGAGATAGGCGATCCGCAGGTCGTCGGAGAGGACCGAGGCCAGCACGGTGCCGGCCACGGACCCGAGCATGATGCCGAGCCCGAGGCCGGCGCTGAAACGTCCACGCCGTTCCGCGGGCACGCGGTCCGGTAGCACCGCGGCGAGGGGCCCCTGGGCCGCGCTGAGCACGAACTCGGACACCACGTAGAGAACGGCGAGGACGAGCAGGGAGTCCACCGTGCCCATGGCCCACAGCACCGGCGCGGCGATCAGGCCGCCGCCGAGCACGTACGGGGTCCTGCTGCCGACACGGCTCCGGGTCCGGTCGGAGAGCATGCCCGCCAGGGGTTGGGACAGCAGCGCGGCGACGGCCCCGAAGGCGGTGAACAGGCTCAGGACGCCGGCCTTGGCGTCGTCTCCCGCGAGCGTCTGCACCTGGAGCGCGAGCAGCACCCCCGGGACCGCCCCGTAGACCATGGAGATCCCGAACTGCGAGGTGACGATGGAGATCAGCAACGGCGTGCGGGCGAGATCCGCGCCGCGCGGGGGCGTCCCTCGTCGGACGCCCTTCGGGGGCGGGTTGGATGGGGTCGACGTGCTCACGCCTGTCTCCTTGCGTCAGGGGAAAGCCCACCGGCGGTGGGACCGGGAGTTCTCGGGTCGGGTGGAAGGTTCGAAGGACGGCGTCTCGGCGGACGCCCGCGGATGATCGGTGGGCCGTGGCCACGGGTCCGGCCCGATCACCGGCGGCACCGTCCGACGTGTGATCGCGCCCGTCGCGCGGAGTGACTCCTCGTCCCTGCTCCGCCGTCCGCCGCGAGCGCTGACGGGGTGTTCGTCCACGGCGTCCGGGCGAGCCCGGCGAACCCCGGGTCCCGGTACCTCCTCGAAGCGCGTCCGAGCCCGCGGATGCCGAGGTCGGCGCCTTCCGATTCGACGGGCGACCCCCATGGATCCCACCGGGGTCGACGCCGTCTCGCCGTTCGTATGACGGCGATCACATAGTATCGGCTATACTGTAGCCGATATTCATCGACCTGAGGAGTCCCCGTGAACCGCACGCTGATCACCGGGGCCACCGTGATCACGATGACCCCGGACCGCCCCGAGGCCGAACCGGCCGACGTCCTCATCGAGGGGGACACCGTGCTCGAAGTCGGCCCGGACCTTCCCCGCGACGAGGCGGAGACCGTCGACCTGACGGGGCGCGTCGTGTGCCCCGGCTTCGTCAACGCCCATCTCCACACGTGGCAGACCGCCTTGCGGGGCACCGGCCCGGATTGGACCCTCCTGGGCTACCTGGCCCACATGCACGGCGGGATCACCGGGCGTTACCGACCGGAGGACGTCCATGTGGCGACCCGGGCCGGCGCACTCGCGCAGCTCGATCGGGGAACGACCACGATCGCCGACTGGGCGCACCACTGCTCGACCCCCGAGGACGCGATCACGGCCGTCGACGCCCTCGCCGATTCGGGGATCCGGGCGGCCTTCCTGCACGGAACGCCCTACCGCGACCCCGACGTTCCCCACCCGGTCGAAGTGATCGACCGGCTCATCGCCCATACCTACGGAAACGGGCTCATCACGATCGGCATGGCCGCTCAGGGCCCCCAGTACTCCTCCCCCGCGGTCGCCGTCACCGACTTCGGGGCCGCACGCGACCGGGACATCGTCGTGTCGTTCCACCAGAGCGGTGGTGACCTGGCCGACGGCTGGACCGCGCTGCGGTCGGAGGGCCTGTTCGGACCGCGCGTCAACATCGCCCACGGGGTCGAGTCGTCCGACGAGTGGCTGGAGTACCTGCTCTCGCGGGGCGTGACGTTCACCAGCACACCCGAGAACGAACTGGGGCAGGGGCACGGCACGCCCATCGTCCCGCGCCTCCTGGACGCCGGCGGCCTCCCGTCGCTCGGCACCGACACCGACGCGGTCACCGGCGGGGACGTGCGTGACGCGGCACGACTGGCCCTCGCCCTGCGGCGAGGGGTCGAGCACGAGCGGAACCGCCGTTCGGGTGAGCCCATGGCGCTCGAAACGTCGGCGCGGAGCCGGCAGGCCTTGGAGTGGATCACCACCGGCGGCGCCACGGCGCTCGGACTCGAAGACCGGGTGGGACGGATCTCCGCCGGGATGCGGGCCGACCTCGTCGTGATCGATCCGCGCGGCATCTGCGCGGGCCCGATGCCCGATCCGGTGGGAGCCGTCCTGAACGCCGACCGGGCGGACATCGAAGCGGTGATGGTCGGCGGCGCCTGGCGCAAGCGCGACCGCGCGTTGGTGGACGTGGACGTCGAAGACGTCATGTCCCGGCTCGCCCGCTCGGCGCGTCACCTCCTCGGGGAACGGAACGTGCCGAGCGGCGCCCCGGCCGCGTGACGGATCGAGGTCGGGCGCCCTCCGTCGCCGCCGAGGTCGCGGACGTGGGACGGCGGAGGCGGGATCGGCTCACCGAACCGGCCTCCGTCACGGACCTCGGCCGCCATGTCCGGTTCGTGGGCGAAGGCCTCCCTCGTACCCGGCGATCTCCGGTGGACGCCCTCGGGACACCGGCATCCCGTCCCGGCGGAGTACCGGGCCGGGTCGCAGGTCCCGTCGCCGCCGCGCGGCCCGCGGACGACGTGGCCGCGCGGCTCGGCGCCCCCGGCCGGTGGGCCCGGACCCGGCCGGATCACCTCGTGGCCCGACCGCGGTCGGCCACGGCTCCGTCGAAGGCGTTCGGAGGGGAGCCGGTGCCGTGCGGGAGCGGCCCGGCCGGGCCGCTCCCGCACGAAGCGCACGCCCCCGAGAACGACGACCCACGGCGATGACCACGCCGTGGCCGCCATGGGCCGGATGCGGCGTGGTCGTACACCGATGGCGAGGACGACGGGGCTACTCCGTGCCGACCGACGCCCGCCGGGTCACCTCCAGACGCCGCTCGGCGCCGAGGCGGGCGTAGAAGGCGATGAGGTCGGGGGCGTCCACGGTGCCCGCGCTGACGGCCTGTTCCGGCGCGACGCCCTGGAGCAGGCGTTTGACCGGGACCTCAAGCTTCTTTCCGGTACGCGTGTGGAGGACCGCCGGTACCTGAAGGATCTCGTCGGGGACGTGACGGGGAGAGGCGCCGGAGCGGATGGCCTCGCGGATCGTCTCGCGCAGGGCGTCGTCCAGCACGGCTCCGTCCGCCAGGACCACGAACAGGGGCATCCAGTACCCTCCGTCGGGTTCCTCGCAGCCGATGACCAGGGCCTCGGTGATCTCCGGAAGCCGCTCGACCACGTCGTGGACGTCGCCGCTGCCCAGGCGGACGCCGTGGCGGTTGAGCGTGGCGTCCGAACGGCCGTGCACGATGACCGAACCGTGCGAGGTACGGGTGATCCGGTCGCCGTGCCGCCACACGCCGGGGTAGGCGGCGAAGTAGGCGTCGTGGTAGCGGGTGCCGTGGGCGTCGTTCCAGAAGTGGAGCGGCATCGAGGGCATGGGACGGGTGACGACGAGCTCGCCGACCCGGTCGGTGACGGGCCCGCCCCTGTCGTCGTAGGCGGCCAGCGCCACGCCGAGGTTGGGGGCGGAGAGTTCACCCTCCCAGACGGGGGTGGTCGGGGTGCTGCCCGCGAAACCGGAGGCGACGTCGGTACCGCCGGAGGTGGAGGCGAGCTGGACGTGTGCGCCGACGTGCGCACGCACCCATGGATGGGCCGACGCCGGAAGGGGGGAGCCGGTACTGCCGACCATCCGGACGGCCGACAGGTCGTGGGCGTCGGGCTCGATGCCGTACTTGGCGCACGCGAGCAGGTACTGGGGGCTGGTGCCGAAGACGGTGACCCGATGGCGGGCGGCCAGCTCCCACAACAGGTCCGGGCGGGCGGGGGGCACCGGGCCACCGTCGTAGGTGCAGGCGGCGGCCCCGGTGAGCAGGGCGGAGACCTGCATGTTCCACATCATCCAGTGGGTGGTGGTGTACCACAGCAGTCGGTCTCCGGGACCGAGGTCGGAGTGCAGGCCCATGACCTTGAGGTGTTCGAGGAGGATGCCGCCGTGACCGTGGACGATGCCCTTGGGCAGGCCGGTGGTACCGGAGGAGAACAGGATCCACAGGGGGTGATCGAAGGGGACCGCCTCGCAGCCGAGCGGCTCGGTGCGGGTGGCCGCGTCCTCCCATCGGGCGGTGGACGTCGGGTGACCGTCCCCGGGCCAGGGCAGGCCCACGTGGTCGACCAGGATCGTGGCCTTGAGGGAGGGCAGGGCGCGGGCCAGCTCGCGGGAGGCGTCGCGGCGGTCGTGCGTGGTGCCGTTGAAGAGGTAGCCGTCCGCGGCGACCAGGACCGTGGGTTCGAGTTGGGCGAAGCGGTCCGCGGCGGCCCGTGGCGCGTAGTCCTGGCCGCACACCGACCAGACGGCCCCCAGGGTGGCGGCGGCGAGCAGGGCGATCATGGCGTGCGGGGTGTTGGGGAGGTAGCCGACCACACGATCTCCCCTACGGACACCCATGTCCCTCAGGGTGGCGGCGACCGAGGCGACCCGGGCGCGCACGTCGTCGCCGGACAGCACGTGCTCGGAGCCGTTCTCGTCCAGCGCGATGATCGCGGGGCGGTCCGGCGCGAGCGCCCGCAGCAGGTGCTCGGCGTAGTTGAGGGTGGCGCCCGTGAACCAGCGGGCCCCCGGCATCGTCTCCCGCTCCAGCACCCGCTCGTACGGGGTGTCGGCCCTGACCTCGAAGTACTCCCAGATCGCGCTCCAGAAACCCTCCAGGTCGGTCACGGACCAGCGGTGCAGGGCCGCGTAGTCGGAGGCCTCCACTCCACGGTGGCGGGCGACCCAGCGTCCGAAGTCCGCGATGCGGCTGTTCTCCGAGGCGGCGGGGTCGGGGGTCCAGAAGGGCTCGGGGTGGTCCGTGCCGGTCGGGGTGGTCATGAACTGCTCCTGTGCGGTGGGGTGGCGGGTCGGTCGTGCGGATCGGCCGTGGTCGGTGGGCGGGGAACGGATGCCGTGGTCAGCAGCGAGGTCCAGGCGGGGGTGTCGTCCAGGGCGCCCGCCGCCGGTACGGCGTCCAGGACGACGCGGTCGGGACGGAGCAGGACCGCCTGCGCCCGGCCGCGGCGCAGCCAGTCCGTGAGGCCGCCGTCGTCGTCGACGACGGTCTCGCCGGGAAGGGCGCCGATCGGGCCCACATGGACGACGCGCGCGCCGAGGGCGACGGCGGCGGCGCGCGTGGCGGGCGCGGGCGGCACGGCGGTCACCAGGGCGAAGCCGTCCCCGAGGACGTCGTCGAGGAGTGCGCGCCGGCCCTCGACCGTGACCCGGGGCTGCGGGCAGGAGCCGCCCACCAGGCGGGTGCGGGTCGATCCGCGGCGTGGGACGAGGGGCCCGATCGGTATCGGGCGGCCGAGCCGCTCCCCCGCCGCCCGGGCGAAGCCGGGCAGGCGGAAGAGGGTCCTGAGCGCGGCACCGCGCAACGCGGCCACGCGGTCCCGCCCTCCGGTCATCGTCCATCCCACCGTGACGGCGAGACGGATGAGCTCGCGGGCGTGGGGTCGGCGCTCGCTCTGGTAGGTGTCGAGCAGTGCTTCGTCGGCGTCTCCGGCCAGGACACGGGCCAGCTTCCAGGCGAGGTTGTGCGCGTCGCGCAGGCCCGCGCACAGGCCCTGGCCGATGAAGGGCGGGGTCTGGTGGGCCGCGTCGCCCAGCAGGAAGACCCGGCCCTGACGCCACCGGTCGACGAGCCTGGCCCGGAAGGTGTACTCGACCTGCTTGAGGATCTCGAAGTCCTCGGAACGGGACGCCTCCACCCAGGGGCGGACCAGCTCGCGGGCGCGCCGTTCGGCGACGGCGCCCTCGACCCCCTCCCCCTCGCGCAGGCGGAACTCCCAGCGGTAGCGGTCCTGCGCGATGCGCATGAAGGACGCGGCCCTGGCCGGGTCGCAGACCTGGTCGACGCCGCCCCACGAGCGCACGGGCAGCGTCGTGCGAGCGTCGAGGACCATCCATCGCTCCTCGAAACGCAGGTCCTCCCATGCGGCGCCGATGGCCCTCCGGGTGAGGCTGTTGGCGCCGTCGCAGCCCAGCACGGCCTCGGCCCACAGGTACTCCGGTCCTCCTCCGTCGACCGGGCGCACGGTCACCCGCACCGGCCCGCCCGGGGCCTGGCGCACGTCGGTGACCTCCAGACCTTCACGCAGCTCGCACCGCCCGCAGGAGGCGAGGGCGCGCCGCAGCAACCGTTCGAGTTCGGGCTGGTCGAAGAGGGTGGTCTGCGGATGGCCGTGGTGTCCCTGCTCGGTGTCACGGTCGAAGGTCGCCATCACGCGGTGCCGGGCGTCCAGCAGGCGCAGACCCCGGGCGGGACGGGCGAGGGCGGCGAACCCCTCGTGGACACCGGCGGCCTGGAGTATGCGGCGTGCCTCGTCGTCCATGGCCACCGCGCGGGGCAGCGGGTAGACGTCGCGATGGCGTTCCACCAGGACGGAGCGGACGCCCTGGCGGGCGAGCAGGAGGGCGACGGTGACGCCGACGGGGCCCGCGCCGACGATGACCACGGGTACCCGTCGGGGGGTCGGCGTCGTGGTCATGGGCGCCCCACCTCCTGCTCGGAGCGGCGACGGTCGGACTCACGGTGCGGCATGTCCACCTCGGTTCGAGACGATGTTATGTGACGAAATCATCAGGCATGAGGAAATATTCGTCAACTGATTCTGAGGAATTCGTCAGATACGCGGCGCTCGCCGTGCGCCACCCGCCCCGGACGCCCCCCGCCCGACGGACCCCGGTCGCACGGGCCCGGGGCGACCACGCACCGGCCGGCGCGGTGGAGGCGGGCTCAGGCGACGACGCCGAACCCGTCGACCGCCGCCTCCAGGTCGGGCAGGGGGCGTCGGCAGATCTCGTGGGCCTCGTCGGCGGGGAGGCCGAACATGCGCAGCAGGTCCTCGGCGACCCGGTCCGTGGCCCGGGCGTCGTCCCACTCGGGATGGTCGTGCAGCATCCGCCCCAGGCAGAGTTCGGCGCCCGCGACGATGACCAGGGAGAGCTCGGGGTCGCGCACGTTGAACCGACCGGCGCGTTCGGCGGCCTCGATGTCGCGCAGGGCGCGGGGCGCGATGCCCCTGTCCGCCCCGACCAGGGACAGCCCGTTGCTCAGAAGGACCTTGCCGAGTTCCGGCCGACAGCGGTGCAGTCGCCCGGCCAGGCGGAAGCCCTGCGTGAACACGTGCGCCGGGTCGTCCAGATCCGTGGTCAGCCCGTCGAGGAGTTCCCCGTAGGCGTCGAGCGCGTCCTCGATCACCGTCCGGTAGAGCCGTTCCTTGCTCTCGAAGTGGTTGTAGAACGACCCCACCCCCACGTCGGCGGCCCGCGTGATCTCCAGGATCGAGGCGTTCACGTTGCCGGACGCGATGAAGGCCCCGGCCGCCCGGATGAGTGCCGCACGGGTACGCGCCCTGCGCCTCGCCAGACGGCCCGGGGTGCCCTCCGTCATGCCTGTTCCCTTCTTCCGTGTGGGCGGGTTTCACCCTGCCCCTGTCCTCAGTTGTGAGGATCTCGTCAGTTATCCTCGAATGATGATACATTCGCATGTGACGATATCGTCAGAATAAAGAAGGGAGAGGTCGATGATCCACGACCACGACCCGCACGCGGATCTGCACAGTGAGCGGGGCGCGCTGCCGGGTGAGCACCCGGGCCGGGCGCGCGACCCGATCATCAAGGTGCACGACCTGGCGTGGCTGGAGTTCGAGAAGCCCGATCTCAAACGGGCCGAGCTGTTCGCCGGCGCCTTCGGCTTCACCACCTCGCTGAGCACCCGCGACGAGCTGCACCTGCGCGGCACGGACGCCGGTCCGCCCTGCGTGATCGTCCGCCGGGGCCCCGGATCGCGGTTTCTCGGGTCGGCCTTCAGAGCCGCCGACGACGGCGACGTCCTTCGGCTCGCGGACGCGACCGGGCGGAAGGCCGAGAGCCTGCCGGAGGCCTTGGGCGGGATCACCGTCGACCTGAGGGATCCGAGCGGGGCGAGGGTGCGGGTCGTGTCCGGCACCCACGAGCTACCCGCCCTGCCGGGACAGGAGCCGCTGACGTTCAACTTCGGACACGGCACCACCCGGGTGAACGCCACCCAGCGACCGCGGCGGGAGCCGTCCAAGGTCCAGCGGCTCGGCCACGTCGTGCTCCAGTCGACGAGGTTCCGCGAGACGCTCGACTGGTACCTCGAACACCTCGGCATGATCGTCAGCGACTTCCAGTACTTCCCGGGGCAACGCGGGCGTGGGCCGGTCATGGGGTTCGTCCGCTGCGACCGCGGGCCCACACCCGCCGACCACCACACCCTGGCGATGAACCTCGGCCCGTCCAACCGGTACGTGCACTCGGCGTTCCAGGTCTGCGACCTCGACTCGATGGCCGCGGGCGGCGAGTACCTGCTCGACCGGGGGTACCAGCGCTCGTGGGGTATCGGCCGACACATCGAGGGCAGTCAGATCTTCGACTACTGGCGCGACCCGGACGGGTTCCTGGTCGAGCACTTCAGCGACGGAGACCTGTTCGACTGCACGCTCGAACCCGGCTGGAAGCCGTTCTCCGCCTCCACCCTGTTCCAGTGGGGACCGGCGCCCACCATGGACTTCCTCGGCATCAAGCCCGGCCGGGACTCCCTCCGCGAACTGCGCGAGGCGATCGGCGCGCTGCGCGACGACAACGAGTTCGACCTGCACCGCCTCCGCGGTTTCCTGAAGGTGGCCACGTCATGAGCACCACAGTCCTGCGCACCGCCGACGCCTGGTGGGTCCGCACTCCCACCGGTGCCGTCAAGGTACGGACCGAAGCCACGACCACGGCGCAGCTCCTGGCCGACCGCGGGGCCGTCGCCGACGCCGAGGCGGGCACCGACGGCGTCGACCCCGGGGACCTCGCCCTGGTCTCACCGGTCACGGCGCCCTGTCGCGTCGTCGCCCAGATGACGAACTTCGTCTCCCACGTCAAGGACACCGGCGGCAGGCCCGAGTCCGTGCCGTTGACGTTCTTCCGCAAGGCGTCGGGGTCGATCAGCGGCCCCTTCGACGACGTCGTCCGGCCCGAGCACGTGCGATTGCTGGACTACGAGGTCGAGATCGGGCTCGTCATGGGCTCCGAGATGCCCGTGGGCTCGCGGATCGGAGAGGACGACCTCGCCGACCACGTCGCCGGACTCGTGGTGACCAACGACGTGTCGGCACGTGACGTCCAGTTGCCGCGGACGCAGTACTACGAGGGGAAGTCCTACCCCTCCTTCACGCCGATCGGCCCCGCGCTGGTCCTCCTCGACGCCGACGAGCTCAGACGTTTCGCCGATCTGCGGCTGCGGCTGTGGGTCAACGGCGAGCTCCGGCAGGACATGACGGCCGCCGACATGATCTACCGGCCCGTCGAGGCGCTGCGCGGTCTGGCCCGCTTCCAGCGGCTCGAACCCGGTGACCTCGTGCTCACCGGGACTCCGGTCGGCACGGCCATCAGCGCGCCCGCGAAGCCGATCCGGCTCATCGCCGGACTGCTGCCGGAGGACCTGAAGTGGTCCCTGTTCTTCCGCGGCCAGTCCCGGAATCCGAAGTACCTCAAAGCCGGCGACGTCATCGAGGCCACCGTGGCCACGGACGACGGCGCCATCGACCTCGGCCGGCAGCGCACGGTCGTCAGAGACCGAAAGGTGGAGCGTCCGTGAACGTCGTCTTCGTGATCCTCACCGTTCTGCTCGCGGTGTTCTTCCTCGCCCTGGGCACGGCCAAGATCCTGGCCCGGCCGCAGATGCGCCTACTCGCCGAGAAGAGCGGGTTCTCCGTCGGGGCCTACCGGGGCATCGGCGTCCTGGAGGCCGCCGGCGGGATCGGGCTGCTGCTGGGTCTGGCCGTGCCTCCGCTCGGCGGCCTCGCCGGCACGGGGCTGCTGCTCCTCCTGGCCGGCGCCCTCATCACCCACCTGCGCCGGGGTGACGGGCCGCGCGAACTCGCCCCCGCGGCGATCGCGGGTCTGCTCGTCGCCGTCCACCTCGCCCTCGGCCTGGTCCCCGGGCTCGTCTCCTGACCGGAGAAGGAACGAGGACGCCTGCCCGGCCACCGTGGGTCCGGCCCCCCGGGGACGTCTCCGACCGGTCGGTGACGTCGGAACGTCCCGGATCGGGGTCGTCGGGGAGAGCACCCTCGAAGCGGGCTCCTCCGGGAGCCCGTTTCACCGTCCGATCGTCGAGGCGCGCGACCCGGCGCGTCCGATCGCTGAATTCGTCACGGCTGAGGATGGCGTCTAGAGTGAGCGTGGCCGACCGAGGAGAGGTGAAGGGGCATGGCGGGGCGAACCGGTGACACACCGAACCGCCTGGACCGGCGCAAGGCGCGTACCCGCACCGCGCTCGTCAGGGCGGCCCAGGCGTTCATCGCGGCGGGAAGGTCGAACGTCCCGATCCTGGAGATCACCCAGGCCGCCGACGTCGGGATGGGCTCGTTCTACAACCACTTCGACAGCAAGGACCAGCTCTACGAGGCGGCGGTCGAGGCCGCCCTGGACGCCCACGGCTCCCTCCTCGACGAGCTGACCACGGACCTGGACGACCCCGCGCACGTGTTCGCGCAGAGTTTCCGCCTGACCGGGCGCCTGCACCGCCGGACACCCGAACTCAGCAAGGTCCTTCTGAACAACGGGCTGTCCCTGGTCGGGTCGGACAAGGGCCTCGCCCCCCGGGTCCGCCGCGACATCGACGCCGCGGTCCGGGCCGGCCGCTTCAGCGTGCACGATCCCGAACTCGCCCTGGTGACCGTGGCCGGTGCGGCGCTCTGCCTCGGCCGGCTGCTGCACGACCACCCCGAACGCGACGACGCGGAAGCCGCCGACCACGTCACCGAGGACCTGCTCCGCATGCTCGGTCTGCCCGCGGACGAGGCCCACGAGATCTGCCGACGCCCGTTGCCCGACCTCGACGGCCTCGCGCGCCCGGACTCCGCCGCCTGAGTCCTCGGCCATGACGCCGCGGCGCCTTCCCGTGGGCGCGAGCCCGCGGCGGGTCCCTGAGCACGTGCGCACCGCCGCTCGACGCCCGCGGCCGTCGGCTCCGGGCGCACGGGCGTGACCGCCCTCCCGACCCGGATCGAGCGCTCCGCCTCCACCGGGCCCGGGGTCGGCCACGCCCGTGCGGGTCCCCTGATCCGCACGGAGCGCGCCCCCGGCCACCGGACGATGGCGGAGTCCCACCGCCCGCCGGCCCGGCGCACTCCCGTGATCCCGCGCGGGAGAGCCGCGCACCCGATCCCGCTCCGACCGACCGTCGTCTCCCGGGGCGGGTCCGTGCCGGCGGCCGGGGCCGCGGACCCGCGCGCGGTCCACGGCCCCGGCTTCGAGGCGAGCCCCGAGAGCGCGGCGGGGGACGCCCGCCCGGCGTCCGTCGTGTGCCCGCCGAGTCCGCGTCGTCGGGTCCACACGGTGGCGGCACGGCCGTCGCCCCGAACGATGACGGCCGTGCCCGGGTCCTCAGGTGGTGCGCGAAGGACCGCTGCTCAGGCGTTGATCAGTCCGCCCCCGTCGGCGTGGATGTTCTGCCCGGTGATCCAGCGGCTGTCGTCCGACGCGAGGAACACGGCCACCGGCGCGACGTCCTCGTAGGGATCACCAGCGCGCCCGAACGGGTTGTTCACGAAGCTCTTCTCGATGTGTTCGCGCGTCGCGGGCTCCATCCAGTCGATCCCGCCGGAGATGTTGTCGGTCATGCCGTTCGGGCACAGCGTGTTGACGCGGATGTTGTACTTCCCCCACTCTCTGGCCACGACGCGCGACAACCCGCGGACGGCCTCCTTCGACGCCGCGTACGGGGCGTAGAACGCGTCGCCCATCACGGCGGCCTCCGAGGCGAAGTTGATGATGGACGCGCCGGCGCCCGGCCGGTCGCGCAGGAACGGGAAGCACAGCTTCATGAGGTGCCAGTACGCGTACACGGAACTGCGCATCTCCAGATCGAGATCCTCGATGGGCTTCTCCAGGAACGGGGCCGGGACGGTGATCGTGTGCGCGTTGTTGACGAGCACGTCGATCGTGCCGAACCGGTCGGCGGTCGCGGCCACGAACGCGGACAGCGCGTCGTAGTCCATGATGTCGACCGTCATGGCCAGTACCTCGGCACCGTGCTCTTCGCAGATCTTCGCGGTTTCCGCGAGCCTGCTCTCGGTCCTGGCGCAGATCGCGAGGTTGGCGCCCTCGGCCGCCATCCTGATCGCCTGCTGTTTGCCCAGGCCCGAGGAGGCGCCGGTGAGCAGTACGACTTTTCCGTCCAGCTTTCCCATGGTCTTCTTCCTGTTGTTCGGAGAGGGTGATGGCGGCGGCCCCTCGGTTCCGGACGGCCGCCGGGAGCGGTTCAGGCGCGCATCGTGGTACCGCCGTCGACGCAGAGGATCTGCCCGGTCGTCCACGCGGCGAGGTCGGAGAGCAGGAAGGCCACGGTGGCGCCGACGTCCTCCGGTCGGCCGTGGCGCGACGCCGGCGTGGCCGCGAGGATCGAGTCGCGGAACCCTTCGGGCAGGTTGAGCTCGGTCTGCCGGGTCATGACCAGGCCGGGGGCGACACCGTTGCACCGGACGCCCTCCTTGCCGTGACGACGGGCGACGTGGCGGGTGAGCGCCCCGATCGCGGCCTTGGTCGCCGAGTAGGCGACCTTGTCGGGCATGCCGGCGTAGACCGCGCCGGACAGGGTGTTGACCACGGATCCGCCGCCGCCGGCGATCAGATGGGGCAGCGCGTGCTTGAGCGTGAGCAGGTAGCCGGTGAGGTTGACGTCCAGGGAGCGCTGCCACGCGGCCAGGTCGATGCCGACGGCGTCGGTGTCCCGAGCGACCGAGTCGGGGTGGATGTCGGCGGCGACGTTGAACAGGCCGTCGATGCGGCCGTACGTGCTGATCGCGAGGTCGATCTGCCGCTTGACCTGGTTCTCGTCGGCGATGTCGGTCACCGTGGCGATGCCGTCACCGCCGGCGTCCCTGGCGGCCCGGACGGTGGCTTCGGCCGACGTGTCGACGACGTCGCCGACGACGATCCGAGCACCTCCGGCCCCGAGGAACGTCGCGGTGGCGGCGGCGATCCCGCCGGCGCCGGCGAAGACGATGACCTTGTCGCGCAGGCCTTCCATGCGTGGTCTTCCTTTCGTTGCGGGTGGGTCGGCGCGGGGTCAGGTGATCTTCACGACGGGCCCCGCGGTGATGCCGTTCTCGTTGAACGAGTCGACGGCGACCCAGTAGTCGGACCCCGCGTTCAGGGTCCGGAGGTCGAGGTCGTTCTGCTCGTAGAGCAGCCAGCTGTGGTAGAGCTTGTCCGGCGCGATCCCGTAGCGGACGTTGTAGCCGTGGGCGGTCTCGCAGGGGTCCCACTCGATCCGTGCCGTGCGCCCGTCGACGCGCTCGGCGCGCGCGGCGGCGGCAGCGGGTGCCGCTCCGTCACCCGTACCGAAGACCCGGAGCCCGCTGATCGAGAAGGGACCGTCGAAGGGCGTTCGGCCCGCCGTCACCCGGACGAACCGGGCGCGCCGCGCGGGTTCGAGCACCACGAGCGCGTGCGGGGCGTCTTCGCCCGAACCCCGGTTGTCCGAGACCGTGTGCCACCGCTCACCGTCCGAGGAGACCTCGATGAGCATCTCGGTCGGTTGGGGGTCGGGGTGGATCGCCCGCCAGGCGCCGGCGGCCTCCGCGCCGTCGGTCCTCTCCGGCGCGTGCGCTGCCAGGTCGTGATCGGCGAGGTTGAGCTGGATCGCCGTGATGGTGCGCTCCTCGCCGAGGTCGGTCCGGAGCCATTCCCCCGGCTGCGTCGTGCCGGCGGCCCACCAGGTGCGGATGTCCTCGTTGACCGCGAGTTCGGGCCCATGTCCTTCGGCGGAGGAGGAGGCGGTCGTCTCGGCGCGGAAGGACTGCAGCATCCACCCGGCGAAGGTCCCGGTCCATGGATCGACCCGCCGGTCCGGCACGATCGTCGGGTAGTCCCCGAAGTTCTGGTTGCAGAAGAGGACTCCGTCGGCGTCGAACCCGGCGGGGAACAGCCCGACGCGCCGTTCGAACTCGTGGTGGACCGAGACGCGCATGGTCGAGGCGTGCCACCAGTTGCCGTGCTCGTCCTGGAAGGTGCTGCCGTGGCCGGCGCCGGTGACGAAGCCGCCGGGCTTCGAGGAGAACGGGCTGTTCGGCCCGTACTCGAACGGCCCGAGCGGCGAAGGAGCGGTGTAGTAGCCGTCCGCGTAGGTGTTCCACTCCGTGCCCGGTGCGGCGTACTGCAGGTAGTAGGTCTCGCCGTGCCGGGTCATCCAGGCACCTTCGACGAAGGGGGCGTCGCCGAGGTAGTCGGCGATCATCTTCGCCAGTTCCGTGGTGGGTTCGGTCTTGACGTGGTTCTCGCCGATCTGTTCCCAGCCGTGGTGTTCGGGGTCACCGCCGAAGAGGGGGACCGGTTCGCCGATCCGGTCCATGGTGTCCGGGTCGACCCGGACACCGGTGATGGGTTCCTTGTTCGAGCAGCCCCAGTAGAAGTAGACGGCGCCGTCGTCGTCCTGGAACAGGTGCGGGTCCCAGAAGGGGAAGCCCGGGTTCACCAGGGTGAAATCGTCGGCCAGGGGATCTTCGCTGCGGAAGAACGGACTGTCGGTCTGCCGGGACGCCGAGACGTAGAGCGCACCGTTGATCTCACGGACGTCGGGGGCGTAGTCGAGCGCCGGCAGCCTCTCGCTGCCCCGGTACTCCCAGGTGAGCAGATCCGTCGAGTGCCAGAAGCCGGCGGCCATCGACACGAAGAGGTAGAACCGGTCCCGGTAGCGGATCACCGACGGATCCGCTCCCTCGCGGTGCACGGTGCGGCCCCCGGACCTGGGGCGCAGGTCCTGGTAGCGGTAGGAGAGGTTCATCGGGTTGCAGATGAACGCCCCCTCGCGGGATTCGGACGTCATGAGTGCGTGCCTTCCTGTTGGTCGGTGGAAGTGGGAGAAGCGCCCAGGAGCGACAGGAGCCAGTCGCCGTCGATGGCGCCGCCGGTCAGGTTGAGGATCTGGTTCATCGGCATCGAGGCCACCGTGCGCATCTCGTCGCCGTCGTCGTCGAGGTCGGATCCGCTCCGCGCCATGAGCGAGCCGATCCGGGCCCGGAGCGGGGGACCCGCCGCGGGATGCGCGAGCCACTCGCCGACGTTCGCCTGGAGCGACAGTGGCGCTTCGACACCGTCACCTTCGAGGTGGACGGCCTGTTCGTGGAGCACGGTGGCGGCGTTCTCGCCGACCTGGACGACGTAGGTCCCCTCCGGAACGACCCATCGGGCGAGGGGGACGTCCCAGTACGCGAACGCCCGCCGGTCCAGTTCGAGCCGGACCCGGGTCGCCCGCCCGGGTTCGACGCGCACCTTGGTGAAGGCCGCGAGCGCGCGCTCCGGGCGCCGGACGGGGCCGGCCTGCGTGGAGACGTACACCTGCACCACGTACTTACCGGCGCGGACCCCGGTGTTCGTCACCGTGACCTCCACCGAGGCCTCGGCCGGGCCGTCGACCCGGACCCGCATGTCGGACACGTCGTATTCGGTGTAGCCGAGGCCGTGACCGAAGGGGTAGCGGACGGGGGCGTCGATCGTCTCGTAGTGCCGGTACCCGACCATGACGCCTTCGGAGTAGCGGACGTGGCCCTGCTCTCCGGGGAACGACAGATAGGTCGGGGTGTCCTGTAGGCGGTGGGGGATGGTCTCCGCGAGCCTCCCCGAGGGGTCGGCCTCGCCGAAGAGGAGGTCGGCGATCGCCGCACCGCCGCCCTGGCCGAGGAGGAAGCCCTCCAGGATCGCGTCGACGTCGTCGTGCCATTCCTCCAGCGAGACCACGCCGCCGTTGGCCAGCACGACCACGGTCCGGGCGGCGACCGCCGCGACCTCCTTGATCAACCGCACCTGCGACGGCGGCAATTCGATGCGTTCCCGGTCGAAGCCCTCGGATTCCTCGGCCTCGGGGTTGCCCGCGAAGACGACGACCACCTCGGCCTCGCCGGCGGCGCGCACCGCCGCTTCGCGCAGCGCCGCGCCGTCCTCGTCCCGGGTGTCGAATCCCCGCGCGTAGGTGACGCGGGTCCCCCGCGTGGCGGCGTGCGCTTCGATGAACTCCAGCGGGACGTCCACGCGCGTCGCGTTCACGTGGGAGCTGCCGCCGCCCTGGTAGCGCGGTGCGGTCGCGAACTCTCCGACCACCAGCACGGACGCCGGCCGGTCGAGGGGTAGCACGCCACGCGCGTTCTTGAGCAGGACCGCGCATTCGGCCGCGAGTTCGCGGGCCAGCGCGTGGTGCGCGTCCAGGTCCGGAGCGGCGGCCTCGTGCCGGGCCGCCTCGACGAGGGCGAGCACCCGCTCCACCGCCCGGTCCACCGCCGACTCCTCGACACGACCGGCCGTCACGGCGTCGACGAGGGCCTGCGTCGCGTACTCTCCCGGGCCGGGCATCGACAGGTCCAGTCCGGCGCTGAGGGCGGTGGGGCGGGCGCGCACGGCGCCCCAGTCGGAGATCACCGCGCCCGTGTACCCCCATTCGCCGCGCAGCACATCCGTGAGCAGCCGGCGGTTCTCCGACGCGGGGACCCCGTTGACCCGGTTGTAGGAGCACATGACCGTGGCCGGTCCGGCCTCGGTGACGACGCGTTCGAAGGCCGACAGGTGGATCTCGCGCAGCGTGCGTTCGTCGACGTCCGCGCTGATCACCATGCGGTCGGTCTCCTGGTCGTTGGCCGCGAAGTGCTTCACCGAGGCCCCGACCCCGCCGGCCTGCAACGCCTTCACGTACGCCGTCGCCAGCCTCCCGGACAGCAGGGGGTCCTCCGAGTAGTACTCGAAGTTGCGTCCGCCCAGGGGTGAGCGCTTGATGTTCACCCCCGGGCCGAGCAGGATGTCGACCCCCAGGGCCCGGGCCTCCTTCGCGAGGGCCGCACCGATCTTCGCGGCCACGTCCTCGTCCCAGCTCGAACCGACCGCGACCGCGGGCGGGAAGCACGTCGCCGGTTCGCTGTGCTCCAGGCCGAGGTGGTCGGTGCCGTGCTTCTGGCGTCGGACCCCGTGCGGTCCGTCGGAGAGCACGATCGCGTCGATGCCCGCCTCGGGGACGGCCGTGGTGGACCAGAAACCTCCGCCGGTCAGCAGCGATGCCTTTTGCCGGAGGGACAGGGTGTTCGGGTCGGCTTTCACGATGGGTTTCCTTCTGTACCGGACGGTGTGCGCGGGTCAGCGGACGGATCTGACCCGCAGGACGACGAGGCCGCCCAGCAGGGCGAAGCAGGCGGCGACGATGTAGAGCAGCATGTAGTTCTTGTCGCCTCCCTCGATGACGCCGACGGTGAGGAAGGCGGGCGCCACGACGGGGGCGAGCGACTGCGCGATGGAGTTCGCGAGTCCGGTGATGCCGACGAACCGGCCGGCGTCGGTGTCCTTCTCCGGCATCACGTCCAGCATCAGCGCGTGGTCGACGGCCGAGAAGATCCCGAGGCCGAAGTTGGTGATGACCAATCCGGTGAGCAGGACCGGGAGACCCGTGGAGAAGGCCATGGTCAGGGCGCCGATCGCGAATATCACCCCGGAACCGAGGACGAACGGCTTGCGCCGGAGCAGCTTGTCGGAGAGGAACCCGCTGCCGAGGGCGCCGAGCATGACCGCGATGACGCCCAGGAGGCCGGCGAGTGCGATGGTCGCCCCGATCTCGGTCACGTCCAGACGCAGGCGCTGCGCGAGCAGGAAGGCGGTGAAGGTGGAGCTGAGGGTCAGGCCGAAGTAGAACAGGAAGCGGGCGAGCCAGTTCCAGGAGAAGTCGGGATACCGACGGGGGTCGAACGCGAACTTCGACAGCAGGAGCCTGAGGTCCAACGCCTGCTCGAACGTGCGCCCCCTGCTGTCCTCCTCCGGCACGATGACGCAGAACAGCAGCACCAGGATCACGCCGATGACCGCCGGGACCATGAACAGGAGGACGGAGTTCGTGGCGAGGGCGCCGCCCAGAATCGAGCCGCAGACCGGAGCCGCCATGGTGACGAAGCCGACGAGGCCGCTGACTCTGCCGCGCTGTGATTCCGGCAGCCGGTCGGCCTGCGAGTTCGTGATGTTGCCGATGACCGTGTTCCAGCCCAGCGTCGCGATGATCCAGCCCACTCCGACGACGAGGATGTCGGGCGCGACGGCGATGACGAACAGCCCCGTCGAGCCGAGGACGGAGCCGGCGATGAGCCAGGGGCGTCGTCGACCGAGACGGGTGCGGGTGCGGTCGCTGAGGATTCCGACGACCGGGCTCGAAACGAGGGAGATCGCGGCCGCCGTCCCGATCACGTACCCGAGGTACTCCTCGTTGGCCGGTGCGAGTTCCTTGACGCGGATGGCCAGCGAGATCGCGATGGGCGTGACCAGTGCGACGTAGGTGCCGAACAGCGCGATCAGAAGGAACCAGATGTAGCGGGGACCCACTTCGGGCAGATCGTCGCCGGGTGTGCCGGCGGCGATCGGTTCGGGGCCGGTGTCGGGTATGGGGGGATTTTCAGCCTTGCTCATGAGGACCTCCTTCGTCCCGGGAAAACTGTGGGATCGTTCCGTCCGGCCGGGGTCAGGGAACGAGCGCGTCGCGCTCGACGGCCTCCACGGCGCCCGCACGCAGTGCGAGCCGGGCCGTTCCGCAGCCGTCGGCGTGGACGGTGACGGTGATGTCGCCGGCCCCGGTGGGGCGGATCACGGCCAGGGCGCGACCGTCGAAGGTCCGCCTGCTCGGCCCGGAAAAGGTCTCCTCCGTCGCCGGATCGGCGCTGCCGAGCGCCTGGAGGACCGCGGGGCCGTCCACGGTGACGGTCACCGGGCGGTCCCGACCCGGGTGCGCGTTGCCGGCGCCGTCGGTGAGGACGATGTCGACGAACGCGAGGTCGCCGCTGTCCGCGCGCAGATCCGAACGGTCCGCCCGGACGTCGAGCGCGAGGGCCTCTCCTGCGGTGACCAGCCCGAAGCGTCCCTGTTCGCGTCCGCCCGTGTAGGCGACCGCGACCAGTTCTCCCGGCGCGTAGGACAGCTCGAAGTCGGCGCGGAACCCATGGTCGGGTCCGGCGGGCCGCCGACCGACCGTCGTCCCGTCGAGCAGCAGTTCGACCTCGTCGGCGTCGCTGTACACCTCGACGTGGACCGGCTTCCCCTCGAATCCCTCCCACGTCCAGGAGCCGATGGCGTCGCTCCAGGACCACGGGGTGGCCAGGACCGTGCGCCCGTGGTGCCGGGGGCGCCGCACGGCGATGTACGGCGTCGACCGGAGACCGAACACGATCTCCCGGTAATACGACACGGGGCGACGCTGACCGGTGATGTCGATGTCGCCGCACCACGCCGTGAGCCACGGATAGGGCTGGGCGACCGACGCCGTCCGCTCATCCGAGTCGCCGTAGCCGACGGATCCGAGACCCGCCTCCCCCAGGTAGTCCCAGCCCGTCCAGGTGAAGTCACCGATCACATGGTCGTTGGCCAGGACGAGCGACCAGTTCTGCGCGGCGCGGACGGGGAAGGTCTCGGTACCGACGATCACCCGGCCGGGGAACAGCTCCCGGTCGAGCTCGTAGCGGCCGTCACCGTAGTTCATGCCCGCCACGTCGAGGACCGAGAAGGACTCCTCGGTGCGCCCGGTGACCTCCTCCGAGGCCGAGACCTGGTTCATCATCACCGCGGCCTGGGTCATCATGCCGTTGACCCCGCCCCCGCCGGCCGGCGGCTCCGCGGAGGTCGCCTGCCGTGCGCCGGCCAGGACCACGTCGAGCACCGACACGAACCCGTTGACGCCGTTGGTGATGAGGCGGGTGTCGTCGAGGGACCGGACCTTCTCGGCGATCCTGCGGCTCCACACACCGCCGAACGGGGTGCCGGTCTCCGGGATCTCGTTCCCGATCGAGTAGAGGATCACGCTCGGGTGGTTGAAGTCCTTCGCCACGAGGGCCTCCACGTCCCGCTCCCACCACTCGGCGAAATCGCCGGCGTAGTCGAAGTCGGTCTTGCCGGAGGTCCAGACGTCGAAGGTCTCGTCCATGACCAGCATGCCGAGCCGGTCGCACGCCCTGAGCAGCGCGGAACCGACCGGGTTGTGGGAACTCCTGATCGCGTTGAAACCCGCCGCCTTCAGCGACTCGACCCGGCGTTCCTCGGCCCGTTCGATGGCCGCCGCGCCGAGAGGGCCGTTGTCGTGGTGCAGGCACGCGCCACGGAGCTTGACCGTGCGGCCGTTGATCCGCAGGCCCTTGCGGGGGTCGACCTGCACGCGGCGGACGCCGAACTCGACGGTGTGCTCGTCGAGCACGCGGTCCCCGTCCCTGAGCAGGAGCCGGGCCGTGTACAGGGACGGGGTGTCCACGTCCCACAGCGCCGGATCCTCGACGTACAGTCTGTGCCGGACGATCGCTCGCTCACCGGGCGGCACGGTGACCGGGGAGCGGTCGCGTGCCACCTCCGCCCGACCCTCGTCGTCCACCGCGGAGGCCAGCACGGCGGTCGTGGTCACGGCACCGGTGTTCACCACTTCGGCCACGATCTCGACGACCGCCCGGTCGGGCTCGATGTCGGGGGTGCTGATCCGTACACCGTCGACGGCGATGTGGACCGGTTCCTTGACGATCAGGCGCACGTCCCGGTAGATGCCCGCGCCCGTGTACCAGCGGCCGTCCAGGTGCGCCCGGCACTCGACACGGATCTCGTTGACCCCGCCGAAGCGGAGGAAGGGGTCGATCCGCACCGTGAAGCGGGAGTATCCGAAGGCGTGCTGTCCCGCCAGGGCGCCGTTGACGTAGACCATCGCGCCCCGGTAGACCCCGTCGAACTCCAGGAAGAAGCACCGGCCTCGATCGGACTCCTCGACCAGGAGGTCCTTCCGGTATTCGAACGCGCCACCGGGAAAGTACCCGGCGGCGGCGCCACCGGGCGCGTCCGCCCGCCTCGGAGTGCCGATCAGCGCGTCGTGCGGGAGCGTCACCGTCGTCCAGTCCTCGCGCACGCCGCCGAGCTCCGCGAAGGCGCTGACCTTCCTGCGGTGGGCCCAACCGTCGTTGAAGGCGGTGATCGTCATGGAGGACTCCCGGTGCGTCGGTGTGACGGAGGTAACGCGCGTCAACACCTAATCAGGCGTAGGTGACGCGCGTCAATAGTTGGTTACGTGCAAGTTGACGCGCGTCAATAGTTGATTACATCCACGGTGACGCGCGTGAATAGATGGTCACGCCGAGTCGACACGCGACAGTCCGCGCTAGAGTGGGGCGGCAGACAGGAGGCACGAAGGCTCGATGATCGCAACCAGTCAGGATGTCGCCGACCGGGTCGGCGTCTCACGGTCCACCGTCAGCCAGATCCTGAACGGCCGCGGTGAGCACTTCTCGGCCCGGACCCGGGAGCGGGTGCACCGGGCGGTCGCCGAACTCGGCTACGAACCGTCCGCCGCCGGACGCACCCTGGCCAAGGGATCGAGCGACATCGTCATCGCGCTCATCCCCGACACCACCTTCGGGGGGAACCTCCAGGACATCTACGGCGCCCTCACCGACGAGTTGTCACGGCGCGGGCTCATCCTGGTGCTGCGCCTGGCGACCCACACCTCGACGGCGCTGGACCGCCTCCTCATCGGCATGAAACCCCGGGCGATCCTGTCGCTCACCCCGTTCTCCGACGAGGACGCACGGCTCCTTGAGCGCCGAGGCGTCAAGGCGATCGACCCGGGAAGGACGTCGCGCCCGGACGCCAACGCCGAGATCGGCACCCTCCAGGCCCGCCACCTGATCGAACGCGGCTACCGACGCCTCGCCTACGCCCATCTGCGCGACGCGCGCGCCGACCCCTTCGGCGGCCCCCGCGAACGCGCGTTCGTCGCCGAATGCCACGCCCACGGCGTCGACGGGCCCCGGACCCTCGCGCTCGGGATCACCGCCGAGGACGCGTCCGCCGCACTGGACGAACTCGGCGAACCGGGCTTCGCCGTCGGCTGCTACAACGACGACGTCGCGACCGCGCTGCTGCACGCGGCGTCCCTGCGGAAATGGCGGGTGCCCCGGGACCTGGCACTGATCGGCATGGACCACACACCGTTGTCCCGCCTCACCACTCCCCCGCTCACGACGATGGAGTACGACACTTCCGCGGTCACCGAGGAGACCATCCGAACGCTCCTCTTCCACCTGGACGAGACGGAGACCGGACGGGATCGCACCGAGGTGCGTTTCCAGCTGATCGAGGGCGGGACCGCCTGATCACGCGGCCGGGACGCGACCGCGACCCGACCCGGCCGTGAGGTCGCACCCTCCGCGTCCGGCCCCGGGGATCCGCGGACGACGACGTCGAGAAAGCGGCGAACCAGCGTGTCGATGCTCCGAGCCATCCGCGGGGCCGTAGGGGTCTCCGATGACACCCGTCCGGCCATCCGGGACGCGACCGCGCGCCTCGTCCGACGGGTCATGGAGCGCAACCGGCTCGCTCCGGCCGATGTGGAGTGCGTGTGGTTCACCATGACACCGGATCTGACGGCCGACGTACCGCCTCTCGTCCTCCGGGAGGAAGGGATCCTCGACGTACCGGCCCTGTGCGCCGCCGACCCCGTGTGGGAGGGCGCCCCACAGCGCACCATCCGGGTGATGGCCCTCGCCCGTATCGGCGATGACCTCCCTGTGGACCACGTCTATCCGGAGGGGGCGGGCAGGGACCGTCCGCGCCGGTGAGCACGCCGGTGTGCCCCTTCCCGGAGCCCGATCGAGGGCATCGGTTCGAGAAGTTCCCTCGGAGTGTTCCGTGCCGGGTGTGATGGAGGTGGTGGCATGTACCGGCTTCGGTGAGGATGGCGTCGGTCATCGCGGCGCGGGGGCGGGTCGGTGTCGGCCGGTGCGTGGCGTCGCAATCGGGCGCTCTGCACACCTTGTGGTGATACATCACTACACATAGCATCATGCCGACCCCACAGGGTCACAAAAAACATCAGCACCCTCACCCCCGGGGAGACCCCATGCTGAGACGCTTCCTCACCCACCTCCTGATCGCGCTGAGCGCGCTGGCACTGACGCTGGCGGGCGCCGCACCGGCCACCGCGGAACCCGCGGAGCGGTCCCAGCCGCTGCGCCAGACCGTTCTGTACTACGACGCCCGTCAGGCCGCGGAGTACACCTCCGCCGTCTCCTCGGCCGTGCGGATATGGAACTCCAGCGTCACCAACGTCCGACTGGAGCCGGCCCCCGCCGGCCGACGCGCCGAGATCCGCGTCATCGCCGACAACGGCTGGCCGCGCGCCCACCTGGGCCCGGTGCGGCCGGGCGGGCAGGTCACCGTCTGGATGGGCCGCGAGGGCACCGCCGCGGGCTACGACGCGGTGCGCATCGCCGCGCACGAACTCGGTCACAGCCTGGGCCTGCCCGACGTCAAGCCCGGCCCGTGCTCGTCGCTGATGTCGGGCTCCACCGGCGGCGTGAACTGCGTCAACCGCCACCCGAACGCCTCCGAGCGCGCACGGGTCGAGGCCAACTACGGCAGCGGCGTGGCCGGCCGGAGCGCCACCGACGGACGGCTCCTGGTCGACCGCCTCTGAGCGGGCGCACCGGCTCCCGGCCCGACGGCCTTCGGCGCCGGCCCGCGTCGGCGGGCCGGCGCCGGGGGTGTCACGACGGCCCGGTCCCGACCCGTGCCGGTGTCCCACTCCGCCCCACCGTGACCGTGCGGTCGCCCCCGCCGGGCTTCGGAGCGGTCACCCCGTCCGAACGGGACGGGTGCTGCCGCGGACCACCAACCGGGTGGGCAGCACCGTGGTCGGCGGTGGGTCCCCCCCGGATTCGAGGAGATCGAGCAGGATCCGGGCGATGAGGTTCCCCTGCTCGGCCACGGGCTGCTCGACGGTCGTCAGTTCGAGGACGTCGGCGAGTTCGTGGTTGTCGAAACCGACCACCGAGATGTCCTCGGGCACGCGCAGACCGCTGTGGCGGATGGCCCGCAGTGCCCCGAAGGCCATCTCGTCCGACTGCGCGAAGACGGCGGTGGGGCGCGTGGCACCGCTGAGAAGGGCGCTCATGGCGCGCTCACCGCCCGCCACCGTGTAGTCCCCGACGGCCTCCAGCTCGGGGCGGTATCCGATGCCCGCCTCGGCCAGGACGTCGCGGTAGGCGCGGGCGCGGTCGCGCGGAGTGGTGAAACTGTGCGTCACCGGTCCGCCTCCGCTGATGTGCGCGATGTCGCGGTGACCCAGCATGGTCAGGTGTCGCACGGCGCCGGTGGCCCCCGCCACGTCGTCGATGCGCACGCACGCGAAGCCGTCCGCCATCGTGCCCACCAGCCCCAGAGGCACGTCCAGTCCGGACAGGGCGGCCACCTGTTCCTCCGTGAGCGGCATGCTCAGCACGGCCACGGCGTCCACCCGGCGCCGCAGCGGCATCGCGTCGAAGAAGCGGTCCCGACTGGTCGCGTCGGCGAGGTTGTACAGCAGGAGGTCGAAGCCCCTCGCCCGGAGGACCTCCTCGACGCCGAAGATGACCTGCCCGAAGAACCACCGGTTCACGTAGGGCGCCACCACACCGATGGTGTGGGTGCGCCCGCTCGCCAGCCGGGAGGCGCTCGGTGTGATGGTGTAGTCCAGTTCGCGCGCGATGCGCACGATGCGCAGGCGCGTGCCCTCCGCCACGCTGGGCAGGCCGCGAAGGGCACGCGACACCGTCGCCGTGGAGACACCGGCCCGGTTCGCCACATCCGAAAGACTCGCTCCCACTGCTCTTCCTCTCGATCAGCGCCGACCGGCGCTGGCCGGCGCCGTGAGCCGAGCGGAACCCCCCGCGCCCACGCGGCCCGGGACCGCGTCGCGCCGAGCGGGACGCGCGACCGTCACGGCGGGTCTCCGGCGGACTCGTCGGCGCGCAACGCGACCGACACGTCGTCGCGGTCCCGGTAGGGGTCCTCCACCTGCCGCACGGTCACGGGGAGGGAGCGGTGGTCGACGGTGCGGGCCCGGCAGACGCCCGGCGTGCGCTCGTAGGATACGGCACAGGCCACGAAGACGCCGTCGGCGTACAGCTCCAGGTACTCGCCGAACAGCAGTGCGCGCAGGTTCCGTACGGGGCGTTCCAACGCGGTCTCCCGCACGGGGCCGGCCGCTCCGCACCGCACCCGCAGTCCGCCGGGCGTCACGTCCACGGTGAACCCCGACTCCTCGCCCCGGAGCACGACCCTCGCGGGCCCGCCGTCCACGGCGACGTCCACGACCGCGTTCCACACCGGGGCGCCGGGGCCGGACGGGGGGCGCAGGTACGTCTCGGCCCCCCGCCACCAGCCGAGCCGGGGACGGCCGTCCGGGGCGATCTCCAGGACCTTGGGCTGGGCGAGCATGCCCCGGCACGGTGCGCCGTCGTCGTCCAGGCGGGTCCGGCGCTGGACGGTGTGCAGCAGGAGCCGCTCGCCCCCGGGACCGTCCACGAGACGAGGGGCGTAGGGGCCGGGCGGGGTGAGCGGCCCGAGCCGTTCCCACTCCCCGTCCAGCCGGTCGGCCCGCCACACCTCGATGTGGTGGGAGGAGCCGATGGAGCCGAACAGCAGCCATCCTCCCGGGACGCGTTCGAGGACCGGGCACTCCAACTCGTCGACGTCCCCGGGGACGAGCAGGGGAGGCCGCACGGTCCACCGGTGCAGGTCGTCGGAGACCGCCAGCCCCACGCAGCCGGAGTGTTCGACGGGGCCGTGCGCGGTCCGCGCGCACACGAGCATGGCGTAGCGGGACCCGAACAGCCCGCCCTCCGGCTCGACGATCCACGGATCCCGCCAGGCCTCCTGCTCACCGGTCCGGTACCACCGTTCGTCCGGACCTACGACCACCCCGGGAACGCGCCGCCATCCCGAGGCGTCGTCGCTTCGGGTCCGCGCCAGGCCCACGGCCTGCCGTTCGTGCCCGTCATCGTGCACTCCCGTGTAGGCCATCGTCCAACCGGCCCCGTGGCGCAGCGGGTGCATCGTCCACACGGCGGTGTCGTCGAACCCCCCGGGCGGGCCCACGCCGAAGGCCGGGGCGAGCGGTTCCCAGCGGACCAGGTCGTGGGAGGCCGCCCGCCCGTAAGAGGTCTCCAGCAGACTGACGGCGGGGCGCTCGGTCCAGGGGGCCTGGAGGTGCAGGAGGACGTAGGGCGGTCCTTCGACGACCGCGAAGTCGTTGAGGCAGGCCCCCGGGGGTGCGTAACGCATGGTCGCTCGGTCCTCTCGGTGATCGGCGTAGGGGCCGCGTGGTCCTGCCACTGAGCGTGGAGGCTTCGCGAGAGAGAAGATTTTCTGCAATCGCTTACATGCTACCAATCGCACAAGAGACCCCGGCGCGTCAACACAAAGCAGCAGCTCAAAGAGTTCTTATTGTCGCTTCGTGTCCACTCGCACTCACTCCGTGGACATGTTGTAACGGAATGGCAACGAGTCAATGTAAGCGATTGCATTCCTGTTTCGCGTGGCTAGCGTTGGGTGGCACAGCTCACAGGGCACCGCCTGTCCAGCACGCGACCCCCGGACGGCACCGCCGTCGAACGCGGCCGACATGTCGGGTGCCCGTCGAAGGAGACGACCGTGCGATCCAAGCGAACCGAACCACAGGGCGCCCTGCGCGCCGCAGCCGCACTGGCGGCCCCGCTCCTCCTCCTCACCGGATGCGGCGCCGGCGGAGGGACCGCAGGGGCGGGTGACGGCGAGGGCACTCTCACGATCTGGGCCCACCAGGGACAGGACCGGGAGGTCGTCGCCCTCCAGAACGCCGTGGACGCCTTCGGCGACCTCAACCCCGACATCACGGTGGAGCTCACGCTCATCCCCGAGGCCGACTACACGACCACCCTCACCACGTCGAGCCCCGACGAACTGCCCGACGTGATCGAGTTCGACGGCCCCACCATGGCCAGCCTGGTCTACAACGGCAAGCTCTCGCCGATCGACGACTTCGTGTCAGAGGAGACCCGCGCCAACGCCACCGACTCGATCCTCGCCCAGGGCACGCTCGACGGGTCCCTCTACGGCCTGGGCGTGTTCGACTCCGGGCTCGGTGTCTACGGCAACGCGGCCCTCTTGGACGAGGCCGGGATCTCCTACCCCGAAGGGATCGAGGACGCCTGGACGGCGGAGGAGTTCACCGCCGCGCTGGCGGACCTGGCCGTCGAGGACGAGGACGGCCGTGTCCTGGACGTCAAGCAGAACTACGGTTTCGGATCCGGTAGCGAGTGGACGACCTACGCCTTCTCCCCCGTGGTCTGGTCGGCGGGCGGCTCGCTGATCGAGGATGACAGCGCCGACGGCGCCCTCAACACCCCCGCCGCCGTCGAGGCGCTGAGCCTGGTCCAGGAATGGGCCGCCTACACCGACGCCAACACCGACGACAACGCCTTCGTCTCCGGGGACGTCGCGCTGTCCCTCGTGGGGCACTGGGAGTACCCCAACTACGTCGAGGCCCTGGGTGAGGACCTCGTCGTGCTCCCCCTCCCCGACTTCGGCAACGGCGTCAAGACCGGCCAGGGCTCCTGGGCCTGGGGCGTCTCCAGCGCCTCCGGCAACGGTTCCGCCGCCGGAGCGTTCATCGACTTCCTGATGACGGACGAGCAGGTCGCCGCACTGACGGCGGCCAACGGTGCGCCTCCCGGCACCGTCACCGCCACCGAGGCCAGCGACCTGTACGGGCCGGGCGGAGATCTCGAACTGTTCGCCGACCAGTTGGCGGCGACCTGTGGAAGGGGAGCGATCACCGCCGACTGCGTGTCCGTGCCCCGGCCGGTGACCGCCGGCTACCCGGTCATCACCCGCCAGTTCGCCGAGGCCTTCGCCACCATCTGGGACGGGGGCGACGTCTCCGGGGCGCTCGACGGGGCGGTCCGCGCGATCGACACCGACTTCGCCGACAACGACTCCTTCACCATCCCGTAGCCGCCCCGGACCCGAACGTCCGGGTTCCGCGCCGCGCCGTCCGCCCGGAACCGCGCCCGTCGACGGGCGCGGTTCCGGTGCGGCACCCGACCTCCACCAGAGACGGTCCCCCGAAAATCCCGCGATTCCAAGGATCCTCCATGACCGCTCCCCCTCCGCCGGGTTCTCCCAGAACACGCCCGAAGGCACGACGTGAGGAATGGGCGGGGCCGCTGATGGCCCTGCCCGCCATCGCCGGGCTGGTGCTGTTCGTGGCGTTGCCCTTCGCGATGGCCATCGGGCTGTCACTGTTCAACGTGCGGCTCGACTCCTTCCGACCACCCGAGTTCTTCGCCCTGGAGCAGTACCGGCGCATCCTCGTCTCATCGGAGTTCAGCGGCGACTTCTACCGGGCGCTGGGCAACAACGTCCTGTTCGCCGCGGTCATCGTGCCCGTCCAGGTCACCGCGGCCCTGGGCCTCGCGCTCCTGCTCAACCGTCCACTGCGCGGCATGCCGGTGTTCCGGACGTTCTTCTTCATGCCGGTCGTCTTCCCGATGGCCCTGATCGCGACGGTCTGGCGGCTCATCTTCGATCCCGGTCCGGACGGCATGCTCAACTCCGTGCTCGGGCTCGCGACCTTCGGTCTGTTCTCCCCGCACGACTGGCTCGGAGAGGCGAGCACCGCCATGCCGTCGATCATGCTGCTGTCCCTGTGGCAGGGGGTCGGCCTCCAGATGGTCATCATCCTCGCCGGGCTCCAAGGGATCCCCGGACAGCTCTACGAGGCGGCCGAGGTCGACGGGGCGGGACGCTGGCAGAGGTTCCGTGCGGTCACCCTGCCGGGGCTGCGCAACACCCTCGTCTTCGTCGCCCTGGTCACCACCATCCTGTCGTTCCGCCTGTTCGACCAGGTGTACATCCTGACCCGCGGAGGCCCGGACGGAGCCACCAGCACGGTGATGCACCTGGCGGTGACCACCGCCTTCGCGGAGAGCAACGTCGGCCGCGCCGCGGCCATGACGGTCGTGCTCTTCGTCGTCGTCCTCTGCCTCACCCTGCTCCAGCGCCGACTCGTCACCCAGGAACGGGAGATCTCATGACCGTGCTCGCCGACCGGCCGACCGTGTCCGGACGGACGCGGGTCTCGCACCCCGGACCGGGGCGCCGGCTCCGTCCGCTCGTGCGGAGCGGACTCGACCACCTCTTGATGGGCACGGTGACGCTGCTCTTCGCCTCGCCGATCCTGTACATGTTCATCGGCAGCCTCAAACCCGACGACCAGGTCCTCGACGGTCTGTCCGGCTTCGTCCCCAGGGACCTGTCCCTGGACAACTACGCCGATGTGTTCGCCACGTTCGACGATCCGAGCACCGGGTTCTTCCTGAACTTCTTCGGCACGTCGGTGATCGTCACCGGCGTCGTCGTCCTGGGTGGCCTGGTGGTGAACTCCATGGCCGCCTACGCCCTGGCGCGGCTCCGCTGGCGGGGACGCGACGCCGTCCTCATCCTGGTCCTGGCGCTGCTCGTACTCCCCTTCGAGGCCATCGCGGTGCCCTTGTTCTACCTGCTCAACGATTTCCGCAACACCATGGCGGTGCAGTCCGTTCCGCTGATCGCCAACGCCTTCTCCATCTTCCTCTTCTACTCCTTCTTCCTGAAGCTCCCGAAGGAGATCGAGGAGGCCGGGCGTCTGGACGGCGCCGGACCGTGGAGGATCTTCGTGCGGATCATCGTCCCCATGAGCAAACCCGTCTTCGCGACCGTCGCCATCCTGTCCTTCCTCACGCAATGGGGCATGTTCCTGTGGCCGGTGCTCATGGTCAGCGATCCGTCCGTGCGCCCGCTTCCCCTGGCCATCAGCGTCTACCAGGGACAACCCCCTTTCGCCTGGGGGGACATCATGGCTTTCGGGGTGATGATGGTCCTGCCCATGCTCCTCGTGTTCCTCGTCTTCCAGCGCTGGTTCGTGCGCAGTGTGGCCTCCACCGGCCTCAAGGGCTGACCGCGTCGACGGTCCCGTCTGCCGGGAGCGGGTCCATGTGCCGGGCGTGGGCGCTCGGACCGTCCGCTCCATTGCCGCCCGTCCGTCCCGCTGAGCGCCCCGCCTGATCGGCCCACCGCCTGAGGACGCCACCTGGCCACGTGGTCTCGCGCGCCCCTGGATCGGCGTCGCGATGCGCCGGGCGAGTCGGGACGAACGTGGGCCGGCCGCCTCACCCCCAGGATGAAGCGGCCGGTTCAGGACCGATCGGGCTCACTCGTGAAACAGAGAACGTTCTCGTTTCGAACCCTGGCAGAGCGCGAACCCGCGTCCCACGTTCCCGGTCAGGGGCGTCACTTCAGTATCCGTATCCGTACCCGTTGTCGCCGTTCCCGTTGCCGCCGTTACCGTTCCCGTTGCCGTTGCCGTTGCCGTTGCCGTTGCCGCCGTTACCGTTCCCGTTCCCGTTGCCGTTGCCGCCGTTACCGTTGCCGTTGTCCCCGTTGCCGTTGCCGTTGCCGTTACCGTTACCGTTACCGTTGTCCCCGTTACCGTTGTCCCCGTTGCCGTTGCCGCCGTTACCGTTCCCGTTGCCGTTGTCGCCGTTGCCGTTGTCCCCGTTGCCGTTGTCCCCGTTACCGTTACCGTTGTCGTCGCAGTCGGCCCGCTGGATCACGTTGTTGTCGAGGGTCACCGCACCGTTGCGGGCCAGCAGACGGCCGTCGACCGTGGCGCCCGAGTTCGCGGTGATCGATGTCAGGGCCAGGATGTTGCCCACGAAAGTGGAGTTCGTCCCCAGCGTCGCCGAGCTCCCGACCTGCCAGAAGACGTTGCACGCCTGAGCACCGTTGATCAGTTCGACCTCACTGGCCGATCCGGTGATGAGCGTGGAGCCGACCTGGAAGATGAAGACCGCGTCGGGATCCCCCTGGGCGTTGAGCGTCACCGTCCCGGTCAGTCCGAGCGACGAACTGGCCTCGTAGACGCCGGGAAGGAAGGTCTGCCCCACGAGGTCACCGGAGACACTGGCGGTCTCAGGACGCCCGGCGGCGTCGTTGTACGCGGTGGTCAGGTCGGACTGGGCCTGGAGAGCGACGGCATCGCCGAGGTGCACCGCTCCGTTGACGGCACCCGGGGGGAAGCCGGTCACCGCGTCGTTCGGGTGCACCCCCAGGTCCCCCGTGATGACGGTGGGGCCGGTGTTGGTGACCGTCTGGCCGGCCAGGACGGCGAAGCTGTCCGCGGTACCGAGCTGCACCGTCGCCGGCTGTGCGTGCGCGCCGGTCGGCGTGAGACCCAGCATGGCGAGGACCAGCAGGAGGGCGAATGCGGACGCCGCCAGAGGCGACGACCGGTAGGCACGGGCGGAGGTAGCTTGCATCTGAGACACCGTCTCCCTGAATTGGGCGTTCGACCGGAAATGGGGCACACGTGGAGACTCATTTCCTGGTCGTTCATGATCAATATTTCGATATCGCCTGAACAGACCCGAGCCCCCAGGTGGGGCCCGAAGCCCTCTCCACAGGAAGAGACTGTACACAGGAGCTCGGAGATTCCCGCAGCGAATCTCCGAGATGAAAAATATTGCCGCGAAACTGCGGCCAGGGAGCATTCGAACCCTCCGATAGCGCAGATAGCCCGAAATGAACCGATCCGCTCCGGACGCAAAAGAAGGCACGGACTCCCGAGACCAGAAAGGCGTCCCATACTCCGATCACACTTTGTGGTAGACCAGGCGTTTCTGACACCGGTGGTGACGAATTCTCCACCGTGACCGGCCACCGCGACGTGTTCCGCCCCGATTTCCCTGGAATCCCCTATGGGCACGGGAGGCGATTCCGGCACATGCCGGGCCCCATCACACCTGGGCGGGGAACTCGGGAGCGGAGTCTTCCCCACCGTGCGGCCGAGAGCGGATCCGTGTGCCGGGCATGTGTGCCTGATCCGTCCGCTCCATGGCGTCCCGCGCCCTTATCGAACGGCCCGCTCATGCGTAGATTGGGCGCCATGGACAGGGAGAACACGGGAACGGGGCGCATCGTGGTACTGGTACTCCCCCACGTCAACCTCCTCGACCTGGCGGGTCCGGTACAGGTGTTCGACACCGCCGCCCACCTGGGCGCGCCCTACCGGATCGAGTACGCGGCCGAATCCGCCCAGGTCTCCTCGGCGCAGGGGCTGCGGTTGGCCGGACTCGTCCCGCCGCCCCCGGTCGGCGCGGGCGACCTGGTCCTCGTCCCGGGGCCGAGCCTGGGCCCCCGGAGCACCGAGCCCCTGGTGTCCGAGGGGGTGGCGGAGTGGCTGAGGACCGCCCATCGCGCGCGGGCGCGGATCGCCTCGGTGTGCACGGGCGCGGCGGCCCTGGGAGAGGCCGGGTTGCTGGACGGGCGCCGCTGCACCACCCATTGGTCCCTGATCGATCCGATGCGCGAGCGCTATCCCCGCGCCCGGGTACGGGAGGCGGTGCTCTACGTCCACGACGGGCTCGTGAGCACCAGCGCCGGAGTGGCGGCGGGAACGGATCTGGCGCTGTCCCTCGTCGAGCGCGAACACGGCCCGGAACTGGCCTGTGCCGTAGCGCGGCAACTCGTCATCTACCTGCGCAGGGACGGCTCCAGTGGCCAGGTGAGCCCGTTCCTGCGGCACCGCGACCACCTCGACCCCGCCGTCCACCGGGTGCAGGATCACCTGGCGCGGCACCCGGATTCCCAGGAGACCCTCGCCGACCTCGCCGCCACGGTGAACCTGTCACCGCGCGGCCTGAGCCGCGCCTTCACCGCGGCCACCGGCATCACCCCGATGGAGTACAGACAGCGGCTGCGCCTGGAGTACGCCGGGGCCCTGCTGCGCGAGACCGACCTGACCATCGAGACGGTGGCCGCCCGCTGCGGCTTCCGCGACCCCCGCCATTTCCGGCGCCTGTTCCGGACCCGCCACGGGTTCCCTCCCTCGGAGCTGCGCCGAAGCGCGCCCTGACCGATCCGCCGTCCCCACCCCACTCTCGGAGTTGCCGCCATGTCCTCGGTTCCGCGCGTCCTCGTCCGCGTCCTGTTCGGATGCGCCCTCTCACTCACCGTGTTCGCGGGCCTCTGCCTCGGAGGGGTGACCGTGACCATGGGGCAGAGCTACGTCGACGCCCCGCACCCCGTCGAGAGCGGGCCACCGGTCCCACGGGCGGCACCCGCCGAGGGACGGACCGTGGTCGCCGTCGCCGTCGGGGCCACCGGATCCGTCAACGCCGACGTCCTGCCTCCCTATGAGGTCTTCGCCCGTTCCACGGAGTTCTTCGTCTACACCGTCTCCGCGGACCCGGGCCCCGTACCGCTCTCCGGTGGCGTGGGGCTGCTGCCCGACCACACCTTCGACGAGGTGGCGAGCGGCGCGGCGCCCGCTCCGGACGTGGTCGTGGTTCCCGCCGTGGTCGCCCCGACCGGGGACGCGGAACGTCCGTTGCGCGAGTGGATCGCCGCCCAGCACAGCCGAGGCGCCCTGCTGCTCGGCATCTGCGACGGCTCTCGCGTCCTGGCCGCGGCGGGTCTGCTGGACGGACGGCGGGCCACCGCGTTCTGGGCCGGGCTGGGGGCGTTGGAGCGCGATCACCCCCGGGTCGAGTGGACGAGCGGACAACGCTACGTCGACGACGGGGACATCGTGACCACCGCCGGGGTGACCTCGGGCATCGTCGGCGCACTGCGACTGGTCGAGCGGATCGCGGGTGCGGACGAGGCCGAACGGATCGGCGCGGACTCGGCCTACCCGGGCTGGTCGGTCGGCGGACCGACCGGGATCCCCGCGCACCGTCTTCGACCGGCCGACCTCCCCTACGGGCTGAACGCCGCCTTCCCGTGGCTGCGACCGGTCTACGGCATCGGGCTCGTCCAGGGCGTCGGCGAGACCGAGGCGTCGGCCGCGTTCGAGGTCTACTCGGCGACGGCGTTCGCCACCCGAACGGTCGCGGTCGCCGCGGAGCCGGTCATCACCACCCGACACGGTCTCAGGCTGGTCGCCCGCCCCGTGGACGGGGAGGTGCCGCGTCTGAGCCGACTGGTGATCCCCGGGGGCGATCAGGACGCGGGGGACCGGGAACCGCTCCTCTCCTGGGCGGCCGAGCGGGGGCTGCGGCCCGAAACGGTGCGGCCCGCGGCCGGGGAGTCCGCCTTCGACCCGGTCCTGCGGGACCTGGCCGCGCACACCGACCGCGCCACCGCCCGTGTCACGGCGAAGTTCGCCGAATACCCGGTCGAGGCGGGCGGGCCGGAGGGAGGCGTCTGGCCCTGGCGGCCGACGGTCGTAGGGGTCGGCGCACTCGTCGTGTCCGCCGCGGTCGGAGCCCTGCCCATCCTGGTGCGCAGCCGTGCGGGCGGGGGCGCCCAGCGCGGCACCCGCGCGCTCGGCCGCCCCACCCCGGGTGGCACGGATTCCGAGGAAACGGCCTGATCGGCCCGGCCCGGGGCCGGTGGGGGCCTCGCCCCGTCGGCCCCGTGGAGTCGCGCCGGCCGTGGGGTCGAGCCGTTCCGGGGTCACGAGGTATGACTTCTGTCATCGGAGACCCGTGCGGATCGCGGAGGAAAGCCGTGTCACCCGACACTCCCGCACGACCACGCGCCGCTTCTACCGTGAGGGAATGAACCGCGACGACGACAGCCCCTCTCCGACGTCCTCCTCCCCACCGGACGTGGGACCGTTCCCGACGGCCTCGGAACCCGGGACGGTGGAGGCGCCCACCCGCACGCCGGTCGCGCCTCCCCCGCGCCGCCGCGGTCCGCGGCCGGTCCCTCGGGGTGTGCCCTACCACCGTGTCCTGGCCGGGGAGGAGCGACGGGTCTGGCGGGGCATCGCCGCGCTCGCGCTCCTGCTGGGAGGACTGCTCCTCTTCGTCATCGTCCTGAACGCCCTCGGCGCCCTCGTCGACACCCTGCTCGGCAGGACCGGTCCGCTGTTGGGCGGTGACGTGCTGACGCCCGTGTACCAGGCCGCGAACCTGGGCGCGCTCGCGCTGCTCATTCCCTGGAGCATGCTCGTCCAGCGGTGGCTGTACGGGGTGAGGGGCGCTTCGCTGCACTCCGTTCGGTCGCTCTTCCGGCCGGCGGTGTTCGGCCGGACCCTTCTGGTCATCGGCCCCGTCTGGGCGCTCTACCTGACCGTCTTCTCCCTCCTGTCCCCCGTCGAAGAGGTGCCCTGGCCGCTCGCCGACCTGCTCGGGATGTTCCTCGTCACCCTCGTGCTGGTGCCCTTGCAGTCGGCGGGCGAGGAGTACGGGCTGCGCGGGCTCGCCTTCCGGGTCGCCGCGAGCTGGGGGCGCGGGCCGCGCACGGCGCTCGTCCTCGGCGTCGTCGTTTCGAGTCTGCTGTTCACGGTGATCCACTTCGCGCTCGACCCGTGGCTCAACCTCTACTACTTCACGTTCGGCGTCACCATGGCCCTCTTGACGTGGCGGACCGGAGGCCTGGAGATCGCGGTCGTGATCCACGCGGTGAACAACACGATCGCGTTCCTCCTCACCATCGTCATGCGCTCCGACCTGGCCGCCGGGTTCGACCGGTCGGCGGGCGTCGGGTCGGCGGTCATGCTCGTCCCCTGCGCGCTCCTCATCGCGGTCACGGTCGTGGTGTGGCTGCGCACACGGCGGACCGGGCCGGCCCTGACCCCCTCGGGATCCGCGCAGGAGCCGACGGCGGACCGGGGCGTGTGAGCGGCCCGCACCGGATCGGTGCGCGCCGGGCGCCGCTCCGCGCGGGCCGCGTGAGGGCGGGCCCCGGTCATCCGCCGCGGCCCCGCCACCGGCGGATCAGGACGCACGCCCGGCCGGGGCCCGCCTCGGCCGCGCCCTCCGAAGGGGACGTTCCTCACGCGCGGTCGACGCTCGCCCCCTTCAGGGCGGGGGCGGGGCGTCGGGGCGCGGCCGTGCTCCTGCGGATGACCCACTCGGCCACGGCGACGTTGATCACCCAACCGGCGGCCATCAGCAGGGCCCGGGTGAGTTCGTCGGGTGGGCCGAGGAACAGCATCCAGGGCAGGTGGGTGAACACCTGGGTGCCCGCGCCCTGAGCGATCGCGTAGCCGCGGATCATCCAGGCGCGGTGCGCGGCGACGTCGCGGCGCCGGATGGCGAGGAAGCCGAGGACGATCGCGATGGCCATGGCCGCGCCGAACACCAGCCGAATGGCGGTGAGCAGCCCGACATCGATCGCGGGAAGGGCGTAGAAGAGGGTCATCCACAGTCCGGTGAGGGCCGCGATGAGGCCGAGCGGGACCAGCAGTCGCCCGGTGACGCGGTGCCACCGCCGACGGCGCAGGCCGGGGACGAACTGGAGGGTGCCCAGGACGCAGTACGGGACCGCGGCGGCGATGTGCAGCACCACGGGGACCGGGTCGGCGAAGAACCGGGCGTTGTCCGGGGTGACCGGCGCGCCGACGGCCACCTCGCTCAGGCGCGCGGCACCGGCGATCACGGGAACGACGCTGAGCAGGATCAGCAGGGCGGGTACGGGCCACTCGCGTCGAGTGGAGGAGGTCACGGCGGGTCCTTTCGCTGTCGCGGCGGCGACACCGTGGCCGCCTCCGTGACTCGATCGTGGCGTCCGGGGACCGGGCGGGACATCGGGAATCGGGCCGGAACCGGATCGACCGAAAGGAGGAGGGCGCGGTCGTGCTTCGGGCCGGGCCCCGATGGCGGGGCCGCTCCGGTCACGGGACCCGTGGGCCGCCCCGGTCACGGGACCCGTGGGCCGTTCCGGTCCCGTCCGGGACGCTCAGGGGCGGGGCGGCCCCGCGCGCCGGGCGCCCCTCCCGACCCGACCGGTCTCGTAGGCCCACACGGCGACCTCGACGCGGTTGCGGGCGCCGAGTTTGGCCATCAGGCTGGCGATGTGGGTCTTGACCGTGCTGAGCGCGATGTGGCTCTCGTCGGCGATCTCGCGGTTGGTCCGCCCGCGGGCCACGGCCGCCAGGATCTGTTCCTCCCGGTCCGTGAGCGGCTCGACGGGCCGGACCGGAGGTTCGGCGGACCCGTGGTCGGCGAACGCGTGGAGCAGCCGGGCGGTGACGCTCGGGGCGATGAGCGCGTCGCCGGCGGCGGCCGCCCGTACGGCCTGGGCGAGCAGCTCGGCTCCGGCGTCCTTGAGCAGGAAGCCGCGGGCGCCCGCCTTGAGGGCGGCGTAGACGTACTCGTCCAGGTCGAACACGGTGATGACGACGACCGCGAGGGGGTCGACGACGTCCGGTCCGGCGAGGGAGCGCGTGGCCTCGATGCCGTCGGTGCCGGGCATCCGGATGTCGAAGAGGCACACGTCCGGGCGCAGGCGCCGCGCCAGAGCGACGGCCTCGCGCCCGTCGGCGGCCCGGCCGACGACGTCGATGTCCGGCTGGGCGTCGAGGATCATCGCCAGGCCGGTGCGGACGATCTCCTGGTCGTCGGCGACGATCACCCGGATGCTCATGTCGCCACCCCCGACCGGGGCAGTACGGCGGTCACGGTCCAGCCCCGGTCCGGATCCGGGGCGGCCTCGCAGGTGCCGCCCAGCAGGTCGGCCCGCTCGATCATGCCGGTGATCCCGTAGCCCGGAACGGCCGTGGTCCTCCGGGGGCCGGTGTCGCCGTCGTCGCTGACGCGCAGGCGCACCGACGTGTCGTCGGCGGTGACGCGGACGTGGACACGGGTCGCGTCGCGGGCGTGCCGGCGGGCGTTGGTGACCGCCTCCTGGGCGAGGCGGTAGAGGGCCGCCGCGACCGACGGCGGGAGGTCGTCGAGGTTCTCGGCGATCTCCACCTCGACGGGCGGGCCGGTCCGGGCGGTTCCGGCGAGCCGGTGGAGGTCGTCGACGCGCGGGTGGGGTGCCAGGTCCGCGGGGGCGTTCCGGCGCAGGACGCGGACCATCGCGCGCATCTCGGCGAGGGCGCGCGAGGCCTCGGACTCGATCACCTCCAGCGCGTCCACCGCGGCACCGGGACGTGATCCCGCCAGCGCCAGGCCGGCCTGGGCGCGGATCGCCATCGCCGAGACGTGGTGGGCGACGGTGTCGTGCAGGTCGCGTGCGATCCGCTCGCGTTCGAGCAGCCTGACCCGGTCGAGCTCGCGGGCCCTGGCTCCGGCCCGGTACCGCAGGGCGGCGCCCACGGCGCAGACCGAGAACAGCACCGCGAACCCGCCCACCGCGTCGTCCGCGCCGGCGTCGTCGAAGACGGCCGTGACCGCGGCGTTGGCGAGCAGGATCGCCGAACCGATCACGATCTCCCGTCCCGCCCCCCAGCGGAAGAGCGCGTACGGCAGGAGCAGGAAGGCGACCATCGTGTACAGCGCGACGATCTCGCCGCCCAGCGCCGCCGTGGCGAGTCCGGAGAGGCCGAAGGCGAGCGCGAGCATCGGCAGCGGTCGGGTACGACGCCACGGCAGGGTGGGGGTCATCCCGATGACGAGCACGACCGACAGCCACCGCCAGGGGAGGTCGGGGCGCAGCACTCCTTCGAGCACCGCGAGGGCGACGAGCACGATCACGAGCGCCGCGTCCCACCGTGTCCGCCGCGGCGGGTGGGGCGGGCGGGGCTCGTCCCACAGGGAGCGGAGGAGGCCGGGCACGGGGCCAGCGTACAGCGGCGGCGCGCCTCCCGGATCGGCCCCGGGGGTACGGTCCGGCCGGCCGGTGTCGTGCGTCCCCGCATCGCGCCCGGGGCCGGATCGCGGTTCGCGGCGGGTGGGGCGGGGGCCGTGCGCGCTCCGGGGGCGGTCTCGGGGCACGAGCGCCCACCGAGTCGGGGAACCGCCGGACGCGCCCCGATGAGGACGGCCGTCCGCTCGAAGCGCACCGTTTCGGAGCCCGCGGGGAAAGACCGTCGATACATTCATCGAGTGCAATAATCCCCCGGGCATCCGGTCGCCCACAATGCCCCGACAAAGCGAATACCACTACCACTGAACAGGAAAAACGTTTTACAGAACCCTATTCGCGAGCGCCGCCCACACGACACGCGGGCCGAATGGCGACCCCGAATTGTAAGGCGAGCCTGGCCTAGGTTAGGCTCGCCTTTGTAGAGAGCTCGGGCCGGCCGAGTCCATGTACCAGCACAACTCGGTAGGAGATCCCCCGATGAACGTCGTACCCCGAAGGTTCGGGCTCGGTCTGATCGTCGTCCCCGTCCTCGCCCTGATGGCCACCGCCTGCGGTGGCGAGGGGACGTCCGCCACGGAAGGAGGCGACGGCGCCGCCGAAGAGGCGGGCGCCCTGGTCATCTACTCCGGCCGCGACCAGGAGCTCATCGACCCCCTGATCGAGCAGATGCGCGAAGCGACCGGTCTGGAGATCGACGTCCGCTACGGCGACACCGCCCAGATGGCCAACCAGATCGTCACCGAGGGCGAGAACACCAACGCCGACCTGTTCATCGCCCAGGACGCCGGGGCCCTCGGCCTGCTCGTCCAAGAGGGATCGCTCGCCGACCTGCCCGCCGAGGTGACCGACCTGGTCCCGGAGCAGTACCGCGACGCCGGTGACCAGTGGGTCGGCGTCTCCGGCCGCTCCCGTGTCATCGTCTTCGACCCCGCCGACGTCGACGAGGTCCCCGACAGCGTCCTGGACCTGACCGACCCCGAGTGGGAGGGACGGGTGGGCATCGCCCCCACCAACGCCTCGTTCCAGGCGTTCGTCACCGGCCTGCGGGTGATCGAGGGCGAGGAGGCCGCCCGTCAGTGGCTGGACGACATGGTCGCCAACGACGTCCAGACCTTCGAGAACAACCGCTCGATGCTCGACGCCCTGGAGTCGGGCGACATCGACCTCAGCCTCAACAACCACTACTACTGGTACGAGCGGGTCAAGGAGCAGGGCGCCGACGCCGTCACCTCCGAGGTGCACTACCTCCCCGCCGGTGACGCGGGCGGCCTGGTGAACGTGGCCGGCGCCGGCATCACCGCCGACGCGGCCAACCCCGAGGGCGCGCTGACCGCCCTGGAGTTCCTGCTCGGCGAAGAGGCCCAGACCTACTTCACCCAGGAGACCTCCGAGTACCCGCTCGTGGCGGGTGTCCCCCTGGGCGAGGGTCTGGAGGAGCTCGACTCCCTGGAGCAGCCGAACATCGACCTGAGCGACCTGCACTCCCTGGACGAGACCGTCGAGATGCTCCGCGAGGCGGGCCTGGAGTGACGCGCGTCCCCTCGGAGCGCACCGCGCCGGAGCCGCCCCCGACCGGGGGCGGCTCCGGCCGCGTCATGTCCCCGCCCCGATCCCTATCGCTCTACCTCCTGGCCGGGGTCACCGCGCTGTTCGCCGTGCTCCCCCTGGTCTACGTGCTCCTTCAGGCGTTCGGCGACGGCGTCGGCACCCTCGTCGGGTCGCTCCTGCGCGGCCGCACCCTCGAACTCCTCGTCAACAGCCTCGTCCTCACCGCGATCGTCACCGCGAGCTGCCTGGTCCTGGGGATCGGGCTGGCCCTGCTCGTCACCCGGGTCCGGCTTCCCGGGCAGCGTCTGTGGGCGTTGGTCGCCACGCTCCCCCTGGCCATCCCGAGTTACGTCGCCGCCATGGTGTGGATGGAGGCGGTCCCCGAGGTCCGCGGACTGTTCGGCGCCTCGATCGTCCTCACCCTGTGCTGTTACCCCTACGTCCTGTTGCCCGTGGTGGCCGCCCTGCGATCCGCCGACCGCGACCAGGAGGAGGTCGCCCGCGCACTGGGACGGGGCCCCCTGTACGTGCTCGTCCGGGTGACCCTTCGCCACGTGCAGCCCGCCGCGGCGGCGGGATCCCTGCTGGTCGCCCTGTACGTCCTGTCCGATTTCGGGTCCGTGGCGACCCTGCGCTACGACACCTTCACCAGGGCGATCTACAACGACTACGCCAACCGGTTCGACATGGCGAGCGCCGCCTCGTTGAGCGTCATCCTGGTCGTGGTCACCCTGGTCGTGCTGTGGGGCGAGGCCCGGGCCCGGGGACGGGCCCGGTTCAGCCGGCTCGGCGCCGGCGCGACCCGCCGGCGCCCGCCCAGGGACATCGCCGCCGAACTCGGCGCCCACCTCCCCCCCGGCCCGGCCCGCGCGGTGCGCGTGTCGACGGCGGCCGTGTTGACGCTGCCCTTCCTGGTGGTGTCGGCGGCGGCCCTGGTCTTCCCGATCGTCAGCCTGGCCTACTGGATCGTCCGGGGCTCCTCGGCCGGGTTCGACCTGCCGCGCATGGCCGAGACCGCGGTGACCACGCTCGGTGTGTCCGCCGCCGGTGCGGCGGTCACCCTGGTCCTGGCGCTGCCGGTGGGCATCCTCGCCGCCCGGCACCGGGGCCGGATCCCGCGCCTGCTGGAGGGCGCGACCTGGATGGGCTACTCGATGCCCGGCGTGGTGGTCGCCGTGTCCCTGGTCTACTTCGCGGTCAACCACGCCTTCGCCCTGTACCAGGGTCTTCCGCTGATGATCTTCGCCTACGCGCTGTTGTTCCTGCCCGCCGCGGTCGGCTCGGTGCGCAGCGCCGTCGCCCAGTCCCCGCCGGGGCTGGAGGAGATCGGCCGTTCACTGGGCCGCACCCCTCCCCAGGTGTTCACCGGGATCACCCTGCCGTTGGCGGCGCCCGGGGTGGCGGCCGGGGCCACGCTCGTCTTTCTCACCTGCATGAAGGAACTCCCGGTGACCCTGATGTTGCACCCGACCGGAATGGAGACCATCTCCATGCGGTTGTGGAGCGCCACCAACGTGGGACGGTTCGCCGCGGCGGCCCCCTACGCGATGATGCTCATCGTCCTGGCGTCGGTACCCGCGTTCGTCCTCGGCCGCAAGGCCACGGTGATGGAGAGGTGAGTTCCATGAGCGGTCTCATCGTCGAAGAGGCGGAGAAGACCTTCGGCCGCACCGGTGTGCTGCACGGTGTCGACCTGGAGGTGCCCGACGGCTCGCTGGGCGCCCTGCTGGGCCCCTCCGGCTGCGGGAAGACCACCCTGCTGCGGCTGGTCGCCGGTTTCGAGCGGCTCGACGCCGGAAGGATCAGCGTCGGCGACCGGGTCCTCGCCGAAGGCCGGTCGAACCACGTGCGCCCGGAACGCCGGGGCGTCGGCGTCGTCCCCCAGGAGGGGGCGCTGTTCCCTCACCTGTCCGTGGCCCGCAACGTCGCCTTCGGTCTGGGACGGCGTGGGCGGACCCACCGCCGCGGGCGCACGGAGGAGGTCCTGGAGTTGGTCGGGTTGTCCGGGTACGCGGACCGGATGCCGCACGAGCTGTCCGGTGGCCAGCAGCAGCGGGTCGCCCTCGCCCGCGCCCTGGCCCCCGAACCGGCACTGGTCCTGCTGGACGAGCCCTTCAACGCCTTGGACCCCGCGCTGCGGTCGGAACTGCGCGAGGAGGTGCGTCAGGTGTTGCGCACCGCGGGCGTCACGGCGCTGTTGGTGACCCATGACCCCGAGGAGGCGCTGTCGATCGCCGACGGTGTGGCGCTGATGCGCGAGGGGGTGATCGTGCAGACCGGAACCCCCCGCGAGGTCTACGAGCGACCGGGCGACGCGGGTCTGGCCACGTACCTCGGGGAGACGGTGGTGATCCCGGGAGAACTGCGCTCCGGGCGGGTGGAGTGCGCCCTGGGAACGCTGACCCCGTACACGGGGGCCGACGGCCCGGGCGAGGGTTCGGTCGTGGTGCGGCCGGAACGGATCGTCTTCGCGGTGGAGGGCGAGCAGGGCGCGGACGAGGGGGTGCCCGGACGGATCGCCGACGTGACCTTCGCCGGACACGACAGCGTGGTGCACCTCGCGGTGGAGGGCACGGGGACGCGCATCAAGGCGCGGTCGCACCGGCACCCGGTCCCGGAGGTCGGTGCCCGGGTGCGGATCCGGGTCTCGGGTGAGGTCGCCTTCTTCAACGGCGCGGCCGCGCGGGCGTGGGAGGAGCGGCCGGCGGCCGCGGCGGATCTCCGCTGAGGGGCGGCCGTTCTCCGGGACGGGACACCCGTTCCGCTCCCGACCACGGGAAGGGCGCCTCGCCCCCTCGAAGAGGGGGGACGCCGGGTCCGCCCCCGGTGGCCGGGGGCGTGCGCCGCGCCACGGGTCGCCCCGTGATCCCCCCTATGCGAGGGGTCTCGTCCGGCCCCGCGCACACCTACCGTGACCTGCGCCGTCATCCCTGGGCAGGCCGTCCTCCCCGAGCGGACGCCCTCTCCCAGGAAGGGCATCGTCCGTATCCCGCCCTCCCGTTCGCTCAAGGAGCGCGGGCGGTGTGGAAGGGTGAGGTGGCACGGAAACGGCCTTGAGGCCGCCGCCACCATCACCATCGGAGACGACGACAGTCATGGAGAGTTACGGGGTTCAAGTCGGCCTCGTCCTGGTCCTGGTCCTGGTCAACGCCCTGTTCGCGGGCAGCGAGATCGCCCTGATCACCCTGCGCGAAGGCCAGATCAGGCAACTGGGGGAACGGGGCCCCGGAGGCAGGGCGGTCGCCCGGTTGGCCCGCGACCCCAACCGCTTCCTCGCCACCATCCAGATCGGCATCACCCTCGCCGGTTTCCTCGCCTCGGCCACCGCCGCCGTGGCCCTGGCCCGGCCGCTCGTCGAGCCGCTGGGCTTCCTCGGGTCCGCCGCGGGGCCCGTCTCGGTGGTCCTGGTCACCGTCGTCCTGACGTTCGTGACCCTCGTGTTCGGCGAGCTGGCCCCCAAACGCATCGCCATGCAGCGCGCCGAGGGCTGGGCGCTCATGGTCGCCCGTCCGCTCAACCTGCTCGCGACCCTGTCCCGGCCGGTCGTGTGGCTGCTGAGCGTGTCCACCGACCTCGTCGTACGCCTCACCGGCGGCGACCCCTCCGCCGCGCGCGAGGAGGTCGGCGAGGAGGAGCTGCGCGACATGCTCGCCACCCAGCGCGGCATGACCCGCGAGCAGCGCACCATCATCAGCGGCGCCTTCGAGATCGACGACCGCCGGCTCCGCCAGGTCGTCGTCCCCCGAGGCGACGTCTTCACCATCCCCGCCGCCACCCCCACCGACGAGGCCACGCGGATGCTCGCCGAGCACGGGCACTCGCGCGCGCCGATCGTGGCCGACGACGACCTCGACGACGTCCTGGGCATCGTGCACTGGTCCGATCTGGTCCGCGGCACGGGCTCCGTCCGGGACGTGGCCCGCGAGCCGATGCTGCTGCCCGACTCCCTGGTCGTCTCCCTGGCCCTGCGCCGGATGACGGCCGAACGCCAGCAACTGGCCGTGGTCGTCAACGAGATGGGCGGCATCGACGGCATCGTCAGCCTGGAGGACCTGCTGGAGGAGATCGTCGGCGAGATCTACGACGAGACCGACTCCGACATCCGCACCGTCGTCTCCAACGAGGACGGGACCATGACGCTCCCCGGCACCTACCCGGTGCACGACCTGTCCGACATCGACCTGTCCCTGAACGACCCGCCCGAGGGCGACTACGTCACCGTCGCGGGCCTGATCATCGCCGTCCTGGGCCACATCCCCCGGGAGCCCGGTGAGACGGTCGAGTTCGACGACTGGACCGTGGAGGTCACCCGGACCAACGGCCGCACCATCACCGAGGTGAAGGTGCGGCGCGAGGAGAGGACCCTCCCCGTGGAGTGACACCGGACGACCTTCTCCGGGGTGGTGGTCGCGTCGACCTCGTCGACACGGCCACCACCCCTGTCCGCCCCGGCACCGGTCCGCGCCGACGAGCGGAACACAGGGGCCTATTCGATCCCCCGCGCCCGGGCCCGTTCGGCCGCCGCGCGCGGCCCCGCGGTGAAGGGGTCCCCGTGACCGGGCAGCACCGTCCCCTTCTCCCCCAAAGCCGCCAAACGGTCCAGGGACGCCAGCGCCATGGCCCCGTCGTGCGTGGACATGCGGCTGACCACGGTGGGCCCCGTGCGACCGGTGGTCGGGTCGTGGGTGACCAGGGCGTCGCCGGTGAACACCACCTCGCGCTCGGGCCACACCAGGATCGCGCTCCCGGGGGTGTGCCCGGGAGCGCCCACCACCCGGGGGCTCCCCGGCACCTCCTCCAGGACCTGCCCGTCGGTGAAGGTGGAGTAGGTGGCGATCGGTGGCGTGTTGAACGCCCCCATCCCTTCGAGGTGGGCGAGCAACCAGGCGACCTTGGGACGCCGCAACAGGTAGGGCACCATCGAACGCTCGGGCGGGCTGTACGCCATCGCACGGTCGGGTCCGCCGCCCAGGAGCGGGGCGTCCGCCTCGTGCACCCAGATCGTCGTCCCGGTGCGGCTCAGGGCGCGCGCGGCCAGTCCGATGTGGTCGGCGTGCCCGTGGGTGAGGACGACCGCCCGCAGGTCGCCGCCCACCCGGGCCACGGCGTCGAGGAGCACGGCGCTGTGGTCGGGCAGACCGGAGTCGACCAGGACCAGGCCCTCGTCGGTCTCCATGAGGTAGAAGTTCACCACCGCGTCGCCGAGACGGTGCACACCGGGGGCGACCTCGATCAGGGTCGTGCTCATGGCCTGCCTCTCGACGCACGGAGGACCACGCCGCCCGCAAGCGGCCTCACCTCCTCTCATTACCCACGGTCATGGCCGACCATGAATGACCGACACCCCGACCCACGGGATTCCGTACGTCGGATCGGACCCCGCGGCCCCGGGCCCTCACCGGCGGGGGCGGTCCGACGGAACCGCGACGCGGGTCGGCCCCGCCCGTCCCCGCGAAACCCGGACCGACGATCTCCTTCGCGGGCGGCGGGGCGTCGGTGATGGGCCGGCCGTGTCGCGCCTTGCCGGCGTTTCCGGGCGGCCGTGGCGTTCTTCCGCTCCCTGGAGTGCTCACGCGACGGGAAAGCCTTGGCCCACAAGGGTTTTCGGACGGGCGACCACCGGCCGGTGCGCTCTCGGTGACCGGTGGGCGAACACTTCGGAAAGGGGTCCGCGACACCGGTGCGCGCTTCCGTGCGCCGCTCTACGATCATCGCGTCGGGCGGCCCGTGAGGCCCCGGCACGGACACGAGGCGACCGACCGGCAGGACGCGAGGGCGCACATGGGGATGGAGATCCCCGACGAACTGGCCAACCTCTTCTACGGGCTCACCGGGACCCGGTGGCCCAAGGTCGACGAGGACCGACTGCGGGACCTCTCCGACGCGTACGCGACCGTCGAGTACATCCTCGCCACCGAACTGCCCGACCTGGTGCTGGTACTGCGGCGCAAGGTGCGGTCCACGTTCGACAGCCGCACCACCGAGTACTTCGAGAACTCCCTGGCCCAGTTCACCGCCGGCGAGCGCGACTACATCGGCGAGGCCGCCGAGCTGGCCGGAGAGATCCGCCAGTACGCCAAGGACGCGGCCAACCAGGTCGAGTACGCCAAGTGGATGATCATCGGCCAGCTCATCCAGCTGGTGCTGGAGATCGCCTGGGCGATCGCCACGGCCAAGTTCACCTTCGGCGCGTCGCTGAAACTGATCCCCCTGTTCAAGTTCATCAAGAGCCAGATCATCCGGCGCATCCTCAACTGGCTGGTGTGGAACCTGCTCAGCCACCTGTTCATCGCGCAGATGTTCGGCGTGACGATGGACCTGCTGATCCAGCGCATCCAGATGGACCAGGGGAACCGGGAGGGATGGGACAAGGAACTCACCCGGATGGCCGCCGCGGGCGCGTTCGTCGAGGGCCTGCTCGGCGCGGGCCTGTCGTTCGGCGCGGACCTGTTCCTCAGCGGCCAGCTGGCCAAGCTCTTCGGCAAGAACCTCCCCGACCCGCCCGCGCCCCCGCCGCCGCCCACCCGCGACATCCTCCCCGACCCGCCGACCGGCCCGCCCGGACGGGAGGCGGGACCCGACTCGACCACTCCCCCGCCGCGGGACATCTCCGACACGTTCACGACCCCGCCGCCCCGGGACACCCCGGACCCGACGCCCCCGCCGCGGGACCCGACCGGCGACGGCCCGACCCCGCCGCCCCGGGATCCCCCCGGCGACGGACCCGACGTCCCCCCGGTGCGCGTCCCGACGCCCCCGGGAAGCATCACCCCGGAGTTCAACCGCGACCTGGTCAACCTGTTCGCGCGCAACTCCAACGAGTTCCTCGGCGCGGCCCAGCGACCCAACACCGCGAGCGTGGGCCTGGACCACGCCCGGCGGTTCGTCGACGGGTCCGGCGACATGTTCGCCCGCCACTTCGGGGACACGATCGGCGACGCCGCCGCCCGGAACCTGGGACGGGACTACGCCAAGACGCTGCTGCGCACCTGGAACACGCCGCGCATGACCTCCTCCCTGGACGACGTGCTGGCCTCCGCGCCGCTCCCCCAGAGCACCCGGGACCACCTGGCGCGGGACGTGCCGGAGGCCTTCGGCCGCACGGTGGCCGACTTCGGCGCCCGCTGGCGCGACCGGGCCACGTCGCTGGGCATCGGCGCGGCCTCCGGGGCGTTCGAGGGTTACGTGGGCGAGGGACTCACGAACCTGTGGTTCTCGCCCGAGCAGGAGTGGTCGGCGTCGGGCATGTCGGCGGTCGCCGGGGCCTCGACCTCGGTGGTCCACGACCTGGCCGTGGCCGGCGGCCTCAAGGGCCTCGACTCCCTCAGCCACCTGCGCGACCTCAACGACCGTCCGGCACTCGACCTCGACGGGCCGGGGCCGGGCCGCCCCGACCCGGGGTCCCGGGGGACGGTCTCCGACGACGACGCCTCCAGCGTGTCGTCGGGCTGGGAGACGCCCCCGCCACGAGGTGGGAACCGTGGTTTCGAGTCCGACGACGGACCGATCCTGCGCCTGCGGGGCGGCGGCGGGGACGACATGTCGTCCTTCGAGAGCTACGACGGGGACGGCGACGACGTGTCGACCATCGCCCCGTCGGACCTCTCGGACCGGTCGGACGACGGGGACGGCGGGGACGGCGGGGAGACGTCCCGGGGCGGGGAGGACTCCGCCGCGCGCCCGAGGGGTGACGAGGACCCGGGACGGCGGGCCCCGGGCGCCCCGCACGCGGAGTCCGGCACGGGCGGACGCGGCGGGGAGCGCTCCGCGCCGCAGTCCGACGGTACGGCCGCCTCCGGCGAGGGAGACCGGGACCGGCCCGGCCGGCCACCCGCCCCGGCACCGGAGCGCGAGGGGGCGGACGACACCACGGGCGGGGACCGCACCGGCGGGACCGGGCGCACACCTCCGGCCACCCTGGTGGAACCGCCCCCCACGGTCCGGGACACCGGCGGCGACCGGTCCGCGCAGGCACCCCCGGACCGGGAGCGCTCCGAGGAGGAGACCGCCCCGCCGACGTCCGGCGCGCCCACCGCTCAGGGGCACGGGGGCTCTCACGGGAACGGTTCCGAGACCCCGATCTCCCCCTCGTCCGAGGACGGGTCGTTCCACGGGGAGGGCCGGGGCACGGGCGGGGACGCGGACGCCGAGGGGGGCCTCCCACGTCTGTCGCCGGACGACGGGTCCGGACGGTTCGACCCGCGCTCGTCGGAGGGCCCGGCCGAGGGCATCGACATCGGTGAGTTCTTCCGCTCCCTGAACGGTGACGTCGGGGGGACCGGCTCCGAGGGCGCGCCCGTGCCGCCTCCGGTGGTGGCGGCTCCCGCGCCGCCCTCCGGGTCGCCCGCGTCGCCGTCCCCGTCCTCGGGCGCGCCCGGGGCTTCGGCCTCCGGACGTCCGGAGGGTGCGGGCTCGGGCCCGTCGCGGGACGGTGTCCACGACACCGCGGAGACGGGCGGCTCCGAGGACACCGCGCACGAGGACGTGCTCGCCTCCTCGGATCCGCCCGTGGTGACGGGCGGCCCGCCCGTCACGGAGGCGGACGGCACGCCGTGGGACGCCGAGCGCACCTCGGACGAGGTGCGCGCATCGCGAACGGAGAGCACGCCCGCTCCTCCGGAGGCGGTCCCCGCCGCGCCGTCGGCGGAGCCGCCGTTCTCGGACGGCCGCGGGCCGGAGGCCACCGGCTCGGACTCGGCCGCGCCGCCCACCGGGGAGGAACACGGTCCGGTTCCCCCGGTCCGGGAGGAGGGCGGCGAGGAGGACGCGGGGTCCCCCCTCCCCGATCCGGAGAACGACCTCACCGGGCACGAGGAAACCCCCGCCGCCCAGGGCGAGAGCACCCGGGGCGAAGGGCACGGGGAAACCCCCGTCACCGACCCCACCGAGGACACCGGCGTGGAGAAGGGGGGTGAGAAGGGGTTCTCGGTCGCCGACCGCGAGGGCGAGGCCTCCGCCCGCCAGGACGACCCCGTGTCCCTCCATCGGGAGGAACCGGCCGCCGAAGGCGAGGAGACCCCGGACACCGGGGGCGCCCCGCCCTCCTCGGGCGAGTCCGCCGAGACGACCGTGTCCGACACCTCCGTCGTGGGAGCGCCCCCGCCGGTCGAGTCCGCCGACCGCAGGAGCGGCTCCGAGGCGGAGACCTCGCGTGCGCCGAAAACGGGCGGTGGCCGCGATCCGCTCCAGGGGCCGCCCCGCCGCGAGAGGGAGCCGGGCCTGCTGCCGGAGTCCGGTCCCGAGGAGACGCCCGGTACCAGCGGCCTCACCGAGGAGCCGGGCCCGCCCACTCCCCCGGCCACGGAGTCCGAGGTCGCGGCGGAGGACGTGTCCGTCGGCTCCGAGGGCGGATCGGTCGACCCGCGAGGCGAGCGCGACGGCCTGCCGGACCCCTTCACGGAGGTGAAGGACCCCGAGGCGGAGGAATCCGGGGCAGGGGGATCCGAGGAGAAGACGCCCGAGACCAGGGAACCGAAGGGCAAGGAGGTCGAGACCGAGGAATCCGGCGTGAAGGCACCGGAAACGGAGAAACCCCCGGCCGAAGGCCCCGAGGCAGAGGAGTCCGAGGCCGAGGGATCCGAGGAGAAGACGCCCGAGACCAGGGAACCGAAGGGCAAGGAGGTCGAAAGGCCCCCCACGAAGCGGCCCGAGCCGACGGCCGAGCGGACCGGGACCGAGGCGACCGGCGGTGAGACCGGCGGGGACCCGGAGTCGGGCACGAGCAGGGCTCCGAAGGAGACCGAGGCTCCCGAGCCCGCCCCGAAGGCCCCCGCCCTTCCGGAGGGACCTCCGGGCAGGGTCCCGCCACCTCCTGTGGGCACCTCCCGTACCGAGGGGGACCCGGACGCCCTACGGCTCAACTACCTGATCGAGTCGCGGTGGATCGAGTCCTACGGCGTCCGGGTCGACCCCGACGCCGTCCTCGACACGTTCCCGGGGCTGCCCGACGACGTCCGCGCCCTCCTGGGGAACGGACTCACCACCGACGCCCGGGACTTCTTCTCCCCCGACGGCGTCAGCCGGACCTCCTCCGACGGCAGGACCTACACGCTGCGTCTGAGCTCGGAGAACGCGTGGCGCAGCGGCGGGCGGGACCGGCCTGGTGCCGCGACGGCCAAGTACAAGGGCCTGCACGACGAGCAGACCCAGACGTCGAGGGGCGAGTCCGGACTCTCCGGTAAGGCCCGACGACCGGTCGTGGGCGTCCAGGCCAACCTCTTCGGCGTGGACGCCATCCCGGCCCCCGCGGTCGGCGGCCGGGTGTCGGCCTTCGGGGGTTCGGCGGTACAGCAACAGTCCGGCGACACGAACCACACTCAGCTCCTGACCACGGAGATGGCCGGTGCGGGGGAGACCTACAACAGCGACCTGACCGCCACATGGCAGGTCGAGGGAGGCCCGCGCCCGGCGAGGGCCACCCCCGAGGCGACCGGTGGAACCGGGCGGAACGACTCGGGGGACCCGCCACCGACCACCACCGAGGGAACCGGTGGTACCCGAAGGGACGCCTCGGGGGATCCGCCAACGGCCACGACCGCCACCGAGGGGGTCGACGGCATCGAGCTGCTCACCCGGCGGAACCCGCCACCGACCACGACCACCGCCGACGGGACCCCACCGGACACCTCGGGAAACCCGCCACCGACCACGACCACCACCGACGGAGGTGGCGGGACCCGACGGAACGCTCCGCGGACCCCGCCCCCGGCCCGCATTCCGCAGGGGGTGGAACTCGTCCTGATGGGCGGGGTGCAGCACCGTGACGACCTGCCCGCGCGGATCACGTTCACGGACCTGTGGGCGCCGCCGGTGACACCGCCCTCCAACGGCACCGGAACCGGTGGGGCCGGAACGAACACCACCGGTACCGATGGCACCGGGACCGGCAACGGCACCGGAACGGGCACCTCCGGGAACAACGGCACCGGCTCCACCACCCACGGCACCGGGGCGGACACCGCCACCGCCACCGGCACGAACACCACGGAAACGAACACCACCGGCGGCAACGGGACCGACAACACCCGCGATACCAGGACGAACAGTGACGACCGCAGGTACGGCGGCTACCTGGCCAACTCACACCCCATCGCGATCGACTCCATCACCCGCCGCGCCACCGGCGAGTCCGACGGGTCCGGTTCCGAGGGGAGCGGCACGTCCCGCTCGGAGGACGACGCCCCGCCCACCACGTTGAACTCCTGGATCGCCGAGCGTCTCGGGTTCGAGCCGCCGGGGACGGGCGCCGGCACCCGCAGGGTGCTCCACCGCACCCGGGGGGACGCTGACGCCCCGGCCGTGGTGTCCCAGCCCAAGACCGGGTCGCGGGCCCTGCACCGCGAACTGGACCGACGCGGTGTGATGGAGGTGTTCTCCGACGACATCGTCATGACCCAGCTGCCCACCATGACGAGCGAGCCCCGGACCGTGAGCGTGCCCGACGCCGAGGGCGGCTCACGGCTGATCACGCTCTGGTCCCATCCGATCTCCATGGAACTCGTCCCGGACATCCCCAAGAACTTCAACATCAAGATGACCGACCGCCTCACCCGTGGGTCCGGTCAGCTCTCCAACCGCCTCAAGGGCTTCTTCGTCGGGGTGTCGGCCGGCATCGTGTCACGGTTGCCCGGCGACATGTTCCGGGTGGAGGCCCCCTCCTTCGAGACGCGCTTCCAGAAGGTGTGGACCCGCGGCCGGGGGCGCTCGGACAACACGTGGGACTCGCACCTGTTCCACAGCACCGACACGGCCGTGTACAGGACGCGGCGCACGATCGCCGTGTGGCTCGACGGCGACACCGCTCCCACCCTGTTCGACGTCTCCGCGACCGAGGCCCTCACCGCGGACGACGTCCGCCGGCTCGCCGAGGGAAGGCCCGAGACGAAGCCCGTCACTCGGACGGGAGACCCCTTCCTGGACCGTGAGGGCGGACCGACCCACCTCGGCGACGCCCTGGTCCGCGACGTGACCCACCCCGACGGCACCGAGATCCGGACCCCCGACGAGGAGCCGGCGCGCCCCTTCTTCCGGGACTACGCGCACCGGCTTCTGACGGAGATCGACCGGCAGTACCCCGGTCTGGTGCTGCCGCACCTCGCCCTGCCCGGCACCCCGGAGCCCAGGCGCTCGCACGCGGGCTGGAACCACCGGCGCAACAAGGCCCAGGCCCGGAAGAACACCGAGGCGCTCCTCGCCAAGGTCAACGCGACCTCCTTCCGGTCCGACCCGGACGCCTGGCTGTCCGGGCAGCTGGAGATCAAGCTGGTCGAGACGAAGGTGCTGCCCTGGCTCAACGAGTTCAGGGAACGCCGCGTCACGGTCCACGACCACATCTCCGTGTGGCCCCGGGCCAGGATCACCGGTTACTCCGAGGCCGATCCCCTTGAGAAGTCGCACACCGGCACCACCACCGGTTCGTCGTCGGGCCTGAACCGCCAGGCGGGCAAGATCACCTCGGTCACCGCCGAGGGACGGTTCGGTTTCACGGCCCGCAGCGTCGGCACCGGCCTCGACTCCTTCGGCAACCCCTCCGAGGCGGGCGGTGTGTACGTCCGCGCCTCCAACGAGTTCCGCGCGAGGCAGCGAAGCGAACACGGCGTGTCGTCGACGGGCGAGACCAACGTCAAGGACAAGAGCGGTAGTCGCCGTCTCTTCGCGAACGCGGAGTTCTCGGCGTGGTTCGGCCCCAAGGACGGCCTGGTCCCGCGCTCCTCGCGGTCCGAGGCCGTGTCCAGCACCGGCATGGGGCGCGAGATCTTCGGCAACGGCGACGGGGACGTCCCTTCGCCCCGGGCCCGGGTGGAACTGCACACGCCCCGGGTGGGACGCCGCGTTCCGCTCGACGTCCCACCCGCCGAGAATCCGGCACCGCCCCGGAGACTCCCGGCGCCCACGGCCTCCCGCCTCTTCCGGGAGGGGCCCGACGGTTTCGTCACCACCGGCCCGCGCATCGTGCGGATCCACGGGTCGGCCCCGCACGCGCTGGAGACGGTCACGGAGGTACCCGAGCCCCGGGAGTCGGCGCCCCGGACCGACGGTGGGAACCCGCCCCGGACCACCGGCGGCGATCCGCCGGGGACGACCACCGTCACCACGCCCCGCGCCACGACCGGGAACCCGCCCCGGACCACCACCCCGGGCGACGTCACCGCGACGACGACGGGGCGGCAGGAGGGGACCGACCGTCGGACCACCGGAAACGACACGACGGGCCGCACCCCGCGGGGGCGCGACGCCACACCGCCGCCCCTGGCCATCCGACGCACCCCCCGGGCGGAGCTGCTGTCCGACACGTTCGGCACGGTCCAGGCCTTCAACCCCGCCGTCTTCCGCCGCGGCGAGCACGTGATCACCGTGGGGTCCCTCACCTACGCGGCCCTGGACCGCGACCACTGGTCGTTCTCGCGATCGGTGGCCTCCCGCGACGGCAGCGCGGCCATCATCGCCGCCCACACGTCGTCGCAGACGCTGGCGGCCTCGCCCGGCCTCACGCGGAGCACCGGCGACCGGTTCCGGCTGCAACTCGACGACGGCATCGCCCCCCAGCGGACCCGTCCGACCACGGTGACCTGGTACGTGCCCACCCACGTCGTGTCGGCCGTCCTGCGCGAGTTCGCGGTGATGGAACCCAACCGGGTGCGGGAGATCTCCTTCGGCTTCGGGCGCTCCCACGAGACCACGTTCACGATCTCGGTCGCCGCCCGAGGGGCCTTCAACCCCCAGCCGACGGCCGAGACACCCGGCCAGGCCCCGCGCGGCACCTCCGGGCCCATCGTCCAGCCCGGCCTGGAGGCCCGGTACACGCCGTACGGGCACGGTCAGGGCCAGTCGTCCTCGGTGTCGTACCGGACCCGACACGAGGTGAAGTTCACCGGCGCCACCTTCGAGTTCGTCACCGACGGCGTGATCATCCAGGCCACCGAGCACAAGAAGGACTTCGACCTCCTCTTCTCGGTTCCGCGGTCCACGAAGGAGAGCGATCACTCGGCCTGGTTCGCGCCGGTCAAGGACGCCCAGAAGATGATGGTGCCCGCGCTGTGGGTGTTCTCGCAGGGGCTCGTCCACGACCGCCTCACCTGGCTGCCCGACGGCACGGTCGTGCCGGGTACCCAGCGCCCTCCCCAGGCTCCTCCCGGCGGTCTGGGCGTCAAGCCGGACCTGGCCGGCAAGGGGTTCGACTCACGCCCCGTCCGGGTCCCCGCACTGGTCGACGACCTGGTACGGCAACTGGAACGGGACGGGTGGGAGCTGACGGTCCACTCCCGCGAGGATCTCATCAAGGAGGTCGGCGAACACATCGAGGGCAACCGGTCGAGCATGGACGTACTGGTGAAACCCACGGGGACACGGCTGGACCCGCTCGAACCGGATCTGCGGATCAAGAACCGGTCACGCGTCGCGAAACTCACCCTCGACATCGAACGGGGACCCGCCCGCGTCGACCAGCTCGGCGGGCAGATGGAGTACGTCGACCGCAACATCAAGATCACCGCCGACTCCGAGACCAACACGAGGATCCGGGGTCGGGGCTTCGGCGGGGCGGTCGACCTGCTCGCGCCCATCGGGAACAGGGAGGACCCCGCGACCGGGAGACAGACCGGTGCCGTCAACGCGGGCGGCACCCCCGCGTTCCGACGGCAGTCGTTCACCGAGGACTCCTCCTCCGGGGGCACCGCGCGCGAGGAGACGCAGGAACGGGTGCTGTTCTCTCCGTACGCCAAGGTCACCACGTCGATCCGGGTGAACGCGCACCTGTCCATCGGCGATCGGGTGTACACCGCCACGGCCGACGACACCGGGCAGGAGAGCGTCCATCCCCTGCCCTACCTGGAGACGACGGAGCCCACGGGGGACGCCCCCCGGCCCGGCCCGCACTACGAACCGGCGGTCATCGACCTGGACGGCTCCGCCTACGTCGACACCTGGGTGGCGGGCCGCAAGGGGCCGCAGGGGACCGGCTTCCAGGACGGGGAGGGTGGCCTCGCCGCGATCCCCGTCGCGATCGAGGGCGAGGCGAAGGTCCTGCTCGACGCCGCCGTGGTCAACACCGCCCTGATCAACGGGTGGACGAGTCCGAACGGCAGGCTCGACCTCAACGCCGCCGAGGTCGCGTCGGCCACCCGGTACCTGGACGACCGCATCTCGAACATCGACCGGGCCGAGGGGATCACCGCGCGCAAGGACGAGATGCTGTTGCTGTCGCTGACCCCCGACGCGACGCGGGAGCCCACCGTGCTGGCGGAGTTCGGGAAGTCGGTGGTCAAGGCGCGGGCCCTGCTCGACACCGGGTCGGCCACGATCGAAGGCGTCAGCACCGACAGCCGCGCCCGCGACTCGGACCAGGAGGGCGGGCGACAGTCGCACACCACGGCGGAGCAGAAGGTGGGCAACCTGGGAGTGGGCGGCCAGGCCACGGAGACCGGGCGTCCGCAGGACCGCGTCCGCGAAGCCGGGGAGGCCGAGTCCGCCGCCCTGAGCGGTGCCCGCGGAGGCAACTCCGCCGCACAGCGGCACGGAGCCGTGGCGAGCGGCCCGGGGACCAAGCGGATGTTCCTCGTGCGCGTCCCGGCCCGCTGGCTCATCTGGGCGGAGAGCACGAACGGCACGGCCCTTCCGCGAGGGGGACAGGCCAACTCCTCGGTGCTGCGCTGGGTCGACGCCGACCAGGCGCGGTCCTGGGGGCTGGACACCGACTCCCCGGCGATCGAGCGGTACGCGAAGGCGGAGTCGGCGTTCACCAAGGCGGACGCGGCGTACTTCAAGACGCGCGGGGAGCTGTTCTCGTTCGTCGGCCAGGTCGACGACCCCGGCGCCGGCGGTCTGAGCCTCCAGCAGCGCTACCGCGAACTGGAGGACGCCTACCACGCAGCGGAGAGGGTCCGGAACTCCACGATGCGGGATCTGGTCGACGCGTTGCGCGACCTGCGGGGGGCGCGGACCCCGGCGGTGCCGCAGACGGAGTCGGAGGGCGGCCCGCCGCGCGGCGGGGAGAGCGACGCGAAGGCACCGGAACCGACGCTCCACGACGACTTCTTCGTCTCGGACGGTGTCGGCGGCTCCGAGCGGCCCGCGTGGAGCATCGGGCTGCCGCCGTTCATGACGTCCCCGATGGGCCTGGCGGAGGAGGGTCACGGGAGCGAGGGGCCGACGGGCAGCGTGCTTCCGCCACCCGCGCCCACGGCCGAGACCACCCTCGACGACACCGACATCTACGACGCCACCCCACCCGGCTCACCCCGCCCCCGACCCGCCCACACCCCGCCGACGCCCCTCCCGCCCGACCCCGGACACGCCGAGACCGACCCGACGGACACCGCGCCCACGGGAGAGACCACCGGAACCGAAGGAACGACCGGCGGCGAGACCCCGACACCACCGGCCCCGAAGCCGGCGAGCACGGTCTCGGAGGAGACCACCTCCCACGAGGACCCGCCCGCACCGCGCACCGACCCGCGCACCACGACCGAGGAAGGCTCTCCGCCGCCCTCACCGGAACCGCACGCGACCGAAACGGCCGAGGAGAGCAGCGGAACCGAGGAGCGCGGCACCCTCGGGTCCCTCCCCCCCGCCCCTCGGGAGACCGAGGTGCCCGGTACCGAGGACACCACCGCCCTCACCGGCCCCGCCCCCGACGCCTTCTCGCGCGACACGGGCCCGACCGACGAGGCGGCGTCGTCCGAGATCCCCGACCACGGTCTGGGGCGGCGGGACTCCACGGGGATCCTCCGGTTCCCCTCCGAAGCCGACGTCCTCCCCTACGGCCGGCTCCTGCACGACCCCGGCTTCAACGCCAACACCTACGACGCGCTCCCGCCTCGGACCCGCAGATTCGTCGACGCCTACACGGCCGAGGGCTGGGTCGCCGAGTTCTCCCGTCTGCGGCCACTGGACGAGGCCACCGTCCAGGCCGAACTCGACCGGCGACGGGAGGAGAGCCGCGCGCACCCCGGCTGGACCCTCTACGAGATCAACGGCGGCCGGTGGCCGGCCCTGGAGATCCTGCCGCGGCTCCTGGACGGCGGGACGCTCACCCCGGAGCAGGAGGCGGTCGTCAGGAGCGTCGTCGACGCCCCCCATCCCGACGTCGCCCTGGAGAACCTCCGGAGCCGCGCGGGCGGCGCGGGCCTGATCGCCGACACACTCCCCGACAAGAGGGGACGCGGGAGCTACCCCGACGCGCGGGACGTCCTGAACATCATCGAGCACCTGGACCGCGCCACCGGGCAGAGCCTGCCGGAGGGGGTCGAAGCGGTACGGGGGGTGTTCGGTTTCGAGCACCTGGCCCCGGGCGGCACGACCGACCCCGCGTCCCTGATCGGTCGAACCTTCACGGATCCGGGCTACATGTCCGTCTCCCTGGGCACTCGTCCCGGCGCGGCGGGCGGCTCCCCGACCGATCTCATCCGCTTCTCCCTACCGCCGGGCACGCGGGGCCTGTGGGTGGGCGACCGGAGCCTGTACCCCGGCGAGCGCGAGATCATCCTCGCCCGGGGGGCCTCCTACCGGATCCTCTCCGTCGAACCGTGGGGCCGGGGATACGTCCTGCACGCCGAGATCCTCCCCGCGGGACACGCCTCGGAGGCCGTCGGCGGGCCCCCCGGCCCGACCGCGTCGACGGCCGCCCCCTCCGCCGAAACGGGCGGCGAGGCCGGGCGGTCCCGGCAGGAGAAGCTGAACGCCGCGTTCTCCGACGTCCTGAGTCCTTCCCAGGGCGCCTGACGCGCGTCCCCCCGTGTACACCCGAGCGTCGACGGCCCCACGCGTTCCCTTCACCCTCCGCCGCTAGAACGTGGAGGGAGCACGGACGCGCCGGGGCGGCGCCGCGCACGGCAGGGGAGGACGATGACGTACAACAAGCTGACGGTGAACCCCGAGGAGATGGCCCGCGCCGGGGAGGCCCTGCGCGAACCCGGGCAGATGATCCGGAAGGCGTTCACGCGCCTGGTCTCGGAACGTGGCGAGTTGAGGAGGATCTGGGGGTCCGGCGACGAGATCTCGGACTCGCTCAACAAGAACCTCACGCCCCGGGTGGACATGCTGGACCAGTTCGGCGAGGCGCTGGTCGTCGCCTTCGACCGCACCGCGGACGAGGTGATGCGGTCGGCCCGCAACTACCAGGTCTCCGACGAGGAGGCCTTCGACATCAGCAACACCCTCGACCTCCCGACGGGGCCCGGCGGCGGACGACGCTGACCCGGCCGTACGGAAGGCTCACGCGGGCGACCCACGCGCATGCGCGTGGGTCGCCCGCGTCATCGGGCGGGGACCCGACAGGCCGCGCTCAGTCCTCTTCCCTAGGCCTCCACGCCCGCCCCCGACCGGCCTTACGCGGCTTGGCGGGCTGTGGGCGCTCGGAGGGCGGGGCCTCCTCCTGGCCGACCAGGACCTGTGCGGCGACGGCGGCTCGGGCCTGCTGCTGTGCCCGCCGGGTCGCGCCGGTGTCCTTGAGCGGCTGGGCCGCGCGTGGCCGCACGGGATCGCGGGTCGACCGTTCGCCCTGCTCCGGAACCGTCGGCCGGTCCACGCGGACCACGCGGACCCGGCCGGCCTTGCGGCCCGGCACGCGCTCGTGGCGGACCTTCGTCTCCCCGCCGTGGTCGTTCGTCTTCGGTGCCCGCCGGGCGCCGGCGGCGTTCCGCGGCGCGGCCGCCGGGGGCGCGGGGCGTGCGGCGCCCTTGCGCCGCGCTGTGGTCGCCGCCCGGTCCTCCTCGGTCAGGGCGGCCAGGAAGCCCTCCGAGGTCGGGTTCGCGACCGGCTCCGCCGAGCGCTCGGCACCCGGGCCGGTGACGGCGTCGCCGGAGCCCTCTGCGCGCGCGGTGGTGTCCGCACCGGCCGCCGTGTCTCCGGACGGGGCGGCGGTGTTCTCCGCACCGGCGGCGCCCTCGGGCTCCCGGGCGGGAGTGTCCCGGTCACCGTCGCGGTGGGCACCGGACCCACCCGACAGGTCGGCGAACGGTCCGGCGGCGTGCGCCGCGCCCGAGTCGGCCTCCGCCGGGGTGGCCTCCGCCGGGGCCGCGGCGCGGTCCTCGTCCCGGTCACCGGCGGCGTTCCCCACGGGCACGATCGGCGCGGCGGTCTCCCCACCGGAACCCGCCGGGGAGGGCGCGGCGGCGGTGGCCTCGACGGTCGGCTCCGCGACCGGGGCCGCGGCACGCTCTGCGTCGGCGTCCGTGAGGGCATCACCGGAACCCGCGCCGGGCGCGGCGGATCCCTGGACGGTCGAGTCCGCGACCGGGTCGGCCGCGACACCGGAACCCGCGAAGGCCTCGGCGGCCGTCTCCTCCTCCCCCGCCGACGGGGCGGCGGTGTTCTCCGTGCCGGTGGCGTCACCGGTCGCACCGGACTCCCGAACGCGGGCGGTCCCCTCCTCGTCGCCGCGCGCGTCGGCCTCGGCGGTGGCGCCCCGCTCCTCCCCGGACAGGTCGGTGACCGGGGCCTCGGCACGCTCGGTGCCCGTGTCGGCCGCGACACCGCCAAGGGCCGTGGAGGACGCGTCGCCGTCCGCGGTCTCCTCCCGGTCCGTGACCGGCGCGACGCTCGGGGTCTCGTCCCACCAGGAGTCGTCGTGGTCGTCGACCACGGCCGCCTCCCGCGCGCCCGTTCCGGTGGCGGTGTCCGCGTCCTGCCCGTGAACCCCGCGGAAGACGGCGTCGACGGACACTCCGTCGTCCGGAGCCGTCCGGTGATCCCACTCGCGGTCACGGTCCGCGACGGCGTCGGTGTCCTCGTCCCACGTCGCCTCGCCCCCGCCCGACCACGCGTCGCCGAAGCCGTCGTCGGCGAAGGACTCGGACTCCTCGTCCCAGGCGCGGGTGAGCCGATCCCAGACGGCGTCGTCGCCGACAGGCGTGAAGGCGTCGTCATCGTCCCAGTCCTCGGCGACGAGCACGGGGCGCCCGCGCTCCGCTTCCCACGCCTCGGTGTCGCGACGAGAGGAAGGCCGCTCCGGCCGCTCCGACAGCGCGTGGTCCGCCTCGTGGTAGGCGAGGACGGCCTCGTGGACCTCCTCCGCGGTCGATCCCGCCCAGGAGCAGTGGAACAGGGTGGAGAGCGGCTGGCTGGTCTGCGAGATCAGCCCGTCGAGGTCGACCACGCAGTTGCCGCCCAGGGGCCAGCTGCCCAGGATGACGGCGGTGACGCCGCGGTGCTGGCCGTGCAGCAGCAGCCCGGACAGCGCGTGCTCGTGCTGGGGGTCGGGCGAGGTGATCAGGGCGAGCGGCGCCCGCTCCTCCTCGGCCATGGCGTGCAGCTCCGAGGCCAGGACCGACAGCGCGTCCTGCATCGTGGGCACCATGGTGACCGGCTCACACGGCCGATCGCGCAGCAGGTCGCGGCCGGTCTCGCCGAGCAGCCGAACGGCCTCGCGCTCGGTGATGAGGACGCGCACCGCGAGGGGCTCGAACGGGTCCAGGGCGTTGGCGATGAGACGGCGGGCCGCGGCGTCGGCGCCCTTGCCGCTGAGGCCCAGACCGGGGACGTGGTCGAGTTCGACGGTCACGCGCTCGTCGATCTCGTCGGTGGGCACGGGGCGCTCGGGCGGCGACGTGAGCTCCAGGCGGCGCGGACGGCCGGTGAGCAGGCGCGGCCGGGGCAGGCTGAGCGCCATCCTCGGGACGAAGGAGCCGCGCCTGCCCAGCAGGTAGCCCCCGGCGAGGCCGGCGAAGCCCACGGCCCCGGCGACGGCGCCGTCGGGGATCTGTAGGACGACGACCCGGGGGCCGTCCTGGCCGTCCTCGGTGACGGCGGAGGCGTTCTCCACGGTGACGACGGGCGGTTCGGCCTCCTCCTCCAGGACCTCCGCCGGGGCGGCGGCCTCCTCGGGGGCACCGTCATCCCCGCTCTCCTGCTGCGGCGCGGGCGCCGGGGCGGGGGCCAGGGTGTAGGCGATCTCGACGCGGCGCTGGCTCTCGGGCGGCCCCTCGACCGGCTGGTCGGAGCCCACGCCCCGCACGTCCGTGTCGGGGGCGTCCTCGCCCAGGGACTCCTCCAGGTAGTCGGCCACCGCCTGGGCCCGCTTCTCGGACAGCTCCTGGTTGCGGTCGGGATCGCCGCTGGGGTCGGTGTGGCCCGTGATCTCGACGGGGACGTCCTCGTCCCAGTGGTCCCCGAGCATCTCCACGGTGGGCGCGAGGTCGTCGCGCATCCGCTCGGTCAGCTCGGCGGACCCCAGCTCGAACCCGCTGACGGTGCGGGTCCGCTCGACGGCCCCCTCCCGCCGGTCTCCGGTCGGGGTGGGCGGGACGCCCTCCTCCCGTGCCGAGCCGCTCTCCTCCTCCCCCCGGTCCACCGCCTCCTCGACGGTGTCGGCGAAGGCGGCCGCGGGGGTGACCGCGGTGGCGGCCACCGCGGTCGCGGCCACCGCCTGGAGCGGGCCGAGGGGGCGCAGCCGCAGGGGCACGCCCCGGAGCCGGGCCGTGATCTCGGCCGCCATCGCCAGGGCGAACAAGCCCCACAGCACCCACAGGGCCGAGATCAGCGCGGCGGTCGGCACGCCCGGGGGCAGGCGCCGACCGCGCAGGTGCGCCATGGCGACGTCCCACGAGGGGGGAAGCTCCGGCCAGGGGACGTACCACAGGAGCACGTAGGGGATACCGACCAGGAAGGCGAGCGCGAACACGGCCGCGCCCAGCCTGCTCAGAGGATGCATCTCCGCCTCACAAAGGGTGTCAAGGGGTCGCCTGCGTGTAGGGGCGTGCGGTGGCCGTCGTCTCGACGGTCGTCGATCCCGCCGGGATCAGGGTGAACGAGTAGGGGAGCGTGCAGGTCACGGTCACGGAGTCCCCGCTCACGGTGACGGTTCCGGTGGCCCCGGCCGCGGCGAGGAAGGCCTGGGCCGCGGCCACGGCCGCGGAGCCGTCCAAGGGCACCTCCTGGGCCCCTTCGCGGTAGGCGTCCCAGTCGATCTGCTGGACGCCCACGCGCGCGGCCTCCTGGGCGAGCGTCGCCGTCTGGCGGCGGGCCTGGAGCAGTTCCCCTCCCTCGTAGACGAGACCCAGGCACACGATGAAGCTCAGGGCCATGATGGCGACGAAGGCGGTGACCTGTCCGCGATCGTCGGTGGCGTCGGTGGTCTTCACGGGGTCCCCCTGAAAGTGTCCACGGCGACCGTCGAGCCGCCTTCGACGTCGAGGCTGCCGGGGAAGGCCACACCGAGCAGGTCGGAGAAGGAGACCGTGCACCGCACGGACACGGTGACCGCCCCGCCGGGCACGAGCCCACCGTGGTCGACGGTGGTGCCGTGGTCGACGCACGCCAGGCCCTGTTCCCGGAGGGTGGCGGCGGCGATCGCCGTACCCGTCGCGGAGGCCGCCGGGGCGGTGCGCTCCAGGGAGGCGGCGCGGGCGGCGGAGTGGGCGACCTCGTCCACGGTGGCCCGGGCGTCGACGACGCGTCCGGCGAACACCATGAGCATCGCGAAGAGCAACAGGCCCGGCGCGACGATGGCCAGTTCCACCGACGCCGAGCCGCGGTCGCGGGTCGTCACGGGGCCTCACCTCCGGGGACGTAGCGTTCGACGGGGGCGACCGACACGTGCTCCACCGGCCAGGAGAGGCCGGGGATGACGCTGGGGACGTGGCCGGTCACGGTCACGCGGACCTCCTCGGCGCCGCGGTCGACGGCGACGTTCACGTCGGTCAGGACGGAGCCGGCCGGCGGGCCCACCGAGGTGGACCCGCCGTCGACGGTGCGCGACTGCTCGGCCGTCCGGCGGGCGAGGTCGGCCGCGACGTGGTCGCCGTGCATCCACAGGGCGGCCTGGACGACCAGCATGACGAGGAGGAGCAGCGCGGGGGCGGCGATCGCCATCTCGGTGCTGCCCCTGTCGTCTCGAAGCTGTCGCAACGGTGATCCCTACTCGACGCCGGTGCCGCCGGTGCCGCCGCCTGCGCCGGGGGTGCCGATCTGGCCGATGTACTCGGTGGCGACGCCTCTGATGGCGGCCACGGCGAGCAGGGCGATGCCGACCAGGACGGCGGTGATGATGACCGTCTCGGTGGAGTAGCCGTCGTCGTCGCGGGACGTCAGCGCGTGGTGGACGCGCAGGTACAGTTCGGTCAGTTTCATGTCGTTCTCCTAGGAGGATGCGAGGTCAGGTACCGAAGAGGATGAGGCTCATGGCCGGGTAGCCCAGCAGGAGGAGGAAACCGGCGAAGAGGAGGACGACCGGCAGGCTCATCCGCTCGGTGGCGGACTGGGCCTCGGCCTCCATCTCCGCGAGGAACTGCACGCGCAGCGTCCTGGCCTTGGCCGCCAGCGAGGTGCGGACCCGCGCGCCGTCGGCGCCGGCCAGTTGCAGGCTGGCGGCCAGCTCGGTGAACTCCGGGGTGTCGTAGCGCTCCCCGAGGTCGTGCAGCGCCCGCCAGATGGGGACGCGCAGGAGGGAGGACTCCCGCAGCGTCTCCCGGATGGTGGCCATCGCCCACCCCCCGCCGTGGGCTGAGGCGTCGGTGAGGGCGCCGTTGACACCGGCACCGCCGGCGAGGGACACCACCACGAGGTCGGCGAAGCCCGACAGGGTACGGCGCATCTCCTCGCGGCGCTTGCCCGCCTCGTCGTTGAGGGACAGGTCCGGCGCGAACCACATGACCGCGGCGAAGAGCGCCCAGGCGGCGATGGACACGACCGCTCCGGGCAGCGCGCCGAAGGAGGCCAGGAGCATCCCCGCCACCGGCGGGAACAGCGCTCCCATGAGCACGCCCGAGGCCTTCTCGGCGAGGTAACCGCCGGGGTCGCGGTCGCACAGGCGCAGGTTCTTGATCGCACGGGGGCCGGGGAGGCCGGCCGCGCTGAGCAGGGGGATGCCGACCTTGCCCATCCGGGTGAGCAGACCGCCCTCGGAGGGGCGCAGGCCGAGCCGGACCGGAGGCCGGGGGTCGGAGAGTCGTTCGGCCAGAGAGGGGCGGGCCCAGCGCGCCGCGGCCAGGGCCCACAGGGCCAGGCCGAGGGCGGCGCCCGCGACTGCGGCCGCGGTCAGAGGGCTCACAGCGCGGCCTCCTTGGTCGGGGTGGGCGCGAGCACTCGCGGCCCGAGGGAGAAGCGGGACATGCGCGTCATCCACACCACAGCGGTGGCCCACAACGCCCCGATGACCGCCAGGAAGACCTGGCCGAGGAAGCCGTCGAACGGTTCGAGGTAGGCGGGGTTGAACACGAGCATGAACGCCGCCATGCCGAGGGTGACCCCCATGATGATGCGCGAGGACGTGCGCAGGCGGGCGCGGCCGGCGGACACCTTGACCAGCATGGCGGCCTGGTCGCGGGCCGATTCGGACAGCGCGCCGAGCAGGACGCCCAGGTCGGTGGCGTGGCGGGTGGTGGCGGTGGCCAGGGCGGAGGCGACGAGGTCGGCCGTGGGGTTGTCGACGGTCTCGGCGAAGGTGTGCAGGGCGTCCCGGGGGTCCCGGCCGCCGCGCAGGTCCTCCGAGAGGCGCACCACGGCGTCGCGCAGGGGCTCGGGGGCGATGGAGGCGGTGGCCGTGATCGCCTGGTTGAGGCCCGAGGAGCCGGCCATGAGGTCGCGCAGCATCTCGGTCCAGGAGGCGACCGCCTCGATGCCGGCGACCTGTTCCCTGTGCTCCCCGTCGCCGCCCAGGAGCCGTGGGGCCCACCAGACGGCGGCGGCTCCGAGCGCACCCGCCACGGGCCAGCCCGTGAGGAGCCACAGCGCGCAGCCGACGGCGATCGCGACGACGACCTTGCTCGGACGGGGCAGGGGCCCGGCCCTGCGGGACCGGAGGGAGTCGCGCACGATCGGGGCGATCCACACGACCAGGAGGAAGACGCCGAGACCGGCGACGCCGCCGGCGGTGGCGAGGAGGACCGTGTTCATCGGGACCATCCCGAGACCTCCGTCTGGAGCACGAGGGGGTCGAAGCCGTGGTCGGCGAGCGCGTCGAGCGTGTCGGGGCTCGGCGGCGCCGCGGGCAGTCGTCCCTGGCGGGCGGAGTAGCGGTAGATCTCGTTGGAGACCACGTTCTGTCCCTCGGCGCCCACGACCTCGCGCACGCTCGTGACCCGGCGCCCGCCGGTGGGCAGGGCCGAGACGTGCACGACCAGATGCACGGCGGAGGCCACGAGCGAGGCCGTCGCCTCCAGCGGCAGGCGCTCCGCGGACTGGGCGGCGTAGGCACCGAGCTTGGTGAAGGCGCCGGCGGAGTTGGCCGCGTGCAGGGTGGTGAGGCTGCCGTCGTTGCCCTGGCTCATGGCGTTGAGCAGGGGGACGGTCTCGCTGCCGCGGGTCTCCCCCACGATGACCCGGTCGGGGGACATGCGCAGGGCGGTGCGCACCAGGTCGGCGATGGTGATCTCGCCGACGCCCTCGATGTTGGCGGGGCGGGCCTGGAGCGCGACGCAGTCGGGGTGGGCCTCGCGATCCCGGTCCAGACCCAGTTCGTAGACGTCCTCGATGGTGACGAGGCGTTCCATGGTCGGGATCTCCGAGGCCAGGGCGCGCAGCAGCGTCGTCTTGCCGGCGCCGGTGCCGCCGGTGACGACCATGTTGCGACGGGCCGCGACGGCGGCGCGGAAGAGCGAGACCAGGACGTCGTCGAGCGTGCCGAGTTCCTGGAGGCGGCGCAGCGACGAGTGGGTGTACCGGTGGCGGCGGATGGAGACCGAGGGCTGCCGGGAGACCTCCATGACCGCGTTGAGGCGCTCGCCGCCGGAGAGCTGGAGGTCGAGGATGGGCGCCCCGGGATCGAATCGGCGTTCGCCGGAGGCCGAGTCGGCGGCCAGACGGCGCACCAGGGCGATCACGTCCTCACCGCTCTTGAACAGTCCGGCGTGCAGGCGGCGGCTGCCGTCCGCGAGGCGCACCCAGGCGTCGACGCCGTTGATGTTGATGTTCTCGATCTCGGGGTCGTCCAGGAGGGGCTGGAGCGGTCCGACACCGGTGACCTGGGCCAGCGCGGCGGCGGCGATCGCGGCCTCGGAATCGGAGGACAGCAGTGCGCGGCCCTCGGCCAGGGCACGCCGGGCGGCCTCGTCGAGGATGTTGGCGATGATCCGCTCGGCGCGGGCCCGGTGCTGACCGGGGGTGTCCGGTTCGGCGCCCCGCGTCTCGTCGCTGATCCGCTGGGCGGCCTCGCCGGACACCCAGGACACCCACTGGGCCTGGATCCGGTCGGCCTCGGCGTCCAGGAACCGGTTGTCGGTCAGACCGTCGAAGTCGTCGGGCGCGCTCATGCGATCACCCCCGGCGGGAGGGGCGCGTACACCAGGCGTTCGGGCGCCGACGCGACGATGTCGCGGGCCAGCCGGTCGACCGCCTTGAAGAGCGGTCGGCGCTGGGGTCGTCTGATCTCGCGCTCCCCGCGCAGGAAGGCGGCGGAGCGGGCGTCCTCGGGCACCCGACCCCAGACGGCGGAGCCGAGGGCGCCCACGATCTCGCCCGTACCTCCGCGTCCGCCGGAGACGACCACCTTGAGGTCGCGGGTCGGGAAGGCCGGGGAGAGCAGGTGCTCCCGGGCGCGGCGCAGCTCGGTGAGCCGCTCGGAGACGACGAGCACGGCGTGGTCCGCCTGCGCCGCCAGGGTGCGCGCCGGGGAGGACGGGGACAGACGTCCCAGGTCCAGGACGACCACGGGAGCCGATATCCCGGCGAGGACGCGGTGGTTCTGGCCGATGAGGCGGACCGCGCCCTCGGCGGGGTCGCCGGTGACGGGGGCCGGACTCACCCGCAGCCCGCCGGGCAGGTCCCGGGTGTGGGCGTCGGGGTCGGCGCCGCCCCCCTTGCGGGTGGCGGCGGCCAGGCTGGTGAGACCGGGTTCGGTCGGGATCCGGCGCCAGACGGCGATGGCCCCGCCGTGGGGGTCGGCCTCCACGAGGACCCCCGGCGACCCGCCCGGCCAGACCGCGGCCAGGGCCATGCCCAGGCTGGTCACGCCGGGCGCCCCGCCGAGGGAGAAGACGGCGACGGTGCGCGTCATCACGCGCCCCCGCGCGGGTGGACCTGGACGAGGCTGATCCGGCCCGCGGAGGAGGCCGAGGCGATCCGGGCGGCGTCGGCCGACGAGACCAGGAGCTCGACGACGATGGCGCCCTCGACCCCGGGGTCGGGGGTGAGGCTGCGCACCAGCGCGAGGTAGGCCTGGGGTCCGGCCTCGCTCTGCTCCTCCCCGTTGACGACCACCGACACGGCGGCGCCCGATCCGAGGGAGGAGGGGTAGTTGCCGGCGGTCAGGACGGCGCCGACCAGCGCGCGCTCGGCCTCGGGGAACTCGGCGTCGGCGCCCAGCGCGCTCTCCGGCAGGACCCCGCCCTCGGAGACGGGGAGGGTGAGGGTCTGTCCGACGACCTCCTCCAGGCGGGAGGCCGCCACGAAGGAGATGTCGGCGGAGACGCTCATGTCGGAGACGCGCAGGTCGTCCATGGTGAGGACGTGCCCGGCGGGCAGGTCGGCGTCGGCGACGACGATGCCGGTGCGGTCGTCGAGGCGCTCCAGGGCGATGACCCCGCTGAGCGCGCCCGCCGTCGTCAGCGTCAGGGCCAGGACCAGCCACCGCCAGCGCTTGCCGCCTCCGCCGGAGAGCCGCACAGCGGGGGTGTGCTGCGTCTGTCGGCCCGCCCCGGGGGGCGGGGCCGTCGTCGTCTCGACCACGTCTGTCTCAGTTCTTCTCGGTGGTTACTGGGTGTCGGTGACGAGTCCGTGCGATTCACGGACGGTGAGGTCGACCTCGGAGGTGCTGGTGAGCTGGTCGAGGGTGCCGCTCCCGCCGTCGGAGAAGCTCCACTCGGTGTCCCAGAGCACGCGGACGGTGACCGTGTGGGTGCCCTCGGCCGCCGTGTCGGAGGCGGAGGTGTAGACGTATCCGCAGTCCGGGGAGGCCGATGCGGCGTCGTGCGTCGACGCGTCGAACGGCGTGCCGGGGCCCTCGCACTCCACGGTGGAGCCGTCGCCCATGGTCCAGGCGGTGCGGGCGGGGGTCGCCGACACGGTGAGGGACGTGGATCCGAGCTGGGCGGAGACGGATTCGGCGTCCCAGTCCTCGGGCTCGACCCACAGCCACAGGGGGGTGTTGACCAGGACGAGGGAGTCGGTGCCCGGAGAGGTGGCGATCTTCGGCTCGGGGAGTTCGAAGGAGGCCATGACCTCCTCCAGGGCGGTGAGGGGATCGGTGCCCTCCTCGCCCTCGGCCGCCTCGGCGAAGATGGCGTCCCAGTCCATGGAGTCCCAGTCGATCTGGCTCCAGTCGATGGCGTCCCAGTCGATGGCGTCCCAGTCGACGTCGTCGTACTCGCCCGATCCGGTGCCGCCGGCCCCGCCGGTTCCACCGGATCCGCCGGTGCCCCCGGTACCGCCGGTGCCGGGCGTGCCCGGGGTCCCGCCGTGCTCCAGGAGCCAGCGCAGCAGGATCTGGCAGCCGTTGCCGCCGGAGGTCCCGCACTGGACGCTGCCGAGGAAGGAGCCGTCGTCGGCGTGGGCGGCCGGTGCGGCGCCCACGGTGGCGAACACCAGCACGGCCGCGACCGCGGTCGCCGCGGGGGGTAGGGGTCTCAGCATGATCCGGCCTCCCAGATGCGCAGTTCGGACACGCGCCAGGCGAGTCCGTCGTGGATGAGCGTGGCGTCCACCCGGCGGGGTGCCGCCGTTCCCCCGGCCCCGCCCGTCCCCCAGGCGGAGTCGTCCACGCAGTCGTCGACGATCGCGCGTTCGGGGCTCTCGACGCTGACGGTGGGGTCGAGGACGGGCTCGCCCTCGGTCGCACCGCCCGCGGCCGCGTCGGCCAGCGCCGCCCGCATGAGTTCGCGGGCGCCGTCGACCGCGTGGTCGTCCAGGGCCCGGGAGGCGTCCTCGTCGCCCTGGGAGGCCGCCACCACGGCGTCCCACATGCCGGTGTAGGCGGCCAGGGCGGCCTCCTCGTCACCGGACGCGGACGCGGCGGGACGCGGTTCGGCGTCCTCGGAGGGTCCGCCGTCCCCGGCGCCGGGGTCGGAACAGCCCGCGGTGGCCGCGAGCAGGACGCAGGCGGCGATCGCCAGGCGGGGCGAGCCGGAACTCATCGCGGCTGCTTCCCTTCGATGTGCTCCGTCCGGGCGGGACGGGGGTGCGGGGGGACGGACGCCGGGACGGGTCCGCGGAGGGAACGAAGGTCGACACCAACCGATGTGGTTTTGCGTGTGTTTCACGCTGTCTCAGCGTGAGGATACTGACAGCGCACAGTACACAACAACCCCCCAAGGCGAGAAATAAACCCTGAACTTTAGGGATACAACCCACCCGAAAAATCAGAGGCGATACAGATCACACACAAACGGACACAAGCAGTCCTCCCGAAGGGGCCCTGCGCGCCGCCGGCGAGGGCCGCGCACCCGGGTCACGGGCGGGACCCGCGCACCCCGTCGGAACCGTGCCTACCCCCGAGAACAGGGTGGAACACCCGTGCCACCGGGACACCGGGACGAGGTGAACCCGAGAGGAGCACCCGGCGAAGCTTGGGGAGGCCCGGCCATCGCACGGATGTTCGTTCGAACAAAAGCCAACGTTTCCATGACACACCAACAGGGGCGGAAGGAGAAGCACCATCACTTCCACATGAGCGGTTCGTAGTGCTAACGTGACCGCTCTCCACGGTCGGTTCGAGGGGGAAGGGGATCGCGCGTGCCTCTGGACCCCAACATGTCCGAATCCAGCCGGACGGCCATCAAGGTCCTGACCGGCATAGAGGTCCCCACCGCCGATCCCCCGGCCATGCGCGCGGCGGCCGAGGTCTACGAGCAACTCGGCATGAAGCTCCGCACGGACCTCACCGAGGTGATGAACACGGTGCGCGGCCGTGTTCGCCGGAACTTCGGCGGCCGGGCATCGGATTACTACGATCGCTCCGTCAAACAGTTCACCGAAGGCGAGAACGACTACATCGGCGCGGCGGCGAACACCGCCCACACGCTCAACGTGGAACTGCGCAAGGGAGCGGCGAACGCCGAGTACATGTCGGCGATGGTGTTCGTGCAGTTCGCCCAGCTCCTGGTGGAGATCGCCTGGGCCATCGCCACCGCCAAGTTCACCTTCGGCGCGACGCTGAAGTTCATCCCCATCTTCAAGATGATCCGCAGCCTGGCCATGCAGCGGATCCTGGCCTGGTTCCTGATCACGGTCCCGGGCCACCAGATCATCAGCCAGATCTTCGCGAGCATGGACAGCGTCATCCAGCGCATCCAGATCGCCAACGGCACCCGCGACACCTGGGACCACGACCTCACCAAGGGCGCCCACATCGGGGGCGTGGTCGAGGGCCTCGTCTCGGCCGGCATGTCCGGTGCCCTGGGCGCCGCCTTCGACAAGCAGATCACCAACATCATCACCAACCGCATCGACCTCCTGCGGGACCTGCCCGACCCCGTGCCCACGGCGGGCCTGGGCAAGGCCGTCCCCGACCCGCTGCCGACCCCGCCGCCCCTGCGCGACATCGACGACCTCGTGACCCCGCCGGGCGCACCGGGACGCCCCGATCCCGTTCCGACTCCGACACCGGACGGCCCGCCCTCGCCCCCGGGAGTCGGACCGACACGGCCGGACGCGGACGTGCCGCCCCCGCCCCCGCCCTCGGGGCCCCGGCCCGACCCGGAGGCTCCGCCCGTTCCGCGTCCGGACCCCGACACGCCCCCGGGGTCCCGGCCCGATCCGGCGCCGACCCCGCGCCCCGACCCGGAGGGCCCCCCGCTCCCGGGAGGCGTCACGCCCACACCCGTTCCCGGGGCGGGCGCGGGCGGGCGCGGACTCAACCGGGACCTGGCCGACGTGTGGGCCCGGCACCGGGACGAGATGGTGGTGCCGTTCGGCTCCAACGCGCCCCCCGGTGCGGTGGCGTGGAACAACGCGGCCAACCGGGCCCGGTTCCGCGAGGACATGGCGGGCGTGTTCGAGCGCAACTTCGCCGACCGCCTGGGCGTCGACGCCGCGCGCCGTCTGGGCTCCGACTACGCCGACACGATGATCCGCTCGTGGAACAAGCCCGACCTGGGCCCGCAGCTCGCGCGCACCCTGGACGACCACCTGCCGCCGCACGTGCGCGACCACCTGGTCCGGGTGCCCGAGGACATGCTCGGCTCGGTGTACGCGCACTTCCGGAGCCCCGGCACCTACGTCACCCAACTGGGCGTGGGCGCGGCCTCCGGCGCCGCGGAGGGCGTCCTCGGCGAGGGCCTGAGCAACGCCGCCATGGGCCAGGGCTTCAACGCGTCGGTGTGGTCGGCCACCTCCGGCGCGAGCATGAGCACCATCCAACAGGTGTCCACCGACGGGGCCCTGGCCGGCATCGACGCCCTGAGCGGCCCGCCGAAGACGCCCCCGCCGGAGGGTGCTCCCCCGCCGTCGGGTGACGAGGACGCCGTCCACGACCCCGCGAACTCCGACCCGGTGCCGAACCGGACTCCCCCCGTGGCGGAACCCGCCGGTGACGGCCCGGGGTCCGGTCGCCCCTCGGGGCCGGGTTCCGGTCCGGGCCGTGACACCGTCGACGTCATCGCGCACGGCGGACGCCGGGACGACCCCGACTCCGACGGCGGCACCGACACCGGCCGGCGTGGCGAGGACCCGAGCACGGCCGACGAGGACGAGCGCGTCCTCGCCCCGCACCGGCGGGACCGGCCGATCGAACCGCCCGAGACCGGCGGCCCCGCTCGCCTGTCGGAGACCGGCGACGGCCCGGGAACGGAGCGGACCGCTCCCGGGCGGTCCTCCGGAGGCGACGGGGACCGGGAGGCGTCCTCCGCACAGGACCGGGACGCGCGGGTCCGGCCGCCGGGGCAGGGCGCCGACGCCGGCCCCGACGGGACCCGCCCGTCCCCGCCCCGCGACGACACCCCCGTGTCGCCGCCCACCGGCGTGCCGGACCCGGTCGCGGGCGACGCCCGCGCGCCCTCCGGCGACGAGAACGGGGCTCCGGTACCCGAGCACCCCGGTTCCGGCGGCGCGGGGCGCCCCGACCCCGCAGGCGACGGAAGGACGGAGGGCCCGGTAGCGGTCGCGGCTCCGCCCCCGGGGGCGGTCCCCGACCGCGGGCCGGCCCAGCCCTCGACCGGCCAGGGCGGCCAGGGCGGCCAGGGCGCCGACGCCGCGCGACCCTCACGCCCCGGATCCGAGCAGGGACCCCGGAACGGTGCCGGGGAGCACGGAACGGACCCGGCCGTCCCACCCGCACCCGTGGTCGGGGGCCCCGAGGAGCAGGGCCGGGACGGGAGGTTCGAGATCCCCACGACCTCCACCGCGGATCCGGTCGAGACCTCCCTCGACGGGGGGCACGCCCCCACCGAGAGCACGGCGAACGACGGGGCGGCCTCCGACCCCTCCGGGGCGCGGCCACGCGATACGGACGCCCCGGCGGCTCCGCCGAGGACCGAGGGCTCCGACCCCGACGCGCGCGACACCGACGCGGGGCACCGGGACGACCCGCGGGACGTTCCCGGTCCCGAGCGAACGGACGAGGCAGGTCCGGAACGGACGGACGAGGCAGGTCCCGAGCGAACGGACGAGGCCGCGCGTGACACGCCCGCGCCCGACCGCGCCGACGCCGTGGACGGGACACCGGACGGCGCCCCGGGCGGGGACCGGGACCCCGCCGAGGCCCCCTCCTCCGTTCCGCACGGCCCGCCCCCGGCCTACTCCTTCGACTCGCAGCTCAACCCGGACGCCGCGCGCGCCGACGCGCCGACGCCCCCCGAGGCGGGGACGCGGGACACGGACCCGGCAGACCCGGTGTCCGACGACACGGACGGCGTGTCCGGCGAGGACCGGGAGTCGGTGGTCACCGACGACGAGAGCCTGTTCGACGACTCGGAGCCCGGCGAGGCGCCGCCCGCCTACGAGGACGAGCGGTCGTCGCCGCCGGCGTACCCGTACAGCGACCTGATCGACGTTCCCGGGACCAAGGACGCCAAGCCGCCCGTGCCGTCGGCGTCGGTGGTCGGCGACCTCACGTGGCTGCTCGACCCGCGCTCCGTCCTGCCCCCGCCCCTGCCCGTCACGGTCCAGGTCTTCACCGCCGAGGTGCCCGCGCCCCGGTTCGACAAGGACGGCCGACCGGTCCCCCCGGGCGCCGACCTCACGACGGACCGGTCCGGTTCCACGCGGACCGGACCGGACGACCCCGGTCAGGGCGCCCCGGAGCCCCGGAACGACCCGCCGGTCACCGAGAGCCGCACCGAGGCCCCGGCACCGCACACCGAGCGGACCGGGAAGACCGACCCTCCGAACGGCACCGGGCGCGACGGGCGCACGCCCGAGGCCGAGGGCCGGGACGGGACCACCGAGGAGGCCCGCACCCCGCCGCACGACCCCGGGGAGGCACACACCACCGAGGACACGTCCACCCACCGGGAGTCCTCCCTCCCGGACCCGAAGGGCAAGGGGAAGGCCCGCGACACCGAGGAGTCCCCCACCCCCGTCATGGAGGACGGGCGCGAGTCCCTCGGCGTCGTTCCGGTGCTCGACCACGCCACCGGCGACCCCGCGGGCGACGGCTCCCCCGTCCCGACTCCCGGGGACCGGTCCCCCGAGCGGGACACGGCCCCCATGAACCTGGACTACCTCGTGTCCTCGCGCTTCGTCGATCTGAACGGCGTGCACATCGATGCCGACGCGGTGCGCGAGGCGATCGCCGTAGCCGTGGACGCCCAGGGTGTCCGTGTCCCTCCGATCGTGCGGAAGGAGGCCCTGGCCCACTTCGAGCGGCGTTCGCGGCGGGGATCGGAGGTCCGGGCGTTCTTCGGCCGCGACGGGGCGAGCCACACCGTGCGGTACGGCTCGGACGCGTGGCGTTTCACGGTGCGGCTGAGCGGGGACCGGGGCGACGGTTACCGGCGTGCGACCGTCACGGAGGACGGCGAGGTGCGGACGCCGACCATGCGCACGCACGGCTCGACCCACGAGGGCCAGGTCGGCGGTTCCTCCTCGCAGGGCACCAAGAAGGGTCTCAGCGCCAAGTTCAACGTGAACCCGCTCTTCCTCAACGCCACCCCCGACGGCTGGGCCTTCGGACCGGTGGTGTCCCTGGGGGGCAGCGTGGGGATCGGGCTGCGCACCATGACGTTCGGCGGGTCCGACAAGGGCTCCACGGCCCTGGAGGTGAAGGGCAAGGGCGCCCCGGAGGTCTACACGGCCGGCCTGCGCGTCGACGTCGACGTCGCCCCTCCCCCGGGTCTGGGTCCACCGCCCGCGCCCCCGGGGGACGGCCCGGAGCGCGGCCCCGCCGTCGTGCCCCGCGGCGTCGCCCTGGTGCTGCCGGGCGAGGTCAAGCCGCGGCCCCCCGCCGCACCGGAACAGATGCGGTTCCGACCGGACGGCACGGGCACCGCGCCGCGAGGGCGGCCGCGGCTGGAACACGGCGGTCTGCCGATCACCGTGTCCGCCATCGTCCCCAAGGGCCCCGGGCGCGGGAGGGGCTACCACGACCTGGGGTCGTGGCTGGCCGACACGTTGCTCCCGCCCGTCGACGGGAAAGGCGGACCCGCCACCGGGAAGCGGGCCGAGACCGACCGGGCCTGGCGCGAGGAGTTCCGCGGGAAACTGGACAACGAGTCGATCAAGCAGTACCTCCCCGCGATGGACCAGGGGCCGATCCGGATCACGGCGGTCCTGCCCGACGGCACCGTGCGGACCGTGCACATCTCCTCTCCGGCCACGGACTACCGGGCCAAGGGGCACAGCCCCCGCGTGGACGAGTTCGTCCGCCGCGACGGCGCGGAGGAGTCCCGCTCCAACCAGCAGGGGCGCGGCGCCAAGGCCGGGTTCACCGTGGGCGGCGGCTTCGGCATCGATATCCGCCTGCCCGGGGGCGGGGTCCGGCTGGACGCCCCGTTCGTGGAGTACGGCTACACGAGGACGTGGTCCTCCGAGACCCGGACCTCCTCGAAGTCCGGATCCCGGGAGACCTTCGCCATGGCGACCTCGGACACGGACGACTTCATCGCCTACCAGGCCGAACGCGACCTGGTGGTGGAACTGGACGGGGAGGACACACGGTACGAGTTCACCGGTGACACCGTGGAGATCCTCTCCCTGCGGGACGCCCTGACCCTGGACGCCGCGGCGCGCGGACTGCCTGACCCGCACACCGGCCGTGGCACGGACGCCCCCGCGCCGCCCTACCCGCACCTGCGCGGCGACCGGATCACGCGGTTCCACGGAGCGCGGCTGGACGGCTTCTCCTGGCCGAACACGGGCAACGGCGAGACCGCCCCGACACCGGAGCGGGACACCACCGGCCCACAGGACGCGACCGACGGCACGCCCACCCCCATCACCGGTGACCCGGAGTCGCGCCCGGTCACCGAACGCCTGATCCAGGAGGTCCTGACCGGGCTCGCCCGGGAACTGCCCGGCATCGTGATCCCGGAGCTGTCCCGGACGAAGGACGACTACGCCCACCGGCCGGGCAGGAAGGACGCACCGTACTTCGACCGCTCCCCGCGCGAGCACCGGGGTCTGCGCCGCAACCGCAGGGTGGCACAACTGAACACCGAGCGGATCGAGAAGGCGCTACGGGAGGAGTTCCTCAACAACCACGGTGAGGCGCTGGCCTCCCGCGACGGTCTGGCCGTCCACCTCGACGAGAAGGCCGTCATCGACATCAAGAGGACGGTCACCCTCAAGGAGGCCCACCGGCCGGGTCTGGTCACCGTGCGGGTGAAGGCCGACTTCGGCGCGCTCACCCACCAGGGCTCCAAGGACGGCAGGACGGGGATCCACCTCGGCGGCGGCGCGAAGCTGGAATCGGGCAAGGGCAAGGGCGCCACGCACTCCGGAACCCTCACGGCGGGCCCGGGCCTGGCCCGCGGCAACCCCGAGGACGCCCGGGGCATGGCCAAGGTCATGGGCAGCGGGGGCCTGGCCGCGAGCATCGCACGCACCTGGAACCGCGTCCGCTCGCACGGTTCCGAGCACAAGTCCGACCAGCTCCTGCTCTTCCCCGACGGCTCCGACACCTGGCGGGGGAGCGTCCGCTTCGACGCCCGCCTGCACGAGTACGACGCCTCGGACCAGGTGAAGGGCGAGGACGAGAGCGTTCCGCTGATGTCCCGGCCGATCGTGGCGGACTACTCCGTCGTCACCCCCAAGATGCTCTCCACGCCGACGCCCGAAGCGCCACGGGCCTCCGACGGCGAGGTCCGGGCCTTGAGCACGGACGACGCGCGGGCGCTGGTCCAGGGCCCCCTGGCGCCTCCGCCCACCACCCCGCCCCCGACGAGCGGGGAAGGGGGTGGGGGACGGACCGACGGCCGGGGGACCGAGGGCACGGGTCGGACCGACGGCGAGGGGACGAACGACACCGGGCACACCGACGGACAGCGGACCGACACCACCGAACGGACCGACGGCGAAGGAACGAACACCACCGAGCGCACCCCGGAGCAGGAGCGCGCGGAACGGGTGAGACGGGAGCAGGCCCGCCGAGCCCGCGCCCTCATCGACAACGGCGTCGTGGAACGCGTCAACACCGACCTGGGCGCGGACAGGGGCGACCTGGGCGGTCAGGCCCGACGACTCCTCTCCGAACGCGTGTCCCTCGCACAGATCGCGCCGGGCCGCAAGCTCCTCCACTTCCTCGACACGCGCGGCGGCCGGTCCTTCTTCGAACGCCTCTTCTCGCCGACGGGCATGGCCGCCGATCCCGCCACCTTCTCCCCCGGCGGCCAGCGGGACGTCATGGACATGACCGGTGGCCTGTTCTCGCCCAACGACGGACGGGCCGACCTCGTCACCAAGGCCGACCCGGACCAGGTGACGCGGATGCAGCTCACCAGGATGCAGCCCGTGCTGCACGCCGAGACCTCGGTCAGCGCCGGCACCTCGTACAGCGTCACCCACAGCGGGAGCGCCCGGATCGGCGCCAACGCGGGCGGCTCGACCAACCCCGTCAGGGGGGACGCCGAGGGACCCGACGCCCTCACCCCGGCCGACGCCCGGGGGCCGATCCCGCTCACCGGACTCTCCGACACCTGGAATTTCTTCCGCTCGGGGCGGACCGAGGAGACGCGGGCCACCTTCACCTCGTCGCTGACGATCGTGCCGAAGGCCGCGATGGGCTACGCCTTCCAGGTGGGCGGAACGGTCAGCCAGGCGGTCGAACTGATGAAGGGCTGGGGTCTGGCCGTCCCGGGGATCTGGTCGACGCGCCACCGGGGCTGGAGGGCCGTGCTCTCCGACCTGGCGTCCGGCTACATCACCGCACGCGACGCCCGCCAGGCGGGCATCGTCATGGACCGACTCCGGGAGGCGGAGGACGGGACCCTGGAGGAGAGCGCCCAGCCCGACCCGGAGACCATCGAGGGCGTCAAGGTCCGCGAAGGGTTCGAGTACACCGGCCAGCAGGTCCGCCCGGCCGACCCGACCGCGGCACTGGAGTCCCTGGCCCGGCGGCTCGACGAGCAGGGGTACGAGCTGACCCGGAGCAGCAGGAAGCGGCTGCTCGACAAGCTCACAACACAGTTGGCCAAGGGTCCGGGGACGAACGCGCCGGTCGCCGTCAGCGTGCGCCACAAGGGCGCCCCGATCGGCCACGCGTCGTCGCCGGGGACCGTCAGGGTCAACCTGCGCACGTCCGAGCCCCGGGTCGAGTACCTGGCCTCGACGGACGAGATCGTCGAGTCGCACACGTGGAAGTCCGAGGGGGTCCAGGGCCGGTCGCGGGGCGGCGCCAACACCGTGGGCGCGGACCACACGCACCTGGTGCCCGCGCCGTTCGAGGGCCAGCACCTGGGACCCGACGACCAGCCGGGGCACCGACCGCTGTTCCTCACCCCCGGGGGGACGACGGGCCACACGGCCTCGCAGGACACGTCGCACACCGAGACCGTGGAACGGACCCGAACGGCGCAGCTGGAGACCGCCGGCCCCTACGCCAAGGTCGTCCGGCAGAGCACGCTCGAACTGAGCCTGGAGTTCGACAGGCCCACCACCGTGACCCGGGGCGAGCTGAACGCCCCCCTCACGGACAGGGCGGTCATCACACTCGACGCCGACGGGGACGGCGGGACGATCCAGACGCTCTACCCCTACGCCTATCTGGACTTCACCGGGGCGAACGACACCCCGCGGACCGCATCGGCGCCGGACGGCGGGTCGGACAGCGGCTCCGACGGCGGCGGAGGCGGAGGCGGACGCCGGATCGACGACGGCTCGGCCGACGACCACCCGGACCTGGCCGACGCGATGGACCGGCACACGTCGGGACGCCACACCGCCGGCGAGGCCACCGCGTTCGAGGACGGCGTCGTCATCATGCCGACCGCCGTCGGCGAGCACGGGGCGCACGTCCGCGACACCGCGATCGTCACCATAGCCAGGGCCCTCGGCTGGACGCCCGGCTCCGACGATCGCACCGAGGGCGTCTACTCGGCGGACGACCTCTCCTCCGCCCGCGCCCACATGGCCGAGAGGCTGGGCCTGGACCCCCGGTACACGCCGGTCGACAGCGTCCTGGACGCGATCGCCCTGAAGTCGCTGTTCTCCCAGGCGGCGGGCGTGACCGAGGGCGTTCCGCTGATGAAGATCGGTTCCATGGACTGGCGTCTGGGGGTCACGCCCGACCTGCGCAACGCGCGCGTCCTGGAGGTCCTCCCCGACTCCCGTCTGACCTGGAGCGACAGCGAGGACCGGTCGTCCGTGGACGGGGTGGACCACAGCGGGGGCGCGGTCGCCGAGGGCGGGTTCCGGCCCACGGGCCTCAACACCGAGCACCGCTCCTTCGATGACCACGCCGCCGTGATGACGGGCGTGCCCACCGTGTCCGCCGCCTCGCCCGCGAACGCCGCCTCCGACGAGGGCGGTACCAAGACCGACACGCCCCCCTCCGCCGAGCGCGAGAAGCGGGGGCCCGTCTACCTGATCGAGTTCGACACCACCTGGACGGTGGGCGCCCGGTCCGAGCAGGGCCTGCCCTTCCTGAAGCGGTCGGCCCACCAGCACATCGGTGACACGCGCGGCACGATGAGCGCCTGGGTCTCCCAGGAGGACGCGATCAAGCTCGGTGTGGTCACCGAGGAACACGCCCGCGGCCTGGCGGCCAAGGCACGGGAGACGCACACGGCCGCGGAGGCCATGGGCAGGGACGAGCAGAGCTACGACGAGACCCGCGGCCTCCTCTCGGACCCGGTCACCGCGTACCGGGAGGCGCACGCCGCGCACCTCGCCGAGCGCACCGCCGACGGCGCCGCACACGCGTCCCCCGAGACCACCGAACGACTGCGGAAGGCACGGGAGGCCTACGAGGCGCAGGAGGCCAGGACCGAGGACGCTCGCCGCGTCCACGAGGCGAGCACCCGGAACTGGGTGGACTCGGTGTCCTCCTCACGGGACGCTTTCCACGCCCCGCGCGCCCTCTTCGAGTCGCGGGTCGCGCACGACACGGCGACGGCGGACACCCTGCACGAGCGCGGCGAGCGGGTCAGGACCCGGTTCGAGTCCGCGTCGGACGACATCGGTGACGCGGAGACGGTGCTCGGCGGGCACACCCCGGACCGGGACCGGCTGCTCGACCGGGAGGGCCTCACCGCGCACCACACGCGGGTGCGGCGCCTGGGAACGGACGTCCAGGACCTCCTGCGCGACCTGGGCGACCCCTCGGCGCCGAACACCCGGAACGAGGCCGAGAACACCGCTCTGCGGGACCGGCGTCACGCGCTGCTGGACGAGGTGAACCGGTTCCTCACCGAGGCCCGGGACCGGAGCACGCACCTGGCGGACGCGGCCGCCCGGGTCCACGCCGCCATCGACGGGGCACTGGACCTCGCCGAGTCCTCGCGGGGGGCGGCCGACGGAGCGCGCGGCGACCTCGCCGGTCTGCGGACCGCGACGACGAACGCCACGAGCGACCACGGCCGTCTCGTGGAGGACGCGCGCCACCCGGACGTCCGGCGGACCCCCGCTCCGGAGGGATCGTCCCGGGACGGCGGGGACGCCGCTCCGGACCCTCGGATCACCGCGCTCGACGACGCCGGACGGACCCTGGAGACGCTCGGCGACACCACGCGCGCGCTGGGCGCGACCGACGACGCGATCCGCGACCGCATCGCGAACGTCCTGGCCCGCACCGACGGCCTCACCCGCGACGAACTGATCCCCTCGCGGGACCAGGAGCGGTTCCACCGGGAGATGGAGCGAACGCTCACCGACCTGGGCGAGCGGCTGTTCGACGGCGCGGTGGCGGAGATCGACCGGGACAGCGCCCCGACGGGCACCGATCTCGGCCGTGAGGCGCACGGCACCGCGCTGGACGAGGCGGACCGCCTGCTGGACGACCACGCGACCGCCGACGACCTCTCCGAGCGCGGGGAGGACTTCACCCTGCCCGGGCAGGTGACCGGTCTGGACGCGCGGGTCGCGGACTTCGAGCGCGACCTGCGCGCGTTCAACGACCAGGCCGACCGGAGCCCGGCCGAGGTCGCGGACATGGAGCGGCGACGTCGGGAGCTGATCGACGAGACGGCACGGCTCACCACCCCGGTGACCGCGCAGGAGGGCGGGGTCACCTCCCGGCTGGACTCCGGCCGCGAGACGGCGACGGCCGTGGCCGAGCGCACCGGGCCCGTCCGGGCGGCGGTGGACAGGGCCGAGAGGCTGCTCACGGACCTCCGGAACAGGGTCGACGGGATCGATCGGCGGTCCGCGGCGCTCCTCGCGGGCGACGGCGCGGTCAGGGACTCCCTGACCAGGGTGCGGACCTCCCTCGGCGACATGGAGAACCGCAGGTCCGTCCTGAACGGACGCCTGGACGGCGTCGAGTCCCGTCACCGCTTCCTCGCCGACACGGAGATCCCCGCGCTGGAACGGCGGGCACGGGACCTCGGCGGCCTGCGGGAGGACCTGGAGGGTCTGCGCACACGGCTGGACGACGCCACCGTCGCGGGCCCGACACCGCGCGGCGACGACGGCGCCGACGACGGCGGGGACCCGCCGCCCGGCACCGGCGGGGACCGCGGCGCCGAGGGCGACCGCGACGCCGGCGGCCACGGGAGGAGCCCGCGCACGACCGGCGACACCGCCTCCGCGGGCGGGCGCGACGGGACACCCCCGCCGGACACCGACCGCGGGAACGGCGGGGGGACGTCGCGCTCCCCCGGCGACGGCCGGGTACCGGTCACCGACGACGGCGGCCGGGAGGCGGTCCAGGACACCGTGGGCACGCCCGAGACCCCCGTGACCGCCTCCCGCGACGGCGACACCGGCGGCGCCCCGCACGACCGCGACACGGACCACGTCCGCGACACGGTCGACACCCGCTCCACGACCCGGTCCGACGATGTCTCCGGTGACCGTTCGGACCCTTCCTCCAGGGACCGGCGCGGCCTCTTCGACGGCGTCGAGGAGGTCGACGGCGTCCGTGAGGAGGCGCCGCCCGCCTACGACGCGGAGCCCTCGCCGCCGCACTACCCCTACACGGAGCCGTTGGAGGCGCTCGGGGCCAAGGACGCCAAGCCGTCCGTTCCCGACCCGTCCGTGACCGGCGACCTCACGTGGCTGCTGAACCCCCGCTCCATGCCGCCCCCGGCCGTGCCCACCGACCTCCAGGTGTTCACGGCCGACATCCGCCTGGATCCCCTGGGCCCCGACGGACGTGCCCTGCCCTCGACCACCGGGGACACGGGAGGCGAGGGATCCGGTTCGCGTCGGCCCCCCGGCGAGCGCTCCACCGACGGGGGGCACGGCCCCGAGCGAGGGGACGACCCCGGCGACCCCGACGACGGCGGGTCCGACTCCGAGGACTCCGACTCCGAGGGCTCGGACTCCGATGCCGAGGACGGCGACGACCCGACCGAGCCGTACGTGTCCCACGGCTCGCTGCCGGTGGACCGCGACGGCGAGGCACACGACCTCGACTACCTGGTCGGCTCCCGGCTGGTCGGTCCGGGACGCCTGCGCACCGACGGCGTCCCGGACGCGATCGAACGATCCCTGCGCGGCATGCGGCCGCGCATGCCCCGCGCCCTGCGCACGCAGGTGCTGGCCGAGGTGGAACGCGTCGCGGGCGAGCGGGGAATGGACCCGTTCTTCGCCGGCGACGGCCACGAGGTCACCGTCGGTGCGGACGGGTCCCGGTGGAAGGTCCGCGTCAAACTGGCGGCCGACCGCCCCGACGGCGACGAACCCCCGGCCTACCGCCACGTGCCCATCCGCGAGGGCGAGGGCACCGACGCCGCCGTCATCGGAGGCCAGGAGCGCACCCGCACGGTCGGCTCCGGTGACACCCTCACCCGCGGCGCCCGCCGGGGCGTGAGCGTCAAGTTCACCGCCAACCCGCTCTACTTCGGCCCGACCTTCGCGGACCAGCCCGTGGGGCCCAGTCTCACCGTGGGGGCGAGCGGCGGCACCGGGCTGCGCGCCGGCGGCACGGGCGGCTCCTCCAAGTCCACGGCCGTGCAGGCGATGGACAACAGCGGACCCGCCGAGGTCTACACCGCCGACCTGCGCATGGACCTCGGCGTCACCCGGCCGACCGGTCCCCCGACCCGGGCCCCGCGTCCCTCCGTGGTGCGCGACGGCATGGCCGTCATCCTCTCCGGCAAGGCCGAGAGACGTCCCGACGACGCCCCCGCCCACATCAGCCTCCCCCGGCGCCCCGCGGGTGCGGCCGCCGCGGACGGCGCCTCCGCCGGGGCCGACCGTCCCGCGCCCCGCCGCAACCCCCGGACGACGCACGGCGGCCTGCCCGTCAAGATCGAGCGGATCGTCCCGCAGGGAGGCGAGGAGGGCACCGAGCCCACCCACACCGACCTGGGCTCCTGGCTCGCCGACCACCTCGTCCCGGAGGGTGCCGAGGGTGCCACCGGCAAGGGCACCAAGGGCAAGGCCGCCCGCGACCTGCACCGCACCGTCCAGGCCCTGTTCGACAACGACTCCCTCCAGGAGTACCTGCCCCACCTGGCCCGGGGTCCCATCACGCTCGAACTGACTCTGGGCGACGGCACGCACCGCATGGTGCGCCTGGCGTCCTCGGCCAACGAGTACCGCGCTCTCGGCCACGCCCCGCACCTGGGCGAACTGACCCACCACGACGGCGCCGAGCACACCGTGTCCTCCTCCGGAAGCCGCAGCAGGACCATCGGCTTCTCCGTGGGCGGCGGTACGAACATCCAGCTCTCGCTCCCCGGCGGCGGGATGACACGCATCGACGTGCCCACACTGGAGTACGTCCACTCGCGCACCCTGGACTCCGAGACGCACTCCTCGTCCCGGACCGGCTCGCGTCGAACGATCGCCCGCGACATCGCCGACACCGAGGACTTCCTCGCCTACCGTGTCGAACGCGACCTCTTCGTCCACGTGGAGGGGGAACCGACACCGCACGCCTTCACCGGCGAGACCGTCGAGATCGTCTCCCGCCGCGACGCGGAATCGCTCAACGACGCCGCCGGCGGCGGACCGCGCGGGCGCGACCACGGCGAGCAGCCCCGGCCCTCCATGGCCCACCTGCGCGGGGACACCGTCACCGACCTCAGCGGCACGACCGTCCTCGGATTCGACCGGCCGGATCAGGCGGCGGACGCGGACGACGGCGCCGAGGACGGCCCCTCGGCGACCGAGGACCGGGACGGGGGGCCCACGGTCTACGAGCGCCTTCAGCAGGAGATCCTGGACTCCATCGCCCGTGAGCACCCGGGCATGGTCATCCCGGACATGGCGCGCGACCGCGCGGACTACGCGCGCCGACCCGGCGACGGGGAGGCCCCTCCGGGCGAGCGGACGTGGCGCGAGCGCTACGGCCTGCGCCGCAACCACGACATCGCGCGAAAGAACACCCTGCGCGTCCTGGACGCCCTCACCCCCGAGGCCCTGCACTCCCGCGACGTGGAGCTGACCTCGGACCAGGGCCTGATGATCCACCTCACCGAGAACGCGATCGTCGACCCGAAGCTCATGGCCGAGGGCAAGGAGGTCCTGCGCCCGGACAACGTCACCGTGCACGTCCACGCGAAGTTCGGCGGGCTGACCTTCGACGGGCGCACCCCCACCGAGACCGGCGTACGCCTGGGCGGTCAGGCCATGAGCGGCGACACCCGCGGCAAGGCGAGCTCGCACGGACTCAACCTGACGGCCGGGGCCGGCCTGCTCCGCTCCCGTGACGCCGACGCCCGGGGCATGGGGCGCCGGATGGGCGGTGCGAGCGCCACCCTGGGCGGCTCCCGGAGCCACACCCGGGGCACCTCGCGCGGCGTCTCCCACACCGCGGACGACACGATCTTCTTCCCCGGAGGCTCCGACCTGTGGCGGGGACCGGTCGAGTTCACGGCCCGCATGAGCGACTACGAGGGCTCCGACCAGGCCCGCGGCACCGACCAGGGCAGGGACCTGCTCGGTGGACCGATCCGGGCCGACTACTCGGTGATCACTCCGCGGGTCCTCACCGAGAGCGCACCGCCCGCGTCCCGACGCGACCACGACGAACACCGGGCCCTGTCCGAGGAGCAGGCGCGCTCCCTGATCCAGGGGCCCTTCTCCACGCGGGACACCGTGACGGACGGCGACGGCGGTACCCGCCGGACCGGGCGCGGCGACCGGGACGGGAAAGGCCGCGAGGGCGGGGACGGCCGCCGGGACCGCCGGACCGGCGGGGACGAACGCCGCGAGGGACGCGGCGAGGGCGGGACGGCACGGCACGGCCGTGAGGACCGTGACGGTGGCCGACGCGAAGAGGCCGGCGGCTCCGAACGGACGTCGGGGGACCGAGGGGTCCGCGACGGGGAGACCCCCGAGCAGGCGCGCGAACGCCGGCGCGCCGAGGACCTCGTCCGCGCCGGCGGTTCCGTCGAGCGGATCGGCATCGGACCGCCGAGCCGCACCTTCGAGCTGTTCACCGACTTCCCGCGCGGCCTGTTCCAGGGGTTCGAGCGCAAGCTGCGCACCTATCTCAACACCACCGGCGGCCGCACCCACTTCCAGGAGTTGCTCTCGCCCGACGGCATGGCCGACGACCCCTCGACCACCGCCCCCGGTGGCCGGCGCTCCCGCCCGGAGATGAGCGGCGGCGTCCTCTCGCCCGGCGACGTGCGCGCCACCACCGCGACGCGCGTCGAACCGGACCGGGTCGCGGAGTTCCAGCAGGTCGAGATGCAGATGATCTCCCACGGCGAGACCAGCGTCGAGATCGGCACCTCGGACACGGTGACCAAGAGCGCCGGGGTCCGCGTGGGCGCAACGGGGGGCGGGACGAGCAACCGGATCGTCGACGACGCGGCCCAGAAGGACCCGGCCACGGCCGTCCCGCCCGCGGACGCCGTCGGCCCGACCCCGGTCGGCGGTCTCAACGACACCTGGACCTTCTTCCGGTCCGGGCGCGGCACGTCCGCCAAGGCGTCCTTCACCGCCTCCACGACCATCGTCCCCAAGGCCGCCCTGGGGTACGCCTTCCGCCTCGCGGGCCGGGCCACCCAGGCCGTGGAACTGCTGCACGACCGGGGCAAGGCCAGGCCCTCCTCCTGGAACCCGAAGAACCTCAAGGACCTCCCGAGGACCGCGAAGACGTATTACCGCGGCTGGACGGCGCGCGTCCACGACCTGATGTCGGGGTACATCTCGGCGCGCGACGCCCAGGAGGCGGGCATCGTCCAGGACCGGGTCGCGGAGGACGAGGACGGCACGATCACGCTCTCCCCCCAGGACGACCCGGCCGACATCACCGACGTGCGGGTGCGCCCCGGCTTCGAGGACTCCGGCAAGCGCGTACGCCCCGCCGACCCCACCGCCGCGCTCGCATCGCTGGTGGAACAGCTCCGGTCCCAGAGGTACGAGCTGACCGCGGGCAGCCGCGAGCGCCTGTTCGAGGCGCTCACCACCCGGCTGGGCAACACCTCCGGCACGAGCGAGCCGGTCTCCGTGCGCGTGCGCCGCGTCTCCGACTCCGACGAACCGCGTTCCGGGCACCGGGCGCACGACGCGCAGGTGCACCTGGAGCTGCTCACGAGGGAGCGCAAGGTCGAGTACCTGGCCTCCAGCGACGCGATCATCGAGTCCCACACCTGGACCACCGGCACCGGGAGCAGCCGCTCCGACGGCACCGGCAACGCCGTCGGCGGCGAAGGCGTCCTGCTCCAGCCCACGCCGTTCCGGGGGGACGAGAACCCGCCCGGCCAGGGTCCGGACAGCCGACCGCTGTTCGCCGCGCCCGCCGCCTCGGGCGGCGTCTCCTCCTCGGACACGAGGAGCCGGGGGGAGTCAGGTGAGCACACCCACACCGTGCAACTGGAGATGAGCGGCCCCTACGCCAAGGTCGAACAGGACAGCGAACTGGTGCTGCGCCTGCGCGGCCCGAAGGACCTGTCGGTGACGGCCCGGGGAGAGTCCGGACCGATCCACACGTACTACCCCTACTCCTACCTGGACTTCTCCCCCCGCGCCACGGGCTCGGACACGGTGTCGGGCTCCAGCACGGAGCGGAACCTCGACGCCGTGGTGTCCAGGTCCCGTGGGCGGAATCTCGCGCAGGCGGTCGGCGACGACGCCCGCGCCCTGTTCGCGGAGGGCCGCGCCACCCGGATGCCCGAGGGCGTCGTCATGATGCCCGCCGCCGTGCGGAACGGCGGACGCGAGGTCCGCGACACCGCCGCCATCGTCATCGCCGGCTCCCTCGGCTGGAAACCCGGGAACGGCGACCTGGACCGTCGCGGGGACCACACCCCCGACGGACTGCGCCACGCCCGCCGCCACATAGCCGACAAGCTGCACCTGGACCGCCGCCACTCCCCGATCGACAGCGGCCTGGAGTCCGTCGCCCTCAAGGCCCTGTTCTCCCGCACCGCCGGCCACGAGGAGGGCGTGACGCTCACGGACCTGGGCTCCACCCGGTGGAGCCTGACCGCGCTGCCCGACCTGTCCGGGGCCCGCGTCCTCGACGTGGTCGCCGGCTCGCGCCTGAGCACCACGACAGAGAGCAGGCACGGACTGTCCGGCTCCTCCGAGCACGCCTCGGGGACGGCCCTGGACCCGTCCGTGCGACCCTCCGGACTGACCACCGGCAAGGACGTCTACGAGAAGCACGAGGGCGTCCTGGTCGGTGCCGTCAACGCCTCCCTGGGCTCCACCACGACCACCGCCGCCGACGGGCGCGAGATCGGCACGGCGGGCCCGCCCACCTCCCGGTCCCAGCGCATGGGACCCGCCTACCTCGTCGAGTTCGACACCACCTGGATCATCGGTGCCTCGTCCGCGGGCAAGGACCCCCACACGGGGCGGACCCGGAGCACCGTGGCGGCCTGGATCGCCCAGGCCGACGCCCTGCGCCTGGGCCTGGTCGCCCCCGAACAGGCCGCGCGGCTCAACGCCGAGGCCGAACGCGTCCACGACGCCGCGGAGACGATGGGCGACGACGAGCAGTCCTACGGGCGCGAACGCGGCCGTCTGGAGGAGCCCGTCCGCGACTACGTGCGCGCCCACGAGGTCCACCGGCGGACGCTGGAGGACCGGACCGGACGCCCGAGGAGGGAGGCCCGGGACGGGTCCTCGCAGACCTCGGAGTGGGCCGCGGACCGGTTGCAGGAGGCCAGGGACGCCTACCACGCCCAGGAGGACCGCTACCGCCGGAGCCTGCGGCAGTACGAGGACAGCACCCGCACCTGGGTCGACACCCTCAACGCCGCACGGCGGGACTTCCACCTCACCGCGCCCGGCGCCTCCGTGCCCACCGCCACCGGGGCGGGGACCGGCACACCGGTTCTGTCCGACACCACCCTGCGCGACACCGTCGCCGTCGAACTCGACCCCCGCGCGGGGGACCCGACCGACCCCGACGCCGACCTGCGCAAGAAGGTCGACGGGATCCACGACATCGTCTCCGACCTGCACCGACGGGAGACCCTGGCGCGCTCGGACATCGACGGGGCCGCGCCCCTGGTCCGGGCGGCGGACGACCTGCTGGCCGGGCGCCCGAACCGGGCCGCGTCCCCGGCACGGCCCGAGTCCGTCGCCCCCGACCCTGCCTCGGTGGCGGACCTGGGGACCAGGGTCGAGGCCTTCCGGCGCGACCTCGCCGACATGGCCGCGCGCGACGCCCAGGGCACCGAGGACGTCGCCGCCCTCGACGCACGGCGCGACGCCCTGCTGGAGGAGGCGCGCGGGCTCCACGGCGCCGCCGAGGAGCACGGCGCGCTGGCGGAGGAGCAGGCCCGCGCCACCCGCGTGACACTGGACCGTGTCATCGGGCGCATGAACCGCACCCGAGCGCTGTTGGAGGCCTCGGGCGACCGCGTCAGCCGCATGCGCACGGAGACCCTGAACACGTGGGCGCGGCACACACCGCTGGCCAAGGACGCCCGGGACTCCGAGGACACCGTGGCCCGGAACGAGGTCGAGCGGCTGGGGAACGACCTGGCGGCGCTGCACGACCACGGCCGCGACCTCGCCGCGCGCAACCACGCGACCCGGGCGGAGGTCGACCGGGTCCTGAACGACGCCGACGCGGTCGCCCGCCGAGAACTGCCCCGCTACGAGGAGCGGGCGCGGATCCAGCACGGCCTGTCCACCGCCCTCGCCGAACTGGGCGGGCCACTGGTCGCCGACGTGATCGCCGACCTGCGGAACGAGGGCGACCGGGGACGGCGGTTCTTCGACGACGCCTCGGACTCCCTGGACGGGGCGGACCGCCTGCTGGACGCCCGTGCGACGGAGGCCTCGCGGGTGCCCCCGCCCGCCCCCGACCTCGCCACCACCGCTCAGGTCACCGCGCTGACCGAGCGGGTCGCGGCCTTCGAACGCGATCTGGCCGCCTTCGCCGCCCGACCCGACCGGAGCGAGGTCGACGTCACGGCGATGCGGGAACGGCGCGACGCGCTGCTGGAGGAGACGGAGGGGCTCGACGGCCCGGTGGCCGAGCACGGCCGACTGATCTCCGGCGAGCGGAGCGCCACCGAGACGGTGCTCGCCCGAGTGGACGAACGGACCGGTCACGTCCGGAACCTGGTGGACCGATCCGAGGAGCGCCTGCGCGGACTCCGTGAGGAGGCCGACCGGATCGCCGCGGAGGACGCCCCGTTCCTCGGCCCGCGCGAGGACCTGCGCACCTCGCTGGACGAGGCGCGGACGACCCTGGACGACCTGGAGACGGACAGGGCCGCCCTGGGCGGGCGCCTGGACGGCCTCCGGTCGCGGACCGACGGCCTGACCACGGTCGAGATCCCCCGTCTGCGCGGACTGGAGAACGGACTGCGGACACTGCACCGGGACCTGGACGGTCTGCACACCCGGATCGACGGCCTGGAGGTGCCCGCGGCCACGCCGCGCACGGAGGACGACTCCGACGGCTCCGACTCGGACTCCGACGACGACGCTCCCCCGGCGCCCGGCACCGGACGCGACGGCACCGACGGCGGTCGCGCACCGCGCCCGGGCGAGGGGGGCACTCCCCCGGGCCGGGACGGCGGGTCGGACCGGGGGACCGCCGGGGACGGGACGCGGGGCTCGCGGTCCCGGTCCACGGCGACCGGTACCGACCCCGAGGGCGCCCCCGCCGACCGGGACGTCCGCCCGACAGGCCCGGAGCGGCCGGTGCGGACGACCTCCGCCCCCGTCGACGCGTCCGCGATCCGCTCTGCGCAGGACGGGAACGGGGACGCTCCGCGCCGCGCGCGGACCGTCTTCGACGACGCCGAGAGCGCCGAGCGGGACGAGCCCCCGCCCGCCTACGACGCGCAGTCCCCGCCCCCGGCCTACCCCTACTCCGCGCCGCCCACCGGCGATAAGGAGAAGGACGCCGTCGCGTCGACCGGCTCCGGCGGGTTCAAGGGCCTGCCGGACCCGGCCACCCTGCCGCCGGCGGTGGGCGACACCGACCTCATCGTGTTCCCGACCTTCGTGCCGGACCCCGACCCGGTCCCGCCCCCGACACTGGCCGAGGCCTTCGCCGACGTCCTCAACCCCACGCTCGCCGAGGCCTACTCGCCGACCGGCTCCGACCAGGACATGCTCGACGTGCACCGCCGGTACACGACGGGGACCGACGGCACCCGGGAGGCCGCCGCGGCGGACGTCACGATGGGCGACGGCGCGTCGGCTCCGGCGTCCGACGCCGAAAGCCCCGACTGGGACGCCTACGTCGACCTGCCCGGCAGCCCCCGGACCGGACCGGTCGGGCCGGAGGGCTCCGACGTCCGCATGGTGGACGCGGACTCCGACGGAGACGGGTCCGACGACGGCTCCGACGCCTCCTCCGAGGGCTCCTCCGAGGGCTCCGGGAGCGAGGGCGCCCCGCCGCCGGTCCCCGGCGACCCGTCCACCTACCCGGGGCACCTGGACGCGCATGGGATCCGCCGGTTCGCCGGGGCGGACGAGGCCGACGACTACGGCTCGCTGATCCTGCACGACCCGTCCCTGGCCGGCCCGCCCCTCGGCACCCGGCCACGGGACCAGCGCCGCGCCGTCTTCACGTACACGGCCTCGTCCTGGATCAACGTCGTGGCGCGCGCCGAGGACCGGGAGACGGGGCGTCGGGTGCTGGAGGAATGGGCGGACGCGACCCGCGACACCGTGACCACCGACCCCGAGGCCGAGGGCTGGGACCTGTACGAGCTGAACGACCGCACCGCCCCGACGCTGGAGGACCTGCGGGCGGCGCGGCACCGTCCCGACCTCACCCCGCACCAGAGGCACCTCGTGGAGCGGATCCTCGGCGCGTCCGATCCCCAGGCCGAACTGGACCACTACCGGGACAACTCCGGGGAGAGCGGGGGCATGGCGGACCTCAACGACGGGCGCTACCCCCGGCTGGAGGACGCCGACCGGCTCATGGGGCGGTTGGACGCGACCATCACGCAGCGCTTCCCCGAGACCACCGTGGCCGTCCGGACCCTGTTCACGATGGACCACCTCGCGGGGTACGTCCCCGGCGACCCCCGCAGGCTCGTGGGGACCGTGCAGCGGGACGCCGGGTACATGTCCGCCGCCCTGGGGGACGAGCCGGCCGTCGTCGGTGACGAGCCCGACCCCATCCGGATCCACCTCCTGCTGCCCGCCGGGACACCGTTCGTGTGGGTGGGCGACGCCAGCGCCTACCCGAACCAGCGGGAGATCCTCCTGCCGCGCGGCACCCGGTACCGCATTCGGGGGGTGCGGGTCGAGGGCGGGGACACCGTCCTGTTCGCCGAGGTCCTGCCGCCCCCGGCGGGGACGAGCGCGTGACCGGTGTCCCGGCGCGACCCCGCGATCGGGTGTCCCCGTGCCCGAGGCCCGCTCTCGGGGCGGTGCCCACCCGTTGGCGCGGGCACCGACCGCGAAGAACCGGTGGCGTGTACGGAATCGGAAGGGGATCCACCACCGCGTATCGGGGTGAACGGGGCGATGACGGAGGTACTACTCTGGGTTCGCGCCCCCGGTGGGCGGGGACCGCGCCCAGCGCGCGGTGGCACACCCTCACCGGCGACGACCTGTGAGGACGTCCCCAGCCCCCTTCCTTCCTACAGGAGAACCCGTTGAGTCAGACTCCGGTTCCGGGTGCCCGCGGCCGCCGGGCCGCCGGCCTCACCGCCGCGCTGGTGCTCGCGCTGGGCCCCGCGGTCACGCCGTCCGCGGCTGCCGCGGACACCTCCGACGAGGCCCCTCCGGCCTTGAACCAGGTCTTCGAGTTCAAGAACGCGCAGCAGCCCTGCGCGCCCCCGGGCACCGAGGTGGTGGAGCGCGAGCCCTGGACCCGTTCCTTCCTCGGCATGGACCGGGCCCACAGCCTGAGCACCGGTACCGGGGTGGAGGTGGCCGTGCTGGCCCCCGAACTCGACTCCTCGGGTCCCGCGCTCGACGGGGCGGTCACCGGAGGGGGCTCCGCCGACTGTCTCGGTCACGGGACCTTCCTGGCGGGCGTCGTGGGCGGACGAGAGGTACCGGACAGCGGCACCCTGGGCGTCGCGCCGGACGTCTCCCTGCGATTCGTTCCGACCGGTGATCCGAACACCGGGGTGACACCGCCGGGCCAGATCGCGTCCGGGATCTCCACGGCCGTGGAGGCCGGCTCCGACGTGATCCTGGTCGGGACCGCCTCATGGGAGAACAGCGGCGCGCTGGACTCCGCCGTGGCCGCGGCGACGGAGGCGGGAGTCCTGGTGGTGGCGCCGGCGACCGTCAACACCGCCCGGGGCCCGATGGCGGGCTACCCGGGGCAGCACCCCTCCGCGCTGAGCGTGGCCGCCCACGACCCCGAGGGCGTGCCCGTCGTCGGCGCCCCGCTGCTCCGGGCCGACGGCGACCTGACGCGCGTCGATCTCCTGGCACCGGGGGACCTCACCGTCGGCCCCGGCCCCGGGGGCGGACACGTCATCGGCTCCGGATCAGGGGTGGCGGCGGCCTTCGCCGCCGGTGCGGCGGCGCTGACGGCCGCCCGCGTCCCCGAACTGACGGCGGAGGAACTGCGTGCCCACCTCATCGCCACGGCCTACCCCTCACCCGGCGGGGCGGAGGACCCGGTGAACGGGGGCGGGCGGGTCGACCTCATGGGCGCACTGGTCACGGGCCCCTCGGGCGAGTCGGTGACGGTGGCCGGGGAACGGTTCACACCCGATCCCTCCCCGCGCGGTTCCCTGGAGGCCGTGCCCACCGCGGTCACCGTGGGGGCCTTCACCCTGTTGGTGGTGATGTGCGTGCTCGGCGCCGCGGTGGTGCGCAACGGCAAGGCCCGCGGGTGGCGCCCCGCCGCGCCGGGCGAGCCCGTGCCGATCGGTCCGCCTCCGGAACGCGACCCCGAATCCCGGTGGCGCTGACCGGCGCGCCCCACCCCACCGCTCCTGCGCGGCGAGGCCCTCCCGGTCCCGTTCCCCCGCCCCGGCGGCGCCCCTCCGCGTGCCCGCGAACACGACGCGGAACGCGGCGGGGCACGACGCGGCCAGGGCCACACCACCCGTGCGATCACGGTGGTTCCGGTCACAGGAACCCCGTGCGCACCAACGACCGGAACCCGGACCCGGACGCGCGCGGCGTTCGGGCCCGGGGCGGACGCGGTGTCGGACGGCCGTGCGCCGTCCGCGGTCAGTCCTGCTCCTCCTCGACATGGGCCAGCTGGACCTCCACCGGCTCGCGCCGCGAGATCCACAGGGCACGGCCCGGAGGCATCCGGCGCGCCCGGACACTGCCGAAGAGCATGCCCTCCGACGGCGGCGAGGACAGCATGATGCTCGGTGTGTTCAGGTCGATGAGCGACCTGATGAACGGGTCTCCGGTCGCCCGGCCGAACCCGCCGGCGGCGTGCACGAGGATGACGTGCATGCCGATCTCCGCGCCTTGGGCGAGCATCGGGGCCAGGGGGGCCATGGGGCTCGCGCCACTGCCGGAGACCAGCTCGAAGTCGTCCACGATGATGAACAGCTCGGGCCCGTTCCACCAGTCGCGGAGACGGATGCGGTCGGGGGTGATGTCGGGGCCGGGCATGCGGGCCTGCATCGCCTGGGCCGCGGCCTGCATCATCTCCCGGACGTTGTCGCCCGAGACGGCGTACCCGAGCTGCATCTCCTTGGGAACGGCGTTGTAGAGCTGGCGCCGCTGGTCGCCCAACACCACCCTGGCCTCGGCGGGGCCGTAGTGGCTGCGGATGGCGTTGGTGATGTGGCGGACGAGGTTGGTCTTGCCCGACTCGGTGTCGCCGACCACCAGCAGGTGGGGGGTGGCGCCGAAGTCATGCCAGAACGGCTGCATCCGACGGCTCTCCAGCCCCAGTGGCACACGGAGGACACCGCTGGTCCCGGCCAGGTCCGAGGGCGGCATCTCGGCGGCGGGCAGCATGGCGGGCAGCGTCCGCACGGGCGGCGCGACCGGACCGTCCCAGAGGTCCCTGACGCGGGTGATGATCTCGCCCATGCCGGCGGACACCGTCATCGGCCGGGGTTCACCGTCGGCCCGGGGCAGGCCGGTGAGGAAGTGGTGCTTGTCGTCGGTGATACCGCGGCCAGGGACGCGCGGCACGGTCTGGGCGGCGCGCATGTGGACCATGGAGTCGACCGGGTCCCCCAGCCGCAGCTCGAACCGGGTGCCCATGAGGTCGCGGACGCTGGTGTTGAAGTCGGACCAGCGGGGTGAGGCGACCATGACGTGCAGGCCGTAGTTGAGTCCGCGCTGGACGAGCTGCGCGATGGAGGCGACCAGGTCCATGTTGTCCTGGCGGATCGTGGCCCAGCCGTCGATGACCAGGAAGACGTCCCCGTAGGACTCCTCGGCGAACTCCCCCTCCGCGCGGCGGGCCCGGTAGGTGGTCATGGAGTCGATGCCGTGCTCGGCGAAGAAGGTCTCCCGGTGCGTGAGGATCTCGTGCATCTCCAGGACGGTGCGCACGATGCGGCGCTCGTCGGTGCGCGCCGCCACGCTGCCCATGTGGGGCAGGCCCTTGAGGGCCTGGAGGAGGCCACCGCCGCAGTCGATGCCGTAGAACTGCACCTGGGCCGGGGTGTTGCGCAGCGCCAGTCCGAGGATGATCGTGGCCAGCAGCGTGCTCTTGCCGCTCTGCGGGCCTCCGGCGATGCCGACGTGCCCGCCCGCACCGGACAGGTCCGCCAGGAGCGGTTTGCGCACGTGCTCGAAGGGCCGGTCGACGATGCCGACGGCGATCTTGAGCACGCCGTGATCGTCCCACAGGACCCCGCCCTCGGGGATGCGGACACCGATCATCCGGTACAGCTCGTCGAGCAGAAGGGGGACGTCCAGCGGGGGGAGCCACACCTCGCGCGCCGCGGGGCCGTGGCCCGACAGCCGGTCCAGCGCCACCCCGAGCAGCGCCTCGCTCTCCTCCGGCCGCTGTTCCTCCACGACCGGTTCATCCTCGACCTTGGGTCGCGGCACGGGGGCGTCGGTGAACAGAACGGTGGACGCGTCGACCGTACCGGTGCTGCGCGCCGCCCGTCGGCGCACACGATAGGGGCCCGAGACGTAGGCGGCCTTGAAGCGGGTGAGGGTGTCGGTGTCCCACTTCAGGTAGCCGTTACCGGGCGACGAGGGAAGTTGGTGGGCGTCGGGGACGCCGAGGACGCCCCGGCTCTCGATCGCGGAGAAGGTCCGCAGGGCGATCCGGTAGGACAGGTGGCTCTCCAACTGGTGCATCCGACCCTCGTCCAGGCGCTGGGAGGCCAGAAGGAGGTGGACCCCGAGGCTGCGCCCGAGGCGGCCGATCATGACGAAGAGGTCCATGAAGTCCCGGTGGGCCGCCAGCAGCTCGCTGAACTCGTCGACCACGACGAAGAGCGTGGGCAGCGGCTCCATCGTGGGGTCGGTCTCGCGGGCCTTCTCGTACTCGTGGACGGAGCTGTAGCTGCCGGCGGCGCGCAGGTGCTCCTGGCGGCGCACCAGCTCGCCGTGCAGGGCGTCCTGCATGCGCTCGACCAGGATCGCCTCGTCGGCGAGGTTGGTGATGAGCGCGGAGGTGTGCTGGAGCTCGTCGAGGCCGATGAAGGTCGCGCCGCCCTTGAAGTCCACCAGGACGAAGTTGAGGGTGTCGGGGGTGTGGGTCAGGGCCAACCCCAGCACCAGGGTGCGGAGCAGCTCGCTCTTGCCCGACCCGGTGGCGCCGATGAGCATGCCGTGCGGGCCCATCCCGCCCAGCGCGGACTCCTTGAGGTCGAGTTCGAGGGGGGCGCCGTCGGAGGTCATGCCGATGGGCACGCGCAACCGGTTCTTGGGGTGCAGCTCCCCCCACATGCGCTCGGGGTCGTGGTGGTGCAGGTCGCGAATGCCCAGCAGGGTGGTCAGCTCGAAGTCGGTGGTGAGCGGTTCGGTCACCTCCGCGGCGATACCGCTCGCGCGGTAGGGCGCGATCAGGCGGGCCAGGGCGGCCGCGCGGGCGGGGGTGAGCGCGTCCGGACGCCCGAGCTCCTCCTCGGTGTCGCGGCCGGAGTGGTCCCTGCCCAGCATGACCAGGACATCGGGCTCCACCCGCAGGGCCAGGGTGTAGGGGTCGTCCTCGGGCGGCATGGGGTCGGCCACGTCGATGACGACGGCGTTGCGGTAGCCGCCGCCCAGGAGTCGGGAGCCGGGCGGGACATTGCCGCCGTCGACCACGATGACGAGGAAGGGCTCCTCGCGCCCCGGGGTGGCGGAGGGGTCGAACCGGGGCCGGTCGGCGACCTCCTCGCCCAGGAGCTGCTCCAGTTCGATGGCGTCGGTGCAGAGCATGCGGGCCTGTCCCGCACCGTCTCGGACGGTGGGGTGCTGGGTGTGCGGAAGCCACTTCAACCACGACCAGTGCCGCATGGAGGCCGCCGAGGCGCACACCGCGACGCGCAGTTCGTCGTGGGAGTGGAAGACGGCGAGCTGGCCGAGGAGCGCCCGGGTCAGCGCCCGGGAGGCGTCGAGGTCGCCGCGCAGGGTCACCCTGGCGTAACCGCGCAGGTAGACCTGGACGGGCTGGTCCTCGACCGTTCCGTAGGCACGGATGAAACGGCGCAGGGCGTGCGCGCTGAGGGGTTCGAGGTCCTCCACCGGCTTGGACGAGACGGGCGAGATCTTCATGGACAGGGCCTGCTCGCCGACGGCGACGCGCACCTCTCCGAAGTCCTCGTCGTCGGCGCGGCGCTCCCACAGACGCGAGGTGCGCACGATGGACCACAGGGCGTCCGGGTGGGGGGCGCGCCAGAGCATGGCGTCCCGCTGCTCGGTCACGACCTCACGCAGGCGGGTGCGCATCTGCCGCAGGTAGCGCAGGTAGTCCCGGCGGTCGTCGTTGAGCTTGCGTCGCCGTTCGAGGACGGTCCGCAGGTACTGCCCGCCGAGCATGGCGACGGCCCCGACGAGCATCATGCCGCCGGCGATGAACGGCATGACGCTGTTGCCCATGCTCCCGGGTCGGATGAACATCATGAGCATGGCCAGTGAAGTGAAGGCCATCGGCATGTACATGAAGACCGAGGACATGCTGGACTGCTGTTCGGCCAGCTCCGGAGGCTCCTGGAGGGAGATCTCCCCCGAGGGGAGGTCGGGTCCGGGACGCCGCGGCGGGCGCCGCACGCGGATGGTGCTCACGGGGATGGGACCTCCTTGGTCGGAACCACGCGGTCCGTGACGCGGGGGGATGAAGGTGTCGGGAACGAGCAAACCACGGCCGGGTGAGGGACAGGCCACGGCAAAAGCTACCGATGTCAAACAAGGTCACAAATTCGGGTACTTGAACCAACGTAATACCAAAAACCGATATCTGAGTGTTAGTGTCTGTGCCGTTGTGTAGCCCCCTGTCGATCGGCCCCGGATGAACGAGTCCTCCGCCGCCGACCTCTGCCGCCTCATGATCCGCGCCCCCGAGCGGGCCTTCGAGATAGCGGCACCGGTCGAGGTCCCCTTGTCCGAAATCATCCCCACCCTCGTGCTGTACGCCGAGGGTGACGATGGCGAGGACTTGGACGAGAGCGGCCTGGAACATGACGGCTGGGTCCTCCAGCAACTCGGCGACGAGCCCTTGGACGAGGACGAGACCCTGTCGTCCCTCGGCCTGTGCCACGGTGAGACCCTCTACCTGCGCCCGCGCCGCGAGCAGCTGCCCCCGGTGCACTTCGACGACATCGTCGACGGTGTGGCCACGGGCATGTCGGAACGGTCGGACCGGTGGCAGCCCGAGCACACGCGGATCCTGCTCCAGATCATGGGCCTGGCCGTGCTGTTCGTCGGGCTGGCCGTCCTGGCCGGCGGAGGACGCGGCCTGTTCACGGCGCTGGGCGCGGGCGTGTCCGCCGCCCTCATGCTGCTGTCGGCCTGGGCCGCTTCGCGGGCCATGACCGATCTGACCGCCGCCACCGGCCTGGCCGGCGCCGCCACCCTCGCCATGGGACTGGCCGGCGCCCTGGTGCCCGCCGGAGACCCCGGAACGCTGTTCTCGGGAGCCGTCCTGCTGACGGCCTCGGTGACCGCCGCGGGCGCCAGCGTGCTCGGGGTGGCCGCCGTGGCGGGCTCGGTCCCGTTCTTCACCGGCCTGTTCGTGGTCCAGGCGATGGGCGTCATCGGCGGACTCTCCCTGATGTTCCTGCCGGGCACGTCCATCCCCGACGCCGCGGCCCTGGTGGCGATGGTGGCCCTGTTCGTCGGCACCTACGCGCCCCAGCTCGCCTTCCGGCTCTCGGGCCTGAAGCTGCCCGCCCTGCCGTCCAACCCCAAACAGCTCCAAGAGGAGATCGACCCGCTGCCGGCCAAGCGGGTCCTGGACCGCGCCGGGCTGGCCGACCGCTTCCAGACGGCCCTGTACGCCGCGACCGGCGCGGTGCTCACGGTGTGCGCGGTCGTGCTCGCGCTGACCGAGGGCTGGATACCCAGGACGCTCGTGGTGATCCTGGCCCTGGTGATGCTGCTCCAGTCCCGCGGGCTCGGCAGCGCCTGGCAGCGCGTCCTCATGGTCGCGCCGGCCTGGATCGGCCTCGGCACCCTGGCCCTGGCCCTGGGGTGGGGCTCCGAGCCGCTGGGGCGACTGCTCGCGGTCCTGGGCCTGTTCACCACCACGACGATCCTCGCGGTCGTGTCCTGGAGCCTGCCGGGCCGCCGGGCGCTGCCCCACTGGGGCCGGGCCGCCGAGATCATCCAGTCGCTCCTGTGTGTCGCCCTGATCCCCCTGGTCCTGGCCCAGTTCGGGGTGTTCGGCCTCCTCCGCGGGATCGGGGGCTGACATGCAGTCACGCCGCGACCGGGTCATGGCCCACAACTTCACGGTGGGCCGCCTGGGCACCGCGATGCTGGAGGCCGACCCCGACGCCGTGGACGCCCCGATGCGCCGGACGCGGAACGGCGGCTACATCGGCCTCGCCATCGGCGTCCTGCTGTGCGTGGGGTTCCTGGTCTTCGGCCTGATCTTCCCCGGCGGCGCGAACTCCTGGCGCCAGGAGGGGAGGATCGTCATCGACCGCGACGGCGGCGCCACCTACCTGTACTCGGGCGGCGTGCTGCGGCCGGTGGACAACCTCGCCTCCGCGCGGCTGATCCTGGGCGAGGGCGCCACCTCCAGCCTGGTCTCCCAGCGCTCCCTGGAGGGCGAGACCGTCGGCGGGCCGGTGGGCATCGCCGGAGCCCCCGACACCCTGCCCGAGGGCGAGGGCGTGTGGCGACTGTGCGCCATCGAGCCCGCCGCGGGGCGCGAACCCGTCCGGGGCCGGACGGCGCTGACCGTCGGCGAGGCCCCCGAGCCGCGGGTCCCCGGCGCGCGACACGCGGTCCTGGTCTCCGGGCCGGACGAGACCACCTACGTCCTGTGGCAGGGGACCCGGCTGCGTCTGGAGGAGGACTCCGGCGGCGTCCAGGGGCTCGGCTACGGCACCAGCCCGGTCCTGCCCGTCTCGTCGGCCTTCCTCAACGCGGTCCCCGAGGGACCGGACCTGGTGGCCCCGACGGTCCCGGGCGCGGGGGAGGCGGGGCCGGCCCTGGCCGGCTCCGAGCGCCGGGTGGGCCAGGTCTTCTCCGTCTCCACCCCGGGCCAGGAGGACCAGCACTACCTGCTGACCCGCGACGGTCTGGTCCCCCTCACCCTGACCCGCGCGCTCCTGCTGCTCGCCGACACCGAGATCTCCGGCCCCGCCTACGACGGGGCCTCACCCGAGGCCGTGCCCCTGTCTGCCTCGGAGGTGCACGCCGACCTCGCCGGCGAGGAGACGGCCCCCGAGTCCGAGGGCCTGCCCGCGGCCCCGCCCGTACCGGTCGAGGTCGGCCCGGGGGTGCCGTGCCTGCGCTGGGAGACCGACGGGACGATGCTCCTGACCATGGACGCCCCGTCATCGATCCGGGCGTGGCCGGTGCAGGAACGGCCGTTCGTCGAGGCCGGCTGCCCCACCCCGGACCTGGTCGGCATCCCCGCCGGGGAGGGCGGCCTGGTCCGGGCGCGCGCGGCGGCGGGCTCGGAGGCGGCCCCCACCCACTACGTGGTGACGGACGCGGCCGCCAAGTACCCGGTCGCCGACGACGCCTCGTTGCAGGCCCTGGGATACGCGGCCGAGGAAGCCGTCCCCCTGCCCACGTCCCTGCTGCGCGTGCTGCCCACCGGGCCGCAGCTGAACCAGGAGGCCGCCTCTCTCCCGTTGGCGTCCTCTCCCCGAGCCGGGGGCACCTCCTGCCCCTAGCGACCACCACCAGAGGAGATGCACATGTCGCAGAGAACACGTAGTACCGATGAGGCCAACCGGCTCGCCCAGGAGGCGATGCAGGAGGCCTACACCAACTGCAACAACATCTACACGAACGTGGACGACACGCGTGACGGGCTGCGGGGCTCCTGGCAGGGTGCGGCCTCCAACCGCTACAGCGAGGCGCTCGTCGGCTGGCTGGAGGAGCTCCGGCTCATCACCAACGACATGAACCAGATGATCGGCACCTTCGGCGGCACCGTGCAGGCCATGAACGTCGCCGAGGACCAGGCCATCATGACCGGTTCGCGGTGGATGGACGACCTCAACCCGAACCAGTCGGGCTGACCCCGGGCCCGCCCGGCCCCCCGACCCGACACACCGGACGGCGGCCCGCCCCTCGCCCCGAGCACGGACGCCGCGTCCGCAGACCACGGAACACCCTCCACACGAAGGCGGCACCCATGAACGGTTTCGACGTCAGCTACGGCCATGTCGACGACGCGACGATGCGTCTGGGCCAGCAGACCGAGGCGGTGGCCAAGCAGATCGAGATGCTCGACGCCAAGATGCAGAAGCTCCTCGCCGACCTCGAAGGTGAGACGAAGGAGAACTACGAGGCCAAGGTCAAGGCCTGGCGCCTCAACGTCGCCGACATGCGCACCCTCCTGGGCAAGGCGCAGAACGCCCTGAACGACATCCGCAACAACTACTCCGGCACGGACCGTCGCGAGGCGATGAACTGGGCGGCCCTGCTCTGACCGCGCCGGGGCCGACGCCCCCGACACCCCGCCGGGGCGTCCGGGCGCGGCTCCGCCCCCCGCGTTCCCCGGCACCATCGCGGTCGGGCGGTACGGCGGCCCGGCCGTACCGCCCGACCGTTCCGGGGTCGGACCCGTCCGTACTCGGGTCCGACCCACCTCCCCCTACGTTCGGATGACGCCCGCCGTACGGGCGGCAAGGAGACAGAGAACGTGTCCGAATCGCTGTACGACTTTCGCGCCGCCCTCTCCGGCCAGCCGGATACCCCCGTCGAGGAGGACGAGGAGCAGGCACGGCTCTTCACCACGGTGAACGCCCACGAGTCCTCCTCCGGATCCGGGTCCGGCACGGGCGCGCCGCTCAGTCTGAACCTGGCGACCGGCCTGTTGACGATGAGCAACGGCTCCGGCTCCATGGAGGTCGACACCACCGACCAGCGGGTGGTCCTCGACCCCGAGTCGCCCTCCCAGGTGGGGCAGCGCGACGGCGAGATCGTCATGGGCGCCTTCGCGGAGGGCTCCCCCCTGCCGGCGGGCCGGGCCGTGGAGGGCGAAGTCCTCCAGCCGGTGATGGCGTCCAAGGGCGTCCCCATGTCCGAGGGCGTGCCCGCCGACGCCGAGACGGTCCCCGAGGGGGAGGTGACCGAGCCGCTGGAGACCCCGGTGCACGTGGTGTCCGTCCGCGAGCCCGATGCGTCGGACCTCGGCGAGGGCTTCTCGTCCACCGAGGGGACGCCCCTGGCGGAGTCGGTGCCCGCCGAGTTCACCCCGGTGATGGAGGGGATCCCGGCCACGGAGGCCGTGCCGGTGTCCGCTCCGATCGACGCGGTGCCCATCAGTGCCCCGGACGAGGAGTCCGCCGACGCGGGCGACGCCACCGGCCCGGTGGTCACCGTCGACCCCGAGACCGGTGAGACCGTCATCCTCGCCGAGGACCTGCGGATCACGGTCGGGCCCGAGAACGGCCGGATCCGGATCGAGCCCTCGGACGAGAACGTCCCCCTCGGCCCGGACGCGCCACCGATCACCGTCGATGCCGGCGGCATGACCATGGTGATCGACCCGACGACGGGCACCCTTGAGGTGAACCCGATCAAGGGCGAGTTCGCCGACGTCACCGTGGAGATCGGTGACCTGCGCATCGTCATGGACGGTGAGACCGGCGAGATCTCCATCGACCCCGGTGACGGCTCCGTCTCGGTCGACCCCGAGACCGGCCTGGTGAACATCGAGCCGCCGGTCGAAGAGGACGGGGAGGACGAGGACTCCGCCGAGGAGGACGAGGAGGGGCGTTCCCCGGGCGAGGGCCGGGACGAGGACGAAGAGGACGGCCACGGGGACGGGCACACCGGCGAGGACCACGACGGCAAACCCGGCAAACCCGGCAAGGACGAGGACGAGGACGAGAAGGACGGGGCGCCCGACCAGGAGGGCACCGATCGGCCCGGCCACCACTCCGGTGACTCCGGCGGCACGTCGGGCGGCGGGACCCCCGTGGCCCCGGGACTCGGCGGGCGCGACGAGGATCAGGAGCAGGACGGCGACGGCCTCTACGACCCCTCCCCCGACACCCCCGGCGACACCAACGACACACCCGTCCTCGTCGACGGCCCCGGCGTAAACGACGGCAACGGCAACGGCGACAACGACAACCGCGACGGCGACAACGACGACGGCGACAACAACGACGGCGACCGCGACGAGGAATTGCAGGCCGGGATCCGCGTCCCCGGCGACATCATCGACCCCGACCAGGAGCAGGACGGCGACGGCCTCTTCGACCCCTCCCCCGACAGCCCCGGCGGCACCAACGACACACCCGTCCTCGTCGACGGCCCCGGCGTAAACGACGGCAACGGCAACGGCGATGGCGACGAGGAATTGCAGGCCGGGATCCTCGTCCCCGGCGACATCATCGACCCCGACCAGGAGCAGGACGGCGACGACGAGGAGTCGCAGGGCAGGACCCGCGCACTCGGTGACGGCGACGGCCTCTACGGCCCCTCCCCCGACAGCCCCGGCGGCACCAACGACACACCCGTCCTCGTCGACGGCCCCGGCGTAAACGACGGGAACGGGAACGGGAACGGCCAGGACGACGAAGAGGACGAGGACCAAGAAGACGAGGAAGAGGAGGAAAACGAGGAGGAGGACGAAGAGGACGAAGAGGAGGAGGACGAAGAGGACGAAGACGAGGAGGACGAAGAGGACGAAGACGAGGAGGACGAGGAGGACGAAGACGAGGAGGACGGCGACGGCGACGGGTCCGGGAGCGGCGACGACGGGCCCGGCTCCAAGGAGGGCGAGGGCACGAAGATCGACGTGCCCCTCCTGAAGACCTTCCAGGAGACCTACGTCGGCGAACTGAACACCGACCTCGGGAACGAGCTCAGCGATTACTCGGACTACGACACCGGTGGGGACGGGGGTTCCGGCGGGGTCACCCTCCTGGGCAACCCCGCCCTGTTGCCGAGTGCGGGCCGCCTCGCGGGCAACGTCGACAAGTCCATGTCGAGCCTCTTCAGCATCATCAAGACCATGCGCAAGGAACTCGACGACATCAGCGACCGGCTACAGATCAACATCCACGAGTTCGAGGAACTGGAGGATGGCCAGGTGCTCAACGCGAGCCAGGTGATCTACCTGATCGGTAGCCCGTCGGCCGGCACCGGTGGCGACACGACGCCGGGCCCCCCCGCCTGACGACGGTGACCGTTCACAACGCCAGCTCGCGAGCCCTCTGGAGACAACGTGCCGGAACCGTCGAATTTCCCCGCTCTGCACAACATGATCAACATCGTGGCCGATGTGGACGACAGCGGAAACTACCCACCCGTTCCGGATGTCAACACCATCATCGGTCCGAATGTGAACTGGGTGGACCACGGCCGTTACCACTTCGCCAAGGACACCAAACCGTTCGTCGGCTTCGAGTTCGACTACGGCGGTCACGAGATGAACCGCTGGTGGCGCATGCGCAAGCCGGGACACCAGTACATGGCCGCCGGGGCCTACACCTACCAGATCCCCAACGACTGGGACTACGCCGGCTACACGATGATGGAAGAACTGTGGAAGGACCCCGGCTCGGCCGACCATACGTTCCGCAACGCCCTCAATCAGGTCGTGCACGTCATCCCCAACTCCATGACCGGGCTGGGATCGACCACCTTCCACGGCAAGCCTCTGTCGGAGCTCATCACCAACCTCGCCGCCCTGGGCACGGTCCTGGAGAACCACCGGGAGGCGATGAACAGCGCCTACAAGGAGCTCGACGTCCCCGAGGGGCCGATGACGGGATCCGCCGCCTCGGCCTACGCGGCACGGCTCTACGACTTCGCCCTGCGTCTGCGGGACCTCAAGCGCCAGGTCGACAACAACCACGACGCCCTGGAGGACATCCTCGCTCCGATCAAGGTGAAGGGTGACAACCTCCGGGAGAAGGTGCGGCAGACGCTCGAAAACCCCACGAGTGACATGCGCTCCATCCTGGACGAGTGGTATTTCGGGGTGACCACCGGCAGCGAGCAGTGGAACGAAAGCCGGAGCCAGTTCCAGGTACGGCTCCACGTGGACGAGAGGACCGGGGAGCGCTACGGGATCATCGGCGACGACCCCACCGACGCGTTCGTCAACGACCAGCTCAAACAGCGCTGGAAGAAGAAGTACGAAGGTGTCATCGATGCGGCCGAAGAGCTGTACACGAAGATGGACGAGCTGTACAAGCGGGCGCACACCGAGCTGAACATCATCGAGGCGCCCAAGGGCGGCATTCCGCTCAGCATGGTCCCCGACATCAACGACATCGACAATCCGTACGACGACCTCTTCGGCGACGGCGAAGACGGTCCCCAGGAGATCAAGATCGACTGGGGTGACGGGGACGGCCCCGGGGGCGACGGCCCCGATATCCCGGACTGGCTCAATGACCCACCGCCCGGGTACGGGGACGGCCCCGGCCTGAACTACGAGGGACCCGGCGACGGGCCGGGCGGCTACCAGGGCGGCCCGGACGACGGCTGGAACATCGGTGACGGCGACGGCGGGCCCGACCTCAACTTCGGCGAGGGCGATCCCGGCCCGGGTCCGGGTGACGGGAACAACGTCAACTCCTGGAACGGCGACGGCCTGGGACTCAACGGCCCCGGGGGCGACGGGGTCGCCCCGCCTCCCCCCGTGATGTCCGGTCCGCCCCCCGGCCTGGACACCAACTTCCCCGGCACGGGCGACGGCTCCCTCGCGCCCCCTCCGGGAATGAACACCGACTTCCCCGGCACGGGCGACGGCGTCACGCCGCCCCCCATGATGTCCGGCCCACCCCCCGGCCTGGACACCAACTTCCCCGGCACGGGCGACGGCTCCCTCGCGCCCCCTCCGGGAATGAACACCGACTTCCCCGGCACGGGCGACGGCGTCGCCCCGCCCCCGGGCGGGATCCCCGGCGGTTTCATGCCGCCCCCGCCTCTGGGCCTCAACGGACCCGGCGGCACCGGCGGCACCGGCGGCGGCCGCCGCCAGGACGGCGCGCCGCTCCCGCCGCCCACCGGGCTGGACATCGACCCGGCCACGGGACAGCCCCTGAACCCGGACACGGGCAGGCCCTTCCCCGTGGACCCCGGGACCGGCCTGCCCTTCGACCCCGACACCGGCCTGCCCATCAACTACGACCCCGACACCGGACGGGTCACACCCATCGACCCGATCACCGGAGAGCCGGTCTCGCCCGACGGCGGAACCCGCCTGGAGACGGACCCGGAGACGGGGCTGCCCCTGGACCCCGACACCGGACGCCCCTTCCCCCTGGACCCCGACACCGGCCTGCCCTTCGACCCCGACACCGGCCTGCCCATCAACTACGACCCCGACACCGGACGGGTCACACCCATCGACCCGATCACCGGGGAACCGGTCTCGCCCGACCCCGGTCTGCCGATCAACTACGACCCGGAGACCGGACGGGTCCTGCCCATCGACCCGATCACCGGAGAACCGGTCTCGCCCGACGGCGGAACCCGCCTGGACATGGACCCGGAGACGGGGCTGCCCCTGGACCCCGACACCGGACGCCCCTTCCCCCTGGACCCCGACACCGGCCTGCCCTTCGACCCCGACACCGGCCTGCCCATCAACTACGACCCCGACACCGGACGGGTCACACCCATCGACCCCAACACCGGGCTGCCCCTGCCGCCGGACTCCTTCACGCCGCCCGCCTTCGATCCGGGGCTGGACACCAACTTCCCCGGGTGGGGCAACGACGACGTGCCGCTCAACCCGGTCACCGGAGAGCCCGCGGAACTCGACCCGAGAACGGGTATCCGCCTTCCGGTCGACCCGGAGACCGGCGAGGTCATCAGGACGGGCTTCGACACCCCCGAGGACTTCACCTACCCGCCGCGCTTCGAGAGCGGTGGCCCCGATGGGCTCAACTACGGCGGTTTCGGCGGGGACACCAGCTCCTCGGACGGCCCGAACGGTGCCCCGGACCCGGCCGACCGCAGCTCGATGTTCGCCGCCCCCACACAGGCGGGCGGCGGCCAGACCCAGGTCGCCGGTGACGGTCCCGGCACGTCCGGCCTCGGCGGTGCCGGGGGGGTCGGCGGCGCCGGCCAGGCGGGCATGCCGGGCGCGCCCATGATGCCCCCGATGATGCCGCCGGGCGGCATGGGCGGTGGCGGCGCGGGCGAGAACCGCGACCGCAACCGGACCACCTGGCTCTCCGAGGACGAGAAGGTCTGGGGCACCGACAAGAACCAGCAGAAGACCGTGCTCGGTCGACCCGCGCCCGGTCAACCGAAGAAGGGAGCATCTCGTCATGAGTTCGTCGATGCGGGAGCAGATGGAAGCGGAACTGGCACGTCTTCACACGACGATGCGGGAACTCGCGGACGCAAGCGCAAGCCTGGAATCGGCAACCGAAGAGGTCGTGGCCAAGAACAGGCTGGTGGGGGCGACGGTGGACGGGACGGGTCGACTGACTGAGCTGAAGTTCCACACCGAGGGCTACCGCAGCATGGCACCGGCCGAGCTGTCGGCGGCGATCGTGGAGGTCGTCGACCGGGCCCAGCGCCAGATGGCCGAACGCGTCGCGCAGGTCTACGAGAACTTCGTCCCCGAGGGCATCGACACCAAGGCGGCCATGAACGGCGACCTCACCCCCGAGGAGATGATGCGCCGCATGGGCGTCTCCCTCGACGACCTCAAGTAGCACCCACGGATCGATCACGGCCCGAAGGAGGACCGGGATGTCACAGGATGGCCTTTTCGTCAATACGGAGGGTATGGGCAGGGAGGGGGCACAGATCTACGCCGCGGCCGAGTTCGCCGAGAAACTCAACGCGTGGACGAGGGCCGCGTGCCCCCCCGAGGACAAGCCGTGGGGTGTGAAGGGCGAGTACGCCGAGCAGATGGAGAAGAACGTCGGCGGCGCGAAGGAGGACCTCTACGAACTGCTGGACCTCATCGCCGTGGCCCTGCGCCAGTTGGCCGACGGCACACTACAGAGCACCAACGGCTTCCATACCCTCGAAGACGTCAATGTCGACTCCGTCGGGAACATCGGCATCGACGACCTGTCCGGAGGCCGTCGATGAACCCGCGGTCGGCGTCGGGGGACGGCGCCCCCGAGCGGCAGCGGGTGGACGCGGCACCGCTCCCGCAGGACGCCCCCGCCCAGGACCGGACCGGGGACGCCTTTCTCTCGGCACTGGGCGGGGAGACGACCACGACCGCCGGTCGGCGGCTCGAACCGCTCGTCGAGGCCACCTCGACTCCGATCGTCGACGCCGTGCCCGCGCAGGAGCGGCCGGCCCGCAGGATCGGGTCGGTGCTCGGCGGGGCCGAGCGGGTCGACGCGTCGGAGGCGGAGCCCGCCCTGGATCGCCCGAGTGCGCCGCTGATGGCCGGAGCGGCCATCGCCGGACTCATCTTGGTCGCGGCCCCCTTCGCCGTCGCCACGGGCGTCCCCGCGGCCTCGCTGAACGTCACGGCGAACCAGCAGCCGATGGCGGACGGCTCCGCCGCGGGGGGCCAGGTACAGACGGGCGGCGACCAGCACACCTCGGTCGGCTCCAACACGGCCTCCGTGTCCGGCGGCGACGGCGGCTCCCCGGTGACCGACGTGGCCGAGGACACCGGCTACGTGCCGGAGGTGCGCCAGGACATGACCGCGCCCACGATGCCCGACCCGGGCGACGCCTCCGGCGGCTCCTCGGTGGAGACCTCCTCGCCCTCCGAGGGCGGGGCGGTCGAGGACGCGCCGGTGACGGAGGGCTCCGTCGCCGGCGGGGAGACCTCTCCCGAGGGCGTGTCCGCGGCCGGCGCCGAGCGGCCCGCCACCGAGGGCGCCCCGGGTGCCGAGGACGAGGGCGCGTCCGACGGGGAGACCCCCGTCGACGGTGAGGGCGCCTCCGGCGCCGAGGGGACCGGTGAGGGCACGGGGTCCCCCGAGGGCGGTGAGGCCGCCGGCGACACCGGCGCCGAGGGTGCCGCGAACGGGGAGGGTGCCGCGACCGAGGGCTCCCAGGGCGCCGGGACCGGCGACACCGGCACCACCGGGGAGACGACCGGGGGAACGGCCGGAGAGACGGCGGACGGGGAGACCCCGATGGACGCCCCCGCCGGGGAACCGGACACCCCCGGCACCGACGCGCAGGCGCTCCAGGACACCCCGCCCGTCGCGGACGGGGAGACCGGCGAGCCCTCCTCCATCCTGGAGGGCGCCACCGAGCGGCTGGTACCCGCCGACGAGACCTACCTGGCCATCAGCGGTCCCGGCTGCCCCATGACCGGGCACTCCTCCTACGGCCACGAGGGCCGCTGGGACAGCGCGGAGGGGACCGACAGCTGGGCGACACGGCCGGGCGGCCACGTTCAGGAGGGATGCGAGGGCGACTACGACGCCATCCCCGTGTCCGGCGACCCCGAGCGCGGGAACGGGCAGTACGCGACGTGGACCTTCACCCCCGGACGTGAGGGCGCCGTCTGCGAACTGTACGTCCACGTGCCGGACGACGAGAGTCCCCTGTGGATCGCGCCCGGCGAAGCCCGGTACGAGATCCGGCCGGGGGCCGGGGTGGAGGAGCCGACCGTGGCCGTGTTCGGTTTCGACCAGTCTCAGGTCCGGGGCGGGTGGGTCCAGGTGACCGGTTTCGTCACCCCCTCCGAGTCGTTCACCGTCCAGCTCACCAACGCGGGGGCGGACCCGCTCGACACAGAGGACGGTGCGAGCGCCCACGTGGCCGCTTCCGCGGTGCGGGCCTCCTGCACCTGACCATCCACCGTACGGCGGGGCGGTCGCGAACGACCGTCCCGCCTTCCCCCTACCCGGCCCCATCGGCCGGACGAACAAGGAAGGCAACGATGAGCAGGCAGCTCCTCACCGTCGACCCCGATGCCCAGGGAGCCCACGGCTCCATCACCTCGGCTCTGGAGGCGGCCGCCGGCGGCGCGCTGATCACCATCGCCCCCGGACGCTATGAGGAGAACCTCGTCCTGCGCGAGGTGGTCACCCTGGTCGCGCGCGACGGTCGGGGCAGCGTCGAGGTCACCAGCTCCGCCGGGAGCACCGTGCTCTCGGGCGCGGAGGCGGTGAAACTCTCCGGTCTCGTCCTGCGCGGACGCGACGAGGAGCGCCCCACCGTGGACATCCCCGCGGGCCAGGTCGAGATGGCCGACTGCGAGGTGTCGGGGGTGTCCTGGTCGGCCGTCTCGGTGCGCGGCGGCGGCGCGGTGGCCATGCGCGGCACCCGGGTCAGCTGCACCGAGGGGGCGGGAGTGGTCATCGTCTCCCCCGGACCGAGCCTCATCGAGGAGTGCGTGATCGAGGAGGTCGGGACCAGCGCGCTGGTCATCGGCGAGCAGGGCCGGCCGGTGGTGCGTTCCTGCGTGTTCCGCGACGCCAAGGGCAACGGCCTGTTCGCCAGCGGCGAGGCGACCGGCGTCCTGGAGGGCTGCGAGATCACCGCGACCGGCAAGCCCGGCGTGGCCCTGGAGGACGGAGCGGCGACCACGCTGCGCGGACTGTACGTGCACCACACGGAGAAGGACGGGATCACCCTGTCCAGCCAGGCGCGGCCCGTGGTCGAGGACTGCACGATCGAGGAGGTCGGAGGCGACGGCCTCGTCGTCCGCGGGAGCTGTGACCCCCAGGTGTCCCGGACCAGGGTGCTGCGCGCCAAGGGCGCGGGCGTGCACGTGACGGAACGGGCGCGCGGCATGCTGTCGGACTGCGAGATCGAGGGGTCCCAGGGGGACGCGGTCCGCTCCGGCGGCAGGGCGGCGACCGCGTTCCTGGGCCTGCGGGTCAAGGGAGGCGGCGGGCTCCTGCTGGCCGAGGACGGCGTGGTGGAGTTCGACCGCGGCGAGATCCGCGCAACGACCGGGCACGGCATCGTCATCACCGGCGGCGCCCCCTTCCTGCGCGGCATGACCGTGGAGGACACCGGCGGCCACGGCGCCCTCCTGGAGGGGTCGGCCCGCGGCAGGCTGGAGGGGATGACCTTCGAGCGGACGCGCAGCGCCTCGGTGGCGGTGCGCGAGGGCGGGCGGCTGGAGCTGGAGGGCGCGCGCGTCGTGGACTCCCGGGACGCCGGTGTGGCGGTGGGCCCCGACGGCGAGGCGGACGTCCGCGACTGCGAGATCTCCGCGTCGACGGGCGACGGCGTCTCGGTACGCGGCGGGAGCAAGGCCACGGTGCTGCGCACCCGGGTACGGGAGGGGCGCCGCAACGGTGTGCTGCTCACCGCCGGGGCGCGCGCGACCCTGCGCCGCTGCGAGGTGTCCGGCAACCGCGCCGACGGCGTCCTCGTCCACTCCACCGAGGAGGTGGTGGTCGAGGAGTGCACCGTGCGCGACAACGGGCGCTCGGGGCTGCGCCAGACCGTGGCCAGCGATCAGGCCCGCACCGAGGACCTGTTCAGCCAGGACAACGGCTCCCCCGACGCGTTCGGCGAGATGGCCGGCACGACGGTGCCCCTGGCCCCGCTGGAGGAGGAACCGGGCGACGGCGACGGCGCGGCGGACACCGGGCCGATGCAGGAGCTGGACGCCCTCATCGGCCTGGGCAACGTCAAGCAGGAGGTGCGAACACTCATCACCCGCAACCAGATGGCGCAGCGGCGCGCGGAGATGGGCCTGCCCACCCCGTCGATGAGCCGCCACCTGGTCTTCGGCGGCGCGCCCGGCACCGGTAAGACCACCGTGGCCCGCCTGTACGGGCGCATCCTGGCCGAACTCGACGTGCTGCGGTACGGACACGTCGTGGAGGTCGCGCGGGCGGACCTGGTCTCCCAGTACGTGGGCGGGACGGCCATCAAGACGACCGAGGTGTTCGAGCAGGCCAAGGGGGGCGTGCTCTTCATCGACGAGGCCTACACCCTCTCCAGCGGCGCCGACTCGGGCAAGGGCCCCGACTTCGGCCGGGAGGCCATCGACACCCTGGTCAAGCTGATGGAGGACCACCGCGACGAGGTCGCGGTCATCGTCGCCGGGTACACGGAGGACATGGAACGCTTCCTGGACGCCAACCCCGGGTTGGCGTCACGGTTCAGCAAGACCATCGAGTTCGTCAACTACGAGGTGACCGAACTGGTGGAGATCGTGCGGGCCCTGTGCTCGGCGAACAGCTACCGGATGGCCCCCGAGACGGAGACGGCGCTTGCCGAGCACTTCGAGCGCATGCCCAAGGGTCCCGCGTTCGGCAACGGACGCGAGGCCCGCAAGGTCTTCGAGGAGATGATCGACCGCCAGGCGAACCGGCTCGGCGCCTCCTCCTCCGAGGACCACGAGTCCCTGACGCTGCTGCTGCCGGAGGACCTGGGGGCGGTGGTCGACGCGGAGGACACCCCGGACGAGCGGCGGCGGCGGATCACCGAACTGCGCGAGGAGCTGGACGCGCTGGTGGGCCTGGGCCAGGTCAAGGACACCGTGAACGACCTCACCAACCTGCTGCTCATGGCCGAACAGCGCAAGGCGATGGGGCTGCCGGTGTCGCAGATGAGCCACCACCTGGTGTTCACCGGTCCTCCCGGTACCGGTAAGACCACGGTGGCGCGCCTGTACGGGCGGCTGCTGCACACCCTGGGGGTCCTGCCCGGCGACCACGTCGTGGAGGCCGCCCGGTCGGACCTGGTGGGACGCTACGTGGGCCACACCGCGCAGCTCACCGCCGAGGTGTTCGAGCGGGCCCGCGGCGGCGTGCTGTTCGTCGACGAGGCGTACACGCTGACCCCCAAGGGCGAGGGCAACGACTTCGGCCAGGAGGCGGTGGACACCCTGCTCAAGCTGATGGAGGACCACCGCGACGAGGTCGCGGTCATCGTCGCCGGCTACCCGGTGGAGATGGACCGGTTCATGGACTCCAACCCGGGTCTGGCCTCCCGGTTCAACCACCGGGTGGAGTTCCCCTCCTACTCCGACGAGGAGCTGGTCACCATCGTCGACCGCATGGCGACGTCCTCCGGGTACGTCTGCGGCCCGGAGACCACGGCGACGCTCGCGGCTCACTTCGCGACCGTGGCGCGGGACGGCTCGTTCGGCAACGCCCGCTACGCCCGCCAGGTGCTGGAGCGCATGATCACCCGCCAGGCCGGCCGGCTGGTGGGCCTGGGCGCCGGCGCGACCATGGAGGACTTCACGAACCTGCTGCCCGCCGACGTCCCCTGATCCGCAGGGCGGGGCCACGGCGCCCCGCCCCGAAAGCCCTTCCCCGAGACCGCCCCGGCGCACCGTCCACGCCGGGGCGGTCACCCTTCCCCGGACCGGGACCGCCCCGCGTCCCGACCCCTGGGCCGACCGGCCCCGGGCTCGGAGGCGACGCTCGGCGCTCAGGCGTCCTCCGCGTAGGCGCGCAGGGCGGGGACGTCGTGCAGCGTCACGTTCATCCGCCCGGTGCTGATCCACCCCCTGGCCCGCAGCAGCGCCAGGGACTTGTTCACGGCGGCCCGTGACACCCCCGTCCACGAGGCGAGCTCGTCCTGCGAGACCGGCAGGTCCACGCGCACGCCCTCGCCCGAGTCGCGACCGAAGCGGTCGGCCATCTCCACCAGGCGCGAGGCCACCCGCCGTCCCGCGTCCAGGGCCCCGAACTCCACCCGCTTGCGGTCGGCGTCGCGCAACCGGGAGACGACCATGCGCAGCAGGAGCAGCGATACCCGCGGCCACCGTTCGAGGTAGGCCTCGAACCGCTCCGGGGTGAACGTCAGAGCGGTCAGGTCGTCCAGGGCCTGCACGGTCGCCGACCGGGGGCTGCCGTCGATCACCCCCAGCTCCCCGACCAGCGTGCCGGGGCCGCGGACGGCGAGGACCGCCTCGCTGCCGCCCGCGGTGTGGGAGGAGACCTTGATCCGGCCGGTCGTGACCACGATGACCAGATCGGAGGCGGCCCCCTCGTGGAAGAGGATCTCCCGGCGGGACCAGCGGCGCACGGTGCCCGTCCGGCGCAGGTCCGCGCGCTCCTGCTCCGTCAGGCCCGCCCAGAACTCCGAGGGTCCCTCGTCCGGCGTCACGGGGTCTCCACCGCCGCCCCCGCGGAGAGGACCTCGTGCGCCAGGACCGTCCCGTGCCTGCCCTTGACGGCCAGGTCGCCCAGCGACCGGGAGCGCACGCCCTCCCCCAGGGCCCGCAGCGTGGCGTCGCCCACCACCACCCGTCCCGGTTCGGCCATCGCCTGGAGCCGGGCCGCCACGTTGACCGCGTCCCCCATGGCGTTGAAGCCGCGCAGTTCCTCGCTGCCGATGTTGCCCACCAGGGCCGGGCCGGTGTTGACCCCGATGCGGAACCTCGGCCAGTCCGGGTTCTCCTCGGCGATGCGCTCGGAGGCGTCGCGCATGGCCAGGGCCGCCCGCACCGCCCGGTGCGCGTGGTCGCCCTGCCGGGCGGGGGCGTTGAACAGGGCCAGCAGGGCGTCGCCGACGAACTGCACGATCGTCCCCCCGTTGTCGAGCACGCACGGGACGGCGGCGCTGTGATAGCGGTTGAGCATGCGCACGATCTCGGCCGGTTCCACCGCCTCGGAGAAGGTCGTGAACCCGCGCAGGTCCGCGAAGAGGGCGCTCACCTCCAGGACCCGACCGCCCAGCGCGGCCTGGTCGGGGTCGGCCAGCAGGGACGCGGCCACGTCGGGTGACATGTACTGGCGGAACAGGGTGCCCAGTTCCCGGTAGAGCCGGACGTTCTCCAACGAGATGGACAGCTGGCCGGCCAGGACGGCCAGGGAGGCGGTCGAGTCCTCCTCCTCGCGGAGCGGGCCCTCCAGGACGCCGGCCGTTCCGCCGCGCACGACCAGCGGACGCACCGACCGCCCGTCGCGCACCGTGCCGGCCTCCTCGCCCAGGCCGACCGGGTAGACGCGGTCCTCGACGCGGATCCGCCCGTCGGAGGCCAGACCGATGTTCACGTCCCCGTAGGCGGGGCGCACGACCTCCAGGACCGAGCGCACGAAGGCGTCCTCGTCCTGGTCGCCGACCCGGGTGCGGCGGGCGACCTCCGCCAGGGCCGCCAGACGCCGGGAGGTGGCGCGCTCGGCGGCCAGGGCGGCCGCGGCCCGTTCGACCACGGCGATCTGCCCCTCGGAGAGCCGGAACCGCTCGGCGAAGGCGGCGAAGTCGGCGCCCCGGGGAGGGGCGGATCCCGTCCTCTCCCCCTCGCCCAGCAGGGCCACGAACTCCTCGATGGCCTCCTCGTACTCGGCGCGGATCCGGCGGGCGGTCTCCTCCAGCACGATCGCGTCGAACACCCCGGCGGTGGCGCCCTCGCGCCGGTACTGGACGTAGGCGCTGTAGGCGATGAACCCGAACGCCGCCACCAGCAGCACGTGCCAGTGCCACCAGGACAGGTGCCACTTGTCGGCCAGGATGACGGTGACCATGGCCTCGGCCAGCAGCACGAACGCCGTGACCAGGCTGAGCAGGACGGCGGAGGCGGTGCGGCGGAACATGAGGAAGTAGCGCACCGCGGCGGCGACGTACAGCAGCGCCGAGGCCGCCGCGATCGGCACCATGGCGCCCTCGACGTCACGCGCCTGGGCGGGCAGGTGCAGGGGCGGTGTCCCCAGCAGGCCGGCCACGGTCCAGGCGACCATGAGGACGATCAGGAGGGCCCACAGGAGCCGTTCGGCCCTCATGGCGCGGGCTCCGCGTTCGGCGTTCAGGTCCAGGGAGGACGCGAAGGCGAAGACGGAGGCGATGATCAGCCCGACCGGGTGGGAGAGGTCGAACCCGATGCCCGCGTCGGCGACGAGCATGCCGGGGGTGAGCAGGGCGTGGACGGCCAGGAACCCGGCCGAGGACAGGAAGGCCAGCGACACCAGGAAGAGGCGCCCGTCCTCGCGGCGTCGGGCGGCCACCCCCATCCACAGGCCCATGGCGACGTTGATCAGGGCCACGCCCAGGACCAGCCAGAAGTGTCCGGGGTTGTGGTGCCACTCGACGTCCAGGTGCGGACGCGCCAGGAGGATCCACAGTCCCGCCAGGGGCGCGGCGAGGTGCAGACTCCACACGATGAAGCGCACCGGGCGGGCCGAACGGGGGCGTGCCGGGGAGGTGGTCTCAGCCATGGAGGGTTCTCTGTCGGCTCGGGGAGGTGGCCCCCGAGGGACGGACGGGCCCCTCCCCGCGTATGCCGTGCGACACATCGGGTGAAAAGGGCGTCGTATGTGGAAGAGTACGCAGACACCTTAGTACGCGATCGGTTTCATGGCTGTCGTCCACCCGACGACGAGAGCCGGAGTCCCCACCCGCCATGACGCCGATCCCCGAACCGCACCGAGCGAACGCGACCCTGGAGGTCGACCCCCGGGGCGCCCCGGAGTCCGGAGCGGAGTTCATCCGAGCCGTGTGCGAGCTCCACGGCGCCGTCCTGCTGCGGTACGCCCTGAGCCTGGTGGACCGCGACGTCCACCGGGCCGAGGACCTGGTCCAGGAGGCCGTCCTGCGCGCCTGGCGCAATCGGATGACGCTGAACACCGCCCCCGAGGGGCTGCGACCGTGGCTGTTCACGGTCGTCCGGCGCCTGGTCATCGACGCGCACCGGGCCCGGAGCGTGCGCCCGGCCGAGGTCCCTCCGGACGACGCGCACGAGCGGCCGGTGGCGGACGCGACGGAGCGGATCGTCACCGCGCAGGTGGTCGCGGACGCCCTGCGGGACCTGTCGCCGATGCACCGGGAGATCCTCGTCCACGTCCACTACCTGGGGCGCGGCGTCAACGAGACGGCCGAACTCCTGGGGATCCCCCCGGGCACCGTGAAGTCGCGCACCCACAAGGCGGTGCGGGCCCTGAAGGAGCGGTTGAGCGCCCGCGGGTACCGGCGCTGAGGCGTGTTCCGGCGCGGGGTTCGACGATCACGCGCCCCCGGCCCGTCCGCCGTCGTTCGCCGCGCGTTCCACCGCACGGCGGGCGATGCCCTCGATCCGGTCGGGGGTGACGGAGAAGTCCGTGAGGAACTCCTCCAGCGGGAGGTCCGCCAGGGCACGGGGGACGATCTCCAGGTCGCGGACGCGGGACCGGCAGGAGGGGCAGACGAGCAGGTGGACGTCGGCCGCGGCCCGTTCGTCGGGTTCCAGGGCACCGAGCACGTAGGTTCCGGCGAACCCCTCGCCGCAGTCCTCGCCCGACTCGAACATCGTCTCTCCCGTCCCGGCCCCGGGGGCCGCCCCTCGCACCCGCCGCTTCACGGTACGCGTCGGGCCGCCGAGCGTCCCGCCCGGGGCGCGTCGGCGACCCGACGCCCCTACGGCACGTCCTTGACGAGGGTGCCGTCGGCGGCGACGAGGGACCACTCCCCGTCCAGGCCCTGGCCGTTGCTCTCCTCGGGCAGGACGTCGCCGACGTAGTAGTACAGCGGCCATTCGCCGTAGGTGACCTGGGTGACGCCGTCGGTGCGCTCGGTGGTGCCGAGCAGCGACGCGTCCAGGCCCTCGCCCGGTTCGACGTCCCCCGCCGTGGTCAGCGCGGGCCAGGTGGCGATGCAGTCCGCCTCGCAGACGCTCTCGGCGTCCTTGTCCTTGGTGAACCCGTAGAGGACGCGGCCCTCGGCGTCGGCCAGGGCCGTGCCGACCTCGCTCTCCACCAGGGAGATCTCGACCGGGTCGATCTCCGCCGGGGAGGGGGACGGGTCCTGGGCGGCGGAGTCGTCGGAGGCCCCCGTGGAGCAGGCGGTCAGGACGAACAGGGCGGCGATGGCCGTCAGGGGCGCTCGGGTGCGCATGGTGGGACTTCCCGTCGTCTCGTCGTGCGTCGTTCGGATGCGGATACGGGCGGGCCCCGCTCGCGGTTCACTCCGGGTCCCGGGGCATCGGGTGAACCGCGCGTGCACGGGCGCCGTATCCGGCACCGATCGCCCCCACTCCCCCGGGAACGGGGGCCTGGGACACGGACGAACGGGGACGGACACCTCACCATGCGCACACGTATCCTCGCGACGGCCACCGCCGCCGTCATGATCGCCACCGCCGGGGCCGCGCACGCGGACGAGCACGGGGGCCACGGGAACCCGGCGGGGGCGGCCCCGCCGGGACACCCGATCCGAACTCCACCAGGGGCGAGAAGGCCGTCTTCTTCACGGCCGAGCTCAGCGGCGCCGAGGAGGTGCCCACCGCGGACGGTCCCGCGGTGGGCGACCCGGAGGGGTACGGCCGGGCGCTCATCTCGATCAAGGGGGACCGGGTGACGTTCGCCCTGGAATGGGAGGGCACCGAGGCGCCCACCCTGGGCCACGTCCACCGGGGCGCGGCCGGTGAGAACGGCGCGATCGCGGTCGAGCTGTTCACCGGGACGCTGCCCGCCACGGTCTTCGCCATCTCCGGCACCGCGCACGTGGACCCGGCGGTCGCCGAGCGGATCAACGCGGACCCGCACGGGTACTACCTGAACCTGCACACGGGTGAGTTCCCCGACGGGGCCGTCCGGGGTCAGCTCTTCTGACCCCCTCGCCCCTCCCCCGGACCGCCCCGGGTCCCGTCCGAGCCGGCGCGGTCACCGAGCCGGGCTCAGGCGACGGAGGCCCGAGCCCGAGCCCGGCGGCGAAACGGTGAGACCTCGGCCCCTTTCCTGTCCGACGCGGATCGGACGTGCGCAGCGGCCCTCGTCGGCGACGTCGGCATCGGGTGCGAGGCTTGCGACCAGTGCCTCGGTGAGGGGCCCTGGAACAGGTCGTCCCACGGCAGTCGGGGCGATCGGGCGCTCATAGTAGTCCTGGAACTCGTTCCGGTGGTGCGCGGCCGGATCCGGACCCGTACAGCCCATGCAGCATCCACGAGGCGCCGTCGTCCACATCACCGGTGGCACCACTGCTCCACCCCGTGTCGCCGGTGCGCCACCACAGCAGGGCGGTCACGCCGAGTTCGTCGCCGACGAAGCCTGGCGCGGCAAAAAGGTCGGTGAACTTCTCTGGCAGGGCGTCGACGGTTCCCGGCGGGAATCACTCATCGTTGCCGTAGGGGCTAACCCGTGACTCATGGTAAAAGCAGCGGATGAGCCCGGCGGATTCCGAGAGCGCGATCGCGTAGTCGTCCCCTCCCCCGTTGTCCCGGGTCGCCAGGTCCCGCCCGAGCCTCCACCCCGGTGTGAAGGTGCACAGAAGGTACTCGGAGTCGGGAACGACGAGGAACTCCAACAGCGTCATCCTGCGGGCGATCTCGCGTACCACGGTGAGGTCGGGCAGGCGTCAGGCGATGTCGGAGGTGTCCATGCGCACCATCTAAGCAGTCTTCGAGGACCGTTCCCGGCCGGGAACGACGACGGCCGCCCCCGATCGGGTAAGGAGAAGAGGAATCGAACCCTCCCCATGACCCGCGCGAGCAAAGGAACCATGGACGATCCCTCCTTCTCCACCCCCTCCGAATACGGCAACGTCTCCAACGAGGTGACCGCTTCTTACATCTCCCGGCTGCTCCAGGCTCGGGACATTTACGGTGTCGTGTACTTCGGGGACGTCGAACACCTCCGCCCCCAGTCGCTCCCCAGCGCATACCAGGACTACCTGATGGAGGTCCACATCGCGCGTGACCGGGAGGAATACGACGCCTTCCGTGAGCTTGTCCGTGCCGAGAGGTTCGGGTACATCGTGGGCGCGCCGGGCAACGGGCGAGAGATCACCGCCGTCGCGGTGCTCAGGTCTTGCGGATTCAACGTCGACACGATCCCCGTGGCCGATGGCGACGAACGTCTCATCTCGCGCTCTCCGCACGCCAGGGGGCGAGGATACGTCCTTGATCTCTCTGATCTAGAAGGAGACGTCACAGAAGCACTCAGAGAGGTGGAAGGATTTCAGGAACGGGCGAACCGGGCGGGGGCAGCCGTCATCGTGATACTCCGGCCCACGCAGATCCCCCATGAACGACTCCTCTCTCGTCCTCTGAAGGTCTCGGCCACCGATGCCCTCACTGTTTTCTCCTCGCATCTGTTCCATCTCACCGGCCGGTCAGCCGAACCGTGGGCAGAAATCCCGGAGATCAAGGTGGCTCTGGACCGGGCGACCCCCGCCGACGCCGTGCGACTGGCCCGCGTCGCCTTGGAGGTCCTGTCAGAGGCGACCGACTTCCCGGAGTGGGTGGCGCTGACCCTGGCGGCCTACCGGAACTGGCAGGCGGAGCTGCGACGATGGTTCTCCGAGAACCGAGGTGAGGAGGGGATCTGGAACCGGGTTGTCCTGACCGCCACGGCCATGCTCGAAGGTCTTTCCGTGACTTCGGTGCTCACCGCAGCCGACACCCTCGCCGAGCATTTCAGGGTGCCCTCCGGGCGTTCCGGCGGGATCGCCGGAACCGGAGTGGACGAGGCGTTGGAACGGATCGACGCCATGCACGAGAACGGCGAGCGAGTCCGGTTCAACCGGCCCGATTACGCCGACGCGGTCATGGATCACCTTTGGTCGCAGCACCCGCTCACCAGGAAGAGGGTACTGGCCTGGAGTGAGGCGCTCATCCTTGGAAACACGGGCGATCACTCAGTCGTCCTGGCCGATTGCTGGTCCCGGTTCGTGATTCGACACCGGGATGAGGCGCTGGCAAACGAGGTCTTCAACTCTTGGGTGAAGAAATCGGGCACCGCCGATGCCGCAGCCCGGTTCGCGGCGCGCATCGTGACCGTGCCGGGTTTCGGAAGGAGGATGCGACGCCGTCTCTACGAGGCCGCGAAGAGCCCCGACCAAACGCAGGCCCGTGTCATCGCGCGCACCTGCGTGGAGCTCGGGGCGGTAGACCCCGGGGCAGCCCTGGTGCGGTTGCGCAGACTGGCCGACACCGAGGACGAACGTATCCGGGCCGAAGTCCACAACGCCCTGACACGTCTGGCAGCCGCCTCTGACGAGGGCTGGTCGGCGATCATGACCGAGGTCGTGTCCTGGACGGGGACGGAGGGCTCCCGGGCACGCACGGCCCTCACCTTCATTGTCCGTGTTCTCTCCGCCGAAGAGACCGACGATCCCGGGCGTGCGGGCGCCCCGAGCGCGCTTGTGGCCCTATCCGACGCCGCCGAGCGGAGCGGCGACACGGCGGATGAAATGTACACCACGCTGAAACACCTGTGGCGGGTGGTCATGGACTGCGGCGACGATGATCTGGACCTGGTATCAGTGGCCGCTCGACCATGGATCGCCCAGGTCTTGGAGGAAAGGACGCTCCGGAACTACGCGATCGGCGTCCTCTTTCATGCCGCCCGCGGCCCCGAGGAGAGCACCGACCCCGAGATCAGTCAGCGCATCGTGACGATGACACGGGCGATCGAGATTTGGTGCGCCGATCACGCGGACAGGTTCGATCGGACCGAGCCGATCGTCTACGACCTCCACAGTCTGTTACACGAGGCGCGGTTTCGCCACCGCCCTTCCCACTGGTGAACGACGACGGCCACCGGTCCCGACGCGGGGAGGGCGGCCGTCGGAAGGAGGGGGTCGGCCCCGAGCGGCGGGGATGACGCTGCCGCCGAACTCCTCCTCGATGAACGCTGCGGTCTCCGGGGAGGTGAGCAGCTCCACCAAGGTGGTGATGCGCGGATCGTCGACGTCGTCGGCGCGGGCGACCAGGACGTTCACGTACGGGTTGTCGTCGAAGGCCTCCAGGAGGATGGAGTCCTCCTCGAAGTCCAAACCCGCCTCTCGGACGTAGTCGTTGTTGACGATCGCCGCGCCGACGTCGTCGAGCGGGCGCGGCGACTGGGCCGCCTCGACCTCGCGGAACACCAGGTCCTCGGGGTCGTCCTCGATGTCGGACAGGGAAAAGGTCGCCGCGTCGGCGCCCTCGGGCAGTTCCTTAACCGCGTCGACGGTGTGGGAGTACAGACCCAGCGGCGGCAGGTAGACCTTCGACGGCGACCAGGTCGGTGCCGTTGTCCTCGTTGCACTCCACCAGGAACAGCTCGTGCCGGTAGAGGTCGACATCGAGCCAGCCCTCGGCGAGGGCGGCGTTGGGGGCGATGTAGTCGGAGTACTCGACGATCTCCAGGTCGAGTCCGGTGTCGGCGGCCGGTTCGGCGTCGATGAAGTTCAGGATGTCGCCGGCGGGGACGGCCCTCGCGCCGACGGTCAGCCGCTCGGTCCCTTCCGCAGGCTCGGCCGCATTCTCGGAGGGGGCGCCGCAGGCGGTCGCCGCCAAGAGGAGCGCGGCGGGAACGGCGAGGGAGGGACGGCACATCGTGGGGTCCTCTGCACAGTGGCAGGCGCAGGGGTGTCACCCGTGCATTTCCTAGTCAATCGACCTTAAATGAGGGCTATCCACTTTTGCGACACTCTGCAACAAAAGGCATGCCATTGAACTTTCCCGACCCCACTACGGCCACCGCGGTGTCCGGGCACTCACAGGGCCTCCCGCCGCTGGAGGTAGGAGAAGGCCCCCCACCCCGGCAGTACCGGAAGCCAGAACGTGAGCACCCGGAACAGGAGCACCGCGGACAGCGCCATCGACGTCGGCACACCCGCCACCGCGGTGAGCCCGCCGATGAGCGCCGCCTCCACCGCGCCCAGACCGCCGGGGGTGGGCGCGGCCGAACCGATCGCGTTCCCCGCCAGGAAGACCACGGCGACCGCGACCAGGCTCACCTGGAGGGAGGCCGGGGTGAACGCCAGCACCGAGAAGTACAGGCACAGCACGAACGCCACGGTGAGCAGCAGGGTCCCGCCCAGACCGAGCGCCAGGGCCCTGGGCCGTTGCAGGGTGTCCAGCAGCCGGGGCAGCACCCCGCGCAGGTAGGGGCGGGTCCGGTCGGTGATGGCCCCGCGCAGCCGGGGCGACAGCAGCACGAAGGCCACGACCAGGGTGACCGCGATGCTGATGATCACCACCGTCGGCGAGGGGGTGAACCCGGTCCAGTACGAGGCCCCGGTCAGATAGGCGCACACCAACAGCAGCGGCACGTGCACCAGGAACCCCACCAACTGGGTGAGCCCCACCGCGGACAGGGCCAGCGACGTGGGCGCCCCGGCCTTGACGACGAACCGGGTGTTGATCGCGATCGACCCCAGCCCGGCGGGGGCTGCGATGCGCACGAACGACGCCGCGTACTGCACCATGACCGTGCGCCACCAGGGCAGCCTCAGGGGCGTGAACCCCATCAGCACCATGGCGGCGGCGACCATGCAGAGGGTGGCCATCGCCAGCGCGGCCAGGGTCCATCCGGGGTCGGCCTGTCCGACGCTGCTAAGGTTCACGCCGGCGAGCTGGTAGAGCAGGACCAGGCCCACGACCGTGACGACGATGCCGCTGACCACGGCGCGCGGCCGCATCCGCTCCACCCGCGCCGTCTCGACCGGGGCCTCGGGGGCGACCTCGGTGATCGCGTTCCGCACCCGACCCATGAGCTCCTTGTCGGCGCGCAGGGCCCGGCGCAGGGGGTAGGGCAGCCCGGGCGGTTGCAGGAACGGCAGGATGGCGGCGGTCGCGGGCACCCCGAGTGCGCGCGCGGCGGAGGCGACGGCGCGCTCGGCACCCACCCGGGTGGCCAGCAGGGCGACCAGGGCGGCGTTGTCCAGGGAGACCGTGAGCGGAGGCGCGGCCACCGCCCCCCGGCCCACCCCGGTGAGCACGGCCTCCCCGGTCCCCCGGCCCACGCCGACCGTGGCCCCGTGCAGGTCGCCGTGGGAGATGCGGTGACGGTGGATCCGCCGGAGGGCCTCCCAGAAGCGGTCGAGCAGGTCGTCGGTGAGGTCCCCGTCGGCCAGATCGTCGACGGGGAGGATCTCGGGGAGCTCACGGACCAGCAGAACGGTACCGGGGCCGAGTTCGCCCACCGCGAGGATCCGCGGGGTCGCCACCCCGGCATCGCGCACCGCGTGCCCCATGAGGGCGGCGTGCTCGGCACGGCGGCGCACCCCGTAGAGGATGCGGGGGGCGAAGGGGCCGCGCAGCAGCACCAGGTCGCGCAGCCTCCGCCAGAACCCGGCGGTGTTCTCGGAGGCGAGCACGATGGCCTCGACCCGGCGGCCGTCGGCCAGTTCCACCAGATGGCGGGGATCGCCCTCGGCGTCGTTCCCGGCCGGGGAGACGCCGACGGGGTCCAGGCCGAACCGGCGCAGTTCGGTGGTCAGCCGCCCGTCCGCGGGGGGCGCGGCGGCCTCACCGACGGCGTACCGGACGAGTACCGCGCACGTCACACCGATCATGACCGTCAGCACGAGGGCGAGCGGGCTGGTGACCCCGGCCAGCAGGGCGCACACGGCGGCGGTGCCGGAGGCCGTCCACAGCAGGGAGCGCACCCGGGGCTGACCGGCGGGCATGGTGAGACCGAAGGCGAGGGCCGCGGCGACGTAGCCGAGGGCGGCGCCGGTGAAGAGGTCGCGCGGAGGGAGGGGGATGCCCGGTACGAGCTCGTCGGAGCCGATGAGCGAGAACAGCAGCTCGTTGATCAGGGAGGTGAGGGCGTACGCGGTGACGGCGGCGACGCTCACCCGGAGCAGGTCGCGCGGGGCGCCGCCGAAGAGGATGCGCAGCGTCGAGTAGCAGACCAGCAGGATGAGGGCGAGGTTGGCGCCCAGCGCGGCGAGGAAGAGCGGACCGGCGGGCAGCAGGGAGCGCAGGCCGGTGGAATCGACGTCACCGTCGGTGACCACGCCCACCACGAGCAGGGTGACCGCGATCGCGCCCAGTCCACAGGCGCCCACGAGGAGGTCGACGGGTCTGCGCGGCGCGCGTACGGCGCTGGGACCCGGGCGGGGGGTCTCCGTGTCGGTTCTCGTCACCCCACCAGCCTGCCCGACCCGGAGAGCGTTCGGGCACCGGGACGATGGCGTTTCGCCCAGTCCGTTTCCCGGTCCGGGAAGGACGAAGGGGCGTCGGAGACCTCTCCCGACGCCCCGTGGCCGACGCGGTTCTAGGCCGGCGGGGGCAGCAGCCCGCGCCGGTAGGCCGGGATCAGGTTGCGCGGCACGCGGTACTCACGGCCCTCCAGGGTGATGGGCACCAGGTCGGGGACCTCGGCCCGCCACTGCGAGCGGCGCTTGCGGGTGTTGGAGCGCGACATCCTGCGCTTGGGTACGGCCATCGTGTTCCTCTCCTCGGGGAGGGGCGCCGGGAACGGCCCCCGGCGCCCCGATCGTCACTTGCCGTAGCGGCGCTTGAAGCGCTCGACGCGGCCGGCGGTGTCCACGACGCGGGCGTTGCCCGTGTAGAACGGGTGGCTCGCGCTGGAGATCTCGACGTCGATCAGCGGGTAGGTGTTCCCGTCCTCCCACTCGATGGTCTTCTCGCTGTTCAGCGTGGACCGGGTGAGGATCGCGAAATCACCGGCCCGATCGCGGAAGACGACGGGTCGGTAGTCGGGGTGGATACCGGTCTTCATGTCCGTGTTCCCTTCCGGGGGTGGGTCAGCGCTCTTCCCTGAAGTCGACGTGGCGGCGGACCACCGGGTCGTACTTGCGCAGGGTGAGGCGGTCGGGGGTGTTGCGCCGGTTCTTGCGCGTCACATAGGTGTAGCCGGTTCCGGCGGTGGACTTGAGCTTGATGATGGGGCGGAGCTCATTGCGTGCCATGGGACCTCTCCTTCACGTTCCGCACCTAGCAAGGAAATGATAACCGTTTTTATTTCCTCAGCGCGACGCGAGGCCGCAATGCACAACAGCGCACACTTATTGTGGTTATCTCATTACTGATAGTGACATTCGTCGCGCGTGCGACACACTCCGGCCTGGAGGGGACATGACCGACCGACGAGGGCCCGCGTTGACCCGGCGCCACCTGCTCCACGCCGCCGGACTGGGCTCCATGGCCGCGGCACTGGCCGGTCTCCCCCACGGACCGGCCCTGGCCGACCCCGCCGGCGGTACCGCGCCCGGCTTCACCGAGGTGCCCGTGACCCGGGCCGACCGGGTCACCGTCCCCCCCGGGTACACCTCCCGCGTCCTGGCGCCCTGGGGCGCGCCCATCGTCCCCGGCGGGCCCGCCTGGCGACCCGACGCCGGGAACACCGCCGCCCAGGCCCGCCTCCAGATCGGCACCGGGCACAGCGGACTGCACTACCTGCCGATGGGACCCTCACGCGAGGGCGTCCGCAACGGCCTGCTGGTGATCGGCCACGCCGCCCTGGACCCGACCCTGCTGCACACCGACGGCGGCCGCTCCGACACCGCCGAACGCGTCGCCAAGGAGATCGCCTCCCTCGGGGCCACCGTCATCCGGGTCGAGCTGACCGAAGGCCGCTGGCGGCAGGCGCGCGACGAACTCAACCGGCGGATCACCGCCGACACCCCCGTGGTCTTCTCCGGACCGCTCGCCGGGCACCGCGCCCTGGACACCGGCGCCGACCCGTCGGGGACCACCGGCGGCTCGGCGCACGCCCTCACCCCCTGGCACACCTATCTGACCGGGGAGGAGGCCTTCCCCGACGTCTTCGGCTCCCGGAACGCCTCCTGGCGCCCGGAGACGACCGAACGGGCCTACGGGCTGACCGCCGGCTCCGCCCGCGGCTGGCACCGCCACCACGACCGCTTCGACCTGGCCCGCACCCCGAAAGAGGCGAACCGGTTCGGCTGGGTGGTGGAGATCGACCCGTTCGACCCGTCGGCCCCGCCCGCCAAGCGCACCGCGCTGGGCCGGATCGCGCACGTCGGGATCGCCGTCGCCGCGTCGCGGGGCCGCCCCGTGGTGTACATGAGCGACGTCGCGCACGTGTACAAGTTCGTCGCGGCCCGCCCCTGGGAACAGACCCGCACCGCGACCGGGAGCCCCTTGGACGAGGGGACCCTGTACGCGCTGCGGCTGGACCGGGACGGGACCGGGACGTGGCTGCCGTTGACGCACGGCCGCACCGGACTGACCGTCCGGGACGGGTTCGCCGACCGGGCGGACGTGCTGCTGCGGGCGCGCCAGGCCGCCGCGGCGGTGGGGGCCACCGCGTTCCGGGGACCGGGACGGCCGACGGTCCACCCCGACACCGGCGAGGTGTACCTGCCCGAGGCCGGCGACGGTGGAGGCGGCCGCCTGCTGGTGTGGACCGAGGGGGCGCTCGACCACGCCGCCACCGTGCTGGCCTGGCGGGAGTTCGCCAAGGCGGGCGGTTCAGGCCAGGGCGGCGTGCTCACCTCTCCGGGCGGGGTCTTCGCCGGGGCCGACGGTCGCGTGTGGATCACCACCGATGTCGCCCGCTCGGCCGGCGCGGCCGGACGCGGACACCCGGGCAACGGCGCGCTGTTGTGCGCCGACCCCGGGACCGGGCGGACGCGCCGGTTCCTGACCGGCCCGCGCGGGTGCGGGATCGCCGGGGTGAGCGCCACCCCCGACCAGCGCACCCTGTTCGTGGCGGTGCGCGGGCCGGGGTCCTCCGACGCCCGCTCGGGCGGGCCCACCGCCGAGAACCCGCGTGCGGTGGGCAACTGGCCCGGGTTCGACCCGAAGGGCCGTCCCCGGTGCGCGGTGGTGGTGGTGCGCAAGGAGGACGGCGGGATCATCGGCACCTGACCGCGACCGGTGGTGCCGGTGGGAGGGCGGACACACCACCCCTCGTCGCGCCTCCCGGTCGGCCGGCAGGGGCGTGGTCCGGCCTCGGAAGACGGGTGTCCCCGACGGCGAAGGTGCTCACCCGCCGGTGGCCACGGCACCACGTCCCGTCGACCCGGCACGCCCCCTCAGGCGTCTCCGTCGGACGGGGAGGCGGGCGTACGACGCCAGTGCTGACGCCCCTCCTCGTCACGGACGACGACGCCGTGGCGGGCGAGTTCGGCCCGCAGCCCGGCGGCGTCCTCGGCGTCCTTGTTCTCCAGCGCGGTCCGACGGGTGCGCAGCAGCGCCTGAACGTGCCCGTCCAGGTCCGGGGTGCCGTCCAGCCAACGCCGGTAGTCGCCCCCGTGCGGGTCCCCGTCGGCCCAGACGTACCCGTGCGCCTCGAAGGCGGCGCGCAGCCGCTTCGCGCCGTGATCGGTGGCCGCCCGCACGACCTCCGCGGTCGCGGCGTCGAGGAGGACCAGCTCCTTGCCGTCCAGGAAGGCGGCGCCGAAGCGGTCGCGTGCCACCTCGGTCGCCCGGTCGGGGGTGATCACGCGCACGGTGTCGTCGGCCACCTCGACCGTGATCATCTCCCCGTAGGCCGACAGGGCCACGAGGCCGCCCCCCGCGACGCCCAGACCCACGAGGACGGCGGTGAGGATCGGGCCGCTCAGCCGGGCCAGGATCTCGACCTTGTCCGGTCCGGGCAGGAACGGGAGCGCGAACACCCACTCCGGCATGGTGGTCAGCCACCCCGGGAGCATCGACAGCACCAGGCCCAGAGCCGCGCCGATCAGTGGGAAGGCCGTCCACAGGAACAGGTGGTACCCCGCCCCGTGACGAACGACGGCGGGCGGTCGGTGGGGGGTCATCGTGATGTGCCTCTCGGGATCGTCGTACGGGAAGGCCACGGGGCGCCCCGGGACGAGGCGCACGCCCCGTGCCGCCGGTGGGCGGTCCCGCGCTCTCCTCCCCTTCGGGAGGGAGAGGAGGTCGGGAAGGTCCTCTTCCGGGTCATCGGCGACGGGCCGTGTCGACGACCACGCGGCCGTCGCGCAGGACCAGGGCGACCCGGCGCAGGGGATCGAGGTCGGTGAGCGGGTCGCCGTGGACGACCGTCAGGTCGGCGGCGCGTCCCGGGGCGATCGCGCCGGCCCCGTCGATCCCCAGGGCGCGGGCGGGGGCGGTGGTGGCGGTGATCAGGGCCTCGCGCGGGGTGAGACCGCAGGCGGCGAGGAGTCCGATCTCCCGGATCAGGCCGGCGCCCGAGCGCACGGCGGGCGTGCCGGCGTCGCTGCCGGCGAGGAGGACCCCGCCCGCCTCGTGGAACTCCCGGGCGCGGTGGCGCAGGGCACGGGCGGTGTCGGCGTCCAGACGCGGTTCGGTCACCGCGAGGGTCGGGGCGAGGGTGACCCCGCGCGTCACCATGGTCTCCAACAGGTCGGCGGGCCAGCCCCGCAGCGGACCGCGCGGTTCCAGGTGCTGGAGGTGGTCAGCCCCCGCCTCCAGGAGTTCGGCCAGGTCGGGGAGGGTCCCCCAGTGGGCGACGACCGGGACGCCGTGCCGGTGGGCCTCCTCCACGATGGCGGCCAGCACCGGAGGGGCGATCGGCTCCAGGACCCGGCGGGCGGGGTCGCCCCGGTCCTGGACGACCTTGATCACGTCGACGGGGTCCTCGCCGCCGGCCAGGTCGGCGACCTGCGCGCGGGCCTGATCGGGGCTCCCGGGGACCCGGACCCAGTCGTCGTCCGGGGAGGCGCCGATGGTGGCCACCGGATGGCCGCCGGGGGCGGTGAAGAGCGGGCCGGCGATGCGCACCCGAGGCCCCGGCAGGGTCCCGTCGGCGACGCGGCGACGGAAGTCGTGGACCCAGGCGTTCTCGTCACCGAGGCTGCACACGGTGGTGACGCCGTGGGCGAGGAAGGAACGGCGTTTGCCCGGCTGGAAACGGAACCACCCGGCGATCGCCCGTACCCGGGACAGCGGCCCGCGGGTCTCGGGGGCGCCGAGGTGGACGTGGGTGTCGACGAGTCCGGGCAGCACGGTGTGTCCCGGCAGGGGGCGCACCCGCGCCCCGTCGGGAACGGCGGCGTCGGGACCGACGGCGGTGATCCGCCCGTCGGTGATCACGACGGTGCCCTCGACCGGTGTCAGGGTGTCGCCGACGAGTGTCCCGACCCGCGTCAACGCGAGCGTCCTGGCAGCCATGTCCATCTCCTTCCGTTGCACTGGACCCTTTCCTAGTTGAGCATATAGGATACTGTACATGCAACCAGGAAATGATCCGAGCCCGAGCGGGGAGACGTTCGTCGAGGCGGCACGGCGCGATCAGATCGTGGCGGCCGCGATCGAGACCATCGCCGAGGAGGGGTACGCGAAGGCGTCGTTCGTCCGCATCGCCGAACGCGCGTCGATCAGTCCCGGCCTGATCACCTACCACTTCAAGACCAAGGAGCGGTTGATCCGGCGGATCCTGGGCGACATCGACACCCGACTCGACAGGGCGATGGAGGGCGGGGAGGAACCCCTCGAAGGGTTCGAGGACGGCCTGCGCCGGATCATCACCGGACACATCGGGTACTGCGCGCGCAACCCTCGGGAGATGGCGGCCCGGCGGGAGATCACGGCCGCCGCCACCCTGCCCGAGAGGCTGCGCGGAGAGATCGCCGAGGCGGAGAGGGCCGGGCGGGCCGAACTGGTGGGCTTCCTGACCGAGGGCCGGCGGCACGGGGAGTTCCGGGCGTTCGACCCCGAGGTCTTCACCGACACGATGTTCGCCGCGATGCACCGGGCGCCGGCCGTCCTGCGCGAACGCCCCTCGGCCTCTCCCGGGGACTACGCCCGCGAGCTGGCCGACCTGTTCTGCGCCGCCGCCACCGGCCGTCCGCCGGAGCACCGCACGGACGGGTGACCCCGGCCGGGCCCCGGGAACACCGGCGGGGGCCGGTCCGCGAGTGCGGACCGACCCCCGTGATCGGGCCGGAGTTCCGGGTCAGACGGCGGCACGGGCGCGCAGCGCCTCACGCTCGGCGCGCTGACGGCGGGCCTCGTCGGGGTCCAGCAGCGGAGCGGCCGTCAGCAACTGGCGGGTGTAGTCGCTCCGCGGGTTCTCGTAGACCGAGTCGCTGTCGCCCATCTCCACGACCTCGCCCTTGCGCATGACCGCGACGCGGTCGCTCACCTGACGCACCACCGCCAGATCGTGGGCG
>NZ_JARBUT010000007.1 GCF_028882275.1 Nocardiopsis sp. N85
AAGTGCTCACCTGCCGGCGGCTACGGCACCAAGTCTCACCGACCTGGCAAGTCCCATTAGGCGGCGGCGCGCAGCCCGCGCGGGTCCACCTCGGGCAGGCCCCGCTCACAGGTGTCGCACTCGGCGCGCCGGCGCACCGCGTAGGCCACCGTGGCCACCGCCAGCGCCACACCCCACACCGCCATGCCCAGGAACACCCACGCGTGCGGGTCCGACGCGGTCAGCATGCCCGCCTGCCCCATGACGATCTGCACCAGGACGCTGCGCCCCATCGCGATCAGCGCGAGCGCCACCAGTGTCGCGGGCACCACCGCCAGGGCGATCGGCACCCGGCGTCCCCTCAGCCCCACCGTCCAGAACGGGAAGCGCACGCCCCAGCGCAGGACCAGCCCCGTCATCAGCAGGGTGCCCGCCGCACCCGCCGCACCCAGGCCCACCCCGACGAACAGGGTCCCGGGGGTGGCCGCGAACTCCTCGGAGAAGTCCGCCCCCATCCCCGGCGTGATGCCCAGCAGCCACGGGAACCGCAGCGCGGGGTAGGCCAGCGAGCTCAGGCAGGCGATGAGGACCGCGACGCGGCCCACCTTCAGGGCCCGCGCCCGCACCGTGCGCTCCACCTGCGGCGTCCAGTCATGGGCGCGACCGCAGTCCGGGCAGGCGGCGCCGGCGGCCCGACGGGCCGCCAGTCCTGCCACCGCCCACAGCGCCGCTCCCACCGTGAAGAACAGCAGGGTCAGGGTCTCGGGCTTCAGGACCTGCTCCATCCACAGCCCGACCAGGCCGGGCACGAACCATGCGGCCACCGGCATGATCATCGTGTAGCCGAACAGCGCCAGCAGGCTTCCGGTGATGAAGAACACCACGGTGGCCGCCGACAGACCCCAGGCGGTGTACGCCACCGCGGGGCCGCCCCGGCCCGGGCGCGTCATCACCACCGCGCACACCGTGCCCACCAGCCCCAGGGCGAGGGTGAGCCATGCGGCCGCGGTCGACCCCCAGGTTCCGAACAGGGACCCGAATCCATCCCCCTCGGGGACGCCCGACGGCAGTAGGCCGGAGATCCATCCCAGGCCCAGGGCGAGGGCGAGGGCCGACCAGGCCAGCACGGCCCAGGTCGTCGGTGCGGGCCGCACGGCGGCGACGGGGGGTGGGACGGGGGATGTTCGGGTGTTCATGGCGGGCTCCTCAAGGGCTGTCGTTCCTGCTCCTTCGAGCCTGTCGGCACGGCCCCGCCCGGTCCTCACCCCCGCAGGGGAACCGCCTCCCCCGTTCGGGGGACCCGTGTACGCCGACGTCCCCCGCGCGTGGAGTACGCCCCGACCGATCTGGGCCGCACCCCGCGCGAACCCCTCACCGCGCCGGACCGGTGGGCCGCCGAGCACCGCCAGGACATCCGGGGCGCCGGCGAACGCCACGATCGCGCGCTCGCCGACCGACGGCCCGCCGGCGCCCCTTCGTCAGGGCCGCCTCAGTCGCGCCGGGCCCGTCGGGTGTGGCGGGCCGCGTCGCGCTCGCGCGCCGCCGTCAGCAGTTCGCGCACCCGGGCCGAGGTCGCCTCGCCCGGTGAGACCACCGCCACCCACCCCTGGGCGGCGTGGACCGGGTGGCCGATGATCCGGTCCGCCGCGGCGGGGTCCACCTCGGCGGCGTGCTCGGGGTGCGCGGCGGGAGGGTGTCCCACCAGTTCCTCGAACAGGCGCCGCCCCACCGCGATGTTGACCCGGAACACCCCGGGCCGGTCCAGTTCCGAGGCGGTGTCGAAACCGGGGTAGTCCTTGACCACGATCGTCGCGAACGGCATGCGCCGCCGTTCGTGGGCGTCCCCGTCGGGGTCGTGGAAGAAGAACACGTCCCCCCAGGCCGCCTCCGGAGCCCCGTTCTCGGGTCCGGCCCGCAACACGCCCACCTGCGGCAGCGCCGTCGTGAACCCGATGATCTCGTCCAGGGTCATCTCAAGGCCTCTCACGGTCGGTTCCCGGGCCCCGGTCGGCGGCCCGTACCTTCCATCGTGGCCTTGAACTCCTTTCTGAACCCTGGCTCCGCGTACACCCCGGAGAGCGGGGGGAGGGAGGGGAGAACCTTCAAAACGGGTCACAGGGCGGGTCGCCGGCGGCCTCAGGTCAGCGCCCACTCCGGGAGAGCCTCCACACGGGCGGCCCACTCCGGGTCCACCGCGCCGACCGCGCCCGCGCCCAGCACACCGCCCACGATCGCGCCGACGGTGTCCATGTCCCCGCCCGGGGCGACCGCCGCCCACAGCGCCGACGCCAACGTCCCCCGCAGGTGCTTGGCCACCACCCACAACGCGAACGGCACCGTGTCCAGGGCCCGTACCCGCGACCCGTTGCCCAACTCCCGGGCCACCCCCACCGGGTCGGAGACGATCAACAGGGCGCGCGCGACGCGCACCCCCTCCCACAGCGCCCCTGGGGGCAGCGCCGCGGCGACCCGGTCCAGGAACGGGCCCGGCGCCACGGCCTCACGTCGCCCCACCAGCGCGGCGGCCACGGCGACCGCCACGGCGCCGTCCACCGCCTCGGGGTGGGTGTGGGTCACCCGCGCGCTCACCGCCGCCTGCTCGACGACCGCCTCCACGTCATCGGCCAGGTGGGCGCCCAGCGGTGCCACCCGCATGGCCGCGCCGTTGCCCCACGACCCCGACCCGTCGAAGAGCCCGGATGCCAAAGGCCGGTGGTCGGCGCCCTCGCGCACCAGGCGCAGCAGCCGGCCCGTGGCCGGCCCGTACCCGCGGTCGAAGTCGTGGCGGGCGGCGAAGGAGGCCGCCAACCGGTCCGGGTCGACCCTCCCGGCGCGGGTCACCTCCAGGTACACCGACGCCGCCATCTCGGTGTCGTCGGTCCACTCCCACACGCCGGGCGGGAGTTCGCGCCCTCGGTGGAAGCGGCGGTTGTCGGGGACGAAGAACTGCGAGCCGAAGGCATCGCCCACGGCCAGGGCGGACAGGCTGGACAGGGCGCGGCGGGCGCGCTCGGAGGTGGTGGTCGTGTTCATCTCCCCTCATCCTCCCCGGATCCCGGGGGCGCGTCCACGCCCCTTCGCCCCCGGACCGAAGGACCGGACGGGTGTGACCGACCTCCCACCGGCGGCGCGCGGTACCCCGCGCACCACGCCCCACCCGGCCTTTCCCGATCGGTCGACATCCATCACTCCTCTCCGACCTGCGGCGACAGCACAACGAAACATTCCCGACACCATCGCCCAACGCACGGGTAACACCCTGGCGGTTGCCTGAAACCACCCGCCACCCCGCACCGGGAGGAGCCCACCACCCCATGGAAGAACTCGTCGTCATCGGCAACGGCATGGTCGGTCACCGACTCGTCGAGGCCCTGCGCGACCGCGACGGAGCGGGCCACTGGCACATCACCGTCGTGGGCGAGGAACCTCGCACCGCCTACGACCGTGTCGCCCTGTCCTCCTACTTCGACGGCGCCACCGCCGACGACCTGTCCCTGGGCGACCTGTCCGGACCGGCCGTCGACGTCCACGTCGACGAACGCGCCACCGCCATCGACCGCGCCACCCGGACCGTCACCACCTCCACCGGCCGCACCCTCACCTACGACCGGCTGGTCCTGGCCACCGGTTCCTCCCCCTTCGTGCCGCCGGTGCCCGGCCGCGACCTGCCCGGCTGCCACGTCTACCGCACCATCGAGGACCTGGACGCCATCACCGCCGCCGCCCGCACCGCCCGCACGGGTGTGGTCATCGGCGGCGGCCTGCTGGGGCTGGAGGCCGCCAACGCCCTGCGCCTGCTGGGGCTGGAGGCCCACGTCGTCGAACTCGCCCCGCACCTGATGCCCGCCCAGATCGACGAGGGCGCCGGCGCCCTGCTCGCCGGGCTGGTCTCGGACCTGGGCGTGCGCATCCACACCGGCACCGCCTCCACCGCGGTCGAGGCCGGCCCCGACGGCCGCGTCGCCCGTCTGCGCCTGGCCGACGGCTCCCACCTGGACACCGACCTGGTCCTCTTCTCCGTCGGCATCCGCCCCCGCGACGAACTCGCCCGCGACGCCGGCCTGACCGTGGGCGAGCGCGGCGGCATCGTCATCGACGACACCTGCACCACCGACGACGCCCACGTCCACGCCATCGGCGAGGCCGCCTGCCACCGGGGCACCGTCTACGGGCTCATCGCCCCCGGCAACGCCATGGCCGAGGTCCTGGCCGACCGTCTCGTCGGCGGCCGGGCCGCCTTCACCGGCGCCGACACCTCCACCAAGCTCAAGCTCATGGGCGTGGACGTGGCCAGCTTCGGCGACGCCCACGGCCGCACCGAGAACTGCCTGGACGTCGTCGTCAACGACGCCGCCACCGGCCGCTACGCCAAACTCGTCCTCTCCGACGACGCCACCACCCTTCTGGGCGGCGTCCTGGTCGGCGACGCCACCGCCTACGCCACCCTGCGGCCCATGGTCGGCTCGCCCCTGCCCGGCGACCCGCTCGCCCTCATCACCCCCCAGGGCGGCGAACCCCTGGGCGCCGACGCCCTGCCCGACAGCGCGCAGATCTGCTCCTGCAACGCCGTCACCAAGGGCGCCATCACGCAGGCGATCTGCGACGGCTCCCACGACGTGCCCGCGCTGAAGGCCTGCACCCGCGCCGGCACCAGCTGCGGCTCCTGCGTGCCCATGCTCAAGAACCTGCTGGACAAGGCCGGCATCGTCCAGTCCAAGGCGCTGTGCGAGCACTTCGCCCATTCCCGGACCGAACTGCTGGAGATCGTCCGCGCCACCGGCATCACCACCTTCTCGGCCCTCATCGCCGGCCACGGCACCGGCGCCGGCTGCGACATCTGCAAGCCCGCCGTCGCCTCCGTGCTGGCCTCCCTGGGCAACGGCCACATCCTGGAAGGCGAGCAGGCCACCCTCCAGGACACCAACGACCGCCACCTGGCCAACATGCAGCGCAACGGCACCTACTCGGTGGTCCCGCGCATCCCGGGCGGGGAGATCACCCCCGACAAGCTCATCGTCATCGGCGAGGTCGCCCGGGACTTCGGCCTCTACACCAAGATCACCGGCGGCCAGCGCATCGACCTGTTCGGCGCCCGCCTCGAACAACTGCCCGCCATCTGGACCCGCCTGGTCGACGCCGGGTTCGAGTCCGGGCACGCCTACGGCAAGTCCCTGCGCACCGTCAAGTCGTGCGTGGGCACCACCTGGTGCCGCTACGGCGTCCAGGACTCGGTCGGGCTGGCCATCCGCCTGGAGGAGCGCTACCGGGGTCTGCGCTCGCCCCACAAGCTCAAGTCCGCCGTCTCCGGATGCGCCCGCGAGTGCGCCGAGGCCCGCAGCAAGGACTTCGGCATCATCGCCACCGACCAGGGCTGGAACCTGTACGTGGGCGGCAACGGCGGCTTCACCCCCCGCCACGCCGACCTGCTCGCCTCCGACCTGGACGAGGCCACCCTCATCCGCTACATCGACCGGTTCCTGATGTTCTACATCCGCACCGCCGACCGCCTCCAGCGCACCGCCCCCTGGATCGAGGCCATGGAGGGCGGCCTGGACCACCTGCGCGAGGTCGTGGTGGACGACTCCCTGGGCATCGGCGCCGAACTGGAGGACGCCATGGAACGCCACGTCGCCTCCTACACCGACGAGTGGGCCGCGGTCCTGGCCGACCCCGACAAGCTGGCCCGGTTCCAGTCCTTCGCCAACGCCCCCGACACCCCCGACCCCACCGTCGCCTTCACCACCACCCGCGACCAGCCCGTCCCCACCGAACCCGTCCGGCTCGGCATGCCGGCCCTGCGCACCCGGGAGAGTGCACGATGACCACCTTCGCCACCGAGGCCGCCGCCACCCGGATCGACGCCTGCTCCAGCGCGAGACTGAGCCCCGACGACGGTGTCGCCGTCCTGTTGCCCGACGGACGCCAGGCCGCCCTGTTCCGCACCCGCGGCGGAGAGCTGTACGCCGTCGACAACATCGACCCCTACACCGGGGCGGCCGTCCTGGCACGCGGTATCGTGGGGGACCGCGCCGGTGAACCGACCGTCGCCTCGCCGCTGCTCAAGAACGTCTTCTCCCTGCGCACCGGGCGCAGCCTGGAGGATCCCGACATCCGACTGACCACCTGGCGGGTCGACGATGACGGCACCACGGTGCGCATCGACACCCGTGTGGAGGACGCACCGTGAACGCCGCCTCGACGACCACGTCGGCGGCCCGCGCCGCCGGCCCGCCCACCACCGCGCCCCTGGCCGGGTTCACCGTGGCGGTCACCGCCGCCCGCCGCGCCGACGAGCTGTCGGCCCTGCTGCGCCGCAAGGGCGCCCAGGTCATCGCCGCCCCGGCGCTGCGCATCGTCCCCTTGAGCGACGACCAGCGTCTGGCGGCGGTCTCCGAGGAACTCGTGCGCCGCCCCGCCGACGTCGTCATCGCCACCACCGGCATCGGTTTTCGCGGCTGGGTGGAGGCCTGTGAGACCTGGGGGACCGTCGAGGGTCTGCTCGGTTCCCTGCGCACCTCCCGGTTGCTGGCGCGCGGCCCCAAGGCCAAGGGGGCCATCCGCGCCGCCGGGCTCACCGAGGAGTGGTCGCCGCCCTCGGAGTCCTCCGCCGAGGTCCTGGACTACCTCCTCGAACGCGGCGTCCACGGGCTGCGGGTCGCCATCCAGCTCCACGGCGAGCCCCTGCCCGACTTCACCGCCGCCCTGCGCCTGGCCGGCGCGGAGGTCGTGGAGATCCCCGTCTACCGGTGGACCCAGCCCGAGCAGACCGCGCCCCTGGACCGCCTCATCGAGGCCATCGTGGGCGGGGGAGTGGACGCCGTCACCTTCACCAGCGCCCCGGCCGCCGCCGGGCTCCTGCTGCGCGCGCGCACCATCGGCCACGCCGACGCCCTCGTGCAGGCCTTGCGCCGCGACGTGCTGGCCATGTGCGTGGGCCCGGTCACCGCCCGCCCGCTCATGGCCCACGACGTTCCCACGGTGTGGCCCGAACGCGCCCGCATCGGCTCCCAGGTCCGCACGCTCGCCGAGGAGCTGCCCGCCCGTTTCCCCACCCTGTCGGTGGCCGGGCACCGGTTGCGGCTGCGCGGCCACGCCGTCCTGGTCGACGGCACCGTCCACACCCTCTCGCCCACCCTCATGCGGCTGATGCGCGCCCTGGCCCAGCGCCCCGGCCAGGTCATGGACCGCACCCGCCTGCTCACCTGTCTGGGCGAGGACGCCGACGCCCACGCCGTGGAGACCGCCGTGGCGCGCCTGCGCACCGCCCTGGGCGATGCCAAGATCATCCAGACGGTCGTCAAACGCGGTTACCGGCTGGCCCTGGACACCTTCGAATGCGAGTGAGGGACGTGAACAGGAACCCCACCCTGCTGCTGGCCGTGCACGGCACCCGTGACCCGCGCGGCACCGCCGTCGCCCACTCCCTGGCCCTGCGGGTGGCCGAACTGGCGCGGGTCCCCACCCGGTTGGCCTTCGCCGACGTGCTCGCCCCCACCGTCGGCGACGTGGCCGCCGACAGCCCCGGGCCGCTGGTCGTGGTCCCGGCGTTCCTGGCCGCCGGCTACCACGTGCGCGCCGACATCCCCGAGCAGCTCGCCCGCGCCGGACGCGCCGACGCCGTCATCACCCCCGCCCTGGGCGATCACCCCGCCGTGCGGGACGTGGCCGTGCGCCGCCTGCGCCGCGCCGGGTACCGGCCCGGCGACGCCGTGGTGCTGGGCTGCGCCGGGACCTCCGACACGCGCGCCATGGGCGACCTGGAGCGCGCCGCCGACGCCCTGGCGGCCCGTCTGGGCAGCCCGGTCCACCTCGGGTTCGTCGCGACCTGCGGTCCCACCGTCGCCGACCGTGTCACCGAACTGCGGGCGCGGGGGCACCGGCGGGTGGCGGTGGCGTCGTGGCTGCTGGCGCCGGGCCTGTTCCAGCGGCGTCTGGCCGCCTGCGGCGCCGATGTGGTCGCCGACCCCCTGTGCCCGGACGCGGCCGTCGCCCACGCGGTGGCCGCCCGCTACCACGGGGCGGCGATCCCCCAGCCCGTCTGAGTCGGGCCGGAGGTGGCCGGAAGCGGCAACCGGGTGCGTGCGACCCGCCGGCGGGGAAGACATCCCGGTGGACCCGCCCCGTGCCCGAGAGGCAGACCATGGTCACCCTCCCTCACACCCCCGACGACATCCGCGCCCCCGCCCGGGACCGCGCCATGGGCGCCCTGAGCGGCGCGGCCGCCGCCACCGCGCTGGTCGGCGCCGGCCCCGATCTGCTCACCCGGTTCCTGGCCCCGGCCCCTTCCCCCGCGGCCCGCGCCGCCCACCTGACCCGCACCGCCCTCGAAGACACCGGCGAGCCGCCCGCCGATCCCCTCGAACGCGCCTGGGTCGGGGTGCTGCGCACGCTGATCCGGACCGGGGCGGCCCCCGACCGGGTGGACGCCCTCGAACACGCTCCCTCCGACGACCCCCTCGGCGTCTCCTGGCGGTCCCTGACCCGCACCCCGGTGCCCGAGCACCGGCCCCACCTGGGGTCCTTCGCCTGCACCCACCTCGTGGACACCGTCTGGGCCGCCTACACCACCGCCGGCGACCTGGCGGCCGTGTACGCCGGGGCCCTGGCCGGCGCCCGCTGGGGGCTGTCGGCGATCCCCCTCCAGGCCCTGCGGGTCCTGTCCGAGACGATCGACCCCCACGTCCTGATCATCGACGCCCTCACCCGCGCCGGCGGTGCCCGCCCCGACCACTGGCCCCAGGCGTCGGTCCTGGTCGGCGAACCGCGACGGCTGCCGCCCTTCGCCGTCCCCCACCCCCTGGACCCCCAGGTCCTGTTGGGCAACATCGACCACCTGCGCGCCCACCCCGACAGCGTCGACGCCGTGGTGTCGCTGTGCCGCACCCACCCCACCGACGCCCCCCACCTGGCGCCCGTCGACTGGATCCGGGTGTGGCTGCACGACAGTCCCGAGGTCAACACCAACCTGCACTTCACCCTCGACGAGGCCGCCGCCGCGGTCGCCGCCCTGCGCGCCGAGGGCAAACGGGTCCTGCTGCACTGCTGGGCCGGGGCCTCGCGCACCCCGGCCGTGGCCGCGCGCTACGCCGCCGCCGGGCTGGGCGCGCCGGTCCTGCCGGCGCTGTCCCTGCTGATCCGCACCGTCGGCGGCCATTTGGACAACCCCTCCCTGGCCCGGGCCGTCGCCCGCCTCAGCGGACACGATCTGCCCGATCCGGCCCGATCCCTCTTCCCCGAGGGGGTTCCGCCGCGCCGCGCCGACCTGCCCGATCGGCGCACCACCGGCTAGAGGGCGGGTATCGGTCCATCGCTCAGGGACGGTGAGAAGTTCCACAAACCCCCGCTTTCCGGTACCGTGACCCCAGCGTTACCCCTTAGGCTCTGCGCTCAGACCCCGCGTGATGCCACACGGCGGTCCCTCCGACCCCGCACCGGGCCCCTGTACGGCCCGGACCACCGGGGTCCCGCACCCGGCGCACCCCCCGCCCTCCGGATGGGCGATGCCGTGCGCGGGTCGCCGAGCGGCCCGCCCTGCCCTGTTCCCGTTCAAAGGACTTCGACGTGGGCGAACACCAGCCCCAGACCTCACCGGTCGACGAAGGGGCCACCCTTCCCGGCCCCGCCCCCGGGCCCGCGCCCGCGGGCCCGCGCGTGGCCGCCAAGCGCGCACGCCGCAAGCGCACCCTCATCCTGGCCGGCGCCGCCGGCCTGGCCCTGATCGTGGGCGGTACCGCCACCGCCGCCGTCATCACCTCCGGCGCGGGACCCGACTCGGCCGGCAACGCCGTCGTGGTCCCCGAGGCCGACCCCGATCCGCTCGTCCCACAGGAGGAGGGCTCCGCCGGTCCCGACACCGAGGCCGCCCAGGGGGCCGAGACCGCCATCGCCGGGGCCACCCAGACCACCAGCGTCGACGCCTCCGACGTCCTGGACGAGCCCGAACCGGACCCGGACCCGGAGCCGGAGTCCTCCTCCGGAGGCGGGACCTCCGGCGGTGGCGGCGGTGAGCCCACCGGTGAGGGCGGCACCTGCGAGGCCTCCTACTACGGGGCCGACTTCGCCGGTCGCACCACCGCCAACGGGGAGACCTTCGACCCCAACGCGATGACCGCCGCCCACAAGACCCTGCCCTTCGGCACCATGGTCCAGGTCACCAACCCCAACAACGGCAAGTCGGTGACCGTGCGCATCAACGACCGCGGTCCCTTCATCGCCGGACGTTGCCTGGACCTGTCCACGGTCGCGTTCGACCAGATCATCGGCACCGGAGCCGGTGTGGGCCAGGTGCAGTGGCAGGTCGTGTCGTAGCCGCCCGCGACCCCGTGCGGCGCCCCGTCCTCCCCTCGGGAGGGCGGGGCGCCGCGCTCTGTCGGGGACCGCGACCCCGCGTGTGGACCCCCACACGTCCCCACCCCGTGGCACAATCCCCACCAATCGAAGATCATCACCGCCGACACGCGAGGGAGCAGGGGCGTTGTTCCGCACCACCACCGGTTGGGTCGTCTCACCCACCGACCTCGTCGACACCCTCGAATGCGATCACCGCAGCGCCCTGAAGGCCGCCCTGGCCGCCCGTGTCGAGGGCGCCCCCGCCCCCGAACCCGTCGACCCCCTCGTCGCCCACCACGGCCACCTGCACGAACAGGCCGAACTCGAACGCCTCACCGCCCTGTTCGGCCGCGTCGTGCACATCCCCGACCCCCACCCCGACGACGCCTCCCTGGCCGAGGCCGCCACCGCCACCACCCGCGCGATGGCCGAGGGCGCACCCGTCATCTACCAGGGCTGCTTCCACCACCCCCTGCCCGCCCGGGGGCGGATCCCCGTCGCCTTCCACGGCCGCGCCGACTTCCTCATCCGCTCCGACCTGGACCCCGCCACCGGGGGCACCCGCGCCGACGCCGACCCCGACGAGCCCTGGACCTACGAACCCTGGGACACCAAACTCGCCCGCCGCCCCGGCCCCGGTGCCGTCGTCCAGCTCGCCGCCTACGCCCACGCCGTCGCCGTGGCCACCGGCCGCACCCCCCGCCGCATGCACCTGCTCACCGGCGACGGCCACACCCACAGCCTGGACACCACCGACTTCACCCCCATCCTGGGCACCGTCACCGGCCGGCTGCTGACCTCCCTGGCCACCGACCCCACCCTGCCCTCGCCCACCTGGGGTCCGCCCCGCCCCTCCTGCGAGGGCTGCGGTTACACCGCCTGGTGCTCCCAAGGGCGCACCGCCGCCCGCCACCTGTCCCTGGTGGCGGGTCTGCGCACCGACCAGGCCGCCAAACTCGCCGACGTCGGGATCACCACCATCGACGCCCTGGCCGAGGCCGACGACGAGCACCGTCCGCCCACCCTGCCCCGCCGCTCCTTCGAGCAGCTGCGCGCCCAGGCCTGCCTCCAGGTCCGCCAGGACACCACCCGCACCCCCGACAACCCCCAGGGCACCGTCACCGCCGAGGTGTTCTCCCACGACGGCCTGGCCGGGCTGCCCGCGCCCGCCACCGGTGACGTGTTCTTCGACATGGAGGGCTACCCGTACCACTCCCGCGACGGCGGCCGCGGCCTGGAGTACCTGTTCGGCGCCACCACCGAGGACGAGCACGGCGCCGAGACCTTCCACACCTTCTGGGCCCACGACCGCGCCCAGGAGAAGAAGGCCCTGGAGGACTTCGTCGACTTCGTGTGCGCGCGCGTGGACGCCGACCCCGACGCGCACGTCTACCACTACGCCTCCTATGAGGTGGACCGCCTCAAACACCTCAGCTCGGAGTTCGCCACCCGGGAGGAGGAGGTCAACCGGCTGCTGCGCGAACACCGCCTCGTCGACCTGTACACCGTGGTCCGCAAGAGCCTGCGCGTGTCCCAGCGCTCCTACTCCATCAAGTACCTCGAACCGCTCTACCTGCCCGCCGCCCGCTCCGGCGGCGTCACCACCGCCACCTCCAGCATCGACGCCTACGCCGCCCACCTGGCCGCGGCCGAGGCCGGAGACCACGACGAGGCCGACCGGGTGTTGGCCGACATCGCCGCCTACAACCGCGACGACTGCCACTCCACCGCCCGCCTGCGCGACTGGTTGGAGGAGCACCGCACCCTCCAGGGCATCACCGACCGGCCCGTGGTCCAGCTCGAACTCACCGAGGCCGAGGCCGAACGCGCCCGCAAACGCGCCGAACGCCTGGCCCGCCAGGCCGCCATCACCGGCCCGCTGCTGGAGGAGCTCCCCGAGGACCCCGCACAGCGCACCGAGGAGGACGTCGCCCGCGCCTCCCTGGCCGCCCTGGTCGGCTACTACCAGCGTGAGAACCTGCCGCCCTGGCGCGAGCACTACCGCCGCACCAACGCGCCCCTCACCGACCTGGAGACCGACACCGACTGCGCCGTGCCCTGGCGGGTCCGCGCGGGGGAGTGGATCGAACCCACCGGCCGTCAGAAGAAGGCCCGCCGCGAACTCGACCTGCGCCTGGACACCTCCCACCCCCACCCCTTCACCACCGGTCAGGACGTGCACCTGCTCTACCCCGGCGCCCCCGGGCACCCCGCCACCGCCGCCCAGGCCACCGTCGCCGACGCCCGCCCCGACACCCTCACCATCGTGGAGACCTGCGACGCCGACGTCCTGCACTTTCGCCACCCCGTCGCGGTCCTGCCGGGCTCACCGGTCAACCCCGCCCCCAAGGACGGCGCGCTGGAACTGGTCGCCGGACGCGCCCTGGAGGACCTGCCCGCCTGGCCCCGTCACTCCGGGCTGGACCTCCTTCGCCGTATCCCCCCGCGCCTGGACCCGCCCGGTCCGCTCCCGGACCCGGCCGACCACGACGGCGACCTCATCGCCGCGACCATCGCCGCCGTGGACCGCCTGGACGGCTCCTACCTGGCCGTGCAGGGCCCGCCCGGCGCCGGCAAGACCTACCTGGCCGGGCGCCTCATCACCCACCTGGCCCGCCAGGGCAAGAGCGTGGGCGTGTGCTCCACCAGCCACAAGGCCGTCGAGAACGTGATGTCGGCCGCGCTGCGCGCCGCCGAGGAGGCCGGCGTCGAGCTGCCCGCCGCCAAACGCGCCAAGTCCAGGAAGGACGCCGACCCCGACCTGCCCTGGGACCAGCCCACCACCCCCCAGGCGTTGTCGGGGTGGCGCACCGGGCACACCGCCGAGGGCCGCCCCGTCCTCATCGGCGGCACCGCCTGGGCGATGGCCAACGCCACCATGGTCGCCGACCCCGTGGACGTGCTCATCATCGACGAGGCCGGCCAGTTCGCTTTGGCCGACACCCTGGCGGTGTCGGCCTCGGCCCGCAACCTGGTCCTGCTGGGCGACCCCCAGCAACTGCCCCAGGTGGTCCAGGGCACCCACGGCGAGGGGGCCGACGCCTCCGCCCTGCAACACCTCATGGGCGGCCGTCAGATCATCGACCCCGCCCGCGGTTACTTCCTCGACCAGACCCGACGCATGCACCCGGCCGTGTGCGCCCCCGTGTCGGACCTGTCCTACCAGGGGCGCCTGCACGCCCACCCCACCACCGCCCTGCGCGCCCTGGCCGTCCACGAACCCGGCCTGTACGCGCACGTCGTCGACCACCGGGGCCGCACCACCCACAGCCCCGAGGAGGTCGACGCCGTCGTGGCCATCGCCACCTCCCTGGTCGCCGACAAGGTCACGACCGGACCCGACGGCGGGCCCCGCCCCCTGACCGGTCACGACATCCTCGTCGTGGCCCCCTACAACCTCCAGGTGCGGGCCCTGCGCCGCGCCCTGGCCCGCGCCGCCGAGACCGACCCCGCCCTGGAGGGGATCCGGGTCGGTACCGTCGACCGTTTCCAGGGCCAGGAGGCCCCCGCCGTCATCTGCTCCATGACCACCTCCGACGCCGCCGAGACCAGCCGCGGCACCGCGTTCGTCCTGGACCGCAACCGCCTCAACGTCGCCCTGTCCCGGGCCCAGTTGGCGGCGGTGCTCGTCCACTCCCCGCACCTGACCGCGACCGCGCCCCGCAGCATCGACGAACTGCGGCTGCTGGCCTCCTTCACCCGCCTGTCCACCGCCGCCCGCCCCTGGCCCGACCACCGCTGACGACACGCCGTCACCGGTTCCGGGCCCCCTCGGGGTGGAGTACGTTTTACAGAGCACGCCCCCTGTCACGGGCGGCCCGCGCGCACTCGGGCCCGTCCGCCGCGCGTGCGCGACGGCCCACCCTCGACCCGTTCTCGAAAGGCACCCCGGCCCCCGTGTCCGACAGTCCCTCCGCCTCCGGCGGTGGCCGCAACACCCGCCACCCCACCGGAATCCGCGTCGTCGTCCTCATCCTGGCCCTGATGGCCCTCGTCCTGGGTCCCGCCGGGTACCTCATGGGCACCGACGCCGAATCCCACGCCGGTTCCGCCGCCGAATGGTTCACCCTCGCCTTCGGCGCGTTCGTCGGCATCCCCCTGCTGGCCGCCGCCGTGGCCACCGTCGCCGGCGACCGCAAGGCCGCCCTGTGGTCCCTGGTCCTGCTGGCCTGGCCCCTGGTGTTCGTGTCCCTGATCCATCTGACCCCTCTGGGCGGATAGGCTCCGGGCGTGTCACCCAAGAAGCGCAGGCAGCGCAAACGCCAGGAGGACCGGCCCCGCGACACCGCCGTGCCCCCCGCCCCGGCGGCGGGGGAGCGCAAGGTCTCGCGCACCCCGGTGGCCGTCGACGACCCGCCCGACCGGCGGGTCACCGCGCTGTGGGTGGTCCTGGCCCTGGCCTGGGGGCTGGGCGCCCCGCTGGCGCTGGCGATCCTGCTGTTCACCACCCTGGACGCCGCCGCGGTCGATCCCGCCGGCCCCGGGGCGCAGGACGCCGTGGACTCCATCGGCAACGCCCTGATCTGGTTGCTGGTGCTGGCCCTGGTGGTGCCGGCCGCCGCCGCCATCGCCGCCGCGGTCCTCAAACGCAAGATCGCCGCCATCGGGTTCACCGCCGCGTTGATCGTCTCGGCGGTCCCCCTGTTCTGGGTGATGCCCCCGGCCGAGTTGTGGGACGCGCTGCGCACCCACCTGTTCGGTTGAGGCCGCTGCCCGTGGAGGAGGAGACCGTGCGGGTCCCCGACCGCGCCCCCGCCCTGCCGGCCGCCGTGCGCACCCGCCTGGAGGCGGGCACCCACAGCGTCCTGATCGACACCCGCGCCCTGGAACGGGTCCGCGACCGTTTCGACGACGACCAGGCCCGCGCCCTGGGCCGGTTCCTGGCCAACGCCCAATCGCCCAACACCCTGCGCGCCTACCGCACCGACTGGACCGCGTTCATCGCCTGGTGCCTGGCCGAGGAGCGCACGTCGCTGCCCGCGGACCCGGTCGACGTCGCCGTCTACCTGGCCGCCTGCGCCGAGGCCCGCACCCCCGACGGCCGCTGGGCGTTGGCCCCGGCCAGCATCGAACGCCGCGCCGCCGCCATCGCGGCCGTGCACGGCGCCCACGGCCTGGAATCGCCCACCCGCGCCGAGGTGGTGCGCCTGACGCTGCGCGGTATCCGCCGCACCCGGCGGGCCCGCCCCCGCCGCAAGGACCCGGTGGTACTGGCCACCCTGGAGAGCCTGCTGTCCCACCGCCCGCCCGAGGGGCACCCCGGCGGGATCACCCGCCGCCGCGACACGGTGCTGCTGCTGACCGGGTTCGCCGGGGCGCTGCGCCGATCGGAGCTGGCCGGCGTCACCTTCGACGACATCACCGTGCGCACCGACCCCGTCGGCGGGGCCACCACGCTGGTGGTGGAGCTGGGCGCCACCAAGACCGACCAGGAGGGCCGGCGCGGCCACAGCGTGGCGCTGCCCCGGGGCCGGCACCGCCACACGTGTCCGGTGTGCGCGCTGGCCGACTGGGCCCAGGTGCGCGCCGCCCACCTGGGAGGCGGGGCCGAGGCGGTGCGCGCCCTGCTCGTGGAGACCCCGGGCGCGCCCGTCGCCCCGGTCCACCGGTGCGGGTCGCTGACCGCCGCGGACCTGGCGCCGTTGGCCGACGGCACCGGCCGCCCCCTGCTGGTGTCGGTCTCACGCCACGGCGCCCTGGGTGTCAGGGCGATGACCGGGCAGGCGGTGGGGGACGTGGTCAAACGTTACGCCGCGCGCGCCGGACTGGACCCCGACGACTTCGGGGGGCACTCGCTGCGCGCCGGTTTCGCCACCCAGGCGGCCCTGGGCGGGGCCGCCGACCGTGAGATCATGCGTCAGGGCCGGTGGACCAACGCGCGCACGGTGCACGACTACATCCGCAGCGCCGACCCCTTGGACGACAACGCGGTGACCCGGCTGGGGCTGTGACACCCGGGAGGCGGGCGCGTCGCGAATCTCGAATCGTCAACAAACCCACCAGTAGACACTGAAAACAGCACGTAACGTGCGATCCTTCCCTCACGACACATTAGGTTGGTTGCGTGAGAAAGGGGACGGCCATGGTCGACGAATTCCGCGACGCATTCCAACGATTGATCGACGCCTCGGTCGCCGCCGACCCCCGTGAATTCCCCTCGGCCGTCAACCGGGTCCTGGCCCTGGCCTCCCGGATCCCCGTCTCCGAACGCGAACTCGCCCTGGAGGCACTGGCCCCCCTGCTCACCGGCGACCACGCCGCCCCCGGCATCACCGCCGACCTGTGCGTCGTGGCCGGAGCCCTCGTCGAGATGGGCACCGACCCCGGCCCCAGCGGCCCCGAGGTCCTGCGCCGCCTGCGCGCCATCGGCCGCGGCGCCATCGTCTTCGCCCGCGCCTGGCAGCGCACCGGCGGCGGACACCCCCCCGACCCCGACTCCGTCACCGCCGACGACGAGGCCCGCGTGGCAGGCGACCTGGGCGCCGACGCCCCCGGCGCCACCATGTGCTGGTGGACCGTCGCCCGCCACGGCCTGGCCGCCAAGACCATGCTCAGCCGGCCCGGCGTCCGCTCCCACGTACGCAGCGACCCCACCCTGCACGCCGAACTCGTCGCCGTCACCAACCAGCTCGGCGACCACCTGCCCGACCTGCACCAGGTCCGCGCCCTGCTGCGCATGGCCGAGGCCGGCTCCGCCCTGATCCTGGACCGCCGCTCCGGCCGCGCCTTCCGTGTCCTGTTCGACGGCATCGGCGACAACTTCCAGCTCCACACCCTGCTCGCCGACGCCCTCGTCGGCGCCTCCGGTCGGGGTCTGGACGGAGAACCTCCCGACCCGCGCTGGGTCAGGGCCTTCCGCGACGGCGAGCCCGACCCGGCCGCCCGCACCGTGCGCGGCTGGTGGAACCTGGTCGCCCACGACGGCACCTGGGTGTGGAACGAGGGCGTGCCCGCCGAGATCCCCACCCTGCGGGGCGAGCACGTCGTGGTCCTGGACGAGCAGCCCTACCCCCGTTCCTGGAACGCCCGACGGCGTCACCCCCAGGTGCGGGGCTGGTTGGAGGTCGAGGAGGAACTGACCGAGGAGGAGGCGGACCTGTGGTGGAAGCGGGTCGCCCCCGCCGAACCCGCCATCCCCGACCCCACCGACGACGCCACCCCCATCCCCGAGCCGATCCTGGCCGGGGACGACCACGGGGCCGAACGGATCCGCGGGTTCCTGCCCCCCGAGCCCGACCCGGTCCGCGCCGCCGAACCCCCACCCCAGGCCCCGCCCGGCCCGGCCCCCACGCCGTTGATCGGGGAACCCGTCCCGCGTCCCGAGCCCTCGCGGCCCGAACCCCGGCGCACGGGTGACCCGTCCTCGGGCGGCACCGGGCTGCCGCCCCTGCCGCCCGGTGTCTCCAACAGCTCCGCGTGGGGACCCACCTGGCGCTGAGACCCCGGTCCGGACCGTTCACCGGCCCGAGGCGTCCACGCGCGGAACGGCCTCAGGCCCGGTGCCGGGGCACGTGCGGGGCCTCGGCGCGGGTCTGCGCCTCCTGCGGACCGCCGCCCTCCTCGTGCAGGCCTTGGAAGTACTCCTCCTCGGTGACCTCGTGCTCCTCGGGGCGTCGCCAGCGCCCGCCCACGAACACCGTGGACCCCAGCACCAGCGCCACCGGAACGAACACGCCCAACGGCAACAGGTCCATGGCGCCCTCGAACCCGGGCACCGGCGGCAGCCGCTCCAACAGGTGGACGCGCACCAGCGCCACGGCGGTCAGGGAGCCCAGGACCAACGCCACCGACAGCGGCAGCATCGGCGTCAGCCGCGGGGGAACGGCCATCAACGCCACGATCACCCCCACGCCCACCAGTCCGGCCAGCACCAGGGGACCGGTGCCCTCCAGTACGCCGCGCTCGGATGCGTGCAGGGTGCGCAGGTGGGAGAAGGCCCAACCACAGGCCAGCACCAGGACGGGTCCGAGGATCAGACCGGACAGGAAGCCGACGAAATGTCGCACGGGGGTGCTCCTCTCAGGGGTTGCGGAGAACCTTAGCGACAAACCCCGAGTTCAGCACACGAAAGACGCGGAACCCCATTACTCGGGCGGTCTCGGATCCCCTCCGCCCCACCGGCGGGCGACCGGCGCACCGGATCCCTCCCCGGCCTCGGACCGGGCCTCCCGCCGCCCCCGCCCACGGCCCCCGACACGCCGCGGGCGCCGACCCCCGGTGGGGGAGCGGCGCCCGCGCTCACGACCTCGCCCCGGTCAGGGGGCCGCCGGATCCCGGCGCAGCCCGTCCGCGTCGGGACGGCCCCCCACCACCAGCACCCGGTCGGTGGGCGGCGTGCCGATCCGGCGGCGCACCTCGTAAACGGCGAGCGCCACCACCACCGCCCCCAAGGACGTCAGCAGCGCCGGACGCTGGTCGGGGATGATCAGCATCGCCGCGGCGATGATCACCAGACCGGCCAACGTCGCCCAGGTCAGGTAGGGGAAGAGCCACATGGCGAAGCCCAGCCGCTGCGGCTCGCGCTCGCGCACCCGGCGCCCCACCACCAACTGGGAGGCGCAGATGGTCACGAACAGCACCAGCAGGATCGCGCCGATGGAGGCCACCAGGAACGGGAACACCCGCCCGGGGAACAGGTACTCGGCCACGGCGGCGACGTATCCGACCAGGGTGCCCGCCAAGATGGCCCGCACCGGCACACCGCGACGGTTGGCCCCGCGCAGCACGTGCGGCGCGTCGCCCTGGCGGGTGAGGGTGAACAGCATCCGCGAGGAGGTGTACATCGCGGCGTTGAGCACGCTCAGCACGGCGATGAACACGACGATCTCCATGATCAGGGCCGCACCCGGCACCCCGATGTGCTCCATCACCATCACGAAGGGGCTCACCCCCGGTTCGACCGTGTTCCACGGCACCACCATCACCACGACCAGGATGGAGGCCACGTAGAACAGGCCGATCCGCCACAGGACGTTGGTGACCGCCGAGGCCACACCGCGTTCGGGTTCGGCGCTCTCACCGGCGGCGACGGTGATGATCTCCACACCGCCGAAGGCGAACAGCACCACCACGGTGGCGGCCAGGACGGCCGTCCACCCGTGGGGCGCCACTCCGCCGTGCTCCCAGAGGTTGGCGATGGAGGAGCCGTCGGCGCCCCGCCACAGCCCCAGCGCCCAGGCGCCCCCGATGAACAGGAACGCCACGATGGTGGCGACCTTGATCATGGAGAACAGGGACTCGGTCTCGGCGAAGACGCGTACCGAGATCAGGTTGGCCGCCGTCATCGACAGCAGGACCGCCAGGGCCAGGACCCAGGCCGGCACCCCGGGGATCCATCCCGCGAGGAGGGTGGCCCCGGCGACGGACTCGGCGGCCACCAGGACCGCGTACATCCACCAGTAGACCCAGCCGATGGTGAAACCGGCGCGCGGGCCGAAGGCCAGGCGCGCGTAGTCGGAGAAGGAACCACCGGCCGGCACGGAGACGACCATCTCGCCCAGGGCCCGCAGGGTCAGGAAGACCAGGGCGCCGGCGATGGCGTAGGAGAACACGGCGGCGGGTCCGGCCATCTGGACGACCGTTCCGGAGCCGATGAACAGGCCGGCCCCGACCGATCCGCCGATCGCGATGAGCGCCATGTGTCGGCGCCGCAGGGTGTGGGCCAGTCCGGTGGTGGTGGACCGTGGGGTGTTCGCCGCGGGGTTGGGCGGCGTTGTACTTCTCGTCACCCGTTCAACATTAAGAGCCTCAGGCCACCGGTGAGAGCACCGCCCCCACGGAAAACACCCGATCGACCCATCACCGGACATGTGACGGGGCGAGCACAACGACCTTCGCCCGCGTGATCGGCGACCGCCCACCCTGACGCCCACCGACACGCCGACCCGCGCCATCCCCACCACGGGGGAGGCGCCCCGCCGCCCCGCTGTGCCACCATCACCCTGTGCGCCACCTCATCCCGACGATCGCCCTCGCGATCCGACCCTTCACCAGCGCCCACACCTACCGGCGCTGGGTCCACCTGGTCATCGGCGGCGCGCTCCTGACCCCCTACGCCATGGCCGGTCTCGTCCTGGCGGGCCTTCTCACCCAACGCGGCTCCACCCTGGCCCAACCCGGCCCGGCCGCCTGGATCCTCGGCCTGGCCCTCACCCTGGCCGCCGTCGCCGCCACCGCCCGCATCCCCGGCGTGGCCGCCGCCCAGCACCAACTCGCCCGCGCCCTCCTGCGCGGCCCCCTCGGCGACCTGCCCGACACACCCCCCGCGCCCGGCCCCCGCGCCACCCTCTGGGCCTGGCTGCACGGCCTGATCGGCATGGCCGTCTGCCTGGCCACCATGACGGTCCTCACCGAAGCCGCGCTCCTGGCCATCGCGCCCCTGGCCGTGGACCCCTACACCGTCTCCCAAGGACCCCTCACCATCCTGGGACACGACACCCTCACCCGCGCCCAACGCCTCCTGGGCCCCCTCCTCGGCCTGACCCTCCTCCTCGCCCTCATCGCCGCCATCGCCCTGACCGGCCACCTCATGGCCGCCCTCGCCCCCCGCCTCCTGGGCCCCTCGCCCGCCCGACTCCTCGCCGACGCCCAGGCCCGCGCCCGCACCCTCGCCGAGCGCAACCGCCTGGCCCGCGAACTCCACGACTCCCTCGGCCACGCCCTGTCCGTCGTCACCCTCCAGGCCGCCACCGCCGCCCGCCTCATCGACACCGACCCCGACTTCGCCCGACAGGCCCTCACCCACATCGCCGACCAGGCCCGCACCGCCACCGCCGACCTCGACCACGCCCTGGGCATCCTGCGCGAGGACACCCCCGCCCCCACCGCACCGCCCCCCGACCTCACCCACCTGCCCCACCTCGCCGACACCACCCGGCACACCGGCACCGACCTGCGCCTGGACACCACGGGAGACCCCACCACCGTCCCCGCGCTCCTCTCCCGCGAGACCTACCGCATCGCCCAACAGGCCATCACCAACGCCCTCACCCACGCCCCCGGCCGATTCCTCACCCTCACCCTGGCCATCACCCCCGGTCACCTCCACCTCACCGCCACCAACCCCCTCCCATCCCGACGCCCCCTCGGCCGACGCCGCACCGGCGGCCGCGGCATCACCGGCATGCGAGAACGCGCCCACCTGCTCGGCGGCACCCTCACCGCCGCGCCCGCACCCGCCGACCACCCCACCCACTGGACCCTCGATCTCACCCTGACCTGGAAAGACACAGAAACCCCATGATCCGGATCGCCCTGGTCGACGACGAAGCCCTCATCCGCGCCGGACTGGCCGCCCTCATCGACGCCGAACCCGACATGGGCGTCGTCGGCCAGACCGAGGACGGCACCGGCGTCCCCGACATGGTCGCCCGCACCCGCCCCGACCTGATCCTCATGGACGTGCGCATGCCCCGCCTCGACGGCATCCAGGCCACCCGCACCCTCACCGCCCGCCCGCACCCGCCCCGCGTCCTGGTCCTGACCACCTTCGACAACGACGCCCACGTCTGGGACGCCCTGCGCGCCGGCGCCACCGGATTCCTCCTCAAACGCACCCCGCCCGAGGGCATCCTCGCCGCCCTCCGCATCGCCCACCGCGGCGACACCCTCCTGTTCCCCACCGCCCTGCGCGACCTCGCCGCCACCCGGCCACCCGCACCCACCCCCGCGGCCCGCGCCGTCACCACCCTCACCCCGCGCGAATCCCAGACCCTCACCCTCATCGCACAAGGCCTCACCAACACCGAGATCGCCACCCGGCTGCACCTGGGCAATGAGACCGTCAAGACCCACGTCTCCAACATCCTCACCAAACTCGGGGTCCGCGACCGCACCCAGGCCGTCATCGCCGCCTACGACGCCGGACTCGTCCGCGCCCGCCGCTGACCCACCCCGGGGGAGGGGACGAACCACGACGAACCCACCCCGATCACCCGACCACCGACACGACACGCCCACAACCGGCCCAACAACAGGTGAAACCACTGCTACGTTCGGCACTCACACCCCCGACACACCCACCCGGGAGCCGCACGTGCCGACCATCGACCTGGATCACATCAGCGCCCTCTACCGCACCCACCGCGACGACCTCGCCCGCGCCCGCGACCACATCCGCGCCCTGCCCGCCCCCGCCCCCGCGCCGACCCTCGACGACATCGAAGCCGAGATCACCTACCTCCTCATCCGCCACCACACCCCCGACCACGTCGTGCGCATCGGCACCACCCACAGCACCGCCACCGCCTGGACCCTCGCCGCCCTCCGCGACAACGGCACCGGCCGACTCCACACCTTCGACACCCACGACCCCCACCCCCACCACCTCCCGCCCGGCATGGACCCCGACCGGTGGAAGCACACCAAAGGCGACGTCCGCGCCAAACTCACCCACCTGCCCCCGCACACCGGCCTGCTCACCCTCGACACCGCCCACGGCGGCTGGTTCGCCCGCTGGTACCTGCACCACCTGCTGCCCACCCTCCGCCCCCACACCCCCATCGCCGTCCACGGCGTCTTCCGCCACCCCCGCACCGCGCCCTTCACCGAAGGCGCCCTCGTCCTGTCCTGGCTCGCCAACAACACCACCGGATACTTCACCGCCTCCGCCGCCCGCGCGCCCCACACCCACCAGGCCCTCACCGACCTCAAAACCGAGCTGACGCTGAACACCCCCCTCACCACCACCCGCACCGACCCCGCGATCTTCTTCCACCTGCCCGCCCGACCCGCACCGCCCTCACCCACCCGACCCCGCGCCCACGCCACCGCCTGAGGGCACGAAAAAAGGGGGCGGCCCACGGCCACCCCCTCATACGGAACACCGGCACGGATCAGGCCCCGTCGACCTCCATCGACCCCTGCTCCCGCATCCCCAACTCGCGCACCCACACCACATCCGCGGCATCGGACACGATCCGGGTGAAGTCCACCGGCTGGTCCAGGCTCACCATGTGACCCGCACGCGGCACGTTCAACAACCGGCCCTCCACGCAGGCCTCGAAGAACTGCCGCTCATGGATCCGGAAATGATCCCGCGCCCCGTTGATCAACCACACCGGGCCCGGATACGACGCCAACGCCGGCAACGGGTCCATCTCCGCCACCGCGTCGATCACCGCCGTGGCCGCCTCCACCGCCAACCCGCCGTCCAACACCGCGTCCGCCGCGGTATCGCGCAACGTCAGCCGGTGGAACCGCTCATTGAGCGTGGCCCCCTTGTCCGGCAACCGATCCATCAACACCGCCGGAATCCGGTACACCTGCGCCAGCGACTGGGCCGGCTTGGCCGTGCAACTGGCCGCCACCAACCCCGCCACCTTCGCCGGAGCCGCCGCCGCCGTCGCGATCGACACGAAACCGCCCAGACTCAACCCCACCACCAACGCCCGACCCCCCACGGAGTCGATCGCCTCCAACACCGTGTCCACGGCACGCCCCAGCGAGAACTCCTCACCCCGCCGCGCCCCGTGACCCGGAAGATCCGGCGCCACCACCCGACGCCCCTGCTCCACCAACAGATCCACCTGGGGACGCCACATGCTCCCCGAGACCCGCAACCCGTGCACCAACACGATCGGAACACCCACCGGAACGCCCACGCACCCCACCCCCCACACCTGGTAGCGCACCGTCACCGGCGCATCATCGGACCAATGCCCCGCACGATACGGGATACCCGCTCCACACGACGAGCCCGACTTCGGACCGCCCACGTAATACACGCACAAGGGTTACGACCCCGCACACGAACTCCGCGGGGTCGAGAACGAATCGCGCGCTCTACGTCGACAAGGAGGCCCGCCGCTCGCGCACCGGCCGAAAGATCCGGCAAGAGGAGACCCGGGCGCTGGAGCGCCGCACCGAAACCCTCGAAACAACACCCCGCACCGAAGCCCGGACCGGGATCGTGGAAACCGGCGAGACGTACGCGATGTTCTGGGAGCGCCACGACGTGGCCGAACGCCGTCAGCTGCTCCGTGAAGCCGGAGCCCGAGCAGTCGTGGCCAAGGGACGCGCGGGCGGAGGAACGGAGCGACGCAAAGGCCCGGACGGTAAGCGGTCGACGCTCACCGCAGGTGTGCACACCGCCCCCGCGGTGGTGGAGCCGGAGGGGACGGACCCGGACGAGCTGTGAACACATGGCTCGCCCCGGACATCAACGAGCCACGGCACCGGCCCCACGCGCCCCCATCCCTGTACGGGCGCGGGGGCGCTGGTACGTACCGGATCGGGCCGAGACGCCCTACACGCCGAAAACGACCGTGACGGGCGCGTGATCGGACCACCGTTCCGCGTGCGACGCCGCGCGTTCGACATGTGCTTCGACCGCGCGGTTCGCGATCCCCGGTGTCGCGCACACCAGGTCGATACGCCACCCCGTGTCGTTGTCGAACGCACGACCGCGGTAGGACCACCACGAGTACGGACCCTCCTGATCCGGGAACAACCCCCGCACCACGTCCACGTACCCCGCCTCACCGAACACCCGGTCCATCCATGCCCGCTCCTCGGGCAGGAACCCCGAGTTCTTCACATTCCCCCGCCAGTTCTTCAGATCCGCCTCCCGGTGCGCGATGTTCCAATCCCCGCACACCACCAGATCCCGACCCTGCGCCTCCACCTCCGCACGCCGCCTCACCAGATGGGGCAGGAACGCCTTCATGAAGCGCTCCTTCTCGTCCTGGCGCTCGGTCCCCACCTCACCCGAGGGCAGGTACAGGCTCGCCACCGACACCCGACCGAAATCCGCCTCCAGGTACCGGCCCGCCCCCTCGAACTCCGCCTCGCCGAACCCCACCCGCACCGCGTCGGGCTCCACCCGCGAATACACCGCGACCCCGGCCCGCCCCTTGGCCTCGGCCGGCGCCAACACCACATGCCACCCGTCCGGATCGACCACCTCCGACGGCAACTGCGACGCCTCCGCCCGCACCTCCTGAAGGCACACCACATCGGCCGAAGAGGCCGCCAACCAGTCCGAGAACCCCGGCTCCTTCTTCGCCGCCGCCCGCAACCCGTTCACATTGACCGTCGAGATCGTCATCGTCGTCTGCACCCACACAGACTAGTCACCCCCGCTCCGGGAGGACACCAAGGCCTTCGGGCCGGGCGACGATCCGGGACCGACCGACCCGCGACGGCCGGAACCCTCGTCCCCGAGCGGACACCGGCCCAGGTCGAACGACACCCCCTCACTCCCGCTCGCCCTGCGCCACCAACCTGCGCACCACCCCATAGGTCCGGTTCGACGAGGCCGCCTCCCGCTGCGCCCGCGCCGTCACCTCGATATAGGCCTGCGACGACGCCACCGACGCATGCCCCAACAGATGCATGATCTCCGTGACCGACGCCCCGTCCTCCGCCAACCGCGTCGCGAACGTATGCCGCAACGCGTGCACCAACGTCCCCCGCGCCACCCGATCGTTCACCCCCGCATGCCGATAACACTGCTTCACCAGGTACTGCAACCCACCCCGACGCAACCCCTCACCCCGGTTGTCCACCAACAACGGATCCCCACCGCCCACCGGACCGAACCGCTCCCGCCGCGTCGCCAGGTACACCTCCAGCAGCACCTCCAACGGCCGCTCGATCGGCAACACCCGCTCACCGCCCCCCTTGCCGACCACCCGCACCCGACGCTCGCCCACCCGCCCCGACACCGAATCCACCCGCAACGCCAACATCTCCGCGGACCGCATCCCCGTCAACAACGCCAACGCCAACACCGCCAGATCCCGCTCCGGCCACGGATCCCGCGCCTTGCGCGCCCCCCGGGCCAACGCCTCCAACAACCGCTCCGGCGTGTCCTCGCCCATCAACGGCTTGGGACCCGACGGCCGCACCCTCGGCCGCGGCACCGCCGACATCGGATTACCGGAGATCACCCGCTCCGACACCCAGAACCCGAAGAACCCGTTCCACGTCGACCACGCCCGCAGCACGCTCGACGCCGCCCGCGTCGACGCGAACTCCGCGAACGCCCCCCGCAACGTCGCCACGTCCAACTCCGCCCACCCCAGCTCCTCCGGCCCCACCCCCCGCACCCGGGCCGCACACCCCAACACCCCCGACAGATCACGCCGATAGGCCGCCACCGTGTGCTCCGACGGCTTGGCCGCCCGCCGAGCCACCAGATACTCCTCCACCGCCGCCATCAGACGCTGTTCACCGCTCATGCCCCCAGCATCCCCGATCCGAGCGCGTCGAGCCCCCGACGGGACCGCACGGGGGAACACCCGTTCCCCCGACGCGACGGACAAGCCCACGACACCCACCACGCGCCGACGGACCCCGGGGTGCCAGAATCCCCCTCATGGGAAAGATCCACGACGCCATCGACGACCGCATGGCCCGCCTCCTGCTCGACCAACCCGTCTTCTTCGTCGGCACCGCACCCCTGGACCCCCACGGCCACGTCAACGTCTCACCCAAGGGCATGGCCGGGACCTTCACCGTCCTCGACGAACACCGCGTCGCCTACCTCGACTACACCGGATCCGGCACCGAGACCATCGCCCACCTGAGCGAGAACGGTCGCATCGTCCTGATGTTCTGCGCCTTCACCGGACCGCCCACCATCGTCCGTCTCCACGGCACCGGCCGCACCCTCCTGCCCACCGACCCCGAATTCACCGCACTGCGCCCCCGATTCACCAAACAACGCACCCTCGGCCAACGCGCCATCATCGTCGTCGACGTCCACCGCGTCTCCGACTCCTGCGGCTTCTCCGTGCCCCTCATGGACCTGCGCGCCGACCGCGACCTCCTCGACCGCCACCACGAACGCCGCGACCCCGCCTACTTCACCGACTACCACCGCACCCGCAACGCCACCAGCATCGACGGTCTCCCCGGCCTCCCCACCTGACCCCGCGCACACGAACGGGCGCGGACCCCACGGCCCGCGCCCGCCTCCCGAACAGGGGGGAGAGGCCCCTCAGCCCCCCATCACCTCCCGAGCGCCCCGCGCGATCTGCACGTCCTCACGCGTGGGAACCACCAACGTCCGCACCGAGGCCCCCGCACCCGTGACGTCCGCCTCCCCGTCCACCCCCTCGTTGGCCACCCGGTCCACCGCCACCCCCAGGAAACCCAGCCCCTCCGCCACCGCCCACCGCACCGGCGCCGACCGCTCACCCACACCCGCCGTGAACACCAACACGTCCAACCCGCCCATCGCCGCCGCCATCGCCGCCACCGACGCCCGCAAACGGTGCACGTACACCCCCAACGCCAGCACCGCCGCCTCCTCACCCCGGGAGACCCCCGCCATCACCTCCCGCATGTCCGCCGTCCCCGCCAACCCCGTCAGACCGCCACCGCGTTCCAGCCCCTCCGCGACCTCGTCCGCGTCCAACCCGCCCTGACGCTGCAACCACAGCACCATCCCCGGGTCCACGCTCCCCGAACGCGTCGCCATCACCAACCCCTCCAACGGCGTGAACCCCATCGTGGTGTCCACACACCGCCCCTCCAGGACCGCCGCCAGCGACGCGCCCGCACCCAGATGCGCCGTCACGATCCGCCGCCCACCGGTCCGTTCCGCCGCCACCCCCGACACGTACGCGTGCGACAACCCGTGGAACCCGTACCGCCGCACCCCGAACCGCTCCCGCCACTCCACCGGCACCGCGTACGTGAACGCCTCCGCCGGCAACGACGCGTGGAACGCGGTATCGAAACACGCCACCTGCGGCACCCCCGGCAACGCCTCCGAGATCGCCGCGATCCCCGACAGCGCCTTGGGCTGGTGCAGCGGCGCCAACGGCGTCAACTCCTCCAACCGCCCCACGACGGTCGGATCCAACAGCACGGGGGACACGAACTCCCGCCCGCCGTGCACCACCCGGTGGCCCACCGCGTCGGGGGAGGGGAACCGGTCCAGGAAACCCCGCACCGCCACCGGATCCCAGGCACCCCCCACCAGCTCGATCGTCTCCGACCCCAGCACCGTGTCGTCGCCGTCCACCATGCTCGACTTCAACGTCGACGACCCCGCGTTGACCACCAGGACCCGCATCAGTACGGCCACACCCAATCCCTGATATCCGCCGGGTCCTCACCGTGCTCCCTGGTGTAGGCCCGATGCCGCAACCGCTCGTCCACCATCCGCTGCCGGATGTGCGCCGCCTTCTCCGCCAGCCCCGGCACCCGGTCGATCACATCGATCACCAGATGGAACCGGTCCAGATCGTTGAGCATCACCATGTCGAACGGCGTCGTGGTGGTGCCCTCCTCCTTGTACCCCCGCACGTGCAGCTGCGGATGGTTGCGTCGCCGGTACGCCAACCGGTGGACCAACCACGGATACCCGTGGAACGCGAAGATCACCGGCTTGTCCGAGGTGAACAGCGCCTCGTACTCCGCGTCCGGTAGCCCGTGCGGATGCTCGCTCTCCGGCTGCAACCGCATCAGATCCACCACGTTGACCACCCGCACCCGCAACTCCGGGAACAACCGCCGCAGCAGAGCGGCGGCCGCCAACGTCTCCAACGTCGGCACGTCACCGGCGCACGCCAGCACCACGTCGGGCTCACCGCCCCCATCGGTACTGGCCCACTCCCAGATCCCGATCCCGCGCGTGCAGTGCCAGATGGCCTCCTCCACCGACAGGTAGTCCAGCGCCGGCTGCTTCCCGGCCACCACCACGTTGACGTAGTCCTTGGACCGCAGGCAGTGGTCGGCCACCGACAACAACGTGTTCGCGTCCGGCGGCAGGTACACCCGCACCACCTCCGACGGCTTGTTCAGCACCACGTCCAGGAACCCCGGGTCCTGGTGCGTGAAACCGTTGTGGTCCTGGCGCCACACGTGCGAGGTCAACAGATAGTTGAACGAGGCGATCGGCCGCCGCCACGCCAACCCCCGCGTGACCTTCAGCCACTTCGCGTGCTGATTGAACATCGAGTCCACGATGTGCACGAACGCCTCGTAGCAACTGAACAGCCCGTGCCGCCCGGTCAGCAGGTACCCCTCCAGCCAGCCCTGGCACAGATGCTCACTGAGCACCTCCATCACCCGCCCCCGCCGGGCCAGGTGTTCGTCCACCGGCAGGATCTGCGCGTCCCAGACCTTGTCGGTGACCTCGTACACCGCCGCGAGCCGGTTCGACGCCGTCTCGTCGGGACCCACCAACCGGAAGTTGTCGGGGTTGTGGCGGATGACGTCGCGCAGGAAGTGACCCAGCACCCGGGTCGCCTCGCTGGTGTGGACACCGTGCCCCTCGAACTCCACCCCGTACCGCCGGAAGTCCGGCAGCCGCAGGTCCCGGAGCAGCAGACCACCGTTGGCGTGCGGGTTGGCGCTCATCCGACGCGGACCCACCGGCGGCAGATCGCGCAGCTCCGCCACGGGCTCGCCGTTCTCGTCGAACAGCTCCTCGGGACGGTACGAGAGCATCCACTCCTTCAGCATCCGCCGATGCTCGTCGTTGGTGCGCACCTGCGACAAGGGCACCTGGTGGGACCGCCAGGTGCCCTCGATCCGGACGCCGTCCACCTCCTTGGGGCCGGTCCACCCCTTGGGGGAGCGCAGGATGATCATCGGCCACGTGGGCCGGGGGCCCGTCCCGGAGGCGCGCGCCGACCGCTGGATGTCGGAGATCCGGTCCAACGCCTCGTCCAGGGCCTCGGCCATCCGACCGTGCATGTACACGGGGTCGTCACCGCTGACCATGATCGGGTGGTAGCCGTGGCCCTCGAACCGCTTGAGGAGCTGCTCCTCGGGGATGCGGGCCATGATCGTCGGGTTGGAGATCTTGTAGCCGTTCAGGTGCAGGATCGGCAGGACCGCGCCGTCGTGTTCGGGGTCCAGGAACTTGTTGCCGTCCCAGCTTCCCGCCAACGCCCCGGTCTCGGCCTCGCCGTCGCCGATGATGCAGGCGACCACCAGGTCGGGGTTGTCGAAGGCGGCCCCGAAGGCATGGGAGAGGGAGTAGCCGAGCTCGCCGCCCTCGTGGATGGAGCCGGGGGTCTCGGGGGCGACGTGGCTGGGGATCCCCCCGGGGAAGGAGAACTGACGGAACAGCCGCCTCATGCCCTCCTCGTCGCGGCTGACGTCGCGGTAGATCTCGCCGTAGCCGCCCTCCAGCCAGGCGTTGGCGACGGCGGCGGGGCCGCCGTGCCCGGGGCCCATGATGTAGATCATGTCGAGGTCGCGGGCCTTGATGACCCGGTTCAGGTGGGCGTAGCAGAAGTTGAGGCCCGGGGTGGTGCCCCAGTGGCCCAGGAGGCGGGGTTTGATCTGGTCGGGGCGCAGTTCCTCGCGGAGGAGCGGGTTGTCCAGAAGGTAGATCTGGCCGACCGATAGATAGTTCGCGGCGCGCCAGTAGGCGTCGATGAGGTCGATTTCGTCCTGCCCGATTCCCATGCCGTTGTTCCTCCCTGAACATGGATCCGTATGGTCGTGTCAACGGGGGACTCCGGGATCGGCGTTCACCACCGGGGTGGGGGAGGGGCGCGTCGATCAAGGGCCACGGTAACCGCCGGGGATCGCCGAACTCCAGACGCCGAGCCGAATCGGATCTCTTTGAGGCGGGGGTCCCGGGGGTGAGGGCAGGTCGTCTCTGAACGGTCATAGTGGCTGTTCGAGTGACGAAAAGCATCAAACTTCACAAAGACACGCAAATGATGCATAAAGCATGTTATGCATCAAAACTCGATGGATCGGGGCAGGGGTCCTGCGCACTCCGGGTCCACGCCCGGTGGGGGCGGAGGTGGGGGTGGACCCGGGTCGATCCTTCGGGGGCGGGGGCCGGAAAAAACCCCTGGAACAGGGGAGACGCCCGTGAGGGTCCGAACGTCCTCACGGGCGAGGGCTCCGGCGGCCGGCGGCGGGAGGCTCGACCCGGCCTTCACGCGTCGTCGGGCACCCGAAGGATCCTGGTGACTCGGAGTGGCCGCCCACGCTGGGATCACCCTTCGGGGTCGCCGATCGTCACCTCAGACCTTCGGCGCGCGGCCGCCGGGAGCGTCCTCGTGTGCGATGCCCGGAGGGCCCTGGGACGCACGGAGAACGGGATGCGCGTGAAAAGTCCCGGCGCACCGGGCGTTCCAGCCCCTCTCCGCCCTCACCACTCCACCGCCGATAATGCACATTATGTCAAGTGAAACTCGGAACCGCCCTTCCCCCGGGCGTTCCTGTGACCCCCGTGCGAATCGGCTCGGGCAGGTTGGCTCTCACCTCACAGCGTGGAGAACACAGGAGACGGAGAGACCGATGCGCAGAATCCTTTCGTTGTTCGTGGCCGGGACCGCGATGGCCGGCGCCTGCCTCTTGGGCGGCGCGCCCGTGAGCGCCGCCACGGTGACGCCCTCTGCGGTCACCGAGGCGACGTGGCGGTACCAGGGAACGCACATCATCACCCTCTGTCACCTGATCGGCCGCAACGGCGAACAGTCGGGGGCCTGGCAGGACTACCGGTGCCAGGTGCGCTCCTTCATCGCGCTGGACCCGCCCGCGGACCTGTACGTGCTGCGCTGACCGCGCGGCTCCCCACCTCGGTCGCTTCGGCCCGGACGATCCGGCGATGGCGCCGGGCGGGACGTGCTCCTCCGAGAGCCGGGAAGGGTGCGCCACTCCCCCGCCGATCCCGTGGCGGGACGGGTAGGCGTCAACGTGACCCGCTGGAAGACCCGGGCTTGGCGGTGGCGCCCGACCGGATGCCGGGAGGGTCGGCGCGAGTCCGCGTCAGGCCGGGGTGAGGACGCAGAACTCGTTGCCCTCGGGGTCGGCCAGGACCGTCCACGGCACGTCGCCCTGACCGATGTCGACGGCGATGGCGCCGAGCGCCCGCAACCGGGCCACCTCCTCCGCCTGGTCGTCACCGGGGTACGGTCGGAGGTCGAGATGGACGCGGTTCTTCACGGTCTTCGCGTCGGGCGTGCGGAGGAATTCGAGATACGGGCCGACGCCCTCGGCGGAGCGCAGGACCGCACGATCGTCGGTCACCTCGTGCAGGGTCCAGTCCATCGCCTCGTCCCAGAACCGGGCCATCGCCCGGGGGTCGACGCAGTCGACCGTCACCGCGGCCATCGGCCCGGTGTCCCGGTAGATCTCCCGAGGCTCCAGCACGCGGAACTCGTTGCCCTCGGGGTCGGCCAGGACCGTCCACGGCACGTCGCCCTGGCCGAGGTCGGCGTGCGTCGCTCCGAGACCCTCAAGGCGCGCGACCGACTCCGCCTGATGGGCCACGGAAGTGGTGGCGAGGTCGATGCGCACACGGTTCTTCACCGTCTTGGGTTCCGGGACGGCGACGACGTCGAGGCAGACGGCGACGGGGTCCGGATAGACGAAGCCCTCGGGTTCCAGGTTCGTCACACCGGGTCCCTCGCTGGAGACATCCCAGCCGAGGACCTTCGCCCAGAACCCGCCGAGCGCCGAGTCGTCCTGAGCACTCATATGAATTTGAACAAGCCGAATCGCCATGCCGCCGATCCTACGCAGGGTGTCGGCGAGGAGCGTGTCGCCGGTCGCCGACCGACCCGCGAGTGGATCAGGCGTCCTCCGGAGGGCCGACCGCGATCCCCTGGAGGATCGTTGATGGCCGGGCGGTCCGCACGGATGTGCGGTCCGCGTCGTGGGAGGCGCGCGGGTCGGTCGAGACCTTCGGGCCGCGTGGGACCGTGCACCGGCCCCTCGGGCGTGAGCCGCCGTTGTGGATCGCGGCCTCGGCCGCCGCCGAGTGGGCGGTATCAGGCCCGACAAGGGGTTTCTCACCCCGGAAATGACCCGGTGCCGTACCTGGACGGGTTCGCCGCAGGGGTCTGGCATCAGCGGCGTTCGGGTGAGCGGTTGGACGTCACGGTGGAGGCGCTGGTCCCGCGCTCTCGACCCGCCCGGTGTGAGGCCGTCGCCGAGCGGGTCGAGAGCGGGATCGGTGTCCGGGGTTCAGCCCCGGAAGTCCGCAGGGCGGTCCGAGGAGGCCTGGGCCAGGGCCTCGGTCACGGCCTCCACTCCCCCGCGCAGTCCGTAGACGGGGGTGCCGGGCTGCTGGCGCCAGGAGTCGTCGATGCCTCCGGCGTCGACGGTGTCGAAGCCCAGGGCGTCGACGAGGTCGCGTACGACCTTCTTGGCGGCTTCGTCGTCGCCGGCGACCGGTACGGCGATGCGTTCGGGGTCTCCGGCCGGGCGGGGTCGGTCCAGCAGGTCGGAGGCGTAGGTGCCGTTGAAGGCCTTGATCACCGGGTGGCGCAGGTGGTGTTCCACCCAGCGGCTCTCGGTGAGCCCGTCGTCCTCGATGGCGGCGATGCGGCCGTCGCGTTCGCGCGGGTAGTAGTTGTTGGTGTCCAGGAGGACGAGGCCTTCGGTCGCTTCGGCGAACAGGTCGGTGGGCAGGTCGGGGATGTTCTTGAGGGGGATGGTGACCACGACGACTTCGGCCCCTCGGGCCGCTTCCGCGGTGGTGGCCGGGGTGGCGCCGGTCTCGGCGGCCAGGTCGGTCAGGGTCTGTGGTCCGCGGGAGTTGGCGACCTTCACGTCGTGGCCCAGGGCGGTGAGTCCGCGGGTGAGATTGCCGCCGATGTTGCCGGCGCCGATGATGCCGATCCTCATGGGGACCGTCCTCTCGTTGCGTGGTGCGGTGTCCTCGACGTTAGGACGGCGTGCGCCGGATATCCAATGATGTTCTGGATGTCGGTATCGGAAATCCTATTGCTCTGGTGGGAATAGGGGGTTCGCCTGAGGGAACGGGGTCCGGGGCGCCGCGGAAGGTGCGGCGGTAGGTGATCGGGGACACGCCCAGGGCGGTGCGCAGGTGTTGGCGTAGGGATGTGCCGGTGGCGAACCCGATCCGGCCGGCGATCTCGTCCACGGTCAGGTCGGTGGACTCCAGTAGGTGGCGGGCGCGCTCCACGCGTTGGGCGGTGAGCCAGCGGCCCGGGCTCAGGCCCACCTCCTCGTTGAAGCGGCGTACGAAGGTGCGTCGGCTCATCCGGGCGTGTGCCGCCAGGTCCGCCAGGGACAGGGGTTCGGCCAGGTGTTCCAGGGCCCATTGGCGGGTGGGGGCGGTGCCGGTCCGGTCGGGGTCGGGTACCGGGTGCTCGATGTACTGGGCCTGGCCGCCGTCGCGCCAGGGTGGGACGACGCAGACGCGGGCGACGTGGTTGGCGACCCGGGTGCCGTGGTCGCGGCGGACCAGGTGCAGGCACACGTCCACGCCGGAGGCGGCCCCGGCGGAGGTGAGGACGTCGCCGTCGTCGACGAACAGGACGTCGGGGTCCAGGCGCACGCGGGGGAACCAGGTGCGAAAGGTGTCGGTGAGGGCCCAGTGGGTGGTGGCGGGGCGGTCGTTCAGTAGGCCGGTCGAAGCCAGTACGAACGCGCCGGTGCAGATGGAGACCAGGCGGGTGTCCGGGCGCAGGGAGTCCAGGGCGGCGCGCAGGGTGGGCGAGGGGTGGCGGGTGATGCGGGCGGTGTCGAACGGGGGGATGACGACGGTGTCGGCGTCGGTGAGGAGTTCGGGGCCGTGGTCGACGGTGACGGAGAAGTCGGCGTTGGTGCGTACCGAGGGTCCGTCCAGGGCGCAGGTGCGCACCTCGTAGCGGCCGTCGGCGGCGCCGAACACGCGGGAGGGGATGCCCAGTTCGAAGGGGTAGACGCCGTCCAGGGCGAGGACGGCCACGTGGTGTACGGGGCTGCTCATGGCACGATCTTATTGAAAGATGGCGATCATGCCATGGCGTGGCCCGGGGGCTTTGGGCAGGCTGGGATCCATGAGCGAAACCGATGAGATGACGATGAGGGCGATCTCCCAGGACGTCCACGGCGGCCCCGAGGTCCTGAGGGAGGTGCGCGTGCCCCGGCCGGTGCCCGGGCCGAGCGGGATCCTGGTGCGGGTGCGCGCCGCCGGGGTCAATCCCACCGACTGGAAGCATCGGGAGCACGCCGGGTTCTTGAACCGGACGCCGCTGGTGCTGGGCTGGGACGTGTCGGGTGTGGTGGAGGCGGTCGGGTACGGGGTCACCTTGTTCGAACCCGGCGACGAGGTGTTCGGGATGTTGCCCTATCCGTACGGGGTGGGCTCGCACGCCGAGTACGCGGTGGGGCCGGCCCGGGCGTTCGCGCGCAAGCCCGCCGGGATCGATCATGTGCAGGCCGGGGCGCTGCCGTTGGTGTCGTTGACCGCGTATCAGGCCTTGGTGGACACCGCCGGGGTGCGTCCCGGTCAGCGGGTGCTGATCCACGCGGCCGCGGGTGGGGTGGGGCACGTGGCGGTGCAGATCGCCAAGGCGCTCGGGGCGTATGTGATCGGTACGGCGAGCGCGCCCAAGCACGCGTTCTTGAGGGGGCTGGGCGCCGATGAGGTCATCGACTATCGGAGCGCGGACTTCGTGGAGGCGGCCGGTGAGGTGGACGTGGTGTTGGACCCGTTCGCGGGTGAGACGTTGAGCCGGTCGTTGGAGGTGCTGCGGCCGGGTGGGATCGCGGTGTCGCTGCTGGCCACGACGCCCGAGCACACCGCGAAGGCCGACGGGCTGGGGGTGCGGGCCCGGACGTTGCTGGTGGAGGCCGACCACGCGGGGATGGTCGCCGTGGCCGATCTGGTGGAGCGGGGTCTGCTGCGGGCGCATGTGGAGGAGGCGTTTCCGCTGGCGGACGCGGCCAAGGCGCACGCGTTGGGTGACACCGGTCATGTGACCGGCAAGGTCGTGCTGGTGGTGGACGCCGGGTGAGGTCGTGAAGGGGGGTGCCGCCGTGGGGCGGCGCCCCCCTTTTTTGTTCGCTGCGCGGTCAGGCGTCGGCGGGGTCGGGGAAGGGCACCCCGGTGGGGCGGTGGTGGGCCCAGGGGCGGGCCTGTTCGAGTTGGGCGGCCAAGCGGAGCAGCAGGCCCTCCCCCGCGGCGGGGGCGATGAACTGTACGCCCAGTGGGAGCCCGGCGGGGGTCCGGTGCAGGGGCACCGACATGGCGGGGGTTCCGGTGAGGTTGGCCACCAGGGTGAACGGGGTGGCGGTGAGGTTGTTCATGACCTCGGTGGTGACGAGGTCGGTGCGGGTCACGAGCCGTTCGGTGCGGGTGCGCACCAGGAGGCGTTCGGCGGAGCGCAGCCAGGTCGGTGGGTCCAGGCGGCCGATGGTGAGGGGCGGGCCGGCGATGGTGGGGGTGAGCAGCAGGTCGTGGCGGGAGTGGAAGTCGGTCAGGGCCAGGACGTGGGCGTTCCAGCGGTCGTGGCCACGGACGTAGTCGGCGGCGGTGCGGGCGCGTCCCATGGCGGCCAGGAAGAGGGTGTCGGTTTCGAAGTCGTCGTCGGAGCAGCCGGTGTCGGCCTTGATGCCGTCGACCAGGGCGGCCATGGATCCGTACCAGAGGTTGAGGAAGTCCTCGGTGAGGGCGCGGCCGTCGATGGCGGGTTCGGCCTCCTCGACGTCGTGGCCGAGTGACTCCAGGAGGGCGGCGGCGTCGCGGACGGCGCGGACGGCCTCGGGGTGGACGCGGGTGCCCAGGGGTGAGCGGTCGGTGAAGCCGATGCGCAGTCGGCCCACGTCGTGGCCGACTTCGCGGGTGTAGGGGCGTTCGGGCGGGGCGATGGGGTAGGGCGAGGTGGCCTCGGGGCCGGCCATCACGTCCAGGAGCAGGGCGCTGTCGCGGACGGTGCGGGTGAGGACCCCGTTGACGGAGGCGCCGTGCATGGGTTCGCCCCAGGAGGGGCCGAAGGGGACCCGGCCGCGTCCGGGTTTGAGGCCGAACAGGCCGCAGCACGCGGCGGGGATGCGGATGGATCCGCCGCCGTCGTTGCCGCCGGCGGCGGGGACGACTCCGGCCGCGACGGCGGCGGACGATCCGCCGGAGGAGCCGCCGGGGGTGTGGGCGGTGTTCCAGGGGTTGCGGGTGGGGCCGAACTCGCGGGGTTCGGTGATGCCCTTGGCTCCGAATTCGGGGACGTTGGTCTTGGCGAAGGGTACGAGTCCGGCGTCGAGCCAGCGGCGTACGATTTCGGCGTGGTGGGGGGCGGGGATGTGGCGCAGGGCGCGGTTGCCGGCGGAGGTGGGGAAGCCGGCGTAGTCCTGGAAGAGGTCCTTGAGCAGGAACGGGACTCCGGAGAGGGGGCCTTTCGGGGGGTCGGCGGCGATGCGCCTGGCCTCGTCGTACATGGTGAGGACGAGTGCGTTGAGCCGGGGTTGGACCTGTTCGGCGCGGGTGATGGCGGCTTCGAGGACTTCGAGGGCGTTCACCTCGCCCTTGTCGATGAGTGCGGCCAGGCCGACGGCGTCATGGTGCAGGTATTCGTCAACTCGCATGGCCGGAACCTAACACCGTTGTAGAACATGTTCTAGTTCGGTGGGGGTCACAGCCGCCGGTCTCCCCTCGCGGGCGCGTTCGGCCCGCCCGTCCCAGACCACCCCGGCTCGGGCGACCGTCGCCTCCGGGGGCGGGTACGGGCCCGTGCGCGTGAGGACGGGGGTCGAGGAGGATTACCACAGGATTGAGCGGTAGAGCCGTGGCTCAGTCGGTGTTCACTCGCCGCGCATGGCTTCCTGGGTGGCCTCGACCATGCCTTTCAGGGTCCGACGTGCGCGGGCCAGGTCCTCCGCTTGGGTGTCGATGCGTTCGAGTTCGGAGACGAGCCGGCGCAGGACCTGTGGCGGGCAGCGCTCCCCGTTGTTCTTGATGTGCGGCAAGAGCGCGGCGGTTTGGAGTTGCTTCAGTTCGGTGGACACCTATGAGCTGGGGTTTTACGCGGCCCGGGACCGCTCTCCAAGCTCGTCTTGCATGGCTCTCATGTGACGACGTTCATACTCGGCAGGGCTGAGCTGACCATTCGCGGAATGCCGCCGCCACGGGTTGTAGAACCCCTCGATGTAGGAGAACACCTCCCGCTCGGCGTCGGCACGGGTCGGCAAGCGGACACGGTCGATCAGCTCGGTCTCCAACGACGCGAAGAAGCTCTCGGTGACCGCGTTGTCGTAACACGACCCCGTCCGCCCGGTGGACGGGCTGATCCCTGCCTCCTCGCACCGCCTGCCGAAGGCCAGGCTCGTGTACTGGGTAGGTTCAACCGATCGTTGCAACACCGGGCTGTTGAAGCGAGCGTAGCTGTTCTTCGAAAACCTCGGCCGGGGTCCGCCACCCCAGGACCTTACGGGGCCGATTGTTCACCGCCAGGGCCAGCGCGTCACACACCAGCTCGGCGCGCATGTGCCCGGCCATCGCCCACCCCACGATCCTTCGTGAGAACAGGTCCAGGACCACGGCCAGATAGAGCCACCCCTGGTCGGTGGGCACGTAGGTGATGTCGGCGGTCCACGTGGTGTTCGGCGCGTGGGCGGTGAAGTCGCGACCCACCAGGTCGGGCGGGGCCGAGGCCATCCGGTCCTGAGCGGTCAGGCTCTTGCGGCCGGTGCGGCGGTGCACCCCGACCAGGCCCTGGGCCCGCATGAGCCGGGTGATGCGGTTGCGTCCCGCCCGCAGCCCGTCGATCTCGGCCAGATCGGCCTGGATCCTGGGGGCGCCGTAGGTGCCCCGGGACTTCTTGTGGTGGTGGCGGATCCGCTCGGTCAGCTCGGCGTCGGAGCGTTGGCGGGGACCGGGCCCGGTCCGGGTCCGGCGCACGTGCTGGTAGTGGCCCTGCCGCGACACACCGAGCAGCCGGGTCATGCGGGAGACGGGGTGGTGTGCCTTTTCTTCGTCGATCAGCCGGTGGATCACCTGCTGGTCTCCCGGACGAAGAAAGCCGTGGCCTTGCGCAGGATCTCGCGTTCCTCGCGCAGTTGGGCGTTCTCGCGGCGCAGGCGGGCCAGTTCGGCCTTGTCGTCGCTGGTGGTGCCCTCTTGCTGGCCGGAATCGATCTTGGCCTGGCGAATCCAGTTGCGGATGGTCTGGGCGGAGGGCTCGAACTCGGCGGCGAGGTTCTCGGGGGTGCGGCCGGAGCGGGCCAGCGCGATGATCTGGTCGCGGTACTGCGGTGGGTACGCGGGGCGGGTCTTGGGCACTTCAATCTCCTTGTTCGGCGACAAACTACCCGAAAGCGGGCATCTGTCCACCGAACCGAAGCAACATCAGAGAACACCCGGGCGAACCTTTCCGGACACAGCACTAGGCGCTCCAGCTTTGCCCGACTATCGTCGTGCCCCTACCCCCAGCGCGCCTTTGGAGGATGCGTGAGCACCTGCAGCACCTGCGGACGCCACAAGACCGACAGCCAGTGCGGCTACTGCCTGGGACGGGCGATGGGGGCCGAGATCCAGCGGCGCAAGTACGAGGCCGAGCGTGACCACTACGCGACCGGCGCGGGCGCGAGCCCCCGCAGAGGCGGCGGCGGGTGCGCCCTGCTGCTACTGGCCGCCGCCGCGTCCCCGCTGGCCGCCGAGGCCGCCCGGATCCTCCTGTAGGGGGCGAACCAAGTAAGCCCGAAAGGGGCAACGGCTCCGCCTGACCCTGCCACACCACGAAGTCCCGTCCTCCGGTACTCCCGGAGTCCAGGGCTTTTCGTGTTTTCCGGTCGAGTGCGGCCATGGCCCCTCCCGGCCGGGGCCTGCCTACCGCCGGGGCGGGGAAGGTCACGCCGGGAGCGGGCGCACCGCGTGCCCGCCGGGAAGGAGACCCCTCGTGCACAGGTCCAAGGCCGGCCCGGGTGTCGGCAGTCGGAGCTTCGATCCCCTGGACCCGGTCCCGGCCCCCGAGCACAAGCCCGACTGAGGTCACGGCCAGGTCACGGAAGCCCCCGCGCAACCGGGCGTTGCGCGGGGGTTTTTCGCGTGCCTGGACTGCCTTGGTACAAACCCTCACAAAGGTACGAGCAGGGGCGAAGTGCTTAGCGCCGGATCCTGTTCCGATGTTCCTCAACCCCGGTGTTCGAGAAGCGTCAGACGGCTTCGTGCTCGCGGCCGCGGCGTGCCTACGGCCTTCCCGGCGACCTGGCGGCCGAACTCGCCGCCTTCACCGAACGGCTGGCCGTCACCACCGACCTGGGGACGGCCAGCCGCGACAAGTACCGGCCCAGCACTGCGGCCTTCCTCATTTGGCTGTCCGAGGCCGGGGAGGCCGATGCCCTGGACGGTGCCCCCCTCACCGACCCGGCGGCGCGGGACTGGGCGGTCGGGACGCCGGTCTCCTCCGGGGTCGGGTGCGCCCGCTCCCCCGCCCGCGGCAGGTATCCCGAGCGGGGGCCGCCGTTCCCGGGACGGTCACCGTCGACGACGCGCGTGGCTCCTCAGGGGGCGGGGCGCAGGCGGTCGAGCAGGCCGGGGGTCTCGGGGTAGGGGTGTTCGGCGGGCAGCAGCGCGGCGGCCCCCTCCGTGTCCCCCTGTTGTACCAGGGCGTGGATCCGTCGCGCGGTGGCGGTGACGTCGGTGATGGAGACGAGCCACTCGTCGGCGTAACGGGTGGAGGCCTCGCCCGCCAACCCCAGCTGGAGGGAGCGGTGCTCCAGCGGGTTCAGACGCAGGTCGCGTTCGGGGTCCCACTGCACGCGGACGGGGGCCCGGCGCAGGTCGCGCTTCCAGGCGGCGCGGTCGGCGTGCACGTCGGCCTTGTAGTGGGACAGGCAGGCGTTGCGCAGCGCCCACTCGAACCCGTCGCGGGTGATCTCCACGGCCAGGACGGTCTCCTGGTCCTCCTTGAGCCCCCACCCGCACCGGTACATCATCCACAGGAACGACGGCTTGATCCACGTCATGCGGTCGCGCTTCCACGCCGTGGGGAAGCCGCCCTCACGGGCGGCGGGCAGTCCCAGGCGCGGGGCGTAGGCCTGGTACACGGTCACCGTGGTGTCGGTGTGCCGGGCGCGGATCCGGTAGCGGGGAACGTTGGTTTGCACGACGCACACCTTGGACCGCGGTGTCGGTGGTCCGCAAACCGTTTTCAGCGGCCGCGGGCGGGGACGGCGGCCTTGAGGAGCATCTCCGCGTACTCGTCCTGGGGGTCGGAGTCCAGGACGATCGCGCCGCCGGCGCCGACGGTCAGCCCTCCGTCGTGGCGCACGGCGGTGCGGATGACGATGCTCAGGTCCGCGGCACCGTGGTGCGACAGGTACCCCAGGGCTCCGGAGTAGACGCCGCGCGCCGAGCCCTCCAGGGCGTCGATGATCTCCATGGTGCGCAGTTTGGGCGCGCCCGTCATCGATCCGCCGGGGAAGCAGGCGCGGACCGCGTCCACCGCCGACACCTCGGGGCGCAACCGGCCGCGGACCGTGGAGACCAGTTGGTGGACGGTGGCGTAGGACTCGGTGTACATGAACGCGGGCACCTCGACGCTGCCCACCTCGCACACTCGGCCCAGGTCGTTGCGGAGCAGGTCGACGATCATCAGGTTCTCGGCGCGGGTCTTGGCGCCGGTGCGCAGTTCCTCGGCGACGCGGGCGTCGACGTCGGGGTCGGGGTGGCGGGGCGCGGTGCCCTTGATGGGGCGGCTCTCGGCGTCGCCGTGGCCGTTCACGCGCAGGAAGCGTTCGGGGGACGCGCTGAGGACGCTCATCCCGCCCAGGCGCAGCAGGGCCGCGTAGGGGGCGGGTGAGGCGGCCCGGAGCCGGCGGTGGAAGTCCAGGTCACCGCCGGTGTAGGGGAGGTGGAGGCGGTTGGTCAGGCAGATCTCGTAGCTCTCCCCCGCCGCCAGGTGGCCCAGGCATTCCTTGACGTCGGTCAGGTACCCCTCGCGGGGGCGTTGGAGCAGTCCGGGGAGGTCGACGGGGGTGGCCGCCGGTTCCGGTGCGGGCAGGGGGGCCAGGTCGGCGAGGGCGGCGGCGGTGTCCGCCCGCCAGGTGTCGCCGTCGGGGAGGTCGTCGGCGCAGACCACGTGGGTGCGGCCCCGGTGGTGGTCGATGGCGAGGAACCGGTCGCAGCGCAGCCACACCGCGTCGGGGGTGGGCGCGGTGTGGGCCGCGGCGGCGCCGCAGTCGGCCTTGAGCTCGTAGCCGAAGTAGCCCACGTACCCGCCGGTGAAGTCGAACGGCAGCGGGCTCGGGGCGCGCCCGCGCAGGCGGCGTTCCAGGGCGTCGAAGACGGTGCCGGGCTCCTCGTGCGCGGATCCGTCGGGGGCGCGCACGTGGACCGGGCCGCCCACCCGGTAGGTGAGGACCTCGCCGGTGGCCGCGCCCAGGAAGGAGAAGCGGGCCGGCCCTTGGGGGCGGGAGCTGTCCAGCCAGAACGCGTACTCGGCGTCGCCGTACAGGTGGGCGAAGGCGGCCTCGGCGTCGACGGCGTACGGCAGTGTCAGGGTGCGGGGGGCGGGATGCGGGGGTGTCGGGGGTTCGGGGCGGGCGGGCGGGGCCGGTGCGGGGCGGTCGGGACGGGCCAGGTCCAGGAAGTTGCCGATGAGGGCGGCGCCGTGTTGTCCGGCGATCGACTCGGGGTGGAACTGCACCCCCCACCGTGGCAGGGTGCGGTGTTCCAGGGCCATGACCACGCCGTCCTCGGCCCGGGCGGTGACCGTCAGGGGGGCGGGCAGGGGTTCGGGGACGGCCAGCGAGTGGTAGCGCACCGCGGTGAAGTCCTGTGGCAGCCCTTCGAACAGGCCCCGGCCGGTGTGGCGCACCCGGGTCAGGTGGCCGTGGCGGGGGCGGGGGGCCGAGACCACGTCGGCCCCGGCCAGGTGGGCGATGGCCTGGTGGCCCAGGCACACGCCCAGTACCGGGAGCCGGGTGACGGCCAGGAGTTCGGGGACCCGGCCCAGGTCGCGCGGGTGTTGGGGGCGGCCCGGTCCGGGTGAGATCACGATGGCGTCCACGCCGGCGAGGTCGAGCCGGTCCCAGTCGGGGTCGTCGTTGGTGAGCACGACCGGTTCGGTCCCGGCGACCTCGGCGATCAGCTGGAAGAGGTTGTAGGTGTAGGAATCGTGATTGTCCACGAGCAGAACGCGCATCCCGCCCCTTTTCGTCCGGATGGCGACATCCCAGGTTAAGGCGACCGGCGCGGGGCCCGCGTTGTGCACAGGTCCGGTCGGCCCCTGGTGCGGACCGGTCCGCCCGGGTAGACAGGAAGGTGAAGGGTTCCCTCCGCAGCAGGGAGTACGCCGTGACCGCTTTCTTCGCCACGATCGTGATCCTGGTCATGGTCGCGTTGGGCACCTATCTGGTGATCACGGTGTCGGCCGTGGCCGAGGCCAAGAAGGTCGCGCCCCCGGACCGGTCCCCTCTCCGGGTCGACCGCGCACAGGAGGAGCTGCGGCTGAGATACGCGCGCGGTGAGATCGGCCGCGAGGAGTACCTCCAACGCAAGATCGACCTGGAGTGAGCGGTGCCCGCACTCCCCCGGCCCGGGCGATCCCCGTGTTCCGGGAAGGGGCCGCCGATCGGCCGTCCGCCGTTCCGCCCCGCCCCTGATCCGGTCGGGTCGGGTCGGGTCGGGCGAGGAGATCCCCCTCGGGGGTGGTGTTCGGTTCTCCGTTGGCATCGGGGTGCGGGGCGTGTAGATTGACTCCCGTCCCTGTCGTCTACGAATGAGGTGGACGTTGCGCATCTGAGGTTCGCGATCATCACGCGGCACGGCCTTTCGCCTGCCATCACCCTCGGCCCCGGGCCCTCGGTGATCCGCGTGCATGGAACCTCGGTGCACGAGCCGTCCCCGTCACGGGACCCCTCTCACCGCTCCTTGTCGGCCCCGGCCGCGTGGTGCTCGCATACGAAGCCCTTGTCACTTCGCTTCCGTATTGCGAGAGAACCATGTCACAACCCACCGCCGCCGGTGTCTCCGTCGCGTGCTCCTCCCTGACCGTCGCCTGGGCCGACGGCACGACCGTGTTCGAGGACCTGTCCCTGACCGTGGGCCGAGGCCGTACGGGCCTGGTCGGAGCCAATGGTTCGGGCAAGTCCACCCTGCTCGGACTCCTGGCCGGGTCGAGGGCGCCCACGTCGGGGTCGGTGACCGTCCACGGACGCGTCGCCCACCTGCCGCAGAACATCACCCTGGACACCGACCTGCGCGTCGACCGGGTCCTGGGCATCGCCGACACCCGTGCGGCGCTCAAGGCCATCGAGGCCGGCGAGGTGTCCGAGGAGCACTTCGAAACGGTCGGTGACGACTGGGACGTCGAGGAGCGCGCCCTGGCCACCCTGGGCGCACTCGGTCTGGACGGCATCGAACTGGACCGCACCGTGGGCCAGATCTCCGGCGGTGAGGCGATCCTGCTGCGCCTGGCGGCCCTGCTGCTGGAACGCCCCGACGTCCTGCTGCTCGACGAGCCCACCAACAACCTCGACCTGTTCGCCCGACGCCGGTTGTACGACGCCGTCGACGGGTGGCGCTCGGGCACTCTGATCGTGGTCAGCCACGATCGCGACCTGTTGGAGCACGTGGACCGCATCGCCGAGCTGCGCTCGGGGTCGATCACCTGGTACGGGGGTGGTTGGTCGGCCTACCAGGAGGCGCTGGCGGTGCAGCGGGAGGCGGCCGAGCGCACCCTGCGGGCCGCCGACGCCGACGTCAGGCGGCAAAAACGCGAGTTGGAGGAGACCCGGACCAAGCTGGCCCGTCGACTGAGGCAGAACCGCAGGGTCCAGGCCCGGGGCGGTATCCCCAAGATCGTCGCCGGCAATCTCGAACGCCGGTCCCAGGAGTCGTCGGGCAGGCTCAAGGGGGTGCACGAGGAGCGCCTGGACGAGGCGCGCGAACGCCGGGAGGAGGCCGCCGACGCGGTTCGTGAGGACGCCGAGATCACGGTGGATCTACCGGAGACCGCCGTGCCCTCGGGGCGGGAGGTCCTCAGGGCCGAGGGTCTGACCCCGGTGCACGGGGTCCTGAGGGGTGCGGACCTGTGGGTGCGCGGTCCCGAGCGGATCGCCCTGGTGGGCCGCAACGGGGCGGGTAAGACCACCCTGTTGCGCACCCTGCTCGGGGAGTTGGAGCCGAGGGAGGGGCGGGCGCGGGTGTTCGTGCCCGCCCGGTTCCTGCCCCAGCGGCTGGACGTGCTGGACGACTCCCTGACCGTGGTGGAGAACGTCGAACGGTCGGCGCCGGGGGTGGAGGATCGGCGTATCCGCTCCCAGTTGGCCCGGTTCCTGTTCCGAGGGGCGCGCGCCGCCCAGGAGGTGGGGACCCTGTCGGGCGGCGAGCGGTTCCGGGCCACGCTGGCGGCGCTGCTGCTGGCCTCCCCCGCCCCGCAGTTGTTGGTGTTGGACGAGCCCACGAACAATCTGGACGTGTCCGGTGTCCGGAGGTTGACCGGTGCCCTGGAGTCCTACGAGGGCGCGCTGATGGTGGCCGGTCACGACCTGCCGTTCCTGGAGTCGATCGGTATCACGCGGTGGTTGTTCGTGGGCGAGGGGCTGGTCGAGACCACGGCCGAGGGGGTGCGCGCCCTGCTGGCGGGCGAGCCCTCGGAATGATCGCGGTGCCCGCCGCGCCCCGCCCGGGGCGCGGCGGTCCGGGTTCGCGCGTCCAGACGCCCCCGGGTACGTGGTCGCCGAGCACGATCCCGCCTCCGCTCTCGGGCCACGGCGGTTCGGCGTGGGCCACCCGGCCGTCGGCGTTCTCGTGGCGGGTGGTCACGACGAACCCGAGGACCTTCGTGCGGTGGTCGATGAGGGCGGCCGCGTCACGGGCCTGCGACGTGGCGTACAGACGCGGTCGGTCGATGTTCTCCTCGCTGTTCATGGGGCCACTGCGCGTCCTCGTCCGGGCCGCCGTCCTGTACGTTCCGGGAAGCCCGGGAAGCCCGGGTTCCGGGTGGCGGTCCGGCGGGGCGGGTGAACTCCCGGCTCGGGTGCCGCCGACCATCGGCCTCGCCCCGGGGGTGCCGCCCCGGGGTGCCACGGCGCACTCCCGGGCCCGCTCCGGCCCGTCCGTGTCCTCGACGCTGACAGAGCGGGCCCGCCCCGCTCAGCCGGTCATCTCCTCCAGCGTCTTGCCCTTGGTCTCCTTCACGAACCGCCAGACGAACAGCAACGACAGCAGGGCGAAGCCCGCGTAGATGAGGTAGGAGCCGCTCAGGCTCCAGTCGCGCAGGCTGGGGAAGCTGACGGTGATGAGCCAGTTGGCCAGCCACTGGGTGGCGGTGGCCACGCCCATCGCGGCGGCGCGGATCCGCAAGGGGAACATCTCGCCGAGCAGCACCCACACGACCACACCCCAGGACAGGGCGAAGAACAGCACGAAGGAGCTCGCCGCCGTCAACGCCACGGCCGCCCACACGAACGGCAGGATCACCTCGTCGCCCTCGACCACGGCGTTCCCGAACGCGTAGGAGGCGGTGGCCAGCGCGAGGGTCATGCCCACCGAGCCCACCAGCAGCAAGGGCTTGCGGCCGATCCGGTCCACCAGGGTGATGGCGATGACGGTGCCGACGATGTTGACGACCGAGGTGAACAGGCTCAACAGCAGCGAGTCGGTTTCGGCGATGCCCACCGACTGCCACAGCGAACTGGAGTAGTAGAAGATGACGTTGATGCCCACGAGCTGTTGGAACGCCGACAGGGCCATGCCGATCCACACGATCGGCAACAGCAGGTAGGGGCCGCGCAGATCACTCAGCTTGGGCCGTACCTCCGAGCCCAGGGCCTGGCGGATCTCCCCGATGCGCCGTTCGATGCGTTCGGCGCCGCCGCCCTCCACATCGGACAGGATGGCCCGGGCCCTGTCCACCTGTCCCACCCGCACCAGGTAGCGGGGGGATTCGGGGATGAGCAGGCTGAGCAGCAGGTAGATCGTGGCGGGCAGCACCTCCATGCCGAGCATCCACTGCCAGGCCTGGACGGGGCCGAGCATGTTCTGGGAGCTGCCGTCGGCGATCTGGGCGATGCCGTAGTTGACCAGCTGTGAGCAGGCGATGCCCAGCACGATCGCCAGCTGTTGCAGCGATCCCAGCCTGCCCCGGTAGGCGGCCGGTGAGACCTCGGCGATGTAGGTGGGGGCGATGACCGAGGCCATGCCGATGGCGACGCCGCCGACGATGCGCCAGGCGGTCAGGTCCCACACGCTGAACGGCAGGGCCGAGCCGATGGCGCTGATCGCGAACAGCGCACCGGCGACCTGCATGACCCGGATGCGCCCGTGGCGGTCGGCCAGGTAACCGGCGGTGGCCGCGCCCAGCACACAGCCGAGCAGGGCCGAGGCGATGGTGAAGCCCAGGACCGCCGAGTTGACCTCGAACCTGGCCTGGATGGCGTCGACGGCGCCGTTGATGACGGCGCTGTCGTACCCGAACAGGAAACCGCCCATGGCGGCGGCCATCGCGATCATCGTCACGTGGACGATGTTCGCCTCCCCGCTCTCCCCTGTTGTCCCCTTGCCGACACTGCTCACGCCCGCTCCCCCCGATGACCGACCTTCCCAGAGTGCACCCGACGCGACCGTGCGTCACGGCCCCGGTACCCGACGCTGGGGCAAAGATGCCCAACGATGCCCGTTGTTTGGGACGTTCGGGGGAAGCCCGTGGTCGACGGGCGGGGGCGGGTCGTCGAGCGCCGCGGACTCCGACTCCCTGTACATCATCGGATACCGTCCGAAAACGGTCGTGCCCTTACAAGAGTCGGGCGGTGTTTTTGGCGGGTCCGGTGGATGCGCCGCACCGGGTCGGCCCTTCAGGATCGTATTCCGTGACGATCTACCAGCCTTTGGCCGACAAGGCCCTGCGCCGTGAGACCCCCACCCGCGACGAGTTGCGCGCCGTCCTGAGCGGATCCGACGACGACCTGATGGATCTGGTCGCGGCGGCCTTCCGGGTACGACTGCGGTACTTCGGCCGCCGCGTCAAACTCAACTATCTGGTCAACATGAAGAGCGGCCTGTGCCCGGAGGACTGCTTCTACTGCTCGCAGCGGCTCGGCTCGGAGGCCGAGATCGTCAAGTACACCTGGCTCAAGCCCGATCAGACCCGTGAGGTCGTCGATCAGGGGGTCAGGGCCGGTGCCAGTCGTGTGTGCCTGGTGGCGTCCGGGCGCGGCCCCACCGACCGCGACGTGGACCGGCTGGCCCCCACCATCGAGGGCATCAAGAAGGAGCACCCGGGGGTGGAGGTGTGCGCCTGTCTGGGGTTGTTGTCGCGGGGGCAGGCCGAACGGTTGCGCGAGGCGGGTGTGGACGCCTACAACCACAACCTCAACACGTCGGAGGAACGGTACGCCGACATCTGCACCACCCATGAGTTCGCCGACCGGGTCGACACGGTGGAACAGGCCAAGCACGCCGGTCTGTCGCCGTGCTCGGGGCTGATCGCGGGGATGCGCGAGAGCGACGACGATCTCATCGACGCCCTGTTCGCGCTGCGGGAACTGGGGCCGGACTCGGTGCCGGTCAACTTCCTCATGCCGTTCGAGGGCACCCCCTTGGAGGGCACCTGGGAGCTGACCCCGCAGCGGTGTCTGCGCATCCTGGCGGCGGCCCGGTTCGTGTTCCCCGACGTGGAGGTGCGGCTGGCCGGGGGTCGGGAGATCCACCTGCGCACGCTGCAACCGTTGGCGCTGCACATCGTCAACTCGTTGTTCCTGGGCGACTACCTCACCAGTGAGGGGCAGGCCGGCAAGGCCGACCTGGAGATGATCGCCGACGCGGGGTTCGAGGTGCAGGGCGCGGGCGAGCCCACCCTGCCGCGCGAACGCCACGACCTGTTGCGTCCGCGCCGCCGGGGCGCCGGAACCGCTCTTCCGCCCAACGCCTGATCCGCGGCCCCGCCACCGCCCTGGCACACGCGGTGGCGGGGGGCGGGGTTCACCGCTGCTGGGGGACCTGTTCGGCGCCGTTCCACTGCTGGTACTGCTGGGCGGCCTCGGCGGCGGCCTGGTCCTCCTGGCGGTCGCGCACGCACTTGGCGAGTGTGAAGGTGGCGGTGACGACGTACAGCAGGCCCATGCCCAGGAACGCGCGGATCCACAGGTCGACGGGCAGGAAGACGATGCCCACGCCCAGGCCCAGGGAGGCGGCGGCGAAGGAGATCATCGACTGGAGGTAGAACTGGGGGCTGGACCTGGGGGTGGGGGCGAAGAGGTTCATGTGCCCATGATCGTCCGGGCCGGTGGGGGTGCGCCTGAGTACGCCTACTCAACCTTCTCCGCAGGTCGTGCCCCTCCGCCGGGGCGGTCGGGGCGAAAGGCGGTGAGGTCCTCCTCGGTGGCCCGTCCCATGGCCAGGCGGGCCGCGACGAGTCCCTGGTAGGGGCCCAGGGACAGGCCGTCCCCGCCCAGGCCGGTGGCCACGATGATCCCGGGCAGCCGCTCGATCGGCCCCAGGAGTTGGCGGCCGTCGTGGGTGCCGGGGCGAAGACCGACGCGGGTCTCCACCACCGTGGCCTGGGCCAGGCCCGGCATCAGGTCCAGGGCGGTGGCGAGGTTGTCGGCCAGCCCCTTGGCGGTGACGCGGCACTCGAACCCGGCCTCGGGTTCGCGGGTGCCTGCGGTGACGACCCGGTCGGGGCCGAAGGAGACGACGTGGTGGTCGTGTTCGCCGAAACGCACCACGGGCCAGGCGCGGGTGTCGGTCCCCGGGAGCGCGAAGTGGGTGATCTGGCCGCGCACGGGGAACACCGGCGCCCTCACCCCGACCGCCGACAGCAGCCGCCCCGACCAGGCGCCGGCCGCGACGACGACCACGGGGGCCTCCAGGTCCTCGCCGCCCACGCGCACCCCGTTCACCCGGTGGCCGTTCCACAGCAGGTGGGCGTCGCCCTTGCGGTAGCGCAGGCCGCGTTCCTCGGCGGCGTTGAACAGGGCGGTGCGCAGCACCCGGCCGTGGACGCGGGCCATGCCCTCGATGTACACGCCGCCGTAGGAGGCGGGCAGCAGGGGGAGGTGTTCGCGCGGCTCCCCGGGGGCCAGCCGCTCCACCCGGCCCATGCCCTCGTATCCGGGCAGGTCGGCCAGGGCGCGTACGAGTTCGTAGCCGGCGTCGTCGCCCTCCAGGTCCACCGACATGCCGCCGACCCGTTCGTACCCGGTGGCCTGGCCGTCGTCGGTCAGTTCCTCGATGAGGGCGGGCAGGTGACCGGCGGCGCGTCGTTTGAAGTCCTGGACGGCCGGGTCCTCCCAGGGGAAGGGCCAGGGGAAGACGACGCCCTGGCCGGCGTCGGTGGCCCGACCGGTGTGGGAGGAGTCCACCAGGGCGGTGGAGACGCCCTTCCGGGCCAGGTGGAACGCCGTGGCGGTCCCCACGATGCCGCCGCCGACCACGATCACGTCCATGTGCTCCACCCTGCCGTGCGACGGATCCCGGAACAAGTCGAAGGACCCGCGTGCCACGCCGCGGTCCGGGGTATGCAGCGGCGATAGGTTGTGCGGTCGACGAGGAGCGCACCCATCCCCTGGAGGACATGATTTGAACGCGTACACGCACGGTGTCGCCCTGATGCGGCGTCCCGGACCCGACCTGGCGCAGGGCATCGTCACCCACATCGACCGGGTCGAGGTCGATCCGGTGTTGGCGTCCCGCCAGTACACGATCTACCAGGAGACGCTGGCCTCGGCCGGGTGGAGGGTCTACGAGGTGGATCCGGCGCCCGAGCACCCCGACGCGGTGTTCGTGGAGGACCCGGTGGTGGTGTTCGAGGACCTGGCGGTGCTCACCCGGTCGGGGGCGCCGGAGCGGCGCGGCGAGGTGGACGGGGTGGAGGCCGCGGTGCGGCGGCTGGGGTTGCGGGTGGCGCGGATCGAGGCGCCCGGCGTCCTGGACGGCGGCGACGTGTTGCAGGTGGGCGCGACCGTGTACGTGGGGGTGGGCGGGCGCACCGACGAGACGGGGGCCGCCCAGTTGGAGCAGTTGCTCAAACCGCTGGGCCGGGAGGTGCGGCGGGTGCCGTTGGGCGGGGCGCTGCATTTGAAGTCGGCGGTGACGGCGCTGCCGGACGGGACGGTCATCGGGCTGGCGGAGCTGGTGGACGCCTCGGCGCTGCCGCCGATCCGTCGCCCGGCGGAGGCGGAGGGGGCGCACGTGTTGCCGTTGGGCGGGCGTGACGTGCTCATCAGCGCGGCCGCGCACGACACCGTTCACGAGCTGGCCGGGCAGGGATGGCGGGTGCTGCCGGTGGACATCTCCGAGTTCGAGAAGTTGGAGGCGTGCGTGACCTGCCTGAGCGTGCTGATCCCCGACCGGGAGCTGTGAGCGGATCACGCCCCACCTCCACTTTTGCCGATGCGGCAAAGAATTTTGTGGTTTTCGTTGCCCGGGCCGCATGCTGGTCGCGGAGGTGATCGAGGTGACGGATCGATGGAACGCCACCCATGACGTGGTGGTCATCGGCGGCGGAGCGGCCGGGCTGAGCGGGGCGGTGGCCCTGGCCCGTTCGCGGCGCTCGGTGGTGGTCGTGGACGCGGGTGCGCCGCGCAACGCCCCGGCCGAAGGGGTGCACGTGCTGCTGGGCCGGGAGGGCATCGCCCCCGGTGCGCTGCTGGAGCTGGGCCGTGAGGAGTTGCGCGGCTACGGCGGGGAGGTGATCTCCGGTGAGGTCACCGGTGCCGTCCGCGACGGAGACGGGTTCGCGGTGACGCTGGCCGACGGGCGCGTCCTGCGGGCCCGTCGGCTGCTGGTGACCACCGGTCTGGCGGATGAGTTCCCCGACGTGGCCGGTCTGCGGGAGCGGTGGGGACGGGACGTGCTCCACTGCCCCTACTGCCACGGGTGGGAGGTGCGCGATCGGCGTATCGGCGTGCTGTCCACCGGGCCGATGTCGGTGCACCAGGCGCTGCTGATGCGCCAGTTGAGCGAGGACGTGGTGTTCTTCGCCCACACCGCGCCGGAGATCGGCGCCGAGGACCGCGAACGGTTGGCCGCGCGCGGCATCGAGGTGGTCGAGGGCGAGGTCGTGGCCGTGGACTCGGCCGAGGACCGCCTCACCGGGGTGCGGCTGGCCGACGGCCGGGTGGTGGAACGTGAGGCGGTGGCCATCGCCACCCGCATGGTGGCGCGCGCCGGGTTCCTGGCCGAGTTGGGCCTGGTGGTGCGGGAGCATCCGATGGGTGTGGGCGAGCACGTGCACACCGAGTTCGGCGGCCGTACCGAGGTGCCGGGGGTGTGGGCGGCGGGCAACGTCACCGATCTGGTCGCCCAGGTCGGCGCCGCGGCCGCGGCGGGCACGATGGCGGGTGCGCAGATCAACGGCGACCTGGTCATGGAGGAGGCCGATCGGGCGGTCGCCGGGGCGCGTGCCGGGGCGGGGTTCTCGGCCGAGGCCGAGGCCGAGGCGCACGTGATGGTGGCGGGCGAGCGCCGCCACGGACTGTGAGGGGGATCCGGTGGCGGAGACGTTCGACCGGGAGTACTGGGAGGACCGCTACCGGGGGCACGATCACGGCAAGGGCGGACACCCGAACCCGCGACTGGTGGCCGAGGTCGCCGACCTGACCCCGGGCACCGCCTTGGACGCGGGAGCCGGTACCGGCGCCGACGCCCGGTGGTTGGCCGCGCGGGGGTGGACGGTGACGGCGGTGGACATCTCCCGGGCGGCCTTGGACGCGGCGCGCGAGCGGGCCGGGGACCTGGAGCCGGGGGCGGCGGAACGGATCACGTGGGTGCGCGCCGACCTGACCGAGGAGATCCCCGGTGGGGGCGGGTTCGACCTGGTGAGCAGTCATTACGTGCATCCCACCGGTGGGTACCGGGCGTTCTTCGACCGGTTGGCGTCGGCGGTGGCGCCGGGCGGCACGCTGCTCATCGTCGGACACGACCCGGCCGAGGCGCACGGTCACGCCGGGTCGCTGTCGGAGTCGCACGTGAGCGCGAAGGAGATCGCCTCCGGGCTCGACCCCGGGGTGTGGGAGGTCGTGGTGGCGGAGTCGCGGCGGCGCGAGGTCGAGCGCGGTGGCCGCCGGGCCACGATGCACGACGCGGTGCTGCGCGCCCGAAGGCGGGGGTGAGGCGCGCCCGCCGTGTCCCGGCCGGGGCACGGCGGGCGGGGCGTCAGCGCAGGTCGGAGAAGAAGGCGCGCACGTCCGCCAGGAGGAGTTCGGGCTCCTCCATGGCGGCGAAGTGCCCGCCCCGGTCCTCGACGTCGGTCCAGCGCACGATGGTGTTCTCCGACTCGCAGTAGCGGCGGATGCCCACGTCGTGGGCGAACACGAGGACGGCGGTGGGCACGCCCGAGTTCTCGTCGACCTCGCCCCAGCCCGTCTCACCGGCGTAGCCGACGTAGGCCGCCGAGGACGCGGTGCCGGTCAGCCAGTACAGCATGACGTTGGTGAGCAGCCGGTCCCGGTCGATGATCTCCTCGGGGAGGGTGGGCCGGGGGTGGGTCCACTCGCGGAACTTGTCCATGATCCAGGCCAGTTGGGCGAGCGGGGAGTCGGTCAGCCCGTAGCCCAGGGTCTGGGGGCGGGTGCCCTGGATGGCGATGTAGCCGAACTCCTCGGTCATGAACGCGCCGATGCGGGCGATCCGGTCGCGTTCGAGGTCGGTGAGGGAGGCCAGTTCCTCCTCGGAGATGTCCTCGGGGGGCATGCCCAGACCCCCGTTGACGTGTACGCCCACCACCCGGTCGGGGGCCGCGCGGGCGACGTCGGGCGAGACGGACGCGCCGATGTCGCCGCCTTGGACGCCGAAGCGTTCGTAGCCGAGCCGGTCCATCAGCTCCGCCCAGGCGCGGGCGACGCGCTTGACGTTCCAGCCGGTGTCGGAGACGGGTCCGGAGAACCCGAAGCCGGGCAGGGAGGGGATGACGACGTGGAAGGCGTCGGCGGGGTCGCCGCCGTGGGAGCGGGGGTCGGTGAGGGGGCCGACGAGGTCGAGGAACTCCACCACCGAGCCGGGCCAGCCGTGGGTGAGGAGCAGCGGCAGCGCGCCGGGTTCGGGTGAGCGCACGTGCAGGAAGTGGATGTTCTGGCCGTCGATCTCGGTGGTGAACTGCGGGAGGGCGTTGAGTTCCTTCTCCGCCTCACGCCAGTCGTAACCGTGTCGCCAGTGTTCGGCCAGTTCGCGCAGCCAGGTGGTGGGGACACCGGTGTCCCAGTCGTCGCCGGGGAGGGGGGCGGGCCATCGGGCGGCGTCGAGCCGGGCGTGGAGGTCCTCGATCTGCTCCTGGGGGATCTCGATGCGGAAGGGGCGGATCGCCGCGCTGTTCGTCATGATCAGAACAGTAGGAACAGTGGAGGACGGTTTCTGTCCTCCACTGTTCCTTCGTTGGGTTTTCGCGAAGGATCCGGTCAGGCGGCTTCGTCGAGGAGTTCGCCGGTGCGGCGGCGGGCCTGGTCGTAGGTGAGGCCGTGCTCGGCGAGCACCGTGGCGGCGGGTTCGGGCGGGCCTTGGCGCAGCAGTGCCAGCAGCAGGTGGGCGGTGTCGATGGTGCGGTGTCCCGCGGCGATGGTCTCGCGCAGGGACAGCTCCAGGGCCTTCCTGGCCTTGGGGTCGAAGGGGCTGCCCAGGAGGCCGCGCCTGCGCGGGACGGCCGGTTCGGCGGGCGGGGCCAGGGCCTCGGGGCCGAAGGCGGCCTCCATGCGGCGGAACAGGGCGTCGGTGTCGATGCCGACGGCCTGGAGGGCGCGGAGTTCGCGGTCGGTGAGTCCGGCTGGGCCGGTGGGGGCGTCCTCCAGCATGTCGGGGGTGATCCCGGCCTCGGTGAGGATGCGGGCGGCGGTCCCCTCCGAGCGGGCCAGGGTGATCAGCAGGTGGCGGGGGCCGACCTTGGCGTCACCGTGGTCGGCGGCGGTGGTGATGGCCTCGCTGACGACGGTGCGGGCGGTGCGGCTGAAGCGTTCGAACACGGTTACTCCCGGTGGGCGTGCTTCTGGTGAACGGCCTGGCGGGTGACGCCCAGGTGGTCGGCGATCTCCTGCCAGGAGCGACCCTGTTCGCGGGCGGTGCGCACGTGCAGGGACTCCAGGTGGTCGGCGAGCTTGCGCAGCGCGGCGACGGCGATCAGGCCGGTGGCCGGGTCGACCGGCGTTCCCTCTTTCATGGTGTCAATTTAGCTTGACGGACTTTTCGTGTCAATTGAAATTGACGCGCTCTGCCGTGGGGAGAACCGCGAACCGTCACGCGCGCCTGGGCGTTGGAGGGGAAGGAAGCGATCGCGAACCCCGGGAGACCCATGACCGCCGTACGTCTCGTCCGCAGCCGGACCCTCACCGAACACGTCGACTACGCCTACGCGGCCACCGTCACCGGCCCCCTGCGGGCGGTGTGGACCGCCGGCGCCTGCCCCCTCGACGAGAAGGGCGCCACCGTCGCCGTCGGCGACGTCGCCGGGCAGGCCGAACGGGTCATGCGCAACCTGCGCACGGCCCTGGCCGACGCCGGAGCCGACCTCACCGACATCGTCAAGACCACCGTGTACGTCGCCTCCCCCCGCCAGGAGGACCTGGTGGCCGCGTGGGAGGTCGTGCGCGCCCACATGGGCGGACACGACGCCCCGAGCACCCTGCTCGGCGTGGCCGCGCTGGGTTACGACGACCAGCTCGTGGAGGTGGAGGCCGTCGCCGTGACGGCCGCGCCGTGACCCCGGAGCCGTGACCCCGCACCGGAGCGCCGGGGCAGCCGCGGGCCCGGAGCGCGTTCACACGCGCCCGGGTCGCGCACCGTGGGGAGCGGAAACGGCGCACGCCGCCGTGTCGATGAACACCCGCCCGACGACCGCGCGAGGCCGCCTCCCGCGGCTCGCCCACGTCGCGTGCGGACGGTGTCGGCCCGGGGCCACCGTGCTGCTCCCCCACCGTCGATGGCGGACACCATCTGTCCTGGAGTCCTGACAGACTGCGGCGTATGACGACCACCACGTCCTCACGACTGCTCCGGCTGCTGTCCCTGCTCCAGATGCGCAAGGACTGGCCCGGCGCCGAACTCGCCGACCGCCTGGAGGTGAGCGCCCGCACCGTGCGCCGCGACGTGGACCGGCTGCGCGAACTCGGATACCCGATCCAGGCCACCATGGGCATCGGCGGCGGCTACCAGCTGGGCGCGGGCGCGGCCCTGCCGCCGCTGCTGCTGGACGACGACGAGGCCGTCGCCGTCGCGGTGGGGTTGCGCACCGCCGCCCAGGGCGGGGTGTCGGGCATCGAGGAGACCTCGGTGCGCGCCCTGGCCAAGCTCCTCCAGGTGCTGCCCTCGCGGTTGCGGCGCCGGGTGGACGCCCTGGGCACCTTCACCGTGCCCATGCCCGGCAGGGGGCCCACGGTGGAGGCCGACGTGCTGGCCCTGGTCGCGGGTGCCTGCCGTGACGGCGAACGGCTGCGCTTCGACTACGAACGCCACGACGGCACGACCTCGCGGCGGGTCACCGAACCCCATCGGCTGGTCTCCCGGGGGCGGCTCTGGTACCTGATGGCCTGGGACAACGAGCGCGACGACTGGCGGACCTTCCGGGTCGACCGGATGCGCCCGCTCACCCCCACGGGGCCGCGGGTGCCCCCGCGCGACCCGCCCGAGCAGGGGGTGGCCGCCTACATGGCCGAGCGGATGAACCTCCACATGTGGACCGAGCGCGCCCGGGTGCGCCTGTTCATCGGCGCACGGGAGGCGGTCGAGCGCGGCATCGCCGAGTACGCCCGGGTGGAGCCCGTCGACGACTCCTCCTGCGTGGTCGAGGTCGCGAGCGATTCACTGATGGTCATGGCCTGCTACCTGGCCATGTACGACGTGGAGATGCGCGTGGAGGAACCCGGGGAACTGCGCGAGGAGATGCGGACCCTGGCCGCCCGCCTCCAACGTGCCGCCGACGGCGGCGACCGGCGTCTCGGACGTTCCGATACCCGGTGAGGTCGACGTCCACGGGACGGGGGAGAGCGACCTTCGACCGGTGGCGGTGCAGCCCGGCGGAGGGGTACCGCTTCGTCGCGGGGTCGATTTCGTCATGGAAGCCCTAGGGACCCACGAGGACGAGGGACCCGTCGATCGGTTCGGCGCGGGGGCGGTTCGGGCGGTCGGTCCGGGTCCGCCGCCCCGCGTCCGCCGGGCGCGGGGATGAGCCGGTCCGGTACCGACCACGCGCACAGGTCCCACCCACCGATCGTCGAAGGTCTCCCTTGAGGGCACTTTTTCGGGGCGTTGAGGAGAAGTCCGAGCGAGCACACCCCAAAGTCACTACTGTGTGGATTTACATGATCTCCTAGAGTGACGAAAGTGGGTTGTGCGTGCTCACCCGGGACCGGATCCACAGCCAGACACCCGCCCCAGACCCCGCGCCGACGGTCCGAGACCTGTGTCCCGGCTACCGGATCGCCCGCTGGGACTCCCCGGCCGATCTGTCGGCCGACCGGCGCGACCGTCTGCACCTGATCCTGCGCGGCCTGGCGGCACGCGCCTTCGGCGCCGACCACTCCTCCTACTGGCGCACCCGCATCGACGGCGGGTTCTTCGACCGCGTCAGCACCCTGGCCCTCGTCCTGGACGAGGACGACGTCCCCGTGGGCTGGGGCGGCTACCACCGGCTCCACCTGGCCGGACGTCCCGTCGTGTACCTGGACGCCACCGGGGTGGTGCCCGCCCACCGGCGGACCGGCCTCACCTCGGCGCTGATGACCCACTTCCTGACCCGGGAGATCCGTCACCGGCCCCTGCGCGGCGTGGACGTGGTCCTGCGCACCCGCCACCCCGCCGTCTACGCCGGATGGCTGCACAACCTCGGACCCCAGCGGGTCTTCCCCAACACGCGCCGGCCCCTCCCCGCTCGGGTCCGGCGCATCGCCGCCGAGGCCGCCGACTGGCTCGGCGACGGCCCCGGCCTGGACCCCGACACCCTGGTGGTGCGCGACGCCTACCGGATGTTCGAGGGCGACGTCTACGGGGTGCGACCGCGCAGCGGGCACGGCGACATCGACGACCTCTTCGCCCACCGGATCGGACCCAAGGACGCCCTCATGGTGGTGGCGCACCTGAACGCCGCCGCGTTGGCGCGTTGTGCCCTGGCCCGGGCCGCCCGCTCCCGGGTGCGGCGCCTGCCCGCCCTGGGCGGGCGGCCACGGCGCGGTGAACGCATCGCGGCCCCCGCCCCGGGGGAGGCCGCCGTTCTGCTCACAAGGGCACGGCCTTGACGGTGGGGGCGCTGTAGACCAGCCCGCCCATGTCGCGCACCCTGTCCGTGAGCGCCGCCAGGCGCAGGCTCTCGTCCCAGGGCATGTCCGGGCTCTGCGACAGCCCCGCCGCGACGCACCGGGCGACCTCCTCCGCCTCGTACTCGTAACCGTTGGCGCGGAAGGGGCGGTGGAACGTCTCCGGTTCGCGGCCCTCGCGGTGCAGGACCAGATCGGTGGCCGCCCAGAACAGGGGGAGTTCGACCCGCCCCTCCGTCCCGGCCAGCACCGCCCGATCCGGGAGGGCGGTCAGTGAAGCGCACGACAGGGTGGCCGTCGCCCCCTGTTCACCGCGCACCAGCATCGTGGTGTGGGTGTCCACCATGTGGTCCGGTGACAGCCGACGGGTGGCCCCCACCAGGGTCAACTCCCCCAGGTACCACGAGGCGAGCATCAGCGGGTACACGCCCAGGTCCAACAGCGCGCCGCCGCCCAGGTCGGCGTTGAACAGCCGGTGGTCGGGGTCGTAGGGGGCGTTGACGCCGAACTCGGCGGAGATCTGTCGCAGTTCGCCGATCGCGCCGTCGGCGATCAGCTCCCGGGCCAGACGGTGGGCGGGCAGGAAGCGCGTCCACATCGCCTCCATGAGGAACACGCCGTTGTCGTCGGCGGCCGCCGTCATCTCCGACACCTGGAAGGCGTTCATCGCCATCGGCTTCTCCACCAGCACGTGCTTGCCCGCGTTCAGGCACAGCAGGGCGTGCGGATGGTGCCAGGGGTGGGGGCTGGCCACGTACACCACGTCGACCTCGGGGTCGGCGGCCAGGTCCGTGTAGGACCCGTGCGCGCGAGGGATCCCCCACGCGGTGGCGAACTCCTGGGAGCGCTCCCGGGTGCGTGAGCCCACCGCCGTGACCCGTGCCGTCGGGGTGGCCCGCAGGCCTTCCATGAAGGAGTGCGCGATACCGCCCGTGCCGAGCACGCCCCAGCGCAGTGCGCCGTTGTCATCTGTCATGGGAACATCCTAAAAAACCGGTCATCTCCGGGTCGAGCGGGGGCAGGTCCTCGGTTTCGGGGCGCGGGGCCCGTACGGTGTCCCCTAGGGCGGGAGAGGGACCCGTCCGCAGATCGGAGGGGGACATGGCGGAGACGCTCGCACACAGGCTCGGGGTCCGTCCCGGCGACCGGTTGCTCGTCCTCAACGCCCCCGAGCGGTACCTGCGGCTGTTGGAGCCGCCGCCCGACCTCCAGATCGACCTGGGGCCCATCGAGGGCGCCGGGTACGCCTCCGTGCACCTGTTCGCGCTGGACCGGGGGACGGTGGACCGCGAGGTCCACCCGATCCTGAAGACCCTGCCGCCCACCACCCTGGTGTGGGTGTGCCATCCCCGGCGCGGCGGCACCATCATCACCGACCTGGGCCCCGACAAGGGGTGGGACGTGCTGACCGACGAGGGGTGGCGCCCCACCGACCAGGTGCCGATCGACTCGGACTGGACGGCGTTGCGCTTCGTCCGCGGATGAACCTCAACCGCTCCGGACGGTCACCCCGCCGCTGATCGTGTCCACCTGGACGCGCGGACCGGAGGCGGAGGCGTCCACCCCGATGTCGCGGCCGCCCGACACGGAGGATCCGGTGACGTCGTAGGCGCCCTCGGGTACCCGGACGTCGACGGAGCCGCTGGTGGACTCCACCGCCAGCGTCTCGAACCGGGTGTCGGTGGACACGTCGATCCCCCCGGAGGTCGTGGAGACCTCGGCGGTGGTGAACCCGTCCCCCACGCTCACGGATCCGCTGACGGACTCGGCCTCCACCGTTTCGGCGTCGAACCCGGACACGTCGATCCTCCCGGAGACGGAGACGGCGCTCAGCCGCTCGCCCGTGCCGGTGGCGACGATGCTCCCGCTGACGGTCTCCAGGTCCGCTGACCCGGTGATCCCCTCGACCTCCACCCGGCCGGAGAGGGTCTCCGCCCGGACGTCGCCGTCGATGCCGGTGGCGACGATCATTCCGCGATGGTTCTGTACCTCCACCGACACCCCGGCGGGCACCGCGATGTCGTAATCGACCGCGCAGTCGCCCACGAACCACAGGCCCGAGCATTCGGCGTCGATCGTCAGCTCCCCGCCGTCGAGTTCGATCTCGTCGTCGGGTTCGTTGAACGGGGTGCCGCGCAGGCTCCGGTCCACCCGCACCTCCGGGGCGTCGGTGCCGGACAGCCGCACCTCTCCGCCGGTCTCGTTCTCGATGACCACCCGTTCGGGGGCCGCGAAGGAGTCACCGCGTTCGCCGCGGTTCAGACCCACGTTGCCCAGGGCGGAGAACACGGTCACCACGACCAGGACCACGACCAGGGCGCCGCCCAGCAGGAGCCACGGCCCGGTGCGGAACCCGCTGCCGGGTTCCTTGCTCGACGAGGCGTACAGGCCCCGTGCCTTGAATGTCACTTCTTCCTCCTCTTCGGGGACTTTCGCCCCCTCACGGTCGTCGGTCAGGGCCGGTCGTGGTCGCGCAGATAGCGCAGGACCGCCTGTACCCTGCGGTGATCGTGGTCGTCCTGACCCAGGTCGAGCTTGGTGAAGATGGACCGGATGTGCTTTTCCACCGCGCGCTCGGTGACGGTCAACCGCACGGCGATGCCCGCGTTGTTGAGCCCTTGGGCCATCACCTCCAGGACCTCGGTCTCCCTGGGCGTGAGCCGGTCCAGGGCGTTGCCCCGGTGCCCGCTGAGCAGTTGCGACACCACCTCGGGGTCGATCGCGGCGCCGCCGCCCGCCACGCGCCGCAGCACGGTCAGGAACTCGTCGATGTCGGCGACCCGGTCCTTGAGCAGGTAGCCCACCCGGGTGATGTCGCGGCCGCCGAACAGTTCGGCGGCGTAGCGGCTCACCACGTGCTGGGACAGCAGCAGCACCGCCACGTCCGGGTGTTCCTCGCGGATGCGGATCCCCGCCTTGATGCCCTCCTCGGAGAAGGTGGGCGGCATGCGGATGTCCACCAGGCACAGGTCCACCTCGGGGTGGTCCAGGATCGCCCCCATCAGGGCGTCGGCGTCACCGACCTCGGCCAGGACCTCCACCCCGGCGTCCTCCAACAGCCGGGTCATGCCGCTGCGCAGCAGCACCGAGTCCTCGGCGATGATGACCCGGGGTTCCTTCTCCGGGGCGGTTCCCGTTCGGTGACCGTAGAACACGGTGCTCATGCCTCCCAGGGGATGTCGGCGGTCAGGACGGTGCCCGCGCCCTGCGGGCTGTGCACGGTCAGGGTGCCGTCGACCGCGTCCACGCGGTCCCACAGGCCGTACAGGCCGGTGCCCGATTCGGGGTCGGCCCCGCCCGATCCGTCGTCGGTGACGATGACGCGCAGCAGGTCCCCGCCGTGACGGGCGGGTCGGGCGAGGCGGTGGACCGCCACGGTGGCCCTGGCCGCGTCGGCGTGCTTGGTCACGTTGGTCAGCGCCTCGCACACCACGTAGTAGGCGACGCCCTCGGCGCGCGGCGAAGGGCGTTCGGGCAGGTCCACCTCGACCCGCACCGGGACGGGTGAGCGCCCCGCGGCCACCGGCAGGGCGGCGGGCAGTCCGTGGTCGGTGAGCACCCTCGGGTGCAGTCCCCGCGCCACCTGGCGCAGCTCGTCCATGACCTCACGTGACTCGCGCTGGGCCTCGGTGATCAGGTCCAACGCGGCGTCGGGGTCGGTGCCCACCCGGGCGCGGGCCCGGGTGAGGGTCATGGTCAGGGCGAGCAGGCGTTGCTGCGCGCCGTCGTGCAGGTCGCGTTCGATGCGCCGCCGTTCGGCCTCGGCGGCGTCCACCATGCGCAGCCGGCTGTCCTGGACGTGGGAGAGGCGTCGCCGGATGCGCATCTCGGGGGCGTCGAACAGCAGCACCCGGTGCACGAGCACCTCGGTGGCCACGACGTACGGGGCCAGGCGCACACCGACCACGGCGATCAGCGGTCCGACCAGCACCTGGACCAGCGGCGAGGACAGGTCGTCGGGCTGGCCCTGGACGAGGATGAACACGATCCCGACCAGGGCGCCGACCGCGAAGGCTCCGCCGCACACCACCATGATCACCACGAGACCGCCGAACAGCAGCCCGTGCAGTCCGGCGGCGGTGGAGTACACGACCATGGACCAGGCGTCGCGTCCGAACACGAACCGCGCCAGGCGCGACCAGCGCCCTTCGGGGGCCAGCGGGTCGGGTGCCCCGGCCTCCACGAGCCCGAAGACCGCGCCCAGCCGGTGGCGCTGCACCCGGCAGGTCGCCCGCGCCAGCAGGGTCGCGCAGGCGGGCAGCACCACCAGGAGCAGGACCGCCTCGACGAGGAAGTCCAGTGGGCTCTCCGCGGCCGGTGAGGGCGACCAGGGGCGGGCGATGACGAGTCCCACCCAGGAGGCCGCGATGATCATCATGAACGCGGGCACCAGCTGGAGCGGCGCCAACGCGAACGAGGTCATCAGGTAGGCGATCTCGACCGCGCGTGCGCGCCAGGGCGGGCCGTCGGCCACTACGGTGACACGCGGAAGTCCGGCGAGCACGGCGGGAGGTCCGTCGGTGCCGTGTTCTTCGGAGAGTGGTGGGCTGTGACCGGTCACGTATCCCAATCTAGGTTCGCGGACGTGGACGGGACGATGTCATCAGCACGTGGACCCGAAGTGGTGGTGGCACTACCGCCACCGGTGAGGAGGGGCGAGGGTGGACTCCGCGCGGATCGAGGTGGTGCCGGTCCTGGCCGACATCGGCCGGGTCAACACGTTGTTCGCCGTGGAGACGGAGCCGCCCGGGCCGGGGTGGCGGCCGTTGGGTGATGCCGGCCCCGGCACGTTGGCGACGGAGGTGGACCGGGTCCGGGCGACCCTGGCCGGGTTCGCCGGTGTCCCCGTCGAGGCGGTGGAGTGGCGGGTGGGGGCGTCGATCTTCCAGCAGGGGTTGGCCACCCGGCTGTCGTCGCCGGTGTTGGCGGCGGCCCTGTGCCACGGGGCGGCGCTACGGGTGGAGGCGTTCCACTGGGACCCGGCCCGGCGGGGCCCGGTGGCGCTGCGCACCCGGCAGCGGTGGGCCGAGCGCATGGGCACCGGCCCCGCCGAGGCCGCCGGCCACCTCGTCACGACCGTTCTGGAAGGGGTGCTGGAGCCGGTCGCGGCGGGGTTGGCCGAAGTGGGGCGGGTGGCGCCGGGGTTGTTGCGGGGCAACACCGCCTCGGCCCTGGCCGGTGCGGCGCGTTCGCTGGGTCTGGACCGGCCGGGGGTGCGCGCGGCCGCCGAGGAGGTGGTCCGTCTGGTGGGAGCGCGTCCCCCGCTGGTCGGCACCGGGTCCTACGGCGGCCTCGACGCGCAAGGGGCGGCGGTGTTCCGGCGTACCACCTGTTGCCTGTACTACCGGGTGCCCGGGTCGGGGTACTGCGGTGACTGCGCGCTGACCGCCCCCGGACGCGGGCGGGCGGACCGGCCGTGACCGCCACCGACCCCGGGGCCCCGGTCGGCTGGTGGGGAGAACCGGGTGACATCGGGGTGGGGACGCGCGATCCTGCCCTGATGGTCACTCCCGCGCTCCCCCCGCTCCACCGTGACTGCGATTTCAACGGTCCGCTCTCGGACGCCCACGCCGCCCGGCTCATCCGCACCCTGGGTCCCCCGCACGGGAAACGGATCGTCGACGTGGGGTGCGGGTGGGCCGAACCGTTGTTGCGCGCCCTGGAGGGCGAGCCGACCGCCACCGGGTTCGGCGTCGACCTGGGCGAGGAGGCGATCGCCCACGGCCGGGCCAACGCCGAGGAGCGGGGGGCTGGACGGACGGGTGGAATCGGTGGTCGGCGACGCGGGCGCCTGGTCGGGCGCCGGTGCCGACATCGTGTTCGACATCGGGTCCACCCATGTCTGGGGAGGCGAGCCGGCGGCGCACACCACCAACGCCTTGGAGGCACTGTCCGACCTGCTCGAACCGGGCGGCCGGCTGCTGTTCGGGGAGTGCTTCTGGACCCGCGAGCCCACCGACGCCGAGCCGGCCGCCATGTACGACACCCCGCGCGATCAGTACCGGACGATGCGCGGCCTGGTGGACCTGGCCCTGTCGTACGGGTTCCGGCTGCGGGCGCTGTCGCAGGCGTCCCTGGAGGAGTGGGACGACTTCGAGGACCGGCACGCCCGGGGCTGGGAGGACTGGCTGCTGGAGAACCCCGACTCCCCCGACGCCGACGAGATCCGCGCCCGCGCCGACCGGCACCGGGTCGCCCGGGTCGACGGTCGGCGCGAGGTCATGGGCATGGCCCGTCCGACCCTGATCCGGGTGTGAGCGCCGTGGCCGGAGGGTGTCCCCCGGCCACGGGCCCTCTCAGCCCTGGTCGGCGGCGCGGCGGACCTCGGCCAGGTCGATGCGCCGCATCTTGAGCATCGCCTGCATGGCGCGCTGCGCCCGCTCGGGGTCGGGGTCGGTGAGCAGGCCGTTGAGCTCGTGCGGGAAGACCTGCCAGGAGAACCCGTAGCGGTCCTTGAGCCACCCGCACTGGCCCTCCTGTCCGCCGTCCGCCTGGAGGGCGTACCAGTAGCGGTCGGACTCCTCCTGGTCGTCGCAGGTGACCTGGAGGGAGAACGCCTCGGAGAAGGTGAACTCCGGGCCGCCGTTGAGGGCGGTGATCTGCTGGCCCTGGATCTCGAAGTCGATGGTGAGGACCATGTCGGCGGGCCGGTGGGCGCCGGGGCCGTAGCGGGTGACGTTGAGGACGCGCGCGTCGTCGAAGACGCCGACGTAGAAGTTCGCGGCCTCCTCGGCCTGGGTGTCGAACCACAGGCAGGGGGTGATCTTGTTCAGGCGGGTCATGGTGTCGTTCCCTTCGGTGCGGGGTGTTCCGTCTCCCGTACCGACTCGGCGCCCGGTGCGGACTCATCGCGTTCGGCGGGGTTTTCTTCGACGGATCTTCGGAGCTGCGCCGTCATCCCGTATCCTTCCCCGCCAGAAGGGGGATCGGGTGATCTCCGGTGACGAAGGGGTGGTTCGTGGAGCAGTTGTACTACTCGGTGGAGCAGGTGGCCGACCTGTTGGGCCTGCACGTGAAGACCGTGCGCGGCTACATCCGCGATGGGCGGCTGTCGGCGACGCGCATCGGCAAGCAGTACCGGATCCGCCGCGAGGACCTGGAGGAGTTCGGCGGCGGTCCGGTGGGTCCTGCGGAGCCGGAGGGGCCGCCGTCGGTGGAGGTCTCCACGGTGGTGCGGCTGGAGGGGGTGGACCGGGAGTTGGCGGATCGGGTGACGACGTTGGTGACCGTGGCGGCCGCCGGCCCTCCCGAGGGGCGGGCGCGGTTGCACGTGCAGGCGGTCCACGATCCGGGGGGGCGGAGTCTACGGTTGGTGATCCTGGGGGACGCGGCGGGCACGGCCGCCCTGCTCGACCTGGTGGGGAGGCTCACGTGAACCCCTTGTCTCATATGTTGATATTTTAATCTCATATAAAGAGACGCCGGGTGTAGGATCGAGGCATCGCGATGAGGCGGACTCCCCCCACGGAAGGGCGATCATGACGCGCTACACCCACGGCCAGCACCCCTCGGTCACCGACTCCTACCGGTGGCGCAACGCCGCCAACTCGGCCGCCTACGCCCTGGCCGAGATGACGCCCGGCCGCTCCCTGCTGGACATCGGCTGCGGCCCGGGCACCATCACCGCCGACCTGGCCGCGCGCGTGGCCCCGGGGCGGGTCGTGGCCCTGGACTCCTCCGCCGAGGCGGTCGACCTGGCCCGTGCCACCGCCGAGAAGGAGGGGGTGGAGGGCGTCGAGTTCCGGGTCGGCGACGTCCACGAGCTGGACCTGCCCGACGCCTCCTTCGACGTCGTGCACGCCCACCAGGTGTTGCAGCACGTCGCCGACCCGGTCCGGGCCCTGTCCGAGATGCGCAGGGTGACCGCGCCCGGCGGGGTGGTGGCCGCCTGCGACAGCGACTACGCGGGCATGTACTGGTACCCCCGCGCGCCCGAGCTGGACGCCTGGATGGACCTGTACCAACGGGTGGCCCGCCACAACGGCGGAGAACCCGACGCCGGTCGGCGCATGGTCGCCTGGGCGCGCGCCGCCGGCTTCACCGACGTCACCTATCTCGCCGAGGCGTGGAGCCACTCCTCGCCCGAGCGCCGCGCCTGGTGGGGCGGGATGTGGTCGCGTCGCATCCTGGAGTCGGACCTGGCCCGCCAGGCCCTGGCGGAGGGACACGCCACCCGCGAGGAGCTGGAGCGGATCTCGGCCGGGTGGGCCGCCTGGAGCGAGGACCCCGAAGGGGTGTTCGTCGTCCCGCGCGGCGCGATCCTGTGCCGGGTCTGAGGCCCGGCCCCTCCGCTCCGGTCCGTCCTCACCGTGCCGCGGCCAGGCGGGAACGGGTACGGGCCGGAGCGGCCGACGGCAGGGTGGCGACGACGTCGGCGAGCGTGGTCCCGGCCAGGTTGCGGCGCCACGCCTCGTGCGCCTCGGCCATCTTGCGCGCCAGCACGCAGGCCTCCTCGCATTCCTCGGGCGGGAGCGCCCCCACCCCTTGCCTGCGGATCTCCGCGCAGCGGTAGGGCGACGAGGCGCCGTCGACCGCCTCGACGATCTGGAGCAGGTCGATCGCCTCGGCGGGGCGCGCGAGCCGGAATCCGCCCCGCGGCCCCGTCGTCGCGCTCAGTACGCCGGCCTTGACCAGCGCCTTCAGCTGCTTGGCGAGGTAGGGCGCGGGAAGGTCGTAGTACAGGGACAGTTGCGCCGTCGACGCCGTGTCCCCGGGGTCGAGCTGGGCCAACGTCGTGGCGCAGTGCAGGACCCATTCGGTGCTCGCGGGAAGCCTCATCCCGACAGCCTATCGGAGATATTGTGGATCTTTTAAGTCCACGATATGGTCCCTTCCGTCGACCACGAACGAAAGGAAGCGCACCATGCGCGTCGCCGTAGCCGGGGCCACCGGCAACACGGGCTCCCTCACCGTCGCCGCACTACGGCGGAACGGTCACGAGGTCGTCGGGATCAGCCGCTCCCTCGGTGTGGACCTCGACACCGGGGAAGGGCTCGACGCCGCACTCGAAGGGGTCGAGGCGGTCGTCGACACCACCAACGTGCCGGCCGCCGATCGCGACGGTTCGGTGGCGCGCTTCGCCGCTCTCACCGGAAACCTGCTCGCCGCCGAGGCTCGCGCCGGGGTGCGCCACCACGTCCTGCTCTCGATCGTGGGGATCCACCGGGTCGAGGGCAACGCCCACTACGCCGGCAAACGGGAGCAGGAACGGCTGGTGGAGGGCGGCCCGGTACCGTGGACGATCGTGCCGTCCACCCAGTTCCACGACTTCGCGGCGATGGTGGCCGGTTGGAGCGAGCGGGACGGCGTCGCCGCCATCGCCCCGCTGCTGGTGCGGCCGATCGCGCCCGGGGACGTGGCGGAGATCCTCGCCGGGGTCGCGGTGGGGGGACCGCGCGGGCGCCACGCCGATATCGCCGGGCCCGACACCCAGGACCTGGTCGACATGGCCAGGCGCACCCATGAGGCCCAGGGCCGTCAGGTACGCCTGGTACCCACCTGGTCCGGGGTGTTCGGCACGTCGATGGCGGGCGAGGTGCTGCTGCCCGGCGAGGGGGCGCACATCGCGCCGACGACCTTCGACGCGTGGCTGGCCGACGTGGCTCAGTCCACGTCGTAGACGGTCACGGCGACGCCCCGGGAGAGCAGGCCGTCCCGGACGAGGGGTTCGATCCGCTCCCACCTGCCGCCGGCGAGGCCGCAGCCGATGCGGGGCATGTGCACGGTGGCGCCCAGGTCGAGGGCGTGGTCGGCCAGGGTGCGCAGGCAGGCGGCGATCGCCTCGTAGCGCACGGGCGGTCCGCCGCTGCCGCGCTTGGTGCCGTGCTGGCCGATCATGTTCGCCACCCAGGTGTCGGGTCGCACCCTCGCCAGGCGTACGGCGCCCAGGGCGAAGTCGTTGCGGGCCCGCTCGCGATGCCAGACGCGGTAGTCGCGCTCGGGTTCGGGCCACCGCCTGGAGAGGGCCAGTACGAAACCCTTGCCCCAGCCGCCGCGGATGATCCGCAAAGCGGTGGGGGTGTCGGACATGACGCCGAGGCTAGCGGGCGGGTAGGACATGCCCTGAGGGGCGGCGGATCCACGCCGCGCGAACGACCAAGGGGAGAACATGTCCGACCTGCCCATCGGCTACTGGCTCAAGCACCTGGACCGCCTCATCGAGAACGACTTCGACCGGACCCTGGCCTCGGAATCGCTGGGGCGACGCCACTGGCAGGTGCTCCATTCCCTGCACGAGGAACCCGGGACCCTGGCCGACCTGGACCGCAGGCTCGCCGCTTTCCTGGACGAGGACGAGGCGAGCACGGCCCCCGCGGTGGACGAGCTGCGCCGGCGCGGTTGGGTGGAGGGTCTGGTGGCACTGGACCTCACCCCCGACGGCCGGACCGCGCACGAGGCGCTGTTCGTCAAGGTCGGCCGGGCGCGCGAGCGGATCTCGCGCGGGATCGGCGCCGAGGAGTACCGGGCGGCCGTCGACGTCCTGGAGCGGATGTCGGCCAACCTGGAGGCCGGCGACGACGCCTGATTCAGGCGGGCAGCTCGCGGGTGAGCTCGACGAAGGACAGGTCGTCGCGGCGGGGCAGCCCGAACACCTCGTCCCCGTAGGGGAAGCGCTCGGTGCGGCCGGTGTTGGTGTAGCCGCGCCGCTCGTACCAGGCGATCAGTTCGGGGCGCTGCTTGAGCACCTTCATCCGCATGAGGCGGCAGCCCCACTCCTGGGCGGCGGTGCGCTCGGCCTCGGCCAGGACGCGCCGGCCCAGGCCTCCGCCCTGGATCTCGGGGCGCACCGAGAACATCCCGAAGTAGGCGCCGTTGACCCCGCGCTGCAACTCACAGCAGGCCACGATGCGTCCGGCGGCCTCGGCGACCAGGACGATGGTGTTGGTGCGCTCCAACAGTTCGGCCATGCCCTCGGGGTCGACCCGTTGGCCGTCGAGCAGGTGGGCCTCGGTGGTCCAGCCCTTGCCGGAGGCGTCCCCCCGGTAGCAGGAGTTGACCAGGTCGACCAGCACGGGCACGTCGGCCCGCTCGGCGTGGCGGTAGGTCGGCTCCGACCAGGCCTTCTCCTCGGTGCTCTCCGTGGTCACCCGCGCCTCCCCTGTGATGGTCCTGCTCTCTGGGCCCCACAGTAGCGACCTTCGTGGGGTACTCGGAAACCGGATCCCGAGGACGAAGGGTGAACGATCGGCTCTCAGGTGATGTTCCGGCCGTTCTCTCCCGCGCGGTGTCCGGCCGCCTCGACCACCCGGGCCAGGAAGGCGCGCAACCGGTGGCGGCAGTCCTGGGCGTCGGTCATGCCCGGGGTGACCATCAGCTGGAGGGCGAGCCCGTCCACGATGGTGTGCAGGTGGGAGGACCACTCCTCCACCCACGGGTCGTCATGGGGACGCTCGGGATCGCCGACGTCGGCCCAGGTCAGGGCCGAGACCAGGCGGCGGTACAGGCCGCGCTGCTGCTGCCAGCGGCGATCCCGGTCACGGTCGTGCTCCTTGAGGATTCCGGCCGACTCCCAGGCGCGGTACTCGGCCCGGCGGACGTCGTCCAGGGGCAGGAGCTGCTCGGCGTAGACGGCCACCCGCTCCAGCAGGGGCAGGTCGGGGTCCAGGAGTGCGTTCAGGCCGGAGATGCGTTCCACGGCCCGGGCCTCGGAGAGGTCCATCGCGAACAGCAGGAGTTCCTCGCGGGTGGGGAAGTAGTGGCGCAGCGCCCCCGGTGACCACCCGGCCTCGGCCGCGACGGAGCGGATGGACACCCCTGCGGGACCCTCGGCGGCGACGATCCGCCACAGGGCGTCGGCCAGTTCGCGGCGGCGTTGCTCGTGATCGACGATCTTCGGCACACCCCTTTTCTAGCGCACCCGTGCTATTTTGTTTTCGCACACCCGTGATAAAAAAGGAGCCCCTCCCCGTGCCACCCTTGGACGTTCTGCTTCCGGTCGCCGGACTGGCACTGCTGGACACCCTCAGCCCCGCCGTCATCGGCGTCTCCCTTTACGTGCTGCTCGGCGGATCGAACCCGGTGGCCCGACCCCTGTTCGTCTACCTGGGCACCGTCGCCGGGTTCTATTTCGCCCTGGGCTGCGCGCTCATGCTCGGCCTCGGTCTCGCCCTGGACGGTGTCGGTGATCTGATCGACTCCGCCACCCTGGGCCGGGTGATGGTGGTGCTGGGCGGCGCGGCGCTCGGGTACTCGCTCTTCATGTCCACCGAGCCCCGACCCCGGCGCCCCACGTCCCTGCGCACCGGGGCGATGGTCGCCCTGGGATTGGGAACCGGCCTGCTGGAGGGCGGCACGGCCATCCCCTACTTCGGCGCGATCGGCATCATGACCACCGCCGGCCTCTCCCCCGTCGCCTGGGTGCCGACGCTGGCCGCCTACAACGTGGTCATGGTGCTGCCGCCGATCCTGCTCTACCTGGCCCACCGGACCCACGGCGAACGGCTGCGCCCCCGCTTGGAGAAGTGGCGGGCCAAGGTCGAGTCCGGCGGGCGCGCGGCGCTTCCCTGGATGGTGGGCATCGTCGGTCTCCTGGTCCTGCGCCACGGACTCTGGCTCACCGGCGTCCTGGATGGGCTCGTGGTGTCCCTCGACTGAGCCCGACCCGCCGTCCGGATCATTGACCTCAACTAATATTGAGGTCATAACGTTGTCGGTGACCGCCCACCCCGACCGGAACCGGTGACCGCCATGAGCATGGAGATGGCCGCGTGGAACTCGATCTACCACGCCATGCACGCCCGTGAGGAACAAAACCCCTTCTCCCTTCCGGTACTACGCCGTATCGCCACCTTCGCCCGACCCCACGGTCGCGTCCTCGCCTGGTTCCTGGCCCTGAGCGTGGTCGTCGCCGTCCTGGCGCTGGCCGCCCCGCTGTTGGCCGGCCGGGTCGTGAACACCATCGTCACCGGTGGCGCCCCCGAGACCGTTCTCCTCCTGGCCGGCGCCATCGCCGTCGTCGCCCTGGTCGAGGCCGGCCTGAACCTCATCGTGCGCCGCCTGTCGGCCGGCCTCGGCGAAAGCCTCATCCTGGACCTGCGCACCACCGTCTACGACCACGTGCAGCGCATGCCGGTCGCCTTCTTCACCCGCACCCGTACCGGCGCCCTGATCAGCCGGCTCAACAACGACGTCATCGGCGCCCAACGGGCCTTCAGCAGTGTCCTGTCCGGGGTCGTGAGCAACCTGGTCACCCTCGTGCTCGCGCTGGTCGTGATGCTCACCCTGTCCTGGTGGATCACCCTGGCCGCCCTGGTGCTGCTGCCCGTGTTCGTCTACCCCGCCCGCCTCATGGGCTCCCGTCTGGCCCGCATCGAACGCGAGCGCACCCAGCACAACTCCGCCATGAGCACGCAGATGACCGAACGCTTCTCCGCCCCCGGCGCCACCCTGGTCAAGCTCTTCGGCTCCCCCGAACACGAATCCGCCGAGTTCGCCCGCCGCGCCGACCGCGTCCGCGACATCGGCGTGCGCACCGCCATGGTCCAAGAGGTGTTCTTCACCGCCCTGACCCTCGTCTCCGCGCTCGCCCTGGCCCTGGTCTACGGCCTGGGCGGATTCCACGCCCTGGCCGGGAACCTGGACGCCGGCACGGTCGTGGCCATGGGCATGCTCCTGACCCGCCTGTACGCGCCGCTGACCGAGCTGGCCGGGGCGCGGGTGGAGGTCATGAGCGCCCTGGTCGCCTTCAGCCGGGTCTTCGAGATCCTGGACCTGCGGCCGTTGGTGCGCGAGGCCCCCGACGCCGACACCCTCCCCGAAGGGCCGGTGTCGTTGGAGTTCGACCGGGTCTCCTTCTCCTACCCCTCCGCCGACAAGGTGTCGCTGGCCTCCCTGGAGGAGGTCGCCACCCTGGACCCCGCCGAAGGGCGCCGGGTGCTGCACGACATCTCCTTCACCGTCGAGCCGGGCAGCACCGTCGCCCTGGTCGGGTCCTCCGGCGCCGGCAAGTCCACGATCGCCCAGCTCGCCCCGCGCCTGTACGACACCGACTCCGGGACCGTCCGCCTGGGCGGACGGGACGTGCGCGAACTGTCCTTCGCGTCGATCCGCGCCACCTTGGGCATGGTCACCCAGGACGGGCACCTGTTCCACGAGTCCATCCGAGCCAACCTGACCCTGGGCCGCACCGACGCCACCGAGGAGGAGATCTGGGACGCCCTGCGCCGTGCCCGCCTGGCCGACCTCGTCGCCTCGCTGCCCGACGGCCTGGACACCGTCGTGGGCGAGCGCGGGTACCGTTTCTCCGGCGGGGAACGCCAACGCCTGACCATCGCCCGCCTGCTGATCACCGGGCCTGAGGTGGTCATCCTCGACGAGGCCACCTCCGCCCTGGACTCCACCTCCGAGGTCGCCGTCCAGGCCGCCCTCGCCGAGGCGCTGGAGGGACGCACCGCCCTGGTGATCGCCCACCGGCTGGCCACGGTCCGCGCCGCCGACACCATCCTGGTCGTGGAGGAGGGGCACATCGTGGAACGCGGCCGACACGCCGAGCTGCTGGCCCGGGGCGGACGCTACGCGGAGCTGTACCGCACCCAGTTCGCCACCGACGAACCCTCGACCGTCCGCTGAGGATCCTCGACCCCGTCCCCCGGTGGCGCCACACCGGGGGACGGATCCGTTCCGTGTCAGGGCCTCGGCGCGGGCCCTGCGAGCAGTTCGTACAGCGTCGCTATGCTCCGCTCGCCGAGCCCTTCCGCGACCGCCCGTTCGAGCAGGTCGTCCATGGCCGCCCGCCAGGTGGCGTCCACCCCGGCCTCCTCGGCCGCGAGCCGGGCCTCGGGGATCCCCACGTGGAAGGTGTTCACCGTGGAGATCGGGTCGGTGTAGTGACCGGCGTCGATCTCCTCCGCGAGAAGGGGCAGGATCGAGGCGATCATCTCCAGCCACCTGACGGAGTAGGGCACCAGGGCGCCCGCCGTCAGTCCGCGTCGGCGCATCAGGGCGGCACCCTCGAAGAAGCCGAGGAGGGCCGGCAGCAGGGGCACGCCCACCGCCGTCTCGTACAGGGAGGCGAGATCGGGCTCGTCCCCCAGATGGACCGTGGCGCCGCCCAGCACCCGCAGGGTCGGCCCGTGTTCGTCGAACACCTCCCGGTCACCGCAGTAGTACAGCAGGGTGTCCGCTCCCCCGACCGCCGTGGGCACGTCCTTGACCGCTCCGTCCAGGAACCGGGCGCCGTGCCCGGACGCCCACTCCGCCATCCGCCGCGCCCCCGCCGGGGTACCGGAGTTGAGGGTGACCAGGGTGCGCCCCCGCAGCCCGGCGGCCGTCGGCGCCAACGCCGCGAGGGTGGCGTCGTAGGTGCTCAGACACGTGATCACCAGGGGGCTCGCCGCGACCGCCGCCTCGATCGTCCCGGGGTGCCGGGCGCCCTCGGCCACCAGCGGCGCGGCCTTGTCCGGGCTCCGGTTCCACACGGTCGTCGGATGGCCGGCCCGGACGAACGCCCTCGCCAGTGCCGAGCCCATGAGCCCGAGTCCGATGACGGTCACCGCGCCGCGCCGTTCCTGTGCCATGTCGTTCTCCCGCCCTCGAAGGAACCCTCGTTCCGCACCGGCCCCCGGCGTGCTCGCCCGGGGCCGATCCCCATGCTGGATCGGGCACGAACATGCGCGCAAGTACCGATATTTTTGACGGGTACTGAACTTTTTGTCAGTGAGGAGGGGCGATGAGCGGCCGGACCTACATCTGCGGACTCGACGCGGCGATGCACGCCATGGGGGGCAAGTGGAAGGCCCTGATCCTGTGGTGGCTCCAGGAGGAGCCGTTGCGCTTCGGGGAGCTGCGCCGCACGGTCGAGGGGATCAGCGAACGGGTGCTCATCCTCCAGTTGCGCGAGCTGGAGGCGCACGGGCTGGTGCACCGGGAGGTCCACGACCGGGTCCCGCCCAAGGTGGAGTACTCCCTCACCGAATTCGGGCGTTCCCTCCTGCCGGCGCTGAACGCTCTGGGCGCCTGGGGCGAGGACAACATGGACCGCCTCGGAGGTTGACCTCGGGGACGGCGATGGGGACCGCCTCCGGAAGCGGGACGGTCCCCATCGCACGGCGGGATCAGTCGGCGTCGATCTCGCGGATGACCCGGGCCGGGTTGCCCACGGCGACCACGCCGGCGGGCAGGTCGCGGGTGACCACCGCGCCCGCGCCCACCACCGTGTTCTCGCCGATGGTGACCCCCGGGCAGACGATGACGCCGCCGCCCAGCCACACGTTGTCGCCGATGGTGATGGGCTCGGCCGACTCCCACTTGTCGCGGCGCGGGCCCGGTTCGATCGGGTGGGTGGGGGTGAGGAGCTGGACGTTGGGGCCGATCTGCACGTCCGCGCCGATCCGGATCGGCGCCACGTCGAGCATCACCGCGCCGCAGTTGACGAACGTGCGCGGGCCGACGCTGACGTGATAGCCGAAGTCGACGTACAACGGCGGCCGGATCCAGGTGTCCTCGCCCAGGTCGCCGAGGAGTTCGGTGAGCACCTCGTGCCGGGCCGGGTCGTCCACCGGGAGGGTGTTGAACCGATCCGCGAGTTTCGCGGCGTGGATGAGCTCGGCCTGGAGCTCGGGGTCGTCGGACCGGTACGGCTCGCCGGCGAGCATGCGTTCCTTCTGAGTGGCCACGCGGGTCCTTTCCAGTGGGTCTCGGTTCCGCACCCTAACCGCAGGGACGGGAGGCCGGGCACGGGGTCGGGGCCGCCCGTGGTGGGCGGCCCCGACCCCGTGGCGTCAGAGGATCCGCCGGGCCCCGGGGATCGCCCGGACCCCGGCGGCCAGCGCCCAGCACCCCGGTACCGCCAGCGCAGCCAGGCCCAGGAACTTGATCAGCGCGGGCGCCTCCCAGCCGGCCAGCGCCACCCCGCCGAGGACCAGTACCAGCGGGTGCAGGACGTACACGGCGAAGGCGTTGTCGGACAGGAACCGGGAGGCCCGGCCGCCACCGGTGACGAAGCGGCGGAAGAACACCAACAGGGCGAGAACCGTGCCCACCGACAGGAAGGTCTCCAGCACCAGGGCCACCAGCGCCTGCGGGGTCCCCGGGGTGAACGCGACCTCGCCCAGGACCCCCTGCGCGGCCACGAAGCAGACCAGCGCGGCCAGGGCCGTGGCCGCCCCGTACCAGCCCGCGGCTCCGGGCAGACGGGAGGACCAGTCGCGGCGGAAGGCGACCGCGCCCACCGTGAACAGCACGACGTACTGGGGCAGGTGGTCCGGGCTGGGCAGGCCCAGGACCGGCCAGTAGGGGGCCGGGTTGACCCACCGCCACAGGAAGGACACCACGGCCAAAGCGAGGGTGAACCCGAACACCGGCCAGAGCCACCGCAGGCGTCCGTCGGCGTCGGGGCGGACGGCCGGGTCGCGTCGAGGCCGACGGAGCAGCGCGTAGGCCAGGCTGAAGACCAGCAGCACCTCCACGAACCACATGGGGCCCGGGTCGTAGGTCACGATCGCGAACAGCCAGAACGGAATGTCGCCGACGAGGCCATCGGCCATCGCCTCCCGGTAGGGCGCGATCATCAGCAACGGCCGGACGAGCAGCACGAAGAGCAGGAAGGGCACGCCCAGACGGACCAGGCGTTCGCGCACGAACCCGCCCGTTCCCCTGCGGTCGGCGGAGCCTGGCACGAAGTAGCCCGCCAGCAGGAAGAACAGACCCATGAAGTACGTCTGGTTGAGGATGACGAACAGGTCCAGCAGCCCGGCCGAGGCGTCTCCCACCGGCTCCAGGTAGAACCACACGGGGATGTTGCCGTAGGTCAACGCCGCGTGGTGGAGCACGACCAGGACGGTCAGGGCCGTTCGTAGGTTGTCGATGTGGTGCAGGCGGGCTCGGGTGCCGCCGGCGGGTTCGGTGATCGGTGGGGCGGGCTGTGCCATGGTGCGTCCTCGTCGTCGGGGGTGCGGGGCGCGGTTCAGTCGGGTCGGATCGCTCGTACGAACAGGTCGGCGAGTTCACGGGCGTGGGCGAGCAGGTCGGTGTCGGGGTGTGCCAGCCAGTAGCCGAACATCGCGTCGATGCCCGCCTGCTGGGTGACCGCCATGACCCGGGGGTCGAAGACGCGCAGTTCCCCGTTCCGCTGCCCCTCCCGGTAGAGCCCCTCCAGGGACTCGTAGAGGGGTTCGGCCGCCACCACCCCGTAGCGGGGCGTCCCATCGGCGCCGCGGGCGTGCACGAAGATCTCGGTCACCGTGCGCAGCCGGTCCGGATGGGCCAAGGCGTACTCGGCCACGCCCGTCACGTGGGCGCGCAGGATGTCGGTGGCGGTCTCCTGCTCCAGGATCCCGGGCAGGATCGTGTCCGCGATGTCGGTGTAGACCGTGGTGACCACCTGGTCCACGAGTTCGTCCTTTCCGGCGAAGTGGTAGGAGATGACGCCCTTGCTGACGCCGGCCGTGGCGGCGATCCGGGCCAGGGAGGCCCGGGGGAACCCCACCGCGGCGATGGTCTCGATGGCCGCCGCGATGATCTGCTCCCGCCGGGCCTCCTCGATGAAGGACCGTTTCTGACCGCTCGGTTCATTTTTTGACCGCATGGCCAGAATCTAGCACCGGCGGCCGGACCGCCATGGGGGATGCCCCTGAGCCGCCCCGGACGGGCCCCGGGCCGGAGAGGGGGAGATCCCCTCGCGAGGGCCTCGGCCGTCCGGCTACGCCTGACGGGCGTGGACGATCCCAGACGGTCCGGCGCGGCCACGACGCCCTGCCGCACCATGACGGCCGTGCCTTCGGTAACGAATCGGTCCTGGGCCGGGGTGGACGAGGACCGGTCGGGCGGTGGTGTTCCGACGCGGTGGGGTCAGGCCGACGCCGCCGACCACCGGGCGTGGCGGGGGCCGGCGGTGACGAGCGAGGAGTTCGTGCCCGAGGGCGCGGGCGGCCACGCCCTGTGGGCGCACCGGCCCCGATCGGGGCGGGCGTGACGGTGTGCCACCCGTGATCGTGCACAGGTCTGGAGGAACGCCGGTGATCGGAGTAAACTGAGAGTCGGCGCGGTCCCGCGCCCAACCCCCGGTTCCGGTGCCCACGCCACCGGCTGAGAGGGGGCAAAGGGGACTTCGAGTCCTCGGGACGCCGGTCTGATGCGCCCTCACGGCGGGGTGGACGAGCGTGGGTCGGTCCGCTGTCGCCGAGGAGACGCCATGACCAGGCAGAAGTCGTTCAAGCAGCGGGTGCGTTCGCGTATGGCCAAGACCGGTGAGAGCTACACGGCGGCCCGCGTCCACCTGATCCCGGCCGCACCTCCCGAACCGCCCGCGGCGCCGGTGGAGGCCCCCGCCGGGACGCCCACCGCGGCGATGCGGGGCCGCGTCTCGGAGGAGGCGGTGCGCGAGCGCACCGGCCGTGACTACGACACGTGGTTCGCCCTGCTGGACACCTGGGGCGCCACCGGGCGCACCCACAAGGAGATCGCCGCCCATCTGATGCGGGATCAGGGCGTGCCGGGCTGGTGGGCCCAGTCGCTGACGGTGGCCTACGAGCAGGAACGGGGGATGCGCGTCCCCGGCCAGCGCGAGGACGGGTACTCGGTCACCGCGTCCAAGACGGTCCGCGCGCCGATGGAGGAGATCTTCACGGCGTTCCTGGAGGAGTCGGTCCGCGAACGCTGGGCGGACGGCCTGGAGCTGACGGTGCTCTCGCACAACGCGCCCAGGCGGATCACCGCGGACCTGACCGACGGCACCCGGGTGGTCCTCTACCTCACCGCCGGGAAGAACGACCGGGTCTCGGTGGCGGTGGAACAGTCCCGGTTGTCCGATCCGGAGTCGGCGACCGAGGCCAAGGAGTCCTGGCGCGATCGCCTGGTCCGGCTCAAGGCGCTGCTGGAGCCAACGGCCTGACCCCTCGCAGGTCCGGTGCGGCCGCTCACGCGGCCGCACCGGGAACACCCCCGCCGCCTCTCGCCGCACCCCCGACCGGGCCCGCGGAGCGCGCCCGGCGCCCGGCGACGATCTCGAACTCCGCCGACCGGTACAGCGTTTGACCAGGCCGCGATATCCGCGCATCGAATATTACATTCCGGGTGATGGGATCTCATGATCGAATCATCACATTCCGGCGCGTCGGCAGTTCGCTTTCCCTGAACTCGGGCTACGTCGAGAAGAGTATGTGCGCGCGCTCCGGGAGGATTTGACTTCGCGGGCTTTCTCCGTGGAGGATGCGAGCGTCTTCGGCTCCGAGCACGGGCTTCCCGTGTTCCGGGAGAAGCGACCGACGCGTCTTTTCCATCAGAAAGACGTGGAATCAGAGAACCGTCCGTTCGGGAAAGGCGATAGAGGAGTGGACGCGAAGGAAGAACGGTCTTCCGATGCGGCCGCACCAACGATCGGACGCATTCGCCGCTCACCGGTCCCGGTGAGCGGAGCGGAAAAGGAAGAGCACATCGGAACGAACGTCGTACCGCCGAACGGAGTCCGTGCGTGACGCTCCGGCCCGGCGGTCCCGGCCCCTCGGGTCGGGGCCCACCTCCGGTTCCCCTCGCCCCCGCCGTCCGACCACTCCGAGGAGACACATGACGTCCACTGACCGAACGAACACCGGCCGCGCCACGGCCGTGGCGCTGACCGCCCTGCTGGCCGCGGGCCTCGCCATCGTCCCGACCACGACCGCAGCCGCCGCCCCCGAGGCCAAGAGGGCGCCCATCTGCACCTCGAAGGCGCATCCCGAGATCGCGAAACGACTCGACCAGCGGATCCGACAGGAGGTCCGCCTGCGCGAAGGGACCATCTCCGTGGGGGTCTCCGCCTTCGATGGGGACCTCGTCTGCGCGCTGGGCGCGAAGAACCGGTTCGACGCCGCCAGCACCGGCAAGGTGGTCATCCTCGGCGCTCTGCTGCGCACGGCCATGGACGAGGGGCGCGAACTCACCTCCCGGGAGAAGGAGCTCGCGACCGACATGATCACGGTGTCCGGGAACGACTCCGCGGTGGAGCTGCGCAATCAGCTGGGCCCCGAGCGCCTCCAGCGCTTCCTCGACCTCGCGGGGATGCACCGCACGAAGCTCCACCCCGAGGGGTACACCGGGCTGATGAAGATCAACGTCCGGGACCAGCTCACCCTGCTCGGCGTGCTCCGCACCGAGAACGACGTGCTCGGCGCGGACGAGCGCGCGTACGCCCGCGGCCTCATGGGCGACGTGATCGAGTCGCAGCGCTGGGGCGTTCCCACGGGTGCGCCCGCGGGCGCCGGGGTCTACCACAAGAACGGCTGGCTGCCCTACGACAACACCGACACCTGGCGGATCAACAGCATGGGCGGGTTCCAGGACACGTCGATCGGCGACTACGACATCGTCGTCCTCACCGACGGCAACGACGGTATGCAGTACGGGGTGGACAGCATCGGCGCCGTGGCCGTCGGCGTGCACTCCGTCCTGACCGGTGAGAGCCTGCGGACCCTGTCCCAGCCGACCGAGGCCCCCGAGGCCGTCTCCGACGGCTCCGACCGGGCCTGACACCCCGCGCCCCCGCACCGCCGGGACGCGGGTGCGGGGGCCCGGTGCGGTCCGGCGGGGGCCGTGACCGCGCCGGGCCCCGCCGAGGTGGTGCGCGGGCTCGGTACGGCGAACGGAGGGTGCCCGGGTGCCGCCTACCTTCTCGGCGCCCCGACGACCTCGGACAGATCCACCGCCAGCGGCTCGGGGGACAGGGCCGCCAGGAAGTCGGCGGCGTCGAACACCTCCCCGGGGGCGACGGCCCCGACCGCGTGGGAACGGCCGTCCAGCAGGCGCGCGACCGCCTCGACCACCAGTGGCGCGGTCACCGCGTAGATGTCCCGGCCGGTGGCCAGGGCCCGGTGCTCGACCCCGTCGAGGAGCACCCGGACGTCGACCGCGAACCTCTGGTCGGACCGCCCGGTCTCATCGGTCGCCTCGGGCCCGGGGGTGGTCGGATCGCGCAGCTCGTTCAGGGGCGCCTCGCTCAGATGGGAGACGATCCGTCGCGCCCCCAGATGGCGGTGCATCGTGATGACCTCGGAGAACGGGAGATCCACCACCTTCTGTCTCCCGAGAGGGGCGGGGAAGTCCCAGATGCGCGGTGCCGCCGCGTCCAGGGGCGCCAACCGTCCGTCGGCGACGACCAGGCGGCGGGCCGTGTTGCGCTCGCCGGTGATCCTCGTACCCTCGGTGGGCCACCACCGGTCCAGCCCCATGGCGACCGTGATCGCCTCCACCCCGCCCGTGCGTCCACCGACCACGGCGGAGGCCAGCAGGTCGGCGAGACCGCCGTAGAACGCCATCGCCGGCAGGACCACCACGCCCGCCGCGGCGGCGGCATCGCCGTGCTCTCGGTAGGTGGCCCGCACCGAGGCCTGTTCGGCGGTCACGTCCAGATAGTGGGCTCCGGCCCGCACCGCCGCGGCGGCCACCGGTCCCGCGGTGTCCAGGAACGGGCCGGCGCAGTTGACCACCGCCGCCACACCCTCGACCGCCCTTCCCAGCGACTCGGCGTCCCCCGTCGGACGCACCTCGACACCGGGGTACCGACGGCCCACCTCGGCGAGCCGCTCCGCGTCGCGCCCGGACGGCACCGGCTCCAGACCACGGCGCACCAACTCGTCGATCACGAACCGGCCGGTGTGGCCGTAGGCGCCGTGGACCAGTACACGTCCGTGTGCGCGCGATGTGCTCCTCGATGCATTCACGGGTCCATCCTTCGCCCCGGGCCCGCGACGCACCAGCGTCCGATCCGACATCCTCCGTACACTTTCCGACATGCACTCCGTTGGAATCGCCGTACACGAGCACACGATGCCCTACGAGACGGCGATCGCCGCGGAGGTCTTCGGAGTCGACCGCTCCGACCTGTCCCCTGACGGCGGCTGGTACCGGCTGACCGCCCATACCGCCGACGGCGCGGTCGCCCCTCCGCTGCCGGGGGTTCCCGCGCGACGGTGGGCGGACCTGGTCGGGGTCGACACCGTGGTCGTGCCCGCGACCCGCCTCCCCGAGGCGGACCCCTCCCCCGCGTTCCTGTCGGCCCTGCGCGCGGCCCACGACGCCGGGAGCCGGATCGTGTCCCTGTGCACCGGCTCCTTCGTGCTCGCCGCCGCCGGCCTGCTCGACGGCCTGGCCGCCACCACGCACTGGATGCACGCCGACGCGCTGGCCCGGCTCCACCCGTCCGTGGAGGTGCGCGCCGACGTCCTCTACACCGACAACGGTCGGGTCCTCACCTCGGCGGGCAAGACCGCGGCCCTGGACCTGTGCCTGCACCTGGTGCGCCTCGACCACGGGGCCGCGGCTGCCGCCGGGCTCGCCCGCCGCCTCGTGGCACCGGCCCATCGCCCGGGCGGTCAGGCCCAGTTCATCGCCCCACCGGCCGTCCCCCACCCCGCCGACACCCTGGGCGAGGCCCTGGAGTGGGCCCGCGCACGCCTCGACCTGCCACTGACCGTCGAGGACCTGGCCCGACGGGCCGGTCTGAGCTCCCGACAGCTCGTCCGGCGGATGCGGGCCGAAACGGGGACGACGCCGTTGGCGTGGTTGCACCGTCGGCGCATCCACCTGGCCCAGGAACTCCTGGAGAGCACCGACGCCACCGTCGAGCAGATCGCCGCCCGCTGCGGCATGGGCACCGCCACCACGCTGCGCCGCCACTTCCACCGGGTCGTCGGCGTGAGCCCCCTCGCCTACCGGTCGGTTTTCCGCGCCTCTCGCCCACCCCGCCGGGTCGTGTCCCGGTGAGCCTCCGCTTCGTGCTCGGCGCGCCCGGGGAACGGGGACCCTCGGTTCCGCGCTCACGTCCTCGTTCCGTACGTGGTCCCCGGCCGTGACGGCGGGCGTCGCCGCCCACCGCGTCCCGGGCAGGGGAAGCGGTGGGCGAGACGCCCGCACGGTGGACCCGCCGGGGGGCGGGGCGGTGCCACTCCGGGGTGGGGTGAGCGGGGTCATCGCCCCAGGTAGGTGCGCAGGTGGCGGGCGGTGAGGGTGTCGGCGTCGGCGATCAGCGCCGCCGGGGAGCCCTCGAACACCACCCGGCCGCCCTCGTACCCGGCGCCCGGTCCCAGGTCGATGATGTGGTCGGCGTGCGCCATCACCGCCTGGTGGTGCTCGATGACGATCACCGTGTTGCCGTCGTCCACCAGGCGGTCCAGCAGCGCCAGCAACCGGTCCACGTCGGCCAGGTGCAGGCCGCTGGTGGGTTCGTCCATCACGTACACCGCGCCCTGGCGGGCCATGGAGATCGCCAACTTGAGGCGCTGGCGCTCACCGCCCGAGAGGGTGGTGAGCGGCTGACCGAGACCCAGGTAACCCAGGCCTACGTCGTGGAGACGGTCCAAGATGACGCGGGCGTTGCCGGAGGGGAAGAACTCCCGGGCCTCCACCACCGACATCGCCAGCACCTGGGCGATGTTGCGGCCGCGCAGCTCGTGGACGAGCACCTCGGGCCGGAACCGCCTGCCCTCGCACTGTTCACAGGTCGTGGCCACGCCGGCCATCATCGCCAGGTCGGTGTAGATGACCCCGGCTCCCTTGCACTCGGGGCAGGCACCGTCGGAGTTGGCGCTGAACAGGGCCGCCCTGACCCCGTTGGCGCGGGCGAAGGCGGTGCGGATCGGGTCCAGCAGACCGGTGTAGGTGGCGGGGTTGGAGCGCCGTGATCCCTTGATGGGCGACTGGTCGACGACCACCACGCCCTCGCGGCCCGGCAACGCCCCGTGGATGAGGGAGCTCTTGCCCGACCCGGCCACGCCGGTGACCACGGTGAGCACCCCCAGGGGGACGTCCACGCTGACGTCCTTGAGGTTGTGGGAGGTCGCCCCGGTGATGGGCAGTACCCCGCTCGGGGTGCGCACCTCCTCGCGCAGCCGGGCCCGGTGGCCCAGGTGGTCGCCGGTGAGGGTGCCCGAGGCGCGCAGTCCCGCGACGTCGCCGGTGTAGGTGATGCGACCGCCGGCGGGACCGGCGCCCGGCCCCAGGTCCACGACGTGGTCGGCCAGGGCGATCGTCTCCGGCTTGTGCTCGACCACCAGCACCGTGTTGCCCTTGTCGCGCAGGCTCAGCAGCAGGCCGTTCATCCGCTCGATGTCGTGCGGGTGCAGTCCGACGGTGGGCTCGTCGAACACGTAGGTGACGTCGCTGAGGCTGGAGCCCAGATGGCGGACCATCTTCACCCGCTGGGACTCCCCGCCCGACAGGGTGCCCGATTCCCGGTCCAGGCTGAGGTACCCGAGTCCGACCTCCACCAGGGAGTCCAGGGTGTGCCCCAGCGTGTCCAGGAGGGGTTTGACGGAGGGCTCGTCCAGGGAGCGGGCGAACACGGCCAGGTCGTCGATCTGCATGGCCGAGCATTCGGTGATGGTGCGTCCGGCGACCTTCACCGACCGGGCGGCGGCGTTGAGGCGGGTGCCCTCGCACTCGGGACAGGTGGAGAAGGTGACGGCGCGGTCCACGAACGCGCGCAGCCCCGCCTGCATCTTGTCGCGGTCCTTGACCAGGTAGGTGCGCTTGATCTTGGGGACCAGGCCCTCGTAGCCGACGTTGTTGGTGCCCACCTTGATCTTGGTGCCGGGGTGGTGGAGGAGGTCGTGGCGCTCCCCGTCGGTGTAGTCGCGCACCTTCTTGTCGGGGTCCAGCAACCCGGAGCCCGCGAAGATCTGCCAGTACCAGGTGCCCACGCCGTACCCGGGCGCGGTGATGGCGCCCTCGTTCAGGGACAGGTCGGCGTCGACCAGTTCGTCGACGTCGATCGCGTTGACGCGGCCCAGGCCCTCGCACTCGGGACACATGCCTTCGGCGTTGTTGAAGCTGAACGCGCTGGAGGGTTCCAGGCGCGGGGTGCCCACCCGGCTGAAGACGATCCGCAGCATCGCGGCGGCGTCGGTGGCGGTGCCCACCGTGGAGCGGGAGTTGGCGCCCATGCGCTCCTGGTCGACGATGATCGCCGCGCTGAGGTTGCGCAGCGTGTCCACCTCGGGGCGGGCCGGGCTGGGCATGAACGACTGGACGAAGGTCGTGTAGGTCTCGTTGATGAGCCGCTGGGACTCGGCGGCGATGGTGCCGAAGACGAGTGAGGACTTGCCCGAACCGGACAGGCCGGTGAACACGGTCAGGCGGCGTTTGGGGATGTCGACGTCGACGCCCGTGAGGTTGTTCTCCCTGGCCCCGCGGACCTGGATGCTGTCGTGGCCGTCGGCCGGATGCTCGGTTCGCACGCTGTACCCCAAGTTTCCTTATGCGATAAAGTATTTGCCTGAAAGATTTTATGGCATAAGGGGGACAATCGTGGTCGTGTACGCCGGACAGGGGGACGCACGCAGGGCGATGACCCTGCTGTGGCGCGATCGGAGGGACCGCCCGGAGCCGGCGGCCCCCGGACGCCGTCCCGAACTCAGCGTGGACCTGGTGGTGGAGACCGCCGTCTCGGTGGCCGACACCGACGGCATGGAGGCGCTGTCCATGCGTGCCGTCGGCGAACGCCTGGGACGCACCGCCATGTCCCTCTACACCTACGTGGCCAGCAAGAACGAGCTCGTCGAGCTGATGTACGACCACGCCTTCGGGGAACCCGCCGACGCCGCCGAGGCCGACGACTCCCCCGACTGGCGCACCGCCACCGAGGCGTGGGCGCACCGCCTGTGGGACTTCTACCTGCGCCACCCGTGGACCTTGGAGGTCTCGCTGGCCCGCCCGGTCCTGGGCCCCAACGAGTACCGGCTCCTCGAATCGCTGGCGGGCGTCCTGCACGGGGCCGGACTGTCTCCGGCCCGTATCCGCAACACCTACGGCACCCTGCACAACCTGGTACGCGGCCAGGTGCAGACCGCCGCCGAGGCACGTCGTGCCGAGGCGGTCACCGGTGTGCCCGAGGACGAGTGGTGGTACGAGCGCTCGGCGCTGCTGGAGGAGGTCGCCCCCGACTTCACGACGCGCTTCCCGGTGCTGTCGGCGATGGCCGAGGCGGGCGCGTTCGTCAACGAGACAGAGGACGAGCCCTACCTGGAGCAGGAGGCCCGCGAGACCTTCCGCTCCGGTCTGGCCTCCGTCCTGGACTCCCTGGAGGCGCACCTGTCCCCCGGGGACCGAGGTCCTCGCCGGGCCGATCCGGATACGACCCTCACCTGAGGGCCCCGACCCGCCACCGTGCGCCCTGGCCGGCATCGGCGGAGCGTGCCGGCGCGGCGGCCGCGAAGGCGTGGGGGCGGCCCTCATCCGGGCCGGGTGTTCGTGCGGCTCACGCCAGGCGCAGTTCCTCGACCAGGCGGGCCACCCGCTCACGCTGGGCGGCGGCCAGCCCCAGGACCGGGCGGGGCAGGCAGTGCGGGGCGACCAGCCCCAGGTGTTCGGCGATCGCCGCCGTCACCCGCAGGCTGCCGTGGGCGGCGAACAGATCCCACAGGGGCCGCAACCGCTTCGACCCGGCCACGGCGACCGCGGGGTCCCCGTCGAGCGCGGCCCGGGCCAGGGGCGTCACGATGCCGGGCACCGTACCGCCGACCGTGGAGAACCAGACCCGGCCGCCGGCGTTCAGCCCGGTGACGGCGGCACCGTCACCGGAGACGCCGATGCGCACGTGTTCGGGGACCGCGCGGTGGATCGCCGCGACGTGCTCACGGGCGGCGTCCGGGTCCGGGGGGACCGGGGGGATCTTGATCGCGGCCACGTTCGGCAGCCCCGCGATCCGCGCGTACAGCTCGGTCGAGAAGGTGAAGTGCGTCGTGCCCGGGTTGTCGTAGACCACCAGCGGCACCGACAGGTCGGCGGTGACGTCCTCGTAGAGTCCGAACACCTCGTCGTCGGTGAGCGCCTGATAGCTCATCGGGGCCAGCAGCACGCCGGCCGCGCCGGCCTCCTGGGCGTCCTGGGCCAAGGCCCGCACCTGGGAGGTGCGCAGCGCTCCGATTCCGACGATCACCGGGGTGTCGCCCGCCGAGCGCACGGCGGCTCGGGCCACACGGCCGCGCTCCCGGCGGTCGAGGTAGGCGTAGGAGCCGGTGGATCCCAGCGCGCCGATGGAGTCGACGCCGGCCTCGACCAGGCGGGTGACGAGCCGGGCGTAGGCGCGCTCGTCGAAGCGGTCGTCGTCCAGCGGGGTCAAGGGGAAGGCGCTCAGGCCGGTGAACATGGACTCTCCGAGGTGATCGAGGCGAGGGTGGTGGCCAGCCGCGCGGCGAAGGCGTCGGCGTGTTCGGGGAGGAGGGTGGAGGTGGTGACCCGGATGGCCGGCCCGTGGGCCAGGGTGAACAGCGACCCGGGGCGCACGGCCCACCCGTGGTCGGCCAGGGCGTTCACCACGACCGCCTCCGGGACCCCGGCCAGGGGGATCCACACGTTGAGGCCGTCCGCCGCCTCCGACCAGGACAGGTCGTGGGCGGCCAGGGCGTCGGTCAACAACCTGCGCCGGTCCGCGTACGTCCGGGCGGCGTGGTCCAGCCGGGCCGGGGTGGCGGAGTGGGTGAGGACGCCGGCGACCAGGTGCTGGAGCACGTGGCTGACCCACGCGGCCGCCGCCGGACGAGCCCGCAACCGGTCCGCGGTGTCGCGGTCGCACACCGTCAGGGCCAGACGCATGTCCGGGCCCAGGAACTTCGAGACCGAGCGGACCAACGCCCACCGGGCCGTACCGACGGGGGTGACGCGCCGGTAGGGGGTGCGGGCCAGGGCCGAGAAATGGTCGTCCTCGATCACCAGCACCTCCGGATGGGCCGCCAGGAGCGCGCGCAGTTCCTCCGCGCGCCGCGCGGTCAGGCTCGCCCCGGTCGGGTTGTGCGCCCGCGGGGTGCACACCACCGCCCGCACCCCCGCTCGCAGGGCCGCGCGCAGTCCGTCGGTGGTCATGCCGTGTTCGTCGATCGGCACGGGCACGGGGCGGTATCCGTTGAGCCGGAGCGTGCCGATGCTGGACAGGAAGCACGGGTCCTCGACGGCGACCGCGTCCCCGCGCGTCAGGTGCGCGCTCAGCACGCGCTCGACCGCGTCCACGGCTCCGTGGGTGAGCACGAGTGCCCCGTCGGGACCGGCGTCGGGGAGCAGGTGCCGTTCGGCCCAGCGGCCCAGTCGCTCATCGATCCCGGGCGAGCCGTACAGGACGGTCGAGTAGCCCCGTAGGTCGGGCAGTGCGGGCAGGAGCGCCGGATCGGGGTTGCCGTCGGCGAGGTTCACCGCGTCGCCGAGCGCGGAGGCGCCTTCGCCGGCCACGGGCACCAGGGCGCGCACCACCGTGCCCCCGCGGCGGCGGGTCTCGACGATCCCCGCCGCCGCCAGCGCGGCGTATCCGGCCGCGACGGTGTTGCGGTTCACCCCCCGCACGGCGGCCAGCGCGCGGACCGAGGGCAGCACATCGCCCGGGCGCAACTCCCCGCGCGCGATCAGGTCGCGTACCGAGTCGGCGATCGCGGCCGCGGAATCCCCGGTGATGGTCGGTTCCGGCATGCCCCCATCATACGCCGATATGTCCTAGGACAAAAGATCGACTGAGCGGACGACCCTCGACGGCGCGACCGCGCCGGGCGAACCGACCCGTTCCCGGATCATCCGGACCCCGTCGCCGGGGGGTCATCGCGCGAGGGCCTGCCCCGCGCCGGCGTTGCGCCCTCCTTCGGGGAGTCGGTCCAGGAAGTCGGTGATCAGCGGAGCCATCTCCGAAAGCCGCTCCTCCAACGCGAAATGACCGGTGTCCAAGACGTGCACCTCGGCCTCGGGCAGGTCCCGCAGGTAAGCGTGCGCACCCGGCTCGGGGAAGAAGGGGTCGCCCTCGCCCCACAGCACCGGCGTCGGCGGGGCCAGTGCGCGCAGGTGGGCCTGCCGGCGCGGGTAGGCGGCCAGGTTGGAGTGGTAGTCGAAGGCGAGCGCCGCCTGGGCGTCCGCGCGACCGGGCGACTCCAGGAAGTACTGGTCCAGCACCCAGCCGTCGGGGGCGAGATGTTCGAGGTCGGCGACACCGGTCTCGTACCGGCTTCGGGTGCCCGCGACGGTGAACAGGTCCAGGATCCGCTCGCGCGCCCCGGCCTGCTCGGGACGCAGGGCGATGAAATCGCGCGCACCGGGCGAGAGGCCCTCGTCGTAGAGGTCGGCGTTCTGCACGATGAGCCCGGCGATCGCTTCGGGGCGGCGTTCGGGTGCGCGCTTGCGAGGCCCCCGACTGCGTGTTGTCGTTCCTGCCCGCGCACCCCGAACACCGCTGGTGCTCCCCCGAACGCTGCGGCAACCGGGTCCGCGTCGCGCGCTACCAACGCCGCCACCGCGCCTGACGTTCACCCGGCGCGCAGGAAGTCCAGCACCGCGGGCCCTTGGTCCACGAGGGCGTGCCCGGCGTCGGGCACCACGGTGACGGTGGCGCGCGGAACGTGCTCGCGCACCCGCCGCGCGGTCCGGGCGGAGTCGAACATGCGGTCCCGGCCGCCCACGACGACGAACACCGGCATCTCCAGGCCCCGCAGGTCGGCGTCGGAGAACACGGGCAGCCGCTCGGTACGCGGCAGGAAGGCCCCGAAGGTCGCGGTCACCTCGTCCACCACCGGCGCGTGCTCGGGGGCGTGCAGGCCCAGGACGGCCCGCACCGAGCGCCGCCGCCCCCACCGACCGAACGGACTCCAGGCCAGGGCGGCGGCCAGCCGCAGCGGGGTCTGCCGACCGATGCCTCCGGGGCACAGCAGTGCCAGCCGCTCGACCCGGCCGGGGCGACGGATCGCGTGGTCCAGCGCGGTCCATCCGCCCAGGGACATGCCCACGAAGGCGGCCCGGGACAGCCCGAGACCCGCCATGACGTCGTCCAGCCACAGGGCGACGGCGTCGGAGTCCAGAGCCGGGCGCGAAGGCGCGCTCAGCCCGGGTTCGCCGACCATGTCGACGGCGTACACCCGCAGGTTCCGGGACCAGGAGGCGATGTCCCCCGCCCAAACGGAACCGTTGGCACCCGATCCGTGCAACAGCACCACGGGCGGCGCGTCCTCGGGTCCGCTGACCAGGACGAACGTCTCGCCCTCGCGGGTGGGCAGTCGTACCCGTTCGGCGGGCACCGGCCAGGTGTCCAGCACCTCCCGGTACCGCCGCAGGATCTCCCGCTCCCCCGCCTCGGACCGATAGATCGCGCTCATGGGCGGACCCCTCCCTTTTCCGCGCCGGCCCCGGCGCACCACTCCCCCTTGGAGTTGATTAAAGTACTTTAAACTTCCTTGCTCAAAGGATGCAAAGGGAATTAATGGGGATGATGTGGCGTGCCTCGATCGAAGGGCGTCCCCCGACGGGGAACGGACGCGGCGACGCCGGCACGGCCTCCACGACGCTCCGATGTCCCCGGACCACCTCAAGGGCGGACCCGCGCCCCGGGATTCGAGGTCCCCCGTGGACCGTGTACGACCGGGAGTCCCCGGCGCCGGGCGCCGCAGCGGCCCGAACATCGGCGCCGAGCGCCTCCGGGGAACCCGGTGGTCGAGGGACGCAAGAGGGCGCCGCGACCGGACCGGTGGTCCGATCGCGGCGCCCGACCGGGGCCGTCGCGCCCCTGGCGGCGTCACGCCGCCGAATCGACGCCCCGGTGTCCCGGGTCAGGCCACCAGTTCCCTGGTGACCCGGTCGAGCATGGACTCCGAGGACTCGCGCGCCCGCTCCTCCCAGCCGAACACGCACACCGTGGCCACCCCGTCGAAGTCCAGGTCGCGCAGGGTCTGGAAGAACGCGTCCCACTCCACCTCACCCTGGCCGATGTCCAGGTGCTGGTGGACGCGCGCGGTCGTCCCCGGAGGGTTGAGGATGTACCGCAGGCCCGACGACCCCTTGTGGTCGAAGGAGTCGGCGATGTGGACGTGCTTGAGCTTGTCGCCCGCGTACTCCATCATCGCGCGGATGTCCGCCCCGGGCTCGGCTCCCGACAGGTGGAAGGTGTGCGGAGCGCAGTACAGGTAGTTCACCCACGGCCGATTGATCGCCCGGACCAGGTCCACGGCGGGACCGTTCTCCTCGCAGAAGTCGTCCGGGTGCGCCTCCAGGTTGAGGGCGATCCCCTCGCGCTCGAAGATCGGCAGCAGCTCCTCCATGGACCGCCAGAAGGCCCCCTCGCTCTCGGCGGCCCTCTCCGGACGGCCGTTGAACTCGGAGTTCATCAGGGTGACGCCCAGCTCGACCGCCACCTCGATCATCCGCTTCCAGTAGCGGACCGCGTCCCGGCGCTCCTCCTCGACGGGACTGGACCACGTGTACAGCGGCAGGATCGAGGACAGCTCCACACCGGTCTCGCGCAGCACGGACCTCAGCTCGGCCACCCGTGCGTCGTCGGCCCGGGGGTGCCGGAAGAACGGCATGAACTCGGCCCGCGGGGACAGCTCGATGTACGAGTAGCCCATGTCCGCCACGGTCCGGACCATCTCGGCCATCGGCAGGCCGCGGAACATGTACGGGTCGATCGCGATCTTCATCGTTGTTCACACCCCTCTCAGGCGTAGAAGGCCGGCCGGTCCTTGATCCCGGTCTCCACGACCCCTCCCGAGTGCAGCGACCGCACGGCCGCGTCGGTGACGACCGTGGCGGCGTAGCCGTCCCAGGCATTGGGCCCGGTCGTCGGCGTCCCCGCCGCGACCTCCCGGACCCACGCCTCGAACTCGGCGTCGAAGGCGGCGGCGAACCGCGTCGTCCAGTCCTGTAGGACCGGGGTGCTCCGGTGGCCGGAGTTCCGCACGACCACGCCCGGGATCTCCGGGAGCCGGACCGTGCCCTCCTCACCCACGACCTCGCAGCCGATCTCGTAGCCGTACCGGCAGTTGACGAACACCTCCAGGTCCACCCGTGCCCCACCGGCCATCTCGAAGAGCATGAACTGCGGATCGCGCAGGTGCTCGAAGCGGTTGCCGGTCAGGCGCGGGGTGATGACCTGGACGGCGGAGATCTCGTCGTCCAGCAGCCAGCGCATCACGTCGATCTCGTGCACGGCGGTGTCCTGCGCCGCCATCTCCGAGTGGTACGTCTCGGGCACCGTCGGGTTGCGGTGGACGCAGTGCGCCATCAGGGGGGCGCCGATCCCACCCGAGGAGACGACCTCCTTCATCTGGACGTAGCCGGCGTCGAAGCGCCGCATGAAGCCGACCTGCACCAGCCGCGAACCGTGCCGCTGCTCGGCGTCGAGGATGCGCTGGGCGTCCTCGGCGGTGGTGGCCAGCGGCTTCTCGCAGAAGACCGGCTTGCCCTCCGCGATGGCGGCGAGCACCGACTCGGCGTGCGCCGGCCCCCAGGAGGTGACCACGACCGCGTCGACGTCGTCGGCCGCGATCACCTCCGTACCGTCGGCCAGCACGCGCGCACCGGTCCCCTCGACCGCCCGGGCAGCCCGGTCGGCGTCGATGTCGGTCGCCGCGACCACCTCGGCACCACCGATCGAGGTGGTGATCCTCCGGATGTGCTCGGCCCCGATCCAGCCGGTGCCGATCACTCCTACCTTGACGGTCATCGTGCCCGTCTCCTCTCTCGTTCCATCCGTACGGCCGAAGGGCCGTCAGAGTCGTCGGACATCGGGGCCCTCGCCCCCGGAGCCGTGCAGCGGCGCGACCTCGGGCGCCTCACCGCGCTTGAGCTCGTGCTGTAGCGCGTCCAGCTCGGCCCCGCCCGCCATGTGGTGGGTGAGGTCGTCCAGGGTCAGCTCGGAACGGGGCTGGTCCAGCTCCATCCGGCCGAGCTTGACGATCACGAAGTGGTCGCCGACCAGGAACGCGTGGTGCGGGTTGTGCGTGATGAAGATGACGCCCAGTCCCGCGTCGCGGGCCGCGTTGATGTACTTCAGGACCACGCCGGACTGCTTGACGCCCAGCGCCGCCGTGGGCTCGTCCAGGATCAGGACCCGGGCCCCGAAGTACACCGCGCGGGCGATCGCCACGACCTGGCGCTGTCCGCCGGACAGGTTGCCGACCGGAGCGTCGATGTCGGGCAGGTCGATGCCCATCTTCCTCAGCTCCTCGTCGGCGATGCGGCGCATCCGGGCGGTGTCGAGCATCCGGAAGGGGCCGACCCCCTTGCGCAGCTCGGAGCCGAGGAAGAAGTTGCGCCACACCGGCATCAGCGGCACGATCGCCAGGTCCTGGTAGACGGTGGCGATGCCCAGGTCCAGTGCGTCGCGCGGGGACGAGAAGTCCACCGTCCCGCCGTCGACCAGGTAGCGGCCCGACGTGGGCTTGTACAGCCCGGCGATGATCTTGATCAGCGTGGACTTGCCCGCGCCGTTGTCGCCGAGGATGCAGGTGACCTCGCCCGCACCGACCTTCAGACTGATGTCGGTCAGCGCCTTGATGTTGCCGAAGCTCTTGCCGACCCCGTCCAGTTCGAGCAGCGGGGCGGTCTGCGCTCCGGCGTCGGCGGACTCCTTCGACGTCGCCTTCGCACTCGTCATCGTGCTCACCTCGGTCACCTCTTGTTCGCTTGGGTGCGGACCCAGCCGTTGACGACGACCGCCAGCAGCAGCATCGCGCCGACGAAGAAGAACACCCAGTTGTTGTCCCAGCCGGCGTAGACGATGCCCTGGCGGGTCATGCCGTAGATGAAGGCGCCGATCGCGGCGCCGACCACGGTCCCGTAGCCGCCGGTGAGCAGGCACCCGCCGACCACGGCGGCCATGATGTAGAGCAGCTCGTTGCCGACGCCCTCACCGGACTGCACCGTGTTGAACATGAAGAGCAGGTGCATGCCGGAGAACCAGGCCATGAAGCCGACCGTCATGAACAGGCCGATCTTGACCCTGGCGACCGGCACGCCGACCGCCCGCGCGCTCTCCTGGTCGCCGCCGACCGCGTAGATCCAGTTGCCGACCTTGGTCCGCATCAGCACCCACGTGGCCAGGCCGATGAACACCATCCACCACACGACGGTGATCCGGACGTTGATCCCCATGACGGAGAAGCTGGAGGCGAAGACCGCCCGCGCCGAATCGAAGCCGTCCATGGCGGAGATGTTCGTGGTGGAGACCTGCCCGGTGATCAGCTTGGTGATCGCGATGTTGAGGCCCTGGAGCATCAGGAACATCGCCAGCGTCACCAGGAAGCTGGGCAGTCTGGTGCGGACGAGGATCCACCCGTTGAGGAACCCGATGGTGAGCGAGACCACCAGGGCGGCCGCGGCGCCGACCCACACGTTCACCGAGAAGTACCAGGCGAACATGGAGGCGGTGAGCCCGGAGGCGATCACCGCGACGCCGGCGGAGAGGTCGAACTCGCCGCCGATCATCAGCAGTGCCACGCCCACCGCCATGATGCCGATGGTGGAGCTCGCGTACAGGATCGTCGCGAACGCGGCACCGGTGCGGAACGGGTCGGCGATGGTGAAGAAGACGCTGAAGACGATGATCGCGCCGACCAGGGAGCCGACCTCCGGCCGGGTCATGAACTTGCGCAGCGCCGACCGCTGGGTCACCCGGAGGCTCTTCTCCGAGCCGCCCTTCGGCGCCGTGGGGCTGAGGGTCCGACCCGTGGTCATCGCGTTCCCCGCTCGGCGTACTCGGCGACCTGGTCGACGTTGGTCTCGTCGATGAACGCCGGTCCGGTCAGGACGGGCTCGGTGCCGCCGCCGGAGGTGTTGCCGTTGGTGTTGTAGAGCCACAGGGAGTCGACCGCCAGGTAGCCCTGCAGGTAGGGCTGCTGGTCGACGGCCCACTGGACGACGCCCTCCTGGAGTGCCCCGACCAGGTCGCTGTTGGTGTCGAAGGTGGCGACGGTGGCGTCGCTGCCCGCGTCGTCGATGGCGTCGATCGCGGTCATGGCGATCGGGGCGCCCAGCGTGACGACGTAGTCGATCTCGTCGTCCTGCTGGAGCTTGGCGGAGATGCCGGAACGGACCTCGGGCATGTTCGCGCTGTCGACGTAGAGCACCTCGGACTCGCCCTCGAAGGCCTCGCCCAGGGAGGCGCAGCGGGTCTCCAGGGCGACGTGCCCCTGCTCCTGGATGACGCACAGGGCCTTCTCCGAGCCGACCTCGTTGAGGCGCTCGCCGAAGGCGGTCCCCGCCAGGTGCTCGTCCGTGCCGAAGTACTGCTGGACGCCCATGTCCGCCCAGTCCTCGATACCGGAGTTGAACGCGACCACCGGGATGCCGGCCTCTTGGGCGTCGGCGATGGCGCCCTCCAGCGCGTCGGGCTTGGACAGGGTGACGGCGATGCCGTCCACGCCGCGGTCGACCGCGTTCTGGATGAGGCCGGCCTGCTCGCTGGCCTCGGGGTCGGCGGCGTACTCCAGGGTGATGCCGCTCTTGGCCGCCGCGTCCTCGGCGCCCGAGCGGATGATGTCCCAGAACGTGTCGCCCTGGACCTCGTGGGTGATCATCGCGATGGTGAGTTCCGGGGTGTCGACGCCCTCCTCTGCCACGTCGCGGCCGCCCTCGGAGCTACAGGCCGAGGCGGCGAGGACCAGGCCCGCGGCACCGGCGATCAGAGCGGTGTGGCTGGTGTTGCGCTTCATGATGAGACCTCTCATCGGTCAGGGGGATTCACTCGACTGCGGTTATGGCGGTCACGAGGGGCGGACGCGACTTGCGGGGAGCCACCGCACCGGCGGCTCAGCGTGGTCGGGCTGTGTGTCAGGCCTTCTGGTGGCGCGCCCCCAATCCGCAGCCGTTGAGGTACTTGCGGGTCCGGACCGCGATGGGCAGCGGGACGTCCGGCTCGCAGGGGTAGAGGTCCTGTTCGACGATCACGAACAGGCGGGCGTCGACCTCGCGCAGCGCGTCGATCACCGCCGCGGGTGCGGGCTCCCCCGCCGGGGGCTCCACGCACACGCCGCGCTTGACGGCCTCGCCGAAGCCGAGCTTCTCCTCATGGACCTGGCGGATGATCTCCGGGTCCATCTGCTTGATGTGGACGTAGTCCACGCGCTCGGAGTAGCGGCGGATCAGGTCGACCGCGTCGCCGCCCCCGTAGGCGACGTGCCCGGTGTCCAGGCACAGGGAGACGTACTCCGGGTCGGTGCCGTCCAGGAAGCGCTCGATCTCGGGCTGGGTCTGGACGTGGCTGTCGGCGTGCGAGTGCAGGCACAGCCGCACGTCGTGGTCGTTGAGCAGGATCTTGCCGAGTTCGTCGGCGGACCGGTGCAGATGACGCCACTGTCCGTCGTCGAGCGTCGGGGACTCGCTGAACTCCCCGGTCTTCTCGTCGCGGTACATCGGCGGGATGAAGACCAGGTGGTGCGCGCCCACGGCGGCGGTCAGCTCGGCCACCCTGCGGACCGTGGCGACGGTGTCGTCCCAGGCGTCCGGGTCGTGCAGGTTGCCGAACACGGTGCCGCCGGAGACCTTCAGGCCGCGTCGGCCCACCTCGTCGGCCAGCTGCGCGGGGTCGGTGGGCAGGTACCCGTAGGGGCCCAGTTCGAGCCACTCGTACCCGGCCTCGAACAGCTCGTCGAGGAACCGGTTCCACGGCGTCTGGTGCTCGTCCTCGGGGAACCACACGCCCCAGGAGTCGGGTGCGGACCCGAGGACCAGTTTGTCGGTCATTTCTGCCTCGTTTCGAAGAACGCGTTGAAAGGTGAACCGGGGGCCGGGCCACGGTGGAGTCGGTACCGCGGCCCGGACCGCCTCAGCCGTGGGTCGGGAAGTCGAAGGCGGCCGCGACCGAGCGGTCGACGTGCGGCCACCGGCTGGTGACGACCTTGGCGCGGGTGTAGAAGTGCACGCCCTCGGGTCCGTGGATGTGGTCGCCGCCGAACAGCGAGTCCTTCCATCCACCGAAGGAGTAGTGCGACATCGGGACCGGGATCGGCACGTTGACGCCGATCATCCCGACGGTGACCCCGCGTTGGAAGCGGCGCGCGACCTCGCCGTCGCCGGTGAAGATGGCGGTGCCGTTGCCGTACGGGTTGGCGTTGATGAGTGCGATCGCCTCGTCGAGGTCGGCCGCGCGGACCACGACCAGCAGCGGCCCGAAGACCTCCTGCCGGTAGACGTCCATGTCCGCGGTGACCCTGTCGAGCAGTGACGGGCCGACGAAGAAGCCCTCCTGGTGCCCCTCCACCTCCAGGTCGCGGCCGTCGACCACCACGACGGCGCCCTGCTCCTCGCCGGAGCCGACGAACGAGACGACGCGGTCGCGGGCCTGGGCGGTGATGACCGGGCCCATCTCGTTGGTGGCGTCCTGGCCGGGTCCGACCTTGATCGCCTTGGCCTTGTCGGCGAGCACCGGCACCAGGGCGTCGGCGGCCTCGCCCACGGCGACGACCGCGGAGATGGCCATGCAGCGCTGCCCGGCGGAGCCGAACGCGGCGGCGGTCAGGTGGTCGGCGGCGAACTCCAGGTCGGCGTCGGGCATGACCACCGCGTGGTTCTTGGCGCCGCCCAGGGCCTGGACGCGCTTGCCCGAGGCGGTGGCCCGCTCGTGCACGTACCTGGCGATCGGCGTGGAGCCGACGAACGAGACGGCCTCGACGTCCGGGTGGTCCAGGAGCCCGTCGACCGCGGTCTTGTCACCGTGCAGGACGTTGAACACGCCGTCGGGCAGTCCGGCGTCGGCGTAGAGCCGCGCGACGAAGTCGGACACCGAGGGGTCGCGCTCACTGGGCTTGAGGACGAACGTGTTGCCGCAGGCGATCGCGATCGGGTGCATCCACAACGGCACCATGATCGGGAAGTTGAACGGGGTGATGCCCGCGACGACGCCCAGCGGCTGGCGGAAGTCGAAGGTGTCGATCCCGGTGGAGATCTGGTCGGAGTAGCCGCCCTTGAGGGCGCTGATGATGCCGCACGCGTACTCGACGACCTCACGGCCGCGGACGATCTCGCCCTTGGCGTCGTCGACGACCTTGCCGTGCTCGGCGGCGATGATCCGGGCCATCTCGTCCTCGTGCCTGGCCAGGAGTTCGCGCAGTGAGAACATGACGCGGGTGCGCTTGGTCAGGGAGGAGTCGCCCCAGCTCTCGAAGGCCCTGGCGGCGGCCGCGACCGCGGCGTCGACGTCGGCCTGCTCGGCGAGCAGGACGGCGGCCTGCTGTCGCCCGGTGGCCGGGTCCCACACCGGCGCGGTGCGGGTCGAGGCCCCGGAGGTCGCGGCCCCGTCGATCCAGTGCTGGATGGTCTTCACTGTCGGTTCCTTCTTCCGGGAGGCGTCACAGGTAGTGGCGCTGTCCCTGCTGGTGGGAGCGGTAGGTCTCGTACGCGTCGCGGGTGCTGTCCAGGTCGGAGACCTGGCTGACGGGTACGTCCCACCAGGCGCTGCCGGGCGGGTTGGGACCCACCGGGTCGGTCTCGATGTGCACGACCGTCGTGGTGTCGGCGGCCTTGGCCTCGGCGATGGCGGCACGGAGGCCCTCGATCCCCTCGGCGCGGATGACCGTGGCGCCGAGGCTGGCGGCGTTGGCGGCCAGGTCGACGGGGAGGACCGTTCCGTCGAGCCGCCCGGTGGCGGGGTCGCGGTAGCGGTACCGGGTGCCGAACCGCTGCGAGCCCAGCGATTCCGAGAGCGACCCGATGGAGGCGAAGCCGTGGTTCTGGACCACGACGATGATCACCTTCAGCCCTTCGGAGACCATGGTGACGATCTCCTGGGCCATCATCAGGTAGGACCCGTCGCCGACCAGGACGACCACCTCACGGGAGGGGTCGGCCATCTTGACGCCGAGACCGCCGGCCACCTCGTATCCCATGCAGGAGTAGGCGTACTCGACGTGGTAGGCCTTGGGATCCCGGGCCCGCCACAGCATCTGTAGGTCGCCGGGCATGCTCCCGGCCGCGTTGACGACCACGTCGCGGTCGTCGAGCTCCTCGTTGAGCACGCCCAGGACGGCGGTCTGGGCGGGCAGCGGGCCGTGCTCGACGTGGTAGCAGGCGTCGGTGATCGCGGCCCACCGGTCGGCCAGTTCCCGGGTGCGGGCCCGGTGGTCGGCCGCGACCTCCCAGCCGGCCAGTTCCCGGCGCAGCGCCTCCAGACCCGTGCGCGCGTCGGAGACCAGCTGGGTGGCCGCGTGCTTGGCTGCGTCGAGCCGGGCCACGTTCAGGTTGACGAACGTGACGTCCGGGTCGGCGAAAACGGTGTGGCTGGCGGTGGTGAAGTCGCTGTAGCGGGTGCCGACGCCGATCACCACGTCGGCCTCGCGAGCCAGGGCGTTGGCGCTCTCGGCCCCGGTGGAGCCGACACCGCCGACGGCCCGGTCGTGGTCCCAGGGCAGCGCGCCCTTGCCCGCGTGGGTGTCGGCGACCGGGATTCCGGTGGCCTCGGCGAACTCGCGCAGGGCGGTCTCCGCCTCGGAGTAGACCACGCCGCCGCCCGCGATCAGCAGGGGGCGCTCGGCCATCCGGATCACCGCGGCGGCGCGGGCCAGCGCGTCCGGTTCCGGGAGCGGGCGGCCGATGTGCCACACGCGCTTGCGGAAGAACGTCTCCGGCCAGTCGTAGGCCTCGGCCTGTACGTCCTGGGGCAGGCACAGGGTGACCGCGCCGGTCTCGACGGGGTCGGTCAGGACCCGCATGGCCGCCTGGGCGGCCGGGATCAGCTGCTCGGGCCGGGTGACGCGGTCGAAGTACTTGGACACCGGGCGGAACACGTCGTTGACGGTCACGTCGCCACCGCGGGTGTCCTCCAGTTGCTGGAGCACCGGGTCGGGCACGCGGGTGGCGAACATGTCGCTGGGCAGCAGCAGCACCGGAATGCGGTTGGTGGTGGCCAGCGCCGCGCCGGTGACCATGTTCGTGGAACCGGGGCCGGTGGAGGCCGAGCAGGCGAAGGTCTGGAGCCGGTTGCGGGTCTTGGCGAAACCGACGGTGGCGTGCACCATGCCCTGCTCGTTGCGGGCGAGGTGGTAGGGCAGGTCGACCTCGCCGGTCGTGGCGGCCTGGAGCAGCGCCTGGCCGAGTCCGGCGACGTTGCCGTGCCCGAAGATGCCCCACACGCCGGGGATGAACCGCTGCTCGACGCCGTCGCGCTCGCTGTACTGCGCGGCGAGGAAGCGGACCAGGGCCTGGGCCGTGGTGAGCCGGACGGTCGGGGTGCCGGTGGGGTCGGTCATCGGGTCCGTCCCTCCTTCTCCTCGGTCGAGGTCAGCGGCAGGCGGTGGTCGATCTCCTGGTCGGCCCAGGTCCGGCGGACCCAGCCGTGCGCCGGGTCGTCGCAGATCTTCCAGGCGCGCTCCTGTCCGGGGCCCGCCATGACGTTGAGGTAGTACAGGTCGTACCCGGGCGCGGCCATGGACGGGCCGTGCCAGCCGTGCGGGATGAGGACGGCGTCCTCGGCGCGCACCTCGGCGAAGACGTCGATGGGGCGTTCCTCGGTGCCGTAGACCCGCTGGTATCCGATGCCGGGGCCGGCCGGGCCCTCGGAGACCTCGAAGTAGTAGATCTCCTCCAGCTCGCACTCGTCGGCGGTGACCTCGTCGTGCTTGTGCGGCGGGTAGGAGGACCAGTTGGAGTCGGGGGTGAGGACCTCGCAGGCGATGAGCTTGTCGGCGTCCAGGGTGCCGGGGGTGCAGAAGTTGTTCACCTGGCGGCTGGACCGGCCCGCGCCGCGCAGCTCGACCGGCACGTCCTCGGCCGGGACGTAGCGCGGCTCCAGCCGGCGCCCGCAGCGCGCGGAGGGGAGCGCGAACCGGCCGCCGGACTCGCTGGAGACGACGGCGTGGGCGTCGCGCGGCAGGTAGACGAAGTCGGTGACGCGGGTGAAGACCGACCGGCGGCCGGTGACCGCGAACTCCAGCCCGTCGACGGTGACCGAGCACCCGCCGTTGAGCGGCAGGACGAGGGTCTCGGCGTCGCCGGTGGCGATCTCCCGGGCCTGGCCGGGCGCCAGCTCCAGGACACGGAGCCCGGAGTACCCCCACCCGGCGGTCTCGGGGGTGATCACGGTGCGGAACGGCGGGGCGGCGGTGCTCCCCGCGGGCAGGTGGTACTCGCTCACAGCAACCCCACAGCGGTGTCGACGGCGGCCACGACGTCGTCGTCGGCCGGATAGAGGAGGGAACGGCCCACGGTCAGGCCGATGACGTTCGGCAGTTTGAGCGCCTCTCCCCAGCGGGCGAAGGCGGCGTCGGGGTCCTCGGACACCTCGCCGCCCAGCAGCACGGTCGGCAGGGTGGAGGTGGCCATGACCCGCTCCATCTCCTCGACGACCGGCAGTTTGAGCCAGGTGTAGGCGGAGGTGTTGCCCAGACCGGAGGCGATGGCCATGGAGCGCGCGACCGCGTCCGGCGCCAGGTCGTTGCGGATCACGCCGTCGGTGCGACCGGAGACGAACGGTTCCACCATGGCGGTGACCCGGGCCGCGTTGAGCTCGTTGACCGCCCTGGCGCAGCTCTCCAGGGTGGGGATGGTCCGGTCGTCGTCGTAGTCCAGGCGGAGCAGCATCTTGCCGCCCTCGAAGCCCATCCGGACGATCCCGGCGGCGTCGTAGCCGGTGAACCGGTCGTCGATCTCCCAGGTGGCGCCGGCCAGCCCGCCGCGGTTCATCGAGCCGAAGACCGACTTGCCGTCCAGGACGCCCGTTCCGTCGGGGTTCCTCAACAGCAGGAGGTCCTCCAGGATGTCCGCGGTGGCCAGGACGCCGGTCACGCCGGGGCGGGACAGCGCGGCGCGCAGGCGGTCCAGCAGGTCGACGCGGTCGGCCATCGCCATCGGCCGGTCGCCCGAGCGCAGGGCACCGCGGGCGGGGTGGTCGGCGGCGACGATCATCGCCTTGCCGTTCGGGCCCACCGGGGAGGTGGGGCGCACGCGCCCGGCGGCGGCCTCGGCGATGGCGCCCGGGTTGTGCAGCCGGGTCTCGACGATGGTGCGGAGCGTGTCAACCGACATGGGGGACCTCCCCGAGCTTGGCCTCGACCTCGGCGGAGGTGGGCATGGCGTCGGAGCAGGACAGTCGGGAGGCCACGATGGCGCCCGCCGCGTTGGCGAAGCGCATGACGCGCTCGGTGTCCCACCCGCCGAGCAGTCCGTGGCACAGCGCGCCGCCGAAGGCGTCGCCCGCGCCGAGGCCGTTGACGACGTCGACCGGGACGGGCGGCACGTGGACCTCACCGGTGTCGTCGACGGCGAGCACGCCCTCGGGTCCCTGCTTGACGACGACGAGGTCGATACCGGCGTCGCGCCCGGCCGCGGCCGCGGCCCGGGGGTCGCGGACACCGACGGCGGTCTCCCACTCGTCGAGGTTGCCCGCGGCGACCGTGGCGTAGGGAAGGGCTTCGGCGACCCGGCGGCGGGCCTCCTCGCGGGACTCCCAGAACATCGGCCGGTAGTCGAGGTCGATGATGGTGATGCCGCCGCGGCCGCGCGCCTTGAGCGCCTCCAACGTGGCGGTACGGCTCGGCTCCTGGCACAGGCCGGTGACGGTCACCCAGAACACGTCGGCGGCGGCGATGGCGTCCAGGTCCAGTTCCTCGGCCCGCACCCGCAGGTCGGGGGCGCTCGGGCTGCGGCCGTAGAAGTACAGCGGGAAGTCGTCCGGCGGGTGGATCTCGCAGAACGTGACGGGGGTGGGCAGGTCGGCGACCGGGGCGACGAACCTGTCGTCCACGCCGAACCCGCGCAGGGCCTGGTGGACGAAGGCGCCGAAGGGGTCGTCGCCGGTCCGGGTCACCACCGCGGAGCGGCGGCCGTACCGCGCGGCGGCGACGGCGACGTTGGTGGGGCTTCCGCCGAGGAACTTGCCGAAGGAGCGCACCGCGTCCAGACCGACCCCGATCTGCTCGGGGTAGATGTCGACGCCGACGCGGCCCATGGTGACGACCTCGAAGGGATCGTCAGGCCCGCGACCTGCACTGGCGTTCACTGGAACCTCCGTTGGTAGCGCTGCACCGGTACTTCTCTTCCTTGCTGTCGGGGTCTGTGGCCGGCGGCGTCGTGGTCGACGGCCGGTCCGGGTGGGCCTCGGAGGGTCTAGAGCGCTTCACCGGAGCGCTCCGGAGGGAGGCGTGGTGATCCATGGATCATGTGTCGACCACTCCCCACGTGTTCGGTGGAAGGGGACGGGGCCGGGGGGCGAAGCGAGTGGTCGGGACCGGGGTGCCGCCGATGGTGGGGACCCCATCGCACCGGGGGGTGGCGGACGTCCGACGGTGGAGGACGCGGCCGCCCCACGGGGCACCGGAGACTCCTGAGGTCACGGCCGCACCTCCTCGATCCGGACCGGTCGGCCCTCGCGGCGCGACCGGTCGGCGGCGTCGGCCACCAGGACGGCTTCGAGGGCGTCGGCGACCGTGCACGGGCTGGGTCCGCCGGTGCGGACCGCGTGGAGGAAGGCGGTGATCTCCGCGTCGTAGGCGGGCGCGAACCGGGACCAGAACTCCTGCCAGGGATTGAGGGAGGGGAAGGTCACCCCGTCCTCGGCCGAGCGGAGCGGCGCGCGCTCGTCCAGCCCGACGGCGATGGTCCCGGCCGTCCCGGCCAGCTCCATCCGCACGTCGTAGCCGCCGCCGTTGTAGCGGGAGCCCGACAGCGTGGCGAAGGTGCCGTCGTTCAAGGTCAGGACGGCCGCGGAGGTGTCGATGTCGTCGGCGGCGGCGAAGAGGTCGGCTCCGAGGTTGGCCCCGCGGGCGTAGACCTCCACGACCTCGCGGCCGGTCACCCAGCGCAGGACGTCGAAGTCGTGCACGTGGCAGTCGCGGAAGAGTCCGCCCGAGGTCGGCAGGTAGGAGGCGGGGGGCGGCGCTGCGTCGCAGGTCACCGCGTGGACGCGGTGCAGCTCGCCGAGTTCGCCGTCACGCAGGGCCTGGCGGGCGCGCCGGTAACCGGCGTCGAAGCGGCGCATGAAGCCGATGTGCACGAGGGCGTCGCGCCTGTCGACCTCGCGCAGGACCTCGACGGTCTCCGCGACGGTCGGCGCGACCGGCTTCTCGCAGAAGACGGGGGTTCCGGCGCGGACCCCGGCCAGGATGAGGTCGGCGTGCGCGGAGGTGGCGGCGGTGATGACGAGCGCGTCGATGGCCGAGGGGTGCAGCAGGTTCTCGATGGCGCCCGCGACGTGGGCGCCGACCCGGCCGGCGACCTCGCGGGCGCGCTCGGGGTCGACGTCGGCGACGACCAACTCGTCGACCTCGGGCCGCCGGACGATCGCCGCCGCGTGCGACTCACCGATCCGGCCCGCTCCCACCAGTCCGACGCGCATGCCCACCCCTCTCGGTCTCCGGAATCCCGGATACGGATGTCCCAGGTCTCACCAGGCTGTTCCCTGGGTCACAGCCACGAGCCAATGTTCACCCCACCGAAACGTGGATGTCAATACTTTGTCTAGACATGATTACGTATAGCCTTCAGGACAACTGGGCATCACTACACTGATCCCAGGAGGGATCGTCCTTCCGGTACTCCCACGACGAACGGACCCGCACGTGAGTCAGACCCCGCTGTCGATCGCGATCGACAGGAGCAGCCCGGTGCCCCTGTACTTCCAGGTCGCGCAGGAGCTGGAACGGCGCATCACGTCCGGGGAGATCGCCGTCGGCACCCGTCTGGAGAACGAACTGCACCTCGCCGAGCGGCTCGGCCTCTCCCGCCCCACCCTCCGCCGCTCCATCGAGTACCTGGTCGACCGGGGACTCCTGGTGCGCAAGCGGGGCGTGGGAACCCAGGTGGTCATGCCCCGGGTGCGCCGCCCACTGGAGCTGTCCAGCCTGTACGACGACCTGCGCCGCACGGGCGAACACCCGCGGACCGACGTGCTGAGGTTCGCGGTGGAGGCGCCGCCGGACGCGATCGCCACCGCCCTGGAGGTCCCGCCGGGCACCGAGGTCTACGTCATCGAGCGGCTGCGCTACGCCCGCGACGAACCGCTCGCGATCATGCACAACTACGTCCCCACCGATCTGGTGAGGCTGAGCGCCGAGTCCCTGGCAGACCAGGGGCTCTACCAACTGCTGCGCAACGTGGGCGTCTCGTTGAAGATCGCCTCGCAGAGCATCGGCGCGCGCAACGCCAGCGCCGCCGAGGCGCGCATACTGCACGAGACGCGCGGCGCCCCCCTGCTCACCATGGAGCGCACCGTGTACGACGACGTCGGCCGCGTGGTCGAGGTCGGCTCGCACGTCTACCGAGCGTCGCGCTATTCCTTCGAGCTCACCCTGACCGACTGAGCCCTTCACGGCCGCGCGCCACGGTGTCCTCACGTACGAGATGGCCCTGGAGCCCGGAGACCACCGGAACCCGATGCCCGTCCGCCCCTCCCGGGCCCTGCGGTGCCGATCTCACGTGACGGCCCCTCGGCCGGGTCGGCGTCGCCGACCCGGCCTCCGCTCTTTTCGCAGGTCATCAGGCATGGAGTTCAGGTAAATATGTCAAGACAACCTGTTGACTTCTAATCATCGCGGCGTTAGACCTGGACATACCACAGCGACCTGCGCCTCAGGCGGGCCCCTCCCCTTCCGGACCGGCCCGCGGACCGCTCCACCTCGGCGCAACGGCCGAAGGAGATCGCGAGATGAGCACGCTCGACGACGCGGTCCACCGCGTCGCCACACCGGACACCCTCGCGCGGGAGTTCCACCGGTTACCGGGAACACTCGCCTGCGCGGCCCGCGCACGAGGGCTCCTCGGACGGTTCCTGCACCGTCTCGGCCAGACCGACCTCGCCGACAGCGCCCAGTTGGTCGTGAGCGAACTGGTCGCCAACGCCGTCGAGCACGGTCTCCCACCGGTGGACCTGACCATGACCTGGCTGACCGACGGACGCCCCACGCTGCGCGTGGACGTGTGCGACCACGGTCTGTCCGGCGCCCTGCCCGCCGTCCTGACCCCGGCCGACGAGGCCGAGTCGGGCCGCGGCCTGCTCTTGGTGGAGCACGTCACCGACCGCTGGGGGATCGTCCCGCATCCCGTCACCGGAACCCACGCCTGGGCCGAACTCCGCACCGCCTGAACACGGCCCCACCGCACGTCCCGATGCCGAGGACGCAAGGGGAACCGAAGGGAAGCGCCCCTGGTCGCGGGGCCGGCGCGGCGGCAGGCGTCTCAGGTGACCTCCCCTTCCCGGACCCGCGCCCGAGAGGCCAACGGAGCGGGGGTGCGGCCTCCCCCGCCGCCCGGCGCTCCGGTATCAGCGTGAGCGTGCGGGCGCCGACGGCCCGTTCGCCGACGCCGGGGACCGGGGCCGCCCGTCCGGCGTTCGCCAGCGCGATCGCTCGTGGGGTCCCGGACCCACGAGCGGGCCCGGACACGGGCGGCCACGCGTTCCACGGTGATCATGGCAGGGATCGTCGCAGGGAGGCACAACGGGACCCCATCGGCAAGCGGGGCGACGAAGGCCGCACACCCCCCGGAGGCCGTGAACGAGGCAACCCGATGACCGGGAGCGGCCTGTTGTTCACGGTACGACCGGTGTGGGCAGGGGAGAATGGTGCCGGCGGTCAGGTCGGGATGGGTGGGAACTCGGGGGGCGACGATGGCGGGTGACCGGATCGGGCTGGTGGAGATGCTCGCGGCGGCGGAGGACGCGGCACCGGTGGAGTCCCTCGACGTGGTGGCGCGGAACCTTCGCGACCGATTCGACGCGCATGCGGTGTCGTTCCTGTTCGTCGACATCGTCGGTCGGCAGATGGTGCGGGTCGACGAGGAGACCGCCACGCGGACCGGAGGAGGCCACGCCGGTCGGATCCCGCTGGCCGACAGCGTCTACGACCGGGTGTTGCGCACCCAGGAACTGGTACGCGCCCCCGGTGACGGCCCCGGACAGCGGGTGCTCGCGCCGGTGACCAACCGGGGCGACACCATCGGTGTTCTGGAGATCACCCTGCCGCACGTCACCGAGGAGATCCTGGACGAGGTCCGCGAGGCCGCGCACGCGCTGGCGTACATCATCGTCACCGACCGCCGTTTCACCGATCTCTACCACTGGGGCCAGCGCACCACCCGGCTCACCTTGGCCGCCGAGATCCAACGCCAACTCCTGCCCGGAGCCCCCTCCTGCGAGGCCGCGCAGTTCGCCCTCGCCGCGGCCCTGACACCCGCCGACTCGGTCGCCGGGGACACCTACGACTACGCCCTCGACCACGACACCCTGCACCTGTCCATCACCGACACCATGGGCCATGACGTCAACTCCGCCCTCATGTCCACCCTTCTGATCAGCGCCTCCCGAGGCGCTCGCCGCGCCGACACCGACCTGGCCGAGCAGGCCCGCCGGACCCACCAGGCCCTTCTCGACCACGGCGGCCACACCCACGCCACCGGGCAGCTGGTGCGCATCGCCCTGGACGGGACCGGCGCGCGATTCGTCAACGCCGGACACCCCTGGCCGCTGCTCCTGCGGGACGGCATGGTGACCGAGGTGCGTCTGGACGTCGACCTGCCCTTCGGCATCCCCGCGCCCGCCTCCTACCAGGTACAGGACGTCGACCTGCGCCCCGGCGACCGCCTCGTCCTCTACACCGACGGTATGCAGGAACGCCGGGCGGAAACCGTCGACCTGCCCCGCCTGATCCGTGACACCGAAGGCGAACACCCCCGTGAGGTCGTACGGGCCCTCTCCACCGCGGTCACCGACGCCTGCGGCGGCCGGCTGGCCGACGACGCCACCGTCATGTGCCTGGACTGGCACGGCCCCCACTCCGGAGGCCGCGACGCCCAGGCCGGTGCCGACAGGTGAGCAGTGCCGCACCCCGTGCGGCCCGGCCGACGACGGCCCCGTGCCCGGTACGCCCCGGCGGCCGAACCCCCGACGTTCGCGCGAGGCCCCACCATCCGATCCTGTGGTGATCCGGTCTCCCCGATGCTCGGAGCCCGGGTTCGACGCGGAGACATCGCGTCTTGACCTCAACACCGGTTGATGTTCGAGGATCGCCGTCATGACAGAGAACAAGCGTTCCGTGAGACGGGTGGCGGTCATCGGCACAGGGGCCATCGGCGGTGCGGTGGCGCGGCGTCTGCTCGCCGACGGGCACGACGTGACGGTGTGGAACCGGACCGCGAACCGTGCGATCGATCTGGTGAACACGGGTGCCCGGCCGTCGGGATCCATCGAGGAGGCGGCGGCCTCCGCCGACTTGATCCTGTTCACCCTCACCGATTACGCGGCGGTGCGACAGTGCCTGTCCGAACTGGGCACCGACCTGTCCGAGCGGACGATCGTCGTCATGTGCACCGGGACCGCGGACGACGCTCGGCAGGCCGCCCGGCAGGTCGCCCCCACGGGGGCCGACTACATCGACGCGGGCATCCAGACCTCACCGGAGATGATGGGCACCGATGCGGCGACCATTCTCTACAGCGGTTCGCGGGCCGCGTTCGAGCGGCACCTCACGACCCTCGCGTCGCTGAGCAGGCCCCGTTTCGTCGGGGAGGCGCCGGATGCGGCCGCCATCTGGGACCTCGCGCTCTTCGGTGTCTGGTACGACGCCCAACTGGGCCTGCTTCGAGCCATCGACACGGTGCGGCGGGCCGGCATCGACGTCACCGAGTTCTCCGACACGGCGGCCACCCAGCTCGGTCACGTGGTCGCGGCGGTTCCCGCCACCGTCGCCGAGGCGCGAGAGGCCGAGTACCCCAGGGGCCCCGCCGACCTCACCGAGCACCTCACGGTCGTGCGTCACCTCATCGGGCTGCGGGCCGGTCGGCATCTCGGCGACGGCGGTCTGGCGCCGGTGGCGGCCAGGATCGAACGGCTCATCGCCGATGGACGCGGGCGAGAGGGGCTGACCGCGACGATCGGGTAGTGTTCCGCGGCTTTTTCGCGGGCCCACCGACCTGAGGGGCGTCCCTCGACGGGCCCTGCCCGACCTCGGCCCCGGGCGGCGGCGCCGCCGTGGAGCGCCCCGTTCGGGCGCGGACGAGTTCGGTCGCGGTGGCCCCGTCGTCGAACACCTGCCGGTCCACGGCGGAGAGGAGGGCGGGGTCGAGTCCGCCGTCGACGAGCGGAACGCCCGCCCCCGCCAGGACCGGATGGCCCCTGAGGACCAGGCGGGCGATCTCCGACAGGAGGACGCCCGCCGGTTTCCCGCCACCGCACAGCCGGACGTCCTTCCCCCTCCTCCTTGACGACGGTGTCGAAGCGGGCGTTGGGCGTGTCGGCGAGTCCGGCGGCCTCGCGGCCGACGCTGGGCGTGGCCTCGGGCCGGTGGGCGTCGATCCAGGTGTTGTGGCCGGCCGAGCGCTCCTCATCGGCCAGGGCCGGGAAGAAGAAGTCGAACTCTCCGCAGGGACCCGCGGTCCGCCCGTCGAGGGGGGCGCGTGGCAGGCGAGTCCATGCTGGGAACGACTCCGATCAAAGCACTTCACTTGAGGTGACCAGAGGAGCGGCGGGCACCGCGGACCACGGTCGGCGGATATCCGGGGTGCGCGGCGCGGGTACGGGGCGCCTACATCCGGGTCCGGGCGTACTCGTGCAGCGCGTCGCGGACGAACGCCGCGCCCTCCGCCCCCTGGTAGGTGGCGATGAAGGCCGGGTTCTCGACATAGGTGTCGGCCAGGCACGTCACCATCGAGATCGCGCGCTCCCGATCGCCCTCGGCCGTCGGGGTGCCCGGGATCCCGGACAGCCACTCCACGTGCCGGGCCGCCACCCCCTGGGCGCGCGCCGACACGGGCGCGACCCCCTCCCCCCGAGCGGCGACCCACGCGGCGACCAGGTCCTCGGTGTCCCGCTTCCATGCCTGCTGCTCCCGCAGGCTCTTGGCGTGCCACCACTCGTGGCCCGCTCGGAACGCGTCCTCCCCCCAGCGCTCGGTCACCTCGTCCCGGTAGCGGTCGTTGAACCCCTCCAGCAGCACGTCCGCGCACGGTTCCGCCCCGGCCTCCCGGGCCGTCAAGACGTGCCGCACCGCCCGGAGGTCCCGGTCGATCCGGTCGCGTTCCTCCTCCAGTGCGGCGATGTGCGCCCGGAGCCCGTCGCACTCGTCGACCTCCTCGGCCAGGACCTCGGCGATGGCCGCCAGTCCCATGCCCGTCCGGCGCAACAGCAGGATGCGCCGCAGGCGGGCGACCTCGCCGGGACCGTAATGGCGGTGGCCGTTGTCACCCACCCGGGAGGGGGGCAGGAGTCCGACGCGGTCGTAGTGCCGCAGGGTGCGGCCGGTGACGCCCGCCCTGGTCGCGAGTTCCCGGATCGTCCACTCCATGGTCGTCCCCCCGTCCGTCACCGGCCCAGATGGCGCAGCGCGGTGTCGATGACCTCCGTGCGGTCGGCGCGCACGGCCTCGGCGGCGGTGCGCCCCGTGGCCGCCAGGTAGGCGTCGGCCAACCGGTTGCCGACGGCGTACCCGGCACCGGTCGGCAGCCCCACCGGCGTGGCGCCGAACCGTTCCGCGCTCGCGTCGCCGTGCACCCAGGCCGTGAAATTCTCCATGCCGGTCACGTCGAGCCCCGACAGCACCTTGCCGAAGACCGCCTCGTCGTCCAGGGACGGTACACCGATACGGGTGCGACCGAGCGCGTCGCCGTACAGCTCCCGGGCGAAGGCGTCGGCCAGACCCTCGCCGATCACGTGCTCGCCGACGGTGACGGTCGCCGGATCCCACACGACCCCGCCCGGTCCGTAGCGCAGGTTGTGGTGGAGTTCGTGCACGGCGGTGGCCTCCAGCCGCTCCACGTTCTCGGGGAAGGGCCACAGGGTGATGGTGATGTATCCGGCCAGGCCGCCGGAGCCGGCCAAGCCCAGGACCGGCCCCATGAAGTGGGGGTCGCCCGGGTCGCCGAGCACGAACAGCACGGTGATGTCGGGGCCCTCCATCCCCGGCGTTCCCTTGAGCAGCACGGCCGACGCCTCGTCGAGGGCGCTTCTCATCCGGCCCCAGGCGTCGGCCGCCGCCAACGTGTCGAGCGCCGCGAGGCAGCGTTCCTCGTCGCGGTCGAGGGGGAACCCGAAGGACCGCAGGTGCAGGTCGGCGAGGTCGACCTCGCCGGGGACGAAACGGTACATGTCCCGCACGGGTTCGAGCATGGCGCGCAGCAGGTCGAGGCGGTCGGCGGCGGGGGCGCGCAGGATGCGCCCCATGGAGGTCAGGGTGTCCGCAACGGTGATCTTCATGGGCCCGACGCTAGGGGTTGACGCTGCGTCAAGGTCAAACCCGAAGGCGGCCCCCTTCGCCCGTGGCACCGTCCACGCGCTCACGCGGCCCCTTCCCCCCGGGCCCCGGCATTCGACGGCCACGGTCTCGCGATACCGGTCCGGTCACCGGGTCGGCATGGTGCGCTCGTCGGACACGGGACGGGGGGAGACGCGGGGATCGCTCATGGGCGTCGGCCTCGGGAAGCACGGCCGGGGACGGTCAACGGGATGTCGCCGGTCCCTGGACCGGCGACGTGATCGGCCGCCCTCGCCGCGCGGCCGCCGTGGTCCCGGTGCGCGGGGAGACGCCCACCGGGACCGTCCGGCGACCTAGATGAGCCCTTGGGCGAGCATGGCGTCGGCCACCCGCTCGAACCCGGCCGCGTTGGCGCCCAGCACGTAGTCGCCCGGAGCGCCGTGGCGTTCGGCGGCCTCCTCGCAGCGGTCGTGGACGTCGACCATGATCCGGGCCAGCTCCGCCTCGGTGTGCTCGAACGACCAGGATTCGCGGCGGGCGTTCTGACGCATCTCCAGGACGCTGGTGGCCACACCCCCGGCGTTGGCGGCCTTGCCCGGGGCGAACAGCACGTCGGCCTCGCGCAGCACCCGCACCGCGTCGGGGGTGGTGGGCATGTTCGCGCCCTCCACGACCGCCGCCACACCGTTGCGCACCAGGGTGCGGGCGTCGTCGGCGTCCAGCTCGTTCTGGGTGGCCGACGGGATCGCGACCGCGCAGGGCACGTCCCACACGCTGCCGCCCTGCACGTAGTGGGCGTCACCGCCGTGCCGCTGGGCGTACTCGACGATGCGGCCCCGCTCCACCTCCTTGATCTGCTTGAGCAGGTTCAGGTCCAGGCCCTTGTCGTCGACCACGTACCCGCCCGAATCGGAGCAGGCGACCACGACGGCGCCGAGATCCCGGGCCTTCTCCACCGCGTACAGGGCGACGTTGCCCGACCCCGACACCACCACGCGGACGCCCTCCAGGGAACGGCCGTGGCGTTCGAGCATCCGCTGGGCGAACATGACGGCCCCGTACCCGGTGGCCTCGGTGCGCGCCCGCGAGCCTCCCCATTCCAGGCCCTTGCCGGTGAGGACCCCGGCCTCCCAGCGGTTGGTGAGCCGCCGGTACTGGCCGAACAGGTAGCCGAGCTCGCGCCCGCCGACCCCGATGTCACCGGCGGGGACGTCGGTGTGCTCACCCAGGTGACGGTGGAGTTCGGTCATGAAGGACTGGCAGAAGCGTTCGACCTCGGCGTCGGAGCGGCCCTTGGGGTCGAAGTCGCTGCCGCCCTTGCCCCCGCCGATGTTCATGCCGGTGAGGGCGTTCTTGAAGATCTGCTCGAAACCGAGGAACTTGACGACGCCCAGGTCCACGCTCGGGTGGAAGCGCAGGCCGCCCTTGTAGGGGCCCAGGGCGCCGTTGAACTCCACCCGGAAACCCCGGTTGACGTGGACGCGGCCTCGATCGTCGCGCCAGGGGACCCGGAAGACGATCTGGCGTTCCGGTTCGCACAGGCGCTCCAGGATGCCGGCCTCGACGTACTCGGGGTGCTGGACCAGTACCGGGGAGAGGGTCTCCAGAACCTCCAGGACGGCTTGGCGGAACTCCGGCTGCTCCGGGTCGCGTCGTACGACCTGCTCGTAGGCGGCGCGCAGGGCGGGGTGGCGGTCGGCGAGTCCGGTGGTGTGGGCGTCGGACATGCGGGACGCGGTCCTCTCGGTGGCGGCGCACCGGCGCCTCCAGGGCGGGGCGCCGCGGCACGGTGATGTCATGGCTGTTTCGGTGACGTGCCATCGACGTTACACAGGCCGCTCGTGTTCCGTTGACCACGGTGTCCCCTCCCGCGTGCGGTAACGGCGAGGGCGCTCCGGGAGTGTGATCGGATACGGACAGGGGGCACCATGGTTCACATCCGTTTCCGGGGCCCCTCGGTCCGCCCTCCGTGCCAGGAAGGACGCTCATGCCGTTCCCGTCCGACGTCCCTCTCTCCGACCTGGTCCGCCGATGGCAGCGGGGCTGGGGAACGGCGCGCTCCCTTTCCCCGCCGGTGGAGGAGGACGGGGCGCTGCGCGTGCACTTCGGCTTCGCGCACCGCCACGACGAGTACGTGCTGCTCGACGTCGACCGGGAACCCGACACGATCCGGGCCGTCGCCGCGCGGGTGCTCGACTCGCCGCACACGGACTGGGTGACCGTTCCCACGACCGTGCCCGACAAGACGACGCTGCTGTTGCAGGAGGCGGGGCTGGCGGTCGACCCGGGCTACGAGACGCTCATGGACGTGGACCTGGAGGATCACCCGGTCATCGAACCGCCGAGGCCCTACGGTGTCACGGTCGGGAAGGCGAGGGCGGTGATCCGCGTGCGGATCACGACCCCGCAGGGGGACGAGGCGGCCTCCGGCGCGGTGGGCGTCGGTGACGACGACGCCGTGGCCGACGCCATCGTCACCGAGCCCGAGCACCGGCGCCGGGGGCTGGGCGGGGCGGTGATGTCCGCGCTGGCGGAGCACGCCCGCAGGGCGGGTGCGACCCGGGGGGTGCTGATGGCCTCCTCGGAGGGACGGCACCTGTACACCTCTCTGGGCTGGAGCACTCGGGCGACGGTCCTCATCGCCCGCGCACCCCGCGCCATCGGCTGAGCGGACACCGGGCACGGCCCCGGCCGGAACCACTTCTCCGGTCCCACCCGGGGATCGCACGTGCCGCCGGGTCTCCCCGGTCCGATCGTGCGAGGCTGGGGGATGACCGATGCCCGAAACCCCCTGCCCGGCGGCATGATGAACACCGTCATCCGCCGCGGCGACCGGGTCGTCCGACCGCCCCCTCGACGGCCGCCGCCCTGCACCGCCACCTGCGAGCCCTGGCCGACGGCGGCTTCGACGGCGCGCCGCGCCCTCTGGCCCTGCGTCCCGACGGTCGCGAGGAGTTGGGCTTCGTCGAGGGGGAGGTGGCCCTGCCCCCGTTCCCCTCCTGGGTCGCCGGCGACGAGGTCCTGGCCTCAGCGGCCCGTCTGCTGCGCCGTTACCACGACGCCGCCGCCAGCCTCCCGCACGACCGCGACGCGCCCTGGCCGGGCGACCTCGCGGATCCGCGCGGGGCGGGCCGGTCCTGTGCCACAACGACCCGTGCGTGGAGAACATCGTGTTCCGCGACCGTCGCGCGGCGGCGCTCATCGACTTCGACCTGGCCGCCCCCGGCCGCCCGATCTGGGACGTGGCGGCCCTGGCCCACCACATGGGCCCCACCCTGCCGCCCGAAGCCGCCACCGGGCGGGTCTGGGAGGACCTGGACACCGCCCGTCGTCTGTGCCTGATCGCCGACTCCTACGGGCTGGCCGGTCGAGAGCGCGCCCTGCTGCCGCAGACCGTGGAGGAGTACCTGGCCGTGGCCCGCGTGTTCGTGGCCGGGCGGGTCGCGGCCGGGGACGCGGGGTTCGTCGACGCCCTGGAACACGGCGGCGGGTGGGCGCGCTGGGATCGTCGGCGGGACTGGCCGTCCGACCGGCGGTCCGGGCTGGTCCGCGCGCTGACCGCGCCCGGGGCCGTCGACGGCCGACCGGGGGTCAGGGGGCACGGCGGGTGACGGCCACCAGGTACCGGCACTCCTTCTCCCCGGGGTTGTGGAACTCGCACGGTGCGGCCGGGCCCAACCGGAGGCAGTCACCCTCGTCCAGCAGGTGCGCGGTCTCCCCCTCGCGGAACTCCAGCGTCCCCTCCATCACCCAGATCTGGTGGTGGGTGAAGGCGTAGGCCTCGGCGGGGAAGGACACCCGCGCACCCGGAGGCAGGTGCACCTCCACGAGTTCGAGTCGGCCGTCGGAGGTGGGCGAGACGGCCCGCCGGGTGTACCCGGTGTCGGGGTCGGTCCACACCGGTTGTTCATCGCGTCGGGCCAGCCTGCGCTCTCCGCGCTCGGCGCTGGCGATCAGTTCCGACAGGGTGATGCCGAGGGCCGCGGAGAGCCGGCCCAGCAGGGATGCGGTGGGCTGGACGTCGCCGTTCTCGATGCGGCTGATCATGGCCCGGGACACCCCGGAACGGTCGGCCAGGGCGGCCCCGGTCAGACCGCGGTCGGTGCGCAGACGCTGGAGGGCGGTGGCGAGGGCCACATGGAGGTCGTCGCTCATGGGTTCATCATAGTGAACATATTCGTCTACCATCCTCAATATGAACGTGACGCCGACCCTCTACACCGTTCGTGACGCCACCCCGGCCGACGCCGCCGCCTGCGCCGACGTCTACGCGCCCTACGTCACCGACACCGCCATCACCTTCGAACTGGATCCCCCCACCACCGAGGAGATGGTCGAGCGCATCGCCACCGCCCGTCGCGACCACGCCTGGCTCGTCCTGGAGGACGCCACCGGCGACGTCCTCGGCTACGCCTACGGCGGCGCCTTCCGCGCCCGCCCCGCCTACCGGTGGTCCTGCGAGGTCAGCGTCTACCTCCGCCGAGGCGTGCGCCGCACCGGCGCCGGCCGCGCCCTGTACGGCGCGCTCCTACCCCGCCTGGCCGAACGCGGCATGACCCGCGCCATCGCCTGCATGACCCTGCCCAACGACGCCAGCCTCGGCCTGCACCGATCCCTGGGTTTCACCGACGTCGGCGTCATGCACCGGGTCGGCCGCAAGCACGGCGTCTGGCACGACGTCGCCTGGGCCGAACTCGACCTCACCACCCTGCGCTGACCCCCCGCGGAGCCCCCGAAATCCGATGCGGGCCCCACCACCGACACCTATCCTCAGAGGGATCCCGTCCCTTTCGCGCACCCTCGGGGGAATCGAGCCCGTGTCCGCAGCACCCGTCCGCCACCGCCCCTCCGGCCTGGCCTTCGCCCTCGCCTCGGCCCTGGCCTTCGGCGGTTCGGGTGTCTTCGCCCGCCCCCTGCTCGACGCGGGCATGGACCCGCTCCACGTCACCTGGCTTCGCCTGGCCGGGGCCGCGCTGCTGCTGTCGCCCATCGCCGTGCGCCACCGCCGCGTCCTGACCCGCCGCCCCCTGCTCATCCTCGCCTACGGGGTGTTCCCCATGGCCGGGGTCCAGGCCCTGTACTTCGCCGCGATCGCCCGCATCCCCGTCGGGATCGCTCTGCTCATCGAATTCCTCGGCCCCGTCCTGGTCCTGCTGTGGCTGCGCACGGTACGCCGCACCCGCGTCTCCCCCGCCGCCGCGATCGGCGTCATCCTGGCCGTGGCCGGGCTGGGGCTGCTGCTGGAGGTATGGGCCGGGATGCGCCTGGACGTCATCGGGGTGGCCCTCGCCCTGGGCGCGGCGGCCGGTCAGGCCGCCTACTTCCTGCTGTCGGACCGCACCGGCGACGACGCCGACCCACTGGCCGTCATCGCCTTCGGCTCCATCACCGCCACCGTCCTGCTGCTGCCCCTGGCCCGGCCCTGGACCCTGGACCGGGGCCTGCTGACCGCGTCCATGGACCTGGGCCCGCTACCGGTGCCCGGGTGGGCCCTGGCCCTGTGGCTGGGCCTGGTGTGCACCGCGATCGCCTACTTCACCGGCATCGCCGCCGTGCGCCGCCTGTCGCCGCAGATCGCCGGCGGCGTCGCCTACCTGGAGGTTGTCACCGCGATCGTGCTGGCCTGGGTGCTGCTGGGCGAGGCACTCACCCCGGTACAGATCGCGGGCGCGGTCGTCATCGTCACGGGGGCGTTCATCGCCCAGACCGCCGTTCCCGGCACCCCGGAGCCTCCGGCGGCGACACCCGCCGAACCGGACGACCGGCCCGCCGCCCTGACCTGACACCGACGCGTCCACCCGGCTTCTCGGCGTCCCATCGGTCTCGGACGGGGACCGACGATGCCACGGCACACGACGGAGCCCAGGGGGTCGAGACTGGGCCTGGTGGTGCTGCTGGGACCGGACTCCGACGTGGGCCGCGCCCTCGCCCACCGCGCCCGCACCGCCTTGGGCGCCGGTGGCCACCGGGTGTGAGGACTTCGCTAGATTGCGGTGCATGCCCAGCCTTTTCCCCTCTCCTGGTGTCCGGGGCGCCGCCGTGGCAGCCGCCGTCCTGGCGGTGAGCGCCTGCACGGTCACCCCCGGCCCGGGCGAACCCGCGCCCGACCCCGCAGCAGACCATCTGCGCGAGGCCGGATACACACCGACCGCCTCCGCCATCAGCCCGGATGAGCACCTGCTGTGCACCGCGGGCGCAGAACGCTCACCCGACTGCGAGGGCACCGGCCAGGTGCGCTGGTCGCTGCCGTTGGAGGGCGAGTACCGGCTCACCGGGAACCTGCTGATGCATCACATCGACACCGGTGCGCAGTACCACGACAACTTCACCACCTTCCACGCGGTGGAGGCCGGCCGGCGCGGGGTGCTCTACGCCGAGAACGCGCTGCTGCGCATGATCGACGCCGACACCGGCCGCGTGCGGTGGACCACCGACCTGCGCCAGGACCCGGACGTGGACTTCCTGCACTCGGGGCTGCGGTCGCTGCACGCCGATACCGACCGCATCGTGTTGCGCTACGGTGACGGGTTCGTGCAGGTCGACGCCGAAGACGGGGCCGTGTCCGGTATCGCGCCGATGCCGCCGTGCACCGGTGCCCTGGCGGCCATCGACGGCGACCAGGTCGTCCTGGAGCACTGCCATGACCACGAGGGCTCCTACCTGGCCCTGGACCTGGCCACCGGTCGGACGTTGTGGGAGTTCCGAGAGGGTGACGAGGCGGACCTGTCCGGTGGCCGATTGCACACACCCTCCCGGGTGTTCGCCACCGAGGTGGACGAAGGACCGACCAGCGCGGTGGAGGCGGGCTCCGGCTGGCACGGGCCCGCCGGGCTGGGAACGATCGCCCTGACCGGCGTCGGGGTCACCATCGAGGGCCGGGGGGACATGGCGGTGGCGTTGGCGTGCGCCCCCGATGGTGTGCCCTCTCTGGAGGCAGAACCCCACGCGCCGGGGGTGCGCTGTGCCGAGCCCCGCCTGTACGCGGTCAACATCGACTGACGTTCACCGAGCGCAATGTGCGGTGGCGCACCGCACCAGCTCGTAGGTGTGCTCCTCATCGTCGACGACGCGGTGCCACACCAGGTGCGGGCGGTCGTCGCCGTCCAACGCCAGGTCGATCCACCCCGGCGTGTAATCGTAGACGCCCACCACGGTGCGGTCATAGTCCTGGCAACGTGCGTCAGCGCACGCCAGGTACAGGACTTCCCTGGTGGTCGTGTCGATGGTCGCGATCTGGGGCAGCCCGGCCGAGTCCAAGGCCAGCGCGGGCGGGGTGCGCTGCCAGCCCGGGCCCAACACCTGGGCGGTATCGTGCTCGGAGCACACCGCGTCGGCGCAGTCGATGAGCCGCACGGACCCGTCGCGGGTGTCCAGGTGGACGATGACGGGGGTGCCGTCGGGGCGGATCCGCACCGTCGCGCCGGTATAGCGTTCCGGATTCCATTCCATGGTCCGCGGCACACCGGACGGCGCAAGCAGCTCGGTGGTGGTGAAGTCGGCGCACTCCACGTCATGGCAGGCGTAGAGGGTGAGCGCGCCGGTGTCGGGATGGTGGACGCTCACCCGCCCTACGCCCTGGTCGGTGGCGGTGACGCTGACCAGCGCCGGGTAGGTGTGACGGGACCAGTCGGTGGAGGCGAACGCGCTCCCGGGTTCGCGGACCAGCAGGGTGGAGGCCTGGTTGCGGCAGTGGTCGGTGCTGCAGCTGGACAGGGTGAGCAGGGTGTCGGGGTACCCGACGGAGGGGGTGGCGGTCACGACCAGGTGGCGGCCGCCGCCGACCCCGCCCCAGGCCGCCATGTGCTGGGAGAGGCGGCTGGTGGTGATCTGCTCGGCGGGGTCCTCTTCTGTGGTGTTCCACCGCCCTTCGGGTTCCACCGGCGGCTCGATCGTCCACGTGCCCGATGCGCAGTCGGTGGCGTCCAGGCACTGGTCGTGCAGCACGATGGTGCCCTGGGGTTTCCACACTTCGCGTGAGGTGTACACGGTGCGCACCGCGTTGCCCGCCATACCGGTGGTTGTCAGCAGCGCGCCGACGTCGTCCTGGGGCGTCTCCAGATCCACGCACCGGTCGCCCTCACCGCACAGCACCTCGCGGTCGCCGAAGACCACCGATGCCTCGTCCTCGGGCAGCAGGAGCGGTTGGGGGTTGGTCTCGACGCGGCCCCACGCCGCCAGGGAGACGGTCTCGTAGCGCAGGGTCGGCCAGGGACCGCCGGTGAGCAGGTGCTGGTAGATCCGGACCGGGACCGCCAGCCCCATGACGACGACCACGACCATCACCGCGGCCAGGTAGGGCCGCCGGGGCCGCTCCTGGGGGGCCGGCCCCCCACCGGTGACGGCCAGGGTCAACGCCAGGGCCGCGACGAACAACCCGGCCAACCCTGCGATCAGGGTGGGGATCAGGGTGTTCTCCGTGGTGATCCCCGACCCCAGATAGGCGACGACGGCCGCGCACCCCGCCACCGCCGACACCGAACCCCACTGGTCGGCGCCGCCGGAACCGGTGAGCAGGCCCCGACCGCGCAACCCGGCCAGGAACGCCAACGGCCGCTCCTGGGTATGGATCCCGGCCAAGGGTGCCCACAGCGGGGTCAGGGACGCGAACAGGGCGGCGCCCACACTGAAGCGCAGCGCCGGGTGGGCCTGGTCGTAGGCCGCCAGGAGAGCCGCATCCGCTGCCCAGAGCACACCTGCGGTCACCGCGGCGGCGGCCAGGGTCAGAGGGAACCGTGTCAGGGAACGGGCCAGAGCCCGCCCAAGGCGGACGGGGCGGCCGTGCAGTGCCTGGGCGAGCAGGTGCACGGCGACCCCCCACGACACCACGGCCACGCATGCGCCCGCGACCCCCGCAGCCCAGAAAACCCAGGTGGGCAGCAGATCCGTCAGCGGTGCGTCCAGCCACGGGGTGCCGTTGACGATACGGCCGTGCCGCGACGCGAACCAGGGCACCACGATCGCTGCGGCCGCCGCCACCGGCACCACCGGGAGGAAGAACACGCCCGCCACCACGAAGTACAGGCTCGAATGGAGCCGTTCGTTGAACGGGGCGGGTGGCCGGTGTGCAGGCCTGGGTGGGGCCTCGGTCTGCATGGGAGTGCCCTCTCTGGTCACTACGGGGGGTATGTCCGCGATGACGATAGCGGGACCCGGTCAAGGCCGTCCCCACCCCCGCCCCATCGGGTCGGGCCGTCGACACACTTCGGGGAGATGATCGTTCCTGTAACCATCCCTGAGACCAACGATGATGGGGTGGGTCAATGCTCGCAGATCAGGGTGTTCCACCGTGTCCACCATCAAACGATCGTCCCCGTCACCACCGACGAGTCGTCGCGTGTACAGGTACGGGAGGCAGACCACGGACCATCGGTCTCGGACGGGGACCGACGACGCCACGGCACACGACGGAGCCCCCGCGCGACACTCGGTCGCACGGGGGCTCCCGTCACAGCCGGTACCTCGGCTCCCCCCCCGGGACCGAGGATCCGGCCGGGCCACGGGCGTCATCCCCCGAAAACGCCCGGCCCCGCACCCGCGCCGGGTCCTCCCGGGCCGCGCGGCCTCGACGACCGTCCCCCTCTGGCCCGCGAGGAGCGCGAGTGCTCACCAGAGCCTGTACCCGATCCCCCGCGAGTAAACATCGGGATCCTCGGAAACGGCCGGAGAGGTCGGGCCGTCGCCCCCGTGCGGGCCGCTGCTGTGGGCCGGGCCCGGGTCGTCGCCTCCACGGACCACCGCACCCTCGACGGTCGCTCCGAAGCGGCGTCGTGCCCCGCGCAGGAACCGCTCAGCTCCGGATCTCGCTTCGGTGTTCCCCGGCACCCGCCTCCACACGACGCCGCCACAGCCACCACGTGCCCGCCCACGAGGCGGCGACGATGCCCGCGATGACGTACCGCGACGTCATCAGGTGCTCGCGCGGGTACAGGGTGCCGGTCAGGTAGTGGTCGATGAACCCGAACTCCATCACCGGTCGCCCCGTGGCGGCCCGCGACCAGTTCTCGATCTCGGTCAGAAAGCAGGGCCAGCCGATGGTGACGATGCCCAGAGCGTAGGCGGCCACGCCCAGGTGCACCCAGAACAGGCGGGGGTGCCGCCAGGCCGTGAAACCGCCCAGGACGACGTAGGCGAAGAACGCGAAGTGCAGGGCCGCCGCGGCGAGCCCGGCCAGGAGGACGAGGAAGGTCATGGCCTCGAACGTACGAGGGCACGGCCTCCCCCCACATGGGCGCTCGTACTCAGGACAGGTGGGTGCCGGTGCTCAACCGGCGACCCCGTGTGGCCCCGTGCCACGGTCGTCCGGCGCACTCCGGGCGACCTCCCCGGACCGCCGGGTGGGGAACGGATCGCCCTCGAACCCGGGAAGGACGCGCGGGTGGGCGTGGAAGCCCCCCGACCGGTGGCTCACCCGCTTCAGGGGGCTCGCGAGATCCGGCCCCGCCGCCCCGGTCGCACGATGGGTGCGGCCCGCCCGCTCCGAAAGTCCCTCGGACGGTTCCGGAAAGCGCGGGTACGGGCCCTCTCTCCCTTACCCGTGAGCGGACACGCCCCCTATGCTGCCGGTCATGCCTACTCACGAGCGGGAGATCACCACCCCCGTCGATCTGTGCACCCCCGACGGCCGGCTCGCCTCCGGGGCCGTGGGCTGGTCCCGCACGCCCCTGCACCGCACCGTCCTGCCCGCCGGGTGGGGGCGCCGCAAGAAGTGGGAGTACTGGTGCGTGCTCACCCCCACGCACCTGGTCGCCCTCACCGTCGCCGACATCGACTACCTGTCGGTCACCGCCGTCCACCTCCTGGAGTACGGGGGCGTGGAGACCGGCCGCACCGTACTCGGTCCGCTCGGCCGCGGGGTGCGCCTGCCCGACACCCTCGACGCCGGCCCCGTCACCGCACTGGGGCCGATCCGCGCCCGTATCCGCCCGCTGGACGGCGGCACCCACCTGCGGTTCTCCTGCGACACCCCGCAGGGCCGACTCGACGCCGACCTGACCGTGGACCTGCCCGCCGGCCACGAGACGATGAGCGTCGTCATCCCGTGGAGCGAGGACCGCTTCCAGTACACCTCCAAGCACACCGCCCGCCCCGCCCACGGGACCGTCCGACTGGGCGGTCGCGTCCTGGACTTCGAGGGCGGATGGGGTGTCCTCGACCACGGCCGCGGCCGCTGGCCCTACGACACCCGCTGGAACCGGGGGGCCGCCGCCGGGGAGACCGACGGCCGGACCGTGGGCCTGCAACTGGGCGGCAGGTGGACCGAGGGCACCGGCCTGACCGAGAACGCCCTGTGCGTGGACGGACGCCTCACCAAGATCGGTGAGGAACTGGAGTGGGAGTACGACCCCGACGACGAGTCCTCGCCCTGGTGGATCCGCACCCCCGCCTCCGAGCGGGTGGACCTGCTGTTCACCCCGTTCCACCGGAGGTTGGACCGCATCGACGCGGGGGTGCTGGTCAACGACACCCGCCAGTGCTTCGGCCACTACACCGGCACGATCCGCACCGACGACGGCGAGGGGATCGCCGTGGACGGCCTGACCGGGTTCGCCGAACATGTCCACATGCGATGGTGATCCGCGCCCCCCGGTGACCGGACCCCGTCGGGGCCGCACGCCGTGTCACCCGCTGTCGGCACCGTCGACTCGACTACCGTCGGCGATGTGAGCAACCTCGAAACCCATCCCGTCGAAGAGAGCGTCTGCGGCGGAGAGGCCGCACCCGCCGCACCCGACCCCGACGCCGAACTCCTCCTGCCCCGCGAGGTCCCCCTCGGCGGGCCCCGCGCCATGCTGGTCCGCCGCGCCCTCCCCGGCAAGCACCGGCGCATGATCGGCGCCTGGTGTTTCGCCGACGTCTACGGTCCCGACGACGTCTCGGCCGGCGAGGGCATGCAGGTGCCCCCGCACCCGCACATCGGACTGCAAACGGTCAGCTGGCTGGTCCGGGGTTCGGTCCACCACCGCGACAGCCTCGGCTCCGACCGGCTGGTCCGGCCCGGCCAGCTCAACCTCATGAGCGCCGGGCACGGCATCGCGCACTCCGAACGCACCCCCGCCGACGCGCCCGCCCTGCTGCACGGCGCCCAACTGTGGGTGGCCCTGCCCGACGGGGCCCGCGACGGGACGCCCGTCTTCGAGCACCACGCCGATCTGCCCGTGTTCGAGGTGCCGGGGGCCCGGATCACGGTGATCGTCGGCGAGGTGGCCGGACACCGTTCCGCCGCCACGGCGCACACCCCGCTGGTCGGCGCCGAGGTGCTCGTCGAACCCGGGGCGCGGGTGCGCCTGCCCCTGGACCCCGACTTCGAACACGGGGTGCTGCCCTTGGACGCGCCCGTGTCGCTGCTCGGCCACCGGGTGGAGGCCGGGGCCCTGCTCTACCTGGGGCAGGGGCGCACGGAGGTGGAGCTGTCGGTACCGGAGTCGGCGGAGCCGGCCCACCTGCTGCTGTTGGGCGGGGAACCGTTCACCGAGGACCTCGTCATGTGGTGGAACTTCGTGGGGCGCGACCACGACGAGATCGTCGCCGCCCGCGACGCCTGGGAGGCCGGGCGCACCGCGCCCGGTGAGGGCCGCCGGTTCGGCGAGGTCATCGGCGACGGTGGGGCGGCACTGCCCGCTCCCGGCCTGCCCAACGCGCGACTGCGGTCCCGGCCGCGTCACCACAGCGGCCGATAGCCCGCCCGGCCCCGTCGAGGCCCGCCTCCAGGCGGGCGCCGACGGTTCGACAAGGCGCACTGAACATCACGGTCAAGTCGCCCTCATCGACCGTCGCGGGCTTGAGCACACCATGGACGTTTGATCGCCACGGCCCCGAAGGGGCGAGACGAACCGCCGTTCCAGGCTGTCGGAACGTGCTGTTCCGTCCACATTCCTGCTAGCGTGCGGGGCGCGCAACGACGGCATGATGAGGAGACCTGAACATGGTCCAACAGACTCGCGAGCAGTGGGGGACGCGCGCGGGCTTCCTGATGGCGGCGATCGGATCCGCCGTCGGACTCGGCAACATCTGGCGATTCCCCTACATCGCCTATGACAACGGCGGCGGGGCGTTCCTGGTGCCCTACCTGGTGGCCCTGCTGACCGCCGGTATCCCGCTGCTGATCCTGGAGTACTCGATCGGTCACAGGTACCGGTCGTCGGCCCCGCTGGCCTATCGGCGGATCTCTCGACCGGCGGAGGCCATCGGCTGGTGGCAGGTGGCGATCTGTTTCGTGATCGCCGTCTACTACGGGGCGATCATCGCCTGGAGCGCCTCCTACATCTGGTTCTCCGTCACCGAGGCCTGGGGGGACGACCCCAACGGGTTCTTCTTCGGCGAATACCTTCAGATGAGCGAGACCCCGGGCGGTGTCACCGGGTACGTGCCCGCCGTGGCCCTGCCGCTCATCGCCGTGTGGGTCGTGGTGCTGGCCATCCTGGCCCTGGGCATCCGCAAGGGCGTCGAGAGGGCCAACCGGATCTTCATCCCGCTGCTGGTGGTCCTGTTCCTCATCATGGTGGTGCAGGCGCTCACCCTGGAGGGCGCCACCACGGGTCTGGACGCCCTGTTCACCCCCGACTGGAGCGCCATGCTCGACGGTGGGGTGTGGGTGGCGGCCTACGGGCAGATCTTCTTCTCCCTGTCGATCGGTTTCGGCATCATGGTCACCTACGCCTCCTACCTGAAGCGCAAGGCCGACCTGACCGGCTCGGCGATGGTGGCCGGTTTCGCCAACAGCTCCTTCGAGCTGCTGGCCGGCATCGGTGTGTTCGCGGCCCTGGGGTTCATGGCCACGGCCGCCGGCAGCGCCGTGGACGAGGTCGCCACCTCGGGCATCGGGTTGGCCTTCATCGCCTTCCCGCAGATCATCTCCACCCTGCCCTTCGGCGGGTCGATGTTCGGTGTGCTGTTCTTCGCCTCGCTGGTGATCGCCGGTCTCAGCTCGTTGATCAGCATCGTCGAGGTCGTGGTCTCCGCGGTGCAGGACCGTGTCGGGCTGGGCCGCCTCCAGGCCGTCCTGATGGTCGGCGGCGTCATCGCCCTGGTGTCCGTGCTGGTCTTCCCCACGCACGAGGGCCTGTACTACCTGGACGTGTTCGACCGCTTCATCAACCAGTACGGCATCGTCCTGGCCGCCCTGGTGACGCTCATCGTGTTCGGTTGGGTGCTGCGCCGCCTGCCGGTCTTCCAGGAGCACACCAACGCCGTCTCCTCCATCCGCCTGGGCGCGTGGTGGAAGATCACCCTGGGTGTGATCACACCGATCCTGCTGGGCTTCATGATGTGGGACAGCCTGCGCGCGGAGCTGGCCGAGAACTACGGCGGTTACCCGGTCGGGTTCCTGCTCTCGGCCGGTTGGGGTGTGGCCATCGGCGCCATCGTCATCGGCGTGGTCGTCGCGCTGGTGCCCTGGCGTCGGGCCGACCGGATGGCCGCCCAGGACGCCGAACGCCTCAAGAGCGGGACCACTGACACCGAGGAGGGTGACCGCTGATGTCCACCAGCGCGATCGTCATGATGATCGTCTCGATGGTCCTGCTGTGGGGAGGGCTGATCGCGGCCGTCGTCCACCTGCGACGCCATCCCGACACCGACTGATCACGGCACGACGACGGGCCCGCCGTTCTCGGCGGGCCCGTCGTCGTGTCCCCGGGGCACGCTCTCGGAGACGGGTCCGGGACGTCCACGTCCCGGACCGGCCGACGCGGTCGCCGGGGGCGGAGCCCGTGTCGGCCCCGCCCCGGTTCGCCGGTGCCCCGTCAGGCCCGGGTCAGTTCCTCGATGATCCGTTCGCAGAACGCGGGCAGGTCACCGGGGTTGCGGCTGGTGGTGATGCCCGCGTCGGTGACCACCTCGGCCTCGACCACGTGACCGCCGGCGTTGCGCACGTCGGTGCGGATGCTCGGGTAGGAGGTCACCGTGCGGCCGCGCACCAGATCGGCCTCCACCAGCACCCACGGTCCGTGGCAGATCGCCGCGATGGGCTTGCCGGCCGCCGCGAACTCCTTGACGAACCGGATCGCGTCCGAGTCGGAGCGCAGGTTGTCGGGGTTGACGGTCCCTCCGGGCAGGACCAGGTAGTCGTAGTCGTCGACCGAGGCCTCCGACACCCGGCGGTCGACCCGGAAGACGTCGGCCGGTTCGATGTCGCCGTTCATGGCCTGGATCTCGCCGTCCTTGAGGGACAGCAGTTCGGTGTCGGCCCCGGCCTCGCGCAGGGTCCGACGGGGTTGCTCCAACTCGACCTGCTCGACCCCGTCCGCGGCCAGGAACGCGACCCGGCGACCGGTGAGCGTTGCCATTCTCCTTCGCCTCCTCGCATAGCGGGCGCCGCCCCTCACGGCGCCGTGGTGGCCGCCCTACCCGCCCATCGGGATTTTGCACCCGCCGTGGGGCAGAACCGGACCGAGGGGGCCCGGAACGGGGAGGCGGCCGTTTCGTTCGTGGGTCACCCCGCCCGCCAGGTGGCGTCCTGGAGCGCGCCTCCGGCCTGGGGTCCCATCAAGGAGAGCCCGCCGTCGACGAACAGCGAGGCCCCGGTGACGTAGGACGCCTTCGGGTCGGCCAGGAACGACACGGCCTCCGCCACCTCGTAGGCGTGGCCCGGTCGGGGCAGCGGGTACCCGGCGCGCGAGTCCAGCGCGGGTTCCTCCTCGTGCCGGCCGGTCATGGGCGTGGCGATCTCGCCCGGCGCGACGGCGTTCACGGTGATGCCGTACAGGCCCAGTTCCAGGGCCAGGACGCGGGTGAGCAGCTTCAGCCCGCCCTTGGCCGCGCAATAGGCGCCGGCGGTCACCCGCGGATACTCCTCGTGCACGCTGGTGATGTTGATGATGCGGCCGCCGCGACCGGCGTCGCGCATGTACGAGGCCGCGATCTTCGAGCACAGGAAGGGCGCGTCCAGGTCCACCGCCAGGACCTGGCGCCAGCGCTCGTAGTCGGTCTCCAGGAGGTGCTCTCCGGAACCGATCCCCGCGTTGTTGACCAGGACGCCCACCCCGCCGAGTTCCTCGATCAGGGCCGAGACGGCCTCAGCGCCGCGTGGCGGGTCGGTGAGGTCGTGCCGGCGCACGGCCACCCGGCGTCCGGTCTCACGGATCTCGCTCTCGGTGCGGGCGATGCCCTCCTCGTCGCTGTGGTAGGTGATTCCGACGGCGAAGCCCATCCGGGCGAGACGGATGGCGATCGCCCGGCCGATACCGCTGTCGGCGCCGGTCACGATCGCCACACGGTCGTAGTCGTCGAACTCGGTCGCTCCATCGACGCGGTCATCGTGTGCCATGGACGCTCCTCCCTTCCCTGCGCCTTGACGGCGCGTGTGCGCTTCGTGTGGGCGGCTACCCGTCGCGCCCCTCGGTACACATGGCGGCTCGGAGCCGTCTTCTCCGTCTCCTTCCGACGGTGGACGATCGACATCTCCATATTCATTGACAAGAATATTCGCATGGGAGAATAATCGAGGTCATGCACGAACGACTGGAGGCTCTGGGCGAGCCCGCCCGCTTGCGCATCGTCCGCCTGCTGACGGAGCGACCGCTGTCGGTGGGGGTGATCGCGGAACGAACGGGACTGCGCCAACCCCAGGCGACCAAGCACCTGCAACGACTGGAGCGAGCGGGACTGGTGGTCTCCCGGAGGTCCGCCAACCGGCGGGTCTACGCCCTCGAACCGGAACCGCTCCGCGAGCTGGCCGCACTGTTGACCGGACTCGCCGACACGGCGGAGGCGCACCGGGGCGGCCGGGAGACCTTCGAGGCCTACTTCGCCGCCGTCGAGGCCGAGACGCGCGCCGCCGACCGCGCACGCTGGGCCGACGAGCGGACCTTCGTGTTCGATCGCGTCCTGCGGGCGTCGCGGGCGACCGTGTGGAGCCACCTCACCGAGCCCGACCTGCTCGCGCGCTGGTGGGCGCCGAACGATCTGACCGTCACCGAGGCGGCCTTGGAGCCCCGACCCGGCGGGCGGGCCGTGCTCGCCTATCGCGACGCGGCCGACACCTCCGGTGTGGACGGCACCGTGGGCCGTGCCGAGGGCGTCGTGGACGAGGTCGCCGAGGGGGAGCGGATCGTCCTCCGCCTCTCCCCGCTCCTCCCGGACGGCGGGACCGCGTTCACGGGCCACTACGAGTTCACGCTCTCCGACACCGAGGGCGGAACCGGGCTGGCCGTGCGCCTGCGGATCACCGACAGCGCCGTCGCCTCCGCCGAGTTCGTCGCCGGCATCGAGATCGGCTGGAACCAGTCGCTCGACAAGCTCACCGCCGCCGTCACCGGCGGCGCCTCCCCCCAGCAGGACCGAGAAGAGGAACCATCGTGAACGGACACACCGGCCGCAGGGTCGTCACCAACATGAGCCTCACCCTCGACGGAAGGTACGCGGGACCCGCAGGCCCGCACGACCTCGGATGGGTGATGCCGTACGCCACCACCGACGTCGCCCGCGACCATCTGAGCGAGCTGTGGCGGACCGCCACCACCGCGCTGCTGGGACGGGTCAACGCCGAGGGGTTCATGGGGTACTGGCCGCCCGTCGCCGACGACGGGTCCGCCGACGCGCGGGACCGGGGGTTCGCCTCCTGGCTGGTGGAAGCCGAGAAGGTGGTGCTCTCCGGCACCCTCACCGACCCCCCGTGGGAGCGCACGCGCGTCGAGAACGCGCCCGCCGCAGATGTGGTCGACAGGCTCAAGGCGGAGGAGGGCGGGGACGTCCTCGTGCTGTCCAGCGCGAGCGTCATCCGGGCGCTGCTCGCGGCGGACAGGGTCGACCGGCTGGCGCTGATGATCTTCCCGGAGTTCGTCGGCGGCGGGCCCAGGCTCTTCGATGACGGACTGCCGACCGGGAAGTGGTCGCTGGTCTCCCACACCGCAGGGGAACACGGGACGGTCGGCCTGGTCTACGACCGCATCGGGTGACACGTCCCGGAGAGGGCCCCGTACGGCACACGGCGCGTTCGCGCCCTGCTTTCCCGGCGAAGGTCTTCCTGGGGGGCGAACCAAGTACGCCGGAAAGCGGCAATCGTCTGGTCAGCGGGTAGGTGATGGTCATGGGCAAGAACACGGAGATGGACAAGGATGTTGACGAGCACGGGGATGTCGGTGCTCCTCCATCTCCTCCTGTGATTGACGGTGGGTGCTTGGGGAGAAGGCTGAACCGCACGGCCGGCGGGCCGTGCCGGCAGGACACCGACGTGGGCCCAGAACACCGTGAATGCGAAACCAGGGGCACCGCGCAGCGACCCCTACGAGGATCACCGGACATGGAACCGACCGTCCTGGTGTACTGCCCTGAGAGGTTAGGTACGCGGGAGGCGGGAGGGCCGTTGATCGCGGTGTGGAACCGGTGGTGATCGTCCTCGTGCAACCATCCGGTGAACGCCTCCCGCTTCTCGGCCTCTGAGAGGGCGTCTTGCTTGTTTTGGTCCCGGATCATCCTGATCCGATGATCCGGGACCACCGCGAAACCACCCCATGAAAGGCGATCACCTGGCAGTCCAGCGGATATGGCCTCCCGACGCCCCTACCGCACCGACCTGTCCGACGAACGCTGGGCTCTCATCGAGCCGACCCTGACCGCCTGGCGTGATGCCCGTCGCGGCCTGGGCATCAAAAAACCCGTCCACGACCTACGCGAGATCGTCAACGCCATCTTGTACGTCAACCGCACCGGTATCGCCTGGGAGTACCCGCCCCACGACTTGCCGCCCTACAAGACCGTCCACGGCCACTTCGCCCGATGGCAGGCCGACGGCACCACCGAGCACATCCACGACCTGCTGCGCCAAAGCACCCGCCGCGCGGCCGGGCGCCAGGCCGAGCCCAGCGCGGCGATCATCGACATCCAGGCCACACCGACCTCCTCCAACGTCGCCGAGTCCGAGCAGGGCTATGACGCGGGCAAACGCACCAAGGGTCGACCACGCGGGGGCGTCCGCCCTTGCGGCCGGCCCCGGCGGCCGATTCCAGGCCGTTGCGGGTCTTGCGGACGATGTCGCGGCGGCGGTCCTCGGCCAGGGCGAGCGCCAGGTCCAGGGTCAGGCTGCGCTCGGTGTGTTCTCCGGCGGCGATGCCGTCCAGGATCTTGACCGCTACCCCTTGCTCGAACAGGTCGTTGAGCACGATCAGCCCTTCGAGGAGGTTCGGCCCAGCCGGTCGGCCTCGGCGACGGTGAGCATGTCGCCGGGGCGCATGTAGTCCAGGGCGGCCTTCAGGGCGGGCCGGTCGCTCACCTTGAGCTTGCCGCTGACCTTCTCCTCGAACACCTTGACGCAGATCGGATCTTGGCGACGGCTGCGGTGCGGCATCCGATGCACACCACGCCCGCGCCAGAGGAAAGACTACGAGGCGGTGGATGAGCCCTCACGGTGGGCGGACACACCCGGTCGGGCAGTTTCGCACATCGTTGCGCGCACCCTCCTGGCGCACAGTCCGGTTGTAAAGCTATCCTTTACAAGTGCAAGAAGGATTGACAGATGCGATGCGGGTCTTGAAGGCGCGCACGGAGGCGTTCCTCGCGTCACGTGTCCTGACGAAGGACGACGACTGGGCCGACTCGATAGGACGTGCCGTGAGCATGCAGACGGCCGCCGATGACGTCGTGCGTGCTGTCGTGCAGCAGGCGCGCCAGAACGGCGCTACGTGGCAGGTCATCGGCGACGCGCTCGGTGTGAGCAGGCAAGCGGCGTTTCAGCGCTATGGCAAACCGATCGATCCCAGAACAGGAGAACCCATGAACACCACGCCACTCCCCCGCGTTGCCGAACTGGCCGCCTCGGTGATCGAGAACCTCGCTTCCGGGCAATGGACGCGTGTCACCGAGCAGTTCGATCCGACCATGCGCGATGGCCTGTCGGAGGACGCGCTCGCGGCCGCGTGGGCGCAGATCGTCGGCCTGTCAGGAGCCTTCGAAGGTCGTGGTGAGCCGGCGGTCACCCGGGCCGGCGACGTGACGATCACGAACACACCGCTCGCGTTCGAGGCGGGCGACTACACGGCACGGATCGCGTTCCGCGACGACCGCACCATCGCCGGTCTGCACATCCTCGAAGGGCAGACGTCGTGACCATCGAATCTCCGGACGGATCGAAGACGACCACGACCCAAGGCGGGCCCCGCATGAGCGGCCGCGATCTGCGATCCATCGGCGTGTTCACCACCCTGGCCTTCGCGCTCGCCTGGCTCCTCGCGCTCCCGCTCTGGTTCGGTGACGGACTCGCCAGCCCCTGGTTCACCCTCGTGGCGACCGCCACGATGATGACCCCCGCGATCGCCGCTCTCGTCGTCGTGTTCTTCGTGGAGCGGCCGCAGCAGAAGGCGTGGACGCTCGGACTGTGGCCGCTGAGACCGGTTCGCGGACTCCTCGTCTACTCGGCGCTGGGAATCTTCGTGCCCATCGCGCTGGTCCTGGTGGCGCTCCCGGTCGGCGCGCTGCTGGGGGTCTATCCGGCCGACTTCACGAACTTCTCCGCGTTCCGGCAGGTTCTCGACGAGCAGGCGGGCAGCGCAGGAGCGGCCGAAATCCCGATACCAACCGGCGCGCTCATCGCCATCCAGATCGCCATACTCCCCTTGGCGGCGTTCATCAACCTCATCCCGGCGCTGGGCGAGGAACTCGGGTGGCGAGGGTGGCTGCTCCCGAAACTGATACCGCTCGGTACACTCCCAGCCCTCCTGGTCTCTGGCGTGATCTGGGGCCTTTGGCATGCTCCGCTCATCCTCCTCGGGTACAACTACCCGGATGCACCGGGCTGGCTCGGCTTGACCGCGATGGTCGGCATGTGCGTTCTGGTCGGCGCGGTCTTCGGCTGGCTGAGGCTCCGATCGGGATCCGTGTGGCCCGCAGCCCTGGCACATGCCGCGTTCAACGGGGCGGGCGGGACCTACCTCCTTTTCGCCTCGGCGGGAGAGCACGTCGACACCACGCAGGCGACGGTCCTCGGCTGGAGCGGGTGGATCGTGCCGCTCGCGTTCGTCGTGGTCCTGATCGCCACGGGACAGTTCGCTCCCGCGAAGCACCCGTCCACCCCGCCGCCGAAGAAGGCCCACTACTCCTGAAGCCACGGCGAGCCGCCAAGCCGGTGATCTTGGTGAGGGTGACGCCCTCCAACCAGGTGTGGGTGTCGCCGAGCTCGTCCACCTCGGCCATGGAGGCGACCTGGGCCTTGAACCGCGACCAGGTCGCCCGCTGGGCGGGCTTCTTGAGGCGGTCGACCATCGAGTACCCGTCCTCGGCCACCGCCACCAGGGCCTTCAGCCGAGCTTGGCCCTCCTCGCCCATGCGGTCGTTGACCTGGGCGAAGATCTCGGCGTTGACCTCGCCGCGGATGCGTGTGGCCATCTCGTTCAGGGTGGTGAACCCCGGCAGCTCCAGCGACGCCTCCACCAGGCGGTCCAGCGCGGCGTTGATCAGGTCGGGCGGGTAGTTCCTGGACCGGGCGGTCTCACGGATCGCCTCGGCGGCGATCGTGCGGGCCCGCGGCGGGTCGTAGGTCACGCCCTGGCGGGCGCGGATCTGTTTGCGGTGCCACCTGGCGGTGCGCCCCGACCCGTGGTCGGGTTCGACGGCCTCGTCCAGGTCCGGGTAGTGGCGCACGTGGTCGACCACCTCGTCGGGGACCTCGCCGGCGGAGGGGAGGCGCGCCATTTTCTGGTGGCACTTCAACGCGAGCACCACCGCGAACAGCGCCTCGGGGGTGTTGGTGCGCTCACTCGCCCACGTGATCTCGTCGGCGTTGGGGGGTGAAGGACAGGTGCGGCATCCGCGCTGAGGCCGGCTTCTTGAACTGCGGGTAGGCCGTGCGCTCGATCGAGGCCACCGGCGGGCTCTCTCCGAAACGGGGGCAAGGGGTCGCGGACACGGTAGCCAGAGGCCGATCAGGAGCGTGGGGGTTTCACCGAACCGCAACCCAATACGGGCTCACATCACGGGCGAGCGGGGCCGTTGCCCCTTTCGGGCTTACTTGGTTCGCCCCCCTTCCTCGGATCCTTCCGGGCGGGAACCGGCCGGGGCGGGAGGACGGCCGCCGACCGCGGGTGTTAACTTCCTTCCCGTGGCGGAACACCAGGATGAGACCAGGGCGGCCTACGACGGCGTCGTCGAACCGTACGCGTCGATGTTCGCCGACCGGTTGCAGACACGACCGTTCTCGCGGAACATGATCGGCACCTTCGCCGAGCTGGTGCGCGGGACGGGGAACCGGCGGACGGCCGACGTCGGGTGCGGACCCGGACACCTGACGGCCATGCTGCACGACCTGGGGCTGGACGCCTTCGGGCTCGACCTCTCCCCGGCCATGGTCGACCACGCCCGGCGGGCCCATCCGGCGCTGCGGTTCGACGAGGCGCGGATGGAGGCCCTGCCGGTCGAGGACGGCGCGCTCGGCGGCGTGCTGGCCCATTACTCGATGATCCACACCCCGCCAGGGGAACTGCCCGCGCTGCTCGCAGAGCAGGCACGTGTCCTGGCACCGGGTGGCCTGCTCCTGGTCTCGTTCTTCGCGACCGACGGGCCCGAGCCGATCCGCTTCGACCACAAGGTGACACCCGCCTATGGCTGGCCGGCGGACCGGTTCGCCGAGGTGATGGCCGAGGCCGGGCTCCCCACGTTCGCGCGCCTGCTCCACGACCCGGCCTCGGAGCGGGGTCTCCTCGACGCCCACCTGCTGGCCCGTCTCCGCTAGGGCAGGCCCTGTCGGCGCATTCGCGTTTTGCTTTTTCGGCAAAGGTTTTTGTCGGATCCTCCCGGACGGGGACGGCCCGGGGGCGTCAACGGACGCCCCTCCCCACCACCGAGGCGAAAACCATGGACGCGCGGTTCCGGGACGAGACCGTACGGCCGCCGCGAACGGCTCTTCGGTGGCGACCCCAACGGGTGCTCGTCACCGACGTCGCCGATACGCCGTCGGGGCGGGCACTCGACGTGGGCTGTGGCGAGGGAAGGGAGGAGACGCGCTCTGGTCTCCGTCCACTGCTTTTCGCTTCCGCGCCGACCGCACCGCGCGGCCTCCTGGACTCCGTCGCCCTCGGCGGAAGCCTGCTCTTGGTCGGCCACGGCCACGGCGGTGCCGCGCCCGACTCAGTGGGCGACGCCGCCGGCGAACGGCATCTCCCGCCACTGGTCGACGGCCGGCACCAGGTACTCCACCAACGAGGGCAGTCGCGGTACGAGCGCGAGGGTGGTGATGGCGCGCAGCATCCCGACGGCGTTCACGAAACCGAGGACGTCCTCGTTCAGCGTCCTCATGCCGTTGCGTCGCGCGCCTCGGTCGTAGGCCGATTCCAGGTCGGGGCCCAGCGCCGCCAGGTCCCACTCGACGGGACCCAGGGTGACCAGCTCGAAATCGGCGTAGAGGTCCCCGTTCACCCCGGAGAAGACGTTCGCGGGCGGGGAGTCGCCGTGAACCGGCTGGAGTTCGATCCCGGGGAACGCCTCCTCGAACGCCGCACGCGAGCACACGAGGGGTTCCAGGACCCGCCACTCACGTCGCGCGCGGTCCAGGTCGGCCGGGCCGATGAGATCGGGGTGCCCTTCGAGCAGGACCAGGCCCTCCGTGATGGACCGCGGCTCGGCCGCGGACAAGAACGACAGCCGGCCCGGGTACCCGCGCATCGCGGCGTGCAGGTCGGCGACGCTTTCGGAGTTCGCCGCGTAGTCGGGCTCCTTGTCGCGGTCCTCCTCGACGAACCGCCAGAACGTCATCGAGAAGCGATCGCGCCGAACGGGTTCCGGCGGCACGAGGGGGCTGGGCTCGATCACGGGGGTCCCGCGATCCGCCAGCCACCGTGTCACGTCCAACTCGGACCGCTGGCGGTCCGCCAGGGAATCGAGGTCCGTACAGGGTGGCAGGACGGTGGGGACCCGGGCCACGACCGGTGCGGGCGCGAGGTGGACGACGACGGAGAACAGGTCGTGGAGCACCCTGGCGTCGGTAACGGTGAGTCCGAGGTCGCGCCCCGCCTCGACGGCCGCGTCGACGGCGGCGGAGGTGCGGCGGGCGAGGTCCCGTGGCGTGATGGAGTCGGTCATGGTCCGATCGTTCCAGATCCGCGAACGTGGGGGCGACGGCTCATCCGCCGTCCCGTCGATCGGGGTCCCGTCCCCTCCGCCCGGACACGTTCCGGGCCATCGCGACGGTGATCCGGGGGTGACCGCCGACCGGAACCCGGTCGGCGACGCGGGGAACGGCAATCGGGCGACCGGGCCCGGTCAGCGGTCCGAGGACGTGGACGTGGACGTGGAGGCGGGGGCGGCGCGCACGTGCGCGCGCACCCCTTGCAGGCCGAAGAGGATGAGGAGTTCGACCACTCCGCCGTCGGCGCTGCCCAACCAGTGCGGCGAGGACGTGTCGAACTCGGCCACCTCACCGGGCGTCAGCGTCAGGTCGTGCTCGCCGAGCACGAGCCGCAGACGGCCGTTGAGCACGTACAGCCACTCGAAGCCCTCGTGTGTCCGAGGGGTCGGTTCGAGCGGTTCGGGCCGCGCGGGAATGATCATCTTGAACGCCTGCGTACCGCCCGGCCGCCTGGACAACGGAACGAAGGTCATCCCGAACCGCCGGATCGGCTTCAGGTGGATGCGGGGATCGCCCGTGCGCGGGGCGCAGACGAGGTCGTCCAACGGGACGTCGTAGGTGCGCGCCAGCGGCAGCAGCAACTCCAATGTCGCCCGGCGTCGCCCGCTCTCCAGTCGGGACAGGGTGCTCTCCGAGACCCCGGTCGCCTCCGCGAGGTCGGCGAGGGTGACGCCGCGCTCGCGGCGCAGCGCGCGCAGCCTCGGGCCCACCACGTCGAGTACGTCCCGCGTCTCACGATCCACGGGACCATCTTGCCAGAACCGCAAGTTTTCGTGCCGAACCGTGGTGATCCGGCGAGACTGAGCGCACCTCGACAGAAGGAGCCCCTCATGAGCACCACCGACGCGGTCGCGTTCTGGGACGACCTTTACGCGGCCCGACCGGCCGCCACCGACCCGCGACCGAACGCCCGTCTCACCGAGATCGTCACGGACCTGCCGCCCGGCGACGCGCTGGACCTGGGGTGCGGCACCGGCGGAGACGCGCTGTGGCTCGCCCGGCGGGGGTGGCGCGTCACCGCGATCGACATCTCGGCCGTGGCGGTCGAGCGGCTCGCCGGCCTCGCACGCTCGGGCGGTCTGGAGAAGGTGATCACCGCCGAGCGGCACGATCTGCGCGCCTCCTTCCCACAGGGCCGGTTCGACCTGGTCTGCGCCCACTACCTCCACACCCCCTTCGACCTGGACCGGGCGGCCGTCCTGCGCTCGGCCGCGCACGCCCTGCGCCCGGACGGACGGCTACTGGTCGTCGACCACGGCTCGACCGCGCCGTGGTCGTGGAACCGGGATCCCGACGCCCATCACCCCACCCCACAGGAGGTCGCCGCGGGCATCGATCTGGACCCGGCGGCGTGGACGGTCGAGCGGGTCGACGCGCCCCGCAGGATCGCCACCGGGCCGGACGGGCGCACCGCCGAGGTCATCGACCATGTTCTGCTCGTCCGCCGCACGGCCTGACCAGGTTCCGGGAGCGGACCGCGACGAAGGAGGATCCTCATGCCGACGGCCTCACGCCGCCATCGGCGCGGCGACACCCCGCCGCCCCGGACCGGGAGCGGCGAGACCGAGGTCCTGCGCGGGTTCCTCGACTACCTTCGGGCCTCGATGGCGGCGAAGGTCGAGGGCGCCCCCGAACCGCAGGTGCGCACGGCCGGGGTGCCGTCGGGCACGAACCTGCTCGGGCTGCTCCACCATCTGACCTTCGTGGAACGCTCGATGTTCCTGGGGGACGAGGTCACCGACTGGCAGGCGACGTTCCAGGCCGCGCCGGAAGACGGGGTGGCCGATGTCGTCGCCCGCTACCGGGAGGCGGTCGAGCGCGCGAACGAGGTCCTCGACGGGTGCGACGACCTGGGCGCCCCGGTCCCCCGGCCCCGGGTCCGGCCGGAACGTCCCGCGCCCAGTGTCCGCTGGGCGCTCGCGCACATGATCGAGGAGACGGGCCGCCACGCGGGTCACGCCGACATCCTGCGCGAAAGGATCGACGGCGAGACCGGCCGCTGACTCCGACACCGAGGAACGAGCGGGCGGAATCCGTATCGAAAACGAATAAGAACGCGAACAGCCCGGAAGTGGAAACCGAAAGATCTCCCCTGTGAAGAAACAGGGCGGCGATCTCCGAAACCCACTGGCACCGCCAAAACCCCCTACCCCATACTTTCCCGTATGTGGAGAACCCGGTTTTTCCTGTGGGCCACCTGGTCGCTCTGGCTCCTCGCGGCCCTCGGCCTCGCCGCGTGGCTGCTGTGGATCGGCGGTGGCATCACGGAGGCGGCCTCCTGGGAGTTCTTCTCCTGGTCGGCCGGGTCCTTGACCGCCATCGTCGCCGCCCTGGGCACCTTCACCGTTTTCGTCCTGCGCGGGGCGCGCACTCCCGAGGAAGAGGGGGCGCCTCCCTGGCCGCACAAGCGGGTCGAGTGGACCCGGGCAGCCGTCTGCTTCTCGGTGACGGTGGCTCTCATCGGCGGTGTCCTCCTGGGAGGAGCGGGTCAGCACGTGGCCCACCTGCTCAAGGAGAGTGTGGCCGAGCGGACCGGTGCGGCGGGGAACGGCGTGGGGAACCCCGGACCTTCCGGGACCGCCACACCGGAGATCGGTGGCTCCTCGGAGGGCACCGGAGAGGGGGTGGCCGTCACCTCGTCCCCGGACGATCCACAGGATGACGTCTCGGCCCCGGTGAGTCCTTCCCCGGAACGGAAGTCGCTGCTGGGTCTCCAGAGGACCTCCTCCACCCACCATCAGGGCACCGGAACCGTCCGGGTCGGGGGTGACACCTACACCGAGGCCGTGCATCTGGGCAGTTGCGCCCTGTGCTCCATGGAGTACGACCTCGGCAAGGACTGGACGACCTTCGAGGCGACGATCGGCCTGGCCGACGATTCCGAGGAGGGCGCCGAGGTCACCTTCCGGATGTACGCCGACTCCGACCCGGTCCTCAGCCACACCCTGTCCCGAGGTGAGGTCGAGGAGATCTCCATCGATGTGGAGGGGGCGTTGTATTTGAAACTGGAGGCCGAGCGGGTCAGTAGCGGAGGCATCGCCGTGTGGGGCGACCCTGCCGTGTTCCGCTGATCCCGACGCCTTCAACGGGGTCGTCCCCCGCCGGCACGGCGGCGGGGACGACCCCGTTGAAGGTCAGGAGGAGGCGAGGGTGCTCAGGAGAGTGGTCCACTCCCCGGCGGTGAACTCCAGGTGCCCGAGTTCCCGGTTGCGGGTGTCGCGCACGGCGGCCCCCGTGTCCGTTCCCGCGACCTCTACACAGTTGCCACCGGTCCCGTTGCTGTACGACGACTTCTTCCAGTCTTCGGTCATCATCTGATGTTGCCTCGAATCTCTTCCATCTTCGCGCGGGACTCAGGTACCGGCAGCGCAGCGCTCCTCAGCTCCGCGAACGTGCGCTCGTAGCTTGCCACAACCTCCGGTTGTTTCAGGACGAACCCGGTCTCCTGGCTCTCCACGTAGACGAATGTGCCGGTATCGGGCACTTCCATGAGCGTAAAGGCCCCGCCCAGCCCCGCATGCCCTTCGGTGTTCAACGGCACGATCTGAATCCGCAGGCGAGGACGTTTCGACTGTTTGACGAGGTGCTGAATCTGAGCGTCCATGATCCCCGGATCGTGGAACCGGCGCAGCAGCACGCTCTCGTCCAGCAGAACCGTCATCGCAGGTGGGTACGCACGGTCCAGGAGTTCCTGCCGGTGCCTACGGGCGGCCACGATCTTGTCGATGCTCTCGGGCTCGGCGCGGGGACGGGCGAGCATGCTGATGCCGCGCGCGTACTCCTCGATCTGGAGGAGGCCCGGCACCAGGCCGAGGGAGTACTCCCTGATCTCGATGGCGGTCTGTTCGGATTCGGCCACTTCGCGGAAATACGCGCTCGTGCCTCCCTCTGAGAAGGAGGCGTCCCATGCGCCGATGAGCACACCGTGCGCGGTAAGGGCCGAGTCCAGCAGCACCACATAGTCCCGCTGTGTCCCCTTTTTGCCGAGCTCCAAATCGCTGATGGTGCTCTGCCCGACCGTCGAGGACGCCGACAGCTCTTGCTGCGTGAAGCCCATCTGAGCACGCAGTTTTCTCAAGAGGCGACCGAACCTGGCCCTGGAGATCTTGAGGTCGTCACCTGCCACGTCTTCTGCGCTCCGATCCCTTATCTCGGATTACCGACGCTTATAAAAAAATTACCGAGAGTGACGATAAGCGTAGACCACAGGGCGAGGCCACGGGCAAGGTTGGCGAAGAAAAGGCCCTCGCGACAAGTGAAAAACCTCGGGGGTCGAAGTCGCGAGCGACCCTCCGAGGCAGAAGTGCCACGCCTCCAAAACCCCGAAATGAGACGAAATGCAATGTACCGTTCCGCGCCAGCGTGGCTCGGGGTCGCCCTTGCCACTCCCCCGTCGGCTGAAGGTCACCGACCCCGACGTATCGGCGTTGCTGGTCCCGGCACTGGACGCGGACGACACGGAATGGTACGACGCCCACGTCCGGCCCTGGGCCTATCGAGCCGCACGAAGCGGCTCGACGGTCTCCCGCCGGGTGGCCCGGGTCTCCGTCGCGCTCGTGCGCAACGCCCACCGGTGGACCCTGTCGGGGCGGCCCGGCGGCACGGCCGAACTCCGTGTCCGCCGCACGGGGTTCCAGGTGGAGGTGGCCGTGACCGACGACGGCGCGGTACCCGGTGAGGACGGCTGGTACCCCTTCCCCACGCTGGGCGCCGGCACGGGCCTGCGACTGGTCGACTCCCTCTCCCTCTACTGGGACTGGGAGGGCGGCGCCGGGACCCCCACCCGGGTCCGCGCGATCCTCGACCGCTGAACCACCCGGACCACCACCGAGCCGGTGCGGCGGTGTCGCACCCCGACATCCTCGCTCTCGGAGGAACACGAGCAGGGTCCGGGATCCCACCGCCGCACCACTCACGACCCTCACCACGTCCAAGGGCCCGAGGAGGCCGTCCGCATGTGCGCGTGGAAGTTCGCCGAGGCCGCCGCCGAAGCCGGTTCCGCCACCCTCATCGAGGGCCCTGGCCAGGTCGAGATCCAAGGGATCACCGCCCCCGGTGACCAGGAGGGCGCGATGCGCTTCGACCTGGTCGCTCGGACCGGAGGAGGACCTTGGGCCCACCCGTCCCACTCCCCCACCGGACACGGCCGTCGAGAGGGCCGCCTACCCGTGGTCCGAGTCGGGCTCGGCGATGCCGTCCGAGGCCGCTTCGGGTTCGGTGTACAAGATCTCGCGGGCCTGCTCCGCGGCGCGTGCGATGCTCTCGCCGACGAAGTCGACGAAGCGGGCGACACCTTCCAAGCGGGCGGCGGCCCGGGTGGTGGGGCCCAGTACGAGAACGCCCTGCCGCACGGTCTCCACGAGCCGGGCGTGGGCACGGACGCTGGCGATCATCGACTGGTACCAGACCTCGTCGTCGACGGCGTAGCGTTCTCTGCGGCCCTCGTCGCGCTCTCGGCGAACGAGTCCCTGGCCCTCCAGGAACGCGATCGCTTTGGAAACGGACGCCGGACTGACCTGTAGGCGCTGCACGAGTTCGGACGCGGTGAGGCTGCCCGCGTCGGTGGTGTAGAGCGACACCAGTACCCGGGCGGTCATCCTGGGCAGCCCCGATTGCTCGAAGACGGTGGTGAGCGCCTCCTCGAATCCGCGCACCGCCTCGGCGTCGCGCCCGTCGTCCTGCGAGGGCGCCTCCTGCCCCCGGGGCGCGGTCTTCCTGCGGCGGTGGGCACGGTGTTCGGTGGCGCGGTGGGCGATGTCGGCCCGGTAGACGGTGGGACCGCCGTTGCGCATCACCTCGCGCGTGATCGTCGAGGTGGGGCGCTCCAGCCTCCTGGCGATCTCCGCGTAGGCCAGGCCTTCGGCCAGTCCCGATGCGATCTGTCGGCGTTCGTCCTGGTCGAGCCTGCCTCCCGGCATCGCGGCCCCCTTCGTGGTCCATGGTCCGCAGTGTGGCCAGCATAGCGTTCAATTCCCATCTATTGCAACGAGCAGAGCTGATTCATTGCATTAGATTCACGACCATTGCAACAATTGAAAGTTCTCTACCTGCTAAAACAAAGATCAGTCGCAACAATCATGTTGCCCAATCTTTGAATGCAACGTAGCGTTTCCATCATCAGAAACGGCGGGGCGAAGCGGACCCGCCACAGGAGAAGGAGCACGCCATGCACACGTTCGACACCCCCGCCCCCGTCTCCGCCGCCCTGGAGATCCCCGCCGGGCGCATCCGGTTCATCGCCGCCGACCGGACCGACACCACGGTCCGGGTCCTGCCCGCCAACGCCTCCAAGGGCCGCGACGTCAAGGCGGCCGAGCGGGTCACCGTCGCCTACGCCGACGGGGTCCTGCGGATCCAGGCCCCCGAGCCCGAGAACCGGCTCTTCGGCCCCGCCGGATCCGTCGAGGTCACCGTCCAACTGCCCGCCGGCTCCCGGATCGAGGCCAAGGCCGCCACCTCGGAGTTCCGGGGCGTCGGCCGCCTCGGAGACGTCTCCTTCGAAGCCGCCCAGGGCTCGGTCGAGCTCGACGAGACCGCGGGCGCGCACCTCGGCCTCCTGGACGGTGACGTCTCGGTCGGCCGCCTGGGCGGCCCCGCCCGGATCAGCACCCACAAGGGCGACATCGACATCACCGAGGCCGTGCGCGGCACGGTCGAGCTGCGCACCGAGTCCGGCCGGATCTCGGTCGGCGCCGCCCCCGGGGTCTCCGCGTCCCTGGACGCCGGCACCTCCTACGGCCGCATCCACAACACGCTCAACAACACCGACGGCGCGGACGCGGGCCTGAACATCCACGCGACCACCTCCCACGGCGACATCACCGCCCGCGGCCTCTAGCCGGTGGCCCGGCGATCCCGTCCGTCCCATCGCGTTCTCCCGCGGTTCCGAAGGAGCACACCACCATGACCAACGACCTCAACGACCAGGACCGACTCCCCCTGGCGACCACTGCGGCCACCGGAGCCCCCGACGCCGCCGGGCAGGAGCGCCCGGAACTACAGAAGGCCATCGAGGAGGTCGTCGATCTCGGTTTCGTCGGGGTGCAGATGCGCGTGCACGACGAGCGGGGCACCTGGGTCGGCAGCGCCGGTGCGGCCGAGCCGGGCAAGGCCGCGAAGCCACCGACGGACGGACGGTTCCGGATCGGGAGCAACACCAAGACCTTCGTCGCGACCGTGGTGCTGCGACTGGTGGCCGAAGGTGGGATCGGGCTGGACGACCCGGTGGCCGACCACCTGCCCGGGTTCGGACTGGACCGGCGGATCACGGTGCGGATGCTGTTGCAGCACACCAGCGGGATCTTCAACTTCACCGGTGAGTACTACGAGGACGGGACGTACGCGCCGGGGATCACCTGGGCGGGCCGGGAGTGGGTGGACCATCGGTTCGCGACCTACCGACCGCAGGAACTGGTGGAACTCGCACTGTCGAAGCCGGCACGGTTCGAGCCGGGCGCGGGCTGGAGCTACTCCAACACCAACTACGTGCTGGCCGGGCTGCTGATCGAGAAGGTCACCGGTCGCTCGCTCGCCGAGGAGATGCGGCGTCTGATCCTGGAGCCGCTGGGCCTCTCGGGCACGGTGGTCCCGGGCACCGAGACCGAGGTCCCCGAACCGCACGCCCACGCCTACTACCGGTACGAGGAGGACGGCAGGGAGAAGACGGTCGACGTCACCCGCCAGAACCCCTCCTGGATCTCCAGCGGCGGTGACATGATCTCGACCACTCAGGACCTGCACACGTTCATCTCCGCGCTGGTGGGGGGTGGGCTCCTGCCGGCCCCGCTGCTGGCCGAGATGTGCGGGCCGCACCCCGAGAGCGGCTACGGCCTGGGCGTGTTCGTACAGGAAGCGGGCCCCGACGGCGGCACCGTCATCACCCACAACGGCGGTATCGCGGGCCACGCGGGGCTGATGTACTGCTCGCCCGACGGCGGTAGGACCCTGACCGCCTCGCTGAACTACGTGGACGACGCCGACATGTCCCTGGCGGAGGCGTTCCAGAAGGCGACTCGAAGGCTCGTCGAGGAGGTGTTCGGCGGCATGGGGACCGAACCCGCACGGTAGGCGGGACCGGGCGTCTCGGGCCCGCACCCCTTGTCCGCCCCCTTCGTGCGGGTGACCGAGGGCTCGGTTCCGACCGTCGACGGGTCGACCGCCGCTGATCTCCCCTGTGGTGGGCACGCCGCCGGCCATCGGCTCCGGGAAGACGTCCTCCCCGCCGGAGACGTCCCGCGTGAGGTGGATCAGTCGCGCTGCCAGCGGGCCTGGCAGAAGCAGTAGACGCCGTACAGGACCACGCCGACGGCGACCGCGACCAGGGCGTAGGGGCCGACGGGCGTCTCGGAGAAGGACCGCAGGGTGCCGTCCAGTCCTTGGGCCTCGTCCTCGTCGAAGGTCCAGGCGGCCTGCACGAAGAAGACGCCGGCGGTGCCCAGGACCAGGCCGTGGGTGATGATGCCGGCGGTGCCGATCCACACGACCGCCGTGCGCACGGTGCGGGAGGCGCCGTCGAAGGTGAGGTCACGGGTGAAGCGCCGGGTCGCGCCCTTCCAGATCTGATAGCAGCCGACGCCGATGAGGGCCAGACCGATGAGCGCGATGAGCCAGCGGCCGAACGGCAGCGACATCAGCTGGGCGGTGAGCGATTCGGCCTGGCTGTCCTGGCTCTCCGGAGCGCCCCGGCCGAGCAGGAAGGTGACGATGGCGAAGGTCAGCGCCGCGCAGGTGGCGGCCCGCACCGCGCCGGCGAGGCGCTTCTTGGCGTCGTCCTTCACCAGCAGGGCGAGCAGGACCTGCCACAGGGTGAGGGCGGCCAGGCCCACGGCGACCACCCACAGGAGGATCGTCCCGACCTCACCCTGCGCGATGATCTGGAGGGCACCGCTGTTGTCGGCCTCCTCGCCGCCGGAGTCACCGAAGGCGATCCGCAGGGCGATGTAACCGATGATGAGGTAGATGAGGCCCCTGGCGGCGTACCCGATGCCGGCCAGGATCCGGAGCGATCTGCTGTGGGCCGCCTGCCGCCCGGCGCGTTCACCGTCTGCCTTCGCCTTGTGCGCGGAGCGCCGTGCCTTCGAGGAAGCGTTCATAACGCACCGGTGCCCCCTGAAAAAGGGAGGAAACGGTATCAACGGGATAGGGCGGTGTTCGCCCTGTTCAGAGGGGTTCCGATGTCCGCCGTCCGCCCGCCCCTCGACGCGCGTCCGACCCGAGACGCCGGGCCGGTGGCGCCCGTTGTCCGCCCCGGCACGACGGAAGCGGACACGGCCGGGAGTCGAACGGCATGGCCGACCGACTGGGCGACGGATTCGGGTCGGTGCCGCCGTTCACCCTGGCGGGGGAGCACGTCGAGGAGTCCCGCCGGGCCCTGGCCGACGTGTTCCCCGACGGTTCCCACATGGACACGGCGTCGGGGATCCTCCGGGATCGGGGGGTGGAGGTCGTCGAACGTCGACCGGGGTGCGAGGCCCCGCCCGCGGGCGCCGAGGCGCGGGGCGGGGCCTGCCGGCGATCTCAGACCCGGGTCATGGTGGAGGTGTATCCGCCACCTCCCGGGTAGACCCACTCGCCGACGACCGTGTCCCCATCGGGGCCGAAGACACCCTCGTAGTACGCCGGTCCGCCCTTGGCCCCGGCCCAGATGAACAGCGTGTCGCCGTCGAGCTCGTAGACGTGGTCGAAGGTGTTGCCCCAGGCGTCGTAGAACCGGGACACCACGTCCGCGCCGACCGGTTCGCCGAACGGGTGCAGGTTCCCGATGACCTCCAGACCGGTCACCGGTTCGCCGAACTGTGCGAGTTCCACGTGCTGGAGCAGGAAGAACCCTCCGGCCATCCACTCGTACCGCACGGTCCCCTCGGCTCCGCCGGTCACCGACCAGGTGCCGACCAGTCGGTCCAGCGCCGTGACCGCTCCGCTCGGTCGGATGTTCTCGTCCATCTCGTCCTCCTCGGGTGGGGTTGCACCGGTACCTCGTGGCCGACTCCCCCGCCTCGACACCCTGTCCATGTGATCCAGATCACATTCCTCGGAGGTCGAGATCCCCGAACCGGCCACGAGGTACCGGCGAGAACCCACCCGAGGAGGACCCCGTGACCGCCACAGCCCACACGACCACCCCCGTCGGCGTACGCCGTTCCACCGACCGTCTGCTGATCGCCGGGGCCCTCGCCGGCCCGCTCTTCTTCGCCTCGGTCGGCGTCCAGATGCTCACCCGCGAGGGCTTCGACATCACCCGACACCCGATCAGCCAACTGGCCACCGGCGACTCCGGCTGGATCCAGATCGCCACGTTCGTCCTGGCCGGCCTGGGCGTCCTCGCCCTGGCCGCCGGGACCGCCCGCACCCTCACCGAAGGACGTGGGCGACGTGCGCTGCCGATCCTGCTGGCGGTCTTCGGCCTCGGGTCGATCGCGTCCGGCCTGTTCACCATGGACCCCCAGTACGGGTTCCCCGTCGGCACCCCAGACGGTCCCGCCGCCCGAATGTCATGGCACGGCATCGCGCACTCGGCCGCGGCCGCCGTCGCCTTCGGCGCACTGGCCGTCGCCGCCATCGTGCTGACCGTCCGCCACGCCGGTCGCCGCGCCGTGCTGCCGGCCGTGCTCGGCGGAGCCGCCGCGCTCGTCCTGCTGCTGCCGATGTCGCCGGACCACATGAGCGTCCAGATCGCGGTGAACGGCCTGGTCGCCTTCGCCTGGACGACCGCGCTGGCCCTGTGGCTGCGCCGCTCGGTGTGAACCGGACTACCTTGGACCACCCACGATCCGTGCGAGGAAGACGATGAGATATCTGCTCCTGGGTCACACACCCGCCGACGACTGGGACCCGGCGTCCGCCGACACCCCCTCGGAGGACGCCCTGACCGCCTTCGCCACCTACCAGCGGCTCGAACGCGAACTGCTCGACAGCGGCGAACTCGTCGCGAGCGAGGGCCTGGGGCACCCGGCCGTCAGCACCACCGTCCGCAGAACCTCCGACGGCGTGGTGGCCACCGACGGCCCGTTCGTCGAACTCAAGGAGGTCCTGGCCAGCTTCGCGATCATCGACGTGTCCGGCCACGAACGCGCCGTCGAGATCGCCTCCCGGATCGTCGAGGCCCTCGGGGAGCCGATCGAGATCCGACCGATCATGGGCGAGGACTTCACGGCGTGAACGCGGACATCGAGCACCTGCTGCGCACCGAGGCGCCGCAGGTGCTCGGCGCACTGGTGCGGCGCTTCGGACGTTTCGACCTCGCCGAGGACGCGGTACAGGAAGCGCTCCTGGTCGCGAGCCGGACCTGGGCCGACGACGGCGTCCCGGACGAACCGCGCGCCTGGCTGATCCGGATCGGCTATCGGAGGATGGTGGACCTGCTGCGCTCCGACCGGGCCCGCCGGGAGCGCGAGCAGCGCATCGGCGCCGCCGAACTCGTCATGGGGGAACCGGACCGCCGGCCGGCCCCCGCCCGGGAGAACGACGACAGCCTCACCCTGGTGCTGTTGTGCTGCCACCCCGTGTTGAGCACCACCTCGCAGGTGGCGCTCACCCTGCGCGCGGTGGGCGGATTGACCACGGTCGAGGTCGCCCGCGCGTACGGGACGACCGAGGCGACCATGGGGACGCGCATCAGCCGTGCCAAGCAACGCCTGGACCGCGAGGGCGTTCGCTTCGCCCCGCCGACCGACGCCGACCGGGACGACCGGATGGCCGCCGTGACGCAGGTGCTCTACCTGATCTTCAACGAGGGTCACACGGCCGGCGCGGGCGACGACCTGGTCCGCGTCGACCTGAGCCGTGAGGCGATCCGGCTGACCCGCATGCTGCACGCGCTCCGGCCCGACGACGCCGAGGTGACCGGTCTTCTCGCGTTGATGCTGCTCACCGGATCGAGGCGGGCCGCACGCGTCGGCGATGACGATGAACTGGTGCCGCTGGACGAGCAGGACCGGACGCTGTGGGATCGCGGGCTGATCCGCGAGGGCACCGGGTTGATCGACGCCGCCTGGGACCGCCGGGAGGTGGGCCCGTACCGGTTGCAGGCGGCGATCGCCGCCGTGCACGCCACCGCCGGAGCACCGGAGGAGACCGACTGGCCCCGGATCGCGACGCTGTACCTCTGGCTGGAAAGGCTCGCCCCGACCGCTCCGGTGCGACTGAGCCGGGTGGTCGCGGTGGCCCGCGCCTACGGGCCGCATCGGGGCCTGGCCCTGTTGGACGACCTCAACCGACGCCACGGGGTGGACCGGGATCCGCTGACCCGGCGGCGACAGCTCGCGGTGCGCGCCCACCTGCTGGAGATGACCGGCGACGGGGAGGCCGCGGCGGATGCGTACCGTCGGGCGGCCGACCTGACGGCCAACCGGGTCGAGGAGAGGTACCTGCGCGACCGGGCCCGCCGCGCGGAGATCACCGGCCGCTGACCGCGCGCCCGCGGGCGGGGTCGATCAGCACCGCCACCAGGTCGGCGAGCGCGAGCGCGTCCTCGGGGTCGTCGGCGTGGCGTACCGGACGGCGGATCGGCCCCACCTGGTCCAAGGCCACGCCCTCCCGGGCCAGGACGAAGACCAGCGTGAGGAAGGCCGACCGACCGTTCCCGTCCTCGAACGGGTGGAAGAAGCACACGTCCAGGTACGCGCGGGCCGCGCGGGAGGCCGGCGGCGTCCCCGGTTCGTCGCTCTGGGCTAGGCACTCCGCGAAACGGATCGGCAGGTCGGGCCACGCCCCGTAGCGTTCACGGCCGCCCTTGGCGAACGCCGCTCCGGTGCGGAACGGTGCCGGACGCCCCAGGACACGGCGCTGCCAACCGGCGAGCAGTGCGAAGGTCGGGCGGGCCTCGGAGGCGGCGTCGGCGCGGACCCGCGCGAGCGCCTCCGACATCCCCTCCGCCCGTTGTGGCGACCGGGCGTGGTCGTGGGTACGGATGTCATGCTCCGCACCATCCCGGACCGGGACGAACTCCCCCTCAGAGGTCTCGACCGGGCGCGCCTCACCCCAGGGCACCGACTCGCGCACCGCGAGCCACGTCCTGAGGTGATCAGTACCGTTCGGGGTCACCGGGCTCCACCGGCCCGCCGCCCGGTTCGTCTTCGTCGAGCGCCCAGCGCCATCCCGTGGCCCACCGCCCGAACCGTTCCACCAGGGCGGCGGTCATGGCGTCGGTCCAGACGCCGCCGTCCTCGGAACGTCGGACGTCCGGTTCCCCGGGACCGGCGGAGACGGACGGAGGTGTGGGGATCCGTCCGACGGTGACGAGCCCGCGTACGACCTCCGAAGCGGTGCCGGGGTCGAACGGATGGCGGAGCGGGTCGACCTCGTCCCAGGACAGGTCGTGGGGCCACGGCCCGCGATCGATCTTCACCGCCTCGGGGTTCCACGGTGCCCGACCGCGCACGCCGGGAGGTCACACGATCGGGACGTCCGGGATCTCGCCGAACGCGCCCGCGTGCAGGGTCATCGACGTGACGTCCTCCCCCGGGGCCGGGAACACCGCCAGCGCCAGGTACTCCTCCCCCGGCGCCAGCGTCAGCACCTCGTCGGCGAAGTCCTCGTACCCCTCACCGGTGACGATCCGCACCACGTACCGGGTCGACCCGTCGCCGGGCTCGATCAACCGGAACCCGCCCAGGGTCCCCTCCTCGTACCGGTCCGGCCCGCCCGGGAGCAGCGCGTCCTCGGCGTCGAGGTCCGCCTCCAGGTCGGCCAGGGTCGAGTTCTGGAACCCCACCGGCTGGAACAGGTAGGCGCCGTCGCGTACCAGCGGGTACACGTTGAGGTCGACGTCGTCGTGCGTGACCGTGGTGTACGCCTCCGGCTCGTCGACGAACGCCGCCGGCTCCGCCACGTGCCGGGCCGCCGAGTCCAGCCCCTCCCCGTCGGCCCCGCCCTCGCCTGCGGTGATGTCGGGCACCGTGTACTCGAACTCCACCCGCCGGTTGCGGGCTCGCGCCTCCTCGTCGTCCCCGCCGCCCTCCTCGGCGACGGGTTCGTCCGCGCCGCGCCCCTCGACCGAGAAGGTGAAGTCCTCGCCCAGCTCCCGCTCCAGCAGGTCGCGGACCGCCTCGGCGCGGCGCAGCGACAGTTCCCGGTTGTGGGCGTCCGTCCCCCGGGTGTCGGTGTGGCCGATGACGGTGATCTCCGCCGGCCCCGGGTTCTCGCGCAGGGTGTGGGCGGCGCGCAACAGGGTGGCGACGGCCTCCTCGGTGGGTTCGGCGGCGTCGACGTCGAACATGCGGTCGGCGTGCAGGGCGATGGTCGCCCGGTCCCCCGCGCGGGTGGTGGACGACTCCGGGGTGTCCACGAAGCCCTCCACGCTCTTCCGGAACGCCGAGACGTCCGTCCCCGGTTCGGGCACCGCCTCCGGGTAGTACAGGTCCTCGGGCAGCTCGTCGACGATCCGTTCGGAGTACTCGTTGAAGTACGCGTGGATGTTCGGTTCGGGTGCCGGGGCGAACTCCTCCACGTACTCCACCGGCAGCCCCGGCACGTGACCCAGCCCCGATCCGGTGAAGGTCATGTACTCGGCGTCGTGGACGGGCGCCGGGAAGTACCGCCGGAACCTCATCGGGATGCCCTGGTGGACGGGTGTGACGTTCGAGCCCTCGGTGAAGTAGGTGCCCAGGGGCAGGTCGGTCTCGGGATCCTTGATGGAGTCGAGCACCTCGCCGGTGACCGGATCGACCATCCGGGGGGACGCGGTGCGGTCGGTCACCGTGCCGTGGGCGCGGATGGGTTCGAGGACGTCGTGGTCGACCTCCAACATCAGGTACTCCCCGTTGTTCTGGAGGCGCAGGAACGTGACCTCCAGCAGGGGGTCGTTGCCGTTCTCCAGGAACATGCGCCCCTGTCGGGTGAGGGGCAGGTCGCGGTGGTCGGTGGCGTCCGCTTCGGCGGAGGGGGCCGGGTCGGTCGGCGGGTCCTCTCCGGTGCCCCGGCCGGGAATGAGGCCGCAGGAGGTCGACAGCAGGCTCAACGCCACGGCGGCGCAGGTCGTCGTGATCGCTCGTGCGGTCATCGCGAGGGAGGTCTCCTCAGGGGCCCGGGGCGGGGGAAGGGCCGCCGTCGCCGTCGGGGGCGGGGACGGGGGCCGCCAGGTCGCGGCGTGAGCGCAACCCCAGTTTGGACAGGGCGTTGGCCACGTGGGTCTCCACAGTACGCGGCGAGAGGTGCAGCAGGACGGCGATCTCCCGGTTGGTGCGGCCTTGTCCGGCCAGGGCCGCGATCTCCCCTTCCCGGGGGGAGAGCCGCCCGTCGTGGTGGGGGCGGGTGACGGTGGCGCACCCGGTGGTGACGCCGTGGGCGCGCAGCAGCCGGCGCACCCGGGCGGCGTCCCAGGAGGCGCCGAGTTCGGTGTACTCCTTCAGGGCGGTGTGCAGGGCGGTGAGGCCGGGTTCGACGCCCTCGCCGCGCGGGCGGGCGAAGTGGACGTGGGCGGCGGCCTCGCGGAGCTGGGCGGCGTCGTAGGGGCGGGGCATGGCGCGGTAGCCGGCCTCGGCCTCGGCGTACAGCAGCAGGGCCCTGTCATGGTGATCGTCGCGGCGGGCGAGCGCGGCCTCCAAGCGGATCAGGGCGGTGGCGGCGGCCGGGGCGTCGGTGCCGCGCAGCCCGGTGCGCAGGCGCACGCACAGGTCGCGGGCGATCGCCTCGCGCCCGCAGGCGAGCAGGGCCTCCATGCCCGGGACGAGGTCGGCGGCCCACACCCAGATGCCCTTGGCGGCGATGAGGGAGACCAGGTCCTCCACGTGTTCCCAGGCGCGGGCGGGTTCACCCCGGGCGAGGGCCAGACGGGCCATGAGACCGGCGGCGAAGGCCCGTACGGGAACGGTGTGGTCGGGTCGGGGCGGATCGTCGGGTCGGTCGCGGCAGGGGTGGACCCGGGCCAGGTGGGTGCGGGCCAGGGCGGGTTCGCCCTGGGCGAGGGCGAGGGCGGCGCGGAGGATGTCGAGTTCGGCGGTCACCGAGGGGGAGTGGGCCAGGCGGGGCGAGTCGAGGCGGTGTTCGGTCTCCTCGGCCAGCCCCCGCCAGTGTCCGCGGGCCCAGTCCAGGGTCAGGCGCAGGGCGCGCACGCTCTCGTGGACGTAGGGGGCGTCGTCGGCGCCCGACCAGGTCGCGGCGTCGTCGAGGTGACGGTCGGCGCGGTCGTAGTGGCCGAGCATGACGGCGGCGTCGGCGAGGTTGAGGGAACCGCGGGCGAACTCCCTGCGGCGGGCCAGTGCGTCGGGCGTGGGCGGGTCGAAGGAGGCGCCCGGGGCGGGCAGGTCGACCTTCCACGCGGCGGGGTCGCCGATCTGGGCGAGCAGGGTGGCGTGGTTGACGACGACGCTGTGGGCGACGGTGGTGTCGTGGCTGCGCCCGGCGGCGGCCAGGGCCTGTTCCATCCAGCGGCGGTGGGTGTCGACGGAGTCGGGGGTGCTGCGCGGGACCGCCAGGGCGCACATGGCGCGGGCGGCCAGGTCGGGCCGGTCGGCGAGTTCGGCGGCGGCGCGGACGAGTTCGCCTCGGGCGGTGCGGTTCCGGGCGGCCTGGTTGAGCAGGAGCAGGCCCAGCCCCATGCGCAGTTCGCCGCGTTCGGTGGCGGGCAGGCCCGGGATGGCGAGGACGTCGCGGAGCTGGTCGATGGTGTGTTCGGCGGAGATGCCGCTGACGGCGGCACGGCCGAGTTTGAGGGCCAGGTCGCGGCGCCGGCGGGTGGTGAGGTCGGGGCGGGTCAGGGCGTCGCGCAGCAGGGCGACGGCGGCGCAGTCCTCGCCTTGGCGCAGGGCGATGTCGGCGGCGCGTTCGGCGTGGTCGGTCCACTCGTCGAGGAGCCCGGCCTCGCGGGCGTGGTGGGCCAGACGGGGGTGGGGTGGTTCGGGGAGGCGGGAGAGGGCGGCCAGGGCCACGCGGTGCAGTCGGCGGCGTTTGCCGTGGGGCAGCGCGGTGTTGCAGACGTGGGCGAGCAGTGGTGTGGCGGCGGTGAGGGCCGCGGGTCCGGCGGGGGTGAGCAGGCCGTGACGGCAGGCGCGGGACAGGGCCTTGTCCGCGCGGGCGGGGGTGAGTTCGGCGACGTGCGCCAGGAGGGGCTCGGTGGCGGGTTCGCCCAGGACGCAGGCGGCGCGGACCAGGCGGCGGGCGTCGCCGTCCAGGGCGCGCAGGCGGTCCAGGATCCAGTCGCGCAGGGAGGGCGGGACGGGCGGACGTTCGGGGATCGCGGTGCCCGGACGGGGGTGTTCGGCGAGGTCGCGCAGGGTCTCGACGGCGGCCAGGGGAAGGCCGCCGGTCCAGGTGTGCAGGCGGCGGGCGTCGTCGGCGGTGACGTCGGTCCCGGTCAGGGTGCGTCCGGCCAGGACGCGCAGGTCGTGCCGGGTGAGGGGGGCCAGGGTGAGTTCGTGGTGGCGGACGCCCGGCGGGGTGCGGGCCGCCAGAGCGGCGACGGGGAAGGAGCGGGGCAGGTCCTCGGGACGGTAGGTGAGGACCAGGGCCAGGTGGGCGGGCAGGCGGGGGGTGAGGTAGGCGAGCAGGTCGCGGGTGGCGGGGTCGGCCCAGTGGACGTCCTCCAGGACCAGGACGGTCGGGTCCAGGGCGTCGAGGAGTTCGGTGAGGGCGCGGTAGAGCCGGTGGTGTTCGGCCGCGGGGTCGGCGGCGGGCTCCGGGGCCGGGGGCAGGTGGTCCGCGTGTTCGGGCAGCAGGGTGCGCAGGGCGCCGCACAGCGGGTTGAGGCCGCCGGGGACGGTGATCCGGCGCAGGGCTTCGATGAGCGGCGCGAAGGGGAACGGTTCGGCACCGGGCGGACAGTGGCCGGTCAGGACCGTCGGCCCGGGGAGGTCGTGCAGTTCCCGGACCAGGCGGGTCTTGCCGGTGCCCGCCGCCCCCGCCAGGAGGGTGAGGGTCCCGGGGGCGGTCGCCGCGCGCAGCCGTCGTCGTTCCCGCTCGCGCCCCACGAGCGGGGAGGAGCACATTACCCGACGGTATAGCGCGACGAGGTTCCGGAAAAGGGGGATATGAGTGACTTTCCGTGTTCATATTCGCGCAACAGTGAGGAAAAACGCCTCCCTCTCGGGGTTCACATGAGAGATATCGACGATATTTTCAGGCATTCCGGCCGTGGTGGGCGCGGCGGCAAGGAGCGTACAATCCGCCCAGGTGCTGCGCAGACCACGGGAAAAGGGCATGGGGTGACCGGTTGATGGCGGGCATGGTGTACGCGGTGGTGCCGGTGATGTCCGTGGTGTTGACGGGATTGTTCGCCGGCCTGTTCTTCGCTTTCTCGATCGCGGTGATGCCGGGGCTGGCGCGGACCGATGACAGGGTCATGATCGAGGCGATGCAGAAGATCAACGTCGCCATCATCAACCCCTTCTTCGCGGTGGTGTTCATCGGCGCGCCCGCGATGGCCTTGGCACAGACGGTGCTCCACTGGGCGGCGGGAGGCACGGAGGCCGCGTGGTGGGCGGGCGCGGCCCTGGCCCTGATGGTGGTGACGCTGGTGGTGACGTTCGCGGTGAACGTGCCGCGCAACAACGCCCTGGACCGGACCGGCGCCCCCGCGCGCCTGACCGACCCGGCGGCGGTGCGCGCCGACTTCGAGCCGGTGTGGGTGCGCTGGAACCACCTGCGCACCCTGGCCTCGACGGCGGCGTCGGTGTGCGCGGTGCTGGCGGTCATCGCGACCTGAGCCCCGGGCCGGCCCCGGAGGAACGCCCGCCCGCGCGGCGCGCTCATCGCCTCCGCGGGCCCCGCCATCGCGCGCCGGCACTCCGCGCTCATCGCCTCCGCCGCGTCTCACCGCGCGGTGATCCTCCCCGTGGGGCACGGCCCCGCCATCGCGCCGCGTCCCTCCCACGGCGGCGACCCCGACCGGTGCCCACGTCGGCGGCCCCGGAAAGGGGATCGGGGCCGCCGACGGGCCTCAGCCGACGGGGGACTTGTCGTCCCACCCCGACAACAGGGCGTTGACGTCGCGCACGCATCCGCCGCACCCGGTGGTGGCGCGGGTGGCCGCGGCGATCGTCTCGCGCGTGCGCGCCCCGTCCAGCCAGGCCTGCTCCAGGTCGTCGCGGGTGACCGCGTTGCACCGGCACACCACCGGCGCGGCCTGCGCCCCCGCCTCCTGCCCGACCGGCGCGGGCACGGCGCCCTGGAGCAGCGCCAACCGGTCCGCCGGCACCGGAGCGCCGGTGTCGTGCAGCTGCGACAGGGTCGCGGCCGCCTCGGGGAACCCGAGCAGCACCGACCCCACCAACCGGTCCTCGCGCACCACCAACTTGGCGTACCGCCCCCCGTGCGGGTCGCTGACGGTGAGCGTCTCCAGGTCCTCGTCGTTGTCGTCGGTGTGCACCTCGCCGAACGCGGTCAGCTCGATCCCCTCGGCCTTGAGCCTGGTCACCGGCCGCGAACCGCTGTAGAGGGCCTGCGGCTCGATCCCCGTCAACCGACGGGCCAGCACACCCGCCTGCTCCCATCCGGGCTGGACCAGCCCGGCGCCGCCCCCCGGGTGCTGGGCGCAGTCGCCGACGGCGTGCACGCGGGCGTCGGAGGTGGCCAGGGTGTCGTCGACCAGGATCCCGTGCTCGACCTCGATCCCGGCGTCCTTGGCCAGCTCGATGTTGCCGCGCACCCCGGCCGTCACCACCAGGGCGTCGCCGGGCAGGACCCGGCCGTCGTCCAGCTCCAGACCGGTCCCGGGGATCCACCGGGAGGCCACCCGCCAGGAGTGCACCCGCACGCCCAGGGCGTCATAGCGACGGCGCAGGATGTCGGCGGCCGGCCGGTCGATCTGGCGGCGCATGATCCACGGCGAGGACTCCACCACCGACACCCGCGCGCCCCGGCTCTGCAAGCCGCGGGCCGCCTCCAGCCCCAGGACACCGCCGCCGAGCACCACCACGGGCGCCCCCGGCCGCACCAGGGCCAACAGCCGCCGGCAGTCGTCCAGGTCGCGCAGCGCGCACACCCCCTCCCCCGGTGCCCCGTCGGGTGCGGACACCCCGGTGACCGGCGGGAAGGCGGCGCGGGCACCGGTGGCCAGCACCAGCTCGTCGTACTCCAGGGCCGTGCCGTCGTCCAGGGTGACGGTGCGCCCGGCGGTGTCCAGGGAGACGGCGGCCAGCCCGGTGCGGACCGTGACGCCGGGGGTGTCGGGGACCGGCAGTCGGATCTGGTCGGCGGTGTAGTCACCCGCGACCATCCCCGAGAGCAGGACCCGGTTGTAGGCGGGGTGGTGTTCGGCGCCCACGACGGTGACGTGGACCCGCTCCCCCAGCGGATCCAGGCGGGCGGTCTCCTCGGCGAAGCGGGCACCGACCATGCCGTTGCCGACGACCACGATCCGGCGTGCACCCTGCACGGTGTTCAACAGCTGCCTCCTACGGGTGGGGTGTCGCGCCGGACGGCGTCGGCCGGGCGGGGACGGGTGCGGGACGGGTTCAACGGGCCGGTTCCAGGCGCACGGCGCTGACCTTGAACTCGGGCATGCGGCTGGTGGGGTCCAACGCCGGGTTGGTCAGGTTGTTGGCGGCCTGCTCCCCGGCGTAGTGGAAGGGCAGGAAGACGGTGTCAAGGCGGGCGGTGGGCGTCAGCCGCACCCGGGCCCGGGTGACGCCCCGGCGGGAGGTCACCGCGGCGAGGTCGCCCTCCCCCAGCCCGGCGTGGGCGGCGGTGTCGGGGTGCACCTCCACGTACACCTCCGGTTCGGCGCCGGCGAGCTCGGGGACGCGGCGGGTCTGGGCGCCCGACTGGTAGTGGCCCATCAACCGGCCCGTGGTGGCGATGAGCGGGTAGGCCTCGTCGGTCACCTCGGCGGGCGGCCGGTGGGCGACCGGCACGAGACGGGCCCGCCCGTCGGGGTGGGCGAAGGCGTCCAGGAACAGGCGCGGGGTGGGCTCGGCCCCGGCGCGCACCGGCCAGTACAGGGCCTCACCGGAGGCCAGCCGTTCGGGGGTGACCCCGGAGTAGTCGGCCGGGGCCCCGGCGGTGGCCCGTCCCAGTTCGGCCAGGACGGTGTCGGGCTCGGTCGGGAACCGGTCGGCCGGCTGTCCCAGGCGCACCGCCAACGCGGCCAGTACCTCCAGGTCGGTGCGCACCCCCTCGGGCGGGGGCAGGGCGCGGTTGCGGCGCAGCACCCGCCCCTCCAGGTTCGTCATGGTGCCCGACTCCTCCGCCCACTGGGCCACGGGCAGCACCACGTCGCCCAGGGCGGCGGTCTCCGACAGGACGAAATCCGCGGTGACCAACAGGTCCAGGGAGTTCAGCCGGGAACGGATCCGGGAGCTGTCGGGGGCCGAGACGACCGGGTTGGACCCGAACAGCAGCATGGCGCGGGGGCCGCCGCCCTCCCCCAGCGAGTCGAGGAGTTCGAACGCCGACCGGCCCGGTCCGGGCAGGGTGTCGGGGTCCACTCCCCACACGGAGGCGACGTGGGCGCGGGCGGCCGGGTCGTCGATGCGACGGTAACCGGGGAGCTGGTCGGCCTTCTGGCCGTGCTCGCGCCCGCCCTGGCCGTTGCCCTGCCCGGTGATGCACCCGTACCCCGACCCCTCACGGCCGGGCAGGCCCAGGGCCAGGGCCAGGTTGATCCAGGCCGAGACGGTGTCGGTGCCCTTGGCGTGCTGTTCGCTGCCGCGTCCGGTGAGGATGTACGCGGAGTGCTCACGGGCGGCGGCGCCCAGCATGTCGGCGGCCTCGCGCAGCGCGACGGCGGGTACCCCGGTGACCTGTTCGGTGATCTCGGGCCACCAGGCGGCGGCGTGCTCCCACGCCCGCTCGAACCCGGTGGTGCGCTCCTCCAGGTAGTCCCGGTCGATCCAGCCGCGCGCGCCCATCAGGTGCGACAACCCCAGGGCCAGGGCCAGGTCGGTGCCGGGGCGGGGGGCCAGGTGCAGGCCGCCGTTGTCGAGGGCGACCTGCGCGGTGGCCGACCTGCGCGGGTCGATGACGATGAGGCGGGGCGCCGACAGGTGCCCCATCATCGGCGGCATGGTCTCGGCGGGGTTGGCGCCGGCCAACAGCACCACCTTCGAGGAGCCCACGTCGGTGAGCGGGAAGGGCATGCCCCGGTCCAGACCGAACGCCTTGTTGCCGGCGGCGGCCGCCGAGGACATGCAGAACCGGCCGTTGTAGTCGATCTGGGAGGTGCCCAGGGCCAGACGGGCGAACTTGCCCAGGGTGTAGGACTTCTCGTTGGTCAATCCCCCGCTGCCGAACACGGCCACGGCGTCGGGGCCGTGTTCGGCGCGCAGCGCCAGCAGGCGCTCGGCGACGTGGTCCAGGGCGGTGTCCCAGTCCACCTCGACCAGGTCCTCCGTGCGGTCCTTGCGCAGCAGGGGTCGGGTGAGTCGGTCGGGGACGCCCAGGACCTCGGCGGAGGTCCACCCCTTGCGGCACAGTCCGCCACGGTTGGTGGGGAAGGGGGCCGGGCGGGCGGCCGGGCGACCGTCCGGCCCGGGCTCCAGGCTCATGGCGCACTGCAACGCGCAGTAGGGGCAGTGGGTGGTGGTCATCGGTTCGCGGTCTCCACGGCGGTGCTCGGGGCGTCGACCGCGTCGGTGCGGGGGCGGCGCAGGTAGACGCCCCAGGTGACGGTCGCGCAGATCAGGTAGAACAGGCCGAAGGCGGCGAAGGCGTGGGCGGTGGTGCCGAACGCCGCGAACGACTCGCGGAAGCCCACGTTGATGCCCACCCCGCCCAACGCGCCGACGGCACCGATGAGGCCGAGCATGGAGGAGGAGATCCGCTTGGTGCGGGCCAGCGCCTCCTCGCGGGGCTCCCCGGCGGCGATCGCGTCCTCGGCCTTGGCCGCGTAGATCGACGGGATCATCTTGTAGGTGGAGCCGTTGCCCAGGCCGGTGAGGGTGAACATCACGGCGAACGCGCCGATGAACAGGCCGAGCTGGGAGGCCTGGACGGCCAGGACCAGGACACCGGCGCACAGTGCCATCGCGCAGAACACCCACAGCGTGACGCGGGCCCCGCCCAGGGAGTCGGCGAGACGGCCGCCCACCGGCCGGATCAGGGAGCCGATGATCGGACCCAGGACGGCGATGCCGGCGGCCTGGACCGGGGCCAGCCCGAACTGGGCCTGCAACAGCAGCCCGAACGCGAACCCGGTGCCGATGAAGGATCCGAAGGTGCCGATGTACAGCAGCGACATGATCCAGAAGTGGCGGTCACCGGTGGCGGCCATCTGGCCGCGCACGTCGCTGCGCACCTGGGTCAGGTTGTTCATGGACCGCCACGACCACACCAGGGCCAGCAGGATCAGCGGCAGGTAGAACAGCGGCACCAGGTACCCGGCGCTGGTGGCGAACAGGGAGATGACGCCCAGGCCGACCAGCTGCACGGTGGCCACGCCGATGTTGCCGCCGCCGGCGTTCAGACCCAGCGCCCACCCCTTCTCCTTCTCGGGGAAGTAGGCGTTGATGTTGGCCATGGAGGAGGAGAAGTTGCCGCCGCCCAGACCGGCGGTGGCGGCCAGCACCACGAGCAGCCAGAACGGCGTGTCGGGGTTCTGGATGAGGAAGAACGCGGCGATGGTCGGGAGGAGCAGCAGCGCGGTGGACACCAGTGTCCAGTTGCGGCCGCCGAAGGCGGGGACGGCCAGGGTGTAGGGGACGCGCAGGATGGCGCCCACGAAGGTCACCACCGACAGCAGGAGGAACTTCTGTTCGGGGGTGGCGGAGAACCCGTTCTCCGGGATCATGAACAGCACGAGCACCGACCAGATGCTCCAGACGGAGAAACCGATGTGCTCGGAGGCGATGGAGGCCCACAGGTTCCGGCGGGCGATGGGACGGCCCTCACCGTTCCAGAAGGTCTCGTCCTCGGGGTCCCAACGGGAGATCCAGCTCTTGCTCGTGCGCGATGCGCGGCGGCCTGTCTCGGGGGTCACGACCGGGCCTTCCTTTTCGGTGTCCACTGACAAAACCGAAGGTAGGAAGGCCGCGTTGCCTGAACATGTCGCGCCGTAACACGGGGGAAACAGTGGGCTCACCCCACGGCCCTGACCTCGGTGAGAACACCGTAGGCACAGGTGAACACGGGTGGACGCGGGGGTGATGTGTTCTTTGACACGTCGGGGCGATCCTTCCGGCGCACCCGGGCCGGATCCCGCCACGGGCGCGGGGCGCGCGGATCACCGGAGAAGACCTCCGGGCCGGAGGCCGGCCGGTCCCGCAGCACCCGGTACGGCTCGTCGGCGGGCAGGGGCGAACGGCCCCGGGCTATCTCGCCCCCCACGGCCGGGCCGCCGTTGCCGGAGGCCACGTGCGCGGTGGCCCGGCGGTGCACGCGGCCGGTGTGGACGAGCAGGTCGCGGACCGTCCACCCGGGACAGGTCGGCACGGGGGCGTGGGACCCGGCCCGGCGGGCGGCGTCGGCGAGGAGACGGCCCTCCGCGGTCAGCGCCTCGATGTGACGGTGGGTGTCCATCCGGACATCATGGAGTATCGGGACATCCGGCGGGAAGACCGGGGCGCCCGGGGTTTCCGGGCCGCGGGGTTCAGGAATCGCCTCCCTTGGAACGTGCGGACATGCCGGCGCCGAAAGCCACACCCATGGCCGCACCCATGGCGACCCCCAGGGCGATGCTGTCGAAGAGCAGCCCGAAGACGATGGCGAAGGCCACCGCGAGCGGCAGGGAGAAGGCGGCGTTCTCGGCGGTCATGCGGGCTCCGGTCGGTCGTGGTGCGGGTCTGGTCCTAGGACGTGTCCGGCTCCTACCCGGTTCCCCCGCCCTCCGAAGGCGACGGACCGGGGGTTCGGGCGAGGCGCAGGCTCAGCTGGGCGCCCAGGGTGCGGTAGCCCAGGGAGGCGGCCACCGCCCTCGACGCCGGCGGGCGGGCCCGCCATTGGGGCAGCAGCCCTTCGGCCAGGGCGCGGGCGGTGGCCGCCGAGGCCACCGTTCGGGCCAGGCCGCGGCCGCGCCGGTCGGTGTCGGTGAGCACGCACAGGTGGGCGGTGCGCCCGCCTTGGCGGACGTACCCGGCGGCGGCCACCGCGCGATCCCCCTCCATCAGCACGGACACGGGGACGCCCGGACCGCCCAGACCGCTCTCCCCCGCCTCCCGCGGGCCGACCCGCTCCAGCAGGCCCCTGATCCTGGGGTCGCCGGAGCCCGTGGTGCTCACCGGAGCACCGTGATGGGCGGGGAGGAAATCGCCCGGGGCCAGGTAGGCCAGGACGGCGGGGCCGAGCACCGCCGCCACCGGTGAGGCGTCGGGCCCGGCCGACCCCGACGGCCCGACCTGCGCCCCGGGACCGGCGAGGGCGCAGGACCCGACCGTGGACGGGTGAGGGCCGACGCCGGAGCCGTCGAGGCCGGGGAACCGGACCTCCGTCAGGGCGCGCCCGACCGCGCCGGGGTCGGTGTGCTCCCCGGGCGGCAGTACGGACAGGGCGGCGCGCAGCGTGCGCGCGGTGCCGGGGTCGGGCGCGGTGGCCAGGGTGACACCGTCCAGGTGGACGATCCCGCACCAGCCCGGCGGGCACAGGCCCGAAGCCGGGACGGCGGCGACGGTCAGGGGCGCCGTGGTGGCCGGCCACCGCCGCCCACCGGGCCAGGGCGCGCGCGGACGGCTCGTCCAACGGGACTCCTCTCCGGAGTGGGGGACGCCTCCACCCTGCCCGCCGCACCCGATGTCCGCGACCGGTTTTCCCGGGCGCGACCGGTGCCCCGGGGGTGCGGAGCGCCGCGTCGAGAAGGCGACGTGCGGACGTTGAGCGGCCTCTTCACCCGGGGGAACACCGCCGTGAGGCGCCCCGTGTGAGCGGCACCGCCCCCATGGTGCGCTCGGGCTCCCCCTCCTCACGGGAGAGGAGGAGTTCAACGGGACAAGAGGGTGGCCGATGTGAAACGGTGGACGCGTGAGTCCTGTGGTGGAGGTCTTCGATCCCCTCACGGCCGCCCCCGCCGAGCTGGCGGCCTGGAGCGCGGCCCATGTGACGGGGCGACGCGAACTGTCCGGCAGCGCACCCGAGGCCGACGAACTGGCCGAGCGGCTCGGCCGAGGGCGCGCCGGGCGGGCCTGGCGGTGGGCCGGCCGTATGCACGGCGAGGGCCCGATCCTGGGCACCGCCGAACTACGGCGCCAGCCCCACGACGCGGGCATCGGGTTCCTGCGCCTGTTCGTGGAGGCCTCCGCCCGCCGCAACGGCATGGGCACCCTTCTGCGGTCCGAGGCGGCCGCACGGGCGCGCGCCGAGGGCATGAGCCGGTTGCAGAGCACCGTCCCGGCGGGCCGGGCCGGTGAGGCGTTCGCCCGCACCAGCCCCCACCTGCGCACCCTGCTGCACCTGGAACTCCAGGTGCAGCCGTTCGACGATGAGACCCTCCGGCACTGTCGGCGCCTGGCGTCCACGCCCAGGCGCGGGTACCGGATCACCCACTGGGTGGGGAGGGCGCCCGAGCCGCTGCTGCCGTCGTACGGGCGGGTGATGGACCACCTGCTGGACGCCCCCGGATCCGCCTTCCAGGAGGAGCCGCGCCGGTGGGGGCCGCAAGACGTGCGCGCCTGGGAACTGAGGATGACCGAGGACGGCTCGCGACTGCTGGTGGGCGCGGTGGTGGACCGTACCTCCGACCAGGTGGTGGCGGCGACGGTGTGCACCGTCACCCGCGGCCCCGTCGCCGACCAGCACGACACCGCGGTGCTGCCCGCCCACCGACGGCGGGGGTTGGCCAGCCGGGTCAAGGCGACCCAGACCCTGCGGGTGCACGAGAACTTCCCGCACGTACAGGCCATGGTGGTGACCCTGAACCGGGAGAACACGGCGATGTTGGAGGTCAACCGCCTGCTGGGCTACGAGAAGACCGCCGAGCGCCTGCTGGTGGAGGACGACCTCACCTCGCGCGGGTGAGACGTGTTCCGCGCGTACCCGCTCTGCCGCGCGACGCCGCGGTGCGCCCGCCCGTCCATCCCCGGAAGGGCCTCGGAGGCGCGCGACGGTGTACGGGTGACGAGCGTGTACCCGGCCGGGACCGCCGGCGATCTGCTGCGGCGCACCCGCGTCGCGTTCGGCCGCGACCACGATCCGAGCGCGTGCGTCCGGCCGGAGACGGTGGCCGCGGTGATCCTCGGCGCGCCGTCCCCGCCGTCCGACGCACAGGTCGGTGAGATCGACCTACCGGCGACATCGTGACGGGCCCCGACCGGCGAGATGCCGGTCGGGGCCCGTGAGCCGATGGACGATGGGGCGGCGGGAGCGCGCCGTCCTCACCGGGGTTTGTCGTCCGAGGTGAAGGCGTCCTTGACCTTCTCTCCGGCCTGCTTGAGCTTGGAGCTGGTCTTCTCCGTCTTGCCCTCGGCCTGCCACTGCTCGTTGCCGGTGGCCTTGCCGAGACCCTCCTTGCCCTTGCCCTTGGCCTCGTTGAACTTGTTCTTCGCCTTGTTGTCCTCGGTCATCTCAGCCTCCTCGATTCTCGGTGTCACCCCAACCCCTGTCCGATCTGGAGGATTTCATGCATCCCATCGACCACGAGAACACCGAACATGAGGAAAAACGCCTTTTGATTCACTTTGGGAGAGAGGTGGAACCGACGCCGTGATCGTCGTGGGATCGGGGTCGGCCGGGGCGCTCATCCGTTCCACGTCCGGCCGAGTGCTGCTGGTGGAGCGCACCTACAGGCCCGAAGCGCCGTGGACCCTGCCCGGTGGGGTCATCGAGGCCGGGGAGACGCCCCGGCAGGCCTGCGCGCGCGAACCGTACGAGGAATCGGGGGGCCTGACCCGGGTGGAGCGTCCGCTGGTGGTGGACCGGGTCGGCGACCTGGTCCACCGGGTGTTCACCGCCGAACTCCCCGAGGGCGCACGGATCCGCCTGCCGGAGAGGGAACTCGCGTCGTGGGCGTGGGTCGCCCCGGACGCCCTGTCCGGCGTTCTCCCCGCCAGGATCGTCCGCCGGGTGAGAGAGGCCATCGCCGCCGACACCGACGGATCCGTTCGGTGCCTCAAGGACGGATTCGGCCCCGAAGATCGATAATCTGCCGGCGTGATCCGATCACGGACGCAGCGAGGAGAGGACGTCCGACGGCCGGATCGAGCCGCCTGAACCGCCGAGAGGTGGGCACACGGCCCTCGCGCACCGGCGCCCACGGCACCTCGCCCCCTCCGCGTCCCGGAACACCGGTACCGGACACCCACGACCCTGAGGAGATCCCCATGGACCCCCGAGCCGACATCCCCGTCGAACTCCCGCCGGGCAGGCCCGCGCTCTCCGAGAGCGGCGAGGCCGTGATGTGGATCAGTGACGGCACCGCACCTCCGGGACTGTGGCAGCGGCTGCGCGCCGCCCACGCGACCTCGGGATGGTGGCCACTGCTCCTGACCTCCATGAGCGACGAGGGCGGCGACCGCCCCTGGGAGACCGGAGAGCTGGTCCCGTCCCAGGAGGGGGCGATCGCCGACCACGACGCGGAGACGGTACTGGCCGAGGCCTGGCGCGGCTCCACCGAGATCGAGGAGGAGTACGACGACCTCGTCCCGGCGGCGCGGCTCGCCGTCACCGCCCCCCACGACATCGCGTGGCCCGGTCTGGCTCCCGAGACGCCCCTGGCAGGTGACCCCGACGAGATCGCCGACCGTAACGCCGAGTGGCTGGTGGAACGGCCCAACCCCCGACTGGGCCTGGTGCGGGCCGCCTCCGGAGCCGAGGCGTTGAGCGTCATCGGCTGGGACGGCGCGGTCAACCACGGCATCGACGTCAAGGCGATCTCCGCGGTCCTGGCCGACTGGGAGCGCCGATTCGGTGCCCGGTTGATCATGGCCGGGTTCGACACCCTGGTCCTGAGCACGGCGGCCGTGGTCACCGACCGGGAGCGGGCGCTGCGGGTGGCCGCCGAGCACTTCGCGCTGTGCCCGGACAACGTCTGGCAGGGCGCGGGCAGCCTGGAGGCCTACGCCGAGTCGCTCCTCGGTGACGAGACCTGGTCCTTCTGGTGGGACTGACCCTCACTCCGGGGCCAGGGCGCGCAGGTACAACAGCGCGCTCACCGTGGTGGCGCTGACCATCAGCCCTTGCTCGATCAGGGAGGGGACCCGGACCAGCGGCACCCACTCGATCCGTTCGGACTCCCAGGCGTCGGTGGGCTCGCCCACCTTCTCGGCGTCGTCGGTGACGAACACGTGGTGCTCGCTGTCGGTGAGGCCGCTGGAGGGCTGCACCCGCAGCAGCGGTTCGAGGGTGCGGGGCCGCCACCCCGTCTCCTCCTCGGCCTCCCGGGCGGCGGCGTCACGCGGATCCTCCTCCTCGTGCACGCCGCCCATGGGGACCTCGTAGCCCCAGGTGTCGGTGATGAACCGGTGCCGCCACAACAGCAGCACCCGGTCGCCGTCGCGTATCACCGCGCCGGCGCCCCGGGGGCGCCGGATCAGGCGGTGATCGAAGCGGTGGCCGTCGGGGAGTTCGACGTCGGCGACGCGCACGTCCAACCACGGGTCGGTGTAGAGGGGGCGCTCCGAGTGGACGGTCCAGCGCACGGGTGGCTCTCTTCCCAGTGGTTTCCGGTCAAAAGTGCGTTTTCCGGTTGAACTGTGCAACTTTCCCACGCCGGTGCGCCACTGGTTTTCATCACACGCCGCATGGGCGGAACGACCGTGAACCGTTCCGGAACGGTTCACATCGGGGCGTGCCATACGAGGGAGTGCCGCCAGAACAGGTGACGCCGAAGGCGGACCCCCGGCAGTGCCCGTCCGGCCTCTCGGGCGATCTCCGGAAGGGTCATGGCGGCCGGGGCGGTGCGCGCGGTCATCGACGTCGGTCGGGGCGCGGGTCCTCCCCGGCTCCGGAACAGCCCCATGGCCAGGTTCGCGGGGACGGCCGCCGCGTCGATCAGGTGGTCGGTGAACATGGCCGCCCGGTGCACGCCCAGCACCACCAGGACGCCGCCGGGGGCCAGACGGCCGCGCAGGCGCTCCAGGGTCGGGGCGAACGGCAGGTGGTGCAGGACGGCCACGCAGGTGATGACGTCGAAGGGCCCCTCGGGCAGGTCCGCGGCGGCGTCGCCGACCCGGAAGGAGATCCCGGCCCGGGGGTCGGTGGCCCGCCGGGCCAGGTCGACGATGCGCGGGTCGGCGTCGACGCCGACCACCTCGTCGGCCCGGTCGGCCAGGGACCGCGCCAGGTCGCCGCTGCCACAGCCCACGTCCAGGGCGCGGCCCGCGTGTTCGGGGAGACGATCGAGGATCCACCGGTGGTAGTGGGCGTTGTGGTCCCACGGGTGGGCGTCGTTGAACCGGTCGATCGCCGCCAGGGCGCGGTGGGTGAGGGGGGCCATGTCTCCTCGTTCGGGACGGGGAAGGGATGGGCAAGAGAGTAGGGGACCCGGTGGGGCCCGTGGGATGAGAGGAACGAGCCGATGCACGCTGTCCGTTTCGCCGAGTACGGTGACCCGTCGGTGCTGACCGTGGTGGAGACCGACAAGCCCGTACCGGGGACCGGACAGGTGAGGGTGGCGGTCAGGGCGGCCGGGGTCAACCCGTTCGACGCCAAGGTGCGGTCGGGCGCGATGCGGCTCGGAACCCTGCCCAGGGGGCTGGGCGCCGAGGTCGCGGGCGTGGTCGACGCCTTGGGCGAGGGCGTCCTCGACGTCGCCGTGGGCGACGCGGTGGCGGGCTGGGCGGTGGAGGGCGGGTACGCGGAATGCGCGCTGATGGAGGTCTACGCGGTCAAACCCGAGGAGCTGGACTGGGCGCAGGCGGCGGCGCTGCCCGTCGCCGGGGAGGCGGCGTCGCGCGCGCTGCGGGAGCTGGCGCCCCGTAAGGGCGAGACGCTGCTGGTCCACGGCGCTTCGGGCACGGTGGGGGCGATCGCGACGCAGTTGGCGATCGCCGACGGGGTGTCCGTGATCGGCACCGCGGGGGAGGCGAACCTCGACCGGGTGCGGGAACTGGGCGCGGTGCCCGTCGTCTACGGCGCGGGGCTGGCCGACCGGGTGCGGGAGGTCGCGCCGCGGGGGGTGGACGCGGTGCTGGACACGGCCGGACACGGTGCTCTGCCGGACGCGATCGCGCTGCGCGGCGGCACCACGGAGCGGATCGTCACCCTGGCCGACGACGCGGCGGGCGAGCTGGGGGTGCGGTTCTCCTCGGGCGGGCAGGGCGCCCGGACCCCGGAGGTGCTGCGCACCCTGCTGGACGCACAGGCCCACGGGCGGATCGTGCTGCCCGAGCCCCGGCTGATGAGTCTGGCCAACGCGGCCCACGCCCACGCCGAACTGGAGTCGCGGGGTTCGGGCAAGATCGTCCTCATCCCCTGAAGCGATCGAACACCCGGACCCGGGCCGACCGGGCGGGGGTATCCGGGACCTCCCCGGGCCTCGGCCGCGCCCTCACCGGGCGGACCCGACCGACCACCGTGCCCGCGACCTCCCCCCACCCGGACGTGCGGGCGGCGCGGGGCCGCCGGGTCGGGCCCCATGGCGGGGTTCCCCGGTGGGTAGGGGTGGGACATGGGCGAACCAACGGTACTCGTGTTGGGCTCCACCGACTCCGTCGGCCGCAGGGTCGTCGAACGGCTCGGGGCGCGGGGCGTCCCGGTGCGCGCGGCCTCGCTCCGGGGCCGGGTCAGGTTCGACTGGACCGACCCCGACACCTGGGAGGGCGCCCTGGACGGCGCCTCGGCGATCCACGTCATGGCACCCGACGGCGTCCGGGTCGACCCCGAGTTCCTGGAGTACGCGGTCCGCCACGGGGTGCGGAGGCTGACCCTGCTGTCCGGCCGCGGCATCGAGCAGGCGAACGACCGCAGGCTGCTGGACGCCGAGCGGGCCGTCGGGGGATCGGGGGCGGAGTGGACGATCCTGCGCGCCGACCGGTGCGACCAGGACTTCGACGAGGGCGTGTTCGCGCAGGACGTGCGCGCGGGACGGATCACCGTTCCCGTGGGTGACACGCGGCAGGCGTTCGTCGACGCGGGGGACGTCGCGGCCGTGGCGGCGACCGTCCTCACCGGGGAGGGTCACGCCGGGCGGATCTACGAGGTCACCGGGCCCCGGGCCCTGGGGTTCGCCGAGGCCGCCGCGACCATCTCGGAGGCGGCCGGGTACGAGGTGGTCTTCGACGGGTCACCGGAGGCCTACGCGCGGGTGCTGCGCGAGGCGGGGACACCGGTGGAGGCGGCGGAGGCGATGACGGCGTCGTTCACCGCCCTGGCGGAGGGCGGGGACGCCCTGCCCACCGAGACGGTGTCGCGGGTGACCGGGCGTCCTCCGAGGGACTTCACCGACTACGCCGCCGGGGCGGCCCCCGCCTGGTGGCGGGGTCAGTCCCGTTCCTGACGGTCGGCGTTGGCGGCGAAGGCGTCGCGCAGGTAGCGGCTCAGGCCTTCGGCGTGGGCGTCGATGGTGGCGGTGAACCGCTCGTCGTCGACGTACAGGGCGCCCAGGCCGCGATGGATCTCGGTGGTGCAGTCGTAGAACCAGCGGGTGACGTACGCCCGGTGGAGTTCGGCCAGGTCCATGGCCCGCTCGCCGTGGGCGGGCGCTCCCTCGGCCATGGCTGCGGCCAGGGCCCGGCTGATCTCGGCGGCCTCGGCCTGGTTCCGCTTCCAGTCCTCCTTGGTGTAGGCGCTCACCGTGCGCCGGGACCGCTCGTAGGCGTCGGAGCCGCCCCAGCGGCGTTCGGCCTCCTCGGCGTGGGTGTCGACGTCGAAGTCGCCGAAGAGTTCGAGTCGCTCCTCGGGGGTGATGTTCAGTTGCATGGTGTCGGCCTCCATGAGGTGTTCCAGACCGCGCGCCACGGCGCGCAGGCGTTCGATGTGCTCGGTCACCAGGCGGTGTTGTCGCCGCAGGTGGGCCCGGGTGTCGGCGGTGGGGTCGTCGATGAGCTCGGCGATCTCCTCCAGACCGAATCCCAGTTCCCGGTAGGTCAGGATGCGGCGGAGCCGCTCCAGGTCCTCGTCGTCGTAGCTGCGGTAACCGGAGGGTGTGCGCTCGGCCGGAACGAGCAGGCCGATACGGTCGTAGTGGTGCAGGGTGCGCACGGTCTGCCCGCTCAGACGGGCGACCTCGCCCACGGTGCGGCCCATCCGCTCTCCTCCGTTCGCGCAGGTGGCCTCGGGTCTCCCCGATGTCCTCGACGCTAGGGCCTGACGTGACGTCAGGGTCAATCCCTTTTCTCCGGACGTGTCGCGCACTCGAACCTACCGGTCGGTAACATTGGGGGCATGAGCCCTGACCCCATTGCCGAGGAACACCGCTTCGACCGCGACACCCGCGTGGAGAAGCTGGCCGACGGCGAGTTCGCAGCCACCCTCACCGACTCCTGGACCACCTTCACCTCCCACCCCAACGGCGGGTACATCCTGGGCACCGCGCTCAACGCGCTGCGCCAGAACCTGGGACAGCCCGACCCGCTGGCCGTCTCGGCGTTCTTCCTGCGCCCCGCCTCCCCCGGCCCCGTCATCGCCCGCACCGAGGTGATCCGCGAAGGCCGACGCACCGCCACCGGCCAGGTGGTCCTCGACCAGGGCGGCAAGGAGATCGTCCGCGCCACCGCCACCTACGGCGACCTCACCCCGAACCCCTCCGCCCGGGTCCTGACCCTGGACTCCCCGCCCGACCTGCCCGCGCCCGAGGACTGCCCCGTCCCGGACGAGTTCGCGAACAGGCCCGAAGCGCCGGGCATCGCCCGCAGCGTCGAGTACCGCTACCCCACCCGCCCCGGATGGCTGGACGGGAAGAAGGACGGGCGTCCCCACGCCGAGTTCTGGATGCGTTTCGCCGACGGCCGCGAACCCGACGCGCACTCCCTGCCCGCCATGGTCGACTTCGCGCCCCCGGCCGTCCTGGAGATCGGCGAGTTCACCACGATCACCGTGGAGCTCAGCGTCCACGTGCGGGCCAGGCCCGCCCCCGGATGGCTGGCCTGCCGGGTCTTCACCAAACACGTCTCGGGCGGCCTGCACGAGGAGGACATGGAGATCTGGGACTCCACGGGCACCCTGGTGGCGCAGTGCCGCCAGCTCGCGATGCTCCTCTGAGTCGCGGTCCCGACCGTTCGGGACGGTCGACTCCCCCGTCTCGCCTAGACTCCCAACGGGTCCGACGGTGCCCGGCCCGACCTGCACGGGCCCGTCGAACCGGGGAGAGAGCCCCGATCAGGTCGCCGAGGCGACCACCGGTTCGGTCGGGATCCTTCCGCTCATCCGGGGCCGCCACCGACTCGTGGCGGCCCCGAGGTGCTCCCCGGGGCGGCTGCGGACTCACACCTCGGCGCCGGCGCGCATCACGGCGCGGAAGTGCGTGCTCAACCGTTGGTCGTCGTCCAGAAGGTGGAAGGCCACGCCCGGGGGCTGCGTGCGGTCGGCGGCCGGCTCCCCCTCCCAGGGCATGCGCAGCGTCCAGGTCACCCCCGGGGCCAGCAGCAACGGCCGCCCCGCGAACATGGTGGCCCCCCCGGTGTGCATGTGACCCACCAGGATGCCCGCCACCCGGGGGTGGGCCTGCAACAACCCGGCCAGGTCGTCGGAGTTGCCCAGGCGCATCGAGTCGGGCAGCGGATGGTGCATCCGCACCGGCGGGTGGTGGAAGGCCAACAGCGCCGGGGTGTCGGCGGGCAGGGCGTTGAGGGTGTCGTTGATCCACACCAGGGTGGACGCCTCCAGACGCCCCCCGTCCTGGCCCGGGATCGTGGAGTCGCAGGCCAGCACGGCCGCCCCGGCCACGTGGTGGACCCGGTTGAACGGCTCGGTGGAGGGCCCCTCCCCCAACAGGTGCGCGCGCAGCGCCGCCCGATCGTCGTGGTTGCCCGGGCAGACGATCACCGGGAAGGGCAGGTCCAGCAGCCGGGCGGCCTCCTCGTACTCCTCGCGCGTCGCCGCGTCGGCGATGTCCCCGGTGACCAGCAGCGCGTCCGGGGCCTGCGAGAGGTCGCGCAGGTAGGCCACGGTGCGCTCGGCGCGTTCGGTGGAGCGGTCCGACCCGTCCAGGTGCAGGTCGCTGATGTGCGCGAGAAGAAGAGTCATCGAGATCCTTTTCGATTCACCGGATACGGCGTTCTAACGGATAAGTTAGTGTTAACCGTTAGAACGCTAGCCCGTGGGGAAGGATGCGGGCAAGTGGGGTTCCGGTGAACGGATGGGGGATCCATGGACGGCCGCCTGGCACTCGAACTGGCCGGGACGATCCGCCACGACGGCGTCGGCGGGATCGCCGACGACCTCGAAGGGGTGGCGGGCACCGCGCGCTGGCTGGGCGAGGTCGCCGACCGGTTGCCCCCGGCGCGACATCCCCGGGTCGACGAGGAACTCCACGCCCAGGTGGTGACCCTGCGCGGGGCGGTGCGGTCCCTGTTCGCGCGGACGGTCGCCCCGGCCTCGCCCAGCCCCGCCGACACCCACCTGCTACCGCCGACACGGGAGGCGCTGATCCTGCTCAACGCGGCGTCCGCCCGCCAACCGGTGGTCCCGAGGCTGCGCTGGGAGGAGGGGGACCTGCCCACGGTGGAGTTCACCCCCGGCGGCGGGTGCCCCGACACGGTCGCGGCGCTGGCGCGGGCGGCGATCGCCTTCCTGGAGGGCCCCGACCGCGACCGGTTGCGCGCCTGCCCCGCCCCGCGCTGCGCGCGCTACTTCGTGCAGGCCCACGGGCGTCAGCAGTGGTGCGGCACCTCGTGCGGCAACAGGGCCCGCGCCGCACGCCACTACCGCCGCCACGCCCCCGCCCGCACCTGAGCGCCGGGAACTCCGCGAGGGCCTTCGGACGGCCCCACCACGGGGGGCCCGGACCGGCGCCGCGTGGGCGACGGGCGCTCCCCTCCCCAACGGCGCCGACACCGCGGGCCCGCCGGACTTCGTGGAACGGCTCGCCGGCCTGGCCGCCACGACGGCGGCCAGGGGACACCGCCTCTACTGCCGGGCGGTGCTCTGAGCTCCCGCGTCCGGGAGAACGGCGGAGAGGGCGCGGCGCCGACGGCGACCGAGCACCCCGTGCAACGGTGAGAACAGGTAGGCCAGGGTGAACGCGCTCGCCTGGGCCAGCACGATGCAACCGCCGGTGGACACGTTCGCGTGGTAGCTGACGAACACCCCCGCCACCGCCGCGACCACGGCGATGCCCATCGAGATGACCAGCATCCGCTCGAACCGGTCGGTGAGCAGGTAGGCGGTGGCGCCGGGGACGATGACCATGGCCACCACCAGGATGATCCCCACCGCCTGCAACGCCACCACCACGGTGACCGCGAGCAGACCCAGCAGCAGGGTCTCCAGCAGGCGCGGGTTCACCCCGATGGCGTGGGCGTGCGTCCGGTCGAACGCGTACAGGGTCAGGTCGCGGTGCTTGAACCACACCACCACCAGCACCACCGCGGCCAGCACCACGACCTGGAGGATCTCGGTGTCGGAGACCCCCAGCACGTTGCCGAACAGGATGTGCCCCAGGTCGGTCTGGCTGGGCACCGTGGAGATCAGGACCAGGCCCAGGGCGAACAGCGCGGTGAACACCACCCCGATGACGGCGTCCTCCTTGACCCGGGAGGTGCGGTTGACCACCCCGATCAGCGCCACCGACCCGGCGCCGAACACCAGGGCGCCCAGTGCGAACGGCAACCCGAACATGTACGACAGCACCACCCCGGGCAGCACCGCGTGGGAGACCGCGTCCCCCATGAGGGACCAACCCACCAGGGTCATCCAGCACGAGAGCACCGCGCACACCGCCCCGGCGACCACGGCGACCAGCAGGGCGCGCCGGACGAACTCGAACTGCAACGGCACCGCGAACCAGTCGACGGCGGCGGTCAGCGCGTCCATGTGCTCCCACTCTCCTCGCCGACGTGGACGCCGAAGGCCTCCATGACGATCTCCGGGTGCAGCACCTCGGCGGGGGTGCCCCGCGCGATGACGCGACGCTGCAACAGCACCGCCTCGTCGCACAACCCGGGCACCTGGGCCAGGTCGTGGGTGGACACCAGCAGGGTGCGGCCCTCGTCGCGCAACCGGCGCAACAGGTCGGTGATGGTCGCCTCCGAACGCTTGTCGACGCCGGCGAAGGGTTCGTCGAGCAGCAGCACGTCGGCGCCCTGGGCCAGGGCGCGGGCGACGAAGGCGCGTTTGCGCTGGCCGCCGGAGAGCGCGCCGATACGGCGCCGGGCCAGGTCGGTCAGGTCGGTGCGGGCCAGGGCCCGTGCGACGGCGTCCCGGTCGGCGGGCCGGGGGCGACGGCGGATCCCCATGTGCCCGTAGCGGCCCATCATCACCACGTCGTGCACGCTCAGCGGGAAGTCCCAGTCGACCTGTTCGGTCTGGGGCACGTAGCCCACCAGCCCTTTGCGGCGGGCGCGCGCTCCGTCCATGCCGAGCAGCCGCACGCGGCCCCGGTCCGGCCTGGTCAGCCCCAGGATGGTCTTGAACAGGGTGGACTTGCCCGACCCGTTGGTGCCGAGCAGGCCGCAGATCCGGCCGGGCTCCACGGTGAGGGACACCCCGTCCAGGGCGAGCACGTCACCGTAGTGGACGGTGGCGTCGACGACCTCGATGGCGGAGGTCACGGCCGGGCCCCGGTGAGGCCGGACACGATGGTCTCGGCGTCGTGGCGCAACAGGTCCAGGTAGGTGGGCACGGGGCCGTCCTCCTCCGACAGGGAGTCGACGTACAGCGGACCGACGAACGCGGCGCCGGTCTCGCGGGCGACGGAGCGCTGGGCGCCGTCGTTGACGGTGCTCTCGCAGAACACGGCGGGCACCCCGTTGTCCTCGACGAACCGGGTGACCTCGGCGATGCGCTGCGGGGTGGCCTCGCTCTCGGCGTTGACCGGCCACAGGTACATCTCGGTGAGCCCGGCGTCGCGGGCCAGGTAGGAGAAGGCGCCCTCGCAGGTGACCAGGGCGCGGGAGGCCTCGGGGACCTCGGCGAGCTCGGTCTCCAGGTAGGTGCCGACCTCGGTGATCTCGGCCTTGTAGGTCTCGGCGGCGGCGGTGTAGTCCGCCTCGCCCTCGGGGTCGAGGTCGATGAGGGCGTCGCGGATGTTGTCCACGTAGACGAGGGCGTTGTCGGGGGACATCCAGGCGTGGGGGTTGGGTTCGCCCTCGTAGTCGCCGGAGGAGATGGGCAGGGTCTCCACACCCTCGGAGAGCACCGCGGTGGGGGCGTCCACGCGTTCGGTGAACTGCGCGAACCAGGCCTCCAGGCCCAGCCCGTTCTCCAGGATGAGGTCGGCCCCCTGGCCTCGCACCAGGTCGTCGGGGACGGGCTCGTAGCCGTGGATCTCGGAGCCGGGGCGGGTGAGGGAGGCGACCCGGACCCTGTCGCCGGCGACGTTGTCGACCATGTCGGCCAGGACGGTGAACGTGGTCAGGACCAGGGGACGGCCGTCGTCGTCCTCTCCGCCGGCGGAGGGGGTGCAGGCGGTGAGGGTCAGGGCGAGGGCGACCGGGGCGGCGTACCACCGCGGCGAAGAGACCCAATCTCTAAAGTTCGGCACACCTAACTTTTTACCATGCGCGGGCCGAACCACGCATGTCGGAGGTGGCGATCTTCGCTCGGTCGGGTTCGGTGCCCGGGATCGGGCCGGTGCCCGCCGCAACGCCCCGACGCCCCCCGAAACCGAGGTGGCCGGAAGCGGACGGACCGATGGCCACTACCGGACCGCCCCCCGGGGCACGTTTCCTTACACTCGTCGCCCTGCTCGCACGTCCGCGCGGGCAGGCCACGACGGCCCGCACACGAGGGAGACCCATGGGGTCCGAACCCGAACCCGCACGCCTGCTGCGCGACCGTTACCGCCTCACGGAGGAACTCGGTCGCGGAGGGATGGGGCGGGTCTGGAAGGCCCACGACGACGACCTCAACCGCACCGTCGCCGTCAAGGAGATCCTCTTCGGCCCCGGACCGGACGAGGACGAACGCGCCCGCGCCGCCGCCCGCGCCCGCCGCGAGGCCCAGGCCGCCGCCATGGGCTCGCACCCCAACATCGTCACCGTCCACGACGTCTTCGAGGAGGACGGCCGCCCCTGGATCGTCATGGAGTTCCTCACCGGGTGCTCCCTGCACGAGCTGATCCGGCGCGAGGGCGCCCGACCCCCCGAGACCGTGGCCGAATGGGGGATCGACCTGCTCAGCGCACTGGACACCGCGCACCGGCAGGGCATCACCCACCGCGACGTCAAACCCGAGAACGTCATGTTCACCGACGCCGGCCGCGTCGTCCTCACCGATTTCGGCATCGCCACCATCGCCGACACCTCCACTCTCACCCAGACCTCCGGGATCATGGGCTCCCCCGCCTACCTGGCCCCCGAACGGCTCTCGACGAGCCCCGCCACCCCGGCCGGCGACCTGTGGTCGCTCGGGGCGACCCTGTACCACGCGGCCACCGGGACCTCGCCGTTCCAACGGGAGGGGGTCCCCGCCACCCTCAACGCCGTCCTCACCCAGGAGCCGGCGCTCCGACTGCGATCGGTCCCGCTCGACCGGGCGGTGCGCGGGCTGTTGACCAAGGACCCCGGGCTGCGCCTGGACTCACGGGGTTGCCGGACCCTCCTGGAGGCCGTCCTGGAGCGGGGTCCCGCCCCGATCGGCCCCGCACCGGCCGCGGGGTACCCCGCGGCCGGCGGGGCGCGCCGCCCGTGTCGGTTCCACGGCCCCCGTCAGGCCCGGCGGGCGGTCCGCCGACCACCCCCCACCCCTCGGGCCCGCAGGCGGCACCGTTCGGGCCACCGCCCCCGCGCACTCCCCCCGGTTCGGGCCCGATCGCGCCGCCGCCCGCCGACTCCGGGCCGCTGATCCCACCGCCCGCGAACCCGCAGGGACCCGAGGGCACCCGCCGGTTCCCCCGGAGCGTGGCCCCCGTCCCGCGCCGGGTCGCCCACACCAGCCCGGCGCCGCCCGGTGCGTCCGGGGCCTCGGCGCGCGGCGGCCGACTGTCCTGGCCGTTCGTGGTCCTGGCCCTGGGTCTGGCCTTCCTGGTGGCCACCGCGACCCTCGTGGTCGTCCTGGATCCGTGGGGCGACCCCGCCGGGACGGTCCTGTCGGGCGAGGACCCCGGAACGCCGGACGCGGAGCCCCGGCAGGACGGGGGAGCCGAGGGCGCCGACCCCGACACCGACGCCCCGGCGGAATCCCCGCCCACCGACGCGGGGGAGGCCGAGGACGACACGGGTGAGCCGAGCGCGGAGGGCATGGTCTGGACCGAGGACCCCGAGGGGTTCTCCGTCCTGGCCCCCGAGGGGTGGAACAGGCGCACCGAGGGCAGCAGCATCTACTACGAGTCCGCGAACGGGGACACCTACCTCCAGATCGACCACGCCGACCACCCCACCGACGACGAGTACCGGCACGTCCTGGACCAGGAACAGGGGGTGTTCGACTCCGGGAGGCTGCCGGGGTACGAGCAGGTGCGGATCGAGGACGTCACCTCCGGGACCGACTTCCACTCGGTCGCCGACTGGGAGTTCACCTGGACCGACGCCGGACAGGACCGCCACGTGCTGGCCCGCGACATCGCGGTCTCCCCTGGCGTGCACTACACGGTGGCCTGGGCCTCCCCGGCCGGTGCCTGGTCGGAGTTCGAGGGGATGCGCACCGCCGCCCTGGACTCCTTCGCACCGGCCTGATCGGCGATCCCCTCCCCCTCCGACGGGAACGCCCCGTTCTTCTCATTGCAGTAGTGACTGCAATGACGGTAACGTGAAGGCATGAGCGGACCCACCGACGACGAATCGGCCTTCGTGGACGAGGTCGCGGCCTTCTTCGAGCGCGACGGACTCCCCCTGATCTCCGGACGGGTGATCGGCTGGCTGCTGATCTGCGACCCGCCCGAGCAGAGCCCCGCCCGGATCGCCGAGGCCCTGCGGGTCAGCCGCAGCTCCGTCAGCACCGCCACCCGCCTGCTCGTCCCCGGCGGCCTGGTCGAGACCGTGCGCCGCCCCGGCGACCGCAACGCCTACCACCGCGTCTCCGCGGACGGGTGGAGTCGCATGCTGGAACGCCGCTACGCCCGCACCGCCGGGTTCCGCGAGATCACCGAACGCGGGCTGCGCGCCCTGGACGACGCCTCGCCCGAACGGCGCGAACGCCTGGCCAACGTCAACGAGCTGTACCGGTTCCTGGAATCGGAACTGCCCGCCCTCTTCCGACGCTGGCAGGACACCCGGGGAAAGGACACCTCCCCGTGATCGCCGACCCCCACGAGCGCACCGTCATCACCCGCCCCGAAGGTCCCCTCAGCGTGGTCACCGCCGGCGACCACGGCACCCCCGTGGTCCTGCTCAGCGGCGGCGGCCGGGACAACGCCCTGCTCAGCTGGCGGCACCTGATCCCCGCCCTCGCCCGGGACCACCGCGTGTTCGCCCCCGACTGGCCCAAACAGGGCCGCAGTCGCCCCTGGCGCGGGACCGCCGACCACGCGGCGCTGCTGAGCGTCGTGGACACCGTCCTGGACCACTTCGCGCTGGACCGCGTCGCCCTCGTCGGTCTCTCCCAGGGCGGCGCGCTCACCCTGTCCTACGCCATCGAACACCCCGCCCGGGTGGATCGGCTGGTGGCCATCGCCCCGGCCGGAACGCTCTCCTTCCCACCCCTGGTGCACCAGCTGCTGTGGCTCACCGCCCGCAGCCGGTTCCTCAACACCACCCTGCCGGGCCTGATGCTGCGCTCGCGCAGCGGCGTGGAACGGTTCGTGCGCACCGCGCTGATCCCCGGGCCGGTCCCCGACTTCGACGCCATCGTGGACGAGATCGTCCAGGAGTCCCGCGCCAACGGCTCCGACTCCTCCGACTGGCAGAACGCCTCCATCGGGTTCACCCGCATGAACGTCGACCTGCTCCCCCGCCTGGGGGCGATCACCTGCCCGGCGCTGTTCGTCCAGGGCGATCGTGACGTGGGGGTGAGCCCCCGGCGCACCGCCGCGGCGGCCGCCCGCGTGCCCGGCGCCCGCCTGGAGACGATCGAGGGCGCCGGGCACTGGGTCAACCGCCAGTGCCCCGACCGGGTCGAAGCGCTGGTCCGCGCCTTCCTCGCCTAGGAGGACACCCCGACCACCTGGCTCAGGACCGCGTCGGTCGCCCAGTCGCGCCACCACCGCACCGGTCGGCCCACGTGCACGGTGTACAGGGTGAACAGCTCCGGGGAGAGCAGGCCGAGCATGGTGTCGGCGGCCTCCTCGGGGCCCGTCCCCGGACGCAGCGCGCCCCGGTCGGCCAGGGCGTCGGCGAACACCCGCTGCACGGTGCGCCGCTGCGCCACGTTGACCTCCCACAGCGCGGCCAGGTCGGGCTCGTCGGCGGCCGCACCGCGCACCGCCTCCAGCAGCCCGGCCCCGCGGACCATGATCTCGGCCGTCCCGGCGACCTGGAGGCGCACCTGCCCGGCCGCGTCGGGGGCCGCCAACGCCTCGCGCACCCAGGGCCGCTCCAGGGTGGGCACGGGTTCGTCGTCCCCGGCCACGAGCCGGTCGACGGCCTCCTTGAGCACCGCCGCCTTGGTCCTGAACGTGTAGTACACCGTCTGCACCCCCACGCCGGCCTCGTCGGCGATGGCCTGGACGCTGGTGGCGGCGTACCCCCGTGCGGTGAACAGCCGGGCGGCGGCCAGGGCGATCCGGGCCCGTGTGGCCCGGGAGCGGGCGGTGCGCCCGTCGACGGTCTGCGTGTCCATGCCCACGATCCTCGAACTTGACTGTAGTGCCACTACACATATCTTATGTGGAGTATGACTACAAGAACCCTTCGGGTGCTGGTCCTGGGCGGCTACGGGGCCGTCGGCGCGCCCACCACGGCCGCACTGCGCGAGGCCGGCCACACCTGCCTGACCGCCGGGCGCGACCCCCACCGCGCCGACCGACCCCTGGACCTGACCCGCCCCGACGACTACCGCGCCGCGTTGGAGGGGATCGACGTCGTGGTCAACGCCTCCGGCGCCGAGGATCCCGCCCTCGCGGGGATCGCCGCCGACCGGGGCGCCGCCTTCGTCGACGCCACCGCCACCACCGGTTACATCGCCCGCGTGGAACGCCTGACCCCGCGCGCCCCGGTGCTCCTCAGCGTGGGCCTGGCCCCGGGGTTGACCAACCTGCTCGCCGCCGACCTGCACGCGGCCCACCCGGGGGACGACCCGATCGACGTGGCCGTGATCCTGGGCGCGGGCGAGGCGCACGGGGCCGCGGCCACCGCGTGGACGATCGGTCTGATCGGGCGCTCCTTCGCCGACCCGACCACCGGGGAACCGGTGCGCAACCTGTCCCGGGGCGCCGTGTTCGACCTGCCCGGACAGGGGCGGCGCCGACTGCTGCGCGCCGACTTCTCCGACCAGCACACGCTCACCCGGGACCTGGGCCGACCGGTCCGCACCCACCTGGGGCTGGACTCCCCCGCCCTCACCCGGGGCCTGGGTCTGCTGGCCCGGCTGCCCGGCGCGGGCCGGCTGTCGAAGGTCCCGCACCTGCCGGGCTCGGACGCCTGGACGGTGGCCGCCCGCAGCGGCCCCCACCTGCGCCGGGCCCGGGGCCGGGGGCAGTCGCGGGCCACCGCCCTGCTCACCGCCCACTCCGTGGGCCTGGCCGCCGCCCTGCCCCCGGGCGTGCACCACCTGCACCGGGTCACCACCCTGACCGACCTGCCCGCCCTCCCCGGCATCACCCTGGACGTGACGACCCGGGCCTGAGCCACCGGGCCCCGGTCGATCACGCGCGAAAAGCCGGGCGCCGACGAGACCGGACTCCGGCGGGAGGCCTCCCGCGATGAAGGGCGATGCCGGTCGCGGCGTTCCGGGACGACCCCTTGTTGACTGTTCGGTCAAGAGCGCCTAGATTCTTGACCGAACAGTCAATGCGAGGAGGCGGCATGGCCGGGGACACACGGGAACGGCTGGTGCGCGTGGCGCGCGACCTCATCCACGGTTCCTCGTTCGCCCAGGTGAGCGTGGAGGACATCTGCAAGGAGGCCGGCGTCCACCGGGGCAGCCTCTACCACTTCTTCCCCTCCAAGGAACGACTCGGCCTGGCCGTGCTCGACGCCAACTGGGCGATGATGGCGGCCCTGCTCGACGAGGCCTTCGGCGCCGAGGCCCCTCCCCTGGAGCGGATCGACCGGTTCGTCCGCGGCTTCGGCGGCATGATCGCCCTGATGCGGGAGCGGACGGGCAGCACGCCCGAGTGCCCGATCGGCGGCCTGTCCGCCGAACTCTCGGCGAAGGGCGACGAGCCGCGCGCCCACGCGACACGGATCCTGGACGCCTGGGCCGCCTACTTCTCCGACGCCATCCGCGAGGCCGAGGCCCGCGGCGAGGTCGACCCCACAGTGGACCCCCACGAGACCGCCCTGCGGATCCTGGCCTACCTCCAGGGAACGGCACTGCTCGCCAAGGCCTACGACCGGCCCGAGATCGTGGAGCACGCCCGGGACGGCGTCCGCGCCCTGCTCGCCCCCTCCCGCTGAACCCGCACCCCCGCCGGCCCGGACACGGACCGGTTCCGTCTGCCGCACCACTTGACTGACCAGTCAATCAAGGATCATCCCGACCGAGGAGCCACCATGAACCGACCGCCCACCCCCGACCCGGCCCCGGCCGCCACCCCGACGGGAGACGCCTACCGCTTCGAGCGGTTCCGGACCGGGCTGCTGGCGAAGGACATGTACTTCGGCCCCGACGCCCCCGGCGCCGGAGACCGCGTCCCCGCCTTCGACCTGCCCACCCTCGACGGCGCGCGCTTCACCAGCACCGACCCGGGACCTCTCCCCGTCCTGCTGGTCTTCGGATCGCGCACCTGCCCCGTCACCGAGAGCGCCGGCCCCGTCCTGCGCGACCTGCACGCCGAGTTCGGCGAGGCGGTCCGGTTCGTCCTGGTCAACACCCGGGAGGCGCACCCCGGACAGCTCCTCCCCCAGCCCCGGACCTTCGAGCGCAAATGGGAGCACGCCCGGGAACTGCGCCGCCACCACGCGCTCCCCTTCGAGGTCGCGGTCGACGACATCGACGGCGCCACGCACCGCGCCTTCAGCCCCAAACCGAACTCGGCCTACCTCATCGACCCGGAGGGCACGATCCTCTACCGGGCCCACTGGGCCAACGACGAACGCGGTCTGCGCGGCGCCCTCGCGGCGGCCGTGCGGGGGCGGGCGCCCGCACGCGGCCACAGCAGGGGCATGGCGGGCTCGCTGCTGCGCGCCGTCGGGCACCTGCCCGGCATCGTGCGCGCCGCCGGCTCCCGCGTCGAGCGCGACGTCTGGCTCGCCGCACCGCCGCTGGCCCTCCTCGGGCGCCTGTCCCGGCTCTTCGGCCGCCTGCCCGCCGACCGCAGGGGCCTCGCCGCCACCGCCCTCCTCGTCGGGATCCTCGTCGCGACCGCCGTGATCCCGTTCCTCCTCTGAGGGACTGCGGGCCGCCCACCGGCCGGACACCGCCTCCTCGCGCGGGCGGCGTCCGGCCGGTGGCGGTGTCACCCGCGGACCGCCCGCACCCGGGCCTCGGGGAGGTCGACCTCGACGGTGAGGTCGACGAGTTCCTCGACATGGCGGGGGTTTCAGTCCGGTGAGGTCGATCGGTCGGGCCCGCCCGGCTCCGCGTCGACCTCGGTGAGCGCCCGCGAGGGAGGCGGGCCCGCGCCGCCGGATGCGCCCCACGGCGACCGGCGGTGCGGCCGTCCGAGCGGGTCCCCCGCGGAACGGATGGGGGGCGCCGTCGCCACTCGAAATGAAAGCGCTTTCCATATCTCGGGCGGCGCGCACGCGATACCACGGTGCCGACGCTCCGCATCGGAGCATTGTCGGAACGCCACCGTGAAGGAATATGCCTTTCCAGTGTCTGCGCAGGTCAGGGCGCCCGAGAGGAAAGTCGGAAAAGGGGCGGGCGCATTCCGGGGTCGGGCTCCGGAGAAAACCGGCCCTTTTCCGTCGCCGATGTGACGCGAGGGCCTTCCGGCGCCGGCACACCGACCGGGCACCCCCTCGCGTCCACCCGCCCGACCCCCGTACCCCCTGTTCGCCCCTGGTGCGACGCCCGGGTTTGTCGTAAGGTGGAAAGCGCTTTCACACGAGAGGTGGTCACAAACGATGAGCGATCGCGTACTGGGTATCGCCATGAACGGCGTCACCGGGCGCATGGGATACCGTCAGCACCTGACCAGGTCCATCCTGGCCATCCGGGACGACGGCGGCATCCCGTTGCCCGACGGATCACGGATCCTCCCCGAACCCATCCTGATCGGCCGCTCCGAGCGCAGACTGCGCGAGATCGCCGACCGCCACGGCCTGGACCGCTGGTCCACCGACCTGGACTCGGTCCTGTCCGACCCCGACGTGTCGATCTACTTCGACGCCCAGATCACCCACGCCCGCGAGGCCGCCGTCCGCTCGGCCATCGCCGCGGGCAAGCACATCTACGTCGAGAAGCCCACCGCGTCCACCCTGGACGCCGCCCTCGAACTCGCCAAGCTCGCCGAACAGGCGGGCGTGCGCAACGGCGTCGTCCAGGACAAGCTCTTCCTGCCCGGCCTGCTCAAACTGCGCCGCCTGGTCGAGTCCGGCTTCTTCGGCGAGATCCTGTCCGTGCGCGGAGAGTTCGGCTACTGGGTCTTCGAGGGCGACTGGCAGCCCGCCCAACGCCCCAGCTGGAACTACCGCTCCGAAGAGGGCGGCGGCATCGTCCTGGACATGTTCCCCCACTGGCACTACGTCCTGGAGCACCTCTTCGGCACGGTGCGCACCGTCACCGCCCGCACCGCCACCCACATCCCCCGCCGCTGGGACGAGAACGGCCTCCCCTACGAGGCCACCGCCGACGACGCCGCCTACGGCATCTTCGAACTCGACGGCGGCGCCATCGCCCAGATCAACTCCTCCTGGAGCGTGCGCGTGGACCGCGACGAACTCGTGGAGTTCCAGGTCGACGGCACCCACGGCAGCGCCGTCGCGGGCCTGCGCTCCTGCCGGGTCCAGCACCGCTCCCTCACCCCCAAGGCCGTGTGGGACCCCGACGCCGTCGACCCGGGCCGCTACCGCGACGGGTGGGAGACCGTCCCCGACAACACCGACTTCCCCAACGGGTTCCGCGCCCAGTGGGAGGACTTCCTGCGCCACGTCGTCACCGACACCCCCTTCCCCCACGACCTGCTGTCGGGCGCGCGCGGACTCCAGATGGCCGAGGCCGGACTGGAGTCGGCCCGCACCGGCCGCACCGTCGAGCTGAGCGAGGTCTCCATCCGATGAGCACGCTGAGCCTGCCCACCGGCGACGGCACCCTCGCCCCCTACACGCTGAGCGGTGCCGCCGCCGACACCTCCCCCCTGCCCCCGGCCCGCTCCCGCGTCGCCTACGCCGCCGCCCACGTGGTCGCCGACCCCTCCCTCCCCAACGCCCCGGGCGCCCCCGCCCACCTGGACTGGGACGCCACCATGGCCTTCCGCCACCACCTGTGGGACCAGGGGCTGGGCGTGGCCGACGCGATGGACACCGCCCAACGCGGCATGGGCCTGGACCCCGGAACCGTCGCCGAACTGATCCGCCGCTCGGGCGCCGAGGCCGCCGCCCGGGGCGCCGCCCTGGCCTGCGGTGTCGGCACCGACGACCTGGCGCCCTCCGACGCCGACCTGAACGGCGTCATCTCCTCGTACACGGACCAGCTCGACCTCGTCCACAAGGCCGGGGCCACCCCCGTCCTCATGGCCTCACGCGCCCTGGCCGCCATCGCCACCGGCCACGACGACCACGTGCGCGTCTACTCCACCCTCCTGGAGCGCACCCAAGGGCCGGTGATCCTGCACTGGCTGGGCGCCGTCTTCGACCCCGCCCTGGCCGGCTACTGGGGATTCGCCGACCCGGCCGACGCCATCGAACCCGTGGCCGCGCTCATCGCCGACCACGCCGACCGCGTCGAGGGCATCAAGGTGTCCCTCCTGGACGCCGGGCTGGAGGTGCGCCTGCGCCGCCTGCTGCCCCCCGGGGTGCGCATGTACACCGGCGACGACTTCCACTACCCCGACCTCATCCTGGGCGACGACCACGGCCACTCCCACGCCCTGCTCGGTGTGCTCGCCGCCATCGCCCCCGCCGCCGCACGGGCCCTGGCCGCCCTCGACGCCGGGGACGTCGACCGCTACCGGGCCCTGATGGACCCCACCGTGCCACTGGCCCGGCACCTGTTCTCGGCCCCCACCCCCCACTACAAGACCGGCATCGCGTTCCTGGCCTGGCTCAACGGCCACCAGCGGGGGTTCCACATGGTCGGCGGGATGCAGTCCGCCCGCGACCTGCCCCACCTCGCGCAGACCCTGCGCCTGGCCGACGCCGCCGGGGTCCTCACCGACCCCGACCTGGCCGCCGCCCGCATGGGCGCCCTCCTGGACGTGGCGGGGGTGCGACGATGACCGCCCTGATCCCCGTCCCCACCGCCGTGGACGTCCCCACCGGACGCCCCGCCACCGTCGCCACCCCCGAACCGGGCGACCCCCGCCTGGCACGCCTGGCCCTCAACCAGGCCACCGTGCGCCCCAGCACCCTGATCCAGGCCGTCGACGGCTGCCTGCGCGCCGGGCTGCCCGCCATCGGCCTGTGGCGCGAACACGTCGCCGACCTGGGCCTGGACCGCGCCGTCGACCTCGTGCACCGCTCGGGCCTGCGCGTCTCCTCCTACTGCCGGGGCGGCTTCCTCACCGGCCACGACCGGGCCAAGGCCCTGGACGACAACCGGCGCGCCCTGGACGAGGCCGCCGCCCTGGGCGCCCCCGCCCTGGTCATGGTCCTGGGCGGGTTGCCCGAAGGCGACCGGGACCTGGCCGGGGCGCGCTCCCGGGCCGCCGACGCCATCGGCGAACTCGTCCCCTACGCCGCCGAACGCGGTGTCCGGCTCGCCCTGGAACCCCTGCACCCCATGTTCTGCGCCGACCGCGCGGTACTGTCCACCCTGGGCCAGGCCCTGGACCTGGCCGAGACCTTCCCCGCCCAGACGGTCGGCGTCACCGTGGACACCTACCACGTGTGGTGGGACCCCGAGGTGGAAGCGCAGATCGCCCGCGCGGGACACACCGGACGCATCGCCCTGTTCCAGGTCTGCGACTGGGTCCTGCCCCTGCCCTCCGACGCCCTGCTGGGCCGGGGCATGGTCGGGGACGGCCACATCGACGTACGCTCCCTGCTGGAAACGGTGACGGCCGCCGGCCACACCGGCGACATCGAGGTCGAGATCTTCAACGCCGACATCTGGGCGGCCGACGTCGACGACGTCATCGCCACCATGGCCCGACGCCACGTCGAACACGTCCTGTGAACCCGGTCCCCCTTCCCCGACGAGGAGAGTCATGCACTTCGACGGAATCCTTTTCTTCCCCCTGACCCCCTTCGGCCCCGACGGCGGCACGGTCGACCTGGACGTGCTCGCCGAACACGTCGCCTCCGGGGTCGCCCACGGCGCGGGCGGCGTGTTCACCGCCTGCGGCACCGGGGAGATCCACGCCCTGTCGGCGGCCGAGCACGCCGCCGTCGTCGAACGCACCGTCGCGGTCGTGAACGGGGCGGTCCCGGTGGTGGCCGGAGCCGGCGGCAGCGTCGGCACCGCCGTCGAACAGGCCCGCACCGCCAAGGCGGCGGGCGCCGACGCGATCCTGCTCCTGCCCCCCTACCTGGTGACGGCGCCCCAGCGCGGCCTGGTGGAGTACGTGCGCACGGTGGCCTCCGCGGTGGAGATCCCGATCATCGTCTACCAGCGCGGCACCATGGTGCTCACCCCCGCCTCGGCCGCCGAGATCGCGGCCCTGCCCTCCGTCGTGGGGATCAAGGACGGGGTCGGCGACCTGGGGCTGATGCAGCGGATCGTGCTCGCGGTACGGGCCGTGCGGGGCGAGGACTTCGCGTTCTTCAACGGCCTGCCCACCGCCGAACTCACCGTCCCCGCCTACCGGGGGGTGGGGGTGCCGCTGTACTCCTCCGCGGCGTTCGCGTTCGTCCCCGAGGTCGCCGACGCCTTCCACAAGGCGGTGGAGGCCGGAGACCCGCTGGCCGACCGGCTCCTCGCCGACTTCTTCGACCCGCTGGTCGCCCTGCGCGACCGCACCCCCGGGTACGCGGTGTCCCTGGTCAAGGCCGGGGCCCGACTGCGCGGCGTCGAGGTGGGCGGGGTACGACCGCCGTTCGTCGACCTCACCCCCCACGAGGAGACCGAACTGGCCGCCCTCATCGAGACCGGGCTGGCCCTGGTCGGGAAGGGCTGAACGCGTGCGCGTCACCGGGGTGCGCGCCCGCGCCCATCGACTCCCCCTGCACCGGGCGTGGGACGGCGGGGTGGACCGCAACGACATCGTCGTGGTCGAGGTCGACACCGACACCGGGATCACCGGAACGGGCTTCTCCTGGACGCCGTTCATCGGCGCCCGGGCGGTGCTCGCCCTCGTCGAGGACGACCTGCGGCCCGCCCTGGTGGGCGGCCCCGCCCACCCCTCCCGATGGGACGACCTGCTGTGGCACCTGCGCGAGGCGGGCACCGGCGGGCTCACCCTGATGGCGTTGGCGGCCATCGACATCGCCCTGTGGGACCTGACCGCCAAGGCCACCGGCCTGCCCCTGGTCGACCTGCTGGGCCGACGCCGCGACCGGGTGCCCGCCTACGGCAGCGGCGTCAACCTCGACTACCCCCTGTCCGACCTGTCGGACCAGGTCAAGGGGTGGTCGGCGGCCGGACACCGGGCCGCGAAGATCAAGGTCGGCTCACCCGACCCGGCCCGCGACGTCGAACGGGTGCGCACGGTGCGCGACCTCCTGGGCGCCGAAGGAACCCTGATGATCGACGCCAACCAGCGGTGGGACGTGCCCGGAGCGGCCCGCGCCCTGGACGCCCTGACCGCCTTCGACCTCCACTTCGTCGAGGAACCGCTGCCCGCCGGCGACCTCGCCGCCCACACCCGGCTGCGCGCCCGCACCGACGTACCGTTCGCGCTCGGGGAGAACCTGCGCACGATCGAGGAGTTCGAACGGTTCATCGACGCCGGGGTGTGCGACATCGCCCAACCCAACGTGGTGCGCGTCGGCGGGATCACCCCGTTCCTGCGCATCGCCGAGACGGCCGCCCGCCGAGGCGTGCCCGTCGCCCCCCACCTGCTGCCCGAACTGTCCGGGCAGCTGGCCCTGTGCCTGTCCCGACCCGCCATGGTCGAGGACATCGATCGCGCCTCCTTCGCCGCACTGGGAGCCTTGGCCGCCCCCAGCGGTGTGCGGGTGGAGCGCGGCGCGCTGTCGGCGGACACCGGCCTCGGGCACGGACTGGTGTTCGCCGACACGCTCACCCCTCTCCCCTAGCACTGGACGGGGTGACCGGTGGTGGGGCGCCCACGGCGCCCCACCACCCGTCCGAGCGGGGCCTGCGGGGATCAACACCGCGACCCGGCGCACCCCCCGAACGCCCTCCACCCGGGTCCGCCCAGCGGCCCGGGACCCCGCGTCCGGGCATCGAAGGCCACCCCGACACGGAGAAGGACCGGTCGGCGGATCGTGCCCCGAACCGGCCTCAGGACGCGGTGGGCGGCGCGGTGCTCTCCCGCGCCACCACCTCTCCCGGCACCGTGATGACCCGGTGCCCTCCCTGATGGTCCTCGTCCAAGGCCAGCGCGGCGGCCCGCTCGCCCATCTCCTCCAACGGCAACCGCACCGTGGTCAACCCCGGAGTCAGATCCCGCAGGGTGGGGATGTCGTCGAACCCCGCCACCGACAGGTCGTCGGGCACCCGCATGCCCAGATCGCGCAACGCCGCCATGGCCCCCGTGGCCATGACGTCGTTGACCGCGAACAGACAGGTGGCGTCGGTGCCCAACGTCATGAGCCGACGCGTGGACTCATAACCCCCGTCACGGGTGAACGCCCCGTGCACCACGTTGTGGTGGGCCAACTCCAACCCGGCCGCCGACAGCGCACCGTGGAAACCGTCCAGGCGCTCGCGGGCCGTGCGCAGGTCCGTGGGCCCCGCCAGGATCGCGAACCGCCGGTGCCCCAACCCCACCAGGTGCCGGGCCAGGGCGGCGGCCCCGGAATGGTTGTCGGGGCTGACGGTGTCGGCGGGCAACCCCGGCTGCGACACGCACGCCACCCGACCGCCCTGGCGGCGGAACGCCTCGATCTCCCCGATCAGGCGGGCGTTGCTCTCCTCGTCGGTGGAACGCGACCCCACCAGGATCACGGCCTTGGCCCGATGGGAGCGCAACGCCGCCAGCACCCGCCCCTCCTTCTGCGCCGACCGGTTGGTGCTGCCCAGCACCAACACCAGCCCCCGCTCCTCGGCGCACCGGGTCACCCCGGCCGCGATCGAGGAGAAATAGGGGTCGGAGATGTCGTGGACCAACAGGCCCACCAGCGAACTGCTGTTGCGCGCCAACGTCTGCGCGGAGGCGTTGGCCAGATAGCCCAACTCCTCCGCGCTGGCGTTGACCTTGTCCCGCAGCCGTTGACTGACCTGCCGGGTACTGCCGTTGATGACCCTCGAAGCGGTCGCCAGGGAGACGCCCGCGTGCTCGGCCACCTGTTCCAGCGTTACGTAACCGGAGTCCACGCCCCTGGCCCTTCTCGTCCCACGTCCTGGAAAACTCTTTCCCAGAGTAGCCGAGCGCCCGGGGCTCCGAGGCTTCGCCAATTCAGCGCACCCGATCGGACCGCAACCGGTCACGCCAGGTCGCGGTCGGCGCCCACCCCAGATCACGCCGCGCCTTGGCCGAGGAGAACACCGCCCGCCCGTCCGCCAACGCCCCCGCCACCGGCGCCGAACCCGGATGCGACCGCGCCATCAACCCGTCCACCGGCCCCACCGCCAACGGATCGGCGGCCACCGCGTTGTAGACACCGCCGTGCTCCACCCGCTCCGGGTGCTCCACGATGCGCGCGAACAGGTCCGCGACGTCACCGGCGTCCACGTAATTGAACAACGACACCGCCGCCAACTCCGGATCGGCCACCCGATCGGCCATGGTGTGCCCCTGCTGGGTGGGCGCGCCCGCCCACTCCTCGGGGGCGACCACGTACCCGGGACGCACCGCGCACAACGTGCACGCCGAGGAGGTGCGGGCCAGCGCCCGCACGGTCTGCTCCACGATCGCCTTGCTCAACCCGTAGGCGTGCCAGGGCTCGACCGGGTGCTCCTCGTCCAACGGCAGGTACCGCGGCCGCCACGACGGCGTGTTGTAGCCGTACACGGTGGGACTGGAGGCGGCCACCGCGCACCGGGCCCCGCGCTCCACCGCCTCGCCCAGCACCGCCCAGGCCAGACCGGTGTTGACCTGAAGGGTCTCCACGTCCGGTCGGGCGAACGGCACGGCGATCCCCGCCAGGTGCACCACCGCCTCCGGACGCGCCCGCTCGAAGGCGGCCGCCCGCGCGGCGGGATCGAGCAGATCGGCCCGCACCCCCACCGCCCCCGACGCATGGGTGTGTTCGGCGATGTCCACCGAGGTCACATCGTGTCCTCGGTCGACCAGCCCGGAGACGACACTGCGCCCCAACCGACCGGCGCCCCCGGTGACGAGCACGCGCATGGATCGTTCCACCTTTCCGGAACTTGGGAAATCGGAGAAAAAGGGTTCAGGGCAGGGCGACGACGGCCGCGGCCAGACCGGCGAGATCACCGACGTGCCCGTCGCACACCGCGACGCGCAGCCGCCGACGCAGGACCGCGCCCCCCGGCACCGGCAGGCGGACGTCCCAGGCCAGGGCCGGGCCCACCCCCGGGTACTCCCCCGCCCGCAGGAACCACGGGTCCGTGTGCCCCCCGGGCTGGTGGAACAGCAGGGTCCAGGGCCCGCCCGCGTCCCCGACCAGCGCCAACCAGGCGGCGCGCGAACCGTGCAAAGCCGCCTCACCCTCCAGACCATCGGGGCCGTGGACGCGCGGCGCCGCCGGACCGATGGGCGCCCGCCAGAACAGCCCCCCGTAACCGGCGCCGGGCCGACCGTTGGTGGCCGGGCTGCCGATGTCCAGGTCCCGGCCCGAGGTGTTGCGCAGGGTCGTGTCCAGGTCCAGGACCCACGCGGAGCCGTCCAGGGGGCGGGCGCGCAGGCGACGTTCCTCGCGCACCAGCTCCCCACCGTCGGGACCGGTCCAGGACACCTCCTCCACACCCCCGCCATCGCCATCGCCACGCCACGCCAGACGCCGCTGCCGACCGTGGTTGTCGAGCAGCACCGACCCCCGGTCGGGGGTGAACGTGCGCCCGCCCCAGAAACTGACACCGGAGACGTCGGGCACCGCCACCCCCACCCCCAGATGGTGCGGGTGATCGGCGGGCAGCACCTCGGTCACCGTCGTCCCGGCCGGCGTGCGCACCGGGTGCAGGTACGGGCGGGGCGACAGCCGGGGCTCGATGTCGGCGCCGTCGACGCCGACGGCCACCACGGTGCCGTCGATCACGAGGTTCATCGGTGGACCTCCACGTTCGGGCGCGCCCAGGGCGCGCCCAGCTCGGAGAACAGGGACAGGGACTCGGCGCTGCGGGCCACCAGGTCGGCGATGCCGTGCACGGAGCGGTGGACCACCCCGTCCTCCTCCCGCACCTCCTGGTGCTCGGGCCCGATGGACAGCGGATCGGGCGCGGTGCGCACCGCCTCCAGGACGTGCATGAAACCGCGCGTGGCCGCGGGCGGGACCGACAGCGGCGCGCCGTGGCGCACGTGGTCGACCAGATCGGCCACCAGATTGCGACGCAGATGGGTGGTGACGTGCGGAGCCCGTCCCGGACGGTGCAGGGTCACCCGGTCCAGGGTGTACTCCAGCTCGATCCGTCCGCGCTCGCCGTGCACCACCAGCATCGGCGGGACGCTCTCGGGCGCGCACAGGGTCACCGCGAGGGTGACGACGGTCCCGTCGGCGGTGCGCAACCGCAACGCCGAGGTGTCGTCGCTCTCGATGGGGTGGGCCCGGTGCAGCTCCACCTCGATCTCCAAGGGCGGCCGATCGCCGCCTCCGGCCACGGCCAGGGCCGTGGCGGTGGCGTGCGCGAAGGGGTTGGTGAGCGCGCCGTCCACGACGTCACGCCCGTCCAGGCGACGCCGCCCGGCCCAGGGCGCGCGGGCGTAGTACGCCGAGGTGCGCTTCCACGCCCCCCACCCGCCGATGCCGCGCACCCGCCCCACCGCCCCCTCCGCGACGAGGGAGCGGACCGCGTCCACGGCCGCCGACCCCAGACTCTGGAACCCGACCTGACAGGCGAGGTCGGAGGCCTCGACCGCGTCGACCAACCGGTCGAACTCGGCCAGGGTCGCGGTGGTGGGCTTCTCCAACAGCAGGTGGGAACCGTGCTCCAGGGCGAGAAGGGCCAACGGCAGGTGGGTGTGGATGGGGGTCACCAGGACGGTGATCCGCGCCCGCGTGCGCTCCAGCGCCGTGGACAGGTCCTCGAAGAACGGGACGGGCCCGTGCCCCTCCAGGTCGTCGTCGGGGGCGGGCGGCACCCGGTCGCACACCCCCACCAGCCGCACCAGGCCCGAGGCGGCCAGGGGGAGCAGGGAGCGCAGATGGGAACGGCCGTGGCCGTGCAGGCCGACCAGCAGCAACGGGACGGGGTCGGCGACGGGCACGCTCATCCGGTCTTCCCCGCGCGCAGGTCGGCCACGCGCACCGGAGCCCCCGAGGCCATGGAGGCGTTGGCGGCCAGCCCGGTGAGCAGGGCGTTGCCGCCGTCGGCGTGGTCGGGGCGGATACCGTCGTCCACACGCCCCAGGAGGGCGTCGAGCATGGCGGTGTCACCGCCGCCGTGACCGCCCTCGCCCACCTCCACGGAGATCTCCTGCGGGGCCTGCCAGTGGCGGCGCAGCAGCAGCCGGGAGACGGTGTCCTCCTTGGGCGCGGGCATACCGCGCACCGGGTTGGTCTCGTCGCGACCGGGCGTGGTGCGGTCGAACTCCACCATGTCGAGTTCGAGGCGGCCGCGACTGCCCGTGATCGTCAACCGGTAGCCCTCCCAGGGTGCGTAGGCGGTGAGGTGGTAGGTGAGCCGGGCCCCGGTGTCGTAGCGCACCAGGACCGACATGTCGTCCTCGATGGTGATGCCGGGACCGAACACGTTGAGGTCGCGGCGGTAGCCGTCCTCGTGCTCGGCGTCCAGGTACAGGGCGGTCAGGTCGGGGCTGTCGGCCAGGTGCAGGGCGAAGGGGTCGTCCTGGGCGGTGTCGGCGCCGTGGCCGCGCTCGTAGTCGGCGGCCACGCCGTGCCGGCGGCCGTTCTCCTCACCGTAGAAGAACAGCCTCCCCGAGGCGAAGACCTCTTCGGGACGGGCGCCGATCCACCAGTTGACCAGGTCGAAGTGGTGGCTCGCCTTGTGGACGAGCAGACCCCCCGAGCGGGTCTTGTCGCGGTGCCAGCGGCGGAAGTAGTCGGCGCCGTGGCGCAGGTCCAGCAGCCATTCGAAGTGGACGGATCCGACCTCGCCGACGGCGCCCTCGGCGATGAGCTCGCGGACCTTGCGGTGGACGGGGTTGTAGCGGTAGTTGAAGCCGACGGTGACGCGCCCGCCGGTGCGCTCCCGGGCCTCCTCGATGCGGCGCAGCCCCTCCAGATCGGTCGTCATGGGCTTCTCGGTGATGACGTCGGCGCCGTGCTCCAGGGCGGTGACGATGTAGTCGGCGTGGGTGTGGTCGACGGTGCACACGATGACCTCGTCCACGGCCCGTTCCCCGAGCATGCGGGCGAAGTCGTCCGCGTGGTGGGTGGGCACGGGGTCCAGGCCGGCCTCGGTGACGATCCGGTTGTGCACGGCCATCCGGGTGGCGTTGGTGTCGCACAGGGCGACCAGGGCGCCGTGCCGACGGTGGCCGCCGGTGAGCGCACGGGTGTACATCCGGGCCCGGGAACCGGTGCCGACGATCGCGTACCTGCGTTGCGTGGTGTGGTTCACACCGAGATGGTAAACGCTTTCCGAACAAGACCACAATGGCCCCGCGAAGATCATCGGGGTGGAATCCCGGGCTCCGGGGGCCGCCGGGGAGGTTCGGCGGGGCCCGAAAAGCCCTCCGGGGGACGCCCTCCGGGCCGATCGGGAAGGTAACGATCCGGCCTGCGGTTGTCGCGGGAGGGGAAACCGGGCGTTGACACCCATGTAACCCGGTGCTAGAAACTGAACATCTTAGTAGCTGGATAGCGCTTACCAACTCATCACCTGCGAATTCCCGCAGTGTTCTCGGACACAGGGCCCATGGGACCCCGTGTCCCGCGCCCTCCCCGACCAGATTGGTGGTCTCTGAGCATGAATCCCGGTACGCGCGTCCCCACCTCGCAGTGGGAGACGGCCCCGAGAGGAGGCGGGTCCCCGTGAGCGCACTCCTCCAACGGAGGCCCGGGGCGGCCCCGGTGTCCGAGTCCTCGGCACGCCCCCGCCGCGCCAAGGCGGGCCGGGGCGGCACCGGTCGCCACAAGCGGGAGAACCTCGCCGCCTACGCCTTCCTGGCGCCCTGGTTCGTCGGCCTGGCCCTCATCACCGCCGGCCCCCTCCTGGCCTCCCTGTACTTCTCCTTCACCGACTACAACCTCATCGGCGACCACGAGTTCGTCGGGTGGGCCAACTACGAGCGCATGCTCGACGACGCCCGCCTGCACAGCTCCCTGAGGGTCACCTTCGTCTACGTGTTCGTGTCGGTGCCGCTCCAGCTCGCCATGGCCCTGGCCCTGGCGATGGTCCTGGACCGGGGTGTGCGCGGCCTACCCCTGTACCGGTCGGTGTACTACCTGCCGTCCCTGCTCGGCGGCAGCGTCGCCATCGCCATCCTGTGGCGCCAGGTGTTCGGCGCCCAAGGCCTGGTCAACCAGGTCCTGGCGGTGTTCGGGATCCAGGGCGAGGGCTGGGTGTCCCACCCCGACCACGCCCTGAGCACCCTCATCGTGCTCAACGTGTGGACCTTCGGCGCACCCATGGTCATCTTCCTGGCCGGGCTGCGCCAGATCCCCGCCATGTACCACGAGGCCGCCGCGGTCGACGGTGCGGGACCGGTGCGCCGTTTCTGGCACATCACCGTCCCCATGCTCACACCCATCATCTTCTTCAACCTCGTGCTGCAGATCATCAACGCCTTCCAGACCTTCACCCAGGCGTTCATCGTCAGCGGCGGCACCGGCGGCCCCTCCGACTCGACCCTCTTCTACACGCTCTACCTCTACCAACGGGGTTTCGGGGCGTTCGACATGGGCTACGCCTCGGCGATGGCCTGGCTCCTGCTGATGATCATCGGAGGGTTCACCGCCGTGAACTTCCTCGCCTCCAAGTTCTGGGTCTTCTATGGCGACTGAGACGAGGTCCCTCGCGCGTTCCAACGACGCCGGCAAGCGGACCGCACACATCCGACGGCTCCTCGTCCACATCGGACTCATCGGCTTCGGCCTGGTGATGCTCTACCCGCTGCTGTGGATGCTGTCGAGCTCCTTCAAACCCACCGCGGAGATCTTCCGGGAACCGGGGCTGATCCCCTGGAACTTCACCCCGGAGAACTACAGCGAGGGCTGGACCGCCCTCCAGTACCCCTTCCACCACTACCTGCTCAACTCCGCGATCGTGGTGGGCGGATCCATCGTCGGCAACCTCATCGGCTGCTCCATGGCCGCCTACGCCTTCGCCCGCCTGGAATTCCGCGGCAAGCGGCTCTTCTTCGCGATCATGCTGGCCACGATCATGCTGCCGATCCACGTCGTGATCGTGCCCCAGTACATCCTGTTCGCGCAGCTGGACTGGATCAACACCTTCTACCCGGTCATCGTCCCCAAGCTCCTGGCCACGGACGGCTTCTTCATCTTCCTGATGGTGCAGTTCATCCGCGGCCTGCCCCGGGACCTGGACGAGGCGGCGCGCATCGACGGCTGCGGACACGTGCGCATCTTCCTGCGCATCATCCTGCCGCTGTCGATGCCGGCACTGGCCACGACCGCGATCTTCACCTTCATCTGGACCTGGAACGACTTCTTCAGCCAGCTCATCTTCCTCACCCGGCCCGACATGTACACGGTCCCGGTGGCGCTGCGCACCTTCGTCGACTCCAGTTCCCAGACCTCCTGGGGTCCCCTGTTCGCCATGTCGGTCGTGGCACTGGGACCCGTGTTCGGATTCTTCCTGGCCGGTCAGCGCTACCTCGTCAAGGGCATCGCGACCACAGGCATCAAATGACGGAAAGGACCCATCCCCCCATGAACATCCTCCCCGAAGGCCGACGCCCGCGTCGCCTCCTCACCCTCACCGCGGTGGCCGCGTCACTGGCCCTGATGACCTCCGCCTGCGGCGGAGGCGGCTCCGAGAGCGACGACGGCGTCGTCGAACTGCGCTACTCCTGGTGGGGCTCCGACGACCGCCACTCCACCCTCCAGCAGGTCATCGACGTCTTCGAGGCGCAGAACTCCGACATCCGCATCGTCGCGGACTACACCGACTGGGGTTCGTACTGGGACAAGCTGGCCACCTCCACCGCCGCCGGCGACGCACCGGACATCATGATGCAGGAGGAGCGCTACCTGCGCGAATACGGCGACCGGGGCGCCCTGGCCGACCTGTCGGAGTTCGGTGACCACTTGGACCTGTCCAAGGTCGACCCGCTGGTCGCCGAGAGCGGGAACCTGGACGACAAGACCTACGGCATCGCCAGCGGCGTGAACGCCTACGCGGTCATGGCCGACCCCAAGGCGTTCGAGGCCGCCGGTGTGGAACTGCCTGACGACTCCACCTGGAGCTGGGAGGACTACGTCGCGCTTTCGGCCGAGATCACCGAGGCCTCCGGCGGCGACATCGTCGGCACCCAGAGCATGTCCTACAACGAGTCCGGGTTCCAGATCTTCGCCCGCCAGCACGGGGAGAACCTCTACAACGAGGACGGCACCCTGGGCTTCTCCGAGGACACCCTCGCCGCCTGGTTCGAGATCACCAAGGAACTGCTGGACGAGGGCGGCCAGCCCTCCGCGTCCGAGAGCGTGGAGATCGAGGCGGGCGGCCCGGACCAGTCGGTGCTGTCCACCAACGCCGGCGCCATGGCCCACTTCTGGACCAACCAGCTCGGCGGCATCACCGAGGCCTCCGGCAGCGACATCGAGCTCCTGCGCTACCCCGGTGAGACCACCGGCGAGCGCACCGGCATGTACTTCAAGCCCGCCATGTTCTACTCCGTCTCGGCCGGCAGCGAGCACCCCGAGGAGGCCGCCCGGTTCGTCGACTTCATGCTCAACAGCAACGAGGCCGCCGAGCTGATCCTGTCCGACCTGGGCCTGCCCGCCAACGTCGACGTGCGCGCCCAGATCCTCAGCTCCCTGCCGCCCGCCGACGAGCGCAGCGCCGTGTTCCTGTCCGAGGTCGAGGGCACCATCGTCGACGGCAACCCGCCGCCGCCCATCGGCGCCGGCCAGGTCGTGGAGATCACCAAGCGCGTGACCGACTCGATGGCCTTCGGCGACCTCACCCCCCAGGAGGCCGCCGAGCAGTGGATGTCGGAGGTGGAGACCGCCACCGGCTCCCAGTGACCCGTTCCCGTGACGCGGGGCCGACCACTCCCGGTCGGCCCCGCGCCCGTGTCCGGGCGGGACCGTTGCGCCCCCCGCACCCACCTGTGAGAATGGCCCGGTTCACAGGTCCGGCGATCCGGGAGCGGGCGGACATGACCGAACTCATCGTCATCACCGGCGCCGCCGGCCGGATCGGCACCCTGCTGCGCCCCCGCATGGCCCGCCCCGGGCGGATCCTGCGCCTGGTCGACATCGCCCCGCAACCGGCGCCCGCCCCCGGGGAGGCCGTCGAGACCGTCCACGGGGACATCACCGACCTGCCCGCCATGGAGGCGGCCTGCGCCGGCGCCGACGCGGTGATCCACCTGGGCGGGCTCAGCACCGAAGGCCCCTGGGAGGACGTCCTGCGCCTGAACGTGCACGGCACCCGGCAGGTGTTCGAGGCGGCCCGCCGGGCGAAGGTACCGCGGGTGGTCTTCGCGAGCACCAACCACGTCGTGGGCTTCCACCCGCGCGCCGCCGGCGACCCCGGCGACCACGCCCTCCCCCGGCCCGACACCCACTACGGGGTGAGCAAGGCGGCCGGGGAGGCGCTGGGGAGCCTCTACCACGACCGCTACGGCCTCGACGTGCTGTGCGTGCGCATCGGCGCCTGCTTCCCCCGCCCCCTGGACGCCCACATGTTGCAGACGTGGCTCTCACCCGACGACTGCGCACGCCTGATGGAGGCACTGCTGACCGCGCCCTCCCCCGGGTTCCGGGTGGTGTGGGGCGTCTCGGACAACACCCGCCGCTGGTGGTCGCTGAAGGAGGCCCGCGCCCTGGGCTACGACCCCCGGGACGACGCGGAGACGCACGCCCCCGAGATCCCGGCCGCCCGGGGCGGGGGACCCGACCCGACCCGACCGCCCCACGACCGGCTCGGCGGATCCTTCTGCGACCCCTCCCTGGACGTGGACCGCCCCGGGAGGCACACCGCGCCCGACCGGACCCGCCCGGGTCAGTCCCCCAGGTAACGCAGCACCGCGCGCACCCGACGGCTGTGCCCCGTGCCGTGCTCCAGGTCCAACTTGTCGAAGATCGCGTTGACGTGCTTCTCCACCGCGCTCAACGAGATGTGCAACCGGGCCGCGACCGACGGGTTGCTCCACCCCTGCGCCATCTGCTCCAGCACATCGCGCTCACGCGGGGTCGACCGCGCCAGCGGATCGGCGCGGCCGGCGTGCGCCAACAGACGACGCACCACCTCCGGGTCGAAGGCCGCCCCGCCCCCCCCCCCCCCCCCCCCCCGCCACCCGCTCCAACGCGTCCAGGAACTCCCCCACCTCCGACACCCGGTCCTTGAGCAGGTACCCCACCCCGCCCGAGGAACCCGTGAGCAGCTCGGTGGCGTAGCGCCGCTCCACGTACTGCGACAACACCAGCACCGCCACCCCCGGGTGCTCGGCGCGGATGCGCAACGCCGCCCGCAACCCCTCATCGGTGTGGGTCGGCGGCATCCGCACGTCCACCACCGCCGCGTCGGGCACCCGCCGGGCCACCTCCACGAGCAGGGCCTCGGCGTCCCCGACCGCCGCCACCACCTCGTCCCCCTCCTCCTCCAACAAACGCACCAGCCCCTCCCGTAACAGGACCGAGTCGTCGGCGATCACCAAACGCATGAAACGTCCCTCTTCTCGTCTCCCGGCGAGGCCGGTCACCGGGGCAGGACGGCGCGCACGGTCGTGGGGCCACCCGACCGACGCCACCGCCGCCCGGCACAGCAGTACCACGCCCCCGCCAGAGGGGATGAGCCCGACCCAGCGCGAAAGGGGGTGTCCAGGAACGCCGCACCGGCGGCGCGCGCCACCGACTCGGGGACACCCGACCGGGCCCCGGCGGGGGCGGACCCTCCCCGTTCGGCCCCCGCCGGCCGGAAGCGGCGGTAGCCTCGATGCGTCATCACCGCACAGGGGCAGACAGGGGAGGACGACCGTGTCCGACAGGTGGACCGCGATCGACTTCGAGACCGCCAACCAGGACCGGGGCAGCGCCTGCGCCGTCGGTCTGGTCAAAGTGCGCGACGGGGTGATCGTGGACCGCCACACCACCCTCATCCGCCCGCCCGCCGGGATCGACTTCTTCTCCCACCACAACATCGCCGTCCACGGCATCACCCCCGCCGACGTCGCCGACGCCCCCACCTGGGAGACCGTGCACGGCCGCATCGTGGAGTTCGCCGACGGCGACCCGCTGGTGGCGCACAACGCCCCCTTCGACATGGGGGTGCTCGTCCGGGCCTGCGCGCACACCGGCCTGGCCCACCCCGACTGGGACTACGCCTGCACCCTGGCCCTGTCCCGCCGCACCTGGGCCGACCTGCCCGACCACCGGCTGCCCACCGTCAGCGCCCACATCGGACACCGGGTGACCCACCACCACCGGGCCGACGCCGACGCCGAGGCCGCCGCGCGCATCGCCATCGCCGCCATGCAACGGCACGGCACGACCTCCCTGGCCGACCTGGCCCGCGCCGCCGGCGGACTGCGCCGGCTGGCCGCCGCCACCGCCACCCTCACCCCCGTGGCGGTGCCCGTGCGCGCGCCGGCGGGCGGCGAGGACCGCTTCGCGCGCTGGCAGCGCGCCGCCAAGGCCGACCTGCCCGCGCCCTCCCCCGACGCCGACCCCGCCGGCCCCCTGTACGGCAAGGTCGTGTGCGTCTCCGGCGACCTGGCGTCCATGGACAAACCCGAGGTGTGGCGGCGCATCGCCGAGGCCGGCGGAACCCCCGCCAAGAACGTCACCAAGAAGACCGACGTGCTGGTCACCGGCGTCGGTGACGGCGCGGGCAAGACCGCCAAGCACCGCCAGGCCGAGACCTACGTCGAACGCGGCCAGCGCATCGACTTCGTCACCGAGGCCGACCTCCTGGTACTGCTGGGCATGACCACCGGCGCCTGACACCAGGACGGGGCCGCCCGCACCGGACGGCCCCGCGACGTGTGCGGCCCCTACTTGGGGAAGCGCAGGATCGCCCCGCTGTCCGCGGCGGTCTCCCCGTGCTGCAACACCTCCATGAACCCGGCGTCGGCCATCGCCGCCGAGCGCAGCATGAGCGCGCTCGCCGGCGCCTTGAAGGCCCTGTCCGGGTCGTCCAGATGCGTCGGCTTGGCGGCCACCAGGATCGGCTCGGTGGGCGAACCCCACAGGTCGGGTTCGCCGTCGCGCTCGGCCCCCAACAGCAGGGTCCGCACACGGGCCTCCGACAGCATCGGCAACGTGGACTCCGTGCCGCGCACCGCCTGGTCGTGGGCCAACTTGCGCTCGAACTCGTCCAACGCCTCGTCGTGGGAGTCCACCACGAACGCCCGCAACGCCTCCGCCGCCGCCTGGTGCAGCCGCTCCTCCGCGTCCGGGCCGCCGCGCCCGCCCGGCACCACCTGGATCGGGATGGAGAGCTTGCGCTCGTGCATGTTGTCGCGCAGGTAGGCGATGGCCTCGTCGTCCCCGCCGACGAGGATGATCCTCGCGTCCACCTCCGCCACGGCCTCGCGCACGATCTCGGCGAGCCGGGCCGTGTTCTCCCGCCAGGTCTCCAACGGGTACTGCTTGCGGACGAAGTCGCCGCCGTACCCGCCCAGGTTGCCCGGCCCGCCCCGCCCCATCGTGGGGATGTTGTGCAGGTCGGCACCGGTGAAGGACTTCTCCGTCACCGGCTTGGGGTCGGGCTCCCCGGCGTAGGCGTACACCTTCGCGTTGACCCGGTCCAGGGCCACCAACGCGTACGGCAGGTGCCGGCCCCGGTCCACCACCACCGGCAGCGTGTCCGCCACCGGCGACCACAGCGCCCGGTCCCGGGAGGGCGGCTCGCTCAGCGTGTACACCCCCAGCAGGCGCCCCTCGGAGGCGTACAGGGCGTGGCCGTGCTCACCGAAGGCCCGGGAGGTGCCCTCCCTCACCGCCTCCCCCAGCACCTTCAGGTCGGCCTCGTCGGCACCCATCGCGGCGAGATCCTCACGCAGGTGGCGCCAGCTCAGTTCGATCTTCTTGTCGGCGTCGGTGGTGGCGCGGCTGGTGTCCAGATGCACCGAGGCCACCGGGGCGTCGCTCTCGTACAGCGGTCGCAGAAAACCCAGATCCATGTATCCGCGGGGCGCGGTCTCCACCTCGCCCCGCCCACCTCCTTCTCGGGGTCGGCCTGTTCGGGCCATCCTCAGGGGACGGTGCTGCCCACCGTAACCGCCCACGTCGCCGGTGTCACAAGTCCTTGCCCAACGATGTCCCGGCCTTGCCCGAGATCGGGCCCGCCCACCGACCCGACATCACGGGCACCGCGACGGTCGGGTGCGACCGCGTCCCTCCTGCGCAACGTCGGTGCCGGACGAAGGGAGCGACCGCGCCGGAGGGACTGAACCGGGCCCTGGAACCGGTCGAGGAGAACACCGGGGAATCGTTGGACACGGCGGCGATGGCGCGTGTCGCGCTCACCTTCGAACACCACCTGCGCCGCCTGTTCCGCGCCCTGGCCGGAACGCCGCTGTGGGAGTACCCGCGCAGACGCCGCCTGCCCCTGGCGGCCGGTCGTCGACGGCGACGCCACCCCGCTCGGCATCGCCGTCCGGTACGGCCACGGGTCGGCCGAGGCGTTCGCCGGGGCCTTTCGCGCCCTGCACGGCGTGGGCCCCGGCGAGGCCCCTCGCGCCGACGCGACGCTCACCTCACAACCGCGGACGACGTTCCGCCTGACCGTGGAGGGAGGTACCGCCGTGCGGTACCGGATCGTGGAGGAGAAGGGCGCTGCGCCTGGTGGGCCACCGGGCGCGGGTGCCGTTGGTGCACGGGGGGACCCGACCCGCCATCGAGACGTTCGTGCGGGGCCCGGGACACGACACCCCGGCCGCTCTGGACGCCCTGTCCGACGGCGAACGGCCGGGGTGCCGTCGGTGACCTCCGACGTCGACCCCCGGTGGCTTGAGGGCGGCGAACCCGACCACCGGCGGTGCCCGTCGAACGTGTCCGGGCCCCGATCACCCCCGGGGGGCGGCGAGGCCGAGGGCGCCCCCGCCCCGCCACCGGCGCGCGCGGGCCCCGGGGACGGGCCCCGCACACACCGGACGCCCCTCGAAGGGGCCCGCCGGCACACCCCACAAGGGCCCTCCCCCACCACGGGACCCACCGGGAACACACGTACAGTACGTTTGTACATGTACATATGTCCCAGGCGAGCGAGGAGCCCGACCATGCGACGAGGACAACGGCACGGCACCCCACCGCCCCGCGCCCGCCGCGACCCCCACGGCCGCCGACACGCCATCATCGAGGCCGCCGCCGACCTCATCGTCCACGAGGGCGCCGCCGACCTCACCCACCGCCGCATCGCCTCCCGAGCCCAGGTGCCCCTGGGCTCGACCACCTACTACTTCTCCTCACTGACCGAACTCAAGGTCGCCGCCCTGGAACACCTCACCGCCGAATGCGACGCCTGGCTCCAACGGGCACGCACCGCCCTGGCCGACCACGACGGCGACCCCATCGGACTGTGCGCCCTGCTCGCCGACTACCTCGCCGACCGCGACCGGGTCCACACCGACTTCGCCCTCACCTCCGCCGCCGCGAGCGACCCCGCCCTGCGCCCCCTGTCCCTGATCTGGTTCGACGGCCTCGTGGAACTACTGAGCCGGTACACCGACCCCGACACCGCGCACGCCATCACGGTGTTCACCGACGGCGCCGTCGTACACGCCCTCCTGCACGACACCCCCCTGGACACCACCACCCTGCACCGCACCATCACCGCGCTCATGGGCGCGGCGGCCGAGAGGACCCCGTGACGACCTCGCCCCTGCCCCGGACCACCACCCCCGCCCCCTCCCGACGCCGCCGCTGGGCCGGACTGATCGTCCTGTCCGCCAGCCTGCTCGTCGTGGCCATGGACATGACCATCCTCAACGTGGCCCTGCCCGACCTGGCCGCCCACCTGCGCCCCACCGCGGGCCAACAACTGTGGATCGTCGACGTCTACTCCCTGGTCCTGGCCGGACTGCTCGTACCCATGAGCGCCCTCGCCGACCGGTGGGGCCGCCGCCTGATGCTGCTGGCCGGGTTCGCCGTGTTCGGCGGCGCCTCCCTGCTGGTGCTCCTCGCCGACACCCCCGCCGCCGTCATCGCCGTACGCGCCCTGCTCGGCGCCGGCGGGGCCATGATCATGCCCACCACCCTGTCGATGATCCGCACCCTCTTCCCCGACCCGCGCGAACGCGCCACCGCGCTGGGAGTGTGGGCGGCCACCTCCTCCCTGGGCATGGCCGTGGGCCCCATCCTCGGCGGACTACTGCTCCAACACTTCTCCTGGCACGCCGCGTTCCTGGTCAACGTGCCGCTCATGGTCGCCGCGATCATCGCCGGCCTGCTCCTGCTCCCCGAGGCCCGCGACCCCTCCCCCGGCCGCTGGGACGCCCTCGCCACCGTCCAGGCCATCACCGGCATGCTCGCCCTGGTGTGGTCCATCAAGCACTTCGCCAAGGCCGGCCCCGGCGACCCCCTGGGCTGGGCCGCGCTCGCCGCCGCCCTGACCGTCCTCACCTGGTTCGTACTGCGCTGCCTGCGCCGCCCCGACCCCCTGCTGGACGTACGCCTGTTCACCCGACGCCCCTTCACCGCGGGCGTCCTGGCCGCGCTGGCGTCCATGTTCGCCATGGCCTCCCTGCTCCTGCTGGTCGCCCAATGGCTGCAACTGGTCCTGGGCGCGTCCCCGTTCATGGCCGGGGTGTACCTGACCCCCATGGCCCTGGGCGCCGTCGTCGCCTCACCCCTGGCCCCCTGGCTGGCCGCGCGGATCGGCGCGCGCACCACCCTGGCCGGCGGCCTGGCCGTGGCCGGCACGGGGTTCCTCCTGCTGTACCTGGCACCGAGCCCACCGGCCCACCCGGTGGTCCTGGTCTCGCTGCTGATGCTGGGGATCGGCGCGGGCGCGCTGGCCATCGCCTCGGCCATCATCATGTCCGGCACCCCCCAGACCAAGGCCGGCAACGCCGCCGCCATCGAGGAGACCGCCTACGACCTGGGCAACGTCCTGGGGGTCGCCGTCGTCGGCTCCATCGCCAGCGTCGTCTACCGCGCCCACCTGGACGTGGCCGACCTGACCGGGCCCACCCCGGCGGACCTGACCGCCGCCCGGGAATCGCTCGGCGCCGCCCTGGAGATCGCCGAACGCGCCCAGAGCACGGAACTGGCCACCCGCGCCGGCACGGCCTTCACCGAGGCCCTCGTCCAGACCGGCCTCATCGGCGCCATCGTCATGTTCACCGCCGCCGCGGTGGTCTTCGCCCTGGTACCCCGCGACCTGGACCTGGCCACCCAGCAGCACTGACCGCGTCCCGGCCCCGGCGCGCGCCGGGGCCGGGACGCGCGCTCACAGATGGGGGGCGCGCACCCGGGCACGGGAGCGCTCCAGGAAACGCCGCAACACCTCGTTGAACCGCTGGGGACGCTCCAGATTGGGCAGATGCCCCGCACCCTCGATGATCTCCACCACCGAGTCGGGGATGCGCACGTGCATGGCCTCGGTGAAGTCCGGCGGGGTGAACACGTCCTCCTGGCCGGCCACCAACAACGTCGGCGCCGAGATACGACGCAGCAACGGCACGTGGTCCGGCCGCTGCGCCCGCCCCTCCAAGGCGGCCGCCGCCCCCTCGGGCGGGGCCGCGTACATCATCGCCCGCACATGGTCGGCGACCGCCGGCAGGGCCCGCACGTTGGCCTCGGTCATCATCCCGACCAACACCTCGTCGGTGTAACCGCCCATGCCCTCCACCCGCAGCCGCCGGGCCATCGCCCGACGCCCCGCCCGGCCCTGCTCCGTCTCGGCGTAGGGGTTGGTGGCGGCCAGGGTGAGACAGTCGACCCGGTCGGGGAAGAGCCGACACAGCTCCAGGGCGATCTGGCCGCCCATCGACAACCCCACCACGCCCACCACGTCCAGCCCCAGATGCTCCAGGAGCGCGTCCTGGTCACGGGCGAAGGCGTCCATGGTCGTGACACCGGGCACGACGGTACTGCGCCCGTACCCGCGCAGATCGGGCGCGATCACCCGGAACCCACGACCGGCCAACGCCCTGACCTGCGGTTCCCACATGGTGTGGTCGAAGGGGTGCCCGTGCACGAACAGGATCGGATACCCCACACCGAGGTCCACGTAGTGGACGTCGATACCGCGCACGCGGGCGGTACGCGATCCGTCGCTGTTCACGGGGTTCGTCTGATGTGCCACAAGAAACGATGCTATTCACCCGCGCAAGAGCATCGATCCGTGGGGGCCCACCCTGGAGACGACGGAAACGACGGGGACCGTGCGCGATCCCGGCCCCCACACGCCGTGACCCGCCGTCCCCGGGCACGGCACGACGTGGTGAAGACCACCCCGTCCTCCCCGGAGACCCGGGACACCCGACCCCGGGGAGGACGCCCCGGCCGCCCCTCGGGACCGACCCCGACGACGCCTTCCCGCACGGACCGGGCCCCGGACGCCTCCCCGACGAGAACCCCCTACCTCCCCACCGCGGGGACCGATCGCCTCGCACACCCCAGGACGCACGCCGCCACCAGATAGGGCACGGCGAACAACGCGAACGCCATCCCGTGCCCCGTCACCGCGAACACCACCGCGTACAGCGGATAGGAGACCGTGGTGACCAGGTCCACCCCCAACCCCGCCACCGAGGTCACCGTCGCCCTGGCCGAACCGGTGATGCGCTCCTGCAACCGGGCGTCGGCGACCACACTCGCGGCCTGGCACACACCGAACCCGGCCCCCAGCAGCACCCACCCCACCGGACCGCCCATCAGGGAACCCGCCGCGATGGCCACCGCCGCCGCACCCAACAGCACCGCGAACGCACCGGCCGGCAGACGCGAGACCGGACCGGCCACCAGACCGCCCAGGGTCACCCCGGCCCACACCACCGCCACCACGACCGGCACCGTCTCCACCGGCACACCCTCGGCGGCCACCAGCAACGGCACGTACTCGTCCAGCACGCCCCAGACGGAGGTGACCACCACGAGCATGAGGATCGCACCGCGCACCCGACGGTCCCCGCGCGCCTGGGCCAGACCGGCCCGCAACGCGGCGACGTACTCCGAAGGGCCGGTCGGCTCCTCGTCCTCCTCGGCCGGATCGTGCGCCCGACCGGCCGGGGCGCCGCCACGTCCGTGCCCCGGTGCGTGCGGCACCGCCCGCACCTCGCACCCACCGGAACCGGCCGGCCCGGTGGCCTCGGAGTCGTCGGCCTCGGGACCGGTGGCGTCGGAGGCCGACCGGTGCTCGGGCAGGGCCAGACCGGCCAGGGCGCACACCGCGCACACCGCGACACTGGCCGCACCCACCGCGCCGTACCCGCCCCAGGACATCACCGGCACCGCCAGCAGGGTCGCCGCGCCCACCGCGGCCACACCCAACGCCCGGGTCACACCCATCACCCGCGCATAACGGTCCGCGGCCCCACGGTGGGCCAACTCGGTGTAGACCAACGCCTCCAAGGCGCCCGAGGACAGGGAACCGCCCACACCCCACAGCACGAACCCCAGGGCGAACACCCCGTACCCGGGAGACCACGACCACAGGGCGAACGCGGCACCGGCGAACACCGGGGCGGCGGCCAACAGGTACCGACGCGGGACCACGTCGGCCAACGCCCCGGCGGGCACGGACGTGAGCAGACCCGTCACCGCCCAGAGCACGAACAGGGAACTGATCCGCGTCACCGACAGGCCGTGGTCGGCGAACAACAGCACGTACACCGGGTACAGGAGGACGAACTCCTCCGACGCCGCATAGGCGTACAGGGGCCCGGTCACACGGGACACACGCGCGCCGCACGCGCGTGGGAACGAGAGGAACATGGAGGTCTTTCGGTCGAACGTGCAGGGACACCGGGGAACACCACCACCCGGTGGCGCCCGTGCACGGACCGAGGACCATCGTGGAACTTAATGTCGCTTGCGCATGGGACCAGCATACGCCGCCGACCCCGCCCGGGGCCGGCGGTCCACGGGACCAGCACTCGACGCGCCCCGCCCGACACAGGGTGCGCACCAGCACCCGGGTGTGGGCCCGCCCCCTCCACCGCCGACAGCACCAGGACCGCGCCGTCCCACACGGTCGGGGCGCGTTCGACCTCGGCCACGACATCGGTGTGCCCGGGAGCGTCGACGAGATAGATCCGCGCCTCGCCCACCCGCGAGGGCGCCACCGCGGCGCGCACGGTGATACCGCGTTCGCGTTCGACACGACCTGTCGGTACGGGTGTCCACGCCGCCCCCGCCGCCCAGGCGGTCGACGGCGCCGCGGTGGAAGGGCGGGCACCCGGTCAGGCCGGTCTCACCGGCATCGACATGGGCGACGATACCGACGTTCACCACGGTCACGACGGTCCTCGGAGATCGCGGAACGAAGGGACCCGACCGCCCCGTGAGACCGCCGCATGCCGTTCTCCTCACGCGAGGTGGACCGTGTGGACGCCCCCGATCACGGTGCGGCCGCGATCCGCCCGGCACATCGCCCCCCGAACCGTCGCTCAATGCAACCGATTCGTCACTGAATGAGGGACGATGTTCACCGCAGGATGGTTGGGGCGTTCTCCCTCCCGTGACCGGATGGGACACGGCCCCGCCGCTCCCGCGGCGAGCACACCCGCACCACAGGAGAACACCCATGCCGGGAACCCCCCACCACCCGAACCACCCCCACACCACCCGACGCACGGTCCTGGCCGGCGGCGCCGCCCTGGGCGCCGCCGCACTGGTGGGCGCCGCCACCCCCTGGAACGCACCCGCCGACGCCACCCCCCGCGCCACCCCCCTCACCGACCCCTTCACCCTCGGCGTCGCCTCCGGCGACCCCGACCACAACAGCGTCGTACTGTGGACCCGCCTGGCCCCCGACCCCCTCGCCCAGGACGGCCTGGGCGGCATGCCCGACCGCGACGTCGACGTCCAATGGCAGATCGCCGAGGACGAGCGCTTCACCCGCGTCACCGCCACCGGCACCACCACCACCGGCCCCGACCGCGCCCACTCCGTCCACATCGAGGCCCGAGGACTGCGCCCGGGAGCCCACTACCACTACCGGTTCCGGGTCGGCACCGACATCAGCCCCGTCGGCCGCACCCGCACCACCCCCGCACCCGGCGCCCGCGTGAACCGGTTCGCGTTCGCGTTCGCCAGCTGCCAGAGCCTCACCCACGGCCACTACACCGCCCAACGCCACCTCGCCGACGAGGACCTCGACCTCGTCGCGTTCCTGGGCGACTACATCTACGAGACCGGCGAGGCCGGATCGGTGGGCCGCCCCCACGTACCCGCCCGCGAGGTCCACACCCTCGCCGAGTACCGGATCCGCCACGCCCAGTACAAGAACGACACCGACCTCCAGGCCGCCCACGCCGCGTTCCCCTGGGCGGTGGTCTTCGACGACCACGAACTGGACAACAACTGGGCCGACGACCACCCCTACGGCGGACAGCCCTCCGAGGAGTTCCTCCAGCGCCGCGCCGACGCCCTCAAGGCCTACTACGAGCACATGCCGCTGCGACCCGCACAACGCCCCCAGGGACCCGACCTGCACCTGTACCGCCGGTTGGCGTTCGGCCGCCTGGTGGACCTGCACCTGCTCGACACCCGCCAGTACCGCGACGCCCAGTCCCAAGCCGACCGGGAGGACCCCGCGCGCACCCTGCTGGGCGCCGACCAGAAACGGTGGCTCCTGAACGGGCTGTCCGCCTCCCGGGCACAATGGAACATCCTCGCCCAGCAGGTGTTCTTCTCCCAGCGCGACTTCGCCGCCGGAGACCCCACCCGCTTCAGCGACGACGCCTGGGACAACTACAAGGTCGAACGCGACGAGGTCCGCGACCACCTCGCCGGGGTGCGCAACCCCGTGGTGATCACCGGGGACGTGCACGCCGGCTACGTGGTGGACGTCAAAGCCGACTTCGACGACCCCGCCTCGGCCACCGTCGCCACCGAACTGGTGGGCACCTCCTTCACCAGCGGCGGCGACGGCACCGACCAGAACCCGGGCGACGCCGTACAGCTCGCCGAGAACCCCCACATCACCTTCATCAACCGCAAACGCGGCTACGTGCGCAACGTGGTCACGCCCACCGAGTGGACGGCCGACTACCGGACCGTGGAACGGGTGTCGGTGCCCGGGGAACCGATCACCGACCGGGCCCGGTTCGTCATCACCGACGGCGTCCCCGGAGCCGCACCGCAGGGCTGAGACCGGCGGGGGCCGGCCGCCGCCGGCCCCCGCTCACGAATCGTCGGGGGCGATCCACAACGCCTCGGCGGCGACCAACCCCAGTGAGCGGTCGTGGGCCGGGGTCTGGTGGTCGGGGCGCACGGCGATGCGCAGCGACCCGGCGAAGGGCTGACGCTCCACGACCCGCACGCTCATACCGATGCCGATCTCGATGTCGGCCAGGTAGCGCAACAGGTGGGGGTCGGTGTCGTTGACGCGCACGATGACGCCCTCCACCCCCTCCTCGGCGTCCGACAACAGCACCGAGGGGCGTTCGACGATGTGGCCCTCGGTGGTGGGGATGGGGTCGCCGTGCGGATCCACGACGGGATCGCCCAGGTAGGAGGCGATACGGTCGACGAACTTGTCCGACACCACGTGTTCGAGGATCTCGGCCTCGTCGTGGACCTCGTCCCAGGAGTAACCCAGGGCGGCCACCAGATAGGTCTCCAACAGCCGGTGGCGGCGCAGCACCGACAGGGCGGCCTTGGTGCCCGCCTCGGTGAGACTCACCGTCCCGTAGCGGCGGTGCTCGACCAGGCCCAGCTCACCGAGTTTGCGGAGCATGCCCGACACCGACGAATTGGACACCGACAGCCGCTCGGCCATCCCGGAGATGGTGACCGGCCCGGTACCGCGCTCCTGGAGGTCGTAGACGACCTTCACGTAGTCCTCAACCGACGTGGACGGCCGTGTCGGGGTGTCGCTCATGCCCACAACCGTATCGCGGACCGCCCACAGGCCACGATTTCCACACCCCCTCGGGGGCCTCGGAGACGGGACCCCACTCCGGGCGCCCCACCACCGACGCGTCACCGATCCGCGAAGGACGACCCCCGGGCGGCCGGCTCCCGCTCCAGGACACGGACCGCCTTGGGACCCACACCGCGGATCTTCAGCAACTCCCCCGCGGTGACCCCCGTCAACTGATCGAACCGGGTGTGACCGTGGGCGGCCGGCTCCCGCGGGGCGACCCCGCCCATGCTCGCGGGGAACTCCGTGGGCGACACCTTCTCCGACTCGACCACGGCGGACCTCCCGGCGTCGCTCGACCGTCCCCCCGAGCCCAACCCCCACCGACGACGGCAACGGCGGGATCAGGCCGGGCACCCCCCGCCCTCGGGCACCAGGACGGGCCCACCACGGGAGACCACCCGCACCCCCGCCGGGCCGACCTCACGGATCTGTAGGGAACCGCACGCACAGCGCACCCACACGGTCATCCCCGAGGCGGTGGCATGGCGGGACACCACACGGAAGGGCCGACCATCGGGCCGACCGCAGTGCGGGCACACACTCGTCATCGTTTCCTCGTCCTTCGTCGCCGGAAGTCTGACCCCTCCAGCCTCTCCCCACCGACCTTCAATGTCCACGTTGAATTCATGGACCAGACCATGAAGTATGAACTACATGATCGATCTACGGCGCCTGCGCGTCCTACGCGCCGTCGCCCACTACGGAACCGTCACCGCCGCCGCCGAAGCGCTGCACATGACCACCTCCGCCGCGTCCCAACAGGTCCGCCTGCTCGCCCGGGAACTCGACGTCACCCTCCTGGAACCCCGGGGGCGCGGCGTGCGCCTGACCCCGGCGGCGCACGGCCTGCTGGCACACGCCGACGACATCACCGCCCGCTGGGAACGCGCCGAGATCGAACTGCGCGGCCTGGGCACCGAACCCGCCGGACCACTGCGGGTGACCGGATTCCCGGTGGTGCTCTCCCGCCTGCTCGCACCCATGGCCGCCGCGCTGACCGCCGCCCACCCCCGCCTGGACGTGCACCTGTCGGAGAACGCCCCCGAACGCGCCCTGGACCTGCTGTTCCAGGGCGAGGTGGACCTCGCCGTCATCGAGGCCTCCCCCGCCACACCACCGCCCACCGACACGCGCTTCGACCAGACACCCCTGCTCGACGACGTCCTGGACCTGGTGGTGCCCCGCGACCACCCCTTCGCCGACCGCACCGAGATGCCCCTGGCCCAGGCCGCCGGCCAGACCTGGGTACTGCCCCCGGCGGACACCACCTGCCACGCCCACGCCGTGTCGGCCTGCGGCGCGGCCGGTTTCACCCCGCACGGCCCCCACGGGGCACGGGAGTGGAACGCCATCGCCGCCATGGTCTCCCACGGTCTGGGAGTGGCGCTCGTCCCCCGACTGGCCGACCTGCCCCCACTGCCCGTCGTCCGCGTCCCCCTGAAGGGAACACCGGCCCCGGCGCGCAAGATCCTCACCTGCGCCCGCCGGGGGTCGCGCACGCACCCCGCCGTCGTCGCCGCCCTGTCCACGCTCACCGACCTGTCCGCCGCCGCCACCGCCCCGAGAAGGTGAGGCCCGCCCCCACCCCGGCGGCCACGGGGACCCGGGTGTCCACCCCCGACGCCCGCCCCCACCGGTGACGGCGCGATCCGCCGGCACCGCCCGACCCCATGGACCACACGGGCGGGGACGCCCCCCGCCCCCACACCCCGAAGGACCACCGTGGACCGGCACACCATCGTCGAGGGCACCGAGGCCGACCACCCCGCCTGCGCCGCACTGTGGACCCGCGCCGTCGCCCACCGCGACGGCACCGCCCCCGACCCCGTGGTGCGCGCCCGCGCCGAACACCGACTGCTCCACACCCCCCGACTCCTGCTGCTCCTGCGCACCCCCGCCCTGAACGGCTACACCCTCACCCGCCTGCCCACCGGCGGCGAGCGCACCGCCCACCTGACCCACCTCGCCGTGGCCCCCGCCCTCCAGGGCACCGGATGGGGCCGCCGCCTCATGGACGCCACCCTGGCCCGCGTGGCCGACCACGCCGACTCCCTCACCCTCGAAGTCCTGCACGCCAACACCGCGGGCCGCGCCCTGTACGAGGCCACCGGCTGGTACCCCGTCGGCGAGAGCCGCTTCCCCGAGTCCGGCATCCCCAACATCGTCTACCGCAGGGACCTGTGACCGACGGACCCCGCCGATCCGCCGATCCCGCACACCCTCAGATGTAAAACATCATTGACATCATGTCCGCCGTACCTGACACTGAGTCTTAGATATTTGACATGGAGGCGGACATGACATTCGAAGAAAGACGCGTGTGGATCTACACCGCGATCGCCCTGATCATCCCGGTGATCTACACCGCGATCATCGCCACCCGACTCACCGACACCCCACCCGAACACATCACCTACACACGCCCCCTGCTCATCGCCATCGGCACCGCCCTGGCCGCCAACCTCCTCCTCACCGTCATCGCCGGCGCCCTATGGCCACGCGACGCCCACCTGCGCGACGAACGCGACACCGAGATCGACCGCCGCGGCCTGCGCTGGGAATTCATCGTCCTGGCCATCGGCGCCGCGGCCGCACTGGCCCTCACCCTCACCCGAGCCGACCACTTCTGGATCGCCCACACCCTCTACCTCGGATTCGTGCTCTCCGCACTGACCTCATCGGCCGCCCGCATCGTCGCCTACCGCCGAGGAATGTGAACCGTGCCCAAGAAGACCCGGGTGACCAACACCATCCGCGCCCTGCGCTTCGCACACGACGAAATGACCCAGGCCGACCTCGCCGAACGCGTCGGAGTGACCCGCCAGACCATCATCGCCATCGAACAAGGCCGCTACTCGCCCTCACTGGAGACCGCGTTCCTCATCGCCCGCGTCTTCGGAACCCGCCTCGACGACGTCTTCCACTACCCCGAAACCTGAACCCCGAGCCACCCACCGCACGGAACGAGGACACCATGCCCGACACCACCGCCACCACCATGACCGCCATCGTCCGCGACCGCTACGGCCCGCCCGACACCGTCCTGCGCACCGTCCACACCCCCCTCCCCACCCCCGGACCGGGACAGGTCCTGGTACGGGTGCACGCCGCCGGCATCGACCAGGGCACCTGGCACCTCACCACCGGCCTCCCCTACCTCACCCGCCTGTTCGGCTACGGAGTACGCCGCCCCCGCACCACCGGCATCGGCGAAGACCTGGCCGGCACCGTCACCGCCATCGGCGAAGGCGTCACCGACCTCGCCCCCGGCGACGAGGTCATGGGCACCGCCCCGGGCGCCTGCGCCCAATACGCCCTCACCACCACCGACGACCTCGTGCGCAAACCCACCACCCTCACCTTCGAACAAGCCGCCACCCTGCCCACCTGCGGCCGCACCGCCCTCCAAGCCCTGCGCACCGGCGGCGACCTGAAAGACCGCACGGTCCTGATCATCGGCGCGAGCGGAGGCGTCGGCACCCTGGCCGTCGCCCTCGCCGCCGACGCCGGCGCCCGCGTCACCGGCGTATGCGGCCCCGCCACCCTCGACCTGGTCCGCTCCCTGGGCGCCACCCACGTCATCGACCGCACCCGCGCCGAGATCACCGACCACGGCCACCGCCACGACCTCATCATCGACACCGCCGGACACCGCCCCCTCCGACTCCTACGCCGCGCCCTGAACCCCCACGGCACCCTCGTCATCGTCGGATCCGAAGGCGGCGGCCCCCTCATCCAGGGCACCGACCGACAACTCCGGGCCGCCCTGTGGTCCCCCTTCACCACCCACACCCTGACCGGACTCATGACCGAGAACTCCCCCCGAGACCTCGCCCACCTCGCCGACCTCGCCGCACAAGGACGCCTCACCCCCGTGGTCGCCCGCACCTTCCCCCTCACCGACACCGCCGCCGCCCTCGCCCACGTGCGCGCCGGCCACAACGGCGGCAAGGTCGTCGTCCTCCCCTGACACCCACCCCACACCCACGGTGGGTACGACCGCCACCGGCGAACGTCGCACCCCGACGGCCCCACCACCGGCCGATCACCGCGACGGCCGGCCACACACCACACCCGGCCACACCCACAAACGGCCCACTACCGCCGCAAAGCCCCCGGACCACGACCGAAACCGCGCCAAAAGACCAGAAAAACCCCAAACCAGAGAAAAACCATCCTCATGGTTGGGCATCAAGGCATGTCAAACCGCTTCCATGACCTCCTGCGGGGTACGGCGCGGCACAGGGAAGACACCGATCGAAACCGAGGAGGTCGTGCTCATGCGCCCGTTGGACGGTACCGAAGGACCAGGAGGCGGCGGCAAGGCCGAAGCAGCGCGCACGGCCGCCCGCGAAGTCGCGTCCTCCGCGAAAGACCAGGTGCGCTCCCTCGCCCAGGACACCCGCGCCGAGACCGGCCACGTCATGGACGACGTACAGGACCAGATCCGCACAGAGGTGGGACACCTCACCGGAATGGCCTCGGACCACCTGCGCCAGTGGTCCCAAGACCTCGAATCGATGGCCGAACACGGCGCGCCCGACTCCCCCGTGGGCGGCGTCGTCCACCGGGTCGCGGCGAGCGGCTCCCAGACGGCCGACTTCCTGGAGAACCGGGGCGTCGACGGTCTGCTGGACGAGGCCGGAGACCTCGCGCGACGCAGGCCCATGGTCTTCCTCCTGGGCGCCGCCGTCGCCGGCTTCGCACTCGGACGCCTCCTCAAGGCCTCCTCCTCCACCTCACAGGACGAGGACACGACCGCACCGCAGGACACGAGCGAGCGGGCACGGTCCAGCGCTCCCCTGCCCCGACAGGGCGAGTCGGCCACGGAGGAACCGGTCCCCACACCCTTCGAAGAGCCCCAACGGGCACCCGGGGAAGGGCGTGGTTGACATGGCGACCGTTCCCCGACCCTCACCACCCACACTGGACACGACACCGGACGACAGATCGGTGGCCGAACTGATCACGGAGGTCGCCAACGACCTCCAGACCCTGTTCCGACAGGAACTGGAGCTCGCCAAAGCCGAGTTCCGCGAAGAGGCCACCAAGGCCGGCAAGGCCGCGGGCATGCTCAGCGCGGCCGCGTTCGCCGGTTACATGACGGTGGTCCTGCTGAGCCTCGCGGCCGTGTTCGGCCTGTCCGTCCTCATCGGATCGGCCTGGGCCGCGTTGGCCGTGGCGGCGCTCTGGGCGATCGCCGGAACGATCCTGTTCGTCATGGGCCGCAAGCGTATGCGCCTCGTGTCCCCCACACCCCGACACACCATCGAGACACTGAAGGAGGACGCACGATGGGCGAGACATCCGACCGGATCAGGCAGGACATCGAACGGACCCGCGCCGAGCTGACCGCGGACACGGACCGACTCGTGGACCGCGTCGACCCCCGACGGGCGGTCGAGCGGCGCACGGAGCGCGTACGCCGCGGCGCACGCGGCCTGCGAGACCGGATCATGGGTGCGGCACCGTCCTCACAAGGAGCGATGAGCGGCATCCGGCACGGCACCGGACAAATGGGCGAGGCGGCACGATCCGCGCCACGACAGGCGATGGAACAGACCCGCGGCAACCCGCTCGCGGCCGGCCTGATCGCCTTCGGCGCAGGCCTCCTCGCCGCCTCGGTGCTGTCCGAGAGCGAAGCGGAACGAAAGGCCGCCCACAAGGCCAAGGACCAGGCCTCGGACCTGATCGAACCCGCCCGGCGCGCGGTCACGGAGTCCGTCGAGCGCGTCCGGGACCAGGCGACCGAGAGCGCCCGGGAAGCGGGTGAGCACCTCAAGGAGAGCGCCACCGACGCCGCCCACAGCACTCAAGAACAGGTCCGGGACGAGGTCACGGCGGCCTCCCGACAACAACACGAACCCTGAGGCCCGCCCGCGTGCCCGTCGCGATCCGGAGAGGGGGCGACGGGCACGACACGTACCCGAACAACGCCAACCCCGCCCCCAGAAGACAACACCCGACACACATCGCACACCACCGGGACACGACCCCGACACCAACCGCCGTGACCTACCCCGACACACCACCCACCGGGGCCCCACCCCCGCCATGGCCCCGAGAATCACGGACCTCCACCACCGCCGCACCCCCACCTTCCATAACGCGCCCCCTTCTCCTATCGTGTGCACCGATTGTTAACGCGAGCCCGGTTCCCTCCCCCGCGACCGCCTCGCTACCGTGTGTGGCTTCGCCCCGCTCGAAAACCCCCGGGAGAAGCCCATGACGAAGGAGCCCACCATCTCGCGACGCGGTGCCATAGGCGGCCTGAGCGCCGCAGGAGCCCTCACCCTCGCCGGCTGGCCCACCCCCGCCGCCGCCTCCTCCGCCCGCGAGGCCCTCATCACCGTGATGGGCACCTCCGACCTGCACGGCCACTGCCTCAACTGGGACTACTACAAGAACACCACCTACTCCGACGCCAACGGCGACCACATCGGCATCGCCAAGGCCGCCGCCCTCGTCAAAGAGATCCGCGCCGAACGCGGCCACAACAACACCCTGCTGTTCGACTCCGGCGACACCATCCAAGGCGCCCCCCTCGCCACCTACTACAGCGTCGTCGAACCCATCACCGACACCGGCGAGACCCACCCCATGGCCCGCGCCATGAACGCCCTGGACTACGACGCCATCACCCTCGGCAACCACGAATTCAACTACGGCATCGACCACCTCGACACCTGGATCTCCCAGATGCGGGCCCCCGCACTGGCCGCCAACGCCGTCCACCACGGCACCGACGACCCCGCCTACAAGCCCTACGCCCTCAAACGCATGAAGGTCGACTGCACGAACAGACCCGGCACCCAACCCCTCACCATCGGAGTACTGGGCCTGACCAACCCCGGCTCGGCCATCTGGGACCGCCACCACGTCCACGGCCGCCTGGAATTCCGCGACCTCATCGAATCCGCCCGCCACTGGGTACCGATCATGCGCGCCCGAGGCGCCGACATCGTCATCGTCAGCGCCCACGCCGGCGACAGCGGCACCTCCTCCTACCAAGGCGACATCCCCGTCGAGAACGCCTCCGCCATGGTCGCCGAACAGGTCCCCGGCATCGACGCCATCCTGTTCGGACACGCCCACCGAGAGGTCCCCGAACGCTTCGTCACCAACACCGAGACCGGCGAACAGGTCCTCATGACCATGCCCTCCTTCTGGGGACGCCGCCTCTCCGTGATGGACCTGGCCCTGCGCCGCGAACACGGCCGCTGGAAGGTCATCTCCAAGAACGCCCTCACCCTCAACGCCAACACCGTCGAAGAGGACCCGCAGATCGCCGCCCTGGTCGCCGACCAGCACGCCACCACGGTCGCCTACGTCAACCAGGTCGTGGCCACCAGCGCCCGAGAACTGCGCGCCGCCGAGGCCTGCTGGACCGACACCGCCATCGTCGACTTCGTGCACAAGGTACAGATCGACACCGTCACCGCCGCCCTCACCGGCACCCCCGAGGCAGACCTGCCCGTGGTCTCCATCGCCGCCCCCTTCAGCCGCTCCGCGGTCTTCCCCGCCGGCGACCTGAGCATCCGCGACATCGCCGCCCTCTACATCTACGACAACACCCTGCTGGGATCGGTACTGACCGGCGCCGGACTACGGGCCTACCTGGAGCACTCCGCCCGCTACTACAAGCAGGTCCCGGCCACCGGAACGGTCGACCCGGCCGACCTGACCAACGCCGACAACACCCCCGACTACAACTGCGACCAGTTCGCCGGCGTCGACTACGAACTGGACGTGTCCCGCCCCGCCGGACAACGGGTCACCTCACTGACCCTGAACGGGACCCCGGTGGCCGACGACCAGAGATTCGTGGTCGCCGTCAACAACTACCGCCAATCCGGCGGCGGCGCCTTCCCCCACATCACCGACGCGCCCGTCGTCTACAACGCCCAGCGGGAGATCCGCCAGGCCCTCATCGACCACGCCACCGCGGTCGGGGTCATCGACCCCACCGACTTCCACGAGGTGAACTGGCGGCTGGTGCGCCAAGGCGCCCCGATCTTCACCTGACCCCGACCCCGAAGACCATCGAGGCCGCCCCCCGTCGACGGACCCCGCGGAGCGGCCCCGCACGCCACCACCGACCCACCCCACACCGGCGGGGGCGGACCACAGGGCCCGCCCCCGCCACCCGTGCGCCCGACACCCGTCGACGGACCCCCGACACCCTTTGCCCGGATATCACCGCAAAAAAGCCGTGTTCTCCCAGACGAAACCGGCAAAGAAACCTATCCTGCGCACATGCGCATCAGCATCCTGTGCCGCACCTGCCTGGGCACCGGCACCCGTGCCGTCGTCCTCGCCCGCCGGGAAGCCGACCACACCCTCACCCAGGTCCTCCTCGGACACCCCTGCACCGACTGCGACCGCACCGGCCACCAAGAACTCACCGCCACCGTCCACCCCGACACACCCGACACCACGACCCACACCTGACCACCCGCACCAAGACCCCCCACCACCCCACACCCACGATCACACGGACAACGGCAACCACCCCGTCCGCACCCACCACCCACCACCCCCCTCGACACGCTCCACCACCGCACGCTCCAACCGGGTACGACGCGGCGCCGCCACCACATCCACCTCCGACATCCCGAACACGAACCGGAACACATCCGCCTCACCCGGCTGCCCACGCCCCACCAACGTGAACCGCCGCTGGAACGACACGATGTTCGACCCCTCCCCCAACACCTCACCCCACTGCGGATCCAACAACCACGACGTACACGTCGCCACCACCGGATCGATCCCCAGATGCGCCCGCGCGAACGGCCGCGCCCGCCCCAACGCATCCGTCACCGACACCGGATCCAGACCACCCGTCGGAATGTGCAACCGCAACACCGGATCACCCACCGCCATCCCCGCACCCAACCCGGCGGCCTCCCCCTCCGGATACCACTCCACCCCGCCCTGATCCCCCAACACCGCCGGCTCCAACTGCAACCCGCCCACCCAGAACAACCGACCACGGAACTGCGCCGCCACCCACGACGCCGTCTCCACACCCGACCGCCCGTACATCCGCCGCGAACGCGCCGTCTGCACCCCCACATCCGCCAACGTCGCCCGCGTCACCGCCGGATCCACACCCAACGCCCCATGCGCCGCGTACTGCGCCGGCACCCGCGCCGCGAACGCCACCAACGACGCCGACCGCACCCGCGGATCCCCATGACCCACCAACGCCGGCCAATCCACCCACGACCCCACCGGCAGATCCGCGTCCGCCGCCAACCGCCGGTACATCCCCTCCACCACGAACCACACCTCGGGCGACCACCCCGCCCCACCCGGACCCGGCCACAACCCGGCCAACTCCGCCCGATCCTCCTCCGCCAGAGCGAACTCGTCCCACACCCGACGGGCATCCTCACCCTGCGGCACCACCAAAGGCTCCACCGGATCCGGCAACTCGTGAGCGGCGATCAACCAACGGCGTTCGTCCTCGGCCAGACCCAACCGGTCGGCCACGATGTCAGCGTCCATGACCCCACATCATGGCCGACCCGCCCACCCGCACGCGAGAGGAAGGACCACCCCCGCACCTCCCCCACGAAAAACCACGAACCCCACAGACCCCCGCGGACATCCCACACACCGAAAACCCCTCCCATCCCCCAGAAGAGGTTTGCCAGGTGGGCATAGTGTTGACGTGACCCACCCCACCACTCCGACCCAGACGAGGACGACCTTCGATGCCCGAACCGGCGCACCGTGTACGTGAGTGGCTCACCGCCTACGACTCCCCCACCACCTCGGTGTCCCACCTCCTGTGCGACCGGCACGACCCCGACCGGAACGCCATCACCCAGATCGGCCCCGACCTCGCACCCGCCACCCTCACCTTCGGCGAACTCCGCGACCGATCCCACGCCCTCGCCACCGGACTCGCCGCCCACGGCATCGGCCACGGCGACCGCGTCGCCACCCTCATCCCCAAGGGCATCGACATGGCCGTCACCGCCCTCGCCGTCTGGCGCCTGGGCGCCGTCCTCGTCCCCCTCTTCTCCTCCTTCGCCCCCTCCGCCATCAGCGAACGCCTCACCTCCTCCGGAGCCCGCCTCGTCGTCGTCGACGACGACAACCGCGCCAAACTCGACACCGACACCACCCCCACCTGGTCCATCGTCACCACCGGCCCCCGCCCCCTCCGCGACGGCGAGACCACCCTCACCGCCCTGGCCGACACCCAGGCCCCACCCGCACCCGACACCGCCGTCGGCGGCGACGGCCTCCTCGCCATCGTCTACGTCTCCGGACTCATCGGCCCCCCACGCGGCGTCCCCGTCCCCGTACGCGCCCTCGCGGCCATGCACGCCTACCACCACTACGGCCTCGGCGTCGACGACGATGACATCTTCTGGAACACCGCCGACCCCGGCTCCGCCTTCGGCCTCTACCACGGCGTCATCTCCCCCCTCCTCGCCGGACACACCTCCCTCGCCCTGCGCGCCGGATTCTTCGACCCCGAACTCACCCTCGACGTCCTGGGCATGTACGAGGTCACCAACCTCGCCGCCGACCCCACCACCTACCGCACCCTGCGCGCCGCCACCAAGACCCTGCCGCCCGAGGTCGTCGTCCAACGCCTCACCAGCTTCGGCGAACCCCTCGCCCCCGACGTCATCGACTGGGTCACCGACGTCTTCGGCGTTCCCGTGCGCGACCACTTCGGCCAGACCGAACTCGGCTGGTGCGTGGGCATCCCCAACGGCGACACCGGCCAGGACATCGAAGACGTCACCCCCGGCGCCATCGGCCCCGCCCTCCCCGGCTGGACGGCCACCGTCCTGGAGGCCATCTCCGACGAACCCGCACCCCTGGGCGCCTACGGACGCATCGCCGTCGACCTCGAACACAGCCCCCTGGCCTGGTTCACCGGCTACCTCGACAACGACTCCGCCTCCCAGGTGCGCTTCACCCCCGACAAGGCCTTCTACCTCACCGGCGACACCGGCATCCTCGACCGGCGCCACTGGCTGTTCTTCTCCACCCGCGACGACGGCGCCATCCTCAGCCGCGGCTACCGGATCGGCCCCACCGAGGTCGAGGCGGTCCTCAACGACCACCCGGCCGTCGACGAGTGCGGCGTGTACTCCATCCCCGACGAACTCGCCGGACAGCTCATCGGAGCCCGGATCGTCCCGGCCCCCGGGTTCGAGGCCTCCGAAGCGCTGGCCACCGAGCTGAAGGAATGGGTGGCCACGCGGTTCGCCACCCACGCCTCCCCCGACGTGGTGGGCTTCGTATCGGAGCTGCCGCGCACCGCCTCGGGCAAGATGCGCCGCGCCCGCCTGCGCTGAGCCGTCGACCGACCCCGCGTTCCGAGACCTGGATCTCCACCGACACGGTCCTGAACAGGGCTTCCGCGGTCGCGAGGTCGGAATGACGGAGCACCCCGCGTTGTGGGACACCGACGCGGGTTTCGGGGCGCCCCGGCTCCCATGGTCCGCACTCGACCGGAGCCGTCCGCGCGTGTGAGCGCGGCCCCCGCCCGCGGCGCCCCTCGGTGAGGATCAGCCCCGGGGGACGAGTTCGTCGATGCGCGCGGCCAGGGCCATGTCCTTGTCGGTGACGGCGCCGACCGAGTGGGTGGTCAGGCGCAGGTGCAGCGTGTCATAGCGGATGTCGATGTCGGGATGGTGCCCGGCCTGCTCCGCCGCCTGGGCGATGACGCCGACCAGGGCGATCGCGGCGGGGAAATCGGGCAGGCGCAGGGTGCGGCGGATGGCGGGGCCGTCCGGGTCCAACTCCCAGCCGTCCAGGCGGGTCAGTCCGTCGCGGATCAGGTCTTCGCTGAGGTTCACGATCGCTCTCCCGTTCGTCATGGTCACGGACGGTCCCGTACCCGCGGCCAAGGGGCGTGAATCGGGTGGTCGGTGCGGCGTGAGCCGCTCCTTTTTCTGTTTGTGGATGTCTGAACAACAAGACCCCCACCTTTACTACGTAGATTCTTAGTAGTCGAACAGACCCGTGTCCGGCCGCCCGTTACCAAGCTGAGCCCCGGCCCATGACCTGCCACGACACCCCCATCCGGGCCCTCGCGCACCACTCGACCCTTGCACGATCCCCCACCGACCGGATTCACTCTGGGGATCCGGCACCCCCATCCCCCGATATCGCCCGGAAGCGAGCCCATGCCCCCCAAGAAGCGCCGGTCGCTTCGCGCCCGCATGATCACCCTGGTCCTCACCCCCAGCGTCGTGCTGCTCCTGGTGTGCTCCCTGTTCACCTCCCTGCTCGTCGACGACATCCGGGAACTGCGCGCCGAAGCCGACCTGACCCGCCAGGTCGGCACCGCCGTCTCCCTCGTCATCGACACCCTCCAGGACGAACGCCTGGCCACCGCCGACTCCGCGCGCGACACCGAACGCTCCGACCAGGCCCTGGGCACCGCCCGCGACACCACCGACACCGCCCTGGTCGAGCTGCGCGAGGCCCTGGCCGGCTTCGACACCGACGTCCTCCCCGACCAGGCCCTGGACCTCCAACGCGCCCTGGATCGCCTGCCCGCCCACCGCGCCGCCGTCGACGGCCTGCCGCCCCACCAGCGCGACCACCTCCACTCCGGCGGCCCCTACAACGACATCATCGAGCAGGGCCTGCGCTTCTGGGACGCCCGCGTCGAACACGCCGACCCCGCCCAGATCCCCCGCCTGCGCTCCCTGACCTCCCTCATGCGCGCCCGCGAACTCCTGGGCCGGCAGAGCACCGTGTTCGCCCACGCCGTCGCCACCGACGGCTTCACCCCCCAGGCCCACAACGAGTTCGTCGCGGCAGCCGGAGCCCAACGCCACACCTGGGACCGCATCGGCGCCGAACTCTCCTCCGAGGACGCCCGCACCTACCGGCTCCTGGAGTCCTACGACTCCCTCGAACGCGTGCACGACCTCCAGGACGAGGTCATCGCCGCCCCCGCCCACACCCGACCGCCCGTCAACGCCACCGCCTGGCGGGGCGCCGCCGAAGCCTCCGACCAGCGCATGCGCGCCGTGGAACAGGACCAGATCGACCGCATCGGCGAGTTCAACGACGCACGTTCCTCCGAGCTCACCGGCGGCGTGCTCCTGATCGGTCTCCCCGTCCTGATCGTGGCCCTGGCCTCGGCCGCCTTCGCCGTCACCGGCGCCGTCCGCATGGGTCGCCGCCTGCACCTGCTGCGCCGCACCACCCTGGAGCACGCCCGGGTGCACCTGCCCCGGCTCACCGCCCGCCTGCGCGCCGGCCACGACGTCGAACCCGAACCCGCCGCCGCACCGCGCACCCGCCACGACGAGATCACCGACGTGGCCGACGCCTTCGACGACGCCCGACGCGCCGCCGTGACCGCCGCCCTCCAAGAGGCCCGGCTGCGCGCCGGGGTACGCGCCATGTTCGGCACCCTGGCCCGCCGCACCCAGTCCCTCGTCCACCGCCAACTGGCGGTCCTGGACCGACTCGAACGCGACGAGAGCGACCCCGACACCCTGGCCGCGCTGTTCCGGGTCGACCACTTCAGTGCCCGGCTGCGCCGCAACTCCGAGAACCTCATGCTGCTCAGCGGCGGCTCCCCCGTCCGGCGTCCCCGCGCCCCGATGCGCCTGTACGAGGTGGTGCGGGCCGCCGCGGGGGAGATCGAGGACTACACCCGGGTGCAGCCGCGCGACCTGCCCCCGGTGGCACTGCGCGGCGACGTGGCCGCCGACACCGCCCGTCTGTCGGCCGAACTGCTGGAGAACGCCACGGCGTTCTCCCCGCCCTCCACCGAGGTCGAGGTCCGCGCCTCCGTCGACGCGGACGGGTGCCGTATCGACGTGATCGACCGAGGTCTGGGCATGGGCGAGGCGGCCCTGGAGGAGGCCAACGCGCTTTTGGCCGACCCACCCCGGTTCGACGTGGCCGGGCTGGTCGAGGACTCCCCCCTGGGCCTGTTCGTGGTGGCCACCCTGGCCGCCCGCCACGGCCTGCGGGTGGAGCTGGCCGCCGGTCCCGGCGGGCACGGGGTGCGCGCGACGGTGCACGTGCCCGCCGACGCCCTCACCGAACCCGAGACCGTGCCCGTGGTCACCCCCGAACCGGCGATCGTGCCCGCCGCGGTGGCACCGGAGCCCGCGCGGGCCACCGCGCCGGCCTCCTCGTCCGCCCCAGGTCCGGAATCGGATCACTACAAGGGGCTGCCCCGCCGCAGGCGACGCACCGTGGCACCGGCCCCGGTCTCCAGCACCGACGACGACGCGGACCGCTCCCCCGAACGGATCCGCTCGATGATGAGCGCCTTCCAGGCCGGAACCCTGCGCGCCCGCGCGGGCCACCCCGACCTCGACGGCGACCACGAGGAAGGATGAGAACGATGTCCGCCCATGCCAAGGCGAACGACTCCGGCACCCTGGACTGGCTCCTGGCCGACCTGGTCGAGAAGGTCGCGCACGCCCGCTGCGCGCTGCTGCTGTCCGCCGACGGACTGCCCCTGGCCGCCTCCCCCGGCGTGGACCGCGAACACGGGGAACGCCTGGCCGCGATCGCCTCCGGGTTCGCGTCCCTGGCCCGCGGCGCCCGCGCCCCCCTGGGCGCCTCCCGGGTCCACCAGACCGTGGTGGAACTGGACACGGTGTTCTTCTTCGTCGTGGACGCCGGCCGGGGGGCGTCACTGGCGTTGGCCGCCGAGAGCGCCTGCGACATGGGTCAGGCCGCCTTCGAGATCAACCGGCTGGTGCGCCAGGTCGGCCCGCACCTGGCGGCGCTGCCGCGCCGGGGCGGACGCGGGTGAACCCCGACGACCACGCCGAAGGGCCGGACCTGATCCGCCCCTACGCGCTGACCGGGGGACGCACCCGCCCCTCCCGATCGGACCTGACCCTGACCACCCGTGTGGTGGCCGTGGCCGACGTGGTCGAAGACGAACCGGAGGCACGGGAGATCCACGCCCTGTGCGTCCGACCCGTCACCGTCGCCGAGGCGGCCTCCCGATCGGGGCTGCCCCTGGGGGTGGTGCGGGTCCTGCTGGCGGACCTGGTGGACCGGGGGTACGTGATGGCCCGCACCCCCGAACGGGAACGGCATCGGCCCGACGAGGCGACGCTGCGCGCGGTGCTGGCGCGCGTCAAGGAACTGTGAGCAACCGTGAACGGGACGACGATGAGCGCAACACGTGTGTTCGGGCCGGCGCCCGACACATTGAAGATCGTGGTGGCCGGAGGGTTCGGGGCCGGCAAGACCACCCTGGTGTCGGCCCTGAGCGAGGTGGAGGCACTGCACACCGAGGAGGAGATGACCATCGCCGGCACGGCGGTGGACGACCTGAACGGGGTGGAGACCAAGACCACCACCACGGTCGCCCTGGACTTCGGCCGTATCACCCTGGACCCCACCACCGTGGTGTACCTGTTCGGCACCCCGGGTCAACGGCGGTTCTCCCACATGTGGGAGGAACTCGTGGAGGGGGCGCTGGGCGCGGTCGTGCTGGCCGACACCCGCCGCCTCACCGACTGCTTCGACGTCATCGACTTCTTCGAGGCACGTCGGGTGCCGTTCGTCGTGGCGGTCAACTGCTTCGACGGCCAGAGCTCCCACCGGGCCGAGGACGTGCGGGTGGCGCTGGACGTCGCCGACCCGGTCCCGGTGCTCCTGTGCGACGCCCGCGACCGCGCCTCCGTCAAGGGCGTGGTGGTGGAACTGGTCGAACTGGTGCTGCGCCTGGAGCTGTCGGGCGCCTGACCGGGTGGGGACGGGGGTCCACCGTCCCCACCCGGCGGTGGTTCACCGCACCTGACGGCGCCGGTCCACCGGGACGATCATCGGGGTGTGGGTCTCGGGGTCGGGGATGACCCGCACCGGCAACCCGAAGACGTGCTCGACCAGCTCGACGGTGACCACCTCGGCCGGCTCCCCCTCCGCGACGATCTCCCCCTCCTTCATCACGATCAGGTGGGTGGCGTACCGGCAGGCGTGGTTGAGGTCGTGCAGGACCGCCACCAGGGTGTGCCCGCGCTCGTCGTGCAGCTGCGCGCACAGGTCCAGCATGTCCATCTGGTGAGCGATGTCCAGATAGGTGGTGGGCTCGTCCAACAGCAACAGCGGGGTCTGCTGGGCCAGTACCATCGCCAACCACACGCGCTGGCGTTGACCGCCCGAGAGCTCGTCCACCGACCGGTCGGCGAGATCGGCCACACCGGTGGCCTCCATCGCCTCGGCCACCACCCGCTCGTCGTCCTTGGACCACTGGCGCAGGAACCCCTGGTGGGGGAACCGGCCCCGGGCCACCAGGTCGGCCACGCCGATGCCCTCGGGCGCGATGGAGGTCTGCGGCAGCAACCCCAGCCGGCGCGCCACCTCCTTGGCCGCGTAGGAGCCGATGACCCGGCCGTCCAGCAGCACCCTCCCCTTGGCGGGCTTGAGGGTCCGCGACAGGGCGCGCAGCAGCGTCGACTTGCCGCAGGCGTTGGGGCCCACGATCACGGTGAACGAGTGGTCGGGGATGGTGACGGCGAGATCCTCGGAGATGACGCGCTGGTCGTAGGCGAGCGTCAGGTCCTGCCCGCTGAGACGGTCGATGTGGTGAACGGTCATGCCTCTTCCTCGGGTGCTGCGCGGATCGGGCGGGCTCAGGCGCGGCCGCGCCGCCCTTCGGTGTACAGGAGCCAGATGAGGTAGCCGCCGCCGATGACGGCGGTGACCACACCGGCCGGGAGCTGGGTGGGCGCCAGGGCCCGCAACGCCACCAGGTCGGCCACGACCAACAGGGCGGCGCCCATCAGGGCCGCACCGACGAACGTGGTGCCGCCGGTGCGGGTCAGCCGGCGGGCCAGCTGCGGGGCGGCCAGGGCCACGAACCCGATGGGCCCCGACACCGCGATCGCGGCCCCGGTCAGGGCGCTGGCGGCGGTCAGCGCCGCCACCTGGGTGGCCTGGGTGGACACGCCCAGGGCGCGGGCGGTGTCGTCGCCGAGTTCCATGAACCGCAACCGCGACCCCAGTGTCAACAGGATCGGCCCCAGGAGCGCCAGGGACAGCCAGACCGCGATGACCTCGCCCCACCCGCGGCCGTTGAGGCTGCCGATCATCCAGATCTGGGCGCCCATGGCGTCGGTGAGCTCGGCCCGGGTCAACAGGTAGTCGCGCACCGCGCCCAGCATCGCCGAGACGCCGATGCCGACCAGTACCAGACGGTACCCCTGGACGCCGTTCTTCATGGCCAGCAGGTAGACGACGACGGCGGTGATCAGACCGCCGGCGATCGCGCCCATGGACACCACCAGCCGGCCTCCGCCGACCAGGAGGATGATCGCGACGGCACCGGTGGCCGCGCCGCTGGTGAAACCGATGATGTCGGGGCTGCCCAGGGCGTTGCGCGACAGGCTCTGGAAGACCGCGCCGGCCAGCCCCAGGGCGGCGCCCACCCCCAGGGCGGTCAGGGCGCGCGGCAGGCGCACCCCCTGGACGAAGAACACGTCCAGGCGTTCGCCGTACCCGGCGATCGCGGCGGGGACCGCCGCCAGGGGGATCTCGTAATCGCCCACGGACACCGACACGACCAGGGCGGCCGCGGCCACCACGACCAGGAGCAGCGCCACGATCAGGGTGCGCGGACGCACCAGGACGGAGTAGCGGTCGCCCAGGCGCAGGGCGAGGGAACCGCGTGGGGTGATCCGGGTTCCGGTGCGGGGACGCGACAGGGTCGAGGTGCTCAAAGCGCGGCCATTCTTCTGCTGCGGACCAGGGCGATGAACAGGGGCGCTCCGACGAACGCGGTGATGATGCCGACCTCCAGTTCGTCGCCGGGCACGATGACGCGGCCCACGGTGTCGGCGGCGGTCAACAGGACCGCGCCGAGCACCGCGGAGTAGGGCAGCGACCACCGTTGGTCCGGGCCGGTGATCAGGCGGGCCACGTGGGGGATGATCAGGCCAACGAACCAGATGGGGCCGGCGGCGGCCGTGGCCGCGCCGCACAGCAGGATCACGGCGATCGCGGCCAGGGTGCGGATGGCGGGGACGCGCGCGCCCAGGGACGCGGCCAGGTCGTCCCCCAGGGCGACGGCGTTGAGGGAGGGCCCCAGGCACAGGGTCAGCACGATCCCGGCCACGAGGAAGGGGGCGACCTGCCAGAAGATCTCCAGGTCGCGGCCGACCAGGGAGCCCACCTGCCAGAACCGGATGCGGTCGAACACGAAGTCGTTGAGGACGATCACACCGTGGATGAGGCCCTGGAGGACGGCGGCCACGGCGGTGCCGGCCAGCGCCAGGCGGACCGGGGTGGCGTTGGCCGGTCCCCGCGACCCCAGGGTGTGGACGGCGACGGCCGCCACGGCGGCGCCGACGAAGGCGGGCCAGACCAGACCGGTCCCGCCGGCTCCGAACGCGAAGACCGCGAGGACGACCGCGGCGGCCGCACCGGAGTTCACGCCCAGGATGCCGGGTTCGGCCAGGGGGTTGCGGGTGAGTGCCTGCATGAGGGCGCCGGCCAACCCCAGGGCCGCCCCGACGAACACGCCGATGACGGTGCGCGGGACGCGCAGGGTGCGGATGACGTTGTGGTCGTAGGAGCCGTCGTGCTCGGTCAGGGCCGCCCAGACGTCGACGGCGGGGATGGGCTTGGCGCCGACGGTGATGCTGAGCAGGACGCACGCCCCCAGAGCCACCAGGGCCGCGAGCAGACCGACGGGCCGTAGGACGCGTCGCGTGGGTGTGGGGGGTGCGAGGGTGGGCGCGCGCAGGGCCACGGCTTCCCCGTTCGTCGTGTGGGTGATCGGAGGCGTCCGCACGGGGATGTCGTGGTCGAAGGCCGTGCCATCAACGATAACGGACCAGGACAGGTTAGCCTTACCTGGGTAAGGTTCGCACGGAAGGGTCCCCCTCCCCCGCCGCCCGCGCGCCCGCCTCGGAACCCGCGCCCTCGGCGCCGGTCACCGCCCCGGGGTGACCGGTCGCACCCCCACCGGAACCCGCCCTCCCCCCGATGGGCTCCCGACCGGGACCGTCCACGGCGCCGTTGTGGCGTCCGACACCGGCCGCGGTGACGTCGCCGGGCCATCACCCGGTGGCGACCATGGGCACCCCGGCGTCCCGTCCGGGGGATGACCCCGTTCCTGCCCGAGGAGACCGACGGCGGCCTGTCGTCCCCGGCCGGACCCGATCCGATCATCGGGGCGTCCACACGGGTCGGCGCGCCGAGCGCATCGTCGAGGGGGCCACGGCGGCGCCGACCGGGGAGGCCGGCCGCGCCGCGTGACGCGGGGCGGGTCCCGGAGGCGTCCCCCGGGACCCGCGCGCCCGCACCCGGGACTCAGTTCCCCCCGCGCGGAGTGACGTTGACGCCGCTGCCGTAGGGGATGGGCATGAAGTCGACCTTGCCGTCCTTCAGGGCCTGGTACAGGATGTAGCCCTCCGGGCCCAGCACCTCCACCAGTTCCTCGATGGCCTCCAGCTCCTTGTCGATCCGCTCGTTCTCCTGCTCCTGGGCGGTGGTCATCTCCACCGCCTCCTGGGCCAGGGTCAGGGCCTTGCGCACCTCCTCGGGCGGGGTGGGCTGCTGGATGGTCAGCTGCGGGGTGCCGCAGTCCTCCCCGCCACCGGTGTACGTGGGCGAGCAGAAGAACTCGCCGCCGCCCTGCTCGGCGATGTAGGCCGAGGTCAGGTCCCCGACCTTCTTCTCCCACTCGGCCTTGGCCTCGGCGCTGGTGTAGAGGTCGCGCCAGGCGTACTCCTTGGTGGCGTCGTCCAGGGCCCTGTTGAGGGGCTGGCCGATGTAGTCGCGCAACAGGTCGACCCACCCGGGGTCCTCGTAGGCGATGTACTTCAGCCCCAGGCGCTCGTGGAACTCCTGGAGGCGCTCGCACTCGATGTTGAGGCTGAAGGTGACCAGGCCGGTCACGGTGAGCTCCAGGTCGTCCTTGGACACGACCGTGGCGGAGTGCGTCTCCGCCCCGTCGGCCCCGGAGAACTCGAAGGTGCGCTGCCCGGCGGGGTACAGGAAGGTCTGGTCGCCCGGCCCGTGGTACTGGCGGTTGCCCGGGAGGATGCAGCTGTCGAAGGTGGTGGAGGAGAACGCGCCCGCGTCGTACTCCAGGCCCACCTTGTCGGGCCCCGCACTGACCGAACAGGCGGTCAGGACCAGGGCCGTCAGGGTGGCGGTGATCGCGGCGGACATTCCGCGTGGTGTCATCGTCGCACCGTCCGTCTCAGAAGGGGGATCCGTTCACACCTCTCGGACGCTCCCCGTGTCCGCACGGATCCCCTGGGACGTCAGGAGAAGGTGTCCCACCCCATGCGGATCAACAACGCCGCGATGACCACCAGCAACACCGCCCGCACGAAACCCGACCCCCGCCGGAGCGCCATGCGCGCGCCGATCTGGGCGCCCAGGATGGTGCACAGCGCGAGTCCCAGCCCGAGGATCCAGTCGACGTGACCGCCGATCGCGAACACGACGAGGGCGCCCAGATTGGTGCAGACGTTGACGATCTTGGCGGCGGCCGACGCGGACACGAAGTCCATGCCCAGCACGGCGGTCAGGGAGATGATGAGGAAGACCCCGGTACCCGGACCGATGAGCCCGTCGTAGAAGCCCACCCCCAGGCCGGCCAGCGCGACGGCGGCCAGCATCCGGTTGCGGGTGCGCAGCTCGGGGGCGGAGACCGCGCCCATGGCGGGCCTGAGGTACACCAGCAGCGCCACCCCGGCCAGGACGACCATGATGACGGGTTTGAGGACGTCGGTGGTCAGCGCGGTGGCCAGGGCCGCGCCGCCGCCCGCCCCCAGAAGGGCCAGGGTGGCGGTGGGCACCACCACGGCGCGGTCCAGGGGGACCTTGCGGGCGTAGGCCAGGGCGGCCGAGGCGGTGCCGAAGATCGCGCCGAGCTTGTTGGTGCCCAGCAGGGTGGCCAAAGGGGTGGTGGGGGCGGCGACCATGAGCGCGGGCAGGAGCAGCAGACCGCCGCCGCCGACGACGGCGTCGACCCAACCGGCGGCGACACCGACCAGGAGCAGCAGGCCGAGGACCTCGGGTTCCACGGTCAGCGCCCGTGCGCACGAAGAGGGATGATCATGGGTTCTTTCCCGGCGGGGAGGTGCGGAGAGGGGATGCGGGAAGGAGTCTAACGGGGTGCGGACGCACGGGGACGAACCGCACCCCGGGGAGCGACGGCGCCCGGGTACAGGGGACGCCGTCGCGGTCTAGTGAGGCCCGAAGCGCCCTTCGAACCAGGACCGGGCCCCCTCCAGCACCGCCGGGGGGACCTGGTGGCCGCCGGGGTGCTCCGAGAGCTCGACGTCGGCGCCCAGCGCGGACAGGTGGTCGGCGAGCAGCCGCGCCTGGTCGGGGGTGCTGATCGGGTCGGTCAGCCCGACGCCCAGGAAGGCGGCCCGCCCCGACAGGTCCGCCGCACCGGGCTCGCGACCCTGCAACGGGTACCCACCGCCCAGCAGCACCGCCCCGTCCAGCAGACGGGGATGGAGCAGCATCAGGGCGGCGGCGATGTTGGCCCCGTTGGAGAAGCCGACCGCCACCACCGGGGCGGCCAGGCCGTGGTGTTCCAGGGCGACGGGCACCCACGCGGCCAGTTCCTCGGCGCGGTCGATGACGTCGTCGACGTCGAAGACGCCTTCGCGCAACCGCCGGAACCAGCGGTTCATGCCGTGCTCGTCGACCCTGCCCCGCGGTGAGAGCAGGGCGGCGCCGGGGGCCAGGACCCGCCCCAACGGCAGCAGGTCGCGCTCGTCGGCGCCGGTGCCGTGGAGCAGCAGCAGGGTGGGCGTCCGGGGCCGGTGGGCGGGTTCGACGACGTGGACGAAGTCGGCGACCCCGCTCACCGGCCGGTCTCCAGGGGCGGCAGTGCCGCGGCGATGCTCTCGCGATCGGGCTCCAACCAGGGCGGGAGCCGCAGGGAGCGCCCCAGCTCCAGCAGGGGTTCGTCGTAGTCGAAACCGGGGCCGTCGGTGGCGATCTCCAGCAGCACCCCGCCGGGTTCGCGGAAGTAGATGGAGGTGAAGTAGTTGCGGTCGCGGATCTCGGTCACGCCCACCCCCTCGGCGAGGAGGCTCTCGCGCCAGGACGCCTGGACGGGACCGTCGGGGGCGCGGTAGGCGACGTGGTGGACGGTGCCGGCGGCGACGTGTCCGCGCTCGGCGCCCGGGTCGGCGACGACGTCGACGATGGTGCCCACCGCGTCCCCGGCCGCCCCGGTGCGAAAGCGCACCCGGCCGGCGGACTCGCCCTCCAGCTCGAACCCGAGGCTGTCGGAGAGCATCGCGACGGTGTCCTCCACCCGGTGCTCGGTCAGTGTGACCGAGCGGATGCCGCGCACGGCGTGGTCGGTGGGGATCGCGCCCCCGTCCCAGGGATCGGTGTCGTGGTGGTCGGGGGCGGCGGCCAGTTCGATGACGAGACCGTCGGGGTCGCGCAGGGACAGGACGTCCTCGGCGTCGCGCTCCACCGGACGGGTGAAGGGCACGTCCAGCGCGTCGAGGTGTCCGGCCCACCAGCCCAGCGATCCCTCGGGCACCGAGAAGGTGGTGACGGTGGCCTGACCGGCGCCGATGCGCCCACGGGGCGCCCCTGGCCAGGGGAAGAACGTCATGATGGTGCCGGGGTTGCCCACCCGGTCGCCGTAGTACAGGTGATAGGTGGTGGGGTCGTCGAAGTTGACGGTGCGCTTGACCAGGCGCATCCCCAGCACGTTGCGGTAGAAGTCGGCGTTGGCCGCCGGATCCGTGGCGATCGCGGTCACATGGTGGATCCCCGCGGGACGTACGTCCACGTCATCACCCTCCCTCACGATCAGGTGGTTGAATCTTAAACCACTTTGGGAGACCTCCCGATCCCACCCTTCCCCGCGGTCCCTCCCGATCCGGTCAAGGACGGCTCGGCATCGGGCAACGCCTCCACCTTCGAACGCAACCCCACCCCGGCGACCAGCGCCGTCGCGCACAACACCCCGGCGAACACCAGGGCCGCGCCCCAGCCCCACCGGTCGTAGAAGATCCCGCCGGCCCACCCCAGCAGGCTCGCCCCCATGTAGTACGCCAGCGTGTACAGCGACGACGCCTGCGCCCGTCCCAGGCCCGCACGCCGCGCCGCCCACGCCGAGGCGGTGGCGTGCGCGCAGAAGAACACGAACGTGAACACCACCAGTCCCGCCGCCATCACCGGCAGCGAGGGCACGGCCAGCACCGCCACGGCCCCGCCCATCGCCACCACCGACACCGCCAGCACCCGGTAGGGGCCCCACCGGTCGCCGGCCCGCCCCGACCACGCCGACCCGGCCATCCCCGCCGTGTAGGCGACGAACAGCGACGACGCCACCGCCTGCGACAACCCGAACGGCTCCCCCGTCAACCGGAACCCCAGCAGGTTGTACACCGTCATGAACGCGCCCATCAGCAACAGCGCCTGCGCGTACAGCGCGACCATCCCCGGCACCGCCAGCGCCGCCCGCCAGCGGCCCCGCGGCCGGGCCCCGCCCGGCGGACGGGTCCGCGCGCTCGGCGTCCCCCGGGGCAGCGCGCACACGAACACGATCCAGGCCACCACGCCCACCGCGGTACCGGCGGCCACCCCCCACTGCCACCCGCCCGCCGAGGCCGCCCACCCCGCCACCAGGCGCCCGCCCATCCCGCCCAACGGGTTCCCGGCGATGTAGATCCCCACCGCCCGCGCCGCGTCCGCCGGATGCAGGACGTCGGTCAGGTACGCGACCGCCGCGGCCGGCACACCGCCCAGCGCGGCGCCCTGGACCGCCCGCAACACCACCAGCACCCACAGGTCGCCCGCCCACGGCGCGACGCACCCCACCAGGGTCGCCACCGCGAGCGAGACCGCGATCACCCGCACGCGTCCGAACCGGTCCCCGAGTCCGCTCCACACCAGCGCGAAGCCCGCCAGGGCACCGGTGGCCGCCGACACCGTCAACGACACACGCGCCGCCGACTCCTCCAGATCGACCGCCATCTCCGGCAGGACCGGCTGCACCGACCACAGCTGGGCGAACGTCGCCACCGCCACGGCGACCATCGCCACCACGATGCGTCGGTACGCGGACGTCCCGGCACGGGGACGGTCATCGATGAGGATCCGCGTGTTCATGTCGCCCACGCTAGAAACCCATCGACCGATACGTCCAATGCATGAACACGCGTGGACTCATACTGGAACGCATGGAACCCGAGGACATCGACCGCATCACCCGGATCCTGGCCCCTCGCCTGCACATGCTCGCCGCCCTGGCGCGGACCGAGCACGTCACCCGCGCCGCCGAGATCCTGGGCATGCCCCAACCCACCCTGAGCAGGGCGATGGCCCGTCTGCAAGAGGAGACCGGGCTCACCCTCGTGGAACGCACCGGCCGCGGGGTGCGCCTGACCCGTACCGGCCGACTCCTGCTCCCGCACGTGGAGCGCGCCCTGACCGATCTGGCCCGTGGCGTGGGCGAGCTCACCGACGCCGACCACGGCCGCGTCACCCTCACCTTCCTGCCCACCCTGGGCGTGGAGGTGGTCCCCGCCCTGCTGCGCGGCTTCCGGCGCACCCACCCCGACGTGCGCTTCACCCTGATCCAGGAGGCCTGGGCGCCCTCGCTGCGCCGCCTCGCCGAAGGCGGCGCCGACCTGGCCCTGACCTCGCCCCTGCCCACCGACCCCCGCCTGGTCTGCACCGTCCTGCACACCCAGGCCCTGCGCCTGGTGGTGCCCGAGCACCACCGACTGGCCCGCACCGACCGCGAGGTCGCCCTGTCCGAGGTCGCCGGGGAGGAGTTCGTCCTCCTCAAACCCGGACGGGGGGTGCGCCACCTCACCGACCGGCTCACCGACCGGGCCGCCCTGACCCCCGAGGTCGCCTTCGAGGCCGACGACATCGCCACGGCCCGCGGCCTGGTCGGTGCCGGGCTGGGGGTGTCGGTCCTGCCGGCCCGCCCGCGCGGCCCCCTGCCCACCACCGCCGAACTCCCGTTGGCCGACCACGACGCCGTCCGCCCCATCGGGGTGATCCACCCCGCCGCCGGGTCCGGGGGCGGCTACACCCCGCCGGCCGTGACGACCTTCCTGGAGCACGTGCGCCGCCACGGACCCCGCCTGATCCCCGACCTGACCGGGTAGGGAAATCCCGTTGTCGGGCCGAGGGGTCCGCCAGCACGATGGCCCCATGACACGATCCGAACACCCTGCGGCCGAACGTCCCGTGGCCCTGATCACCGGGGTGGGCCGCACCCGCGGGATCTCCGCACCCTCCTGAACGCACGATGGCCGCCGCGTTCCGGATCAGGACGGTATCCGGACCGCGACGGCCGCGCCCCATAGTCGGCCGGCACTTGTCCGAATGTCAACAAAACGGAAGTGGAACGCACCCGTCCGCAACCGGACCGAGACCCGAACGGTTCTCACTTTCCACTGTGTGCGCCCTACACTTCCCCAGGCACCCGACCATCCCATCACCGAGGAGGCGCATGCGCAGGGCCCGACGGCGCGGACTCGCCCACGAGGCGGCCGACCGCATCCGCGAGTCCATCCTCCAGGGCTCCCCGCCCCCGGGCGCGCCCCTGCGCGAGGTCGACCTGGCCACCCGTCTGGACGTCAGCCGCGGCTCGGTCCGCGAGGGCCTGGCCCTCCTCGAACAGGAGGGTCTGGTCGTCAGCCAGTGGCACCGCGGCGCCCGCGTCATCGAGCCCACCCCCACCGAGGTCGACGAGGTCTACACCGTGCGCGGCGCCCTGGAGCGCCTGGCCGCCCACCGCGCCGCCACTCGCGCCACAGACTCCCACCTGGCCGAACTCGCCGGCCTGGTCCACGCACTCGAACACGCCCTGGCCCGGGGGGCCGACGCCCCCGAACTGCTCCGGCTGGACCTGGGCTTCCACGACCGTCTCTACGAACTCGCCGACAACACCCGTCTGCAACGGGCGTGGCAGGCGGTGCGCTCCCCGGTCCACCTGTTCCAGCTCACCCGCATCCGCCTGGGCCACCCCCACTACCGCGAGGTCGTCGTGGACGAACACCGCGCCCTGACGGACCTGCTGATCCGACGCGAGGCCGAGGCCGCCGCCCGACACGCCGAGGCCCACGTCGCCTCCGCCCGCGACGCGCTGATGCGCATGCTGAGAAGCCGACCCCCCGCGACGGACGATCAATGAATTGGGTAGGCTAACCTAACGTCGACGCGCGAACGTGTCCGGGCACCTCCCGAGCACCTCGCGCGCCCGCATGTCCGTACCCGCTCCGATTGGACCCGACCCGTGCGCCTACCCACCGCCCCGGACGGCAGCCGGGGCTGCTCGGCCCTGGCCCGCCACACCGGAGAGCAGATCGCCGGAACGGCCGGACGCACCATCGGATGGCTGCTCATCGAACACCCCGGGCCCTGGCGGCACCCCGCTTTCACCAGCCCCGGCCTGGACAAGGACGTCGTCTCCGCACTGGCCGCCCGTATCGCCGGCCACGACGTCAAACCCCAGCTCATCAAGCGCCCCGGCCCCCCTCGCGAGCACCACGGACCCCACCGCGCCTACCTGGCCCACGTCAGCCGCACCTCCCCCTGGGTGCGCCGCATCGACTTCACCGACCAGGCCGAACTCCTCGCCTACGACATCACCGCGGCCGAACACCCCACGCCGCCCGACTTCGGCACCCCCGTCGACCACACCCTGTACCTGGTGTGCACCCACGCCAAGAAGGACCCCTGCTGCGCCGTCCTGGGCCGTCCCGTGGCCGCCGCCCTGGCCGACACCGACGCCGAGGTCTGGGAGACCACCCACGTGGGCGGCGACCGGTTCGCCGCCAACCTCGTCGCCCTCCCCCAGGGCGCCTACTTCGGCCGGCTGGACCCCGTCTCGGCCGTGCACACCGTCACCGCCCTGGAGAGGGGACGCATCGTCCCCGACAACTTCCGCGGCCGGTGCAGCGACTCCTCCGCGGTCCAGGCCGCCGAGGCCGCCCTGCGCGCCCACCTGGGCACCGTCGGCGTCGACGAGGTCACCCACCTGGGTGAGGAGGACACCTCCGACGGCGTCCGCGTGACCCTGGGCCACGGCGAGGGCCTGTACACCGTCTCGGTCGCCCGCGAGGAGGGGCCCGCCTGCCCGACCACCTGTTCGGCGCTGGAGCCCAGCCGCCCCGTCCACCACCGCGTGGTCGAGATCGAGGGCCTGCCCGCCTTGAGCGGTTGACCTCCCGAAGGGGGAGGACCCGAGACCGCGCGCCGGCGGTCCCGGGCGGGCGTCTCAGCCCCAGAAACCGAAGCTGTACAACAGCCCGTTGGTCGCCGCGACCACGCCCAGCGCCAGCACCGCGCCGGTCACGAACGACGTCCGCAGCGACCGCACCAGGAACTCCAACGACACCAGGTTGTTGAGGATGAAGTACCCCAACATCAGCGCGTGCCAGAACCCGTCCATCGACAACGGCTCGAACGCGTAGGCCGCACCGGTCCACACATCGGTCTCGGTGGTGAACCACGCCCACGCCAACGCCGCACCGTACCCCAGCGGGATCTGGATGAACGGCAGGATCAACAGCGGCAGCAGCTTGGCGAAACTCCACAGGCTCGGCCGTCCGGCCTCACGGGCCTCGGCCTGGGCCCGCCGCGCCGCCTCCTGCTCGGCGCGCACCCGCTCACGGTGGGCGCGATCGGCCTCCTGACGGCGCCGCTCCTCCAACTGCTCATCGTGGCGGCGCCGCTGCTGGGCCGCGTACTGCTCCTGCCGCGCCCGCTCCTGCTCCTGAAGCCGCTGCTGCTCCCGCAGCTGCTCCTGGTGGAGCTCGTACTCGCGGCGACGCAGCTCCTCGGCGTCGGAGCGGACCTCGTCACGGCGGCCCCCGTACAGGTCGGCGTACGGATCCTCACCGTCCCGCCCCGCGCCCTGGTCGGCGGTGGGCGGCCGCTGCGCGTCGTACTGCCGGGTGGGCGCGTGCCCCTGCCCCTGCTGCGCGCCGTACTGCCGAGTCGGCGCGTGCCCCTGGCCCTGGACCGAGGTCGCCCCCTGATCCGGGGTCCCGAAACCACCGCCGGGCGCCACCCGCGTGGCCTGGTCGTCGGCCCACACGCCCGCGGCGCCCCCGGCCACGGCACCCGCCGCGCCGCCGGCCGCCGCGGCGCCCCAGACCCGTGTCGGATCATGGGCGCCCTCACCGCGCCCATGGGTGCCGGTCTGCTCCGCCGACTCCTCCAACGCCCGGTTCACCCGGGCCACCTGCTCCTGCACACCCGTCATCACCGCCGGCGGCAACCACGTCGCCCCCGCGTGCACGTCCCCCAGATAGTCCAGGATCTCCCCCGGCGTGGGACGGCCCCGCACGTCCTTGCTCAAGCACGCCGCCACCAGGTGCCGCAACGACTCCGGCACCCCGGCCAGGTCCGGCTCCCGACCGATGATCCGCATCACCATCGTCGGCATCGACCCCTCACCGAAGGGCCCCGTCCCCGACGCGGCGTACGCCAGCACCGCCCCATAGGCGAACAGGTCGCTCGCCGGCGTCAGCACGTCCCCCTGCACCTGCTCAGGGCTCATGAAGCCCGGGGTGCCGATCACCGACTGGGTGGCCGCCGTGCCATCGGTGGCCCGCGCGATCCCGAAATCGATCACCCGCGGTCCGTCCTCGGCCAACAGCACGTTCCCCGGCTTCAGGTCCCGGTGGATCAGGCCCACCCGGTGGATCTCGGCCAACGCCTCGGCCAGCCCCGCCGCCAGCACCCGCACCGTCGGCTCCGGCAACGGCCCATGGGCGGCCACCGCCTCGTCCAACGGCAACGACGGCACATAGGAGGTGACCAGCCACGGCACCTCGTCCTCGGGACCGGCGTCGATCACCGGCGCCGTGAACGCACCGCTCACCTGACGGGCGGCGGCCACCTCCCGGGCGAACCGCTCCCGGAACGCGGCGTCGGTGGCCATGTGCGGATGGACCCGCTTGATCGCCACCGCGCGCCCGCCCGCGGACCGGCCGAAGAACACCTGGCCCATACCGCCCGCCCCCAGGCGTCCGATCAGCCGGTACCGGCCGATGCGATCGGGATCGGTGTTCTCAAGGGGACCCAACGTCCTCAGTCCTTCCGCATTCGTCGCACCCGACAACGTCTCGCACACCACACGTGCACCAGACCCCAGCGATCGTAGCCAACCGGGCGGGCACGGTGGACCCGAGACGCCTCACCCGGTTCGACGCCCCACCCCACCCTCCGGGTTCACCCGACCGGGACGCGGCGACGACACGCGACCCTTACCCGGAGCCCACCCGCCCGCGGTGCGCCGACAACGCGCCACGACCCCGCGGAGTTCCCCCCTGGCCTGCATCGGCCAACTTCGCCCTCGCCCACCGCGGCCCCCGCCCCACCCCACCTAGGGTCGTACCCGTCGAGAGGAACACGCCATGCCGGCCCTGAACACCCTGAGCACCGACGCCCGTCTGCGTCTGGCCCAGGCCACCACCTGGTTCACCGCCCGGACAGGTGACCACGTCACCCGGCTCCTGCACCACCCCTGGCGCACCGACCCCTACCCCACCCACCGGCGCATGCGCGCCCAAGGCCCCTTCATCACCAGCAGGCTCGGGTTCCTCACCGCCACCACCCACGACGCCGTCCAGCACGTCCTGCGCGACCGCACCTTCGGCGTCCGCCCCTTCGACCCCGCCGACGCGCCCCCCGGCCTGGACGTCCTGGACCTGTCCTTCCTCACCCGTAACCCGCCCGAGCACACCCGCCTGCGCGCCCTGGCCCGTCCCGCGTTCAGCCCCCGCCACCTCGAACGCTACGCCGTCCAGATCGAGGAGATCGCCCACGAACTCCTCGACAAGGCCCTGGCCAAGGGCCGCTTCGACCTCATGACCGACTTCGCCCAGCCCCTGCCCATCATCGTCATCACCCGTCTGCTCGGCATCCCCGACGACGACCACGCCGCGTTCGTCGCGCTCGGCGAGACCATCGGCTCCTCCCTGGACGGCCCGCGCTCCGCCCGCCACCTGCGCCGCATCCACACCGCCGCCGCCCACCTCGACACCATGTTCGACCGCCTCATGGCCCAACGCCGCGCCGACCCGCGCGACGACGTCATCTCCACCCTCACCGCCGCCACCGACGAAGGCGGACTCACCCCCGCCGACATGCGCTCCATGTGCCGTCTGCTGCTCATCGCCGGGTTCGAGACCACCGTCAACCTCATCGGCAACGGCACCGCGGCCCTCCTGCGCCACCGCTCCCAATGGGACCGCCTCATCGCCGACCCCGACCTGGCCGGGAACGCCGTCGAGGAGATCCTGCGCTACGACCCGCCGGTGCAGATGACCTCCCGCTGGGCGGGCCACGACACGTCCATACTTGGACACGGAGTGCGGCGAGGCCAGTACGTTCTGTGCCTCATCGCCTCCGCCGGCCGCGACCCCGACCACTACACCGATCCCGACCGCTTCGACATCACCCGCGCCGACGCATCCGACCATCTCGCCTTCTCCGGCGGCATCCACTACTGCCTGGGAGCACCACTGGCCCGACTGGAAGGACGCATCGCCCTGCGCGCGCTGGCCGCCCGCGCCCCGCACCTGCGCCCGGCCGGAACTCCCGCGCACCGCCCGACCACCACCCTGCGCGCCCTGCGCTCCTTCCCCGTCACCACGGAAGAGGGGTAAGGGTGCCACCACACCACACCACCGCACCCGACAGGGGAGCACCCGGCAACGGAAAGGGGGTGCTGTTGATCGCCGCCGCCCTGTGCACCGTCATCCTCACGGTCACCGGCATCCTCATCACGGTCCTGCCCGGCCCGCCCACCCAGGACGGCCACCGTCTGCCCGAACTCGCCCGCGGACACGGCATCGAACTCGGCGTCGCCGTCGCCGTCAACCCCCTGGTCAACGACCGCCGCTACCGCAACGTCATCGAGGACCACTACACCTCCGTCACCGCCGAGAACACCATGAAGTGGCAGCACGTCCAACCCGAACGGGGCGAGTACGACTGGAGCGGCCCCGACACCCTCGTCGACTTCGCCACCGCCCGCGACCTCAACGTGCGCGGCCACACCATGCTCTGGCACAACCAGCAACCCGCCTGGCTCTCCCAGGGCGACTGGGACGCCGACACCCTGCGCGAGGTCGTCCACGACCACGTCACCACCGTCATGGACCGCTACGAGGGCCGCGTCACCTCCTGGGACGTCATCAACGAACCCCTGGAGGACCACGGCCCGAACATGCGCGAGAACCTCTGGTACGACGTGCTGGGCCCCGACTACATCGCCCAGACCCTCTACAGCGCCCACGCCGCCGACCCCGAGGCCCGGCTGTACATCAACGAGTTCGGCATCGAGAGGGCCGGACCCAAGGCCGACGCCCTCCACGCCCTGGTCACCGATCTGGTCGACCGCGGCGTCCCCCTGCACGGCGTCGGATTCCAGGGCCACTTCGTCCACGGCAACGTCCCCGACGACCTCGCCGACCAGATGCGCCGCTACACCGACCTCGGTCTGGAGGTCACCATCAGCGAAGTCGACGTGCGCATCCCCGAACCCGTCACCGCAGAGGACCTCGCCGAGCAGCGCCGCGAGTACCACGACATCCTGGTCGCCTGTCTGGAGGTCGACGGCTGCGTCAACGTCACCGTCTGGGGCGTCACCGACGCCCACTCCTGGATCCCCGAATGGTTCCCCGGCTACACCGCCGCCCTGCCCTTCGACGACTCCTACCGGCCCAAGCCCGCCCTGGCCGGCATGGTCGAGGCCCTCTCACGTCGCCCCCGGCCCCGCACGGCCGCCACCCGCGCGTGAGCACCCCGGGGCCGCCCTGATCCGTCACCGATAGGCTCCCGAGGACCGCACACCGCCCGGGAGCCGCCCTCGTGACCGTCCACGTCTCCGACGACATCGCCCGCGCCCTCACCCGCTCCTGCGGACCCGACTGGGTCGCCGACCTGCCCCGCAAGGCCGACGAGCGGTCGCGGGCCTGGAACCTGACCCCGACCGGCGCGCCCCTGCACGGCGCCGTCTCCCTCGTCGTCCCCGTCACCACCGCCGACGGTCGCCCCGCCGTGCTCAAGATCCAACCCGTGGACGACGAGACCCGCGGCGAACCCGACGCCCTGCGTCTCTGGGACGGCCGCGGCGCCGCCCGCCTCCTGGACCACGACCCCGCCACCGGCACCCTGCTCCTGGAGGCCCTGGACCACACCCGCGACCTGGACTCCACCATCGACGCCCACGGCGTCGACCAGGCGCTGGAGATCATCGCCGGCCTGCTCACCACCCTCAACACCCACCACGGGCCGCCCCACATGCGCCACCTGGGCGCCATGACCCGGAACCTCGTCGCCCGCACCCGCCGTCTCACCGCCACCCCCCTCCCCCACGGCCTGGCCGACGCGCTCACCCGTTGGGCCGACATCGCCGCCGACATCGCCCCCGACGCCGGCGACCGCCTCCTGCACTGGGACCTGCACTACCAGAACGTCCTGGCCCCCCTGCCCGGCACCGGACGCGGCCCCTGGCTGGCCATCGACCCCAAACCGCTGGTCGGCGACCCCGGCTACGAACTCCTGCCCGCGCTGTGGAACCGCTTCCCCCACGGGCCCGAGACCGAACGCCTGCTGCGCCGCCGCTTCGACCTGCTCACCGACGCCACCGGCATCGACCGGGACCGGGCCCGCGCCTGGACCCTGGTCCGCGTCCTGGAGAACACCGTCTGGCCCCTGGAGGAGGGCGATCCCACCGGCCACGGACAGATGCTCACCCTCGCCCGCGCCCTGGGCGCCTGACCCCGCCACACGGCGGGCACCATCCCGCCGCCCGGCGCTACCGCCCTGCCCGCCGGGGCACGCACAATGGGGTCCCACCTCGACAGGAGACCCCGTGAGCACACCACCACCGCCGCCCTTCGACCCCGAACTGGCCGCCTCCCTGGCCCTGCTGGGCGACCAGATCCCCCCGTCCATCACCCCCGACCTCATCGGCCCCATGCGCGCCGCCCGCGCCGCCCAGGCCGTCGAGGGCGACTTCACCCACGAGGGCCACTACACCGAACACGCCCTCACCGTGAAGGGCCACGACGGCGCCGACGTCCCCCTCCTCCTCTGGCGCCCCACCTGGACCGACGCCCCCACCGGGCTGCTGTACTGGATCCACGGCGGCGGGATGATCGTGGGCAACCACCGGGGCTCCGAGATCCCCGAGCTCCTCGCCACGGCCCACTCCCTGGGCCTGGCCGTGGCCTCCATCGGCTACCGGCTGGCCCCCGAGCACCCCCACCCCACCCCCGTCGAGGACTGCTACAGCGGGCTGGTCCACCTCACCGATCCCACCGCCCACCCGGCCCTGGACGCCGCCAGGGTGATCGTGGGCGGGGCCAGCGCCGGCGGCGGACTGGCGGCCGCCACCGCCCTGCTGGCCCGCGACCGGGGCGGCCCCCGCCTGAGCGCCCAACTGCTCGTCTACCCCATGCTCGACGACCGCAACGACACCGTCTCGGCCCACCAGATGGCCGGACTGGGCGTCTGGGACCGCACCTCCAACGACACCGGCTGGAGCGCCCTGCTGGGCGAGGCCAGGGGCGGCCCGGACGTCTCCCCCTACGCCGCCCCGGCCCGCGCCACCGACCTGTCGAACCTGCCCCCGGCGTTCCTGGACGTGGGCTCGACCGAGACCTTCCGCGACGAGATCGTCGACTACGCCACCCGCCTCTGGCAGACGGGCGGGATCGCCGAACTCCACGTGTGGCCCGGCGCCTTCCACGGGTTCGACAACTTCGCGCCCCACGCCGCCCTCTCCCGCGAGGCCGCCGCCGCGCGCCTGTCCTGGCTGCGCCGCACCCTGGGCGCCTGACCCCGGTGCCGGGCACACTGGACCCATGAGGGAACTGTTGGGCCGGGTCGGCGCGTTGGATCCCCAGGCCGAGGCCGCCGTCAAGGTCATCGCCTACTTCGACCGGTTGCACGGAGCCGGCCTGGAACCCCTGGTGCGCGGCGCGACCGTCCTGTCCGGGCTCCCCGCGGCACTCGTCGACCCCGCCCGCGCCCTGAGCCTGCGCGCCCGCCCCGACGGCCACCTCACCCGCACCGCGCTCCCGGACCCGGACCCGGCCTGGCCGCACACCGCCATCGGCACCGCCGTGCTGTGGGTGGAGACCACCGACCCGGCGGGACCCGTCCTGGCCATGGTGCTGGAGCGCGCCGCGGCCGCGATCGGCGACCACCTGGACCGCACCCCGCCGCCCGCGCCTCCCCTGGCCGCGCTCCTCACCGACCCCGACCGCGACGAGACCGAACGGCTGGCCGCCGCCCGCCGCGCCGGCCTGCCCCCCGCCACCCGGCTGTCCGCCTTGGCGCCCCACCGGGGCCCGGTGCGCCTGATCGCCCCCGGCGAGGACCCCGGCGCCGCCAGGGCCGGCGTCGGCCCCGCCGCATCCCTGGCCGACCTGCCCGGGTCACTGGCCGACGCCCGCCGCGCCCTGCGCTTCACCGCCACCGGGACCGGCGCCGACCCGGGGCCCGTCCTCGTCCGCGCCGAACACGTGGGCGCCCTGCTCCCGCTCGCGGACACCGTCCGCCCCGACACCCCGCCGCCACCGGACGTGGCCGCCCTGGACCGGCTGGCCCGGGACTCCACCGCCCTGATCGCCCTCGCCGACGCCCTGGCCACAGCCCCCAGCGTGCGCGCGGCCGCCGCCGCCCTGGGCGTGCACCACTCCACCGCCCAGCAGGGGCTGGAACGCGCAGAACGCCTCCTGGGCTGGAACGTGCGCACCGTCCCGGGGCGGTTGCGCCTCCAGATCGCCCTACAGGTGCGCCGCCTGTACCTCCCGGATTGATCCGCCCCTACGGTGGGCGGTGGGGGTGAGGCCCCGCACCCGTTTGAACGCCGCGCTCAACGCGAACGCGTCGGCGTACCCCACCCGGCGGGCGATCGCGCCCACCGTCTCCTCGGTGTCGCGCAACAGGTCGGCGGCCAGCGTGATGCGCCACTCGGTCAGGTACGTCATCGGCGGGGTCCCCAGCAGCGCCGTGAAATCACGGGCCAGCGTGGCCCGCGAGACCCCGCACGCCTCCGCCAGGCCCGCCACCGTCCACGCCGCGTCGGGCCGGTTGTGCATCGCCCGCAGCGCGGCGCCCACCACAGGATCGCCCAAGGCCGTGTACCAGGCGGGCGGGTCGGCCTCGGGCCGGTCGAACCAGGTCCGCAGCGTCGTCACCAGCGCCAGGTCCAGCAACCGGTCCAGCACCACCTGCTGGCCCGGCACCTGACAGCTCACCTCGTTGACGATCATCTCCGTCAGCGGATCATGGCAGGCGTCGGCGGGCACCACCAGCACCTCGGGCAGCGCCGACAGCAGCCGTCTCCCCACCTCTCCGGTGACGTCGTAGCTCCCGCTGAGCAGCAGGTCGGGGGCGTCCAGGGAGTGCCCGTAGGTGCGCACGCCCAGCACGATGTCCTCGTTCAACCGAGCACCGTCCGGGCCCACACACCCCAGCCCCGACAGGACGGTGCCGGTGGTGGCGGCGTCGGCCGGGTTGGCGACGGTGTGCACGGCCGGGCCGCGCAGCACCGCGATGTCCCCGACGGCCAGGGCGATGGGCTCACCGCGCTCGGGAACGATCCAGGACCGGCCGCGCACCATGGTGATCAGGGACAGCGGCAGGGAGTGGTCGAAGCACAGCGACCAGGGCGGTTCCATGATCGACCGACTGAACAACGCCCCACGGGCACGGATCCCGTCCAACAGGTCAGCGAGTGCGTCCATCCCCCCACCGTAGACGATCACACATGCCCATGAGCTTTCCGGCCATGGATCGTCTCACCCATCGGTGATGGACTTCCTTCCATGACGAACACGGAACCCATCCTGGTCATCGGCGGCACCGGCACCACCGGACGCCGCGTCGCCCACCTGCTCCGAGAGGCCGGCCACACCGTGCGCGCCGCCTCGCGCACCGCGCCCCACCGCTTCGACTGGACCGACCCCGCCACCTGGAACGCCGCCCTGGACGGGGTGCGCACCGCCTACGTCGTCCCCAACGACGCCGACCCCCGCACCCCCGACCTCGTCGCCGCCGCCCGCGACCGAGGGCTGGAGCGGCTGGTGCTGCTCTCGGCCCGCGGCGCCGACGTCCCCGACTACTACTCCGACCGCCCCAACACCGACAACGGCCACCTCCGGGGAGAGAAGGCCCTGGCCGACAGCGACCTGGAGTGGACCGTGGTGCGCCCCACCTGGTTCACCCAGAACTTCACCGAGGGCTTCTTCGCGCCCCTGGTGACCGCCGGTGACCTGCGCCTACCCGTCCACGACGCCGCCTGCCCCTACGTCGACACCGACGACATCGCCGAGGTCGCCGTCGCCGCCCTCACCCGCGACGGGCACCAGGGCCGCACCTACGAGCTGTCCGGCCCCCGCCCGCTGACCCTGGACGAGGTCGCGGCGGCGTTCACCGCCGCCGGGACGCCCCTGACCCACACCCCCGTCACCGTGGAGGAGTTCGTCGCCGAGCGGGTCGCCGACGGGATCCCCGAGGAGGTGGCCCTGATCTGGGCCGACGTCCTGGGTCCGCTGGCCCGCGGCCGCGAGTCCCACCTCTCGACCGGCGTGGAGGAGGTGCTCGGCCGCCCGCCCCGCACCCTGACCGAAACCCTCACTCGGCGAGGGTGATCCCCAACGCCCCCAGCAACATCCGCGCCTGCGCGGGGCCGATCACCGCCCCGCGCAGGTTCTGCGCCTGCGCCAACGTCAACTCCCCCAGATCCGCGCCCCGCAGGTCCGCGCCCGCCAGTTTCGCGCCGGTCAACGACGCGCCCCGCAACCGCGCATCCACCCACACCGTCTCGCGCAGATCGGCCGCCGCCAGATCCGCCTCGTCCAGACGCAGACCCTCCAGCACCCGCCCCCGCAGATCGATCCCCTTGCACCGCGCCAACATCAGGTTGCAATGCGAGAAGGAGTACCCCACCCCCCGCAACGACGTCAGCCCCGCCCCCGTCATCCGACACCCCGAGAACACCGTGTCCGTCAACAACGACCCCTGCCACCGGGTATTGGCCAGATCCACCCGCTCGAACCGCGCCTCGGTGCACTCCGCGCCCCCGAACACCGCACCCGCCGCGCCGCCCCCGGTGACCTTCGCCCCCTCCAGCACCGCGCCCTCCAGGCGCGCCCCCTCCAACCGGCAGTCCTCCACGACCGCGTCCAGCAGATCCACCCCGCGCAGATCCGCCTCGGTCAGATCACACCCCACCAGCACCCGAGGCCCGTCCGCCCCCTGCGCCCACGCCTCCCGCAGATCCGCACCCGCCAGATCCGCGCCCTCGAACCGTTCCTGAGAAAGATCAACGCCCATGGGCGCGCACACTACCGGGACCCGACGACGTTCAATCGCGCAACTTCAACGCCAGGAACAGATCCACCCGGTGCTCCAGCTCGCTCAGATCCCGACCGGTGAGCTCCTCCACCCGACCGATCCGGTACCGCAACGTGTTCACGTGAACGTGCATCGCCGCCGCGCACCGCTGCCACGACCCCGAATGCTCCAAGAACCGCTCCAACGTCTCCACCAGCTCCGACCGGTGATCACGGTCGTAGGCGATCAGCGGCCCCAGCAGTCGCTCCCGGTAAGAGCTCTGCACCTCCTCGGGCACCGACGCCAGCAGCAGCTCGTGCGAATCGATCTCCGCGCCGGCGATCACCCGCCACCGGCCGCCCCGCAACTCCGCCAACCGACGGGCGTGCCGGGCCTCCACCGCAGCCCCCCGCAGCTCCGGGACGCCCCGCGCCGCCGATGAGGACCCCAACGCCAACCGGTGATCGAGCAGACCGCCCTCCAACACCCGCGCACCGGCCACCAGCGCCGCACGCACCCCCTCGGCCGCCCGGGTCGCCTCACCCGCCGGCACCGGCACCAACGCCAACGTGTCGCCGTCGCCGTCACCGGTCACCACCGCGCCCGGCGACCCCGCCACCAGCTCCGCCACCACATGCCGCGTCAGCTCACCCGAACGCGGCGTCGGCAGCATCACCGCGCTGATCACCACGTGATCCTCCCCCTCGCCCTCGGGGGTGCCCCGCAGCAACGCCGCCACCTCGTCGAACCGCTGCGCCGCCAGCAACCGCGCCACCCCCTCCAGGTGACGGGCCTCGGTACTCCACCGTTCCTCCAGCCGGCCCCGCGCGAGCACGGCCACCGACTCCAGTTCCGCGACCGTCTCGCGCTCCTCCTCGCCCCACAACGCCTCATCACCGGCGCACACCAGCAACCACCGCGACAGCGGGTGCGACCGCGACGTCGCCACCGCCCGCACCGTCACCACCGTCTCCCCCGCGCCCGCCACCCGGGTCGTGTGCGGCAGCAACGGCCACGACAACGCGCGCGAGGCCAACCACTCCCGCTCCCCCGCCCCCAGGCCCTCACCGTCGCCGGCCACCAGCCGACCTGTCGACGAGATGACCCAGGCGCGCACCCCGACCTGCGCCGACGCCCGCGCGAACACCTCCGCGAAATCAGCGCCCGCCGCCACCTCGGCCACCGCCTGCCGCAACCGGTCCCGGTGCCGCGCCAACCCCGCGAACCGGCGCCGGGTGTGCGACCCCAGCACCTCCTCGGTCACCGCACCGAACGACGTCTCCGGCGGCACCTCCACCAGCGGCATCCCCCGCCGCCGACACGCCTCCACCAGGTCCTCCGGGACCGCCCCCAGCGCCGTCCCCGCACCGATCGCCACCGCGCCCGCCGCCACGACCGACGCCACGAACCGATCCGCGGCCTCCGGACCCCCGTGCCACATCATCCCGGTCAGCACCAGCTCGCCCCCGCGCAGATACCGCGCGGGTTCGAGCAGGTCGGTGGTGTAGGCCCACCGCACCTCACGATCGGCCTGCTCCGCGCCCACCAGGAAGCGCAGGTGCAGCCGCTCGACCGCGATCAAATCGTCAAGACGCATGAACGTCCCTCTTGAGTCCGTGTGTCGATGATGGTCCCCGAGACGATACGGGACTTGCATGGTGGGGACGTACGAACGCTCCCACGTACGCCACTTGTAGGAAACGACCAACGATAACCGTTGCCCACCCCATCACTTCATGTCATCACCGGATGGAAGCCGCGACATCACAGTGCTCTACTTCACAACATCAACCGGGCACGCGAGACACGAGGACCCTTTCACATGCGATTCCTGAGCCCCTCCACCCTGCAGGAGGCGCTTGAGGCCAAGGCCGAGCACCCAGGCGCCGTTCCCATCACCGGCGGCACCGACGTCATGGTCGAACTCAACTTCGACAAACACCGCCCCGAGGTGCTCCTCGACCTCACCCGCATCCCCGAGCTCACCCACTGGGAGACCACCGACGACGGCCACACCCGCCTGGGCGCCGCCGTCCCCTACACCCGCGTCATCGCCGAACTCCCCACCCTGGCGCCCGCGCTCGCCAAGGCCTCCCGCACCGTCGCCTCCCCCCAGATCCGCAACCGCGGCACCGTCGGCGGCAACCTCGGCGGCGCCTCCCCCGCCGGCGACACCCACCCGCCGCTCCTGGCCACCGACGCCACCATCGAACTCGCCTCCACCCGGGGCCGACGCCGCGTCAAGGCCCGCGACTTCTACCTCTCCTTCCGCACCACCGCCCGGCAGGACGACGAACTCATCACCGCGATCCTGCTGCCCACGCCCACCGGGCCCCAGCACTTCGCCAAGATCGGCACCCGCAACGCCATGGTCATCGCCGTCACCTCCTTCGCCCTGGCCCTCAACGGCCGCGACCGCACCGTCGGCACCGGCATCGGCTCCGCCGGCCCCACCCCCCTGCGCGCCGAGGCCGCCGAGGACTTCCTCACCCACGAGATCGACTGGGACGCACCCGGCCTCCTCCCCGAGACCACCGTCCGCCGCTTCGGCGAACTCGTCGCCGCCGCCGCGCGCCCCATCGACGACCAGCGCGGCAGCGCCGCCTACCGCCGCCACGCCCTGTCCGTCATGGCACGACGCACCCTGACCTGGTCCATCACCGACTACCGCAAGGAAACCGCCCCATGCGCGTGAACATCAACGTCAACGGAGAAGACGTCACCGCCGACAACGTCTGGCCCGGCGAGAGCCTCCTGTACGTCCTGCGCGAACGCCTGGGCCTTCCCGGTAGCAAGAACGCCTGCGAACAGGGCGAATGCGGATCCTGCACCGTCTACCTCGACGACGTCACCGTCTGCTCCTGCATGGTCGCCGCCGGACAGGCCGAGGGCCGCGCCGTCCGCACCGTCGAAGGCCTCGCCGAGGGCCCCGGCAAGGGCGGCGACCGCCCCCTGGGCGCCGTCCAGCAGGCCTTCATCGAGGCCGGAGCCGTCCAGTGCGGATTCTGCACACCCGGCCTCCTCGTCCAGACCGACGACCTCCTCAACCGCACCGTCGACGCGGGCCACGGCATCCCCACCGACTCCGAGATCCGCGAAGCCCTCGCCGGCAACCTCTGCCGCTGCACCGGCTACGAGAAGATCCTCGACGCCGTCCACCTGGCCGCCTCCCGCCGCGCCGACACCGACACCGCAGGAAGCCCCGCATGAGCACCCACGCCCTGGTCATCGAAGGCGCCCACATCGCCACCGTCGACGGCGCCGAACACCCCAACGGGCACGTCATCGCCCGGGACGGCGTCATCACCGCCGTCGGCGACGGCCCCGCACCCGCCCACCTGATCCCCGCGGACGCCACCCGGATCGACGGCCGCGGCCACCTCGCCACCCCCGGCCTGGTCAACACCCACAACCACCTCTACCAATGGGCCACCCAGGGCCTGTTCACCGACGGCACCCTCTTCGAATGGCTCGTCGGCTCCTACGAGATCTGGCACCGCCTCGACGCCGAGATCGTCGCCGACACCACCACCGCCGGACTCGCCCACCTGGCCCTGTCCGGCTGCACCACCGCCTCCGACCACCACTACATCCACCCCGCCGGACGCGGCGACATCGTCGACGCCCAGGTCCGGGCCGCCCTCGGGGTGGGGGTGCGCCTGGACCTGGCCCGCGGCTCCATGGACCGCGGCCACAGCCAGGGCGGCCTCCCGCCGGACAGCGTCGTGGAGACCCTCGACGGGGCCCTGGCCGGCACCGCCGACGCCATCGACACCCACCACGACCCCTCGGCGGCGTCCATGACCCGCATCGCGGTCGCCCCCTGCTCCCCCTTCTCGGTGAGCCGCGACCTCATGGTCCAGGCCGCCCACCTCGCCCGCGACAAGGGCGTCCGCCTGCACACCCACCTCGCCGAAACCCTCGACGAGGAACGGCAGTGCCGGTCCGAGTTCGGCTGCACCCCCGTCGAGTACGCCGAGAAACTCGGCTGGCTCGGACCCGACGTCTGGTTCGCCCACGCCGTCCACCTCTCCGACGACGCCATCGACCGCATCGCCGCCACCGGCACCGGCATCGCCCACTGCCCCACCTCCAACGCCCGCCTGGGCGCCGGCATCTGCCGCACCACCGAACTCCTCGCCGCCGGAGTCCCCGTCGGCCTCGGCGTCGACGGCCCCGCCTCCAGCGAACTCACCCCCCTCGCCGGGGAGATGCACCAGGCCCTCCTCATGGCCCGCGCCCGCAAGGGCCCCCAGGCCCTCACCGCCCGCCAGGCCCTGCACATGGCCACCCTCGGCGGCGCCCGCGTCCTGGGCCGCGACACCGAGCTCGGCTCCCTCACCGTCGGCAAACTCGCCGACATCGCCCTGTGGCGCGTCGACGGATTCGGCCACGACGTCATCGACGACCCCGTCATCGCCGCCGTCTTCGGCCCCACCCCGCCCCTGACCCACCTGTGGGTCGGCGCCCGCCCCGTCGTCACCGACGGCGACCTCACCACCGTCACCCGCGACACCGCCGCCGCCCGCGGCCGCAACGCCCACAAGCGCCTCACCCAGGAGGTGAACCGCTGATGCCAGCGACCACCCGCACCGTCACCGACCTGACCAGCACCACCAAGGACGGCATCGGCGCCAGCCCGCTGCGCCCCGACGGCACCCTCAAGGTCACCGGCGAGTTCGCCTACTCCTCCGACATGTGGATGGAGGACATGCTCTGGGGCGCCACCCTGCGCAGCCCCCACCCCCACGCCGAGATCCTCTCCATCGACATCACCGAGGCGCTCAAGGTCCCCGGCGTCGAGGCCGTCCTCACCCACGAGGACGTCCCCGGCGCCAAGCGGTACGGCCTCGAATTCGAGGACCAGCCCGTCCTCGCCTACGGCAAGGTCCGCTACAAGGGCGAGCCCGTCGCCATCGTCGCCGCCGACCACCCCGAGACCGCCCGCCGCGCCATGGAGCGCGTCCGCGTCGACTACCGGGTCCTGGAACCCATCACCGACTCCCGCCGCGCCGCCATGGACCCCCAGTGCCCCCTGGTCCACGAACCCGGCACCATCCCCGACCACCCCGAGTACAACCAGCGCGGCAACCGCCTGCGCCACCAGCCCATCCGCACCGGCGACTTCACCACCGGCGACCCCGACGCCGCCCTGGAGGCCCTGCGCGCCCGCGCCGACGTCATCGTCGCCGACGCATACGAGGTCGGCATGCAGGACCAGGCCTTCCTCGGCCCCGAGTCCGGCATGGCCGTCCCCGCCGAGGACGGCGGCGTCGACCTCTACGTCGCCACCCAGTGGCTCCACGTCGACCAGCGCCAGATCGCCCCCGCCCTCGACCTGCCCCAGGACAAGGTCCGCATCACCCTGGCCGGCGTCGGCGGCGCCTTCGGCGCCCGCGAGGACCTCTCCATGCAGATCCACGCCTGCATGCTCGCCCTCCACACCCGCAAGCCCGTCAAGATCGTCTACAACCGCGAGGAATCCTTCTACGGGCACGTCCACCGCCACCCCGCCAAGATGCGCTACGAGCACGGCGCCCTGGCCGACGGCACCCTCCTCTACGCCACCGCCGAGGTCATCGTGGACGGCGGCGCCTACGCCTCCGCCACCCCCGCCGTCGTCGGCGTCGCCTCCTCCCTGGGCCTGGGCCCCTACGAGATCCCCCACGCCCGCGTCGACGCCTACGGCGTCTACACCAACAACCCGCCCTGCGGCGCCATGCGCGGCTTCGGCGCGGTCCAGGCCTGCTTCGCCTACGAGTCCCAGATGGACCGCCTCGCCGACGCCCTCGGCATGCACCCCGTCGACCTGCGCGTCAAGAACTCCATGGCCCAGGGATCGCGCATCATCACCGGCCAAGAGATCGACATGCCCCTGCCCATGGCCGACATGCTCCGGCAGGCCCGCGACCTCCCCCTGCCCCCCGACCGGGAGGACCTCCCCGACCCCGCCGACTCGCGCACCCTCCCCGGCGGCGTCGCCGGGACCACCCGCGGCGAAGGCGTCGTCCGCGGCATCGGCTACGGCGTCGGACTCAAGAACCTCTGCTTCTCGGAAGGCTTCGACGACTACTCCACCGCCCGCGTCCGACTCGAAGTCGCCGGCGGCGAACCCGTCGTCCTCGTCCACACCGCCGCCGCCGAGGTCGGCCAGGGCCTGGTCACCGTCAAGGGCCAGATCGCCCGCACGGAACTCGGCGTCGAGAAGGTCGTCATCGCCCCCGCCGACACCGGCGTCGGCTCCGCGGGCTCCTCCTCCGCCTCACGACAGAGCTACATGACCGGCGGCGCCGTCCGCACCGCCTGCCACGCCGTCCGCGACGAGGTCTACGCCCTCGCCCGCGGCCGGGGCCACATCCCCGAGGGCGTCGGCGACGACGACCTCACCCTCACCGGCGGCAAGATCGTCTCCCGCGCCCGGGGCGCCCTGGTCTCCCTCGCCGACCTCCTCGACGACGGCACCGTCGTCGAGGAGACCCGCGAATACCACCACCGCCCCACCGAGATGCTCGACCCCACCCTCGGCCAGGGCTCGTCCCACACCCAGTTCGGCATGTGCGTCCACCGCGCCGTCGTCGACGTCGACGTCGAACTCGGCCTCGTCAAGGTCATCGCCCTGGACGCCGTCCAGGACGTCGGCAAGATCCTGCACCCCCTCCAGCTCATCGGCCAGATCCAGGGCGGCTCGACCCAGGGTCTGGGCCTGGCCCTCATGGAGGAGATCCAGGTCGGCGACGGACAGATCCGCAACCCGTCCTTCACCGACTACCTCATCCCCACGATCCTCGACACCCCGCCCATGCGCATCGAGGTCCTCGAACACCCCGACCCGCACTCCCCCTACGGACTGCGCGGCGCCGGAGAACCCCCCACGCTGTCCTCCACACCGGCCGTCGTGGCCGCCGTCCGCGCCGCCACAGGCAGGGCGCTCACCCACGCGCCCGTACGCCCCGAGGACATCGTCGGCATCCCCCTGTAGAACCCACCGGTGGTGCGGCGGCCACCCCGCCGCACCACCGGCCCCCTCACCCACCCGGTGAGCGGCCCACGGCGCACGCCCAACGCACACGTGCGCCACCGCCCCGCGCCCCCGGAGACGACGACGTCCCGGCACGGCCACCGACGACCACACAGAGTGATCGTTCAAACACAAAAGGCGACCCAAGGCCGCCCCGTTTCCCTCCAGGAGGGGACATGACCACACGCGACAGCGCCCAGCGCCCGCACACCGCCCCCCAAGGTCGATCCTGGCTCGACCGCTACTTCTCCATCACCGGACGCGGCTCCACCCCCGCCCGCGAACTCCGCGGCGGACTCACCACCTTCATGGCGATGGCCTACATCATCGTCCTCAACCCCGTCATCCTCGGCGGCGCCACCGACGTCAACGGCGACCACCTCGACCCCGCCCAGCTCACCACCATGACCGCCCTCTCCGCGGGGCTCGTCACCATCATGATGGGCATCGTCGGACGCGCGCCCATCGCCTGCGCCGCCGCCCTCGGGGTCATGGCGGTCGTCGCCTACCAGGCCGCCCCCGTCATGACCTGGCCCGAAGCCATGGGCCTCGTCGTCTGGCAGGGCGTCATCATCATCGCCATGGTCGTCACCGGCGTCCGCACCGCCGTCATGAACGCCCTGCCCCGCGACCTCAAGATCGCCATCGGCGTCGGCATCGGCCTCTTCGTCGCCCTCATCGGCCTCACCAACGCCGGATTCGTCAGCAAGGGCGAAGGAGGAAGCCTCCTCCAGCTCGGCGGTGCCGGCGACGGCGGCCACCTCCTGGGCTGGCCCATCCTCATCTTCGTCATCGGCCTGACCCTCGCCGGCGTCCTCCTCGTCCGCGGCATCCCCGGCGCCATCTTCTACGGCATCGTCGGCGCCACCGCCCTGGCCGTCATCGTCCACCACGCCTTCGGCCTCGACACCGCGCAATGGGGCGGCGGCGCGCCCGAACTCCCCGACAGCCCCATCGCCGTCCCCGACTTCGGGCTCCTCTTCCAGGTCGACCTCTTCGGCGCCTGGACCACCGCCGGTCCCACCACCGCCGGCGTCATCCTCTTCACCCTCGTCCTCGCCGGGTTCTTCGACGCCGTCGGCACCATCCTCGCCATCGGCGCCAAGGCCGGCCTGACCGACGTCGACGGCGGCATGCCCCGCGTCAACCAGATCCTCGTCACCGACGGGACCGGCGCCGTCGTCGGTGGGCTCACCAGTTCCTCCGCGACGCTCGTCTTCGTCGAATCCACCGCCGGCGTGGGCGAGGGCGCCCGCACCGGCCTGTCCAGCGTCGTCACCGGCGGGCTCTTCCTCACCGCCATCGTCTTCGCGCCCGTCTTCTCCATCGTCCCCGCCGAGGCCGCCTCCGTCGCCATGGTCCTCGTCGGGGTCCTGATGATGACCCACGTCCGCGACATCGACTGGACCGACATGGGAGTGGCCGTCCCGGCCTTCCTCACCATCGCGATGATGCCCTTCGCCTACGACATCGCCGGCGGCATCGGCGTCGGCATCATCGCCCACACCGTCCTGCGCACCGCCCAAGGACGCACCCGCGACGTCGGTCCGCTCATGTGGGTCCTCACCGCCGTCTTCCTCTTCGACTTCTCCATGCACGCGTTCGGGCTCTGACCCCGCACCGAACAACGAGGCCGGTTCGCCCGAAAAACGGCGGACCGGCCTCCCCGTCCGAAAAAAGTAAGCAGATTATTACCTTCAGGTCAGGTCCCCACACCCCGCCGACCACGTCACAGTGAGCGATGGAGGCCGCAGCGGGCGGCTCCCCACGGACAGGGCGCACCCATGACCACACCGCTCCTCCCCACAGACCCGGCACAGATCGGTCCCCATACCGTCGTCTCCCGCATCGACAGCGGTGGTCAGGGCACGGTCTACCTCGCCCACACCCCCGACGGGACACCCACCGCCGTCAAGGTCCTGAGCCACGCCTGGGACGGCGACACCCGCCAGCGGGACCGCTTCGCCCAGGAACTCGCCGCCGCCCGCCGCGTCGCGCCCTTCTGCACCGCCGCGATCATCGACGCGGACATGGACGCCGAGCCGCCCTACATCGCCAGCGAGTACGTCCCCGGCCCCACCCTGCGCTCCGCCGTCCAGGACGACGGTCCCCGCACCGGACCCGACCTGGACCGCCTCGCCATCGCCACGATCACCGCGCTGGCCGCCGTCCACGAGGCCGGGGTCGTCCACCGCGACCTCAAACCCGGCAACGTCATCCTCGGGCCCGACGGGCCCCGCGTCATCGACTTCGGCATCGCCCGCATCGTCGACGCCACCCGCCAGACCACCAGCGTCGCCGGCACCCCCGCCTACATGTCCCCCGAACAGATCCGGGGCAAGACCCTCGGGCCCGCCAGCGACGTGTTCTCCTGGGCCGCCGTCATGGTCTACGCCGCCACCGGACGGCGCGCCTTCCCCGGCGAGACGACCATGGGCATCATCGACCGCGTCCTCACCGAACCGCCCGACCTCACCGACGTCCCCGAACGCCTGCGCCCCCTCCTGGAACGCTGCCTGGACAAGGAGCCCGATCGCCGGCCCACCGGCATGGACGTCCTGGGCGCGCTCCTGGGCCGCGGCCCCGCGCCCCAGGCCCCCACCCTCCTGCTCGAACAGACCTCCACCGCCGTGGTCACCGACACCGCCAGGATCAACGCCGTCCCCGTGCCCGGCCTCCCCGCACCCGGCACCGCCGGGGCCGCCGGGGCCGTCGCGGGCCTCGCACCGTACGTGCCCGACCCGCGCCGCGAGGACTCCGGTCCGCCCGACACCGGCCCCGGCACCGGCGCCCTGACCACCGTGGACCCCCACGCCGGGGCCGCCTCCGAGGCGGGCGGCGCCGAGGGCACCGGGGCGAGGGCCGCCGGCGGGGGCACCGGCGCCCCCGCCGGTGACGGCACCGACGGACCCTGGCTCGGCGCGCCCACCTCGCGCGTCCCCGGATCCGGCCCCGACGGGGCGTTCCCGGCCACCCGGGTCACCCCCTACATCGCCCCGGGCGGGGCGCACGACCGGACCGGCGGCACCATCCCGCCCGACGGCGCCCCTCCCCACGGAGGCCGATCGGTGGCGCGGGGCGGTCGCTCGCGTCGACGACGCTCCAAAGCCGGTTGGGTGACCGCGGGGGCCCTGGTGGTGCTCGCCGCCCTGGGCGGCGTCCTGTTCTGGGTCTCCGGCCAGTACGCTCCCCCGCCCGTGGAACCGGTCGGCTCCACCCCCTCGTCCGAGGACGTCGTGGAGGACCCGGCCACCGGCGAGGAGGGCGACGAAGGCGGCGGTGAGGAGGAGCCCGTCGACACCGACGACGGGACCGGCACCTGGACGCCCCCCGACGAGGGGACCGAGCACACCGGCGGCGGCGGCGGTGAGGAGGTCGACTGTCACACCGACCCGCACCACCCGGACTGCGTGCCCGTCGACCCGCCCGACTGTGAGACCGACCCCGAGGCCTGCTGGGACCCGGACCCCGGTGAGGGCGAGGGCGGCGGCGAGGGCGGCGGCACCGGCGAAGGCGGCGGAGAGGGGACCGACACCACCGGCGAGGGCGGCGGCGGTACCGGGACCGACGGCACCGGTGGAGAGTGAGGCCCCAGGACGGGCGGCGTGGCCGCGCGCATGGTGGTCCGAGTCCTTCCGTCACGTCGGGAACCGTCACCTTGACCACGTGGATCCTCAGTGGATCCCTGCCGGGAATCCCGTTGACACCCCGGGGCGTCACCCCTACGTTGTCACTGACAACATTGTCTCCGGGAAGAGGACATGGACGCTCACGTCAACGGTCACCCGACCCCCGTCCCCGACTCGACCACCGCCACGGCCGCCGCACACCTGCGCGACGGCCTCGGCCTGACCGGGACCAAGATCGCCTGCGGCACCGGTGTGTGCGGAGCCTGCACGGTCCTCGTCGACGGCTCCCCCACCGTCTCCTGCCTGCTGCCCGCCGACCGACTGGCCGGACGCACCGTCACCACCGTGGAGGGGCTGGGCGGCGACCACCCCGTCCAGCGCGCCTTCGCCGCCCACGACGGCCTCCAATGCGGTTTCTGCACCCCCGGGTTCGTCGTCGAGGCCTCCGTGTTCGTCGACACCTGGCGGGCCGAACACGGTGACACCCGGCCCGACCGGGAGACCATCGCCGACGCCCTGGCCGGACACCTGTGCCGCTGCGGCGCCTACGAGGGCATCGCCGCCGCCGTCGCCGCCGCCTGCGCCGGGGAGTTCGACACCGAACCCGAGGAGGCCCCGCCCCGTCTCGACGCGCTGGACAAGGTCACCGGACGCGCGCGCTACAGCGCCGACCTCGCCCCGCCCGGCTCATGGGAGGGCGTCATCGTCCGCTCGACCCTCCCCCACGCCCGGGTCCGCTCCGTCCGCGCCGCCGACGGGCGGACCCCCCTCGTCGAACTCCTGCCCCCGGACCGCACCGTGCGCTACGTCGGCCAGCCCATCGCCGCCGTCGCCGCGCCCACCCCCGAGGCCGCCCGGACCGCGGCCGCCACCGTGGCCGTCGACTACGACCCGCTGCCCGCCGTCGTGGGGTTCGACGCCGCCCGCTCCCCCGACGCGCCCCTGGTCCACCCCACCAAGGCCGACCGCGCCGCCGCCCCCGCCTACGGCGAGGCCCCCACCCCCCCGCTCCCGTGGACCGGCAACGTGCGCGGCCCGGGGGTCCTGAGCTGGCGCGGCCCCACCGCCGTGGCGCGCCTGCGCTCCGCCTCGGCCGCCGGCGACCCGCTGCTGGTGGCCGAGGAGTACACCACCGCGACCCATCTGCACAGTCCCCTGGAACCGCACGTGTGCGTCGCCCACTGGCACGAGGACGGTCTGCGCCTGTTCGTCTCCACCCAGTCGGTGAGCAAGCTGGCCGACCAGGTCGCCTCCCGCTGGGACCTGGACCGGGACCGGGTGCACGTGGTCACCGAACACGTCGGCGGCGGCTTCGGGGCCAAGAACGGGATCTCCTCCGACATCCGGGCCGCCGTCGAACTGTCCCGCGTGGCCGGGGCCCCGGTCCGGGTCTCCTTCACCCGGGCCGAGGAGCTCACCGACGCCGGGAACCGGCCCGGAACCCGCACCCGGGTGGCGCTCCTGGCCGACCGGGACGGGGACCTGGCCGCGATGAGCGTCGACTCCCACGGCGACGGCGGCGTCTCGGTGGGGTCCAGCACCGCCACCCTGGCCTTCCTCATGTACGGGCGGGCGCCCCGCCGGGTGCGCGACTTCGACGTGGTCACCCACCGCCCGCCCGGCCTGCCCATGCGCGGCCCCGGCGGACCGCCGATGGCCTGGGCGCTGGAACAGGCGGTGGACGAGATGGCCCGCCGACTGGGCGAGGACCCGCTCTCCCTGCGGCTGCGCTGGGACGGCAACGTCAAACGCCGCGCGCTGTACGAACGGGCCGCCCGCACCGACCTGTGGCGCGACCGCCCCCGGGGGCCGCGCACCGGCCGGTTCCGACGCGGGGTGGGCGTGGCCGCCGCCAACTGGTTGTACCTGTACGGGCCCAGGGCCCGGGTCGAGCTGGTGGTGGAGAACGGCGCGCTGGTGGCCCGCGCGGCCACCCAGGACCTGGGCACCGGTATCCGCGCCGTGCTCGCCGACACCATCACCGACCGGCTGGGACTGCCCGGCGGCGGGGTGCGTGTGGAGATCGGGCGTTCCTCCTCGGTCCACGGCACCGGTTCCTACGGAAGCCGCACCACCGCGTCGATGGGCCCGGCCGCCGCCGACGCCGCCGACCGGCTGCGCTCGGCGCTGCGCGACCGTGACCCGCGGGTCCCGGAGCGGGGGCCGATCGACGAACACGTCCTCAAGGAGGCGCTGGCCGCCGCCGAGGGGCTGAGCGTGGTGGGCGGGCGCGTCCGCGACCGCTGGGGGCCGCTGATCCCCGCGATGGCCGACGACCTGGCCATCGGCCGGGGCATGAGCGGCGCCGTGCACGTGATGGAGGTGGAGGTGGACACCCTGCTGGGGCGGGTGCGCGCCACCCGCTGCTGGGCGGGGATCGCCGCCGGGCGGATCTACTCCGAGCGCCAGGCCCGCAACCAGTGCGAGGGCGCCGTGGTGCAGGGCGTGGGCCAGGCCCTGTTCGAGGAGCGCCGCCACGACCCGAACACCGGCGCGGTGCTCACCGACGACCTGGAGGACTACCGCATCCCGGGGTTGGGCGACGTGCCCGAGACCGAGGTGTACTTCCACCGGGAGGGGTTCGAGCACGTCCCCGGCGGCGGCGTCGGACTGGGCGAGGTGTCCGTCGTGGGCGTGGCCGCCGCTGTGGGCAACGCCGTCTTCGACGCCACCGGGTGGCGTCCCCGGGACCTGCCGTTGCGCCCGGACCGACTGATCGAGGGGATCCGATGAGCACCATCGTCCGACCCGATTCGCTGGGCGGGGCCCTGGCCGCGCTGGCCGAGGGGGCCCGCCCCCGCGCCGGGGGCGTCGAGCAGGCCGCTCCCGGCGCGGTGGTGGACCTGACCGGCGTCGCCGACCTGCGCGGGATCGGCCCTAACGCCGACGGAACGGTGCGGATCGGCGCGATGACCACGGTCGCCGCGCTGGCCGGCCTGGACTCCCACCCGGCCCTGGCCCTGACCGCCGGGGCGCTGGGCACCCCGCAGATCCGTGGGACGGCGACGGTGGGCGGCAATCTGCTCCAGCGCACCCGCTGTGCCTATCTGCGCAGTCCGGTGTTCTCGTGCGCCCGCTCCGGCGGCATGGGGTGCCCGTCCCGGGAGGGCGATCACCTGCACGGGGTGGTGTTCGACTCCGGTGTCTGCGCGGCCCCGCATCCGTCGTCCCTGGCGGTGGCGCTCCTGGCGCACGACGCCCGGGTGGAGGTCGTCGGTCCGTCCGGAGCGCGCACGCTGCCCATCGCGGACCTGTACGACGCCGTCGACCCCGTGCGGGACCACCGGCTCTCGCCCGACGAGATCCTGGTGGCGGTGACGCTGCCGGCCGGGATACCGGGCGATCGGGTCGCGCACCGACGGGCCGCCGGCCGGTCCCGGGCGGAGTGGCCGCTGGTGGAGGCGGTGGTCCGGCTGTCACCGAACCCGGACGGGACGGTGGAGCGGGCCGCGGTGGCCGTGGGCGCGGTGGCCCGCGTCCCGCTACGGCTACCGGAGGTGGAGACCGCGCTGGTGGGCGCGGTACCGGGCGCGCCCCCCGGCCCGGAGGTGGACGCCGCGCTCGCCGAGGTGGTCGCGCGCTGTTCTCCGCTGCCGGGCAGCCGTTACAAGGTGGAGTTGGTGCGGGCCACCCTCACGGACGTGATCGGCCGGGCCCTGTCGCCCTGATCCGAACACCCCTTGCCCGCCCCCGCGGGGACGTGATGTCATCGGGGCGTCGGGCCGGTGACACGGGTCCGACCGGGCCGGTGGGCCGCCGTGGCGTGGTGGCCGACCGGCCCTTCGATGGGGCCGGGAGACACCGAAGGGGCCCGTCCGGTGACGGGCCCCTTCGCGCGCGGGTCAGCCGCGCAGCAGTGCCTGGTGGGCCAGCTCACGGCACAGGACCGCGAAGTCCAGTCCGGCGGCGGCCGCGGCCATCGGGAAGGTGGAGGTCTCGGTCAGCCCGGGGGCCACGTTGGTCTCCAGGAAGATGACCTCGCCGTCGTCGGTGACGATGAGGTCGGTGCGGGACAGGTCCCGCAGCCCCAGGGTGCGGTGCGCGGTGAGCGCCACCTCGCGGGCCGCCTCGACGACCTCGTCCGTCACCCGGGCCGGGCAGAAGAACTCCGTGCGCCCGGCGGTGTAGCGGGCCGCGTAGTCGTAGACGCCGCCGTCGGGCACGATCTCCACCGGCGGCAGGGCGATGGGGCCGTTCCCGGCGTCGAGCACGCCCACCGCCAGCTCGGTGCCCTGCACCTGTTCCTCCACAAGGGCGGAGTCGCTGTAGGCGAAGCACGACACCAGGGCGGCGGACAGGTCCTGGACCCCGGTGACGGGGGTGGCGCCGAACGCCGAACCGCCCCGGTCGGGCTTGACGAACAGCGGCGACCCCAGCCGGTCGGCCAGGCGGGTCAGCAGCGCCGGTGCGCCCAGGTCGTGGAACGCGGACTTGGGCAGGACCGCGCCGCGCGGCACCCGCACCCCGTGGGCGGCCATGAGCGCCTTGGCCGCGGGCTTGGAGTAGGCCAGCCGGCAGGCGGCGGGGCGGGCGCCCACGTAGGGGGCCCCGATCAGCTCCAGGACCTCGCGGATGGTGCCGTCCTCGCCGGCAGACCCGTGCAGCACGGGGAAGACCACCTGGGGCGGGTCCGCGGCGAGGCGGTCCAGCAGGGTGGAGTCGACGTCGGCGACCTGGACCTCCACGTCCAGGCGGCGCAGCGCCTCGGCGACGCTGCGCCCGGAGTGGACGCTCACCTCGTGTTCGGGGGACAGGCCCCCGGCGAGAACGAGAACGCGGTCAAGGTCGGCCACGGCGCGGACCTCCTTCTGTGCTGTCATGGTGCTCGATGCCCCTCGGGATCAGGGCAGGTCGGGGGCGGGTGCCTGGTCGCCCTCGGTGGGTGGGACCAGGGTGGTGCCGAACGTATCACGCAGGTCCACTTCGCCCTCGATCGCTCCGACCAGGCGACGGACCCCCTCGCGGATCTGGTCGGGGGTGGGGTAGCAGAAGCTGAGCCGCATGCTCTGGCGACCGCGGCCGTCGGCGTAGAAACCGGTGCCGGGCACGTAGGCGACGCGTTCGCTGACGGCGCGGGGCAGCATGGCCTTGGCGTCGATGCCCTCGGGCAGGGTGACCCAGACGAAGAAGCCGCCCTCGGGGCGCGTCCAGGTGCAGCCGTCGGGCATCATCGTGCTCAGGGCGGCGAGCATGGCGTCGCGACGCTCGCTGTACATGTCGTTGAAGACCTTGATCTGCTCGCGCCAGGGGAACATGTTGAAGTAGCGGCGCACCACCAGCTGGTTGAAGGTGGAGTGGCTGAGCATGGCCGACTCGGCGGCCAGGACGAGTTTGGCGCGCACCGCCGCCGGGGCCAGGGCCCAGCCGATGCGCAGGCCCGGGGACAGGGTCTTGGACAGCGAGCCGAGATAGACGACGTTGCCCTCGCCCTGGGAGTACAGGGTGGGCCGGGGTTCGCCGTCGTAGCGCAGCAGCCCGTAGGGGTTGTCCTCGACGATGAGGACGTCGTGGCGCCGGCAGGCCTCCACGACCGCGGTCCGGCGCTCGGTGCTCATGGTGATGCCGGCCGGGTTCTGGAAGTTGGGGATCGTGTAGAAGAACTTGACCGGGCGCCCGTCCAGCTCGGCGCGGACCAGGGCCTCCTCCAGTTCCTCGGGGATCACGCCCTGCTCGTCCATGCCCACGTGCCGGATGTCGGCCTGGAAGGCGGCGAAGGTGTTGATGGCGGTGACGTAGGTGGGCGCCTCGGTGAGGACGACGTCGTCAGGGTCGACGAAGACCCGGGTGATGAGGTCCAGTGCCTGCTGGGAGCCGACGGTGACGATGACGTCGTCGGCGGAGGCGCTGATGCCCTCCAGCCTCATGTACTCGCACAGCTGCTCGCGCAGGATCGGGTCGCCCTGGGCGGAACCGTACTGTAGGGCCGCCGCGCCCTCCTCGGAGACGACGTCCTTGACGAGTTCGCCGATCTGGTCGAGGGGCAGCGCGGCGACGTTGGGCATGCCACCGGCCAGGGAGACGACCTCGGGGCGGGACGCGACGGCGAAGAGTGCCCGGACCTCCGATGCGACCATGCCCTGTGCTCGGCGTGCGTAGCGGCCGACGTGCGGGTCGATGCGCGAGCCCTGTCGGTCGGGCTGCTGCTCTCGGGGGTCAGTGGACACGATCCACCTCCGTTGGGAAGGACGGTCGGGCGGTTCGCCGCGACGTCGTTCCGGGATCATCGTTGGTCCTGGTTACGACGCCCGCGACGGACCTGTGGTTCACACGGGTCGCCGGTGACGGCCGGGCCGGGGCTATCCCGATGTGACGCTCGGGCCGGACGGGCCGTGCGCGAACACGGTCCGGTAAATGCACCGAGTGTAACGCAGGGCGTGGTCCGGCCCCCTGACCACATGGGGATTCACGCTTTTAGTCACGTTCTCCCCTTTCGGCGGACTTGTCCGGATCATCACCCGAGGGGTACCCGTTCCGCCGGTGCGACGCGCACACCGATGACCGGATCATGAACGATTCTTCACCCCCGGTGACCGTGTCGGATCCGGGTCGGAGCGCCCGCCTCGGGGACGGTGGGGGCGGGAACACCGCGCCCCGCGGGCGCGGCCGATGATCCGGGGGGAAGACATGGGAGTCCGCTCGACCGTGACCGGCGCACCGCTGGCGGTCCTGCTGCTGGGGACGGCCTGGGCCCTGGCCTCGTGCGCGCCCGCGGCGGAGGTCGACCCCGCCGTGGTGGAGTTGCAGAAGACCGCCGAGGCCCTGTCGATCACCGTGCTGCGCCCGGGAGCCGAGCGCGCCTTCGCCCGGGAGGGCCACCCGATCGAGGGTGCCCTGGAGTGCTCCGTCACACCGCCCGTCGACGCCTCGCCCTCCCGGGAGGCGGGCGACGACGCCGACCGGGCGGACGGCACCACCGTCCACTGCGCCGGGGCCACCGAGCAGGGCGCGGAGGTCCGTTTCGAGGGGGAGCTGTCGCGTGAGGCGCTGGCCGCCCGGCCCGTGGGCGATGACGGACTGCCCGGGACGTTCGTGGGCACCGTCGACGGCGAGGAGGTCTTCCGCATGGACTGTCTCCAGTGCGCGCCGACCGTCGCCGACGACGCGACGCAGCGGCGGTCGGACACGGCCCGCGTCGGCGGCTGAACGGGGAGGGCGGCGCCCCGGAGAGACCGAGCCGGGACGCCGCCGACGCGCGGACGGCCCGGGGACTCCCCCGAGGTCCCGGGCCCACCTCCGGCCTGTGGACGCGCCCGTCGCCTCCGGGACCCCCCTCAAGGTCCGTGAAGGCGACGAACGCCGGTACCGCTCCCGGTTCGACGACCGTCGTGCCCTCTCTCGCCCGATGATCGTCCCCGGTAGGGGCCGCGCACACCCCATGGAACGCGTCCGACCGCCGGACCGCAACGGTTGCACTAGGTTGCGGACTCCGCACCCAGCGGAATCGCCCGCTCGCCGGAACCGACCCGGGAGCGCAGGGCGCGCACCCCGGGGGCGACCGAGCCCGGCAACAGGTCCTCCGGATGGTCGGGCAGCACGACCCGCACCACCACGTCCTCGCTGAAGCGATAGGGGCGGCTCTCCACGATACCGCCCAGGTGACGGCGCAGCCGCGACAGTTCGGCGCGCACCGTCACCACGTGCCCGACCGCGCCGAACACGTCGTGGGAGAGCTGGGCGGCGGTGCGCCCGGACCGGTGGACGGCCAGCAGCAGCAACAGTTCGGCGTGACGCGGGGTGGGCCGGTGCGCCCAACGGCCACTGCTGCCGGCCACGGTCACCGCCGGAGCGGGGCCCGACAGATCGAGGGTGACGGTGGAGGGGGAGGCGCACTCCGCGGGCCGGGGACGGATGAGCCAGCCGCCCGGCAGCGGTTCCAGGGAGCACTCCCCCAGGGCCGGCAGCCAGGCGGTCCCGGTCTCGTGGTGCTTGGGCAACAGGACCCGGCGGACCGGTTCCATGTTGACGACGGCCGCGGTCCACCCGGTGTCGTCGACGACCAGGGCCCGTTCCCTCATCCCCGCCAACAGGGGCGCGGCGACCGAGCGCAACCGCTCCAGGTGGGTGTGGTGGATGCTCTGGAGGTGCGCCTCGGCCAGTTGGGCGACGGCGCTGACCAGGGCCAGCGTGGAGGGGTGGACGGTGCTGACCGGTCCGGTGACGTCGATGGCGCCGAGCAGGCGGCCGTCGCGCGGATCGTGGATGGGGGCGCAGGCACAGGTCAGGGCGTGCAGGTTGCGCACGAAGTGCTCGGCCGAGTAGACCTGCACCGGCCGCCCCACCACCAGTGCGGTGCCGATGGCGTTGGTGCCGGTGCTGCCCTCGTTCCAGTAGGCGCCCTCGATGAGACCGACCCGGTCGCCCATGGCGCGGATCCGGTGCGCGCCGTCCCGCCACAGGATCTGTCCCGAGGCGTCGGTGACCAGCATGATGTGGTCGGCCTCGTCGGCCACCGACACCAGTGATCGGCGGATGAGCGGCAGGACCTCGGAGATGGGGGAGTCCTCCCTGCGCCGGTGGAGTTCCTCAAGGGAGACCATGCGCGGGGGCGGCCCGGCGTCGGGGTCGATGCCGAAACGGCGCATCCGGCTCCACGAGTCCTCGATGACCGGACGGGGCCGGGCCGGACTCGGATCCCCGCTCAGGGAGGCCTGGTGTACCCGGCGCAGCAGGAGCGCGTGTTCGCGGGCATCGACCCCTGCGGGCAGGGCCGTGTCCAACGGGGGAAACGACATAAGGCTCCCTGACCTCGTGTTCACGGTGGCGTCCATCCAGTGTCCTGCTTCGGATTCGGCGTCGGTGAGCGAACCGCGACAGAGGCGCGTTTCGGAAGTCGATGGCGCCTTCCACCTCCGTTTTCGATGAGGGGTGCCGCGGGGTGGCCCTCCAGCCTCCACCATCGCGAAGGTCGAGAACAGCCACCGCGCAAGGGATGGCGCACCATTGGCCGATAACGGACAGGAACGGCCGAAGGGGTGTTCCCACCGACGATTCCATCACCACAGGTCACCGCGGTCCGGTGGAGGCCGATGCCCGTTCGGGTCGGGCGTCGGCACCGGACGGACGCACGTGCACCACGGACCCGGTTCCGGGACGCGGCGGCCCTCGACGGGCCCGCGGTACCCCGTTCGGCACGGAAACCGCGGTTCATCCCCCGGACAGACGGGTGAGCGCGAACCACAGCCGCATCCGCTGTTCGGGATCGGCCAGGTCCACCCCCAGTTCGCGTTCGATCCGGCCGATCCGGTAGCGGACGCTGTTGCGGTGCACGCCCAGATCGGCGGCGGCCCGGTCCCAGCCGCCGTGTCGGGTCAGCCAGGCCCGCAGGGTGCGGCGCAGCGTCCGGGCGGTGTCGTCGTCCTCCGCCAGCGGCCCCAGGACCCGACGGGCGAACGCGTCGGTGCCGGCCGCGTCCACCAGGGACGCGAAGGGGTCCGCGTCCTCCTCCCACAGGATCGGAGCGCCCACCGTGCGGGCGCGGGCCATCAGGGCGCCCGCCCGGCGGTCCGCCCCGGCCAGCGCTCCGGTCGGCACGGGGTCGCCGATCACGGCGATCCATCCGTGCGGGACCAGGGCGTCCAGGTCGGCTCGGTGCGCGGCGGCGCCCCTGTCGGCGAGTACGGCGCGGACCGTGCCGTCGGGGAGGGCCCCCACGACCGGCGTGGGCAGGGGGAGCCGGGCGGGCGGGGTGGGACGGGTCCGTCCGTCGGGGACGGCCCGCAGGACCCGGTAGCGGATCGCGTCCGGGGCGCCGACCAGGTCGGCCAGCAGCGGTGCGGCCCCCGCGCCCGGATCGTCGTCGAGCAGGAGCGCGGCGACGAGCGCGCCCGGGACCGGAGGCGGCCTCGGCGTGGTGCGGGCGATCAGGTCCAGCAGGGCGGTGGCGGTGCGCAGGACGGCGCGATCGGTGACGCCCAACGGTTCGGGTCGGCCCACCAGGAGCACCCCGTGCTCGCGGGGCGGGGTGCCCACGGTGTGCCAGAACACCTCCGCGTCGCCCAGGCGGGACTTGGCGCTCCGGGGTCCGGCCGGCGCGGTGAGGCGGTCGAGGAGTTCGGCGGTCTCCGGACCCGGATCGGTCGGGGCGTCGGGGGTGGCGCGCACCGCTCCCCCGCCCCCCGGGGCGAGCACCAGGGCCCAGGCGCGCAGGGCCGAGGCCAGCACCCGCAGGATCCGATCGCCGGGGTCGGGGGCGGAGATCGCGCGGGCCATGTCGCGGTGGGCCTCGCCCAGGCGGCGCAGGTCCCGCAGACGGACCTCCTCCAAGGCCTCGGCGACGGCCCGGCCGACCGCGGCGAAGGGCGTGGGCCGGGGCACCTCGATCAGGGGCAGCCCCTGTCGGTGGCACTGCTCCACCAGGTGGGCCGGAACGAGGTCGTGGACCGGGGTCACACCGAACCCGAGGGCGGCCACCCCGGTCTCCACCAGGGCGGAGACGTAGGCGCGCACCCCGGCGGCATCGGCCGGCAGGTCACTGCCGGCGGTCAGCAGCAGTTCCCCGCCGCGCAGATAGGGGGTGGGATCGGCCAGTTCGCTGGACACCGCCCAGGTCACCCTCGGGTCCCCGGCCGCCACGACCGGGCGCAGGTCCAGATCGCGTCGGGCCAGCACGACTCCCAGCGCGATGCCCTCGACCTCACCGGGTTCCTCGCCCCGTTCCATCCGCGCTCCCCCGCCCGTGTTCCCCCCGTGTCACCACGGTCGACGTGTGCGCGACCGTTCGGGATGTTCCGACCAGAAGAACACACTCAACTGTGCGATTCGTCCACTGGAGCGTGACCCTGTTCCCGCCTAGCCTGACCGAAACGCGTGTGACCTGCGCCGATGACGTCGCGGTGCGCACCGACATCCGCCGCGCCGCGCGCGCCGACCACGAGAGGGACACCACCGACCGATGAGCGCACCGATCGGACCCACCGACTCCAGCCTCGTACCGCGTTTCGCCGGACCGGCGACGTTCGCGCGGCTGCCCCGCATCGACCAGGTCGAGCGGGCCGACATCGCCGTGGTCGGCGTCCCCTTCGACTCCGGTGTCTCCTACCGGCCCGGCGCCCGGTTCGGCCCTTCGGCGATCCGCGAGGCCAGCCGGCTGCTGCGCCCCTACCACCCGGGGCTGGACGTGTCCCCGTTCGCCGTCGCCCAGGTGGTCGACGGCGGTGACATCGCGGTCAACCCCTTCTCCATCGGCGACGCGGTGGAGACCATCGACGAGGCCGCCTCGCAGTTCGTGCGGGCGGGGACCCGCCTGGTCACCCTGGGCGGCGACCACACCATCGCGCTGCCGCTGCTGCGTTCGCTGTACCGGCGGCACGGTCCGATCGCGATGCTGCACTTCGACGCCCACCTGGACACCTGGGACACCTACTTCGGCGAGCCCTACACCCACGGCACCCCGTTCCGGCGCGCGGTGGAGGAGGGCATCCTCGACACCGAGGCGATCAGCCACGTGGGCACCCGCGGCCCGCTGTACGGCAAGAAGGACCTGGAGGACGACCGCCGGTTCGGGTTCGGGATCGTCACCTCCGCCGACGTCATGCGCAAGGGCGTGGACGAGATCGCCGACGCCCTGCGTCAGCGGATCGGCGACCGGCCGCTGTACGTGTCGGTGGACATCGACGTGCTGGACCCGGCGCACGCGCCCGGCACCGGCACCCCCGAGGCGGGCGGGCTGACCAGCCGCGAACTGCTGGAGATCCTGCGAGGCCTGTCCTCCTGCAACCTGGTGGGCGCCGACGTGGTGGAGGTCGCCCCGGCCTACGACCACGCGCAGATCACCTCCACCGCCGCCTCCCACGTCGCCTACGACCTGGTCGGCGTGCTGGCGCTGAACCACGGCCGCACGGCCTGAGTCCCCGGGGCCCGGCCCGTCCGGGCCCCGGTCCGGCGGTCGCGCGTCAACGGCGCCGCGCGGCCGCCGCACCCCTCCCCTTCGGGGTCGGGCCCCCTCTCATCCCCATCACCCGCGACGCCCCGCGGGGACATCCCCCTCCTCAGGAGCACGCCGTGTCCGCACACCACGACCCATCACCGATAGAGATCGAAGCACCACAGAAGGTGACGGAGATCGAGACCTACGGGGTCGCGCCGATCCCCGTCCGGGCCCAGACGTCCCGGCCCTTCGACCTCTTCCGGCTCACGTTCGGCGGCGCCAACACCTTCGCGACCATCATTCTCGGCACCCTGCCCATCGCCTACGGGCTCGGGTTCGCCGCCTCGGCGGCCGCGACGGTGGTCGGTGTGATCGTCGGCGCGCTCATCCTGTCGCCCATGGCCCTGTTCGGGCCGCGCACCCGCACCAACAACGCCGTCTCCTCCGGCGCCCACTTCGGCGTGGTCGGCCGCGCCCTGGGGTCGCTGCTGTCGCTGCTGACCGCCGTGGCGTTCTTCTCCATCTCGGTGTGGGTGAGCGGCGACGCCATCGTCGGCGCCGCCGCCCGCCTCGGGTACGAGGGCGGTGACGGACTGCGCGCCGCGGCCTACGGGGTCATCGCGGTGGCGGTGTTCGCGGTCTGCGTGTACGGCTACCGGTTCATGCTGCTGATCAACAAGGTCGCGGTGGTGGCCGGCAGCGCCCTGATGCTGCTGGGCGTGGTCGCCTACGGCGGGTCCTTCGACCCGTCGTACGCGGGCAGCGGCGAGTACCTCCTGGGCGGGTTCTGGCCCACCTGGGTGCTGGCGGTGCTGACCATCATGGCCAACCCGGTGTCGTTCGGCGGGTTCCTGGGCGACTGGTCGCGGTACATCCCCGCCTCCCACTCCACCCGGTCGATGCTGGCCGCGCCGTTCCTGGCGCAGGTCGCGACCCTGCTCCCGTTCTTCTTCGGGCTGGCCACCGCCACCCTGGTCGCCGACCCCGGCGACTACGTGACGGGCCTGGCCGTGGTCTCCCCGCTCTGGTACGCCCTTCCGCTGCTGCTGGTGGCCCTCGTCGGCGGTCTCTCCACCGGCACCACCGCGCTGTACGGCACCGGCCTGGACTTCTCCTCCCTGGTGCCGCGGCTGAACCGGGTGCAGGGCACCGTGGTGGTGGGCTGCCTGGCTCTGGTGCTGATCTTCGTCGGCACGTTCCTGTTCGACATCGTCGAGACGATCAACGCCTTCGTGATCCTCATCGTGCTGCTCACGTCGCCGTGGATGGTCATCCTGATGCTGGGCTACCTGTTCCGGCGGGGGTTCTACCGGGTCGAGGACCTCCAGGTGTTCAACGAGGGCCGCAAGGGCGGCGCCTACTGGTTCACCCGGGGCGTGAACTGGCGCGCCATGGCCGCCTGGCTGGCCGCCGCCGCGATGGGTCTGGTCTTCGCCAACACACCGATGCTGGTGGGGCCGCTGGGGAACCTGGCCGGCGGCATCGACCTGAGCCTGCCGGTGGCGCTGATTACCGCCGCCGTCGTCTACCCGGCGGCGCTGGTGCTCTTCCCCGAGCCGCGGTCGGTGTTCGGGCCCGCCGGGCCTCGACTGGTCCCGGCCGCGCCGGACACCGGGTCCGAGCCCGAACCGGAGCCGCGTCCGAGCGTCCCGGCCCGATGACGACCGCCCACGGCCCCACCCGTTCCATCACCCCATCGACACGAGGACACATGCGCATCCACGAGTTCGCCACCCTGCCCGGTCTCGTCGACGGCGAGCCGCTGCCCGCCCCGGAGGGCCCCGTCCTGGAGCTCGTCGACCCGGTCACCGGCGAGGTCCACGGCCGGTCCGGGGTCTTCGGGGCCGCCGAGGTGGAGGCGGCCATGGACTCCTCTCTGCGGGCCTTCGCCGCCTGGCGGCGTGCCACCCCGTCCCGCCGCCAGGACGCCCTGCTCGCCCTGGCCGACGCCCTGGCCGCCCGCGCGGAGGAGTTCGCCGACGCCGAGTGCCGCGAGACCGGCAAGCCTCGCGCGGACGTCCTGAACGAGGAGATCCCCTTCTGCGTGGACACCCTGAGGTTCTTCGCCGGGGCCGCCCGCCACCTGGAGGGCCGGGCCGCGGCCGAGTACCTGGAGGGCCACACCTCCTGGATCCGTCGTGAACCGCTGGGGGTGTGCGCGGGCATCACCCCGTGGAACTACCCGCTGATGATGGCGGTCTGGAAGATCGGTCCGGCGCTGGCCGCAGGGAACACGGTGGTGCTCAAGCCCGCCGAGACCACGCCCACCACCACGGTGATGCTCGCCGAGCTGGCCGCCGGCGTCCTGCCCGCCGGCGTGCTCAACACGGTGGTCGGAGACCGCGACACCGGCCGACTGGTGGCCTCCCACCCGGCGGTGCGGCTGGTCTCGGTGACCGGTTCCACCCGGGCGGGCGTGCAGGTGGCCCAGGCGGCGTCGGAGGACCTCAAGGTCCTGCACCTGGAACTCGGCGGCAACGCGCCGGCCCTGGTCTTCGGCGACGCCGACCCGGCCGACACCGCCGAGGGCGTGCTGGCCGCCGGGCTGCTCAACGCCGGGCAGGACTGCACCGCCGCCTCCCGGGTGCTGGTGCACGAGGATCTGCACGACGCGTTCGTGGCCGAGCTGGTCGCTCGGGCGAAGGAGCGGGTCACCGGGCTGCCCAGCGGGGAGACGAGCGACTTCGGTCCGCTCAACAACGCCGACCAGTTCGCCCGCGTCCTGGGGCTGATCGAGCGGCTGCCCGCGCACGCGACGGTGGCGACCGGCGGGCACCGGGTGGGCGATCGCGGGTTCTTCCTGGCCCCGACCGTGGTCACGGGGCTGCGCCCCGATGACGAGATCGTGCGCGAGGAGATCTTCGGCCCCGTCATCACCGTGCAGCGGTTCGCCACCGAGGAGGAGGCGGTCGCGCTGGCCAACGGCGTGGAACAGGGGCTGGCGTCGTCGGTGTGGACCACCGATCACGCCCGGGCGCTGCGGGTGGGCGCGGAGCTGGACTTCGGCGCGGTGTGGATCAACACCCACGGGGCGCTGGTGTCGGAGATGCCGCACGGCGGCTTCAAGCACTCGGGTTACGGCAAGGACCTGTCGTCCTACAGCCTGGAGGAGTACACCCGGGTCAAGCACATGATGAGCGCGATCGGTTGAGCCGGAGCGGCGGGGCGCTCCGGCGCACGGACGCGCCCCGCCTCAGCCTCCGGCCGTGACGGTGCGGGCCTCCAGATGCGCCCACGTCAGAGCGGTGACGTGGTCGGCCATGGTGTCGGGGCTCTCCTCGGGGTGGTCCAGCAGCCAGTCGGCGAAGGCGTCGGCGGTGCTGACCGCGATCCGCGCCAGGAGTTCGGCGTCGCGGGAGTCGGCGGCCCCGGGCAGGCCGCCGCAGGTGGTGATGAGGGCGGTGACCTCGGCCAGGACGCGGTCGCGCGCCCGGGTCACCTCGGCGGCGAAGGGGCCGCCCTGGGCGGCGGCGCGACGGTACAGGACGGTCCAGCTCTCCCGGTTGTCGACCACGAATCCGAAGAAGGCACGGATTCCGCGGCGCAGGGGGTCGTCCCCGGCCGGGATCGAGGGGTCGTGGGCGGCGGTGCGCAGGGCGAGGATGAGCCGCTCGGATTCGCGGCGCACACAGGCGTTGAAAATCCCTTCCTTGGAGCCCAGATAGTGGTACATCGTCGGCTTGGACGTGCCCGCGGCCTCGGCGATCTGCTCGACGCGCACCGTGTGGTAATCGCTTCGGGAGAAGGCCGTGACGGCGGCATCGATCATCAGCTGTTCACGGATCCGACGGGGCAGTCTGCGCTGTTTGGTCTTCACGTTTCAGAACTTTATTGGTTTGCCGCGTTTTCACCAGGGCCTGTCGTCACCCGGTTTTCGGCGAGGACGCCTTCGGATTCCGTGGCGGCCGCATGACCTGTGACTACCGGTGAGTCCACCCTTACACATGGTGGCGTTTCCCACATTCGGGGAGGTTTGGGCGGCCGGATGCCGCACAGGAGTGCGCGGTTCCCGGCCGCCCCTTGTCAGCGCGGTGCGTACGGCCTCACAGGCGCGCGGGGCGCAGCTCCAACGTGCAGCACTTGGCGCCGCCGCCGGCCTTGCGCAATTCGTCGAGCTCGACCGGGTGGACGATCAGCCCCTCGGCGCGCAGCCGGTCGGCCAATGCGGTGGCCTCGGCGGCGATGACCACGTTGCGCCCGTCGCAGACCGCGTTGAGGCCCAGGACCCGGGCGTCGTCCTCGGTGGCGATCAGGGCGTCGGGGAACAGCGATTCCAGTACCCGGCGGCTCCCCGCCGAGAAGGCGCCCGGATGGTAGGCGATACGGTCGCCCGGCAGGGCGAACAGCGCCGTGTCCAGGTGGTAGAAACGCGGATCGACCAGTTGCAGGGTCACGACCGGGCGGCCCAGGAAACGTTCGGCCTCCTGGTGTGCGGCGGCGTCGGTACGGAATCCGGTACCGGCGAGGATCACGTCGTCGAGGGTGATGAAGTCGCCCTCCCCCTCGTTGACGTGCTTGGGCTCGCGGGTCTCGGAGAACCCGGCCGCGCGGAACCATTCCAGGTAGGCGGGCCCCTCCGGTGTGCGCTCGGCGCTGGCGAACCGGGCGCCGTAGACCCGGCCGTCCACCACCAGGCCGCCGTTGGCGGCGAACACCATGTCGGGCAGTCCCTCGATGGGGGCGATCTCGTCGACCTCGTGCCCCAGTTCGAGATAGAGGTCGCGCAGCGCCTCCCATTGTCGAATGGCCCTGTCCCGGTCGACCCGCACCGCCGGGTCCATCCAGGGATTGATCGCGTATTCGACCGCGAAGTAGGTGGGACGGCACATCAGATAGTGCCGTCGAACAGCCACCGAACCGGCCGGGTTCTCCATTGAACCTCCAGTGAAAACCGTTCAGAACACGGGACGAGCCGCGGTGGTACAGGTCTTTATCGCCCGTGGTCCACCACGTTCGATGAAGGGATACCCGCGCCCGGGTCGGGCCAAGAGGAACGGTCCGATGAAAAGATCCCCGCACCCGCAGGGATCGTGATCAGCGCCCACCCGCCCGGGACACCGCCTCCTCCAGTTCCTCGCGGTTCATCTTGGAGCGGCCCGGCACGTCCAGTTCCGAGGCGCGCCGGAGCAGTTCGCGTTTGGTGCGCCGGCCCTCGCCCCGGCCGGGCGGTCGCGGGCCGGGCAGGCTGCGGCGCAGCGCGTCCTGGAGCGCGTCGTCCCCGCGGCCCTCGGGACGGCGCGGACGGCTCCTGTCGCCGGGACGGTGGGTGATGGTCCCCCCCTTGGCCTTGGCCCGGACCAGCTCGGTCAGTCGGTGGCCGTAGCTGTCGTCGTAGTGGGCCGGGTCCCAGTCCATCGCCATGGAGCCGACGAGTTCGCGGGCCAGGGCCAGTTCCTCCTTGCCCAGGGCGACGTGCGGAACCGGCGGCATGACGTCGTCGGGGGTGCGCACCTCGTCCGGCCACCACAGGGTGGAGGCCGACAACACGCCCCGGGCCGGTTCGATGAGGACCGGGGACTCGCGGTCGCGCAGGACCACCGTGGCGGTGCCCGCCCGGCGGGTCTGGTCCAGGGCGCTGTAGAGCAGCCGATAGGGCTCGGCGTCGCCGGGGTCGCGCGGGGCGACGTAGTAGGTCGCGGCGTACCACAGGGGCCCGACGGCGCCCTCGGAGACGAACCCGTCGATGCGCATGGTGCGCGACCCGTGCGGGAGGATCTCCTCCACCTCCTCGGGTTCGAGGACGACGTACTCGTCCTCGACGGCGGTGCGGGCGCCGCGCACGATGTCCTCGGCGGGAACCTCCTCGCCGGTGCGCTCGTTGACGCGGACGTAGCGGATGCGGTCGGCGGTGCCGCGTTCGAACTGGTGCAGGACCGGACCGCGCCGTTCGCGGGCGCTGTAGAGGCGGACCCCTATCGGGACCTCGCCGAACATCAGAGTGCCCACCCAGACAGGATTGACCATGGTGCCTCCCCTGCTCCCATGATCACCGTGACCGGGCAAAATACCGGTCGAGAAGCACAAAGAACGGGTCAGGGGATCCCTCGGACCGAAACCTTCCCATACCGAGCCCCGTTCGTGAACCGACCGGTCGGTATTGCTAGTGTCACGGCAGTCCGTGATTGGAGTTCCTCCCATGAGTACGACCGTCAAGGCCGCCGTCTTCTCCGCACTGGGCGCGCCCCCCGAGATCCGGGACCTGGTACTGCCCGACCCCGGCCCCGGTCAGGTACGGGTCCGCATCGCCGCGGCCGGGGTGTGCCACTCCGACCTGTCCCTGTCCAACGGGACCCTCGCCCAGAAGTGGCCCGCCGTCCTGGGCCACGAGGGCGCCGGAACCGTCGAGGCCGTCGGTGAGGGCGTCACCTCGGTGAGCCCGGGCCAGCACGTCATCCTCAACTGGGCGCCCGCCTGCCGCGCCTGCTGGTTCTGCCGCAACGACGAGCCTCACCTGTGCAAACACGCCCTGGACCGGGCCGCCGTCCCCTACGCCCACCTCACCGACGGCACCCCCGTCCATCCCGGGTTGGGCTGCGGCGCGTTCGCCGAGGCCACCGTGATGGACGCGGACGCCGTGGTGCCGCTGCCCGACGGCCTGGACCCGGCGGCCGCGGCCGTGCTGGGGTGCGCGGTGCTCACCGGATGGGGCGCCGTCAACAACTCCGCCGCCGTGCGGGCCGGGCAGTCCGCCGTGGTCATGGGACTGGGCGGGGTGGGCCTGTCGGTGTTGCAGGCGGCCCGCCTGGCCGGGGCCGACCCGGTGATCGCCGTGGACGTCTCCCCCGCCAAGGAGGAGCTGGCCCGCTCCCTGGGCGCCACCGAGTTCCTGCTCGCCGACGAGCACCTGTTCAAGGCGGTGCGGGCGCTCACCGGCGGACGCGGCGCCGACCACGTGTTCGAGGTGGTGGGCTCGGCCAAGGTGGTGCGCACGGCCTGGAACATCAGCCGACGCGGGGGCACGATCACCGTGGTCGGCGTGGGGTCCGCCCACGACGAGGTGACCTTCAACGCGCTGGAGCTGTTCCACCAGGCCCGCACGCTGCGCGGGTGCGTGTACGGGTCCAGCGACCCGGCCCGCGACGTGCCGATCGTCGCCGAGAGCGTGCGCTCGGGCGATCTGAAGCTGGCGGCGATGGTCACCGACGAGATCCCCCTGGAGGGGATCGCCGCCGCGTTCGAGCGGATGGGCCAGGGCAAGGGCGGGCGTTCGCTGATCCGCTTCGGCGCCTGACCGACCGGGGGCGCCGCCCGGCGCCCCCGGCTCACGTCCGCCCCTCGGAACCCCCCGCCGTCACCTCCCGCTCGCGCTCGTGGGTCCGGGGCCGCGGGGCCCGCCGCGGCCCCGATTCGGGAAGCGGGTCCGGTACACGGCCGCGACGAGCACGACCGTCGCCGGGGAAGGCGGGGACCCGGGGAAGGCGACGGCGCAGGCCGGTGCGGAGAAGAACCACGTCAGGGCGTACACGGCGATCGGGCCGCCGCCCGTCGAGCGCCGAGCGCGCCCGGCACCGAACAGGGACGTCGCCGCCACCGCGGCCCACGGATCGACCAGAACCGCCACGGTCGGGTACGGCACCGGGGCGAACACCGGGCGCGTACCGATGGGTTTGTCATCACCTGACAAAAGCCGTGGCGTACGACACACATCGCCCTTGCCCTCCACCGCACGAAGGAGCACAGTCGTCACCATCGCGCACACCGTGCCCTCCGGCACGGCCGACCTCCGAGGAGACGCACCCCCATGAGCAGCGGAACGGATCAGGCCGACGCGATCGTCGTCGGCGCGGGCCTGGCGGGCCTGGCGGCGGCGGCCGAGCTGGCCGACGCGGGCAAGAAGGTGATCCTGCTCGACCAGGAACCCGAGCGGTCCCTGGGCGGGCAGGCGTTCTGGTCCTTCGGCGGCCTGTTCTTCGTGAACTCCCCCGAACAGCGCCGCATGGGCATCCGCGACTCCAAGGAGCTGGCCCTCCAGGACTGGATGGGCACCGCCGCCTTCGACCGCCCCGAGGACGCCTGGCCGCGCAAGTGGGCCGAGGCCTACGTGGACTTCGCCGCCGGGGAGAAGTACTCCTGGCTGCGGGAGATGGGGCTGCGACTCTTCCCCATCGTGGGATGGGCCGAACGCGGCGGCCATCTGGCCGGCGGGCACGGCAACTCGGTGCCCCGCTTCCACATCACCTGGGGCACCGGCCCGGGTGTGGTCGCCCCGTTCGAACGCCGGGTGCGCGACGCCGCCGAACGCGGCCTGATCTCCCTGCGCTTCCGCCACCGCGTCGACGAACTCGTCGTCACCGACGGCACCGTGACGGGGGTGCGCGGCGCGGTGCTCGCGCCCAGCGACGTCGAACGTGGGCAGGCCAGCAACCGCGACGTGGTCGGCGACTTCGCACTGGCCGCGCAGGCGGTCGTCGTCACCTCCGGCGGCATCGGCGCCGACCACGACCTGGTGCGCGCGAACTGGCCCGCGCGCCTGGGCGACCCGCCCGAGCACATGCTGTCGGGGGTGCCCGAGCACGTCGACGGGCGCATGCTCGCCATCACCGAGAACGCGGGCGGGCGGATCATCAACCCGGACCGGATGTGGCACTACACCGAGGGCATCCAGAACTGGGACCCGATCTGGTCCCGCCACGGCATCCGCATCCTGCCGGGGCCCTCGTCGCTGTGGCTGGACGCCACCGGCAAGAGGATGCCCGCCCCGTGCTTCCCGGGGTTCGACACCCTGGGCACACTCGACCACATCATGAGGAGCGGCCACGACTACACCTGGTTCGTGCTCTCCCAGAAGATCATCGAGAAGGAGTTCGCGCTCTCGGGGTCGGAGCAGAACCCGGACCTGACCGGCAAGGACGTCGGGCTCCTCCTCAAGCGGGTGCTGCCGGGCGCCCCGGGACCGGTGGAGGCGTTCAAGGAGCACGGGGTGGACTTCGCGGTCGCCGACCGGCTCCCCGCGCTCATCCGGAAGATGAAGGCGATCGCGGGCGACGGGGTGCTGGACGCCGACGTGGTCACCCGCGAGGTGGTGGCCCGCGACCGTGAGATGGTCAACTCGTTCACCAAGGACCTCCAGGTGACGGCGATCCGCGGGGCGCGCAACTACCGGGGGGACAAGCTGATCCGGGTGGCGGCACCGCATCAGATCCTCGATCCCAAGGCGGGCCCGCTCATCGCGGTGCGTCTGCGGATCCTCACCCGCAAGACGCTCGGCGGCCTGCACACCGACCTGGACGCGCGTGTGCTGCGCGCCGACGGCACCCCGTTGCCGGGCCTGTACGCGGCCGGCGAGGTCGCCGGGTTCGGCGGCGGCGGCGTGCACGGCTACCGCGCCCTGGAGGGCACCTTCCTCGGCGGTTGCCTCTTCTCCGGTCGCACCGCCGGTCGCGCCGCCGCCGCGGCCCTCTGACCCTCTTCCGGCACCGGCCGGACCCGCCGAACGGCGGACGGCGCCGGGCGGCCCCCTCGGGGCGCCCGGCGCCGTCGTGTGCGCGGGGGTGTCAGTCCTCGGTGTCCGAGGGGTCCTGCTTGCGCGGTCGGCCGCGACGGGGGATGTCCCCGGCCTTCTTCGGCATCCGTCCCGCGTCGCCCAGGGCGCGGCGCAGGAGGAACTCGATCTGGGCGTTGGTGCTGCGCAGTTCCTGCCCCGCCCACCGCGCCAAGGCGTCGTGGACGGCGGGGTCGAGCCTCAGCAGCACCTTCTTGCGCTCCGGCACGGCAACCTCATCCGATCATTGGTACAACGTCCCCGTATTGACGACCGGGCTGGCCGGCCGGTCCGAGCACAGCACCACCAACAGGTTGCTGACCATGCCGGCCTTGCGCTCCTCGTCCAATTCGACCACGTGCTCCTCCGACAGGCGGGCCAAGGCGCGGTCGACCATGCCCACCGCGCCCTCGACGATCTCCGCGCGAGCGGCGATCAGCGCGCCGGCCTGCTGGCGCTGGAGCATCGCCTGGGCGATCTCGGGGGCGTAGGCGAGGTGGGTGAACCGGGACTCCACGATGCGCACGCCGGCGGCCTCGACGCGTTCGCCGATCTCCTTCGACAGGCGTTCGGTGATGGCGTCGGCGTTGTCGCGCAGCGACAGGGCGCCCTCGGCGTCGTAGGAGTCGTACGGGTAGTGGCCGGCGATGTGGCGGACGGCGGCCTCGGTCTGGATGGAGACGAACTCCACGAAGTCGTCGACCTCGAAGGTGGCGCGCGCGGTGTCCTCGACCTGCCAGACGACGACGGCGGCGATCTCGATGGGGCTGCCGGAGGCGTCGTTGACCTTCATGACGGAGGTCTCGTGGTTGCGGATGCGGGTGGAGACGGCGGTGCGCTCGGTGAGCGGGTTGACCCAGCGCAGGCCGTCGGTGCGGACACTGCCGACGTAGCGGCCGAAGAGCTGCACGACGCGGGCCTCGTTGGGGGCGACCATGGTCAGTCCCAGAAAGAGGAACAGGCCGATCGCGCCGATGACGATGCCGACCGGCAGGGCGACGAACAGCGGCAGGATCTCGACGCCGATCAGGAACGGCGCTCCGGCGACGGCGGCCCCGACCAGGATCAGCGCCAGGGCCAGGACCGCCATGCCGATGCCGTCCCGGGTCCTGGCCGGGGTCTCACGGTACTGCGGCGCGGGTTCGATCCGTTCGTCCATCTGTGGTCCGTTCTCCTCGGGGGTGATGACCGGAGCATAGCATTGTGATATCACTTTTCCTACAGCCGGTTCCGAAACCCCCGAACACCGAGAGGAGACGCGGCCACGATGAGCACCGACACACCGCGCCTGCGCCCACCCCAGCACCGTGTGGACCCCCGAGCCGTCCGCTGGTGGACGACCCGCTCCCTGGCCGTCACCGTGCCCCTGACCGTGATCCCGGTCGTCCCCGCGCTCATCTGGGAGCCGGTACGCCCCTGGTTCCTCATCGCCGCCGCCGTCATCGGCGGCCTGGGACTCCTCATCACCGTGGTGATGCCGCGGTGGCGCTACCGGGTCCACCGCTGGGAGGTCACCGACACCGCCGTCTACACCTCCAGCGGCTGGCTCTGGCAGGAGTGGCGGGTGGCCCCCATGTCGCGCATCCAGACCGTGGACACCGAACGCGGCCCCCTCCAGCGGGCGTTCGGACTGTCGAGCGTGACCGTCACGACCGCCTCCGCCGCCGGCCCCATCGAGATCGCCGGCCTCGACCACGCGTTGGCGACGCGGGTCGCCGACCGGCTCACCGAGACCACCCAGGCCGTTCCGGGGGACGCGACATGACCACCGTGCAGCCACCGCCGACCGATCGCACCCCCCTGGGCGACTGGCAGGGCATCCATCCGCTGAGCGTGTGGGCCGACACCGCCGTCGGCGCGGTGTTCATCGTCCCCACCGCGATCATCGGCACCGTCGTCCTCGTCGTCCTCGGCCACCCCTGGTGGGCCGTCGCGCCCCTGCCCGGGGCCCTGGCCCTCATCGCCGGCCTGACCGCCGTCGACATGGTGATCCTGCGCGCGATCTCCTACCGGGTCACCGACGAGCGCATGGAGATGCGCTCGGGCGTCTTCGCCAAGACCTACCGCTCGGTGCCGCGCGAACGCGTGCGCAGCGTGGACGTGGCCGCGCCGCTGTACACCCGCCCCTTCGGCCTGTGCTCGGTCACCATCGGCACCGGCGAGCAGGCGGGCTCCGACCGGCTCAAGCTCCAGTTCGTCACCGTCGCGCAGGGTGAGCGGCTGCGCCGCGAACTGCTCCACCGCGCGGGCGCGGGCGGTCCGACCCCCGAGGGCGCGGAGACCGACGAGACCACCGGGCTGGAGCTGGCCCGGCTGGACCCGCGCTGGTTCTCCTACGCCCCCGCCACCACCGCCACCCTGGGCATCGGCATCGGCGCCATCGCCGCGCTGATCGGCGCCAACGCCCAGAGCGAGGGCTGGATCTACCGGTGGATCTCCGAGCAGGCCGGGTTGCCCAGCACCGCCGAGATCGGCTCGTTCGTGATGACCCGCGCTCTGGTCGTGGTGCCGCTGTCGCTGTTGACGCTGTTGGTCTCGGGCGCGGTCGTGCTCCTGGCCGTGGCGGTCGAGACCTGGTGGGACTACCGCCTGACCCGGGAGGGCGACGGAACGGTGCGCCTGCGCCGGGGCCTGCTCACCAGCGTGTCGCTGTCGGTGGAGGGGCGCCGCCTCAACGGCGTCACCCTGCACGAACCGTTCGTGCTGCGCGCGGTGGGCGGCGCGGCCGTACGGGCGGTCGCCACCGGTCTGTCGGCGGGTGACGACGAGAAGACCCAGGCCAAGAGCCGCCTCTCCCCGGCCATGCCCCGGGCCCGCGCCCGCACGTTGGCCGCCGACCTGATGCGGACCCCGGAGTCGCCCCTGGATCCGCCCTTGACGCCGCACCCGAGGGCCGCGCTGCGCCGTCGGTTCGTGCGGGCCGGGTGGGCCGCGGTGGCGGGCCTGGTCGTGGCCGGGACGCTGACGTGGCTGCACTCGCTGGCCACCGCCGCCTGGTGGGAGGTCGCCCACGGGATCGAGGAGGAGCTCAACCCGCTGCCGGTGGCCACGTACGCGGTGGAGTCCGCCCCGGCCTGGGGATGGTGGGTGCTCGGCGCCGCGTTCGGCGCGATGGCGTTCTGGTACGCGTTCGGCTCCTACCGGGCTCTGGGGCACGGCCTGCACCCCCGCTACCTGGTGGTGCGCCAGGGCATGGCGGTGCGCGACACCGTGGCCCTGGAGCGCTCGGCGGTGATCGGCTGGCGGATCACCCGTTCGCCGTTCCAGCGTCGGGTGGGACTGGCGAGCGTGTCGGCCACCACCGCCGCGGGCGAGGGCGTGTACACCGCGACCGACGTGGGCCTGGGCCAGGGCCTGGCCTGGGCCGAGGAGGCGGTCCCCGACCTGCTCACCGAGTTCTTGGAGCGGGACACGGGGCCGGGCGTGGAGTCGGGCGGCGGCCGGGGCTGACCGTCCTCCACGCCCATCGGCGACGACCGGTCCCGGTGCCCGCACCGGGACCGGCGCGCGTCGGGCTCAGCGGACGGGCGGCGCGGGCACGATCTCGAAGACCCGGTCCATGCCCAGGATGCGCAGGACCCGAACGACGGCCGGACGCGGGCGGGCCAGGACCATGCGGCTCCCCCGACCGGCCAGGATCCGCCGGACCGCCACCAGGGCGCCCACCCCGCTCGCGTCCAGGAAGACGACGTCGGCCAGATCCACGACCAGGCACTCGCAGTCCTCGTCACGGGCCGCGGCCGCCAACCGATCGCGCATGGCGGCGGCGGTGGCCAGATCGATCTCACCGCTCACCGGAACCACCGTCACACCCGTGTGGGGGAGACATTCCCGGAGGGAGAACCGGACATCCCGTGCCACTGAGGCCACCTCTCACCGGACGTAATCTTTTCACTACGCAACCGCGTACGAGATCGTAACCTCTCCAGAGAGACTCTGGGAGGCTTTTTGCGAGGAAAACCGTTGAAATCTCGCCGATATGGCCGCGAGGACAGGAAGACCTGACCTTCCGGACCACCCGACCCGACCCTCGGAACGGTCGCACGTTCCTCTCTCGGACACACCCGGACCCGCCCCCGCACCGTGCCCCGGAGCCCCGGGTGCGATAGAACCGGTGCGGTAAGCGGTAACGGGCCGTGTCCCCCGAGGACCCCGGGCCGACGCACAGCGCACAGAAGGGAGGGAGCGGCGTTCCCCTTCCGCCCTCGGGCGGAACGGCGCCGCGCACCCCGATGACCGAAACCGCCGATACCCGACCCGGCTGGTTCTCAGCCCAGGAGTTGGAGAACATCCGCGGCCGCATGCCCGTGTTGTACGTCCAGGCCATCCCGGTCCGGGTGGACGACGTCGGCCAGGTCACCCACGTCGGGCTGCTGATGCGGGCGTCCCCCGACGGCAGATTCCACCGATCGGTGGTCTCGGGCCGGGTCCTGTACCACGAACGCGTCCGCGACGCCCTGCTGCGCCACCTGGAGAAGGACCTGGGGCCGGTGGCGCTGCCGCGCATCCCCAGCTCCCCGCAGCCGTTCACCGTGGCCGAGTACTTCCCCACCCCCGGGGTGACCCCGTTCCACGACCCGCGCCAGCACGCGGTGGCCCTGGCCTACATCGTGACGGTGTCGGGCGACTGCCAGCCGCGCCAGGACGCCTTGGACCTGATGTGGTTCACCCCGGAGGAGGCGGCGGACGCGCGGGTGCTGGAGGAGATGAACGACGGCCAGGACGTGCTGCTGCGGCAGGCGCTGGCCTACGTGGGGCACGCGCCCTGACCCGACGCGCGAGGGGCGGCCCGTCGACGGGCCGCCCCTCGCGCGTGTCCTCACCCCGCGATCACGGCCGGCCGCCCCGGTCGGGACGAGGGGCCCTCGACGCACGGCCCGTGGTCGAGGGCCGGTGGGAGGAGACCCGCGAGGGCGACCCCTCCCCGGGCCAGGGAGGACACGGGCCCATCGTGGACGACCGATCGCCCCCCGGCCCCCGAGGACATAGGCTCGGCCCCATGCCCGAAGCACTCGTCGACGACGTCCTGGCCCTGCTCCGCGCCGCGGAGGGCGGCCGTGTCCTCCTGGGCCTGACCGGCGCCCCCGGCGCGGGCAAGTCCACGCTCGCCCGCCACCTGGTCGCCGGCGTCGACGCCCGGCTGGGCGAAGGGGCCGCCGGTTACCTGCCCATGGACGGCTTCCACCTGTCCAACGCGCAACTGGAGCGGTTGGACCGCCTCGACCGCAAGGGCGCCCCCGACACCTTCGACGCGCACGGGTACGCCGCCCTGGTGCGACGGCTGCTCGTGGAGACCGACCACCCCGTCTACGTTCCCGACTACGACCGTCGGCTGCACGAACCCATCGCGGCCCGGCACGTGATCGCACCGCACACCCGGCTCATCGTCACCGAGGGCAACTACCTGGCCTGGGACGCCGAGCCCTGGGGCGGGCTGCGCCCCCTGTTCGCCGGGCTCTGGTACGTGGAGGCCGACGACGCGCTGCGCGAACGCCGGCTGCTGCGCCGTCAGATGGCGGGCGGCAAGGACGAGGAGGCCGCCCGGGAGTGGGTGGAGCGCAGCGACCGGGCCAACGGCGAGCTGGTCAAGCGGCTGCGCGACCGCTGCACCCGGATCGTCCCCACCGGCGCGGTGCCCGACCGGCACCCTCGGGGCGCCGACCGGGCGTAGGCCGGGCGGGACCGGCCCCGGGTCAGGCGCGTCCGCCCGGGAAACGACGGGCCGACCCGCGCGCCAGCGACAGGACCGTGTCGGCCTGGAGTCGGCTCCGGCCGTGGCCCTTGAGGCCGCCGTAGGCGGAGGCCACGATCATCTCCTTGACACGGGCCGCCGTGCGCCCGGTCAGGATGAGCCGGCGCGGGGAGTCGTCGGCGCGCACGAACTGGACGAGCCCGTCGCGCCGCCCCAGGCTGACGCACCGGGTCAGGTACCCGAAGGGCGAGGCGTCCGGTTCGCGGCCGGCCAGCCGGGCGGCGATCGCGTCGGCGGACGACCACCCCATGGGCAGGCCCATGGCGCAGGACATGCGCAGCGCGCGACCGTCCACACCGTCGACGTGGGCGGCGTCGCCCACCACGTACACGTCCGGGTGGGAGACCGACCGCTGGGTGCCGTCCACGAGGGCGCGCCCGTCGCCGTCCACGGTCAGTCCGGCGTCGGCGGCCGTGGAGGGGACCGTGAACCCGGCGTTCCACACCGTGAGGTCGGTCTCCAGCAGGTCGCCGTCCTCCAGCTTGACGTGGTCGGCCTCGACGGCGGCGACCCGGGTGTGCTCGTGGACCGCCACGCCCAACCGGTCCAGGACCCGCAGGACGTGGGCCCGACCCCGGGGGTCGGTGTCGGCCGCGACGGGCCCGGAGGTGATCAGGTGCGCGCGCAGGTCGGGGTGGGTCTCGGCCAGTTCGGTGACCGCTTCCAGCCCGGTGAGACCACCGCCGACGACGGTGAGGGTGCGGGGGCGTTCGGTGGCGATGCGGCGGGCCAGGTCGCGGGCCTCCTCCAGCCCGGCGATCGAGGCGGCGTGCTCGGCGACGCCGGGTGCCCCGTCCAGGGCGGCGGCGCTGCCCAGGGCGTGGACGAGGGTGTCGTAGCGCAGGGCGCGGACCCGGTCCCCGACGCGGACGTCGACGGCGCGGCCGGTGAGGTCCAGTGCCTCGGCCCGGCCGACGACGAGGTCGACGGAGGGGTCGAGGGAGTCGGAGAGGGGGTGGACGCCGACGTCGCGTCCGGCGGCGACCTCGTGCAGGCGGACCCGTTCGACGAAGGTGTCGGTGGCGTTGACGAGGGTGACGCGCAGCGGGGAACCGTGGTGGCGGGCGTGGTGGGCGGCGTGTCGGGCGGCGGCGAGTCCGGCGTATCCGGCGCCGAGGACGAGGAGTTCGTGGACCATGGTGTGCCTCCCTTGAGGGTGTTCCGTCCTACCGATGGACGGAACGGACCCCCTCGGACGTGACACGCCCCCGGCACGAGCCGGGGAATGTGATCGAGGGCACGGCACGGACCGGACCCCCTGGAGCGCCGGGATCTCCGGCGACCGACCCCGGCCTGAGGGATGGACACGAGAAGTTCGGGTGTCCATATTCCGAGACGGATGTCCCACATGCTGTCGCACAGGTCTAACATCCGATCATCCCCCACACCGAAGACCCTTACCCTGAACTGGAAAGAAGTCCATGACGGACGTCGACGAACAGCAACCGAACCCGGAACGCGGCGCACCCGCATCGGTGGATCCGCCGACCAACCCGCGGCGCAGGGTCCTCACCGCGAGCCTGGTGGGCACGTCCGTCGAGTTCTACGACTTCTACATCTACGCGACCGCGGCCGTCCTGGTCTTCCCGCTGCTGTTCTTCCCCGAGGGCGACATGACGGCCGCCCGCCTCCAGTCGCTGGCCACCTTCGCCATCGCCTTCGTGGCCCGTCCCATCGGCTCCTGGGTGTTCGGCCACTTCGGCGACCGCGTCGGCCGCAAGGCCACCCTGGTGGCGTCCCTGCTGACCATGGGCATCGCCACCGTCGGCATCGGCCTGCTGCCCACCTACGCCCAGGCCGGCGTCATCGCCCCCCTGCTGCTGGCGCTGTGCCGGTTCGGCCAGGGCCTGGGGCTGGGCGGGGAATGGGGCGGCGCGGCCCTGCTGGCCACCGAGAACGCTCCCGACGGCAGGCGCGGCTTCTACGGCACCTTCCCGCAGTTGGGCGCGCCCATCGGGTTCTTCCTCGCCAACGGCGTGTTCCTGGTCCTCACGCGGACCATGAGCGAGGAGGCCTTCCTGGCGTGGGGGTGGCGGGTGCCGTTCCTGCTGTCGACGGTGCTCATCGTCGTCGGACTGTGGGTGCGCCTGTCCCTGCACGAGACCCCCGCCTTCGCCAAGGTCCTGGCCGCCGGCGAACAGGTGCGCACGCCCATCGTCGAGGTCTTCCGCCACAACCTCGTCGCCGTCGTCCTGGGCACGTTGGTCATGGTCGCGACGTACGTGCTCTTCTACCTGATGACCGTGTTCTCGCTGGGCTTCGGCACCGACCCGGAGACCGGTCTGGGCTACGAGCGCTCCCAGTTCCTGGTGTTCCTCCTGGTGGGCGTGGTGTTCTTCGGGATCCTCACACCGATCTCCGGGCTGCTGGCCGACCGGTTCGGCCGCAAGCCGGTGCTGGTGACGGTGACCGCGCTGATCATCGCCTTCGGTTTCGTCATGGGTCCGCTGCTGGGTTCGGGGACCGTCGGGGTACTGGCCTTCCTCATCATCGGGCTGTCGCTCATGGGCCTGACATTCGGACCGATGGCGGCACTGCTGCCCGAGCTGTTCCCGACCAGGGTGCGCTACACCGGCGCCTCGGCCGCCTACAACCTGGCCGGCCTGCTGGGCGCCTCGTTCGCCCCCTACATCGCCACCTGGCTGGCGGGCGCGTTCGGCATCGCCTGGGTGGGCGGGTACCTGGTGCTGGTCGGCGTCATCACGCTGGTCGCGCTGCTGCTGATCCGCGAGACCGGCGGGGACTCCCTGGACGACACCCCGGCGAAGGTGACCGCGGGCCGCTGAGACGCCGGCGCACGGCGGGCCCGGGGAGCGTGCGCTCCCCGGGCCCGCCGTGTCGTCAGGAGAGGCGCGCTTCGAGCGCGGGGCGGTCGGTGAACACGTGCCCGGCCAGGCCCAGGGCCTCGGCGGCCGCGACGTTCTCGGTCCGGTCGTCGACGAACAGGGTCTCGCGCGGGGCGACCGCCATTCGGTCCAGGCACCAGCGGTAGACCTCGGGTTCGGGTTTGGCCATGCCCAGACGGCCCGAGAAGGCCCGCACGGAGAAGGCCGCCAGCCACGGGTTGTCCTTCTCGAAACGGTCGGCGAGCTCGGTGGGGATGTTGGACAGCAGGCCGATGGTGCGGCCGTCGGAGGCGAGTCGCTCGACCAGGGCGACCATCTCGGGATCCACCGCGCGCCAGCTCTCGATGTCGGCCTCGATGAGCGCGGAGATCCTGGCGGGGGGCGCGTCCAGGCCCAGCCGCTCCCCCACGGCCCTCCAGTAGGCGGGGCCGTCGAGATCCCCGCGGTCGTAGGCCAGGCGCAGGTCCCAGTAGGCGGTCCAGAAGGCGTCCGGGGCTTCGGTCGCGCCCATGGTCGCGACCAGCAGGGCCTTTCCCTCTTCGGACTGGTGGCGGGCGATCACGCCGAACAGGTCGAAGAGCACGGCACCGGGTTCGATGTCGGACAAGGAGTTCTCCTCGGGGTCGATGAGGCGGCTCGTTCCAGCCCTACCCGATGACGGCGTGCGACGCACCCGGAACGGGGGACGCGGATCGGCCCTGTGGACGACCGGACACGGACCCCGAATCGGTCTAGGCTTTCCCGTAGCCGCAGGAACCCGCGAACCGGAAAACCGTAGGGCATCACTCCCCTGGGAGAAGGCGAGGGAACAAGGGGAGAAAGTCCCGGTCTTCGATCAAAAAAATTCAATGCTTGATCATTGTCACCCTGAAAAAGCCGCAACCCTTGCGGTCCCGGCAGACCGCGCCTCGCTCATGGAAAGTTCGGCAAGGCGGATACGGACGGTGGAAGGGTCCATCTAGACTCGATCCCGAACCCTCGGAGAAACGGTGAGAAGAGCGCCCATGAGTGACGGTGACCACCCCGCCATCGATCAGGACCGGCTGTCCCTTCCCGAAGTGCGCCTGGACGACCTCCTCGACGAGGTCCGATCCCGGCTCACCGAGATCTCCACCATCCAGGAGCGCATCCGCACCCTCTTGGAGGCGGTCGTCTCCATCGGCGAGGGCCTGGAGCTCGACCCGTTGCTGCTGCGCATCACCGAGACCGCGAGCAGCCTGGTCAACGCCCGCTACGGGGCGCTCGGCGTCATCGGCCCCGACGGGGAGATGAGCCGGTTCATCCCGGTGGGCCTGCACCCCGACGAGATCTCCTGCATCGATCACTGGCCCCGGGGCGAGGGCATCCTGGGCCTGCTCATCAAGGAGCCCGAGCCGCTGCGCCTGGCCGACGTCTCCTCCCACCCCGAGTCCGCGGGCTTCCCCAAGGGACACCCGGCGATGCGCACCTTCCTGGGCGTGCCCATCCGTATTCGCGATCGGGTGTTCGGCAACCTCTACATGACCGACAAGCGCGACGGCGGGCAGTTCACCGGGGACGACGAACTACTGCTGCGCGCCCTGGCGACCGCCGCGGGCACCGCCATCGAGAACGCCCAGCTGTTCGCCCAGACCCAGAGCAGGGAGACCTGGCTGGACGCCTCCGGGCAGATCACCACCCGGTTGCTCTCGGGCGCACCGCCCGAGGAGGTGCTGCGGCTGGTGGCCCGGCGCGCCCGGCTGATGGCGCACGCCGATATCGCGGTCATCGCGATGCCCGGCGAAGAGTCCGCCACCCTCACCGTCCGGGTCTGGGACGCCCCCGAGGAGGAGGACGACTCCCCCGCCGGGGCCGCGCGCGGACGCCGGAACGCCTCCCTCGCCGCCGGGGTGCGCGGGGCCGCCCTCACCTGCGCCCCGGACACCCTGCTGGGCCGTGTCTACCTCGGCGGCAGGGCGGTCCGCACCGACATCTCCGAGCACTGCGACCCCGACATCGAGTTCCTGGCCAAACTGGGGCTGGGCCCGATCCTGGTGCTGCCGTTCGGGCCGCCGGAGGGGGCACGGGGCGTGCTGCTGTTGGCGCGTACCGCCGGGCAGGAGGAGTTCCAGAGCGGGTGGATGGGGATGCTGGGGTCCTTCGCCGACCAGGCGGCGGTCGCCCTGGAGTTGGCCGAGGCCCGGTTGGACTCCGAACGCCTGAGCGTTCTGGAGGACCGCGACCGGATCGCCCGCGATCTGCACGACACCGTCATCCAGCGCCTGTACGCCACCGCGATCACCCTGATGGGCACGGTGCGGCGGATCGACGACGGCGCCTCCGCCCACCGGGTGCAGAACGCGGTGACCGACCTGGACGACACCATCCGGCAGATCCGGTCGACGATCTTCGCGTTGCAGAGCTCGGGGGAGGATTCCTCCTGGCTGCGTTCCCGGGTGTTGGACCTGGTCAACACCGCGGCCGAGCCGTTGGGGTTCGCGCCCCGGCTGCTCACCCAGGGGCCGGTGGACACCACCGTGGACGAGACCACCGGTGAGCACCTGGTGGCGGTGTTGCGCGAACTGCTGTCCAACGTCACCCGGCACGCCCACGCCACGTCGGTGGACGTGGAGGTGACGGTGGCCGACGGCCTGGTCGTGCTGCGGGTCGCCGACGACGGCATCGGCCTCCCCGAGGGGGCGCACCGCAGCGGGCTGCGCAACGTCGCCTCGCGCGCCGAGGAGCTGGGCGGATCGATGGAGATCGATTCGACCCCCGGGTCCGGCACCGTGGTCCGCTGGTCGGTACCCGCCCGCACGGCGGGATGAGCCGGATCCCCGGGGACGGGGGCCGCCCGTCCCGCGGCCCCCGCCGTCAGTGTTGGTCCATGGACAGGCGCACCGCGTAGGCGGCGGCCTGAGTGCGGCGGGCCATACCGAGTTTGGCCAGGACCCGCGACACGTAGTTCTTGACGGTCTTCTCCGCCAGGTACATGCGGGCGCCGATCTCCCGGTTGGTGAGACCCTCGCCGATGAGTTCCAGCACCCGGCGTTCCTGGTCGGTGAGTTCGCTCAGCGGATCCTTGCGGACCGCCTCCTCGCGCAGCCGTTCGAGCATGCGCGTGGTCGATTCCGGGTCGAGCAGGGAACGCCCTTCGGCGACCGTGCGCACCGCGCCGACCAGGTCGGTGCCGTGGATCTGCTTGAGGATGTAGCCGGAGGCCCCGGCCATGACGGCCCCGTACAGGGCCTCGTCGTCGGAGTAGGAGGTGAGCATGAGGATGCGCGTGGCGGGGAGCATCGAGCGGATCTCCCGGCAGACGGTCACGCCGTCCCCGTCGGGCAGGCGCACGTCGAGCACCACCACGTCGGGGGTGGACGCCGGCACCCGGGCCAGGGCCTGGGCCGCCGTGCCCGCCTCGCCCACCACCTGGATGCCGTCCTCGTCGTCCAGCAGGGAGCCGACGCCCCGGCGGACGATCTCGTGGTCGTCCACCAGGAACACCCGGATCGTGTCGTCGCCGTCCATCAGGTGCGCACCTCCTCGTTCGCCGACGGCCCCGGTCCCGGGTCGCCGTGCCCCCATTGTGGGGCACCGTGCCACGGGTGCGCGTCGTGTCGGACGACGGTGTGCCTTGGACACGGGTTCCGTACACCCAGCCTAAGCAGTGAGCATTGTCGGCATAGGGGCCCAACGCCTCTTTTTGTTTGAGGCCTAGGGCCCGAGGGGTAGGCGGGAAAAAGGGACCTCCGCCATTCGCCGAGGGACCGTCGGGCCCGGCCGCCGAGCCCATGTACGGCGATAATGGCGGAACCGACGAAAACCGGGGGCACCATCTCGGGGGGTTCGCAATGGTTCGAGAAAGCGGTACCGGCGCCGCGAGCGACACGGCGGCGACGCCACCCGGCCAGCGTACGGCCGGCGACGACATGGCCGGCACCCGACGCCTCGGCGAGGAGTCGGAGATGCTCGTGGGCGCCGACCTGGCCGACGGTGACGACCACGCCGGTTTCACCATCCTGGAGCGCCAGACCTGCTTCAACCTGGTGGCCACCCGCGACATCGGTCGGATCGCCTTCACCATCGAGGGCGACGCCGCGCCGACCGTGCTCCCGGTCAACTACGCACTGGTCAACGACACGATCCTGCTGCGTTCCACGCTGGCCGGCACCGTGATGCGCTACGCCCGCGGCTACGCCTCCTTCCAGGTCGACCACTTCGACGACGAACGCCGTGAGGGCTGGAGCGTGCTGTTCACCGGCCGCTGTCGGTGGGTGCGCGACACGGGGGAGCTCTCCCGCATCCCCCAGGGGCGGCTGCCCGTCCCCTGGGCCGAGGGGCCGCGCGATCAGATCCTGAAGATCGTCCCGGGACGGGTGACCGGACGACAGATCCACCGTTCTTGAGGCCCGTGCGACGGGGCGGGCACCCGCGGGTGCCCGCCCCGTCGCGTTCCGTAGGAGATCCGTAGGGCGTGGGGACATCGCTCTAAGCTGGGAACCTCTCGGCGCGCCGAGGCGTCTGAACTCGGTGACAAGGGAAGTCTCAGGGAGGGCACACGTGGGCCTGTTCGACGCCATCCGTGGCGAATTCATCGACATCATCGAGTGGACCGACGACAGTCGGGACACCATCGTCTGGCGCTTCCCGCGACACGACAACGAGATCAAGATGGGCGCGCGGCTCACCGTGCGCGAGTCCCAGATCGCGGTGTTCGTCAACGAGGGCCGGGTGGCGGACGTGTTCGCCCCGGGCATGTACACACTGGAGACCCGCAACGTCCCGATCCTCAGCACCCTCAAGGGCTGGAAGCACGGGTTCGACTCTCCGTTCAAGGCCGAGGTGTACTTCGTCAACACCCGCCGGTTCAGCGACTTCAAGTGGGGCACCCAGAACCCCGTCATGGTCCGCGACCCCGAGTTCGGTCCGGTGCGGTTGCGCGCGTACGGCGGTTACTCGGTGCGGGTGGTCGACCCGCCGCGGTTCATCGCCGAACTGGTGGGCACCGACCCGCAGTTCCGCACCGAGGAGGCGGAGGGCTACCTGCGGCAGATGATCGTCAGCCGGTTGGGCAGCGCCCTGGCCACCGCCGCCCGCGACGTCCCGGTGCTGGAACTGGCGATCCACCAGCACGACCTGGGGCAGCGCATGTCCAAGGCGCTCAGCCAGGACATGGCGTCGGTGGGTCTGGAGATCCCCGACTTCAACGTCGAGAGCATCACCCTGCCGCCCGAGGTCGAGAAGGCCTTGGACAAGCGGTCCCAGATGGGCTTGCTGGGCGACATGGACCAGTACACGAAGTTCCAGACCGCCACCGCGATCGGCGACGCCGCCACGACGCCCGGTAGCGGCATGGGCGAGGCGATGGGCATGGGCATGGGGTTCGCCGCCGCCCAGCAGATGGCCCAGAACGCGAACCCGCAGCCGCAGCAGGCCCCTCCGCAGCAGCAGCCGCAGGCGCAGCCCGCCGCGGCACCGCCGCCGCTGCCCCAGGCCGAGTGGTTCGTGGGCGCGGACGGACGGCAGTCCGGCCCCTTCGACGCCGACGCGCTGTCCCAGCAGATCGGCGGCGGCCGGATGACCCGCGACACCCTGGTGTGGAAGACCGGCATGGCGCAGTGGACGCCCGCCGGTCAGGTGCCGGAGCTGTCCGGGCTGTTCGCGGCCACCCCGCCGCCCATGCCGCCGGCCTGACCGCGCGTCCCCCTCCCCCGACCACAGAAGGCCGTCGACATGTCCGACACCACCGCCTCGCCGTCGCCGACAGCGCCCCGTGAATTCCCCTGCGGGGCCTGCGGCGCCCGTCTGGAGTACTCCGCCGGCGCCCGTCAGATGCGCTGTCCGTACTGCGGCAGTCAGGAGAAGATCCCCGAGGCCACTCGTGAGGTGCGCGAGCACGCCGTGCAGACCCTGTTCGCCCGCAGGCCGGCCGAGGGACTGGCGCGGCACCGGTTCGTCTGCCAGGGGTGCGGGGCGCACGTGCAGGGCGATCACCTCTCGCAGGTCTGCCAGTTCTGCACGGCGCCGCTGGTCACCGACGACTCCGCGGACGTCCAGGTGCCGCCCGAGGCGGTGCTGCCCTTCACCGTGGACCGGGGTGCGGCCCGCGACGCCCTGTCCACCTGGACCAAGAGCCGCTGGTTCGCGCCCAACAGCCTGAAGAAGGTCAACGAGGCCGAGCGGTTCAAGAGCACCTACCTGCCGCACTGGACGTTCGACGCGCAGACGGTGTCGGACTACAAGGGCCAGCGCGGCGAGTACTACTGGGTGACCGAGACCTACACCACCCAGGAGAACGGCAAGACGGTCACCAAGACCCGCCAGGTCCGCAAGACCCGCTGGTACCCGGCCCGGGGGCGGGTGTCGCGGTTCTTCGACGACGTCCTCGTCAACGGCACCACCCAGGTGGCGCCGGAGAAGGTGGACGCGTTGAAGCCCTGGCCGTTGCAGCAGGCGCGGCCCTACGCGCACGAGTACCTGGCCGGGCACGAGGCGCTGCGGTACGACGTGGAGCCCGAGCAGGGCCTGGACCGGGCCAAGCAGGTCATGGCGCGCACCATCGAGCAGGACTGCAAGCACGACATCGGCGGCGACGAACAGCGGGTGTCGTCGGTGTCGACCGCCTACTCCGCTGTCACCGGCAAGCTGCTGCTGATGCCGGTGTGGGCGGGCGCCTACCTGCACGGCGGCAAGACCTGGCAGATCGTGGTGAACGGCTGCACGGGCGAGGTGCAGGGCGAACGCCCGTACTCGGCGGTCAAGATCACCGCGGCGGTGCTCGCGGCGGTGCTCCTCATCGTCCTGGCGGTCATCCTGTACGTGCAGTACGGCGGGTAGTCGGTACCGCCCGCGTTCGGGGGCGTCGGCGCGACGGGCGTCGGCGCCCCGTTCCCTGTCCGGCGGGCCCGGTCTCAGACGCGGTCGGGTCGCTCCCGGCGACCCGGGCCGTCATCGGTCCGGGCGGGTCTGTGCAGCAGGAACATGCCGCTGTACACGGGGTTCTCCCGGCGACGGTCGTCGGTGGCGACGAACTCGTCGAGGACGGCGACGATGCGCCGGTCGAGTTCGGAGACGTCCTCGTCGGACAGGTGCAGGACGAACCGGGAGAAGGTGCGCACCGATTCGAGACCGGCCTCGTCGAGTTCCCGACGGAAGGCCTGGACGGGGGCGTGGGAGACGGGGACGTTCGGGTCGCCGTTCAGCCACCAGGTCACACCGGTGGCGCGGTAGGGCTTCTCCAGGGCGCCGCTCGGACCGGTGCGGGGGGTGCCGGGGACGAGGAAGCCCACGTCGACGAGGCGGCGCACGTGGTAGAGGACGGTGCCGGGGGTGACGTCGAGACGGTCGGCGAGCTCCTTGTTGGTGAGGTCCTCCTCCAGGCACAGGCGCAGGACGCGGATCCGCAACGGGTGCCCCATGGCCTTCGCCTCCTCGGGGGTGGCGGGGCGGCGTTCGCGCGCGGCGGTGGGTGGCCGTACGGCCCGCTCTGGTTCTGCCATGGCCGCATGATAACAACGGTCGAGATCCATAGAATCGATTGAGTTTTCTCGATCACCCTGGCAGGATCGGGCCATGACCGCGACCACCCCCCGCTCCACAGGTCTGGGACGCTCCTTCTGGAGCCTGTGGACCTCCTCCTCCCTGTCCAATCTCGCCGACGGCGTCCTGAAGATCGCCCTCCCCCTGACCGCGCTCCGCTTCACCGACTCCCCGCTGCTCATCGCCGGGCTCGCGCTGGCCCTGTCCCTGCCCTGGCTGCTGTTCTCCCTGCCCGCCGGGGCCTTGGCCGACCGGTTGGACCGGCGCCGGGTGATGCTGGCCGCGAACATCGTCCGCGGCCTGCTGGCCGGAGCCCTGGCCCTGGCCCTGACCACCGGTCTGGGCGGCCTCTGGGTGCTGTACGCCGTCGCCCTGTGCGTGGGCACCGCCGAGACCCTCTACGACACCTCCGCCCAGTCGATCCTGCCCCAGATGGTCCCCCGCACCCGGCTCGACCGCGCCAACGGGCGCCTGCACGCCACCGAGATGGCCATGAACCAGTTCGTCGGTCCGCCCCTGGGCGGCCTCCTGGTGACGGCCGGCCTGGCCCTGGCCCTGGTCGTCCCGGGCGCGCTGTGGCTGGTCGCCGTGGGCGCGCTCCTCCTGGTCCGGGGCGGCTTCCGGGTGGAACGGGAGCGGAGCACCACGATGCGCGCCGACATCGCCGAGGGTCTGCGCTTCCTGTGGCGCCACCGTCTGCTGCGGTCCTTCGCCGTCATGGTCGGGATCAGCAACTTCGCCACCAACGCGGTCTTCGCCGTGTTCGTGCTGTACGCCGTCGGACCCGACTCCCCCATGGGGCTGAGCGAGCCCGCCTACGGCGTGCTGCTGACCGCCACCGCACTGGGCGTCATCCTGGGCTCCCTGACCGCCGCGCACGTCGTGCGCCTGCTGGGCCGGTCCTGGGCGTTGCGCGCCTCCGTGATCACCTTCGTGGGCCTGGTCGGGGTGCCCGCCCTCACGGCGGACCCCTACCTGATCGGCGCCGGGTTCCTCGTGGGCGGGTTCGGCATGGCCGTGTGGAACGTGATCACGGTGTCCCTGCGTCAGCGCGTCACCCCCGACCACGTGCTCGGCCGGGTCAACAGCGGCTACCGCCTGCTGGCCTGGGGCACCATGCCCTTGGGCGCCGCGGCCGGCGGCCTGATCACCGAGTTCACCTCACCGACCTGGCTGTTCGCCTCCATGGCCGTGCTGACCTCCGTGATCCTGGTGTGGCTGCTGCGCATCGACGGAGCCGCCATGGACCGTGCCGAGGCCGACAACGCCGCCGCCGGGTGAAAACCCCTGGACACCCGCTCGCCACGACCCTGACGATGAGGCCCATGACACCCACCACGCCTCCCCCGCACCACGCGACCGAGGAGACCGAGGTCCTGTACGGCGGCAACACCTCCGGCCCCGTCGTACGCGTGGGCGACACCGTGCGCAAACAGTGGCACCGGGCGGCCCCCTCGGTCACCCACCTGCTGCGGTACCTGAACCGGCACGGCTACGAGGCCGCGCCCCGGTCCCACGGGCGGTCCCTCACCGGCGACCAGCTCCTGGAGTACGTCCCCGGCACCCTCGCGGACCGGGACGCGCCCCTGGACACCGCCGAACTGCGCCGACTCGGCCGCCTGATCCGCGACCTGCACGATCTGACCGCCCGGTACCGGCCCCGCCATCCCCAGCAGGCGGTGTGGGACGTGCGGATCCCCGACCCCCGCGAGGAGGTCCTGTGCCACCACGACCTCGCCCCGTGGAACCTGGTGCGCGACGGCGACCGGTGGGTGTTCATCGACTGGGACGGGGCCGGTCCGGGCACCCGCATGGGCGACCTGGGCTACGCCGCGCACGGATTCGTCCCCCTGCACCCGGACGGCGACCCGCACGCCGACGCCGTGCGCCTGCGCGCCCTGGCCGACGGATACGGGTGCGATCGCGGCCTGCGCGAGGAACTGCCCGACGCGATCCACCACCGGGTGCGCGGCATGTACGACCTGCTGGTGGAGGGCGGCCGCACCGGCCGCGCCCCCTGGGCCGACCTGTACGCGCGGGGACACGCCGGCCACTGGGGCCCGGCGGCTGAGTACATCGCCCGCCACCGCGACCTGTGGCTGACCGCGCTCCTGGACGAACCCGTCGTTTGACACCCCCCTGTCGTCAGCGCATCGGCGAGGCCGCCCACGGGGTTCTGGAGGCCGGCGCAGGAGACGCCCGAGGAACGAGGACGTTCACGCAGCGGCCGAAGGTTCCCGTTCTCCGGGCGGCCTCGCACGAACCGAAG
>NZ_JARBUT010000008.1:0-40262 GCF_028882275.1 Nocardiopsis sp. N85
AGGTCACCGCGATGGTCCACCGGGTCCTGACCGACCGTTTCCCCTTCCCCTCCCGGTTCGAGAGGCCCGGAGTCTGACCGCCGGTCCCCACGGCCGGACGGACGGCCACGGAGCGTCGACCGCATACTGGACGGGCGCGCCTTCGGACGCCTCCGGACGTACGAGGACCCCCGGCCGCGCGGGCACGGGGGTCCTCGTACGTCCGGAGGGCTCGTGTGTCCGGGGGCACCAGCCACCGTCGGGCTCTTCGGCGTCCAGCCGTGCGAGCGCCCCGAAGGTGCCCTCGTCGGCGTAGAAGTTCCCCTCCCCCTTCCTCCTACTCGTCCTCCTCGAAGCGCGACCCCATACGTGTTCCCCCTGTCGTGCGATCGGCCGTGAACAGGACGCGGGTTCAGTCAAACACGTTGCTATGAACGCCCCATAAATCAACAAAAGGAACACGGGCACAGGGAGGCCGATAAGCCTTCCAGATGTGAACTCGGACACTGTTTTCGCAGCTCAGGGCTACACATCAACACAGATTTCATCTCGACTGGACAACGTCGACCCTTATCTGGCCAGATCCGGTCAAAGCCATCGGATACTGAAAACGCAGGGCATTCCCCGAGCGCCGTCATCCCTCCGGCGCTCAGCCGCGCGCCCATGGCCGCCGCCCCCTGCGCCCTCATCTTCACCGAGCCCAAGGCCCACCCGTGTCCTCTTCTGCCCAGAGTCCCGTGTTCCGCGTGCCCGAGGTCCGTCGCCGACGCGACGACATCGAGGGGCTGCGGGGGATCGCCGCCCTGCTCATCGCCGTCTACCACATCTGGTTCGGGACGGTCTCCGGCGGCGTCGACGTCTTCCTGATCCTCACCGGGTTCCTCATCACCGGATCCATGGTGCGGGCGCTGGAACGCGACGGGCGCATCGGCATCGGCGCGTTCTGGAGCCGGACCGCCCGGCGGCTCTTCCCGGCCGGGGCCGTGGTCCTGGGCGCGGTCCTGATCGGGGCCTTCCTGTTCCTGCCCCGATCGGGCTGGACCGCCGTCATCGCCGACGTGCGGGCCGCCGCGCTCTACCACGTCAACTGGCACCTGGCGCTGGGCTCGGTCGACTACATGGCGCGGGACTCCGCCTCCAGCCCGGTCCAGCACTTCTGGTCGCTGGGCGTGCAGGGGCAGTTCTACCTGCTGTGGCCGATCCTGCTCACCCTCGTCGCCCTGGCCGCCGTACGCCTGGGCGGCGGGGTCCGGACCGCGGTGACGGCGACGGTGACCGGGGTGTTCGCCCTGTCGTTCGGCTACTCCCTGTGGATCACCTCGACCGAGCCGACGTGGGCCTACTTCGACACCGGCGCCCGCCTGTGGGAACCCGCCCTGGGCGGACTGCTCGCGCTGCTCATGCCCTATCTGCGCGTGCCCCGCGCGGTGCGCGCCGTCGCCGGGTGGATCGGCCTGCTCGCCCTGATCTCCTGCGGCGTGATCATCGGCGACTCGTTGCCCTACCCCGGGTACGCCTCGCTGTGGCCGATCACGGCCGCCGTGCTGATCCTGGTGGCCGGTGCCGACGGGGAGCCCGGCCGGTGGTCCGCCAACCGCCTGCTGGGACTGCGCCCGCTCACGTGGCTGGGCCGGCACTCCTTCACGCTGTTCCTGTGGCACTGGCCGGTGCTCGTCTTCTACCTGGAGGTCACGAACCGGGTGAAGCCGTCGATGACCGGCGGCCTCATGGTCCTGGGCGCCTCCTTCGCGGCGGCCCTGGCCACGTCGTGGATCGTCGACGGCGGTGTCGACCGGGTCCTGCGCGACCGGCGGTCACCGTCGTGGTCGCTGGCCGCCGGGGTGCTGTTCGCGGTCCCGGTCCTGCTGGGCTCCCTGCTCTGGAACGCCGGGATCGAGCACGAGCGCGAGCTGCGCGCGCGACTCAGCGCCGACCCGACCGCCTATCCCGGGGCGGCCGTGCACCTGAGCCCGGAGCTGGCGGCGAGCCTGCCGTCGCTGCCGGTGTACCCGGACACCACCACGGTGAAGCGGGACACCATCTCCCAGACCAGCGCGTGCAACGTGACCATCCCCGACGCGGAGCTGATCTCCTGCGAGTTCGGGGCCGTGGACTCGGAGTACACACTGGTCCTCACCGGCAGTTCGCACGCACGGCACTGGTTCCAGGCGCTCCTGCCCATCGCCGAACACCACGGGTGGCGGCTGGTGATCATGACCAAGAACGCCTGCCAGTTCAGCGCCGAGGAGCAGGTCTTCGAAGGCGCGGTGTACGAGGAGTGCAACGCCTGGAACGACCAGGTCACGGCGGAACTGGAGCGGATGCGCCCGAACGCGGTGTTCACCCTGGGCACGCTGACGCAGCAGGGCGACGGAAGCCTGGAGCACGTGCCGGCCGGGTTCGTGGAGCACTGGCGGTGGCTGGAGGAGCGCGGCATCGACGTGGTCGCGGTCCGTGACACGCCCCGCTTCTCCTTCGACGTGGCCGACTGCGTCGACCGCGCCGGCGCCGGCGCCTGTGCCGAGGACCGGGCGTACACGCTGGCGGAGGTCTCGCCCCTGGAGGAGGCCGAGGACCTGCCGGCGGGTGTGCGGGTGGTGGACCTGTCCGACTACCTGTGCCGGGACGGTCGGTGCCCGGGGGTGATCGGCAACCAGCTGGCCTACTACGACGACAACCACTTCTCGTACGCGTTCTCGTCGTCCCTGGCGGTCCTGCTGGAGCCGCTGCTCCTGGAGGCCCTCCCGGACGCCCCGGTCGCCGACACCACCCTCGCCGACCACACCTCCACCCTCATCGACGGGCGCACCGAGGCCGCCGCCGATCCCACCGTCACCCTCCGCTGACCCCGCCCTGCCTCCCCGAGGGCCGGGCGGCCCCGGACGCGGGATCCGCCGGTCGCGACGGCCGACCTTCGGGTCGGGTGCGGCCGGCGGGGGCTCAGTGGGCGGGCCAGGGCGCGCGGGGACCCGAGCGCAGGAGGGACGGGGCTCCGCCCAGATCGGCGAGGATCCGCCGGCGGGCACGGCGATGGACCGACTCGTCGAGCAGGGTCGGTCGGGCCGGAAGCTCCCCGCGCCGGGTGCGGAGCACCAGCTCGGCGAGGCGGCGCGTCCAGTCCTCCCGCTCCGGCGGGTGGAAGTGGTTCTCCCGCGCCCATCGAGGCGAGGGGACCCGGAAGCGCACCGCGCGCACGTCGTCGAGGGTCCCGAAGAGGTCCCCGTCCTCGAACACCGTCGCCCCGGCGTCGTCCCCCACATCGCTCAGGACGATCACCGGGACGTCCATCGAGATCGCCTCCAGCGCCGTCGGCGAGCCGACGGTGACCAGCCCCCGCGCCCGGTCCAGCTGGGCCGCGACGGGTCCGGCCCGGAAGAGCACCGTGTGGTCGCGGACGCTCCCGGCCGCCACCAGGGAGCGCCACAGCTCCTCGTAGTCCCCGCCCGGAGCGGTGGTCCGCCGCTCGCCCGGGCAGACGACGACCTCCAGGTCGGGCCGGTTCTCGGCGAGGTCGGCGAGCGCCTCCAGGATCCGTTCGCGGTGGCGAGGCGGGGCCGGAACGTGGTCCTGGGCGGCGAACACCACACGGTGCGGGCGGGCCCTGCGGGGTTCGCGCACGATGGGCAGCGGTGTCCCCGCCAGCGCGACCTCGGCGCCGACGCCGATCTTCTCCCCCAGTTCGGCGAACGCCGTGACCTCGCGCAGGCTGTGCAGCACGAGCAGGTCGACGCGGGACCGGTGGAGCCATTCGTGTTCGCCGGCGGGAAGCGCGGGCGCCGGAAGGGTGGAGACCACGACGGGTCGGCGGCGACCGGTCGGCAGGATCCCGGACAGGGCGTCGGTGACCCGGGCGGTGCAGTTGAGCATGACGACGTCGGGGACCCGACGGCGGATCAGACGGCGCAGCTCGGGCAGGGTCAGGACCGGTACGCGACGGCCGGCCAGCCCGGTGTCGGCGACGGCGCCCCGTAGCCGGGCGGGCGCGGGGGCGATGGGTGACCGCACGACGGCGAGGCCGACGGTGTGACCGTGCCCGGGCAGGGCGTCGAACATGGCCGCGGACAACCGGACGTACTGCTCGGTGTCCGCCACGGCCACGACCGTCAGGTCCATGCCGCCGAGGTCGGGGTCGCTCACGTCGGTCCTCCTGGAGGTGTCCGTGCGGCACCGGGAACACCGAGGCGCCACGGTGGTCTCGGGGTACGCCGACAGCCTACACACACAAAGTATCGACATGGATACCCTTCGGAGTGATGACTGTTCGTCCCGGTGGGCGGCGGCTCCCCGGCCTCGGTGACCTCCGTCACCGAACCGTCCGGCTCGCGGTTCGCGTTGATCGCAGTGCACGTTGAGGAATGACGCACAGGGGGGCGCATGGCCGTCGTCGAGGCCGTAGAGCCGGCGGGGGACGCCGAGGAACCGAGGGCCGTCCGGCCACGCGAACGCCTGGTGGGGGTGGACGCGGCCCGGGGGGTCGCGCTGCTCGGGGTGTTCATCGCGCACATGGGGGTGCCGTTGGCCCTCCTCCTGACCGGGGGCGTCGACGTCCACGACACCGAGAAGGAGATCGAGGGGCTCGGCGGCACCGTCGTGGAGTGGATCTCGATCGCGGTGAGCGGCCGGTCCGCGGCGTTGTTCGCGTTCCTGGCCGGGATCTCCCTGGTGCTCCTGGCCGGGCGGAGCCGCCCCGGGACCCGCACGGAACGCAACCGGGTCCGGGTGCGGATCGCGGTGCGCGCGCTCATTCTCGTCGCGATCGGTTACGGTCTGGCGGTCCTGGGCTCCCTGGCGGTCATCCTGCACTTCTACGGGGTGTTCTTCCTGTTGGCGATCCCCCTGTTGTGGCTGCGCACCCGGCACCTGGTGGCGCTCGCCGTGGCGGTGGCGCTGATCGGCCCGCAGGCGACCTTGGCCGCCCAGTACCTGATGCCCGTCGACGGCTGGTTCCAGAGCGTGTCCGACGAGGAGGAATGGACCGAGAAGGACGAGTCGGAGTGGGCGTCCACCTGGGGGGACCCGGAGTGGGCGGAGTCCAAGGAGGCGTACTGGAGCTCCTTGGAGGGGTCCGACGGCGAGGACCCCTTCTCGGAGGAGGGCTCCTTGGAGGGCATGCCGCTGTTCACGTTCGACATGCTGGAAGGCCCTTTGGACTTCCTGTTCCTGGGTCTGTACCCGGCGGCGGTGTTCATGGCCTACGTCCTGGCCGGGATGATCGTCGCCCGCACCGGCCTGCGGTCCCGGAGGGTGCGCCTGTGGCTGGTCGGCGCGGGGGTCGGCATGGCCGCCCTCGGCTACGGTTCGTCGTGGCTGCTGCTCGGACCGCTGAGCCGGTTCCTGCCCGAGGACGGCGAGTACGTCTCCTGGTGGTCGTTGTTCGAGGCCTATTCGCACAGCAACACCACCGTCGAAGTGGTGGGCAACACCGGGGTGGCGATGGCCGTGATCGGCCTGTGCCTCCTCATGGCCGAGACCCGACCGGCACGGATCGCGCTGTACCCGATCGGGGCCATCGGAGCCATGACCCTCACCCTCTACACCGCCCACGGGGTGCTGTTGTGGGCCGTCTACGGGACGCTCCTGCCCGCATGGGCGTGGCCGGTGGAAACGTACACGGTGGAGATCACCCTGGTGGTCTCCCTGGTCTTCGCCACGGTGTGGCGCCTCACCCTGGGCGCCGGTCCGATGGAGCGGCCGACCACGGCGATCTCACGATGGGCCGCCCGCGTGGTGGTGCGCGACGGGTCGGACGCGACCGCTCCGGCGGTCAGGCGGGACCCGGCCGTTCAGGAGCCGGCCGCGAACGAACCGGCCGCGAAGGAGTGACGGCACGGCGACGGTCGCCCTCGACGAGGGCGACCGTCGCGCGCGAACCACGGGTGCCGTGTGGGAGGGTTACTCGCCCTGCCACACGGGGGCGCGCTTCTCGGCGAAGGCCGTCGCGCCCTCCATGGCGTCCCGGCTGACGAAGACCGGACCCGCCAGCTCGTTCTGCCGGTCCCACATGTCGGCCGTGGACCAGTCGTCCGACTCGGTGATGATCTGCTTGGAGACGCGCACCGCCAGCGGACCGTTGGCGGCGACCCTGGCCGCCAGCTCCTTGGCGCCCTCCAGGGCACCGCCCTTGGCGGTGACCCGGTTGACCAGGCCGAGCGAGGCCATGCGCGGGGCGTCGACGAAGTCACCGGTGAGGGCGAACTCCATGGCCAGGTTGCGCGGGACGCGGTGGTGCAGGCGCAGCAGGCCACCGGCGCCGGCCACCAGGCCGCGCTTGACCTCGGGGATGCCGAACCGGGCGTCCTCGGCGGCCACGACCAGGTCGCAGGCGAGCACCGCCTCGAACCCGCCGGCCAGGGCGTAGCCCTCGACCGCGGCGATCAGCGGCTTCTTGGGCGGGGACTGGGCGAACCCGCCGAACCCGCGGCCCTCGACCAGCGGGACCTCGCCCCTCATGAAGGCCTTCAGGTCCATCCCGGCGCAGAAGGTGCCCCCGGCGCCGGTGATGATGCCCACGGTCAGGTCCGTGCGCGAGTCCAGATCGTCGAGAGCCTCGGCGATCCCCCGCGCGACCGCGGCGTTCACCGCGTTCTTGGCCTGGGGCCGGTTGATGGTGATGACGGCGACGCCGTCCTCGGCCGTGTAGAGAACCTCGTCGGACACGGTCTCCCCCTACTTCGGCGGCATGCGGAGGGCGCCGTCGATGCGGACGACCTCACCGTTGATGTAGCTGACCTCCAGGAGGGTGCGGGCCAGCTTGGCGAACTCCGCGGCGGTGCCCAGGCGCTTGGGGAAGGGCACCGGGGCGGCCAGCCGCTGCTTGAACTGCTCGGACGCCTCGCCCTCACCGTAGATCGGGGTCTCCAGGATGCCGGGGGCGATCGTGTTGACCGTGATGCCGACGGCCGCCAGGTCGCGGGCCGCGGGCAGGGTCATGCCGATGACGCCGCCCTTGGAGGAGGAGTAGGCGATCTGGCCGATCTGGCCCTCGATGCCGGCGAGGGAGGCGGTGTTGACGATGGAACCGCGTTCGCCGTCCTCGTTGAGGGGCTCGGTCTTGGCGATCTCGGCCGCGGACAGGCGCAGCACGTTGAAGGTGCCGATGAGGTTGACCTGGATGACCTTCTGGTAACTGGCCAGGTCGTGAGGGTTGCCGGACTTGTCGACGGTGCGGGTGGCCCAGCCGATGCCGGCGCAGGAGACCGCGACGCGGAAGGGGGAGCCGGTGTCGACGGCGGCCCGCACCGCCGCCTTGACCTGGTCTTCGTCGGAGACGTCGGTGGCGACGAAGACGCCGCCGAGCTCCTTGGCGATGGCCTCGCCGCGTTCGGCGTTGAGGTCGGCGATGACGACGGTGGCACCGGCGGAGGCGAGTTCCCTGGCGGTGGCCTCACCGAGGCCACTCGCGCCGCCCGAGACGAGGGCGGAGATTCCGTTGAGATCCATGGGCCGCACTCTACAGAGGATGTGACCCACGCACTAGAACCGGGTTCGGTAAATCGGGCACGGCACACCGACCCCGTGCCCTCCTTCGCCCCACCCCGCTCCGCGCGACCGAAAGTGGCGCACGCCACCGCAGGGAAAACGCATCCGCTCCACCTCCCTCAAATCCTTCGCGAAGTCGGTCGAGATAACGAGTACATCTACCTTGAAAACCGGCGAAGCGCCGAAGGAATGTCATGAGAGTCCAGGCGCGGACGCGGCGCCGAGAAACACTCCTGAAAAATCCCGAGAAGCCGCGGAAATCCCCTGATCGACGTGCACCGCAGAGCCGTCCACCATGCGGGAGGCCGACTTCCGAACATAGGAGCACGCTCACGGGAAGGGGATGGGTCGGCTTTCGAAAAGGAGGACGACCCCCATCCAGGAGAATGGAATAATAGAGGCCGATCGGCTTCGGTGCCCCGTTCCCCCAACTCGTTCACCCTCGGAGCCGTGCTTTGCGTGTCACCGCCGTCATTCCCGCCCGGGGTGGTTCCAAGGGAATCCCGCTCAAGAACACGGTCCGGTGTCCCACGTGTCCTCGGGCAGGGAGCCCAGGAGGGCCGCCGACCACGTGAGGTGGGAATCGGAGTCGGCGATCGCCATGACCCGGATCCGGCCGTCGCCGTCAGGCTCCACCCGTGTGCTCCTCGTCGTTGACCAGGGCGGTGGTCACCGCCAGGTCCTCGCGCAGTCCGGGCGACGCCAGATCCGTCCACCAGTGCTCGGGGACCCCGTCCGTGCCGATCCCGGCCCCGCGCACCAGCAGGCGCAGGGAGACCAGGGCGGTGGAGGGCAGCGACCGGACCGTGTGCCGGGGTCCCAGACCGCGCAGGGACAGCTCGACGGGCAGTTCCTCCCGGACCAATCGGACCCGCGGGTCGGCGGCCAGCCGCTCCAGGACCCGGGGGTCCTCCCGGCGGTGCGGGTGGTAGGCCACGGGACCCTCCGCGAGTTGGCGGTCCACCCACCCCAGGTACTCCGGTGCCCGGACCAGACCGTCGTTGACCAGGGCGGTGCCCAGGACGACCCGGTGTTCGACCGGGTGATCGTACTCGGGCAGGGAGCGCAGCAACGGGAAGTCGTGGCGCATCACCCGGATCCCGGCGGTGCTCGCCGCCGCCAACAGGTCGTCGGGCAGCGGGAGCATGGTGAAGACGGTGAGACGCCCCTCCTCCACCGCCCGGCGCAGGACGTGCCCGGCCGCGACGCCCAGTGCCAGCCGGCTCGGGGTGCGTCTCACCCGGGCGCGCAGCACGGGTTGCGCGGTGGACGAGGCCAGCAGCCGCAGCAGGTGCCAGACGGCCAGGCCGTCGTCGACCAGCACCAGGCGACAGCGGGGCGCCCGCAACAGCAACCGCTGCACCTGTCCGGAGAAGGCGTCGCCGATGACCCAGGTGAAGTCGGCGGTCTTGGGGCGGGTGGGACGCCGCGCGAGCGCGGCGGGCGGGGTGGCGGGGAAGAGGCCGCGCAGCGCGGCGTGGACGTCGCCGAGCCCGGCCGAGTCCTGACGCAGCAGGATGCAGCCCTGGGTGGACAGTCCGTGCGCCGCGTAGGCCTCCACGGCGGACAGGAACTGGAGCGGGGATTCCACCCACGCCGACCCGTGCCCTTCGAAGGCCCAGGGTACGTCCATGGGAAGAATGGGGTTCACGACGTGACTTTCTCGAATCAAGCAGACACGTGGGATCCCAGAGTACAGATCGGATGTAACGACCGGTGGACGAAGTGCCGCCCGTTCGGGACGGTCTCCTCCGGTCGTTCCGGTCCTGCCCGGAACATCGGACTTCCGGGTTCCCCCTCACCCGGTCACCCCCGGTCGCCGTGTTCCCGCCAGGGGGACGACCGGAGAACGGTGGGCCGGAGAACCGTCTCCGGAGGTTCCGATATGACCACAGAGCCGCTCCCCGGGTCCGGGAGACACGTCGCGGTGCCGGTCAGCGGCGGCGGGAACGGCGCGTGATGCGGCGGCGGCGCGTCGGCAGCGCGTCGCGCGCCAGGTCGGCCGCGCCCACCAGACCGGCCTCGTTGCCCAGGGCCGCGGCCACCACCCGGGCCTCGGGCCGGTACCCCCGACCGGTCAGGCCGTGCTCGAACGCCTCCCGGGCGGGCCCGAGCAGCAGGTCCCCCGCCTCCGAGACTCCTCCGCCGACGACGAACAGCTCCGGGTCGAAGGCCGCCGCGAGGTCGGCCAGGCCCGCGCCCAGCCACTGGCCCGCCTCGCGCATCAGCTCCGTGCAGGCCCGGTCGCCCTTGCTCGCCAGCTCACTCACCAGCGGCCCGGTGATCCGCCGCACGTCCCCCTCGACCGCCTGGTGCAGGGCCCGGGCGACCGGCGACTCCGACGTCACCAGCTCACGGGCCTCCCGGACGAGCGCGTTGCCGCTGGCGTACTGCTCCCAGCACCCCCGGTTGCCGCACTCGCACCGGTGCCCGCCCGGCACCACCGTCATGTGGCCGAACTCACCGGCCAGCCCGTACCGGCCCCGGTACAGGCGACCGCCCAGGACGATCGCCCCGCCGATCCCGGTCCCGAGGTTGACCACGACGACGTCGTCCACCCCTTGGGCCGCGCCGGAGCACACCTCCGCCCAGGCGGCGGCGTTGGCGTCGTTCTCCACCACCACGGGCAGTCCCAGGCGCGACGACAGCGCCTCCCTCAGCGGTTCCTCCCGCCACGACAGGTGGGGGGCGAACAGCACGTTCGCGCGATGCTCGTCCACGAAGCCCGCGGCGCCCACCCCGACCGCCCGCACCGGGTACTCGACGCGCAGGTCCTCCACCACCGACACGATCGTGTCCTCCACGACCGCCGGGCTCTTGCTGCGTTCGGGGGTCTCGGTGCGCACCCGGGCCAGCACCCGGCCGCCCGGCGCGACCACACCGGCGGCGACCTTCGTGCCGCCGATGTCCACGCCGATCGTCAAGGCGTGCCCGTACCGTGTCCGGCCCATCGTTCCCCCGATCGCTTCCGATCATCCGATCACGACGACGCGCGCCCGGGTTCCGTACCCGAACGCGCGTGTCGATACCACTGCCACGCCTCAGCCGAGGGCCGAGCGCACCACCCCGGCCAGACGTTCGGCCACCGCGGTGGCCTGTGCCTGTTCGGGCGCCTCCACCATGACCCGGACCTTGGGCTCGGTGCCGCTGGGGCGGATGAGCACCCGGCCGGTGTCCCCGAGTTCGGCCTCGGCGGCGCGCACCGCCGCCCACAGCTCCTCGGAGCCGGCCGCCTTGGACCTGTCCACGTCCGGAACGTTGATGAGCACCTGCGGCAGCCGGGTCATCACCTTGGCCAGCTCCGCCAGCCCCTGGCCGCGGTGCGCCATGGCGGCCAGCAGGTGCAGAGCGGTGAGCACACCGTCGCCGGTGGTGGCGTGGTCCAGCAGGATGACGTGGCCGGACTGTTCACCGCCCAGGTTGAAGCCGCCGCGCCTCATCTCCTCCAGCACGTACCGGTCGCCCACCCCGGTCTCCGTCACGGTGATGCCCTCGCGCTCCATGGCCAGTTTCAGGCCGAGGTTGGACATCACGGTGACCACGAGGGTGTCCTCGGCCAGCCGCTTCTCCTCCTTGGCCTCGACCGCCAGGATCGCGAGGATGTGGTCGCCGTCCACGACGTTGCCGCCGGCGTCCACCGCCAGGCAGCGGTCCGCGTCGCCGTCATTGGCGATGCCCGCGTCCGCTCCGTGCAGCCGCACCGTCTCCTGGAGCACCTCCAGGTGGGTGGAGCCGCACCCCTCGTTGATGTTGTGACCGTCGGGCGCGTCACCGATCGTGATGACCTCGGCGCCCGCCCGGCGCAACACGTCCGGCGCCACCGTGGCGGAGGCGCCGTTGGCGCAGTCCAAGACGACCTTGAGCCCGCGGAGGCCGTGCGGGGCCGAGGCGAGGACGTGATCGATGTAGCGCTCGCCGCCGCCGGTGGCGTCGGTGACCCTGCCCACCGCCACGCCCACCGCCGGGGTGGAGGGCACGCCCAACAGACCCTCGATCTCGTCTTCGAGCGCGTCCTCCAGTTTGTGACCGCCCCGGGCGAAGAACTTGATGCCGTTGTCCGGAGCCGGGTTGTGGCTGGCGGAGAGCATCACGCCGAAGTCGGCGTCGAGGTCACCGGTGAGGAAGGCCACAGCGGGGGTGGGCAGCACGCCCACGCGCACCACGTCCACTCCCGTGCTCGCCAACCCCGCCACCACCGCGGCCTCCAGGAACTCACCGGAGGCGCGCGGGTCCCGACCCACGACGGCCTTGGGCCGGCGGCCCTCGATGCCCGCGGCGAGCACCCTCGCCGCGGCTATGGACAGCTCAAGGGCGAGCGTGGCGGTCAGGTCGCGACCGGCGACCCCTCGTACACCATCTGTACCGAACAGCCGTCCCACGGGCGACAGCCCCTTTCAGCGGTGGCGCCGCGTCCGGCGCCGTGGAGTTCAGTGTGACCGACAAGCCACGCGAAATGGAAAAACCCGTACGCCGTCCCCGTGTTGGCGGGGACGACGTACGGGTCGAAGCTCAGCCGAGCGCGAGCCGGCGCATGAGCCTTAGCGCTTGGAGAACTGCGGCGCCTTGCGGGCCTTCTTGAGACCGGCCTTCTTACGCTCCACCTCACGGGCGTCGCGGGTCAGGAAACCGGCCTTCTTCAGGGTCGGGCGGTTGTTCTCCGGGTCCAGGGACGCCAGGGCGCGGGCGATACCGTGCCGCAGAGCGCCGGCCTGACCACTGGGGCCGCCACCGTTCATCCGGGCGAAGACGTCATAGGCGCCGTCGAACCCGAGGGAGACGAAGGGCTCCTTGATGGTCTGCTGGTGGACCTTGTCCGGGAAGTAGACCTCAAGCGGCTTGCCGTTGATCTTCCACTCACCCGAGCCGGGCGCGATGCGCACGCGGGCGATGGCGGTCTTACGGCGGCCGGTGCCGGCGCTGGGGCCGGAGGCGGTCGGCACGTAGGCCGCGACCGTCTCGTCGGACTCGCTCGTGTACTCGGAGGGGAATTCCTCCGGGTTCTCGACGTACTCCTGCTCGGTCTCTTCGATACCGGTGGGCTCGACCACGGTTCTCCTCGTGTTTTCTGTGAAGTCTCGCGAACGCCTAGGCGGGCTGCTCGATCTTGATGATTTCGAACGGAACCGGCTGCTGGGCCTGGTGCGGGTGCTCCGAACCGGCGTAGACCTTGAGCTTCTTCGCCATCTGGCGGCCGAGAGAGCCCTTGGGCAGCATGCCCTTGACGGCCTTCTCGATGGCCCGCTCGGGGTTCTTCTCCAGCAGCTCGGCGTAGCCGACGGAACGCAGACCGCCGGGGTAACCGGAGTGCCGGTAGGCCCGCTTCTGCTCCAGCTTCTTGCCGGTGAGGGCGACCTTGTCGGCGTTCACGACGATCACGAAGTCGCCGGTGTCGATGTGGGGCGCGTAGTACGGCTTGTGCTTGCCCCGAAGGAGCGTGGCAACCTGGCTCGCCATACGCCCGAGCACGAGATCGGTAGCGTCGACAACGTGCCACTGACGCTGGACATCGGTCGGTTTGGGGCTGTAGGTGCGCACGATCGTTTGCCTTCGCTCTTCAGTCGGCTGCCCCATCCCCCTGGTTCGGGATGGTGGACTCGTATACGAAACACGCCCGCGGGCGCGGGGTGTTTGGCCGGACGTCCCGTGCCACTTCTTCAGGACGGTCCGGTGGTGAGTGCGCAGACGATGGTGCGTGGATCGGCACCCGATCCGTACTCGTATCGGGGCCCACGGCAACTCAAGCGCACGACGGAATATCCTACTGGCCACCATAGCGCAGGTCAAAGCCAGCGGCGGGGCAGACCGGCAGGACCACGCTCGGCGGGGAAAGCGCCGGCACGGGGTCACATCCGTGACCTCTCCGTCTTTCATTATGCCCGTTGCGTGGAGTGCTTCGTCCTGTCCGCGCCCCCATATTGGCTACCCTTGCACCGAAAGGCCGGTCTCCGCCCGGAACGACGGGCGCCGACGAGACGCCCGTCACCCCGGTAAGCCAGTGGAAACAACGCGGGCACGGGCTTTGGTCCAGTCCCACCCCCAACGCCTCCGGAGACTCCCATCAGCACCCATCCGAACCCGCCACAGTACGGTCCCGACGGGCCGGAGTCCGGTGACGGCCAAGACCTGCTCGGTTCCCCGCCCGCACATTCCCAGTACCCGTCCGGCCCCCAGCAGCCGCACGGCGCGCCCGGCCAGCCCTTCCCCCCGCACGGACTCCCCCCGGGGCCGCAGGCACAGCCGCAGAGCGCCCCATTCGCCCAGAGCGGCCCGCAACAGGGCCAGCCGGGCCATTATCCCCTCGGGGCCCCCCAGGCGCCCTCGGTACCGCAGGCGCAGCCGCAGGGCCTTCCCGGGGCCCCGGCGCCCTCGGATCCCGGCCCTTCCCCGTACGGCGGTCCCACCGGCGGGCAGCCGGTCCCGCCGGTCCGGTACCAGCCCGCCCCCCTGCCGCCCGGTCGACCCCAGGGCGGTCCCCTTCCCCCCACCCAGACCCAGGGCGGCCCCCTTCCCCCGGTTCCCCCGGGACGACCGCAGGGCGGACCGTTCCCCCCGGGACCGCCCCAGATGCCCCCGGGACAGACGCAGGGCGGACCGTTCCCTCCGGGAGCGCAGCCCGGCGCTCCGATGCCGCCCGGCCCTCAGCACCCCCCGTACGCGCAGCCGACCGGCGGCCAGCCGTCGATGGCACCGCGCCCGACCGGCCACCAGGCGGCCCCCATGGGCCCGGGTGTGACCGCCCCGCACGGGGTTCCCGGCCAGATCCCGGGGCAACCGCCCCAGGCACCGCCGCCGCCCTATGCCGCCCCCACCGGCGGCCGGCCGTCGATGGCACCGCAGCCGGGCGCTCCGATGGCACCGCAGCCGGGCGCTCCGATGGGACCGCCGCCCGGCGCGATCCCCCCGGGACCGCCCGCGCCGGTGGCCCCCGAGCCGGTCTTCCCGGACGACGCGATGGGCGCCACCCAGCACATCCACGCCGTCCCGGCGATGGGCCGCGGCGACAGCCGCCCGATGTTCCGGGACGAGGTCCCCGAGGACGCCGGCGCGGACACGGCCCAGTTCGACGTCCGGGCGGTGAACGACTACGACGGCTACGAGGATGACGGGTACGACGACGGGTACGACGGCTCGGGGGCCAAACGCCGCAAGGCCCTGATGATCGGCGGGTTCGTCGCCGCGACCGTCATCGCGGCCGGCGGGATGTTCTTCCTCGCCAGCGGCGGCCTGGGCTCCGACGGCGAGGGCAACGCCACCACGGTCGCCACCGAGGAGGACGACCCGGGGGCGCTGTCCGTCGAGGGCCTCTTCCCCGAGACCTTGGAGCTCGACGGCCACGGGTCCTTCACCCGTGTAGCCGTGAACGACGAGGAGGACTGCTCCGTCGGCGCCCACGGCGACTACGGCACGGTGCTCGCCGACAACGGCTGCCGCCAGCTGATCCGCGCCTCCTACCTGAGCGAGGACGAGGGCCGGGCCGTCACCATCGGCATCGCCGCGATGTCCGATGAGGAGAACGCCGCCACGGCCCTGGACGCGCAGAAGCTGGAGGACTCCCAGTGGTTCGCCGGCCTGGCCGGCGACGAGGGCACCCCCGCCGAGCGCCTGGGCTACGCGGGCGGCCACGGCAGCGGCGGCCAGTGGGGCCGCTACCTGCTCTTCTCCCTGGCCACCAACAGCGATGGCGGTCAGGAGGACGCCGACGGGCTGGCCCCCGTCAGCGAGGGCTTCCTGGAGGAGGCCTACGAGCGGCTGTCGGAGGACCGCGGCTGATCCACCCCGACCGCAGAGAAGGGGGCGTCCGTTCGGACGCCCCCTTCTCTGTCGGATCGCTCCTGCGGCTCGGGGCCTCCCGTCGGCCGCCACCCGTGGGAGGCGGGCCCTCCACCGACGGTGTCGCCGCGACCGGCCGCCCGAGGAACGGGAAGGGGGCCGAAGGCACGGCGACCGCCACGCCGGCGCCCCCACGGCCGGTGGTCCTTCCGAGGACGTCTTCTCCGCCGGCCCCCGAACCCCGCGTGCGCCCTCGCGCCCCTATCGCCCCTATCCGGCGTGTCCGGGACAGGGCAGCTCGCGGACCCGGCGGGTCGCGGCCGCGCGGACGGCCAGCTCCTCGTCGGCGGGGTAGCGCACCTCCTCCAGGCTCAACCCCTGGGGGCCCACCACGTGCACCGCCGGATCGCGCACCCCGGCTCCCAGCACCTCGGCCGGCCAGCCGACGTCACGGCGTCCGTCGCCGACCGCCAGCAGCGAGCCGACCAGCGCGCGGACCATGTTGTGGCAGAAGGCGTCGGCCTGGATCGTGCCGTGCACCAGGTGCTCGTCGACGCGGGTCCACTCCAGTCGCAGGAGTTCCCGGATCGTCGTGGCGCCCTCCCGCCTCTTGCAGAAGGCCGCGAAGTCGTGCTCGCCGCGCAGCCGCGCGGCGGCCGCGTTCATCCGGTCCACGTCCAGCCGGTTCTTGTGCCACAGCACGTCCCGACGCAGCAGCGGGTCCACCCCGTGAGGCGCGTCGCCGACCCGGTAGAGGTAACGACGGAACAGCGGTGAGAAACGGGCGTCGAACCCGGGCGGCGCGGGACGGGCGTCGGCCACCCGCACATCGGGCGGCAGCACCCCGGCCAGCCGACGCAGGACCCGCTCGCCTTCGCGCTCCCACGTCCCCACGGGGACGTCGGCCTGGGCGACCTGCCCCCGGGCGTGCACGCCGGCGTCGGTGCGCCCGGCGCACGTCAACGACACCTCGGGCAGGCGCAGCACCCGGGCCAGGGCGGACTCCAGTTCGCCCTGTACGGTGCGCCGGTTCGGCTGCACCGCCCACCCGGAGAAGTCCGTGCCGTCGTAGGCCACGTCGAACCGGATCCGCATCGTCGGCTCCGGTACCTCGTTCATCTCATCCGTCACATCGGTCCCATCGACGAGGGGCGGGAGGAAACACGAGTGCCCGACCCCCCTCGGGATCGGGCACTCGATCGATCGGCGCGCACCCGGGGTGCCCCCGTGTGCCTCACGGCCGATCTACTTGCTCTCGGAGCTCTCCTCGGCCGGGGCCTCGGCGGCCTCGGTGGCCTCCGTGGTCTCCTCGGCCTCGGCCTTGGTCTCCTCGGCCTTGGTCTCCTCGACCGGCTCGGCCGGAGCGGCGGCGGCCGGCTTCGGGGCCAGGGCCTCGACCAGCTCGATGATCGCCATGGGGGCGTTGTCGCCCTTGCGCGGACCGATCTTGGTGATACGGGTGTAGCCACCGGGACGGTTCTCGTAGCGCGGGCCGATCTCGGTGAAGAGCTCGTGCACCACGGACTTGTCCGTGATCTTGGTCAGCACCTGACGGCGGGCGTGCAGGTCACCGCGCTTGCCCAGGGTGATCAGCTTCTCCGCGTAGGGGCGCAGGCGCTTGGCCTTGGCCTCGGTGGTGCGAATGCGACCGTGCTGGAACAGCGAGGTGGCGAGGTTCGCCAGGATGTGCCGCTCGTGAGCGGGCCCGGAACCCAGACGGGCGCCCTTGGTAGGCGTGGGCATGGTGTCGTTCTCCTAGTGATGCGGTCCACGGCCGCACTCGGCCGGGGACCATGGGGCGACGAAGGTCAGTACTGCTCCGTCTCGACGAAGGACTCGCCCTCGTCGTCATCGGAGCCGAAGGAGTCGGCCGCGGTGCCGGGGTCGAATCCGGGCGGGGAGTCCTTCAGCGACAGGCCCATGTCGACGAGCTTCTGCTTGACCTCGTCGATGGACTTGGCACCGAAGTTGCGGATGTCCAACAGGTCCTGCTCGGAGCGGGCAACCAGCTCACCAACGCTGTGGATGCCCTCACGCTTGAGGCAGTTGTAGGACCGGACCGTGAGGTTGAGGTCCTCGATCGGCAGCGCCAGGTCGGCCGCCAGGGCGGCGTCCGTCGGCGACGGGCCCATGTCGATGCCCTCGGCGTCGACGTTGAGCTCGCGGGCCAGACCGAACAACTCCACCAGCGTCTTGCCCGCGCTCGCCACGGCGTCACGGGGACGGATGGCGGGCTTGGTCTCGATGTCGACGATCAGGCGGTCGAAGTCGGTGCGCTGCTCGACACGGGTGGCCTCGACCTTGTAGGTCACACGCAGGACCGGCGAGTAGATGGAGTCGATCGGGATCCGACCGATCTCCTGTCCGGCCTGCTTGTTCTGCGTCGCCGAGACGTAACCGCGGCCGCGCTCGACCGTCAGCTCCATCTCCAGCTTGCCCTTGCCGTTGAGGGTGGCGATGTGCAGCTCGGGGTTGTGCACCTCGACACCGGCCGGCGGAGCGATGTCCGCGGCGGTCACCACACCCGGGCCCTGCTTGCGCAGGTACATCAGCACCGGCTCATCGTGCTCGGAGCTGACGACCAGACCCTTGAGGTTGAGGATCATCTCGGTGACGTCCTCCTTGACCCCGGGCACGGTGGTGAACTCGTGCTCGACGCCCTCGATGCGGATGCTGGTGACAGCGGCACCGGGGATGGAGGACAGCAGGGTCCTGCGCAGAGAGTTACCGATGGTGTAGCCGAAGCCCGGCTCCAGCGGCTCGATGACGAACTTCGAGCGCAGGTCCGAGATGACTTCCTCGGTCAGCGTGGGACGCTGTGCGATCAACATGGTCCGTGTTTCCCTTCCACATGGCCGCCCGCTATTTGACGACCACCTGACGGGCACCGGCGAGGTGCCCGCTTCCCACTCGGATTCCTACCCGCCCGCGCGGTCCCGGGATCCCCCGGGGCCGACGCGGGTTCAAGCGCGGCGGGGCGCCCGCGCGGATAGGGCCGCGGGCGCCTCGACCGGGATCAGACCCGGCGGCGCTTGGGCGGACGGCAGCCGTTGTGCGGCACCGGGGTGACGTCCTGGATCGAGCCGACCTCCAGCCCGGTCGCCTGAAGCGAACGGATGGCGGTCTCGCGGCCCGAGCCCGGACCCTTCACGAAGACGTCCACCTTGCGGACGCCGTGCTCCTGGGCGCGGCGGGCGGCGGCCTCGGCGGCCATCTGCGCGGCGTAAGGGGTCGACTTACGCGAACCCTTGAAGCCCACCTGGCCGGAGCTGGCCCACGAGATCACGGCACCGGTCGGGTCGGTGATGCTCACGATCGTGTTGTTGAACGTGCTCTTGATGTGAGCGTGTCCGTGGACAATGTTCTTCTTTTCCTTGCGGCGCACCTTGCGCGCGGCACCCTGACGGCCCTTAGGCGGCATGAGCGAAACTCCCAGAGATCATCGGTCCGTTGTGTTCTCGGACGCGGTCGAAAGGTCCGAGCGGACTACTTCTTACCGGCCTTCTTCTTACCGGCCACGGTCTTCTTCTTGCCCTTGCGGGTACGCGCGTTGGTCTGGGTGCGCTGACCACGGACCGGGAGGCCACGGCGGTGGCGGACGCCCTGGTAGCTGCCGATCTCCATCTTGCGACGGATATCGCCCTGCACCTCGCGGCGCAGGTCACCCTCGACCTGGTAGTTCGTGCCGATCCACTCGCGCAGCTTGACCAGGTCCTCTTCGGACAGCTGGTACACGCGGGTGTTGCCGTCGACACCGGTTTCCTTCAGGGTTTCGAGCGCGCGGGTGCGGCCGATCCCGAAGATGTACGTGAGAGCGATCTCCACCCGCTTGTCGCGGGGAAGGTCGACGCCTTCAATACGTGCCATGTGGGCGAAACTCCATCCATGCCTTCACGGAGGTCTGACCCGTTCCACCCTCTCGTCGCCCAATCGACGAGGCCCCGGCCTCCGACCGGGGGTTCTCCCCGGGCCGCCCGCGCTCGGCGGTGCGTTCCCGGAGATCGGAACAGGTTGTTCAATGTGCGATGCGGTCCCGCATCGGGGAAGACCTTCCCCGATCGGACCCGTACGGCGTAAGCCGCGGCCGGCGGACCGGGGTGATTAACCCTGGCGCTGCTTGTGCCGCGGGTCCGCGCAGATGACCATGATCCGACGGTTGCGACGGATCACGCGGCACTTCGCGCAGATCTTCTTGACGCTCGGCTTGACCTTCATGGTGACTCCGAACTCGGAGCCGCCCGGCCCAGAGGCCCGGACGGTCTACTTGTAGCGGTAAACGATGCGCCCGCGCGTGAGGTCGTACGGGCTCAGCTCCACGACGACGCGGTCGTCGGGGAGAATACGGATGTAGTTCATCCGCATCTTGCCGCTGATATGGGCAAGGACCTGGTGCCCGTTGTCGAGCTCTACCTTGAACATCGCGTTGGGTAGGGACTCGACAACGGAGCCCTCGATCTCGATGGCGCCGTCTTTCTTGGCCATGTCCTCCACGCCTCGCTCATCAATTGGTCGATCATGACAACCCGACGCGACCCCGGTGTCCCTTCGACATGACGCGAAGGCACCGACGACGGGGGGACCCACGTCGCCGACACCGAGGACACTGGAAGTTCGGGCCAACTGCAAGAGCGATACGTCACTGGAAGGACGTGATGCGAAGAAGGCAGACTGACCCAACAGCCCGCGTATGGGCAATGACAGTCTATCCCCTCGGAGCAACCACTCCGAACGACGGCCCGAACAGCCTCAGGGAGAACAACGCCCCCGGCAATCCTCTTCCCGCACGGGTCGCCTCAGACGTCGTCGCGTTCGTCCTTGCGTCCCTGCCCACCGGCGAGGACCCCGACCGTGACGACGCCCATCACGATCCCCCAGGGACCCAGCACCCAGAGGAACCACGGGTAGTCGTACTCCGTGGTCAGGAAGAGGATGAGCCAGATCACGAAGCACAGGACGTTGACCCCGACGTAGAGCGTCCAGGGCACCATCAGCGCCGGGTCCCGCAGGGTCATGGGCGGCACGGCCGCCCCCTCCTCCCAGCGGGGCACCGCGCTGCGGACCTCGGCGAGGTCGCGCTCGGGCAGATCACGGGTGACGAGGGCGAGCTCGTCGACGGTCCGGGACTTGTAGGCGAGACCGAGTCGCTCGGTGAACTCCTCGTGGTCCAGGCGCCCCTGCGCGAAGTGCTCTTGGAGGAGTTGCGCCACACGGTCACGATCGGCATCGGACGTTCGGGTCGACGGAACCGGGTCGGACACTGCGCGCACCTCGCATCCCGTGAGTGATGACGCCCCCGCCGGAGGCGGGAGCGGTCCGCTCCTCCGTTACCAGGAGGGCTGGACGAACCCCATCTGGGATATCTTATCCCGGTTCGACTCGCGTGCGGTGAGCACGAGCGGGCCGTCTGCGGTGATCGCGACGGAGTGCTCGAAGTGCGCGGCCCGCTTGCCGTCCCGGGTCACGACCGTCCAGCCGTCGTCGAGCTGGACGACGTCCTGTCGTCCCAGGGTGGTCATCGGTTCGATGGCCAGGCACATGCCCTCGACGAGCTTGAGGCCCTTGCCCCGACGCCCGTGGTTGAGCACGTGCGGCTCCATGTGCATCTCGGTGCCGATGCCGTGGCCACCGTACTCGCGGACGTTGCCGTAGCCGCCGTTGTGGGAGATGTGGTGGTCGATCGCGTGACCGATGTCGCCCAGGCGCTTACCGGGCCGGAGCTCGGCGATGCCCTGCCACATGGACTCCTCGCAGACCTCCATCATGCGCAGGTCCTCGGGGCGGGCCTGTCCGACCGCGACGGTGATCGCCGAGTCGCCGTGCCAACCGTCCAGAATGGCCCCGCAGTCCATGGAGATGATGTCGCCGTCGGCCAGCACCCGTTCGGCGCTGGGGATCCCGTGGACGACCTCCTCGTTGACGGAGGCGCAGATGGAGCCGGGGAAGCCGTGGTAGCCCTTGAAGGAGGGGACGGCCCCCGCGTCGCGGATGACCTTCTCCGCAAGGGAGTCCAATTCCAGGGTGGACACCCCGGGCCGCACCGCGGCCCGGAGGGTGTCCAGGGCGCGGGCCACCACCTGGCCCGCCGCCCTCATCCCGGCGATCTGTTCCGGCGTCTTGATCTGTACGCCGTTGGCCTTGCCGAACATCAGGAACCGGCCCCGGCCTTCTCCCGAATGGCGTCCATGGCGCGGCCGGTCACCTCGGCCACGGGACCCGTGGCCGCGATGGTCGCCAGCAGGCCCTCGTTCTCGTAGTACTCCACGAGGGGGGCGGTCTGGTCGCGGTAGACCTTCAGCCGGTGGCGGATGGTCTCCTCGCGGTCGTCGTCACGCTGGTACAGCTCGGCACCGTCGTCGTCACAACGCCCCTCGACCTTCGGGGCGTCGTACTCGACGTGGTAGACCCGACCGCACTGCGGACAGGAGCGGCGGCCCGAGAGCCGACGCACGACCTCGTCCTCGTCGACCCGCAGTTCCAGCACGACGTCCAGACGGGTGTCCAGGTCCCGGAGCATGCCCTGGAGCGTCTCCGCCTGGGGCACGTTGCGGGGGAATCCGTCGAGCAGGAAGCCCTCCACCGCGTCGTCCTGGGCGAGGCGGTCCTTGACCATGGCGTTGGTGACCTCGTCGGGGACGAGGTCACCGCGGTCCATGTACTCCTTGGCCTTCTTACCGAGTTCCGTGCCACCGCTGACGTTCGCCCGGAAGATGTCGCCTGTGGACACCTTCGGGATGGACAGCTCGGCCGCGAGGATCTGGGCCTGGGTGCCTTTGCCGGCCCCGGGCGGTCCCACCAATACAGCGCGCATTTATCGCAGAAAACCTTCGTAGTTCCTCTGCTGGAGGTGACTCTCGATCTGCTTCACCGTGTCCAGCCCGACACCGACCATGATCAGGATGCTCGTCCCGCCGAACGGGAAGTTCGCGTTGGCACCGGTGGCACCGAGCGCGACCATCGGCAGGAGGGCGATCACACCCAGGTACAGAGAGCCGGGAGTCGTCAGCCGGGTGAGCACGTAATCGAGGTACTCGGCGGTCGGACGCCCTGGTCGGATACCCGGGATGAACCCACCGTACTTCTTCATGTTGTCGGCGACCTCAGTGGGGTTGAAGGTAATCGCGACGTAGAAGAACGCGAAACCGACGATCATCACGAAGAAGGTCGCCATGTACACGGGGTGTGTACCGGTGAGGAAGTACGTGGAGATGAAGTTCACCACGGGGTTGTCCGAGTCCTGGCCCAGCAGGCCGACCAGGAGCTGGGGGAGGTACAGCAGCGAGGAGGCGAAGATCACCGGGATGATGCCGGCCTGGTTCACCTTGAGGGGGATGTAGGTCGAGCTGCCGCCGTACATGCGACGTCCCACCATCCGCTTGGCGTACTGCACCGGGATACGGCGCTGCGCCTGCTCCATGAAGACCACGGCGGTGATCAGGGCCAGACCGGCGATGCAGATGACCGCGAAGATCCAGATGGAGCGCTCCTGGTAGAGGCCCATGATCGAGGAGGGGAACATCGCGACGACCTGGGTGAAGATCAACAGCGACATGCCGTTGCCCACACCGCGCTCGGTGATGAGCTCGCCGAACCACATGATGATGCAGGTACCGGCGGTCATGACGAAGACGATGGTGACCAGGGTGATGATGTCCTGGTTCGGCATGTAGGAGCCGACCGGGATGGCCCCCTGGAACAGGGCGCCGGTCCGGGCCATGGCGACGATGCTGGTGGCCTGGAGAACCGCGAGCATCAGCGTCAGGTAGCGGGTGTACTGGGTGATCTTGGTCTGCCCGGCCTGTCCCTCCTTCTTGAGGGACTCCAGACGGGGGATCACCACCGTCAGCAGGTTGATGATGATGCTCGCGGTGATGTAGGGCATCACACCGAGCGCGAACACCGCCAGTTGCAGGAGGGCGCCACCACTGAACAGGTTGACGAGCGCGTACACACCGGACTGGTCGCCCGCCGTGATCGCCTCCATCTGGTCGCGGATCGCCGCGGAGTTGATACCCGGCGCGGGGATCACCGAACCCAGACGGAACAGCGTCAGGATGAACAGCGTGAAAAGCAACTTGTTACGCAGGTCGGGCGTGCGGAATGCACGAACGAACGCACCTAGCACGTCTCCTCCTGCGCGGCTTCGGCGGCGGAACGGATTCCAGACATCGCGGCCGATCCTGAATCGTCGTTGAACGTCAGCCCCGGGCGGTCGCCCGGTGCTCGGAAGTACTCACATTACGTCAAGCGGTGAGGTCAAACAGATGGCACTGTAACAGTCATCACCGTGCTATTGAGTTCGTGAGTCATAACGATCATCACTCACAAGCACACAGGGCGCCCGCCGGCCCGATCGTTCACCGATCCGGACCGGGCGAGCGCCCCTGTGTGCGCATGCGGGGGTCGACCCCTACAGCTCGGTGACGGTGCCACCGGCGGCGGTGATCTTCTCCTTCGCCGCGGAGGAGAACGCGTTCGCGCTCACCTGCACGGCGACGGTGATCTCACCGGTGCCCAGCACCTTGACGAGCTGGTTCTTACGGACGGCGCCCTTGGCCACCAGCGTCTCCACGGTGACCTCACCGCCCTCCGGGAACAGCTCGCTCAGCCTGTCCAGGTTGACGACCTGATAGGTCTTCCTGAACCTGGCGTTGCTGAAGCCCTTGAGCTTCGGCACCCGGCGGATGAGGGGCATCTGCCCACCCTCGAAACCGGGACGGACGGTGTTACGAGCCTTGGTGCCCTTGGTACCGCGACCGGCGGTCTTACCCTTGGACGCCTCGCCGCGACCCTTGCGGACCTTGGCCTTGTTGGCGCCCGGGGCAGGCCGCAGGTGGTGCAGCTTGAGCAGCTCGTCGGGGTTGTAGTCGCTCATTCCGCGACCTCCTCGACAGTGACCAGGTGCGAGACGATCGTAAGCTGGCCGCGCACCTCGGGACGGTCCTCACGGACGGTGGACTTGCCGATCCGGCCAAGACCGAGCGACTGGAGAGCAGCGTGCTGCTTCTTCTTGCCACCGATCTTGGAACGGGTCTGCGTGATCTTGAGCTTGGCCATGGTCAGGCTCCTGCCTTCGCCTCAGCGCGAGCGCGCAGCATGGCGGCCGGGGCGACGTCCTCGATCGGCAGACCACGACGGGCGGCGATCTCCTCGGGCTGGTTGAGGCCCTTGAGCGCCGCCACCGTGGCGTGCACGATGTTCAGCGGGTTGGACGACCCGAGCGACTTGCTCAGGATGTCGTGGATGCCGGCGCACTCCAGGACGGCGCGCACGGGACCACCGGCGATGACGCCGGTACCCGGGGCGGCCGGACGGAGCAGGACGACGCCGGCGGCGGCCTCACCCTGGACCCGGTGCGTGATCGTGCCCTGGATGCGGGGGACGCGGAAGAAGTTCTTCTTCGCCTCCTCGACACCCTTGGCGATCGCGGCCGGGACCTCCTTGGCCTTGCCGTAACCGACACCGACCATGCCGTTGCCGTCACCGACGACGACCAGAGCGGTGAAGGAGAAGCGACGGCCGCCCTTGACGACCTTCGCGACCCGGTTGATGGTCACGACCTTCTCGATGTAGGAGACACCCTTGTCTGCGGCGCCGCCGCGGCGATCGTCACGGCGATCACGCCGCTCGCCACCGGCGCCGCGCCGCGGTGCTGCAGCCATCAGTGGTTCCTCTTCTCGTGGTTGATCTCAGCCTTTACAGAGGTCATACGCCTAGAACTCCAGCCCGCCCTCGCGCGCCGCGTCGGCGAGCTTGGCGATTCGGCCGGCGTACTGGAACCCACCGCGGTCGAAGACCACGGAGGAGATGCCGGCGGCCTTGGCACGCTCCGCGATGAGGCGGCCGACCTGGGCTGACTTATCCGACTTGGTGCCGTCGAAGGCACGCAGGTCGGTCTCGACGCTGGAGGCGGCGACCAAGGTGTGACCCTTGGAGTCGTCGATGACCTGGGCGACGATGTGCTTGGAGGAGCGGAACACGGCCAGGCGCGGACGCTCGGCGGTGCCGAAGATCTTCTTGCGGACGCGGAACTGACGGCGCGCACGCGAGGTCGCGCGCTTGGCGGTCCGCTTGCGGGTCACGGTGATGCCCATGCCTACTTACCAGCCTTTCCGGCCTTGCGGCGGATGTGCTCACCCTGGTACCGCACGCCCTTGGCCTTGTACGGGTCCGGCTTGCGCAGGCTGCGAATGTTCGCGGCGACCTGACCCACGAGCTGCTTGTCGATGCCCTCGACGTGGAGGATCGTCGGCTTCTCCACGCGGAAGGTGATGCCCTCCGGGGGTTCCACCACGACCGGGTGGCTGTAGCCCAGCGAGAACTCCAGGTTGGAGCCGCGGGCCTGGACCCGGTAACCGACGCCGTGGATCTCCAGGGTCTTGGCGTACCCCTTGGAGACGCCCTCGACCAGGTTCGCCAGCAGAGCACGGGTCAGACCGTGCAGCGAGCGGTTCTCCGGCTTGTCGTCCGGGCGCGCCACGGTGATGACACCGGCGTCGTCCCTGGAGACGACGATCGGCTCGGCGACGGTGTGCTTGAGTTCGCCCTTCGGCCCCTTGACAGTGACGTCTTGCCCGTTAATCGTGACTTCGACGCCCTTGGGGGCCGAGATCGGCAGTCGACCGATACGCGACATGCTTCAATCTCTCCCTGGTTACCAGACGTAGGCGAGGACTTCGCCGCCAACGCCGTTCTTCTTGGCCTGCTTCTCGGTCATCAGGCCACCGGACGTCGAAATGATCGCCACACCGAGGCCACCAAGGACCCGGGGCAGGTTCTCCTTCTTGGCGTACACCCGCAGACCGGGCTTGGAGACCCGGCGGATGCCCGCGATCGAACGCTCCCGGGTGGGGCCGTACTTCAGGTCCAGGACGAGGTTCTTGCCCACCTGGGCGTCCTCGCTCCGCCACCCCTGAATGAAGCCCTCCTGCTGGAGGATCTCGGCGATGTGCGCCTTGATCTTGGAATACGGCATCGCCACGGTGTCGTGGTAAGCCGAATTCGCGTTACGCAGACGCGTCAGCATGTCTGCGATCGGGTCGGTCATCGTCATGGCCGACTGGCCCTTCCTCACCGCGGTTTCCGTGTGCGGGCCTTTCCAGAACCCTCTCCCCCGGGCCTGAACCCAAGGGGACGCACTACCGGACCTTCGGCGTGGTCGTGGGCACCGCGGTCCCTCCCGGGACTGCCGTGCCCTGATTGGTTGAAATCATGCTGTTCCGCACGCCCGGGAGGGCGACGGAAACTTCTTCGAGGCGCCGGAAGGGCGCCTCGGGGGGCCGACCGTCGTACGCGCCGTCTCAGGGGACGGACGCGGGTCGGCCCCGCCGGGGACTACCAGCTCGACTTGGTGATACCGGGCAGCTCGCCCCGGTGGGCCATCTCGCGGAAGCAGATACGGCACAGGCCGAACTTCCGGAAGACGGCGCGCGGGCGGCCGCACCGCGAGCATCGAGTATACGCGCGAACGCCGAACTTCGGCTTCCGCTGCGACTTGGCGATCAGAGCCTTCTTAGCCATGTGTGCTTATCCCTCAGGCTTCCTTGAACGGGAAACCGAGCCGCTTGAGCAGGCTGCGGCCCTGGTCGTCGTTGATCGCGCTGGTGACGACGGTGATGTCCATCCCACGCACGCGATCGACCTTGTCCGGGTCCACCTCGTGGAACATGACCTGCTCGGTCAGACCGAAGGTGTAGTTGCCGTTCCCGTCGAACTGCTTCGGGGACAGGCCTCGGAAGTCCCGGATACGGGGCAGGGCCAGCGAGAGCAGCCGGTCGAGGAACTCCCACATCCGGTCGCCGCGCAGCGTGACGCTGGCGCCGATCGGCTGACCCTCGCGCAGCTTGAACTGCGCGATGGAGTTCTTCGCACGGTTGATCCGCGGCTTCTGCCCGGTGATCGCCGACAGGTCGGCGATCGCGCCCTGAATGAGCTTCGCGTCACGCGCCGCCTCGCCGACACCCATGTTGACCACGATCTTCGTCAGACCGGGGACCTGCATGATGTTGGCGATGCCGTGCTCTTCCTTGAGCGCCGAAACGATCTCGTTCCGGTACTTCTCCTTGAGCCGCGGCATCGGCGGGGCCGTGATGTCGTTGGTAACCGTCATCAGATGTCCTTACCGGTGCGGCGGGAGACCCGAACCTTGGTTCCGTCTTCCTCGAAGCGGTAGCCCACCCGAGAGGCCTTGCCGTCCACCACGAGCGCAACGTTGCTCACGTGGATGGGGGCCTCCTTGGTGACGACCTCGCCCTGCTGGCCGCCCGCCGGGTTGGCCTTCCTGTGCTTCTTGACCAGGTTGACGCCCTCGACGACGACACGGTCCTCCTTGGGCAGGGCCTTGACGACCTTGCCCGTGGCACCCTTGTCCTTGCCGGCGATGACGATGACCTCGTCGCCAGATTTGATCTTCATCGCCTACAGCACCTCCGGCGCAAGCGAAATGATGCGCATGTACTTCTTGTCCCGCAGTTCACGGCCCACCGGGCCGAAAATACGGGTGCCTCGCGGGTCCCCACCGTCCTTGATGAGCACGGCAGCGTTCTCATCGAAGCGGATGTAGGAGCCGTCGGGCCGGCGGCGCTCCTTGACGGTGCGCACGACAACGGCCTTGACGACGTCGCCCTTCTTGACTCCAGCGCCAGGCAGGGCGTCCTTCACCGTGGCGACGATCGTGTCGCCGATCCCGGCGTAGCGCCGACCCGAGCCACCGAGAACACGGATGGTGAGAATTTCCTTCGCACCCGTGTTGTCGGCGACCTTGAGTCGCGACTCCTGCTGAATCACGTCTGCTCCTGATGTGATGCGTGCGGTCCACTGCCGCACGGCTAGGTGGTCTGCACCCCTCGCGCCGGCGGCCGACAACGGATGTCGGCCGCCGACAGGCTGGGGTTACTTAGCCTTCTCCAGGATCTCCACGACGCGCCAACGCTTCGTCGCGGAGAGCGGCCGCGTCTCCATCACTCGGACGCGGTCACCGACGCCACAGGAGTTCGCCTCGTCGTGCGCCTTGTACTTGGTCGTCCTACGGATGACCTTGCCGTACAGGGCGTGCTTCACGTGGTCTTCGACCTCGACGACGACGGTCTTGTCCATCTTGTCGCTGACGACGTAGCCTTCGCGCACCTTGCGGTGGCTGCGTGCCTCGGTCTGGTTCTCACTCATTCGGCTGCTTCCTTCGACTCCTGCGCCGACTCACCAGACAGCGGGGCGATCCCCAGCTCGTGCTCGCGCAGGATCGTGTAGATCCTGGCGATCTCGCGCTTGACGGTGCGCAGACGGCTGTGGTTGTCGAGCTGACCGGTCGCGGCCTGGAAGCGGAGGTTGAAGAGCTCGGCCTTGGCTTCCTTGAGCTTGGCGGCCAGGTCCTCAAGGGACTGGTCGCGGAGCTCCTGGGCAGTCACGGACTTTGCCATCACTCCCCCTCCCGCTTAACGAACTTGCACTTCATCGGGAGCTTGTGCATCGCACGGCGCATGGCCTCCTTGGCCACGTCCTCGGGCACGCCCGACAGCTCGAACATCACACGGCCGGGCTTGACCGGCGCGACCCACCACTCCGGGGAACCCTTACCGGAACCCATGCGGACCTCGGCGGGCTTCTTGGTCAGCGGACGGTCCGGGAAGATGTTGATCCAGACCTTGCCGCCACGGCGAATGTGACGCGTCATGGCGATACGAGCGGACTCGATCTGCCGGTTGGTCACGTAAGCCGACTCCAGAGCCTGGATGCCGAACTCACCGAAGTTGACGGTCGTGCCGCCCTTGGCTTTGCCGCGCAGGTCCGGGTGGTGCTGCTTGCGGTACTTGACCTTACGAGGAATAAGCACTGGTCAGCTCCCCTCGGACTGAGCGGACTCGGCCGGGGCCTTGGCCTCGGCGTTCTGCGGCTGACCGCCACCGGCGCCACCGCGACGACGGCGCTGCGGACGCTCGCGGCGCTGACCGCCGCCACCCCCGCCGCCACCGCCACCGGCGGAGCGCTGCGCGGCCTGGGCCGCCTCGCGCTCGGCGCGGGTCGCCGGAGCGTCACCCTTGTAGATCCAGACCTTCACGCCGATGCGGCCGAAGGTCGTGCGGGCCTCGAAGAAGCCGTAGTCGATGTCGGCGCGCAGCGTGTGCAGCGGAACGCGACCCTCACGGTAGAACTCCGAGCGGGACATCTCGGCCCCACCCAGACGACCACCGCACTGGATCCGGATGCCCTTGGCACCGGACTTGATCGCGGTCTGCATGGCCTTGCGCATCGCGCGGCGGAAGGCCACGCGACTGCTCAGCTGCTCGGCGACGCCCTGGGCGACCAGTTGCGCGTCGATCTCCGGGTTCTTGACCTCGAACACGTTCAGCTGGACCTGCTTGGCGGTCAGCTTTTCGAGGTCGGTCCGGATGCGGTCGGCCTCCACGCCGCGGCGGCCGATGACGATGCCCGGCCGGGCGGTGTAGACGTCGACGCGGACGCGGTCACGGGTGCGCTCGATCTCGACCTTGGAGATGCCCGCGCGCTCCATGCCACGGGTCAGCATCCGACGGATCGCGACGTCTTCCTTGACGTAGTCCTTGTAGGACTTGTCGGCGTACCAACGGCTCTTGAAGTCGGTGGTGATGCCGAGGCGGAACCCGTGCGGGTTAACCTTCTGTCCCACTATCGGGTCCTTTCCTTCGTCTTGGACGAGGCGCCCGAGCGCTCGGCGACGACCACGGTGATGTGGCTCGTACGCTTGGTCACCCGGAAGGCGCGGCCGAAGCCCCTGGGACGAATGCGCTTCAGGGTCGGACCCTCGTCCACCCACGCGCGTTCGACCACCAGCGACTCGCGGTCCAACTTGTCATTGTGCTCAGCGTTGGCGATGGCACTGGCCAGTACCTTGCCAACAGGCTCGCTCGCTGACTGGGGCGCGAACCGGAGCACCGCCTGTGCCTCGTCAGCGGGCAACCCGCGAATAAGGTCCACCACCCGGCGGGCCTTCCGGGGCGTAACACGGACGAACCGTGCCTGTGCCCTCGTTCCCATCGCTTTTCCCTCGCTCACGGAAATTCATCTCCACTCACCGTGGAGAAAGTGGTTCTTAACTGCCTGGTGTAACCGCTAACGGCGGCTACGGCGGTCTTCCTTGACGTGGCTGCGGAAAGTACGCGTGGGAGCGAACTCGCCGAGCTTGTGGCCGACCATGGACTCGGACACGAACACGGGAACGTGCTTGCGACCGTCGTGGACGGCGATGGTGTGGCCGATCATCTCCGGGATGATCATGGACCGACGGGACCACGTCTTGATGACGTTCTTGGTGTTCGCCTCGTTCTGCGCTTCCACCTTCTTGAGAAGGTGGTCGTCGACGAACGGACCCTTCTTCAGGCTACGTGGCATCAGACGTGCTCCTTACCGCTTCTTCTTACCGCTACGCCGACGCCGAACGATCAGCTTGTCGCTGGCCTTGTTCTTGGCCCGGGTCCGGCCTTCCTTCTTGCCCCAAGGGCTGACCGGGTGACGACCACCCGAGGTCTTGCCCTCGCCACCACCGTGGGGGTGGTCGACCGGGTTCATGACCACACCACGCACGGTCGGGCGCTTGCCCTTCCAGCGGGAGCGGCCGGCCTTGCCCCAGTTGATGTTGGACTGCTCGGCGTTGCCGACCTGGCCGACGGTGGCGCGGCAGGAGATCTCGACCATGCGCATTTCGCCGGAGGGCATACGCAGCGTGGCGTACCTGCCCTCCTTGGCCAGGAGCTGGATCTGCGTACCGGCGGAGCGGCCCAGCTTGGCACCGCCACCCGGCTTCAGCTCGACCGCGTGCACGAACGTACCCGTGGGGATGTTGCGCAGCGGGAGGCAGTTGCCGGGCTTGATGTCGGACTGCGGACCGTTCTCGACGCGGTCGCCCTGCTTGAGGCCGGCGGGCGCCAGAATGTAGCGCTTCTCACCGTCCACGTAGTGGAGCAGGGCGATGCGAGCGGTGCGGTTGGGGTCGTACTCGATGTGAGCGACCTTGGCCGGCACCCCGTCCTTGTCGTGGCGACGGAAGTCGATCACGCGGTAGGCGCGCTTGTGACCGCCACCCTGGTGACGGGCGGTGATACGACCGTGGCCGTTACGGCCGCCCTTGGAGTGGAGCGGACGGACCAGGGACTTCTCCGGCTCCGAGCGCGTGATCTCGACGAAGTCGCTCACGCTGGAACCGCGACGACCCGGTGTCGTCGGCTTGTACTTACGAATGCCCATCTTCTTCGCGCATTCCTTTACGTGTTACTAGGTGTGGAGCGGTCAGACCGGTTTACCGACCGAAGATGTCGATCCGCTCGCCATCGGCGACGCTGACGATCGCACGCTTCGTGTCGGGGCGCTTACCGAAACCGAAACGGGTGCGCTTGCGCTTGCCCTTGCGGTTGATCGTGTTCACCCCGGTGACCTTGACCTCGAAGATCTGCTCGATCGCGATCTTGATCTGGGTCTTGTTGGAGTCCGGGTGGACGATGAACGTGTACTTGTTATCGTCCATGAGCCCGTAACTCTTCTCCGAGATCACCGGCTCGATGATGATGTCCCGCGGGTCGGGGATCCTCACTGGTCGTCCTCCTCGGACTGAGCAGCGGCCTTGACGTCGCCGGAGGCGTGAGCCAGGAACTCGGTGTAGCCCGCCTCGGTGAAGACGATGTCGTCCGCGTAGAGGACGTCATACGTGTTCACCTGGTTGGCGTCGAGGATGTGCACCTCTTCGAGGTTGCGCAGAGCACGACGGTTGTGCTCGTCCTCGCGGGCCAGGACGACCAGGACCTTGTCGGACTCGGTCACCTGGCGGAGCGCCTTGAAAGCGGTCTGCGTGAGCTTGGCGTCGGCGTCCTCGGCCACGAAGTGGCTGATGACGTGGATACGGCCGTGACGCGCCCGGTCGGAGAGGGCACCGCGCAGGGCGGCGGCCTTCATCTTCTTCGGGGTGCGCTGGCTGTAGTCACGGGGCTGAGGCCCGTGGACCGTGCCACCGCCGGTGTACTGCGGAGCGCGGATGGAGCCCTGGCGGGCGCGACCCGTGCCCTTCTGGCGGTACGGCTTCTTACCACCACCGCGGACTTCACCGCGGGTCTTGGTGGAGTGAGTGCCCTGGCGGCCGGCGGCCATCTGGGCGTTCACGACCTGGTGGATCAGCGGAATGCTGACCTGCTGGGCGAAGACGCTCTCCGGCAGCTCGACGCTGCCGTTGGCGCCGCCCTCGGGGTTCTTGACATCGATCTGGGCCATGGCTTACTTGTCCCCCTTCACAGCGGTGCGGACGAGCACCAGACCGCCGTTGGGACCGGGAACAGCACCCTTGACCAGGATGAGGCCCTTCTCCGCGTCCACGGAGTGAACGGTCAGGTTCTGGACGGTCTTGCGCACGTTGCCCATGCGCCCGGCCATCCGCATGCCCTTGAAAACGCGGCCGGGCGTGGCGCAGCCGCCGATGGAACCGGGAGAGCGGTGCTTGCGCTGCGTGCCGTGCGAGGCGGAGAGACCACGGAAACCGTGGCGCTTCATCACACCGGCGAAGCCCTTGCCCTTGCTCTTACCCGTGACGTCGACCTTCTGGCCGCTCTCGAAGAGGTCCGCGGTGAGCTCCTGGCCGAGCGTGTACTCGGTGGAGTCGGTGGTGCGGACCTCGACGTAGTTGCGGCGCGGGGTCAGGTCGTTCTTGCGCAGGTAGTCGCCGAGCGGCTTGTTGACCTTGCGCGGGTTGATCTGCCCGTAACCGATCTGAATGGCGGAGTAGCCGTCGGTGTCCGGGGTCCGGATCCGGCTCACGACGCACGGACCGGCCTTCAGAACCGTCACGGGCACCATCTTGCCCGTGTCGTCGAAGACCTGGGTCATGCCGAGCTTTTCGCCCAGAACTCCCTTGATCTGCTTGGTGGCCATGTCTGTGCGTCCTTAAAGCTTGATCTCGATGTCAACGCCGGCCGGGAGGTCGAGACGCATGAGCGAGTCGACCGTCTTCGGCGTGGGGTCGATGATGTCGATCAGCCGCTTGTGGGTGCGCATCTCGAAGTGCTCGCGCGAGTCCTTGTACTTGTGCGGCGATCGGATGACGCAATAAACGTTCTTCTCCGTCGGCAGCGGCACCGGGCCCGCGACCTGTGCGCCAGTTCGCGTCACAGTCTCGACGATCTTCTTCGCCGAGCTGTCGATGACCTCGTGGTCATAGGCCTTTAGCCGAATGCGGATCTTTTGTCCCGCCATGTGGCCTGTTCGTCCTTCGCTTCAGTGTCCGTAACGGTGAGCTGTCCGGTCACAGAAGCCCAGGCCTGGCGGAATCCGCCGTACAGCCGTGAGCCCCTATTCCCTTGAGAAACCGCAACAGGGCTTGCCCCTGCGGTGCGTCACCGTCACAGAGCCCGATGACGTCTTTTCGTTGTGGTGGGCGGGCCGCCTTTGGGGGCGGCCCGCCCACCACGCCGGGTCGGTTCCGGAAGGAACCTCCCCCGCGTGTGTTACTTGAGGATCTTGGTGACGCGACCGGCGCCCACGGTCCGACCACCCTCGCGGATGGCGAACTTCAGGCCCTCTTCCATCGCGACCGGCTGGATCAGGTTGACGGTCATCTCGGTGTTGTCACCGGGCATGACCATCTCCGTGCCCTCCGGCAGCGTCACGACGCCGGTGACGTCGGTGGTGCGGAAGTAGAACTGCGGGCGGTAGTTGTTGAAGAACGGCGTGTGGCGGCCACCCTCGTCCTTGGACAGGATGACGACCTGGGCCTCGAACTCCGTGTGCGGGGTGGTCGTGCCCGGCTTGATGACGACCTGGCCGCGCTCGACGTCCTCGCGCTTGATGCCGCGCAGGAGCAGACCGACGTTGTCGCCGGCCTGGCCCTGGTCGAGCAGCTTGCGGAACATCTCGACACCGGTGACCGTGGTGGTCTGCTTGTCGTCCTTGATACCGACGATGTCGACGGTCTCGTTGACGTTGACGATGCCGCGCTCGATGCGACCGGTGACGACGGTGCCGCGACCGGTGATCGAGAAGACGTCCTCGATCGGCATGAGGAACGGCTTGTCGGTGTCACGCTCGGGCTCGGGGATGTACTCGTCCACGGTGCCCATGAGCTCCAGGACGGACTTGCCCCACTCCGGGTCGCCTTCGAGGGCCTTCAGCGCGGAGACCTTGGTGACGGGAATGTCGTCACCGGGGAACTCGTACTCGCTGAGCAGCTCGCGGACCTCAAGCTCGACGAGCTCGAAGATCTCCTCGTCGTCCACCATGTCGGCCTTGTTCAGGGCGACGACGATGTAGGGGACGCCGACCTGGCGGGCCAGGAGCACGTGCTCCTTGGTCTGCGGCATCGGGCCGTCGGTGGCGGCCACGACCAGGATCGCGCCGTCCATCTGAGCGGCACCGGTGATCATGTTCTTCACGTAGTCCGCGTGACCGGGGCAGTCGACGTGGGCGTAGTGACGCGCCTCGGTCTGGTACTCGACGTGAGCGACGGAAATGGTGATGCCGCGCTCGCGCTCCTCAGGAGCGTTGTCGATGTCCTCGAACGGGGTGAAGGGGTTGATGTCCGGGTACGCGTCGTGCAGCACCTTGGTGATGGCTGCGGTCAGCGTGGTCTTGCCGTGGTCAATGTGACCGATGGTGCCGATGTTGACGTGCGGCTTAGTCCGCTCGAACTTTTCCTTCGCCACTGAAAGTCTCCTAGACGTACAGAGCTATCTGGGATCCGGCACCCGCCCAGAAGGGCGGGACCGGCTTGGTTACGTGTTCGCGATTACTCGCCGCGAACCTTCGCCACAATTTCTTGGGCGACAGCGGACGGAACCTCCGCGTAGGAGTCGAACACCATCGAGTAGTTGGCTCGACCCTGCGTACGGCTGCGCAGGTCACCCACGTAGCCGAACATTTCGGAGAGGGGCACGAGGGCCTTGACGAGACGGACACCGGAACGCTCGTCCATGGACTGGATCTGTCCACGGCGGGAGTTCAGGTCACCGATGACGTCACCCATGTACTCCTCAGGTGTGGTCACCTCGACCGCCATGACCGGCTCCAGGAGAGTCGGCTTGGCCAGCTTGACGGCCTCCTTGAAGGCCATCGAACCGGCGGTCTTGAAGGCCATCTCGGAGGAGTCGACCTCGTGGTACTGACCGTCGGTCAGCGTCACCTTCACGCCGACCAGCGGGTAGTGGGCGAGAACACCCAGCTCCGCGGCCTCCTGGCAGCCGGAGTCGACCGACGGGATGTACTCCCGCGGGATGCGACCACCGGTGACGGCGTTGACGAACTCGTAGCCGCTGGTGTCGCCGCTCTCGGATTCGAGAGGCTCGACGTTGATCTTGACCTTGGCGAACTGGCCCGATCCACCCGTCTGCTTCTTGTGGGTGTAGACGTGGCCGTCGACCTTCTTGCGAATGGTCTCGCGGTAGGCCACCTGGGGCTTACCGATGTTCGCCTCGACCTTGAACTCGTCGCGCATGCGGTTGACGAGGACTTCGAGGTGCAGCTCGCCCATACCGGAGATGACGGTCTGGCCGGTCTGGTCGTCGGTGGCGACCTGGAAGGAGGGGTCCTCCTCCGCGAGACGCTGGATCGCGATGCCCAGCTTCTCCTGGTCGCTCTTCGTCTTCGGCTCGATGGCCACCTCGATGACCGGGGCCGGGAAGGTCATGGACTCCAGGACGATGCCGTTCTGCGGGTCGCAGAGCGTCTCACCCGTGGTGGTGTCCTTCAGACCCATGACGGCGACGATGTCGCCGGCACCGACCTCGGCGATCTCCTCGCGCTTGTTGGAGTGCATCCGGTAGATCTTGCCGATGCGCTCCTTGCGGCCCTTGACGCTGTTGAGCACCTGGGTACCGGTCTGGAGCACGCCGGAATAGATGCGCACGTAGGTCAGCTTGCCGAGGTGCGGGTCGCTCATGATCTTGAAGACCAGAGCGGACAGCGGCTCGTCGTTGCTGGGCTTGCGGGCGAGCTTGGACTCCTCGGTCTCGTCCTTGGGGTCGTGGCCTTCGATGGCCTCGATGTCCAGGGGCGAGGGGAGGTAGGCGACGACCGCGTCGAGCAGGGGCTGGACGCCCTTGTTCTTGAACGCGGTGCCGCAGACGACCGGGATGGCCGTACCCGCGATGGTGGCGCGACGGATGGCCGGGACCAGCTGCTCCAGGGTGGGCTCCTGCCCCTCCAGGTACAGCTCCATGATCTCGTCGTCGGCCTCGGCCAGCGTCTCAAGGAACTGGTCGCGAGCCTCGCGGGCGGCGTCCGCGTGGGTGTCCGGGATGTCGATCGTGTCGTACATCTCGCCCAGAGCGGCCTCGTCGTTCCAGACGTAGGCCTTCATCTTCACGAGGTCGATGACGCCCTTGAAGTCGCTCTCGGCACCGATGGGCAGCTGGATCGGCATCGCGTTGGCACCCAGACGCTCGCGGAACATGTCCACGCAGCGCTGGAACTCGGCACCGATCTTGTCCATCTTGTTGACGAAACAGATGCGCGGCACGCCGTAGCGGTCAGCCTGACGCCAGACCTGCTCCGACTGGGGCTCGACGCCTTCCTTGGCGTCGAAGACCGCGACAGCACCGTCGAGAACACGCAGCGAACGCTCGACCTCGACCGTGAAGTCGACGTGGCCGGGCGTGTCGATGATGTTGATGGTGTGGTCGTCCCAGTGGGTGGTGGTAGCAGCGGAGGTAATGGTGATACCCCGCTCCTGCTCCTCCTTCATCCAGTCCATGGTGGCAGCGCCATCGTGGACCTCGCCCACCTTGTGGGTCACACCGGTGTAGTAGAGGATCCGCTCAGTGGTGGTGGTCTTGCCCGCGTCGATATGGGCCATGATCCCGATGTTGCGGACCTTGGCCAGGTCAAGCGCAGTCTTAACAGCCATGAGGCTCGTCATTCCCTCGGTCTATTGCGATACAACCGCAGGGTTACCAGCGGTAGTGGGCGAAGGCCTTGTTCGACTCGGCCATCTTGTGCGTGTCCTCACGCTTCTTGACGGCCGCGCCGAGACCGTTGCTGGCGTCGACCAGCTCGTTCATCAGACGCTCGGTCATGGTCTTCTCACGACGCTGACGTGAGAACGAGATCAGCCAACGCAGCGCGAGCGTGGTGGACCGGGAGGCGCGAACCTCGACCGGCACCTGGTAGGTCGCGCCACCGACACGGCGGCTGCGGACCTCCAGCGCGGGCTTGACGTTGTCCAGAGCGCGCTTGAGGACGACCAGCGGGTCCTGGCCCGTCTTCTCGCGAGCACCCTCCAGGGCGTCGTAGACGACGCGCTGGGCGATGGAACGCTTACCGTCGAGCAGCACCTTGTTGATGAGTGCGGTGACGAGCGGCGAACCGTAGACCGGGTCGGTGATGAGCTGGCGCTTCGGCGCCGGGCCCTTGCGCGGCATGCTTACTTCTCCTTCTTGGCGCCGTAACGGCTACGCGCCTGCTTGCGGTTACGGACACCCTGGGTGTCGAGCGAACCGCGGACGATTCGGTAACGGACACCCGGCAGGTCCTTCACACGACCACCGCGCACCAGCACGATGCTGTGCTCCTGGAGGTTGTGACCGATACCGGGGATGTAGGCCGTGACCTCGATGCCGCTGCTCAGCTTGACGCGAGCGACCTTACGCAGAGCGGAGTTCGGCTTCTTCGGCGTGGTGGTGTAGACGCGTGTGCACACACCACGACGCTGCGGACTCCCCTTCAGCGCCGGGGTCTTGTTCTTTGCGACCTTGTCCTGTCGGCCCTTACGGACCAGCTGCTGGATGGTGGGCACCGCGTCTCCGTCTTCCTCGTGACCTACGCCGGTTCTCGTAGCCGTATCGCTATTGACCTGCTGGATTTCCCGAACCTCCCCGACCCACGCTGTCGGGCGTGTCGCGTTCGTTCCGAAGCACGGCGAAACCGAACACAGCCGACAAGGGGCCGATTTTCACGGGAGGGGGTTCACATGCGCCGCGCGCCGCAGGTCTTCAGACTCCGACCGGGGCGCCGCACACACACGTGTGACCCGTCGACTCACGGGCACAATCACACAGGCTACCGTCTACCCTCTAGGCGGTCAAAACGGTGTGCGACATGGCGCGAACCGCGAAACCGGTTCTCGCGTAGCCGTGGGTCACCCTCAGTCTACGCCGTCCCGGCGTTGCTTCGCCCCGGTTTTGCACCGGGACCGGTGAACATAGCACAACGGCCGCTCCCTCCGACCATTGTCACAGGGAGCGGCCGTGAACGCTACAGGATCACCCAGATGGCGACCGAGATCACCGTGACGAGGATGCCGATCACGGCGAAAACCGTGCCGGTCATGATGAAACCCAGCCCGTCGAGGGTCCCGTTGGAACCGCGGATCGAACGTTTGGCCTTGGGGCCGGTGACCAACAGGGCGATCAAAGCGGTGACCAGACCGAGACCCGGGATCAGTGAGGCGATGCCCAGCCACAGGGTGACCAACGCCCCCCTTTCGGTGTCGGCGAGGAAGTCGATGCTGTCGTAACCGGGGTACGCGTCCCCGGCCTCGCCGCCCGGCGGCCGGTCCTCGAAGCCGGGGAAGTCCTCGGCGATGGGATCCTTTTTCCGCTTTTTGGCCTTGGGTTCGTCCGACATTCCGTAATCGGCCGGGGTGAACCCGTCGTCGTAATCCGGGTCCTCCGCCCTCGACGCGTCGGGTTCGTCCTCGACGGGGGTGAACATCTGGGTGGCACCCTCGTCGGAAGACTCACCGTCCTCGTACCGGGCCCGCGTCTGGAGGTCCGCGATCGCCCCCAGGGGATCGTCGGAGGCCGCCACCGTGGCCGAGGGGTCGCCGGCGTCGAGGGCATCGCGCTCCTCACGCCGCCGCCGCTCGGCCTCGCGCACCACGTCGGGCAACCGGGGATCGTCCCGGTCGAAGGCCCAGGTGTTGCCGGTGGCACCGGAGGACGCGTCGTTCCAGGCGTCTGGCTCGGGGACGTCGACCCACGAGGCGGGCCGACGGTCCTCGGTCTCCTCACGGGGTCCGCCCAGCGGGTCGTCGCCCCAGGGACGCGCGTCGTCGCGGACGTCGGACATCCGTACGGGGCCGGGGTTCCCACCGGAGTTCTCACTCCAGCCCCAGGAGTCGTTCTCCTCCGCCCGGGGCTCCTCGGTCACCGGCCGCGGACGCCAGGAGTCGCCCAGCGGATCGTCGTCCGCCTCCGGGGACCATGCGCGATCCTCACGAACGGGACCACTCAACGGATCGTCGTCCACCCCCGAAGACCATGCGCGATCCTCACGAACGGGACCACCCAACGGATCGTCGTCCACCCCCGAAGACCATGCGCGATCCTCACGAACGGGACCACCCAACGGATCGTCGTCCACCCCCGAAGACCATGCGCGATCCTCACGAACGGGACCACCCAACGGATCGTCGTCCACCCCCGAAGACCATGCGCGATCCTCACGAACGGGACCACCCAACGGATCGTCGTCCACCCCCGAAGACCATGCGCGATCCTCACGAACGGGACCACCCAACGGATCGTCGTCCGTGTCCCAGGCCGCGTCGGAACGCGCAGCCGAGGAACCGTCATCGGAACCCCACGTGGAGGGTCCGCCCAGCGGATCCTCACCGGAACCCCAACGATCGGCGGACACGTCCGCGGCCCCCGCGTCCCGAACCGGAACACCGGAACCGTCACCCTCACCGGAACGAAGCGGATCGCCGTACCCACCGGCCACGTCCGCACCCCACGGGGAGGAACCTCCCAGCGGGTCCTCGTCCGCGTACCGGCCCCGAGAACCCCCGGCGGACGTACCCGCCTCGGAGAGACCCGTACCCCACGCCGCGTCGGAACCCACGACCGGGGAGCCCTCACCGGAACCCCACGTGGAGGGTCCGCCCAGCGGATCCTCACCGGAACCCCAACGATCGGCGGACACGTCCGCGGCCCCCGCGTCCCGAACCGGAACACCGGAACCGTCACCCTCACCGGAACGAAGCGGATCGCCGTACCCACCGGCCACGTCCGCACCCCACGGGGAGGAACCTCCCAGCGGGTCCTCGTCCGCGTACCGGCCCCGAGAACCCCCGGCGGACGTACCCGCCTCGGAGA
>NZ_JARBUT010000008.1:40421-279184 GCF_028882275.1 Nocardiopsis sp. N85
CCCCCGCGTCCCGAACCGGAACACCGGAACCGTCACCCTCACCGGAACGAAGCGGATCGCCGTACCCACCGGCCACGTCCGCGTCCCGGGCCGGCTCACCGGCGGGACGCGGATCGACACCGGTGTCCCAGGCCGCGTCGGCGCGCGAGGAGGTGCTCTCGGCACCCCACCCGGAGGTGGGAGCGTCCTCGACGCCCGACCCGCCACGCTCGTCGAGGCGGGCGGACCGTTCTGACTCCCACGGTGCGTCGCCGACGATGGGGCGCGGCTCGGCATCGGCCTCCCAGCCGCCGGCCGCGGGAGCGGCCGTGTCCCAGGCCCGCTCGATACCGGGACCGTCGTGTTCGTCGGCGAGGGCCGGCGGCTCCGAGGTCCACGGAGAGTCGACGGCACCGGGGAAGGCACCGTGGGCACCGCGCTCACCGCCGTACGGCGCCTCACCCGTGTCCCAGGGCTCGGCGGCCACAGCGGCACCGGAGGCGTCGGGGTCGGGGTCGGCGTCCGCCCTCGGGGAGGTCTCATCGGCGCCCCACCCGGAAGCGAGGTCCGACGGGTCCGAGCCCCAGGCCGGATCCGAGCGAGGAGGAACGTCATCGCCACCGAGACCGACACGTTCGCCGGCGGTGGAGGAGGAGATGTCCGAGGTCCACGGGGAATCGCTGACGGAAGAGGCGGGAACACCGTCACGCGGGTCTTCACGGCCGGCCTCGGAGTGATCCGATCCGGTCCACAGGGGTTCGTCATCCGGGCGCAGGGCCGGGATCTCCCGGGTCCGCGGTTCGTCCCGCTCTCCGGGGATGCGGGTGAGCGGCCGGTAGGCCGCGTCGCCGGCACCCGGGTAGGACAGCGGGTTGGGCGGTTCGACGGGAGGCCCGCCCAGGGCCTCCGGGTACGGGTCCACCAGCGCGGGGCGCGACGAACTCAGGCCCGCGTACCCCCCGCTGTCCGGGAAGACCGTCTCCTCTTGCTCCGGACCTTCGAGCGGGTCCTCGTACTCCGACTGCCGCAGGTGGCGGTCCTCACTGGGCCTGAACCACGAAGCGTCACCGCCGGAATCCCGTCCGCCCCCGTTATCAGTCATGCCTCTCCCGCCGGCGCCGTGGCGCCCTCTCCCCGGTCCGCGTACGGACCCCTTACGCCGAACGGCGGCGGCACCACCCCCGCAGGGGAGGCGGACCGCCGCCGTCAGTTCACCTCAGCTACCGGTTGTACGGACCGAAGTCGTACTCCTCCAGCGGCACGGCTTCTCCCGAGCCCTGCCCGAAGGTGTACTCGCTCGGCTCCTCGTAACCGGAGACCGAGTACATCGAGGCCTTGGCCTCCTCGGTCGGCTCCACCCGGATGTTGCGGTACTGCGGAATGCCCGTACCGGCCGGGATGAGCTTACCGATGATGACGTTCTCCTTGAGGCCGAGCAGCGGGTCGCTCTTGCCGTGGATCGCGTTCTCGGTGAGCACCCGGGTGGTCTCCTGGAAGGAGGCCGCCGACAGCCAGGACTCGGTGGCGAGCGACGCCTTGGTGATACCGAGCAGCACCGGACGACCGGCCGCGGGCTGACCGCCCTCGGACACGACGCGGCGGTTGATCCGCTCGAACTTCGGCCGCTCGACCATCTCACCGGGCAGCAGCTCGGTGTCACCCGACTCCAGGATGTTCACCCGCTTGAGCATCTGGCGGACGATGATCTCGATGTGCTTGTCGTGGATGGACACACCCTGCGACTTGTACACCTCCTGGACCTCGGACACCAGGTGCTGCTGCACCGCGCGCGGACCCTGGATGCGCAGGACCTCGTGCGGGTTGATCGCGCCCTGGATCAGCTGCTCGCCGACCTTGACGTGGTCTCCCTCGCTGATGAGGAGCTGGGCGCGCATCGGGACCGGGTAGGCGATCTCGTCCGTGCCGTCGTCGGGGATGACGACGATCTTGCGGCTCTTCTCGGTGTCGTCGATCCGGATCCGACCCTCGACCTCGGAGATCGGGGCCACACCCTTGGGGATGCGGGCCTCGAAGAGCTCCTGGACACGGGGCAGACCGTGGGTGATGTCCTGACCGGCCGAACCACCCATGTGGAAGGTCCGCATGGTCAGCTGGGTACCGGGCTCACCGATGGACTGGGCCGCGATGATACCGATCGCCTCACCGACGTCCACCGGCTTGCCGGTCGCCATGGAGCGGCCGTAGCAGGTGGTGCAGACGCCGATCTTCGCCTCACAGGTCAGCGACGAGCGGATGCGCACCCGGGTGATCCCGGCGGCGATGAGCTTGTCGATGTTCTGCTCGGAGGTGTCGGAGAGCGCCTGGAGCACCGGGTCGCCGTTGGCGTCGGCGACGTCCTCGGCGAGGGTGCGGCCGAAACCGGTGTTCTCGACGTTGTGCTTGCGCACGATGACGCCGGCGGCGTTCTTCTCACCGATCTCGTGCCACAGCGAACGGTCGGTACCGCAGTCGATCTCGCGGACGATGACGTCCTGGGCGACGTCCACCAGACGACGGGTCAGGTAACCCGAGTCGGCGGTCCGCAGCGCGGTGTCGGCCAGACCCTTGCGCTGACCGTGGGTGGAGATGAAGTACTCCAGCACGGACAGGCCCTCACGGTAGGAGGACTTGATCGGACGCGGGATCGTCTCACCCTTGGTGTTGGAGACCAGACCACGGATACCCGCGATCTGACGCACCTGCATCGGGTTGCCTCGGGCGCCGGACTGGACCATCATCCACACCGGGTTGTCGGCGGGGAAGTTGTCCTCCATGTCCCTGGCGACCTCGGCCGTGGCCTGGGTCCACACCTCGGTGAGCTCGTTGCGACGCTCGTCGTCGGTGATCAGACCACGCTCGTACTCGCGCTGGATCTTGTCCGCCTTGCGGTCGTAGCCCGCGAGGATCTCCGCCTTGCGCGGAGGCGCGACGACGTCCTCGATGCCGATGGTCAGGCCGGACCGGGTGGCCCAGCGGTAACCGGCGTCCTTGAGGGCGTCCAGGGTCGTGGCGACCTGCACCTTGGGGTAGTTCTCGGCGAGGTCGTTGACCAGCACCGAGATCTGCTTCTTGCCGACCTGGTAGTTGATGTACGGGTAGTCGACCGGGGTGGTCTCGTTGAAGAGGTACCGACCCAGAGTGGTCTCCAGGGTGTACGCCTCGCCCGGCTTCCAGTCCTCCGGCGGCGTCCAGTCCTTGGGAGCCGGGGCGCCGTCCTCGATGCGCAGGCGGATCTTCGCCTGAAGGTCGAGGTCGCCCAGGTCGTAGGCCATGATCGCCTCGGCCGGACCGCGGAACGCGCGGCCTTCGCCGGCGGCCCCCGCCCGCTCCGTCGTCAGGTAGTACAGGCCGATGATCATGTCCTGGGTGGGCATGGTCACGGGCTTGCCGTCGGACGGCTTGAGGATGTTGTTGGTGGCGAGCATCAGCAGCCGCGCCTCGGCCTGGGCCTCGGCGGACAACGGCAGGTGCACGGCCATCTGGTCACCGTCGAAGTCCGCGTTGAACGCGGTGCACACGAGCGGGTGGATCTGGATGGCCTTGCCCTCGACGAGCTGCGGCTCGAAGGCCTGGATGCCCAGGCGGTGCAGCGTCGGGGCGCGGTTGAGCAGAACCGGGTGCTCGGTGATGACCTCTTCGAGGACGTCCCACACCACGGCGCGGGACCGCTCCACCATGCGCTTGGCGCTCTTGATGTTCTGCGCGTGGTTCAGGTCGACCAGGCGCTTCATCACGAACGGCTTGAACAGCTCCAGGGCCATCTGCTTGGGCAGACCGCACTGGTGCAGCTTCAGCTGCGGGCCGACGACGATGACCGAACGGCCGGAGTAGTCGACTCGCTTACCGAGCAGGTTCTGGCGGAAACGACCCTGCTTGCCCTTGAGCATGTCGGACAGCGACTTCAGCGGGCGGTTGCCGGGCCCGGTGACGGGACGGCCGCGGCGGCCGTTGTCGAACAGTGCGTCGACGGCCTCCTGGAGCATCCGCTTCTCGTTGTTGACGATGATCTCGGGCGCGCCGAGGTCGAGCAGCCGCTTGAGGCGGTTGTTCCGGTTGATGACACGGCGGTACAGGTCGTTGAGGTCGGAGGTCGCGAAGCGGCCACCGTCCAGCTGCACCATCGGACGCAGGTCCGGCGGGATGACCGGGATGCAGTCCAGCACCATGCCCATGGGGCTGTTGGTGGTGTTGAGGAACGCCGAGACGACCTTGAGCCGCTTGAGGGCGCGGGCCTTCTTCTGGCCCTTGCCCGTGCGGATGATCTCCCGGAGCCTCTCGGCCTCCACGTCCAGCTCGAAGTTGGCGAGCCGGTCCTGGATGGCCTGGGCGCCCATGCCGCCGCGGAAGTACTTCCCGAAGCGGTCCCGCATCTCGCGGTAGAGCATCTCGTCGCCCTCAAGGTCCTGGACCTTGAGGTTCTTGAACCGGTTCCAGACCTCGTCGAGGCGGTCGATCTCGCGCTGGGCGCGGTCGCGCAGCTGGCGCATCTCGCGCTCGGCGCCCTCGCGCACCTTGCGGCGCGCGTCGCCCTTGGCGCCCTGCTCCTCAAGCTCGGCCAGGTCGGCTTCGAGCTTGCGGTGCCGCTCCTCGATGGTGGAGTCGCGGCGCTGCTCCATGTGCTGCTTCTCGACCGCGATCCGCGCTTCCAGGGACTGGAGGTCGCGCTCGCGGGCCTCGGTGTCCACCCACGTGACCATGTAGGCGGCGAAGTAGATGATCTTTTCGAGATCCTTCGGCGCCAGGTCCAGCAGGTAGCCCAGGCGGGAGGGCACGCCCTTGAAGTACCAGATGTGCGTGACGGGCGCGGCCAGTTCGATGTGGCCCATCCGCTCACGGCGCACCTTGGCGCGGGTCACCTCGACGCCGCAGCGCTCACAGATGATGCCCTTGAAGCGGACGCGCTTGTACTTGCCGCAGTAGCACTCCCAGTCCCGGGTCGGGCCGAAGATCTTCTCGCAGAAGAGGCCGTCCTTCTCGGGCTTGAGGGTGCGGTAGTTGATGGTTTCGGGCTTCTTGACCTCGCCGTGCGACCACTGGCGGATGTCGTCGGCCGTGGCGAGACCGATGCGCAGCTCGTCGAAGAAGTTGACGTCGAGCACTTAATTCGTCCCCTGCTCTCGAAGAATGCGGAAGTTAGACTTCTTCGACACTGCTCGGCTCACGCCGACCCAGGTCGATTCCCAGTTCTTCCGCCGCGCGGAAGACGTCCTCGTCGCTGTCCCGCATCTCGATGGACATACCGTCACTGGACAGCACCTCCACGTTCAGACAGAGCGACTGCATCTCCTTGATGAGCACCTTGAAGGACTCAGGGATGCCCGGTTCGGGGATGTTCTCGCCCTTGACGATGGCCTCGTAGACCTTGACCCGGCCCACCACGTCGTCGGACTTGATGGTGAGCAGCTCCTGGAGGGCGTAGGCGGCGCCGTAGGCCTCCAGCGCCCAGACCTCCATCTCACCGAAGCGCTGACCGCCGAACTGCGCCTTACCGCCCAGCGGCTGCTGGGTGATCATGGAGTACGGGCCGGTGGAACGCGCGTGGATCTTGTCGTCCACGAGGTGGTGGAGCTTCAGGATGTACTTGTAGCCGACGGAGATCGGCTCGGCGAAGGGCTCACCGGTGCGGCCGTCGTACAGGCGGGCCTTACCGTCCTCGTTGATGAGGGGGTTGCCGTCCTTGTTCGGGCGGACCGACTTGATGAGACCGCTGAGCTCGTCACCGTGCAGGCCGTCGAAGACCGGCGTTGCGACCTTGGAGTCGGGCGGCACGTCGGTGGCGCCGATGGCGGCGAGCGCCTGCTGCCACTCCTCCTCGACCCCTTCGACCAGCCAGCCGTTCTTGGCCAGCCAACCGAGGTGGACCTCCAGGACCTGGCCGACGTTCATACGGCCGGGGACGCCCAGCGGGTTGAGGATGATGTCGACGGGCGTGCCGTCCTCCAGGAACGGCATGTCCTCCTGCGGGAGGATCTTGGAGATGACGCCCTTGTTGCCGTGACGGCCGGCGAGCTTGTCGCCGTCGGTGATCTTGCGCTTCTGGGCCACGTAGACGCGGACCATCTCGTTCACGCCGGGGGCGAGCTCGTCGCCCTCCTCACGGCTGAACACCTTGACGCCGATGACCTTGCCGGACTCGCCGTGCGGCACCTTCAGGGAGGTATCGCGGACCTCGCGGGCCTTCTCACCGAAGATGGCGCGCAGCAGACGCTCCTCCGGGGTCAGCTCGGTCTCGCCCTTGGGCGTGACCTTGCCGACGAGGATGTCGCCGTCGACGACCTCGGCGCCGATGCGGATGATGCCCCGGTCGTCGAGGTCGGCGAGGACCTCTTCGCTGACGTTGGGGATCTCCCGGGTGATCTCCTCCGGGCCCAGCTTGGTGTCACGGGCGTCGACCTCGTGCTCCTCGATGTGGATCGAGGAGAGGACGTCGTCCTGCACCAGGCGCTGGGAGAGGATGATGGCGTCCTCGTAGTTGTGGCCCTCCCACGACATGTAGGCCACGAGGAGGTTCTTGCCCAGCGACATCTCACCCTGGTCGGTGGACGGGCCGTCGGCCAGGACCTGGCGCGCCTCGACCCGCTGGCCCTCGGTGACGATGGGTCGCTGGTTGAAGCAGGTGCCCTGGTTGGAGCGCTGGAACTTGTGCAGACGGTAGGTCTTGCGCGTGCCGTCGTCGGCCATGACGGTGACGTAGTCGGCGGTGATGTCCTCGACGACACCGGCCTTCTCGGCGAGCACGACGTCACCGGCGTCGGTGGCGGCGCGGTACTCCATGCCGGTACCGACGAACGGGGCCTCGGCGCGCAGCAGCGGCACGGCCTGACGCTGCATGTTGGAGCCCATGAGCGCGCGGTTGGCGTCGTCGTGCTCCAGGAACGGGATCATGGCGGTGGCGACCGACACCATCTGGCGCGGCGACACGTCCATGTAGTCGACGTCGTCGGTGCCGACCTGCTCGAACTCCCCGCCCTTACGGCGGACCAGCACGCGGTCGTCGGCGAACGTGCCGTCCGGGTTCATCGGCGTGTTGGCCTGCGCGATGATGTACCGGTCCTCCTCGTCCGCGGTGAGGTAGTCGACCTGGTCGGTGATGCGACCGTCGACGACCTTGCGGTACGGGGTCTCCACGAAGCCGAACGGGTTGACCCGACCGTACGCGGCCAGCGAACCGATGAGACCGATGTTGGGACCCTCGGGGGTCTCGATCGGGCACATGCGGCCGTAGTGGGAGGGGTGCACGTCGCGGACCTCGAAGCCGGCGCGCTCACGGGAGAGACCGCCCGGACCCAGCGCCGAGAGACGGCGCTTGTGGGTCAGGCCCGCCAGCGGGTTGGTCTGGTCCATGAACTGGGACAGCTGCGAGGTGCCGAAGAACTCCTTGATGGAGGCGACGACGGGACGGATGTTGATCAGGGTCTGGGGCGTGATCGCCTCGACGTCCTGAGTGGTCATCCGCTCGCGGACGACGCGCTCCATGCGGGCCAGGCCCAGGCGGACCTGGTTCTGGATGAGCTCGCCGACGGTGCGCAGGCGGCGGTTGCCGAAGTGGTCGATGTCGTCGACCTCGATCGGCAGGACACCGAGCGGGGTGTCCCTCTCCTTCTCACCCGCGTGCAGGCGGACGAGGTACTCGATGGTGGCGACGATGTCCTCTTCGGTCAGCGTGCCCTGCGTGTAGTCGGTCTCCAGACCGAGCTTCTTGTTGATCTTGTAGCGGCCGACCTTGGCCAGGTCGTAGCGCTTGGGGTTGAAGTAGAGGTTCTCCAACAGCGCCTGGGCCGACTCCTTCGTGGGCGGCTCTCCCGGACGCAGCTTGCGGTAGATGTCCAGCAGCGCGTCGTCGGTGCCGGCGGTGGGGTCCTTCTCCAGCGTGTTGCGGATGGACTCGTACTGACCGAACCGCTCCAGGATCTGGTCGGTGGTCCAGCCCAGCGCCTTGAGCAGGACGGTGACGCCCTGCTTGCGCTTGCGGTCGATGCGGACGCCGACGAAGTCGCGCTTGTCGACCTCGAACTCCAGCCAGGCGCCGCGGGACGGGATGACCTTGCAGCCGAACAGGTCCTTGTCCGTGGTCTTGTCGACGGACCTGTCGAAGTAGACACCCGGGGAGCGGACCAGCTGGGACACCACGACACGCTCGGTGCCGTTGATGATGAAGGTGCCCTTGTCGGTCATGAGCGGGAAGTCGCCCATGAAGACCGTCTGGCTCTTGATCTCACCCGTGTCGTTGTTGATGAACTCCGCGGTGACGAACATCGGCGCGGAGTAGGTGGCGTCCCGCTCCTTGCATTCGTCGACCGTGTTCTTGGGCGGCTCGAAGCGGTGGTCACGGAACGACAGGGACATCGTGCCCGAGAAGTCCTCGATCGGGCTGATCTCCTCGAAGATCTCTTCGAGACCGGACTGCTCCGTAACGTCCTTGCGGCCAGCGTTCCGGGCCGCGTCGACCCGGGCCTTCCACTTGTCGTTGCCCAGCAGCCAGTCGAACGACTCGGTCTGCAGGGCAAGCAGGTTCGGAACCTCAAGGGGTTCCTGGATACGGGCGAAGGAAACGCGGTGCGGACCAAGGGCGTTAGCGGAGGCGTTGCGCGAGGCTGCCAACAGGGGTCCTTCCGAAGGCTTGTGGCGGTTGAAGCGCGCACGCCAGACGATCCGTCACGAGAAGGACCGCCGCAACGCGGTTGAGACGGTCACATCGAGCGGGAACGGGTGCCTTGTCCAGACGAAACGGGCTGGTCGGCAGCCGGTCACCGGCACAGGGATCACCAAAGGGCAGCGCAAAAGAGCAGTGTAGCCGAACACCACACCGCTGTCCACTCATGGTCCACAGCGCAACTCACGACACCGGCAGGATCACCTGTGGAAGGCGATCCGTCAACCCCTACGCGGGGGCGATCCGTCCGGTGGACTGCGCTCTCGCCCTGGCCCCTGGGGGGTTTGTGAGCCATCGGACATCCGGAAGGATTCCCCCGGGGCGGGCGGGTAAACACTCGCCCCCGAGCCGCTCAAGATTCCCGGCACCGGAGATTACCGTGTTCCGGGGACGATCCGCATCCGCGGCCCCGACCTCCGAACGGTCCGCCCCCGAGCCCGCACAAGCTTCGCACACGTCCCGGCGTGATCGGTGTCGGACACGGGGCCGATCAGGGAAAAGCCACGACGGGGCCGAGGGGCCTCCCACCGGGCCTTTCGGCCCCCACCGGCCCCTGGGGACACGAAAGCGGCCGCCCCTCCCCCGAAGGGAGCGGACGGCCGCGAGCGCAGTCGACGGGCCTCAGGGACCCGCCTGAGGACTACTTGAGGGTGACGGTGGCGCCGGCGCCTTCGAGAGCGGCCTTGGCCTTCTCCGCGGTCTCCTTGTTGACGCCTTCGAGCAGCGCCTTCGGAGCGTTGTCGACGAGGTCCTTGGCCTCCTTGAGGCCCAGGCTCGTGAGGCCGCGGACCTCCTTGATGACCTGGATCTTCTTGTCGCCGGCGGCCTCCAGGACGACGTCGAACTCGTCCTTCTCCTCCTCCTCGGCGGCGGCGCCGCCACCGGCACCCGGGGCGGCGGCGACGACGGCGGCCGGAGCGGCGGCGGTGACGTCGAACTTGTCCTCGAAGAGCTTCACGAACTCGGACAGTTCGAGGAGGGTCATCTCCTCGAACGCGGCAAGCAGGTCCTCGTTGTTGAGCTTCGCCATGATGCGATCTCTCTTTCTTTACGAACACGCGCGCCTGTGGGCTGCGCGTGCGAGCCAATGGCCGGGCGCCGTCGGCACCCGCCGTGGTTCACAAGGTTTAAGCGGCTTCCTCGGAACGCTTGTCCGCCAAGGCCTGTGCGAGACGCACGGTCTTGGAGGGCAGCGCCTGGAAGACGGCGGCGGCCTGGCCCTGCTTGGCCTTGAGCACGCCGGCAAGCTTCGAGAGGAGAACCTCTCGGGACTCCAGATCGGCCAGCTTGGTGACGTCCTCGGCGGTCATCGACTTACCGTCGATGATGCCGCCCTTGATCACCAGCGGCGAGTTCGCCTTGGCGAAGTCGCGCAGACCCTTGGCGGCCTCGACCACGTCACCGTGGACGAAGGCGACGGCGGACGGGCCGACGAGCAGATCATCGATCTGCGCCTCGACACCGGCCTCCTTGAGCGCCAACTTGGTCAGCGTGTTCTTCACGATGGAGAAACGCGCGTTCTGGCCGAGGCTACGGCGCAGCTCGGTGAGCTGAGCCACAGTGAGCCCCCGGTATTCGGTCAGCACGGCACCGCTGGACTCACGGAACTCCTCCGAGAGCGCGGCGACCGCGGCTGCCTTGTCCGGCCTCGCCATGGGACTCCTTCCAACATTGAACGCCGGTTGATTCCCAAGGACCCGCACAAAGGGCGTCAGCACGAGAAAAGCCCCGATGCGCCAGGCGCACGGGGCAGGTCCGCGTATCCGACTCCGAGCGCGCGGGGCGCGATGGAGCGGTACGGGAAAGCTCTTGTGACACCTGCGCGGGCGCCCATCGTGGATGGATCCTTAGGTCACCCGTTCGGGTGACGACCAGCGGTCTTCGGCAAGACACCATCATACCCGAGTCACGGGCCGCTCTAACCCTGCCCGGCGCATCCCCCGGTGACGGCGCTCACCCACCCGGACGGGGAACCATCCGGGGTTCGGCCCCATCCCAGGGGTGGCTGTTTAAAAAGTCGGGAATGTCCGCTTTTCGTGAGACCATCCCCGAGATCGAGCACACCCCGCTCCCTGGTGCTCGTCCCCCTTGAAAGAAAGTAGAACAAGCACCGTGAAGACCCGCGTCCCGGCCCTGTTCAGCGCCGGGGTCCTGGCCCTGTCCCTCACCGCCTGCGGCTCCGAAGAGGCCCCCGAGGAGGTCGCCGAGGTCGCCGAGGCCGCCGAAGAGGAGAAGGGCGGTGGCCTCTTCGACCTGCTGAGCAACCTGGGCGAGAGCACCGCCGAGGTCACGAACTACACCCTCGACATCTCCATGGCGATGCCCGACCCCGACCTCGGTGAGATCGAGGTCGACATGACCTACGAGATCATGGACGACCCGCAGGCCACCCAGGTCACCATGGTGATGCCGTCCATCGGCGAGGTGCTGGCCGAGCTGGCGGCCCTCGGCGGTGCCGCCCCGGACCTCAGCGCGGAGGAGCTGGGCACCACCATCATCATCCTGCCGCCCGAGGGCGAGAGCCTGATCTCCAACCACAACGGTCTCCAGGATGTCGACACCCCGTGGGCCCGCGGCCTGGACGACGCCGGGCAGCTCGCCCCCGAGGACCTGTTCGACCTGTCCACCTTCCCCGACATGGTGGGGGCCTTCGCCGAGGTCGACCAGATCGAGGAGACCGGATCCGAGGACGTCGACGGCGTCGCCACCACCGTGGTCGAGGGCACCCTGACCCAGGAGGACGTCGACGCCATGGACGCCGAGTCCAAGAGCGCCGTCCTGGACTTCCTCGGCGGTGACCTGGCGGGGGCCGTCGACGTCTCCATCTGGATCGCCGAGGACGGCTTCCCGATGCGCATGCACCTGGCGGACGACGAGATGGACATGGAGCTGGAGTTCTCCTCCATCGGCACCACCTCGTTCGAGATCCCGGCCGAGGACCAGATCAGCGACCTGTAGTCGCCCGGGGCCCCTCCCCGAGGGGTGCCCGGCGGGCCCTCACGGCCCCGAACACGACGACGGCCCCCGGATCCGCCAGGATCCGGGGGCCGTTCGCGTCAGGAGGACCGTCAGGCGTCGAGCGGGATGCTCGGGCCCATGGACGTGCTGACCACGGCCTTCTTGATGTAGCGGCCCTTGGCGGCGGACGGCTTGAGACGGGTCACCTCGTCGATGGCGGCCTGGAAGTTCTCCAGGAGCTGCTCCTCGGTGAAGGAGGCCTTGCCGATGATGAAGTGCAGGTTCGCGTGGCGGTCCACGCGGAACTCGATCTTGCCGCCCTTGATGTCGGTGACGGCCTTGGCCACGTCGGGGGTGACCGTGCCCGTCTTGGGGTTCGGCATCAGGCCGCGCGGACCCAGGACGCGGCCGAGACGACCGACCTTGCCCATGAGGTCCGGGGTGGCGACGACGGCGTCGAAGTCGGTGAAGCCCTTGGCGACCTTCTCGATCATCTCGTCGTCGCCGATGATGTCGGCGCCGGCGGCGAGAGCCTGCTCGGCACGCTCACCGGTGGCGAAGACCAGGACCCGGGCGGTCTTACCGGTGCCGTTCGGCAGGTTCACGGTGCCGCGGACCATCTGGTCGGCCTTGCGCGGGTCGACGCCCAGGCGCATGGCGACCTCGACGGTCGCGTCGAACTTGGTGTTGGAGGTCTCCTTGGCCAGCTTCACGGCCTCGGCCGGGCTGTAGAGCTTCTCGCGGTCCACCAGCTCGCTGGCTTTGCGGTGGTTCTTGCTGCGCTTCACGCTGTTCTCCTCAAGGGAACGTGTGGTCTGTGGGCCAGCGCCGGGCCCTGCCACGTTTTCGGTTCTGCTCTGAGCTGTCGAGCGGCCCTCGCCCCGACCCGGAGGGGTCGGCGCACGGTGAGGGGCTACTTGACCTCGATGCCCATCGAGCGGGCGGTGCCGGCGACGATCTTGGCCGCGGCCTCGATGTCGTCGGTGTTGAGGTCGGGCAGCTTGGTCTGCGCGATCTCGCGGACCTGCTCGGCGGTGATGGAACCGGCCGTGCTGCGACCCGGGTCGGTGGCGGCCTTGTCCAGGCCGGCGGCCTTGAGGATCAGCTTCGGCGCCGGCGGCGTCTTCGTGACGAAGGTGAAGGACCGGTCCTCGTAGATCGAGATCTCGACCGGGATCACGTTGCCGCGCTGGGACTCCGTGGCAGCGTTGTACTGCTTGCAGAAGTCCATGATGTTGACGCCGTGCGGACCGAGTGCGGTACCGACGGGCGGAGCCGGGGTGGCCTGACCGGCGGGGAGCTGCACCTTGACGAGTGCGGCCAGTTTCTTCTTCGGAGGCATATCGGGTCCTTTGCCTGATCTGCGTTGTGTACCGGTCCCTGTCCTCCCGGGGTACCAGGGGACCGGGAACGGCCGTGGGAACCACCGCGATGGGAGGAACGGCGCCGGCGCGCGAGGCGCCGGGCGACGGCCCGCCGGGACCGGGCGGGCCGGGCGTGCCCCACCGGAGGCAGGGCACGCGAGTGGGTCCGCACGAGGCGGACCCACCAAGTCTACGCCGCCCGGGCGAGTACCCGGGCGCGGTCACCGGATCAGATCTTGGCGACCTGGTTGAACGACAGCTCGACCGGGGTCTCGCGACCGAAGATCGACACCAGCACCTTGAGCTTCTGGGTGTCGGGGTTGATCTCGCTCACGGTGGCCGGCAGGGTCGCGAACGGACCCTCCATGACCGTGACGGACTCGCCGACCTCGTAGGCGACGTCGGAGCGGATCTCGATACCGCCGGCCTTGGCCTTCTGGGCCTGCTCCGGCTCCTCCTCCGGCTCGGGGGCGAGGAGCTTGGCGACCTCGGTCAGGCTCAGCGGGGCCGGCTTGTTGGATAGGCCGACGAACCCGGTGACGCCGGGGGTGTTGCGGATGGCCGACCAGGACTCGTCGGTGAGGTCCATGCGGACGAGCACGTAACCGGGCAGGACCTTCTCGGTGACCTGCTGGCGCTTACCGCTCTTGACCTCGGTGACCTGGTGCTCGGGAACCTCGACCTGGAAGATGTACTCCTCCATGTTGAGGGACTGGGTGCGGCTCTCGACGTTGGCCTTGACCCGCTTCTCGTACCCGGCGTAGGTGTGCACGACGTACCAGTCGCCGGGCAGCAGGAACAGCTCGTTCTTGAACTCCTCGACGGGGTCCGGGCGCGGGGCCTCCTCGGCCTCCTCCTCGGACTCGTCCGCGTCACCGGGCGACTCGGCTTCGTCATCGCCGGTCGGCTCGGCTTCGTCGAGGTCGGCCTGCGCGGCCTCCTCGGACGGCTCGCCCGCCAGGCCGGTCGTTTCCGCCGACGTCTGACCCGGCTCCTCTTCGTGGAAGTCGTCATTGGTCGGTGGGGACTCGGACACGGCTGCTGCTCTTTCTCTCGTCGGGTGCGCTGCGCGGCCCCTCACTCGGTTCCGCCCAGCGGTTCTCGATGCGCTGCGCCGGGACCGGAACACCACGAAGGCGCCCGGTTAACGGGCCCGGTCATGTCAGCTTAAGCTCTCCCGGCGCGACGCGGGACCAACGCGCGCACGGGCGAGGCCGCGTCCCGGTGGTGCGGAACGCGGCCTGTGCGATCGGTGACCCCTTCCGGGGACGCCCGGAACGTTCGGTCTAGAAGCCCTCGGGGGTGCCGAAGGTGCCGTACAACCAGGTGACGGCCTCGCCGAAACCCCAGTCGATGAGGGAGATGTAGGACAGGACCATGATCACGAAGACCAGGACCACGATGGTGTAGGTGACCAGTTCGCGACGCGTCGGCCAGCGGACCTTGCGCAGCTCGCCGACGACCTGCTTGGTGAACGTCACCGGACCGGTACGGCGCGCGGGCTCCCTGTCGGGCTTGGCGTCGGCGTCAGTCTGAGTCACCTGGGGTCCTTAGGGTCGCGGGGTGTCCCCGAGTAGCAGGAGAGCCCGTTCGCGCGACGCGGCGACCGGATGAGCCGCCACGCCGCGCGAACGGTCGTGCAGGGCAGGAGGGACTCGAACCCCCAACCGCCGGTTTTGGAGACCGGTGCTCTGCCAATTGAGCCACTGCCCTAAGCGGAAACCGCGTTCCCACCATAGCCGGTCGGTGACGGGTGCGCACACCGCCGGTGCGTAACACCTGGGCCACGACCGGCCGACGCGAGGCAGTCTACGGGTTCATCCCCGCGGAGCCAAACCGTTTCGCCCTTCCACGCCCTCGGAAAAGGCACTTCGTCCGGATCACGTGAGCCTTCCCACCCGCCACGGGCCGATCCGCGCATGACACCATGGAAGGCATGACCAACCGACCCCGTGTCTCTGCACGCATCAGCGCCATCTCCGAGTCCGCAACCCTCGCCGTGGACGCCAAGGCCAAGGCCATGAAGGCGGAGGGCCGTCCCGTCATCGGCTTCGGCGCGGGGGAACCGGACTTCCCGACTCCGGACTACATCGTCGAGGCGGCCATCGCCGCCGCCGGTGAGCCCAGGTACCACCGCTACACCCCGGCCGGCGGCCTGCCCGAGCTGAAGAAGGCGATCGCCGAGAAGACCGCCCGCGACTCCGGCTACCAGGTCGAGCCCGCCCAGGTCCTGGTGACCAACGGCGGCAAGCAGGCCATCTACGAGGCGTTCGCCGCCCTGCTGGACCCGGGCGACGAGGTCATCGTCATCGCCCCGTACTGGACCACCTACCCCGAGTCGATCAAGCTCGCGGGCGGTGTGCCGGTGTACGTGGTCACGGACGAGACCACCGGCTACCTGGCGGACGTCGAACAGCTGGAGGCGGCGCGCACCGAGCGCACCAAGGTCCTGCTGTTCGTCTCCCCGTCCAACCCGACCGGCGCCGTGTACCCGCGTGAGCAGGTGCGCGCCATCGGGCAGTGGGCGAACGAGCACGGCCTGTGGGTGCTCACCGACGAGATCTACGAGCACCTGGTCTACGGGGACGCCGAGTTCTCCTCGCTGCCGGTCGAGGTTCCCGAGATCGCCGACCGCACCGTCATCGTCAACGGCGTCGCCAAGACGTACGCGATGACCGGTTGGCGCGTGGGGTGGCTCATCGGCCCGAAGGACGTCGTCAAGGCCGCGAGCAACCTTCAGTCGCACGCCACCTCCAACGTCGCCAACGTGTCCCAGGCCGCCGCGATCGCCGCGGTCTCCGGCGACCTGACGGCCGTCGAGGAGATGAAGAAGGCGTTCGACCGCCGCCGCAAGACCATCGTGCGGATGCTCAACGAGATCGACGGCGTCCTCTGCCCCGAGCCGCAGGGCGCGTTCTACGCCTACCCGTCGGTCAAGGGCGTGCTGGGCAAGGAGATCCGCGGCCGCCGTCCGCGGGACTCCGCCGAGCTGGCCGAGCTGATCCTGGAAGAGGCCGAGGTCGCGGTGGTCCCGGGCGAGGCCTTCGGCACCCCGGGTTACCTGCGCCTGTCCTACGCGCTGGGTGACGAGGACCTGGCCGAGGGCGTCAGCCGCATCCAGAAGCTGCTGGCCGAGGCCAAGTAGCGGGAGACCGGCCACGAGGGGCGCGTCCGGGAGGTTCCGGACGCGCCCCGTCGTGTGTTCAGGACCATCATCGAAATACGATGATCGGACACCACCGGGCCCACCGATACGGCACTCTGGGGTCGTGACCCCTCCCTCGCCTCCGACAGGGGTGGGACCGCCCCGCCCCCGTCGGGGAAGGGGTGGGACCGGACCGGCCCCGACCGTGAGACCGGATCAGGACGTCCGTGCCCGTCACGGGGTGGAACGACGAAGGGAGGACCCGATGGGGACACCCATCACCGGTCGCCGACTGGACCGGTTGCCCAAGGCCCACCTGCACCTGCACTTCACCGGGTCGATGCGGCACTCCACACTGGTGGAACTGGCCGAACGGCGGGGCGTGCACCTGCCCCAGGCCCTGGTGACCGAGTGGCCGCCGCGCCTGCGCGCGACGGACGAGCGCGGCTGGTTCCGCTTCCAGCGCCTCTACGACATCGCCCGATCGGTGCTGCGCGAGCCCGAGGACCTCTACCGGCTGCTGCGCGAGGCCGCCGAGGACGAGCGGGCGGCCGGTTCCGGCTGGCTGGAGATCCAGGTGGACCCCAGCGGGTACGCCGCGCTCTTCGACGGGCTGACCGCCACCATGGAACTGGTCCTGGACGCCGCCCGGGTCGCGGAGCGCGAAACGGGCGTGGGGATCGGGATCATGGTCGCCGCCAACCGCACCCGCCACCCCCTGGACGCCCGGGCGCTGGCCCGGCTGGCCCGTCAGTACGCCGGCGAGGGAGTGGTGTCGTTCGGTCTCAACAACGACGAGCGCCGGGGCCGGGCCCGCGAGTTCGAGGCCGCCTTCCGGATCGCCCGTCGGGCCGGACTGCTGTCGACCCCGCACGGCGGAGAGCTCCAGGGGCCGTTGAGCATCCGGGAGTGCCTGGACGAGTTGGAGGCCGACCGGGTGGGGCACGGGGTGCGGGCGATCGAGGACCCGTACCTGGTGGAGCGGATCGCCACCCAGGGGGTGACGTTGGAGATCTGCCCGACCTCCAACGTGGGCCTGGGGGTGTTCAACGAGCTGTCGCACGTGCCGTTGCGGCGGTTGTTCGACGCCGGGGTGCCCATCGCGCTGGGTACCGACGACCCGCTGTTGTTCGGGCCGCGTCTGGTGGAGCAGTACCGGATCGCCCGTGAGGTGTTCGGGTTCACCGACCCGGAGCTGGCCGAGCTGGCACGGATGTCCATCCGGGGCTCGGGGGCGCCGGACCCCCTCAAGAAGGAGCTGCTGTCGGGCGTGGACGTCTGGCTGGCCGCGGAGCCCGAGCCGGTCGAGGGCTGACGGGGAGCCGGCTCAGTTCAGGAGCATCCAGGCGCCCTGGCCGACCATCACCGTGCCGGCGACGAAGAACAGTGTCGCGGCGCCGATCCGGATGGCCTTCTCCGGGAGCTTCCTGCCCAGGACCGCGCCGAGGGCGATGGCGATGGCGTCGGCGGCGACCATGCCGACGGTGGAGCCGATCCACACCGGCAGCCAGTCGTACCGCGCGCCGACGGTGATGGTGGTCAGCATGGTCTTGTCGCCGAGTTCGGCGACGAAGAAGACGGTGAAGACGGTGAGGAACACCGACTTGATCCGCCGGGAGGCGGCGCGCGCCTCGTCCTTGTCGGTCATCTCGTCGCCGCGCAGCGTCCAGGCGCCGAAGACCAGGAAGGCGACGCCCGCCACGAAGGTGATCCAGTCGGTGGGCAGGGCCGCGCCGAGGACCTCGGCGACGAGAACGCTGGCGATGTGCACGACGGCCGTGGCCGCGGTGATGCCGAGGATGACGGTGAGCGCCCGGTAACGGGTCGCCAGGGACATGGCGACGAGCTGGGTCTTATCTCCCATTTCGGCGATGAAAACGGCCAGCGCGCTGAATCCGAGGCCGACGAGAAATGCCGTCATACGCGTTCTTCCCTCAGGGCGGTCGTGGGCGGAAGAGGGCGGATACGTCTCTTCGACCCGGCGGTGGTGTCTACCGGGTCGAAGGTCTCGTCCGCCCTGGACCGCACACCCTCGGAGGGGCGCGATCGGGCCCGCGTGACCGGGACCGCGAGGGGTCCAGCATGTCGACCACGCGATCGGGGACTACTCCCCTTCGACGTGTCCGACTTTAGGGCACACTTACTCGGATTCGCAATTCATGGATTCGTCGAATTCACCTTGAAGGCCGGTCGAATAAGGATGTTCGGCCGGCCTCACTTTGGAATTCGATGAGGGGCACTCGTTTCTTCGGCGAGAATTCCGGAGAACGCGCGGAGGCTAGAGCGAGACGCCGACCATCACCGGTTCGTTGACCAGACGGACCCCGAAGGCCGCCTCGACGCCGGCGCGCACCTCGCGGGCCAGATCGAGGAGGTCGGCGGTGGTGGCACCACCGGGGTTGGTCAGGGCCAGGGCGTGCTTGCCGGAGATGCGGGCGGGCCCGTCGCCGTACCCCTTGGTGAAACCGGCGCGGTCGATGAGCCAGGCCGCGGACAGCTTGACGTTGCCGTCGGTGTCGGGGTGGCCCGGCACGGTCACGTCCGCGCCCAGGCGTTCGGTCGCCCGGGAGCGCACCGCCTCGAACACCTCGGCGGTGACGACGGGGTTGGTGAAGAACGAGCCGGCGCTCCGGGTGTCGGGGTCGCCGGGGTCCAGGACCATGCCCTTGCCCCGGCGCAGCGCCAGGACCGTCTCCCGGGCGCGTTCCATCGGCACCCGTTCCCCCGCCTCGACGCCGAGGGTGCGGGCGACCTCGGCGTAGGCCACCGGGCGGCTCGCCTTGCCCCGGCGCAGCGCGAAGACGACCTCGCAGACCACGTACCGGTCGTCGCCCTTGAAGACGCTGTCCCGGTAGGTGAACCCGCATTCGGCGGTGCCCAACACCCGCCGCTCCCCCGTGCGCCGGTCGTGGACCAGCACCTCGCGCACCGTCTGGGAGACGTCCTGGCCGTAGGCGCCGACGTTCTGGATCGGGGTGGAGCCGACCCGTCCCGGGATGCCGGAGAGGAACTCCAGGCCGTTGAGGCCCTCGGCGACGACCCGCTCCACGAGCGGGTCCCACTCCACACCCGCCTCCGCGCGCAGGAGTACGACGGGTTCGCCGGTGGCCGGGTCGGTCTCGCCGGTCTCCTCGAAGGACACCCCCGTGGAGGCCACGTGCACCACGGTCCCGGGGAACCCCGCGTCCGCGATCACCAGGTTGCTCCCGCCACCCAGGACGAGGACCGGTTCGCCCACGGCGTCGGCCTCGGTCACCGCGGCGATGAGCGCCTCGGTGGTCTCGGCCCGCCGGTAGGACCGGGCTGGGCCGCCCAGGCCCAGCGTGGTGTGCTCGGCGAGCCGGACGGCGGTGGGTTCGGGGTGTGCGGACACGGGGGTGTTCCTCCTGCTGCTGCGGCCTCAGGCCAGGCGGACGACGGCGGTGGAGCGGGCCAGGACCTTGGCTCCGCCGGAGCGGGCGCTGAGGGCCACGGTGACCGTGCCGTCGTCGTGCTTCTTCTTGACGGTGCCGCCGACGACGATGTCGGTGCCCTCATCGTCGTCGGGGACCACGACCGGCGCGGAGAAGCGCACGGAGTAGTCGACGACGGCACCGGGGTCGCCGGTCCAGTCGGTGATCAGGCGGCCCGCCTGCGCCATGGTGAACATGCCGTGCGCGATCACGTCGGGCAGGCCGACGGACTTGGCGAATCGCTCGTTCCAGTGGATGGGATTGAAGTCGCCCGAGGCGCCCGCGTAGCGGACCAGGTCCAGGCGGCGGACGGTGAAGGTCCGCTCGGGGATCTCGGTGCCGACCTCGACGTCGGCGTGGCGCAGCCTGTTGCTCACGGTCGCGTTCCTCACGTTGGGGTTGGTCGGACGTTCTACTCGCCGCGGACGACGAGCATCATGCCCGCCGTGACCACGTGTTCTCCGGAGGCGTCGGTGGCGACGGTCTCCAGGGTGAGCAGCTCGTTGCCGCCCAGCGCCTTGACATCGGTGATGCGGGTGACGGTGTCGAGCACGTCGCCGGCGACCACGGGACGGCTGTAGTGGAAGCCCTGATCGCCGTGGACCACCCGGGAGAAGTCCACCCCGAGCTCGGGGTCGGCGATGGCCTGGGCGGAGCCGGCCATGCCGAGGATGACGGGGAAGGTGGGCGGTGCCACCACATCCGGGTATCCGGCGGCCTTGGCCGAGACGGGGTCGATGTGAACGGGGTCGGGATCGCCCACGGCCTCCGCGAACTCGCGGATCTTGACCCTGGTGACCTCGTAGACCTCCGGGGCGCGGTACTCCCGGCCCACGTAGTCGGGGTTGATCGCCACGCTCATTCTCTCCTGACGGTGCCCTGGGACGCGAACGGCCCGGTGAGCGGAAAGCTCACCGGGCTCGAAGTCTATGAGAAGCCCTGCTCCTCACGCGCGGCTCGATCGACCGCAACGGCTCACGCAGACTCGACTAGCGGGTCTCGCGGTGCTCGTTGTGCTTGCGGCAGTTCGGGCAGAACTTCTTGATCGCGAGCCGGTCGGGGGTGTTCCGACGGTTCTTGCGCGTGATGTAGTTACGGTGATTGCACTCCTGGCAGGCCAGGGTGATCTTCGGCCTCACGTCGGTGGCAGCCACGTCGGAGTGCCTTTCTCGTGGGAGTCGGACTTGGTCGTGCGATGCCCACCTGACAGTGAACACCGCGAAGTCCCCGCAACGACCCCTGGTTATCGTTCTCACGCGCCAGGGGTCAGCGGGGTGGTAGCGGAGGCCGGACTTGAACCGACGACACAGCGATTATGAGCCGCTTGCTCTACCGACTGAGCTACTCCGCCCCGATCAGAGGGACACGATCCGCAGCTTCGGATCCGTCCCCTTAGGCCGGCGAGGATCCACCGACCACCCACCTGAGTGGACCGGACCTCATCAAGTGGTGGAGCCCCTTTACGGAATCGAACCGTAGACCTTCTCCTTACCATGGAGACGCTCTGCCGACTGAGCTAAAGGGGCGCGCTGCTCGGTTCCCGCTCCTTCGTTCCGACCCTTGCGGTCCGGCCCTCCGGGGCGTTCCCCCTTGCGCTGGTCATGACTATACAGGGGTTGGGGGGTGGTCTGCCAAATCAAATGCCGGGGCCTCCCCCGACCACCCCCTCACCCCACCCCGGACAAGCACGAAACCCCTGTTGGGCAAGGGTTCCAGGGCCGAGAAGGGGGCCTTGGGCGGCTGGGGAAAAGCCGAATGTGACGCGCGACGCCCCCTCAGGCACGCTCGGATCCGTCGGAGACCCACACGTTGGACATGGCGTCCCGGTTGATGGTGCGGATGGTGGCGGGCAGGCCGAGTCGGCGCAGGGCGTCGGGCAGCCGGGTGTCGTGGGTGAACACCACCAACTGTCGGTGCCGACCCACCTCCGCCAGGACCGAGGAGAGCCCTTCGACGGTCTCGGTGTCCATGGCCTGGACCGGATCGTCCAGCACCAGGAAGCCGAACGGGTTGCCCTCGACCAACGTGCGCGGCAGACAGATGGACAGCGCCAGGGCCTGGAACTCGCCCTGGCTGAGCAGACCGGGGGCGCTGGTCTGGTCGCCGACCCCGTCCACCGTGACGTCGACCTCGACCCGGCGACGGGCCCCGCGCCCGATGAGGCGCATGCCCTGAAGGTCGATGTGGCGTTCCTGGCGCAGCCGGAACCACACCTGTTCGGCCTGGGCCGCCACCGGGCCCAGGCGCTGCTCCCGGAGGATCCGGGCCTGCTCCGACAACCACGTGAGCGCCGCCTCGGCCTCGCCCAGGGTGTCCCGGGCGCCGAGGGCGTCCTGGGCGTCGTCGAGCCAGGAGGCGAGCCGCTCGGCCTCCTCCGCCCATCCCGAGGTGGGGTCCTCCAGCCGCTCGCCGGCCTCGCGGCGGGCGCTGACGGCGGCGGCGCGCAGGCTCCGGCCCACGGTCTCGATGTGCTCGGCCAGTTCTCCGAGGTCGGTGATGGTGGCCCCGGACTCCCACAGGGACCACACCCTTCCCAGTTCGCTGTCGGGCGGCAGCCAGCCGGGGGCGGGCGCCAGGAGGAACCTGGCCTGGTCGCGGGCGGCCTCGGCGCGTTCGTAGGCGGCGGAGGCGGCCGCCGCCTGGGGGCGCAGGGCGCGCAGACGGGCGGTGGCCCGCCGGACCCAGTCGGACCCCAGGGCGCTCGGGGTGTCACAGGTGGGGCAGGTGGTCTCGGTGGGATGGCGTCCGTGGTGTTCGATGGCCTCTTCCAGGAGGCGGACCACACCGTGGGCGTGGTCGCCCTTGCTGCCCGCGGCCATGGCCAGTTCCATGGCCGCGCCGCGCAGTTCGTTGACGACGTCGCTCATCACGACGCGTTCGGGTAGCGAGAGGCGGCGCAGGCGGCGCATCACCACGTGCAGGGCGGGGTCGCTGGGGCCGTCGTCCTCGGCCAACCCGCGCAGCGCCTCCAGGTCGAGCCCGGGGCCGGTGAGGAGTTCGACGGCGCGGGCGGCGCGCGGGTCGTCGCAGGCGCGGAGCGAGTCCAGGAGCCGGGGCAGTTCCCGCGAGGGTCGGTCGCGGCGCTTGGCCAGGGTGTCGCAGAAGCGGGCGAGACGGCGCTCGGCGTCCGCCAGCCCGGTGAGCCCCAACAGGGAGGTGAGCGTGTCGTACAGCTCCGCGGAACGGCCGGTGACGGTGCGGCCCAGCTCGTCGTAGGACAGGAACGGCCGGTACCGGACCAGGTCCTCGCCCCAGTCGAGGGCGCGCAGGGGGGTGACGGTGCCGTCGGGGCGGATGATCTCGCCGCGCGCCGAACGGACGCTGTCCCCGTTCCAGCGGCGGCTGATCCGGGTGGGCGCCTCGTCGCCGGCGATGAGGATGTCGACGGTCGCCTCGGTGCTCTCGTCGTAGTGCAGGTTGCGCCATCCGTCGCGCCAGCCCGTGGGCATGGCGTCCCATCGGGGGTTGCGTCCGGTGAGGACGGCCTCGGCTGCCTCGGCGAAGCTGGACTTGCCCGAGCCGTTGCGGCCGACGATGACGGTGAGCCCCGGCCCGGACGGGAAGACCAGTTCGGCGGGGCGGCCGATGCCCCGGAAACCCTGGACCCGGATGCGGGTGAGGTAGGCCCGCCGGACCCGGCCCGGCGGGGGCGGCGCGGGGGCGGTCGGCCGGGGATCGGGGATCTCCCGGCCCTCGGCGCGGGCCTCCAGCGCCTCGTCGCCCCACAGTGCGGCGGTGACCCAGGAGTGCGTCCCCCTGGGCAGTCCGGACCGCGCCAGGGCGTCCAGGAGGACCGTGGCGGTGGGGTCGTCACCGGTGACGGCCACGGCGTGGTCGCCGATCTCGATCTCCTCGGGCACCCGGGTCATTGTCGTACCCCATCTGTCGTCGTTCCTGCACAAGCAGACTAGGACAGCCCGCATGAGAACCGCCCGTAAAGGTCGGTTCTCCCGCCCGGACCCCGCCTCAGGGCGGGGGTCAGACGCCGATGAGGCGGCGTCTGCTCCCGTCCCAGGTGAAGTGCAGGGTGGCGATGCCCGGGACGTTGGGGTCGCGCAGGCACTCGTAGATGTTGAGGCTGGGCACGCTCGCGAAGCAGCCCCACACCCGCTCGGAGGTGAGGACGAAGTCGAGGTCGAGTTCGACGAGGAGGCCGAGCAGGCGGCCGTGCGTGGGCTCGTCCACCTTGGCGAAGGCGTCGTCGAGGAGGATGAGGCGCGGCGCCCACGGCGCGCGGGCCGCGAGGGCGTCGAAGTGGGCGGCGGCCGCGGCGAACAGCACCAGGTAGGCCACGACGCGCTGCTCGCCCTGACTGAGGGCGGTGCGGTGACCGAGGCGACGCTCGGCCCCCGTGGCGTCGGTCACATAGACGGTGAACGTGAACCAGGAGCGGTAGTCGAGCGCGGCGCGCAGCTGGGCGCCGCCGGTGGCGGTGGGGTCCAGGCGTCGGATCGCCTCGATGCACCGGCGCAGGGCGTCGCGCAGTCGGGTGGTCTGGACGCGGGTGCGCTCCTCGGCGGGGGTGGCCAGGAGCGGGACGACCGCCTCGATGTCGGCTCCGGCGTCGGGGGCCAGTCGCCAGTCCAGGCGCACGCCCAGGCCCGCGGAGGTGGTGACGTCCTTGAGCACGTCGTTCATGGTCTCGATGAGGGCGCGCGCCTCGTCGATCTGGTGGGCCAGGTGGCCGGCCAGTTCGCCGAGCAGGTGGCGCTCGAAGGCCTCCTCCTCGGCGATGGCGACGGTCTCGGCGGCCCGGGAGACGGAGGCCGCGATGCGCTCGGCGTAGGCCGTGACGTCGTAGGCGTCCTCCTCGTCGTGCACGGTGAGGCGTTTGAGGCCGCGCGGCTCGGTGAGCTCGGTGCGGGTCTGGGCCCAGCCGACGGAGGTGAGGAGGCGGTGGAGTTCCTCGCGGCTGCCCAGGATGGCGCTGTCGTCGACCTCGGGGACCTCGCCCTGTTCGGCGAGCCCTTCCTCCAGGTCGCTGACGCAGGCGTCCAGGAGCGCCAGGCGGGCGTCGGGCGCGGTGGCGGCGGGGTCGACGGAGGGGCCGGGGCGGGCGGCCAGGTGCGCGGCCAGGGGTGCGTCGGCGGCGGCGCGGGAGGCCAGGCCGGCGGCGCCCAGCAGGACGGCGTCGGGGCGGCCGGGCTCCTCGCCCTCGCCGGGCAGGGAGAGCGCGGCGACGAGGCGGTCCCCCGCGGTCAGGGTCCGGCGGATCTGCTCGGAGCGTTCGACGGTGGCCACGTCCAGGCGGGCCTCGGCGCCGACCCATTCGTCGCGGGCGCGCTGGGCGGCCCGTTCGAGCTCGGGCAGGCGGCGGGCGGCTGCCTCGGCGCGTTCGCGGACCTGGGCCCGGGCGGCGTCGAGCTGCTCGTCGGGGACGCCCTTGGCGCGGTCGCCGAGTTCGATCTGGCGGCGCACCGTGATCATGTCGTCGATGGCCGCGGCGCGCACGTCCTCGGCGAGGACGCGATCGGCGCGGGCCCGGTGCCAGGAGTCGATGTGGCGTTCGTGGTCGGCGAGGGACCAGGCCAGGATCTCCAGGTCGCGCAGGCCGGAGGTGACGAGGACGCGCAGGTGGTCGAGGGCGCGCAGGGCGCTGTCGAGGTCGGCGCGGAGGGTGGACAGGCCGTGCTCGGCGGCGGCCGAACGCAGCCGGGCCCGGATGTCGAGGAGTTCGGTGCGGGCGGCGTCGGCGGCGCCGGCCGCGGTGTCGTGGGCGCGGCGGGCGGCGGCGGTGGCGGCGCGGGCGATGTCCAGGACCGCCCAGGCGCGGATGAGCTGTGAGGGGTCGGGCAGGTCCCGGGAGACCTCCAGGAGCTCCGCGTAGGAGTGCTCCAGGCCCCAGCGCCGCTCCCCCGCCTCGGCGAGGAGCGCCTCGGCGACGGCGATGCGCCGGTCGGTGTTGGCGGACTGGCGGTCCCGGGCGCGTTTGCGGGCGGCCTCGCCGATGTACTCGGGTTCGTCCTTGAAGTGCGCGCCGGAGGCGACGCCGAGCCGCCAGGCCCCGAACGTGGACATGGCGCTGACGGTGGCGACGGAGTCGTCGCGGCGGTGCTTGGCCTCGCCGCCCTCCGCCCCGCCGACACCGGCGGTTCCGGGTTCGGGGAGCAGGGCGATGGAGGCCAGCAGGGCGCGCAGGGATTCGTGTCCCACGCCCCGGTCCGGGATGACGACGGGGACGAGCACGTCGAGGAGGGTGCGGCCCTTGGCCGGGCGGGCCGGGGTGAGCATGAGGTCCCGGGTGGCCGGGTCGTAGAGGGTGCCGTCCGCGCGGATCCACCCGGAGAGGAGGCCGGCGGCCTCCAAGGCCGCCTCCAGTCCCGCCTGTTCACGGGTGGAGAGGCCCTCGGCGAAGTCGACGGCGAGGTGGAAGGGGACGCCGTCGGCGGCCGGGCGGGGGTAGGCGGCCCAGGCCGGGCGTTCGGGGGCGTGTTCGGTGCCGCGGGCGCGCCGGTCGGCCAGTTCGGCGAGTTCTTCGGCGAGCTGTCCCTCTTCGCCGACGGCGACGTCGCGACGGGCCCGCAGCTCCTCCAGGAGCGGGTCGACGGCGGCGTGGGCCAGGTGGGCGACGGTGGCGGGGACCGTGATGTCGAGGACGCGCAGGGCGTCGGTGATGGGCAGTTCGACACTGCCCTCCAGTTCGTGGATGGCGTCGCCCAGGGCGTGGGCGTGGCTGGAGTCGCGCAGGCGGGCCGCCCAGGCCCGGACGCCGTCGGCGTAGTCGGCGCTCCGCGCGCGCAGGGCGGCGATGGCCTCCTGCTCGCGGTCGTGGGCGCGTTCGAGGACGGAGTCGGCGCTCTCGGCCTCGCTGGTGAGGGCGACCAGGCGGCGGTCGGCGGCGGCCTCGGCGGCGGTGAGGCCGGTGAGGTGGGCCGCCTGGTCGGCGCGTTCGGTGGCCCGTTCGGCGGTGTCGGTGAGGTGGTCGTGCAGCCGGCCCAGGTGTTCGCGCAGCGCGTCGAGGTCGATGCCCTCGACGGGGTCGCGCTCGACCGCCTGTTCCAGGCCCTGGATGTCGACGCGGGTGCTGCTCTCGCGGGGGGTGTGGACGATCGTGGTGGTGTCGGGGACGACACCGATGATCTCGGGGTCCAGCCCCGAGGCGGTGGCGGCGCGGACGGCCTCGGCGTGGGTCTGGCGCAGGACGTCGAGGGCTCGTTCGATGACGGAGGTGTCGTCCCCGAGCAGCCCGATGGCGTGGCGTTCGACGCGTTCGGCGTGTTCTGCGGCGACCCAGGAGGCCTCGGCGGCCCGGATGTAGGCGCCGACGGCGGCGTCGTAGGCGCGGCGCTCGCCGGCGGTGGCCGTGGCGGCGGCGCCCTGGGCGGCGCTGAGGGTGCCTTCGTCGGCGGTGGCGGTGTCGCGGGTGCGGCGGGCCTGGTCGCGTTCCTCGGCGATGCGGCTCTCGGTGGTGATGAGGCCGTCGAGTTCGGCGCGCAGCCGGTCGGTCTCGACCGTGCGGCGGGCGCAGCCGTCGAGCTGTTCGCGGACCTCGGCGACCCGTTCGCGCAGGGCGCCCACCAGGTAGGCGCGGTAATCGGCGAGGAAGGCCGTGACCCCGTCGCCCGCCTCGGTGAGGGAGTCCTTGTCGGTGCGGGCCTGTTCGAGGTCGGCGATGTTGCGGGCGACCTCGTCCAGGACGGACTCGTCCATGGGGGGCAGCGCCTCGGAGAGGACGCCGACGAGTTCACCGGCCTCCAGGCGGTCGCCGATGGTGGGGCGGCGCAACCGGTAGAGCAGGTGGATGAGATTGCGGTAGCGGACGGAGTCGTCGATGCCGAACAGGTCGCGCATGACCCGGGCCCGGTAGGGGACGGGCGAGGTGTAGCAGTTGTCGGCGCCGATCTCCGAGCGCAGTCGGTCGACGGGCTTGGGGCGACCGTCGACGACGAGGTCGAGGTCGTGGCCGACGCGGCGTTCGGTGACGAAGAACACGCAGCGCGGGTCGGCGTCGCCGACGGCCATGACGGCGGCGCCCAGGGTCAGGTGGCGGGCGGTGTCGTCGCGGTCGCGGTCGACGCCGGCCACGGCGGCCAGCAGGGCGGAGGCGGTGGTGGCGCCGCGGGCCGCGGCGTCCAGGCCGCGATCGCCGCGGGCGGTGGTGAACTCGACCCACAGGTAGCCCAGGCGGATCGCCGGGGCGGTGTCGTCGTCGGACTCCGCGTTCGGTTCGTCCCGGGGTTCCTCGGGGCCGCCCAGCAGGTCGGGGCCGGCCTCCTCGGGTACGGGGGCACGTCCGGCACGGGGGTCCTCGGACATGAGCCAGCGCAGGCTGGTGCGGTTGGTGCCGGTGGTGTCCAGGCGGCGGGTGTCGCCGTCCAGCAGGAAGGGCAGGAGCATCTCCAGCGCCTTGGACTTGCCGGCGCCGTTGCGGCCGCGCAGCAGCAGCCGGCCCTCGGCGAATTCGAGGACGTGGTCGTCGTACTGCCAGACGTTGCGGATGCCCGCCCGTTCGAGGCGGTAGCGGGGCTCAGCCGTCGCCGTTCCGGTCTCCTGGGTCACCACTGGTCGCGCTCACCTTCTCGTTCGCCACCGCTTGCAGCACGGACGCCACCCGATTCAGGTCGCCCCGAGGGTCGATGGGGGATTCGGGGGTGCCGTCTTCCTGACCGGAACCGCTCGTTCGGGAGGGTTGTGTCCGGCTGTCATGGTCATTGTCCTGGATTCGGGGGACGCGATCGTCCGCCTCGGCCCCGTAGCGGGCGGCCGCGGCGGTGAGCCGCCACCGCCCGGGGCCGCCGCGGAGCAGGCCGAGGTCGGCCAGCAGGGTCAGCGCCCGTCCGCGGAGTCGCTCGGGGTCGGGGATCTCGGGTCCCGCGGTGCGGGCCCATTCCGCGCGTTCGGGGGCGTCCGCCCCGCAGAAGGCCTCCAGCGCGGCGTCCAGTTCCCGGTCGGGGACCGTGACGGAGGTGACGGGGCGACCGGGGTGCAGGCGGCCGGAGAGGTGCCGGATCAGGGACAGCGCGACTTGGCCGACGGGGTCGTCGGAGGGCAGGCCCGCGACGACCTCGTCGGGCAGGATGAGCGCGACGCCCTCGGCCCGGACCTCGACGTCGCAGCCGAGGAGGTTGGACAGTGCCGCCGCGGCCCGCCACTGATGGGCGGACAGCCGGTCGCGCTGACGGTCGGGGAGGTCCTCGCGGTAGACGACGGCGGTCTCGGCCAGCAGCCGACGCAGGAGGAGCTCGCCCTGGTTGTCGCCGTCGGGGTCGCTCACGGAGGCCGCCGCGAGGAAGGAGTCGGGGTCGTCGCCGGCGCGGGGCAGGTGGACGGCGACCGAGCGCGCGACGCGCGTGTGCGGGAGCAGACGCGCGTCGGCGGTGGCGTCGGCGCGGTGGTCACCGATGGAACCCTCGGTCTCGGCGAGGGCCCCCAGTTCGACCAGCAGCTCCAGGGCGGCGCAGTAGGCGCGGCGTTCGCCCAGGCCACGGCCGGGGTCGGCGTCGATGCCGGCCTCGCGGGCCGCCTCGCGGAGCCGGACGGCCAGGGCCCGGACGCCGATGGGGCCGGTGTCCTCGACCAGTACCGCCAGGACCAGGGCGAGGTACGTGTGGGTGCGCGGGGTGAAGGGCGCGCCGGTGCTCCGTGCCAACGGCGCGGGGGCGCCGGGGCCGCGTTTGACCAGTCGGGCGTGGTCGTCGGCGACGGTGAGCCGGTAACCCAGCACCCGATGGAAGCGCTGGGCGAGCCACTCCGCGTGGGAGCGCACGAGGGAGAACTCGGCGGAATGGGCGCGCTCGGTCAGGAGCGGGCGTGCCATGAGGGCGCGCGCGGCGGCCTGGCGTTCGCCGATGAGCGCGGTGTCCTCGCTGTGGATGTCCGTCTCCATCACCCCCATGTCCGGGTCCACGGCCGGTCCCGACCGAGGTCGATCGGGCCGGTGGTCCGGGTGTCCGGATCGGTGTCGTCTGTGGTGTCGTCCTCGTCCTCGGCGACGGGGACCGGCGGGGTCGGCGGGTCGACGACCGGCGCACCGGGCGGCGGGGCCGGTGACGAGGGCGGCGGGGCCTGCTCCCCGGGCCGGGCCCGTGTGTCCGAGGGGGGTTCCTCCGCAGGCCTCGCGTCCGGTGCCGCGTCCGGTGCCGTCGGCCCGGACCCCCGCGCCGCGGTCGCGGAGACGGCGGAGGGCGCCGGGGCGTCCACCTCCGGTGCGGCGGAAGGCGCTGAAGCGTCCTCCTCCGGAGCCTCGGAGGGCGCGGGTGGGACGGCGGGGGCGGGGGGGACGGCGGGCTCCGGGGCTGCCGGGGTTCCGGACGAGGCCGACGGGGCGGTTCCGGACTTCGGGGCGAAGAGCGAGGGGTCGAGTCCGTGCTGTTCGTAGGGGGTGACACAGAGGCACAGGCCTTCGAGGGTGAGTTCGCCGCCCTCGCCCTGGATCACCACCTCGGACCCCGGCGCGGAGACCACGTGCAGGCGCAGGGAGAACTCCAGGTCGCCGGCGGAGGTGGGCCGGCGACCGGCGTCACCGGAGCCGAGTGCCGCGGTGAGGAGCTCCATGAGCACCTCCATGCCCGCACCGGACAGGTCCAGGTGGGCGCGCGGCCCCGTGGGACGCGACAGCAGAGCGCGGACCTGGGCGGCGCCGGTGCGGCGCCAGTGCGCGGAGGACTCGGCGGCGTCGCGCAACCGGGACTGCTGGGCGCGGTGGTCGCGGACGGGTTCGGGCGGTCGGGTCCCCGGGCGCTCGATGACCGTGCTGCGGTCGGGTTCGGCCTGCCACCACGCCGTGGTGGCGGCGACGCCGTCGTCGACCCGCCCCTTCAGGTGACGGGCCGGGTACAGGGCGTAGGCCGCGCCGGCCAGGGCGTCGGCGCGTTCCTGCCCCGCCTCCTCGAACCACGAGGCCAGGCGCAGCAGGGCTGCGCGGCCGTGGCGTGGCGCCGATCGGTCGCCATCGCTTCGTTCATCGTCCGCGCGGTCATCCGCCCATTGGTTGAGTCCCACACCTCAGCAGGGTAGAGACCTCAGGGACACGGCACGTCGGATTCCGCCCTTCCGACCCCTGCTCGGGACCCCGTACCACCATGTCTGAACAGCGATGACAACTGTTTCAGGAACTTTGGCACGATTCTCGCGGGAGCCCCGATCCGGGTGGTCCCGGTCACCGCGCCGCCGGATGTTCGAGTCGGCCGTCGTCGGCGCCCTCCAGCGCCCGCCGGACCTCGTCGGTCATGTCGTCGTCGTACCCGGTGATCGTGTAGGTGGAGAAGTAGCGGGTCCCGTCGGCCTCGACCGGGTCGCCGAGTTCGACCTCCACGTCGTAGGGGTCGTTCTGGCACTCCTGGTCCATGCACCAGGTGCCGAGGAGGCCCCCCTCGCCCCGGGCCCGCTCGTCCGACCACTCCCGCCATTCCATGTCGCTGAAGGTCGTGAACTCCGTGGCGACGTACTCGGTGGGGCGCCGGTCGTCGAACCCGTTCTCGTCGCCGTACCGGTTGAGGACGTACACCTCGGCGTCGCCGGTGGTCGTGGTGGGGCTCGTCTCCTCGGCCTGTGGGGCGGTCTCCTCCTCCGGGAGGGCCCCGCCCCCTTCCGGCTCTTCGCCTCCGCACCCGATGACCGCCAACAGGGCGGCCGCGCCGACCCCGGTCAGGGCGATGCGCTGCATTCCTTTGCCTCCAGCGTGGGTTCCGGATCCGCGACGAGGCCCCCCGGTGTGCACCGAGGGGCCTCTGGGAACCGCTCTTTTCCGTCAACGGGGCCGGAAGGACCCCGTCGTCACCACAGGGTGGTGACTAGTGGTAGCCGGGGTGGTCGTGGTGGCCACGGCGATCGTGGTCCACGTTGGTGCCCACCGGACCGTTGACGCAGTCACCGGTGGTCTGCGGCGACAGGATCGGCACGTTCGCCCCGATCAGACCGACGGCCAGCTCGGTGTTGCACAGCTGGATCGGAACCAACTGCAGGTTCTGGTTGAACTGCTGGTCACCGCCGTGCGAGGCGGAGGCCGGAGACGCGGCCAGGACCGCACCCAGGGCGATACCGGCGACAGCACCCGCGATCGAGAGCTTGCGCAGCATGTGGTGGCTCCTAGTCGATGTTGGTGCTGATCGGGCCGTTGACGCAGTCGCCGGTGGTCTGCGGCGACAGGATCGGCACGTTGACGCCGGCCAGGAGACCGACGGCCAGCTCGGTGTTGCACAGCTGGATCGGAACCAGCTGGAGGTTCTGGTTGTACTGCTGGTCACCGCCGTGCGAGGCGGAGGCCGGAGACGCGGCCAGAACGGCGCCCAGGGCGATCCCGGCGATGGCGGTGGCGGTGGCGAACTTACGCAGCATGTCGAGATCTCCTAGCTGATGTTGGTGCTGATCGGGCCGTTGACGCAGTCGCCGGTGGTCTGCGGCGACAGGATCGGCACGTTGACGGCGACCAGGCCCACGGCGGCGCTGGTGTTGCACAGCTGGACCGGAATGGCCTGAAGGTTCTGGTTGTACTGCTGGTCGCCACCGTGGGAGTGGGAGGCGGAGGCCGGGGTGGCGGAGAGAACGGCGCCGAGAGCGGCACCCGCGATGAGACCGGCAACGCCGAGCTTACGCAGCATTGAATTACCTTTCGAGAAAGTTTGAGAAATCGTCGCAGTCGGACTAATTGCCGGAACTAGCTGATGTTGGTGCCGATGGGCCCGTTCACGCAGTCGCCGGTGGTCTGCGGCGACAGGATCGGCACGGTGACGGCGACCAGGCCGACGCTGCCGGTCAGGTTGCAGGACTGAATCGGCACCAGCTGCAGGTTCTGGTTGAACTGCTGGTCACCGCCGTGCGAAGCGTGTGCGGGAGCTCCGAGGAGCAGCGCGCCCATCGCGGCACCGGCGACCAGGCCAGCAGCGGCCATCTTCTTGATCATGACTTCCCCCGGAAATCTTCGAGGTGTTGACAGAAAAAGACGCAGGCGCTCTTGCACCTGTGTCGCGGTGGACTGAGGCAATCATCATCCGCCCTTTGTTTTTTGTCAACGCCGAAACCCGCGGAGTTCGATTGTCCATTTTGTCGGGAGAATTCTTTTTGCCGGTCCGTCGAATCCTTTTTTTCGCGTCTTTTCCGACACATGGGCGAAGAGCTGTTACCCCACCGTGTCCGCAGCGCTATGGACTCGCGATGGTCCGAATCCCGGACCCGCCCGACACTTGGGCCACAACGCCCGATTCGTCCGCGTTCCGAAGCCGTCGTGTGACCTGGGTCTCGGCACCATGTTCGGAGGCCGGTATCTCTCGGGAAACACGACGAGGCCCCGACACCTGATGGTGTCGGGGCCTCGTTCCCAGGGTGGCAGGTGAAGGATTCGAACCTTCGAAGGCTAAGCCGACGGATTTACAGTCCGCTCCCATTGGCCGCTCGGGCAACCTGCCTGGGCTGCGACTTCGGGGTTCCCCGTGTCGCATGAACGAGAATAGCGGATGAACCCCCCGAACCTGAAATCGGTTTCGCGGGCGCGCCCCCGGCCGCCCTTCGGACACCCTGAGCAGGGTCCCACTAAGCTCTGGGACCGTGCCCGCGCCGCGCGCGGCCGGGCCCGACCGACCGCGCGGGCGCTCCGAGGAGGCCCGCCCCGATGACCGACCCAACTACGGGGTGTGAGAGAACGTGGCCGCCGAATCCAGTTTCGACGTGGTGTCCAAGCTCGACCGTCAAGAGGTCGACAACGCCCTGAACCAGACGGGCAAGGAGCTCTCCCAGCGCTTCGACTTCAAGGGCACCGGGACCACCATCGCCTGGCAGGGCGAGGAGGGCATCGAGATCCGCAGCAGCTCCGAGGAGCGCGCGCTCGCCGCCCTCGAAGTCTTCAAGGAGAAGCTGATCAAGCGCAAGCTCTCCCTGAAGATCCTCGACGCCGCCGACGAGCCCAAGATCTCCGGCAAGGAGTACCGCCTGCCCATCGGCCTCAAGGAGGGCATCACCTCCGATGACGCCAAGAAGATCTCCAAGCTGATCCGCGACGAGGGCCCCAAGGGCGTCAAGGCGCAGATCCAGGGCGACGAGCTGCGCGTCAGCTCCAAGAAGAAGGACGACCTCCAGTCGGTCCAGAACCTGATCAAGGAGAAGGACTTCGACCTGGCCCTCCAGTTCGTCAACTACCGCTGAAACCACGAAGGTTCACCACTGTGACCTGCCAGAAAGCTAGGCGGCGTCCAGCGGAGGGCACATCCGGGGCACAAGACCGAGCGCGTTGTCCACGAGGGCACGTGTTCGGTCTTGGGCTTCGGGCCACTCCCCCACGTAGGTGTTGAGCGTCACGGTCGGCGTGGAGTGCCCCAAGGCCATCTGCACCGTCTTGACCGAGGCACCTTCGTGGATGAGCAGGGTCGCGAAGTAGTGCCGCGGGCAGTGGAGTCCGACACCCTTCGGGATGCCGACCGCACGGACGGCAGGAGACCGGGCATGAGACCGGTCGGCGCGATGGATCGGTGCCAGGTCTGCGAGGCCGCTGCCCGTGGCCCCGCCCCAGAGGAAGACCGGCTTCGCCTTGCGGCGGCGGGGTTTGCCTGGGTCCGTCTCGTCCTCAATCTCGATTTCCACGGGCGCGAAGCGCTCCAGATGCCGTTTCAAGGCTTCCGCAGTTACCTCGGGCAGGTTCGGACCGTCCGAGCAGAGGTCTGCGTCTTGGAAGGCCCCAGAAAGGGCTTTCCGCCGGTCACGGCGATGAGTTGTCGCCGCACGTCGATCTCCCGGCGCTCGAAGTCGATGGCATCGAGTTCGAGGCCGAAGATCTCTCCTCCCCGGAGACCGCTACGAGCCGACCTATCGACTTCCGGTCGTCTGACCTGTTGAAGGTTTCCTTACTTCCTCAAGCCCGTCCCTTCGCGCCGGGGCAGCCGGGGGCCGGGGTTTGCGGTTGGGTGCGAGTGGGTGGTGGGGGTGCCTCCGGCGGGGACTCGGGGATCCAGGAAGTGGGGGTGGAGACCGATCACCAGGGACAGGGCCGGGAACGGGCTTCCAGGCGAACCGGGCCGGAACGGCGATCGGAGCACCACGGGCAGGGCGAGGAGTCCAGGGGTTCGGGCAGGCGCGAAAGGCAGAGAAGCGGGAGGCGGTGATGGGGGTGCTCGTGGCAGACTGGGAATGGCCCGTGATGGGTTGGGGCGTGTACACCGAATCTGGTTCGGGTGCGGAAACCGGCCCGCGCGTGCAAGGTGTTTGCGCTGGCCACAGCCTCACGGTCGGGAAATGTGCACCCGGTCACATGCTTCCGGGGGCCTGGAAGGGGTGTTGCGTGCAGACGGAGTGCATCGTCGCAGGTCAGGCCCGATGAAAATCGGGAAGGGTCCGGCAGGCCTACAAAGCCCGTAGGGCATGGAAACTCAGTAGTAAGTGATGCGTAGTACAACGACGCGGGTCCGGCAGGCCTACAAAGCCCGTAGGGCATGGAAACGCCTGATGCCTTGCGCTGCTCCGCTGTCGGTGCGGTCCGGCAGGCCTACAAAGCCCGTAGGGCATGGAAACTTGCTCTCCCTGATCTCCCGCTCCGGCTGGCGTTCGCGTCCGGCAGGCCTACAAAGCCCGTAGGGCGCAAGGCACATCCAGGGCGCATCAAGCCGGGATGTAGTGCGAAACGGCGAGAAGCAGCAAGAGGCGTAGCAGCACGTCAGAGGGCATCCCCGTCTCCTGAGCTGGGAGACGGGAATGCCCTTCTCGGTTCGTCAACCACCGCCAGGACCGGGCGGAACCACCGAGCGGTCGCCCGTCGAGGGCGGCCGTCGTGTCCTCCCTCCGCCCCGGAGGCCTCCGGGGCGGGATCGATCAGCCCAGGTCCCAGTCCCGGCGCAGTTCACGCAGCCGCCGCACCCGCTCCTCCGTGGGGGGGTGGGCGGCGAACAGCCGCCAGACCCCCGTGGGGAACGGGTTGGTGGTCATCAGGTGGGCCGCCGGCAGCAGCGTCCTCCGGCGGGGCAACGGATGGGCGCGCATCCCCTTCTCGATCGCGAGCAGGGCCTCGGCCAGCGCTTCGGGGTCCCCCGTGGTGCGGGCGGCCTGTTCGTCGGCCCGGAACTCGCTCTGACGCCCCACTCCGGCGCGCACCACGAGGAAGGCCAGCGGCGCCAGCAGCGCCACCATCAGTCCGCCCAGGAGTTCGGGGACGTCGGTCTCCTCCGAGTCGCCGAGCGGCAGTACCAGGGCCAGCGCGCTCAACGCGGTGATCAGACCGGTGAGGGTGACCGTCACGGATCCGGCCAGGGTGTCGGCGGCCTTGATGTGCGCCAGTTCGTGGGCGATCACCGCGCGCAGCCGACGTTCGTCGAGCGTGCGCAACAGGCCCGTCGTACAGCACAGCGCGGCCCGGCGGCCGGTCCCGGTGGCGAAGGCGTTGGGCGATCGGATCGGCGACAGGTACAGGCGCGGCATGGGCTGGCGTGCGGCCGTGGCCAGTTCGCGGACCATCCGGTACAGCTCGGGCCGTTCGATCTCCCCCACCGGGCGCGCCCGCATGGCGCGCAGCGCCAGCGAGTCGCCGAACAGGTGGACCAGGATCGCCGCGCACACCACCAGGGTGACGGCGAACTGGAGTCCCGTCTTCTCGGCGCACAGCCAGCCCGCGACGAGGAGGACCACCGCGACGCCGATGAACAGGCCGATCGCCCGGATCAGGCCGACGTGCACGCCGCCACCTCCCCGCTCTTCGTCCGTGATGTGTACATGGTGATGAACGTGCGGGTCGGCGTCCCGCGTTCCCCGGCCGGGGGGCCGTCCATCACACCCGTCGCGTTCCGGTATCCGGTACCGCCCCGCGATCGCCGCCCCGATGTGACAATCACCACCCGCCTTCGGTCGATTCCGCCCCGACGACCTATAGTGCGAACGTGGCCCTCATCACTTTGCGCGCGAGGTCGCGGACACCGTTCCGCGTCCACGGGCGTGGACGCCTCACCACGTCCTCCAGGGTTGGCGCACCCGGTGGACGCGGGGGCCGCACACCCCGTCCGTGTCCTCACGCGATCGGGGGGCCGCCCCACGGCGGTGCGCCCCGACCGGAGGGCTGACACTCACGAGCGCCGCCGCCACAACGACCGGCGGCCGAGGAGGTCGTCGATCTCAGTGTCCAAACAGATCGAACAGCTCGACCGCGTCGTCATCCGTTTCGCCGGTGACTCCGGCGACGGGATGCAACTGACCGGTGATCGCTTCACCCAGGAGACCGCGACGTTCGGCAACGACCTGTCGACCCTGCCGAACTTCCCCGCGGAGATCCGTGCGCCCGCCGGGACCCTCCCCGGTGTCTCCAGTTTCCAGTTGCACTTCGCCGACCACGACATCATGACCCCGGGCGACGCGCCCGACGTCCTGGTGGCGATGAACCCCGCCGCGCTCAAGGCCAACCTGGGCGACCTGCCCCGCGGGGCCACGGTGATCGTCAACACCGACGAGTTCACCAAGCGCGCCCTGGCCAAGGTGGGCTTCGCGGCGGACCCGCTCACCGACGGGACCCTGGACGGGTTCAAGGTGAGCGCGGTGCCGTTGACCTCCATGACCGTGGAGGCCCTGGCCGGTCTGGACATCTCCAAGAAGGACGCCGAGCGGGCCAAGAACATGTTCGCGCTCGGTCTGCTGTCGTGGATGTACAACCGGCCGACGGAGGGCACCGCGGCGTTCCTGAAGTCGAAGTTCGCCACCAAGCCGAACATCCTGGCGGCCAACCTGACCGCCTTCCAGACGGGCTGGAACTTCGGTGAGACCACCGAGGACTTCGCGGTCTCCTACGAGATCAAACCGGCCCGGCTGCCCGCGGGCACCTACCGCAACATCACCGGGAACCTGGCCACCGCCTACGGGCTCATCGCCGGTTCCCGGCGTTCGGGGCTGCCCCTGTTCCTGGGCTCGTACCCGATCACCCCGGCCTCCGACATCCTCCACGAGCTGTCCCGGCACAAGGAGTTCGGGGTGCGCACGTTCCAGGCGGAGGACGAGATCGCCGGTGTGGGCGCCGCCCTGGGCGCGGCGTTCGGCGGGGCGTTGGGCGTGACCACCACCTCCGGCCCGGGGATGGTGCTCAAGCAGGAGACCGTGGGTCTGGCGGTGATGACCGAGCTTCCGCTGGTCATCGTCGACGTCCAGCGGGCCGGGCCCAGCACCGGCATGCCCACCAAGACCGAGCAGACCGACCTGCTCATGGCTCTGTTCGGGCGCAACGGCGAGTCCCCGCTGCCGGTGGTGGCGCCGGCCTCCCCCGCCGACTGCTTCGCGGTGGCGTTGGAGGCGGTGCGGATCGCCGTGACGTACCGGACCCCGGTGGTGATGCTCTCCGACGGGTATCTCGCCAACGGGTCGGAGCCGTGGCGGTTGCCCGAGGTCTCGGAGCTTCCGGTCATCGAGCCCGGGTTCGCGACCGCCCCCAACGGGCCCGACGGGGACTTCCTGCCGTACCTGCGCGACGCCGAGACCCTGGCCCGGCCGTGGGCGGTGCCGGGCACGGCCGGGCTGGAGCACCGGATCGGCGGCATCGAGAAGCACGCCGAGACCGGTGACATCTCCTACACCCCCGCCAACCACGACCTGATGGTCCGCACCCGCCAGGCCAAGATCGACGCCGTGGACGTCCCGGACCTGGAGGTCGACGACCCGAGCGGGGAGGCCGAGGTGCTGGTCCTGGGCTGGGGCGGCACCTACGGCTCGATCACCGCCGCGGCGCGGCGGGTGCGCCGCACCGGCCGTCGGGTCGCGCAGGCGCATCTGCGCCACCTCAACCCGTTCCCGGCGAACCTGGGCGAGGTGCTGCGCGCCTACGACCGGGTGGTGGTCCCGGAGATCAACCTGGGCCAGCTGGCCCTGCTGTTGCGCGGCCGGTTCCTGGTCGACGTCATCGGTTACAACAAGGTCCGCGGCCTGCCGTTCAAGGCGGAGGAGCTGGCGGGAGCGCTTCAGGAGGTCATCGATCGTGACTGAGCACACGCACGACACCGGCTTCGCGGGGCTGCGTCTGGTGCCCAAGAGCGACACCTCCTACAAGATGAAGGACTTCAAGTCCGACCAGGAGGTGCGCTGGTGCCCGGGCTGCGGTGACTACGCGATCCTGGCCGCCTTCCAGGCGTTCCTGCCCGAGCTGGGCGTGCCGCGCGAGAACATCGTCATCGTCTCGGGGATCGGCTGTTCCTCCCGGTTCCCCTATTACCTGAGCACGTACGGGGTGCACTCGATCCACGGGCGGGCCCCGGCGATCGCCACCGGTCTGGCCACGAGTCGCCCGGACCTGTCGGTGTGGGTGATCACCGGTGACGGTGACGGGTTGTCGATCGGCGGCAATCACCTGATCCACGCGCTGCGCCGCAACGTCAACGTCAACGTGCTGCTGTTCAACAACCGGATCTACGGGTTGACGAAGGGGCAGTACTCGCCGACGTCCGAGGCGGGCAAGATCACCAAGTCGTCGCCGGTGGGATCGCTGGACCACCCGTTCAACCCGGTGTCGTTGGCGTTGGGCGCGGAGGCGACGTTCGTGGCGCGGTCGGTCGACTCCGACCGCAGGCACCTGACGTCGGTGCTGCGGGCCGCCGCCGAACACCCGGGAGCGTCGTTCGTGGAGGTGTACCAGAACTGCCCCATCTTCAACGACGACGCGTTCGAACCGCTCAAGGACCCCGCGGCCAAGGACACCCGGCTGCTGCGGTTGGAGCACGGTGAGCCGTTGCGCCTGGGCGACGGCCGGGGCGTGGTCGCCGGGGAGTACGGCGGGTTGGAGGTGGTGGACGTCGCGTCGGTCGGTGAGGAGCGGTTGATCCGCCATGACGCGCACCGGGAGGACCCGGGGTACGCGTTCGCGCTGTCCCGGCTGGACCGGCCGGCGTTCGAGCACGTGCCGATCGGGGTGTTCCGTGAGGTGCGCCGACCCACCTACGACGATCTGGTCAACGAGCAGGTGGCGGACGCGCGTGCCGAACGCGGCGACGGGGAGTTGTCGGCCCTGCTCGCGGGCGGGGACGTCTGGACGGTCGGGTAGCGCGGTCGGGGCCGCCCTCCGCCGGGGACCGGCGGAGGGCGGCCCCGGGCCGGGCGGCCGCCCTCCGCCGTCCGGGAGGTCCGTGGTCGTCGGGCACGGGTCCGCGGGCCACCCCCTGACATCCGGACGGAACGGTTAGGGTGCCGGTATGCGTATCGTCATCGCCGGGGGACACGGGAAGATCGCGCTGCGGCTGGCCGGGCTGCTGGCCGCGCGCGGGGACGAGCCCGTCGCCCTCATCCGCAATCCCGACCACTCTCAGGACGTCGTCGACGCGGGCGCCGAGCCCGTGGTCATCGACTTGGAGCAGGCCACCGTCACCGAGTTGGCGGAGAAGGTCATGAACGCCGACGCCGTCGTGTTCGCGGCCGGCGCCGGGCCGGGCAGCGGGGCCACCCGCAAGGACACGGTCGACCGCAAGGCGTCCGTGCTGACCGCCGACGCCGCCTCTCTGGCGGGGGTGCGCCGGTTGATCCAGGTCTCCGCGATCGGGGTGGACAACCCGCTGCCCGCCGACAGCGACGAGGTGTGGGCCGCCTACGTCGAGGCCAAGCGCGCCGCCGACGCCGACCTGCGTGAACGTTCGGTGGAGCTGGACTGGACGATCCTGCGGCCGGGCCGCCTCACCGACGAACCCGGGACCGGGGAGGTGTCGCTCGGGGAGAAGGTGGAGCGCGACTCGGTGACCCGGGACGACGTGGCCGCCGTGATCGTGGCGCTCCTGGACGAACCGGGGACGGTCGGAAGGGTTCTCAACCTCGTGAACGGTGAGACGCCCGTCGTCGAGGCCGTCCGCGCCGCCGCCGTCTGAGGCACACGATCGTGGCCGCTCAGAGCGGCCGCTTCGGGCATTCTGTGGCCAGATGCACCCATAGAAGGCATCATGGTGACGGAACCCGGCGGAGTCCCGCCAAGGTTGGACGCGGATGACCGGGTAGCGACCCGACGGGTACTGACGGCTCCGAACAGAGCAGATGGGCACGGTTATTCATGAGCGTCACACAGGTCGTGAGGGACAGCACGGTCGTCGAGCACGCCAAGGTCGCGGCTCAGCAGAAGCGTCGGATGTTCATCATCCAGCTGGAGATCAACGCCTACGACGAGCCCTCCAGCAAGCTGCGCCCGGGCCTGACGCGCATCCTCGAAGGGATCGAGGAGGCCGGCTGGCGGCTGGAGCTGATCACCCCGGGCGAGGACGGCGAGAAGGACAAGCCGGCCCGTATGTTCATCTTCCGCCCCGACCCCGACGCCAAGAAGGACGCGGTGGACAGGCACGAGGCCCAGCACCAGCCGGAGCCGTCGGGTCAGCAGCAGGCCTACCCGCAGCCGACCGGTGCCCAGCAGCCGGACCCGTACGCGGGCTACGGCCAGCAGCCGGGATACGGCCAGCAGCAGTACCCGGGTTACGACCAGCAGCAGTACCCCGGTTACGGTCAGCAGCCGGGATACGGCCAGCAGCCCGGTTATGGGCAGCAGTACCCGGGTTACGGTCAGCAGCAGGGCTGGTGATCACGGCCCCTCGATGAGGGGCGTCCGAAGGGGCCCGCGCGGTGGAGGAACACCGCGCGGGCCCCTTCGTGCGCACGGCGACCTCTCGGTTCTGTAACGCGGTGCGGATCGTGGGCTCCGACATGTCGTGCATGTCCGAAAGGAACCCGAGAAAAGCTCGAAGAAACTCTGGATTCTTCCCTTGAAGTACTCCGAGCACGCTGATGACTACGCTAAGTTATTTCCGGCGGCTACAGCCACCCCGTTATGAGCTTCCGAAAGGTATCCACGATGACCCGCATCGCCAAGATCTCCGGCCTCGTCCTCGCCACCGGCCTCGCCTTCGGCGCGATGACCGGCACCGCCGCGGCCGACAACAACGCCAAGGTCCAGAACATCACCATCCCGGTGTGCGTGGACGTTCTCCAGGCCGCGGGCATCAGCTCCGACGGCTGCAACGTCGTCAGCTGGGACTCCACCTCCGGCATCGCCATCGACGACTAGATCGTTCGGATCGCCCTCGCACCGGGCACCTCGGGACGCCACCGTCCCATCGACAACGACCATCGCAACGCCAACCGAAAAGGATCTTCACCATGAAGCGCTTCGCCACCGTCTCCGGCCTCGTCCTCGCCACCGGCCTCGCCCTGGGCGCGATGACCGGCACCGCCGCGGCCGACAACAACGCCAACATCCAGAACGTCACCGTGCCGATCTGCGCCGACATCATCACCTTCTCCCTGGTGAACATGGACGGCTGCAACGTCATCTCCAGCAACTCCACCTCCGGCATCGCCATCGTGAAGTAGTAACGTCCGGTAGCGCGGGGGCGGGGCGCGATCATCGATCGCGCCCCGCCCTCGTGTTCTCAGACGCCGCAGACCGCGACCGAAAGGCGCGTGGCCGGGTCGGTGCGCAACCGCGCGTGGGTCCCGGTGTCGAACCGTTCGTCCCCGTAGCGCAGCTTCCGCCGTTCGATCCCCTCGGGCCGGAACCCGGAGCGCAACGCCACCAGGCACGAGGCCGGGTTGTTCAACCGGTGTCCGAGTTCCAGCCGGAACAGGTCGGTCTCGGCGAAGACGCGCTCCGCGGCCAGCGGCACGGCCGCCGTGGCGGCCCCGCGCCCCCGGGCGTCGGCGTGCGTCCAGTACGACACCCAGCCCAGGCCGTGGACGCGGCTGGTCACCGAGACCTGCACGTGCCCGAGGGCGACGTCCTCCCCGGCCGTGACCGCGAACCCGAACGAGGAGCCCGCCTCGGCCGCGGCCCGTTGCCGGTCGATCCACTCCAGCGCCTCATCGGTGGTGGCGGGCACCTCCGGGGACTGCCATGCCAGTTCGGGTTCGGCGAAGGCCGACAGCAGCCGTTCGGCGTCCCTCGGCCCCCAGGGCCGCAGTCGGTACATCCGTTCGTTCCTCGTTCCGTCGCAGGGGACAGGGGTCGGGCCCACGGAATCATCCCGCGAACGGGTGTCACGTTCCGGGGTGCGTGGTACGTCTTCTCTTCATGACCACCGATACCTCCGACGCCGCCGACGCCGCCGGTGTCTTCGAAGCCCACCGTTCCCTCCTGACCGGGGTCGCCTACCGGATCCTGGGCACGGCCTCCGACGCGGAGGACGTGGTCCAGGAGGCGTGGCCGCGCTGGTCGGCCGCCGACCGGGAAGGGGTCGAGAACCCGCGCGCCTACCTCGTCACCATCGTCTCCCGCCTGGCCATCGACCGGTTGCGCAGCGCCCGTGCCCGCCGGGAGTCGTACGTGGGCGAGTGGCTGCCCGAACCGGTGAGCGACCTGCCCGACGCCTCGGAGCGGGCCGAGCTCGCCGACACGGTCGAGTTCGCGCTCCTCGTGGTGCTGGAGACGCTCAGTCCGCTGGAGCGGGCGGTGTTCGTGCTGCGCGAGGCCTTCCAGCTGCCGTACGCGGAGATCGCCGAGATCATCGGTCGCGGCGAGGCCGCCACCCGGCAGCTGTCCCGGCGGGCCCGCGACCACGTGCGCGAACGCCGACCCAGGTTCGAGGCGGACCGGGCGGCGCGGCGGCGCATCACCGAACGCTTCCTCCAGGCCTGCGCGGAGGGCGACATGGAGGGTCTGACCGGGTTGCTCGCCGACGACGCCACCCTGGTCGGGGACGGCGGCGGCAAGGCCAAGGCGCCGCTGCGGGTGCTGGTCGGCCGGACGAAGGTCGGCCGGTTCCTCCTGTCGCTGCCGAGCAACCTGGAGCGTTTCCTGGCGTCGATCGGGGTGGCCCCCGGTGAACCGCGGCTGGAGGTCACCGAGGTCAACGGGGCCCCGGCGGCGCTGGTCATCGTCTCGGGGCGGGTGATCAGCACCATGATCCTGGACGTGGACGGCGACCGGGTCCGGACCGTGTACGTGATCGCCAACCCGGACAAGATGTCACACCTGCGGGTGCCCGACCCGTCTTGAGAGGCATGGACATCACCGTTGTGGGCGGGGGCCTCGCCGGACTGACCGCCGCCATCGCCGGCGCCGAGGCCGGCGCCGCCGTGACCCTGCTGGAGGCGCACTCCACCCTGGGCGGCCGGGCCCGGACGTGCGATCCGCCGTACCTGGCCAACGAGGGGCCGCACGTGCTGTACGGGGACGGTTCGGCCGCCCGGTGGCTGGGCGAACGGGACCTGATACCGCCCCACCACCGGTTCCCGTGGTCGGCGCTCTTCGGGGTCCGGGTGCGTGCGGGAGGCCGGATGCGGTCGACACCGCCCCCGGCGCTGTTGCGGGCGGTCGCACGCCGGGGGCTGCGCGCCCCGCACGATCGCGACTTCGGGTCCTGGGCACGGGAGCGCCTGGGCGAGAGGACCGCGCGGGTGGCCGCGAACCACATGGGGGTGGCGCTGTTCGACCACGACCCCTCGCGGTTGTCGGCGGAGTTCGTGTGGGAGAGGTTCCAGCGGGTGTGGTCGCCCGGTCGGCCCTCGGCGCTGTACATCGTCGGCGGGTGGACGGCGCTGGTCGAGCGGCTGGCGACGCGGGCCCGGGAGATGGGGGTGCGGATCGAGACGGGCGCGCGGGTGGACTCCCTGCCGTCGGACCGGCCGGTCATCGTGGCGACCTCCCTGGCGTCGGCCCGGTCTCTGCTCGGTGACGACTCGCCGACCTGGGAGAGCGGGCACGCGCTGTTGGTGGACCTGGGGCTGCGCCGGGGACGGCGGGACCCGTTCGCGGTGTTCGACGCCGACGAGTGCGGGTTCGTGGAGCGGTACACGCGGGTGGACCGGACGCTCGCCCCTGCGGGCGAGGAGCTGGTGCAGGCGCAGATCCCGGTGCGGCCGGGCGAGTCGCGGGCGCGGGTGACCGAGCGGCTGGAGCGGTTGCTCGACGCGTCGCTGCCGGAGTGGCGGGCGCGGGTGACGTGGCGCCGCGACCAGGTGGCCAAGGGGCGGACGGGGGCGCTCGACCTGCCGGGGACCACGTGGCGGGACCGGCCGGCGATCGACCGGGGCGACGGTGTGTACCTGGCGGGGGACTCGGTGGCCGCGCCGGGCCTGCTCGGCGAGGTCTCGGTGGCGAGCGCGGTGCGCGCGGCCGCCGCGGCGACGGGTTCCCACGCTCACCGGCACGTCTGAGGAGGGCGGCCCGGCCGTGTTCCTGTGAACCTCCGCTCCGCTTCGGTCCGCGCGAGAGCACCCGGAGAACGCGAACCCTCGGCCGCTGCGTCGACATCCTCGTCCCTCGGACGTCTCCTCCGCCGGCCTCCGGAACCCCGTGGACGCCCTCGCACCTCCGAGGCGCGGAGGAGCACGCGAAGAACAGGCCCTACGCCACCCAGCGGTAGCGGTGTTCGGGGCGGCCGGCCGAGCCGTAGCGCATGCGCAGTTCGGCGCGGCCGTCCGCGCACAGGTGTTCCAGGTAGCGACGGGCGGTCACCCGGGACACACCGGAGCGTTCGGCCACGTCGGAGGCGGACAGGTCGCCGTCGGCGGCGCGCAGCACCCCCGCGACGAGGTCGACGGTGGCGGCGGTCAGTCCCTTGGGCAGTGATCGGCCGCCCGGCGGGCGCAACAGTCCGAACAGCCGGTCCACGTCCTGCTGGGTCGTCTCCCCCTCGGTGTCCATCTGGCGGCGGGCCACCGCGTAGCGCTCCAACTGGTCGCGCAGGGCGCTCAGCGGGAACGGTTTGAGCAGGTAGTGCACCGCTCCCCCGTGCAGGGCGTCGCGGACCTGGGCGATGTCGCGCACGGCCGTGATCATCAGGAAGTCGGTGCGGCGGGCCTCGTCGGCGGTGGCGGCGCGCAGCGTGCGCATCACCGAGATCCCCGAGGCGTCGGGCAGGTGCAGGTCGAGCAGGACCAGGTCGGGGCGGTGTCCCCGGATCTGGACGAGCGCGGCCGCGGCCGTGTGCGCCACCCCCACCACCGTGAAGCCGGGCAGCGACTCCACCAGTTCCCGGTGGTTGCGGGCCACTCGAACGTCGTCGTCGACGACCAGCACACGGATCATCGGTTCACCTCCACCGTGCCGGTCGCGGGCAGGTAGGCGGTGAACACCGCGCCCTCCTCGCGGTCGGGCACCTCCATCTCCACGCTGCCCCCTCGCCCCTCGCACACCTGCTTGACCAGGGCCAGACCGAGTCCGCGTCCCCCGCCGTCGCGGGACGCCTTGGTGGTGAAACCGAGGCGGAAGATCTCCTCGGCGATCCCGTCGGCCACCCCGTGCCCGGAGTCGGTCACCCGGATCTCCAGCAGGTCGCGAGGCGGACCGTCCTCACCGGCCCGATGCAGGCGCACCATCAGTTCCACCCATCCCCGGCCGGCGCCCGCGACGGCGTCCAGCGCGTTGTCCACCAGGTTGCCCAGGACCAGCAGGGCGTCCGTGCGCAATTCCCTGTCGAGCGCGGGCACGTCCGTCATCGGGGAGATCCGCAGGTCCACGCCGATCTCGGCGGCCTGCGCCGACTTGGCGATGGTCAGGGCGGCCACCGCCGCATCGGTCACGTGCTCGGCGATCCCCGCGGTGGTGCGGGTGTGCGCCGCCGACAGGTCCGCCAGATAGGAGCGGGCCTCCTCATGGGCGCCCAGGTCGAGCAGGCCCGCCAGGGTGTGCATCCGGTTCGCGAACTCGTGGGTCTGCGCCCGCAGCCCCCGGGTGACGGTGCGGGCGCCGTCGAGTTCACCGGTGAGCCGGTCGAGTTCGGTGCGGTCCCGGAAGGTGACGACCGCGCCGGTGTCCTCACCCCGGATCCGGACCGTCCTGCGGTTGGCGACCAGGATGCGGTCGCCGGACAGCAGGAGGAGGTCCCGACCCGGGTCGTCCCCGGAGACGATGTCACGGATCCGCTCGGAGACGCCGAGTTCGTCAAGGGTACGCCCCTCGGCGTCCTCGGGAAGCCCGAGCATGGCGCGGGCCGGCGGGTTGACCAGGAGGAGGCGGCCTTCGGTGTCGACGGCGAGCACGCCTTCGCGGACGGCGTGGAGGAGGGCCTCGCGGCTTTCGAGGAGCGCGGTGATGTCGGCGGGTTCCAGACCGTGCGTCTTGGTCCTGACCTGGCGGGAGAGCGCCCAGGCCCCGCCGATGCCCAGGCCCAGGACCACGGCGACCGTGCCCAGGACGGCGGGGACGGCGGCGCGCGCCTCGGTGGCGGCGTCGGAGGTGAGGATGCCCAGGGAGACGTAGGCGACGACCTCGCCGCGGGCATCGCCGCCGTTGACCGAACCACCGTGGGCGAACACGGGGACCTTGGCCCGGACGGTGCGCCCCTGGGTGCCGGTCTCCACCCCGGTCCACTCCTCGCCCTCGGCGGCCGGTCCGGGCGGGGTGGACACGATCTCCCCTATGAGGTCCTTGTCGGGGTGGGTGTACCGGGTGCCGTCGGGCGCGGCGATCACCAGGTACTCGACCCCGGTGGCGGAGGCGATCCGGTCGGCCAGCGGGTCGAGGGCGGCGGTCGGTTCGGGGCCTTGGACTCCCGCGACGACCTCCGGCATGACGGCGACGGTCCGGGCCACGCTGAGGACCCGCTCCGCGTACTGGCGGTCGGTGTGGCGGTCGAGCTGGACCACCCACAGGGAGCCGACGGCGACCAGCGCGGCGGCGAGCAGGAGCACGTAGCCGACGAAGAGCGAGCCGGTCAGGGTGAGGCGGGGCCGGGTGCGCGGGGCAGGGGTGCGCGGCGGCCGTGGCAGCGTGCGCGCGGTCATGCCGGTGCCTTCCGAGAGGGGATCGGTGCGGTTCCGAGGTGGACGCGGCGACGTTCGGATCGGCGAACGCCCAGGTGGGCACCGCGTTCAAGAGCGTGACACGAACAATACGACCAATATGACGCCAGTTTTAACAACACCCTTACACGGGCGTGCGCCGGGTCACACTGTGATCCGGCTCTCCTCGTTCCCGCAAGGCGAGGGGGCGAGACGAGGTCGGAAGGAGACAGCGATGCGCGAACGCGGCGTGCCACTCCGTGTCGCGGGTGGGCTCTGTGCCCTCCTGCTGGTGGGAACGGCACTGTTCGACGTGCGCCAGAGCGCGGCGTCGGGGACCGGGGAGCAGGAGAAGATCCTGCTCATCGCACCGGCGGCCCCCGGCGGCGGGTGGGACACCCTGGCCCGGGAGATGCAGAACGGGCTGCGCGAGGAGGACCTGCGCTTCAACGTCGAGGTGCGCAACGCCGAGGGGGCGGGCGGCACGATCGGGCTGGCCCAGATCGCCAACCGTGAGGGCCAGGACAACGTGCTGTCCATGACCGGACTGGGCATGGTGGGCGCGGTGGAGACCACCGGGTCGCCGTACACGATGGACGACGTCACCCCGATCGCGCAGCTGGCCTCGGAGTACCTGGCCGTGGTCGTGTCCGCCGACTCCCCCCACGAGACCCTGGACGACCTCGCCGAGGACTGGATCGCGCAGGCGGAGACGTTGCCGGTGGCGGGCGGATCGATGGGCGGTGTGGACCAGATCTTCGCGGCCCGGGTCGCCCAGTCCATGGGACTGGTCCCCGGGGAGATCAACTACCTGCCCTACTCGGGCGGCGGCGAGGTGCTGACCTCGCTGCTGTCGGGCACGTCGGCGGTCGGGTTCGGCACCCTGGGCGATTTCGCCGACCAGGCGGCCGACGGCGGCCCGCTGCGGGTCATCGCGGTGTCCTCCCCCGAACGGTTGGACGGGGTGGACGTGCCGACGATCATCGAGCAGGGCTACGACGTGGAGATGTCGAACTGGCGCGGGGTCATCGCGCCGCCCGGACTGAGCGACGAGCAGGCCGACGAGCTGGTCGCGTTGGTGGAGGAACTGAGGGGGAGCCCGTCATGGGCCGACACCCTGGAGCGCAACCGGTGGACGGACACCTACCAGGACCGCGCGGAGTTCACCGCGTTCCTGGAGGAGGAGGTCGCCCTCACGCAGGAGACCGTCGAGGAGCTGGGGCTGTGACCGTGAACGAGACCGGGAAGGGGGCTCCGGTGGTGACGGAGCCCGGGGAGACCACCGCGGAGGCGGCGGAGATCACCGCCGCGCGGGCGGCGGCCGAGACGGCGACGCCCGATCCGGAGACGGCGCCGTGGAGCGGTCCCGCCCGATGGGCGATACCCGCGCTGGCCGCGGCCGTCGGCGTGGTCATGCTGTGGGGCGCGTTCACCATCGAGGCCCCGACCAACGCGACGAGGCCCGGACCGGGTTTCGTCCCCGGGGTCATCGGTGCGCTGCTGCTGGTGGCGGCGGTGTCCCTGGTGGTGACCGGCCTGCGCGGGCGGACGACGGGGGTCTCCAACGCCCTCACGTGGTTCGAGACGCGACCCGTCCTGATCGTGCTGGCCGGGCTGGTGGCGCACATCGTGCTGTTGGAGTTCCTGGGCTGGCTGTTGTCCGGGGCGCTGTTGTTCTGGGCGGTGGCCTTCGCGTTCGGGGCGCGCGCGTACGTGCGTGACGCCGTGGTGGCGCTGTCGGTGTCGGCGGCCGTCCAGGTGGGCTTCTCGCTCGGCCTCGGGCTGAACCTGCCGACCGGGATCCTGGGGTGGGGACTGTGATGGAGACTCTGGTCGGTCTCGGGGACGGGCTGGTCGCGGCCCTGACCCCGGGCAATCTGATGTGGGCGTTCCTGGGCGTGGTGCTGGGCACCGCGGTGGGGGTGCTGCCGGGTCTGGGCTCGGCGATGGCGGTGGCGCTGCTGCTGCCGGTGACGTTCCGGCTGGACCCGACGAGCGCGTTCATCCTGTTCGCGGGCGTGTACTACGGCGGGATGTTCGGTGGGGCGACGACGTCGATCCTGCTCAACACCCCGGGGCAGGCGTCGTCGATCGCGACGACCTACGAGGGCCACAAGATGGCGCTGGCGGGTCGGGCCGCGCAGGCGCTCGGCACCGCGGTGATCGGTTCGTTCTTCGCGAGCATCGTCGGAACGCTGATCGTGGCGTTCTTCTCGCCGGTGATGGTGGCGTTCGCGCTGAACTTCGGGCCGGGCGAGTACTTCGCGCTGACCGTGTTCTCGTTCGTGGCGGTGGCCGCCGTGGTGTCGGGATCGGTGCTGCGCGGTGTGACGTCGCTGCTCATCGGCCTGGCGATCGGCGTGGTCGGCATCGACGGACAGAGCGGCGCGCCACGGTTCGACTTCGGGTCGTCGGTGATGCTCGACGGGATCAACGTCGTCATCGTGACCGTGGGGCTGCTGGCCCTGGGCGAGGTGCTGTACGTGGTGGCGCGCGGGAAGTCGGCGCCGGACTTCGCGGCGATCCGCACCGGGCGGCCGTGGTTGAGCCGCCGGGACTGGAAGCGGTCCTGGGGCCCGTGGCTGCGCGGTACGGCGCTGGGCAGCACGTTCGGGCCGATCCCGGGCAGCGGTGCGGAGATCCCGACGTTCGTGTCGCTGGGCCTGGAGCGCAAGCTCGCCGCTCGGCGGGCGCGGCGCACGGGCGACCCGGCGGAGAACGAGTTCGGTCGAGGCGCCATCGAGGGCGTGGCCGGGCCGGAGGCGGCGAACAACTCCAGCGCGGCGGGCACGTTGGTGCCGCTGCTGGGGCTGGGGCTGCCGACGTCGGCGACGGCCGCGATCATGCTGGCGGCGTTCCAGCAGTACGGTCTCCAGCCGGGGCCGGTGCTGTTCGAACGCAACGCGGAACTGGTGTGGACGCTGCTGGCGTCGCTGCTGATCGGCAGTGTGCTGCTGCTGGTGATCAACCTGCCGTTCGCGCCTCTGTGGGCGAAGCTGCTGAAGCTGCCCAAGCCGTACCTGTACGGGGGCATCGCGTTGTTCTCGGTGCTGGCGGTGTACGCGATCAACGCCTCGGTGGCGCACCTGGTGATTCTGCTGGCGGTGGCACTGCTGGGGCTGGTGATGCGGTCGTTCGGGGTTCCGGTGGCGCCGGCGCTGATCGGCGTGGTGCTGGGACCGATCGCCGAGACGGAGTTCCGGCGGGCGCTGGCGGCGTCCTCGGGGGATCCGGCGATCCTCGTGGGCAGCGGGATCTCGATCGGCCTGTACGCCCTGGTGGTGGTGGCCGCCCTCGTTCCGGTGATCGCGGGTCTTCGCCGCCGCGCGGCGGCGAAGACCGCGCAGACGGACGGCCCGGAGCGCGAGCCCGTGTCCTGACGGACCATGGCCGACCCCTTACTCCCGGGGGTCGGCCTTCACGGTCGACCCTCTACTCCCGGGGGTCGACCCCACGGCCCCCGGCCCGTCCGCCGGGGGCCGTTCGCGTGCGGAGTGGGGCGAAGGTGCGTCGCTCGGGGAAGGGGCCGGGCTTACAAGGGCTCGTCATCGACCTGGATGTCCCACTGGACATTGTCGCCGTCGACCGAGGTCACCGTGATGGTCGCACCGTAGATCGTGTTGTCGGCGTGGAAGTTGCAGCGGATCTCGTTGCCCACCTCCGCGCGCAGCCCCTGGGAACAGGCGAAGTTCTCAAGGGTGTGTCCGGCCGCCTCCAGCGCGGCGGTCGACCGCTGGACGACCTGATCGGCGGGAACGATGCCGTCGCTGGCGGTGCCGCTGTTGCCGCCCTGAGCCGTGGAGTCGTCCCCGGCGGCGGTGTCATCGGTGGGGGTGTCATCGGCGGCGCCGGTGTCGGCCGGCGCGTCGTCGACCTTGATGTCCCACTGGACGTTGTCGCCGTCGACCGAGGTCACGGTGACGGTCACGCCGAGGGTGTCGCCGCCGCTGGTGAGCTCACAGCGGATCTCGGCACCCACCTCGGCGGGGAGGTCGTCGGCGCAGGTGAAGTCGTCGGGGGTCTGGCCGACCTGCTCGGCGAGGATCGCGCTCGACCGTTCGGCGACCTGCTCGGCGTCCACGGAGCCGGGGCCGCCGATGCTGAACGAGCAGCCGGTGGCGAGGAAGAGGGGGAGGGCTCCCAGAACGGCTCCGGTGATGATTCGGTCGGTTCTGATCTGCCGCATCGCGGACTCCTTGAGTGTGCGGGGAACGTGCCCCCGAACAGACTCCGGAACGCGGTTCGAGGTTCCACGCATACGCGGTCCTCTATGGATCTGTAGCCTCATCAGCCGATTTATGTCGTTTCCGTGACCGCACACGCACGGCTTGTCAACGCTGTTGGCTTTCCGGCTCCATCCGGACACCCGCACACGAAGCCGCCCCGCCGCACTTTCCGTGGCGGGGCGGCTTCCCGGTGATCACTTCGAGTCGAGCGCGCCGAGGAGGGCGGTCCACTCGGAGGCGGTGAACCCGAGGTGCCCGAGTTCGCGGTTCCGTGTGTCGCGCACAGCGGTGATCAGGCCTTCTGAGACCTCAACACAGTCGCCCTGGGCTCCGCTGTAGCTGGACGTGTGCCAGGTGCTCTCGTTCACCGTAGTTCTCCTAGGGCTTCTGATGTGAGGGCGTGGGACGCCGCAGGGGGCAGCGCCCAGATCTGTAGGTCTCCGAACACGGCTTGCAGCCTTGTCACAGCTCGGTCGTCGCTGAGCAGTTCACTGCCCGAGGCGTGTTCCACCTCGACCAAGGGCGTGTTCTGGAGGGAGGTCAGCACGCGGAGCGGCCCGGAGTGTCCGCCATGACACGGAGCATCCGCTGGTAGGACCAAGATTCGCATATCCCTGGAGGCGGAGAGCTCCAGCAGGTGCTGCAACTGCTCTCGCATCACGCGGCAGGCCGAACCCCGCCCTCACCCGTGACCCGCATCCAGCGGGGTGGGGTCCGCCGCCAGTGGACTCCACCCCGCTGGTTCAGCCGTCCTTCTTGGGCATCGCGGCGCCCCCATGCCACCGTGGTCCCGGCCGCACCTCACCACATCGCCAAACCGCACAACGCGGAGACGACGCCCTGCGTTGACGCGGTTCATCAAGCGTCACCCCCGCGCACACGGGGATGGATCGGTCGCGGGTGACGTCACCCGCGACCGATCCCCTCCAACGCGGCGAGGTCCTCGTCGGACAGCGGGAGCCCGGCCCCGACGACGTTCTCGCGCAGGTGCGCGACCGATGAGGTTCCGGGGATCAGCAGGATGTTCGGGGACCTGTGCAGCAGCCACGCCAGGGCGACCGACATGGGCGCCGCGCCCAGTCGGGCGGCGACGGCGGAGAGCACCGACGACTGCAACGGGCTGAACCCGCCGAGCGGGAAGAACGGCACGTAGGCGACACCTTCGGCGGCGAGCCGGTCGATCAGTTCATCGTCGCCTCGGTGGGCGAGGTTGTACATGTTCTGCACGCACACGATCGGCGCGATGCCCTGGGCTTCGGTGACCTGCTCGGCGGTCGCGTTGCTCACGCCGAGGTGGCGGATGACGCCCTGCTTCTGGAGATCGACCAGCGTCTCGAACGCCTCCGCGATCGACCCCGCCTGCGGCCCCTGGGCGTCGCCGAGGCGGAGGTTCACCAGGTCCAGCGTCTCGCGCCCGAGGGACTCCAGGTTCTCCTCGACCTGGCGACGCAGTTCCTCCGGACGGCGCGCCGTGGGCCACCCGCCCTGCGCGTCCCGCCGCGCACCGACCTTCGTCACCACGTGCAGGCCCTCCGGGTAGGGGTGTAGCGCTTCGCGGATCAGCCGGTTGGTGATGTGCGGCCCGTAGGCGTCGCTGGTGTCGATGTGGGTGATCCCGAGGTCGACGGCCTCGCGCAGGACGGCGATGGCTCCGTCGTGGTCGGCGGGCGGCCCCATGACCCATGGGCCCGCGAGCTGCATCGCGCCGTAGCCGAAGCGGGTGACGGTCAGATCGCCCATGGTCCAGGTGCCGCCGGGAAGCGGAGGAGGGTACGCGCTCATGCCCCTGTCTTTCGTGTCGATTCGGTGGGTGGTTCCTGATGGAGCCCTTCTTCATAATGGACATGCAACTTCCTGGCAGGAAGTAGGTACTTCAGAGTGCCTTGGTGACCCTCAGGTGACAGGAGTAGGCGATGGGAACGACGACCGCGGCCGAGAAGAGGGCCCAGGCGAAGATCGAGTACGACGCGTTCCTGGACGTGTGCCCCAGCAGGAAGCTGCTCGACCGGATCTCCGACAAATGGGTCACCCTGATCCTGTGCGCGCTCGTCGGCGGGGAGGCCGGGCCCACCGGTGACCGCGCCGGTGACCGGACCGGTGACCACGCCGGCGAGCCGCGGGCGATGCGCTTCTCGGAGCTGGCCCGGACACTCGCGGGCGTCAGCCAGAAGATGCTCACCCAGACGCTGCGTTCGCTGGAGCGCGACGGCCTCATCACCCGCACCGCGACCGCCACCGTGCCCGTCACCGTCTCCTACGAGCTCACCGAACTCGGCCTGTCGCTGTACCACCAGGTGCGCGGCCTCAAGAGCTGGGCCGAGACGCACATGGGCGAAGTCCTCGACAACCGCGCCGCCCACGACGCCCCCACCTCCTAGGAGCCACCATCACGGCGCGTTCGCTCCGGGGTGCACCCGGCGGGGTCAGAGGTGGTCGAAGAAGCGGTGCCACCAGATGGGTGAATGCTCGGGAACGCCGACGTGGCCGAGGGCCTCCAGGCCGGACTCGACGCGCACGTCGGCATGCGGGGCGACCTGCACACGCGGCGCAAGGGGGACTTCCGCTCCGACGACACCGTCAAGCGCGAGCTCTACGAGAAGCATGTGCGCGACCGCACGGGCGTCCTCTGTGTCCTGGACGACCGGGACAAGGTGGTCCGGATGTGTCGGGAGTTGGGGCTGACCGTTCTCCAGGTCGCGGAAGGCGATTTCTGAGGGCGGGCGTATCACCGCGGTTCGGAGCGGGAGAAAGACGCCGCCGGGCCGCTCACCGAGTCCGCTTCGTGCCACCGGAAGGGCAGCCGAACGCGGGGCGCGTAGGTGCGCAGGGCGAGCGTGGCCGACGAGGCGGACAGGCCGACGATGTCGATGGGCCGGGCCACCTCGGCGTGGGCATCCTCGTGGACATCGGCGGGGACGTCGGCCGGGAACGGGCGTCACGCGGCCAGGCCGGGGTCCTTGAAGACCTCACGGCGGTGCCAGTCGACGTGCCCGGCGGCGACCGATGGAGCGGTGGCGGGCAGGAGCAGGTCGCGGCCCGCGAGGTCGGTGACGATCCGTTCGGCCTCGGCCGAACGGGCCTCGAAGCGCGGGGAGACGTCCAGGGTCAGCTCCCCGGTGAGACCGAGGACGCCGCGGTCGAAGAGCAGGTGGTGGTTGGAGCACAGGGCGAGGCCGTTGTCGACATCGTCGGGCCCGGCGTGCGACCACCAGCGGACATGGGCGGCCTCCAGCCCGACGGGAACACCGCCGAGCCGTCCCTCGTAGCCGCAGAACGCGCACCGGTGACCGTAGGCGTCCAGCACGGCCTCGCGGAAGCGGGGGTCGCGGTCGTGCGCCGCGACCCGGCGGCCGTCGGTGAGGGCGAGGCCCGCCAGGGCGAGGATCTCCTCGTGCAGGGAGGACGGGAAGTTCGCGTCCAGCAGGGCTCGGGCGATACGGGTGCGCAGACCCGGGTCGTCGGACAGGGCGCGGGAGAACTCGGGGGTGAGGTTCCCCCGGGCGCCGGAGCCGCGCAGTCGGCCCGCGTTGTCCCCGGGATCGCCGCCGTCGTCGGTGGTGAGCAGCCACAGCCCGTCGTCGTTGGCCAGACGGCGGAAGGGGTAGGCGGGGGTGGTACCGCTCCTGGTCGGCGGAGCGAACTCGTCCAGCAGCAGTCGGAGGTGCTCCTCGGCCGCGCTGTAGAGGATGGGGGCGTCGCCGTGACGCTGGTGGTGGCCCAGCGCGTAGAGCAGGAGGAGGGGCTTGTGCGGGGCCCGTTTGCCGTCCTTCCGCCACTGCCTGATCCGACCGACACGCTCTTCCCAGTCCATGAGGCACGACCCTAGCGCTGGAGTGCGACGACCGAAATAAGGGCGACAGGTCGGACAATTCGTCCTACCATTGCATTCGTGCCGGATTCCAATCGCGGCGTCGCCCTCGGGGCGAGCGCCTTCCTCCTGTGGGGCGTCGCGGCCCTGTACTGGCCCTTCCTCTCCGCCGCCGAACCCGCCGAGATCCTGGCCCACCGCATGGTGTGGTCCCTGCTCGCGATGTGCGTCTTCCTGTTCCTCGCACGCCGCGGTTGGAAGTGGCTGCCCGGCGTGATCCGCAGCCCCCGCCGGCTGTTGCCGGTGGCCGCCGCCGCGGTGCTCATCGCCGTCAACTGGTGGGGGTTCATCTACTCGGTCTCCACCGCGCAGACCCTCCAGGCGTCGCTGGCGTACTTCATCAACCCCTTGATGTCGGTGTGCCTGGGCGTCGTGCTGTTCTCCGAGCGCCTGCGCACGGCGCAGTGGATCGCGGTGGCGCTGGGCGTGATCGCGGTCGTGGTGATGACGGTGGGCTACGGCGCCGCCCCGTGGCTGGCCCTGCTCATGGGCTCGTCGTTCGCCGCCTACGGCGCGGTGAAGAAGTACGTGGACCTGGACGGGATGCAGAGCCTCACCGTGGAGACCCTGGTGATGTTCCTGCCCGCCCTGGGATACGTGCTGTTCCTGGAGTTCTCCGGTGTCGGAACGGCGATGTCGGTATCCCCCGCGCACACGGCGCTGCTGGTCGGCGGCGGTTTCGTCACGGCGCTGCCGCTGCTGCTGTTCGGGCTCGCGGCGCGGCTGGTGCCCTTGAGCGTGATCGGGATGCTCCAGTACATCGCCCCGACCATGATGTTCTTCATCGGGTGGCTGATCCAGGGCGAGGAGATGCCGCTCGCCCGGTGGGCGGGGTTCGCGCTGGTGTGGCTGGCCCTGAGCGTGTTCGCCTTCGACCAGGTGCGCGGCGCCCGAGCGCGGTCGGTGCGGCGCCGGGAGGATCGGGAGTCGGCGCGGGAGGCGGAGTCGGCGCGGGAGGCGGAGTCGGCGCGGGAGCGACCGACCACCGAGCCCTGCGACTGACCTCGGATTTCCCCGCTTCCGGCGAACCGAAACTACAATCCGTGACGTTGTGCTAACGTCGAGTCGCGAGCCGGGTGCGTCCCGGTTCCCCTCGGTCCGCACGTCCCGGAGGGCACCTCATGTCCCGCACCAACCGCACGGCACGCGCCCCGCGCGCGGCCACGGTGGTGTGCGCGCCCCTCCCGCTCCTGTTGCCGTTGTTCGTCGGGGCGACCCTGGCCGCCCTGTGGCTGATGGGGGCGGCTCCCGCGCAGGCCGAGACGGCCCCCGGGCCGCTCGGGTTGGCCCAGGGCACCGTGCTGGACACCGACCTGCCCGACGGTCTCGACGGTCCGCCCTCCCTGGAGGGCGTCGCCGAGGTCGCCACGCCCGTCACCGACACCCTCGGCACCGTGCAACGGCGGTTGGAGCAGCGGGCCGAGAGCGCACCCACCGGTGTGCTGTCCGACCCCTCCGTCACCGAGGTGGGCGTGAGCGTGCGCGACGGCGCCAGGCGCGTGGTCGGAGAACTGGAGGTCGTCGACCGGGACCGCGCGGAGAACCTCGTGGCCCACGTCGCCTCGACCAAACCGCTCACCGCACCCGCCGCACCGGCCCCCGCCCCCGCCGCCGTAGAGCGGCCGGCCGCCGTCGAGACCGCACCCGTCGTCGAACGCGACGAGCGTCCCGACGAGGGGTCCGCGCGCGAGACCGACGCCGTGGACGTACCGGGGAGCGTGTTCGCGGTCCACCTCCCCGCCCACACGGCGCACCCCGTCGGCGCGGTCGCCGGCTCCGGAACCGTCGACACCGAGCGCCCCGCGCCCGCCGACCCGGATCACCCGACCGCGCCCAAGCCGACCACCGGCTCCTCGGCGCCCTCCGGTGCCGCCGCCCCCGGTGTCGCCGGCTACCTCACCGGTTCCCACGTCGCCGCGCCCCCCGCCGACGTGCCGTTGTCGGCCGTCGACGCCGTGCACCCCGTGCCCGCCGGCGCCACCGACGACCTCACCGTCTCCCCCGACTAGGAACGGTCCTCGACGGACCGTTCCCAGCCCTCATCCGGCTCTGGGAGCTGACCTGAGTCCCGTGCCCCGTACCGCCATCGCGGTCCCGCTCACGTGATTCATGTCAGCCGGTGGTCCACCGATACTCCGGCCTCCCGGTCGGCCGCGCCCGATGCGCGACCGCCCGGATCCACTCCGCAACCACAGAGTCCTTCGGAAGGAAACCCCATGACGCAGGCCAACCGCATCTCGGCCAGGACCGTTCTGCTCGCCGCCGGAACCGCGGGATTCGTCGCCCTCGGTACCGGGATCGCCGGTGCCGAGGCCCTCGCCTCGCCCGTCGCGGAGATCGCCCCCATCATCGAGCGGACGCTCGTGGAGGGCGTCGCGCCGACCATGAACACCGCCTTCCCGGGGGGTGTGGGGCCGGTGGCCGGCTCGGCGCTCACCGAACTCCAGGAGACCTCTCACAACCCCGCCAAGCCCGCCCCCGACCTGTCCGCCGTCCTGCCCGCCGGTGAGCGGGACATCGTCACCCCGTTCGGCGACCTGACCCACCCCGGCGGCGCGCTGGGCGACGCCGTCGCCTCCACCCAGGACGCGACCGGCCTGGACGGGAACCCGCACGACACCATCGGCCACGACCTGGGCGCGGCCGTGGAGAAGCGGGCGACCGGCGCGGGCACGGAGTTCGAGACCACCGCCCAGAGCGCCGGCGGCATGGTGGAGGACGCCGCCGCGGAGACCCTGCCGCACACGGTGATCGCGGTCCAGGAACTGCGCGACGAGGTGGGCGTCCCCTCGGTCTCGGAGCTGCCCCGGCCCGCCGAGATCGCCGGACAGCTGGACGCCTCCCGCCTGCCCGACCTCGGCGAGGGCGTCGACCTGTCCGACCCCACCGCGTTGACCAGCGAGAACGCCCTGGCCGTGACCGAGGTCCTCGACGTCGCCCCGACGCTGCCCACCGCCGCCGGCACCGTCCCGCAGAGCGCGGGCACGCCCGAGGTGCCGAACATGTGGGACTTCGCCCACGCCTTCGGCCTGGAGACCCCCAAGGCCATCCAGGACGTGGTCGAGTCCAACCCGGTCACCGACGACAACTACGTCAGCCTGGGAGAGGAGGAGGTCCTGGGCATGATCGGCAACCGCAACCTGGACGAGGACCTCACCGCCGTGTCCCTGCGGGAGCACCAGAGCGCGCCGGGGGCGGCCGACGTGCCCGGGTTGTCCGACCTCACCAACGCGCTGCTGACCGGGGCCTCCGACCTGGGCTCGACCGACCTGGTCGGCCTGGACGGCCCGCTCTCCGACGCCGAACTCCCGCAGGTCGGCACCGGGCTGCCCACCGTGGACGGGAAGCTGCCGCAGGTCGCCGACACCTCATCGCTGCCGAGCATCGCCGAGGGCCCCGACATGAGCACCATCGAGGACCTGGTCGCCGGGCTGAGCCGCGGCCCCGGGCTGCTGGAGGACCTGGACACCAGCGACCTGGTCTCCATCGACGGCGGCACCGCCGAGGCCCCGGCGACCCCCGAGGGCATGGTCTCGCACCCGACCTTCATGGACCTGCCCGGTTCCGAGGCCCTGCCGCTGGTGAGCTAGGCCCCGTCGCCCCGGGCCCCCGGGTCCGGGCCCGCCCGCACCGACCGGGGCGCCCGCACCGACCGGGGCGCCCTCACCGCGCCCGGGGGCGTCCCTCCCCGCACCACCCGATGGCGTCGCTCTCCGCCGAGCGACGCCATCGGCGCGTCCGGGACCGGATCCGCCGCCCCTGGAGACGCCGACGGCGCCGGCCCCGGGAGGGGCGGCGCCGTCGGCGGGTGTCCGGATCAGCCGGAGCGTTCCACCACGTAGTCGCACAGCGCCTCGAAGGCGTCGCGCGCCGGGCCCTCCGGCAGGGTGGCCAGCTCGGCGCGGGCCTTGTCGGACCAGCCGCGCAGGGTCTCCTCGGCCTCGGCCATCGCCGGGTGCGCGCGCAGCAGCGACAGGGCCTCCTCGGCCTCGGTGTCGTCCAGCGGGCGGCCCAGCAGCGACTTGAGCCGCTCGTCGGCCGGGTCGGTGGAGCGGAGCGCGTAGAACATCGGCAGGGTGAGCACGCCCTCGCGCAGGTCGGTGCCGGGGACCTTGCCGGACTCGCGGGTCTCGGCCGCCACGTCGATCAGGTCGTCGGCGAGCTGGAAGGCCATGCCGAGCGCGTCGGAGGCGCGGGTGAGCTTTCCCGTGGTCTCGGGGTCGACCTTGCCGAACATGCCGCCGAACTCGGCGGAGGACGCGATGAGCGAGGCCGTCTTGTCCCCGATGACCCGCAGGTAGTGGTCGAGCGGGTCGACGCCCTCGGGCGGGCCGGAGGTCTCCAGGATCTGTCCCTGGACCAGCCGGCCGAAGGTCTCCGCCTGGAGGCGCACCGCCTCGGGGCCCAGGTCGGCGAGGATCTCCGAGGCCTTGGCGAAGACGTAGTCGCCGGTGAGGATCGCGATCGTGTTGCCCCAGCGCTGGTTGGCGCTGGGCCTGCCGCGTCGCAGTTCCGCCTCGTCCATGACATCGTCGTGGTAGAGCGTCGCCACGTGGGTCAGCTCCACGACGGCGGCCGCGGGGACGAGGTCGGGCATGTCGGGGTCGCCGAAGTGCGCGGCCAACAGCACGAGCATCGCCCGGAACCGCTTGCCACCGGCCTCCAGCAGGTGGGAGGCTGCCTCGGTCAGCATCGGGTCGCTCGACCGCACCGACTCCCTCAGGAGGTCCTCGACCTTTTCGAGACCGTCCCGGACCTCCCGGGCGAGGGCCGAGTCGACTCTCGGCAGAGCGAGAAACCCGCTCGGGACAGCACCGCTCACCGTAAAGCTCCACCTGTTGAACGGGCACGGCGGCGACCGTTCGGGGTCGCCGCGTGCTCAGCACATGAACATGATCCGACTTGCCACGGTATCCGACCCGGAATGATCAGCCAAAGCCACACCCGGATACGGCCCGGACCGCGGTGAAACAGCAGCTCACACGGCCCGGGCCGAAACTCTGACCGAGGTCAGCCGGTTTCGGTGGACGCCTGGTCCACCATGACCGAGACCGGGTCCTGCCCACTGTCCGGTGAGGGCAACAGGTTGTCGAGCACCGGCCCCGGGAACACCCCGAGTACCAGGGTGGCCGCCACACCGATGGCGATGACGCCTCCGGTGCCGACGCCGGCGCGCACGACGGTCGGCCCGTCGGCTTCCGGATCCCGGAAGAACATCACAACGATGATCCGCACGTAGAAGAACGCGGTGACGGCGCTGCTGAGGACACCGACGATGACCAGGGGGGTGGCCCCGGCGGCGACGGCGGCCTCGAACACCGCGAACTTGCCGATGAACCCGCTGGTGAGCGGGATGCCCGCGAACGCCAGCAGGAACAGGGCCAGCGCTCCCGCCAGGATCGGGTTCCTGCGCCCCAGACCGGCCCACCGGTCCAGGTCGCCCAGCTCCTGCCCGCCGTCGGCGGTGCGCACCAGGGTGACGACGGCGAACGCGCCCAGGGTGGTGAACCCGTAGGCCGCCAGGTAGAACATCGCCCCGGCCAGACCGTCGGTGCTGCCGGCCACGACCGCGGTGAGGATGAACCCGGCGTGCACCACCGAGGAGTAGGCGAGCAGCCGTTTGACGTCGCGCTGGCCCACCGCGATGATCGCGGCGACCACCATGGTGAGGACCGACACGATCCACAGCATCGGCTCCCAGTCCCCGATGGACCCGCCGAAGGGCACGAAGAACACCCGCAGCAGGGCGCCGAACGCGGCGACCAGCGTGCAGGAGGCCATGAGCGCGGTGATGGGGGTGGGCGCCCCCTGGTACACGTCCGGCTTCCAGTTGTGGAACGGGACCGCGCCGACCTTGAAGAGCAGGCCGACGGCGACCAGCCCGATCCCCATGAGCAGCAGCGGCTCACCGTTGCCGTCCTGGAAGATCGCCGCGCCGCCGTTCTCCACGGCCACGCGCACCTCGCCGAAGTTCACCGACCCGGCGTAGCCGTACACCATGGCGGCGCCGAACAGGAAGAACGCCGAGGAGAAGGCGCCGAGCAGGAAGTACTTGACGGCGGCCTCCTGCGAGAACAGGCGGCGCCGGCGGGCCAGCCCGCACAGCAGGTACAGCGGCAGGCTCATCACCTCAAGGGCGATGAACATGGTGAGGAAGTCGTTCGAGGCGGGGAACATCAGCATGCCCAGCACCGCGAACAGCACCAACGGGTAGACCTCGGTGTGCTGCGAGCCTGCCAGGATGTGCGCCCGCTCCTCCTCGCTGCCCGGCACGGCGGCGGCCTGGGCGGCGAACGCGTCCCGGCCGTCGCGGCGTTCGGCGATGAGCAGCAGGCTCACCAGCGCCAGCACCGTGATGGTGCCCTGGAAGAACAGGACGGTCCGGTCGATGGCCAGCGCCCCGACGCCCACGGTGACCCCGGCCTGGCCCTCGGGCAGCGACCCGACCTGGAGGACGATGAGCACGAACGTGGTGAGCAGTGCCAGCGCCGACAACCCGAGCTGGATCGGTCGGCGGCGCGCCGCGGGCACGAACGCCTCGAAGAGGACGGCCAGCATCGCGGCGCCGAACAGGGTGAGCAGCGGTGCCAGCAGCCACCAGTCGAGGGCCGGTGCCTCCTCGGTGATGACGGGGAGGTCCATGTGGGGGATCACTCCGCGCCTCCTTCCTCGGCGGAGTCGACCGTGGTGACCACCACGGTGCGCTCCGCGGCCGGTTCGATCGCGTCGAGCAGCGGCTGCGGGTACAGCCCGAACACGATGATGAGCGCGAGCAGCGGGCCGACGACCCAGCTCTCACGCGCGGACAGGTCCGTGAACCCGGACACGCTCTCGGCGGTGGGCCCGGTCATGGTGCGCTGGTACATCCACAGGATGTAGAGCGCGGCGAGCACCACACCGATGACGGCGATCACGGCGGGCACGGGGTTGAACGCGTACACGCCGACGAACACCAGGAACTCGCTGATGAACGGTGCCAGCCCGGGTAGGGCCAGCCCGGCCAGGCCGGTGACCAGGAAGACCCCGGCGAGTTTGGGCGCCACGTTCCGCACCCCGCTGAAGTCCTCGATGCGCGAGGAGCCGCGGCGGGCGATGAGCAGGCCCACCACCAGGAACAGGGCGCCGGTGGCGAACCCGTGGTTGACCATGTACAGCGCGGCCCCGGTCTGGGACTGCGGGGTCAGCGCGAAGATCCCCAGGGTGATGAACCCGAAGTGGGAGATCGACGTGTAGGCGACCAGGCGCATCATGTCGCTCTGCCCGATGGCGAGGACCGCCCCGTAGACGATGCTCACCAGGCTGAGGGCGACCACCGGCCACACGAACACCTCGACGGCGTCGGGGAACAGCTCCATGCAGTAGCGCAGCATGCCGTAGGTGCCGACCTTGTCGAGCACGCCCACCAGCAGGACGGCGGTCCCGGGGCGGGAGGCCCCGGCGGCCTGCGGCAGCCAGGTGTGCACGGGCCACATCGGCGCCTTGATCGCGAAGGCGATGAAGAAGCCGAGGAACAGCCACCGGGCGGTGGACGGGTCGAGGGCGGCCAGCGCCCCGTTCTCCCCCACCAGGTCGGCCCACAGGAAGGTGCCGCCGTGGACGAACACCCCGATGACGGCGACCAGCATGATCAGTCCGCCGGCCAGGCTGTACAGCAGGAACTTGACGGCGGCCCTCGCCCGGTCGTCGCCGCGTCCGTAGCGCCCGATCATGAAGTAGACCGGGATGAGCATGGCCTCGAAGAACACGTAGAAGAGGAAGACGTCGGTGGCCGCGAAGACCCCGATCATCATGGCCTCCAGGGCCAGGATGAGCGCGAAGTAGCCGCGCCCGCCGTCCTCCCGGTCGTCGTGTTCCCTCCAGGCCGCCAGGACGACCAGCGGCACCAGGATCGCCGACATGAGGATCAGGGTGAGGGCGATGCCGTCCACCCCGACCGCGTAGTGGACCCCGAACCGGGGGATCCACGGGTACTCCTCGACGAACTGGAGGGATCCCGCGTTCGACAGGTCGAACCGCAGGGTCATGCCGACGAGCACGAGCAGGGTGGCCAGGGAGAAGCCGAGCGTGATCCGCTTGACGTTCTCCGCGGAGGCCGCGCCGCCGGCCACGGCGGGGGCGCGGACCGCCGTGGCGGTGCCGCCACCCCCTTCGGCCGTGGCGGCGACGGAGGCGGCCCGCTCGCCGGCGGGGGTCTTGACGCGCGGTAGCGCCCAGATGAGCACTGCGCCGATCGCGGGCAACGCGATCGCGATGGTGAGCCAGGGGATCATTGTCTACAACCTCACAACCAGCGTCGCGGCGACGATGACGGCGCCGAAGAGCATGGTGAGCGCGTACGACCGGGCGAACCCGGTCTGTGCCCGCCCGAGCCCGCGCGAGGAGTCGCGCACGCTCGTGCCGAGCCCGTTGACGAACCCGTCGATGACCTTGTCCTCGATGACGACGAGCGCCTTGGTGAGGACCTGTCCGGGCCGCATGAACAGCCCCTCGTTGATCTCGTTGCCGTACAGTTCGCGGCTCGCCGCGACGGTGACGACGTTCCCCTTGGGGGCGGTGCGCTCGACCGGGCGGCGCAGGTACATCGCCCAGGCGACGACCACGCCGACCACCAGCACGCCCAGGGCCGCCAGACCATAGGGCGCGGTGAAGGCGTGCGCCAGGTCGAAGTGGTGGGGGGCGGCGCCGATGGTGGGCGCCAGGAAGTTCGCGAACCGGTCGCCGAACACCAGGAAGGCGCCGAGCGCGACGGAACCGACGGCCAGCACCACCATGGGAGCGGTCATGCTCACCGGCGACTCGTGCGGGTGTACGCCCTCGTCCCACCGCTTCTTCCCGAGGAAGGTCAGGAAGAACATGCGGGACATGTAGAAGGCGGTGAGCCCGGCACCGAGGATGACCGCCGACCCCAGGATCATGCCCTGGGTGCCGCCGATGCCGAAGGCCTCGGTGATGATGCTCTCCTTGGTCCACCAGCCGGACAGCAGCGGAACGCCGATGATGGCGAGGTAGCCGAGCCCGAACGTGGCGAACGTGATCGGCATGACCCTGGCCAGGCCGCCGTAACGGCGCATGTCCACGTCGTCGTTCATGGCGTGCATGACCGAACCGGCGCCCAGGAACAGCCCGGCCTTGAAGAAGCCGTGCGTGACGAGGTGGGCGATGGCGGCGACGTAGCCGACGGGTCCGAGCCCGGCGGCCAGCACCATCATGCCGATCTGGCTCATGGTCGAACCGGCCAGGGACTTCTTGATGTCGTCCTTGGCGGAGGCGATGATCCCGCCGGTGATCATCGTGGCGGCCCCGACGACCGCGACGGTGGTCTGCGCGACGGGCGCGCCCTCGAAGATCGGTCCGGCGCGGACGATGAGGTAGACGCCCGCGGTGACCATGGTCGCCGCGTGGATGAGCGCCGACACGGGGGTCGGGCCCTCCATGGCGTCCAGGAGCCAGGCCTGGAGGGGCAGCTGCGCGGACTTGCCACAGGCACCGAGCAGCAGGCACAGGCCGATGGCGACCAGCACCCCGTTCCCGGCGCCGGGGACGGCGGCGAAGACCTCGCTGAAGCTCACCGCTCCCAGGGCGGTGAACATGATCATGATCGCCACGAGCAGGCCCATGTCGCCCACCCGGTTGATGATGAACGCCTTCTTGGCCGCGGTGGCCGCCGACGGCTTGTGCTGCCAGAACCCGATGAGGAGGTAGGACGCCAGGCCCACGCCCTCCCAGCCCAGGAACAACAGGGCGAAGTTGTCGGCCAGGACCAGCACCAGCATGGCCGCGACGAACAGGTTGAGGTAGGCGAAGAAGAGCCGCCGACCCGGGTCGTGGGCCATGTAGCCGATCGAGTAGACGTGGATCAGCGATCCGACGAAGGTGATCAGCAGGACGAAGGTGATCGACAGGGGGTCGATCAGCAGGTCCGCCCCGACGTTGAACGCGCCGACCGAGAACCACTCGTAGACGGGGACCGAAACGCTGCGCGCGCCCTCTGCCCGGCCCAGGAGGTCGAACAGGATGAGGATCGCCCAGACGAAGGAGCCCACCGGCAGCGCCGTGGCGAGCAGGTGCCCCCAGGAGTCGGTCCGTTTGCCGCCCAGCAGCAGGATCGCCGCACCGACCAGCGGCAGGGCGATGAGCAACCAGGCGTTCGACAGCACCGCGCCGTCCGCGGCGACCGCCGTCACGGTCTCGGCGGCGAGGTGAGTGTGATGTTGCACTGCCACGTCGCCTTCTAGTGCTTGAGCAGGTTGGCGTCATCGAGCGACGCCGACCTGCGGGTTCGGAAGATCTGCATGATGATCGCGAGGCCCACGACCACCTCGGCGGCGGCGACGACCATCACGAAGAACGCGATGACCTGCCCCTCGATGTCCCCGTGCATGCGGGCGAACGCGACGAACGCCAGATTGCAGGCGTTGAGCATGAGCTCGACGCACATGAAGACGATGATCGCGTTGCGTCGGATGAGCACGCCGATCGCGCCGATGGTGAACAGCAGTGCCGCGAGGACGATGTAGTTCATCGGGTCCACGAGGACTCCACCTCCTGACCGTCGCCGTTCTCCTGCTCGACCGTCGCGGTCTCGTCGGCCTCGTGCGGGTGGTCCCCGATCCCGGTCGGGGGCTCGCCCTCCTTGGAGTGGGCCGAGTCCGACGCCCCGCCGGGGAGCGGCGGGCGACCGGCCCGGATGTCGGCGGGCACCCCCGACTGGTATTCGGGGTCGCGGGCGGTGAGCACCGGGTTGAGGGAGAGCCGGGAGACCGTCCCGTCCGGCAGCAGCGCCGGCATGTCGATCGCGTTGTGCCGGGCGTAGGTGCCGGGTCCGGGCAGCGGGGTGGGGTGATCGCCGCGGATGCGGTCCTCGGAGATCTCCCGCTGGGTACGCCGCTTCTTGGTGCGGGCGGTGTGCGCCAGGACCATGGCGCCCAGGACCGCGGTGACCAGCAGCGCGGCGGTCGCCTCGAAGGCGACGACGTAGCGCAGCAGGAGTTCGCCGGCGATCCAGGGGATGCTGCCGCCCGCGGCGGCGACCCCGGCGGCCAGGCCGACCGGGTCGCCCACCGAGATGCGGGTGATCCCCGTGGCCAGGGCGCCGATGAAGGCGAGCGCGACGAGCGCGGTGAGGATCCGCTGTCCGCTGAGCGTCTCCACCAACGAGTCGGCGGAGCTGACGCCGACGAGCATCAGCACGAACAGGAACAGCATGAGGACCGCGCCGGTGTAGACGACGATCTGCACGACCATGAGGAAGGGCGCGGCGTTGATCCCGTAGAAGATCGCCAGGCCCACCATGGTCAGCGCCATGGACATGGCCGAGTGGACGGCCTTGCGGGAGAACACGACGCCCAGGGCGCCGAGGACGACCACGGTTCCCAGGATCCAGAACGCGGAGGCCTCGCCGCCGCCGATGGGGGCGGCGAGGTGGAGCCCGTGCGGCTGGGTGTACGGCGAGGCGAGGGCGAGGGAGGAGGTCATCGGACCGCCTCCGTGTCCTCGTGGTGGCCGTCCTGGGAGCCGTGCTGCCCGCGACCGGTGGCGTAGTAGTCGAGGTCGCTGTCGCCCAGGCGCATGGGGTGCGGCGGCGCCTCCATGCCCTCCTTGAGGGGGGCGAGCAGCTGCTCCTTGGTCCAGATCAGGCTCTGCCTGTTGTCGTCGGCGAGTTCGTACTCGTTGGTCATGGTGAGGGCGCGTGTCGGGCACGCCTCCACGCACAGTCCGCACAGGATGCAGCGCAGGTAGTTGATCTGGTAGATCCGCCCGTAGCGTTCGCCGGGCGAGTAGCGGTCGTCGTCGGTGTTGTCACCGGCTTCGACGTAGATGGCGTCGGCGGGACAGGCCCAGGCGCACAGTTCGCACCCGATGCACTTCTCCAGCCCGTCGGCCCACCTGTTCAGCTGGTGTCGTCCGTGGAAGCGCGGCGCCGTGGGGCGCTTGACCTCCGGGTATTCGACGGTCGGCACCTTCTTGAACATGGTGTGGAAGGTGACGCCGAAACCCTTGACGGGATTGAGCCAATCAAGCACCGGTGACCTCCCCCTTCTGCTTGGCGCGTTGGGTCGCGGCGGCCGTGGCCGTCCGCGGCGGTTCGGCGAGCACACTGCTGCCGTAGTGCGGTGCGGTGCTCGGTGGCACCGGGAACCCGCCGAAGGCGGCGTCCTCCCGGGCCCGGCGTGCGTTCTCGGCGCGCTGTTCGGCCTCTTCGGCGCGCTCGCGGCGCACGTACCGGAGCCAGGCGTAGAACGCGGCGAGGGTGGCGATGGTGAAGGCGGCGACGACAGCGCCGATGACGATCGGGGAGGCGCCGTCCAGGATGAGCATCCGTACGACGGCGACGGCGGTGATCCACACCAGCTGGATCGGGATGAGGACCTTCCAGCCGAGCGCCATGAGCTGGTCGTAGCGGACCCGGGGCAGGCTGCCGCGCGCCCAGATGAACAGGAACATGACGCCGATGAACTTGAGCAGCCACCACAGGGCGGGCCACCAGCCCTCGTTGGCTCCGGGGAAGGCGGTGCCGATCCCGAACGGGGCGTACCAGCCGCCGAGGAAGAGCGTGACGGACACGGCGGCGACCGTGCACATGTTCACGTACTCGGCGAGGAAGAACATCGTGAACTTCATGGACCCGTACTCGGTCATGAAGCCGCCGACGATCTCGCCCTCGCCCTCGGCGAGGTCGAACGGGAGCCGGTTGGTCTCGCCGACCATCGTCACCAGGTAGATGAGGAACGACGGCAGGAGCAGCACGGCGAACCACATTCCGCGCTGGGCCTCGACGATCCCGGAGGTGGTGAGCGTGCCCGCCATGATGAAGACCGCGACGAACGACAGGCCCATGGCGATCTCGTAGCTGATCACCTGGGCGGACGCGCGCAGGCCTCCGAGCAGGGCGTAGGGCGACTGGGACGCCCATCCGCCGAGCACGAACCCGTACACCCCGAGCGCGGCGGTGGCCAGGACCACCAGGGCCGCGATGGGCAGGTCGGTGAGCTGGAGCGGGGTGACGACCCCGAACATGGTCACCTCGGGCCCGATCGGGATGACCGAGAACGCGATGAACGCGGGGACCGCGGCGATGATCGGCGCGGCGATGTAGACGAGCCGGTCGACACCGCGCGGGATCAGGTCCTCCTTGAGGGAGAGCTTGATGCCGTCGAACAGGGACTGGAGCAGACCCCAGGGGCCCATCCGGTTGGGTCCGTGCCGTTGCTGCATCCGGCCCATGACCTTGCGGTCGGCCATGATCATCATGAGGACGCAGACCATCAGGAAGACGAAGATGGCCAGCGCCTTGATGGTGGTGATCCACCACGGGTCGTTGCCGAAGGCGCTGAGCGTCTCCTCCGACGCCAGGTGCGCCACGCTGGTGGCGACGGGGGTCACTGTTGCCTCCCGGCGGTGGTCGGCGCCGACAGCAGGACGGTCTCGCCCGAGCCGCTGCCCAGGTCGCGGCGGATGTCGCAACCCCGGGCGTTGGCCGGGAGCCAGACGACCCGGTCGGCGATGTCGGTGACGACCACGGGGACGGTGACCGAGCCCCGGGTGCCGGTGACGCGGAGCGAACCGCCGTCGGGCACCCCGATCTCGTGGGCCGTGGCCTTGGACAGGTAGGCGCGGGCGGGACGGGCCGTCCCGGCCAGGAACGGCTCGCCGTCCTCCATCCGGCCGGTGCCCAGGAGCTGGCGCCAGGTGGACAGCAGGGCCTCGCCGGAGCGCGGCCGTGGGACCTCGACGGGACGGACGGCCGGACCGGCGGCCCGCTCCCCCGCCCACAGGCCGAGTTCCAGCAGCTCGCGGTAGGCGGTGGCGGAGTCGGGCAGGCCCAGGTGGACGTCCATCCCGTCGGCGATGGCGGCCAGGACCCGCAGGTCGGACAGCGCGCCGGGGACCTTGAGCGCGTCACCGAAGGGCCGGTGGCGGCCCTCCCAGTTGACGAAGGTGCCGGACTTCTCGGCGACGGCGGCGACGGGGAAGACCACGTCGGCGCGGTCGGTGATCTCACCGGCGCGCAGTTCGAGGCTGACGATGAACGGCACCCGGGCCAGGGCCGCGCGGGCGGCCTCGGGGTCGGGCAGGTCGTCGAGCTCGACGCCCGCGATGACCAGTGCGTCGAGTTCGCCGCGGGCGGCGGCCTCGATGATGGCCCGGGTGTCGCGACCGGGGGTCTCCGGCAGGGAGCCGACGTTCCAGGCGCGGGCGACCTCGGCGCGGGCCGAGGCGTCGGTGACGGGTCGGCCGCCGGGCAGCAGCCCGGGCAGCGCGCCGGCGTCGATGGCGCCGCGTTCGCCGGCCCGACGCGGGATCCACGCCAGGCGGGCGCCGGTGCGGTCGGCCAGCGCGGCGGCGGCGGTCAGCGCGCCGGGGACGGCGGCGAGCCGTTCGCCGACGACGATGATCGCGCCCTCCGCGCCCAGGGCCTCGACGGCCTCGGGCGCGGTGTCCTCCAGAGCGTTGAGGACGCGCGCCTCGTCACCGGGGAGGGCACCGATGAGGGTGCCGCCGGCCTTGGTGAGGCCGAGACTGGCGTGGGTGGCCACCGAGTAGAGCCGCAGGCCCCGCTTGCGGTGGCCCTTGCGCAGGCGCAGGAACGTGGAGGGCGACTCGTCCTCGGGTTCGAACCCGGCCAGGAGAACGGCGGGTGCCTTCTCCAGCGCGGTGAAGTCCACGTCGACGGGGGTGCCGGCGACGCGGGCGGCGAGGAAGTCGGCCTCCTCCCCGGAGTGGACCCGGGCCCGCATGTCCACGTCGTTGGTGCCCAGGGCGACCCGCGCGAACTTGGCGTAGGCGTAGGCGTCCTCGTAGGTGAGACGCCCGCCGACCAGGACGCCGACCCGGCCCCTGGCGGCGGCCAACCGCTCCCCGGCGACGGAGACGGCCTCGGGCCAGGAGGCGAACTCCAGGGCCCGGGACTCGTCGTCGCGGATGAGCGGGCGGGCGAGCCGGTCGCTCCGGGTGGCGTAGGTGAACGCCCACCGGCCCTTGTCGCAGTTCCACTCCTCGTTGACCTGCGGGTCGTCGCCGGCCAGGCGGCGGGTGACCTTGCCGCGCCGGTGGTCGGTGCGCTGGGCGCAGCCGCCGGCGCAGTGTTCGCAGACGCTGGGGGTGGAGACCAGGTCGAAGGGGCGCGCCCGGAACCGGTAGGCCGACCCGGTGAGGGCGCCCACCGGGCAGATCTGCACGGTGTTGCCGGAGAAGTAGGAGTTGAACGGCTCACCGTCGGCGATGCCGACCTGCTCCTTGGCACCGCGCTCCATCAGTTCGATGAGCGGGTCCCCGGCGATCTGCGCGGCGAACCGGGTGCAGCGGGCGCACTGGATGCAGCGCTCCCGGTCGAGCAGCACCTGGCTGGACAGCGGGATCGGCTTGGGGAAGGTCCGCTTGACGTCCACGAACCGGCTCTCGCCCCGGCCCGTGGACATGGCCTGGTTCTGGAGGGGGCACTCGCCGCCCTTGTCGCAGACCGGGCAGTCCAGCGGGTGGTTGATGAGCAGGAACTCCATGATGCCGCGCTGGGCCTTCTCCGCCACCGGGGAGGTGAGGTGGGTGTTGACCACCATCCCCTCCATCACGGTGATGGTGCAGGAGGCCTGCGGTTTGGGCATGCCCCGCCCGTTGCCCATGTCGGGGATCTCCACCAGGCACTGGCGGCAGGCCCCGACCGGGTCGAGGAGCGGGTGGTCGCAGAAGCGCGGGATCTGGATGCCGAGGAGTTCGGCGGCGCGGATGAGCAGGGTGCCCTTGGGCACCTGGATCCGGAAACCGTCGATGGTGACGGTGATCAGGTCCTCTGGGGGCGGTGCGGGGGCCGCTCCGCCCGGGCTGTTGGAGGTGACGGTCACTGGTTCCCTCCCGTCGTGGTCGTGCGGTCCGCCCACAGGGTGGACCTGGCGTGGTCGAAGGGGCAGCCGCCCTTCTCCACGTGGTCGATGTACTCCTGGCGGAAGTGCTTGATCGACGACATGACGGGGCTGGTCGCACCGTCGCCGAGGGCGCAGAACGACCGGCCGAGCAGGTTGTCGCAGATGTCCAGGAGTTTGTCGAGGTCGGCCTCGGTGCCCTCGCCGCGCTCCAGGCGGTCCAGCACCTGGACCATCCAGAAGTTGCCCTCGCGGCAGGGCGTGCACTTGCCGCAGGACTCGTGGGCGTAGAAGGCGATCCATCGGCCGACCGCGCGGACCACACAGGTGGTCTCGTCGAAGATCTGGAGGGCGCGGGTGCCGAGCATGGATCCGGCGGCGCCCACCGACTCGAAGTCGAGCGGGGTGTCCAGGTGCTCCTCGGTGAAGATCGGTGTGGAGGAGCCGCCGGGCGTCCAGAACTTGAGGCGGTGTCCGGCGCGGATGCCGCCGGCCATGTCGAGGATCTCGCGCAGTGTGATGCCGAGCGGCGCCTCGTACTGGCCGGGTGTGGTCACGTGGCCGGACAGCGAGAAGAAGCCGAATCCGGCGGACTTCTCGGTGCCCATCGAGGTGAACCACTCGGCGCCGCCCAGGATGATGCCGGGGACGCTGGCGATGGACTCGACGTTGTTCACCACGGTCGGCGACGCGTACAGGCCGGCGACGGCGGGGAACGGCGGCTTGAGCCGGGGCTGGCCCCGGTAGCCCTCCAGGGAGTCCAGGAGGGCGGTCTCCTCACCGCAGATGTAGGCGCCCGCCCCGGCGTGGACGACGACGTCGAGGTCGAAGCCGGTGCCGAGGATGTCCTTGCCGAGCAGGCCGGCGGCGTAGGCGTCGGCGACGGCCTTGCGCAGGCGGCGGATGACGTGGACGACCTCACCGCGCACGTAGATGAACGCCTGGCTCGACTTGATCGCGTAGGAGGCGATCGCCACACCCTCGACGAGCGAGTGCGGGTTGGCGAGCATCAGCGGGATGTCCTTGCAGGTCCCGGGCTCGGACTCGTCGGCGTTGACGACGAGGTAGCGGGGCTTGGGGTTGTCGGCGGGCAGGAATCCCCACTTCATGCCGGTGGGGAAGCCGGCGCCGCCGCGCCCGCGCAGTCCGGACTGCTTCACCAGGTCGACGATGGCCTCGGGCTCCATGGCCAGGGCCTTGCTCAGGGCCCGGTAACCGCCGTCGGCGCGGTACCCCTCCAGGGTGAAGGAGTCGGGACGGTCCCAGTTGTCGGACAGGACCGGGGTCAGGGTGGTCACTTGGTCTCCTCCTCACCCTGGGCGGGACGGGAAAGGTTCGCCGGGTCGGGGGCGGTCCAGCCGCGTTCCCGGGCGATGGTCAGACCGGCGAGCGATGGGCCCGCGGCCTGTACGCCCTCTCCGGCGCGGCCGTCGTCGAACCCGGCGAGCACCCGGGACGCCTGCTTCCAGGTGCACAGGCTCGCGGGGCCCCGGGTCGGCGCGACGTCGTTTCCCAGCCGCAGGTCGTCGACCAGGCTCTTGGCCGAGTCGGGGGTCTGGTTGTCGAAGAACTCCCAGTTGACCATCACGACGGGGGCGAAGTCGCAGGCCGCGTTGCACTCGACGTGCTCCAGCGTGACCTTGCCGTCCTCGGTGGTCCCGTTGTCGCCCACGCCCAGGTGCGCCTTGAGGGCGGCGAAGATCTCGTCCCCGCCCATCACGGCGCACAGGGTGTTGGTGCACACCCCCACCTGGTAGTCGCCGCCGGGGCGGCGACGGTACATGGTGTAGAAGGTGGCGACCGCGTTCACCTCGGCGAGGGTGATGCCCAGCTGTTCGGCGCAGAAGTGCATCCCGGCCCGGCTGACGTGACCCTCCTCCGACTGCACCAGGTGCAGCAGCGGAAGGAGTGCCGACCTCGGCTTGGGGTAGCGGCCGATGATCTCCTTGGCGTCCTGTTCCAGGCGCGCGATGACCTCGGCGGGGAACGCGTCGGTCCCCTCCGGCACCGTCGGCACCCCGTGGTCGTGCTCGTGTCCGCTCACCGGTCCACGCCTCCCATCACCGGGTCGATACTGGCCACGGCCGCGATCACGTCCGCCACCGTCCCGCCCTCGCACATGGCGGCGACGGCCTGGAGGTGGGTGAAGGAGGGATCACGGAAGTGCACGCGGTAGGGGCGGGTGCCCCCGTCGCTGACCGCGTAGCACCCGAGTTCGCCCTTGGCGCTCTCGACGGCCGCGTAGGTCTGGCCGACCGGGACCCGGAAGCCCTCGGTGACCAGCTTGAAGTGGTGGATGAGCGCTTCCATGGAGCTGCTCATGATGTGCGCGATGTGGTCGGGCGAGTTGCCCATCCCGTCCGGGCCCAGGGCCAGCTTGGCGGGCCAGCCGATCTTGGCGTCCTCGATCATCACGGGGCCCGGGGCCAGCTTGTCCAGGCACTGTTCGACGATCTTGAGGCTCTCCTCCATCTCGGCGATGCGCACCCGGTAGCGGGCGTAGACGTCGCCGCCGTCGGAGACCGGGACGTCGAACTCGTAGCCCTCGTAACCGCAGTACGGCTTGGCCTTGCGCAGGTCGTAGGCCAACCCCGAGGCGCGCAGCAGCGGGCCGGTGACGCCCAGGGCCATGCAGCCGGGCAGGTTGAGGTAGGCGACGTCCTTGGTGCGGGCCAGGTAGACCGGGTTCTCGTCGAGGAGCTTGCGCATGATCCCGATGCGCTCGGGCATCTCCTTGAGGAGTTCGCGGACCTTGCCGACCGCGCCGGGCGGCAGGTCCTGGGCGACCCCTCCGGGCCGGACGTAGGCGTGGTTCATCCGCAGGCCGGTGACGAGCTCGAAGACGTCCAGGATCATCTCGCGCTCACGGAACCCGTTGGTCATGACGGTGGTGGCGCCCAGCTCCATGCCGAACGTCGCCATCGCCACGAAGTGCGAGGCCATCCGGTTGAGCTCCATCATCATCACGCGGATGACGTTGGCCCGGTCCGGGATCCGGTCCTCGATGCCCAGGAGCTTCTCGACCGCCAGGCAGTACACCGTCTCGTTGAAGAGCGGCGTCAGGTAGTCCATGCGGGTGACGAACGTGGTGCCCTGCGTCCACGTCCGGAACTCCATGTTCTTCTCGATGCCGGTGTGCAGGTAGCCGATCGCGACACGGGCCTCGGTGCAGGTCTCCCCGTCGAGGGTGAGGACGAGGCGGAGCACGCCGTGGGTGGACGGGTGCTGGGGCCCCATGTTGACGACGAGACGTTCGGCGCTCGTGGCCTGCGCCTTCTCGATGACCTCGTCCCAGTCGCCGCCGGAGGCGTCGATGTAGTCCTCGGTGACGGTCATGCCGTGCCTCCCTTCCGGTGGTGGTTGAGCCGGGTCACGTGTACGACCTCCGCTGGTCGGGCGGGGGCACGGTGGCACCCCGGTACTCGACGGGGACGCCGCCCAGCGGGTAGTCCTTGCGCTGGGGGTGGCCGTGCCAGTCGTCGGGCATCTGGATCCGGGTGAGCGCCGGGTGTCCGTCGAAGACGATCCCGAAGAAGTCCCAGGCCTCCCGCTCGTGCCAGTCGTTGGTCGGGTAGACCGACACGATCGACGGGATGTGCGGATCGCTGTCCGGGCAGGTCACGGTGATCCGGATCTCGCTGTTGTGGGTGATCGAGCGGAACTGGTAGACGGCGTGCAGCTCCCGTCCCGCCTGGTCCGGGAAGTGGACGCCCATCACCCCCAGGCACAGCTCGTAGCGCAGGGCCGGATCGTCGCGCAGCAGGCGGACCAGTTCGAGCAGGGCCTCGCGGCGCACGTGGAAGGTGATCTCCCCGTACGCCACCTCCACCCGCTCCACCGCGCCCGCGGCGTCGCCGAGGGCGGCCTCCAGGTCGTCGGCCACCCGGTCGAAGTCGGCGGTGCGCGGGTCGTCCGGGTCGGTGAACGGCCGCCGGGAGGAGACGGGAGCGCTCCCCCGTACCTGGAGCCCGCCGAACCCGGAGGTGTCGCCGCTGGTGGCCGTGCCGAACATGCCGGTCCGCTTCACGGGTGCGGCCAGGCGCTCGGTGCCCGACTGGTCGGGGAGGCGCGCGGCCTCTTCGTCGCGTTCGCGCTCGTTGTCGGTGCTCATGTCAGTCCTTGCTCACCAGGGGAAGCGACCGGCGGAGCATGCGCTCCTCGATCTCGGTGATCTCCTGCTCGCGGTGCGCGCCGAGCTTGGTGTTCTGCACCTTGTCGTGGAGCTTGAGCACCGCGTCCAGGAACATCTCGGGTCGGGGCGGGCAGCCCGGCAGGTACATGTCGACCGGAACGATGTGGTCCACGCCCTGGACGATCGCGTAGTTGTTGAACATGCCGCCGCTGGAGGCGCACACACCCATCGCGATGACCCACTTGGGCTCGGGCATCTGGTCGTAGATCTGACGCAGGACGGGGGCCATCTTCTGGCTCACCCGGCCGGCGACGACCATGAGGTCGGCCTGGCGCGGGGTGGCGCCGAACTTCTCCATGCCGAAGCGGGCCAGGTCGTAGTGGGGGCCGCCGACGGCCATCATCTCGATGGCGCAGCAGGCCAGACCGAACGTCGCGGGCCACATCGAGCTCTTGCGGGCGAGCCCGACGACCTGTTCGACGGTGGTCAGCATGATGCCGCTGGGCAGTTTCTCTTCGAGTCCCATCAGCTGCGGACCTCCTCCGGGCTGGGCTGCGGGGTGCGGACGCGGGGTACGGGGAGGCGCGGTGTCAGTCCCATTCGAGGCCTCCCCGGCGCCACTCGTAGGCGTAGGCGATGGAGACGTTCACCAGGAACAGGACGATCGCGATCAGGCCGAACCAGCCGAGGGCGTCGAAGTGCACGGCCCAGGGGATGAGGAAGATGATCTCGATGTCGAAGATGATGAACATCATCGCCGTCATGTAGTACTTGACGGTGAAACGACCGCCGCCGGCAGGCTGCGGCGTGGGCTCGATGCCGCATTCGTAGGCCTGCATCTTGGCGCGGTTGTAGCGCTTGGGTCCCAGGACCGCGCCGGCGACCATGGACACCACGACGAACGCGGCGCCGATCCCGCCGAGCACGAATATCGGTGCGTAGAGTTCCACCGGTCACCCTCCTTCCGGCTGGTCGGCGCGGACGCCCGAGCGGGGCGAGGCGCTTGTGATTGCTTTCACTTGTGCGGGCTCATCTCTGGATCCGTCCCGTCGTCCCCGGTCACGGCGTCGAGCGGCCGCCCGGAGGGCGGGGCTGCTTATGCCGCGGGGGCGATCTTGGACAGGCCGTTGATGACCCGGTCCATGGCGTCGCCCTGCGTGGGTTCGGTGAGGTTGGCGAGCATCTTGAGCGCGAACTTCATGAGGGTGCGCTGGCGCAGGCCGTACTTGGTCGCGTACTTCATGAACTCGGGCTGGCCGATCATCTTCACGAAGTAGCGACCCAGCGTGTAGTAGCCGCCGTAGGTGTCGGCGAGGACCTGGGGGTAGCGCAACAGGGCGCGCTCGCGGGTCTGCTGGGTGGTGCGCCCGTGCGCCTGCACGATCACCTCGGCGGCGATGTTGCCCGCCTCCATGGCGTAGGCGATGCCCTCGCCGTTGAAGGGGTTCACCATGCCGCCGGCGTCGCCGACGAGCAGGAGGCCGCGCGAGTAGTGCGGGACCCGGTTGAAGCCCATGGGCAGGGCGGCGCCGCGGACGGGCGTGGTCCGGTTCTCCTCGGTGAAACCCCACTCCTCCGGCATGGAGTCGGTCCAGCGCCGCAGCAGCCTGCGGTAGTCGACGTCCTGGAAGGAGCTGGTGGAGTTGAGGATGCCCAGGCCCACGTTGCTGGTGCCGTCACCGACACCGAAGATCCAGCCGTAGCCGGGCAGGAGCACGTCCTTGTCGCCGCTCTTGTCCCACAGTTCCAGCCAGGATTCGAGGAAGTCGTCATCGTGGCGGGGGCTCGTGAAGTAGGTGCGCACGGCCACGCCCATGGGGCGGTCGTCGCGCTTGCGGATGCCCATGGCGACGGACAGGCGCGAGGAGTTGCCGTCGGCCGCGACGACCAGCGGCGCCCGGAAGGTCACGGGTTCGCGGTCGGCGTTCTTGGCGTGGACCCCGACGATGCGGTTGCTGCGCTCGTCCATGAGGGGTCCGGTGACGGTGGTGCGCTCCAGGAGCTTGGCGCCGGCGGTGACGGCGCGGTCCACCAGGATCTGATCGAAGTCGAACCGGGTGCGCACGAGACCGAAGCCGGGGTAGGCGGCCAGGTCGGGCCAGGGGAGTTCGAGGCGGGCGCCGGCGCCGACGATGCGCAGGCCGTGGTTCTTGATCCAGCCCTCGTCCTCGAAGGTGATGCCCATGGCGGTGAGCTGTTTGACCGCCCTGGGGGTCAGGCCGTCACCGCAGACCTTCTCCCGGGGGAAGGCGGTCTTCTCCAGGAGGAGGACGTCGAGTCCGGCCTGGGCCAGGTAGTAGGCGGTGGTGGAGCCGGACGGTCCGGCACCGACGACGATGACGTCGGCGTCGTACTCGACGCGGTCCCGACCTCGGCCTCTGAGGTCGGGAGAGGAGGTGGCTGTCTCGCTCACGGGTGGTTCCTCGACTGCTCGCGCGGGTGCACCGTGGCGGGCCTGTGCGGGGTTCCGACCCGCTCACGGGGGGTTGTCCTGTCGTGTTCTCTCGGTGTTATGGGGACGGGGTAACGGTCCCGCCGCATGGCTCTCCGTGCGGGGTCCGTGACCGCGTGCTTTGTACGGTTGAGGACTTATGCCATGTCGGACATAGGGCCATGTGTCTCATCCCTCGTGTCCTTGTGAAGCACTTCACAAGCCTCTTTTCGGCAGTCTAGACCCTTGGGGGCCGGGTTGCGAGCCCGGGGGGGTATACGCAGCGAAACATTCTCAATCGCCCCATAGGCGCATGAGAGCCACCAAAGGCCCCACTGATGAACAAATACGCAGCTCATAGTCTTTTCCATCGCCACATGCGCCACACCGAACACACGAAAAACCCGAGGAGCACAGGACTCCTCGGGTTTTGAGAGCTTTGAAGCTATTCAAGAAGAAGACGACATCATGCGCCTTATGTCGCTTTTACTTCTCTCGGAAGCCGCGGTGGAGGGCCACGATCCCGCACGACAGGTTCCGCCAGGCGACACGGGACCACCCGGCGTCCTGGAGGTGTCGGGCGAGGTCGGCCTGGGCCGGCCAGGCCACGATCGACTCCGAGAGGTAGTCGTAGGACTCGCTCTTGCCCGACACCGCGCCGGCGATCCGGGGCAGCGCGGCCATGAGGTAGGTCGAGTAGAGACGGTCGACGAATTCCACCGGGATGTGGCTGAACTCGCAGATCACCACACGGCCGCCGACCTTGGTCACCCGCAGCAGTTCGCGCAGGGCCCGGTCCACGTCGTTGACGTTGCGCAGGCCGAACGAAATGGTCACCGCGTCGAAGGTCTCGTCGGCGAAGGGCAGGTGCAGGGCGTCGCCGGCGACGAAGGTGACGCCGCCCCTGGAGGCGCCACCACGCCGTCGGACGCCGGTGGTGAGCATGCCCAGCGAGAAGTCGCAGGCGATCACCCGGGCGCCCTTGCGGATGAAGGACTCCGAGGAGGTACCGGTGCCCGCGGCCAGGTCCAGGACCAGCTCACCGCTGTGGGCGTCGACGGCGTTGACGGTCGCCCGGCGCCAGGCGCGGTCCTGACCGAGGGAGATGACGTCGTTGACGAGGTCGTAACGGTCGGCGATGCCGTCGAACATCGCCGCGACGTCCTGGGGCTTCTTGTCGAGTTCAGCGCGGGCCATACCCCACAGCCTACGGCCGCCCCGAGCCGAACGCGCCGGGGACCGGACCCCGCACGGGATCGGTTTCATCACTGTGTGTGATTTCGGACCAACTCTTTGCAAGAATCGGTCATGTCCTTCCCTGACGCACCACCGAGGAGACCGTCCGTGAAACCCAAGTTCACCGCCCTGGCGTTGGGCATGGCCCTGTTGGTCCCGATCGGGGCTCCGACGCCGGCCGTCGCGGGCGACACCGCGCATCGGTCCGTGGTGAGCGAGCGACCCGTCCGCTGGACCCCGCACGTCCTGGACGGAGCCGTCAAGGACATCGTGCGCGTCGGGAACGTCGTCATCGTCGCCGGAGGGTTCGGCCGGGTCGCCGAGGCCGACCGGGACCGCACGCACGAACTGCACAACATCTTCGCGTTCGAGCACGGGACCGGGCGGATCATCCACGACTTCACCCCCCGGGTGAACGGGACCGTCAACTCGGTGGTGCCCGGACCGGACGGCACCGTCGTCATCGGCGGCGAGTTCCGGGCGGTCAACGGCACCGCCGCGCGCGGGCTCGCACGGCTGCGGCTCTTCGACGGTTCCCGGGTCGCGGCGTTCACCACGACCGTGGACGGCGGCGCCGTCCACCGGCTGGCCACCGACGGCTCCCGGCTCTACGTCGGCGGTTCCTTCCGCGGGATCGGCGGGACCGCGCGTCCGGCGATCGCCCGGCTGAACACGGTCACCGGCGCGGTGGACCCCCGGTTCTCCCCGGTCGTCTCCGAGGAGCGCCGGGGCGGCCTGCGGGTGCAGGAACTGGCCCTGAGCCCCGACGGGCGACGGCTGGTGATCAACGGGACGTTCACCAAGGTGAACGGACAGAGCCGATACCAGATCGCCATGCTGGACACCGCGACCGGCCGCCCCACCCGGTGGTCGACGAAGGCGTTCGAGCCGGAGTGCGACTACTCGGCGATGCACACCTACATGCGGCAGATGGACTTCGCCCCCGACGGCTCCTACTTCGCGCTGGTGACGGCGGGCGGCCCGCAGACCAAGCCGGGACTGTGCAAGGCCGTGGTGAGGTTCGAGAACAACGACACCGCGAACTCCACGCCCACGTGGTCCAACAAGACCGGCGGCGATTCGCTGTACTCGGTCGAGGTGACCGGGGCCGCCGTGTACGCGGGCGGTCACCAGAGGTGGATGGACAACGAGCAGGGCGCCCTCAACCCGGGGCCGGGGTCGGTCGCCCGCGAGGGCATCGCCGCCGTCGACCCGCGCACCGGACGCGCCCTGGCCTGGAACCCGGGCCGGTCCCGGGGGCACGGTGTGGAGGCCATGCACGCCACCCCGGAAGGGCTGTACGTCGGCAGCGACACCGAGCGGCTGGCCGGCGAGTACCACGCCCGCCTGGGCATGTTCCCCATCGGCTGACCCCGGTGGGCCCCGACCTTCGGCCGGGGCCCACCCTCACACCGCCGTGCGTTCGCCCGGCTTGCGCCCCCGCCGGGCGGTACCGCCGAGCCCGTTCAGCGACTGCTGCACACGCTGGTGGGACAGGTTGACCGCGCCGGCCATGGTCCGCTGGGACAGGCCCGCCTCGCGCATGGCATCGAGCGCCCGGCTCCGGCCGCTCTCGTGCTCCTCAACGACCTGGTGGAAACGCTCTTCGACCTCGATGAAGTGGGAGAGCTCCTCGGTGACGTCCCTGCCGTCGAGCTCGTGGCGCCAGGTGATCGTGAAGTCCTCGGGAGCGCTGTCGGTCAGATCTGCGATGGCCTCGGGCACTTCTTCCCGGATGTCCGAGAAGTTCACGTGGTCAAGGCCGCCGAACCTTCCTTCGGGCAGGCCGCCGATCATGGCCGCCCACAGATCCTCGTCTCTGGTGACGGTCACGGTGCAGTGGGTCATCACTTCTCCACCCGCTTCTCTCCGAACAGGCCCGTCAGCCCTCTCTCGATGTCCTGAAGCACGGGCCGACTCACGTCGCCAGGGTGACCAGTCGCAGGGGACCCACCGACCTGGACGCTGACGGCGGTGGGGATTTCACCCAAGGTTTCTTGGCCAAGAAACCTTGGGTGTTTATGATGCCGGGTATGAGCGATGAGACCCCCCGCGATCCCTTCGAGAACGCCAAGCACCTGGACGCCCGGTCGCTGCGCGGTCTGGCGCATCCGCTGCGGATGCACATCCTGGACCTGTTGCAGGCGCACGGGCCGGCGACCGGCAAGACGCTCGCCGAGCGGCTGAACGTGTCCTCGGCGTCGGTGAGCTACCACCTGCGGCAGTTGGAGACGCACGGGTTCATCGAGGAGGACCCGGGGTTGGGCACCTCCCGGGAGCGCTGGTGGAGGGCCGTCCACAAGGGCTTCCGGTTCCCCGAGCACCTGGACACCGACGAGCCCGAGCTGAGCACCGCCGTGCGGCTGGCGCTGGCGGCGAGCTGGAGCCGCGACCTGGCGGCGGCGATCGGCGGATGGACCGCCCAGCCGGAGGGCTGGCGCGAGGCGCAGGTGATGGCCGGACGCCGGACGCACCTGACCCTGGAACAGCTGGAGGGGCTGCGCCGGGACATGAAGGAGGTGCTGGACCGGTACGCGCACGAGGAGCCCGTTCCCGGCGGGCGGTCCGTGCACGTCCAGTTCGCCGCCTTCCCCGACCCGGACGAGCGGTGAACCCCGTCGCGGGCCTGCTCCTGGCCCAGACCCTGAGCTACACCGCGACGCGGCTGGCGCTGATCGCCGTCCCCTGGTTCGTGCTGGAGACCACCGGCAGCCCCGCGCACATGGGCGCGGTCGCCTTCTTCGAGGTGGGCTCCTACACCCTGGCCCGGCTGCTGGGCGGGCCGCTGCTGGACCGGTGGGGGCAGCGGGCGATGGGTATCCGGGCGGACCTGGTGGGGGCCGTCGCGGTGGTGTGCGTACCCGTGGCGCACGCGGCCGGGGTGCTGTCCTTCCCGCTGCTGCTGGTGCTGGTGACCGTCATCGGCCTGGCCACGGGCCCGGGCGAGGCGGCCAAGGTGTCGCTGGCCCCCGCGGTGGCCGCGGCGGCCGGAATGCGGATCGAGCGGGTGACCGGGCTGACCGGGACGGTGGACCGGCTGTCGCAGACCATCGGCCCGCTGGCCGCGGGCGGCGTGGTGGCGGCGTTGGGCGCGCTGCCCGCGCTGTACGGGAACGCGGTGCTTCTGGTGCTGTCCGCGCTGGTGCTGAGTGCGGTCCGGGTCGGCGCGCCGGTCGCGGAGGCCACCGGCACCGGATACCTGGGCAGCCTGTTCTCGGGCTTCCGGGTGATCTGGGACGACCCGACGCTGCGCACCCTGGTGCTGGTGCTCGCGGTGACCAACGCGATCGACATGGCCGTGTTCTCACTGGTCGTGCCGGTGTGGGTACACGAGAACGGGATGGGCCCCGAGGTCGTGGGGCTGGTCGGCGGCGCCGTGGGCGCGGCCTCGGTACTGGGTTCGCTGGTGGCGACCGCCGTCGGCCACCGGCTCCCGCGCCGTCTGACGTTCTTCGTCGGGCTGGTGCTGGCCGGGCCGCCGCACATCGCGGTGCTGGCCCTGGACGGCCCGCTGTGGGTGGTACTGGCGGTCTTCGCTGTCAGCGGGGTCTTCGGCGGGCTGCTCAACCCGATCCTGGGCGCGGTGCTGTTCGAACGGCTGCCGCCGGAGGCGGTGGGCCGGGGCACGGCGACCATCGGCGCGCTGGCGCGGCTGGCCGCGCCCCTGGGCGGACCGATCATCGGTACGGGGGTGGCCCTGGCGGGGATCGCGCCGGTGGTGCTGGCGGGGGCCGGGGTCTACCTGCTGGTCGCGCTGACGCCGCTGTTCGGGCGGTCCGCTCACGGGCTGGACCGGCCCGAGACCGCGCCCGAGTCGTCGGCCCAGAAGCCCTAAGACTCCTTGGGGGCGGCCGGGGTCTCCTCGGTGCGGGCCTCCACGGCGATGGCCTCCCGGTCCCGGGACCCCTCGACCGGGGTCTCCTCGGGCACCTCCTGGAGGTGGTCCTCGCGGGCGGCGCCGTCCTCCAGACGGTCGCCCACCAGGGTCCCCCGGCGCTTCTCCAGGCGTTCGGAGACGGAGACGGACATCCGGTCGCGCAGTCGGGACAGCAGGACGTAGGACGCCAGTCCGCTGATCAACCAGGCGAGGATCAGTGCCATCCACGAGCGGGCGCCGAAGAGGTACACGACTCCGAACGCCGCGAGGAACAGTCCCAGGCGGGCGGCGGTATAGGGCAGCCAGCTACGCATCGAAAAGCCTCACAACAGACGATTGACTGGACTAGATTGATGGCTACGCCCATCAACGCACGGGACGGCCGGTCCGTCATCGCGGTTTCCGGGGGATCGGTCTCGCGAAGAGGCCGACGTCCGCGCGCTCATGTGCTCTCACCTCCAGGTTAAGGGTGAGTGTCCGAGAGCGCGCACCGGGTCGACGTGTGTTCCTCCGGACGGGTGATCGGACCCATGACTTCGATTCAGATAGTCATGGGATGTTTTCAATCCCGACAGCAGGGTCTGAACATCACGTTCCGGTCACATATCGCGTACTCCTCCCCCCAACACCGCAATTTCTCCGAAAACTAGGGAGGAAACGGACCAACTCATGCACACTAGGGGATCAAACGCCCGCCGCCCCCACAGTCCGAGGCGGGCACGATTGGGGGAATGTGAAGGTGGAACGAGCAAGCGAGCGCCTGTTGACCCCCGGGGAAGTGGCCTCACTCTTCCGGGTTGATCCCAAGACCGTCACCCGTTGGGCCGCCTCCGGGCGGATCAGCAGCATCAGAACCCCGGGCGGCCACCGCCGTTTCCGCGAGTCCGAAGTCCGCGCCCTCCTGCTCGGGGAACCGAGCGAGAGCACCCCCTGACCCGAACGGAACGCCCCCGCAGGCATCCCGGAGTCCCACCGCGGACCCCTGGGGAAGGGAGCCGCACCCCTCGTCGATCCCGGGACATCGCGCCGATGCCCACGGGATCGCCCCCACGTCCGGGTCGATAGCCCGCCGCGACGTCTGGACGGCCCTGACGCCGCGCTCCTCGCGACGGCATCGTGGTGACGGCGAATGTCCCGATCGTGGGGAGTGGACAGCGAGAGTAGGCTGGAATCATGGTGTGGCTTGGTGGCCTGATCACGCTCGTATCGATCGTTCTCTGGGTGTACGCGTTCTTCGACGCGCTGACCACCCCGGCGCAGGATGCCCGGAACCTCCCGAAGATCCTGTGGCTGGTCGTCATCGCGCTGTTCATGCCCGTCGGTTCGATCCTGTGGCTCTTCCTGGGCCGCCCCCGCCGTTCGAGCGCCGTGTGGAGGAGCGCGTCCTCCCCGGCTCAGGCCGCCTCCTCCATCGACGATCTCGACCCGTCGGACTTCACCAGGCCCTCCAACAGCCCGCACCCGCTGGGACCGGACGACGATCCCGAGTTCCTGCGGGGTCTCCGTCGGAGGATCGATCCCGAAGAGTGACCGCACCCGGGGCACCACCCCGCACGGCCCATGACGAAGGGGGCCGCTCCGGATCCGGAGCGGCCCCCTTCGCTCACCGTCACAGCAGTCCCGCGCCCACCTTCCGCTCCAGGCCTCGCAGGGCGTGCACGGGCTGGACCCCCGTGGTGTACCGCGGCACCCACGTGACCTCCTCGCCCAACGGCCGGTCGGGTCGGGCCGCGTTGTGCTCGGCGACCAGGTCGATCGCCGCGATGCGGCCCCCGCCCCCGGTCATGAACGCGTTCCCCACCCCGGTCACGTCGGTGCCGCCCCAGTTGTACAGCAAGGAGCCCGGGGCGTGCCCGTCACGCAGGTCGAACAGGTTGTTCTCCACGTACAACTGCGACTCGACCCCCGCCCCCAGGGAGTACTGGTAGAGGTCGCCGCTCACCGTGTAGAGGTTGTTGTAGACGTGGACCTGGCCGAACCGCACGCGCGGGGCGCGCTGGCCCAGACCGTCGAAGTGGTTGTGGTGCCAGGTCACCCGGAGGTACCCCCGGTCGGTGGTCCGGCCGTCGCTGTTGCCCAGGAGCAGGGCCTTGTCACGCTCGGCGAAGTGGTTCCACGAGACCGTCACCAGGTCGGTGGCGCGGACGATGTCCAACAGTCCGTCGTGGACCTCGTACTTGCGTCCGAAGTACTCGGGCTGCTCGGCCCCGGGCCGTTCTCCGTCATCGAAGGTGTTGTGGTCGACCCACACGTTCCTCGACCCGGAGACCTCGACGTGGTCGTACTCGGAGTTCCAGTTGCCGGTCCCGCCGTCGCCGGGGTCCCAGCCGGGGAAGCAGTCGTGGGTGTCGGAGAAGGTGAGGTTGCGCAGGATGACGTTGCGGGCGTTCTGGACGAGCAGGTTCATCCCCGTGATCTCGCTCCGGTCGTCGACGCCCACGATGGTCGTGTTGGAGCCGACCCGGTAACGGATCCGTTCCGCCTGGACCGCCTGCGAGGCCTGCCGGGCCTCCTCCAGGGGGCCGGAGGGATCCTCCCACCCCCAGACCTCGGGGTCGTAGGCGGCCAGGTACGCCTCCAGGGAGTAACCGTCGACGGCGTAGTCGTCACAGGTCAGCGGGGTTCCGTCGGAGTCGGTGTTGGCGTCGATGGAACCGTCGACGTACACGATCTTGGGCTGGTCGCCCGCGATGGCCGTCCGGAACTCCGCCGGGGTCGACACCCGGAACACGTTGGCGGCGGTGGCGGCGGCGCCTCCGGTGGTACCACCGCCGGCGGAGGCCCAGCCGTCCCCTTCCGGCAGGACCGGCCTGCCGATGTCGGTGTCGGCGGCCGCCGTCGACGGGGACACCGTCAGGGCCGCGACCAGCGCGAGGACGAGGGCGGGGGAAAGGGGCCTTCGCATGGTCCACTCCTGGAGGATGATTGCAAACGTTTGCATCAAACTCCCCGAAGTACGAAGGAGAATCAACCCTCCTTTCCCTGGAAAAACGGGAAAATCTCCGTCCCCACAGAGCAACCGCTTGCTCTAGTCTGAGGATCCGACGAGCACGGACGAGGTGGCGGAATGGTCGTGACCCTCAAGGACGTGGCACGGGCCAGCGGCGTCCACACGTCCACCGTGTCCCGGGCCTTCTCCGCGTCGCACCTGGTCAACCCCGAGACGAGGATCCGGGTCCTGGCCGTGGCGAACGAGTTGGGCTACCGCCCCAACCGGGCGGCCCGGGCGCTGTCCACCCGCCGCACCGGGAACCTCGGCGTGATCGTGGCCGACATCGCCAACCCCTTCTTCCCCCCGCTGATCAAGGCGGCGCAGGACCAGGCGCGGGCGCGGGACCACCACGTGTTCATCGCCGACACCGACGAGCGGATCGACGTCGAGGAGGAGGCGGTCCGTTCCATGGTGGGCCAGGTCGACGGTCTGATCCTGGTCTCCCCCCGGCTGTCCGACCGGCGGATCCGGGAGCTGGCCGACGAGGTCCCCCTCGTGGTCGTCAACCGGCGGCTCCGGCGGCTGCCGTGCGTGCTCATGGACGTCGGCGAGGGGATCCGTCTGGTCGTCGGGCGACTGGCCGACCTGGGGCACCGGGAGATCGCGACCGTGCTCGGTCCCCCCGCCTCCTGGACGGGGCGGGCGGCGGTCCGCGCGGCCGAGGAGACCGCCCGGGAACACGGTGTGCGGACGTATCGGGTGGGTCCGCACCAGCCGACGGAAGAGGGCGGGGCGGCGGCGTTCGACGCCGTGCTCGATCTCGGTGTCACGGCGGTCCTGGCCCATAACGACCTGATGGCGCTCGGCCTGCTGCGCGCCGCCCGGGAGCGGGGCGTGGCCGTCCCGGAACGACTCAGTGTCGTCGGCACGGACGACACCCTGACCGCCCGGCACACCCGCCCTGCCCTGACCACCGTGGCGATGCCGGTGGAGGCGGCCGGCCGGGCGGCCGTCGATCTCCTGCTGCGGGGCGCCGACCCGGAGGTCGTCACGCTGGGGACCCGACCGGTCGAACGCGACTCGACGGGCCCCGCGCCCCGGGGATGAGCACGGTCAGGCGTAGGAGTGCAGACCGCTGAACATGTAGTTCACCGCGAAGAAGTTGAACAGGATCGTCGCGAAGCCCAGCACGTTGATCCACGTCGCCTTGGGGCCGCGCCAACCACCGGTCGCCCGGGCGTGCAGGTAGGCCGCGTAGATCACCCAGGAGATGAACGACCAGACCTCCTTGGGGTCCCAGCCCCAGAACCGGCCCCAGGCCTCGTCGGCCCAGATCGATCCGGCGATGATGCCGAAGGTCCACAGCGGGAACGCGAACAGGATGAGCCGGTGGGAGATCCGGTCCAGCAGCTCCGGCGCGGGCAACCGGCCGGCGATGCCGACGACCTCTTCACCCTGGGCCCGCTTGACCTCGGTGCGGTGCGAGATCAGGTACATGACGCCGGTGACACCGGAGACCATGAACGCGCCGCCGGCCAGGATCGCGGCGGTGACGTGGATCGGCACCCAGTAGGAGTGCAGGGCCGGGATGAGCGGACCGGGGTCGACGTACAGCCACTTGACGCCGATGCCCAGCAGGATCAGCACCGGGACCAGGACGAACGCGCCCAGGAAGCGGGCCTGGTAGCGGAACGAGGCGAACAGCAGCACGCCCACCGCGACCAGGCACATCGCCACCACGAACTCGAACATGTTGCCCCAGGGCCAGCGCCCGGCGGCCACGCCCCGCGTGATGATCTGGGCGAGGCCCATGAGGAAGCCGAGGGCGGTCACGCCCAGGGCGATGCGGCCCAGCACGCTCTGGGAGGCCTTGGCCTCGCCCTCGGTGGTGCGGACGTTGACCTCGATGTCGTCCGCGAAGCCCCCGTCGACCGCTCCGGCGCCGACCGGCATCAACCGGCCCGCCTTCAGTTTGGTCCGTCGCCCGTAGGCGGCCTCGATCGCGAACAGGAACAGGGCCGCGGCGTAGGTCACGATCATGGCGATGACCAGCGTGTCGCTGGCCGACGCCATGGTCTCGTTCACCGGCGCGGCGAGAGTGTACGTCACCGGTCACTCCTCGTGTCGGAAGGGTTCTGGGGGTTGTCGTCCGACTCGTTCCGAAGTCGTCCGGCAAGCTCTGTGGTGATCTCGTGGAACTCGGCGTTGTCGCCGGCGGCCTCGGTCTTGCCGAGCCCGGCCAGCTCCACCCGGGTACGGCCGTCCGCGCCTCGGACGGCCCGCACCCACACCCGGCGCGGGCGGATGAACAGGGTCAGCAGCAGGCCGACGACGGCGGTGGCCGCGGTGATGAGCGCGGGCAGGCGGGCTCCGTCCCGGTTGACCTGGAGGCTGATGTACTCCTTGTAGCCGGCGAACTCGATGGACCCGGCACCGTCGGGCAGTTCCCAGACGTCACCGATCTCCATCACCGGAGAGGAACCGACCGGCTCCATGCCCTGGGTGCGCAGCTGGTAGACCGACTGTGCTTCGCGCATCCCCAGGTCCCCGCGGTACCCCTCCAGGGTGACCCGCGGGTTGACGGCGCCGGGGAAGCTCGACGTGAGCTCACCGTCGGGGGTCTCGGCCGCGGACGGCAGGAAGACGCCGACGAAGCCCAGCTGTTCGTCCTCCTCCCCCACGTCGGGGGCCTTCACCACGCCGTCGGACACGAAGCCCGCGGTGTCCCGGTACAGGAACGGCACGGCCTGGTCGAAGGCCACGCCCCCGTCGGCGTCGCGCACGACGAACTCGGGCGCGTACCCGTGGCCGAGCAGGTAGACCTGCGCGCCGGAGACGCTGAGCGGGTGGTTGACCTCCAACCGGTGGGTCAGTTCCGGCCCGCCCGGCTCCTCGGTGTAGGTGATGTCGGCGACGTAGGACGCGGCCTGCCCGCGCAGGTTCCCGTCCTCGATGAACGTGGCCTCGAAGTCGTCGAGGTGGATGGTGAAGGGGGCGATCCCGTCCATGTCGGTCCAGTGACCGGGGTAGATCGCGTCGTAGGAGGGCAGCGTGTTGGCGAACCCGTCGCCCTCGACGAGGAGCATGTTGCCCCGGTAGCCGAAGAACGAGCCGGCGGCCAGCGCCACGAGGAGGCCGAGCAGGGCGAAGTGGAACAGGACGTTGCCCGCCTCGCGCAGGTAGCCGGTCTCGGCGGAGATGGAGTCGTCGTACCCCTCCACCCGGTAGCGCTTGAGCACCCGCCGCGCCTCGGCGAGGACCGTCTCGGGGGCGGCGTCGGTGCCGAACTTCGCCGCGTACGGCATCCGTCCCAGGTTGCGCGGGGTGGGCACCGGGCGGGCGCGCACCGCGCGGGCGTGGACGAGCGCGCGCGGGATGACGCATCCGGCCAGCGAGACGAACAGCAGCAGGTAGATCGCCGCGTACCAGGGCGAGGAGAAGACGTCGAAGAGGTGGAACCGGTCCAGCCAGGGGGCCAGTTCGGGGTTCTCCCTGGTGTAGGCGGTGACCTCGTCGACGCTGACCACGTTCTGCGGCAGGATCGAACCGGGAATCGCGCCGACCGCGAGCAGGAACAGCAGGATCAGCGCGGTGCGCATCGAGGTGAGGATGCGCCAGGCCCAGCGGAGCCAGCCGATCGGCCCCAGTCCCCTGGGCCCCTCCCCCGCCCTTCCCTCGGCGGGAGCGTTCGTGTCGGTCGTGGTCGTACTCATCAGATCACCGTCTGGAAGTCGGCGGCCCAGCCCTGCATGGCGATGGTCCACTGGGTCCACAGACCGGTCACCATCGCCAGGCCGACCAGGACGAGCATGGCTCCGCCGATCACGGTGACCGTGCGGGTGTGGCGTTTGAGGTGGCCGAAGGCGGTGAGCGCCTTGCGGTAGAGGAGCGCGGCGACGATGAACGGCAGGCCCAGTCCGACGCAGTAGACCAGGGAGAGGAACATACCGCGACCGGCGCCGCCCTCGACGAAGGCCAGGGTCTGCACCGCCGCCAGGGTCGGTCCGATGCAGGGGGTCCAGCCGAGCCCGAAGAGCACCCCGAGCAGGGGGGCTCCCACCAGGCCGGCCTTGGGAAGCCGGTGGAAGCGGAACTCACGGGCGAAGCCGGGCAGGACGCCCATGAAGGCCAGGCCCAGGACGATCGTCAGCACGCCCAGGCCGCGGGTGATGGGGTCGGTGTACTCCACCAGGACGTCGCCGAGCCAGCCGATGAAGCCGCCGACCGCGACGAACACCAGGGTGAAGCCGGCGATGAACAACACGCTGCCGGTGACCATGGTCCAGCGGCGCGCGGCGAGTTCGTCGTCGATGTCGGTGAGGGTGGCGGTCCCGCCGCCGACCGACGTGCGCTGACGAACGTCGGCGGCGCTCATCCCGGTCACGTACGACAGGTAGCCGGGGACCAGGGGGAGCACGCACGGGGAGAGGAAGGAGACCAGCCCCGCGGCGAGCGCCAGCGGGGCGGCGAGGAGGAGGGACCCGGTGAGGACGGTGGTGCCGACGGGGTCCATCAGGCGTCGTCCTCTTCAGGGCTCGGCGAGGCCGACGGGGTGGCGGTGTCCCCGGCCCCCTCGTCCTCGCGCTCCCGGGCCTCCTGCTCGGCCACGCGCGGCCGTTCCTCCGGGTCCCCGAAGTCGTACTCGACGACCAGGGTGTCCACCAGGCCGGTGAGCTGACCGTAGGTGGTGGGGCCGATGACCCGGGCCGCGATGCGTCCGTCGGGGTCGATGACGAGGGTGCTGGGGATGGCCCGGGGCGGGACCGTCCCCCGGAACGCCTGGGGCACCTCACCGGGCTGGTCGTACAGGCTCGGGTACTCGACGCCCTTGTTGTCCAGGTAGGCGCGGGCGGCGGTGTCGTCGTCCTTGATGTTGACGCCGAGGAAGTCGACGCCCAGGTCGGCGTACTCGGTGTTCACCTCGTCCAGGACGGGTTGTTCGGTACGGCAGGGGCCGCACCAGCTGGCCCACACGTTGAGGACGAGGATCCGTCCCTCGTAGTCGGCCAGGGAGAGTTCGTCACCGTCGAGGGTGGCGCCGGAGAAGTCGGGGGCCTCGACGCGTTCGTCGGTGGAGAAGGCGGTGGCACTGCCGTCTCCGGAGATGAAGCGGTCCTCTTCGCCGCCCGTCTCGATCTCGTTGCCACCGGCGCATCCGGTGAGGGCGAGTACGGCGACCACCGTGGTCACGGCGAGGCGCGTCACGGCGTGAAGGGGCCGCGCACCGGTACTGGCACTGGGCATCGAGGTGACCTCGCGAACGGGGTGTGAACAGGGCGGACTACAACAACGACAAAGTGTAGTAGACGCCCTGAGGCCCGTTCCTTCACCCCGCCACAAGAGACGTACGCCCCTGGTGGGAGGGGACTCGTCGCGAGAGGCGGATCACCCTTGGGGGCGCGGGTCTTCCGCCCCTCGCGATCGAGCGGCCGACCGGGAGGGTGTGCACCCGTCCCGGTCAGGCCGTTCCCGATCAGCCCGCCTCGACGAAAGCCTCGCGGAGGTAGTCGTGCACGGCCCGTTCGGGGACACGATAGGAACGCCCCACGCGAATCGCGGGGAGAACTCCCGAGTGCACCATTCGGTACACGGTCATCTTGGACACTCGCATGATCGTGGCGACCTCCGCCACGGTCAAGAACCTGACCTCTTCGAGAGGCGGCTTGCTCCCGTTCATCTTCCGACGCCCTCATTCCCGGACGTGAGTATTGCCTACCGTTCAGCCCAACGTGACGCCCGGAGGAGCGACCCCGGTATGTGCCCGTCCCAACGCCACGCCGGCGTGTCATGCTGTCACTACTGACACGTCCGTTTTCAGAGTAGAGCGGAGTTCCCGTCTGCGAAAGGCCGTCAGCGTCTTCTTCCGGGCAATACCCGGAGGGCGCGTCCGATGAGGTTTAACAGTGGGTATAAATGGTCGCCACGCCTCAGGAGAGACCGGATCGGGAGAGAACGTAATCCCGCAGCGGCGCGTAGTCCTCGGTGAGATAACCATCATCCAAAGGGACCGTGACCAGTAGTTTTCCTTCATGTTCGGCGAGGAAGAGCGCGGGGTCGTTGCAGTCCGCGAACCCCAGCGTCGGCACTCCCGCCTCCCCTGCCGCACCCGCGAACCCGTGATCGGCGATGACCAACTGCGGCCATGGCTCACCGCGGTCGGAGAGGTCCCCGAGGATGGCGCGCATGGCGAACGGGTGGTGGCTGTGCCGGGCCAGGTGTCCGTCCGTGACGATGGCGATCTCGTCCCGCCACACCACGAAGCGCCGATTGGGCGGCCGTTCGGTGGTCACCTCGTAGGTGTAGCCGCGGGCGGCGGCCGTGACGACCGGACACCCCCGGGCGGAGAGGGCGTCCTTCCATACCCGGTAGGTCCCCTGGAGCTTGTTCGGGTGTCCCGTGGCGAACAGGATCCGCTCGCGGCGTTCGGCGGCCAGGGCCAGCCGGTCGGCGACGGCCTCCAGGGCGTCGACCGTGAGGTCGGGGTCGATGGTGTCGATCCCCCAGACGTAGTCCTCGTCGCCGACCACCCCGCACCGTTTGTTCATGAGCGCGAGGACCTCGGAGAAGGTCCAATCGTGGGAGAAGGTGAGACCGAACTGGTGGTAGGGGTCCTTCTGGACGAGGCGCCGGTAATGCCGAAGGTTGTTCTGACGCGAGGTGTCGACGTGTCCGGCGATCCCCGTTCGCACCAGATGGGAGATGAGTTCAGCACGTGTCGGCGGCGTCACCAGGTGTTCCCCTTCCTCGTCGGGGCGAACACGTGACACGCCGTGCGGCCACCACGACGCCTGCTCCCGTTCGCCCGGTATTCAACCTCTTCCTACCCGCTGGACGCACGCCACGCCCTGCCTCTGGGGAATTCACCCCGGGTCCCATCGAGCGACATCACTCCCCCGGAAACGATACCGGGATCACGGACATCGGGTCCGATAAAGGAAGGGATCGGAACGAAAGGGTGTCTTCAGAGACTCGGATCGATGCCGTGGCTGGGGAACACCGCGGTCCGGGTCGCGTGAATGGCGCGATCGACCGGGTTTCCGGGGTCGTACCCCTCTTCGAAGGGCGCGAAGGTCACCTCGCGGCCATCGGTCATGTACAGGGGGGCCAGTTCCCCGGTCCGTTCCCGGACGAAGTCGCGCCAGGACTGCGGCGTCTCGGTGTCCGGGTCGATGGGCAGGCCGGCCGCCTCCCCGAGCAGATGGGTCCAGGCCCGGGGCACGACGTGGACCAGGCCGTACCCGCCACCGCCGAACAGCACCCAGCGGCCGCCCGCGGTGCGCTGGGCGAGCTTGTGCAGTTCGGCGTAGGCGCGTCGCTGGCCGTCGATGCTCAGCGTCAGGTTGGCGAGCGGGTCGAGAGCGTGGGTGTCGCAGCCCTGCTGGGTGACGAGGATCTCCGGCTGGAACTCGTGCAGCAGCGGCGGGACGACCGCGTCGAAGGCCCGGTGCCAGCCGCTGTCTCCGGTGCCCGCGGGCAGGGCGACGTTGACCGAGTACCCCTCTGCGGCGGGCCCACCGGTCTCGCCGGCCTGACCGGTGCCCGGGAACAGGGTCGCCGGCGACTCGTGGAGGCTGATGGTGAGCACTCGGGGGTCGTTGTAGAAGGCGCGCTGGACGCCGTCACCGTGGTGGACGTCGATGTCGACGTAGGCGACCCGCTTGGCGCCCTGCTCCAACAACCAGGCGATGGCCAGGGCCGGGTCGTTGTAGACGCAGAAACCCCAGGCGTTGCCGGGCATCGCGTGGTGCAGGCCGCCCGCGATGTTGGCCGCGTGGGAGGTGTCGCCGGTCCACACGGCCTTGGCGGCGGCGACGGAGGCACCCGATATGAGCGCCGCCGCGTCGTGCATGTCCTTGAAGACGGGGTTGTCGGCGGTGCCGAGCATGTGGGCGTCATCGGGTTCGAGGGTGCGCCCGGCCCGTTTGACCGCCTCGATGTAGGAGCGGTCGTGCACCAGCGACAGGAGTTCGTCGGAGGCGGGTTCGACGTCCAGGAGGGACACCCCGGGGGCGTCGAGGACCCCGAGTCCCCGGGCGAGCGCCATGGTCAGCTCGACCCGGATCGGTGCCATCGGGTGCTGTGGCCCGAAGTCGTAGGCGGTCAACCCGTCGTCCCATGCCACCCGAAGCGAGCAGGACGTGCGCCCTCCCATGTCGGTGACCCCCGTTTCAGGTGTACGTGCTCCGAAGCACACAGTACGCAAGTGCGGACTGTGCCACGAACCCCGGGGTCCCACCGACGGGGCGGGCCGGTGCGGGGGTTCCCGCGCCGGCCCGTCCGTTGTCCGGGTGCCGGGGCGTGTCGAGCGAACGCCCGCTCCGCCGTGCCACCGCGGGCGGCGTCCTCTAGCTCCCCGAGGTGACGAAGTAGCAGCTCGACGAGAGATCGCCGCCCTTCAGCTTCACCGTGCCCTCCGAGGGGCGGGTGAGCGGGTCGCTGTAGGCGATGACGATCCGGTACTCGCCCGGGTCGAGTTCGACCTCCAGGGTCTCGCCCTCACTGAAGCAGGCGTCCTGGGAGGGCGGCGAGCCGGGCTTGTAGACGTCGCAGTCGTCACAGGCGTCCGCGACGACCTCGCCGTGGACCTTGTCCGGTCCGACGTAGAGGAAGCGCAGGTCGTACGGCGAGTGGTTGACGAGCTCGAAGACGAACTTGTCGTTGCCGGAGCTCGCCGTGGGGGTGGCGTCCAGCGCGCTGTCACCGAGGATGGTCAGGGTGTCCATCTCCAACTCGATGCGCCCGGCACCGATGTGGGTGACCATCTTCTCGACGTCCTTGGCCTCGTACTCGGTGTACTCGGCTTCGAGGATCTCGACCATGTCATCGGCATGGTCGAACTCCTGGGCGTCCACGGACGCCCAGCCGCATTCGAGGACGGCCTCGGGCCGATCGCCGTCGATGCGCTCGGTGACCTCGGGCGCGGCGCTCCAGTCGAGGTCCCGGAGGATGTCGATCTGCTCCAGCCCCGTACACCAGTCCGAGCCCAGGCGGTTGGTGCCGGTCTCGTAGAGGTCGGTGAGTGCCTGGGGCACCTGCCCGGCCGCCTCGGTGCCCTCGTAGTCGACCGGGATGATCGAGAAGATCTCCTGGGCCCGTGTCATGGCGTCGCTGTACTCGGGGGTGACCGAGCCGGAGAACTCGGCGTCGGCGGTCTCGGCCAGGTCCGTCGCGTAGGACAGGTGGATGTCGGCGACCTCGCCGTCGGTGTCCTGCCAACGGGCGGCGGGGTGTTCGAAGTAGGTCGCGTAGGAGTCGAGGGCCTGCTCGTAGTCCTCGGCCGCGACGTCGTCCTGGGCCCGATCGAGCAGTTCGCAGGCGGCGACGCCCGCCCTCGCCCGCTCCATCAAGGAGGAGGAGAAGGACAACTGGAAGAAGTCCTCGACGGCGTGGTAACCGGCCACCGCCTCGGAGGTGCCGCAGTCGCCGCGCGCGTGGGTGGCGTCGGCGACCCGCAGACGCCACTCGCCGAGCTGCCACACGGAGGTGAGTGCGACGAGGAGGGCGACGACCAGACCGCCCGCGGTGAGGATCGGCAGTGCCCCCCGGGGCGGGGTGCCCCCTTGGGCGAGGAGCCGCTCGTCGTGGGAACGGCCGGCGAAGAGGCCGTGCAGGGCGGCGGCGAGGAACCACACCAGGAAGATGGGGACCCACAGCAGAAGGTTGTCGGCGGCGCCGACGAAGGCCGCGGTGATCAGCAGGCCGACGGTGATGATCAGGGCCGCGACGAAGAACGGCCACTGCTTGAGGCGGAGGTAACCGATGCCGAGACCGGAGGCGTTGAGGGCCCCGGTCCGCACGGCGCTGGGAGAGGCGAACAGACCGAGGCGTTTGGGCCGCGGAGGCGGGGGCGGGGGCGGACCGAACTGGCCGGACGGCGGACCGAACGGACCACCGGGACCGCCGGGACCCATCGGGGCGCCGGGGCCGGTCGGGCCTCCGGGGCCGGTCGGGCCTCCGGGAGGCATGCCACCGGAGTACATCCCGCCGGCGGGCGTACCGCCGTACGGGTTACCACCGTACGGGGTGTTGCCACCCGTCTGCGGACCGGAAGGCGGGCCGCCGGCCGGGGTACCCGGAGCGGGCGTACCACCGTAGGGGGTGTTGCCACCCGTCTGCGGACCGGAAGGCGGGCCGCCGGACCGGTTCCCTGCGGGCGGTGGTCCGCCGGGCGGGGGAACGGGACCACCCGGCGGGCGGGAGGGGTCTGGGGACGAAGGGGGAGAACTCATGAAAGGCCCTGGGGTCGGGTGGACGGGGGAGGCGGCCCTGCCTCCTGGGAGACGGCAGGGCCTTCCGAGGGCGTTCCCGCCCTCCCTTTGACACTATCCATGTACCCGGACGACCCCTTCGCGCAGTCCGACCGTTTCCGGCCACATTCGACCGGAACCGACCGTCCTCACGGCGCATCTCAGCACCGTGGAGCAGGTGTCCCCTCAGTTCCCGGAAAGGGCGTTGCTCCGGTCCCGGGCGGCCTCGATCGCGTCCGTGAACGCGGTGCGCACGCCGTGCCGCTCCAGTTCCCGCAACGCCGCCGCGGTGGTCCCGCCCGGCGAGGTGACCGCCTCGCGCAGGACCACGGGGTGCTCCCCCGAGTCGTTGAGCATGGCGGCGGCGCCGGTGATGGTCTGCCCGACGAGTTTCTGCGCGGTGGCGCGCGGCATCCCCATCGCGACGCCGGCCTCGATCATCGTCTCGGCGATGAAGTAGAAGTAGGCCGGCCCGCTGCCGGAGATCGCGGTGACGGTGTCCATGTGCTGCTCGCCGACCCGGATCACCTCGCCGACGGTGGCCAGCAGCGCTTCGGCGCGCTCCAGGTGGGCGGCCTCGGTGTGGGCCCCGCCCGCGATGGCGGTCATCCCCTGCCCCATGAGGGCGGGGGTGTTGGGCATGGCCCGGACCACCGGGGTGCCCGGGGGCAGGTGATCCTCCATCACGGCGGTGGTGAGTCCGGCGGCGACCGAGATGACGAGTCGGCCGGGGGCCAGGTGCGGGGCGATCTCGTCCAGCAGGGCGACCATGTCCTGCGGTTTGAGTGCCAGCAGCAGCGTGTCGGCGCGCTTGGCCGCGTCGACCGCGGGCACGACCTCCACCCGGTAGCGCGCGCGCAGTTCGGCGGCGTGCTCCTCGCGCGGCTCGGTGACGAGGACGTCCTCCGGCGCGTGGCCCTTGGTCAACATCCCGGCGAGCAACGCCTCGCCCATCTTCCCTGCGCCGATGATCGCGATCATGAAAAGGGTCCTCTCTGCGGTCCCTCTCAAAGCTAGCCGCCCCCGGGCACCCGCACGGACACCGCGTCTCACACCGTGGAATCCGGGGGCGTCAGCGTTCCTCGCCGGTGTCGCCGACCGTTCCGGTGGAGTCCACCTCGAACAGGCGCGGCGGGGCGGTCGGGCGACGGCGCAGCAGGGCGATCCGCTCCCGTCGATCGCGAGGGTGGGCGGCGGGTTCGGCCGGGCGGGCGAAGTGCAGCCGGGTGAAGGCCAGCGCCTCGGCCAGCTCCCGCATGCGGGCCTGCCGGTCCGGTGCCTTGCGGGTGCTCACCTCCAGCACCAGTTGCCCCTCGAAACCACCGCCGGCCAGGTACTCCAGGAGCTCGGCGACGGGTTGGCGGCCACGGCCCGGGATGAGGTGCTCGTCGAGGTTCTGCCCGCCGAAACCGTCGGCCACATGGATGTGGGAGAGCCGGTCCCCCAGGCGTTTGGCCATGTCCATGGCGTCCGAGCCGGACATCGCGGTGTGCGACAGGTCGAGGGTGACGTCGGCGTAGTCGCGGTCGAGGGGGTTCCAGCTCGGCGCGTAGGGGACGACCTCGCGGTCGCGCACGCGCACCGGGTACATGTTCTCGACGGCGAAGACGACGTCGGTCTCCTCCTGCATGCGGGCGACGCCGATCTCGAAATCACGGGCGTAGTCGCGCTGCCAGCGGAAGGCGGGGTGGACCACGATGGTCTTGGCCCCCAGGGCCTCGGCCATCTCCTTGGAGCGGACGAGTTTGCCCCAGGGTTCGCGCCCCCACACGCGCTGGGTGAGGACCAGGCACGGCGAGTGGACCGCGGTGACGGGGACCTGGTGGTAGTCGGAGAGCCGCCTGAGCAGGTCGATGTCCTGGCTCGCCGGGTCGGAGGAGACGAGCACCTCGATGCCGTCGTACCCCAGTTTGGCGGCGATCTCGAAGGCGGCCGGTGTCTTCTCAGGGTAGACCGATGCCGTCGAGAGGACGACGGGCGCGTCTGGTACCTGGATAGCGCTCACGTGGACAGGGTATGCGCTCGGGAGCGCCTTGTGCGTAGCCGTCGTGTGAACGTGGCGCGCCGCCGGTACGCTCGTCGGTCATGATCCCCGTGGAAGCCGTTCCCAGTCCGAACATCTGGCGTCACCCCGACGTCTATGAGCTGGAGAATCTCGCAGTGGACCCGGATCGGGTCATCGAGACGGCGATGGAGCGCATCCGTCCGATGTCCGGGGCCCGGGTACTGGACATCGGGTGCGGTACCGGTTTCCACCTGCCCCGGTTCGCCGGCCGCGCGGCGCGGGTGACCGGGGTGGAGCCCCATCCGGCGTTGGCGGCACGGGCGCGGGCCCGGGTGGCGGGCCTGCCCGGGGTCGAGGTGTTGGGCGGAGTGGCCCAGCGGTTGCCCGTCCCCGACTCCGTCGTCGAGATCGCGCACGCCCGCTGGGCCTACTTCTTCGGTCCCGGCTGCGAACCCGGGCTGGTCGAGTTGGACCGGGTGATGCGACGCGGAGGGGTCGCCTTCGTGATCGACAACGACGCGACCCGCTCCACGTTCGGCGGTTGGTTCCGACGGTCTCTGCCGTCGTACGACCCGGTCTCCGTCGAGCGGTTCTGGTCCTCCCGCGGTTTCGAGCGTGAGGCCCTGACGATGCGTTGGGACTTCACCGACCGCCGCGCCTTCGAGGCGGTGGTGGGGATCGAGTTCCCTCCGGCACTGGCGGAGGAGATCATCGCGGCGCACCCGGGTACGACGGTGGACTACGCGATCAATCTCTGGTGGCGGAGGTACTGAGGGCACCTGGTCCAAGGGTGCGGGCCGCCGGGGTCACCCCCCGGGAGGGCGGGTGCTCGCGGCCGTCGGCGTCGAACGCGCGGCCGGCGAGCGCGGCGTCACAGCCGCACGGCTCCGGCGAGGTTGTAGCGGGTGACGTCCCGCTCACGGACGCGGTCGCCCGATCGGGGCGCGTCGATCATCCGGCCCCTGCCGAGGTAGATGGCGACGTGGTAGGCGTAGCCGCCGCTGTCGGTCCAGTAGAGCAGGTCACCGCGCCTGGCGTTGGCGTAACTGACGCGGGTGCCGGAGCGGACCTGGTCGTGCGCGATGCGGGGCAGACTCACCCCGGCCTGTTTGAACGACCACTGGACGAGGCCGGAGCAGTCGAAGCCTCCGGGCCTGCTGCCTCCCCAGGAGTAGGGGGTCCCCTTCTGGGACTCGGCGGCGTCGATCGCCTTCTCCGCGGCGGAGGAGGACAACTGGTGGACGCGTTCGGCCTCGGCGGGTGGCGCGGCGTGCGCGGGCACCGACGCGGTGCCGAGCGTCAGCGCGGCGGCCAGGGCGGCGACGGTGAGCCCGCGCGTTCCTCTCCGAGCGCGCCGGGAGGACGTGGCCTGTCGCCCCGCTTCCGTGGGACGACAGGCCTGCGTTCGCTCGTGCTGTCGCGGTAGTCGCATAACGGTGGTCCTCCACATGACGAATCGGTTCGCCGTGGCGTCCACGTCACCGTGACGCGGGTCGGTCCGCCTCGACGCACTTCATTCGTCACACAGACACCGCAAGAAGTCACTCTCCGTAGTCTAATCGGTATCCAAAAAAGGTAAAGCATGCTTTACAAAGGGTGCCGAAACCAGGCCAGGGAGGGATTAACCGACCATCACCTCGATCGCTCCGGTCACGCACCGTGGCAGCCGGTGCTACGCGACCTCGGCGGGGAGTCCGAGGGCGCCGGCGACGCGATCGGCGGTGGCCGCCATGCCCGCCGCGTTGGGGTGCACGGGGGCGGCGGAGTTCTCCGGGATCAGGCCCTCCACCCAGCGCTGGGAGGCGGGCGAGCAGATGTCGTGACCGCGCTCCAGGACGTCGACGAAGGTCGCGCCCCGGGCGGTGGACTCCTCCGCGATCATCGCGTTGAGCGCGTTCTGCACCCCGTCGAGGAAGGGCACGTCGCCGCGGGCGATCGGCTCGCGGGGCCAGCACCCCCGGCTCTCGGGGAGGATCTGGAGGTAGCCCACCGCGAGCACGGTCGCGTTCGGGCTGCGCTCGGCGATCTCCCCGTACACCCCGGAGATCTCGTCGCGCAGGTCCTCGACCCGCTGCTCCAGTTCGTCGCCGTAGTAGCGCTCGCAGGGGTTGCCCAGCGGGTTCTCCAGACTGCGCTTGGCGCAGGTGGTGAAGACCTCCGAGAACCCGAAGTCGTTGCCGCCGATCCCCACCGTCACCAGGTCGGTGTCCGGGGTGAGGGCGTCGAACTGCGGGGCCACCCCGCGGTGCTGGGACTCGCGGAGATCGGCCGTGACCGCGCCCGAACAGCTGGCGTCGGTGAACGAGGCCACCCCGAGGCGATCGGCGGTGAGCCGGGCGTAGTTGGCCGACGAGCGCAGGCAGCGGGGGTCGGAGCCGGGCGCGTACGGCGGGATGAGCGGACCGGAGGTGAAGGAGTCGCCGAGGGCGACGTAGTGCCCGAAGTCGGCGGCCTCCTCGGCGGCCGCGGGGGCGGCGATCAGGGACAGGCCCAGCGCGGCGACCGCCGCCAGGGCGATCTTCCGGGAGCGTCGCGTCATCGCGGACTTCTCCGTGGGAACCGGGGGAACGGGGGGCATGGACGGCGTGTCGGTGCGGGGCACGCGGGTCTCCTCTTCGGTGAGCGGGGGGTGCGGAGGTTCGGACCCTAAGGATTCTGTAACACGACCTTCACGGAAAGTGTCCTAACCCGTAGGTAACTTTCCTGTGGCGTCCCCAGGCTCCACCGCCCCCACCTGGAGCGTCTCCCGGAGGCGTTAGCGTGTCGGACATGGCCAAAGCGAAGACGATGTTCCGGTGCGCCGAGTGCGGCTGGACCAGCCTCAAGTGGGTGGGGCGCTGCGGGGAGTGCCAGGCGTGGGGGACCGTCGAGGAGGCCGGCGCCCCGGCGCCCATGGCGGTCGCCCCCGCCGCGGTGACCTCCCGCGCCCGCCCGATCACCGAGATCAGTGTGGAGAGCGCGGAGGCCGTGCCCACCGGCATCGACGAGCTGGACCGGGTGCTGGGCGGCGGCGCCGTCCCGGGCGGTGTGGTCCTGTTGGCCGGAGAGCCGGGGGTCGGCAAGTCCACGCTGCTGCTGGAGGTGGCCGCCAAACGAGCCCAGGCCGGGCCCGTCCTGTACGTGACCGGCGAGGAGTCCGCCGGCCAGGTGCGGCTGCGCGCCGAACGCCTGGGGGCCCTGTCGGACAAGCTGTACCTCGCGGCGGAGACCTCCATCGCCACCGTGGCCTCGCACGTGGACGCGGTGGGACCGGGTCTGATCATCGTCGACTCGGTGCAGACCATGATGTCCCCCGACACGAGCGGCGTCCCCGGTGGTGTCACCCAGGTACGGCAGGTCACCGGGGCGCTCATCCAGATCGCCAAGGAACGCGGGATCGCCACCGTCCTGGTCGGTCACGTGACCAAGGACGGTTCCATCGCCGGCCCCCGACTGCTGGAGCACCTGGTGGACGTGGTCCTGCACTTCGAGGGCGAACGCCACTCCCAGCTGCGCCTGCTGCGGGCGGTCAAGAACCGCTACGGCCCCACCGACGAGATCGGCTGTTTCGAGCTGACCGAGAGCGGCATCGTGGGCCTGGCCGACCCGAGCGGGCTCTTCCTCACCGAGCGCACCGATCCGGTCCCGGGCACCTGCATCACCGTGGCCCTGGAAGGGCGGCGACCGATCATCGCCGAGGTGCAGGCCCTGGTGGCCCCCACCCCCCTGCCCGCGCCCCGTCGGGCCACCTCGGGTCTGGACACCTCGCGGGTGAACATGATCCTGGCGGTGTTGGAGAAGCGCACCGGGATGAAGCTCGCCAACCTGGACGTGTACGCCTCGACGGTGGGCGGTGTGCGCCTCACCGAACCGGCGATCGACCTGGCCCTGGCGATGGCCGCGGGCGGTTCCCACAACGACGTCGCCCTACCCCGAGGGCTGATCGTCGTCGGCGAGGTGGGTCTGGCCGGCGACGTGCGCACGGTGGCGGGCGCCCGCCGCCGGGTGGCGGAGGCCCAACGCCTGGGCTTCACCGAGGCGATCGTCCCCAAGCACTTCGGCGACCCGATCCCGGGCATCCGCGTGCACGAGGTGGAGGAACTGAGCGAGGCCCTGATGCGGGTCGCCCGCCGACGCGGCTGAGGTCGACGTCCGGCCCCCTCAGAAGGCGAAGACCGGCCCCTTGGCCAGGCGCAGCTCACATCGGTTGCCGTAGGTCCGCTCGAAGTCCTCGGCGCCGCTGGCGGTGACGGTGACCGGACGGTACTCCATCGTGCAGAAGCCCTCGGTCGGGGTGATCTCCTTGATCGACCCGGCCTCGGCGATGGCGGCGCAGGCCGCCTCGGCCTCGGGGTGGGTACCGCCGGCCGGGTCGCAGTTCAGAGTGACCACGGAGCGGTCGCCGAGGTAGCCGCCGGCGTACCCGTCGGTGACGGTCAGGACGTAACGGACGGAGTAGCGCTCGGCCGAAGCCGTCGCGGGGGCGAGTGCGGCGACGAGGGCGAGACCGAGGACGGCGAGTCGTTTCACGAAGGGCTCCCTGACATAAGAACACGGACGACACCCATAGTAATCAAATGAGTGCCGTCCGTGTTCGAGTTTCGGGTGTCCGGGATGCTCCTATGGATGTCAGCCCTTGAGCTGGAACACCAGCTGGGAGACCGAGCCCACGTAGTCCCCGTGCAGGTTGGCGCGGTACCAGCCGGGCTTGGCCTCCGGCTTGCCGTCGCGGCAGTCGGCGAAGGAGCGCACCCGGTCCCAGGTGACCGTGAACTCGTGCGGCACGCCCCGGCTCAACTGGCGGTCCTCGCGGCTCTCGCCGTCCGCGCAGTCGGCGGACGAGTAGATGCGGTCGTCACCGGAGTGGATGCGCACCTCCATCGACTCGCCGCCCACGTCGACGGTGCAGGTCTGCTCGCCGGTGTTGACCACGGTGACCTCGAAGGCCGGTTTCGCGCCCGACCCGTAGATCTCCTTGTCCTTCTCGGCGAAGTCGAAGGTGACCACCACGTCCTGCGGGCGGCAGGCGTCCTCGGGGCGCTTCGGCGCGGCCGCCTCGCCGCCGCCGGAGCCGCCTCCCCCGCCGCCGGCGCCCTCGGCGTCCGAGGGGTCGTCGGAGGGCTCGGGATCCCCGCTGGGCGAGGCGTCCGCCTCGGAGGGATCCTCCTCGGGTTCCCCACTCGGGGACGCGGAGGGATCCTCCGGTGCCACACTGGGGGAGGCCTCGTTGTCGACGCCCGCTTCGGACCGGGTCGGCTCGCCCTCGTCCGCGCCCGGCCGACAGGCGAAGGCGATCAGAGCGAGCAGCAACATGGCCCCGGCCAGCACGAAGGCGCGCCGCTTCCAGTAGGTCTCGCGGCTGACGGGATGTCCGGTACTTGACGCCATGGCCCGTAGTATTGCGGTTTTGCGGCCACGCCACCTACTCAACCCGCCGATCTCCGGTTTAAAGATGAGCGATAACCCTTACAGCACCGCCGTTCTGGCCTGGTACGAGGCCAACGCCCGCGACCTCCCCTGGCGGGCGCCCGACGCATCGCCGTGGTCGATCCTGGTCAGCGAGATCATGCTCCAGCAGACCCCCGTCGTGCGGGTGCTGCCCGCCTGGAAGGCCTGGACCGAACGCTGGCCCACCCCGTCCGACCTGGCGAAAGACGCGCCGGGCGAGGCCGTCAGGATGTGGGATCGCCTCGGCTACCCGCGCCGGGCACTGCGCCTGCACGCCTGCGCGACGGTCATCACCGAGGAGCACGACGGCGTCGTCCCCGACGATCACGCGACCCTGTTGTCCCTTCCCGGCGTCGGCGTGTACACGGCCGCGGCCGTCGCGAGCTTCGCTTTCGGGCAACGCCACGCCATTCTGGACACCAATGTGCGTCGGGTCCTGGCCAGAGCCGAAACCGGCATCGAGTACCCACCGAAAACCCAGACGAAGGCCGAGACGGCCCTCGCCGAGTCCCTGCTGCCGCCCGAGGCGTCGGTCGCCGCCCGCTGGGGCGTGGCCGTCATGGAACTCGGCGCGCTCGTGTGCACCGCCCGTTCCCCCGCGTGCGTCGACTGCCCCATCGCGAACCAGTGCGCCTGGACGGCGGCGGGGCGGCCCGCGCACAGCGGACCGCCCCGGCGCGGACAGACCTACGCGGGCACCGACCGACAGGTCCGCGGGCTGCTGCTGGCCGTGCTGCGCGCCTCGGCGGACCCGGTGCCCAAGGACGCGCTGGACGTCGTGTGGGACGACCACGTGCAACGTGAGCGCGCCCTGGACGCCCTGGTCGTCGACGGCCTCGTGGACCCGATGGAGGACGGCCGCTACGCGCTGCCGTCCTGAAGGGGTTCAGGTGGTGGTGGTCCCCTCCTCCTCCAGGATCGCCTCCACCTCGGCCTCGGTCTCGGAGATCCCCCCGCTGCACGGGGCGCCGGGCTCGGGGGTGTCCGGCCCTTGGACGTATCCGCGCAGATACTCGGTCAGGGCCGGGGAGGCGGGATCGTCCAGGTGGATCTGCGAACCCCACGCCGAGGCCACGACCCGGGTGGGAAGGCCCTCCATGGGGCTGATCACCAGGTAGTCGCCAGGGGTGTACAGGTCCTTCAGGATCGCGACCTCGTCAGGAGACAGCGACGGGTCGTAGGTGATCCACACCGCCCCGTGCTCCAGCGAGTGCACGGCGAACTCCGCGCGCAGCGGTTCGGTGTAGACGCCGCAGTTCTGCCAGGTCGGATAGTGCGGACCGCCCGCCGGGGGGAACATGTCGTAGTCGACGACCTCTCCCGGCTCCACATGATCGGGCTCCAGACCCTCGAAGGTGAGGATCTCCTCCCCCGCGGCCGTGCCGTCGGCGGGGCCGCCCGCGCCGGAGGACGAGAGGTACCACACCGCGCCGCCGGCGACGAGCAGCAGGAGCACCAGGGCACCGGCGACGACGCCGATGATCAGGCCCACGGACGACTTCTTCGGCGGGGGTCCGGGCGGTCCGTATCCTCCGGGCTGCGGACCGTACCCGCCCGGGGGCGGCGGCCCGTACCCACCCGGGGGCGGAGGCCCGTACCCACCCGGGGGCGGAGGACCGTACCCGCCCGGGGGCGGCGGCCCGTACCCACCCGGCGGCACCGCCCCCGGCGGTGGCGGTCCCTGCGGTGGCGGTCCCTGCGGTGGCCCGGCCGGTCCGAGGTGGCCGTGGGCGGGGGGCTGCGGCCCCTGGTTCCGGGGATCAAAGGGCTGATTCACACTCGCACCCTAACGGCTCCGCTTCTTTCGGGGAGGGGGTGGGAACGACGAAGAGGGCGCCCCCGAAGGGACGCCCCCGTGCCGTACGAGTGCGGCTACTCGGCCTTACCGGCGGCCGACTCCTCGACCTCCGGGGTGTCCGGGACCGCCGCCGGCTTCGGCACACCCTTGAAGGTGAGCTTGGCGTCGGTGCCGTCGCCGTCGGTGTCGATCACGACGATCTGTCCGGACTTGAGGTCGCCGAACAGGATCTTCTCCGAGAGCTGGTCCTCGATCTCCCGCTGGATCGTCCGGCGCAGCGGCCGGGCGCCCAGGACCGGGTCGAAGCCCCGCTCCGACAGCAGCTTCTTGGCCTTGGGACGGAGCTCGATGCCCATGTCCCGCTCCTTGAGCCGGTTGTCGAGGCCGGCGATCATCAGATCCACGATCTGGAAGATCTCGCCCTCGGTCAGCTGGTGGAAGACGATGATGTCGTCCACACGGTTGAGGAACTCCGGCCGGAAGTTCTGCTTGAGCTCCTCGCCGACCTTGGCCTTCATCCGCTCGTAGTTGGTCTGGGCGTCGTCCTCCTTGGCGAAGCCCATGGCCACGCCCTTGGAGATGTCCCGGGTGCCCAGGTTGGTCGTCATGATGATGACCGTGTTCTTGAAGTCGACGTTGCGACCCTGGGCGTCGGTGAGACGTCCCTCCTCCAGCACCTGGAGGAGCGAGTTGAAGATGTCGTTGTGGGCCTTCTCGATCTCGTCGAACAGGACCACGGAGAACGGCTTGCGGCGCACCTTCTCGGTGAGCTGGCCGCCCTCCTCGTAGCCGACGTACCCGGGCGGGGAACCGAACAGCCGCGAGACCGTGTGCTTCTCCATGAACTCGGACATGTCCAGCTGGATCAGCGCGTCCTCGTCCCCGAACAGGAACTCGGCCAGGGTCTTGGACAGCTCGGTCTTACCGACACCGGACGGGCCGGCGAAGATGAACGAACCACCGGGACGCTTGGGGTCCTTCAGACCCGCGCGCGTACGCCGGATCGCCTGGGAGAGCGCCTTGATGGCGTCCTCCTGGCCGATGACCCGACGGTGCAGCTCGTCCTCCATGCGCAGCAGCCGGGAGCTCTCCTCCTCGGTGAGCTTGAAGACCGGGATGCCGGTGGAGGCGGCCAGGACCTCGGCGATGAGCTCCTCGTCCACCTCGGCCACGACGTCCATGTCGCCGGCCTTCCACTCCTTCTCCCGCTGCGCCTTCTTCGTGAGCAGCTGCTTCTCGTCGTCGCGCAACGAGGCGGCCTTCTCGAAGTCCTGCGCGTCGATCGCGGACTCCTTGTCCCGACGGACACCGGCGATCTTCTCGTCGAACTCGCGCAGGTCCGGCGGCGCGGTCATGCGACGGATGCGCATGCGCGAGCCGGCCTCGTCGATGAGGTCGATCGCCTTGTCCGGCAGGAACCGGTCGCTGATGTAGCGGTCGGCGAGGTTGGCCGCCGCCACCAGGGCGCTGTCGGTGATGGAGACCCGGTGGTGGGCCTCGTACCGGTCGCGCAGACCCTTGAGGATCTCGATGGCGTGCGTGATGGTCGGCTCGTCCACCTGGATGGGCTGGAAGCGGCGCTCCAGCGCGGCGTCCTTCTCCAGGTACTTGCGGTACTCGTCGAGGGTGGTCGCGCCGATGGTCTGGAGCTCACCCCGGGCCAGCATGGGCTTGAGGATCGAGGCGGCGTCTATGGCGCCCTCGGCCGCGCCCGCGCCGACCAGCGTGTGCAGCTCGTCGATGAACAGGATGATGTCGCCGCGGGTGCGGATCTCCTTGAGGACCTTCTTCAGGCGTTCCTCGAAGTCACCGCGGTAGCGGCTGCCCGCGACCAGCGCGCCCAGGTCGAGCGTGTAGAGCTGCTTGTCCTTGAGCGTCTCGGGGATCTCACCCTTGACGATCTTCTGGGCCAGGCCCTCGACCACGGCGGTCTTACCGACACCGGGCTCACCGATGAGGACCGGGTTGTTCTTGGTCCTGCGGGACAGGACCTGCATGACCCGCTCGATCTCCTTGTCCCGACCGATGACCGGGTCGAGCTTGCTCTCGCGCGCGGCCTGGGTCAGGTTGCGACCGAATTGGTCCAGCACCAGGGAGGTGGACGGAGTGGACTCCGAGGAGCCCGTGGTCGCCTGCGGCTCCTTGCCCTGGTAGCCGTGGAGCAGCTGGATGACCTGCTGGCGGACCCGGTTGAGGTCGGCGCCCAGCTTGACGAGGACCTGGGCGGCGACGCCCTCGCCCTCGCGGATGAGGCCCAGCAGGATGTGCTCGGTCCCGATGTAGTTGTGGCCGAGCTGGAGCGCCTCCCGCAGGGACAGCTCCAGCACCTTCTTGGCCCGCGGCGTGAAGGGGATGTGCCCCGACGGCGCCTGCTGGCCCTGACCGATGATCTCCTCGACCTGCTGCCGAACCGCTTCGAGGCTGATACCGAGACTTTCCAGAGCCTTGGCGGCGACGCCCTCACCCTCGTGGATGAGGCCGAGCAGGATGTGCTCCGTACCGATGTAGTTGTGGTTGAGCATCCTGGCCTCTTCCTGGGCCAGAACAACCACTCGCCTCGCGCGGTCGGTAAACCTCTCGAACATGTCTCGTCGCTCCTCTACAGAGCGGTCAGGCAAGGCCGGTTCCCACCGACCCGACTCTTCCGCATATCGGCCCCACAGGGATAACCGCCCCGGGGAGCACTGTCGCACCCGTCCGAACCGTTCGACCGGCTGCCGAGCGGACGGACATCTCCGCACGGTTCGGCCGGAGCCGTCCGTGCCAGAGACTTTCCCCGACGATAGGGCGTTCACCCAACATCCAACTACCGATTGAGGCGTCAGATTTCCCTGTACGCCGAAGGCGAACGACCCGGCCACTCCTTCATGCCGGGAGTGACCGGGTCGTTGCTCGTACAGGCCGGATAATCGGCTCTCAGCGAACAGCCTCCGCGTTGTTCAGCCGGAAGCGAAATGGCGGGAAAGCGCTCGGTGATCCCATGGACGGAGACCTCTGGAGGACCTTCGGGATCCACCGTGACGGTCCGGTGGGTGATCCGGACCCATCGCGTTCAGCACATCATTCCGGCTCGCCCCCGTGGGCGGCGGGCGGGACGCGTCCTCACCGATGCCCGGCACGGTTCCCGTGTCCGAGCCGAACGGGGCGCACGGCCCCGTGACCGTCCATCGGTCCCTCCGCCCGATTCCCCGTCTCGGCGGGGAGGAACTCATCACGGCGATGCCGCGGTGCGGCACGGGATCGATGACATCGGTCCGCCCCCGGAGGCCGTCGGTCGAAATTCGATCAAGACCTGACAACATTTCGGCGTACCGGGGGTCGAGGCGAACTATCCCTTGATCGCCTCATATTCGGCGACGATGGCCGCGGGGATACGCCCGCGCTCATTGACCGGCTTGCCGGCGGCCTTCGCCCAAGCGCGAATCTCGGCGCTGCGCTCACGGCTGGGAGCATTCCGGCTCGCGGTACGACGACCGGTGCCACGACCCGCCTTCGGCGAAGCCTTGCGGGCCGCCTCGACGAACGGAGTAAGAGCCTCGCGAAGCTTGGCGGCATTACTCGCACTGAGGTCGATTTCGTACACGGAGCCGTCCAGACCGAACGTGACCGTCTCCTCGGCCTCGCCACCGTCGAGGTCGTCGACCAGGAAAACCTGGACCTTCTGTGCCATGGAATCAAACCTTTCAGAAGAGCGGTGTCTTCACACCTGAATATAAAGCTATCTCGCGCCCAGGCGGAACACAATTGGCGACGTGCCGGAAATCACCCGTCGAGACCTCCGGTCGACGGCGGGACCGGAGCGGTCGGGCCGCTCGACGGTGGGGTGCTCACACGAAGAACCGGCTTGTCGAAGCCGGTCCCCGGATACGATCGATCAAGCACCGTATCAACGATCGTCGGATTCGGTGCCTTCCGCGCTCCGGACAATCGGCGTCTCGTTCACCGCGTCGGTCTCCCGGGTCACCGGAGTGCTCTCGTCCGCGGCACCGGAGGCATTGGGCGCACCCTTGCCCACCAGGCTTCCGTCCATCCTGCGCGGCGCCATCTCACGGCGCAGCAACTTGATGATGAAGTAGCAGAACACGAAGGCGACGACCACCGGAGGGATGAGCGCCGACAATACGTCGAGCAGACCGGAGGGGAGCACCGAGGACAAAAAATCACCCATCGAAGCAGGCCACCCTTCCTGGTTGTTACTTATTGCAGCAAATACCCGACTCAGTGTCGGGACACTCCCGGGGGGATGGCGCCCGAGGGGGCGGGCAAACGCATACCGGACATCATAGACACCGTATCCCCTGCTTTGACCGAGACGGTACCTGGACCGTGGCCGCAAACCGGACGGCGCCAATGCGGACCGGGCTTCGGCGTCCTGCGACGAAGGAACCGCATCGGTCACCGGATCGGGTGAAATCACGACCCTTCGTCACCGCGCTCCACCGAACTCGTCGCCGAACTCCTTCCGGCGGGTCCGGTCGGTACCGGGCGCAGGTACACATTACCTTCCCTCTTCCACTTCCATACCACCCGGTGTGCCCAATCGTCGCCACCAGAGCAGGCAAGGGGATCGGCCGCACGGACCGTTTGCGGATCACATTGCGGGAACGCGGTCCCAAGAGAGTGTGAAAACCTTTAGCCGTCGGTGTTCTCGACTCCATCGCGGAGGTGTACGAGCATCCGCGTGTTCCCGAGCGTGTTGGGTTTGACGCGTTCGAGGTCGAGGAATTCGGCGACGCCCTCGTCATAGGAGCGCAGGAGTTCCTCGTACACCCGGGCCGAGACCGGTGTCCCCTGGATCGGAGCGAAGCCGTGGCGGGCGAAGAAAACGGTCTCGAATGTCAGACAGAACACACGGCGCACACCCAGACCGCGCGCGGTGTCCAGAAGGGCGTCGACGATCCGATGGCCGATACCGAAACCTCGGAGGGAGGGGTCCACCGCGACGGTGCGGACCTCCGCCAGGTCCTCCCAGAGGACGTGCAGGGCCCCGCAGCCCACCACGCGGTGCTCGGTGCGTCCTTCGTCGGCCTCGGGACGGACGGTCTCCGGAGCGCCCGGATCGTCGTGGGCGATCTCCGCCTCGGCCACCCAGAACTCCTGGACGTCCTCGTAGAGGTTGACCGTGCTCTTGGAGAGCACGCGCCGATCGGCGGTGTAGGTGTCGACGAGGCGGCGGATGTGGGAGACATCGCCGGTGCGGGCACGCCGCACCTGTACATGACGAACGGGCATAGCCGGACCAGACTATGCCCATGGGACCCGCTGGGGTCCACCGGCTCGCTCTTGTCCGGTGAACGCGGGTCCCATGTGCGCCGGGCCGGCATGCCCGTGGTCGGTCTCCCGGCCGGGGGGCCGGGAGAGGGTGGTTCATTCTGTTCGGATCGTCAGATCAGCTGCCGCCTGGCGGCCCAGACGACCGCCTCGATGGGGGTGTTGACCCCGAGCACGTCGCAGATGTTTCGGATGCGACGACGCAGCGTGCGGGCGCTCAGCTCCAGGTGCCGGGCCGCGACCTCGGTGGTGACACCGGTCGCGATCTCGGCGAGGAGCTCGATCTCCTCATGGCTCAGTTCGACCGGCGCGTAGGGGCCGACAGCGGCCTCGCGCGGGCGGCTCTGCAACGGGACCGCGTTCTCACGGTGCTCCCGGGTCGGCAGGGCGCTCTGATCCTCAACGGTGCGTCGTACGAGTGTGGCCTGTTCCACTCCGTCCTCCCTCATCGATGTGAGTGCGGAACATCAACTCGTCACCTGGTGAGATGCGAGTGCGTCGGGCCGGGTTCCTCGATCGTCTTGCGCGATCGTCCCGGTGACGCACGGCCCCGTGGCGCGAACCCCTCGGATCACCCCTCTGGCACAGGGGTGGGAGATGTTCGGGCACGGGTCGCACGATCCCTGATGCGTTGCGGTCTGGGACGGACAGACCGCACCGGTGGGTCCTGCGTGTGCGCGATCGGTGCTCTTTCGGGCTCCGCTTTGCCTCGCGCTCCTCCGCGTTACTCGATCCACTTCGGCGAACTCACGGGGCTCTGCCCGCTCTCAGCACGCTAGGCGGAGGAGAAGATACCGTCAAGGCCAGATAAATCACCATGTGTGACCACACGGAGACCATCAGCCACAGATTCACGATAGGGGAAAATCCATCTCGATACTGACCTGCGCAAACGATACCCACCTCGACGATGCCGCAGGCGGTGCCCCCACCGGGAAAAACTTCACCGAGGCCTCCGGGGCACACCGGTCGTCACGACGCCCCACGGCCTCCGGTCACCGCCACCGCACTCCCCACCTGCGCCGGGAACGCGAAGGGGGATGGGACACCGCACGAAGCGTGCGGCCCCCTCATCCCCACTTTCGGACATCCACCCCTCCGGGATAAGGTCCCGGCAAATGAGGGGTCATGACCGTGATGACGTGGTCAGGCGTCGTCCCCCGCAGGCTTCACGATCGGGAAAAGGACAGTTTCCCGAATGTTCTTGCCCGTGAACGCCATCAGCAGGCGGTCGATGCCGACGCCCACGCCGCCGGTCGGCGGCATGCCGTACTCCAGGGCCCGCAGGAAGTCCTCGTCGAGCTGCATCGCCTCCGGGTCGCCGTCGGCGGCCATGAGCGACTGCTCGGTGAGGCGCCGGCGCTGCTCCACCGGGTCGACCAGCTCCGAGTACCCCGTACCCATCTCCATGCCGAAGCCGATGAGGTCCCACTTCTCGGTGAGCAACGGGTCCTCGCGGTGCCGACGGGTGAGCGGGCTCGTCTCCACCGGGAAGTCCCGTACGAAGGTCGGCTGGATCAGCGTGTGCTCCACCAGCTCCTCGAAGACGTGCTCGATGAGCTTGCCCTGCCCCCAGGCCGGGTCGTACTCGACGCCCTCGGCCTCGACCAGGCGGCGGACCTCCTCGATCGGGGTGCGCGGGTCGACCTCGGCGCCGAGCGCCTCGGACACGGCCCCGTACAGGGTGACCTGCGGCCACTCCCCGGCCAGGTCGTAGGTCTCGCCGTCGCGCTCGATCACGGTGGTGCCGAACGCGGCGCGGGCCGCCTCCTGGATGAGCTCGCGGGTGACGTCCGCCATGACGTTGTAGTCGGCGTACGCCTGGTAGAACTCCAGCATCGTGAACTCGGGGTTGTGCGTGGAGTCCGCGCCCTCGTTCCGGAAGTTCCGGTTGACCTCGAAGACCCGCTCCAGACCACCGACGACCAGCCGCTTCAGCGACAGCTCCGGGGCGATCCGCAGGTACAGGTCCATGTCGTAGGCGTTGATGTGGGTGGTGAACGGTCGCGCCGTGGCGCCGCCGTGCACCTGCATCAGCATCGGGGTCTCGACCTCGATGTAGTCGCGTGCGGTGAGCCCGTCCCGGATCGCGCGGATGGCGGCCGACCTGCGGCGGACCATCTCACGGGACTCGGGATTGACGATGAGGTCGACGTAGCGCCGGCGGACCCGGGCCTCGGGGTCGGTGAGGCCCTTGTGCTTCTCCGGGAGCGGACGCAGGCACTTGGCGGTGAGCGTCCAGGAGCTCACCATGATCGAGAGCTCGCCCCGGCGAGAGGTGATGACCTCGCCCTCGACGCCCACGTGGTCGCCCAGGTCGATGTCGGTCTTCCAGGCGTCCAGGCGGTCCTGGCCGACCCGGTCGAGGGAGAGCATGATCTGGATGTCGCCGGTCTCGTCGCGCAGGGTGGCGAAGCACAGCTTGCCACCGGTGCGGTACAGCATCACCCGGCCGGCGATGGAGACCTCCACCCCGGTGCCGGTGTCCGGCGGAAGATCGGCGTGTTTGTCACGCACGGCGCCGATCGACGTGGACCGCGCGAAGAGCACGGGGAAGGGGTCGATGCCCTCCTCGCGCAGGCGGTCCAGTTTCTGGCGCCGAACTCTCATCTGTTCGGGCAGGTCGTCGTAGGTGTCGTCGTGCGTGTGATTCACACACGCGATCCTACCGGCGCGGGAGGCCTGGGCGACCCGGCCCGCAGGGGGGAGCCACAAGCGGCCACGGGGATGAGAACCGGCGCCCCGCTCACTACGATCACACTGCCCCGCACCGGCATCCCCGCACCACCCCTTTTCAAGAGACGGAAACCATCGGTGAGCGTTGAAGGAAGCACGAAGGCCGTCATCACGGCCCTGTGCGCGAACATGGGAATCGCCGCGACGAAGTTCGGGGCCTACCTCCTGACCGGATCGTCGGCGATGCTGGCCGAGTCCATCCACTCCGTCGCCGACTCCAGCAACCAGGCGCTGTTGCTGGTCGGCGGCAAGCGGGCCCGACGGCCCGCGACGAAGGAGCACCCGTTCGGCTACGGCCGCGAGCGCTACGTCTACTCCTTCATCGTGGCGATCGTCCTGTTCAGCGTGGGCGGCCTGTTCGCGCTGTACGAGGGCTGGCACAAGATCTCCCACCCCGAGCCGATCACCGCGTGGCGATGGGTGCCCATCGTCGTCCTGCTGGTCGCGGTCGCGCTGGAGTCCTTCGCGATGTACACCGCGGTCAAGGAGTCCAACGCGGTGCGCGGCAACGCGAACTGGGTGCAGTTCGTGCGCCGGGCCAAATCGCCGGAGCTGCCGGTCATCCTCCTGGAGGACGCGGGCGCGCTGCTGGGTCTGGTCTTCGCGCTGTTCGGCGTGGGCCTGACCCTGATCACCGGCAACGGCCTGTGGGACGGCCTGGGCACGGTCGCCATCGGTGTGCTGTTGGTCATCATCGCGATCGTGCTGGCCGTGGAGATGAAGAGCCTTCTCATCGGCGAGTCCGCCACCGACGAGCACGTGCGGCAGATCGAGGAGGCGCTGATCTCGGTCGAGGACATCGACCGGCTCATCCACATGAAGACGCTGCACATCGGCCCGGAGGAACTGCTGGTGGCGGCCAAGGTCGCGGTGGACGCGGAGGACGACGCCACGCGGGTGACCCGGGCGATCGACGAGGCCGAGAGTCGGATCCGCGCCGCCGTGCCGATCGCGCGGATGATCTACATCGAGCCCGACCTGTACCGCCCGGAGGCGGACGCCGACACGGTGACGACGACGGGCACGACGCCCGCGTGATCCCGCTCCGGTGGTGACGTTCTCCGCGCGTCACCACCGGAGGCGTTCACCGGACCGATCACCGCCGAGTCCCTCGGCGGTGTGGAGAACCCCTCGGGGAGGGCCGCGGCCCTCCCCGGGACGACTCAACCGGTGTTGCGCTCGAACACCAGGCGCAACCCGATGAGGGTCAGCCACGGTTGGTGGACGTCGATGGTCTCGCACTCCCCCACCACCGTGGAGGCCAGGCCTCCGGTGGCCACCACCGTCACGTCGTCGGGGTTGTCGGTGAGTTCGGCGACCATGCGGTCGACGATCCCGTCCACCTGACCGGCGAAACCGAACACGATCCCCGAGCGCAGCGCCTCCGTGGTGTTCTTGGCGATCGCCGCCCGGGGCCGGACGATCTCGACCATGTGCAACTGGGCGCCGCGCCGGGACAGCGCGTCCACGGAGATGTCGATCCCCGGGGCGATCGCGCCGCCCACGTACTCCCCCTTGACGCTCACCGCGTCGAACGTCGTCGCGGTCCCGAAGTCCACCACCACGGCCGGCCCGCCGTAGAGGTGATCGGCGGCCAGCGCGTTGATGATGCGATCGCTGCCGACCTCCTTGGGGTTGTCCATCCGGATCGGCACGCCCGTCTTGACACCGGGTTCGACGATCACGGCCGCGACGCCGTCGAAGTGGCGGCGGAACATGTCGCGCATCTCGTGTTGGACCGAGGGGACCGAGCAGCACAGGGCCAGCCCGTCGACGTCGTCGACGCCGCCGTGGACGCCGCTCTCCAGGAGTCCGCGCAGCACCACCGACCATTCGTCGGCGGTGCGCCGGGGGTCGGTCCCCACCCTCCAGTGCTCCAAGAGGTCCTCGCCCTCGAAGAGACCGAAGACCGTCTCGGAATTACCGACGTCGATCGCCAGCAGCATGGAGCCTCATCCTGGTCGAAGTGTGTGTTCTCAGGGAATCCTCCCCCAATCCCGCCCTTCGCGGAAAGTCCGGAGGTGTATCCGGTCACACCAGATCGAGCGCGATGTCCAGGGCGGGGCTGGAGTGGGTGAGGGCTCCGACCGCCAGGAGGTCGACCCCGGTGCGGGCCACGGCGGCGGCCACCTGCAGGGTCAGGCCGCCCGAGGACTCCAGACGGGCGCGCCCGGCGACGAGGGCGACGGCCTCGGTCAGCTCGTCGACGGTGAAGTTGTCGAGCAGGATCTCCTCGGCGCCGGCCGCCAACGCCTCCTCGATCTGGTCGATACGGTCGACCTCCACCTCCAGGGGGACGTCGGGGAAACGCTCCCGGACGGCGCGGACGGCGGCGCCGACGCCCCCGGCGGCGACCACGTGGTTGTCCTTGATGAGCCCGGCGTCGCCCAGGCAGTAGCGGTGGTTGACCCCGCCACCGCAGCGCACGGCGTACTTCTCCAGGGCGCGCAGACCCGCGTGCGTCTTGCGGCTGTCACGGATACGGGCGCCGGTGCCGGCGACGGCGTCCACCCAGGCCCGGGTCGCGGTGGCGATTCCGGACAGGTGGGTGAGCAGATTGAGGGCGGTGCGCTCGGCGGTGAGCAGATCACGGGTGCGGGCGGTGACGGTCATGAGGACGTCGCCGCGTTTGACGGCGTCCCCGTCGACCGCCGACCTGGAGACGTCCAGGGCACCGTCACAGACCAGCCAGAACACGAGTTCGGCCAGGGGCAGTCCGCTGACGGTGCCGTCGGCCCGGGCCACGACATGGGCGGTGCGCACCTGATCGGCGGGGATGGTCGCGACGGTGGTGACGTCGAGGCCCGACCCACCGGTGAGGTCCTCGGCCAGCGCCCGGCGGACCAGGTCGACATGGCCCTCGTGCGGCGCGGTCCAGGGCAGGGTGAACTCGGCGCGGGTATCGGCCCTCGGGCCGCCCTCGGCGAGGGGGAAGGCGATGGCGTCGAGTTCGGCGGTCAGGGCGGGGGGCAGGGAGGGGGTCCAGTTCTCATCGGTCGCCACGGGGGTGTCCCCTTCCAGTCGGACGATCACCGGGCGGATCCGCCACTCGGGACGGGGCTCGGCGTGGTCGGCGCGTTGATGGGCGCCGCGGCTCTCGGTGCGGTACGCCGCGGCGGCGGCCACGAGACGGGCCACCGTGAGCAGGTCGGCGGCCTCCCAGGAGGCCGTGTCGGGGGCCGGGCCGCTCTCGGTGTCGCCGAGGGCGTCGAGTTCGGCGACCAGGGTCCGCAGGCCCTCTCCGGTGCGCAGCACGCCGGCGTGGCGGGACATCAGGGTGCGCACCCGGGGGACGACGGACGGGTCGGGCAGCGCGGTCACCGTCGGGGCGGGCACGCCCTCGGCGGGCAGCGGTCGGGCCTCGGCCGCCAGTCGGGCGGCGATCCGGTCGGCGAACACCAGACCTTCGAGCAGCGAGTTGGAGGCCAGCCGGTTGGCGCCGTGCACGCCGGTGCGGGCGACCTCGCCGACGGCCCACAGACCGGGGACCCCGGTGCGGCCCTCGATGTCGACCTCCACCCCGCCCGAGGCGTAGTGGGCGGCGGGGGCGACGGGGATCGGCTCGTTCAGCGGGTCGATGCCGTGTTCGCGGCAGGAGGCGAGGATGGTCGGAAAGCGCGTCTCCCAGGTCTCCCGACCGAAGTGATGGGCCTCCAGGTACACGTGGTCGACGCCCTGCTCGGCCATGACGCGGGCGATGGTCCGCGCGACCACGTCGCGGGGGGCCAGGTCGGCGAGTTCGTGGACACCGGCCATGATCCGGTTTCCGGCGGCGTCCACCAGGTAGGCGCCCTCACCGCGCAGCGCCTCCGACACCAGTGGCTGACGACCGCGCGCGTCGGGACCGAGCCAGAGCACCGTGGGGTGGAACTGGATGAACTCCAGGTCGCGCAGACGGGCGCCGGCCCGGGCCGCCAGGGCCAGCCCGTCCCCGGTGGAGACCGGCGGGTTGGTGGTGGCCGCGAAGATCTGGCCCAGTCCACCGGTGGCCAGGACCACGGCCGGGGCCAGGACGGCGCCGACACCGTCGCGGGTGCCCTCGCCCATGACGTGCAGCGTGATGCCGCAGACCGCTCCGGTGGCGGGATCGTGCAGCGCGTCGAGGGCGACGGCGTGCTCGATGATCTCGATGCGCTCATCGGCCAGGACCGCGGTGACGAGGGCGCGCTGGATCTCCGCGCCGGTGGCGTCGCCGCCGGCGTGGGCGACCCGATCGGCGCGGTGACCGCCCTCCCGGGTCAGGGCCAGTCCGCCGGCGGCGTCGCGGTCGAACTCCGCGCCCAGCGCGATGAGCCGGCGCAGGGCCTCGGGGCCCTCGGTGGCCAGGACGTGGACCGCGTACGGGTCGGAGAGTCCGGCGCCCGCCAGGTGGGTGTCGACCATGTGGGCGACGGGGTCGTCCCCGGGGGCCATGGCGGCGGCGATACCGCCCTGGGCGTAGGCGGTGGAACCCGTGGAGAGCCGGTCCTTGGTCACGAGCGCGACCCGCCCGTTCCCGGCGCGACGCAGGTGGCCGAGCGCGGTGCTCAGGCCGGCGATGCCGGAACCGACGATGACGACGTCGGCGGTGACGGCCCAGCTCGGCGCGGGCGCGTCGAGCCGGGTCGGGGTGGCTGTGCTCATGGGGATCTCTTCCACAGGGTGCAGCGGCTCAGAAGACGATCGACGTGTTGTCGATGAGGCGGGTCGTGCCGACCCGGGCGGCGAGCGCGAGGATCGCGCCGCCGCGGTGATCGTCGGCGATCTCCGCGAAGGTGGCCGGGTCGATGAGGGCGAGGTAGTCGAGGTCGACCGGCGGGGTCCCCCCGGCCGCCTCCTCCAGCACGGCGGTCGCGGCGGTGCGGGCGGCGGCGGGTCCTCCGGCGGCCGCGTCGCGGGCCGCCGCGAGGGACCGGGAGAGGGACAGGGCGGCGGCGCGTTCCCCGGCGGAGAGGTAGACGTTGCGGCTGGAGGAGGCGAGGCCGTCGGCGTCGCGCAGGATGGGCGCTCCCACGATCTCCACGGGGAGATCGAGGTCGGCGACCATGCGGCGGATGAGCGCGATCTGCTGGGCGTCCTTCTCCCCGAAGACCGCCAGGTCGGGGCGGACCAGGTGGAAGAGCTTGCCGACCACGGTGAGGACGCCGGTGAAGTGTCCGGGGCGGGAGGAGCCCTCCAGGCGTTCGCCCATGAGGCCGGCGTCGATGGTGACCACGGGACGGCCGGTCGGGTACATGGTCTCGGCCTCGGGAGCGAAGACGACGTCGACGCCCTCGGCCGCACAGGCGGCGGTGTCGGCGGGCAGATCGCGCGGATAGCGGTCGAAGTCCTCGTTCGGACCGAACTGGAGGGGGTTGACGAAGACGCTGACCACCACGGTGTCGGCCGCCTCCCGAGCGATCCGCATGAGGCTGCGGTGGCCCTCGTGGAGGGCGCCCATCGTGGGGACGAGGGCGACGCGACCGGCGTCGGCGAGAGCGCGGCGCAGTTCGTCGGGCGTGCGCGCGACGACGGGCGCGGCGTGGGCGGTGGGTGCGCTCATGGAGGTTCCCTGGGATGTCCGTGACGTGTCGGTGGTGGATCGCCGGGCCGATGGGCCGCGGGTGGTGTTCAGCGGCGCAGGACGTCGAGGAGTCGTTCGGCGTCCTCGGGCTTGAGCATCCCGGCGGTGAGGGCCAGGTCGGCGGTGAGCCGGGCCAGTTCGATGTAGGCGGTGACGCTCTCGGGGGCGTGCGCGCGCAGCTGTTCGATGTGCCCGGAGACGGTGCCGGCGTCGCCGCGCAGGACGGGTCCGCTGAGTCCGTGGATGCCGAGGCGCAGGGCGTTGTCCAGGGAGGCGCTCAGGAGGGGGGCGAGCATCCGTCCGGGTTCGGGGACCCCGGCGGCGGAGAGCAGGGCCGCGCTGTCGGCGACGAGGGTGACGAGGTGGTTGGCGCCGCCGGCCAGGGCCACATGGTAGAGCGTGCGCTTGTCCTCGGCGATCCAGACGGGTTCGGCGCCCATCTCGACGACCAGGGCCTCGGCGATGGGTCGCAGCGCGTCGGGGGCGGTGACCCCGAACGCGCAGTTGGCCAGTCGGTCGATGTCCTCGTCTCGACCGGTGAAGGTCATCGCGGGGTGCAGGGCCAGCGGCAGGGCCCCGGCCGCGGTGGCGGGGGCCAGGACGCCGTACCCGTGGGCGCCGCTGGCGTGGGCGAGGAGTTTGCCGCGCAGGTCGACGCCGGTGCCGGCGAGGCCTTCGGCGAGCTCGGCGAGGGCGTCGTCGGGGACCGTGAGCAGAACGAGGTCGGCGGCCTCGACCACACGGGCGGGTTCGAGGAGGCGTGCGGTGGGGAGCCGGTCGGCGACGCGCTCCTTGGAGGCCTCGGAGACGGCCGAGGCGGCGACGACCTTGTGACCGGCGCGACCGAGCGCGCCTCCCAGGACGGATCCGACGCGTCCGGGCCCGATGACGCCGACCCGCAACCGGGCCGGCCGCCCCTGCGTGGTCTCCATGCCGATGCCCCCTCGTGATGAGTGCGTCCGGTCCTCCCGTGACGCCTGAGCACACGATAGTCCTCCCCCGTCGCCGACCCGGCGCCCCGCCCCTGGTCGGGGGCGGGGGGTGGGACACGGACGGGGGCGGACCCGCCGGGCCCGCCCCCCGGGCACGCGAAAGGGCGCCGCCCCGTCGTCACGGAGCGGCGCCCGATGCGAAAGTCCCCTCGACCCCTCGGTCGGCACGGTCGGGACGTCTCCGACCGGAACACCCCCGACCGCCAGGGTCGGATCGCGGCGTCTACCAGTTCTTGACGCTGGCGCCGGAGTCCACGCAGTTGGCGCCGGCCACGCCCAGAATGGCGATGGCGTTGCCGCAGACGTTGATCGGCACATCCAGGTCGGCGACCAGCTGGTTGCCACCGAGGATGCTGCCGTTGCCAGAGGTGAAGACGTTGCTGTTGGCCATGGCCGGAGCGCCGGTGAACAGAACGCCCGCGGCGGCGGCGACGATGGCACTGGCGGCGAAAGCCTTCTTCAGCATGTGTTTTCTCCCGTCGGACCGAGCGGCGGGGGCGCCGATCGGTCGATAACGTTGACCATGTGTATAAGCACGAACACTCAACGTGTTCAGTCACCATTTAGCCATACTCGACCACCGTTAGGGGCCAGAACACGCGGGCGTGTTGCAGCCGTGAGCTGGAAAAACAACCCCTAGTGAGCATCCATGTCGGATATGTGAGCCATTAGTGGCAGCAATTTCGACCCCTAATGTGATGCACACCACATCAGACTTCTCCGGGGGTGTCGGACCGGCTCATCGTCGCCCGTGTCGCCCAGCGCTCCGGTCCCGCGGCGGTCACCCGCGCCCGCCTGCCGAGGTCGATCATCTCGTCCACCAGGCGCCGCGCCTCGGCCACCTCGCGGCCTTCCGCCCTGGCCCGGACCGGCCCCGGCGGGACCGCCACGCCCACCGTCGCCCGTCCGGTGAAACGGGCCAGCGGGCCGGCGGTCAGCCGCAGGGCCTGCACCCGTTCCATCGGAACGACCTCCGTCGAGCGGCAGAACAGCCCCGAGACGGTGACGAAGAGGTGCTCGTCCACGCCCACCAGCGAACGCGAGCCCTCCCGACCGGGCACCAGCGGCACGTACGCCACCTCGCTCTCCGGGAACAACTCGTTGACCAGGGCGTAGGCACGGCGCCGCGGCGCGACCGGCAGCAGCGCAGCCGAAGCGCCCTGGCGGGCACCCGCGTAACCGGCCACGGTCGCCTCCACCCTGGCCACGCCCAGCGCCCGCCACAGCAGCGGCTCCACCACCCGTACCGCCTGCACCCGGCCCGGAGGGACGGTCTGCATCCGCCGCTGGAACATCCCGTAGCGCAGCCGCAGCCCGTCCGAGGAGATCGAGGCGTAGTAATCGGTGTACCGGGCCAGCGGCCCCCAGAAGGAGCCGAGCAGGCCCAGCGTGAGCGGCACGAGCGCGCCCAGCACCCCGAGTTCGGTGAACATCACCCCTGCGGTGGCCAGCGCGGCCAGCGCGATGGAGGCCAGCAGCACCGGGACTCGGAAGGTGAGCGCACCCAGCAGGAGCAGGAACGGCAATCGGTAGAAGGGCCACTCGGGGGCCTCCGGGGCCCGCCCGGGCAGTCCGGCGGCGTGCGCCAGGACCGCGACGCGCATCCGTTCGGCGACGTCGCGGCTCAGGTAGGTCAACCGGACCGCGCTGTTGTCGCCGCCCGCGAGCTCGATGCGCAGCTCGGCCAGCCCGAACACCTGGCCCACCAACGGTCGGATCACGTCGACGGCCTGGAGGCGGCTCAGCGGGATCTCCCGCGAGCCGCGCATCAACAGTCCGCTGTGCACCACCAGATGGTCCTCCCGAAGCCCGAAACTGCCGTACCACCAGGCGGGCAGGGCGTAGGCCAGCGAGCCGAACACGACGGCGAAGGTCAGCATGACGACCCACGCCACACCGAAGGACGTGAGGATCGGGCCGACCAGGGCGACGAAGGCGAGCGTCGCCGCGAGGACCCGGAACGGCACCATCAGCCAGTGCGCCCGGAACACCCCGGTGGTGACGTCCTCCTCGGGGCGGCGCGGGATCGGCGGCTGCCGCTGCCACATCGTCGGGGGCAGCATCACCGGCGGCCCGTAGCCGGGGGTCATCGGTGGCGGGTACGGACCCCGCGCCGGTCCGGGTGGCGGATGGGGCACGGGGCCCGCCCCGGGGGCGTGCGCGGGCGGGGGTCCGGGCGGAGGGAGGCGGGGACGATCGTGTTCGCGCATCTACAACCCCGTGGAGAAGGTCTCGCTGCGGGCGGCCAGACTGTCGCGCAGGGCGACGGCCTCCATCAACGGCAGGCCGACCACGCGGGTGTCGGCCGTACTGGCGGCGGTGCGCACCCGCACCGTGGCGATGCCCAACGCCTGTTCGAGGAGGTCGGCCGTGGTGTCCACCACCTGCATGCGCCCGTAGGGGACGACCACCAACTGCCGGATCAGCACCCCGTAGGTCAGGTACAGCTCCGCCGGCCCCTCGACGTACCCCCAGGACCGTCGGAACCGACCGGCCAGGATCCAGCCGCCGACGAACACGATGAGGGCCGCCACGGCCCAGACCGCGGCCCAGAGCCGATCCGCCCACAGGAACAGGAGCAGCACGCCCGCCAGTCCCGAGGACAGGCACAGGGCCCCGACGATCAGCCTGCGGTACCAGGCCAGGGCCGGGGACACCCGATGCCACTCCAGGCCCTCGGGCGCGGCGAAGGCCGCGTCGAGCGGACGCCCCCGCGACGGGGGCGGCGGGGTCGGCGGGGTCGGCGACGGTGTCGATTCGCTGGTGTCCACGGGCCCAGTCAACCATCCGACGCCGGTCCCCGTCCGAAGGCGGTCCGGGAGCGGTCAGACCGCCTCGGGGCGGTCGTCGTCGCGGTCCTCGTCATCGGGCACCCGGCAGGCGTACTCCAGGTACAGCCCGGCCACCACCAACACGCCGGCGGCCAGCGCCGTTCCCAGGGCCGTCAGGAACACCTCGCGATGCACCGGCAGTCCCAGGTTCTCCACGACCATCACCGCGACGCCCGCGAAGAAGCCGCCGAACAGCGAGGCGGCCAGCACGCTCGCCTTGGCCAGGGCGACCAGGCGGGCCGCGCTGAGCGGCGGGATGGGTTCCGTGCCGGGCGCACGCCGGATCCGACGACGGGTCCGCCCGGCGGTGAAGCCCTCCGCGAGGGCGAGCAACAGCAGGGTCGGGATCGCCGTCCACGGCATCGGTGGCAGTCCGGGCAGCACCGTGGTGAAGAGCGCCCCGAGGAGCGCGCCGGCGATCGCGAGCAGTGTCGGCGTCCGCCACCCGGTGGGGTGCAGCCGCCGTTCCTCCTCCTCGGTCATGGACTCCCCCCGGGCGGGCTCAGCCGCAGATCCTCCCGCAGGTGCGGTTCCTGTTCTTCCTCCGGCTCCTCGGCGATGACGGCCGCCAGCAGGTCGGCGACCGCCCCCCGTCCCGGCAGGTGCGCCGTGGGGTCGACGTCCAGCCACGGACGCAGCACGAACGCCCGCAGGTGGGCGCGCGGATGCGGCAGGGTCAACCGGGGGTCGTCGGAGCGCGTGTCCCCGAACGCGATGACGTCCACGTCCAGGGTGCGCGGCCCCCACCGGACCTCCCGGACCCGACCGAAGGCCCGTTCCGCCGCCTGCGCGCGCTCCAGCAGCTCCTCCGGGGTCCCCTCGGTCTCCACGACCACGATCGCGTTGAGGTAGGCGCCCTGGTCCGGGCCGCCCACCGGAGCGGTCTCGTACACCGGTGACAGCGCGACCGGGGCTGGCGCGCCCTCTCCGGTCAGCAGGGCGTCCACGCCGCCCTGGAGGGTCGCCCACCGGTCGCCGAGGTTGGATCCCAGGGCCAGCACCGCGCGCGTCACGGCGCACCTCCGATCGCCACGTGCCCGGGCACGGCACCGCGCACGACGGTCACCGCCACGTCCGCGAACTCGTGCTCGATGGGCGCGGACGGCTTGTGCACGGTCACCTCCACCCCCTTCACCAGGGGGTCCGCCAGACACTCGGCGGCCAACCGCTCGGCCAGGGTCTCGATGAGGTCCACGGGCTCCCCGGTGACGATCGCGACCAGCCGGTCCGCCAACAGCCCGTAGTGGACGGTGTCCGCCACGTCGTCGGAGGCCGCCGCGGGCGACAGGTCCAAGAACAGGGCCGCGTCGACGACGAAGTCCTGCCCTTCTCGGCGCTCGAAGTCGAACACCCCGTGGTACCCGCGTGCCCGCAGCCCGCGCAGAACGATGCGGTCGGTCATCACTCCCCGCCCTCGTCCTCGTCGTCCTCGCCCATGAGCACCGGAGAGGCGTGGTGGGACCACAGTCGCCATCCCTGGGCCGTGTCGACGAACAGGTTGGTCGTGACGACCTGTCCCCCGGCGACGAACCCCGGGTCGCCGTCCTCGGCGGTGAGCACGTTCTCCTCGCACGTCACCATGGCGATGTCACCGCCGACACCGATGTGGGTCTCGGTGAGCACGTACTGGATGTAGGTGACGTTGGCCATGATGAGCGACCAGGCCCGCATGATCTCCGTGCGACCGCGCAGCAACGGCCACCCGGGGTTGACGCACACCAGGTCGGGGGCCTCGTGCTCCTCCGCCCACACACTGCGCATCAGATCGATGTCGCCGTTCTCGATGGCGCTGTAGAACTGCGCGTTGGCCTCGGCCACGCGCTCCATGACCTCCTGGCGAGATCTCACCGGCGGCCCCGCCCCGTGGCGACCTCGTCGTCGAAGCGGCCCTCGGCAAGGCTCCCGCCCCCGTCGGACCAGGCGGCGGCCACCCGGACCGCGTCGGCGCTGGCGCGCACGTCGTGGACGCGCACGGCCCAAGCGCCCCGGTCGGCCGCCAGGGTGGTGAGGGCGGCGGTGGCCGCGTCACAGTCGGGGAAGGGGCGGTCCTCACCCTTGGGGTCGCCCAGCAGTCGGCTCAGGAAGCGTTTGCGCGATCCCGCCACCAGGACGGGCCTGCCCAACCCGTGGAACCGGTCCAGGTGTCGCAAAAGCGCCCAGTTGTGGGCCTGTTCGGGTCGTTTGGAGAATCCGAGGCCCGGGTCGAGGATGATCTGACCCGGGTCGACGCCTGCACTGATCATGGCCTCCATACGATCGTGGAGCTCATCGATGACCTCCTGGACGACATCCGTGTACACGGCACGGCTCTGCATGTCATGACTATGCCCACGCCAGTGCATCAACACATAGGAGACACCCGAAGCGGCCACGAGCCGGGCCATGGCCGGGTCGGCCAGTCCACCGCTGACGTCGTTGACGAGCACGGCGCCCGCCCCGACGGCACGCTCGGCGACCTCGGCTCGCATGGTGTCCACACTGACGGCGACTCCACGGGCGGAGAGCGCGCGCACCACCGGCTCGACTCGGCGGAGCTCCTCCTCGACCGGTACGCGCTGGGCGCCCGGGCGGGTGGACTCCCCGCCCACGTCGATGATGTCGGCTCCCTCGTCGACCAACCGCAGGCCGTGCTCGACCGCCCGCTCGGGGTCGAACCAGGCTCCGCCGTCGGAGAAGGAATCGGGGGTGACGTTCACGACCCCCATGACCAGGCACCGCCCTCGATCGGGCAGGCCCGGAAGTGTGTATTTCGGCCCCATGGGGATCAGCCTATTCGTAAGGGGAGGGGTCGGGGGCGTACGCCCTCGGCCCCTCCCCCGGGTGTTCCGATGTACCGCGGTCGCGTCAGCGACGGTCCAGGATGAGGCTCATCGCCTCGGACCGGGTGCGGTCGCTGCCGCGGAAGATCCCGCGCACCCCGGAGGTGACGGTCTTGGCCCCGGGTTTGCGCACACCGCGCATGGTCATGCAGAGGTGTTCGGCCTCCACGACCACGATGACGCCGCGCGGGTTGAGGTGGTCCATGATGGCGTCGGCCACCTGGCCGGTGAGCCTCTCCTGGACCTGGGGCCGGCGCGCGTACACGTCGACCAGGCGGGCCAGTTTGCTCAGACCGGTGATGCGGCCGTCGGCCCCCGGGATGTACCCGACGTGCGCCACGCCGTAGAACGGCACCAGGTGGTGTTCGCACGTGGAGTACAGCTCGATGTCCTTGACCAGGACCATCTCCTGGTGGCCGGCCTCGAACACCGTCGTGAGCACGTCGCCGGGCTTCTGCCCCAGGCCCGCGAACTGCTCCTCGTAGGCGCGGGCGACCCGTTCGGGCGTCTTGAGCAGACCGTCGCGGTCGGGGTCCTCGCCGATGGCGATGAGGATCTCTCGCACCGCGCGTTCGATCCGCTCCCGGTCCACGGGTCTGGGGGGCAGGTCTGCCGTGTCGGTCACGCGTCGTCTCCCTCGATGGCGGTGGTCGATCCGTGCGGCAGCCCGTTCCCGGTGCTCTGACCCTGCACCTCGGCACCGTTGAGCACGGCCAGCTCCTTCTTGGAGCGCACCGGCGGCCGGTCGGAGGGCTGGCGCTTGCCGTACCCGGTGTAGGAACCGCGGGTGGGGCGCTTGCGCACCGGCGCGAAGATCTCCAGCACCTGGCTCTTGGTGAGCGTCTCCTTCTCCAACAGGGCCACGACCAGGTCGTCGAGAACGTCGCGGTACTCGACCAGGACCTCGTAGGCCTCGTCGTGCGCGGACTCGATGAGGCGGCGCACCTCCTCGTCGATGATGGAGGCGATCTCCTCGGAGTACTCGCGCGCGTGCGACATCTCCCGGCCCAGGAAGGGCTCGGTGCTCCCCGAACCGAACTTGCGGGCACCCAGGCGCTCGCTCATGCCGTACTCGGTGACCATGTTGCGGGCCAGGTTGGTGGCCTTGTCGATGTCGTTGCCGGCACCGGTGGTGGGCTCGTGGAAGACCAGTTCCTCGGCGGCGCGACCGCCGAGCATCATGGCGAGCTGGTCCATCATCTGCGAGCGCGAGGTGAGGAACTTGTCCTCCGTCGGCACCGACATGGTGTAGCCGAGGGCGCGCCCGCGGGGCAGGATCGTGATCTTGTGCACCGGGTCGGCGTTGGGCAGCGCGTGCCCCACCAGGGCGTGGCCGCCCTCGTGGTAGGCGATGATCTTCTTCTCGTGCTCGGACATGACCCGGCTCTTGCGCTCGGGACCGGCCATCACCCGCTCGATGGCCTCCTCCAGCACCGCGTGGGTGATGGTCTCCCTGTCGGCGCGGGCCGACAGCAGGGCGCCCTCGTTGATGACGTTGGCCAGGTCGGCGCCGGTCATGCCGGCGGTCTGGCGGGCGATGACGTCGAAGTCGACGTCCTCGGCCATCGGCTTGCCCTTGGAGTGGACCTTGAGGATGTCGCGACGGCCGTCCATGTCGGGGCGGTCCACGACGATCTGCCGGTCGAAGCGGCCGGGGCGCAGCAGGGCCGGGTCGAGGATGTCGGGGCGGTTGGTGGCCGCGATCAGGATGACCCCGCCCTTGACGTCGAAGCCGTCCATCTCGACCAGCATCTGGTTGAGGGTCTGCTCGCGCTCGTCGTGGCCGCCGCCCATGCCGGCGCCGCGGTGGCGGCCGACGGCGTCGATCTCGTCGATGAAGATGATGGCGGGGGCGTTGGCCTTGGCCTGCTCGAACAGGTCGCGCACACGCGAGGCGCCCACACCGACGAACATCTCGACGAAGTCCGAACCGGAGATGGAGTAGAACGGCACCCCGGCCTCACCGGCGACGGCGCGGGCGAGCAGGGTCTTGCCGGTACCGGGCGGACCGAACAGCAGCACGCCCTTGGGAATCTTGGCGCCCATCGCCTGGAACTTGGCCGGGTTCTGGAGGAACTCCTTGATCTCCTGGAGCTCCTCGATGGCCTCGTCCGCGCCGGCGACGTCGGAGAAGGTGTTCTTCGGGGTGTCCTTGGTGATGAGCTTGGCCTTGGACTTGCCGAAGTTCATGACCCGGGAGCCGCCGCCCTGCATCTGGCTGAAGACGAACCAGAAGATGGCGAGGATGAGCAGGATCGGCAGGAAGCTGAACAGCGCCGTGGTCCACAGCGGCGTGGTGGCGACCGAGACCTCGTAGGACTCTAGGTTGGTGCCCTCCTCGTCCAGGGAGGCCTGGAGCATCTCCGCGAATTGGAGCCCCTGACCGGCCACCCAGTACGCCTCGTAGATCTCGCCTTCGGTCGTGGTCAGCACGATGCGCTGATCACGGTCGACGATCTCGGCGTTGTCCACCTCGTTCCGCTCGATGAGCCGGTGAACGGTGGAGGTGTCGGTCTCCTCCGGCTGTGGGCCCCCGCCCAGATCGAACACGTTGAAGACGAGGAGGAGCATGGCGAGAACGGCCAGGATCCATATCCACGGGCCGCGGAAAAAGCGCTTCAGATTCATGTGAGCGGAACCCTGTCGGGTCCGTCCCTCCTGACCAGGCCGCCCGCACCGGAGGACTTTCCGAGGCAGGACCTCTATCGGACACGTGCGTTCCCCGCGTATTCGCCGGGATCGCATCGACGGTACACCTCGGCCCGTCGAACGGGCACACCGCTGCCGGCTGTAGCCGGGCGGGGGCCGTCATGAGAGCAACGACCGCACCCCCGCCGCTTGTTCCCCGCTACTCGTAGACGTGCGGGGCGAGGGTGCCGATGAACGGCAGATTGCGGTACTTCTCCGCGTAGTCGAGCCCGTAACCGATGATGAACTCGTTGGGCAGGTCGAAGCCGATGTACTTGACGTCGAGGTCGACCTCGTAGGCCAGCGGCTTGCGGACCATGGTGCAGACCTCCACCGAGCGGGGCCCGCGCGACTTGAGGTTGCCCACCAGCCAGGAGAGGGTCAGCCCGGAGTCGATGACGTCCTCGACGATCAGGACGTCCCGGTCCTTGATGTCGGTCTCCAGGTCCTTGAGGATGCGGACCACGCCGGAGGAGGTGGTGCCGGCGCCGTAGGAGGACACCGCCATCCAGTCCATGGAGACCGGCGTGTGCAGTACCCGGGCCAGGTCGGCCATCACCATGACGGCGCCCTTGAGGACACCGACGATGAGCAGGTCCCGACCCGCGTAGTCGGCGTCGATGCTTTCTCCGAGCTCGGCCAGGCGTGTCTTGATCTCTTCCTCGGTGACCAGGACCTTCTCCAGGTCCCGACCCATGTCCTTAGCGTCCACGCTCACTGTCCTCGCTGCTGGGTTCCCCGTTTGCGGCAACAAGGATAAACGTGCCGAACGTCCCGGAGACGCCGACCGGACCCACCGGGGCCGGACGCGAAGGGTCGCGTGGGGGACATCGCGTGACACGCCGGGTACGGCACGGTGTCCGCGTCGTCAACGATCGAAGCGGATGAGACCGGCGACACGCCGGGCGCGCACCCCGCCGGGGAGGTCGATGTGGGACTGGCCGCGCCAGGCGACCACCAGGCGGTCGATCTCGCGCACGTGCCGGGCGGTCAGGGCGCCCGCCGGGCAACCCGCGTCGATCGCGGTCCGGCGCAGTACCCGGGTCCGCAACGCCTCGGGGGCCTCGGCGAGCACCGCCGCGCGCGATCCTCCCCCGTCGGCCTCGGCCTCGGCGCGCAGGTCGGCGGCGAGCACGTCCAGCGCCTCCGCGTCGGCGCGCAGCAGGGCGGCGGTGCGGGCCAGCGCGGCCGTGACGCCCGGCCCCAGGGTCCGTTCGAGGGTGGGCAACGACTCGTGGCGCACCCGGGAACGGGCGAACCGGGGGTCCCCGTTGTGGGGGTCCTCCCAGGGTTCGAGACCCATGAGGCCGCAGGCCGCCCGAACGGTGCCCCGGTCCAGGTCGAGCATGGGGCGCAGGAGGGGCCCGTTGCGCGGGGCCATCCCCGCCAGGGAACGGGCGCCCGAACCGCGGGCCAGCCCGAGCAGGACCGTCTCCGCCTGGTCGTCGAGGGTGTGGCCGAGCAGCGCCACGGCCGGGGAGCGCGCCGCGATCTCCTCGGTGAGCGCGGCGTGCCGGGCGGTCCGGGCGGCACCCTCGGGACCCCCCGGCCCGGTCACCTCGACCGTGCGGACGACCACGGGTTCCAGGCCGAGCCCGGTGAGGGTCGCGGCGACCTTTCCGGCCCGTTCCGCCGACCCCTCCTGAAGGCCGTGGTCGACGGTGACCGCCCCGGCCCGCAGCCCCAGCCGGGGTGCCTCGAAGGCCGCCGCGCCGGCCAGCGCCAGGGAGTCGGCCCCGCCGCTGCACGCCACCAGCACCGTGGTGTCGGCGGGGAGCGGGGCCAGACACCGCCGGACCGCCGAGCGAACGGCGGCCACGGCGGGCGGCGGACCGCTCATTCGGTGATGGCGGCCGGGCGCACGACCCGGTTCACCCAGGCGTCGGGATCGCGGATCTCCGCCAGGGTGGGCAGGGTCTCCCGCGAGGTCCACACCTTGTTGAACTCGGCCATGCCGACCTGCGCCACGACGGAGCGGACGAAGGCGGCGCCCTCCTCGTACTGGCGCATCTTCATGTCCATGCCCAGCAGCTGGCGCATCAGCCGGTCGAGGGGGTTGGCCGCCTCCCGACGCTTCTGGAATCGGGCGCGGATCCGCTCGACCGACGGCACGACACTCGGGCCGACCGCGTCCATGACGTAGTCGCCGTGGCCCTCGGCCAGGCTCATCACGGCGGTGACACGGTCCATGATCTCGTTCTGTTCCGGGCTCTGGATGGCGGTGAGGAGGTTGCCCTCGCCGCCCCGCACGGCGTCGGCGACGGCCTCGCCGGCGGCGCGCAACCGGGTGATGAGGTCACCCGCGTCCATCTCCGACGACAGCAGGAGTTCGCGCATGAGGTCCTGCACGTGTCCGCGCAGCCACGGCGTCGCGGTGAACTGCATGCGGTGGGTCTCCTCGTGGAGGCACACCCACAGGCGGAAGTCGTGGGGATCGACGTCGAGTTCGCGTTCGGTGTTGACGATGTTGGGGGCGACCAGGGTCAGCCGCCCGGTGGGCAGGGTGCCGTCGGGATCCGGCGGCAGGAAGAGCTCGTACTGGCCCAGGACCTTCCCGGCCAGGTAGGCGAGCACCGCGCCGAGCTGCACCCCGGTGATACGGGAGCCCACGGCGGAGGTCAGGCTCGCGGCGGCGCCGTCGCCGAGGCGGCCGGCGCTCATCTGTTCGAGTACGGGTTCGATGACCACGCGGAACCCGTCGACGTTGGCCCGGATCCATCCCGGCCGGTCGACGATCACCGCGGGGCCCGCGGGTTCGAGGGGGTTCATCCCGGTGAAGTCGCGCACATGTCCGGCGGCCACGTTGGAGAGCTCGCGCAACTGCACCACGGCCTGCCGTGCGTCGGCGAGATCCACCTGCGGCCCCGGGCGCACGAGGCGGACACCGGTATTGACGGCTACGTCCCAGTCGATCACAGTCACATTCGCAGCCTACCCACGTAGAGCGCGCCGGCACGGGGATCAGGGTGCCAATTCGGGGTAGTCCCGGGGTTACCCCTGAGGAGCCGAAAAGGAACACCCTCGGTCCCGCGAGGGTGACCGAGGGTGGAACGATCAGGAGCAGCCGCAGCGGGCCAGGGCCGCCGCGAGGGTGTCGAGCCGGACACCGGAGGCGCCCGGACTGTTGTCCATGAAGGCGAACACGAACATGTTGCCCTCCTGGTCGTGGACGGTTCCGGCGAGCGTGCTCACCCCGTTGAGGGTCCCGGTCTTGCCGCGGACCATCCCGGCGGCGTCCCCGGTCGAGCCGTACGCCGAGTACCGCCCGTTCTTGGCGAGGGTCCCGGTGGAGTTCCCGGTGGGCAGGCCGGTGATCGCCGCGTTGAGGTCGGGTCGCTCGGAGGCCAGGAACAGCAGTTCGACGAGGGCGTTCGGGGTGATCCTGTTCTCGGTGCTCAACCCGCTGTTGTCGGCCACCTCGACCCCTTCGATCCCGAGGTCCGCCATGACCCGGTGAGTGGCCTCCGCGCCGCCGGCGAAGGAGCCCTCACCGCCCGTTTCCAAGGCCGCGATCCGCGCCATGGACTCGGCCAGGTTGTTGTCGCTCTCCAACATCATGAACTCGACCAGGACCGACATCGGCGGCGAGTCGACCGAGGCGATCGGGTCGCCCACGGCGGGCGCCTCGCTCGGCGTCCCCTCGACGGTCACCCCCGCCTGCTTCAACTCGTTGACGAACGCCTCGGCCGTGGCCAGGGGCGGGTCCGGCCAGCGGGTGCTCGTGTCCGGAGAGACCTGGCCGCTGTCGTACATGAGCGCGTGGACGGGGGCCGTGCTGCCCTCGGTGACGTAGTTGGGCTTCCAGCCCGGGCCGAGCGCGGAACCGGTGAACAGCGAGTCGTCGTAACCGATCGAGACCGTGCCGACGTCCTGCGCGCCCAAGGCGGCCGCGGTGCGGACCGCGAGCTCCTCCAGAGTGGCTACCTGCGGGTAAGCTGCGGAGTCGACGGTCGTGGTCAGGGTGGTGTCCCCCACCCCGCGCAGCACCACCATCCCCCTCGCCGAGTCGAAGTGGGCCGTGGTGGTCAGCACGTGGTCGGGGCCCACCGTGTCCAGGATCGTGACGGCCGTGGCGATCTTCGTGGTCGAGGCCGGGGTCACGGGGGCGTCCGCGTCCCGCTCGAAGAGCGTGGCTCCGGTGGCGCCGTCCACGACGAAACCGGAGAGGCCCTCCGCGAGCCCGAAAGCCGACATGGGATCATCGAGTACGTCCGCGATCCGTTCCGGGTCCGCCGGGGACGAGGACGCGGGTTCCGCCGCGGCCACACCCTCGGCGTTCGTGACCGGATGGGGAACCGCGGGGAGTGGTCGGGCCTCGATCACATCGAGGGCGACGAACCCGGTGATCAGCACGAATATGTTGAGCAGGGCCAGCGTGAGGAAAGCCTCACCTCGTACCCGTCGCACCGGGGCACCCGCCCTTCCTTCGGCGTCGCGGCCTGACGTTGTTGTTATACGGCGACATTAGTCGCATTGGGAGCCGAGGTCAGCATGGAATTCGACGTTACGATCGAGATCCCCAAGGGGGAGCGCAACAAGTACGAGGTGGACCACGAGACCGGTCGCATCCGTCTCGACCGCATGCTGTTCACCTCCACCACCTACCCCGCGGACTACGGTTTCGTCGACGGGACGCTCGGTGAGGACGGAGACCCGCTGGACGCGCTCGTTCTGCTCAAGGCCCCGACCTTCCCGGGTTGCCTCATCCGCGCGCGCGCCATCGGCATGTTCCGCATGCGCGACGAGGCCGGCGGCGACGACAAGCTGCTCTGTGTTCCGGCCACGGACCCGCGCATGGAACACCTGCGTGACATTCACCACGTGAACGAGTTCGAGCGCCTGGAGATCGAGCACTTCTTCACGGTCTACAAGGACCTGGAGCCCGGCAAGTCCGTCGAGGGCGCGAGCTGGGTCGGCCGCCACGAGGCCGAGCAGGAGATCATCGCCTCGGTCAAGCGCGCCGAAGAGGCCGGCGTGCACGGGGACTCCTCCCACATCTCCGACTCGGAGAAGTAGGACCACCTCGACCCGGCAGGTGCGACGACGGCCCGGCGGCATTCCCGCCGGGCCGACCTGTCGCTCCGCACCGCCGTCGGAAGAGGACCTCGGGGCGACGGCGCTCCCCGCGCGGTCGGCCCCGGGCCGACCGGATCCCCACGGGCGTCCGCGAGGACCCGCGGCGCGTCATCGGGCGAACAGACCGACCGGGTCGCCCGGGGGGCCTTCGGCCTCCGGAGTCCGCGTCAACAGGTACCCGGCGCAGGCGGCCGCGACCAGGAACACCAGCACCATCAGGCCGAACGAGCCCACCAGGGCCGGTCCGTGCGAGGCGGGCACCGACCCCGGGCCGAGGGGGAAGCCCTCACCGTCGAACCGGTCGGCGCGGGCGGCCACGTGTGCGCGGTAACCGTCGAGTTCGGGCGTGGCCATACCCTTGAGCACACGGATCCGCACCAGCCCGGTGTTCTCCGGCAGGACCCACTCCCCCGGCAGCCGATGCCCGTAGGACATCCGGCGCACGCACTCGACCTCCGTCAGCGCGTGCAGCCACTCCCCCAGCCGGTCGGCGTCCGTCAGCCGCCCGATGTGCGCGCAGGCGACGATGAGCGTGTCCCGCAGCACCACGTGCGCCGCGTCGCGATCGCCCAGTGCCAGGATGCAGCGCCGGAACAGCTCCTCCCCGTACGCGTCGAGCAGCCTTTCGTAGGCCTCCGCCGATGGTGGCCCGTCGGCACGCAGGGTATGGAGGAGCTCCCGGTCCGTCATGATCCAGAATCTACGCCGCCGCCGGCGCGGGACCCGGCGCTTCGCCGAAAAACGCGTATGAGACCCGCTGAGGTCAACGATCCGGAACCGACCCGCGGCGCGGGCGGCCGCGCAACCACAGCAGGACGAACGTCAGCGCCGTCAAGGAGGAGACCAGCAGGGCCTCGCCCGGACCGAGGAACCCCAGTGCCATGATCCCGGCGGCCACGACGACGAGCACCCGCACGAGCAGGCGCGCCCACCGCCCCGCCGGATCGGGGTTCAATCGGACCCTCCGGGCGCGCAAGCCGACACGGCCACTCCTGTCACTGCGTTCGGGGGAGGACGCCTTTCCGGCGGTGCTCTCACGCCGTACTCGGGTTCCACATGTCACCACCACACGGCGCCGCCCGCAACACATGAGGGTGAGACGGGCGACACACGCGATTCTCCGCGATCGCTTGACTCCCCCCGGCCTTTGCTGGTCTCCTTACAACCATGCATCCGCGCACCCGCACCGACGCCATGGCTCGCAGGGCCCTCTCGGCCCCCTGCCACCTGGTCCGTGCGGCGTGTCCGTGTTGTCGTCGCTGAGCCGTTCCCGAGGCGTTCCACGCCCGTAGGCCCACGGCCCGCCCGTCGTACCGCGTTCTCACGCGGTCCGGGTGTCCGGCGCTCTTCCGCGCGGTGATCGACACCCTTCGAGGTGTCCGTGCCGCCCGCCCCGTTCCGCACACGACGGGGCCCACCGACGACATCCGCGCCACCCCGCGTCCGGGGGGCGCCCACGTGAAGGATCCTCTCACGATGGCCCAGCAGGCTCTCTCCACCGCGGTACGCACCTCCGCCCCGCACGCCCGCACGTCGCTCGACGTCCGCCCCGCCTCGCGCGCGGTGTCGGTGGAGGGCATCGGCGACGTGGTGGACGCAGGCCGTCGTTCGGGCTACTCCCACCTGGCCGAACGCCGTCTGCCCACGATCGGCCGCCTCGTCTCCGCCGCGCGGGGTGCCGCCGCCGTCCTGGTCCGGCCCACGCTGTGGCCCACCCGGCGCGGCCACTGGCAGCCCGCGCCCCGTGTCGCCCGGCGGCACGCGAGCGGCCGGCTCCGGGTGAGCACCGTGGCGTTGGAGCCCAACAGCTTCGTGTCCGGCCCGGTCCCGCAGTCGACCAGGCCCGCCGGCATGGAGGTGCTGTTCCTGGTGAGCGGTCGGGCGCACCTGATCTCGTCCGGGGCCGACGGGCGCATGCGCGCGGCGGCCGAGCTCTCCCCCGGCCGGGCCCGGGTGGTCGGCACCGCCCTCGGCGGACACCAGCACCTGGTCAACACCGGCGAGGAGGTCGCCGTGGTGGTCCGGGTGACCGCCTGACCGGGCTCTCACGCGCCCTCCTCGAAGACCTCTCCGTCACGATGGGAGCGCAGGGCCGCGTCGACGGCCTCGACGGCTCGAAGGACGGCGGCGGTGCGCCGCCCTTCCTCCGTGTAGGCGCGCATCACCTGTTCGAGGGCGTGCGGCGGCATGTGGTCGCGCAACTCCACCCGGGCGGTCCGGTAGCCCTCGCGGGTGGCCGCCAGGGACGCGGAGACGTAGTGGAGCGCCAACCGGGAGAGGGCGACCGGGTGTCGCCGCAGGACCCCGTGCAGCCGGTAGTCGGCGGGCAGGAGATCGAGCAGCCACACCGCGGCCGTCCGCTCGAAGGAGTCCGACCCGGGTGGGTGCACACTCGCGGGCCAGTCCGAACTCAGCGACTGATCGGGCATGTCATGAGCATACCCGCTGTTCGAAAATAAGTTCGAAAAAAATCCGGTCGATTCATTCCTGTGAGGAGGAGTCCGACCTTTCCCTCTCCTCCTCGGTCTTCCTCTCCAGCTCCACCCGGATCGCCTGTTCGGCCGCGTCGACCGCGGCCCGTGCGGTGATGGCGTTGACGTGCGCCCGATCCAGCTCCTCCAGGAGGATGCAGTCGAAGGAGACCCGGGCGTCGTGGATCGCGGCTTCCAGTTGGCGTGATGCTTCTTCCAGACTCATGACCTCCCCATACCCCACCAGAAGCGATCCGCACATCCCGCCACACCGGACACGCGTGGCGTATCTCATCCTCCGCTGGGTAGGTGCGTCCACAGAACACGCATCCTCGGGGGAGCACATGATCTATCTCATCCTGGCCCTACTGGCACTCTGGTTGATCCTGGCGATCGTGGGGGTGGTGATCAAGGGGCTGTTCTGGCTCACCGTCATCGCGGCGATCCTGTTCCTGGTCACGGTCGTGTGGGCTCGGTTCCAGAGCCGCTCCCGAACGTGATCAACGCTCCAGGGCGGGCGTGCCGGTGTCGTCTCCGCCGAGTCGGGCGATGATCCCGCGCGCCCGCTCCTCGTCTCCGTCGACGTGGTCCCGTACGAGCCGCACCGCCTCCTCCGCCCGTCCGAGCGCCACGAGGTCGCGCACCCGGGCGCGCAGCTCCGACGGCAGTTCGCCCGGCGTGCGCGGGGCCGGAACGTACCCGCCGACCTGCGCCTCGGGAGCGGGGTCGACCGGCTCCGACGGGGCCTCGGCGGGCGTGAGTCGCTCGTTGATCGAGGCGATGATCCAGCGCAGGGCGTAGGAGCCACCGGCCAGCACGAGCACCGTTCCCACCAGTGCCGACAGCATGAACAACAGGCTCATGCGCTGCCCTTACCCGTCTTCACCCCCGGCCACCGGACACTCGCGGTAATCATTGGGCCACTTCACGTGTCGATCGTGCCCTCCGGTGAGAGGGGCCGCGGTTGGTCGGGCACAGCGGCACGGCCACGACCGAACTCGTCTACCGCGAGGAGCCGCGACCGGTGGTCACGGAGGGGGCGCACGTCATGGGGGACCTCTTCGCCGAGTAGGCATTTGGTCACCCGATTGGCCACCCACGCGAAACGCCACCCCGGACCGGGGTGGCGTTTGCGCTGGAGCCGCCTGTCGGAATCGAACCGACGACCTATTCATTACGAGTGAATCGCTCTGCCGACTGAGCTAAGGCGGCGCGTCGCCGCGTGCGTTCACGCGGCGAGCGATCACCAGTTTAGCGTCTTCGTGGAGTGCCGGGTACACCTTTGCGACCCGGCACCCCGCGCGGTGGTCAGGCGCAGGCCATCCCGTCCCGGGGGACCTCCAGGTCGATGAGGTAGGCGTCGACCATCCGGTCCACGCAGGCGTCGCCCATCTGGTAGCCGGTGTGGCCGTCACCGTCGCGGGTGACGAGGAACCCCGAGGAGAGCTGCCCCGCGAGCGCTTCGGCCCAGGCGTACGGGGTGGCGGAGTCACGGGTGGTACCGACCACCATGATCGGCGCGGCACCCTCACCGTCCAACGGGCCCTCCGAGAAGACGGCCTCCTCCGGCCAGAACGCGCACGGCAGCGCGCCCCAGGCCAACGTGGGGCCGAAGATCGGCGATTCCTCGCCGGCCTCCGCGGCGGCCTCGGCGTAGTCCTCGACCTCCCGAGGGCTGGGTGAGTCGGAGCAGTTCACCGCGATGAGGGCGGCCGTGGAGTTCTCGTAATCCCGTGGGTCGTTGCGGCTGTAGAGGTCGTCGCCGAGCTGGAGGAGCACGGTGCCGTCGCCGTCGTTCATGGCGTCGTCGAGTCCCTGGCGGACCCGCTCCCACCAGCTCTCGGAGTACAGGGCGGCGAGCACACCGAGTTCGGCGCGGGCCCGGTTGATCTCCCGATCGTCCATACCGTTGGTCAGCGGTTCCTCGGCGGTGGAGGTCAGGAACGCGTCCAGGGCGGCGACGCCGTCGGCGACCGAGTCGTCCTCCCCGCCCAGCGGGCAGTCACCGCGGGTGAGGCAGTCCTCGACGAAGGCGCGCAGCGCGGTCTCGAAGCCGGTGGCCTGGGCCACGCTCAGGTCGAGCTGGTCCTGACTCGGGTCGACGGCTCCGTCGAGCACCAGCGCGCGCACCCTCTCGGGGAACCGGTCCGCGTAGTGGGCGCCGATGTGGGTGCCGTAGGAGGCGCCCAGGTAGGTGAGCTTCTCGTCGCCGAGCAGGGCGCGCAGGACGTCCATGTCCCGGGCGACGTTGACGGTGCCCACGTTGAGCATCAGTTCGGGGGCGTTGGTCCGGCAGGCCTCGACGAACCCGCGGCTGCTCTCCTCCATCCGCGCCATTCCGGCCTCGGTGAGTTCGGACATGTCGCCGTCACCGTCGACGCTCTCCGCCTCGGCACCGATGAACTCGTCGAGTTCGGCGGCGGACAGACAGGTGATCGGCGAGCTGCGGCCGACCCCGCGCGGGTCGAACCCGACCAGGTCGAAGCGCTCGCGCACCCGGTCGCTGACGATGTAGGGCGCGTGGTCGACGTAGTCGAACCCGGAACCGCCCGGACCGCCGGGGTTGACCAGCAGGGAGCCGATGACGTCGTCGCCGGTGGCGGGCATCCGCTTGACCGCGATCCCGATGCGCTCGCCCTGGGGCTCGTCGTAGTCCAGGGGCACCTCGTAGACGGCGCACTCCGCCTCGGAGGGGCCGCTGTCGCAGTCGCCCCAGTCCAGCTCCTGGTCGGTGAAGTCGACCAGCGCGCCGAGCGACTCCGTCGGCTCCTCGGAGCCCTCTCCCGCACCCGGTACGGTGCACCCGCCCACCAGCAGCACCACGCCGGTGAGCGTCACCGCCATCGATGTCCGCAGCCTCGTCGCCACCCGTGTCCACCCTTCGTCATCGACCCTCGGTCGGTTCCACCCCGCCTGTGACGGCCGTGCCGTCGGTTCGGTCACGACGGGGCGGTGGCACCGTTGGTCACCGTATCGTCGGAGCGGGGTCGCCCCGTCCGGCGCCTCAGCCGAGGAGGAGCGCCGAGGTCATGGCCTCCATCGCGATCTGCGGGTGCACGTTGGCCGCGATCCGGTCGCGGCAGAGCATGATGGCGTCGACGCGGCGCAGGGTCGTCTCCGGTGTGCTCGAACGGGCGATCCGCTCCAGGTCGCCGGAGCGCTCCCCGGTGGAGCGTTGGACGGGCGCGCCGAGCTGGAGGGTGAGCACGTCGCGGTAGAAGGCGGCCAGGTCCAACAGGGCGTTGTCGTAGGAGTCGCGCTTGATCCGGGTGGCCCGGCGCTTCTGCCGTTCCTCCAGGTCCTTCATGGCGCCCGCCGAGCCCCGCATGGCCTTGGCCATGCCCTTGCCGGTGGAGCCCTCGCCGAAGGCGGCCCTGAGTTCGCCCTTCTCCCTCTCGTCCAGGGAGGTGGTGATCGCCTTGGACTCCTCCTCGGCGATCTCGTAGAGCCGGGCGGCCGAGGTGACGCAGGCGCCGATGCCGTCGAGCCGGGCCGGGATGGACAGCACCTCCTCGCGTCGGCGGCGCGCCTCGGGGTCGGTGGCCAGTTGGCGGGCCCGGTCCACCCGGCCTGCCGAGGCGACGGCGGCGGCCCGGGCGGCGGGCTCGTCCACGGTCCCGTCCCGCACCAGCGCCTCGACGATCTCGCCGGTGCCCGGGGTGGTGAGGGTGACCGACCGGCAGCGGGACCGGATGGTCACGAGGAGGTCGTCGGGGGTGGGCGTGCACAACAGCCACACCGTGCGCGGCGAGGGTTCCTCCACGGCCTTGAGCAGGGCGTTGGACGCGGCCTCGGTGGCGCGTTCGGCGTCCTCGAACAGCACGATCCGGAAGCGCCCGCCGGAGGGCTTGGAACCGGCGCGCAGGACCAGGTCGCGAGTGGCCGCCACACCGAAGCTCAGCCCGCTGGGGCGCACGTACAGCAGATCCGGGTGGGTGCCGGCGAGGACCTGGTGGCAGGAGTCGCAGTGGCCGCAGCCGCCGTCACGGCACTGGAGGGCGGCGGCGAAGGCGCGGGCGGCCTCGGACCGCCCCGACCCGGGTGGGCCGGTGAACAGCCAGGCGTGGGTCATCCCGGCGCCCCGTCCCCCGGCGACGAGGTCGTCCGCCCCGGCCACCGCCCGCCGCAGGTGGTCCACCGCGGCCCGTTGACCGACCAGGTCGTCGAAGACCGTCACACTCCACCCCCACGAGATCCGTCACGGCTTGAGAATCCAAGGATAGGAGTCCCGGGTGACGGACGGGCCGTTGTCCACAGGACCGCTCCCGGTGATCACCCCGGAACGTGTGGGGCCCGGGGTCGTTCGCCCCCGGGCCCCACACGTCGCTTCGCGCGGATCAGTCGTTCTTGATGACCGGGATCATGCCGGTGACGGCCTCCGAGGCGCTGGGGACCGGGTCGGGGAGCAGCGCCCGTACCCGCTTCTGGATCTCGCGGGTGACCCGCTCGCGCGGCTCACGGGCGTCCAGGACCAGGTAGCGGTCCGGGTCGGCCCGGGCCAGGTCGAGGAAGCCCTTGCGGACCCGGTCGTGGAACTCGGCGGACTCCGACTCGATCCGGTCGGCCGGGCCGCTCAGCCTGGACAGTCCCTCCTCGGGGCGGACGTCCAGCAGGACCGTCAGGTCGGGCACCAGGTCCTGCACCGCCCACGTGCTGATGTCGCGGATGTCCGACACCGCCAGGTCGCGCCCGGCGCCCTGGTAGGCGAGCAGCGAGTCGGTGTAGCGGTCGCTGATGACCACCGCGCCCCGGCGCAGCGCCGGCAGGATCTCCTGCTGGACGTGGTCCGCCTTGTCCGCGGCGTACAGCAGCACCTCGGCGCGCGGGGTGATGTGGGAGTTCTCGCGGTCCAGCAGCAGGCCGCGCAGGCGCATGCCGAGCTTGGTGGCGCCCGGTTGCCGGGTGCTGACCACCTCGAATCCCTGGTCGCGCAGCCACACGGTGAGTTCGCGCACCTGGGTGGACTTGCCCGCGCCCTCGCCGCCCTCGACGACGATGAACGCGCCGGAGGGCTTGTCGTCCTCGGCGACGGGCTCGGTGATCTCGACGCCGCGCAGGGCGGCGAAGAGTTCGGGGAGCAGTCCGGGGCCGGCCTCGGGGTCGTTCCGGTTGACCCGGTGGTGCGCGACCACGGCGGCGGCGATGCCGAGCAGACCGACCGCCATCAGGACGACGGCGCCACCGCGCAGGTCGTAGGTGAGCGGACCGAGCGGGAGGGCGCGGTCGCCGATGAACCCGGCGGCGACGGGGGCGAGCACCGTGGACAGCACCAGGGTCAAGCGTGCGGCGCCGTTGAGGTGGGCGTGCACCGCGGCCCGGTGCTCGTCCTCGATCTCGCGGGTGACCACGGTCAGGGCGGTCGCCCAGGCCATGCCCGCGACGACGCCCAGGACCAGGGCGAGGACCGCGGCCAGGACCATGTCCCCGACGGCGCCGGTGAACAGCAGGACGACCCCCGCGAGGATCGCGGTCAGCCCGAACAGGCGACGGCGGCTGAACAGCTTGAGGACGCGGGGGCCGGCGATGGCGCCCAGGCCCATGCCGCCCAGGACGGCGGCGAACAGGACGCCGAAGCCGGCGTTCCCCGCGTCGAGGCCCTCCGCGTGGAGGCGACCGACACCGATGACGGCGCCGACCGCGACGACGGTGGCGATCAGGCCCACGGACAGCCCGCGCAGCAGGACGGGGTCACCGGAGCCGCGCAGGCCCTGGAACACGGCCGGCAGGATCCGGGCGTCCCGGGTGGGGCTCAGGGTGTCCTTGGCCGAACGGTGGGCGGGGATCGGCAGGCCGGCGACGATACCGGCCGCGACGAAGAAGAGCAGGCCGTTGAGGTAGAGCGCGATGTCCGCCTCGGGTGAGGCCAGCGACGGCACCAGGACGCCGAGCACGTTGCTGATCGAGGCGAGGCCGGCGAACAGCAGGGCGGCGATCGGGGCGGTGCCGTAGGCGGTGAACAGCCCCAGTCGGTCGGCCTGGCCCAGCAGCTTGCGGGGCACCAGGTTGGGGACCGCGGAGTCCTTGGCGCCGGTCCACAGGAGCTCGACGATCTCCGCGAGGAGGGCCGCGATGAACAGCCACGGCAGCGCGAAGCCGGGGGCCAGCAGCCCCACCACGGGGACCGAGACGTAGAGCAGGCCGCGCAGGACGTCGCCGGCGACCATGGTCCATCGCCGGTCGAGCCGATCGGTGAGGGCCCCGACGAGGGGGCTGAACAGGACGGACGGGGCGAGTTTGACCGCCAGCACGCCGCCGATGGCGAGGTATCGGACGAGGACCGGGGCGTCGGCCGTGAAGATCGCGGCCAAGGAGACCAGGGCCAGCAGGCTCAGCCAATCTCCCAGTCCGGACAGCACGAGCGAGATCCACAGCCTTCGGAAGGGTGTGATCGCGAGGACGTTGTGCGCCTCGGACGGCGCTCCCGGGGATGCAGGTCTGCTCATAGCGCTCAAGGTTATTCGTGAGGGGGAGGGGAAGGGTGGCCGTCGTCCGCAGAGGAATTCGGTGGAGCGTTCGGGGATCACATGCGTTTCGGTGTTCCCACCGGCCACACCCAGCGTAGTACGGAAGATCATCCCCGAATAGGGGTACGGCTTCCCCTACCGGGAGCGAAAGTGGACATGGAGATCGTACCGACTCGGACACCCGCTGTGAACGCGACGCGAACCGCCCCGGGCCGGAGGTCTCCCTCCGGGCCGGGGCGGTGCGGCGGACGCGGCTCAGGCCTCGTCGGTCGCCTTGGCGGTCGTGCGGGGCGTGCCGGTCTTCTTGGCCGGTGTCTTCTTGACGGTGGTCTTCTTCGCCGTCGTGGTCGTCTTCTTGGCCGGGGCCTTCTTCGCCGGCGCCTTCTTCTTGGCGGGGGCCTTGGCCCGGCGTTCGGCCAGCAGCTCGGAGGCGCGCTCGTCGGTGATGGACTCCACCTCGTCGCCCTTGCGCAGGGAGGCGTTGACCTCCCCGTCGGTGACGTAGGGGCCGAACCGGCCGTCCTTGATCAGCATGACGGCGCCGGACACCGGGTCCTTGCCGAGTTCGCGCAGCGGCGGGGTGGCCGCCCGGCGTCCGCGCTGCTTGGGCTGCGCGAACAGCTCCTCGGCCTCCTTGAGGGTGACCGTGAACATCTGCGCCTCGTCGGCGAGGGAGCGGCTGTCGGAGCCCTTCTTGATGTAGGGGCCGAACCGGCCGTTCTGGGCGGTGACCTCCTCGCCGTCGATCTCCCCCACCACACGCGGCAGCGACAGGAGCTTGAGCGCCTCGTCGAGGGTGACGGTGTCCAGGGTCATGGACTTGAGCAGCGAGGCGGTGCGCGGTTTGGCGGTCGCCCTGGCCTTCTTGCCCTCGACCTTCTCGGGCTCCTCGATGATCTCCGTGACGTAGGGGCCGAACCGCCCGGTCTTGGCCACGACGACGTGACCCGTCTCCGGGTCGGTGCCCAGTTCGCGGTCACCGCTGGGCTGTGCGAACAGCTCCTCGGCCTTCTCCCGGGTGAGCTCGTCGGGCGCCAGGTCCTCCGGCACGTTGACGCGGACGCCCTCGCGGTCCAGGTAGGGGCCGTAGCGGCCGACCCGGAGCACGATGTCGGTGCCCGGCAGCGGCAGGGAGCTGACCTCCTTGGGGTCGATGTCGGCGAGTTGATCGCCGACCAGTTCCTTGAGCCCGGTCTCCCGGTCCCCCTGGGGGGTGTCACCGCCGAAGTAGAACCGGCGCAGCCACGGCAGGCTCTCGGTCTCGCCGCGGGCGATGGCGTCGAGCACGTCCTCCAGCCGAGCGGTGAACGCGTAGTCGACCAGGTTGCCGAAGTGCCGCTCCAGCAGCTGCACCACGGCGAACGCCAGGAAGGACGGCACCAGGGCGGTGCCCTTCTTGAACACGTACCCGCGATCGAGGATGGTGCCGATGATCGAGGCGTAGGTGGAGGGGCGCCCGATCTCCCGCTCCTCCAGCTCCTTGACCAGGCTGGCCTCGGTGTAGCGGGCGGGCGGGCGGGTGCTGTGCCCCTCGGCGGCCAGGTCCAGGGCGGTGAGCGGGTCGCCCTCGGCGACCGGGGGCAGCCGGCGCTCGCGGTCGTCGAGGTCGGCGGCGGGGTCGTCGGAGCCCTCCACATAGGCCTTGAGGAAGCCGTGGAAGGTGATGATCTTGCCGGTCGCGCTGAACTCCGCGATCTCACCGGACGAGGAGGCGCCCTGCACCTTGACGGTGACGGACTCTCCGACGGCGTCCTTCATCTGGGAGGCGACGGTGCGCTTCCAGATCAGCTCGTACAGCCGGTGCTCGGGGCCGCTCAGTCCGGCCTGGGAGGGCGTGCGGAACTCGTCGCCGGCCGGGCGGATGGCCTCGTGCGCCTCCTGGGCGTTCTTGACCTTCTTGGCGTAGACGCGGGGCTTCTCCGGCAGGTAGTCGGCACCGTACAGGCGCTGGACCTGGGACCGGGCGGCGCGCACCGCGCTGTCCGACAGCGTGGTGCTGTCGGTGCGCATGTAGGTGATGAAGCCGTTCTCGTAGAGCCGCTGGGCGACCTGCATGGTCTGCTTGGCCGACAGACCGAGCTTGCGCGAGGCCTCCTGTTGGAGGGTGGTGGTGCGGAAGGGCGCGTACGGCGAACGGCGGTAGGGCTTGCGCTCCACCGAGGTCACGCCGAAGGACGCGCCGGACAGCCGGTCGGCCAGCCCCCGCGCGGCCGCCTCGTCGAGCTGGCGGACGGTGCGGTCGGGGCGGACCGTGCCCTGGGGGGTGAAGTCGCGGCCCACGGCGGTGCGGACGCCGTCCACCGAGATCAGGGTGGCCGGGAAGTCGGTGGGGTCCCCGGCGGGGACGCCCGCGCCGGAGGCGTCGAAGACGGCCTTGAGGTCCCAGTACTCGGCGGGGGTGAACGCCATCCGCTCGCGTTCGCGCTCGACCACCAGGCGGGTGGCCACGGACTGCACCCGGCCCGCGGAGAGCCTGGGCATGACCTTCTTCCACAGCACGGGGGAGACCTCGTAGCCGTAGAGGCGGTCCAGGATGCGCCGGGTCTCCTGGGCGTTGACCAGACGGGTGTTGAGGTCGCGCGTGTTGCCGGCGGCGTGCTGGATGGCCTCCTTGGTGATCTCGTTGAACACCATGCGGCGCACCGGGATCTTGGGCTTGAGTTCCTCCATCAGGTGCCAGGCGATCGCCTCTCCCTCGCGGTCCTCATCGGTGGCGAGGAGGAGTTCGTCGGCCTCGGCCATCAACTCCTTGAGCTTGCGCACGTGGGACTTCTTGTCGGCGTTGACGACGTAGAGGGGCTCGAAGTCCCCGTCGACGTCCACGCCCAGACGTGCCCAGGGCTGTCCCTTGTACTTGGCAGGGATCTCGGCGGCCTTGGTGGGCAGGTCGCGAATGTGCCCGATGCTGGACTCCACGACATAACCGCGGCCCAGATAGCCCGCGATGGTCTTCGCCTTGGCGGGCGACTCGACGATGACGAGAGCGGTCCCCGAGCCCTGTCGTCCGTTGTCCTGCGAGCCGTTCTTGCCGGCGCTGCCCTTGGTGGGTGGCACGTGTTCCCCTACGTCTACGTCTAGCCTCTGCGTGATCTGTCGGCCGCGGTCCCTCGGCTCCCGTGGAAACCGACGGTAACCGAAACTCCAGGCAATCCCCCGTCGGTGGGTGGGGCGGGGGCACCCGTGTGCACGGGGCCGCCACCGCGGAGAGCGGGCTCTTCACCCACCGGCAACCGCAGAATAAGCGCTCGCCGCACCGCTACCGGCCCGTAGCGCGCACAACGCGTGCCGGCCGCGCTCGTTCGAGAGCGGTCTCCGACTCCGACGATCACCCGGAACACGACCCCGAAGTGACTTCCATCACACTTGACGAAGGCCCGGGTGCCCGTACCCCCCAGAAAGCGGCGAGTCCTCCCGGATATTCCCGGGAGGACTCGACTGACGCACCGAGCCGAAGGCGGACACCTCCACCCACCCGCAGTCCACCGCGTTCCTCACGGAACGGGAGTGCGGAGGCGATCCACCCCGTGCTCGGGCGACGGATGCGACACCCTGCTCGTGTCGCGACGGGATCCGGACGTCCGGATCCATCCGGGTCTGTGGTGTTCGGCACCTCGCAGTCCACCGCGTTCCTCACGGAACGAGGCGCCTCACCCCACCGGCGACGGATCGGACCCGATCCACCGGTTCCCCAGGGCCGCTAGAGGCCCAGACCCACGGCGCCCAGGACCTGACCGACCGGGTCGACCGAGGCGGGGGCCTCCGGCAGCTCCGCCGCGTGCTCCGGAGCGTGCTCGGCGACCGCCTGCTGGGCCGTCTCGCTCACGGTGTACTCCGCGGGCAGCATCTCCGAGACCGGGATCTCGGGCAGCCGCTGGGCGGCGGGCAGCACGTCCAGGACGCCCGACTGGTGCTCGGTGGCGCTGTGGTGGACGACGGTCGCGTTGTCGCCGGTGGAGCTCGCGCCCGCCATGCCGGCGACCGCGCCGACCGCGTTGCCGGCCACGTTCACGGGGACGTCCCCGTCGAGAACGGCCTGGTTACCGCCCAGGACGGAACCGTTGCCCGAGGTCGCGATGTCCTCGTGCGCCTCCTTGACCACCGCGCTGCTGTCGGTGGAGGCCGCGCCGGCGACGCCGCCCACGGCCCCGACGGCGTTGCCCGCGACGTTCACCGGAACGTCCAGGTGGGCCACCAGCTGGTTGCCGCCCAGGACGGAACCGTTGCCCGAGGTCGCGATCGACTGGTGCTCACGGACCGGAGCGGACTGCTGGAGGGTGCCGATGTCCACACCGGAGGTGTCCGGCAGGAGCCGCACGCTCTCCGCGGCCTCGGCGACCAGGTCGACCGGGGTGATGTCGCCCGCGGCGGAGTAGTGGTCGCGGTTGTGGTTGTGGTGGTGGTTGTGGTGGTGGTGTCCGTCCCGCACCAGGGCGTCGGCGTCCGTGGCCGCCGCACCGGCGACGCCGCCCACGGCGCCGATCGCGTTGCCCGAGATGTTCACCGGAACGTCCAGGTCACCGACGATCTGGTTGCCGCCGACGAGGGAGCCGTTGCCGGAGGTGGCGACGTCGGGGTCGTGCTTGTGGCCGTGCTTGTGGCCGTGCTTGTGGCCGTGCTTGTGGCCGCCGTGCCGCACCACCGCGTCGGAGTCGGTGCTCGAAGCTCCGGCGACGCCGCCCACGGCGCCGATCGCGTTGCCGGTGACGTTCACGGGGACGTCGCCGTCGATCACCAGCTGGTTGCCGCCCAGGACGGAACCGTTGCCCGAGGTGGCGATCTCGTTGTGGTGGTGGTCGATGACGGCGGCGTCGCTGCCGGTGGTCGACGCGCCGGCGATACCGGCCACGGCGCCGATCGCGTTGCCGGTGACGTTGACCGGGACGTCGGCGTTGGCGACGGCCTGGTTACCACCGAGGATGGAGCCGTTGCCGCTGGTCGCGACGTCGCTGTCGGCGAAGGCCACGCCACTGCCCAGAGCGACGAAACCCGCCGCCAGCAGGACGGACTTCGCAGAGGTCCTGACCCACTTAGCCATGTGGGAAGTCCTTTCGAAAAGGTACTGATTGAGAAGGTGTGTGTGCTCGGTCCACAGGCCGTTCCACACCCCTGGGTGGGGTACGGGCCTTCGGCCAAGGCCGGGGATCATCCGGTCGGCCCCGCACCTGGGCGGTGCGTGTCGGCCGGTGCTTGAGGGCTGCGCCGCGTTGCCGTCCACCGGCTGCGGACGGACGCGCGCGCCCCGTCGGTCAGCTCCGCCCTGGTGGGGCGGTGGCTGACGTGAACCCCGCGCACATGGCCTCGGCCGGTGCTACGGGACTCGCGTCAACCCCCGGGCCGTGGAAACGGCCCGGGAAGCCGTGGGATCAGGCTCGGGATCGTCGACGACCGGCCAGGACCAGACCGGTCCCGGCGACGGCCACGGCGATCGCGGCGATGATCAGAGCGGGCAGACCGGACCCCCCGGTCAGGGGGAGCTCGGTGCCCTGGGACGGGCCGGGCTCGGAGGGCTCGCGCGAGGTGCTGGAGTCGGTCGGCGGCCCGGAAGGGCTCTCGCTCTCCTCCGGCTCCTCGGAGGGGCCTTCGGACGGTCCCTCGGAGCGGCTTTCGGACGGTCCCTCCGACGGTCCCTCGGAGGGGCCTTCGGACGGTCCCTCGGAGGGGCCCTCCGACGGGCCCTCGGACGGTCCCTCCGACGGTTCCGGCGCGTAGCCGGGCAGGGGCGGCGGGTGCCCCTCCCCGCCCCTGCTCCCGCCCCTGTCCTGGGTCGAGGCGTCGCCGTCGGCGCACTGGGCGCCGGCGACGCCCAGGAGCGCGAGCGAGTTGCCGCACAGGTTGACGGGGGCGTCGACGTCGGCGTGGATCTGGTTCCCGCCGCCGATGGAGCCGTTACCGCTGGTGCCGGTGTCGGCCCAGGAGAATCCGGCCGGGGCGAGTGCGAGGAGTCCGGCGGCGGTCAGAGCCGCGATCCTGGCGTGGGTTCGATGGGTCATCGCGTGTCCTTGTCAGCGAGAGGTCGTGATTGCTGCGTGGACCGCGGTCGTCCGACTCCGGAGAAGGGACCCGTTCGGGGGCACGCCTTCGAGAAGTCAGCGGGTTGGGAGGGCGCGTGGGCGCACCGGACCGACCGCGGTGGTGAAGGCGCGGCTAGTCGGGGGAGAAGGTGGGGTCGTCGGCGGCATCGCGCACGACGAGAGTGGGGTCGCCGGGAAGGGCGACCCGCTGGGCCCGGGGGGCCATGTGAGCGGCCCGAGCCATCAGGAACCCGGCCGCGCCGGGCGCGGGGAACGACGGGGCGGACGCACCGGTGGCGTCCCCGCCGCTCGGACCGTGGGAGCCGCCCGCGATGAGGCGGATGCGCTCACCCCGGTCGTCGTCGGCGACGGGAGCGTCCGTGTCCTCGGCGGTGCCGGGGGACGGGCTCCGGAAGTCGCCCGCGGCGAAGAGCCGGTCGAAGCCGGGCGCGGTGCGCCTGGAGGGTTCGACGGCGTCCGTGGCGGACCCGACCGCACGGTCCACCGCGGACCTGGCCACGGCGGCGGGGGTGTCGGGTCCACCGGTCAGGGGGATTTCGACGGGCATGGTGTTCACGCCGTCGAGTGCCCCCAGGCTCCCGGTGGATTCGGCCAGGCCGGTGGTCACGGTGCCGACCAGGTCACCGTCGCGCAGCGCGCCGTCGGCGGAGCCGACCACGTCGTGGCCGGTGGTGGCGACGGATTCGACCAGACGGCCGGCGTTGTGCGCGGTGCCGTCGACGGCCCGCGCGGTGTCCTCGACGACCCGGACCGCGGAGGAGCCCTCCAGGGTCCCGGTGACGCCGGTCTCCTCCAGGGCCGTGGCGGGAAGCGCCGCGGCCTGGGGAACGATGGTGCCGGTCAGGGTGCCGGCGGCGGCCTTGGCCGCCTTACCGGTCGTCCCGACCTCGTCGGCCGCGGAACGGCCGGTGCTCTCGACGACGCCCTCGGAACCGAGGACCCGTTCCACGAGACGGCCGGAGTCGGTGTCACCGTGAGCGACACCCACTCCGGCCAGCCATGCCACGGCGACGATGCCGGACAGGAGCAGAAGACGGTACAGGGCACGGTCACCACGGGCAGCGCGGACGGTCGATACCGACCACTCCCGGCCCGTGAGCACCATCGATGCCCCTCGCTTCCCTGCTGCTGGACGGTCCCGCACGGCGGCGCCGCTCGGATCGAATGCCACGGAAGCACGGTGAAACGTGCTTGAGCCATCGCATCCCTGAACTCACAGCCACCGTAGCATCACGTTCAGTGATGACGCACGAGAACGGCGGCCACTGCCGAGAACTTTCTCGGCAGTGGCCGCCGGGCGAATCACCGCAGGTGGGGGCGGATCAGCTCATCTCGATGAACCGATCCAGGACCCGCACCCCGAATCGCAGTCCGTCGATCGGCACCCGCTCGTCCACACCGTGGAACATGCCGGCGAAGTCCAGCTCCGGGGGAAGCCGCAGGGGGGCGAAGCCGAAGTTGCGGATGCCCAACCGGGAGAAGCTCTTGGCGTCCGTTCCACCCGACAGGCAATAGGGGACGGCCTTCGCCCCGGGGTCCTCCGCCAGCAGCGCCGCCGACATCGCGTCGACCAGCCCGCCCTCGAAGGGTGTCTCCACCGCCGGCAGGTGGTGGATGAACTCCCGGCTCACCTTGGGGCCGAGCAGCCGGTCGATCCGCTCGAAGTAGTCGTCCTCGGTCCCGGGCAGGAAGCGGCCGTCCACCTGGGCGGTGGCCTCACCCGGGATGACGTTGGCCTTGTAGCCCCCGCCCAGCACCGTGGGGTTGAGCGTGTTGCGCAGCGTCGCCCCGATCATCCGGGCGATCGGCCCCAGTCGGGCGACCGTGGCGTCCAGGTCGTTCTCGTCGAAGGGGATCCCGAACTCCTCGCAGATCTCCTCCAGGAACGTTCTCACCGTGGGGGTCAGGTGCACCGGGAACTCGTGCGCGCCCAGCCGGGCGACCGCCGCCGCCAACTCGGTGACCGCGTTGTCCCGGTTGACCATCGAACCGTGCCCGGCGGTGCCGCGCGCGGTCAGCTTCATCCAGGCGATGCCCTTCTCCGCGGTCTCGATCAGGTAGAGACGGCGGTTCTCCCTCACCGTGAACGAGAAGCCGCCGACCTCGCTGATGGCCGCGTCGCAGTCGGCGAACAGGTCCGGGTGTTCGTCCACCAGGTACTGGGCGCCCCAGGTACCGCCCGCCTCCTCATCGGCGAGGAAGGCCAGGACGATGTCGCGCGGCGGGCGCCGCCCCTCGCGCAGCCGCTGCCGCAGCATCGCCAGGACCATCGCGTTCATGTTCTTCATGTCGACGGCGCCGCGGCCCCACACGCACCCGTCGGCGATCTCACCGGCGAACGGGTGATGCGTCCAGTCCTCGGGCGCGGCGGGGACCACGTCGAGGTGCCCGTGGATCAGCAGGGGCGGACGGTCGGAGTCCACACCCTCGATCCGCGCCACGACATTGCTGCGCCCGGGGTGCTTCTCATAGACGGTCGACTCGACCCCCACCTCGTCGAGCCTGCCCGCCACGTACTCCGCGGCCTTGCGCTCACCCGGCCCGGAGTGGTCGCCGTAGTTGGACGTGTCGAAGGCGATGAGCTCTCGACACAGGTCGACGACCTCGACCTCCGCCGTGCTCGGACCCTCGGATTCCCGTGTCATCGGACGCTCCCGTTCCACCATGGCCTCTGTGCTCGTCGCACCCGACACTGTCACGATCACCCCCGGCCCGAAAAGCGGTTCGTGGCACTCCGGACCTTTGCTATTGTTGACCTGTCCGGCGGGAGACCCGCCGAACACCACCGGTCCGGGTGGCGGAATAGGTAGACGCGCTAGCTTGAGGTGCTAGTGGCCGTTAAGGCTGTGGGGGTTCAAGTCCCCCCTCGGACACCAACGAAGGCCCTGTTCGCAGGGCCTTTTTTCATGCCCGGATCACAACGGAGGGTGCGAGCGGAGCGGATCACCCGAAGAGGGACGCCACCTGGTCGGCGGCACGGGCCTGCATGCCCGGGAGCACATGAGCGTAGATGTTCATCGTGATGGACGGGTTGGCGTGGCCCAACCTCTCCTGAACCACCTTCACGGGAACCCCGGCCTTGAGAGCCAGGGTCGCCCACGTGTGCCTCAGGTCGTGAAGCCGGATGTCCGTGAGCCCGTGCCTGTGAATACGGGCGTCGAACACTCGCGACACCCTGTCGGGGTGCATGGGTCCCCCGGCGAAGGTGCCCTTCCTCAGGCGGTAGGAGCCCTTGGCGAAGACCAGGCCCTCATCCAGCCACCGTGACCCGAGTTCCAAGCGGTCCTTGGCCTGAGCGACCCTGTGCCGCTTGAGGACCTTGACCGTCTTCTCATCCAGGTCGATCACACGGGGCTTGCTGCTCTTGGGCAGCGGCTCCCGGATGATCCTCCCTTCGATGACACCAACCGTCTGACGGATCACCGCCGTCTTGGCCTCAAGGTCGATGTCCTGCCAGCGAAGCCCGAGAGCTTCGCCACGCCGAACACCTGTGGAGGCGATGAAGTGCCACACCGGATAGTGAGCCGTGTCCCTCTCCGCGTGGAGGAAGGCCCTCAGCTCCTCCCCCGACCAGACGGAGAACTCCGGGGGAGCCGCCTCCTTCGTCGTCGGGGGCTTGGCCTGAACAGCGGGGTTCACCACCAGGAGGCCGTCTTTCACGGCCTGGTTGAGAGCCGCTGAGAGGATCGTGTGGACCTCTCGGATGCTCCGAGCGCTCAGGGGACCCTTGGCCGGGTAGGGGCTCCCCTTCTCCTCCAGGGTCCTGTAGAGCTTCGTCAGCATGACCCCCGTGAGCTTCCCGAGCTTCACCTTCCCGATGTGGGGCTTCACGTGGAGTCGGATCTTGCGCTCATAGCCCGCTCTGGTCTGCTGCTTGATGCGGTGGGCTTCCAACCAGGCGTCCAGGTAGGCGCTCAGCGGCTGGTCTGACGGGTTGACCAGGGCCTGACGCTCAGCTTCGGCGACCTTCGCCCGGCGGTGCTTCTCAGCCTCCGTCTTGGTCGGGAACCCCTTCTTGCTGTAGCGCTCCTTCAACCCCGTGACGGGGTTGGTGTACGAGACCCACACGTCATAGACGGTCTTGCCGCTCTTGAGGGTTCGAGGGGAGACGCTTCCGTCACCGTTCGATCTCTTGCGAGGCACAACACTCCTTCTTCTCTTGTGACTGTTCAGCGTTCCGGAGGCGGGGCTACTCGTCTTCCCTCAGCAACTCCTCAGCGGCTTCCGTGAGCTTCGCGCTGAGACGCCCTGTGGTGCTCCCCATCTGCATGAGCAGTCCTCTGTTCCGCGCACGTCGGACACGCGCGCTGGCCGTGTTCCGGGAGACCCCCCATGCTTGGGCCATGACCTCAATGGGACGACGTTCGCCCGCATCCATCAGGCGGACGTACTCCCTGGCCACCATGGCGTAGTCCCTGGGGGACTCGACCCGTGCGGGCAGAGGGGCCGGAGAGTCTTCAGGGGAGACCTCGGCACGGATGCGATGCACCCATTCCGTGATCACCCGCCGTGCCTCCCCCAGCGGAACGCCCCGCATCATCTCGACCGTGACGCCGTCGCTCTGGTTGGCGGCTTCGGTGGTCTCAGCGATGACGGTCACACGTGTGGGTCCGTTGAACGGCGCGTGTACGTGCGCCTCCACCAGGGCGTAACAGCCCTCCCCCACGTCGAAGCGACCAACGAGGATCGCAGGCTCTCCACCCCTTTCGTAGGCATAGAGACGCCAACCCTCCGGAAGCTTCCAGCCGTACACACTCGGATCAAGTTCTTCCCGGTTCATGCGAAGCACAGTAGCACACAGCACTTGACGCATGCCAGGTGTCAGTCCTAGAGTCATGGCACACAGGACATGGACAACGCCGTGTACCACGGTGGGACATCGAGATGGAGGCCCATGCAGACCAAGACCCGCAACGCGCTCCTGAGCGTGGAGGACCTGGCGAACCACCTGAACATCCCCAAGCGGACCGTCTACAGCGAGTGGAGGAAATGGGGCCTCCCCGGGTTCCTGGTCGGGAAGCACCTCAGGTTCAGGGAGAACGACGTTGAGAACTGGCTAGAAGCCAACCGAGTGAATCATTAAAGAAGGGAACCCATGGAAATCCAAACAAGAAGACTTCTGGACAGAGCTTACGCAGACGCAGTCATCCTCTGGCAGAGAATGGTATTCCAGGAGTTCAAGAAGCCAAGAGGCTTACTCAACGGGGAAGACTGCACACGAAACGCGCTTCATCTGAGCACTGCGATTTCGTGGCACATCAACGGGAGAACCAACCTGTCCCAAGTCGGAATCACCAGGATCTCCCAAGATCTAGGGTTCAGTGGAAACGGGCACAACCTCTATGGACAACTCGACATCCTTCTAGAGTCTGGGGTGCTGACACAGAGGGGCAAGAAGGGACGCGCGCCACGCCTGGCGCTCTCGGTTCCATGTGTTCTTGTGGATGAGCTTGCAGGGACGAAGAACGATGGCTTCCGGGCGCTCACGGACTCTCTGGCACTGGAGATCGTTGACGTGGTTGACCTTGGAGATGCCCCACTCAGGAGGGCACTTGCAACCCATCAGGTTGGGGAAGGCAGGGAAGAACCAGAGGCCGACCGAGATGTGTGCACCCATGAGGAGGGTTGCATCTGCTGGGGATGCACGATGGCTGAGGAGTCCACCGTGTAGCGGTGTCTAAGAAGGAAGGAGTAAGTAAGTATTATTGAGCTTGGAGCCTCAAGCTCCAAGCGCCAAGCAAGTTATTAACACATACGGCCAGGGCATCCCCCTGGCCGTTTTGTTTTACAGACACGAACTCTCCGACTTAAGGTCTCCGAGCCCTGGAAACTAGGCCACCTTCTCAAGAGGTGGCCATGTCATGGAACCACCAATTCCACATATCCAAGTATCCTCACTTTGTTCCGGGTACTTGAAGTGTTCCATTGAGGTGATCTCAGCGAGTTTGTTTTTCGATCAGAGAAGGCCCCGACAGCGCCAACTGTCAGGGCCTCTGTTATGCCATGAGGTTATGAAACGTATTGCCGATAAGGCCTGTCGTTCACAATGAACGCCTGTGGCCTCTTGGAAGCGTTGTGCGCTTCCCACCACTCAGCAGAGCCGAAGGCGTAGGGCTTCACAGGCCGGGAATAGCCACGCACACGGGCAGACCTCTTCCGGGTAGCGCACAAGGGGCACTCAGAGGCCCTGTGAGGGCCTGAGAAGGCCGGGGGAAGGCCTTCCCTCTCGGAAGCCTCCTGAGAGGCTGTCAGGGCCTCTAGGGACACGCCCGGTTAGGCAAGGGAGAGCAGCGTAGCGGCGAACGCTGCCATGGCACGACTGATAAGGTCGCTCATAGCTCTTCTTCCTGGTGATAGCAGGTTGAGAGTAAGGCCCCGGACTGGCGTTGGCGCGCCTACCGGGGCCGCTTCATTTGTGGTTGTCATAGGGACGATACCCGAACCCGGGGAGGGTTCCCCAACCGGGGAAGGCCGGAGAACCCTCCTTTCAGGAGTCAGGCCAGATCATCAGTTCCGGAGAACCGGGGACTAGACCGACCCGTTGCACCAGCCGACGTTCTCACCGCAGCCGCAGGAGCACGACCCCAGGATGTTCGTGTTGTCCTCGGACTCGTCCTTCTCGTGCGTGCCCGTGTACCTGGTCGTCTCGTTCTTCATTGATTAACCCTTCTCGCGTGTATGGCGCTCTTTCGAGTGTTAGCCTGCCTGCAACTTCACAGAAGGAAGGCGGAGCGCGACCATGAAGATGACTGAGCAGCATTTGAATCAGGCTCTTTCCCGCATGGGGTTGATCAAGAGCGGACCTGTGAGGATTGGCCTTCTTGATGTCACTGCTTCCGTTCGTGCCGAATCTGGTTTCGGAGATCAATATTGGGTTCGTGTAGCCCTGGTTAAGGATGCGACCACTTGGGTTCGTCCGAACGCCAACGAGGAAGCCCAAGTTCTGACCGACAGGGTTCCCATGCCTCGGATCATCAACCGAACCGAGTGGGAGGAGACAGACCCCGAACAGGGGAATATCCGGCAGGTCCGGGGAGAGGCTTTCGAGTACATCGAAGCAAGCCCCATATCCAAGGAACCAGCCATCACGGAAGCTCCGAATGTCTCGGACGAGTGGTGGCGTCAGCTTCGGAAAGCCCACGACATTATCCAGATGTCCGAGGGGGCAGGCCCGGGAAGGGCAAAGTTCGGAGTTCTCTCCCGAATTCGCAAGGTCGCCGGGGCTACCGTTGACACCACAGGACTGAAGTGGTGTGCAAGCCATGGCGACTTTCATTGGGTTAACCTCCTCTCGACACCTGATCTAGTGATTGTTGATTGGGAGGGCTACGGGTTCGCCCCTGTGGGCCTTGATGCTGCAACCCTCCTGACGTACAGCCTCAGCCATCCCCCTACCGCTGACCGTGTCCGTGAAGTCTTCTCTGATGTCCTCTCGGGCAAGCAGGGATTCCTAGTTCAGCTCTACATGGCAGAGATGGTCATGAGTGGCATCCGAGCCGGTTTCCATTCCCATCTTGAACATCCGATCCGAGACCACGTGAAGTCTCTGCTGAACCGCTGAACCTTCTTCCTGCACCCTGAGGTTCCCTCACTCGGAATCCGATGACACCTAGCCTCGAAGGGAGGCTTTTCTTACCTTTTTTGAATCAGGGCACGCCTAATAGAACCGACCGCTTTCAAGGCCGGAAATCCCTCAGAAGGAAGCCAGGTTGCTAGATCCCTCTACCACCTCCCCGATTTCCTCCTGCAAGGATCTTGTCCGCGCACTCCTGGGCGCGATTCCCGGGAACCTTCACCCACTGCTCAGAGGAGTCACGGAAGAGATAGCTTCCGTAGCACATGTTCACGGTGACCATGCTTTCTCCCCAGCCACAATGCAGGCTCGGATCCTGTGTGTTGTTCGCGGGGAGGATGTAGCTTCGGACCCCGGCTTTGGCCAACTCATCACGGAGCCAAGCGAGGGACGTTTCTCGGGAGTCTCGTGACATGTGCTCTCCCTTACTCGGGAATACCCGGACGGGTTGTCATGGCATGGACCATTGCGGCAGCCATGGTTACCCGGTCAACGGAGATGGAAGCGGTTTCGAGAACCGCGCCATAGGGGGAAACCCTTTTGATGAAGAACATGCCTTCACGGACCCGAGTACAGGTGTCCTGTGTGTAGACGGCGGGGTCCGTTTCACTTCTGCTGAAGGAAGCTCCGGGAACCCTGTTCTTCTCAAGGGCTCTGTACAGGCCGGTAAGGGCCTGAACCTGTCTACCGACCATCACGGCTCTCATGACACGTTCACCGTGTAGATGACCATCTCAAGGGCCTTGGGGTAGAGAACCACCGGACAGGCGCGCTCTTCCCCGTTCGCGCGCTGCCACACATAGAGGTCTTCCGACACCCTGACGACAACAGGGCTCTTGGTACCCGGAATGGACACATGCAGTTCCGGGGACTCCCCGGCCTGCCAGTCTCCGGGGCTGTCGGACTCAAGGGCGTTGAGGTCCTGAGCACGGACAACAGCAATCACCTGTCGCCCCATAAGTCCCTTTTGCAACTCCTTCAACTTGAGAAGCTGCCAATGTCGGATGTCCCCGGGCGTCACGCTTTCCTTCAACGGGCTTGTACTGGTCATGCCGTTGAGGCTGCCACCTGCATAGAGCCCTTGGAAGGTGGGATACAGAACGATCACGAATGGGCTTATCGAGTACAAGCGTGTACCACTGCTGTGACACGCTTGGTACATGGCGGACCAGAAGCAACCCGCATGGGTCAGTTTTGGGGACCACGTCAGGAGTTTGCGCAGGCAAGAAGGTTGGTCCCTCCAGCATTTAGCCAAGTTGACCAACTACTCAGCGACCTACCACAGCAAGGTTGAGCGTGCTGTCCGCTCCCCTAAACAGGGCATCGTGGAAGCAATGGACTCCGCCTTTGGTACAAACGGGGCCTTGCTCAGGATGTGGCGTGATGTGGAACGCTCAGAGAGCGGGTCAGGCTGGTACGAACAGTCTGGCGAGTACGAGAAGGAAGCAGAGGAAATCCGCTTTTTTCACCCGTTCGTAGTTCCGGGCTTCTTTCAGACAGAAGAGTACGCCCGAGTTCTCATCTCCCACACAGTCCCCATGGCCGATGAGGCCCGCATCCAAAAAACCATCGCAGCCCGCAAGGCTTGGCGTGAACGACTTCGCACGGATGATTCACTCATGCTAAGTGCTGTCATCCCCGAACTTGTTTTGACCCAAAGGGTTGGGGCTCTGATGTCATGAGAGAACAGCTTGAGCGCTTGACGAAAGAGGCGACAGCAGAGGGAGTGACAATTCAGCTACTACCCTTAGGCTTGAATGACTTCACCTGGACAGCAGGAGCCTTCCGCCTCATATACATTGGTGACCGAAGTCCCCTTGTGTGCTCAGAACACACCACAGGAGAGCACATCACCGATGAGGCCCCGCAAGTGCGCAGGCTAGAAGTCGCGTATAATAAGCTTCTGTCGTGGGCTCTACCCCCCGACGCCTCTCTAGCGAAGATGACCGAAATAAAGGAAGCACTGTGAACGAGTGGCATAAGTCCAGCTACAGCCAGGGAGAAACTAGCTGTGTGGAAGTCAAGGAAGGCTCTCACAGTGTTCTGATTCGGGATACCCAGAATAGGGAACTCGGACACCTGAGCTTCAACTCTCCCGAATGGACGAACTTCCTTCAGGAAGTGAAGGACGGGCGACTCTAACTCCCCCAGATTCACCCCCTCAAGCAGAATGCCCACCTTGGCCCCGCCCCCTTGGTGGGTTTCTGTATTCAACCATCAGTTTTTCCACCCCGGCAGAAACTCATAGGACCTGGTCAAGGCGTATGTAGTCTTCAAAAAATGAAAACCCCAGACTCGTATGCTGACAGAAGGCCCAGCCTTCAACGGGATCTATCTATTTCTTAGCTACTGCCCAAGGAACCCTGTCCATCTTTCCGGTTTGGGGATCTTGATCAGTAGGACTCCTATAAAAACCATGATAGTCAATCCTCCGCAGCACTACCAAGAGTAGATAATGGCGAATTAGCTCCCATGCTTCAATCCATGCCCTGGCGGAATGTTTTACTTTATTTCGTGATGGATGAATCACACCTTGCCTCATCCAAGCAATAACGCTTGGCCCGAGGACTCCTTGGCAATTTTCGTGATTCGAAACTTCCTTTAGCTGTTCAAACTGATCAGTTATCTCATTCGGTATCTCCATGGCATCCAAAAGTTCTTCAATCTTTAGCCCTGCCCCTCTTCTTTCGAAATCTCCAGGCTTAAATTTTTTTTCTTCCTCCACGAATTTCTCATACGCAAGCATCTCTAGTGCTGATTGCGCGATTGATGTCGCAATCTCAACTGGATGAGGATTATTCGCTGCCATGCTGTACTGAACTGCGCGAATCAGAACTTCACGTTCGAACTCATCTCCCCAGAGCTTCGCAAAACATGCGAAAAGCTCTTGCAGTGAACTGCTATTAAATGTGTCGATTGCCGGTATTGTTGCGCGCCATTCAGAAATCTCTGGAACGCGGAAGTCGCGCCACACAATTTCGCCATCCAGATATCCCGTTGCCAGCATTGGAGAAATATATCGGCCAACCCCGAAGCTCAGGCAGTACTTCAGTAGTTGCAGAGCCCGGGTCACTTCCCCATCCTCCATGGCATACCCGTCTGAACGTGACAGGTAACCGACGTGAGTCACAACATACCTCCCCTCCTTTTTGATCTTTTTCTCCTGAATGTTCAAATCACGCCGAGCTTCAAGAGTGACCTCCCAGTCGCCTCCGTGAAGCTCAATTTTTCCCTTCCAGGCACCTTTCCCATCCGTCAGGGGCGACCCGTAAACATTGAGCATGTTGGGAACAAAGAATTGTACTTTTTCAACGCCAGCCTCAGACCCTTCAACCACGCTTCCCATGTGGCCAATACTGTGGACTACAAAAGTATCATTGGTCCGTTCTTTCTGTTCTTGCGTACGCGAGAAGTCAGCTTGATCTGGAATCTTCACCTTGAAGTCATCTTCATAGAAGATCCGCCCGGCCTCAACCTGATCACAGAAGACTTCATATTCAACTTGGGGGAACGGGAACCACGTCCAGCGCAGGACGCCTTCCCCAGAGTAGGATTCTCCCTCTCTGATTACATCAAGGGGGCCGACATATAGGGGAATGTCTTCGCCTGCCCCGACAATGGGATAGTCACCATCTGACATGCTGGGATACTTGCTGAAGTCCATGTTCCCCATCATCACCTAGATCCATCCAGATCACAAGGACATCCAAGCAAGGAGGTCTAGGAAGGAGTAAAAATCCAGCCATGGGAAGATCCTACTAATTTCTCCAGACTCGTATTCACATAGAAAACCCAACCCCGGCGGGGTCTGAGAAGTTTTCTAATAGGTGTTACCCCAGGTTTGCAACGGGGCCTTATAAGATATCTCCCCTCGGCCTGCGCATTGACTCTCTCCTCGGGCTTTATATCTCTGCCTGAGGCTGACATCTTCTGCCTCTTCTCTCAGAGAGACCACAGCCAAGAACAGCACATATGAAAAGCCCTTGAGCGTGTGGTGTTCTTCTTGGACCTTGTTGCTTACCTGCATGGACAGGGCTTCTTGTGCCTGTTCTTCTCCTCAGGAGTGAACACGGATAGATGGTCCTGTGAGAAGCCACGTCAGCGCGTAGCAGCACTCAAGGACACAAGGTCAACACGTGTGCAGGTCTGGAAGCTGTGGACTCGTCAGGAGTCAGTGAGGGCAGCGACAGGAAAGGTCAGCACGTGTTCAGCACAAGCACAGGAGAGGCAGCACGCAGAGGGCACGCTGTACACACAGGGGCCTTACTAGAGGGGCCTTGCTGGCAACGCTGACCACTGTCCACCTGAGAGGGCCTGAGAGCCACAGAGAGGGCCTGACAGTGAGGGGGCCTTATCAAGGGGGCACCCAACAGGGGCGAGTCGTCCGGGATGACCTGTTGAGGTGACTGTCCCCGGACATGACAGAGGCCCTGCCCCAGTGATGCGGGACAAGACCTCTCTTCCGGGGTGCAACCGGGTTGCAACTCTTCCGGGGTGCAACCGGGTTGCAACCCAACCCGACAGAGCCCGATTCAACCGGTATGAACGGGGATTGACCTCCCCCGGTAACGCCTGCTCATACGCGGTCTCACCTGCTCTTACTCTCCTTCGTGCTCTGGAAGCGCGTGGGGGTTCAAGTCCCCCCTCGGACACCAACGAGGGCCCTGTTCGCAGGGCCTTTTCGTTGCCCGGATCGCAGGGGTCGATCCAGGGCGAGGGACGCGCCGATCCTCATCATCGAGGAACCGGCCGCCCCGGGGCCCGAAGCGGCGGCCGGCGCCGACGCGCCCACCCCGCCCCGGCCCTGGAGACGTCACCGGCTCCCCGAGGACGCGCTTCGCCTCTGACGAGGGTGTCCCGAGGTGTGGTGCCACCTCTTCGCGGTCAGGGGGAGAAGCTCTCGTTCTCCTGCTGGAACGAAGCCAGGACACCGTTGACCTCGTCGGGGAGCCCCTGGGACGGCGACCTGGGGGTCGGCACCTGGAGCGGAATGAGCTGTGAGGGCTGCGGGCGCTGGGAGGGGCCGCTGTGCACCATGTGTTCGATGTGGTCGGGGTAGCCGGTGAATCCCTGCGATTCGTGCCATGGGTACCACGCGCCCCGCGTGGTCAGCGGGTCGAACCCCCACTTGGCGATCCTTGCCGCGGTCTCGTTCTCCACGATCGGATCGGCCATCGCCGCTCGCTGTCTGACCTTGCGCATGACGAAGAACGTGATCCCCAGCCCGGCGAACAGCACCAGTGGTACGGCTCGTTGGACGATCGGTCCGGAGGGGTTGGGGTTGATGGCCTCGCAGTCGGCCTCGCTCATGATGAAGTTGTCGGGGTCGTCGAGGATCTCAAGGCATTCCGCGTAGGTGAATCGGTCGTTGTCCGCGGCCTGCGAGAGGGACTCCGAAAGCGCCCCGTTCATGATCTGGAAGAGCATCATGAGCGCGAACAAGCCGGAAAGGGCGAAACTGATGAGGAAAGCGACCTTGAGTCCGGTCTGCCGCAATCGCGCAGGATGACTCGCGAAACGCTGCCTCTCGTCAGGGGGGGTCTCGTCCTGTGCTCGCCTGATCGCATCCGCCCACACGGCGTTCCAGACCCGTTCGCGGTTGCGCAGGAAAGGTATGAGGACAGCGGCACGTCGCTGCCAGTCGACGAACGCCGCACCCTCCGGCGTCTGCCGCCACATCGAGAACTCATGCCGGGCGGTCTGTTCGGCTATGGCCTGCTGAAGCGCATGCTGCTCTCGTTGGAGTGCGAATTGTTGCTCCTGCGTCCTCGCCATTCGCGCGGTGTTCGCGGCGGTGATGCCGTTGAAGACCATGCTGGCACCACTGGTGAAGGCGATTCCCTTCAAAAGACTCGTGTTCTGGGCCGCTGACCGGGCGGCGTTCGCGGACGATCGATCGATATTTCTCAGGTGCTCCGCGCTTTTCGCGGTCGAGTTATCGATGTTCCGCAGATGATCTTTGGGAGATTCGAACATGCCGCCATCTATTCTTTCTGCTCATACGTGGAAGGGATTCTGACATGGAGTCGCCAATGACGCAGAGCGGCGATCGCTCCTCGACCGACCGGGAATCATAACCCACCAATCGACGACAAGCGTAGCGAAAAAGCTGGTTCGCTATCATTCCCGGGCATCGCCTCGGCTTCGACGATCATGGCGACGAGTCCCACCGGCGGGGAGACCTCATCGAGCCGCCTCACGACGAAGACCCCGCCCTGGAAATTCCCGGGCAGGACCCACCCCCTGAAGTGCGGCAACGGTGCGGCCGGGTTTCCGGCGAACCCGAAAGACCCCGCTTCAACCCGTACGAAACGGTGGGACGGACCTCTCTCTCCCTGGTCACGGCATTGTTCATCTGCGCTTTTCCTCTCCCCCGACCTCAAGGACCAGGGGGTTCGAGCCCTCCTTGAACACCGGACACCGAAGGTCCCCGGGTCGCCGACCTGGGGACCTCGCGTTGTACCGACCCGCACGGCCACGGCACGCAGAACGTCACCGCAGATCCGGACCCGGGGCCTTCGACTCCCACTCGGACACGAACCGCTCCCCCGCCGCGCGGCCACGCGGAGCATGTGCGGCGGATCGCCTCCATCACACCCGACACGGAACACGTCAACCCGTACCGGTTGTCGTAGAACACGCGTTGGGGCTCGCCGACCACTACGGCGTCGAACCCGCGGACCGGGCCCTCCAAAGCCTCCAACAGACGTGCCGACTCCGGTCTCCGCTGCCACGCCACGGCCCGGCTCCGGCCGATGTCGAAGAACTCCGCGACGATCTCGCCTCGACCCTCCACCGGTTGCCGCGCCCGTCTCCACTGCCACTGCCATGACGCCGCAGGATCTTGTAGGTCTTCCGTCAGCACCCGCCCCAGCAAGGCGAAACGGATCATGGGAGCCTTCCGAACAGCGCGATCACACTCCGCGCCGGCCTCCAACCGCTTCACGACGCGGATCACACGAGAGCATGTCCAGCAATGCTGCACCGTATAGCGCAAGTGGTAGCTTCGCAGTACATCTCAAAACTTGTTACTGCGATATGTAGCGTTTGGGCTATACGATGCAGTCATGTCGCGCTCAACAACGATGGCTTCACTGGCCGACCTCGCAGAAGAGCAGTGGGGGCTGTTCACCCGCCGCCAGGCCGAGGCCACAGGGATGGCCTGGAGCACCCTCGCCCGCCATGCCTCGGACGCGGCCACCGTGGAACGCGTGGCCCACGGCGTCTACCGGCTGAGAGGCGGCCCACCACCGGAGCATCTGGAACTGCGTGCCGCATGGCTGCAACTCTCCCCGGACACACCGGCCTGGGAACGCCCACCGGAAGAAGGCGTCGTCTCCCACCGCTCAGCCGCCGCGCTCTACGGGCTCGGGCACCTTCCCGCCGACGTCCACGAGTTCACACTGCCCGAACGCAGACAATCCCGGCGCCCGGACCTGCGACTGCACCGAGGCCGCCTCCCGGACACCGACTGGACCTCTCTTGACGGTCTGCCGTTGACCCGGCCACGGCGCATCGTCTCGGACCTGCTGTCCGCCCGCGAGGACCCGGGAGCGGTGGGGCATATCGCGGCGGACGCTCTACGCGCCGGTGACGACGACCCCGCATCGGTGGCCCGTGCACTGTCCGGACACGCGGGGCGGTTCGGCCTGCGTCGCGGAGACGGACCCGCCCTGCTCCGCTGGCTCCTCGACCTGGCCGCCGCTCCCGAACGCGAACACTGGCTCAAGCAGATCTCCGAAACGAAAACCGAGACCTTCTCGTCATGACGCTGCCCTACAAGACCCCGGCGGCCTTCCGCCGTGCTCTGACCGACCGTCTCCGTTCGCAGGCGCACCCCCACGGTCCATGGCCGCTGTCGGAGTTGCAGCGTCAGTTCGCCTACGACCGACTGCTCGCCCGGCTCTACCTGGTCGACAACGACTGGATCGTCAAAGGGGCGACCGCGCTGCTGGCCCGAGAACTAGCGGTACGCCGAACCGTCGACATCGACATCTACCGGAACACCGGGCGCGAGGCGGCGGAGCACGACCTGCGGGCAGCGTCCGCGCAAGACCTCGGGGACTGGTTCCGCTTCGAGACGGGACGGTCCACGCCCATCTCCGACGGTGCCAACGGTGTACGTGTGCCCGTCACCTCCCGATTGGGAACCACCGTGTGGACGAAGTTCCACGTGGACGTCGTCGCCGAGAATATCCGCATGACCGGGATCGCCGAGGACGTCCCGCCCCTTCCACCCCTCGACGTCCCCGGCCTGGAACGCTCCGGGTACCGCGTCTACCCTCTGGTCGATCACATCGCCGACAAGACCTGCGCCATCCTGGAACGGCACGGCCCGGAGCAACGCCCTTCCACCCGCTTCAAAGACCTCGTCGACCTGGTCTCCGTCGTCAGCCGGACGCCCCTGCCTGCTGATGAACAGCGCCATGCCCTGTACTCCGAAGCCGAACGCAGGGGCCTGGCACTCCCCCGCAGGTTCTCCGTCCCGGACCGCGGCTTGTGGGAGCCCGGCTACGCCGCAGAGGCGGGACGTGCCCTGGCACTGCCGGCCGGCGCCCTGGACCAGGCGCTCGCACTCACCGAGCCCTTCCTCGACCCGCTGCTGAACCGGACCGCTGCCGGGACCTGGAACCCTCACACGACCTCGTGGGAGTCTTCGACATAGCGAGCCCGGAGTACGGAGACACCACGCGTTTCTCATAGGGGACCAAGAAGGCTTCCCAGCGCACGCTAAGTAGCGGTATCGCTCTCGACTTCTTGATCGTGAACACTCAACTCGCATCTGTTCGCTTCGCTCCCGAGGTTGAGCAGGGTGTGATCGAACCGCCTTTGGCGACCCCACTGGCTGATCAACCTGCCCCACCGAGGCTTACGGCCGAAGGCTGTCGCAATCTGGTCGCCCGTGGGCGGTGACCCGTGCTTCTTCCGGTGATCCAGGGCCCATCGCCATGCGTGTACCTGGTTTTCAGGCGGCGCAGGGTGACTCGGTTCGCCCCCATCGAGTGTTCCGACATGCCGTTCGCGGACGACGTACAGCCCTGTCCCCTCCGCCTGCCCTCGGGCTTCGGGAACCGGGGAGGCGTCTTCGGGGTGCGTACGCTGCGCGCGGCCGTGCGGAACTCGCTCATGAGCAGTGCGTACGCACCGATCAGAGCGAAGCTCGGCCAGGCGTGGATGATCCGCGACCACACCGTGGGGCCGGCCACCGCGACGTTGGCTGCCCATGAGGCAGCGGACCCGATGATCAGCAGACTCCAGGGCGGCAGGCCTCCCTTGCGGCCCTGGCGGGCGTCGCTCAGCAGGGTCAGGGACGCGCCGATCCTCACCGTCGAGGAACCGGCCCCCCGGGGCCCGGAGGGGCGGCCGAAAAACCTCCGTTGCCCCGTCGTGGTCATTCTGCCCCGGGGCGGTGCCACCGAGGACACCGCGATCGACCTGGGCCCCGCCGACCGGCTCACCCCCGCTCCCGCGCGGAGGGCGGTTCGGCGGCCGTCCGGCGCCGCTGCCAGGGCCACCGGTTCTCCAGCTCGGCCTCCAGCGAGAAGCTGAGGAACGTGCGGATCAGGACGATCCCGGCCAGCACGCCGACACTGCCGAAGGTCGGCTCGATGGCGACCGTGCGGATGATGTCCCCGGCCACCAGGAACTCCAGGCCCAGCAGGATGGCCCGGCCCAAACCCTGCCGGTAGGGACGGTAGACCTCGGCGAAGGGTACGCGGCGGACGAGCCGGTGGAAGAACACGGCGGTCGCCGCGACCATACCGACGACGATCACCGCGACACCGGCCACCTCGATCGCCGTTCCCACGGCCTCGACCGCCTCGACGGTGTCCATGGTCTCCCCCTGTCCTCGCGGGTGGATCGTTCACTCCCCGTGCCCGGGGCCCCCGCCGGCGAACCCCCGGCGGGCCCGGGGGCGTCATCCGGCCCCGGTGCGCGGGTGTTCCACGCCCCGGGGTCGTCACCCGGCCCCGGCCGGACCGCGCCGGTGTCCGCACCCGCTGGAATACTCCCCGTATGCCCCACCCTCTTCCCTCCCTTCCGGAACACGCCTCCCGATCGACGCTCTACCTCGACTGGGTCCGCCTCAACGACCCGGCCAACGCGCAGGCCGCAGCCGAGTTCTTCGAGAAGCTGCCTCGGTCCTCCCGCGAGCTCGCCGGAGACCTGGAGTGGATCGAGTCCCGGTCCTCACGGGCCGGCCTGCCCCTCGACCACCTGCCCTGGCTCTGGGACACCATCGGCCACCGGCTGGCCCCCGGTCACTCCAGGAAGGCGGGGGCGGCCTACTCCGCGGCCCGGGACGCCGAGGCGCGGCACCGGCTTCCGGTGTCCGTGGTGCACGCGGTCGAGAACCCGCTGCTGTTCGCCCGGCACGGCGCACTGCCCGCCAAGGAGGTGCGCCTCCACTGGGACCGGCTGACCGATCTGTTGCCCGCCGAGGAGGCGTACGGGGAGTTCCTGACCTTCCTGGAGGCCTGGGCCCGGGGCTCCGCGAACCTACCCGCCGACCTGGTCACCCGGCTGCGGTCGGCGGCCGCGCACGCCGGGCACGGCCCCGACGAGGTCGGCCGGCGGCTGGGGCGGCTCCTCACCGTGCGCGCTCCGGGGGCCCGGGCCTCCGACAAACTGCTGGACGCCGCCGCGAAGGTGTTCGCGAAGCACCCGCCGGAGGAGGCCGACCGGGCGGCCCTGGTGAACCTGTTCCCGGAGGCGACGACCGACGGCGGTGCCTGGCTGCGGCTGCTGGACTCCCTGGGGCTGCTCGACGACCTGGTGGACGGCGAGGCCGTGCCCGAAGGCGGGTACACGGCCTGGCTGTCCTCCTTCCCCCGCACGTACTCCCAGGTCGTGGACGGCCGGTACCTGAAGATCCAGCCGATGGCCCCGGAACTGCACGCGCTGCTCCCCCGCCTCGCCGAGCGGATCGCGGCCGAGGGGACCGAGGTCGCCGTGGACCCGGGGCGGTACCGCCCCCTCCTGGACCTGGCGTTCCTCGACGCCTGTCTGGCCGCCGGGATACGGGTGGCCGATCCCGCCCCGAAGGCCGAGACTCGCTCCTGGGGGTGGCGCCCCGGACCGTCCTCGGCCCTGGCCGCCGACCCCCGGTTCGTCCGCCACACCTCGGCGACGGACCCGACTCCGCCGGGACCGAAGGGGACCGCCCCGGACCACGCGTCGGACTGGGCCGACGTCCCGGGTCTGCCGGCGGAGGCCGCGAAGCGCATGGACACCCTGGTCCGGGCCCTCACCTCGGGCACCCCGGGGGCCGGTGAGGAGGCGATGGACGCCGTCGAGGGGACGCTCGACCACACCGCGACCGTGGCGCTCGCCCGAGCCGGGCGCCTCCCCGACGGACCGGACCCGGCCGTGCCCCTGGCCCGGGCGCTGCGGTTCGGTGTCCCCGCGGAGTACACCTGGCCCGCGTTCGAGGAGGTGGTCGCGGAGTTCGCCGCCCGGGGCGAGGCCGTCACCGGTATGAGCTCCACCTGGCCGGTGCTCACCGTCTACGGGCGCTCGACCGCCGTCGCGGTCGACCCCCGGGGCGGGACGGCGCGGGCGTCGTACGCCATCCCCGAGGGCGTGGCACGGTACGCGGTCCACCGCGTGGGCGACGACTTCCTCGTCACGTGGAACGCGGACGGTTGGCGGAACCACCGGGCCTTCTGGTGCTCGGACCCCGACCGGGTCCTCGCCGACACGGGCTTCGACGCGAGCTGTTACTCCGGTCACTCCGACCGGCCGGCCCTCGGCTACACCTTCGGCGACGACCGCGGCCGCCACGACACGGACCGCCTCACCCTCCCCGGCGACGCCTCGGGGGTGGGGTCGTCGCCGGACCTGCTGAGCGACGGCACCACCCTCTGGCGGGTCCTCTCCGACGACGACCCGGGCGGAGGACCCTTCGAGGAACTCGACCCGGCCGACGGGACGCCCACCGGCCGGTACTCCCGACCGTCCTTCCTTCCCGCCGGGGACCGCTCCTGGGTCCTCGACCGGTCGACCCTGGCACCGCTGCCGGAGGGGATGGCGGACTCCCCCCTCGGCGCGGCCGACGGACTCACGGGCTTTCGCGTGTACTCCGAGGGGGACGGCGAGGACCGGCGGACGGTCGTCGAGGGCGTCGACGGTCGCAGGTGCGCCACCCGCGACGATCTCGGCCACGCCCCTTGGGGCGTCATCCGCATGCCCGGCGGGGACCACGGCCTCCTCATGGAGCGGCGGCGCACGCACCTCCGCGTCACCCGATGCCAGGCCGCCGAGGACGACGGCCCGTGGTGGGAGGTGTACTCCCACCTCAAGAGCGAGTCCGGGGACCCGGAGGGCGCGGGCGACCGCATGCTCTATCCCCCGCCGGCGTTCTGGCACTTCCTGGTCCCGCGCGACCCGGAGGGGTCGCGGGCGCTGCGGAAGGCCGACACCGATCCGGCCCGGGAGCTGATCCGGGCGGCCCGGTCCGCCGGGGACGACGGCGTCCGCCGGACCGCCGTCCGCGAGGCCCTCGCCCGGGTGCTGCCCGAGGTCACCGACGATCGCCTCATCGACGGCCCGGGCGGGCTCGTCGAACTCGTCCTGCGCGCGGCCGACCTGGAGGGGCGCCGCGCCGCGCTGTCGCGGCTCATCTCCACCGTGGAGGTGGAGAAGCTGGTGCCGCCCGCCCGGACCTCCGATGACGCCCTGCGGTCGGCGCTGGAGGGCCTGCTCCCGCCCGGTTTCCCGGAAGGGGGCGCCCCCGCCGCGCTGACCGCCGTCGCGGCCGACGGCGCCTTCCTGCGCGGGGACATCACGGAGGCGACCCGACGGGTCTCCCCGCCCGTGCCCTCCCGGCACTGGGGATTCCTGCTGGACCGGATCGACGCCGCCCTGTGGCGGCTGGCCGTCACCTCCTCGGAGGAGGCGCGCGGGGCGCTCACCGAACTCCTGCGCGTCTGGGCCGACCGTCCCTTCGCCGAGCGGGGCACCCGCTGGCGCAGGGGTCTGGCCCCGGGCCGCGCGCTCGCGCCGCTGTGCGAGCGGGGCGGCACCGTCGTCACCGGGAGCCGGAAGGTGACGCGCCGCACCGCCCGTCCGGGGCCCGCCCCCTCCCCGGGAGAGCCGCTGCGACCCGGAGGGCTGTACCACTTCGTCCAAGAGGCCGGGGAGCCGGTGCCGGAGGGCGCGACCGAGACGGACACGGTGTCCGTGGACCTCGACCAGTCCGCGCGTGTCCGGCGCCTCCTGGAACTCCTCGGCGGGCGGGGGCCGGTCCGGGCCGGGGAGCGGGCCGTGCGCGCGTTCATCGACCGGACCGGGGCCCCGGAGCCCCTCGCAGCGCTGGTGTTGAACGGCCGCCTCGGGCTCCCCGGCGCGAAGCCGGGCGGCACCGTGCGCAAGCACCTCGCCGAGGAGTACGAGAAGGCGGTCCGGGCCCTGGGCCCGGACGGCCTGAACCGACTCCTGGGCGCGGCCGTCCCCGAGGACCCGGCCGACCTGTGGGAGCCGGACGGGGACGTGCGCGCCGCCGAGCGGGCGGCCCGGGTGTGGGCGGAGCTGGTCGGGGTGCGCGCCGTGCTGGACGAGGAGGCCGTCTCCCTGCTCGACAAGGAGCTCAAGCTGGGCCGGGAGTGGGCGGAGACGCTCATGGACCCGTCCTCCTCCGACTTCTGCACCGTCGACATGGATCGTGTCATCGCCGAGGACACGTACAACACCCCCGCCCTGTTCTCGGCGTCCGGGGACGGGCGGCCGGGCGGCCGGGTCTTCCACTACGACCCGATCACCCGCTACCCGTACCGCGTGGCGACCTCGCTCGTGGCGTGGCCGTCCGCCCGGCTGCCGGTGGGCCACCCGTGCGCCGCGGGGGTGCCGGAGCTGTACCGGCGGTTGGTCGACCGGTTGCGGGCCCCCGGGTTCCTGCTCCCGGTGGGCTCCCTCTTCCGGGTCGACGACGTGCTTCCGCTGCTGGAGGCGACCGGGTACGAGCGGTTCCCCTGCGCGCCGCACGAATCCCATGACCCCGAACGCGGGACGGCCGAGGTGTACGGCGGGCCGTTGCTGGTCATGCCGGACCGCGGCAGGGGAAGGGAGCGCCTCTACGTCCGCACCGCCGGGTTCTTCGAGTCCGGCGTGTACGAGACGACGGAGAAGGCCCTGTCCTCCCGGGCCTTCGAGAGGCCCGAGGACAAGGACGGGCTGGCCCTGGAGCTGCGCGGCCTCAAGGAGATCTGCGACGGGTCGCTGGGGCGGCTGGTGGAACGGACCGGGAACACCCCGGTCCCGGTCGGCGGATACGAGGCCGACCCGCGACTGAGCGTTCCGGAGCTGGTGGAGGAGGTCGCCGCGGACCTGGGCGCCGACGCCGACGCCGCGGCGCTGTACCTCCAGCTGATCACCCTGTCCCGGCCCACCGACCAGAACGTGCGCCGGTGGAACGGCTGGTCGTCCGCGCGGCACAAGAAGGCGGTCGCGCGGCTGTTGGAGACGGGCGCGGTGGAGCAGGGCAAGCGGCCTCGGGCCGGGCGGACCCTGTTCGCGCTCGACGGATGGGTGGCGCCCAAGGCACCGGACCTGCCGTTGGAGGCGGCCAAGCTGGAGACCCACTTCGCGGTGCTCACCGACAAGAAGGTGCTCGTCTCCCCCACCTCCGCCCAGCTCCCCCTCGCCCCGTCGCACGAGATGTTCGAGGCGGCGTGGCGGGCCCGGGGGTCCGACGGCTGAACGGTCGGCGGTGGTGTGCGGGTCGTCTCGCACACCACCGGGCCTCAGGGGCGGCGGGCGGGGATCCGGCCCAGCACCGCCTTCTGCAACGCCTCCAACGGACCGAGTCGGAACCGGCGCAGCCACAGGGTGGAACCGATCAGGAGCAGTGCGGAGACCGCCGCCCACAGCCCCATCACCCACCACGGCCCGGTGTCGGCGAAGCGGGCGGCCAGGCCGAGGCCGATGCCGTAGCAGGCGAGCACGCAGATGAGGTTCTGCGCCACGTAACCCGTCATCGCCACGCGCCCCAGGGAGGACAGGGAGACGATCCCCCACCCGGCCGGGTCCGCCCGGTCCACCAGCCACCCGATCGCGCCGACCAGACCCAGGGCGACGACGGGGGCCGCGACATAGCGCTCCACGAAGAACCACTCGGGTCCGGCCAGCGCGGTGGCGAGGTTCAACGGGACGCCCACTCCGATCCCCCAGGCGAGCAGGCGGTCGCGCAGCCGCCGCCCGGTCTCACCGGCTTCGAAGGCGCCGGCCCGGAACAGGCGCACCCCCAGCAGGAACATGAACACCATGAACGCGAACGTGATGATCGGTTCGGAGCGCATCGCGAGCGCGTTGTCGAAACGGAACGCGATCTGTTCGAGGTAGGTGCCGTGTGCGTACAGGTCGACGACCTCGGTCGGGACCCCGCCGTCGGCCGACTGCTCGCCCGGCTGCGGCAGGTACGCCAACGCGACCGTGAGCAGGCCGATCACGGCCAGGTGCAGGGCGGCCGAGCACCACATCACCGCGTCCCGGACCCGTGGTGAGCGGTTGAGCAGCCAGGCCACCACGAGGGAGGTGACGGCGTAGCCCATGAGGACGTCGGCGGCGAACACCAGGGTGAAGTGCACCAGGCCCTCGACGAACAGGAACAGCGCCCGCCACGTGTAGGGGCCGGGCCGGCGTTCGCCCCTCCGCTCCGCGGACCGGAACCGGATGGCCAGGCCCACTCCGAAGAGGAGCGTGAGCAGCGCCAGGAACTTGCCGTTGGAGAACAGCAACAGGACGCCCTGGGTGACGGTGCCCGGGGAGGGGTCGGCCAGCGCGGCGGCCAACGGGCTCAGCTCCTCGCCGAACAGCATGTTGGCCTCACCGCCGGGCGCGGTGAACAGCCACACGTTGGTGGCCAGGGTGCCCAGGATCGCGACACCGCGCAGGACGTCGAGCAGGGGCAGACGCCGGGAGGGGGTGACCGGGGGCTCGGAGGCGGGGGCGCTCGGGGCCGCGGAGGGTTCGGGCACACCGGTGGCATCGGGCGGGGAGGTCATGATCACCGTCTTCGGAGTCGGGGGTCCAAGGGGTTCGGGGGTTCAGGGGCTCTCGCGCCCCGCGAAGAGCCGGTCGAGGTGGGTGGTGAGGGCGGCGCGAATCGTCTCCGCGTCGAAGGCCTCACCGGTGACGAGGTGATGCAGGGTCAGTCCGTCGACGCACGCGACGAGGGCGCGCGCCTCGGCCCGGGGGTCGCGGTCTTCGGGGAGTTCACCCTGGTCGATCGCCATCTCCAGCGCCTCGGAGAGGGCGTCGAGGAGGGCGCCGGTGGCCTCCCCGTGCATGCGCGCCATCTCCGGGTCGGCCAGGGTGGCGGGCAGGAATTCGAGCCAGACGGTGAGCTCGCGGACCCGCTCCTCGTCGAGGGGCAGCAGGGTCTCGGTGGCCCGGTCCAGCCAGTCGCGCACCGAGGTGACGGGCTCCGGGCCGGCGGAGACCTCGCGCAGGCGCTGTTCCGCGCGGTGGTACATGTGCTCCACGCCGAAGCGCAGCAGTTGCGCCTTGGAACGGAAGTAGCGCTGGACCAGTCCGACGGACACCCCCGCACGGTCGGCGACGTCGGCGAGGGTGGTCCGGGCCAGCCCTCGTTCCCCCACCGTCGCCATGAGGGCCTCGGCGACCTGGTGCCGCCGCCGTTCGTGATCAGCCGTCCGTGCCATGAAAAAATAATACGGAAATATTTTTATGAGGGCGGGCGGAGGCGCGGCCGGATCCGGCCACACCGGGGAGGTCCCTCAGTCCTGCCCCATCAACCCGTCGAGCATCGGACCGAACTCCTCGTCCGAGGTGTACAGGGACACCGACCGCTCCTCGTGGTCGATCTCGACTCCCACCGGGCGCAGGTCGGGCACCCCGTCCTCGGCCCGCGCGGCCGAATCCGGGTGCCACCAGAACAGCTGGGCGCTGATCGGCCGGTCCGCGTCGGAGACGAACCGCTCGGCGAGCTCCTGGAGTCGGTCCATCGCCATGATCGGGTCGCCCTTGCCCAACGGGTTGGCCAGGATCACCTGCGGCACGGGGAAGGCGACGAGCGCGCCGTGGGGCGCCTCGCCCAGGTGACGGGACAGGACGTGGGCCTGGGCGGAGGTGTAGGGCTGGGCTCCGCCGATGTGGATGATCGCCACGCCGCCGAGTTCCACCTCGCTGACCTCGACCTCCTCGGCCACCGAGCGGGCGATCGCCTCCGTGTAGACCTGCTCCTCGGTGCGGCCCATGCGCTCCAGGGCGGAACGGTCGAGCGGCTGGACGCTCTCGGGGGTGTCGATGACGACGGTCTCGCGCAGTTCGGGAGCGAACTCACGGGAGAGCAGGGCGTCCCACACCTCCTCGGGGAAGGCGGTGGTCGGGTAGAGACGGACCCGCAACCGCGCCTCGGAGCTCTCGTCCTGGGGGACGATCCGCCGGATCTGGTCCGCGACGGCCTCCGCGAAGGGGCCGGCCTTGTCGAAGGCGTCATCGATCGGGACACCCTCGACGGTCGCCAGGTAGTCGCTGACGTCGCTGGTGACCCGCTGTCCGTCCGGCAGCGGCAGGCTCAGGACCTTCGGGGTCTCGAACCGGGCGTCGAGCCCCAACTGTCGGAGCACCGCGACGAGGGCGGCGCGCCCGTGATCGTCGGAACGGGGCGGGTAGTGGGTGCCCAGCGGGATGTCGCGTTCGCGGAAGGCCCGCATCATGGCCAGTGCGACCTGCTCGGCCATGTCCGGATACTGCTCGACCGGGTAGGAGCGGGCCTGCTCGACGGCGTCGGAGAAGTCCTTGGTGAAGGGCTCGGCGCCGGGGAGGTGGATCAGCACCAGGGTGGGCGACCGGCGCTCGGCGGTGATGTCCACCCGGGCGAACGCCTCCAGGATGAGTTCGACGATGTCGGGACGGGGACGATCAGGGGTCTGTGTCTCGGACATGCGCTGTGTGACTCCTCGTGAACCGGTGTGGTTCGGGGTATCGACGTGCTCTCGTGCCCGAGTCTGGACCATGGCCGACTCCGAACGCGTGAACCCCGTGCGCGCGCGGACGATGGGCGTGCTCTCATATCCGTTATGCCCTTCTCCCCCGCCACGGGCGAACCCCGGTGGAGCCGCCGCGCCTTCCTGGCGTTGGGCGGCGGCGCGCTGTTGTCCGCCTCGACGTCGTACCCCGACACGCCACCGGAGTGGGACGTGGCGGTGGTCGGGGCGGGGCCGGCCGGTCTGGCCGCCGCGCGCAATCTGTTCGATCACGGTCTGCGGGTGGTGGTGCTGGAGGCGCGCGACCGGGTGGGCGGGCAGGTGTTCACCGATCGGACCTTCGCACCCGTGCCGGTGGAGTCGGGCGCCGGTCTGATCCACGGGGCGGACGTGTCCACGTGGGAACTGGTGGAGGAGACGGGGGCGCGGACGGAGCGGATGCGCGCCGACTGGTCGGAAGCGCCGGCCATCGACGTGTCACGGGCTCCCCGGGGTGACGAGGACGCCGCGACGTACCTGCGCGGGCTGGGCGTGCCCGAGGAGGATTGGCCGCCGGTGGCCATCGACGGGGAGCCCTTGGAGCGGTGGAGCGCGCGGTGGATCCACGCCACCGGGGTGTTCGACTGGTGGAGCGCTCCTCGGGAGGACTTCCGGGTGGTGGACGGGTACGACCGGCTGTTGGAACCGCTGGCGGCGGGGCCGCGGATCATGCTGCGCAGCCCGGCCCGGATGATCCGACGCGGTCCGGCCGGGGTGGAGATCGGGGTGGCCGGGCGGAGCACGCCGGTGCGGGCGCGTCGGTGCGTGGTGGCGCTGCCCATCGGGGTGCTCCGCTCGGGGACGGTGCGGTTCGAGCCCGGCCTGCCCCCCGGACACCGGGAGGCCGTGGCCGCGTTGACGGCCACCGACGCGGTCAAGCTGCTGTACCGGTTCGACCGGCCGGTCATGCCCACCGACCGGGACAGCCTGGGCGGGGACGGCTTCGTGTTCTGGAGCGTGTCCCGGGAGCCGGAGGTGGTCACGGTGTGGACGGCCGGGGACGGTGCCCGCGACCTGCTCGCCCGGGAGCCGGCCGACCGGTTCGCCGAGGGGCTGCGGGCGTTGTCCGGAGCACTGGGCGGGCCACCGCCCGCGCCGGTGGGGCGCACCACCCACGACTGGACGGCCGACGTGTTCAGCCGGGGCGCCTACCTGCACGTTCCGCCGGGGGCGCACGACGCGCCCGCGACGCTGGCCGCGTCGGTGGACCGGACGCTGTTCTTCGCGGGCGAGGCGGTCACCGGGGAGAACACCGTGGACGGGGCCTACGACAGCGGGTACGCGGTCGGTGACGACCTCCTCGCCGACCTCTGATCCACCCCGGCCTGTGGACGACGTCCCTTCGACCGCGGTTCGTGGTGCAATTGTCCAGAGGCCGCGGGATCGTCTCCTCGTCCGAGGGTCCCCGGCGTCGACCAGAACACGACGAACACGAGGGGGGTGGTGCCCGATGACCGATCGCGCGTACGTGATCGCGGGCTCGGAGGCCACGGGGGGCGCCGGCATCCAGGCCGATCTGAGGGCCTTCCAGGAACTGGGCGTCTACGGCACGGGGACGATCACCTGCATCGTCTCCTTCGATCCGAAGGAGGGGTGGGGGCACCGTTTCGTGCCGATCGCCCCACAGGTCATCGCCGACCAGATCGAGGCGGCCACGGCCTGCCACGACCTCGACGTGGTGAAGATCGGGATGCTCGGCACGCCCGACACCATCGACGTGGTCGCCGAGGGCCTGCGGGCGCGGGAGTGGCGCCACGTGGTGCTGGACCCGGTACTGATCTGCAAGGGCCAGGAGCCGGGTGCGGCACTGGACACCGACAAGGCGCTCACCGAGAAGATCCTGCCGCTCGCGACGGTGATCACGCCCAACCACTTCGAGGCCATGACCCTGGCGGGGATGGAGACCATCGAGACCGTCGACGACCTCATCGAGGCGGCTCGGCGCATCCACGACCTGGGGCCCTCGCACGTGATCGCCAAGGGCGGCGTGGAGCTGCCCGGGACGGACGCGGTGGACGTGCACTTCGACGGCGAGGAGGTGACCGTGCTGCGCGCTCCCAAGATCGGCGAGGAGCGGGTGAGCGGCGCGGGGTGCACCTTCGCGGCGGCGATCACGGCGGAACTGGCCAAGGGCGCCGAGGTGGGCGCGGCCGCCGCGACCGCCAAGCGGATGGTCCGCGAGGGCATCGAGCACCGCCTCACCACCCACGCGCCCTTCGCCTCGATCACCACGCGCTCCCCAGGCGCCTGACCCGCACCGTCGGCCCCACCCCCCGGGCCGGCCGGCGTCAGGCGGAGGTGAGGTGGAGCAGGAGCATCTGGCCGGGGTCGAGGTTGGGGAGGTGGACGCCGACCCCGGTCAGCACGTGACCGGAGGCGATCGACTCCCCCTTGACGAACCACTCCGGTGGCGACTGCTGCGTGGCGGTGGGCCGGCCGACGTCCTGGCGCCACCGCAGGCGATAGCGCCGGCCCGGGTGCAATCCGGGCAGACGGACCCGGCCCGGGTGGGTGCGGACCGAGGAGGTCGGGCGAGCGTAGCGGTAGACGGCCTCCGTGCCGTCACGGGCGACGACGCCGTCCAGTTGTTCGGCGGGATCCGGGTCGTCGGCGTGCACCGGGTCGCCGGAGTGCAGCAGGGGCCGCAGTTCTCGGTAGAGGGCGATCCAGCGGGTCAGTGCTCCCAGCTCCGCCTCGGTGCATCCGGTGATGTCCCATTCGATCCCCGGGTGGCCGATGAGCGCGGTCAGGCAGCGCGTCGTGAGGTCGGTGACGCGTCCGGTGGTGTGCGACACCGGTCCGCCGACGTGCCCGCCCACCAGTTCGGGCGGCAGCAGCAGGCCCGTCCAGCGTTGGATCGACAATCGTTCCAGCGGGTCGTTGACGTCGGAGGCCCACACCCGGTCGGTGTGTTCCAGCACGCTCAGGTCCACACGGCCTCCGCCGGAGGAGCACGACTCGATCTCCAGTCCGGGATGGCGGTCCCGCAACCGGCGCAGCAGGTCGTGGACGGCCGTGGTCTGTCGATGCACGCCCGCTCCGCCGGTGGGTCCGTGGACGGCCTCCAGCAGGTCGCGGTTGTGGTCCCACTTCAGGTGGTGCGGCCGGTACTCGGTGACGAGCGCGTCCAACCGCTCCAGCAGGTGTGCGGCGACCTCGGGGCGCCCCAGATCGAGGACCTGCTGGTGGCGGGAGGCCCGGGGCAGATGATCCGAGGGGGCCAGGACCCATTCGGGGTGCGCTCGGAACAGGTCGGAGTCGGGGTTGACCATCTCCGGCTCCACCCACAGCCCCACCTGCATGCCCAGAGAGCGCACGTGGTCGAACAGCGGGTGCAGCCCGTCGGGCCACACCCCCGGGTCCACGGTCCAGTCGCCCAGGCCGGCGGTGTCGTCGCGGCGGCCGCGGAACCACCCGTCGTCGAGCACGAAGCGCTCCACCCCGATGCGGGCGGCGGTGTCGGCGAGCCGTCTCAGGGCGTCGAGATCGTGGTCGAAGTAGACCGCCTCCCAGGTGTTGAGCACCACCGGTCGCGGTGACGACGGGTGGTGGGGGCGGGCGCGCAGCCACCGGTGGACGCGCGCCGACATCCCGTCCAGTCCTTCGTCCGACCAGGAGAAGCACACCCACGGGGTGCGGTGGGACTCTCCGGGTCCCAGGCGCGCCTCGCCGGGGTGGAGGAGTTCACCGCCGCCGAGTGCGGCGTCGGCCTGTCCGGCGCCCTCGGGCAGTCGTTCGGCCAGATGGACGTGATCGCCGCTCCAGGCGACGTGTACGCCCCACACCTCGCCCCGCCGGAATCCGAACCCGGGTGTCCCCGCGACCAGGAACAGGGTGGCGTCGTGGCCGGTGCGGCCGCGGCGGGCGGCCCGCATCAGCGTGCCCTGGGCGAACTCCCTGCGCTGCGGGGAGCGTTCGCGACACCATCGCCCGGTGAGGTCGAGCACCTCGCCCGCCTCCCGGGGCAGGGGCAGGAACACGTGGAGCGCGGCCGGGTTCCACACGCCCTCTCCGGTGTTGGTCACCTCGTGACGGATCCTGACCAGCCCGTCGGCCTCCACGCGCAGTTCGCCGCGCAGCGCGAGTCCGGCGGCCTCGGCCGCGGCCGTGAAGGTCAGGCGGCCGCCGACCGGGGTGTCCGGCAGCGGGTCGACGACGACCTCCTCGACCCGCCAGCGGGGATGGGAGGCACGGCCGTCCCGGTCCCCGGAGAGGCCGGGGTGTCCCGCCCAACCCTCCCCCTGACCGGGGAGCAGGGAGAACGGGAGGGGCTCGTCGATCCTGTTGTGCGGGACGGTCGGCACGGCGGTCGCGGCCAACCCTTCGACGTCGGGCAGGTCCGCGCCCCAGTGCAGGACGTACGGGAGCCCCGTGTCGGGCACGCCGAGCACCAGGGCGGTCCCGGCCGCGCGCAGGGCGATGGCCCGGGGTGTGCGGTCCGGCGGGCGCGGGAGGTCGTGCGGCACGGAGTGTCCTCCGGACTCGTGGGGGGCGATCACGTCCCCCATGCTCCGGGCGCACCTCGTTCCCTGTCAACGGATCCGAACTTTTTCCGACATGACCGCCCCTGTGGAAGCGATCTCTCCGGGGATGTTGACACCGGGCCGACCCATGGTGCACCGTTTCCCACAGGAAACAACATTTTCCATCATCCACCTCGGGAGAGCGAATGCTCGCCGCCCAACGACAGGAGCTGATCCTCGACCGGATCCGGCGTACCGGCGGCGTCCGGGTCGCCGACCTGGTCGAGAGCCTCGCCGTATCGGACATGACCGTCCGCCGCGACCTCGACGTCCTGGAGGCCCGGGGCGCCCTGCGCAAGGTGCACGGCGGGGCCATGGCCCCCGACGGGGTCCGCACCGAGGAACCCGGGTTCGCCGCCAAGGCCACCCGTCAGGCGGACGAGAAGCACGCCATCGCCCGTGCCGCGGCCGAGCTCGTCCCCCCGCACGGAGCCGTGGGGCTGTCGGCCGGGACCACCACCGCCCTCGTCGCCGAGTACCTGGTGGACGTCCCCGGTCTGACGGTCGTCACCAACTCCCTGCGCGCGGCCGAGGTGTTCCACCGCGCCGAACGCCCCGACCGGACGGTCGCGCTGACCGGTGGTTTCCGCACCCCCTCCGACGCGCTCGTGGGACCGCTCGCGCTCGCCTCGATCCGCGGACTGAACCTGGACGTCCTCGTCCTGGGCGTGCACGGCATGCAGGAGCGCGCCGGGTTCACCACCCCCAACCTCATGGAGGCCGAGACCGACCGGGCCCTGGTGGAGGCGTCCGCCACCCTCGTGGTGGCCGCCGACCACAGCAAATGGGGCACCGTCGGGATCAGCACCATCGCCCCCCTGGACCGCTGCGACGTGCTCGTCACCGACGACGGACTGGACCCGGGCTCCCGCGCCGTGCTCGCCGACCACGTGGACCGCCTCGTGGTCGCCCGGGCCCGCCCCGGAGAGGGGAACGGGTCGTGAGCCGGACCGCCGCGGACCGGATCCGCACCACCTCGGCACGATTGGCCGACGGCCGGGAGATCGTCTACTTCGACGAGGGCGACGCCCCGCCCCGCGTCCCCGCGCCGGATCGACGCGCCCTGCCCCCGGTCACCGCCTCATCGGAGATGCGCTTCGACCCGCTGCTGCGCGAATGGGTCGTCATCGCCTCCCACCGGCAGGACCGCACCCACCTGCCCGCCGACGACGCCTGCCCGCTGTGTCCCTCGACGGCCGACCGCGCCACCGAGATCCCCGCCGACGACTACGACGTGGTGGTGTTCGAGAACCGCTTCGCGTCCCTGGTGGCCGATGACGGTCGGATCCTGGACGCGGTCGGCGAGGTCGAGCGCTCCCGACGGGTGGGCGCGGGTCGCTGCGAGGTGGTGGTGTTCGGCCCCGACCACCGCGCCTCCTTCGCCGATCTCACCCCCCGGAGGGCGCGGACCGTCCTGGAGGCGTGGACGGAGCGCACCCGGGCGCTGTCCGCGCGGCCGGGGGTCGAACAGGTCTTCTGCTTCGAGAACCGGGGGCCGGAGATCGGGGTGACCCTCTCCCACCCGCACGGACAGATCTACGCGCTCCCGTTCGTCACCCCGCGCACCCGCAGGATCCTCGACTCGGCGCGGGCCCACCGCGAACGCACCGGCGGCGACCTGTTCGCCGACGTGCTGCGCGCCGAACGCGAGGCCGCGCCGCGGGTGGTGGCCCGTGGTGAGCACTGGACCGCGTTCGTCCCGGCGGCCGCCCGCTGGCCGGTGGAGGTGCACCTGTACCCGCACCGGCCGGTCCCCGACCTGCCCGCCCTCACCGAGGCCGAACGCGACGACTTCGCACCGCTGTACCTGGACGTGCTGCGCCGCATGGACGCGCTCTTCGGAATGCCGCTGCCGTACATCGCGGCCTGGCACCAGGCCCCGGTACGCGAGGGCCGCGACCTGTCCCGGCTGCGTCTGGAGCTGTTCTCGGTACGGCGCGCCCCCGGAAAGCTCAAGTACCTGGCCGGGGCCGAATCCGGCATGGGCGTCTTCATCAACGACGTCACACCCGAGACCATCGCCCGTCGGCTCCGGGAGTCCGCGCCGTGAAGCCGCCCGGCGCCGGTGCCACCGGGTACGCGGGAAGCGGGGCGGCCACCGCGGTGCGGGGGTTCCGCGAGGCGTTCGGGTACGCTCCGGCCGGAGTGTGGCGGGCACCCGGGCGGATCAACGTCGTCGGCGAGCACACCGACTACAACGACGGGTTCGTACTGCCCGTCGCGCTCCCCCACGCCGTGACCGCCGCGGCCGCGCCCCGCGACGACGGCCGCCTGCGGTTCCGTTCCGGTCAGACCGACCGGCTCTTCGACGCCGACGCCCTCCCGGCCCCCGGCACGGTGACCGGCTGGGCCGCCTACCCGGCGGGCGCGCTGTGGGCGCTGGCCGACTCCGGACGCACCGTGGGCGGCCTGGACCTGTACGTGGACGGGACCATCCCGGCCGGCGCGGGCCTGTCCTCCTCCGCGGCCCTGGTGTGCGCCACCCTGCTCGCCGCCTGCGGTGACACTCCCCCGGCCCGGGAGGAGGCGGCCGGCCTGGCCCAGCGGGCCGAGAACGACTTCGTGGGCATGCCCTGCGGGATCATGGACCAGTCGGCGTCGATGCTGGCCCGCGAGGGGCACGCCCTGTTCCTGGACGTTCGCACCCTGATCGCCGAACACGTGCCCTTCGACCCCGCCGCGCACGGGCTCACGCTGATGGTGGTGGACACCCGCGCCCCGCACCGGTTGGTGGACGGTGCCTACGCCGAACGGCGTCGTACCTGTGAGGAGGCCGCCCGTCTGCTGGGGACGACCGCCCTGCGCGACGTCACCGACCTGCCCGGAGCGCTGGCCGCCCTGCCCGACGAGCGGACCCGGCGCCGGGTGCGCCACGTGGTGACGGAGAACGCCCGGGTCCTCGAAGCGGTGGTGCTGCTGCGGGCGGGCGAGGTGTCCGCGCTCGGACCGCTGCTCACCGCCTCGCACGTGTCCCTGCGCGACGACTACGAGGTGAGCGTTCCGGAGGTGGACGCCGCCGTGGACACCGCCCTCGCCGCCGGGGCCCTGGGCGCGCGCATCACCGGAGGCGGGTTCGGGGGGTGCGCGATCGCCCTCGTCGAGGCCGACCGGGCCGACGGGTGCGCCGACGCCGTCCGGGCGGTCTACGCGGACCGGGGGTTCGCCGAACCCGCGTTCTTCGCCACCGTCCCCTCCGCCGGAGCCCGGCGGCTGCGCGGGGCGCACTGATCATGGTGGTCGGTGACCCCTCGGTGAAGCGGACACCGGGATCACCGACGCCACGTCGTCCTCGTCGGCTCGTTCGGGGCGGGCGCTCCCTCGTCGCCCGCGCCCGGTGGACACGGCGGGGCACGCGCGGGTTCCGCCACGAGCGCGAAGGAGTGCCCCGTTCCGCCCCTCCGCCCTCCCGTGGGGCGGCCCTCCCCCTCTCGCTGGGAGCGCTTCCATGGAGAATGGGACCGATCACGAGACGAGGGAGCGCGCATGGGTCTGAAGTTCGGGCTACTGGGCACCGGCCACTGGGCCGCCGAGACGCAGGGGGCGGCGTTGGCCGCCCACCCCGACGCGGAACTGGTCGGGGTGTGGGGGCGCGACGCGGGGAAGGCCGGGGCGGTGGCCGACCGGTTCGGGGCGCGGACCTACACCGATGTCGACGCGCTCCTCGCGGACGTGGACGCGGTGGCCGTCGCCCTGCCACCGGACGTGCAGGCGGAGCTGGCGCTGCGGGCGGCGCGCGCCGGAAGGCACCTGTTGCTGGACAAGCCCCTGGCGCTGACGACCGCCGCGGCCGACGCGGTCGTCGCCGAGGTCGAGGCGCGCGGGCTGGCGTCGATGGTGTTCTTCACCAACCGGTTCTCCGACGGGATCGACGCCTTCGTGCGCGAGTCCGCCGCCGAGGGCGGCTGGCAGGGGGTGCGGGCGACCCTGTTCGCGTCGATCTTCACACCGGGGAACCCCTACGGCGCCTCCCCGTGGCGCAGGGAGAAGGGCGGCCTGTGGGACGTGGGCCCGCACGTGTTGTCGGTGGTACTGCCGGTGCTGGGCCCGGTCGAGGCGGTGGCGGCGATGGCCGGGCCGAACGACACCGTGCACCTGCTCACCCGGCACCGGGGCGGTGCCGTCGGCACGTTCGCGGTGACCCTGGACGCACCGGAGCGGGCGCGGGGTTTCGAGGTGGTCCTGTACGGCGAGGCGGGCCGGGTGTCGGTGCCCGACGGGGATCGGACGGCGGTGTCGGCCTTCCAGGTGGCGATCGACCGGTTGCTCGCACAGGTGGCGGGCACCCCCGGCGACCCCCTCGACGTGCGGTTCGGACGTGAGGTGGTGGCGGTGTTGGAGACCGCCGAGGTCGCCCTGCGCGAGGGGCGCACCGTGGACGTGGGGAAGGCCACCGGGGCGTCCCCGGTGGCCTGAGCGGAAAGGCGGTGGGCCGTCGCCTAGGTGGCGGCCCCCCTGGCGTTCCTGGCGTACATCCCGTCGGCGAGGTAGATGATCGCTGCGGCGACCAGAACCTGAACGATCAGGATGATCAGCCACATGGTGGTGAAGAAGCTCGCGATCCAGCCTCCGAGAAAGGCCGCCACGATACCCAGGAGCAGGGTCAGCCAGATCGGCAGGTGCTGTTTCCCGGGCACGACGAGACGGCCGAGCGCGCCGATGATCAGACCGACGATGATCGCGCTGATGATTCCGGTGATCTCCAAGATTCCCCCCTACGGTCGGACGTTCTCACCCCTTCCCCATAACGGAGTGTCGAATCATCGTCACAACAGCACAGAAAGAACCTTTTGTGACCGCTTGGAGGTAATAGTCCTCCTCCGTGAACCCGGGGTCAGCCCCGACGGTGCGGCCACGAGGCGTCGTGGTCGGCCCGGGACCCCCGGTACTCCCCGTGCTCGTCGAGGTCGGCGCGCCGGTGCGTGGGCCGTGGACCGCCCCCGGCCGGAACGTCGCCCAGTCCGGTGGCGGCGAGGAGGATCGCCCACAGCAGGCGTCCCGACCGGCTGCGGCGCACCTCGCCCTCCGGGCGCAGGGCCGCGTAGGCGGTGAGCATCGGCAGGAACGTCACCGCTCCGATCACCGCGGCGCCCAGCCCCGCGTTCGCGTCGCGTGCGGACCAGAGCACTCCGGCGAGGGCCGCCACCGGGATCACGCCGAGGAGCACCGCCCACAGGACGCGGTGTCCGCCCCACTCGGACAGTCCGCGCCCCAGCGCGCTCAGCGGCTTGACGATCGCCCACAGCAGCACGGGACCCAGGAGCAGGCACAGGCCGACGAAGCCCGACAGACCGACGAAGGTCATGTCGAGACCGCCGGTGAACAGCCCCACCGTCAGTAGGAGCGCGAGCACGATCCAGCACAGGGTGTACACCGCGAGGGAGATCCACCCGCGCCACCGGGTGCCGAGCCCGCCGACGTACTCCGGTTCGAACGGTCTCCGTCGCTGATCGGCACTACCGCTCGCACTCATCCGGGACCTCCTCGGTGACGGCCCACGGCGCGGACCACCCCCAGGGTAACGAGCGGACCGAAAGCCCGAGAAGCGCGAATCCGGTAACGGTCCGACCACACGATCGCGTTCCACCGGTTCTGCCGTCCGCAGAAGCCCCTCCACAGGCCTCCCCCGAGAGGAACCGGGAGACGTAGGCTCGGAACAGAACCGTGTGCGCCCAGAGCACCAGACCGGAGGCCCCGATGACCGATGTCCTGCGCTCCTTGGACGAGGCCCGCCGTGGCGCCGACCGGACGCCCGAGCCCCTCATGCGCGACCTCATCGGCGACCTGCTGCGCCGGACCCGTGTCGAACAGGGCCGCACCCTGCGCCAGGTGGCCGAGGACGCCCAGGTCTCGCTCCCCTACCTGTCGGAGATCGAGCGCGGCCGCAAGGAGGCCTCCTCCGAGGTCCTGGCGGCCGTCTACCGCTCCCTGGGGCTGAGCATCACCGACGTGCTCGCCGAGCTGTACCGGGACACGATCATCGCGGCTCCACGCCCGCTCGGGAACCGCCTCGGTTCCCACGCCCCGGCCGCCGCGCCACGGGTGACCGCGCGGGTCTCCGCGCTCTCGGTCTCCCTGGCCGCCTGACCCGACCGGTCGGGGCCCGACGGATTCCAGGGACCGTCGCGACCCGGCCGGGTGCCCGGCCGGGTCGTCCCGGCCGAGCGCCTCGCCCGGGGTGCCGCGGCCACCACCGGGACCCGGTCCCCGAGCGACCCCGGATCAGGCCGGCGCCACCTCCCGCGTGGTGATGACGGTGTCCACCAGGCCGTACTCCTCGGCCTGCCGCGCGGTGAAGATCTTGTCCCGGTCGGTGTCGGCCCGCAGCCGCTCGACCGTCTGCCCGGTGTGCCGGGCCAGGATCTCCTCCACCTGGGAGCGGACCCTCAGGATCTCCGCCGCCTGGATCTCCAGGTCGGCGGCCACGCCCTGCCCCTCTCCGGAGGGCTGGTGCAGCAGGACCCGGGCGTGCTCCAAGGCCCGGCGCTTGCCGGGCGCGCCCGCGGCGAGCAGCACCGCGGCGGCGGAGGCGGCCTGCCCCATGCACACCGTGGCGACGTCGGCGCGAACGAAGCGCATGGTGTCGTAGATGGCGGTCAGGGCGGTGTTGGAGCCGCCCGGCGAGTTGATGTAGAGCTGGATGTCGGTGTCGGCGGACTCGTGGTCCAGGTGCAGCATCTGCGCCATCACGACATTGGCGACGTCATCGTCGATGGGCGTGCCCAGGAAGATGATCCGTTCCGACAACAGCCGGCTGAACACGTCGAAGGAGCGTTCGCCCCGAGGGGTGCGCTCCACCACCATCGGGACCGTGTAGCGGCCGCTCATCGCACGACCTCCGCATCGCGTCGCACGAACCCGGGCGCGCCCGCGCCCAGGCGGATCCCGGATCCGTTGAGCTCCGAGACGGACGTGACGACGTGGTCGACGAACCCGTAGTCCTTGGCCTCCTCGGCGGTGAACCAGGCGTCCCGGTGCTGGTCTCGGGCGATCGTCTCCTCGCTCTGCCCGGTGTGCCGCGCGATGAGCCGGATCATGGTCCGCTTGGTGTGCGCCAGGTTCTCCGCCTGGATGGCGATGTCGGCGGCGGTACCGCCGAGTCCCCCGGAGGGCTGGTGCATCATGATGCGCGCGTTCGGCAGGCTGTAGCGCTTGCCGGGCGCCCCCGTGCAGGCCAGGAACTGGCCCATGCTCGCCGCGAACCCCATGACGAGGGTGGACACGTCGTTGGGCACGAAGTTCATGACGTCGTAGATGGCCAGGCCCGCGGAGACCACGCCGCCGGGACTGTTGACGGCCAGGGTGATGTCCTTGCGCGGGTCCTCGTCGGCGAGCAGCAGGATCTGCGCGCAGACCCGGTTCGCGCTGGTCTCGTCGACCTGGGTGCCGAGCATCACGACGCGACTGCGCAGTAGGCGGGCGGACAACCGGTCGTCGAACGCTCCGCCTTCGGCCTCGTGTGAGGCCGAGGCCCTGGTGTGGATCATCGGCATGGGGGCTTCCCTCCGTGTTCCGGCCCGTGACGCGGATCCCTCGTCCGCGTCGGCCGTGTCCCCACACTGCGCCCCGGGCACTCGTCCGGACCACTGTTTCGGCCTGGGGCAGATCTGCCCAGGGCAGACCGGAACGGCTCGGAAAAGAGGCGGAGGAAACCGGTCCGAAAAGCCGGCCCGATTCCAGGGTGTCTCTCAGGTGTCGTCCATGGCGTCGCGCAGGTCGCGCAGGAGTTCCAGCACCACGGGGCGCAGCGACGGCCGTATGGCCTCGAACACACGCCGCTGCTTGGCCTCCATGTCGCGGCGGTGCAGGGCGAGCGTTCTCTCACCCTCCTCCGTGATGGTCACCACCGTGCTGCGCTCATCGCGCTCGGAGCGACGGCGCGCCATCATGCCCTTGCGTTCGAGCTGTTGGATCATGCGAGTGGCGGAGGGCGAGGAGACCCCGACCACCTGGGCGACCGCGCCCACGCTGGGGCTGTTCATCCCGCGAACGGCCTCCATGAGCAGGGCCTGCGTGAGGGTGAGGTCCTCCGCGCCCCGGTGCCCGTGACCACCCCGGGAACGGACGTGGATCGCCGCGTTGATCAGTTCCGTCCACGCGCGCTGGAACTCTTCGAGCTCGACACCGCGGTCGTCGGCACGGAGTCGCTCGGCGCTGGACTCGGTGGTCTCGTCGAACACGAAACGTTCCTTGCAGGCTGGGCGGGCGTCACGGACCCGGGTCGGGTCCGCGCGGTGGTTTGACGTTTGTGTAGTCTAACTATTAAATAGCTTGTGCACACAAATTACGTAGATCCTTGCCCCCTCACACCGTAGTGACACCCCGTCCACGCATCCGGTTGTGGGCGAAACGGTCTGCTGCTGGGGGCAGCGGACGTCCGCCCGAAACCAAGGGCGGGCCCGGACCGATCCGGGAGGGGCGCATTGACAACAGTGCTGATCGCGCATTTCATCGTGGCGGCGATCGCGCCCTTACTGGTCCGCCTCTGGGGCCGTAACGCGTTCCTCGCACTCGCCGTCGTGCCCGGTGTCTCCACCGTCTGGGCCCTCTTCCAGATCCCCACGATCCTCAACGGCGGCGCGCTCTCCGGTTCCGTGGAATGGGCCCCCGCGTTCTCCCTGCGCCTGGGCCTGTACATGGACGCCCTCGGCCTGGTGATGACGCTCATCGCCGCCGGTGTGGGCACCCTGATCCTGGTCTACTGCGCCCGCTACTTCAGCGACTCCGAACCCGGCCTCGGCCGGTTCGCCGGCGTGTTCGTCGCCTTCGCCGGGGCCATGCTCGGTCTCGTCCTGGCCGACGACCTCATCCAGCTGTTCGTGTACTGGGAGCTGACCACGGTCTTCTCCTACCTGCTCATCGGGCACAGCACGGAGCTGAAGGAGAGCCGCCGCGCGGCCATGACGGCCCTGACCGTGACCACGTTCGGCGGGCTGACCATGCTCGTCGGCATGATCGTGCTCGGCGAGGCCGCCGGGACCTACGTCATCTCCGAGATCGTCGCCGCTCCCCCGGGCGGTCTCATCGTCGAGGTGTCGCTGGGCCTGATCATGATCGGCGCGATGTCCAAGTCCGCGCTGTTCCCCTTCAGCCTGTGGCTGCCCGCCGCCATGCGCGCGCCCACGCCGGTCTCCGGCTACCTGCACGCGGCGGCGATGGTCAAGGCGGGCGTCTACCTGGTCGCCCGCCTCACCCCGGCGTTCCCCGACTCCGCCGTGTGGACCTCGATGGCGCTGCTCTTCGGCGTGCTCACGATGATCCTCGGCGGATGGAAGGCGCTGCGCCAGTACGACCTCAAGCTGGTCCTGGCCTACGGCACCATCAGCCAGCTCGGCTTCCTCATCGCCCTGCTGGGCACCGGCACCCGGGCCGCCGCCCTGGCCGGCATCGCCATGCTCATCGGGCACTCGCTGTTCAAGGCCCCCCTGTTCCTCGTGGTCGGCGTCATCGACCACAGCACGGGCACCCGGGACGTGCGAGAGCTCTCGGGGCTGCGCAGGTCCATGCCCGGCACCTTCTGGACGACGATCATCGCCCTGGCCTCCATGGCCGGCCTGCCGCCCATGCTCGGGTTCGCCACCAAGGAACTGGCCTTCGGCGCCTACACCCACGGCGGCACGACCGACGTCCTCGTGCTCGTCGGCATGGTCGTCGGCTCGACCCTGACGGTCGCCTACAGCCTGCGCTTCCTGTGGGGGGCGTTCTTCGACAAGCCCGAGGTGACGCCCACCCCGGTACACGCCCCCGGTCCGCTGTTCCTGGCCCCGGCCGCGCTCATGGCGGGGCTGAGCCTGATCGGCGGCCCCCTGTCACACCTGGTCGACCCGCTCCTGGCCCGTTACGCCGACACCGTGCCGCTCGCGCCCGGCTCCTACGAGACGCACCTGGCGCTGTGGCACGGCTTCGAACTCCCGTTGCTGTTGTCGGCGGTGTGCGTCATCGGCGGTCTGATCCTGTTCCGGGTCCGCGGCGCCGTCGTGTGGCTGGGGGCCAGGACGTCGTTCGTCGAGCCGGAGCGCGTCTACCGGCGCATGCTCGCCTCCCTGGAGAACCTGGCCCTCCAGGTCACCGGTGGCACCCAGCGCGGTTCGCTGCCGGTCTACCTCGGCACCATCCTGGTCAGCCTGGTGGTGGCGGCCGGTTGGTGGGTCGTCTCCGAACCCCTCTGGGACGGGGACTACCCGCCGGTACGCCTGTGGGACACCCCCGTCGAGGTCATCCCGGCGGTCATCATCGCGGGGACCGCCCTGTTGACCCTGTTCGTGCGACGCCGCCTGTTCGCGGTGATCCTCGTGGGCACCGGCGGGTACGGCGTGGGGGCGCTCTTCTACATCCTGGGCTCACCGGACCTCGCACTCACCCAGTTCCTGGTCGAGACGGTCAGCCTGGTGGTGTTCGTCCTGGTGTTGCGGCGCTTCCCGTCCCACTTCTCGTCACCGGCGCTCCGCGGACGGCGGGTGTGGAACCTGGCGATCGGCGGCGCCCTGGGCGTGCTGGTGGCGACCATGAGCTGGTTCGCCCTCGCCGGGCGCAAGGAGCCCTCCATCGCCGAGCTCTACCCGGCGGCGGCCGAGGAGGCCGGCGGTTACAACATCGTCTCCGTGCTGCTGGTGGACGTGCGCGCGTGGGACACGATGGGCGAGATCTCGGTGCTGGCCGCCGCGGCGGCCGGCGTGGCCAGCCTGATGTTCGTGCGCCGCACCCAGCCTCGCAAGGCCCCCGGCGGGGTGATGGCCGTCTCGGTCACCTCGTCCCCCCAGCCCTCCGGCGGGCAGGCCCGGATCGACCTGGGCGGGCTGACCATGGCCCCGAGCGACCTGCACATCAGGCCCCAGTGGAACCACGCCTGGCTGCCGGGCGCCGACGCGCTGCCCACCGAGCGGCGGTCGGTCATCTTCGAGGTCGTCTCGCGGTTCCTGTTCCCGGTGGTCATGATCATCTCGGTGTACCTGCTGCTGACCGGCCACGGCGCGGTCGGCGGCGGCTTCGCGGCCGGCATCGTCGCGGGTCTGGCGTTCATCGTCCGCTACCTGGCGGGCGGCCGCTTCGAGCTCTACAACACCGCCTGGGTGCAACCGGGCGTTCTCATCGGCGCGGGCCTGGCGATCTCCACCGGTATCGCCCTGGGCGGGGCGATCTTCGGGAGCGAGGTCCTGGCCGGCGGCGACGTCCACCTGGACCTCTGGATCCTGGGCGAGCCGCACCTGACCGTGTCGCTCTTCTTCGACATCGGGGTGTACCTGCTGGTCATCGGTCTGATCCTGGACATCCTGCGCAGCCTCGGCGCCCGTATCGACGAACAGATCGAACGGGACGCCGCCCGGGCACGGGCGGCCGCCGGGCCCGGTGCCCCCGAGCCCGCCGAGGAGGTCATCTCGTGAACGATGCACCCAGCCTGACCCTCGTCCTGCTGATCGGGGTGCTCGTCGCGGTCGGTGTGGTGCTCCTGCTGGAGCGCAGCCTCAGCCGTGTCCTGCTCGGGTTCATCATGCTGAGCAACGGCGTGAACCTCATGATCCTGGCCATGGCCGGGACCATGGGCGGCCCGCCGATCCTGTGGTTCACGGAACCGGAGCGGATGACCGACCCGTTGCCCCAGGCGATGGTCCTGACCGCCATCGTCATCACCCTCGGCGTGACCGCCTTCCTCCTCGCCATGGCCTACCGGAGCTGGCAGCTGGAGGGCAACGACGAGGTCCAGGACGACGCCGAGGACCTTCGGATCGTCCAAGGCGAGGGCCGCCGCGCGCTGCGCCGCCGGTTCGTCCGCGAACGGCGGCGCCTCCAGGCCGACATCCGACGCCAACGAGCCGAACTCCAGGCGACCATCGCCGCGGCCGACGCCCAGGAGCTGGCCGAGCAGGCCCGCATCAAGGCGGAGATCGCGCGCGCCCAGGCCGAACTGGCCCGCTACGAGGCAGAGGCCGAGGAGAGCGGTGTCGACGAGCAGTCACAGGAGACGATGCGCAGGCTCAGTGATCGCGCGGAGACCATGACCGCCCAGGTGCAGGAGTTGCGCGGACGCATCCGCCTGGGCCGCAGGCGGCTGCGCGAGCACCGCCGGGCCGACCGGGCCGCCGAGCGCGAACTGTGGCGCGAGTTGCGCCGCAGGGTGCGCGCCCAGCGCCGCCAGACCCGCCAGAGCATGCGGGCCGAACGCGAGCGGCTCGCCCGCGCCGAGGACAGCGACCTGCAGGGGAGTGACTGAGCATGAGCTGGGACTACTTGGCGGGTCTCCTCCACTACCTCATCCCGCTCCCGGTCGTCGTTCCGCTGTTCGCGGCCGGGGTGAAACTGGCCATGGGCAGCCGCTGGCCCAAGGTCCAGCAGTGGCTGAGCATCGCCGCCCTGACCTTCGTCCTGTTCGTGGGCCTGGCGCTCATGATGGGGGCCCATCAGTTCGGCCCGCAGGTGGTCCAGGTCGGCGGTTGGGAGGCGCCCATCGGCATCACCCTGGTGGCGGACCGGTTGTCCGCCCTCATGGTGACGGTGTCGTCGGCGATCACCCTGGCCGTGCTGGTGTACTCGATCGGTCAGGGCATGGCCAGCCGGGCCGAGGTCGCGCCGCTGTCGGTGTACCAGCCCACCTACCTGATCCTGGTCGCGGGCGTCTCCAACGCCTTCCTCGCCGGCGACCTGTTCAACCTGTACGTCGGGTTCGAGATCCTGCTGACCGCCAGCTACGTGCTGCTGACCCTGGGCGGCACGCAGTCGCGCATCCGGGCGGGCGCCATCTACGTGGTGGTGTCGCTGTTGTCGTCGGTGCTGTTCCTCATCGCGATCGCGCTGATCTTCGGCGCGACCGGCACGGTGAACATGGCCCAGCTCGCCGAACGGCTGCCGGAGCTGGACGGGCACCTGAAGATCGTGCTCCAGGTGATGCTGCTCTTCGCGTTCGGCATCAAGGCGGCGGTGTTCCCGCTGGCCGCCTGGCTCCCCGACTCCTACCCGACCGCGCCGGCCCCGGTCACGGCGGTGTTCGCGGGTCTGCTCACGAAGGTCGGCGTGTACGCGATCATCCGCGCGCACACGCTCTTCTTCCCCGGAGAGGCGCTGAACAACCTGCTCATGTGGGTGGCGCTGGCGACCATGGTCATGGGCATCCTGGGCGCCGTCGCGCAGACCGACATCAAACGTCTGCTGTCGTTCACCCTCATCAGCCATATCGGGTACATGGTGTTCGGTGTGGCCCTGGGCAGCCAGCTGGGGCTGGCCGGCGCGGTGTTCTACATCGCCCACCACATCACGGTGCAGACCACGCTGTTCCTCATCACGGGTCTGATCGAACGTCGTGGCGGCTCCACGTCCCTGGACGACCTGGGCGGACTGATCCGCATCGCGCCCCTGCTGGCCGTGCTGTTCTTCATCCCGGCGATGAACCTGGGCGGGATCCCTCCCCTGTCCGGGTTCCTCGGCAAGATCGGGCTGCTCCAGGCCGGTGTCCAGGCGGGCACCCCGCTGGCCTACCTCCTGGTGGGCACGTCGGTGCTGACCAGCCTGCTCACCCTCTACGTGATCGCCCGCGTGTGGAACTACGCGTTCTGGCGGGCCCCCGCCGAGGGCAAGGTCGCCGACCCCGGCACCGTGCTGGAGGAGACCGAGGCCGACGACACCTCGACCGCGGCCCTGGGGCCGGGCGAGGCGGTCGGCCCGTCCTCCCGGCTGGGCGACACGACCACGCTCTCGACCCCGATGATCACGTCGGTGGCCCTGCCCAAGACCATGGTGGGGGCCACGATCGCGCTGGTCGCGTTCGGTCTGGCCCTGACGGTGTTCGCCGGACCGCTCATCACCTACTCCTCGGACGCGGCCACCGAACTACTGGCCCGCACCCCCTACATCGAGGCGGTCCTGGGAGGTGACCGATGATCGACCCGTCCGCTGAGAAGAAGGCCAGGGTCGCCGCGTTCCGTCGGCGGCTGGGCAAGGTCCAGGTCCCCATCGCGCTGGGCATGACCCTGGTGTGGATGCTGCTGTTCAACGGGTTCCAGTGGCGGTGGGAGTCCCTGGGCCTGTTCGTGCTCGGCTTCCTGGTGTCGGTGACGATCATGCTGGTCTTCCCGCTGCCGCCGATCGTGCCGGGGTTCCGGTTCCACCCCCTGTCGCTGGCGCACATGCTCGTGCACATCCTCGGGAAGATGTTCACGGCGAGCTTCCGGGTCACGGCGTGGACCCTCTCCCCCGGCGAGGTGCACAGCTCGGTCATCGGCCTGCGGATGCGCACGCAGTCGGACCTCATGATGGTGTGCACCGCCATCGCCAGTTCGATCATCCCGGGAACGGTCGTCGTCGAGGTGACCCGTGACGAGTGGATGCTGTACCTGCACGTGCTCGGCGCCTCCGACGAGAAGGGCATCGAGGAGGCGCGGGCGGACGTCATGCGCCTGGAACGGCTCATCGTCCGTGCCCTGGGCACCCGGGAGGACATCGACATGCTGGAGGCGGCGCACCCCTCCGGGAAGGAGCGCGGATGAACACCCTGTGGATCGTCATCACCGTCCTGCTCGCCGTCGCGGCGCTGCTGGGCGTGGGGCGGCTGCTGCTGGGACCGAGCATTCTGGACCGGGCGCTGTCGGTGGACGTGCTGCTCGCCTCCGCCCTGGTCGGTCTGGGCGCCTACGCCGCCTTCCACCGCGACCCCACCGTCCTGCCGACCCTGATGGTGCTGTCCCTGGTGGGCTTCGTGGCGACGATCAGCATCGCGAAGTTCGTCGCCCGGCGACCGGAAGAGCACGTGGCGACGCCGACCGACGTGATCTCACCGGCACCGGGGACGCCCTCCGCCGAGGAAGAGGGGCGTTCGTGAGCGAGGAACTCATCACCGTCCTGGACTGGATCGCGATCCTGTGCCTGCTGGCCGGCGCCCTGTTGTCGGTGGTCGCCGCGGTGGGCCTGATCCGCTTCCCGGACCTGCTCTCCCGTATGCACACCGCGGCCAAGCCGCAGGTGCTGGGGATGTTGCTGGTGCTCGTCGGGATCGGCCTGCGCCTGGCTCCGGTGGAGGACACCAACGTCTTCAACGTCGGCACGCTGCTGCTGGTGGGTCTGTTCCAGGTCGTGACGATCCCCGTCGCCGGGCACATCGCCGCCCGCGTCGGGTACCGGACCGGGCGCATCCGCCAGGACCTGCTCTTCCGTGACGAACTCGCCGACCGGTTGGCGAGCAGGCGCGACGGCGGCGACGCCTGAGCGACCACCGACGGAGAACGAAGGACGGCGGGCCCGGGTACGCGTACCCGGGCCCGCCCCCTCGCGGGATCGACCTCGCCGTGAGGGCCGCGCGCACCCGGGTCGGGCCCCGTGGTCGGTCACGGGAGACGCTCGGCCTCCCCGTCGGTCATCAGCCGGGAGCGGATGAGGAACCGGTTCCCGGTCGGTGCCTCCAGGGAGAACCCGGCTCCGCGTCCGGGGACGACGTCGATGGTCAGGTGGGTGTGGCTCCACAGTTCGAACTGCGAGCGGGACATCCACACCGGCACCGGTTCGGGGGTGCCCGGCTCCAGGTCGCCCAGGTGGACGTCCACGGCTCCGGTGCGGAACCCCCCGGCCGGGTAGCACATGGGCGAACTCCCGTCGCAGCAACCGCCGGACTGGTGGAACATGAGCGGCCCGTGTTCGGCGCGCAGTTCGCGGAGCAGGGCGGCGGCCGCGTCGGTCACGGCCACCCGCTCCACCGGCGCGTCGGCCCCGGTGCCCATCAGAACAGCCCCAGCGCCTCGTCGGAGTAGCTGACCAGCAGGTTCTTGGTCTGCTGGTAGTGGTCGAGCATCATCTTGTGGTTCTCGCGGCCGATGCCGGACTGCTTGTAGCCGCCGAACGCGGCGTGCGCCGGGTAGGCGTGGTAGTTGTTCACCCACACCCGGCCCGCCTGGATGTCGCGGCCGGCCCGGTAGGCGGTGTTCCCGTCGCGCGACCACACGCCCGCGCCGAGCCCGTAAAGGGTGTCGTTGGCGGTCTTGATGGCGTCGGCGTAGTCGTCGAAGCGGGCCACCGACACCACGGGGCCGAAGATCTCCTCCTGGAAGACGCGCATGGAGTTGTCGCCCTGGAACACCGTCGGGGCGACGTAGTAGCCGCCGGACAGGTCGCCGCCGAGGTCCACGCGCTCACCGCCGGCGAGGACCTCGGCGCCCTCCTGCCGACCGATGTCGATGTAGGACAGGATCTTCTCCAGCTGATCGTTACTCGCCTGCGCGCCGAGCATGGTCTCGGTGTCCAGGGGGTTCCCCTGACGGACCCGACCGACCCGCTCCAGGGCGTCGCCGAGGAACCGGTCGTAGACGGAGTCCTGGATCAGTGCCCGGGAGGGGCAGGTGCACACCTCGCCCTGGTTGAGGGCGAAGAGGGTGAAGCCCTCCAGGGCCTTGTCGTAGAAGGCGTCCTGAGCCGCGGCGACGTCCGCGAAGAAGACGTTGGGGCTCTTGCCGCCCAGTTCCAGGGTGACCGGGATGAGGTTCTCCGAGGCGTACTGCATGATGAGGCGGCCGGTGGTGGTCTCGCCGGTGAAGGCGACCTTGCGCACCCGGGGGCTGCTCGCCAGGGGCTTGCCCGCCTCCACCCCGAACCCGTTGACGACGTTGACCACACCGGGCGGGAGCAGGTCGGCGATGAGCTCCATGAGGAGCAGGATCGAGGTGGGGGTCTGCTCGGCGGGCTTGAGGACGACCGCGTTGCCCGCGGCGAGGGCGGGGGCCAGCTTCCAGGTGGCCATGAGCAGCGGGAAGTTCCACGGAATGATCTGGGCGACGACGCCCAGCGGCTCCTGGAAGTGGTAGGCCACGGTGTTCTCGTCGAGCTGGGAGCTGTGGCCCTCTTGGGCGCGGATCGCCCCGGCGAAGTAGCGGAAGTGGTCGACGGCCAGCGGCAGGTCGGCGGCGAGGCACTCGCGGACGGGCTTGCCGTTCTCCCAGGATTCGGCCACGGCGAGCCGTTCCAGGTTCTCCTCCACGCGGTCGGCGATCCGGTTGAGGATCACGGCGCGCTCGGCGGGGGAGGTGCGTCCCCAGGCGGGGGCGGCCCCGTGTGCCGCGTCGAGGGCGAGGTCGATGTCCTCGGCGGTGCCGCGGGCGATCTCGGTGAAGGTCCGTCCGGTGACCGGGGTGGGGTTCTCGAAGTAGCCGCCCCTGACCGGCGCGACCCACTCACCACCGATCCAGTTCTCGTAGCGCGGGGCGAACTCGACGATGCTTCCCGGCTGTCCGGGGGCGGCGTACACGGCCATGGTGGGCCTCCTTCGATCGTCGGGAATCACCCGACCGATGCCAACGGGGTCTATGGCGGTGACGCTAGTCACAGAGACGTTGCGAGCACGTTGCGCCCGCGTCGCCGCGCCTCGGGCGCGGACCCGTCGACCGCCGTCACTCCCCCAGCCAGCGCAGCCGGCCGCGCAGGGCGGCGTGGCGCGCGGAGGCGGGATCGAGGGAGCGCAGAACGACGCCCAGGACCCGGGGGTCGTCGCGCCACTCGGGGTGCTCGGCCCAGGCCAGCAGGGTGCGGGGGTCGTTCTCGGCACCGAGCGCACCGCACAGTTCGGCGTCCAGACCCTCGCGGATCTCGATCACCCCCGGCGCCTCCGACACGGGCAGCACCGGGCCCCGGTAGGCCCGCAGGGCGCCGAGGTGGTCGCCACCGGTCAGCCGTTCGCGCACGGTGTCGACGTCGGTGGGCAGGCGACGGAGCAGCCGGTAGGGGCGGGAGGCCACCAGGCCCGGACCCACCAGGCGGCGCAATCGGGACATCTCCGCGCGGACCGTCACCGGGGAGGCGTCGCGTTCGTTCAGTCGGACCCCCAGGGCCGCACCGGTGAGACCGCGCGGCGCCGACGACAGCAGCAGGAGGATCTCCGAGTGGCGGGCGCTGAGTTCGACGACGCGTTCGCCCAGGTTGAGCCGGGCACCGTCGCGGCCGAGCACCTCCAACAGGAGGTGGTCGGGGATCGGATCCGACTCCTGCGGGATCCGACGCGGATCGGGGATCAGACCGGCGATGCGGCGGGCGCGCAGCTCCATCTCCACCGCCGCGGCGGCGACGCGCACCAGGGCCAGGGCCTGCGGCGAGGCCACCCCGTCCTCGCCGGTGATGTCCAGGACGCCCAGGAGCGCTCCGGTGTCGGGGTCGTGCAGGGGCGCGGCCGAGCAGCTCCACGGCTGCACGCTGCGGGCGAAGTGCTCGCTGGCGAACACCTGCACCTCGTGGTCGAGGGCGAGGGCCACGCCGGGCGCGTTGGTGCCGGCGGAGCGCTCGTGCCAGTTGGCACCCTCGACGAAGCGCATGTCCTCGGCCCGGGTGCGCAGCCGGTGATCGCCCTCCACCCACAACAGTCGACCGGAGGCGTCACCGAGCGCGACGATCTGCGGTCCCGGAGCGGTGTCCAGGAGGAGCCGGCGCAGCAGCGGCATGGCGACGGCCAGCGGGTGGGCGTCCCGGTAGTCGGTGAGGGAGTCACCGGAGAGTTCGATGCGCGGGGCGACGCCGTCCGGGTCGATTCCGAGGCGGGCGCTGCGCCTCCAGGATTCGATCACGACCGAGCGGACGGTGTCCCGGACCCGCCCCGAACCGGTGAAGTCCTCATGGGCGCGGGCGACGTCCTTGCGCACGGCGTCGGGATCGGCCTCCCACGGCCAGGCGTTCCACGTCCCGGTCATGCGCTACCTCCCCCTGTCCGCGAGACGGCGGCGGTCCGTGACGCGGTCCGCCCCGGCTCTGCCCCGATGAGGTGGGGATCTCATGATTCAAGCCGGGCGCAGGGCTTCTGACAAGGGGTTCCGCGCAACCGGCGGTGGATCGTCCCGCTACATACCCGGGTGTCAGGAACACGGGTGGGGCGGTGATCCTCCGCACTCGGCGGAACCGGAGCGCCCCGGTCCCCATCCCACCACGGTGAGCGCCCGCCGGGGCCCGCGTCCCGTCACCGGAACGGGACGGGCGCGGAGAGAGCCGGAGGACGACATGTACGCGCAGCAGCCACCGCCACGGGTCTCGCCCTCGGAACTGCGCCCCGGCCGGTTCGGCTACTGGGCGGGGGGCGTCGTCATCGTGCTCGGCGGCATCGCAGGAGTGGTCGCCTTCGTCGTGTTCCTGCTCCAGGCGGTGGCCCTCCCGGACTTCACGGCACGGCTGCCGGGAGACGGCGAGGCGGTCTTCTCCCACACACCGGACGAGGAGGCGGCGGACATCGCGCTGTACTCCACCTCCCCCGTGAACGGGCCCTACGAATGCGAACTGTTCACGCCCAGCGGCGAGCCCACCGCATTCACGGACCCGGAGTTCCACCAGGAGGACTCGGAGTGGATGCTGGTCGGCGTGGCCTCCCCACAGGAGGCGGGCGAGTACACCCTGGTGTGCGAGGACCATCCGGACCACGCCTACGCCGTGGCACCGGTACCGGAGGACTTCGGCGTGATCGAGGACGTGGTGGGCACCCTGGCCTCCTTGTTCCTGTTCCCGCTGGCCGGTCTGGTGACCGGGCCGGCGCTCATCGTCTCCACGGCGGTGCGCCGCGGCCGCCACAAGAAGCGCCTGCTCGCCGAACGCGCCGGTCACCCCTACCGGGGATGAGCGGTCCCGGGCCGGCGGTCAGGGATCCTCGGGGAGGGTGGCCAAGGCGACGGTGAGGGCGACCCTCGCCCGCGGTTCGTGCAATCGCAGATCGGTGACGCCGCGCAGGCGGCGCAGCCGGTAGCGGACCGTGTTGGGGTGCACGCCGAGCAGTTCGGCCGCGGCGCCCAGGTCCCCGTGGGCGTACAGCCAGGCCCGCAGGGTGCGGGTGTAGTCGGTCCCGTGGTCGGAGTCGTGGCGGGCCAGCACCGCCACCGGGTTGCGGCCCGGCAACCGGCCGGCCTCGGCCACCAGGCGCAGGCGGCGCAGCAGGACGGCGTCCCAGGCGTCGTCGTACACCACCGGAGCGCCGTCCCCGGCCAGGGTCAGGCACTCGTCGGCCTCCCGACGGCTGTCGGGCAGGTCGCCGGCGTCGGCCGCGCCGCCCACCCCCGCGGTCACCCCCGGGTGTCCGGGCAACCCGCGCACGGTGGCGCGGACCCACTCCAGGGCCGGGGCGATCTCCCCGCCGCACGGCAGCACCGTGTAGACGGTGGTCCCCAGCAGGGTGCTGCGGCCCGGCCGTGACCACCCGAATCCGGTGGTGACCTGCTCGAACAGGTGCAGGACGGCGGCGTCGGGCGCCTGGGCCCGAGCGTGCAGGGCGATGACCCGCAGCCCTTCGACGGGCAGGCCGATCCGACCGACGGCCCGCTCCGGATCGCCCGCCCCCTCCAGGAGGTCGATGACCGATTCCGACTCCACCTGGCGTTCCAGGTCGCTGCTCACCCGGGCCCGCAACATGTGCAGACCCACCGTGCGGGCGCCCTCGTTGAGCGCCCGCGCGCGTTCGGGGTCCAGGGGCGCGTCGCCCACCGCCCACAGCGAGCCGAGGAGTTCGCGCCCCACCCGGACGGGCGCTACCGTGCGTCCGCCCATGCCGAACTCCGGCAGCGCGGGCACGTGGAGTGGGCCGTCGGCCGCGACCAGGCGGGCGGCCACCCCGTCGGCCTCCAGCCGGGCGCGGATCTCGGCGGGTACCCGGCGGGCGATGACGGTGTCGCGGCGGGCCCGGTCGGTGTCGGCCTGGTCCGTGGAGTAGGCGATCACCCGGGCGGCCCGGTCCTCGATCGTGACGGGCGCGCCGACCTCGGCCGCGATGGTGTCGGCGAGGGCGAACAGGTCGCTGGGGCCGCGCCCGGACTCGGTCTCGCGGCCCTCCAGGACCAGGCCGTAGACGATGCCCGAGATCTGGCTCCAGGAGACGGCCGGTTCGACCACGACCATGGCGATGTCGTGGTCGCGCAGAGCGGCTCGCACGCCGGCCTCGGGACCGATCGCGGAGCGGACGATGACGACGACCGCGCGGGCCTGTCCGGCCAGGCGCAGGGCGGTGTCGGCGGAGTCGACGCCCACCGCGAGGAAGACGTCGCCCAGGGGCGGGGCGTCATCGGTGGGATCGTGCATGGCGACGCTGCGCAGTTCCCTTCGTCGCAGGTCACCGCTGCCGATCAGATGGGCGCCGTAGCCGCCCAGGACGTTGACGAGCCGGTCGAGGTTGATCATCGCCCCGCCTTCCCCATTGTCGAGAGGCGACAAGAACGAACATCGTGATTGTCGTTTCACGATAGCCGTTCGGCGATCGCCGGTGGACACACTCTGATCGAGGGACAGCACCCCCGGCCCTCGCGTGCTCTCATCCGCGCCACGGACGCCAGGTCCGTGGCGCGTGTTCGTGAAGACAAGGAACGTCCCATGCACAAGACCACCGACCCATGGCTGACCCGGGAGGCGTACGAGCGGCTCAAGGAGGAGCTCCGGGTGCTGAGCGCCCTCCCCGACGACGGCCCCGGACCGGGTTCCGGGGCGGACGGGGGCGCGGGGGGCACCATCCCCGCGCCCCGCTACATTCACGACCCGGCCGTGCGCCGGGCTCGGGTGCAGACGATCGAACGGCTGCTGCGCGAGGCCGTGGTGGAGGAGGCGGCGCCCGACGACGGGATCGCCGCGCCCGGCAAGGTGCTGACGATCCGCTACGACGGCGAGGAGGACATCGAGGAGTTCCTGCTCGGCGTGCGGGACGCCTCGGTCGCGGACGCGATGACGGTGTACTCGCCCCAGTCGCCGCTGGGCGCCTCACTGCTGGGGGCCGCGCGAGGCGAGCGGCGCACCTTCGCCTCTCCGCGCGGCGCGGTGATCGGGGTGACGCTCGTGGACGCGGCCCCGTACCGTTCGACGCGCTGACCCCGTCCGGGGCGGTCGACCACGCGACCGCCCCGGACGGCACCGGGCCCTCCTGCGCGTGCGTCCGCGTCCACGGGCACGAGCGGAGCGCGCCGATCCGCCCCCGGATCGCGGTCTCCTTCGGAGCCCGCTCGAACCGACCGGGACCGTCCCCTCCGTCGACCGGCGGCCCCTCGACCCGTACACGCGGACGCGCGAACCGGCTCGATCCCCGTCCCACGCCCCCTTTCCGGGCACCGGCCCATAGGATGCGACGCATGGGTCAGGAGCAGGGGACGGCGCGCACCGCGTTGCTCTCCTTCGGGCTGACCTCGTTGTTCACCGCGCTCCTGTGGCGGGAATGGGCGTGGGCGATCGAGGACTCCGCCCTGCCCCGGGGCGTCACACTGATCGCGGCCTGCGGTTACCTGCTCGGCTGCGCCGCCCTCGCCCCCGCCGCGCCCCTGCTCCGATGGACGGCGCGGATCGCCGTGTGCGCCCTGCTCATCGCGCTCGGGTGCGGCCTGGTCGCCGCGGTCGGACCCGAACACGCGTGGATCACCATGTTCGGCCTGGCCGCCTGCGCGGCCGTCCTGCCCCTGCCCCTCTCCCTGGGCGCCACCGCCCTGGTCCTGGCCGGTGTCGGCGCGGCCTCGTCGGCCACCGGAGGGGCCGAGGCGCGGGTGGGAGACCTGGTCATCATCGCGTCGGTGTCCGTGGCCACCGCCCTGGCCGTGCGGCTGGTGGAGGCCAACGCCGAACTGCGGCGCGGCCGCGACCAGGCCGCCCAGCTCGCGGTGCTGCGCGAACGCGAACGCCTCTCCCGCGACCTGCACGACCTGTTGGGCCACAGCCTCACCACCATCGTGGTCAAGGCCGGGGCGGGCCGTCGGATCCTGGAGACCACCGGCGACACCGCGCGGGCGGTCGCCGAACTGCGCGATCTGGAGGACCTGGGCCGGCGGTCGCTGACCGAGGTCCGCGAGGCCGTCTCCGGAGTTCGGAGGGTGGGCCTGGCCGGGGAGCTGCTGCGCGCCGAGGCGGTCCTGGCCGCAGCCGACATCGAACTGCGCGCCCCCGCCGTGGCCGAGACCGGGAACGACGAGGCGCTCGGCTACGCGGTGCGCGAGGCGATCACCAACGTGGTCCGTCACTCCCGCGCCTCCCGCGTGGAGATCACCACCGGGCCCGGGTGGGTGCGCGTCCGTGACGACGGGCACGCCGACCGGGTCGTCCCGGGCGGCGGACTGTCGGGGCTGGAACGCCGACTGGCCGAACGGGGCGGCGCGCTCACCCTCTCCCCCACCCCGGGCGGCGGCCTCACCGTCCGCGCCGAGGTGCCCGTCGACGAGAGCGGAGAACGGACATGATCCGGGTGCTGGTCGCCGACGACCAGGCGATGGTGCGCGGAGCCCTGGCCACCGTGCTCGACCTGGAGCCCGACATCGAGGTGGTGGCCCGGGTCGGTGACGGGGCCGGCGCGCTGGCCGAGGCCCGCCGGACGCTCCCCGACGTCGCGTTGTTGGACGTGCGGATGCCCGGTGGCGACGGTATCGAGGTGTGCGCCGAACTGGTCCGGACCCTGCCGGGGTGTCGGGTACTGATGTGCACGACGTTCGGCCGCCCCGGTTACCTGACCCGGGCGCTGCGCGCGGGGGCGGGCGGCTTCGTGGTCAAGGACGCCTCGCCCGAGGATCTGGTGGACGCCGTCCGCAGGGTGCACCGGGGACTGCGGGTGGTCGACCCGGATCTGGCCGTGGCCTCGCTGACGCACGGGACCAGCCCGTTGACCCCGCGCGAGCGCGAGGTGCTGGCCGCCGTTCTGCACGGCGGTGACGACGTGGCGTCCCTGGCCGGATCCCTCGGCATGAGCCAGGGGACACTGCGCAACCACCTGTCGTCGGCCATCGGGAAGACGGGTACGCGCACCCGGGCCGAGGCGGCCCGGGTGGCGGAGGAGCATGGCTGGCTCTGACCGCCTCACCCGGGCGCACTCGTCGACGGCTCGCCGGTCAGACGTCCCGTCGGCGGACCGCGCGGTCGGCGGCGAACAGGGCCGCCGCGCTCCAGACGACCAGGACCGCCGCGGCGGCCACCGGGTGGGGCCCGTGCGGGCCGGCGATACCGGCGACGGCGTGCAGGGCCTCCCCTGGCAGGAACGGCAGGAGCGCGCCGCCCCCGGGGATCCACCCGGCCAGGGTGGGCGCCGCCATCAGTGCCAGGGCCACCGTCACACCGCCCGCAGTCGAGCGGGACCACAGCGCCCCGGCCGTCGCCACCAGGGCGTGGAACGGCGCCATCAGAGCGGCCCCGCCCACCACGCGCCGGACCGCCGGATCCGCGACGTCCCACGAGGGCAGCCCCGCCACGGCCAGGACGACCCAGGAGACCAGCGCGGAGCCGACCGCCGCGACCAGGGCGACCATCCCGGTGATCGCGACCACGGTGGCCGCACGGGCGACCAGGACCCGCCCGCGCCTCGGGGTGACGGTGAACGTCGTGCGGATCATGCCGGTGGCGTACTCACCGCCCACGACGGCGGCGGCCAGGACGGTCAGTACCAACGCGGCGGCGTCCACGCCCAACAGCGCGGAGGTCAGCACGTCGAACGCGGGCTGTTCGGTCAGAGGGACCCCGGTGGTGGGTCCCATCGTCAGGCAGAACAGGGCGGCGACCACGAGCGCCAGTCCGACGGCGGCCAGGGCCGTCCGACGGTTGCGCGCCGACCCGGTCGCCTTCGTCCACTCGGCGGCCACGGCGGCACGTGTTCCGGTTCGGTGTTCGGCGGTGATCATCGCGCCGGCTCCCCTTCTCCGACCTCACGATCGGGCGTCGTCTTCCCCGTGCCCTCTCCGGTGAGGGACATGAAGGCGTCCTCCAGCCGGGCCCGGACCGGGATCAGCGCGTGCAGGACGATCCCGTGCGCGGCGGCCAGCTCGCCCACCCGGGCGGCGTCCGGGCCGGTCACGACCAGGCGGCCCGTCTCACCCGGCACCACGGTGGAACCCGCGTCGAGCAGTAGGGCGGCGAGCTCGGAGGGACGCGGTGTGGCCACCTCGACCCGCTCCCGTGCTCCGGCGGCCAGCTCGGCGACGCCGATGTCGGCGACCGGACGGCCCTTCGCGATGACCAGCACGTGATCGGCGGTCGCCTCCATCTCGTTCATCAGGTGGCTGGACAGCAGCACGGTGCGCCCCTCGTCGGCGAAGCCGCGCAGGAGTCGGCGCACCCAGACGATGCCCTCCGGGTCCAGCCCGTTGAGGGGTTCGTCCAGCACCAGGATCCCGGGGTCGCCCAGCAGCGCGGCGGCGATCCCCAACCGCTGACGCATCCCCAGGGACAGGTGGCGGATGCGGCGTCCGCCCAGACCCTCCAGCCCCACCAGGCCCAGTACCTCGGTCACCCGGGCACGGCCGATCCCGGCGGCGCGGGCCTGCCAGAGCAGGTGCCCGGCGGCGGTGAGCCCGAGGTCGACCGCGCCGGGATCGAGCAGCGCCCCGACCCGTCGGGTGGGCGCCGGGAGATCCCGGTAGGCGACCCCGTCGATGAGGGCGGCCCCGGACGTCGGGGCGTCCAGTCCCAGGAGCATCCGCAGGGTGGTGCTCTTGCCCGCCCCGTTCGGTCCCAGGAATCCGGTCACCCTGCCGGGCTCCACCCTGAAGGACAGTCCGTCCACGGCGACGGTGTCCCCGTACCGTTTCACGAGTTCCCGCGCGACGATCATCGCTTCCCCCTTCCGTCGGTCGGTCCTCTCCAGCCTGTCCCGGAAGCGGGCGGGGAACATGGTCCGTCCGTCAGGACCCGTCCATGACAGCCGTCACGGGTGTCCCGGAACACCGGAACGCCGGCACCGCCCGGAGGCGGCACCGGCTCGGACGGTGCGGAGGGTCGGCCGGCCGCGGTCGCCCCGGGGCGGACGCGGCCCCCGCCCTCCCGAGTGGAGAAGGTCTCCCGACCGGACGATGTCGCGGCGCGAGGGCGTCCACGGATCCCCGTCTCGCCGCCCTCGGCGGGGGGACGGGTGGGCGACGTCCGTTTCCGAGCCGAGGGCCCGTGCGCGCACGCGCACGGGCCCTCGGCTCGTTCGGGTCGTTCGGGGAAGGGGTCAGTACCCGGGGCCCTGACCGGGAACGGTCGGGTACCCGGGCCCCTGGCCGGGCGCCGGCGGGTACCCGGGGCCCTGACCGGGGCCCTGGCCGGGCGCCGGCGGGTACTGGCCGGGGATCTGACCGAGGCCCTGGCCGGGCGCCGGCGGGTACTGGCCGGGGATCTGACCGAGGGCCGGGTGCTGCGGGCCGCCGTACGGAGGCTGCGGCGGCACGTATCCGGGGTCCGTCTGCGCGAACCACTCCTTGGCCGGCACTCCCTCCACGAAGACGATGACGATGATGACCAGCACGATGCCGAGGAACGGGTTGCCGGAGTCGGTGAAGTAGCCGATGGCGCCGTTGACCAGCGCGATGCCCGCCACGATCCGCAGCAGGGTCTGGGCCCGGGTCCCGCCCTTGCCCATCTGGGTGATCACGTAGATCTCGAAGGCGGTGATCGCCAGCCCGAGGAGGAGGACCGCCACGATCACGCCGAGGCCCATGCCCATCTCCGCCTGGGCTTGGGCCTGGAGCTCCGGGTCACCGGCGCCCAGGGCACCGATCGCGGTGATACCGAGGAAGGCGATCCCGTAGACGATGACGGCCAGGACCGCCCGAATGATCAGGATGATCCGTACGGCTTTGAGGGAGGTCGGCATCGGCGGCGGACCGTAGGAGGGCGCCGGGGGATAGGGGGTCACAAGAACTCCTCGTTCAAGGGTGTGTCCGTGCCCCGCCGCGAGCCGTCGTGTTCATCAGGTGACGGGGTCATCACGCACATGGGACGCGCCCGGATGACACCCGGTTCCCCTTTCCCCTCACATCGCTCACATCAGGAGGCCTCGGACCGTCCTGCGGCCGCCAGGTGCTCGGTGAGGAAGGCATCGATGCGCCGCCAGGCGTCGACGGCCGACTCCGGGTGCGGACCGGTCTTCTGCGCGCGGAACACGGCCCGCATGATCCGCGGCCCGTTGGGCGCCTCGTTGAGGAAGGAGTGGCCCGCGTCGGGGTACTCCTTGACGTCGTTGACGATCCCGGCGGCGTCCAGGGTGGTGCGCAGCCGGTCGGCGGCTCCGCGCAGACCGCCGTCGAGGGCGCCGAAACTGCCGACGACCGGACAGGCACGGTCCACGACGCGGTCGAGGTTCCGGGGGGTGAACCCGTAGTTGACGGCGGAGGCGTCGAAGTCGGCGACGGTCGCGAGGGCGAACCCGCCGCCCATGCAGAACCCGACCACGCCGACCCGGCCGGTGCAGTCGTCGCGGTCGAGGAGCCAACGACGGGCGGCCGCGATGTCCACGATGGCGCGTCCGCGCCCGGAACGCATGGCCAGCACCACCTTGAGGACACAGCGGGCCATGCCGCCCTCGCTGTACAGGTCCGGGACGATGGTGAGGTAGCCGAGCCGGGCCAGCCGGTCGGCGTGTGCGCGCATCTGGTCGTCGACGCCCCAGGCCTCGTGGGTGACGACGACGCCGGGCCAGGGGCCCTCTCCCTCGGGAACGGCGATGTAGGCGCGCAGGTGGGGCGAGCCCGGTGTGTCCCGGGTGTACTCGCCGAGATCGATGTCCGGCACGGTGCCTCCTCGGTACTGCCCCCGGAATCGCCTACACCCTAGGGTGTCCGGGCCTCCCCGACCACGGTCGGGGTCGTCCCGCCGCTCGGGCGGAAAGTGATCTGGATCACGTAACCCCTCCCTCACCACGGGGAACACCCGCCCCACCCCCTGCGAGTGAGAGCACCCTGCGTTACCGGGGTTGACCGATCCGTTGCTCAATGATCGTTTAGTGCCAGTTCTCCACACCCGCTACCTCTGAGGAGACACCCGATGATCGACCGCAGGCACTTCCTCGGCGGCCTCTCCGCGGCCGCCGGCGCCCCGCTCCTCCTGGGCACGCTCGGCTGCGCGCCCCGGGCATCGACGGCGGACCTGACCTCGTCCTCCGCCACAGCCAACCCGGGAGCGCTCCCAGTGAGCGTTCGGAACGAGACCGGACGGTTCTCCGACGGCGAGGTCCTCGCCTACGTGATCGGCACCGACCTGACCACCGGACGGCACAGCCGGGTCGACGCCAACGGGGTACCCCACCCCGTGAGCCTCGACGACAACGGCGACGACGGCTACGCCGACTACGGGATCCCGCTGCCCGACCTGGCCGGGATGACGCTGCCGTACATGTCCGGGCGGATCTACCTCGCCCTCGGCGGCAGGCTCCACATCCGCATCGTCGTCGACGGTGACGGCAACCCGGCCCCGCAGCTCCCCGCCGGCTGGGTGGAGGGCTCCCCCGGGTTCGACGTCCTGCACGACACCGTCGAGTTCACCCACAACGACGCCGGGATGTTCTGCAACACCAGCATGGTCGACCAGTTCAGCGTGCCGATCGGCATCCGCCTGGTCGGCGATGCCGACCAGACCACCGGCACGTTCCGCCCCGGCGGTCGCGAGGCCGTGTTCCGGGCCCTGTCGGCCGACCCCGTGTTCTCGTCCCTGGTGTACGACGACCTGCGGATCATCTCCCCCGGTCACGGCTTGGACGCGGGGCTGTTCCCCGCCGATTTCTACGACCCCTACATCGACCGGGTGTGGTCGCACTACGCCGGTACCGACCTCACCGTGACCACCAACGCCGGGACGTTCACCGGCCGGGTCCAGGGGGACCGGTTCGTGTTCGACGGCGGGGTGCGCGCCTTCGACCGCCCCTCGACCCGTGACGTGTTCTTCTGCGACGGCTCGCTGAACGCCCCCAACGACGGGATCGGCGGTCCCGTCGCCGCGATCCTGGGGGCCGCGCTCAACCGGTCCACGCTGTTGACCTCGGCGAGCCAGCCCACCACCGACCCCGCCGGTTTCTACCGGGACGAGGTCGCCAACCGGTACGCGGCGGTCTTCCACGAGAACACCGTGGACGGTAGGGCCTACGGGTTCGCCTTCGACGACGTGGCGGACTTCGCCTCCTACATCCAGGACCACGGGCCGCAGCGACTGGAGGTCACCCTGACCGCCTTCTGAGGGGCCCTCCGCGCCGAGGGATCCCCGGGGCTCCCATGCCGGTCGCGCCGGTCCGGGACCGCCGGTGCCCGCCGCGACCGGCATCGCGGCGGGCACCGGGCTCAGTCTTGCGCGTCCCGCTCGGAACGGGCGCGGACGACCTCCACGATCGCGGAGAAGTCGCGCCCGGCCCCGCCGTTCTCGGCGAACCCCGCGTACACCTCGGCCGCACGGGAGCCGATCTCGGCCACCGTCCCGGTGTCGCGCAGCGCGTTGACCGCCAGCCCCAGGTCCTTGGCCATCAGTGACGCCGCGAAGCCGGGCCGGTAGTCGTCGTTGGCCGGGCTGGTCGGCACCGGCCCGGGGACCGGGCAGTAGGTGGTGAGCGACCAGCACTGCGCCGACGCCGTGGACATCACGTCGTACAGCGCCTCGTGGGTCAGACCGAGCCGCTCGCCGAGCACGAACGCCTCGCTCACCGCGATCATCGACGACGCCAGCACCATGTTGTTGCAGACCTTGGCGGCCTGGCCGCCCCCCGCCCCACCGCAGTGCACGATCCGGCCGCCCATGACCGCCAGGACCGGTTCGGCCTCGGCGAACACCTCGTCCCGTGCGCCGACCATGAAGGTGAGGGTCCCGGCGGTCGCGCCCACCACCCCGCCGGACACCGGGGCGTCGACCGCCCGGTGCCCGGCGGCCTCCGCCTCGTCGGCGGCCGTGCGGGCGTCGGCCACGTCCACGGTGGAGCAGTCGACGAACAGGGTCCCGGGCCGGGCGGAGGAGATCAGGCCGGGGGCGTCGGCGACGCCCCGGTAGGCGGCCAGCAGGTGGCGTCCGCTCGGCAGCATGGTGATGACGACGTCGGCGCCGGCGACCGCCTCGGCCGCCGACCCCGCAGGGCGCACCCCGGAGGCCACGGCCTTGGCGAGCGCTTCGGCCGACAGGTCGAACCCGGTCACCTCGTGCCCGGCCCGGACCAGGTTGACCGCCATGGGGCCGCCCATGTTCCCGAGCCCGACGAATCCGATCAGGGTCATCGCGTGCCTCCGTCGTCGAAGAGGTCGGCCAGGCCCAGGGGGCCGTCGGGGGCCGGGAGGAAGTGGCGGGCCACGTCCTCGTCGGTGACCCCCTCCAGGGTGTCCGGCACCCACTTGGGGTTCCGGTCCTTGTCGATGACCTGGGCGCGGATCCCCTCGACCAGGTCGGGTGAGGACAGCGTCGCGAAGGAGACCCGGTACTCCTGTTCCAGGACCGTCTCCAGGTCGGGGAGCCCCCGGGCCCGCCGCAACGCCGCCAGGGTGGTCTTCACCGAGGTCGGCGACTTCGCGAGGATCGTGGCCGCGGCCGTGGCCGCCGCCGGGTCGCCGTGGTCGCGCAGCCGCGCCACGATCTCCTCGGCGGTGTCGGCGGTGTAACAGGCGTCGACCCACCGGAGGCCGGGCAGGGTCGGTGCGGGCGCGGTCTCGGCGAACCGGCCCACCGCGTCCGCCACGTCGGCCGCCGAGACGACCTCGGTGAGGGCGACGGCCAGGTCGGACAGGCGATCGGCGGGCACGAAGTGGTCGGCCAGGCCGAGGGCGATGGCGTCGCCCGCGTCCGCCGAACCCGCCGTGAGCGCCAGGTGGGTGCCCGATTCCCTGGGCGCCCGGGACAACAGGTAGGTGCCGCCCACGTCGGGCACGAACCCGATGGTGGTCTCCGGCATGCCCACGACCGAGCGCTCGGTGACGATACGGACCGAACCGTGCGCGGACACGCCGACCCCGCCGCCCATGACCACACCGTCCATGAACGCCACGTACGGCTTGGGGTAACGCGAGATTTGCGCGTTGAGCAGGTACTCGTCGCGCCAGAACGCGGCGGCCGCCCGGTCGCCCTCGCGGGCACTGGCGGAGATGGCGCGGATGTCGCCGCCGGCGCACAGGCCGCGCTCCCCCGCGCCGTCGATGAGCACGGCGACGACGGCGTCGTCGTCCGCCCAGGCGGTGAGGGCCGTGCGCAGGGCTGTGACCATGTCGTGGTCCAGGGCGTTGATGGCCCGCGGACGGTTCAGGGTGATGCGGCCGAGTCGTCCCTCGACCCGGACCAGGACCTTCTCCTCGGTGGTGGACATCAGGCGGCCCCGGTCAGTCCGCGAGCGATGATCAGGCTCATGATCTCGTTGGTCCCTTCCAGGATTCGGTGCACCCTCAGGTCGCGCACGATCTTCTCAATGCCGTATTCCGTGAGGTATCCGTAGCCCCCGTGCAGCTGCAACGCCTGGTCGGCCACGGTGAACCCGACGTCGGTGGCGAACCGCTTGGCCATCGCGCACAGGTGCGCGGCGTCGGGATCGCCGTCGTCCAGGGCCCGGGCGGCCCGCCACACCAGGGAGCGGGCGGCCTCCAGTTCGGTGGCCATCTCGGCCAACCGGAACCGCAGGGCCTGGGCGTTGATGAGCGGCCCGCCGAACGCCCGCCGGTCGCCCAGGTAGGCGGTGGCGGCCTCCAACGCGGCGGTGGCACCGCCCAGGGAGCAGGCCGCGATGCCCAACCGGCCGCCGTTGAGTCCGTTCATGGCGATCCGGAAGCCGTCGCCCTCCGCGCCGAGGAGGCGGTCGGCGGGCGACCGCACGCCGTCGAGGACGACCTGCCGGGTGGGCTGGGCGTTCCAGCCCATCTTGGCCTCGTTGCCGCCGAAGGACAGCCCGGGATCGTCGCGGTCCACGATGAACGCCGACACCCCCGAGGGGCCGGGACCCCCGGTACGGGCCATGACGATGTAGAGGCCGGACACCCCGGCGCCGGAGATGAACTGCTTGGTGCCGGTGAGCACGTGGTCCCCGCCGTCGGGTACCGCCCGGGTGCTCAGGGCGGCCGCGTCGGAGCCCGCGCCCGGTTCGGTCAGGCAGTAGCTGCCCAGCACGTCCATGGAGCACAGGCCCGGCAGCAGGCGTGCTCGCTGGGCGGCGTCGCCGTAGCGGTCGATCATCCAGGCGACCATGTTGTGAATGGACAGGTAGGCGGCCACGGACGGGCAGCCCGTGGCCAGCGCCTCGAAGACGAGGACGCCGTCGAGCCTGCTCAGGCCCGACCCGCCCGCGTCCTCGCGGACGTAGACCCCGCCCATGCCCATGCCGGCGGCCTTGCGGAGCACGTCCACGGGGAAGTGCTTGGCCTGGTCCCACTCGACGGCGTACGGGGCCAGGTGCTCGCGGGCGAAGTCGCGGGCCGCCTCGACCAGGGCCGTCTGGTCCTCGGTGAGCGTCGTCACGACCGTCACCGCATCACGGGGATGGTGAAGGACGCGCCTTCGCGGATCCCCGAAGGCCAGCGCGAGGTGACGGTCTTCGTGCGGGTGTGGAACCGGATGGAGTCGGGTCCGTGCTGGTTGAGGTCGCCGAACGCGGACCGCTTCCAGCCGCCGAAGGTGTGGTAGGCGACCGGTACCGGGATGGGCACGTTGACGCCGACCATGCCGGTGTCCACGCGGTGCGAGAAGTCGCGGGCGGTATCGCCGTCGCGGGTGAAGATGGCGACGCCGTTGCCGTACTCATGACCGTTGACCAGTGCCAGCGCCTCCTCGTAGTCGGCGGCGCGCACCACCGACAGCACCGGGCCGAAGATCTCCTCACGGTGGATCCGCATGTCCGGGGTGACCCGGTCGAACAGGGTGGCCCCGACGAAGTAGCCGTCCTCGAACCCGGGAACGGTGTGACCGCGACCGTCCACGACCAGCTCGGCGCCCTCCTCGACACCGAGGTCGACGTAGCCGGTGACCCGGTCGCGGGCGTCCGCGCTCACCAGGGGGCCGAAGTCCGCCCGCGGGTCGTGCGAGGGGCCCACCCGGAGGTCGGCGATGCGCTCCTTGAGCCGGGAGACCAGGGCGTCGGCGGTCTCCTCGCCGACGGGGACCGCCACCGATACCGCCATGCAACGTTCGCCGGCCGAACCGTACCCGGCGCCGATCAGGGCGTCCACCGCCTGGTCGAGGTCGGCGTCGGGCATGACCACCATGTGGTTCTTGGCACCGCCGAAGCACTGGGCGCGCTTGCCGTGCGCGGTTGCGGTGGAGTACACGTACTCGGCGATCGGGGTGGAGCCCACGAATCCGACCGCGGCCACGCGCGGGTCGGTGAGCAGGGTGTCCACCGTCTCCTTGCCGCCGTTGACGACGTTGAGGACGCCCGGCGGCAGCCCCGCCTCGGCGAACAGCTCGGCCAGGCGCAACGGCACGGACGGGTCGCGTTCGGAGGGCTTGAGGATGAAGGCGTTACCGCAGGCCAGCGAGGGGGCCGCCTGCCAGAGCGGGATCATCGCCGGAAAGTTGAAGGGGGTGATGCCCGCGACGACGCCCAGCGGCTGCCGGAGCGAGTGGACGTCGATGCCGGTTCCGGCGTCATCGCTGAACTCGCCCTTGATCAGGTGCGGGATGCCCGCCGCGAACTCGACCACCTCCAGTCCGCGCTGGAGGTCGCCGTGGGCGTCGGGGACGGTCTTGCCGTGCTCGGCCGACAGCAGGCGGGCGATCTCGTCCCGCTCGGACTCGACCAGCTGGAGGAACCGGAGGAGGACCCGGGCGCGGCGCTGCGGGTTCCAGGAACCCCACTCGACCTGGGCGGCGACCGCGTCGGCGATGACCGACTCCGTCTCGGCCCGGTCGGCCAGGGGGACCCTGGCCTGGACCTTCCCGGTATTGGGGTCGAAGACGTCCCCGAAGGTCGTCGAACGACCGGGGGAACGTTCCCCGTGAACGAAGTGCGTCAGGACACGGACCATGGGACACCGGCTCTCTTGTGGAGGTCATGGAGGCGAGGCATGGGAGGAGGCATGCGGAACGGGGGCCGTGTGCGGTGGTACGGCCGACCGCCACCCCGAGGGTGGTGGGGTGGTGGGTTCAGTGATGCCGTCGCGTCGCCCGCCATGGGCGGGTCGTCCGGGCGCGGTGCGTCGTCATGCGTGTTCGCTCCATCCTCGTGGACCGCACGTACTCGAAAACCGCGGCCGGTATCCTGACTCCCGGTTCTGCGCGCCTCCCCCGCCTTCCCGGTTCGCACCAGTGGCGTCGTGAGGGATCGCTCCCCGGTCACAGTGGCGGGACCGTGCCGGATTCTCACCGGCTTCCCTGACACCGCGGCCTTGCGCCCCCACCATATAGTTGGACGTCCAAGTAAATCCAGGGTCGTGCCGTCGGAATTTCCGAGCCCTGCGGCGCGGGGCGCCGGCCGTCCTCCCGGAAGCGGTCCGGGAGGTCGTCGAGCCGGGCCGGCTCCGCCTCCCGTTGCTGGAACCGAGAGGTACGCCGGGGCAGGAGGCGCACGGCAGGGCGTTCCGTCCGGCCGACGCCCGGGGCACCCCGCGCGCCGCCGATCCGGATGCCGGCGCCGCGACCGTGGCCGTGGGATCTGCTACGACACCGCCTCGGAGACGGTCGTCGCGTCGTTGGTCCCCGGGAGCGGCTGGAGCGCGCCAACGGCGATCTGCGCACCGGGGCCCTCGTCGTCCAGGAGTTCAACGGTCGGCCCGTGGGCGGCCTGCTCATATCCATCGGCCTGTTCGCGCCGTTCGTGCTCAACGTCGCCGCGCTGCTCATATCGGTCCTGGCCTTGGCCCGGGTGCGCGTGGTGGACCCGAACGGGGAGGCCCCGACCCGCGAACGACGAGGGTCGCGAGGCGTCGACGCCGACCTCACCGAAGGGGTACGGGCCATCCTGGAGCAGCCGCTGCTGCGACCGGTCGCGGGCATCGCCCTGTTCGTCAACGGGTGCCACGCCACCGCCCCGTCCACCCAGGTGCTGTTCGTCCGGGACGTGCTCGACCCGGGGCCGGCCGGGTTCGGCCTGCTCATGGCGTTCGCCGCGGTCGGCGGGGTCATCGGCGGGCAGTCGGTGTCCTTCCCGCGGTCGGTGCTTGCGCCCGGAACCCTGCCGGTGGTCTGTCTGACCGCGACGAGCCTGGTCCACTGCGTGGTCGCGGCGCTTCCCCTGACCCCGGTGGTCGCCGTCGGCCACCTCGTGACCAGCGGGCTCATCCTCGACTACGCGGTGGCGATGGTCTCCATCCGCCAGCGGATCACCCCCGACCGGCTTCTCGGGAGGGTCAACGCCGCCATGCACACGGTGAGCCGGGGTGTCAGCGCCCTGGGCATGGCGGCGGGCGGGGTGATGGTCGCCGTCCTCACCCCGCTGACGGGACACGAGGGCGCGTTACGCGCCCCCTATGTCCTCCTCGGTGCGGTCGGTCTGGTCGTCGTCGTGTTCTTCGGCCGCAGGCTCACCCGCCTGATACGCGAATACGACGTGTGAACCCCTCCTCCGGCCTGTTCCGCGGATGCCCGCCCTGCTGCGCGACGCACCGGCTCGCCCGCCCGTCACCCGACGGCACCTTCTCTCGCGGCGTTCTCATCGGTCGACGGGAGAGCCGACTCCTTCCTCGGCCTTGCGATGAACGCACCGGAACCCCCGCCCGTCCACCCTCGGAAGGTCCGCGAAGGACGGCCCGCGGCGGACGACCTTCCTTTCGCGACGGGCGGCATCCACGGAACACGGCCTAGCGGGCCCCGCCGCTCAGCGGCCCCAGGAGCGTGTAGGCCTCGTCCATACGGTCGGGGAAGACGTCCGGGCTCTGGGCCAGCCGCATCGCGGTCAGCTCGCAGGCCATCGCGATGTGCGAGGCCAGGACCGCCACGTTCTCAGGGGCGCCCACCTCCATCAACGCCCCCGCCAGACGGGTGGCCCGTTGCTGACGGGTGAGCAGATAACGGGAGCGCAGGTCGGTGCTCTCACGGAGCAGGCGGACCAGGACGGCCGAATGGGCCGGGGACAGCGAGGAGTGGGGGCGGGTGGCGACGCACGCCTCTCGGAGCAGTTCGATGGCGGCACCCAGGTCGTCGCCCAGGGGGCTGGGGGCCTTGTCCCGCACGTAGGAGCACAGGCGTTCGACCTCGGCCCCCTCCTCGGCGAACAACACCTGTTGTTTGTCGCCGAAGTAGCGGAAGAAGGTCGTGCGGCCGACCTCGGCACGTTCGGCGATGGCCGCGACCGTGACGTTGTCGAATCCGTGCTCGGCGAAGAGCTGGAACGCCGCTGACACGATCATGGCCCGGGCCTTGCGACGTTTGCGAGCGTGAAGTGTGTCGGGGGGGTGATGCATGAGGCGGACCCTATCGAGTGGACCCGGTTCTGCCGGGGACGCAGGACCATTGGGACGGTAGTCCTGAAACGCCCCCTGAGGACCGGGAGAGCGGGAAGTCGTCTTGCCTGATTCGGGTTTCGGAACGCATCCGCACGGGCTCAGGCCCCGTCCCGTACGGTGATGCCGGTTGGGGCGGAATTTTATTGCAGAGCGACCCTGGTCTGACAACCGCTGTACCCCGATACATGAATCCGCCTGGCGCATAAGGTTTCCTACCACCTGGAGGTTATGACTCCCCCACGATGGTTTTTCCGGGTGCCACCAATTCACCACCCAAGGTAAATCGTTCGGGTTCCTAACTATTGAAGTCTCATCGATGACCGGAACCTCCCGTTCGGTCATGGGCCCCGGAATGTCCCCTCGCCGTGCGACAGTGATGTGACCTCTTTCACCGAGTGGAGCTGAACATGGCGTATTCACTGGTCATCGGCACGCGCAAGGGGTTGTTCACGGCCTCCGGCGAGAATCGTCGCGATTGGAGGATGACCGGGCCGCACCGGCTCGACAGCGCCGATCACGCGAGCATGAGCGCGGTGTACGCGGTGGGGATCGACCCGCACACCGGACGCGTCCTGGCCGGAGCGGAGAGCTCGCACTTCGGCCCGAGCGTCTGGTACAGCGACGACGGAGGCGCGAGCTGGCACGAACCCGAGTCCGCGCCCATCGTCTTCCCCGAGGACACCGACGCCTCGCTCACCCGGGTCTGGCAGTTCGCCTTCGGCGACACCCCCGGCACCGTCTACGCCGGAGTGGAACCGCACGCGCTGTTCCGTTCCACCGACGGCGGCCTGAGCTTCGAGCTCGTCCGCGCCCTGTGGGACCACCCGCACCGCGCCGACTGGTTCCCCGGTGCCGGCGGTGGGGCGGTGCACACGGTCCTGCCCGGGGTGGTGGGCGTCGGCGAACGCTCACCCGAGGCGATGACCGTGGCCATGTCCACCGGCGGGGTCTATCAGACCCGGGACGGCGGGACGAGCTGGGCGCCGGCCAACCGGGGCATCTCCGCGGGCTTCCTGCCCGAGGAGGAACCGGAGTACGGCCAGTGCGTGCACAAGGTGGCCCTGGCCGCCGATGGGTCGATGTACGCCCAGAACCACCACGGGGTCTACCGGTCCGACCGGCCCGCCGAAGAAGGGTGGCGGGCCGTCGAGAAGGGCCTGCCCGTCGACTTCGGGTTCGCGATGGTCGCCCACCCCCACAGGCCGGGGACGGCTTTGAACTTCCCCGTGATCAGCCAGGAGGTCCACCTGCCGCCGGACCACCGACTGGGCGTGTACCGGACCGAGGACGCGGGCGAGCGCTGGTCGCCGGCCGTCGAGGGTCTGCCGGAGGAACCGTACTTCGGCATCGTGCTGCGCGACGCGGCCTGTACCGACGGGGCCGAGGCTCCCGGCTTCTACTTCGGCACCCGCACCGGGGACGTGTACGCGGCCGACGACGGCGGGCCCTGGCACCGGGTGGCCGCCCACCTGCCGGACGTGCTCTGCGTGCGCGCGGTGGAGGTGTGAGATGGGCGTGACGGTCCACCTTCCCGGATTGTTGCGGGCGGACGCCGGGGGCGCCGCCCACCTGCCCGTGGACGTCGGCCCACCGGCGGTGCTGCGCGATGTGCTGGACACGCTGGTGGCGGAGCACCCCGGCCTGGACCGGCGCATCCGCGATGAGCAGGGGCGGTTGCGTCGTTACGTCAACGTGTTCGTGAACACCGACGAGTGCCGCGCGCTCGGGGGGTTGGACACACCGGTCCCGGAGGGCGCCGACATCCGTGTCCTGCCCTCCGTCGCCGGCGGTTAGGGCGCCTGGCGCGGCCCCCGGGCACCGTGAGGAGAAGCACCGTCGACCGCGAACCGCCGGTCCGTTGCCGACCGTGGGCGGTGAGCGGGGGCCACGGTCCGGCGGCGGCCGTACCTCCGCCCGGTGGTGACATGGTCGGCCGCACGGCGTCGGGCCGCTCGGCGCGGCGGCCGCGCCGTCCCCCGGGTGACGGCGCGGCCGGACGTCGACATGGGCGGCCGCACGGCGTCGAGGGCCCGGTCCCGAGGACGCCGCGGTCGGCACGGACCTCGAAGCCCCTCTCGCGTCCCTCCGATCGCGGTGGCCGTGACCGTGGCCGACCCCGGTGGTCAGTACGCGCGGGACGTCCGTGGTCGGCGGCGCATCGGCAGGGGGCGCAGGTGGGTGAGCAGGCGCCACAGCCACTCCAGGGGGCCGTACCGGAACCGGGCCGACCACAGGTGGGCGAAGACCAGCATCACGGCGAAGTACCCGGCGGCCAGGGCGTACTGGGCGAGCATGGGGATCCGTGTCTCCCAGGGGCCCATCACCAGGAGGAAGACGGCCGTGCCGCCCAGGTACACGGTGAGCGTCATGCGTCCCAGTGGGGCCAGGACCCCCAGCGCGCGGGCCGCCGCCCCGCGCCTGCGCACCGACCACCACACGAGCCCCAGGTAGAACAGGGCGCCGCCCAGGCCCATCAGGGTTCCGGCGACCGAGGTGAGCAGCCCCGCGGCGGGGTCCACCACGGGCATCCCTTCGGGACCGAGCACCGGCACGCCGTCGGCGTCGAACTCCATGGGGAACAACAGGTCGGAACCGAACATCACGGCGATCCCGAGGATCTGCCCGGCCAGGCCGGTCCACACCATGCCCGCGGGCAGCCGGGAGGGCTCCTCCGCCGTCGCCGGGTCCAGTTCGGGTCTGCGGGCCAGCCACACGCCGACACAGAAGAAGCCGAGGGTCTGCGGCACCAGCGGGAGCAGCACCGCCCATTCGCCGGACAGGGGGACCGCGTGCTCGACGAACGGCGCGATCGCGAGGGCGAACAGCGCCGCGATCAGCGGCCGGGTCCGGCCGCCCGCGAGCAGCAGGGGCATCAACGGCGCCAGGACCAGCGCGGTGACGGAGTAGTGGGTGAGGATGTCCCCGGAGAACACCAGCAGGTGCGGAACGCCGAACAGCAGCCCGAGCACCGCGTAACGACGCAGCATCACCACCATCGGTCGGTCCCCGCGCCGCTCCGCCGCCCGCCAGGCCAGCACCGCGCCGATGCCGAGCAGCACCATGAGCATCGCCCGCGCCTTGCCCGACATGAGCAGGGACAGCGCGCCGTTCACCACGGAGGTGAGGGTGTCCATCGGCCGGCCCCCCGCGCTCTCCGCCGAGAAGACGACGACGGTCACGTTCATCATGACCACGCCGATCATCGCCAGCGCCCGCGCGATGTCGAGGAACGCCACCCGCGTCCCCTCCGCCGTCGGCGGCCGCACCACCCCGATCGTCTCCGTCATCGAACCCCCCGTTCCATCCGCGTCGTTCGCGTCCGTCGCCCGGCACGGACCGGACGACCCTTCCAGACTCGCCCGCGCCCCCGCTCCGCGCATCGGCCGAAAGAGCGGGGTCCCGTCTCGTCCTTTCGGCGGAGGTCGGGCGAGGGGCGTCGATCTAGGCTGAGGCCATGCCGCTGAACAGGATCGTCGCCGTGCTCGGCGCACCTCGGGAAGGATGGCCCGCCCGGGCCCTCGTGGGGATCACGGCCGGGCTGCTCCTCCTGGCCGTGGTCGGGGACCTGCTCATGGTGTACGACAACCGGAACGCGACCGCCTGGCCGGGGCCGCCGCGGGGCCCCTGGGACCTGGCGCCCGCGATCTCCGGGGCGGTGGGCGGGGCGCTGGCGCTGACGGCGCTGCGGCCCCGGGCCGGGGCGACGGCGGTGGGCACGGCCGCACTGGCCGCCGCACTGGTCGTGACGGCGACGTCGGTGGCTCTGTGGCCCCTGCCCAAGGGGATGTTCGGGTACCCCATCGCCGTCTCGGAGGCCTTCGCCCTGTTCCTGGCGTTGGCCGTGGTGGGCCTGCGCTGCGGTCCCCGGTGGATCGGCGCGGTGGCGGTGACCGCCTTCCTGGCCGCCTCCTCCGATCAGCTGCGGGAGGGGGCGGGCGACACGGTCACCACGGCCCTGCTGATGGTCCTGGTGGGGCTGGCGCCCGGCCTGTACCTGCGGTGGCGCGGACACCAGCGGGAGTACCACGTCGAGCGGGCCCGGTCCCAGGAACGGCTGGCGGTCGCCCGCGACCTGCACGACGTGGTGGCCCACGAGGTCACCGGGATCGTCGTCCAGGCCCAGGCGCTGCGCCGGATCTCCGCCGACCGTCCGGAGACCGTGGTGCGGGCGCTGCCGGACATCGAGGCGGCCGGGATACGCGCCCTGGACTCCATGCGCGCCATGGTGTCCCGGCTCCGGGGGCCCGACGAGGTCCCCCTGATGTCCGATGTCGCGGACGGGCTGGCCCGGCTGGCGCAGGCCCCGGGCGGTCCCGGGGTCACCGTACGGGTCGAGGCTCCTCTGAGCGAGCTGTCCCCGGAGATCGGTACCGCGCTCCTGCGGATCGCACAGGAATCGGTCACCAACGCCCGGCGGCACGCGCGCGGCGCCACCCGGGTGGAGGTGGCGGTGACCGCGACCGGGGAGCGGGTGCGGATCACGGTACGCGACGACGGACGCGCCACCGGCGGCGGTGGCGGCGGTGGTTTCGGTCTGGTGGGCATGGCCGAGCGGGCCCGTCTGCTCGGCGGGGAGCTGACCGCGGGCCCGGCGGAACACGGCTGGGAGGTGAGCGCGCTGCTCCCGCGAAGGCCCTGTGGATAACCTCCGCGGCGACCCCGCGCAGGGCAGAGTGTAAGCAGAACGGGGGCACGGAATGGGCATTCGGGTGTTGCTGGCCGACGACCAGCAGATGGTGCGGACGGGGTTCCGCTACATGTTGGAGGCCGAGGACGGCATCGAGGTGGTCGGCGAGGCCGGCGACGGACTGGAGGCGGTCCGGCTCGCCCGGGAGTCACGCCCCGACGTCGTCCTCATGGACATCCGCATGCCGGGCATCGACGGCCTGGAGGCCACCCGCCGACTGGCCGGTCCAGGAGTGGAGGATCCGGTGAAGGTGGTCGTGGTGACCACCTTCGACCTGGACGAGTACGTGCACGCCGCGCTGTCGGCGGGCGCCGTCGGCTTCCTGCTCAAGGACGCCGGGGCGGCCTTGCTGGTGGAGGCGGTACGGGCCGCGGTCCGCGGGGACGCGCTGATCTCACCGGAGATCACGGTCCGGCTGATCCGGCACTTCACCGCCCCCGACCGGCCTGCGCGGATCCGTGACGACGGCGGCCTCACCCCACGGGAGCTGGAGATCGCCCGGGTCGTGGCGCGGGGCCGGACCAACACCGAGATCGCCGCACGGCTGCGGGTCACGGTGAGCACGGTGAAGACCCACCTGGCGAGCATCCAGGGCAAGCTGGGCACCCGCAACCGGGCCGAACTGGTGGCCTGGGCCTTCCGCAACGGACACGCGGAGTGAGCGACGCCCTCATGCCGATGTCGGGCGCATCCCCGCCCGAACCGCCCCGTCACCGCGTTCCCCCGATGCACGACCGTCCCGGAAGGCCGCCCTCACCGCCCGCGCACGGCGCGACCGGCACCTTCGTTCGGGTGGACCCGGCCCGGGCGGGCCGACGGGACCCCTCCGCCTCGGTCACCGGCGGCTTCACCCGGGAGGGGGCTTCCAGGCCGTGGAGCGGTCGGCGGGGCGGATCGGTTCCCCGGTCCGCCCCGTGCTCCGGGCCTGGTCCGACCCGGTCACCAGTTGGCGGGGGCGTAGTCCTTGAGGAAGCACCCGTGCAGGTCCTCGCCGCCCTCACCGCGGACGATGGGGTCGTACACGCGCGCGGCCCCGTCCTCCAGGTCCAGGGGCGCGTGGAACCCGGCCTCGGCCATCCGCTCCTTGTCGGGGTGGGGTCGCTCATCGGTGATCCACCCGGTGTCGACACTGGTCATGAGGATGCCGTCGGCCTCCAGCATCTCCTGTGCGCTGGTGCGGGTGAGCATGTTGAGCGCGGCCTTGGCCATGTTGGTGTGCGGGTGGCCCGGCCCCTTGTAACCGCGGCCGAACACCCCTTCCATCGCGGACACGTTGACGATGTAGGTGCGCCGCGCGGGCGAGGCGGCCAACGCCGGGCGCAGCCGGTCCACGAGGAGGAACGGGGCGGTCACGTTGCAGAGCTGCACTTCGAGCATCTCGACGGGTTCGATGTCGCCGATCCGGTCGGTCCAGCTGTTCTCCGGGGCCAGGTCGGGGAGCAGCCCGCCGGCGTCGATCGCGGTGCCGGCGCGCACCCGGTCCAGCGAAGCCGAACCGGTGGTGAGCGCCAGAGAGGTGAGCATCTCCGGCGTGAGGACGTTGCGGTCGAGCGCGTCGGCGGTCTCCAGGGCGCGCGGGCTCACCCCGCCCAGGACGAGAGGGCTCGGGAGGTGGTCCCCGACGAGCGGGTGCGATTCCGCCTCGATGAGCGGCCCGTAGGAGGCCGGTGAGCGCCGCACCGTCTGGGCGGCGTTGTTGATGAGGATGTCGAGCGGCCCCTGGGCGGTCACCTCATCGGCCAAGCGCAGGACCTGGGCGGGGTCGCGCAGGTCGATGCCGACGACCCGGAGTCGGTGCAACCACCGGTCGCTGTCGGGCATCGCGGAGAAGCGCCGGACGGCGTCGTTGGGGAACCGGGTCGTGATGGTGGTGTGCGCCCCGTCGCGCAGCAGACGCAGCGCGATGTACATGCCGATCTTGGCGCGCCCGCCGGTGAGCAGGGCCCGCCGGCCGGTGAGGTCGGTGCGGGCGTGACGGCGTTCCCTGTTGAAGGCGGCGCAGGTCGGGCACAGCTGGTGATAGAAGGAGTCGACCTCGCGGTACCTCTGCTTGCAGACGTAGCAGGCGCGCGCCTTGCGCAGCACACCGGCGAGTTCCCCGGGGGCGCCACCGCCGGTGAGGGCCCGCCCGTTGGTCTCGTCGTCGATGCGGTCGGGGGCGGCGGTCGCGGTCGCGGCGAACACGGCTTCGTCGTGGTCCTTGCGGGCCTTCCGGCGCTCTCTGCGGCGGTTCTCCTTGACCGCCTTGAAGAGCTTGGAGCAGGCCCGCTGGAGGTTGAGGGAGTCGGGGTGGTCACTGGGCAGGGAGCCGACCCGGGCGATCACCTCCAGGCACACGCGCATGTCCTCGACATCGATCGCGCCCGCCTCCTCCGGGGCGGTCGCCGTGTTCGTCTCCGTCATCACCGTTCACTCCACTGAGATGTCCCGTCGGCCCGACTCTCGGCCAACAGGAACCTTATGCGCACCGGCCCGGTACCCGGGTACGGTGAACGCCGGGGAGACATACGACGCGCGGGCCCTGCCGCGCCAAGGGGGATGACCGGTGACCCGACCGACGACCGCGGAGCGCGAGTTCGTGGTCCTGCTCGACGACGACCACCGCCCGGTGGGTTCGGCGGACAAGGCGACCGTGCACACCGCCGACACCCCGCTCCACCTGGCGTTCTCCTGCTACGTCCGGGACGGTGCCGGGCGGGTCCTGATGACCCGCCGGGCCTTGGACAAGACCACCTGGCCGGGGGTGTGGACCAACAGTTGTTGCGGACACCCGGCCCCGGGTGAGGGGTTGGAGGAGGCGGTGCGCCGCCGGGTGGGCCAGGAGTTGGGGCTGACCCTCACGGAGGTGCTGCCCGCCCTGCCGGACTTCCGGTACCGCGCGGTGTCGGCCGAGGGGCTCGTGGAGAACGAGTTCTGCCCGGTGTTCTGGGCGCGCACCGACGACGTCCCGGACCCGGACCCGGCCGAGGTGGCCCAGTTCGTGTGGGCGGAGTGGTCCGATCTGGTGGTGGCCGCCGAACACACCCCGTGGGCGTTCAGCCCGTGGGCGGTGGAGCAGATCCCCCTGCTGGCCCGGTTGTCGACGTGACCCGGCCAGGGGCGGGGTGACCGCCGGATCGGGGTAGGAATCCGGGCGACAGGCCCCCTGTCCCTGGTTCCGCCTCCCCCTGGAGTCGCCCCGATGTCCACTCACCCCCCGGGTCGGTCCGCGCGTCCGGCCGTCGTCGTCTTCGATGTCCTCGACACCCTTTTCCCCTTGGCCCCGTTGGAGTGGCGGTTCCGTGAGGCGGGCATCCCCCGGGTCCTGATGGGCCGGTGGGCCGATCATCTGAGCCGCGACGTGTTCGCCCTGGCCCTGGTCGGGGGCGACCGGTCGTTCGAGGACGTGGTGCGGGGATCCTTGCGCGACATCACCGGTCATCAGATCGCCCCGGGCGCGGAGGACGCGATCTTCGACGGGCTGTCCTCGTTGGAGCCGCGTCGGGAGGCCGCGGCGGCGTTGACGGCGGTGCGCGAGGCGGGGCCGCGGGCGGTGGCCCTCGGCAACACGGATCCGGCCACGACCGCCGCGTTGGTGGATCGGGCCGGCCTGGAGGGGCTGTTGGAGCACCTCGGGGACGGCGGCCCGGACCGGGTCTGGAAGCCCGCCCCGGAGGCCTATCTCGGGGCGACGCGTTCCCTGGGCGTGGCCCCGGGACGGATCGCGCTGGTGACGGCGCACGGGTGGGATGTGGCCGGGGCGGCCCGCGCGGGGTGGGTCACGGGCTGGTCGGCGCACCTGGAGGGAAGGTTCCCGGCGGTGTTCGGCGCCCCGGACGCGACCGGAGGCGATCTGGCCGAGACCGTGGCGGCGCTGCTGGCGACCCCGGGTCCCTGAGCCCCCGCCCCTCGCCCTCATTCCTCCCAGGAGTGGTCGTACTGGGGGTGAGCGCGATAGACGGCGGCCAGATACTTCACGGCCAACCGCCAGGCCAGCAGCTCGGACCAGGGGTCCTCCCCCTGGCGCGGGGGGACGGAGGGCGCCCCGGCGAGCGTCGGCTGGAGGCTGCGCATGCTGGCGTGGTGGGCGCGCAGATACCCTCCGACGATCTTGCGCTTGGCGGCGACCTCGGCCAACGCCCGGTCCCGGCCGCGTGCTCCCACGGGTACGGCCTTCGACGCGCGTTCGTCCTCGTCCAGGCGCGCGCTCAGGAACTCGACGATGGTCAACGGACAACTCCCATCCTGGGCCCCCAAAGCCTTACACAAGGTTCAGTATCTGCCATATCCCCCGCGCGGGCCACCGCATGCGGGCCGCCCTCGGTCACGCCGAACACACCGGTGGGAGCGGCACCACCCGCTCCCACCGAACGCACCGGGGATCAGTCGCACCCCTCGAACTGGGGGACGCTGTGCACCATCTCCAGGTCGGTGTTGCCGAACCAGCGGTCCAGCATCCCTGTCGCCTCCCCCTCCTGGTACATGCGGCTGATGGCCTTGTTGACCGCCTCACAGGCCTCGATGTCCCCGTAGGGGAGACCGACGCCGTACTTCTCGTCGGTGAAGGGGTTGTTGACGAACCGGAACGCGCCGGGGTCCTCGGCGAGGAAGCCGGCCAGGATGAGGTTGTCGGTGGAGACCGCGTCCACCCGTCCGTCGCGCAACTGCGCGATGCAGTCGCTGTAGGTCTCCCCCTCCACCCGCTCCACCGGAATGCCCAGGCCCTCGGTGATGCGCGCCGCCGAGTTGGATCCGGCGCCCTGGCACACCGACATCCCGTCCAGGTCGCGCACGCCTTGGATGTCGGTGTCCTCCGCGCGCACCAGAACGTCCTGTTTGGCGACGTAGTAGGGGCCGCCGAAGGTCACCTGGGTCTTGCGCCCCGGGGTGATGGAGTAGGTCGCCACGACCATGTCCACCTCGCCGTTCAGCAGTTTCTCCTCGCGTTCGGCGGAGGTGACCCCCACGAACTCCACGTTCTCCCCGGGGATGCCGAGACGGTCGGCGATGTACAGGGCCACGTCGACGTCGAAGCCCTCGAACCCGCCGTTCTCCGTCTCCAGCCCCAACCCGGGCTGGTCCGCCTTGACGCCCACGACGAGCGAGTCGGCGTCGACCAGCGATTCCTCTCCGTCCAGCACCGCCGAACAGGCGGGCAACCCGACCACCGCGGCGGTGGCCAGGGCCGCCGCCGCGGCGACGCGACGGTGTCGAAACCTCATCGACCTGTTCCTTGTCTCTCGGGGGATCAGCGGTACTCGGCCAGCCGGGGACGCACCCCGAGCGCGACGAGCAGGAGCAGCAGGAGCGAACCGACCGGCAGCAGCCACGTCCACGGGGCCAGGACCGCGTCACCGCGCCCGATGCCCCGGGTGAACTCCTCCTCGTGGTCCTCGGTGAGACCGTCGAGCGCCCGCTCATAGGTGACGAAGGCGCCGTCCTCGGAGTGGGCGATGTTCATACGGATCGAGATCGCGGCCTCGACGTCGCCCTCCCGCACCGCCTCGCGCAGTTCCCGGTCCTGGGCCTGGAGCTCGTTGTAGGCCGTCAGCACCTGCGCCAACCGGTCCTCCTGCCCGGGCAACAGGGCGTCGTGCGCCCGCTCCCCCAGGTAGCCGAGGGTGCCGGGGTCGTCGGGGTCCGAGCCGTCCGCACCGGGGAGTTCGGGATAGGCGGCGGTGACCCCGTCGATGGCCTCGTAGTAGTCGGCCAGGTTGTTCACCGGGCGGAACAGGACCTGCTGTGCCCGCTCCAGGTACACCTGCTGGTGGTTGTCGGCCTGCTCCGGGTCGAGCAGGTAGCGGCTCTGGTCGGCCTGCATGTCGGTGGCGATGGCCCCGCCCCGCGCCAGCGACATCGCCGCGTCCAGCCCCTCCTCCTTGGCGTCCCGCTGGTGCCCGCCACTGCTGACCAGCGCCAGGACGACCCCGAGGGTGAGTCCCACGGTGAGCACCGAGGCGCCGATCAGGGGCAGGTTGAACCGGCGGCGGAACCGCACCCGCAGGTACACCTGCAAGGCGAACAGCGCCACGAGCACGGCCACCCCGACACCGCCGACCCACGCCAGGCCCAGGGCGACGGACGCCTGGCCGTCCTCGTGGTTGGCGCGCACGATCGCCGAGGAGTCCAACCCGAGGTTGAACGCCTTGGGCAGCAGTTCGGTGTGCATCATCAGGGTCGCCGACCGGTACGACCCCAGCGCCCGCTCGTCCGCCTCACCGGGCGGGGCCTGGGCCTCGTCGTTGCGCAACAGGGCCTCGGTGACGAGCCGTTCGTAGACTCCCAGGCCGTCCAGGACCTCCTGGACGTTGCGCTCTTCCACGGTGTCGCCCTCGGTGAGCGACGCCGCCTGCAAAAGCACCTCGTTGGCCTGTTCCCGGCTGGCCTCGTACTGGGCGAGTGCGTCCTCACGACCCGACCCGAGGTCGTGGTCGGTGCCCATGAGGAGTACGTCGGCGACGCGCGCGTCCATGTCGGCCAGAGCCAGGTACAGCTCGGTGGTCGCCATCGCCTGGGGGCCGGCCCCGCGTCCGAGCACGTCCAAGCCGTTACGGGCCTGGTCGAGGGTCGAGGTGGCCGAGGCGAACAGTCCGACGATCATCGCGGCGCACAGGACGCTCAAAGTCCACACCCGCGCGGGGGTGGTGGTCGACCAGCGGCGAAGCCGGGACCACCCGTCGCGGGCGTAGGTGCCGGTGCGACCGCCCTTGCCGGCGGGGACACCCCGGGGCGGTCCGGTGCCGTCGCCCGGTGCGACCGGCCCGGTGCTCGGTCCCGGCGGCGTGCCGGGTCCGCGCCGGGCCCGGTCGGGATGGGAGGGAATCAACGGGGCTCACCCCTTCTGGAGGATGATGACGGTCCATGCACCGACATAGATCCGATCGTTGTCGTTGAGCGGGACCTCCACGTTGGGGGCGACGGGGTTGTCGGTCCCGTTGACCGTGGTCCCGTTGGTCGACCCCGGGTCGACCAGCACCCAGGAGCCGCCGGGGCGGGAGACCAGGATCGCGTGGACGTGGGAGATCGCGGGGTCCCCGCCGGGGCCGCCCAGGTCGATCTCGGGGGTGAACCCGCGGGAGGCGCTGGCCCGCCCGATGTGCACCCGTTCTCCTCGGAGGTCCACCCTGCGCGGTCGGATACTGGAGGGGAAGGGGATCCGGGTGGGATCGAGCATGCCCTGGTTCACCATGTACTGGTAGTACGCGGGGTCGGCCGTGACGGTGGCCCGCCAGCCCACCCTGATCGCCGCCGGCCCGCTCGCGGGGTCCTGGCGCTGATGGGAGGCGAAATCGTATCCGCACTCCTCACAGAACCGCCCGGTCCTGGGGGTCGAGCACTCCGGGCACGGTCCTCCCCTGGGCGCGCCGGAGGACCGGCGCGGCGGCGGTGGAGGGGCCTGCCGCGGCGGCCGGTTCGGCTGGGGGATGTCGGCCGTCGGCGGCGTGTGCGAAGTCGACGGCCGCTGCGACCAGGGTGGCGGTGCGGGTTCGTACACCTGGAGGCGCAGCCCGCAGACGTCACAGAAATCGATCGCCACGGAATGGTGCCCGGAAGGGCAACTCGGCATGGTTCCCTCCTACCCGGGTCCGGGGGCGCCGTCGTCCGGCCCCGAGGGCCGGGTCCGCACGGTTCGGGTCGAGTTGGTGTCCAGTGTCATCTCGTCGATCTTGTCGACCCCGGGCTTGAGCCGAACGGTACCGGTGACCGGATCGAGGACGTCGACCACCTTCCTCAGAAGTTTCGCGGTCTCCTCGTTGCCCGACTCGTCGGCGAGCGCCACGGCGCGGCCCAACCGCGTCGTCGCGGTGTCCTCGTCACCCGCGCGACGGGCCTCCAGCCCGTCCTGGATGGCCCGGGCCAGTTCCACCTGACCCGTGTAGTGGGCCACGCGAGGGTTGATCTCCGTGGCCCGGTTCTCGTCCGAGGTCCACTCCGCGAGGATGTTACCGGAGGCCAGGACCCTGTCCGGGGCCCCGTCGACGCCGGGGAGGACCACACGCACCCAGCCGGCGCGCAGTTGGCGTCCGGGATCGCCCGAGGAGACCTCCACGCAGACGTGGTAGTCGCGGCTCTCCGTACCCCAGGAGCCGGTGGGGTGATCCTTCGCCTGGGGCACGCGTTCCACACCGCGATCGGTGAGGTCCAGGACGGTGGGGGCGACCTGTTTGACGTAGCGCACCACGGCGTTCTGCGGGGTCCACAGACGCAGCGCCACGTCGGCCACGGCCTTGCCCATGGAGGCCCGCGTCATCTCCCGGAAGTCCGCGACCATGTCGGCGGGGTCGGCGATGATGCCGGGGCCACCGCCGAGCAGGGCGGAGTCGATCTTGCGCAGTTCGTCGACCTTCCAGTCGGTGCCCACACCCCGGCAGTCGCAGACGAACCTTCCCGAGACGCCCGCCAGGACCCGCTCGAATTCGGCGGCGACCTCGTTGTTCTGTCCGTCGGTGAGCAGGATGGCGTGTTTGACACCGCCTTCGACGGTGGCGAACAGTGCGGCGGCCCTGGTGAGCCAGGCGCCCATCCGGGTACCGCCGTCGGCGCGCAGCCGGCCGACCGCGTCCAGCGCCTCGGCGCGGGTGGTCGGGTCGACCGTGGCCAGGAAGTCCCCCGGGGGATAGATCATCTCGGCCTGTCGGTGTCCGGCGATCACCGCGAAGCGCACGCCGTCGCGCAGGGCCTCGATGGCCGCGCGGGCCGCCTTCTTGGCCGCGTTGATCTTCTCCCCGTACATGGAGCCGGAGGTGTCGATGATGATCACCTGGGAGGCCTGGACGTCCGAACCGACGAGCACGGGGCCGCTGGAGGTGACACCGACGACCGCGTGCACCTCTCTTCCGCCCAGGGGAAGGAACCGGTTCTGGTCGACCTCCACCCGGAATTCCGGCTCTGCGACGTGCTCAGCCCTGTCCGGCACGGGGACCCCCTGCTGTCACGGGAACGACGACGACGGTGATGTTGTCCTTTCCGCCCCCTTCGAGGGCGAGGCGGACGTAGGTACGGGCCGCTTCCAGCGGTCTGGTGCCCGCCCCGGGCACCACCTCGGTCAGGGCCCTCGCCTCGGGGTAGTAGTTCCACAGGCCGTCGCTGCACAGCAGGACGGTCCCGGGGCCGGTGGGCGTGACGGTGGAGATGTGCGCGTCGATCTCACCGGAGTCGGCGCCCATCCACGCGATGAGGGCGTGCGCGTTGGCCGAGCGCATCGCCTCCTCCCGGGACAGCGCGCCCATCTGCACCATCGCCTCGCTCCAGGAGTCGTCCCGTGTGAGCAGGGCGGAGGCGCTGGAGGAGGGACCACCGGAGAGCCAGTAGGCGCGGCTGTCGCCGACCCAGCCGACGGTGACGGTGCCCGCCACGGGGTCGACCACGGCGGAGACGAAGGTGCACGCCGGTGCCGAACTCGGGGACTCGGCGATGGCGGCGACGGCCTCGGCGGCCCGGGTCATGGCCACGCCGGTGGCCTCGCGGGCGTCGACGCCGCGCCGCACCTGCTCGACCAGGACGGTGGCGCCGGTCTCGGCGGTGATCCGGGAGGCCTCGTCGGAGCGGGGCGAACTGGAGACGCCGTCGCAGACCACGGCGCACACGACGCCGGGGGCGTGCGGTGAGTCGTCGGGGACGACCCGGATGGCCATGGCGTCCTCGTTGCGCCGATGTCTCAGGCCGCGGTCGCTGACCCCGACGACGGTCCGGGCGCGCACCTCGACGTGATCGCGTCCGGTGGGCTGGAGGAAACCGCACTTCTCGCAGTACCCGTCCAGGACCCGGCCCGGACACCACACGCACAGGTCGGGATTGGTGGGTTGGACGGGTCCGGCACCGGAGGGCGGGGGCCAGTCGGGGACGACCTTCTCGCGGGCGGGCCCCGGCGCGGGGGCGGGGGGCGGTGGATCGCGGCGCACGGGCTGGGTGACCAGCGAGTCGATGACGTTCCAGTCGTCGTCCACGGCGAGGCTCTCGGTGAGGGAGCGGCCGCCGGCCCGGGGGGCGTCGGCGGGCGGCGCGCCCGGCACGGGCGCCCCCGAGGGCGCGGTGGCCCCGGAAGGCGTGCCCGTGCGCGAGCCGGCAGGCGCCGTGGAACCCGAAGGCGCACCCGTACGACCTTCGCCCGAAGGCGTGCCCGTGCGGGGGGTGGCGTCCGAGGGGATGACCCCCGCGACCGTGACGTCGGCCGGGTTCACGGTGCGGTAGACGCCCTGAGGATCGCTCTCCTCCCGCGCGGTCGCCCCCGACGATGTCGCGTCCCGGGACGACCCCCCGTACCGATCGGTGCCGTACAGGCTCACCTGGGGTGCCGTGGGCCCGCCGTCGGGCGCGATCAGATCGGGCCGCGCCCCTTCGGACGCCAGGCTCTCCTGAGGGGTGGTCGGCACCGTGTCGGGGCGTTCGGCCGGGGCCTGTCGCGCCTCTTCGGTCAGGGGTCGGCCACAGCTCTCGCAGAAGGCGTCGCCCGCTGACACCTTGTCGGCGCACCCCGGGCAGGTCCGCACCATCGTCATCGCCGTTCCTTCGATCCTCACAGCAGTGTCACGGGGCGCAGGGAGTTGGCCTTGTCGATCAGCTCGCACCGCTCCGTGCCCGACGTGGACCGGTGCGCCAGGTCCCGATAACGCCGTTCCAGGTTGACGCGCACCCCCTCCTCGGTGAGCGGGTCACCGAGCAGTTCCGTCCCCTCCGCCCGGCCGCCCGACGCCAACCAGTCCAGCGCGGACTCCAAGGCCCGCACGGCCAGCCGGTCCGTGGACTCGCTGTCGAGCCCCAGCCGTTCCAGCCGTTGACCCGCGCGGACCAGGTCGTCGGCGCCACGCCCCGGATGGCGGGCCACCAGCACGGAGATGAGCGCGGTCTGGGCGTGCACGTAGAGGCTGGACAGTTCGGGCACCGTGTCCAGCACGGCGATGGCACCGGCACGGTCTCCCTGCGCCAGCCGGATCCGCGCCAGGCCGAACGCGGCGCTGACGAAGGAGTGGTCGGTGTTCCACACCGTCTGGTAGTGCCGTGCGGCGGTCGCGTGCTCTCCGGTGCGCTCGCAGGCCAGTGCCAGGGCCAGCTTGGGCGCGCTCTCTCCGGGCAGGTGGCCGTAGAGCTCGTCGAAGTGGGAGCGGGCCTCCTCGAAACCGCCGGTGCTCAACTCGGCGACCGCCAGGTACCACATGGTGCGCCAGTCGCCCGGGACCCGTTCGCTGAACTGGTGGAGGGCGTCCATGGCCCGCCCGTGCCGACCGATCGTGATGAGCGTACGGGCCAGCATGAGCAGCGTCTCGGGGGTGGGCTCCGGCATGGACTGCAACGCCGTGACGAGTTCCTCCGGCGGCAGGGCCTGGAAGCCCCGCAGGTGCTGGGAGGCCGGATCGGCGGGGTCGATCAGGGGCGTGGGCAGCAGCGCCGCCGCCTCGGTGGGCGTCGGCGGCACGAGCATGCGATCGGCCCGGCCCACGTCGGAGCCGATGGTGAAGTTCTCACCGCCGAACAGGGTGGAGGCCGCCGGATGGGGTGCCCCCTCCATGTCGGAGAGCACCTCGCGCAGCACTCCGGTGAGCTGGTCGGCCATGTCGGAGGCGTCGTGGAACCGGCGTTCCATCTCGGGGTGGGTGGCCCGGCGCAACAGCCGATCGTAGGACTCGTAGCGTTCCAGCAACGGCACGGTGTGGCGCGGCGGGAGCTCGTGCGGGTACTCGCGCATGAAGCTGAACCGGAAGCTCAGCACGGCCAGGGCACGACCCACCGAGTACAGGTCGGCGCTGATGGTCGGGCCGGGGCCGCGCAGCTCGTCCTCCGGGACCCGGTAGCCGGGCGTGGTGTAGACGGGGCTGACCGTGTCGTCCATCCGCCGCACGCCGCCCAGGTCGATGAGCTTGATCTGCTCCTCGCTCTGGATGATGTTGTCGGGTTTGAAGTCGCAGTAGAGCAGTCCTCGGGAGTGCAGGTAGCCGAGCGCGCGCAGGGCCTCCAGACCGTAGGCGATCACCTGGTCCACGGGAAGGACCGCGTCGGGGTCCTGGTCCCTGCGTTCCATGAGGAGTTCGCGCAGGGACTTGCCGCCCACGTACTCCATGACGATGTGCCCGGCCGGGATGCCCGTGCGCGAGTCGGGGTGCTGGGAGAAGTTGATGATCTTGACGATGTTGGGGTGCTCGACCTCGGAGAGGAAGGCGCGTTCGGCCGCCGCGGCCTTGTGGGCCTCGGCGTCACCCGCGTTGAGCAGGCCCTTGAGCACCACCCAGCGGTCGTTGACGTTGCGGTCGCGGGCCAGGTAGATCCAGCCCAGACCACCGTGGGCGAGGCAGCCGAGGACCTCGTACTGGCCGCCGACCCGGTCCCCGCCGCTGAGTTTGGGGGTGAAGGAGTACTGGGTCCCGCACTTGCGGCAGAACCCCTCGGTGCGCCCCGTCTGGTCGCCGCGGGTGCGGCCGACCTTCTCACCGCAATTGCCGCAGAAGCGGTTCTTCTCGGAGACCACCGGGTTCTCCATGATCGCCGCGGCGGGATCACGGTAGGGCACCGGGGGGACGAGGACCATGCCCGCGCCGAGCATGCCCCGGGTGGAACGCCGGGTGCGGCCCGAGGTGGGACCCGATCCGCTCCCGGTGGGTCCGGTGATGCTGCCCGGTCCGGAGCGGCCCGAGAGACGGATGTTGCCGGAGATGGGGTGGGAGTGGATGGGGTCGCTGAGGTCGTCGCCGGATCCGGCGCCGGCGGAGGACAGCCACTGATCGAGGGCCTCGCCACCGGAGGGGGCCCCGGGCGGCGGGGCGCCTGGACGGCTCCCCTGGTGCGGAGCGCCGGTGGGCGGGCCGGAAGGGATTCCCGACGGCGGGAAGGGCACGTCGGAAGGGGACCCCGGCGGCGTTCCGGGCGGGCCGGAGAACGATTGCCGCGGACCCGACTGCGGGAAAGGCACACCGGTCGGCGGGGCACCGGGGACGGCACCCTGCGGGTGCGCACCGAAGGACCGCTGCGGTCCGGAGGGCGGTCGGGGCGCGGCGTACACCCCCTGGGGACCCGTGCCCCACCCGCCGGGGGCGGGGGCCGGGTACGGGGCGCTCCGCGGCGGCTCCGACACGGGGGGCACCCGCGGCGGGGCGGCGGGTGCGGGCTCCAGACCGCACACGCCGCAGAAGCCGTCCTCGATCGCACCACCGCATTCGGGGTTCGTGCACTTCGTCATCTGTTCACACCACCATCGCTCTCGCCGTCTGACGCGCCTGCGCCCGGTGTGGTTCTGTCCTCGGGGATTTCGGTCGCGTCAGATCCCTCCAGCGCGCGACGGTAGGCGGACAGGGCGACCGTGGCGGCCCGCAGATCCCCGGGCGCCGTCCACAGGGCCCGATGCGCCCGATCGTGGAGGCCGCTCGCCCGCTCGTCCTCGGCCAGGCCCAGTCGGACCGCGCGGGCGCGGTAGGCGTCGAGGCGTCCGCGCAGTTCCGCCCGACGCGCGAGGAGGCCTTCGAGGTTCTCCCTCCGTTCGCGTGCGTCGTCGGACGCCGCGTGGACGGCCGCCTGGACCTCGCCGAGCAGAACGCCCAGTTCGCGCCAGCGGCCGTGGGCACGCAGGGCGTCCATCGCGTCGATCCGGGCACGCAGGGCGGGCACCGGGTCGGGCACGTCGACGGCCTCGGGTTCCCGGATACGGGTGACGACGTGGGCGCGCAGTTCACGGAGGGAGACCAGGGAGGATTCCAGGTCATCGATGGCGGAGACGAGGTGGCCGGTGCTCTCCCGGTAGGAGTCGCGCATGCGCAGGGCATCGCGCAGTTCGCCCCGAGAGGTCTCCAACCGTTTGCGCAGGCGTTCGAGGGACGAGGTGTCGACCTGGCGGTCCGGACCCACGAGGGAGAGGGGATCGCGGCGGACGGTGTCGCCGACCAGGGCGAGTTCCGACCGCAGCGCTTCGAGGTCGTCCTCGTCCCCCGACTCCTCGATCATGTCGGTGAGGGTGCCGATCTCCAGCCACAGGGAGTCGAGTGCGCCCAGGCGGGGATGCAGGACGTCCCAGGCGGCCTCGGCGGCGGAGACGACCTCGGTGATCTCCTCGTAGTCGGCCGTCATCCGGGCGACCGCCTCGGCGAGGGTGATGTGCTCCTTGTCGGTGTCCAGCAGCCCGCGTTCGTGCAGCGGGGCCTTCGCCAAGGGCAGTTCCAGGGAGGGGCCGGTGAGCAGGAAGGTGAGCCGGACCTGGTCGGAGGCGCCTCCGCGGCCCGGTCCCCGGTGTTCGGCGGCCTCCCGGACCGTGCGCCGGAAGACGTCGAAGGTCGTCCAGAGGCGGTGGATGTGGCGCTCGGCGTGCTCCCAGCGTTCCCGGGTGAGGCCGTGCGGGTCGGCGCCCTTGAGCAGGCGGTGCCCCACGTGGTCGTCCAGGTCTCTCAGGTTGAGCGCGATCCTCTCGGACTCCCCCTGCACCCGGTTGAGCGCGTGTTCGATGCCCTCCCAGCTCATGGGTGGCGTGTTCGCCTCCGACGCGCTCGCCACCTTCCGTATCACTCCCCGCGTTCGTCCGCCCCGCGCCCACCGGATGGACGCGAACGGTCAACGATCCCTTTACCTAGAAGAGTCTGTCGTCGGGCCCGGCCGACCACAAGAGAGGGCCGGATTTACGGCCGCGAACGGCCACTTCCGCACCGTTCACCGACGGATGACGGCTTGATCACCTCAAAAGATCTTTTGTCACCTGCGTCACACAACGTCAAGATCCCTGTCCTCACGTTCGGTGACCTCGGCCCCGGTCAGCGCCCGGGGACCCCTCCGGCACGGCCGGAGCGAACCGGTCCCGTTGCTCCACCCTGGTCCGGGGAGTTCCACGAGGTCGTGTCCGTACCGGGGGTGGGCCGAGGATCTCCAGGCCGCAGGGACAGGACCGATGGTCGGGACGCCGACCCGTGGCCCTGGGGCGTGTTCGACGGACCATTCCGCCTCGCGAGCGCCGAACCGAACGAAGGCGTCCACCGAACACGCCCTGGGGGCGCGACGGGTCGTCGTCGGACCCTCCACAGGGGTGGAAACGCCACGGGTGGGTCTGAGGGGCACCCGGACCGCCCCTGGGGAGGAACGTCGACGGCGTCCGGGACACCGACCGTGTGGATCCGGAGACGCACGTCGTCATGGTGACCGCGACCCTCCCGGCGCACCGCCGGAACGGTCCCGTACGCTCGGTCGGTCATCCGTCGCCGCACCGGGAGCCGCCGTGTCCGTCAGCCCGCTGTCCCTCGTCATCTCGGTCCGTGTCCTGCCCGGGCGCCGTGACGCCTTCGTCGCCGGGATCTCCCGGCACGCCGTCACATCGGTGCGGGAGGAACCGGGCTGTCTGCGCTTCGACGTGACGGCCGACGCCGCCGACCCCGACCTGTTCTGGGTGTGCGAGGTGTTCGCCGACGAGTCGGCCCTGGCCGCGCACCGCGCCTCGGCGCACTTCGCCGCCTGGCAACGGGAGAAGGCCCTGTCGGTCGTCCCCGGAAGTCAGGTCGACCGACACGGCCCTCTCGTCGTCAGCGAATCGTGAGTCCTGTCCGCGTCGAGCCGCGCGCGGTCTCCCGAAGGCCGGGAACGGCTTCGAGGAGGCACGGCGGCCGTTCCGTCGAGGTCCCCGCCCCGCCGCCCGCGAAGCGGCCCACGGCCGCCGCGGTCTCGGAGATCCACTCCGTCGGCCTCCGGTGACCCGTGGGGCCCGCCTCTCAGGTCTCCGTGGACCCGTCGCCGGGCTCCTCCCGGGACCGGTGACGTCCCCCGCCGGTGCGTCGGGCGGTGTTGGCGTCGTCGGTGCCCTCGGTGGCCTCGGTGGCCTGGTCCCTCGGCGCGTTCGGGTCGCCCCGGTAGCCCTCTCGGTACCCCTCCGAGTAGCCCTCGTCGAAGGCGCTCACCGGGCGCTCGGGCATCTCGGACATGTCCGCGGCGGCCATGTTCCGGGCGGTGGCGATGGCATCGGAGGCACCGCGCAGCCGGAACCCGGCGATGATCATGACGACACCGAAGATGACCGCGTAGACACCGACCACGAACACGATGGCCTGAGCGCCGGCCAACGGCCAGAACCACAGCAGCAGACCGAAGACGATCGAGAGCGCGCCCGCGAAGATGAGCAGCCACTCGGAGCTGATGTGGGCGCGCAGGCGGACGGCGGTGACGATCTCGGCGACACCGGTGATGATCGCCCACAGGCCGATCACGAACACCAGCGCGATGACCGCGGCGACCGGCCAGATCAGGGCGATCAGGCCCACGATGCCGCTGAGCACCGCCTGGGCCACCAACGACGCCCGTGTCCCCGACGCGGCCTGGTAGGCGGCGTAGCCCAGCACCGCGGCGTCGATGAGGGCGTAGACACCGAACACGACCGCCAAGGCGACCAGGGTCAGTCCGGGCCAGATCAGGGCGATCAGACCGAAGAGCACCGCGGCCACTCCTCGGAGGACCACCATCCACCAGTTCCGGCTCATGTCTCCGAGGACCTCCCCGGCCAGCATGTTCCGCATCATGGTTGCCCCACCTCCCTCGTGCGCTCCCGTCGGAGAGGGGCGCACCCTGCAACTTCCCTCAAAGTCGCACGTCGACGGCAGGGTGTCCGCAAAATGCAGGAAAAGGGACGGTTCTGTACCGGTACAGATAGCCCGGATATCAGGACAAAAAGGACGCCCGCCCTCGTCGGTGACGGGGCGGGCGATCCATGCGCTCCGGGGTGGGACTAGCTCAGACCCGGGTAACGACGCTCTTCGGAGCCGATGTAGTGCTGGCGCGGGCGCGCGATCCGGAAGGCCGGGTCGTGCAACTGCTCGCGGTAGTGGGCGACCCAGCCGGGCAGGCGGCCGATCGCGAACAACACGGTGAACATGTTGGTCGGGAAGCCCATGGTCCGGTAGATCACGCCGGTGTAGAAGTCGACGTTCGGGTAGAGCTTGCGCTCGGTGAAGTACGAGTCGGCGAGCGCGGCGGCCTCTAGCTTGAGGGCCAGCGTGAACAGCTCGTCGGGGTTCTCGTCCCGGTCGAGGATCTGGCTGGCCAGACCCTTGATCTCCTTGCTGCGCGGGTCGAAGTTCTTGTAGACCCGGTGGCCGAAGCCCATGAGTCGGACCTCGCGGGCCTTGACGCGCTCCAGGAACTCCTCGATGCCGACGCCCGAGTCACGGATCTCGTCGAGCATCTCCAGCACGGCCTGGTTGGCGCCGCCGTGGGACGGGCCGGACAGGGCGTTGATGCCCGCGGCCACGCTGGCGTAGATGTCGGCCTGCGAGGAACCGACGGTGCGCACGGTGGCGGTGGAGCAGTTCAGCTCGTGGTCGGCGTGCAGGATGAGCAGCAGGTCGACGGCCTTGCCGAAGAGGTCGCCCAGCTCGCCGTCGGCGGCGTTGTCGCCGAAGGTCATCCGGATGAAGTTCTCGACGTAGCCGAGGGAGTCGTCCGGGGCGATCGGCTGCTCGCCGATGGAGTTGCGGTAGATGCGGGCCGCGATCGTCGGCAGCTTGGCCATCAGCCGGATCGTGGCGAGCTCGACCTGAGCCTCGTCGGACGGGTCGACGCTGTCCTCATAGTAGGCGGCCAGCGTGTTGACGGCGCTGGCGAGCAGTGCCATCGGGTGACCGTTGCGGGGCATCGCGTCGAGGAACGCGCCCATCTCGGCCGGGATGTCGGCGTTCTCGCGCAGCTTCTCGGAGAACTCCTTGAGCTGACCGGGCTCCGGCAGCTCGCCGTAGATCACCAGGTAGGCCACCTCAAGGAAGGTGCTGCCCACGGCGAGGTCCTCGATCGAGTACCCGCGGTAGCGCAGGATCCCGGCGGCTCCGTCGATATAGGTGATCTTCGAGCTACACGAAGCGGTGTTGCCGAACCCCGGGTCCAGGGTGGTCATACCGGTCGAGCCCAGCAGGGTCTTCAGCTCGATGGTCTGCTCACCCTCGGTACCGGTGAACACCGGCAGCTTCAGCACGCCGCCCTCGTAGTGGAGCTCCACCGTGCGCTCTTTGTCGTCTTCGCTCATGCCCGAGGTCAACCTTTCCAGGCGGGGGATACGTGAGGTGCGTCAGACGCGGGGCGGTCGGCCACCACGTTCTTGATTCACTCGTTATTGTTCTGTTTTGTTAAACGACGGTTAAGCAAAATCATATAAGTTTCACCGATTCACGAACAGGTGACATGCAACACATACCCAGACGTGAGAAGAATTACCACTTGGTGAAGATTTACAGTCTTTGCCGGATGTCGTTTACTCCGTGATCGCCCTGAGACACCGCAGGACATCCGAGGGGTCGCCTCCGACGCCGCGCCATCTCCTGTACCGGTCCCCTGAGCACCCCGATCACCTCACGGACCTCGTCTTCCGGGCTTCCTTCACACATATGGACATACCCAGACACGACGAGGTGCGATCAGCCGTACGAACGCGCCCTAGTGGCCATCTATCAGAGTACCTTCGCCCTGATCACGGGGGTTGACGCGGGGTACCCCACATGTGGTGATCTTGGCCTCTGCCCGGTGGGAGTCGTCCCCCGAGGGCGGCCGGGACGCACGCGAAGGGGCCCGGGATGCGCAAAGCCTGTGCCACGGGCACGAGAGTTCACATCCACCGGGAGCCCTTGTGAGCGGCCGTCCGGGACCACCCGCCCATATCGAGGAGATGTCCACGGCATTCGTCCCGGGTGAACGGTGCCCGCCCTTTGTCGGAGAAAACCGAAGAGCCGTCACCGAGACGAAGCCGTGACGGTTCGATCGTCCTCGCTCCCGTGCGTGTTCCGCGAACACCCACTTGCCGCTCGACGCCCCGGACGCCCGCCCGTCAACCCCTCAGAAGGCCATCGACGGGCGGCACCCGCAGAACACGCCTCAGTCGTCCTCGACGACGCCGCCGGCGAGGAGGGGCTCCATCAGCAACGACGGATGATCGCGCTCGATCACCCGCAAACGCCACTTGTTGTGCACCAACACCAACAGCTCACCGTCGTTGCGGCGCCGCAGCACCTCCGCGCCCGACAGCGCGTGCAGGATCGGAGCCGAGGCCTCGTCGGTGCGCCGTGCCACCGAGTACTCCAACATCGACACCTCGATCGGCGACCGGAACTCCTGCTCCATCCGGTGCTTGGCCACGTCGAACTGCAACGGCCCCACCGCCGCCAGCACCGGCGCCTGCTCACCGCGCACGTCCGAGGTCAGCACCTGCACCACGCCCTCGGCGTCGAGCTGGGCGATCCCCTTCTGGAACTGCTTGTACTTGCCCGCGTCCTTGGCCCGCGCCACCACGAAGTGCTCGGGCGCGAAGCTCGGGATCGCCGGGAACTCCACCTTGGGACCCTCATAAAGGGTGTCGCCCACCTTCAACGCCTGCGCGTTGACCAGCGCGATCACATCACCCGGATAAGCCGTGTCGATCGTGGAACGGTCCGCACCGAACACCGCCTGGGTGTACTTGGTCGCGAACGGACGGCCCGTGGCCGCGTGCGTGAGCACCATGCCCCGATCGAACCGCCCCGAACTGATCCGCACGAACGCCATCCGGTCCCGATGGTTCTTGTCCATGTTCGCCTGCATCTTGAACACCTGACCGGAGAAGGGCGCATCCACCCGCCGGGGCCGCTCCTTCACGTCGGGCTTCGCCGACGGCGCCGGGGCCAGCCCCACGACGGCCCCCAGCAGTTGTCCGACACCGAAGTTGGACAGAGCTGCGCCGAACAGCACCGGCGAGGACTCCCCCGCCAGGAACGACTCCGCGTCGAAGTCGGCGCCCAACGCCTCCAGCAGCTCCAACTCCTCCTGGGACCGCACCCAGGCGTCCTGCTCCAGCTCGGCGGCCCGGTCCGCGTCCACGACCTCCTCGATGGCCTTGGTCGCGCCGCCGGGAGTCCGCGTCATCTTCGTGTACTCACCCGAACGACGATCCACCAGACCACGGAAGTCGCCCGCGATGCCCACCGGCCAGTTCAACGGCGTGGCACGCAACCCGATCCGC
>NZ_JARBUT010000009.1 GCF_028882275.1 Nocardiopsis sp. N85
CAGCTGGTAGAGCATCACCTTGCCAAGGTGAGGGTCGCGGGTTCGAATCCCGTCGTCCGCTCGAAAACGATTCGACTCCGCCGCCGTGAGGTGGCAGAGTCGGGTCGGCTTCGGAACGTGGTTCCGTAGCGCATGCGGACGTGGCTCAGCTGGTAGAGCATCACCTTGCCAAGGTGAGGGTCGCGGGTTCGAATCCCGTCGTCCGCTCGGAGAGGCCCGCATGGGTGTCCACGAGGCGATTCCCCCATGCAGTTCCTGGCGGAGTGGCCGAGTGGTTGAGGCAAGGGACTGCAAATCCCTGCACACGGGTTCGATTCCCGTCTCCGCCTCCATGCACCTCATTTCCCATGAGGGCGGTTAGCTCAGTTGGTTAGAGCGCTACCTTGACACGGTAGAGGTCACAGGTTCGAATCCTGTATCGCCCACTTCACTCCGGAGCGGTCCTGCTCGGAGGCCCACGGCCTCCTCGCAGGGCCGCTTCGTCGTTTCCTCTGGGGGGACGCCCCGGCCCCCCGATGCGAGGCTTCGTCCCGCGGGTCATGGTCGGTTCACCCAGGGCCCACCGGCACCGCGAAGAGGCGGGCTCCCGAGGGAGCCCGCCTCTTCGTTCTCCCACCACGGCGGCGCACCGAGGGTGTTCGCTCGCACGCTCGGCCGGGGCATCCCGGCCGAGCGCCTCCGCGAACGGCTCCGAGCGGTCGGCCTAGTGTCCGCCGACCTCGGGGAACGAGGGACCGTCGAGCCCCGTCGGATCCCGGCCGAGCCCGGCCGGCGTCACCCAGTCGAACTCCCCATAGACCGCCGGTCCCAGGCCCATGCCTTCGGCGACCTGCTCACGCAGACGGTTGGAGGTGAACCCGCCGATGACGTTCATCTCGGCGTCCCGGTACAGACGCTCCACCTCATGGCCCTTGGTCACACCGGCCGCCCCGTGGATCTGCACGGCGCGCGTGACCACCTGGACGGCCATCTCGGTGGCGTAGATCTTGAGCTTGGCCATGAGGTCCCTGGCCGACCGTCCCGCGACACGCTCGCACAGGGCTCGGCGGGCCAGCGACCGGGTGGCGTCGATCTGGGCGCGGGAGTCGGCGAGCTGGGCCTGCACGCCCTCCATGTGGGCCAGAGGGCGGCCGAACGAGACCCGGTCCTTGGCGTGCCGTACGGAGGCCGCGAGAGCGGACTCGGCGATGGCGATGGCCGCGAACGAGATCTTCAGCCATCCCCACGCCATGCCCTCGGCCAGCTCGTGGAAGGGCACCGGCACGACGTCCCTCTCGGCGACGTGCGCGTCGGTGAAGACGATGCCGCCCCAGGGCATCCCCCGCAGCCCCATGTGGGGGATCTCGTAACGGCGGACTCCGGGTTGGTGCAGGTCCACGAAGGCGAGGCACCAGTCCGGGCCGTCATCCCCCGGGGACTTCTCCCGCCGGGCGAGGGTCACGGCCAGGTCGGCGCTGGGCGCGTTGGAGATGCGGGCCTTCTCACCGCTGATGTAGAAGCCTCCGCCGGGTGGCCCGGCGGGGCGCACCGAGGTACGGAAGGTGGCGGAGTCGCTGCCCGCCGTCGTCTCGACCACGGCGAAGCCGGCCGGCTTGCGACCGCTGAGCAGAGAACGGAGCAGCCCTTCGTGGTGATCGGGGTCGCCGTAGGTGGAGATCATCTTGGCGCACAACAACGCCGATACGGTCGCCGTCCAGTACGTGCCCGGACACGCTCGGGCCAAAGCCTCCATGGCCTGGGCCTGGGTCGCCCCGTTCGCGCCGACGCCACCGACCTCGGTGGAGTGGAACAGCCGCAGGTATCCGCTCTCGATGACCTCCGTCCAGCTCTGAGGTGGTATCCGCCCCTCCTCGTCGGTCTTGGCGGCCCGGGCGGCGATGCCGGGGAAACTCCATGTCGTGTCGTGCGTGGTCCACATCGGCTCCGGTCGTCATGTTCAACCACGTCCTGGGAGGGACGCCGCGATCACCGGTCGCAGCGCTTCGACGCCACCACCGGTTTCGGAGAAGAACAGCACGTCACGATGGGCTCGTGCCATCAGCCGGTCGTCGGTGAGGGCGAGCGGTCCGGAGAAGCGCACCGCTCCTTCGACGACCTCTCGGGCGGCGGACGCGACGAACAACCGGGTGGCCGCCGCGTCCTGGCGTGAGGCCCGGTCCCCGGCGTCGAACCGCCCGGCCGCCCGCCCCTCACAGGTCCGCGCGAGAGCCCACCGATTCCTCGGACGAGGTCGCGGCGGGGGTGGTGTCGGAGCCGGGGTCCGTCTCCGGCGCGTCCGGGCCTCGGCCACGGCGCACTTCATCGAGGTAGGCGGATATGGAGTCCCTGTTATGGACCAGGAACCGAATGCGCTCGTTCATCCGGTCGCACTCGCGTTCGAGCACGGCGATCGTCTCGGGCGTGGCATGGGAGACATAGATGGCGCGCGGCTGATCGAGGCACGGAAGGATCCGCTTGATGATCCTGGTCGGCAGACCGGCTTCGAGCAGTCCCTTGATCTGTAGGACACGGTCCACATAACGCTCGTCGTACTCCCGATAACCGTTGGGAGAGCGTTCGACGACGATCAGCCCTTGTTCTTCGTAGTAGCGGAGCAGTCGGCGGGACGTCCCGGTGCGTTCCGACAACTCACCGATGCGCATGTGGTCCACCTCACAAAGATGGCGATTGACCCTCACACTTATGGAAGGGTTTGAGGATACAGACCATGTCTACTTCCCATGTAGAAAAAATGGTCGACCCCTCCCCCGAAGGGGCGAAAGATCAGGGGCTCCCCTGGGTGCCATTGTTGGCCTTGGCCACGGCGGCCTTCGTCGGCATCCTGACCGAGGCGCTTCCGGCGGGAATGCTGCCCGAGATGAGCAGGAGCCTCTCGGTCAGCGAGTCCGCGATGGGCCAATCCCTGACGGTCTACGCGATCGCCTCCGCGATCACGGCGATCCCGCTGTTCGCTTTGACGGCGACATGGCGGCGCAAGCCGCTCCTGCTGGGAGCGATAGCCGCGATCGCCGTGTCCAATCTGGTCACGGCGGTCTCACCGGACTACCTGCTGACCATGGTGTTCCGATTCATCGGCGGAGTGGCCGCCGGTCTCATCTGGGCGTTGCTGGTCGAGTACGCCCGCCGCCTGGCGCCTCCCCACCTCCAGGGCAGGGCGATCGCCATCACCATGGGAGGTGTCCCCCTCGCGCTGTCGCTGGGCATCCCGGTGGGCACCTTCCTCAGCGGGTTCTTCGGCTGGAGGATGACGTTCCTCCTGGTCGCCTTCCTCGGTGTGATCCTGATGGGATGGGTCCTCGCGTCGGTTCCGGACCACGTGGGCAAGCGGGGAGAGCAGAGGGAGTCGGTTCTGAGCGCCCTCCTCCGTCCCGGCGTGGTGGCCGTCCTGTTCGTGGTCGCGGCCTACGTACTGGCCCACAACATTCTCTACACGTACATCGCCACGTTCCTCATCGAATACGAGATGGGATCGTCCATCGGCCTCGTGCTGCTGATCTTCGGCATCGCGTCCATGGTGAGCATCCTCATCGTCGGCGCCCAAGTGGACCGCCGACTGCGGGCCCTGACCATCACCAGCGCGATCCTGTTCGCGCTGGGGACCACGTTGCTGGCGGTGTTCGCCGACAGCAGCGTCCTGGTCTTCGTCGCGGCGGCCCTGTGGGGGCTCGGCTGGGGCGGCATCACCACCCTCATGCAGACCGCCGTGACCGATGCGGGAGGCGATTCCGCGCAGGCCCTGCTGGTCACCACATGGAACGGGTTCATGGCCGGGGGTGGGGCCGTCGGCGGCATCCTCCTCGAACTCTTCGGCCCGAGGTCCTTCCCATGGAGCGTTCTCCTGCTCCTGGTGCCGGTCCTGATCGTCGTGCTCCTCGCCCGCAAGCACGCCTTCCCCGCCAAGCGGCCCGGCATGGTCTGACCCCCACGGAGGCACCGGATGCGGGAATCCGGACCTCGGTACTCGTCGAAAGGCTCCGGCTCCAGTGAGATCACTGGGACCGGAGCCTTTTCCCAGGCCCGGCGTACCGTCCACCTTCCGGAACGCATCCGATATCACGATTTTCCGAAACCGATTCGCGAAAGTGAGATCGAGAACCTCCCGGAGCTTCATCCCATGATCCCTTGAGGATTCGCCCACCGGCTCTTCCAACGTGATGAATCGCGGGTTCGCGGTAGGCCGAGGAAACCCCTCTTCCGTGATCCCACTCGGGCTCCCCTTCGCGTGTACATGCCCGTGCGGAACAAGTCCCGTCACCCGGTGTCCTCGGCCCGAGCGCCGAGAGAAGGTCACCCGCATGGCCCACCGGGTACCGGGCACTCGTTCCCCGTTCCCGTTCCGCTTCGAAAGCACAACCCACGCCGTGAGGAGGTCCGGCCCCGACCGGGACACCGTCCCGTCCCGGGCGGCCGTGTCCCGGGGTTGGGCGAGGACCCGTACGACGACAGGACGCGGGCGGAGCCGGAGGGCGCCGTCGCCCAGGCCGCCCCGTCTGGGCGCGGGAGCCGCCCCGGACCGCCGAGATGGCGCCCGCCTCGACCCGCTCGGGGTCGCTCGGGGGCCGTGACGACGAGGAGTCCGTGTTCTCGCTCGACCTCGTCCTCGAAGGGCTGGAACGGCGCCAGGCGGAGCACGCACGTTCCGGACCGCCCGCTCCCACGGAGGGGAAGCCGGAGGCGCCAGGCCCTACCCGGTAAGGCTTCGCGCGCTCTATGCTGTGCGCCGGACCCGATCGGAAGGCAGTCATGTCGCACACTCCCCATCCCCTCATCGACGCCTCCCAGCCCCATTCCGCCCGTGTCTACGACTACTGGCTCGGCGGCAAGGACCACTATCCGGCCGACCGGGCGATGGGCGATCAGATCCTGTCGGTGCTGCCGATGATCGGTGAGATGGCGATCCAGAACCGGGCCTTCCTCCGGCGGACGGTGCGCTTCCTCGCCCGGGAGCGGGGCATCCGCCGGTTCCTCGACATCGGCACCGGGCTGCCCACCGCCGAGAACACCCACCAGGTGGCCCAGGCCGTCACCCCCGACGCGCGCATCGTCTACGTCGACAACGACCCCTTGGTCCTGACGCACGCGCGGGCCCTCTTGACGAGCACCCCGGAGGGGCGGACCGCCTACGTCGACGCCGACCTGCGCGACCCGGTCACCATCCTGCGCGAGGCCGTCGGGATCCTGGGCGACGACGAGCCGATCGGACTCGTCCTGCTCGGGATCCTCTTCCACATTCCCGACGACGAGGTGTACGACGTCGTCCGCACCCTGGTGGAGGCGCTGCCCTCCGGCAGCCACGTGATCCTCACCCACGCCACGAACGAGGCCACCGGCGAGGCGATGGAGGAGGCGGTGCGGCAGTGGAACGCCTCCTCCCCCGCCCCCATCACCCTGCGGAGCCCGGCGGAGATCGAACGGTTCCTGGAGGGGTTGGAGCCGGTCGACCCCGGACTGGTGTCGATCCCCCTGTGGCGGCCCGAGCCCTCGGAGGTCGGTGAGCCCCGGTTCATGGACGAGTTCGGCGTGGTCGCCCGCAAGCCGTGATCTTCAGCGGCCCGCGGCGTTGAGGTGGCGCAGGACCGCGGCGACACGCCGGTCGGAGCGGTCGTCCGGGGCCAGACCGAGCTTGCCGAAGATGTTGCGGATGTGCTTGTGCACCGCGCCCTCGGTGACCGTGAGCCGTTCCGCGATCGCCGTGTTGCCCAGGCCCTCCGCCATGAGGGCGAGCACGTCGCGCTCACGGCGGCTGAGCCGGTTCAGGGCGTCGTCGGCGTGTTTGCGGGCGAACAGTTGGGCGACCACCTCCGGGTCGATGGCGACCTCCCCGGCCGCGACCCGGTGCAGGGTGTCGAGGAACCGGTCGACCCGGCCGACCCGTTCCTTGAGCAGGTAGCCGATGCCCGAGGTTCCGCTCTCCATCAGCTCCGTCGCGAACGACCGCTCGACGTAGGCCGACAACACCAGGACCGGCAGCCCGGGGTGGGCGTTCCGGATGCGGACCGCCGCCCGGATGCCCTCGTCGGTGTGGGTAGGGGGCATTCGGACGTCGATGACGGCGATGTCGGGCTCGTGCCGGATCACCGCCTCCACCAGGGCGTCGGGTTCCCCGACGGCCGCCACGATCTCCAGCCCCTCGCCCCGGAGCAGGGCGGCCATCCCCTCTCGGAGCAGGGCGTCGTCCTCGGCGATCACGATCCGCACGGCAGCTCCGCGCGAACGTCGGTCGGCCCGCCCTCGGGGCTGTGGACGGTGAGCGAGCCGTCGTGCGCCTCCACCCGGCGGCGGATACCGGTCAGCCCGCTTCCCGCGTGTTCGGTGGCACCGCCCCGGCCGTCATCGTGGACGTGGACGTACAAGGTGTCTCCTTCTCTGACGACGCGCACCCGCGCGCGTCGGGCATCGCTGTGCCGGGTGACGTTGGTGACCGCCTCGGCGACGGTGAAGTAGACCGTCGCCTCGATGGACGAGGCGAGGGGGGCCACGTCCCCGACCTCGACCGTGCAGGAGACCGAGCAGCCGGCCGCCAGGGCCCCGAGGGCGCCTTCGAGGTCGTGGCTCTCCAGGATCGGCGGCAGGATGCCGCGCACGAGACCGCGCAGTTCGGCCAGGGCGTCCTCGGCGGCGGCCTGGGCACGTTCCAGGGCCGCGTCGACCCGAGCGGGGTCGGTGCGCAGGGCCCGGCGTGCGGCGCCCACCTGGATGATGACGGCGACCAGTCGGCTCTGCGCGCCGTCGTGCAGGGAACGCTCGATACGGCGGAGTTCGGTGGTGTGCGACCGGAGGGCGGCGGCCCTGGTCGCGGTCAGCTCGGTGATGCGCTCGTACAGGACGGCACGGGAGTGCGGTCCCAACAGGCGGTGCCCCGGCCATGCCTGGAGGCGGGCCAGCGCCGGCTCGGCTCCGAAGGCGATCGCGGCCCAGGCCACTCCCAGCAGACCCACCGCCGCGGCCGTGTACCAGTCGTGGACGGGTATTCCGATGGAGGCGCCCGCGGTGTCGGGGGGCAGCAGGCGCCACCACAGGGGGAAGGTGGCGTCCCGGACGGCGATCACCGGGAGCAGTACTCCCAGGACCCCGGTGAGGAACCCCAGGGTGGAGTGGCAGACCAGCCAGCACAGGTCCCGGCGGACCTGAACGTCTCCGACGAGGGCGCGCAGCGCCCCGGACACGGTGGCGCGGTCGGTGGCCGGGGGAGGCGACGGAGCGGACCACCCCCAGCGGGTGAGGCGGTGGCGTTCCCGATCGGCGACCGCGCGCAGCAGGCGCAGGGCGGCGGGGAGCAGGAGCAGACCGACGCCGGCGAGCGAGGCGAGGAGTACGGCGCCGATCACCGCCAGGGAGAACAGGGCCATCACTGCGGTGATCAGCCCGCCGGCGAGGCGTTCCAGGCTGAGGAACATGTTGTTGAGCCCGGTGCGCACCAGTTCCCGGAACAGACCGGTGTCGTCGTCCGTGGGGGGCATGTTCACTTCCTGGCGGGGGCCGGTTCGGCGCAACCCTACCGGCTGGGAACGCCCGGCGGAGGAGGCGACGGGGAAGAGTACAGCCTGCTGTACCCGAGGTGTTCAGTGCGCGGGATCGCCTCGGCGGAGGTCGGGCTCCTAGGCTCGTCATCGTTGGCGGCAGGGACCCGTACGGCCGTGCCGTGTCCCACCCACCCCGGCCTCCGGGCCCTTGGAGTTGAAGCAGATGAGCGACCCCTACCGCTTCTCGCGGAGTTCCGGAGACCCCCGCCCATCGCGACAGGACGGCGCCCCCACCCCAGGGGGCCGACTCGCGGTGCGCGCCTCGCTGTGGCTGCTGATCATCCTCGGCGCCACGGCCAACGCGGTCACCTCCTTCGGCGGATTCCATCCGCTGATCAGCGTGGCCTTCGGGTTGTCGACCGTGCTGTGCATAGTCCTGCTGGTCATGCACCATCTGCGCCACCGCAGACGGCACAACCCATCGGACAGATAAAGAAAAACCCTTTATCTTTTCCTGAGTAGAGCATCTCTGCCATCCGGCGACCCCGGATGGCTTTTTTCTTTTGTGGCCACTTTCGGCCACCCCGAGAAGCGACTCATTACTCTACTCTCACGAAACATCTCTCAGCGTGACAATCCGTGAATGCACGGCCCCCAGGCGAAACAACGTGCCCTCTGACCAGCGATTCTCACCACGCCATTCGAGCAGAACGCCCAAAAAGGTGACTCAAGTCACAAGGAAGCTTCGGGCACCCCCCGACCCCAGTCGATATGACCACATAAGACCAGTTCAGAGCGGATGTCAGCACCCAGGGGACTTCGCCTCAACGCCTCCGGCGAGCAGCGGGCGATCTCTGGGAGAGCAGTAAACAAATGAACAGTGTCAGGTTTTCATACACCTACCCGGCAACCAGCGAAGACCACGATCACGGCACATTAACGGGCGATTAACCATCGCATCGAAGTGTGCTCCCATGTGCATGTTGAGGCATGAGCCGCATCCCTTGACTCGTCCGGAAGGGATAGTGAAGTATCTGCCTGTCGGTATTGCTGACTACACCCTCGATCATCGCAAAACTCAGGCGGACTATCCATTCTCCGAAACACGACAGGAGCCGACGTGAGAAGAGACCTTTCGCGCCTGTTCGAGGGCCTCGCCCACGATTCCCTGGTGCCGGGGGCCCAACTGTCCCTGTATCACGGGGGCGAACTGTACGAACTCACCACGGGTGTCGAGCGGGCCGGCACGGAGCGCCCCGTGACCCCGCGCTCGCGCTTCGCCTACGGATCGGTCTCCAAGGTCTTCACGGCCGCCCTGATCATGCAGTCCGTCGAGGACGGCGACCTCGATCTCGACACCCCCGTCATGGACCTCCTGCCCGGGCTCAGGGCCGCCGGCGACAGGCCGACGATGACCACCCGTCAGCTCCTCAGCCACACCGCGGGGCTGATCTCCGACCACGACGAGGGGCCGGTCCGGTCCGCCTCCCTGCGCCGGCAGGCGCTGTCCCTGCTGGAGCAGGGCCGGGTCGCCGACCCCGGGAACGCCTTCTCCTACTCCAACAGCGGTTACTCCCTGGCCGCCTACCTGGTGGAGACCGTCACCGGCCAGAGCTGGTGGGAGACATTGGAATCGCACCTTCTCGCACCCGCCGGACTGGACACGGTCTTCGTGTACGACGCCCGCGACCCCGGTGCCCGACCCGAGATCGTCAGCGGCCACGCCGTGGACCTCCCCTCGGGAACGGTCGAGCCGGTGGACTTCCACGTGGAGCCCGCGCTGGCCCCCGCGGGCGGGCTGGCGGGGAGCGCCACCGACCTGGTGAACTTCGCGCGGGCCTTCATGACGCCCGACGACGCCGCCCTGCACATCGACATCGCCGACCCGAGCGTGCTGCACGAGATGGGCCGCTCGGTACCGGCGGCCGACCCCTTCGGGCTGGCCGACGGCTGGGGCGCGGGCTGGGCCCTGCACCTGGCGGGCGACCGGCTCTGGTACGGCCACGACGGCACGCTCGACGGCGGCACCTGCGACCTGCGGGTCGACCCCGAAGGGCGCACCGCCCTGGCGCTGACCACGAACGGCACCTCGGGGCTGCGCATGTGGGAGGACCTGGTGTCCGGCCTGCGGGATCTGGGCGTGGACGTGGGGCACTACCGGCACCCGGTCCGGCACCGGCGGAGCACGGTCCCCGGTGAGGAGATCACCGGCCGGTACGTCAACGGCGATCTGCGCGTGGACGTCACCCGGCTGGGCGACGGATTCTGGTTCGGCCTGGCCGACGGGTTCTCCGGTCCGCTCGACCCGGCCTCCGACCAGCACTTCTCCGTCACGGTGGGCGATCTCGGCGGCATGTCCTTCAACGGCCGCTTCCTGCGCGACCCGCACGCTCCCGAGGTCGTCACGGCCATGCAGTACAACGGCCGGTCTCTGCGCAGGACCCCCCTCCCGGTCCGCGCCAGGACCTGACCCCCTCCCCTCCCCCTCGGGCCCCGCCACCGGCCTGTCCTCGATTTCGAATCCCAGGAGCAGTGATCGTGTCGTCCCCCCAGGCCCCGGCCGCCCGCACCTTCCCGGAACTGTTCGCCGCCCGGGCCGCCCGCCGCCCCGAGGCGACGGCGTTGGTGACCGAGAGCGGGACGCTCACCTACGCGAGCCTCGCCGAACTGGTCGAGCGCCGGGCCCGCGGACTCCTCCTCCACGGTGTCCGTCCCGGGGACATCGTCGGTGTGCACCTCGAACGCGGCCGGGACACGGTGGTGTCACTACTCGCGATCATGCGGGCGGGAGCGGCCCATCTCCCCCTGGACCCCGCCTACCCGGCCGAACGGCTCGCGTACATGATCACCGACTCCGGGGCCGGGACGGTGATCACCGCGAACGCGGTGTCGACGCCCCTTCCCGACGGGGTCCGGGCCCTGACCACCGCCGAGGCCGACGCGGGCGCCGGAGCCGTCGGGAACACCGCTCCGACGGACGCACGCCCGCTGCCCGACGACATCGCCTACGTCATCTACACCTCCGGATCCACCGGACGGCCCAAGGGCGTCCTGGTCACCCATCGGGGCATCGGCGACCTGGCGGCCACCCAGCGGGTCCGCATGGAGGTGACCGTCGACTCCCGGATCCTCCAGTTCGCCTCGCCCAGCTTCGACGCCTCGGTGTTCGAGGTGTGCATGGCCCTCCTCAACGGGGCCGCCCTGGTCGTCCTCCCCCGTCCGAGACTCCTGGGCGAGGAGCTGATCTCCTCCCTGCGGGAGCACCGGATCACCCATGTGACCCTGCCCCCGGCCGTCCTGCCGGGGTTGTCGCCGACCGACCTGACCGGACTGCGGGCGGTGATGGTGGCGGGCGAGGCGTGCCCGAGCGAGATCGTGAACCTGTGGTCGCGCGGCCGGCGGATGTACAACGGGTACGGGCCCACGGAGACCACCGTGTGCGCGACGATGAGCGCACCCCTGTCCGGGAACGACGTGCCGCCGATCGGTCGCGCGGTCGACGGCACGACCGTCCACGTGCTGGACGAGCGGCTGCGTCCGGTACCGGAGGGCGGCATCGGCGAACTGTACATCTCCGGTGCCGGTCTGGCCCGCGGTTACCACGGCCGGGCGGGGCTGACCGCCGAGCGCTTCGTGCCCGACCCGTTCGGCCCGCCCGGTTCCCGCATGTACCGCTCCGGCGACGTGGTGCGCCTGCGTCCCGACGGCGACCTGGAGTTCCGCGGCAGGAGCGACCACCAGGTGAAACTGCGCGGTTTCCGCATCGAGCCGGGGGAGATCGAGGACGCCGCCACCCGGGTGCCCGAGGTGGCCACCGCGGCGGTTCTCGTACGCGAGGACCGGCCCGGGATCCGCCGTCTCGTCGCCTACGTGGCCGGGGAGCCGCACGGCCCGGCACCCGACGGGGAACGGGTGCGCGCGGCCCTGGCCGAGCGGCTGCCCGACCACATGGTCCCTTCCGTCGTCGTGGCGCTGCCCGCCCTGCCCACCACGCCCAACGGGAAGATCGACCGCGCCCTGCTGCCCGCCCCCGACGAGGCCGCCCCGGAGCCGGAGTACACGGCGCCGCGCGACGACACCGAGCGGGTGGTCTGCGAGGAGTTCGCCGCCGTCCTGTGTCTGGACCGGGTGGGCGCGCACGACGACTTCTTCTCCCTGGGCGGTGATTCCATCCTCGCCGTCCGCGCGTTGTCCCGCATCGACGCCCGGCTCGGGACCGCCTTGGACCGACGGTCGGTGTTCGCCCACCCCACCCCGGCCCGGCTGGCCTCCGAGGGTGTCGGCGGCACGGACGCCACCCGTCCGATCACCCGCGTCGACCGGGGCCGTCCCCTGCCCCTGTCCGCCGCGCAGCGCCGCCTGTGGTTCCTTCACCAGCACCACCGGGGCGGCGCCGAGTACCACACGGGGAGCGCCCACCGGCTGACCGGGAAACTCTCGGTACCCGCTCTCCAGGACGCGCTCACCGGCCTGCGACGGCGGCACGAGATCCTGCGCACCACCTACGCCACCACCGATGAGGGGCCGGTCCAGGTGATCGGCGAGCCCTCGGAGGGCGGCGCCCCGCTGTCCCACCTCGACCTGGCCGGAACCGGCGATCTCGGGGAACGACTGGAGAAGGTGCTCACCGCCGAGGTGGAGCGGCCCTTCGACCTCGGGGAGGGCGGCCCGTTCCGGGCCCTGCTGGTCCGGCTCGGCGAAGACGACCACCTCCTGGTGCTGAGCTTCCACCACATCGCCTGCGACGGCTGGTCCGTGGACCTCCTGGCCCGGGACCTGACCGCTCTGTACCGAGACCGGACCCGCGGCCGGTCCACGGCCGAGCCCGAAGCGGACCGGTTGGACTACGCCGACTTCGCGGTGTGGGAACAGGGCCGATGGGACGGGCCGGACGCGGACGGGCGCCTGGCGTACTGGAGGCGCGAACTCGACGGGGCGCGCCCCTTGGAGGTCCCCTGCGACCGCCCCAGGCCGACGGTCCGGACCACGGCGGGCGCGGTGCACCGCCTGGACCTCGGTCCCGTTCTGACGGACGCGCTCAAGGAAGCGGGAAGGCGGCGCGGTTCCACCCTGTTCACCACGCTCACCGCGCTCACCCAGCTGCTGCTGTCCACCGCCTCGGGATCCGTGGACGTCACCCTCGGGGTGGCGTCGGCCGGACGCGACCACCACCAGGTGGACGACGTGGTCGGGTTCTTCGTCAACCCCCTGGTGATCAGGTCGCGGATCGACCCCGCCTCGACCCTCGGAGGGGTCGCGGACGGGGTGCGCTCCACCGTTCTCACCGCCTTCGAGCACGAAATGCCCTTCGAGCGGGTCGTGGACGCGGTGGCCACCGAACGCGATCCGGGCCGTACCCCCCTCTTCCAGGCTCTGATGGTGCTCCAGAACGCTCACTCGGGGAGGCTGGACCTGCCCGGCCTCCAGGTACGGCCGGTGGACCTGCCCCGGACCTCGTCCCTGTTCGACCTGGTCTTCGAGTTCACCGAACGCGACGGAGGCCTGCGACTGGCCCTGGAGTACAACACCGACCTGTACGACCAGGAGCGGATCGCCGGCCTCGCCCGGGGCCTGCGGTCGATCGCGGAGCTGCTGGCGAACGCGCCGGAGACCGCCGTGGCCCGGATCGACGTCCGCGGCGACGATGAACGGCGGGTCCTGGCCTCCCGTGAGGGGGGCGGGCCCGAGGGGTCGGTGCCGACCCTTCCCGAGGCGTTCGCGGCGCAGGTCGCACGGGCCCCGGAGGCCACGGCCGTGTCCGGCCCGGACGGGGAGCTGACCTACGCCGAACTCGACGCGGCCTCCTTCGCCCTGGCCGCCCGGCTGCGCGCGCACGGCGCGGGCGACGAGTCGCCCGTCCTGGTGGTGCTGGAGCGGGGGGTGAGCGTGGTGACCGCGATGCTCGCGGTCGTGCGCGCGGGCGCGGCCTACGTGCCGGTGCACGTGAACGACCCGGTCGAGCGGGTGGCACGGCTGGCCGAGGAGACCGGGGCGGTCTGTGCGATCGCCGACGCGGCCTCGGCCGACCGGGTGCCGGCCCGTCCCGGACTGACCGTCATCGACCCCGACGGCGGCCCGGTGCCCCCGGACGGGGCCCCGGTGCGCGTTCACCCGAAGAGCCTGGCCTACGTGATGTTCACGTCCGGGTCCACGGGCACCCCCAAGGGCGTGGCGGTCGCCCACGACGACATCGTCCGGCTGGCCCGGGACCGGCGCTGGCGGGGCGGTGGACACGACCGGCTCCTCTTCCACTCCTCACACGCGTTCGACGCGGCCACCTACGAGATCTGGGTGCCGTTGCTGAACGGGGGGACGGTCGTGGTGGCCCCGCCCGGACACCTGGACGCCGAGGGGTTCGCCGCCGTGGTCGCCCGACACGGCGCCACCGGGACGTTCGTGACGTCATCGCTGTTCAACCTGTACGCATCGCAGGATCCGGCCTGTTTCTCGGGTCTGCGCGAGGTGCTCACCGGTGGTGAGGCCGCCAACCCGGGCGCCGTGGAGCGGGTGCGGCGTGCGTGCCCGGGGACCCTCGTCTCCAACGTGTACGGTCCGACCGAGACCACCACGTACGCCACGACGTTCACGGTGGAGGGGGAGGGCCCGGTCCCGACGCCGGTCCCGATCGGCGACCCGCTGGACGGGACACGGGTGTGCGTGCTGGACCCGCTGCTGCGCCGTACACCCGAGGGCGCCGTGGGCGAACTGTACATCGGCGGCGCGGGGGTGGCGCGCGGGTACCGGGGCCGTCCGGGGACCACCGCGGAGCGTTTCGTGGCCGACCCGTTCGGCTCCGGCGAACGCCTGTACCGCACCGGCGACCTGGTCCGATGGAACCGCGACGGACGGTTGGAGTACACGGGCCGCGCCGACGCGCAGGTGAAACTGCGGGGCTTTCGGATCGAGCCGGGCGAGGTGGAGGCCGCCCTGCTGCGCAGCCCACAGGTCGCCGAGGCGGTGGTGCTCGTGCACCGCTCGGAGAGCGGCGCGCGGCGACTGGTCGGCTACGTGGTGGGGGCGGCGGGGCCGATCACCGAGGCCGGGGCCGAAAGGCTGCGCGAAGCCCTGACGCGAGAGCTTCCGGCGTACATGGTGCCCGGTGTCCTGGTCCCGCTCGACGCGATGCCGTTGAACGCCAACGGCAAGGTGGACCGGCGGGCACTGCCCGAGCCGCCCTCCGACGGCGGGGAGAGGGCCTTCACGGCTCCGCGTTCGGAGAGGGAACGGGCGCTGACCGAGGTGTTCGCCTCCGTGCTCGGAGCCGACCGGGTCGGCGTGCACGACGACTTCTTCGCCCTGGGCGGCGACTCCATCCTGAGCATCCAGGTCGTCTCCCGCGCCCGACGCTCCGGCCTCACCCTCACCTCACAACAGGTCTTCTCCCACCCCACCGTGGCCGCACTCGCCGCGGTCGCCACCACCGACGACCACCACGAACGCCCCCGCCTCGGACCGACCACCGGACCCGTCACCCCCACCCCCATCATGCGCTGGTTCCTGCGAACGCATCCCGTCGCCCCGGAGCACTTCAACATGTCGGTGCTGCTGGACCTGGCGGAGGACACCGACGCCGGCGCGCTGGTACGGGCGGTGGACGCCCTGGTCGCACACCACGACATGCTCCGGTTGTGCATGGACGCCGACGGCGCCTTCCGGATCGCCGGGGTGGACGAGGTGGAGCCGTCGGTGGAGACGGTCGACCTCTCCGGAACGGAGCGGGAACGGGTCGACGACGTGATCTCCGAACACGTCCGGCGGGTCCAGGCCGGGCTGGAACCGGCGGTCGGACGGATGCTGCGGGCGGTGTTGTTCACCGGTGACGAAGCACCCTCCCGACTCCTGATCGTGGCCCACCACCTCGTCGTGGACGGCGTCTCCTGGCGCATCCTCCTCGAAGACCTCACCACCGCCCACCACCAGCTCACCACCGGCACCCCCCTCGACCTCGGCCCCCGCACCACCCCCTTCCCCACCTGGGCCGACCACCTCACCACCCTCACGACCAACGGCCACTTCAACGACGAGACCGACCACTGGAACACCCTCGCCCACACCCCCACCGACCTCCCCCACGACCACCACCACAACGGCGACGGCAACGGCAACGGCACCATCGCGACCCAGCGGAGCGTGTCGGGGCGGTTGTCGCCCGAGGTCACCCGGGCGCTGTTGCGGGAGGTGCCGCCGGTGTTCCGCACCCGGGTCAACGACCTCCTGCTCGCCGCACTCGGCCGGGTGCTCGGTGAGTGGACCGGGCGCGAACGCCTCCTGGTCGACCTGGAGGGACACGGCCGCGAGGACCTGTCCGCCGATCCGTCCGCCGACCTGGACCTGTCCCGCACCGTCGGCTGGTTCACCACCCTCTTCCCCGTCGCCCTCACCTCCCACCCCGACTGGGAACAACAGATCAAGACCACCAAGGAGATGCTCCGCTCCGTCCCCCGCCACGGCATCGGCTTCGGCGCACTGCACCACCTCGGACCGGGACTGGAACACACCCCCCAACCCCGGATCTCCTTCAACTACCTCGGCCGATTCGACACCGGGGTACCGGAGGAGGCGCCTTACACCGCCATGACCCTGGGCGGGGCCGATGACGCCGACGCCGATCGGGCGCACCTGATCGACGTGGTCGGTCGGGTGGTGGACGAACGGTTGACCCTCGACCTGGCCTACTCCGACCGGGTGCACACCGAGGACACCGCACGTGGTCTGTTGGAGTCGCTGGCGACGGCGGTGGACGACCTGGTGGACTTCTGTCTGGGCGAGGGCGTCGGTGGAGCCACACCCTCCGACTTCCCCCTCGTGGAACTGGACCAGCAGACCCTCGACCGCCTCGTCACCCCCCACGTCCAGGACGTCCTCCCCCTCACCCCCATGCAACAGGGCATGCTGTTCCACTCCCTGTTGGACGACGGATCGTCCTATCTGGAGCAGATCGTGGTCCGGCTCGAAGGCGTCGACTCCCCCGAAAAACTCGCCGACGCCTGGCGACGCACCTACGAGGCCACCCCCGCCCTACGCGCCGTCCCCGCCTGGGAAGGACTCACCACCCCCGTCCAACTCATCACCGACACCACACCACTCCCCATCACCATCGAAGACCTCTCCCACCTCAACGGACCCGAACAGGAAAACGCCCTCCAAGCGTTCACCGACCACGACCGCACCACCGGAATCGACCTGACCACCGGACCCCTCATGCGCATCGGGGTCGTCCGCCTCTCCCCCACCCGCACCGCCGTCACCTGGACCTTCCACCACCTCCTCCTCGACGGATGGAGCCTGCCCCTGATCCTGGACGACGTCTTCACCGCCTACCGGGACCAACCCCTGCCCGCACGCCCCGCCTTCCGCGACCACCTCCACTGGCTCGCCCGACAGGACACCGAAACCGGACTCGCCCACTGGCGCGACACCCTCACCGGCATCGACGAACCCACCCCGCTCCCCTACGACCGCACACCCGAGGACGTGCGGACCGCCCGTTCCCGGGTCCGGGTGGAGACCCACCTCGACGAGGAGCGCTCCGCCTCCGTGCACCGGTTCGCGCGGGAGCACGGACTCACCGTGAACGCCCTCGTCCAAGGCGCCTGGGCCCTACTCCTGTCCGCCCACTCCGGCCGCACCGACACCGTCTTCGGCGCCACCACCTCAGGACGCCCCGCCGACCGACCCGACATCGAGAACGCCGTCGGCATCTACATCAACACCCTCCCCGTCCGCGTCCGCGTCACCCCCCACACCCCCGTCACCACCTGGCTCCGCGAACTCCAGGACCGTCAGGTGACCGCACGCCGGTACGACCACCTGCCGCTGTCCCGCATCCAGGGAGAAGCGGGGCTACCCGGTGACACGCAGCTGTTCGACAGCATCGTGGTGTTCGAGAACTACCCCGTGAACGCCGAGACCGCCCGCCGCCACGGCATCGAGATCCTCGACGTCACCGCCGAGGAGGCCACCAACTACCCGCTCGCGCTCAGCGCGTACGCGACGGAGAGGATCCGTCTGATCATCGGCTACGAACCCGATCACTTCGACCGGGACACGGCCCTGAGGCTGTTGGACGACCTGTCGACCGTTCTCGGATCACTGGTCCTGGACCCGGAGCGGCCCCTGGGCGCGGTGACGGGCGCGGACGCCTCCGCCACCAGCGCCTTCACCGACGGGGGCACCCTGGCGGTGCCCGACCTGACGGTGCCCGAGCTGTTCGCCGAACAGGTGCGCGCCCGGCCCGACGCGGTCGCGCTCGTCGGCGCCGACCGGGAGTGGACCTACGCCGAACTGGACCGACGCTCCGACGAGATCGCCGGGCATCTGCGCGCCCACGGGGCCGGTCACGAGTCCCGCGTGTTCCTGTCCCTGCCGCGCTCGCCCCGAGTCGTCGTCGCGATGCTCGGGGTCCTCAAGGCGGGGGCGACCTACGTTCCGCTGCACGACTCCGTCCCCGCCGAGCGGGTGGCCGCCCTGGCCGCCGGCAACGGTGTGGACATCGCGATCACCGACCCCGTGTCGGCGGACCTCTACACCGGGTCGGTCCCGATCACCGTCCACGGTTACGGCCCCGAGGGGATCACCCTCCTCGCCGAGCGCCCCGGAGTGGAGCGGGACGTACGGCCCGGACGGGCCCGGCCGGCCTCGGCCGCCTACGTGATGTTCACGTCCGGGTCCACGGGCACGCCCAAGGGCGTCGTGGTCGACCACCGCAACATCGTGGCGTTCACCCGGGACGGCCGCTGGGGCCGGGGACACGATCGGATCCTGTTCCACTCCCCGCACGCCTTCGACGCGGCCACCCACGAGATCTGGACGCCGCTCCTCAACGGCGGCACCGTGATGGTGGCCCCCGAACAGGGCGTCACCGCCGACATGATCCGGGCCGGCGTGCGCGACCACGGGGTGACGGCGGTCTTCCTGACCACGGCGTTGTTCAACCTCTTCGCCGGGCAGGACCCCGGCTGCTTCGCCGGGCTGCGACAGGTGTGGACCGGCGGTGAGGCCGCCGACCCGGCCTCCTTCTCCCGTGTCCTGCGGGCGTGCGGGGACACCCGGGTCGTGCACGTCTACGGGCCGACCGAGACCACCACGTTCGCGACCTGCGCCCCGATCGGCGCGGACCTGGCCGAAGCCGGGGAGTGCCCGATCGGCGCCCCGATGGACGGTACCCGCACCCACATCCTGGACGCGGCCCTGCGGCCGGTGCCCGTCGGCGCGGTCGGTGAGCTGTACATCGCCGGGGACGGTGTGGCACGCGGCTACGACCGCCGCCCGGCGGCGACGGCCGAACGTTTCGTGGCCGACCCCTTCGGCTCCGGAGGGCGCCTCTACCGCACCGGTGACCTGGTGCGATGGCGGAAGGACGGGCTGATCGAGTTCGTCGGCCGCGCCGACGGCCAGATCAAGCTCCGCGGCCATCGGATCGAACTCGGGGAGATCGAGGCCGCCCTGGCGAACGCGCCGGGCGTCGCCCAGGCCGCGGCGACCGTCGTGGCCGCGCCGTCCGGGGCGCGGTCCCTGGCCGGGTACCTGACGGAGGCCGTCCCCGGCACGCTGGACACCGCCGCGGTGACCGCGGAACTGGCCAGGACGCTGCCCGCCTACATGATCCCCTCGTCCCTGACCGTCCTGGCGTCGCTCCCCCTCAACGCCAACGGCAAGGTCGACCGGCGGGCGCTGCCCGCACCGGCCGACCCCCGGCCCGAGGAGACCGACTACGCCGCCCCGGAGACCCCCACCGAGGAGCTGGTGGCCGAGGTCTGGTCCACCGTGCTCCGCCGGGACCGGGTCGGCCGTGACGACAACTTCTTCGACATCGGCGGCGACTCGGTGAAGAGCATCCAGGTCGTCGGTGAGATCCGGCGGATCCTCGACGTCACCGTGCCCACCCGGGCGCTGTTCGATCACCAGACGGTCCGGTCCTACGCCCGGGCGGTCGAGGACGGGCTGCTGGGCTCGTCGGCGCACTGAACCCCTTCGGGGGCGCGGTCGGCCCGTACCCGGGTGCCCCGCCCCTCGCGTTCCCTCCCCCACCGACGACGGTAGGAGCACCGAAGATGAACGACGCCCACGGCACGAGCCCCGATCGGGAGCGGCTGCGGCACGAGGTCCTGCGCAGGCTGCGCGACCGGCGCGAACGCACCGACGACATGCCCTCCGTGCCCCGGGACGCACCGGCGGTGCTGTCCTTCGCCCAGCAGCGGCTCTGGGTCCTGGACCGCATCCGGCCGGGCCGGACCGACTACAACTCCGGGTTCGCCCTGGACCTGCGCGGCGCCTTGGACGTGGAGGCGCTGGGCCGGGCGCTGACCGCCCTGGTGCATCGGCACGAGTCGCTGCGCACCACGTTCCACGAGATCGACGGAGAGGGTCGCCAGGTCATCGGGCCGCCCGCCCCGCTCCCCCTGACCGTCACCGACGTCCCCGAAGAGGAGATGGACGAGGTCGTCGGCCGCCACTACGGCGCGCCCTTCGACCTGGAGACCGGGCCGCTCCTGCGCGTGCACCTGTTCCGGACCGGGGACCGGCGCCACGTCCTGCTCGGGGTGCTGCACCACATCATCACCGACGGCTGGTCGCTCGGCACGCTCCAGGGCGAGCTGGACCGCCTGTACACGGCCGCGGCGCGGGACCCCCTGCTGACGGGGGACGCACTCGCCGCGACCCTGCCCCCGCTCCCCTTCCAGTACGTCGACCACGCCGTCCGCCAGCGTGAACGGCTCACCGGCGACGCCTACGAGCGGTCGCTGGACCACTGGCGGGAACGGCTCGCCGGCGCACGCCCCCTGGCGCTGCCCACCGACCGGCCCCGCCCCCCGGTACGGAGCATGCGCGGCGCGGGCCACGCCTTCCGTCTGCCGGCGGAGTCGCTCTCCCGGATCGAGCAGGTGGCCCGGGAGCACGGTGCCAACCTCTACGCGGTGTTGACGACCGCCACCCGGATCGCCATGGCCCGCTGGACCCGGGACGAAGACGTGGTCCTGGGCACCGTCACGGCGGGCAGAGAGGACCCCCGGCTCCACGGCCTGACCGGTTTCTTCGTGAACACCCTCGCCCTGCGCGGCCGGGTGGACGAGAGACTCTCCTTCGCCGACAACCTCGTTCGGACCCGCGACGACGTCCTGGCCGACTTCGACCACGCCGAGGTCCCCTTCGACGCCGTCGTGGACGCGGTGCTGACCGAGCGCGACCCCTCCGTGCCGCCGCTGGTGCAGGCCGCCCTCGTCCTCCAGAACACCGGGGACGGCGCGGGCCCGGCTCTGGGCGACCTCGATGTGCGTCCCTTCCCGGTACGACGCGAACAGGCGGTCTTCGACCTGACCCTGGAATTCGCGGTGGACGGTGAGGGGCTGGCCGGGTCGGCCGAGTTCGCGACCGACGTCTTCGACGAGGCCACCGTCGCCCGGTTCGTCTCCGATGTGCTGGACGTGCTGGCGAACGCCGGCGACGACCGCCCGCTGCGCGCCCTGCGTCCGGGCGCGGGGGGTTCGGGGGTGGTGTCCGGCGCGCCCGGCCCGCGCCCGCGCACCCTTCCCGAACTGCTGGCGGAACAGGTGGCGGCCCGTCCCGACGCCCCGGCCCTGATCGGCGCGGAGGAGGTCGTCTCCTTCGCCGAGCTGGACCACCGCGCCGCGCGGGTCGCGGGCCTGCTGCGCGACCACGGCGTGCGGCGCGGCGACCGGGTGGGGGTGTGTCTGGAACGCGGCCCGGAGTCGGCCGTGCTGCTGGTGGCCACGATGTACGCCGGCGCCGTCCACCTTCCCCTCGATCCGGACTATCCGGCCGACCGCCTGGCCTCCATGATCGAGGACGCCTCCCCCGCCCTGGTCCTGGCCGCCCCCGGAACGGCCGACCGGTTGCCCGGATCGGTTCCGGTGCTCCACCCCGGGGGCGAGGGGACGGGCGTTCCCCTGCGCGAAGCCGTCACGGTGGACGATCCGGCGTACATGATCTACACCTCGGGTTCCACCGGGCGGCCCAAGGGCGTGGTCGTCCCCCACCGCGGTCTCGCGGCCCTGGTCCGCGCCCAGGGGCGTCTGATGGACGTCGGCCCCGACTCCCGCCTGTTGCAGTTCGCGTCGCCGAGCTTCGACGCCTCCGTCGCGGAGTTGTCGGTGGCCCTGTTCAACGGGGCCGCGGCCGTGCTGCTGCCCCGGGCCGACCTGGCCGGAGAAGGACTGCCCGCCGCGCTGCGCGACCATCGGATCAGTCACGTGACCCTGCCCCCGGCGCTGTTGCCGAGCCTGTCCCCTGACGACCTGGGACCGGTCCGGCACCTGCTCGTCGCGGGCGAGGCCTGCCCCGGGGACCTGGTCGCGCGCTTCTCCGTCGGCCGCCGGATGTACAACGCCTACGGCCCCACCGAGGCGACGGTGTGCACCACCATGAGCACCCCCCTGTCGGGTGCGGGCACCCCGCCCCTGGGAGATCCGATCGACGGGACCCGCGTCCGGGTGCTCGACCGGTGGCTGCGCCCGGTGCGCGACGGGGTCCCCGGTGAGCTGTACATCGCCGGGGACGGGGTCGCCCACGGGTACCGGAACCGCCCCGGCCTGACCGCCGGGCGTTTCGTGGCCGACCCCTTCGGGCCGCCCGGGACGCGCATGTACCGTTCCGGCGACGTCGTGCGGCGTGGACCCGACGGGGCGTTGGAGTTCCTGGGCCGGGCGGACGACCAGGTGAAGGTGCGCGGCCACCGGATCGAGCCGGGTGAGGTGGAGGCGGCGCTGGCCGATCTGCCCGGAGTCGCGCGGGCCGTGGTCGTCGTGGTCGGCGAGGGATCCGGGCGCCGGCTGGCCGCCTACGTGGTCCCCGAGGCCGGGGCCGCGCCCACGCCCGACGAACTGGCGGCGCGGGCCGCCGAGGTGTTGCCCGGGTACCTGGTCCCGGCCGCGTTCGTCACGGTGGACGACGTCCCCCTGACCCCCAACGGCAAGACCGACCGCCGGGCGCTGCCCGCCGTCGACTGGGCGGCGCAGTCACGGGCCGGGTACACCGCCCCGCGCACCGCGGCCGAGCGTGACCTGGCCGACCTGTGGTGCGACCTGCTCGGGTTGGAACGTGTCGGGACGCACGACGACTTCTTCCGGGTGGGCGGCGACTCGGTCGGCGTGGTCCGCATGGTCGCCCGCGCCGCCGAGATCTTCGGGACCCGGCTGCCGGTGCGCACGGTCTTCGATCACCCGACCATCGCGGAACTGGCCGAAGCGCTGGCCGCCGGAGGCGACGGCGACGGCGGCGCGGTCATCACCCCGCTTCCCGAGGGCGTCGAGCCGCCTCTCTCCGCGGCCCAGCGCCGTCTGTGGTTCCTGGACCGGTACGAGCCCGGCGGCTCCGAGTACAACTCCGGCGGCGCGCTGCGGCTGACCGGGCCGCTCGACGTCCCCGCCCTGATCGCCGCCCTCGACGCCCTGGTCCACCGGCACGAGTCGCTGCGCACCACGTTCGCCGAACGCGACGGACGCCCCGTGCAGGTCATCGGCGACCCGGCCGGGGGCGGCCCGGCCACCTCCGACCTGCGCCGCGTCCCGGCCGGGGAGCGCGAGGCCGCGCTGGACGCGGTGCTCTCCGAGTTCGTCCACCGCCCCTTCGACCTGGCGGAGGGGCCCCTGTTCCGAACACTCCTGGTCTCCCTGGGCCCCGAGGAGCACGTCCTGGCCCTGGGCATCCACCACATCGTGGTGGACGCCTGGTCCCTGTCGATCCTGACCCGGGAGCTCGGCGCGCTGTACCGGGCCGCGGCACGGTCGGCGGACCCCGTCGATCCGGCCGGACTCGCGGAACGGGCCGGGCTGCGCCCGCCCCGCCTGCGGTACGCCGATTTCGCGGCGTGGCAGGACGCGCACCTGGAGTCCGACGTGTTCCGCGAGCGGCTCGACCACTGGCGGGAACTACTGGCCGGGGCCGAACCCCTGGCCCTGCCCACCGACCGTCCCCGGCCCCCGGTCCGGCGCAACCGGGGCGCCCTGCACGCCTTCGAGATCCCCGCGGAGACGCTCGCCTCGGTCCGGCTGCTGGAGGCCTCCTGCGGTGTCACCCTCTTCATGGTGCTGACCGCCGCCGTGCAGGTGGTCCTGTCCCGTCACACCGGACAACGGGACATCGTGCTGGGGACGGTGACCTCCGGCCGCGACCGCGCGGAGTGGGAGGACGTGGTGGGCTTCTTCGTCAACACGCTCGCCCTGCGGACGCGCGTGGACGAGGCGCTCACCGGGAGCGGGCTGCTCGCGGCCGTCCGCGAGACCCTGATCACCGCCTTCCAGCACGGCGACGTCCCCTTCGACACCGTGGTGGAGGCGGTCTCGCCGCGCCGCGATCCGTCCCGGCCCACCCTGGTGCAGGCGGTCGTCGCGTTGCAGAACGTCCCCGGCTCGGCGTGGGAGATCGACGGGTTGACCGTGGCCGAGCAGCCGCTGACCCGGCACTCCTCCCTGTTCGACCTCAGCGTGGACTTCCACGAGGACGGGGACCGGCTGCGCGGATCGGTCGAATACGACACCGATCTGTTCGACCCGGGGACCGTCGCCCGGTTCGCCGAGCACGTGGTCGCCCTGTTGGCGGGGCTCGCGGCCGATCCCGGAGCGCCCGTGCACACCCTGTCGTCGACCACCGGGGGCCGGGGCCCGGACGTGCTGGAGGGCCCGGAGGCGGAGGTGGCCGAGGGCCATGTCCTGGACGACCTGACGGCGTTGGCGTCCATCGACCCCGACCGGCCCGCGCTGACCGCGGGGGCCGTCACCCTGACCTTCGACGGGCTGAACCGGAGTGTCGACCGGCTGGCCCGGCGGTTGGTCGCGGAGGGCGTGGGCCCCGGCGACCGGGTGGCCACCGTGCTGCCCCGCACCGCCGACGCGGTGATCGGACTGTTCGCGATCCTGCGGGTCGGCGCCGCCTATGTCCCCGTCGACCCCGCCGCTCCCACCGAGCGGGCGCGCACCGTGCTGGAACGGTCGGGCGCGGTCCGGGTGCTCACCACCCGGGACACCCTGGAGACGGTGCGGCGGTCCCTGGGCCGAGAGGTCGCGGTCACCGTGGTGGACGGGTCCGAACCGGGTCCGGACACCCCGTTCAGCGACTCCGACCGGGTCCGACCGCTGCACGGAGCGCACCCCGCGTACGTGATGTTCACCTCGGGCTCGACCGGGACTCCCAAGGGGGTCGTCGTCACCCACGGCAACCTGTCCGCCATGGTCGCCGCCTACCGGGCCGCGGTGCTGACGGACCCCGGTGTCCGAGGCCGCCGGCTCACCGCCGCGCACCTGGCGTCCTGGACCTTCGACGCCTCCTGGGACCCGTTCGTGTGGCTGTTGGACGGACACCACCTGCACGTCATCGACGAACGGACCCGCACCGACGCCGAGGCCCTCACGGCCCACCTGGACGAACACCGGGTGGACTACCTGGACGTCACCCCCTCGTACCTGGCCCGGCTGGTCGCCGTCGGGCTGTTGGACGAGGGGCGGCACCCGCTCACCGTCCTGACCGTGGGGGCCGAAGCGCTGGACGACGCCCTGGCCGAACGGCTCGCCTCGGCCGGGGTCCGCGCCGTGCACAACTTCTACGGTCCGACCGAGAACACCGTGAACAGCACCGTGTGGCGGGTCCGGGCGGGAACGCGCCCGCTGATCGGCCGACCGGTCGCCGGGACCCGGGCCCTGGTCCTGGATCACTGGCTGCGGCCGGTCCCCCCGGGTGTGCGCGGGGAGCTCTACCTCGCGGGAGCCTCACTGGCCCTGGGGTACGACGGTGACCCGGCGGCCACCGCCGAACGCTTCGTGGCCGACCCGTTCGGCTCGGGCGGACGGCTCTACCGGTCCGGGGACGTCGTCCGCCGGACCGCGGACGGCGAACTGGAGTTCCTGGGGCGCGACGACGACCAGGTGAAGATCCGCGGTTTCCGGATCGAACTCGGCGAGGTCGAATCGGTGCTGGCCGCGCTACCGGGGATCAGGTCCGCGGCGGCCGTGGTCAGGGAGGACCGCCCCGGGGTGCGCCGGCTGGTGTGCTACGTCGTACCGGAGGGCACGGCCGTCGGCGTGGACGCGGCGAGCGTGCGGGAGGGCGCCGCGCGCCGGCTGCCCGACTACATGGTGCCGACCGCCGTGGTGGTACTGGCCGATCTGCCGCTCAACGCCAACGGCAAGACCGACCGCCGCGCGCTCCCGGCCCCCGATGACGACGCCTTCGACACCACCGGGTACGCGCCCCCGCGCGGACCCACCCAGACCCTGCTCGCCGAGATCTGGGGGGAACTGCTCGGGTTGGAGAAGGTCGGCGCGCACGACAACTTCTTCGATCTGGGCGGCGACTCCATCCTGAGCATCCAGATGGTGTCCCGGGTGCGTGCGGCCGGAGGGGAGCTGACCTCCAAGGACGTCTTCCTGAACCAGACCGTGGCGGCGCTGGCCGCCGCCGTGGACGGGCGCGCGGAGGTGCGCTCCCCCGGGGACGGCACGGCCGACGGCCCGGTCACCGGGACCGTCCCGCTCACACCGGTACAGCACTGGTTCCTCGACACGCACCCCCGCTCTCCTGAGCACTTCGACATGTCCCTGCTGGCGGAGACCGCGCCCGGTACCGATCCGCGGCTGTTGGCCCTGGCCGCCGAGCACGTCCTGGCCCACCACGACATGCTCCGGGCCAGGGTCGAGCGCACCGACGAGGGCTGGCGCCAGCACCTGGACGCGGACGCGGTCCCGGGCGCGGTGCGGATCGTGGACGCCACCGGCGAGGTCGACCCGGAGGAGGTCGTGGCCCGCGAGGCGGGTCGGGAGCGTCCGGCCACGCGTCTGTCGCGGGGGCCGCTGTTCGAGGCCGTGGTGGTGGACACCGGGGCGGAGGACCGGCACCGGCTGCTGCTGTCGGCGCACCACATGGTGGTGGACGGGGTGTCGTGGCGGGTGATCCTGGAGGACCTGGCCGCCGCCTACGAGCGGCTCCGGGACGGGCTCCCGATCGATCCGGGCCCCAAGACCACCCCGTTCCCGGTGTGGGCGGAGCGGTTGGTCGACTTCGCCCGGAGCGGCGGGTTCGCCGAGGACCTGGCCGCCTGGGTCGAGATCTGCTCCGGGCCCACCGCCCCCCTTCCTCTGGACTCGGCCGAGGGGCCCAACGACGTCGCCTCCCAGAGGGTCCTCTCCTCGGGGTTGTCGGAGGAGGAGACCGAGGCCCTGCTCTCCCGGGTGCCGGGGGCGTTCCGCTGCCGGATCGACGACGTGCTGCTGGCGGCGCTCGGCCGGATCCTGGCCGACTGGACCGGCTCCCGGCGGGTCCTGGTGGAGAAGGAGGGCCACGGCCGCGAGGACCTCTTCGAGGACGTGGACCCGTCCCGCACGGTCGGCTGGTTCACCACCGTTCACCCCCTCCCGCTGGAACTGCCGGAGGACGACGACTGGGCGACGACGGTGACCGCCGTCAAACGCCGGATCCGGTCGGTGCCGCGCGGCATCGGGTTCGGCGCGCTGCGCCACCTGGTGGACGGCCCGGACACCGAACCGCTGCGGGCCCTGCCGGACCTCCCCGTCTCCTTCAACTATCTGGGCCGGTTCGGCGGAGCGGGCGGGCACGGGCCGATCCGCCGGTTCACGCCCGTCCCCGGCCCGGACCACGCTCCGCATGAGGAGCGCACCAACCTGCTCGACGTCACCGGTTCGGTCACCGACGGGCGGTTGGAGTTCTCCTGGACCTATTCGGCCAACCGTCACCACGACCGGACCGTGGAACGCCTGGCCCGGACCTTCACCGAGGCCCTGCGCGCGTTGATCGCGGCGGCCGGCGCCCCGCGCCGCGACCGACGCGGACGACCGGCCGACCGGACCTGATCCGTCCACCGCAGAACACCGAGAGGAAACGAGGAACCATGAGCGACAACCCCTTCGAGAACGACGACGCCACCTACCTGGTGCTGGTCAACGCCGAGGGACAGCACTCCCTGTGGCCGTCCTTCGCGGAGATCCCCGAGGGCTGGGACATCGCCCTGGAGGAGACGTCCCGGGCGGCGGCGCTGGCCTACGTCGAGGAGAACTGGACGGACATGCGGCCCAAGAGCCTGGTGGCCGCCCTGGACGGGTAGGACCGCGGACGACGACGGCGGGGGCGGCCTCGGGGCCGCCCCCGCCTCGTGCGCGCCAGGCGTCTCAGGCGCTCTCGGCCCAGGGGTCCCATCCCCGGTTCCCGTGCCCCGTGTTCCGGGCACCGTCACGGTCGAGCAGGCTCCGGCCGAGTCCGGTGGCCGTGTGCCGGACCCGGTTGCCCTCGCGGGTCGTGGTGATCAGCCCGGCCTCCCTCAGGACGGCGGTGTGCTCGCTGACGCAGGTGGGCGACACGTGGAGGGTCCTCGCCAGTTCCCCCGTGGAGCTCGGGGAGAGCACCTCGCCCAGGACCGCGGCGCGGGTCCGGCCGAGCAGTCGGCCCAGAGCCTCCTGGGAGCGGTCGGGGGTTTCGGCGAGCAGCGGGTCGAGCGCGTCGTCCGCCCCCAGTGCGGGGAACAGCAGCGCGGTGCGCGGCCGTCCCTCGTCCGGGTCGATCCACCGCTCCACCCGGGGCACCGATTCCAGGAACACGGAGGGGACCAGCTCGAACCCGTACCCCCCGGGATCGACCTCCCGGTCCCGGCCGTCGGGGAGTTCGACGCCCGTGTCCGTCCACCGGCACCCGCCGCCCAACGCCTCCAGCGCCCTCTCCGCCCCCTCCCCCGCCAAGAGGGCGCCGATCCGGTAGGCGGCCCGGACCCGGATCACCCGCAACCGGTCGAGGTCGGGCGTGATGACGGCCCGGGCCACCCGGGTCAGGGTCCGGGCCGCACGCCGCACGCGCTCGGGCGCGTGCGGCGCGGGGACGCCGTCATGGGCGGGGGACACCAGGGCGAGGACGTCGGACACGAGCCCGTGGGCCTCGGCCAGGTCGGAGCGCACGAACGGAAGGGCGGAGAGCCGGACCCGGGTTCGACGCGTCCACCGACCCGCGCCGGGCCGGGCCGGGCCGGCCAGGACGGCCCGCAGGGCGTGGGCGGCCTCGATGAGCGCGGACGGCTCCGAGCGGACGCGAACGCGCGCCATGTCCCGCGCCGTCAGGCGGATCGTGGTCATGTGGAACGTCCTTTCCGACCGTTGGAGGGCACCGGGGCGATGACCCGGCTTCACCTGACCTTGCGCAGGTAGGCGCGGAGGGCGAGGGGCAGGAGGAGCACGTGGCAGACCACCACGGCGATCAGGCTCACCGTGAGGGGACCGGCGACGGGGCCGCCGATCATCAGTCCGCGGACGGTGTCCACGAAGTGGGTGACGGGGTTGACGCTCACCCACAGCTCCAGCCAGCGGGGCATCGTTTCCGGGTCGGCGAAGATGTTGCTGCCGAAGGTCAACGGCAGGATGACCGCCATGGCGATGCCGGGCACCGCCTGGGGTGCGGAGACGACCATGCCGACCAGGACCGACAGCCAGCACAGGGTCAGCCCGAACACGACGACCAGGACGCAGGCGAGCAGGGCGGAGAACGGATCGGTCTGGACCCGGAAGCCCAGGGCGAACGCCAGGAGCAGCAGCACGGTCACCGCCACCGCGTAGCGGACGACGTCGCCCAGTACCGCGCCGACGAGGGGGGCCGACCGCGCGATCGGCAGACTCCGGAACCGATCGAACACCCCCTTGGAGATGTCGGTGTTGAGCGCCATCCCGGTCCCGATGCTGGCGTACATGGTGATCTGCACCATCAGTCCCGGGACCAGGGTCTGGAGGTAGTCCTGCCAGGTGCCGGAGATCGCGCCGCCGAACAGGAACACGAACACCAGGAGGAACAGGACCGGCTGGATGACCGTGTCGATGAGGGTCGTGGGCGTCCGCAGGATGTGGCGCAGGTTGCGGTCGGCCAGCGTCAGACCGTGCCCGAGCGCCTCGAACGGACCGATGCGTCGGCGGGCGCCCGAGGGGGCGGCGGGGGCCGGGGGCAGGGTCGTGGCGGTCATACGACGGTCTCCTCGGGAGTGGCGTCGGGCAGGGGACGGCCGGTCAGGGAGAGGAAGACGTCGTCGAGGTCGGGCAGCCGCAGGGACAGCTCGTCGGTGGCGATGGCCTCTTGGTCCAAGCGGCGGACCAGGGCCGACAGCAGGACCGGGTCGTCGGTCGGGGCGGAGATCGTCATCGCGTCCGTTCCCAGGAGGGGGGCGGTCCCGAGCAGATCGGCGACGATCCCGCGTACCCGTTCGGTGTCCGCGGGGTTCACCGTGCGCACGTGCAGGGTCTGGGAACCGGTCATGCGCTTGAGCTCCCGGGGGGTGCCCTCGGCCACCACCCGGCCGCGGTCGATCACGGTGATCCGGTCCGCGAGTTCGTCGGCCTCCTCCAGGTACTGGGTGGTGAGCAGGACGGTGGTGCCGTCGTCGGCGAGGCCGCGCACGATCCGCCACAGCTCCCCGCGACTGCGCGGGTCCAGACCGGTGGTGGGCTCGTCCAGGTAGAGGACCCGGGGCCGGCCGACCAGGCTGGCCGCCAGGTCGATCCGGCGCCGCATGCCCCCGGAGTACGTCTTGACCGGGCGGTCGCCGGCCTCCACCAGGTCGAAGCGCTCCACGAGTTCCCTGGCGCGCGCCCGCCACCGTCGTGCGGGCAGGCGCAGCAGCCGTCCGATGAGTTCGAGGTTCTCGCGGCCGGTGAGTTCCTCGTCCACCGAGGCGTACTGGCCGGTGAGGCCGATGAGCCCGCGGACCGCCACCGGATCGCGCAGCGCGTCGTACCCGGCGATGCTCACCGTGCCCTCGTCGGGCCGTGACAGGGTGGCCAGGATGCGCACCGCGGTGGTCTTGCCCGCGCCGTTGGGGCCCAGCACGCCCAGGATCGAGCCGGTGGGGACCTCCAGGTCGACCCCGTCGAGGGCGATGGTCTCGCCGAACCGTTTGACCAGGCCTTGAGCCCGGATACAGATATCCATCCCGTTTTCCTCCTCGGGTCCGTGACCACCCTCCCGGGGCCGGCGGACAACGGGCGGACAACGGGCGGACACCCGTGTCACTCGCGGACGCCGATGGCCGTCACGGCGGGGACCCGCAGTGCCAGGCGGGCCGGGACCATGATCGAGACGACGGCCGGCACAGCCGTCACGGCGACCGCGGCGGCGTAGATCAGCGGTGATCCCGCCGGGAGGGGCGTGCCGAGGAAGGCCAGGCTCAGCACGGCCAGGGGGAGCGCGGCCGCCGCCGTGCCCAGCAGGACCGCGAGCACCGCGATCGTCCACGCCTCCCAGCGCAGTGAGCGCAGTACCTGTCGGCGGGTCGTCCCGATCAGTCGGAGCAGGGCGAACTCCCGGGATCGGGCGGCGGTGGCCATCACCAGGCCGTTGACCACGGCGATCGCGATGTAGCCCAGGATGACCGCGAGCCCGACGAGGTTGACCCACGCCGCCAGGTCCGCCTCGGCACGGGCCCCGTCGGCGAATCCGCCCCGGTCGGTCGGCACCAGCGTGGGACGTCCTTCGACGAACTCCGTCAGCGCCGCCTCCAGCTCCTCGGGGGAGGTGTCCGGTGACGCGCCCACCAGGGCCAGGGAGGGTGGTCCCGTATGTCCGATCAGGACCTCCTCGGGCACGATCGCCCCGCCCAGACCCAGCCCGCGCTCATAGGTGGCGACCAGCCGGAGTGTGGCGTGCGCGCCGTCGCCCAGCCGTACCTCCAGCTCGTCACCGATGTCCGCGCCGAGCAGGTCGGCACCGGAGCGCTCCATGGCGACGGTCCCGCCGACCAGGTCGGCCGGGTCCCCGGAGACGATGCCGGGATCCAGATTGTCCGTCAGTCCCTCGGGGGCGGCCCCGCGGACCGAGAAGGACGCCAGGTCGGGGTCCCCGAACACGGAGTAGGGCACGAACATGCGGCTTTCGCTCAGGGGTGTGACCGTACCCGTCTCCGGGAGCGCTCGGAGTTCCGCCAGGACATCGGGGGCGATGCCGCCGGAGCCCCTGTCCGCCACCACGGCGTCGGCGGTGACCCCTTCCTCGACCTGGGCCGTGACCGCGCCGGACAGGACCCCCTGGGTGTAGACCATGGACAGGGTGAAGCCGACGGCGAGCACCAGCGGGGTGAGGACGGCGCCGAGGCGGCGCGGGTCGGAGACGATGGCCTCCGCGGCCAGGAAACCGCTGACCCGGAAGCGCCGCAGCGGACGCACGATGACCGCGGCCAACGGACCCAGCAGCGCCGGCCCGGCGAGGGCGACCGCGATCACCGACAGCAGGACCGCGCTCCCGGTCCCGGCGGCCCCGGCGTCGTTGCGCAGGGCGATCGGGGTCATCGCCGCGCCGATGCCCAGCGCCAGGCAGACCATCCCCGCCGCGCCCCGCCAGGATGCCGGTGCGCGACGGGGCGCGACGGACTCGCGCATCGCCTCCACCGGGTCGGTGCGGGCCGGGCGCAGCGCCGCGGCCACCCCGCCGACCAGCGCGGTCAGCGCGGTCAGCAGGACCGCCCCGACCAGGGGGAGCGGACCGGTCACCAGCGGCAGGTCGGCGGGGAGCACCCCGAGTCGGACGAAGGCGGTGCGCATGGCGTGGGCGACCAGGACACCGAGCGGACAGCCCAGGAGTCCGGCCGCCAGGGACAGCAGGAGGGCCTCGGCGCCGACCATGCGCAGGACCTGGCCGGGGGTGGCACCGATGGCGCGCAGCACGGCGAATTCGCGCCGTCGGGTGTTGATGGACAGGGCCAGGGTCCCGGCCACCACGAACAGGGCGATGAGAACCGCCAACCCGCCGAACGAGGCGGAGATCAACAGCAGCAGGCCTCGGGCCGCGTCCATGTCGGCGAACTCCACCCGGTCGGCGGTGTCGCCGGTGTGGACCGTGACGTCCGTGTCGGCCGCGGCCTCCGTGACGGCCGCCGCGAGCGCGTCGGCGTCGACGCCCGGGGCGGCGATGATCCCGATCGCGTGGACGGCGGGGGGCGCGTCGGGGTCGCCCCCGACGTCCGCCAGGCGCGCGACCTCGTCGGGATGGAGGAAGACCGGGCTCCCGCGCCCCTCCCCCGGGCCCTCGTGGACGACGGTGCCGCTGACCCGGTACTCGGCGGGCACCGCCGCCCGCACGATCCGAACGGGATCACCGGGGCCGACCCCGAGGGCGTCGGCCAGGTCGACGGGCAGTGCCACCTCACCCGGCCCCTCCGGGGGCGCCCCCTCCCGTACGGCGAACGGCGCCAGGGGGGCGGTGTCCCAGCCGTGGCCGAGGGCGGGCAGCGGCCGGTCCCCCTCCGCCGCGCCGATCGCCAGGGGCAGGTGGTGATCGCCGACCGCGAGGGCCACCTCGTCCAGGGCTCCCAGCGACGCGACCAGGTCGACGGGCACGGGCGCGGGTTCGGGGAGCCGCGCGGAGGTGGTGAAGTCCCCGCCGGGCGGGCGCAGGCTCCTCTCCCCGACGACCACCGCGTCCGCGGCCGCGTAGCGGTACGGGGACACCGACGAGCGCAACCCGGACTCGGCCAGGACACCGGAGGCGCAGATGAGGGCGGTGGCGCACAGCAGGGCGACGAAGGCGCCGGCGAAGGCGCCCTTACGGGCGCGCAGGGTCTTCCAGGCGATGTCGAGCATCAGTGCTCCCCGAGGCGGCTCATCCGCTCGGCGACGGCGGCGGAGGTGGGGGCGGCGAGGGAGTCGACCAGCCGGCCGTCCGCGAGGAAGAGCACGTTCCCGGCGTAGGAGGCGGCCACGGGGTCGTGGGTGACCATGAGGACCGTCTGTCCCAGAGCGGCGACCGTGTCCCGCAGCAGGGCCAGGACCCGGGCACCGGTGCGGGAGTCCAGTGCGCCGGTGGGCTCGTCGGCCAGCACCAGGTCGGGCCGTGTGATGAGCGCCCTGGCGATGGCCACCCGCTGCTGCTGTCCCCCGGACAGTTCGGCGGGGCGGTGGTGCAGCCGATCCTCGATCCCCACCTGCCGCACGACCCGTTCGGCCCAGTCCCGGTCCACCGCGGTCCCGTTCAGCCGGAGCGGCATGGTGATGTTGTCCTGGACGGTGAGCGCGTGCAGCAGGTTGTAGGACTGGAAGACGAAGCCGACGCGCTCTCGGCGCAGCCGGGTGAGCCGGTTCTCGGACATGTCGGAGAGGTCCACGCCGCCCAGCCACACCCGCCCGGAGGAGGGCCGGTCGAGGCCGGCGGCACAGTGCAGGAACGTGCTCTTCCCCGATCCGGAGGGTCCCATTACCGCAGTGAAGACGCCTTTGGCAAGCTCTACGGAAATACCCTGAAGCGCATTCACTTTTCCAGCACCCGAACCGTAGGTCCGGTAAACTTCGCGCATTCTCAGAGCAGGATTTTCCTCGGGGGTTTCGGACACGCCGTAAACAGCTCCCCGAACTGATGCTCTTCTGCCGAACACGAGGACTCCTTCGTCGATTCTCGCAGGAATGCTAACATTCCCCCGAGAATGGCCTTGTTCTTTATTCAGCCTTCGGGGGACCTCCTTGGCACACCTGGGCGCGTCCCTGCTCGGCCACCGTCCGACTCTGGAGAGAGCGGCCGTCGGGGCCCGGTACACCCTGTCGGCGGGTGTGGGGGCGCTGCGCTCCTGGCTGATCCTGGGTGGATTCCTTTTCGGTCAGGTCCCGGTCATCCTCCTCGTCGGCGCGCCCCTGCTCAGGCGCATGACGGCGCTGTTGGAGCGCAATACCGAAAGGGACGCGCGCGCGGCCCTGGCCCACTTGGACCGGGCGGCCGGAAAAGAGGTCACGAACACGACCGCCCTCCGTTTCGAGTTCTGGAGGTCGCTGTGCTGGACGGCCGCCAATTGCCTGCTCGGGCTGGTCGGCGCGCTCACGGCGTTCGTCCTGGCCGTGGGGGTGGTCGTCTCCCTCACCTGTCCGCTGTGGTGGTGGGCGCTGCCGCCCGGGATCGCCGTCAGTCCGGGCGGATACCCGGTGGACTCCTGGGCCGCCGCCCTGTGGACCCCGCTCGTCGGCCTGGCCTACCTGGGCCTGTTCGTGTTCTGCGTCCCCCGCCTGGCCACCGGGCACGCCCTGGCCCTCCGCCGCATCCTGCTCAGCGGGGAGACCGGGGGGCTCAGGACCCGGATCGCCGAGGTCACCGCGCTGCGGCGGGTCGCCTTGGAGGCGCACGGTCTGGAACTCCGACGCATCGAGCGGGACCTGCACGACGGCACCCAGAACCGGCTGGTGGCGGTCCGCATGCACCTGGGGCTGGTCGAACGCCTCCTGGACGAGGACCCCGAGCACGCCCGCCGACTGATCACGGTCGCCAAGGGCGCGGCCGAGGAGGCGCTCAAGGAGCTGCGCGCCGTCGTGCGCAGCATCTATCCCCCCATCCTCGCCGACCAGGGGCTCGCCACGGCGGTCACCTCCTTGGCCTCCCGGTCGGCCGTCCCCTGCGCCGTGGAGGTCGAGCGGCTGTCCGGCCTGCCCGCCGCGGTGGAGACGGCCGCCTACTTCGTCGTCACCGAGGCGCTGACCAATGTCGCCAAACACTCCGGGGCCGCGAGCGCGCGCGTCACCATCGTCGGGGACGGTGAGGAGCTGGTCGTCACCGTCGCCGACGACGGTCGTGGCGGTGCGGACGAGTACCGGGGAAGCGGTCTGGCCGGAATCCGGCAGCGGGCGGCCGCCCTGGAGGGCCGTACCCGGATCGAGAGCCCGCCCGGCGGGCCGACCACGATAGAGGTGAGACTGCCATGCGCGTTCTGATCGCCGAGGACGACGCCCTCCTGCGGCAAGGACTCGTCCTCCTGCTGGAGACGGAGGGGTTCGAGGTGGTGGGGGCGGCCAGGGAGATCACGGAGTTCTGGAGCCTCTTCGAGGCGCACCGACCCGACGTCGCCGTCCTCGACGTCCGGTTGCCGCCGGGCCTGCGCCGCGAAGGGTTGGAGGCCGCGGCCCGGCTGCGCGAGAGGTCCCCCGGTTTCCCGGTCCTGGTGCTGTCCGCGCACGTCGAGGACGGTTACGCGGCCGAACTGCTGGCCGACAGCCGGGGCATCGGCTACCTTCTCAAGGACCGGATCGGCGACGTCGCCGAGTTCGCCGACGCCCTGCGCCGGGTGGCCGGGGGCGGGGTCGCCCTGGATCCGGAGGTGGTGTCCCACCTGTTGTCCGGCCCCACCCGCAGGGACCCGCTGGGGTCGCTGACCCCCCGGGAGCTGGAGGTGCTCGGTCTCATGGCCGAAGGCCACGACAACACGCGCATACGCGAACTGCTGGGGCTCTCCACACCGGCGGTGGGCAAGCACATCGGTTCGATCTTCGCCAAACTCGGGCTCACCCAGGAGGGGAGCGGACACCGCCGGGTCCAAGCGGTCCTGGCCTACCTGAGGAGCGGGTCGGCCCCGGCGGCGCCCTCGGTGTAGGCGCGCTCGAAGCGCTCCCGGCCCAGCGCCGAGATCAGCGCGGCGGCCAACGAACGCACTCTCGGGCTGCCGTCGTCGCGCCGTCCTCGGATCCGCGTCGCGCTTCCGAGGACGCGGGCCGCGTCCTCGGGCCGCCCCGTGTGCCACAGGCCGTCGGCCACCGTCTCGGTGGCCTCCGCGCGGACGGCGGCGACACCGAGGAGGTCGGCGGCGGACCGGGCCCGCAGGGCGATGCCGTGCGCCTCCTCGGCGTCCCCCTCGGCCAGCGCCAGGGCCGCCTCCCGGCACAGGACCGTCACCCGCAGGTAACCGGTGTCGGCCAAGGGTCCGGCGAGCAGCCGTCGGGCACGGTCCAGCAGCTCCCGGGCGGCCTCCGGCCGCCCCCGGGACAGTTCCAGGTCGGCCAGCCCGGCCAGGCACATGATGCGGTGTTCGGCGGTGGGGGCGGGCTCCGCGTCCAAGGCCCCGAGGAAGACCTCCTCGGCCTCACGGGCCCGCCCGGCCCGGACGAGTTCGCCGCCCAGGCGGATCAGGACGGGGGTGCGGCGGTCCGAGGCTCCCGAGGCGCCCTCCAGCTCCCAGGCCCGTCGCAGATCGGCGACCGCACCGTCCACGTCGCCACGCGCGGAACGGAACCCGGCCAGCGCGGCGACCAGCTGGGCCGCCGTCCACAGGTCCCCCGACTCCCGGAACGCCTCCGCCGAGTCCGCCGTACGCCGTTCGGCTCCGATGACGTCCCCCTCCGCCTCGGCGACCAGCGCGGAGGTGGCCGCGCCCGCCGCCCGCACCCAGGGGTGGGGGTGGGCCGCGGCGGTCGCGGCGTCGGCCCGCATGCCCGCGAGGTCGCCGACCAGCAGGCGGTGCTTGGGAACGATCATCGCCAGCGGAGGGTGGTCGGCCAGCACGGCCGTGTCGAGCGCGAGCGGTCGGGTGCGGGCCCCGGCGTCGGCCTGCGGCCGGGGCAGGATCGCCCGGACCGCCCCGGCGACCGTCCGGGCCGTCGGGGTGAGCGCCTCCGGGCGACGGTCGAGTTCGCCGAACCAGCGTTCGGCCTCCTCGTAGCGGCCCCGGATGATCCAGTACCAGCTCAGCGCCACGGTGATCCGGACGGCCTCGCCCGGGTCGCCGCCCCGACAGGAGTGGCGCAGCGCCTCCAAGAGATTGTCGTGCTCGGTGTCGAGGATCTCCAGGCCGCGCGGCTGGTCACGACCGAGCAGCATCGCGAACGCCGCCTCGGACAGATCGGCGAGGTGGCGAGCCGCGACGGCGTGGATCCGTTCCCCCTCGCCCGCCTCGTACAGGCGTTCCTCCAGGTAGACCCGGGTGGTCTCCAGAAGGCGGTGGCGCGGTCCGCCCCGGGAGGAGTCCACGGGGGCCAGCAGGGACTTGTCGGTGAGCGAGGCCAGGAGGAACGGCACCTCGCCCTCGGGCACGCCGTCCCCGACGCACACCGCGCGGGCGGTGTCCGCGGTGGCGCCGCCGGGCAGTACCGCCAGGCGCCGGGCCAGCACCCGTTCGTGTTCGGTGAGCAGGTTCCAGGTCCAGTCCAGGACGGCGCGCAGCGTCCGGTGTCGGGCGGTCCCGGCCCGTCGCGGCCCGGACAGGAGCCGGAAGCGTTCGTCGAGGTGGTGGGCGACCTCGCGGATCGGCATCGACCGGGTCCGCGCCGCCGCCAGCTCGATGGCCAGGGGAAGGCCGTCCAGGCTGCGGCAGATCTCGGTGACCGCGGCCGTGTCCTCGGCGTTCACGCCGCCCGGACGCGCCAGGGAGGCGAGTTCGATGAACATCGCGACGGCCTCGCCGCCGCCGTCCTCGGGAACGCGCATCGGCTCGACGCGGACCAGGGCCTCGCCCGTGACCGCGAGGGGTTCCCGGCTCGTGGCCAGGACCCGCAGGGTCGGGCAACGGGCGAGCAGTCCGACGGCCAGCTCGGCGGCGGGGTCCACCAGGTGTTCGCAGTTGTCCAGGACCAGGAGGGTGGGCGCGGCCGACAGGGCCGACACCAGCCGGGCCGTCCGGTCGGGGCCTGGCTGCGCCGGGAAGGAGCCCTCCGCTCCGAGACCCGCGGTGACCGCCTCGGTCAGGCTGTCCTCCGCGCGCAGCGGTCCCAGCTCCACGAAGCACACGCGGGTGCCCGTGGCCGCCCCGGAGGCGTACTCGGTGGCCAGCCGGGTCTTGCCCACCCCTCCGGGGCCGAGCAGGGTCACCAGGCGGGTGCGCTCCATGAGCGCGTCGATGGCGGCGAGTTCGCCCCGGCGCCCGAAGAAGCGCGTCAGGTAGGGGTTGGTCCACCCCCGAGGCGGGGCGGGAGGCCGGTGGCGGAGGATCTCGCCGTGGAGGTCGCGGAGCCACGCGGAGGGATCGGCGCCCAGTTCTTCGGCCAGGGCGCGGCGCAGGTCCTCGAAGACGGCCAGGGCCGCACCGCTCTGTCCGGTCTCGTGCAGGACCCGCATGAGCAGTCCGTGGCGACGTTCGCGGGTCGGGTGACCCGCGCACAGCGCCCGCAGTTCGGGGACGAGCGCGGCGGGGTCGCCCAGGCGGGACAGGGCGTCGATCCGGTCCTCGACGGCGGTGGAGCGCACTTCCTCCAGGCGGGGGGCCTCCCGCCGGGCGAAGTCGGCGTCCACCCCGCCGAAGGGGTCGCCCCGCCACAGGGACAGGGCCTCGTCCAGGGTCTCGGCCGCCCGGTCCGGGGCGTGTTCCCTGAGGAGTCGGGCGCCCTCGGCGGCGAGTCGTTCGAAGAGGTGGGCGTCGACCGCCTCGGGCGATACGTCCAGGCGGTATCCCCCGCCGTGGGCGACCGGGCCGATCTCGACGCCGTGCCCGCGCAGCCGGACCCGGGTCCGCGAGACCAGTCGGCGCAGGGTGTCCGCGCCGCCCTCGGGAGGGCCGTCGTCCCACAGGTCGGCCATGAGCGTCTCCGCCGGGACCACCCGGCCGGGGGCCAGGGCCAGCCGGGCGAGCAGGGCGGACATGCGCCTTCCACCGGGCGGCAGGGCACGGCCCTCTCCGTCCCGGATCTGGAAGGGTCCCAGCATCGCGACGCGCACCCCGTCAATCTGCCAGAGCGGTGGGGCACCCACAAATCGTCCGCGGACGGCGGGATCCGGTCAGGGGACGCGGTGCCCGGCCGCCCGGGTCAGTTCGTACCACTCGGGGCGGGTCAGGGGGATGTCCGATCCCCGGGCCGCCCCGATGACCCGCTCGGGGGTGGTGGTCCCGAGCACGACCTGCATGCGGGCCGGGTGCCGGGTGATCCACGCGGTGGCGATCGCGATCGACGGCACACCGTACTTCTCGGCGAGTCGGTCGATGACGGCGTTGAGTTCGACGTACTCGGGAGAACCCAGGAAGACGCCGTCGAAGAACCCGGCCTGGAACGGGGACCACGCCTGGACGGTGATGTCGTGCAGTCGGGCGTGGTCGAGGACCCCTCCGCCGTCGACGGTCGTCGCCTGCGGCTCGCCGACCATGTTCGAGGCCAGTCCCTGGGCGATGATCGGGGCGTGGGTGAGGGACAGCTGAAGCTGGTTCACCACGAGCGGGCGGTCCACGTACCGGCGCAGCAGGTCGATCTGACGAGGAGTGTGGTTGGACACCCCGAACGCGCGCACCTTCCCGGCGGTCGCCAGTTCGTCGAAGGCCCGTGCGACCTCCTCGGGCTCGACGAGCGCGTCGGGCCGGTGCAGCAGCAGGATGTCGACGCGATCGGTGTCCAGGGCGCGCAGCGATTCCTCGACGGACGAGACGATGTGCTCGTGGGAGTGGTCGAAGTAGGGGCCCTCACGGACGATGCCCACCTTGGTCTGGATGGTGACGGCGTCGCGTTCGGCGGGCGTGAGGCGCATCGCCTCGGCGAACCGCCGTTCGCATTCGTGCGTGGTCCGGCCGTAGATGTCGGCGTGGTCGACGAAGTCGATCCCGACGTCCCGCGCGGTGCGCACGAGGGCGCGGATCTCGTCGTCGCCCTTGTCGGCGATGCGCATGAGGCCGAGCACGACATTCGGGGCCGGGATGTCCGTCCCGGGCAGGGTGAACGTCTTCACTGGTCGGGTTCCTGATTCGTTCGTGAGCGGGTCCGAGGCTCACGCTAGGGGGACGTCCGGCCACAAGTCCAACACGGGGAAGCGCCGGGATTCGGAAGGCGCGCTCACGAATCCGCCGGGGACACCGTGTCCCTCCCATCACGCCGGGGGCCGGCCGACGCCCGTGGAACCGGTCCGCCGGGCGCGGGAGGCCGGTCGGGTCCGGGTCGCGGTGTACCACCGGCCCGCCGTCCCCGACGAGCCGGTGGCCGAGGGGCTCGCCGTCGCCCCGGTGGAGAAGCCGCCGGACGGCACCGGCCGGGGACGAGGGGCGTGTCGGCCCCGCGTCCGGGGTCCGACCCCGCGGGGGGAAGGGCGTCGGGCATACTGGTCCCCATGTCGGAACGGACCCCCCGCCTGGAGATCGAGTACTGCACGCGCTGCCGATGGCTGCCGCGCGCGACGTGGATGGCGCAGGAACTGCTCACCACGTTCGAGGCCGAACTCGGGGAGGTCGCGCTGGTCCCGGGCACCGGCGGGGTGTTCGAGGTGCGGATCGACGGGGAGACCGTGTGGTCGCGCGCCAGTGACGCCGCCTTCACCGACGCCGCCGACATCAAGCGGCTGGTCCGTGACCGGATCGCGCCCGACCGCCCGCTCGGGCACTCCGAGCGTCGCGACTGACACGGGCGCCGCGTCCTCTCGGAATCGGCGTCCGGCGACTACCGTGGCCCCATGAGCGACTCGGAGAACGCGATCGACACGTCCGTCCCGCCCAGCGGACCCGGATGCCGGGAGTGTCTGGCCGGCGGCGGGTGGTGGGTCCACCTGCGCCGTTGTGCGGTCTGCGGGCACGTCGGCTGCTGTGACAGTTCGCCCGCTCGGCACGCCGGCCACCACTTCGAGGAGACCGGCCACCCGATCATCCAGAGCTTCGAACCGGGCGAGGTGTGGTTCTACGACTTCCGCAGCGGGAGGACCGAGAGCGGTCCGGAGCTGGCCCCGCCCACCTCACACCCCGAGGACCAGCCGGTGCCGGCGCCCGCCGACCGGGTGCCCGCCGACTGGAGGGCGCACATCCACCGGTGATCCTCATCGGGGGTCGCCGTGGCCCCGGGCCCGCAGTCGAGAGGCCACCAGGCGCGCCGCTCCCGCGATGACCGCCACGTTGAAGATCATCTGGGCGATGAACAGCCCGCGCGCCCACTGCCCTTGGGCGTGGATGTCGCCGTAGCCGACGGTGGCCGGCGTGGTGAGCGCGAAGTAGAGGGCGTCGGTCCGGGTCTCCAGGCCCACGAACTCCCCGGGGCGGACGAGGGCGACCCCGTGGTCGGCGAGGGCGAACAGCGCGATCCCGCAGACGGCGATGAGGATCGGGGGCCGCAGGGGCAGGGTGGCCGGGTCCTCGCGTCCTTGGCGGCGGGCCGCCCGCAGCATCGACAGGCAGACGAGGCAGATTCCGAGGGCGAAGACGATCCAGCGCGCCCACACCTGCCAGGACGTCGCCGTGTACTCGAAGGGGACGACGTAGTACAGGACGAGGATCAGGACGACCTCGCCCGTCAGGACCGCGCGGTCCCACCGACGGAGGATCGGGATCCTCCCACTCGCAAAGGACATGACCCACAGTCATAGCACGGACACCGTGCGTCCCCGTGGCGTTCAGCGCAGGGCCGCGCGGCGCTCCAGGACCGTCAGCACCCGCTCGTACCAGCGCAGGTTCTCCTCCTCCAGGGCGATGCCGCGCAGCAGGGTGAGGTAGGGGCCGACCCGCTCGGCCTCGGCCAGGTGCTCCTCCTCGCTCCGCCCCTCCCGGAGCAGGTCGCGCAGGCGCAGGTAATGGGCGAGGCGGGCGCGCGACCAGTCCCCGCGTTCGGTGACGGCGGTGCGCACGCCGTCGAGATCGCCCGCGTCGACCGCCTGCACCTGGACCATGAGTTCGTCGCGGATGGCGATGGGCCGGGGCGCGCGGGCGGTGAAGGCGCGCAAGTGCTCGTGGCCGTGGTCGGTGAGGGTGAAGACGCGCTTGTCGGGCCTGCGCTCCTGGCGGACGACGGTCGCCTCGATGAGCCCGTCGCCCTCCATCCGTTCCAGTTCCCGATAGATCTGCTGGGGGGTGGCCATCCAGAAGTTGGCCACGGAGGAGTCGAAGATCTTCGTCAGGTCGTATCCGGAGGCCGGCCCCTCCAAAAGGGCGGCCATGACGGCGTTGCGCAGTGCCATCCGGTCACTGTAACGCCCACCTCCGGGACTCGCCTCGTTGATTGATCAAAAAATCGAATAGTGAACCCGTGTACAGCGCACCGAGGAGCTGCTAGCCTCCAGGCCTATTCAACTAATTGACCAAGGAGTGCGCCATGGGAAGCTTCCGTGAGGCCGTCGAAGCCCGGGACGCCGACGCGCTCGCCGGACTGCTGGCCGACGATGTCGTCTTCACCAGCCCGGTCGCCTTCAAGCCGCACCACGGCAAGGCCGTCACCGCCGCCATCCTGCGCGCGGTCCTGCGGGTCTTCGAGGACTTCCGCTACGTCGGCGAGTACACCTCCGCCGACGACCGCGAACACGTGCTGCGCTTCCGGGCCACGGTGAGCGGCAGGGAGATCGAGGGCTGCGACCTGCTCCACTTCGACGACACCGGCCGGATCGACGCGCTCACCGTGATCGTCCGCCCGCTCTCGGGGCTCCAGGCCCTGGCCGACGCCATGAACGCGCAGTTCGACCGCGTCCACCAGGAGGCCGCCGCCGAATAGCGGGTGGGTCGACCGCGAGGGCTGCGCATACCCTCGAAGGCGTGACGAACGCATGTGAGAGGACCGACCTCACCGCCACCGCCGAGCGCATCCGCGAGACCCTGGGCCAAGGCCCCGTCCTGGCCCTGACCGGCGCGGGCATCTCCACGGATTCGGGCATCCCCGATTACCGGGGTCCCGACTCACCGCCCCGCACCCCCATGACCTACCAGCAGTTCGTCGGCGACGCCGCCTTCCGCCGCCACTACTGGGCGCGCAACCACGTCGGTTGGCGACACGTGCACCGGACCCTGCCCAACCAGGGCCATCGCGCGCTGGCCCGCATGGAGGCGGTGGGGGTCGTCTCCGCCGTCATCACCCAGAACGTGGACACCCTGCACGGGGCGGCGGGCAGCCGCGCCGTGATCGACCTGCACGGGCGCTACGACCGGGTGGTGTGCCTGGACTGCTCGCGGGTGATCCCCCGCGAGCGGTTGGCCGAACGGTTGAGCGAGCTCAACCCCGGTTTCTCCGACCGGGTGGGCGACATCGAGATCGCCCCGGACGCCGACGCCGCCCTGGCGACCACCGAGGGTTTCCGGGTCGCCGACTGCTCCGCCTGCGGGGGCGTGCTCAAGCCCGACATCGTCTACTTCGGCGAGAACGTGCCGCCCGAACGGGTCCGCCGGGGGTACCGGCTGGTGGAGGAGTCCACCGCGCTCCTGGTCGTGGGGTCGTCGTTGACGGTCCTGTCGGGGCGGCGGTTCGTCAAGGCCGCCGCCGACCGCCACCTGCCGATCGTCATCCTCAACCGGGGCGAGACCCGCTGCGACGCCCTGGCCGACCTCACCGTGGACGCGGGCTGTTCGGAGGTGCTCACCGCCCTGGCCGACACCTACACCCGCTGAGGTCGGCCAGGGGTCCCTACCTCAGTCCAGGCCGGTGAGGAAGTCGAGCAGGGCGGCGTTGACCTCCGCGGGCCGCTCCTGCTGGGTCCAGTGACCACAGCCGGGCAGGGTGACGTCCCCGCGCAGGTCGGGCACGATCGCGGTGAGCATCGACCGCAGCTCCGGCACTCCGCGCATGGCCAGCACCAGGTCCATGGTGCCCACCATGTACAGGGCGGGCACGTCGATGGTGCGACCCTGGAACGGGGACATGAGCCCCTGGTTCGCCTCGATGTTGCGGTACCAGTCGAGCGGACCCGTGTAGGCGTGCTCCCCGTGCAGGGCGTGTTCGCGGGCGAAGACCGCGATGTCCTCCTCGGTGATCCAGTCGGGCAGCGACTCCGGTTCGGGCAGGCTGTCCACGGACGTGCTCCCCTCGGGGATCATCCAGATCCGCGGCCCGTCGGGCCTGGGGTCGTCACCCGAGGCCCCCACCAGGACCCGGCGCAGGAAACGGGCGGGGTCGGCGGCCATCTCCGCGTCGGCGCGCCCGCGTTCCTGGAAGTAGACCTGGTAGAAGCCCTCGCCGTAGATGTGCCGGGTGACCGAGGGCGACGGCATCATCGCCGGCACCACCGGCGGCACGCTCAGGCCCACCACGCCGCGCACCAGATCGGGGCGCATGAGCGCGGTGGCCCAGGCCACGGGGGCGCCCCAGTCGTGGCCCACCAGGACGGCGCGCTCCTCCCCCAGCGCGGAGATCAGCGCGACCACGTCGCCGACCAGTCGGGGGAGCGAGTAGTCGGTGACCTCCTCGGGGCGTTCGCTGCGGCCGTACCCGCGCTGGTCGGGGGCGACGACGCGGTACCCGGCCTCGGCCAGCGGGGCGAACTGGTGCCGCCAGGAGTACCAGCCCTCCGGGAAACCGTGCAGGAGCAGCACCAACGGCCCGCTCCCCTGTTCGGCGACGTGCAATCGGATCCCGTTGACCTCGACGTCCTTGTGCTCCACGTTCATCGTCCGCTCCTCAAGCCTGTCGGGGGGTGACGACCACGACGCTACAACGCCCCCCTTCCCCGGCGATGTCCACCCGGGTGACGACGGAGGGAACCCTTTCGGCCGAAGACGCGAAAGGAAGAAGGAGCGCGTTCGCGGTAATCCGCGCCTCCTCTCCAGGGACTACTTCCCCGAGAGTCCGACGACGGTGAAGGAGACCGATGAGGACCGACAGGGCCGAGGCCCCGCCCACCGACCGGTTGGCGGACCTCTATGACCGCTACCACGCCAGGATCCTGGCGTTCTGTCTCCTACGCTCGGACGAGTCCGTGGCGGAGGAGGTGGCCAGTGAGACGTTCGTGATCGCCTGGCGCAGGCTGTCGACCGTCCCCGACCCGCCTCTGCCGTGGCTTCTGGGGGTCGCCCGCAACCTGCTGCGCAAACAGTACGGCGCGCGGATGCGCCGGGAGACCCTGCTGCGCCGGTTGGCCGAACTCACGAACGACCGCGACCAGCGCGACTGGGACGTCGCCGAACGGTTCGTGCTGCGCGAGAGCGCCGTCCGGGCCCTGAGCGAGCTCCCCGAACGGCACGTGGAGGCGCTCACCCTCGTCGCCTGGCACGGCCTCACCCCCGCTGAGGCGGGGAAGGTCCTGGGCTGCTCCGCGACGACGTTCTCGGTCCGTCTGCACCGGGCTCGGCGTGCGCTGGCCCGGCAACTCGACGTCCTGGAGGGTTCCCACGGCCGCAAGGCGTCGGACGGACGTCCCCCCGAACCCCGTTCCGGCCACCCGACGGTCCGCAACGTCCACCAGGAGGCACGATGACACAGGACGACATCCTCGACGCCGTGTCGGCGCTGGAGCCCGGGGCCGTGCGGGAACGCGCGGAGCACCTCAGCCACCTGCACCGCGAGCGGGTCCTCGAACGGGCCCGGGCCGCGGGCGGACGGCGGGCGTTCCTGCGGGCGACGGCCGACCGCCGGTGGCGGCTCCCGGTGACGGTGGGGGCACTGGCCACCGCCGCCGCGGTCGGGGCGGGGATCTTCATGTACTCGCCGCAGACGATCATCGTCCCCGGCGGCCCCGCCGACGTCCAGGGCGGTACCGCCCAGGCGCCCGCCTACGCCGACGCGCGGGAGGTGTTCATCGCCGCGGCCGAGGCCGCCGCAGCCGAGGAGACGGCCGTGGGCGACGTCTGGTACATCCGCACGCACAACCGGCGCCCCGCCGGACCCGTGGGGGGCGGATCCGATTACACCGTCCACCAGACCTTCACCGAGGAGCAGTGGTACGAACTCGGCGGCGACTTCCGGAGCCTGAACAACCTCAACCTGAACGCGGAGAACATCTTCCCGACCGAGGAGGACCGTGCGGCCTGGGAGGAGGCGGGGTCACCCGATTTGAACCACAGCACCCCCGCGAGCACCGGTTACCACGGCGAGTTCGTCAACATCATCGACTCCCGGACCTCGGAACTCCTCGAACTGCCCGGTGACCCCGAGGAGCTGGAGACCCTGTTGCGCGAACGGTGGTCGGCGTCCCTGTCCCTCACCGACTCCCCGGTACCGGAGACCGAGGCGGAGTTCGACTCCTACGTGCTCAGCGTCTTCCCGGACCTCGTCACCGGCGCGCTGCGGAGCGAGACCCGGGGCGCGTTCTTCGCCCTGGCCGCCGAGGCGGAGGGGATCGAGCTGGTCGGCCCGGCCCAGGACCAGCTCGGCCGACCGGGGCAGCGGCTCAAGGTGACCGACCCGAGCATTCCCGACGCGGACCTGTCCTTCCACTGGATCGTGGACCCCGAGTCGGGGACCCTGCTGAGCACCCAGATGGACGAGCAGGTCTGGGTGACCTACGAGCAGGTGGGTTTCGTCGAGGAGATCGGCGAAGCGGCCGTCCCCGTCGAGTACGAGAACCGGTACGGGAACTGACCCGCGGGAACCGACCCGCACGACGGACCGACACCCGGCCCGCGCCCTCTTCCCCAGGGCGCGGGCCGGCGTCACGTCCTCCGGGGGCCGAAGGTCACCGGCAGGTGGAGGGGGCCGCCCGCCCACGGAGAGGGCCTGCGGTCCGACCCGCGCGGGGACGGTGTCGACCACATGTCGGGCAGGCGGTCCAGCAGCACCTCCACCGCCGTCCCGGCGATGGTCGCCGCCATCCGGGGCGCGGGGTGGGGGCAGCCCTGCTCACCGTGGCCGAAGAACAGCCGGGGGCGTTCGCCGGCCGGCCGGTCCATACCGGCCGCCGCCAGTCCCACTACGAGCAGGTCGCCCCGTCGGATCCGGCGACCGCCCAGTTCGCAGTCCTGCACCGCCCACCGGCCGAGGACGTTGCGGGCCGGTGTGTCCCGCCACAGCACCTCGTCGAGCGCCCGCGAGACCGTGATCCGCCCCGCCCCCAGGTCCGCCGCGAACGCGGCGTCCACCAGGGTCAGCCGCAGGGTGTCGGCGATCCAGTCGGCGGTGGACGTCTGCCACGCCGTCGAGATGAGCAGCAGGTCCAGGGCCACCTCCTCCGTGGAGGCGGCCCTTCGGTGGGACGCGAGCCGGGAGGGCACGTCCGCGCGCGGCAGGCGGCGGCGATCGCGCACGAGTTCGACGAGGTGCCCGTGGAGCCGTCGACGCGCCGGCCCCGCCCCGGGGTCGGGGATCGCGGCGGCGATGAGGTCGGCGATCGGCGCGGAGTCCTCGGCGATGCCGTACAGGCGGGCCAGCACCCGGGCCGGGACGTGCCGGGCGTAGTCGACGACCAGGTCGGCCGTCCCCCGGCCGGCGAAGCGGTCCACGAGGTGGCCGGCGACCCGATGGGAGAGGTCGCGCAGGTCGATCCGGTCGACGGCGGCCAAGGCGTCGCCGATCGCGTCGACCCGGGCCCGGTGTTCGGCCCCTTCGGCGAAGGTGAGCGCCGGCGTCCACGTCACGTGGGGACGGAGCGGGTGATCGGCACCGATCCGGTCCCGGTGGTTCCACCGCCGGCAGTCCCGGGAGAACCATTCCGGGCGGCCCATCACCTGCCGCAGCTCGCGCGGACCGGAGACGAACCAGGCGGGGACGTCGCCCTCCAGCAACACGGGGGCGACCGGGCCGAGCGCGCGCAGGCGGGCGAAGAGCGCGACGGGATCCCGTTCGGCCTCGGGCCCGTGGAGGCGGAGCGCTTCGGCGTGGTCGGGCGAGGGGGGCGGCGGCCCGCTGCTCGCCGGAGCGACGTCCGGGGCGGGCCCGTCCGCCGTCGGGGGCCGCCGGACGGAGGTGTCGTCTTCGGAGATGCTCACAGCGCCCTCCCGGCGACACGGCCGGCCCCTTCCTCCGCCACGATGACCGACGGCGCCGGACGGACCGCGGTGACCAGGTGGTGCGGGATCAGGACGGCGGCACCGAGCCCGCCGTACGGTGAGGTTCGGAAGGTCACGTCGAACCGGTGTCGGGAGGCGAGGAGACCGACGACGGCCAGGCCCGTGCGATCGCCGTCCAGCCCCTCCAGACCTCGGGGGGAGGTGACGAGGTCTCGGGCCGCCTCCCGTTCCCGGCGGCTCATGCCGGGCCCGGCGTCCTCCACCACGACGCTGATCCCGTTCTCCCCCTCCTCCACCCGGACGTGCACGTCGGTGTCGGGTCCGGAGAAGACGGTGGCGTTGTCCAACAGTTCGGTGAGGACACGGATCAGGGCCTCGGCGGCATGGCCGAGTACGGCGACACCCCCGGTGTGGGGCGCGCGGACCCGCCGGTGGGCGCCGATCCGACGGCCGGCGGAGCGCAGCGCGTCGGCCAGGGCGATGGGGCGGGGGTGGCGGCGGCCCGGGCCACCGCCGGCCAGGGTGACCAGGGTGTCGGCGATCCGACCGGTACGGGCGACGACACGGCCCGCCTCCACGAGGTCCTCCCGGACCTCCGGGCGGTCGCCGTGGGTCTCCCGCAGGACGCGCAGGCGGGCGTCGGTCGTCTCCAGTCCGGCCCGGAGGCGGGCGCCACAGGCGGCGGTGGCGGCCAAGGCCGTGTCGGTGCGACGGGCGGCGGCCAGGAGTTCGTCGCGGACGTGGTCGGCCAGGGAGGCGAGCGCGTCGTCGAGGGAGGAATGGCCGGTGGGGACGTGCGGGTGCTCGCGGTCGGTGTGCTCGACGGCGGTGCACCGGTCCTCACGGACGCGGGTGACGAGCAGGGACAGCCAGACCCGGTCCAGGTCGATGATCCGCCGTTCGCAGCGGGCGATCAGGGCACGGGCGTGGGCCGCGCGGCGGGCCGCGAGATCGAGTTCCCCGCCGGTCGTGCGCAGGAGTCGGTCCAGGACGGCGTTCCGGATCGGGGGGTGCGCGGCGAGGATCTCCTGAACGGTGCGTCCGGCGCGGACGCCCTCGACCAGGGTGGGCAGGAGGTGGTCGGTCACGCGGGCGGCCTCGCGTTCGAGGCTCTCGGCGATCTCGTCGGCCCGGACCCGTCCGTCCCGCACGGCGCGCAGGGTCGCGGCCCGATGCGCGGCGACGGTGAGCGCGACGCACAGGGCGGCTCCGAAGACCCCGGTCACCGTGGCGACGAGGGCGCGGTCGTGATCGCCGACCACGGCGACCGACCACGACCAGGCGGGGGCGACGAGGGCGGCGGTGATGAGGAGGGCGATCAGAGCCTGATGTGCGGGGTGGGGGAGGGTCCGGCTCCGGTCGCGGGAGTCGATCGGCATGGGTGCAGGTCCTCGCGGGCGGGTCGAACGGCACGGAGTCCCACCGCGCGTTCGGCCGGACTCGGCGTTCGCCGGGGAACGCGCGGACGGACGATTTTCACCGTAGACCACATTCGACCGTCGCGCGGGCCTTCCGAGGAAAGGGATCCCCGCCTTTTCGGCGGGGATCCTCCCAGCTCACCCCTCATACAAGGAGATCAACTCGACATTTCTCTGCATATCGCATTCTTTCGTCCGCCCTTCTCTCCCACGCATTCTCAGGGGAGCACCAGGAGGAGTCCGGCGGCGACCGCGATCGCCAGCGCCGTGTTGCCGATGGCCGAGGCCCGGCGCGTGGGAGCCGCGGAGTCCTCGCCCCGGGTCGGCAGGTCCACCGCCCGCAGGACGACGGCCGCGACGACCGCCGCGGTCAGGACGGTGAGCAGGTACCACAGTGCGACCGGAACGAGTGTCCATGTGACGACGACCAGGCACAGGGCCATGACGAAGGCCAGCGAGGCCACCCGGGACACCGCGTCCCAGCGGTCGACGAGGCGTCCCGGGCGGACGGCCAACCCGGTGGTCACGACGGCCAGCGCCCACCACAGGCACAGGACGGAACCGATGACGATGGGGATCACAGAGGAGATCACGCCCAGTCCTTTCCGGTGAGGAGGCGCACGGCCTCGCCCTCGACGTCCGTGGTGGTGTTGGAGAGCACCACCACCGCGCGGTCGGCCTCACGGTCCAGGGCCAGCATGGAGACGAAGCCGCCGGTGCCGCCGTTGTGCCAGGTCACCTCGGTGCCCTCGACGTCGGTGACGACCCAGGCGTAGCCGACGCGGTCCTCGCCGTCGGCCCACCGCGGTTCGAGCGCGGCCATGCCCGGGGCGGTGCCGTCGAGCAGGGCTCGGGCGAAGCGCTCCATGTCGGCCGTGGTGGAACGGACCCCGCCGGCGGGAGCGTAGGCCATGGCCAGCCACGGCGCGGCGGTACGGCCCCGGTCGGTGTGGCCGAGGGTGGCGTCGGCGGGCAGTTCCGTACCGTCGACGGGCAGGTACGTGTCGTCCATGCCGATCGGATCGAGGACGCGTTCGCGCAGCAGGGTCGCGTAGTCGGTGCCGGCCGCCTCGGCCAGCGCCTGCCCCAGCAGCGCGAACCCGAGGTTGGAGTAGCGGGGCTCGCCCCGGTCGGTGAGTCGGGCGGCGCGTGCCTGGTCGAGCAGGGTGGGAACGTCGACGCGGTAGGGGTCACGGCCGAGGTTGGCGGCGGTCGCGGTCAGGATCACGTCCTGGGGCCGGGACGCGAGTCGGGGTAGCCCGGAGCGGTGGGAGGCCAGTTCGACGAGGACCACGTCCTCCGCCGGGGCGTCGCCGAGGTCGAGCAGTTCGCCGAGCGAGGTCTCCTCGGTGACCTCACCGCGCTCGATGGCGTCGGCCAGGAGCAGGGCGGTCATGACCTTGCTGATCGAACCGATCTCGTAGTCGGTGTCCCCGTCGCCGCCGAAGTGGGCGGCGGAGGTGGTCCCGCCGTCGATCTCGACGACTCCGAGCAGGTCGCGGGGGCCGTCGGAGTACAGGTCGCGGGCGCGGTCGAGCAGGTCCGGGTCACCGGTCTCGGCGGTGGACAGCGTCGGGACGCGCGGGGCGACCGCCACTCCGACGGCGATGACCAGGAGGGCGGCCAGGCAGGCCGCCACGATGGTCCGGGTTCGCACGGGTCCTCTTCCCTCGTATCAGGTGAGCCCGCCCGCGGCGGTCAGGATGACCAGCAGCGGGACGAGGCGTTCGGGGGGCACGGTGTAACGGCCGCGCCGGACGGTGGTGAGCCAACCGGCGGCGACCAGGAGGTTGACGTGGTGGTAGATCTGACCGGTCGTGCCGAAGTCGGCGCGTTCGGCCAGGGCGGCGACGGTGTCGGTGCCGTTCCACACCGCGCGCAGGAGATGGAGGCGGACCGGATGCCCCAGGGCGTCCAGGGCGCCGGCACGGCGGGACCAGTCCTCTTCGGCCAGGCGTGAGGTGGGCAGTGCCTGCTGCCATTCGACGGTGTCGTCCCCGGAGCCGATGACGCCGGCGAAGACCACTCCGCCGTCGCCGTCCACCCGCTCCTTGAGGGCGTTGAGGGCGAAGAACGGATCGCCCCCGGCGGCGGGCGCGGCCTCCCGCCCGTCGGCGGTCGTCGCCGACGCGCGTTCCTCCAGCGCGGCGACCCGGGCCTCCAGTGCGGCCAGGCGTTGTTCTGTCGTGTGCTCTGCCACCCCTGCACCGTACACGAAAATCCGTAATTACGTAAGTTCATAGAAAAGAGACGCGCCCAGGCCGTCTTTGCCCGATGAGTGCGGACCGTTGGCGCGTCGCTGACCGAGACCGGAAGATCATGAAGGAGCGGAGCGCGGTCCCGCGTTCTCCGTCACGTCCGATGGGTCGGAACACGGACAGACCGGTTCCGGCCGGTGAGGAGACGACATGCGCGTGGATTCGGCCAACGGCTGGCAGTACTTCGTCGCGACCCTGCTGATCGTCATCGGCCTGGTCAACGTCATCCAGGGCATGGTCGCCCTGTTCACGCCGGAGTACTACGTCGTCGGGTCTTCGGAGATGCTCGTCATGGCATACGACTCCTGGGGCGTCCTGCTCGGCCTGTGGGGTGCGGTCCTGGTCGTCGCGGGTCTGGCCGTGCTGTCCGGCAGCACCTGGGCGCGGGTCTTCGCCATCGTCCTGGCCTGCCTCAACGCCTTGGCCCAGATGGCGTTCGTCATGGCCATGCCGCTGTGGTCGATGATGGCCATCGCCATCGACCTGCTGGTGATCTTCGGTCTGACCGCCGGCTGGCCCGACAGGAACCGGGCCGAGGGCGGCGGGACGTCCCCCCGGACCGCCACCGACGAGTCGGTCTACCGGAGCGGACACCGGGCGGCGCACGAGGCACCGCGCCCGGCCCGGTCCCCCGAACAGACCACCGAGCACGGACAGACCACCGGCTGACCGGGGAGGGCACGCAGAAGGGGGCGCCGCCGCGGAGTCCGTCCGGACCGCCTCTTCGAGGCGAAGGCCGCGCCCCGGACGATCCGGACCGGTCGGACGCCCGGCGACGGGCCGGAACCCTCACGACAGGGGAGCCGACTCCCCGTAGAGGTCGTTCAGCTCCGTCGCGTACTTGTCGCGGATGACGCGCCGCCGGAGTTTCAGCGAGGGGGTGAGTTCTCCCGTGTCCGGGCCCCACTCCCCCGCCAGCACCCGGTGGCGTTTGACCTGCTCGGCCCGGTTGAGCCGGGCGTTGGCCTCGGCGACGGCGCGCTCCAGCTCGGCCCGCACCTCCGGGTGGGCGACGAGTTCGGCCCAGTCCCCGCCGGTGTCGATGCCCCGGGCGGCCGCCCATACCGGGGTGATCTCGCGATCGGGCACCACCAGGGCCACCAGGTAGGGGCGCCGGTCGCCGTGCGCGTAGACCTGCCCGACGAGCGGGTGCTCCTTGAGGGTGTTCTCCACCAGGGCGGGCGAGACGTTCTTGCCCCCGCTGGTGATGATGATCTCCTTCTTGCGGTCGGTGATCCACAGGTGGCCGTCCTCGTCCAACCGGCCGATGTCGCCGGTGGCGAACCACCCGTCGGCATCGGCGGCGGACCGTACGGTGCCGTCGGCGTCCACGTACCCGTCGAACACCGTCTCACCGCGCAGCAGCACCTCCCCGTCCTCGGTGACCCGGACCTCCACGGTGTCGAGCGGCCGGCCCACCGATCCCAGCCGGAACCCGGCGGTGGGGGTGTTGACGGTGGCCACGCCGAGGGACTCGGTGAGTCCCCAGGCGTCCATGATCGGAACGCCCAGACCCGCCCAGAAGCGCACCGCGTCCTGGGGCATGGGGGCGGAGGCGCTGGAGGCCCACACCACCCGGTCCAGCCCGACCTTCTCCAGGATCGGGGTCAGGGCGAGTTCGCCGACCGCGGCGAACCGTTCGGCGAGGTCGTCGGGGATCGGTTCACCGCGTTCGAGGCGGGCGGTGTGCTCCGCGCCCACCTCCATTGCCGACTCGATTCCGGCCCGGTACTCCTCGGGCAGCGCGGCGATGCCCGCCCGCAGGGCCGAGGTCAGCTTCTCCCACACCCGGGGCACACCGAAGAACTGGGCCGGGCGCACGTGCCGGAGCGTCTCGACCAGCCGGGCGGGGTCGTCGCACATCCACACGTGGGAGGCGCGCAGCAGCGGCAGGTACAGTCCCAGGTCCCGTTCGGCGATGTGGGCCAGGGGCAGGTAGCAGATGTGGTCGACGTGCTCGGGCAGGTCGACCAGGGAGTTCAGGGCCGCCAGGTTGGCGAGCATCCGTCGATGGGTCACCGCGACGCCCTTGGGATCGCCCGTGGTGCCGGAGGTGTAGACGACGGTGAGCAGGTCGTCGGGTTTCAGGTCGTGGCGGCGTTCGAAGGCGTCCCCCGCCGGGGTGGCGGCCAGCGGAACGTAGTCGAGGTGGCCGCGCGCGGGATCGGCGCCCGAGACCACGACCAGGGATTCCAGTGCCGTTCCGGGGTCGGCGACCAGGGGCTCCCAGGCGGCGGCGACCTCGGCGCTCTCGACGATGGCGACCTTGGCCCGGCTGTGCCGGACGATGTAGGCGACCTGTTCGGGGGCGGCGGTGTCGTAGACGGTGGTGGGGATCGCGCCGATGTGGACGAGGGCCAGGTCGGAGAGCCAGTGCTCGGGTCGGTTGCCCATCATGAGGAGGGCGCGGTCGCCCGGGGCGAGCCCGAGGAACGCGTACCCCTGGGCGAGGCGGGCGACGGCCGCGTTCACCTCGGCCCAGGTGAGGGTGGCCCAGTCCGTACCGTCCCGCCAGGACAGCGCCGGGAGGTCGGGGTGGGCGGTGGCGTTGTGTTCGAGGAGATGCGCGAGGGTGTGGTCCGGGGAGACGGCTGGGGGCACGGAGGGCTCCTGACGGTCGTCCTACGCTCACATGTGATCTAGAACACATGCGAGCGTAACACCGGGACGCCTCCCCGGATACGCCCCTGAAAGACGCTCAGCCCTTACGGGGGCGGGGATGCAGGTGGGAGCTGACCGCCAGCCGGTTGTAGAGGTTGATCATCGAGATCGCGACCTTCAACGCCGCCAACCGCTTGTCGTCGAAGTGCTCGGCCGCCGCGTCGTAGACCTCGTCCGAGACGCCGTGATCGCCCAGCCGGGTCATCTCGTCGGTGAGCGCCAGCGCCGCCCGCTCGGCGTCGGTGAAGACCTCGCCCGCCTCGTACCAGGCGGACACCAGGAACAGGCGCTGCTGGGACTCGCCCTCCTTCAGCGCCCTCCGCGTGTGCAGGTCCACGCAGAAGGAGCAGCCGTTGAGGATGGACGAACGCAGCTTCACCAGTTCGAGCAGGGTGATGTCGAGGTGCTCGGCGACGAGCCCGTCGACCTCGTCGAGTTTGGAATAGATCTCGGGAACCTGCTTGGACCACAAGACGCGCTTTTCTGACACGGGACGACGCCTCCTCCATCGACGGCGGACCGATCCTTCGGCCCGCACCACGGTCAACGCTATCGGCCCGACCGGGCTTCCCTCCGACCGCCCCCGCCGAAGGGCGACCGGAACCGGACACCGGAAAAGCCTTTCTCGTGACTTTACGCCATGATATGAGATTTCTTTTGTCAATCCATTTATTTCGCATGTCATGAGAAAGGGTGCTACGTTCTCCGGGAGTCGTTGGGAACCACCCCGGGAGACCCCGCCGTGAGCACGGAACCACCGACCCCCGTCGGAACGAGCGGACCCGTGGCGCCGCTGGGAGAACTCACCCGGACCCTGGGGGGCAAGGCCCTCCCCCTCTCCTTCTCGATGCTGGCCGGCATGGCCGGGAACATGGTCACCGCCGGGGTGATCGGCAACGTCGCCACCGCCGACCTGGCCGCCTACGCGCTGGTCATCGCGGTCTTCGCTCCGCTGCTGATGGTGGTGCAGGGGGCGTTGCGCGGCTCGATGCCCTTCATCGCCGAGAACGAGGACGATCCGGCGGCGCTGGCCCCGGTGGTGCGCGACTCCACCTGGCTGGCCCTGGTCCTGGGCGGCGCGGGCGGCGTGGTCCTGGCCCTGACCCCGCTGTGGGCCCGGGTGATCGGGGTGGCCGAACCCACCCTGGTCGCGCTGGGCACCGTGCCCCCGATGCTGGTCGGCCTGGGCATGATCGCCGCCGCGTTCAAGACGTCGGTGACCGTACTCCTCATCGGGCTGGGACGGAACCGGTCGGTGATGGTCCTGAGCCTGGTCGACGCCGCTCTGGCGATCACGGTGACCCCGGTCCTCGTGCTGGGGGCCGGCCCGGTCCCGGGGCTGGGACTGACCGGGGCGGCGCTGGCGATGGCCGTGAACGGCTCTGTCATGGCCGCCCTGTTCCTGTACGTCTCACGCCGACGGACCGTGCTGCGCGGGCAGCCGGTGGGACCGGGGACGCCCGGGTGGGCGGGCGTCGTGAGGATCGCCCGGGTGGGTCTGCCCACCGGGTCCACGCTGCTCATCAAGTTCGGGACGTTGAGCCTGCTGGGGCTGGTGGTGGCCCGGATCGGCACGGAGCAGGCCGCCGCCCACCAACTGTTGGTGGTCATCGCGAACCTCGTGTTCATCCCGGCGGTCGCGGTGGGCCAGTCGAGCATCCCGTTCACGGCGCGGGCCGCCGGGAAGGGGTCGTCGGTGGAGGTGCGCCGCTCCGTCACCGCCGGATACGTGGTGGCGGTGCCGGTGGTGGCGGTGGCCTTGGCGCTCCTGTGGGTCCTGGCCGGAACGGTGGTCGGGATGTTCACGCCCGATCCGTCGGTACGGGAGGCGGTGATCGGGCTGTTGCCGGTGTTGTCGGCGGTCGTGATCGCCGACGCCGTCCAGGCACTGCCCGGGATGGGGCTGTTGGGGCTCAAGCGGGCGCGGTACTCGATGTACACGTTCGCGGTCTGCTACGGGCTGTTGTGCGCGGCGGCGGTTCCGGCCGCCGCCGTGGGCGGGCTCGCCGGGGTGTGGATCGCCTACGCGGTGGCCACCGCCGGTCTCATCGTCGGTCAGGGGGTGGCCTTCCACCGCGAGTCGGCCCGCCTGTGATCGTCATCGTCGGCCCGGCCTCCGGCCCGCTCGACCGGCCGCCCACGGCGGTGCGAAGAACGGCGCGCGGACCGACGCCCGTCATCGCCGAGGCGGAACGGGGCCGGGCACCCGGGTCGGGTGCCGATGGGACGGGACGGTGCGCGTCCCCTCGACGGTGGGGTGTCGGCGGTCCGGGTCCGGCCGGGGTCGGTCAGTCGGAGTCGCGGGCGTCGTGGGCGAGCAGCGCCAACTGGACCCGGCCGGTCAGGTCGAGTTTGGTGAGCGCGTTGGAGATGTGCGCCTTCACCGTGCCCAGGGACATGTGCAACGCCCGGGTGATCTCGATGTTGGACAGCCCTGCGGTGACCGCCTCGGCCACTTCGCGTTCGCGGTCGGTCAACAGGGCCAGGCGGTCCCGGGCGGTGCGGCGGCGTTCGGTGGCGCCGCGCCGTTCGCCGGGGTCGGTGGCGGCGACCCGGTCCATCAGAGCGCGGGCCACGGCGGGCGAGAGCACCGGTTCGCCGGCGGCGGCCCGGTGCACCGCCTCCACGATGCGTTCGGGTTCGGTGTGCTTGAGCAGGTAACCGGCCGCGCCGGCGCGCAGTGCCCGCGCGACGGTGGCGTCGGCATCGAAGGTGGTGAGGACGATGACCTGGGGGGCGCCGGGCGCGCCGGCGCGCAGCGCCGCGGTGGCGGCGATGCCGTCCAGGCCGGGCATGCGCACGTCCATGAGCACCACGTGGGGCCGGTGCGCGGCCACGGCCGCCTCGACCTCCTCCCCGTCGGCGGCCTCCCCGACCACGGTGAGGTCGGGGGCGGCGGAGAACATGAGGCGCAGACCGGTCCGCACCAGCGGGTCGTCGTCGACGAGGAGAACGCGCACGGGTGTGTCCACTCCCCAACTATGGCATCCCGGACGGGTGTCCTCCGGTGATGTCGGGGGCCGCGCCACGATCGGACCCGGACCGGGTGGCGACCGGGCCCCGACCCCGGATGGTCGACCGAACCGCACGGCATCGGACCGGGCCGGCTCGATGGTGGGACCACCGGGCGCACCCCGAGTGACCGACCTTCAGAGGGCTGCCGGGCACCCGACCCCGGATGGTCGACCGGGTGACACCACCTCGGACCAGGGCAGCTCGGCGGTGAGGTGGAAGGTCCCCTCCTCGGGGCCGTGCACGAAGGTGCCGCCGTCCAGGGCGACCCGCTCGGCCAGACCGGTGAGCCCGGCACCCGCACCGGGGATCTCGCCGGCCACCACCCCCAACGGCAGCGGGTTGCGCACCGACACGGTCAACCCCCGCCCCGGCGTCCCCTCGACGCACACCTCCACCCTGGCACCGGGGGCGTGCTTGCGAGCGTTGGTGAGCCCTTCCTGCACCACGCGGTAGACGGTACGGGCCACGTGGCCGACGGGGGCGGTGTCGGGGACGTTCAGGCGCGCGGTCACCCGCTGCCCGGAGTCGGTGGCCTCCCGGATCAGTCGGGCCACGTCGGTCAGGGTGGGCTGGGGCGCGGTGGTGTCCGCGTACCCCTCCCCCGGGTCGGTGTCGGTGGAGCGCAGAACCTCCAGGATGCCGCCGAGTTCGTCCAACGCCCGGTGGGCGTTCTCCCGGATGACTCCGAGTGCGTCTCCGAGTTCCTGGCCGGTCGGCGGGGGCGCCTGCCCCTGCTCGGCCCTGCGGACCCGGTAGGCCAAAGCGCCGGCGTGCACCGACAGCAGGGACATCCGGTGGGCGAGGACGTCGTGCATCTCACGGGCGATACGACGGCGTTCGTCGGCCCGGGCCTCGGCCGATCTGCGGTCCCGGTCGGCGCGGGCGCGCAGCACGTCCTCGCGCAGCCGGTCGACCAATCGGCGCCGGGAACCGATGGCCAGTCCCCAGCCCACGCAGCCCAGCAACAGGAGCACGGCCACCACGATCGCCGAGTACCGCTGGGACTCGGGCGGGACGAGGAGGAACCAGGGCAGCCCCGCCGCCAGCGTGCCCACGGAGACCGCGGCCGCCTGCCACCAGGGGCGCAGGGCCGCGAGTCCCACCAGGGCGATGATCAACGCGACCAGTACGGAGCTGGAGACCGCCGAGGCCAGTCCGATGGCCGCGGCCACCCCCAGCGGGTGGCGGGTGCGCCAGAGGAGCGCCCAGGAGAAGGTCAGCCCCAGGGCCACGTCGACCACGGCCAGCGGTCCGGGAACGTAGGAGTACAGGCCGTTCCGGTAGGCGAGGGCGTAGTAGGCCGCGAAGGCCAGCGCCGCCACGAGCGGCAGGACGGTGCGCGTCAACACCCGCCACCACTTCCGGGGGCCCTCCCCCCTGAACCTCTCCTCGACAGGCCCCGACGCACGCACACCCACGGCGGGGCTCCGCACCGGCCCATCACCCTCGGGCGTCCCCCGCGGAGGTGCCTCGGGGACGACGGCCTCCGCCGACCCCGGAGCGGTGGGTCGGGCCATGGCCTCGGGAGGGGGTGTCCTCCGGTCCGGGGGCGGGGACGTGGAGCCGGAGGGGTGGACGTCGGTGTCGGTCATCCCGCCTCCTCCTGGCGTTCCCCGGCTGGTTCTCGGCCTGGTCCGGCCACTTTCAGCCTAGGGCGGTCACCGGGGCGGCGCCTCGGCCGAAAGGACGATCTTCTCCCGGGGACGGCGGCCCCGGGGCGTCCGGAGCGGATCCGGGCCCGGGGTTCCGGGATCGGGGTCGGGTCCGAAGTCCGGGGGTTCCGGGTCCGGGGCCCGGGGGTGCTGGGGCCGGGTCCGGAATCGGGGGTTCCGGGATCGGGGTCGGGTCCGGGGTCGGGGTTCCGGGGCACGGGATCCCGGGGTCGTCCGATCGGACGACCCTCCTCCGGGCGATCGCGACCGATCGGCCGATGCGCCGGGACGGTCGTGGGCGTGACGATCGGAACATGACGAGCGACGACGTGCCCGCCCTGGAGTTGGACGGGCTGACCAAGACCTTCAACGAGACGAGGGCGGCCGACGGCGTGAGCCTGTCCGTGCCGCGCGGATCCATGCTCGGCCTGGTGGGTCCCAACGGCGCCGGCAAGACGACCTCGTTGTCCATGACCGTCGGTCTGCTGCGCCCCGACTCGGGTACCGCCCGGGTCCTGGGCGTGGACGTGTGGTCGGACCCGGTGGCGGCCAAGCGCCTGCTCGGGGTGCTGCCCGACGGGTTGTCCCTGCCCGAGCGACTGACCGGCGGCGAACTGCTGACCTACTGGGGCGGGCTGCGCGGCCTCGGCCGGGACCTGGTCCGGGAGCGGGCACGGGAGCTGTTGCGGGTGCTGGAGTTGGACGAGGCCGACGACAAGGGCGTCCTGGTCGCGGAGTACTCCACCGGCATGCGCAAGAAGATCGGCCTGGCCACGGCCCTGCTGCACGCGCCCCGGGTGCTGGTGCTGGACGAACCCTACGAGGCGGTCGACCCGGTGTCCGCGCGGGTCCTCACCGCGATCCTGCGCCGGTTCACCGACGGCGGCGGCACCGTGATCATCTCCAGCCACGTGATGGCCCTGGTGGAGCAGCTCGCCGACCGGGTGGCCATCATCGCCCGGGGCCGGGTGCTGGCCGACGGTTCCCTGGAGGAGGTGCGCGGATCCGACGTCACCTTGGAGGACACCTTCGTGCGACTGGTCGGCGCGCGCGAGGTCGGGGAGGGGGAGCTGGCATGGCTGTCGTCCTGATCCGGTTGAAGTTCGCGCTGATGCGCCACTCCTTCACCGGGATGCGCGTGCTGGGGCTGGCCCTCATTCTGCTGGGAACCGGCCTGACCTGGTACTTCGCCGTGTCCGCCGCGAACGACGAGGTCCGGTCCGAACTGCTGTGCCTGGCCTTCGCGGTGTGGGCCGCGTCCTGGGCGCTGGGCCCCACGATCGCCAACGGCACCGGCGTGCTGCGTTCGCAGTACTTCTCCCTGTTGCCGTTGGACCGCCGCAGGGTGGGCGCGCTGTTGCTGGCGACCATGTTCGTCGACATCGGTCCGGCCCTGACCCTGGTCGCGGCGGCCGCGCTGGTGTGGCACGGCGCCGCGTTCTCGGTGGCGGCCGCGCTGGTGGCGGTGCCGGCCGTACTGGCGTTGTGGATCTCGGTCATCGCCCTGTCCCGGTTGGTGTTCCGCGCGCTGGGCGCGGCCATGCTCTCGCGGCTGGGCGTGGAGATCGCCTCGGTGCAGTGGGGGTTGATCATGGCGCTGCTCTTCTTCGGGTGGATGGCGGTGCAGCCCGCGCTGGCGGCGACGCTCGCACTGCGCGCGAACGGTCTGGGCGAGGGGACGACGGGCGCGGTCCTGGCGGCCCTGCCCACGTCGTGGCCGGTGCACGCGGTGACGGCGACGGCCGCGGGCGCGTGGGGACCGGCGCTGGGGTGGCTGGCCGCCTCGATACTGCTGGCGTCGGTGCTGGTGGTGGTCACGTCGGCGCTGTTGGCGCCCCGGGTGACGGCGCGCGGGATGCGTCGGCGTCGGCGCCCCCTGGGTGCGCGACCGCTCTCCCGTCCGGCCCGGTCCCTGCTGCCGGACACACCGTTGGGCGCGGTGATCGGCAAGGAACTGCGTCAGTGGTGGCGCGATCCGTGGCGGGGTCTGGAGGTGCGTGCCTCGTTGTGGGCGGGACTGTTCATCGGTCTGCTGACGTGGTCGAGCGACCTGTACTCGTCCTTCGCGCCGTTCGCCGGGGTGACCTGCGCGTTCATGATGGCGTTGTCGACCGCGAACATGTACGGCCACGACGGGACGGCGCTGTGGTTGACGGTGGTGGGTCAGAGGCCCGACACGGCGCGGGCGGACGTGCGCGGCCGCCAGATCGCGATCCTGGCGCTGGGCGTGCCGGGCGCGCTGGCGCTGAGCGCGCTGTTCGTCGGGCTCACCGGTGCGCACTGGGCCTGGCCGTACGTCCTGACCGGCCTGTTCGCGGTGTTCGGGGCGGGTGCGGGGCTGTCCCTGTTGTTGTCGGTGGTCGCCCTGTCCCCCGGTGTGGACCCGCGGTCGCGGGTGGACGCCAACGACAGCGGTGACAATCAGGTCCAGGTGTGGCTGTCCCTGGCCGCCCTGCCGTTGTTGTGCGTCCCGACGGTCCTGGCCGCGGTGTTCCTCGGTATGGCCGGGACGCCCTGGGCGGCGCTCCCGGTGGGCGTGGCCAACGGTCTTCTGGTGGCGTTGTGGCTGGGGTGGATCGCGCAACGCAGGTTGGCGGGCCGGCTCCCGGAGACGTTCACCCGCATCCGTTACGGGAAGGAGATCGCGCTCCAGGCGGTGCCGGAACGGGGCTCGCTGCTGGACCGGTTGGAGCGCACGGCCATCACGGGCAACGGGGAGACCAGGCCGACGGGTTCGTGACCCGAAGGTCGGGGTCGGGGTCGGGACGCGGACGGGTCCCGGCCCTCTCAGTCCTCGGGGGTGCTCCGGACCTTCTCGTAGACGCCGGTGAGGCCGTCGAGGAAGGCGGACAGGGCCAGCTCGAAGCTGTCCTCGTCGATCTCGGCGGCGTGCTCGGCGAGCCGGTGGGCCTGCGACAGGTTGGGGTAGCGGTCGCGGTACACGCGCACGTCGTCGTCGAAGCCGCGGGCGAAGGAACTGGTGGCCGACCCCAGGATCAGGTACTTGGTGGAGGCCCCGATCATCGTGGCGTAGCGGGGCGGCCAGCCGGCGCCCACGAGCCCGCCGTGGATGGCGTCGGCCCGGCGCAGCGCCTCCTCGCGGCGGCCGGGACCGGCGGCGATCACCGGCAGCAGGTTGGGGTGGGCGGTGATCGCGTCGCGGTAGGAGCGCGCCCAGGCGGTGAGTCCCCCGCGCCAGTCGCCACCCCCGAAACCGGAGACGTCGATGCCCTCGGTGACCTCGTCGGCCACCTCGATGAGCAGTTCCTCCTTGGTCCGGTAGTGGCTGTACAGGGAGGCGGCCCGCACGTCGAGTTCCTGGGCGAGTTTGCGCATGGACAACCCGTCCAGCCCGTCCCGGTCGATGAGCGAGAGCGCGGCGCGGCGGATGGCCGGTCGGCTCAGGATCGGCGTCTTGGGTCGGGCCACGGATGGGGTCCCCTCTCCGATGCGTCGGGCACCGGGCCCTCCGGCGTCCGGCCCGATCATCGCACGGTGTCGGGTCCGACGTGCCCTTCTCGGGACTTCGGGCCCTCCCCTTGCATCGGCGGCGGTGGTCATCGTACCCTCACATAACCGAACACTGTTAGGTTACTTGGGAGCAGGCCGTGATCGATTTCTCGTTGAACGAAGAGCAGCGCGCCGTCCGCGACTGGGTGCGGACCTTCGTCGAGCGGGAGCTGATGCCGCTGGAGAACGAGGTACTGCGGCGTGAGCGCGAAGGACACCCCCCGGGCCTGAACAGGGAGGAGCGCATCCGGCTGCGCGACCTCGCCCGCAAGTCCGACTTCTGGGGTGTGGAGACCCCCACGGAGTACGGCGGCATGGGTCTGGACCCGATCACCGCCGCGATCATCGAGATCGAGCTGGGCCGGACGTTCCTGACCTTCAAGTTCGGCGGCGAGGCCGACAACATCCTCTACCACTGCAACGAGGAGCAGAAGGAGCGCTACCTGCTGCCCACCATCAACGGTGAGAAGCGCTCCTGCTTCGCCATCACCGAGCCGGGCGCCGGTTCGGACGCCAAGGCCATCCGGGCCCGCGCCGTGCGCGAGGGCGACGAGTGGGTCATCAACGGTGAGAAGACCTTCATCACCGGCGGCCACGAGGCCGACTTCACCATGGTCTTCGCCATCACCGACCCGGAGAAGGGCGCCAACGGCGGCGTGACCTGCTTCCTCGTCGACCGCGACATGGGCTGGACCTCCGAGCCCATCGACACCATGGGCGAGCGCCGTCCGGCCGCCCTGATCTTCCAGGACGTGCGCGTGCCGCACGCGAACATCCTCGGCGAGGAGGGCAAGGGCTTCGCCCTGGCCATGCAGTGGATCGGCAAGGGCCGCTATCTGCTGCCCGCCCGCGCCATCGGCAGCTGCGAGCGGCTGCTGGACATGGCCATCGAGTACGCCAAGACCCGGGAGACCTTCGGCGCGCCGATCGCCGACCGTCAGGCCATCCAGTGGATGATCGCCGACTCCCAGGTGGAGATCGAGGCACTGCGCCTGCTCGTCCTGCACGCCGCGTGGCAGGTCGGCGCGGGCCTCGACTCGCGTCACGCGCAGTCCATCGCCAAGCTCTTCGGCGGCGTCAAGGCCAACGAGATCGTCGACCGCGTGCTCCAGATCCACGGCGGCATGGGGTACACGCGGGAGCTGCCCATCGAGCGGTTCTACCGTGACCTGCGCCTGCTGCGCATCTTCGAGGGCACCGACGAGATCCAGCGCCGCACGATCGCCCGCGATCTGCTCAAGGGCCACGTGAAGGTGGGCGCAACCTTGAGCTGATGGTGGGAATAGGGGAAGGGGCCCGTGCCGGTCGGACGCGGCACGGGCCCCTTCTCCGTGGGATCCGCGGATCCCCTAGCGGACGGCGACCAGGTCGCAGACGAAGATCAGGGTCTCGTTCGGGCCGATCGCGTCGCCCGCGCCACGGGCACCGTAGGCCAGGTGCGGCGGGATGACCAGCTTGCGCCGGCCGCCCACGCGCATGCCCAGGACACCCTGGTCCCAGCCCGGGATGACCTGACTCGCGCCGAGGCGGAAGCCCAGCGGCGCGCCGCGGTTCCAGCTGGCGTCGAACTCCTCGCCGTTGGAGAAGGCCACGCCGACGTAGTGCACGTCGACGGTGTTGCCGTGCCCGGCCTGCTCACCCTCGCCGACGACGAGGTCGGTGATCTCCAGGTCCGCCGGCGGCGGGCCCTCGACGAAGTCGATCTCCGGACGCTCCAGAGCCATGGTGGTACCTCTCCTGTGACACGTGGGAACAGAGGGGCCCAGCGTATCGGCGTCGGAAAGCGACTCGGCGCGGACGCCCCGAACACGGGGGCGACCGGCCGCCCTCGGCCCTCGCTCAGTCCGCGGTCGGGGCGCCGACAGTGGCGGCGACGACGTGTCCCTGCCCCTCGACCTTGATCGGACCGCTGTCGGCCTGGACGAACACCGACTCGCCGCGCTGGAGCTCGATCCGGTGGCCGACCTCGGGGATCAGTTCCACCCGGCCGTTCAGGGCCAGCACCACCGCGGGACCCTCCCCCGGCAGGTGGGCGGTGACCCGCCCCGGGCCGATCTCGTGGAGGGCGAACTCCGGCGCCCCCGGACGGAACTCCCGGCGCCCGTTCTGGAAGGACGGCTGGGAGTAGGGGACCGGCAGGACCGCGAAGTCGACGACGTCGAGCAGTTCGGCCGGGTCCACGTGCTTGCGGGTCAGTCCGGCCCGCAGCACGTTGTCGGAGCCCGCCATCACCTCCACGGCCGTGCCCCGGAGGTAGGCGTGCAGGTTGCCGGCCGGCAGGAACAGTGCCTGACCGGGCCAGAGGGTCACCCTGTTGAGCAGCAGGGACGCCACCGCACCCGGGTCGCCGGGGTAGCGGGCGGCCAGCTCGCCGACGATGTCGGCGTGCGCGCACAGGGGGCGGACCCGGGCCCAGTCGACCACGAATTCTCCGATGAGCCGTTCGCGTTCCTCACCGGAGAGGGTGAGCAGGCGGGTGAGCGCCGCTCTCAGCGCGACGCCGTCGTCGTGGTGCGACAGGTCCTCGCGCAGCAGTTCGGCCAGCTCACAGGACAGGTCCAGCAGGTCGCGGTGGGCGGCGGCGGGCTCGCGGAACCCGCACAGGGCCTCGCAGGGTTCCAGGGCCAGCAGCAGTTCCGGCTTGTGGTGGGGGTCACGGTAGTTGCGGTGGGGCGCGTCGATCGGGATGCCCAGGCGTTCCTCGGCGGCGAACCCGACCCGGGCCCGTTCGGCGTCCGGGTGCACCTGGAGGGAGAGCGGCTCGTCGGCCGCCAGGACCTTCAGGAGGAAGGGGAGCCGGTCGCCGAAACGGTCGGCGACCTCCTCGCCGAGCACCCGGGCGGGGTCACCGGCGATGAGCTCGGGCAGGGGAAGGGGGCCTTCCTCGCAGTGGGCGGTGCTGGGGGCACCGTGGTGGGCGCCGAGCCACAGCTCGGCCTGCGGGGTGCCGTCCGGCTCCAGGCCCAGCAGCCGGGGGATGGCCGTGCGGGCGCCCCAGGCATAGGGTCGGACCTGGTTGGTGAGCCTGTGCATCCGCTCCCCGCTTTCCCGTCTGCGTGTTCTCACCCCGTGGAGGCTCCGGCGAGGTGGGAACAGTCTTGCGAACCGACCGTTCCCCGTCGACCCGGCACGCTCCACGTCCCCAGGTGGTGCACACTTCACCTCACGAGGTGGGCAGGCACCCGACAGCCTCGGGGCCTGGTGGCGGCTACGAAGTTACCGGGAAGTAAATCATGACCCGGGACACATTGTCAGCACCGCGGGCCGTTCCCCGGCCGGCGCCCGGCCGGTGGTCGCCGGAGGGTCCCGACCCCTCCCCCGGATCCGGGCTCACCGCTTTCGGCGGACCCGGTCGGACTCGGCCACCAGACGGTCGATCATCCCCTGCCGGAGTTCGGGGTCGGCGGGCGGGAGGCCGGCGAGGTCCGACAGGTACAGCCCGTCGCCCGTGCGCAGGATGATCTCGGCCAGGATCGGGTCCTCCAGTTCCTCGTGCAGCAGCCGCCGCCACCGGTCGAATAGGTCCTGCACGTGCGCGAAGGCCTCCTCGGGCATGTCCTCCTGACCGCGCAGCGCGGCGATGATCGCCCAGTAGAGTTCGCGCTCCTCCGAACTCTGGGGCAGCGAGGTCCGCAGGAAGACGCGGACCACGCCCTCCTCGCCCTCCGCCGCCTCGCGGAACTCCTCCTCCGCCAGGACGGACAGGCGCTCGATGAGGCCGGTCAACATGGCGGCCTTGGAGGGGAAGTGGTAGAGCAGGCCGCCCTTGGACACCGAGGCGTCACGGGCGACCGCCCCCAGTGTCACGGACGAGTAGCCCTCCCGGATGAGGATCCCCTGGAGGGCGTCGAGAATGCGGTCACGGGTCTTGGAAGCGTTCACGATTGACACTGTACCGGCTGGACGGTACTGTACCGGCTGGACGGTTGAAGAGTCCCGCAGCGCGTCTGCCGGTCGACCACGCTTCCCGTCCCGATGTGAAAGTCCCGGCCCGGAGCCCGCCCTCCCGCCGGGCCCGTGCCCGCAGGGCACGAGAACAGCGAAACGAACGAGGAGAGATGACTTCCGCCACGGCCGGAAACGGCCACGACCACGCGCGACCCGCCCCGACCCTCGCCGGTCCCCGCGAATGGGCCGCGCTCGCCGTCCTGGTGCTGCCGGTGATCCTGATCTCGGTCGACTCGACCGTGCTCGGCTTCGCCGTGCCCGAACTGAGCGAGCGGCTCCGGCCCACCGCCGGCCAACTGCTGTGGATCGTCGACGTCTACGGCTTCGTCCTGGCCGGTCTGTTGATCACCATGGGCTCGCTCGGCGACCGCATCGGGCGACGACGCCTGCTCATGATCGGTTCGGCCGCGTTCGGCGTCGCCTCGCTGCTGGCCGCGTTCTCACCGAACGCCGAGACGCTCATCCTGGCGCGGGCCCTGCTCGCCGTCGCGGGCGCGTCCCTGATGCCCTCGACCCTGTCCCTGCTGCGCAACATCTTCCTGGACCCGCGTCAGCGCCTGCTGGCCATCGCCCTGTGGGCGTCCGGGTTCTCCGGCGGCGCGGCGTTGGGTCCCATCCTGGGCGGCTGGCTCCTGGAGCACTTCTTCTGGGGGTCGGTGTTCCTCATCAACCTGCCCGTGATGGCCCTCATCCTGATCCTGGTGCCGCTGCTGGTGCGCGAGTCCCGCAACCCCGAGCCGGGGCGACTGGACCTGCTCAGCGTGGTGCTGTCGCTGACCGCGATGCTGCCCGCCGTGTACGGGGTCAAGAAGCTCGCCACCGAGGGTCTGTCACCGGTCCCCATCGCCTCACTGGCGATCGGTCTCACCCTCGGGTACCTGTTCGTGCGCAGGCAGAAGAAGCTGGACGAACCGCTCATCGACGTGAGCCTGTTCCGTCACCGTGTCTTCAGCGTGGCGGTGGCCACCAACCTGATGATCGTCTTCTCGCTGGTGTCCTCGCTGTTCTTCCTGACGCAGTACCTCCAGCTGGTGCTGGGCATCTCGCCGATGCGGGCCGGGTTCGTCCTGATCCCCGGGCTGGTGCTGTCGGTCCTGGCCGGCCTGGTGGCGGTGCGCCTGGCCCGCCATCTGAGCCTGGCCACCGTGGTCGGCGGTTCCCTGCTGGTCACCGCCTCGGGGTTCGCGGTGCTGATCATCGCCCCGGTGAACGACGTCACCCTCGGCGTGACGGTGGTGGCGACCGGCTTCGCGCTCATCGCGACCGGCGCCGGGTTCGCCGAGACGCTCACCAACGGCGCCATCATGGCGGCGGCCCCGCCCGAGCGCGCCGGCGCGGCCTCGGCGATCTCCGAGACCGCCTACGAGCTGGGCGCGGCCCTGGGCGTCGCCCTGCTGGGCAGTGTGCTGACGGCGTCCTACCGTTCGCACCTGACCGGGGTCGAGGACGTACCCCCCGGTGCGGTGGACGCCGCCCGAGAGACGCTGGGCGGTGCCGCCAACAGCGCCGCCGACCTGGGCGGGACGACCGGCACGGCACTGATGGACGCCGCGCGCGCGGCGTTCACCAGCGGTATGCACCTGACCAGCGTCATCGCCGTGGTCATCGTCACGGCGGCGGCCCTCCAGGCGTGGCTGCTGCTGCGCGGCCGGGGCAACCCGGCGGTGGAACCGCCGGAGCCGCCCGTGCTCGCCACCCGCGAGGAACAGCGGATCGGCTAGCTCGCGTACGGCCCCGGAGGGACGACCCCTCCGGGGCCGCCGCGCGTGTCAGGGCAGGCGGACGAGTTCCACCGCGCCACCGCGCCACCCGGGCGGGATCACGGCGTAGGCGTCGGCCAGGGCGGCGCCGCGCAGATTGGCGGGCCGGTCGTGCCCCACGGGCAGGGCCCGCTCCCCCTCCAGCCGGACGGCGACCAGCCGGGTGTCCCGGGGGTGGGCGGCCACCTCGCCGACCACGGGGACCGACACCGGCTGCCGGCTCGGATCGGGTCGCCCGGACATCGCGGACAGCAGGGGGACCAGCAGGGTGAGGGCGGCCACGAGCGCGGCCCCGGGGTTGCCCGGCAGCCCCACGAAGAGGGTGTCCCCGCTCCGGGCCAGCACCTGCGGGTGTCCGGGACGGCAGGACACCCCGTCCACGAGGACCTCCGCGCCCACCTCGGCCAACGCCGCGCGCAGATGATCGGCGGGGCCCCTGGAGGAGGAACCGCACACCACGACCACGTCGGCGCGGGCCCCGGTGATCGCCGTCACCAGCGCGTCCCGGTCATCGCCCATGTGGCGGATCCCCTCAACCCGGCCGCCCGCCCACGCCACCAGGCCGGGCAGCATCGGGCCGATGGCGTCGCGCACGTAGCCCTCTCCCGACAGCCCCGACGTGGTGACCTCCTCACCGGTGACGATCACCGCCACCCGGGGCAGCAGGACCGGCAGGGTCTCGTGGCCCAGGGCTGCGGCCAGGCCCAGGACGGCCGGGCCCACGATCGCGCCCCGGGTGAGCACCGTCTCGCCGGGGGTGATCTCCTCACCGGCCCAGCGCACGTGCCGCCCCGCCTCGACCGGGCCGGTGACCCGACCCTCCGAGCGTTCGGCCAGTTCGTAGGGCAGGACCGCCTCGGTCCCCTTGGGCACCCGCGCGCCGGTGGCGATCTCCACCGCCTCGCCCGGGGCCAGCCCGGGGCACGCGACGGGCGCGCCGGCCAGCCCCACGCCCACCGGTAGCCAGGGGCCGGGACCGGACACCGCGAAACCGTCCATGGCGGCGGCGTCGAACGCCGGAAGCCCGGTCAGGGCGCGCACGTCGGTGCCCAGAACGGCACCGGACGCCTCCTCCGACGGCAGTTCGCGTACGGCGACGGACACCCGTTCACCCGCACGTCGTGCCAGGTCCCGGGCCGACGGCCAACTCCGCTGCCCCTCGTGGCCCGACCCGCACCCGGCCATGCCGTCGCCTCCCCTGATCCGACACCCTCGCCCCATTGTCCACCCGGGTACGTGACGGCGGCGTTACCTCTTCCTCTCGGTGTGTGCGGGGTCCCGTTCCGATTCGATTTGCCGTCTGCCGACTTTCCGCTAAAGTTCTTACCAGCGGCAGGGCGACGACCAAGGAAACGAGGTCGGCGCCGAGCAGCAAGCGGACGTGGCTCAGCTGGTAGAGCATCACCTTGCCAAGGTGAGGGTCGCGGGTTCGAATCCCGTCGTCCGCTCGGAGAGGCCCGCATGGGTGTCCACGAGGCGATTCCCCCATGCAGTTCCTGGCGGAGTGGCCGAGTGGTTGAGGCAAGGGACTGCAAATCCCTGCACACGGGTTCGATTCCCGTCTCCGCCTCCATGCACCTCATTTCCCATGAGGGCGGTTAGCTCAGTTGGTTAGAGCGCTACCTTGACACGGTAGAGGTCACAGGTTCGAATCCTGTATCGCCCACTCGAAGACGAAACGACCCGGCTCTCGCGTAACCGCGATCGCCCGGTCGTTTCGTCGTTTCCTCTGGGGGACGCCCCCAGACCCCCGGCGCGGGGCTCGCCTCGCGGGTTCGAGTGACGTCCCGTCAGGTCCACCGGCACGACAAGCTCAGGGCATGTTCCGGAGAGATCCGGCACATGCCCCTCGCTGTGTCCGACCGTCGCCTGGCCGTCGCACCGGTCGCCGCCCCGCGTCCACCGCGTCGAGGAGAAGCGAACGGACCGGGCGACCCCGGCTCCGGACTCCAGAGCCTCGGTGGCATCGACCCGAGAACGCCCGCCCGCGTCGGAGGCCGCACTCAGGGGGCACGATGTCAGGGCCCACCGTCCGTCCGTGAAGCCGACCGCCCCGGATCGCGTCCGGACGGATCAGCCCCGGCGCGGCGGCGGGGCCACGGCCGCGGGCATCGCGCGGGCGGGACGGATGTTGTGGTTGCGATGGAAGACGTTGTCCGGGTCGTACGCGGTCTTGACCGCGCTGAGCCGTGCGTAGTTGTCCTCGCCGAAGCCGCGGACCACACGGTCCTCACCCTCGTCACCGGTGAAGTTGAGGTACACGTCTCCCGTGGCCCACGGACGCATGTCCGCGCGGACGTCCTTCACCCACTGGACGGCGCGGGCGTCGTCTGCGGGGTCCTCCCACATCGCGAGCGGGTGCACGGCCCACTGGGCGGATCGCCAGGGCAACGGGTAGTCGGTCGGGGCCCGCCCGACGGCGCCGCCGAGCCGCCACATGGCGTGGGCCGTCGGGGAGGGGACCACCATGCCGTCGGCCCGTGCGCAGAACACGTCGATCGCCGTGTCGGGCAGCGACTCCAGGTGCTCCACCGACCAGTGGTTGCGGTACCCGGGCGGGTCGTCGAGTGCCTTCTGCATCTCGGCGTAGGGCATGTCGGTGACCATCTCCGCCGCCGGCCCCAGGCGGAGCAGCGGCGCGGCCAGGTCGCGCAGCATCGCCTCCCCGCCCACACAGGTGATCACCACCCCGCACACCATCCGGCCGACCAGTTCCTCGGGGATGAACGGCTCCGGCTGTGCGACGAGGTAGATCAGGCCGCCGCCGATCTCGTCGGGTGCCTGCGCCATGAGGTTCCGCCAGGTGCGCACGACCTCGGGTCCCGCCTCGGGCAGGAACAGCAGCAGGCCCAGCGAGAACTCCGGCAGTGGGTACAGCCGCAGGTCCAGGCGGGTGGCGACGCCGAAGTTCCCGCCGCCGCCGTGCAAGGCCCAGAACAGTTCGGGGTTCTCGTCGGCGGAGGCGTGCACGAGATCGCCCTCGGCGGTGACCAGGTCGGCGCCCAGCAGGTTGTCGCAGGCCAGGCCGAACTTGCGCTCGATCCACCCCGATCCGCCACCGAGCACGAAACCGCCGACCCCGGTGGACGACACCCGGCCCCCGGTCGTGACCAGGCCGTGCCGCGCGGTCGCCTCGTCCATCTGGCCCATCACCGCGCCGCCGCCGACGCCGACCCGCATCCCCTCGGGGTCGACCACCACGGTGTGCATCCGGCGCAGGTCGATGACCAGGCCCCCATGGGTGAGGGACATCCCGGCGACGCTGTGCCCGCCCCCGCGTACGGCGACCTCCAGGCCCTCCTCACGGGCGCACTCGATGCAGCGGCGCACGTCGTCGGTGCCCTGGCACTGGGCGATCACGCCGGGTCGGAGGTCGATCATCGCGTTGAAGAGGGCGCGTGCCTCCTCGTACCCGTCGTCGGTGGCGGAGTACACCCGGCCCTCGAAGCCGGACCTCAGGCGCGCCAGGGCGGTGTCGGATACGGGTTGTACCTTGAGCTGGGCCATCGCTGTCTCCCTCGGTGACAGGGGGTCCTTCCGGACCGGGAGGGGTGACGGTGCCGTCGGAGCGGGAGGCACCGTTTCGGCCCCTTCTCGCAGCGTAGGACGGAAGAGCGGTGCCGATCAGCACGCTTTGGCGGTTCGTTGCCGGAAACTGTTCCGAACCTGTGCGCCCGGACCGGTCGTCCTTGCTCCGCACCGGTCGGCGGCGTCCGCGTCCCAACACCGCCTTTGCCCGCCCGGGGGTCCACCGTGGAGAACGCGTGCGGTGGGCTCCGATGCGCACGGCGAGTGCGCACCGGGTACGGGCTCGGCTCGAACCGCCGGCGCCCACGGTCCTCGACCCCCGTGCGGGGGCGCCGCGTTGCGCGGCGTTCGGGTCAGCAGGTCGTGCAGGCCGGGTCGTCCGCGCAGGCCGCGGCGCCGGGGCCGAACTCCTCCCCGCGGCGTTCCAGCAGGACGGTGTCGCGCCAGCGGTCGTGGTGGCGGGCGACGCGCTCGCGCACCCCGACGGTGCGGAAACCGGCCTGGTGGTGCAGGGCGAGGGAGGCCCGGTTCTCGGGGAAGACCGAGGTCTGGAGGGTCCAGAGGCCGCCCCGGTCCGCCTCGGTGACCTGTCGGTACAGCAGGGCCTTGCCCACACCCCGGCCACGTGCGTCCTCGGCGACGTACACCGAGGTCTCGGCGACCCCGGCGTAGGCCTCGCGGGTGGAGACCGGCGAGGCCGCGGCCCAGCCCACCACGACCCCGTCGAGTTCGGCGACCCAACGGTGATCGGGGAGCCAACGGCCCTTGAGCGCCTCGACCTCGGGCGCCTCGGTCTCGAAGGTGGCGTCGCCGGTGGCGATGCCCTCGGCGTAGATCTCCCGGACCCGTTCGAGGTCCGCGTCGACCATGGGGCGGGTGGTGACGTCGGCGGGCAGGTCGGTGGGGCAGCACGGGCGGGCGGCGAGCAGGCCCATGACCGCGTCGGCGGCGTGCGGCAGGCCGGTGCAGCAGGCGGGGTTCACGGAGACCCGGGTGGAGGTGCCCACCTTCGTGAGGGTCACGAACCCGACGTCGGCGAGTTTGCGCAGGTGGTGGGAGACGGTGGGTTGGCTGACACCCACGGCGTCCGCCAGATCCCCCACGCCGATCGAGCCGGGACGCGCGGCGACGGCGTGCAGCAGGCGCACCCGCATGGGTTCGGCCAGGGAGGCGAACCACGAGGCGTAGGTCTCGGCCTCGGAGGCGAGGAGCGCGGGTTCTGCGTGTTCGGGTCGTGTCGCGGTCATGCTCCACATTATCGACCACGATCTATGGTTGCGTCCATAGACGAGTATCGATAAAGTCCCCTTCCATAGACATCCGTCGATGAAAGGACGTGTCATGAGCGAGGGACTTCCCGTCGTGGTGATCGGAGCGGGCCCGGTGGGGCTGGCCGCGGCCGCCGAGCTGGTCGGCCGCGACCTGCCGGTCGTGGTGCTGGAACGGGGCGACCGGGCCGGGTCGGCGGTGGCCGCGTGGGGGCATGTGCGGTTGTTCTCGATGTGGCGCGACCTCGTCGCCCCCGCGGCCGAGAAGTTGCTCGCCGCCACCGACTGGCGGCGCCCGGACGACGGCGGCCATCCCACCGGCGCCGAGTGGGTCGACTCCTACCTGACCCCGCTGGCCACCGTGCTGGGCGACCGGGTGCGCTTCGGAGCCGAGGTGACCGGCGTGAGCCGCCTGGGCCGGGACCGGGTGGTGGACGCCGAACGCGAGGAGCGGCCCTTCACCGTGCGTGTGCGCACCCGCGACGGTGAGGAGCGTCTGCTCGCCCGCGCGGTCGTGGACGCCTCCGGCACCTGGGACTCTCCCAACCCCCTGGGCGGCGACGGCCTTCCCGCCCTCGGGGAGGCGGACGCCGTGGAGCGCGTCTCCCACAGGATCCCCGACACCGCCGACCCCGCGACGCGGGCACGGTACGCGGGACGGACCACGGCCGTCGTCGGCAAGGGGCACTCGGCCCTGACGGCGTTGGTGGCCCTGGCCGCGCTCGCCGAGCGGGAGCCCGGCACCCGCGCGGTGTGGGTACTGCGGCGCGGTGCCGTGGGCGACGCCTTCGGCGGAGGGGCCGCCGACCGGCTGGTCGAACGCGGCGCCCTGGGGCTGCGGGCCAAGGCGGCGGTGGAGGCCGGGCACATCGAGGTGGTGACCGGGTTCCGCACAGCCGAGGTGCGCCCGGTCGAGGACCGGCTGGTCCTGGTGGACGACGACGGCCGGGAGACGGAGCCGGTCGACGAGGTGGTGGCCCTGACCGGGTTCCGCCCCGACCTGGGGCCCCTGTCCGAGATCCGTCTCGGCCTGGACGCCACCCTCCAGGCCCCGGTGGGGCTGGCCCCGCTCATCGACCCCAACACGCACTCCTGCGGCACCGTCTACCCGCACGGCGTCGCCGAGCTGTCCCACCCGGAGAAGGGGTTCTTCCTGGCGGGGATGAAGTCCTACGGACGCGCCCCCACGTTCCTGGCGCTGACCGGGTTCGAGCAGGTCCGGAGCATCGCCGCCCATCTGGCCGGCGACCACGGGTCCGCCGCGCGGGTGGAGCTGACCCTGCCCGAGACCGGGGTGTGCGGTGGCGCGGGCCTGTTCGAGGACCCCGCCGCCGAGGAGGGGACCCGCCGGGGTGGCCCGCTCCTCTCCGAATCGCTCTCGATCTCCGCCGGCCACGGCACCGTCGCCCCGACGGTCTCCGTCTCCGAGGACGGCTGCTGTGGCGGCGTGTCCGAGGCCGGTGAGCCGGAACGGGTCTCGTGACGGCCGTGCACGGCCGGGTCCCCGGCGCGCCCGCCCCCGTGGTCGGCGCGCGTCGGGGCCTGGCGGCCCTGTGCGTCACCGTCACCACCGGTTACGGGGTGCTGTTCTACGCGTTCCCCGTTCTGGTTCCGAGCATCGTCGCCGATACCGGCTGGTCGCCGGTCTCGGTGACCGCCTGGTTCTCGGCCTCCCAGCTCGTGGCGGGAGCGGTGGGGATCCTCGTGGGCCGCTGGGTGCAGGCCCGGGGGCCGCGGCCGGCGATGACGGCGGCGGCCCTGGTCTCCGTTCCCGCCGTGGCGGCCATCGCGCTGGCCCCGGACCTGTGGACCTTCGCCGCCGCCTGGCTGGTGGCGGGGGCGGCGATGGCCGGGTTGTTCTACCCTCCGGCCTTCGCCGCGCTGACCCACTGGTACGGGCGGGGCAAGGTGCGGGCGTTGACCGCCCTGACCCTGGCCGCAGGACTGGCCAGTACCGTCTTCGCCCCGATGACCGCCGTGCTGGAGGGGATCTGGGGATGGCGGGGCGCCTATCTGGTCCTGGCCGCCGTTCTGCTCGTCGTGGTGGTGCCCTTGCACGCCTTCGCCCTGCCCCGGGAGTGGACGGCCACGGACGACGGGCGCGGAGGCGGGCGCGAGGGCGTGCGCGCGGTGGTGCGCGGCCGGGCGTTCTGGGCCCTGACGGCGGCCCTGGCCCTGGGTTCCTTCGCCGTCTACGCGGTCGTGGTCAACCTGGTCCCCCTCCTGGAAGGGCGGGGGTTCGGTACGACGGAGGCGGCCTGGGCCCTGGGAGTGGGCGGAGTGGGTCAGGTGCTCGGCCGACTGGTCTACGCGCCCCTGGAGCGGTGGACCGGTCCGGTGTCACGCGCCGTGGCCGTGCTGGGCGCCTGCTCGGTGACCACCGTCCTGTTGGCCCTGGTGCCCGGTCCCCTGATCCCCGTTCTGGCCATCGCCGTACTCGCCGGTATGGCGCGCGGCATCCTGACCCTCCTCCAGGCCACGGCCGTCGCCGATCGGTGGGGGACGGAACACTACGCGGTCCTCAACGGCATCATGCACACCCCGCTCATGCTGGCCATCGCGGTGGCGCCCTGGGCGGGTGCCGCCCTCGCCGGCCCCTTGGGCGGGTATCCGGCGATGTTCGTGCTCCTGGGGGGTCTGGCGGCCGCGGGGGCGCTGATCGCCTCGGCCACCAGGGTCCGGGGGCGGCCGCCCCCCTTCCCCCTCCCGACCTCCTCTCCGGAGCCCTCACGGTAGGGCGATTCCGACATCGAAGGAACACACCCCATGGAAGACTCCCCCCTCATCGTCATCGGAGCCGGCCAGGCGGGCCTGGCCACGGCGCGGGCCGCGCATCGCGCGGGCGTGCGGGCCCTGGTCCTGGAGGCCTCCGACCGGCCGGGCGGATCCTGGCCGCACTACTACGACAGCCTGACCCTCTTCTCCCCCGCGCGTTTCTCCTCCCTGCCCGGCCTGCCGATGCCGGGCGACCCCGACCGGTATCCGCGTCGCGACGAGGTGGTGGACTACCTGCGCGACTACGCCGCCCGCTCGGAGATGGACCTGCGCTGCGGGCGGCGGGTGGAGAGGGCCGAACGCGACGGGAGCGGATTGGTCCTGACCCTCTCCGACGGGTCGCGTGCGCGCTCCTCGGCGGTGGTCAACGCGACCGGCGGCTTCGGCCGCCCCCACCGGCCGGATCTGCCCGGACCGACGGACTTCACCGGAACCGTGCTGCACGCCGCGGAGTACCGCTCCCCCGGGCCCTTCGCCGGCCGGCGGGTCGTGGTGGTCGGCGGTGGCAACTCCGGGGTCCAGATCGCCGCGGAGCTGGCCGGGACGGCCAGGGTCAGCCTGGCCACCCGGTCCCCGGTGGCCTGGACGGAGCAGCGCCCCCTGGGGAGGGACGTCCACTGGTGGTTCGTCCGCAGCGGCCTGGACGTCGCGCCCCTGAGCCGGCTCTGGCGGAGGATCCCGGTCCTGGTCAACGACGACGGCCGTTACCGGGCCGCGTTCGCCACCGGGAACCCCGATCGGAGGGAGATGTTCACCCGGGTGGAGGGCGACAAGGTGACCTGGCCCGACGGCACCGTGGAGAAGGTGGACACCCTCCTGCTCGCCACCGGCTACCGACCCGCCCTGGACCACCTCGCCCCGACCGGGGCCCTGGACGCCGAGGGACGCCCGCGGCATCGCGGCGGGGTGTCCACCACGGTCCCCGGGCTGGGATACGTGGGGCTGGAATTCCAGCGGAGCTTCTCCTCGGCCACCCTGCGCGGAGTCGGCCGCGACGCCCGCCACGTCGTACGCCGGCTTCTGCGCGAGGCGCGCCGATGACGCTCGGTCCTCACCCCTCGCGGAGGGAACCGACGACCTCCGCGACGGCGGCCTTGGCCGTGCGGCCCGCCCCGATGAGGGTGGCCGAGGCGGGACCGGTCCAGTCCCCGTAGCCCACCAGGTGCAGTCGGGGTTCGGCGCGGGAGCGGGTGCCCACCACGGGGACCCGCCCCCGCTCGTCGACGAGCCCCAGTGGGGCCAGGTGGTCCAGCACCGGGCGAAAGCCCGTGCACCACAGGATCACGTCGCAGTCCATCGTGGTCCCGTCCGCCCAGGCCACCCCGGTACGGGTGAGGTGGTCGAACATCGGCTCGGCCTTGAGGGCGCCGCGCTCACGGGCCCCGCGCACGCTCGGGACGACCACGATGTCCCCCAGGTCCGCGATGCCGGCGGGACTCGGCTCACCCCGGTCGGCCGCCTTCCGGGCGCCGGTGGCGATGGCGAAGAGCGCCCGCCCGTCGACGTCGTCGGGCAGGAACCGGGGCCGTCGGGCGGTGACCCAGGTGGTGTCGGCGACCTCGGAGAGTTCGGCGAGGATCTGGGCGGCCGAGTTGCCGCCGCCCACCACCACGACGCGCCGACCGGCGAACCCGTCGGGCCGGTGGTAGTCCACGGTGTGGAGTTGCCCGCCCTCGAAGACGTCCCGGCCGGGGAGGTCGGGGATGTGCGGCGACCGCCAGGTCCCGGTGGCGCTGATGACGTGCCGCGCCGACCAGGTGTCCCCGTCGGTGGTCAGCCGCAACCGGTCACCGGCCCGCTCGACCCGGCGCACCCGGACCGGCCGGCGGACGGGCAGGTCGTAGCGGCGCTCGTATTCGCCCAGGTACCAGGCCACGTGGGCGGCCGAGGGGTACTCTCTCCCCTCCTCCTCGGGCATCCACCAGCCGGGGAGCATGCTGTGCGCGGCCGGGGAGAACAGGCGCAGGGAGTCCCAGTACTCGGGCCAGGAGCCTCCCGACCCGTTCCCGGCGTCCAGGATGACGAAGTCCGTCTTGGCCCGGCGCAGGAAGTATCCGGTGGCCAGGCCGGCCTGACCACCGCCGATGACGGCGACGTCGACCGTGTGCTCGGTGTGCATGTCCGTTCCTTCGGGGATGAACGATGGCCGCGTCCGGTGGGAGGCGCCGAGGCGACGGAGCGGGGGCCGCGCACGGGCGGCCCCCGTCCTCGGACGCGATCCTCAGCGGAGCGCGGGGGCGAAGCGTTTGCGCCAGGCCAGCGACACGTACACCAGCCCCACCAGCACGGGCACCTCGATCAGCGGGCCCACGACCCCCGCCAGGGCCTGCCCCGAGGTGACCCCGAAGGTCGCGATGGCCACCGCGATGGCCAACTCGAAGTTGTTGCCCGCCGCGGTGAACGCCAGCGTGGTGGTGCGCCCGTAGTCCATCCCCAGCGCCTTGCCCAACGCGAAGGTACCGAACCACATCAGGGCGAAGTAGACCAACAGCGGGATCGCGATGCGCACCACGTCCAGGGGACGGCCGATGATGGTGTCGCCCTGAAGGGCGAACAGCAGCACGATGGTGAACAACAATCCGTACAGCGCCCACGGACCGATCCGGGGCAGGAACGCCGACTCGTAGCGCTCCCGGCCCATCCTCTTCTCACCCAGGGTCCGGGTGAGGAACCCGGCCGCCAGCGGGATCCCGAGGAAGATCACCACGTTGAGCGCGATCAGCCACGGGGACACGTCCAAACCGCCGGTGTCCAGCCCCAGCCAGCCCGGGAGCAGGTCCAGGTAGAACCAGCCCAGTAGGCCGAAGACCAGTACCTGGAAGATCGAGTTGAGCGCGACCAGCACCGCGGCGGCCTCACGGTTCCCGCAGGCCAGGTCGTTCCAGATGATCACCATGGCGATGCACCGGGCCAGGCCGACGATGATCAGGCCGGTCCGGTACTCGGGCAGGTCGGCCAGGAAGATCCAGGCCAGCGCGAACATCACCGCCGGACCGAGCACCCAGTTGACCACCAGGGAGGAGACGAGCAGACGGGTGTCGCGGGTGACGGTGTCCAACCGGTCATAGCGCACCTTGGCCAGGACCGGGTACATCATGATCAACAGGCCCAGGGCGATGGGCAGGGAGATCCCGCCCACCTCCATCGAGGCCAGGACCCCGTTCAGTCCCGGGATCAGACGGCCCAACCCCAGACCGACGACCATCGCCAGTAGGATCCACACCGCCAGGAACCGGTCCAGGGTGGAGAGCCTGGCGACGACGGACCCGTCCGGGCCCTTCGTGACCTCCTCGGCCGAGACCATCAGCAGGCCCTCCTGTTCACGGCACCGGCGGCGCGCGCGGTGGCGGCGAGGTCTCCCAGGGCTCCGGCGAGATCCTCCAAGGCCTCGGGGCGCAGCCGGTAGTAGGTGAACCGGCCACAGGGCTCGGTCTCCACCACACCGGCCTCACGCAGGACCCGCAGATGGTTGGACAGGTTCGTCTGCTTCGCGCCCGTCTCCTCCATGAGGTGGGTGGTGCACAGGGTCTCATCGGCCAGAAGGGTCACGATGCGCATCCGCAGGGGATCCGCCAGCACCTTCATGAGGTCAGCATCGACTGATATCAGCATTGGCTGATGATATCCCATCGGCCCACTCCGCCGCATGGCCCCGGGGCCTCCTCCTCGCGGGGAGGCCGTCGTTCCCGGACCCCGACCCCGCTCCTCCCGCGCGCACACGCCGAGGCGAGCCACCCGGCCGCCACCGGGAACGCCTCTGTCGGGAGGCCGGCGCGCCCTCGTTCCCGACTCGCGGGAACGGCCGACCGGCGCCGCCGCGCGACAGCCCACGTGGACGTGCCGGCCGGGCGCCTCGCCCCGGAGCGCCCGATCACTGCGGCCCGCCCCGGAACACGGCGCCCCCGCCGCTCCGGGACCGGTCCCGGAGCGGCGGGGGCTGAGGCCGGGGCCGGGCGATCAGGTGAGGATCAGCCACACCAAAGACGCCGAGCACAGGAGGAACACCGCCGAACCGATGAACTCCATCGTCCGGTAGGCGTCGCGCAACTGCGGTGCGGTCCTGGTGGAGAACAACAGCCGCCCCTCCGGAGAGGCCGCGATCACGGCAGCCCCGTCCCAGGGGTACACGGTGCCGTGGACCACCAGGGGGGTCCCCGGCGCGATGGACCATTCCTGGTAGGAGTGTTCGAGCGCCGTGGGCACCGGTTCGGTGTCCGCCTCCGTTCCGGCGTCGGCGGGGGCCCGCTCCTCCCGGGCGGCGACCCGGGAGCTGTGGGTCAGGGCGATGCGGTCCATGGTGACCTCTCGGGGATAACACCGCGCCGCCCCCGTGCGATCGCGCAGCACGAAAGGGGCGCCGCTCTGCTCCGAGGAGAGCATCTTCAGGCGCGGGCTCTCGTAACGGGTGCCCGGCTCGGGCCGACGCTCCCACACCTCGACGCGGTACCACACGCACCTGGTGCCGGAGTAGGGAGCGGTCAGCCATCCGGCGGGGCCGGCCTCGGCGACCCCGCTCACCAGGACGGGTGTACCGGCCTCGGGCAGGTCGCGCAGGGGTGGGGAGGCCGCCCGGCGCAGGTCCTTGAGCCACGCGTGCGCTCGGAGGGCCCGGCGGAGCAGGAACCCGCTGAGCACCGTGGCCAGTAACGCGAGAAGCTGGAACGCGGTGCGGGCCTCACCTACGAACACGTCATCCATGATCTTCGCCTCCTTCCCGGGCCCGGCGGAAACGGCCGCCGAGGCACGGGAACACGTCAGTCCTCGTGCATGGGGTCGTTCGGGTCGGCCGCGGCGAGCGCGTCGTGCCGGGTGTTCGGCGCGGCCGGGGTGCCGACCAGATAACCGGCCCTGGCGAGGGCGTTGCCGCCCACCGCGACGGTGGCGAGTTGCACGAGCAGGGCAAGACCGATCTTGAGGACGTTCTCCGGTGTGGGGAACCACAACAGGAGTCCGAGCAGGAGCAGGGCCGTCCCCAGGCCGGCGGAGATCGAGATCCCTTGCAGACGCCCGTAGAAGTCGGGCAGACGGAGCAGGCCGAAGGCGCCCACGGCGAAGATGAACGCCCCGGTGATCGCGCAGACGACGGCGAGGACTTCGTTCGGGGTCATCGCTTGCCTCCGGAGACGAGTCGGGCCAGGGAGAGGGCCGCCAGGAAGCCGACGAGGGTGCACACGAGCACGATGTCGACCACCAGGGCGGAGTCCAGGCGCAACCCCAGGACCGCGACGATGCCGACGAACCCGAAGAAGACCATGTCGGATCCGACTCCCCGGTCGGCCTTGGAGGGACCGATGAGGATCCGGTGGACGGCCACGACCATCGAGACCCCCAGGAGCAGCAGGGCGAGATCGACGGGGTTCATCGGGGCACCTCCGTGTCCGTGCGTGCGGGCGCGCCGTGGGGGCGGGTGATGCCCAACAGGTAGTCCTCCATCTGATGGATCTCGTGGAGGAAGTCCTGCTCGTGGGCGGTGTACAGGCCGTGGATCCACAGGGTCGGCGGATCCAGGCGGGTGGCCATCGTGAACGTCCCGGGTGTCAGGGAGATCATGTTGGCGATGGCGGTGACCTCCAGGTCGGTCCGGGCGTTCAGGGGCACTTCGACGAAGGCGGGCGCCGCGGCGCTGCCGGGGGTGAGGATGTCCCAGGCCACACGGAGCGAGGAGACCACCACCCGGAAGCCGTAGAAGAAGGGGAACCACACGATCAGCGCGGTTCTGCGGAGAAGATCGGTCATCGGTTCGTCACCGCCTCGACGTAGGCAGAGGTGTCCAGGAGATGGGCCGCCGCCTGGGCGCTCAGATCGAGCAGGACCTGGGCACCCAGGCCGACGCACAGGGTGACGCCCGTCAGCGCGACGGCGGGCAGGACCAGGGCGGGGCGGATCCGCACCGCGGCGGGGGCGGTGGCCGTCGCCGTTCCACCACCCGGACCTCCCACTCCGGGTTCCGGGCTCGGAGGACGGCCCCAGAAGACCGAGCCCCAGATCTTGAGCATCGACATCAGCGTGATGAGGCTGACGGCGATGGCCACCGCGGCGACGGTCCAGTGCCCCGCCTCGAAGGCCGCGGCGACCAGGGTGAGTTTGGCGACGAAACCCGAGAAGGGCGGTAGCCCGGCCAGGGACAGCGCGGCCCCCAGGAAGGCGAGGGCCAGCAGCGGTTCGCCGCGGGCCAGCCCGCGCAGTCGTTCCAGGTCACCGGTGCCGTGGACGTGCTCCACCGCGCCGGTGGAGAGGAAGAGCGACGCCTTGACCACCATGTGGTGGACCAGGTAGAAGATGCCGGCCATGAGGCCGAGTTCGGTGAACAGGGCGACGCCGAGCAGGATGTAGCCGATCTGGCTGACCATGTGGAACGCCAGGATCGACCGGGTGGTGGTCTCACCCACGGCACCGAGGACACCGATGGCCATGGTCGCGGTGAAAATGACCAGTCCGACCCACAGCAGCGACGCCTGCCCCTCGAAGGTGACCGCGTACAGGCGATAGATCGCGTAGATGGCGACCTTGGTGTGCAGGCCGGAGAACAGGGCGGTGACGGCGGGCGAGGGCGCGGTGTAGGCGCGCACGAGCCATCCGTGCACGGGCACCACCGCCGACTTGATCGCCATGGCCAGCAGGACCACGCCCATGGCGACGGCGATCGTCGGCGACTCGCTCGCGGCGCCGGCCAGTTCCCCCAGGTGCACGGTCCCTGCGGTCCCGTACACCAGGGCCACTCCGGCGAGGAAGATCGTGGAGGTGAGCAGGTTGACGGCGACGTAGGTGCGCCCGGCCCGCAGACCGCGCAGGGTCCCGGCGATGGCCATCAGCCCGTAGGAGGGCAGCAGCATCACCTCGACGAACACGAACAGGTTGAACAGGTCCCCGGTGAGCAGCGCGCCGTACACACCCGCCGAGAGGACCAGGACGAGGGGCGCGAAGTAGCGGCGGTCGGCCTCGCCGGTGGCGATGGCGAAGAAGGAGCACACCAGGACCAGCAGGGCGGTGGTGGTCACCATCAGGGCGCTGAAGGTGTCGGCCACGAAGGGGATGGACACCCCGGCCGGCCACAGGCCCACCTGGTGGGCGAGGACCCGGCCGTCGGCGGTGGTCCGGAGCAGGACCAGCCCTCCGAGCAGCGCGAGGGCGGCGGTGCCCGTCAGGAGGGGTCGGGTCACGGCACGCGAGGTGAACAGGGTCGACAACGCGGCGCTGACGAGGGGGGCGGCGACCAGGAGCGGCAGGAGCGCAGAGGTCATGAGTCGTCCTCCGTGTCGTCTCCCTTGCCGGTGGCGGCGAGGGTGAGCATGTAGATGGTGATGGAGAAGGCGATGACGATCGCGGTGAGCACGAACGCCTGGGGCAGCGGGTCGGCCAGGGGCTCGCCGACCCCCCGGTCCAGCAGGGGCTCACCACGGTGGAAGACTCCGCCCGCCGACATCAGCAGGAGGTTGACGGCGTGGCTGAGCAGGACGAAACCCAGGACGATGCGGACCATGCCGCGTTGCAGGATCAGGTAGACGGCACCGGCGGTCAGCACGCCGATCGTGATGGCCAGGGTCATCGGGTACCTCCGGTGGCCGATTCGTGCCGGATCGACTCGGGAACGTCCTGTTCGTCGGCCTCGGGTCCGGGTCCCTTGGGCAGGCCCAGCTGGTTGAGCGCGGTCAGCATCACGCCGACCACGGTCAGGTAGACGCCGACGTCGAAGACGAGCGCGGTGGTGAAGTGGTAGTGGCCGCCCCAGGGCAGGGCGATGTCGGCGTGCAGGGGCCGCAGGAAGGAGCCGTCGGCGAAGCCGAGAAGGCCGCAGACGAGCGCGACGAGGATCCCCGCGGCGATGATGGCCGGATAGGCCAGGCGAATGCGGGCCACCGAGGCGCTGGACGCGGACAGGTAGGCCAGGGCGAAGGCGGAGCCGCCGACGAGTCCGGCGATGAACCCGCCGCCGGGGGCGTTGTGCCCCCGCATGAGCAGGTAGACCGACCACACCATCAGCAGCGGGATGAGCACGCGGGCGACGGTGCGCATGATGACGGTGTTGTCGTCGGCGTCCCAGATCGGATTGGTGTGCGACGCCGAAGGTCGGGTGCCGCCCATCGCGGTGAGCCCCGCCGAGTGCAGGACGGCGATGATGATGAGTCCGGCCACCCCCAGGACGGTGAGCTCTCCCAGGGTGTCCAGGGCCCGGTAGTCGACGAGGACGGTGTTGACGACGTTGGTCCCGCCGGTGTCCTGGACCGCGTTCTCCAGCAGGTGTTCGCTCACCGCCGAGGGTTCCCTGCGGCCGGTGAGGAAGTAGGCCCCCGCGCCCGCGGCGACACCGGCCGGGATGGCGATGGCGGCGGTGGCGACCGCCCGCGAGGGACGGGCCCGGTGGAACTCGGTGGGGAGCCTGCGCAGTACCAGCACCGCCACCACCACGGTCAGGATCTCCACGAGGAGCTGGGTGAGTGCCACGTCGATGGCCCCCAGGAACACGAACCACACGGCGGTGGCGAACCCGGAGAGCCCGATGAGCGCGAGGGCGGCCATCCGCGACCGGGTCACCACGGCCGTGAGCACGGCGGCCGTGATCAGCACGAGCGGCAACCAGTCCAGGGCACGGGAGGTCGGCCCAGCGGGCGGCCCGTGGCCCGGACCCACGACGGCCATCACCGATGCGAACACGATGATCAGTACGAAGGGGACGGCCAGGTGCCGGGTGGGTGCGTCGGTCCGGGTGGGGTCGCCCACGCGCACGCCCAGCGCGATGACGACGGAGTGGATCCGCTCGAAGACCGCGGTACCGCGCACCGGCGGGAAGCGGCGTTCGGCGAGGCGCTCACCGGCGGAGGAGACACGGATCAGCAGGGCGCCGAGGATCAGCGCGAGCGCCGACATGCCCAGTGCCGGGTTCAGGCCGTGCCAGAGCGCCAAGTGGGCCTCGGCGTCGGCATGGGTGGCGTCGGCGGCCGCCCGCTCGATCATGGGATCGAGCAGGGGCACGGAGAGGCCGAGGATCAGGCCGGCCGAGGCGGTGACGACCGGGGCGAACAGGAGGAGGGCGCCCGCTTCGCGGGGTCGTTCCGTGGCGGGGTCCCGTCTCTGTGCCCCCCAGAAGGTTCCGTACACGAAGCGGAAGGAGTAGGCGACGGTCAGCGCCGCGGCCAGCACCGCCGCGATGGCCGCGAACGGGCCGATCCACGGTTGGTGCGTGGTGTGCAGCAGGGCCTCGAACACGTTCTCCTTGCTGACGAAACCGAGCAGCGGGGGCACTCCGGCCATGGACAGCGCGGCCAGTGCGGTCACGGCGGCGGTGACGGGCATCGTGCGGGCGAGGCCGCCCAGGCGGCGCAGGTCCCGGGTGCCGGTCCGGTTGTCGATCACGCCGACCGCCATGAACAGCGTCACCTTGAACAGGGCGTGGGCCAGGGTGTGCGCGGCCGCGGCGATGAGCGCCTGCGGGGTCCCCACACCGATGACGGCGATGAGGAACCCCAGTTGGCTGACCGTGGAGTAGGCGGTCAGCTCTTTGAGGTCGTGACGTCGTAGGGCGAACAGCGCGCCGATGAGGGCGGTGGTCAGACCGAACACGATCAGCGTGGTCCCCCAGAACGCGTTGTCCGCGAAGGCCGGGGAGAACCGCATGGCGAGGTAGACGCCGGCCTTGACCATGGCCGCCGCGTGCAGGTAGGCGCTGACCGGGGTGCTCGCGGCCATGGCGTCGGGCAGCCAGTAGTGGAAGGGGAACTGGGCCGACTTGGTGAAGACCGCGACGACGACCAGCGCCGCCACGAGGGTGGCGAAACCGGTGTCCTGGGTCCAGGTGGGATCGTCCAGGATGACGCTGATCCGTGTGGTGCCCGTGCGCACCCACAGCAACACCACCGCGGCGAGCAGGGCCAACCCGCCCAGGGCGGTGAGCAGGAAGGTGCGCACCGCGGGCCGCGCGGCCGCGGGCCCGGACAGGCCGATCAGGTAGAAGGAGCAGATGGTGGTCAGTTCCCAGAAGACGAAGAGCAGGACGAGGTCGTCGGCCAGGACCAGTCCCGTCATCGCCAGGGCGAAGGCGCTCATCAGCGTGTAGAAGCCGGTACGTCGCCCGGGAGGGAAATAGCGGGCGGAGTAGGCCATCACGAGGGCGCCCACCCCCAGGACGAGCACGCAGAACAGCCAGGCGAGGCCGTCCATGCGCAGGTTCAGACCCACCCCCAGGGAGGGCATCCAGGGGACGGAGGCCTCCAGGGCCGGTCCCCCGTTCCAGAGGTCGGGGCCCCGTACCAGGACCAGCAGGGTGAGCAGGGCGAGCATCGCGGCGAGAGGCCATCCGGTGGCGCGTCCCGCGAAACGGGCGATCACGAAAGAGAACACAGTGATCACTGTGAGCAGGGCAAGGAGCAGCAACAGCAGCAAGCCGTCGGCCTTTCACGTCTCCCGCCGACTCCTCGGGCGTGCGCGGGCACGCCGAGGAAGGCCGTGGCGTCGGACACGGCACGGTCGGCGATCAGTGCACGAGAATGCGGAAGGGCACGCGAAGGGTGCCGTGCGCACGACCGGGACGGAAGACTCCCGTCCCGTCCGTCACGGACGAAGGCACACCGGGGTCACCGGTGCGTTGCCGGCGTGCGCGCGGAACAAGGATCGCGCGAAAGGAAGAAGTGCCCGAGAGGGCGGATCAGCGGCGTCCGGGCGGGCAGGCGCTGAGCTCACCGTGGGCGTTGGTGCCCCACGAGTTGGAGTAGCCGTTGGTGCCCAGCGGACGGGGATTGCGGACCGGGATCTCGTGGCGTTCGGCGAAACGGTGTCGGCCGACGGAAGAGAAGACCGGGAGTCGCCTGAAGGTCGACTCATCGGAGAAGGGCCGGGTGTGCGCGGGTTCGATTGGCGAGGTCGTGTTGCGGACCATCAACGCACCTCCCCGCGTACAAATCGTCATAAGGCCAGTTCAACCTTATCAGGTGGCGGCTTTCACGAAAAGGGCACCCCCCGGGATCACGTTCCGCGCCCTGCCGGTCAACCGACGATCGGACGCTCCTCCGGAAGCTCGTAGAGCCGCCCGTGCCGACGCAGCGCCAGGGCCGACGCCAGGGTGACGGGTCCGATACGGCCGACGAACATCAGGAAGATCAGCACTCCCTGTCCCACGGGGGGAAGATCGGCGGTGATGCCCGTGGACAGCCCCACCGTCGCGAACGCCGACGTCGTCTCGAAGAGGATCTGATCCAGGGTGAACGGGCTGACCGTCATCAGGATCAGGGTCGCCCCCAGCACCAGCCCCAAGGCCGACATCACCACCGTGGTCGCCTGCGAGGCCGTGCCGGCGGTCAGTCGGCGGCCCGCCGCGTGCACCGTCGGTTCGCCGCGCACGTTGGCGTAGGCCACCAGGATCAGCACGGCGAACGTGGTGACCTTGATGCCGCCCGCGGTGCCCGCGCTTCCGCCGCCGATGAACATCAGCATGTCGGTGACCAGCAGCGTCTGGGTCCGCATCGCGCCGAAGTCCAGGCTGTTGAACCCCGCCGTGCGCGGCATCACCGACTGGAAGAACGCGGTGAGGGCCTTGTCCGGCGCGCTCAGGGGGCCCATGGTCGCGGGGTTCGTCCACTCCAGGGCCAGGAAGGCGGCGAACCCGATGAGCAGGAGGGCCGCCGTCGTCCCCAGGGTGAGCTTGGCGTGCAGCGTCCAGTGCCGCCGTTCCCGTCGACGGCGGGAGAACCGCCACAGCTCCACCCACACGGGAAAACCGAGCCCTCCCGCGATGACCCCCAGGGCGACGGGCACCGTGATCCAGGGATCGGTGGCGTAACCCGTCAGGCTGTCGGAGTACAGCGAGAACCCGGCGTTGTTGAACGCGGAGATCGAGTGGAACACGCCCGTGTGCAGGGCGCCGACGAAGGACAGGTCGTAGGCGACCCACCAGCGCAGGGTGAGCAGGAGGGCCAGGACGCCCTCGAACACGAGGGTCACCCACAGCACCCCCAGCACCAGCTGACGCACCTCGCCCAAGGACACGCTCCTGGTCTCGGAGCCGGTGGTGACGGCCATGCGCAGTCCCATGCGCCGGCTCACCACCAGGGTGAGGACGGTGGCCATGGCCATGACCCCGAACCCGCCCACCTGGATCAGGGCGAGGATCACGGCCTCTCCGAAGGGGGACCAGTGGTCCGCGGTGTCCACCACCACCAGCCCGGTCACGCTGGCCGCCGAGGTCGCGGTGAAGAGCGCGGTGAGGAACGGGGTGGCGGAGCCGTCGTCGGCGACGGGCAGGCACAGGAGCAGGGTGCCGACCAGGATGAGGGTGCCGAAGGCCGTGACCGTCACCAGCGGGGGCCGCCTCCACATCCCCGACCCGTGCGGCCCGCCCCGGCCACGCGCCCCCGGCGGGCCCCCCTTCACCCGCCTCCACGGGAGCGGAGCCCCCACCGGCCTCATTCCCCTTCGCCGTTCTGGAAGCGGTACCCCAGTCCCGGGTCGGTGAGGAAGTACCGGGGACGCGGCGGGTCGGGTTCCAGGCGCTGGCGGATCTTGGTCATGAACACGCGCAGGTAGTTGCTCTCCCTCTCGTACTCGGGCCCCCACACCTCGTGCAGCAGCTCGCGCTGGGTCACCAGGCGCCCGCGGTTGCGCACCAGCACCTCGACGATGTGCCACTGACGGGGTGTCAGCCGGACCGGCTCTCCGCCCCGGGTGACCTGCTTGGCGGCCAGGTCGACGGTGAAGTGCTCGGTGGCCACGGTCGCCTCGGGCGCGGCGGTGTCGGCGGTGCGGCGCATGGCGGCCCGCACCCGGGCGAACAGCTCGTCCATGCCGAACGGCTTGACCACGTAGTCGTCGGCGCCCAGGTCCAGGGCCTGGACCTTCATCGCCTCGGTGTCGCGTCCGGACAGGACCACGACCGGGACCCGCGTCCAGCCGCGCAGCCCCCGCAGGACGTCCAGTCCGCTCATCCCGGGCAGGCCGAGGTCGAGCAGGACCAGCCCCGGGTGGTGGTGGGCGATGATCCTGAGCGCGTGCTCACCGCTGTCGGAGAGGTAGGCGGTGTAGCCGCGGGCCCGCAGGTTGAGCTCCAGCGTCTTGCGCAGGCGAGGGTCGTCGTCGACGACGAGCACCGTGGGTGGCGCCTCGTTCCCATCGCTCATGGTCGGTCCGTTCTTCGTGCGTTCGGTGCGGTGGGACGCGAGCCCACCGCACCGATGGTAGGCAGGGCGCGGTGGCCTCGGCCGCCGCGCCGCGTGGTGTCAGGCCGCGGGAACATCCGGGGTGAGGGCGAGGAGGTCCGCCCCGGGCCCACGCGGGGTCTCCGTGGTCGGAGCGTGGCGCGCCGGTGAGGGGCGTCGACCCACTCGGGCTCGGGGGCGTGCCGCCCGGTCGACCCGGCCGGCACGCCCCGCCGCCGCGGAGCTTCGAGACGATCGTGAGGCCCGGGCCGAGGGCGGTGCCGACGGGATAGCGCTTCCTTAGCGCCCCGACCGGTGGATTTAGCGGACAATTAGCGCTTGAGCGGAACAGAACGCCCTCCGACCGGCCACAATGGCTGCGAAGGAGGCGTGGCGGTGACGCGTGGCGAGTTGCGGGTGTATCTGGGTGCGGCCCCCGGTGTGGGCAAGACCTACCGGATGTTGGACGAGGCCCACCGGCGCCGGGACCGGGGCGCGGACGTCGTCATCGGCCTGGTGGAATGCCACGGCCGGGTCCTGACCGAGGCGATGGTCGACGACCTGGAGGTCGTCCCGTGCCGTGCGGTCTCCCACCGGGGGGGCGTCATCGAGGAGATGGACCTGGAGGCCGTCCTGCGGCGCGCCCCGCAGGTCGTCCTGGTCGACGAACTCGCCCACACCAACGCCCCGGGCAGCGGCAACGCCCAGCGCCGGCAGGACATCGAGGTCCTGCTGAAGGCGGGCATCACGGTGCTGTCCACCCTCAACATCCAGCACCTGGAATCGCTCGGCGACGTCGTCGAGCAGATCACCGGCATCCGTCAACGCGAGACCGTCCCGGACTCCTGGGTCCGAAGGGCCGACCAGATCGAACTCGTCGACATGACCCCCGAGGCGCTGCGCCGTCGTCTGGCGCACGGCAACGTCTACGCCCCGGAGAGGATCGACACCTCCCTGGGCGGCTACTTCCGACCCGGCAACCTGTCGGCCCTGCGCGAGTTGGCGCTGCTGTGGTTGGCCGGGCGGGTGGACGCCGAGTTGGAGCGGTATCGCTCCGAAGAGGGGGTCACCGACGCCTGGAAAGCCCGTGAACGGGTCGTGATCGCCCTCGGCGGTGGCCCCGAGGGCGAGACGCTGATCCGCCGGGCCGCCCGGATCGCCCAGCACGGCAAGGGCGCCGACCTGTTGGCCGTGCACGTGGCCCGAAGCGACGGACTCACCGGGGCCGACCCGGCCCTGCTGGCCCGCCAGCGCCTGCTGATGGAGAGTCTGGGAGGCACCTACCACCAGGTTCTGGGCGAGGACGTACCGCACGCCCTCATCGCCTTCGCGCGCGGTGTCAACGCCACCCGGCTCGTCCTCGGCACCGGCCGCCGGAGCCGGATCGCCCGCGTGCTCCGACCCGGGACCGGGACCGCCGTCACCGCGCTGGCCGGTGCGATCGACGTCCACCTGGTCACCCACGAACAGGGCGGGGCGGGGGCGCGCGGGCACGCGGTGAACCCGGTCTCGCGGCGCCGTCGGCTGGCCGCCTGCGCCCTGGCCCTCATGGCCCTGGTGGCCGTGGGTTTCGGTCTGGGACTGCCCGTGGACGAGGACAACCTCGCCAGCGGTGTCGTCCTGGTCTTCGCCACGGTGACCGTGGTGGCCCTCGTCGGCGGCCTGTGGCCCGCCCTGCTGGCGGCGGTGTGCGGTTTCCTCCTGCTCAACCTCCTGTACACGCGGCCCTACCTCACCTTCGCGGTGGCCCACCCGCAGAGCCTGCTGGCCCTGGCGGGTTTCGTGGTCGTGGCCCTCTCGGTGAGCGTGGTGGTGGACCAGGCCGCCCGGCGCACCCGGGAGGCCGCGCGGGCCGGCGCCGAGGCGCAGATCCTCGCCACGGTGGCCGGGAACGTGCTGCGCGGGTCGCGTCCGCTGGAGGCGCTCATGGACCGACTGCTGGAGACCTTCTCCCTCACCTCGGTCACTTTGTTGGAGCGCCGGGCGGACACCCCCGTCGGCCCGGATCACCGGCGCGACCCCGCGTCCTGGTCGGTGGTCGCCTTCGCGGGGAGGAACGGGAAGGGGTCGTGCCGGGCTCCGGCCGAGGGCGACATCGACGTTCCCGTGGACGACCGTCTCACCCTGGTCCTGCGGGGCCGCGAACCCGCGGCGTCGGACCGCCGCGTCATCGAGGCCTTCGCCGCCCAGGCCGCCGTCGCGCTGCGTCAAGAACGTTTGGCCGAGGAGGTCGCCACCGTCAAGCCCCTGGCCGAGGCGGACCGGATGCGCACGGCCCTGCTGTCGGCCGTCAGCCACGACCTGCGCGCCCCCCTGGCCTCGGCGAAGGCGTCCGTCACCAGCCTGCGCAGCGAGGAGGTGAGCTTCGGCGAGGAGGACCGCGCCCACCTGCTGGCCGTGGCCGACGAGTCCCTGGACCACCTGACACGGCTGGTGGCCGACCTGTTGGACATGAGCCGCCTCCAGGCGGGGGTGCTGGGGGTGACCCTGGAGGCCCTGTCCGCGCGTGGGTCGGTGTTCGCCGCCCTGGAACAGTTCGGCGAGGTCGGCGGCGCGGTCCGAGTGGACGTGTCGGAGCGGCTCCCCGACGTGCTGGCCGACCCGGGGCTGCTGGACCGGGTGCTGGCCAACGTCGTCGGCAACGCCCTGAGGTTCAGTCCCGGGGACAGGCCGCCCACCGTGTCGGCGACCTGGGACGGGGACACCGTGGAGGTGCTGGTCGTCGACCACGGGCCGGGGGTGCCGGAGGAGGAGCGCGAGAGGATGTTCGCCCCCTTCCAGCGGTTCGGGGACACCGACAACGAGGCCGGCCTGGGGCTGGGCCTGGCCCTCTCCCAGGGGTTCGCGGAGGCCATGGGCGGCTCCCTCACCCCCCACTCCACACCCGGGGGCGGGCTGACCATGCGGCTGGTGCTGCGCACGACCACCGGGGACGGCCCGCCCTCCGAGTGAGGAGCCCCCGTCAGCCGACGCCCTCGCTCGCCAGGACCTCTTCCAGGATCCGCACCGCCTCCGCGGTACCGCCCTCGGCCCGGACCCGCTCGCCCAGGTCGGCGGCGCACGCGGCGATCTCCCCTCCGGTGAGCACCTGGGTCAAAGCGCCCGCCAGGGCGTCCTCCGTCAGGCGGCGGCCGTTCAGCGGCGCGGGGGCGGCCCCGGCGACGTGGACGCGCCCGGCCCAGAACGGCTGGTCGCCCCAGAAGGGACAGACGACCTGGGGGCGCCCCGAGGCCAGGGCGGCCCCCGTGGTCCCGGCCCCGGCATGGTGGACGACGGCCGAGCAGCGCGGGAACAGCGACCCGTGCGGAGCCTGGTCGATGACCAGGACGTCCTCACCGTCCACGGTGGTGACACCTCCCCGGCCGGAGGCGAGTACCGCTCGGACCCCGGCCCGCCGAACGGCCGCGGCGACCATGCGCCCGGTGGCGTCGGGATCGGGGTCGGGCAGGCTGCCGAACCCGATGAACACCGGGGGGTCCCCGGCGGACAGGAACCCCTCCAGCGCCTTCGGGGGATCCCACGCGCCGTCCTCGGGGGCGGACCAGAAGCCGGTGGTGCGCACCCAGGAGGGGTAGCCGGTGTCGGCGGGCACCAGGTGGCGGCTGAAGGCGTGGATCACGGTGGCCGGGGTCCCGTCCGGGCGCACCAGCGGGTCGTGGGCGCCGGGCCGGGGCGTGAGCCCCAGGTCCCGGCGCAGGTCGTCGGCGACCTTGCGCTGGCCGCGCAGGGCCGTCTCCGCCAGCCGGTAGCTCAGCCGGTCGAACCGGGCGGGGACCCATCTCGGCCAGGGCACCCCGGGGGCGGGGAAGGCGCCGGTGGGCACCCAGGAGGGTTGCAGTGCCACGGGCACCGCGGGCACCCCCAGTCGCTCGGCGATGTGCGCGCCCGGCATGCCGGGGATGTGCACGACGATGTCGGCGCCGAGGTCGACGGTCGCGGCCATGTCGGTGTAGACCGGGCGCAGGCGCGGGGTGATCTCGCGCAGCAGGGTGACGGTGTGGACGGCTCCGCGCAGTCCGTGCAGCCCGGTCTCCCCCACCCCCGCCATGGCGGGGTCGTCCATGAGCGCGTTGGGGCCGTCGTCGACCGGGTGGTAGGGAACGCCGAACGCGTCGGCGAGCGGCGCGTAGGACTCGGGGCCGGCGACCGTCGCGGTGTGCCCGGCGGCGGACAGGGCGAGGGCCAGGGCCAGGAACGGCTGGACGTCCCCCCGGGTGCCGTGGGTGAGCAGTAGGGCGTGCACGTCTACTCCCTCCGTGCGGCGAGGCCGCGCGCGACGACGTCGATCATCAGGTCGACGGTCCGGTCGTAGGCCGAGGGGTCCGCCAACCGGTCGGCGTTCATGGGCAGCAGCATGACCGACTGGAGCACTCCGACGATGGCGGCGGGGTCGGCGGACACCAGGTCGCCCTTGGCCAGTCCGGCGGCGACGAACGTGTTCAGCGCGTTGACCGGGTTGTCGGGGAGCCCCGCGATGACCTCGGGGTCGGCCCGGCGCAGGACCGCGTCCATCTCCTCGGGGTGGGTCATGAGACGTCGGTAGAGCGGGTCGGTGTCCAGCACCTCCAGGGTGGCGCGCAGGAAGCGCCGTAGGGCCTCCTCGGTGTCATCGACCGAGGTCAGGGCCTCGTCGATGACGCGCCGCTTGACCGCGGACATGCGGCGGAGCATCAACTCCAGGTAGAGGGCCTCCTTGGAGTCGAAGAAGGCGTAGAAGCTGCTCTTGGCGATACCCGCCGGCGCGACCAGTTCCTCCAGGGAGGCCCTGCGCAGGCCCCGCGTGGTGAACAGGGTCCGCCCCGACTCCAGCAGCAGGTCGGTGATGCGGGCCCGTTCCCGTTCCGAGAACGCCGGTGGCATGTGAGTCCTCTCCTCCAGAGCGATGTGCCCGGTCATCGGGCGGCCGTCTCGGACCGCCGGTCGTCCGCACGGCCTCCCGTGAGGGACAGGGGCGGGCCGCGGCGGCGGGCCACCAGGACGACGGCGACGGTCATGACCACCATGCCCGATCCCGGCGGCAGGAGGGTGGCCAGACCGTCCGCGCCGGAGTTGGCGGTGGTCCAGGCGATCTTGGCCGCGAGTCCAGCGGAAGTACGCGATGGGCGGGAAGAAGAGCGGGCGGAGGTACCGGCTCAGCGGGTCGAGGCGGCGAGGCCGGGCCCGGGCCGGGAAGTCGTCGAGCAGGTCCATGGGGGTCTCGCTCCGTCACTCGGGGCTTTGAAAACATAAGAACAGATTATTTATTTGTTTTCAAGGCCCCTGACGCACCCTTGGCGCCGCACCCCCGCCGGGTTCGCGCTCGCGACGCGGCCCCGGAGGCCTTCGTCGAACACGGAGGCGCACCCGCCGGGACATGCCCCTCCCGACCCGGCCCCGAGGGTGGCGGTCCGCCCCCGGACACCATATGTTAGTGAGTAACACTTCCCGAGACCGACCGGACGGTGACCGTGTGAACGACAAGGCGCGCACCCGAGAACGCAACAGGGCCGCCGTGCAGGAGGTCGCGCTGCGGCTGTTCGCCGAGCAGGGGTACGAGGCCACCACCGTCGCGCAGATCGCCCGCGAGGCGGGGGTCTCCCACATGACGTTCTTCCGCTGCTTCCCGTCCAAGGAGGCCGTCGTGCTCGACGACGACTACGACCCCATGCTGGAGGAGCTGATCCGGTCCAGGCCCGTGACCGAGGAGCCCGTGGAGCGGATCCACCGGGCCACGATGACCGGCCTCGGACAGGTCTACGAACACGCGAGGGAGACCCTGCTGCGCAGGACGGAACTCCTGTTGTCGATCCCCGGCCTGCGCGCCCGCATCGGTGAGAACCTCGCCTCGGCCCGCACCGCCTTCGAGCGCGGGCTGACACCCGAGGGCGAGGAGCCCGGGGTGGAGACCCGGGCCGTCGCGGCCGCGTGCGCGGCGGCCCTGTCCACGGCCGTCATCGCCTGGTCCGAAACGGGCGGGGAGGCCGACCTGCCCGACCTGATCGACCGGGTGTTCCACGCCCTGCGCGGCCTGCCCGCCCCGGAACCCCTGTCTCCCGAGGTCCGCCCATGACCACACCCGCCATCACCGTCGAAGGACTCGCGGTCCGCTACCCGGGCGCCGAGGCCCCGGCCGTCGACCGGATGGACTTCACCGTCGGCCGGGGCGAGGTGTTCGGCCTGCTGGGCCCCAGCGGGGCGGGCAAGTCGACCGCGCAGAAGGTGCTGACGCGGCTGCTGCGCCGCTATCGGGGCGAGGTGCGCGTCCTGGGGCGCCCGCCGGCCTCGTGGGGCCGGGACTACTTCGAGAGGATCGGGGTGGGTTTCGAACTCCCCGCCGGGTTCGGTCGGCTCACCGCCCGCGAGAACCTCGCCGCGTTCGCGTCCCTGTACCGGGGGCCGATCGAGGACGTGGACGCGCTCCTGGCCGAGGTGGACCTGGCCGAGGCCGCCGACCGCCGCCTGTCGGACCTGTCCAAGGGGATGCGCATGCGCCTCAACCTGGCCCGCGCACTGGTCAACCGGCCCGACGTCCTCTTCCTGGACGAGCCCACCTCCGGACAGGACCCGGTGCGCGCGGCCCTGGTGCGCGACGTCGTCCGCGGGGCCGCGGAGCGGGGGTGCGCGGTCTTCCTCACCACGCACGACATGACCACCGCCGACCTGCTGTGCGACAGGGTCGCCTTCGTCGTCCGGGGGCGGATCGCCGCCGTCGACGCCCCGCGCGACTTCAAGATCCGGTACGGACGCCCCGGGCTGGTCGCCGAACTCCGGGGAGGGGGCGTCCGGGAGGTCCCCGTGGAGTCCCTGGCCGAGGACACCGAACTCCTGGACCTGATCGGGAGGGGCGCGGTGGAGACGCTGCACACCAGGGAGGCCTCCCTGGCCGACGTCTTCACCGAGGTCACCCGGGAGCGGCTGTGAGACGCCTGACCGCCGCCACCGCGCTGGAACTCCGACTCCAGGCCCGGTACGGGATCGTCCCCGTCGCGGTCGCCCTGGGCGTCCTCTGGACCCTGGTCCTGCTCGCCGTGCCCGGCGGGGCCGCCGCCACGGTGGCCGCTCCGCTGTTGTTCCTGGACACCGCGGGGTTCGGTGCCCTCTTCGGCGCCTTCCTGCTCCTCTTCGAACGTGTCGAGGGGACACGGTGGGCACTGGCGGTGACCCCGCTGCGCCCCGTGGAGGGGGTGACCGCCCGGGTGGGGACGCTGACCGTCCTCGCCTCGTGCGTCGCCCTGCCCATGGTGGCGGCGGCGTTGCGCGACCGGCCCGCCGACCTGGTGTGGTCCGTGCCCGTCGCGCTCGGAGGGGTAGCGCTCACGTCGGTCCTGCTGATCACGGCCTGCCTGGCCCTGGGAGCGCGCCGCCCGGACCCTCCCCGGTTCCTCCTAGCGATGCCGCTGGTGGTCGCTCCGCTGGTCGTCGTCCCCCTGGCGCACACCACCGGGGTCCTCGCGCACCCGCTCATGTACGCGGTCCCCACCACGGCGGGCGCCGAACTCATCCACCGCGGCCTGGCCGCGGAACCGACGTCCGCCTCCCCGGACCTGGTGGTCGGGGTCATGTACGCACTGGCGTGGGCGGTGCTCGGCCTCTTCCTCGCCCTCCCCGACTCCGACCCCGAAGAGCGACCGGGAGGACCGCGCGCGCGGCGTCGGAGAGGTGGCGTCCCGGTACGGGCGGCCGGTCGGGGGCGGGTGCCCGCGATCGCCCGGCTGGCCCGCGCGGACCTCTTCGGAACCGGCCGCGACCCCCTCCTGCTGCTCCTGCTCTGCGGGCCGGTGCTGCTGGCCCTGACCCTACGGGTGCTGTTCGCGCCGGTCGCGGGGTTCCTGCTCGACTCCTTCGGGTTCGACCTGCGCGCCCACGCCCCGGCGGTCCTGGCTGCGCTCGTGCTGTTGCACGTACCCATGATGTTCGGCGTGGTGCAGGGGCTGCGGGCCGTCGAGGAACGCGACGACGGCACCCTGCTCGTCCTGCGCGTCTCCCCGGTGTCCGTGTCCGCGTACCTGGCCTACCGCATGGGGCTGGCGGGGCTGGCGTCCCTGGTGGGACTGCTCGTGGCACTGCCGCTGAGCGGCCCGGGGCTCGGCGGCGGGGCGCCCGTTCCGGCGGCCGCCGTTCTGGTGGCCGCGCTCCAGGCGCCGCTCCTGGTGGCGTTGATGATCGCGTTCACGGGCAACAAGGTGGAGGCCCTGGTCGCGGTCAAGGTCATCGGCGCGTTCCTGGTCCTGTGCCCCGTGCTCGCCTGGTCCCTGCCCTCCCCCTGGAACCTCCTCCTGGTCGTGCTCCCTCCGGTGTGGTCGGCCCTGGCGCTGCCCGGTTACGACCCCGGCCCGCTGAGCGCCTGGTGGTGCCTGCTCGGAGGCTGCCTGACGAGCGGTGCGGTCGGCGCCCTGCTCGTCCGACGCGCCCGGGCCCGGGTGGAGAACGCGTGACGCCTTCGTCGGGCGGACGCCGACGCCCGCACGGGACCGCCGTTCGTCCTTCGGCTCCGGAGGCGCACCGGGGGAGGAAGCGGGGTCGGGTGCCGCCGGAGCGGAGTGGTCCTCACGGACCCCCACGGGTGACCCGGCCGCGACGAGGTCCCCGTTCCGCGTGCGGTGGAGGCCACTACCCGTCCTCTTCTCCTGCCATCGTGTTCCCGGAGCCGTGCGCCGCCGTCCGGCGGTGTCGGACACACCCGTCACGAAGGAGAGGACCCGTCCGTGAAGAGGCGAGCACGCACGACCGATGAGCACACGGTGGTATCGGCATGACCGTTCTGAACGACCGGGCGCTCAACCGCGCCGCGCTCGCCCGGCAGGCGCTGCTCTCCCCGGCCGACACGCCGGTCCTCGACCTGGTGGCCCACCTCGGCGGTCTCCAGGCGCAGGAGCCTCAGGAACCGTTCGTCGGGCTCTGGTCCCGGCTGCGGGCGTTCGAGCCGTCGTCCCTGTCGGATCTGCTGACCGGTCGTCAGGTCGTGCGGACCCACCTCATGCGCCGCACCGTGCACCTGCTGGCGGCCGAGGACGTCCTCGCCTGGCGGTCGCGCTTCGACGCCATGCTGCGCCAACGGGTCCTGGCCACCTATCGGGGCGAGCTTCGGGGGGTGGACATCGATCGCCTCGCCGCCGAGGGACGGGAGGTGATGGCCGACGGTGAGCCCCGGAGCATGAGCGAACTCGTGCGGGCCGTCGCCGGCGACCGGCCGGCACAGCAGAGGCGCGCGTTGGGCGAGATGCTGATACCCGCCCTGCTCCCCGTCGCGCAGGTCCCGCCGCGAGGGTTGTGGGGCGCCAAGGGCGGGGTGCGCAACGTCCTGCTCTCCTCCTGGCTGGGCCGTGCGGTCGCCCCCCTCGCCCCGGAGGGTTCCGACCCGGTCGGGCGGGCCCTGGTACGGCGCTATCTCGCCGCGTACGGTCCTGCGACCTCGACCGATCTGCGCGCCTGGTGCGGCCTCGCCGGGCTGCCGGCCGCGGTGGCCGCGGTGCGCGGGGAACTGGTCTCCTTCCGCGACGAACACGGCCGGGAACTGCTGGACCTTCCCGACGCGCCGCGCCCCGACCCCGGGACGCCCGCCCCGGTGCGGTTCCTGCCGGCGTTCGACAACGCGATCCTGGGCTATCGGCACCGCGATCGGATCATCGACGACGCCCACCGGGGGCTCTCGGTCGCCGGCGACCGCGCGGTACTGGTCGACGGCCGCGTGGCCGCGACCTGGACGACCGAGGGGGACACCGTCGTCGTCACCCCGCTGGTGCGCCTCTCCGTGCGCGACCGGGCGGCCCTCGCCGAGGAGGGGGAGCGATTGGCGTCGTTCCTGTCCGACGGGGCCGGCGACCGCGTACGGATCGCCGCGTCCCCCGGCTGAGTCCGGTCACGCCCGAGAACCCGCCCAGCCCGGCCGGTGTCGCCCTCGGAGGGGCCGGCACCGCCTACGACGGAGGACGTGCGCGCCCACGGGACGCGGCGACGGCGTCTCTGCGCGCCTTCGCGTTGGCGCGAAGCGCCCCCGACCGGAACACTGACGTCGAGGCGTCGAACGGACCCGGGCCACGGCCCGCCGGGTCCGCCTCTCCCCCAGGGCCCGAACGGAGACCGCCCCCATGAGGATCAGCAGCGCATGCGTCGTCCACGCGCCCGTCGAACGGTCGTGGGAGGTGTTCACCGATGTGGAGTCCCTCGTGCCGTGCGTTCCCGGGGTACGGCTGATCGGGACCGACGGCGAGCGCCACCTGGCCGAGGCGCGGATCAAGGTCGGTCCGGCCGTGGTCGCCTGCTCCGGGACCGTCCGTCTCGTGGAGAAGGACGAGGAGGCGCGCCGGATCGTCGTCGAGGCCTCGGGCCGGGCGCGACGCGGCGAGGGGACCGCCGAAGCCGTGGTCACGGCCGTACTGCGGGCGCGTGGGGACGACACCGTCGTCTCCGTGGAGACCGAACTGACGCTCACCGGCGGGCTGACCCGCTGGAACCGGTCCGTGATCGGCGAGGTCGCCGACGGTCTGATGGACCGCTGCGCCCGCCGACTGGAGAAGCGCGTCGCCCGGGACGGGGACGAGGCGGTGTCGGCGCCGTCGGGTGGCGCCGCCGCCCCCGACGGTCCCGGCGTCTGGGCCCAGCGGTCGTGGTCGGCGGCGGCCTTTCTCGTGGTGGCGGCCGGGATGGTCCTGGGTTATCTCCTGTTCGGCTGATCCGCCGATGTCGGCCCCCGGCCTCCGGTTTCCGGTGAGGCCGGGAAGGTCATCCCGGCCGGCCCCGGGTCGTCCCCCCTATCGGCGACGCGGAGCCGACACCGGGGACCGGTGGCGGGGCCCCGCCGCCGGGTCCGATGTCCGGGGGTCGGGATCGTCCCCGGAACACGGTTCTGATGATATGGACGTGTCCCCCGTCACCCCGGCGGGGCGCACCCCCGATCTGGCGCACGGAGCACGCGCGGGCGTGCCACGGACGGCTCCGCCGTGCGTCCGCGCCGGAGGAGAGCATGACGCACCCGCTGCGGGAGACCGACCGTACGGATCCGTTCTCGGAGATCCCCCCGGAGGTGGGCGCCCGCCTGCGCCACCTGGTTCCGCCTCTGGTGGAGGAGGTGCTGGAGGGGATCCACCGCAGGATCGGGAAGGGCGACGGCTCCGCGGATCCCGCCGAGACCGATGCCGCGCGGGGGATGCTCGACGCCGGTGTACGCGGGTTCCTGGACCGTGTGGAGGCCGGGGAGTCCGTTCCCGACGAGGCGCTGCTCGCGCGGTTCCGGGCGTTCGGTGCCCGTGAGGCCGCGCGGGGGTACGGGCTGGACCGGCTGCACACCGGGATGCGCGTGACCGCGGCCGTCGCCTGGCGGTGCCTGTCGGACGACGCCTCCCTGGCCCGGGAGTGCCTGGGTCCCTTGGGCGAGGCCGTCCTCCTCTTCCAGGAGGAGATCGGCGCGGCCGCCGCCGAGGGGCACTCCCGGGCGGGTTCCGCGGGGACGGACGTCTTCCGGCGCCGTCGCTCCCGTCTGTTGGAGGCCCTGTTGGCAGGGGCGGGGCGGGATCCGGCCGCGGTGGCGGTGCTGGCCCGCGACGCCCGGTGGCGCCCGCCGGAGCGGGTCGCGGTGGCGCTGCCCTGCCCCGGTCCCGCGAAGGGCGCCGACACGGCGACCCGGCCCCCGGCCCTGCCCCCGGACGTCCTCGTCGACCCGGACCGGCCCGAACCCTGCGCGCTGGTGCCCGACCCCGAGGGGCCGGGCCGGTTGCGGGCGTTGGAACGGTCGTTGCGGGGGTCCTGCGCGGTGCTCGGTCCGAGTGTGCCCCTCGGGCGCGCTCCGGAGTCCCTGGAGCGCGCCCGCGAGCTGGCCGGGCTCGTGCGGGCCGGGGTGGTCCGCGGCGAAGGGCTGGTGCGCTGGGACGACCATCTGCTCGCGCTGTTGCTGCGCCGCGACACCGCGCTGGTCTCCGCGATGTCCCGGGCCCGGCTGGCGCCGCTGGCCGAACTGCGCCCGCCCCAGCGGGAACGGATGGCCGAGACGCTCCTGGCCTGGTTGGAGTCGGGGTTCAACGCCAACGAGGCGGCCGAACGGCTGCGCGTCCACCCCCAGACCGTGCGCTACCGGATGCGACGGTTGGAGGAGCTGTTCGGGGCGCGGCTGCGCGACCCCCGCGAACGCTTCGAGCTCGAACTGGTACTGCGCGCCCGCCGGCTGCCGGGGGTGATCGAGGAGGACTGAGGCCGCCGGCCGGGTCAGTCCTGCGGGGCCAGGGCCCGCACGACCCGCGCCGGGTCGGCGCCCGGCGGGCCGATCGGGGCCAGGACGGGGGTGGTCACCCCGTTGTCGACGTAGGCGCGGATCCGCTCCCGGCACTGTTCGGCGGGACCGTGGACGATCAACTCGTCCACCACCGAGTCGGGGATGGCGGCCAGCGCCCCCTTCCGGTCGCCCTCGTCCCAGGCCTTCCACATCGGGTTCAGTTCCTCGCGGCCCAGCCACTCGTGGAACGCCCGGTACACCGGGACGTTGAGGTAGGCCGAGATCGCCCAGCGGCCGATCCCCCGGGCGGTGTCGGCGTCGGTCTCGGGGATGACGAAGATACGGGCGACGATCTCCTTGTCCTCGCCGTACTCGCGGACGTGGGGCACGACCGTGCGCACGTCCCCCGCGGAGAGCCAGTTGATGATGGCGCCGTCGCCCTCACGTCCGGCCAGGCGCAGCATGCCCGGGCGCAGGGCCGCGACGAACACCGGCGGGGCCTGTGGCGGAACGGCGCCGAGTGTGAAGCCCTTGACGGAGAAGGTGTCGTAGTCGGTCTTGACCCGGGCGCCGGTGAAGGCCTCGCGCAGGAAGCGCACGGTGTCGCGGACCTTCTTGTAGGGCTCTTCGAAGGGGATGGAGTTCCACCGTTCGACGATGACGTTGGAGGAGGTCCCGATGCCGAGGGAGAACCGGCCCGGCGCGGCGGCGGCCATCGTCGCCGCGCTCATCGCCAGGGTCGCCGGGCCGCGCGTGTAGGCGGGCACGATGGCGGTGCCCAGCCGCAGGTCCGGTGCCCAGACCGAGGCCAGGGCCAGCGGGGTGAAGGCGTCGGTGGCGCTCGCCTCGGCCGACCACAGGTCGGTGTACCCCTGGTCGGACATGCGCTCGATGATCGCCCTCTGGTCGAGGAGCGGGACTCCTTCGAGCGGAACGGTCATGCCCCAGCGAGTGGTCATGGTGGCTCCCTGTCGGTGCTCCGGACGCGGTGTCCGGGTCGTCTGTGCCGATGGCCACTGACCATACCGCCCGGTCGGTCTGTTGTCTGCGGGCGGCCCCGGCCGTGCGGTCGCCCCGGGCACGGGGGACGTCTGGCCGCATCCGTCCTGGAGCGGGTCCCCCGAGGGGACCCGGAGGGACGCGCCGCGACCGGCTTCGGCCCCGGCGCGTCCACCGCCGGCGGCCTCCGGCACCGGGCGGTTGCCGACGTCCCCGTCTGCGTCACCGAACCGGCCTCCGGTCCCGGTTCCGACTCCGGCGCGGACGATGCCCCGCCCACACAGATCGTCACTCTGTGTGATGATTCGGGGGATCGCCGCCGCATCGGCGCCGCCCCGCACGGGCCGCGCCGGTGCCTCTTCGCGGTGTACGCCGTCGGCGTCCCCGCGCCGTCGCCGAACGCCTCCGCGAGCCCGGTGTTCCCCGGGTCCACGCCGTTCTCGCGCTCGACCGGACGCACCGTCGTCACTCCGGTGTACGAGCGGAAACGGCCGTTCCCGGACCGTCGGGGTCGGGTGTCCTCTCCCCTGAGCGCACCCGCCCCCGGCCCTTCTTCCTCCCGGGGGCCGATGAGTACACGCGCGGGAGGGGCATCCGGTTCACCCGAGAGCCGGATTCGGCCATTCCCGGTTCCGGCGCGCCCACGAGGACTACTCTCGGTTCATCGCCCCGCTGCATCCCCCACGATCCGACCGACACGGCTGGAAGGGCTCGACCGGTGCCAGAGCAGTCCTTGAGGAAACCGACCATCGTAGTGACGACCGCGGGGTCGGCCCCCACCCCCGGGACCATCCTTCACCTGCGCGCCCAAGGGTTCCGCGTGGTGGCCACGGACGTCGATCCCGCCGCGCCCGGCCTGTACCTGGCCGACCGCGGGTACCTGGTCCCACCCGGCGACAGCGAGGCGTTCCTGCCCCGGATGCGGGCGCTGTGCGTGGAGGAGGAGGCCGTCGCCGTCATCCCCCTCGTCGACGAGGAACTGCTCCACGTCGGCGGCCTCGCCGAGGACGGTGTGGAGGTGCTGCTGCCCCTGCCCGGCTTCGTCGCCACCTGTCTGGACAAGTACCGGTTGATGGGCGAACTCGACGCCGCCGGTATCGGGGTCCCGCGGACCTGGCTCGCCTCCGAATGGTCCGTCGAGGCCGTCGCCGCCGCGGACCGGGGCCTGGTCGTCAAGCCCCGGAGCGGACGGGGCAGCCGGGGGGTGAGCGTCATCGACTCGGTCTCCGACCTGGCCCGGACCGTCGCCGAGAGCGGCTACGCCGCCGACGAGCTCATCGTCCAGGAACGGGTCACCGGCCCGGAGTACACCGTGTCCGTGGTGGCCTGGCGCGACGGTGAGGTGCAGGCCGTGGTACCCAAGGAGGTCGTCCTCAAGCAGGGCGTCACCAAGTACGCGATCACCCGCCGCCATGAGGCGGTGATCGAGACCTGTCGGGCGATCCAGGGCGCCCTGCGCGCCGACGGCCCCTTCAACGTCCAGCTGTGCCTGGACGAGGCCGGTGTGCCGCGCGTGTTCGAGATCAACCCGCGCTTCTCCTCCACCGCCGCGCTCACCGCCGCCGCCGGGGTCGACGAGATCACCGGGCTGCTGCGCCAGGCCCTCTCCTCCGGGCCCCGGCTCACCGACCGGTGGCGCGAGGGCGTCGCGATGGTGCGGCGGTGGACCGACGAGTTCATCGACGAGGAGCGGTTCACCTCCCACGGGATCACGCCCGCACCCGTCGGGCTCACCCTGCCGCACACCCCGCACGCCCCGGTGGCGGGCCGATGAGCGACCACCCGCTCACCGACGCGGTGGCCGACGCCGTCACCGAGGTCGGCGGCCTGTTGCGGGTGTGGCGCGACGACGCCGAGGCCCGGCGGGGCGTCTGGGAGGGGAGCCAGTTCAAGGCCGAGGCCGACGCCCGAGCCCACCGGGCGCTGTCCGAGCGCCTCACCGCCATCGACGCGGACATCCCCGTGATCAGCGAGGAGGACCCCGAGTCGCTCAAGCGGGAGCGACCGTCCCGGTACTGGCTGATCGACCCCATCGACGGGACCGCCAGCTACGTCCACGGTTTCCCCGGCTACGTCACGCAGGCCGCGCTCGTCATCGGCGACCGGCCCGAGATCGCCGCGGTGTTCGCCCCCGAGACGGGGGCCCTCTACACCGCCGTGCGCGGCAGGGGGGCCCGGCGCGACGGCCGTCCGCTGCCGCCCCTGCCGGCCGCCCCGCCCGGATACGGGGTGCTCACCGACAACACCCCCGAACCGCACGGGATCGCGGCACGGGTCCGTGGGCGTTTCGGGTACGACGCCTACCTGGAGAGCGGCAGCATCTCCCTCAAGCTGTGCCTCATCGCCGAGGGGGCCGCGCACCTGTTCGTCAAGGACGTTCCGGTGCGCGACTGGGACGTGGCCGCCCCCGGCCTGGTCCTGGAGGAGGCCGGAGGGCTGCTCACCCGACTGGACGGGACCCCGTTCGATTACCGGGGCGGCTACGAGCACACCGGTCTGGTCGGCGGGGCCGATCCGTCGACCTGCCGCACGGTCGCCCGATGGCTGGCCGCCGGTTGACCCTTTCCCCGCCCCGTGGGCGCGCGTATCGTGTGGACACCGCACCGCGCCCCGGGGGGTGGGAAGTGGAGAACCGGCACCGCGCACGCGCCTCCGACATCGAGCGCGAGCACACCGTGGAGCGGCTCACCTCGGCTTACGTGGAGGGCCGCATCGACCTCGACGAGTACGAACGTCGCGTGGGGTCGGCGCTGCGCGCGGTGCTCGTCGGCGAACTCGACGATCTGACCGCCGACCTGCCCGCGCCCTCCCCGACACCGCCCCGGGCCGCCCCGGTGTCCGAATCCCGCTGGGACCACGCCGACGAATGGCGCTGGTGGCTGGGCATCGCCGTGCTCCTCACCGGGGTGTGGGCCGCGGTCAGCCTGGCGAACGGCGCACTCGTGCCGTACTGGCCGCTGGTCCCCCTCGGGATATGGGCGGCGGTACTGCTGGCCTCGATCATCTGGCCCGAGGGCGGCGAACCGCTCTGAGCCCTCCGCTTCCTCAGGAGGGCCCACGGGAACGGGCGTCCGCGCCGCCGAGGGCGAACGGCCCCGGGCCGGCTCGGCGCGCGGCCGCGGTACGGGCCCTAACCGACCGCGTGCAGCCAGCGGACCGGGGCCCCGTCGCCGGCGTACCGGAACGGCTCCAGCTCCTCGTCCCAGGCCCTGCCGGTGAGCCGTTCGATGGCGGTGGCCAGGTCGGTGCCGCCGGCCGCCGCCTCCTCCACCGCCAGACGCAGGCGTCCCTCGGGCACCAGGATCTCTCCGGCAGAGCCGGTGAGTCCGGTGAACATGCCGAGGGACGGCGTGTAGCTGTAGCGCACGCCGTCACAGCCGGGCGACCCCTCCTCGGTCACCTCGAACCGCAGGCGCTGCCACGTGTTCAGCGCCGAGGCCACCGCGCCCGCCGTACCCGGTTTCCCCTGCCAGTTGAGCTCGGCACGGTGGTGGCCGGGTGCCGCCGGTTGGGCGACCCAATCGAGTTTCACGGGTACTCCTACGACACCCGCGACCGCCCACTCGACGTGTGGGCACAGCGCCGCGGGCGCGGAGTGGACGTACAAGACGCCACGTGCGGACACCGAACCTCCTGATACGAACGAGTGCGCTTCCCCGACGCCCTCGTACCACGAGAAGGTTGCATACCCGCCTGAATGCCTTTGCCCCATTGTGCCCCAAGGGCACCCTGAGGACCAGCGATCTTCCCGGGATTCCCCGGTGACCCCGACCCGTCCGGAGTAACGTGGGCTCCGAACGCGCGAGGGAGTCCGATCATAGTGGGGGCGGGTTTGCCAGACCAGTCGCACGAGGACTCTGAAACCGTACTTTCAACCGGCCCCCGGCATGAAACCCCCGGATCATTGGCCACAACCGGACGCGGGGCCGACGACGCCGAGCTCGTGCGGCGGGCCCTCCTCGGCGAGTATCCGGCCTGGCGGGACATCGTCGACCGCCACCTGCCGATGGTCAACGCCATCGCCCGTTCCTACCGTCTGTCCACCCCCGACCGCGAGGACGTCGTCCAGACGGTGTGGCTCACCCTGAACCAGCATCTGCCCCGTCTGCGCGAACCCCGGCACCTCAAGGCCTGGCTGTCCCGGGTCACCCGGGACAAATGCCTGCGCCAGCGGGAGCGGGACGCCCGCCAGTACCCGACCGACCCGGAGGCGTTCGCCCACATCGGCGGGGCCGCCCCCGATCCGGAGACCGAGTACCTGCGCAAGGAACGCGACGCGACCCTGCGCCGCGCGGTGGACGGGCTGCGGGACCCGGACGAGCGCCGGGCCGCGCTGCGCTACCTGGAACCGGAGTCGGTACCGCGCGCCGAGGACCCTCGGGTCGCCTCGAACCACCGGCGGCGCATGGTCCGCCGGCTCCGCGACAGCCTGGAGGACGTGTGAGCGGGACGTGGGCCTTCGAAGGAAGGGATGCGGCCCTGGCCGCCTTCGACCGGAGCGCGGACGGGACGGAGCTGGCCGAACCGGTCCGGGAGGGCGGCCCGCGGACCGAGGTGATGCGCTCGACCGAGGACCCGGTGGTCGCGGAGTTGTCCTTCGGCTTCGAGGACGTGCGCATCGAGCTGCGGCTGCACGCTCGCGAACGGGTGCGCACGGTGTCCGGAACGGTCCACGGGGACTTCGCCTACGCCCTCCTGGAGGCCCGACGGCCCGACGGCCACCGGGAGGACGTGGTGTCGATCGAGGAGACCGGCGACTTCGTCATCCCGGACCTGCGCCGCGGCCCCCTGTGCCTCACCCTCCGCAGGGACGACGCCCCGCCGATCACCACGGAGTGGTTCATCCTCTAGGCCGTGTTCGGTGGATGTTTTCGAGTGGTTCGGCGCTTGCGCCGAGTGACACGAGCGGCCTCCAGGCGATCTCTCGCAAGACGCCCGGCGAGAGGCGGCCTCGTGATCGCGACCCGGAATGATCCGACGAGTCCTCCGGACCCGCGCGGCGGGTCCGGGGGACTCGTGTCGGCACGGTCCCAGGAGTCACAGAACAGGCGGTTCCGAATGGGCATTGCACACCGGGGGTAACCCGCGATGAATCGTCGCCCTCACCCTCCCTTGCCCCCTTTTGCGCGGTCGATGATCGGCTCTGACCAGGGTATTTCGCGGCACACCCTCCTCACACGCGCACCCCCGCTGCTATTCCTTGAAGCGTTCCTCCCCCCTGGCGAAAGGCGGTCGGACGTGTCCCACCGTTCCCCGGATCACCCCCCTGCCTCCGAACCCGGCGCCGATCGGCGGCCGGACCGGACCGGGCGCTGGGAGCGCTCCGGTCGTGTTCTCCTCCGACGGGTCGTCCTCGGGGTCGGTCTGGCCGAACAGGGCCTGTTCGACCGGACCGTGGAGATCCTCGACGACACCCACCCCCGGCTGCGCCGTCACCCGATGGTCGAGGAGGTGGAACCGGTACTGCCCGGATTCCTCGCCAACCTGGGATTGGCGCGAATCCTGTGCGGCGGGTTCGGCGCCGCCGAGGACCACCTGTCGGAGGCCCGTTCCCTGGCACGCGAGCGCGGGCTGGGGCTGCTGGAACTGGTCACCCGACAGAACCTGGGCTGTCTGGCCCTGCGGCGCGGCGACACCGCCACGGCGATCACCACGTTCGTGGACCTGGCCCACCGGCTCCCCGCGGATCGCCGGGAGGCCCTGTGCGCGGATCTGGCGGAGGCCCTGCTCGCGGAGGGCCGGTGGGAGGAGGCCGCCCGGACCCTGGCGGACGGCCCCTGGTCGCACGGACGTTCCTCGCAACCGGTCACCCTGTTGGTGGAGGCGAAGCTGCGCCTGTTGCGCGGCGACCGGTACCGGGCGACGGAGCTGGCCCGACGGGTCCGGTGCTCCCACGGCCCCGGTTCGCTGTGGTACCGGTTGGCCGACCGGGTGGAGCGCGCCGCCGAGCGGTCCTGCCCGTCCCCGCTCTCCCGGGCGCGAACGGCGTTGGAGCTGCGCCGGCCCTTGAGCGCGTCGTTGCCGACTCCCCGGGTGACGGCCGCCCACCGGGCGTTGGACCGGTTGACGGAGTCGCCGTGGACGGCCGTCGACGATCGGCACGTCTCCCGGGCCGGGCTCGAAGCGGCGCTGTCCCGGGGGGATCTGCCCGCCGCCGTGGAGTGGGCCGAGCGGGTCGACCCGCCCACCGTGCCGGTCCCCCCTGCGTCACCGCAGGTGGAGCGGTACCGGGAGGCGCTGGCCCGGGGGCGGGAACGGCATTGCCTGGTGCACGCCCGACGTTGGGAGCTGACCCGTTACGCCCGTGGTGTGCCGAGGCCTCCCGCGCACGGTCCGGTCGGCGCCCGACTCTCGGAGCTGTCGGAGGACCGGGCGTTCGTGCGTCTGGTGGGGGTCGCCGGCGATGTGGTGGCGCTCGTGGTGGTGAAGGGCGGGGTGCACACCCGGCCCCTGGGGCCGGTCACCGCGGTCGCGCGGGCCCTGGGCGCCCCGGACCGGACCTCCCTGCGGCCACTGGCACCGGTCCTGTCGCTGGTGGGCGACCTCCCGTTGGTCATCGCCGCCGATCCCCGGTTGGGCGATCCCCTCTGGGGCGCGCTGCCGGACCTGATCGGTCGCCCGCTCTCCCTGGTCCCCTCGGCCCGAGCGTGGATCGACCGCGCCGAAAGGCCGCTCCCCCGGTGGGAGCGGGTGCTGCTGGCCTCCGGTCCGGATCCGTCGGGGGCCCTGCGGGAGACGGCGGAGCTGGTCTCCGTGCACCCGGGCGCCCGGTCGTTGATCGGGGAACGGGCCCGGGTCCGGGACGTGGTGGCCGGGTCCGCCGGCAGCGACCTGGTACACCTGTCGGGGCACGGACGGATCTCGGAACGTTCCCTGTCGCTCTCCTCCGTCACCCTGGCCGACGGTCCGCTGCTCGCCTGCGATCTGGCGTCGGTGCGGCCGGCCCCGACGGTCGTGGTGATCACGGCCTGTCGTGCGGGGGGTTTCGCGAGTGCGCTGCTGGCCGCGGGCACCCGCGCGGTGGTGGCCAGCCCGGCCCCGGTACGCGATTCCGGGACCGGGCGGGCGGTGGCCGACTTCCACCGCGCGCTCACGGCGGGTGTCGCGGTGCCCGAGGCGGTGGCCGAACACCTCGGGCGACTCGGTTTCGTGTGTCTGGGGGCCTGACGGCTCACCAGCCCCGTTCGCGCCAGGTGCCCAGGAAGGGGCGTTCGGCGCCCAGGGTGGTGTCGCGCCCGTGGCCCGGATAGACCCAGGTGTCGTCGGGCAGCGCGCCGAAGACACGTTCCTCGACGTCGCCGAGCAGGGTCCGGAAGTCCTCGTCGGACCAGGTGCGGCCGACCCCGCCGGGAAAGAGGCTGTCACCGGTGAACAGGTGGGCGTGCCCCTGGGGATCGTCATAGCGCAGCGCGATCGACCCGGGTGTGTGCCCACGCAGGTGGATCACGGTGAGGTGGCGGTCACCGACGGGAACGCGCGAACCGTGCACGACGGGTTCGTCGACGGAGACGGGGAGTTCGGCACCGTCCTCCGGGTGGGCCACGGTGCGGGCGCCGGTCTCGCCGACGACGTCGGCGAGGGCCTGCCAGTGGTCCTGGTGGCGGTGGGTGGTGATCACCCGGGCGAGCCCGTCGGAGCCGATGAGTTCGAGGATCCGGTCGGGCTCGGCCGCCGCGTCGATGAGGACGGCCTCACCGGTGGAGCGACAACGCAGCAGGTAGGCGTTGTTCTCCATGGAACCGACGGTGATCTTGGTGATGGTCAGGTGCGGTAGTCGTCGTAGGTCGGCTGGACCGCCGACCCCGGTATCTCCGGAGTAGCTCACCCGACCATTGTGACCTCTTCACAGGAGCGAACGCACCGGACTCCCCGCACGTTCGGACGCCCGGTGACCCGGGCGTCCGAGGTCCGTGGACGAGCGTCCGTCACCTGGCCCAGCGCGGAGGGCGCTTCTCGAAGAAGGACGCGCGGCCCTCGGCCGCGTCGTCCCCGGCGAAGAACTCGGCGGACAGTTCGCCCATGCGGGCGAACGCCTCGGCCCGGCGGTCGGGGGCGGCGAGCGCCCCGGCGCCGAGTTCGCCGAGCAGTTCCTTGGTGCGCGACAGCGCCTTGGGGGCGGAACCGCGGATGCCCTGGAGCACCGCGTCGAGGGCGTGGGCCATGTCGCGGTCGGGGACGGCCTGGGTGATGAGACCGGCCTTGGCGGCGGCGGAGGCGTCGAAGAGTTCCCCGGTGAGGAAGTAGCGGCTGAGCTGGCGCGAGTGCATCCGCGCGGACACCGGCACGGAGATGATCGCGGGCACCACCCCGATGCGCACCTCGGTGAAGGCGAACGTGGCGCTCTTGGGGGCCAGGGCGATGTCGGCGGCGGCCACCAGGCCGATACCGCCGGCGCGGGCGGCGCCGTTGAGGACGGCGATGACGGGCTTGGGGGCGCCCATGATCCGCTCGAAGATCTCGGGGAGTTCGGGGGCCGGTTCGACGGGTTCGCCGGCCAGCGCGGCACCGACCTCCTTCAGATCGGCCCCGGCACAGAACACGGGTCCGGTACCGGTGAGGACGACGGCGCGCACCTCGTCGTCGGTCATGGCGTCGGACAGTGCCTTGGACAGTTCCGAGCGCAGCCGCGCGGACAGCGCGTTGCGATTGCGGGGGGAATCGAGGGTGACCGTGGCGACCGCCCGGTCCACGTCGAGGCGAACCAGTGGCGTGTCGTCCTTGGTCGTCGGGGACGAGTGCTGCGTCATCGCAGACCGACCTTTCTCCGGGTCCATCTCCGCGGGTGCGGGGAGCGTGTGAGAACGCGCCCGCCGATGGGGTACGGCGTGCGCGAAAGCGTCTGGTTTGTGACCCGACGCGCCTCTCTTGTGGCGGAATGCACGAATTCGATCCCACCCTAGACGGACGGATTGTTAAGGCACCACGGCCGAGGGTCCCGTATTCGTTAAGTCCCTGTCACGGGCCGAGGTCGAACTCGTGACACGACGGGCCGGGGACCGCGACGGTCCCCGGCCCTGTGGACTCCGGTGTCAGCGGGTGGCCGCGGACAGCGTGTTGGCGAAGTGGAGCATGGTGGTGACGGCCTCGGCCCCGTCGGCGGCCTCGCTGACCCGCAGGGTGAGCGGCTCGGCGGTGATGGCGCCGGTGTAGCCGTGGTCGAGTTCGCAGGTCTCGTCGGCGCAGGAGGCCGGTTCGAGGTCGATGTGCGCGACCGCGCCCCAGTTGACCGAGAGGTTGACGCTGAGGACCAGCTCGCTGGGCATGCTCCCGGGCGTGTACTGGGCCGGATTGGGCACGACCCGGGTGAGGGCGACCGACTGGATGTTCCCGAGCTGAATGCTGTCGGTGGTGGTGGACGCGTGCGAGGTGCCACCCGGTTCGGTGGGTGGGTGCTCATCGGTGTGGCAGACGACGAGACGGGTGGCGGTCAGCAGCATCACGGTGATGTGCCGGCGCATCTCCATCGCCGGGTCGAAGGTCGCCTCGTGGTGCACGACGAACGCGTCGGCGTTCTCGTCGCCCAGGGCGGTGGCGACGGCGTCGATCACCAGCGCGGGGTAGTAACCGCTGCGCTCGATCTCCAGTCGCCAGTCCGTGGACACGGCGCGTGTTTTCCTCATGTACCTATCCTGCCTCCTCTCCGTGACACTTCGCGACCGTTGGGCGAAACGGGATGCCCAGTGCCTGATCAGGACGCCACCTCCGCCATCAGAAGGTGACTCCCCGCAAACGGCGGGGGCCGGCGTCGGGACGGACGTCGGGAGCCTCGCGCAACCACATGCGGGCGCCCAGCACGTGTGCGCCGGTGGCGTTGACCAGTACCGGGTCCAGGTCGACGTAACCGATCTCGGGGAAGGCCTCCACCAACCGGGAGATCCGGATGAGGAGCTCCTCCAGGGCCTCCACGTTGGGTTGTTCGGCCAGCGAGGTGGCCCCGGCGGGCAGCCCGAACAGCAGGGGCGCGGCCCGCACGGCGTGGATGAGGTCGGCGGCGTCCATGTCGGTGAGCGGGGCCAACCGGAAGGAACGGTCGTCGAGGAGCTCGGCGGTGACGTCGGCCAGGCCGAAGGAGACCACCGATCCGAAGGACTGGTTGTCGCCGGCCCGCACCACGGTGGGCACCCCGGGAGCGACCATGCGCTGCACGACCAGGTCGGCGTCGCCGCCGAACCGGTCCTGGAGCGACAGGAAGGCGCTGCGCACGTCGTCGGGGGTTCGCAGGTCGGCGCGGACGAAGGTGCCGCCGGAGCGCACCCGCAGGTCGGGCGAGTCGGCCTTGACCACGGCGGGGTAGCCGAGTTCCCCGGCCGCCACGACCGCCTCCTCCACGGAGGCGACGGGGATGTCGGGGTAGACGGTGATGCCGTAGCAGGCGAGGAGTTCGCGGGTGTCCCGAGCGGAGATCGCGGTGTCCTCGTCGTAGCGTCGTTCGCCGCCGAACCAGGCGACCTCGTCACCGGATCCGTTCTTGAGCGCGCGGGTGATGGTGGCGCGGGCCCGGGCCCCGTCGATGTCGGGGAGTTCGGGGTGCCGGCCGGGTTTGCGGTCGCGCCACTGGGTGTAGCGGGTCGCGTAGGCCAGCGCCCGCACGGCGTCCTCGGGGGCGGGGTAGGAGGGCACCGAACCGCGCAGGGTCTCGCCGCGTTCGCCGACGTGGCGCAGTTCCTCGGGGACGCCCTGGCGGGCGAGGTAGGTGGCGACGATGGGTTTGTCCGCGTCCAGGGAGCGGGCCCGCAGCACCCGGGCGACGTCGTCGGAGATGGGATGCAGGGCGGGGACGAACACGACGACGATGGAGTGCACGTCATCGGCGGCCAGAGCCGTCTCCAGAGCACGGTCGAAGTCCTCTGCGGTGGCCTGCGGCCCCAGGTTGACGGGGTCGTGCGGCTTGAGGCCCTGACGCACGGCGGCGTCTTTGACCAGGAGTTCCAGGGAATCGGAGTTGCCGATGACGCCGACCCGGGGCCCCTTGGGCAGAGGCTGGTAGGCGAAGACCTGGGCGGCGTCGAACATCTGGGTGATGTCGTCGACCCGGACCACACCGGCCTGCTGGAACAGGGAGGTGACGGCGTAGTCGGGCAGGGCCAGGCCGCCGGCGGCGTGGCCGGTGGGGGTGGTCTGCGCGGATCCGCCGCTGCGCACGGCCACGACGGGCTTCTGCTTGGCCAGTCGGCGGGCCAGTCGGGTGAACTTGCGCGGGTTGCCGAGGGACTCCAGGTACTGGAGGACGACCTCGGTGGAGGGGTCCTCCTGCCAGTACTGCATGAGGTCGTTGCCGGAGACGTCGGCCCGGTTGCCCGCCGAGACGAACGTGGACAACCCCATGCCCCGCTCGGCGACGCGTTGGAGGATGGCCCGTCCCAGGGCTCCGGACTGGGAGAAGAACCCGATGGGTCCGCTGCGCGGCAGGTCGGGCGAGAGCGTGGCGTTGAGGGACACCGCGGGGTCGGTGTTGGCGATGCCCAGGCAGTTGGGTCCCACGACGCGCATCCCGGCGGCGCGGGCGGTGCGCACGAGTTCGTCCTGTCGGGCACGGCCCTCGGGACCGATCTCCCCGAACCCGGAGCTGACCACGATCAGACCGTGCACGCCCTTCTCCGCGCACTGTTCGACGACATCGACGACCATGTCGGCGCGGACGGCGACCACGGCGAGGTCGACCTGGTCGGGGATGTCCAGGACGGAGGGGTAGGCCCGCACGCCCACGACGGCCCTGGCCTCGGGGTGCACCGGGTAGACGGGACCTTGGAACTCGCTGTCGAGCAGGTTGCGCAGGGCGGTCTGGCCGATGGTGTGGGCCGTGCGGCTGGCCCCGATGACGGCGACCGATCCGGGGAAGAGCAGGCGCGCGATGGAGCGCGATTCGGCGCGCTGTTCGCGGGCCCGCATGACCTCGGTGGAGTCGTCGGTGGGCTGGATGTCGAGGGTGAGCCGGATGACGCCCTCGTCGAAGGTCTGCTGGGCGGTGTACCCGGCCTCGCGGAAGACGTTGATCATCCGCCGGTTCTCGGGGAGCACGTCGGCGATGAACCGGCGGACGCCGCGCTCACGGGCGGCCGCACCGATGTGCTCCAACAGGACGGAGGCCAGGCCACGGCCCTGGTGGGCGTCCTCCACGACGAAGGCGACCTCGGCCTCCTCCGGGGCCACCTTGTCGTAGCGCACCACCGCGACGAGGGCGTCGGAGATGGTGGCGACCAGGGCGACCCGGTCTTCGTAGTCGACCGTGGTGAAGCGTTTGACGTCACGGGCGGAGAGTCGCGGATAGGGCGCGAAGAACCGGTAGTAGATGGTCTCCGGGGAGAGCCTGGCGTGGAACTCGCGCAGTAGGTCGGCGTCTTCAGGGGTGATGGGGCGCAGGTGCGCGGTGCCTCCGTCGGTGAGAACGACGTCGGCTTCCCAGTGGTTCGGGTAGGACTGCACGAGTGCGAGACTAGACGACAAACGGTCGAATCCGGGGAAAGTCGATGCGGTCGGCGCGAAAACACCTCCCCGGGACACCCGGGGCCGGAGGATCGCGGGTCAGATCCGCAGGGGAGCGCCCCGGGTCCGGATACCCTTGTCACGAGGGGACTCCCGTCCCCGACGGAAGCCCGGTCCGGCACGTGTCCGGGGTGCCGTCACTTCGTTACACGCCGCTGACGATTCACCTGTTAACGTCGTGCGGGCACGAATTCTCATAACCCTCGGTGGTGGCTGGCGATATGACACGAGTGGTCGTGATCGGTGACCTGATGACCGATGCCGTCGCGCGCGCGTTCCACCCGTTGGCCCGCGGCAGCGATACCCCGGCCTCGGTGGTGATGTACGGCGGTGGTTCCGGCGCCAACATCGCCTCCTGGCTGGCCGTGGAGGGCACCGACACCACGTTCGTGGGCCGCCGGGGTTCCGACATCACGGGGCGCACCCGTGAGATGGAGCTGATGGGGTACGGGCTCGACTCGCGGATGGTGATGGACCCGGAGTGCCCGACCGGGACCTGCGTGGTGATGATCACCCACCGGGGTGATCGGACGATGTTGAGCGACCCGGGTGCCAACGCCCGGTTGCAACCGGAGGACCTGCCCCGCGACGTGTTCGGCCCGGACGGGCACCTGCACGTGTCCGGGTACACGCTCATCAACGCGGACTCGCGGCGGGCGGCCCGGGTGGCACTGCGGATGGCCCGGGAGAGCGGGATGTCCATCTCGGTCGACGGCGGTTCGCACGCCCCCCTGGAACGGGCGGGCGCGGAGAACTTCCTGGACTGGACCCAGGGCTCTCGGCTGCTGTTCGCGAACATGGCCCAGGCCAAGGTGCTGACGGGCCGAGAGGACGCGGACGCGGCGGCCAAGGTGCTCACCGCCTGGTACCCGAACGTCGTGCTCAAACTGGGCGAGGAGGGCGGCCTGTGGGCCTCCAAGACCCGTGAGGACGTGGTGACCGCCCCGGCCGCCCCGGTGGACCCGTCTCCGGGCTCGGTGGGCGCCGGTGACGCGTTCATCGCGGGTTTCCTGCCCGCCTGGTTGGCGGGCCGTCACCCCAAGGAGGCGCTGGCGCGGGCCCACCGCCTGGCGGCGCGCGCCCTGCACCAGCCGGGCGCCCGCCCGGATCTGGGCGATGGCCAGCCGGTACGGCGCGGCGCCCCGCGCGGCCAGCGCATCCGCTGACCCCGATGTCCCCCTGCCGGGGCCCGACCACGCCGGTCGGGCCCCGTTCTCGTGCGCCCGGACCTCGGGAGGGCGCGGTCCGGCCGGCCGGTCAGCCGCCGGTGGTGGCGAGGGTGAGGGGCAGTACGGCGGGGGCTCCCAGATCGCGCAGGAGGGCGGCGCCGACGGTGAGGCTCCATCCGGTGTCGGTGTGGTCGTCGATGAGCAGGACGGGGCCCGGGGTGGCCGCCTGGAGGTCCGCCATGGCCTCGGCCAGGCCGCCCCCGGGGACGAGGGCCTCGTGCACCTGCGCCAGACGCATGGCGCTGTTGTGCCGGCGCGCTCCCGGGCCCTCGGGGGTGCGGTAGGCGAGGGATCCGACGGGGGCGAGTCGGCCCAGGGCGCACAGGCGGCGGGCCAGGTCGGCGATCATCCGTGGTCGGGTGCGCGAGGGCATGATGACCGCGCCGACGGGCCGCCGCTCCCAGTCCCAGGCGGCCAGGACGCGGACCAGGCCTTGCAGGACCCGGTCGCTCACGGGTTCCTCCGGGGCCTCCTCGGCGAGGAGCGCGCGCAGTTCACCGCCCCAGCCGATGTCGGTGAACCGGCCCAGGGCGCGACCGGGCGACGCCTGACGGTCGGGCTTGATGCGCCCGGTGAGGGGGACTCCGAGGGTGTCCATGCCGGTGGGCCATTGGCGGCGGGGTTCGATGGGCACGCCGGGGCGGTCCAGGTGGGCGGCGGCCGCGTCGCGGCGGCCCGGGTCGACGTCGACGGACCAGGTACGGCCGGTGCACACGTCACAGCGCCCACAGGCGGTCGCTTCGGGGTCGTCGAGCTGGTGGCGCAGGAACTCCATCCGGCAGGTGCCGTCCAGGGCGATGTAGTCGAGCATCGCGCGCTGTTCGCTCTCGCGGGCCTTGGTGACCGCCTCGTAGCGTTCCGCGTCGTAGCTCCAGGGGTTCCCGCTGGCCTCCCAACCGCCGCGCACCCGGCGCACCGCCCCGTCGACGTCGAGGACCTTGAGCATCTGTTCGAGGCGGCTGCGGCGCAGGTCCACCCGGGTCTCCAGGCGGGCGACGGACAGGGGTCCGCCCTCGGCCAGCGCCGCCAGGGTGCGGCGCACCGTCTCCTCCGGCGGGAAGGACAGGCTCGCGAAGTACTCCCAGATGCGGGTGTCCTCGCGCCCGGGGAGCAGGACGACCTCGGCGCGCTCGACACCGCGCCCGGCCCGGCCGACCTGCTGGTAGTAGGAGATGGGCGAGGAGGGGGCGCCCAGGTGGACGACGAACCCGAGGTCGGGTTTGTCGAACCCCATGCCCAGGGCGCTGGTGGCGATCAGGGCCTTGACCCGGTCGGCGAGCAGGTCGTCCTCGGCCTCGCGGCGCTCGTCGGGATCGGTCTGCCCGGTGTAGGCCCGCACCGCCATGCCCTGTTCGGACAGGAAGCGGGCGGTCTCCTCGGCGGCGGCGACGGTGAGGGTGTAGACGATCCCGGAGCCGGGGATCCGGGGCAGCTGCTCGGCGAGCCAGGCCAGGCGGGCGGTGGGTTCGGGCAGGTCCACCACCGACAGGTGCAGGCTCTCCCGGTCCAGCGGGCCGCGCAGGACGAGGGTCTCGTCCCGGTCGGCGCCGGCCCGGAGCTGTTCGGCGACGTCGTGGGTGACGCGCTCGTTGGCGGTGGCGGTGGTGGCCAGGACGGGGACGCCGTCGGGCAGGTCCAGGAGCAGGGAGCGGATGCGCCGGTAGTCGGGGCGGAAGTCGTGGCCCCAGTCGGAGACGCAGTGGGCCTCGTCGATGACGACCAGGCCGGCGCCGGCGGCGAGTTCGGGCAGTACCCGGTCCCGGAACTCGGGGTTGTTGAGGCGTTCCGGACTGACCAACAGCACGTCGACGCGGCCGGCCTCGACGTCGGCGTAGACGGTCTGCCAGTCGGTGGTGTTGGCGCTGTTGACCGTGCGGGCGTGGATGCCGGCGCGGTCGGCGGCGGCGATCTGGTTGCGCATGAGGGCCAGCAGCGGGGAGACGATGACGGTGGGGCCGGCCCCCTGCGCCCGCAGGAGGGCGGTGGCCACGAAGTAGACGGCCGACTTTCCCCATCCGGTGCGCTGGACGACCAGGGCGCGGCGCCGGTCGGAGACCAGGGCGTGGATCGCGGTCCACTGGTCCTCGCGCAGCCGGGCGGCGTCCCCGGCCAGGGCGCGCAGGTGCGCTTCGGCGCGCTCGCGCAGATCCCCGCCGACGGGGGCGGGGGTGACGGTGGGGTCAGGGGTGGTGGCCATGTCTCCTTGGTACCAGAGCCGACCGACGTCCGGGCCGTCGTCCACAGGTCGACCCTCGCGCGCGGGCATGGGGTACCCGGTGGACCCGAGAGTCGACAACGGTAACAAAAAAGAAACTTTCCAGCTTTCCTCCGTTGCGCCCCCCACGCCGGGTCCGGAGACTCTTGGCACGGTTCCGCACGAATGGGAGCGCTCCCATTCGTGCGGGCCGCCCCGCTGCAATGAAGAGAGGCGCACCGAATGGACCAGCAACTCCCAGGACGACCACCCTCCCCCGAACCCGCACGCTCCCCCGCGATCGGTCGCGGCGCCCTCGCGGTGCTCGCGGCGCTGACCGTCGGCGGCGCGGCCGTCATCACCGTCGGCGCGGGCGCCGACGCCGAACCGGCGGCGGCCGCCACGGCCCTCGTCCCGGTCGGCTCGGGAAGTTACGATGACGCGCTCCCCCCGGGCGCCACCGGCCCCGCCGACCTGAACGGCACCCCGGTCTCGCCCAAGGTCACCGACGACTTCGAGGGCCCGGCCCCCACCAACGAGTGGTGGTCCTCGCTCATCTTCCAGCGTTACCCCGACAACCCCTACGGCGAGAACCTGTACGCCCACCCGGCCACCTACCGCCCCCACTCCGAGGGTCTGGAGATGGGCCACCCGAGCGAGCCGCGGATCGTCGCCGACGGCCTCAAGTACGAGTTCCCGCACACCGCGGACCTCTCCCTGGGCGCCGTGGGCCTCGACTCCCCCGACACCCGGGTCGCCGACAGCGGCGACTGGACCGTGACCGCCCGGTGGGAGGGCGGCGCCGTCCTCGACGTCACCATCGGCCAGGGGCTGCCCTTCGCGCACGCCCGCACCGACGGCGGCGACGCGGAGGTGTCCTTCACGGCCTCGCCGCAGGTCTGGCACGAGGACGGTGCCACGGTCGGCGTCACCGTCAACGGCAACCACTACGCCCTGTTCGCCCCCACCGGGGACGCGTGGTCGCGGTCGGGGAACACCTTCACCGCGCCCACCGGCGGCGGAGGCCACTACTCGGTGGCACTGCTGCCCTCTCCCGAGTCGCTGGCGGACTTCGCCCCCTACGCCCACTCCGCCGTCACCGGCTCGGTGGTCGAGTACGACTACGACGAGACCGGCGCCACCCTCACCAGCACCTACCGGGTGGAGACCGAGGCGCTGGAGGGCGACACCGAGGGCACCGTCCTGGCGATGTACCCCCACCACTGGGACAACAGCGACGACGAGGTCCCCGACCTGGCCTACCCCTCCCCGCGCGGGGAGATGCGGGTGGCCCTGGGCACCTCCTTCACCACGGAGCTGACCGCCCACGGCATCCTGCCGAGCCTGCCCACCGTCGACTCCGCCGACCACGACCGGCTGCGCCTGCTGCTGGACGAGGTGCTGGCGGAGGAGGAGCACTTCCCCTCGCCCGGCGACACCTACTGGGACGGCAAGGCGATGGGGCGGCTGGCCCAGCTGGTGCCCATCGCCGACTCCATCGGCCACACCGAGGCCCGTGACGAACTCCTGGGCCTGCTCAAGGGCCGGGTCCAGGAGTGGCTGACGGCCGGCGGCGACCGCGGCCTGCACTACGAGGCGGGCTGGGGCACCCTGCTCGGCTACCCCGACAGCTTCGGCGCCACCACCGAGCTCAACGACCACGACTTCCACTACGGCTACCTCGTCACGGCCGCCGCCACCATCGCCCGCTACGACCGCGACTGGGCGGACGAGGACGCCTGGGGCGGCATGGTGCGGATGGTCATCGACGACGTGGCGGCCACCGAGGACGGCGCGTTCCCGCGGCTGCGCTCCTTCTCCCCCTACGCCGGGCACGGCTGGGCCTCCGGCCACGCCGGGTTCGCCGCGGGCAACAACCAGGAGTCCTCCTCCGAGGGCATGCACTTCGCCTCGGCCACCGCCCTGTTCGGCGCCCTGACCGGCGACGAGGAACTCCGCGACCTGGGCGTGTTCCTGCACACCACCCAGGCCTCCACCGTCACCCGCTACTGGCAGGACCACGGAGGGGAGACCTTCCCCGACGGGTTCGACCACGACGTGGTCGGCATGGTCTGGGGCGACGGCGGCGACTACCGCATCTGGTGGGACGGCGGCGACGAGGAGCACTACGGCATCAACTACCTGCCCATCACCGCCGGCTCCCTCTACCTCGGACACGACCCGGAGCACGCCGGGGCGATGTACACCTCGCTCGTGGACCGGCTGGGCCGCGAGCCCGAGATCTGGCGGGACATCCACTGGGCGCACCGGGCGCTGTCGGACGGCGACGACGCCCTGGGGATGTTCGAGGCGCAGTGGCGGACCTACGAGCCCGAGGCGGGCGGCTCCAAGCCGCACACCTACCAGTGGGTCTCCACGCTGGCCGAGGTCGGCACCGTGGACGCCTCCGTCACCGCCGACACCGCCCACTACGCGGTGTTCTCCGACGGCGACGGGCGGGCGTACACCGCCTTCAACCCCGGCGCCTCCCCGATCACCGTCACGTTCTCCGACGGCACCGAACTGGAGGTGGCTCCGGGCACCCTGGCCTCCACCGTGGGCGAGGGCGGCGGGGGCGACCCCGGTGACCCCGACCCGTCCCCGTCCCCCGACCCCGGGGAGGGCGACCTGGGGGACGGCGTGCTGCACGCGGGCTCCGGCGGCCTGTCCGCCACACCGCCCGGGACCGAGGGACTCATCACGGTGCCCGACGCGGGCGGCGTCAACCGCGACGGCACCCCGCCCTCGGACGCCGTCGTGCTCGAACTGGAGGGGGTGAGCGGCACCTTCACCGGTGGCACCACCGCCTTCTCCCTGCCGGTGGACTCCGGCGGCTCGGTCGCCAACGCCGTGCAGGTCCGCGTCGAGTACGACTTCGACGGTGACGGCACCGCCGACCGGGTGGAGACCCACCGCTACTTCGCCACCGACGACGTTCCCGGATGGGAGACCTACACGCAGGCCCCGGGCCCGGTCACCGGGGACTTCGCCGATCTCGACGGCGGGACCGTGCGCCTGCGGATCTGGAGCGCCCTGGGTTCGGCCGACTCCGTCGTCCGGACCGGACCGGAGGGAGGCGCGACCCTGACCGTCCCCTTCACCGGCTGACCCCCGTCCGTCCCCACCGGCCGACCGGCCACGGATCCGCCCCGGCCCCGCCGGGGCGGATCCGCCTGTTCGGGGCCGACATCCGAGGTCGAAAAGCGGTCTTCCGTGGGACGAAAACCACCAGTCGCGCGACTCACACACGCCCGACCACGCGCCCGCGTACGTTTCAGTCTCTGGCTAGGGCCAGAATTACGGACATGGCCCGTACAACTTCCCACCCCCCCGAGGATCTCGCCGAGAAGATCATCGACATCGACGTCTCCGAGGAGATGCGCGGCAGCTTCCTGGAGTACGCCTACTCGGTGATCTACCAGCGCGCGCTGCCCGACGCGCGCGACGGCATGAAACCCGTTCAGCGCCGCATCCTCTACCAGATGAACGAAATGGGGTTGCGTCCGGAGAAGGGGCACGTCAAGTGCGCCCGCGTGGTCGGTGAGGTGATGGGCCGCCTGCACCCTCACGGTGACAGCGCCATCTACGACGCGCTGGTGCGCCTGAGCCAGCCCTTCGCCATGCGCGTCCCCCTGGTCGACGGCCACGGCAACTTCGGCTCCCTGGGCGGCGACGACGCCCCCGCCGCGATGCGTTACACCGAGGCCCGTCTGGCCAAGGCCGCCGAACTCCTGGTCTCGGGCATCGACGAGGACGTCGTCGACTTCAAGCCCAACTACGACGGACAGGAGACCGAACCGGAGGTCCTTCCCGCGGCCTTCCCGAACCTGCTGGTCAACGGTGCCTCGGGCATCGCGGTCGGCATGGCCACCAACATGGCCCCGCACAACCTGGGCGAGGTCGTCGCGGCCGCCCGCCACCTCATCGCCCATCCCGAAGCCACCCTGGAGGAGCTCACCGAGTTCGTCCCCGGACCCGACCTGCCCACCGGCGGCACCATCGTCGGCCTGGACGGCATCCGCGACGCCTACCGCAACGGCCGGGGCACGTTCAAGACCCGCGCCACCGTCTCCATCGAGAAGGTCAGCGCCCGTCGCACCGGCCTGATCATCACCGAACTCCCCTACAACGTGGGCCCGGAGAAGGTCGTCGCCCGCATCAAGGAGCTGGTGCAGTCCAAGAAGCTCCAGGGCATCTCCGACCTCAAGGACCTCACCGACCGCAACCAGGGTCTGCGCCTGGTCATCGAGCTCAAGAACGGCTTCAACCCCGAGGCCGTCCTGGAGGAGCTGTACCGGCTCACGCCGATGGAGGAGTCCTTCGGCATCAACAACGTCGCCCTGGTGGAGGGCCAGCCCCAGACCCTGGGCCTGCGCGAACTCCTCCAGGTCTACGTCGGGCACCGTCTGGAGGTCGTGCGCCGGCGCAGCGAGTTCCGTCGCCGCAAGCGCCGCGAGCGCCTGCACCTGGTGGACGGCCTGCTCGTGGCCCTGCTCGACATCGACCGGGTCATCGCGCTCATCCGCGAGGCGGACGACTCCACGGCGGCCCGCGAGTCGCTCATGGCGGCCTACGACCTGTCGGAGATCCAGGCCCGCTACATCCTGGACACCCCGCTGCGCAGGCTGACCCGGTTCGACCGACTGGAGCTGGAGACCGAGCGCGATCAGCTGAACAAGGAGATCGACGAGCTCACCTCCATCCTGGAGTCGGACAAGAAGCTGCGTCGGGTCGTCTCCAAGGAACTGGGCGACGTCTCCAAGGCGTTCGCCACCCCGCGCCGTACCCGCCTGCGCGAGAGCGACGGCGCCGCTCGGGCCGCGGTCATCCCGCTGGAGATGGCCGACCAGCCCTGCCACGTCCTCATGGACGTCGACGGGCAGATCGGCCGCAGCAAGGGCGCCACCCCGCCGCGCATGTACGAGGGCCTGCGGGTACGCCACGACGCGATCGCCGTCTCGGTCCCGACCACCTCCCGGTCGGACGTGGGACTGGTCACCGACCTGGGGCGGATGATCCGTGTCCCCGTGGTGGAGCTGCCGGAACTGCCCGACGAGGGCGAGGAGGCGCCACCGTTGGCGTCCGGACTCCAGGTCACCGAGTTCGTCCAGCTGGACGAGGGCGAACGGGTGGTGTCGGTGGTGTCGATGGACTCCCCGGGTCCCGGCTTCGTGCTGGGCACCGTCGGCGGCGTCGTCAAGCGGGTCGCCCCGGACTATCCGTCCAACAAGGACGACTTCGAGGTCATCACCCTCAAGGAGGGCGACCGGATCATCGGTGTCTCCCAGTTGTCCACCGGCGAGGAGGACCTGGCCTTCGTCACCTCCGAGGCGCAGCTGCTGCGCTTCTCCGCCACCACCGTGCGACCGCAGGGCCGCCCCGCCGGCGGGGTCGCGGGCGTCCGTCTCTCGGAGGAGGCGCGCGTGCTGTGGTTCGGCGCGGTGAGCAGTCCGGACGACTCCGTGGTGGTCACGGTGTCGGGCGCGGGCAACGTCCTGGAGGGCACCCAGGCCGGTTCGGCCAAGGTCACGCCGTTCTCCGCCTACCCGGCCAAGGGCCGTGCCACCGGCGGTGTGCGCTGCCACCGCTACCTCAAGGACGAGGACACGCTGCTGATGGCGTGGATCGGTCGGGGACCGGCCCGAGCCGCCCGCGCCGACGGGAAACCGGTCCGGCTGCCCGACACGACCGACCGTCGGGACGGGTCGGGCGAGACCCTGCCCCGCGCGATCGTTACGGTGGGAAGCGGACGGACCGAGTTCGGCATCACGACGCCGAGGTCCGGCGGCTGAATTCGTCGCAACATGCCGTGCACATCGATCTGGTTCGATGTGCGCGGCATCGTCGTGACAACGGAAAGAGGGGATTCACCGGTGAGTGACGACAACGGAACCGCTCCGGCGGGCGGCGCGTTCGAGGACGTCTTCACGGCCAACGCCGACTACGCCGCACAGTACGCGATGGCGGGGCTCAAGCCCGTCGCCGCACGCGGCCTGGCGCTGGTGACGTGCATGGACTCCAGGATCGAACCGCTGGACATGCTGGGCCTGAAGCCCGGCGACGCCAAGATCCTGCGCAACGCGGGGGCCAGGGTCACCGATGACACGCTGCGCACCCTGGTGCTGGCCGTCTACCTGCTCGGGGTGGACCGGGTGCTGGTCCTGCCGCACACCCGCTGCAAGATGGCGTCCGTGCCCAGCGACGACGCCGTGCACGACGTCATCATGGAGGAGCACGGGGTGGACACCCGCAGTCTGGAGTTCCACACCGACAATGACCAGCAGGGGGCGTTGCGGCACGACCTGGAGCGCATCCGGCACCACCCACTGCTGCCCGCCGGGCTCGCGGTGGCCGGGGCGATCTACGACGTGGACACCGGACGGATCTCGCCCGTCGACTTCTGAGCCGGGGCGGCGCGGGCGTGTGCGCCGACGGTGACCGGGGATCAATCAGGGGAATGCGGTCGTCTCCCCGACCGTTGTGACCCGAGGACGGCCCCGTGCCGCCGGGAGGAGCACTCGTGGAAGAGAGCACGTACGACATCTACAACCGCGCCCGCATGTTCATGGAACTGGGCGACCCCATCTACGCGGCCAAGACGCTGGAACCGGCGATCGAGGACGAACCCGACAGCCGTTCCCTGTTGGAGCTGCTCGGTCGCGCCTACTTCCACTCCGCACAGCTGACCCGGGCGGAACGGACCTTCCGCCGGATCATCGAACTGGACCCGGTGGACAACTGGGCGCACATCGCGCTGGCCCGGACCCTGGAGCGGCAGAGCCGGCACGAGGAGGCGGCCACCTACCGCCGTATGCACGCGGTGATGTCGGGCGGCTCCCTCGACTGAGGCCCGAGACCGAAGGCCCCCGGGACACCGTCCCGGGGGCCTCGTCGTACGCCCGCTACGCTGCTGCCCATGGCACCCTCAACAGATCCGGACGGCACCCCGTGGGTGGACCGATGTAGCGACTCCCGCAGGTCGTGGGCCGATGAGGCCGTCCGCAAGGTGATCGCCGACGCCAACCGCTCGGCCGACACCCACCTGCACGTGTTCCCGCTGCCCCCCGAGTGGGGCATCGACCTCTACCTCAAGGACGAGTCGGTCCACCCGACCGGCAGCCTCAAGCACCGGCTGGCGCGGTCCCTGTTCCTGTACGGGCTGGCCAACGGGTGGATCGAGGAGGGCACCACGATCGTGGAGGCCAGTTCGGGTTCCACGGCGGTGTCGGAGGCCTATTTCGCCCGGCTGCTCGGGCTGGAGTTCATCACGGTCATCCCGCGCAGGACGAGCCCGGAGAAGATCGCCCTCATCGAGCGGTACGGGGGTCGCTGCCACTTCGTGGACACCCCGCCGGAGATGTACTCGGAGGCGGAGCGGCTGGCCGCGGAGAGCGGCGGCCACTACATGGACCAGTTCACCTACGCCGAGCGGGCCACCGACTGGCGGGGCAACAACAACATCGCCGAGTCGATCTTCGAGCAGTTGTCGATGGAGCGCCACCCGTGCCCGGAGTGGGTCGTGGTGGGCGCGGGGACCGGCGGCACCTCGGCGACGATCGGCCGCTACCTGCGCTACCGCCGTCTGCACACCCGGCTCGCGGTGGTCGACCCGGAGAACTCGGCGTTCTTCCCGGGGTGGGTGACGGGCACCCCGGACTACGCCACGGGAATGCCCTCGCGCATCGAGGGCATCGGCCGTCCCCGTATGGAGCCCAGTTTCGTGCCCTCGGTGATCGACCTGATGATGCCGGTGCCCGACGCGGCGAGCATCGCCGCCATGCGCCACCTGTACGACCGCACCGGGCTGTCGGCGGGCGGCTCGACCGGCACCAACCTGTGGGGGGTGTGGCATCTGATGGCCCGGATGCTCCGTGAGGGCCGTCAGGGCAGCGTGGTGACCCTCATCTGCGACGGCGGCGAACGCTACCGGCACAGCTACCACAACGACGCCTGGGTGGCCGAGCGCGGGCTGGACCCCGCCCCGTACCGGGAGGCGATCGACCGCTTCCTGGACGAGGGCGTGTGGGCGCCTCCCGCCTGAGGGCGCCCCGCACACGGGCCGTCGGACCCGGAACACGTCGCGCACGAGCCCGACGGCCGACCACGCGAGACGCTCGGCCGGGAAACCCCGGCCGAGCGTCCGGTCGAACCCGTTCGATCAACGAGGCGTCGCGAAGACCCCTGGAATCCACCCACCCCCGGGGCCCTTCCGAGTCCGTGCCGCGGGCACCGGATCAGGCGTCGATACGGGCGACGTCCAGTTCCTGGGCGCCCTGCTGGATGAACCGGCGGCGCGGCGCGACCTCGTTGCCCATGAGCAGGTTGAACACGGTCGCGGCCTCTTCGGCCTGCTCCACCCGGATGCGGCGCAGGGTGCGGTGGCGCGGGTCCATGGTGGTCTCGGCCAGCTGGTCGGCGTCCATCTCGCCCAGACCCTTGTAGCGCTGTATCGGCTCCTTCCAGGAGACGTTGCGCTTCTCCAGGTCGAGCAGGGTGCGCCGGAGCTCGGCGTCCGAGTAGGTGTAGATGTACCGGTCCTCGGGCTTGGCCCCCCGCTTGCGGCGGATGTTGGTCAGCTCGATGCGGTGCAGGGGCGGGACCGCGGCGAACACCCGACCGGCCTCCAGCATGGGCCGCATGTAGCGGTAGATGAGGGTGAGCAACAGGCAGCGGATGTGCGCGCCGTCGACGTCGGCGTCGGCCATGAGGATGATCCGGCCGTAGCGGGCGGCGTCGATGTCGAAGCTCCGGCCCGAGCCGGCGCCGATCACCTGGAGGATCGCGGCGCACTCGGCGTTCTTGAGCATGTCGGCGACCGACGACTTCTGCACGTTGAGGATCTTGCCGCGGATGGGCAGCAGCGCCTGGAACTCGGAGTCGCGGGCCAGCTTGGCGGTGCCCAGCGCCGAGTCCCCCTCGACGATGAACAGTTCGCTGCGGTCCAGGCCCTCGCTGCGGCAGTCCACCAGCTTCGCGGGCAGCGCCGAGTTCTCCAGGGCCGTCTTGCGCCGCTGGGTCTCGCGCTGCTGGCGGGCGGCCAGCCGTGCCTTGGCCGCGTTGACGACCTTCTCCATGACGGTGCGGGCCTTGGCCTTGTCCGTCTTCTTCGCGGAGGTGAGGAATTCGCGCAGTTCCCGGCCGACCACCTGGGAGACGATGCGGGCGGCCGCCGAGGTGCCCAGGATCTCCTTGGTCTGCCCCTCGAACTGGGGCTCGGGCAGGCGGACGGTGACGACCGCGGTGAGCCCCTCCTGGGTGTCGTCCTTGGTGACGGGGTCGTCGCTGTTCCTGAGCAGCTTGACGGCGCGCAGCTGGTCGTTGATGACCCGGACCAGGGCCCGCTCGAAGCCGTTGATGTGGGTGCCGCCCTTGGGCGTGGCGATGACGTTGACGAAGGAGCGGATCGTGGTGTCGTATCCGGTGCCCCAGCGCAGGGCGACGTCGACGTCCAGGCGGCGCTCGACGTCGGCGGGCACCATGTGCCCGGCCTCGTCCAGCACGGGAACGGTCTCGGTGAAGTTGCCGCTGCCCTGAATGCGCAGGACGTCGCTGACGGGGTCGTCGGGAGCCAGGAAGGTGCAGAACTCGCCGATTCCGCCGTCGAAACGGAAATCCTCCTCGTAGGGCTTCTCCTCGCCCTCCACGCGCTCGTCGCGCACGGCGATGGTCAGACCCGGTACCAGGAACGCGGTCTGACGGGCCCGCTCCAGGAGGGACTCCCTGGCGATCTCGGCGCCCTTGATGAAGATCTGCATGTCCGGCCAGAACCGGATGCGGGTGCCGGAGAGCTTCCTGGCGATCTTGCGGACCTGCTCCAGCCCGGAGACGGGGGTGAAGTCCGCGTCGGGACCCGCCCCCGCGAAGCGACCGGGGATGCCCCGGCGGAAGGAGATGGCGTGGGTGTTCCCCTGCCGGTCGACCTCGATGTCGACGCGGGCGGAGAGGGCGTTGACCACGGAGGCGCCGACGCCGTGCAGGCCGCCGGAGGCGGTGTAGGAGCCGCTGCCGAACTTACCGCCGGCGTGGAGCTTGGTCATGACCAGTTCCACACCGGACAGACCGCTCTTGGGCTCTATGTCGACGGGGATGCCGCGGCCGTCGTCGGCGACCGACACCGAGCCGTCGCCGTGCAGGACGACGTCGATGCGGGTGCAGTGCCCGCCGAGGGCCTCGTCGACGGAGTTGTCGATGATCTCCCACATGCAGTGGGTGAGGCCGCGGCTGTCGGTGGACCCGATGTACATGCCCGGACGTTTGCGCACCGCCTCAAGACCTTCGAGGACCGACAGGTGCCGGGCGGAATAGTCCTCGGGGTCGTGGACGGCTGCGGTCAAGGCGGTCACTCGGACATCTCCTGCGTCTTGGGGGCCATCGGGGCTCGGATGCGGTGCGTGCCCTTTGTACCGCGCCGCACCGACGAATAGGGCCGGGCCACGACGTACGGGTCTGTTCACCTCGTGCGCCGAGGGAGGTTCGGGCTGGTTCGTACGGGTCCGGCGTCGTCGCCGGCCGGGTCGCCCGGGGCGGGCTCCATGGTGACCGGGTACGGCCCGGAGAGCGGGAATCGCGGTCGGAAGGGTGCTGCCCCGCGCGAGACTACCACCTCTGGTGGATGCGACCTGGATACTCCCCTTTTCCGGGGATGCGCGGGGCCTTCCGGGGGTACAACGAGGAGTAGAAATGATGTCAGGCCGCAAAGGCCCCAAAGGGAGTTTTCCAGGCACCAATCAGGCGGATTCCGCTGTCGGCGTACACGGCCCCGGGTTGGGAACGTCTGGGTCGGGTTAGATGTTGTCTGAGGTGACCGACGCCGAGTATTGAGGATGGCGAAGTGACTGGAACCCTTGCCCCCACCCAGCCGCTGACGGCTGCTGACCGTTGCGACCGCTGTGGTGCACAGGCTTACGTTCGGGTGCTGCTGAACTCCGGCGGTGAGCTGCTGTTCTGCGCGCACCACATGCGCAAGCACGATGATTCCCTCCGAAAGATCGCTTCGGACATCCAAGACGAGACCGACAAGCTCACCGACAAGTAGCGTCGGACACACATGGACCACGGCGGCGGCCCCTCGCAGGGGGTCGCCGCCGATGTGCGTTCGAGGCCGCTCAGCCCAGGACCCGGTTGTGGTACCGGGAGCGCTCGGTGAAGCCGAAGCGCTCATAGAGACGCCGCGCCGACGTGTTCTCCGTCACCACGCACAGGTAGACGTCGTCGGCGCCCTCGTCGTGGGCCGCCGCCATCAGATCGGCCAGGATCGCCGAGGCGACGCCCCGCCGCCGGGCCCGGGGCACGGTGACCATGGCGCAGACGGCCGCCGACCTCCCCGACAGCACCGCGCATCCGCGACCGGTCCCGTCGGGCGCGGTCGCGTACAGGGCGGTGGTCCGCCCCAGGATGCGGGCGATCACCTCCGCCCCCTCCGGGCCCGAGGAGAGCCAATCGGCCCCCGGCGTGTCGGAGACCATCGTGACGCCGGGGGCGTCGGGGCGCTCCCGCGATTCCCGGACCAGCACCGACGTGGGTTCGACCATCGCGTACCCGTGTGCGGCCAGGCGGGCGTCCGCCGCCTCCTCCCCCGGCCAGATCTGGGCGCACGGGGTCATCCCCCGTTCCCGGTAGAAGGAGGTGACCTCGGCCGGATCCGCGTCGGGGTCCAGGAGCAGGGCGCTGTTGGCCCGTTTGGTCACCCCCTCCGTCACCCCGAACCGCCATCCGCCGCGCTCGACCACCTCGAAGGCCGGCCAGTCCCGCGCCACCCGTGCCGCCCACTCGTGCATGTCCGGTGCCCCTTCTCCTCCGCGATGAAGACCGTGGATCCTGGCGAGTGGCCTCTCCGGCACCCGCCCCCGGGGCACCGACCACGCCCTAACATGTGGGCTGACCACCCTGTTCGACCCGGGAGACCTTTCGATCATGCTCATCCTGTTGCCACCGTCCGAGGGTAAGGCCACCTCCGGTGAAGGGCCTCGGGTGGCCCTGGAGTCGTTGACCCTGCCCGCGTTGACCCCCGCTCGTCGGGAGGTCGTGGCGGCGTTGACGGAACTGTGCTCGGGACCGGAGGACACCGCGATGGAGGTGCTGGGGCTGACCCCGGGGCGGGCCGACGCGGTCAAACGCGATCTGGACGTGGTCTCCGCCCCGACCCTGCGGGCCGCCGAACTGTACACCGGCGTGCTCTACGACCGTCTCGGGCTGCCCTCCCTGCTGGCGGAGCGTCCCGACCACGTCCGGGAGCGGGTGCTGATCTTCTCCGGCCTGTGGGGCGTGGTCGGGCCGACCGATGCGCTGCCGCCCTACCGGTTGTCGATGGGCGTGAAGCTGCCGCCCCTGGGCGGGTTGGGCGCGTACTGGCGCGGGGCGCTGGCCGGACCGCTCGGTGAACTGGCCGAGGGACGGCTGCTGGTGGACTGCCGCTCGGCGACCTACGCCACCGCGTTCAAGCCCAGGGGCGCCGACGCCGAACGGTCGGTGTCGGTGCGCGTGCTGCGCGAACGGGTCGTCGGCACGGAGGTGAGGCGTTCGGTCGTCAGCCACATGGCCAAGGCCACCCGGGGGGACATCGCCAGGTCGTTGCTGGCCGAAGGGGTCGAGGCGGCCGACGTGGCGGGGTTGGCCTCGGCCCTGCGGGATCTGGGTCACACGGTGGAGACGCCCGAGACCGCGGCGGGCGCCCCGCGCGTCCTCGACGTGGTCGTCCGGGACTGAGGGCGGGGTCGCGCGATCGCGGTCCGTGAGATAACGACCCGGTATCGCGACTTTATGCCGCGCCTACAGGCCCTGCGAAAGCATGGACCCGTCGGACGGACGACACACCTGGGATCGATTCACCGCGGCCGGGCGGTTCCCGGTCCGGTCGGCGCGTGTGGGAGCGCGACGGCCGCACGGTGCGGAACGCGGGCGTCGCCACACCCGTCGACCGACGAAGGCACCGAAGAACCCGTGTGCCCTCGCGCTCTGGAGCGTGAGGGCACACGGGTTCAGGCCGTTTCAGGCCATGACGTACTCAGGACGGCCTAGTCCAGGTAGTCGCGGAGCACCTGGGAACGCGACGGGTGACGGAGCTTGGACATCGTCTTGCTCTCGATCTGCCGGATGCGCTCTCGGGTGACCCCGTAGACCTTGCCGATCTCGTCTAAGGTCTTCGGCTGACCGTCGGTGAGACCGAAGCGCATCGACACCACGCCGGCCTCGCGCTCGGACAGGGTGTCCAGCACCGAGTGCAGCTGCTCCTGGAGCAGGGTGAAGCTGACCGCCTCGCCCGGCTGGATCGCCTCGGAGTCCTCGATGAGGTCACCGAACTCGCTGTCGCCGTCCTCGCCCAGCGGAGTGTGCAGGGAGATCGGCTCACGGCCGTACTTCTGCACCTCGACGACCTTCTCAGGGGTCATGTCGAGTTCCTTGGCCAGCTCCTCCGGGGTGGGCTCGCGGCCCAGGTCCTGGAGCATCTGGCGCTGGACGCGGGCCAGCTTGTTGATGACCTCGACCATGTGCACCGGGATGCGGATGGTGCGGGCCTGGTCGGCCATCGCGCGGGTGATCGCCTGGCGGATCCACCACGTGGCGTAGGTCGAGAACTTGAAGCCCTTGGTGTAGTCGAACTTCTCCACCGCGCGGATCAGACCGAGGTTGCCCTCCTGGATGAGGTCCAGGAAGAGCATGCCGCGGCCGGTGTAACGCTTGGCCAGCGACACCACCAGACGGAGGTTGGCCTCCAACAGGTGCTTCTTGGCGCGGCCGCCGTCCTCGGCGATCCACTCCAGTTCGTCGCGCAGCTCGAAGGAGAGGACGTCGCCCTCTTCGGCGAGCTTCTCCTCGGCGAACAGGCCGGCCTCGATGCGCTTGGCGAGTTCGACCTCCTGCTCGGCGTTGAGGAGGGGCACCTTGCCGATCTGCTTGAGGTAGTCCTTGACCGGGTCCGCGGTGGCGCCGGCGGCGACCACCTGGGCGGCGGGGGCGTCGTCGTCATCGTCGTACAGGACGAAGGACTCGTCCTCGTTCCCGGTCTTGACGGGAGCGCCGACGGCCTCGGGACGGACCGGCTTGGCGTCCTTCTCGGGCGCCTCCTCGGTGGTGTCCTCGACCAGCTCCAGCTCGGCGCCGGTGTGCTCAAGGTCGGCGAGGTCGTCCTCGTCGAACTCCTCCGCGTCCGGAGCCAGCTCCAGGTCCTTCTTGCCCGCGGTCTTGCGACCGGCGGTCTTCTTGGCCGCGGCGGGGTCCTTCACGGTGGTCTTCTTGGCGGCCGGCGCGGTCTTCTTCGCGGCGGTCGCGGTGGGCTTCTTCGCGGCCGGCGCCTTCTTGGCGGCGGCCTTGCGAGCTGGGGCCTTCTTGGCGGCGTCGGCTTCGGCCTCGGAGGAGTCGACGACGGCGGTGACCGTCTCCGGCTGCTCCTGGGCGGCCGCGGCGCGCACCGGCTTGGCGGCCCGGGTCGTGGTCGTGGTGACCGTGGTGGACCTGGTCGAGGTGGACCGCGTGGTCGCCGTCTTGCGCCGCGTGGTCTTGCGTCGGGAGGACGCCGACTCGGGAACGAGCACGGTCACACCCTCCTTCGCGAGGCTGCGGAGCACGGACTGCGCCTGCGACATCGGGATTTCGGCCTCTTCGAAGGCACGGCGCACGTCCTCGGGCTCAAGATAGCCCTGGGACCGCCCACGCTCGATCAGCTGCTGAATGACGGGCTCTTGCAGTGACTCGGACTGCTTCGAGCGAGTCGAACTGGCAGATGACACAAACACCTCTCGAACGGACGTGTGGCGAGATTGTCGGACCCGGTGATCCGCCTGACCGGGACCGGGCACCGCGCCCTCTCCCGCCTGCGGCCTGGGATCGTCCCCGCCGGAGCGGGGAAGCCGTTTGTCTTTCAAGCGTATGCGCTCTCGGAGATCATCCCCCGCAAGAGACGCACCGGGAGCGGTCGGCTCCTCGGGCTGCTGCGTGGGATCACCCCCGTGCGGGGCGGAACGGCTTCTTCACTGTAGGCAAGGCAATGGACTTGTTCGTACGGTCTACCGCTCCTTCTCACGGTGAGCCTCCTCCGTGTGCGACCTCAGGTCCGGCACGGAATCGATCACCGGGAGTTGGACGGCGAGCAGAGTGACGTCATCGTCCTGCTCATACCCTTCGAGCATGCTCTCAACAAGGTACTCCAGCATCTGCTGTGGATCGCCCACCACCTCCGGAGGAGCCGAGGACGCCACGTCGACGAGTTCGTCGAGTCCGGAGTCGACGGACCGTTTGCGGTTCTCTACCAGTCCATCGGAGTAGAGGGCGACGGTGTTACCGGGTTGCACGAAGAATTTGTGATGACCTCTCGGTGAGGTGATCCCCAACGGCGTGTCGGGGTCGGTGTCCAACAGCGAGGGCCGGGCCCCGCCCGCCACGACCAGCGGCGGAAGGTGTCCCGCGTTGCTGAGGTCGAGTTGGCCGGTGACCGGGTCCAGGACGAAGTACACCAGGGTGGTGACCTGATCCATGCCCTCTGTGGCGCTGAACATGCGGTCCAGACCGGTGAGAACGTCGGCGGGCTCCGGCATGGAGAACGCCAATGCGCGCAACGCGTTACGGATGCGACTCATTCCCGCGGCGGCCGGGATCCCCTTGCCCATGACGTCGCCCAGGACGCCGGCGACACGGCCGTCCGGCAGCGGAAAGGCGTCGTACCAGTCGCCGCCGACCTGGACGTGGCGGGAACCGGATCGGTAGTAGGCGGCCAGGCGCACGCCGCGCACCTCGGGGAGTTCGTCCGGCAACAGACTGCGCTGGAGTTCCTCGGCGGTGTTGTGCTCCTGCTCGTAGAGGGCCGCGCGGCCGATGGCCAGGGCGCACTGCCCGGCCAGCGCCTCCAGGAACACCCGCTCTTCGTCGCCGATCTCGCGGGGGGCCGAGAAGGCGAAGCGCAGGGCGCCGATGGGGCGGCCGGCCACCATCATGGGCAGGGCCGCCCAGGCGCGCTCGGGGGTGAGCCGGACCAGTTCGTCGACCTCGGGGGCGTCCTCCAGGAGGGCGCCGAGTTCGGTCGGGTCGGCGGCCATCCGGGGGAGGCGGTCGGCGATCGCGCGGGCCGCGATGTCGGGGTGTTCGAGGGGGAAGGAGGCCCGGGGCAGCGGGCGGTCCCCGTAGGCGACGACGGTGTCCAGGCGCAGACGGTTGCGGTCGAGGAGGACCACGCAGGTGTGGTCGGCGCCCACACCGGAGCGGCCGATCTCGGACATGGCGGCGACGACCTCGTCCGCGGTGAGCGCCTCGGCCAGGTCGGAGGTGGCCTTCTGGAGGCGGGCGGTGCGCATGGCCGCCTCACTGAGCTGCTGGTTGAGGCGCTGGCGGAGTTCGTCGGCCTCGCGCTCGGTGGTGACGTCGACGAGGCTGCCGACCCACTCGACGACCTCGCCGCCCTCCATGACGGGTTTGGCCCGGGCCCGGTAGTGGGCGTAGCCGCCGGAGTGGGTGCGCACGCGGAACAGGGCGTCGAAGGGGGTGCGGTCCAGCACGGCGTCGTCCCAGGCGCGTTCGACGCCGGAGCGGTCATCGGGGTGCAGGGCGGCGAACCAGCCCCGGCCGAGGTAGTCCTGCGGGCTCTGGCCGGTGACGTTGCGCCATGGGGGGCTGTCCTCGTGGACCTCGCCCTCGGCGTCGGCGGTCCAGACGATCTGGTTGCCGACCTGGAGGAGGGCGCGCAGGCGCTGTTCGTCCCGGTGCACCTCGCCGCCGTCACGGACGGCGATGAGGGCGACGTGGGGGTCCCCGGTGGCGGGGTCGGAGACGGGGAACCACGTGAGGTCCCACAGTCGGCCGTCGGCGGTGCGATGCCGGCCGCGGACGACCCGGCCTCCCCCGTGGTCGACGGTCTCCGCGTCGCCGACCGGGGCTCCGCAGGCGCTCAGTAATTCGGCCGGGTCGTGGCCCGGACAGAGTTCGGGTGCCAGACCGAGCATCTCCGCCACGAGTCGGTTGACGGCGACGATCCGGCCATCGGAACCGACGAGGGCGAATCCGATCGGGGAATCGTCCAGAAGCGATCGGACCGCGTCGGTCAGAACGACATCATCGGTCCGGGGCGGCGGAATGGACGTCTCGGCGCTCACCTGCTCGACACCTCCGCAAAACCCTCGGATTTCCCGATCCCGGGGGATCGGCTGCCTGGACCGCGCGGACCCGTCGACCGTGCGATCGGACCGCGAACGGGAGAACGTCGAGGGCGCGGTGCCGAATGTGATCGGGGGGATCCACGGCCCTCGGGAGTCACGTCCCACGACTCCTCTCGGCCGCTGTCACGGCTCAAGCATAGGACACACCGGTGCGGGCGCAACGGCCGACGGGGAGGGGGCCGCGCGCGACCATGGAAGGTAAATAATAGGCCACCGGGGGCCATCGTTCGGGAAGACCATTGGTTTTCCTCGGACGTTTTTCCCTGAATTACTAAGGATGGAGATGCTTGTCCGGTTTGGACTCGCGACTCGGAAACAGATCTGTCATATGTCCGAAACGTCCCTTTCGCCTTGTTGACCTGCGGTGATGGTGGTGCTCAAGTAAACGATGCACCCCCGAGGTTTTATCAACAGCGCACCGGGAGAGGGGTTGACAGTCCGCTCAGAACAAGTGGAATGGGTGGAGGTCACCGTCCAGGCCATCTTCAACCAGGAGTGTGAGCGAGAATGCTCCAGACCTTCCCGGTCCAGGATCTACGGCGGATCTCGGCACGTCTGCACGACGAGTTCAACGGTCTGTCCCACCGCTGCGTCGAGCAGTGCGTCAGCGACACCTGGCACTGCATCGAACATCTGGGCATCGCGGTCACACCGCACCTGGTCGAGCGGGTCGCCCGCGAACACCTGGAGGCGATGATCAACTCCGTGCCGCCCTCGCAGATCACCCGGAAGACCACCAGGCGACAGAGCACGACACTGTTCACGGGACACCGGGCCGTGCCACAACCGCACTGACCCGTCGCATCACGAGGATGAGGGGCGCGCCCGCCGGGACGCGCCCCGTTTCCGTCCCGGCAAGCAGGGACGAACCGCGAGAAACCATGCGAAAACACCGGAGCGTGAGTCCCGGCCCCGAGGCTGTCATACGCTCGGATCGTGCCCTCCCCTACACCTCCCTCAGCCGCGAACCCGGAACCGGTTCCCGGAGCCGTCTTCGACGAGATGCTCCGCGCCGCCAGGGCGCTGTTGGCCATGCGGCATCCGCTCGACGCCGAGATCGCCTTCAGCGAACTGCTCGGCACCTGGTGGGGCGAACGCGTGCCCGGCCTCGACGTCGAGCGTCTGCTCGGCGAGGGCCTGATCACCCACGCCGCGGCCTCCGGCAAACCGGCCGGCCTCGGCGTCCTGGCCGCGATCGCCGCCCTGGGCACCGCGCCCGATCGGCGCCTGCTCGCCGAGCAGGGGATGATCGCGCTGCGCGAACAGGGCCTCCAGGTACCCGAATGGGCGTCCCAGCTGGGCCGGGTCGTGCCGCTGGCCGCCTATGTCAACAGCGACCTGTTCGGGGACACCGACGACGTGGTGTGCGTGTTCGGTCGGGGGGAGAGCACCCCCGTCCCGGAACCCGAGCACGCCCTCATCCTGGTGGTGGACCACAACGCCGGCGGCGTGCTGCGCGACGCCTGGGTCACCACCAAGGTCGAGCGGCTCCTGGAGGGGTGCCGGGAACGGGCCGCCACCGACGAGTTCACGCGGTTCGCCGAACTGGACCCCGCCCAGGCCCGGGTGCGGCTGGTCCGCGCGCTGCGCGTCACCGAACGGGTCATCGGGGGCGGCGGCGCGGACGCCCTGCCCCTGCCCGCGGGTCTGACCGCCGCCGATCTGACGGGCGGTTCCCTGGCCGCCCACTTCGCGCTGGCCAACGCCCGGGTGCGGGCGCTGCCCGAGCCCCGCGAGGACGCCGCCGGGGAGGTTCTCCCGGTGTGGCGACGCGATCGTCGGGCGGTGCTGGCCGCCCGGTTCCTGGCCTCCGACGAGGCCGCGGAGCTGTCGGACTCCTACACGGCGAGCCGGTGCGCCGACCACATCATCGCCTACGGCTGCGACGTGGACGCCGGTCGGCCCATGCGCGTGAGCCCGCGCAAGGTGGAGGCCTTCCTGCTGCGCTGGCTCCCGGGGCGGGTGGTCCTGCTACCGGAGGAGCAGGAGGCCATGCCGCACGTGCTGGCGGCGTGGGTGCGCTGGGCCGGCCCGCGCACCGGTCTGCCGGAGGTCGCCGTGGGGGCGACCCTGGACACGGTGTGGGAGTCCATCGCCGAGTTCACCCGGGTCTACCGGGACCCGGCCCGGCCCTTGGGGCTGCGTCAGGAGGCGGTGCGCCGGCTGCTGCCCGACGGCGACTTCTCCGCACTGGCCCGGCGCATGTTCGCGTTCCCGCTGTTGACCAGCGAACTGGTCAGCGGAGCGCTTGAGGAGTTCGACCCGGCGACCCCGCAGGGACGACGGGCCCTCCTGCGCCTGGACCACTACGGCGAGTACGAGGCGGCCACCCCGCACAACGGCCGCCACTCCACCGGGCGGGACCACTGGTACCGGCCGGTGACCGGGGACGACCCGGATCGGGAACGGGAGCTGGCCCGACACGAACGGCTGGCCGAACGCCTGTGGTTCGGGCGTCCGGCGGAGCTGTGGGCGGCGGCCCGGCGGCTGCTCGACCAGGGCCGGGACCGATCCGCGGTCCTGGCCGCCCTGGGCGAGGTGCTGGACGCGGCCTCCGACAACGCCGACCTGCGCCGCCGTCTCGACGCCCTCTGACCCGGACCCGACCGGACCCGGGGAGCGCTCCGGCCCCGACGAACGGGCGCCGGGTTCCGGGGGCCGAGACGGCCGTCGCGACCCCCGTCCGCCCCTGGGGGTCCCGACGGGAGAGCGGCGGCCTCACGCCTCGGAGGCGTCCCCCCGCCGGCCTTCGGAGCCCCGTGCGCGCCCTCGCCCCCCGGGGCGCGCCCCCGCTCAGGAGATCATGCGTTCGCGCAGGGACTCCACGGTGGCGGAGGACAGGCCCAGGCCGTCGGACACATAACCGTCGAAGGACCCGTACACCTCGTCGACGTGGGTGAAGGCGGTCTCCAGGTACTCGGCGCGCACGCGGGCCATCGGTGCGACCTCCTCCCACGTCAGGCCGCTGTGCTCCGACAGCATGCGCATCCACTTGTCGGTGTTCTCCTGCCGCTCGTTGCTGGCCAGGTAGTCGGCGACGACGACCGTGCGGTCCACGCCCAGGAGGCTGAGCAGCAGTGCGGCGCCCCAGCCGGTGCGGTCCTTGCCGGCACTGCAATGGAAGACCAGGGCGGTGGGACCCTTGGCGGCGCGTTCCACCAGGTCGCGGTAGCCGGTGAGGGCGATCTCGTCGGTGACCAGCTCACGGTAGACGGCGAACATGAAGCGTTCGGCGGCGCCGTCGGCGAACATGGCGCGGGCGCGTTCGCGGTCCATGAGGGCCTCGGAGAAGTTCCCCCCGGCCGCCCGGGGACCCTGCACGGAGACGGCGGTGTAGGCGGCGCCTTCGGGGGTGATGTCCGGCAGGTTCACGCGTTCGTGCTCGGTGCGCAGGTCGATGAGCTGGCGGATGCCCAGACCGTTGTAGACCGGCAGGTCCGGCTCGGAGATGGTGTGCAGCGCGTCCGAACGGTACAGCATGCCGTGGCGGACCGTGCCTCCCCCTGCGGCGCGGTGGCCGCCGAGGTCGCGGAAGTTGGGGGCGCTGGAGAGGATGAAACCGTCGTTCGTCACGAAAACGACGATACCCATTGCCGCTCCGGCGCCCCTCGGCCGGTGGCCGCGGTCGAGGCGGTCAGCCGACCTCCTGCCCCGGCCGCATGGCGGTGATCTGCTCTCCCGCCTCCTTGACGTCCTTCGCGGTGTCCACACCGCGCCAGAAACCCGTGATGCGGTAGGCGGTGAGCCGTCCCTCTCCGGCCAGGTCGGGGAAGGTCGACGACTCGTGGTCGCCCTTGACCGGCAGGAGCCGGGTGATACCGGGCTCGAACAGGTAGACGCCGGCGTTGATCCACACCGGCAGCAACGGGCTCTGGGTGAACCCCTCGATCCGGTCCTCGTCGTCGACGTCGACGATGCCCCAGGTGGTGCGGAACTGGGCGAGGGCCAGCGTGGCCAGACCGCCCTTGGCACGGTGGTGGGCGGTCATCTCGTCCAGGGGGAACCAGGTGAGGACGTCACCGTTGAGCGCGAAGTAGGGGGCGTCCGGGTCGGCGAGACCCTGGGAGGCGTAACGCAGTGCCCCGCCCCGGCCGAGGGGTTCGTCCTCCACCAGGAGGGTGATCCCGGGTCCGCCGGGGCGGGCGTCCAGGTACTCGCGCAGCACGTCGGCCTTGTAGCCGCAGGAGACCACGACGTGTTCGACGCCGTGACCAGCCAGCCATTCCAGTTGGTAGTCGATGATGGGCCTGCCGGCCACCTCCACCATCGCCTTGGGGCGGGTGTCGGTGTAGGGCCGCAGCCGGGTGGCCTGCCCGCCGGCCAGGATCAACGCCTGGGTGACGGGGGGCGCGGGGGTCGGGGATGAAGCGGTCATCGGGATCCTTCCGAGGGGACCTCGGCCGTCCGGCCGGGTGGAGATCGGGCCTCTGCGGAGCAGGATGGGGAACGGCGGTCCGCCTCGGAGAGGACCGTCTCCCACCGGTTCGGCGAAACCCGCACATCCGCACCTGCGCCGGCGCTGACTCGTTCCGCGACCCGGGCGGGGGCCGGGCCCCGGTCGGTCCACCGCCGGGCCCGCGGGATGTGATGTCCGTGGAGCCCGTGTGAGACCGATGCGGTACCCCGTCCCCGCCGTTGATCCGGGTCGGCGGCCGGCCGCGGCGCGGAGGACCCGACCTGTGAGGGAAGGTCCCCCCCGCTTCGGCCGGGAGAGAAGTCAAGGTCGGACACTAGCAGTACGCGAAGATCCGCGTCCGGTGCCCCGTGGACCGTTCGCCGTCACGTCTGCTGGGTGACCTCCGCGTAGGCGGAACGGACGTCGGCGCTGGTGAGCACGGTGAGTTCGGCGGCGGTCGCCTCGTCGCCCACCTCCTGGGAGACCCGCAGGTCGCGCTGGGAGCACGCCTTCTCGAACAGGGAGCGGGCGAACCGGCCGTTGCCGAGTTCGTCGATCCAGCCCTCCTCGCACACGTGGGAGAAGATGCTGCGCAGGTCCTCCACGGCGATGTCGTCGAAGGCGTCGCCGGTGCGGGCGGCCAGCGTCTCGGCGATCTCGGTGAGTTCGTCGGCGGTGTAGGAGGGGAACCGCACCCGGACGTTGAACCGTGAGGCCAACCCCGAGTTGGAGGCCAGGAACCGTTCCATCTCGGCGGGGTAGCCGGCGAGCACCACCACCAGGCGGGACCGGTCGTCCTCGGCGCGCTTGAGGAGGGTCTGCACGGCCTCGTTGCCGAAGGCGTCGCCGCCGCTGTAGCCGGGGTTGACGAGCGCGTAGGCCTCGTCGACGAACAGCACCCCGCCCAGGGCCCGGTCGACGAGCCGGTTCGTCTTGATGGCCGTGGCGCCCAGGTGTTCGCCGACCAGGTCCGCGCGCTGGGCCTCCACGACGTCGGCGCGGGCCAGCATGCCCAGCGCGGCGAAGACCCGGCCCAGCACCCGGGCGACGGTGGTCTTGCCGGTGCCGGGCGGACCGGAGAAGACGAAGTGCCGCATGGGCGCGTGGTTGAGCAGGCCCTGCTCCTCGCGCAGCCGGGCCACCCGCAACTGGGCGACCAGGGAGCGGACCTGGGACTTGACCGGTTCCAGGCCGATCATGGAGTCGAGTTCGGCCAGGGCCTCCTCGATGCCGGGCGCCTCGCCGAATCCGGGCAGGCGCGCGGTCAACTCGTCATAGGCGGTGACGACGTCGGCGGCCCGCAGGGTGATGAGGTCCTCGGCCTCGGGGCGGGGCGCGGGGCGGTCGCCCGCCACCCCGGTGGTGACCACCCGCACGTCGCGGGCCTGCGCCGCCTTCTCCACCAGGGATCGGGCGAAGCGGCCGTTGCCCAGGTCGTCGACCGCTTCCCGCTGCACGGTCTGGTCCAGTCTTCGCCGCAGGGTCCGGACCGCCTCGGGGTCCAGGACGTCGCCGCGCTGGCGGACCAGGGACTCGGCGATCCGGAACAGTTCGTCGGCGGTGTAGCTGGGGAAGGTGATGCGGGTGGCGAAGCGTGAGGCCAGACCGGGGTTGGAGGACAGGAAGGCGTCCATCTCCTTCTCGTAGCCGGCCAGGACGATGACGAGCCGCTCCCGGTCGTCCTCGGCGCGCTTGAGGAGGGTCTGCACGGCCTCGTTCCCGAACCGGTCGCTCTGCCCGTCGCCCTCGTTGACGAGGGAGTAGGCCTCGTCGATGAACAGCACCCCGCCCAGGGCGCTGTCGATGAGCTCGTTGGTCTTGATGGCGGTGGCGCCCAGGTACTCCCCCACCAGATCGGCGCGTTGGGCCTCCACGACGCGGGCGGTGGGCAGCAGGCCGAAGGAGTGGAAGATCGTGGCCAGGGTGCGGGCCACGCTCGTCTTGCCGGTTCCGGGAGGTCCGGAGAAGACCAGGTGGCGCAGGGGGCGTTCGACCGGGAAGCCGGCGTCGGCGCGCAACCGCGCCGCCTCGATGGACGCGGCCAGTCCCCGGACCTGCTGCTTGACCGGGTCCAGGCCGATCATCGCCTCCAGTTCGGCCAGGGCCTCGTCGACGGGGACCGGCTCCGCGTCGTCGTCGGGGACGGCGCGTTCGCGGGAGGAGCCCACGGGGCGGGCGTTGTCGGCGCGGCCCTGTGCGCGTTCGGTGCGGGGACGTCGGCTGACGGGAGGGGGATCGCTGCGTGCGCTCTCCCGGGCGGCGCTCGCCTCCCGTCGGATCTGGCGGGAGGCGGACAGCCGCCACAGCAGGCAGGCTCCCGCCGCGACGTAGAGCGCCCCGATGCCCCAGCCCGAGGGCAGGGCGGTGGTGATCATGCCGACCAGGGCCAGGGAGAAGCCGCCGATGAGACCGGCGGTGAGGGACAGGGCCGCGGTGTGCCAGACGGGGAACTCGCGTACGGCGGTGGCGGCCAGGACCACCAGCAGGGGCAGGGGCGGCACCAGCAGGGTGACGGGTTCGCCGGGGAGCGGTATCTGGAAGAGGGGGACGGCGACCGCGAGCCAGACCAGGCACACGATGACGGTGACGAAGGCGTCGGCGGAGCGCATCAGGGCGGCGAAGAGCAGGAGCAGGGCGAGGGCGACGGTGACCGCGGTGGGCACGGGCACCGAGGCGACCAGGGCGACGACGGCCACGACGGTGAGCACGACCACGCCGCCGACCAGGCGTCTGCCCAGGGGAACGGCCTGGTAGCGGCCGCGCAGTCGGTCCAGGCCGGAGGGTCCGGAGACCGCGGTACCGGGGCGCGTGTCGCGCGTCATCGGTGCCCCTTCCTGCGTGGGGGTCCGTGGGGAGACGGGCTCTCCGCCCGGGGGTTACGGGTCGGAGGGGCGTCGAGGGGTCGACGGCCACGCCTTCAGCCTTGCCCCAACCGCCCCCGGTTGTCCAGTACGGGGCGGCGTGTCGTCGCCGGGGGCCGGGTCACAACAGGGGGATCTGTCCCCCGGGACCGGGGCGGGACGTGCGCAGATGGCTCCACCGGGGCAGGCCGTCGAGGTAGGACCAGCTCATCCGGTGCTCGGGGGTGGGACCGTGTTCTTCCAGGTGGGCGCGGTGGACGGGCGAGGGGTACCCGGCGGCCCGCTCGAAGGCGTAGCCGGGGTGTTCCTCGGCGAGTTCGGCCATGTGCGCGTCGCGGCGCACCTTGGCCAGGATCGCGGCGGCGGCGACGCCGATACAGGTCAGGTCCCCCTTGACCTGGGTGCGGACGCGCCAGGGACGGCCGATGAAGTCGTGGGAGCCATCGAGGACGACGGCGTCGGGACGGACGGAGAGCCCCTCCAGGGCGCGGCGGGCCGCACGGCGCAGTGCCTCGGTCATGCCGACCTCGTCGATCTCGACGGCCGCCGACCAGCCGAAGGCGTGATCGGCCACCCAGGGTTCCAGGCGGGCGGCCAGGTCGCGGCGTCGCGCGGGGGTGAGGCGTTTGGAGTCGGTCAGGCCGGAGGGGGGCTCGCCCTCGCCGGGGACGGCGGCGCAGACGAGGAGGGGGCCGGCCCAGGCCCCGCGACCGACCTCGTCCATTCCGGCGACGACGCGCGCGCCGGCGGCGCGGAGTTCGTCCTCCACCTCGTAGGTGGGGGCGGGCGGTGCGGGGGCCTTGGTCACGGTCCTGGATGTCGTCGGCACGTCCCCCAGCCTAAGACCGTACGGCGGCCTCCGGTGCCGGTTCGCGAAGGGAACGGGACAGCCCCACGGCGACGACGAGGGCGACCATGGTGGTGAGGGAGGCGGCCGTGAGGAGCGCGGGCTGCCCGATCACGGCCAGTGCCGTGCTCCCGATGGCGAAGCCGACGTTCTGGGTGGCGAAGGCCCAGGAGAAGTACCCGGCGCGCTGCGCGGGGGGAACGGCGACGTCGATCATGTGCGAGCGCAGGCCCAGGAGCGCGGCCACCGGGAGCCCGCTCAGGAGCAGGGCCGCCGCGGCGAGGGGCAGGGGCGGCCCGGAGGCCAGCAGCAGACAGCCCGCCACGAGCAGGGCCACCGCGCCGAAGGCCCACAGGGCCTCGTGCCGCCCGGGGGTCCGAGCGGCGTCGAGGTACCCGCCGACGACGCTGGCGATGGAAAGCAGGAGGAAGACGATCCAGGCCAGACCGACGTCGAGGCCGTAGGAGGTGATCAGAGCGGTGGCGCCCACCTCGACGGTGGCGAAGTACACGCCGATCGCGGCGCCGAAGACGATCCACGCGACGGCGGCCGTGTTCCACCGGAGCCGGGACCCCCGGCGGTCGATATCGGTCTCCGGGGAGGGCAGTCCGGTGAAGGGGAGCACCGCGACGGCGATCAGGCTGACCAGTGCCATGGCGGCGATGGGGCCGAGTGGGTGCAGGGGCGCGGTCGCGGCGACGACGAGCGGCGCGAGGAAGATGAGCAGGTCCATGAAGGTCACGTCGACCGTGGAGGCGGAGCGGCCGGCGTTCTCGGGCACGGTGTACGGCAGCAGGGAGCGGATCACTCCCCCGGATCCGGCGATGACCGTGCCGGCCAGGGCCGCCCCGAGATACCAGGTCCACACGGGCTGTCCGGTGCCGATGGCGGCCCAGAGCACGAGCCAGAGCAGGCCGTGGGCGGCCATCTGGACGCCCAGGACACGGCGGGCCGGCCGGCCACCGACGATCCGGGCGGCGATGGGGGTGGCCGCGAGGGTGCCGACCACGTGGCAGGTGGTCATGAGGGCGCCGGTGTCGATGCGTCCGGTGAGCATGAGGGAAGTGGTGGTCGTGGCGACGGCGACCATGAGGGCCGGGGCCCGGCACAGGGCGGCGACCAGGGAGTAGGACCAGAAACGGCGGGAGGTGAGGGTCTCCCTGAGGGGTGAGGTCATACGGATCAATGTAACGCATGACTATGACATTTATGCGTTACATGAGATCATGGGGGAATGACCTCGGAACATTCCCCCGAAGACCTGCTCCGGATCACCCTCGCCCTCGTCGCCACCCGCCCCCTGGCGGGCGCCTGGCCGGAGGAACTGCACTCCCTGGAGCAACTCTCGGAGATCCTGCCCGGAGCCGAGGACACCACGGCGACCGACGTCGCCGACGTGCGCGCCCTGCGCGACCGACTGACCCCGCTCGTCTTGTCGCCGGACCCGGACGCGGCCCCCGCGGAGCTGTCCGCGCTGGCCGAGGAGTTCGGCCTCAGGCCGACGGTCGACTCCGTCGGCGGCCCGATCCGTCATGTGAGCCCCGACCCGCGCCCGGTGGCCCGCGCCGCCGAGGTCCTGGTGCCGGGCGTCATGCTCGCCTGGGCGGCCGGCCTGACCTCGCGCGTGCGCGCCTGCGGCGCCGACGACTGCGAGACCCCGTTCCTGGACTCCTCGCACCGCGCGAACCGGCACTACTGCTCCCCCCGGTGCTCCACCCGCATGCGGGTGCGCCGACACCGCGAGCGGCCCCCGGGGGCCGCCTGAGATCCGCTCCGGCCCGCGGGCCGGAGTCGAAGAGGGTCTTTGTGCGACTCGCCGAACATCACAACGAGTCATGGGTCATGACTTTCGGTAGTTTCCGCTTGTCAGGACCGCGCACAGGTGTGACCCGGAGGAATGGACATGCAGCGCTCCACCCCGCACTCCCGGCGCCGGAGGCCACGTCCCCGCCCGCGCGTCCGCCTGCGCCGTCGCGGCCTGTACGACATCGGGGCCGCGCTGACCCGGGTCGGCGTCGGCTGGGTGTTCGCCGATCACGGCCTGGCACTGCGCGGCCGGGAGAGCCCGTTGGCGACGCACCTGACCGAAGCCGGAACGCCCCTGCCCGGTTTCCTCGTCCCCCTCCTGCCCGCGCTCATCGTGGCCGCCTCCCTGTCCTTCGCCGTGGGCCTGCTCACATGGACCGCGGGCCCCCTCCTCGCCCTCTGCGCGCTCCTCGGGGCCCTCGCCCCGGGGTCGCCGAACCTGTCCCCGTTCGACTCCTTGCCGGTGACGGTGCTGGTCACAGCGGTGTGCCTGCTCATGGCCGTCAACGGCGGACGCTGGTCCTGGGACCACCTCGTCCTGGCGCCCGAGGCCCCCGAGCGGCCCGAGCACCTCGGGAGGCGCCGCCGTCACCCGAACGTCACGTCGGGGAAACCTCCCGCCATTTCCACTCGTCGCCCCGAACACGCTCCTCCACTGCTCTATCCTGTGGGTCAGGCCGCGGTACGACGGCCGTATCAACTGTGACGCGGCCCCTTCCGGCTCCTCCTTCACGGCCTTCGGGCCCGCGTCCGTCGCCAGCATGGATTCGGTGGGGGGAACACCATGTCCGTCGTAGGTTCCGGCCCGACCTCTGACGGGTCCGTGGCCAAACTGATCGAGATCGCCGAGAAGCCCACGCTGGGCCGGCGCCTGATCAGCTGGGCCTCACGACCCCCGGGACGGCTCTACATCCCCGCCTGCGCGGCGGTGGCCCTGATCATCCTCTTCGAGGACAGCGTCCCCTCCGGCCACCTTCCCTCCTTCATCGTGGGCCTCGCCGGTGGCCTGCTGCTGGCGGGGATGGGCGCGCTGCGGCTGGGCATCGCCCTGGCCGTCGCCCGGCCGATGATCCGCCACTACTGGCTGCGGTGGATCTCCGCTCCGCTCATCGCCGCCCTGGCCATCGGGATCTCGGCGGCCGACGTTCCGCTGAGCGCCCGGGTGCAGGCCTCCGCCGAGGACCTGCTGGACCTGCGGGAACGGGCCGACGAGTCCACCACGATCCCCCTCAACGGGGAGCGGGCCGGGATGTACGCGCTGCGCAGCATCACCATGGCCGACGAGGTCGTCCACTACGAGGTGCAGGGTGCCGGCCTGTGGGGTCGCGCCGGGTTGGCGCACAGCGCCGACGAGATCCCCGAGGGCGTGTTCGTCCCCGGTCAGGGCGCGCGCATCTACGAGCACGTCACCGACGACTGGTACGTGTGGGTCGAGCACTAAGGCGTGTTCCGCCTCGCGGCCTCCAGGCCGCTCGTGTCACTCGGCGCGAGAGCCGAACCGAACGAAGGCATCCGCCGAACACGCCCCAGGGGCCACGATCCGATCACGGGCCGGGTTCGGAAGGCGCGTCGCCTCCGGCCCGGCCCTCGTCGTTCTCCGGACCCCGCCGTCCCTTTGCCCGCTCATGCGCTTCTCCAACACGGCTCTCACCTTGGCCGTGTAGACCTGGGGTCACCCCCCGGAGGGGATCCCCCTGATCCCCTCCTCGCAGCCTTTCCGAGAAGAGGATTCATGCGCGAGTTCACGCTCACCCTCCACCTGCGGATCCATGACTCGATCACCGCCCTGCGGCGCGCCCACGCCCGCGGTGACGACGACCTGGCCACCTGCCAGGCGGGAGAGGTCGAGGACCTGGTGGAACTCGCCGCCCGCAACGGCATCGACCTCGGCGCGGGCTACGCGGACCTCTACGTCCGGGGCTGACACCGGACGGCGAAGGGCCCCGCGGCCGTCGTGGTCGCGGGGCCCTCACCGGTGATCAGCGGCGGCGGTTCGAACCCCCGCCGTAGCCCTCACCGTTCTCGAACTGCCGGCGCATCGCCGCTTCCTGCTGTTCCTGGTACTCCTCGGCCAACTGCTGCTGACGGGAGGCCGCCGACGCGACCGATCCGCGCACCGACTCCAGGCCCTCGGCCACCTGGGACGCCGACGGGCCCACGGCCGTCCGGCCGCCCGCCGGGCCGTTGCCCAGCACCTGCGGCAACAGCTGGGCGGTGAGCAGCGTCGACAACGCCGAGGTGTCCCCCGAGCCCGCCTCCATCTGCACCACCACCGGGCGCGGGGCCCGCTCGGCCAGCGTCGCGCCCACGTCCAGTCGGCGACGGGCCAGTTCGTACTCCAGCACCGCCCGGTTGTCCCGATAGGCGGTGGCCAGACGCCGCTGGGCCTTGGCCTCGTTCTCGGCGGCGACCAGGTCGGCCCGGCCGCGCGTCTCGATCTCGTAGCGCACCCGCTGCGCCTCGGTCTCCTGCTCCTGGAGCATCTGGGCGACGTCCTTGCGGGCCTTGTTCAGCGATGCGTTGACCTCGATGATCTTCGCGTCGCAGACCTTCTTGGACCGCTCGATGTCCATGAGCAGGGTGTCGATGCGCCGCTTGCGGGTCAGCTCCCACTCCTGCTCGTAGGCCACCAGCTCCTTGGACACCCGCTCCCGGGTGGCCAGGTGCTGCTGGTACTGGTTGGGCAGCTGCACGTCGGGGATGTTGCAGCCGGTGATGACCACGCCGTACTTCTCCAGCTGCTGGTTGAGCAGGCGGCGCATGTCCTCGACGTTGGAACCGCGCAGGTCGTAGGCGGACTCCGTGCGCACCTGACGGCTGCGCTGACGGATCGCGTCCTGGACCGCGCTGGACAGCACCAGGTCGAAGTTGCTCGCGCCGATGGTCAGCACGAACCGCTGCGGGTCGTCGATGCGGAACTTCAGGAAGAACTCGATCGACTTCAGCGGCACGTTCTCCCGGGTGGGACAGGCCACGACCGGGGCCGTGTACGGGATCTCCGTGCTGGTGTCCACCACGTAGTCCACGCGCTTCCACGGGTGCCACAGGTAGTGGCGGCCCGGGGCGATGACGCCCTGCACCTTGCCGTACTTGGTGAGGATGCCCTGGGTGCCGTGCTCGATCTCGATGATGGAACCGCGCCACCACCACAGCACCGCGACGATGATCGCGACGATGCCGACGAACAGGGTGGGCACCGCCAGCACCGTGTTCACCAGACCGGTGGCGGGGCCGCCGACAGCGGCGTTGACGGTCATCATCAACGCCGACGTCAGCGCGAACAGACCGAACCACACCAGGATCATCCACCGCAGGCCGCGGTTGTCCCGGGGGATGACGACGGGCACCACGGCGCCCTGGTCACCGCCGCGCAGCAGGCCGGCGAGGTCGCCCCAGGAGGCGAGGGACTCCTTGATGCTGGAGCCGCTCCTGACATTGGCGAGCTGGTTCATCTAGCGACCTCCCTCGTGCGGGCCGGGTCCCTGGGACCACGGCGGAGACGGCGGCCCCCCGTAGGGTTCACCGGTGGGCGGCGGAGCGTCGAACCGCGACTCCTCCGCCGGCGGCTCCATCGTCTCCCGGGCCTCGGCCAACCGCTCGCCGATGGCCTCGTCGGAGACCGACTGGCGGATCTCCTCCACCGGGTCGCGACCGGGGTCGGCGTCCTCGGTACGGGTCCGCGCCGGTGCGGCGCCGTCCTCGCGCAGCAGGGCGTCGATCTCTTCCTGGCGCTCGGCGATGCGGGCGTTGATCTCGCCCAGCCGGGAGCGGAGGGCGTGCATGTCCTCCTGGGAGAACAGGGCGGTGTCGGCCTGGCCGATGATCTCCTGGGCGATGCGCAGGTAGTCGACGCTGGCCGCGTCGCCCGAACCGATCCGCAGCACCTGCGGCAGGCTGTCGGCGACGTCGGCGAGCTTGTCCAGGAGGCTCTCCCGGAACCGGTAGTTGAGGATCTCCGGGGCCTCGGCCGCGCTGACCGCGCGGATGTCCAAGGCCTGGGCCTGCAACAGGGCGGCGTTGGCGTTGGCTTCGGACTCGGCCTCGACGAACCGCTGACGGGCCAGGGAGCGAGCCCGGTTGGTCTCGCGCTCCAGGGCGGTGTCCATCTGCGCCTGGTACTGGGCGATGTCGGCCTGGATCGCCGACAGCGTCTCGTTGAGGGTGGCGAGTTCCTTGTTCAGGTCACCCTCGTTCTGCTCCTTGCGCAGTTGCAGCTCGTACTCGAACGTGTAGGCGTCCTTGGCGACCCGCACCATCTCCGGGGCCGCCAGGTCCATCCGGTACTCCTGGTTGGAGGGCTCGGCGTGGGTGATGTTGGCGCTGGTCAGCACGACGATGTCGCTGAACTGACGGTTGAGCTGGTTCAACAGGGTCTGGGTGCTCTCGCCGACCAGGTCGTAGATCGCCGAGGCCTCCTGCTCGTAGATGAGGCTGCGGGTGGTCTCGCTGATCGCGTTGTTGAGCTTCTCCTGGAAGCCGTGCACACCGCCCAGCGTGTAGACGAACCCCTCCGGGTTCTTGATCTTGAACTGGACGAACAGATCCACCGAGGCCTGCACACCGCTCTTGGTGGGGGCCGATCGGATGGGCGCGTTGAAGGGGTACTCGCGCACCACGTTGACGATGTAGGAGACGCGCTTCCAGGGGTTGAACAGGGTCACCAGACCGGGCGGGTAGATGCGCTCCATCCGACCGAAGTGGGTGACGATGGCGACGCAGCCCTCCGGAACCATGACCATGCCCTGCCGCCACCACATGAACGCGGTGATGGCGAAGGTGATGATCCAGTAGTGGACCCCGAAGAACGGGTTGATGAGCGGGTTGCCGCCGGCCAGCGACTGCGGGATGAGGACCGCGACCGCGCCGAAGAGGCCCAGTGCGATGAGGGCGACCGCCGGGAGCATCGTGATGAACGTGCGACCGCGCGGGATGACCATGGGACAGACCACGTGCACGGGACCGCCGGGGCCGCGCTCGTAGCTGCTTCGGTTGATGGCCTCGCCGGCGTTGTTGAGGGAGGCGGTCTTCTGCTCGATCCGGGTGCCCACGGAACCGCCCTGGTCACGGGCGGCGACGAAGTCGCTCGGGTCGAGTCCACCCCCTTCGGTGACCTGTTGGGAGGTCTGTTGCAGGACGTCGGTCACGGCCTGCCGCGGATCGCCTCCCTGGGCGACCGCGGCGGCCGCACCGCGCACCGTCTGAGCGAACGACATGTGCGGGTACTCCTAGTCGGGAGATGCGGGAACTATCCGCTTCGACGCCGCGTACGGGCGACCGGTTCCAGGTGGGCGGTGATCCTACGCGGGTCGGCGACATAGTGGACGGTTCCGACCTTGGCATATGTCAGACCCGGAACCCAGGGGGCGAGCCCGGAGCGTGGCCGGACGGTGATCCTCCCGGACCGCACGCGTGCCGGTCGGCAGGGCCGTCGAACCTGGCGATAACGTCGTTTCCGTACGTACCGAACCGACAAGAGGAGTCCCCATGGCCCCCGTGCCGAGCGCCGTCCTGACCACCGCCGGTCTCATCGGCGGTTACGCCGTGGCCCGCACCACCGGGAACCGGCCGCTGGGCGGCGCCGTGCTGGCCGGATTCGGCGCGGCCGCGTTCGAGACCTGGCGGCGCGGTCCCGGCCTGGGCACCGCGATCGCCCTGACCGGCGTGTACGTGGGGGCGTTCGGGCTGGCCCACCCGCTGGCGAAGAAGGTCGGCTCCTGGCCCGCGGTGCTGGGCGTGACCGCGGCCACCGCCGCGCTGGCGGTCGCCGCCGAACGCGACTAGGCACTGTTCAGCGGACCCGCGCTCCGGTGCGTGCTCGGTGCGCCCGGAGGACGGGGACCGTCGGCACCGCGCTCACGTCCTCGTCGCGCGGAGGTTCGCTCCGGGCCTCGCGGCGACCCCGTGGGCGCCCTCGCGCCCCCGAGGACGCGAAAGAGCACGCGAAGAACCTTAGCCGCCCTGGATGTAGGCCTCCAGCTGGGCCCGGTCGTACTCCAGCCCCCGCACCCGGCTCTTGACGATGTCACCGATGCTGACGATGCCCGTCAACCGACCGTCCTCCACGACGGGGACGTGCCGGAACCGGCCGCGGGTCATGGTCTCGCCGATGTCCTCGACGGTGTCGCGCGGCGCGCAGGTGACGACGTCGACGGTCATGATGGAGGAGACCGGTGCGGCCAACAGGTCGGCGCCCTCGCGCTCCAGCCCGCGCACCACGTCGCGTTCGGAGACGATGCCGTGCAGACGGTCGCCGTCGGCCACGACGACGGCGCCGATGTTGTGCCGGGCCAGTCGGGTGAGCATGAGTGCCACGGTGTCGTCCGGGGCGACGCGCACCACTTCCGATCCCTTGGTCCGGAGGATCGCGGCTATCAGCATGGGACCACCTTCCGCCGACGTGTCGCTGTTGAAGGGCTACCCGCCGCCGGCACCGCCCAACCACCACCGGGTCAGAGGCCTCCGATCCGGTGCCTCCGCCTCCTCCCGGCCATACCGGTGCTCTCCCCCGGGGACGCCGGGCCGCTCCGCGAACTCTCCGACGGCGCGGCGGGACGGGTCGGCGGCCCGGCGCGCGCGGGGGCGTTCGCGACGCTCGGCGACGGGGTCGCTCCGGGCCCGGGGAGCCGCCCCGGAGCAGGCCCCGGGCGAGCGCCCCCGGTCCGTGCGAGGCGTTCACACGTGGACCACCACCACCCGTTCGCCCTTGGGGCGGTCGGGCTCCTCGACCAGCCGGCGCATCTCGACCGGCCGGCGCATGTCGTCGGCGTCACTGGTCAACAGGAGGACGGGACGTTCCCGCCCGAGGGCGGTCTCGGCGACGACCGCGTCGATCGCACACCGGTGACCGGACAGACCGGTCCGTCCGAGGAGTTCGCCGGAGGCGCGGGCGATCTCCGGCGACACCGGGACCACGGTGACGCGGGACAGAACACGGTGGACCTCGGTGTCGCGGGGACCGCCCCGCAGGACCTCGGTGAGCGTGAGCGCGCTGACCACGACGCGGGCACCGCGTTCCAGGGCGACCTGGAGATGGGCCCTGGCGCGTTCGTGACCGGCGGCGAGTTTCGACAGCCCTTCGCTGTCGAGGACCAGCGTTCCTCCGCCCTTCAGTCGGCGTCCGGCCACAACGCCTCCGCCTCCGCCAACGCGGCCTCGTCCACGGGGCCGTGCTCCTCTTCCAGCAGCGCGACGAGTTCGGCCAGCAGGTCCGCTTCCAGGCGCCGGGCGACGGCCTCCGTGACATAGCGGCTGAACTCGCCCCGTCCCACGCGGCGCTGAACGGCGGTGGTCAACTCCTCGGGCATCGAGACGCTGATCTTGCGCGCACGGCCGCCCCTGTCTTCGGCGGTACGGCCTTCCGGAAGCACTTCCTCGAAGGCGTCGAGCAACGCGTCGAGGCGCAGGAGCCGGGGGACGTCACCGGGAGCGGCGTGCGAGGACGCCAGCGCTCGACGGAGCCGTGCGATCCGTGCGGTGTCTCCGGATTCCATGGGTTCGACCTTCACACGAATGATGCCACCGGCGGTGGCAACATCATTCCCCGACTTCCCACGGATACACCGTGACGATTTCAGACGGACCAGAGGGCGCTCCTGCGGTGGTGGCCGGGAGGCCACACCACCTCGTCGGCGGCCTCGGGGTTCAGACGGCCGTCGGCGACGACGGCGCGGCGGGACAGGTCGGCGGCCCGGCGCGCACGGCGGCGTTCGCGGCGCTCGGCGACGGCCTCCTCAGGGCCCAGGGAGCCGCTTCGGGCCAGGACCCGGGCGAGTTCGTGCACCCGCACCCGACGGACCATCCGCCCTGGCGAGCGGCCCCGGCGCAGGACGAACATCGGCCGGCCCCGCCGGTGGGCCTCCACGTGGTGGGCGGTGCGTGACACGGGTCTCCTCTCCGGCCCTCGGGACGATGCCGGAGAGGGGACCGGGACGACGGTACGGCGCGCTCATTCGGAGGGGGCGGTACTCCCCGGGTCGCCCGACCGGTCACCCTCCATCCAGTACCGCCGAAGTCTGCCCACCGCCTCCTCCTTGTCCATCCGCGCGATCTCGGTCTCGTCAAGACCGAGGTTGGAGATCAGCAAGTGGACGAGATCAGCGGGCAGAGCCTCCGAAGGGGGCGCGGGCACGCCCCGATCGGGAACGGCTCGGTCCCGAACACATGCCCAGAACGTGGCTTCGTCGACGTCGAGTTGGTCCCGGAGAATGTGCGGCCACATTCTCCCGCCATAGTCGGTTCGATCCACAGGCCAGGACACCCGCGTTCTCAAGATCCGCCCATCCGGCACATCCGGTACATAGGTCAGGTGACGGGTGCCTGTGCCACCGTGGGCGTTTCTGACCAGACGCCACCCTTCCGTCCTACAGAAGCGGTCATGATGCTCACGTGTGGGTTGTGGCCAGGTCACCGTGCCTTGCCCACCAGCCAGTCGCGCAGCTGCTCATCGTCGCTGAGGCTGATCAATTGGACCAGCCCCCAGTTCTCCCGATGGTTGGGCGCGTCCAACAGGTAGTCCTGCCAGTCCTCCGCGTACTCCCGCAGGGCGTCGACCATTTCAGCGAGGGCCTCCTCGAAGGAGGCTCCGTCCGCGGCGACGGGCAGCCCTGGAATGAAGACGGACCATCCTTCGGCCTCAGGTACCACCTGCGCACGCGATGGAGTGACTGTAGCGAGGTAGTGGCGCAGCCTCTCGACGTCCACGACAGCGGTTCTAGCCGATTCACGACGTACTGTGGCGACTCGACCCCTCTCCGCCGCGTCCAGGAGTGCCTTGAGATGGATGCGGGCTTCGGTATAGCTGTCGTAGTGCACAGTCGTCATGGCGGTACCTCCGTCTGGGCGTGCTCTCAGCTTGCCATCAGCAGACAAGTACGCCAAGTACGCGACGTACTTGCTCCGTCGGGAAGCCGCACCGAGGCCCCGCATGGCTCACCGATCTCTGGAGCGGGGCCTACCGTCGTCCGCGCCCCGCTCCAGAGCGGCTTCTCGGAAAACTCTGCCTCGTTTCAACTGCAACCGCTGGTGGAGCCGCAGCCCTCGCAGGCGTAGCAGCTCCCGGCCGGGCGCATCTTGGTGCCGCAGGTGACGCACAGCGGGGCGTCGGCGACGAACCCCTGCGCGCGCTCGACCACCTCGGTGGTGGAGTGCGCCTCACCGGTGGGCGGCGCGACCTTCGGCTCCCGCTCGCCCGTGGGCGCGGACTGGGCGTAGGACTCCACCTGCGCGGCGACCTGCGCCGTGTCCTCCCCCGCCAGCTGTGCCTCCCGCTCGGCCGCCGACAGCACGCCCAGTGCGGTCCGTTCCTCCGGGGACAGGTGGTCCAGCGCCAGCCGACGGAAGATGTAGTCCATCACCGACTGGGCCATGCGGATGTCGGGGTCGTCGGTCATCCCGGCGGGGTCGAACCGCATGTTGGTGAACTTCTCCACGTACGTCTCCAGCGGCACCCCGTACTGGAGGGCGATGGAGATCGCGATGGAGAAGGCGTCCATGACCCCGGCCAGGGTGGACCCCTGCTTGCCGAGCTTCATGAACACCTCGCCCAGCCCGTCGTCGGGGTAGGAGCCGGCGGTGATGTAGCCCTCGGCGCCGCCCACCGAGAACGAGGTGGTCACGCTGGGGCGCTGCTTGGGCAGTCGCCGCCGGACCGGCCGGGGCGTCTCGGCCGCCTTCGGCGCCTCCTGGGAGGTGGACAGCGGCTGGCCGACCTTGCAGTTGTCCCGGTAGACCGCGAGCGCCTTCAGGCCGAGCCGCCAGCCCTCCAGGTAGATGTGCTCGAAGTCCTCGACGGTGGCCGTCTCCGGCACGTTCACCGTCTTGGAGATCGCCCCGGACAGGAACGGCTGCACGGCGGCCATCATGCGCACGTGCCCCATGGGCTCGATGAACCGGCGGCCCATGGCGCAGTCGAACACCTCGTAGTGTTCCTCCCGCAGACCGGGGGCGTCGACCACGTGGCCGTGCTCGGCGACGTACTCGACGATCGCCTCGACCCGCTCGGGCCGGTAGCCGAGGTTGAGCAGGGCCCGCGACACCGACCGGTTGACGATCTGCATGGACCCGCCGCCGACCAGCTTCTTGAACTTGACCAGTGAGAAGTCCGGCTCGATCCCCGTCGTGTCGCAGTCGAGCATGAAGCCGATGGTCCCGGTGGGCGCCAGCAGGCTCGCCTGGGCGTTGCGCCAGCCGTGTCGCCCACCCGTCTCCAGGCACGCGGCCCACGCGCGGGTGGCGGCGGCGTGGATCGGCTCCTCCAGGGTCCCGACGGTGCGCAGGGCGTCGTTGGCGGCGACGTGCTTGCGCATGACCCGCTCGTGGGACTCCGCGTTGCGCCGGTAGCCGTCGTAGGCTCCGACGACGCCCGCGAGTTCGGCGCTGCGCCGATAGGCGACTCCGGTCATCAGCGAGGTGATCGCGGCGGCGATGGCGCGGCCGCCCTCGGAGTCGTAGGCGTGCCCGGTGGTCATGAGCAGGGCGCCGAGGTTGGCGTAGCCGATGCCGAGCTGACGGTAGGCGCGGGTGATCTCGCCGATCTTCTCGGTGGGGAAGTCGGCGAAGGTGATGGAGACGTCCATCGCGGTGATGATCAGCTCGGTGAGCCGGGTGAAGCCGTCGACGTCGAAGGTGCCGTCCTCGCGCAGGAACGCGAGCAGGTTGATCGACGCCAGGTTGCAGGACGAATCGTCCAGGTGCATGTACTCGGAGCAGTTGGCGACGACCGTTCCCGCCACGATGTACGAGTGGTTGCGGGGCTCGGTGAGGTTGTAGGTGGTCTCGTGTCCCTGGGGCTCTCGGGAGACCAGTCGGACCGTCTCGTCGGTGGCGTACTCCCGGCGGAGGTCCGCCGTCCTGCGCGGTTCCTCCCCCTTCTCCTCACGTGAGAAGTCGACCGCTGCGGCGAACTCGCGCAGCGATCGGCCGGTGATGCGCAGTTCATGGAAGGAACCGTCGCCGCCGTAGGTCGCTTCGCCGCCGTCCTCGCGGAGATGGGAGGAGCTCGTCGGCTCGCCACGGGACGTGCGATGGACACGACTCGCCATGCCCAGCGGGGCGAGCAGTTCCTGCACGTCCCGCAGAAGCCGGTCCGAACGGCTGCTCAGGCCGACGTGGCGGGTGCCGTCGGGCGCGTCCACCACGCACCCGGCCGCGTCGAACAGGCCCCGGAGGAACTCCAGTACGGCCTCCTCCGGGGCCTCGAAGAGGGCCGGGGGCACCGACGCGCGCTCGGCGGTGGCGCCGATGCCGAGCGCGCGCACGAACGCGGCCATGCCCGGGTGGGTGACGCGCAGTCGGACCGTGCCGTTCGCCCGGACATCGGGCTCGCTCGGATGCCCGGTGAGCCGCTCGATCAGCGCCAGATGCCGGGGCAGGACGGTCTCCCGCTCCTCGGCGGTGCCGTACACGGTGGTGACCTCGTCGCCGGTGACCGACCCGGCACCGATGAGCCATCCCAGGTGGTGGGCGAGGTCGGGGTCCTCGTCCCACTTGTCGGGCAGGGCGACGGGGCGGGCGTGGGGGCCGAGCGCGCCCTGCCGTGCGGCCTCCAGCGCGGCGGCGGGCAGCCCGAGGTCGGGGTTCGACCGCGGCGCGTAGTGGAAGGAGCGGACCACGCGGTCGTCCTCGTCCAGGTCCTCGGCGCGCACCCAGCCCCGGTTGCCCGTCCAGACACGGTGGCCGGGGGTGCAGCGCAGCCGCGAGCCGTCGGAGAAGCGCAGTTCGAGGATCTCATTGGTACCGGTGACCATGTAGCGGACCGGGACCGTCGCCGTCACTCCCTCCCCGGGCTCCCCCTCGGAGGTGACGTCGTCGGTGTAGACCGCGAACGTCTCTCCGAGCGCGGCCCGGCGTACGAGGTCGCCGATGGCGATCTGCCCTTTGTCCGTCGCGACCCTCTGATCGGCCGGGAAGCACGGGTTGCTCGCGCTGATGCGGCCGGATTCAGGGGTGGTGTGCCAGTCCTGGATGGTGCCGTCGTACTGGATCCCCGGGTCGGCGCACTCCCAGGCGGCCCGCGCCGTGTTCCGGAAGAGGGTCTTGGCGTCGATCTCGTCGATGACCTCTCCGGTGGTCCGGGAGACCAGCCCGAAGTCGTCGCCGGCCTCGACGGCCCGCATGAAGTCGTCGGAGACGCGCACGGAGTTGTTGGCGTTCTGGTACTGGACGCTGACCATGTCGGCTCCGCCCAGGTCGACGTCGAACCCGGCGTCGCGCAGCGCGCGGATCTTGTGCTCCTCCCGCGCCTTGGTCTCGACGAACTCCTCGATGTCGGGGTGATCGACGTCGAGCACGACCATCTTGGCGGCCCGGCGGGTGGCGCCGCCGGACTTGATGGTCCCCGCCGAGGCGTCGGCTCCGCGCATGAACGAGACCGGCCCCGACGCGGTGCCGCCGGAGGAGAGCAGTTCCCTGCTGGAGCGGATGCGGGAGAGGTTGACCCCCGCGCCGGAGCCGCCCTTGAAGATGGTCCCCTCTTCCTTGTACCAGTCCAGGATCGATTCCATCGTGTCCTCGACGGACAGGATGAAACACGCACTGACCTGCGCCTTCGCCGAGGTTCCGACGTTGAACCAGACGGGTGAGTTGAAGCTGAAGAACTGGTGGGAGAGGGCGTACTTGAGTTCGTGATCGAAGATCTCGGCGTCGGCCTCGGTGGCGAAGTACCCGTGTTCGTGTCCGGTGCGGGTGTAGACGCCGACGACGCGGTCGATGAGCTGTTTGAGGCTCCACTCCCGTTCGGGGGTGCCGACCGCGCCCCGGAAGTATTTCCCGGTGACGATCTGGGTGGCGTTCATCGACCAGGTCGAGGGGAACTCCACCCCGCGCTGTTCGAAGTTGACCGAGCCGTCGCGCCAGTTCGTCATGACGACGTCCCGGCGTTCCCATTCCAGGGTGTCGTAGGGATGAACGCCCTCGGTGGTGAAGATCCGTGGGATCTTCAGCCCCTTGCGCTTCCCTTTGCCCTTACGTCCCGTCGATCCGCTGGTGGTTTCCGTCATGGCGGAGTCCCCCGAAGGTGTGGCGCGAAGTGGGTGCGCGGGGGCGGCCCCTCCACCGCCCCCGGAGAGCGGTGTCAGGCCGTGCTGTCGGCCTCTTGCCCCGCCCGGGCCTCGGCCTCGCGGTCGCGGCGCAGGCTGGCGATCTCGGCCTCGAAGTCGGCGAGACTCTCGAAACCGCGGTAGACGCTGGCGAAGTGCAGGTAGGCGACCTCGTCGAGGTCGCGCATCGGGCCGAGGATGGCCAGGCCGATCTCATGGGCCGGGACCTCGGCGACGCCCCGTCCGCGGATCTCCTCCTCGACCTGCTGGCCGAGTTTGGCCAGGGCGTCCTCGGAGACGGGGCGGCCCTGACAGGCGCGGCGGACGCCGGCGATGATCTTGGTGCGGCTGAAGGGCTCGGTGACCCCGGAGCGTTTGGCCACCATCAGGAGGACGGTCTCCTGGGTGGTGAAACGGCGTTCGCAGGCGTGGCAGGAGCGGCGCCGACGGATGGCCGCACCGTCGTCGGTGGACCTGCTGTCGATCACTCGGGTGTCCGGATGGCGACAGAACGGACAATGCATCCCGGTTCACCTGCTCCCCTCGCCGAACTGACAACCCCTGCCTCTACTTAACCACAACTCCTAGGTCGAAGCTTCATAGATCGACACCAGATGTTGTGGTCGAACCTAGCCCGGGGGTCGAGCGTGCCGCAAGCTCCGCAGGTACGCGTGTCACACGGGGAACGCGGCCCAGGATATCGCCGCCGATCGGCCCCCAACGTGCCTCGCCGGTTTTCGGACCGACCTTTGCGCGGAAGAGACGAGCCCCACATCCCCGAGTTCTCGAACCCGGGCGCACATCTTGCGCCATTCCGGGGACGACACGACGTGAACACGTGTACACACGTAAGTGAGGTCGGAAAATCGTCCGGGAAATCCCACGGCAATTATCCACAGGCCTCGAACGCTTGTTTGATATCACCGTGCGCAACGACTAACGTTGGCCTTGATTTCACGCCGGTTTCGCCATCGCGCGGACTGAGGTCCGGTGAAGGCGCGGACCGGTGGTGGCCACAGGCCCTGACCGAACCAATGCCGAGGAGGCCGGCCGTGCCGGAGGAGAATCCCGGAACCCTGGATTCCGGAACCACCACCGTTCTCGCGCCCGTGGGCGAGCCGGGTGCACCCGAAGAGGCGCCCAAGCTGACCGCGCGTCAGCAGAGCGTCCTGAACTGCATCCAGCGGTACCTGCGAGAGCGCGGCTATCCGCCGTCGATAAGGGAGATCGGCGAAGCGGTCGGCCTGTCCAGCCCTTCCAGCGTCGCGCATCAGCTCAAGGTGCTCCAGCGCAAGGGCTACCTGTACCGCGATCAGAACCGGCCGCGCGCCGTGGAGCTGCGTCGGCCCGGCCACCCCGGCATGCGGGTTCCGACCCCCGAGGAGTCCGACTCGGCGAGCTCCGCCCGAGTGCCCCTGATCGGTCGGATCGCCGCGGGAGGGCCGATCCTGGCGGAGGAGTCGGTGGAGGACGTGCTGGCGCTGCCACGCCGGCTGGTCGGCGAGGGCCGGTTGTTCATGCTCACCGTGGTCGGCGACTCGATGACCGACGCCGCCATCACCGACGGCGACATGGTGGTGGTCCGCCAACAGCCCGACGCCGAGAACGGTGACATCGTCGCGGCGTTGTTGGACGAGGAGGCCACGGTCAAGGTGCTGCGCCGCACCGAGGACGGGCACGTGTGGCTGATGCCGCGCAACGACGCCTATGAGCCGATCAACGGGGACGCCGCCACCATCCTGGGCAAGGTCGTCACCGTGATGCGCCGGATCTGACCGCTCGGCCCGCCCCCGCCGCACGGGGGCGGGCGCCACGGAGGTACCCGTGGGATCCCACGGTTCCGCCCCGGGCGGGACCTCGGCAGGCGGACGCCCGGTGGATCTCCCACAGGGGGTCGACCACGGGACCCACGGCCCCTCACCCACCACCCGCGATCACCCCCGCCCCCGGCGGGACCTCGACCGGCGTACCGACGGGGCGACCGCCACGGGACCCCGGCCTCGCGGGCGTTCTCCTCGCCGTCCCTCACCCCGGGTCGCGTCCTCCGGCCGCCGCAGTTCCCCCGGACCGCCCCTCCCCTAAGCTGAGGGGGTGTTCGCTTCCCTCTCCTCCTCCCGCTCCGCCCGTGGACGCGCCACGGCGGCAGCCGTGGCCGTGACCCTGGTGGCGTCGACCTGCGCCTGCACTCCGACGGCAGAGGAGGAGACCGCCCCCCAGCCCGGGGTGACGGGGCTGGAACGGGAGCTGAGCTTCACCGTGGACGGGCTGGAGGTGTTCGCCACCCTCACCCTGCCCGAGGACGTGTCCGGCCCGGTGCCGGGGGCGCTGATCATCTCGGGCAGCGGCCCCACGGACCGCGACGGCAACGGCGACATGCGCCCGGAGGCGAACACCAACCTGAACTTCGCGCGGCTGCTGGCCGAGGCCGGGGTGGCGTCGCTGCGCTACGACAAGCTCGGCAGCGGCGAGACCGGCATGGGCGACCTCGACCCCGACGACCCGGTGGACCCGGGCCTGTTCGAGGCCCAGGTGACGGCGGCCTACACCTCGCTGGTGGACCAGCGAGAGGTGGACCCGGACCGCACCGCGGTGGTGGGGCACAGCGAGGGATCGCTGTACGCCCTGCGCGCCCACGAACTGGTGGACGCCGAACCCGCGCTGATCCTGGCCGCCCCGGTCGGGAACCGTTACCTGGACCTCCTGGACCGTCAGCTCACCGAACAGGTGCGAACGCTCGAAGCACAGGGAGGGATCGCCGAGACCGAGGCGGTGACGCTGCTCTCCGACGCCAGAGCCGGGCGGGCCGCCGTACGCGGCGGTCGGGCGGTGCCCGACGACCTGAGCGGTTTCATCGGCTCCCTGTACTCGCGCCAGAACGCCGACTTCCTGGCCTCCATGGACGCGCTGGACCCGGTGGAGCTGGCCGGGGCGCTGCCCGCGGACACCCCGGTCCTGGTGTTGTGGGGAGAGGCGGACGCCCAGGTCTCCCGGGAGGACGTGGACCGGTTGATGACCGGGCTGCCCGACGCCGAACGGGTGGACGTCCCCGAGGCCGACCACATCTTCCGGATCTACGAGGACGAGCCGGGGGCGACCGTACTGGACTCCGAGCGTCCCCTCGCGCCGCAGGTCGGTCCGGCGTTGACGGAGTTCGTCGACTCCGCCTGGTGAACCCCGCGCCCACCGGCCCGGAGAACCCCCGGTGGCCCGGCACGCGGTCCTGATGGGACGGACCCCGAGCACCCGACGGGTCCGGTCCCCGTGCCCCGTCGGCCCGGATGGACGAACGCCCCCGGCCGGGCACGCCCGCCAACGGCACGGGGGAGGCGGCCGTCTCCGAGGCCGCCGACGCCCCACCTCTCACCCGGGGGTCAGTCGCCCTCCCCGACGACCTCGTCTGGGAGGGCGGCCACGGTGGCGCGGGCGATCTCCTCCGCCCCGGCGATGACGCGTTCCTCGTCCGCGGGTTCGCGGGCGTCGTAGCCGGCCGCCGTGCTGTGGCAGGTCTCCACGTACAGGTTGGAGACACGGGTGGCCACACAGGCGGTGGTGTAGACGTCCTCCGCGATCCAGGCGACGGACTCCTCCCCCAGGTCCTCGACCGGGGTGGTGGCGTGGCGGGAGGTGGTGGAGTCGAAGTTGTCCCGCGCGGTCGGCACCCCGCCGGGGTTGGGCGCGGCCACCAGGACGAGGGTGGCGGTGGCGGGCACCGAGTCACCGTCGCCGCCGGGGGTGGCCCAGCGGCACTGCCACCCCTGGCCGAACACGTCCACGGCGGTGCCGAGGGGTTCCTCCAGGGTGGGTTCGTGGTCGGGGACCCGGGCGTCGAGGGCACCGGTCTCCCCCACCTCGCAGCCGGGGGCCGCGTCGTAGGCACCGGTCTCGGGGTCCTCCCGGGTGAGGACGTACCAGGCGGCCCCTCCCGCCGCGCCGAGGAGGAGCACCGCGGCGAGGATCACGCCGACGGCGGCGCAGCCACGGCTGTGGGGTTGACCGGCGGGCACGGTCTCGGGCATCGGGTGGTGAGGGTTCACAGGCCCTCACCGATCCGCTCGGCGAAGGCCACGACCGTGTCCCGGCCCTCGTCGGCGCCGACGGGTTCGGTCCCGTCCACGGCCGCGTAGGAGACGCGGACGAGGAGGTTGTCGACGAAGAAGGCGAGTTCGGTGTCACCGGGCGATCCGCCCCGCCACACCTGTCCCTCACCGGTGGGCAGCGCCACCGCCTCGGCGGTTCCGGGGGTGAGGGCCTCGTAGGCCTCGCGGGCCCGGTCGGCGCCGGGGACGGGTTCGGCGTCGGTGGGGTCGGTGAACAGCGCGGAGAACTCCACGCGCAGGGCGCCCTGACGGGCGTCGTCGGAGGTGCCCGCGGAGGTCCATCGGCAGACGACGCCCTCCCCTCCGGAGAGGGGTCCTCGCCCGTCGAGGTCGAAGACGGCGCCGGGCAGGTGTTCGTCGAGCGGTCCGCCCAGGTCACCGCAGTCGGGTGCGGAGGTGTGGACGTCCCCGGGGTGGGGTCGGTCGGGGTCGTCCCGGGCGGCCCACAGCCCGCCGCCGATCGCCGCGACGGACACCACCGCCACGCCCGCCGTGATCACGGCCGCCCGTACGAGGGGACCCACCCGGTCACCGCCTCCCTGTCCGGTCGCCGGTCGGACGGCATCGCGACGGCGGCCGCCCATCGCGGCCGCCGTCGCGGTGCCGGGTCAGCCGACGACGATGTTCACCAGTTTCGGCGCGCGCACGATCACCTTGCGGATCTGCTTGTCGCCGATGAAGCCCTGCGCCTTCTCCGATGCCAGTGCGAGCCGTTCCAGTTCGGCCGGATCGATGTCGGGCGCAACGGACAGCTTGTCACGGACCTTGCTCTGCACCTGCACGACACAGGTCACGGTCTCCTGGACCAGCAGGGCGGGGTCGGCCTCGGGCCAGTTGCCGACGGCGACGGTACCGGTGTGGCCGAGGCGCTCCCAGCCCTCTTCGGCCACGTAGGGCGCGAACAGGGACAGGGCGATGGCGACGAACTCGGCGGCCTCGCGCACCGCCGGGTCGGCGGCACCGGGACCGGAGTCGATCGCCTTGCGGGCGGCGGAGACCAGCTCCATGACGCGGGCGATGGCGACGTTGAACCGTTTGGCCTCGACCAGGGCGGTGACCTGGTCGATGGCGTGGTGGGTGGCCCGCCGCAGCTCGGTGTGGCCGGTGGTGACGTCGACGCCCGGCTTCGAGGCGGCGCCGGCCTCGTTCATCACGCGGTAGGCCCGGTTGAGGAACTTCTGGGCGGCACCGACGGACACGTCGGCCCAGTCGACGTCCTCCTCGGGCGGACTGGCGAACAGCATGGTCAGGCGGACCGCGTCGACACCGTAGGCGTCGATCTCCTTGCCCAGGTCGACACCGTTGCCCAGGGACTTGGACATGGCCCGGCCCTGGTTGATGACCTGGCCCTGGTTGGTCAGGCGGCGGAACGGTTCGGTGAAGGACACCAGGCCCATGTCGTGCAGGACCTTGGTGAAGAAACGCGCGTACATCAGGTGCAGGGTCGCGTGCTCCTTGCCGCCGATGTAGTGGTCGACGGGGCCCCACTCGTTCACCAGTTCGGTGTCGAAGGGCGCGGTGTCCAGGCGCGGCGAGCAGTAGCGCAGGAAGTACCAGGACGAGTCCACGAAGGTGTCCATGGTGTCGGTGTCGCGCTGGGCGGGGCCGGCGCAGGAGGGGCAGTCGACGTTGACCCAGTCGGTGGCGCCGGCCAGCGGGGAGACGCCCTTGGGCGCCAGTTCGGCGCCCTTGAGCTCGGGCAGCGTGACGGGCAGCTGCTCGTCGGGGACGGGCACCTCGCCGCAGGAGGGGCAGTGGATGATCGGGATGGGCGTGCCCCAGTAGCGCTGGCGGGAGAGCAGCCAGTCGCGCAGGCGGTAGTTGATGGTGCCCTTGCCGGTGCCGCGCTCGGCCAGGACCTCGATGATCCGCTCGATGGCCTCGGTCTTGGACAGGCCGTCCAGGGGACCGGAGTCGCGCAGGGTGCCCTCGCCGGTGGTGGCGACGCCGGTCTCGACGGGGTCGGGCTCGCCGGTCTCGACGACGACCCGGACGGGCAGGTCGAAGGCCAGGGCGAAGTCGAGGTCGCGCTGGTCGTGGGCGGGCACCGCCATGATGGCGCCGTGGCCGTAGTCGGCCAGCACGTAGTCGGCGGCCCACACGGGCATGCGCTCGCCGTTGACGGGGTTGATCGCGTGACGACCCAGGAAAACGCCGGTCTTGGGGCGTTCAGTGGTCTGGCGTTCGATGTCGGACAGCTTGGCGACGTCGGAGCGGTAGGCCTCGAAGGCCTCGCGCCGCTCGGGGGCGCACAGTTCGTCGGCCAGGTCGGCGTCGGCGGCCACCACGAAGAAGGTGGCGCCGTACAGGGTGTCGGGCCGGGTGGTGAAGACGGTGACCGGCTCGTCGCGTCCCTCGATGGAGAAGTCGACGTCGGCGCCGGTGGAGCGGCCGATCCAGTTGCGCTGCATGGCCAGGATCTCGTCCGGCCAGTTACCGCCCTCCAGCTGGTCCATGTCGTCCAGCAGGCGCTGCGCGTAGTCGGTGATCTTGAAGTACCACTGGTTCAGGCTGCGACGCACGACATCGGTGCCGCAGCGCTCACAGCGCCCTTGGACGACCTGCTCGTTGGCCAGCACGGTCTGGTCCTTGGGGCACCAGTTGACCTGGCCGTCCTTGCGGTAGGCCAGGCCGCGCTCGAAGAACCGGGTGAACAGCCACTGGTTCCACTTGTAGTACTCGGGGTCGCTGGTGTGCAGACGCCGGGACCAGTCGACGGCGATGCCGTAGCGGCCGAAGGAGGCCGCCTGGGTGTCGATGTTGGCGTAGGTCCACTCGGCGGGGTGCGAGTTGTTCTTGATGGCGGCGTTCTCGGCCGGCAGACCGAAGGAGTCCCATCCGACGGGGTGCAGCACGTTGTCGCCGCGTTGGAAGCGGTAGCGGCCGATGACGTCGCCGATGGCGTAGGCCTCGGCGTGGCCCATGTGCAGGTCCCCGGAGGGGTAGGCGAACATGTCGACGATGTAGGAGCGGGGCCGGGTGTCGCCGGGGTCCTCGCTCGCCTGGAACGGGAGTTCGGCGGCCCAGCGCGCCTGCCATTTGTCCTGGAGGGCGCGGGCGTCGTAGGTGTCGCCCGTCGTCTGGTCGCCGTCTACCGCTGTCATCGCTGCTTGTTCCCTCGGGTCGGTCCGTCCGCGCGCACCGTGTCGGCCGGTGCACTCCGTTTCAGGTTAGCGGCTGGCGGGGTGGGGCGCGGACGGGTTTTCGGCCGCCCCCGGGCGGTTCGGACGGGTTGGGGACGGGTTCCGAGGCGGCCCTTCACGACACGCCATCGTCACGGAGGGTGAGGGGAAGTCGCGTGATATTACGGACCCCTCGCCCCTCCACACCGACCGCCCGGTTTGTTACTCTGCCGTAAAAGTGGCGCAGAACACGCGACCCGGATCACACCGGGTTCCATCTCTGCCGTTTTCACGGCACATCCGCCTGCGGGAGGCCCCATGCTCAACTTGTCCGTGGTCCTGGAGGACGGCGCCCGATCCGTCCCCGAGAAGGACTGCCTGGTCTTCGGCGATCTGCGCCTGAACTACGCGATCACCAACATGATCGCCAACCAGGTCGCCAACCTTCTCGTCGCCCGGGGGATCCGGCCGGGTGATCGGATCGCGCTGGCAAGTCCCAACGTGCCCTACTTCCCGTTCGTCTACTACGGCGCGCTGAAGGCGGGGGCGGTGGTCGTCCCCCTCAACGTCCTGCTCACCCCGCGTGAGATCGCCTACCACCTGGAGGACTCGGGCGCCAAGGCGATCTTCGCGTTCACCGGCACCCCGGAGCTGCCGCTGGGCGAGCGCGCGTTCGAGGCGTTCAACCAGGTGGACACCTGTGAGATCTACATCGACCTGCCCGCCTCCCCCGGCGCGACCGAGTCCGCCATCGAGGGCGCCGAGACGCTGTGGAAGGCCCTGGAGGGCCGGCCGGGCGACTTCGAGACCGTGCAGGCGAACTCCGACGACACCGCGGTCATCATCTACACCAGCGGCACCACCGGCAGGCCCAAGGGCGCCGAGCTGAGCCACAACAACCTGATGATGAACTCGATCGTCTCGTGCAGCCTGGTCAACCCCCACCCGGACGGCCGCGACGTGGCCCTGGTGGTGCTGCCGCTGTTCCACATCTTCGGTCAGACCGTCATGCTCAACGCGGCGCTGTACCGGCACGCGACCCTGGTGCTCATGCCGCGCTTCGACGGCGACGAGGCGCTGCGCCTGATGGAGAAGGAGGGCGTCACCGGGTTCGCCGGGGTGCCCACCATGTACTGGGGCCTGCTCAACGCGGTGCGCTCCTCCGGTGAGGGGAAGTACGACCTCAAGGCGATCGCGGAGAACCTGGTCGACGCGGTCTCCGGCGGCGCGGCGCTGCCCGCCCAGCTCGCCCAGGACTTCGTGGACACGTTCGGCGTGGGGATCAAGGAGGGCTACGGCCTGTCCGAGACCTCCCCGGCCGCCTCCTTCAACAACCCCGCCGTCAAGGCCAAGACCGGCTCGATCGGCCGGCCGTTGTGGGGTGTGGAGATGAAGCTGATCGACCACGAGTGGAACGAGATCGTCAAGGAGGGCGACGAGGACCCGGTCGGTGAGATCGCCATCCGCGGCCACCTGGTGATGAAGGGCTACCACAACCGGCCCGAGGCCAACGCCGAGGTGCTCAGGGACGGATGGTTCCGCACCGGCGACATCGCCCGGCGCGACGACGAGGGCTTCTACTTCATCATCGACCGGTCCAAGGACATGATCATCCGCGGCGGATACAACGTGTACCCGCGCGAGATCGAAGAGGTCCTGATGACCCATGAGGCGGTCAGCCTCGCCGCGGTCGTCGGCGTCCCCCACGACACCCACGGCGAGGAGATCAAGGCGTTCGTGATCCCCCTGGAGGGCGTCGAGATCACCGTCGAGGAACTGGTCGAGTGGTCCAAGGCGCGTCTGGCGGCGTACAAGTACCCGCGTGAGATCGAGTTCCGCGAGAGCCTGCCGATGACCTCCACCGGCAAGATCCTCAAGCGCGAGCTGCGCGGCTGACGCTCTCGGACGTGGGAGGGGCGGGACCGCGCGGGTCCCGCCCCTCCCCTCTTCACCTCGTCTCCCCGGCCCTTCAGCCCTTGACGGCGCCCTGGACGAGTCCGGCGGCCAGCCAGCGCTGTACCAGAACGAAGAAGACCATCACCGGAAGGGTGATGAGGGTCGAGGCCGCCATGACGTGTCCCCACTCGTTGGCGTACTCGCCGAAGAACCGGCGCAGCCCCACCGCGACGGTGTACTTGTCGCTCTGCTGCATGAACGTCAGAGCCAGCACGAACTCGTTCCAGGCGATGATGAACGAGAAGATCGCGGTGGCCACCAGGCCCGGTGCGACCAGCGGGAACAGCACCCGCCAGAACATGACGGGCCAGGAGGCGCCGTCGATGTAGGCGGCCTCCTCCACCTCCTTGGGCACGGCGGCCACGAATCCGCGCATCATCCACACCGCGAGCGGCAGGGACAGCGCGATGTAGGCGATGCCCAGGCCCAGCACCGTGTTGAGCAGCCTGAGGTCGCGCACCTGGAGGAAGAGGGGGATGACCAGGGCCTCCAGGGGGACCATCTGGACGATGAGGATCATCACCAGGACCGAGGTGCGCAGCCGGAAGCGGAACCGGGCCACGGCCACGGCGGCCAGCAGGGAGAGCAGGCACGCCCCGACGACGGTGATGCCGGCGACCGCCAGCGAGTTGCGCATGTACAGCCCGAAGTCGCCCTCGGTGAGGACGTGGACGAAGTTGTCCAGGGTGGGGTCCCGGGGCACCAGCGTGCCGATGCCGGAGGTCATCCGGCCGGAGAAGGCGCTGGCGATCATGAAGTAGACGGGGAAGAGGGTGAACAGCAGGATCGCGGTCACCCCCGCGGCCCGGCCGAGGAGCCGCGTCAGGCGCAGCGCGTCGCCGTGTCGGCGGGCCCGACGGACCCGGTGTTCCCAGTCGGTGTCGACGGGGGCGCTCAACGGAGTTCGTCCTCTCGGAACAGGGCCCGCAGGTAGATCGCGGTGACGCCCAGCAGGAGCAGGGTGAGGACGACGGCGATGGCCGATCCCGTCCCGTAGTCCCGCTGGCCGAAGGAGCTCACGTAGGTCCACACGCCCAGGTTGAGCATCTCCGAGCCGCCGACCCCACCGCCGGGCATCAGGTAGACCTGCGCGAACACCTTGAAGTCCCAGATGGTGGACAGGATGGTGACGACGGCGAACACCGGGCGCAGGACGGGGAAGGTGACGTGCCAGAACCGTTTCCAGGCGCCGGCGCCGTCGATGAGGGCCGCCTCGTGCAGTTCGCGGGGCACCGTGAGCAGGCCGGCCAGGACGGTGACGGCCACGAACGGGAAACCGCCGTGGACCACGTTGAGGGTGACGATGGCGTAGAAGAACAGCCGGTCGGCGAACCAGTTGTACCCCTCGGGGCCGATGACCCCCAGCCGCATGAGGGCCTGGGCGACGATGCCGTCGTCGACGTCGAAGATCCACAGCCACACGTAGGTGCCGCTGACGGCCGGCATGGCCCAGGCCACCATGACGCACGAGACCACGACGACCCGGGTGACCGGTCGCAGCCGGGACAGCAGCAGCGCCACGAGGGTGCCCAGGACCACCGTGGCGACGACCGCGACCGCGGCGAACACCACCGTGTTCGGCAGGGCGATCCGCCACAGGTAGGAGTCGGTGAACAGGGAGACGTAGTTGGCGAGCCCGATGAACTCGGATTCGCCCGACACCAGGTTGCGCAGCCGGTACTCGCGGAAGGACAGCCACACGATCCGGGCGAGGGGGAAGAGCAGCAGGGCCGCGATGACCGCCAGGGCGGGGGCGAGCAGTACCCAGGGCAGGAGGGCGCGGCGCCGCCTCAGGCCGAGGGCGGACGCGCGCCGCCCCCGGCCGGGCGGGCCCGTCGGCGCACGGCGGTGCTGCCGCGCACCGTGTCCGTCGACGGCCTGCCCGACCGGTGTTCCCACGTGTCAGCCCCCGTTGAGGATGCGTTCGATGTCATCGGCGGCCTTGGTGGTGGCCTCCTCGACCGAGGTGCCGTTGAGGATGGCCTGCTGCATGCCGACCAGGACCTGTTCGGCCTCGACCTGGCTCCATGCGGGGGCGGTGGGCACGCCCTTGCTCGCCTCGTTGAGCTGGATCGCGTAGGCCTCCAGGACGGGGTCGGCGGAGGCGGTGAAGGTGTCCACGCCGGAGAGCAGGCCGGGGAAGAAACCGGTCTGCTCGGCCCAGAGCATCATGTTCTCCTCGCTCGTGAGGTGCTCCACGTAGCTCCAGGCGGCCTCCTCGTTGCCGGTGCCCTCGAACACCGACAACAGCGAACCGCCGGCGAACGACGGCGTGTACGTGCCGCTCTCCCGGCCGGGGATGGGGAAGGAACCCAGGGCGCCCTCCAACTCCGGGTTGTTCTCGACGATGGCCTTGGGGTTGGCGCTGCCGAGCAGGGCCATGGCGGCGTCGCCCTCGGAGAAGGACTCCATGATCTTGATCTCGTTCCAGTTGACGGCGCCGGTGGTGGAGGTGTCGTCCTCCAGGGCCAAGCCGGTGAAGAACTCGATCCCGGCGCGCGCCTCGGGGGTGTCCACCTCGGACACCCAGGTGCCGTCGGCCCCCTGGACCGCGATCTCGGCGCCGCCGCCCCAGATCCACGGCATCACCGAGTACTGGGCGTCGCCCGGCACGGGCAGGGCGATCATGTCGGGCTCGGCCTCCTCGATCGCCAGGGCGGTCTCGCGGAGTTCGTCCCAGGTCTCGGGGACCTCCAGGTCGTGCTCCTCGAACACGTCGGTGCGGTAGACCATGGAGCGGATCGAGGCGTACCAGGGGACGCCGTGGACGCCCTCGTTCACGGCTCCCATGTCCATGAGGCCCGGCACGTAGAGGGAGGTGTCGACGCCGTACCCGGACAGGTCGTGCAGGGCCCCGGAGTCGGCGAATCCGGGGACGAAGGTGTTGCCGAGTTCGATGACGTCGGGTGTGGTGCCGCCGGCGATGGCGGTGGAGATCTTCTCCTGGGCGCCGTCCCAGGGCACGAACTCGACGTCGACCTCGATGCCGGTCTCCTCGGTGAAGGCGGCGTTGGCCTCGTCGAAGAATCCGCTCTCGTCGGGGTTGGTGCCCTGCATGATCCACACGGTGAGGGTGTCGGCGTCACCGCCTCCACCACCGCCCGTGCACGCGGTCGCGGCCAGGGTCAGGGCGAGCGCGGCCGCGGGGAGCGGAACGTACTTGCGGGTTCGTGTGCGGGCCATGGGCTCGCCTCCCGTTCCTTTCGTGGGTCCCCTCGGGGTTGGTAGGAAACCTACGTAAGGAACCGCCCGGAGTGAAGTAAACCGCTGACATTCGTGTCTGAGCCGTTAAGGGGGGATCACCCGACGACCCCGAAGCGCCGTGAGGGCAGGGGCGCGATGACGCCCCTGCCCGTTTCCCTCACTCGGAGAGCCCGGTGACCTGACGCAGGATCGAGACGAGTTCGGCGCGCTTGTACACGGCGAGCCCGATGGCGGCGCCGAACGCGGCGAGCATGTGCACGTAGACCATGGGGTCCCCGCGGGTGAGGCGTTCGGCGGCCTCCTCCTCGCCCACCGTGTGCGCCTCCCAGGCGGTGGAGACCGCGAACTCCAGTTCGGGCGGGAGCATCTCGGCCACGGTGCGGGCGACGGCCTCCCGCGAGTCGACGGGTTTCCACACCACCCCGGTCTCCTGGACGCGGCGGCCGAGGAAGGCGCTGATGATCCGCAGTTCGGACCGCACCGCCTCGGCGTCGTCGGTCGCCCGCGGGATCACCCGCTCCAACGCGTCCCGATCGTGGTCGGCGTAGGCCGCGATCAGATCGATCGCGGTCCGCTTGACGTGATCGGGCGGATCCGGTGCGAGGGGGCCCTGCCCCTCGGGGTTCTCGGTCACGGAACGCTCCTCGTACGGTGTCGGGTCCATGATGCCGTGTCACGGGCCCGGGTGTGGACCGGACAGGCCGGGATCACCGTCGGGATGATCCCGGCCCGCGGGGTCACTGGAAACTCGGACGCAGCGGCATGCGGGAATCGGCGCCGTCGGTCTTGACGCCGAGGATCTGGTGGAGCTGCACCACGTTCTGCTCGAAGCCGAGCACGCAGCCGGCCATGTACATCCGCCACACGCGGGCGGTGCCCTCGCCGACCTCGGCGACGGCGTCGTCCCAGTTGCGCTCCAGGTTGGCGCCCCAGTGGCGCAGGGTGAGCGCGTAGTGTTCGCGCAGGTTCTCCTGGTGGCGGATCTCGAACCCGGCGTCGTTCATGGCGGTCTGGATCCGGCCGGGGCCCTCCAGTTCACCGTCGGGGAACACGTAGCGGTTGATGACACCGTCGGTGTGCATGGGCGGCAGGTCGTTGCGGGGCCGGGTGATGCAGTGGTTGAGCAGCCTTCCGCCCGGGACCAGCTTGTCGTGCAGCGACGAGAAGTAGGCCGGGAGGTTGCGGTCCCCGATGTGCTCGGTCAGGCCGATGGAGCTGATCCGGTCGAAGCCGCCGTCGGGGACGTCCCGGTAGTCCATGTGGCGGACCTCGGCCAGATCCGACAGTCCCTCCTGGGCGATGCGCTTGGCCGCCCATTCGGCCTGTTCCTTGGAGAGCGTGACGCCCAGGACCTTGACCTCGTGCTCGCGGGCGGCGTGTATGACCATGCCGCCCCACCCACAGCCCACGTCGAGCAGGCGCATGCCCGGTTCCAGGCCGAGCTTGCGCGAGACCAGCTCGTACTTGCGGAACTGGGCGCTCTCCAGTGCGCCGTCGTCGGCCGCCACCCGGTCCAGGGCGCCGTCGGCGTCGTCGAAGACCGCGCAGGTGTAGGTCATCGAAGGGCCCAGGACCATTGCGTAGAAGGCGTTGGAGACGTCGTAGTGGTGGTGGATCGCCTCGGCGTCGCGCTGCTTGGAGTGGCGCCAGCCCAGCCCGGCCAGGCGTCCGCGCGTCATCTCCTGGGGCGGCGGGGCGACCCGGTTGACGAACTTGACCCAGCCGATGGAGCGGGCGATGGCCACCAGGTCGCGGGGGGAGACGGTGATCCCCTTGGCGAAGACGAAATCGGCCATCCGCCTGAGGACGGTGTACATGTCGCCCTCCACCTCCAGATGCCCCGACACGTAGGCGCGGGTCAGCCCCACGGCGTTGGGCGACTGGGCCAGGTAATTGACCGCGACCGGAGTGCGCACGTGCAGCCGGACGCCACTGTTCGGATCCCCGGAGGCACTGCCGTCGTAGGCGGTGAAGTGAATGGGCGCGTCGGGTCCGACGATGCGCTCGAAGATCTCGGCAAGCCGCATGTTCTGTTCCTTCCTCTCGTGGACGCGGCCCGCCCCACGGGTCGCCTCCCGTTGTCGCACGGGTCAGCCGTTGCGTACGCACTTGGCGTACAGGTCGAGCAGCCTCCCCTGCGGGTCGTACGTCTCCTTGAGGTCGGCGTAGGCCGAACCGTTGTAGAGCCGCCAGAACTCGTCCTCCGTGTAGAAGGAGTCGGAGTACAACGACTTGTGGCCGCCGAGTTCGGCGACGCGCTCCTCGATCCGCCGGTTGTGGTGGGCACGGCGCTGGCCGGGTTTCATGTCCACCAGGCCCCAGAAGCCGAAGTTGACGTAGAGGCGGTCGTTCTCCAGCGGATAGAGCGGCCACACGTGGCCGTCGAGGTCCGGGGCCGCCCCGCGGGGTTCGCTCAGGCGCAGGGGGCACATCCACACCGGGGTCATGCCGATCTCGTCGTGGAAGAAGTCGAGGAACTCGGCGCCGCGCTCCACGCCCACCTCGATGTCCTGGATGAGGGGTTCCCGGGGCCGGTGGCCCCGGTAGTGGTCGAGCAGCCGGGAGAAGGCGGTACGCCGGTCCCAGGCCACGAGCCTGCGGTAGACGTCGGAGCGTTTGAGGGAGCGCGGCCAGAGGGGGCGCACCAGGGGGTGCTGGACGCCGAAGGCGCGCGAGCACCAGAACCAGTCGGTGTCCCAGCGCCACAGGTAGTCGTGAACGGTGAGGTGGTCGCCGGATCCGCGGTCGGCGTTGCGCTGGATCGAGCGGTAGTAGATGTCCCTACCGGTGTAGTCGCTGAGCCGGGGCGCCCGGTCGGTGAACCGGGCCACGGTGAGGTAGAGCTCGTCGCGGGAGAAGGCGACGCCGTCGACGAAGTCCACCGGGCGTCCGTCGTGGGAACGGTCGGCGCAGATGCGGGCGAGGGCGTCCATGGCCTCGGCCGCGGAGTGGAAGCGCAGGTGGCGCAGGTGCACGTACGGGGAGACGGGTTCGAGTGCGATGCGCAGGCGCAGGCTGTAACCGAGGGTTCCGTAGGAGTTGGGGAACCCGTGGAAGAGGTCCGAGTGCGCGTTGTCCCGGGTGGCGGTGACGATGTCGCCGGAGCCGGTGAGGATCTCCATCTCCTGGACGGCCTCGTGCGGCAGGCCGTTGCGGAAGGAGGAGGATTCGATGCCCATCCCGGTGACGGCGCCGCCCAGGGTGATGGTGCGCAGCTGGGGGACGACGGTGGGCATGAGCCCGTGCGGGAGGGTGGCGGCGACCAGGTCCTCGTAGGTGGTCATGCCGCCGACGTCGGCGAGGCGTTCGACCGGGTCGATGGAGATGACGCCGGCGAAGGCGGAGACGTCGAGGGCGGGGGCTCCGGTGGGTTCGCGGAATCGGAAGAGGTTGGAGGTGGGTTTGGCCAGCCGGACGGGTGCGTCCGGGGGCAGCGCCCGGTAGTCGCGGCGCAGTCGGGCGACCGCCGCGATGTGAGCGGCCAGGCCGACTCCATCGCCGATGGCGGTTTCGCTGTTCGTTCCCTGCCGTTGAGGACTCATTCCCGTTCCCGTTCCCGGTGGTCGGTGCGAGTGGTGTACAGCGTGGGATCGGTCGAACCGGTCGTGGGGAGACCGGAGCGGACCGACTCCCACAGTTCTACCTACCGGTAACCGAATCGCACCACCCCATTTGCTTCGTGTCCCGGTCGTGTCGGACCCGCGAAGGGGCGAGGAGAGGTGACGACGTGCGCGTTCGATCGGTGTGTCGAGTGGGTCACGAAAGAGCGCGGATAGGATCGGGGGTCGTGCGCATCGCTCTCGTAGATTCCGGCATCGGCATGTTGTCCACCGCCGCGGCGCTCTTCGCGGCCCGACCGGACGCCGATCTGTTCCTGTCCATGGACCCCGACCACATGCCGTGGGGGCCGCGCGCCCCGGGCGAGGTCATCGAACGCGCCCTGGCGGGCGCGGAGGCCGCCGTGGCGGCGGCCGGGGGTGACGTGGACGCGGTGGTGGTGCCGTGCAACACCGCGTCGGTGCACGGGTTGACGGAGCTGCGGGCGCGGTTCGAGCCGGAGGTCCCGGTGGTGGGGACGGTGCCGGCGATCAAACCGGCGGCGGCCGCGGGCGCCCCGATCGCGGTGTGGTCGACCGAGGCGACCACACGCAGCGAGTACCAGCGCCGGTTGGTGGAGACGTTCGCGCGGGGTGTGGACGTGACCCCGGTGGCCTGTAGGGGGTTGGCGGAGGCCGTGGAGTCGGCCGATCCGGGGCGGATCGCCGAGGCGGTCTCGTACGCGGCGGAGCGCACTCCGGCGCGGGTGGGGGCGATCGTGCTCGGCTGCACGCACTACGACCTGGTGGGCGGGGCGATCACCGAGGCGTTGGGGCGGGAGGGCGCCGCCGCGGGGGTGGGGCTGTTCACCGCCGCGGGGGCGGTGGCCGCGCAGACACTGCGCCGGATCGGAGAGGCCCCGGTGGAGGCGCGCGCGGGCCGGGTGCGGGTGCTGGCCAGCGGCCGTCCGGCGCGGCTGCCCGACGCGGCGAGGGCCTATCCGGCCGGGCGCGCCCTGGCGGTGGGCGAGGCGGCCCCGACCCGGTAGGGCGGACGCCGCCCGCGTGAGAGGAAGCGGAGCGGACACCGGTCGAGCGTCGACGGCGGTGCGGCCGACCGTGAGAACGGACGGGAGCGCGGCCCGACCCCGTGCGCCCGGCGGCGGACGGCCGTCGACGTGTCGAACACACGACGCCGAACGTGTGTGGCCGTTCGGCATCGTGGTGGTGGCGGGCGGAGGCACGGCCCGGGTCGTCGCTCAGGAGTGGGGGGCCAGTTCGGCCCGGGAGGCGAGGAGGTCGGCGGAGGCGTCGGGCAGGGCCCCGGCGGCGAGGGTGCGGACCAGGTCGCGGACCCCGGCGGTGTCGTTGTCGTGCAGGAGGGTCTCCAGCAGCGACAGGGCGGCGCGCTGGTCGCCGGGGCGTTGGCGGACGTGACGCCACTGGGGTTCGGTGGCTGCGTCGGAGAGCATCAGCGTGCGGCCGACCTGACCCAGGGCGCTGAGCAGCATGGTGTCGTGCGGGCGGTGCTCCAGGGCGGCGTTGACCTGTTCGGCCTGGTTCTCGGGGTCGACCTCCTCGGCGCTCTGGGCGCGCAGGAAGTCGAGGATCCGGTCGGGCGGGGCGAGCGGCCGGATCGGCGGCATGGCCGCGATCATGGCGTGCACCTCGCCGAGGTCGCCGAGGATCTCCTCGGTGCGGCCGAGTTCGCCGATGAGGCGTTCGGCGCGGCGGGCGGAGCAGCCCGCCACCCACAGGGCGCCGCGGCCGACGGCCAGGCGGGCCGCGGCGAGGGCCAGTTCGGCACCGCGTCGGGGGGCGCCCACCCTTTCGAAGTAGCGGGACCAGGTGGTGACGCGCACGCCCAGGCGCCAGTCGTTGCGGACGATGCCCTGGCAGACCAGGTTCTCCACCGCCTCCACCCAGGCGGGGCGCAGGTGCGGGTGCGCCTCGGCCTCCTCGACGGTGGGCAGGGGCGTGACGGCGTCGCGGGCCGGGCACTGGCCCAGCCGGGCGAGCCAGGACAGCAGGCGGGCGCGTTCGAAACGGATCCGCCTGCGCAGGGCGGGCCGGCGCGTGTTGTGCGGGTCGAGGGCGAGCTGGGCCTCCATCCGGTCGAGCGTCTCCAGCGCCTGGGCGTGCGCGTCGCGGTGGCGCAGGGCGCGGACCAGGGTGAAGGCGCCGTCGGCACCGAGCAGGGCCGCTCCGGTGGCGGTGTGCTCGTAGCGGCGCAGTTCGACCTCGGCGCGGTCGGGCGCGCCCTCGTCGATGAGCAGGTGCACCCTGGCCAGGGTGAAGGCGGGCCAGGCGGGGGTACGCTCCCAGCCCGCGAGGTTGCGGCTGGAGAGCAGCTCGCGGCGCAGGTCGGTGGTGCCGGCGGCGTCGATGTTGGCGTGGCACCGCACCAGGGTCTCCAGGGCGGAGACCGGCAGCGGCCCGTGGGTGTGCGGGCCGGGGGCGTCCTCGGCCGCGGCCACGGCGCGGGGCAGCGCCCGGCCGCCCTCGGCCAGGGCCGAGATCCGTACCGCCAGGGGCCAGTGGGCCAGGTAGAAGAGGGTGTCGGGTCCGAAGACCCCGGGCACCTCCGCCTCGGCCGTGCCCGCCTCGGCCACCAGACGGCGGGCGGTGCGCAGGGCCGAACGGGCGACCGCTTCCACCTGGACGGCGTCGCCCGCCTCCGCGAGCTCGGGAAGGCCCGTGACCGCTTCGGCCAAATCGACCTGTCCGGCGTTGATGAGTCGACGCGCGGTCTCCCCCGCCCACGTCCACATCGGCATCTTGTCTCCCCCTGTAGTGCAGTGGAGACAGAAAGTAGCAGTCGGTGGATCGGCCTGTCCGGAAAACGCGTGAAACCGGTGCAGGGCAGGCGGTGAGGGCCTGCCATCGCGAAACACCCACCGATAGACTCGGTGTCATCCGCCCGCGAGAACGCCGTTAGGGGACAAGAGCACCGATGGGATGGCGAGACCGCTTCGGTTTGCGCAAGGCCAACCGCACCGGCAAGGCCCGATTCGACCGGGAGACCGAGGACGGTGACATCAAGGCCCTGATCGAGTTCACCCAGAGTCGGGTCGGGGTGGAGTTCTTCGTCGAACCGGAGACCTTCGCGACGCAGACCACGGCGGTGGCGGTGGCCACCGACGGCGAATGGATCCGACGCCGTTGCGGCTCCCCCGCCGTCATCCGCAAGGTGGCGGGCAAACGGGGCATCCCGGTGTACGACGTCCAGATCGTGGGCTACCCGCAGCGGATGCGCGATTGGAGCGCCCGCAACAAACAGGGCAGGTCCCTGGACTGATCACGGCGCGACCCGATTCCCGCGCACCCCGACCGGATCAATGAGACGCAGGTCACTCCCCGCCCCCCTCGGATCCGTTCCATCGTCCCCATGGACGGGGACACGCCCGGACGAAGGAGGTGAGACCGGACACGTGGAGAACCGGGACCGGCCCACCCGAAACCCGTCACCGGGTCATTTTGGGCATTGATGACGACTCCTTGCCGCGACTTCCTCTCCGAACGGGTTCCCTAACGGCCTTCATCCGTCGCATACTCACCTGGGAGGGGGGACTCTGATGAAGCAGGATCTCACGGCCCTGTGCTGCGAATGCGGCACGATTCGCGAGGTGAGCGACTACCAGAGCGTCGGCGAGGCCCAGTCCGCCTACGGATTGGCCCGGTGCGTCGTCTGGCGCAAATGCCGCGCCTGCGGTCGTCGCACCTACCACGCCTACCTGCGGGTCGACGAGGATCGCGACGAACTGGAGGACGCCCTGCGCCTGGACGGCGCTCTGGCCGCCGAGGCCCTCGACGAGGAGGTCGAACAGCTGCGGCTGTGCGGGGTGGACGTCGGCCACGCCCCCGTCCCCGCCATCTGGGACGGGCAGTCCGTGGGCATGGTGACCCAGCGGTTGACCGACCGCGCGTACTCGATCGTCCTGGACCCCGAGGCGTCGGTGGTCTCCCGGCTCAAACTCATCGACATGATGTGGAACGAGCTGCTCGTGGGGGAGCACGACGACCGCTGGTTCATCCAGGAGGCCGAGGACGACTCCCCCGGTTACGCGGTCCGGCTCTTCGGATACCGCACGCGCGGCTGAGCCGGTACGAGGGCATCACGGCCGGGTACCCCCGAGAGGTGCCCGGCCGTCCCCGTGTCCGCGACGGGTGTCAGGCCGCCGATGCGGCCCGTCCCGACAGTCGGCGCAGCGCCGACCGGGCCACCTCCGGATCGGTGGTGCCCCAGTAGGGCGGCAGGGAGGCGCGCAGGAAGCCGCCGTAGCGGGCGGTGGCCAGGCGCGGGTCCAGGACCGCGATGACGCCCCGGTCGTCGGTGGAGCGCAGCAGGCGCCCGGTGCCCTGGGCCAGCAGCAGGGCGGCGTGGGTGGCCGCCACCGACAGGAACCCGTTGCCGCCGTGGGCGGCGACGGCGCGCTGGCGGGCCGAGGCGAGGGGGTCGTCGGGCCGTGGGAACGGGATCCGGTCCACGATGACCAGCGACAGCGACGGGCCCGGCACGTCCACGCCCTGCCACAGGGACAGGGTGCCGAACAGGCAGGCGCGCTCCTCCTCGGCGAAGCGGCGGACGAGCTGCCCCGTGGAGTCCTCCCCCTGGCACAGCAACGGGTGATCGAGGCGTTCGCGCAACTCCTCGGTGGCCTGTTGGGCGGCGCGCATCGAGGAGAACAGACCCAGGGCGCGGCCGTCGGCGGCCTCGATCAGTTCGGCGATCTCGTCGAGGTAGGCGGGCGCCAGGCCGTCCCGGCCGGGGGTCGGCAGATGGGTGGCGACGTAGAGGATGCCGCTGCGGGCGTGGTCGAACGGGGAACCGACGTCGAGCGCCCGCCACCGGGGTTCGCCGGCGGCGCGATGCGGGCCGTCCTCGTCGTCGCCCTCGGCCGCGGGCGGGCGTTCGGCGCGCTCGGCCTCCTCCTGGGCGACCTCACGGCCCAGCCCCCACTGGCGGGCCAGGGAGCCGAACGAGCCGCCGAGGGTCAGGGTGGCCGAGGTGAGGACCACGGTGCGGTCGCCGAAGAGCTTCTCCCGCAGCAGCCCGCCCACGGCGAGCGGGGCGACGCTGAGGGTGGGGCGGCGGCCGGGGGCCTTGGTGAGCCACACGACGTCGGTGCGGTCGCGCAACGCCGGTTCGAAGGACTCCAGGACCCGCACGGCGGTGTCGTGCACCTCGGTGAGGGCGGCCAGGGCCAGACGGCGTTCGCTGGCGGCCTCGGCCTCCTGTTCGCCGGGCGAGGGGCCGATGGCGGTGAGGCAGGCGGAGGCGGTGTCGCGGACGGCGGCGACCGCTCCGGCCAGGGCGTCGTCGATGTGGTCGATACGGCCTTCGGGAGCGTCGGCGAACATCAGGGCCAGGCCGTCGGCGGCCTCGCTCAACCGCTCCGAGACCATCGGTTCGATGAGGCGGGAGGCGCGCTTGGCGGCGGCGGTCACCGCGCGCTCCGTCAGGGCGCCGGTGGCGACGGAGGTGGCCCGGTCCACCAGTTCGTGGGCCTCGTCGATCATGATCGTGTCGTGCTCGGGCAGGATGTGGTTGCCCTGGGTCATGTCGATGGAGAGCATGGCGTGGTTGGTGACGACCACGTCGACGCCCTTGGCGGCCTCGCGGGCGAACTCGGCGAAGCACTCCTGCCCGAAGGGGCAGATGCGGGCGCCCATGCACTCGTTGGCGGCCACCGACACCTGGCGCCAGGCCAGGTCGGTGACGCCGGGGGCGAGTTCGTCGCGGTCGCCGGTGATGGTCTCGTCGGCCCACTCGTGCAGGCGGGCCACCTGTTTGCCCAGCGAGGACAACTGCCGGGGGTCGAACAGCTCGGTCTCGTCGGAGTCGTCGGCTTCGGTGTTCAGCCGGTTGCGGCACAGGTAGTTGCGGCGACCCTTGAGCACGGCGAAGGTGGGCTCGCGGCGCAGCATGGGCGTGAGGGCCTTGGCCAGGCGTGGCAGGTCACGGTCGATGAGCTGGTTCTGGAGCGCGATGGTGGCGGTGGAGACCACGACGGTGGTCTCCTTCTCCATCGCGTGCCGCAGGGCGGGGACCAGGTAGGCCAGGGACTTGCCGGTGCCGGTGCCGGCCTGGACGACGAGGTGCTCGCGTCTTTCGACGGCGTCGGCGACGGCGGTCGCCATGGTGGACTGGCCTTCGCGTCGGGTGCCGCCGAGGGCGGTCACGGCCGCGTCGAGCAGGGTCGGAACGTCGGGGAGATCTGCCACGGATCGACAGTACCGGCCGGCGGGGACCGTCGGTGCGTCGTCCACACGCCCGATCCGCCGGACCTCCCCGGCGGATCGGGCGTGTGCGCGGAGTTCGTCGAGGCCCTACGGGGCCCGGACCGGCCCGTCTCCATGCACGAGGCGACCATGCCGTCGCGGCCCGCGCGCCCTGGTTGACCCGACACGTGCGCGCAGGGCGTGCGACCGTCTTCGGCCGGCGCGGCGGAGGTGGGGCTCGACGGGTCGTCCGCCGTCCGATCGTTCGAACTCCTCGTTCATCGATCGATGTGTCGACCAGGACCCGGGGCGCGGCCGCCGTCAAGGCCCGGTACGGTTCCCTCGAAAGAAAGCGGGGGGATCCGGGTGACGGCGATCGACGCGGCGGGCATGGCCGCCCTGACGGGCGGAGTCGTGGAGCGCGCGGCGTTCCGCCACGCCGAACTCCTCCTCGGCGAACACGGCGTCCTCGTCGTGGTCGACTCGGGCGACGGCCCCGACCGCAGCGGCGTCTGGAGCGACCGGGAGGTCCGTCTCCTCGGCGAGGTGCCCGTCACCCCCCGGCTGCGCGGGATCTTCGACACCGATCCGTGGCGCCTCCCGCGCGTCGAGCCGCCGCTCCTGCACATCGCGGTCCGCCTCGACGACGGACACCTCTACCTCGGCACCGCCACCATGGCGCGATGGACGACACCGGGCGGCCCCCGGGGCGGTGGGACGCCCTCCGGGTCGCTCGCCGACCCGTGCCTCCGCCTGGACGAGCCCCTGGAGCGCGCCCTGCTCGAACGGGTGCGCCCCGTCGGGGTCGCCGACCCGTCCGGACCCTCCTGGCTGGACCGGGTGGGGACCGACCCCGTCCGGGCCCTGGAGGAGTTCGCCGCCGACCGGTATCCGGCGGAGGCGGGGCCGGGACCCGAGGTGCCCTCGGACCTGCCCGAGCCCCTGCGCCGCTTCCACCGTCTGGCCGCGACGAGGCCGGAACTCCTCGGCGGACAGAACTTCCTCCGGTCGGCGGAAGGACCCGCCCGAGAGGACGAGGAGGACGACGCGTACGTCATCGGCCGGGAGAACCAGGGCGTGTTCCACTGGACGCTGCGGCGGGAGGAGGACGGCTTCGGGGAGGACCCGACCGTCTGGTTCCAGCGGGACGGCGAGGAACCGGTGCCCGAGGAGGAACCGCTCAGCGGGTTCCTGTTGCAGTTCGCGCTCTACGAGGCCGCCGTCCGCGCCGAGTACGTCGCCCTGACCTTCAGCACCCCTGTCGAGCAGACCGAAGCCGTGACCCGGGTCTTGCGACCGGTGCCCCTGCGGCCGTTCCTGGCCTCCTGGATGCCCACGCGCCTGTACGCGGCGCCGGGACTGGTGGTGTCGGTCTCCGTCTCCGACGACCGATACGACGTGTGGGCCGGAGCCTCGCACCGGGGCGCGCTGGCGCCGCTGCGGGACCTGCCCGTGGACTGGGAGCGGTTCGACGGCTGACCCCGGTCGGCGGCAGGACTCCCCGGTGAGCGGGGCGTCCTCCCCGGCCGCACCGCCGTGGCGACCGCGCCCGCTCCCCCTCGGTTCGGTGCTCCGAGGTCAGGCCGACGCCCCGGTCCGAGCGCGGTCCGGTGCCGAAGCCCCCTGTTCGGCGGCGAGCAGGCGCAGCGCGTCGGCCGAGGGCTGGTCGTTGGGGGTGTAGATCTCCAGACGGTGATCGGGGCTCTCCGGTTGGAGCCAGATCTGGTAGTCGATGTCGAGCGCGCCGACGGTGGGGTGGTCCAGGCGCATCGGCCCGGTGACGCAGTCCGCGACGTCCCCCTCCGCCCACAGGGAGGCGAACTCGGGGCTGTGCATGGCCAGTTCGCCGATGAGCTCGGCCAGGCGCCCGTCGGTGGGGTGGCGGCCGGAGGTGAGCCGCAGATAGGCCACGTGGACGCGGGCGATCCGCTCCCGGTCGCGGTACAGCTCCCGGGTGAGGGGATCGAGGAAGAACATCCGGGGGACGGACGGGCGTCGGGCCGGATCGCCGGGGGCGTCGAAGTCGGCGTGCTCGGCCACCAGGGCGTGGCCGGTGCGGTTCCACGCCAGGATGTCCCCCCGGCGGCCCAGCACGATCGCCGGAACGCTCTCCCCGAGCGACCGCAGCAGGGTGAGCACCCGGGCGTGCGGCCGTTCGGGCCGGGGGCGGACCATCCGGGGCACGGCCGGGCGGTGGGCGAGGTTGCGCAGGTGGGCGGTCTCGGCGGCGTCCAGGCGCAGGACCCGGGCGAGGGCGTCCAGGACCTGGGCCGAGGCGGTGCCGGCCTGGTCCTGTTCGAGCCGGGTGTAGTAGCCGGCACTGACCCCGGCGAGCTGGGCCAGTTCCTCACGGCGCAGACCCGGGACGCGCCGGACCGTGCCGTAGGTGCGCAGGCCCGCGTCCTCCGGGGTGACGCGGTCCCGCCTGGTCTTGAGGAAGGCTCCGAGGCTGTCCGGCTTCATGGGACCGATCGTAGACGGCCGACGGGGCGGCGTGCCTGCCCCTGCGAGGTGTACCCATGACAGGTGTCTGGTTCGGGTGGCGGGGTCGACGGCACCGTTGCGTCCATGGACATGAATCGAGAACGGACGTCCGCCCGGACGTGGTTCGGACTGGTGATCGTGCTGGGGCCGGTGCTCCTGGTCGCGATGGACGCGTCGGTGCTGTACCTGGCCATGCCCCGGGTGATCGCGGACCTGGCGCCGAGCGCGGACCAGGCCCTGTGGATCCTGGACTCCTACAGTTTCGTGGTGGGCTCGCTGCTCATCGCGTTCGGCAACCTGGGCGACCGGTACGGACGACTGCGGCTGCTGATGATCGGGGCGGTGGTGTTCGGCACGGGATCCGTGGGGGCGGCCCTCTCCCCCACCCCGGAGGCGCTCATCGGATGCCGGGTGCTCATGGGGCTCGGAGGCGCGACGCTGCTGCCCTCCTCGTTGGCGGTGATCGGTGAACTGTTCGCCGATCCGCGCCGGCGGACCCAGGCGATCGGGATCTTCGCGGCGACGTTCGCGGCCGGTTTCGCGATCGGACCGGTCGTGGGCGGGCTACTGCTCAGCCGTTTCCCGTGGGGGTCGGTGTTCCTGATCAACGTCCCGGTCGTGGTGGGTTTCCTGGTCTTGGCGCCGATCGTGCTGCGCGAGGTACGTGCGGGGCGCCCCGGCAGGATCGACGTGGCGAGCGTCGCGCTGTCCGCCGGTGGTCTCCTGCTGGCGGTGTACGCGGTCAAGGACGTCGCCGCGCACGGGATCGCGGTCGGCCCGATGGTGGCGGGGCTCGCCGGCACGGCTCTCCTGGTGTGGTTCGTGCGGCGGCAGCGCACGCTCGAACACCCGTTGATGGACGTGGGCCTGTTCCGCGATCGGGTGTTCACCGTCGCGATCATCACCAGCGCGTCGACCCTGGTGGTGTGGGCGGCGTCGATCTACCTGACCGGGATCCACCTGCAATCGGTGCTCGGGCTGCCGGTGCTGATCGCCGCCCTGCTCGCCCTGCCGGGCGCGGCGGTGCTGACGCTGACCTGTGTCGGAACGCCGGTGCTGGTCCGGCGGATCGGAGCGCGGGCTGCGCTGATCACGGCGCACTTCTGCATGGGCGCGGGCCTGCTCCTCCTGCTGACGCTGACCGCGACCGGCGGGGTCGGCCCGTTCGTCGCCGCGACGATGATCGCGGGCGTGGGCTACGGCATCTCCTTCAGCCTGGTGGCCGACATCGCGGTCTCGGCCGCGCCGAGCGGGCGCGCGGGCGCGGCGGCGGCACTCGCCGAGACCGGGAACGAGCTCGGGCACGCGCTGGGCATCGCCCTGTTGGGGTCGCTGGCGGCGCTGATCTTCCGGCTGTTGGGTCCGGACGTGGCGGGCACCCTCGACGAGACGCTCCGAACACCGGGGTTGTCCGCCGCCGCGGCCGACCGGGCCAGGGAGGCGTTCGTGACGGGCCTGCACGTCACCGTCGCCGTGGGCGGGGCGCTGTGCCTGGCCCTGGGGGTGCTCGCGCTGCGCTGGATTCCCAGGGAAGGACCGCCCCGGCAGAGGGAGTCCGCCGAGGAGACCGCGCCCGTCGCCCCCTGAGCGCGAGGCCCGCCTCCTCCTTCGGAACGGGGGTCGGATCCTCCTTCCGGCCGATTGCGGCCCGGAGGCGGGCCTTCCTAGGCTGAAGGCGATCGAGACGGGGAGCCGGACCGACACGCACGAGAAGTGACGGCTGGTCACCACGGAGAGGCCGGTGCCATGTCGAACCTGGGCGAGAAGTCCGTGAAGGTCCCACCGCGCTGGTTCGTGCGCTCCTTCTGGTACCTCCACCGCGGCCTGTACCGCGTGACCGGCGGCCGGATCGGTACCTGGCGTCCGAAGGACACCCGCTGGGGCGCGTTGCGCCTGACCACCACCGGGCGGCGCACCGGCCGGGAGCGCGGCGTGATCGTCGCCTACCTGGAGGACGGGCCGAACCTCACCGCGCTGGCGATGAACGGCTGGGCCGACGGGGAGCCGGCCTGGTGGCTCAACCTCCGAGAGCACCCCGAGGCGAAGGTCGATCTCCCCGGGGGGCCGCGCCCGGTCCGGGCCCGCGAGGCCGTCGGAGCCGAACGGGCCCGCCTGTGGGATCTGTGGCGGGGGCTGGACGGGAAACTCGACGACTACGCGGCCCTCCGCTCACGCCCCACCGCGATCGTGGTCCTGGAGCCCCGCCCGGAGTGAGGTCCGAGGAGGCCGTCGGCGCGTTACGGAACCTCGGTCCGACGGACGCCCTCCCGGCCGGGCGTGGTGCCTCGGGCGGGCTCCTCGGGCCAGGTCCAGGCGTAGTAGACGATGGCCGCGAGCAGGCCGATCTCCAGGGCACTGGCGAAAAGGTAGTAGCCCCATTCCCCGAGCGCGGCGGCGACGATGGTGAGCGCGTACACGGCGCCCAGCACGATGTTGACGATCCGGTTGACCCGTGGGCGCAGGACGAGGACGAAGAACACCATGAGGCTCGGGACGACCACGTAGGCGACGGCCGAGAAGAGGAACACCTGGTCGACGGCGAATCCGCCGATCTCGCCGGCTTCGATGGCGGCTCGGACGTCGGGCCGGTAGAGGCCGAAGATGTCGACGAAGGCGAAGAGCAGGAGCACGGTCACCCAGAGCGCCGAGATCTTGATCCGCACGTTCACGGGGGACGGTTCGAGGTTCGTCGTGGTGGTCATGGGCGCCTCTTTCGTTGATGCGCGGGCGGGTCGGCGGTGCCGTCGGAAGGGGCCGCCCGGGATCGGGGGCCCGCGTCGAGGAGCGACCGCTGCGCACCCGACCTGGCCTTACAGGTGTAAGGCTCTGATGGGAATGCTAGCCTTACACCCGTAAGCCCGTCAATGGTCTCGGAGAAGCATGCCCCGTCGTCCCGCGCTCAACGAGGAGCGCATCATCGAAGCGGCTGCGCGCGTGGCCGACCGAGGCGGTATCGCGCAGGTGAGCATGCGCAACGTCGGCAGGGAACTCGGCGTCGAGGCGATGTCGCTCTACCATCACCTCGCCGGCAAGGACGCCCTGCTCGACGGTCTCGCGGATTGGATCTTCACGCGGATCGAACTCCCCGAGCCGCGCAAACCGTGGCGCCCGGCCATGGCGGACCGGGCCGCGTCGGCCCGCGGTGCCCTCGCGACGCACCCGTGGGCCCTCGGCGTCATCGAGTCGCGCTCGCCCGGACCGGCCCTGCTCTCCCATCACGAGGCGGTCCTCGCGTGCCTGCGGCACAACGGCTTCTCGATCCCGCTGGCGGCGCACGCGTCCTCGGCGATCGACGCCTACGTGTACGGCTTCGTCCTGACCGAGCTCAACCTGCCCTTCGACGCGGACGAGAGCGTCGACGAGTTCGTCGGCGGGGTCCGACCGCAGATGCCCCCGGACAGGTATCCGCACCTGGCGGAGCTGGTCGCCGATCACGTCATGGGAAAGGACTACACCTACGGCGGCGAGTTCGCGTTCGGCCTCGACCTCATCCTCGACAGCCTCGAACGGCACCTCGCCGCCGACACCCGCTGAGCCCCGGATCAGGGCGGGGTCAGGCGATCGACGTGCCGGAGCATCTCCGTCAACGCGTCCCGATCGAACGAGTCGACGTCCTCGAAGGCGATGGCGGCGGCACCGACCTTCACCCGGCCGAGCCGCTCGGCGTACATCCGGGACAGGTAACGGCCCTCGTCGGCGACGTTGACGTAGAGGCTGTAACGGTTCTTCTGCGAGGCCAGGCCGACCGCGAACCATTCCACGGAACGCCCGCGCGGTCTCGGCTGCGCGATGTCGGCGTACCCGATGATCTCCTGCTCGGTACCGCCCCAGAACGTGCCGGCCCAGAGGCGTCGGCTCCGCCCGGTGAGGATCCCGGTGATGATCGCGTCCATCTCGGTCAGCGTCCGGTCGGCCGCTCTCCGCAGGTGGTCGTCGACGTCCGTCTCCGTTGGTCGCACGTGGTCGACGTACCCGGAAACACCGGGACGGACCCCCGTCGTTCCGTGCCGGACGATCACACCGGCTTCGGAGGGCGCTCTTCGAGGGCGGCCAACAGCTTGCGCAGGACCGCGTCGAACGCGTGCGCCTCCTGCTCGGTGAGCAGTCCGAGGAGGCGGTTCTCGTTCTCGGCGTGGTCGGCGACGGCGGCGTCGATGAGCGCGAGCCCTTCCGGTGTGAGTCGGATGCGGAGACTGCGACGGTCCCCCGGGGCGACACGCCTGGTGACGAGACCGCGCGCCTCAAGGCGATCGACGCGCTTGGTCATCCCCGCGCGGGTGATGAGGAGGATGTCCGCCAGCCGGGAGGGCGACAGCTCGTGCGGCGCTCCCGTGCGGCGCAGGCCGGCCAGGACGTCGAACTCGCCCCGGTCCAGGCCGTGGGCGGCGAAGACCTCCTCCACGTAACGGCTACCGGCGATGTAGAGGCGGGCGAAGCGCGCCAGCGGGGCCATCGCGGTGAAGTCGAGTTCCGGTCGTTCGCGCTCCCAGTGGGCGACGGCGACATCGGCGAAGTCGGGCGGGGTCTCGGATCTGTCGGCCATAGCGAGATCCTACCGCAACCGGTATATAGTCAACTGGTTAACCATATGGGAAAGGTGTTCCGATGAGACCCATCGCCGTACGATCCTCTGTCGCCGTGCACGCTCCCGCGGAGTTCGTGTGGGACTTCCTCCGTGTCTACGACAACGACCCGACCTGGCGGTCCGGCCTGGAGAAGATGACCCAGAGCCCGCCCGGCCCGGTACGGGACGGAGCCCGGGTGGAGGAGACCCTCCGCGTGCTGGGCAGGGTCGTGGAGAGCCTGGTCGAGGTCTCGGACGTGCGCGAGGGGCACTCGTTCACATGGCGGGTCGTCGAGGGCGCGATCGCCGAGGGCAGCCGCTCGGTGACCCCGACCGGCGCGGATTCGTGCCGGGTGGACATCGTCAAGCGGGTGACCTTGACCGGAGGCGATCGTCTCCTGCGCCCCCTGCTGGCCGTGGTGATCGCACGCACCGAACGCGGGGACGCCCAACGGGCCAAGCGGACCCTCGAAGAGGCCTGGAAAATCCGCTGACCCCACGCCCCCGAGCCGAGCGGGCTCTGGGCCACGTCACCACATCCCACGAGACGCGGCCTCGCCTTGCACGAGAGCCACCCCATCGATCAGCCCGACCCGGACCACCGGGGGTCACCTCGGGAAGTTCCAGGGGCCTCCCCACCAAGGCCGAGCGGCGAAGCCGTCCCGCCGAGACAGAAGCCCCACCCACCCCACCGATCAACGCGACCCAAGCCACAGGGGGTCACCGCAGGAGGTTCCGGGGGTCTCCCCCGGTGAACACGAAGAACGCCCCACGAACAAGCGAAGCCGTCCCGCCGAGGCACCAGACCCCACCCACCCCACCGGTACACGCCACCCGCCACAGGGGGTCACCTCGGGGGGTCTCACCCCGGGTGAACACGAAGGACGCCTCCGCGAGCAAGCGAAGCCGTCCCGCCGAGGCACCAGACCCCACCCACCCCACCGGTACACGCGACCCAAGCCACAGGGGGTCACCTCGGGGGGTTCGGGGGGTCTCCCCCCGGGAAACACGAAGGACGACCCGGCGAGCAAGCGAAGCTTGCGAGCAGGATCGCCCTGAGTCCGTGGAGCTATGGGGATTCGAACCCCAGACCTCCTCCATGCCATGGAGGCGCGCTACCAACTGCGCCATAGCCCCTTGCGGGTGCCGACCGGGCCGTGGCCCGTCGACATGACCGAGTCTATCGGATTCGGGAGGGTGCCGTGACCGGGCCGGGTGTCGGGCGGCCCACACCGCCGCCCGACACCCCCGGTCAGCCGACCTGGACCGGGAGCGGGTACAGCTCTCCCAGAGTGAAACAGCCCGCCACCAGGAGCACGGTCGCGGCGATGAGCACCGCGTCCCAGCGGTCCGCCTTCAGGTGCGCCAGTCGGATCCGCCGTCCCGCCGGGTGCTCGGCCGCGTACGTGAACCCCTTCGTCTCCAGGGCCTCCACCGTGGTGCGGGTGCGCTTGGCGGTGTTGAGCATCAGCGGGTAGAACGCCGCCACCACCGTGCTCCCCGTCCGCACCACCACCCGCCATCCCAGGAACCCCGGCGAGGGCAGCGGCGCCGCCCGCAGCCGGTGTCCGTCGACGACGGTGTGGAACTCCTCCATGAGCATCGGCAGCATCCGGTACCCGTAGCTCACGCCGAACGCGACCATGGCGGGCGCGTGCAGGGCCAGCAGCGCGTCGGACAGCTTCTCCGGGTCCAGCGACACGAACGCCGCCATGCTCGCCAGGCTGACCGTCGCCAGTTTGAGGGTCAGCTCCACCAGCGCCAGCACCGTGCTGAGGTCGCCCCCGAAGAACCAGGCGGCGAACAGCACGTACAGGCTCTCCAGCACGAACCCGAACACGAACAGTCCGAGGATGAGCGGTCCCACCCGGCTGAGGACCACGGCGACCGCGCACACGAGGAACAGTCCGGCGAGCACCGTCAGATCGTGGGTGAACCAGGGCACCACGGCGAAGATCAGGTACCAGCCGATGACGAACCGGGGGTCCCGGCTCGCGAGCAGGCCGCCCCGGGTGGCGTAGGCGGTGCGCAGGAGTTCGAGCTTGACCCACTCGACGGAGAGGGTGTCGCGCTCCTTGCGTTCACGGCGTCGGTCAGCGGTGGGCATCGCTTCCCCCTCCGGTGGTGGCGAGACCGCGGTCGAGGAGTTCGGCCACGGACAGCGGTGGTGGTTCCATTCCGAGTTCCAGGCCCAACCGCACGATCTGAGGCGGGATCAGTCCCACGGAGTCCATGAGGTCGGGGTCGGCGAACAGGGCGGCCGGGTCGGTGTCGGCGACGATGCGACCGCCGTCGAGGACCACGACCCGGTGCGCCCAGGCGGCGACCAGGTGCATGTCGTGGGTGGCCACGACCGTGCAGCGGATGGTCTCGGCGAGCGAGTCGAGCATGGCGATGACGGCGTCCCGGCTGGCGGTGTCGAGGCTGGACGTGGGTTCGTCCAGGAGGAGCAGCGCGGGCCGCACGCCCAACCCGATGCCGAGGGTGGCCCGGCGTTGTTGGCCGCCGGAGAGCAGCCGCCCGTCGCGGTCGGCGAGGTCGGTCAGTCGGATGCGGTCCAGGATCGAGTCCACCAGGGCGTCGGTGTCCGGGACGCCGCGCCCCCGGGGGAACATGGCGATGTCCTCGCGCACGTTGTCCTTGAGGAACATCTGCTCGGGCCGCTGGTACAGGTGGCAGACCCGGTCGGCCAGGGCGGCGGGCCGTACGGTGCGGGTGTCGGTGCCCTCGACCCGGACGGTGCCCTCGCGGGGCACCTTGAGGCCGGTGAGCAGCCGCAGCAGGGTGGACTTGCCGGCCCCGTTACCGCCGACGAGGGCCACCCGTTCGCCCGCGCGCAGGGTGAGGTCCACGCCTTGGAGGACCCGGGTGAGTCCACCGCCGACCTCGCGGTACCCGTGGTGCACACCGACGAGTTCGGCCACGGTCTCCCCCACCGGCGGGGCGGGGGTGGCCTCGGCGGCCCCGCCGAGGGGCACCCCGCGCAGGGCCTCGGCCGCCTCCGGGACGGTGAGGGGGACCGGTGCCGCCGGTACCAGCGCGCGCACCGCCCCCGCGATCTGGGGTGCCGGGATGCCGTGCCGGTCGAGCTCCTCGTGGCGTTCCAGGGCCTCGCGCACCGGCAGGTGCCACACCGGCGCACCGTCGGCCATGAGGAGCACCGTGCGGGCGTACCGGGCGACGAACTCGGCGTGGTGCTCGATGACGACGATGGTGGTGCCGAGGCGGGCGTTGAGCCCGGTGAGCGCCTCGTAGATCCCTTCGGCCCGGGCCGGGTCGAGTTCGGCGACGGGTTCGTCCACGACGATGACCTCGGGCCGCAGCGCCAGCACTCCGGCCAGCGCCACCAGGTGCTGCTGGCCGCCGGACAGCTGCCAGGTGAACCGGTCGGCGAGGTGGGCCACCCCGAGCAGTTCCATGGCCTCCTCGGTGCGTTCGGCGTGGTCGTCCAGCCCGAAGTTGACGGGGGCGAAGGACACCTCGTCGCGCACCGTCGGCCGCACCAGTTGGTTGCCGAAGTCCTGGTAGACGTAGCCGACCAGGTGGGACAGGTCGGCCACGGAGGTGGTGCGGGTGTCGACGCCGCACACCCGCACGGTGCCGGCGAAGTCGCCCGACCAGTAGTGCGGGACGAGTCCGTTGAAGGTCTTGCACAGGGTGGTCTTGCCCGAGCCGTTGCCGCCGACGACGGCGGTGATGTCCCCGCGTTCGATCCGCAGGTCGACGCCGGTGAGGGCCTCGACGTCGGCGCCCGGGTAGCGGAAGCGCAGACCGTCGACCTCGATGGCGGACGTCGGCTCCTGCCCGCTGTTCATCGGTCCTCCTGGGCGGCGCGTTCGCGGCGGGAGTGGACGACGAACCGGATGGCGATGACCAGCGCGGCCAGGACGATGACCGCGGCGGACACCCCGATCCACAGGAACCGCTGTCCGTACTGATCGATGAAGTCGGGCTCCCACACCCCGAAGTTGTCGAAGATCTCGGAGGTGAACGCCGCGATCATCGACACGAACGCCAGCACCAGGGCCAGCAGCAGGAAGGCGCCGGTGCCGCGTTCGGTCAGCGGGTGGGGGCGGGCCGGGTCACGCGGGGCCAGCCCGAGCAGCGGCTCGATCTTCCCGTAGAGGCGGGGCGCCAGGACCATCGCGGGCAGGGCACCGAACAGCACCCCGCTGATGATGACGTCGGTGGTGAACCCGACCCCCTCCAGCAGCAGGATCGACTCGGGCAGGCCGGGCACGTACTCGGCGTCCTCGACGCCGACCATCACCTTGCCGATGTCGACGATGGCCGACAGCATCTTGTCGACGACCACGACCGTCACCCCGGCCAGGAACAGCTGGCCGCGTCGGCGCGGGTCGCGGACCAGGCAGCCGCCGATGTACACGGCCAGGAACATCTGGAGGTAGCCCTCCAGTTCGCCGAGGCCGGAGAAGTCGCCCATGAGCAGGTCGACGAAGACGATCTCACCGAGCGGGGCGCCCAGGGCGGCGTAGAGCGGGTGGAACAGCGAGGCCATGACGACCGGGACGAACGCCAGGTAGGACACCGAGATCTCGACCGGGCCGATCCGGACCTCCGGCAGGACCTCCGTGAGGATGTTGGCCAGTCCGAACAGGGTCATGCTCAGCACGAAGACCATGAGCTTCTGCCCGGAGTTGAGCGCGGGCGGTCCGGCGGTGTCGCGGACGTCGACGGGGCGAGGGGTGGCGGACATGGTGCACCGACCTTTCGGCGGAGGGGGAGGCGGGGGATGGGTGAGGCGGGTGTCAGGGGAGCAGGGGGGCGGGCTCCGCGGCCCACAGTCCGAGCAGGTCGCCGATCTCGTCGATGACGTGATCGGGGCGCACCAGCGGGTCGTCGCCGGTGAGTGCGGCGTGGATGCGCTCGTCGGAGGCGGAGCCGCCGCGCACGATGACGGCGGTGCCCACGCCGGCCCGGCGGGCGGCGGCGGTGTCGCGCCAGGGTTTGTCGCCGACGAACCAGGCCCGGGAGGGGTCGACGTCCAGCGCGGTGAGGGCGGAACGGGCGGTGGTGGGGTCGGGCTTGCGGTGACCGAGTTCGTCGGAGTACACGTGGGCGCCGATGAGGTGGGCGATGCCGAACCGGTCGAGTTCTTCGCGGACGGCCCGTCCGCACACGGTGTTGGAGACGATCGCGACGGGGATCGCCCGTTCGGCGCAGAAGTCCAGGACCTCGCGCACCCCGGAGCGCATGCGGGCCAGGCTCTTGGAGTCGGCGTACTCCAGGGTGAGCTGCGCGGACTCGGCGTGGAGGAAGGCGCGGGCGCGTTCGGGCAGGTCGCGGCCGACCATGTCGTGCCAGAACGCGCGGGGGGTGATCTCGGGGATCGGCCCGTCCTCGTCGTGTTCGGCCTTCCAGGCGCGGTAGCGTTCGCGGCCGGCGCGCACCAGGGACAGGACCGCCTCGGTGGTGCTGGCGTAGCCGGCCCGGTCCAGGCGCCGGGCCAGGGACGCGGCGAAGTCGCGCTGGACGTCGGGGGTGGCCGTGGAGAGGGCGATGACGCCGCCCTGGTCGAGCAGGAGCGCGCCCGGGGCACCGGGGTGGTGGTCGAGGGGGCCGCCCTCGGGTCGGGGCCCGAGCGGGCGGGTCGTGTCGGCCGTGCGCGGGGCGACGACCCGGACGGGGTCGGCGTCCTCGCCGGCCTCGGTCGCGGCGGGGCGCGGCAGGACGGGCACGTGGTGGACGCCCTCCTCCGGAACGCTGCGCCAGAGCGGGTCGACGAGCCCTTCGGGGGTGTCGTAGACCGCGTCGGCGCTCTCGCGCACCGGGTAGGGCGGGGTGTCGGTGTGGTGGTGGCGGGTGAGGATGGCGGCGGCCACCCCGGCGCGGCGGCCGGCGACGACGTCGCGGTCCTGGGTGTCGCCCACGTACCAGCAGCGTTCGGGGACGGTGCCCAGGGCGCGGGCGGCCAGGCCGATCATCTCCGGGTGGGGTTTGCGGATGCCGACCTCGTCGGAGTAGACCTGCACGTCGATCTGGGCCTCCAGGCCCGCCTCGCGCAGGAGGGTGCGGTGGGCACGGCCCGCGTGGGCGTTGGAGACGATGCCCGTGCGCACGCCCAGGGCGCGTGCGGCGTGCAGGAGGTCGCGCACGCCCGGTCGGACCCGGTGTTCGGAGATCAGGGTGGACATGTCGGCGAGCAGGGTGCCCGCGCTGCCGGCGAGGGTCTCGCGGACCGGTTCGGGCAGGTCGGAGGCGATGAAGTCGATCCAGATCTCGCGGTGGGTCAGTTCGCGCGGGGTGCGGCGGCGACCGGCCGCGTTCTTCCAGTCCTTGAGGGCGGCCAGGCCGGCGTCCAGGGAGGCGCGCAGGACGGGGGCCGGCACGTCGTGGCCCGCTCGGAGCAGGGTCTCCCGCAGGTGGAGGGCGACGGCGTCGCGGCCCTCGGGGAGCTTGCGGGTCTGGAAGACGACCCCGCCGAAGTCCAGGAGGAGGGCGTCGGGGCGTCGTCGCAGGGCGGGGATGTCCGGTTCCAAGATGTCTCCCGTGGTTCGGTGTGCCGGCGCGATGTGCGTTCACCGGTGACGTTAGGCAGGGGCCGGAGCCACGGGAAGGACACGCGGTGGATGTCCGGGAAACGAACCTGGAACGTTCCAGGCGGCATCGGGCGAGCACACCGGATTCGGGACACAATGTCCGGGTGACAGGAACACGACCCCGCCGCCCCACCATCGTCGACGTGGCCGAGGCCGCCGGCGTGTCCAAATCCCTGGTGTCGCTGGCGTTGCGCGGTGATCCGGGGGTGAGCGAGGCGACGGGGGCGCGCATCCTGGCCACCGCCGACCGGCTCGGTTACCGCTCCAACCGGCTGGCGCGCGGGCTGGTGCAGGGACGCACGATGATCCTGGGCGTGCTGCTCACCGACCTGGCCAACCCGTACCACACGGAGGTCGTGGCGGGGGTGGAGGAGGCCGCCGACGCCCGGGGGTTCACGGTGCTGCTGGCCCACGGCCGCCGCGACCGGAAACGGTTGGAACACCAGCTGGACGCCCTGTTGCAGCTCAACGTGGACGGGGTCGTGGTGGTCAGCTCGTGGGTGGGACCCCGGGCCCTGGCGGACGCGGCGCGGCGGGTGCCGGTGGTGATGGTGGGACGCCCGAGGGAGTTCGCGCCCGGTGTGGACACGGTCGCCAACGACGACGTCGCGGGGGCGCGAGTCGCGGTCCGGCACCTGGTCGAGCTGGGCCACACGAGGATCGCGCACCTGTCCGGCAGCGGGAGCCCGTCGTCGCGATCACGCGAGGAGGGCTACCGGGAGACCATGCGCGAGGCGGGGTTGGCCGACGAGGTGCTGGTCCGGCCGGTGGGCACCGACCGGGAGAAGGCGGCGGGCGCGCTCGTGGCGGCGGGTCCGAGCGCGGTGTTCGCGGTCAACGACCTGGCCGCGCTCGCGGTGTTGGACCACGCCCCGCCCGGGGTCTCCGTGGTGGGGTACGACAACACGTCCCTGGCCGAGGTGGTCCGTCCTCGGTTGAGCAGCGTGGACCAACCCCGCGCGGTCATGGGGACGTTGGCCACCGAACTCCTCTTGGAGCGCATGGGCGGCCGTACCGGGGACCGGCACGAGGTCCTCACCCCCACCCTGGTGGTGCGCGATTCCACGGCGCCGCCCCGCCCCTGAAGAGGTGGCCGTGAACGGAACGGACCCGGTCGACGTGCTCGTGCGCCGACAGGAGCACGGCGGTGTGCGGCATGTCCTGGAGCGGTCCCCGTCGCGGGTGACGGTGTCCCCGCGCCGGTGCGCCGGCGGCGAGGAGGTGGAGCGCCCGGTGTCGGAGGGCCCGGCGCTCCCCGCCTCCGTCGCCGAGCGTTCCCGACCCGCCGACTACCGGGCGGCCCGACGGTAGCGGCGCACCGCGAGCGGCACGAACACCGACAACAGGATCAGCGGCCACACCAGCGCCATCAGCAGGGCGTTCTGCGCCACCCACGAGTCGGAGACGACACCGGGAGAACCGAACAGGTCACGGGCGGCGATCACCGTCGCCGACAACGGGTTCCACTCGGCGATGGGGGCCAGCCAGCCCGGCATGGCCGAGGTCGGCACGAACGTGTCCGCGACCATCGCCAACGGGAACACCAGCGAGAAGAACTTCATGGCCGACTCGGGGCTGCGCACCACCAGGCCCAGGTAGATGCCGATCCAGGTGAAGGCCAACCGCAGCCACAGCAGCAGTCCCAGCGCGGCGAGCGCCGAGAGCCAGCCCTCGTGCCAGCGCCATCCGATGAGCAGGCCCATGCCCGCCAGCACCACCAGGTCGACCACGCCGGAGATCACGTCGGAGAGGCTGCGCCCGGCCAACAGCGCCGAGGGCGACATCGGCAGGGTGCGGAACCTGTCGATGACACCGCGTCCGGCGTCGGTGACCACGGCGATCGTGGTGTTGCCGATGCCGAACGCCATCGTCAGCGCGAACAGGCCCGGCATCAGGAAGTCGCGGTAGTCGTCGACCCCGGCGGCGGCGCCCATCGTCTCGCCGAACACGAACCCGAACAACAGCACGGCCAGCACCGGGATGAGCAGGGTGCCGATCAGCTCGTCGGGTTTGTACACCAGGTGTGACAGGTAGCGGCGGGTCACCACCCATGTGTCGGACACCGCCCATCCCACGCGCGTCATCACGTCTCCTCCCCGGTCCGGCGCCCGGTCAGGCTGAGGAACACCTCGTCCAGGCTCGGCCTGCGCAGCGCGATGTCCTCCACCTCCAGACCGGCCTCGTCCAAGGCCCGCACGACCTTGGCCAGTTCACTTCCACGGCCGCCCACGGGGGCGCGCACCGTCTGGGTGTCGGGGTCCACGTCGAGGGGGGACCCGCACATCCTCCCCAGGACCTCCGCGGCCTTCTCGACCTGGGAGGGGTCCGCGAGGACCACTTCCACGCGGCTGCCCCCGACCCGTTTCTTCAGTTCCTCGGGCGAGCCCTCGGCGATGACCCGGCCGGCCTCGACGACCGACACCGCGTCGGCCAACCGGTCCGCCTCCTCCAGGTACTGGGTGGTGAGGAGCACGGTCGTGCCCCGGTCGACCAGGTCCCGCACGGCACGCCAGACCTCGGCGCGGCTGCGCGGGTCCAGACCGGTGGTGGGCTCGTCCAGGAACAGCACCTTCGGATCCAGGATCAGGCTCGCGGCCAGGTCCAGCCGGCGGCGCATGCCGCCGGAATAGTGGCGGACCGGCCGCTCGGCGGCGTCGGTGAGACCGAACCGCTCCAATAGTTCGGCGGCCCGGACCTTGGCCGCCCTGGCGCGCAGATGGTGCAGGCGGGCGAACATCTCCAGGTTCCGTCGCCCGCTGAGCACCTCGTCGAGGGCGGCGTACTGGCCGGTGAGGCCGATGCGTTCGCGCACCCGTCGGCTCTCGGCGACCACGTCGTGGCCGGCCACCCTGACCCGCCCCTCGTCGAAGCGGGTCAGGGTGGACATCACCCGCACGGCGGTGGTCTTGCCGGCGCCGTTGGGGCCGAGCAGGGCGTGCACCGTGCCGGGGAGCACGGTCAGGTCGAAACCGTCCAGGGAGGGACGGCTCCGGGAGGCGTAGGTCTTGCGCACCCCTTCGGCGAGGATGACCGGGTCCGTCGGGGTGATCACGAGGGGATCCTCTCCTCCGAGAGGACGACGGCCGGCCGGGGCAGGGGGATCCGGGTCAGGGGGTCGACCAGGGTGACCTCGTCGTACCGGCCCAGCGCGATCCGGGCCATGTTGCGCACCGATTCGCTGCCGTCGGTGTAGTAGGCGCAGTGTCCGGAGATGGGTCCGGTCTCGACGCGCACGGCCCCGAAGCCGGGCCGCAACGGGGTGGGGCCGTGACCGATGTCGCCCAGTCGGCCGCGCGGGAAGAAACGGATCCAGTCCTCCTCGCCCTGGAGGGCCCACAGGTTCCCGCCGTAACGCAGGTCGGCGACGGAGGAACCGCCCATGCCGGGGCTGCCCAGGGCGATGCAGTCGTCGACCCGCGCGTCGGCCAGGGCCAGCCCGCACACGACGGTGCCGTAGCTGTGGCCGATGAGGGTGATCCGCGCGTCACGGGGCAGGAAGCGGGTCAACCGGACCAGGTCGCGAGCGCCCTCCCGCGCGGGGCCGCGCATGGCGCCTTCGAAGAAACCGCGCGGGGTGTCATAGCCGAGCCAGACCACGACGGCGAACCGTTCTCCCCGGGAGATACCGCCCATGGTCCTCAACAGCGTGGCGCCGTTGACCCGGGGTCGGGTGGCTCTGCTCGGGTCGAAGTAATTTCCCAGGTAATTGTCATTTCCCGGAACGAGGACGACGATGTGGTCGGCGGTCGCCACATCGCCGAGCGCCTCGACGATACGCCCGTCACCGGTCTCGTCATAGGCCAACAGTCGGAGGCCGTTCCACTCTCGCTCCTCGTAGTGCAGGGGCGTGGGGGACGGTGCGGTTCGGGGGCCCGCAGTGATCATGATCCTCCGTCGGATCGAGGGATTTCCCATGTGCTCCGACGTTAGACGCGCGGGTCAGAGGGCTCGATGGTGCCGACTCCCGAACCATCGTCCCGCCACGCCCACCTCCCGGGTGGTGGTGGCACTACCGACGAAAGTGGTGATGCCCGCGTGAACTGCGGATTCTCCTTTTCCGTGGCGGTGATCGCGAACTCCACACCATTCCTCGGTGGCCGGAACCGGTCGCGGAATGTTCACCGTTGTTTCTCCGACACCGGAGAATGTGATTCCCGAAAGGAAAGAAGAGGAGTCACCCCACGTGACCCGCGCCACACCACGACGACCAGGTGGGCTCCCCCACAGAACGACGAAGACGACCCCGCGAACAAGCGAAGCCGTCCCGCCGAGGCACCAGACCCCACCCACGCCCCCACCACAGGGGGTCACCTCGGGAAGTTCGAGGGGGTCTCACCCCGGGTGAACACGAAGAACGCCCCCACGAACAAGCGAAGCTTGCGAGCAGGATCGCCCTGAGTCCGTGGACCCTGGGGGACGTGACCACAACCCGCGAGGCGCGGCCTCGCGTTGCAGGAAAGCGCCCCATCCGCCCCACCGATCAGCGCGACCCAAGCCACAGGGGGTCACCTCGGGGGGTTCGGGGGATCTCACCCCGGGTGAACACGAAGAACGCCCCGACGAACAAGCGAAGCCGTCCCGTTGAGGCACCAGACCCCACCCACCCCACCGGTACACGCCACCCGCCACAGGGGGTCACCTCGGGGGGTTCGGGGGGTCTCCCCCCGGGAAACACGAAGGACGACCCGGCGAGCAAGCGAAGCTTGCGAGCAGGATCGCCCTGAGTCCGTGGAGCTATGGGGATTCGAACCCCAGACCTCCTCCATGCCATGGAGGCGCGCTACCAACTGCGCCATAGCCCCTGGTGCGCCGCTCGGTTACCCCGGTCGGCGATGAAAATACTGTACCGGAGGTGAAGTGCGGGTTGCGCCATGGGGTGCCGTCGGGGTCCTTGGTGCGGGCGACGAGCCCCCTCCGCAGCCGAATACCCTGGAGTGGTGGCCGAATCAAAGCTTGAGATCCAGATGCTCCACGACCGCCTGTTGGTGAAGACGGTCCCGGACAAGAGTGAGCGGCGCAGCAGCGCGGGTCTGGTCATCCCGGACACGGTGAAGTTGGCGACCAGGCTCGCCTGGGGCGAGGTCGTCGGCGCGGGGACCGGCGCCCGACACGTCAAGACCGGGGACCGGGTGCTCTTCGACCCCGAGGAGCAGGGCGAGGTCGAGCTGAACGGCGAACGGTACGTCATCCTGCGCGAGCGGGACGTGCACGCGATCGCGAACGAGGCCCCCCAGCGGGGCACCGGCCTGTACCTGTGATCCTCGCCCCTATCCCCGGGCGGGCCGTCGTTCCACCGCTTTGACGAGCGAGTGCAGGCACAGGGTGAGCGCCTCGTAGGCGGGCACCTTGGCCGTGGTGACGTAGGTCCACCCCGCGTACAGCCCGGACCACAGCAGTTGCTGCGCCCACAACGGGGTGATCCTGGGGTCGATGGTGCCGTCCTCGTGTCCCCGTTCGACGAGCGCGAAGAGCGCCAGGTCGGCGGAGCTACAGTTCTCCTCGTCGGGGGGGGCCTCGATGAAGTCCTCCGACCCGAACGCCAGCATGATGATCTTCCGCAGCGTGAAGTACTCCGCGACCAGTCGGGTGAACGCCTCGATGCCGGTGCCCTCCGTGGTGCGGGCGCGTTCGGTGGCCTCGTTGGCCAGTTCGTCCGCGTACTCGCCCAGGGCGGCGATCAGGTCCGCGCGTTCGGCGAAGTAACGCTGAAGGGTGCTGCGGGCCACCCCGGCGGCTTTGGCCACGTGGGACAGGGGTGCCGCCGGGTTGTCACCGAGGACCTCCACCGCCGCGTCGAGGATGGCGCGGCGGGTTCGGGCACGGGTCCTCGTCTCTTCGTCTACAGGAGCGCTCTTCACCATGCGTCCATCCTAGGCTTGTGGGTATTTTCTTGACAATAATCGGTCACCTATGACCTAATTTGAAGCATGACAGATCCGATTGAAACCCGTGATGCCCCATCTTCGGCATCCACCGAGCCGCGCTTCGCCCAGCTCAAGGTGCTGTGGTCGTTCGTTCGCCCGCACCGGGGGAAGCTGTTACTGGGCCTCGTCCTGGCCCTGATCGGCTCCGCGTTGCAGCTGGCCAACCCGATGGTGATCAAGCTCGTCCTGGACACCCTCTCCGGGGGCGGCGGGCTGCTGATGCCGATCCTGCTGCTGCTCGGCCTGTTCGTGGTCGGCGCGGGCATGGGCATGTACCACTGGATCCTGCTCGGCTCCGTCGCCGAGCAGGTCGTGCTGGACGCGCGCACCTCCCTGGTGCGCCGCTACTTCCGCGCCGCCCTCATCCCGCTCTCCAAGCGCTCCTCGGGAGAACTGGTCACCCGGGCCACCTCCGACACCGTCCTCCTCCGCGAAGCGGCCTCCAGCAGTGTCATCAGCCTGATCAACGGCGGTGTCCTGCTGGTCGGCACCCTGGTGATGATGGCGATCCTGGACCTGGTCCTCTTCGGTGTCACGGCCGTGGCCGTGCTCATCGTGACGATCCTGTTCCTCACTCTGATGCCCGCCATCGCCACGGCCCAGGAGAAGGCGCAGAACTCGCTCGGCCTCATGGGCGGCGTCCTCGACGGGGCGCTGCGGGCGATCCGCACGGTCAAGGTCAGCCGCGCCGAACGACGGCTGGGCGACACGATCCTCACCCACGCGAAGGAGGCCGCCGACCACGGCGTGCGCACGGTCCGCCGGGAGGCGGTGGCCTGGACGATCGCGTTCAGCGGCGTCGAGTTGGCGATCATCGCCATCCTGGGCGTGGGCGCCCTGCGGGTCGCCTCCGGGGACATCGGGGTGTCGACCCTGATCGCGTTCCTGCTGTACGCGTTCACCCTGCTCAACCCGGTCATGGAACTGTCCCAGAGCATGACCACCCTCCAGTCGGGCATCGCCGCGGCCAAGCGCATCCGCGAGGTGGAGGCGATCCCGTTGGAGCCGACCGCCGAAGAACCCGCGTCGACCGTGGAGAAGGCCGCCCCCTCCGCCAACGGTCACGTCCGGACCGAGGACGCGCTGCTGAGGCTGCACGGGGTCACCGCCCGGTACGCCCCCGGCGCGGAGCCGGCCCTGAAGGGGGTCGATCTGGCCATCCCGAGGCGTGGGCACACGGCGATCGTCGGCCCGTCCGGGGCGGGTAAGACGACCGTGCTGTCCCTCCTGCTCCGTTTCCTGGAGCCCGAGGGGGGCGGCGTCTCGGTGAACGGCGTCCCCTACCGGGAGATGACCCCCGAGGAGGTGCGCGCGCACTTCGCCTACGTGGAGCAGGACACCCCGGTCGTGCCGGGGACCCTGCGGGACAACCTGCTGTTCAGCCGTCCGGACGCCACCGAGGAGGAGGTCCGCCGGGTGGTGGAGGACGTCCGGTTGACCGAGAAGGTCGACTCCCTGGAGGAAGGGCTGGACACCCCGCTGGACGCCACCGCGTTCTCGGGTGGACAGCGTCAGCGGGTGGCGCTGGCGCGAGCGCTGCTGCGTTCTCCGGACGTGCTGTTGCTGGACGAGGCGACCTCGCAGGTGGACGCCATCACCGAGGCGGCGATCACCGAGAGCGTGCGCCGGCACGCGGCTGACGCGGCGGTGGTGACGGTGGCGCACCGGTTGTCGACGGTGATCCACGCCGACCGGATCATCCTCCTGGAGGACGGCCGGGTACGGGCCCAGGGGACCCACGCCGAACTGTTGGAACGCGACGGCCTCTACCGGGACCTGGTGGCGGCCCTGCACATCTCCGAGATCGGGGCCGGTCTGCCGGAGCCCTCCGCGACCGTCTGATCGTCGCCGGTCCCTCCCGGTCCCCGCCCCGGCCGCTCCCCCGGCCGGGGCGGGGGCTTCGGGACCGCCCCGGGGCGGATCGCGGACGAAGCGGGGCACCGAGCGCCGGGGCACCGGGCACGGGGGCGAGGCGCGCTCCCTGCGGACCCGCGCCCCGGCCCCGTACGGTCGCCCCGGCAGGACGACCACGGCGAAGAGGACGGGGGCGCGAGAACCTCCCGAACCGCGAGGGCCCGGACACCACCCCCTCCCCCGGTGCGGGGCCGACCGCTCCGGCCGGCCCAGAGCACCGCGGCGATCATCGCATCAGGGTTCCGGCGGTGCGCAGCACGCCGTCGCGGACGCCCGTGAGGCGGGAGACCATGGCGACCCGGTTCATCACCCGCGAGGCGCGCACGATCCGTCCGGCCGAGCGGCGGCAGAGGCGGTCGTAGCGGCGCAGCCCGTCGGCGACCGTGGGGCCGAGGGAGAGCGCCTCCGCCAGGGCCGCGGCGTCGACCAGGGACTCGCAGGCCCCCCGCCCCAGGTGGGGCGCCATGGCGTGGGCGGAGTCGCCGATGAGGGCGTGGGGGCCGTACACGTAGGAGGGCAGGACGGGCAGGTCGTGGAGGACGCGCCGGTCGATGGCGGTGCCGGGCAGACCCGCCAGGACCCGGGCGACCCCGGGATGCCAGTCCCCGTACAGGTCGCGCAGCAGCGTGACCGGGTCCTCGTCGGGGTCGCGCCCGCGCAGCAGGTCGGCGTTGAGGGAGGCGTACCAGTTGGTCCTCTCACCGTCCATCGGGGTGATCCCGAAGATCCGGCCGTTCCCCCACGTCTCGCTGAAGGCGTCCACATGGCCGGGGACCGCGCCTCGGTAGGCGATGGTGCCGAGCGGCCGGGAGGCGGGCGCGCCGGGGAACACGGTCCGCCGGACCGTCCCGTTGATGCCGTCGGCGCCGATGACCACGTCGAACCCGTCCGCCCCGGTGGCCCGTCCGATCTCCTCGGCCGTGACGGGGGTGTTCCAGCGGACCGTGTCCGCGGGCAGGGCGGCGACGAGGATCCGGAGCAGCGTGGAACGCGAGACGAGGAGGGCGGAGGGACCTCGGGAGTCCAGTCGGGCGAGGGTCCTGCCGTCGGAGGCGGCGATCAGGGCGCCGGTGGGGGCGCATCCGACGGCGCGCACCTCATCGACGAGGCCGAGCCGGTCCAGGGCTTCCAGAGCGGTCGACCACATGCCCAGGGCGCCACCGATGTCGGGGGGCTCGGAGAGGCGTTCGCGGACGTCGACCTCCCAGCCCGCGCGCAGGAGTCCTCGGGCCGCCGCGAGTCCGGCGATACCGCCGCCGACGATCAGTGCTCTTCCGTTCATGGCACCACGCTACTACGATCATAGTGAAGAGTCACTACGTTTATAGTAGAACCATGTCACGGACCCGCGATCGCGCCCTGGACGCCGCCATCACCCTGCTGGGCACCGGAGGCGTGCACGCCCTCACCCACGGAAAGGTGGACGCCGCGGCCGGCCTGCCCAAGGGGTCGACCTCCAACCACTTCCGCACCCGCGACGCGCTGATCATCGGGGTGGTGGAACGGCTGGAGGAGCTGGACCGACGGGATTGGGCGAGGACGCACACCCCCGACGAGCCCACCGTCGATCACCTCATCGACGCCCTGGCCCGATTCGTCGGGGCGGCGGTGACCACCGACCGGGTCCGCACCGTCGCCCGGTACGCGCTGTCGGTGGAGGCCACCCACGACCCCCGGATCGCCGCGGCACTGGCCCGGGGCGCCGCCGCCGTCCAGGAGTGGGGCGGGCGGATCCTCGACCACCTGGGGGCGGACGATCCGCAGTCCGCCTCGCGCAGCCTCATGGCCTACGTCGACGGGCTCATCCTGCGCGGGGTCACCCGCCCCGAGGTCCTCGAACCCCGGGAGCGGATGGCCGCCGTGGTCCGCGCCTGCCTGTCCTGACCGGGTCCCGCCACCCGGGCGCCCGGACTCAGCCCTTGACCGCCCCGGACGTCAGGCCGGCCACGATCCGGCGTTGCAGGATCAGCGCGAAGGCGATCAGCGGAACCGACACCAGCACCGACGCGGCCATGATCTGCCCGATCGGGTTCTCGTAGCCGACCCGCTCGAACGTGCCGACGAACACGGGGACGGTCTGCACGTTGAGGTCGCGGGGCGCGAACGAGAACGCGAGCAGGAACTCGTTGGTGGCGTACACGAAGGTGAGGATGGCCGCCGCCCCGACGCCGGGCGCCGCCAGCGGGACCACCACACGCCAGAACGCCTGGAACGGCGTGGCCCCGTCGACCTTCGCCGACTCCTCGATCTCGCGGGGGATGCCCGCGAAGAACGTGGCGAGGATGAAGATCGCCAGCGGCAGGGTCAGGGCCACGTACGGGATCACCAGGCCCGTGTAGGTGTTGAGCAGGTTGATCCCGGTCCACTCGCCGAGCTTGAGGTACATCTGGTACAGCGGGTTGACCAGTGCCACCGGCGGGAACAGCGTCGCCACCAGGGTCGCCGCGAGCAGCAGGAACCTGCCCGCCAGCGGCAGCCGCGCCAGCGCGTAACCCGCCAGTGAGGCCACCGGGATGCAGATGATGGTGGTGAGGGCCGCCACGATCAGCGAGTTGCGCAGCGCGTACTGGAACCCCAGGTCGAGGACCTGCTCGTAGTTGGCGAGGCTGAACGGGCCACGGAGGATGTTGGGATCGGTGAGCGCCACCGAACCGGTGCGCAGACTGGTCATGCCCATCCACAGGAACGGGAACAGGCACCATCCCAGTACCAGGGCCAGCCCCAGGATCTTGAGCCCGCCGGTCACGGCCGGATGCGTGGTGCGGCGCGGCCGGTGCGCGCGGCGCACCGCTCCCCGCGCCCGGTCCGTCTCCGTCCGCTCCGTCATCGCTTCTCCCCTCGCCGTGCCACGTCACCGACCATGTGGCGGCCCATCCGGCTGATGAAGGCCAGACCGACCAGCATGACGACCACGAACGTGACCGTGGACAGCGCGTTCGCGTACCCCAGCTGGGGTTCGGCGACCAGGAAGCGCTGCGCGTACACCGACAGCGTGGCCAGCGAGTTCGAGTACCCCGCGAACACGTACGCGAAGTCGAACATGCGCAGCGCGTCCACGGTGCGGAACAACAGGGCCACCACGATCGCCGGACGCAGCAGCGGCAGGGTGATGGACCAGAAGCGCTGTATCGCCCCGGCCCCGTCGACCCTGGCCGCCTCGTAGTAGTCCTTGGGAATGGTCTGGAGCCCCGCGAGCAGCAGCAGCGCCACGAACGGCGCGGTCTTCCAGACGTCGGCGGCGATGATCCCGACCATCGACCAGGCGGGGTCGCGCAACCAGTTGATCTCCGTGTTCAGCACCCCGTTCACGAACCCGGGGTTGTGGTCGAACATGTACCGCCACACCTGGGCGGCGACGGCGGTCGGGATCACCCAGGGCACCAGGATGATCGCGCGGGCCAGGCCTCGACCGACGAACACCTGGTGCATGATCAGCGCGAACATCAGACCGATGACGAATTCCAGCGATACCGACGCGAGCGTGAAGATCAGGGTGTTGAGGACCGCGTTGTAGAAGCCGGGGTCGCTCAGGGCCCGCAGGTAGTTGTCTATACCGATGAACTCCTGGCGGAAGCCCCGGATCTGGTAGAGGCTCATCCAGAGGGCGTAGAAGACCGGGAACAGCGCGATCACGGCCATGAAGGTGAACGACGGGGCCAGGAAGATGCGCCCCATCGCCCGTTCTCCGAGTCCGCGACGGATGCGTTCGTCCTTCTTACGCACCGGTGGACCGGCGCTGCGGATCGTCGCCATGGGCGGCCCTACTCCTGTTCGAGCGCGTCGTCGGCGGCCCCGTCGACCGTCTCCAACGACTCCTCGGCGTCGGCCTGCCCCAGGTAGGCGGGGTGCAGGTTGTCCTGGATCGTCAGGGACAGCGAGTTGTACCCGGGCACCGGCGGCCGGGCGTGCGCGTCGGTCAGGATGTCCCGGAGCATCTCGAAGTTGGGGTCCTCGGCCCCCTCGTAGGCGCTGAGCATGGTGGGCGGCAGGCTGTTGTCGGCCAGGATCGCCTGGGCGTCGGGGTCGGTGGCGGCCCACAGGACGAACTCGCGGGCCAGTTCCTTGTTCTCGCTCAGGGTGCTGACGGCGTTGTTGAGCCCGCCCAGGGCGCTGGTGCTGCCCTCGCCGTCGAAGGTGGGCAGCGGCGCCACCGCGAAGTCCTCGGCGACCTCGCTCTCCTCGCCCTCCTGGCCCTCCAGCAGCGGCACGGCGTAGGGCCAGTTCCGCATGTAGACGGCCTCGCCGGCCTGGAAGAGGGCGCGTGCGTCGTCCTCGACCATGGAGTCGAAGCCCTCGGCGTAGAAGCCGCTCTCATAGGCCTCGGTCATGAAGTCCAGCGCGGTGGTGGCGGCGTCGCCCTCCAGGAACAGGCTCTCCGTCTGGCCCTCGTCGAACAGCTCGCCGTCGGCGGCCCAGAACAGCTCCAGGTAGTTGACGACGAAACCCTCGTACTGGTCGCCCTGGCCGACGTAGGCGGAGATCCCGGCCTCCTCGGCGGCCTCCGTGCCGGTCTCGTACAGCTCGTCCCAGGTGGTGGGCGGTTCGTCGATCAGGTCGGTGCGGTAGTACAGGAACGCGCCGTTGGACGAGTAGGGCAGGGCGTAGAGCTCCTGCTGCCACTGGGCGCTGTCGATGGCGCCGGGCAGGCTGACGTCGGAGATCTCCGGGCGCAGGTCCTCCAGGCTCTCGATGTAGCCGAAGTCCGCGAACTCACCGGTCCAGATGACGTCCAGGCCCAGGACGTCGAACTGCCCGGCCTGGCTCTGGAGGTCCTGGAACATGGCCTGGCGCTGTTCGTCGGCGGTGGGGGCGAGGAAGAAGACCTCGACCTGCTCTTCGGGGTTGACCTCGTTCCACAGGCGGGCGACGTCCTCGTGGATCTGCCGGTCCGCTCCGGTGACGGCCCACACGAACTGGGGGTCGTCGGCCAGACCGGCGCTCTCCCCCTCCCCCCCGACCTCCTCGCCCGGAGGCGATCCGCAGCCCGTGGCCAGGGCCAGGGCGAAGGCGGAGGTGCCGGCGGCGAACGCGCGCACACCACGACGTGACAGTACGGACATGACTCTCTCCTTCCGCGCCCGGAGGGTGTCCGGTCGCGAGGCACCGAGTGCGTCTGGGTCGTCAGGCTTCCCGTGGTCGTGTGAGAACGATGTCACTCAAAGTGTGATCAGGTCAACATAGAAACACGGAAGAAAGCCCCCAAAAAGCCACATGAATGGTGTATATGGCCACTCTCCACCCGGGCATTGCACCCTCAGGGACCGCGCTCGTAACGTGGACGCGACATCGGGTACATCCGGCGGACGAGAAGGCGGCCATGGAACGACGATGGTGGCGCGACGCGGTGCTCTACCAGGTCTATCCGCGCAGTTTCGCGGACGGCGACGGGGACGGGGTCGGCGACCTGGCGGGACTCGTCGACCGGCTGGGGCACATCGCGGACCTGGGCGCGGACGGGGTCTGGCTGTCGCCGTTCTACACCTCGCCCTGGGCCGACGGGGGGTACGACGTCAGCGACTTCCGGAACGTGGACCCCCGGTTGGGGGACCTGGCCGGATTCGACGCCGTGGTCACCGAGGCGCACCGGCTCGACCTCAAGGTGATGGTGGACATCGTGCCCAACCACACCTCGGAGGAGCACCCGTGGTTCCGGGCGGCCCTGGCCTCCGCCGACGCGCCCGAGCGCGACCTGTACGTCTTCCGCCCCGGCCGGGGACCCGACGGCGCGCTGCCGCCGACCAACTGGCGCTCGACCTTCGGCGGACCGGCGTGGACCCGGGTGCCCGACGGTCGGTGGTACCTGCACGTGTTCGCCCCCGAGCAGCCGGATCTGAACTGGGATCATCCGCGGGTCCGCGAGGAGTTCCGCGACATCCTGCGGTTCTGGAGCGGACGCGGGGTGGACGGATTCCGCGTCGACGTCGCCTACGCCCTGGTCAAGGACCTGGATCCGCTGCGCGACCTGGTGCTGGTGGAGGGCGACCGGTTCGAGGACATCCTGGCCAACCCCGATCACCCGTTCCTGGACCGGCCCGAGGTCCACGACGTCTACCGGGACTGGCGCCGGGTGCTGGCGGAGTTCGACCCGCCGCCCGCGACCGTGGGAGAGGTGTGGCTGCCGGGTGAACGGCGCGTGCTGTACACCCGGCCGGACGAACTGGACCAGGCGTTCAACTTCGACTTCCTGCGCACGCCGTGGGACGCGGACGCCTACCGGAAGGTCATCGACTCCTCGCTGGCCGACGCCCGCGCGGTGGGCACCGTGCCCACGTGGGTGGTGGGCAACCACGACGTGGTGCGCCCGGTGTCGGCGTTGGGGCTGCCCCCGGGCACCGATCACCGGACCTGGCTCCTGGGGGACGGTCGCGACCCGGCCCCGGACCTCGCCCTGGGCACGCGCCGGGCACGCGCGCTGGCCCTGTTGGAGCTCGCCCTGCCGGGGTCGGCCTACATCCACCAGGGTGAGGAGCTGGGCCTGCCGGAGGTCGCCGATCTACCCCGCGAGGCCCTGGAGGACCCGCGCTGGGTCCGCGGCGGCGGCACCGACAAGGGCCGCGACGGCTGCCGGGTGCCGCTCCCGTGGACCGAGGGGGGCACCTCCTTCGGGTTCGGCGTGAACGGGTCGTGGCTGCCCCAGCCCACCGACTGGGGACGGTACTCCGTGACCGCCCAGGAACGGGACCCGGACTCGACACTGCACCTGTACCGGCGGGCCCTGGGACTGCGTCGCGGGTTCGCCTCCGACGAGGGCCTCGTCTGGGACGACACGTCGGACCAGGGGCCGGTGCTGGCCTTCTGGCGGGGACCGGAGACCCTGGTCCTGGTCAACACGGGCCCCGAACCGGTGGAGCTGCCCGAGGGGAGGGTCCTGCTCGCCAGCGGCCCGGTCGAGGACCGCCTGCCGGGTGACACCGCCGTGTGGTTGCGCCGCTGATCACCCCGAGGAGGCGGACATCGCGACGGGGAGCGTCCCCTCATCGGTCCCGGGCCGCGTCGCGGTCGGCCTCGATGAGGATGCGGGCCGCGTCGCGGGCCACGTCGGCGGCGGCCGGGGAGCCGGAGATGGCGGCGGTGGTCTGCGCGCCTTCGGCGAGCAGCACCAGTTGCGCGGCCAGCCCGGGAGAACCGCCGATCCGACCGACCAGGTCGTCGACGTAGCGCTGGAAGGACTCCTTCTGCGCGCGCACCGCACCCGCCACCCGGGAGGAGCCGGGGCCGAGTTCGCCGTAGGCGTTGATGAAGGCGCAGCCCCGGAAGTCGTCCTCACGGAACCAGGCGGCGAGGAAGTCGAAGACGGCCAGCAGTCGGCCGGTGGGGTCGGCGGCGGTCTCCGCGGCCCGCGCGATGCCCGAGTCCCAGCGCCGCGACCGGTGATCGAGCACGGCGAGGACGAGGTCCTCCTTGGACGGGAACAGCTTGTAGATGCGCTTGAGGGGGAAACCGGACCGCTCGCGCACCGCGTCCATCCCGATCGAGTTGACCCCGTGGGCGTAGAAGAGTGCGTCGGCCGCGACCACGATCCTCTCCCGGGCCTGCACGTCATCGATCACTTCGGTCCCCTCCTTGCAATGAGAACGATCGTTCTCTATAGTAGCCGACAAGAGAGAGAACGACCGTTCTCCACAGCGGGAAAGGCGAGATCATGGCGTTCATCAAGGTCGGCACCGAGAACAGCACGGACATCGAGCTCTACTACGAGGACCACGGCCAGGGGCAGCCGGTCGTCCTCATCCACGGCTATCCGCTCAACGGCGCCAGCTGGGAACTCCAGGCGCGCGAGCTGATCAAGGCCGGCAAGCGCGTGATCACCTACGACCGGCGCGGCTTCGGCGGCTCCTCCAAGGTCGGCGAGGGGTACGACTACGACACCTTCGCCGCCGACCTGAACACCCTGCTGGAGACCCTGGACCTGCGCGACGTGATCCTCGTCGGCTTCTCCATGGGCACCGGCGAACTCGCCCGGTACGTCAAGAACCACGGACACGAGCGCGTCGCGAAACTGGCCTTCCTGGCCTCGCTGGAGCCGTTCCTCCTCCAGACCGACGACAACCCGACCGGGGTACCGCAGGAGGTCTTCGACGGCATCGCCGACGCGGCGTACACCGACCGGTACGCCTGGTTCACGGATTTCTACAAGAACTTCTACAACCTGGACGAGAACCTGGGCACCCGGATCAGCCAGGAGGTCGTGACCGCCAACTGGAACACGGCCGTCGGCAGCGCCCCCGTGGCGGCCTACGCCGTGGTGCCGACCTGGATCGAGGACTTCCGCGCGGACGTCGCGGCCGTCCGTGAGGCGGGCAAACCCATCCTGATCCTGCACGGGACCGCCGACAACATCCTGCCGATCGACGCCACCGCGCGCCCGTTCCACGAGGCCGTGCCCGAGGCCGAGTACGTGGAGATCGAGGGCGCCCCCCACGGTCTGCTGTGGACGCACGCCGCCGAGGTCAACGAGGCGCTGGTCCCCTTCGTCACCAAGTGACCCCGAAGGAGTGAGCGAGGCCCGGCCCCCGACGGGGGCCGGGCCGGTTCGATGACCGCCCGGGGTCGGACGGCGTGCGCCGTCCGGCCCCGGGCGGTTCAGGAGGCGTCGTAGGGGCGCGGGACGTCCAGGACCCAGGTGAGACCGAAACGGTCCCTGAGCATGCCGTAGGCCAGCGCCCACGGGGACTCCGCGAAGGGCTGTACGACGGTGCCGCCCTCGCTCAACCCCTTCCAGTAGGCGGTGACCTCCTCCACCGAGTCGCCGCGCACCGACACGAAGTAGGCGTTCTCCCCCCGGTTCCACGGAGTGTGTCCGGGCACGTCGTAGGCCATCAGGTGGAAGCCGGCGGCGGAGACCACCTGCCCCCACATCACCTGGTCCGACTCGGACTCGTCGGTGACGTTGTGCGCGTCCCCGTAGGTGATGACGGCGACGTCCCCGCCGAAGACGCCCTGATAGAAGTCCAGCGCCGCGCGGGCGTCCCCCCGGAAGTTCGCGTGGACCACGGTGTTGACGGACATGTCCGGCTCCTCGTACTCGATCGTTCCCATGGCGGATCACCGTGTTCGGCGACCCGCCGTCCCATGGACACGATCGCCGGGGAAGAGGCCAGGGCGTGGCCTCTTCCTCGGACAGAATGGGGACATGCAGAAGACCTCCGTGCGGCTGCTGACGCTGCTCTCGCTCCTCCAGGCACGTCGGGACTGGCCGGGGGCGCTCCTGGCCGAACGGCTGGACGTCAGCCCGCGCACCGTGCGCCGTGACATCGACCGGCTGCGCGAGCTCGGCTATCCCGTCGCGACCGTCAAGGGCCCCGACGGCGGATACCGGCTCGACGCGGGTGCCGACCTGCCCCCGCTGTTGTTCGACGACGGGCAGGCCGTCGCCCTGGCCGTGGCGCTCCGCCTGGCCGCCACCTCCGCCGCGGGCGCCGGCATCGCCGAGGACGCGACGCGCGCCCTGAACACCGTCCGGCAGTTCATGCCCGCACGGCTGCGCCGCCGGATCGACACCCTGGAGGTCGCGGCGGTCGAGACCTCGGGCCCCCGACCGGACACACCGGTCGACGGCGACGTCCTCACGACGCTGGGCGCCGCCGTGCACGCACGCGAGGTGCTGCGCTTCGACCACACCTCACCGGACCGAGAACGCGGTGACGACCCCCTCGGTCCCCCACCACGGCGGGTGGAGCCCCACCACCTGGTCACCAGGGGAGGGCGCTGGTACCTGCTCGCCTGGGACCTGGACCGGGACGACTGGCGGACCTTCCGCGCGGACCGTATCGCCCCGCGCACGCCCACCGGACCGCGGTTCACCCCCCGCGAGCCTCCGGGAGGGGACGCGGGAGCCTTCGTCGCCGCCCGGTTCGGTGGATCCGACGGCCCCGGCGGTCCCCCCTGTCGAGGAGAGGTGATCCTCGGCCTGCCCGCCACCACCGTGTCCGCGTACACCCGGGACGGTGTCGTCGAGGAACTGGGGCCCGACCGGTGCAGGCTCGTCGTGGGCTCGTGGTCGTGGGTCGCGCTGGCCGCCGACCTCGGCCGGTTCGACGCCGACATCGAGGTCGTCGGCCCGGACGCGCTCAAGGACGCCTTCGCCCTCCTCGCCGAGCGGTACGCCGAGGCGGCGGTCCCGGACCGGGGGGAGGACCGGAGGCCTCGCCGCCCGTGACCGGGGAGTCACCCGCCCAGGTCCTTGTGCCGCCATCGGTAACCACCTAGCCTGGTTACATGATGAGCACACCGACCACGGGTCAGTGGCTGGACGCCCCTGACGGGCGGCGCTGGTGGTTCGACTCCGGCGCGCTCGCGTTCGACTTCGCCTACACCGGCGGGTTCGAGGGCCCACCCGAATGGGAGCACTGGCACGGTCCGGCGGACGTGGAGCGGTGGTGGCGGGAGCGGTTCGAGGCGGCGGTACCGGTCGACGGGACGGCGTACCGGCACGCACGCGAGCTGCGTGACGCGATCGCCCGAGCCGTGATGACGGTCGCACGCGACCTGCCGCTCCCGGACGAGGCCGCCGCCGTGATCGACCGGTACGCCGCGATGCCCGACCTGCCGCCACAGCTCGGTGCGCGCGTGGAGCCCACGTCCGACCGGCTGCTCGCCGTCATCGGGCGCGACGCGGTGACCTCGCTCGGCCGCCCCGACCGCGTCCGCATCTGCGCCGCCGACGACTGCGCCCTCATGTACCTGGACACCTCGCGCGCGGGATCGCGCACCTGGTGCTCGATGCGCCGGTGCGGCAACCGCCACAAGATCCGACGGCTGCGCGAACGCCGCGCCGCCGCGAACCCCGAGGAGAACTGACATGTCGGAGATCACCCACCTGAACCCGGCCGCGCTCCACACCCACCCCGCGTTCTCGCAGGGGGTCCGCGTCGACGGCGGATCCCTGATCGTCGTCGGCGGGCAGAACGGCACCGACGCCACCGGCGCGGTCGTCTCCGACGACCTCGGTGAGCAGACGGCGCAGGCGTTCCGCAACGTGCTCGCGGTGCTCGCCGAGGCGGGGGCCGACCAGACCCGTGTCGCCAAGCTGACCGTCCACCTGAAGGCGGGCGGTGACGTGACCGCCGGATACCGGGCCGCCGCCGAGGTGTGGGGGCCGCACCCGACCGCGATCACCGTGCTCCAGGTCGCGGGGTTCGCCCGCCCCGAGGTCCTCGTGGAGATCGAGGCCCTCGCCGTCACGCCGTGAAGCGCCCGCGCTCCTTCGGCGCTTTTCTCACGGGTCCTTCAACCGGCTCTGGTCCCGCCATCACCCTGTTCACCGAGCATCGGGGAACGGAAAACGATCGGGACACCGTCCGGGGGACCCATGACCGACGGCACTTCAACCGCACACCGTGGCCGCAGGGCCACGAAGGTGACGATGCCGACCGCGGTCGCGGCCCTGGACGAGGAGGCCGCGGACGCGCTGATCGAGCGGTACGTGTCCGAGTACGACGAGACCCGCCTGTCGTGGAGCGGTTCCATCGACGCCGACGACGTGGACACCTACATCCGTCTGGACGGGCCCTCGGCGTGGATCGAGTTCTCCGACCAGCCCGGGTGGAGACCTCCGAGGTGCACCAGCACACGATGTTCCGGGACCAGAACGCCGACTACGGCCGGGAGGAGTGACCTCTCGGCGAGAAATCGGAGGACGGCGCCGGTCGGGACGTGTTCCCGGCCGGCGCCGTCGCGTCACGGTGATCGGGGTTCAGTCGCCGTGGCGGTAGTCACGGTCGGGATCGCCCAGGAGAGGGGCACCGGCGGCGCGCTGGTCGGCGATGACCCTGCCCTGACGCAGGACCGCGTCGCGTTCGGCGGGGGTGAGGTCGTCCGGGATCGGGTCGGGGTCGACGTGGTCGGTCACGGTGGGCTCCGTTCGGGTGTGGCGGCGGGTCAGGAGGGCGCGCATGGTCGCGTGGTCGGGCGCGGCGAGGCGTTCGTGGGGGTGGGGGCCGGTCCAGCCGATGGGCCGGTAGGCGACCACCTCGGTGCCGCCGTCCGGAGTCGGTTCGAGGGTGAGGACCCAGCGGCGGTGGATGAGGTCGTCCGGCATGCGCGGCGTCGGGTCGGTGGTCACAGCGCCTCCAAGGGGCTACGCCAGACGAGCGGGAGCGGGTGCGGGTCGCGTCCGGAGGTGACCGCGACCCGGGTGGCGCGTCCGTGGGTGGCGGCGTAGACGGCGTGCCCTTCGAGGGTCGGCCCCAGGTAGCGCAAGGGCACGTGGTGGACGCTCGCCCACACCCCCAACGCCTGGATCGAGGAGAGGCGGCGGATGTCGCAGACCCGGTTCACACGGCACCTCGCACGCTGAGAAGTGCGCGGACGGCCAGGGTCAGGGGCGCGAGGTCCCGGGCCGGGTGAGCGATGTAGAGCCGGATCCGACTCGCGCGCCGGGGTCGTCGCCAACGGAGCACTTCGGTGAGCAGCCATCGGATCGTCAGCGACTCAGAGCAGTTCAAGTAGCGGTAGCGCGCCATGCGCACACCTCCGGTCAAGGGTGCCGGGTGGGAGGCCCGGCGAGCTTCTGGTGACACCATCGTGCCCCCCTACATACAAAAGTGCAAGATGCATTTTTAAAAGCGTGCAACAATCTGAGCAGCTGCTGATGGCTTCTATCGAAGGATGCGTTCAATGTCCGAAAATTCGGTTCGCCGCGTAGGCTCGGCACGTCAGCGCAGCAGCTCACGAGGGAGTACCGAGACTGTGGCCTCCAGCCCTATGCTTCGCCGAGGTCGGCTGGCCAGACAGCTTCTCCGGCTGAGGGAAGAGGCGGGCCTCACAGCAAAGGTGGCCGCCGCTGAAGCCAAGAAGCGGGCACCCGGCCGGAGCTGGTCCGAATCGAAGATCACCCGTATCGAGAACCGCAAGGTCCTTCGGGTTCGCGAGGTCGACCTGCGGGTGCTTCTCGATATTTACGGGGTCACTGACGAAACCCAACGCGAGGCCTACCTGAAGTTGGCACGTGAGGCTTCCATCAGTGGCTGGTGGTACGGATACCGGGACGTTCTCGGCGCTGGCACCTATGTGGACATGGAGAACGAAGCCTCCCTTATCCGCACTTACCAGGTGCAATACGTCCCTGGGCTTCTCCAGACCGAGGCCTACGCCCGCGCCGTCATCCGCTCCGGTGGAGTCACCGACGACGCTGAAATCGATCGCCGCGTCGAAGTGCGGATGATGCGCCAGCACCTCCTGTCGCGCACGGACGCGCCTCGACTGTGGGCGGTCATCGACGAGACCGCGTTCCGTAAGCTCCCGTCAGATGTGGCGGTCGACCAGATCCGACACTTGATCGATATCCAACGGCCGTCCCTGCGTATCCAGGTGCTCCCGGACGAGGCCGGTCCGCATGCGGGAATGGACGGGTCCTTCGTGGTGCTCGATTTTCCGTCCGACCCCACAGTGGTCTATGTCGAACAGGTCGGCGGAGGTGGGCTGCTCGTAGAAGAACCCGAGCAGACTACGATCTACGAGACCGTCCTCGATCACGTCCAAGCCGCCGCGCTCAGCGTGGAGGCCTCTCGGGCATGGCTGGAGGATCGGCTCAGCCGGCTCGAAGAGAGGACCTGATGCACCAGAGCACATCCCACCTGCACTTCCGCAAATCCAGCTACAGCTCCGCGAAGGGGCAGGACTGCGTTGAGATCGCCGAACTCCCCACCGGTGGCGCAGCCGTGCGAGACACGCAGAACAGGGATGCGGGGCACCTACTTTTCCCTTGCTCCGAGTGGGCGGCGCTTCTTTCCACGGCACAGCAAAACCGGTAGGCCGAAAACGACGAAGGCCCCGGTCTCGGCGACCGGGGCCTTCGCGATGCTCACCAGAAGCATATCCCGCGCTCACCGTACCCCGTAAGGGCTGCACGGGAAAGGCCGCGAAGCCCGGTGGCCTCATGAGGTCAGGTCGGGTGTCGCGGACAGGTGTGAGGGGCAAGCAGACGAGAGACGGCAGCGTTGCCCACCCCCGGAGACACGACGATGCACACCGGCGGTCCCCCTCCCTCGAACTTCCACAAGTCCAGCTACAGCGCCAACGAGGCCGCATGTGTCGAGGTCGCGGACCTTCCGTCCGCCGCTGCCGTGCGTGACTCACAGAACCCGGGGCTCGGTCACCTGGAGGTCCCCGCCGCCGAATGGACCGCGCTCCTACTGGCGGCCTCTCAGCCCTGACCGAGGCTGACGACCCTCGAACATCCCCCACCGGCGCCGCCCCCGACCACCTCGGGAGCGGCGCCGAAAAAACGACCGCACCGGGGTCCGCGCCCGGGATCACCATCTCCTCCACCTCGGGAAATCAGCGGCGCACGACCTCGCGCACCTCACCGAAGCAGGACCCGCTCTCCACTCCCCCGACGTGCGGGACCGGGCAGCGCGGACGGGTCGACGCCGAAGAGGGGACACCCCGAGGAACCCCGGTGTGGCCGTCGGCCCCGGCCTGGAACGACCCGCGCCCGACCACCGCCGTGCGCACGCGGAGCGATACCGCCACGACCCGCCCCGGCACGGGCCGGGTGACACGCGAGCGTGGTCGGTACCCGCCTCTGCGCCGTCCGGACCCTCCCAGGGCGGGAACCCCGTTGCGACCGGGGACTTGCGCCCCCACTATTCATTGCTACTATGTACCAGTAGTCAACAGTATTGAGTAGCCGGAAGAGGTGTTCCGTGGGCAGGCAGATGACGGAGATGCTCAAGGGCACGTTGGAGGGCATCGTCCTGGCGATCCTGGCCGTGCGGTCCGCGTACGGCTACGAGATCACGGCATGGCTGCGGGAGCAGGGGTTCTCCGACATCGCGGAGGGCACGGTCTACGCACTGCTCCTCAGGGTCGAGAAGCGCGGCCTGGTCGACGTGGAGAAGGTCCCGTCGGAGAAGGGGCCGCCGCGCAAGGTGTACTCCCTCAACGCACAGGGACGGGAGTACCTCGACGAGTTCTGGAGCACGTGGAGCTTCCTCTCCCAACGACTGGAACAGCTCCGCGAAGGAGACGGGTGACGACGGTGCCGAGAAGACCCGCTCCACCACCAACGTGATCGGCCCGCGCGAGCACCGGTCGGCGTGCGCCTCGCACGCCGGCCGACTTCCCGGGCAGCACCACCGGGCCGCCGAACGCGCGGCCGTCGAAAGAGAAGAAGGAGAGATCCGATGACATCGTTCATCGAGAAGATCGTCGGCGACTTCGGTGACAAGCGCCGCTGGCGCGAGCACAAGGCGCGCGTCAAGGCGCTTCCCGCGAGTTACCGCACGACGGCCGAAGCGCTGGAGCGGTACCTGATGTACTTCGGCTCGATCGTCAAGGGCGACGTCCTCATGTCGATGCTGGAGGAGCTCGCGGACCTGTTCGAGCAGGCCGCGGCGGACGGGACCCCGATCCGCGCGGTCGTCGGAGAGGACCCGGTGGAGTTCGCGGAGATGTTCCTCGCGAACTACTCGGACGGCCAGTGGATCAAGAAGGAGCGCGACCGGTTGGTCGCAGCCGTGGCACGCGCCGAGGAAGAAGAGGGGAACCGCTCATGACGGCGCGCTCGACCGCCGGCCCGGCGATCCGGGTACGGGGCCTGGAGAAGTCCTACAAGGACCTGCGTGTGCTGCGGGGTGTGGACTTCGACGTGGACCGGGGCGGCGTCTTCGCCCTGCTCGGCTCGAACGGAGCGGGCAAGACCACGGTGGTGAGGATCCTGTCCACCCTGCTCAAGGCCGACGCGGGCACGGCCGGCGTCAACGGCTTCGACGTCGCCGCACAGCCGGCGAAGGTGCGCGACTCCATCAGCCTCACCGGACAGTTCGCGGCCGTGGACGAGATCCTCACCGGCCGGGAGAACCTCGTGCTCGTCGCCAGGCTGCGCCACCTCCGGGACCCGGGCGCGGTCGCCGACGACCTGCTCGCCCGCTTCTCGCTCACCGACGCGGGCGGGCGGAAGGTGGCGACGTACTCCGGCGGCATGCGTCGCCGCCTGGACATCGCGATGAGCCTGATCGGCGACCCGCCGATCATCTTCCTGGACGAGCCCACCACCGGGCTGGACCCCCAGGCACGCATCGAGGTGTGGCGGACCGTCAAGGAACTCACCGAGAACGGCACCACCGTGCTGCTCACCACCCAGTACCTGGACGAGGCCGAACAGCTCGCCGACCGGATCGCGATCCTTCACCGGGGCCGCATCATCGTCGACGGCACCCTCGACGAACTCAAGCGGCTGCTGCCCCCCGCCACCGTCGAGTACGTCGAGAAGCAGCCCTCCCTCGAAGACGTCTTCCTCGCTCTGGTCGGCGACGACGGCACGGACAAGGAACGGTCATGACCACGCACTTCCTCAGTGACACCACCACCCTGCTGGGGCGCTCCCTGCGCCACGTCTCGCGCAGCCCGGACACCATCGTCACGACCGCGGTCATGCCGATCGCCATGATGCTGATGTTCGTCTACGTCTTCGGCGGCGCGATCGACACCGGCTCGGAGTCGTACGTGAACTACATGCTGCCCGGCATCCTGCTCATCACGATCGCCTCGGGCATCGCCTACACCGCGTTCCGGCTGTTCCAGGACATGCAGGGCGGGATCTTCGAGCGGTTCCAGTCCATGCCCATCGCCCGATCGGGCGTGCTGTGGGCACACGTGCTGACCTCGCTGGTCGCCAACCTGGTCTCGCTCGCGACCGTGACGGGCGTCGCGCTCCTCATGGGGTTCCGCACCGGCGCGGGGCTGACGGCCTGGCTCTCGGTCATCGGCATCCTGTTCCTGTTCACCCTGGCGCTGACCTGGATCGCCGTGATCCCGGGTCTGACCGCCAAGACCGTGGACGGCGCGAGCGCGTTCTCCTACCCGCTCATCTTCCTGCCGTTCCTCAGCTCGGCGTTCGTGCCCACCGACACGATGCCCGGCCCGGTGCGGTGGTTCGCCGAACACCAGCCGGTGACCTCCATCGTCAACACGATCCGCGACCTGTTCGCCGAGCAGCCGGTCGGCGACGACATCTGGATCGCGACGGCCTGGTGCGTGGGCATCCTCGTCGTGGCCTACGGCTTCGCGATGAACACCTACCGCCGCCAGATCTCCTGAGACGGGTCGGGGACACGGGCGAGACCGCCACGCAGGCGCCCCCGACGGACGCGGCCCCGCCGCAGGCGTCACCTCCGGAGGACTCAGAGGTCTCCCCCGCCAGGAACGCGCGAAGCCGTCCCGTCGAGGCCGAAGTCCCTCTCACCCCACCGACACACACCACCCCCGCCACAGGCGGTCACCCCAAAAAGTTCCGGGCCCCGGGTGAACACGAAGAACGCCCCCGCGAACAGGCGCAGCCGTCCCGTCGAGGCAGAAGCCCCCACCCACCCCACCGACACACACCACCCCCGCCACAGGGGGTCACCTCGGGGGGTTCGGGGGGTCTCCCCCCGGGAAACACGAAGGACGACCCGGCGAGCAAGCGAAGCTTGCGAGCAGGATCGCCCTGAGTCCGTGGAGCTATGGGGATTCGAACCCCAGACCTCCTCCATGCCATGGAGGCGCGCTACCAACTGCGCCATAGCCCCTTGTGGGAGTCGGTCGCGCACTGTGTGCGCTGCCGACTCCCACACCATAGCGGAATCCCGCCCGGACGTCGAAACGGATTACGCGTCGTCGCTGAGTACGACCGGTTCCGGCAGGCTCGCGGCGTTGTGCTCCATGAGCCGCCACCGGTCCCTTCGCTGCTGGAGCACCGACCAGCAGCAGTTGCTGAGCGGACCGAGGATCTCGCGTTGTTCGTCGGGGATCCCGAGCAACCGGGAGATGCCGACCCGCAGCGCCGCGCCGTGGCTGACGACGACGAGCAGACCACCCTCCGGGGTGCGGGACAGCGCCCGGTGGATCGCCGCGTACATGCGGTCCCCCACGTCCCCGATGGGCTCCCCGTCGGGGATGTCCATGCGCGGGTGCCGCTCGGGCCACCGTTCGGCGAGTTCCTTGCCGGTGAACCCCTCCCAGGATCCGCCGAAGCGCTCGCGCAGCCCCTTGTCGAATTCGATCGGCATCCCCGTGACCCGACCGAGGTAGCCCGCCGTGTCCGCGGCCCGTTTGAGGTCGGAGGCCACGATGAGGTCGGGGCCCATCGTGGCGAGCAACCGCCCGGCCCGTTCGGCCTGGGCGTGTCCGACCTTGTCGAGTTCGATGTCGGTCTGGCCTTGGAACCGGTTCTCCACGTTCCACGCGGTTCGGCCGTGCCGCCAGAACAGCACACGACGGGTGTCGCTCACCTGGTGCGTCTCTCCACTCGGGGGTATGCGGGACAAACCGCTTCCTACAGTTCGTCCAGCGGGGTGCGCTCGGCGCCGCGCGCGCTCTCGGGGAGCTGTATGGTCGGGCAGTCCTTCCACAGCCTCTCCAGGCCGTAGTACCCGCGCTCCTCCTCGTGCTGGATGTGCACGACGATGTCGGCGTAGTCCAGCAGCACCCAGCGACCGTCGCGCTCGCCTTCGCGGCGCAGGGGCTTGGCCCCCGCCTTGAGGCGCAGCTGGTCCTCGACCTCCTCCACGATGGCGCGGACCTGGCGGTCGTTGGGCGCCGAGCAGAGCACGAAGGCCTCGGTGATGGCCAGCTGTTCGCTGACGTCGTAGGCGATGATCTCCTGGGCGAGTTTGTCGGAGGCGGCCTCTGCGGCGACCTTGACCATTTCCAGCGCCCTGTCGGTGACTGTCACGTTGTGCTTGCTGCCTTTCAGCTGTCTCGGTAGAGCCCGGTCTTGTTGATGTAGCGGACGATGCCGTCCGGGACCAGGTACCAGATGGGTTCGCCCTTGCGCACGCGCTCGCGGCACTCGGTAGAGGAGATGGCCAGCGCGGGGACCTCCACCAGGGAGACCTTGCCCTCGGGTAGTCCGGAGTCACTGAGCCGGTGACCGGGACGGTTACAGCCTACGAAATGCGCGAGCTCGAAAAGTTCGTCGGCGTTCTGCCAGCCGAGGATCGCGCCGAGGGCGTCGGCCCCGGTGATGAAGAACAGTTCGACGTCGGGCCCGTAGGAGGCGCGCAACTGCCTCAGGGTGTCGATGGTATAGGTGGGCCCGTGCCGGTCGATCTCGATGCGGTCCACGCGGAACTGGGGGTTCTCGGCGGTGGCGATGACCGTCATGAGGTAGCGGTCCTCGGGCGGGGTGACCTTCGCGGGGTCCTTCTGCCAGGGCATCCCGGTGGGGACGAACACCACTTCGTCGAGGTCGAAGAGGTGGGCGACCTCACTGGCCGCGACGAGGTGGCCGTGGTGGATGGGGTCGAAGGTGCCGCCCATGATGCCGACGCGGGTCGGCGGGGTGCGGACGCCGCTCCCCTTGTTGTCCTCGTGCGCCACTCGCGTGCTCCGTTCCTCGGTGTCGCGCGCCGGAATCGGCCAACCGAGATTAGCCGACGCCGCACGCGAACGCCGCACGCTTTGCCCTGTTAGTCCATTTTCACGGGTTTGCCCCGTGGAACAGGGACAACGACGCTCCCGCCCGCTTCCTTCCCATCGATCCTCCCGACGCGCCCTCCGATGCCCCCGGGCCGTCCCCGGCCTTTCCCCGAAGCGCCCCTGATCTTCCCCCGGGCCCCTTCCCCGAGGTTCCCCGGAGCGCTTCCCGCCGACCTCGACGGTTACGAGGCTCGCGTCATATCTCGATGGCCCGAAACCGTGGCCAAGCGGCATGACGCCGCATAGCATGCCGGTATGTCCAACTCACCAGATCGCGTCCGCGTCCGGCTCTCCGACATCTCGCCCCGTGCCTACGAGCATCCCGCCGACCGTGGCGCGCTGGTCGCGTTGCGGTCGCTGCGCGGGTTCGACGAGGTCTTCAAGCGCCTCTCCGGGCTGTTCAACGAGCGCTCCCTGCGGCTGATGTTCCTGTCGAGCGCGGTCCGTGTCGGCCCCACCCAGTTCCCGCACGTGTACGACTACGTGCGCGACGCCGCCTACGTCCTGGACCTGGACGAGGTACCGGAGCTGTACATCCAGATGAACCCCAAGCCCAACGCGATGGCGATCGGCAGCCACAAGCCGTTCATCGTGATGACGACGGGGCTGTTCGACCTGTTGGAGGCCGACGAGCAGCGCTTCGTCGTCGGCCACGAGGTCGGCCACATCCTCAGCGGTCACGCCGTCTACCGCACCATGCTGTTGGCGCTGATCCGCTTGGCGACCCGGGTGGCGTGGGTACCGCTGGGCTACATCGGTCTCCAGGCGATCGTGGCCGCCCTGGAGGAGTGGTACCGCAAGTCGGAGCTGTCCTGCGACCGGGCGGGGATCCTCGCGGCGCAGGACCCCGAGGCGGGCAAGCGCGCGCTGATGAAGCTGGCCGGCGGTTCGCGTCTGGCGGAGATGAACCCCGACGCCTTCCTGGAGCAGGCCCGCGAGTACGAGAGCGGCGGTGACGCCCGGGACGGCCTGATCAAGCTGCTCAGCCTGGTCGGCCAGACCCACCCGTTCGCGGTGGTGCGCCTGGCCGAGCTGGACCGCTGGGTGGAGGAGGGCTCCTACCGGCGCATCCTCGACGGCGACTACCCGCGCCGTTCCACCGACAAGGAGGCCCGGGTCGGCGAGGAGGCGCGCAACGCCGCCAAGTCGTACAAGGAGTCGTGGGAGCGCACCGGCGACCCGCTGCTCGGCACGCTGCGCGATGTCGCGGGCAGCGCGGCCAGCGCCGGCGGGAAGATCTTCGACACGGTGGCCGACCGCTGGCGCGGCGGCGCGCGCGGCGAGCAGAACTCCGGCACCTGACCCCCACCGCGGGTTCGTCGGGAGGGGCGGGGCCTTCGGGCCCCGCCCCTCCCGTCGCGTTCAGCGCGCCAGGTGGGCGCGCACCCCGCCCCAGGCCGGGTGCCCGGGGTCGATGACGGCGAAGTGGTCGGCCCCGACCGGCTCGGAGAACTCCACCCGGTCGCCGGCGGCGCGGGCCGCGGTCACGTAGGCGCGCGTGTGCTCGACGGGGACGCGCTGGTCGGCGTCGCCGTGCACCACCAGTTGGGGACGCCCGATCGGGACCCGGTGCAACGGCGAGGCGATGGAGTGGAGCCCCGGTTCGGGGTCGGCGCCCAGGAAGGGCTCGACGGCCCCTTCGCCGAGTCCGGCCCGAGCGCACCGTTCCAGGTCGGTGATGGGCGCCAGGGCGACGACCTCGGTGACGGGCGTGTCCAGGGACAGGGCGTTGAGCAGGGCGAGGTGTCCGCCGGCGGAGTGTCCGACGCTCACCACCCGGGAGGTGTCGTAGCGGTCGGGGGCGGCGCGCAGGGCCCGGCCGAGGTGGGTCAGGGCGGCGTCGACGTCCTCCAGGGTCCGCGGCCAGCCGCCGCCGTCGGTGCCGGTGCGCCGGTATTCGACGTTCCACACCGCCCATCCGGCCTCGGCGAGGTCGCGGGCGAGGGGGTCCATGAGCGAGGCGTCGTGCAGATCGCGCCACCACCCCCCGTGCAGCAGCACGGCCACGGGTGCGGGCGGGCCCCCGCCCTCCGGTTCCCACCGGTGGACGATCGTGCTCGGGTGGTCGCCGTAGGACTCGGTGGTCGGTGTGGTCGGCATGGGCCCTCTCCTCGTACGACGCCTCTTCGCGTCGCCCACACGGTAGCGGTTCCTTCCCCGCCGACCGCTTCGACGTCGGGTTCCTCCCCGGCACGGAGGTGATCGGACCGGCCCAGCGCGACGATCCGCCGACCCCCGTCACGAAGCTCGGCGCCGCCGGCACTGGATGCCGGCGGCGCCGATGCGCGAGGAGGGGTGAACCGCTGTCGTCGCCCTAGAAGGCGGGACCGGCGGCCATGGCCTCGTCGACGGTCTCGGCGCGAGCCTCTTCGACCTCTTCGACCAGGTCCTCCTGGTGGGCCTCGAACTCCTCGACCACGGCGGCGCTGAAGGAGCGCAGCGCCACCTCCTGGGTGAGGATGTCGCCGCGGACGCGGTTGGCGTCGCCGATCTGGGCCGTCGGGCTGTTGCCCGACGCGGCCAGGTCGCCGCCGATGATGTTGTTGTCGATGTAGACGCCACCGGTGATGCCGGTGACGGTCAGCTTGCCGTCGATGTAGTTGATCGACGAGCAGAAGCCCTCCTGCTCGCCCGCGCCGATGGCGACCGGGCCGGCGCCGTCGGTGTAGGAGGCGGCGCCGAGGACCTCGCTGTCGCAGAGGATGCCACCGCTGGTGGAGCCGCTGACGGTGAGGGCGCCGCGCACGACCGAGTCGTAGACGTCGAGGTACTCGACGCCGGTGCCCTTCACGGCACCGCCGATCCGGGAGCCCTCGACGTAGACGGCGCCGGTCTCGGCGTTGATGTTCTTGACGGAGGAGTCGACGACGAACGCGAAGCCGTCGTTGGAGGCGCCGTTCACCGGGACGGTGCGCAGCGCCGCGCCGGCGGTGCTCTCCTCCAGGTAGGTGCCGTAGGAGCCGCGGTTGACGACGCGGCCGTCGACGGAGGTGTCGGAGGCGTCGAAGTAACCGTCCTGCTGGACGATGACCTCGCCCTGGATCTCACCGCCCAGAATGTGGAGGTTGGCACCCTTGCGAACGGTGACGTCACCCTGGATGACGGTGCCGTCGAGGAAGCAGCTCTTGCCGGCGGGAACGGCGAGGTCCGTGGGCAGCGTGATGGCACCGCCGTGGCCCGAGCAGAGGGTGACCAGGTCAGCCTGGGCGGGAACGGCCATGAGCGTTGCACCGCCGACAGCGAGGGCCGCCGTGGCGACGGCCGCGACCGTACTCCGGATCTTCATGCGGGGGGATTCCTTTCATCGTGACCGTGGGGGTGACGTTCCGGTTCTCCGAGCGGGGAAGAGCTTCGGGAAGACACCCCAGTGAAAGTACCGACCTCTCGCCGCTTTGGGAATACTTGCTACAAGAAGATTCCCTTCTGTCCAGGTTTCCGCCGGGAAAACGGACGAGGTGCCAATAGCGGTCCGGCACCCTCGGTGACGTGCCCCGACCCGGCCGCCCCGGTTACGCCGAGGGCCGCCCCGGACGGATGTCCGCGACGGCCCCGAGTGAGGGCGACTCACCTCACATGGCCGTCACCGGTGACGATGTACTTGGTCGAGGTCATCTCGGTCAACCCCATGGGACCGCGGGCGTGCAGTTTCTGGGTGGAGATGCCGATCTCCGCCCCGAACCCGAATTCTCCACCGTCGGTGAAACGGGTGGAGGCGTTGATCATCACGGCCGCGGCGTCGACCCGGGAGACGAAATACCGGGAGGCCCTCAGCGAGTCGGTGATGATCGCCTCGGTGTGCTTGGTGGAGTACCGGCGGATGTGCGCCAGGGCCTCGTCGATGGTCGGTACGACCCGCACCGCCAGGTCCATCGACAGGTACTCGGTGGCCCAGTCCTCCTCGCCGGCCTCGACCACCGTGGCGGGCGAGTCGTGGGCGGCGGCGATCGCTCGCACCCGGTCGTCGCCGTGCACGGTCACGTCCGCCTCGGCGAGCGCGGCCAGGACCCGGGGCAGGAACTCCTCGGCGACCGCCTCGTGCACCAACAGGGTCTCGGCGGCGTTGCACACGGAGCAGCGCTGGGCCTTGGCGTTGACGGTGATGTCCACGGCCTTGTCGAGGTCGGCCTCGGCGTCCACGTACACGTGGCACAGGCCCTCGCCGGTCTCGATGACCGGGACGGTGGAGTCGCGCACCACGGCCTGGATGAGGGAGCCGCCGCCGCGCGGGATGAGGACGTCGACGAGCCCTCGGGCCCGCATGAGGGCCAGGGAGGACTCGCGGGTGCGGCCGGGCACGAGCTGCACGGCGTCCACGGGGACCCCGGTGCCGGCCAGGGCGTCGCGGATGACGCCGACGATGGCGGTGTTGGAGTCGTAGGCCGAGGAGGAGCCGCGCAGCAGGGCGGCGTTGCCGCTCTTGAGGCACAGCGCGGCGGCGTCGACGGTGACGTTGGGCCGGCCCTCGTAGATGATGCCGACCACGCCGAGCGGGACACGGATCTGGCGCAGGTCCAGGCCGTTGGGGAGCACACCGCCGCGCAGGGACTCGCCCACCGGGTCGGGGAGCTCGACGATCTCGCGCACGGCGTCGGCGATGGCCTCGATGCGCCCCGGGGTCAGCGTGAGTCGGTCGATCATGGCCTCGGAGGTGCCGTCCCGCCGGGCCCGCGCCACGTCCTCGGCGTTGGCGGCCGTGATCTCGTCGGCCCTCTTGACCAGGGCGTCGGCGATCGCCGTCAGCGCGGCGTCCTTGACCGCCCGGCTGAGCGGGGCGAGGTCGGCCGCCGCGTCCCCTGCACGTTCGGCTACCGCGCGTACCTCGCGCTCGATGTCACTCATGGCGTTCTCTCTCGCAAGTCGGGAGGGCCACCCCCGAGTACCGGGGCCCGCCGCGTCGAAGGACCTGGCCGGGGTGGTCCGTCCAGACTATCGGTCCGGGTCGCCCCGCGTCGGGAGCGCGCACGGGCCCGGGGCCCGCGTCGGCGCGGGCCCCGGCGCCGGTCAGCTCCAGCCGTAGCGGGCACGCAGGACGTCGGCGACCAGCCAGAACGTCCGCTCGTCCAGAACGGCGGCCTCACGGCGGATGTCGTCCTCGTCGAACTCGAAGAGGCGGTCCATGCGCAGGTGGGAGTCGCGGCCCTCGCGGTCCCAGGGGCCCGGTCCGATGGGCAGCCAGTCCTCACGCTCCCACTGCTCGGGGCGCTGGGTGGACAGCATCAATCCGTGCAGTCGTCGGCCCTTGCGGCCGACCACGAGCAGCGGCCGGTCCTTGCCCTGGGAGGGGTCCTCCTCGAAGGGGACCCAGGTCCACACGATCTCCCCGGCGTCGGCCAGGCCGTCCCGCTCGGGGGCGTAGGCGAGCCTGGTGGCGTTCTCGGAGGTGGGGACCTCCCGCACCTCGCCTCGGTGGGGGTGGTCGTCGCCGCGCTGAATCGTGGGTTCGCTCATGCGGGAATGATAGGGGTCCACGGACGGTACCCGGGATGGTGTGCGGTACCGGTCGAGGAGATACCGAACACCGTTCACTAGGATCGTTGGCGCGACGCGCCGCCGCAGGGCGGAGGCGTCCGCCGACGGACCCGACCTGGCGCACCGGGTTCCCGTCGGTCGTCAGCGAACCGATGGAACACGGAGCCGGACATGACCACCTCTTCCACCCGCCGCACCGTCCTGGTGACCGGTGGCGCCTCCGGGCTGGGCGCCGCGCTCGTCGCGGCGTTCTCCGCGCGCGGCGACCGCGTCCTCGCCACCGACCTGGCCGACGAGGCCCCCGCGGGCCTGCCCGCCGAGGCGGAGTACCTGCGCCTGGACGTCACCTCCGACGAGGACTGGGCGAACGCCCTGGCCTGGGTCGAAGAGCACTGGGAGGGCCTGGACCTGCTGGTCAACAACGCCGGTGTGGCCGCGGGCGGTCGCATCGACGTGCTCGACATGGACGACTGGCGGTGGATCACCGAGATCAACCTTTTCGGTGTGGTGCGCGGCTGTCGGACCTTCACCCCCCTGTTCAAGCGCCAGGGATCGGGGCACATCGTCAACACCGCCTCGGCCGCCGGTCTCATCCACCCGCCCGCGATGGGCTCCTACAACGCGACCAAGGCGGCCGTGGTGGCGCTCAGCGAGACCCTGCACCACGAACTCCGCCCCTATGGGGTGCGGGTGTCGGTGGTGTGCCCGTCGTTCTTCCGCACCAACCTGGCGTCGTCCCTGCGCGGCAGCGACCCCGAGGTGGAGAAGAGCGCCGTCAGGCTCATCAACGGGTCGCGCCTGGGCGCCGAGGACATCGCCGCCCGGGTCGTGAGGGCCATCGACCGGGGCACCCACCTGATCATCCCCGACGCGCAGGCCAGAGCGGCGTTCTGGGGCAAGCGTCTGGCGCGCCCCCTGTACGACCGGGCGATGCGGGCCGTGGCCGGGCGGATGCTGCGGCACGTCGGCGACAGGGAGGACGCGTGAGCGAGGGCACCGTCGTCATCACCGGCGCCAGTTCCGGTCTGGGCGCGGAGATGGCCCGACAGTTCGCGGCGCTCGGCTACGACCTGGGCCTGTGCGCCCGGCGCGTGGACCGGTTGGAGGGGCTGCGCGAGGAGATCGCCGCCGCCCACCCCGGACGGCGCGTGGTGCTGCGGGCCTTGGACGTCACCGACGACGAGGCCGTCTTCCGGGTGTTCGGCGAACTGGCCGCCGCTCTGGACGGTGTCGACCGGGTCGTGGTCAACGCCGGGCTGGGCAAGGGCGCGGCGCTGGGCACCGGCCGTTTCGACGCCAACCGGCAGACCGCCATGACCAACTTCGTGGGGGCGCTGGCCCAGACGGAGGCGGCGTTGGAGATCTTCCGAGCGCAGGGCCGCGGCCACCTGGTGATCATCTCGTCGATGTCGGCGCTGCGCGGGATGCGCAAGGCCATGACGGTCTACGCCGCCACCAAGGCGGGTGTGTCCGCCCTCGCCGAAGGGGTGCGCTCCGAGCGCGTCCCGGGCGTGGACGTGTCGGTGATCCACCCGGGCTACATCCGCTCGGAGATGAACGAGCACGTGGCGCACCGGACCCGGTTCATGGTCGACACCGAGGTGGGCGTGCGCGCCATGGTCGCGGCCATCGAGAAGCGCAAGGTGAGGGCCTACGTGCCGGCGTGGCCGTGGGCGCCGATCGGCTTCCTGATGAGGCGCCTGCCGCTCTCGGTGGTCCGCAGGCTGACGTGATCCGGCCCCACGGCGCCCGGTGACGGGCGCCGTGGGCGTTCACAGGTCCCGGACGGTCCGCAGGATCTCCGCCCGCGCCTCGCCGCCCTCGGGGACCGGGACCAGCGGGTAGATGTGGAAGGCCCCCTCCTCCTCGCTGAGGCGGACCGTGCCACCGACCTCGGTCACCAGGTCCCGCAGACGGCGGGTGTCCGGCAGCAGCACGTCGCGCGTGCCGATGTACAGGTCCAGGGGCGGCAGGGTCGCCAGCTCCCCGTAGACCGGGCTCAGCCGGGGAAGGGCCAGGTCGTCCCCGCCCGACCAGGACTTCGCCGCCTCCACCATCCCCACGGGGCTCAGCCAGGGGTCGTGCTCGTCCACCTCGGCGATGTCGGGGTTGGACATCGTCAGGTCGGCCCACGGGGAGATGAGGATCAACCGCGCCGGTTCCGGCAGTCCGGACCCCGGCAGGGTCTGGGCCAGCGCCAGGGCCAGACCGCCGCCGGCGGAGTCTCCCGCGAACACGGTCCGCCCGGCCGCCACGTCGTCCGACAGCTCCCGGTAGACCTCCGTCAGGAACGGGAAGGCCTCCCGGTAGGTGTGCTCGGGGGCCAGACCGTAGAGGGGCACCTCCACCCGGCAACCCGTGTCGGCCATCCGGGAGATCAGCACCCAGTGCCACGCCGAGATCTCGCTGACGTAGGTCCCGCCGTGCACGTACAGCACGGCCTTCTCGGGCTCCCGTACGTCCCGGGGGAACACGGTGTAGACCGGGAAGCCGCCGACCTCCCGGAGGGTGATCCAGTGTCTCTGGGTGACCCAGAGGGGAGGCGCGGGGTCCTCCTTCGGCCGGTGCAGCCACTCTCGGGCGCCTTCGACCGACTCCATCGGGCGTTTGCGCACCACGCGCAACGCCAACGCCAGCACACGCGCCACCAGGCTCGGCATGGTGTCACCCTCCTCGGGAAGTCCTGTCAGGACCCTTTCACGATCCCGCGATGACGGTCCGAGGCGGGTGGGGCGTGTCAGAGGACGACGAGGTCGTCCCGGTGGACGAGTTCGCGCTCGTAGGCGGGACCCGTCTCCCGGCTCCATCACCCGACAGGGCCTCTTCCCCGATGAGGCCACCGGGGCTCTCCACCGGGGCCGATCCGACTCGCCCATGGCTAGGGTTGCCCTATGGAACGCCGCAGACTCAGCTCTCTGACCGTCGAGGGCCTGACCTCGATCCGCTCGGCCACCGTCGAACTGGGGAATGTGAACGTCCTGGTCGGAGCGAACGGCTCGGGTAAGAGCAACTTCGTCTCGGCCCTGGAAATGGTCGGCAGGATCGCCGACGGGCGTCTGGGCATGCACACCCTGCACAGCGGTGGCGGTTCCAACCTGCTCCACCAGGGCCCGGAGCCGAGCGACGGGATCGGTCTCAAGGTGTCGTTCGGCCCCGTCTCCTACGAAGCGGTGCTGACCCCGACGGCGGACGACTCGCTCGTTCTCGCTTCCGAGACGTTCTTCGCCCCTCCCCAGGCCGGAACCGCCCCCACGGGGATCACGGTCACCGGCGGCTCCAGGGAAAGTCTGCTCTCGAAGGTGCGGAGTGGTGAGGTCGGGGCCTCCGGGAAGCTCCGGGAGGTCTCCGAGGCCGTGCTGGACCAGCTCACCGGTTGCCGTGTCTTCCACTTCCACGACACCGGCGCGAACGCCCCCGTCAAGGGCAACGGCTACAGGGCCGACGACCTCACCCTGCATCCCGACGCCGCCAACCTCGCCGCCGTGCTCATGCGCCTGCGCGATGAGGACCCCGGCGTCTACAACCGCGTCCTCCGCGATGTACGGGGCATCGCACCGTTCTTCCGCGACTTCGTACTGGTCGAGCAGAACGAGCGCGTGCGGCTGCGGTGGACCCAGCAGGACAGCGAGAACGTCTTCCCCGTCAGCGCGATGTCCGACGGCACGCTGCGCTTCGTCTGTCTGGCCACCCTGCTCAACATGCCCGGACGGCCGGGCATCATCGTCCTGGACGAACCCGAACTGGGCCTGCACCCCTACGCCATCGTGCAACTCGGCGAGATGATCCGCTCGGCGAGCGTCGACGGCCAGATCGTCATCGCCACCCAGTCCGTCACCCTGATCGACCAGGTGGCGTTGGAGGAGCTGATCGTGGTCGAACGGGAGGCGGGGGCCTCCGTCTTCCACCGCCCCGCACCGGAGGAACTCCGGGCCTGGCTGGAGGAGTACTCCCTGGGCGAACTGTGGCAGAAGAACCTCCTGGGCGGACGCCCCCGATCCGAGCGGAGGTGAACGTGCGCAGGCTGCACATCCTCTGTGAGGGTCAGACCGAGGAGAACCTCGCGACCGAGACCTTGCGGCCCTACTTCACCTCACCGGACGCCTATGTGACGGTGTCCGTCCTCAATACGCGACGCACCGTCGCGGGTCCCGATCGCAAGGGAGGTGTCGGTCGCTGGAGCGCGCTGGACCGGGACATCCGTCTGCTCCTGCGCGACACCTCCGTCCACGTGCTCACCACTCTGGTGGACTACTACGGCGCACCGTCGGACACGCCGGGGATGGGGAGCCGACCGCAGGGGGCACCGCGCGACCGGGTCGCACATGTGGAGGCCGCCATGGCCGAGGCCGTGGGCGACGCCCGTTTCCTTCCCCACCTGGTCCTGCACGAGACAGAGACCTGGGTCTTGGCCTGTGCGGACACCCTGGGAGAACTCAGCGGGAAACCGAGTCTCGCCGCCTCGCTCCGTGCTCTCAGCGAGAGCGCCGGAGGGCCCGAGTCGGTCAACGACGGCCCGGACACCGCCCCCTCCAAGCGGATCCTGAGACTGGATCCGACCTATCGCAAGACCAGGGACGGCCCCGACGCCATCTGTCTGACCGGTGTGGAGGAGATCCGTCGCCGGTGCCCGCACGCCGACGCCTGGTTCCGAGCCGTGCAGGAGCGTCTGGGCACCCGGTGACCTCGCTGGAAGGTGCCCGGGTCAGAGGACGACGAGGTCGTCCCGGTGGACGAGTTCGCGCTCGTAGGCGGGACCCATCTCCCGGGCCAGCCAGCGGGTGGAACGGCCCATGAGGTCGGGGACCTCGACGGAGTCGTAGTTGACCAGCCCGCGGGCCACCACCGTGCCCTGTTCGTCGCGCAGGTCCACCGGGTCACCGGCACTGAACTCGCCGAGCACGTCCACCACCCCGGCGGGCAGCAGGGACGCCTTCTCCTGGATCACGGCGGCCACCGCGCCCGGGTCCAGGACCAGGCTGCCGCGTCCGGCGGTGGCGTGCGCCAGCCACAACTGGCGGGCCGAGGGGCGCCGCCCCGAGGCCGCCGCGAAGAGCGTGCCCACGCCCTCCCCCGCCAGGGCGGCGCGGGCGTTGGCGGCCGAGGTGAGCAGCGTGTTGACGCCCGCCTCGGTGGCGATGCGCGCCGAGGCCACCTTGGTGACCATGCCGCCGGTGCCGACACCGCGTTTGCCCGCCGAGCCGATGTCGATGCCCTCCAGGTCGTCGGGCCCGTTCACCAGCCCCACGACCCGGGAGGCGGGGTCGGACGGGTTCCCGTCGTAGAGGGCGTCCACGTCCGACAGCAGCACCAGGGCGTCGGCCTTCATCAGGTGGGCGACCAGGGCCGCGAGCCGGTCGTTGTCGCCGAAGCGCAACTCGTGGGTGGCCACCGTGTCGTTCTCGTTGACGATCGGCAGGGCGCCGATGTCCAGCAGGCGGCGCAGCGTCCGTTGGGCGTTGCGGTGCTGCACCCGGCGCATCAGGTCCTCGACGGTGAGCAGGACCTGGGCGGTGTTGATGCCGTATCCCGCCAGTTCGGCGGTGTAGGCGGCCAGCAGCAGCCCCTGGCCGACGCTGGCGGCGGCCTGCTGCGAGGCCAGATCGCGGGGGCGGGCGCGCATCCCCAACGGGGTCATGCCGGCGGCGACCGCGCCGGAGGAGACCAGGATGACCTCCTGGCCGAGGGCTCGGCGGGACGCCAGCACCTCGACCAGGTCCCGGATGCGGCCGGAGTCGATCCGGCCGTCGGAGGTCGTCAGGGACGACGACCCCACCTTGACCACGACCCGGCGGGCGGCGGCGACGGCCGCTCGCCCACGGGCCTCGCGGGACGCGGTCTCTTCGAGTTGTTCTGCGCTGTGCACCGTAAGGGGGCTTTCCATCCGAGGGCGCGGACCGGGCGGCGGATCCGCGCCCGTCTTGCGTGTTCGGCCGGGCGATGCGTCCCCGCGCGGTTCAGCCCAGCCGGGCGTCGGTCCCGCGCGGGCCGGACGGGACGGCCTCGGCGTCCATCGACGGGTCCCAGTCGAACACCACGGAGTCCTCCTCGGTACCGATGTGGACCTCGGCGCCCTCGGTGGCGCCGGCCTTGGCCAGCTGCTCCTCGATGCCCAGGCGGTTGAGGCGTTCGGCGAGGTAGCCGACGGCCTCGTCGTTGGAGAAGTCGGTCTGGCGCACCCAGCGGGCGGGCTTCTCCCCGCGGATCTGGAAGGCGTTGTTCCCCAGCGGGACGACCTCGAAGGGCACGTCGCCGATCATCTTGGGTCGGATGACGATGCGGGTGGGCTCCGCGGGCGGAGCGGCGTCGCGGGCCGCGGAGACCTGCTCGCCCAGGGCGAAGGAGAGCTCGCGCAGTCCTTCGCGGGAGGCCGCGGAGACCTTCAGCACCCGGTAGCCGCGCTCCACGAGCATGGGGGTGACGAGTTCGGCGAGGTCTCGGGCCTCGGGCACGTCGACCTTGTTGAGGGCGACGAGGCGCGGGCGGTCGGACAGGTCGATGCCGGTGTTCTCCCCGTAGGCGGACAGTTCCGCCTCCAGGGCCTCCAGGTCGCTGATGGGGTCGCGGCCCTGCTCATAGGTGGCGCAGTCCAGGACGTGGAGCAGGGTGGAGCAGCGCTCGATGTGGCGCAGGAACTCCAGGCCCAGGCCCTTGCCCTCGCTGGCGCCGGGGATGAGCCCGGGCACGTCCGCGATGACGTACTGCACCGTGCCCGCCTCGACCACGCCGAGGTTGGGGACGAGCGTGGTGAAGGGGTAGTCGGCGATCTTGGGCCGGGCGGCCGACATCGCGGCGATGAGCGAGGACTTGCCGGCGCTGGGGAAGCCCACCAGGCCGACGTCGGCGATGGTCTTCATCTCCAGGCGCACGTCGAAGCCCTCGCCCTCCTCGCCCTTGAGGGCGAAGCCGGGGGCCTTGCGCTTCTTGGAGGCCAGGGCGGCGTTGCCCAGGCCGCCGCTGCCGCCCTCGGCGATCACCAGGCGGGTACCGTGGCCGACCAGGTCGGCGATGACCTCGCCGTTCACGCGGGTGACCACGGTGCCGTCGGGCACGTACAGGACCAGGTCGGAGCCGTTGGCCCCGCTGCGGTGGCCGCCCATGCCGGGGGTGCCGTTCTGGGCGTTGCGGTGCGGGCGGCGCTGGAAGTCGAGCAGGGTGGCGGCCTGGGAGTCGACCTCCAGGACGACGTCGCCGCCCCGGCCGCCGTTGCCGCCGTCCGGGCCGCCCAGCGGCTTGAACTTCTCACGGTGCACGGAGGCGCAACCGTGCCCGCCGTTCCCGGCCTTGACGTGCAAGACCGCCTCATCGACGAAGTCGGGCATGGTTCTCCTCAGTGTCACTGCGCGGTCGCCCCGCAGGGGCGACCCGATCGAATGCGTGCGTCATCTGGTGACAACACGAGAGGCGGGCCAGTGTTCCCTGGCCCGCCTCCGAAAAAACCACAACGTTCGTGCGCGGCCCTACTCTGCGGCGGCGGGAACGATGTTCACGGCCTTGCGGCCGCGGAAGTTGGCGAACTTGACCTGGCCGGCGACGAGCGCGAACAGCGTGTCGTCACCGCCACGGCCGACGTTGGCGCCGGGGTGGAACTTGGTGCCGCGCTGACGGATGAGGATCTCACCGGCCTGGACGGCCTGCCCGCCGAAGCGCTTGACACCCAGGCGCTTGGCGTTCGAGTCGCGGCCGTTACGGCTGGACGATGCGCCCTTCTTATGTGCCATCTCTCAGATCCTCCTACTTCGCCGAGATGCCGGTGACGCGGACCTGGGTGTGCTTCTGGCGGTGACCCTGGCGCTTCTTGTAACCGGTCTTGTTCTTGTACTTCAGGATGTTGATCTTGGGGCCCTTGGTCTCGCCGAGAACCTCGGCGGTGACCGTGTAGCCGCTCAGCTTGTCCACGTCGCTGACGACGTTGTCGTCGTCCACGACGAGAATGGGCTGCCACGTGATGGTGGCGCCGGTCTCGGCCGAGACCTTGTCGATGTTCAGGACGTCATCGACGGACACCTTCTCCTGACGGCCGCCCGCTCGCACGATCGCGTACACCGCGTAACTCTCTTCCTGCTCGCTCAACGAATAATGCTCGGGGCCATCCCCGAGACATGTGTTCGGGGTCCGGGTCCGGCCGTGGCCCGAAACGGGTCTCGGCCGGGAGGACTACCCAGGTGGGACTGGGGAGCCCTCGTTCCACGATCCACTGTTGCCTGTAGCGGGGCGCGGGGATCCGAGGGAAACAAACCCTGCGTGAGAGCACTTGGTGTCGGGGCGCGCGATCACTCGGAGCGCGCCGACGCACCGTCCATCAGATTACCATCGACCCGCCACGGGCCTGCACACGTGCCGCGGTCCGGGCCGGGATCACATCCCGACCCGGACCGGGCCCACGTCCCGCTCCGGCTCAGCCGGCGTCCACGGCGGTGGACGATGCCGCCGCCTTGGTCCGCCGGGTGCGGCGACGCTTGGGCCGCTCGGCGGCCTCCTCGTCGCCCTCCGCCGGTGCGGTGGTCTCGGTCACGGCCTCCGGGTCACCGGTCGCCTCGGCGGCCGCGCGAGCGGTCCGACGGGCACCGGTGCGCCGTGTGCGCCGAGGCGCCGGCTCCTCGGCCGGGGCCTCCTCCGCCGTCGGCTCCGTGGCGGCCTCGGCGGCCGGGGCCTCCGAGGCGGAGGCCGACCGCTCCGACTCCGCCGGGGCGACCTCCGCGGTCTCCTCGGCGGGCTTGTCGTCGGTGGTCTTGCGCGCCCGCGAGGCCCGCTTGCGGGTCCGCTTGGGCTCGGGCTTCTCGGTCGGCTCCTCGGCCGCCCTTTCGGGCTGCTCCGGGGCCTGGACCTCGGCCTCCACGACGGGCTCGGGCTCCTCCGCGACGGGTTCCTCCGCCACGGCGGCCTCGGACTGCTCGGCCTCGGCCTTGCCCTTGTCGGCCTTGCCCTTCTTCTTGCGGCCACCGCCGCCGTTGGCGTTACCGGATCCGCCCTTGCCCTCCGCGGGGTCGGAGGACAGGACCAGACCGCGGCCGCTACAGTGCTCGCAGGTGTGGGAGAAGGCCTCCAGCAGACCCTGGCCGACCCGCTTGCGGGTCATCTGCACCAGGCCCAGCGAGGTGACCTCGGCCACCTGGTGCTTGGTCCGGTCGCGGGACAGGCATTCGAGCATGCGCCGCAGCACCAGGTCGCGGTTGGACTCCAGCACCATGTCGATGAAGTCGATGACGATGATGCCGCCGATGTCGCGCACCCGGAGCTGGCGGACGATCTCCTCGGCCGCCTCCAGGTTGTTCTTGGTGACGGTCTCCTCAAGGTTTCCGCCCTGACCGGTGAACTTGCCGGTGTTGACGTCGACGACGGTCATCGCCTCGGTGCGGTCGATGACGAGCGAACCACCGCTGGGCAGCCAGACCTTGCGGTCCAGCGCCTTGTTGATCTGCTCGTCGATCCGGTAGGCGGCGAAGACGTCGCGGTCCTCGGTCCAGTGCGAGGCGCGCTCGGCGAGGTTGGGCGCCACGTGCTCGACGTAGTCGTGGACGGTGTCCCAGGCCTCGTCACCGGAGACCACCAGGCTGGAGAAGTCCTCGTTGAACACGTCCCGAACGACCCGGATGGTCAGGTCGGGCTCGCTGTTGAGCAGCGCCGGGGCGTTGGCCGACTTGGACTTGCGCTTGATCGACTCCCACTGGTTGGCCAGACGGGAGATGTCGCGCTCCAGCTCCTCCTCGCTGGCCCCCTCGGCGGCGGTGCGCACGATGACGCCGGCGCCGGAGGGCATGACCTTCTTGAGGATCTGCTTGAGGCGGGCACGCTCCTTGTCGGGGAGCTTGCGGCTGATACCGGTCATCGAACCGCCGGGCACGTACACCAGGTAACGGCCGGGCAGGCTGACCTGACTGGTCAGGCGGGCGCCCTTGTGGCCGATCGGGTCCTTGGTGACCTGCACCAGGACCGACTGGCCGGACTTGAGCACCGACTCGATGCGCTTGGGCTGACCGTCCAGGCCGAAGGAGTCCCAGTTGACCTCGCCCGCGTACAGGACGGCGTTGCGGCCCTTGCCGATGTCGACGAAGGCGGCCTCCATCGACGGCAGCACGTTCTGGACCCGGCCCAGGTACACGTTGCCCACGTAGGAGCGGTGTGTGGCGCGGTCGACGTAGTGCTCGACGAGGATGTCGTCCTCAAGGACGGCGATCTGGGTGCGGTCACCGGTGCGGCGGATCACCAGGTCGCGCTTGACCGCCTCACGGCGGGCGAGGAACTCCGACTCGGTGACGATCGGGGCGCGGCGGCGACCCTGCTCGCGGCCCTCGCGACGGCGCTGCTTCTTGGCCTCCAGGCGGGTGGACCCGCGCACGGACTGGACCTCGTCCTCGATGGGCTTGTCCGGGCGTGGCTCGCGGACCCTCACCACCGTGTTGGGCGGGTCGTCGGTGACGGCGTCACCGCTCGCGCCACCGGAGCGGCGGCGCCGACGACGGCGCCGGCGGCTGCCGGAACGCTCGCCCTCGTCGGAGGTGTCGGCCTCGTCCTCGTCCTCGGCGGAGGTCTCCTCCGCGACGGGCTCGGTCTCCTCGGTGGAGGCGTCGGTGTCGTCGCCCTCCTCACCGGAGCGGGAGCGGCCGCGGCCACGGCCGCCGCGGCGGCGGCGACGGCGGCTGGGCCGGTCCTCGGAGGTCTCGTCGTCGCCGGTGGCCTCGGCGGTCTCCTCTTCCTCCTCGTCGTCGTCCTCGTCGATCTCCTCGTCCTCGACACGGGAGGGCACGGACGTCGTCGGGGCGGCGGTGACCACGGGGGGCTGGAAGAGCATGGAGGGCGCCTGGAAGACGGAGCCCCCGGGCACGGCGGACTCCTCGGTCTCCTCGTCGGCGTCCGGGGTCGCGGGCGCCTCGGGCTCGGGGGTGACGGCGGCGCGCGTGCGCGAACGGCGCGTGCGGGTCCGGGTCTCCTTCTCGACCGGCGCGTCGGCGGCGGGCCCGGTGGCCTCGGGGGCCCCTGCCTTGTCGTCGGGCGCGGCGGCGCGGGCGCGGCGGGCGGTGGTGCGCGGCTTCTTCTCGGGCTCGGGCTCGGCCTCCGCCGCCAGGACGGTCCTCTTCACCGGCTCGGCCGGAGGCCGGTCCTCCACCCGCACCGTGCGTCGGCGCACGGGTGTGGCGGAGGTGACCTTGACCGTGCCGCCCTCACCGGAGCCCGCGAGCGTGGTCACGGGTTTGGTGGGGGGCACGAACACGTCGTCGGGTTCGGGGGGCGGTCCTGCGGCGCGGCGCACGCCCTTGGCCGGCGCGGGCGTGGTCACGCGCACCTCGCCTCCCCCCGTGGGGGGCGTGGCCGCCCTCGTTTCGGTCGTTTCAGTTGTACCCACGGTGTCGTCTGCACCGTTGCTGGGCTCGTTGTCGAGCATCCGGGCGGTCTCCCGTCAAAGTCCTCGGGCGCGCCGCGACCTCTCGGTCGGCGGCGCGGCTCACGAGAACTGTCGTCGCAGTTTCAGCGCCGACGGAGCCGGAGCACCGTCGGGGCAAAGTCCTGTGGTGGCGCCCACGTTCCCCGCTTCGGGACCGTTCATCAGCGCGGTCCCGTCATGGACGCCGACGGCTGTGGTGCGCTGTCGCCCCGCTCATCGGCGTCGTCCGCCGGTCCGGAGTCGTTTCGGTCCGCGGCGAGCGGGTCAGCGATCGCACCTGTCGTCTCGTCCAGTGGCCCCTGCGCCAGCCGGGTCATCATCGGTGATGACGGCGGCGCGAGGTCGGCCACGTGGCGGAGTCCGTTCAGCACGTCGTCCGGTCGTACAGCAGGTGTCGTGTGCCGTACGACCATCCGAAGTATGGCATATGTGTCGTCCTGATCCCTCGGGGCACGCCCATGGGAACCACGACACACGTCGATGCCGACCACCGCCGGTCGGGTGTCGAAGCGGCGACGGCCCTTCTTGGTCATCCTCTCCACCTCGACGCTCTCGGCCGCGAGGTAGACCCGCACGGCCCGTTCCGCGTCCTCAAGACCGACACCGGTCAGCTCCACCCGCCATTCGGAGGCCTGGAGCCGATCGGCCAACCCCGGCCGACGGGCCTCGACGACCTCGACGACGTCGATGCCGTCCGGCATGGCCGCGTCGATGTCGTCCCCGACCCGATCGGGTTCTCGCGCCTCGGTGAGGGTGAGTTCGAGGTACTCCGCCTCGCTGGCGACCCCGGTGGGGGCCGCGCCGGTGTAGGAGATCTTCGGGTGGGGTGAGAAGCCGGCGGAGAACGCCACGGGCACGTCCGCGCGACGCAGGGCACGTTCCAGCACCCGGGCGATGTCCCGGTGGCTGGCGAACCTCATGCGTCCGCGCTTGGCGTAGCGGACGCGAAGCCGTTGTCCGGGTACGGCGGTGGAGGGTGAAGTGGTGCCCTCGGGTGCGGGGGGCAGCTCAACTCCTTTCCTCGTGCCCCTCTGAGCGGTCGCGGGGCGACCGGCGAGGGACTGTTCCTCGTCCTGTTCAGCGTACGGTGCGCGGTGGTGCACATGGACCGGCGAACCGGCGAGCGCTCCGTTGCACGTGCGTCCGAACAGGACCACGCATCCGGTATCTGCCCCACTGACCTGCGCTCGAAAAGTCCCGATGGGACTCGAAGCGGACCACCTTGGGAAGATCGTGGACGCTGAACCCCTGTTCACCTTCAGAACACGGGGCTCCGGAAAAAAAATCCGAAGAAAATCCCGAACCCATGGCAACCCCCTCGGGCGGCCGCGAGTCCTATTACACGTACGGCCCGGCGCGAGCGGGGCGCCGGGCCGTACACCTTCTCTCCCGGGCACTCCCCTCACAGGGTCGAGGACCGCCGTCGAGACGGCGCCCGGACCGCGCATCGTACTCCATCACCCCCGGGGCCCCTCCGTGCGCCCCTCCCCGTTCTCCTTCCTCGCTTCTCCGCGCCCCTGGCCGGAACCGGCCAGGCCGTCGGGGTCCGTACCGGTAAGAATCCGCCCTTCGCCGGCCGAACTGGAACGACGCGGCGCGTTACCCCTCCCCCTCCGCCACCCCGGCACCGGCTCCGGTCCGGGGCGCACACGCCGGCACTAGGGTCGGGGCGATGACACGGACGGACCCCCACCTGGGGAGATCGGGGACGAGCATGACGATCGTGGAGTTCCTCAACGCCCGCCTGGACGAGGACCAGGCCGTGGCCCGCAAGGCCCGTCCCGGGGCGTGGCACGTCGACGGGGAGGGTGCGCAGGTGCTCGACGGTGCCGGGGCCCCGGTCGTCGAGGCCGGTGACTCCCCGGACACGGCCGGGCACATCGCCCGGCATCACCCCGAACGGGTGCTGCGGGAGGTGGCCCTGCGCCGCCGGATGATCCAGGAGGTCGACGAGTACACCCGGTTCTCCGGCAAACGGCTCGACGGCGAACTCGCCCGACAGGTGCTGGGCGCTCTGGCCGGGGCCTACTCGAACCACCCGGACCACCGGGCGGAGTGGACGGTCTGAGACCCGCCCGCGAGGGCCGGCCCGTCGAGGACCACCGTGACCGCGCGTCCGTGGCCCTCCTCGTCGGGTCCGCCCCGTGCCCGGTCCGTACTCGGGCGATGACGTCCGGGACCTCGCCATGGCGGTCGGCCCCCACCCGCTCCCGGACCGTGCGGCCGTCCTTCGGCGCCTCGACCTCGGCGGCCGTCGCATCGGGGCGCGTCCCCGCGCGGCACGCGGCACGCGGGAGCCGTCCCGGGGCGGCGGTCCCGTCGTCGTGTCAGGCGACCCGGCCGGTGGCGGCGGATACGACGTGACGGCCGCCCGCCGGGGGCGTCGCCGTCCGATCCCCGACACCGGCGACGTCGAACGGCCGGCGGAGAACACCGCCGCGCTCGACATCGCCCTCGCCGGGACGGAGCCGACCGGGCTCGGCACCATCACCGCCCGTGTGCACGGCCCGCCCGGGCCGGGGCGACCTTCCTCGTCCCGGCTCGGGCGCGTTCGGTGTCAGAGCACGGTGAGCGGCAGCATGGGGCGTCCCTCCGCCGGGGTGTTGATCTGGATCTCGGTGCCCATGCTCGGGCACACCCCGCAGTCGTAGCAGGGGCTCCAACGGCAGTCGTCGATCTCCACCGACTCATCCCCGTGCAGGGAGTCCTGCCAGTCCTGCCACAGCCAGGAGCGGTCGAGCCCGGCGTCCAGGTGATCCCAGGGCAGGACCTCGTCCTCGTCCCGCTCCCGGGTGGTGTACCAGTCGACGTCCACCGGCTGATCGGCCAGGCCGAGCTCGGCGGCCTTCATCCACCGTTCGTAGGAGAAGTGCTCGCTCCAGCCGTCGAACCGGCCTCCCGCGAGCCACACCTCCTCGACGACCCGGCTCAACCGGCGGTCACCCCGGGAGAGCAGGCCCTCGACGATGGAGGGACGGCCCTCGTGGTAGCGCAGCCCGATGGACTTGCCGTAGGTGCGGTCGGCGCGGAGCCGGTCGCGGAGCTTGCGCAGCCGGGCGTCGACCTCCTCGTAGGGGCTCTGGCCCGCCCACTGGAACGGGGTCTGCGGTTTGGGCACGAACCCGCCGATGGAGACCGTGCAGCGGATGTCCTTGCGTCCGGTCACCTGGCGACCGGCGCGGATGACCTCCGTGGCCAGGTCGGCGATGGCCAGCACGTCCTCGTCCCGCTCGGTGGGCAGACCGCACATGAAGTACAGCTTGACCTGGCGCCACCCGGAGGCGTAGGCGGCGGTGACGGTGCGGATGAGGTCGGCCTCGGTGACCATCTTGTTGATGACCCGGCGCATGCGCTCGCTGCCGCCCTCGGGTGCGAAGGTCAGTCCGGAGCGACGGCCGTTGCGGGTGAGCTCGTCGGCAAGGTCGATGTTGAAGGCGTCCACCCGGGTGGAGGGCAGCGACAGCCCCGTGTTGGTGCCCTCGTAGTTGTCGGCCAGGCCCTTGGCGATCTCCTTGATCTGGCTGTGGTCCGCGCTGGACAGGGACAGCAGGCCCACTTCCTGGAACCCGGAGTTCTTCACGCCCTCCTCGACCATCGAGGTGACGGTCTCCTTGGAGCGCTCGCGCACCGGCCGGGTGATCATCCCGGCCTGGCAGAAGCGGCAGCCGCGGGTGCAGCCGCGGAAGATCTCCACGCTGTAGCGCTCGTGGACCGACTCCGCGGTGGGCACGATCGGCTTCTTGGGGTAGGGCCACCGGTCCAGGTCCATCACGGTGTGCTTGTGGACCGTCTCGGGCACGCCCGGCCGGTTCGGCGTGTACGAGGCGATGCGCCCGTCCTCGTGATAGGCCACGTCGTAGAAGCGCGGCACGTACACCCCGCCGGAGGCGGCCAGGCGCAGCAGCAGTCCGTCGCGGCCGCCCGGCTCGCCCTCGTCCTTGAACTCCCGGACGATCTCGGTGATGGCGAGGCTGATCTCCTCTCCGTCACCGAGCACCACGGCGTCCAGGAAGTCGGCGATGGGCTCGGGGTTGAACGCCGAGTGCCCGCCGGCCAGGACGATGGGGTGTCCCTCGCGCCGCTCCGCCGAGCGCAGCGGGATGCCGGCCAGGTCGAGCGCGGTGAGCAGGTTGGTGTAGCCCATCTCGCTGGCGAAGCTGACGCCGAGCAGGTCGAAGGCGCCGAGCGGGCGGTGGGCGTCCACGGTGAAGTGGGGGATCCCGTGCTCGCGCAGGAGGGCCTCCATGTCCGACCAGACCGCGTAGGCGCGCTCGGCCAGCACCCCCTCGCGCTCGTTGAGGACCTCGTAGAGGATCTGCACGCCCTGGTTGGGCACGCCCACCTCGTAGGCGTCGGGGTACATCAGGGCCCAGCGCACACGGGCGCCGTCCCAGTCCTTGACCACGGAGTTGAGCTCTCCGCCGACGTACTGGATGGGTTTGGCCACCTGGGCCAGGAGCGGTTCCAGTCGCGGGAAGAGGCTTTCGACGGTCATGGGTCTATGGCTTCCGATCGGCGGACGGCGTTCTCACTGCCCTTTCAGGCTACCTGCGGGAACCCTCCGGTCACGGGTTCTCCACAGATCCCTATTCGAACCCCCGGTCCCGGGAGTTGACGCCCAGCACCAGCCCGAGCGCCAGCAGGTTGGCCAGCAGCGCCGTACCGCCGTAGGACACGAAGGGCAGCGGGAGACCGGTCACCGGGACGATGCCCAGCCCCATGCCGATGTTGATGAAGGTCTGGAAGCCGAACCAGGAGGCCACCCCCACGCACAGCAGGCGCGGGTAGGGCTGGTCGCACCCCCGGGCGATCCGCAGGATCCGCCACAGGATCACCGTGAACAGGCCGATGACCAGACCGGCCCCGACGAACCCGAGCTCCTCCCCCGCGACCGTGAAGATGAAGTCGGTGTGCTGTTCGGGCACGAACCGGCCGTGCGTCTGCTCGCCGTGGAACAGGCCGGTCCCGTCGAAGCCGCCCGACCCCACGGCGATGAGCGCCTGATTGGCGTTGTAGCCGGCGCCCTGCGGGTCCGCCGACGGGTCCACGAGGGTGGCGATGCGGTCGAGCTGGTAGGGCTCCAGCATGTCGAACCACCACACGCAGAACCCGGCGGCCACGCCCACCAGCAGCATCCCGACGACCCAGAAGACGGGTGCGCCCGACAGGGTCAGCATCCCCAGGAAGATGACGCCGAGCACCAGGGTGGTGCCCAGGTCCGGCTGGAGCATCACCAGGGCGAGCGGGAGGGCGAGCGCCAGCAGGCAGAACAGCACGTCCCGCGTCATCGGCCGGACCTCGCCGTCCCGGGGCTCGCCCAGCAGGGTGGCCAGGACCAGGATGAGACCGACCTTGGCCAGCTCACTGGGCTGGAACTGGAAGCCGCCCACGACGATCCACCCGCGCGAGCCGTTGATGACGGCGCCGAGCGGTGTGAGCACCAGGATCAGGGCCACCAGGGTGACGACGTAGACGATGGGCGCGTACGCCCGGAGAGACCGGTAGTCGACCGAGGCCACGGTCAGGCACACCGCCCACCCCACGACGAGGTGGATCAGGTGTTTGCGCAGGTGCTCGGTGGCGTCCAGCGGGTTCCCGCCGTCGCCGGGCTGGGTCGCCGACCACACCAGCAGGGAGCCGATCGCGCAGAGCGCGATCACCGCCAGGAGCAGGACCCAGTCCAGCCTGCGGGCGGCGCCGGCGGCGGTCACCGCCGTGCGGCCCAGGTCGATCCCGCGCGCGCGGGGCGAGTGTACGGTCATGGGTCACCGGTCCAGTGGGTCGATGGAACCGTCGGGGCGCACCGTGGGCAGCTCGGCGCGGGGCCGGCCGTCGGGCAGCGCGGGCTCGGCCGCGTCGCCCTCGCCGAACCCGTAGATCCCGTCGTAGATCTTCCGGGCGATGGGCGCCGAGGTCGTACCACCGGTGCCGCCCTGGGAGACGAACACGACGACGGCGAACTGCGGATCGTCGGCGGGCGCGTAGGACACGAACCACGACGACACCTGTCGGTTCTGGGCGTCGGCGCTACCGGTCTTTCCGGCGATGGACACCTTGTCCTGCGGGAAGTCCGCGAAGGCGCCGCGTCCGGTACCGGACTTGGTCACCTCCTCCAGGGCGTCCTGGAGGTAGCGGATGGTCTCGTCCTTGACCGGCACCTTCCCGGCGACGACGGGCTCGATCTCCTGGACGACCTCGCCGTCGGCGGAGACCAGCGCTCGGGCCACACGCGGTTCGTACAGGGTGCCGCCGTTGGCGATGGCGGAGTAGGCGCGGACCAGCTGGAGCGGGCTGACGAGCACGTCGCCCTGGCCGATCGAGAAGTTGACGGCCTCGCCGGCCCGCCACTGGAACCCCTCGACACACTGTTCGTAGGCCAGGCGCTTGAGGTAGGAGGCGTGGGACGGGTTGGTCTTGGCGACCTCCGGGTAGCCCTCCTCGCCGCGACGGCAGTTGTTCTCGCGGGTCTCCTCCCAGAAGGTGCGCTTCCACTCCCGGTCGGGGATGCGGCCGCCGGTCTCGTAGGGCAGGTCGATGCCGGTCGGGGCGCCGAAGCCGTACCCGCGGGCCATCTCGGACATGGCCTCCTTCGGCTCGCCCTCGGGTTCGAGGCCGCCGTCCTTGACCCACAGCTGGTAGCCGAAGTTGTAGAAGACCGTGTTGCAGGAGACGACGATGGCCTTGTGGAGGCTGATGGTGCCGTGCCCGCCGCCGGCGTAGTTGGCGTAGTTCTGTCCGGCGAGGTTGACCGAGCCGGGGCAGGCGTAGGTGCTGCGCAGCGAGTAGCCGTTCTCGACGGCCGCCGACAGCGAGGAGACCTTGAACGTGGAACCGGGCGGGTACTGGCCCTGCACGGCCCGCGACAGCAGCGGTTCCCCGGCCTCCGCGCTGAGCAGTTCGTCGAAGGTCTCCTGATCGATGCCGCCCTGCCAGATGGCGGGGTCGTAGGTGGGCAGACTGGCCATGGCGACGATGCCTCCGGTGCGCACGTCCAGGACGATGGCGGCCCCGGAGTCGGCCTTGTACCGGGGGCGGGCCGCCTTCATGCCGGAGGCCAGCGCCTCCTCGGCGATCTTCTGCACGCGCGTGTCCAGGTGGGTGATGATGTGCATCCCGGCCCGGGGCGGCCGGTCCGCGATGACGTCCATGACCTCGCCGTGGTTGTTCACCCCGAAGGTGCGCTCACCGGCGGTGCCGCGCAGCTCGGAGTCGTAGATCGCCTCCAGTCCGTCCCTGCCGACCTGGTCGATACCGGTGAACTGGGTGCGCAGTTCCTCGCGCGCCTCCAGTTCCTCCTGGGTGACGGGCTGGAGGTAGCCGAGGATCTGGCCCGCCTCGGCCCCGTTGGGGTATTCGCGGACGGCGTGGGCCTGGGCGGTGATCCCCGGGTAGTCGTCCGAGCTCTCCATGATCTGGAGGGCGATGGCCGGATCGATGTCCTCGGCGAGGGTGACGGGCTGGTAGGGGGAGCCGGGCCAGCAGGGTCGCTCCACCTCGGGGCCGCACAGGCGCATGCGCTGTCGCAGCTCCTCCACCGGAACGTCGAGCGTCTCGGACAGGTCGGTGAGGACCTTCTCCCCGCCGTCCTTCATGCCCATGATCTCGTGGTAGTCGGCGGAGACGACGAGTTCGGTGCGGTTGCTCACCAGGGGTCGTCCGGCGGCGTCGAGGATCTGGCCCCGGGTGGCGGGGACGACGAGACGCTGGTGGTGGTTGGCGACGGCCAGGTCGCGATAGTGGTCGGCCATCGGCACCTGGAGGTACCACAGGCGCGCGCCCAGGACGGCGAACAGGGCGACGACGAGGACCTGGGCGATGACGAGGCCCGCCCGCCCCATGCGGGGGCCGGGCAGGGTGGGGTCCGTCGGCGGTCGGTGCACGGTCACCACCCCCGGGGGGACATGGGTCCCTGGACGGTGGCGAACTCGTGGTCGACCATCAGTTCCCGCAGCCACAACAGGGGCAGGGTGACCAGTGGGCTCACGAGCAGGGTCAGCGCGCTCCCCACGACGGTGGTGACGGCGATGTCGGCCGGGCCGGTCCCCGGGTCCCCCACGAAGAGGCCCAGGCCGGCGTAGGCCAGGCCCACCCCGGCCGAGGTGACCAGGACGACGCCCACGGCGAACCACCGGGAGGTGCGGCCGGAGACGGCGCCGGGCGCGCCGGTGTTGCGGTGCACCAGGGCCACCAGGTAGCCGGCCAGGCACAGGACCAGCGTGTAACGGCCGATCGCGTGGTCGGCCGGGGGCAGCACGTCCAGGGCCAACCCCATGCCGAAGCCCCAGCCGGCGGCGGCCGCGGGGCTCGTGGTCAGGGCGATGGCGACGATGGCGGCCACGGCCAGGTCGGGTCCGGGGCCGCCGTCGGACAGCGCTCCGAACGGGAGTCGGTTGACGACGACCGTCTGGGCGAGCACGATCAAGGTCACCGAGAGCAGGGTCAGCGCGGACCTCATCGTCACTTCTCCTTCTCCGGCGCGTCGGGCTTGGGCGGGAGCACGGAGTCCCTCGGGTCCTCGGCGGGACCGGCGACGACGACGCCGACCAGGTCCAGGGAGGCGAAGTCGACGGCCGGGGCCAGACGGGCGATGCGGCTGAGCGCGCCCGGGGCGGCCTGCACGTCCTCGACGGTGCCGACGGGCACCCCCGGCACGAAGGGGGCGCCTTCGTGCGAGCCGAGCGTGACCACCCGGTCGCCCGCCTCGACGGGGGCCTCCATGTCGAACAGTTCGAGGGTCAGGTCGGCCTTGGGGCCGCCCGGGACGGTGCCGCCGGTGACGACGCCGATCTTGCGGGTGGACTCCAGCCGGGCGCCGACCGCCGAGGTGACGTCGGTGGCGAGGAGCACGGTGGCGGTGCGCGGCCCGGCCTCGATGACGCGGCCGACGAGGCCGGCCCCGTTGACGACGGTCATGTCGGTACCGATTCCGGACTCGGTGCCGACGTCGACGGTGACGACATCGGCGTAGCCGTGTGAGGTGGTGCGGGTGACCGCCTGCGCCGGGACGATCTCGTAACCGCCCAGGCCGGAGAGGTGGAGGAGTGCGTCGAGCTGCTCGGCCCGCCCCTCGTCGAGGCGGGCGGCCCGCAGCTCCTCCTCCAGTTCGGCGTTGGTCTCCTCCAGTTCGGCGATCCGATCGGCGGACCGGGGCGCCATGCGCAGGGTTCCGTAGAGGTCGGCGGCGGGCGCGGTGACGTGTCCGACCCCGGCGGCGGCGGGAGCGAAGACCAGTTCGCCGCCCGCGCGGGCCGCGGCGGTGAACGGGTTCCGGCCGGAACGGCCGTCCAGGACCAGGAGGATCACCGACAGGGCGACCAGCACGGCGAGGACGATCCGGGACCTCGGGGTGTCGCGCAGCATCAGCGCCGCCGTTCGGGGACGAGGACCTGGTGGAGGCGCTCGTAGTTCTCCACACAGGTGCCGGAGCCGATGGCGACCGAGTCCAGGGCGTTGTCGGCGACGTGGATGGGCATGCCGGTCTCGTGCAGGAGCCGTTCGTCGAGGCCGCGCAGCAGGGCCCCGCCCCCGGTGACGGCGATGCCGCGGTCCATGATGTCGCCGGACAGTTCCGGCGGGCACTTGTCGAGGCTGGCGCGGACCGCGTCGATGATGGCGATGACGGGTTCCTCGATGGCCTGCCGGACGTCGGACTCGGACATGACGATGGTCTTGGGCAGGCCGCTGATGAGGTCGCGGCCGCGCACCTCGGCGTGGAGTTCCTCGGCGCCGGTCGGGTAGGCCGAGCCGATGGCGAGTTTGAGTTCCTCGGCGGTGCGCTCCCCGATCATCAGGGAGTACTCCTTCTTGACGAAGGTCATGATGGCCTGGTCGAGTTCGTCGCCGCCGACGCGGATGGACTGGGAGGTGACGATGCCGCCCATGGAGATGACGGCGACCTCGGTGGTGCCGCCGCCGATGTCGACCACCATGTTGCCGGTGGGCTCGTGGACGGGGAGCCCGGCGCCGATGGCGGCGGCCATGGGCTCCTCGATGATGTAGACCCGGCGCGCGCCCGCCTGGTAACCGGCCTCCTTGACCGCGCGGTGTTCCACGGAGGTGATCCCGCTGGGCACCGCGACGATGATGCGCGGTTTGGCGAAGTGGCGACGCCGGTGGATCTTCTGGATGAAGTAGCGCAGCATCCGCTCGGTGATCTCGAAGTCGGCGATGACGCCGTCCTTCAGGGGTCGGATGGCGGTGATGTTGGTCGGCGTGCGGCCGATCATCTGCTTGGCCTCGATGCCGACGGCGACGATCTTGCCCGTCGAGGTGTTGAGTGCGACGACGGAGGGTTCGTTCAGGACGATGCCGCGACCACGCACGTACACGAGCGTGTTGGCGGTTCCCAGGTCAACGGCCATGTCCCGGCCGAGAAAAGCAAGGTTGTTCGGCATGTAACGTCCTCAGAGGCGCCGTGTCGGACGTGGTTACACAGGGCGACCATACGTAGTCGTTCCGGCACGATAGGTATCCAGTCTCCCGTATCGTAACGGTACGCACTTACATGATTACGCAAACACACCGAATTATTGTCTCCGGAGTCCGCGAGACGCGCGAAAGTCCGGTGATAACGCCGCGAACGCATGCGGATCGAACCGGTTCGGAGCCCCCGCACCGAGGACCGGGCCGCGCGGAGAGGAAAGTGTAACCGCGGCCCCCTCACCGCGTCCGGGGTTCGGCCGGATTCCCGCCCTCGGACACCGCGAAGGGCCGCCCCCGCGGGGGCGGCCCTTCGGTGTTCGGCGTCCGACCGGGTTCAGCCCAGGTCGGGGAAGAACAGCTTGATCTCGCGCTCGGCGGAGTAGGTGGAGTCCGAGCCGTGCACGATGTTCTGCTGCACCTCCAGGGCGAAGTCGCCCCGGATGGTGCCGGGGGCGGCGGTCACCGGGTCGGTGGCGCCGGCCAGGGCACGGAAGGCCTCCACCGCGCGCTCGCCCTCGACCACCAGTGCCACCAACGGACCACCGGTGATGAACTCCACCAGCGAACCGAAGAACGGCCGCTCGGAGTGCTCCTCGTAGTGGGTCTTGGCGGTGTCGGCGTCGAGCGTGCGCAGCTCCATCGCGACGATCTTCAGGCCCTTGCGCTCGATGCGCGAGATGACCTCTCCGACGATGTTGCGACGGACGCCGTCCGGCTTGATGAGAACGAGAGTGCGTTCCACGTGCGATTCAACTCCTCACTGGACTCCGCGTGGCGCACACGGGCACACGCCCACGGCGTCTGTGCACGCGGAAACGTGCGTCACACTATCGCGTTCAGGACCCCGACGAGGCACTGACGGCGTTCCCCGCCTCCGCCTCCTCCTCGGCCCGTGCCCGGGCCAGGTGCGCGGCCTTCATCTGGTCGGTGCGGCGCCCCATGATCACACCGGTGACCCACAGGGAGACGAAGACCACCGCGATGAGCATGGCACCCGAGACCATGAACGAGCTGAACAGGAACGCGGCCTGCAACACCCAGGCGGCGTAGTGCGCCCAGCGGTACTTCTGGAGCCCGGCGAGGACCAGGGCCGCGGCGGCCATACCGCCCCACAGCCCGCCGGCCAGGGCCGGGTCCATCCCCTCCAGGGAGATGGCCACGGGGATGAACAGGCCGATGACGATGACCTCGAAGATCAGTACGACGGCGCAGACGACACGCACGATGGGTTTCCCTTCGTCAGTGAGATCGTCGGCCCGCTCACTCCCCCGCGCCGCGCAGCAGGTGCACCGCGTCTCCGGCGGTGACCACCGAACCGGTGACGAGCACACCGGTACCGCCGAACTCGCCGCTCTCCTCGGCCAGGCCCACGGCCAGGTCGAGGGCGTCGTCGAGTCGGGGCGCCACGTGTACGCGATCCTCGCCGAAGACCCCCACCGCCAGGGCGGCCAGGTCCTCGGGTTCGAGGGAGCGGGGTGAGGAGTTGCGGGTGACGACGATCTCGTCGAGCAACGGTTCCAGGGGATCCAGGATCCCTTCGACGTCTTTGTCGGCCATGATCGCGACCACGCCCACCAGTCGGGAGAAGCCGAAGGCCTCCTCCACGGCCGCGGCCGTCGCGATCATTCCGGCCGGGTTGTGCGCCGCGTCGGCGACGACGGTGGGGCTGGTGCGCACCACGTCCAACCTGCCGGGTGAGTCCACCCCGGCCAGCGCCTCGGAGACGATGGCCGGGTCCAGGCCCGCCGCGTCCTCGCCCGTGGCGGCGAACGCCTCGGCCGCCGCGATGGCGACGGCGGCGTTGCCCGCCTGGTGGGCGCCGAACAGCGGCAGGAAGAGACCGTCGTAACTGCCGGTGAGGCCCTTGACGGCGATCTGTTGTCCGCCGACCGCGACCTCGCGGCTCAGGACTCCGAACTCCAGGCCCTCCCGGGCGACGCGGGCACCGACCTCGGCGGCGTTGCGCAGCAGTGCCTCGGCCGCGGCCACCGGCTGCTGGGCGACGACCGCGACGGAATCGGGCTTGATGATGCCCGCCTTCTCGTCGGCGATGCCCTCGACGGTGTCGGGGAGGTACTCGGTGTGGTCGATGCCGATGGGGGTGACGACCGCGACGTCTCCGTCGACGACGTTGGTGGCGTCCCATCGACCGCCCATGCCCACCTCGACGACGGCGATGTCGACCGGGGTGTCGGCGAAGACCGCGTAGGCCATGACCGTCAGGATCTCGAAGAACGACAGCGGTGCGTCGTTCATGGAGTCGGCCATCTCGATGTAGGGGCGGATGTCGTCGTAGATCTCGACGAACCGCTCCTGGGAGACGGGCTCCCCGTCGATGACGATGCGCTCGCGTACGGTGCGCAGGTGCGGGCTGGTGTAGCGGCCCGTGCGCAAGCCGCGGGCGCGCATGATCGCGTCGATCATGCGGGCCGTGGAGGTCTTGCCGTTGGTTCCCGTGACGTGGATGACCCGGAAGTTGCGGTGCGGATCGCCCAGCAGGTCCAGGAGGGTGCGGACGCGATCCAGGCGCGGGTCGATGTCGGTCTCGGGAGCTCGGGAGAGGATCTCCGCCGTCACCTCGGCGTAGCGCCCTGCGGCGCCGTCCTCACTCACGACTTTTCGGAGGTCGGGGTGTACACACCGCGTCAGTGTACGCGGCTTCACCGGGCCTCGGACGCCGGGTGAGGAGTCCGGTCCGCGATATCACCCGGACCATACTGGAACCATGCCCGTCATTGACCCTTTCTTCGTCGAGTGGTCCGACCGCGCCCCCGGTCTGACCCGTGATCTGCCCCGCGCACTGGAGCTGTTGCGCGCCCTGGGCCTGGACCGCGAGCGGCCCCCGGTGCTGGGCGTGGTGGGTTCCAAGGGCAAGGGCACCACCGCCACGACGGCGGCGGCCGCGCTGGCGTCGGCGGGGCTGCGGACCGTGCTGGCCACCGGACCGAGTTTCCGTTCCTACCGGGAACGGGTGCGGGTGGACGGGACCTCGGTCACCGACGCGGTGCTGGAGTCCCTGGGCACGCGGATCGACCGGGTCCGACGGACCCTGCCCTCCCCGGAGGAGGCGGGCGGGTACCTGGCGCCGAGCGGGCTGTTCCTCGTGGCCGCCCTGCTGCACGCCCGCGACATCGGTGCCGACGTGTGCGTGCTGGAGGCCGGTATGGGCGGCCACCGCGACGAGTTGCGGCTGATCGGCCCGGAGGTCGTGGCCATGGGGGCGATCTTCGCCGAACACGTGGGGATCCTCGGGAACACCGTGACCGAGATCGCCCGGGAGAAGACCCGGGTCGTCGGGGAGCGCACCCGGGCCCTGGTGCGCCTGCCTCAGGTCCCGGAGGTCGCCGCCGCCGTGGACGCCGCCCTGGTCGAGGTCACCGGGGGGCGTGTGGTCGCCGAGGTCGCCGACCCCGACCGTCCGGGGGCGGAGCCGCCGGTGGGGTTGCGCCCGCCGGGGTTGTCGGCGGCGTCCGGGGTGCTGGGCACGGCCGCGGCGGCGCGGACCCTGGAGTGCCTGGGCCGCCGACCGCCGGATCCGGAACGGCTGCACGCGACCCTGCGCACCCTGCGGTTGCCGGCCCGGCTCTCGCGGCATCCGGTGCCGGGGGCGGCGGGGGCCGAGGTCATCGTGGACTCGGCGATCGATCGGGTGGGGGTGGCCACCGCGTTGGCGCACGCCCGCTCGGTCTGGGGCGGGGTGGACCACGTGCTGCTGTGCCTGCCCGACCACAAGGACGTCTCCGGTGCGGTGGGGGTGCTGGGGGACCTGCCGGTGACCATGGTGCGCCTGCCCGAGGCGCACCTGCGCTTCGAGTACGCCCCGCCCGCGCACTGGGGTCGGGCGGACACCGAGGAGCTGTCCCCGGCGCGGGTGGCCGCCCTGGGCGATCGGGTGCTGGCACTGGGCACGGTCTACTTCACCGGCCGGATGACGGAGGTCCTGGACGTGCCCACGGACCGTCTCTTCGGCTGATCCCGAACGGGGCGGGGCTGGTCCACCGGTCGGGGACGCGCGGCGCTCGTGGGCGGTGACGCGGCTCCGGGAGCCGCGTCACCCCCGCGGGACGGAACCCCTCAACCGGCGATCCGCCTGACGATCCCGGCCAGCCGCTCCCAGGCCTCCTCGGTCGGCTCGGTCAGCGCGTACGCCGTCGGCCACAGGCCGTCGTCCTCGTCGAGATCCGCCTGCGCGGCGAACCCGAACGTCGAATAGCGCTCCTTGTCCAGGAGCCCGCTACGGAAGAAGCACACCACCTTCCCCTTCCTCGCGTAGCCCGGCTGCCCGTAGTACGGCTTCGGCGCCAGGTCCGGGGCGAAGGTGGTCACGATCGCGTGCACGCGCTCCGCCAGCGCCCGGTCCCCTTCCGGCATCTGCTCGATCTTCGCCAGCACGTCCGCCTCGTCGGCCGCCGCCTTGTCCGCGGACCGGCCGCGCCGCTCCCGCGTCCTCAGCTCGGCCGCGCGCGCCTTCATCGCGGCGCGCTCCTCCTCGGAGAAACCCTTCGTCATGGCGTCCCGTCACCCTTCCTCGCGGATCTCGATGCCGTCGCCATCACCGACGATCCTTTTCCGCCCATGGTCGGCGACCATGGGGTCCACCACCATGATGGACACTCGGAACGGTGGAGGGCTTCTCCGTTCCTGACCGGTCTCCGGCCACCGGAGGGCCCTCGCGTCGACCTCCCCGAGGCGACCGGCCGCGCGATCCGGGTGCCGGAGGTGCCCCTCGGCGGCTTCTCCGTACGGGCGGCCCCGGACGCGAAGGGGCGGGGACGGCGCGTCCGCGCCGCCCCCGCCCGGGTGAGGTGTCCGCCCTAGCGGCCGGGGCGGTAGCCCTGCTGGCCCTGCGGGTTGAGCTCGTCGAAGCGAACGCGCTCGGCGGCCCGCAGACGCGGGTCGGTGATCTTCAGGACGTCGAGTCCACGGGTGATGTCGTTGGAGTAGACGTAGCCGTTGTAGTAGTAGGTCGACCAGGTGTCGTTGTCCAGGACGCCCTCCTCGACGCGGGAGTCCACGTCGAAGTAGCCGATCTCCTTCGGCTTGGCCGGGTTGTTGAAGTCGATGACGGAGACGCCGCCCTGGTACCAGGACTGGACGAAGAAGTCCTGGCCCGGAACCGGGATGAGCGAACCGTTGTGCGCCACGCAGACCTGGTCGCCCTGGTGCCGGTCGATCTTGTAGTAGCTGGCGAACTCCAGGACCGGCTCGGCCTTCTTCCCCTTGATCCGGTAGATCGCGTTGGCACCGCGCTCCGGGCCGATGGCCTCGGTGCAGGTCGGGGCGCCGCCGCCGCCGAGCTCGTCGGTGAACAGCACGTTCTTGGCGTCGTTGGTGAACGTCGCCGAGTGCCAGAACGCGAAGTTCGGATCCTGGACGACCTCGGTGACCACCGGGTTCACGGGGTCGGAGATGTCCATCAGGACGCCGTCACCCATGCAGGCGCCCGCGGCGATGTCGTACTCGGCGTAGACGGTGATGTCGTGGCATCCCTGGGTGGGCAGCAGCAGGCCGGGCTGGCTGTGGTTGCCGCCGTCCGGGAACAGGACCGGCTCGTTGACGACCGCGGCGGAGGCCGGGTCGTCGTGCGGCACCTCGATGATGGAGATCTTGTCGTGCGGCGGCTTGCAGTTCGGGAACCGCTCCGAGGGCGAGTACGAGGACACGTAGATGAGGTCGCTCTCGCCGTCCTCGCCCGGGACCAGGGTGTTGGTGTGCGAGCCGCAGTCGGTGCGCACCGCCGCCACGTACTGCGGATTCTCCTTGTCGGAGATGTCGAAGATCCGGATGCCCTCGAACCCGTCGGGGTCGGTGGTCGCAACGGCGGGCGCGCCGCACTCCTCGCCCGCCCGCGGGTAGTCCACGGAGAAGTACAGCAGGTCTCCGCTGACCGACACGTCACCCTGACCGCCGGGACACAGGACCTCGGTGAGGACGGTGGTGTTCTCCGGGTCGGAGATGTCGTAGATGACGAAGCCGTCGTAGTTGCCGCCGATGGCGTGGTCGCCGGTGAACGCCAGGTCGGAGTTGACGTTGCGGACGGTGGAGGGCTTGGGCACGTGGGCCACGTGCTCGATGTTGGAGCTGTGGATCGCGTCGGCCGGAGGCGTGTCCGCGTGGGCGGTCGCCGGGCCGAGCAGACCCACGAGCAGGGAGGTCGCGGCGGTCACGGCCAGAGCGGTGGCGCGACGCGGACCTTTCCTGTTGCGTGCTGTAGGCATGGGGACTCCTGTGCACTAGGGGGTGAACGGGGGGTACGCGAAGGGGCCGCGGCGTGCACGGCCGCGGCCCCTCTCACGTCACCCGTCCCGGCCCGGTGCGGACCGGGGGGCTTCGGTGCGGCTCAGCGGCGGCCGGGGCGGTACTCCGGCTGCGACTGCGGGTTGAACTCGTCCATGCCGACGCGCTCGGCAGGACGGAGCCGGGGCTCCGTGAGCTTGATGACGTCGAGTCCTCGGGTGATGTCGGAGGAGTAGACGTAGCCGTTGTAGTAGTAGGCCGACCAGGAACCGCCGAGGACGAGGCGGTCCTCGTTGATCGGGGCTCGGTCGAAGTAGCCGATCTCCTTCGGCTTGGCCGGGTTGTTGAAGTCGATGACGGAGACGCCGCCCTGGTACCAGGACTGGACGAAGAAGTCCTGGCCCGGAACCGGGATGAGCGAACCGTTGTGCGCCACGCAGTTCTCGGTGGTGCTCTGGAGGCGCGGGATCTTGTAGTAGCCCTCGAATTCCAGTTCGAGGTCCTTCTTCTTGCCCTTGAAGCCGTCGATCGTGTAGATGGCGTTGGCACCGCGCTCCGGGCCGATGGCCTCGGTGCAGACCGCGCCGCCACCACCGCCGAGCTCGTCGGTGAACAGGACCGTGGCGCCGTCGTTGGTGAACGTCGCCGAGTGCCAGAACGCGAAGTTGGTGTCGCGGACGACGTCGGTGACGACGGGGGCGGTCGGGTCGGAGATGTCCATCAGGATGCCGTCGCCCATGCAGGCGCCGGCCGCGATGTCGTGCTCCGGGTAGACGGTGATGTCGTGGCAACCGCTGGTGTTGGTGTTGCCGCCGTCGGGGAAGAGCACGGGGGCTTCGATGACCTGCGCCGAGGCGGGGTCGTCGAGGGGCACCTCGATGATGGAGATCTTGTCGTGCGGCGGCCGGCAGTTCGGGAAGTTGACCGAGGGCGAGTACGAGGAGACGTAGACGTACTCGTGCTCGCCGTCCTTGCCCGGGACCAGGGTGTTGGTGTGCGAGCCGCAGTCGGTGCGCACCGCCGCCACGTACTGCGGATTCTCCTTGTCGGAGATGTCGAAGATCCGGATGCCCTCGAACCCGTTGGGGTCACTGGTGGGCACGGAGGGGGCACCGCACTCGTCACTGGCACGCGCGTAGTCGACGGAGAAGTACAGCAGGTCTCCGCTGACCGACACGTCACCCTGACCGCCGGGGCACAGGACCTCGGAGACGACCTGCGGGTCCTCCGGGGAGGAGATGTCGTAGATGACGAAGCCGTTGTAGTTGCCGCCGATGGCGTGGTCACCGGTGAACGCGAGGTCGGAGTTGAAGTCGCTCATCGCCTCGGTCTTGGGGACGTTGGCGACGTGCGTGACGTTGGCGCTGGTGTCGGCGTCACTGACGAAGGTCTGGTCGGCGACGGCGGCGGAAGGAGCGAGGAGACCACCGACGAGGGCGGCGGCGCCGGCGAGGGCGACCGATCCCCTCTTCAGTCTGGATCTCCGCGAGCGCGGCGACGAGGTGTGCGTGGGGGACGACGCCATGGGGGCTCCTGTTCGGGTTTGGCGCTGAACAGGAAAAAAGTACACACTTCAACATCTATCTGTATAGGGGGGAACAAAAGAAACAGGCCGGTTAACACACTGTCAATACGTCCCGGTCCGGTTGCGCACGGCGCCTAGATTCGCGTGGAGGGCGATGACGGGCCCCTCCGGCGGACCGCGTCACCACCCCGGTTCGGTCCTTGACCGTCACGTTGTCACGGGTGCCCCTCAGGTCCGGAGAAGGAGGGCTGGGACTGGGGATTGAACTCCTCCATGACCACCTCGCGCGCCGGTTCCAGGCGTGGGTCGGTGAGCCGCAGAACGTCGAGCCCGCGCCGGATGTCGGACGAGTAGACGTGTCCGTTGTAGTGGTAGGCCGACCAGGAACCGGCCGTGCGCAGGGTCTGGGGATCCCACGGACCCCGATCGAAGTGGCCGATCTCCACGGGGCGGTCGGGGTCGGTGAGATCGATGACGGAGACCCCGCCCTGGTACCAGGACTGGACGAAGAAGTCCTGGCCCGGAACCGGGATGAGCGAACCGTTGTGCGCCACGCAGTTCTCGGTTTCGGTCTGGTGACGCGGCATTTTGTAGTAGCTCCTGAATCGCAGTTCGCTCCGGTCCCCCGAGCGGTCCACCGAGTAGATCGCGTTCGCTCCGCGCTCGGGTCCGATCTCCTCGGTACAGACCGCCCCGCTCCCACCACCGAGTTCGTCGGTGAAGATCACCGTGCCGGCGTCGTTGGTGAAGGTCGCCGAGTGCCAGAACGCGAAGTTCGGGTCCCGGACCCGGTCCAGGACCTGCGGGGCGACCGGGTCGGAGACGTCGAGCAGCAGGCCGTCCCCCAGGCAGGCCGCGGCGGCGATGCCGTGCTCCGGGTAGACGGTGATGTCATGGCAGCCGGTGGTGGAGTCCGCCCCGCCGTCGGGGAAGAGCATCGGTTCGGCGACGACCCGGGCGGCCGCCGGATCGGCCAGTGGCACCTCGATGACGGCGATCTTGTCGTGCGGCGGCCGGCAGTTCGGGAACCGCTCCGAGGGCGAGTACGAGGAGACGTAGACGTACTCGTGCTCGCCGTCCTCGCCCGGGACCAGGGTGTTGGTGTGCGAGCCGCAGTCGGTGCGCACCGCCGCCACGTACTGCGGATTCTCCTTGTCGGAGATGTCGAAGATCCGGATGCCCTCGAACCCGTCGGGGTCGGTGGTCGCAACGGCGGGCGCGCCGCACTCCTCGCCCGCCCGCGGGTAGTCCACGGAGAAGTACAGCAGGTCTCCGCTGACCGACACGTCACCCTGACCGCCGGGACACACGACCGTGGACACGACGGAGGGCCGGGTGGGGTCGGAGATGTCGTAGACGACGAACCCGTCGTAGTTCCCGCCGATGAGGTGGTCGCCGGTGAACGCCAGATCGGAGTTGAAGGCGGCCTCGCGGTCCAGCGGCGTCGGCTTGGGCAGCCCGGCCACATGGATCATCCCCTCGGCCGTGACCTCGTCCTCGGTCCCGGCCCGGGCCCGGGGGGCCGCGGTGGCCGCGGTGGCCGCGAGCAGCAGGACGAGGGTCGCGCCGACCCCGCCCCAGCGCAGGAGGACGCCCGGTGGCCGCCCTCCTCGTCCGTTCCCCCCGCCCACGGCACACCCCCGATGAACACATGGTGCAATATATTGACTACTTTGTGTTGTACTCCCCCCTTAAGTCGTGGACCAGGAGAAACACCGCGAGACATGCAGAGTGCCCACATCGGACAGACCGCGCACTCAAGACACATGGAGTGAACGAAACGATGCCGACACGGCCCCAAGGGTGGACAGAACACCTCGGGAGTGAGTAGAAAGCCCACCAGAGCGTTCTCCTCCGGCCGGGACCACCGCGCACGCCGCGCGGCCCCCGGAGGCGGCGCACAGCCCCGGGCCCGCCCCACACTTCCGTTCTTGGAGGACATCCCGTGCGTCGCCTGGCACTCGCGGCAGGAACCGTTCTCGCGCTCCTCGGAGCCTCGGCCTGCACCGGGGAGGACGAGCCGCAGGAGTCGGCGAACGTCATCGCCCCCGGTGCCCCGGGAGAGTCGTCGTCACCGGCCACCGCCGACCAGATCGCGGCACTGGCCGAAGAACAGGGTCACAACGAGGCCGATGTCTTCTACCTGGTGAAGATGATCGAGCACCACGCCCAGGCGTTGGAGATGACCGACCTGGCCCCCGAGCGCCACGAGCGCGACGGGATCGGGGGCATCGCCGAGCGCATCTCCGCGGCGCAGGAGCCCGAGATCACCGCGATGGAGGGCTGGCTGGAGGAGAACGTCTTCGGCCCGGCCCGGGAGAACCCCGCCCACCAGAACTTCTGCGGTCTGGGCGAGGACGCCGCCCACCACGAAGAGGGGGGCGACGTTCCCCGGTGCGACCTCCAGGTGGACCACGAGGACATGCCCGGCATGGTCTCCGAGGAGGACATGGAGCGGTTGGCCGCCGCGGAGGGCGACGACTTCGACCACCTCTTCGTGGAGCTGATGACCGCCCACCACCAGGGCGCGGTGGAGATGGCCGAGGAGGTCCTGGAGTTCGGCAAGGACCAGACGGTGATGAAGATGGCCAACGACCTCATCGCCGAGCAGAACGTCGAGATCGATCGGATGAAGGCCGTCCTGGAGGACGAGTGACCGGTCGGCCCCTCCCCTCCCGGCCGACACCGTAGGCTCTCGTTAGGTATGTACCATTCTCATCGTTGTGCCACCTACTTGTCCGAAATGGCGCGACGATGAGAATCGAGCGCGTCGTCTTGGAAACCGACATCGAGGCTCGGCCCCACCACCGTTCAACGCTGCGCGAGCCGATGCGGTGCACCGGTCACGGAGCCCGGCTCCTACGCGACCTGGAGCGGCCCGACGTTCAATCCATCGCACCGGCCGAGGAATTCACGGTTCACCTGCGGTCCAAGAGCGGGACAGCAGGCCGAACCCGAGACTGGTCGCGCAGCAGTCCGCGGGATAGGTGGAAACCATGGGCCACCACCGGGTTCTGACGGGCACCGGCCGGTTCAGTCGTGGCGGGCGAGCTTAACCGCCGAGACGAGCAGGATCACCGCCAGCACGGGGATGAGCACCAGGTCCGGCACCACCCCGAGCAGCAACCCACCCAGCACGGCACCGACCACCGAGCCCGCGATCATGACCAAGGTGAAGCGCACATTGGCGCCCAGCACCGCGAAGCTGCCGTCGCGGCTGTAGCGGGCGAAGGCCACCAGCATCGTGGGCAGCGACACCACCAGCGACAGACTGCCCGCGGTCTTGATGTCCACGGCGAACAGCAGCACGATCGTGGGGATCAGCAACTCGCCCCCGGCCACGCCCATGATCGCGGCGACCACCCCGATCCCGAACCCGGCCACGACCCCGGCGACGACCTGTGCCCACAACGGCAGCAGGAGCGTGCCCAGCGTGGTGGTGTGGGTGGCCACCAGAGCGGCGGCCATGAGCACCATCAGCCCTGCCAGGACCTTGTAGAGGGTGGCCGAGCGCATCCGCACCGCCCACGTCGCCCCGACCCAGGCGCCCACCAGACTCCCGGCCAGCAGGTTGACGGCCACCGGCCAGTGCACGATCAGATCAGAGGCGGGAACGGCCACCAGACGGGCGGGGAGGGCCACCAGGACCACGACCAGGCTCATCGCCTTGTTCAAGATGACCGCCGACAGGGCGGCGAACCCGAACAGGCCGATCAACAGCGGTAGGCGAAACTCCGCGCCGCCCAGGCCGATCATCCCGCCCAGCACCCCGATGGCCGCCCCGGCGACGAACACCAGCGGCATGGACCGCGTCGATCGCACGGGGGTGAGGTCCTTGTCGGTGACCATGGTGAGCGCTCTTCCTGTTCACGGGCCCTGCCCACCCGTGGAGCGGCCCACCTGCGGGGAACTGTACCGGGCACCCGCTCACGCCACCGTGATCGGGGAAAGGGCTCCGTGCCCTGCCCTCGGAAGGCACCCCCGTGCGGGCCACGATGAGGACTGTCGCCGCAGAATCGGACAGAACGATGAGACGGATCAGGCGTCGTCTCGTTGAGGGACTGGTGCCTCGCGCCAGTTCGTGATGCCTTTCGAGGACAACCCCGCTGAGAACCTACAGACACGCACGAGGGGCCCTCCCCTACGGGAGAGCCCCTGCGTTCGGTCGCCGAGAAGGAGGGTCAGGCGGACTTCTCGCGGCGTTCCCGGGCGATCTGGGCGCGGGGCACGATCGTGGGATTGACGTTGTCGATCACCGTCTCCCGCGCGATGA